>CAWGKB010000014.1:0-614135 GCA_963823135.1 uncultured Alphaproteobacteria bacterium | reverse complement strand
CTAGAACAGGAATGATGAAACTCTATTACACACCGGGCGCGTGCTCGCTGGCGCCGCACATTGTGCTGGAAGAAACCGGCGACCGCTACGAGCTGTCGCGCGTCGATCTCGCCGCCGGCCAACAGAACAGCGCCGAGTTTCTCGCCGTCAATCCGAAGGCGCGGGTGCCGGTGCTCGCCGATGGCGACTGGGCCTTGACCGAGGCGCCGGCGATCCTGCGCTACATCGCGGCGCGGTACCCGGCCGCTGGCTTGTGGCCGTGGGATCCGCGCGAGGAGGCGCGTTGCGCCGAGTGGCTCGGCTGGATTTCGTCGACGGTGCATGTCAGCGCGGGCTATGTGCGCCGCGCGGCGCGTTACGCTTCCGATCCGCGCGCGGTCGAGGACGTCGCCGCGACCGGACGGAAAACTTGCCGCGCGCTGTGGGAGACGGTCGAGAAACGGATCGGGCAGGGGCCCTGGGCGATCGGCGAGCGCTATAGCGTCGCTGATCCGTATCTCATGGTTTATTGGCTATGGGGGAGAAGCCCGCTCCTTGGCTACGACATGGCACACGACTTTCCGCAATGGACCGCGCACGCGCGCCGCCTGGCGCGGCGCCCGGCGGTGCAGCGCGCGTTTGCGAGCGAGGGGTTGCAGCTGCCGAATTGAGGGAATCATTGGGCGCGACCGGCCGACCCTCTCCCGGCGAGCTCTGCTCGCCGCCCTCCCCCGCTTGCGGGGGAGGAAAGCGCGCGCAGCGCGCAGGAGAGGGTCTTGGGCGGCTCAGGGTGACGGGCAACTACCCCAGCGCGGCGATGACCTCGCTGGATTTGGTCACCGCGGCGACGTTCTGCATGGCGTATTGCACCGAGGCGCGATGCCAGTCGGCATTCATGGTCGAGCAGCAGTCCTCGGGCACGATGATGAAGTAGCCTTTGTCGGCGCCGGTGCGTGCGGTGTGCTCGATCGACATATTGGTCCACGCGCCGGTGTCGATGATGGTGTCGCGGGCGCCAGCGCGCAGCACGGTTTCGAGCTTGGAACCTTCGAAGGCGCTCATGCGGATTTTCTCGACCACGATGTCGCCCGGCTGCGGCTCGAGGCCGGCGACCGGCGCTGCGCCCCAGGTGCCGCGCACCATCGCCTTGGCGTCGACCAGGCCTTCGAACAACGGCGCGTTCAGCGTGAAGCCGGGCGCGCCCGGCTCGACCACGAACCAGACATGGATGACCATGACGCCGCGCGAACGGCAGATTTCCGCCAGCCGGCGGATATTCTCGACGACATTCTGCTCGCGCGCATGCTGCGGCGAGCCGGACGAGGCGAACGCGCCGCCTTCCATCATCACGTCGTTCTGCATGTCCTGGATGATCAGCGCGCAGCGCGACGGATCGAGCATCAGGCCCGGTTTGGTACCTGCGCTGGCGCTGCCGCGCTCGGCAGCTGGCGGCGGCGAAGAATGCGAAGCACTCGCCGAAGCGCCGGCTGACGCGCCCGCGCCCGGACGCATGAACGGCTCGGTGTGCGGCCCGATCTTGGTGCGCACGGCGTACAGCGAATGCGTCGCGGTCATGAACAATGTGCGCCAGTCCGAGCGGCCCCAATGCAGATTGGCGACCGGCTCGGGCACGCGGACTTTGCCGAGGAGCGCGCTGTTGCGTCCGTAGACCCAAACGCCGCCCGGCGCAGTGACCCAGATATTGCCGGCGCTGTCGCACTTCATGCCGTCGGGCACGCCGGGCTCGAGCTCGGAGCGGATGCCGGACGCGAAAATGCGGTCAGGGCCGAGCGTGCCGTCGGCATTGACGTCGAACGCCCGGATCAGGCAGCGCACCGTGTCGTTGACATAGAGGATCTTCTCGTCGGGCGAGAAGCAAAGCCCGTTGGGCTGCTCGAACAGGTGGCGATCGACCAGGAGCTGCGGCTCGCCGCCGCCGGCCGGCGCGCGATAGACGCCCTGAAAGCCCTGCTGCCGCGGCCGCTCGACGCCATAGACCGGCATGCGGCCGTACCACGGATCGGAAAAATAGATCGAGCCGTCGGAACGTACGCAGACGTCGTTCGGGCTATTGAACTCCTTGCCTTCGAAGTGCGAGGCCAGAACTTCGCGTCGGCCGTCGCGCTCGCGGATCAGGCTCGATGTGGCGTGCTCGCAGACGATCAGCCCGAGATTGGCGTCGTAGGTCATGCCGTTGCATTTGTTGGACGGTTTCATGACCTCGCGGACGCCGCCGCGTTCGTCCCAGCGTCGGCGCACGTCGGCCGGCATGTCGGAAAACAGCAGATACTGATCGCGTGGGTTCCAGACCGGGCCCTCGGTGAAGGTGAAGCCGCCGGCCAGCCGGTCGACGGCGGCGTCAAGCTCGATCAGGTCGGAAAATTCGCGGCGGAGCGCAGTGTGGCTCATCGGTCGCTCCTGTTGTTATGCCGGGAACCAGTTGCGGCGCGGCAGCGACTGCACGATCGGGCCGGGAACCGAATCCTGCAGTCGGCCGACGACCTGCCCGGCTTCGATCATCGCCGGACGATCGTGAATCGGCAGCACGAAGCGCGAGCGGCCGACGACCTTTTTGATCGCCCCTTTTTCCTGGCGCTTGGTGGTGCCGTGATTGCCGGTGACCCGCGGCTCCATATCGCTGATCTCGTGAAAGGGTTCGATGATCTGATCGTTGATATCGTAGATCACGTCGCCGCAGATAGTGGCGTCGCCTTCATTGGTCTTGACGATGATGTTCATCGAGCCTTCGGTGTGCCCGCCGGCGGCCTCGCAGATCACGCCCGGCATCAATTCGACCGGGCCGGAAATTTCCAGATCGAGAAAGCGCAAGGCGCCCTTGGTGTGCAGGCGGTCGATCAAATGCTTGATGTCGACGGCCGGATATTGCGGATGCATGAGGCCGGACACTGAATATTCGAGCTCGCGGCGGTTGAGCACGACCACGGTATTCATGGGGAAGAGGTCGTCCTTGCCCGCATGATCGATATGCAGGTGGGTGTGCAGGACATAGCGCACGTCGCCGAGCCGGAGCCCGTGTTTCTTGAGCTGGTTCTCGATCATGTTCTCGTGCGATTGCAGCCCGCGCATGCCGAGCGTTTCCATGATCTGGTTGGAGCGATAGCCGGTGTCGATCAAGACCGGCCAAGTGCCGCCGAGCACGAGAAAACCGAACACCGGCACCCGGCGCACGCGGCCGCAATCGCGCCCGAGCACCAGGAAGCTCGATTCAAGTTCAATGTCCCCGTAATCAAGGACTTTGATCTCCAACGCCATACTTTCCTCCCCGTCCGGAGTCGAACGCTCCGAATCAATTGAGCCGATAAACGCTTGCCGCGGTGTCGCGGAACGCCGCGCGCGCGACTTTGTCGCCGAGCGGCTCGATCGCTTTTCGGTATGCCGCGATCAGATCGGCATAACCGGTCCATAGCTTCTCGACCGGGAAATTCGAGCCGAACAGGCAACGCTCCGGGCCGAAAATATCGACGGTCTCGTGCACGATCGCGGCGATATGCGCCGGATCGTTCTTGTGGATGAAGGTGCCGAGCGCCGAGAGCTTGGAAACAATATTCGGCTGCGCCGCCAGCAGCCGCATGCCGTTGCGCCACCGCGCCCAGCCTTCGGGCGAAAGGTCCTCCAGCATGCCGGCATGCTGGAGGATGAACGTCACCTTGGGCGCGCTCGCGGCAAGTTCGACGGCGCCTGCCATCTGGTCGGCGAACACCTGGAGATCGAATGTCCAGCCATAGTCGGCAAGCCGCGCGACGTTTTTCTGCAAAATCGGATCGCGCGCCAGATCGGGGCCTGAGGCGAACTGATATTGCGGGTTCTGGTGCCATTGCAGCTGCATGCGCAGGCCACGCATGCCGGGATATTTGGTCAGGCGGTCGAGCTGCGGCCGCACGTCGTTCGTCAGAAAGTCGGCATAGCCGACGATGGCTTGCGGAAAGCCGGTTTTGTCGGCGGTGCGCTGCACATAGGCGACTTCATCCTCGAAGCGATCCTTCGCCCAATTGCACTGTACGTAGACCGACTGCGTAACGCCGGTGCCGGCAAGATCGGCGAGATATTCATCGATCAGATAGTCGCGGCGGATCGGTTCGTACGGTCCGAAGATGCGCGGCTGCATCGGTCCGTCGAGCCACGGCAGATCGCGGCGGCGCCAGATGTGGTGGTGCGCGTCGATAATGTTGGTCATGCCGCTTTCTCATTGGCCATGTCGAGGACGTTGGCGCAGATGCCCTCGATCGACGAGCCGTCGGCCAGCCGGTCGAGATAAGGCCGCGCCGCGACAAGGCCGGCAGTGCGCGCCTCAAACGCCGGATCGGCGGCGAGCGGCGTGAGCCAGATGATCCGCCAGCACAGCCGTGCAAAACGCGCGACCGCGTCCGCCATCGCCGTCGGATCGCCACGCTCGAGCCCGTCCGAGAGGACAACGAGTGCCGCGCCGCGCGCCAGCGCGGCAAAGCGGGGGATCGACAGAAAAGCATTGAGCGCGTCGCCGATCCGCGTGCCGCCGTCCCAGTCGGCGACCAGGAGCGAGGCGGTGGCGAGTGCCTGATCGCGGTTGCGCAAGCGCAGCGGCCGGCTGATACGCGTCAGCCGCGTGCCGATGGTGAAGACCTCGACCGAGTCGGCGGCGCGCACCAGCGCATGGGCAAAGGCGAGATGCGCCTGCGTCCGCTCTTTCATCGAGCCCGAGACATCGATCAGCACAACGATGCGGCGTTGCCGCAGCCGCCGCTGACGCTGGCGCAGGCGGACAAACTCGCCGGCGTGGCGCATGGCGTCGCGGAACATCTTGCGTGCGTCGGTGCCGGGTCCGCCCCGCGCCGAACGCCAGCGATAGCCGCGCCGCCGCGGCAGGCGCGCCGGCAGCGCGCGGGCGAAGCGGCGCAGGATTTCGACATCGCTGCCAAGCGCAAAGCGCCGCGCCGAAAGTCTTTCGGCGGTGGTTGCCTGCGCGCCGGATTCGCGGGTCTCGTCGCCGAACAGCGGCTCGGGCCCGACCGAGGAATCTTCGGCGGCGTGCAGTGGCTCTTCGTCGCTCGGCTCGCCTTCCAATCCGGGAACGATTGAGCCGAGAAAGTGCGCATCGAACAGCGCGTCAAATTCGGCAAAGCGCTCCGGCGGCGGTCCGATCGTCGCGCGGGCGGCGCGGCGGATGTCGTCGATCTCGTTCGGCCCAAGAAGCTCGATCGCGGCGAGCCAGGCAATCGTCTGCTCGGGCGCGACGGCAAAGCCCGCGCGCCGCAGCAGTGCCGTGAAGCCGAGAAAGTGGGCGATCGGAGGCGTGGTATCGATCATGCCTGCGCCTCGGCGAGAATGGCGTCGATCTTCGGCGCGATGTGGACGAGATCGTCCTCGTCCTTGAGGACGACGCCGAGCGAGCGGCGAAAGGCGTCGGGCCAGCGCGCGCCCTGCTCGTTGAGGAGCGTCGCCGCTTCCGCCCATTCAACCGCTTCGGCGATGCCGGGAAGCTTGGCCAAAGGTTCGCGCCGTAATCGGCCGACGGCGGCGACGACGGCGCGCGCGGCGCGCTCGCCGACCCCGGACGCGCGCATCATGATGATGCGCATTTCGCGCTCCGGCGTCGGATATTCGATCCAGTGATAAACACAGCGACGGCGCAGCGCTTCATGCAATTCGCGGGTGCGGTTGGAGGTCAGGATCACCACCGGCCGCTCGTAGGCGCGGATAGCGCCGCGCTCCGGTATCGAAATCTGAAAGTCGGACAGGAATTCGAGCAGGAAGGCCTCGAACTCGTGATCGGAGCGGTCGATTTCGTCGATCAACAGGACGGTCTCCTGCGGGCGGCGCAGGCAGGCGAGCATCGGCCGCTCGATCAAGAACTCGTCGCCATAGATGTCGACATCGCCGGCCCCCTCGCTCTGCCGCCGCAACGCCAGCATCTGGCGCGGAAAATTCCATTCATAGAGCGCTGCGGACGCATCGATGCCTTCGTAGCATTGCAGCCGCAACAGCGCGCGGCCGAGCACGCCGGCAATCGCCTTGGCGGCTTCGGTTTTGCCCACGCCTGGCGCGCCTTCGAGCAACAGCGGCTTGCCGAGCGCCAGCGCCAGATAGGCGGCGGTCGAAAGCTCGTCATCAGCCAAATAGTAGGCGGCGCGCAACGCCTCCTCGAGCTCGCGCGGACTGCCGATGCCGACGATGGTATGACGCACCGCCATTTAGACTTACCGGGCGCGAGCCGATGGTGCCGCGCCGCTGCGGGCTTTCAAGGCGCGCAGGATCTTTTCCGGCGTGATCGGCAAGTCGTCGATGCGCACGCCGACGGCGTTGAAGACCGCGTTGGCTACGGCCGGCAGCACCGGATTGGCGCACATCTCGCCCGGCCCCTTGGCGCCGAACGGTCCGTCGGGAGCAGGGCGCTCCAGCACCAAAATGTCATGCGGGCAAATGTCGCCGGGCCCGGGCATCAGATATTCGTTGAAGTCGCGCGGACCCTCGCGAATGTCGGGATAGTAGGGCTCCGGTGTCTCGTAGAGGGCGTGGCTCATGCCCATCCACGAGCCGCCGACCAGCTGTTGCTCGACAAGCTTCGGGTTGATGGCGCGGCCGATCTCATAAGCGCTGGTCATTTTCAGCACGGTGACATCGCCGGTCTCGTCGTCGACTTCGACCTCGGCGATCAGGCAGGCGTGGGCGTAACACGTGGCCGGCGACATCTCGCCGGTTTCAGGATCGACGTCGGACAGCGGCACCAGAAAGATGCCGCGGCCGGAAATGGTCTTGCCCTGACGGAATTGCGCGGCGATGGCGACGTCGCGGACCGAGATCGAGCGGTGCGGCGCGCCCTTGACCCGGATCGAGCCTTTGCCGTCGGTCTCAAGATCGCCGGGATCGACTTCAAGCTCTTCGGCGGCGGCTTCCATCATCACCGCGCGGGCTTCGCGCGCCGCCACCATTACCGCGTTGCCGACGCGGTGCGTGCCGCGCGATGCGAACGAGCCCATGCAATGCGGGCCGGTGTCGGAATCGGCGGTGTCGACATAGACGTCCTCGACAGGGACGCCGAGGGTTTCGGCGCAGATTTGCCGCGTCACCGATTTCATCCCCTGGCCAAGATCGATCGAGGACAGGGCGACGGTGAACTTGCCGGTCGGATTGGAATGGACCAGAGCCTGGCTCGGATCGCCGCCGAGGTTCATGCCGATCGGATAATTGATGGTCGCGACGCCGCGACCGCGATGCTTCGCCATGATCAGCGTCTCCTGGTGCCGAAGACTGAAGAAAAGCGCGGCGCGCCGTGAGTCGATCCGGCTGGTGATGCGGCCGGCGGTGGTGGCGGCGCGCTTCGCGGCGGCGGGGCCGGAGGTGCGGGGCGCGGCGGTGGCGCGGCCGGCGTGGGCCGTTCGTACGACACACGCTGTGGTGTGCTCACCGGCGCGCGTGATGGCGCGGCGGGCGCCGGCGCCCGCGAACGGTCCGCAGCCGCGCCGGCGCGGGCCGCACCGCCGCCTTGTCGCGACGACATCCGGCGGAATTCGTCACGCAACGGCCAGTTGGCTTTTTCCGCGGCGACCTGGGCGCATTCAATCAAGGCGCAGTTTTTGGCCTCGCGCCGATGCGCCTTCATGTCGCCGTCGCGGTAGGCGTTGAGCATGCGGAATTCCAGCGGGTCCATGCCGACGGCGGTGGCGCCCTTGTCCATCTGGCATTCCAGCGCGAAATCGAGCGCGGTCACGCCGAAGCCGCGCATGGCGGTCGCCGGCGTACGATTGGTGAACACGCAGTACACGTCGGCGGACACATTGGGGATGGTGTACGGCCCGGGGATGTGCGCCGCGCACTTGACCACCGCGTAGCTCGACAGCCGCGTGTAGGCGCCGCTGTCGAAATAAGCGCGCACCGTGCGGGCGACGATGCGCCCGTCCCGCATGATGCCGTCCTTGACGAAGATGCGTTCGCCGCCGCGCGGCGAGCCGAACTGCATCTCCTCGTGCCGGCTCAACCGATAGCGCACCGGCGAGCCGGTGAGCCGCGCCGCCAGGATGGCGAGCGGTTCGGTCAAGGTATCAACCTTGCCGCCAAAGCCGCCGCCGACGGTGCCGCCAATAAAATGCAATTGGTTGGACGGCATCGCGTTGATCTTCGCGGAAGTATCCAGCGAGAAGAACAGCGCCTGGGTCGAAGTATAGACGATAAAGCGGCCGTTGGTGTCCGGCACCGCGATCGAGCCGTTGGTCTCGGTCGGCGCATGCTCGATCGGCGACATCTGGTAGCGCTCGTCGAGCACGATATCGGCCTGCGCAAGCGCCGCGTCGGCATCGCCATAACGCAGCTTCTGATGATCGTACTTGTTGTAATATTCGAAGGTGTTCTTCGGATAAGCGGCGTTGACCGACGGCGCGCCCGGCTTCATCGCTTCCTCGACATCGAACACCGCTGGCAGCTGATCGTAGGACACACGCACCAGCGCCATCGCTTCCAGCGCTGCGCGCTCGCTGGTCGCGATAACGCCGAGGATCGGTTCGCCCTTGTAGCGCACCACGTCGGTCGCCAGCGAAGGCTCATCGTCCTTGCCGAACTGGATCAGGCTCAAGAGCGTGTTGAGATTGACCGGCACATCTCCGGCGCGAATGATTCGCTTGACGCCGGGGGCGCGCGCCGCCGCGGTATCGTCGATCGAACGGATGCGCGCATGCGCGTGCGGGCTACGCAGGATTTTCAGATGCAGCAGGTTGGCAAACCGGTGGTCGTCGTAATAGGGAGACGTGCCAGTGACATGCCCGAGCATGTCCTGCCGCTGGGTCGGCTGGCCGACCTCTTTCAGGTTATCGTCGCGCTCGTCGGCGAAGATGTCTTTGCGGAATTCCAGCATGGCGTTTTCCTTCAGGCGCGGCGGCGGCTGTCGCTGCGCGCGGCATCGAGCACTGCATTGATGATCGGCTCGTAGCCGGTGCAGCGGCAGATATTGCCGCAGATGGCGTCGACGACGTTTTCACGCGTCGGGTTCGGATTTTTGTCGAGCAGCGCCTTGGCCGCCATCAGCATGCCCGGCGTGCAATAGCCGCATTGGGCGGCGAAGCGTTCCATGAAGGCGCTTTGCAGCGGATGCAGCTCGGCGCCGCGGCGGAGCCCGGCGACGGTTTCGATCGAATGTCCGGCGCAGGTTTCGGCGAGCGTCACGCAGGACAGGCGCGGCGCGCCGTCGATCAGCACGGTGCAAGTGCCGCAGGTGCCCTGCCAGCAGCCGCCTTTGACCGACAGGTCGCCGACGGACTCGCGCAAAGTGTCGAGCAGATTGGCGCCACCTTCGACAAAGGTGGCGACGTCCTCGCCGTTGAGACGGAATTGTATCGGGGTCTTCACGAATGCCTCGTGTTGTACTCGCCGAGCAACAGCCGGCGCAGATGGATCGGAAGGATCTCGCGCCGCCACCAGGCGCTGGCGATGGCGTCGTCGTGCGGCGCGGTGCCGTCGTGTGCGACGGTGAGGGCCGGCGCGATACCGGCGGTGTCGAGGGTGCGGCCTTCGAGCGCGCGTTCGGCCGCCTTGGCGCGCACGGGGGCGGGACCCATTGCGCCGTAAGCGATCCGCGCGCCGCTGACACGGCCGCTAGCGGTCGGCAACTGCGCCGAGATCGACAGCACCGAAATGCCCTTGGGATGAACGCGCGTGATCTTGACGAAGCGGAATGCGTCAGACGCCGGGCGCTTGAAGGCGACGCTGGAGACAAGCACCGCACCGCGGTCGCGGCGGTTGAGAAACTCGTCCAGCGGCAATTCGCGCTGGCCGACACCGCCGGCGAGCATGACCGTGGCGTCGAGCGCGAGCAAAGATGCTGCAAAGTCGCCGTACGGGGAAGGCGCAAACAAGTTGCCGCCCACGGTCGCGGCTTCGCGGACCGCGGGTCCGCCGACGGCGCGTGCGACCGGATGCAGGAACGAAAGCTCGCGCTCGGCGAGGATCGCGGCCATGGTGACGCCGGCGCCGAGTTCCACGCGACCCGACGAGACGGAGATATTGACAAAGCTCGGGTCGGTCGAGCGCACGATCGTCTCGATCGTCGGATCCGCTTCATTCACCGCGCGCATCACAAGCGTGCCGCCGGCAAGAAAGCGGGCGCCGCGCTCCTGCGAAAGTGCACTCGCTGCATCCGCCAATCGCGGGAAGGTTTTGACGTTAATCGTCACGCGTGGCCCTCCGTTGCCGAGACTCCAGTGACGTGCGCACGCACGGCGGCGAAGCCGGCTTCATAAATGTCCTCGCTGACCATGCGCCGCATTTCTTCTTCTTGCCCCCGGCGGGTGGTGAATGTGCAACGCCAGTCCCAAAAAGTCCGGTCACCGTCGGTGACGGGAGCGAGACGAACATGGGCGACATAGTTGAAAAGTGGAACCGGGGTATCGATCAAACAATAGCTGAATGTCTGTTCGAGATCGGACAAGGTGAGCAGGCGTTCGCGCAATTCCGAGCCGTCGCGCAAGAAGAAATGCCGCACGCAGCCGACTTTGTCGGAGCTCTGGTTGCGCTCGATGGCGCTCTTGCCGACGGCGGGATGCCAGCGATCATGACCGTTGAAATCGCGCAAGAACGCCCAGACGCGATCGCACGGCGCATCGATGATCGTTGAGCGGACGATGCGGATCACACGCTCATCCTCCGAACTGCCGCTTCAGCGCATCGAACCCGCCCTGAAAAACGCCGCCGCCGATGTTGGTGACCAGCTCGGCCTCGCGTTCCGGCGGGCAATCGAATTCCGCCGTCCACTCGGCGAAGGTGCGCTCGCCGTCGGTGACCGGCGTCAGCCGCAGCGTGGCGACGTAGTTCTCGACCCCCATCGGCGATTCGAGAATCGAGTAGGTACAGAACAGGTCGAAGTCGGACAAGCCGAGCAGCTTTTCGCGAATCCGGTCGCCGTTGCGCAGCCGGAAATCGCGGACGCAGCCGACCTTGTCCGACGGCTCGCCGTTTTCGATGCGGCTTTCGGCGATGCCGGGATGCCAGGAGGGCAGGCCGTTGAAATCGCGCACCCGCGCCCAAACGCGGTCGGACCGGCCGTTGATGACACTCGAGACGTAGACGCGGGCCATGTGCCTTCTTCCCTCCTTCCTTTATCTATGAATTGCCGTCAGCTTTGGCCCGACGATCCACCGCCGCCGCCACCGCCGCCTTCGGGGGGCTTCCGCGGTGCGGTTTCCTTGCGGATGCCTTGCATATCACGCGCCTCGCGAATGAGGCCGGGCATGCGGGCAATGCTACCGCCTTCGATACCGATCTCGGACAAGATCTGGTCGATCAGCGGCGCCTGGACGCGGTAGCGCAACGCCGATTCGATGACTTCGTCGCTGGGGCTGCGGTTGCCACCGCCACCGCCGCCATTGAGGCCGTCGACTTGCAGAATGCGGATGCCCTCGATCTTCTCCATCGGCTTGACGCTCTCGCGCACGATGCCCTCGATGCGCTCCAGCAGCCGGCGCCGGAACAGCGAAGCGCGAGCGGGCTCCGACAGGACGTTCTCGGCTTCGTTGAGGAGCCGCTGCGCTTCGGCTTCGACCGTGGCGCGCACTTGCTCGGCCGCTGCGGCGATCCGCACTTCGTCGGCTTCCTTCTCTGCGATCAGCACCTCGACCTGACGCCGGCGGCGGGCGGCTTCGGCTTCGCGAACGGTCTTGACCCGCTCCTCGGCCTCGACCGCCTGGGCGCGGGCCGTTTCGGCGTCGGCCTGCGCTGCCGATTGCTCGCGGGATTTGAGGTGGATTTCGATGGCGCTTTCCATGCGCGCATTCTCAACCGCGGTTTCGCGGGCGATCTCGAGCTGACGCAGCTCGCGATCGCGCAGAATGCGCGCTTCGTCGATGCCGCGTTCGGAAGCGATGCGGGCCCGCTCGACTTCTTCGCGGGCGGCGATCTCGGCTTCCTGCAGGGCCTGGGTGCGCGCAACTTCGAACTGCTCGACCGCGCGGCGGCGTTCGAGCCGGGCGATGTCGAGGGCCTGCTCGCGCACCACGTCGGTGCGACCGACGTGCTGCGCCGAAACGATATCGGCCTCTTTCACGCGGCGATCCGCGTCGGTCCGTTCGACCAGCTTGGTCGCGATCTCGATCGAGCGTTCCTGCTCGGCGATCTCAACGACCTTGCGCCGCTCGACGTCGAGCACGTCGCGCGTCCGCGACGAGTCGATCCGCTCGCGCTCGAGCGCCAGCTCGGTGGCGATGCGCGTGGTCTCGACCGCTTCGCGCCGCCTGATCTCGGCGTCCTCGATCGCTTCCTCGCGAGCGATATCGCGTGCCCGCGTCTCCTGGTCGGCAGCGATGCGCTCGGCGGCGAGCCGCTTCTCCTGCGCAATGCGGCTTGCCTCGACCGTTTCGCGTGCGGCGATTTCGGCGGTGTCGACCGCCCGGTTGCGGGCGATTTCGAGCGAACGCACCTCTTCGTCGCGGGAAATTCTTTCCGCGGCGAGCTTGCGGTCCTCGACGATGCGGACCGTTTCGACGATCTGGCGCGAGGTGATTTCGGCGGACTCGATTACCTCATTGCGGGCGATCTCGAGGCCCCGGGTTTCGCGATCGGCAGCAATGCGATCGGCGGCAAGCTTCTGGTCCAGCGCGATGCGCGCGGCTTCGGTCGCTTCGCGGGCGGCAATTTCGGCGGCTTCGGTGGCCTTGATGCGGCCGATCTCGCGGTTTCGGGTTTCTTCCTCGGCGACAATCCGATCGACGGCGATCTTCTTTTCCTGAGCGATGCGTGAAGCCTCGACGGCCTCGCGCGCCGCGATCTCGGCCTCTTCGATCGAACGGTTCCGGGCGATGTCGCGCGCTCGGACGCGCTCCTCCTGCTGGATACGTGCCGCGGCGGTTACTTCGCGCGCCGCGATGTCGCTTTGCTCCAACGACCGGGTGCGCTCGATTTCGAGCGTTCGGGTGGCGAGCTCGGAAGCGATGCGGTCGGCGGCCAGCGCCTTTTCCCGCGCGATGCGGGCGGCTTCGGTGGCTTTTGCGGCTTCGATCTCTTCCTCGTCGATGGCGCGATTGCGGGTAATCTCGCGGCGGCGGATCTCCTCCTCCAGCGCGATGCGCTCGTCGGTGACTATCCGCTCCTGCGCAATACGGGCGCGCTCGGTCGCCTCGCGCGCGGCGATCTCGGCGTGTTCCAGATTGCGGGTGCGCTCGATTTCGAGGCGCCGGTTCTCTTCCTCCTGCGCGATGCGCGCCACGCTCACGGCGAGTACTTGGGCAATGCGCGCCTTTTCGGTCTCCTCGCGCGCAGTGATCTCGGCCTGCTCGACACTGCGCTGGCGCTCGATCTCGCGGCGTTGATCGTCCTCCTCGCGCGCGATCCGCGCTTCGGTGAGCACGCGTTCCTGGGCTATGCGCGCGCGTTCGACCCGCTCGCGGGCGGCGATTTCCGCCTCGTCGATCTGGCGGCCGCGCTCGATTTCGCGTTCGCGGATGTCGCGCTCGGAAACGATCCGCGCTTCGGCGAGCGTGCGTTCGTGCGCGATCCGGGTCTTTTCCACTTCCTCGCGGCCGGCGATCTGCGCCTGTTCGGCCTCGGTGTCGCGCAGCGCCCGCTCGCGCGCCAGCTCGGCACGCTGCACCGCGCGCCGCACTTCGATGTCGCGTTCCTGGTTGAGGCGCGCGGTCTCGCTTTCGCGGTCGATGTCCAGCGCCTGCTTCTCGGCTTCGAGGTTGCGGCTGCGGATCAGGATCATCGATTCCTGCTCGATGTCGTTGCGCAGCTTGCGCCGTGCCTCGATGTCCTCGATCAGCTTGGTCAAGCCCTCGGCGTCGAACCGGTTCGACGGGTTGAAGAATTCGAGGTCGGTCTGGTCAAGGTCGGTGATCGCCACCGATTCGAGCTCGAGCCCGTTCTGCTTTAGTCCTTCCAGCGCCGAATCCTTGACGCGGGCGACATATTCGCCGCGCCGCTCGTGCATTTGCTCCATCGTCATTTCCGAGGCCACCGAGCGCAGCGCCGATACCAGCTTGCCCGAGAGCAGCGCATCGAGCTCGGCGACGTTCATGGTGCGGCGGCCGAGCGTGGCGGCGGCAATCGTCACCGCTTCGCGGGTCGGCGGCACGCGTACGTAGAACTCTGACTCGATGTCGACGCGCATGCGGTCCTTGGTGATCAGCGCATCGTCGCGGTTGCGCACCACCTGCATGCGCAGCACGTTCATGTTGACCGGCGTGACTTCGTGGATGAACGGCAGCACGAAGGCGCCGCTGTTGATCACCACCTTTTCGCCGAACAGGCCGGTGCGCACGAACGACACCTCCTTCGACGAGCGGCGGTACAGCCAATTGACGAAGTACACGACGATCGCGATGACAATGACCGCGACGATCAGCCAGATGATCAGGCTGCCGAGGATGGCGACGGACATCTTACTCTCCTCCCGCCCGCGATCTGACGCGGGCCTTTCTTAGTTCCTTTGGACTTTCTTGATGGCCTTGAATTTTTGCACCTGCGCGCTCAGCGCCCGTTCGACCGGCAGCCGCTCCATCGATGATGCGCCGTAGAAACCATGACAGTGCTTGGCGCGGCCGAGCACGTATTCGGCGTCGGCCGGCTCGGCGATCGGGCCGCCATGAACCAGAATCAACGCTTCCGGATTGATCGCGAGCGCAGCTTGCGCCATCGCATCGGTCAGCGCCGGACAATCCTCCAGCCGCGTGGCGGTCGCGGCGCCGATCGATCCGCCGACCGTCAGACCGAAATGGCAGACGATAATGTCGGCCCCGGCGCGCGCCATCGCCGCCGCTTCCGATGGCTCGAATACGTACGGGGTGGTGACGAGATCGCGGGCGTGCGCCTTGGCGATCATCTCGACCTCGCAGCCATAGCCCATGCCGGTTTCTTCGAGCCCGGCGCGGAAGCGGCCATCGATCAGGCCGACGGTCGGGAAGTTCTGCACGCCGGAAAAACCGAGCCGCACCACTTCGTCCAAGAACACGTCCATCTGCCGGAATGGATCGGTGCCGCAAACGCCGGCGAGCACCGGCGTGTGTTTGACGATCGGCAGCACCTCGCGCGCCATGTCGACGACCACGCCATTGGCGTCGCCATACGGCATCATGCCGGCGAGCGAGCCGCGGCCGGCCATGCGGTAGCGCCCGGAATTGTAGATGACGATGAGATCGGCGCCGCCGGCTTCTTCGTTCTTGGCGGAGATTCCGGTACCGGCACCGGCGCCGATGATCGGCTGGCCTTGCGCTTCCATGGCGCGAAAGCGGGCGAGGATGTCGGAACGCGGGATGCGTGGCATGGCGACTAACCTCTCGCCCGCCGGCGCGTCAGCCGGCCGCCGAACAGGCGGCGGAACTCGGCGGCGACTTCGGCAGCAAAGCGCGGATCGTTGATATGCTCGGGCATGCGAATGAGGCGGCGCGAGCCGGTTTGCCGGACGGTCGCTTCGAGCGCCCTAAACAGCTCCGCGTCCGCGTTCGGATCCGAAAATGGCCGGCCCGGCGAGTTCGAGCCCCGATACGCCGCCTTCCGGCAGGAAGAAGCGGACGGCGCCGTCCATGCGATTGAGCCGTTCGCCGATCCAGCGTCCGACGCGCGCATTCTCCTCGGGCGTGGTGCGCATCAGCGTCACGCTCGGATTGTGCACTTGCAAGGTGCGGCCGCGATAGCGCTCGGGCACGGTGTCCATCGGACCGAAATTCACCATATCGAGCGCGCCGCATGAGCCGATATACGGCACGCGCATGCGCGCGATCGCGCCAAAGCGATCCTCGGTCGCTGGCAACACGCCGCCGAACAAGAGATCGCAGACCTCCGTCGTGGTGATGTCGATGACGCCGGACAGCGCGCCGGAATCGACCAGCTTCTCCATCGATTGCCCGCCGACGCCGGTGGCGTGAAAAACCAGACACTCGAAATCTTCTTCGAGCGCGTCCACGACGGCGTCGACGCACGGTGTCGTCACCCCGAACATGGTGAGGCCGATCGCCGGCTTACTGCTGCCGCGCGTAGCCGGTCGCCGGTCGCGCTCGACGTTGGCGGCGCGCGCCTTGACCATACCAACAATCGCCGCGGCGCCGTTGGCAAGCACTTGGCGCGATACTGAATTGAGCCCGGCAACGTCGGTCACCGAATGGAGCATCATGATGTCGGACGGGCCGACATACGGCGCGACGTTGCCGGAGGCGACCGATGAGATCAAAACCTTCGGCACGCCGATCGGCAGCGCGCGCATGGCCGGTGCGACCAGCGAAGAGCCGCCCGACCCGCCGGCCGAGATCAGGCCGCCGACCGGCTCGTGGCGGCGGATCCAGGCTTCGAATGCTTCGGCCATGGCGGTAATGGCGCCGCCGCGTTCGCCAGTGAACACGGCGTTGGGGCCGCCGCGGAAATACGCGGCGACATGATGCGGCGGCACATCGGCCGGCGACGGTCCGCCCGAGGTCGACAGATCGACCAGGAGCACGCGAACGCCGGCGGCGGCGATCAGGTCGCGAATGAAGCGAAGCTCGTCGCCTTTGGTGTCGAGCGTGCCGGCGACAATCACTGGGGCTGAGCCGCCGCGATGGATCGGCCGGATTTCCACCGCCGGGGCGATTTCAGTAGCTGCCGGTTCCGGCGCCGCCGTGCGCGTGCGCGCCGCGGTTTCGATCTGGGCGGCGGGCACCGGCTGCGACCAGCGGGTCGGCATCGTCGGGTTGGAGATATAGACGCGGACCGGGCCGCGCGTTCGCGGCGGTTGGCGTTCGCCCGCCGCTGCCGGCGCCTCGGCGGCCGCTTCTTCGGCCGGCTCGGCTTGGCCATGCTGGCCGACGCCGAGCAGTCTTTGCTGCAGCTCGCGATCGGCCTCCAGCCGGGCAGCTTCCATGACCCGATTGACCCGACCGTTGATCATGATCGCGACTTTTTCCGCGACCGCGGCGGCGACGCCGATATTCTGTTCGACGACCAGCACGCCGATGTCGCTCTGCTCGCCAAGGTTCAAGAGAATTTGCTCGACCTGCTCGACGATGACCGGCGCGAGGCCCTCGGTCGGCTCGTCCATGATCAGGAGGTGCGGGTTGAGTAAAAGCGCGCGCGAAATCGCCAGCATCTGCTGCTCGCCGCCGGACAATTGATTGCCGCGATTGTTGCGACGCTCGGCCAGCCGCGGAAACGTTTCGTAGATGCGCGAGATCGTCCATTGCCCGCGGCCGTTGCCGCCGGCCAGCCACAGATGCTCTTCGACGGTGACCGTCGGCCACAACCGCCGGCCCTGCGGCACGTAGCCCAGGCCAAGCCGCGAAATCTCGGCCGGCGTCTTGCCGATGAGCTCCTCGCCCATGAAACGAATGGAGCCGCTCGCGGCCGGCGTCAGTCCGACAATGGCCTTGCACAGCGTGGTCTTGCCCATGCCGTTGCGACCGACCAGCGACAAGACGCCATGCTCGAGCGTCAGATCGACACCCTGCAGCGCATGGCTGCGGCCATAGAAGACGTTGAGTCCCCTGATCTCCAGAAGGTTGGCGGGACGGCGCTCAGGCATGGCCGCCACCGAGATAGAGTTGCTGCACTTCCGGATCGGCCTCGATCTCGGCCGGCGCGCCTTCCTTGAAGATGCGCCCGTTGTGCATCATCGTTACGCTCTCGACGACGCGCAGCGCCACGTCCATGTCGTGCTCGATGATGATGTAGCCGATATGGGCGGGAAGAGCGGTCAGGATCGCCACCAAGTCGCCACGCTCGGACGGCGACAGGCCCGCCGCCGGCTCGTCGAACAGGATGAAGCGCGGCGCGCCGGCCAGCGCCAGCGCTATCTCCAGCTGGCGTTGCTGGCCGTGCGCCAATTCGCCGACCAGGCGATCGGCGACCGTCTCCAAATGAGCGAGCGAGATCAGATCGGTGACCGATTGCATGATCGCGTCGCGCGCGCGGGTGCGGATGAACGAGAAGCGGCCGCGCGAGACGCCGCGGCAAGCGAGGTAGACGTTCTCGCGCACCGTGAGACGGGAGAACAGCAATGAAATTTGGTAGGTGCGGCGCAGCCCGCGGCGGATGCGCTCGTGCGGCGGCAGTGTCGTCACGTCCTCGCCGAAGAACCGCACCGTTCCGGAAGTCGGCGGAAAATCGCCGGTGACGCAATTGAGCAGCGTCGTCTTGCCGGCGCCGTTCGATCCGAGCACGGCACGCCGCTCGCCCGGCCGCACACTGAGCGTGATGTCGATGAGCGCGGCGAGCGCCCCGAACATGCGGCTGACGCCGCGCAATTCGATGGCGTTGCCGGTGCCGGCCGCGGCCATGCGTTCGGCGATCGAGCTCATTTGTTGTTGCTCGCGCCGGACAGCGCGCGCGCCGACCACCGCCGCCACAGACCGACCACACCGTCCGGCGAAAACAGGACGATGATAAGAAAGCCGAAGCCGATGAGCAGCTGGAAGCGGCGACCGTCGAGACCGACCGCCACCAGCGCGTCGAGCGCGAAGGTGCGCAGGATCACATAGATGAACGCGCCGATGAACGGACCGATGGGGTGGCCGAGACCGCCGACAACCGCGATGATGAGAAGATTGATCACAACGTCTACGCCGACCGAGAAGGGCGAGATCTGATTGTTCTGCCAGACCAGCAGGATTCCGCCGACCGCCGCAATCACCGCCGCGAATGCATAGGCGGCGATGCGGTGTGCGGTGACGTTGTAGCCGATTGCCTCCATGCGGCGAGGATTGTCGCGCACGCCTTGCAGAGCGAGGCCGAATGGCGCCCGGGAAATGTATAAGACGGCGCTGTAGCTCAGCGCCGCAAAGAACAGGATCATATAATAAAGGGGGATCGGGGCCCGCCAATTCACGCCAAGAAAATGCGGCGCCGGAATTGTTGTAAAGCCATTGAATCCGTTGAAAATTGGCCAGTTCTGCAGGGTCAGATAGAAGAACGCCGTCGCCAGCGCCAGCGTGATCATGATCGTGTAGATGCCTTCGGTGCGGGCCGAGAGCGCGCCGGTGAGCGTCCCGAAAGCGACCGCGATGATGATCGCCAGCGGCGCCGCTATCCACCAGGGCCAGAACAGGCTGATCGCGGGCAGCGAACTCGTCCCAAGCACCGCCATCATGTACCCGGCAATGCCGGCGACCGTCATTTGCGCCAGACTGACCATGCCGCCATAGCCGCCGAGAAACATCAGCGACAGCGCGATCATCCCGAGGATCATGGCCCAGCCGACAATCTGGTCGAGGATGAAAGGGCCAGCGACGGCCGGAAGGATCACCAGCAGAACGCCCAGGATGAGAATGGGCGAATGGCGCGAAACCCAGCGCGACAACGCGCCGCTGCGTTCCTCTTCGGGCGCGGCGAGGGGAGTTGAATCCGTCGTCTGCGCCAACGCCATTTAGCGCCTCCCCAGGAGCCCTTGCGGGCGAATGGCGAGCACGATGACCATGATCAGGAAACTCAAGACGGTCGAGTAGTTCTGAAAATAGACCACGCCGATTTGCTCGGAGAGACCGATGATGAGAGCGCCGAGCGCCGCGCCCGGTATCGATCCCATGCCGCCGACAATGACGACCACCAGCGACGCCAACAAGAAGTGCGAGTCCTCGCCTAGCGAAATCGATTGGAAGGTGCCGCCGACGATGCCGGCCATTCCCGCAAGTCCAGCGCCGAACGCGAATACCGCAGCGAACAATAACTGGACGCGGTAGCCGAGCACCGAGAGCATGTCGCGGTCGTCGACGCCGGCGCGGATCATCATGCCGATCCGGGTGCGATTGAGCGCCAGCCACATGCCGACACCGATGACGACCGCGGCGGCAAAAATGACCAGCCGCACCATCGGATATTGCAGGAAAATCGCTTCTCCGTTTGACCTTACTGAAACGACAATCGGGGTCGGGACCGGCCCCTGCAAATAGTCCGGCGTATCGATCTGAATCGCATTTCCGCCCCAGACCCAGACCATCAGATCGGAAAAAACAATTGCAAGGCCAAGCGTTACCAGCGTCTGCCGCAGGTCCTGCCCCTCCATGCGGCGAAAAATCAAGAACTGCATCGCCATGCCAACGAGGGCGCAGCAAACAAACGCCACGACGTAGCCGAACAGCCACGATCCGGTCCAGTCGCCGGCTTCGTAGCCCATGTAGCCGCCGAACAGATAGAGTGAGCCGTGCGCGAGATTGACGTTGCGCATCAGGCCGAAGATCAGGGTGAAACCGCTGGCAACGAGAAAATAGAGTCCGCCGAGCGTGATGCCGTTGAACAGCGCGTTGACGAACAGCCGCTTTTTGCCGAACACGTCCTCGAAACCAGCCGGCCAGGGCGCAAGCACGAGCCAGAGGAAAAAGATCACGACGACAGCAATGACGAGCGACCAGATCGGATGGCTTCCAATCCAGCGACCGAGTGCGTCGCCACGCGCCGCTCCCGGGTTCCCGCTGTCCTCGCGAAATGTCGTAGACACCGCGTTTCCTCCGATTTTGCCGCAAACTACCCAAACGGCACGGCTGCGGCATGCTCGGCAGTCTGATTTTCGCGCTGCATTGGACCGCCGCTGCCGAACGTCACCGGCGGCACCAGATCGTTATCTCATTGGAAATCAGACTTTATCCGGTCGCGGCCTACTCGCTCACGACGCGCGCAATGGTGCGGTACTGCGTCGGCGCAATCCCGACGTGCGCGCAAAAGAAGTGCGTGAAATGGCTTTGCGAGGAAAATCCAAGCTCGAAGCCGATGTCGGTTACCGAGCTCTGTGAGCAGGTCAGGCGATCGAGCGCGCGCTCGATCCGCATGGTGTTGGCATAGAGCGCCGGCGTCACGCCGGTATTCTCGCGGAACAGCTTGAAGAAATGCGGCCGCGACAGGCCGGCATCCCGTGCCACGTTGTCGAGTTCGATGCCGTCGGCAATGCAATCGTCTAAAATACGCAGCGATTTGCGCACGCGGAAGTCGATCGGCGCCTGCGGACGCGAGACCAGGATCGGCCGCCCGCCGCCCTTCCAGGATTCGTCAAAGCTCGCATCAAACAGCTGATTCAAATAGCGGTTAACGATGCGATAGCTGGCATTGGTCACCAGAGTGTGTGCCAGGCTCGCGCAAATCGAACGAATGGTGGTTCCGACCCGCAACGCGTTGGCTCCGAAGCGCAGACTGCCGCGGCCTTCCTGGTCGCGATCGAGCCAGCTTTCGCAGATATACGCGACCAAAAAGACCGCCGGTTGCTCGGTCGAAGAAGGATGAAAGGAGTGCGGCTGCCACGGATTGATGGCAACGCCGGAGGTTTGATCCACGACGTGAGGTATGTCGTCGATGGTGACGACGGCTGGCGGCCCGCTGAGCAGAAAGGTCAAATGACCTTCACGATGAGCGTGGGTCCGCATCGGCTTATCCAGCCGATAAACGGTCACGCGGCCGAACGAGCCATGACAAACCGCCAAAGCGGTACTCATGCACGCCTCCCAACGCGCCAGGTTATTGTTTTGTTGGATTAAACGATGCCCGGACGCGATTGACAAGTAGGCGCCGCGCCGTTGCGGCAGTGCAGCAGTGCAACCTTTCATCGCGACGTTAACAGAAGAATCAGACTAGCAGACACGGCCCGCAGCCGGGCTTGCAGCGCAGCCGGGCTTGTAGCGCCAGTCCGCCGGCTGCTACGATTTGAGGCCGGTCGGAGCGGGGGCGACGGTCTTATCCTCCCGAGACGCTTAAAGCGCATTCGACCGGCGGCACGACACCGTTTTCACGGCGATCGGACACAGGAGGGAACCCCATGCATAAGGGTATTGGACTAACGGTCGCGGTCGCGTTGACCGCGATTGTCGGCACCGGGTCGGCCAACGCCGCCGACAAGCTCAAGATCGGCGTTACCGCGACACTCGAGGGCACCTATACCGTGCTCGGCGAAGACGGCATGCGCGGCTACGAACTGGCGGTGCAGGCGCACGGCGGCAAGGCTGGCGGCAAGGAAATCGAGACCATCGTCGGTTCGACGGACGCCAGTCCCGATTCCGCCCTTCGCGCGGCCAAGAAGCTGGTCGAACAGGACAAGGTTGATGTCCTCATTTCCCCGCTCTCGGGCGCGGAAGGCATCGCCATGCGCGATTATTCGAAGACCCAGCCGCAGATCACGGTCATCAACGCCGCGTCCGGCGCGCTTGAGACCACCTACGGCGATCCGTCCGCCGGGGTTACTCCGTCGCCGACTTTCTACCGTTTCAACCTGGACGGCGCGCAGTGGCACGCCGGTCTTGGCGACTACATCTACAACGTGAAGCACTATAAGAAGATCGCGACGATCGGCGAAGACTACGCATTCGTCTATACGCAAGTGATGGGCCTCGTGCTGGACTACTGCAAGCAGGGCGGTCAGATCACCAAGCGACTGTGGGTGCCCCTCGGCACCAAGGATTTCGCATCCTATATTCCGCAGCTGCTGTCGGAAGACGTTGACGCCATCTATCTCGGCCTCGGCGGCGCCGACGCGGTGAACTTCCTCAACCAGTATCAGCAAGCTGGCGGCAACGCCCACTTGATCGGCGGCTCGATCATGGTCGACCAGACCGTGCTGTCGTCGAAGGGCAAGGCCAAGGACGCGCTGATCGGCACGCCAGCGGCGAGCGGCATGGCCGACAACGACCCGAATCCGCTGTGGCAGGCCTTCGTCAAGGCTTACCAACAGCACCCGAAAACCGGCTATTTCAAAAATGCTTTCGCCGGTCCTTCGCTGCTCGCCATTAATTACTACAATTCGGGCGACGCAGTGTTTAAGGCGCTCGACCAGGTCAAGGGCGATCTCAGCAACAACAACGAGAAGTTCCGCGCCGCGCTGAAGGCCACCGTGCTCGATGCCCCGAACGGCAAGATCACGCTGGACGAAAACCGCCAGGCGATTGGCACCAACTTCGTTACTGAAGTTGTGAAGGACGAGAAGGGCGATCTCATCGCCAAGGTCGTCAAGGTCGTGCCCAACGTGCAACAGCGGCTCGGCTTCACCAAGGCGGTGTTCGACAAATTCGTTCCGCCGGGACGCGACAATCCGCCCTGCAAGAAGGACTACAACTAATCGCGGACAAATATAACGAGGCGTCAATACCGAAGGGCCGGCGCGGTGCCGGCTCTTCTCTTTTGGCCGCGCGGGTTTGGGTCACGACGCCGCTTGAGCGCAATGCGCCTCGAGCCGGTAGCCGTCTGGATCGATGACGAACGCGGCGTAATAGCCGGGGCCATAGTCGGCGCGCAGACCGGGCTTGCCGTTATCGCGGCCGCCGCTCTTGAGCGCGGCGGCGTGGAAAGCGTCGACGCTGCGCGGCGTCGGTGCGGTGAAGCAGAAGTGCAGGCCGGATTTCATGTCGGCGGGAACGGGATGCTTCGTGCCGCTGATCCACAAAACGATTGCGTCCGCGCCATAGCCGAGCGATCCCTCGCCTTCGCTGAGGCACTTGTAGCCGAGCGGTTGCAGCGCCGCGTCGTAGAAGCGCTTGGTCTTGGCGACATCGCGGACGCCGATGGAAACGTGGTCGATCATGGCCTGCTCCTGGGTTGAGGTCATGGAACGCGCTGGGCGAAGAACTCGGCCTGAAGCTGCCAACTCCTGCCTTCGTCGCGGGAGCGTTCGCCGGTCCAGCGAAACGAGTTGGGCGTGATTGCGCTGAAGCTCCAGCGCACGGTTTCTCCGGCGTCGTTCTTGCCGAGTTGGACGATGTCATTGCCCTGGGCGCGTCCGATCTGGCGCGTGTAGACTTGGCGCATCGGGTCGCTCCACAGGATGTGCCAGGCCTCGAGCGTCGGGTCGTAGACGCGAAGTGTCGTGCCGTAAAACACACCCGGCAGGATCCAGACGTCTTGAATGGCGCGGCCTTGCAGAGCCCAGCCGAAATAAATCTCGCCGGCGCCGTCGTGCCGGCTGCCGTCGTCGAGGTGCAATGTTGCGTCCATGGTCCAACGTCCGATCAGCCAGCCGTAGAGCTTCATCTTGTCGGCTCGGTCGGCGGCCGGGCCGTCGCTCGCTAGCGCATCGGTGAGGGATTGGGCGATCATCCGCCGCTCCTTTTTGTTGCTTGCAGGTTCTTGACCATTACCTAGATGCTGGTGATCCTCCCGCGCTTGGGAAAAATTGCTAATCTTTCAGTCATGGCCTTGACCTCTCGCCTTTTGGCTTCCGGCACCGGCTGGCGCGTGGAAGATGTCGTCTGCACATCCGGCCCGCATGATCGGCCGTTTGAGGAGCAGCACGACGGCGTCTGCATCGCCGCGGTGACGCACGGGACTTTTCGCTATCGCTCGACGCTGGGATCGGCGGTGCTGGCGCCGGGGGCTTTGTTGCTTGGCAACGATTGTCATTGCTTTGAATGCAGTCACGACTACGGAGTCGGCGACCGCTGCCTGTCCTTCCAGTTCGCGCCGGAATTCCTGGAAACGATGATCGGCGCCATTCCCGGCGCGCGGCGAATGTCGTTCACTGTTCCGCGTTTGCCGCCCAATCCGGCTTTGCTGCCAATCTTCGCCGCGGCCGAAACCGCGCGCGATGACGATGACGCGGACGGACTCGAAGAAGTGGCGCTGCGTGTTGCCGGCGCGGTTACCGGCGCGCTTGCCGACATTAAAGGCCGTCCGCCGGCGCCGAGCGCGCGCGATGAAAAAAGGATCAGTGCCGCGTTGCGCTGGATCGAGGCGAACGCCGATCAGGCGCTGCCGCTTTCCGAGCTGGCGGACGTCGCGGCGATGAGTCCCTACCACTTCCTGCGCACCTTCCGCGCCGTCGTGGGCATGACGCCGCACCAATATATTCTGCATATGCGGCTGGGCCGCGCCGCGGTCCGCCTGCGGCGGACTTCGCAGAGCATTTCGGCGATCGCCTTCGCTTCGGGTTTTGGCGATTTGTCGACGTTCAACCGCCGCTTTCAACGCGTCATGGGGCAAAGCCCGAGCGCCTACCGGGCGCATATTCGTCGATAGGCTTTGGCCCCGTTGTGCCAGCTCTTATCGGCGCTTAGCGCAGATAGTCGTGAACGACCTTGCCGAGGCCCAGCGTCAGGTCGGCGATAATGTGCGTCGCCGAGATGACTTCGAGCACTGGAAGCTCGGCGACCGGTGCCAATGCGTGGGCGTGAAGATCGAGCGCGCCTGGTCCGGTCCAGGCGCCCTTGAGGTCGATGTCTTCCAGGTAATACTCGACCAGTTCGCAGATGCGCGGCGTGCCGTCGACATGAGGAATGATTTTCAGGAGATAGTTCGGCGCCTCAAGCGAGGCTTTCACCGCCGCCAGATCGGCTGTCTTGTGTTTGTACCCCATCGTGCCGGTGGCGACGCGCACCGGGCCGTAGTCGAGCGTGCCGACCAGGGTATCGATCTCGGCGCGGAGCGTTGGCTGTGCCAGTTTCTTCGGAAAGCCCCACAATTCCCGCCCGCCGGCGATCGGCGGATCGTCATTGAGGAACATGCAATGCGAATAGCCGCCCTTGCGCCCGCCAAATGAGACCGGAATGACCTGGCCGGTCTCGGTATAGTCGCCGAAGCCAGTCGAATCCGGCATGCGGATGAACTCGTACTTGACGAGCGGCTCCTCGACTTGCAGCGGCTCCGGCACCAGCGCGCGCAGCGTATTGGGGTCAGTCCGATAGGTGATGATGAGAAATTCGCGCTGGTAGAAGCGGTACGGCCCCGGCGGATAAGCCGGGCTGGTGAGCGGCATGGCAAAAGCGCGCTTGCGTACATCGGCTTCTTTCATGATCTTTCCTCGGTTTGACTAAGGGTCTCCCGGATTGTCGGCTATGACTGCTCGTGCTGGCCGATGTCGAAGGTAAAGACGCCGTCGGCATTGCGCGGGTGCTGCAGCACTTCGGGATGCGCCAGCGTCCGCACCGTGTCGTCATAACCGCAGCGCCAGTGGTCCACCATGCTCAGGCGCGAGAATTCATAGTCTTTCGAATCGCCTTCGTAGTTCTTGGCGCGATAGATGAGCTGAATCAGATTCCAGACCTTGCGCTCCGAAAAACGCCGCAACACGGCGCATTCCGGGCTGTCTGCCAGTTCCGGCGGCAATTTCTCCAGCAGCGCGGCAATCGAATTGCGGACGCACTGCGCCTCGGTGAAGCGCGTCGACGTAGCGCGGGTGCGGCTCGAATAGATGATCTCCTTTTGCCGCGTATTTACGTTGGTCATGTTGTGGGGCAATTCGCCGCGCGCCGACCACAGATCGACCTGGAACACCAGGGTGTCGCGTTGCGGATATTTGTCGACCACCCAGCGTAGCGGCGTGTTGGAAACCAGGCCGCCATCCCAGTAATACTCGCCGTCGACCTCGACCGCGGCGAATGCCGGCGGCAGCGCGCCACTGGCCATGATATGCTCGGGCCGGATGCGGTCCTTGGTGGTGTCGAAATAGGCGAAATTGCCGGTCCGTACATTGACCGCGCCAACACTCAAGCGCATCGCGTCGCTGTTGATGCGGTCGAAATCGATCAGCCGCTCCAACGTCCCCTTCAGCGCGCTGGTGTCGTAGTAGCTGGTCGCCCGCTCGGAGCCGCCGGGCCAAAACCACGGCGTGATCGGCCGCAGCGCGAAAAACGCGGGTGTGCCGTTGAACAGCACGCGGCCGGCGGCCCACTGATTGAGAAAGCCGCGCGCGATGTCAGCCTTCAACGCCGGCGCCAGCGTACTTGCGAATTGCCAGAAGTCGGGCAGCCTCGGTGCGGCTGAGACCATCGCTTCCCGCATGGCGCCCGCCAACGGGAAGGGAGCGTTCCACTCTACGAAGGGCTCGGTGACGCCCTCCCAAAATTGTCGCAGTTTTTCGACGCGCGTTTCCGGCGGATTCCCGGCGATGATCGCCGAATTGAAGGCGCCGATCGATATGCCGGCGATCCAGTCGGGCTCGAGGCCGGCTTCGCTAAGCGCTTGATAGACGCCGGCCTGGTAGGCGCCCAACGCGCCGCCGCCCTGCAACACCAGTGCGATGCATTCGAACGGCGGCCGCTTGCGTGCGCGGCGCGGAGCCGTTCCGGTCTCATGGGTCATGGTCACCACCGCAACAAGCTGAACGCGAACGTGCGCCCCATGTTACGCCGCGCCATCAAATGTATCCACAACACTGCGATAGCGCCCGGCGCGGCGCGCAACACTTTGAGATTTCAGCGGGGAATTTCCCGACCGCCGGTCAAGCCGCCGTCGATAGTTAGGATCGCGCCGGTGGTATAAGCGGACAGCGGCGAGGCCAGGAACACGACGGCGACCGCAATCTCATCGGGTGTCGCCGGGCGGCCGAATGGCAGCGTGCCTGTTGCCTCGCGCCAGCGGTCGGGATCGCCGCCGCGCTCCTTGGCCCTGGCGCGGGCCAGTCGCTCGTAGCGTTCGGTCGCGCACGCTCCCGGATTGACGCCGACCACGCGGATGCCGAATTTGTGGCTGGTCGAGCCGAGCGACTTGGTGAAAGCTGACATGGCGGCGTTGCCGACGGCGCCGGCCATATAACTCGGGTCGAGGAGATCGCCGCCGATGCCGATGACATTGACGATCACGCCGGCCTGCCGCGCCTTCATGCGGCGAAAATATTCCCGGCTGAGATTGATGTAGTTGAAGACCTTGGTGTCCCAGCCGGCCCGCCAGCGATCTTCTTCCACCGTTTCCAGCGAGCCGGAGGGGATATCTCCGGCATTGTTGACGAGAATGTCGACATCGCCGCACGTCCGCGACACCCGTTCGGCGGAACCGCGTTGTGCGAGGTCGGTGGCGAGCGTGTTCACCTTGACCTGATATTTGCCGCGGATCGCAGTGGCGGCATCGTCCAGCGCATCCTGCGAGCGGGCGACGATATGAAGGTCGCAGCCCTCGGAGGCGAAGCGATGCGCCGTCGCCAGCCCCAAGCCCTTCGAGCCGCCGGTGATCAGCACGGTTTTGCCGTTCAGATGAAGGTCCATGCGTCGCCTTTTGGTCGGCCGCCCAAGTCATCCAGCAGTTGGAATGACCGGCAGCAACAGATGCGAGGGGTGGGCCGCGTCGTGATAGATGCTGTGCACCACGGTGCGGCTAGAGCAGACATGGTAAGGAATGTACTCGACGTTGGTGGCGCCGAGCACGCCGGTCGCCAGATCGAGGCTCGTGATCTCGACGCAAATGCGGTGGCCTTTGCGGAACAGATTGGCAAAAGCAAAAATCTCGATCGCGTATTCCTCGACCTTTCCCGGCGTCACCTTTTGCCGCGCCGGTCGCGTGAGCTTGTGCCACGGCTTCCATGGTTTGGAGCGCGCCGGATCGAGCGCACGGTTCGAAGCTTTGAGCCAGCCACGGGTCAGTTCGCGTTCCGGAAGGTCGTCCGCAATTTCCCGCTCGCCTTCGCGCGCCGTGCGCACGCTGGGATCGGGTCCGACGTCCTTGAGAATGATGATCCAGTTGGTATCGTCGCGGTCGATCGCGGCAAAGAGATTGAGCACGCTCGGCCCGGCAACCAGGAGATCGTGCGGCAGCGGATCGCTTAGAAAACGCAATCTCGCGATGCGGTTGGTTTGGGTCGGCGGCATCTGCGCGAACACGTCCGGCGGAATGTAATTGTCGACGCTCGACGCGATGTAGGGCTCGGCGGTCAGCCGCTCCCAGCTGGCGAGATAAAGCTTGGTCCATTGCGTCTCCGGCAACGGCCAATCGGCGCCGTGCCGCCATTCGTTGGCGCCCATCACCCAATACGTCACCGGCGGCTCTTTCATGATTCCGATATCGATGCCTTTGAGCCAATGGTCGTACCAGCGCAGCATCTCGCCGCGCAGCGCCCGGAGCGGCCGGTCGGGATGCGCCGGACCCGTCAGCACCATCTTCTTCGCCGCCGGAATCTTGTTGAAATACGTCTGCGCACCGGCGAGGTGCGTCTTGTAGGTGTAGCCGTACCAGCCGGCGCCGGTATAGGTCGGCAACGTGATCTTCGGAAATTCCGCTTCCGCCTCGATGATAATTTTCTCGTCGTCGTACGGATCGATCAGCACGTCGAAATAGCGCGGCATGTGCTGCCCGCGCTGCAAGAGTACATTGTGCAAATGCGGATACATGCGGATGTCCGCATCCGCCATGGCCTCGCGCCATTTCTCTTCCTTGTCCGGCGGCAGCTCGCCGGGCGCGCCGCGTGTGGTGTGGACCGAGGAAAAATGATCCATCAGGTAGCGGAAGGCGTGCAGCACACCGCCCGGATATTCCTCGCGAAATCCGCCGAACTTGCCGTAGGCGCCGCGCGGATCGTAGGGAAAGATCGCCTTGAGCTTTGGCGGCTGCTGGCGGGCGACGTGGAATTGCTCTGACGCAAATGCGCCGATGCCGATCATGCCGATATTGCCGTCGCACCAAGGTTGCCGGGCGATCCATTCGATCACGTCGTAGCTGTCCCATTCGCGCGAACCGCCGTCGCCGGATTTGAGATAGCCGCGCGGCGAGCCGATGACATGGACATAGCCGCGCGACACGAAGAACTCGGTATCGCCGGCTTCGGCGTGGCCGAGCCAGAGCGACGACCAGGAAGGCTGCGGCGGAAACACCCGCGGCAGTTCATTGCCTTGCAGCTCCTTGGAATGAACGCCGAAAGCGAACAGCACGGGAAAGCGCTCCGCCGCGTCCGGGCGATAGACGTCGACCACGACAGTGACGCCGTCGCGCATCGGCACGGCGATGTCCTTGTCGCACACGATCCGCTGGTGTTTCGCCGGCCGCTCATAATCGGACGGTGGCTGGTGGCCCGACGGGAAAAGCTCCTCGGCGGCGCGGACATCGTTGTCTTTCATGCGGAGACTCGGTCTGCCGGTGCTATTTGCCGCCGACCATGGTGATTACGCGATGCAACTCTGCCACCCTATCCCTCACGGAATAATTACGACGTTGGTGAAACCGCCGTCGCGGAATTGCGAGCCGTCGAGCGCGCGGTTCACTTCGGCGAGCGGCACGCGGACGTGCTCGAACACCGAAAGGTCGAGCGTTCCCGCCGCGGCCATCGCCGCAAGCGCCTCGCCGTCGGCGACGGTGAACCAGTTGCTGCCGATGAATTCGATCTGGTTGTCCATCATCCAGTGTACATCCATCACCGTCTTCTCGCCGACACCGCCGATATTGATGGCTTTGCCGCCGCGGCGCAGCGCGTAAATGGCGTTCATCAGGAGCGTGCCGGAGGTACCCGGGCCGAGGCAATCGATGACGGCGTCGACGCCATGCCCGCCGGTAAAGGAGCGCGCCCAGTCGGCGACGGATTTGCCTTCATCCTGTGCCAGGACCTCGATCCGCTCCGGCGCCAAAGCCTTGACCCGATCGAGGCGTTTGCGATCGCGTGCGGTGCCGAGAATGCGCGTGACGCCGCGGCCGAGCGCGCACAAGGTGGCGCCAAGACCAAGCGTGCCGGTGAGGCCGTTGATGAAAATCGTCTTGCCGGGTCCGGCGCCGGCTTTGCGCAACGCCGCATAGGCGGTGCCGATATAGCCAAAGCGCGCCGCTTCCTCGAAAGCAACGCTGTCGGGAAGCGGCACCAGATTGTGTTGCGGCGCGGTGATGTACTCGCACATCCCGCCATACGGATAAGCGTCGAACTGGCGTTGCGCGTCCGGGCCGAAGCCGAAATAGCCGCGAAAGGTAAAGTTGGTGCAGTTCATGGTGTCGTCGGCGCGGCAGGGCGGACACGAGCCGCAGAACAGGCCGGGCGTGACATAGACCCGCTCGCCCTTGCGAAAGCTCTGCACCTGATCGCCAACCGCGGCGATGACGCCGGCGACATCGAGCCCGAAGATCGCCGGTAGCTTCGGCAGCGGCAATTCGGGGAACCAGGTTTGCCAATGGGTCAACACATTGATGAGGTTCGGCACCACGCCGCACGCTTTGACTGCGACCAGCACGTCGGTCGGGCGCGGCGCCGGCACCGCCACCTGCTCGAGCCTCATCAGTTCACCGGTTTTATGGAGCCGGGCGGCTAGCATCGTGGTCAAGCAAATGTCCTCCCAAATAAGGACCGGCATGTTCTAGGCAAGCCGGGCATGGCGTCGTATAGCGCAATCGTATAGCAAAACCGGCGGCCGGGAGGATGCATTGGATTTCGAGTACTCGTCCGAGCAGAAGCTCCTCTGGGACAGCGTCCACAGGTTGATGCAGCGGGTCGCTACGCCCGAGTATTTGCGGCGGCTGGATCGCGAGCGGCTATACCCTTACGAGCTCTACGATGCGTGGGTGCAAGCCGGGCTGTTCGCCCTGCCGTTTGCCGAGGAATATGGCGGCGCCGGTGGCAGTGTTGTCGACCTCGCCATCGTATCCGAGGAGATCGGTCGTTACAGCGCCGACGTGCCAATGGCGTTCGGCGGCAGTATTTTCTGCGCGCTCAACGTGGCGCGCAAAGGCTCCGAGGAGCAGAAGCGGCATTGGCTGCCGAAGCTGATGTCCGGCGAAATTCGCATGTCGATCTCGATGTCGGAGCCAGATGCCGGCTCCGATGTGGGCGCCATGCGCACGCAAGCGCGACGCGACGGCAATGAATATGTACTCAGCGGCCAGAAGATTTGGGCGACTGCCGCCGGCGCACGCGACAATGTCATTAATGTCTATGTGAAGACCGATCCCAAGGCGCATTACCGGCAAGGCATGTCGCTGTTCCTGGTCGACAACGACACGCCCGGTCTCGAAATCCGCAAGCTCGACATGCTCGGCCGCCGCTCGGTCGGCACCTATGAGCTTTACTTCAACGACGCCCGTATTCCGCCTGACCGGCTGATCGGTGGCGAGAATAAAGGCTGGGAGTGCATCCTGTCGGGCCTGCAGGCCGAGCGCGTCGTCGCCGCGGCTTGCGATTGCGGCAGCGCGCGCGGCGTCCTCGACATGGCGGTGAACTACGCCAAGGAACGGCACCAGTTCGGGCGGGCGATCGGCAGCTTCCAGGCGATCGCCCATATGCTCGCGGACCTCGAGACTCAGGTGGAAGCCGCCTGGGCGCTGACCTTGAAGGCCGCTTGGCGCGTCAGCCGCGGCGAAGATGCGCTGAAGGAAATCACCATGGCCAAGCTGCTCGCCGCCGAGACCTATGTGAAGACTACCGAGGCCGGCATGCAGGTGATGGGCGGCTACGGCTACAATATGGAGTTCGACATGCAGCGGCATTTCCGCGACGCCCGCGCCGCGACGGTCGCCGCCGGCTCATCGCAAATCCAGCGCAATCTGATCGCCGGCCAGATGGGCCTCAAGGTGCAATGAGAGATTTCGGTGAGCTTTAGATGACCGTCGGTTTGCCGCTGACGATCCCCAATGCCTTCGCGCGCACCGCCCGCTGGTTCGGCGACGGCGAGGCGGTGGTCGATTCGGCGACGCGGCTGACTTTTGTCGAGCTCGATACACTCTCGCAGCGCGCGGCGGCGTTGTTCGCCGTTCTGGGCGCGGTGCCCGGCGAGCCGCTGGCGCTGTTGTGTCCGCCGAGCGCGATCTATCTGGTCGCGTGGCTCGGCGCGGTGCGCATCGGTGCCTTGCCGATGGCGCTGCACACGCGCGAATCTTCAGCCACGCTCGCCGCGGTCTGCCGCAAGATGCGGCCGAGCCTTCTGGTCTACGACGCCTCGATGGAGGAGCTCGCGGCCGGCATCGCCGTCGGTTATCCGCAGCTGCGCGCATGCGTGGAAGCCGCGTCGGCCGTGCCGCCGAAGCGCAGCGGCGCGTTCAAGGCCGCGGCTTCCATTCCGGCCGATCTCGACCGCGCACTGCCGGAGGCGCCGCTTGCCAGGCCGGCCGAGGATGATGCCGCCGTCATCGTGCTTTCGTCGGGCACGACATCGCTGCCGAAGGGCGTCGTGCACAGCCATCGCGGCTTCATCGAGAATGCGCGCACCAACCTCTATCTTTATCAGGGGCTGTTGCCGCGCGACCGCTCGCTGGTGCCGCTGAGCACCGCGTTCATCGGCTGCTACAACGGCTGGTTTCCGTTTTTACACGCCGGCGCCTGCACCATTTTCATGGAGCATTTCGATCTCGGCGATCTGGCCCGACGCGTGACAAGCGAGCGGGCGACGCATGTGTTTCTGACGCCGACGCTATGGCGCCGGCTGCTCAATGCCAATGAGCCGGGCGCCGATTTCAGCTCGGTGCGCCTCATTGGCTTTGCCGCCGAGCCGATGGATGCGCCGACGCTCAAACGCCTGCGAGAAAGCATCTCGCCGAACGTGGTGCAGATGTACGGCTCGACCGAATGCGGTGCCGCGGCGACCTGCATCACTGCCGAGGAAATGGTCGGCGACCGGCTGGTCAGCGTCGGCCGTCCATTGCTGAACGGCGATGTGCGGGTCGTTGCGCCCGGTAGCGGCCCAGCCGGCGAAGTGGCAGCGGACGAGACCGGCGAGATTCTGGTCTCCAGTCCCTCGCTCGGTGTCGGTATCTGGCGCGATCCGGACGCGACCGCTGCAAGCTTTGTCACCGATGGCGATCGGCGCTGGTGGCGTTCGCGCGATCTCGGCCGGCTTGACTCCGGCGGCTACCTCTATCTGGAGGGCCGCCGCGACGATATGATCATTTCCGGCGGCATCAACATCATGCCGGCCCGGGTCGAGGAGATATTGATGGCGCATAACGGCGTAGCCGAATGCGCAGTGGTCGGCGTCCCCGATCCGCAATGGGGCGAGAGGGTACAGGCTTTCATCGTCCGCGGTGACCCGGCGCTTGACGCGGACGCGCTCAAGCGTCACGTCCGCTTGAGCGACCTTTCGCCTTATCAGCGGCCGCGCGCCTACACCTTCGTCGCCGAATTGCCGCGCACGTCGACCAACAAAGTCCTGCGCCGCGCGCTTCGCGAAGCGGCGTTGCGCGCCGACGCCAAGCCGGACATTGAAGCCACGCAGCTCCAATCGACAGGAAGACAATGAGTGAGACAGAGCCGCTACTGCTGATCGAGCGCCAAGGCCCGATTGCCATCGTCACCCTCAATCGTCCCGACAAGCGCAATGCCTTGAGCGAGAAGTTATGGGCCGAGCTGAAGACGACGTTCGAGAGTTTCGAGCCCGACGTGCGCTGCGTCGTACTGGCCGGCGCCGGTAAGCATTTTTGCGCCGGCCTCGATCTCGCCGAGCATCGCCATCGTGAAGCGTTCGAGAGCATTTTCATGTCGCGCTTCGCTCACGCTACGCTGGACGCCATCCAGTTCGGCGGTCGGCCGGTCGTGACGGCGATGCAGGGCGCGGTGATCGGCGGCGGGCTCGAAATCGCGACCGCAACTCATGTGCGCGTTGCCGATGCCACGGCCTTCTATCAATTGCCGGAAGGCCGCCGCGGCTTCTATGTCGGCGGCGGCGCCAGCGTTCGCGTCGCCAAGATCATCGGCTCAGGCCGCATGGTCGAGATGATGCTGACCGGTCGCACTCTGGACGCCGCGGCCGGCGAGCGGCTCGGCCTTTCGCATTATCTGGTCGAGCCGGGCAAGGCGCTGGACAAGGCGATCGAGCTCGCCAACGCCATCGCCAAGAACGCACGCATCCCGAATTATCTGATCGTGCAGGCCATCCCGCGCATCGAGGATATGTCGGCCGCCGACGGGCTATGGACCGAAAGCGTCGCCCAGGCCGTGAGCATGACTTCGGAAGATGCCCGCGCCGGCATCGACGCGTTTCTCGGCAAGCGCAAGATCGAGTTCTAGTTCGAAGCGAGGAGGCCGCCCTAAGACTTGGCAAGATCCTTAGTGGGCGCCAGGCGCCGGCCCACCGGGAACAGCTGGATGTCATAGCGTTGCGCGATCCAGCCCCATAATCCGAACGGCGCCTTGAGCATTACGGCAATGGCAATCGCGCCCATCAACATCAAATAAATGGCGCCGTAATCGGCCAGCAATTCGCGCAACACGATGTAGATCAGCATGCCGATGAAGGGGCCTTCCAGTGTGCCGATACCGCCGATCACCACCATGAAAATCACGACCACAGTCCAGTCGTTGATGCTGAACCCGGCCTCCGGCGAGATGCGCAACTTTTGCAGGAAGATTAATCCGCCGATCAGCCCGGTGCAGGCGGCAGTCGCAAGGTAGATGATGAACTTGGTGCGAAAGGTATTAACGCCGAGGCTCGCCGACGCCGGCTCCGAATCGCGGATTGCCGTCAGCGCCAATCCATGACGCGAACGCAACAGAAAATAGACGATTGCGAATACCAATACCGCTGCCGCAAGCGACATCAGATACAGGATCGCATCGCGGCTGCTTCGGTCAGGCGAGATTTGCCGCAAGATCGCGGGTGTGAGCGAGAGGCCTGACCCGGCGCCAAGCACTGCGATCAGGCTCGCAAAAAGCATGAACACTTCGGAGACGACCCAGGTGCCGACGGCGAAATACGCGCCGCGCAGGCGGAATACCGCAAACGAGACCGGGACGGCCATCAGGCCGGCGAACGGTCCGGCGAGCAATAGCGCCAGGTACACGTTCATGTTCCAGACGCCGGTCAAATAGAACAGAGCGTATCCACCAAGGCCGACATAAGCCTGTTGGCCAACCGACACGAGCCCGGCGTAACCGGCCAGCAAGTTCCACAATTGTGCCAGCGCAAGGTAATAGGCCATTTCGCCGACCAGCCGCATTTGGCCAGCGTCGCCCCACCACGGCATCGCGACAAGCGCCAGCAGAAGTGGTATCGCGACGACCGCGAAGATGCGACTGGCCTTGGTTGCGCGCTCGACCCGATCGGACTCCATGTCAGTCCCTTGTCCGTGGAAACAGCCCGCTCGGCCGCACGATCAGGATGGCGAGAAAGGCCAAATGCCCGGCCAAAGTTTGCCAAGTCGGATCCAGCGCCGCGCCGACGGCCTGGGCGACACCAAGCACCACCCCGCCGATGAGCGTGCCCCACATATTGCCTAGCCCGCCGATGATGACGGCTTCGAACGCCAGGATCAGCCGGATAGGTCCCGACGACGGAGCGAAAATCGTACGGATGCCGAACAGAACACCGGCAAGCGCCGTGAAGATCATCGCGATGCCCAGCGCCATGGCGTAGAGCTTGCGGTTGTCGATGCCCATCAGTTCGGCGGTGTCCGCATCATCGGAAACCGCGCGAAACGCGCGGCCCAGACGCGTGCGGTAGAACAGTAACTGCAAGCCGGCGATGCCGACCACCGCTACGGCAAACACCACGAGCGGATAAATTCCGATCGAAATGCCGCCAAGAGATCGGCTTGCGGTCTCGATCGTGCCCGTCTGCAGGCGGTGGTCATAGGCGCCGAAGAACTGCAACAGTCCGTTCTGAATGATGATCGAAATGCCGAAAGTAACGAGGAGCGGCGGCAACAGTCCGCCGCTCAGCGTTTGATTCAACAGCCCACGCTGCAACGCGTAGCCGAGCGCGAACATCACGGGCACCACGATGATGAGGCTTAAGAACGGATCGAGCCCGGTGCTTTCCGTGACAATGAGCGCCACATAGGCCGAGAGGACGATAAGGTCGCCATGGGCGATATTGACCAGCCGCATGATGCCGAACGACATCGACAGGCCGATGGCGAACAGCGCGTAGAACCCGCCGAGCAGGGCGCCCTGAATGAGAATGTTGATCCAGTCCATCGAGCTGGTCCTAAAGCCCGAAATAAGCCGCGGTAATCGCGGCCCGATCGAAGTTTTTGGTTGGCGCGCTCAACGCCAGACGGCCTTCCTGGAAGCAATAGAAGCGCGCCGAGGCATCGAGCGCCCGGTTGATGTCCTGCTCCACCAGCACAACGGTGGTGCCTTCGGCGGTGATCTTGCCGAGACAATCGTAAATGTCGCGGATCACCACCGGCGCCAGCCCGAGCGATAGCTCATCAAAGAGCAAAAGCCGCGGATTGGACATCAAAGCACGGCCTACCGCCGCCATTTGTTGCTGTCCGCCCGACAACGACGGCGCCGGCAAACGGCGCAACTCGTGCAGCCGCGGGAACAGCTCATAAACGCGCTTGAGATTCCAGGGCCCGGTCCGCTCACTATGCGTGCCGAGCAACAGATTCTCCTCGACCGAAAGGCTGGGAAACAATCGGCGCCCTTCCGGCACCATCGCGATACCGAGCCGCACGATCTCGTGCGCGGTGCGGTGTCCAATCGGCTGGCCGTCGAAGCTTATCATCTCCGGCGCTGCCTCCAGCGCTCCGGCGACCGCGCGCAAGAACGTCGTCTTGCCGGCGCCGTTGGCGCCAATGATAGCGACTGTCTCGCCCTGCGCGACGGTGACGTTGATATCGAATAGCGCCTGGAAGTCGCCGTAGAACGCCGACAAATTCTGAGTCTGTAGCAGCGTCATGATACCGGGATGCCCATATACACTTCGCGCACGCGGGCTTCCGCCATTACTTCGCGCGGATTACCTTGTGCCAATATCTGACCAAAATTCATCACGATCAGGCGGCTGGCGACCGAGACCAGCGCATGCACGATGTGCTCGATCCAGACAATCGTGGTGCCATCGGCGCGAATTTCCTTGATGGTTTTGATCAACTCGGCGCATTCGTGTTCGGTCAGCCCGCCGGCGATCTCGTCCAGCAGCAAAAGCTTCGGACGCGTTGCCAAGGCGCGCGCCAGCTCAAGCCGTTTGCGTTGCAGTAGCGTCAGTGTGCGCGCCGGCCTGTTGGCCTTGTCGTAGAGGCCGGTGATTTTCAGCACGTCGCTGCAGCGCCTGTAGCTCTCCCGCTCGCTGGTACGCCCGCCGAAGATGGCGCCGACCAAAAGATTTTCGAACACGCTCATGTTGGCGAACGGGTGTGGAATTTGATAGGAGCGGCCGATTCCCAAACGGGAGCGGGCATGTGGCGGCTTCGCCGTCACGTCCGAACTGTCAAACACGACGCGTCCTGAGGTGGGCGCGACGTCGCCGGCGATCACATTGAACAGCGTGGTCTTGCCGGCGCCGTTGGGACCGATGACGGCCAGCGCCTCGCCGGCGTCGACGGTGAAGCTTACCGTGTCCACGGCCTTGAGCGCGCCGTAGGATTTGGATACGTCGTTAAGTTCCAGCAGGACCGTCATGAACAGCTTTTACGGAAAGCCGCCGCGCGGGTGGCGCGGCGGCGGTATTTTTTTGCTGACCCGTGAGCGTCTCAGGAATATTGAATCGCCGAGAACGGCCGGTCGAGCGGGATGTTCGGGGCCGTCTTGTTGAACACGATGTTCAGATCGTATTTCCACTTCGTACCCTTCTCCCATTGCCCGCCGACGAGCGGCGTGATGCAGACATTGGGCACCGGATTGAGCGGGCCGCCCTTCCAGGTGATCGGACCGACGATCGATTGATAGTCGGTCTGAGCAATCGAGTCGCGAATGGCGGTCGGCTCGAGCTTCTTGGCGCGCTTGAGGGCGTCAATGGCGACCTCGAGATTGGCGTGCTTGAAGCCGAGCGGCTGGGTCCATTGCCTGCCGCTGGCTTTTTCGTAGGCGTCGCAATATTGCAGCGCCGTCTCGCCGGTGAGGCTCGACTTGAAGGGATGGTGATGCGACCACCACACTTCGGTTGACATGCCGGCGCCGCGATCGCCAAGCGCTTCCACGGCGGTCGGGAACAGCAGCGCCTTGGGCGGCGTAACGATCTTGGGCCGGTAGCCTTGCTGTGCGCACTGCGTCCAGAAGATCGCGAACTGGGGCGGGTTGAAAATGCCGCAGGCGATTTCGCAATTCGCGTTCTTGAGCTGGGTGATCTGCGCGGTGAAGTCGTCCGACAGCGGCGGATAAAGGCCGAGATAGTGCACGTCGAAGCCGTGGCTCTTGATGGTGGCGGGCATCCCGTGCACCGGGTCGCTGGCGGCGACGCCGTCGGGATCGTTGGTCAACATGACGCCCACGATTTTGTTGGTCGGCAGCGTCAGCCACATCTCGGCAAACATGTTGGCCACCATGTCGAAGCCCCAGAAGAAGTGGTAGGTCCACTCGAAGCCCTTTTTGGGATCGCCCTTGCGGCCAAAGAACCAGGCCTGCCACGGATCGTCCGAGGTGACGCAAGGCACGCCGTTGAGTTCGCATTGATCGGCCACCGGATTGGTCGTGTCGGACGTCGACGAGGCGACCATGATGTCGACCTTGTCGTTATTGATGAGCTGCGCCGCCACTTCCGACGCGCGGTTCGGATTTGATTGGCTGTCCCGGTTGAGGATTTCGACCCGGTACTTCTGGCCGGCGACCGTGATGCCGTCGCCCAGAACCTTGCTCACGCCCTCGGCGACCCATTTCGAAGGCTCGCCGAACGCAGCGATCGGGCCGGTTTCCGGGGTGATCATGCCGATCTTGATGGTCTTGCTCGCCGCGCGTGATGACTGAAACATCCACGGTGAGGCAATCGCGCCGGCGCCGGCGGCGCCCATCAGCTTGATCACCTTACGCCGCTGCTTGTCGATCTTCTCCGGCCGGCCGGCCTTTAGTCCCCGCTTGCTCTGCATTGTACCTTCCCTCCCTGGTTCCGTGGGCTGCCCACTTTAGACTTGGGCTTGCCTCACACAATACCCGCTGCGGACCTGCCGCTGACAGGTTGTCGGTTCCTATACTACATACAGCCCACCCGGGATACGGGGTAGAATGACCCAGGATGCGGGCCACCGGCTGTTTCTGTCATGCCGCAGACTGGCGAGGCGTAAGCCGTTTGGAGACCGCTGTGTAGCCGCTCAGGCCTCGTAATTGTGGACGAAATCCTCCGGCACGTTCGGGCCCCAGGCGTAAAACGAATTGTCGGGCGGGTGATCGCCGGCCGCCCAATCGCATGTCGCCGGGATGTAGTCGATGTCGGCGGAATATTCGCTGAAGCTGCCCCACGGATCCTGGACGTAATGGAAGTAGTTCGAGCCCAGCACGTGCCGACCTAAACCCCAGCCTTTGGCGAAACCTTTTTCCAGCATGTGCATGGCGCCGGCGCCGATCTCGTCGACCGATCCGACGTCCCAGCTGAAGTGATGATGGCCAGCCGCATTGGAGCGCGCGAACGCGATCATGTGATGATCGCTGCCGTGGATGCCATGCAGGAAGGCGATATTGTCGCTCGAATGATCGGATAGGCGCATACCGAGCACGCGGGTATAAAACTCGATCGCCTTGGGTATGTCGGTGGTGAACATCAGAACGTGCGAGAGCCGCCGCGGCCTGGTGCGCGGCATCGTGCTGCGAAATGGCGCGCCGCGTCGACCGGGCCCAACCTCCTTGTGACCGAAGCGGGTTTTCTCATCCGGCGACGATTTCGCCGCGACCTTGATCTCGAGCAGAATGCCGTTGTGATCGCGGAACCACAGGCCGTTTGACTCGATGCCGGGCGGCGGGTCGAGACGTTTGATGCCCATCTCCTGCAGACGCCGTGAGAAATGATCGATGTCGTCCTCGAACGCGCCGAACGAGACATAGCCCAATTTCTTGCGCGGTCCCTCGCTGATGGTGCCCCAGACGTGCTGCTGCTCGAAGGTGGCAAGCGTCAGGCGGTTGCCGCGCTCCCCGACATCGAGTCCGAACTCGGCGTAGAAATTCTGCGCGACGGCGAGGTCCGGCACTGCAAAGTGGAAATGATCGACTGAATGAATGCCGAGTTCGCCCGGGCGGCGGGTCGGCTGGATGTAACCGTGGATCGCTGTCATGGCGCGCGCCCTCGCTGCTTTCGCCTCGGCCGATAGCCTAAGACGGTGGCCAATTTTGCCAAGTTGACGGATTCAATCCTTGATAAAATATTTTTGTCAATGGAAAATAATTTTTCCTTGCCCCCATAGTCACCATGTCGCATGATGGGTGCGATGAACAAGCTCGCCAGTATCGATCGCGCGGCGACGCAGGCCGACCAGGCCTATGAGGCCTTGCTGGCCGAAATCCTCGATTGCCGGCTGGCGCCGGGCGCCAAGATCACCATCAGCGACGTCGCAGCGCGGCTCGGCACCAGCCCAGGCGCGGTTCGCGAGGCGCTGTCGCGGCTCTCGGCGGAAAAGTGGACCGTGGCCACGGCGCAAAAGGGGTATTCCGTCACGCCGGTTTCGATCGAGGAACTGAAGGATCTGACGCGAACGCGCATTGCGATCGAGCAGATTTGCCTGCGCTCCGCCATCGCCCACGGCGATGTCGAATGGGAAACCTCGATCGTCGCCGCCTATCATCGGCTGCATCGCATTCCGATTGTCGTCGGCGACGGCCGCTCGCGATTGAACGATGCCTGGGCGACCGCGCACACGACGTTTCACGCGGCGCTGGCGGCCGGATGCGACAGCAGGTGGATGCTCAATCTGCGCGCCATGCTGTACGCCCAAAGCGAGCGCTATCGGCATCTGTCGTTCTGGCTGGCGCGCGAAGACCGGGACATCGATGCCGAGCACAAGGGCATTCTGGACGCGTGCCTGGCGCGCGACGCCGCTCTCGCTTGCCGATTGATCGATCAGCATCTGCAGCGAACCGCGGACATTCTGGTGACTTCGCAGACCTTGAGCGAAGCGCAGCGTCAAGTCGCGGTCCAGGAGCAATGAAGCCGCCACGAACAAGCGTAGCGTCGGGAGGAGATTGGCCATGAACAAAGTTGCAAGCATGCGCAGCGTCGTGACGCCGTCAGCGCAGGAGCTCGTTGCCAGGGCCCGTGAACTCGGTCCGCTCTTTCGCAAGAATGGGCCGATCGGCGAGACCAATCGCCGCGTGACCGACGAGTTGATCGAGGCCGCGGCGAAAGCCGGCCTGCTGAAAGTGTGCACGCCCAAGCGATACGGCGGCTGGGAAATGAACTCCCGCGCCATGCTCGACGTCAGCGCGGCGGTCGCCGAAGCCGATGGCGGTACCGCCTGGGTGGTCAACCTCAACAATGTCTGCTGCTGGCTGACGAGCCTCTTCCCGGTTAAGGCGCAGGACGAAGTGTTCGGCGCCAATCCCGATGCCTGCGTGTCCGGTGTGCTCAACCCGACCGCGACGGTGACAAAAGTGCCGGGCGGTTATCGCGTCACCGGCCAGTGGCACTACAATTCAGGCGGCTGGCACGCGCAGTGGGCGGTGCTCGGCATGCCGATCGTCAACGATGCCGGCGAGCCGATCGACCAGGGCTTGGCGCTGTTTCCGATGGCGGACCTTGAACGCGTCGATACCTGGTTCGTCGCCGGCATGAAGTCGAGCGGCAGCATATCCTTGAAGGCCGCCGACGCTTTCGTTCCTCACCATCGCGTGCTGTCGGTGCCGCGCGCCATCGAGGGCGACTATCCGACCGAAATGCGAAGCCAGGAGGCATTCTACCGCTCGCCTTTCATTCCCATCCTCGCCATCATCCTGGTGGGACCGATCCTCGGCCTCGGCCGCGCCGCGCTTAATTTCGTGCGGGAAAAGGCGGGAACGCGGACGATTGCCTATACGTTCTTCGAAAAGCAGAAGGATTCGGTCGGCTTCCAGTTGCAGGTCGCGGAGGCGGCGATGATGATCGACACCGCGCATTTCCACGCTTATCGCGCCGCCGATGATGTCGACGCGGCGGCGGCGAGCGGCGTCTATCCGGATATGCTGACCCGCGCGCGGGTGCGCGCTGATACCGGCTATGTGGTCGAAAAGATCACCCAAGCCATCGACAAGCTGATGTTCGCCCATGGCTCCGGCGGCTTCGCCGACGCAAGCCCGCTGCAGCGCATCTGGCGCGACGCAGCCGTGGCCTCGCGGCACGCCGTCGTCCTGCCGCCGATCGGCTATGAGGTCTATGGCAAGGCGCTACTGGGTGTCGACAATAACGTCACGCCACTCATTTGATCGCTTCCTGCGCGCCGAGCGCACGGATATCGCTGGGAAGCTTCTCTCGCGTTACCCGCGCGTTCAGATACCTGGGCAGCTGCGCCTGGCGAATACGCTGTGGGCAGATCGAGCCTCTTGGCAATCAGTTCGCTTTTCGAACACGGCTTTGATTGCGGCCAGACGCGCCTAGCGCAAACGAAGTCGGAACGCTTATAATTCGACGGCAGCGCTCGTGAGCACTTTGCGGTCAGCGATGAGACGCTGCGAAGCCCAAGGAACCTCCGCGGAGGGCCCGTGAACGCCGTCTATAGCAGCCGATGGTTCGATGGCGACAAACGGCGCGCTTGGGAGGCGGTCATCAGTCAATTGTACGCCTCGCTTGACATGGAGCTTCGCCGCCCGCCGGAATTCGAAGGCGTGATCACGCAATGCTTGCTCGATGGCCTCGACTTGACCCACGTGATCGCGGACTACGAAATCGCAAGCCGGAGGCGGCATCACATTGCCAGAGACGTGAGCCAAAGCTGCGTGTTTTTGTTCATCAAAAAAGGGCCGTTGACCATAGAGCAATTCGGTCGCGAGGCGCTGCTCGATTCGAGTAGCTGTTCTTTGGTGGACTTAGCCTCGCCTTACGTCCTCAAGCATGCAACCTTGACCGACACGTTCTTTTTGAAGGCTCCCGAAGTCGTCATCAGATCGCGTTTCAAGGATATTCATTCGCACTGCGCGGTGGCGCGGCCGATCGGTCCGGGCATGGGGCGCATTGCCGCCGACCTGATTGCGTCGCTGGTCGAAAACGCCGGCGACGTTAGCGAGCCGGACGCTGCCCATCTGGCCACGCAAATATTGGACATTCTGGCGATTGCATTCGAAGCGTCGCCGGCGGATGTGCCGGAAGGACCGTCATTGGCGCGCGTGGCGGTTCGCAAGCGAGCGCTGGCCTATATCGATCGCTGGATCAGCGATCCGACGCTGGATCCGGCCCGAGTGGCTGCGGCCATCGGCGTGTCGACGCGCTATCTGCACAAAGTCTTCGAGTTGTCGGAAAAGTCGGTGAGCGCTCGTATCCGTGCCGCGCGGCTCGAGCGTGCGCGGCGAGATCTTTCCGACCAACGGCTTTACCAACAATCGATTGCCGAGATTGCCAACCGTAACGGTTTTCTCAATCAAAGTTTCTTCGCTACGTCTTTCAAGAAAGAGTTTGGCGTGTCGCCGCGCAGCGTGCGCACGGGGCCCCGCACTTAAGCTTCGGGCCACCGCAAGGCGTCGGAATGGGAGTGGGCGCTGTTTGTAAAATTAAAGGGCGCGCACGCAAAAATATCGGTCGCGGTCGGTTTGCATGCCTGCAGCGGAGCGGGTATGACTCGCACAAATCGCTGACCTGCAACGGATAGCTGTCCGCGCCAGACGCGAAGCACCTGCTGGTTAGATGCACAACATCTGAGCGACCGCTAGCGCGGTATCGCCAAGGGAGGTTCCAATGAGCGTCCGGTTCGACTTCATGCACTTTATGCCCTATGTGCATCTGCCGGAAAATCACAAGGAATACCACTCGACCTGGGTGGACTTTCCAAACAAATATTACGACGCCGAAAAAGGCTACGCGCTTTATCAGCGTTACCTTGCCGAGCTGGTGATGGCCGACAAGGTCGGCTTCGACGCCGTCGTCGTCAACGAGCACCACAACACCGCCTACAGCATGATGGCGGCGCCGAATTTGATCGCCGCCGCGATCATTCCGCAAATCAAGAACGCCAAAATCTGCGTATGGGGCACGCCGCCGAATTTGGAATATCCGAACCGGCTGGCGGAAGAATACGCCATGCTCGACGTCATGTCGCAAGGACGCCTCGAAGTGGCGTTTCCGCTCGGCACCGGCATGGAATACTGGGCTAATCCGATCAATCCGGCGAACGCGCGTGAACGCCATCGTGAATTGATCGACATTATCCTGCAGGCCTGGACGCAGGACGGCCCGACTACCTATTACGGCGACTTCTACACTTACCGCTATCTCAATCCATGGCCGCGGCCTTATCAGAAGCCGCATCCGCCCTGCTACATCGTCGGCACCGGAAGTCAGGAAACCATCGATCTCGCCGCCAAGCTCGGCTTCGGCTACTCGTCGGTGTTCGTCACCAAGCAGCGCGCGCAAGAGCTCAATCAGACGCTGCGCCGGCTCGCTGCCGAACACGGCCACCACATCCGGCCCGATCAGCTGCCGCTGCAGGTGATCACCTATGTCGCCGAGACGCAGGAAAAGGCTGAGGAAGAGGCAATTCCGCACATCCGCTTCTTCTTCGAAGACGCGCTGCGCACGACGCCGACATTCCTGGCGCCGCCCGGCTATCTCTCGGTCGTCGAACTGAAGAAACGCGCCGCGCTCGCCGACAAGCTGCATGGCGCTTTCAGTTTCGAAAACGTCAACGAGTCATTCTTCGTCGCGGTTGGTACGGCCGATCAGGTCGTCGAGAAACTGCAAGAATGGGGCGAGCGGGTCGGGACCGACCACTTCAACATCCTCGGCGCCATCGGCAACATGCCGCATTGGAAGGTGGTGAAGAACCTCACCAACATCGGCCAGGACGTGATCCCGCGCATGCGCGCTCGGGCCTCGACCGAACGCCGCGTCGCCGCCGAATAGTGAGAGTATGCCGATGACCGCGACAGCCTTTCCTCCGCAATTCAAGCGCGAAACGCACACCATCAACGGCGTGAAGACCATCGTGCTCACGGCCGGGAGCGGACCGCCGTTGGTATTCCTTCACGGCGCCGGCATTTGGCATGGCATCAACTTTGCCGTGCCGTGGACGCAAAAATTCCGCGTCATCGTCCCAATGCATCCCGGCTTTGGCGAAGCCGACGACGATCCGGCGATGACGGAAATCCATGACTATGTCATGCACTATCTTGACCTGTTCGATACGCTCGGCCTCGACAAGTTCCATCTGGTCGGGTTCTCGCTCGGCGGCTGGCTTGCGGCGAACTTTGCCGTCGAACATGGCCATCGCGTCGAGCGGCTCGTTCTGGTCGGCCCCGCGGGCCTGCGCGGCAAGGAGCGTCCCAAGGGCGACTTTTTCCTTCTCCCGCCTGAAAAGATTCCGTCGTTGCTGGTCTCCAACTTCGACGTGATCAAACCATTCCTGCCGGAGGATCCGAAAGATCTCGACTTCATGGGGGCGCGCTATCGCGAAGGCGGCACGCTGGCGCGGCTGTTGTGGGAGCACCCCTACGACACCAAACTGCCGCGCTACATGCACCGCTTGACCATGCCGACGCTCTTGGTATGGGGCGAAGACGACAAGCTCCTGCCGGTGCAGAATGCCGAGTTCTGGCGCCAACGGATCCCCAAGGTGGAATTCCAGACTTTCAAAGGCGCGGGTCACCTCGTGCTCGACGAGAAGCGCGAAGCCGTGGACGCAGTGCAGCGCTTTCTGAGCTGACGGCCTGCATCGTTTACGCTCGCCGTCTGAGGTGCCGCGAGGGTGGTATCACGCGTGATACCGAGCCTTTGTGCACCGGCGTTGCCGCGTTTGTGATTGTCGCCATTCGAGCCGACTGTTAGTCTGATTAATCATCGGCGCTGGGACGCGCCGAGACAGCTGGGGGGTTGCACCATGGATGGTCTGACAACGTACGCGAAGCCGCTTGGCCGGCTATTTATGTCCAGCCTGTTTATTTGGGCGGGCTATACGAAGTTATTCGTATTTGGTCCGGCCGGGACGGCGGCGTATTTCAAGAGCGTCAACATACCGGTCCCGAGCGTTACGGCTTGGATCGTCATTGTCATCGAAATCGTCGGCGGCTTGATGATCCTGGTCGGTTTCCAGACCCGTTGGGTTGCGCTTGCGCTCGCGATATTCTGCTTGATCACGGGTTTCGGCGTACATCTGCCGGTCGGGGACCAGGCCAACATGACCCATTTCTACAAGAACTTGGTTATGGCCGGCGGCTTCCTCTACGTCTTTGCGGCCGGCGCCGGCGCGCTCAGCGTCGACGGCGAAAAGTCGTAACGATCGCCACACCGATCGGCGGCCCAGGCGAACGACGGGGCGGATGGTTCCGCCCCGTTAACCGCCTTTCTGCATCCTCGTTCGACCATTTGTAAGACCTGGCGGCTATACGCTACCTGCCCGAGCGTTCGGATTTCGAACGCACGCAAGCGGGCAGGCCGAAGTCATGACCGACACCGCTGTCAAAACCGGAGACCGCAGAGTCCTCAAGCGCACGCGCGTGCGGCGCAATGCCAAGATCATTGTGCTGCGGCCTTCACCGGTTATTTGTTGCACGGTCGAGAACCTCACCAACGCCGGCGCCTGCCTCAAGCTCGCGACCACGTTCGGCGTGCCCGAGACCTTCGATCTGACCTTCGAGCACGGCCGCACCCGCCGGTGGTGCCGCGTCATCTGGCGCACCGACGATAAGCTCGGCGTCGCCTTCGAGGCCGCCGAGCAGGCGAAAGCGAGCTAGAACTCGGCGACGGCGCGGATCAGCCGTTCGATATCCTCCGGCCGCGACAGGCGGTGATCGCCATCCTTGACCAGTGTCAGCACGACGTCGTCGCTGGCCAACCGCGAAACCAGTTCGACCGCATGCCGCCACGGCACATCCGGATCTTCGACGCCCTGAAGGATGCGTACCGGACATCCGGTTTCGATCATGCCGCCGAGCAGCAGGTGATTGCGCCCTTCTTCGATCAGCTGCCGCGTCACAACATAAGGCTCCGGCGAATATTCCGACGACCGCCGCCAGACGCCGGTTTGCTCAAGCTCGTCGCGAATCGCCGGCGTGAAACGCTTCCACATCAACTCCTCAGTGAAGTCGACGGCGGGCGCGATGAGCACCAGGCCAGCAATCGAAGCTGCCGCCGTTTGGCTGCGCTGCCGCCAGGCACGAACCATCAGCAGCGCCAGCCAGCCGCCCATCGACGAGCCGACCAGGATTTGCGGACCCCGGCCATAGGCATCGAATACGGCGAGCGCGTCGGCGAGCCAGCGGCCGATCGTGCCATCGGTAAAGGCGCCGCTCGATTCGCCATGGCCCGAATAGTCGAAACGCACGAAGGCGCGCCCGGCCTGCGCTGCCCAGCGCGCCAGCGCTTCGGCTTTGGTGCCCTTCATGTCGGATTTGTAGCCCGACAGCCAGAACAGCCCGGGCGTTGCCCCCGCCTGGTCGCGTATCGCGATCCGCCGGTGTTCGCCGCCGGTGCCAATGTCCAGGAATTTCAGGCCGTTATCATTCATGACTGCAGTCTGGGCGAGGGCGGGGATCCCGGCGAGCAAGCCGATGCGGCGTCATCTTTCGCCGCAAAACCTGCCCGGATGCAAGGGATCGCGCCGCATTGTCGTTGACTTGGCCGCAAAAACTCCCAATCTTCAGCCCTCGCCGATCAGCGTCGCGGACAATTGCTATCGTGGTCCGTCCTGGACGCGAACGGCCCGTTGCAACGACATAGGAGAGAAGAACCATTCGTCGCCCAATCAGAACCGCGCAGCCCGCCGCCAAGGAGGGCCCGCGCATCAACGAGGAGATCCGCGTCCGCGAGGTCCAACTCATCGACAAAGACGGCGCCAACAAGGGCGTCACTGAGATCAGCGCCGCACTGGCGATGGCACAAGAGGCCGGGCTCGATCTGGTCGAGATCGCGCCGAATTCGGTCCCGCCAGTCTGCAAGATTCTCGATTTCGGCAAATACAAATATCAGGCGCAGAAGAAAGCCGCAGAGGCGCGCAAGAAACAGAAGGTCGTCGAGATCAAGGAGATCAAGCTGCGGCCGATGATCGACGATCACGACTACGAAGTGAAGATGCGGTCGATCCAGCGGTTTTTCGAGGAAGGCGACAAGGTCAAGGTCACGCTGCGGTTTCGCGGCCGCGAAATGGCGCACCAGGAACTCGGCTACAAGCTGCTCGACCGGGTGAAAGGCGACACCGCCAAGATCGCCAAGATCGAGCAGGAACCGCGCTTCGAAGGCCGCCAGGTGGTGATGGTGCTGGCGCCGCGCTAGCCGCGCCAACGACGGCGCTGAGGATCGGCGCCAAAAAACTCATGGTTCTCGCGCCGTGCTAAGGTCGCTCCAGACGGATGCGGCATTGGCTTCCGGAAGAATTTGCGTTCCCCGGCAAGGGGGATAATTCCACGGAGAGAGGAGACGACCATGGCCACATTCATCGTCATGCTGACCTGGACCGATCAGGGCATCCGCTCACTCAAGGACACACCCAAGCGCGTGCAGGCCGCCCGCGACTTAGGCAAGAAATTCGGGGTCGACTTGAAACACATTTTTCTCACCTCGGGTGAGTTCGATATCCTGGTTGTTGCTGAGGCGCCACATTACGACAACGTCGCCAAGTACGTCATGGCGGCCGGTATGCAGGGGAATGTTCGTTCGCGCACCGTGCGAGGGTGGACCGAGGCGGAAATGCACAAGTTGATTTCCGAGCTTTCGTAGGGCGCCTGCAACGCCGTCAGTCGGGAGGCCGGCGGCCGGCTTGCCGCCATCACTGCTGTATTTGCCATTTTGGGCTTGCTCTGCCATAACGCCGCCCTCCCGCCGCCCGGCTGGTAAGGGCTGCCGTGGCGGCGGCGTGCTCCAAGCACACATCGCTCATGAACGAGCATTTTCGGCCTGGCGGGCGCTCGCGCTCGCGGCCAAGGAGAGCCAAATGCCCAAGATCAAGACCAAATCGGGCGCCAAAAAGCGCTTCAAGGTGACTGGCACGGGGAAGGTCCTCTATGCCCAGTCAGGCAAACGCCACGGCATGATCAAGCGCAGCAAAAAGCAGATTCGTCAGCTTCGCGGCACCAACGTGCTGTTCAAGACCGACGGCGACAACATCAAGAAATACTTTTTGCCGAATGGTTGACGCCGGCCGCGTTGCGGCCCGCCATTCCGTTCCCGGTTTTTCGCGATTCCTGAAGGAGATCAGCCATGGCACGCGTCAAACGCGGCGTCACCGCTCATGCCAAGCACAAGAAGGTTCTCAAGGCCGCCAAGGGCTATAACGGGCGGCGCAAAAACACCATCCGCATCGCCAAGCAGGCGGTGGAGAAGGCCAACCAATACGCTTTCCGCGACCGCAAGCGCCGCAAGCGCACTTTCCGCGCGCTGTGGATCCAGCGGCTCAACGCCGCGGTACGTCCGTTCGGGCTCAATTACAGCCGCTTCATTGCCGGCTTGAGCAAGGCGGGCATCGTGGTCGACCGCAAGGTCCTCTCCGACCTCGCGATCCGCGAACCTGCGGCATTCGAGGCGATCGTCGGCCAGGCCAAGTCGGCGCTCGCAGCGTGAGAGTGTGTCATGATCGACGGCGCCTATGTGCAGCGCATGGCGCGCTATAATCGCTGGCAGAACCAAAATCTCTATGGCGTCGCCGACACGCTGTCCGACGACGAGCGCCGCCGCGAGCGTGGCGCCTTTTTCGGCTCGATCCACAAGACGCTGAGCCATCTGTTGTGGGCCGACCGCATTCAGATGAGCCGATTTACCGACGTGCCAAAGCCTGAGGCCGGCATCAAGGACTCGCCCTCGCTGTACCCCGATTGGGATTTATTGAAGCGGGAACGCACTGCATTCGATGACAGAATGATCGATTGGGCCGATACGCTCGAGCCGTCTTGGCTCGACGCAGATCTCACCTACTATTCCGGCGCCATCAAGCGCGAGCTGACCCGGCCGCGCTGGCTGATCGTTGCACATATGTTCAACCACCAGACCCATCATCGCGGTCAGGTTCATTGCATGCTGACCCAGGCCGGCGGGCGGCCGTCAGACACCGACCTGCCGTTCATGCCCGATATATTGTGACAATGTCCGATACCGTACAGCTTGAACAAAACATCGTTGCCGAGGTGGCCGCCGCCGGCGATGAAGCGGCGCTTGAGGCCGTGCGCGTTTCAGCCCTCGGCAAGAACGGCTCGATCACGGCGCTGCTCAAGACGCTGGGCGCCATGGCGCCGGAGGAGCGCAAGACCAACGGGCCGCTGATCAACGGATTGAAGGATCGCGTCAATGCCGCGCTCGCCGCCCGCCGCGACACGTTCAAGAGCGCTGCGCTAGAAGCGCGGCTGAATACCGAAAGCATCGACGTGACATTGCCGGTGCGTGAAGCGCCGGCCGAGATCGGCCGCGTCCATCCGATCACGCAGGTGATCGACGAATTGACGGCGATCTTCGCCGACATGGGCTTTGCCGTCGCCGAAGGACCCGACATCGAGACCGAGGATTACAACTTCACCAAGCTCAATTTTCCTGAAAACCATCCGGCGCGCGATATGCACGATACGTTTTTCTTCAATCCGAAGCCGGACGGCTCGCGCCTGCTTTTACGCACCCACACTTCGCCGGTGCAGGTGCGCACGATGCTGAGCCAAAAGCCTCCGATCCGCGTCATCATTCCCGGCCGGACCTATCGCGGCGACAGCGATCAGACCCACACCCCTATGTTCCATCAGGTCGAAGGGCTCGTCATTGACAAAGGTTCGCACCTTGGCCACCTGAAATGGGTTCTGCACGAGTTCTGCAAGGCGTTCTTCGAAGTCGACCGCGTCGGCATGCGCTTCCGCCCGTCGTTTTTTCCGTTCACGGAGCCGTCGCTCGAAGTCGACATTCAATGCCGGCGCGACAAAGGCGAAATCCGTTTTGGCGAAGGCGACGATTGGATGGAGATTTTGGGATGCGGCATGGTGCATCCCAACGTGCTGAAGAATTGCGGGCTTGATCCCGACGAGTTTCAGGGTTTTGCCTGGGGCATGGGGATCGACCGCATCGCCATGCTCAAATACGGCATGCCGGACCTGCGCGCCTTCTTCGAGGCCGATGTCCGCTGGCTCTCGCACTATGGTTTCCGCCCGCTCGACTGGCCGACGCTTGCCGGAGGACTGAGCTCGTGATGCCGGCGCGACCGCGCGCGGAGACCCGCCGATGATGAAATTCACTTTCGGCTGGCTCAAGGAGCATCTCGACACCGATCACCCGCTCGGCGAGATCGCCGATCGCCTCACCATGATCGGGCTCGAAGTCGAGCGCGTCGAGGACAAAGCCAAGATCTTCGCGCCGTTCGTCATCGCCCGCGTTAGCGAGGCGAAGCAGCATCCCAACGCTGACCGGCTGCGCGTCTGCATGGTCGATACCGGTGATGGCAAGCCAATTCAGGTTGTTTGCGGCGCGCCCAATGCCCGCGCCGGCATGAAGGGCGTGTTCGCGCCGCCGGGCGCGTTCATTCCCGGCAAGAACACGACGCTTGGGGTCGGCAAAATCCGCGACGTCGAAAGCCGCGGCATGCTGGTGTCCGAATTCGAGCTGCAAATCTCGAACGATCACGAAGGCATTATCGATCTGCCCGACGATGCGCCGGTCGGCGCCAATTATGCGCAATGGGCCGGGCTCGATGACGCGGTCATCGAGATCAATTTGACGCCCAATCGCGCCGATTGCACGGCCGTGCACGGCATCGCCCGCGACCTCGCGGCCGCCGACATGGGCAAGTTCAAGGATGGAAGTGTCAAAGCGGTCAAGGGTAAATTTCCCTGCCCAGTCGCGGTGAAGATCGAAGCGCCGGAACTGTGCCCGGCCTTTGCCCTTCGCCTGGTGCGCGGCGTCAAGAACGGTCCATCGCCGGATTGGCTGCAGAAAAGGCTGACCGCGATCGGGCTGCGCCCGATCAACGCGCTGGTCGACATCACGAACTTCATCACGTTTGACCGCGGGCGGCCGTTGCATGTGTTCGACGCCGCCAAAGTGCGCGGCAATCTCACCGTGCGGCGGGCGCGCGCCGGCGAAACGCTGCTGGCGCTCGACGGCAAGACCTATGCGCTTGACGATACGGTCTGCGTGATCGCCGACGAGGACGGCGTCGAGTCGCTCTCCGGCGTGATGGGCGGCGAAAACACCGGCTGTTCGGAGACGACGACCGACGTGCTGATCGAGTCGGCGCTATGGAACGAGGTCAACATCGCCCACACCGGCCGCAAGCTCGGCATCAACTCCGACGCCCGTTACCGCTTCGAGCGTGGTGTCGATCCGGCCTTCATGCTGCCGGGGCTGGAGCTCGCGACCCAGATGGTGCTTGATCTGTGCGGCGGCACGCCGTCGGATACGACGGTTGCGGGCGGCGTCAACGTGCCCGAGACCGTCATCGATTTTCCGCTGTCCGAGCTCAAGCGCCTCACCGGAATGACTGTGCCGTTATCGGAAATGCGCCGCGTGCTCGAGCACCTCGGCTTCTTTGTCGCCGGCCAGGCAGAGCGGGTGAAGATCGCGGTGCCGTCATGGCGTCCCGACGTCCAAAACAAAGCCGACGTGGTCGAAGAAATCGTGCGCATCGTCGGCGTCGACCGCGTGCCGCTGACGCCATTCGAGCGCGGTGAGGCGCCACGCAAGCCGGTGCTGACGCCGATCCAGGTGCGCACGCGCAAGGCCAAGCGGGCGCTCGGCGCGCGCAACCTGGTCGAGGCGGTGACATGGTCGTTCATCGCCAAACCGCAGGCGGAATTGTTTGGCGGCGGCAAGCCGGAGCTGGCGCTGGCCAATCCGATCGCGGCCGAGCTGTCCGACATGCGGCCAAGCCTGATTCCAGGTCTCGTCTCCGCCGCGCAAAAGAACGCGGATCGCGGTTTCGCCGATGTCGGGCTGTTTGAAGTTGGGGCGGTGTTCCGGGGTGATCAGCCGCAGGATCAGCTCACCGCCGCCGCCGGCGTCCGGCGGGCGTTGGCCAAGCCGTCCGGCTTCGGCCGCCACTGGTCCAAGCGCGACGGCGACGTCGATGCATTTGACGCCAAGAGCGACGCTCTGTCCGTGCTGACAGCGGCGGGGGCACCGGCTTCGGCATTGCAGGTGGTGCCGGGCGGTCCGGCCTGGTTTCATCCAGGCCGCTCGGGCACGATCCAGATCGGCCCGCAAAACGTGCTCGGTCATTTCGGCGAGTTGCATCCGAGGGCGCTAGAAGAGCTGGGCGCCGAAGGTCCGTTGATGGCATTCGAAGTCATCCTGGAGCGCATTCCGGAGCCGAAGGCAAAGCCGACGCGCGCCAAGCCCCCGCTCGAGCTGTCGCCGTTCCAGCCGGTCGATCGCGACTTTGCTTTCGTCGTCGAGCGCAATGTCAAAGCAGCCGATATCGTGCGTGCGGCACAAGCCGTCGACCGCAAGTTGATCGCCGGGGTCACCGTGTTCGACGTTTATGAAGGTCCCGGCATCGACCCTGGCAAGAAGTCGATCGCCATCGCGGTAACGATTCAGCCGCGTGAGCGGACCATGACCGACCAGGAGATCGAGGCACTGGCGGAAAAAATCGTCGGCGAGGTCGGCAAGCGCACCGGCGGCGTGCTGCGCGCGTGGACGGCGGCGACAATACGCAATTAGAATCGCATCAGTCTGAGACAAGAAGATCGAGTGGTACTTTGAGCACAACGGCGATACGACGGAGCGCGGCCGCCGTTCCTTTTCGCCGGCTAGTTTCGACATCGGATATGTAGCCCTGGCTGAGGTTGGTCTTGAAGGACAAATAGAGCTGCGTGACGTCGCGCCACTCCCGCAGCACACGTACCGCATTCTCACCTTTAGCCAAGCGGTCAACCTCGTGCTTCGGCAACAAGGGGCCGCCAGCGGCGACCTCGGCGTGTGCGCGAGCCACCAGGCGGGCAGTGCCCGCATCCTCGTCGGCCTCCGCAGCTTTAGCCGCTAGTTTTTCGTATTCCTTGCGCGGAAGGATTGCGACCTCTCCGCGAGCAGTCTTCTGAAAGCGAACGTTCATGACCCTTTCCTTAATCGCCCGTGATGCCCGGCACGGCCTAGAGCTTCCGCGGCGGTGGTTTTCGTTTCGTCGAGACGCTCGCTTCCGGCGGCGGCACCTTGACCGGTCCTAGCCGGCGCAGGACCGCGTCGGCGGCGCGCTCGCCCGATTCCCAGGCGCCGCCAACCGTGCCCCACATGGTCTCGTGAACGGCTTCACCGGCAAACCAAACTGAATTCTGCACCGGCTCCATGAGAATGCGACGCGCGCCCTGGCCGCCGGGCGCCGCAGCCGAGAAGGCGCCGAGCGCCCATGGCTCGTTGTTCCAGCGCGTGGCATGCGAGCGTTTGATCGCTTTTTTCAGATCGGCGCCATAGAGCCCGGCCAGCCAGTCGGCCGCAAAATTGACCATGGCGGCTTCGCCCTGCGACGCCAACTCACGGCCGAATGTGCCGGCGACCTCGATCAGACAAAGCGGCGTGCCTGCGACATTCGCCAGAATGGCCGCGGTGTGCGTGTCGGTCGATTTCTCAAACACCAGGTCGTCGCTTTCGAAGCCCAGCGGATTGCCAGTGAGCTCCAGCGCAATGTGGTCGTAACTGCCGAGCGAGAGTTTGGCGAACGCGTCGAGTTGCCGCTTCGGCAGCTCAGGCGTGAACTTGACGGCGCCCGACGTGACCACGTTGGTCGACACGGTCACGATCGCGGTGCGCGCCGAGATCGTACCGTTTGGCGTTTCCACCAGTACATCGCGGCGCGTGTCGATTGCGGTCGCCGTCGTCGACAGTTTGACAGGGATCCCTTCGGCGAAGCCGGCGATTAGCGCGCCAAAGCCCTGGCGGCAAAACGCATCGGCGTTCCGCTCAATGGATTTGGCGAAATCCACCGCCGACACCTGCGCCAGCTCCTTGCCGCAGCCGAACGGTCCCAGCACGAATTCGATCGCAGGCCGCCAATCGCCGAGGTCGTTCGGCAGCGCTTGCGCACACGCCACGTCGCCCTTGCGCGCCGCGTCGGCGATGCCGCGATCGGCGCGCACTTGCAGCGCCAGAAAATCTTCCAGCTCGCCTTCGCGGGCGTAGCGCCGACCGATCCGCACTTTCTGGCTCGCCGGCGCCGGATAGACTTCGAGGCCGCGCCGCGCCGTGAGCTTGGTCACCGGGTTGAAATCGGCGACGTGAATCCAGTGCGCGCCCCGATCGTATGGCACGCCGAACGTGCGCGTGTCGGTGATGCAGCGGCCGCCGATGTGATTGGCGGCTTCGATCAGCACGAACTTGCGGCCGGCGGCGACGATCTTGCGCGCCGCGGCGATCCCGGCGGCGCCGGCGCCGACGATGACAACGTCATAGACGGCAGTCCCGGGCGTGACGGCGCCGGCCGCGGGGCGCGCCGCAAGCGCGGCTGAGGCGGCGAGGAACAAGCGGCGGCTCAGTCGCGGCATGGTTTCCAAATGCTTGCAGCTTTCGCAGATTGCCCGAACGCTGCGCGCTTCGCAAACGCCATGGTTGAGATTGCGTCAAGAGCCGCTGCCATCGCGTGAACCAAATCGCAATGCCCGTCGATTAAGATCAACATAAGAAGACGCGTCGGAAGCGCGCGAATTATTGGGGAGACCGAAGTGAGCAGGATGCTCGATGGCATCGGGCGACTCATCGCCCGCTACTTGGAAAAGCCGGTCAACGGCTACAAGCCGTTCACGCCGAGCGATCCGGACGCGTTGCGCCAATCCCTGCAGCCTGGCGACGTGCTCCTGGTCGAAGGCAACAACAATATTTCCGGCGTCATCAAATATCTCACCCAGTCGACCTGGTCGCATTCGGCGCTCTATGTCGGGCCGATCGACGGCTACATGACTGGAGACGGCGAGCCCCACGTGCTGGTCGAGGCCAATGTCGGCGAAGGCGTGGTCTCGGCGCCGCTGTCGAAGTATTTTCAGTTCCACACCCGGATCTGCCGGCCGGTCGGGCTGACGGAGGACGATTGCACGACGGTATGCACTTATGCCTTGGCGCGCATCGGTTTCGCCTACGATCTGAAGAACATCATCGACCTGTTGCGCTATCTGTTTCCGCTGCCGGTGCCGCAGCGCTGGCGCCGGCGATTGATCGCGCTGGGCTCGGGCGATCCGTCGCGGCTGATCTGCTCGGCGCTGATCGCCGATGCGTTCGGCACCGTTCAGTATCCGATCCTGCCGAAGATCACGCTGACGCGCAGCCGCCAAGCACTCGAGCAGATTCTGGAGATCCGCCACTCGTCGCTCTACTGCCCGCGCGACTTCGATATCTCGCCCTATTTCAACGTCGTGAAGCCGACCATCGCCAGAGGCTTCGACTATAAAGCGCTTCATTGGGCGAATGCGCACGCAGTCGAGGCGGCGGAGCTTGCGCTCGCCGGAGCTGCCGCTGCGACAAACCGGCCGGCCGGCACGATCGCCGCCTGACGGCTACTTGTTCTCGCCCCACCGCGTCTTTACCTCTGCCTCTCGTGCGGAGGATTTCATGCTCGACCATGCCGCCAGAGCGCTCAGTCAGATGCTTTCACCACCGCTGCGCGCGGTGTTGTGGAAATCCATCGGTCTGGCGCTGGCCCTCATTGTCGTTGTCGGCATCGCGCTCAATCGGCTGTTCATGTGGCTGCTTGGCGCCGGCAGCGCCGCTGTTGAGACCGGCCTCGGCCCGCATGCCCATATGCCGGCAACGGTGCTCGCCTGGCTGCTTTCGGTGGCGGCGGGGTTGGGCATCGTGGTCGGCAGCATTTTTTTGATGCCGGCGGTCACCTCGTTTGTTGCGAGCTTCTTTGCCGACGAGATCGCGGACCAGGTCGAGCGGGAGAATTATCCATCCGATCCGCCGGGCGTCGCGTTACCGCTATGGCTCGCGCTTTCCGAGGGAGTGCGGACGGCGCTGCTGGCGGTCGTCGTCTACATTGCCGCGACGATACTTTTGTTGTTTGCCGGTTTCGGGGCCGTGGTTTTCTTCCTGGCGACCGCGTGGCTCCTCGGGCGCATCTATTTTGATCTCGCCGCGATGCGCTTTCGTGCGCCGGCCGAGGCCAGGGCCTTGCGTAAGCGCAATGGCGGCACGGTCTATATGGCGGGCCTGCTGATCGCGGCCTTCGTCTCGGTTCCGATCGTCAATCTGGCGACGCCGCTGTTCGCGATGAGCCTGATGGTGCACGTGCACAAACGGCTCAGCGAGCGGACCTTGATGTCCCGGAAAGCGGCTTAGCGGGCGGCTTAAGGCGCCGCCCGCTTGGAAAAACCATCGCGTTGAGCCGCAGCCGCCAGGAGGCGCCGGCGGTCAGCCTCGTGGAAACAGTTTTATTGGCCTGCGGCGGGTGTTGCGGGTGGCGCCAGCGGCTCAACCGATGACAAGCCAGCCTGCTTTCCGGCCCGGGTCCCCTCCTGCTTCGGCAACTTCTGCTCCCGGTCCCGCGGGTAGAGGTCGAGCTTCGGCGTCTTCTGCTGTTCGGGCCGATAATCGGTGGAAGAAAGCCCGCCGGCGATGCTGGCGCCTTGTTCGATCTGGAGAAGGCCGTAGCTGATATTGCCGTCGACCCGGCCGGTCGAGCGCAAGATCAACAGGCACTTGACATCCAGCTTCTCGAACACTTTGCCGGAAATCTCGGCGTTCTCGGCAACGGTGATCCTGCCCTTGATCACGCCAGTTTCGCCGACCACCAGATTGCCGACCGTGACGTCGCCTTCCAGTGCCCCGCATACCACCAAGGTATCAGGTACCGAAATCTCGCCCTTGATGGTGACTCCTTCGCCGATATAGAGCCGGTTCGCGTCCGGCATCGCATGTTCGGTGGATGACATCTGTTGCCCCTTTTCCAACACAACCTCCCAAGGCCGTCATGGAAAGTATTAATTAACTGTCTCGGCTTTGTCATCCTTTGATCGCGGCCTTTGCACGTTTTAATTCCTAGTCGCATGGGGTTGTACCATCTTGGGTCAGCCCCAAACCTCATCGGCGAGCTCGACGACCATTCGCAGCTTCGCCCATTGCTCTTCTTCGGCCAGCACATTGCCTTCTTCCGTTGAGGCAAAGCCGCATTGCGGCGACAGGCAAAGCTGATCAAGCCCGGCATATTTGGTCGCTTCCTCGATCCGGCGTTTGACGTCGTCCTTTTTTTCCAGCTTGCCGGATTTGGTGGTGATCAGACCGAGCACGACGATCTTGTTGCCTTTTGGCAAGAAGCGCAGCGGTTCGAAACCGCCGGCCCGCGACGTATCGTATTCCAGGAAATAGCCGTCATAGTTCAATTGGCCGAGCAGGACTTCGGCGACCGGCTCGTAACCGCCCTCGGAAATCCAGGTCGAGCGAAAATTGCCGCGGCAAATGTGGGTCGTGACCACCATGTCGGCGGGCTTGCCGTCGAGCGCCTGGTTGATGACGCGGGCATAGTCTTGCGCCAGGTGCTCGGCCTTGAGTCCGCGCTCGCGCGCTTTTTTCAGTTCAGCCTGCGAGCACAAATAGGCCCACGCGGTATCGTCGAATTGCAGATAGCGGCAGCCGGCATCATAGAATGCGCGGATCGCCTGCCGGTAGGTCTTCGCCAGGTCATCAAGGATGGCGTCGCGATCGGCGTATTCCTTGGTCGTGACGGCGTCGGGCTCGAGGCGGAAGTGCAGAATCGCCGGACTCGGTATGGTCATTTTCGGCACGGTGTGCGCGTGCGCTTTCAGGAACTTGAAGTGATCCAGCATCGGGTGGCTCGAAAAACCGAGCTTACTTTTGATGCGTGGGGTGCGGTGCTTGGTCTGGACACCCTGGAACTGGATGCCATGGTCGACTTCGTGGATTTCGACACCATCGAGCATGCCGAAAAAATCGAAATGCCACCAGGAGCGGCGGAATTCGCCGTCGGTCGCCACTTTTAGTCCAACGTCTTCCTGCTTTTTGATGATCTTCTCGATCTCGCGGTCTTCAACCTCCTTGAGCGCCGCGGCGCTGACCTCGCCTTTTTCGCGTTTCGCGCGCGCTTCCTTCAAGGCGGCGGTACGCAGCAGGCTGCCGACAACGTCGGCGCGAAACGGCGGTTTGGTCCTGGTCATTGGCAAGCACTCTCCCTTCAAACTCCGCGGCGAAACAAGCGGGCCGCGCGCCTTTCGTCAACCGCAAAGGTGCCCGCATGCGTCAGATGGGCGCTATCCCAATCGTGCCACTTCATGGTGGTAATATCGTCGCCGATATTGGGCCCGGCGCGCCGTGGCCAAAGCGGTCGATTGCGCCAGCCTTGTCCGCCGCACTCGCGCCTTCGCGCGACATCTGCTAGGTGGGGCGGTCTGCGCCGGGCGGGCAGGACAAGCGGTCGGTCGATGCACGAACAGCCGTTCTGGAGCGCGGAATGCTGAAGGGTTTGCGCGCCGCCGCACACTTCTTCAATCAAAAGATCGGCTTCAGTCGATTGGGCGTGGTGCTCAGCATCACCATCATCACCATTGCCGCGATCGTGCTCTACCACATCCTGCGCGATATCGACCTCGACGAACTGGTCGACGCGCTGGAAGCAACCGATTGGCGGACGCTCCTGATCGCCGGACTGTTTGTCGCCGCAGCCTATCTGACGCTGACGTTTTACGATCTGTTCGCGCTGCGCACCATCGGCCGCTACGAGGTGCCGTATCGCTCCGCCGCGCTCGGCAGCTTCACCAGTTACGCGGTCGGCCACAATGTCGGCGCCAGCGTCTTTTCCGGCGGCGCGGTGCGTTACCGCATCTATTCGGCGTGGGGGCTGAGCGTCATCGAAGTCACCAAGATTTGCTTTGTCGCCGGATTGACCTTCTGGCTCGGCAATGCCGCCGTGCTCGGTCTCGGCGTTCTCTATGCGCCGCAGCAGGCGAGCGACATCGACCATCTGCCGATTTGGCTCAATCGCGTCGTCGCGATCCTAATTCTGATGCTGCTCGCGGCTTACATTGCCTGGGTTTGGGTCAAACCGCGTGTCGTCGGCCGCGATGGCTGGAAAGTGTCCTTGCCCGGCGGTCCGCTGACGCTGGTTCAGATCGTGATCGGCATCCTCGATCTGTCGTTCTGCGCGATGGCCATGTACATGCTGGTGCCCGACGAGCCGCATCTCGGCTTCATTCCGGTGGCCGTCATCTTCGTCACCGCAACGCTGTTGGGGTTTGCCAGTCACGCTCCGGGCGGTCTCGGCGTGTTCGACGCTACGATGATGGTGGCGCTGTGGGAGTTCGACAAGGAAGACCTGCTCGCCGGCCTGTTGCTGTTTCGCCTGCTCTACTACATCATTCCGTTCGCGCTCTCGCTGTTGATCCTCGGAACGCGCGAGGTTCTTCACGGCCGCGCGGCGCGGCGCGCTGCGCGCCCGCTGGCGACGCCGGTGAATGCAGTCAGCGGATTGGTGCAAGAAAAATCCGACATGGCTTGATCCGGGCGCGGAACCGGCGAGGATAAACCCGAGAGCTTGGCATCAGCGCTTGCCATAAGAGCTTGCCCGAAGGGCTTGTTAATGAGCTTGAATGAAGTTCGCTTCGCGCCGGGAAGTAGCAAATGGCGCGGTAAGCGAGTGATCATCGTCGCAGCGGCGATCGTGTTCGCCGGATTGGTGGCTCTCGGGGCGCTGACGCCCGGATATGCCATTATCGGTTTCGCCATTCTGGCCGCCGTCGCTTTGCTTGCCAATCGCGCCACCGAGGAGGCGAGCCGACTGGTGCGGCCGGTTGCCGTCGCCGAGCGGGCCGGCGAGCGGCTCGAGGCGGTCGTCGCCGGACTGCCCGATCCGGTCATTGCGCTTGATCGAAACGGACGGGTGCTGACGCTCAATGAACGGGCGCGTTCCCTGGCGCCGGCTTTGCGCCAGGGCGAGCCGGTCTCGCTGGCGTTGCGCATGCCCGAATTGATTGAGGCAATTAGCCGCGCCTATGCCAGCGGCGAGGAGCAGCGGGTCGAATATTCCGAGCGCGTACCGCTCGACCGCTGGTTTGAAATGATCGTCAAGCCGGTGCGGCGCGAGCCAAAATTGAACAAGCCCGACCTGGTGCTGATGACGTTTCACGATCTGACGCCGCTGCGGCGGGTCGAAGAGATGCGGGCCGATTTCGTCGCCAATGCCAGCCACGAACTGCGCACGCCGCTGGCGGCCCTTTCCGGTTTTATCGACACTTTGCAAGGATCGGCGCGCGACGACGCCAAAGCCCGCGAGCGTTTCCTTGCCATCATGCAAGAGCAGGCGAGCCGCATGGCGCGGCTGATCGACGACCTTTTGTCACTGTCGCGCATCGAGCTCAACGCGCACCGCCGTCCCGACACGCCGGTTGACCTTGGTCCGATCGTTCGCCAGGTCGCCGACGGCTTGGAAACGTTGGCGCGCGACCGCGGCGTGATCGTCCATGTCGACGCCGCCAAGGCATTGCGCGTTCCCGGCGATCGCGATGAACTCGTTCGGGTATTCGAAAATCTGGTCGAGAACGCGCTCAAATACGGCGCCGCCGGCAAACGTGTCGACATCACGCTGACACAAGGCGAGTCGCCTGACGGCGAGGCAGAGGCGAGGGTTAGCGTGCGCGACTACGGTCCCGGCATCGCTCCGGAACACGTGCCGCGTTTGACTGAGCGGTTCTATCGGGTCGATGTGCGCGAGAGCCGCGCGCAAGGTGGAACCGGCTTGGGGCTGGCGCTGGCGAAACACGTGCTCAATCGTCACCATGGCCGGCTTTTGATCGAAAGCATGCCCGGCGCCGGCGCGACCTTCACCGTTTATCTCCCCATGGTCCAAACCGAGACAGCGGAAAAACTGGCGTAAGATCAATCTCTTATTATGTCATCTAACCGTCATGCTGGGCTCATAGAACGGTGACGTGCCGGAACTAAGCCATCCGCAGCTGCGGGCCCGCTTTGATCGACCGATCGTCGCTGCAGCGCGTTGCCTAACGACGTCAAACAGCAAGAAAGGTCCCGAACGGGATCGAAAGCCGGCGTGGGTCGAAGGCTCGCGTCGCCCAAAATTCCGCTGACAGGAGCATCCAGTGAACCATCTCAGATCCATCGCCGTCGCCGGCTTTTTAGCCGCGACGGTGCTTCCCGCCGCCGCCGTCGATATCTCAGGCGCCGGCGCGACATTCCCCTATCCGATCTACGCCAAATGGGCCGACGCCTATAAAAAAGAGACCGGCAACGGCCTCAACTATCAATCGATCGGCTCTGGCGGAGGCATCAAACAGATCCAAAACAAGACTGTGACTTTTGGCGCTTCCGATATGCCACTCCCACCGGCCGAATTGAAGAAGTGGAACATGGTCCAGTTCCCCACGGTGGTTGGCGGTGATGTGCCAGTCGTCAATCTCGAGGGCATCAAAGCCAATGAATTGAAGCTCGACGGCGACACCTTGGCGAAAATCTTCCTTGGCCAGATTACCAAATGGAACGATCCGGCGATTAAGAAGCTCAATCCGGACGCCAAGCTCCCTGATCAGGCAATCGTCGTCGTTCATCGGTCGGACGGCTCGGGAACGACGTTTATTTGGACGGACTATCTGTCCAAAGTCAGCGCAAAGTGGAAGTCCGATGTCGGCGCGAGTACGTCAGTTGAATGGCCCGCAGGCATCGGGGCCAAAGGCAACGAAGGCGTTTCCAATAACGTGACCCAGACCAAGGGCTCAATCGGTTATGTGGAATACGCCTATGCGAAACAGAACGGTATGACGACGGTCGCCATGATCAATCAGGACGGTAAGACCGTTGCTCCGGACGCGGCCTCCTTCCAGGCCGCTGCCGCCTACGCGGACTGGGAGAAGTCTGACGGCTTCTACGTCATCCTCACCAACCAGGCGGGCGCTGCCTCCTGGCCCATCGCAGGCGCGACGTTTATCCTCATCTACAAGCAGCCCCAGGACCCGGCAGCAGCCGCCGAAGCCCTGAAGTTCTTTGCCTGGGCTTATGCCAAAGGCGACAAGATGGCCGAGTCGCTCGATTACGTTCCGATGCCGAAAAAGGTCGTTGATCAGATCGAGAACATGTGGGCCAAAGAAATCACCGACGCGAGCGGCAAGCCGCTCCACACCACGATGGCGCACTAGCTTCGATGCAAAGTGGCGGGCGCCTATCGCGGTTGCGCGGTGCCCAGCTCCTTGTCTTTAACCGGCCTGTCGCGTGAGTATATTGCGCGGCGGCCGGTGTATCGTTTGAGTAGGCGGCCCCCGATGTCGATGGAGCCGCTGGATGGACCCGGCCCGGAGGCGATCCGTGGTTGACGTAGCGCTGCAAGAGGGGGCGATGGTCTCCGTCGAGGCGGGGACGCGCGGTCGAGTCCTCGATCGACTCCGCCTTGGTGATCTCGCCTTCCGTCATACCACCCGCGCTGCGGCCATCGGCGTGCTGTTGCTCCTTACCGGCGTGATCATTTCATTGATTGCCGGCTCGCTGCCGGCTTTCAGGGCTTTCGGCTTCGAGTTTCTGACGACCGAACGCTGGAATCCGGTCACCGAGAAATTCGGGGCGCTCGCGCCGATCTACGGCACGATAATTACCTCATTCATCGCCATGCTGATCGCGGTCCCGATTGGGCTGATGATCGCGTTCTTTCTCACCGAGCTCTGCCCGCAATGGCTGCGCCGGCCGATTGGCATCGCCATCGAGTTGCTCGCCGGCATCCCGAGCATCATCTACGGCATTTGGGGACTTTTCTTCTTCGCCCCGTTTTTGCAGCAGACGCTGCAACCGTTCCTCATCAACACGCTGGGCAACGTGCCGATCATCGCACGGCTGTTTGCCGGGCCGCCCTACGGCATCGGCATGCTGACGGCGGGGCTGATCTTGGCCATCATGGTGTTGCCGTTTGTCACATCGATCTCACGCGATGTCTTTGAGGCGGTCCCGCCAGTGCTCAAGGAAGCGGCGTATGGCGTCGGCTGCACGACCTGGGAGGTGGTGCGCTACGTTGTGCTGCCTTATGCGAGGGTCGGCGTGATCGGCGGTGTCATGCTCGCGCTCGGCCGGGCGCTCGGCGAGACGATGGCTATCACTTTCGTCATCGGCAACGCGCACCGGATTTCTGCGTCGTTGCTGGCGCCCGGCACCACGATCTCCGCGACGATCGCCAATGAATTCACCGAAGCGGTCGGCGATCTCTACACGTCCGCGCTGATCGCGCTGGGATTGATCCTGTTCGTAATTACGTTGATTGTGCTCGCCGCCGCCCGTTACCTGCTGCTGCGCATCGACCGCCGGATCGGATAAATCTTATGGCTTCTCGCTACGCTGCCCGCCGCCGGAACAACGTTGTCGCAAAGGGTTTGGCGTTTGCGGCAACGGCGTTCGGCCTTGGCTGGCTTGTTTTGATCCTGGGCGTGCTGCTGTGGAAGGGATTCAGCGGCCTGTCGATTGCAGTGTTCACGCAAATGACCCCGCCGCCGGGATCGAGCGGTGGGCTGCTCAATCCGATTGTCGGAAGCTTGATTTTAACCGTCCTCGCCGTTGCCATCGGCACGCCGATCGGCGTCCTTGCCGGCACCTACATGGCCGAATACGGCCGCTATGACCGCCTCACCAGCGTCGTACGCTTTATCAACGATATCCTGCTCAGCGCTCCATCAATCGTTGTCGGGCTGTTCATCTACGAGATCATGGTGGCACCGATGGGCCACTTCTCCGCCTGGGCGGGCGGCGTTGCGCTCGCCGTCATCGTCATTCCGGTCGTGGTGCGCACCACCGAGGACATGCTGATGTTGGTTCCCAACGCGCTGCGCGAGGCTGCGACTTCGATCGGTTTGCCGCGCTCGATGTCGATCACACGGATCTGCTACCGCGCGGCGCGCGCCGGCATGGTCACCGGCGTCCTGCTTGCCGTCGCCCGCATCAGTGGCGAGACCGCGCCGCTCCTTTTCACGTCGCTCAACAATCAGTTCTGGAGCACCAACCTCAACGCGCCGATGGCAAGCCTGCCGGCCGTTATTTTCCAGTTTGCGCTCAGTCCCTATAAGGACTGGCAATCGCTGGCTTGGACCGGTGCCCTGATCATCACCTTGGCGGTGCTGGCTTTGAGCATCACCGCGCGTAGCCTTGTTTCATCGGGTAAACAGCCATGAGCGTAACATCAGTCACCGTTCCGTCGGTTTCGGTCGCGCCGAGCGACCGCTCTGGTCTTGTCGAAAAGCTCACCATCCGCGACCTGGACTTCTTCTATGGCGCCGCGCGAGCGCTAAAATCCATCAGCTTGCCGCTCTACGAGCAAAAGGTCACTGCCTTCATCGGGCCGTCGGGCTGCGGCAAGTCGACGTTGCTGCGGGTACTCAACCGCATGTACGATCTTTATCCAAACCAGCGCGCCACCGGGGACGTCATTCTTGACGGCACCAACATTCTTTCGCCGAAGCAAGACCTCAACTTGCTGCGCGCACGCATCGGCATGGTGTTCCAGAAACCGACGCCGTTCCCGATGACGATCTACGAAAACATCGCGTTCGGTATCAGGCTGTATGAGCGCCTGCCCAAATCCGAGCTGGACGGGCGCGTGGAAACGTCGCTGCGGCGCGCGGCGCTGTGGGAAGAGGTCAAGGACAAGCTCGGCACCAACGGCCTAAGCCTGTCCGGCGGCCAGCAACAGCGGCTTTGCATCGCGCGCACCGTCGCCGTGCGGCCGGAGGTTATCCTGTTCGACGAGCCGTGCTCGGCGCTCGATCCCATCTCCACCGCCAAGATCGAGGAGCTGATCGACGAGTTAACGGATGATTATACCATCGTGATCGTAACTCATAACATGCAGCAGGCGGCGCGGGTGTCCGAATTCACCGCCTTCATGTATCTGGGCGAGCTGATCGAGTTCGATTCGACCAGCAGGATGTTCACGGCGCCGCACGATCAGCGCACGCAGGACTACATCACCGGCCGCTTCGGGTGAGGGCAATGACCGACATCACCACCAGAGTGGACCATACGACCAAGGCGTTCGACGCCGACCTGCAGGACATCACCCGCAAAGTCGCCGAAATGGGCGGCATGGCGGAGCGGCAGATCATGGACGCCACCCGCGCGCTGGTCGAGCGCGACACCGATCTCGCCGAGCAGGTGATCGCCACCGATCCGGCCATCGACGCGATGCAGCACGAGATCGAGGAAAAAGCGATTCTGACCATCGCGCGCCGGCAGCCGATGGCCGTCGATCTGCGCGAGATCATCGGCGCCATGCGCGTTTGCAACGACCTCGAGCGAATCGGCGATCACGCCAAGCACATCGGCAAGCGCGTCGTCGCCCTCGATCTCGATCTGCATCCGCAAAAGCTGATCCGCGGCGTTGAGCACATGGCCACGCTGGTATCCGCCCTGCTCAAGCAGGTGCTCGACGCCTACGCCAGTCACGACCTCGCCGGCGCCCTGGCGGTGTGGAACGGCGACGAGGAAGTCGACTCCATCTGCACGTCACTGTTCCGCGAGTTGTTGACGTACATGATGGAGGATCCGCGTAACATCACGTTCTGTATGCATCTGATGTTTTGTGCGAAAGACATCGAGCGCATTGGCGATCATGCCACCAACATCGCAGAGACCGTGTATTACATGATTGAGGGTCGCCCGATCACCGACCAGCGCCCGAAGGGAGACACCACCAGCTTTGGCGCAGCATTGCTGCAGAAATGAATGGGAGACTGGGATGGGTGCCAACATCCTGATCGTAGAAGACGAAGAGCCCTTGACCACGTTGTTGCGCTACAACCTCGAGGCTGAGGGCTACGAGGTTGACGCCGTCGCGCGCGGCGACGAGGCTGACGCGCGGCTGCGCGAAACTGCGCCCGATCTGATCGTCCTCGACTGGATGCTGCCCGGGCTCTCCGGCATCGAGCTTTGCCGCAGGCTGCGGGCGCGGCCGCAGACGCAGTCGCTGCCGATCATCATGCTCACGGCCCGCGGCGAAGAAAGCGAGCGCGTGCGCGGACTGGCGACCGGCGCCGACGACTACCTGGTCAAGCCGTTCTCGGTGCCGGAGCTGTTGGCCCGCATCCGGGCTTTGTTGCGCCGCGCCAGTCCGGAACGGGTCGCCACGGTGCTGATGATCGGCGATCTCGAACTCGACCGCGAGAAGAAGCGGGTATCGCGCTCGAGCCGGCCGGTCGACCTCGGACCGACCGAATTCCGCCTGCTGGAATTTCTGATGGAGCGGCCCGGCCGGGTGTTCTCGCGCGAGCAACTGCTCGACGGCGTGTGGGGCAGCGACGTCTATATCGACGAACGCACGGTCGATGTGCATGTCGGCCGCTTGCGCAAGGCGCTCAACCGCGGCCACGGCGCCGACCCGATCCGCACCGTGCGCGGCGCGGGCTATTCGCTCGACGATCGCTTCGGAAAAGCGAGCTGAATTGGCGCGTCAAAGACGCGCGCCAGCGCGCGTATAGCTGTCAGCAACGGGTGATCGGCGCTATCGTGCCGGCCTTCGGTCGCGCCGGCGATCGGCCGCCGGCTGGTAGGCGACACGGGAGTGGTAGGCGCAATAGGGCAGGCCGGTAATGGTATTGCCGCCGCAAAAGAAGAATTCAGTGCTGCCGGGATCGCCGATCGGCCACCGGCAAGTCTGCTCCGTCAATTCCAGGATCGTGCGGCGCTGTCCGATCGGAATGATGTTCTCGATCAGCTCTGGCGTCGCCTCGGCTTCGATCTCGTAAGCGTGCGCCAGGGCGGTATTGCCCCTGATCGAGCCGCGGCCGATCCGCAGCATGTGCGTGGACGACCGCGCCTTGCGCGGCCGCGGTGAGGCGCTCGACGCGCTTTTGGCGCGGCCTGACAGTCCGAGCCGATGCACCTTGCCGATGACCGCGTTGCGCGTAATGCCGCCAAGCTCGGCCGCGATCTGACTGGCGGATAGCCCGTCGGACCACAGTTTCTTCAGCAACTCGACCCGCTCGTCAGTCCACGACATGCCCAATCCTCCCCAAAGAAATGTGGGTGCAATCTGCCAACCCCGTCTTGGCGGAATCCACCACCAAGCCGGGCGATCCTTGTCGCCCAACACGTAACGCGAGATCGACGCTTTCGAGGAACTGTCCGCCGCACGAGATGTCGTACTTGACAATCAAAAGCCTACAATATGGCGCGAGTCGGGCGCAGAGTTCGGACAACGCGCGTCCACACATTCCTGCCCAATGTGGACCAGTATGGGGACAACCGAGGAGATCGCGCTTATCTTTAACGTGTTGACCGACAACTCCGGCGCAAATAAAATGCTCAAATCGTGCCGCCCGGAGAGGCGGCACATTTCGTTTCGGCCGCGCAGTGATGCTGCGCACCGTGCGGACTTGAACCGTGACATCGCATCTGTTGCCGACCTACGCGCGCGTCGACCTTGCTTTTGAGCGAGGCGAGGGCGTCTGGCTGTTTGCAACCAACGGCGAGCGCTATTTGGATTTTACCTCCGGCGTAGCCGTCAATGCGCTTGGGCATGCCCATCCACATCTTGTTGCCGCGGTGACCGAGCAGGCGAACAAGCTCTGGCACGTTTCCAACCTTTACCAGGCGCCCGAAGCCGAGCGCGTCGCGCAGCGGCTGTGCGACGCAAGTTTTGCCGACGTGGTGTTCTTCTGCAATTCCGGCGCTGAGGCGATGGAATGCACCATCAAGACGGCGCGCAAATTTCACGCCGCCAACGGCGCGCCGGAACGCTATCGTACCATTACTTTCGAGGGCGCCTTCCACGGCCGCACGCTGGCGACACTCGCGGCCGGCGGTCAGAAAAAATATCTCGATGGTTTTGGCCCTGTTGTCCAAGGCTTCGATCAGGTGCCGTTCGGCGATCTTAAAGCCACCAAAGCGGCGATCACGCCGGAAACCGCTGCGATCCTTACCGAGCCGATCATGGGCGAAGGCGGCGTGCGCGTGGTCGAGCCGTCGTTCCTGCGGGCTTTGCGTGAACTGTGCGACCAAAACGGGCTGCTGCTGCTGTTCGATGAAGTGCAGACCGGCATGGGCCGCACCGGCGAGTTGTTCGCCCATCAGCGCGTCGGCGTCGAACCGGACATCATGGCGCTCGCCAAGGCGCTCGGCGGCGGCTTCCCGGTCGGCGCTTGCCTGGCGACGCGCGAGGCCGCCAAGGGCATGACGGCCGGAACCCATGGCTCGACTTTCGGCGGCAATCCGCTGGCGATGAGCGCCGCCAACGCGGTGCTCGACGTCATGCTCGAACCTGGCTTTCTCGATCGCGTGCAGCGGATCGCGCTGCTGTTCAAGCAACGGCTGGCAGAGATCAAGGACCGGCATCCGTCGATCATCGCCGAGGTTCGCGGTGAAGGCCTGTTGATCGGCCTGCGCGCGGTGGTGCCGGTCGGCGATCTGGTCGACGCGCTGCGCGCCGAAAATATGATTGCGGTGGCGGCCGGGGATAACGTCGTGCGGTTGTTGCCGCCGCTTATTATCAACGAGCAGGAAGTTGCCGAAGGCATCCAACGCCTCGACCGCGCCTGCGCGCGGCTCAGCCAAGCGCACGGAGGCCCCCTTAAGGAGACGGCGGCCCGATGAATACGGTCCGTCACTTCCTCGACCTGATCGACGTGCCGGCCGTGGACCTGCGCAAGATGATCGATCTGGCGCGCGCCATGAAGGCCAAGCGTCCGCGCAACGAACGCCTGCTGGCCGGCAAGACCCTGGCGATGATCTTCGAGCGGCCGTCGACCCGCACGCGCGTTTCCTTCGAAGTCGCCATGCGCCAGCTTGGCGGCGATAGCATCATGCTGACCGCGGACGAAATGCAGCTCGGCCGCGGCGAAACCATCGCCGATACGGCGCGGGTGCTGTCGCGTTATGTCGATGCCATCGTTATTCGCGCGCTCGATCCGCAGGCCGTCGTCGAGCTTGCGCGTTACGCTACGGTGCCGGTGATCAATGGCCTGACGCGGCGGTCCCATCCGTGCCAATTGATGGCCGACGTCATGACGTTCGAGGAGCATCGCGGCCCGATCCGCGGCCGCACCGTGGCCTGGTCCGGCGATGCCAACAACGTGCTGACCTCATGGATGCATGCCGCCGAGCGTTTCTCATTCCGCTTGTGTGTGGCCACGCCGCCGGAACTGGCGCCGAAGAAGCCGCTGGTCGACTGGATCAAAACCTCCGGCGCCGCGATCGTGCTCGGCACTGATCCGGAAGAAACGGTCAAGGGCGCCGACTGCGTCGTCACCGACACCTGGGTCTCCATGGGCGATCGAAACGGCGCGCGACGGCATAACCTGCTCAGGCGCTATCAGGTCAATGCGCGGCTGATGGCGCGGGCCAAGCCGGACGCGATCTTCATGCATTGTCTTCCCGCGCATCGCGGCGAAGAAGTGACCGACGATGTCATGGATGGACCGCATTCCGTCGTGTTCGACGAGGCCGAGAATCGGCTGCATGCGCAAAAGGGGATATTGACCTGGTGCCTGGCGGACGCGCGCTAGCGAAAGACAAGAGGGCTCACAATTTCCGCCTCGCCGCCTATATTGCTTGCGATGAACAACCCCAATCTGGCCATCCCGGTTCGGGCGCCGGCGCAAACCGGCGTCGATGATACGATCCTGCCTTTCGAGGTCAGCGCGCTCGATCTGCGCGGCCGCATCGTGCGGCTCGGGCCGGCGGTCGATGCCATCCTGAGCGGCCACGACTATCCGCTGCCGATCGCCAAGCTAGTTGGCGAGGCGATCGTGCTCACCGTCATGCTGGGCTCCGCCCTGAAGTTCGAGGGCCGCTTCATTCTGCAAACCCAGAGCGACGGCCCGGTGCGCATGCTGGTGGCCGATTTCACCTCGCCCGGCAAGGTACGCGCCTGCGCGCGCTTTGACGCCGAGCGCGTCGCCGCCGCCATGGCCGCCGGCGAAGACAAGCCGGGGCAACTCCTCGGCCGCGGCCATCTCGCCATGACCATCGATCAGGGCCCGGACATGAGCCGCTATCAGGGACTGGTGCCGCTGGAAGGGCAAGACCTGGAAGCGGCGGCCCACGAATACTTTGTGCGCTCTGAGCAGATTCCGACTCGCGTGCGGCTTGCCGTGGCCGAGGAATTTCGCGGCGGCGAAAACGGCGGTGCGCGGCGGCGTTGGCGCGCCGGCGGCATTCTGCTGCAGTTTCTGCCCAAGTCGCCGGAGCGCGCACGCCAGGCCGATCTGCATCCCGGCGACGCGCCGCCCGGCATGGAATCCCATGTCCAGCCCGAGGACGACGCCTGGGTCGAAGGCCGTTCGCTGGTCGAAACCGTCGACGATATCGAGCTGATCGACCCGGCGCTGTCGAGCGAGCGGCTTGCCTATCGTCTATTCCACGAGCGCGGCGTGCGTGTGTTCCGCGATGCGCCGGTGCAGGCGCAATGCTCCTGCTCGCGCCGAAGCGTCGAAACCATGCTGCAGAGCTTTCCGCAGCAAGACCGCGAAGACATGGTCGAGGACGGCAAGATCACCGTGACCTGTGAATTTTGCAGCTCGACCTACGTGTTCGCGCCGGCCGAAATCGCGGCCGCCGATCCGGCTCTGCCCAACGCTTGACCGGCGTCCGCCGGCGGCGGCTCAAAGCCAAACACGGTGCGGCCGCCATATTCGTGCGAGCGCTCGAACTCGGTAGCGACCATCTCTTCCAGGCTCGGGCCTGTTGCCGCGCGCTCCAGCCGCCGCGATTCCTGATCGAGCTTCCGCAGCGCAAACAGTGCGTCTTCGCGGTCGAGCTTGGCTTTGTCGACCGCGCTTCGCAGCACGCGAATGGTCTCGTCATAGACCTTGAGCGGAACCGGAAACGGATGCCGGTCCTTGCCGCCATGCGCCACCGAAAAACGCGCCGGGTCGCTGAATCGGCAAGGCGCGCCGTGAACTACTTCGGCCACCAACGCGAGCGCCCGCACGGTGCGGGCGCCGACGCCCGGTGTCAGCAACAAGTCGGGAAAGTCGACCGGTCCGCGATCGGCCGCGGCCGCGAGATTGCCGTGCAGGCGCTTGAGACGAACGTCGCTCGTCCGCACATCGTGGTGAGCGGGCATGATGAGATGGGGCAGTGTCGCCTGTTCCGGCTGTTGTTGGTCGGGCATCAGGCTGGCAACTTCGCGCGCGATGCCAACGGGGCCGAGCGTGCCGAGGAGCTCGATCTGCTTGCGTCGCGAATTCTCAGCCCGCCGATCGGTAAGATTGATGATGTTGCCCCGGCTCGGGCCTTCAATCGCGGCGTGCGGCTCGTCGACAAAACTCGTCAGGCCTTCCGATAGCCAGTGATAGCGGCGCGCTTGTTTGCGCTCGCCGTTCATGCCCTGCTGAACGACGACCCAGCGGCCCTCGTTGGTCACCACGAAACCGTGCAGATAAAGATCGAAGCCATCCTGCACGGCGGCACTGTCGACTTTGGCGACGAGACGGCTTGCGGTCGCAAGTCGGGCGCCGTCAAAGCCGATGCGATCGCCGATCGACATCAGCTCCCGCGGCGTCAGGCGCGAATGATTGCCCCGCCCGCCGCAGACGTGAAGTCCGAGTTCGTGGCTGAGCGGCGTCAGCCCGCGTTTGAGCGCGCCGAGCACGCTGGTGGTGATGCCGGAGGAATGCCAATCCATTCCCATCACCGCGCCGAACGATTGAAACCAGAATGGATGCGCCAGGCGGCGCAGAAATTCGTCGCGCCCGTAGTGATGGACGATGGCTTCGGTCATGACCGCGCCAAGCCGCGTCATGCGGTCGGCGAGCCATTTCGGCACATGCCCGTTGTGGAGCGGCAAATCGGCCCTTCCGGATTTTTGCATCGGCTCAATCCGCGCTTCTCGGGCGAAGACGTGTATTCATTCTTATTTTGTTCTATTCGGACCAAGAGGTCAATGGCCGATGTGCGCGACCAGGAAATTCCATCAATTCAGCGTCCGCTTGCTGTCGCCGGAATCGAGCGAGAAGGCCGGAATCTCGATGTCGAAATGCTCGCCGCTGGCGCTCACCATGCCATAGGTGCCGAACATGAATCCGGATGGCGTTTGCAGCGGCACGCCGCTGGTATATTCGAACGACTCTCCGGCTTTGAGCACCGGCTCTTCGCCGACGACGCCGGCGCCGCGCACTTCCTGGCGGCGGCCGCTGGCGTCGGTGATGCGCCAGTGGCGGGTTTTCAGCTGCACGGTATCATCGCTGTTGTTGGTGATGGCAATCGTATAGGCCCAGAAGAAATAGTTGTTATCGGGCGACGAGCGGTCGGCGACGAAGCGGGGGGTCACCACGACCTCGATGTTACGGGTGACAGCGCGATACATGCTGCAAAATCCTGGCGTAGCGCAGGTCAGACGCCGATGGCGCTCCGGAACCGGCGCGCAGGCCGGTTTGTGGCCGCCGCATGTTCAATTCGTGTAACAGTGAATCGCGTTGCGCCCCAACTTGCAATAACCGCGTCGGCGTCGTCCTCAAGTTCCTCCGGCCGTCAAGTTCATGGTTCGGCTGCCACAATAGCTTGCGAACGCCGAAATCGGAGCATTAGATTAGTCCGGGGCGGGATCTGGGATTGGCTGCGCCGCAGCCGGATAATGGTTGCAAATTCCATGGCGATGGCTCCCCCGCCTCAATCGGCCACGAGCGAGCGCGATCTGCGGCTCGATCTATTCCGCGGCCTGGCGCTGTGGCTGATCTTTCTCGACCACATTCCGGAAAACATCGTCAACTGGTTCACGATCCGCAATTACGGCTTCAGCGACGCCACCGAAATTTTCATTTTCATTTCGGGCTACACTGCGGCCTTCGTCTACGGCCGCACCATGCACGAGCGCGGCTTTGTGCTGGCGAGCGCCCGCATCCTGCGCCGCGCCTGGCAGATCTATGTGGCGCACATTTTTCTGTTCACGATCTTCATGGCGGAGATCGCCTATGTAGCCTCGACCTTCGACAACCCGCTGTATGCCGAGGAAATGAAGATTCTGGATTTCCTCAAGCAACCCGACATCACCATCTTTCAGGCGCTGTTGTTGAAGTTCAAGCCGGTCAACATGGACGTGTTGCCGCTCTATATCGTGCTGTTGCTGTTGTTTCCGCCGATGCTGTTTGTGCTGCTGCGCAGCCCGAATGTAGCGCTTGGCGGATCGGCCGTCGTCTACGCCTTGGCGTGGAAGCTTGATTGGAATCTGCCCGCCTATCCGAACGGCGTCTGGTTCTTCAATCCATTCGCCTGGCAATTGCTGTTTGTGTTCGGCGCCTGGTGTGCACTCGGCGGCGCGCGGCGGCTTGCCGGCGTGCTGCGCTCACGCGCCGTCCTCGCGGTGGCGATCGTCTATCTGCTGTTTGCCTTCTTCATCACGCTGACCTGGCAATTCGAGGGGCTCGACCGGTTCGTGCCCGGCTGGCTCACGGAATGGATGTATCCGATCGACAAGACCAACCTTGACGTCCTGCGGTTCGCGCATTTTCTGGCGCTGGCGGCGGTGACGGTTCGCTTCGTCCCGCGCGATTGGCCGGCCCTCAAATCTCCCATACTCCGGCCCGCCATCGTCTGCGGCCAGCATTCGCTGGAAATCTTCTGCCTTGGGGTGTTTCTCGCTTTTGCCGGCCAATTCGTTATCGCTGAAACCTCCGGCGGGCCGCTGACGCAAACCGCAATCAGCGTATTAGGCATTATCATCATGATTGCTACCGCCAACCTGGTATCGTGGTACAAGGGGATAGAAGGGCGAAGCCCCGTATCGCGCGTCAAATCCCGAGACGCCGACCTCGCGGGAGGCGAGGCATGACGATCATCCTAGCGGTTTTGGCCGCGATCGCGCTTGCGGGCAGCGCCGCCGCAGCGGAGTCGACGCCGCCGGACTGCGAGGTGCCGGAGCGGCTAATCCCGGCGGAGAACGATCTGCAGCGCGTCGGCGCCGCAATTAACGATCATCATCGACTGGACATCAGCGTGGTCGGCTCGCGTTCTTCGGCGCTGTCCGGCCCGGACGGGGCGCGCTTCGCCTATCCGGCGCAACTCGAGCAGGCGCTTCGGGAGCGCTTGCCGGGCAACGAAATCAAGGTCACCGCCCACGTGCCGGCGGAGCAGACGACCGCGGATATGGCGGCCGCCTTGCCAAAAATCCTGGCTGAAGACCATCCAGCTTTGGTGATCTGGCAAGCCGGCACTGTCGATGCGTTGCGCGGCGTCGAGCCCGACGATTTCCGCAACAACCTCGACCAGGGGCTCGACGCCATCGCCGCCGCGCGCGCCGACGTGATCATGATGAACATGCAATACAGCCCGCGCACCGAATCCATGCTCGGCGTCACCCCTTACGCCGACGTGATGCGTTGGGTGGCCGAGCAGCGCAGCGTGGATTTGTTCGATCGCCTGGCGATCATGCATTATTGGAGCGACGAGGGCACGTTCGACCTCTATGCGGCAACCACCGGATATGCTATGGCCCGGCGTGTTCATGAATGTATTGGCCGGGCGCTGGCTACTCAGATTATTAACGCCGCCCGCCTGGACGCCGCCAAACTGCAAACGACGCGTTGATGTCAGCTAACAACAAATATTCTGCTGGTTATCTGGTGGGCGCGGTCGCCGTTCTGGCTGCGCTGGCGACGCCGGCGCGCGCACAGATGCTCGGCGCACATCCCGCCGCCGCAGCGGCGGCGGCCATCGCGGTTGCTCGGCCACCTGTTCCGGCGCCGGCTTGCAGCGGTCCTGCCGGTTTTGCGCGCTTTGCGCAGCCGCTGCGTCACACAGCGCGGCGTCTTGCCGGCGGCGGACCGCTTGTCATTGTCGCGATCGGCTCCTCCTCGACCGCTGGCGCGGGCGCGAGCTCACGCGCGGCGAGCTATCCGAACCGTCTGGCCGAAGAACTCAAGCAGCGCTTTCCCGGCCGCGACATCACGGTGCTCAATCGTGGCGTCAACGGCGAACAGACAGCACAAATGCTGGCTCGGTTCGAGACCGACGTCATCGCCGAGCATCCGGACCTCGTACTCTGGCAGGTCGGCACCAATTCCGTTCTGCGCGACCATCCGCTCAGGCCGCATGCCGCGGTGCTGCATGAGGGCATCGAGCAACTCAAAGAAGCGGGCGCCGACGTCGTGTTGATGGACATGCAGTACGCGCCCAAGGTTCTCGCTAAGCCCGAGACCGAGGGCATGGAAGATCAGATCGCGTTCGCGGCCAAACAGGAGAATGTTGATCTGTTCGGCCGCTTCGCGCTGATGCGCAACTGGCATGAGGTCCGGCATATTCCGTTCGATGCGTTCGTGGCGCCGGATCAATTGCACATGAACGATTGGAGCTATGCCTGCATCGCCAAGCTCCTCGCCGCCGCGATTAGCGAGGCGGCGACGCGGCCGATCGCGTCCGCGCACGCCGCGCACTGAAGCGCCTTACACCGCCTCGAGCGCCGTCAGCACATCTTCGATGATGTCGTCGGGATGTTCGAGCCCGACGGACAGACGCACCAGCCCGTCGCCGATGCCGAGCTCGGCGCGCTGCTCGGGTGCGAGACGCTGATGCGTGGTCGTCGCCGGATGGGTGATGAGGCTCTTGGCGTCGCCGAGATTGTTGCTGATGCGGATCAGCTTGAGCGTATCCTGAAAGCGAAACGCGGCCTTCTTGCCGCCCTTGATCTCGAACGCGACCAGCGTCGAGCCGCCGCGCATCTGCTTCTGCACCACCTTGGCCTGCGGATGGTCAGGCCGGCCGGGATAGATCAATCGCGCGATCTTGGGATGTTCGGCTAAGGCGACCGCGAGCGTCGCCGCGCTGTCGGTCTGCCGCCGCACGCGCACCGGCAGCGTTTCCAGCCCCTTGAGCAGAACCCAGGCATTGAACGGCGACAGCGACGGTCCGGTCTGCCGCAGCAGCACGTGAACGTGCTTCTGGATGAACTGCTCCGACGCCAGGATGATGCCGCCGAGGCAGCGGCCTTGGCCGTCGATATGTTTGGTCGCAGAATACACCACGCAGTCGGCGCCAAGCGCGAGCGGCGATTGAAAGATCGGCGTGGCGAACACGTTGTCGACCACGACCGTCGCACCGGCCTCGTGGGCGATCTTCGCGACCGCCTCGATGTCGATCACTTCCAGCGTCGGATTGGTCGGCGTCTCGAGAAAGAATGTCCTGGTATTCGGCCGCACCGCGTCGCGCCATTGATTGAGATCGGTGCCGTCGATCAGTGTCGAGGCCACGCCGTAGCGTGGCAGGTAGTCCTCAACAATATACCGACAGGAGCCGAATAGTGCCCGCGCCGCCACGACATGATCGCCGGCTTTGAGCTGGCCGGTCAGCGCCAGCGTGACGGCGGCCATGCCGGTTGCCGTGGCGCGCGCCGCTTCCGCCCCTTCGAACGCCGCCATGCGCTCCTCGAACATCGCCACCGTCGGATTGGCGAAGCGCGAATATTGGAAGCCGGGCTCCTCGTTCTTGAAGCGGCGCTCGGCCTGCGCAGAATTGTCGTAGACGTAGCCTTGAGTGAGAAACAGCGCCTCGGAGGTCTCACCGAACGGCGAGCGCAACGTTCCGGAATGGACCAAACGGGTTTCGGGGCGGTAGCGATCTTGCTGGGACGCGGACATTTGGCTTAAGGCCCTCCTCATCGGCCAAAAACAAAAACCCGGCCGGGAGGACAAATCCTCGGGCCGGGCTCACGCGTCCCCGGCCTTTTAGCAAGTTGTTTTACGTGGCTGCAAGCCGGCCGGCTCAAATGACCACGGGATAAACACGCTCTTACGCCGTGGCCGACTTTCCGTCAAGCCGGGCATCGGGTTAGATCGCCGCGACATTTGACGCCGCCGCGTGCGGTCGACAACCTGGTGCTCACGTGCCGCTCTCCTTTACGCCGTCGGACAAGGGCATTCTTCCCGATCGCATGATTGCTGCGCTCGCGGAGCAGGGCGGAATTCCGGCCGCTCGCCCGTTCGCCCCGGATCAAATCCAGCCGGCGAGCCTCGACCTGCGGCTCGGCGCCGTCGCCTATCGCGTGCGTGCGAGCTTTCTGCCCGGCCCGGGCACGGCCGTCGCGCGCCGCATCACCGAACTGAAGCTTCATGAGTTTGCGCTCACCGACGGCGCGGTTCTGGAAACCGGCTGCGTCTATATCGTGCCGCTGATCGAGAGTCTGGCGCTGCCGGCGGACATCGCGGCGTCGACCAATCCGAAAAGCTCGACCGGCCGCCTCGACGTCTTCACGCGCGTCATCGCCGACGAGACGCGCGGCTTTGATCGTGTCGAAGGCGGCTATCGCGGACCGCTCTACTCCGAGATCAGCCCGAAGACTTTCCCGGTGCTGGTGCGCGAAGGCTCGCGCCTGTCGCAGATCCGCTTTCGGCACGGTGACGCCGCGCTCGGCGCCGAAACATTGCGCGCGCTGCATGCGCGCGAGCGGCTGGTCGACCGCGCCGAAGCGGTGATGGGCGAAGGCGTCGCTGTGAGCGTCGATCTTGCCGGCACTGCAACCGGAAACGGCGCCGGCATCGTCGGCTATCGCGCCAAACGCCATACTGCCGTCATCGAGATCGAGCGCCGCGCCGCTTATGACGTCGCCGATTTCTGGGAGCCGATCACGGCGCGCGCCGATCAGAGCCTGATCCTCGATCCCGACGAGTTCTACATCCTGGCTTCGCTCGAAGCCGTGCAGGTGCCGCCGGATTACGCCGCGGAGATGGTGCCGTTCGATCCGCTGGTCGGCGAATTCCGCGTCCACTATGCCGGCTTCTTCGATCCCGGCTTCGGTTATGCCGGAGCCGGCGGCCTTGGCGCACGCGCAGTTCTGGAAGTGCGCTCGCGGGAAGTGCCGTTCATCCTCGAACACGGCCAGATCGTCGGTCGGCTGGTCTATGAAAAAATGCTGGCTACGCCGGACCAGCTTTACGGCAGCGGCATCGGCTCGAACTATCAGGCGCAAGGACTGAAACTGTCCAAGCACTTCCGAAGCTGAGCGGATCTTGGTTGCACGTGTCACCGGCGGCCGTGCGCAGGAGCTCGATAGCGAGCCGCCCAGCCGATATTTGAGACAATTCGGCGAACATTTGTTGAGCTATTAAGCGGCTCCTTGCGAAAATTGTTGTGGCATTTCGCGCCCAAGCGCGCTTTTCTGCGACTCGGGGGGACGTGGCGAGCGAGCGCAAGGCGGCGCATGCGCGTACGCACCATGGGCTTGGCTGCCCTTCTTTGCGCTGCTGTCGGTGCGGCCGGCGTAGCACAACTTGCGGCACAGTCCGGCTTCGATCGGCCCGGCGGCGACTATGCGAGCGCTCCGGTCGCCAGTGGCGATCCGGCGGTCTGCGCCGCGCGCTGCGAGCAGGACAAAGGCTGCCGGTCGTGGAGCTTTTCCTATCCGTCGACGTCCGGCGAACCGGCCATGTGCTGGCTCAAGCGCGAGGTAGTGCCGCGGGCGCACGCGAAATGCTGCGTGTCCGGCGTGCGCGGCGGTCGCGTCATCGAGCCGGTGCTCGGCCAGTTCGAACATTCGATCGATCGGCCCGGCGGCGATTACCGCTCGTTCGAAATCCAAGACGACCCGGACGGCAAAGCCTGCGCCGCTGCCTGCCAGGCTGATTCACGCTGCCGCGCCTGGACCTACCGGCGGCCCGGTTACGGCTCCGCAACCCCGCGTTGCTACCTCAAAGACACGATCAAGCCGCCGCACCGCCGGCCATGCTGCATTTCCGGTGTGGTGCGATGACGCGCGAAGAGCAAATCCGCGCTTGGCGTTACTGAACGCTGGTGAAAAACCGCGATAGCCGCAGCCCCGCCGGCCATCTCCAGAGCGGCTGGTGTCTGACCGCAAGGTCCCACGATCCGACCAGGCCTTCGACGCGTCCGACCAGATCGCTGACCGGCAGCAGCCCGACGCCGCCGGCATCGACGGCGATCCGGCTATCCGCTGAATTGTCGCGGTTGTCGCCCATGACAAACAGGTGGTCCGGCGGCACGACGATTTCCGGCATGTTGTCGAACGCACCGATGCCGGCGTGCTTGAAGATCGGATGGCTGCGATTTCCCGGAAGCGTCTCGATGAAGCGTCCGATCGGCTGGTACGAGCCGTCATCCGCTTCGGCTTGATCGATGCCATCGGCCTTGAGCGCAACCGCGGCCCCATTGATCCATAAACGTCCGTTGCGCATGGCGATGCGGTCGCCGGGAAGCCCGATCACCCGTTTCACCCAGATTTCCGATCGGTCGCCCGGCCAGCGGAACACGACGATATCGCCGCGCTGCGGCAGCGCGCCCAGAAGTCGCTGCGTGTCAGGCAGATTGATGAAAGACGGCAGCGAGGCGGAACTGTAGCCATACGGATATTTGGTCGCCAGCAACTCGTCGCCGATTTGCAGCGTCGGCTCCATCGAGCCGGACGGAACGTAATACGGTTCGGCGATCGCGGTCTTTGCCGCCATGACGACCAAAAAGATCGCCGCCGCATCGATCACAGGACTGGTCCAGCGACGCATCAAAGACACCTCCAACGCAGCGTTGTGTGATCCTTATTTAGCGCAAAATTGGCGGTGGGGGCTGGCTTGCTCTGAGCAAGCCGATACTTGCCCCTACCGGCGCGCTTTCGCGCGCCACCTCCCGGCATGCGGGGGAGGATCAACTGGACTACCCCGTGCCGCCGACGGTGATGCGGTCGATGCGCAGCGTCGGCTGGCCGACGCCGACCGGGACGCCCTGGCCGTTCTTGCCGCAGGTGCCGATGCCGTCGTCGAGCGCAAGATCGTTGCCGATCATCGAGATGCGGCTGAGGTCGGTCGGCCCATTGCCGATCAGCATCGCGCCCTTGATCGGGACGCCGCGCTTGCCGTCCTCGATGCGATACGCCTCGGTGCATTCGAACACGTATTTGCCGGAGGTGATGTCGACCTGGCCGCCGCCGAAATGCACGGCGTAAATGCCGTTCTTCACCGACGCGATGATCTCGTCCGGATCGCGCGTGCCGGCGAGCATGTAGGTATTGGTCATGCGCGGCATCGGTACGTGCGCGAAGCTTTCGCGGCGGCCGTTGCCGGTCGGCTTCATGCCCATCAGGCGTGCGTTCTGGCGATCCTGCATGTAGCCGACCAGAATGCCGTCCTCGATCAGCACGGTGCGGTTGGTCGGCGTGCCTTCGTCGTCGATCGACAGCGAGCCGCGGCGGCGCGCCATGGTGCCGTCGTCGACCACGGTGACGCCTTCGGCGGCGACGCGTTGTCCCATCAGCCCGGCGAATGCGGAGGTCTTCTTGCGATTGAAGTCGCCTTCGAGTCCGTGGCCGATCGCTTCGTGCAGCATCACGCCGGGCCAGCCGGGGCCGAGCACCACGTCCATCTCGCCGGCCGGCGCCGGCACGGCTTCAAGATTGGTCAGCGCCTGGCGCACCGCGCTGTCGGCGGCCTGCTGCCACTTATCCGTGACGATGAAACGTTCATAGCCTTCGCGGCCGCCATAACCGGCGCTGCCGGTTTCCTGCCGGTCGCCGTCGCCGACCACGACCGAGACATTGACGCGGACCAGCGGGCGAACATCGCGATAGGTCTCGCCATCACCGCGCACCACCTCTACCGCCTGCCAGGTGGCGCCGAGGCTGACGGAGACCTGACGGACGCGCGGGTCCTTGGTGCGGACATAGGCGTCGATGGTCTCCAGAAGCCGCGCCTTGGTCTCGAAGGCCGGCGAGGCGAGGGGGCTGTCCTCGCCATAGAGCTTGGCGTTGGTGCGCGGCGGCGGCGCGGCATAATGGCCGGAATATCCGCCCTTGACCGCGCGCACGGCGTCGGCGGCCCGCGCAATCGCCTCCTCGGATACGTCGGACGCGTGAGCATAGCCGACGGCCTCGTCTTTCACCGCGCGCAAGCCAAAACCCTGCGAGGTGTCATAGGTCGCCTGCTTGAGCCGGCCATTGTCGAACACTAGCATTTCGGCCTGGCGGTATTCGAGAAACAGTTCCCCGTCGTCGGCCCCTTCGAGACTGCGGGAGATGATCCTGGCGAGCCGCGGCCGGTCGAGCCCGGCACGGTCGACCAGCGAAATGGGGGGAGACGACATGCAATCCTCCGAATTCTTCTCGTTTTAAGCGTTTTCGTTCCTACACATAGGCGATGCCGCCGCGCTTTGCACGCCCGGGCCGCGCGATCGGGCCGGGTCGCGGGGACGGATAAACGAATGCGCGCCCTGCAGCACCGCACCCAAGTTCATCGCGGCGTGCTTGCGGCAGCCGAAGGCGCTTGCGCAAAGCCCCACGAGATCACGGTCGCGAGTTCGGTGCGGCGCAGGCACCATTCGACGTGGGTGGCCGGCGGCAGCCGCCGCGGGCCGCCGGCAATCACTTCGTCTTGTGCCCGCAGGCGCTCCGCCGGCGGCACGAACGGCAGCCCGCGCATCAAGCACCCAGTCGGCTCGCCCAAACAGCGGCGATGGCGATGACAGGTTACGAGTGCGCAGCGCCGCCAGAATTTCAGCGTCTCGCAATAAAGCCGGTGGGTGGCGATGTGCGCGGCATCGACCTCCGCCAGGCCTTGCTCGGCCGAGCGGCGTTTGAGGAATTTTCGCTCGTCGGAGTGCTTGTGGTGTGGCGATGGCATGTCAGTGTCTCCGTCTCATTTTTGCGCGACGCCTTGCTCTGTCGTCACCACCGGGCTTGACCCGGTGGTCCATGCTGACGTTCGCCGAAGCAGACGATGCGGCGAATCTCGGCAAGCCGGCACTCCGCATGGATTGCCGGGTCAAGCCCGGCAATGACGACATAGAAGAGCGTTCTCGCGGCGCAGGTGCGCCCGAGTTTTGCCGGTACGACGCGCAAGGAGCCGAACCTGATCCCGTCATGAGGCGCGGATGGTGGATTCCGGCTGCCTCCAGATCACGTTCAGCCTTTAGTGGAGCATGATCTTTTCGGAAAACCGGATTCCACTTTTCCGGATCATGCTCGAATAAATCAGGACGGCGGAACGCCGAAAGACGCGTATTCCTTCCGTCCGCATCCTTCGGGATGCGGTCGCGCGCTGAGCGCAGCGCGCTCGCCTGTCGGCGTCCCACCACGGCACTTGCGGCAGCGAACGAACGCCACCGCTCAGCTCCAGAACGTTCTTCCTGGGACGCAGCTAAGAGACGGGCGTTATCCGCCCCCGCCTGTCCCAGTCCAGCAGCATGGCTGCAGACCGGTCATAGTGCCGGCCGGACGTCTTCCCGAAGCCGCCCGGGAGCCAAGGTGACGAACCTAAAGCCCGCGGGAACCGCTCCCGCTCCGCCAGCCGGCGTGACCGGCTGGCGTCCTGGTACGTGAGCGAGATTCGTCACTATATGTAGCTGAAAGAGGGACAACTGTCAAGAGGCGGTCACCGCCGCCGCGACGTCATTCCGGGGCGCGCCGAAGGTGCGAACCCGGAATCCATAACCACAGGTCCCGCGGTTGGTCGTCAGCGATCGTCCTTCACCGTCTGGGCTTATGGATTCCGGGCTCGACGCTGCGCGTCGCCCCGGAATGACGTGCGGATTGGCATCGTGGCGAAGCGATCATTTTGCCGCGATTTTTGCCCGCCCTTTATTAATTTCGTCCGGTTCTAGGTGACAGAATCTCAAACCGGCGTCGGCCACATTGCGTCCATGTTCCGCGAAGTGGCGATAACGTTGATCGCTTTGGCGGCCTTCGATTATTTTTATTTGGATGGCAAGTACGTCCATTCCATTGAAATGGCGACGCGATCCTTGTTGCACTTTGTGATCGGATAGACGGAGCGCGCTTGTGGACGCGGATCGCCCAACGGGTCACCGCCTTTGAACTTGCGATGAGTGCGCTCGCTCCCCGCTGGAGTTTACCCCGACCTGATCGGGGGCGGGGACGAGCGGAACGAGACTGGCGCGGCTGGCCGTTACCTCGCCACCGCAGTTCCTGGCCCCGCCACAGCACCATTGCCATGAAAAATAGCGCGGGCGATGCCCGCAATCGCGAGGTAAATGGAGCCGAGCGGAGCAAACAACATCAGAGCCGCGAGCGGATCGGTGATATTGACCGGCGCCCGGAGATTAAGACACGCAAAGACCACCAGCCCGGCCAACGGAACGAGCGCCGCGATGCGCCAGCGGCCGGTCCACGCGTAACCGAACCAGGCCTGGAGTATCAGATAAAGGGGCGCCAACGCGGCGCCCACGACCAGCGCGAGACCTACGATCTCTCCGTCGACAGCTTTCCAATCAGCGCTTAGGAGGGTTGCACCCTTTGTGATCCAATCAGCGTCGACCATGGCTGCACTCCCTTCGCGCCTATTGTCTGGTGGCGTGGCAAGTTGACAGTGCCACGACGAATCCACGCCGTGATACCGGTCACAGTTGGTTGCATTGTCAGGGCGCGTTCCGGCATCAACGCTTCAGTGTGGAACCTGCACTGCGTGCTAGCCAAACCGGGTAGCGCTGCGAAGCGGATGGCGAAGCGAACGATCCACCAGCGCCGGGCGGGACGTGGTGTCGCCAAGCTCGGTGCTCAGGATGACCGTGATCAGCGCAGCGCCAAACGCGACCAGCCAGACCACCCCAAAGATTGTTTTTCCCGGGAAGTCGTGGATCAGGACTGACGTGGTGTAGGCATTGATCGCCAGGATCAGCAGAATCCAGGTTTGATAAGTCTGCAGGGCCGCAACGGTCATCTCGCCGGCCTTTTTGCTGTTGGCGCGCAAGCGGCGCACCCAGACGCCTTTGAAAAGCAGAGACAATTCGGACATGGCACCCTCCCGCAATGAGGTCGGCAAAGCGGACCTCGATATCCATGGGTCGCGCTCGACGGTTGGGGGGTTCAAGGCGGGCACGCAAATCGTATCGGGGCGCGCAAGCGAGGTCCGGTAATGACGACGTAGAAAATCGTTCTAGCGGCGCTTCAAGGGCCCTCGCGAGAGGGGTTTCGCGCATTGGTGACAAAAATCAGCAACAAAGGAGCTTCGTCGCTTCGCTCCTCTCGCAATGACGCCGCGCGCTGATTGCGATCCGTCATCCTGAGGTGCGAGCGTTAGCGAGCCTCGAAGGATGCGGCCGAGGCGCCCAGGCCGTCGCCCTTCGAGGCTCGGCCTTGCGCCGAGCGCCTCAGGGTGACGGGAAAATGACGAATGAGATGATTGAGCGCTGCCGGATTTAGCTCGACAGCCGCTCGATGGCGGCGCCGCAGCGGCCAAGCTTGTGCTCCAGCCGCTCGAAGCCGCGGTCGAGGTGGTAGACGCGGTTGACGATGGTCTCGCCTTCGGCCGCCAGCGCGGCGATCACGAGCGACACCGACGCGCGCAGATCGGTCGCCATCACCGGCGCGCCCTTGAGGCGGTCGACGCCTTCGATGGTGGCGCGCTCGCCCTCGAGATTGATGCGCGCGCCGAGCCGCACCAGTTCCTGCACGTGCATGAAGCGGTTCTCGAACACGGTCTCGACGATGTGCGAGGTGCCGCGCGCGCGCGTCATCAGCGCCATCAGCTGCGCCTGCAGGTCGGTGGGGAAAGCCGGGAAGGGGGCCGTCGTCACCTCGACCGGCGCCAGATGCGCGCCGTTGCGGGCGATGCGGATGCCCTGGTTGGTCGGCGTGACGGTAACGCCGGTCGCCTGCACCACGTCGAGCGCGGCCTGCAGCAATTCCGGACGGGCATTCTGCAACAGGATATCGCCGCCGGCCATGGCGACCGCCATGGCGTAGGTGCCGGTCTCGATGCGGTCGGGCAGGACGCTGTGGCGCGCGCCGTGGAGCGTGGCGACGCCTTCGACGATGATCCGCCCGGTGCCGGCGCCGGAAATCCGCGCGCCCATCTTGTTGAGGCAATCGGCGACGTCGGCGATTTCCGGCTCGCGTGCCGCGTTCTCGATCACGGTGGTGCCGTTGGCGAGCGAGGCCGCCATGATCGCGGTGTGGGTGCCGCCGACGGTGACTTTGGGGAATGCGATCTCGGCGCCCTTGAGGCCGCGCGGCGCGCTCGCCACCACGTAGCCGGCGTCGATGTCGATCTTGGCGCCGAGCCGTTCCATCGCCATGATCAGAAGATCGACCGGGCGCGTGCCGATGGCGCAGCCGCCGGGCAGCGATACCCGCGCTTGCCCCATGCGCGCGACCAGCGGCGCCAACACCCAGAAGCTTGCGCGCATCCGCGACACCAGATCGTAGGGCGCGGTGGTGTCGACAATATTGGCGGCGGAGATGTGCAGCGTCTGGCCGTCGTCGGCGGTCTCGCCGGCGCGCTTGCCGCCGACCATGATGTCGACGCCGTGGTTGCCGAGGATGCGCTGCAGCAGCGCGACATCGGCGAGGCGCGGCACGTTGTCGAGCGTCAGCGTCTGATCGGTCAGGAGGCTGGCGATCATCAGCGGCAGCGTGGCGTTCTTCGCCCCCGAGATCGGGATTGTCCCGTTGAGCGGCCGGCCGCCGAGGATGCGAATTCGGTCCATGATGCCCCCTAAACCCCTAGCTGGGGCCCCCGCTTAATCGCGGCCCCGATTACGGCGAAAGTCGGGACTTTGCCGTTCGTTCCTGGGATTTGCCGGCGATGGTGACTTGTTTGCTTCCACGTCGTGGCTTTCCGCCCGGCCGCGGGCCTGCGCCTTGCGGCGCTTGAGGTTCTCGCGCAACGCCGCCGACAGCCGCTCGGTCCGCGCTGCCTTTTTTTCCGCCTTGCCGCGCGAAACCATCGCCACCCTTGAGCCTATGCCAGCGGTAGGAAATGCGGGGCGAACAGCCCGAGGCCCAACAAAACGAGCCCGCCGGCGCCGAGGAGACCCGCGAACCAGGCAAGCCCAACTATCTCGGTGATCACCGCCGCGGACGCGAGCACGATGCCGATCTGGAACGCCGCCGACGAAAGCTCATAATGATGATATCGCGCCAGCGAAAGATCGCGTTTGCCTTCCTCCTCCTTGGCGCGTTCCGCGAGTTCCTTGCGTCCGTTGCCGTTTTTCGGGTCGGATTCATAGCGCTCCGCGGTTTTACGCCAGGTTTCGATTTGCTTGTCGGCCGCGGCCTTTGCGGCTGGATCGCTGAAGCCCGCAGCAAGCAGCGCCGTCTGGTCGGCTGCCGTCAGCACCGTGGTCTTGCGAATGTCCTTGGCCTGGAAGAAAGCCCAGGCATCCGATGCTTTGACATTGGCATCGATGGACTCGGTCTGCGCGCTCTTGCCCAATGTCTCGGAGAACGACAGAAACAGCGCCAGCACGGCGATCACCATCGCGATTTTTCTGTTGGAGTGCGCCGCGTGTTCGGCATGAACCGCGTGCTCCATCGTTTCCTGTGCTTCCGGCATGATTGGTGCCCCCTCGTTTGTCATTCCGGAGCGCCGCGAAGCGGCGAGTCCGGAATCCATAACCACCGTTAGCGAATATGGATTCCGGGCTTCTCGCTTCGCTCAGCCCCGGAATGACGAGTAGCACGAATTTCTATCAAGCGCGCGGATGGGCGTTGCGATAGGCCTCGATCAGGCGTTCGGCGTCGACTTCGGTGTAGATCTGCGTGGTCGCGAGCGACGCGTGGCCGAGCAGCTCCTGGATGGCGCGCAGATCGCCGCCGCGCGCCAGAAGGTGCGTGGCGAAGGAATGCCGCAGCGCATGCGGCGTCGCGGTCTCGGGGAGGCCGAGCGCACCGCGCAGCCGCGCCATCGAAAGCTGGATGATCCGCGCCGACAACGGGCCGCCCTTGGGGCCGCGCTTGGCGCCGACAAACAGCGGACCGTCCGGCGGCAAATCGTAGGGGCAGAGCGCGACATAATCGGCGACAAGCTTCTGCACCTGCGGCAACACCGGCACCATGCGCTGCTTGCGGCCTTTTCCCGTTACCGTAATGGCATCGCGTCCGCCGCCGAAATCGGCGGGCTTCAAACCCAGCGCCTCGGAGATGCGCAAGCCGCTGCCATAGAGCAGCGCCAGCACGGCGGCATCGCGCGCATGCACCCAGGGCGCGGTGGCGTCGCCGGCCAGAAGCTCGGCGTCGCCAACGCGCCGCGCCGCGGCGACCGATAGCGGCCGCGGCAAGGTCTTGCCGATCTTGGGCGTGCGCACCGCGGCGAGCGCGCCGACTTTGCCCTTGCCGTTGCGTTCGAGATAGCGGGCGAAGCCGCGCACGCCGGCAAGGGTGCGCATCAGCGAACGGCTGCCGATGCCTTTCGCGCGCCGCGCGGCCAGAAAGGCGCGCACGTCGGCCGGCTTGAGCGCCGCGAGGTCTTTCAGGGACGGCGCGCCGCCAAGGTGTTCGGTGAGGAATTCGAGGAACTGCTCGACGTCGCGCCGATAGGCTTCGAGCGTCTTCGGCGAATAGCGCCGCTCGTTGCCGAGATGCGCCAGCCAATTCTCGACCTCGGCGACGATTTTCGGCGGGGCGTTCTTCGAGCGGGGGGTGTGAGGGGCCATGGACAGAGCTTAAATCCTAGCCCTTTCCTCTTCCTAAACTGCCTGGAATCGGGACAACCTTCCTTATGGCTAAACGTGTTGTCGATGTCCTCGTGCCGGTGGCGCTCGACCGGGCCTATTCGTACCGGGTGCCCGAAGCGCTGACGCTTGCGCCAGGCGATATCGTCAGCGTGCCGCTCGGCGCCCGCGAGGCGACCGCGGTGGTCTGGGCGGAGAATCCGAAGCCCAATCCGCGGCTCGACAACCGGCTCAAGGACGTCGAGGAAAAGCTTGAGCTGCCGCCGCTGCGCCCCGAATTGCGGAGCTTCGTCGAATGGGTGGCGAACTATACGCTCAGCTCCCGCGGCATGGTGCTGCGCATGTGCCTGCGCATGGGCGAGCATCTCGGCGCCGAGCGCGAGCGTGTTGGTGTGCGGCTCGCCGGTTCGCCGCCGCCGCGCAAGACCGCTGCGCGCGAGCGCGTGCTGGCGCTCCTTGCCGACGGCATGGTGCGCGGCAAGAGCGAGGCGGCGCGCGAAGCTTCAGTCAGCGCCGGCGTGATCGACGGCCTGATCGATGAGGGCACGCTCGAAACGATCGTGCTGCCGCCGGAGCCGGTAGCGGAAAAGCCCAATCCGGATTTCGCCGTCACGGATTTCACTGCCGATCAGGCCGCTGCCGCCACGGAACTGAAAGCAACCGTCGCCCAGGGCGGCTATGCCGTGACGCTGCTCGACGGCGTCACCGGCTCTGGCAAGACCGAAGTCTATTTCGAGGCAGTCGCGGACACGATCCGCGCCGGGCGGCAAAGCCTGATCCTGATGCCGGAGATCGCGCTGACCGCGCAATTCCTCGACCGCTTCGCCGCGCGGTTCGGCGTGCGCCCGGCGGAATGGCATTCGGAGCTGACGCCGCGCCGGCGCGCGCGCACCTGGAAAGCAGTCGCCGACGGCCAGGTGGCCGTCGTCGTTGGCGCGCGGTCTGCTTTATTTCTGCCTTACGCCGATCTCGGCCTGATCGTCGTCGATGAGGAGCACGATCAGGCCTACAAACAGGAAGACGGCGTGCACTATCACGCCCGCGACATGGCGGTGGTGCGCGGCCACATCGCGCGCATCCCGGTGGTGCTGTCGTCGGCGACGCCGTCGCTGGAGACCGAAGTCAATGCGCGGCGCGGCCGTTATCGGCGGCTGGCGCTGCCCGAGCGTTTCGGCGGGGCGCGCATGCCGGTGGTCGAGGCGATCGATCTGCGCCGCGAACGCCCGCCGCCTGGCCGTTTCATTTCGCCGACGCTCGCCGGCGCGGTGCAAACCGCGATCGAGCGCGGCGAGCAGGCGTTGTTCTTTCTCAATCGCCGCGGCTACGCGCCGCTGACGCTGTGCCGCGCCTGCGGCTTTCGCTTCTCCTGCCCGCATTGCGACGCCTGGCTGGTCGATCACCGCTTCCGCAAGCAGCTGGTCTGCCACCATTGCGGCTTCGGCATGCCGTATCCCGCGCAATGCCCGCATTGCCAGGCGGCGAATTCGTTCGCCGCCATCGGCCCCGGCGTCGAGCGCCTGGAGGAAGAAGTGCGCGCATTGTTTCCGCAGGCGCGGGTGCTGGTGCTGTCGTCCGATCTCGTCGCCACGGTCGAGCGGCTGCGCGAGGAGCTCGACGACGTTGCCGCCGGCCGCTTCGACATCGTCATCGGCACGCAGCTGGTGGCCAAGGGCCACCATTTCCCGAAGCTCAATCTGGTCGGCATCGTCGACGCCGATCTCGGCTTGAGCAACGGCGATCCGCGCGCCGCCGAGCGCACCTTTCAGCTCCTGCATCAGGTGGTCGGGCGCGCCGGCCGCGACGCCGGCATCGGCCGCGGCTACCTGCAAACCCATCAGCCCGAGCATCCGGTGATGCGGGCGCTGATCGCGCAGGACCGCGAGGCGTTCTACGACGCCGAGATCGAAGCGCGCCAGCGGGCGGAATATCCGCCGTTCGGAAGGCTTGCCAGCCTCATCGTTTCCGGCGAGGACCGGCCCGACACCCAAAGCTTCGCGCGGGCACTGGCGCGCGCGGCGCCGCCGCTCGACGAGGTGCGCGTGCTCGGCCCCGCCGACGCGCCGCTCGCTCTGGTGCGCGGCCGCCATCGCATGCGGCTCCTGGTCAAGGCGCCGCGCGGCTTCGATCTTTCAGCCTACTTGCGCGAATGGCTTGCCGCCGGGCCGAAGCCCAAGGGCTCGATCAAGCTCGACATCGACGTCGACCCGCAGAGTTTTTTGTAATCCACTATTGATGGACCATCCTTAGGCTTTACGTCTTCGTATTCTGCAAATGTCGACCAACATGCCCTATGACAATCTTGCCGGACGCTGGGTCCAATATAAAATGTATGGAAGCACAAGAATTTGCGTCGCCGGAGCCAATCGTTATGTGTGGTTCGAATAATAGGCGTTCGCCGTTATATTCGAATTTGTAACTCGCCCCGTATTGTTTCCGAGTCTGTGGCAGATATGTGCATACTGCTGCGCTTTCCCCATCCGCGGTTTTTTAGAGCCTGAAGAATGTCTCCACCGCCCCCAGTCGCCTGACGTTGTTTGGCCCACTCGGCAGCTATTGCATCTAGCAGGCTGTTGAAGAAGTCAGGCACGATCGCATACGAAGCCTGAATCATCGCGCATTATCTATGTGGAAGTGTCCGACGAGGCGGCCTGTAGTGCGGGAAGCTTTGCCATCAACTCTTTTGCGCGATGAGCTTCGGCAATCGAACCAGATTGTAGGCGGCGGCAGCGAAGATGAAGGCCCACCCGACGCGACCGCGACCACGGAACTTCGTCTTCTCCTGCCTGGCCACCGTCTTGATCCAGCCGAACGCCTCTTCAATGCGCTTGCGGACGCGCTGACTGACGGCATAGCCGCCGTGCCGCGTCGTGCGTGCGTCGATCGCCGAACTTCGGCCGCTGGTGTTCTGCGCCACATGCGGTGTCACTGTCATCGAGCGCAGCTCATTGACGAAGTCTTCCGCGTCGTAGGCCTTGTCGGCACCGAGCGTGATCGCGCGCGGCCGGTCGGCGCGCGGTTCGATCATGGCGAGCGCCGCTACCCGCTCGGCATGGCCGTCAGCCGGCGTCAGGCAAGCATCAACCAGAAGGCCATGGCGGTTCTCCATCAAGCCATGGCCGATGAAGCAGAGCTTGGCCTCCTTGCCCGGCCCCTTGCGGTAGAGCCGTGCATCGGGATCCGTCGTCGAGGTATGCGTCTCGTTCGACCGCTTCTTGCCATGGAAATCGGCTTCGGTATTGCGCCCGCCACTGGCCGGAGGCTCGTCCGATCCGTCCCGTGGCTTAAAGCTCTTCAACGAAGCCCACGCTTCGATCAGCGTCCCGTCGACCGTGAAGTGGTCGGTGGAAAGCAGCTTCTTCACCCGCGGCTGATCCAGAACCGCCGCCAGGAACCTCGCGGCGATATTCCCTTCGAGCAGCCGGTCGCGGTTCTTTGAGAACACCGAATGGTCCCACACGGCAGCATCGACCCCGATTCCGACGAACCAGCGGAATAGCAAATCATACTCCAGCCGCTCCATTAGCTGCCGTTCCGACCGGATTGAATAAAGCGCCTGCAACAGCATCGCTCGCAGCAGCTTCTCCGGCGATATCGACGGTCGCCCAATCGGCGCATAAAGCCCAGAGAATTCGTGCTCCAGCGCGACCAGCGCCTCGTTCACAAGCCCTCTGATCGCCCTTAGCGGATGATCCGACCGAACCCGCTTCTCAAGATCGACGTAGCTGAAAAGCTCGCCAGTCCGCTTATCCCCACCCCGCATCACCTAACCTCCGAATCGTTTCGGAGAAAGTGAATCACTCAATCAGCCAAACCGCGACCTACTTCTTCAACAGCCTGCTAGGTCCTCGAGAGCTGCAAGTATTTCGGCGGGTCGTTGAAAAGGGCTGTTTTCGGCGGCTTCAAACGCACTGTCGAGAATGATGAGATTCTTTTTGTTTGCAGCTTGATCTAAGGCGCCCTTCGCTGAGACAGGAGATGCGATGTCTTCTGCGGCTATGTCCGGTTCTGCTTCGCCGAAAATACGAGATGAGAACAATATCTGTTGATTGGCTTTCAGATTTTCATTCTCAGCCCGCATGTCGGATATCGTCTGGTTCGCTATGGAGAGTTTCTCGTCCAATTCGAGTGCGTAATTTTCCCAGTCATCGCCACTGGATGCTTTTTGCACTTCGACACGTTGAACACGTTCCGCCTGCTCGGTCGCATGGATGACCTCGTGGAACCGAGAATCCGGAACAAATCGAAATGCTGCAATCGCAAAAATAGTTCTTTCAATTGATCGTGCGACCGCTTCCGGGCCTGCTGACTCAATTCTAGCACCAAGATAGAGGCGATGGCTCCGGGGGTCGTCCCTCACCGAGAATCCAGGCCAGTAAATCCTCACACCTCCGTCGAAGCAGGAAAGCGTTTTCCCAATGACATCTGAGATGTCCCACGTAGCTTCCGTGTCTTCAACTGACACGACGATCCCAACGCCTGCTAGGTGCTGCGCAAGCAGAGTTGCATCTAGTAGGTTGGCGTCACCGTCTGCAAAGGGCGAAATGAAAACTATTGGAAGACGTCGTTGGGGGCTTTGAAGAAGTTCTAGAAATTTGCCGACTGCCCTAACATCAAGTGGATACGGCGTTGCCTTTACCTGCATATCGCCAATTCGAACGGCCGTGTCGGAGCATAGCTGCCGAATAACGCTGGGCGATCCTAGGGCTAAGTGGGCCGGCGCTATTCGATAGTCCACGGAGCTAACGAGGATCAGGTGTTCCACCGCGCAGACTTCACCAAAAGCGCCTATGCGAATTTCATTTCGCCATTCAAGACCTTCATCAGTGTCGGCTGGGTAGGCCCATACTAGCCGAGTTACATCGCCGGTCGCGCTGACAAAGTGATCCCGAACTAGAGTGTGTCCAGAAGGCAAATCAGAGACAGGTGCATCGCTGGTCGCGTCGTAGTTGAATGCTGCCAAGCCCCGCCGTTCGCGATAGTGGCGTTCGATCCAACTGCTATAGGCCGACAGAACGGGATTAGCGCCCGCTGACAGCGGCACTTCGAAGCGGCAAGCGTAAATGAGTCTCGCCATTCAAGTTCCTTTGGAGACCCAAACCCAACGCGCGGCGTAGCAATTATTCCCCTACGCCGACCCGATCGACTCGCATCTAATGAGGATATCACCCTAGGTTGAGTAAAGCGATATTGTAATTTTGCTTCGATAGCGTTGCTCGACGATCCAAAGAAACGGTAGTTGCCGCGCGGAGGATTGACGGCACGCAATTGACTTCGATTTCACAAACCTTTGCAGTGCGTACAGCGTCCGTTTGGGGCTGTTGCGTCTGATGATCCAGACAATCATTTCAGGATAGCCATGGCAGCGACCCTTCAGACCATCCTGCTCCTCCTCGCGGTCCTGGTGGTCGTCGCCGTGGTCGCGCGCCGGCTCGACATTGCGCCGTCGATCCTCTTGGTCGTCGCCGGCATCGCGCTGGCGCTGATCCCTGGGTTGCCGCGCATCGAACTGGCGCCGGAACTGGTGCTGCTCGGCATCCTGCCGCCGCTGATCTATTCGGCCGGCGTAGCCATGAGCTGGCGCGAATTCAAGTTCAACCTGCGTCCGATCGCGCTGCTCTCTTTCGGCTTGGTCCTCTTTACCGCCGCGGCGGTCGCGGTCGCGGGACATTATCTCCTCGGCATGCCGTTGGCGGTCGGCTTCGTGCTCGGCGCCATTGTGTCGCCGACCGACGCGGTGGCGCCGCTGGCCGTCGTCCGCCGCCTCGGCCTGCCGCGCCGGCTCATCGTCGTGCTCGAGGGCGAGGGCTTGGCCAACGACGCCACCGCCCTGATCCTCTATCGCTTCGCGGTCGCCGCAGTCGGCACCGGCCTGTTCTCGTTCGGCACCGCCGTGGGCGAATTCGCCCTGATCGTCATCGGCGAAATCGCCTACGGCATCGCCGTCGGCTGGGCAAGCTTGCGGCTGCGGCGCTCGGCGGGCGATCCGCGCGTCGAGATCACGCTGTCGTTGATGACGCCTTACCTCGCCTTTCTGGTGCCGCAGCACCTTGGCGGCTCGGGCGTGTTGTCGGCGGTCGCCGCCGGCCTCTATGTGAGCTGGAACGGGCCGCTGCTGATTCCCGCGGCGACGCGGCTGCAGGGCATCTTCTTCTGGGACCTGCTGATTTATCTGCTCGAAGGATTGTTGTTCCTGGTCACCGGCATGCAATTGCGCACGCTGATGGACCGGACCGATTCAGCCTTGCTGCACCAGCTGGCGCTGGCGGTGCCGCTCACCGTCGCCGTCGTCGTGGTGGTGCGCCTGATCTGGGTCTATCCGGCGGCCTATCTGCCGCGTTGGCTCAGTCGGTCGCTGGCGCGCCGCGATCCGGTGCCGACCTGGCGATTTCTGTTCATGCTCGGCTTCACCGGCGTGCGCGGCGTCGTCTCGCTGGCGGCGGCGCTGGCGCTGCCGCTGACCACAGCCGCCGGCGCGCCGTTCCCCGACCGCGACCTGATCCTGTTCGTCACCTTCGGTGTCATCGTCGTGACGCTGATTGGCGAAGGCGTCGTGCTGCCGTCGGTGGTGCGCTGGCTGGCCTTGCCGCGTGACGCCGACGAGGAGCGCCGGCGCGAGAACGAGGCCGAGCTGAAAGCGCGGCTGCAAACACTGAAAGTGGCGGAGAGCGAGCTCGAGCGGCTCGCCGCCGACGGCGACACCGAGCCCAATGTGCTCGGCCTTTTGCAGGCGCGGCAAGAAGGTCGCGTCCGGGCATTGCCGCGCGATGCCGGCGGCAAGGAGGCGGTGGCGGCGGCGCTGGCGCTGCGCGCCGAGCTGATCAACGCCGAGCGCCAATATATCTACCGGCTGCTGCAACAGGGCCAGATCACCGACGAAGCGCGCCGCCGCATCGAGCGCGAGCTCGACCTCGAAGAAGCGGCCATCACGTTGAAGCGGGAAGACGAGGAAGACCCACCGCTGTAGAAGCGCGATCGCTTCAGATTGAATTGATTGGTGCTCTGGCTTTTTTGGTGGACGACCCCGGATATCGCTCCGCTCATCGGCTACCATGTCACGGCGTCAGATATCGGCGGAGATCCCCCTTGGTCGGCGATATTTTCGCTTATCACGCCTCGACTTGGCGACCCGCTGCCGTGACCCTCTTTTTGAAGACGACTTCAAAGGTGGGACATGGTAGGCCAAGGCATGAACCCAAAGCGGCGGTTCCAACTCATTCTGATCAAACCCTCCCACTACGATGACGACGGGTACGTCATACGGTGGTGGCGGGCGCTGATACCGTCCAATTCCCTTGCAGCCCTCTACGGCATAGCGGCGGATTGCGCGGAGCGTCAGGTGCTCGGTGCGGACGTCGCCATTGACATCGACGTGATCGATGAAACCAACCGCCGCGTCGACATCCCGGCACTGCTGTCGCTGTTCGCTTCGCGCGGCAATTTCGGTCTGGTCGGCCTGGTTGGTGTGCAGTCGAACCAGTATCCCCGCGCTCTCGATATCGCGCGGCCGCTGCGCGCGGCCGGCATCGAGGTGGTCATCGGCGGTTTTCATGTCTCGGGCTGCCTCTCTATGCTGGACGGCCGCGCGGTCGGGCTGGACGCTTGCCGCGACATGGGAGTGGCCATGTTCGCCGGCGAGGCGGAAGGCAGATTCGACCAAGTGCTGCGCGACGCCGCCGTCAACCGGCTCAAGCCCTTGTACGATTTTATGAAGGACTTGCCCGACATTGGCGGCAGCCCGGTGCCGTTTTTGCCGAAGCGCTACGTAGCCCGCACGCTCGGTCTGAGCGCAAGCTTCGATGCGGGGCGGGGCTGTCCGTACCAATGCTCGTTCTGTACCATCATCAATGTGCAAGGCCGCAAATCGCGGTTTCGTTCGGCGGACGACGTCGAGCAGCTGGTGCGCGTCAACTGGGCGCAGGGTATCAACAAATTTTTCATCACCGATGATAATTTCGCCCGCAACGAGCAGTGGGAAGCGATTTTCGATCGGCTGATCGAGCTTCGTGAAAGGGAAGGCATTCCGCTCGGCCTGATGATCCAGGTCGACACACTGTGCCACAGAATCGAAAATTTCATTGGCAAGGCTAAGCGGGCGGGCGTAACCCGCGTGTTCATCGGCCTGGAGAATATCAATCCCGACAACCTCGCCGGCGCCAAGAAACGGCAAAACAAGATCACCGAATACCGCAGCATGCTGCTCGCCTGGAAGGCGCAGGGCATTATCACGCTTGCCGGCTATATCCTGGGCTTTCCCGCGGACACGCCGGCTTCCATCAGGCGCGACATCGCCATTATCCAGAAAGAGCTGCCGCTCGACATCATCGAGTTCTTCATCCTCACTCCGCTGCCCGGCTCCGAAGATCATCAGGTGTTATGGAGAAGCGGTGCCGCGCTCGGCGGCGACCTCAACGAATACGATGTCGAACATGTGTGCGCCGGCCACGCCAAGATGAGCGCGACGGAATGGGAGGCGATCTATCGCGAGGCGTGGGCGCTCTACTACACGCCGGAGCACATGAAGACGCTGCTGCGGCGCGCGGCCGCGACCGGCGTGCCGATGGGCAGCTTGGTCAAGTTGTTGGTGGCGTTTTCCTCGATGGTCCGTCTGGAGAATATTCATCCATTGCAGAGCGGTGTTCTACGCTTGAAACATCCTTCCGAGCGCCGGCCCGGACTGGCCCCCGAATTGTTTTTGTTGTTCTGGGGACGCTTTCTCTGCCATACCATTTGGAAGCAAGCGATAGTGGCGGGAACGATCGTCCGGCTGCTGCTTGTGAAGGCCTCCATCGCGCGCGATCCCTACCGGCGGACATATACCGATGCCGCGCTCACCCCCGTCGGCGATGACGACGATGCAGCGCTCGATCTGCTGACTAAAACGACCGGATCAGCCGCGGCGCTCGCCCATATCAGGAAAGTCGCGCGCCTGACCGGAGCGCCGGTTTAGCCTTCGTAATTACTTCCGACCACTGTCTGCACCGACGCGGCGATGGCGCGCAGATCGGCGGCGACCGCCGGATATTTTGCCGCCAGCGCGTCGAGATTGCCGATCTCCACATCCGCGGGCGTCACGCCCGGCCATGCGGTACTGGCGCCGAGGAACCAGCGGCGGCGGCCGATGACGCGGGCGGTGTGAAAAGTGTTGCCGGGGATCAGTTGCTGCACGCGCTGACCGGCGCGCAGGTCCGGTCCGACGATGGTGCGCTCGCTGCTGCCGTTCTCGTACAGCAAAAACAGCTCGATCGGATCGCCGAGATAATAGTGGTAGAGCTGGTCGTTGCGGATGCGATGCAGCCGCACCGGCGCGATCGGCGTCACCATGAAATAAAGCGCGGAGCCCAGAGGCCGGGCGTCGGCGAAAGGCGCCGGCAATCCGCCCGGCGCGATCGCTTGCTTGGTGTGATAGGTCGGGAGCACAAAGCCGCAGGTGGCGTTGGGCGTGAGCTGGAGAAGCCTACGAATATCGTCGGCGGTGAGGTCATTGGACCGCGTGTCGGACATGGTGCTTCCCGGTCAACCAACTCCGGCCGTCGTCGCCGTCGGCCTCCCACCAGGCCGCCGACCAAATGCTAGGTCGATCGAGTGAATCCAAGATCGTCCTGGATCACCGCGCCCGGGCCGATCGGCACGCGACCCGGATTTGCCAGGTTGAGCTTGCGGAACACGATTTTGTCGCGCCAGACCTTGCGGAGGAAATCCTCGAACACCTGAATGGTCAGTTGCTCGCCCGGACACCGCCGGTAGCCAAAACCAAACGGTGCGAAGCCGGCATAGTCGCAGACCGGATGGGCCGCTCCGTCGACAACGCCGAACACCGTGCCGAAGCCGCTATTGGTGATGTTGGCCTTGCGGCCGTCCTTTACCTCGAAGTTGGTGATGTCGAACGGACACCGCGCCAGCCCGATCTGCCGGCACTTGTCGTCGTTGATCTGAGCGCTGGTGGGAACGCGCAGATAGCGCTGCGGATCGAACACAATCGGGTCTTTCCAGTGGACCGGGTCGAAGCTGGTCGAGGTATGCGGCGTGCTGACATAGCTGTGCCGCTCCAGTGGCACGCCGAACTTTTGCTGCGGCGACGCGCCGTATGCGCTGTTTCTCGCATCGCGGATCACCGAGATGCTGCCGCCGTTCGGCGAGATCACGCGGAACATCTCCATGACCAGCAGTTCCAGCGGCGTGTATGGCGCGCCGGCGGCATTGTCGAAATTACCGCTCATGGTCTTCTGAAACGCTGCCCGCACGGCGGGATCGCCGCCGTCTTCGGCAAGCCGCGACATGATGCCGAAAATCGTGTTGCCCCATTGGCTCAGCGCCACGAAATTGTGGAAACACTCGAACACCACGTCCTTCTTGCTGAAATGACTGCCGTCGCCGGCATTCTTCAGCCAGTACCAGGCCATGGTCTTTTCCGGGTTCTTGGCCTTGCCGGACTGGATGTCGCCGATGCGATCGTCGATCCATGATTTCAAGAGATCGAGCAGCTCGCGGACTTTCATGTAATTGTCGTGGACGATCGGCAGCAGCGGATTGCGATACGCCAGCACGGTGTTGAACGCCTCGCCGATCTGACGCACCTCGAACGGGATGTCGTCGCCAGTGACGCCAAGGTGAAGATCCCAGTAGAGGTCGAAGTAATAGTCGAGGTAATGCCGCATGAACGGCCGATTGGCGAACTGCTGATCCAAAAGCTTGTCGAAGAAGGCCGCGACTTTTGCGGCGTATATCGGCTTGTAGAGATCGGGCGTGACGCCGGTGAAGTAGATACGCTTGCGGAGGTTGTTGTCGCCTCGCTTCTCGAGACCCTGCAGGAAAACCGTCACGCCTTCCTCCGGGGTCGGCTTCCAATCGTGATAAATCAGGCCCCAAAGATCGTAGGGCAGCGCATTCTCCTTGCTGAAATTGACGTCGATCATCGGCAGCATCGGCCGCTCGCCCTCGTAGAAGCTGGTAAGGAAAAACGGGATGATAGCGTGCTCGACATAATCCGGATCGAAATTGGCCGGAATGGCCGCGCGAAACCGCGCCACCGCGGTCAGCATCTGTTCCGGCAGCGGCGGCTGCGCGGCGTCGGCATTGGCTTGCTCGATGCTGCCAATCATGGCGGCCGAAGCGCCGCTTCCCATCATGCCGAATGCTGCCGCGCCTGCCTTCAGGACGGTTCGACGTTCCAGGTCCTTCCGTTCCATCGCTTCCTCCGGCTTTGGTGATGATTGTGATTGTGTTCGACTATTCAGTTCGGCTTCGTTGCACTCCCGTTTGGACGCCGGCGCGTGGCGCGCACTCGGCTAGATCAACCGCTGGCAAGCCCTCCGGTTCACCAGAATTGTCGCAGCGAAAGACGTATCGTCTGTGAATTGGGCTGCCCTGATGGCTTGGCGACGATGTGCTCGTAGTTGAGCCCGAGATCGGCGCCGCGCCACAGACGCGTGCCCATTCCGGCGCCGAGGCGCAGCGTGCTCGCCGCGCTGTCCTGGGGCGCGCCGTCGATGCTCGTCTCGCCGCCGCCATTATAGTAAGCGTCGGCCGAGAGCCAAAATTGGTCCGTCAGATTGCGGCTGATATGCTCTTCGACGCGCAGGATCGACTTTTGCGAAAGCGTTTGCGCGCCGTTGACGAAGAAACTGTTGTTGTCGGTGAACACTTGCCCGGTGACGTAGGTCTCCACCCAGGTCCGGCCGCGGTCCGGCGTGTAGCTGTAATTGACGGTCGGCGAGATCATCCAGCGGTTTGCGCTCGGATTGATCGGCGAGGTTGGATTATAGGTGCCAAGCGGCGTGCCGATGTAGAAATGCAAGCTCGAGAATGTCTGTGGAATGAATGACTGGAATTGCTCGCGCGTCAGTGCCGGGCCGCCGAACAGGTTGATCTGCCAAAGCACGCCGATGTCGGATACGCCGTTGGTGCTGGCCGCAAAGGTGGCGGAGCTGGTATCGGCGATCGCATAGGGCAAGACGATCGAGAGACCGCCGGTGCGACCGGAAAAGTCCATGGTGCGCGTCAAAACGACCGACTGCAGAAAGACATTCGAGCGCGTGCGGGACGATATGTCCGTGCCGTCTTCCGGGGTGATGGAAGTCGAATAGCCGGAACTATAATTGACCAGCCAAGCGTCGACCGGTGCATTGAGATAGTCTCGTGCCGAGCCGGCTAATGCGGCGGTTGAAAATAACGCCCACGCCGCGGCAAAAAATAATGCCGCAGCGAGCGCAAGGCGTCTCGCCGGCGTTCCCGGACCAACCAACTTCACCCCCGCGGCTCTCGACAATACTGACGCAGATGCGGATAGCGTGCGGCAGGTACCTCTCGTATCTTGGCCGAGTTGTCGGCGTGTTTCAACGACGTCGCGCTTTTGAGGAAAACAATCCTGCGCATGGATGACGCTGGACGAGCGGAGCCAAGCTGATGACCGCCGCCAATTCCGGAACAAAAGTCGCGCTGGCGATCCTGGCCGCGGTGGCCGTGTCGTTTGCCGCCTATCAGGCGTCAAGCGTGTTTGCGCCGCTGGTGCTGGCGTTGTTCATTATCGCCATCGTGTGGCCGCTGCAGGAGTGGTTGCAGTCGCGGCTGCCGATATTGATCGCGCTGGCGATCACGCTGATCGTCGTCGTCGCGGTCGGGCTTGCCTTCGCGTCGCTGGTGGTGTGGGGCTTCGGCCGGGTCGGGCGCGCGGTGATGAACGACGCCGGGCGATATCAGGCGCTCTACAGCGGCCTTGTGACCTGGCTCGACGGCCATGGCGTCTCAGTCGCCGGGCTGTGGGCCGAGCACTTCAACGTCGGCTGGCTCTTACGCAAGGCGCAACGCGTCACCGGCCGCATCAATTCGACACTGGCCTTCTGGCTCGTCACTTTGACGTACGTGATCCTCGGCCTTCTCGAAGTCGACGACATCCGCCGGAAAATCCAGGCGCTCGGCAATCGCGACGTCGCCCGCGTGCTGCTGCAGGGCAGCGCCGCGACGGCGGTCAAGTTTCGAAAATACATGATCGTGCGGACGCAGATGAGCGTCCTGACCGGCCTGTTCGTCTCGCTGTTCGCCCTGGCCACCGGGCTGCAATTCGCCGCCGAGTGGGGCGTGATCGCTTTCGCGCTGAATTACATTCCGTTCCTTGGCCCATTCATCGCCACGCTGTTCCCGACGCTGGTGGCGATGACCCAGTTCGATACCTGGCAGGCGGTGATCGGCACCTTCATCTGTCTGAACATCATCCAATTCGTGATCGGCAGTTATGTCGAGCCGCGGCTGTCGGGAAACGTGTTGGCCATCTCCCCGTTCGTCGTGTTGTTCGCGATCTTCTTCTGGACCTTCATGTGGGGCCTGTTCGGCACGTTCATCGGCGTGCCGATCGCGCTCGCCATTCTGACGTTCTGCCAGCAGGCTCCGTCGAGCCGATGGCTAGCCGATCTGCTTGGCGGGCCGGTGCCGACCGAAGCCGAACCGGCAAAATCGTAATTTGATTCAGCCGGCCGCGCCTGCGCCGGCGATGTCGATGCGCTCCGGCGGTAGCAAGCAAACTTGTCCATCCGGCCCGGTCGTCAGCGTGTGAATGAGAAAATAGGTCGAGGCTTCGTCGGCCGCGCCCATGACCGGCGACGGTGCCGAGACGATCCGGAGCTTGCCGCAGGTGCCGATCCAGTCGATGTGACGGTGGCCGTGCATGACGATCGCCCGCGGCGCGATCGACTTGATCTTGCGGATGAACCAGGAGCCGTTGATCAGCGCGGTGCCGATGCGCTCGGAGAATGCTGCGACTGACAATGGATATTCCACCAGATGATGATGCAGGGCGATGATCCAATGCGCCCGCGGAAATTGCCCGACCGCCGCGGCGAGCCTGCGGGCCTGCTCGGTGGAGACTATTCCGAGCGCATTGGTGAACGAGAAGTGGGTTTTGGCATTGGAATTGAGGATGGCAATGCCGAGACCGTCGGCACTCGCGGGCGGTAAGATCATCGGAAACTGATCGTCCCAGAGACGGCCGAGGCCGCTCGACTGCCGCACGCCGCCGTTATCGGCGAATTCAGTGATCCGCTTTCGATGCGACGCCAGTGCTTGCGTCAGCGTGCGACCAAACTTGCCTGAGCCTGGATCGGCCACCAAAACCCGCTTGCCCTGAATGGCCGCGATCGCCGACAGCGCTCGCATCTGCCGCAGGCGCTTGATCGGGCTGAACGGCAGATCGAGCCGTGCCGGGTTGAGACGATCGACAATGTTGAGGTCGTGGTTGCCGGGCAGGATGAGCATGCGCTCGGCCAGCGCCGGATGCGCTTCCACCGCGTCGAGGAAGGCCGCCCATTCGACGGAAAGGCCTGCGTCGGTCATGTCGCCGCTGATCAGCACGATATCGAGCGGGCTTGTTTGATGGATGGCCGCGATGCGCTTGAGGATGCGCGTGAAGCGGCGGTTGCCGCGCGGCCCGCGGCGCCCGCTTTCGATGCGAAAGCCGTATTGCTCACCGACGACATGAATGTCCGAAAGGTGCGCAATGCGCCACGCCGGACCTCCCGAGGCGGCATCGAAAGCGCCGAGATTGATCGGCTGATCCATGATCGCATCGGCAAAGCCCCAGATCAGCGACGCGACCGAAAGATAGGCGCAGATTACGACGACGGCATTGGCGAGCGTCGGCAGGATAAGGCTGCGCACATCCAACAGATCGGCAGCCGTGCCCACCCAGCGCGAGGTCGGCCATACGACAATCGCGATCAGCGCCGCGCAGATGCACAGCACGACTGCGGCTGCCGCCGAGCTGAACGCACGCAGACGCGCCCGGGTGGCGGCGCTGGCATCCTGACGCAGCATGCGCTCTGTCAGGTACCGCAGCGCCTCGCGGCAGAACGCATAAGCCGGCTGGATCGCCAGCGCATTGAGCGACCAAAAATTGATCTCCGCGATCCGGAACAGCGGCCGCCATGCGAACCATCCCAGGGCGACGATGGCGAGAAGGACGACAGCCGCGCCGAGTCCGGTCGTTTCCGCCGCTTTCCTCGATACTTTCAGCAACCAGGCGGTGGCGATCAGCGGCGCCAGGCCGAGCAGCAAAGCCGGCAGCAGGATCGAAAAGGTCCAGGCAAATACAAGCTTCGGCAGGCTGATTTCGACGAGCAGGCTGCCGGCAATGGCCAGTAACGATCGTTGCTTTGGGCTCGAGCTGTCGTCTTCGACATCGCCCCGGCGCGGATCGATCAGCGGCGGGTCCCCGGTCCGTTGCATCGGGGGTCCGCCGACTGTTACCGAGCGGCGCCGAACCTTGATTCCCGGACCGATTTGCGCAGCAGCGCATACAAGCTGCCGCCGGTGATGGCGCCGAGCACGTAGACAATCACGACGAGAATCACCAGCGGTGAGCGGAGGCTGAAGCCCAGGAACGACGTCGTGACCATTTCGCGGTTCTGGATGCCAAAAATCACAACGGCGGCCACAAACACGATGACAATGATCAGATAGACCCAGCGCATAGTAGCCTCGCTTGTTGCCGGCCCGACAGGCGGCCGCGCGATCGCGCCGCGGCCGCCGTCATCATCCTCTAGACGACTCGCTTAAGGCCGAGTCCGATACCCACCCAGCTCGCGCCTGCCAACACAAGATCGACGCCAAGGAAGATTCCCAGGATATAGAGGCTGGCGACCGGCCAATGCGCCACAATCACCAGGCCAAGCAAAAGCGTGATGATACCGGACAGCAACACCAGAACCCACGGCATCGCCGCCTGCATGCTGAAAGCCAGAACGATCCGCGTGACGCCCGAGGCGATGAGCGCGATTCCGAGAAACAGGGTCAGTATCGCAGCGGCAAGGAGCGGATTTTCGAACGTCAGGAAGCCGGCGACGACGTAGAGGGCGCCGAGCAGGAGCCAGAACAAGAACCTGCCCCAGGTCTTGATCTGGAACGCGTTGACGATCTCGGCGACGCCGGCAATCACCATCATGATGCCGACCACGAAGACACTGACCTTAGTCGCCGTCACGACGCTGCCCAGCGCAATGACGCCGGCGATGACATAGACGACGCCCAGGGCGATGATCCAGCCCGATTTGGCGCGCAGCGGCTCAAGGCCGGTTACTTCCTCCAAGGATCTTGTCATGCTGGACATGCTGATTACTCCCGTTGGTTAGCTCACAGACGCGAAGAATCAGGATTCGGCTCTTTAAGGGCCGTTACCAAAAAAGGCCCTTATTTGTGAAACTGGGCTCGATCTGCTCGACCTAAACGCAGCTGTTTTTTTGATCCGACGACAAAAATGCCGAGGCGCTGCCCATACCAACCTCCACTGCAAAGAGAGAGTTTGACAATCGCGCCGCCGCCCTTCGGCTAAAAGGCAGACGCCTTCACTTCTCGTGTGCGCCTACGAAACAAACTTTGGCCCAAGCACGAGAACATTCTAGTAACTTCATTCGTGGTGCACCAGCCCTGAGTTGTTTTTCTTGGCTGGGTATTGATAGTCAGCGGCGTCGTGCTTCTCGAGTTCCGCCACTGTGAAAAAGCTATCCACTTATGGGTGGAGTTAATCACAGTGACCGGGCGGCCGCCGCCTTCTTTATGTCAAGGCGCCGGTGCTGCCCTCGGGAATTTCTGCTAAGCTGACTTTCTGCGTGGATCGGTCAGATATCCAGGGCGAGACCGCTTTCAGTCGGACGACGCGACGGATTCCGATGCAATGAACAACGAACCGCTACTGATCGATCTTGCGCTTCAGGGTGGCGGTTCTCACGGGGCATTTACGTGGGGCGTGCTCGACCGCCTTCTCGAGGAACCATGGCTGCGGATCGCGGCGATATCCGGCACTTCGGCCGGCGCGTTGAACGCCGCGGTTCTGGCGGACGGATGGACCGACGGAGGAGCCGAAGGCGCACGCACCGCGCTCGAGAAATACTGGCAACACGTGTCACGCGCCGCGGCGTTCAGTCCGCTGCAACGCTCGCCGCTCGATCGCTTGATGGGTCGCTGGACGCTCGACACTTCGCCGGCCTACGTCGCCATGGATTTGATATCGCGGGTGCTTTCGCCTTACGATCTCAATCCGCTGGGATTAAATCCGCTGGCCGGCATCATCGCCGAGAGCGTCGATTTTGACCGTCTCGCTCGCTCGCCGATCAAGCTTTTTATCACTGCGACGAGCGTGCGAACTGGCCGCGGGCGTATTTTCCGCAATGCAGAGATCACGGTCGACGTCCTGCTGGCCTCGTCTTGTCTGCCGACGATGTTCCGGGCGATAGAAATCGATGGCGAGTCGTACTGGGACGGCGGCTATGCCGGCAATCCTACGATCACGCCGCTGATCCGCGAAAGCGACGCTCACGATACCATCCTGGTTCAAATCAATCCGCGCGAACGGCCGGATGCGCCCCGCTCGGCCGGAGACATCCTCAATCGGCTCAATGAAATTTCCTTCAACTCGCCGCTGATGAAGGAACTGCGGATGATCGCGCTCCTGCATCAGGTCGCCGATCCCGGAACCGGAGAGGGCGCCCGCTGGGCACAAATGCGAACGCACAGGATCATGACCGACGCATTGGCTCAATTTGGCGCGTCCTCGAAGCTCAATGCCGAGTGGGATTTCATTACGATGCTGCGGACTGAGGGCCGACGAGCGGCGACCGAATTTCTGGAGAAACACGCGGACGATCTCGGCAAGCGTTCCACGGCTGATTTGGATGTGCTGCTGGCGGAGTGCTGAGCGTGGGGCTCCTTGGTATCCTTGTTGGCCTCGGTCTCCTGATCTGGCTCGCCTTCCGCGGCTGGAGCGTGCTGCTGCTGGCGCCCGTCGCCGCGCTAGTCGCTGCTTTGTTCGGCGGCCAACCGCTGCTCGCCAACTGGACTCAAACTTTCATGGGCAGCGCCGCCGGCTTCCTGGCGCAATTCTTCCCGCTGTTTCTTCTCGGCGCCGTGTTCGGCAAGCTCATGGACGACAGTGGCTCGGTATCGGCGGTCGCTGACTTCATGACCAAGCGTCTGGGGACGAGCCGCGCGATACTTGCAGTCGTGCTCGCCGGTGCAATGGTTACCTATGGCGGCGTCAGCCTGTTCGTTGCGTTCTTTGTGCTCGCGCCAATGGCGCAAGCGCTGTTCCGCGCGGCGGCGATTCCCCGCCGGCTGATGCCGGCGGCGATCATGCTCGGCACTTCGACGTTCACGATGTCGGCCCTGCCGGGCACGCCATCCATCCAGAACGCGATCCCGATGCCGTTCTTCGGCACCACCCCGTTCGCCGCGCCCGGCCTCGGCATCGTCGCCTCGATCATCATGCTCGGCTTCGGTCTTTGGTGGCTGCAGCGGGCCGAGAGCGCGGCGCGGCGCGTCGGCGAGGGCTACGGGGCGGAGACGGTGCAAGCCGATGCCGCGGTCGACGACGAGAAAGTACGCGAGCGCGCCACGACCGCAAGGGAGTTCGATCCGGCGGAGCTGAACAGAGGGCAGCATGCCGATACCGCACCGTCCATCTTGTTTGCCGCCCTGCCGCTTGTCGTGGTCGTGGCGGTCAATCTGATGATGTCGTTCTTTGTTCTGCGGCGGCTCGATTTCTCATTTCTTGCCGAACCGCGCTGGGGTGGCACGTCGATCACCGCCGTGGCCGGAGTCTGGTCCGTTGTGGTCGCACTCGCCGCCGCGATCGCGACCGTCATCGGATTCAACCGCGGGCGCCTGCCTTCGTTGCGCCAAAGCATGGATGCCGGCGCCAATGCGTCGGTGCTGCCGGCGGTCAGCGTTGCCAGCCTGGTCGGTTTTGGCGCGGTCGTTGCGGCCCTGCCGGCTTTCGCCATCGTCCGCGATTGGGTGCTGGGGATCGAAGGCGGACCGCTTGTCTCACTGGCGGTGGCAACCAATGTCCTCGCCGCGCTGACCGGCTCTGCCTCCGGCGGATTGACCATCGCGCTCGACGCACTTGGACAAACCTATATGGCCATCGCGGCGCAAACCGGCCTTAGCCCCGCGCTGATGCATCGTGTCGCCGTGATCGGATCAGGTACGTTGGATATTCTACCGCACAACGGCGCAGTGGTGACATTGCTCGCTGTCTGCGGGACCAAGCACCGCGAAAGCTATTTCGATATCGTGATGGTCGGAATCGTCAGCGCCATTCTGGCCCTGATCGTGGTCATTGCGCTTGGCACTGTGTTCGGATCGTTTTGAGCTAGCCAGCTTCGCGAAACCCGGCCCTCAATTGCGAGCCACACGCCTGTCGACCACCGACGCATTCACCCCGCTGCTACCGTCTCTCCGCTGCCGCCCCTCGCTCTTACGAAAAGCGCCGAACGCGCGACGACGCAAAGCTCATTGTTTTCACTTAAGCTCGCCTTCCACGCCGCTTCGGCGGGTTCAAGCCGCCGACCGGCATCAAATCGCTGCGTATTTTATTGCTACATCGCGGCAGTGACGTTCCGCTCAGTGAAACTTCTCGCCGCGGGCCAACTTGGCGATGATCGCCTGCATCCGCTTGGCTCTGGTTTCCGGCTTTTTTGCCGTCTGCAGGCGGTAGACGATGGAATACAGGTTCGTCTTGTTGAGCGTCGCGAAGAACGCCTTGGCCTTCTTGTTGCGCCCGAGTTCCTTCAGGAAATCGTCCGGCGCCGCGCTGCTGCCGAAGGCATCATAGGCGGCCTGCCAGCGGCCGTCGGCCTTGGCGCTTTCCACTTCTTTCAGGCCGGCCGCGGTCATTGCCCCGGACTTGGTCAGGCGTTCGGCGTGCTTGGTGTTGTTCTTGGACCAGCCGCTGTTCGGCCGGCGCGGCGTGAATTTCTGCAGCCACGATTGCTGGTCGCCGGGCTGCTTTTGGCCGTCGATCCAGCCGTAGCACAGCGCCTGATCCAGCGCTTTTGCATACGTCACCGTGGCGACGCCGGAATCCTTTTTGTAGATGCGCAGCCAAATACCCTCCGAGCTGCGGTGGTTCTTTGCAAGCCAGGCGCGGAACGCGCGCGGCGAGGTAAAGCTCATTGTTTCCATTCAAGCCCGCTTTGCCTGCCTCATTGGCAATGTCCGCTTGGCCCGCGTGCGCGGCCTTGCCGTTTTGCGCTGGGCGATGGCGAGCGCGCGCTTAGCCCACACCGCGAGCTCATCGGGATCGTCATAAAGCCGCTCTGGCAGCCGCCAATAGGACAGCGAGGCGCGGCCGACGCGGTGAGCGCTTTTGGCGCGGATATAGACGAATGGCTGGCTGCCTTCGCGCTCGAAATCCGGGATGCTGGTCTCGTCGACCTTGAGGAAGATCGCACCGTCGAAAACGAGCGCGAACATTTGACCGTCGCAATAGATGCCGGCGCCGCCGAACATCCGCCTGATGGTCACCGGTCCGAATGGCGCGAACAGCTCGCGGATGAATTCAGGGTCCACGGATATGCCTCCGCGCGAACCGTAGCCCGGATTGAGCGGTAGCGAAATCCGGGGCAGCGTTCCCCATCTCATCATTGCCGGGCATAGTCGTTCGACGAACGGCGTCGCTTCGCTCGCCTATGACCCGGCAATCCATGCTGACTCTCCGCTTTGAGAAAATGCGGTCACGACGCGCCGCGTCTCAGCATGGATACGCGGGTCAAGCCCGCGTATGACGCTTTGGGAGACATGCATGACCAAAATCTATCTGGCCGGTCCGCTGTTCACACTGGCGGAACAACGTTTCAATGCCGGTCTGGCCCGCTTCCTCGAAAGCGAGGGTTTCGAGGTTTGGCTGCCGCAGGAACACGAGCCGCGTAGCAACACGGCGCGGGCGATCTTTAATATGGACGTCGAAGCCTTGGACGCAGCCGACATGGTCGTTGCGTGCATGGATGGCGCCGATCCCGACAGCGGCACGGCGTGGGAGTGCGGCTACGCCTATGCCAAGGGCAAGCCGATCGTCTGCTACCGGACGGACTTCCGCATCACCGGCGACACCGCCGGCGCGCCGTACAATCTCATGCTCAGCGAGAGCGCCAGCGCGCGCTTGGAAGTGCCGTTCAGAACCGAGACTCCCGAATTCCACCAACGTTTGGTGGAGCAGATCCGCGCAGCGGCGAGCGGCGCCCGCAAGCAGAATTGATAAAGACTAGAGCGCCAATCGGTTCAGACTGAATCGATTGGCGCTCTAAATTTTTGGTGGAGCATGATCTTTTCGGAGAACCGGCTTCCACTTTTCCGGATCATGCTCTAAGCCGCAAAGCCGCGACACGCCGGCGGCCGCTTCAGTAGTGCAGCACGTCTTGCCGCTCGCTTAGCCAGGCCTGCTCATCCGGCAAGGCCAGTGCATCCAGGTCTTGTGGCGTGGCCGACCGATCGTCCACCCATTCGCGCAGCAACGGGCCACCGTTGATCACATCGATGGCGCGTTTGCTGTGCTCGTATTCATAGGCGAAATCCCGCCATAGCGGATAATCCGGATACAGGCGGCGGATCGCTTTGAAGGCGAGTGCCTGGATACGCCAAGGCTTGAACGCTTCGTGAGCATAGCCACCATCTTCGGTGTGGATCTGAACGCCGCTGCACAGCTTACCGACGTGCTTGTGGAACGTCGGTTCGAACCAGCACTGGCGCAAGCGGCAACCATGCAGCCATTGCGGCGCGAGTGCAGCCATCTCCTGAGTGACCGAACGCGCATCGAGATCGGGAGCGCCGAACAATTCCAGCGGCCGCGTCGTACCGCGGCCCTCCGACAGCGTCGTGCCCTCGACCATCACCGTGCCCGCATAGGCGCGCGCCATCCACAAATTTGGGGCATTGGGACTGGGATTGACCCACGTCCGCTCGCCAAGAGGCCAGCCGAACCCGGGCGCGGCATCAGGTTGCCAGCCCTGCATCTCGATGACGCGATACTCGACATCAAGCTTGAGCGTTTTGATAAACCAGGAGCCCAACTCCCCGAGCGTCAGCCCAGGGCGCATCGGCAGCGGGCCGGCACCGACGAAGCTTTGCCATCCGGGTCGCAGCGTCAAGCCTTCGACTGCTCGACCAACCGGATTGGGTCGATCGAGCACCCACACCGCTTTCCGCAGTCTCGCCGCAGCTTCAAGAATATAGCGGAGCGTCGTGATGAACGTATAAATCCGGCAGCCCAAATCCTGCAGATCGACCAGAATCACATCACAGGCATTCATCATCTCGTCTGTTGGCCTGCGGACTTCGCCGTACAAACTAAAAACCGGGATATGATGGATCGGATCGTTGAAATTCGGCGACTCGATCATGTTGTCTTGCTTGTCGCCGCGCAGGCCGTGTTGCGGACCGAACGCCGCAACAAGCTCGATGTCGTCGCACGCAGCTAAGGCGTCAAGCGAGTGCCGCAGGTCCGCAGTGACAGAGGCAGGATGCGCGAGCAGTGCAACACGCCTGTCGCGGAGCGGCGCGCGCAACGCGGGTTCGGCGATAACGCGATCAATGCCAAATTTCATGGTCTGCCGATCAGCCAACCTCAAGTACCCAACAATCGGGATGATGGAAATCCGGCTTTCCCGGTGGATGCGCCAAGGCCCAAAATGATTGATTGCCGTTGGCCTCTTCGATCACCGCCGAGAGACCGAGACGCCATGGCGCGTCCGCTCCACCTCCGCTCCCGCCAGCAGGCGGCAAGATCCGATCCAACTCCAGCGAGGCTTGCAGGAGGTAGCGTTCGGAGCTCGCTTCGATCGCGATCCGAGGTGGCTTGATCTCGCTCGCCTCGCGCTTGCCGTTTCGATAACCGGCAAATCCATAGGCCGCCCATTGCGTCGACGGCGCGAAGTTGAATTCGTAATAAGTCGCGCCAGGCGAATTTCGGATGAAGGCCTCGAAGCAGGTGCGTTGCCAGAGTTCGTCGGTCCTCGCGGCTATGGCCTGCGCTGGCATCGCGAGATCGCCGATCCTGCCGGTCACAAGATACGCCAACGTCAAACAGCCTGCCCGTGGCCGGACAACTTCCACTTCTACGCGATTCACGGCGGAACAGACCGAGTCCGGATGAAGCCGCAACGTCTGGAGCATGTGAAGGCCGACTAATCCTGAATGTCACGAAGCCGCAAACGCACCGATCCTCTTACAACAAGCCTCTATGTGCCAGATTGCGCATGAGATGGCTGGTGCCAAAGCGCCACGGCTCACAGTCCTGACAATGCCGCATGCGGTTGACCAGGCTGCCAAGCTCGGGGGCGGCGACAGTGACAATGTCGCCGACCTTGTGGGTGAAACCCTGCCCAGGGGCATCGCGGTCCTTGGTCGGCGCAAACAGCGTGCCGAGAAACAGCACGGCGCCGTCGGGGTAATGATGATGCGGCCCGATCAATTGTGCGACCAGGTCGGCCGGATTCCGGCTGATCCGATTCATGTGCGAGACATCATCGAGGCGAAAGCCGTCCGCACCGACGACAGTCAAGCTCACGGTGGTAGAGCATAGAGTGTCGAGCGAAAAACTCGTGTCGAAAAACCGTACGAAAGGGCCGACGGCGCAACTGGCATTGTTGTCCTTGGCCTTGGACAGCAATAAAGCCGAGCGGCCTTCGACGTCGCGCAGGTTGATATCGTTGCCCAACGTCGCGCCGACGATGCGGCCGTCGGAAGCGACTGCAAGCACCACTTCCGGCTCAGGATTGTTCCACGTCGACATCGGATGAAATCCGGCGTCCATGCCGGTGCCGACGGCCGCCATCGGTTGGCTCTTGGAGAAAATTTCGGCGTCCGGCCCGATGCCGACTTCCAAATATTGGCTCCACATGCCTTGCGCGATCAGCGCTTGTTTGAGCGTAGCTGCCTCCTTGGAGCCCGGCCGCAACTGCTCGAGGTCGCCGATGCGGGCGACGCGGAGAATGTCCCGGCGAATGCCGTCAGCCGCCTGCGGATTGCCGCGGGCGCGCTCTTCGATCACACGCTCGATCATCGACACCGCAAAGGTCACGCCCGCCGCCTTGATGGCTTGCAGATCGATAGGCGCCAAGAGCCACGGCTTTGCGGCGTCGCGCCCGGTTGGCGGCGTATTGGCGAGAATTTCTGCGAGCGTCCCGATGCGCTCGCCGGACGTGCGCTTCAGGCTGCCGGCCGGATCGCCGGCTTCGCACAGATCGCGCATGGTCGGAAAGCTCGCCGTGACGTCGAACACCCCGTCGGCGCGGATGGCAACCACCGACGGACCCTCGACATCCGCCCGCCAGACCCGGCCGGCGAGCGCGCCGGAAAAGCCGTCGGCCGGCAGCGTATCGACCGGGCTTAGCGTCACCGTTGGAAGCATTCTTAAGAACCTTCGCCGCGTTCATCAGCGCCGGTCAATGTGCCGAGCGCTTTGGCGCAATGGGCCGCATCCTGTAGGCGCTCCAACAGCGAGGCCGTTGGCGGCGCGGCCGGCAATGTCTCTATCAAACTTCGACATACGGCAGTGGCTTCATCTCGGCTATCTCGAACTGCGTGGCGGCGGACGCAGTCATTGTCGAACGTTTCTCGGCCGGTCCGAGAAACGTCAGAGCCGACCCGGAGACAGCGCACGACACGTGGTGCGAGGTTCGCAAATGGGCCCAAGCCCGGTCTTCCAGCAAGGTCGGATATTTGTCTGCTATCCCCCATATAGCGACCAGCGAGCGGACATCGCGCGAAGTCCGAGTTGGGTCCAGGAGCGGACTCATGCACCGCAACAAACGCCGCGCAGGGTTGCAATGATTTACTCGATCACGTCGTCAGCGATGGCGAGCAGGCCCGACGGAATGGCGAGGCCAAGTCCCTTGGCGGCGTTGAGATTGATAACCAACTCGAATTTGGAGAGTTGCACGACCGGCAGATCGGAGGGCTTCTCGCCTTTGAGGATGCGCCCCGCATAGATGCCCTGTTGGCGATAGCCCTCCACGAGGCTTGTGCCGTAGCTGATCAGTCCGCCGGCCTCCGCATACTCGCGCCATTCGTAGATCGCAGGGATAGCGTGACGCGAAGGCAGGGCAACGATCAGACCGCGCCGGCTGTTGAAATACGGGTCGGCACTAACAAGCAGCGCACCGGAACTTGCATGTACGATCTTGGCAAAGGCCGTCTCAATCTCTGCATCGCTGCTGGCGTTAAAGATTGTGATTGTTCTACCGATCGTCCGGGCGGCAGCTTCGGATTCTCGGGCGTTGACCACAGCCGGTGGGAAATTCGGATTCAGCAGCAGTGCGACGTTCGTGGCCGCGGGGACGAGATCGCGCAGCAAGCTCAGACGCTTCTCGACTAGCTCGGTGGTGAAGATGTTAACACCGGTCGCGTTTCCGCCGGGTCGGGCGAGACTAGCGACGAGCCCCAGTTTGACGGGATCACTGCCGGTATTGAACACGATGGGGATCGTTGCCGTTGCAGCCTTGGCGGCAGCGGCGGAGGGTTCGCCGCCGACCGTCACGATAACCGCAACTTGGCGGCGAACGAGATCGGCAGCCAGTGCCGGCAGCCGCTCGTACTCGCCGTCGGCCCAGCGATACTCGACCGCGGCATTGCGCCTCTCGACGAAGCCAGCTTCCTGCAAACCTCGGAGGAAGCCGGCGACGAGATGCGCGGACGGACCAGCCAATGCTGTGCTGAGAAACCCTACCACTGGCATCGCCTGCTGCTGCGCGCGTGCGGTAAGCGGCCATCCGGCTACACCGCCCCCAAGAAGTGCGATGAACTCCCGCCGCCTCATGGGCCTTCCCCCAACTCCCGGCGAGCCGAGACTATCACATTCGAGGCGACGCCTGTTGGGTCAACAGCGGAAGTTACGCCCCTTCACCGCGATGTTCGCTTTGCCCTCGAGAGCGGACATCGGCTGACGCGTTAGCGTGTGAACGCCCGGGTGCGTCAGGCGACCTTGATGGGGATCGCACCGATGAAGTCGCGCTTGCCGACGTCGAGCCCGCAGTGGCGCAGGATGGCGTAGGCGGCGGTCAGATGAAAATAGAAATTCGGCAGCACGAAGTGGTTGAGATAATCCTCGCCTTTCATCTGGCCGGTAATTCCGGGGCCGAGCGGAAACTTGATGTCGCGGTCGCCTGAGGCGTCGATCTGCTTGCGATCGACGGTCTTGAGATAAGCGACGGTGTTGGCGAGGCGCGCCTTGAGCTGATCGATCGTGGTCTCGGTATCGGGCACGCTCGGCGGCTCGACGCCCGCCAGCCGCGCAGCGCCCCGTCTCGCCTGATCGGTCACCGTCTGCACCTGGCGGGTCAGGTCGAACATGTCCGGCGCCAGCCGGGAGCGCAGCAGCACCGCGGCGTCGATCTTCTTGGCGGCGGCGAAAGCCTCGGCCTTGTCGAGAATGGCGGACAGCGCATTGAGGCCGATTTCGAAAGCCGAGACAGAGGTGGCAGACATGGATGAGGTGGCAGACATGGATGACGACATGGAATGGTCCTTTGTCCTGCGAATGGATGCTGGCTAAATCGTCCGCGGCGCGACGCCGGACTGATAAGCCTGCAAATGCAACGTTTCTCCTGGATGTTACGTTGGAGCATGATCTTTTCCGAAAACCGGTATCCAGTTTTCGGGATCATGGTCCAGCAAGCCGGGCGGCCCGCCCATCCGCGACATAACCACGCCGTGGCCCAGATTCAATTGCCGCTACGCCCGCGCGGCGTAGAACAGGTTGGTCGGGCTCTTGATGTCGAGCTGCTGGAAGCCGTGGAAGCCGGCGTCGCGAATGAGCGCCTCGGTGCGCGCCGGGCCCATGCAGGTCCCCAATCCCGGCCCGCCCTGCGCCAGCGACTGGGTCATGCAATGGAAGATGCTGAAGCCATAGAGCATGGTGGCGATCGGGTTGATGTTGTCTTCGAGCTTGTCGGCGGCGCGGGGCTCGATGATGAACAGCGTGCCGTCCGGCTTGAGCAGGGTGCGGATCTGTTTGAGCGTGAGCTGCGGCGCGGCGAAATCGTGGATGCAGTCGCAGGCGGTGACCAGGTCGAAGCCCTCGCCGCCGTCGAGATTGCCGGTATTGGCGGCGACGAACGAGACCCGGCCGGACAGGCCGGCTTCGGCGGCGGCGGCTTGCGCCTGGCGGATCGACTCACGATCGGGATCGAGGCCGACGACGGTCGCCTGGGGAAATGCCTTGGCCAGCGCGACCGACACCCGGCCGGCGCCGCAACCGACGTCAAGCGCGCGGCCGCCGGCTTCCAGCCGCGCTTTCACGTCGGGCAACGCCTTGAGCCAATAGCTGGTCAGCCGCTGCTCGTATTGTCCGCGATTTATCACGTCGAGGCTATTGACGCCGTCGGCGCCGAATTTCTCGAACGCGACGCCACCGCCGCGCTCGAATGCGGTGGCGACGTCGGGCGCGATGCGCATCAGCACCGGCACCATAGTAAACAGGCCGCCCATGAAATGATCGGTGTCGTCGGACGCCAGCAGAAAGGCGTGCTCGTCGGGGAAGCAGTAGGTTTGCGTCGCGGGGTCGTAGTCGAGATACTTGGCGGTGGTCATGCCCTTGAGCCATTCCTCGACATAACGGGGCACAAGCTTGGCTTCGCGCGCGACGTCTTCGGCCCGCATCGGTCCTTTGCCGGCCATGACGCGAAACAGCCCGGTCTTGACGCCGACATAGCCCATGCCGGCGGTCATGGCGCCGGCCATGTCGACAAAGACCTTGTCGGCAAAGGCTTTGGCTTTGTCCTTGTCCATCGTTCCCCCCTTTAGTCGCCTCAGCCCTTTTGCGGCAGCATCCGGTCTTCCGCTTTGAAATAATGTCGGGCGTGGGCGACGAGCTGTGCGTCGCTTGGGTGATCGACGGTCTCCACGGCGACGATCTTCTTGATCACCTGCGGATCGTGCTGGCTGATGTGCTTGACGAGCTCGGTCTTGGCGTTGGCCGGCCCGGTGATCAGCACCGCCCCGGCATCCGCGATCGACTGCGCTACGGCCTGGAGAAAGGCGTGATCTTCGGCAGCATGGCCGCTGCCGATGGAATTGGCTTTGTGGTGGATGTGCCGGGTCGGATGATCCGGGTGCAAGACCAGCTTGTCGACGTCGGTCGGGCTGAAATGGAAGACGCGGGCTTCGTGATGGTCGATCCAGACGACGGCATGAAAGTGATGGCTGTTCATGAAATCACTCCGTTGCAATTCCGACTGCTAAGCCGTGCCGCCGGCGATGGCGATCGCGGACGTTATGGATTGCGGCGTCGTCACGCGCGCCCTTGCTGCGGGTGCTGATAACGCAGCGGCACGTCGTCGGCATCGACGATCATCTTGCCGATCGGCCACAGCGCGATGCCGGCGAGCTTCAAATGCGCCCAAGCGAATGGGATGCCGATGATGGTCACCGCAAGCACGATCGCGGTCAAGAGATGGCCAAGCGCCAGCCACCAGCCGGCAAGCACCAGCCACACGATGTTGCCAGCAAAGCCGAGCGGGCCGGTGCCGACGTCGTCGCGCCCCAGATATTCGGCGCGCGACACCGCACGCCGGCCGAACGGCAATAGCGCGTAGGAGGCAATGTTGAAGGCCGCCCACGCCCACGGGATGCCGATGATGGTGATCGCCATGATCGCGGCCGCGACCAGCCAGCCGACGGCCATCCAGACGCCGCCGAAAATCATCCACAGGATGTTGAGCAGAAGAGACAAAGGAGACATGGAACGCTGCCGCTTGTTTGGGGTTAGGCGCCGCCGCTGCGACGCAGGACCAACACTTGGTTGCCTCCGCTGGCGGTCATCTAGGTATGGCTGGACCTGTCTGCCAGCCCGCTGTGGAACTCAGCGAGATGCAAAGGCGCATACGAATCCCAAGCGTATGGCGCTGAGGCGGCTGCTGACGTCAAGCGCGCAAGGTCGCTTTGCGCGGCAAGGATCGCTTGCAGGATCGGTTGCATGATCGCATGAACAATCTTTCAGGAATCATTGGCTGTGTGATCTTCGCCGATCGGGCTACTGCTGCAAGCGCAGACCTGATAGATTCGCTCGCGCTCAAACTACAAGCGGGGAGAATATGATGACGAAAACAACTATCGTTGCGGCAGCACTGTTGTTGCTTGCGATCGGGCTGGGACCGGCTTGGGCCCAACAAGATCAGCCTGCGGCGGCACCTGCGCCGAAAGCGCAAATGAGTCCGGAGAAAAAGGCCATCTCCAAGAAGTGCAGCGATCTGGCCAATGCCAAAAACCTGCACGGCAAGGAGCGCAAGAAGTTCAGGGCCGAGTGTAAGCGCAAGGGCGGCAATATGCCGGAGTAGGCGGCCGCCACGCACGTCTTGGCGTAGCTAAGCGAGCCCGCTGTGCGATTGATACCCTCGACGCGGCGGGCTTGGTTTTTTGGGCTATTGGCGTGTTCCCATAAATGAGTGACCCGATGACCACTTTCGGAGTAAAGCGGATATCGCCTTGCGATGCCGTGACTTCCGGCTTTGACTCATCGCCGACACGGCCGGTGACAAGTCTTGCGCGACCGGGAGGTAATGTTACCAGCCCTCTCGAACCGATCAGCGGATCCGGAGGCGGACTCAACCGCGCAGTTGCAATATCAGGGCTGGATCAAGGGGATATCAAAGAGTGCAAGGGCCAGGTCAAAGGACGTACCAGGGCTTGGCGCTCTATGCTGCCGAAATCGAGACAGCGCTAAATAGTTTTCGGCCGCGAAAACCGCCTGCCTGACTCCCGAAATTCGCCGAATTCTGCCATGCTGATCAATCCTACGATCGGCTGAGGGGAGGGGCATGATGGCACGACGTGCGCTCGGCAACATGGTTGTCGGCAACATACTCGCCACGACCGCGGTACGCTATCCCGATTCTCTTGCGTTCTACTGCTCTTCCACCGGCCGACGTTTCACCTTCGCCGACGTCGACGCCCGCACCAATCGGTTGGCGCAAGCACTGTTGAACCGTGGCCGCCAACGCGGCGACATCGTCGCTTTTCTTGTTTCGAACCGCGCCGAGATGGCCGACATCTATTTCGCTTTGGCGCGCACCGGGATGGTAGGACTTCCACTCAACTATCGCCTCACCGCGGCGGAGCTGAAGAATTTATTGCGCGACATGCCGCCTAAGGCGCTCATCTACGAAGGGCGCTTTGCGGCGCTCGCCCGTAGCCTGCTCGAGGCGGTGCCTAATCTCGATCCCATCGTGCGCATCGGCGGCGACGGCAATATGATCGGGCGCGATTACGAAGAGCTGCTGGCGGCCGCGCCGGCCATCCCGCCCGCGATCGAAATCGAGGAAGAGGATGCGTTCTACTTCAATCTGACTTCCGGCACGACCGGGGCGCCCAAGGCATACATTCTTTCGCATTACAACAATGCGACGCTCTACCCGTTCATGCAGGCGATCGACATGAGTTCATCTCGATGTCGTGATGACGGTGTTTCCGATCCATGGCCGCGTCGGCGCGGCCTGGATCATCGGCTCGGTGATGTACGGCTTGCCGAACGTGCTGACGAATTTCGAGCCCGCCGAAGTGCTACGGCTGATCGAAGCGGAGGGCGTCACGATCCTCAACGTGGTGCCGACCATGGCGGCGATGATGTTGTCAGCGCAGGCGTCAACACCTCATGACCTCAAGTCGCTGCGCGGCATCATTTTCGCCGGCGCCAGCCTTCCGGCGAGCATTCGCGAACAGACGATGACGACGCTCTGCCGAGACATTTACGAATTTTACGGCATGAACGAGATGGGCCCCTTGGTTCTCAGCACCCCCGAGGATCGCAATTGGCGACCCGACTCGGTCGGCAAGCCGATCGCCTTTTCGCAAGTGCGGATCGCGAATGACGACGGTCGCGACGCAGGTCCGAACCAAGTTGGTGAAATACTCGGGCGTACCCCGCTCGGCGCGCTCGCTTATTTCGGCGATCCAGAGAAATCGGCCGAAACCTTTCGCGATGGCTGGGTCCACACCGGCGATCTGGGCTGTCTGGATGAAGAAGGATATCTCTTCATCCGCGGCCGCAAGAAGGATGTGATCGTCACGGGCGGGCAGAACGTCTATACGGCCGAAGTCGAGGAAATCGTCCTGCGCCACGGCGGGGTGGCCGAATGCGCGGTGTTCGGCTTGCCGGACGATTTGTGGGGCGAGCGGGTGGTCTGCGTCGTGGTTCCGCGCCAGGCCAATTTGGCCGTCGAGCAGCTCGAAGCCTTTTGCCAGCAACACCTCGCCCGGTTCAAAGTGCCCAAGGCGTTTTTCGTCGAAACTTCGCCCCTGCCACGCACGGCCACCAACAAAGTGCAGAAGTTTTTGCTTGCCGAGCGTTTCGGCTCGCGCGCCGGGGCGCTGGCTTCCGTTTGACGGCGCCTGCCCGCCGGCCGGTTCCATTCCACGAGTTCGTTCGGGTGAAACATGCGATTGAAGAACAAGGTCGCGGTGGTGACCGGCGGCACCAGCGGGATAGGGCGCAGCATCGTGGAGCGTTTTGTCGAGCAAGGCGCGCGTGTGGTGTTCAGCGGGCGCCGCGCGGAACTTGGCGCCAAAGTGGCGGCCGCGACCGGCGCGACGTTCATTGAGGCCGACGTTGCACGCGAAGAGGACGCCGTGCGCACGATCAACGCGGCGCTGGGCCCTTACGGCCGGCTCGATATCCTCGTGAACAATGCAGGCATGGGCTCGCCTTACACCAGGATCGAGAAATTACCGCTAGAAGTCTTCGATGGGATGATTGCGGTTCATCTTCGCGGCGCGATCGCTCATATGAAACATGCCGCCGCGACCATGCGCCGGCAGCGCAGCGGCAGCATGATCAACGTCGCTTCCATCGGCGGGCATCGCGTCGGCTATGGCTCGCTTTCCTATAGCGCCGCCAAGGCGGCGCTGTTGCATGCCACGCGCTGTGCCGCCGTCGAGCTGGGCGAAGACAATGTGCGGGTCAACTCGATTTCTCCCGGGGGCATCGCGACCGGCATTTTCGGCAAGGCCCTGGGCCTCGACTCGGCGGCGGCGGAGGCCTCGGTCGAGCGGATTCTACCCGGGCTTGCCGTGTTCCAGCCCATTCCGCGCCCGGGGCTGCCGGAAGACGTGGCCGCCGCCGCTGTCTTCCTCGCCAGCGACGAGTTTTCCTTCATCAACGGCGAGGACATCGTGATCGACGGTGGCTTGATCCGCGGCCGCACGTCCGCCGAGGTCAAGGCTTCTGGGCTCGCGCTCAAACGGTTGATCGACGGCACGGGCAGTTGATCGTGCCCCTTGGCCCAAAAATGCTCTAACCGCCAACCCAACGTCATTTAGCTCCAGCCGTGCAAATGCCGACGATCAGATGCCGACAATGGCTTGGCCGCAATTGGGGCTGATATTCTGCCCGGTCACCGCGTCGGCTTCACGGCTGGCGAGCCACGCCACCGCGTACGAAACCTCCTCCGGCAATACCTGACGCTTGAGCGCCATGCTGGCGATGATCGCCTGAAATATTTCCGGGGTAACGTCGCCGCGGGTCATCGGCGTGTCGGTGAAGCCCGGCGAGACCGTGTTTACGGTGATGCCAAACGGCGCGAACTCGAGCGCCCAGGCGCGTGCCAGCGCCGTCAGCGCGCCCTTGGCGCCGGTATAGTGGCTCATGGCATGCGAGCCGGTCATGTTGAAGGTCGATCCGGTATTGATGATGCGGCCGAATTTGCGCTTCTTCATGCCGGGCACGACGGCCTGCACGGCGAAGAAGGCGCCTTTGACGTGAGTATCGAACAGACTGTCGAAGAACGCCTCGTCGACATCCTCGACATGGGCCATCATGCCACTGATGCCGGCATTGTTGACCAGGACGTCGATCTTGCCGAATTCGGCCTCGGCCTTGGCCGCCGCGGCCTTCACCTCGCCGACGACGCGATTGTCGGCTTTGAGGCAAAGCGCCTCGACGCCGTCGCGGCTTAGTTCGGCCGCCGCCTGATCGAGATTGTCCTGCTTGAAGTCGGTGATCGCCACTTTGGCGCCGCGGCCGCCGAGGACGCGGGCATGCGACAGCCCGAGCCCGGTGCTGCCGCCGGTGATCAAAACGCCGTAGCCGTCGAGGCGTTGCGACATTCATTCCTCCCCATGTTTGTTGCTATGCAGGACGCGGCAGAGATGGCGTCAGCCCACCTGCAGGATGAGCTTGCCGCGAAAATGGCGCCCCTCGCTGACGCGATGCGCTTCGGCAGCTTGCGACAAGCGGAACAGCTTGATCTCGGGCGGACGCACGGCGCCCGCGGCAACAAGTTCGGCAATGCGCTCGAGCGGAGCGCGGGCGCGGCCGACCGCCGGCCGCAGCGCTGTAACATCGTCACGCTCTGGCTTCGGCGCCTGCATGCCGGAGGCAATGAACGCGCCGCGGCCGCCGGGGCGCAATACCGCGAACGATTTCTGCGCCACGTCGCCGCCGACAGTGTCGAACACCGCGTCGCGGCCGCTGACCACGCGGGTGAAGTCTTGGGCGTGGTAATCGATGACCTGATCGGCGCCGATGCCGCGCACGTAGTCGATGTTCGCGGCGCTGGTGGTGGTGATGACGCGCGCGCCGATATGCTTGGCGATCTGGATGGCGACGCTGGCGACGCCGCCGGCGCCGCCTTGAATGAGGATGGTTTCGCCGCGCTGAAGCTTCAACGTCGTCTCGATCGAGATCAGCGCGGTGATGCCGGTCAGCGCCAGCGCGGCGGCGTCGGTATCCGACAGCGCGGCAGGCTTCTTGGCGACGATCGCGGCGGTGATCGCGACCTTCTCGGCATAAGCGCCTTCGCGGCCGGCTTCCAGAACGCCGAACACGGCGTCGCCGACTTTAAGATCGTCGACGCCCGCGCCCAGCGCCGCGACCGTGCCGGAAAAATCCCGCCCCAGCACCAGCGGAAACTTGGCTTCGGCATAGTGACCGGCGCGTACACGCCAATCGGCGCCGTTGACGCTCGCCGCCACGACATCGACGACGACCTGGCCTGGTCCGGCGATCGGGTCCGGCAGGTCGCCGTATTTGATGACGTCCGGTCCGCCAAATTGCTCGATGAAAGCCGCCTTCACGATTTTTCTCCCGAAGTATTGGTGACGAGGCTGTGACGTGCCTGGCGTTTATTTGAAATTGCTGACCACCGTGTAGGACAGATAGACGAACAGGGCGGTCCCGAGAATGACAAGAAGCGTGGCCAACGCCACGTCCAGCCGCTCGCCCGATCCCGGCAGCACCTGCGCACTGTCGATTTCCCTGGCGGTTTTGCGAAACCGCACCAGCGCCACGATGATCGTAACGCCGCCAAGTCCGATCAGGATCAAGCCGGCAATGTCGCCGGCCAGATGCCCGCCCGTGGATAGCGTGCGCCGCTCCAGCGCTTGACCGGCGATTTCCAGGAACAGATCGAATCGCTCGACCAGGAAGCCGAACGCCATGACCGCGATCGCGGTGCGAACCCAGGCCAGGAAGGTCCGCTCGTTCGCGGCGTGATCGCTGTACCGCTCAATCATCGTCACTCTCGCGTGTATGGACGGCGCCGCGACGGGCCGTGTCCCACAAATGATGGCGCATATCGCTATCGCCGTCATCTGCGCTAGACTTATCGCATGCTTGGAAGGGAGCGAGGGTGATGGCGCACGGCGTATTTGTCGACGGGGTATGGCACAGCGAATGGTACGACAGCTCCGCCAATGGCGGCCGCTTTGTGCCGGCCGAGCCGGTGTTCCGCAATTGGGTGACGCCGGACGGCAGCGCCGGGCCGTCGGGCGAGGGCGGCTTTGCCGCCGAGCGCGGGCGCTATCACCTCTACGTGTCGCTGGCCTGCCCGTACGCGCATCGCACCGTGATATTCCGCAAGCTCAAAGAGCTCGAGAGCGTGATCTCGATCTCGATCCTCGATCCGGTGATGGGCGAGCAGGGCTGGGAATTCGGCTCAAGCCCGGGCACGATTGCCGATACGGTCAACGGCAAGAACCGGCTCGGCGAGATCTATCTGTTGGCCGATGCGCATTATACCGGCCGGGTCTCGGTGCCGGTATTGTGGGACAAGGAACGGCGCACCATCGTCAACAATGAGTTGCCGGAAATCATCCGCATGCTCAACTCGTCATTCGCGGCCTTGACCAACGACCGCGCCGACTATTATCCGCCGGAGCTGCGCGCTGACATCGACCGCGTCAATGCCCGCGTCTACAACGACGTCAATATCGGCGTCTATCGCGCCGGCTTCGCCACCGTGCAAAGCGCCTACGAGGAGGGCTGCCGGGTGGTGTTTGCGGCGCTGGACTGGATTGAAGATATTCTCTCCCGGCAACGCTATCTCATCGGCGCGAGACTGACCGAAGCCGATTGGCGGCTGTTCACGACGCTGGTCCGTTTTGACGCTGTCTATCACGGCCACTTCAAATGCAATCTGCGCCGCATCATCGACTACCCGAACCTGTCGAATTATCTGCGCGAGCTTTATCAGACGCCCGGCGTGGCCGACACCGTCAATATGGATCACATCAAGCGGCACTATTACATGAGCATGACGGCGATCAATCCGACCCGCATCGTGCCGCTCGGCCCGGAATTGAATTTTTCGGCGCCGCACGATCGCGGGCGGTTTGCGCGGCAGTAGTGCCACAGCGCGGCTGTATTGACCTGATTTCCGCTCATTCCCGCGCAAGCGGGAATCCAGGACGCGCACAAACAGCTGGGTCCCCGCCTTCGCGGGGACGAGCGCAAAAAATCGACCGGATGAACTAGGCCGCCAGTTCCGAGATCAGCAGCGTGTCGTCAAACGGGTCGACGATGCCGGCCAGCGACGCGCCGCATTCATGGCATTCGAGGGCATAGCTCTCGAATCCGCAGGCATCGATGAAGGGCTCGTGGCTTCGGCTGAACGCGAAGCGCGCATGACATTTCGGGCAAGCCACCGCTTGCGCGCCGAGCAGCGTTGTTTGGTTTGTTTGCTCGTCCCGATTCTGCGCTGCACCATAATGGCTCATCGGCATCGCCCCTTGCGCGCAAAGTCGCGCGCAATGAACCTTATAGGCAGTGCTTTGAAACACAGGCTGAAGCCGATCAGCAGAACTTTATTGCGCTGATTTAGCGTCCGCTAACCGTTGCGGCCGATCCCACAAAAATCGGGGCCGGCCGCAAACGCGGTCGCTTGCCGGTCAGCTACGCTAATGACGTCAAAAAGGCCGCTAAAGCGCCAACTATCCGGTCAAACAGCGGCTGCCGCGTTCACGAAAAGGGGCTATGTTCCCCTGCCCGGACGATGGCTCATTGCCGTCCGCTGTGTCGTGGTTCGGCTGAATGCCCGGGGCGGACTGTCGCTCGAACATCATACGTCTTTCGAAGAAAGTCGAACGGAAGAACGGATAGCGGCGAAACACGTCGTCGGCGACGCTCGGATAGTGTACCGCCGTAAGACAGATTGGCTTTTCAAGCTGCGGGTAGGGGCGCGGTCCACAGAGCAAATAATGACCGAAAGTCCGCCGATAGAATGCCCGATGCTCGGCCCGCACCGCGGCGAGCGTGTAATCAGCCTTGAAATGCGTGGACGTCATCCAGCTCACGCGTACCGTGACATAAGGCAGAGCGCGATATCGTCGAGATAGAGTCTCGTCAGTGACAAAGCGGGTGGTATCGACAATGACATTTCCGGCGTCGAGGTAACTCTGCAGAACGTCAGGAAATGCATGAAGTGAAGGAAAATCGGGATGTTGTCGAGAAGCTACGTGCATGCGTATCGAACTCGCCAACACGCCGTCGATATACAAACCGAATAAATAGGCGTTTTCCGAATAGTCGTCCTGATCGGTAAATGTCGCGCTTGCATTTGGCGAGATCGCGCCCTCCCGCAGGTATGCTGCGTAGCGCAGGCGCGAGATCGCCTCGCGGTCCTCGGCGGTATCGGCGCGCCGCCAGTCAATTCGGTCCAGCAGCCGCGAAACGCTATCGGAGAAACTGTGCTCTGAGTGTGGGATAGTCGAGCCGGGCGGAGGGGATTGCCGAGAACCCGCCAATACCGATGTCATAAGCCGCCTCACCATCGACGCCGCAACGCCCGGTGAAAACTATGTTAACACTCCATTAACGGGATGACAATTTTCGCCGATTGTTAGGGTTAACCTGGGGTTGCAAAAATGCAACAGATCCATCGGGGGCGCCGAGTTCCGTTGACGCTTGGGTTGGAAAGTTCCGCCTAGGCGGCGTCGCTGCGGACTTTGGCAGGCCACGACGATTGCGGTGGGCCCACATAGGTCGCGTACAAGAGCTTGCGCAAGTCGGCCGCCGGCATCGGTCTGCACAATAAATAGCCTTGCACCTCGTCGATGCTGTCTTCGCCGGCCAGCAATTCGAGCTGCTGCTGCGTCTCGACGCCCTCGACCACGACCCGCAGCCCCAACTGGGCACTCAGCCGGGTCATGCCGCGCAGTAGCGTGATGCGGCGCTCGTCATCGTTCAGGTCTTGCAGGAACGATTGGTCGATCTTGACCTTGTGAAACGGAAAGCTGTGCAGATAGCTCAGACTCGAATAGGCGGTGCCGAAATCATCCAAGGAGATTTTCACGCCGATTTCGGCGAGCTGCTGCAGATCGGCGCGGGTCCGCCGCGTGTTCTGCAATAGCGTCGTTTCCGTTATCTCGATCTCGAGCCGGTGTGCCGGCAGGTTGGTCGCGGCAAGCGTTTCGCGCACCAAAGCCGGGATGTTCGAGCGATCGAATTGAATCGGCGACAGGTTGACCGCGACTGCGGTATCGCCGGGCCAGCGGCGGCATTCGAGGCAGGCCTTGTAGAGAGCCTGGTTGCCGATCTCAACGATCAGACCCATTTCCTCGGCCACCGGAATGAATTCCGCCGGCGACACCATGCCGCGTTCACGGTGCGGCCATCGCAGCAGTGCCTCGCAGCTTTCGATCCGCCTGGTTTTGAGATTGAAGATCGGCTGATAGTACAGATCGAACGCTTCGCTCTCGGTGGCGCTGCGCAAATCCAGTTCGAGCGCGCGGCGCGCCTGGGCGCTGGCTTCCATCTTGGATTCGAACCACCGCCAGGTGCCGCGGCCGTCCGCTTTCGCTTGATAGAGCGCGATGTCAGCGTTGCGCAACAGCTGCTCGGGATCGATGCGGCTTTTGGCCAGCGCGATGCCGATGCTGGTGGTGACGACGACCTTGTGCCCGTCCAGATCGTAGGTGCCGGCGAGCGCGTTGAGCACGCGGGTCGCCAGCGCTTCGCCCTGTTCGATCGACCGGATCGGCGCCTGCAGAATGACGAACTCGTCGCCGCCGAACCGCGAGATGACGTCGGCATCCCTTATCGAATTCTTCAGCCGCTCGGCGACCGCCTCCAGCAGCATGTCGCCGCGGGTGTGGCCCAGCGTGTCGTTGACCTGCTTGAACTGGTCCAGGTCGATAAAATGAATGGCGCACATATTGTCGATCCGCCATTCGTCGAGCGCGCGTTCCATGCGGTCGCGCAGCACCGCGCGGTTGGGCAGACCGGTCAAGGCGTCGAAACGCGCCAGATGATTGATCTTGGCTTCGGCGATCTTGCGCTCGGTGACGTCCTCGACAAGGACCACCATGCCGCCGCTCTCCATCGACTGCACGGTGAATTCCAGCGTTCGCCCGTTCGACAGGTCCAAGCCGAAGGTGGTGTCGTCCTGGCCGGACAGGCGCGCCCCCAGATGGTCGATCATGCTCTGCGCGCCGGGCTCCGACAGTAGCCCCGCCGCGACGACACTGTCGACCAGGCCGCGCGCGCTTATGCCCTTCAAATCGAGCTCCGCCGCCAACCCCATCTGCTGTTTCAGCTTGCCGTTCGAGACAACGATGCAACGCTTGGAATCGAACATGCACAAGCCGTGCGGCATGTTGTTGATCGCGGTGTCGAACCGTTTGGCCAGCAGCGACATGTCGCGCGAGCTTATGACGGCGTCAAGCAACGTACCCCGCAATCGTTCCGCAATGAGCTTCAGTGTGAGAAAGAACGGAACGAGGAGGGCGGCGAACAGCCAGTGATAGACGTTCCCGTACAGCACGAGGGCGAGCGTCATGGGCACCCACGCGCACAGGATCTGGACGATAACGAACCGTGAATTCCCGTAATTCCGCCCGAAGATGCCCATCGCATAGGCAATCGTCATCGAAAAGCTCATGAGGTAGGCGAATGCATCGTCGGTGAAAGCGAACGCGATGAAGCACCACAGGCCAAGCAATGCCATCGACGTCGAAGCGCCAGCGACGTAGCGGTTTTCCCATCGCCGGGCTACTTCACAAGTTGTTACCTCCGAACGGCCGCGGGCGTAAGCACGCATAAACACACCGCGCGCACAAGCGACGGCGAGGAAGGCTAACGCGCAGCACAGCAGCAGGACGTTGCTGGTTTTCCAGTAGGTGATGAGAATGGAGAGCGTGAGAACGATGCTCCCGGTAATGAGACTGCGGGCGTCCTGAAAAAGCGAATCGACCAGCGGAAGATAAATCTCCGGCGGCAGCGCTTCGTGCGGTTGGCGAGTCCGGCGCGCGGATCTCATTTCTCTCTACCGTCAGCGGGCGTGATTGGCTGAAATTGCACGCCGCACTATGACTTAAAGGTCCTCTCCACCGAGTAAATGTGAATGGTCTGTTTCTTTTAGGTCTGCGGCCATTAACGAATTGCGCGACAGCTTGTTAGTACAAAGTTACGCATAAGAACGGCGGCTTCGGTCGGAAAGGCTGGCAAATTCGCGCGGTTGTACAACCTGGCGTTGCCAATTGTGACAATGGCACGACGGCCGCACGATAGAACCAAAGGCGTTGTGAACCGCGATGATCGAATCCCGATCGTCGAACCTTGATTATCGGATTTTGGCGAAATCGCCGTGGCGGCCAAGACCGTCCTTGAAGCGGGCGGCGCCCGCGACGCCGTCGTCGATCAGCGCTTGACGGCCATTGTACCATTCCTGGATCAGCGCATCCCGCACTGGCAGCCCGTGGCTCTTAATGGCGGAGCGCCGGTCGGCGCGCACGCAGACCTGCGGGAAACGCGCGATCTCCTGCGCCAGCTCTTCGGCCTTTTGCCGGGCGCCGCCTTTCGGCGTCAGGTACTCACACAAGCCGATGCTCAGGCACTCCTCCGCCGGAACTTTCCGGCCGGTGAGAATGATCTCGAGCGCGCGGCCCTGGCCGACGATGCGCGGCAGCCGCACCGTGCCGCCGTCGATCAGTGGCACGCCCCAGCGGCGGCAATAGACGCCGAAATAGGAGTTTTTCGCCATGACGCGGAAATCGCACCACAGCCCAAGCTCCATGCCGCCGGCAACGGCCGGGCCTTCGATGGCGGCGATTACCGGCTTGTCCAGTTCCAGCCGCGACGGACCGAGCGGTCCGCGCGGAATTTCGCCGCCATTGCCGCGCCGCCCGGCGGTCGGGATGTCGAGCTCGCCGAGCGGATGCGCCGGGTTGAGAGTGCTGACATATTTCAGATCCCAGCCGGCGCAGAATGCGCCGCCGGCGCCATAGAACACCGCGACCGAGGCGTCTTTGTCGGCGTCGAATTCGAGAAACGCCGCGGTGAGCGCGTCGGCGCTTGCCGGGTCCATGGCGTTGCGCGCTTCGGGCCGGTCGTGGATCACCGTCCATACCGGTCCGTTCTTCTCAATCCTGACTGCCATCGCCGACGTCCTCTCCCACAGATTGTTTGGTCCAATACTACATCTGGCGAGCTACCGGCCGGTGAAAACGATTCACCGGCCGGTGAAATTTGGAACGCGCCGTTCCGCCATCGCCTCGACGCCTTCCTTGAAGTCATCGGTCTTGCGCAGTCGCGTCTGCTCGGCCAGCTCGTGTTCGGTCGCCGCGCGCACCCGATCGGCGAGATTGCCGCGCAGCGTGGCCCGCGTCGCCATCAGCCCGAGCGGCGAGTTCTCAGCGATCTCAGCCGCGAGCGAAAGCGCCGCGGTGCGCACCTGATCTTGCGGCACTACGAGATCGGCGAGGCCCATGGCGAAGGCTTCGTCGCCCGAGACGCGGCGGCTGGTATAGAACATCAACGCCGCCTTGGTCGCGCCAATGACCGCCGGCAGCGTGACCGTCAGTCCGAATCCCGGATGAAAGCCGAGCCGGGTGAAGTTGGCGGAGAAACGCGCCTCGGCGCAGGCCACGCGAAAATCGGCGACCATCGCCAGGCCCAAGCCGCCGCCGACCGCGGCGCCGTGAACCGCGGCGATGATGGGCTTCTTGGTGCGGAACAGCCGGTTGCCTTCGATGTAAAGATGCGCCGCACCGGGCGTCGGTCCGCCGAGCAGCGCGCTGCCGTCGCGGTCGTCGTCGCCGAAATTGGCGCCGGCGCAGAACGCCTTGCCCTGCGCCGCCAGCACCAGAGCGCGGCAGCTGGTGTCTTCGTCGAGCCCCTCAAAAGCCGAGGCGAGTTCTCTGATCAGCGCGACGTCAAAAAAATTATGCGGCGGCCGTCTGATCTCGACCAGTGCCACATGGCCGGTCTTCTCCACGCCGATGTCCTTGAAAGGCCCCATGATGGAATTCCCTTATAGCTATTCGGCCGCGCCGCGGCGTTGCGCGGGCTCCCTGTCGCGTTTGAGAATCAGCGCATCCACCACGGAGACGCCTTCACCCCGCGGGTGGACGACGACCGGGTTGAGGTCGATGGCGTCGATGTCGTCGGCATGGTCGGCGGCAAATTGCGACAGCCGGACCATCAACTCCACAAGCGCCTCGGTGTCGGCCGGCGGCAGGCCGCGGAACGATGCGAAGATCTGCGTGCCTTTGAGCCGGCCGAGCAGCGCGTGTGCGGTGAAGTGATCGAGCGGCACTGGTGCCATCGCGACATCGCCCAGCGCCTCGACCAGGACGCCGCCAAGGCCGACCATGAGCAATAGTCCCCAGGTCGGGTCACGGGTCACGCCGAGAATGACTTCGCGTCCCGGCGATGCCATTGGCTGCACCAGGACGCCATCGATCTGCGCCGCCGGCGCGTATCGCTTGGCGGCGGCGAGTAGCTTGTCGTAAGCCGTGCGCACCATGTCCGCTCTGGCGATATCGAGAGCGACGGCGCCGGCCTCGGTCTTGTGCGGGATGCCGGCGGATTGAACCTTCAGCGCCACGGGGCGACCGGTCGCCTGCGCGACGGCAATGGCCTCATCAGCGGAATGTGCGAGCAGACCCGCATTATCCGCGCCGATACCGTAAGCACCGAGCAGCGATCGCGCCCGATATTCGCACAACACCGAAGGCGAATCCGCAAGCGCCGCGGCGACTCTCGCCCGGTTCGCCGCCGCCGGCTTTGTCTCGATCGGCCGCAGCGCGTGCTCGCGTTTGGCACGGTAGTCGGCTAGCGCACGGAGCGTGCGTGCACAGCTAGGCGCGCCGGTGAATAGCGGATAGCCGGTCTCGTTGAGAATCTCGATGGTGCGTTCGGACGGCAGCGTGTAGGTCCACATCAAGACCGGCTTGTTGGACTCCTGCGCCAGGCTCTTCAGCTTCGGCAGATCGGCCTCGAGAAATGCCGAGCGGCGTGCGGTGATCACCACGACGACGCTGTCGATCGCCGGCGAACCCGCCACCAGCTGCGCGAACTGCGCGTAACCGAGCTTCTGCACGCCCTGCGCGGTGGAATCGACCGGGTTCTGCGACGTGGCGTAGGACGGCAGATGAACGTCAAGCGCCGCCCGCGTCGCCTCGTCGAGCACCGGCACGTCAAGTCCGGCGGCGGCGCAAGCGTCGGCCATCCAGATGCCGGCGCCGCCGGATGCCGTGCAGATGCCGACCCGGTTTCCTTGTGGCAAACGGTGGCCGCAAGCGAGAAAGCCCGCAGCGAAGTCGAGCATGTCGTCGTAGTCGCGTCCCTCGATCAGTCCATAATGCTCGAAAATCGCTCGGTAGGCGGCCGTTGCGCCGGCAAGCGCCGCCGTGTGCGAAGCGACGGCGCGTGAACCGGGCTCGGTCTGGCCGATCTTGCCGACGATCAGCGGCTTGCCGGCTTTGAGCGCCTTCGCCGCGACGCGCGTGAATTTTTCCGGCGTCTTGACGGCTTCGATCAGCAGCAAAAACACATCGGTCTCGCCCTCATCGAGCATATAGTCGATGAAGTCGGACGCCTCGAGCACGGCCTCGTTGCCGGTGGTGACGATGTAGCGAAACTTGAAGCCGCGCGGGCGGGCGCGATCGAGAAAGGCAAATCCGAGACCGCCGCTTTGCGAGATCACCGATATCTGGCCGCGGCCCAGCGGCTGTTTCGGAATGAGCGGCCCGGCGCTTTTGTCCGACGCGGGGCTGAAATTCGCGCACAGCGCGGCCGCGATGTTGGAGAAGCCTTCGGTGTTCGGCCCGGTGACCGCCATGTCGTGGCGGCGCGCAATGGCGATGATCTCATCCTGCATGCGCCTGCCGGTCTCGCCTTCCTCGGCAAAGCCGGAACTGAGAATGACGGCGGCGCGGATGCCGGCGCGGCCGCAGCGATCGAGTTCCGCCGGCACGTATTGCGCCGGAACGATCAGCAGCGCGAGATCGACCGGCTGCGGCAACACCTCGACCGAAGGGTAGGCTTTGAGACCCTGCACCTCGGCAGCGCTGCGGCTCACCGGATAGATGTGACCAGCAAACGGGTGGCTGCGCATGATTTCGAGGAGCCGCCCGCGCAGGCCGTGGGTGTCCGAGGAGGCGCCGACCACCGCCACCGAATTGGGCCACAGCAATTTGCTGATATCCGCCACGGTTTATCGCACCTGTCAGCGCAGGCCGAGGCCGCGGGCGATGATGCCGCGGAGAATTTCAGTGGTGCCGCCCTGGATAGTGAGCTTGGGCGCGATTACCGTGGCGTAAGCGAGCTGATCCTCAAGCGCGGTATGGTTCAACAGTTCAGGCTTGAGGAACGCCGCGAGTTCGCGGACGCGCGCCGGCAGTTTCTGCTCCCAGGCAGTGCCGAGGTCTTTGACGATCGAGCCTTCGACCACCGGCTCCTTGCCGGCTTGCAGCATGCCGGCGACAGACACCGACATCCGCCGCAACGTATGCAGTTGTGCCACCAGCCGGCCGAGCCCTTCGGCGCCCCGCAGATCGGGCTCCGGGCCGAGCGCACGGATCAGCTCCGGCAACACGTAGAAAGTATCAAGAAAACGCTCCGGGCCGCTGCGTTCATAAGCAAGCTCGCTGGTCGCCTGTTTCCAGGCGCCGTCGATCTCGCCGAGCACGTGATCGTCGGGCACTAACGCGTCGGCGAATACCACTTCGTTGAAGCCCGGCTTCCCGGTCATCTGATAGATCGGATTCACGGTGATGCCCGGCGCTTTCATGTTCACCAGGAATTGCGTCAAGCCATGGCGGCGGTTCTCTTTGGTCGACGGCGAAGTGCGGAACAGCGCGATCATGTAGTCGGCGACCTGCGCGCTGGTGGTCCAGACCTTGCTGCCATTGATGCGCCAGCCGCCATCGGCCTTGGTCGCCTTGGTCTTGGCCGCGAACAGGTCGGAGCCCGAGCCCGGCTCGCTCATGCCGATGGCGAAGCACAATTCGCCGCGGCAGATGCGGGGCAGAATTTCCTTTTTGATGTGCTCGGGCGCGTATTTGAGCAGGATTGGTCCGCTCTGCCGGTCGGCGACGAAATGAAAGTTCGCCGGTGCGTTGGCGACGCGGAACTCTTCGGTCACCACGTAGCGCTCCAATTGGCTGCGCTCGTGTCCTCCATAGGGCTTCGGCCAGGTCATGCCGATCCAGCCTTTCGCGCCGACGCGGCGGCTGACATCGCGGTTGTAGGAATCGCCGTGCCCGGGATGATGCGGATCGAACGTGCCGTCGGAAATCTCCTGCGCCAGAAACGCGCGCACCTCGGCGCGCAACGCCTCGCATTGCGGCGGCAGGCGGACCGGATCGAAACTGAGGCTCGTGCTCATCGCGAAGCCACCAAAGGCCAGAACTCGTCGGCGCCGCGGGCGGCGACGCGGCGGCCAAGCTCCGCCGCCCAGTAGCTTTCATTGCCGAAATCGTCGCGCCAGGCGAGGAGCCGCAACGTAAAGCGATGCAGGATGTGCTCCCGTGTAAAGCCGATGGCGCCGAACACCTGGTGCGCGATCGCCGAGCCTTCGGCTGCGGCCTCGGCGGTGCGGATCTTCGCGGACGCCGCTTCCAGAAACACCGCTTCGTCGAATGTGTCGGCCTGTGCGATGGCGTCGGCCGCGGAGCTTGAGACCGCGAGTGCGGCGGCGACTTCACCGGCGAGCCGTGCCAGGTTTTGCTGCACCGCCTGAAATTTGCCGATCGGCCGCTCGAACGCGACGCGCTCGTTGGCATACGCGACCGTGAGCGACAGGATCGCTTCGAGCGCGCCTGCGGTCTGGACGCTGCGGATGGCCGCGCCCATCAGGAGCAAAGACGGTGCGTCGAAGCCGTCAGGCGCCGGCGCGGTGTGCGTAGGCTTGATACGATCGAACGTAACAGTGTCGGCGGCATCGCCGGCAAGGTTCTGCCCTTCATTCAGCCGGCAGTCTTTGACGTCGACCAGCGCAATGCGCTTTCGCTTGCCGTCGTCAGCGAGCACCGCGATGTGCGCGCAATCTCGCGCGAACGGCACGGTGGTCGCGCGGCCGCTCAGCGTCCCGTCGGCGCCGATCGTGATGCGATCATTCGGCCGGGCAGGGGCGAGCGTCATCGGTGCCGCCGGTGCATCGAGCCCCGCTTGCGCCAACAGCCATCCTGCCGCCAGCGTTTCCGCAAGCGGTGCCGCGAGCGCAAAGCGTCCGGCAACGCCGACAATGGCAAAACCTTCCGCCAGACTTGCGCCGGCGCCGCCCAGATTCTCCGGAACCCATGCCAGCGTCAGCCCGGCGTCGCTGAGCGTCTGCCAGAGCGGCTCCTTCCAGGCGCCGTTCTCTGCCTTGTTGATGGTCTGCGGGTCTGCGAAATCGGCAAAAATCCGCGCTGCCGTTTCGGCAACAATGTGATCTTTTTCGCCCGGCATCCACCTATCGTGGCGGCTGCCTGCGTAATTGGCAAGCGAGCTCGATCATGCTTCGCCACTGGACGAACGAGGCGCAATGCACGACGCTAAGGCCGCTGAGGCGACAAGAAACCGGGAGGACGGGTTTGGCCAAGCGAAACGCCACGGCCGCGGTGGTCGGCGCCGGTGATTTCATCGGCGCGGCGCTCGCCAAGAAATTCGCCGCCGAAGGTTTCACGATTTTCGCCGGCCGGCGCAACGCCGACAAGCTTTCGCCGCTGGTTGCCGATGTCGAAGCCAAAGGCGGCGAGATCGTCGCCCGCGGGCTCGATGCGCGCAAAGAGGATGACATCACCGCCTTTCTCCGCGCCGCCGACGCGCGCGCGCCGCTCGAAGTCTGCGTCTTCAATGTCGGCGGCAACGTCAACTTCCCGCTGCTGGACACCACCGAGCGGGTGTTCCGCAAAGTCTGGGAACTGGGCTGCTATGCCGGATTTCTCACCGGCCGTGAGGCTGCGCGGCTGATGCTGTCGCGCGGCCAGGGCTGCATCTTCTTTACCGGCGCCACCGCGAGTGTTCGCGGCGGCATCGGTTACACGGCATTCGCCAGCGCCAAGCACGGCCTGCGCGCCGTCGCCCAGAGCATGGCGCGCGAGCTTGGGCCAAAGAACATTCACGTCGCCCATCTGATCATCGATGCCGGGGTCGATACCGCGTTCGTGCGCGAGCGCATCAAACAGCGCGGCGGCGCCGAGGCGTTGGAGAGCCTGCAGCCGGACCAGCTGATGAATCCGACCTCGGTCGCCGAAGCCTATTGGCAGCTCTACCGGCAGCCGCGCGACGCCTGGACCTTTGAGCTCGACGTGCGGCCGTATCGCGAGGTGTGGTGACATGCAAAAGGTCGAGTTTCACTTCGACTTCGGCAGCCCGAATGCCTACCTGGCGCACCTGGTGGTTCCAGACGTCGAGCGGCGGACCGGCGCCAAGTTCGAATACGTGCCGATCTTGCTCGGCGGCGTGTTCAAGCTGACCAACAACCGCTCGCCCGCCGAAAAAATGGCGGGCATCAAAAACCGCCTGGAATACGAACAGCTCGAGCTGCAGCGCTTCGTCCGCCGCTATGGCATTACGCAGTTCACCTGGAACCCGTTCTTCCCGGTCAACACGCTCCTGGTCATGCGCGGCGCCATCGCGGCGCAATTCGAAGGCGTGTTCGAGCGCTATGTCGACGAAGTCTTCAAGGCGATGTGGGGCGCGCCGAAAAAGATGGACGATCCGGCGGTGGTCGGCGCGGCGTTGAATGAGGCCGGGTTGGACGGTCCGGCGTTGCTCGCCCGCACCCAGGAGCCGGAGGTCAAGGATCGCTTGCTGAAGAACACCGAAGCCTCGGTGGCGCGCGGCACCTTCGGCAGCCCGACATTCTTTGTCGCCAACGAAATCTTCTTCGGCAAGGATAAGCTTCGCGACGTCGAAGAGGAGATCGTTCGCGCCAATGGCTGACAACGATGCGCAGACGTTTTGGCTGATCTCAGGCTTGCGCACGCCGTTCGTCGGCGTCGATGGGCCGTTCGCGCATCGCGACTCGCTCGGCTTGTCGGTGCCGGTCGTTCAAGCCATGGCGCAGCAAACAAGCGGTGCGATCGATTTCGGTGTCTGGGGCTCGGTGGTCGTCAACCTCGCCTACGCCAATCTGGCGCGCGAAGTGTGGCTCGAAGCCAAGCTCGATCCGCACGTGCCGACCTTCACCACCATCATGCAATGCTCCACCAGCATGGCCGGCGTCTTCGAAGCGACCGGCATCTTGGCGCGCCGGCGCGCGGCGCTGGCGATGGTCGGTGGCGTCGAAAGCATGAGCCGGGTGCAGATCGGTCTCGGGCAGAATTTTTCCGTCTGGCTGCGGCGCCTGTTTCAGGCGCGCAGCGCCGCCGATCGTCTGAGCGTGCTGCGCCGGCTCCGCCCCGCGGATATCCGGCTGTTCGTGCCGGAGGTGAAGAACCGCGTCACCGGCCGCAGCATGGGCGAACATACAGAAGACATGGCCAAGGACTGGAGCATCGGCCGCCGCGAACAGGACGAGCTGGCGCTCGAAGGCCATCAACGCGCGATCGCGGCGCAGGATCGCGGCTTCTTCGCCGACTTGATCGTTCCGCTCGACGGCGTCGACAAAGACCACTTCCCGCGCCGCGACACGTCGATGGAAAAGCTCGGCAAGCTCAAGCCGGTATTCGATCGCACCAGCGGCCGCGGTACGCTGACAGCGGGCAACAGCTCGCCGCTGACCGACGGCGCCGCAGCGATCTGGGTCGCGACCGATGAAGGCGTTGCGCTTTTGCCGTCGGCGCTGCCGCGGGCCCGGCTCGTGGACTTCGAAATGGCCGCGGTCGATATTTTCCACGAAGGTTTGTTGATGGCGCCGGTGTCGGCCATTCCGCGATTGCTGGCGCGCCATGGCCTAAAGTTCGACGACATTGCGTTATGGGAAATTCACGAAGCGTTCTCCGCGCAGGTGCTGTGCCACATCAAGGCGCTGCAGGATAAGGACTTCGTGCGCGCCAAGGCCGGCGTCGAGCATACCTTCGGCACTTTCCCGCGCGAGCGGATGAATCCGAATGGCGGCAGCGTCGCGCTCGGCCATCCGTTCGCCGCAACCGGCGCGCGGATTTTGTCTCAGGCGGTGAAGGAGCTCGCGGCGATGCCGGAAGGCAGCCGCGCCATTGTCAGTATTTGTTCCGACGGTGGTCTCGATACCGTCGCGCTGCTGCAGCGCTGACTGGAGCGGGGTACTTCGAATGACAATCTCCGTTCTGCGGTTGGTGCTCTTGGTCGGCGCGATCGGCTTGGTGTGTTTGGTCGACCCAGCGCAGGCCTTCAAGCGGCGGCCCACGGGCTGCGATTGGATCGGAGGTGATTTCGCCGACCCGGCTACGAGCATTTTCCGTAGGGGTGGCTGCCACGGTGGCGGCGGCGGCCATCGCCGTCTTGCCAGGCCGGTTCAACAACCTGACGAGCCGCCGAAATTGCTCGATCGGTTGGAGGCGCGCGCCCCGCTCAATTACGGCGCCAGCACGCGTAAGTCGATTGGCGCAGGGATCGAGCGTTTCGAAATCGTCGGCGGAACCGTTGCGTATGGTCTGGACGGCGGGGCGCGGCTATGGCGCTTCGCTCTTGGCGGTAACGACTCGGCGAAGGTTGCGCAATCCGTCAGTCAATTTCGCGTCACCGAGGCAGGGCAGCTCTTTGTGCTGGCAAAAGATGGCACCCTCTGGCGGGCTGAGGGCGATGGGTCTCAAGCGACTTTGCTCGATCACGCGGTTGGCGACTTCCAGCCGATTGGAGATCTTGTCTATATCGCCGGGACGGACAAGCGGCTGTGGCGATTGCATGCCGGCGGCAAAGGCCGTGATTTGGTCGACGAGAATGTCGCTGCGTTTCAAGCGATGAATTCCAGCGTGGTGTTCGTTCTCGGAACCGATGGAGCGCTGTGGCGCGAGACCGGAGACTTTCGAAATCGCGTCAAAGTTGGCCAACCGATTGCTGCGTTCGACTATGTCGCGGACGGCGATACCGCCTATGTCTTGACGCCCGGTCATATCTTGTGGCGCCAAAATGGAAAGGATACGCCCCGACAGGTAGACCATGACGTCGCGGCTTTTCACGCGGTGGATGGAAATGTTGTTTATGTGCTCGCGACCGACGGCAGGCTCTGGCAGGAACTGGAGGATCGATCGCAAGCGGCATTGGTCGACGGTGATCTGGCGGTAAAATTGGGTGCCGAGGCCTTTCAGTTTGTCAGCAAGGGTGATGTCGAAGGGCAAGTCGTCTATGTGCTGGACCGCAAACACGAATTGTGGGCCGAGACCATGCCGTCTGCGCGGAGCCACGGCACAGCGCACTCACCTTAAAGTGCAGCTGGCATGGTTGGGTCGAAGGCGAATACGCGCGTGAGTTCCGTTCCGGGTCAGACTCGGTCATTCGACGACGCCGGCTCTATGTCCGGGGTTCGCTCGAAAGCTGAAATCGATCGGCGATTTATCAGTGCACGACGCCCTAAGCGCGCGGCCGATACTTCAGCTTATGCGTCGGTGGCGATGGCGTGGAAGAATGTGCCGGTGACGCGGCCGCGTCGGCCCCCGGTTTCCGCCGACGCTTTGCCCGCGCCATCGGCGATCTTTGCAAACGGCTCGTCGTCGCCGGCGGATGTCAGCGACGCGTAGTGGAATTCATGGCCACGGATGTGTGTGCCGCTCTTGCCCAGCGCGCCCGACGAGAGCAGCCGTGCGGTGCGGTAGCCCAGATGCAGCTTGCGCTTGGCGAAGCTGGTCGCATGACCGAGCAGTCCGGTCATCGCATGACGCCGGCCGGCGGCGTCTTCCAGGCTTTCGCCCAGCACCATGTAGCCGCCGCACTCGCCATGCACCGGCCGGGTGGCGGCGAAGCTTCGCAGGCCGGCGGAGAACTCTCGCGCGGCGGCGAGAGTTTCCGCGTGCAGCTCCGGATAGCCGCCCGGCAGCCAGCAGCTGTCGGCGTCGGGCGGAGGAGCGTCATCGGCAAGCGGCGAGAACGGCAAGATCTCGGCGCCGGCTTGTCGCCAGGCGTCGATCACATGCGGATAGACGAAGCTGAACGCCTGGTCGCGCGCTAGCGCGATCCGCTGCCCCGGCGGCGGCAGCGCCAAAGGCCTGTTTGCGCTCGGCGCGATGTTGAAAGCTCCGGCACAGGCGACGATGGCGTCGAGATCGCAATAGCGCTCGGCGGTTTCCGCCAGGCGATCAAACAAAGCCACGAGATCGGCGTGCTCTACGGCCTGCACGAGCCCAAGATGACGCTCCGGCAAAGCGAGCGCGGCCTCGCGCGGCAGCGCGCCGAGGATTGGAACGTCGAGCCGGGCGATGGCGTCGGCAACCAACGCGCGATGGCGTTCGCTCGCGAGCCGATTGAGGACGACGCCGGCGATGCGGACGGCCGGATCGTGCGAACAAAACCCGCGCACGATCGCTGCGGCCGATTGGGCCTGGCGCGCCACGTCGAGCACGAGCACGACCGGCAATCCGAAATGCGCGGCAAGGTCGGCGGTAGCGCCATGCCGGCCGTGCGCTCCGGCCTCGGCCGCGCCGTCGAACAGGCCCATGACGCCTTCGATCACGACAATATCGGCGCCATCGCCGGCTTGCGCGGCCAGCGTATCGAGCAATTTGCTCGACATCGCCCAGGAGTTGAGATTGACACTCACCGAGCCGGTGGCCGCCGCGTGGAAAGCCGGATCGATGTAATCGGGGCCCGCCTTGGCCGCGCGCACCGTGAGCCCGCGCCGCCGCAATGCCGCCAGTAGCGCCAGCGTCACCGTGGTCTTGCCGGCGCCGGAATGCGGCGTGGCGACGATGAGGCCGCGCGCCGTCATGGTGATTCTTGGGAGAGCGATGCGGTTTCGCCGCGCAATTGTTCGCGGACTTTGACAATCTCGCCGATCACGACGATCGCCGGCGGCTCGAATTTTTGCTCGCGCGCGTCGGCTGCGAGCCTCTGCAGCGTCGAAATCAGCACGCGTTCCTTGGGCGTCGCCGCCGAAGCGATAATTGCAGCCGGCATCGTCGGCTTGAGCCCTGCCGCCATCAACGCGTCGGCAATCCGATCCAGATTGTGCATCACCATGTAGAGCACGATCGGCTGACCGGTGTGCGCCAGCGGCGCCCAATCGAAATCCTCGTCGGCGCCGTGGCCGGCGGCGAAGATAATAGCGCGGTTAAGGCCGCGCAGCGTCGCCGGGATCGAGGCTGCGGCCAGTGCCGCAAGGCCGGCGGTGACGCCGGGGATCACGCGGAAGGGAATGCTGGCCGCCGCGAGCGCCATCGCCTCTTCGCCGCCCCGCCCGAAAACGAACGGGTCGCCGCCTTTGAGCCGCAGCACCCGATGTCCGCTCCCCGCCAGCGCGATGAGCCGCTGGGTGATATCGGCCTGCAACGCCGACGGCTTGCCGCCACGCTTGCCGGCGAATTCAAGCCGCGCCTGCTTTGACGCCAGCGCCAGCACCCGCCGATCGACCAGCGCATCGTGAACGACCACGTCGGCCTGCTGCAGGCCGGCAAGCGCATCGAGCGTCAACAGGCCGGGATCGCCGGGGCCCGCGCCCGCGAGCCAGACATGGCCGGGCATCAGGACCGGCACGCCATCGCGCCGCGTCGCCAGCTTGTCCCATGCCGTCATGTCAGCGCGCTCCCGTGGTGACGCGTGCGGCGCGTGGGACTAAAGGATGCGGCATGGAGCGGCAGGAACGGCCATTGCGCCGGGGATGGACCACCGGCACCTGCGCCGCGGCGGCGGCGAAGGCGGCGTTCGCGGCGCTGATCACCGGCGAATTTCCCGATCCGGTCGAGGTGACCTTGCCGCGCGGCGAGCGGCCGAGTTTTGCGCTCGCCATGACACGGCGCGATGGGGACGCGGCGAGCGCCGGCGTAATCAAAGACGCCGGCGACGATCCCGACGTCACCCACGGCGCGCTTGTCGTCGCCACGGTCCGGCTCGGCGCGCCAGGCGCCGGCGTAACTTTTCGCGCCGGCGAAGGCGTCGGCACCGTGACGCGGCCCGGGCTTCCGCTGCCGCCGGGCGAGCCGGCGATCAATCCGGTGCCGCGGCGCATGATGCGTGACGCCATCGCCGAAATCGCCGCCGCCAGCGGCAGGGGCGGGGACGCCGAGATCGAGATCGCCATTCCGGGCGGCGAGGCGCTCGCCGCCAAGACCCTCAACGGCCGGCTCGGCATTGTCGGCGGTCTGTCGATCCTCGGCACCACCGGGATCGTCGTGCCGTATTCCTGCTCGGCCTGGATCCATTCGATCCATCGCGGCATCGACGTCGCGCGGGCCGCTGGGCTGACCCACATCGCCGGCTCGACCGGGGCCGCTTCCGAAGTGGCGGTGCAAAAGCTTTATCGGCTGCCCGAGATCGCGCTGATCGACATGGGCGATTTCGTCGGCGGCATGCTCAAATATGTGCGCGCCCATCCGCTGCCGCGCGTCACCATTGCGGGCGGCGTCGGCAAGATGTCGAAGCTGGCCCAGGGCCTTACCGACCTTCACTCCAAGCGCGGCGCGGTCGATCACGCGCTGCTGGCGCAGTTTGCGGCGGCCGCCGGAGGTTCCACCGCGCTTGGCGTGCGCATCCTCACGGCCAACAACGCCGCCGAAGTATTTGCATTGGCGCAATCCGAGGGCATCGCGCTCGGCGACGAAGTCGCGCGTGCGGCGAAGACCACGGCGGCACAGGTCGTTGCCGGCCGCGATGTCGCGATCGAGATCGTCATGTTTGATCGCGATGGCGTTTTGGTTGGACGCGCGCCGTTTGCATCTGACTAGGCGCATGCTCATGCGGCGCCTCCGCGGAACCGGCGCCGATAGTCGGCATCGTAGAGCGCGCTGTCGCGGAAACTTTCTGCCGCCAGCGCCGGGCCGACCAGAATGAGGGCCGTGCGTTCGATGCGAGCCGCGGCCACTTTCGCACCGATATCGGCAAGCGTGCCGCGCAGGATTTGCTCGTCTGACGTGGTGACTTGCGCGACCACCGCTGCCGGGCACGCCGCGCCATAGAACGGCGTCAGCTCCGTGACAAGCGCGTCGATGCCATGAATGGCAAGATGGATGGCGAGCGTCGCGCCGCTTCCGGCAAACGTCGCGAGTTTCTCCTTCTCCGGCATGCGCGAGGCGCGGCCGCCGATGCGGGTCAGCACGACGCTCTGCGCGATCTCGGGCACCGTCAACTCGCATCCCAGCGCGGCCGCGGCGGCGGCAAAAGCCGGCACGCCGGGCGTGAGCGTGTAAGGGATGCCGCAGCGGTTAAGCCGCCGCAATTGCTCGGCGAGCGCCGAATAGATCGACAGATCGCCGGATTGAAGCCGCGCCACGTCGTGGCCGGCAGCATGCGCCGCGGCGAATTCGGCCTCGATGTCATCGAGCGAGAGCGGCGCGGTGTCGACGATGCGGGCGCCCGGCGGGCAGAAGCTCAACAGCTCGCGCGGCACGATCGAGCCGGCATAGAGGCAGACCGGACAGCGCGCGATCAGGTCGCGGCCACGCACGGTGATCAAATCGGCTGCGCCCGGTCCGGCGCCGATGAAATGTACGGTCATCGCGCCGCTCCCGCGGTCGGCGCTGACGCTGCAATCGCGCAGGTCGCCGAGCCGATGGCGAGGCGTGGCGCGATCAACCTGGCCGAGGGTCCGGCAGCGGCCAGTGCGGCGGCCTCGGCGACCGAGCCGACGCCCGTAAGCGTGAGCACGCGATCCGAATGGGTTTCGATGCGATCGTTGGCAAGCGCGAGTTCGTGTTCGGGCACGATCACGACCGCAACGCCGAATTTCTCGGCTGCGGCCAAGATGCCGGCCTCGGTGCGCTTGGCTTCGATGGTGGCAATCACATCGAGCGCATCCGCCGCGATGTTCGCGCACGCCAATGCAGCCCTGATCGCGGCTTCGATGTCGGGCGCCGACGCGCCGCGTCTGCATCCGATGCCGGCGGCGATCATGGTTTCGTCCAGACCCATTGCGTGACCGGGAGCGCCGCGCGCCAGCCGGTCTTGCCGCCGACCGCACCGGCACGTGAGATGGCGATGCGGATCAATTCACCGCCGAGTGCCGCGTGACGGGCGATCAGCAGCGCTTCGGTCTCGAGTGTGACCGCGTTGACGACCAGCCGGCCGCCGGCGTGCAGCGCCGCACTCGCCGTGTCGAGCACGCCCGGCTCGCCGGCGCCGCCGCCGACAAAGACGGCATGCGGCGGCGGCAAATTTGCCAGCGCTTCCGGCGCCGATCCTTGGACGACGTCGAGCCCCGGCACGCCGAAGGCGGCGGCGTTGCGGTGGATGCGCGCAGCGCGGTCGGCGCGCTGTTCCACTGCGATCGCGCGCATGACAAGCGGGTCGGCCAGCATCCATTCGATCGCCACCGAGCCGGCGCCGGTGCCGATGTCCCACAGTAATTCGCCGCGCCGCGGCGACAGCGACGATAGGGTCACCGCGCGCACCTCACGCTTGGTGATCTGGCCATCGTGCTCGAAAAGATCATCGGCAAGGCCGGTGCTGCGGCTGATCACGCGCGCGCCGGCCGTGGCCGAAACCTCGATCGCCAGCGTGTTGAGCGCATCGATCGCGCCGAGATCGAACGCGGCCGCCGTGGTCGTGCGGATGCGCTCGCGCGCTCCGCCGAGTGCCTCGAGCACAGTCAGGCGCGACGGGGCGAAGCCCGATTGCGCGAGAAGGTGTGCAAGCGCCGCCGGTCCGTCGCCGTCCGATGTCAGCGCCAGAATGCGCGCTCCCGGCTGCAGATGCGGACGAATGAGATCGAGATTACGGCCGTGTACGGAAAGGAGCGTCGTCTCTGCCAACGACCAGCCGAGCCGCGCTGCCGCAAGGCTGAAGGCCGACGGCGCCGGCACGACGATCATCTCGTTCGCATCGATCGTTCGGGCCAACACCGCGCCGACGCCGTAATGGAACGGATCGCCCGAAGCGAGTACACAGACCTGCCGGCCGTGATGATTGCCGACTTCTGCCGTGGCGCCATCGAACGGGCTTGGCCACGGCCGGGCCGCGCCGCGAATGAGCGGAGCGGCGAGCGCAAGATGGCGCTTGCCGCCGAACACGATCTCTGCCGCGCTGATCAGTCCGCGCGCCGCGGCGCTCAAGCCGTCGACGCCGTCCTCGCCGATGCCGACAATGGACAGCCAGCGCGGCGATGCGGCAGTGTCGCGTTCGATCGCTTCAGGGAGCGACATGAAACGCATCCTCATTCTCGGCGGCACGACGGAAGCGCGCATGCTGGCGGAACGATTGGCGGGCCGGCCCGAGCTTGACGTGATGCTGTCGCTCGCCGGCCGGACCGCTTCGCCCGCGCGCCAGCCGGTTCCGGTCCGCAGCGGCGGCTTTGGCGGCGCCGCAGGCTTGGCGGATTATCTGTCGGGCGAGCGCATCGACGTGCTGATCGACGCGACGCATCCTTACGCCAGCGTCATCTCGGCGAATGCGCTCGTGGCTGCGCGGAAGACCGGCGTGCCATTCGTGATGTTGCAGAGGCCGCCCTGGACCGCTGCCGAAGGAGACTGCTGGATCGAGGTCAATGACGTGCCGGCAGCGGTGCGTGCGCTGGGCGAGCCGCCGCGCCGGGTGTTCGTCACGCTCGGCCGCAACGAGCTCGCGCCGTTCGCCGATGCGCCGCAGCATCGTTATCTGATCCGCAGCGTCGACCCGGTCGATCCGCCGTTGCCGCTGCCGCATGTGGTTTATCTGACCGGGCGCGGACCGTTCGCAGAAGCCGATGACCGCGCGCTGATGACCGAGCATCGTATCGACGTCGTGATCGCCAAGAACAGCGGTGGCAGCGCCACCTATGGCAAGATCGCCGCCGCGCGTTCGCTCGGCATCAAGGTGATCATGTTGCGCCGGCCGTCCGCGCCCGACGCGCCGACGGTCGCGACCACCGAGGGCGCGATCGCCTGGCTCGATCATGCGCTCACCTCGGCGGCGGCGCGGGGCGTGTAGACCAGCGGCGGCTTTCCGGGGCGGGTGACGACGCGCGTTTCGCGCGAGCCGACAATGACCAGCGTCGCCATATCGGCATGTGCCGCGTCAGCGCAGTCGAGGGTGGTGACGTCGATTTGCTCGCCGGGCCGTGTCACCGCGCGGCCGAAAACAACCGGCGTTGACGGTGGGAGGTGGCGGCGGAGCAGCTGGATCGCGGCGTCAAACTGCCACGGCCGGGCCCGCGATACCGGATTGTAGAGCGCGATGACAAAGCCGGCGCTGGCGGCGGCATTGAGCCGCCGCTCGACGAGATTCCACGGCTTGAGATTGTCGGACAGCGACAGCGCGCAGAAATCGTGGCCGAGCGGCGCGCCGATCCGCGCGGCGACGGCAAGCATGGCTGTGATGCCGGGAACGATGACGACATCGAGGGCGCGGAAGCTTTCCGGTCCGGCTTCGATCTCCTCGCAGACCGCAGCCGCCATGGCAAACACGCCGGGATCGCCGCCGGAGACGATGACAACGTGCGCGCCTTGCGCCGCGTGCGCGAGCGCTGTGGCGGCGCGGGCGCGTTCCTCGCGATTGTCTGAGGCATGCCGCGTCTGATTGCGTCTCGCCGGCACGCGATCGAGATAGGGCCCGTAGCCATAGAGCGCCTGCGCGACGGCCAGCGCCTCGTCCGCCTCAGGCGTGAGACAACGAGCGTCGCCCGGTCCCAGTCCGACCACGGCGAGATGCCCGCTCACGGCCGTTGCTCCCAGCCAGGCACCAGCACGACCGCGAAGTAGGGCGCGTCGTCGCCCGGCTTGGCGGCGAGCGGAATCATTTTTGCGTCGGCCATGGTGCCGCGTTCGACATAGATGGCGCGCGCCAGCCGCCCGCTGGTCTGTAGCGCGCGGCGCAGTTTCGGCAGATGCCGTCCGACCTTCATCACCACCGCGGCGTCGGCGTCGCGCAGGCGCCGCGCCAGCTCGTCTTCCGGCAGCGTCGCCGGCAGCACGGTGAAGACGTCATCGCCCTGCGCGATCGGCATGCCGGCCGCCGACCAGCAGCCCGACATGCCGGTGATACCGGCAACGATTTCGGTCGGAAAGCGCGACGCCAGCCGCACATGCAGATGCATGTAGGAGCCGTAGAACAGCGGATCGCCCTCGCAGATCACCGCCACCGCGCGTCCGGCCTCGAGATGCGCGGCGATATTCGCTGCAGCCTGGTCGTAGAAATCGTGCAGCGCGTCGCGGTAGCCGTCGCTGCATTTCGGCAGCTCGGTCGTCACTGGATAGAGGAGCGGCAACTCGGTGACAGCGGTGCGCAAATGCGGCGCCGCGATCGCGCGCGCGTGACTGGCATTACCGGCCTTGGCGAAATGAGCGATCACGTCGGCTTCCCGGAGCGCCCGCATCGCCTTGAGCGTCATCAGTTCCGGATCGCCGGGCCCGACGCCGACGCCCAAAAGTCTTCCCCCGCTCACGAGCTTTGCCGCGCTCATAGCCCGGGCCTCGCCAAAGCGTTGACGGCGGCGGCGGTCATGGCACTGCCGCCGATGCGCCCGCGCACGATCAGGAACGGCACGCCGCGCGGATCGGCCGCGAGCGCGTCCTTGGATTCGGCGGCGCCGACGAAGCCGACTGGAATGCCGAGGATCGCCGCTGGCTTCGGCGCGCCGGCGTCGATCAAATCGAGCAGCCGGAACAGCGCCGTCGGCGCGTTGCCGATCGCGACCACGGCGCCGGCGAGACGATCGCGCCACAGATCGAGTGCCGCCGCCGAGCGCGTGGTGTCGAGTTGCTTAGCGAGGTCGGGGACGCGAGAATCGTTGAGCGCGCAGATCACGTCGTTGCGCGCCGGCAAGCGCGCTCGCGTGATGCCGTGCGCCACCATCTCTGCGTCGCAGAGGATCGGCGCGCCGGCGGCGAGCGCGCCCCGCGCCGCGGCGACGAGGTTTTCGCCGAACACGATATGCTGCGCAGCCTCGACAGCGCCGCAGGCATGGATCATGCGCACCGCGATCTCGGCTTGTTCGGCGGAGAAGTGCGACAGATCGGCCTCGGCGCGGATGATGGCGAACGAGCGCTCATAGATCGCCGCGCCGTCACGCAGATAGGCGCGCTCAGACATGACTGCTCTCGCGTCGTCTGGCGCGCACGTATTGCTCGATCGCCGCCGGCAGTTCGTCGTTAGCGACGGTCGCGAAGGGACTTTCGCGCACCGAGCCGTTGGCGATCAGCGCGCACCCTTGCGGCGTGCCGACGACGGTGAGCGCTGCTGCCCTGGCGTTTGCGCAGCCTTTGGCGCAGCCGGAAATGTGAATATCGAATTCCGGCCCGAGATGTGGCGCGGCGATCTCTGCGATGCGCGGCGCGATGGCGCGGGCGGCGATGTGCGCCGAGGAACAGATCGGCGCGCCGGCGCAGGCGATAACGTGGCGGCGCGGGTCGTCGGCGCGGATGATGAAGCCGAGACTTTCGGCCGTGGCGGCGAGGCGCGGAGCGCCTTCATCCGAAAGGCCGATGATCATCAACAGCCGTCCTGGCGCGGCGCGCAGGCCGGTCGCGCCGAACGTGTGCGCGGCTTCGGTCAATCGTTCCAGCGTCACCGCATCGGCATGACCGAAGGCGAGCCCGATGCCGAGGGCGAGCGCTCCGTCGCGCAAGCGATGCGTGCCAATTGGCTCGCCGGCATTGGACGAATTGCTTGGCGATGCATCCGAGATCAGCAAATCGGCGACCGCGGCGCGGAACGCAGCGATTCCGTTCGCTGGGACCATGTCACGCGCCCGCGCGGATCGGCCGCCGCGGGCGATGACTTCGAGCAATCGCATGGCAGCGTCGATGGCGTCTTGCGGCGCGACGGCGCCAAGCTCGGTCGCACTCGCGTCATCGCCGCCGACGCTGATACGGAGGACCGGGCCGTCACGTACCGCGGTGGCGGAGAGCCGTACATCAGCAGCAAGACCGTCGAGGCGCAGCGTACCGCCGCCATCGATCACGACCGAAACTTTCGGCGCGAGCCGCGCCGCGAGCGAGGTTTCGGTCAATGCGCAGCGCAATTCGGCCGCGAGCCCGGCGGCATCCAAAATCTCGCCCGGATCGAGTCCGGCAAGCGCATTATTGAGAACCGGAATGCCGTCGTCGGCGGCGATATTGAGCAAGGCGATGGCATCAGCAAAGCGCGGCGCCGACGCCGTGCTCAGCCCCCGGATCTGAATGCTGCCGCGCGCGGTGATTTCGACGATGCCGTTGCCATGTTCGCGCGCCGCCGCGCACAGCCGGAGGAAGGCGTCGAGCGGAATCGTGCCGACGGGCAGGAGCCGCACCAACAACCCATCGCCGGTTGGCATCGGCGCCGACAGGCCGGGGCAGGCGCCGCGAAGCCGCGAAAAGAATATAGCGCGTGCGGTCATGCGGCGGCGTCCGCGCGCAACGCCGCAAGGTCGGCGTCGATATCGTTGCGGCGCGGGTGCCAGAAGCCGCGCTGCCGTGCGGCGTCGAGACGATCGGCGATCGCCGCAGCCGCTTGCGGATTTTCGCGCCGCAGAAATTCGCGCACGTTGGGATCAGCGACGTAAGCCTCGTACAGGAGATCGAACAATTCGCTGGCGACCGCGTCGGTCGTCTCAGCGAAGGCGACAAGACGATCCACGGTCTCGGCAAGTTCAGCGGCGCCGCGATAGCCGTGCCGCATCTGGCCGGCAATGAAGCGCGGATTGACAGCGCGCGCCCGCACGATGCGCGCCAGTGCGACGGAGAGGGTCCGGGCGCGCGGACGCTGCGGATCGGTCACGTCCAGCATCACGAGATCGGCGGCGCGGCCGAGCATTTTTGCCGCCGCGGCAAAGCCGCCAACAAAGGCCACGTCCTCGGCCCCTTCCAGCAGGTCGCGGCCAGGATCGTCGCCCGGATGCACGAGAAGATCAGCCCCGGCGACGCGCTCTGCGAACGCGCCAGAGACATCGCGGGCATCGCCAGCAGCGCCACCATAGCTATGCGACGTCGCCGCGAGATACGCCGCACCGATGGTTTCGGCGCCGGCGTCGCGGCCGAGCAGGTCTTCGATTCCAGAGCCGTAAGCGCCCGGCGCGGTGCCGAAGATGCGATCGAGCCTTGCCGCACCGCCCGCGCGTCTTGCGCAGGCGAGCGGATTCTCATCGTCAGCTTCGTCGCGGGCGGCGACCGCCTGTACTGCGGCATCGATGAGCGCGATCTGCGCCGGGAAAAGATCGCGGAACAGCCCGGAGATGCGCCAGGTGACATCGATCCGTGCGCGCCCGATCGCCGCGGTCGGCAGAACTTCGACGCCCGTTACACGGCCGCTGGCGTGATCCCAGATCGGCCGGCAGCCCATCAGCGCCAGACCTTGTGCGATCTCTTCGCCGCCGGTGCGCAAGGTGGCGCTGCCCCAGAGATCGATCACCACGGCGCGCGGCGGCTCGCCATGGGCCTGTAAATGCGCGCGCAAAATTTCGTCGGCGGCGAACCGGCCGAGGTCCATGGCGGTCGGCGTCGGCAGGTGGCGCGGATCGGCAGTGAAGAGATTGCGGCCGGTTGGCAGTACGTCGCGCCGCCCGCGCGTCGGTGCGCCGGCGGGGCCGGGCGCGACGCGGCGGGCGTCGAGCGCGGCGATCAGCGCCGTGCGCTCGGCCCGCGCGCTGGCCGACCATTGCGGGTCGTCGGTGCCGGTAGGTGCGTGGCCGTAAATGTGCAGGCCGTCTTTGACGGCGAGGTCCTTGAGATCGCACAGCCAGGCATCGATCCGGCGCAGGGCATCGTCGCCAGCGTCTGCGCTGACGATGCCGGCCTCGCGCGCCAGGCCGGTGCGCTGCGCGGTGTCGACGATTAGGGTCGCCAGCCGCTCGCGGCGGCGGCGATCAAGCCCGTCGGCTTGGGCATATTCGTCGATCAGGCGTTCCAGCTCGCGTGCGTCGCCAGTGAGCGGACCGGCGGCCAGCGGCGGCGGCAGATGGCCGATGGTCACGGCGGCGATCCGGCGCTTGGCCTGCGCGGCTTCGCCGGGATTGCTGACGATGAAGGGATAAATGACCGGCAGCGGTCCGGTGACGATTTCCGGAAAGCATTCGGCCGTCAACGCGACGGCTTTGCCCGGCAGCCATTCCAGCGTGCCGTGCGCGCCCATATGGACGATTGCGTCGACTCGGGAGACGTGCTGCAGCCAGAGCCCGAATGCCACGAGCGCATGGCGCGGTGGCAGCGACGGATCGTGATAGTCAGCGCGCCGCTCCGCGGCGCGGCCGCGATCCGGCGGCAAGGCGACGATCACGTTGCCGAACTTTTGCGCGCGGAAGCGGAATGCGCCGTTGCGGACGTCGGGATCGTCCGCCGGCTTTCCCCAAGCCACGTGCAAGCGTGCGACAGCGGCCGGGGGCAGGCGCGCCAGCAGAGCTTGGTATTGCGGCAGCGTGAGCGCGGCATCATCGGCGCCGGAGTCCAGGTCGGCCAAGAGTGTACTTACATCACACGGCCACTGCGCCACGGCGTAACCGGCCGCCGCTAGATCGCCGAGCAGCGCGATCACGCTCGCCGGTACGTCGAGGCCGACGGCGTAGCCGGTGCGTCCGGGCGCGCCGGGATAATCCGGCATCAGCACCGCGATGGTCCGCTCGGCGCGTGGCATTGCGCGCAAGCGCACCAAAGCCGCGATGCGAGCCGCAACCATGTCGACGCGATCCGGCTCGGGGCGGCTTGCCAGCGCCGTGAAAGCGAGGCCTTGCTGCGTCGGCAGCGGATCCTTGAACGCCAGGGCGCCCGCCAGGATGCGACCATCAAGCTCCGGCAGCACGATGTGCATGGCAAGATCGGCGGCGCCGAGGCCGCGTGTACTTTCGCGCCACGCAGCGCGCCGGGTCGTGGCGCTGACGACTTGCAGCACCGAGACATCGCATGCGTCGAGCGGCGTCGGCTCGCCAGCACCGCCGGCCGCAAACGCGGTCATGGTGACAATGATGGCAGGCCGAAGTCGCGTTAAAGCGTCGTGGAGAAAGGCCGCCGCCTCGCTGTCCTTCAAGCTGGTCACGACCAGCGGAGCCGCTGCCAGGCTGCGCGCGGCGAGCGCCGCGCACAGCGCATCGATCGGCGCCGTGTCGGAAGCGAGGAGGAGCGCCCGATAGAAGATGATCGGTACGACCGCTTTGCCGCGCGCCAGCGAAGCCACCAGCCGGTCGAGGTCGACCGCGCCTTCGCCCGGCAGATAGCCGGCGTGGCGCGGCACGGGTTTCGGTGCGCGCGTTTCGAGAGCGAAGCCGGCATAGGCGGCGAGCCGCCGCAGCAACGCGCGCAGGTTTTCGCCGCCGCCTTCGCGGAAGTAAAGCAGCAACGTGTCGAGTTCCGTTGCCGGCAATGTCGACGCTGCCGCAAGCCGCGCGTCGTCGCGGTCCTCACCCGGCAAGACGGCGAGTGCGATGCCGCGTTCGCGCGCCAACGCCGAGAGCCGCTCGATGCCGTATTTCCACCAATCAAGTCCGCCGAGCAGGCGGACGACAATCACTTTCGCATGAGCGCCGACGCGATCGATCCACAGATCGACCGACATCGGATGGCGGAGATCACGCAGATGCGCCAGCCGCACGCTCGGCAGGGAGGCGTGCTCCGCCCCCCACGCGGCGCCAAGCCCGGTGAGATCGCTGTCGGCGAACGACAGGATGGCGATGTCGCCCGGCGGCTGGCCGAGGTCGACCGCCTCGACGATGTCGTCGAGATTGGTCGCGGTCGTTGCCAGCAGATGCATGGCCTAAACCCGCCTCATCCAGCGAGCGCGTGCGTGACCGCCGCGCGATCAAGTCCCTTCAGTCCGATCACCACCAGCCGGCCAGCCCGCGCTTCGCCCTTGGCCCAAGGCCGATCGTATTGATGCGTCACCCGCGGCCCGACCGCCTGTACCAGAAGGCGCAGCGGCTTGTTGGCAACGGCGGCAAAGCCCTTGACGCGGAGCACGTCGAATTTCTCCGCCAGCGCCGTGACGCGTGCGGCGAGCGCGGACGGGTCGGCAATTTCGCCAAGCGGCACGACGAAGGAATCGAAGTCTTCGTGGTCGTGCTCTTCCTCGTCGTCGTGCCGCGTGTGGCGATTGTCGATATCGTCCTCGGTGCCGACGCCAAGTCCGAGCAACAATTTCTGATCGACCTTGCCGCCGGCGACGGTGATCACCTTGACGCTGCGCGGCAGCGCTTGCGCGATGGCGGCTTGCGCGCGAGCGACGCCGGCGGCGTCGATGAGATCGCTCTTGTTGAGCACGACGAGATCGGCGCAGGCGATCTGGTCCTCGAAGACTTCTTCGATGGGGTCGTCGTGGGTAAGCGCAGTGTCGGCGATGCGTTGCTCCGCCAGCGCCTTGAGATCGTGGGCGACGCGGCCGTCGGCGAGCGCTGCGCCGTCGACCACAACTACGACGCCGTCGACGGTGACGCGGCTTTTGATCGCTGGCCAATGGAACGCCTGTACCAGCGGCTTGGGCAAAGCCAGCCCCGAGGTTTCGATGACGATATGCTCGACGCCGTCGCGGGCGAGAATTGCATCGAGCGCCGGCACGAATTCGTCGGCCACGGTGCAACACAGGCAGCCGTTGGCCAGCTCGACGATATTTTCCTCCGGGCAGGCGGCGTTGCCGCAGCCTTTGAGGATTTCGCCGTCGATGCCGACGTCGCCGAACTCGTTGACGATGACCGCGAGGCGGCGGCCTTGCGCATTGGCGATGACGTGGCGAATCAGCGTGGTCTTGCCGGCGCCGAGAAAGCCGGTGACGATCGTGCAAGGCACGCGCGCGAGCGAATTGTTCATTCGTCAATCTCCACAAATCCGAGCGGCGGGATGCGCGCGATCAAGCCGCGCTTGAGCCGTTCCGGGCGTCCGCACCAGGGCAGAATGCCGTCGGCGGCGCGGGCGAGCATGCGTGCGCCTTGGACCAGGGCCTCGGCGCACGTCACGTCGAGGCCGCCGAACACGTAGGTCCACGATCCGTTGGAGCGCAGCGCGGCGCTTGAGCCGCGCGAGCAATTGCCGAGACAGCGCATCGGCCGCACCTCGACCTCGGTGCCGGCAGCAGCCCGCGCGGTCGCCGCGGCGAGGATCGCGCCTGGCCGCACCGCGCTGTCCGGCTCGCCGGCGGGGCGGCAGGTGGTGCAGACATAGATGATCGGAGCGTCGGTCATGGCGTGGCCGACGGCTCGGCCAGCGGCCGGTCGAGCCGCTGCCAGCGATAGATCAGATAGGAGATCGCCCAGCTGGCGATGAAGACGCCGACGACGAGATAGCCGAAATTGGCGAGACCAGCATTGACGCCGCCAACCGCGTTCCAGAACGCGCCTTCGAGGCCGAGCTTGCCGGCGACGAGGCTCAGCGCCTCGACGCCGCCGATCATCAGCGCCACGACGATCGAGATGGCGGTGATCGTCAGATTGTACCAAATCTTGCGGATCGGATTGAGGAATGCCCAGCCGTAAGCGCCGACCATGAGCACGCTGTCGGTGGTGTCGAGCAGCGTCATGCCGGCGGTGAACAGCGCCGGAAAGATCATCACCGTGCCGAAGCTCATGCCGTCGGACGCCTGGCTCGCCGCGACGGTGAAGAGGGTGATCTCGGTTGCGGTATCGAAGCCGAGACCAAACAGAAAGCCGACCGGCAGCATGTGCCAGCTCCGCGACACCATGCGAAACAGCGGCCGGAAAATCCGGGCCAGAAAACCGCGGCCGGAGAGCAGAAGATCAAGCTCCTGCTCGGCGACCGGCTCGCCGCGGCGCGCCCGGCGAAAGCTCTGCCAGACGCCGCGCAGAATGACGAGATTGATCACCGCGATCGCCAGCAGAAAAAACGCCGACGTGCCGGTGCCGATGATGCTGCCGATCACCTTGAAGGGATGCAGGCGGCCCTGCAGCGCGAATGCCAGGCCGGCAATCGCGGCGACCGCGAGCGCAACGGCGAGCGAATGGCCGAGCGAGAAGAACAAACCGACCGACACCGGCCGCTTGCCTTCCTGCATCAGCTTGCGCACGACATTATCGATGGCGGCGATATGATCGGCATCGACCGCATGCCGCAAACCGAGCACGTAGGCGAGTATCGCGGTGCCAAGGAGCGTCGGCCGGTCGGCGAGCACGATGACCGCCCAGGCCCAGGTTACGCCATTGATGGCCAGCAACAACAAATAGATCGCGGAAATCTTGGCGCGCTGCTCCGACGACGCGTCATCGACCGCTTTTTTCAGGAAATTGAACACGGTTAGTCCTCGCGTACCTTGCCGCCGGCGCGAGCGAGGACCAAAAGACTTAGGAAGACCCACCAAGGTCTATAGTCTTTCAGATCCACCGGTACACCCCGACCGATGTTTGTCGCGTCGACTCGGACGACGGCAGGTCTCCTGGCTCGCGGATCGGCGCCTCGCCCGCCTTCCCGGAGGCAATTTGGCCTCCAGTGGCTTATTTGGACGAGACTTCCCGCTCACAGTTGCGGGGGCAGCTGCGGATTTGGAACTTTCGTCCCGCACCGCATTCCCTATTCACCCTCTCGCGAGGGACCATCGATGTCCTAGTGATAGATTTCGGCGGGCCGGCCTGTCAATCTGGCGGGGCGGTTTTGCGTCCGCTTGGACGTCGCTTTGCAGGTCGCGTTGTATAAATCATGTCCAGCGTGCCGAAACTCACCTTGGTCATTGGCGGCGCCCGCTCCGGCAAGAGCCGCTACGCCGAGGGCTTGATCGCCGCGCAGCTGCCACCCTGGACCTATGTGGCGACGGCAGAAGCCGGTGATCATGAAATGATTGCGCGCATCAGGACGCATCGCAAACGCCGCGGCGCCCATTGGCGCACAATCGAGGCGCCGCGCGATCTGCAGGCGGCGCTGGCGACCGGCGCCGGCGGGCCTGTGCTGGTCGATTGCCTGACGCTCTGGCTATCGAACCTCATGCTGGCCGAAATGGACGTCGAGCAGGAAATCGAGAAGCTCGAAACGGCGCTGACGGCGGCCGCTGCGCCGGTCGTTCTGGTCGCCAACGAGGTAGGTCTCGGCATCGTGCCGGAATTTCCGCTCGGCCGGCGTTTTCGCGATATGCAGGGCACGCTCAACCAGCGCATGGCGGCGCGCGCCGATCGCGTGGTCCTGATGGTCGCGGGTCTGCCGCTTGCCGTGAAGGGGACGCTATGAACGAGCCGATCGACCACGCGGAAGCCCAGCGCCACCGCGCCAAGATGGCCAAACGCAAAGCCGTGCAGGACGCCGAAGTCGCTGGCAAGACGATCGAGAAGGGTCTTCTGATCGTGCATACCGGCGCCGGCAAGGGAAAATCGACGGCGGCCTTCGGCCTGGCGTTGCGCATGCTCGGCCGCGGCGAACGCATCGGCGTGGTGCAATTCATCAAGGGCGCCTGGCACACCGCCGAGCGCGACGCGCTCCAAAAATTTGCGGACCAGATTGTCTGGCACACCATGGGCGAAGGATTTACCTGGGAGACACAGGACCGCGCGCGCGACGTCGCTGCCGCCGAACGCGCCTGGACCAAGGCGCTCGAGCTGATGAACGATCCAAGCTTCAAGCTCATTGTTCTCGATGAGCTCAATATCGCGCTGCGCTACGACTATCTCGAGCTTGCCGTGGTTGTCGCAGCGCTCGTCGCGCGCCGGCCCGATTTGCATGTCGTCGTCACCGGCCGCAACGCCAAGCCGGAGCTTATTGCCGCCGCCGATCTCGTCACCGAGATGACGCTGGTCAAACATCACTTCGCCGCCGGCGTGAAGGCGCAGCCGGGCATCGAGTTCTGAAAACATGCCGGCGCGCGCGCTCATGTTTGCCGGCACCGGCTCGGACGTCGGCAAATCGTTGATGGTCGCCGGGCTCGCCCGCGCCTTCACCGAGCGCGGCCTCACCGTGCGGCCCTTCAAGCCTCAGAACATGTCGAACAATGCGGCGGTGACGGTGGACGGCGGCGAGATCGGGCGCGCGCAAGCCTTGCAGGCGCGCGCCGCCCGGGTGCCGCCAAGCGTGCACATGAATCCGGTGCTGTTGAAACCGCAAAGCGAGATCGGCGCCCAGATCGTGGTGCAGGGGCGCGTCTTTGGCAGTGCCAAGGCGGCGGCCTATCAGCACATGAAGCGCGACCTCTTGCCATACGTCCTGGAAAGCTACCGGCGGCTGCGCAGCGAGGCCGATATCGTTCTGATCGAGGGCGCCGGCAGTGTGGCGGAAATCAATCTGCGCGCGAACGACATTGCCAATATGGGATTTGCCCGCGCCGCCGACGTGCCGGTCGTGCTGATCGGCGACATCGACCGCGGCGGCGTGATTGCAAGCCTAGTGGGCACTCAGGCGGTGTTGGCGCCCGACGATGCGGCGCTGATCCGCGGCTTCATTGTCAACAAATTCCGGGGCGATCCGGCGTTGTTCGCTGCGGGCATGAAACAGATCGCGCAAGCGACCGGATGGCGGGCGCTCGGCCTCATTCCGTATTTTGCCGGCGCGCGACTCTTGCCGGCGGAAGACGCGCTGGCGCTGGAACAGCGGCCAATCGCCAAGCCGAACGCTCGCGTGCGCATCGCCGTGCCGATCCTGCCGCACATCGCCAATTTCGACGATTTCGACCCGCTCGACGCGGAAGCCAGTGTCGAGCTCATCCGCTTGCGTCCCGGCGCGGCTTTGCCCGGCGACGCCGATCTAATCGCGCTGCCGGGCTCGAAAGCCACCATCGCCGATATGACCGCGCTGCGCGCCGCCGGATTCGATATCGACATCGCCGCGCATCGCCGTCGCGGCGGCATGATCCTCGGCCTGTGCGGCGGCTATCAGATGCTCGGGCGCACGATTGCCGATCCGGGCGGCGTGGAAGGACCGCCGGCAACGGTCGAAGGGCTGGGCCTGCTCGATGTTGAAACCACGCTTTCGGCTGACAAGCGGCTCGAAGCCGTCAGCGGCACGTCAAAAGATGGCGCGCCGTTTGCCGGCTATGAGATGCATATGGGCGTGACCACCGGGCCCGATTGCGCGCGCCCATTGGCGCGGCTCGCCGACGGTTCGCCCGAGGGCGCGGTATCGGCCGACGGCCGGGTGGCCGGCACCTATGTGCACGGCCTGTTCGCCGACGACCGGCAGCGCGCGGCGTGGCTGGCGCTATTGGGCGGCACGGCAAGCGTCGCGTATGACGATTTGGTCGAGCGGACGCTGGATGCACTCGCGGCGCATCTCGCCGCGCATTTGGATCTCGATGAGCTGCTCACGCTAGCGCGATAGGCAGGATCGTTCCGATGGCGAGGAGCGCGATCAGGATCGCGTCGGCCACGCGGTAGAGCGCCAAGGCCCGACGAATGTCGGCGGCGCCGGCTTTAGGGCGGCCGTCTCCCATCACGGCATCGTCGACCTGCACGCCGCCGTACGAGCGCGGTCCCGCAAGCGCCAGGCCGAGCGCGCCGGCTACCGCCGCCTCGGGATAGCCGGCATTGGGCGAGCGGTGTCGCGCGGCGTCGCAACGCACCGCGCGCCACGCGTCAGCGGCGGAAGCCTCCTTTGTCAGCGCCGCGGCGGCGATGAGGAGAAGCGCGCAAAGGCGCGAGGCCGGCAGATTGACCAAATCGTCAAGCCGTGCCGCGGCCCAGCCGAACGCGGCGTAGCGCTGTGTGCGATGGCCGATCATACTGTCGGCGGTATTGATCGCCTTGTAGAGTGCGGCGCCAGGGAGCCCGCCAATGACCATCCAGAAAACCGGCGCTACGATCGCATCGGAGAAATTCTCCGCCAGGCTCTCGATGGCGGCACGGGCAATGCCGGCGGCCTCGAGGCTGTCGGTGTCGCGGCCGACGATGTGTGCGACTGCCGTGCGGCCGGCGGCAACGCCGTCTTTTTCCAGCGCCGTTGCGACATCGGCGACATGCCGATGCAGGCTTCTTTGCGCGACCAGCGTGCCGGCGAGGACGCCAACAGCGAAAATTCCAAACGGCGCTCGTAACAGTGCGTGCTGTATCGCAAGCGCGATCACGCCAACGATCGCCAGCACGACCAGCACGGCGACAATTCCGGCGGCGCGCCGCGACTGCGGTCCGTCGGTCTCGCGATTGAGCGAGCGATCCAGCAGCGCAATCAGGCGGCCGATCCAGCTCACCGGATGTCCGATCGCGCGCTGCAAGCGGTCCGGATAACCGAAGCAAAGCTCGATCAACATGGCGACGAGTGCGAGCGCGACCGACATGAGCCTCTCGAGCGGCGATGACGAGCCGCTGTTGCACGGCGGCGATCTCGGCGTCGCCCGGCGCCTGTTCCCAGGCGCGGTCGAACCTTTCATCGACCTGTCGACCGGGATCAATCCCAATCCCTATCCGGTACGGCGATTTTCCGCGGCGCAAGTGGCCCGCTTGCCCGATGCCGAATCCTTGAGCGCACTCGCGCAGGCGGCCGGGCGCGCCTATGGCGCAACTTCGGCGGAACAGGTCGTGCCGGCGCCCGGCACACAGATTTTGCTGCCCGTGGTCGCCGGCTTGGCGCCGCCGGGACGTGCGGCGGTGTTGGCACCGGGATATCCCGAACACGCCCGCGCTGCATCGCTCGTTCGACACACCGTCAGTGCGATGCATGGCCTCGAGGAGTGCGGCGACGCTACTCTGGTCATCGTCGGCAACCCCAACAATCCGGACGGCAGGGTGTTTGCCCGCAACGATCTGCTGGCGCTGGCCAAGGAGCTGCGCCGCCGCAACGGCGTGCTCGTTGTCGACGAGGCGTTCATGGATGTCGGGCCGCGCGAGATGAGCCTCGCCGCAGACGTCGCATGCGGCAATGTCGTCGTGCTGCGCTCGTTCGGCAAATTCTTCGGACTCGCCGGGTTGCGGCTCGGTTTCGCGCTCACGGCGCCGCCGCTCGCTGCGCGGCTTCGCGCTACGCTCGGGCCGTGGGCGGTGTCCGGCCCGGCGCTCGCCATCGGAACGCAAGCTTTGGCCGATACCGTCTGGATCGAGCGAACGCGCCGGCGGCTCGACGGCGCGGCGCAAAGGCTCGACGAAATCCTTTCCGGCCTGGCGCTTTCTGTCGTCGGCGGCACGAGCCTGTTCCGGCTGGTGCAGACGCCGGCGGCGCATGCGCTGTTCCAGCATTTAGGGCATGCCGGGATTTGGGTGCGCGCTTTTCCCGACCATCCGAATTGGCTGCGCTTCGGCTTGCCGGCGAATGAACGCGCGTGGCGGCGGCTCAAAGCCGCGTTGGTCGCGTTCTGGTGATGGTTAACACCCGTCTTTAACGGCTGTGCCAAAACGAGCCAGTTCCGTTGGCACCCGCCTTGCTCACCGCTGATTGGTGCGCCGCGCCGGTGTCGAAAGCGGAAAAATCGCTCTCGATAAACCGCCGTCGGCGTCGAAACGGGCGCGAAATCCGGTTGTCTGCAATCGGAACGCGCTCGCAGGGAGAGAGCGGTGTTAACCATTCGTCCTGCCGCAAAGGTCTTGAAGGTCTTGGCCCGATCGTTCGCGCGTGTCGGCGTGGTGATCGGCTTGTCGGCGACCATGCTGGGATCGGCTCATGCCGCCGGTGTCGGCGGACTAGGCTGCGTCGGCGGATTCAGGAGCCTCAATTGCATGGCGCAATGGGGCTTCCCCGGCGATCCCCATGTCCGACCCGTTCCTGAAACTCTCGGCGAGGCGGAGAAGGCACAAGCCGCTACACGCGAGCGGCGGTGGCTGATCCACTGCCATCCGGTGATCGCGCACGACGCCTATGGTGTCGCCCGTTATCAGTATGCCGCGCCCGGCTGCGAGTACGGCATCGGCGGCGAGTAAAAAAGCGCCGCGCGGATGATGCGGCGCTCACACTTGCAACGATCCGTTCGCGAATTTCAGTTCGTCGCCTTCGCGTTGCCGTGCTGACGCCGCAACGCCGACGTTGTCGTCACCTGGTCCGACAGGTACTTGGCGACGATGGTCGGATCGAGTTGTTTCATGGCGCTGTCCGGCAGCCGGTACCAGACTTCATTGCGGCCAAGAAATTCGAAGCCGAGATAGCCGCGCACGGTGAGCGACTGACCGTCGGGGCTAACCGTCATCATCGCGCTGTAGATGTGACCGTCGCGCGGGTCGAGAATATTGCCGTTCTCGTATTTCACCCCGGTGCGCTTCATGTCACGGACGATCGGCAGCCCGAGGATCGGCGCATTCTTGCGGTCATCGCGGCAGACCGTGCAGACCGGCGACATCGGGCCGTCTTCCGGCCGCGGAAACAGCTTGGCGGCGACGCCCTCGTAGCTGCCGTTGTTCTCAACGAACAAAAACCAGATGACCGACTTTCCGGTCGCGTCATCGACCTTCTGCCACAACCCGGCGACCGTCGGCTCGGCCGCGGCCGGCGCGATGGCGGCGAAAAGAACCACGAGCCCCGCCATAACCCGCTTTGTCCACTGCATTGCCAATTGGCTTCTCCATTCGTTCACGCCACAAGAACCAGAGCATTGCCGCCGATCGCGGCGCTATTCGTTGCCTAATGCGGTGATTTGACGACGTTTCCGCGTGCCAGCCCGGCCAAAAAGCGGCGGATGGCCGCATTTTCGCCCTTGCCACCGCGGCTCGAGATTCCGATGATTGTGCCAGCTATTGGGATCAAAACCGGTTAGGGAAGCCTTAAGGCTACGGGGTTGGGGCAAAAGACTTTGATGCTGCATTCTAGTGCCACGCCGCGTGTCGTGTCGCGCTCGAGCCGCGCGCTACACAACTTGCGTGCGGTGGTCATCCTGATTGTCCTGGCCTTCCATTCGGTCCTGGCCTACGTGCAATGGATTCCCCAGAGCACCGTGGGCTTTGACGATCCGCCTTACCAATGGCGGGCGTTCCCGATCCTCGACAGTCATCGCTTCTTTGGCTTCGATCTGTTTTGCGCCTGGCAAGACGTCTTTCTGATGTCGCTGATGTTCTTGCTGTCGGGCCTGTTCGTATGGCCGAGCCTGCAGCGCAAGCGCCGCTGGGGCTTTGTCCGCGATCGCTTGCGTCGACTTGGATTGCCGTATGTGTTCGGCCTGCTGGTTCTTATGCCAGTCGCTTTCTATCCGGCGTATCTGGCGACCGGCGGCAATCCGAGCGTCAGCATCTATTTGCAGCACTTTATCGCGCTGCCGTTCCTGCCGAACGGCCAGCTATGGTTTCTGTGGCAGCTGCTCGCGCTCAATTTCGTGGTGGTCGCACTCAACTGGGTCGCGCCCAACGCGATCAGCGCCTTGGGCCGCTGGTGTGCCACCGCCGGCGAACGCCCGGTTATCTTTTTCTCTTGGTTGATCGGGATTTCCGCGATCGCTTACGTGCCGATGGCGCTGGCCTTCACGCCATGGGCTTGGTCCAATTCCGGCGTGCTGTCGGTGCAGTGGTGCCGGCCGCTGCTCTATGGCGTCTACTTTTTCGCCGGCGTCGGCATCGGGGCCGCGGGCATCGACGTCGGGCTGGTCGCCGCCGATGGCGCGCTTGGGCGGCGCTGGATGCTGTGGCTCGCCGCGGCGCTCGGTTCGCTGTTTCTGTGGATGGGCGTGACGTCCATGACCTTGGACGGCGGCGCGCCGCTCTTGATCGAAACCGCCGCCGATTTTTGTTTCGTGCTGGCTTGCGCCGCCGGCTGTTTCTTTGTCATCGCCTCGAGCTTGCGGTTCGGCACGACGCCGTCGACGCCGCTCGATAGCCTGTCGACCAATGCCTACAGCCTTTACCTCGTGCACTACAACTTCGTGATCTGGCTGCAATATGCCCTGCTCGGCGTCGCCCTGTTTGCTTTAGCCAAAGGCGTGATCGTGTTCTGCGCGACCGTCATCCTGAGCTGGGTCACGATCCTGTTGTACGAGCGCATCCCCTTTGGCTGGCGGCTGATCTTCACCCCGTCGCAGGCGGCGGCGACGCAGAAAGTGCCTTCGCTCTACGCGCGGCTTCGCCAACTCGTCTCGCAATAGCGCGTTCGCATTTACGTCAGGGCAAGCCGGATCGCCTTGGCGATGGCGGCGATGCCGGCGTCGAGGTCCCGCGCGATGCGGGCGTGCAACGCCCGCCGGCCGCGCTCGGCGAGCACCCGGAAGTCGCCGGCCGCTTGCGCCGCCTCGATCACGCCGAAACTCGCTTTGCGTCCCGGGATTGCAAGGTCAGCCGCCGGCTGGGCGGTGATTTGCAGAAACACGCCGGTATTCGGCCCGCCTTTGTAGGCCTGGCCGGTCGAGTGCAGAAAGCGCGGGCCGAATTGCAGGCAGGTCGCGACTTGCCTGCGGTCGCGAATGTTCGCCCGCAAACTCTGCAGCATTTTGACCCGCCTGTCGGTGCCGTCGAGGTACGCGAGGAGCGCAAAATAATCGCCAGCCGCAAGCCGCGCCAAATGCGCCTTGAACCAGCTTTCGAGGGTCGACACGGCGCCGAGCTTGCGCAGCTCTTGTGCGTTGTCCACGTCCGCATAGAGAGCGATGCCATCTGCCTCGAACACCGGCGGCTCGCTCGGCAGCGCGCCGGTTTTCTCGAATGCCTCCGTCAGCTGCCGCGTTGCGATTTTGCTCGCCTCGACGTCGGGCTGGTCGAACGGGTTGATGCGCAGGACCGCGCCCGCCACCGCGGTCGCCATCTCGAAGCGGAAGAATTCCTGCGCGAGTTGCGTGGGCGACGGCAGTGCGATGCGCACGACCGGATGGCCCGCATGCGTAAGCGCCTGGATCGCCCGATCCTGCTCCGGCTCGGGATGCGCGTTGTCGCGCAGATAGGCGAACAGCCGATCGTTGCCATAGACGGACGGGTCGCCGAGCGGCTCGTCGGCGATGGGGATGACGGCGCGGCCGTTTTTGCCGGTCGATTCCGCCACCAATTGCTCGACCCAGGCGCCGAACGGAGCAATCGACGGCGAGGCGATCAGCGTGAGCTTGTCGCGCCCGCCGCCGGCGAGAGCGCCGATGGTCAAGCCGAGCGCGACACCGGGATTATCCGCAGGCAGTGTTTGCGGACCGCATGCCCGCGCCATCATGCCGGCGGTCTCCAGAAAGGCGCGCGGGTCTTGCCCCATTGCCACGAGCGGCACCAGGCCAAATTTGGAAAGCACGGAGTAACGGCCGCCGATGCTCGCAACGCCAAGGAAGACGCGGCGGAAGCCTTTCGCCTCGGCGGTCTTTTGCAGCTGCGAAGGCGGATCGGTGATGGCGACGAAGTGGTCTGCCGCCGCGCCGCCAATCGCGGCGGTCGTTCTGGCGAAAAAATAATCCATCAGCACGTTCGGTTCGAGCGTGGTGCCGGACTTGCTTGCGACGATGAACAGCGTGCGCGCGAGGTCGACGCTGTCCTCGAAGCGGCGCACCTGCCCCGGATCGGTAGAGTCCAGCACGTGCAATTTGGGATATCCGGGCGCGGATCCCAAGCTCTTGGCCAACACGTCGGGGCCGAGGCTCGATCCGCCCATACCCAACAGCAGCACGTCGGTGAAATGTTCGGCACGCACGGCGCCGCTGAAATCCTCCAATGCGGCGACATCGCGCAGTTCGCGATCGACGATATCGAGCCAGCCGAGCCAGTGGCCTTCATCGCCACCGGTCCAGAGCGCCGCGTCTTTGCTCCAAAGCCGGCGGGTATTTTCTTGCGCAATCCACGCGTCGCGCGCCGCGTCGACCTGAGCTTGCAGCACCGGCGGCAACGCGATCGTCTGTTCGTTCAGCGTGTTGACCAAAGACGCCCCTTGGAGCTCGGTACGGCAAGTTATGCGGCGCGGGCCTCGCCATCGCAACTGACTGTGAATGAACGCACAAGAAAATCGACACCGCCCGCGAACGCGCGCGGGCGGTGCCGTCAGGCCATTTGCTTACTTTATGATTCTTCACATCGCCGGCGAGGCGTCGACGAATCCGGCGACGGTCTTGATGCGGCCGTCGGGTGCGAGCGTGGCGAAATCGGTGCCGCCGAGATAGAGCGGCGCTTCCTTGGTGCCGCCGGCCGCCCAGGAAAAGCGCGCGAAACCGTTGTGCGCTTCGATGCCGCTGACCAGGTTCAGCCGGTAGCCAGGAAATTGCGCCTGCGTCGCTCCCAGCATCGCATCGATGGCGGCATGGCCGCTGCCTTGCCGATGCGCATCGACGTAGCTGCCGTCCTCGATCCAGGTCTCGGCGACCAGATCGCGGCGACGTTTCGGATCGCGTTCATTCCAGGCCGCGAGATAACGGACGACGGTTTCGTTGACATTCGCCATTTGACTTCTCCTCATGTTCGCTCATCGGCCGCTTGTTGGCCGTGCGCCAATCTTGCTCGTGCGAAGAGCGAAAGCGATTACGCGGCAGGTAAAAATGGCGGTGCCGCGCTTCGCTCGCAATGACGATATCGGATTTGCTTGGCCTACCCGAATCAGGACGGCTTAGTTCGCCGGCTTGGCGCTGGCCGCCATGCGGTGCACAGCCACGGCGGTGTCGTCGTCCGCCGGGAAGAATAATTCGAGCGCCAGTTCGGACAGCATCACATCCACCGGCGTGCCGAACACCGTCGTCATGCTGAAGAAGGACAGCATGCCGGAGCTGGTCTTGATCCGGAACGGGATCGCGATGTCGTGTTCGAGGTTCGTGACCCGTGCCTGCTTTCCGGCCGGCGCCGGATACTCGGTCACCTCGCGCAGCAGATCGATCAAGGTTCGATCGGCGGTGAGCTCGACCTGATGGCGCAGGCGGTGCAACAGATGCGCGCGCCATTCGGCCAGGTTGACGATTTTCGGCGCCAGCCCCTGCGGATGCAGCGACAGCCGCATGGCGTTGACCGGCTGCTCCAAAAGATCGGGCGCGACGCCATCGTACATGTCCGGCAGCGCCGCGTTGCTGGCGACGATGCCCCAGTGGCGGTCGAGCGCAAAGGCCGGGTAGGGCTTCTGCCGCTCAAGTACCAGATCGATCGCGGCGCGGGCCGCCGCCAGGGCCGGATCCGCCAGCGGGCGCTCCGGGAAAATCGGCGCATAGCCGGCGGCGACCAGGAGCACATTGCGCTCCCGCACCGGCACGTCGAGCTGCTCGGAAAGATGCAGCAGCATGTCGCGGCTGGGATGAGCCCGGCCGGTTTCGACGAAGCTTAGATGCCGGGTCGAAATCCCGGCATCGCAGGCGAGATCGAGCTGCGAGAGCCGCCGGCGCTGCCGCCATTCGCGCAACAATCCACCGACCGGCTGCGTGCGATTGAGCATGAAGAAGCCTAGCCCGGACCTGCGCCGCCTTCAAATTACCTCGCGGGTAATGGGCGTAATAATGTTTGAACAAGGCCGCGCCGGTGTTATGGGATCGCGGCAAGTTCGCGGCCATAGTTCGGGGTGATGGTCAGGGGATCGGGGCCGCGATTTCCGTGACGACGGTGTGACACACAACTTCGCGCGACAGCGGACCGTGTAACGCCAAGCTTTGTGACATCAAGTTGGATTGGGCATCGCGGATATGCGGCTGAATGTGCCTATTTCCGTCGGCGGGCGCTTCTTTACGCGCTGGGACGTGCTTGCCGTCCTGTTGATCCTCGGCCTTCTGGTGTTTTTGGCCGGGGCCAGCCGGCATCTGCTTCAGCCGTTGTCCGAGTTGCAGGTTCGGCCGGTATCGCTCGATCCCAGTAACCTCCCCGAATATGCGGCGCGGACCACCTTGCGCATGCTCATCGCCATGGTGCTGTCGCTGATCTTCACTTTCACTTACGCGACGCTTGCGGCCAAGAGCCGGCGCGCCGAGCGACTGTTGGTGCCGCTGCTCGACATTCTCCAGTCGGTGCCGATCCTCGGCTTCATCTCGATCACCGTCGTGTTCTTCATGGCGCTCGCGCCCGGCCGCGTGCTAGGCGCCGAATTCGCAGCGATTTTTGCGATTTTTACCAGCCAGGCCTGGAACATGGCGTTCAGCTTCTATCAGTCGCTGCGCACGGTGCCGACCGAGTTAGTGGAAGCGACGCGAAACTTCCGGCTCAGCCCGTGGATGAGCTTCTGGCGCCTCGACGTTCCGTTCGCGATGCCGCAGCTGATCTGGAACATGATGATGTCGATGTCCGGAAGCTGGTTCTTTGTGGTCGCTTCCGAGGCGATCAGCGTCGGCAACACGACGATCACGCTGCCCGGCGTCGGCTCCTACATTGCCCTCGCCATCGAGCAGCGCAATCTGGCCGCGGTCGGCTACGCGATCCTCACCATGCTGATCGTGATCCTGATCTACGACCAGGTCCTGTTTCGACCGCTGGTGGCCTGGGCCGATCGCTTCCGTTTCGAGCAGGAGCCCGGCGTGCTGCCGCCGGAATCCTGGGTGCTCCAGGTGATGCGCCGTTCCCGGCTGGTCGATCGGCTTACCCAGCCGTTTGCGTCAACGTGGCGGCGCTTGCTGGTCGCGCGCTGGTCGAAGGACGCGGAGCCGGTGAAACGCGCGCCGGAGAAAACGCACGGCTGGGTCACGTTCCAATGGGTCGCGATCGTCACCGTGCTCACGGCGGTCGCGTTGTGGCAGGTCGCCGAGTTTGTCATCAAGGATATTACGCCGTCGGACGTCGCTACCACGGTGCTGCTCGGCCTCGCGACGCTCAGCCGCATCGTCGTCCTGATCGCGCTTGCCAGCATCGTCTGGGTGCCGATCGGCGTTTGGGTCGGCACGCGGCCGAAGGTGGCGAATTTTGTGCAGCCGGTGGCGCAATTCCTCGCCGCCTTTCCGGCCAATCTGTTATTCCCGATCGTGGTGTCGGCGATCGTCGCGCTCAAGCTCAATCCCAATATCTGGCTGAGCCCGCTGATGATCCTCGGCACCCAGTGGTATATTTTGTTCAATGTTGTTGCCGGCGCCTCGGCGATACCGGCCGAGTTGCGTGCCGCCGGCGCCAATTTCCATGTCCGCGGCTTGTTGTGGTGGCGGCGCATCGCAATCCCCGCCGTGCTGCCTTACTACGTCACCGGCGCCATCGCCGCGTCCGGCGGGTCGTGGAACGCCAGCATCGTCGCCGAAGTCGCCAGCTGGGGTAACGAGCACCTCGAAGCGGCCGGGCTCGGCGCGTATATTGCCAAACAGACCGAGGCCGGCGATTTCCATCGCATCGTGCTCGGCATCGCGGTGATGAGCCTGTTCGTCGTGCTCATCAATCGCACGTTCTGGCGCCCGCTTTATCTTTACGCGGAACGCAAGTTCCGGATCGGTTGAGGCCGCATCATGAGCAGTCACGCCCTTCTTGACATCCATGGGCTGCGTCAGACCTTTCCGCGTGCGGACGGCGGCGAGCTTCTGGTGCTCGACGGCATCGAGCTCAAGCTGGTCGAGGGCCAGATCGTTGGGCTGCTTGGCCGCACCGGATCGGGCAAATCGACGCTGCTGCGCTCGATCGCCGGCCTGATGCCGGCGTCGCCCGGCACCATCACCTATCTCGGCCAGCCGGTGCTCGGTCCGGCGCCCGGCATCGCCATGGTGTTCCAGTCGTTCGCGCTGTTTCCCTGGCTGACAGTCCTGGAAAACGTTCAGCTCGGGCTCGAGGCGCTCGGCCTGCCGGAAGCGGAGATCAGGAAGCGTGCCTTGGCGGCGATCGACCTGATCGGCCTCGACGGCTACGAATCCGCCTATCCGCGCGAGCTCTCCGGCGGCATGCGCCAGCGCGTCGGCTTCGCTCGCGCGCTGGTCGTTCATCCGAATATCCTTCTGATGGACGAGCCGTTCTCGGCGCTCGACGTGCTCACGGCGGAGACGCTGCGCACCGATTTCATCGAGCTGTGGGGCGACGGCAAGCTGCCGATCAAGGGCGTCATCCTGGTGACGCACAATATCGAGGAAGCGGTTTTGATGTGCGACCGCATCCTGTTGTTCTCGTCGAATCCCGGCCGCATCATCCATGAGATCGCGGTCGATCTGAAACAGCCGCGCAATCGCCTCGATCCGCCATTCCGCGACCTGGTCGAGAAAATCTACGTGGCGATGACGGCGCGCACCTCGACGCCGCCGAAGATCGGCACCGCGGCGGGAACGGTGGCGACATCGATCGACACCCGATTGCCGCGGGTCTCCGCCAACCTGTTGTCCGGCGTTCTGGAAACGCTGGCCGGCGAATATAGCGGCAAGGCCGACCTTCCGGTCTTTGCCGAGGAGCAGCATCTGGAAGGCGACGATCTGTTCCCAGTCGCCGACGCCCTGCAGATGCTGCACCTCGCCGAGATCGAAGGCGGCGATATCAAGCTCACCGACGTCGGCAAGCAGTACGTCGACGCCGGCACCGACGACCGCAAGAAGATCTTCCAGAAGCAGCTTCTGGCCTACGTGCCGCTCGCCGCCCATATCCGCCGCATCTTGCAGGAGCGGACCAATCATGTGGCGCCGAAGAGCCGCTTCTTCGACGAACTGGAAGACCACATGAGCACCGAGGACTCAGAAGAGACGCTACGCTCGGTCACCGCCTGGGCCCGCTACGCGGAAGCCTTCGCCTACGACGACGACACGCAGATGTTCAGTCTGGAGAATCCGACGTAAGACGATTGTCTCATGACGAGTTTAGGCCGCCGCCCTGCGCGCCCTGACTGTGAGTGAGAGTAACGCCCGCTCGGCGATGGTGTCGGCGAGGGCCGGTGTCTTGCGCGACGCGAGCACGGCGTCGGCGAGCTCAGCCATGGCGGCGGCGAGCCGCGCGGCGTTCCATTGCTTAAGTGCCACCTCGACCAGGTTCTTGCGGCGGAAGTGCAGAGGCGGCTGCAACGAGTCGATCGAAAAAGGCGCGCCGGCCTCGATCGCGGTACGCCACCGGTGCAGCTGCGCCAGCTGGCGCTGCGCGGCAAAGAAGATCGAGCCGACCGGGCTTCCCGCAGCGCGCACCTTGGCGAGCTGCGCTTCGAGGTCGACCGGCCGGCCGGCGAACGCGGTATCGACCAGATCGTCGAGCGCCAACGCCGACGCGTCGGAAACCACGGCGGTGACGTCGTCGACGTCGACCTCGCCACGGCCGCGGGCGTAGAGCGCGAGTTTGCGCAGCTCGTTGCGCGAGGCGGCGCGATCGCCGCCAAGGAGCGGAATGAGCATGGCGCGGGCGTCGGGCTTGAGCACCAGCTCGGCGGCGCGCATCTCAGTGTCGATCAGCCGCGCCAGATCGCGTTCGGTGTCGGCATAGCACGGCAACGCCGCCGCGTTCTTGGCGCGCTCGCAAACCACGCGCAGTGGCGCGTTGCGGCGCAGATCGCCGGCCTCGATCACCACGCGGCATTCGCTCGCCGGCAGTGCCAGCACCGCTTCGACCGCGGGTGCGATGTTGCGGCTGCCGGCCTTGGCCCACACCGCGCGCCGCCCGCCGAACAGAGGAATGGTCTGCGCCTCTTCGACCAGGCGCGCCGGATTGGCGGACAGTTCCTCGGCCTCGAGCCGCACCAGCGAGAACGGATCGTTGACGTCATCGACCGAGGCCTTGATCAGCGCGTTGACGCGCTCGCTGACCAGGCCGGCATCGGGACCGAACACCAGCATCACTGGCCGCGCCGGGTCGGGGCGCGCCAGGAAGGCATCGACGTCGGAAGCTTTGATGGCGGTCATGAGGCGTCATGGCCGGACTTGTTCCGGCCATCCCGGTTATGTTTGCTCGGATTGCCTGCTCAATCGGGATGCGCGGGTCAAGCCCGCGCATGACGGCCGACGAGGCTACGTTCCAGCCACGAAATACGACGCCAGCCGGTTCCTGACAGCGTCGGCCGCGACCACGATGGCGCGATCCTCAGCGTCGCGCCGCGCCCGCTGGCCGGCGAAGCGCTGCTGCGAACCGGGATTGTCGTAGCTGACATGGGCATAGGCAATGTCGTTGAGGACCATCTTCCCGGTCGTCAGCTCAATCAGCTGATAGCTAGCGACGACCCACTCGATCGAGGAGTTTGGCCGTCCGGTGACAGGATCGAGGTAGGAAGTAAACTGCGATGTCGAGACGCTGACCGTGAGCTTATAGGCCGGCGCGAACACGGTCTGGCCGTTATGCAGGTCGAACTGCAATGCGTTGAACATGCCGACCGCGACGCGCTCGAACGGCGTCCCCTTCGGGGCGACGATCGGCGGGATGTCGACCGAGGCAAACTTGTCCTGCACGCCCTCGCCGCCCGGGACCGGGGACGAACGGTAAAGCGGCTGCCAGCAGCCGGCGGTCAGCCCGCCGGCGACGAGCACCACCGCGAGCCGCAGCGGCCAAGCCAGCCGGCGCTTGAGCTCAAGCTCACGCCACCACATTGACGATCCGTTGCGGCACGATGATCACCTTCTTCGGTGCCTTGCCGTCCAGCGCCTTTTTTACCGCATCGAGTGCCAGTACGGCAGCCTCGATTTCGGTATTGGCGGCGTTGCGCGCGACCGTCACTTCGTCGCGCTTCTTGCCGTTGACCTGCACCGGCAGCGTCACCGTGTCTTCGATCAACAGCGCGCGCTCGACCGCGGGCCAGGCCGCTTCGGCGACCAGCGTCTTGTGGCCGAGCATGGCCCAGCATTCCTCGGCGAGGTGCGGCATCATCGGGTGAAACAGTTGCACAAGAACGTTAATCGCTTCGCGTATGGCCCAGGCCAGGTCGGAAGCGTTAGCCAGATCGGCCCCATCGTGCTCGTCGATCTCCCCGATTACCCCACTGAGCACATTAGTGAATTCGTAAATTGCGGCGACACAAACGTTAAAGTGGAGCTTTTCGATGTCATCGGTGACCTTGGCCAGAGCCGCGTGCGTCGCCTTGCGCAAAGCGCTCGCGGCCGCCGAGAATTGTGGCGGTCGCCCGGCCGGCGCCGACTTGGCGATTTCGGCGGCCTCGCCGGCCAGCCGCCACAGCCGCTGCACAAAGCGCGCGACGCCCTGCACGCCGCGCTCGGTCCATTCGACGTCGCGCTCCGGCGGCGAGTCCGAGAGCATGAACCAGCGCGCGACATCGGCGCCGTAGCCACTGATGATATCGTTGGGATCAACCGTGTTGCGCGTTGACTTCGACATCTTCTCGATTGGACCGATCGTGACCGGCTCGCCGGTCGCGATCAGCGTGGCGCGGCGGCTGTCGCCGTCGGCTTCGATTTTCACCTCGACCGGCGTGACCCACTCACCGTTCGTCCGTTGATAAGTCTCGTGGACGACCATGCCTTGGGTGAACAATCCCGCGAACGGCTCGTCGAGACCGACATGCTTGGTCTGCTTCATCGCCCGGGTGAAGAAGCGGCTATAGAGCAGATGCAGGATCGCGTGCTCGATGCCGCCGATATATTGGTCGACCGGCATCCAGGCGTCGACCATCGGCCGGTCGGTCGGCGCGGTCGTGATCCACGGATTGGTGAAGCGCTCGAAATACCACGACGAGTCGACGAAGGTATCCATCGTGTCGGTTTCGCGCGTCGCCGCGGCGCCGCATCGTGGGCACTTGACGTGCTTCCAGGTCGGATGATGGTCGAGCGGATTGCCGGGCCGGTCGAACGTCACGTCGTCCGGCAGCGTTACCGGCAGATCGTGTTCCGGTACCGGCACGATGCCGCAAGTTTGGCAATGGATCACCGGGATCGGGCAGCCCCAATAACGCTGCCGCGAGATGCCCCAGTCGCGCAGGCGGAAATTCACCTGGCGCTTCGCCACGGGGCGGTTGCCTGCGCTCTCTTTTTCCAACCGCCGGGCGACTTCTTCTTTCGCCTCGGTTGTCGTCATGCCGTCGAGGAAGCGCGAATTGATCATGCGGCCGTCGCCCTCGTAGGCGGTGTCGGTGATGACGAAGGCTTTCGGATCGATGTCGGGTGGACAAACCACCGGCGTATTGCCGAGCCCGTATTTGTTGACGAAATCGAGGTCGCGCTGATCGTGCGCCGGGCAGCCGAAGATGGCGCCGGTGCCGTAGTCCATCAAAATGAAATTCGCCACATAGACCGGCAGCGTCCAGCTCCGGTCGAACGGGTGGCGCGCGCGGATGCCGGTGTCGAACCCGAGCTTCTCGGCGGTTTCGATTTCGGCGAGCGCCGTACCGCGATGTCGGCATTCCTCGATGAAGGCGGCGAGCTTCGGATTGTTATTCGCTGCCGCGGCGGCAAGCGGATGATCGGGCGCGATCGCCATGAATTTGGCGCCGAACAACGTATCCGGCCGGGTGGTGAAGACTTCCAGCTCGCTCTCACCATTCGGCGCAGTGTCGGAATCGAGCGCGAAGCGCACCAGCAGGCCCTCGGAGCGGCCGATCCAGTTCTTCTGCATCAGCCGCACTTTTTCCGGCCAGCGGTCCAGCCGCTCGATGGCGTCGAGCAATTCCTGCGCGTAGTTCGTGATCTTGAAGAACCACTGGGACAGCTCACGCTGCTCGACCAACGCGTTCGAACGCCAGCCGCGACCGTCGATCACCTGCTCATTCGCCAGCACGGTCTGATCGACCGGATCCCAGTTCACTTTCGAAAGCTTACGCTCGACCAGGCCGGCGCGCATGAAATCGAGGAACATCTTCTGCTGATGCTTGTAGTAGGCGGGATCGCAAGTCGCGATCTCGCGGCTCCAGTCGAGCGACAGCCCCATGGACTTGAGCTGCGCTTTCATCGCCGCGATATTCCCGTAGGTCCATTTCTTCGGATGGACCTTGCGCTCCATGGCGGCGTTCTCGGCAGGCATGCCGAAGGCGTCCCAGCCCATTGGATGCAGCACGGCAAAGCCCATCGCCCGCTTCACCCGCGCCACCACGTCGCCCATGGTGTAGTTGCGCACGTGCCCCATATGGATGCGCCCCGACGGATAGGGGAACATTTCCAGCACGTAGTATTTCGGTCGCGAGAACTCATTCGGCGTGGCGAAGATGCCGCGCTCGTCCCAGACTTTCTGCCAGCGGGCCTCCGCCACAGCGGCGTTGTAACGTTCGATCGGCATTTTAGGCGTTTTCAGGGCTCATTTCGAGTTAGGCGACGTGACACGAAAGGCTTTGCCGGTCAATGCATTGCCCTGCCTGTAGCGTCGGCGCCGCTCGGCGCTATTCGCTAGCGGCGCCACGCTACCGATATAATCTTCCCGCCGGCCGATTCGCGCTCACGGGAAAGAAAAACAGCGACATGAATCCCGACCAAACGATCAGCCTGAAGACCGTCAATGGCTGGGCGATCCTGCCATCGTCGCTCAAGCATCCGGACCGCTCGCCGCGCTTTCTTTTGCATTTCCTCGCCAGCCTCGCCACCGACGTCGGCGCCCAGCACCTGATCGTCAACGAGCTCAATGCCGGTTACGAGCCGCCGACCCGCGATCTCATTGAGCGGCTATTGCGGCGCGGCGATCTGTTCGTCGATGTCGGCGCGCATTTCGGCTTTTTCACGCTGCAGGCCGCGACCCATCCGGCCGGTGACGTTGCCGTCGTCGCCTTCGAGCCGGATTTGATGAATGCGTCGACGCTGACCGAGAATGTCCGGCGCAACGGAATATCAAATGCCGTCACCGTCATCTGCGCCGGCTGCGGCAACAAGAACGAGTTGGCACCGCTGGTGTCCAACACGACGATGGGTCACAGCATCCGTGGTGTCGGCCTGGCGCCGGCGGGGCGGGGGCCGGCCAGCTGGATTGCGGTCGTTACGCTCGACGGCGCGCTCGCTGACCTCGGCAAATACGCGCAGCGGCGGATCATCCTCAAGATCGACGCCGAGGGCTTCGAGCCGAATGTCATTATCGGCGCTCAGTCCTTGCTGGCGGCCGGCCGCATCGCGCTGATCGTGTGGGAATGCGGCACCGCGTTCGCCGAAGGCTTGGGGCGACGCGCCATGCAGCAGATGGCGGCGCTGCTGGGCGAATGCGGCTTTCGTCATTTCCAGCCGTCGCACCCCGGCCATGCCGGCACGCCGATGGCGTTCGATGCTGAAGCCTCCTACATCGGCAACGTCTTCTCGGTCGGCCCGCAGCTTCTTGACGATCCGCTGTTTCGCGCCGCCGCGGCTTGAGCGCCGCTTCGCCCGGCGCGACGCCGACAGGCGCTACGAAACCGGCTTGTTCTTCGCGGCCACGAGCGCCTTGAAGCCGACCCATCCCCAATAGACCCGGTGATGGGCGATGAGACCATTGTCGATATCCATCACTTCGACCAGGTCGACCTGATCGCCCTGCGGGGTCGCCCGCGGATACTCCCAGGTCAATTGCCGGCCGTTGGAAAAGAAAGTTCCGGTCCGGTACCAGCGGCCGAGATCGTTGCCGAGTTTGCGAAATCCGGCTTCGAAGAACGACCTGATCGCGGACCTGCCCTGCAAGATTCCCTCGGTCCGGTCCGGCAAGGTCGCGAGGATCAACGGCGTTTCAAGGATGGCGTCCGCCGCGTACAACGCGACGAGGCTATCGAGATCGCGGCCGACGACCGTCTGGTGCCAGCGCTCGTAGACATGAAGGATTTCGGCATCGGTATTGTGGCGCATGGTTGGTGCCCATTGCGAACTCGTGGGACGGCAACATAACGCGCGTGGGTCTTGCGATGTTTCGGTTCATGCCGAACTATTTTCCCACCTGCCGGATGGCCTTGATCACATTGCCGCGCGCCCGGCCAAAAACGAACCGCCGCGCCAAAACGCCGCCGGAAGCAATAGGAACGCTGCCGCGAAGTTGAATTAACCTCGTCACCTGCCCGGATTTCGCCGGCGCGGAATCCGGGCTACGCTGTCTGGGCAAGCCTCACATCCGGGAGGAATAAATGAAAGCGAACGCACTTACGCTCGGTCTGGCGGCGTTGATCCTCGCGGCGTTTGGTTCCGCGGCCGGCGCTCAGGACACCGCCCGCGTGCGCGGCACGATCGAGCGCCTGGAGGGTCCGGTTTATGTGGTGAAGGCGCGCGACGGCGCCGAGCTGAAAGTCACGCTAATGGATAACGGCATCGTGGTAGCGCTCGTCAAGGCGTCGCTCACCGACATCAAGCCGGGTCTGTTCGTCGGCTCGACCGGGATGCCGCAGCCGGACGGCAGCCAGAAGGCGATCGAGGTGCACATCTTCCCGGAAGCGATGCGCGGTACCGGCGAGGGCCATTATCCGTGGGATCTGCAGGCCGACTCGACCATGACCAACGCCAATGTCGAAGAGAGTGTGGCCAGTGTCGATGGGCAGACGCTGACGCTCAAATACAAGACCGGCGAGAAGAAGATCGTCGTCACGCCGCAGACCGTGATTGTCACCTACAATCCAGGCGATAAGGCGGATCTCAAGCCTGGTACGAAAATCTTCGTTGCCGCCGCAAAGAAGCAGCCGGACGGCACGCTGCAGGCGGCCCGTATCAATTATGGCAAGGACGGGTTGACGCCGCCGATGTGAAGGTGCCGTCGCGGCCCGACTTGACCTGGCCATTCCGATTGGCAACGCATTGTGCCAGCCTAAGCAAGATGCCCGGCATCAGAGCCGTGCATCTCGAAAGGAGCGCGAAAAGACAGAATGGCTGCGATGACCGTAACTTCCGATCCGAAACTTCATCACCCGCACGTGGTGCGTAACCGCGAGCCGATCCTGGCGGTGCTCAAGCGGTTGTTGCCGGCGCGGGCGCTGGTGCTGGAAATCGCCAGCGGCAGCGGCGAGCACGCGGCGTTTTTCGCCAAGTCGTTGCCGTCGGTATCCTGGCTGCCAAGCGATATCGATGCCAAGGCGCTGGCCAGCATCGCGGCGTTTCGCGCCGAGGCCGGCGTGCCAAATCTCTTGGCGCCGGTGCGTCTCGACGTCATGGCGGAATCCTGGCCGGTCAAGCGCGTCAATGCGGTGGTCTGCAACAACATGATCCACATTTCGCCATGGGCGGCGAGCCAAGGCCTCATGGCCGGCGCCGCGCGCACGCTGCGCCCCGGCGGCGTGCTTTATCTTTACGGCCCGTACAAGATCGACGGTAAGCATACCGCGGCGAGCAATGCGGAGTTCGACGGCTATTTGCGCCAGCAAAATCCCGAATGGGGCATCCGCGATCTCGGCGACGTGCGCGAGCTGGGCGCGCGTCACAAGATGACGCTGACCGAGACGGTGCCGATGCCGGCCAACAATCTCAGCATCATTTTGTGGCGCGACGACTAGGCGGCAAAAAAACCCGCCGGCAAAGCCGCCGGCGGGTTGGAAGTTGGTTGCTGCGTTGGCGCGCTTAGAAGTGCAGGTTTAAACCCGCGCGCACGATGTTGGTTTTGAACTTCACATTGTCGATCACGATCTGATTTTGCGAGCCGAGATCGACATACATGTATTCGACCTTGCCGCTCAGATAGTTGGTGAAGGCGTATTCGACGCCGCCACCGGCGGTCCAGCCGAACCGGGTCTGCGTGTCGGAGGCGGTGACGGCGGCACCGATGCCGCTCGCCGCGGCCGAGGCATTGGCGGTGGCATTGAGGCCGCCCATCGCGGCGCCGGCGGTGCCGTAGATCAGCGCGTGGTCCCATACAAATCCGGCGCGCACCCGCGTCGTTTCGAGCCACTGCAGCTGCGAGCTCACGGAGAAGCCCGCGGTGCCGCCCGGGATGGGCACGGCGCCGTTGAAAGTGCCGCGAATATTTGACCAGTCCAGATCGGCCTCGGCGCCGACCAGGAACCAGTTGAACTGGTAATTGTACCCAACCGTGCCACCGGCGAGGCCGCCGCTGGTGTTGAAGTTGCCGGTCGTCAGAGCCGGAAGTCCGGTGACCCCGGCCGTCACGGTATGGCTGGTCGTGCCCCAGCCCCAGCCGCCGTTGACACCGATATACCAACCGGTCCAGCTGAAGTACGCCGGCGGTGGCGCCTTGTAGATCGGCGGCAACGAAAGGTCGGCGGCGGTGGCCGACTTGGCGAACGCGAGGCTCAAGCCCGCGGCAGCGATCAGAAGTACACAACGCGTGCGCATGGATACGTCCCCCTTTATGCGTACGCGCACGGTTTAGAGCCCGCCGCTAAAGAACTTCCTAGCGGCGCGAGCAAACAATGCGTGTTTGGGTATTTTGTCGGGCGCTGTTGCAAATAAGCATCACTGTTTGACGATTTCTTAATGATTAGGATTTGCTGACCAACAATCCGGCGTGGTTGCGCCGTCGCTTGCATGCGCACGCATCTGAAAAAGAATCCGTGCGAGTTGTCGCGCACTCGTCGCGCGAAGCGAGCACGGTTACATCAAAGGTACTGACGAAAACACATTTCACTATTCCGCAGCGCGAACATTGCTTCGCGTGGCCGCGCGCCGGTTGCGATCGCAGTCACACCAAGGGTACTGACAAAAATAGCTTGCAGCCATGCAATCCGGCGCGCGGGCGACGCCGCCGCGCAAAATAAAGAAAAACATTCTCGTCCTGCCACGCTTGGCGCAGCGATTATTTTGCCAATGAGCAATAGCGGCGTCGCGTCGCAGAAGCCGTGGCGCTCAATCGATTGCTGCGCTTGCGAGCATCGACGTGTCCTCCCATGTGCGGTGCATCGATGCCGGGGTTTCAGATCGGAGGACAATCGATGTCACTATTGTACTCGCCGACGACGTTGGGTTCGCTCACTTTAAAGAATCGTCTGGTCATGTCGCCGATGACCCGAAGCCGGGCGCTGGGCAACGTGCCGGGCGAATTGGCCGTCGAATATTATAAACAGCGCGCAACGTCGGCGGGGCTGATCATCACCGAGGGAACGTCGCCGTCGCCGAACGGCCTCGGCTATCCGCGCATCCCCGGCATCTTCTCTGCAGCCCAGGTTGAAGGCTGGAAGCCGGTAACGGCCGCCGCGCATGCCAAGGGCGCCAAGATTTTCGTGCAGCTGATGCACACCGGGCGCGTCACGCATCCAAACAATCTGCCGGCCGGCGCGGTCGTTCTGGCGCCGTCCGCGATCGCCGCCGCCGGCGAGATGTATACCGACGCCGAAGGGCCGAAGCCGAACGCCACGCCGAAAGCGATGACGGAGGCCGACATCAAGACCGCCATCGCCGAGTACGCGCAGGCGGCGAAGAACGCCGTCGCCGCGGGCTTCGACGGTATCGAGCTGCACGGCGCCAACGGCTATCTGCTCGAGCAGTTCTTCCGCCCCACTTCCAACAAGCGCACTGATGCGTATGGCGGTTCGGTCGAGAACCAGGCGCGCTTTGTGCTCGAAGTGGTGAAGGCAACGACCGCGGCGATCGGCAAGGACAAGGTCGGCATCCGCCTGTCGCCATTCGGCGTGTTCAACGACATGCCTCCTTATCCCGAGGAGGAGGCGGACTACGCGTATCTGGCGCGCGAGCTCAACGCCGCCGGCTTGCTGTACGTCCATCTGGTCGATCATTCGCCCATGGGCGCGCCCGTGGTGCCGCAATCGATCAAGGATACCTATCGCAAGGTGTTCAAGGGTGCACTCATTCTGTCCGGCGGTTATGACGCCGCCCGCGCCGAAAGCGATCTCGGCGCCGGCAAGGCCGACCTGATTGCGGTCGGGCGGCCGCTTCTCGCCAATCCGGATCTGGTCGAGCGGTGGAAAGCCGGCGCGCCGCTCAACGCCCCGGACATGAACACGTTCTATACGCCCGGCGCCAAGGGCTACACCGACTATCCGGCGCTGGCGCCGCAACCGGAGCCGGCCTGATCCGGCAAGACTTGACCCGTTAAGACTTCGGGGACCGATCGGAGCGGGGCGGCACACAGGGCCGCCCCGTTTTATTTCATGGCGCCCCCTCCTTAGCCTCCCCCGCAAGCGGGGGAGGGACAGGGTGGGGCCGGTCATAATCCAGTCAGCTCCATCGCCTATGCCGCATCAGCGATCGGAGGAATGAGCCATGACCAGCTTTGGCGATGGTGCAGCAAACAATGATCTCGGGCCCTCGCGGCGCGATGTCGTGACCTACGGCACCGCCGCTGCCATCGCCGCGGCGGTCACGCCGATCGGCCAGGCGCTTGCGGCCGCGGCGGCCGGCAGTGTCTCGGGCACCGTTTATGAGAACCGCTCGGGCGGTCAGCGGCGGGCGGCAGGCGATCCCGGCATCCCGGGCGTGCTGGTGTCGAACGGCCGCGAGGTGGTGAAGACCGACGCCGCCGGACGCTACACGCTGCCGATCGACGACGAGAGCATCATCTTTGTCATCAAGCCGACCGGCTATACGGTGCCGGTCGACGACGACATGCTGCCGCGCTTCTATTACATTCATCAGCCGGCGGGCTCGCCGGCGAGCCTCAATCTGCGCTATCGCGGCCTCGAGCCGACCGGGCCGCTGCCGGACGCTGTGGACTTCGCGCTGAAGAAAGCCGAAGAGCCGCAAAAATTTGACGTGCTCCTGTTCACCGATCCGCAGCCCGAAAGCGCCGTCGAAGTCGATTTCATCCGTGACGACGTGGTCAGCGGACTGATCGGCGCCAAGGCGGCGTTCGGCATGACCTTCGGCGACATCATGTTTGATGATCTGTCGCTCTATCCGCGCTTGAACCGCATCATCGGCAAGATCGGACTGCCCTGGTACAATATCGGCGGCAACCACGACCTCAATTACGAAGCGCCGGGCGCGAAATATTCGCGCGAGACCTTCAAGCGGATGTTCGGTCCGAACTATTACGCCTTCGAATATGGCGGCGCGCTGTTTTTGATGCTCGACAATGTCGATTATCTCGGCCCCGACGCGGCGCGGCCACGCGGCGCCGGCAAGTTCGAGGGCCGCATCGGCGAGCGCCAGCTCACCTTCATCGCCAACGTGCTCAAGGAATTCCCGGCCGACAAGCTGGTCGTGACCGGCATGCACATTCCGCTGCGCAATTATCTCGACGGCAACGACCCTTCGACCAACACCGCCGACCGCGCTGAGTTCTTGAATCTATTCGCCGGCCGGCCGAGCACACTCAGTCTTGCCGGCCACACCCATACCACCGAGCACCACTATTTCGGCGCCGACGATGGCTTTGCCGCGCCTGCGCCGCATCATCATCATGTGCTCACGGCGGTGTCCGGCTCCTGGTGGAGCGGTCCTTACGATCATCGCGGCATTGCGGTCGCCGACAGCCGCGACGGCAGCCCGAACGGTTTCCATATTCTGTCGATCGACGGGCCCGGCTATTCGACGCGATTTGTGCCGGCCAACGAGCCGAGCGCGCGGCAGATGCGCATCGTGCTCGACTCGCAATTCCATCGCGCCCGCAAGGAGCTCTACGCCGAATACCGCATGGGCGAATTGCTCGGCTCGCCGCTGCCGCGGGAAAACGCCTTCGCCACCGACCTGATCGTCAATTTCTTCGACGGCGGTCCGCGCACTGCGGTCGAGTACGGTATCGGTGGACGCGCGCCGGTGAAAATGGCGCGGGTCATGCGGCCCGATCCGTTCGTCGAGGAGGTGTTCGCCCGCAACGAAGCCACCAAGAAGCCGTGGGTCAAGGCCGAGCCGTCGTCGCATATCTGGTCGGCGCGGCTGCCGGGCGATCTGGAAGCCGGCACCCACTGCATCGCCGTGCGCGTGATCGACGAATATGGCCGCGAGCATAGCGACCATCTGATTGTCGAGCTCACCGGGGAGGGTGGGCAGCCCAAGCCGCAATCGGGATAAAGCAGAGTTGAGCGGCTCAATCGAATTCGATGTGTCACAACTGGATTCCCGCTTTCGCGGGAATGAGCGGACATTGCGTTAGCTTGATCGGATGGTGCTCTAAATCAACCCGCCGCCGGCGGCGACCAAGCCGAGATGATAGTCGGCGTCGCCGAAAGTGGCGTCGATGGTGGTCATGCGCTTGAAGTAATGGCCGACCTTGGTCTCCATTGTCACGCCGATGCCGCCATGGATCTGGATCGCCTGCTGGCCGACAAAGCGGCCGGAGCGGCCGATCTGTACCTTGGCCGCGGAGATCGCGGCGCGCCGCTCACGCGCATCGTCTTCGGCCGCCATCACGGTCGCCAGCATCGCCATGCTGCGCGCCTGCTCGACCGCGATCAGCATTTCCGCGGCGCGATGCTGCAAGGCCTGGAAGCTGCCGATGGTGACGCCGAACTGCTTGCGCGTCTTCATATAGTCGACGGTGGTTTCGTGCATCGCCGCCATGGCGCCGACCGCTTCGGCGCACAGCGCCGCGATCGCGTTGTCGGCGACGCGCTCGATCAGCGGAAACGCCGCGCCGGGCTCGCCGATTGCGGCCGAGGCATCGGCGCGCACGTGGCTCAGCGTCACCTCGGCGGCGCGCAAGCCGTCAACGGTCGGATAGCCGCGCACCGAGACGCCAGGTGCGGTGGCGTCGATGACGAACAGGGCCAAACCATCGCGGTCGGTCTGCGCGCCGGACAGCCGCGCCGAGACGACGAACTTTTCCGCGGTATCGCCGTGCAAGACCAAAGTCTTGGCGCCGTCGAGCACAAAACCGCTGCCGTCGGGGCGCGCGGTGCTTGAGACATTGGCGAGGTCGTAGCGCGCCTGCCGTTCGGCGTGGGCGAAGGCAAGGCTGAGCTCGCCGGCGGCGATTTTGGGCAGTATCTCGGCTTGCATGGCCTTGCTGCCGCCAAGCCGGATGAAACCGCCGCCGAGCACCACGGTGGCGAGATAGGGCTCGAGCACCAGCGCGCGGCCGATCTGCTCCATCACGATCATGGTCTCGACCGGCCCGCCGCCTGATCCGCCGTAGTCTTCGGCAAACGGCAGGCCAAGGAGGCCGAGGTCGGCATATTGCTTCCAGATGATCAGGCTCCAGCCGCGCGGCTCAACCGCATAGCGCTTGCGCGATTCAAACTGATAATGGTCGGCCAGATAGCGTTCGACGCTGTGGCGCAACAATTGCTGCTCTTCGGTCAGCTCGAAATCCATTTTTAGGTCCTAAGGACTTTCTGCTCCGTCATTCCGGGGCCGAGCGAAGCGAGGAACCCGGAATCCATAACCACCGTCCGTGAATATGGATTCCGGGCTCGCCGCTTTGCGGCGCCCCGGAATGACTCGGTGTCACAACCCCAGAATCGCCTTGGCGATGATCTGCTTCTGAATCTCGTTCGAGCCGCCGTAGATCGAGGTCTTGCGGTAGTTGAAATATTGTGGCGCCAGCGTGCCGCCCCAGTCGGGCCCGACCGGCGGCTCGTTCCAGCGCTCGCTGTCGTCGTGCGGCACCTGATCGGGCAGGGCGTAGGGGCCGACCACTTCGAGCAGCAATTCGGTGATGGCCTGCTGAATCTCCGAGCCTTTGATCTTGAGAATCGACGAGGCCGGATCGGGCTTGTCGCTGGCGCCTCGCGTGCGCTCAGCGGCGACCACGCGAAGCTGGGTCATTTCCAGCGCCTTGAGCTCGATCTCGACGGCGGCGATCTTGGCGCGAAAGCGCTCGTCGGCGATCAGCGGCTTGCCGCCGGATTGCTCGAGCGCGGCTAGTTCCTTCAGCCGGCGGATGCGCGACTTGGAGATACCGATGCGGGCAATGCCGGACCGCTCGTTGCCGAGCAGGAACTTGGCGTAGTTCCAGCCCTTGTTCTCCTGACCGACCAGATTCTCCGCCGGCACCTTGACGTCGTCGAAGAACACCTCGTTGACCTCGTGGCCGCCATCGATGGTCTGGATCGGGCGCACGGTGATGCCCGGCGTTTTCATGTCGATCAACAGGAACGAGATACCTTCCTGCTTCTTCGCCGCCGGATCGGTTCGCACCAGGGCGAATATCCAGTCGGCGAATTGCGCCAGCGTCGTCCAGGTTTTCTGGCCGTTGACGACATAATGGTCGCCGTCACGCTTGGCCGCGGTTTTCAGCGAGGCCAGATCGGAGCCGGCACCGGGCTCGGAAAAGCCCTGGCACCACCAATCGTCGAGATTGGCGATGCGCGGCAGGAATTGCTGCTTCTGTGTCTCATTGCCGAACGCGATCAGCACCGGCCCGAGCATGTTGACGCCGAACGGCAGCGGCTCCGGCGCCGGCGTCTGCTGCATCTCGTCGCGGAACAGATAAATCTCGACCGGTCCCCAGCCGGTGCCGCCCCATTGTTTCGGCCAGTGCGGCACCGCCCAGCCTTTGGCATTGAGGATGCGCTGCCAAGTGACAAGGTCCTCTTTGCCGAGGCGTTCGCCTTCGATCATCTTCCTGCGGATCGACGGCGGCAGGTTCTCTTTCATGAAGGCGCGCACTCCGGTGCGGAACGCGTTCTCTTCCGGCGTGAAGCGAAGGTCCATCACTTGCCTCCTTGTCCGCTCGTCCCCGCGAAGGCGGGGACCCAGGCTGGATTCCCGCTTTCGCGGGAATGAGCGGAGAAATTCAATTGATCTCGAACAGCCCGGCGGCGCCCATGCCGCCGCCGATGCACATGGTGACGACCGCGAACTTGGCGCCGCGCCGGCGGCCTTCGATCAGCGCGTGGCCGGTCATGCGCGCGCCGCTCATGCCGTAGGGATGGCCGATCGAGATGGCGCCGCCGTCGACATTGAGCCGCTCCTGCGGAATGCCGAGCCGGTTGCGGCAATAAAGCACCTGGCTGGCGAACGCCTCGTTCAATTCCCACAGATCGATATCGCCGATCTTTAATCCCGCCCGCGCCAACAGCTTCGGCACCGCGAACACCGGCCCGATGCCCATTTCGTCGGGCTCGCAGCCGGCGACGGCGAAGCCGCGGAATGTGCCCAGGGGTTTGAGTCCTTTGCGCTCGGCGGTTTTGGCGTCCATCACCACGCAGGCCGAAGCGCCGTCGGATAACTGACTGGCATTGCCGGCCGTGATCCATTTGCCCTCGCGCACCGGCTTGAGCGCAGCGAGCCCTTCAAGCGTGGTATCGGGGCGATTGCCCTCGTCGCTGGTTAGCGTCACCTTTTCGAAGCTCTCGGCTTTGGTGTCCTTGTCGACGACCTTCTTGGTGGTCGGCAGCGCCACGATCTCGTCATTGAAGCGTTTGGCCTGCTGCGCAGTCGCGGTGCGGCGCTGGCTTTCCAGCGCGTAGCCGTCTTGCGCCTCGCGGCTGACCTTATAACGTTCCGCCACGGTGTCGGCGGTGTCGATCATCGGCATGTAGATCGCAGGCTTGTGCTCGACGATCCATTCGTCGTTGACCGGCATGCTCTTGCCGTCCTGGACCAGGCTGATGCATTCGAGCCCGCCGGCGGCGATGACCGACGCTTCGCCGGCGATGATGCGCTGCGCCGCGAGCGCAATCGCCTGCAAGCCCGAGCTGCAGAAGCGGTTCACCGTCATACCCGCCACGGTGACCGGCAGGCCCGCCCGGATCGCCGCCTGCCGGGCGATGTTCTGACCGGTGGCGCGCTCCGGCAGCGCGCAGCCGAGAATGACGTCCTCAACTTCGGTGGGTTCGACGCCGGCCCGCTTCACCGCGTGCTGCACCACATGGCCGCCGAGATCGGCGCCGTGCGTCATGTTGAAGGCGCCGCGATAGGCTTTGCCGATCGGGGTACGGGCGGTGGAAACAACGACGGCGTCGAGCATTGGCGATCTCCCTTTTTAGTGGAGCATGATCTTATCGGAAAACCGGCCTCCACTTTTCCGGATCATGCTCTGTTCTTGTTGCGGACCGGCAAGGCCCTGTCCGGCCGTCATCTTTGCCGGAGGATTGATTGGCCGGTCAAGCCCGGCGGAAATCACAAGAGTGAAGCATAAGGCCACACGATGTAATCACCACGCCATCTGATCACCTTAATCAGGTGCGCGAGATACCGTCCCTATCGCAGCAGTCGGGACAAGCAGTGCAATCTTAATTTTGCGTGGGGCGGTTATCGTTCGAAACAAAATCACTGTCGGGAGGACAAGCCATGAAAAAGATCGCGACGCTGGGCATGCTGATTATTGCGGCCGTGTTTGCCGCCCGCTCAGGCAGCGCGCTCGAAAGCACCCGTGAGATTCCTGCTCATGCCGTGCCGGTGCCGGAAACGGCAAGCCCGGCCTTGCAGGCGATGATCGCGGCGCCGCTGCCGCCATGGTGGAACCGGCATCCGAAGTCGCCGCAGGATTGGAAGGACTTTGTCGCCGAGCGCGCCGCCTTGAGCCTGAAGGCGGTCGCAGCGCTGCGCGAAAAATTGGCTCTCAAGATCGAGCCGACTGTAATCGGCGGCGTCAAAGCGTTCATGATCACGCCGGGCGACATACCCGAGGCCAACCGCAATCGGCTCCTGATCCACGTCCATGGCGGCGCCTATGTGCTCGGCCCCGGCGAGGCCGGTTTGCCGGAAGCGCTGCTGATGGCCGGCCACGGCCGCTTCAAGATCATCTCGATCGACTATCGCATGCCGCCGGATTTTCCCTATCCAGCCGCGATGGATGACGCGATGGCGGTCTACAAGGAAGTCGTGAAAACCACCGAGGCCAAGAAGATCGGCATCTTCGGCACCTCGACCGGCGGCGGCATGACGCTCGCCATGGTGTTGCGCGCCAAGGCGGAAGGCTTGCCGCTGCCGGGCGCGATCGCTCCGGGCACGCCCTGGTCCGACATGACCAAGACCGGCGACAGTTACTTCACCAACGAGATGGTCGATGATGTTCTGGTCAGCAATGACGGCTGGCTCGGCGATGCGGCGAAACTCTATGCCAACGGCCATGATCTCAAGGACCCGATGCTGTCGCCGGTCTATGGCGACCTGAAAGGCTTTCCGCCGACGATCCTGACCACCGGCACGCGTGATCTGTTTCTCAGCAACACCGTGCGGGTGCATCGGAAGCTCCGCGAGGCGGGCGTTGTCGCCGACCTGCTCGTGTTCGAAGGGCTGTCGCACGCCCAGTATTTGTTCGACGCCAATGCGCCGGAGAGCAAAGAGCACTTTGTCGAAACCGCCGCATTCTTCGACAAGCATCTGGATAAATAACTCGAGGAGATTGCCAATGACCAATGGGATGACTGCGGCGTATCGCGCCGGGCGTACGTTGCTGCCGCCCGGCGTCCTGTTGGCGGCCGTTGTTTTTGCCGCGTCCTCCTCCGCACCGGCGCAGGAGGCAAAACCCGCGCCGGAGGCGCGCATCATCGTCGCCGGCGATGGCAGCATCAGCGTGGCGCCGGATTACGCCCGGATCAGGAGCGGCGTGACCAGCCGCGCCAAGACCGCCAAGGAAGCGGCTGACGCCAACGCCAAAGCAATGGCGGCGATCATGGCGGCGCTGACCGGCGCCGGCATCGAGTCAAAAGATATCCAGACGTCGCGGTTTTCGGTTCTGCCGGTCTATGCGGCGCCGGCGCCGAACACCGAACAGCGGCTCACCGGCTTCAGCGTCTCCAATCAGGTCAGCGTCACCATCCGGCAAATCGACAAGGTCGGCGATGTTCTCGACAAGCTAATCACCGCCGGCGCGACCGATGCCGGCAGCGTGGAATTCCTGCACTCCGATACCACCAAGACGCTCGACCGGGCGCGCGAGGCGGCGATGGCCGATGCGCGGCGCAAGGCCGAAGTCTATGCCCGCGCCGGGGGCTTAAGCCTCGGCGGCGTCGCCTGGATCACCGAGGACAGCTCCTACAGCCCGCCGATGCCGAAGGTCGCGATGATGCGCGCACCGGCGGGGCCGCCGCCGATCTCGGCGGGCGAGGATACGCTGCATGTGCACATCACCGTCGGCTACGACATCGCGCGCTAGCGCAAAAGTCCATGCTCAGTGTGTGTCGCACGGCTTCGTCGCTTTGACGAGACGCCAGCGATGAAAGAAGACCACCTGGCCGTCTTTGACCGATAAGCCGATCCCCGCGGTGCGGCCCGCTTCCGCGAGCGTGCGGATGACAGTTCGGATCGGTTCGACGCGCGCCGGATCATCGACAATGGCGAGCCATTCTTCGAGCTCGCGGTCCATGTCCCAGGTCGCGTGCTCGACGATGCCAAAGCCGGCCCGGCTGATGTCGTCGTCCAGTTGCGACGCCGGCAGCATGCGCATGTGCGACGGATCGCGCAGGCGCTCGATGGCGTTGTGCAATTTCGATTCGCTTGCGTTTTCCGCCGAAACCACGTCGACGATCACGGCCGTGCCGCCAGGGCGCAGCACCCGAAACATTTGATCGACTGCACGCTGCGGATTGGCGAAATGGTGGATCGCCAGCCGCGTGACCACGCCGTCGAATTCCGCGTCATCGAACGGCAAGTTCTCCGCGTCGCCGGACCGAAACGTGACGTTGGTGAGGCCCGCTTTGGCGCAGCGCGCTTTGGCCTTTTCCAGCATCAGCTCGGTGGCGTCGAACGCCACCACGGCGCCGGCGTGCGGCGCCAGCTCGGCGGTGACCACGCCCGGCCCGCAGGCGACGTCGAGCAACTTGCCGCGCCGCGCATCGCCGAGCGCGGCGCCGAAGCGGCCGGGATCGTCGGCCTTCGCCGCCCAATTGTCGAAATTTTGCGCCTGCCGTGAAAACTCATCCGCGACACGTTTGAGATGATCCATATCGATTCCTTCCGCTGCGCTCCGGTAGGTTTTTAGCCGCCAAAGCCGCGGTCGACCAGAAGGCTTGCACTGGGCGGACGGTCGTCGTGACGTATTGCGAAGCTCAGTGACGTCAACCAAGTTTCCGGCATGGAACGCTCTATCACCCGGCGCGACCTTCTCGACGGCATCGCCATCGCTGTGGGCGGCGCGGCAGCTGGCGCCTTGCTGCCCGAATTGGTCGCAGCGGCGCTTGCGGAGGAGGCGGCGCAGGATGCGGCCGGATATTATCCGCCGGCGCTGAGCGGGCTGCGCGGCAATCATCCGGGCAGTTTCGAGACCGCCCACGCGCTGCGCGATGCTGACTTCTGGCCAAAGGCCGGCGCTGTCGCCGCGACCGGCGAGGACTACGATCTGGTGGTCGTCGGCGGCGGTATCAGCGGGCTTGCGGCAGCACATTTTTATCGCGCCAGAAATCCAGCCGCCCGCATCCTCATTCTCGACAATCACGACGATCTCGGCGGTCACGCCAAGCGCAACGAATTCTCGCCCGGCGGCCGGCTGGAGCTGATGAATGGCGGCACCTTGTCGATCGACAGCCCGCGGCCCTACGGCGCCGTCGCCGACGGTCTCCTGAAAACGCTCGGCGTCGATCCGGTGGCGCTGAACAAAAAATGCGCCGACCCGAATTTCTATTCCGGGCTGGGCCTGGCACGCGGCGTGTTCTTCGACCGCGAGACTTTCGGTGCCGACAAGCTCGTGGTCGTGACCCCGGGCGCCAAGTGGAGAGAGCTCCTGGCCTCGTCGCCTCTGCCGCCCAAAGCACGGAGCGACATCGCGCGGATCCAGGAAGAGGCGATCGACTATCTTCCCGGCCTGTCGTCCGCCGAAAAGAAATCGCTGCTGTCGCGGATGAGCTATCGCGACTATTTGCTTGATGTCGTCAAGGCCGATCCGGCGGTGATCCCGTTCTATCAGGCGCGCACCCACGGCGAATGGGGCGTCGGCATCGATGCGATCTCCGCGCTCGACGTCTGGGCCTTCGACTTCCCCGGCTTCCAAGGACTCAATCTCGAACCCGGCGCGGCGCCGCATATGGGCTACACCGCTTCGGGCTATGCCGACGACGGCTCCTACACGTTTCATTTTCCTGACGGCAATGCCTCGATCGCGCGGCTTCTGGTGCGCAATCTCATTCCCGAGAGCGTGCCGGGCAACAGTGCCGAGGATATCGTCACTGCACGGCTCGATTATTCCCGGCTCGATCGTGCGCAATCGGACGTCCGCATCCGGCTCAATGCAACCGTGGTGCGCGCCCGCAATATCGGCGATCCGGCTGCCGCGACCGAGGTGGAGATCGTCTATGCGCGCAATGGCGCGCTCGCGTCGGTGCGCGCCAAGGCCTGCGTACTGGCCTGCTACAATATGATCATTCCGTATCTTTGCCCGGACCTGCCTGAGCAACAAAAAACGGCGCTGCATTATGCGTCGAAGATTCCGCTGATCTATACCAGCGTGGCGTTGCGCAACTGGCGGCCGTTCCAGGCCTTGGGCATTGCGCATGTCCATGCGCCGGGTTCGTATTTTTCCTCGCTGTCGCTGAACCAGGTCGTCGATATCGGCGATTACCGCAGCGTCCGCTCGCCGGATGAGCCGGTGCTCCTCCATATGGTGCGCGTGCCGGTGCAGCCGGGCTTGCCGGAGCGCGATCAGCATCGCGCCGGACGGCTCGATATTCTCCAGACGAGTTTTGCGAGCTTCGAACAGAATATCCGCGATCAGCTGACGCGCATCCTCGGCCCCGGCGGCTTCGACGCGGCGCGCGACATCACCGCCATCACCGTCAATCGCTGGCCGCACGGCTACGCCTACGAATATAACCCGCTGTTCGATCCGGACTGGCCCCCCGGCCAGGAACCGCATGTCATCGGCCGCGCCCGCTTCGGCCGCATCACTATCGCCAATTCCGACGCCGGCGCCGCCGCCTATACGGACTCGGCGATCGACCAGGCGCATCGCGCGGTGGCGGAATTGTTTGGATAACGTCGGTCTCGTCGCCATGCCCTCTCTCCTTGCGAGAGAGAGCGCCCCGGCGGTGCTGCAGCAAAGCAGCGGAAACGTTGATCCGGCTTTCGCTCTGCTCAAGCCGGGCTAGGTTCGTATGAGGCGCCGCGGCATCCGCATTATCAGCAATGAGCACAGCCGTGCGCCGCGGCGGCCAAAGGAGGCGCAGCAGTTCAGACCGCGCGCTCGCGGCGCACCGCCCACAGCGTCAGCGCGACGACCAGAAGGACGGCGAGCGGCACACCGGTAAGCTTGATGGTCGCGTAAGCCACGGCGCCGGACGCGGCGCCGAGAATGAACCCGATTGTAATCGACAGAACCACAGACAGGCGCGCGCGCACCGCGATAAAGTCGCGCGCGTCGGCGCTGCTGCCGGGGTCGCGCGCACATCGCCGCCAGACGCGGATCAGCTCGGTCGTCTCGATGCCGAGCTGCGTCATGTTGCCGGTCATGACGTTGGTCTGCGGGATGCCGCGCATCAAAAGCCGCACCACGACGCTCTGGGCGCCCATGGCCATCGCCGCGAACACGCCGGCGACGATGCCGTGCCAGTCGTCGGCGCCGATCACGGGCGGTCCCGCGAGCATGAGGATGCAAAACAGGGCGAGCAGCACCGCCTCGAGCGCCAGCATCCATGGCAGCGCATCGCGGCCGTGGTCGCGGGCGAGCCCGATCAAGGCGGCGGTCAATGCGGCGGCAAGCAAGAAGGCGAGGATGGCGAGGAGTTTGCCGGTAATGCCGATGTCCTGCACAACGAACTGGGCGCCGGCAGTGACGAAGCTTCCGGTCACCTGCGCGACGAACAACCCGAATAGGGCAAGAAACGTGTAGCTGTCGACATAGCCGGCGACGAAACTCAACAGCGCCGGCACCCATCGGGGCGGAACCTCGTGCACCGGCGCAGCTTCCGTCATCCGCCCCCTCTGCCCGTCGTCCCCGGAGCACGATCATTGTGCGCTCTAGGAACTTCACGTCCAGCGCACTAATTTCCCCATAGCCCAATATTTGGAGCCGCGCCAATGCATCTGAGCCAATTCCACTATCTGCCGCTGGCGCCCGGTTTCTTCACCATCCTTATCGGCCTGTTTGTTGGCCTCGTGGTGGTGCTCCTCGTGTTGGGCGCGCTGCGCCATGCCTATTTGAGCCTCGGCGTCAGCCCGCAGACCGCCATGCTGCTTCTGATCGGTTCGCTGATCGGCTCTTATTTCAACATCCCGGTGGCGGTGCTGCCGCCGGAGCAGGTTCAGTCCGACAAGGTGATCGAATTCTTCGGCATGCAATACGTGGTGCCAGTCGTGCAGAATCTGCCGGGCACCGTGATCGCCATCAATGTCGGTGGCGCAGTCATCCCGACCATCATGTCGATCTATCTGCTCGCGGCGCGGCAATTGTGGGTGCTGGGCGCGATCGCGACCGGGATTGTCGCGGTTATTCTGCATTGGCTCGCCGATCCGGTGCCCGGCGTCGGCATCGCTGTGCCGATCTTCTTTCCCGCCATCGTCACCGCCATTGTTTCGTTATTGCTGTCGCGCGCCAATGCCGCACCGCTCGCTTATATCTCCGGCAGCATGGGCACGCTGATCGGCGCCGACCTCACCAACCTCGATAAAGTCGCGGGCCTCGGCGCGCCGGTCGCCTCGATCGGCGGCGCCGGAACGTTCGACGGGATCTTTCTCACCAGCATCCTCGCCGTCTTGCTGGCCGGCCTCTATCACCGCCGCCAGCCGGCGATGCAGCCTTAGAACGTGATGCAGATGCTCAAGAAGACGCCAAAGAAAAAGACATCCAAGATTGTGGCGAAGAAGGCGAGTAAGACGGCGGCAGCGAGCAATCCGCGCACGGTCAGCGAATATCACGCCCACATTTATTACGATCTGCAAAAGACGCGCGGCCGCGCCGCGCGTCTGCGCGAGCGGGTCGCCGTGGAATTTCCGCGCGCCAGGCTCGGCCGCTGGCACGACGAATTGGTCGGGCCGCACACCCAATCGATGTATCAGGTCGCCTTTGCGAGCGACATGCTGGCTGCGTTTTTGCCGTGGCTGATGCTCAACCGCGACGGCTTGACCGTGCTGCTTCATCCCGCGACCGGCAACGATTATCGCGATCATACCGCGCACGCTGCCTGGCTTGGCGGCGTCTTGCCGTTGCGTCTTGAGGCATTCGGCAAGCAACAGCCGGACGAATAAGTCGTTTTGCCGCAACGCGTTGTGGAACCGGATGTTGGCTCGTTCGTTTGCGCATGGGATATGTGGGAGACATCCATGCGAAAGTTGTTACTATTTGCTGTTAGCCTTGCCGCTCTCGGGCTCGTCGGCGTGTCCAGCGCGAGCGCCGTTCCGGCCGATGCAACGGCCGTACAGCAAGCCGCAAACGCAGCCTCGCCACTGCGCCAAGCTTTTGTCGGACATCCTACCAGCCACGGCGTCGTCAAATGCTATCGCACCCTCGTGGTCGGCCCGTACCGTTGCCACTATTTTGGCCGTCCATGGTGATCGACGAAACGCCGGCCCCGGATTTGATTCGGGGCGGACGGCGACTGGAAGAGATCGCGCTCAGTGGAAGGCGCTACGCAGTATCCTCGACATCAGTGTCCGGCCGGTCGCTTCCGGGCGAAAGCTCGCGGTGCCACTTGCCGCGCTCATCCTCGTATTCGATGCCTTCGGTCTGCCCGGGCACACGCTGCTCGGCGGCGGCGCGGCGCGCGGCATCGAGGGCTTCGGCGTGGCTCGGGAAGCTCTCGGAAAAAACGCCGTTCACCGTATAAGCCCAGCCATCGTCGTGGCGGACCACTTTGTATGTGACGTGTACCATGTTCTCACCTGCCCTCTGCGCATCATATTAAACCCGGCGGGGATAAGCGAGGTTCCAGGTTAAGGCGCCGGCGGCTTGGAGCGTGTCGCCGCCGCAGGCGGCAAGGAGCGCCATGGCACGCGCATGGTCGAAATCCTTGATCCGCAGGCGTTCATTGAGGCCGATGAAGCCTGACAGGATATCGGCAGCGCCGCTGACATCGGCAAAAGCCAACAGCCAATCGTCGATCATGTGTTATGGTTGGAGCCGATCGAGAGACAGCCGAATGTCAATCCGCGCCATGCTCAAGTTGTTTGTTCTGGCGCTGATCGTATTCGGCGTGGTTTTTGGTTTGCGGCGCGCCTTCTTGTGGGATGTGACGCCGGTGTCGTGGGACCAGGACCCGACATCGCTGTGGGCGCTCGGATCGGCGTTTCTGTTGCGTTCGATCGAGAATCTCGCCGTGGTCGTGGCCGCGCTGTCTCTGATCGTCGCCTGCGGGCTGTGGGTCCGTGGCCGGCGCACCGCGCCGGCGCCGAGGCCGAAGGGCTAATAACCTGCCTCACTGCCTAGGCTCGATCGACGCGGGCGGCATAGCAGCCGGGCGCGGCGAAGTGAACGTGCAGGTAAGCCGCACGCGGGTCGGCCAACAGCCGCTCGATCGCGCTTTCGAGCCTTTCGCCCTCGATCAACTCGAAACCGATCATCATGGCGTCGGCGCCGAAGGCGCGCACCGCGAGCGTGCGTTTGCGCAACTGCTCCGGCACGGTGTCGACGGCATCGAACGTCTGGTCGCCATTGCGCACGAAGATTGCAAACCGCATCCGGTAGGGCGAGTCGACCGCGTGGTGCTCGTAATTGACCAGGATGAGCTCATCCCCAGGCTTTGAATTGGTGAGACTGACGCGGCACGGATAGCCGGGATTGCGCGCGTCGGCGATCCGGCGCACCGCGCCTTGTTGCGCAAGCTCGTCGTCCGACAATGTGAACAGCGGCGCGAATTGGTCCGCCGGCAGACCGCGAATGCGAAAGTGCATGACTGATCCTCCATTTGGTCTTCGGAGGACATATCAACCGCGTGGGTAGCGATCCCACCCGTTTTCTGCGCAGCGCGTTCGCGCCGCGGCGCTGGCGCGGTTAATGCGGCGGCACGTCGCCGAGATTGATGATGTCGTATTTCTCGTTCAGCGCGTCTATCAGCCTGGCGTCAGCCAATTGCTGCTCACTCAAACCGGCGAGCTCGGCGAGGAATTGATCGAAACCCGCCGGCTGGAAAATCATCAAGCAGCGCGCGGTGCCGCCGGCCGGCAGGTCGAGCGCGTGCGGCACGCCGGGCGGGATGTGCACGCAGGCGCTCGGCTCCGCCGCCATCCATTCGCCGTCGAGATGAAAATTCACGACGCCATCGAGGATATAAAAGGTCTCGGCGTGCTGGCGATGCAGATGCAGGCCGAGCGCGAACTCGCGCTTGAGATTGTCTTCCATCAGCGCATAGGCGCCGCCGGTGTCGGCGGCGGCGACTTTGACGTAGGTGTGATCGCGCGTCCAGTCGTAGTTCAGTCCGCCGCCGGGCGGCACGAAGCGGTAGCGCTTGGCTGGCATGAGGACCTCGTTGTCGTGAGAGTCGTCGCTATGATCGTGCGCGCTGACCTCACGCGGCGAGCATGTAGCGCGTATGACGAAAGGCTGACGAGATTGCGGACCCGTTTATCGGCGGGTCAGCCGACCCGCCGTGTCCGCCCGACGGCGACCTGCCAGCGCCGCGTCAGCCGCGTGAGCACCTCCCAGCGCGGCTGCGGCTTGACAAGCTTGACCCGCGGCACGGCCGTGCGGTGAGCCGGTGGCGGCGCCGGCGCAGCTTCAGCGGCCACCGGCGCTTGCTCGGCGATCGGCATTCTGATCGCCGACACCACCTCGGCCACGGGCACGACGGCCTCCTCCATCGGCGGCCGGCGTCGGGTTTTCCTTTGCGTCCTATTGAGCGCCTTGCGCCCGATATTGCGCAGGAAGAACTGCTCGTGCGGCAAGGTCAGGCGCTCGATCGCCGCCGTCAATGGCAGCCATTCTACCGCCTTGATGTCGTCCATCGGCTTGCCGGCCGGGCCGCCGATCGCCTGCATCCGCCAGAAATGTGCAATCTTCGGTCCGCTGCCACCGACATAGGAAATCACGCCGAGGAATTCGTGCACGCGCACATCGGCGCCGGTCTCCTCGATCGCTTCGCGCCGCGCCGCGGCGATCGGCTTTTCATTCGGCTTGAGTTTGCCCTTGGGCAGGACCCACGCATTGTCCCGGCGGCGCTGGACGATCGCGACCAAAGGCTTGCCGCCGTTGCGGATGACAATGCCGCCGGCGGCCAGGACAGGCGTGCGCGTTGACTTTCCCATTCTGCCTTTAATAACCGATTCGGTGGCATGTCCATCATCATCTGCTATAACATCGCGCCATGAGCCGGCGACCAACCGATCCGCGTAGCGCCGCCGAGAAGGCCTTCAAGGCGGCCACCGCCAAGCCGCCGCCGGAATTGCCGCCCGCACCAGTGTCGCTGCCCGGCATCAAGGAGCTGGTGTCGCTGCGCATCGACCGCGAGGTGCTCGACTTCTTTCAGGAGGACGGGCCCGGCTGGCAGGAGCGCATCAACGCGGCGCTGCGGAAGGCGGCGGGGAAGTAGCGCACTCTGACGATGACCATTGGCGGCCGCACGCGCATGAATTTTGCGTAGCGCGGCGCCCTGACTTTTTTCTGGCGCGGGATCGTTCAACCCGTTTCCACTTTCCGGATCATGCTCTAGCTTTTCCAAAACGGGAGACGCCGCCGATGCCGAACGCCATGCCGCACTATCAATGGGATCATATCCATTTACGCAGCCCCGATCCGGAGGCGACCGCGGCGTGGTTCGAGCGCATGCTGGGCGCGCAGGTGATCCGCTCGATCGTCGAGGGCAAGCCGCGCATCGATTTGAAGCTCGGCGGCGCCGATGTCTTCATCATGCCGGTCGGCGCGGCCGACAAAGTCAATCCGCCGCCGGTGACGCCCTATCAGGGGCTCGATCATTTCGGGCTGACAGTGAGCGGCATCGACGCGGTGGCGGCAGAGTTGAAAGCCAAAGGCGTGGAATTCACCATGGAGCCGCGCACCATCCGCGCCGGCCTGCGCGTCTGCTTCCTGCGCGGGCCGCAAGGCGTGTCGATCGAGCTGCTGGAGCGGGACGAGAAGTACGTGTGACGCGAATGGGCGATCGGTGTCGCACGCGCTAACCTATCCCGCGGTCTTCACGGCTTTACCGGAATGACATCGGCCGGCGCGCCTTCGGCGCCCATGTACACGGTGAGGATGCGCACCGGGGTGCTGCCGGCATCGGCGCCGAAATGCGGCACGTCCATCGTTTCCATGAGCGCTTCGCCCGCCCGATAGGTGCGCTTGCCGCGGTCGCCGTAATCGACGGTGATCTCGCCTTCGAGGACGTAGCCGAACAGCGGCACGCCATGTTTATGCAGGACGGTCCTGGCGCCTGGCGCGAGCGTGATGATCGCGGCGGTCACGTGCGCCGGTCCGTTGGTCGGGTAATGCAGCGGCTCGCCAAGGACGGTGGTGCCGGTCGACAACAGTGGCATCGACGAGATGGCTGCGTCTTCGGCGCCGGCGCGGCCGATCGAAGCAAGCGCGGCGATGAGGATAACGGCGGTAACGCAAATCTGACGACGCATGGGTGTTCATCCTGGTCTGGTGCTTAAGGTCGGCTTACGGATAGCGATGCATCACGACGAGACGGTGGCCAGCTTCCTGCGCTCCCGCACTTTCGTATTACGGCCGGGGCGCGTCATCACGAACTCGCCCGAGAAGCCGGATCCGATGGTCCATATGCCGGCAATCTCCGTTGCGTCGCTATTCAATTCGCCGCAGTCGAGCCGGGCCGGCAACGAGCCGCCGGCGTTGTCGGTAGCATTCTCATTGCGCTCGGTCTCGTGCTCTACATCGCGCCGGGACATCGCCTGCATCAGGCCAAGAAAGATGAGGCGGCAAAACGCGACGTCGGCGATTCCCGTGATAAGACTGAGAACCAGAAGGAATCCGTGACGCGGGATGGCGGGACGCCGTTCGCTGACACCGTCAAAATCCGCAGTATCTCGCCGCGACCGCAAACGCGGCTGCGCCAATCTGCGGACATTCAGCTTGAGCTGTTGTACAGCCTGTTCTCGGCGGACAAAGCCATTCTCGCCGTTTATTTGGAGGAGTTTCCGGAGAATGCCGGCCGCTGCGACGGTGCCGCGCACCAAACCAATGGCGGCATCCGCGTGCCGGTCGCGCGCGGCGAGCACGTTCTGCCGGTCACCGTGCACTGGCCGGGTAATTCCGCCGCGGGCTTTCTGACGGTCGGCGCAAGCTTCTGGAGAGATGTCGACGGTCAGCCGGTCGGGCCGCCGACCGATGCGGGGCTGTTTCGGGAGTTCTGCTTTGCTTTCGGCGCCGATCAAAGCAAGTGAGCTATAGCCCGGATTGAGCGAAGCGAAATCCGGGGTTCGGCCGCAAGGCATCGCCGGGTTTCGTTTCACTCAACCCGGGATACATAGCTACTCTGCGAACTATCGCATCACCATGTCGTGGATCGCGGTGCAGTGGCGCACCAGGTTTTTCTGCGCCGCGACGAACCGCTTGAGCGGCGTGTCGATGTCGTAGAAGTAGATATTGGCGATGAAGCCGTAGATGCTGGCGTCGATGCTGGTCGGCGCCGGCCCATGCACATAGCCATCCGCCGGCACCAGGTCGGCCAGCACTTTGAGGTCGGCGAGGCCGCGCGCATAGGCGGCGTCGGGCGGGTAGCGGCCGATGCCCTGGAAATGATAGCGCTGCGCATTGTAATCGCGCGCCTGCTGCATGCCTTCCGCGGTGAGGCTCGGATGCTCGCGCATAAACGCGTCGCGGAATGCCGGCCAATAGCGATCGTCCTTCCAGCGCGAATACGACATCACCCAATAGAGATCGTCGAGCATCCGGGTGATGAGCAGGCTTAAGTCGCGCTGCCGCGCGTCGAGCGCCGCATCGATGGTCAGCCGGTATTTGCCGATCAGATGGGCGATGATGGTCTCGCTGTCGCCGATGGTCTCGCGTTCGTCGACCAGGTACGGCAATTGCCCGCGCGGCGCCTTCGACGCGTCAAAAATGTGCTCATGGACGAACGGCACATGGGTGAGCTTGAGGAAGGCGAAAACCTTCAGCCCATAGCCGTTGTTGTCGGCGACGCCGAACAGGGGCGGATAGGAGTAGAGGGCGATCATTGGCGATGGGTGTAGCCCGGATCGGGCGTCAGCGAAATCCGGGAATCACTTTTTCCCCGCATACGCCATGCACTCGAGTTCGACTTGCGCGCCGAGCGCCAGGCCGCTGGCGCCGAAGGCCGAGCGCGCCGGCAGGCGGTCGGGCTTGAAATAGGTGACATAGACTTTGTTGAAGTCTTCCCACTTCGCCATGTCGGCCAGCATCACCGTGCACTTGAAGACGTCATCGAAGTTCAAGCCGTTGGCTTTGAGCACGGCGCCGATATTCTCCATGGTCTGCCGGGTTTCGGCCTCGATGCCGCCGGCTACGACTTGGCGCGTGCCCGGCACGTTGCCGAGCGCGCCGGAGAGATAGAGCACGTCGCCGACGCGCACCGCCTGGCTGAACGGCAATTTGGCGGCGACCGCTCCCGGTGAATTATAGAATTGCATGCTTGGCTCCTCTGCGCGGGCGGCTAGCACAGCACCGGCCGCGGCGGCGACCAAGCCGACGGCGAATGAAAGTGTAGTGCTCATCGACTGCATTTTTCCGATTCCATTGTTGGCAGCGTAACGGACGTGAACGACACGTCAATTTAACGCGCCCTTCACCCTGATCGGTCCGCCAAATAAACCGTCGATTTAGCGTAGGCGATGAATTGCCGCGGTCGCGCGCCTTGCGTCAAGCCCGCCGACTTCAAGTTATGATAGTCTCGAACGCGGTGTCTCCTGTTGTAGTTAGTGCAGTGATCGATGGATATGTCGGAACATAGACGGTTCCACCGCGTTCGGCCCACCGCATCGGGCCGGGCGGGCACGATCTTTGTCGATGTGAAAACCCCGACGATGGTCTGCAACATCATCGACCTCAGCGCCGGCGGCGCCTGCATCGAAGTGCACGGCACCGCGGCGATCCCCAAGCGCTTCATCCTCAACCACGGCGGCGTCAAGAAATCCTGCCGGCTGGTCTGGCAAAAGGGACGGCGCATCGGCGTTTCGTTCTGAGTGGCTCCTGCGCTCGTCGTCATTGCGAGCAAAGCGAAGCAATCCAGCAAACGGCGACCCTTAGATTGCTTCGTCGCCATAGCCCGTCGAAGACGGGCGTAAACGCCCTGGTGGCTGCTCGCAATGACGAACGCACCCGCGCGAAAGTGCATTGAATTATCGCGGCCGGCGGGCGAAGCTTGCCGCTCCGATCGCTCACGGGGAGACGTTGCGATGCGCACCATCCGTCGTTCGCTGCTGCCGGCTTTGGCTTTGGTGTTTTGCGCCGTTCCGTTGTCCAGCTGGGCCGGCTGCAACCGGCCGGTCGTCGTCCCGATCCGCTTCCAGTCGGGCGCGGTGTGCTGGCAGCATGTCGGCGGCGGCACCACCTTCACCGGGGCGTTCGGCGCCCGCCAGCACGTCACCGCCGCGGCGATCGGCCAATTCTACAATTCCGACGGCAAGCAGGAATGGGTGACGACCGGCACCTGGCAGATCTCGATCAACGGTCCCGGCGGCTTTTTCGCCAACGGCGAGAACGGGCAGCTCGACACCGTCCTGCCCGCAGCCGGCCAGTACAGTTTCGAGATCGGCCCGTGCGCGGTGTGGGGCAATCAGGGCATGATCGAAATCTGCGCGGAGTAGTTTCGCACGCGAAGGTAGCCAGGTCCGATGAAGGTCGTCGTCGGTGCAGCCGTCATGCTCGCCCACTCATGGTATCCGTGGGAGTGTTGCCACGACCAGCATTGCCACCCGGTGCCATGCGACTCGATCAAGGCCAACGCGCTCGGCCTCTCCTGGAACGGCATCACGTTCACCGAGCCGATGATCAAAGACTTGTTGGATGAACAGTGTCATGTCTGCGTCGACGTTGTCGGCAAATTTCGCTATCCGTATTGCGTCTTCGTGCCGAAACCCAAGCAGACGTGAGACGTGATGCCCAGCGCGCAGCCCGGATTGAGCGCGAGCGAAATCCGGGAGCGGCCGCGAGTCTCGCCCGGGGTTTCGGGGAGCTTGTCATCGGGCCGGCCACTTCGGGCCGGACCCGTTGGCTCAACCCAGGCTACAGTCAGCGCGCGCCGCCGTCGTTGAATTGCCGCTCCAAGATTTCGCCGAGCGTCGCATAGAAGAAGCCGTTGAGGCGGCCGACCGGATCGAGCTTACGCATGTCGATATAGCCGCCTGTCATCACCGCCGGGTCGACATGGATGAGGACGACCTCGCCAATCAATAGCGCTTGCCGCTTCGGCCCAAGCTCGAGGACGCGCTCGACCTTGCACTCGAAATGGATCGGCGCCTCCTTGACCCGCGGCGCGTTGACCTTAACGCCCGGGATCGGCGTTAGCCCCGTTTCGGCGAATTCGGAATCGTCCTCGGGGAAGCCGTTGGCGGAATCGACCATCTCCTGCCACACCCGCCGCGTCACCACGTTGAAGCAGAAGGCGCCGCTTAAGCGCGCGTTCTTGAGCGTATGCTTCTCGCTGCCGTCCGGCTTGCGCATGATGGTCAGCGAGATCATCGGCGGGGAAACGCACACCACGGTGAAGAACGAGAACGGCGCAAGGTTCGTAACGCCGGTTGCGCTCACGGTCGACGCCCAGCCGATCGGCCGCGGCACCACCGAGCCGATCAGCAGCCGATAGACGGCGCGCTGGTCGGTCGTTGCGGGATCGATTTGTAGTTGCTCGGACATTGATGCGGACTTTCGGGCAGGCGGGGTGGGGAGGGCGGGGAGAGAACGAACCCGCGCCTGTGTAGGATGGGTTGAGCGAAAGCGAAACCCATCATAGGGCGGCGAGGGGAGGGGCGCTTCCGTTGTCAAAGTTTGCGCTTCATGGTGCCGGGATTGCTCTCAGCTTAGTTGCTTCTGATTGTCGTTCCTGTTATGTTCTCATCGGTCACTATAGCAGGAGGACTGAAAATACGAACACTCATCCCGGCTCTCGGCTTTGTCTTGGCCTTTGTCTTGGCGGTCATGCCGGCTCGCGCGGAAACAATCAGCCCGGCCGATGTCAAAGCGCATGCCGGACAAACGGTGACGGTCGAAGCCGCCATCAGCGATGTGCACACCGGCCGTTCCGGCGTGACGTTCATCGACGTCGGCGGCCGCTTTCCGGATAACGATTTCACCGCGGTGATCTTCGCCGGCGACGCGACCAAGTTTCCGAACGCGAGCGCGCTCGACGGCAAGACCGTAGTTATCAGCGGCCCGGTGCAACTCTATCAAGGCAGGCCCGAGATCATCCTGAAATCGGCGGATCAGCTCAAAGCGAAGTAGTGCGTGGGGCTATGCTTCTTTAGACGGAAAGCGGGTCGCGATCTCGGCAAGCGGCGGCCGCGGGCGATCTTCGGGCGGGCCGGGCGGCCGGCCGATATGGATGAAGCCGGCGATGCGCTCGTGCGGAGCGAGGCCGAGCGCATCGAGCACGGCGCGGTCATAGGCGTACCATTCCGTGATCCAGTTGGCGCCGTAGCCGAGCGCGTGCGCGGCGGTGACGAGGTTCATGGCGGCGGCGCCCGAGGACAGCACCTGCTCCCATTCTGGGATCTTGGCGTGCGGCGCCGCGCGGCTGACCACGGCGATCACGAGCGGCGCGCGCGTCAGCCGTTCGCGCTCAGCCTCGACCTGCTCCGGCTTGGCGTCCGGATATTTGGCGCGGAAGGCTGATGCGATCGCTTCGCCCGCGGCGCGGCGCGCGTCGCCCTCGAACACGATGAAGCGCCACGGCACGAGCTTGCCGTGATCCGGCACCCGCGAGGCGACGGTGATGAGCGTGTCGATCTCCGCCGGCGACGGGCCGGGAGGCGACAGCGCGACCGCTTTGAACGAGCGCCGGGTTTTGAGAAGGTCGAGAGCGTCAGGCATGAAGGAGACTCCGAAGTGCGGGGCGGCACAGCGTGTAGCCCGGATTGAGCGACAGCGAAATCCGGGGACCGACCGCGAGGCTGATCCCGGATTTCGTTTCACTCAATCCGGACTACGCGCCGCACAGCACCCCGACCGAAATTCCGTTTCCGGCCATGGCCGCTGTCCCGGCCGGTTTCCGCTCCAGCCGCCGTAGCCGGGGCGGCGGCAAGCTCTGCAGAATGCGATCGCGGCCCGGCGAGGTGCAGGCGGGCGGGATTAACCGAAGCCGCAGTCCGCCGCGCCGTGGCCGCTTATTCGGCCGATTAGGTTCGCTAATCTGTCCCGCGGCTGATATCCATTGCCCAAAGCGTGACCGAAAAGTGGGAGCCGGTTTCTCGATTCATCAAAAAAGGACGGCGAAATGGCTGAAAAAACCAAAAGGCATGAGGCGAACGTCAAGTTCGCCAAGCTGCAGCGTGCACAAACTGCACAGCGGGCGGCGGCCGACTATGAGGTCACCGCCGCGGCTTTGCGCACCAAGACCGAGCGGCTCAAGGCGCTGCGGCTCGAACGCGACGCCGCCGCGCCGAAGCCTGCGCCCGCCGGGCCGAACCGCAAAAGCAAGAAAAGGGGCAGCGGCGGCAGCCTGTCGGACTTTCTGGACGGACAAGCCAAGGAAGGCCGCAACGGGTGACGCCACGTCGTAGCCCGGATTGAGCAACGCGAAATCCGGGAATCGACCGCGAGGCCGCCCCGGGTTTCTCGGAGCTTGTCATCGGGCCGGCCACTTCGGGCCCGACCCGTTGGCTCAACCCTGGCTCCGCCGGCCGCGTTCGCTCGATTCCCCCGCCACCCGGCTTGCGATGGCGCGGATGTGGCGATCGTCGGTGCCGCAACAGCCGCCGAGCAGGCGCAATCCATAGTCGCGGCGCAAATCGAGCATCAGCTCGGCGAAGCGTTCCGGCTGGCCTTCCTCCAGATGATCGAGTTTGTCCAGTTGATCCGGCGGCAGGTTGGATGCGTTGGCCTTCAGCCCAATCACGCGGCTGGCGAGGTCGCCCGGCAGTATGCGGAGGCGCTGGCGCGCGGCGCGAAACGTCGTCGGATGCACGCAGGCGATGAGGTAATGCAGCGGCCGCGGCGTGACCTCGGTGTCGATGTGGCGGATCGCGTCGACGAGCGGCACGCCGTCGAGCAGCGCGCCGTCGGCGTCGATCACCGGAGCCAGGGCGTAGGGCAGACCGGTCGCCGCCATCGCCGCGGCGACGCCGTGCAATTCGGCGGCGCTGGCGAAGGTCGGTGCGTACAATAAGTCGACGCCGAGCTTGGCGAGACACGCGGCTTGCGGGCCGTGATAGTCGCGGGCTTCGCGCGCCTCCGGTGCGCTCGCCGGGTCATAGCCATCGCGGCGCGGCCCGATGACGCCGGCAATGAAGACGAGGCCTTGGAGCGCGCTTTCCCGCCGCAAGTCCCGCAACAGCGCGACGGCGGCGACGTTGACCCGATGAAGATCGTCAGCAGTGGTGAAACCTTGCCGCGCCAACCCTTCCGGGTGCGCCCGCCAGGTCGGGGTGCCGATCTGCATCGGCAGGCCGGTGTCGCCGGCGATATCGAGATAGCTGCGATACAAAGCCGCGATGATCGGGCGCGCGGACGGGTCGAACAGCGGCAGAAACGACGCGAAGTCCGGGAGCTGCAAATGATCCTGGTAGATCAAGCGGGTCTCGATGCCGCCATCGGTGAGCATCACCGGCGCGCGCCGCACGGCCTCGATGTAGCTCGCATAAAGCATGGCTCGTCTTCCGGCGCCCATGTAGCCCGGATTGAGCGGCAGCGAAATCCGGGCATCGACCGCGCGACCGCCCCGGCTTTCGCGGGGCTTGTCATCGGACCGGACGCGTTGGCTCAACCCGGGCTGCGCTCGCTGAGCGCACGTGGAGCCCTTGGCTATGGTCCACCACCTGTGGTAAAGTTATATGGCGTTTTCAGCGCGCTCGCCACCGTTCTTACCGACGGCGACGTTTGGTATAATAAATGGAAAACCGGAGCGGCCCTGCTGGCGACAATCCTCGGCGGGATCAACACGACGCTGCGGCCGTTTAGCGAGCACAAGAAATTCGACGAAGCCTTCGCCGCGCTCAACACGGTCAAGCACGCCTATGTGACCAATCCATACGTATCGCTGTGTGAGGTCGGCAAGGCCGTCGCCTACGGCGAAACCATCATTCACGGCAAATCCTGAGACGGCCGCAGTTGAACGCCGGACGAGTCCGCCGGCTCACAAAAAGCGGGCCGCTCAATCGAGCTTCTGATAGGTGTTTTGCAGTTCATCCTGCACGACGGTCGCCTTGCCTTGCGCGCCGAGGACGAGATCGGCGTCGGGCGTCATGGTCTCGTAGCGCCAGCCGGCAGGGAGCTTAAGCCGGCCGCCGAGCGCCGGCAGGTCGGCGTACGACAGCGACTTGTCGATGATCTGAGCATAGGACTGCATGGCGTAGCGGGCGCCGTCCGGCCGCACCAGCAGGAACACCGGCTTGCCGGCCCTGAACACATATCGCGTCTCGCGCGCGATGGTGCGCTCGCGATAGGGCCGCGACCGCAGATCGAACAGGCCGACGTCGATGGTTGCCCGCGCGGTGAGCGACAGCCCGCTGGCCTCGACGGTCTTGCCGGCGGCAGTGTCGCCTTCGGCGGCGATCGCATCCATGATGAAATAGCGCGGGCCGTTGAGCATCACCTTGAGCGCGCCAAAGCGCTTCTTCATCGCCGCTTCGGTGATCTTGTCCCAGACCGCGGCCGGGCAATCGTTGAGGCCGAGCGTGTTGTAGACGGTGGCGATGAGACGAACGCCGCGGCGCACGACCGGGATGAGCTCGCAATAGCGCACGTTGCGCACGCCTTCGATCATGTGCTTCGCGGCGTCGGGCGTCTGGGCGCTGGCGGAAGGGAGAGTGGCGACCGCGAGCATGGTGGCGGCAGCCCCGATCATGATGGCGAGGCCGCCTCGGGCGCCATGTTGGATTGCTCTGCTTACCATGGCGGTTCTTCCCTGCAACTCTCGCTCCGGCTGGAATGTTCAAGTCTGCGCGCCGAGAGAAGTAGCCCGGATTGAGCGGAAGCGAAATCCGGGAATCCACCGCGAGGCCGTCCCGGGTTTCGCTGTGCTCAAGGCGGGCTGCGCCCTCTCGCTTCCGCTCGTCCCCGCGACCCGCCTGCGCTCGTGGCGAGCTACGGCGGGTTTTGAGTCCGCCGAAGCGCATAGCGCGAAGGCGGAAGGCGGGGACCCAGCTCTTTGCGCCCGCAACAAAGCTACGTGACCAACTCCAAGCGAGGCAACAAAGCTGCGTGACCGGCGGTTTTTCCGCCGAGCGTCATGGCAGGATGCGGACGTTCGTCCCCGATGCCATTTCAATCAGGAGAAAGCCGATGTCGAAATTGGCGCTTTATGTTCCGCTGCAGGCAAAGCCCGGCAAGGAGAAGGAAGTCGCGGATTTCCTGCGCTCCGCCGTACCTTTGGTCAACGCCGAGCCAGGCACCGTGTCCTGGTTCGCCATTCAGGAAGGACCATCCCGCTTCGCCATCTTCGATACGTTCGACGACGAGGCCGGGCGCAACGCGCACCTCAACGGCAAGGTGGCCGCCGCCTTGATGGAGAAGGTCAAGGCCGGCGACCTGTTCGCCAAGCCGCCGGAAATTCTCAAGCTCGAAATTCTCGCGCACAAGCTGCCGAAGTGACAGCGCGTAGCCCGGATTGAGCTCCAGCGAAATCCGGGAACCTGCCGTTAAGCTCGTCCGCTGAACCGGGCTACGCTTGCTGATGATGCGAGCCAAAGCAGCAATCGCAAAATAGGACGGGACCGCGGATGTGACGGGCTTCGCGAAGGCTCAACCCATCCCACGGGCTGTTCAAAATGGGTAATTCTTTGATTTCAACGTGCCACCGTAGGGAGGTACATACACTTCCGACGGGTCCCAAGCAGGGGCTTTCATCAACCGCAGGAATGCCCGGTCAGCACCGATCCCCCTTATCGCAAAGTCCCAACCATACTGCGCACACAGCATGACGAAACATCCCGCGACCGCCTGAAAGGCGCGACGCAGCGTTGCCTCGCTAAAATATGTGTCGCGGTTATGTTTGACTTGGTTGTACGCAAAATACCAATTAAGATCTTTACTCGGGGACCTGCTGCCGCTCCGCCACCGTTCGAACGGTTTCATGGACCCAAGCCATGGGTAGTAATTAAACTTCACCGTGTAGTTCGGTAGCTTCATTGCATCTGCCAATTTCACATATTCTGTCGCGCTCGATCCGTTCGTGCCGTTGGCGTCTAATATGTTCTTCCAGTGCATTTCGACCTCGGTACACGCTAAGATCAAAATGTTTCGAATTTCGTGGCCAAACGCGTCAAGATTGTTATTTTCAGGATGAACAACTCTACAAACGTGTTCCAATTGTTCGATTAGTGCGTGCAACTGCCCCGTACTTTTCACACGCGTGTACCGAAGTTCATCGCCGTCGTCCGGATTTGTACCAAGAGATTCAGTCGGATTTGAGCTGTTAGGCCGTGCCATGCGCGGATAAAACTCGCCCGGGCGGAGACGCAATTCATAAAAGCCGGAATCTGGAAATTGCTTTTTGAGAGTGGAAATGACGTCGAGGCCGGGTGCCGCTTTGAAAATGTTCAGCCCGGACTCAATGACGTCAATTCGCACTGCCCGCTCCGCTTCGAGCTTCCAAACGCCGCCTGCTACGTCCTGATGTCCGTCATGATACATCCGAATGTAATATTTCATGGCGAGCCGTCTTGGCTAACTAGGAATCCGGGTGTCTTCGAGCGAGCGTAGCCCGGATTGAGCGGCAGCGAAATCTGGGAACCTGCCGAGGCTCACTCCGGGTTCGCTTCAGTCAACACCCGGGCTACGCTTGCTCAATCGGGGCCGCGCCTACTTCTTCGCAGCGCGCGTTAACGGGCACTCCCGCAATCACTTCGTCAAATCGCGGAAATCTCCAGCCATTGACTATCGTCTTTTGAATTGCCGCTACTAAAAGCGCGTACCCATAATCTGCAGCTCTCAATATCTTCATAAAAGAGTCCCGTGCACGTCCATCTACGCCCTCATCATGCATTGGATGCGTAACTTCGAAACCGCCGTGAACTATCGCGCTTCTAATATCATACAGTTCCCGCATTCGCTTTCTGACCAATCTCGATTGCGGTTCATTGGCTTCTAACAAGAGACACAGTCGCCTCACAATCAGTGAAAAACTTTCCCCGACCTTCGTCTGCAACAGACTCTCAAATGCGTAAAATAACCAAATGATTTCCATGGGTGAGAGATCGATCTTTGATGCGTGAAGTAGAGCAAAGAGAGCCCGCTCCATGGGGTTGTTCGGAACCTGCGATGCGCCTTGTCGAACGACATCGTACCATTCGATTACTTGATGTAAGTCTAGGAAACGGATGATCGGCCACGCTTCTGTCAGAAAGACGTGCAGCGCCGACTCGAACATGTGGCTCGACAAGGAAACATTTGGCTCGATCGACCCGCCGAGTAAAGACGCTCTGTAAAAATCACAACAGCCTGGCGCTGCAATGTTCATAATAAGGAATGCATCATAGACAACGCTCTCGGCGACAGACAACAGCGGCGCGTCTTTCTCTTTCTTCGTAGTTACGATAATTTTGTTCTGCGAAGGACGTCGCGGAAACCTCGCCCTAGCAGGCTGTTGAAGAAGTAGGTCGCGGTTTGGCTGATTGAGTGATTTACTTTCTCCGAAACGATTCGGAGGTTAGGTGATGCGGGGTGGGGATAAGCGGACTGGCGAGCTTTTCAGCTACGTCGATCTTGAGAAGCGGGTTCGGTCGGATCATCCGCTAAGGGCGATCAGAGGGCTTGTGAACGAGGCGCTGGTCGCGCTGGAGCACGAATTCTCTGGGCTTTATGCGCCGATTGGGCGACCGTCGATATCGCCGGAGAAGCTGCTGCGAGCGATGCTGTTGCAGGCGCTTTATTCAATCCGGTCGGAACGGCAGCTAATGGAGCGGCTGGAGTATGATTTGCTATTCCGCTGGTTCGTCGAGATCGGGGTCGATGCTGCCGTGTGGGACCATTCGGTGTTCTCAAAGAACCGCGACCGGCTGCTCGAAGGGAATATCGCCGCGAGGTTCCTGGCGGCGGTTCTGGATCAGCCGCGGGTGAAGAAGCTGCTTTCCACCGACCACTTCACGGTCGACGGGACGCTGATCGAAGCGTGGGCTTCGTTGAAGAGCTTTAAGCCACGGGACGGATCGGACGAGCCTCCGGCCAGTGGCGGGCGCAATACCGAAGCCGATTTCCATGGCAAGAAGCGGTCGAACGAGACCCATGTCTCGACGACGGATCCGGATGCACGGCTCTACCGCAAGGGGCCGGGCAAGGAGGCCAAGCTCTGCTTCATCGGCCATGGCTTGATGGAGAACCGCCATGGCCTTCTGGTTGATGCTTGTCTGACGCCGGCTGACGGCCATGCCGAGCGGGTAGCGGCGCTCGCCATGATCGAACCGCGCGCCGACCGGCCGCGCGCGATCACGCTCGGTGCCGACAAGGCCTACGACGCGGAAGACTTCGTCAATGAGCTGCGCTCGATGACAGTGACGCCGCATGTGGCGCAGAACACCAGCGGCCGAAGTTCAGCGATCGACGCACGCACGACGCGGCACGGCGGCTATGCCGTCAGTCAGCGCGTCCGCAAGCGCATTGAAGAGGCGTTCGGCTGGATCAAGACGGTGGCCAGGCAGGAGAAGACGAAGTTCCGTGGTCGCGGTCGCGTCGGGTGGGCCTTCACCTTCGCTGCCGCCGCCTACAATCTGGTTCGATTGCCGAAGCTCATCGCGCAAAAGAGTTGATGGCAAAGCTTCCCGCACTACAGGCCGCCTCGTCGGACACTTCCACATAGATAATGCGCGATGATTTAGGCTTCGTATGCGATCGTGCCTGACTTCTTCAACAGCCTGCTAGGTATCCGCTTGGCGAACAAACGAGCGTCGCCTTTATGAATATACCTCATAGCTGCGTAATGACGTTCGTGACGCGTCAACGCGTTAGTCCAATCAATTGATGCGGTGTAGCTATCGAGGCCGACAACGACGTGACGTTCTTGCAAACGAGTGGCCGCAGATTTCCAGACCTTAATAAACTCGAGCTCGACAGTTTGCCATCCTTCATCCGTGCTTGATCGCCCGGAATTGGGAGCCACTAAGTTAAAATGGCCGCGACTAGCCACAATCATTTGGACTGTGAAAACTACAATGCCCTATTACTCTCCTTCACCTTCTCCGCCTCGACATAGACCTTGGCGCCTAAGTCCAAAAACTTCTGGCTCATCTGCGCCATGCCCTGCTGCTGATCATTCAACGTCGCCGCATAATCCCGCACGTCTTGGGTGATCTTCATCGAGCAGAATTTCGGGCCGCACATGGAGCAGAAGTGCGCCACCTTGTGGGCTTCCTTGGGCAGCGTCTCGTCGTGGTATTCGCGCGCGGTGTCGGGATCGAGCGAGAGGTTGAACTGGTCGAGCCAGCGGAAGTCGAAGCGCGCGCGGGAGAGCGCGTCGTCGCGGAGCTGCGCCGCCGGATGGCCCTTGGCGAGGTCGGCGGCGTGGGCGGCGATCTTGTAGGCGATGACGCCGTCCTTGACGTCGTTGCGGTCGGGGAGGCCGAGATGTTCCTTCGGCGTGACGTAGCAGAGCATGGCGGTGCCGAACCAGCCGATCATGGCGGCGCCGATCGCCGAGGTGATGTGGTCGTAGCCCGGCGCGATGTCGGTGACGAGCGGGCCGAGCGTGTAGAACGGCGCTTCGCCGCATTCCTTGAGCTGCTTGTCGACGTTGATCTTGATCTTATGCAGCGGCACATGGCCGGGGCCTTCGATCATCACCTGGCAGCCCTTGGCCCAGGCGATCTTGGTCAGCTCGCCGAGCGTTTCCAGCTCGGCGAATTGGGCGCGGTCGTTGGCGTCGCGGATCGAGCCGGGGCGCAAGCCGTCGCCGAGCGAGAAGCTGACATCGTATTTGCGCATCAGGTCGCAAATCTCGTCGAAGCGCTCGTAGAGGAAGCTCTCCTTGTGATGCGCCAGGCACCACTTGGCCATGATCGAGCCGCCGCGCGAGACGATGCCGGTGACGCGGTTGGCGGTGAGATGAATGTAGGCCAGCCGCACGCCGGCATGGATGGTGAAATAATCGACGCCCTGCTCGCACTGCTCGATCAGCGTATCCTTGTAGCACTCCCAGTCGAGTTTTACGGGATCGCCGTCGACTTTCTCCAAGGCTTGATAGATCGGCACCGTGCCGATTGGAACCGGCGAATTGCGCAAAATCCATTCGCGGGTGTTGTGGATGTTGCGTCCGGTGGAGAGGTCCATCACCGTGTCGGCGCCCCAGCGGATCGCCCACACCATCTTTTCCACTTCCTCCTCGACCGAGGAGGTGACGGCGGAGTTGCCGATATTGGCGTTGATCTTGGTGAGGAAGTTGCGGCCGATGATCATCGGCTCGAGCTCGCCGTGATTGATGTTGGACGGAATAATCGCGCGGCCGCGCGCCACTTCTGAGCGCACGAATTCCGGGGTGATGAACAGCGGCACGCAAGCGCCGAAGCTTTCGCCGTCGTCATGCGCGGCCTGCGCGCTCTCCAGCATAATCTTGCGGCCGAGATTTTCGCGCTCGGCGATGTAGATCATTTCCTTGGTGATGATTCCGGCGCGGGCCCATTCGAGCTGGGTGAGGAGGTGGCCGCTTGCGATGCGAACTCCCTCCCCCGCTTGCGGGGGAGGGTTGGGGAGAGGGCCCTCTCCTGACGCGCTTCGCGCGTCGGCCTCCCCCGCAAGCGGGTGAGGCGAAGAAAGAATAGCCCGCAGCGGCTTTGGCGTATTCGCAAAGCTCCGCGCCAGATGCTTGCCGGTGACGTTGCCGTTGTCGACCGGCTTGATGGCGCGGCCTTGGTATTCCTCGACGCCGCCGCGTTCGCGCACCCAGGCGGTGCGGATACGGCGTAGACCGCGCTCGACGTCGATCACGGCGTCGGGATCGGTATAGGGCCCGGACGGATCGTAGATCGGCACCGGCGGCTCGCCGGACGACGCATCAAGCACCACCTCGCGCAGCGGCACTTTCAGGTCGGGCGCGGCGTCGGGCTGCGAAAAGATCTTGCGCGAGCCGGTGATTGGGCCGGTCGTGACCTTCGGCGTGGCCAGATCGGATTCGGCGAGGTGCTTGTTCATCGGGGCACTCCTATTATTTGCGCGTGATCAACCGGAACCGGCGTCCACCCCTGACCAAGTCCGGGGTGCGCTGTTCGGGATCATGCGAAGCTTCGGCCATCGGTTATTTCGCGTGCGACCGGTATCCCATCACCGTGAGAAAGGCGCCGACGACGATCAGGATGATGGAAACGATCAGCAACGTAGCCGGCTTGGCATAAAGATCGCCGGCGATGCTCGCTGTCGTCGCCGGCAGCACCAGCCGGATCACGCCGCCGATCACCAGGAGCCAGCCGATGATGGTGATAATGACCGGCCAGCCGCGCCAGCTATCGTGCACGTTGATGATGGCGAGGCCGGGGACCAGCGCCAGCAATCCGGAAAAGTAGATCAGCGTCGGGCTTCTCACCGCCTCGGCGACCAAGCCGGAATAGAACGAGCCGTTCAGCAGGATGCCGACGCCGATGGCAAGATAGAGCGGTCCGATAAGTTTCGCGATGAAACGAGCGGGCTGCATAATGTGTTCTCCCGGCGCGCGAACGGCGGCGCGCTCTTGCGTTGTGACAATGCTGTCGCGGGGCGTGCTGGCACTGGAAGGTATTCCTGTCCCTTCGCCGGCATGACCCGGATCAGGTTCAAAGGGTTTTCCGCGTCGCGGTCTCTCAGCTCCTCCCGGAGCTCCCCTCGGAACGCCTTTAATGTAAGCCGATGGGACAGGGTGTCAACGCGGGTTGGTGCGCGCCCGTCATTCCGGGGCCGAGCGCAGCGAGGAACCCGGAATCCATAACCACCGACGGCGCGGGGCAGTCAGAGCGAGAACCGAGCGTTTCGTGGCTATGGATTCCGGGCTCGCGCCTGACGGCGCGCCCCGGAATGACGCGCTCACCGCCCGGTCTTATGCCGCGCCATGGCGTCGGCCCAGACCTTGGCGCGGTCGTCGTCGAACACCAGCGCCGGGTCCTCCGGCGTGGTGATCCACACGCCGTGCGCCAGCTCGTCGTCGAGCTGCGACGCCGCCCAGCCGGCATAGCCGAAGGCGACCAGGCTCTTTTCCGGCCCCTTGCCAAGCCCGATGTCGCGAATGACGTCGGGCCCGATGGTCAGCGCCACGCGGCCGTCGATATCGAGCGTGTCGGGCCGGCTGTATTCGGCGCTGTGCAGCACAAAGCCGATCGCCGGATCGACCGGGCCGCCGAGAAAAACGCCGACGTTGCCGCTGACGCCTTCGGCGTCGGCGCCGAACGCCTTGAGCAATTCAGCGATCGGGCGCTGCTTGACCGGCCGGTTGATGACGATGCCGAGCGCGCCGTCGCGGCTATGCTGGGCCAGCAGAATGACGGCGTGATCGAATTCGGGCTGGCGCAAATCCGGCGAGGCGATCAGAAGCTGGCCGGTGAACGACGCCGGCCCGGAAACGTCCGGCGCGTTCGGCAGCGCCGCATGCAACAGCGTCGCCGGCAACGCCAACGCCGCGGCCAGCAAAAGCCAGCGCTGCACATTCGTTCGCAACACGTCCGACCCGCAGCTTTACTACGCGCCGCCCCTCGGGGGCATGATCGCGCTGCGGTGAGGAATGCGCAAGGCAGACCCCGCACTTTCGTCATTCCGGGACGGCGCGCAGCGCCGGGCCAGGAATCCATAACCACAGGTCAGCGAATATGGATTCCGGGCTCGCCGCTTTGCGGCGCCCCGGAATGACAAGAATCAAACAAACTGCAGGGCGATGCCGCCGAGCGCGCCGAAATCGGCGTGGAGCGTGTCGCCCTTCTTGGCGTGCACCACGCGGGTGAACGAGCCGGCGAGCACGAGATGGCCAGGCTCGAGCGTCACGCCGTGGGCACCGAGCTTGTTGGCAAGCCAGGCGACGCCGAGCGCCGGATGGCCGAGCACGCCGGCGGCGACGCCGGTCTCCTCGATCTCCGAGTTGCGATACATGATGCCCCCGACCCAGCGCAGGTCGACGTCGAGCGGCCCGACCGGCCGGCCGCCGATGACAATGCCTGCGGCGGCGCCGTTGTCCGACACGGTATCGAAAATCTTGCGCTGGTCCTGGAGCCGCGCATCGACGATCTCGATCGCCGGCACGACATAGTCGGTCGCGCGCAGCACGTCGTGCAGTTGGACGCCAGGGCCTTTGAGCGGCTTGCCGAGGATGAAAGCCAGCTCGATCTCGACGCGCGGCAGGCAGTAATTCTCATGCGGCACGCGCCCGCCATCGGGCACCATCATATAATCGAGGAGATGACCGTAGTCGGGCTCGTCGATCTGCGAGGAGCGCTGCATCGCTTTCGAGGTGAGCCCGACCTTGTGGCCGATGAGCGTGGCGCCGGCGGCGATCTTGCGCTTGGCGACCTCGGTCGAGATCGCGTAGGCGTCTTCGATCGTGATATCGGGCCAGGTCTTGGACAGCTGCACTGCTTGCTTGCGGGTTTTTTCCGCGGTCAACAACGTATCGGCGGCCTTATGGCGATCGGCTTCGGGCATCATGGCCGGCTTGCTCCCATTCCAAAACGGGCCTCATCCTGGGGTGGCCGCGAAGCGGCCCTCGAAGGACGCAGCTTAAGCGTTGAGGCCCGCACCCTTCGAGGCTCGCTTCGCTCGGACCTCAGGGTGAGGCTTCAAAAGTTAGCATGTCTGAGATCAGGGCGGTTGTCTTGCGTGCGCAAGCTTACTGGCAGACGGCGCGGATGACGACCGTTTCCGATGCGCAGCGCAAGCCCGGCATCTGACCCGGCTGCGGCGGCTTCGGATCGCATTTCTCCGCTGTGCGAGTGTCGAGAGGATTGCCGCCGCTGAAACCCTTGGCGCGGCAGCCGTTCGCCGCCGCCGCGGCGCAATCGGAGCCGCCGTTGGGCGCCCGCACGCAGGTCTCGTGCAGCTCGACCACCCGGGTGTTTGGCAGCCGCACGATCGCGGTGGCGGCGTTCTTGGTCACTTCCACCGCGCCTTTCATGGCGTCGGTCGCGGCGCCGGTCGCAGTCGCCGCCGCGCCCTTGGTGGCCTCGACGGCGCTTTTCATCGCGTCGCCCGTTGCCGCCGCCGCGCTCTTGGTTGCGTCCTTGGCGGCGTCGGTCGACCCTCTGGCGGTGTCGTCGGGCTTTTTGCCGGCATCGTCGGCGCCGACCCGCGCTTCTTTGCTCTTGACGTCGAACAGCGCGATCGAATCGTCCCACCAGACTCTCAGTTGATGCAGAAAGCCCGGCCGGTTGGCTTGATCGGGAGGCGGCGCGGCGACGGCAGGCGCCGGCGGTTGCGGCGCGGCTTGCGCCGGCGCGGCGGCATTTGGCGCCTGGCCGTCAGGGAGGTTGTTGCGATCCTGCGCGTGCGCGTCACCGGCGACGGTCGCCACCAGAGCCAACGATGCTGCGACCAGCGCCGCGACGGCGACGCTGTGCAGCTTTGTTTGTTTCGCCAATCCGGCCATGGTCAGCTCACGTTTGCGACTTGAGAACTGAACCAAAACGAACAACTCAGCTAATCGATTCGAGGTTTTGTTAAAGCATGATCTTGTCCGAAAACCGGCGTTTGATCCGGATCAAGTCCGAAAGCCCCGCTTTTTTCGGGATCATTTTCCTAGAATACGCGAACCACCACAATAAAGCCAATCACCACGCCGACTGCCGCCAGGCCGGTCCACAGTCCGAGCCTTTTCTCGATGATGGTGCGGGCGCGGGCGCCGTAGCGGTTGAGCAAAAAAGCCTCGACAAAAAATCGCGCGCCGCGCGTGATCAGCGACAGCACGATGAACAAGCCGAGATTGAAGCCGGCAAATCCGGACGTGATGGTGACGAGCTTGTAAGGGATCGGCGTCAACCCTTTGAGCAAAATAATGAGCGCGCCGTATTGCGCGTACCCCGTACGAAATGTTTCGACTTTTCCGCCCAAGCCATAAAAGTTGATGAGCCATTGGCCAGCGGTGTCGTAAAGCGCGGCGCCGATGAAATAGCCAAGAAGCCCGCCCGCGACCGATGCCAGCGTTGAGATCATGGCGAAGTAGTAGGCGCGGTCCGGCCGCGCCAGCGACATTGGAATCAACATAATGTCCGGCGGCATCGGAAAGAACGAGCTCTCGGCGAACGACACCGCGCCCATGATCCACGCCGCATGAGGTTTGCCGGCGGCGTCGACGCACCAATCATAAAGGCGGCGGAGCATGGGGCGCTTGCTTAGCGGCGCGATGATTGCTTGTCCATCCGTCGCGCGTCATTCCGGGGCGCGCCGGCAGGCGCGAGCCCGGAATCCATAAGCACGATCAGTATGAGTTCTGCACAGATAGGTGGTTATGGATTCCGGATAGCCGCTTGCGCGGCTTCCGGAATGACAGAAGCTCAGCGGCGCTTGCGCAAGCGGCGGGATTCGAGTGCGATGACGGTGCGGCGCGCGTTGTGGTCGGACACTTTCTTCGGCACCTTCTCGGCGATGCCGAGGAGCCGCTCGCGGCGATCCATTTCCTTCCAGACGTCTTCGGGGCGGATGCCCGACGAAACCCATAAGACCACGAGATTGTAGAGGAGGTCGGCGCTTTCCTTGACCACGGCGTCGCGGTCGCCGTGCATGGCGTCGATCACGACTTCGACCGCCTCTTCGGCGAGCTTCTTCGCCATCTTGCTGCGGCCGGAGCGCAGCAGCCGCGCGGTGCGCGACGTCGACGGATCGTCGTGCCGGCAAGCGAGCACCGAGAGGTAAAGCTTGTTGATCGAATCTGCCATGGCGCTACCAATAGCGCGATATCGTCGCAATTGTGTTAAAGTTAGGCCAACGCTGCCAAGCTTCGGACGTATTTGCTGTTTTGGTTATTTTGGCCGGCGTTCTTGGTCGGCTTTTTGGCCGTCTCGTCAGTCGTCTTGCGCCAACAGCCCGGCATTGCCGCCGGCAGCGGCGGTATTGACGGTGACGACCTGCTCGGCGGCGAAGCGGCGCAGATAATTCGGGCCGCCGGCCTTCGGTCCGGTTCCCGACAAATGCGTGCCGCCAAACGGCTGGGTGCCGACCACGGCGCCGATCATGCTGCGATTGACATAGACGTTGCCATTGGCGAGGCGCGCGGCGATGTGCTCGACCGTCAGATCGATCCGCGAATGGACGCCGAGCGTCAGCGCCGTGCCGTTCGCCGCGATGTCATCGAGCAGCACATCGAGTTCCTCGGCGCGCCAGCGCACGACATGCAGCACCGGGCCGAATACCTCTTCTTTGAGTTCGCGGGCGCGATCGAGCTCGATGATGGCCGGCGCGACGTAGCTGCCGCCGACGGGCAAATCCTCTGGACGATCGGCGCGGAAGTGGACGCGGCCGGCATGGTCCATCTCCGCGATCCAGCTTTCGAGTTTTTGCCGGGCGTCGGCATCGATCACCGGGCCGATATGGGTGGCCGGATCGCGCGGATCGCCGATTTTTAGTTCGCGCGCCGCGCCGATGAGCATGTCCAGCGTCCGTTCGGCGATGTCGTCCTGCAGGCACAACAGCCGCAGCGCCGAACAGCGCTGGCCGGTCGAGCGGAACGCCGACGTGATCACGTCGTCGATCACCTGTTCGGGCAACGCGGTGGCGTCGACGATCATGGCATTGATGCCGCCGGTCTCGGCGATCAACGGCACGATCGGTCCGCTTTTTGCGGCGAGCGATTGATTGATGGCGCGGCCGACTTCAGTCGAGCCGGTGAAGCAGACGCCGGCGGTGCGCGGCTCGGCGACCAGAGCGGCGCCGACCGTGCCGTCGCCAGTCACGAGATGGAGCGCGGTCCTCGGCACGCCGGCTTGGTGGAACAGCTTTACGGCCCGTGCGGCGACGAGCGGCGTCTGTTCCGCGGGCTTTGCTACAACCGAGTTGCCGGCAACGAGTGCCGCGCTCACCTGGCCGAGGAAGATCGCCAGCGGAAAATTCCACGGGCTGATGGAGACAAACACGCCGCGGCCACGATAGCGCAACACGTTGCTTTCGCCGGTCGGCCCGGGCAGCGGCTCGGAGCCGAGACTGACACGCGCCTGCGCGGCGTAGTAGCGGCAGTAATCGACCGCCTCGCGCACTTCCGCGACGGCGTCATTGAGTGTCTTGCCGCCCTCGTTTTGCAAAAGCGCCAGGAGTTCGCCGCGATGGCGTTCAAGCAAATCCGCGGCGCGTTCGAGCGTTGCCGCGCGCTCTTCGCACGGCGTCGCCGTCCAGGCCGCAAAACCTGCGTCGGCCGCCGCCATCGCCGCCCGCACGATCGCGTCGTCGCCCTCGCGCACGACACCGATGCTGCGGCCGTCGATCGGCGAGGAGACCGCTCGTTCGGCGCCAACAAGCGCAATGCCGTCAACCAGCGGCGCGGCGTCGTTGGTGTCGTACGCGCCGGCACTGACTTCGGCGAGCAACGCTTCGAGGCGTGAGCGGTCGCCGAACTCGATGCCGGATGAATTTTGCCGCTCCGGCCGATAGAGGTCGCGCGGCAGCGGGATTTTCTTGTTGCGGGCATCGCCCGGATTCGCGATCGCGCTTTGCGGCCGGCGCAGGATCTGCTCGATGGGCACGCTCGGATCGGCGGCCACCGAGACGAACGACGAATTAGCGCCGTTCTCCAGAAGCCGGCGCACCAGATAAGCGAGGAGGTCGCGGTGGCCGCCGACCGGCGCGTAAACGCGGCAGGCGGCGTCGGGCAATTCGCGCAATAGCGCTTCATAAAGCGCTTCGCCCATGCCGTGCAAGCGCTGAAACTCATAACCGTCGACGCCGCCCGCATCTTCGATCACGCTCGCGACCGTGAGCGCGTTGTGGGTGGCGAATTGCGGGAAGATGCGCCCGCGCGCGGCGAGCAGCTTCTTGACGCAAACCATGTAGCAGAGGTCAGTCATCGCCTTGCGAGTAAACACCGGATAGTCCTGCAGGCCGCGCTCCTGCGCGCGCTTGATCTCGGTGTCCCAGTACGCGCCCTTGACCAGGCGGACGGTCAGCCGGCTACCGAACGCCGCGGCTGCCGCTTCGACCCAGTCGATCACGGCCAGCGCGCGTTTCTGATAGGCCTGCACCGCAAGCCCGAAGCCTTCGAAGCCGCGCAGCGACGGGTCGCCGAGCACGGCACCGACGACGTCGAGCGACAATTCGAGCCGGTCGGCTTCTTCAGCATCGATGGTGAAACTGAGTTCGTACGCTTTCGCCAGCCGCGCGAGTTCGAGAACGCGCGGCGGCAATTCCGCCAGCACCCGCTCGCGCGAAATCGCCTCGAAGCGCGGATGCAACGCCGTGAGCTTGACTGAAATTCCCGGCCGCGCCGGCCACATCGCGTTGCCGGCGCTGTTGCCGATGGCCTCAATGGCGTTGGCATAAGCGTCGAAATAGCTCTGCGCGTCCGCATTGGTGCGCGCGCCCTCGCCGAGCATGTCAAACGAGTAGCGGAATTCGGCGTGGCCGCGGGCGCGATCGAGCGCTTCGTCGATGGTCTGGCCGAGCACGAAATGCGAGCCGATCAGCCGCATCGCCTGGCGGGTCGCGGTGCGCAGCGCCGGCAGCCCGAGCCGTTTGACAATGGTATCGAGGATCGTGTCCGGCGTTTCGCCCGGATGAATGATGCGGGCGGCGACGCCGAGCGTCCACGCCGACGCCGAAACCAATAGCGCCGTCGACTTGATATCGCCGTCGAGCCAGCGGCCGGCGGCAAGCTTGTCCTCGATCAGCCGATCGGCGGTCGCCGCGTCCGGCACGCGCAGCAGCGCCTCAGCCAGCACCATCAGCGCCAAGCCTTCCTTGGTCGACAGCGAGTAAGCGTGCAAGAAGTCTTCGATACCGCCGAGGCCGCCGGCCTTGGCGCGGATCGCTTCGACCAGGCCACGGGCGCGCGCGTCGATGCGGCGCTCGGCGGTGCTCTCGCGAGCGGCGCCACCGAGAAAGCCGGCCGCTAATTCTTCGTCGGGCGGCGCGTAGGGTGCTTGGAAAGTCGGCAGGCGTGACAGCGGCGGGGTTGCGGCAAAGTTGTTCATCGCCGGCTCAGCATCGCTGGTGCATAAGGTCGCCACGTCGCTGGGTTGGCCCGCAGCTTGCACGGTGTGGCCACATGCCCCGCATTGGGCCGCAGCCGGAGGCCTCGGACGCGAGGCGCTACGATTAAAGGACGGAAGTACGAATTGGGCATGGCGATGGTCGCAAACATGGCGATTGTCACGTTCCTCGTGAGCGTCAGGCGCTTGCGGCCGAGCCGCGTCGCCGCCGCCTTGCTATGCCTCGTTGTGCTCGCGGGCACCATGCCGGCTCAGGCCGGCAATCCGCTTCATCTTACGCTCGATCGCAAGATCGATGGAACGATGGCGCCGTTCTTCCTTGCCATCGACCACGGCGCCTTCAAGGACGAAGGGCTCGACGTCACCATCGATGTCGCGGCTGGCGGCTCCGCTGAGGTCTTCGACCGGCTGGCTGCCGGCAAGTCGGATCTGGCGGTCTCCGACCTCAACCTGCTGATCAAATTTCGCGACGCCACGGGTATGCCGATCAAGGCGGTGTTCACGGTGTTTGACAAGCCTCCATACGCCATTATCGCGCGCAAAAGCCGCGGCGTCGCTGCGCCGCGCGACCTGCAGGGCAAAAAGCTTGGCGCATCAGCCACCGATCCGACCTTCGCGGTATGGCCGACTTTCGCGAGCGTCGCCGGCATCGACGCCGCCAAGGTGGCTGTGGAGCAGCTCGGCTCGCCGGTCTGCCAGCCGATGCTGGCCGCCGGCGAGATCGACGCCATTACCGGCTTCTCGTTCATCTCGTTTGTCGATCTTAAAGCGAGCGGCGTGCCATCCGACGATCTCGCCGTTCTGCCGATGGCGGACTATGGTGTCGTGCTTTACGGCGACGCCATCATGGTCGCGCCGAATTTCGCCACGCAAAAACCCGACGCGGTGCGCGCATTGTTGCGCGCTTATGTGCGGGCTTTGAAGGAGGCCGTGCGCGATCCGGCGAGCGCGATCGAAGCCTTGCTTCGCCACAACGAAAAACTCAACAAGGACGTCGAGCTCGAACGGCTGCGCATGGCGTTCCGCGACAACATTGTCACGCCGGCGGTCAAGGCAAACGGCTTCGGCGGCGTCGAACCCGACCGCTTCGCCGCCGCGCTCGAGCAGATCGCGCTCACCTATCGCTTCAAGGCGAAGGACAAGGCTGCCGCCAGCTTCGATGCGTCATACTTGCCGCCAGCGGCGGAGCGCTAGCCCAACGACGCGATTTTGCGTCGTGACGACTAATCTCCTCGTCAGCTCGCCGCCGTGGCGCGGGCGAGATAGGCCGTAAGCTGATCGAACGTGCCCGCCCAGCCGCCGCGCATCGAGTCGTGTGCCGCGTCGAAGGTGTTTTGCTCCTCTTTGGTGGCATCGAGCGGCGACCAGCGCAGCGTAATCTTCGTCATGCCATCCGGCACCTCGTCGAACGTCACCGTCGTCAGGAGCTTGAGCGGCCAGGTCGGGCTCAGCGGATGTCGCGTAAGCGCGCCGGCTTCATCGGAGAAGGAGTGCTCCCACACCAAGCGTTCCGGCGCGGCAATCTCGCGATAGACGAATTTCGCCCACATGACGCGGCCGCCGGGATCGCGCATGGCGCCGTGATAGATGCCGCCGACGCGCAAATCCATTTTTGACGCGACGATGGTCGAGCCCTTAGGGCCCCACCACTCTTTCATATGTGTCGGATCGGTGAAGCATTTCCACACCAGCGCCCGCGGCGCGTCGAAAATGCGGGTGACGGAGAATTCGCATTCGGTGGCCGATTGGGTCTTGTGTGCGGCGGCGCTCATGCGCGGTGCTCCTCTCTTGCAGCTTGTGATCGATCGTCACGGCCGCGGCCGATACCCGACACATAGTCGTCGAGCCGTGCCATGGTCTGGACCTGGCCTTCGGCGGCGCCATAATCCTTGATCAAGCGGTCGCGCTCGGCCGCCGACGGGAAGTCGCCGCGCCAGATGATGCGGGTCCGCCCGCCGAGATCGTCGAAGACGACCATGGTCTTGAACTGCACCGGCTCTCCGCCGACGGCGCCGCCGTGGCGGTACACGATGCGCTCGGGCCGCACCACCTCTTCAAAGGTGATGAGGTTCTGATAGTCGCGGCCGTCTGGGCCGTGCATGACGAAGCGCCACGTGCCGCCCGCGCGAAAATCGAAGCTGTGCGTGGTCGCGGTGAAGCCGTTCGGCCCCCACCATTGCGCCAGGTGCTTCGGATCGGTCCACGCGGAAAACACCAGATCGCGCGGCGCGTCGAATTCGCGCATGCCGATGATCGATCGCGGGTCGCTTGCAAGGTCGAGGCTACTTCTTGCGGCCATGTTTACTCTCCTTTTTACCCAGCTCGGCTTTCGGTCGTTTGGCTTTCGGATCTTTGGCTTGCAGCGTCTTCAGATAAACGTCGAGGCGGTCGAAGCTTTCGTCGAAGAAGCGCCGATAGCGGTCGAGCCAATCATCGACGTCCTTGAGCGCCCGCGGCTCGATCCGGCACGGCCGCCATTGCGCTTCGCGTGAGCGCGCGATCAGTCCGGCGCGTTCCAGAACCTTCAGATGCCTGGAGATGGCGGGCAGGCTCATGGCGAACGGTTCCGCCAAGTCCTGCACGGTGGTTTCGCCGCGCGCGAGCCGCGCCAGGATGGCACGGCGGGTCGGATCGGCCAGGGCGGAGAAGGTGGCGTTGAGATTCACTTAACTATCCAGTTAAATAACACTTTGGTTAAATACAGAAGGAGCGGTGCGCTGTCAAGATCGTCAGGTCCGCATCGTGGGGATCGGTCGCCGCGGAAACGCGTCATTCCGGGGCGGCCGAAGGCCGAGCCCGGAATCCATAGCCACAGGTCAACCGGTTTGGCGCTGCGCCTGATCAGCGCCAATGGTGATTATGGATTCCGGGCTCCTCGCTGCGCTCGGCCCCGGAATGACGGGCGGGCCACTTCGGGCCGGAACCGTTGGCTCGCAACGACAGACTAAATCTGCCCAGCGTACGCGCGCTGCAGCGCCGCGATGTCGAACTTCTTCATCTGCATCAGCGCGCTCATGGCGCGTTCCGATTTGGCACGGTCGGCGCCGCCAAGCAGCTGCGGCAGCATCGCCGGCACAATTTGCCAGGACAGGCCGTACTTATCCTTGAGCCAACCGCAGCGGCTTTCTTCGCCGTCTGCCGAAAGCTTGCTCCAGAAATAGTCGATCTCGTCTTGGTTCGCGCAACTTACCTGCAGCGAGAACGCCTCATTAAACTTGAAATGCGGCCCGCCATTGAGCGCGACCAGTGGCTGCCCCTCGATCTCGAACTCGACGGTCATGACCGAGCCGGCCTGCATGCCATGGGCTTCGTGACCGGCTTTGCCATAGCGGTGGACCTGCTTGATCTGCGAATTGTCGAAGATCGAAGTGTAGAGTTTCGCCGCCTCCTCGGCCTGGGTGTCGAACCAAAGAAACGGCGTGACCTTGCGCGTGACAGTCGGCATTCGCTGCTCTCCGGATTGACGCTGCGGGTGGCGCGCTAGCTCGTCCGCGCCAGATACGCGGCGAGCCGGTCGAATGTGCCGCCCCAGGTCGCCTGCATGCCGACATGCGAGACGTCGAACGTCTTTTGCTCCGCTTCGGTGGCGTTGTGCGGCGACCAGCGGACATTGAGCCGGGTCTTGCCGCCGGGCTCGTCTTCCAGCTTGACGGTGATCTTGGTTTCCCGCGGCCAGGTCGGCACGATCGGATGACGCGTGATGTCGCCGGCCTGGTTGGAAAACGAATTGATGAACACGAGCCGCTCCGGCGGGTCGATCTCCTGATAGACGAATTTGCCCCACATCTTGTAGCCTTCGCCGGACTGCATCCCCAGGTGGAAGAAGCCGCCGGGACGGAAATCCATCTTCATGGAGATCATGGTGAAGGTGGCGGGCGTCCACCATTCCTTCATGTGTTCGGACTCGGTCAGCACCTGCCAGACCCGCTCGCGGGGGGCTTCGAGGATCCGGAAAATAGCAAAATCTACACCACCGGCACTCGACATGGACGCCCCCGCGATTTGCTGACGACGGGGCTTAGTTTGCCACAAGCACCATCCAGCCGACACCGAATTTATCGGACAGCATGCCGAATTTCGGCGAGAAAAATGTCTTCGACATCGGCATGTTCACCTGGCCGCCGTCGGCCAGCCCATTGAATATCTTGTCGGCTTCGGCTTCGCTCTGCGCCGAGATCGACAGCGCGATGCCGTGGAAGTTCGCCTTGCCGGTGCAGCGGCCGTCCGACATCAGCACCATCGAGTCGCCGACCTGCACGGCCGAGTGCATGACCTTTTCCTCGCTGCCGGGCGAAATCATGGATCTATCGGGTGCATCCTTAAAGCGCATCAGCATGGTGACCTTGGCGCCGATCACCTTTTTGTAGAATTCCAGCGCTTCTTCGCAACGGCCGTCGAAGTTCAAATACGGCTGCACTTCCATACCAGTCTCCTTGGTGTTGTTGGATGGTCCACGATCGTTGCCACGCAACTATCGGCGCGGTCTTGACAATAACGTTGATATCAACATAATGCTGCATGTCAAATCGCGCAGCGGCGAAACGCGAAAGATCGGACGACAATGGCGCGTCGTACGCATTCACGCATCACGTACGCGACCATTGCCTGTGCCTGCATGTGCAACGGGCGGCGCGGGCGCTGGCGCGCCGCTTCGACGACGCGTTGCGGCCGGTCGGCCTGACGCAAGGGCAGTTTTCGCTGCTGACCGCGCTCAACCGCGCCGAGCCGCCGACCATCGGCGCTGTCGCTGACCTGCTGGCGCTGGACCGCACCACGCTGACCGCCAATCTCAAGCCGCTCGCACGCCGCGGGCTTCTGAAGGTGAAGGTCGATCGGGAGGACAAACGCAGCCGGCGGCTGCTCCTGACGCCGGCCGGGCTGGCGGTTCTTGCCGCCGCGGCGCCGATCTGGAAGCGCGCGCATGCGCAGGCCGAGCAATTGTTGCACAGCGGCAGCCCCAATGCCGTGCGCGCCGGCCTGCGCGAGCTCTGCTGACATCACGCCCCTCATGGCGTAGATCGTTGAGGCGTCAACGCACAAGTGTCCCGATTCCAAAGTTCGCAAGAGTTTGCGGCAGTTTCTTTTGCGAACTTTGGAATCAAAGGGACACTTGCAAATTTATGATTCTAGTGCGGTTTTTGGATTTGAAGTTCCTACCCGAGTTTGCCGCGCGGTCTTAGGAACTTCAAATCCACCGCACTAGCATCCGCTGAAGAACCTGAGATTGGTGCATTTCCCGTCTTTTTGTCTTGGGGTTTGGGGCGGTCGGGATGTTGTGAGCAGACGTCGACCTATGCCGCCAGCAGTTTGGGAATGCGGATCAGGTTGTAAGCGATCAGATTGAGCATGAAGTCGGTAGCGACGCTAGCTAGGCCGCGATGTTTGGTCTTGCGCATCGTGCCGTGCTGCTTGCCCCAGCCGAAGATGCATTCGATCATCGCCCGGCACGATTGCGACTGGCCATAGCCCTCGTGCCGCGTGTGCGTCCGTCGATGGCGCTCTGACGACGCTTGCCGGTTGCGGTGATGCTGTCGTTTTGCGTCACGTGCGGCGTAACGTTGATGGCGCGCAGATGGGCCACATGGTCAGCCGTGTCATAGGCCTTATCTTCGCCCACCGTGATGCGGCAGCCGGCCTCCTTGGCTTTGGCCTTGAGCATGATCTGCGAAGCGCGGCGCTCGGCAGTGCCGTTGGCGAGCGTGACCATGCCGGCTACTGCCAGCCCATGCCGGTTCTCCATGGTGGCATGGCCCATGTAGCAGAGCTTCGCCTCTCGCCCAGCGGCCTTGCGGTAGAGTCGGCTGTCGGGGTCGCTGGTGCTCGCATGCGTGTCGTTCTTGCGCTGCTGCCGTGGAAGTTAGTGCCGCCGTCTTCGTCGCCGCTGCCGTCCTTGGGGCGAAAACTCTTGTGCGAGGCCCACGCTTCGATCAGCGTCCCGTCCGCCGAAATGCTCGTCCGACAGCAGCGCTTGACCTCCGGATGGTTCAGAAGCTTGGTCATGAACTGGCAAACACCTCGCCGTTCTGCAGCCGATCGCGGTTCTTCGTGAAAGTGGTCGGGTCCCAGATCGGGTCGTCGGCGAAAGTCCCACGAACCAGCGGTACAACAGATTGTAGTTCAACTGCTCCATCAGCTGGCGTTCCGAGCGGATGCCGTAGAACACTTGAAGCAGCAGCGCGCTCAGCAACTGCTCTGGCGGATCGAGGGGCGGCCTTCGCTCGCGTAGAGCCTCCCTAGGCTACGTGTCAGCTCGCCCAGCACATCGCGCACAAGTTCCCGGATCTTTCTCAGCGGATGGTTCGCCGGCACACGCGCCTCCGGTGCGATGTACGAAAACAGCCCGCCCTGATCTACAAATGTGCCCCGCATGCCAGCCTCCGCCGATTCGTGACAGAAAACTAATCACGACACTCTCGCCATGGCGAGGTTTTTCAGCAGACTCTTGGCGTCTTGGATCGCACCGATCATGTCATTTCTGCGCATCTATCTGCGCGTGCTCGATCTCCTGGCGCCCGAGGCGCGTCTCGCCGGCGCGCTGGCGCTCGCCAATATCGCGCTGGCGGTGGCGCAATTCGTCGAGCCGGTGCTGTTCGGCCATATCATCGATGCGTTGTCCGGCCCGCTGCCAATCGGCGTTGCTGCCGCGGCGGCCAGGCTTGCGCCGCTGATCGGCGCCTGGGTTGGCTTCGGCCTGTTCATCATCATCGCCGCGGCGCTTGTGGCCTGGTTCGCCGACCGCTTGGCGCACCGCCGCCGCAATCTGGTGCTGGCGGATTTCTTCGAGCATGTGCTGCAGCTGCCGCTCGCCTACCACGCCGGCGCGCATTCCGGCCGGCAGCTGAAAATCATGCTGGCTGGCACCGATACGCTGTGGTGGCTGTGGGTGTCGTTCTTCCGCGAGCATTTCGCCGCCTTTGTCTTCATCGCCGTGCTGCTGCCGATCTCGCTCCTGCTCAACTGGCGGCTGGCGCTGCCGCTGTTGGCGCTGTGCGTCGTCTTCACCATCTTGACGGTGGTGGTCATGCGCCGCGCCGAATCGATGCAGCGCCAGGTCGAGCGGCATTATTCGGATCTCGCCGAGACCGCCGCCGATACGCTCGGCAACGTCGCCGTGGTGCAGAGTTTCGCCCGCATCGAGCTCGAAGTGTCGGCGCTGAAGGGCCTGGTCAACTCGCTGTTGCGCGCGCAGATGCCGGTGCTGTCGTGGTGGGCGGTGGCGGCGGTGCTGACCCGCACGGCGACCACGATCACGCTGCTGACAATCCTGTTGGTCGGAACCTATCTCAAACTCAACGGGCTGGCGTCGGTCGGCGCCATCGTCAGCTTCATGGCGATCGCCACGCTCCTGATCAGCCGGCTCGAGCAGGTGGTCGGGTTCGCCAATCGGCTGTTCATGGACGCGCCGAAGCTCGCTGAGTTCTTTGCCGTGCTCGACACCGTGCCGGCGGTGCGCGACCGGCCGGACGCGGTCGACCCCGGCCGCCTGCGCGGCCTGGTCGAGTTCAGCGACGTCTCGTTCTCCTACGACGGCAAGCGTGCCGTGGTGGCGGATTTACGCTTTACGGCGTTGCCCGGCGACCGTGTCGCTCTGGTCGGGCCGACCGGCAGCGGCAAATCGACGGCGCTGGCGCTCCTGCACCGGACTTTCGACCCGCAGGCTGGCACGATCAGCGTCGACGGCATGGATATCCGGGCGCTGGCGCTGACTGGGCTCCGCCGCAATATCGGCGTGGTGTTCCAGGAGACGCTATTGTTCAACCGCTCGATCGCGGAAAATTTGCGCGTCGGCAAACCGGACGCAACCGAAGCCGACATGCGCGAAGCGGCCGCGCGGGCGCAGGCGCTCGACTTCATTGACCGCAATCCCGACGGCCTCAACGCGCCAATCGGCGAGCGCGGCCGGCTTTTATCCGGCGGCGAGCGCCAGCGCCTCGCTATCGCCCGTGCGCTGCTCAAGGATCCGCCAATCCTGATCCTCGACGAAGCTACCAGCGCGCTCGACCCGCTGACCGAGGCGCGCGTCAGTGCCGCGCTCGACGAAGTCATGAAGGGCCGCACCACCTTCGTCATTGCGCATCGGTTGGCGACCATCCGCAATGCGACGCGCATCCTGGTGTTTAATGACGGCGCCGTCGTCGAGAGCGGAACCTACGACGAGCTGGTGAAGAAAGGCGGCGCTTTCGCCACGCTGGTGAAGGCGCAGTTTGGCGCGGAAAACGCGATGCCGGCGGCTCCGAAGAAGGAAACTCCGCTAGTCCCTACCTGATTCGTGCATTTCCCGTCTTTTTGTCTTGTGGTTTTGGGCTGTCGGGATGTTGTGAGCAGACGTCTACCTATGCCGCCAGCAGTTTGGGAATGCGATCAGGTTGTAAGCGATCAGATTGAGCATGAAGTCGGTAGCGACGCTGGCTAGGCCGCGATGTTTGGTCTTGCGCATCGTGCCGTGCTGCTTGCCCCAGCCGAGTGCATTCGATCATCGCCCGGCACGATTGCGACTGGCCATAGCCCTCGTGCCGCGTGGTGCGTCCGTCGATGGCGCTCTGACGACGCTTGCCGGTTGCGGTGATGCTGTCGTTTTGCGTCACGTGCGGCGTAACGTTGATGGCGCGCAGATGGGCCACATGGTCAGCCGTGCATAGGCCTTATCTTCGCCCACCGTGATGCGGCAGCCGGCCTCCTTGGCTTTGGCCTTGAGCATGATCTGCGAAGCGCGGCGCTCGGCAGTGCCGTTGGCGAGCGTGACCATGCCGGCTACTGCCAGCCCATGCCGGTTCTCCATGGTGGCATGGCCCATGTAGCAGAGCTTCGCCTCTCGCCCAGCGGCCTTGCGGTAGAGTCGGCTGTCGGGGTCGCTGGTGCTCGCATGCGTGTCGTTCTTGCGCTGCTGGCCGTGGAAGTTGGTGCCGCCGTCTTCGTCGCCGCTGCCGTCCTTGGGGCGAAAACTCTTGTGCGAGGCCCACGCTTCGATCAGCGTCCCGTCCGCCGAAAAATGCTCGTCCGACAGCAGCGGCTTGACCTCCGGATGGTTCAGAAGCTTGGTCATGAACTTGGCAAACACCTCGCCGTTCTGCAGCCGATCGCGGTTCTTCGTGAAAGTGGTCGGGTCCCAGATCGGGTCGTCGGGCGAAAGTCCCACGAACCAGCGTACAACAGATTGTAGTTCAACTGCTCCATCAGCTGCGTCCAGCGGATGCCGTAGAACACTTGAAGCAGCAGCGCGCTCAGCAACTGCTCTGCAAAGCGCCTTCCTCGCGAAGCCTCCCTAGCTACTTCAGCTCCCCAGCACACCCACAATCCCATCTCTCAGCACCCCACACCCCTCCCATACAACACCCCCCTACTCCCCCCCCCCCCCACCCCCTCCCCTTTTCCGCATGGAGACGTAGCCCATTTTTCCGCTCGTTCCTGCGAAAGCGGGAACCAGAACCTGGGTCCCCGCCTTCGCGGGGACGAGCGGAACGAGACCGTTACCGCAGCCGCTCCAAGATACTCACATAATTGGCGACCGCGGCGCCGCCCATGTTGAAAATTCCGCCGAGCTGCGGGTCCTTGAGCTGCATGTCGCCGGCGGCGCCGGTGAGCTGCATCGCGGCGATGGCATGCATCGACACGCCGGTGGCGCCGATCGGATGGCCCTTGGCTTTGAGACCGCCAGAGCGATTGATCGGCAGCTTGCCGTCCTTGTCAACGATGCCTTCGGCGATCACCCGCGCGCCCTGTCCTTCCGGTGCCAGCCCGATCGCCTCGTACACCAAGAGTTCGGCGATGGTGAAACAGTCGTGCACTTCGGCGAAAGACATGTCCGACAATGTGACGCCGGCTTGCTCCAGCGCGCGCTGCCAGGCCAATGCCGGGCCTTCGAACTTGAGGATGTCGCGGCGCGAGATCGGCAGAAAATCCTGCACATGCTCGGCGGCGCGGAACACGATCGCCTTGTTCATTTTCAGCGCCGTGTCGACGTCGGTCAGCACAACAGCGGCCGCACCGTCGGAGACCAGCGAGCAATCGGTGCGCTTGAGCGGGCCCGCGACGCGCGGATTCTTGTCGCTCTCCTGCCGGCAGAAATCGTAGCCCAGGTCCTTGCGGATCTGCGCGTAGGGGTTATCGACGCCGTTCTTGTGGTTCTTGGCGGCGATGCGGGCGAGCGCGTCCGATTGGTCGCCCCAACGTTGGAAATAAAGTGCGGCGATCTTGCCGAAAACGCCGGCGAAGCCACCGTCAATGTCGGCTTCCTCGCGCACATAGGAGGCTTTGAGGAGGTTGCGCCCGATCTCGGACGCGGGCGTCGTCGTCATCTGCTCGACGCCGACCACGAGCACGATACGGGCCGCGCCGGCGGCGATCGACTTGAGGCCCTGATGCACGGCGGCTGAGCCGGTGGCGCAGGCATTCTCCACCCGCGTCGCGCGCTTGAAGCGCAAATCGGGCGAGGCCTGCAACACCAGCGACGCGGTGAAATCCTGGGCCGAGAAGCCGGCATTGAAATGGCCGAGCACGATCTCGTCGACGTCCTTGGCGGCGAGACCCGCATCGGCCAGCGCTTCGCCGGCAACTTTGACGATGAGGCTTTCGACGGTTTCGCCGGCAAGCTTGCCGAACGGCGTGTGGGCCCAACCCACGATGCAGGCGGTCATGATGTCTCCTTGATTGCCGCGTTGATTTGGCTCTGCCGAATTTTCGGCGGTTTTTCCTCGGCTTTTCCGACAGCTTAGCAGATGTGGCGAAACGAAGCGGAAAACTTGGGCTAATGGGATTTCGCTTTGCCTTCGAGCGTGGCTTCGGTTTACATAGTGCGCGAACTTCGCTTCGGAAACCTATCGTGAACCATCGCGGCCTTGTCGGTCACTCAGGCATGCCCTGGGCGACCTCCGAAGGGCCGACTAACGGAACGGACCGCGACACGTGCAGGATGTGAAGTTGCTGCGGGCGCTGACGCTCGGCGTCGCCCTCATTTTTATCTTCGCTGTTTGTTCCGGAACGCCGGCTCGTGCCGGCGCGTCGATTCTGGTCGAGGCGGATTCGGGCAAGGTGCTGCGCGCCGAAAACGCGACCTATCCCTGGTATCCGGCGTCGACCACCAAGCTGATGACGCTCTACGTCACGCTGCAGGCAATCAAGCGGGGCCGCATCACCCAGGACACATTGTTCACGGTGTCGCGCAACGCGATTGCGCAATCGCCGACCAAGATGGGCTACGCGGTCGGCACCCAGGTCACCGTCGACAATGCGCTCAAGATGATGATGGTGAAGTCGGCAAACGACATGGCGGTGTTGCTCGCCGAGGGCGTCGACGGCTCGATCGAGAATTTCGCCGACGATATGACCAAGACGGCGCATCGCCTCGGCATGACGCAATCGAACTTCGTCAATCCCAACGGCTTGCCGGCCGACGGACAGATCGTGTCGGCGCGCGATATGGCGATCCTGGCGCGATCGCTGATCCACGATTTCCCGGAATATAATTTCTACTGGCACATTCCGGCGATCAAATACGGTCGCCGCATCGTGCGCAACTACAACTCCCTGCTCGGCCGCTATCCCGGCGCCGACGGCATGAAGACCGGCTTCATCTGCGCCTCCGGCTTCAATCTTGTCGCCACGGCGACGCGCAACGGCAAGCAACTGATCGCGGTGGTGCTCGGCTCGCCGTCCGGCGGCGCGCGCGCGGTGAAGGCGGCGGAGCTTCTGGAGAGCGGCTTCACGCAAAATCCGCTCGGCTGGCTGACGCCGGCGCTGGGAACGGTCGATAACCTCACGCCGGTCAACGCCGATCCGCCCAATTTGCACGACCAGACCTGCGGCCCGCACCGCAAGCGCCCGGCGGCGGAGGACGAGGATGCCGATGCCGGCGGCGAAAACGGCGCCGGTGTCGACACGCCGTTCTCGGCGGTGCTGTCGAGCTTGCGCGCGCCGACGCCTAAGGGCGCGGCGCTGCTGTCCGACTTCGGCGCCATCACGCCGACGATTGTCTATACCGGGCCGACCCGCACCCCCGATCAGCTTACCAAGCTCAATGTCATCGCCGACGAGCCGGCCGCGGCGCGCCACAAAGGAAAACGCGGCCGGGGCGCGGCGGTGAAACCGGGCGCCGATGCGGCAGGCGAGAAAGCGCCTGGGGCAAAAGGCGCCGAAGCAAAGACCGACGATGGCAAGACGAGACCGGTTGTTCACTGGACGCCGACATCATCGTCGTCGCTGGCGGCAAGCCCGCCCGCCGGATTGGAAACAAAGAAGAAAAAGCCGGAAAAGGCCGACGCCGCGGCCAAGCCAGCGTCGGCCCCGACGCAGTAGGTTTCACAGAGAAGACGAGGCCGCATCGTCATTGCGAGGAGCGCAGCGACGAAGCAATCCAGTCTTCACCGCAGCTCCGGATTGCTTCGCTCCGTTCGCAAAGACGCGCGTGCGCTAACTCGCCAACTTCAGCGGCGCGTCGGTGACGTCTTGCAGAGCCTCGAAAGTGAGGCCCGGTGCCATCTCGCGCACGGCAAAGCAGTCGCCGGTCACGTCGAGCACGGCAAGATTCGTATAAACCCGCTTGGCGGCGCCGACCGCGGTGAGCGGATAGGTGCAGCGGCGCATCAGCTTGCTCTCGCCGTCTTTGGTGGTGTGATCCATCAGCAGCCAGACGCTTTTGGCGCCGACGGCAAGATCCATCGCGCCGCCGACCGACGGCATGTCGGTCTCGGACTTCGACCAATTGGCGAAATCGCCGTTCGCGGCGACCTGAAAAGCGCCGAGCACACACAGATCGAGGTGGCCGCCGCGGATCAGCGCGAAACTGTCGGCGTGGTGCATGTACGAACCGCCCGGAACCAGCGAGACGTATTTCTTGCTGGCATTGATCAGCCAGCGATTGATCTGGTGCGGCTGCGGCTCCGGGCCCATCCCGAGAATGCCATTCTCCGACTGGATGATGACTTCACGATCAGCCGGCACGTAATTCGCTACCAGCACCGGAATGCCGATGCCGAGATTGACATAAAAGCCTTCCGGGATGTCGCGGGCGGCGCGCGCGGCGATCTCGTCCCGCGTCCAAGGCTTGCAGGCGGCAAGGCGGCCGAGTTTCGCTTTGACGTTCATGTTTGCTTCCTGCCTCCCTCACGTCACCGTCGGCTCGCCATAAGGAACGTGCACCACGCGGTCGACAAAGATACCGGCGGTGTGCACCTGCTCGGGATCAAGCTCGCCAAGCGCTACGATGTGCTGCGCCTGCGCGATGGTCAACTTGGCGGCCGTCGCCATCACGGGGTTGAAGTTCCGCGCCGACGATTTGTAGGTCAGATTACCCCAACGGTCGGCCTCCCAGGCCTCGACCAAAGCCACGTCACCGTGAAACGCCTCTTCCAGCACGTATTGGCGGCCGGAAAATTCCCGCTGCTCTTTGCCTTCCGCCAGCAAAGTCCCGACCGAGGTCGGCGTATAGAAGGCCGCAATGCCGGCGCCGGCGGCGCGCATGCGCTCCGCCATCGTGCCTTGCGGCATCACTTCGAGCTCAATCTTTCCGGCCCGATAAAGCCCCTCAAACACCACCGGATCGCTGGTGCGCAGATAGGAGCAAATGATCTTGCGCACCCGGCCAAGCTCCATCAGCCGCGCCAGCCCGACCCGGCCGACGCCGGCATTGTTGGCGACCACCGTGAGATCTTTCGCGCCTTGCTCGATCAGGCCGTCGATCAGCGCGTTCGGCTGGCCGATGCTGCCGAAGCCGCCGATCAGCACGACCGCGCCGTCGCGGATGCCCGCCATCGCCTCGGCCATGCTTTGCACGATCTTGTTGATCATCGGTGGATTGTTGTCCGTCATCCTGAGGTGCGAGCGAAGCGAGCCTCGAAGGATGCCGGCCCCTGCGCCTCGGCCGTCGCCCTTCGAGGCTCGGGGCAACGCGCCGAGCACCTCAGGGTGACGGAATTCGTCTCACCCCACCTCGCGCATGCGCGAGCCGTCGGCGAAGGCCGGCATCAGCTCGCGGGCGAAGCGGCGCAGGCTTTCGTGCGCCAGGCCGCCGCCGTTGAGCAGCACATATTCGACGCCGACCTTTTGCAGCTTTTCAAGCTTGACCGCGATCTCGTCCGGCGTGCCGTAGAGCGCGGCTTCTTCGCTCGCCTCGCGGGTGTCGGAGAACGCCATGATGCTGGCCTTGCTCTGGGTGCCGTCGGCGGCTTTGGAGAGCGCGGCGAAGTGGCGTTGCGCCGCCAGCCGCTGCTCGAGCGCCGCCTCCTTGTCGGCTTTGTCCTTGGCGACGTAGAAGGCGCGGGCGACACCGACCTCGAGTGGATCGAAAGTGCGGCCGCGTTTCTCGACCTCCGCCCTGAACCAAGCGACCCGCTCGCCGATCGTTTCCAGCGAAGCGAACTGGTCGAGCAGGAGGTTGTACCCGCGCTCGGCGACCTGACGGATTGAATTGGGACTGCCGGCGGCCATCCACATCGGCGGGTGCGGCTTCTGGGCCGTCGGCGGCTCGACGATGATGTCGGCAAAGCTCCAGTATTTGCCGTGATGCGAGAAGCGTTCCTTCGAGGACCAGGATTTCACCACGACGTCAAGGCACTCGCTAAAGCGCGCCTCGGCCTCCTCGATCGGAATGCAGAAGCCGGAGAATTCGGTGTGGCGGTAGCCCTTGCCGACGCCGAAATCGAGCCGGCCGCCGGACAGAAGATCGATGGTCGCCGCCTGCTCGGCGAGCAGCACCGGATTGTGCCAGGGCAGCACCAGCACCGCGGTGCCGAGACGCAGCGTGCGTGTTTTCGCCGCGAGCCAGGTCAGAAGTGACAGACTGGCGGAAACCTGCCCGGCTCCGCTGAAATGATGCTCGACCAGGAAGGTCGAGTGATAGCCCAGCGTTTCGGCCTCGATGTTATAGTCGATGAATTGCTTGTAGCCGAGGCCGGAATCCACGTCCGGGCCGCCATGGCGGGCCGTGGCGCTGCCGAACAGTCCAAATCGCATCAAGCCGGCTCCTTCGTATGTACCACGGCAATGTAGCTGGAACGCGCCGGCTTTCAAACCATCGTCGTTCCGGGGCCGAGCGCAAGCGAGGAGCCCGGAATCCATAACCACCAATGGTTCAGAAATGCTTTGCAGCGTTCGTTCGGCAACGTCTGTGGCTGTGGATTCCGGGCTCGCGGGCTATACCCGCGCCCCGGAATGACAATTACGCCGGCTTGAACATCGGCACCGGCGGCCCGTTGTCAATCTCCTGGAACACGACGGTGACGGCCTGGCCGATCCGCACTGTTTCGGTATCGCAGTCGACGATATTGGTCAGCATGGTCGGCCCTTCAGCCAGCGTCACGTGCGCGATGATGTAGGGCTCCTTGACGCGGCGCATGACACTGAAGGTGTAGATCGTGCCTTTGCCGGAGGCCTCGCACCATTCGACTTTATCGCCGGCGCAGAACGGGCAGATGGCGCGCGGATACCAATGCGCGCGGTTGCAGGCCGTGCATACCGGAATCATGAAGCGGCCTTGGCGCGCCGCATCGAAGAACGCCTTGCCCTCAGCGGTGACGACCGGCGGCGCGAGCTCGCGGCGGGCGAAGACGGGCATCGATTTACTCCCGTTCCATGATGACGGTGGCGCTGCCGTGCCGGGTGGCGAGCTGAAAGCCGGTGCCCTGCGCCAGCGTCAGGTCGCAATTCTTCACCTGAACCGCTGGATGGGCTTCGCCGCGCAATTGGCGTACCGCCTCGATCACTTTGGTCATGCTGCCGCGATTGGCCGGATGGTTGTTGCACAGGCCGCCGCCGTCGGTGTTGAACGGCAGCTTGCCGACGCCGGAAATCAGATTGCCGTCGGCGACGAATTTACCGCCGGTGCCCTTGGCGCAGAAACCGAGGTCCTCGAGCTGCATGATCACGGTGATGGTGAAGCTGTCATAGATCGAGGCGTATTTGATATCGGCGGGCGTCACGCCGGCTTCAGCGAACGCGATCGGCCCGGCGCGCGCCGCGCCCGAGGTGGTCAGATCGAAGCTGCCGCCGGTGAGATGTTTCACCGCTTCGCCGGCACCGATGATCTTGACCAGCGGCCGCTTCAGCGTCCTGGCGATTTCCGGACGCACCAGCACCAGCGCGCCGCCGCCGTCGCTGATGACGCAGCAATCGAGGCGGTGCAGCGGCTCGGCGATCAGCGGCGAGTTGAGCACGTCCTCGATGGTGACGACCTCAGGCAGCATGGCGAGCGGATTGTGCTGCGCGTGATGCGAAGCCGCGACCTTGACCCAGGCGAGCTGCTCGCTGGTGGTGCCGTATTCGTACATGTGGCGCATGGCGCACATGGCGTAGCCGTTAGCGGTGGTGATGGCGTAGGGCGCTTCCCACGCTGCCTCCGGCTGGTTCGGATCGCGCGGCCGCGGCGCGGTGCCGGTCGCCATGCCCTCGCTGCGCGGGCGGCCGGCGAGCGTGATCAACGCTACGTCGCACTTGCCAAGCGCGATTGCTTCGGCGGCGTGCGCGGCGAGCGCGATGTAGGAGGCGCCACCGATCTCGGTGGAATCCATGTGGCGGAGCTTTAGGTTCATGTACTCCGCCATCGAGGCCGGTCCCGGCCCCGGCGCATCGCCGGAGCAGAAATAGCCGTCGACGTCGGCACGTGTCAGCCCGGCGTCTTCCAGCGCGCCGAGCGCCACCTCGGCATGCAATTGCGCCACGGTCTTGTCGGGTGCAAGCCGCGTCGGATGCTCGAAAATGCCGGCGATATAGGCCTTGCCCTTGATGCTCATGCCGGAAGGTCCCCCTCACGGCGGCACCATATCGGGGCAGGGCGCGGGCTCCAACTCCGGAGCCGGCGGCTATCTGGCGGGATGGCTATGGTATTGTTCAGCCGAAGTGTAATGGGCCAGCGACCGGAGCGGCCGTTAACACCATACGGGGCGAATGGGGTGGACTGGACTGCTTGGGTGGGTGGGCCGATCTGGTTTCTTGCGGCCGTGCCGGTCAGCTTGGCGCTCGGAACGATTTTTCATGAGGGCGGGCACTATTTTTTTGCCTGGGTGGTCGGTATCCCGGTGCGGCGGGTTCTGATTGGAAGTGGTCCAATTGTGCTGTCCCATCAATTCGACGACACATCAGTGGAACTCAAACTCTTTCCGTTTGGCGGCGGCGTCTTGTTCTACCCGGATTTGCTCGTTCGCAAATATCGATGGGCCCTCATTCTCGTCGGCGGTGTGTTGGGAAACATTTTGGTGCTAGGGCTGCCCGAAATCGTATCCGCTATCATACCACCCGGTGACATCAGCGACTTGGCGTTTGGCGGCTTCGTGGCAACGCAAGTGTTTATCATCTTTGCGAATTTGCTGCCCCTGCGCCTCTCGATTGAGGGCGTGCGCGTGCCGAGCGACGGTCTGGCGCTGCTGAGTCTCCTGCTGCTGCCGCGCGCTGGTCTGACCGGAGGCGGAAAGCTCTATGCCGCCACGCTGGCTCCGTATTGCGGCGGCCGAGAACCCCGCGTTACGGCGGCACCGGCGTCATCGCGTATCTGCTTTCAGATCAGCCGGGCCGACCGGTCGATCAACGAGGACGTACGGCGCGAGGTGACGACTGCGCTGCTGGGCGAACTCGAGCGTGGCAACCTGATGCGCGAGGAGGAATTGCTCATCTTGGATTTGCTGATCACCGATGCGCTATTGCACGGCGATCCACGGTTGCGCCCGCGGCTCGACGAGTGGTCGCAGCGAGCGCTGGAAATGGCACCAGAGATCGCTACCCTGCATGGCAGCCGCGGTGCGGCACTGGTCGAATTGGGTCGTCTCGCCGAAGGCAAGGCGCTGCTGGAACCTCTGCTCACGACTGACCGGGCTTCCTACGATGCACTTCTGTCGCATATCTTTTTGGCGCGCGCCGAGGGCGCACTTGGCAATGTGGAGCGCGCCCGCTACCTCGCCACACAGGCGCGAGCGATCGCGAGTGCGCACACTTTCCCGTCCCCAGTGATGCGCCTTGTTGAATTGCTCGAAGCTGAAGGTGAAAACACAGAGCAGAGCACGGTGTAGACCAAATCGGCCTTCGAATTGCTCCCGATTTGAGACTGCGAGGCTCTCGATTCAGCTTCGGTCATGTCTGGTGGCCGTGTTAAGGCGGACCATTGGAAGAATGGGTGCTCAGCGAGTTTCTAGCTCGACGCCGTGCGCGCCGACGCGATTCTGGCGATCAACTAGACTTGCAAGACCCCAGATGGACAAGCATTTCCGGTTGAACTCCGCGAATGGGCGCCCTCTGACGTGGAAATGAATAGACAGCTACAATGCCGTAAGAATGACCAGCATGAAACGAGCGCGCACAATCAAATCCGCCGGGCAGTGGGACAGCGCCAGGGCGACCGACCAGGTCATACTCGACGCCCACGACCGCCATCGCCGCCGCGTCGTCTTGACCGGCGAGGGCGGCACGACGTTTCTGCTCGATCTGCTGCAGGCGACCGCCTTGCACGACGGCGACGGTCTTGTGCTTGACGACGGGTCAATCGTGCGCATTGTCGGCCGTCCGGAGCCGCTGATCGAGATCGCGGCGCCGAACGCGCAGGAATTGGCGCGGCTCGCCTGGCATATCGGCAACCGCCACGTCGACGTCCAGATCATCGGCGACCGGCTGCGCATCCGCCGCGATCATGTGATCGAGGACATGCTGCGCGGGCTCGGCGCGCGGCTCTCGCCAATCGAGGCGCCGTTCGATCCGGAGCGCGGCGCCTACCAGCACCATCATGACGGCCACTCGCATGACCATGCGCATGGGTATCTTCACCGTCATGAACACGACCACGATCATGAATAAGCGAGGTTCAACCGTGACCCGCCCTCTGGTCCGCGGGTCGCCGCGAAAGCGGGGACCCAGGACCGGCAGGCGTCCGGATTCCCGCTTGAGCGGGAATGAGCATACAGAGTTCGCCGCCCTTTATCGCCTGATGGCGTGGCTGTCGCCGGCGTATCCGATTGGCGCGTTTTCCTATTCCAGCGGCATCGAATGGGCGGTCGAAGCCGGCGACATCAACAATGCCGAGACGCTGCGGCAATGGCTCGCGGTGATGCTCGGTGAAGGCGGCGGCTTTTGCGACGGCGTCTTCTTTGTTCATGCGCACCGTGCGACCGGTGCCTCCGACGATCAGGCGCTGCGGGCTGTTGCCGAGCTTGCTGCCGCCTTTGTTCCGTCCAAGGAGCGCTTCCTGGAGACGACGGCGCAGGGCCGCGCCTTCCTCGATGCCACCCGCGCGGCATGGCCTTCCCCGGCGCTGGCGCACTTTGAAAGCGTTTGGAACGGAGCGGTAGCGCTGCCGATCGCGGTCGGCGTCGCCTGCGCTGGGCATGCGATCACCGGCGAGATGGCGCTGCCGGCGTTCCTGCATGCACTCGTCGCCAACTGGATTTCCGCCGGCGTGCGGCTTATTCCGCTCGGCCAGACCGACGGCCAGCGTGTTCTTGCGGCGCTGGAAAAAACGGTCGCGACGACGGCGGCGCGGGCGCTGACGACGCCGTTAGACGATATCGGCAGCGCGGCGTTTCGCGCCGATCTCGCCACCATGCGGCACGAGACACAATATACGCGGCTGTTCCGCTCATAAACGGGGAGGGATTCATGGTTCAACTGGTCGACGACGACATCAAGACCAAGGAAGTGCTCACCTGGAAAGGCGTGCATGTCTTTCATTTTTACCTTTCGGTCTGCTCGCAGAAGCTCCGTATCTTTCTCAATCTCAAAGGCATCCCGTGGCAGTCGCACCCCGTGGACCTGCCTAACAACGAAAACATGAGCGCGTGGTTTCTCGGCATCAATCCGCGCGGCCTGGTGCCGGTTCTGGTGCACGATGGCGCGGTCCATATCGAGAGCAACGACATCATCTCTTATCTCGAGAAGACATTTCCGCAGCCGCGCTTGATCCCGCCGCAATACGAAAATGAAATGGCGGCGCTCCTCAAGCACGAGGATGATTTGCACTTGGACATCCGCTCGCTGAGTTTCCGCTTTGTATTCGCGCCGCCGAAGCCGCCGAAATCGGCGGATGACTTGAAGAGCTACGCCAACGGCTCCGGCACCGTTGGTGGCAGGAAGGACGCCCAGATCGAAAAGCAAATCGATTTCTGGTCGCGGTTTGCCGAGCATGGCATCAGCGACCAGCAGGCGCGCACGTCGGCGTCGCGTCTTCGCGAGGCCTTCGACGATCTCGAGCGGCGGCTTGCCAGGCAGCCTTACTTGCTTGGTGATACGTTGACCGTGCTCGATATCGCCTGGTTCATCTATGTGGACCGGCTGACGCTCGCCGCTTATCCGTTCGCGCGGCTGCATCCGCGCGTCTCCGCGTGGTTCACGACGCTATTGCGGCGTCCGGAGTTTGCCAAGGAGATCGCGCTGCCGGCCGACGTCAGCGAGCGGTTTGTAACGACCCGACGCGAGCATGCGCAGGCGGGTAAATCACTGGAAATGGTCGCCGGGCTGTGAGTTGGAGTTCACGATGACCACATCGCATCATGGCCCGTTGCGCGTCGGCGTCGGCGGCCCGGTCGGCTCGGGCAAGACGGCGCTGATGGACGCGCTGTGCAAGCGGATGCGCGAGCGCTACGAGATTGCCGCCATTACCAACGACATCTACACCAAGTGGGACGCCGAGTATCTGGTGCGCTCCGGCGCACTGATGCCCGACCGCATCGCCGGCGTCGAAACCGGCGGCTGCCCGCACACCGCGATCCGCGAGGATGCCTCGGCCAATCTGGCGGCGATCGCCGACATGCGGCGGAAATTTCCGGCGCTCGATCTGGTACTGATCGAATCCGGCGGCGACAATCTCGCCGCCACGTTTTCGCCCGAGCTTGCCGATCTGACGATCTACGTCATCGACGTCGCCGCCGGCGATAAGATCCCATCGAAGGGCGGCCCGGGCATTACCCGCTCCGACCTTCTGGTGATCAACAAGGTCGACCTCGCGCCGCATGTCGGTGCATCGCTGGAGACGATGGAGCGCGAGTCCAAGCGCATGCGTGGTGCGCGGCCGTTCTTTTTCACCAATCTGCGCGCCGGGAAGGGCGTCGACCAAATCGCCCAGTTTATCGAGCAGAAGGGTGGGCTGGGGGTGGCTTAGTCCATGGCAAGGCAAATTTTCTCAATCTTGTTAGCGAGTGCCGTGCTGTCGTTTTGCATCTGCGCGCAGGCTTGGTCGCAAGGCAGAAGATGGTCGCTTTCGCCGCTCGCGCCATTTCCGTGCAGTGCCGTCAGCGTGGAAGGCGACCAGATCATCTTTCGCGAGACGATGGTGATCGTCTGCAACGGCAAGGAGCAATTGGAGATGCCCGCCGGAAGCATTCTCGGCACCAATGCCGTGTGCGACGGGACCACGTTGATCCTCTCTCACGGCGTCGGCGGGAGAACCAGTTTGTTTGAGGCCGTGCGCCGTTGTAGTCGCGGTCGCTCGCGCCGATAAGGTCAGGCCCGCCCGGTGTGCTTGCGCGCCGCTTCGAGGTGGCCGTAGCTCTGCACCGGCGCGCACATCAGGAAGCGATAGCCTTCTTTGATGATGCGCTCGACGTTGCCCTGCTCGACATGCGGATGGCCGACCACGACATTGTGCTTCTTGCAGGTGTCGACCACGCGCTGCATCCATTCCAGCACGACCTTGTGCTCGTATTGCCGTGGATAGCCGAGTTCCTGCGAAAGGTCGCCTTCGCCGATCAGGATGGCGCCGACGCCGGGCACTTTCGTCAGGATGGCGTCCAGATTCTCGACGCCTTTTGTGTCCTCGATCTGCAGGATGCAGAAAATCTCGCCCTGCGGATTGAGTGGCCAGACGTCGGCCTTCTGATAGTATTCCTGCTGACTCAGTCCCCAATACCGAGCGGCGGTGGTCGGGCCGTCGCCGCGGATGCCGGCGGGTTGGTAGTGCGCGGCGCTCTTGAGCCGCGGATAGCGGCAAGCGCCGACCGCATTGGCGGCTTCCTCGACCGTCGAAATGTGCGGGAACACAATACCGTAGCAGCCCATGTCGAGGGCCTGCTTGGCGTGCCATTGCGCCATTTCCACGCCGTTGACAGGGACGCGGGCGAGCGGCGTCACGCCCGGCACGACGGAAGCGGCCTTGGCGATCTGCGCGCGGTTGAGCATGTATTGCAGGCAATCGCGAAGGAGCCGGCCGTCCCACGGCTGATGCTCCATCTCGAACACGAGGCCGTCGAATTTCGAGGTGCTCATCGCCACCGCGCTACTGATCTCGGCCGGCGAGAAGCAGGTCAGCGCATGCCCCCCGGATTCGAGCGCGCGGATGATGCCGTTGAGCCGTAAAAGTTCAGCCATGTTCGGTCTCCCCGTAGAGTGCATGCTATAGAAAAGCCGCTGCTGTTTGACAATCGCGCCCCGCCCGTAGCATCGTCATCACCGAGCACCAACCAGCAATGTTCTCATGATTATCGATTGTCACGGCCACTACACTACCGAGCCCAAGGACCTGCATCGCTTCCGCAAGGAGCAGACGGCCGCGGCCAGCGCCAAGGACAAAATGGCGATGCCGTCGCCGGCGTCGCTTAAGATTTCCGACGATGAAATCCGGGACAGTATCGAGCAGAACCAGCTCAAGCTGCAACGCGAGCGTGGCACCGATCTGACGATCTTCTCGCCGCGTGCCTCCGGCATGGGCCATCACGTCGGCGACGAAAACGTCAGCCTCGAATGGTCGCGGATCTGCAACGATCTCATCCATCGGGTCTGCGCGCTCTACTCGCAGAATTTCATCGGCGTCTGCCAGTTGCCGCAATCGCCCGGCGTGCCGCCGAAAAACTCGGCCGGCGAATTGGAGCGCTGCATCAAGGAGCTCGGCTTTGTCGGCTGCAATCTCAATCCAGATCCGTCCGGCGGCTATTTCGACGCACCGCCGCTCACCGACAAATGGTGGTATCCGTTGTTCGAGAAGATGGTTGAGCTCGACGTGCCGGCGATGATCCACGTCTCGGGCTGCTGCAATCCGGCGATGCACACTACCGGCTCGTATTATCTCAACGCCGACACCATGGCGTTCATGCAGCTCATCCTGTCCGATCTGTTCAAGGATTTCCCGACCCTCAAGCTGATCATCCCGCATGGCGGCGGCGCGGTGCCATTCCACTGGGGCCGCTTCCGCGGGCTCGCGCTCAACAACGGGCGGCCCGAGCTCGACGACATCATCAAGAGCAATATTTTCTTCGACACCTGCGTGTATCACCAGCCGGGCATCAATCTGCTCACTGAGGTCGTGCCAGCTGACAATATCCTGTTCGCCTCGGAGATGGTTGGCGCGGTCAAAGGCGTCGATCCCAAGACCGGCTTTAATTTCGACGACACCAAACGCTATGTCGACCATGCGCCACGCTTGACCGACGCCGACCGGCACAAGATTTTCGAAGGCAACGCGCGGCGGGTCTATAGTCGCCTCAAGGCCAAGGCGCCGGCAAAAGCCGCGGTTTGATAAGGTCGTCAGCGCCGGCAATGGTACTGACCGCTCGTCCCCGCGAAGGCGGGGACCCAGAGAGGCCCACGTCAGCAATCTGCTGGATTCCCGCTTTCGCGGGAATGAGCGGGAGAAGCTATTAGGACGCACCGTATTGCCAAAACTCCGACGCAAGCGGTCAGCGGGAAAATCCCACCTCATCAGGTTCGGTCACCGCGAGATCGAAACCCTCGGCTTGAGCCAAGGTTTTTGGGGCGATCTCTATCATCGCTCGATGACCGTCTACTGGCCGGTGTTTTTCGGCTCGGCCGCCGCGATCTTTGTGGCGCTCAACGCCGTCTTCGGCTTCCTCTATTCCCTCGGCCACGAGCCGATCGCCAACGCCGCCGATAACGGTCCACTCGCCTATTTCTATTTCTCGATCGAGACGCTGGCGACGGTCGGCTACGGCGACATGCACCCGCAGACCAATTACGGGCACCTGATCGCCACCATCGAAATCTTCACCGGTATGTCGTTTCTGGCGGTGATGACCGGGCTGATCTTTGCCCGCTTCTCGCGGCCGCGCGCCCGTTTCGTCTTCGCCAAGGAGGTGGTGATCACGCGCCACGAGGGGCGACCGACACTGATGATCCGCATGGCCAATGCGCGGCACAATACCGTGTCGCGGGCCAGCGTGCGGCTCTGGATCATTCGCGCCGAGCGCACCAAGGAGGGCGACCAGCTGCGGCGCTTCTATGAAATAAAGCTCGATCGCAGTGAGCACCCGATGTTTGTGCTGAGTTGGATGCTGTTTCACGCCATCGACAAGGACAGTCCGTTGCACGGCGCGACCGCGTCCGATCTTGCCGAAGGCGACGCGCTTCTGGTGCTCAATGTCGGCGGCCTCGACGACAGTTCCGCGCAGCAGCTCTATGCCCGGCACGTCTATTCCTGGCGCGATATCCGCTGGCACCACCGCTACAAGGACATCACCAGCGTGTCGCCGCAGGGCCGCTTCTTGCTCGACTACACCAAGTTCGATGATGTGGTGGCGGAGGAGTAGCGTTGATCGTCATTCCGGGGCCGAGCGAAGCGAGGAGCCCGGAATCCATTTTCACGATCCGTGGTTATGGATTCCGGACTTGCCGCTGCGCGGCAATCCGGAATGACGGCCCTGGTATCACCGCTGTGCCTTCTTGCTCCCCGCTCGCGGTTCCCTATTTTTCCTTGGGATAGAATAATCACTGCAATAAGTTAGCTGGCCGAAGCCTTCGGCAAGGAAAGCGTCATGTCCATCCGACCCGTCAAACGCATTGTTTCGTCGAAGCCCACGATCGAGGGCGCCGGCGTCCATCTGCGCCGCGCGTTCGGCTTCGGCGACACCACCGAATTCGACCCGTTCCTGCTGCTCGACGATTTCCGCAACGACCGGCCGGACGAATATCGCGCCGGCTTCCCGTGGCATCCACATCGCGGCATCGAGACCATCACCTATGTGCTCGCCGGAAACGTCGAGCACGGCGACAGCCTGGGCAATCGCGGCAATCTCGGCGCCGGCGACGTGCAGTGGATGACCGCTGGACGCGGCATCCTGCATCAGGAAATGCCGCAGGGCGACGACAAGGGCCGCATGCACGGCTTCCAGCTTTGGGCCAATCTGCCGTCGTCGCTGAAGATGACAGCGCCGCGCTATCAGGACATCAAGGCCGCCGAAGTCCCCGAAGTCATCGATGATGACGGCACCCGCGTGCGCGTGGTGTGCGGCGATTTCTGGGGCAAGCGGGGCCCGGTCGAGGGCGTCGCTGCCGACCCGCGCTATCTCGACATCTTCGTTCCGCCGGGCAAGCGCAAGACACTCGCCGTCGAGCTCGAGCGCCACGCCTTCGCCTACGTGTTCGAGGGCTCGGGGAGTTTCCGCGCGGCGTCGGAGCCGTTCGGCGTGCTGACCGAGAAGACCGATGGCGTGAACGAGATCCTGGTCCGCGAGCAGACCGGCAATCGCTCGCTGGTGCTGTTTGACTCCGGCGACGAAGTCACGGTGCAGGCCGGCGACGAAGGCATCCGCTTCATCCTCGTGTCCGGCAAGCCGATCAAGGAGCCAGTGGCGTGGCACGGCCCAATCGTGATGAATTCGCAGGCCGAGCTGCAGCAGGCCTTTAGCGAGCTGCGGCAAGGGACGTTTATCCGCTGATTTTGTATCGTCACGCCGGCGCCAAACGCCTAATGAGCCCGCGCTGCGGATCGTAGCCGATCACTGCGAGCAGAAAGAACAAGGCTGCCGTGGCGCTGACCACCAGCGCCGCGACGGCGTTGAACTCGCCGTAAAGCGCGAAACGGATCAGTTCGACCGTGGAAGTGAACGGATTGATGAGCGACACGTAATAGAGCGCCGCCGAGCCGCCCTCACGCAGCCGCCACAGCGGATAAAGCGCCGAGGAGAAGAAGAACATCGGAAACATCACGAAATTCATCGCGCCGGCGAAATTCTCCACCTGGCGGATATAGACCGACAGGAACAGCCACAGCGCGCCAAGCATCAGCCCAGACGCGATCAGGGCGGGCAGAACCGCAAGCCAGCCGAGCGGATCGAAGGTGGCGTCGAACAGAATGCACACGGCGAGGAACACATAGCAGGTGATGACCGACAGCGCGGTGCCGGCGATGAGCTTGCAGGCCAGCAGCACCCAGCGCGGTAATGGCGCCGTGAGCAGGAGCCGCATCACGCCCATCTCGCGGTCATAGACCATCGACAATGACGACTGCATGGCGTGAAACAAAAGGATCATGCCGACCAGGCCCGGCACGATATAGACCTGATACGTGATGTAAGTCTTGTAGGGCGGAATGATCGACACGCCGAACACGTTGTAGAAACCGGCGGCGAACACCGCGAGCCAGATCAAGGGGCGCACCAGCGCCGACAGCAGCCGGCCGCGCTGTTGCACGAATTTCAGCAATTCCCGCACGGTGACGGCGCGCAGCGCGCGCAGGATGTGGGCGACGGGCATTTGATGAGGCTCCTATGCCGCCTTGATTGTACCGCCGCCAAGCTAGAGCCTATGAAGGAGCCGGGGCAAGCTGAGAGGACGGATGACCAAGGGCGAAGGCGCGCCGGCGCTTCTCCTCGACACTGTCGTCAAGACCTATGGCGTGATCCGCGCCGTGGATGGCGTGTCGTTCCAAGCCGCGGCCGGCGAGTTCGTCGCACTGCTCGGCCCAAACGGCGCCGGCAAGACCACGCTGTTCCAGCTTTTGTCCGGCTTGTTCGTGCCGGATTCCGGCCGCATCGAAATCATGGGCCACGACATGCGGCGTGATCCGGTGCCGGCTTTGGCCAAGCTCGGCATTGTCTTTCAGCAGCCGACGCTCGATCTCGAGCTCACGGTGACCGGCAATCTGTTGTTTCACGCCGGCCTGCACGGCATCCCGCGCGCCGTCGCCAAGGCGAGGATCGAAAACGAGCTGGAGCGGCTCGGGCTGGCCGACCGCGCGCATGACAAAGCGGCGCAGCTCAGCGGCGGCAACCGCCGCCGCGTCGAGCTCGCACGTGCGCTGCTGCACCAGCCGCGCGTGCTGCTGATGGATGAGCCGACGGTCGGCCTCGATCCGGCAAGCCGCAGCGAGCTCCTCAAGCTCATTCTCAGTTTGCGTGCCGAACGCTCAGTGGCCGTGCTCTGGGCGACGCATCTGTGCGACGAGGTGCCCAACGCCGACCGCGTGATCATCCTGCATCATGGCAAAGTGCTGGCAGACACGACGCCGGCCAACCTGGTCGCGCGGACCGGCGCGACGACGATCGAGCAGGCGTTTTTGGCGATGACCGGGGCGGAGTGACGCAACTCTAGCAACACTCTGTTTCGTCATGCCCGGCCTTGTGCCGGGCATCCCGGTAGCGGTGGCAATGCCTCACGTGATTGAACGGGATGGCCGGGACGAGCCCGGCCATGACAGCGTCAGCGCTCCTGCATCGACTTCAAATGCCGCATCACCTTGGCGCGCAGTGCAGACTGCTCCTCGGTGCTCCAGCTGCGAAAGCCTTCGCCGGATTTGAAGCCGAGCTTCTTGTCGGCGACGAGCTTTTGCAGATAGGGCGATGGTTCCGGCCGACGGTCGATCGCCGGCAGCACGATGTTGTGGATCGCCAGCGTCAGATCGGTGCCGACCAGGTCGGCATTTTCCAGCGGGCCCAGCACCGCCAGGCGGCGGCCGAACGACGCCTTGACCACCTCGTCAACGGTCTGCGCATCGCAGATGCCATGCTCTACGAGTGAAATGGCCTCGCGCCACAGCGCATGCTGCAGCCGATTGCCGATGAAACCCGGCACATCCTTTTTCACGTGCGCCGGCTTCTTGCCTGCCGCGGTATGCAATTCCATCGTCCACGCGATCGCTTCAGGCGACGTCCATTGCGTCTCGATCACTTCCACCAGCGGCACGAGGAACGGCGGATTCCACCAATGGGTTCCGAGTGCGCGCTCACGCGCGGTGAGGTTCTGCATGATCGCGGTGATCGGGATCACCGACGTGTTGCTGGCGAGGATCGTGTCGCCGCGAACGTAGCGTTCGATCTCGGCAAAGAGTTTTTGCTTGAGCGGCAGATCCTCCGACACCGCCTCGACCACGTAATCGGCGTCGCGCACCGCCTCAACAAGGTCGCCACACGGCCGCACCCGCGCGACCGCACTCTCATCCTCGCCGAGGTCGCGCAGATTGGCGGCGATGCGCGATTTGGCGGTGTCGAGATTTTGCGCAAACGAATCGGTGATGGTGACGTCGTGCCCGGCGACGGCGAACACTTGCGCGATGCCATGGCCCATCAGGCCGGCGCCGGTGACGGCGATGCGCGCCTTCGCCGGTTCGGTGCGCATCTTAGCCGGCCGTGTAGCCGCCATCGGCGTAGAGGATGTGGCCGGTATAGAAGTCGGAGGCTTTCGAGGCGAGGAACAACAGCGGGCCGGCGAGATCGGACGGCTCGCCGAGCCGCCCTTTGGGCACGCGGGTGAGAAAGCCTTTGCGCACCGTGGTGGCGCGCTCGTTGTCCTCGAACATCCACTGCGTCAGCGGCGAGCGGAAGACCGTCGGGCCGAGTGCATTGACGGTAATGCCGGTCTCGCCCCATTCGCAGCCGAGCGCCTTGGTGATGCCGTCGACCGCCGATTTTGAGGCGCAATAGGCGGTATAGCCGGCGGGGTGGCCAAGGAGGCCGCGCGCCGACGACATCAGGATCACTTTGCCGCCGCCGCCCTGCCTGATCATCTGCCGACCGGCGGCACGGGCCATCAGCCAGGATTGGGTGACATTGGCGTCGATGATTTCCAGAAAGTCCGCGGCCGGCTGATCGACGATCTTGGACACCTTGTTGAGGCCGGAAGCGACCACCAGGATATCGAGCCGGCCAAAGCGATCGACCGCGGCTTTGACGATGGCGTCGCAGTTTGCTTCCGAGCTCGGCCGCTTGGCGACGATCTCGGCGTTGCCGCCGAGTTCAGTGCAAGCATGGGCGACCTTTTTCAGTTCGGCGGTATTGCCAGCGGCAAGCACCACATTGGCGCCGGCGCCGGCCAGCACCTTGGCGGCGAGCGCGCCAAAAGCGCCGGACGCGCCGGTCACGATCGCGGCCTTGCCGCGCACGTCAAACAGCGAGAGGGGATTTTTCAAGAAGTCTTCGGACATGGTTTCTACTCAGCTTGAGTACCGTCACCCTGAGGTGCGAGCGCAGCGAGCCTCGAAGGGCGACGGCCCGGGCGCAGTGGCCGATTCATCCTTCAAGGCCCGCGCTGCGCGCGCGCACCTCAGGATGACGGTGAACTATTTCGGCGCCGGCGCGATGGCGACCAGGATCGAGCACAGTTCGTTGCTGCGGTTGACGATCTCGCGGTGCTCGTTGGGGCCGATGAAGCAGGAATCGTGCTTCTTCAGCACCGTCTCCTTGCCGTCGACGATGACCGTGAGTTCGCCAGCGAGCACGAAATACACTTTCTCCGGCGGTGAAGCGTCCGGCCCGGCGCCGCCGCCGGGCAGGAAGTGCGAGATGCCAACGATCAGGCTCTGGCTGCCGCCGGCCTCGGCGCCGAACACGCGCAGCGTTGAGCAGGCGCGGTGATTGGGCGCGTCATAGCCTTTGATGTCGGAGAAACGCTTGACCTGCATCAGAACTTCTCCCCCTTCTCGATGCGGTAGCTGCCTTTCGGATCGCTGATGGCGACCAGACGGATGATGCAGCCGTCGCCGCGGTCCCAGTTCCACGGGAAGAACGCGAAGGTGCAGCGCCGCCCGGTGACCTTGTCGATGTCGCCGCCGACATTCTCGATGCCGAGGATGCCGTTCTTGAACAAGATGCGGTGCACCGGCTCCCACTCCGGAAAGTCGTCCTTCCAATCGCGGCCGCCCGACCATTTCTTGTATTCGTCGGCGAGATGCGGATGCAGCGGGCCGTTGCGCTGCGGGCCGATCGCGGTCGCCAGCGGATGGTCGTTGGCCTGGGTGTCGTGGCCGACCACCTTGACCTTTTTCTCGACGAACCATTCGCCGGCCGACGGCACGAAGCCGGGCGCGTAACAGAAATAGTCCTCGCTGTCTTCGTACTTTTTGTGCCAGCCAGTATTGACGATGACGACGTCGCGCGGCCGCACCACCTTGCCGGCGGCGGCTTCCAGATCGTCGTAGGTGATCGGCTCCCACTTTTTCTTCGGAATCGAGACGACGATGCCGGAGCCGAAAAAGTGCGGCAGCGGTACCTCGTCGATGAACGGGGTGCCCTGCACCACATGCGCCGGCGCGTCGATGTGCGTGGTGTTGTGCATGCTGGTGGTGATGCGCTGCGACAGCACGCCCGACTTCGCCATGTAATGGATGCGTTCGATCTTGACGTCTTCGAAATACGGCCAGTTCGGCGACTGATAGCCGAAACGATGCGACAGGTTGTAGAACGACAATCCCATCGCGTTGTTCTCGTTTTCCTCAAACGAGACACCGCGAATTTTCTTCGCCACGCTGACCCTCCCGCGTTTCCTCAAGGTCCCGCCGGCTTGTTGGCGGCGTTGGACCGGTCATGAATAATGTACCATGATACGGTACATCTGTATCGAATTCCGGTCGCCGGGACAAGCCGGCGGGCAGGTCATCAAGCCGCGGCCGCCAGCAAGTGGCGCTCCAGCGCCTCCTTGGTGGCGATCAGCCGCGCCACGATCGTCCGCTGGTGCTTGTAGAAGCGCTGCGTCGGCACCGGCACCGAGATGGCGACGACATTGCCCGCCGGGTCGCGGGTGATGACGCCGGCGGCGCAAATGCCGAGCGCATGCTCCTCACGGTCGATGGCGACGCCGGTCTTGCGTACGGTTTTCAGGTCGCGCAGCAAGTCGTCGAGCCGGGTAAAGGTGCGCGGCGTGCGCTGCTCGTATTCGGTGCCGATCAGCGCGGCGATCGCGGCATTGTCGAGGCTGGCGAGATAAGCCTTGCCATTGGCGGTGCAATGCAGCGGAAAGGTTTCGCCGACCGCGGACACGGTGCGCAGCCGTTGCGAGCCGATCACCTGATCGATGAAGACCAGGTGATCCTTCTTGATTACTGAGAGGTCCACGGTCTCTTTGAGCTCGATCGACAGCTGGGTCAGATAGGGCCGCGCCACGGCGACGAAATCGGTGCGCGCCGAAGCGGCAAGCCGCAGGATGGTCGGTCCAAGCCGTACCCGGCCGGTCGGCGACGCGGCGATCAGGAATTTTTCCGCTTCCAGCGCGGCGACGATCCGCTGCACCGTGGAGCGCGCCAGGTTCACGCGCTGGGCGATCTGGCCGAGGCTCAAGCCCGCGGCTTCGTCTTCCAGCGCGCGCAGGATGGCAGCGGCCCGCGCAATCACCTGCACCTGGCTTTGCGACTGCGGTGCTTTCGCTTCGGCCTTGTCGCTCAACGCCCGCCCGCCGGCCGCCTTCACCCCGTGTCCCCGCCCGGCCGTGTCGCCTCTGTCCCCGTCGCCCGTGTCCCCGATCATGTGCTTCGCCGTGTCTCCGATGTGGTCCGCATCGTTGCGGTCGCGTTTCCGCTTTGATACAGGATTGCCGCCATGCGGTACAGCAGATGCCGTAAAGTTGAGCGCATGCCGGTAGCAACATGGTCCGTAAAATCGCACTCGAAGAGCATTTCCTGTCGCCCGGCCTCGAAGATTACTGGTTGCCCACGGTTGCCAACGTCGATTCGAAAGTGGCGGATGGGCTGTACGTGCGGCTGACTGATTTTGGCGACGCGCGGCTTAAGGCCATGGAGGGCGCCGGCATCACGCGCGCCGTCCTGTCGATTGCCGGCCCCGGTGTGCAGAGCGAGCGTGATGCCGCGATAGCGCGGCGTCGGGCCGCCGAATCGAACGATTTTCTGGCGGGCGAGATCGCCAAGCGCCCGGAGCGCTATTCAGGCTTCGGTCATCTGCCGATGCAGGATCCGCGTGCCGCAGCCGACGAGCTCGAACGCTGCCTGCGCGAGCTGAAATTCTGCGGCGCCATGATCAACGGCCACACCAACGGCCGATATCTCGATCATCCCGCGCTGCATCCGTTCTGGGAACGCGCCGAGGCGCTGGGCGCGACCATCTATATCCATCCGACCGATCCGATCGCACCGTCACCGGCGCTCGCCGGGGTCGAGGGCTTGCGCCGCGCGACTTGGGAGTGGGGCTTCGAGACCGGGTCGCACGCCTTGCGGCTGGTCTTCTCCGGACTGTTCGATCGCTTCCCGCAGGCGCGGGTGGCGCTCGGCCATCTAGGCGAAACGCTGCCGTTCCTGCTGTGGCGCTTCGACAGCCGCGCCAAGCTCTACGGCGTGAAGCTTGCGAGGAAGCCGTCAGACTATATCAAGCAGAACATCGTTGTCACGACGTCGGGCATGTGCGCGACCGAACCGCTCGACTGCACCATCGCCGCGCTCGGCAAGGATCGCGTGATGTTCGCGGCCGATTATCCGTTCGAGCAGGCGGCGGAAGCCGGCGAATTTTTGGACCAGACACCGCTGCCGGAGCCGGTGCGCGAAGACATCGCGTTCAGGAACGCGGTGCGCGATTTGCGGTTGCCGGCGCCGTAGCGCCCCATTCTACGCGTCATTGCCGGGCTTGACCCGGCAATCCATGCAGCGGTGCACGGGCCCACAGAGCCGCCGCGCAGCCCGAGTTGGTCTTTTCAGCGTGGATGCGCGGGTCAAGCCCGCGCATGACGGGTGGAAGGGAAGCGCCTTAAGCCAAAGGATCGGCGGGCAAACCGAGCCGGAACTTGCCGTGATTCTCGTAGGCCGTGTCGCTCATCACCTGATGGATGCCGGCGGTGTTGAGGTCGCGCAGCAACCGGCCGATGACATGCGGATGATGCAGGCCGGTGTTGCCGGCAAAATGAAAAGCCATGGTGGCGGTCGCGACCGCCACGTCGGTGGCATGGAGCGCGATCGCGCGGACGTCGGCGATATCGGCGCCGTCGGGCAGTCCGCCAGCATTGACCTTGTCCCATAATTGCCCGTAGCGCTCGTGCATCAGTGCGCGCGCCGCGCGGAGCTTCAGATCGGCTTCGGCAATCTGGCGATGCACCACCTGCCGCTCGTCGAGCTTCGAGGAGCGAAACGTGCCGCGGGTCGTCGTCGCGATCTTGATCAATTCGTCGAGCGCGCGGCGCGCCGCGCCGATGGCGACGCTGCCGTGCTCCTTGGCGACATAGCTGAACGGCGGCAGCAAATAAGACGGGCCGCCGCGCCGCGGCTTCGGCTTGAGCAAATCCCAGACGAAACCGAAATGTTCGGGCAGATGATAATTCTCGACCGAGAAGTCGACACTGCCGGTGCCGCGCAGGCCGGTGACGCCGCCCCAATTGTCGTAGAGCGTTGCGTCCTTCGCCGGCAGCGCCGAGAACATGACGATCGGCCGGCCGCCATTGTCGGCCTCGGTGCCTTCAACCACGGTGCCGCCGACCACCCACTCGGAATGGCGGATGCCGCTGTTGAAGCGCCAGCGGCCGTTGAGCCGAAAGCCGCCCGGCTCACGAACGGCGCGGCCGGCGGGGAAAAACGAGATCGATGCGGTTGGGATCTGCCCGTCGGCGAACACCACATCGAGACCGGCCTGCGGCAGGAACGCGCCGAGCGAGGCGATGCCGGTGGTGCCGACCATCGTGCACCAAGCGCTGGTGAAGTCATGGTAGGCGAGGCCTTCGAGCACCAGCATCTCGGTGAGCGGATCGGCCTCGGCGCCGCCGACGGCCATTGGCAGCTTCAAGCGGAACATGCCGGCTTCGCGCAATGCGGCGACGGCTTCCGGCGCCAGCGTCCCGAGCTCTTCGCTCTTTGCTCCCGACGCCTGCAAGGTCGGGCCGATGCGCGCGACCTCGTCGAGCAGAAATTTCCGCTTCGCGTCGCGGTCCTTGGGAAACTCCTTGGTCATTTCGCTCTCCCCCTCTTCGTGCGGCCGAGCCACTTATTTTCTGCTGGGGATGGTCGCACCGAACTGGTGTGATCGTCACCCAATAGTGGACAATACTCATTTATGAATATCAGTCAATTATAGATGCATGAGATGATTCGCTCCTGAATGTGGCGACGATTTTACCCGCAAGATCGTGAGGAAAATGCCAAATCTATTTGGCAATTCAGCGTCCTTCAGCTAGTACACCGATCAGACATGATTGCGATTCGGAAATGAACGGAGATGCAATGCCAGCGATGCAGGTGGCCGAAACCCGGACTGATCGGCGCAAGCGGCGCAACCGTCAGGCACTGATCGAGGCCGGCTACGAGGTCATGGCGCAAAAAGGGATCGACGCGGCCACCATGTCGGAGATCGCCGACCTGGCCGACGTCGGTGCCGGTACCGTCTACAATTATTTCGCGTCGAAAGACGAGTTGGCGATGTGCGTGATGGAGCAGGTGATGGATCGCCTCGCCCAGCGCATCGAAGCCGTGACCAATAGCTTCTCCGATCCGGCGCAAGTTTACGCCTTCGGCATACGCACCGTCATGACAGCGGCGACCACTGATCTGCGATGGCGCTCGCTGTTACGGCGTTCGGAAGTCATCGCCGACGCTATGTATCGCGTCATGGGGCCGTATGCGATTCGCGATATTCGCAACGCTGTCGCCGCCGGGCGGTATCGCGTCGAGGACCCCGAACTGGCTTGGCGACAAGCCACTCACGCTATCGTCGGCTTTAGCCTCGCTGTCTGCGACAGGAATATTCCGAGGGGAAAGATCGACGAAGCAGTGGTGAATCTGCTCGGCATGGTTGGTCTCAACCGCGACGAGGCTTGGGAGATTGCCAAGCGGCCTTGTCCTGAGCTTCCGGGCGAGTAAGTCTTCGCGTCGCTGACCCCGCCGCCAAATCTGCAAAAGCCAAGTCTGCGCTGCCTGCAAACATTTTCATGACCAAAGTTCTCGTCCTCGATCCTCACGCCGAGATTTACCGCGATCGGCTGCGAACGGAATTCCCGTCGCTGCAATTCGTGCTGGCGCACAATGCCGGCGAGCTGCCCGCCGACCTTTCAGATATTGACGTGCTGGTCTCGTTCGCCATCGAGCTGACGGATGAGTTTTATCGGCGCGCCAACGGGCTCCAATGGGTGCAGTGCCTGGCGACCGGCGTCGACCATGTGCTGCGGTGTCCGTCGCTCAAGGCCCGGACCTTGCTGACCAGCGGCCGCGGCATTCACGGCGCGCCGATGCGCGAGACCATCGTCTTTCTGATGATGGGCGTCGCCCGCGACGCGCGGCGGCTCGCCGAGGCGCAACAGGCCCACCGCTGGGACCGGCATTACTGGAGCCTGTTTACCGGCAAGACCGCGGTGATTGTCGGCGTCGGTGTCATCGGCATCGCCACCGCCAAGCTGCTCAAGGCGTTCGAGATGCACGTCATCGGCGTAACCCGCACGCCGCGCGCCGCCGAAGGCTTTGACGAGATGATGCCGACGGGCCAGCTCAAAGAGGCCGCCGGCCGCGCCGATTTCCTGATCAACATTCTGCCGGCGACCAAGGACAATCTCTTGCTGTTCGACCGTGCGGTATTCGCGGCCATGAAGCGGTCGGCCTATTATGTCAGCGCCGGCCGCGGCCAGACCGTCGACGAGGCGGCGCTGATCGAGGCGCTGCGCGACCACCGTATCGCCGGCGCCGGCCTCGATGTGTTTCAGACCGAACCGCTGCCGTCCGACAGTCCGTTCTGGGATCTGCCGAACGCATTCGTGCTGCCGCATCTCGGCGGCTATACCAGCGAGTATGAGGATCTGATCATGCCGTTGATCGTCGAGAACATGCGGCTGTTTCTCGCCGACCGGCGAAGCGGGATGCAGAATATTGTCGCTCGCTGAGCAACTTTAGCCCGGATTGAGCAGAGCGAAATCCGGGAACGGACGCGCAAACCGAAACGCCGATCCGGGTTTCACTCCGCTCAACCCCAGGCTACATTTGTCACACCGGCGGCGTGCCGTTCGCCGCCAATACTTCGCCAGCGAGATAAAGCGAGCCGGTGATGAGGACGCGCGGCGCCGGCTCAAGCTCGAGCTTGCCGGCGGTCGCGAGCGCGCTTTCGATAGTGTCGCGGGCGATCGCCGGAATGCCGATGGTCTTGGCGACGCCCGCCAACTCCGCCGCTGGCAGCGCTTTGTCCTGGTGAATCGGAACGGTGATGACGCGGCGCGCCAAGCCGGAAAAATTGCGCAGAAAGCCTTCGCTGTCCTTGGTCGAAAGCATGCCAACGATCAGCACAAGCGGCCGCGATACGCGCTCCTCGAGGTCGGCCAGCGCCGCGGCGATGGCGCGCCCGCCATCGGCATTGTGACCGCCGTCAAGCCAGAGCTCGCTCTCCGGCGGCAGCAATGCCGCAAGCCGGCCCTGCGCCAGCCGCTGCATGCGCGCCGGCCAATCGACATGGATCATGCCGGCCTCGAAGGCGGCCGCGGGCAATTTGAGGCCGCCGGCGCGCAAAGCCGCGATGGCGGCGCCGGCATTCTCGAACTGATGGCGGCCGTAAAGCCTTGGCGCCGGCAGGTCGAGCAGGCCGTCGTCGTCCTGATAGACCAGCCGTCCGCGCTCTTCCGTCGCCGTCCAATCTTCGCCGGCGATGGCGAGCGGCGCTTTCCCCCGCGCCGCCTGCCGCTCGATGACGGCCAATGCCTCGCGCGGCTGGCTCGCGATCACCGCCGGAACGCCGGCTTTGAGAATGCCGGCTTTCTCGGCAGCGATCGCTTCGATCGTGTCGCCGAGGAAATCGCGATGGTCGAGTGACACGCGCGTGATTACGCTCGCGATCGGCTTTTCCACAACGTTGGTGGCGTCAAGCCGGCCGCCGAGACCCACTTCAAGCAGCAGCGCATCGGCCGTATGCCGCTTGAAGAGCAGAAGCGCCGCCGCCGTCTCCATCTCGAACACGGTGATCGGCTCGCCGCCATTTTTGGCCTCACATTCCGACAACGCGTCGGCGAGCTCGTAGTCTTCGACCAAAGCGCCGCCGCCCGGTCGCCCGATGCGGAAGCGCTCGTTGAGCCGGACCAGATTGGGCGAGGTATAGACGTGGACGCGTTTGCCGGCGGCTTCGAGGATGGCGCGGGCGAACGCGATGGTCGAGCCTTTGCCGTTGGTTCCGGCAACGTGGATCACCGGCGGCAGATGCCGCTCCGGATGGCCGAGCGCCGCCAACAAGCGTTCGATGCGATTGAGCGACAGGTCGATGCGCTTGGGATGCAGCGCGAACAAGCGCGCCTGGATGGCGCTGATCGGCGTGCCGCCGGAAGGCGGTGCGTTCACGCCGGCGCCGGCAGGCTGACGCGGGGCTTCGCCGCCTCGGCCGGCGCTTTGAGCAAAATCCGGCACAGCCGCGCGATGGTGGCGCGCAAGTCGCGGCGATGCACCACCATATCGACCATGCCGTGGTCGCGCAGATATTCGGCGCGCTGGAACCCTTCCGGCAGCTTCTCGCGGATCGTCTGCTCGATGACGCGCGGGCCAGCGAAGCCGATCAGCGCGCCGGGCTCGGCGATGTGCACGTCGCCGAGCATCGCATAAGACGCGGTGACGCCGCCGGTAGTCGGATTGGTGAGCACGACGATATACGGCTTACGCGTCTCCTGCAGGTTCTGCACCGCGATGGTGGTGCGCGGCATCTGCATCAGCGAAAGGATGCCTTCCTGCATGCGCGCACCGCCCGAGGCGGCGAACAGCACGAACGGGCAGCCCTTCTCTACGGCGGTATCGAGGCCCTTGATCACCGCTTCGCCTGCCGCCATGCCGAGCGAGCCGCCCATGAAATCAAAATCCTGCACGCCGACCACCACGGCAAGCCCATCGAGCTTGCCATAGCCAAGCTTCATCGCGTCGTTGAGGCCGGTCTTGCTGCGCGCGTCCTTGAGGCGGTCGATGTAGCGGCGCTCGTCGCGGAATTTCAGCGGATCGAGCGGCACTTCCGGCGACGCGATATCGAACCAGGTCTCGTTGTCGAACATCGATTTGAGACGCGCCGTCGGGCTCATGCGCATGTGGTAGTTGGAACCGGGAATGACGAACAGGTTCGCCTCGACGTCCTTGTAGAACACGAGCTGACCGGTTTCCGGACATTTGATCCAGAGATTCTCCGGCACCTCGCGCCGGAGCATGCCGCGGATCTTCGGCCGTACGACGTTGGAAATCCAATTCATGTTCCTACTTCAGCGTTAGGGTCATCGAGCGCGCACAGAGCGCTTTTTTATATCGCAGCTCCGTGCCGTCCGGCTACCGTCGCACGTGCGCGTTGCAGCGCGCCGTGTCGTCTGGCATGCGTGACCGAGTTTGGTATTCTCCCTCGCATACTTGTTGCGCTTATGTGGGGCGCGGATGGGGCCGTCCCAAGCAGTGGATTGAAGAAATGCGTGGCGGACGATTGATTTTTGTCGGGCTGTTCATGGTGGCGCTGGCCGGCTGCGGCCAAGGGCAGAAAGGCGATCCCGGTGTCACCGGGCCGCCAGGACCGCAGGGCGAACCCGGCGTCGCCGGTCCGCCCGGCCCGGTGGGGCCAGCCGGCCCACCGGGACCCCAAGGCGAGCCGGGACCGCCCAGTCCGACGCTTCGCGTCATTCGCAACAACTGCTTGGGCGGAACTTGCACCGCGGGCTGCCGCGGGGACGAAGTGCTGGTCAGCGCCTATTGCGGGCCGTCGCGAAGTCAGCCGACATTCCTGGATGAGCGCCAGGTCTCTTGCGGCATCGAGGCCAATACGGCCAACGGACCGGTGGTCGCGTTTTGCGTGCAGGCGCCGCCATGATGCGGCACGTAGCCCGGGTTGCGCGCCAGCGAAACCCGGGACCGTGGTTGCTGTGGGTTTCGCGTTGCTCAACCCACATTGGTCAGCACGCGACCAGAGCCACGCCGACCGCGACCAGCACCGCCGCGGCGCCCTTTTGCACGAGGTCGCGAAACGACAGCGTCTCGCGGGCGAGATGCGGGAACAGCAGGCTGAGCGCGACGCCGAACAGAAACACGAACAATGTGGTCGTCGAGCCGATCGCCTGCACGATTGCGAGCGGTGCGAACATCAGTGCGTAGCGGCTGCCCAGCCCGCCGCCGAGATTGATCAACTCGTTGGAGCCGTTGATAGTCAAGAGTGCGGCCGCGTTGGCGCGCCATAAAGCGGAGAGCTGCGCCCGGTACGAGCCGACCGCCAGCAGCGCCGCGCCGAAAATCGCCTCGCCGACGAACATCCAGAACGTCGTCGTCCAGAACTCCACCTTGATGGCAAAGACTTTGAAGATCAGTCCTGAAATTGATGCTGCAAGCCCGCAGGCGAGCATGAGCAACGCAAGCCGCAGCTTGAAGACGTGAGCGTTTTGGTCGAGCCGCACCGAGACGATCAGTGTGCCCACGAGGATCAAGGCGCCGCCCTCTATTTGTACGATCGACAGCCTCTCGCCGAGGACGAAAAACGCCAGCACGTAACCGAACAGCGGGATGGTTTGAAAGAACGGCGATACCACCGACGCTTCCTCGAATTGCAGGGCGCGCAGATAAAACAACGTCGCCCCCATATAGAGGATGCCGGAAAGCACGATCAGCGCGACGCTGCCGGGGTCGATCTGAAAGACGGTGGGCTCGTACCAGACGATGAACGGCAGCGTCAGCACGCCCATGAAGGCGGTAAAGAGCAGCAGCACCTCGACGTCGCTGTGCTTGAAATATCTCTCCAACAGATATTTGTCGAAGTGCGTGGAAATGGCCCACAGCACCGGGCCGGAAAACGCGAAGGCGAGCCACATCGCGTAGAGTCTGCCTACGGATCGCGGTGACCGCAAACGCCGCCGCCTAGATGAAAAAAAGTTAACGTTTGAGGCGGCGTCGCGCCCATAACCGGCCCGGCCCGGGACGCAATTTCGCCGCTCTCGGCCCTAAAGTACCGCGCAACAGTGACTAGGCGGACACTCGTCTATTTGGTAAGCCGGGCGTAAGGAAACTGTGCGTACGATGGTGCCGGGCAGGTGTCGAAGGCGTCGGCGTAGCGGCGAATTGGAAACGTAAGAATGAAGAAAATCTTGGCCGCAGGCCGGATGTTGGCGGGCTTGGCGTTAGGTGTTGTGGCGGGCGCGCAGGGCGCCGCCGCGGCCGATCTTTCGCTGGCGCCGCTTTATAAGGCGCCGCCGGCCGACATAGCGCCGGTCTACAACTGGACCGGATTCTATCTTGGCGCCAATGGCGGCGGCGGCTGGGGCCATTCATTCTGGAACGCCAACACCACCGGGATCAATCTCTCGGGCGGTCAGGCCGGCGGCACGCTTGGCTACAACCGGCAGCTCGGCAATGTGGTGTTCGGCATCGAAGGCGATATCGACTGGTCCGGCTTCAACGGCACTTCTACGACGGCGGGATGCCCTGGCGGCTGCAGCACCAGCGACTCCTGGCTGTCCACGGTGCGCGGCCGCATCGGCTATTCGTTCGACCGGGTGATGCCTTACGCCACCGGCGGTCTGGCGGTCGGCGATATCCGCGCTGCGGCGCCGGGCTTTGCCGGCGGCGCCTCCACCAATGCCGGCTGGACGCTCGGCGGCGGCGTTGAAGTGGCGCTGCCCGGCAACTGGAGCGCCAAGGCGGAATATCTGCGGGTCGATCTCGGCGGCTTCAATTGCACCGGCTGCAGCGCGGTGCCGCCGACCAACAATGTCACGCTGCAGGAGAACGTATTCCGCGCCGGCGTGAATTACCGTTTCGGCTGGGGCAAATAGCTCCAACGGCCGCAGTTCCTGGCCGGGCGACGCGCCCACAACCGCAGATAGTGCCGATTTTAGCGACGCCGGCAATAAGGCCTTAGGACTAAGCTGGTACCAACGCGTCGGTCCGCGCGCAGGGGCGTGGGGGGAACGCGCAATGCCGACGCTCACGGCTTCCCATTTCATGCTCGATTTGCCGACACTGTTCGCGGTGACGTTTTTCGTCACCGTGGTGGGCGGGCTGCTGCTGCTGTTTACCTTTCTGCAAAACCGCAACACGCCGGCGCTGGCCTTATGGGGAACAGGATATCTGGTTGGCGCGACCGGGGCGGCGTTGATCGGTGGAGCTGGTGCGGGCATTCCCAATGCGTGGTCGGTCTGTGCCGCCAATGCGCTTTTGTGTGGCGCCTACGCTTTCATGTGGAGCGGCGCGCGAAGCTTCGAGGGCCGCAGCGTCTCCATCGGCCTCTTGGCCGCCGGCCCGGCGATCTGGGTGGTCGCCTTTCAATTCGAAAGCTTCGCGCAGTCGATGACGGCCCGCATCGGACTGGTTTCCGCTATCATGGCGACCTATGCGTTCCTGGGCGCTTGCGAGCTCTGGTATGCGCGCGATCGCGATCTCATCTCGCGGTGGCCGACATTGCTGCTGGTTGTCGGCCATGCGGGCTTTCTGCTGGTGCGCATACCGTTCGCATCAGTGCTGGCAGCGTCGACCATCAGCGGACATGCGCAGGGCACGGCGGTGACGGTGATAGCGTTCGAAGCGCTGTTCGCCGCCTTCTGCCTGCCGTTCCTGCGTGTCGCCATGTCGAAGGAGCGCGCCGAGCTCGAGCAGCGCAAGGCGGCGCTGACCGATTCGCTGACCGGCATCGCCAATCGCCGCGCCTTCTTCGATCATGGCAATCCGTTGCTGGAATGGGCCATCGCCGAGCGCCGCCCCGTCGCTCTGTTGCTGTTCGATCTCGATCGCTTCAAGGAGATCAATGACAGTGCCGGACATCAGGCCGGCGACCGTGTGTTGCAGGCGTTCTGCGACCTGGTCGGCGCCTCGATCCGGCCCGGCGATCTGTTCGGTCGGCTGGGCGGCGAGGAATTCGCTTATCTGCTCGTGGACGCGTCGATGGCGCAAGCGCTGCATGCCGCCGAGCGGTTGCGCCGCGATTTCGCGGCCGTCAGCTTCCCGCATCTGGTCGTCAATCCGACGGTGAGCGTCGGCGTCGCGATGGCGAGCGAGGCCGGCCGCAGCCTGTCGACGCTGTTGGCGCTCGCCGACCGGGCGCTCTATCGCGCCAAGGCCGACGGCCGCAACCGCGTGGCGCCGGCGCCTTTGGTTCTGGTCGAAGCCAGGGGTGACATTGCGCGTCGGCCCGACCGGGTGGCCGTCACGCCGGCCCCCATCGCCGGCTGACATCTCAGCGGGTCGGCGGCCGTTAATCGCGTCGCGCCGGCGCCATTGGTTCTGGTCGAAGTGACGGGGCGGGCGACTTTGTGTCGACCAAGCATCGGCCGTTTGTAACGCCTGTCGCCTGTAAGCTTGCGGATAGTTGGCGTAAAATACGTGGAATTTACGCAGGCAATTGGATAGTGTATACTGTATTTATGCAATCTTAAGTTGATTGACGCTTTGTAAATTTCACGTTGCGAATGCAGCAGTCATTGCCTTCCTCATCCGGCATGGCAACCCTTGGATGGGTAGCTTGCTTTAGGCGCGAGCTTTTGCCCGTTCGAGATCCGGGTTGCGGATTTTCGAGATCCGGGTTGCGGATCGTGTACTTGGCGCTTAAACTAATTGGATCTGGGCTCATTTATTTCGGATCATTGGCAATGCGCCAATCTGACCGCCCAGATCCGTCCCGACGCCCTGCTACTCGTGGCCGACCCTTCGCCAACGGCAATCCTGGGCGCAAACCGGGCTCCAAAAATCGCAGCACCGTTCTCGCGGCCGTACTCCTTGAAGATGAGCGCGAGGTGTTGCTGCGCAAAGCGATCGAAATCGCCCGCAATGGCGACGTCGTCATGCTCAAATTCTTGCTCAGTCGGATTCTTCCGCGTGAGCGGGGGATCAGGATCGATCTGCCGAAAATGGATTTTGCCGACGACGCGGTTGAGGTGCTCGGCCAGATCACCCATGCTGCGACGGAAGGAGCGATCAGCCCAAGCGAAGCGGCGGACCTGGCTACCGTCATAAATTCGTGGACGCATGCGATCGACTTGGCCGACGCGGTGAAACGCCTGGATGCGCTGGAGGCCAAGCTCAGGGAGCGCGGCGCAATATGACACAAGCCCGATTACGACAGGTCGCTCGTTTGGAAAAACTGATCCTCCCCTATCTCGAATGGCAACAAGAACAACACTCAAAAATTACCGAGGGTATGCGCAGGGAAGCCTTCGTAAAGCTCGCCAATCTTGCGCTTCTAATTCTTCATGGGGATCCGAAGATCGATGAGCCATTGAGCGCCGCCTGGCAACGGTGTCGTAAATCCGCTGCCTGGAGGGCATGCCTCGAACGCCATCCTGATTTTGGTGAGTATGGACGTGATGACTACGCGACTCCATTTCTAAGTTTCTCAGCAATGGACATCGCTGAATATTTTCGCAAGTATTTACTTCCCGATCTTCCTGGTGGCGACGAGAAAGCCAAATTGGATGCAATTTTTGTGAGGGCACCACCGTGGCTCCTTTGGTTCACTCACGGCGATGTGTACGCCACGATTCTTGGTATCAAAATACCGGATCTTTCGAGCGTGAACCGCTTCGCACGAGATCGTTTTGGAGTTTGCTTACCGAAGGGGCCGTTTGAGTGCCGTCCATTACCTGATGGCGTCTACGATAAGTTCGAAGTCGCAAGGCAAAAAAAGGTCGAAGACAAAACGACCGATATGACGCCGCGCGAACGCAAGCGAGCATTCAGAATTCACGAGCGCAATAAATGAGCGCGTTCGACATCTACATGGCGCTCGAAGAGCAGGAAACATTCGCGAACTCTTTTAGAGAGCCGTAGGATCTTATCGCGATAGCCCTGTGCTTGTATGAGCCCAAAAGTTTTCGTCGCGCCAAAAATTCAAAAATACTTCAAAGTGTGAGCGGCCCATCATTCACTCTATGAGGCCGGTCTGGTACTTACGGGCTTTTCGCACGAAGGGGAATCTAGCGTTTTTTCATTTGCGGGTTTCGTAACCGGACACCCGGTCCGCCGCCATTCTCGTCAATGAATTCCACGCCGGCGGACTCGAAGGCTCTCCTGATGGCGTGAAGCGTCAGCCGCCGCGGCTTGTGAGCTCCTGTTTCAAACTGGCGCACCGTCACGATACCGATAAGCGCTGCCTCAGCCAGATCAGCTTGATTCCAAGCTAGCAGCCCACGCGCGGCTCTGCATTGATCTCGCGTAATCATCCACCCAGCTCTCTGGCTGAAGCGAATGATTCCATCAACTCTGTCGAAAAGATTTGACAGAGAAGATATGTCTATTATAGTTAATTTGCTCTATTATATACAGGATGCTCGCGATGCAAACCGCTCCGACGAGTACTGCTTTTCGCCAGGATCGCCGCTATTTCATTGGCGGCTCCGACGCACGCATCATCATGGGCGGGGACGAGGCTGCTTTGCTGCGACTTTGGCGTGAGAAGCGCGGCGAGACCGAGCCGGAGGACCTGTCGGGCAACCTCATTGTCCAGCTTGGGGCGGTCACCGAAGAACTCAATCGACGCTGGTACGAGGCTAATTCGGGGCAGGTTATTACGGATATGCAGAAGCATGTCCGACATCCCGGACTGCGATGGATGGCGGCGACCCTCGACGGCCGGATAGAATCAAGCGGAGCGGTGTTTGAATCCAAATTCATGCTGCCTTGGTCCTTCTCGGAACAGGCAGCTGCCGAAAAGTACATGCCGCAGCTCCAGCACAACATGTGGGTGATCGCAGCAAGAACGGCGGTGCTCTCAATCATCACCGGTGGCGGCAAGTGGGTGGAGATCAAGACCCATGCCGACCCGCTCTATCAGCATCTCATCGTCACTGCCGAGCGGAAGTTCTGGCGGTGTGTCGAGAGCGGCGAGCCTCCTACTCTGTTCGGTGTCGAGCCTGCGAAGCCGCGGGTCGAGGCGGTCCGAATCATCGATATGAGCAGCTCGAATGCTTGGGCGGAGTTCGCGGCGGTCTTCCTGCGGACGCGGTCGTCTCATCTCGAGCACGAGGCTGCTAAGGCCGAGTTGAAGGGCCTTGTGCCGGGCGACGCACAGCAAGCGATCGGCCATGGCATTCGGGCCAAACGATCGAAGTCCGGCGCCATCAGCTTCGATCTCCTCGATGCGGAGGCCGAGCATGCAGCGGGCCAGTGAAACCATTGGTGCGCTGGCCGGGGCGCTTGCCAAGGCACAGACCCAGTTGGTCAATCCCGAAAAATCCCTGGTAGCGACCATCCGGGAGGACGGCCCGCGGGGGCGCGAGCAGACCTTTCGCTATGCGCCACTCTCGAGTGGGCTCGAAATTGTGCGCAAAATCCTCGGCCAGCACGAAATCGCCACTGTTCAGACGACGTCGATCGATCAGGCTGCGGGACTAGTGAGTCTCACAACGGTCCTGGCCCACGCCTCCGGCGAGTGGATCGCGTCCGATTGGCCGGTGTGCCCGGTTTCTGACACCTCTTCTCCGCGTCGTATGGGGGCTGCACTGACCTATGCGCGACGGTACGCGCTGTTCGCGCTCGTCGGGATTGCCGGGGAAGATGACCTTGACGCTCCTGACCTTCAGGTGGCGGTCAGCGAGAGCGGGCCCGAAAGGCCGAAAGCGAACGGCAGTGACCATTTGCATCGCGGGCGAGCGCACGACCAGCAAGCGATGCCCCGCCCGGAGCAAACGATCTCTGAGCGCGGCATGAAACCGGTACCGAAACAAGCTGAAGCCACTCTCGGATTACACGCATCCGCCAAATTGCGTGAGCAGTTGGTCGCCGAGATCAGGCACTTAAGCTCTCCTGAGGATGCCGCGGAATGGGTACGCCAGAGGCTACCGGAAAAGAACCGGCTGCGGGCATCTGATGCGGCGCAGGTGGAGGCCCTGTTCGAAGCAAAGCTTGCCCAGTTGACGGCCTTCAGCGCTGCGGCTGCCGAAGTCGAGGACGAACACCCGGTGGAGCGATCAGCGTCTGCAGAGGCAGAGAGAGATTTACAGTCTGGCGAAGCAGGGGAAGCCGTCGATAAGAGTGTGCTCGCGCTCCCGGAACCTAAGCGGATTCGCGATCGCGACCACGTGCGGCTCGTAGCAACTCGTCCGTGCCTTGTGTGCGGCAGGCTTCCTTCGGATCCGCATCACTTGCGTTTTGCGCAAAGCCGCGCCTTGTCCCGCAAGGTAAGTGACGAGTTTGCCGTTCCATTGTGCCGCGGCCATCATCGCGAACTGCATCGGCATGGCGACGAAGCGGCTTGGTGGGATCGGCTTGGAATTGATGTATTGGAGGTCGCGCGCGCTCTCTGGCTTGAGTCACATCCGCTTCCTATCACGTTGAAGGCTGCGCCGCGCAATCTTGCTCCCCATGCCGGCAAACTTCAACCGGCCGCCGGGCAGAAAAGCGATAATGCACCGCTATCGGAGGTAAAGACGACTTGAACATCGACGAGCAAATGGCCGAGGTCGCGATCAAGTCCTTTATCAGGGAAATCCTCGATCGGCTGGACCGCGCGGCCGCAGTGGCGAAGGCGGCCCACGCCCGCGTAGATGCCAGCAACGTCGACAAGGCAGTCGAGATCGCGCTCGATATCGAACAGCCTATGTATGAAGCGAACACACGATCTGAACGCGGCGGGCTTGATCAGCTGTGTAGGCAGGCGCTGAGTCTCAGAAAAACCAACTATCCGAAACCGACCGCCGTAATCCTGGCTGCCTATAGCAGAATTTGCGTGCAGGACAGGCATTATCGGCTGCCCGGCGTGCACACCGTGGCGCTCACCGACCCGCAAAGCCGTTTCGGCGGCGGCCACCAGGATATTGCCGCCGTGCTCGCTGAGGCGGAGCAGCTTGGGATTCCGCGGGTGCTGTAGAAAGGGGCGAATAGCGAGCAGGGGCCGCCAACTATTCGCTGCTCGCTACTTACTATCGCGTGTTTCAATGCAGATGCACTAGGCTCGTCAGGTGCTGCTGCAGGTAAGTCCCGCTGATGCCGGGGATGGCGACGCTGTCCCCATGACCGAGCTCGAGCACCGCGTCGCTGTGCGCATCGATAGTGACCGCCGCCGCCAATGCTTGCGCGTTCTGCACGTTAGCGAAGTGGTCGAGCTCAATGGTATTGGAGTGCGGATTGAAGTTGTTGATGGTTTCTGCGCCTTCGCCGGGGTGGAAGAGGAACGTGTCGTTGCCGGGCCCGCCGATCGAGACGGAGGGATGGGAGGAGGCCGTCGATACCGCGGGATCAGTGATTAGCGTGTTGCCGTTGACGGTGGTGATCTGCAGCCGTCCGTTGAAATCATCAAAGTTGAACGCTGCGGTTTCGCATCCATTCTTTACCTCTAGCGTGACGTTACTACCGCAAACCGTCTCCGACTCCACCGTCCAGGTACCGGTCAACTCGATACCATCCGAGTGGGCCAAGTTTGATCTAGTGCCGGCAAAGTCATTCACTGTAACGTCGAGGCCGTTCGGGTCATTGAAAATGACCTCGCCGTACGCCGTGCCGGAGCCGTTGTTGAATGTTATTTGGCTAATGTCCGCTGCCGCAGCAAAATCTATTGTGCCGCCCTTGACGAGCGCAGTCCCTCCGCCGGTCACCGGATCATCGACAAGCAACCTGCCGCCATTCGCTGCTTCCAGCGTTCCAAAATTGGTGATGGCCTCGCCAGTATGGATGGCCAGCGTCTGCCCACAGATATTGGCATCTACGATGCCGTCGTTGATCAGCGAAAGAGCGCCATCACAGCCGCCGATCGTGCCAGCGCCACCGATTGTGCCCAAATTGTCGAGTGTGCCGGCGTCGCCGATGATTTTGGCGCCGGGGCCATCGAGCGTGAACGTGCCGCAGCCTTGTAACGTGACCGTGCCGTCGACGGTGATCGTTTCTTTCAGGTCAACGACCGTGTCATGGTCAGCCTGTATGACGGTGCCGTCGGCGATGGTGATGCCGTCGAGCGTGCTGGTCCCTCCGGCATTCTCGATAATTGCGCCGTCGCGCGATTCGAGCGTGCCTCCGACAATGGTCGCGTCGATCAGCTCGACCCGTGCATCGCAGCCGATCGCTGCGATCGTGCCACCATCGTTCATGACGAAGGTATGTTCGAGGTCTACCGTGCTGTGGTGACCTTTCGCTTCCATCGTGCTGTCGCCGGTGTTTGTGACCCGGGCGTGATTGAATATCACCGTGCCGCCGTCCGTCGCCTCGATGAAGCTGTTGTGCGTATTCGTGACGTCCGAATACGCGATGCCGACCAGCCCGCCTTTGGTCGCGGCGATCGTGCTGCAATGGTCGTTCGTGACTCTGTCGGCGTCGAAGTTGACCGTGCCGAAATCGGCAGCAACGATCATGGCACCATGCTGGTTGACCACGCCGTCATCGCAGAACACGAGCGTGCCGCAAGCTTCGGCCCTGATCTCAGCAAGGCTGCCGTCGTTGATGACTTTCGAGGCAAAGACATCCACCGACCCGCCGTCCTTAGCCAGCACAGCCCCGGCATTGCCGAGGAGGCCGTAAGAAAAAATGATCGCACTACAAAGACCGACCGCTTCGATCGTGCCACTGTTGCCGACGACGGAATTTTTAAATTCGATCGTGCCGTGGCGGGTGGCGTCGATCTTGCCGCTGTTCAGATTATGAACGGTGGCGTCGTCGAACGAGATCAAGCCGCCGTCCTTGCCGAGAATTGTGCCCGCGTTAAACACGCTGGCGTCATCGCAAAACCTAATAATCGAGCCACAGCCTATGGCCTCGATCATGCCGCCGCTATTCGGCTCCACGGCAAGGCCGGCGCCGGCATCGGTGCCGATATTTCCGTTGTCGACGGTGCTGCCATCAAAGTCGATCCGGCCGTGCTCACTGGCGACTATTACCGCGCCAAACTCGTTAGCAACCCCACCGTGCTCGAATGTGACGATGCCATCCTTTGCCTCGATTGTCGCTCCGGATTCGTTCGCGACGGTTACATTCTCAAACTTCATCGAGCCGTGGTGTACAGCGCCAACGAGACCGCCATTGATCAGGTCGACGCTGATTAAATCAATCTCCGACCCGCGACCGCGGGCCACGATCTTGGCCTCAGGCTGATCGGCCGCGCCAGCTTCGTTGAAAATCGAGCCGCCATCGAACAGCACCAAGCCGCCATGCTTTGCAGTGATGGCGCCAAAATTATCGAGATTGGCATTAATGAAATCGACCAAGGAATGACTATCCCGGGCCTGGATCTGAGCGCCGGATTCATTAGTAATGGCATCTCCGTTGAGGTCGACGGTGCCGCCCTGACGGGCGGCAATGATGCCTTGATTATCGACCGTGCCACCCTGGAAATCGACGGTCGAGCCGGCGCCGACCGCTTCGATTGAGCCGGTGCTGCCGATCGTCGCTGGTCCAGTGATAACGAGCGTTGGCGGATCGCCCTCGACAACAATCGTGCCGTCATCAACAAGACTACCTGCTGTCAGTTGACCGGAAGTGACGTCGAGAATAGCGCCCGGGTCCACGGTCAAAGAACTGACGGTCGTGTCGCCAAGCAGGTCATAGTTCACGGTACCGGACTGAATGATGACTTGATCGATCGGCGAATCCGGCGCCGAGCCTGTGTTCCAGTTAGGATCCGTCGGCCAGTCGCTAGGCCCGCTCGAGTTCCAAATAAAGATCGTTGAGAGCGGAGCAGGAGTGGTCGGCGTGCTCTTGGGAAGAATACCTCCCTGCACCGGCACGCTGAAACTTTCGAGAGTCGTGTTAGGACCTGCGCCGCTACTGTTGGGTTGAAAATTGATGGGGAGCGGTTGGCCGCCGTTCTGCTGGTTAGGTTGCTGAGGAAACAGCAAGTTTGGGTTGTCGCCGCTGCCACCGTTGGGCCCCGATCGCGGATTGGCGCCATTGTAGGCACTGATGATTTGATTGAGATCGTCGTAAAAGTGCCGATCATCGAACTGCCGCGAACTCGTTATCGGTTCGACACGCACGTGCGGCGGCAGGCCGCTGCCTTGCGGCTCCAGGTAAGCGATGTAATCGGAACTATCCAACAGATAGATGACTTGGCCAAAAGTCGCCGAGGTCGGATCCTGGTCGATAATGGCGATGCGGCCGAGGTGGTGACTGCCGTCCAAGTCTTCGTGCAGAACCATCGACCAGACATGTCCGAGTTTGGAATTGACGACCGTGGGTTCGCTCTTGAACAGACCGACCGTGCCGCGGATGCCCATGGTCGCCACGGGCGTCGTGATCTTCATGCCGTCGCCGCTATGGGCGACCTGTCCGGCGACGAAGGCGAAGGTGCCCTCGACGAGGGTGAACAACGCGTTGTTCGGGGCGCCGGCGACATCGTAGGTATAATCGTTGAGCGCCATACGCGTGCCGGCAACGACATCGAGCGCGGTGCCGTCGGGGAAGGCGATGCCGCAGGAGGAATTGGCGGCGGTTTCGATGACGTCGCTTTTGTGAACCGCGTCGCCGACATGGAGGTCGACCGCGGTACCGTTCCGCAGAACAGTGACGTGGCCGACGACCTTTTGCACTTTGCCGATGGCGTCGGGCGGCAGCGTCTGCTGGGCTTGCGCATAATGTCCGGGCGTCGGCGAGCCGGCCAACAGATCGACGAGGTCGCCGGAAAGATGCGCGCCATTCGGCGCGTACAACGACGGGTGCTTTTCGCTGGCGAAGTAATCTGGGACGATATGGCGATGACCGTCCTGGCCGGTCAGGACGAGATCGGGGCCCGATCGTCCGAAATGCCCGCGGAACAAAAGTTCCGGATCGGGAATGTCGATGCGGTCCGGATGTGATGCGTCAAAATGAAAAACGGACGCACCAATGCCGTAGCCGCCCTCAGTCGAGGACCCATAAGCCATTTCCAGCTCCCCGCCGCGCCCCCATCCGAGCGCGAACGATTGGCCGACCCCGTTTCAGGCGTGCGCGCTGTCACCCTTTTGCTGGGCCCCAATGCTCAGCGCGCATGGCTTACAATGCGATATTCCGGTCTCAACCGCAAGAACATCGTAAATAAACGATGAATCGGCCCCGTCAATCGTATTATTTGTGTAAATTCAAATGGTTAACATGGCTCGTGGAGGCGAAAAGCTCCGCCATTGGCCGATCGGGGTCCTTGCCGCGCCTTGAAAAATCGGGGGAAAATCAACGATGACCGAGCGCTCGAGCGCGCTACTGACCGATCTCTATCAGATCAACATGATGCAGGCTTACCTGGATCATGGCGAGACCGAAACCGCGGTTTTTGAGCTTTTCGTCCGTAACCTGCCGGTCCGCCGCGGCTTTTTGGTCGCCGCCGGATTGGACCAGGCGCTGCATTATCTCGAATCGCTGCAGTTTCAGCCCGCCGAAATCGAGTGGCTCAAGAGCACCGGGCGTTTCCGGGCCAATCTGCTCGATTATCTGGCCGCGTTGCGGTTTACCGGCGACGTGCATGCCATGCCCGAGGGCACGGTGTTCTTCGCCAATGAGCCGATCCTGCGGGTCACCGCACCACTACCACAAGCGCAATTGGTCGAATCGCGACTGATCAACATTCTGCATTTTCAAATCCTGATGGCCGCGAAGGCCGCGCGAGTGATGCTGGCGGCGCCGGACAAGGTCCTGGTCGATTTCGGCTTCCGCCGCGCGCACGGCGCCGAGGCCGGCCTGATGGCGGCGCGGGCAAGCTACCTCGTCGGCTTTGCCGGCACTGCGACCGTGCTTGCCGGACAGGAATTCGGCATTCCGATCTACGGCACCATGGCGCATTCCTTCATCGAGTCGTTCGACGACGAGGTCGCAGCCTTCGCCGCGTTCGCGCAGTCGCGGCCGGACAATCTGGTGCTGTTGATCGACACCTACGACACCGAAGCGGCGGCGCGGAAGGTCGTGGCGCTGGCGCCGAAACTCAAGGAAGCCGGCGTAACCATTCGCGCCGTTCGCCTCGACTCCGGCGACTTGGTGGCGCTGTCGCGCAGCGTGCGAACCATCCTCGATGCCGGCGGCTTGCACGACATCACCATCTTCGCCAGCGGCGGACTCGACGAGGATTCGCTCGCGGACTTTGCGCGCCAGCGCGCGCCGATCGACGGCTTCGGCATCGGCACCAACATGACGACGTCGGCAGACGTGCCGGCGCTCGATGTCGTTTATAAATTGCAGGAATATGCCGGGCTCGCGCGGCGCAAGCGCTCGGCCAACAAGGCCACGTGGCCTGGACGCAAGCAGGTTTGGCGGCGCTACGTCGCCGATGGCCGGATGGCCGGCGACACGTTGTCGTTGGAGCATGCTACCCCTGCCGCCAGCGCGCGACCGGACGGCGAGTCGCTGCTGCAGCTTGTGATGCGCAACGGCCGGCGCGTACATCCGCCGTCCTCGCTCGATGATATCCGCCGTTATGCCAAGCTCGAGCTTGAACGCCTGCCGGAGCCGTTGCGCCGGCTCGAGCCAGGCGCGGTCTATTCCGTTGAGGTGAGCCGCGAACTTGCGGACCTGGCGGCGGAGATCGACCGCCGCATGCTGGCACGCGGATCGAAGCCTTAACCAAACATTGGCTTCGCCCGCTAGCCCCGGCGTGGCCAACATTCCCAAAAACCGCTTCCACCTATGGACTTATGGCGACGCAGCGATAGGTGTGTGCAACGCACAAAATCGTTGACTCCGCAAAAAAGAGGGCGGAGATTACAAAAATGTAAACAGTGGCAGCCCGCGCCGAAGCTCATCGAAACCATGCGTCATCAATCGGTTGTACCGCCGTCAAGCCTGCCCTCGCTGATGATGCCCTGCCCGGTGTGTGCGGGCCGCATGGTCTACAACGCCAAACGGCCGATCTCCTCCGAAGTCGAAGACACCGTCTATGTCTGCCGGCGCTGCGGCGCCGAACTGATCCGCACCTCGGTGCGTTCGGCGCCGCGAAACAGCGCGGAAGCCGCTTAGTCTAGGTTTTTCAAACTACGCCAGCCCCATCTGCCGCAGCCGCGCGCGGCCGACGACGCCGTACGGATTGGTCATGGTCTCGAACAGCTCGAAGTGATTGTAGCCTTCGGCGACCAGGAGCTCGGCCGTCTTTCCCTTGGCCTTGAGCCCGGTGAAAAAGTCGCGCGACTGGCGCTGGAATTCCGGCGTCTCGGTGGTGCCGTAGGCCAGCACGAGTGGCGTATTGATGCCGTCGATATGGCGCTGCGCGCTCAGCGCGTCTTCCATCTCGTCGGTGAACTTCACGTAGGCCGAGCGCGCTGACCGCCGCACCGGCTCAAGATCGTACATGCCGCCGACCAACAGCGCGCCCTTGCAAAAATCCGGCGGCAGATTATTGGCGCGCCAGCCGCGCGACAGCGCGCAGGCGGCGAGATGCGCGCCCGAGGAATGCGCCGAAACAAACAAGCGGTTGCGATCGCCGCCGAAGCTTTCGGCGTTGCTCCAGGCCCAGGCGATGGCGCGGCTCACCTGCTCGGCGAGCGGCATCAGATCGCCGTTGCTTTGGCCGACGTTGATGAAGTCGATCAGCACGGCGTGCGCGCCGGCACCGACAATCGCTTCGGCGGTGAATGCGGTTTGTGCAGCGCTGCTGCGCAGCCAGGCGCCGCCATGGACGAAGACATTGACCGGCGCGCCCCCACCCTTCGCTCCCGCGCTTGCGGGGGAGGGCGGGGAGGGTGCGGCGCGATAGATGTCGAGCCTTTCGTGCTCGCTCGGCCCATAGGCGACGCGCTGCGGCTCGCCGAGCGTCTTGCGCGCCACCTCGCTCGCGGTCGCGATCCGGCCGAGGATCAGATCCATGTTCGGCGCGTAGGCCGCCTGAGTGTAGGCGTCATCGAGCGTCTTCTGGTCCATGTCGCGCCAGACCAGCGGGCCGCGGATTGTCGCTGTTTGCTGCATGATAGTTCTCGGTGATTCTCAAATCCGCTCGTCCCCGCGAAGGCGGGGACCCAGCGATGGATTCCCGCCTACGCGGGAATGAGCGGAAATATTATCCCAAATTCAATTCCTTGAAGAAGTCGTTGCCCTTGTCATCGATGACGATGAAGGCCGGGAAATCGACCACCTCAATGCGCCAGATCGCTTCCATGCCGAGCTCGGGATATTCCACCGTCTCGACTTTCTTGATGCAATGCTCGGCAAGGTTCGCCGCCGTGCCGCCGATCGAGGCGAGATAGAAGCCGCCGTTTTTCTTGCAGGCGTCGCGCACGGTCGCCGCGCGGTTGCCTTTCGCCAGCATCACCATCGAGCCGCCGGCGGCCTGGAAGTCGGCGACGAAGGAATCCATGCGGCCCGCGGTGGTCGGCCCGAATGCGCCGGAAGCGTAACCTTCCGGCGTTTTCGCCGGGCCCGCATAATAGACCGGGTGGTTCTTGAAATAATCGGGCAACGGCTCGCCACGCTCCAGCCGCTCGCGCAATTTGGCATGCGCGGCGTCGCGCGCCACGATCATCGGGCCGGAGAGCGACAGCCGGGTCTTGATCGGATATCTGGAGAGCTGCGCGAGAATGTCCTTCATCGGCCTGTTAAGGTCGATCTTCACCACCTCGCCGCCGAGCTCCGAGGCATCAATGTCCGGCAGGTACTTGACCGGATTGTGCTCGAGCTCTTCCAGGAACACGCCGTCGCGGGTGATCTTGCCGAGCGCCTGCCGGTCGGCCGAGCACGACACGCCGAGCCCGATCGGCAGCGAGGCGCCGTGGCGCGGCAGCCGGATGACGCGCACGTCGTGGCAGAAATATTTGCCGCCGAACTGGGCGCCGACGCCGAGCGACTGCGTCATCTTCTGAATCTCAGCTTCCATCTCGCGGTCACGGAAGGCATGGCCGTCCTCGGAGCCGTGCTCCGGCAGCGTGTCATAATATTTGCAGGAGGCGAGCTTGACCGTCTTCATCGTCATTTCCGCCGACGTGCCGCCGATGACGATGGCGAGGTGGTAGGGCGGACAGGCGGCGGTGCCGAGCGTCAGCACTTTTTCTTTCAGGAATGCCAGCAGGCGCTCGCGCGACAGGATCGACGGCGTCGCCTGGAACAGAAACGATTTGTTGGCCGAGCCGCCGCCCTTGGCGATGAACAAAAACTTGTACGCCAGGTCGGCGTCGCCTGCGCCTTCGGCATAGATTTCGACCTGCGCCGGCATGTTCGAGCGGGTGTTCTTCTCCTCGAACATCGACAGCGGCGCGAGCTGCGAATAGCGCAGATTGCGCTTGAGGTAGGCGTCGCGCGCGCCTTCGGCGAGCGCCGCTTCGTCGGCGCCGTCGGTCCAGATCAGCCGGCCCTTCTTGCCCATGATGATCGCGGTACCGGTGTCCTGGCACATCGGCAGCACGCCGCCGGCGGCGATGTTGGCGTTCTTGAGGAAGTCGTAGGCGACGAACTTGTCATTATCGGAGGCTTCCGGGTCCTCGACGATCGCCTTGAGGCTCGCCAAGTGCGCGGGGCGAAGCAGATGATTGATGTCGGTGAACGCGGCCTCGGCCAGCGCCCGCAACGCCGCGCCCGGCACCACCAGCACCTCCTCGCCGAGCGCGCTTTCCACCCGCACGTTTTCGGTGGCGATTTTCCGGTACGGCGTTTGATCCTTGCCGAGCGGAAACAGCGGCGTGTGCTTGTAGGGCGGCGTCGGATGGGCGGTGAGAGGGGCGTTCATTGATCGCTCGCATTGATGCTCTGCCTAGTATTACGGCCTCTTAGGAGCTATTGAAAGCGAGCCTATTTCCTTATTCGACGGCCAATCGAGAATGACGCGCGATGAATCCGAACGGAAATTTCGACTAACTGCAATTGGCGACTATAGGAAGCATTTGCTCGAAAATTGGCCCTCCGATTGGCCGAGAAAGGAAAATCATGCGATCCAGCACGATGTTTCAGTGGTGCAATACCGGACGTTGTCCAGGCTAATTAAGCGAGCCGCGGGCGAGACTGAGATAGAAAGGTATTTGCGTGAAAATCGCGAAGTCCTCTCAATGACGATTGATATGTTTTCCACCGGCCATCATATGAGCTGGATTTTTCCGAAGGAGCAAATCCGGCCGCCTTCGCGCTCACTTGGGGGTCTTATTCCCGACTACCTTTTGGCTGGAGCTAGCAGTAATGGCATTGAGTGGTTCGTTCTGGAACTTAAAGGTGCCGACAAGCGTGCCTTTGTGAAACGAGGTAAGCGGGTATTGCTATCCTCGGATGCTAACGAGGGAGTTTGTCAGTTGCTGAACTATATCGATCAGTCAGCGCATGACCAAGCGTATTTGAGAGATGGGTTAGAACTCGCCGGTTTTCGCGAACCGCGTGGGATGCTGTTAATTGGGACCGAAGCTGAGACAGACGACAATCAGGTACGAGATTTCAAAGGGGCTTGGAATCGCGCGAATCCGAAGTTGCAGATTCGGTCCTATGATTCCCTCGCGAGGGACGTCAAGCGAAAGCTCAAGGATTTCAAAAAGCTGTGACGTTCGAGCTTCGGTACATTACGTCTTTTCATCGTTGCTAGCCGATAGTTGGGACGGGCAACATGCACGCCCGCTGCCGTGAAAGCCGGTACCAGAAAGTGCATCGTCCATTTGTCAAACAGGAACCACAGGCCGCCGGCCGCCATGGACGACGATGAGGACGGGCGCATGGGGCGGTGCATTTGGAGCAGGAAAAAAGTCGATGCAACCACAATCGTTGGGGCGGTAAGCAAGTTCTACCCGCGGGCGGCTGGAAAGCTCGCAGCTCCGCTCGCGAAAGAAGGCCTCCCAAGTGCGACGACGGCGGAGTTGATGTTGTCGGCATAGCCGGCATCGAGCTCGGCAAGGGGTTTTGTAGCCAGTATAGGTCAGCAACCATTGAACCACCCGGCTCGATAGTGCGTATCATCACAATGCAGTATTGTTGCAATCGCAACATGGGGCATTGATGCGTGACGGGCTGCGACCGCGGGCAATGCTCTTGGCTGGAAGCGTGGGCTGATTTCACAGGCAACACCAATAACGGGGGCGACAGATGGCAAGCCGGCAATGGTTTATCGGCCGGGGCGGCAAGCAGGAAGGGCCGTATCCGGATGAGCGGCTGCGCGAACTGATCGCCGGCGGCAGCGTCACGGCGGAGACCCTGGTGTGGACCCAAGGTATGAATGCCTGGGCCAAGGCTTCGGAAGTACCGGGTTTGATGTTCGGCGCGCCGCGGCCGCCGGCGATGCCGGCGGGGTCGACACCGGCGCTCGCCTACGCCACCGATGCCACCGGGCCGTTATCGACCCATGTGCAGGTCTGGCCGCTGTTCGGCCGCGCCATCGTCGTTGCGATCGCGCAGCTCACCGTCATCCCCGCGCCCTGGGTGTTGCCGTGGTTTTATCGGTGGTTCGTCGATCAGATCGACTTTCCCGGACAGCAGCGGGTGACGTTCGAGGGCAAGCCGGGCGACATCTGGTACATCTTCGTTTTGAATGCACTGCTCGGCTATGTCGGATTGATCCATGGCGGCCTGCGCATCCTGGCCATACCGCTGACCGTTTTGTTCCTCGTCATCATCCTGCGCTGGTTTTTGCGCAACCTGGCCTGGGATGGCCAAAACACCCAGCTCGGCTTCACTGGAAGTTACTGGCCGATGCTCGGCTGGTACGTGCTGCTGATCGTCTCCTTCATCTCCATCATCGGCTGGGCCTGGGTCGCCACCGCATGGACGCGCTGGATGTGCAGGAACCTCTCAGGCTCCGAACGGCAACTGATCTTTACCGCCAGCGGCGGCGGCTATCTTTGGCGCGTGCTCGTCCTCGCGGTGACGTCGATCTTCCTCATCCCGATCCCGTGGATGATGTGCTGGTTCACCCGCTGGCTGATTTCGCAATTCGCGCTGGTTGAGCGAACGGAGGCTGCGTAAACCTCCATTGAACGAAAGTCGCTGAGCTCAGCCGCGCTTGTTCCGCAGCACGACGCAGGCGCCACCGGCGGCGATGAGCTTGGCGCATAATGTGTCGAGCGGGGAGCGGTCGTCATCGGCGGTGGTGATGATGTAGCGCTGCATCGTGCCCATTCCTGGTATCTGTTTGTGCAACGCGATCGGCTCGCGATCGCCGATTAGCGAAGCGTAACGCTTCTGCACGTCACGATAGATCGCCCACGCCTTGGCTTCCGACAAATGCGCCGCGATCTGAACGCCCCAGCGCGGTATGTAGGCAGCGATGCGCTGCGCTTGCTCCTTCGGCGCCAGGATCAGATTGGCGAGCCGCGCGCACGGCACGCCTTGCGGTATCGTGGTTTCGGAATTTTGCGGCGGCGACGGCGACGCCCATTCATCCGCCGTCCAGCCGGTGACGACGGCGACATAATTGCGGGTCTCGCCAGGGAGCGCGCGGTGATTGGCGAGCCAGGCGCTGACCCGGCCGGGACCGGCATTGTAGGCCGCGGCAGCGAGGCCGAGATTGCCGAACTGGTCGCGCAGTTCGCGCAGATACTCGGCCGAATGACGCAAGGCCTCGATCGGATCGAACGGATCGGCTAGGCCGTGCCAACTGGCGGTGCGCGGCATGAATTGCGCGATGCCCTCGGCGCCCTTGGGGCTGATGGCCAGCGCATTGAACCGGCTCTCCTGCCAGATCACTCGGGCGAAGAATTCGACCGGCAGCGAATTTTCCGCCGCCGCCTCTTCGACGGTGCGGCAGATGTCTTCTGGCGTTGGCGGTTCGGTGCTGGTCGGGCTTGGCGCCGCCTGTGGGTTTTGTGCGGCCGGCGGCGGCGCCGTGCCGGCTTGCGCGTGTGCAGGCGCACAGCCGAGCGCGACCATAAGAATAAGCAGCGGTGCGGCCAAACGGATCATGCGGACCTAACGCGTCAGTTTGGAAACAGTGCCGGCCCAGGTCACTCGCGCCAGCTAACCGCTCCGGCTCAACGTAGCCGTGCACGTTGACACGCGGGATACTTCCACGAAGTAAATCGCGAATGACGCTTTTGATGATCTGGATTGCGATGCCTTAAGCGCCGATGCCCTTGCCCTTGAGGGCGGTGCCGATCTCGTCGAGAACCTTCGGATCCTCGATGGTCGCCGGCATGGTCCAGCTGTCGCCGTCGGCTATCTTCTTGATGGTGCCGCGGAGGATCTTGCCCGAGCGGGTCTTCGGCAGCCGGCCGACGGTGATGGCGAGCTTGAATGCCGCCACCGGGCCGATCTTGTCGCGAATAAGCGCGACGCATTCCTTCTCGATCTCGGTCGGCGGCCGGTTGACGCCGGATTTGAGCACGATGAAGCCGCACGGCACTTCGCCCTTGAGCTCATCCTTGATGCCAAGCACGGCGCATTCGGCGACATCGATGTGCGAGGCCAGCACTTCCTCCATGCCGCCGGTCGAGAGCCGGTGGCCGGCGACATTGATGATGTCGTCGGTGCGGCCCATGACGAAGAGGTAGCCGTCTTCGTCCTTGAAGCCGGCATCGGAGGTTTTGTAATAGCCGGGAAACTCCGCGAGGTAGCTTTCCTTGAAGCGTTCGTCCGCCTGCCACAGCGTCGGCAGGCACGCCGGCGGCAGCGGCAGCTTGACGACGATCGAGCCCATCTGGTTCGCGGCCACCTCGCGACACGCCTCGTCGACGACACGGACGTCGTAGCCGGGCATCGCCACCGTCGGCGAGCCGTGCTTGATCGGCATGATGCCGAGGCCAACCGGATTGCCGGCGATCGCCCAGCCGGTTTCGGTCTGCCACCAGTGATCGATCACCGGCACGCCCAGCATGTTCTCCGCCCATTCCAGCGTCGGCGGATCGGCGCGCTCGCCGGCCAGGAACAGCGTACGGAATTTCGACAGATCGTATTGCGCGAGCAGCTTGCCTTGTGGGTCTTCTTTCTTGATGGCGCGAAATGCGGTCGGCGCCGTGAACAACGCGGTGGCGCCGTGCTCGGCGATCACCCGCCAGAACGCGCCGGCGTCCGGCGTGCCAATGGGCTTGCCTTCATAGAGAATCGAAGTGCAGCCTTGCATGAGCGGGCCATAGACGATGTAGGAATGCCCGACCACCCAGCCGATGTCGGAAGCGGTCCACCAGACTTCGCCCGGATCGACGCCGTAGAGATTTTTCATCGACCATTTGAGCGCGACCATGTGGCCGCCATTGTCGCGCACCACGCCCTTCGGCCGGCCGGTGGTGCCCGACGTGTAGAGAATGTACAGCGGATCAGTCGCCGCGACCGGAACGCAGTCGTAGACCGAGCGGGCATGGATCAGCGCATCGTCGCGCACGCTCGCCCAGTCATGATCGCGGCCGCCGATCATCGCCGCTTCGGCCTGCGGCCGCTGCAGGATCAAACAAGCGCCGGGCTTGTGTGCGGCAAGCATGATCGCTTCGTCGAGCAGCGGCTTATAATGCACGATGCGGCCGGGCTCGATGCCGCAGCTGGCAGAGAGGATCACTTTCGGCTTGGCGTCGTCGATGCGGGTCGCCAATTCGCGCGCGGCAAAGCCGCCGAACACCACCGAATGGACGGCCCCGATGCGGGCGCAGGCGAGCATGGCAATGACCGCCTCCGGCACCATCGGCATATAGAGGATGACGCGGTCGCCCTTGTCGACGCCAAGCTCGCGCAACATGGCGGCCAGCACCTGCGTCTCGGTCTGGAGCCGGTGATAGGTGATGGTGCGCTTGGTGCCGGCAAGCGGTGAATCGTAGATGATCGCCACCTGGTCGCCGCGTCCGGCGTTCACCTGGCGGTCGACGGCATTGAAGCAGGTGTTGCACACGCCGCCGGGGAACCAGCGGCCATAGATGCCGGCCTTCGGGTCGAACGTTGCCTTTGGCTTTTCGAACCAGTCGAGTTCGGCGGCGGCGTCTGCCCAAAAGCCTTCCGGATCGCGCTGCCAGCGCGCATAGACCTCGTGGTAGCGGCTCAAACGAGCGTCCATGGCGCGTATCCTCCCACCTGCTCCCTCTCCCCGTGTACGGGGAGAGGGTTGGGGTGAGGGGGCGTTGCCGCTTGGCTCAGAGTGGCGGAAGCGCCCCCTCACCCGGATTGCTCCGCAATCCGACCTCTCCCCGCGCGCGCGCGGGGGGAGGTGAATTTCATCGCCGCATTCTCAACCTCATCGCGACCAATGCAAGCCGTGCCGCGGTCGCGGTTCGGCCATGCATCACAAAGCTGGCGCGCGCCGCCGCGCTTTGATCTATGTCACGGGACCTTTCGCCGGCAACGCGCTTCGACCGTGATCACCGATCCGCTGTTCTATCTTCTCGCCATCCCCGCGGTGACCTTCCTTGGCCTCAGCAAGGGCGGCTTTGCCGGGCTCGGCATGCTGGCGACGCCACTTTTGGCGCTGGTCGTGCCGCCGCTCGAAGGCGCCGCGATCCTACTGCCGATCCTGATCATCCAGGATGCGATCTCGGTCTGGACCTATCATCGCGCGTGGAGCGCGTGGAATCTGAAAGTGCTGTTGCCCGGTTCCGTGCTCGGCGTCGGCGCCGGCTGGCTGTTCGCGCGCTCTTTCTCCAACGCCGCGATCGAATTGACGGTCGGCTCGATCGCGCTGATGTTCGTCAGTTATATGTGGCTCGGCGCGCGGCTGCGCGCTTATCTCGGCCGGCCCGAGGCCAAAGCACGGCGCCCGCACGCCGCCATGGGCGTCCTCTGGGGCGCGTTGTCCGCCTTCACCTCGACCTTGATCCAGGTCGGCGCGCCGCCGTTTCAAATCCATATGCTGCCGCAGCGGCTCGACAAGTTCACGCTGGTCGGCACCACGGTGATTTTCTTCACCATCCTGAATTGGATGAAAGTTGTTCCGTATTTTGCGCTTGGCCAGTTCTCGGCGCGCAATCTCGCCACGTCGGCGATTTTGCTGCCGCTGGCGGTTGCCACCAATTTTCTCGGCATCTGGCTGGTGCGGATCACGCCGACCGACCGGTTCTATCGCATCGCCTATGTGTTGATGCTGCTAATCGGGATCGCTTTGCTGTGGCAGGGGGCGAGGGGCCTTGTCTGAAGCGAATGGCGAAATAGAAATAGTGAATGGCGCGTAGCGAACGGGGGCTAAACTGCCTTCACTATTTCGCTAGCCGCTATTTCCCTCTTGGCCATTTTGGCTAGGCTAAGCCTTAAGGGAGGCGACGCTCATGCCGACGCCATACGACACCGACCTCGACCGCAACGCGGCCAATTTTCAGCCGCTGACGCCGCTGTCTTTCCTGGCGCGCGCCGCCGAGGTTCATCCCGACACTACGGCGATCATCCACGGCGGGCTGCTCCGCAATTACCGCGACTTCTACGCACGGGCGAGAAAGCTCGGGTCGGCGCTTGCACGCCGCGGCGTCAAACGCGGCGACGCCGTCTCGGTGATGCTCGCCAACACGCCGGCGATGATCGAGGCGCATTACGGCGTGCCGATGACCGGCGCCGTGCTCAATACGCTCAACACCAGGCTTGACGCCGCCATTCTCGGTTTCACGCTGGATCACGCCGAGACCAAGGTGCTGATCGTCGATCGCGAATATTCCAAGGTCATGAAAGACGCGCTGTCGCGCGCCAAAGCCAAGCCGCTGATCATCGACTATGACGATCCGGAATTCACCGGCGCCGGCGAGCGGATCGGCAGCATTGAATACGAGGAACTGCTGCGCGAGGGTGACGCGGATTTCGCCTGGCTGATGCCGCACGACGAATGGGACGCGATCTCGCTCAACTACACCTCGGGTACGACCGGCGATCCCAAGGGCGTTGTCTATCACCATCGCGGCGCCTATCTGCTCGCGCTCGGCAATCTCATCACCTGCGGCATGAGCAAGCATCCGGTCTATCTGTGGACGCTGCCGATGTTCCACTGCAACGGCTGGTGCTTCCCGTGGACGCTGTCGATTGCCGCCGGCACCCATGTCTGCCTGCGCGCGGTGCGCGCTGCGCCGATCTACGACGCGATCGCCAACCACAAGGTCACGCATCTATGCGGCGCGCCGATCGTGATGTCGACCTTGCTCAACGCGTCGGCGCAGGAGAAAAGGCCGCTGCCGCATATCGTGCAGTTCGCCACCGCGGCGGCGCCGCCGCCGGAGGCGGTGCTGGCGGCGATGAAAGCCGCCGGCTTCAACGTCACGCATCTCTACGGTCTTACCGAAACCTACGGCCCCGCTTCCATCAACGACTGGCACGCCGATTGGGAGGATCTGCCTTCCGAGGAGCAGGCGGCGAGGAAGGCGCGCCAGGGCGTACGCTATCCAGTGCTCGATGCGCTCGACGTACTCGATCCGGAAACCATGCAGCCGGTGCCGCGCGACAGCGAGACGCTCGGCGAAGTCATGTTCCGCGGCAATGTAGTGATGAAGGGCTACCTGAAGAACAAGCAGGCGACCGAAGCGGCCTTCGCCGGCGGCTGGTTTCATTCCGGCGATCTCGGCGTCGTGCACCCTGACGGCTACATCCAGCTCAAGGATCGCTCCAAGGACATCATCATTTCCGGCGGCGAGAACATTTCCTCGATCGAGGTCGAGGATGCGCTCTATAAGCACCCGGCGGTGTCCGCGGTCGCGGTGGTGGCGAAGCCCGACGAAAAATGGGGCGAGACGCCCTGCGCTTTCGTCGAGCTGAAATCCGGCGCCAGCGCCACGGCCGAAGAACTGATCGCCTGGTGCCGCTCGCACCTCGCCGGCTACAAATGTCCGCGCTACGTGGTGTTCGCCGAGATTCCGAAGACTTCGACCGGCAAGCTGCAGAAGTTCAAGCTGCGTGAGGCGGCGAAGGCGGTGTGAGCGCGATGCCGGAGTATCTGGACGGGGAGGAAAATCCCGAAGACCGTATCTGCAGCACGCTGCGCTGGGGCGACGTGTCGTTGCCCCTATCGGTGACGGAAGCTGACTTGGATGCGCTGATCTTCTCCGAGTTGGCGGAACGGCTGTTGAAAGTCGCCCGGGTCGTCTCCCGAGTCTTCGACACGCTGAAGGCCCGCTCGATCGATCTAAGTCACGAGGTGATAGCGGCGCGTGTTCGCGAGCTGGCCGAGACTGGACGGATTGAGAGTGTGGGCAACCTCACCATGTGGCGCCACAGCGAAGTGCGTCTCAAACATCGTTGAAAGATTCGAACTCACGTCAAATTTCAAAAATACAAACCCATTCCCCGCGTTGGCACGGGGACGAACGGCCTCAACCCGCCGTCTAACTTATGAAACTAGTGGACGCTGACTTCGTGTCTCAACCGCGCGATTTCGTCCTTCACGTACAATTTGCGCCGTTTGAGTTCTACGACCGTCAAATCATCGGTCGATGGGTGAGTAAGGGCTTCGTTGATTTCCTGCTCTAACGCCTGGTGCCTTCTTTCGAGTTCCGCAAGATGGGATTCAATCGCCATATGGCTACCTCCGTGCGTCTGATGCCTCCGGACCCCGTGCGTACGATATTACACTCGCATGACCCACGCAGAAGATACTCCCTTTGGCCGCCAAAGGAAAATCCCCGCTGTGCACTTCTTGCCGGCGGGCTTGTCGGACATTCGGTAAAACGCGATAATCCATAGTAACTTACGGTCAATGACCGAGCCCAAAGGCCGCCGTTTGCGGACACCCGTAGGGATGCCCGGACCGGAGCCACGGCGCGACCAAGGCGGCGATGACACGAGAGGAAGAAGGCGAGCTTCGGGCGGAACTTGCGCGCCTGCAGCAGGCGCATCGCGACCTCGATGCCGCGATTGCTGCGCTGCAAGCTTCACCAGGTGCTGACGTCATCCAGGTCCAACGCTTGAAGAAGCGCAAGCTCCATCTGCGCGACCGCATCACCTTCATCGAAGACCAGTTGACGCCGGATATCATCGCTTAAGCGGGGCGCGAAAGCGGCCTTTGTCGGCGCTCCGTTTTGCGCGCGTACATGGCGGCATCGGCCCGCGCCAGCACTTCGGACGGCTTGTCGAGCGGGCCGACGAACGCCACGCCCGCTGACGCGCCGACCACCATGGTCGAGGCGCCCCAATGCACCGGCGTCGCGTAGACCGCCCGCTCCAACTCGACGGCTTTGGCAACCGCGTCGGCGTCCGGCAAATTCCACAACAGCACGGCGAACTCGTCGCCACCGATCCGGGCGACGACGTCAGAGGCGCGCACCTCGCGAATGAGCGCCGCGGCAACCGCCTTGAGCACCGCGTCGCCGGCGGCGTGGCCATGGCGATCATTCACCGGCTTGAATTCATCGAGATCGAGATAGATCAGCGTCGCATTCGCCGCGTAGCGCTTGACGTATGCCAGCGAGCGCTTGAGCTCGCGCTCAAAGCCGCGGCGATTGAGCGTCTCGGTGAGCGGATCGACGTCGATGCGGCTTTCGAGATCGCCGATGCGGGCGCGCGAAGCTTCGAGCTCGGCGGCGAGCCGCTCGACCTCGGCCAAGAGCCGGCCGGCAGGTGTGCGCGGGCGCGGCGGTTGCGCCGCGGACTTTTTGTCGCCGCGCCGGCGCGGCACTGATTGCGCCTGGCGCAGGGGCCGCGCCTTGGCTTTCGGCTTTGCCGATTTTTGCTTCACGATCTCCCGGCCCCGAATCAGCACGCAATACTAGCCCGCTGAACCAGCGCCCGCGGCTTTGCGTCCGATCTCACTGCGACTGATTGTCGCGGATTTCGTCTCAACATCCTATGAAACAAGCGGAATTCGAAGCCCTGCCAGCCGGATCAATCGGCTTGGAGAAACCCGATCGGATCGCGATCTGTGCCGGCGAAAGCGGCGGCCGTCAGCGGGCCGCCGAACACCGCGGCGGTGTCGAGGTTCAGACGATTGCCGCGCCAATCCGGCATGCCGGTCGGCTGCGGCGTGTGACCGTGGACGATGAGACGGCCGTGGTCGCGCGTGTCCGAGAGGAACGGCTCGCGGATCCAGATCAAATCGTTATCGCTTTGCGCATGGAGTGGCTTGTCCGGATCGATTCCCGCATGGACGAAAAAACGCTGGCCGTCGTCGTAGTGGAGCGTCAGCGAACGCATCCACGCGACGTGCGCGGGTGGCAAGTCGCTGGCGCGCGCGACGCCATAACTGCGCAACGTTGCCGTGCCGCCTTCGCGCAGCCAAAGCTCCTCATCGGCCTCGCCGTCGATGACCTCGAGGGCGACCGCTTCGTGATTGCCCTTGAGCGCGATCACGCGCTCCGTCAGCCGCGATTGCAGGCGCATGACCGTGTCGACGACGCCGGCGCTGTCCGGGCCGCGGTCAATATAGTCGCCGAGAAAGATGAAGCTCGCCGGCCGGCCGTCGGCGTGGCGCTCGCATTGCGCGATCAGGTCACACAACTTTTGCAGCGAGCCGTGAATATCGCCGATCGCGTAGGTTAGCGGTGGTGCGCTCATGACGCGATACGGTGCCGCAATTGAATGATGGCTATAATCAGGCGCAGTTGTTCAGTCCGCGTTCACCATAAAATGGGAACCTAGAATGTGGGTCGGCTTGAGTGGTGAAAAAACCAAGCTGTTCGAGGTGATGCCATGAGGAAATTTCTGGCTGCCCTGGTGGCGGTGACTGTCATAGGTGCGGTGGCGCTCGCGACGTCAAGTACGGCCGACGCCCGGTGGGGCGGTGGCTGGGGCTGGCGCGGCGGTTGGGGCTGGGGCCCCGGGCCGTTTGTCGCCGGTGCGCTGATCGGCGGTGCATTGGCCGCCGGAGCTTATGGGCCGTACTATTACGGCAACTACGGCTATGGCCCTTATTACCCCTATGCGTCCGGCGCGTACGGACCGTATGGTCCCTACGGCCCCGGCTATGGCTGCCAACGCGTGTGGAACGGCTATTACTGGGTCAGCTCCTGCTATTGATCGCCCGCGACGCTTTAGTAACCAGGGGAATACCGCCTCCTGAGAAAGGGGCGTTGCCGTTTGCCTGCCAAACGGCAACACCAAACTTCCGCCAAAGATTTCGGTCTTTAGGGAGCGCGGTGGCGGCAAGGAATTCGGGGGTTGGCGGGGACTTCCGCACAATCAAAATCCGGATCGGCGACCCGGCCGGTCTCGCGAGGAGAACACATGCATAAGTCGCTCATTGCGCTTGCGGGCGCTGCGGGCATCGGTGTGGCCGCGCTGGCTGCGCCCGCTCCGGCCAACGCGGGCTGCTACGGCTGCGCCGTCGGTGCTGGCATTCTCGGCGGCGTCGCCGCCGGTGCGATCATCGGCAGCGCGATCGCCAATAGCCCGCCGCCTCCGCCGCCGGGCTATTATCCGCCGCCTCCCGGCTATCCGCCTCCTCCCGGCGCGTACGGACCGCCGCCTCCCCCCGGCGCGTATGGACCGCCGCCGCCCGAAGGTTATCCGCCGCCTCCTCCCGGCGCGTACGGACCGCCGCCTCCTCCCGGCGCGTACGGACCGCCGCCGCCCGGAGGCTATCCGCCGCCGCCTGCTTACGCGCAACTGGCGCCCGGTTGCCACTGGGGACATCGCAAGGTCTGGGTCGAAGGCTACGGCTATCAGTCGCGGACCGTTCAGGTCTGTCCTTGATCGCGCGAGATTTGATGTGAGTTCGACCGGCCGGCTTGCTTAAGCCGGCCGGTTTGCTTTTGTGCCATTGTCAGGGAGGCGGTCGCGCGTCGCGGCCTTCGGCCACCGCTCCCGGCGAAGACAAGCTGGCGAGGAATTGGATCGTGCGATCCCATTCATTCTGGCGCGATGTAAAAGTCGGCGGCGCTGAAAGCGCGCAAGCCTTTCTTCAGCGCGGCATCGCCGCCTCTCATGATTTGGCCGCGCGGGTGTGGCATGAAAAACCGCGGGCGGTCTGGATGCCGTGGGCGATGATCACACTCAAAGCCGTCGCCGTCGTCATGGTCTGCCTCTATCTCGGGATGGCCGCGATCCTCTACTTCACGCAGCGGTCAATGATGTATTTCCCGGACCCGGCCCACACGACGCCGGCGCAAGCCGGTCTGTCGCAAGCCACCGAAGTCATGCTGACCGCTTCTGACGGCGGGCGCACCATCGCCTGGCATGTTCCGCCGCGCGACGAGAAACCGGTCATTGTTTATTTCCACGGCAATGGCGGCGCCTTGCGTAATCGTGTCGAGCGCTTCGGCAAGCTCAGCAGCGCCGGTCTCGGCTTGGTCGCGGTCGAATATCGCGGCTTCGGCGGCAACGCGGGTGCGCCGACCGAAGCCGGCTTGATCGCTGACGGTGAAGCCGGTTACGCGTTTGCAGCGGCGCATTATCCGACCAAACAGATCGTGCTCTGGGGCGAGTTGCTTGGCACCGGCGTTGCGGTCGTCGTGGCGGCGGCAAAACCGGTCGGCCGCGTGATCTTGGAAGCGCCGTTCACGTCGGCGGCCGAAGTCGCTGCCGCACACTATTGGTATTTGCCGGTGCGCCTCTTAATGAAGGACCAATTCCGCTCCGACCAGGCGATTGGAAAAATCACCGCCCCGGTGCTGATCCTGCACGGTGTGCAAGATCGCACCATCGCTTTCGCCATGGGCGAACGGATGTTCGAATTGACCAACGCGCCCAAGCACATTGTGCGCTTCCTCGACGGCGACCACGAGGATCTCGACGCGCAGGGCGCGCTACACGCCGTCGGCCGCTTCCTGGCCGGCGATCTGGACAAGCCCCCGCATCCGTAGTCGTGTCCCGGCTTTGGCGTCCCTCAATCCAGGCTACCGCTCACTGCGGCACAGTCATGATTTCCAGCACGTGTCCGTTTGGATCGTGAAAGTAAAGGCCGCGGCCGCCACCCCAATCGTTGAGCTTGCCGTCGCCGAGGCTCCACGGGGCGCTGCCGAAAGCGATCTTCGCCGCCTTGACCCGGCCGAATATCGCGTCGAATTCGCGATTGCTGACGTGGAAGGCAAGGTGATGGCTTTCGAACTTATTGTCGTCGTCGAACAACAGCGTCAGCGTCTTGTTGATCTTGACCGGCGCGAAATAGCCGCTGCGCCCGCGCTTGAGCCCGAAAATATGGGCGAAGAACTTGGCGGCTTCGGCCTTGTCCCGTGCCGGCACGATGGTGTGGTTGAGCGTGATGGTCATGGGCGCCTCGTACCGCGCTGCGCTTCGTCAAAACGTCTGGTAGGTCTGCCCGGCCTTGCCGCCGACGCGGGCGAAACCGGCTTTGGCCGGCTCGTATTTGTCGTTGATGTTGAGCGCCTTGGCGTAGGAGCCGGCGGCCTTGTCCTTCTGTCCGAGGCGCTCGTAGGCGAGCCCGCGGCTCGCCCATGCTTGCAGGTTTTGCGGCTGGATCTGCACCGCCTCGTCGAGATCGCTCGCCGCCGACTTGGCGTCGCCGAGCGCCAGGTAGCTCAACGCGCGGGCGACGAACAGATCGGTTTTCTGCGTGGTGAGGCTGAGCGCCGTGGTGAAATCGTCGACGGCGAACTGATGCTGATGCTCGCTCTGATAAAGCAGCCCGCGATTGTAATAGGCCTGCGCGGTATCGGGCCGCAGCGTGATGGCCTTGTTGAGGTCGGCCAGCGCCTGCACTGAATTGCCTTGCTGCCGGTAGACCATGCCGCGCCCGACATAGGCCGCTGCGTAGTTGCCATCGATACCGATGGCCTTGTTGTAGTCGGCGAGTGCCTGATCCAATTTGCCGTTCTGGCGATACAACAGGCCGCGGTTGGCATAGGCCTGGGCGTAGTTGGCGTCGAGGCTGATCGCCTTGTTGAAATCGGCGAGCGCGGCGTCGGGATTTCCGGAGTCGGCCTCGACCGACCCGCGCAGATTGTAGGCCTGCGGATCGTCAGGGTGTTTCTGGATGACCTCGGTCAGCGAGGCGAGGTTCGATTGCGACGGCGGGATCGGCGCGTCACTGTCCGGTGCCGCCAGATTGACGAGGCCTGAGCAGGCGGCGAGCGCCAGGCTTGCGAGCGCCGGCAGCAGCAGCGACTGACATCGCTTCGCCAGGCGCCGCAACGGCTGCTCGCACTTTGCCGCTAGTCGTATCATCCGACGCTCGTGGCACCGCCCCGCCCCCCAAAGCCCAACGGTAAAGCAGGGACAGGAGGTGCGAAAGCCCTGTAACCCCGGGTGCGTGGTCTTTGTCGGCAAAACAGGCACGCCCAGGATCGGGTCCCGTCCAGCTGTTCCCACGCCATGCCCAAAAGCAAAAAGCGCGGACCGACGACGCCCGCGCCTCGAGCAAAAAACGATCCGATGCCTCAGCCGAAGCGGGGAGCGCGTGGCGCCCCGGCGCGGCCACCGCCACCGGGGCCTGCGGTCACGGGCTTCGGCTTCATCGGCAACAGGCCCTCGCGCTGCAATTTCTTGCGCGCAAGCTTGCGGGCGCGGCGGATCGCTTCCGCCTTCTCCCGCGCCTTTCTTTCCGAGGGTTTTTCGTAGTGACCGCGGAGCTTCATCTCGCGGAAAATGCCCTCGCGCTGCATCTTCTTCTTCAGCGCCTTGAGGGCCTGGTCGACGTTATTGTCGCGAACGAGAACCTGCACGCATCCTCCTTATCAGTGCGCTCAGCGAGTGCGCTCGATCAATGGAATGAGGGCGCAAGCGTAAGCGCCTGCGTCACCTTGGCGCGCTCTGTACCAGAATGGCCTGCGAAAGTCCACGGGCGCAGGCCATCAAATTGTGGTTCGGCCCGCCGTCACTATTCATCAAAAACCCGGGTCACATGCCCCATCTTGCGGCCGGGGCGGACCTCGGTCTTGCCGTAAAGGTGCAAGGCCGCGCCCGGGACACTGAGCCATCGTCGATAGTCCTCGACCTCGTCGCCGATCATGTTGATCATTTCCACCCGGCCGTGACGGATCGGCTTGCCAAGCGGCCATCCAGCCACTGCCCTTACATGCTGCTCGAATTGCGAGACCGAAGCGCCGTCGAGCGTCCAATGACCGGAATTGTGCACCCGCGGCGCGATCTCGTTGACCAACAGGCCGCCATCACCGAGCACGAACAGTTCCACGGTCAGTACGCCGACATAGCCGAACTTTTGCGCGATCGTCTCGGCGATGCGTTGTGCCTCCCGCGCGGTCGCCCCCGGCACGGCGGCCGGCACGCGCGAGACTTTCAGAATATGGTCGCGGTGTTCGTTCTCGGTGACGTCGAAGCATTCGATCGACCCATCGTGCCCGCGGGCGGCCACAACCGAGACTTCGCGCGCAAACGGCACAAACGCTTCGAGGATGCAAGGCTGCCCGCCGGTCTCGCGCCAAGCCGCCTCCGGCGCGCTGCCGCCATTGATCGTCGCCTGGCCTTTGCCGTCATAGCCGAAGCGCCGGGTCTTGAGCACGGCGGGCCGGCCGATCCGCTCCAGCGCCACGCATAATTCGGCAGGCGTGGCAACCGCCGCGTAGGGCGCCGCGCCGATGCCAAGCCCGGCGACAAAATCCTTCTCGGCCAGGCGGTCCTGGGTCGTCGCCAGCACTTTGGGATCCGGCAGCACTGGAACGCGCGCCGCCAGGAAGGTCGCGGCGTCGACCGGGATGTTTTCAAATTCGTAGGTCACGACATCGACGCTATCCGCGAAACGCGCCAGGGCCTGTTGGTCCGTATAGTCGGCAATTGTAGCGTCGTGCGCCACGTCGAACGCCGGCGAATGGCGATCGGGCGCGAAGATGTGACACTTGAAGCCGAGCCGTGCCGCGGCGAGTGCCAGCATGCGCCCAAGCTGGCCGCTGCCGAGGATGCCGATCGCGGCTCCGGGCTCGAGCGCGGGCACAGCCATGCTCACGCGCGAGGGTCCTTTTTGGTGGCGTGGTTATTGGAGTCGCTCGGCGCCTCTGCGACCGTCGCCGTCTGGCGTTGCCGCCAGGCTTCGAGGCGGTCGCCGAGCGCCGGATCGCTCAGCGCCAAGACGCTTGCCGCCAGCAGCGCGGCGTTGATGGCGCCGGCCTTGCCGATCGCCAGCGTGCCGACCGGAACGCCCGGCGGCATCTGCACGATCGAATAGAGTGAGTCTTGTCCCGACAGCGCCTTCGATTCCACCGGTACACCGAATACCGGCAAAATGGTGAGCGCGGCCGTCATGCCGGGCAGATGCGCCGCGCCGCCGGCGCCGGCGATGATCACCTTGAAACCTTCCGCTTTCGCACCCTTGGCGAAGGCATAGAGGCGGTCGGGGGTACGGTGTGCCGACACGATGCGCGCGTCATAGGAGACGCCCAACGCATCGAGCGTTTCGGCGGCATGGATCATGGTCGCCCAGTCGGACTGGCTGCCCATGATAATAGCGACAGATTTCGCTTCCGGCGGCGCCAAAAAAATCCCCTGCGCGAAGGAAGCGCCGGATTATAGGCGCGCACCTTCTTGTGACAAGGCTGCACCTTGTAAAAATGATGGCGCGGTTAAATCGGCGTGGCTCAGCCTTTCGCCTGCCGGCACGCTTGCCATAATTTTGCGGGGGTAACTGGCATGTCGAGATGCGCGCCGGCGCCGCCCGGGATGGCATCGGCGACGGCGTTCATTACCGCGGCAATCGAGGCGGTGGTGCCGGCCTCGCCCACGCCCTTGACGCCCAGCGGGTTGGTGGTCGCCCGCACATTATGCAGCGCATCGCGCACGTTGGGCGGCATGTCGGCCGCCCGGGGCATGGCATAGTCCTGAAACGATCCGGTTATGAGTTGGCCGGTGTCGTCGTAGAAAACCTGCTCCATCAGCGCCTGGCCGAGCCCCTGCGCCAAGGCGCCGTGGAGTTGCCCTTCGACGATCATCGTATCAAGCGTGTTGCCGCAATCGTCGACCGCTGCGTAGGCGACGACTTCCATATGTCCGGTCTCGGGATCGATCTCGATCTCGGCGACATGCACGCCGTTCGGAAAGGTGAGCGGCGTTTCCGTCGTGGTCTTGGTATCGAGGTCCTCCTCGATCGCGCCGCGTTTTTTCAACTCGGCGGCGCGGGCGGCAAGATCAAACAGCGCAATCCGCCGATCGGTGCCGACGACGCCGAACGCCCCGCGCTCATAGACCATGTCGCCTTCGGCGGCTTCAAGCACCATCGCCGCAATGCGCGTACCCTTCTCGACGATCAGATCGATGCATTTGACGATCGAGGCGCCCGCCGTCATGGCCGAGCGCGAGCCGACCGAAGCGTAGCCGGCGATCTCCAGGGCCGAATCGCCGTGGCGATGGCGGACCCTGTCAGGCGGAATGCCGAGGCGTTCCGCGATCAGGCGCGGGAATACCGAGGCGTGGCCTTGGCCGGTCGATTGGACATTGAGATTGACGGTCAGCGTGCCGTCGCCGGAAAACGTCAGCCATGCGCCTTCAAGCGGCGAGCCGCCGGAATGCTCCAGCATACAAGAGATGCCGATGCCGCGATATCTGCCGCGCTTTCTTGCCTCGCGCCGCCGCGTCTTGATGCCGTCATAGTCGGCCAGCGCCAGCGCCTTGTCGAAGATCGGCGCAAAGTCGCCGCTGTCATAGGTCGTGCCGACAGCGGTCTTGTACGGCATCGCCGACTTCGGGATCAGATTGCGCCGCCGCAGCTTCGCCGGATCGATCCCGGTGACGCGCGCGGCTTCTTCGACCACGCGCTCCAGCACGTAATTCGCTTCCGGCCGGCCGGCGCCGCGATAGGGCGCCGTCGCCATGGTGTTGGTGAAGGCGCAGCGCGCACTGATGTCGATGTGCTTGATGTCATACATGCACGGCAGGCAGCGGGCGAAATTGAAGGTCGGAATGTTGGCGCCGACGGCGCCGACATAAGCGCCGAGATTGCCGGTGTTGCGGATCCGAAGCGCCAGAAATCGTCCCTTGTCGTCGAGCGCAAGCTCGGCTTCCGAATAACTGTCGCGCGCCTGGTTGTCGCTCAGAAACGCCTCGGAGCGGCCCGACATCCAGTGGATTGGCCGGCCAAGCTTTTTGGCGCCGATCATCTGCGCGATGTATTCCGGGTAGGGGCCGGTCTTGAGCCCGAACGCGCCGCCGACATCGTCGGTGAGCACCCGCACGCGCTCCTTTGGAATTTGCATGATCGCCGCGATCGGATCGCGCATCGCGGTCGTGCCCTGCGAGCAGACGCGCAATGTGTAGCGCTCCGTCGCCACATCATAGCTTGCGGTGGCGCCGCGCGGCTCCATCGAGGCGACCGCCATGCGCCGGTTCATCACCGCGATGCGGGCGACGAATTTCGCCGCGGCGAAAATTTCGTCGACACGCCGCGCGTTGGTTTGCGCATCCTGGCTCGGCCCCGGCCAGTCGATCGCGAGGTTGCCGGGCGCCTGCGGCCACACTTGCGGCGCGCCGGACGCGAGCGCCGCTCGCGCGTCGATCACCGGCGTCAGCGGCTCATAGTCGATAGTGACAAGTTCGGCGGCGTCTTGCGCGGCCGCGGCCGTCTCGGCGACCACCATCGCCACCGGCTCGCCGATATGCATCACCCGTTCGCCGGCCAGCGCCGGCCGGTGCGGTACGACCAGTGGCTTGCCACCGCGCCCAGCCAATGGCGGATGACGCGAAAGACTACCGACGCCTTCCATGTCCTTTGCGGTGAGCACGCCGAGCACACCCGCCGCGCTCAGCGCGGCCGTCACGTCGACGCTGATAATGCGGGCAAAAGCGTGTGGCGAGCGGACGAAACAGGCGTAAGCCTGCTGTGGCCACGGCAGGTCGGCCGCGTAGCGGCCGTGGCCGCGCACCAGAACGTTGTCCTCGACCCGCGGCGCATGCGCTGCGCCGCCATCCGTTTTTGCATCCATGCCCTGTTCCGGAATGTGTGTCAGGATAAGGGTCGCGCCCTTATAACCGAAACAGGTCGCCGCCAAGGCCGCCACTTTCCGGTTTTTTTGATCGGATCGCACATTTCCTTACTGTCACGCCGGGAACGCGCGAACAACGCCTCCGTGCTACCGGGTCGCGGCCGAAAGTCGCCAACTGGAACTTGCCCATGCTCCGACCCGGTACTTTCGGGCTCACTTTGCTCTTGGCGATGCTGACAGCGCTCGGCCCGCTGTCGATGGACATGTATCTGCCGTCGCTGCCGGATATTTCGCACGCGCTGGCCACACCCGCGGCACGCACGCAGCTGACGATCTCGAGCTATCTGATCGGCTTTGCCGTCGGCCAGGTCGCTTACGGCCCGCTGTCGGATCGTTATGGGCGGCGGCCGGTGCTGCTCGCCGCTATCACGCTCTACCTGACAAGCACGCTCGCCTGCACCGCGGCGCAATCGGTCGACGTCTTGATCGCCGCGCGGCTCTTACAGGGCGTCGGCGGGTCAGGGGCGATCGTGCTCGCCCGCGCCATCGTGCGCGATCTCTATTCCGGCGTGCGGGCGGCGCGCGAGTTGTCGCTGATGGGCTCGATCAGCGCGTTTGCGCCGATCGTGGCGCCGATGATCGGCGGCGTGCTGCAGTCCGTGTTCGGCTGGCGCGCCAGCTTCGTCTGCATGAGCGTCGGCGCGATCGTCGTGATGCTCGTGGCGGTGCGGCTGTTGCCGGAAACGCTCCGCCGGCGTCCGGGCGGACCGATGTCGTTGTTCTCGATGGTCCGCGGCTACGGCGCCGTTGCGCGGCACCGCGGGTTTTTGATTTATCTCGGTATTCTCACCATCAGCTATGCGGGCTTGTTCGCCTGGGTTTCCGGCGCCTCGGTCGTCCTGCAAAGCGTCTACGGCCTCTCGGCGACGGCATTCGGCTTCACGTTCGCGCTTGGCGCGCTCGGATACATGGCGGGAGCCACCATCGCGACGCGGCTCGTGGTGCGGCTCGGGCTCGATCGCACCATCGGGGCTGGCGTCATTGTGCTCGCCGCCGGCGGCTTGGCACTGGTGGCTGTCGTAGCCGCGGGGATTCCCGGAATATGGCTGGTGGCGGCGATGGCGCTCTACCTGGCTGGGCTAGGCCTCGCCATGCCGCAGGCCATGGCGGGAGCGCTGACGCCGTTCCCCGACCGTGCCGGCACCGCGGCCTCCTTGATGGGGCTCGTGCAGCAGACGGTCGCCGCCATCGTCGCCGCCGTCATTGGCGGTTATCTGGGCCGCTCGGCCTGGCCGATGACTGGTGTCGTTCTCGCCATGAGTTGCCTAACATTCTTGCTTTGGGCGATGAGCCGCCGTTCCGCGCGCATCAGCGCTGAAAAGTTCATCGCCGATTAAGGCAAAGTCCGATTTCCGGCGTTGCCTGTGGCACCGTGTTTGTTAGGATAAAGCCGCGAGCGGAAATTGCGGCAATTGAACTGACGGTTTTCTGGGGCGCCCGCACCGCCGTTTTGGCGGCGAGGCTGAGGAAAAGGTTATGACGTCGGGCGAGCTTTTGAGCCGGCGATCTTTCCTCGTCGGCGTAAGCGCCGTCGGCGGCGGTCTTGCGCTCTCGCTTGCTGTTCCTTTCGTGTCGGTGCGAACAGCCGAAAAAACTTCCGAAGTCAACGCCTGGCTGCTGATTGGATCCGATAATTCGGTCGTGATCCGCGTCGCCCGGGCGGAGATGGGGCAGGGCGCGCAGACCGGCCTCGCCATGCTGGTCGCCGAAGAGCTCGAATGCGACTGGTCCAAAGTCCGCACCGAATTTCCCTCCCCGCAGGACAACGTGCGCCGCGGGCGGGTCTGGGGCGATATGTCGACCGGCGCCAGCCGCTCGATCGCGTCCTCACAGTCCTATTTGCGACAGGCCGGCGCCATCGCGCGCGAAATGCTGATCATTGCCGCCGCGGCGCGCTGGAATGTGCCGCCTGCGGAATGTGTCGCGGCCACGAGCGTGATCACGCACCGGCCGAGCGGCCGCACCGTGACGTTCGGCGCCGTTGCCGAGGACGCAGCACGGGTCGAGCCGCCTGCTGACGTCAAGCTGAAGGATCCGAGCCAATGGAAGCTTGTCGGCACGCCGCGCCGGCGCCTTGACGTGCTCGACAAGGTCACCGCGAATACGGTGTACGCGATCGATGTGCGGCTGCCGGACATGCTCTATGCCGCGCTGACGCACTGCCCGGCGTTTGGCGGTGTGCTGAAGTCGGCCGATGAAAAAGCGATTGCGAACATGCCGGGCGTGCGGCGCGTGGTGCGCATGCCTGACGCGGTTGCCGTCGTGGCCGATTCGTGGTGGCGGGCAAAACGGGCGCTCAACGCCCTGCCGATCGAATGGGACGCGCTCGGCAACGACCGTGTGTCGAGCGCAAGCGTCGCCGAAGTTGTTCGCTCCGGACTCGATGCGGAGAAGTCGCAGGTCGGTCGGTCCGACGGCGACGTTGCGGCCGGGTTGCAGCAAGCGGTGCGGCGTGTCGAGGCGGACTACGAGGTCCCATTCCTCGCCCATGCGACCATGGAGCCGCAGACCTGCACCGCCCACTTCAAGAATGGCCGCGTCGAGGTCTGGGCGCCGACGCAGGACCCGATGACGGCACTCGCGACGGCGGCGGGTGCCGCCGGCGTGCCGAACGACAACGTTGTGATCCGCCGCGTCATGCTCGGCGGCGGTTTCGGGCGTCGTGGCGCGATCCAGGAATATGTGCGCCAGGCCGTGCTGATCGCCAAGGAGGTCGATGCGCCGGTCAAGCTCGTGTGGTCGCGTGAGGAGGATATCAGGCACGACTATTATCGGCCCTATGGCATGGCGCGGGTGGTCGCCGGTCTCGGCGCCGATGGCATGCCGATCGCGTGGAAAATCCGGCTAGCCGGCCCGTCGTTCGTGCACGGCCTGGTGCCGGGCTTCGGCATGAGCTTTGTCGATCGCACCTTTCTCTCCGGCCTTGCCGACGAGATGGTCTACGACGTGCCGAACTATCTGGTCGATTACGTGGTGCAGCAATTGCCGGTACCGCTCGGCGTATGGCGCGCCATCAACTACACGCAGAACACCTTCTACAAGGAGTCGTTCGTCGACGAGATGGCGCATGCCGCGGGCATGGATCCTTATCTCTATCGCCGGCGCTTGCTACGCAATGACGTCAAACATCTCGCGGTGCTCGATGCCGCGGCGAAGAAGGCGGATTGGTTCGGTCCGCTGCCGCAAGGCGCCTGCCGCGGCATCGCCATCACCGCCGCCTGCGGCAGCCTGTGTGCGCAAGTGGTCGAAGCCTCGGTCGAGCGCGGCAACGTGCGCGTTCACCGCGTCGTCTCGGCGCTCGATTCCGGCCATGTCGTCAATCCGCTATCGATCGAGATGCAGACCCAGGGCGCCATCATCTATGCGCTGACGGCGGCACTGACCGGCGAGATCACCATCAAGGACGGCGCGGTGGTGCAATCGAACTTCGACGACTACGAGATGCTGCGGATGGCGGATGCGCCCAAGGTCGAGACCGTGCTGGTCCCGAGCGGCGACTTCTGGGGCGGCGCCGGCGAGCCGCCGGTACCGCCGCTGGCGCCGGCGCTGTGCAACGCCATCTTTGCCGCCACCGGCAAGCGCATCCGCTCGCTGCCGATCAAGAACCAAGATTTGGGCTAGGCGATTTTCGCGCGGCTCCGACAGGACATCACACCTTCGTCCGCGTCTCGGCGATGATATCGAGTGGCAACACGTCGACCGCTCCGCCGGCGACTTTTCTGGTCTTTTCCGTATAGCCCGAGAAAAACGGACTCTGCTGCAGCGCCTTGATCGCCTGATCGTCGGCGGCGGTGGCGAGATGCAGGTAATCGGCACTGTCGCGGATCTTCATGCAGCGATAGGCGATTTTTCCCCTCAGCGCCGGGTCATTGTCGAGCCCGGCAATGAACGCGGCGACGTCCTTGTGCCATTCTTCCGGGGACGCATTCTGCAGGCGATAGCGGATCAGAAAAGATTTCATGATTACACCCTCGCAGCGCGCCAAAGACGCGCCCAACCGTTCATCCACAAGACCGCTCGCGTCAACGCGCCGCTGCGATCGCTGCGCCAATCGTCAAGATAGGAAGCGAACGAACAATGATGCAAGTATGGACAAAAATGATACTGTAAGATGTTGCCCGCGTATTGGAGCTTTGTCCGTCGATGCCGAAAACCAAGCCGAAACGGCCGCATCGCTGCCCGGTTGCAGCCTTCCAGAGAATGATCACCGGCAAATACAAACTGCGCCTGTTATGGGATTTGCAGGACGGGCCGCGGCGCTATGGCGAGCTCAGGAGCGGGCTCCTGCGCGGCGCCGATGGAACGGCGGAAATCGCGCCGCGCGTTCTCAGCCGCGAACTCAAGGCGCTCGCCGCCAGCGGGCTGATCGTGCGCAAAGACTATGGCGCGGTGCCGCCCAAAGTGGAGTATCGGCTGACGCCGATGGGCAAAAGCTTCATCCCGGTCATTGCCGAAATCCGCAAGTGGGGCGAGCGTTATCTCGGCGGCGAACAACTCAGCATGGCGAGCTAGCTGCGCTGCCTTTTGCTTGAATGAGCGCCAAAGCTCAGCGTCGGCCGAACAGCTTGTCGAGCAGCCAAGTGTCGAGGCCTTGCCCGGATTGCGTGGCACGGGGGGTGGCCGCGGCCGCCGGCGCACTATTTCCGTAATTGCTCGGCGGCGCCGGCGTCCATCCGGTGTAGCTCATCAGCCCGGGCAGGGCCGACGGCACCACCCCTTGATGACCGACCTTCATGAACCGGCTCCAGATATCGACCGGCAGGCCACCGCCGGTCGCCTTGCGGGTCGGTGAGTTGTCGTCATTACCGAGCCAGACCCCGGTGACGAGATGCGGCGTATAGCCGATGAACCAGGCGTCGCGGTAATCCTGGCTGGTGCCGGTCTTACCCGCCGCCAGCCATCCCGGCAGTTCGGCATGGCGGGCGGTGCCGCTGACCAGCGTCTCGTGCATCATGGTGTTCATCATCGCGACGTAGCGCGCGTCGATGACGCGGCCGAGCGCCTGCGTCGGCCGCGCGTAAAGCGTCTTGCCGTCGGCTGAACGCACCCGTTCGACGACGTGCGGGGAGACCGCGAAGCCGCCGTTGGCGAACGTCGCGTAGGCCGAGACCAGCTCGAGCGGTGACACTTCCGACGTACCGAGCGCGATCGAGGCGTTCGGCTCGAGCAACGAGCTGATGCCGAGCCGATATGCGGTACGGATTACGGCCGCAGGGGTGAATTCCAGCGTCAAGCGCACGGAAACGGTGTTGCGTGAATTGGCTAGCGCCTGGGTCAGCGTCACCGCGCCCATATATTCGTGTTCGTAGTTTTCCGGTTTCCAGCCTTTCACCACGATCGGCCCGTCTTCGCGGATGGTGTCTGGCGTGAGCCCATGCTCGAGCGCGGTGAGATAGACGAACGCCTTGAACGCCGAGCCGGGCTGGCGCTTGGCGGCGATGGCGCGGTTGAACTGGCTTTCGGCGTAGCTCTTGCCGCCGACCAGCGCGCGCACCACGCCGTCCGGCGTCATGGCGACGAGCGCGCCTTCGCCGACGCCGTACTTCTCGCCCTTGAGCGCCAGCGTCTCCGACAACGCGCGCTCGGCGGCGCCCTGCAACGACGGATCGATCGAGGTCTCGACGACGATATCCTCGTCGAAGCTGCCGATGATGTCGTTGACGGCGTCCATCACCCAGTCGGCCACGTAATTAACCGATCCGGTGGTCGCCGCTTTCACCGCGTGTGCCGGACGGGCGAGCGCAACACGTACGGCGTCGTCGCTCGCCAGTTTTTGCTCGGCCATGTCGGCTAGCACGATGCGGGCGCGGCGCTCGGCACCGTCCGGGTTGTGGCTCGGCGCGAGCCGCGACGGCGATTGCACCAGGCCCGCAAGCATCGCTGCTTCGGCCAGCGTCAGGTGGCGCGCCGATTTGCCGAAATAACGCTGCGCCGCGCCTTCGACGCCGTAGGCGCCGGCGCCGAAATAGACGCGGTTGAGATAGAGCTCGAGGATTTGCGCTTTGCTGTATTTGTGTTCGAGCCAGAACGCCAGCACCACTTCCTGCGCCTTACGCGAGATGGTGCGCTCCTGGGTCAGGAACAGATTCTTGGCGAGCTGCTGGGTGATGGTCGAGCCGCCTTGCGAGGCGCCACGGCGCAGCACGTCAGCAATCAGCGCGCGGGTGATTCCCAATGGGTCGACGCCGTGATGCGAGTAGAACCGGCGATCCTCGATGGCGATGAAGGCCTTGGGCACGTAGTCGGGTAACTCGTGCAACGGCACCGCGGCACCGCCCATGTCGCCGCGCGTGGCGAGCGTGGCGCCGTTTGAGCCGGTGATCAGGACCGAGGGCGGGCGCTTGGGTATTTCGAGGGACTGGATCGGCGGCAAGTGGATTCCGATCCAGACCATGATGCCGATCGCGCAAATGATCGCCCACAAGGCGAGAACCGCGGACCAATAGATGAGGCGGCCGACGCGGGAACGGCCTTTGGTCCGTTTGCCGCGGCGCGACTTGCCTTTGGTGCGGGCAGGGGGCTCATCGTGTCGCCGGCCGCCGCCGCGGGCTTTCGGCGGACCGCCGACGCGGTCTTGCGGGCTTACGCGAAAATCCAAGCCCTCGGCGCTGCCGGCGCGCTTGCGTCCCTGTCGCCACGCCATGTTCCGTCCCCGCGCGCGGTAAGAGCGCGTGGCGCCGACGGTAGAGAGTGCGATTTAAAGGGCGGTTACTGGCGCCCTCATGCCCGGCCATAGCCGTTCGAAGAACGGCGTCGCTTCGCTCGCCTATGTGCCGGGCATCCCGATTCCGGGTGCGTGGCGTCGCGCATTTGGACTGGGACGGCCGGGACGAGCCCGGCCATGACAGGAACACTACCCGCCGGCCGCCTTGGCTTCGCCATGCGGCAGAGTGAACAGCGCGAGCAGCGGCCGCTTGATCGCCGCCTGCCGAGTTGGCGTCGTGATTTTCGCGCCGAGCAGGTCGGTGACATAGAAAACGTCGACCACGCGCTCGCCGAAGGTCGCGACATGGGCCGAGGCGATGTTCAGATTGAGCTTCGACAGCGTGGTCGTCAGCTCGTAGAGCAAGCCGGGCCGGTCGAGGCCGGTGACTTCCACCACCGTGTAACGCTGCGACCATTGATTGTTGATGGTCACCTCCGGCTCGATGGTGAACGCCTTCAGGCGGCCTTTCGGCGGCGCGCGCTTCGGCAGCACTTCCGGCAGCTTGATCAGGCCGAGCACCGCGCGCTCGATTGTTTCGGTGATGCGGGCGGCGCGGCGCGCTTCGTCGTCGTCGAGCTCGAACTCGCGCGAGATGGCGATGGTGTCGAGCGCGATGCCGTGCGTCGTGGTGTAGATTTGCGCATCGACGATGTTGGCGCCGGCGACCGCGCAGGCGCCGGCGATGATCGATAGCAGCCAGGGATGGTCGGGCGCGTACACGGTGAGTTCGGTGACGCCGCGGGTGGCGTCGAAGCCGATGCGGGTGGCGAGCCTTTTGCCGGCCTCTTCGCTGGCGCGCACGAAGTGCGCATGCATGAGCTTGTGCGGCAGATCGACTTTGAGCCAATAGGCCGGATAGTGGCGGGCGATGTAGGCGTCGAGCATTCCGGCCGGCCAATCGCGGAATTTGTCGCGGAACTCGGCCTTGGCGGCGGCCACGCGCTCGGCGCGGTTGACCTCGGAGAAGCCGCCGGTCAGCACTGGCTCAGTCTCATAATAGAGTGAGCGTATCAGTTGCGCTTTCCAGCCGTTCCACACGCCCGGCCCGACCGCGCGGATGTCGGCGGTGGTCAGGATGGTCAGGAGCTTCATGCGCTCCAGGGATTGCACCACGGCGGCGAAATTCTCGATCGTCTTACGGTCGGAGAGATCGCGCGATTGCGCCACCGTCGACATGACGAGATGCACCTCGACCAGCCAGGCGACCAGCTCGGTTTCGCCGGCATTGAAGCCGAGCCGCGGGCAGAGCCGCCGCGCGACGCGCGCGCCGGCGATCGAGTGATCCTCGATGCGGCCCTTGGCGATGTCGTGCAGGAACAGCGCGACATAGATGAGCTTGCGATGCTCCGGTTGAATCGTCCGCACCAACTCGCTGGCCAGCGCAATGTCGGGATTGCCGCCATGCTCGATCTCGTTGAGCACGCCGATGCAGCGCAACAGATGCTCGTCCACCGTATAGTGGTGGTACATGTTGAACTGCATCATCGCCACGATGCGGCCGAAGGCGCGGACGAATTCGCCGAGTACGCCGGCCTCGTTCATGCGGCGCAGCACGGTTTCGGCCTCGTTCTTGGAGGTGAGGATTTCCAGGAACAGGCGATTGGCTTCCGCGTCGTCGCGCACGTCGGCGTCGATCAATTTCAGCGAACGGGTGGCGGCGCGCATCGCCTCGGGGTGGATCGCGAGATTGTATTTCTGCGCCAGATAAAACAGCCGGACCAGGTTGACCGGGTCGCGCTTGAAGACGTTGGCGCGCGAAAGGTTGATGCGGTTGGTGTCGATGACGAAATCGTCGGTCTCGGTGATGGTGCGCCGGCTGCGGGCCGGGCGGAGCCGGGCGATGACGCGGCTGAGCACCGGCGCCGGCTTGGCCTGACGCTCCTCGAGACCGGCGCAAAGGATAGCGGTGAGATCACCGACATGCTTGGCGGTCAGGAAGTAGTGCTTCATGAATCGCTCGACGTCCTGAAGTCCCGGATGCTCGGTATAACCGAGCCGCACCGCGATATCGCGCTGGATGTCGAACGAAAGGCGTTCCTCGGCGCGGCCGGCGAGGAAATGCATGTTGCAGCGGACCGACCACAGAAAGTCTTCGCAGCGGCGGAACATGTTGTATTCGTCGCGGTCGAATACCTCACGATCGATCAATTCCTCGGGCTCGCGTACGCGATAGACGTACTTCGCGATCCAGAACAATGTGTGCAGGTCGCGCAGTCCGCCCTTGCCGTCCTTGACGTTGGGCTCGACCAGATAACGCGACTGCCCGGCGCGGCGATGGCGCTCTTCGCGCTCGGCGAGCTTGGCGGCGACGAAGTCCGCGGCGCTGCCCGGCACCACCTCTTTCTCGAAGCGGGTTGTCAGCTCGCCGTAGAGCGCGGCGTCGCCGAACAGATGCCGCGATTCTAGCAGCGCGGTGCGGATGGTCATGTCGGCTTTGGCCTGACGGATGCATTCGCTGACCGAGCGCGTGGCGTGGCCGACTTTCTGCCCCATGTCCCAGAGGCAATAGAGCAACGCCTCGGCGACCGTCTCCCCCAAGCAGTCTGCTTGTAGGGCAGCACGAACAACAGATCGATGTCGGAGCCCGGCGCCAACAGCCCGCGGCCGTAGCCGCCGGTGGCGATCACCGCCATCCGCTCGGCCTGGGAATGGATCTGTGGCGGATAGAGCGTGTCGATGGCGAACTCGAACAGGATGCGGATGATTTCGTCCTGGGTCTGGCACAGCCGCCCGGCGCAACGCCGCCCATGGCGGTCCTTGAGCAATAATTCCTCAGCGCGCGTCCGCGCTTGCGTCAGCGCCGTCTTGAGGCGGCGCGCGACGGCGGCACGCAGTTCACGCTCGCGGCCGGCATGAGTCTCGGCAAGGCCTTTGAGGTCGGCGACGATCGCCGCGCTGTCGAGCAGTTCGGCGGGGACGCGCGGTGCGCGTAGGGTATCCAGCATCGTGCACCGTCATAACTGAGCCGCGCCGCGCTGTCATCGGTCCCCGAAACGGGCTGTGCAGACACGCCGTTTTGCCGGCGCATGGCAGGATTGTGGTTGTCGGGAACGGGCAGGGCGGCTTGGGTGTGCTAGCATGGTCCGAACCGAAAAACCGTAGTGCAAAGGGAGGATGAGGTCCGATGAAAAGCTATGACGTTTGCGAGTGCGGCGCGCCGTTGCGGCTGATGGAACGGCCGACGCCGAAGCCCACCGGCACCGAGGTCTTGCTGAAAATCATCGCCGCCGGCGTCTGTCACAGCGATCTGCATATCTGGGAAGGCCAGTACGACCTGGGCGGCGGCAAGGTGCTTAAGCTCGCCGATCGCGGCGTGAAGCTGCCGCTAACCATGGGGCATGAAAATGTCGGCGAAGTCGTCGCCGTCGGTCCGGACGCCAAGGGCGTGAAGATCGGCGACCGCCGGCTGGTGCATCCCTGGCTCGGCTGCGGCGAATGCGCCAAGTGCCTTCGCGGCGACGAGCAGATGTGCCGCACACCGTTCAGCATCGGCGTGTTCCGCTCCGGCGGCTATGCCGACCATTTGCTGGTGCCGCATCCGCGTTATCTGTTCGACATCGGCAATGTTGCCCCGGAACGCGCGGCTCCGCTGGCTTGCTCGGGCATCACCACCTATGGCGCATTGAAGAAGGTCGGGCCGGTATTGCAGGAGGAGCCGGTGGTGATCATCGGCGCCGGCGGTCTCGGGCTGATGTGTCTGGCGCTGCACAAGGCCATGGGCGGTAAGGGCGCCATTGTCGTCGACATCGATCCGGTCAAACGCGCGGCGGCCAAGAAAGCCGGCGCAATGCTGACCATCGACAGCAACGCGCCGGATGCCGCTAAGCAGATCACCGAGGCGACCAATGGCGGCGCCGAGGCGGTGATCGATCTGGTCGGCGCGTCGCGCACCGTGCAGCTTGGTCTCGACAGCCTGCGCAAAGGCGGCAAGCTGATTATTGTTGGCCTGTTTGGCGGTGACATCACGGTGCCGACACCATCGTTTCCGTTGCGCGCTATCACGATGCAAGGTTCGTATGTCGGCAGCCTCACCGAAATGGCCGAGCTCCTCGATCTCGTGCGCCGCAAAGGCGCGCCCGATCTGCCGGTCGGCAAGCGGCCTCTGGCCGCGGTCAACGACGCGCTGGAAGAGCTCAAATCCGGCAAGGTCGTCGGCCGCCTGGTGCTGATGCCGGCGGAATAATCAAAGGAGTAGCTGGGCCTGATAAACTAGCCGGGAAGGATTGAGCATGGACGCTGCCGGACTGCGCGCGCTGCAAGCGCCGATCAAGGAACGCTACAAGACGGATCCGAAAGCCGCGGTCATCACCTTGAGGGCGCATGGCACGCTGGACGACGGCAACATTGCCTGCAAGGTCGAGACCGGCCGTGCGCTTGCGGTCGCCGGTCTGCATCCGGCGACCGGGGGCTCCGGGCTTGAATTGTGCTCGGGCGACATGCTGCTGGAAGCTCTGGTCGCCTGCGCCGGCGTGACGCTCAAAGCCGTCGCAACCGCGATCGACGTGCCCCTAAAGTCCGCGGCGGTATCGGCCGAAGGCGATCTCGACTTCCGCGGCACGCTCGGTGTCGCCAAGGACGCGCCGGTCGGTTTCACGCAGATCCGGCTGCGCTTCGAAGTCGACACCGATGCGCCGCAAGAGAAGCTCGATCAGCTGCTCAAGCTGACCGAGCGGTATTGCGTCGTCTATCAGACGATCAGGAGCGGGCCGCCGGTCGACGTCAGCCTTAGCCGCAACTGATCGCTTCCGTGTCGCCCGATCTCCTGTTCTGGTTTGGTTTCGTACTGAAGATGGTGCTGACGGCGGCCGTCGTCGTCATCACGTCGGTCGCGGTCGAGCGCTCGGGTCCGTTCGTCGGCGCGCTGATCGGGGCGCTGCCGATAGCGGCCGGCGCCGCCTATACCATCCTCGCCCTCGAGCATCCGCCGGACTTTATCGCCGCGAGCGCCATCGGCAGCGTCGCCATCAACGCGGCGGTTGCGATCTTCGCCGCGACCTACGCGACGCTGGCGCAACGTCACGGCCTGGTTATCAGCCTCGGCGGCGCCGGTGTGCTGTGGCTCGCGATTGCCGCCGCGCTTCGCTTAGTCGACTGGACGGCGCTCGGCGCCGTCGCGATCAATGTGCTGGTGTTTGCCGTTACTATTCCTTGGAGCTGGCGCTATCGCGGCAGCGGTGGGCGCGTGAAATTCGTGCGCACACGCTACGACATTCCGCTGCGCGCGCTCACGGCTGCGTTTGTCGTCGCCATCGTCACCGCCGCCAGCTCCAGCATCGGTTCGTTCGCGTCGGGCATGTTCGCGCTGTTCCCGATCATTCTCGGCAGCTCAATCGTGATCATGCATCCGCGGATCGGCGGCAAGGCGACGGCGAGCATGCTGGCGCATGCGCAGCTGCCGCTGATCGGCCTCGCGCTCGGTTTCCTGGTCGTGCACTATTTGGTGGCGCCGATCGGCGTTTGGCCGGCGCTTGGCGTTGGGCTCGTCGTCAACCTGGCTTGGAGCGGCTCGCTTCTTGTCATCCGGATGCGGCAGCAAAAGCGCAGCGAAGCTATTTCAGCTTCGCAAGCTGCGCCTTGAGCGCGTAGAGCGCTTCGAGCGCGTCGCGCGGCGACATTTCGTCGGGATGGAGCGCGGCCAGCGCCTCGATCAAGGCGTTGCGAGCGCCGTCGGCGGGCGCTGGCGGCGCGGCCGGCCTCGCCGCCGCGAATAACGGCAAATCGTCGATCAGCTTGCGCGCCGGCGAGATGCGGTCTTCGGCTTCAAGCTGCGCCAGAACAAGCTTGGCGCGCTCGATCACGCTCGGCGGCAGGCCAGCGAGCTTTGCCACCTGGATGCCGTAAGAGCGATCCGCGGCGCCGGGAACCACTTCGTGCAGGAACACGACTTCGCCCTGCCACTCCTTCACTCGCATGGTGGCGTTGTGCAGCCGCGGCAGCTTGGCGGCGAGCGCGGTCATTTCGTGGAAGTGGGTGGCGAACAGCGCGCGGCAGCGATTGTTCTCGTGCAAATGCTCAATCGTCGCCCAGGCGATCGATAGACCGTCGAAGGTCGCCGTGCCGCGGCCGATCTCGTCCAAGATCACCAGTGCGCGCTCGCCGGCCTGATTGAGAATTGCCGCCGTCTCGACCATCTCGACCATGAAGGTCGAACGGCCGCGGGCGAGATCGTCGGCGGCGCCGACGCGTGAGAACAAGCGATCGACGACGCCGATGCGGGCGGCGCGCGCCGGAACGAAGCTACCCATCTGCGCCAAAACCACGATCAGCGCGTTCTGCCGCAGGAACGTCGATTTGCCCGCCATGTTCGGGCCGGTCATGAGCCAAATGCGGCCGGCCCCCTCTTTCCCTCCCCCGCAAGCGGGGGAGGGTGGGGTGGGGGCGGAGGCGATAGATCGCAATCGTTGGCGACGAACGGTCCGCCGTCGCTTGCCAGCGCCTGTTCAACCACCGGATGGCGCCCCGCCGTGATCGTGAATGCCAAGCTGTCGTCGACCTCTGGGCGCACGTAGTCGCGCTCGACGGCGAGGCTTGCCAGCGCCGACGCCACATCAGCGATGGCGAGCGCGTCGGCGGCTTGCTGGATGGCAACGCTCGCCGCGCCGACCGCTGCCGCGAGCCGGTCGAAAATCTCAAGCTCGAGCGCCAGCGCCCGATCGGCGGCATTGGCGATTTTTGCTTCCAGCTCGCCGAGCTCCGTGGTGGTGAAGCGCACTTGCCCGGCGAGCGTCTGCCGGTGGATGAACGTCGCGTTGAACGGCGCGGCCAGGAGCTTTTCGCCGTGTTGGGCGGTGACGTCGACGAAATAGCCCAGCACATTGTTGTGCCGGATTTTCAGCGACCGGATGCCGGTTGTGTCGGCGTAGCGTACCTGCAGCGCGGCGATGACGCGTCGCGACTCGTCGCGCAGCGCGCGTGCCTCGTCGAGCGCCGGCTCGCAGCCCCCGCGCACGAAGCCGCCGTCGCGGCGAGACGCCGGCAATTCGTCGGCAAGCGCCTGGCCGAGCTCTACGGCGAGCGCGCCGTCAGGACGGCGCAGCGCCTCGATCGCGCGCATGAGGTCGAGGGGCAAATCCGGCAGCATGGCGATTCGCGCGGCGATCGCCGCCGCGGCGAAAATCCCGCCGCGGATGGCGGCGAGATCGCGCGGGCCGCCGCGGCCGATGACGATGCGGGTAAGCGCGCGTGCCAGATCCGGCGCCGCTTTCAGCCGCTCGCGCAAATCGGCGCGCGCGGCGCCGTCACTGACAAACGCCGAGACCGCGTCGAACCGGCGCCTGATCTCGGCTGGATCGGTCAACGGCGCGGCCAGGCGCTGCGCCAACAGCCGCGAGCCGGCCGCCGTCACCGTTCGATCGATAGCGGCAAGGAGCGAACCGCGCCGCTCGCCGCCGAGCGTGCGGATCAATTCGAGATTGCTGCGCGTCGCCGCATCGATCGTCAGCGTCGCCCCCGCGGCCTCGCGTATCGGCGGCGACAACGGTGGGTGTTTGCCGACCTGGGTGCGCTCGATATAGGTGACCGCCGCCGCTGCCGCGGTGAGCTCGACCCGCGAGAAGGCGCCGAACGAGGCGGTGGTCGCCACGCCGAAGAAGGCGGCGAGGCGGCGCTCGGCGGTGGCGCCGTCGAACACATCGCGGGTCAGCGGCATCACCGCCGGCAGCGAGCGCAAATAGGGCGCGAATTCATGGTCGGAATAGAATGCGTCCGAGACGACAATCTCGCCGGGCTCGATGCGGGCGATCTCGGCGGCCAGCGTGACGCGGTCGCACTCGCCGACGCGAAACTCGCCGGTCGAGATGTCGATCCAGGCGAGCGCGAACCGATCCTCCTCGGCCGAGGCACGGGCGCGTGCGAGCGCCAACAGGTAATTGTTGCTGCGCGCGTCGAGGAGCGAATCCTCGGTCAACGTGCCGGCTGTGACCAGCCGTACCACGTCGCGGCGCACCACGCTCTTGGCGCCGCGTTTGCGCGCCTCGGCCGGGTCCTCGAGCTGCTCGCACACCGCGACGCGATGGCCGAGCGCGATCAGCCGATGCAAATATTCGTCGGCCCGCTCGATCGGCACACCGCACATCGGAATGTCGCGACCGAGATGCTTGCCGCGCTTGGTCAGGACGATGCCGAGCGCGCGCGAGGCGATCTCGGCATCGTCGAAGAACAGCTCGTAGAAATCGCCCATCCGGTAGAACAAGAGGCAATCCGGATTGGCGGCTTTGATCTCGATATATTGCTCCATCATCGGGGTGACGCGCCCGACGTCGTCGGCGGTTTTGGGCGTGCCGCGCCCGGGCGCGGGCGAAGCTCCGGTATCGTCAGCGGCGATGGGGCGTGTCGCATCCATGGTCGGACGCTAGCAGAGGCGGGCTAGCGGAAAAAGCGCAGCGGTGAGTCATGCTCACTGCCGGCGACAAACGCTGTAAAACTCGGCTCACGAATCAACGACGCACTGAAAAGACAACAGCCGCACCATGGTGCGGCTGCTGGCGTATCAAGTCGGAGATCGAGCGCCGGCAATCAGTCGTCGCTCGAAGGATCGTCAGTACGGCGCAACGTTGTCGAACCGGGTGCCCGCATAGGGGTCCGGCTGCTCGTTGGCGCTATAGGGCGCCACATTCTCGAACGGTGTCCCGGCATAGGGGTCCTGCCAGTAGACGTCGGGAGTGGGCATCATCTGCGGCTGCTGCTGATAATAGTAGTTGGGATTCGCTGGATAGTTTCTTGGCTGATAGTTTGGGGTCTGCGCCGCCGCCAGCGCCGTTGTTGCGAGCAGCGAACCGACGACGATAGCGGGGAGAATCTTTGGTGACATTGTCTCTATCTCCATGGCTTTTTCTCGGGAGCACTCCCGAGCAACATGTGACGATGGTCGCCGTTCCCGTTTGCTGTGTAACGTACGTGTGAGCGCCCGGATCGGGCCAACGGGGGTACGAGCGGCCCGCTGCATTTACGCCGTCGGCCCGCTGCGTTCCGCCTAATTCTTCAGCCGTTATTTGATGCAAAGAATAGATCAAACGTGAAAGTCGGCAACTCGAACGCGGCTTACCAATAGTTCCACACGTTGTTCCAGCCGGTATAGACCGGCGCAACGTAGGCCGGCGCGTAGTTGTAGTATCCCGGCGCGTAATAAATCCCCGGGCCAACGCCCGGTCCGAGAGCGGCCGCCGGCGGATAGGCCGGGACATATCCGTAGTAATTGTAATTATAGCCGTATGGCGCATAGATCACCTGCGCCGATGCCAACGCGGTTGTTCCGAGCAGCAAGCCCGCGACCAGGGCGGGGAGAATCTTTGCTGGCATTGTCCAATCTCCGTTTTTCTTTGTGACACTGTTGGAGTTATCCCGAACAATGGGCGGTATGGGTCGCCGTTCCCCCCGCTTGCGCCCGTGGGCATTACGCAGCTGGCTTGTGGCGTTCTGACTAATTCTCCGGCGGTTATTTGATGCAAAAACAGCGGCGAATGTGCCGACAGTCGCGGCTGTTACATCCGATCCGGGTACGCGAGCTCACCAGTTGTTCCAGCCGTTGTAGGCGGGCACGTAAACATAGACGCCCGGTCCCGGCGCGTAGTTATAAACTCTGCTCCCGTCACCCAGCGGATATGCTGTTCCGTAGTAGCCGCCATAACCGTAATAGCCGGCGAAGCCGCCGCCCCAATAACGCGGGAACTCCTGTGTCTGGGCCGAGGCTGAAGTGATGGGAGCCAGGAGAGCAGTTACGGCCACCATCGCGGCGATAATCTTGGCAGAAATCATGTGAAACTCCCTGATCGGTCCTACCTGGGATAATTTCGCATGCGCTGGCGCGTTCCGGCCGGGCGCCGAACCGGGTCGGATCAAACTGCCGTTATTTCTGGAACAATGCGCGGCGACGCTTTACGTCGAGCCAGGGATGGACTGGTCGCGGCAGAGTTCAGCGCGCTGCCGCGAGTCATTTTCAACGCACGATCGTCAGATCAGAACGGATAGGGATTCGGCTTCTCCTTAATGGTCACCCACTGCCACTGGGTGAATTCATCCCAATTGGCCGGGCCGCCGATGCGGGTGCCGTTGCCGGAAGCGCCTGACCCGCCGAATGGCACATGCGGCTCGTCGGCGACGGTCTGGTCGTTGATGTGCAGGAGACCGGTATTGAGGCGATTGCCGATCGCGATCGCGCGGCCGACGTCGATGGAGAACACGCCGGCCGACAGGCCGTACTCGTTCTGGTTGGCGAGCTGCACCGCCTCGTCGTCGCTGCCGACCGAGGTGATCGCAGCGACCGGCCCGAAGATCTCTTCGTCGAATGCGCGCATCCCGGGCTTCACGCCGGTCAGCACCGTCGGCTTATAGAATGGTCCGTCGAACGTTCCGCCGGCCTCGAGCTTGGCGCCCGCGGCTACCGACTGTTTCACGATGCTGTCGATGCGCTGGACCTGCGCCTTCGAGATCACCGGTCCGAGCGCCACTTGTCCGAGCGGATCGCCGACCGGCAAGTGGTTCGCCTTGGCGACCAGTTTCTCCGTCAGCGATTTGGCGATCTGATCGCGCGCCAGGATGCGACCGGTGGTCATGCAGATCTGGCCCTGATGGAACCAGGCGCCAAATGCGATCGCCGAAGCGGCGGCGTCGAGATCGGCGTCCTCCAACACGATCACCGCGTTCTTGCCGCCGAGCTCGAGCTGGACTTTCTTCAGATGCTTGCCGGCCAGTTCGCCGATGCGGCGGCCGACATTGCTCGATCCGGTGAACGACACCATGGCGATGTCGGGATCGGTGCAGATCGCTTCGCCCGCTTCAGCGCCGCCGGGCAGAACATGGAGCACGCCCTTCGGCAATCCGGCTTCCTCGAATATCCGCGCGACGATAAAGCCGCCGGTCATGACGGTGCGAGGATCAGGCTTGAGTACCACGGTGCTGCCGGTCGCGAGTGCCGGTCCCACTGCGCGCATGGAAAGAATCAGCGGGAAATTGAACGGCGAAATGATGCCGACGACGCCGCGCGGCATGCGGCGGGCGATGCTGATCCGGCCCGGATTGGACGGCAGCACCACGCCTTGCGGCTCGGTGCACATGGCAGAGGCGCGATAAAGGCCCTCGGCCACCAAATGGATTTCGAATCCCGCCTTGGCGGGGATGCCGCCGGTTTCGCGGGCGATCCACGGAATCAGTTCCTCCTGGTTCTCTTCCAGTATGCGGGCGGCCTTGCGCAGGATGGCGGCCCGCTCTTCATACGGCGTCGCCGCCCAGCCGGGCTGCGTGGCCCGTGCTTCGCTGGCGGCGCGGCGCACGTCGGCGGCGGTAGCGTTGCCGACACTCGTGATCTTGGCGCCGGTCGCCGGCTCGAACACATCCAGCGAGCCGCCAGCGGCGCTGCGCCATTCGGTGCCGAAGACGCGGCCCTCCCAGGTCTTCTCGATCAAAAATTTAGGCGCCGGTACATTCATTGTGTTTCCCTCCCTGCGTTGCGTTTATTGGGCAAACGATCTTATGACGTCGCCGCATCGTAATATCCGAGCGGATATATCGGGTTCCTGACCAGGGAACAATAGCGGCGCGGTGTGGCGGCGGTGTAACGCGATCGCCAATCACAATCGCTCCCGGGAAAGTCCTGGCGGTGACGCCCTACGGCTTGCTTTCGTTCTTGGTGGCGATGTCGGCGATGACGGCCAGCCGTCGTCGCACCGGAAACAGACTGATGTCGAGCGAATGCGCGATCACGCCCCAAACGCCCGACGGCGCAAACAGCATGAGCAGGATAGCCAGCCCGCCGAGCAGGATCAGATACCAGGAGCCGAGCGCGGCCAAGTAATATTGCAGCAGATAGAAGATCGCGACGCCGATGATCGGTCCCTCCATTGTGCCGATGCCGCCGATCACGACAATGAAGATGACATAGGCGGTCCAGTCGATCAGCGAGAACGCCGCGTCCGGCGAAATCCTAGCCTTCTGCAAAAAGATCAGCGCGCCGACCATGCCGGCTGCCACCGCGGTCAGCACATAGATCAAGAACTTGGTGCGGAAGACGTCGACGCCAGTGCTTTCCGCAGCCGCCTCGGAATCGCCGATGGCGGACAGCGCCAACCCGTAACGCGACCGCAGCAGCCGGTACACCAGGACGAACGTACCGATCGCGAGCACGAGCGCGAGCCAATATGTCATCATATCGCGGGCCGCAGGCCCGCGCACCGCAAACAGGTTGCGCACAAAGTCCAGGCCGAAGATCGAGCTCGCGATATCCGGCGGCAGTGACGTGCCGGTGCCGCCGCCGAGCTGTTTCACCTGCGCCAGGACCAGCCGGCAGACTTCGGCGACGACCCAGGTGCCGATGGCGAAATAGGCGCCGCGCAAACGGAACACGATCAGCGCCGCCGGGATCGCGACCAGGCCGGCGATGACGCCGGCCAGCACAATCGCCGGCACCGCATCGAGGCCCGCCACCACTGTGAAGGCGAACAGCGCGTAGGCTCCCATGCCGACAAACGCCTGCTGGCCGACCGATATCAGGCCGGCGCTGCCGGCAAGAAGATTCCACAATTGCGCCAGCGCCAACATGGTGAAGACGTAGAACAATTCCTGCAGCAGCACGCGGCTGGCGAAGGCCGGCAAGGCAAACAGCAGCACGACAACGGGGATGGCGAGACGGAGCGTGTGCCTCGAGGCCCGCGTCCCCCGCACCACCGCATAGCGCCGGCGGAGCTGCAGCTCTTCTTTAGGGGTGGCCGCCGAGCCGTCGGTGTCCATGCCGCCGCTCTTAGTCAACCGCGCGCGGAAACAGCCCGCGCGGCCGTATCACCAGAACAATCAGGAACGCGACATGGCCGGAGAGAATCTGCCATTCGGGATCGATGTGGGCGCCGATGGTTTGCGCCACGCCGACCACGATGCCGCCGGCGAGCGTTCCCCACAGGCTGCCGAGGCCGCCGATGATCACTGCCTCGAAGGCATAGAGCAGGCGTGCCGGTCCAATGCTGGGATCGAAATTGGCGCGGGTGCCGAGAAAGAACGCTGCCACGGCGCAGACCGCGAGCGAAATGCCCATGGTCAGCGCGTAGATCGAACGGTTGTTGATGCCCATGAGCTGCGCGATTTCGACGTCGTCGGAGGTGGCGCGAAACGCCCGGCCGACCGCGGTCCGGTAGAACACGCCATTGAGGAGGAGAATGACGGCAATCGCGGCGGTGAGGCAGATCAACGGCATGACGCCGACGGCGATGCCGCCGCCGATCGGCAGCGACGCGCTTTGCAGCGCGCCGACATCGAGGCGGCGGGTGTCGGCGGAAAATGTCTCGAGGAGACCGTTCTGCACGATGATCGACAGCCCGAAAGTGATAAGGAGCGGCGGCAGGATATTGCGGCCGAGCGCCCGGTTGAGCAGCACCGATTGCAGCACATAGCCGAGCGCGAACATCACCGGCACGACGATCGCGCAAGCGACGCCGAGCGGGACTCCCGCGGCGGTCAGCGCGAGAATCAAAAACGCGCCGAGCACGATCAGATCGCCATGCGCAAGATTGACCAGTCGCATGATGCCGAAAATCACCGAGAGGCCGGTCGCGTAGAGCGAATAGAGCCCGCCGAGCAAAATGCCCTGGATGAGCGTGTCGATCCAGCCGAGCATGGCTTACAATCCGAAATACGCGGCGTGGATGGCGTCGCGGGTCAGCTCCGCCGGCCGGCCAGAAAGGCTCACGCGTCCTTCCTGAAAACAATAAGCCCGGTCGGCGACCGACATGGCGTGGACCAAATCCTGCTCGACCAGGACCACGCTGGTGCCGCGACCCTTGACGTCGGCGAGCGCCGCATAGATGTCGCGAATGACGATCGGCGCCAAACCGAGACTGAGCTCGTCGCAGAGCAGGATGCGCGGATTCGACATCAAGCTCCGGCCGATCGCGACCATCTGTTGCTGGCCGCCTGACAGCGCCGTGCTCGGGGCGTTACGGCGCTCCCGCAGCATCGGAAACAGCCGGTAGACCGCTTCGAGGTTCCACGGCCCGCCGGTGCGCCGGCCATAGGCGCCGACCAAGAGATTTTCCTCGACCGACAGCGACGAAAACAGACGCCGGCCTTCCGGCACCAGCGCAATGCCGAATTTGACGATCTCGTAAGCCGGCAATGCACCGATGTCGCGACCGTCGAGGCAGACGGCGGACCCGGGACGCGGCAGCAGGCCGGCAATCGCTTTCAGGAAAGTGGACTTGCCAGCGCCGTTGGCGCCGATGATGGCGACCGTTTCACCTTCGTTGAGCGTAAACGTGATGCCGAACAGCGCCTGGAAGTCGCCGTAGAAAGTGGTGAGATCGCGGGTCTCCAGCATCGGCAAATCGTAGCGCTTTACGTCCCAGTGCTCACGCGGCGATGCCCATATAAATCTCGCGGACCTGGTCGGAGGCCATCACCACGCGCGGCTCGCCGTCGATGATCTTGCGGCCGAAATTGAGCACCGCCAATCGGGAGACGACGACGAGGAGCGCATGCACGATGTGCTCGATCCAGACGATGGTCACGCCCGATCTCTTGATTTCTTGAATGAGTTCGACAAGCTGCAGGCATTCGGCTTCGGTGAGCCCGCCGGCGATTTCATCGAGCAGTAGAAGCCGCGGCGCGCCCGCCAGCGCGCGGGCGAGTTCGAGCCGTTTGCGACCCAACAGATTGAGCTTGCCGGCGGGCCAATTGGCGAAGCCGCCGAGGCCGGTGCGATCGAGGATGGCGCCGCATGCATCGACAACGTCTGCTTCGCGCTGCCTGCGGCCGTGAATGGCGGCGACCAAAAGATTTTCGAACACAGTCAAATTCTCGAACGGGTGCGGGACCTGGAACGACCGTCCGATGCCGGCGATGCAGCGGGCGCGCGGCGGCGCGCGTGTAATGTCATGACCATCGAAGTGCACGGTGCCGCCATCCGGCCTCAGCAAGCCGGTGATCAGATTGAACAGCGTCGATTTGCCGGCGCCGTTTGGGCCAATGATGCCCAGCGCCTCGCCCGGCGCGAGTTCAAGCTCGACACCATCGACGGCTTTGAGTGAGCCGAACGATCGCGACAGATTGTTCAGCCTGAGGATCACGTACCCACCCGGTCGGGCGCCGGCGGATACCGCCGGCACGAAAGCCAAACGCGCCGCGTTTCCCGGGCGCAGCGCAGCGCGACAGTGATGCAGCGCTTTCACGCTGCACCGCGCCCAGGAAATGTCGGACCAAATCTTACGCGATCGGCTCCATCTTGCCGCCGACCGGAATTTCCGGCGCGGTTTTGTTGTCGGTGATGACGATGTCGTACTTGTTGCCGTTCCGCAACCGCCACTGGCCGCCGACCAACGGCGTCTTGGCGACGTTCTTGGCCGCGAACGGCGGCAGCTTCTTGCCGTCCCAGGCGATCGGCCCGACCACCGTGTCGAGCTTGGTCGCGGCAATCGCTTTCACCATGCCCTTGTTGTCGCCGACGTCGCCGGAGCGCTTCGCCACGTCGACAGCGAGCTCGAACAGCGCGTGGACGAAGCCGATCGGCTGCGTCCATTGCTTGCCTGAGGATTTTTCGTAAGCGGCGGCGATGTCCTTGGCCGATTGTCCGGTCAGCGACGACTTGAACGGATGGTTCGGCGACCACCAGACTTCCGACGACAGGTTGTTGCCGTTCTTGCCCAAAGCCTCGACCGCGACCGGGAACAGGATCGCCTTGCCGATCGAGGCGGCTTTCGGCTTCAGCCCCTGCTGCAGCGCTTGATTCCAGAAGGTGGTGAAGTCGGGCGGCAACACCACGCCGGTGATGATCTCACAATTCGCTTTCTTGAACGCGGCGATCTGGGCGCTGAAGTCGTCGGTGAGATTCTGATAGCGGCCCGGATCGGTGAGCTTGTAGCCGAGCTTGTCGAGCACCGGCGGGAAGCCGACGACCTTGTCGCCCCAGGCGTTGCCGTCGCCGTCATTGGGGAACAAACCGCCGACCGATTTATTGGTTGGCAATTGTCCCCACATGTTGGTGAACACCGCGATCACGTCTTCAAGGCCCCAGAAGAAGTGATAGGTGTAGTTGAACGGCTTCCACGCCGGCGGTCCGCCGCCTGGATTGGCCTGGCGCCCGATGAAATAAGGCTGCCACGGCGCCACCGTGGAGATGCATGGCACCTCCTCGATCTCACATTGGGTGGACACCGGATTGGTGGTTTCCGGCGTCGACGCCACCAGCATCAGATCGATCTTGTTGGCGACGATCAGCTCCTTGGCCACTTCAGCGGCACGGTTTGGATTGGATTGACTGTCCTTGACGCTGACCTCGACTGGCAATGTCGCGCTGCCGACTTTCACGCCGCCCTTCACGGTGTTCATGAAGTTAGAGATGACGAAATTGTCGGCCTCGGCAAATGCCGCAAGCGGACCGGTCTGCGGGCTGACATAGCCGATCTTGAAAGTCTTGGCGGCGTGTGCCGCCGGCGCGAATACCGAACCCGCGGCGAGCGCGGCGCCTGTCGCCGCCGATGCTTTCATGAAGCCGCGGCGGTTCACGCGAATGCTGTCTCTCGTCTTCGCCATGTCGTCCTCCCTGTACGATCCACTGCGATCCCGGAATCGGGCGGTGTGATTGGCTGGCGTTTACCCCGGAGCGAGACCTTACGACTTGCACCACTCGACGTAGTTCTGTAAGTTCGATTATCGAACGAAGGTTCGCGCTCTGGATGATTGTTACTGAGCGTCGAATTCGTGTCAATCGCCGCCGTCCTTGGCGGGGGTGACTTTGGCGGGCAACGCAAAGGATGCGTGGGCGCAATGGCGCAAGAGACTCTGCAAGACGCGTCGGCAGACAGACAGCAGGACAAGGAATTCATGGCGACGCTTGCCAAAGGGCTGGCGTTGCTCGGCTCGTTCGACAAACAGCGCCCGGCAATGACGCTGTCGGAGGCGGCGAAGGCGACCGGATTTTCGCGCGCCACCGCGCGACGCATTCTGCGCACGCTCGCGGAACTCGGGTACGTGGTGCAGAGCGGGCGCGAATTTTCGCTGTCGTCCGGAATTCTCAAGCTCGGCTTCGCCTATCTGGCGACACAGAATTGGATCGAGCAGGCTTCGCCGCTGATGCGTCAGCTCAGCGAGGAATTCCACGAGTCGTGTTCGGCGGCGATTCTCGAGGGAACCGAAATCGTCTATGTCGCGCGCTTTCCGGCGCGCCGCATCATGTCGGTGACGCTTGCCGTCGGCACGCGCCTGCCGGCCTTTTACACCTCGCTCGGGCGCATCCAGCTCGGCTTTCTCGATGACGCCGAATTGTGGTGCCGGCTGCGATCGTTGCGCATCGAGGCCTTGACGCCGTCGACCATTACCGACGTGCAAGCGCTCTACGAGCGGGTGCGCGAAGACCACGCCCAGGGATTTGCCATTGTCGACGAGGAGCTCGAGCGCGGCCTGCGCTCGATTGCGGTGCCGGTGGTCGATCGTGCTGGCGAGGCGATCGCCGGGCTTAATATCAGCACCCATTCGACGCGGACCACGCGCAACGAAATGCGCGACCGTTTCCTGCCGCGCTTGCGCACGGTAGCCGAACAGATCTCCGCTTCGGTGGCGTAGCCGTTGCTTGGGTGCGCTGCCTCCGCGACCAGCGTCAGCATCTTGCTTGCACTTGGCCGGCCGGGTATCGTTCGAAAAATGTCAAAATACCGCACGAGAGTTCGATAATCGAACGTACTTTGCCCAACAAGGCTGAAGGCGAAAGATCAAACGCAGGGAGGGAGCGCCATGAGCGTAGCCGTGAAGGACGACAAGGAAGCGAGCGCCGCCAAGTCGGGAAAGGCCGGGCGGGTAACGACGCCGCAGACCGGCGCCGAGTATCTCGAACTCGCTGCGCGACGATCGCACCGTCTTCATCTACGGCGAGCGGGTGAAGGACGTCACCACGCATCCAGCCTTCCGCAACACTGCGCGCATGGTGGCGAGGCTGTTCGATGCCATGCACGACAAGAAGCATGCTGACAAGATCATGGTGCCGACCGACACCGGCAACGGCGGCAAGACTCACGCCTTCTTCAAGGCGCCGCGATCGCTCGACGATTTGTTGGCGGGACGCAGCGCCATCGCCGAATGGGCGCGGATTACCTACGGCTGGCTCGGCCGCTCGCCGGACTACAAAGCGTCGTTCCTGGCGACGCTCGGCGCTAATGCGCAATTCTACGAGCCGTACCAGGAGAACGCGAAACGCTGGTACAAATACAGCCAAGAGCGCGTGCCGTTCGTCAATCACGCCATCATCCATCCTCCGGTCGATCGCGACCGGCCGCCGAATGAAGTCGCTGACGTCTGCTGCCATGTCGAGAAGGAGACTGATGCCGGCATCGTCGTGTCCGGCGCCAAGGTGGTTGCCACCGGCTCGGTGCTGACAAACTACACCTTCGTCGCCCATCACGGCCTGATCCCGGTGCAGGACAAGAAGTTCGCCGTGGTGTTCATGGTGCCGACCAATCATCCGGGCGTGAAATTCATTTGCCGCACCTCGTACGAGATGACGTCGACGGCGATGGGGAGCCCGTTCGATTATCCGCTGTCGAGCCGCATCGACGAGAACGACGCCGTGTTCATTCTCGACAAGGTGCTGGTGCCCTGGGAAAACGTCTTCGTTTATGGCGACCTCGAAAAGGCCAACAACTTCTTCCCACGCACCGGCTTCCTGCCGCGCTTTGTCGTGCATGGCTGCACGCGGCTTGCGGTCAAGCTCGACTTCATTGCCGGGCTGTTGCTCAAGGCGGTGGAGGCGTCCGGCACCAAGGATTATCGCGGCGTGCAGGCCAATGTCGGCGAGGTGATCGCCTGGCGCAATCTGTTCTGGGCCTTATCGGACGCGATGGTGCGCGATCCAAAGCCCTGGATCGACGGCTATGTGCTGCCCAACATGGATCCGGGCAACGCCTACCAGATCATCGCCACCATGGCCTACACCAAGGTCAAATACATCATCGAACAGACGGTGGCGTCGGGGCTGATCTATCTCAACTCCCACTCTAGCGATTTCAAGAACCCCGAAATCCGGCCCTATCTCGACCGCTACATGCGCGGCTCCAACGGCTACAAGGCCGAGGAGCGGGTCAAGCTGATGAAGCTGCTGTGGGACTGCATGGCCACCGAGTTCGGCGGTCGGCACGAGCTCTACGAGATCAATTACGGCGGCTCGACCGAAGAGATTCGCCGCTATTGCCTGTTCGGCGCGCAGGCGTCCGGCAACGCCGATCGCTTCAAGGGCTTCGCCGAGGACTGCATGGCGGAATACGATCTCGACGGCTGGAAGGTGCCGGACCTCACCGATCCGGGCGCGCTCAGCTATCACGTGCTGCGCGGAGCGAAGTAAGAAAAGCGCCGCGTCTGCCGCGCGCAGCGCAGCACCGCCAGCGCGTTTACGCGGGTTTTGCGCACGCCATGGTGATGCGCTGCAGACCCCGGATTGTTACAGGTGGGGTGGAGTTTGCAAAGGTCCCGGCTCACGGTGCATCGGTTCGCGTACGCGGCGTCCGGGAAACGGCCTCAGCCCATCGGCTGCAGGCCGAGCCGGTCCATCAGAAGCTGATCGCGATCACGCTTCGGATTCGGCGTGGTGAGAAGCTTCGGCCCGCAGAAGATCGAATTGGCGCCGGCGAGGAAACACAAGGCCTGAGTCTCCTCGCTCATGGTCTCGCGGCCGGCTGACAGCCGGACCATCGATCGCGGCATGGTGATCCGGGCAACCGCGACGGTGCGCACGAACTCGATCGGCTCGAGCGGCGGCTGGTCGGCGAGCGGCGTGCCAGCGACGCGGACCAGCATGTTGATCGGCACCGACTCCGGATGCGCCGGCAAATTCGCCAGTGTCACGATCATGCCGATGCGATCCGCGCGGGTCTCGCCCATGCCGACGATGCCGCCGCAGCAGACATTGATGCCCGCATTGCGCACGTGCTCCAGCGTCTCCAAGCGATCGTCGTAAGTCCGCGTGGTGATGATCTGGCCGTAGAATTCCGGCGAGGTGTCAAGGTTGTGATTGTAGTAATCGAGGCCCGCGGCCCTGAGCTTGTTCGCCTGCGACGCGGTCAGCATGCCGAGCGTCGCGCAGGTCTCGAGCCCGAGCTTCTTGACGCCCTCGACCATGGCGCAGACTTGATCGAGATCGCGCTCCTTTGGTGAGCGCCATGCCGCGCCCATGCAGAAGCGGCTGGCGCCGGCGTCGCGGGCGGCGCGCGCCTCCTCAAGCACCGAATCAAGCGGCATCAGCTTCTCGGCGTGCACGCCGGTGTCGTATTGAGCGCTCTGCGGGCAGTAGGCGCAGTCCTCCGGACAGCCGCCGGTCTTGATCGAGAGCAGCGTCGAGAGTTGCACCTCGGTCGGATCGAAATGGACGCGGTGGATGCTCTGCGCCCGGAAGATCAACTCGGACAGCGGCAGATCGAACAGCGCGCGTATTTCTTCGCGGGTCCAATCGTGGCGCGGCGGAGCGGCGAGGGTGGCGACGGGGTTGTGCAGTTCAGCGGCGGACATGAAGCGACCATGCAAGGGCATGACGTACCATAATGGCCACGGCGGGGAGGACAAGACCAGACACAACCGGACAAGCAGCGGGCAAAAGAAAAAGGCCCCGCGGTTATCCCGCGGGGCCCAGAGACAGGAGCTGTTGCTAGCTTAGTTCTTAGCAACGAGCGGCTTCGGAGCCTCAGGTCCCCAGAGTTTGAAGCCGAAGCGGGTCCACATATCAAACCCGTCGATCGCATTTTGACGATAGACGCTCTGCGTGAACCACACCTGGATGTCCACCGGGCCGAAGTCGTAGCCGACCAGGGCGCCGACGTCGACGGTTCGCAGATTGCCGCAAAGAGCGGGACAGCCCGGGCCGGTATCGGCGGTGGTCTGGATTTCGGTGTAGGCGACAGGTCCGAGTTCCCACTTGCCGATCTTGTAGACCGCCGTACCGTCGATATAGAGCGCGTTGCCGCTCGTCACCGCAGTAGCAGGCGTTTGGGTGCAGCATGGGCCGGTCGACTTGGTGTTGACGTCATAGAAGAAGTTTGCCGACAGCACCCAGTTGTTGGCGAGGTACGAGATCGCCGTCGCCGGCTCGAAGGTCCAATAGTCCGGGTTCGGCGTACCGGCCCAGCGCGAGCCATCCGGAGCCATGAAGTTGAACGACACGCTCCAGAACCATCCACCGCCCAGGTTCCAGGACAGGTTGATCGGGCTGAAGGTCGTGTTGGCGATGACTTGGAAGGAAGCGATCGGGGCTGACTGTACCGCGCTCGGAGTACCGGGGTTAGCCTGAACGAACCCCATGTAGAAGGCTTGCACCACGCCGAAGCCGTAGGTGGCGCCCAAGAAATTCCAACCAGGTAGATACAGGAACGGCACTGCCTGTGCGACTGCAGGCAGCGAAAGTCCAGGCGCCTGGTTACCTCCCACCGCACCGCCCCTTTGTCCGGCGAGGCCGAGGTAAACAATTTCAGTGCCCGAATATAGGCCGGGCGGTGGCAATGCGCCCAACGGCAGACCGATCGTGGCGCCGTTCAAGCGGTTTTGGAAAGTTCCGGATTGCATTGCCGAAGCGGAACTCGCGAAGCCGCCGATTGCGACCGCCGCGAGACCTACCATTGCAATCTGTCTCAGTCGGGTCATTTGCCCCTCCAGTGTTTTGTCCCCAAGACCCCGCGAAATATGCCGCTTGGTGCTTGTCCCGTCGGCACGATCTGCCAGGAGGTATTGAAGCCCGGCTGGGCCCTCATGGGTCAGGACGGGAAATCCTCATTGTAATTCAATGGCTTGTTTGACAACGGGGGGCACGTATGGGACAGGACGGGCAGCGAATGTGTGTAATTTCTGTGTGTAATTGAGGGGCTTTGTGGGTCTCAGACCAGAACAGGTAGCCGCTGCCATTCGTAGTGGGATCAATCAAAAGATCCCCGACGGCAACAACCTCTATTTGGTCGTGCGTAACCGCCGCGGCTTTTGGGTTCTGCAGTACCGTGACGGGGCAGTTATACGGAGCAAAGGTCTGGGTTCAGCAGCCAAGGTGTCGCCGGCGCAAGCCAGGCGCGCCCGAGAGGAGTTCGTAGTTCGCCGGCGAACCGGTGAGGAATCTGCCCAAAGCCTGGCTCACAAAGCGCTTAACGCCGCGCCAGCGGTTTCCGATCTGACTTTTGGAGAGGCTGTTGAGGAATTCATATTTCACAGAGCACGAGTGAAAAGCTGGAAGGGCGGCACCAATGGCGCTGAAGCCAATTCGTACAAGCGCACGCTGATCAATACAACGCTCGCGAAAATGCCGCTCAACTCACTCACAACAGCCGATCTACTAGCGGTGTTGAGTTCGATGCCGGCGGTGACTGCGGAGAAGACACGCACCAGGATCGCATGCCTTCTCGATTGGGCTAAAGCAATCGGCCATCGACGGGAGGGAGAGAATATTGCCCGTCGGCGTGGTCACATGGAATTTCTCTTGAGCGCGGTGCCGCAAGCCAAACACCTACAGCCCTGCCGTGGTCGGAAGTGCCTGAGTTGATGCACGCGCTTCAGCGGGAAGGTTCGTCACCGGCTAGGGCGTTGCAGTGGACGATCTTGACCGCGGCCCGCACCGCCGAAACGCTTAGCGCCACTCGATCCGAAATCAAATCACCAGCAGAATACGCCTCCATCGCGAAGCTGCCGATTCAACTAATCGGCGGCGACATCTGGGTTGTCCCTGCGACGCGCATGAAGGAAGGAAGACAGCGCCAAGTGCCGCTGGCGAAGGCCGCTCTTGCGCTGATCGGTGATCGTAAGGGCAGGCTTTTCCCGGGTTACAGCGGCCAAATGATGGAATTGCTAGGAAAATTGCGGCCTGGATACACAGTCCATGGTTTCAGGTCGAGCTTTACGGACTGGGCCGCCGAAAACGACTATCCACAAGAACTGCGTGAGATGGCATTGGCGCACGCGGTCGGCGATTCTGTTGAGCAAGCTTACCGGCACAGCACCCGGCTCAATAAGAGAAGGGAAATGATGACAGCATGGGCCGACTTCACCTTGCAAAGAGTCCTTTGACAGACGACCCAAGCGCTCTCCGCCGAGGTGAGAAGACCGACGTCCGCTTCCTAAGGCGCACAAAACGAAAAGAGCCCCGCGGTTATCCCGCGGGGCCCAGAGACAGGAGCTGTTGCTAGCTTAGTTCTTAGCAACGAGCGGCTTCGGAGCCTCAGGTCCCCAGAGTTTGAAGCCGAAGCGGGTCCAGAAATCCAGACCGTCGATCGCGTTTTGACGGAACACGCTCTGCGTGAACCACACCTGGATGTCCACCGGGCCGAAGTCGTAGCCGACCAGGGCGCCGACGTCGACGGTCCGCAGATTGCCGCAAAGAGCGGGGCAGCCCGGGCCGGTATCGGCGGTGGTTTGGATTTCGGTGTAGGCGACAGGTCCGAGTTCCCACTTGCCGATCTTGTAGACCGCCGTACCGTCGATATAGAGCGCGTTGCCGCTCGTAACCGCAGTAGCGGGCGTTTGGGTGCAGCATGGGCCACTCGACCGGGTGTTGATGTCGTAGAAGAAGTTAGCCGACAGCACCCAGTTGTTGGCGAGGTACGAGATCGCCGTCGCCGGCTCGAAGGTCCAATAGTCTGGGTTCGGCGTACCGACCCAGCGCGAGCCATCCGGACCCATGAAGTTGAACGACACGCTCCAGAACCATCCACCGCCCAGGTTCCAGGACAGGTTGATCGGGCTCCAGGTCGTGTTCGCGATCACCTCGAAGGAGGCTATCGGAGGTGACGCCGGCACGCTCGGACTACCTTGGAAACCCTGAACGTACCCGATGTAGAAGGCTTGCACCACGCCGAAGCCGTAAGTGGCGCCCAAGAAATTCCAACCAGGCACGTATAGGAACGGCACTGCCTGCGCGATTGCAGGGAGCGAAAGATGCGGCGCTTGGTTGCCGCTACCGCCGTTTTGACCGGCCAAGCCGAGGTACACAATTTCAGTGCCCGAATATAATCCGGGCGGTGGCAATGCGCCCAACGGCAGACCGATCGTGGCGCCGTTCAAGCGGTTTTGGAAAGTTCCGGATTGCATTGCCGAAGCGGAACTCGCGAAGCCGCCGATGGCGACCGCCGCGAGACCTGCCATTGCAATCTGTCTCAGTCGGGTCATTTGCCCCTCCAGTGTTTTGTCCCCAAGACCCCGCGAAATATCCCGCATGGTGCTTGTCCCGTCGGCACGACTGCCAACTCGCCGCAGGGTCATGCAATCGAGTTCAGAATGCAACGGTTTATAGGTGCGAGTGCGGGGGTAAGCGTCACTTAGCTGGCGGCAGTTGCAAAAATATCACTTTCCCGGTGTCGGCTATCGGCCGTTTCTGTTCTCGCGAGTGTGGCAAATAACCAACTGAAATCAATCCCTTATCGTCGGATTAATTTTAAATTCTTTCGGGCTTCCCACCGACGCCTCATGACGCCGAGTTTCCGACCACAAGCGGCCGCGGATGCGTCGCAGGATGTTTGCTCCGTCGATTTGGTCATGCTTTGGGCGGCGCCGGAACGGAAAGGAAGCAGGTGAGCAAGAGAAAAATCTCTGCTTCCGTTGAATGACGTTTGGTCGCCGCAGCGCGCCGGGCTAATTGGCATAGTCAACATCGTCATAGCTTCACGGGCAGGCTCGCGTAATAGCTCTTAAGTGACTCAACATCGACAAGCGTGCGCGTGCCTTCCTTGCGGGCGACAACCTTGCCTTCGGCGATAAGGCGGGAGAGAGAACGTTTGCTGATCGAGAGAAACCGCGCCGCAGAGAGCGGTGCCAGTGCCAGCGGCTGTAGTTCCATAACTTGGGCGAGAGACTGCAATGGCCGATGCGCGGATCGTAAGATTTCTGTGCCACTCATTTCACCGCTACGAAGGGCGGGCAAACGCCTCGACAATTTGCCTGAGTTCTCGGCGCTATCCTTGCGGTGAATGCATGCCGCGGCGCGGACGCACCCTCCTGCTGCGCAGCGCGGATGGCGGCGCGGATCGTGCGATTGATTTGGGCGAGGGTCATGTGCAATGCCAAAAAGGGCGACCTTTTCTCAAGGGTCGCGAAGGCCGTTATGCACACCCTGGATTATGCGGCAGCAAGGGATTTTTGGCTATCGAGGCACGATAGTTAATGTGGAAGCGCCGAGCGATCGAGTCCTTATGCCGCATGGGGGTGGCCTTGACGGGTGACACGGGCGTCGGCAACCCCCTGCGGATCAATTCTTTTAACCTACACGCGCCAAATATTGGCCCTCAGAAACGCGCTACAGAGGGCAAAGGCGAAATGACTACTCAACTCTACGGGACATGGCACAAATCGTTCCAGAGAAAGCGGCATGCAGCGCCGACGGACACCAAACGTTCTGCGATCGGTCTCGACCAGGTGCTCGACCCTGCAGAAAGCGCGGCGGCCACGATCAGCGATATCGAAAATGACGCACGCAGTGAACTAGAAGCGCTGCAGGAATACCGATCGCAGGATTGATGCCTTCGCAGGTTCGCACTCGTAGTCTTGTCGCGTTACAATGGCCACTCAGATGATCTGAAAAACGGATACCGTTTCAAGGGAGGGGGCGGGCGTTTGATAACGTGATCCCCGCAATGATCTAAAATTGGCACCGTGTACAAGGCTGATCAGCAGGGTTGCTGCGGGCTTTATTTATTCGTTATCTGTTTGATCTTTGTTTGGTCGTACGTGTGAACAGAAGTTAACGCGTTCGAAAATTTTGGCCCCATATTTCAGTGGGACCCCTTCTTAGTAAAGGTCGGCCGGGGGGCCTATCCGAGCATGGGGGTGGGTCCGCGACCACGGACCAAACAAACGCGCACGGGGCTGCGAACGCGGCGAGCTGCCGCGCCGCCGTCAGCTGATCAAACAAACAAAGCACGTACGTACGAAGCAGCGCTGACCGGCGCGCCTCTAGCATCGAACTGGCGACCTGTTATCCTTCCCTTATGCACGCCGCCGTCCTGATCTTCGGATTGCTGTTGACCGCCCTAAGTGCCGTGGTGCTTGGGATCATGCTCCGCGAGATTTGGTGAGTACAAGCCAGACTCTCGGCTCACGGCATCAATGAGTCTTTGCCACTCGATTTGAAAGCTCGGATGATCCTATGGGCTTGGGGTGCGGCGCTAATCGTCGGCGTGGCCCTGATTGCTTGGTCACTCATCTAGACGCGCAAGCCTTAGTGGGAGTTGTCTATAGCCTTTCAATGTCGGCGAGCAACGTCTCGATTGGTTCGCCGTTTTTCTTATAGAGTAAAGGATCAAAGTCGGCGGGATGCTTCTCCTTCACCGCCGTCATTGCAGCCCCCGTCAGACTTAAGCCCTTGGCTTCCAATTCGCGAGCGCGTGCGACAATCGCCTTCATCGCGTCCTTGCCCAAATTTTGCAGCAAACCGAATTGGCGCGCGAACCTGCCTGCAACATCATCCGTCATCGCCACACTCCGTCGGCTTGAATATCATTTCGTTGACTGATGTTGGCTTGTGCCGTCCGAACTAACTTGAGGTTTTTTCTGGGAACGCTCTATCGCCGCCGCCCTCGCGGCGGAGGATTTCGAAATGCTTTGCGATCCCGGACGATTTTGTTCCTCGCGCTCGCATTCTTTATCAGCGCAATTGTGTCCGTTCGGACATGGGGCCAGCGTAACCTGAATTCCGCTTTCCGGTTTGGCGAAGTCTCCCAAAAGAAGTGCTTCACTGCAATACTCGGAGACATGCCAATACGTGTCATCGAATTCGTCGTGATAGATAGCACGCGACGTGATGTACAAATGCTTTTTGCCAGCTTTGATGTCATCCAAGATGGCGAGTGGAGCGTTACAGAGGACACCGGTGCCGGTTTGTTTCGGCCCGAGATGATATTTATTGACGAGATTTTCCAAAGTTTCCGGCCACAAATTCCATGGATCGGAAGATTTTTGTTCACTGTCGGGGCACCAGCTTTCGATGTCCAAATCCCTTGTTGCGGTATTGCCGCTATTCTCCCATTGCGGAGAAATTCTCCAACCTGCGACAGCCCCGCCACCTATCAAGGGGTCCCATCTAGGGGGTTTTGCGTAAACGGCAGCGCGGTTCGTGATCCTTGCTGTCTCGTCGGTTTTGCTCAAAATAAAAAACTGAAGGAACAAAACGAAAGCAGTCAATGCGCCGACTGCTAGAGTGCACCATGCTAGTGCTCTCGTAGCTTTGGCTATTTCGTGGCTACCATCTTTTGCGTCGTTGCCGGATATGGCACCAAGAAGTAGCAAACACAGATAGGCTATGGCTCGCACGGCTCAGCCCCTTTCCGCGAGCAATTTTTACGTCAGCCCCAGCAGCGTGACAATGCGCCGGCTGATCGACCAGCTTCAACTGGCCCGATTGGGTCCGACGCCGGGCCCGTTGTACTGTCCACACGCAAAGCTAACCGTGACGCCTTTTTTGTCTCGACAAACTGTCCGTATTCTTATGAGAGTACCGACAGTCGCACCGCACAGAGAGGCGAAGCACATGAGCAAATCGAACCTCCGGCTGATCGCGCCAATCAAAGAAATACGGACAGTCACGCCGACGCGGCGTCCGAACAGCGAGCTCAGACCACGCGAACACCTGACTGAGCGCGAAGTCGAGAAGCTGATCGCGGCCACCGCGGGCAACCGATACGGCGCCAGAGACAGCTGCATGATCCGGATCTGCTTTCGCCACGCTCTGCGGGCCAGCGAGCTCTGCGACCTCCAATGGACAGACGTGGAATTTGAGACTGCGACCCTCCATATCCGCCGCGCCAAGGGTGGAACGGCAACAACGCATCCACTGCTCGGCGATGAATTGCGGGCGTTGAGGGTGCTGAAACGCGAGGCCAAATCGACCTTCATTTTCGTTTCTGAGCGGGGGGCACCGTTCAGCGTCGCCGGCCTGCAAAAGCTGGTGGAGCGCGCTGGCAACGTGGCCAAGATCGGCTTTAAGGTGCACCCGCACATGCTGCGGCATGCGGCAGGTTTCGTCCTGGCGAACAAGGGGACTGATACGCGTACGCTGCAAGCGTATCTCGGGCATCGCAGCATTCAATCCACAGTGCGCTATACCGAACTGGCGCCGGGCCGGTTTAAGAACCTTTGGCGCTGAAGCCGTTGCAATGAAAAACCCCCGCCAACATTGCTGCGGCGGGGGCTTCATGACGCGTTTGTTATTCGAACGTGTAGATGCGATGACAGGCTACTGCCATTCCACGTATGCGGGATACTTGTCGCCCACGCGCTCGTGGTTTGGTTCGCCGTCCTTGTACCAGCGGTAGATAAAGCCACAGTATCGTTCACGCTTGAGAACATCGACGTAGGCCAACCGCCCGTAATAGATGATCGTCGGCGTCGTCATTTCCCAAGATGGTTGCAGACGATCTATCTGGATAATCTCTTGGGTAGTGCCGACCCAATTATTTATTGGAAATCGTTTGCAGGCGCCCCAATTTGGCTTCTTCGGAGGGGGGTCTGAACAGAAGGCATAATCGAGATGCCTGACGAATGCCGGCGTTTGTCCGTAGTTGCGATACTCAGGATTGCAGTGCACCTTCCGTCCCCCATTGGGGCCAATGTCTGGAGTGCCTTCATAACCTGAGTGCCAAGGGCCCATCCCCACTATAAGCCAAGCGCGCTGGAGATTTTCTTGTCGCTCCATAATGTTGGCTTGGCGCCAGTAAATGACCAATACCAAGACGGCGACGATAAGACTGATAAGACCGATGCCAGTACCGGCCGTGTCGCTTGTGGAGTTCATCCAAATGAGGATCGCAAATGCGGCCAGCACTAGAAAAATGACGACCCCGGCAGCAAGGCCTACCCATGACTTCATTTGATGGTCCTCACTGTGCGACGCAGCAGTTACAGCCTGCTAATCGTCATGTGACTTACGTTGTAGCTCTTGGCAATGTCCACTAGCGTCTCGCCGTTGCGCTTCCGCGCTAAAGCTTCGAACGTCAGCGTGCCCCGCACACGTCCGCACCATCATCGCCCCGCCGCGCTCGCTACTGATAAACTGTCAGGGCAAGGGGGTTGTGATTCGACGAACGCAAGATACGAACAAATGCCAACTCTGCTTCATTTTGCTGACTCCCGCCTGTTGGGTCACGGTGCCAGTGTTAGGCTTGATAGTGGAGAGCCGTGCACGGTGAGCATCGCCTCGAATGGCGCCCGTGTGAAAAAATCACGTTGGAGCGCGCTTGGGGGCGGTCTTCTCTACAAGGACGATAGCATCGAGCAAGCAGCAGCAACCGCTAAAGCGCTTGGCGTTCTTTTTAAGGATGATCTGTTTCCGCTGCGGTTCAGAAATACAAAGGGTGAGCAGAGCCATTATTCGCCTGTCTTGAGCTTATTTACAAATGCCATTTTGCACTGTTCGACGTGCAGTGAAGTAGCCAGCACCTTGAATGAAGCTATTGAACGGGCAGAAAAGAAAACTGGTCGCTCGGTTCGTGATATTGATTGGGCAGAACTAGAGATAGCTTCGGTAAATCCGCCGAAGACAATTTGGGACTGAGGGACTGAGCGCCGCCGAAAATTGAATAGCAGATGGAACGCATGACCTTTCCCCTTAGGCCGCTTTTTTCTTTGGGCTGCGTATTCCTTTGAAGGCTCTCAAGGTAGCAGTCCAACGACACTGGCCATCAGTTTTTTAACCGCGAGCGTCTTCTCGACGATCTTTTCCGGTTTCTCGAAGTGGAAGTTTGCCCTGAGCGAGCCCCGAGCAACGTGGCGCGCGCCGCCGTCAATCGTCCACGTCCCGTGTGCGATCCGCACGCGCTCATCGTTCATCGCTAAGCAGGCGTTGAAGATGCATTCTATCTCATTTTTCCTGATCTCCTGATCTTCTTGAGTGGCCAACTTGCGCGCTTCACCTTCGAGCACGGCTCGGGTCACCCCACAGAGCATCCTAAAGTCGTAGGGCGAAGTCACAGCGTCGAACGTCTCATCGTCCCAATAAGGGTTCAACGTTCTCGCCAGTGCAACTCGGATCGTGAACTCAAGCTGCGAGAACTCGAAGATGAACTCCCCTATTGCGAGAAGCTCCGCACGCCCCTTCGCCTCTCGACGTAGGGCAGCACGACTCACCTTCCGGGCCTTGTTCACCAAGAAACTCCTGCACCACCGGGGCACTGCACGTCAGTTTAATTACGACGGAGCGAGGTCTAGCGGAATTCTGGCTGGTCCAACTGGTCCAACCCTCGGACCAATTGGACCAGGGGCATGTGACCTGGTGACGGTCGCCCCTAGTAGAGGCATCTGGAGCAGCGCCGACGTCGCAACACCCGTCACACCTGCCAACGACTGGCCATCGGACGGGCGGCGGGGGGCGGAACTTGGCACCGTGGAACCCCAGCAAGATCGACTGCCGCCTAGCCGGCTATCCTGACAGGTCGTCAGGTTAAGGGGCGCACGGGAAGGCAAAGTGGAACCCTGGGACAGGGCGCACCGGCGGCAGGGGGATCGCGCTGATCAGGTAGCAACGTGCAACCAAATTGACAAAATTCAACTTTAAAGTTTGAAAAAAGTGGCTCAAAAAGTTCCAAAAATCATCTCATAATGGGATTGGCTTGGCCGGGTGACCGGTTTTTGGCCGGGTGCGTGGCCGGGTGAATGGCCGGGTGAAAATGTAGTATCCAATGGGTTTGGCCGGGTAGCCGGGTGAAATTTCAAAAACCAGCCCACCCTTTGGAGATCACCCTGTTTGGACGGCCGGACCCGGCTCCAGCACCCGGCAAGGGGGGGGGTGATCTCTAAATTTAGAACGTACTAAGAATGATATGGACAACTAGGTTTACCCGTCCAAACTTAATAGAATAAGGTACTTTTACCCGCCCGGTGTTTTGGAACTCACCCGGCCACACCCGGCCAAAATTTCTTGCCGAGCACGGGTGTGCACGGTTCCACGGTAGCACCTTAAAATCTCAGCCGGATCGACGCCGTCTCCGCCCGGATCGAATTTTACAACCGTCTAGGCGCTCACGTTCGGACGTTGAAATTCGTCCTCGGTTCCCTGATAGTGCACCTATGTTCGACCGTACGACGATCACTCTTTGCTCCCGCCTTGCCGGGTACTTGGAAGCGCACCCCGACTGCAGCCAAATCAATTTAGTGGCCCTCGGGGCTGATCTGACGCGCCACGACAACGGCCCCTATCTCACGCCTCAGAGCGGCATCGGACTTGCCCTGAAGGCTCTAGGCTGGAACAGGGTGCATCAGCGCCGCGGGGCGTGGCAGCAAGAGCAGCGTGCGTGGGTTTGGCTGCCGGCACCGCCTCGTATAGGTCGCCCGCCAATCTCGATGCGATCGGTGGCGGCATCGCGTCCATGGGCGCTGAGTAAGCCCTGGATCGGCGCCGGGGTGTCGCGTGCGACGTGGTACCGTCGACGTGGGCAGGCCTAACCGGTTGGCACGGTCGTCGCTGGATATCTGAGGGCCCGCCCCACCAGCACCTGTGTAATGACACCCTTGGCAGACCAAACGGCACCCAGCGCGCCACGGTTATCCGGTATCCACGTCCATTTCGTTGACGCCGCCATCCTGGAGCCAGCCCTTAATGGGTTGCACGTTGGCAGTTTTCTCGCTTCGCCTTGGTTAGCACCGTGCCAGTTTCCTTTGAACGGCGGCTGAGGGCTCATCAGATTGCCTCCTTATTGATAAAGGTGATCCGGTTCTGGATCGCGCCCCTTGTTGGGCAAGCGTTTGAGCTCCCGGTTTCGGGCGCGCTTAAATTCATTCCACAGTTTGCGGCCCACCAGAACAGCCTCTGCGGATGCTCCGCGCTCCCACAAGAAATCATCAAGTTCCGACTGCTTGGTGATAGTGGGAAACTTGCCGAGCTTGATCAGCACGCGGGTGTCGTCGATGAAGTCGCCGCGCGGCGTATCCGTGGCGTGACGCGACGTGATGAATTTGGCGAAGGTCAGGGCATTGGCGTGATGATGGGTCATTCGGCTCCCCCAGGGGCTATGCCAAGCTTCTTGTTGATTAATGTTTGCAGCGTGTCGCCGTCTGGTACGTCATATCCCCGAGGGCGTTGTTTGCTCGGCATGTCGCGCTTCTGGGAGGGCCCAAACATTTCAGTGCAGTTTTTGCCGAAGATTACGTCATTAACAGTGCGAACTCCCTGAGTTTTGCAGTACCCAGCGTACCCTTGATAAAGGTAATGTGTTGGTAGCCACTCCTTTAATCGGTGCTCTAGATGATCGACACCTCCGACAACAGCATCAGCATTAATGCAAGCCTGGATCCAACGAGTGAAGCTGTCACTGCTCATTTGCTGCTGCTCCGCCAATCCAGCGGTTCGGGGCACGTCGCGAACATTGAAACCACGCAAGTCTACTTCGTAGAGCAAGTGATAGAGCAGCGCTTCATACCCGCCATCATTGAGTTGCTTCTCGATGGCCGCAAAATATTCGAAGTCGCGAAGTCGGTTTGAACTGACAGTTGGTTTAAAGAACCGGCGCGCAGTTCCACTGGCCGGGATGACGTGCTTTTCGTTGGAAATAATATCGATGTTCAGATAATTCGGCACCGAGTACGGGCCGATGAACTTCGGCTCGATAGTTATCGTATCTTCGGTGATCAGGCTAAAGAGCGCGTTCCGGTGGCGCGGATCACCGACAAACAGAGCCTCGTCAGCGATTAGTTTGATCAGCGTCTCCAAATGATGATTGTGTTTGCCGATCACATGCTCAGGATGAATGACCTTCATGCAGTGCAGCCCATAAAGATACCCAAGATGGCTGCACCAGAAGCCTTTCCCGGTGCCTTCGTCCTCATTGGAGTACACCGCGGCTACTTCGGAGCGCCGGCGGTACTGGGCCATCCACGCCTCACGCTTTAGTGCGTAATCCCAGTCCCTCTCGCTACCGCTACAGATGATCTTAAATCCGTGGTCAAGGAACAGCTGACAGCCACTCGCGCCACTGCGCCCCTCGGGCTTGCGCGGGTGTACTTTGAAGCCGCCCCACATGTTTCGCGTCTCGTTGACAACCTCCTCGTCACGTCGCGGCATGAACTTTTGACCACCATTATATTGGCGGCGGTGTTCCTGTCCGAGCCACCAGTGACCCATCCCAATTTGTTCGACTGTTTGTTTACCCTTGATGGTGGTCGTAATACCTTTTCGCTTATTCATGTGTAGGTTTTTGAAGTCGCCAAATTCCTGCAGATAGATAATTTCTTGACGGCCTGGGAATTCCGGATCGGTGCCCCAAGTTGCCACACGCGTTTTGCCGTTGATCGTTATGACCGCATGGCGGCTGTTCATTTTCTCGAGGTCAGGGTCGATCGCGACCTCATGGGCGCGACGCAATAGCCGTGGCAATCGTTGGGTTGGACGTTCTTGAATGTATCTGCCGCAGCTTGTTGTCATCAGCACGCGAGCGATGAAGTTATCGTCGAGCCCGGCGCGGACGAGTTCGCAGGTGACGCCGAAGGCTAGCTTCTTGTGATCGGCGGCTGGGTCTTCATCGAAAATGCGCGCCTTCCAAGTGTCGTTCAGCTTTTCCAGTTCGGACGCGTCACGAGCAACGGGCTCATATGTATCTGCCAATTTGAAATCTTTGAGCGGCGCCGACGAGCTAGCCACTGCCGACACTGGCCACAGCGGCAGGTTCAATGGCGACCGCATCTTTCCCTTGAGCGGGCAGGTCGCGCATTGTGTGGAACCGGAATCTTCAAAGCCTTGCATGAAGGATAGCCGATGTCTTTCTCTTCACGTTCGGCCAGCTTGCGATCGAACATTCTGTCGACGTTGTCACGGTCGTATCGCGCATCCCCTTTACTCAACGCATGGAACACCTCGCGGCCGTGCTCCATGAACGTCGTGGCGAGGCCGACCTGCATCCATAGACCTTGTTGGTGATCCTTGCCGCCAGTGAGTGTTGCATTGCTGAAGAACGGGCAGCCCTTCAGGATGGGCCGCGGATCAACCGGCGGTTTCTCTTCGTGGACGTTGCCGATCTCAGCCTGATACTCCGCAGTGAAGAGCTCGGGTTTCGATTGCCGCGGGGGTAACTTTTTGAAGTTCCATTCAATCACGTTCGAGCGCTTTGGCGCCACTTCCGCCAGCACCAGCGCGAGCAACCAGTCAGGCGCACTGGTGATTGGCGCGTTATTGAGCCAGCGATAGACGCCATCGCCGCGCCGGCTCGGCGGTGCGATCACCATGCCGCCGTCGCCTTTCACATCAACACCGGGGGCAAGTACGCCGTCCGCGTTTTTAACGTAGATGCCGTTGCCCGGATGCCGGTAGTAGCGATGCACCGAACCTGATGGGCTTTCTGCCATCAACGTGTCGGGCAGTTTGCCATGTTGGCGCTTGAGCTCGGCCAGGTTGGCGATACCGTCGACGCCGTGGCCCTCCATAGTGTCGGCTTCGACGACGAAGATGCCATTGTCGGCACCGGTCGGCAGACCAATGCCGGCGTCAGGCCAGCGCTTGAAGTCGGCGCGGATCTGAGCGGGGTCTTTCGTGCTGCCCCAGCGGACACCACCACTGTGCTCGGCGGCCTTGTGGCTTTTTTTCTGGTCACGGACTGCCGGGAAAATGATCCAGCCGCGGTCGGCCGCATAGCTGAGGGCGTCGTTGAGGCAAAATGCTGTGGGAGTGATGGTCGCGTCGGCCAGACCCGTTTGCACGGGTGCCACGGGCGCACCGTCGCCCGCGCTATCTGTTTGTGCTGCTTTCGCTGCTAGGAGCTCTGCGAGGGCTTCGGGCGCGTGACCGTTCGCCGACTTGATCTTCGGCGCCGCCACGTTCGCATCCTCGCCCGCGGTATCGGATGCGGCTGCAGCATCGCCGGCGCCCGGCGCGCCATCCTGCGGTGCAGGTTGGTCGTGCCCAGCCGGTACGGTCGCAGCTGCCGGCTCCGATGGCGCCGTCTCCGAGGTCGGCTTCGGTGACTGGACGCCCTCATCCCGCTGCCGATAGACGTCCGGATTCTGGTTCCGTCCGAGTGCCGCCTGTGCGGCCTTCTGAATAGCCGCCGCCTTGGCGAGCGCCCGCTGCGCGATAGTAGAGCCGCCTGTGGCGGGTCCGGTTGAGCCTTTGTTTTGGCTGGCAATTTCCATCGTAATTCTCCGTTTCTGCCGGCTTCGCGGCTTGTTATCGGAGACTTTTGGGGGCTGGCTCAGAGGAGAGTTGACGTACGGCCTGGGGGCCTTTAACCTCAACTACGGTGATATTTGAGCTCTGAGCCTGCCCGGATTCAGTCTCCGGTTAAATAGCCCGCCCAGGTCCACAAAGCCTTGGCGGGCTTTCCTTTTTCGGGCTACGCCTGCCTCTTTCAGAAACGCAATGCGGACTTGATTCCTATTCATGTCCATTCGTAGGTTTGTATTCCTACTGACCACGAGATGTAGTGTAGTCTGGATCGGAGTATCCCCACATCTAGTATTTGCCATTGTTAACCAGTGAAACCAGCTGGGGGCTCAGATTAAACGGCCGTTTGAATTTCAAAATAAGAGTTGTGCCCGCGGTATATGGCATTTTTGTCGGTTCAATGATTGAACTCTCACGGTAGGTATTAGGATACCTGCGCCAGGGCCGGCTACCGGGCGCGGCCCGCGTGCGCAGACACTCGGCCATGCTTATTCAGATGACGGTGGCGCGTTCGCCGACGATCTATGTGCCGGCGGCTCGATCGTGATTGGCTGGAAGATATCGGGGGGCGCCGGCGTCGAAGGGGTGATGCTAACAACAGTCGGCGGTCGATCGACACTGGTGATAATATTCACCGTAAAATGGTCGCGACCGCTTATTCCACCCGCATCGCCACCGGAAGAAGCGACATCTTTGATAAATTTCGACGCGTCAATTTTTCGCGCGCTGGCTTCTAAGCGATCCTTGGTCATAGACACCATGGTGCGAACCGCATCGGGCAGGTTGACCGCAGCGATCTCTCTGGCACTCACACCTGCGAGCTTTCTTCGCGAGAGCTCAGCGCGAAGTGCCGTCATTAGGGCTTGATTGGACCCGAGGTTTTCTACGTCTTCATCGGAAATCCCCCAGTCCAAGCGCAGATCTTCCGACGTTACGACCCCCTCGGATTCGCGACATAATGCGGTCAGGAATTTCTGACCGACGTCGGAGTGTAGCTCGACGACTTCGCCGCGGAGGACAATAGAGTTGGCGGGGATCAGTTCGTTGCTCATGCCGTGCCTTCCTCGCGAAAAACTGTCTGCCGCGTTGTGTATGGATCGCGCTCCTCGCGGTCCGCCTCAATCGACAGTTTGCAGATCAGGCGACCGAGGGCTGTCTTGTAGCCGGGCGTGGTCGAGGTATCACTGAACCACTTCCAACAATACTGGAGCGCCGCGTGAGTCGAGGCGAACCGCAGAACGATGTCGAGGACACCGTCAGGACGTCGAGTAGCCTTAAAAGGCGGCTTGATGCCGGGTATGTTCATGGCGCCGCTTCCAGCGTCCCCCAACGCCGCCGCTAGGCTGCCGCAGTGATGCGGTTCACCTCATCGATGCCGATTTGATAGTACTTTGCTATCGCGATCGGCGGCTCACCACAGCGGGCGCGCGCCTTGATGTTAGATTTGATCTGATCGCTGAGTTGCTTGACCTGCCCCTTGCCTTGCGCGACGAGCAACAAGAGTTTGTTCGCGACGGCGGTCAGCTGTTGCCGATCCAGGGAAAGATTACAGAGCTCTGCGGACCAATTCTCGCCGTCGAAAACCGGTCGTACTGTCATGACAAGTTGACCAATGAGCTCGGCAAGCAGCGGGTTCGTGATATTCACGAGCCTGCCGTCTTCGATCCGTAGGAGCCGGCCGTCGAAATTGAACAACTCAATCGCCAGTTTCTTCGCGAGGATGTCAGCGATTGCGGCAGTGTCTTCAACCGCCCGCCCGTGAAGCACAACGATTTCGCGGTCGTCTATTTGTTGGTCATTCATTTGGGGTGGATCCTTTCTGTTATCGTTGGTTGTGAAGTGCGGCATGGAGCGCTTTCTCTTCGGCGTCCAAGGCCGGCGTGCGCCCTTGTTTTCGAATCCGCTCGTACAGCGATTCGATCATTTTTGGTGTCACTTGACCGGCAAACCGACCGGACGAACTGCGGCTGGTGGATGCTTGCGCACGACCAGCGGCGGCAGGTGTTTGGCCACTTTCTTGCCAATAACGCCGGAAGACAGCTGCGATCGGGGCCACGTTTCCAGTTGCGAACGCGTCCAACATCATGTGATGGAAACTTCTTCCGCTCAGTGGGTAAATCGTCGATGCGACCCACGCCTTGAAATTCTCGTCGACATTGGTAGTTCGCCAGGCCTGTCCAAGTTCGCGATCGAGTGCGTCGAGCACGAGCTGGTTCTGGAGTTTCTGCTCACGCGCAGCGATCTGCTGCTGACGAAATTTCAGTTCTTGAAGCTGCGGTGCGACCGCGTCCAGTGCGGCGCGCTGCGACATGTCGAGGAGCTCGTAGCCGTAGGCTTCAGCATCGGCAGATGTTAGGTGCCTGGCCATCGCTCAACCTCCACGACGCGAATCGTGTCGATCGCTTCTGCGATGCCACTCCGGCATGTCGCTGTCTGAGGATTTATCGCTCTTGCCGTACTGCTGCACCGAACCATGGCTAAAGGGCACGTTCTTTTCGACGATGGTCTTGCCAATTCCTGGCCGATCGGCGTCGCGAAATGCAGGGGTCTGGCCGACGGTGCCGGGTATTGGCTCAAGGCCACCCTTCACCTGAGACGTTCGACCCGCTGGCGCGGGGAGTGCGCCAGCAAAGTCGGTTTTCGTTTTCCCGCCTTCCGCTAGCTGCCGCCCATCACCGGCGACAGTGTCATGACTTGTTCGACCCGGCTTCTGTTGGTTCGCCGTCTGGCGAGGGAACATACGGTGATTTTTATCATCACCACCGGAACCATATTGATAGTTGCGGCGATCTTCCGTTGAAGTGGAAGTCTTCCGGTTGCCCGGTTTAAACTCGGTGGGCGGCGCCTTCACGTCCATCGCGCCGCGCCTGTTGGTTTCCTTGGCCACGCTAGGCCCTCCTGTTGGTCGTTCGCGTTGTCGGCTTCTCGCCACACGCGGATTTCAAATGTAAATGCGCCAGGTGCGACACGCTTTGGTTTTGTGACTGCGCGAGAGCCTCCAGACGCGATGCGACGGACGGCGTCGTGCGCACTTTGATCGTTTCCGATCTAGGCTCGTATTTTCGTTTCTGCGGCATGTGAACTCCTTGCTGCAGACAATAGATCGGGCAATCGTAAAGAATTTGGTGACCCACAGTGACCCAAAGCGACCGCAACTATTCTTAAGCATTCTTCAGTCGGTCTACATAATCGATCGTCAGGTTGTCTCCCGGGAGGTGCGAGAACCAGGAGGACTGAAGATGACGATCGAACTTCACAATTTAATCCCCGGGATGCTGGTGCCGACCAAACAGCGCGCCGACGCCCTGGCGGCCATATTGAAACGCCACATGGTCGGAGAACCGGATGCCTGGTGGCGCGACCGGAAAGCGCTACGGCTGGCCTGGGATTTGATCGAAACCGGGGACCTTCAAGCTTTGTGCGTAGATCTCGGCAAGGCACCGGACGATCCTGATATTCGCCGAGAAATTGCAGCCGAAATAGAAACAGAAGTGCTGGCGGCGCAGGAAGCCCAAGAAGAGCGTGAGCTCGACGCGCGGATTAACGAATTCTTCTCGCCGACAATCAATTAACGCGTATCACCGCCTCACACTGCAGGAGGCGTGCAATGGCGCGAATGCCGGCGCCGGGCACGACGTGAGAGGGTGAAATTCTTTCAATGATCCTGGTGGCACGGTGCCATACCAGCAGCCGTCATCAAGCAACGTGGGCGTGGCGCCAACCGCGCCGGAATAAAGCCGTCTTCACGCGCCGTAACGAACAATTCCATTTTTCGATCCGCGGTTATGGCGGCTACGGGGTCTTGGTTTTGGCATGTCGAGCGCCGCCTCTCCCGAAACAGTAAAAACTATGAACTGCTCCCGTTCGATCTGAACCCGTTATTTTTCCGCTCTCTCGACGTTGCCGAAAAGGTTGCCCAATTCTGTAATCCCGAGCCGAGAGAAGAGGCGGGAGGGCGGCTGTTTTGGATGCCGCAACAGGTGCTACACTTTTTTGAAAGAAAAGCAGCCATTCAGAAAGCTGAGGCGGTCGGAGCTGCATGACCCGTTAACGCCGCGCTTACCGAATCGAACTACCTCTCCACCCGGGACAGCGGTGGCACTGTCCCCAGGCCCGTGTGAAAGAACCTCAGCCTCGCTGAACAAGGCTGAGGTTCTTTTTTCGCACATATTTGACTCCGGCGGCGCATTCACGTCGAACGCTCGGCGTGGGGGCTACGCGAGAGGGCCCTCGCGCTCCAGGTACTTGCCCCGCATCATCCTCGTGACAGCGAGATTTCATCGACTGCAAAGGCAACGACCAAGCGTCGAGCTGAGAGCGCAATTCTCGCATAGCCGAATGGGGTCGCGTGCTGACGAATTCAATCGAGTCCGCCATTGACAGCAGCGCATCCGCAAGCTCGCGCGCCTTATGCAGGGCCAGCGTTACCGACTCGATTTCGATTGTTGAATCATACAGCAAATTCTCAATTTCGAGCGTGACGATCCCCTGCTCAATGGAGACAGCGTCGGCTCGCACTGAGACCTCATCACCATCATCAGCTTGGATAGCGATACGCATCGGACATTCCTTTGCTGAATCAGTGTGGACACACCTTAAGATTCCGCTAATGCGGTCCCCATAAACAATGTCGAGACAATTAGACGGGTGCGCTGCGCAGCGATCGAAGTACGACGCCGCTGATCCATTGCGTCTTAAAGCGCTTTATCGATTTAGATTACCGTTTTTTGTGTATCACCCGAACAACAGTTGCACGCACAGTGAACAGCAGTGGAACGCAGGCCGACGCCAGCAATTGGTGAGGCTGTTGGAGCAAGTCGCCGTTGGATCTAACACACCGGGGAATAGCTTTTCACTCCTTGTGATTTAGTTGAAGGCCGATGGAGCGGCCTACCTGGGACGCGGGGACGTGATCGTCGTTCTTTCTAGCCGACGGAAATGGCAAAAGCCCAACCATTCGCAACCGAAGAATCTCCACCGCAACCTCCTCCGGCCGTCGATTCAATGCAAAACCGATCGCGATAACATCAACGCGCTCGAGTCCTCGGGCGCCGGCACGATGCTTGTGCATAGAGATCAAGCGTAGGCGCTCGGTGTCAGTAAAGGCACGCATCTAACCACCTCGACACCCGGCAAGCTGCCGCCGATTGGTTTCTTAGAGGTTAAGCCGCTTCGCGACAGCCACACGAGGCAAGGACCCTTTAAACATCTACTGTCAAAATGCGAAGTCGGTCGCGGTCGGGACGCCGTTCGGATGCGAAGCTTCTTGCGCCCTGGTCACGACCTAAAGGCATCGGACTACAGCGAATCAGACGGACACTTGGCCGCGCATTTAAAGCCCATGGAATTGCACCGCCAAAGCCTAGCCCTTGAGTCTCTCAGGGAATGTTTGATTCGAGAAATCGGACGTCTGCTCCATAAAGACGCCTATTACTTGGCCCAAAGAATTGCTTTCATCAGCGAGCCCGATCAACATCCCAACTGGACCGCGAAAATCCGCAACGTGAATGTCCGTGAACTCAGCGCCTGTCGACAAGCATTAGAAAGTATGCGTGCGCTGTACGATCTCGATTAGGCAAGCAGGTGGCTCTGTGTCGAAATCGGTATGACACACCCGCCGGCAGCCCATTTGAGCGCTTTTAGGGTCAATGACATCAACTGCTGAGGAGAAAGCCTTTCTAAGGGTGGCAGTTGCCGCGATTCCGCGCGTGGCCGAAATAATTAGGGGATTTTCACCTGATGGTCGAGCGGGCGCGTTAGACGCGGCCGAACGGCGCTTCCTCGCGGCGGCGTTGGACTATGGCTGCACCGAAATAACTGCCCAGTCTCGTGTTTCTGCGGTAATGCGACGGTTGCGCAGTCTGCTGGAAAGACAGCAAGCAAGTGAAAAGAAGCTGCAAGCCTTGCTCCACAGGATCACAGAGCCGGATTAATCGGCATTGTTGATCGCGCTGCCCGAAGGACCCCTTCGATCGTTCAGTTTGCAGCTCCGCTTTCTCACCCTGCGTTCGCTCCTCGCTCTCGGATGGTTGATCAGGACAACCCGCAAGTGCCATTACATCCGATCCAGCATATCGTCGGCGACTTCGAAGAGCGGGCGCGTGTCAAACAGCAGGATGCCGATCTCGATGCGCGCATTGACGCCTTGGCATTGACACGCGCACAACATTCCCCCTGAATAGGGGGCGTGAGGGATGTCCTCACCGTTTTGCGATTACTGACTTTAGCCCCGGCCACCCGTTTGGCTTGGGGCTTTTCTCTTTTAACCGACGACAGCGGACGATCTTCATTGTGCTACTTTTGGTTTGGCCAACGGAGCAATCATAAGAAAGTTTCTGTTGGTTGTCATAGGCACTGATTGTGGTTTGGAATCTCCAAGCCTGTGAATGGAGGCAAAGTCAGGGAATTTTATTTCGACGAAATCGTCCGAGAAATTGGCAATATAAAATACAAATGGGTTGGCTGCGCCAGAATCAATTTTGCCGATGTTGATCGTATTTTTCTGTATCAGCGTAGTGTCGCCGATCTGGCATGTTTCTTCGATTTGCTTTCTGAATTTGAGTGATAATTCGACAGATGTCCTGATGGCCGGCGCGTTGTCGTAGTTAGTGATCTGGCATCGGTGCCTGATACCAAATTGTGTAAGCCGATATTCTTTCCCCGTTTCCGCCACGCGCGACGAATTATGCGCGCCTCCTTCAACACGTATGTGATGAATCGCTCCATGTGTCGATGTTATCAAGGGTTTAGATCCACGGGGACCGGCGGTGCTTCGCTCATTAGAGTGATGGTGATGCGGCGATTTGGTGCCAGCGACGGGTCCTCAGGGAGCAGCGGTTGGGTGTCGGCTTTTCCCGCCACCTTGTAGACATTCTCCGAAGGATAGCCTTCTTCCTCCAGGATCTGGCGCACGGCATTGGCCCGGTCGGCCGAAAGCTCCCAGGGCCCGTAGCCCGATCGCCAGACTTGGGAAGCGGACGCGTGCCCCGTGATAGCAATGCGATACGGAGTAGCTTTAAGTGGCCCGGCGATTTTTTGAATAAGCTGCCGGGCCCACTCGAACGGCTCTTTCGACCCTTCAGAGAACATCGAACGGCTGTTCTGGTCGACGATTTCTATGTTGAGGCCCTCGCTGCTCTCTTCAATCATCATGTGCTTGGAGGCTTCGGCCAGCTCTGGCATGCCTTCGAGCATCTGGCGGAGCGAGACCGCTGCTAGGCTGAATGCTCGGTCGTGATGGAAGTCCGCCCCCTTCTCATTTGGCGTCGGCGTAACGGATGAATCCTCAGGTCTGACGTGCGCCGCGTATTTGATTGCGGGATGCGGAACTCGGCTGTCGCTTTCGACGACGCCGGAATCATTGGGAGTCTTCTGCACACCAAATGCCTGTTGCATCGAGCCGGCCACTGCTTGCACCTTTTTCGCGTCTTGATTGGAGAACGCGACCAGCATGACGAAAAAACTTACAAGCAGCCCCATGAGATCGGCGAAAGTAACAAACCAGCCGTGGCCGCCGCCGTGGGCTTCCTTACGCCGTGCCATGGTTGCTTTCCCTCACGCCCGATGGCTCGAAGGCCACGCGACGTTTGATAAATTATTTTCGTTTAACGGTCGCTTAAGCAAGTGAAAACGATCAGAAACCTCGCCATTTTATCAACCCGGCCGCGATGTCCGCCACGAAGACAGCGATCGCCGTGGAGGTCAGGATGCGGGATAAGTTCGCTGTAGACATACTCGCCCCGCAACTGCTCTATGACGGTCCACTCCGTCTTCATTTTTGCTAATTTGTCGCCGCAGATAATGCCAAAGAGACGGCTCAGAAGCGGTTCCCAATCCCTCGTTAGCTCATGTCGCTTGGCCAGCATATTACCACGACGATATGCGACTGTTGACGCACGGTATCGCGCCATCGCATTCGTGCCCGAATTTGAGATCAATCTCGCCGAATGACTAGACGATTCGCACCGCGCGCCGCATCTCTCCGACCCGCCGACTTCCTCCGACGTTTGGTGCTGTTGGGATTGCTGCTCGGAATTGTCGTCGCTGGGGTTATCGCTGCGTTGGAAACCTTCAAAATATCTCGCGAATGCGGCGGTGCATTCAGCCAAGGCTTCACCGCCGGATTTGATCGTTACCCCACTGCCAACTTGTGATCCGCACAACCAAGGGCCGCTATCAGATCAAAATACCGTTGCCCTGAGATCAGCGCGGCGAGCGGCTAGCATTTGATCATTTATCAGTTCCATTGATCTGAGCGCCACTACAGTTGCGGCAGTAGACGCTGCCGGTGTTCCGCGCACCGGAAGGCGCCACGGCGAGGAGCGCCATAACTGTCATCACGAGTATCACAAAACACTCAATCTTTTTCACAGAGGCACCTAAAGGAAGGAGCCGGCGCACTGTCGATTTCGGACGCTGCCGTTCGACTACGGGGGATCAGCGCTGGGAACGTTCGGCGCGGTGACCGATCGACCCCCGAGCCGCTGATCGTTCATAAAAACAGTTGCGATCTGCTAAAACGACCCTTGTCGGCGGCAGCGATGTAATTGTCTGCTGGCGTCCTTCACGATGAAGGCAGCGCCATTGTCTTCGGCGGGCCAGGGCGGCGGGAAGCGGCGCGACCTTACTTCATCAGACATTCCGCGTCTGCAAGGCTGGCCATATCAGATACGAGACGACTTTCTCGCCATAGCCTCAACCACATCAAGAATTGAGTTGCGCAAGGCTTTATCGTTGAGGCGGGTAAATGCCTCCGCAAGTCGCAGCGCCTGCGGATCGAATGCCAGTGGTTTTGCCGATGTTCGACTCGTTCCAACATCATCAGTAAACAAGTGCCCGACTGGGACGTCGAGAGCGGTCGAGATCATTTGTAGCCGGCTGGCGCCGACGCGATTCTTGCCGTTCTCGTATTTCTGGACTTGTTGGAATGAGACGCCGAGCTTTTCACCAAGCTGAGCCTGGGTCATGCCGCGACCTTTGCGAAACTTCCTGATCCGCGACCCGACCAAAAGGTCGATTGGATTACCCCCTCCCTTGGTTCTCATTCAGTCACCCTCCGTTGAGACGATACCCCATGGAGCGTACCGCGGGCCAGTTCTTCCGCCTGACCATCGATTTTCGTTCGCGCTCCGTGGTTGGCGGCCATTGCTGTTCCAGGTCGTTGCCGGCGTACAGCATGCGCTCGATCTTGGCGCCGTCCTTGGTCCACTTCTCGACCTTGTAGACATTGCGATCGTCCGCCAGCAGCGGGTTGTCGGTTTCTTCGTTGGACCAGTCGTTCACGCGGTGTGCCTAAACGGGCGCTGTGCGAAACTGCTGCAACAATGCCCGCACCTGCCGAGTTAGCAGCCTTAGGGCTTCAGCCGGCGGAGCATCCTCGACATCATCGACGTGCCAGTAGTTGGGAACGTGCTCCCATTCGGCAAACCGCTCTCGCATCAGTGGCCGATCTTCCGCTTCCTTGACCGCAACCACGAAGTCGGCGCTTGCCAAGTCGGCGGTCGTGCATTGCTGCGGTAAGCGATTAGCGCCCCGAGCGGCGATTTCCAGCTCTTTGAGCGCATGTAGCGCGAACTGTGAGATAGGGCCGACGTTGTGTGCCCCGCGTTCCAATGCGAGACCGCGCGAATGCGCTATCCAATTGAGACCCGCGCGATCGGCGTGATGATTGAACAACTCTTCGGCAAACCCGCTGCGGTAGTAGTTGCCGGTGCAAAGGAAAAGAACCGTGTTCAGCTTGTTCGCCCTCGGCGGCCAATCAACCATTCCAATCCTCTTCTTCGAGCCGCCGCACCGCCGCCGCGGCCGGGTTCTTTATCATGAGCCAGTGTGCTGACCGGCCAGCGCGGTACGGAGAGCCGAGCCGCTTTGAAACTATTCCCTCGCAGCCTTGGGCGCATGCATGCTTGTAGATGACCCCGCCGTCACCGCCAAAATGCTCGTTGAGCGCGATCCCCACGGCGGGAGTCGGAGCAATTCGGCTAGCCTGCGCTTGCGGTCCTCGATTGGCTCTCGCCGAAGGTCCTCACCGTTGACCTCGAGGAGATCGAACAGCACATAGGATCGCGCGCCCATTGCCGCCGTGGCCGCATCAGATTGAACACCGCAAGGCCGTCATCGTCGCAGACGATGCCTCGCCGTCGACGACACAGGAGCGGACCGGGAGAGCAGCGACAGCCGCCGTGACCAGCGGGAATCGGTCGGCGAAGTCGTGATCGTTCGGGTCAGCGACCGAACGCTGTGGCCTCGGCGGTGCGCCAGGATGCGAAAGCCATCGTGTTTAATCTCGTGAATCCAAAGGGGGCCCGCGGGCGGGCGCTCGGCCGATCGCGGCAGGCAGGGATCGAAACGGGGCTGGGATTGATCGGCGCGGACCCGGCGCCGGAGTTCGGGCGTTACTGACATTGAGGAAAAGATAGGGGCGATAAGAAGAGAGTTGAGTCCGATGGTATTTGAGAGATACCGCGACCAAAACGGAGAGATGAGCCGCAAACACGGCAATACCTTAATCCGCACCCTGCGGAAGCATTACGGCGACGACTTCGCCGCCGGATGCGCCAACAACGAGAAGCTCAGCGACGTACTGCACAAACTGGACGAACTATCGCTGAGCAGGCTGGTACGCGACCTTGAATCCCGGAGGCTAGACCAAATTTGCCGGGAGGCGGCTTAAGCCGTGCTCCTTCCCCTAGAGTGCCGCCCGCGTCCCGTGATCGTGTAGGGATTATCCGCAGTAGGTGAGGCAAGGAGTGGTTCGGTGGCCGCCCTTTTCTTCGTCCGCCGCTAATGCCGGCCGGAGGGCTAGCGAGGGGACGAATTCCGGGGCACACTTTAGTGCAAGGCATCGCGTGGTTCGATGCTTGGTGCTGCGGACAGCACAACCGCAGTTTCATCTCTGGCTAGCTTTTCCTGCATCGCAGCCGCCAGCTCATGCAGCTCAGCGGCACAGCGGTCTCGACGCCACCAACGCCGCAGCCGTCGCGCTTGGGCTCGATGCTCCGACGGCGTCAACAAATAGTTTGTTGGCATTTTGATTCCCCCCTCGACTGCGACAGCTTAGCCTGTTTTTCGTTGGTGCCAAGAGACACCGTTGCGATAGCTGACTTAAGCCCCAGCCCGGTCTGGCTGGGGCTTTTCCGTGCGAAATTCGGCCGGCCACCAATTTTAAAGCAACCACGCGATCGCCTGAGATAGCGCGAACGCTATTAAGGCGGTCCATGCGATCGTTGCTGTTATTCCGAGAGCAAGGCCTGCAAAATTCAGTGTTTCTTTGATTGTCATAGAAGCCCCCACGCAAGTTTTGTTTTTTCAAACAAACGATCAAAAATTAGAATGCCCGTTGTGATCGACACAATATGACGGCCGACAAAAACAGGTCCTGTGGCTAATAGGTCACGATGGGGGAGTCGGCGACAGCCGGCTGATATCTTGCGGCCGTTTCACCAACTCCGCAGCTTGGCGGTATTCAGCCCAACGAACGCGTGGCAGCGCGTGTGGCGTGTATGGCACATACGCAAGAAAAACAGAGGATGCCAGTGGAAAACGTGTAGACGGCCACAAAGTGACCCCGGAGGAGTCACTAAGCTGTCAGGGTAATTACACGTGAGGGGTGCGTAAAATGAACATCCAGTCGCGTAGTGATGTGTACGAGTCTAACACCGTCGTTGCGTTTCCACCGGGTGCAAAGGACGCGACACCCGATGGTGTCGATCAACTCGACAGAGCCGGACAAACCATTCTGAAATTGCTTCACAAAGCCGCCGGCGTGGCTGAGCAAAACAGCAGGCACGCGCTGGACATGGCGCAGAAGCTTTCGCATCAGCTCCGCGCGGCCGAGGATCGGATCGCAGAATTGGAAGCTGAGGTCGACCTATACCGTGAGAAAAGCGACCGCGCAGAGCAATGGCTCCACAAGGTCTACACAGAGATTGAAGAGCGGTTTATCCGACAGGCGGATGATAAGCGACGGGTTTCGTCCTTGAATGCCGCTGGCCGACGGCCGTAGACCCGACGATCCATCTCACTGACTGACGCGACTGCAAGGTGGCTTTGATCGGCGGCTCAGATGAGGCCAGCGTCGCCCAGAGGGGGCAGAGCCTCTTACTAAGCCGCGGCGCGATGCATCGCGGCTTTTTCACGTGCACCGTGGATTACCTTGATCGACTTTTCGATGGCTGACCACAAGCCGCTAATTTCAGCAATCGAGCAGGGATCGGAATCGTATCCCTTCACACCTTCGCCTTCACTAAGGGCAAACGAGAAGCTTGCCCGGTGGCTGATCTGACCGCGCCAGACGGGGACTTCCAGCTGAGCGAGACACCTACGAGCTATGCTCACCGCCGGCGATTCGATCTCCTGACGTTTTGGTGGTGCAGCGTTAAAAACAACGGCGTAGGGCGTACGCGCCTGCCGCGCGAGTGCAATGGTTTCCTGCACGGCGTCAATATCAAACAACCCGGGTCGGCACGGGATAATGACGAGCGTTGCTGCTTCGATGGCCTCAGTTACGCTCGCTGAGTTGTTCGGAGGCGTGTCAATGAAGATCCAATTTACGCCGTTTCGCTTGGCTTTTTTAACAATATGGGCAATGCCACGTTTCACGATCTTTAGCGGCAAAGCAGAATCGGCGCGCAGTTCATTCCATAGCGTTAGCGAGCCTTGTGGATCATCATCAATGAGCAGACATGGTCGCGTCGGCCTGTGCACGTGGGCAGCAAGATGTGCAGCCAAGGTACTTTTGCCAGCCCCTCCTTTGCGTGACGCAAAAGCGAGCACGTTCATTGATTCAGTTCCCGCACAGGGAGGAGCACCGACGACCAGCCGCCATAATTCGAGGCGGCTTCCGCTCACTCAGTTTCGAATTAGAAGATGAAAAACTCGTCTATTGTTGTGTCGCACAACTGTCACATTCCCTGAAAACCAACAAAATCGATTTAGGATCCGAGTCCCGGTGCGTCGCGGTTGGTCGAACGCCGTCCGCCGGCTTAGTGCAGCCCGAACCAAACCAAGGCAATAACCAATCCCGGAACAAAGACCGAGCAGAAGCCGATCAAAACATACTTCATGGGCTTCGCTTCCCGTCGCGCTGGTAGATCGAGTAGAGTAGCACAGCACTGATGGGGCGAGCATCGGTGCTGTCCTTCCGTTTCGGCGTCGCATCGCACGCGGTGATCGGGGAGCTTGTCAAACTCGGATACCTCCAACCGGCGAAGCGCTACGGACGAGGGCATGGTCAAAAATGCGATGGCGCGATTGAGACAGGCTCTCCAGCGAGACGGCTTCATCGGTGAGGGAGATCTGTCGCGCGCTTTGTTTCCCGTGCCCCGCAAGGTTCCGGGCGCGGAAGAGGATTAGCCCCCCGCGTCGCAGACTGCTACGCGCCAAACGCCGTTCAGCAGGGTTCGCAAATTCGGGCAACGCCGTCATTGGGCTGTACCCTCGGCGTTCGTCGCTGTTCCGAGCCTTGCATTGGGGCTGGCTCGTTCCCTGGCTTTTCCGCATCACGAAGCCACGGTGGCAGGTCATTTAAGGTGGGCTGTCGGTGGCCGATCGGCGCCTGGAGTACAGCAAGGTCTGCGCGCGATGATCTGACAGTCGCTGCCACTCTCGCGTCTGAGGAAGGCTCCCCGATGGCTTGAACAACTGGGCTCACCAGCATCATCGCCAGCAAGGCAATCATTGTCATTGATGGTCGGATATTCACGGTTGAGATAGCCCCCGAACTGACCGGACACGGTCTCCCACTTATCAAGTGTGAGGCATACAACCGTGTCTATGACCAATCCTACAGATCGCGTTGAGATCATCACGTCGGTTCAGCGCCGGCGGCGCTGGACGGCGTCCGAGAAGGTTCGAATGGTCGAGGAGACGTTCGAGCCGGGCATGACGGTGAGCTTGGTTGCTCGGCGGCATGGCGTTGCCCCGAAGATGCGCAACCCGGTAAAGCTGCCAGGCGTCGGGAACGCCCTTGAGAACATGTGTACCGAAATCTTGGAACGTGATGCCGGAGCCGGCCACAAGATCCTTGATTGTGCGGGAGACGACAATGTCGTCGGCACCCCCGAGACTTGCGACCCGCGAGGTGATGTGCACCGCGATGCCTCTTATGTCGTTGTCCGCGATTTCGACTTCGCCGGTGTGAATGCCGGCGCGAATCGGTATTTCGAGGGGACATAGCGCGGTGACGATGGATTGTGCGCAGTGAATGGCCCGTGCCGGGCCGTCGAATGTTGCCAGGAAACCATCTCCCAGCGATTTCACCTCACGCCCACGAAAACGGGCCAGCTCACGGCGTATGGCCTTCGCGACCCATTTCGCTGTTGCGGCGTCGGCGAAGCGCAACTGTCCGTAATCCTGAGTCCGGCGCCACCAGCCGAAGGTTCGTCTTGGCCATGATTTTTGCCCCTGCCGAAAAGTAGACTGGGCGTAATGTTGCCAGAATACGGACAGTTTATCAAAGCGCATCCGCCTCACCACCCCTCGACGCGGGGCGAGTCAAAACGTCGCGGGCAGCCCGACCTAGTCGTAGCCTGACATCGGGATCACTTGGGATCCTGGAATTGTTGCGCTAGGTTTTTCGCCGAAATTCATTTGGCTGCTGCCCAGCGCCCCGACACTTTGGCCACGAGGTCCATGAAAACCGTCGCTATCGCGATTATGACGATGGTTTTGTTACTTGCGGCAGGCTATCTGCTAGGTGCTGTGCTCGGCCTCGTCTTCGGCCTTGTCAGCACGGCGGCGACCAAGCTCCTTTACCTCTGGAACGACGACAAGTTCGCGCCACAGAGGCGCGGTGGTCGCAGAGTCCAAGAGCATGAGGCGCCGGAGCTGGTTGCCACCCTGCGCGATTTAGCGCGGCGCGCGGGAATACCGGTGCCGAACCTCTATGTCATCGAGAGCCCGACGAAAGCCAACGCACTCGCCGCTGGCCGCGGCCGGCGGCATGCCGCGATCTGCGTTACCACGGGACTTCTGCATGCGCTCTCACGCGACGAGCTCGCTGGGGTACTTGCTCACGAGTTGGGCCATGTACTCCGTCGCTCCGCCGTGATCAAGACGACGGCTGCGGTGCTCGGAGCCGCCGTCTCGTTGCTACCGCCGTTCGGTATATTTTTCGGCCTCGGAATTGGCGTCTCGCTGCTGCTGATGTTCGCCATCCCACCCGCTGCCGTTCTATTGCAATTGGCGATCGCCCGTGCCGACGAATATGCTGCCGACGAATACGGCGCCCGCCTCACCGGCCGACCCGACGTTGTTGCCGGCTTGCTGGGCAGAATTGCGCTCGTGGACGACGCGGGTTCCGAAGATATGGCGAACAGCGCCATGGGGCGAACGATGCTCGCGATCGGGAGACGGATAGTCGGACCGCGGCGAGACAATCCGTTCTCAGCCTACCCTTTGCCGGCAAACCGCGCGGTCGAGCTCGCGCGATTGGCGCATGAAATGGGGCTGGCTGCCGGCGGGCAATCCCATCAGAACCCTTGAACTGATCCGTTGCCAACTTCGCCGCAGGCCCAGCCGGAACCCGGCTCCGCGGCTAGTTTTAGCCTCAAGTGGCCAGGCTCCGTTTCCGATCCCGTCGGCAAGCGAGCTCTGGCGCACGGGCCTCGGCGGACGGCAACCCGCCGAGGCCGCTGTTTAGGCGAACTGTAGGTTGAAATTTCCAAAAGATACGTCGTTGGAACTTGGAACTTCACGGGATAACGTGGTTCCAGGATAGCCTTATGCGCTGTCCTTCCTAAAAACTTAGTCCCGCCGGCTCCCAACCGCTCGGGACTTTTTTCGTTTAGGCCCTCCGCCACTTCTGAGTCCGTCCGGACTTTCGAAGCAAGAAATACTTGAGGACAAATTTGCCTTCGCGGGCCGAAAGCGGACCGCCGCAAGAGCGGCAAGTGATTTCCCGGTTTTCTGTCCCGGGTCCAGCTTCCTGTCTGACGAGCTGAAAAACTGCGTTGCAGTTCGGGCAGTTAAACAATGGCCTGCCAATCGCCATGACGCGCCCCCACGCAAATTCACATTGGCGAATTGGTTTAGGGTACAACCGTGACAGCGTTCCAGCAAGGTCAACTGATCGTCACACCGCGCAGTCACACTACCGCAGGGTTATCGTCCCCACGACACTTGCCTTGAAGCCCCGATCCCGTTTCGGGCCTTTCTTTCTGTGGCCGTGTTTGAAGCGCGTGACGCAAAACGGGGGCAGTGAGCAACAGCCGATAAAGCTCGATACCTAGTCCATCTCGGCTGATGTAATCGTCGTAAGCTTGTCGCCGCGTTCTTCCTGGCCCGCGTTTTGCGGTGGCCAGGTCAGCTATTACTACTTCAAGCTCGGCTCTGGACAGGCCCTGGCCTCGTACGAAGGTCAACAATGCGGGCGCTGACATCAGCAGGGCCCGCTGCACTCGAAGTGGACTTACGGCGTTTTCCATCATCCTGCAACTTAAATGGGCTACATGACATTTGGGCGAAACCTACGCGCGGGGTTGCGGAACAACACGGTCCATATATGACGAGTTGGCCGATCAAGCCGCGCTCAAAGGAAAGTCGCCGCCAAACGGAGAGTGACGCTAGGCGGCGTTCTCGATTTCGCCGGCGCCGCCGTTTGACCATATGGGCGTGTGGCCGTTCGAGGTTCAAAAGCTCGAACCTGTGCTGTCGGTCACAGTACGGACGCCGAAGCGAGAATATTGTAGCGGCCTGTCCTAGAGACGGGAGCGAGCTATGAGAGCAACGGGCTTGGGTGAATCAGGCTTTCGCCGGGTGGTCGTAATCGCAGGGGCTACCGCTGCCGTCATGACAGCACTTCTGTTTGCCAAACCATTTTACTCCGTCGCGACTGCAAAGGTACCTACCAGTGCTGACGTGAGCCAAACCGTTGCAGACCAAAAGCCAGCAACTGAAACCGCATCAATCGTGGCCTCACCCACCATTGATACAGATCCTCAATTTTTCTTCGGCTGCGGTGACGGAAGCAACGGATACTACGCCGAACAGCCAGAGCTCACGCTGACCTTAGTGAGCTACGAGCGAATGCCGTAACGCGGCACTGAAAATCTGAACCCCCGTGAAGGTCCGCGACTTAAACACGGTCGTGGTTACGTTGGTGTAGTCTGATGTGGTACGGCTAACGCATTTGAAGCGATCTATATCGTGCTCGGTACGGCTTTGTTCGCAACCGTCCTCGGCATACTGATCTATCACTGACCTGACGCCAGAGGCGCAAGCGGGCGATCGAGCGTCGTATCCGGCGCTGAGTACGTGCTAAGCCGTCCGTGCCAGATAAGCGACAAGCTGATCGAACGTGCCGCCCCAGGTCGCCTGCATGCCGACGTGGGAGACGTCGAACGCTTTTTGCTCCACTTCGGTGGCGTTGTGCGGCGTCCAGCGGACGTTGAGCCTGGTCTTGCCGCCGGGCTCGTCTTCGAGCTTGAGCATGACCCGCGTTTCCCGCGGCCAAGTCGGCACGATCGGGTGCCGGGTAATCTCGCCGGCCTGATTGGAAAATGAGTTGATGAACACGATCCGCTCCGGCGGGACGATCTCCTGATAGACGTATTTGGCCCACATTTTATAACCCTCGCCGGACTGCATGCCGATGTGGAAGAAGCCGCCCGAGCGAAAATCCATATTCATCGCGATCATGGTGAAGGTCGCCGGCGTCAACCATTCCTTCAAGCGCTCCGGGTCGGTCAGCGCTTGCCAGACGCGCTCGCGGGGGGCGTCGAGGATCCGGAAAATGGCGAAGTCCACACCACCGGCACTCGTCATATACGCCCCCACGATTGCTGATGCCGGGACTTAGTCTGCCATAAGGACCATCCAGCCGACACCGAATTTGCCGGGTCGTCCTTAATATCGGTACTCTGAGTCTCCTGCATTCTCTTGCTTCTGCTGTTCTTCGACGATCAAACGATCAAGATAGTTCCGCCGCTCTTCATCGGTCGCGGTCTTGAGTAGGCGGCGATACCGCTCGACATTCTGATGGCGAGTGAATTTGTCCTGGGCCTTCGCCGTCACCGAGCAGTGCGCGGCAAAGTGCGAGTACGATTTGACCTTGTAGTCCGGTGGCCTTGGCATCTGTTCTCCGATTCGCGGTCAGTAGTTTCCGCGTGACTCCGCAATGAGGTCTGGTCAAAAGGGACCATCTGGCAAGGCGGCGGGCTCAGTGCTGCAGTATCGTCTGGGGCCGATCGCTGCAGCCCACCACGGGCACACCGCTATGACTAGACCTCCTAAGCCCAAGCCGCCGCCGCCACGGCCTCCGCGGCCGCCAGCGCCGCCACCAGGGCCTATAAGCCCCGCAGCCGCGCCGTTCATGTGGATTAGTCCCGCAGTTCCCCCTTTCCGCCATCTTGCTTGCCGACAATGAGAATCTGCCGGTGGGGACCGGGGGAAGCGGAGTGCGGGGCGAGCGCCGAGGGATGGCGGGAACGCCCCGCACTCTCGCTGTTTCTGATTTTCGAACGGGAACGGGGTCGTCGCGCCGACATTATTCTGGTGACAGTGGGCCGCCCTCAGCCCCCAGCCTTCAGCAGGCCCCTGTTAGAGCCCCGCTTACGCGGGGCTTTGGTTTTCTCGGCCACCGCCGGCTTTGTGTCGGGCGCATCGCGATCTTGGCCGCAATAGGGCTCCGCACACATGCGATAGGGCTGCAAACATATACTGACGTACAGTGGAATGTGACGCCGCGCGGATCGTACGGTTCTGTTGTTAGGTCAACCGAACGGCTACCCGTCCCCCGACACCCAGCCCTTCGGTTCCGGCTTTGGTTTGCGGTCCCCCATCCCCCGATGACCCCCGCACATCTTAGCAGCCTAACTTGAGCCTGAGCTCAGGAACCCCGGGCGTGAGAGCGCCTCGGGGTTCTAAGCTTTTAGGCGCATCGCATCGAGTGACCGGAAATAAGAACCCCCAACCGCAGGTCGTCACGCGGCAGGGGCAAGTTGCGAAGACGGTAGGAGGGCACCTACTGGAGGTGCGCGCGAAGCTTATCCGAGCGGCCAACGCGGACAACCTACAAAACCGTTTGCATCTACGAAATCGCGACGCTGTGGCTCGCGGGCAACAAGTCGCGGTGACGCGATACCTATCAGTCACAATCTCCATAGATCGAGCAAGTTGCCACGAATGAAATCGCTACTGCGGGCCAAAAAAGCGCCGGAACCGCTGCTAAAATTTCCCACAAGCCGCGCTTTCGGTGAACAACATCGGCAAGTGCGGTCGTCGCGATAGCAACAACAAACGCAGCAAGTGCGGCAGCGAGCCCTATCCGGCCCACACCTATCCAAGGCAACCCGAGGCTGATCAGAGCTGCTGCCAGCGTAACAAAAAGTGAGGTGGCAAGCCTCGGACGTATCATGTGCTGGTGGCTCGATACTAACAGATCATAAAGCTGGTTGCCTGCCTGGACCTCTGTTTTGGGCGTAGCCTGTACGCATTGCGTAGCCCACTCTCCCAAGCGGGGCTTTTCTTTTTTGGATAGGCGCAGAGGGAAATTAGGACAGGTCACAAGACCGCACCGAACGGCAAGTCTCGCCAGAGCAGACCTCTTGTAAAGTTCCATCGAGTTCCATTTAATGGAACCGTAGAGCACGGTTCCAATGCCCCCACGCGATAGCAACGATCCTCAGCACTGGCGCGACCGTGCCGCACAAATGCGGTCGCTGGCAGTCAAAATGGCGGGCTCCGAAGCGGCCATCTTGATGAACGATCTTGCGGCCGACTACGAAAAGTTAGCCGAGCAAGCGGAGATCAGGGCTAATGGGAAAAAGCCGCGATCGAATGGCAAACCGCGGTAAGCGGTGTCGATGCGGGCGGCGATCGACTATGCCATCGGGTTTATCGACCGTACGGGCGTGTGGCCCGTTTCGAGGTTCAAGCCCCCCGTGCAAAAGCTCGAACCTGTGCTGTCGGTCACAATACGAACGCGGAAGCAAGAATATTGTGGCGGCTGTCCTCCAAATGGGAGCAGGCTATGAGAGCGACGGGCTTAGCTGAATCAAGCTTTCGTCGAGTGGTGGTAATCGCAGGGGCTACGGCTGTCGTCATATTAGCAACGCTGTTTGTCAAACCATTTTACTCCGCCACGACTGCAAAGGTACCTAGCAGTGTTGACGTGAGCCAACCCGTCGCAGACCGAGAGCCCGCAACTGAAACCGCATCAATTGTGGCTTCACCCACCATTGATGCCAATCCTCAATTATTTGTCGGCTGCGGTGACGGAAGCAACGGATATTATGCCGAGCCCACACTGGCTTTCGTGCGCTACGAACAAATGCCGTAACGCCGCATTTGAAAATCTGAAGCCCTTGAGGTTACGTCGGTGCAGTCTGATGTGGTACGGCTACGCGTTTGAAGCGATCTACATCGTGGTCGGTACGGCGTTGTTCGCAACCGTCCTCGGCATATTGATCTATCACTGATCTGAGGGCGACGTTCGCACCAATCCGGCAAATTGGCGATTTGGGCTGCACATGGTCAGTTTATCGCTCTGTTCCGTGCCTTCCTGGAATCAATCAATGTCAGTCTGACGCCCACTCCGATGCTGTCCGGTCTCGGTAGGCCGCGTAGCCCTGCACGCCGAGATTCAAGCGCGGCGTCAAGAATGAACCATTGAGATCGAAAGTACCTTGTTCGACGGAGCCCACGCCGGCGGCGAATGCGCCGAAACGGCCCTCGAATTGATTGCCTGGTTCTCTAAATTCGGCGATGGGCGGTGCTAACGCGACCGCCGTTGCTGACGCCGGCATTGTTGCTGCCGGGGGCAAATCTGCGCAGCGCGCCGAGCCTGCTGCCACCAACTCGCCGACGCAAACCAAAGTTAAAGCCAGACACTGAGAACGCGGTAACCACGCATTGTCTGCACAACAGTAATGATTGACAAGACTTTGGATGATCCACGCACGCTTCGCAAGAGGTCTGGCTACTTGCCACCGGCCAGCACCAAGAGCCTCTGGCACTCTGTTCACACGGCGCAGTTTCCCTGTAACTTGGTTGATGACAATTCCGCGGGGGGAGGCAATGGTCATGGTCGCTCGTCTGTTCGCTCCACAATTCCTGGTGCTGTATTGGTTCGCGATTACGGCGATGATCGTGCATTTCCGCGGCCGCGACCGGTTGACCTTTACCCGGCAACTCACCGACCATTCGACGCTGCTCGCGCCCTACAATGTGCTGATGTATTGGTTTTCGGTGCTGCCCAATCGCCCGGTGCTGCCGGCGGCGAGCATCCCCGAACTCGCCAAGCTGCGGGAGAATTGGCAGATCATTCGCGACGAGGGGCTGGCGCTGTCAGAGCAAGGCCGCATCAAAGCCGCCGACACGTACAACGACTTCGGCTTCAATTCCTTCTTCCGCACTGGCTGGAAGCGGTTCTACCTCAAATGGTACGACGAGCCGCTGCCGTCGGCGAAATCAGCCTGCCCGCGCACCGTCGAGTTGCTCGAACTCGATCCCCGGCATCAAGGGCGCCATGTTCGCCACGCTGCCGCCCGGCGGCAGACTGGTGCGGCACCGCGACCCCTATGCCGGATCGCTGCGCTATCATCTCGGCCTGGTGACGCCGAAGTCGCCGGGCGAATGCCGCATCTTTGTCGACGGCGAGCCTTACACCTGGCGCGACGGCGAGGATTTATTGTTCGACGAGACCTTCGTGCACTACGCGGAAAACACCACCAGCGACACGCGCATTATCTTGTTCTGCGACGTCGAGCGGCCGTTACATACCCGCTTCGTGACCGCGCTTAACCGCTGGGTCTGCCGCCACGTGGTCCGACAGACCAAGACGCAGAACGTCGACGGCGAGCCGGTCGGCGTCTTCAACAAGATGTTCGCTTATATCTATCAGGTGCGGCTGGTCGGCAAACGCATGAAAGCGTGGAACAGGAAGGCCTATTACGCCGTCAAATATTCGATCATGGGATTGGTGCTGGCCGGGGTCGTTTATTCGGTGTTCGCTTAGATCCGTGTGCTGCTCGCTTGCGCTGTTCCTATAATTCGCTGGGGCGCCGGCGCGTCGAGCGACGTGTTGCGGGAGCGCGCCCGCTGTCCCGCCTGCGGCTAATGGAGCGTGGGGCGGCGAGCATCTCCGGTTCATGCCGTTCCCGGCAACCCGGCGTTTGAGCCGGGCGGCGCCGCTATTGCTTGCTCTTGGCGGGACGAACGTCGCCCCAGGGGTCGGTAGACGGCTTCTTGTCAGGCAACTTGCGGATGGCGGCTTGATAGGCTTTGTCGGCAGCCTTCTGCCGCTCGATTTGTTCTTGAGACGGTGGCGATTCCGATTTGAACGGCACGCTCACAGACGACTGGGCGCCAGCGGCGCCTGTGATCAAGAGGATGGCCGCGCCCGCGCAGACGAGTCTCCGCACCATTGCTTGCTCCACGCCAATCGATCGCCCTGTTCGGCTTCGCAGAATACCGCAAATTCCACCGGCGCAACATTCGACGTCCTCCGATAGGACACGCAATCCTATCTGCACCGCGCAACGCCGTCGGTATGGGCTTCACTGCGAGAAGTGCCAGCACTATGCGCCGCTGGCGCGTGCGCCGTGCCGGTGATCCGGTGGGGCGCCCACACACCAAGCGACCGGCTGCGACCGTGTTCCTGCTTGGTACGGTCTCGCCGAAACCTACGCCTACTCCACCGGATCGTCTGCGTCGGTTGGTTTTGATCTTGACCGCGCCCTTGGTGGCGACTTTCCGTCCGGCGGACGCAGGGGCCCCCGCCGAGGAATGTCGGATCGGACAAGACAGTTGAGCGAGAGGGGCTGGCGAACGAGGTTTGCGCGATGGGCCGAAAGACAACCAACAAACGCTAGTGCCCGCGGTCGGTGAAATGTGTGTAACGAAGTGTGGAATTGGCAAAATTGCGCAACTATATCAAAGACTAGTTGCAGCACGATCTGCCAACTGCCGGGAGGGTCGTGCAATCGAGTTCAGAATGCAACGGTTTATAGGTGCAAGTGCGGGGGTAAACGTCACTTAGCTGGCGGCAGTTGCAAAAATATCACTTTTCCGCAGTCGGCTGTCGGCCGTTTCCGTTCCCGCGAGTGTGGCAAATAATCAACTGAAATCAATCCCTTATCGTCGGGTTAATTTCGAACTTTTCTTGTTCCCGACGGACGCGGCGCGACGCGCAGCTTCTGACCACAAAGGGTGGAGCTACGCTTCAGCCGGCGAATGCGCTCCGCCGATTCGGCTTCGTTTTGCGAGACGCCGACGCACAAATGGATCAGTCGAGCAATGGCAAAATGTCGGCAGCAGATCAGTTATGCGTTGAATGAATTCGCGATGCGAGTCGCAGCGCGCTCACCAGAAATCCAGCGTCGGCCAGATAGTTTTTTCCTGCGGCATCAGTGAAGCGAGCTTGCCGACATGCAGCACGATCGGCGAAAGACCGTCGCTGTGCCGGAGCGCGAAGATGTGGCCGACGAACAGCGTGTGATCGCCGCAGTCATGCCGCGCCGTCACCGTGGCGGCGATGGTGGCGTTGGCATGTGCGAATACCGGCGTATCGCCGGCATATTCATATTCCGGATCGATGCCTTCGACCGGGCGTCCGGCGAAATGCCCGATCAACAACTCCTGGCCCCGCGCCAGAACATTGACGCCGAAATGGCCGGCCTCCAGCAGGAAAGCGTGCATGCGCGCTTTTTTGCCGACCGAGATCACGCACAGCGGCGGCTCGAGCGAGCCCGACATGAAGGCGTTAGCGGTCATGCCGCGAACTTCGCCGCGCGCCTGCGTGGTGATCACGGTGACGCCGGTGACAAACGACGCCATGACCCGGCGGAAGAGATGCTCGTTGACCGCTTCCAGGGCGGAATGGGATTCCGAAAGTGTCATTGTCGAATGATACGAAGCGCGTTGGGACGAGGCAAGGAACGCTGCCCACTGGGCCGAAGCTTACACCTAGACACATTCGCTTCAGATTGAAGCGAATGGCGCTCCACTTTTTGGCGAAGCGTGGTCCTTTCGGAGAACCGCTTTCCACGCGGATCGGGTCTGGAGAAGGCTTTTCCCGGATCGAGCGCTAATGCGACGCGCTGTGGTCAACGTCTTTGGCCAGCGCCGCCAATGCGTTCTTATAGATGCGTTGGAGCTGGCTCGAGGCGCTGTCGATCAGCTGCTGAGGTTTTGAACCGTCCAGGTACACAGCGCGGATCAATTTGAGGTCCAAGCGAGTCAGAAATATGTAGGACGTATCGGTGTCCGCGACGTGCGCCCAAATGATGTAGTCGTCGGCATTGAGCTGGCTGCGACAAAAATAAACGCTTTGGTCGTCAGTCATCACCGCGACCACGGGGAGGGCCTGTTTCGGATCCGCAGAAATCGCCAGGCTTTGCGCCGTCGGCGGCGGAAATTCTTGCTTTACGCCGATGGTGTCGACGAATTTCAGTATTTTCTTCAATTGCGCCGGCGAGACCGGCGGGGCTTCCTGAGCGGTCAGCGCACCCGCCGTCATGATCATGAGGATCGCCGCAGCCAGCAACCTTTTCATTTTGTGATCTCACGCAGTTGCACTTTCACGCAACGATACTCCGCGGCCGGTGTCGCCTCAACCGGCGATATCGCGGCTGCGGCTGCCGCAACAGCCGCCGGTTACGATTTCACCAATACGCGCCCGGTGACCGCTTCGAGGTTCTTGAAGAATATTTTGTCGGCGTCGGCTTTCGGCAGGTTGAGTTTGTCCAGGATCCGCAAGGTCTCGCGCGGATACATCGTCCCGCCCTCGGGATCGTACGGGCAATCGGACGCGAACACGATCTTGTCGCGCGGGAAGAATTCCAGGCCCGCCTTGGTTGCGGGCTCGGCGGTGAACACCGCGGTGTCCGCCCAGAAATCCTGTTTGAAATAGTCCAGCACCCGCTTCTTCAGGCTGTTGCGCAGCGCCACGTAATCGGCGTCCGAGGTGCGCGAGCCCATGACGTCGTTGCCCGGGCCGATGCGGCCTTCGAGCATCGGCACGATGCCGCCGAAATGGTGGGCGATGATTTTCAGATCGGGATGGTTGTCCATGATCTTGGAGTAGACCAGGCGCATCATCGCGGTCGCGGTCTCGTACGACCAACCGAACGTCCACCAGATTTCGTACAGCGATTTGTGCTCGGACGCGTAGTCCGGCATCTCGGCGCCGCGCGCCGGATGCAGCCAAACCGGAATGCCGAGTGCGCTCATCTTGTCCCAGAACGGCAGATATTCGGGCCGATCGAGCGGCTTGCCGGCGACGTTGGTGTAGATCTGCACGCCGAGCGCGCCGAGCTGCTTGACTGCGCGTTCCGCCTCGCCGATGCCGGCGTCCGCCGCGGCAAGCGAAACCTGCGCCACCCAGCCGGGAAAATGATCCTTCTCCTTGGCGATCAGTTCGGCGAAACCGTCATTGATGATGCGGCAATATTCGTCGATCTGCGCCGGCGTCTTGGCGATCAGTTCGATCGGCGGCTGGGTGTAGCTGAGGATCTGCTGATAGTCCTTGTGGCCGTCGACAATCCGCTTGCGCACGTCGAGATCGTACAACGCCGGCAGCGAGCGCACGCGCTTGCCCATGTCCTTATAGTCGGCGGCGATGTCGTCGAGCCGGTCGAAAAATTTCTTCGGGAAAAAGTGCGTGTACGCGTCGATACGCATCGGACGGTTCCTCTCTTGGCGCGTTGATTTCAAGCCGGCGCGAAACGCGCAAGCACTTCGGGGGGGATCGGTTGCGCTTTGATCTGCGGCGGATCGCCGCCGTCGCGGGCCACCCACACCCGGGTCTCAAAGCCCTCGACTGCGAGCGCGCCATTCTTGCTGAGCCGGTGCTCGATCTTGAAGCTCGAGCGGCCGCATTCGGCCAGTTTGGTCTCGATCGCCACGTCGTCGCCGAACCGCGTCGGCTGGCGAAAGCGGGCGCGGGTTTCCACCAGCGGATGTCCGGCGAAATTGTAGGCCTTGAGATACTCGATCTTGTTCATGCCCAGGGCCCGCTCGATCAAGGCGGTGGTGCAGGTGTCGAATATCTCGAAATAGCGCGGATAGAAGATGATCCCCGCGGGATCGCAATCGCACCATTCGATGCGCGTGGTACGGATGTTGGTGAGCATTCCGGCAGCGAATTCAGCGCGGCGCCATGCGCAGCGCGGCGTCGAGCCGGACCACCTCGCCGTTGAGGTAACGGTTCTCGATCATGTGGTGGACCAGCGACGCATATTGCGAAGGATCGCCGAGCTTTTTCGGGAACGGCAGCGAGGCGGCGAGGCTGTCCTGCGCCTGTTGCGACAGGCCCATCAGCATCGGGGTCAGAAATATGCCGGGCGCGATCGCGAGGACGCGGACGCCGAATTGGGCGAACTCGCGCGCCGCCGGCAGCACCAGGGCAACGATCCCGCCCTTCGAGGACGAGTAAGCGGCTTGGCCGATCTGGCCGTCATAGGCGGCGACCGAAGCGGTGCAAATGATCACGCCGCGCTCGCCGTCGGTGAGCGGCTCGAGCGTCGACATCGCTGCTGCGGCAAGCCGCATCGCATTGAACGTCCCGATCAGGTTGACGCGAATGATGCGCTCGTAATCGGCAAGCGGCTGGGGCCCTTCCTTGCCGACGATCCGCTTGGCGGTGCCGATGCCGGCGCAATTGACCAGGATGCGCGCGGGACCGTGATCGGCGGCGGCCTTGGCGATCGCCGCTTCGGTTGAGGCGCTGTCGGCGACGTCGCAGGCGATGGCGATGCCGTTGATGTCGATTGCGACTTCGGCGGCGGCTTTGGTGTTAACATCGAGGATCGCAACCTTGGCGCCGGCGGCGGCCAGCATGCGCGCGGTCGCGGCGCCGAGGCCTGAGCCCCCGCCGGTGACGAGCGCCGCGTGTCCACGAATATCCATGATCAACTCGCTTTTGCTGTGGGAATACTCGAGCGGCCGGCGACAATGACGTGAGGCGGCGGCGGGTCGGCGTACAACTCTTCGACCAGAGCGGCGCGGTGGGCCAACACGGCGCGCTGGTTGATCGATCCTTTGTCGGTCACTTCGCCGACATCGAGCGACGGCGGATCGGCCAGCAGAACGGCGCGGCGGACGCGGGCCGAGGTGCCGCGGCTCGGATCCGACAGCGCCTCGAGAAAGCCCGCAAATGCTCGCTGTACGCGCAGGTCGGCTAGCACGGCGGCTGGTGCCGCGTTGGGCGCAAGCTCGGGCGTAAGCCTTCGGCACGCTTCGATGTCGGGAATGACCAACGCGGCGATATCGTCGCGGTCCGGTCCCGCCAACACGACGTCGCGCACCAGCGGTGCGCATTGCGCGATCATCGCCATGCGCAGCGGGCCAACGCTGACCCAGGTGCCGGTCGCAAGCTTGAAATCCTCGGCGATACGCCCGTCGAACAACAGCCCCTTGGCCGGATCGGCGGAATCGGCGAACTTCAGCGCATCACCGAGCTTGTAGAAGCCTTCGCCGTCGAAGGCGTTGGCGGTGATCGCGGGCGCACGCCAATAGCCGGGCGTGATGTTGGGCCCGCGAAGCCGTATCTCGAGCTTGCCGTCCTGCGGGACGAGCTTGACCTCTTGGCCCGGCAGCGGCAGGCCGATATTGCCGACGCGTTCGGACTCCCAGCTGCACGCCAGCGCAGCCGGCGCGGTCTCGGTCGAGCCGAGGCTGGTCAGGATCAGGATGCGCTCACCGACGGTCTTGACCGCAAGCTCCTGCAGCGCGTCGTGCACGTGCTGCGACAGGCCGGCGCCGGCATAGAACATGACTTTGAGGCGGCTGAAGAAGGTTTCGCGCAGCGCCCGATCCTCGGAAAGATGGGGCAGCAGCATCTCAAAGCCCTTCGGCACATTGAAATAAATCGTCGGTGCAATGTCGCGGAGGTTGCGCACGGTGGCCGCGATGGCGCCGGGCATCGGCTTACCCTCGTCGATATAAAGCGAGCCGCCGCAGTCGAGCACCAGGCCGAAATTGTGATTGCTGCCGTAGGTGTGGTTCCATGGCAGCCAGTCGACCAGAACCGGCGGCTCGCCGTCGCCGAGAAACGCCAATCCACCGCGCATCATCGACTGGTTGGCGCACAGCATCAGCTGGGTGTTGATGACGCCTTTCGGCTGGCCGGTGGAGCCGGATGTGAACAGGATTTTGGCTATGGTCTCCGGGCCGACTTTGGCGTGCGCGGCCTCCACGGCCGATGTTGGTTCAGCGCCGACGAATTTTGCAAATGGTGTCATCGGCCGGTCGCTTGCCGGATTGGCAGTGACGGCGACCTCGACGTCGACCGGGACGGCTGCAGCAATGGCGCGGGCGAATGTCTTGCCGTCAGCGGCAAAGATGAGACCCGGTGTCAGGATTTCGATGATGGCTTTGAGCTTCTTGAAATCCTGCGAGACCAGCGAGTACGGCACGGAGATCGGCGAATAGGGCACGCCGATATGCATCGCCGCCAGCCCCAGCAGCGCATGCTCGATGTCGTTGCCGGACAGGATCGCGATCGGACGATCCGGTGAAACGTCGCGCTCGAGCAAAGCGGCGGCGATGGCGCGCACGCTGGCGAACGCCGCCGCATAAGTCACGGTCCGCCACGCGCCCGCGGCGTCGCGCTGTGCGAGGAAAATGCGCTCCGGCTCAGCCTTCGCCCAATACGCCAGCCGCTCGGTTTGTTTTTTCGGATACGGCGCGAGCGGATGTGGCGAGCGCATGAGAATTGCGCCGTCGGGACGGCGCTCGACCGTCACCTCCGGCGCACCGAGCCGTACCGGCCGCAGCGGTGCCTCAGTCAGCTCGGAAAAAGTTTGCGCCGAGGTGCGCGTCATGGCCTCACCCGCGCACGACCTTAGGCGCGCGCTTCTCGAGAAAGGCCTTGAGCCGCTTCTTCGCTTCTTTCTCACCTTGCGCAATCGCCGCGGTGAGCGCCTCGGTGGCAAAGCCTGCCGCCGGATCGGCGCGGGCGATGCGCGGCAGCATGTGGGTGACGGCGAAATTGGTGAACGGCGCGTTGCCGGCAATTCGCTCGGCGAGTTCGAGGCCCTTGGCCATGCCGGCGCCCTCGTCGACCAAATATTGCGTGAGCCCGATAGCCTGGCCTTCTTCGGCGCCGAGCGTCCGCCCGGTCAGCATCATGTCCATCATCCGCGCAACGCCGATCAGCGGCGGCAGTCGCACCGAGCCGCCGCCGCCGACAAAGATGCCGCGGCTTCCTTCCGGCAGCGCATAGTAAGCCGAACGTTCCGCCACACGGATATGGACGGCGGCGGCAAGCTCGAGCCCGCCGCCGACGACCGCGCCATGGAGCACGGCAACGACCGGCACCTTGCCGAACTGGATGCGGTCGAAAGCGCGATGCCAGGAGCTCGAATGCCCGATGCCGCTGAAGACGTCGCGCTCCTCGAGCTCGGTCAGGTCGAGGCCGGCGCTGAAATGGTCGCCGTCGCCGGCAAGCACGACCGCCCGGATGTCATCCGGCAGGGAATCAAAAAACGCCACCATGCCCTGCACGAGAGTATCGTTTAAGGCATTGCGTTTCTCGGCGCGATGCAGCCACAGCACGGCGACCGCGCCGCGCCGCTCGGCGCGGAGCGAAGGTGGCAGAGGGCAGAAATCCCCGGCGCGACCGTTCAAGGCAAGCTCGTCACTGTAAAAACGCCGATCGGCGTTGCATTTCCATGAAACCGCGTCAAGGCGCGGGGCGAAATCCGCCTGATCTTAGAGTCATTTGACCCTGCGCACCACGGCCCGTAAATAACGTGTCGGCGGCCACGGCGAGGCGCGAGCGGGCGGGTCAAGGAGCGTACCATGCGAGAGGTTTTCATCTGTGACGCCGCCCGCACCGCCATCGGCCGCTATGCCGGCGCGCTCGCCAAGGTTCGCACCGACGACCTTGCCGCGGTCCCGATCCGGGCGCTGCTCGACCGCAACCCGCAGGCCGACTGGTCGCAGCTCGACGAAGTGTTCTTCGGCTGCGCCAACCAGGCCGGGGAAGACAACCGCAATGTGGCGCGGATGGCGCTCTTGCTGGCCGGATTGCCGGATAGCGTGCCCGGCATCACGGTCAATCGTCTCTGCGCGTCCGGGCTCAATGCGGTGGGCGACGCCGCGCGGGCGATCAAGACTGGCGATATGGATTTCGCCATCGCCGGCGGTGTCGAGTCGATGACGCGCGCGCCCATGGTGATTGGCAAGGCGGGCGAAGCATTTTCGCGCACCGCCGAGATTTACGACACCACGATCGGCTGGCGCTTCATCAATCCGGTGCTCAAGGCGCAGTACGGCGTCGACTCGATGCCGGAAACCGCCGAGAACGTTGCCGAAGAATTTCAGGTGGCGCGCAGGGATCAGGACGCTTTCGCGCTGCGCTCGCAGCAGCGCGCCGGCAAAGCCGCCGCGTCCGGCTATTTCGCCGAGGAGATCGTCCCAGTGCAGGCTCCCGGCGGCAAAGCCGCGCCAATCGTGGTCGACAAAGACGAGCACATCCGGCCCGACACCACGCTCGACAATCTCGGAAAGCTCAAGCCGATCGTGCGCAATCCCGGCACCATCACCGCCGGCAACGCTTCGGGCGTCAACGACGGCGCCGCCGCCATTATCCTCGCGAGCGAGGCCGCGGTGAAGGCGCATGGCCTGATAGCGCGGGCGCGCGTACTCGGCATGGCGTCGGCCGCAGTGCCGCCGCGCATCATGGGCATCGGTCCGGTGCCGTCGACCCGCAAGTTGATGGATCGGCTGGGCTTCAAGATCGGCGACTTCGATCTGATCGAGCTCAACGAGGCATTCGCCTCACAGGGGCTCGCGTGCCTTCGCCAGCTCGGCGTCGCCGACGACGCCGACTATGTCAACCCGCACGGCGGTGCCATTGCGCTTGGCCATCCGCTCGGCATGTCCGGGGCGCGGCTGGCGCTGACCGCCGTGCACGGCTTGCACAAGCGCGGCGGCAAACGCGCGCTCGCCACCATGTGCGTCGGCGTTGGGCAGGGCGTGTCCTTGGCGCTGGAAAAGGTTTGATTGTTGTTCCGGTACGATGCGCGGCGCCGGACCCGGTATCTTACCCGTATCCAAAAAGATGTGCGCCGATCGCGGCGACGCTACCTGATGTGATCGTGTATTCGTGCCTTGAGCGTTTCCTGCAATGATTACGAGGAGAATTTTGCCTTGCCGATGAGTCCCGGCTACGTCCCGTTTCATCCCAATCCGTCGAAGCCGAAATTCAAGCCGCCACCGGGCGCGGTCGATGCCCACTGCCACGTGTTCGGTCCGGAGAGCAAATTCCCTTTTGCCCCGGAGCGCAAATACACACCGTGCGACGCGCCGAAGGAGAGGCTGTTCGCGCTGCGCGACTTTCTCGGCCTCGATAAGAACGTCATCGTCCAGGCCTCGGCTCACTCCAAGGATAACCGCGCGATGGTCGATGCACTGGAATTGGCCGACGGACGCGCCAAGGGCATCGCCTTTGTCGGCGAGGAAGTGACCGACGACGAGCTGAGATGGATGGACAAAGCCGGCGTGCGCGGCGTGCGCTTTAATTTCCTCAAGAGGCTGGTCGATTTCACGCCGCGCGACGTGCTGCAACGGATCGCCGCTCGGGTCGACAAGCTCGGCTGGCATGTCGTGGTCTATTTCGAGATGCACGACCTGCCGCAGCTTGAGGATTTCTTTACCACGCTGCCGACCGTTGTGGTGGTCGATCACATGGGCACGCCCGACATCAGAAAGGGCGTCGACCATCCGGAGAACATGCGCTTTCACCGGCTGTTGGACCGGCACACCAATTTCTGGGTCAAGGTCACCTGCCCGGAGCGCATGACCATCGCCGGCCCGCCTTATGACGACGTGGCGCCGTTCGGCCGCGCGCTGGTCGAACGCTTCCCCGACCGCGTCATCTGGGGCACCGATTGGCCGCATCCCAACGTCAAAGTCGCGCCCGACGATGGCGTGCTGGTCGATTACATCCCCAAAATCGCGGCTTCGGCCGAACTGCAGCAGCGGCTATTAGTCGACAATCCAACGCGGCTTTATTGGGGTTAGACGGGCACTCCGCTCATTCCCGCGAAAGCGGGAAGCCAACAAGCTTGGTCAGATTCTAATGTTTGTTACGGTGGGTCCCCGCCTTCCGCCTTCGCGCTCCGCACTGCGGCGCGACTAAGGCCGCGCCGCAGCTCGCAAGGCGAGCGTAGGCGGGTCGCGGGGACGAACGGAGGAACAATACTTACGTTGCCAAGCTCTGTTGCGCTATATATGTGGAGCGCGAAATCGGAGAGATGCTGATGGCTCGCAAAGCGCAAGTCTACGACGACATCCCCGGCACGTTCGTGTTCGATGCCGAACGCTCGCGCGAGGGCTACGGCATCAACATGTTCTGCATGTCGCTGATGAAGGACGAGAATTGCCGCGCCTTCAAGGCCAACGAGGCGGACTATCTCAAGAAGTTCAGGCTGACGCCCGAACAGACCGACGCCATCCTCAAGCGCGACTACAATCGCATGCTCGAGCTTGGCGGCAACATCTATTTCACCGCCAAGCTCGGGGCGACCGACGGGCATTCCTTCCAGCATCTGGCGGCAGTGATGACCGGCAACACGCAGGACGACTATGCCAAGATGATGCTCGGCGGCGGCCGTTCGGTCGAAGGCAATCGTTCGCGCTCCGGCAAGAACGCGCCGTCGCCATTCGTTGCCGGCGCCGCGGCGAAGAAGGCGGCAAGCGCCAAGACAAAGGCCAAGCCGAAAGCCAAGGCCAAGCCGAAAGCCAAGGCCAAGCCGAAAGCCAAGGCCAAGCCGAAAGCCAAGCCAAGCGAAAGCCAAACTAAGCCGAAGTCCAAATCGAAATCAGCAAAGCGGAAGTGAGCCGTGGCCAGGATCGTTGCAGGAATTGGTTCATCGCACGTGCCCGCCATCGGTGCGGCGATCGACAACAACAAGACCGAGGAACCGTATTGGAAACGGGTGTTCTCGGGCTTCGAGAAATCACAACAATGGATGCGCGAGACCAAGCCCGATGTCGCGATCATCGTTTATAACGATCACGCCTCGGCCTTCTCGGTCGATCTGATCCCGACCTTCGCGCTTGGCTGCGCCGCCGAGTTCCCGCCGGCCGATGAGGGCTGGGGCCCGCGTCCGGTGCCGGTGGTCAAAGGTTACCCGGCGCTCGCCTCGCACATCGCCCAATCGGTGATCCTCGACGAATTCGATCTCACCATCTGCAACAAGATGGAAGTCGATCACGGCATGACCGTGCCGATGAACCTTCTGTTCGGCAAGGTCGACAAGAACTCGCACTGGCCGTGCCCGGTGATTCCGCTCGCGGTCAACGTCGTGATGTACCCGCCGCCGACCGGCCATCGCTGCTACATGCTCGGCAAGGCGATCCGCAAAGCGGTGGAGTCCTATCCGGAAGACCTTAAGGTCGTCATCTTCGGCACCGGCGGACTGTCGCATCAGATCAGCGGTCCGCGCGCCGGCCTGATCAACAGCAAATGGGACAAGGCGTTCCTCGATAATCTGTCCAAGGATCCGCAGAAGCTCGTCAAGATTCCGCATGTCGATTACATGCGCGAGGCCGGCGCCGAAGGCATCGAGATGGTGATGTGGCTGATCATGCGCGGCGCGCTCGACAACAAAGTCGACGAAGTCTACCGCTTCTACACCGTGCCGGCGTCGAACACCGCGGTCGGACACATTATCCTCGCAAACCGCGGCCGCGGTGCGGCCGGCAAGCACAAGCCGGCCCCGAGCAAACACAAGCGCGCCGCGGCGCGGGCGAAAGTCCACCTCGTTCGCGGCTAATGTGATCGGGTACTTGGTCATGCGCGGGCTCGACCCGCGCATCTCGCTTAGGCAGGCACAGTTCAGACCGACGGGATGGCCGGGACAAGCCCGGCCATGACGGAACGAGGAAACCCATGAAAATCTGCGTCGCCGGTCAGGGGGCGTTTGGCCAGAAGCACCTTGATGCGCTCAAGCGCATTCCCGATGCCGAGGTGACGTCGCTGGTCGGCGGCAATCAGGACGCCACGGCGGAAGTCGCCAAGAAATACGGCATCCCGCATTACACCGGCGACCTGTCGGAAGGCATCAAGCGCGCCGATGCGGTGATCCTGACCACGCCGACCAAGATGCATTTCCGCCAGGGCGAGCAGGTGATGCGCGCCGGTAAACATGTGCTGGTCGAAATCCCGGTGACCGACAGCGTCGAGGATGCCGAGGGGCTGGTGAAGATCGCCAAGGAGACCGGGGTCGTCGCCATGGGCGGCCATGTCCGCCGTTTCAATCCCAGCCATCAGTTCATCCATAAGAAGATTGCGAAGGGCGAGCTGAAAATCCAGCAGATGGACGTGCAGACCTATTTCTTCCGCCGCAAGAACATGAATGCCGCCGGGCAGCCGCGCAGCTGGACCGACCATCTGCTGTGGCACCATTCGGCGCACACTATCGACCTGTTCCAGTATCAGGCCGGCGAGACGATTTCCGATTGCTACGCGGTGCAGGGGCCGATCCACCCGACGCTCGGCATCGCCATGGACATGGGCATCGTCGCCAAAGTGCCGTCGGGCTCGATCCTGACGCTGTCGCTGTCGTTCAATAATGACGGGCCGATTGGCTCGTTCTTCCGCTACATCTGCGACAACGGCACCTACAAGGCCTATTACGACGATCTGGTCGACGGCAAGGACAACAAGATCGATCTATCGAAGGTCGACGTTTCCATGGATGGCATCGAGCTCGAGGATCGCGAGTTCATTGCAGCGATCAAGGAAAATCGCGAGCCGAACGCGAGCCTGGCGGAGCTCCTGCCTTGCATGCGCGTCCTCGGCAAGCTCGAAAGCATCGTCGATCCGCAGCGCAAGGCGCACGCTTAAGCCCCGGGGCTGCGCGACTCGCGACATCGGCTGACTTGCAAATTTTTCTGATCAGGCGGCGATTGCCGGCATTGGAACTGTGATAATTTACCGCGTCGTCGATCATACCAGCGACGGGTGTCGTGGACCAACCGACTCATCAGACCGGTACTGAGCGCGCCGCTGCGGCCGGGACCAAGATCGTCAACCTGGCGCTGCAGGGCGGTGGCAGCCACGGCGCTTTCACTTGGGGCGTGCTGGACCGCCTGCTGGAAGAAGATCGGCTGGAGTTCGACGGCATCACCGGAACCAGCGCCGGCGCGGTCAATGCCGTGGTGCTGGCCGATGGGCTGGCTACCGGCGGGCGCGAGGGCGCGCGCGAGGCGCTGCGGGTCTACTGGCAAAAAGTGTCGAAGCTGTCGGCGCGCGGGCCTTTGGCGCCGTCCATGTTCGACCAGGCTAATCCGGACCACGGCCTCGAGCATTCGCTCGGCTTCATATTTCTCGAGCCGCTGACGTACTTTGCGTCGCCCTATCAGATGAATCCCCTCAACATCAATCCGTTCAAGAATCTGCTGGCGGAAGCGATCAACTTCGAGCGTGTTCGCCGGCAAACGGCGGTCAAGCTGTTTTTGTGCGCGACCGATGTCCAGACCGCCAAGGTCAAGATCTTCAACGGCAATGAAATCGGCGTCGAGCACCTGCTGGCGTCGACCTGCCTGCCGCTGTTGATGCAGGCGGTCGAGATCGACGGCGAGTTCTATTGGGACGGCAGTTACGCCGGCAATCCGGCGATCTTTCCGCTGGTGTACGAATGCAGCGCCCACGACATCCTGATGGTCCACATCACACCGGCCGAACGGCCGGGCGTGCCGACCACTTCACCGGCGATCATGAATCGCATGCAGGAGATCAGCTTCAATACCGCGTTGATTCGCGAGATGCGCACCATCACGTTTCTCAACAGATTGGTTGATGAAGGCAGGATGGATGGCGGCAAACGCCTGCTCGTGCACCTGATCGAAGCCGAGGATTTGATCAGGGGGTTTTCCTGGTCGAGCCGGCTGAACAGCGACTGGGGCTTCCTGATGCATCTTTATCAGCTGGGCCGCGGCCGCGCCGAGCAATGGCTCAGTGCCAATTTCGACCGCATCGGCGTCGAATCGACGATCGACCTGCACGACAAATATTTTTGATGCTGTGACGCGCCGGTAACACGCGTCCTGCACGCCAGCGATTCAACCCATCTTCGGATCATGCCGCGTTCAATTTTTTTTGAACGCGCGTGCCTCACTCTTCGGCAGCACGCATCGCTGCCTAAATTTTTAACGTTGCGTTTTTGGAAGACGAGATCAGCAAAAAAATCGAAATGCTGCTGTCATTGTATGGCTGGTAAGGACCACTACTTACATCCCGTACCCGTATGTGATTCGCCAACAGACATGAAATTGATCCATCAAGATTCCGGCGCCGCTGGCCCCCGCGCGACGCCAATCGTCGCGCAGAAAGTGGTTAACCTCGCACTCCAAGGCGGCGGCACCCATGGTGCGTTCACCTGGGGCGTGCTCGACCGGCTGCTCGAGGATGAGCGCCTTTCGGTCGAAGGCATCACCGCCTCGAGCGCCGGCGCGGTTAACGCGGTGGTGCTCGCCGACGGCCTAGCGGTGGGCGGCCGCGACGGCGCGCGCCAGGCGTTGCGCGCGTTTTGGCAAAAGTTGTCGAAAGACGCCGCGCACGGCGTGTTCCAGCCCTCTTTGATCGACCGGGTGAGTTCGACCCGCGGCCTCGACCATTCGCCGGGCTACGTCTTCATGGAGGCGCTGGCGTATTTCGCGTCGCCTTATCAGCTCAATCCGTTCAACATCAATCCGCTCAAGAAATTGTTCGAGGAATTCGTCGATTTCGAGCGGGTGCGGCGGCAGGACGCAGTCAAGCTGTTTCTGTCGGCAACCGACGTACGCACCGCGAAGGTAAAGGTGTTTTCCGGCAAAGAGCTTCGCGCCGAGCACGTGCTGGCTTCGACCTGCCTGCCGCTGATGATGCAGGCGGTCGAGGTGGACGGCGAGTATTATTGGGACGGCGGCTACTCCGGCAATCCGGCGATCTTTCCGCTGGTTTATGAGTGCGAGTCGCCGGACATCGTCCTGGTCCACCTGACGCCGGCCGACCGGCCCGAGATTCCGACCTCGTCGCCGGCGATCATGAATCGCATGCAGGAGATCAGCTTTAATACCGCGCTGATCCGCGAGATGCGCTCGGTCGCGGTGCGCAACCGGCGAATCGACGAAGGCATCATGCCGGGCGGCAAGCGCTCGTTCGTGCACTTGATCGAAGCCGAGGACATTATCCGCGAGTTCACGGGCTCGAGCCGGCTAAACGCCGATTGGAAATTCCTGACCAATCTGTTCGACAAAGGCCGGGCGCGCGCCGACCACTGGCTCGATGCTAATTTCGACCGCATCGGCATCGCCTCGACCGTCGACCTCGACGAAAAGTACTTTTAAATCAGCGGGTCGTTGACGGGCCGGGCTGGAGCCGATTATCCCCGCCCGGACGATGGTTAATCGGGTCTTAACCTCGCCGCACCTATGCTGTCCCGTCGCTGACGCGGCGGGCGGTCCCGCTGTCGATGATGTATAGGATGACCCGCCAGGATTCTTCATCGCCTGTGCGCGCGCCTGACGCGCGCTCGCCGTTCGTGCGGCTGCGCGAACTGCTCGGCGACATGCCGCCGGGCAAGCCGGCGATCAGCATGGCGGTCGGCGAGCCGCAGCATCCGATTCCGCCTTTCGTCGGCCCGATCATCGCCGCGCATGTCGACGAGTTCGGCCGCTATCCGATGAACAAAGGCCTCGACGCTTTCGCCGAGGCGGTCGCGAAGTGGCTCAATCGCCGCTACGGGCTCGAACGCCCGGTCGATCCGGCGACGGAAGTGCTGGTGCTTAGCGGCACGCGCGAAGGCCTGTTCCTCGCCGCGCTCGCCGCCAAACGCTGGGTCAAGCCGCGCGCTGGCCCGCCGGCGGTGCTGATTCCCAATCCGTTTTATGCGGCGTATTCGGCTGGCGCGCTCGCTGCCGAATGCGAGCCGGTCTATCTGCCGGCGACCGCCGCTACCGGTTTCTTACCCGCTCTTGATGCGCTCAGCGAAGAGCTGCTGGCGCGCACGGTCGCCTTTTATCTCGCGTCGCCGTCCAATCCGCAGGGTGCGGTCGCCGATCGCGCTTACTTGACCAAGCTCGCGGCGCTGGCGCGGCGCCATGGCTTTTTGGTGTTCTGCGACGAATGCTACTGTGAAATCTATAGCGACCAGCCGCCGCCCGGAATGCTCGCCGCGGCGGCGCCGGATTTCGCCAACGTCGTGGTATTTCACTCGCTGTCCAAGCGCTCGAGCCTGCCCGGCTTGCGCGTCGGCTTCGCCGCGGGCGACCGCCGGTTCCTTGCGGCATATCTGGAACTGCGTAACGTCGCCGCGCCGCAAGTGGCGATGCCGATGCAGCGCGTCGCCATCGCCGCTTATGGCGACGAGACGCATGTCGAGGACAACCGACGTCTCTACCGCGAGAAGTTCGATCTCGCCGATCAGATCGTCGGCGACCGTTACGCATATCGCCGTCCCGCCGGCGGATTTTTTCTCTGGCTTGACGTCTCGGCCCAGGGCGGCAGCGAGGCGGCGACGCTCGCTTTGTGGCGTCAAGCCGGCGTGCGCGTCGTGCCCGGCGGTTATCTGGCGCGCGAGCAGGCCGACGGCAGCAATCCCGGCGCGGACTATATCCGCGTCGCGATGGTGCAGAACAAGGAGATCACCGCCGAGGCGTTACACCGCCTCGTCGCGGTGCTGGGTTAGCGTATGAGCATGCGCGACGCAAAAAGCATGATCCCGAAAAGTGGCCATCGGTTTTCGGACAAGATCATGCGGAGATTAAGAGCAGCGCGATGTCGATGATCGACCGCAGCATTGACGGCATGGCCTTCATCTCCGGCCAGCTCGGCGCCATCCTGCGCCGGCGGTTGCGCGAACTCGGCGGCATTGCGCTTCTGAGCATCGCCATGATGGCGGCGCTCGCGCTCGCGACCTGGTCGGTGCACGACCCCTCCCTCAGCCACGCCACCGATGCGCGCGTGCATAATCTGCTCGGCCGGTCCGGCGCCGTCGCGGCCGATCTGATGATGCAATTGCTCGGCTTGGGCTCGCTCGCGCTGCTGTTACCGATCGGCATCTGGGGCTATCGGCTGCTCGGCCATCGCCCGCTCAGCCGCGAACGTTTGCGCGTTCTGCTGTGGGTGTTTGGCGCCGTGTTGGCCGCCACCTTCGCCGCCTGCCTGCCGCGCGGAACCCATTGGCCGCTACCCTGCGGGCTTGGCGGAGTGGTCGGCGACGCGATGCTGCGGGCGCCGGCGGTGCTTTTCGGCGCGCCGATCGCTGGGCTTTTCCGCTTGGTGCTCGGTGTTGTCCTCGGGGTCGCCACGCTCGTCACCTTTGCCGGCGCTGCAGGCTTACTCTGGCGTGGATCCGCGGACGAGGAGGAAGAGGCCGAAGAAGAAGACGATGACGAGGCCGATGCGGAGGACGGTGCCGGAGACAATGCCGGCGGCTGGCTGTCGCTCGGCGGTCTGATGCACACGGTATTGAGCTTCCGCACCCGGCTTGCGCTGATGTTCCGAGGCCGCGCGCGGCCGCCGGCGGCGCGCAACGACGGCACCGCGCCGCGGCGCGTTGAGCCGCGTTTCGACGGCCGGCCCGATCGGCGCACCGAGGAGGAAGTGGACGACGAATTGACCGGCGCTCCCGCGGCGCGGACGCCGCGCAAGCCGAAGCCCGCGGCGCCAAAGCCGGCCCGCCGCTTCGGTGGCTTTGCGTTGCCGGCGCTCGAACTCCTGGCGCAGCCGAGCAAGAGCGGCCGCTCCACGGTCAGCACCGAAATGCTGCAGGAAAATGCCACCGCGCTCGAAGGCGTGCTCGGCGATTTCGGCGTGCGCGGCGAGATCATCAACGCGCGGCCGGGGCCGGTTGTCACGCTCTATGAGCTGGAACCCGCGCCCGGCATCAAGTCGTCGCGGGTGATCAGCCTCGCCGACGACATCGCCCGCTCGATGAGCGCATTGTCCGCGCGCGTCGCTGTAGTGTCGGGGCGCAACGCCATCGGCATCGAATTGCCGAATCCGACCCGCGAAAAAGTCTTCCTGCGCGAATTGCTGGCGTCGCGCGATTATGCCGACACCGCGGCGCGGCTCCCGCTCTGCCTCGGCAAATCGATCGGCGGCGAGCCGGTGCTGGTCGATCTGGCGCGCATGCCGCATCTTCTGATCGCCGGCACCACCGGTTCGGGCAAATCGGTCGCCATCAACACCATGATCTTGAGCCTGCTCTATCGGCTGCATCCCGATCAGTGCCGGCTGATCATGGTCGATCCGAAGATGCTGGAGCTCTCGGTTTACGACGGCATTCCCCATTTGCTTACCCCGGTCGTCACCGATCCGAAGAAAGCGGTGGTGGCGCTCAAATGGGCGGTGCGCGAAATGGAGGAGCGCTACAAGAAAATGTCGAAGCTCGGCGTGCGTAATGTCGACGGCTACAATGCCCGCGTCGCCGAAGCCAACGGCAAGGGCGAGAAGCTCAGCCGCACCGTGCACACCGGCTATAACCGCGAGACCGGCGAAGCGATCTACGAGAAAGAGGAGCTCGACCTCGAGCCGCTGCCCTATATCGTCGTCATTGTCGACGAAATGGCCGACCTGATGATGGTCGCCGGCAAGGACATTGAAGGCGCAGTGCAACGGCTGGCGCAAATGGCGCGCGCCGCCGGGCTGCATGTCATCCTGGCGACGCAGCGGCCGTCGGTGGACGTCATCACCGGCACGATCAAGGCGAATTTCCCGACCCGCATCTCTTTCCAGGTGACGTCGAAGATCGACAGCCGCACCATTCTGGGCGAGCAGGGCGCCGAGCAGCTGCTCGGTCAAGGCGACATGCTCTACATGGCCGGTGGCGGGCGCATCAGCCGCGTGCACGGACCTTTCGTTTCCGACGAAGAAGTCGAGAAGGTCGTCCGTCATCTCAAAGCCCAGGGCGTGCCGCAATATCTCGAAGCCGTCACCGCCGAAGAGCCGCAGGACGAAAATGGCAATCCGATCTTCGATTCCACCGCAATGGGCGCGTCGGAGGGCGGCGACCTTTACCAACAGGCGGTGCAAGTGGTGACGCGCGACCGCAAAGCCTCGACCAGCTACATCCAGCGCCGGCTGCAGATCGGCTATAACCGCGCCGCATCGTTGATGGAGCGCATGGAGCAGGAAGGCATCGTCGGCCAAGCCAATCACGCCGGAAAACGCGAGATACTGGTCGAGGCCGCCGGGGAAGATCCGTATTGAGAGTGCGGCGGTCGATCCTCAAAAGCGGTACTCGCTCTAGCCGCGAATTCGCCATATCGTTTGGCTAGCTAGCGGCCGTGGCGTTGGGGCCTGCCGCGGCACGAAAAGAAGGTAGAGGGTGATGACAGGACCGGGGGCACGGGCGTTTTTGCTGGCAATGGCGTGCGTGGTGTTGACCGCGGCTTCCGCGGTCGCCGAGGATGTCCCGCTGCCGACGCCGGCGCCGCGCACCAAGGGCGCGCCGGCCGCTCCGCCGCAAGCACCGAATCCGGCGCCGGCAGCCGCCGAGCCATCGCCCAAGGGCTTTTTCCCGTTCTCGTTCTCGCTGGGCGGCAAAGGCGCGCCGCAGAGCCAGGCAACGGCATTCGACAATAAGCAGCGGGCGCTGCTCGACAAGGTCAGCAACTATCTGTCCAGCGTACAGACCATGGTCGGCAACTTCGTTCAAATCGGCCCGGACGGCCGCCGGGTCGACGGCAATTTCTCGATTCAAAAGCCGGGTAAGGTCCGCTTCCAATATAATCCGCCGAGCCCGATCGACGTCATTGCCGACGGCTCCTCGGTTGTGGTCCGCGACCGCTCGCTGGAGACGACCGAATACTATCCGTTGTCGCAGACGCCGCTGCGATATCTGCTTGCCGAACACATCGATCTGCTGCGCGACACCGACGTCATCAGCGTGTCGGCGGACGATACTTTCGTCACGGTCGTGATCGAAGAAACGCAGGTGGTCACCGGCACCAACCGGCTGATGATCATGTTCGACGCCAAGAATCTTCAGCTCAAGCAGTGGACCGTCACCGATGCGCAGGGGCTCGATACCACGGTTGCCGTCTATAATCTCGACTCGCAGAAAAAGCCCGATCCCAATCTGTTCGTCATCAATTATTCGGGCAATCTGAAATAAGCCGCGGCGCTATCCTCGCTATTGCGAGCGAAGCGAAGCAATTCAGTAGCCGCGGCAGGCTGAATCGCTTCGTCGCTGCGCTCCTCGCAATGACGATGCCGCGGCGCGCTTTCTACTTTAATGCGGCGCATTGCCGATCAGGCGGGCGCCACGCTGGAACGTCAGATAGCTCCACAGCCAATTGAGCGCGACGACGAAGCGATTGCGCATCCCGATCAGAAAGTAGACGTGGATCGCGCTCCAGAACAGCCAGCCTAAAAAGCCGGTGAGCTGAAAGGCGCCAAGCTTCACGACCGCGGACTTGCGCCCGATCGTCGCGAGGTCGCCCACATGATGGTAGACGAACGGCCCGGGCACCGGCTCGCCGCGCACGCGTGCGGCGATTGCCTTGCCGACATAATCGCCCATCTGTTTCGCCGCCGGCGCGATGCCGGGAATCGGACGGCTTGCGGCAACCGTCGCCGTGTCGCCGATGGCAAAAATCTCCGGATGGCCGGGAACGGTGAGATCGGCGTTGACCTTAATACGTCCGGCGCGGTCGCTTTCGGCCCCAATCCATATCGCTGCCGGCGACGCGACGACGCCCGCGGCCCAGACAATGGTCGCTGCTTCGATGCGGCCGCCGTCCAACGACACGCCCTGCGCATCGCAGTCGATGACTTTGCTGTTGAGCTTCACCTCGACGCCCATCTTTTGCAGTGAGCGGGTGGCATAGTTCGAAAGCGCCTCGGGAAAGGTCGGCAACACCCGTGGGCCAGCCTCGATCAAAATGATGCGCGAACGGCTCGGATCGATCTCACGGAAATCGTGGCGCAAAGTGCGCTGCGCTACCTCGGCGATGGCGCCGGCCATTTCCACGCCGGTGGCGCCGCCGCCGACAATGACGAAGGTGAGGAACCGTTCGCGCTCGGCGTCGTCTTTGACCACCTCGGCGCGTTCGAAGGCGAGCAGGAAGCGCCGCCTGATCTCGGTCGCATCGGCGATGTGCTTGAGCCCGGGCGCGTGCTCCGCCCAATGATCGTGGCCGAAGTAGGAGTGGGTCGCCCCGGTCGCGAGCACGAGATAGTCGTAAGGCAGATCGATTTCGCTGGTCCGGACCAGGCGGGCCTGCATGTCGACGCCGGTCACCCGCGCCATGACCACGCGCGCATTCTTCTGCTTGCGCAAGATCGAGCGGATCGGCCACGCGACGTCCGCCGGCGACAGCGCCGCAGTTGCGACTTGGTAGAGCAGCGGTTGAAAGCAATGGTGATTGAAGGCATCGACCAGTGAGACGTCGACCTCGACCTTGGCCAGGGCCTTGGTCGCCTGCAATCCGCCAAAGCCCGCACCGGCGATGACGACGTGGGGACGCGTGTTTCGGGGCTGCTTGTCGCTGTCCATGCCGCGCATCTCCGACGCCGCCATATAGATAAGCACCAGACGGCAAGTTTGGCCGCTTCAATTGAAGTACCGCGGATTTACTTGTGTCCGCGGCCGCTTTCGCCGCATATCGGAACCCATCACCCAGATCATTGCGGCATGCAAATCACAGTCACGACCTGGAACATCAATTCGGTGCGCTTTCGGATTGATCTCGTCGCCAAATTCATCAAGGCGGTCCGTCCCGATATCCTGTGCCTGCAGGAGACCAAGTGCCCGGACGGTAGCTTTCCGCGCAAGCGCTTCAAGCGGCTCGGCTACGGGCATGTCGCGCTCAACGGCCAGAAGGGCCATCACGGCGTGGTCGTGCTATCCCGGCTGCCGTTCGAGTCGACCACGATCCGCGACTTCTGCGGCAAGCGCGACTGCCGCGATATCTCGGTCGTGCTTGGCGAGCGCGCCGGGCTCAAGGATCCGATCACCCTGCACAATCTCTATGTGCCGGCCGGCGGCGATATCCCGGATCCGACAGTCAATGCCAAATTCGCGCACAAGCTCGCCTTCCTTGACGAGATGCGGGCGAGCGAAACGCTGCAGGTGCAGCACCGCGAGCGCGCCATCATCGTCGGCGATCTCAACGTGGCGCCGCTCGAATGCGACGTCTGGAGCCACAAGCAGCTCCTATCGGTCGTGTCGCACACCCCGATCGAATGCGAAAAACTGCTCGGCGTTCAGAAGGCCGGCAATTGGATCGATGTGGTACGCGCCTTCGTGCCGGAGCCGACCAGGCTCTACACCTGGTGGAGCTATCGTTCGCCGGACTGGACCAAATCCAACAAGGGCCGCCGTCTCGACCATATCTGGACATCGGCTATGCTGGCGGACCGCGTCGCCGCCATTACGGTCGCCAAAGATTATCGGAGCGCCAAGCGGCCTTCCGACCATGTACCGGTGACGGCGACGTTGGAGCTATAAAAGGAAATAACAGCAACGACCCAAGGGGAGGGGCGATGTATCCGGGCAATGGCGTGGTCAAATGCCCAGGGCAACCGGCCTTCATCATGGCCGAGTCCGGCGCGGCGGTGACCTATGCCGAGCTCGAGGCGCGCAGCAATCGGCTGGCGCATTTGCTGCGGGCGCGAGGCCTGCGCCGCCTCGACCATTACGCCATCTTCATGGAGAACAATGCGCGCTACATCGAGAGCTGCAGCGCCGGCGCTCGCGCCGGCCTCTATTACACCTGCGTCAATTCGTTTCTGACGCCCGAAGAGCTTGCTTACATTCTCACCAACAGCGAATCCAAAGTCCTGGTCACGTCGGCCGCAAAGCAAAGCGTGGCGCTGGCGGCGCTGAGGAGCTGCCCGAACATCGAGCTCTGCCTGATCGTCGACGGCGAAGGCGACGGCGGGCGCGTGCAAAACCTCGACGCGGCGACCGCGCCCTATCCGGCGACGCCGATTGCCGACGAGGCGCTCGGCGCGGCGATGCTCTATTCATCCGGCACCACCGGCCGGCCGAAAGGGATTCTACGACCGCTGCCGATGCAGCCGCCGTCGCAGCCGCTGCCGCTTTACAGCTTTGTCGACAAGCTTTGGCATTACCGTGACGGCATGGTCTATCTGTCGCCGGCTCCGCTTTACCATTCGGCGCCACAGGCGGCCGTCAGTCTCGCGATCGACCGCGCCTCTACCGTCATCATCATGGAGAGTTTCGACGCGGAGCGGTATCTGCAGCTGGTAGAGACCTACAAAGTGACGCACAGCCAGCTGGTGCCGACCATGTTCTCGCGCATGCTCAAATTGCCGCCGGACGTGCAGCAGCGTTACGATTTGTCCTCGCTCGAGATCGCGGTCCATGCGGCGGCGCCCTGCCCGGTGCCGGTGAAGGAGGAGATGATTGCGTGGTGGGGGCCCATCATTCACGAATATTACGGCGCCACCGAGGGGTTGGGCTTTGCCGCCTGCGACAGTGCGCAGTGGCTGGCGCACAAAGGCACGGTCGGTAAGGTGATGCTCGGCGAGCTCCACGTCCTCGATGCCGGCATGCAGCCCTGTCCAAACGGAACGTCCGGCACGCTGTGGTTCAAGACCGCCACGCCGTTCGAGTATTTCAACGACCCGGTCAAGACCGCGGAGGCGCGCTCGCGCGACGGCACCATGAGCACGGTCGGCGACGTCGGCTATGTCGACGATGACGGCTACCTTTATCTCACCGATCGCGCGACGTTCATGATCATTTCCGGCGGCGTCAACATCTATCCGCAAGAATGCGAGAACCTGCTCATCACCCACCCGAAGGTCGCAGACGCGGCGGTGTTCGGCGTGCCAAATGAGGACCTCGGCGAGGAGGTGAAGGCCGCCGTTCAGCTCATGCCCGGCGTGGCGCCGGGACCGGAAATCACGCAGGAGCTGCTGGCTTTCTGCGCCGCGCATCTGGCACGGCAAAAATGTCCGCGCTCGATTGATTTTGAAACCGAGCTGCCGCGGCTGCCGACCGGCAAGCTTTACAAGCGCGTGCTGCGCGACCGCTATTGGCAGGGTCACAAGACGCGGATCGTCTGACAATGCGCTCGACGTTGAAGACCGCCCACAAGCGTTTCCTGACGCTTCAAAGCTATACGCGGGAGCCTGGGCTCACGGCACTCCTGGTCATTCAAGTATTGCTCATTTTCGCCGTCATGCCGCTTTCCGGCATGGACGTGCTGCCGCGCGCCGTCGTGCCGGCGATGTTCGTGCTCCTGGTGATCTCCATCCTGGTGGTCACTTCGCGGAGCTATGTCGTATCGGCGCTCGGTCGTCATCGCCATCGTGCTGGCCGCGTTCGGCGTCTTCGCGCGCGCCGATCATCCCTCGCTGGTCACCGAGTTTCTGAGCGAGGGCGGACGCCTGCTCGGACTGGCGGCGCTGAGCTGGGTGATCGCCGGCGCGGTGTTCGCCTCCGGGCGCGTCAGCGTGCATCGGGTGCAGGGCGCGGTGATTCTGTATTTGAATTTCGCGCTGTTCTTTTTCGTCCTGTATAGGTTCCTGGATACGCTCACCGCGCACGCTTTCACCGGGCTACCAGCTCCGGGAACTGAGCACGGCACCGCAGCAGCGCTGCTCTATTTCAGCTTCACGACGCTGACGACCGCCGGCTTCGGCGACATCACGCCGGTGCACCCGTTGGCGCGCAACCTCGCCAATCTCGAATCGGTCATCGGCCAGCTGTTTCCGGCAACACTGTTGGCGCGGCTGGTCAGTCTCGAACTCGAGCACCGGCGGCAATCGCGGGCGAGCCGCGCGGAGTGAAAGGCACCTCTACTTCGGCTTGGTGCGCGGCGCCAACGCAGCGCGGACATTTTCCATGTCCCGCGCCCACTGGTCGGCGCGGGCGGCGATGACTTCGCGGAGACGGTGGGCGGCGTCGGGATAGCCTTCGAGCATTTTCAGGAACATCGCCCGCGAGATCCGCAGCACCGTCGACGGTTCGCGCGCTGTGGCGGTGGCCGGCCGGATGCTTTCTGCAAGCAGCGCCGATTCGCCAAGCAGCGTACCCGGCCCGGCGATGATGTCGGCTTCGGCCCCGCGTTCCGGCCGCAGCGTGAACGAGCCTTGCTGGACCGCGTAGGCGCCGTCGGCGAGGTCGCCGGCATTGAACAGCACCTGACCCTGCTCGACCCGGTAGCCTTCGGCGCCGATCGCGAGGATGCGCAGCGCCGGCGCGCCGAGCCGGCGCAGAATCGGAATCCGCTCAAGGAACGCGATGTCATCCTCGATCGTCATGTTGGCCGCGATCTACGGGACCAGCTTGTAGCCGCCCGCTTCGGTGACCAGGATGGCTGGCGCAGCGGCATCCTTCTCGATCTTCTGCCGTAACCGATAGATGTGCGTCTCGAGCGTGTGCGTCGTGACGCCGGAATTGTAGCCCCACACTTCTTGCAACAGCGTCTCCCGAGAGACCGGCCGCTGCCCGGCGCGGTAAAGATAGCGCAGGATCGACGTCTCCTTTTCGGTCAGGCGGACCTTGTTGCCCTTGGGGTTAAGAAGCAGCTTCGAGCTTGGCCGGAACGTGTAAGGCCCGATCGCGAAAATCGCGTCCTCGCTTGCTTCGTGCTGGCGAAGCTGGGCGCGAATGCGCGCCAGCAACACGGCAAAGCGGAACGGCTTGGTGACGTAATCGTTGGCGCCGGATTCGAGGCCGAGAATCGTGTCGGAATCGGTGTCGTGGCCGGTCAGCATGATGACCGGCGCCTTGAAGCCGTTCTTGCGCAGAATGCGGACCGCTTCGCGGCCGTCGATGTCGGGGAGACCGACATCCATGATCACGAGGTCGATCTGGCCGGCCTTGGCGGCCTGCACGCCCTTCGCGCCGTTCTCGACGGCGACGGCCTCAAATTCCTCGTGCAGCGACAGCTGCTCGGTCAGCGCATCGCGCAGCTCGGCATCGTCATCGACGATCAGAATTTTACGCGTATTCGGCATCAATCCGGAATCCCCGTGGCTGGTCGGCGTCGCTTGGATGACGCCGCCTTGGCCGTGCTAAGGCTTTGCGATTTTGCTGCGCCGCCTGGCGCGAAATAGAGCATTTAAGGATACAAGAGCAAGCAGCAGTTGGGAATTCGCCTCTACAAGGCCTTATAGATGCGACCGAAATCGCTGGGCGCAATCCATGTCCGCGCGCGGCCGGGCCGGCCTTCGCAAGGCTGGCTCAGCGCCGGCCCGTGGTGTGTGCCGGTCGCGCTGGGCCGCGGCGGCGTTCGGGCCAATAAGTGGGAAGGTGATGGCGGCACGCCGCGCGGACGGTTTCGTCCGCTGCGATTGTGGTGGCGAGCGGACCGCTCGCCTCGGCCACAGACCCAGCTACCGACCCGGCCGATCAGCCCGGCAGACGCCTGGTGCGAAGATCCGGGTGACCGTCGCTACAATCATTCGTTCCGTCGGTCGGCCAATGAACCAGGCGACCGGCTTTGGCGCGACGATCGCCTCTACGACATCATTGTCGAGATCGACCACAACACCCGGCCGCGTGTCGCCGGACGCGGCAGCGCGGTGTTCGTCCACGTCGCACGGCCAGGCTTTGCGCCTACCGCTGGCTGCATCGCCTTAAGGCCGCGAGATCTGAGACTTCTGGCCAGCCGGCTCGGTCCCAAGAGCCGAATTGTGATTCACAGCTAACGTCTTTGCGTTGTCCTCGCGCCGAAAATCGCCGTGCCGACCCGGACATGGGTTGCGCCGAAGGCGATAGCGGTCGGGAAATCACTGCTCATGCCCATGGAAAGCGACGTCAATCCATTGCGGCGAGCGATTTTGGCGGTCAGCGCGAAATGCGGTGCTGGCGGTTCGTTGGCCGGTGGAATGCACATGAGCCCGGAAATCGTCAGACCATGGTGGTCGCGGCAGGCAGCGAGAAACCCGTCGGCGTCCTCCGGCAATATGCCGCCTTTCTGCGGCTCGGCGCCGGTATTGATCTCGACGAACAGAATGGGCTTGCGGGCTTGCCGGCCGATTTCCTTCGAAAGTGCCTCGGCCAGGCTCGCGCGGTCCAGCGAATGGATGGCGTCGAACAGCGCCACGGCCTCGCGCGCCTTGTTCGATTGCAATGTGCCGACGAGATGTAATTTCAGGTCATCGTAGCGTGCGACAAGCGGCGGCCATTTGGCCTTGGCTTCCTGCACCCGGTTTTCGCCGAACACCCGCTGTCCGGCGGTAATCACCGGTTCGATCACGTCGGCGCTGAAGGTTTTCGACACGGCCACCAGTGTCACCGTCGCTGGGTCGCGGCCGGCATCACGGCAAGCACGCGCGATTTCCGCGCGCACCTCCACAAGTCCGCTCGCTGCCGTCATGGTTTCCATTTCCTCAACGGCACAGCCGCTCAAATTTTAACGGAACTTCGCAAGTGGTTTTTACGCACATTCTCTAAGTTGTGGAACCGAGGGAGGGGGATCGCACTATGCCTGAGGTTCACGCAACGTCTCCAAAAGCATTACCGGAGACATTGCCAAAGATATTGCCCGAGGCGACGCGGGCTACCCCGCGTCGTAACAGGCTTTTCCTCAGCATTCGCGCCCGGTTGATCATCGTCGCCCTCGTGGCAATCGCTCCGCTGATGGTCGAACGCGTCCGCGGCCTCGAACGAGCCCGCGTCGAACGCGCTGAGTTCGCCCGGGCTCAAGTCGTTGATCAGGCGCGCAGCGGCGTCGCGGCGCAGCGCGAGGTCATCGATTCGACCCGCGCCTTGCTGCGGGTTGCAGCGCGGGCTTATGCCAAAACGCCGTTCGACGCGCCCGACTGCGACCAGACGCTCAAGGATCTGACCGGCAGTGTGCCGTGGATCCGCGGGCTCGCCGTCGCCGGCATTGATGGCCGCGTCAAGTGCGCCAGCGATCCGGCCGTTCAGGGATTGAACGTGTCAGACCGGTCTTATTTTCAGGATGCCTTGCGGTCGCGTGATTTTGCGCTCAGCGATTATCTGATCAGCCGGGTTGGCGGCGCCCCCAGAGTGATGGCAACGTTCCCGATCGTGAAGGATGGCGGTGTTGTTGCCGGAGTTATCATCGCGTCCATCGATCTGCATTGGATTGGCGAGCTTGCGGCGAACGCGGCGCGAAGCGCGGGGACTTCTGTGTTCCTGATCGATAGCAGCGGCACGCTGCTGGCGGGGTCGGCCGATCAACTTCGCTTCTTTGGCAAAAGCTTCGCCGGGGATGAACTGACGCGCGAGATGTTGGCCAACGACGAGGGAACGATCACCACCAAGAGCTTCGACGGCGTCCGGCGCATCATCGCCTTTGCCCGGGTGCCCTGGACCGGAGCGCGACTGGCCGTCGGCCTCGACGAATCCGTGGTGCATAGCGGCATCGATCGCGAGATCAGCTTCGCCTACGCGCAGCTTGGCCTGTTCGGCGCGCTGGTCCTGCTCGCCGCCTGGTTCGGCGGCGAGCGCCTGATCCTGCGACCGATCCGGTCGCTGGTGCGAACGGTGTCGCGGTTCGGCCACGGCGATCTCCAAGCTCGCGCCGCCAACGGGCCGTGGATGGCCGAGTTCGAGCCGCTGGCAGCCGCGTTCAACGACATGGCTCGCAAGCTCGCGGCGCGGGAGCAAGAGCTGCAGATCGCCAATCAACACCTCGACGAGCTGGCGAGCCTCGACGGCTTGACTGGCCTTGCCAACCGGCGCGGTTTTGACCGCGAACTCGAACAGGCGTGGCGGCAGGCCGAGGAGCGTCGCGAACCGCTGGCGCTGATGATGATCGACATCGACCACTTCAAGCTGTTCAACGACCGCTATGGTCACGTGCGCGGCGATGCCTGCCTGCGCGCCGTCGGCGAGACCCTGTCGCTGGTCGCGCTGGAAGACGCCGTGATCGTCGCCCGTTATGGCGGCGAAGAATTCGCGCTGCTGCTGCCGGGCATCGAGGTCGAGCGTGCGATCGCGCTTGCCGAAGAAGCGCGCTCTGCCATCGAAGATCTTCTGATGTCACACGCCGACGCGGCCGGCGGCGTCGTCACCATCAGCATTGGCGTCGAGTCGCTGGTGCCCGAGCCGGGTCAAATGGCGGCGGGTCTGGTCGAGGCGGCGGATCGCGCGCTTTACGACGCCAAGCGGCGCGGCCGCAACACCGTGGTCGCCCATTCGCAGTTCTCGTTGCGCGCGGCAAGCTAGCGTCAGCCCGGCGAACGCCGGCGTGCGATTTCAGCGGGCGCGCCTCCGCGCCTTTGGCCTGGCGGCCGGTTTGCGCTTTGGCTTCGGCGGCGCCCAGATCATGGCTTCGAGCTTCATGCCGTCAGGATCGGCAAAATAGACGGCATAATAATTGCGCCCGTAATACTCGCCGGGCGGATCGAGCACAGGCACGTCGTTTTCTTCGAGAAAAGCGCCGAGCGCGTCGACATCGTTGCGGCTCGAAAGCTCGAACGCATAATGATGGAAACCGATGTCGCCCTTGCGGTATGGCCGCTTCTTGCCCTCGGCGTCGGCGGCGGCAATCCAGAACAGGGTCTTGCCGTTACTCCAGCCCGCCATGTCGGCATAGTCGTATTCGAGCTTGAAACCGAGAAAGCCGAGCAGCTTGTCGTAGAAATCCTTCGAGCGGGCGAAATTGCCGACGCTTAGGACGAGATGATCGATGCCGACGACGCGAGGCAACAGCGCCTCCAATGGAGAGCCAACCGGCTCGCTGTTATCTTAAACAGGTTTCAGGGCTTCGGGTTGCGCCTCGGATGCAAGATGCGGGGCGAGCGGTGCGGAAGCGCACGCTTTTTGCTGAAAAAGAAAAAGGGCCGACTCCAGCGCCGGCCCGTCTTGCCAGTGTCGTCCAACCTTCAGCCCTTCATAGGCGGCGGTGCGGTTGCGCAGCCAGCGATACCCAGGAGAGCAAGCACCGCGGCCAGCCCGGGAGCCAGTTTCTTGGCGTCAGCTTCTTCCCGGTGACGAGGGTGACCGTAAAGATCACTGCTACGCCCCTCTAGTGCATAAAAGCCACATCGTGGAATCAAATTTTTGCAGCCCGTTAACAACCAGAATGCGCCTTTCGGCATCGACACCCACATTGCCGGCAGAAATGCAACGAGCTGCTGGTCTAAAGCCGCATCGCGCAGGACTCAGAACGCGTTGCAAATATGCCGCACTCGGCAAAATCCGGGGTGTCAGGGCCAAAAATTGCCCATGGCCGGCGCGACTATTTACGGCCTCGTTCGGAAATCCGCGGCAAATGGCTACGGCATGGCGAATCGCCCACACTGTCGCATCAATTGTTCAAGGGGCGGCCCAAGGGGTATGATATTGGGAGAGGTCGACGCGCAGGGCTTCGGTTTCGCCGTTTTGTTCGAGCGCGACCTTCGTGCGCAAGCCTCGTGCGCCACCTCGGGCCGGTTCATCGCCGTGCCGGAGAATGTCAAAGTGACGCGCGGACGACAATCACCAGCGGGTTCACAGAGTCCATGAAGATCGCAAGCTTTCGGTCGCGGCCACGGTCACAGTCAACGCGGAACGTCTTTTGGGCAATCGTCTGTTCGCAGGTCCGTTCGCAAAATATGCGGCGCAGAGCGTTGGCCTCATTGGTGGTGGGCTTGGCGCTCGCAGGCATGGCGCTTGGCGGCTGCGCGACCGGACCGTCAGGGTCTTCTTCTTCAGGGCACGCGACGGCGCAGGACCTCTTGGCGCTGAACCGCATTCAGGACGCCAGCGGCATCAAGACCCGCGAACTCCTGCCCGAGGAAAAACAAGTCATCAGCAAAGCGGTGAGTCTCTCAATCGTGGATCCGGGCCGCGCGCAATATCGCTGGCCGCAGATCGCCGACACCGAAGACGGCTCGATCAACTATTGCGGCATGGTCAATGCCCGAAGCTCGTTCCCCGCGTATAACGGCTGGCAAGCCTATATCGTCGAAGGCACTGTCTCCGGCGGCAAGATGACGTCTGCGGTGGTCGGCCTGATCGCCGGCGGCAAGGACGTCGAGATCGTCAAAAAGATGTGCAAGAAGTACGGGCTCGATCCTGGCGGTGCCGGCTGATCGGCAAACCGGCTATCATCATCATTACGCGACGTCAGCGCCGCCGCAGTCCAACTGCCAACGCACCCGTAGTCACTGCACCAAGCTTCACAGGACGATCATCGCGCCGATCGGTTTTCGTTCGGCTGTCGAACAAATAAGCGCCGGACCCAGATTTCAGAAATGACGCCGGTCGTCGGCGCGCGTCACGCGCCTTGCTTAGCTTTTGCGCTGATTATTTTTTGGTCGGTGTGGCCCAAATGGGCAACCGCCCAGTTGAACTGGAATTTAATCCGGCAACCGGGGCATGCGGCAGGGCGTAACAGGGCGGCTTGTTGTTAACCGATGGCTGCGTGCGTCGCGGGCGTTAATTTTGACTCCAACATGCCTCTTTTAGGAGTGAGGTGCGGCAGTGGAGCCCTATGCAATCGGCTTTTATGCCGCTATCATTATTGCGTGCCAATCAAGCACGGGGATTAAACCCCGGCCCACCTTTCACCATCCCCGAGGGAGGAGTTCATGCGAAGACGCGAATTTCTAAAATATTCCGCCGCGACGGCGCTGGCCGGATCGGTCAGCTATCGGGCGGCGCGAGCCGACGCTCCGGCCGTGAAGGTCGGCGTGGTCGGCGCCAAGACCGGTCCGCTCGCGCCCGGCGCGGCGATCACACACTTTCCGCCGTACAAGCTCTGGGCCGCGGAGGTGAATGATCGTGGCGGACTCAAGCTCAAGGATGGTCAGCGCAAGGTCGAGATCATCGAGTACGATGATCACACGCAGCCGTCCGAAGCGATCAAGGCGGTCGAGCGCCTGGCAACGGTCGACAAGGCCGATTGGATCGGCGGCGTGTATGCCACCGGCTTCAACCTCGCCACCGCGCCGACTTTCGCGAAGTACAATTATCCGCAGCTCACGCAAGCCTGCGTCACCGATCAAGGCCCGGCGCTGGTGAAGAAGTATCCGAACTTCTTCATGTTCCAGAATTCGACCACGGCCTATGCCAAAGGCGCGATCGGCGTGCTCAAGAAGCTCAAGGACTCCGGTCAGATCGGCAACAAGGTTGCCGCCGTCAATGTCGGCGACGACTTCGGCATCGAGCTCGCCAATGCCGGCCGCCCGCTGTTCAAGGAAGCTGGCTTCGAGATCGTGTATGACAAGTCCTACCCGCTCGGCACGCAGGACTATACGCCGGTGATCAAGGCCGCCAAGGCCGCCAATCCCGACGCGTTTGTCGCCTGGTCGTATCCGCCGGACACCTTCGGCCTGGCCGACGCGGCCAAGATCGAAAACCTCAACGTCAAAGCTTACTACTGCGCCGTCGGCTGCGCCTTCCAGGGCTTCGCGCTTAAGAACGGCGCGGCCGCCGAGAACGTGCTCGGCGCCGGCGGCGTCGTCGACTCGCCGGAAATCCGGGCGTTCTACAAGAAGCACAAGGAAGTCACCGGCGTCGACGCCGACTATTGGGGCAGCCCATTCTATTACTCGATGCTCCAGGCGCTCACCCAAGCGATCGAAACAACCGGCTCGCTGGATCGCGCTGGGATCGCCGACTACCTGCGCAAGAACAAGTTCAAGACGCTGATCGGCGAAGTCGCAATGCCCGGTCAGCTGCTCGACAAGGTCTACACCGTCGGCCAGTGGCAGGGCGGCTTCTTCAACGCGGTTGCGGGACTCGGCTTCACCAACTTCTCGCAGGTCAAGCTGAAGGCCAATTGGGGATGAGAATCCTCGAAGGCTCCGAAGGCGATCTGAACGCTTTTTGATGAGCCGCAACTTTCCGGCGTAACGGCAATCGTCCCCGGTCCTAACAAGGCCGGGGACGAGATGTAACGCTGATTGACTTTTCCACACACTGGCCGATTGTGGCCAAGAGCATGATGACGAAAAAGCCGGTGCTCGGATTTGATCCGAGGGCGGGACGCGGTTTTTGGAACGGATCATGCTCCACGACGATCTAATCACGGTCCCGTTCGATTCGAACGGACCACGAGAGGCATCCACGCAACCGCGCCAGCGGCGCGTAGCTCATAGACCTCAGCCGACATGGACATTGTCATCATCGGCCTGTTGCTCGGCGGCACCTACGCCTTGATGGCGATAGGCCTGCAGCTGCAATACGGCGTCGCCCGCATCATGAATCTCGCCAACGGCGAGATTCTTATCGCCGGCGCCTTCTGCACATTCTGGTTTTACGCTTCCACGCAGTTAAGCCCGCTGTTCGCGCTGATTCTCGTTGTCCCGGGCGCCTTCGTTCTGAACTGGGCGATCTACCGGGTGCTGCTTTTGCCCCTGGTTCGCCGCGCCAAGAGCCAGGGCAAGCTGGAGGTCGACAGCATCCTCGCGACCTTCGGCATCAGCTTCATATCGGTCGGCGTGTTGCTGACGATTTTCGGCGGCGAATATCTGGATTATTCGTACCTGGCGCAGCCCATTTTCATTTTTGGCGAGCGCTACGGCCTCAACCGCGTCGTCGCCTTCGTTGCATCAGCGGTGCTCTGCGCCGTCCTCTACTTGTGGCTGCATAAGACGCGGGCCGGACTGGCGTTGCGGGCGGTGTCGGTTAATCCGTCGGCCTCCGGCTTGGTGGCGATCAACGTCGCGCGCACATCGGCGCTGGCATTCGCCTTGGGCGGAGCGGTCACTGCCGCCGGCGGCGGGCTGCTTAGCATGTTTCTCACCTTCGACGTCTCGCTCGGCGTGGTGTTCACGCTCAAGGCGCTGGTCATCGTGATTCTCGGCGGGGTAGGTGACATTCGCGGCACCATCATTGCGTCCTTCATCCTCGGCTTTGCCGAAACGGCAGTGGCCACGCTGATCGATCCGGGCCTGACCCTTGCCGCCGCCTACGTCCTGTTCATGATCGTCCTCTTGGTGCGGCCGGAAGGCCTGTTCGGGAGGCGAGCGGCGTGAAGAGCCTGGTCCTTGCCGCCGAGGAGCGGCGCAACTTGCTCATCAGCGTCGGGCTGTTTGCTGTCGCCGCCGCCGTGCCTTTCGTCGCCGACGGCTACGTGCTGCAAATTGCCATTACGATCGTGATGTACACGGCGCTGGCGACGTCGTGGCTGTTGTTCTCCGGGCCGACCAACTACATCGCGCTGTCTACGGCGGCGTTCTTCGGCGTCGGCATGTACATAACCGCCGGCGGCATCGATCTCGTGCCCTATCCGCTGCTGATCGTCATTTCCGGCATCGCCGGCGCGGTGATGGCGGCGATCGTCGGTCTGGCCACGTTGCGCGTGTCCGGCGTCTATTTTGTCATTTTCTCGCTCGGCCTTGCCGAGCTGGTGCGTCAGTTCATGACCTGGGGCCAGCACGTCCTCGGCACCATGAGCGGGCTTTATGTCACCATCGACCGCAGCGAAAACATGTACTACTGGCAGCTGCTGTTGCTGGCGGCCGTGGTCTATTTGGTCGGATGGCGGATCGGACGTTCGCGGCTGGGGTTTGCGTTGCGCATCATCGGCAACGACGAACTGGTCGCGGTCCATTGCGGCATCAACACCGCGCGCGCCAAGGTGGTGCTGTTCGTTATTTCCAGCGCCTTCGCCGCGATCGGCGGTGCGGTGATTGCGCCGCGCTGGGGCTATGTCGAGCCAGGCGTCGCCTTCAATCCGAATTTGTCGTTCCAGGTCGTGATCATGGCGCTGCTCGGCGGCACCCATCGTCTGTGGGGGCCGCTGGTCGGCGTCATCCCTTTCGTGCTGTTGTGGGAGCTGATCTCGATCGAGTTTCCCAATCAGACGACGCTGCTGCTCGGCGTTTCATTCCTGTTGATCGTCTATGTCATCCCGAACGGCTTCACCGGCGTGATCGAGGATGCGCTCAAGCGCCGCACCAAGGCGACGGGATCTGCGCCAAGCCCGGTGCAGCGGCCGGTGCAACCGGCTCCGGTGCCGCAGAAGAGCCAGAATGCTTAGCCCGGCGACACCTGAGGCGCTGGCGGCGTCCGGCGTCAGCAAACGCTTCGGCGGCCTGGTCGCCGTCGACAATATGTCGTTCACGCTCGCCGAGAGGGAGGTGCTGGGCCTGATCGGGCCGAACGGGTCCGGCAAGACCACGATGATGAATTTGATCTCCGGCGCGCTCAAGCCGAGCGCCGGCCAGATCAGCGTCTATGGCCATGCTATCGCCGGCGTCGGCGCCAGCAACGTCGCCAGAAAGGGCATCGCCCGCACCTTCCAGCTGGTGCGCATGCTCCCGACCATGACGGCGCTCGAGAATGTCGCCGCCGGCGGCGTGTTCGGTCACGCGCGGCGATGGGGCAAGGAGCTCGACGACCACGCGCACGCTCTGTTGGCGCGGGTCGGCTTGCCCAGCGCCGCCGCAATGCCGGTTTCGGCGCTGACCTATATCGATCAGAAGCGGGTCGAGCTGGCGCGGGCGCTGGCCTCCGATCCGAAGATTCTATTGCTCGACGAATGGCTCGCCGGTCTCAACCCGACCGAGCTCAAGATCGGCATTGCGCTGATCGAACAGCTGCGGGTCGAAGGCTGCACCATCATCATCGTCGAGCATGTCATGCACGCCATTCGCAGCCTGTGCGACCGCTGCATCGTCATGAACAGCGGCGCCAAGATTGCCGAAGGTACGCCCGCTGAAGTGCTGGCCGACCACGGCGTCATCCGCGCTTATCTCGGAGACGAGAATGCTTGAGACCAAGAACGTCTCGGTGTTCTACGGCCGCCATCGCGCGCTGGAGAACGTCTCGGCAACGGTAGCGAAAGGCGAGATCGTGGTGATGCTGGGCGCCAATGGCGCCGGCAAAAGCACCTTTTTGCGGGCCATCGCCGGCCAGATCCGCAAGGTGGAAGGCGCCACGGTGCTGATGGACGGCGCCGACATCACGGCGCGGCCGCCGCACGAGATCGTCGAGACCGGCATTGCGCTGGTCCCGGAGGACCGCGGCATTTTCGCCGATCTGACGGTGCGGGAGAATCTCGTACTCGGCGCCCACCCGGCGCGGGCGCGCGCGCTCGAGGCGGAGAATATGGATCGCGTGCTCAACCTGTTTCCGAAGCTCAGGCAGCGCCCCAGGCAATTGGTGCGTACCATGAGCGGCGGAGAGCGGCAGATGGTGGCGATCGGCCGCGCCATGATGTCGGCGCCGACCATTCTGCTGCTCGACGAGCCGTCGCTCGGGCTGGCGCCACTGTTGTGCACCGAGCTGTTCCGTACGCTCGCCCGCATCAAGGAAACCGGCGTCGGCATCTTTCTGGTCGAGCAGAACGCCAAGCAAAGTCTCGCGATCGCCGACCGCGGCTATCTGCTCGACAACGGCCACATCGTTGGCGCCGACACCGCCGCGGCGTTGCGGCAGGACGAAAAAGTCAAGGCGGCCTATCTCGGCGAATAGCGACCGCCTCTCTCACGCCTCAGCCCGCCGGAAACAGCTTGTCCCAGACGCGGTGCAGGCTGGCGAACGCTTCGTCAAACGGCGACGCGCAAAGCAATTCGCCCTGACGTTTCAGCAAGCCGAGGTGTTCGAGCTTGGCGACCGCGTCCACAACCTCGAAATCGAGATCGACGCCGAACGTCGATTTCAGCCAGTCTTCGATGCGCGCATCGAGATCGTGCGAGGCAAGCGGCGACGCCGCGGTGTGCAGAAAATAGTAGGCGAGAAATGCCTCCTTGCATTCCTGCTCCTCGGCGGCGCCGATCACGTAATCGAAAATTCCGGCGTTGTTGTTGATGTTGCGATAGTAGATGTTGTCGGTGAGCTCCATCCGATATTTCAGCGACTGGCGCTGATAGCGCACCCACTGGGTGACGACGAAGCCGCCGAGCGCCACCAGGCCGGAGAGTGCGGCCAGCGCAGTTTTCATGTCGCTGTCCTGCACGCTGGCGGTGACGCCCATATAGAAGCCGAGCACCAGGAATAGTACGGTGATGGTGGTGTAGAGATTGATGAGGATTGGAATGCGGGTCGCGATCGCCGGCAGGCCGAGGAAAAGCTTATCGACGTTGCTCATCAACACCCGCGCGTTGGGGAACAGCGCGTAGACGTCGCCGGCGGCGATGTTATGGAAGTATTTCAGCAGCACCGAGCCCGGCGTGATCTTGCGGCGCTCGAGACGCCGCGCCCGCCGCTGCGACGCCAGCGCCGCCTTCGACTTCATCGCCGCCAACAGCACGACATCGTCGTAGACTTCGACCTGGATTTTGCGGCGGCGCAAGCCGAACCAGCCGACGGTCTCCAACTCCTCGATGTGATGGCCGCGCCGGTAGAACCGGACTTCGCGGCAATCGTCGAGCGGCGCCCGCACCGCAACCGGCAGCACGGTGCGGCGGCTGTGAGCATCGCCGATCTCGGCGTGCGAGAGCTCGACAAAGTTTGCGATCTTGAGCACCCGGTCGAGCGATTGCAGGAGATCGGCGTAAGCGCGCTCGGTCTGGGCCTGATCCCGGACGGCGTGCGATAGGGCCGCCGGATTGAAATAGTAATAGTCGCTGCGCAGACGCTCGAGTGTGGCGAAATATTCGTAGTGATAGATCGATGCCAGCATCTCGCAGAGCCGGCGGAATTTGTCGCCCGCCCCGTCGCCGATGAGCGCGCCCCGTTCGATCAGGGCATCAAGGACGTCGTTCTTGCGGACCGGAATGAACCGGTCGTGGCCATAGCTCGTGAGCTTCAAGTCGAGCAAGGCTCGGCCCCGCACGCTCAGCCTGGTGGGATGATAGGCAATACTCGATGACTCAGACGCTTACTGGAATTCTTCGCTCCCATCGATGTCTCCCGCGTCGGAGAGATCGCGTCTCCCCGTCAGGGAGATGCATACATGGTCCGCGCGTCGGTCGTGAAGGCCTTCCGCGACTGCGAATCCGTGTAGAACATGTGACCGCCGCGGTAGAGCTTGAGCTCCGTGCGCTCGCCTTCGACGTTCGGCGGCATGTGATTGAGCACATACCGCGAGACCGAATACGGCGTGACCATGTCGCTATAGCCGTGGGCGATCATGAGCCGGAATGACGGCGTCAGCGCCAGCAATTGCCGCAAGTCCTCGGCGGCGCTCGGCGGCGAATGGCCGCCACCATCTTCCCAGTCCCATTTGCCGGAAATTTCCGGCGCCAGCAGGTTGTAGGTCATCTCGGTCTTGAAACCGAGTTCGTCGCGGGCGTAGGCGACAAAGGCGCTGCCATAAGCGCGGATGAAGCCGTCGAGAAACGGATCCGGCCCGCGGGCCGACGCCGATTCCGGAGTGGGATCGTCGACCGCGAAGGTCGCGTCATAATGGCTGACGATCTTGTGGTCGCCGGCGCGCAAATTCTTGACATAGGCGTCGCGGATGAAGCCGCGCTCGCGCGCCACCACGTCTTCCGGCAGGCCGGTCATCTGCGCGACGCGCGCATACAATGCACGCGCCGTATCGCCGCGCAGCGGCGGCCCGGCCAGCGCGGTCAGATAATCGGTCAGCGCGAAATGCTCGGCTCGCGCCTGCGCCGCGGGGCTGAAAGCCCCTTTGCGTTCAAGTTCGGCCGCCGCCAGCGACGGCAATTCCAGCGCCGCGCCGAGCGCGAAATGTTCGCCGCCGAACTGGAATTGGCCTTCGATCATCGGCGAGACCATGACGATGCCGCTGATGACAATGCCTTGATTGTTTTGCAGCGCGCGTGCCACCTTGGCGGCGCGGAAACCACCATAGCTTTCGCCCAAGATGTATTTCGGCGAGCTGACGCGGCTGTTCTTGGCGACGTAAAGCGCGATCGCCTTGGCGAGCGATTCGGCGTCGCGATGCACGCTCCAGAACGCGCTGCCGCCGTCGGGCTTGGCGGCGCGACTCCAGCCGGTGCCGACCGGATCGATCATCACCAGATCGGTGAAAGCGAGCCAAGTCTCCGGATTGTCGACCAAGCGGACATTGGCACCGTCAAAGCCGTTGCCGAAAGTGGCGATGCGCGGACCAACCAGGCCGAGATTGAGGAACGCGGAGCCGGCGCCAGGACCGCCGTTGAACACGAACGTTACGGGGCGGGCCGGGTTGTTCGATTTGGCGACGAAGGCTGTGTAGAAAACCGCGGCCGAGCGCTCGCCGGATTGATCGAACAAGGTAAATGTGCCGGCGGTCGCCGTGTAAGCGAGCTTGCCCGACGGCGTGTCGATCGTATGCTCGGTGACCGAATTGGCCGGCAGAAGCGAAAGGACGCCAGGTCCGCCGCCACCCTGCTGGCTCTGGTCGCTGTGAGCTTGCCGTTCACCCTGCGTCCGCCCGCTATGCTCCTGGGCGGTCGCAGTGATGGCCACAAGAGCGATCCCGGCGGCAATCGTGACAATGCGAATATCGATCATGGCTGATGATCCCGGTGAAGCGGCTGTGCCGCTTGTTGCTGTCATCCGTCCGGTCAAAAGCGCCTGAAAGATGGCTTCCGATGTTACACTTTCGTAAGTTCACCGTCATGGCGCGGCCGGAGCAAATGTCGCGAACCGGTAGACAACATCTGAAGGATCGACGAAGTTCTGGCCGCTTGCAGTCGTTAGGCCCGCTGGAACTAGACTGTGTTGAAAGGAGCAGCAGGCAGTGCCGTTTCCCCGTGCCTCGAAGGCGCTTGCGCGTTTCACGGTGCTCGATCTGACGCGGGTGCGCGCCGGGCCGACCTGCGCCCGTCAGCTCGCCGATTGGGGCGCCAATGTCATCAAAATCGAGGCGCCGCCGGACTCCGAAGAGCCGATGGGCGGCCCGCGCGACGGCTCGGACTTTCAGAACCTGCACCGCAACAAGCGCAGCGTGACGCTGAACCTCAAGGCGCCGGAAGGCCTCGCCGCGTTCAAGCGCCTGGTCAAGAAGTCCGACGTCATCATCGAGAACTTTCGCCCCAATGTGAAAAAGCGTCTCGGCATCGACTATCAGACTTTGCACAAGCTCAATCCGCGTCTGGTCTATGCCAGCATCTCCGGCTTCGGCCAGGACGGGCCCTATGTCGACCGGCCGGGCTTCGATCAGATCGCCCAGGGCATGGGCGGGCTGATGTCGATCACCGGATTGCCCGGGCACGGGCCGCTCCGGGTCGGCATCCCGGTCGCTGATCTTACCGCCGGGCTGTTCGCGGCGCTCGGCATTCTGGTGGCGCTCCTGGAGCGCGACAAATCCGGCAAGGGTCAGGCGATCGAGACCTCGCTGCTGCAGGCGCAAATTTTCATGCTCGACTTTCAGGCTTCGCGCTACCTGGTCAGCGGCGAGGTGGCGCAGCAGGCCGGCAACAATCATCCGACCACGATCCCGACCGGCGCGTTCAAGACCTGCGACGGTTACATCAACATCGCCACGACCGGCGGCAAGATGTGGGAGCGCTTCTGCCGGACGCTCGGCAACGAGTTGCTGGCGCACAAGCCGCAATACCGCACCGCCGAGGCGCGATCGAAGCACCGTGATGCGCTCAACGCCGAGATCGAGACCTATCTGCGAAGCCGCACGAGCGCCGAATGGGTCGAGCATTTCAACAAAGCCGGCGTGCCGAGCGGGCCGATCTATTCGATCGACCAGGTGTTTGCCGACCCGCAGGTACGGCATCTCGGCATCGCGCAGACGGTCGCCGGCAACAGCAAGCCGAAACTCACGCTGGTCGGCCAGCCGATGTCGCTGTCGCGCACGCCGTCACGGCTTGCGGCGCCGCCGCCGCGGCTTGGCGAGCACACCGACGCCGTGCTCAAGGAGTTCGGCTTTTCCGCCCGCGAGATCAAGGCGCTGCATAAGGCGGGAGCAGTGTGATGAAAGATTTAATCGTCATTGCCGGGCACAAGATGCGAAGCATCGTCTTTCGGGTATGCAAACCGGCAATCCCGATCGTTGCACCAGGAGCAGCGACAACGGGATGCGCGGGTCATAGGCGAGCGAAGCGACGCCGTTCTTCGAACGGCTATGTCCGCGCATGACGCAGGAGCAAAAGGACTGCCCATGACCCAAACCGATAAGCTGCTCGCGCGCAAGGAGGCGGGCGTCGGCATCGTCACCTTTAACAATCCCGAGCGGCACAACGCGGTGTCGCTGGAAATGTGGGAGGCGACCACCGGCGCGCTCGCTAAATTCGCCGACGACGACGAAGTGCGCGTCGTCGTGCTCACGGGGGCCGGCGGCAAGGCGTTCGTATCGGGCGCCGATATCTCGAAATTCGCAAGCGAGCGCGCCTCGATCGAAGCGACCCGCGCCTACGACGTCAAGACCGCCGCGGCCTTCAACAGCATCTACGACTTTCCGAAGCCGACCATCGCCATGATCCGCGGCTATTGCATTGGCGGCGGCGTCGGGCTCGCGAGCTGTTGCGATCTGCGGATTTGCTCGGACAATTCGACGTTCGCGGTGCCGGCGGCGAAGCTCGGCCTGGGCTATGCCTATGCCGGCCTCAAGCGGCTGGTTGATATCGTCGGGCAGTCGTTCGCCAAAGAGATTTTCTACACCGCGCGGCAGTTCAACGCGCAGGAAGCCTCCGCCATGGGACTAGTCAATCGCGTGGTGCCGGCGGCCGAGCTCGAAGCTTGCGTCAAGAGCATCACCGACATGATCTGCGCCAACGCGCCGCTGACCATCAAGGCAGTCAAATTCACGGTTGGCGAAATCCTCAAGGATGAATCCAAACGCGACGTGGCGCGGGTCGAGCAGATGGTCGAGGCGTGCTTCGCCAGCCGCGACTATACCGAAGGCCGCACCGCGTTCATGGAAAAGCGCAAGCCAGTCTTTACCGGGACGTGACGGCGGCGCCTTAAGTCTCACGCGGCGTTGCGGCACAGCAGCGAGGAGAGTAGCGCGGTCACCGCCGCCTTGCTTGCGCCGGCCGCGTCCATGGCACGCCAGGCGACGAAACCGTCGGGCCGAACGACGACGGCGCCGGACGGCGACAACCCATAAGCGTCGGCGAAGCGCCCGTCCGGTTCGCTGACTTCGCCCCGACCCACGTCATACGCATCGAGGGCGAGCCCGAGATCGGCGGCTGCCGCGCGTGCGGCGTCGCACCAGGCGCCGCCGTCGGCGGCTGCCAGCACGCAGAAATTCCGGGTGAAGAGATCGAGCGTCGAGATCGGCTTGCCGGCACGCTCGAGAACGACGTGGGGCGCGCGTGTGCCCGGCATCGCCCTGGACTTACGCGGGTCCTCATAGAGCGACGTTCCGCTGTCCGATTCTGCGACGATTGCCGGCGAGCGATAGCGGTAGCCGATCTCCAGGCTGAGATCGTCGACCAATGGCTGCATGCCTTCCTTGCCGCGCTCGGGCACAACGCGCAGGACGTAGCGAGTGTAAGCCTGCTGCATCGCAAGCTCGCCGATCGGCTGCCGTTCGATGTTGTAGGTCGCAAGCAGTTCGCGACCGGCGACGCCCTTGAGCACCAAGGCGAGCTTCCACGCCAGATTGTGGGTGTCCTGCACGCCGGTATTGCCGCCGAAGCCGCCCATCGGCGGCATGACATGGGCGGCGTCGCCGACCAGGAACACGCGGCCCTCGGTAAAACGTTCGGCGACTTCGGCCACCGCGCGCCAAGTCGCGATATCTTCGACCACGACCTTGCCGTCCGGTATGCCGGTGGCGGAGCGCACGAAGGCAATGGAGCGCTCCTCGTCGAGGTCATTCGCGACATTGAGCGCATCAGGCCTCGACATGTCGCCGCGCGTCATCACCGCGAGGAAGCCTGAGTCTCCGGTCCGCACCAGACGGAAAAAGCCGCGCAGCTGCGGATTGAAGACATAGATCACGCCGAGGTTGCGGCCGCGCAAGGCCGCGCCGCAATCAGCGTGGAAGTAAATGGTGACGCACTCCGCCAGCAGGCCGTGGCCGCGCGTGCGGATGCCGAGCTGCTCGCGGAGCGGGCTGCGGTTGCCGTCGGCGGCGATCATGTATTTGGCGCGCACCGTTTCGGTGTCGCCGCTGACGACGTTTCTGATCAAGCCGGTGACGCCGTCCTTGTCCTGCTCGAACGACGCCAGCTCGGTCGCATAGCGCATCGCCGCGCCGAGCTCCTGCGCGCGATCACGGATCAGCGGCTCCAGGCTTTGCTGGGTCATGAACAGCCGCGTCGACGGGCTGATCTCCGCCACGCCGGCGTTGAGATTGGCGATGTATGTCGCGATCTCCTTGCCGGCGAGCGATTCGACGGCGTTGATGCCGCCGTCGGGATCGAACTGCTTCTCCGACTCCGCTTTGACCCGATCCTCGAGTCCGACCGAGCGCAGCGCCTCGAGTGTCCGCAGATGGAAGTGCCCGGCGCGCGGATGAATGGCGGTGCCGTGATGGCGTTCGACCGACAGCGTCGGCACGCCGTGCCAGGCGAGAAACGTCGCGGCGGAAAGCCCGACTAGGCTCCCGCCGACGATCAGCACGTCGGTTTCGATCATCTCCGCCGCCCCGGTTTCGGCCGGTACCTTAGCGGATCGTCAAGCGACCGGAAAACCGGCTTTCCCTTTTCCGGATCATGCACTAAATACACGCGCGACCCTCGATCCATCCTCGATCCTGCGGAGAGGTGGCTGAGTGGTTGAAAGCACCGCACTCGAAATGCGGCATACGGGCAACCGTATCGGGGGTTCGAATCCCTCCCTCTCCGCCACCACATAAAATCAAAGACTTAGGCTGTGGATTAGCGGCAGTCACGAACGCCGAATATATACGGGACCCCAGTGGGCATTCTGATAGCAAGGATTCTCATGCCCGAAGTGATTGCTGACGGCGAAAAGATTGCCGACGCCGTGCTCGACAAGGTGAAGCATTTCACTATTGGCTTCGCTAGAGCGGGGGAGACGCCAGCCGCGAAGGGAAGCGGCGTTCTGATTAGGCACGGCGAGCGGCACGGCATCCTGACCTGCGCGCATGTTGACAAGTACCTGCGCGACTTGAAACGGCCCGTCGGGCTCGTGCGACTCAATCAGGGACTTGCGCAGCAGTCGGCAACCCTGCAAATGGATGAAGTCTTCAGCTACGCGGCAGGCGAAGCACCTTGGGGAGACGACGACATAGCCTTTATTCACCTTCCGCCGCATCTAGTCGGCAACATTAAAAAGGACTGCGTTTTCCTAGACGCCGACAAGAATTTCACAAAGCCGCAACCCGACAACTCGTCGCTGATCCAAGTGCACTCCGTTTTCGGGCTCGTCGAACAGTTCACAGGCGCAACGACGCGGCAAGATGGCAGAGCGACAACCTTGCTAAAGGGCGTGCTAACTTCTGGGGTCTTGCGCGAGTTTGGCGCTTTGACCGCGACGTTAGTATGCTTCAAGGAAAATCTACCCGATCTGCCTGCCGGCTTCGGCGGCACGAGCGGCGGCGGTTTGTGGCGCATCTACGTGCGCAGGTGCGATGACGGGAGCTTTGAGGCCGTACACCATCGGTTGCTCGGCCTCGCGTCCAGGGAAGAAAAAGGCACGCCGCCTCGGATCACGTGTCAAGGCGTGGGGCGGCTTGAGGCGATGCTTGAGGGCGTACGTCGCAGAATGAGCGAAATGAGTTCAAGCTGACCGCGGTTTGCAGGACCACGCCTGTATAAGCCGTGCCGCTGTCATCCGCCACCTTGACGTTCACCATGACCCGTGCTCGCCCCCCGAATCTTCTCATCATTCTTATCCTTGGCGCGCTGAGCACGCTCAGTCCGTTTTCGATCGACATGTACCTGCCGGCGTTTCCGCAGATCGCGCGCGATCTCGGCACTACGCCGGCGCAGATTTCGTTCTCGGTGTCCGGCTATTTCATCGGGCTGGCGCTGGGACAGCTTTTTTACGGGCCGCTGCTTGATCGCTTCGGCCGCAAACCGCCGCTCTATGCGGGCTTAAGCCTGTTCGTCGCCGCTTCGCTCGGTTGCGTCGCGGTGCGCTCGCCGGAACTGTTCATCGCCTTTCGGCTGTTGCAGGCGCTGGGTGGCTGCGTCGCCCAGGTTGGCGCCATCGCTATGGTGCGGGATTTCTTCCCGGCGCGCGAGAGCGCCAGGATACTTTCGCTCTTGATGCTGGTGCTCAGCGTCTCGCCGCTGTTCGCGCCGACGATCGGCGGGCTCGTGGCAACGACCGCCGGCTGGGCTTGGATTTTCGTTATCCTGGCCGCGTTTGCGCTTTTTCTCATGATCGTCATCGGCCTGCTTCTCCCCGAAGGCCACCAGCCGGACGCGGAAATATCGCTGCGGCCGCGTGCTATCCTCAAGGGCTTTGCCGCGATCATCACGCATCCGCAGTTTTACACCTACGCCTTTGCCGGCGCCTTCGCCTTTGCCGGATTGTTCGTCTATGTCACCGGCTCGCCGATCATTTTCATCGACTCTTTTCATGTCGATCCGCGCGGCTATGGCCTGATTTTCGCGGCGCTGGCCGTGAGCTTCATCGGCGGCAGCCAATTGAACATCTGGCTCACGCGCCGGCATGCCGACCGCAAGGTTTTTCGCTTGGCGATGATCGGCCAGAATATCGTCATGCTGGTCATTCTCGTCGGCACGCTCGGCGGCTGGTATGGCCTGGCGGCGAACATCGTTTTGCTGATGTTGTATCTGCCATTCTGCGGCATGGCCTATCCGAACGCCGCGGCGATCGCGCTTGAGCCGTTCAGCAAGAATATCGGCAGCGCATCGGCCTTGCTCGGCTTCCTGCAAATGAGCATTGGCGCCTTCGCCTCGACCGGCGTCGGGTTTTTGCGGGCCTCGTCCACCCTGCCGATCTTTGCGGTCATGGCGGCGACTGCCGTCATCGGTCTCGTAATCTTGTTTGCCAACGAACGACGCGTGCTGGTCGCGCGCGCGAGCGATGTGTGACGCGCCGATCGGGACAGCCGCTTCGTTCGCGTGCGGCGAAAATCTCGGCTAGAGTGGCACACATCGGTCGAAGGGTTGCGGGGTCATTATGATTTTGGTCTTGATTCACGTCCTCATTATCGTCGTCATCGGCGCTATCGTATTCTGGGTCATCGACAAGTATGCTCGCGATCGGCGCCTGGCAAATCTGTTGAAGCTGCTCGTCATTCTGATTTGCCTCGCCGCCATTCTGCAGCGGCTGCTGCCGATACTGGGCGTAAGCTTCTAGCGCTGCGCCGCCGGACATGAGCGAGAACGACTATCGGCCGTTTGTTCCGCCGCCGGGACACGGCGCCATTGCGGGGCCGACGCCGCGCGCGCACGCGCAGGCGCGCATGAAAAATGCGCGCGCCCAGGACCTGTTCGGGACTTGGGCGCAGCTCGCCGCCGCGCCGTTTCGCGGCATCACCACCGCCGGGGCCGTGCAGCCCGATTTGTTTTCGCTCGCGCCGCGGGAGGCGCCGCCGCCGGCGATGGTCGAAGCTGCGGCCGCGCTGCTGCGCCAGTTATCGCCGGCGCAGCGCGCCGCCACCTGCTTCCCGGTCGACTCCGAGCTGTGGCGGCATTGGCAAAACACCGAGCTCTATGTCGAGCATCACGGGCTGCGGCTTGACGAGGCGAGCGCGTCGATCAGCGAAGCCGTCATGGCGGTGGTGCGCGCGAGCCTGAGCGGCAAGGGCTACGACATCGCCCGCGGCGTGATGAAGCTCAATCGCTTCCTCGGCGATCTGGTGGGCGGCCCGGAGGTGCTCGGCGAGTGGGCCTACATCTTTTGTCTGTTCGGGGCGCCTTCGGAATCCGAACCCTGGGGCTGGCAGCTGTTCGGCCACCATCTCAGCCTCAACTGTTTTGTCATCGGCCGGCAGATGGTGCTGACGCCGTGCTTCTTCGGCGCCGAGCCGAACTACGCCGATACCGGGCCGTTCGCCGGCATCCGCCTGTTCGAAGACGAAGAGCGCGCTGGCTTGGCGCTGATGCGATCGCTGTCGGCGAGCCAGCAGGAGCAGGCGATCGTCGCTCACGCGATGGTCGGCGGCGACTTGCCGCCGGGCCGCCGGCACTTTGCCGACAACCTGCATCTTGGCGGCGCCTTTCAAGATAATCGCATCGTGCCGTACGAAGGCTTGCGCGCTTCCGAACTATCGGCGCCGCAGCGGCGCGACCTCATCGATCTGATCGCCGCCTACGTGGCACCGCTGCCGCCGGGGCCGCTCGCCGCGCGGCTAGCCGAAATCGAGCGGCACCTTGACGACACGCATTTTTGCTGGATCGGCGGTTTTTCCGAAACCAGCCCGTTCTATTATCGCATTCAGAGTCCGGTGATCTTTGTCGAATTCGATCACCACGCCGGCGTGTTTTTGACCAATGCCGAGCCGGCGAAGTTCCACGTCCACACCATCGTGCGGACGCCGAACGGCAACGACTACGGCGTCGACCTGTTGCGGCTGCACTATGAGAACGCCGCGCATCATCGGCATAAGTAAAATCGCTGCACGACAACAGACAAAATGTGACGGCCAGCACGATTGACGGCCGCAAATAATATCATCGGTCGGTCGGGTAAGTCTTAGGTCGTGCCCCGCTATCCGCGCGGCTTGCTTGTCATAACGCTGTTTTCATGGTGCTCAATCTTGTCGATGTCCCAAGCCGACGTCACGGTCTTTCGTCTTTGAGGAGGAGTAGGCGATGAGAGCGATTTTGATTGCGCTATGTGGCGCTGCGGCGGCCATTGCCGCGACTACGACCGGCGCGTCCGCGCAGGTGATCAACTTGTCCGGTCAATTCCAATGCGTTCAGGGATGCGTCCAGGCGCCGGTGGCGCCCGCCTATGTGACACAAGCCGACTGGCAGCTGAACCTCGTGAACGAAGCCGGCCTGCCGTCACGGGCCTGGATCGATTATCCCGGTCACTTCTGGGCGGAAGCCTGGAACGAAGGCGCGGTCTATTCGCCCGACGGCATGACCATTCAATTCGATCGCGGCACCGTATGGCAACGCGTCGTCGAGCTGCCGCTGCCGCCGGCTCCGCCGCCGATCGTTCGTCATCGGGTCCATCACCGGACCTATGTCCGTCCGTTGCCGCCGGCGAACAGCTGATTGCGGCGTAGATATAGGGCAGCCAGCCGGTGCGACCGCGTCGCGCCGGCTTTGCCTTAGTCAGCCGCCGGTTTAGGCGGCTGCGCCCAGGGACGCCGGCCGCGATCCGTAGCCTTGAACGCGGCGATGCGCTCGCCAAAGCTATCGGTCAGATCGACGTCGTCCCAGCCATTGAGCAACTGATTGCGGCTGACCGGATCGATGGTGAAGGCGAAGCTGCGATTGCCCCGCGAAATGGTTTGCTGCTCGAGATCGACAGTCACCGGCATGTCCGGGTCGGCGGCGATCGCGGCGCCAAGCTCGCTGGCATCGGCTTCGCACAGGACGGCGGTGAGAAGGCCGTTCTTGACCGAATTCTGCGCAAAGATGTCGCCGAACGACGGCGCGATCACGCAGCGGAAGCCGGCTTCATAGAGGGCATAAACCGCCGCCTCGCGTGACGAGCCGCCGCCGAAATTGCGGCCGGCGACAAGGATCTTGGCATCGCGCGACGCCGGCCGGTTGAGCGGAAAGTCAGGATTTTCCTGGCCGTCGGCGTCGCGGCGCAGATCGTTGAGCAGGACACGCCCGAGCTCAGCCGAGCGCGGCAATTTCAGAAACCGCGCCGGCAGAATCTGATCGGTATCGACATTGGCGAGCAGAAGCGGGCAAGCTTTTGCGGTGAGGCGAACGAACTTTTCCATCGGCTTGGACTTCACACCTTTCGGCCGGCGAGCAGTGGCCGCACATCGGCAAGGTGCCCGCTAACCGCCGCCGCGGCGACCATCGCCGGCGACATCAGATGCGTGCGCGCGCCCGGACCCTGCCGACCGCGGAAGTTGCGGTTGGTGGTCGAGGCGCAGCGCTCGCCGGGCGGTACGATATCGCCGTTAATGCCGACACACATCGAGCAGCCGGAGTTTACCCATTCGAGGCCGGCGTCGCGAAAGATGCGGTCGAGGCCTTCCGCTTCGGCCTGCCGCTTCACTGTCGAGGAGCCCGGCGACACCAGGCCCGGCACCTTGCTGGCGCGGCCGGCCAACACTGCCGCGGCGGCGCGCAAATCTTCGATCCGCGCATTGGTGCAGGAACCGATGAAAATGCGATCGATGGCGATGTCGGTCAGCTTCTTGCCGGGCGCGATCCCCATATAATCGAGCGCATCGCGCAGGTATTTCGCGCGCACCGGATCGCCTTCCCGCGCCGGGTCGGGCACGTTGCCGTCGATCGGCAGAGCATCATCGGGCGTCGTGCCCCAAGTGACGATCGGCGCGATCGCGTGCGCATCGAGAGCGACTTCGCGATCGAACGCCGCGCCGGAATCGCTGGCGAGTTTCGACCACGCCTCGACGGCGCGGTCGAACGCGGCGTCCCGCGGTGCATAGGGACGGCCCTTGAGATAGCTGAAGGTGGTCGCGTCGGGCGCCACCATGCCGCATCGTCCGCCGGCCTCGATCGACATGTTGCACAACGTCATGCGCCCTTCCATCGACAGCGCGGCAATCGCGGTGCCGGCGAATTCGACGGCGTGCCCGCGCGCGCCATCGGCGCTGATGCGGGCGATGACGGCGAGCGCGATATCCTTGGCGCCGATGCCGGTGGCCGCCTTGCCGCTGACCACGACGCGCATACCCTTCGGCTTCTTCTGCCACAGCGTCTGCGTCATCAGGACGTGGGCGACCTCGGACGCGCCGACGCCAAAGGCGTAGGCGCCGAATGCGCCGTGGGTCGAGGTGTGGCTGTCGCCGCACACGATCAAAAGTCCCGGCAGCGTCAATCCCTGTTCCGGGCCGACGACATGAACGATGCCCTGGCGCGGGTCGCCGAGGCCGAACAGGCTGATGCCGCTTGCGGCGGTGTTGGCTTCGAGCGTCGTCACCATCGCGGCGATCGAGGGATCGGCGATGGCGCCCTTGCGCCGGCGTGTCGGCACGTAGTGATCGGCGATGCCGAAAGTCAGCCCCGGCTCCGCGACCGCGCGGCCGCGCTCCCGCAGCTGACTGAAGGCCAGGAACGAGCCCTCGTGCACATAATGGCGGTCGACCCAGAGTAGGGTGGCGCCGTCCTCCCGGCGGCCGATTTCGTGCGCCGACCAAAGCTTGTCGATCAATGTCTGCGGCTCGTTCATGCCTGAAAAGCTAATCCCTGGGCGCCGGACTTGTAGTGATTATGGAGGATATTGTACGCTAAAGAATACCAAGTAAAGGCGTCGGCGGACCGGCGCCCAGCTAGGAGCAGGGCGTGCGCGATTGGCTCGGCGAGGCGAAAGCGAAGCAGGTTTATTTGATCCTGCGCGACCGCATTCTCTCCGGTGCGCTTGGCTTCGGCTCCAAGCTGCCGACCGAGAACGATCTCGCCGACCGCTACGCCGTGTCGCGGGTCACGGTGCGCCGCGCGCTCGGCGAATTGGCGCGTGAACGGCTGATCGAGCGGCGCCGCAGCGCCGGCACGCGGGTGATTTATCGGCGGACGCCGGCGCCGGTGACCGCCGATATCTCCGGCGTGCTGGCCAATATCGCCGACATGGGACGGCGCACTGCCGTCAAGCTTTTGTCGTTCGATTATGTGCCGGCGACCGGCGCGGTGGCGGAGGCGCTCGGCGTCGGGCCGAACGAGCTGCTGCAGCGTTCGATCCGCGTACGCTCGGTCGATCGTGTGCCGTTCTCCTATCTGACGACCCATGTGCCGGAAAGCATCGCGCTCACCTTCACCAAACAGGAACTGGCGGCGCGGCCGCTGCTCGAGCTTTTGGAGCGCGCCGGCGTCAAGGTCGAGCATGCCCGCCAGCGCATCAGCGCCGGCCTCGCTACGCCCGATGTCGCCGAGGCGCTCGAGGTCCGTGCCGGATCGCCGCTGATCGAGCTCGTTCGGGTCGTTTACGATCAATCCGGCCGCGCCGTCGAGCACCTGCATGCGCTCTATCGGCCTGACCGTTACGCGTTCGAAATGGATTTGGTGCGTTCGGGGACGAGCGAAACCAACGCCTGGTCGCCGGTCGATCGCAACAGCCTTGCACCATTGCCCGGCAATCGCGCCGTTGAATCTGAACAGGAAGAAGAAAGCGGCATGAGCTGATGCCGCGACGCCAAAGCGAAAGAGAGGAAGCCATGTCGAAGCAACACACACGGTTCAGCCGCCGCCGTTTTCTTGCCACCACCGCCTTGGGTGCCGCGGCCGCCGCATCCGGCGCGGTGGCGATGCCGTCAGTGCTGCGCGCTCAGGGCGGCGGCGTAAAGATCGGTCTCCTACATCCCATCACCGGCGCACTGGCCTATTCCGGCCAGCAGGGCCGTATCGGCGCCACCATGGCGGTCGACGAAATCAATGCCGCGGGCGGCATCAAGGCGCTCGGCGCCAAGATCGATCCGGTGCTTGGCGACGCGCAGTCGACGCCCGACGGCGGTACCGCCGAAGTCGAAAAAATGAATGCCGCCGAAGTGGCCTGCGTGATCGGCGGCTATGCCTCTTCGATCTGCCTTGCCGCGAGCCAGGCCGCGGCGCGCTATGATCTGCCGTACGTCGTCGATGTCGGCGTTGCCGATTCCATTGTCACCCGCGGGCTCAAGAACACGTTCCGCTTCAGCCCGGGCTTTGGGGTGATCGCCAAGACCGCGCTGGATAATCTGACGATCATCAACGATCAGGCCGGCAAGCCGGCCAAGACCGTGATCATCGTGCACGAGGATTCGCTGTTTGGCTCCGGCCTCGCCAAGCTGCTCAAGGCCCAGCTGCCGGCCAAGGGGTTTGAGATTCTGGAGGAGATCCCGCACCCGACGCCGACCCGCGACTTCGCCAATGTCGTGCTCAAGATCAAGGCGCAGAATCCCGATCTGGTCATCCCCGCCAATTACTACAACGAATACGTCCTGCTCGCCCGCACCATGCAGGAGCAGCGCGTGCGGCCGAAAGGCATCTATTCGGTGCTCGGCGGCGCCGCGTCGTCCTACAAGTTCGTCAAGGAATTTCCCGATGCCGCCAAGTACATTATGGACTGCAATCACTGGTTCAACCCGAACAGCGCCAAGGCGCAGGAGCTGAAAAAGAAAGTCCAAGACAAGGGCCAGTTCTTCACCTACGAGCTCTATCTGAACTACAGCGCCGTGCAGCTGGTGGCCGATGCACTGGAGCGCGCGGCGTCCACCGATCGCGCCAAGCTTACCGCCGCGCTGGAAAGCTCGACCTTCTCCAGCCCGATCATGCCCTATGGGCCGACCAAGTTCGTCAATGGCCAGAACCAGGGCGCCGGACCGCTCAATACCCAAGTGCTCGACAACGACATCAAAGCCATCCTGCCGCCCGAGTTCGCCAATGCGAAAGCGGTGTTTCCGATGCCGGCGTGAGGCAGTCGCGATGTATCGTCATTGCGGGGAGCGGAGCGACGAAGCAATCCACTCTTCCTTACCTCAGCTTGCGGGGGAAGGGCGGGGCGGGGCGCTGGATTGCTTCGCTTCGCTCGCAATGACGAAAGCGCGCTCGTGTAGGTAACGTGCTCTCGCCCGTCATCCTGTTCACGGCGGTCCTCAACGGGCTCATGACCGGCGCCGTTTACGCGTTGGTCGCGCTCGGGCTGACGCTGATCTACGGCGTACTGCATATCATCAATTTCGCCCACGGCGCACTGCTCAGCGCCGCGCTGTTTGCGGCATTCTTCGCCTATCAGAAACTCGGGCTCGACCCCTACCTGGCTGCGTTGCTGATCGCACCGGCCTTCTTTGCGCTCGGCTATGGCCTGCAGCGTTTCGTCATCGGCCCGGCCTCGCACGGCGACGATCGCAACATGCTGCTGGTGACGCTGGGATTGGCGGTGCTGATCGAGAATGCGTTGCTCTATGCCTTTCACGCCGACACCCGCACCATCGATCTTTCGTACGGCTTCAAGAGCATAGATCTTGGATTCACATTCTTGTCGCTGCCCCGCATCATTTCCTTTGTCGCAGTCTTTGCCGTTGCGCTGATGCTGTGGCTGATCATGGCGCTGACCGATACCGGCATGGCGATCCGCGCCGTGGCCAAGGAGAAGCTCGGCGCCGAGCTCGCCGGTATCGATGTGGCGCATATTTACGCGATAACGTTTGGGCTCGGCACCGCCTGCGTCGCCATCGCCGCCTGCCTGCTCATTCCGACCTACTACGCCAACCCGAAGGCCGGCGACGCGTTCGTCCTGGTCGCCTTCACCATCGTCGTGCTTGGCGGCATGGGCTCGGTGCCCGGTGCGCTGCTCGGCGGCCTTCTTATCGGTGTCGTCGAAAGCCTGGCCGGCTTTTACTTCGGCGAGTTGCTGGGCCAGCTCGGTATTTTTCTGATCTTCATCGTGGTGCTACTGGTTCGTCCGCGCGGCCTGTTTGGAGTGAGCGCGTGAAGGCGTTCTTGCCGACCGCTGTTGTGGTCGCGGCGCTCGCCGCGGTGCCGCTTCTGGTCCACTCGAACGTGGTGCTCAATTTTCTGGTGGTGACGCTGATGATCGCGCTCGCCGGGCAAGGCTGGAACATCCTCGGCGGTTATGGCGGGCAATATTCGTTCGGCCACGCCGCGTTCTTTGGCACCGGCGCCTACATGACCGCGATCTTGCAGGTGCACTACGGCGTCAATGCCTGGATCGGCTTTGCCGCCGGCATCGCCGCCGGCGCCGCAGCCGGCGCCATCATCGGAACGCTGGCGTTCCGCGCCGGGCTCCGCAGCTCGTACTTCGCGCTGGTGACGCTCGCTTTCGCCGAGGTGCTGCGCATCCTCGCCAGCGTGGCGCCGATCACCGGCGCCGGCGTCGGCCTTCTGGTCAAGCTCGACCTGCGGGCGCAATCGTTTCAATTCCAGAGCCGGGTGATCTTCTATCTGGTCATTCTTGCGCTGGTGGCCGTGTCGCTGGTGATGGCGCAATTGCTGGAGCGCTCGCGCTTCGGCGTCTGGCTGATCGCGGTGCGCGAAAACGAGGATGCCGCCATGGCGCTCGGCGTCGACGCGTTTACGGTCAAGCTCGGCGCCATGGTCTTGTCCGCCGCGATCACCGCGGCGGCCGGCTGCTTCTACGTCCAATATTTCCTCTTCATCGATTCCGGCATCGCCTACGGCGCCTGGATCTCGATCGAGGCGCTGTTGACGCCGATCATCGGCGGCGTCGGCACCGTATTCGGCGCGCTGGTCGGCGCGCTGGCGGTCAAGTCGTTGGGCGAAGGCGCCAAGCTTGTCACTGGCGATGTCCCCGGCCTCGATCTGATGATCTACGGCGCCGTGCTTATCGCGGTGATTCGCTTCGCGCCGCGCGGCCTCGTCGGCGCCTTCATTGACGCGCGCGCGCATCTGGCGCGCCGTCTAATGACGCCGCGATCGGCAATCAAGGAGGCGGCCCGTGGCTGAGCCGTTGCTTGCCGTCGACCGCGTGTCGCGCCGTTTCGGCGGCCTGTTGGCGATCAATGGCGCGTCACTGTCGGCGCCCGCCGCCCGCATCACTGCCCTGATCGGTCCCAACGGCGCCGGCAAGACCACGCTGTTTGCCGTGATTTCCGGCTTCCTTAAGCCCAGCGCCGGACACGTCCGCTACGACGGCGAAGACGTAACGCGTGAGCCACCGCACCGCCTCGCCCGCCGCGGCATCGCGCGGACCTTCCAGATCGTGCAGCCTTTCGCCGGCCTTTCGGTGCGCGACAATATTCTGGTCGGCGCACATCTGCGTCACCGCTCCCGGCAAGCGGCAATGGCGCTTGCCGAAAAGGTCGGCGACGACGTCGGCCTCGGCGACCGGCTTGAGCGTCCCGCTCATACCTTGACCGTCGCTGGACGAAAGCGGCTCGAGCTTGCGCGAGCGCTGGCGACTGAGCCAAGGCTGCTCCTGCTCGACGAAGTGCTCGCCGGGCTCAATCCCTCCGAGATCCGCGACATCGTCCCCGTCATTCGCGCACTCGCCGCCCGCGGCATCGCCGTCGTTATGATCGAGCATGTAATGCAGGCGGTGATGAGCCTTGCCGAGCATGTCTTCGTACTCGCCGAAGGCCGCATCATCGCCCAAGGCAGTCCGGCACAGGTCGTCGGCGATCCGGCCGTCGTCGAGGCCTATCTCGGCCATGGCGCAGCCGCCAAGGTCAGGGGACTCATGTCAACTGAGTCGCTCCTCGACGTGCGCGCGCTGTGCGCCGGTTACGGCGACACTGACGTGCTGCGCGGCATCGATCTGAAAGTCGAGCCTGGCGAGATCGTCGCCGTCCTCGGTTCGAACGGCGTCGGCAAATCGACGCTCAATCGGACCATCTCCGGCATTGTACGGGCGAAGAGCGGCGCGATTCTTTTTGATGGCATCGCCATCGAACACGACAAGCCTGCCGCCATCGTCGCCCGCGGGCTCATCCACGTTCCCGAGGGACGCCGCATTTTCCCGAACCTGTCGGTGCGCGAAAATCTCGATCTTGGCAGCTATCGCCGCAGCGTCGACCATCGCGCCGCCAACCGTGACCGTGTGTTCGCGATCTTTCCGCGGCTGGCGCAGCGACGCACGCAGCGGGCCGGCACGCTCTCCGGCGGCGAGCAGCAGATGCTGGCCATCGGCCGCGGCCTGATGGCCGAGCCGCGCCTGCTCATTCTCGACGAGCCGTCGCTGGGGCTGTCGCCGCTTCTGGTCGAGGAATTATTCGCGCTGATCGCACGCATCCACGCCGACGGCGTCGCGGTGCTTCTGGTCGAGCAGAACGTGGTGCAGAGCCTCGAGCTCGCGAGCCGCGCCTACATCCTCGCCGAGGGACAGTGCGTGATGTCCGGCCGCTCCGCCGACATCGGCGCCGACCCGGAGCTTCGACGCGCTTATCTGGGACTCTGAAACTTTGGGATTTTGCATGCCGCAAACCAGTTTATCTGCACGCCTTTCCGTCCCGCCGATCCTGATCGCTCCCGGCGTCTATGACGCGCTGACCGCCCTCATTGCCGAACGTTCGGGCTTTGACGCGCTCTACATATCCGGCGCCGGCATTGCCTATTCGCGGCTCGGGCGGCCGGATATCGGTCTCGTCGGCATGAGCGAAGTGGTGCAGACGGTGGCGCTGATCCGTGACCGCGTCGACGCTCATCTGATCGTCGATGCCGATACCGGCTATGGCAATGCGCTCAATGTGCAGCGCACCGTGCGCCTTCTGGAACGCGCCGGCGCCAACGCCGTCCAGATCGAGGATCAGGATTTCCCCAAACGCTGCGGCCATCTCGACGACAAGGTATTGATCTCTGCGCCAGAGATGGCCGGCAAGATCAAGGCGGCGGTGGATGCGCGCTCGTCGCGCAATACGCTGATCATTGCGCGCACTGACGCCGTGGCGGTCGAGGGCCTCGACCGCGCCTTGGCGCGTGCCGCGCTGTATCGCGAAGCGGGCGCCGACGTGCTGTTTGTCGAAGCGCCCCGCGAGCACGACGAGCTTGCGCGCATCGGCGCGCGGCTCGGCAAATCCGCCCCGCTGATGGCCAACATGGTCGAGGGCGGCAAGACGCCGATCATGCCGGCGAGCGAGCTTGAAGCACTCGGCTTTGCGCTGGTGATTTTTCCCGGCGCCATTGTGCGCACGCTCGCCAAGGCTGCGGAGGATTTCTACACCTCGCTCAAGACCCACGGCGGCACCGACCCGTTCCGCGCGCGCATGTTCGATTTCGATGCGCTCAACCGCCTGATCGGCACGCCGGAAATGCTCGAACTGGGCAAGCGCTACGCCGGAGATGAGCCGCCCACGATGAAAGTGAGAAGCCGGAATGAAAATGTTTGATCTCGTCATCAAGAATGCGCGTGTCGTGCGGCCGAACCAGGCCGGCGTCGACTGTCTCGATATCGGCATCAAGGAGGGCAAGGTGGCGCGGCTGGCGCCGGAAATCCGCGCCGAGGACGCGGGCGAGGTGTTCGATGCCGGCCGGCTGTTGGCCTTTCCCGGTTGCGTCGACGCCCATATGCATGTCGGTATCTACCGGCCGCTGCACGACGATGCCGTCAGCGAGAGCAAGGCCGCGGCGATGGGCGGCGTCACCTCGAGCCTCAACTACATCCGCACCGGCGCCTACTATCTCAATCGCGGCGGCCCGTATCGCGAAATCATGCCGGAGATCCTAAAGCTTTCCGACGGCCGCTTCTGGGTCGACTACGGCTATCACATCGCGCCGATCGAAGGCCGCCATCTCGGCGAGATGGACTATCTCGCGACCGAGCATGGCGTGACGTCATTCAAGATTTTCATGTTCTACGGCGGCTATGGCCTGCACGGTAAATCAGCCTCGCAGAACGAGTTCCTGATGCTCGGCCCGGACGACCGCTACGACATCGCCCATTTCGAATTCATCATGCGCTCGGCCCGAGCGATCGTCGAGCGCCGCCCCGAACTCGCCGACCACATCAGCGTCAGCCTGCACTGTGAGCTGGCCGATATCCTCAATGCCTACACGACCTTGGTCGAGCGCGAAGGCAAGCTCACTGGACTGCGTGCCTATAGCGCCGCCCGGCCACCGCATTCGGAGGGACTCGCGGTCTGGATCGCCTCCTACCTCGCCAACGAAACCAACTGCATGAACATCAATCTTTTGCATTTGAGCTCGCGCAAGGCGGTGGACGCGGCCTGGACCATGCAGCAGGTGTTCCCGCATATCGCTTTCCGTCGCGAAGTGACCGTCGGTCACCTCCTCCTCGATACCGACTGCGACTGTGCCGTGCATGCCAAGGTCAATCCGCCGATCCGTCCGCGCGAGGACGTCGAGGCGCTGTGGCAGGCGGTGCTCGACCGCAAGATCGACTGGATCGTCAGCGATCACGCCTGTTGCTCGGCCGAGCAGAAATGGTCGAAGGACGACCCGGACAATATCTGGCTCGCCAAATCCGGTTTCGGCGGCACCGAATATCTGCTGTCCGGCGTGGTGAGCGAAGGCAGCAAGCGCGGGCTGTCCTACAACCGCATGGCCGAATTGCTGAGCTTCAATCCGGCGCGACGATTCGGCCTCTTCAGCAAAGGCGATATCGCTCCCGGCTTCGACGCTGATATCGTTCTGGTTGACCCGAACGAGACCTTTACTGTGCGCGCCGACGAGTCGGAGTCCGAGCAGGGCTACTCGCCGTTCGAAGGTCAGGAACTCACCGGCCGGGTCAAGAGCACGTTCCTGCGCGGCGCGCTGGTCTACCATGGCGGAAACGTTGTCGGCCCGGCGCGCGGCCGCTATCTGCATCGGCCGAGCAAATAGCGCCGCCCACATCGGGGCGAGCGCCCAACCGGAATGATAAATCGAAGTGGGCGTTACGCGGCCATTGCCGCGGCGGCTTTTTGCTGCTTAACGGTGAGATGTCTCGGGACGAGAAAATCTGTTCGAGTGAGAGCATCTGGGAGGCATTGCAATGTATCGCGCGACCAAGGACATCATGCTGCCGACGACCATCACCGGCTCGCTGCCGCGGCCGAGCTGGTACACTGAGAATCTCGGCACCCGCATGTTTCTCGATGCCATGGTCAGCCGCCGCTACCGCGAGCAATATATCGACACGCTGTCGTGTTATCTGCGCGACCAGGAGATTGCCGGCCTTGACATCGTCACCGACGGCGACTGCCGGTTCGACGACGACGTCGGCGGCCAGAGCTGGACCAGCTACCCGCCGCATCACATGTCGGGTTATGAGCGCGGCGATCCGCGGCCGACGCCGGCGGGGCGCGGCGGCTTGTGGTTTCCGCGCGGCCACATCTTGCACGATTATCTGGAATCGCGCGTCATGCCGGTCATCATCGGCCCGGTCGGACGCGGCGATCTACAATATACGGCACTGTGGAAGGCGGCGCAGCGGCTGACCGCGCGGCCGGTAAAATTCGGCGCCGTGTCGGCGGAGATCGTCGCCTTCGCCTCGCAGGATCGATATTACAAGAGCCTGCCCGAGCGCATGCTCGCGATCGCCGACGCCTTCAACGAAGAATATAATGAACTCGTCGACGCTGGCTGCCCGGTGATCCAGATCGAGGAGCCGCAAATCCATCTGGCGGCGGCGCGCGGCATCCAGGACAAGATCCTCACGCTCGACCTGATGGTCGAGGTGTTCAACCGCACCGTGAAGGGGCTGCGCGCCAAGACCGAGGTCTGGGCGCATTCCTGCTGGGGCAATCCCTCGCAGCAGCGCATGTTCGCCAAGGTGCAAAGCTATAAGCCGTCGTTGGAGACCTATAACAAAGTCGATGCCGACGTGATCACCTTCGAGAATGCCAGCTCCGGCGGCATCGATCTCGAAGCGATCGGCAAGACCATCAGCGGTAAGAAAATCGCCATCGGCGTCATCGATCATCACACCCTGCAGGTGGAAAGCCCGGACGAAGTGGCGGCGCAGATCCGCGCCGCGCTGAAATATATTCCACCGGAGCGCCTGGTGATTTCGTCGGATTGCGGCATGGGCCGCGAAGGCATGAGCCGCCGCCATGCCTTCTACAAGATGGTCTCGCTGGTGCTGGGCACCAACATGGTGCGCAAGGAACTGGGCTTCCCCGAAGCCGAGTGCCTGGCCGCCGACGAGCGCTATTCGCTGGTGGTGGCGGCGAAATAAATCATCCACCACGCCGCTGATCGGAGCTAACATAGCCGGAACCTGAAAGCGCTTTTGGCGGTTGAGTTTGCTAAAACGCCAACTCAAACCTGGCTGGGGCGCCGTGGTGATAAGGCTGTGGAGCTTTTGTTCTCATCCTTATGGCTCGCGATCATAGCGTGGTTGATCGCGCGGGCCGTCCAGCAGCGCGGGTGTCTGCACCGGCTCGAGCCAGCATTGCCGCCATCCGGCGACGACGCGCCACGCGTGAACGTCATCATTCCGGCGCGAGACGAGGAAGCCAATATCGGGCATTGCCTGGAAGCGTTGCTGGCGCAGGACTATCCGGCGAGCCGCATGCGCGTCATCGTGGTCGACGATCAATCGGTCGATGCGACCGCGGCCATTGTTACCAGGGTTGCCAGCCGGCATCCGCAGATCACATTGCTCAATAGTCCACCGCTGCCGCCGCGCTGGACCGGTAAGTCGCATGCCTGCTGGATCGGCGCGCGGACCGCGCCGCCGAGTGAGTGGCTGTGCTTCATCGACGCCGACGTGACGGTCAAAAGCGAGGCGTTGTCGAGCGCAGTGCACACCGTACTGACCCAGCGCCTCGATCTGTTGTCGCTGATGCCGCGCCAGGAGCTGCGAAGCTTTGCCGAGCGGCTCATCCTGCCGTGCGGACTCATCGTCTTGTCGTTCGTTCAGGATTTACGTCAATCGCAGGCGCGCTCCGGCAGCGCGGTCGCGGCGACCGGACAGTTCATGCTGGTCCGCCGCGGCGCCTACGAGGCGGTGGGCGGGCATGCCGCGGTATGTACGGTGATCTGTGAGGATCTGGAATTCGCCCGCCGCCTGAAACAATCGGGCCACGCGGTGCTGTTGATGAGCGGCGATGAGCTATTGTCGACGCGGATGTATACCGGCTGGCGGACGCTGTGGCCGGGGCTTGCCAAGAACCTGGTCGATACGCTTGGCGGTCCGGCGGCGACCCTGGCCGTGGCGCTCGCGGCGCTGATCCTGGCCTGGGCGGCGGTCATCCTGCCAGTGACCGATCTTGCCGGCTGGCTTCGCGGCGACCAAGACGCATTGTCGGCATTGTTGCTGGCGCTTGCCGGTTCGGGCGCGGCGCTTGGCTTGCATCTGGCGGCCACATTCTATTTCCGCATTCCTTTCTGGTACGGTCTGGTCTTTCCGCTCGGCTATACGGTGGGCGCGCTGATGGCTATCGATAGCGTGCGCCGCCGTCTCAGCGGCCGGGTGATCTGGAAGGGCCGGATTTATTCATGAAGGCTGACCGCGGAAGAAGCGAGGAACAGCGGGCCATCGAGCGCGCTCGCGCCGCCGCCCCGCTCAACTCCGGCGAAGCGCGCGCCATCATGATCGGCGCGGTCATCCTCACCGTCTTTCTCTATTTCATCAAGCTGATTTTGCTGCCCTTCGTGCTGGCCGGCATCATCGCCTACATCTTCACGCCGGGTTTGGACTGGGCGGCGAAGCGAACCGGCTGGCCGCGCGTGCTGCTGGCGGTCGCGCTGTTCCTGCTGCTGTTCGGCATCACTGTCCTGGTCTTCATGTTCGCCGGGCAACGCCTGCTCGACGAAGGCCGGGCGATCGCCGCTGATCTGCAGAGCATGATCGAGAACTTCACCCGCCAGGCGATCGGCGACGAGCCGATCCACGTATTCGGCTCCACCTTGACGGCGCACGATATTTCCCAGGGCGCGCTCGACCGGCTGCGCGATTGGTTCAATCAATCTGATCAGCTCGGTCTCATAACCGAATACGGCCTAGCCTTCATCATGGGCTCGTTCTTGACCATCGTGCTGCTGTTCTATTTTCTGGTCAGCGGCCGCCGCGTGGCGCGCGGGCTGTTCTGGATCGTGCCGCCGCATCGCCGTCCTCTGGTTGCCCGCATCTGGACGCGGCTCGACCCGGTATTGATGCGCTATTTCATCGGTGTGCTGGCGCTGGTCGTCTATGCGACCATTGCCGCCTATATCGGCCTTGGTGTCATTCTCGGCATCAAGCACGCGGTGTTTCTGGCGCTGCTTACCGGCATTCTCGAAACCGTGCCGGTGGTCGGTCCGACCGCCGCCGCCGTCCTCGCCGGATTGGTCTCGTTGCGCACCGCGACCGGCATCTTCAGCATCCTCGAATATGCCGCCTACGCGACGGCGCTGCGGCTTTCGATCGATCAGGTGGTCGGGCCGGTGGTGCTGGGCCGCGCCGCGCATGTGCATCCGGTGCTGATCATTTTCTGCTTCTTGGCCGGCGGCATCGTGCTCGGCATTCCCGGCATCATCCTGGCCGTTCCGGTGGCGCTCGTGGTCAAGAGCACGCTGGCAACCCTCTATGGCGACTTGCCGAAGTGACCTGCTGAAGTGACTTGCCGGAGCGATATATGCTGAGGTGACTTGCCCAAATTGGCCGCCACCGCCACCGGTTGTATGGAATTTTGCGGCTCTCGCAAACTTGGCTGAAATTCGGCTATATTGTGAAGTCCGCCGGCAACCATTTCGCGGGCGGGGAGTTTGGCCGAGAGGTTTTTGAGACAGCGGAGACCCGCTACATGGCGGTGTGGGATTCCGCAGAACCAAAGTCGCCGGCGCCGTATAGCCATCCTTGGCTGGCCGAGGCGCTTTCAGCGTTTGACGCACGGCAGCGCCGTCGTCAGGCGGTGTTCGAATATTCCCACAATCCAGCCTGTATTTTCCGGCTCGATATCAGCCCCGCGCGGCGGTCGCTCACGTTGCGCGACGGCACGCGCGTCGATGTCAGCGAGCGATTGGCGCGGCTGCATTTTTGGAACGAGCAGATTCCGAAAATGCCGGAAGATGGCGCCACCATCGGCTGGGGGCGCCGCATGCAGCGCGCCATCGCTATCTCGCTCTACGAACTCGCCCGTTATCTTGCCGAGCGCCCCGATCTCGCCGACGTCGCCGTCGTCTGCGGCGACGTGCCCTCCGCCACCAGGTCGCAAAGCGGACAATTGGCTCGCATCATGGCGTATTACGGGTTCGAAACCATTGCCGAGCCCAAGCAATTGCCCCTTGGCGAGCGCTTGCATCGCTTCGGCGAAAACATCCTGATTTCGCTGATCGTGCTGGCGCACAATGCCGGTGCACTGCGTCCCGACACGCTGTCGCGCGTGCGGGTGCCGATCTATTTGTCGCGCCGGGTCCTGGAACGAGACTTTGCCGATTGGACGACCCGGCTTTCAGAGCGTGATTCGTCATGACCATGGCGCAAAGTATTCCCGACGCAATTGCTTTCGCCCGGTCGCTGGGCGACGCGTTTCTGGTCATCGCCATTATCGGCTGCGTCTTCACGCTGGCGTTGAGTGCCTGCGTGCTGAGCTTTCCGACCGACGATCCGATCGAGCCCTCGGCGCAGCCGCCAGTGACGGTGCTCAAGCCGCTGCATGACGCCGAGCCCGGACTTCGCGGGCGGCTCGCGGCGTTCTGCCGGCAGGATTATGCCGCACCCGTTCAGGTCCTATGCGGCACGCAAGACCGCAATTCGCGTGCCGTTGCCGTGGTCGGTGCCATGGATAGCGGCTCGCAGCAGACCACGATCGAACTGATCGTCGAGCCACGCAGCCATGGCGTCAATCGTAAGGTGTCGAACCTGATCAACATGATGCCGCGCGCCTGCCACGACACGCTGGTGCTGTCCGACAGCGACATCGTCGTCGGACCGGATTATCTGCGCACCATCACCGCGCTGTTGGCGCCGTCCGACGTCGGCGCGGTGACGTGCCTCTATTACGGCATTGGCGGCGAGGGCTTATGGACCAGACTGTCGGCCCTCGCCATCAATGCGCAATTCCTGCCGCAGGCCATCATGGCGGTGAGCCTCGGCCTGGCGAAGCCGTGCTGCGGCGCCACAATCGCGCTGCGGCGATCGATGCTGGAGCGGATCGGCGGTTTCGGCGCGCTGGCCGACGCGCTCGCCGACGATCATGCGATCGGGGTCGCGGTCAGCGCTGAAGGCTACGACATCGTCACCGCGCCGTTCCTGGTCGGCCACAGCTGCTTCGAAGCCAGCCTGCTTCAGCTTCTCCGCCAGCAGATCCGAGTGGCGCGTACCATCAAGAGCATTTATCCGATCGCTTACGCCTGCACCATCATGACCCACACCTGGCCGCTGGCGCTTCTTGGCCTGCTGCTCGGGAGCCCGGCGGCCTCGCTGGTTGTCGCAGCGGCGTTGTTGTCGCGGCTCATGTTGTGCCGGTGCGTCGAATGGCGGTTCGATCTGCCGCGGCAAAATTACTGGCTCATGCCGCTGCAGGATATGATCGCTTTCAGCGTTTACATCATGAGCTTCTTCGGCGCGACGGTTCACTGGCGGGGCGCCGACTATCGCGTCATGGCCGACGGCAGTTTGTTCGAAGGTCAGGACCTGAGAGGATCGTCCTAGAGCATGGTCCCGAAAAATGGAAACCGGTTTTCGGACAAGATCATGCTCAAACCAAGAATCGAGACCATGATCCAATTCCATTGATTGATCATCGTCGAACGAGGATCGGAATGCGCACGTTATGTCTGCAGGCTCCGTCCTTCGATGGCTTCGACGGCGGTGCCGGATCGCGCTATCAAGCCCGCCGCGAGATCCGCTCGTATTGGTATCCGACCTGGCTGGCACAGGTCGCCGCCGCCGTGCCCGGCAGTAAGCTCATCGATGCCATACCGCATCGGCTCGCTCTCGCCGACGTCGTGCGCGAGGCCCAAAATTACGATCTCGCGGTGCTGCATACTTCGACGCCGTCGTTCGCCTCCGACCTGCGCGTCGTCGAGGCGCTCAAGGCGGCGAACCCCCGCCTCAAGGCCGGCTTTGTCGGCGCCAAAGTCGCGGTCGAGCCGCAGGCAAGCCTGGAGAGCTCAACGGCGCTCGATTTCGTCGCCGGCAACGAGTTCGATTTCACCATCAAAGAGGTCGCCGATGGTCGCGGTTGGAACGCCATCGCCGGATTGTCCTATCGCGATGCCACCGGCGCCATTCGGCACAATCCGCCACGCGCCATCCTCGAAAATATGGACGAGCTGCCGTTCGTCACGCCGGTCTACAAGCGCGACCTGACGATCGAGAACTATTTCATCGGCTATCTCAAGCATCCGTACATCTCGCTCTATACCGGGCGCGGCTGCAAATCGCGCTGCACCTTTTGCCTCTGGCCGCAGACTGTCGGCGGCCACCGCTACCGCACCCGCAGCGTCGGCAACGTGATCGAGGAGATGCGCTTCGCCAAAGCGGCGTTTCCGCAGGTCAAGGAATTCTTTTTCGACGACGACACCTTCACCGATGACCGTCCGCGCACCGAAGCGATCGCCTGCGAGCTCGGCAAGCTCGGCATCACCTGGTCATGCAATGCCAAGGCCAACGTTCCGCGCGACACGCTCAAAGTGATGCGCGACAATGGCTTGCGGCTGTTGCTGGTCGGCTATGAGAGTGGCAACCAGCAAATCCTGCACAACATCAGGAAGGGCATGCGCATCGACGTGGCGCGGCGCTTCACCAAGGATTGCCACGAGCTCGGCATCACCATCCACGGCACCTTCATCCTCGGGCTGCCGGGCGAGAGCCGCGAGACCATCGAGGAAACCATTCGCTTCGCCACTGAGGTCAATCCGCACACCATCCAGGTGTCGTTGGCCGCCCCTTATCCGGGAACCGAGCTGTACCGCGAGGCGCTCGAACATGGCTGGCTCGACCAGGCGCATGCCGAGCTGATCGACGACAGCGGGGTGCAGATGGCGCCGCTGCATTATCCGCATCTCAGCCACACCGAGATCTTCCAGTCGGTCGAGGAATTCTACCGGCGCTTCTACTTCCGGGCGCCGAAGATTGCGTCGATCATCGCCGAGATGGTACGCAGCCCGCAAATGATGATGCGGCGGCTGCGCGAAGGCGTCGAGTTCTTCTCGTTCCTGCGCGAACGCCGGGAGCTCGCGCACTGAATCGACTGATCATCACGGCCGATGATTTCGGTCTCAGCGAACCGGTCAACGCCGCCATCGAGGCGGCACACCGACGCGGCATATTGAGCGCGGCGAGCCTGATGGTCGGCGCCCCCGCGGCGGCGGACGCGGTGGCGCGGGCGCGGACGCTGCCGAACCTGCGGGTTGGGCTGCACATCGTGCTGACCGACGGCGCGCCGGTCAGCGACCGTCGCGAAATTCCGGGTCTGATCGACCGCCGCGGCGGGTTTCGCAACGATCTGGCGCTCTATGGCGCGCAGCTGACATTTGATCCGTCGGTGAAAAGACAGATGGCGAAAGAAATCGCCGCGCAGTTTGAAGGCTATCGTTCGACCGGACTGCCGCTCGATCACGTCAATGGACACCGGCATTTTCAGCTTCATCCGGCCATCGCCGCCGCGATCCTGCGCGTCGGCCAGGCATATGGGATGCGGGCGCTGCGCGTTCCGATCGAGCCATGGCAGACGATTGCAGCGATCGATCCGGGCACGCAGCGCCGCCTCGGCCGGATCGTGGCGCCGTGGGCGGCGTGGCTGCGCCGGCGCGTCCGCAGCGCCGGATTGGTGACCGCAGATGCGGTGTTCGGCTTGGCGTGGTCGGGGGCGATGACCAAAGACCGCGTCGCCGCGTTGCTCCGCCGGCTGCCCGCCGGCATCATCGAAATCTATCTGCACCCTGGCACGACCAACGCGTTTGCCGGCGCCGCGCCGGGCTATCGCTACGCCGACGAATTCGCCGCGCTCTGTGATGCCGATTGCATCGCCGCGGTGCGGCAATCCGGCTATGCGGTCGGCGGCTATTCTGATGTCGGTAGCCCGGGTTGAGCAAAGCGAACCCCGGGAACGATCGACAAGCACAAACGGGAATCCCGGATTTCGCTTCCGCTCAATCCGGGCTATGTGCGCCGCTTCCCGTCCAAATACCCGACCGCGCGAAACCAATTGATCGCGTCCTCAAGCGCCGTCCGGTAAGGCCGCGCCCGAAAGCCGAGATCGCGTTCGGCCTTGGCGGCGGTGAAGAACATCCGATGTTTGGCCATGCGGACGCCGTCCAATGTCGTGAACGGGGCGCGCCCGGTGAGCCGGGCGGTCGCCTCAGCGGCGTACGCGACCGGAATGACCATGGCGTGCGGAATGCGCCATCGCGGCGGGCGTCGTCCGACAAGATTCGCGATGTCCGCGAGCATATCGGCGAGCAGGACGTTTTCGCCGCCGAGAATGTATCGTTGGCCGATACTGCCATGCTCGAGCGCCGCAAGGTGGCCGGCGGCCACGTCGTCGACATGGACGAGATTGAGGCCGGTATCGAGGAAACCCGGCATCCGGCCGCGCGCGGCTTCGACGATGATGCGGCCGGTCGGCGTCGGCTTTACGTCGCGCGGCCCAATTGGCGTCGACGGATTGACGATGACCGCCGGAAGTCGCTCGTCCGCCACCATCGCCTCGACCAGCCGCTCGGCCGCGATCTTGCTGCGCTTGTAGGCGCCGATCCCTTCCTCGATCCGCAGTCCGACAAATTCATCGGCCGGGCTGCCATCGTCGCGTAGCGCGATGGTGGCGACGCTCGAAGTATAGACGATCCGCTCGACGCCGGCGTACTTCGCCGCCTGCATGACGATGCGGGTGCCATCGACATTGGCGGCGAAAATCTCGCCTGGATCGGGCGCCCACAACCTATAGTCGGCGGCGACGTGAAATACGTTACGGATGCCGGCCATCGCCCCCCGCACGGACTGGGCGTCACGCATGTCGCCCTCGACGAACTCCAGGTCGAGTTCCTTGAGGTGAAAGCGCGGGCTCCCGGGACGGACCAGCGCACGAACCCGGGTTCCCGCGGCCACGAGTTTCGTTGCGATCGCCGACCCCACAAGTCCGGTGGCTCCAGTGATCAGGGTCTCGGCCATTTGCTCATTCAGTCTGGTGGGGGCGATGGAACCCAAGCATTTCCGCAGCTAAAACGCCATTCTTGCCGCGCCCGTCAGCCATGCAGGCGGTTTTAATTGCTGGTATTTGCTTTAAGAATGGCGTTGGCAAATGATTATGATAAACTCGTGTCGAGCTCGGTGATTTGCCGGAATGAGCCGAGACCGTCTGCGAGGACGCGCTGGGGGCGTAGTCTAGGTTGGGCAACAGACGCAAGGGGCTGAGCTTTTAATGGCATCCCAATTGGATTTTGCCGGGGGGACTTTCGTCGATGGACTGGTAGCTGAAGCGGACGACACACTCCGGGTCGCCGATTCTGCCGCCGTCGAAACACACCGTCGTCTGGTGATTGCCTTCGTCGGCCTGGCCTTCGAAGCGAAGATCGCCGCGGCACCGGGGGTGCAGGTCGTGTGCCGCACCGCTGGCAGCGAATTGGAAGCCGTCGCCGACAGCGCCGTCCGGCAAGGCTATCGCGGTATGATCAGTTTCGGCGTCGCCGGCGGGCTGGCCTCGCAACTGCGGGCCGGCGATTGGATTGTCGCCTCCTCGATCCGCGAGGACCATACCGTCCGCCAGACCGATGCGGCGTGGTCACGCAAGCTTCTCGGCATGATCGACGGCGCTATCCATGCACCGATCGTCGGCGTCGACTCGCCGATCGCCGAGCCGGCCAAAAAGCGCGAGCTGTACCGCGCCACCGGCGCCGCCGCCGTCGACATGGAATCCCATGTCGTCGCCCGTGTTGCCGTCAAGCACAAGCTCGCCTTTGCGGCCCTGCGCGTCGTGGTCGATCCTGCGCATCGGGCGGTTCCGCCCGCGGCGCTGATCGATATGCGTCCCGATGGCCGGCCCAATGTTTCGGCGATGCTGCGCGAAGTGATAACGCGGCCGTCGCAGCTGTCGCCGCTGGCGCGCATCGCCGTCGATGCCTTCACCGCGCGCGCGGCGATGAATCGCGTGCGGCGCGATCTCGGCCCGCATTTCGGGCTGATGGATCACTGATTTCAGGCGCTGCGGCTTCGTCTCCGAAATGTTATGCCCGACCATAGCCGTTCAAAGAACGGCGTCGCTCCGCTCGCCTATGTGCCGGGCATCCACGTCTTAAGCTGAAAACCCGAAGTCGTGGACGGCCGGATGAGCCCGGCCATAACGGATGCGATCATCCCTGCGAAATGAATTTCGTGTTCAGATACGCTTGCAGGCCCTCGAGGCCGCCCTCGCTGCCGTAGCCGGATTCCTTGACGCCGCCGAACGGCGTTTCCGGGGTCGAGACATTGATCGAATTCACCCCGACCATGCCCGACTGCAAGGCGTCGCCGATCATGTCGGCGGTCTTCGCCGAGCTGGTGAAGGCATAAGCCGCGAGGCCAAAAGGCAGCGAGTTGGCGCGCTCCACTACCTCGTCCATGGTCTTGAAGGAGACGATCGGCGCCAGCGGGCCGAACGGCTCCTGCGTCATGATCTTGGAGTCATCGGGCAGGTCAGTGATCACCGTCGGCTCGTAGAAATAGCCCTGATTGCCGCGACGCTGGCCGCCAGTGACGAGCTTGCCGCCGCGATGCTTGGCGTCGCTGACGAACGAGTCCATGGCGTCGATGCGCCGCGGATTCGCCAGCGGCCCCATCCCAACGCCCTTTTCCAGGCCGTCGCCGAGCTTGAGCGACTTGGCGTATTCGGTGAACCGCGTCAGGAAGCGATCATAGACCTGCTCCTGCACGTAGAACCGCGTCGGCGAGATGCAGACTTGGCCGGCGTTGCGGTACTTGAAGGCGGCGATGGTGTCGGCGGATTTTTCCGGATCGGCGTCGGCGAACACCACCACCGGCGAATGGCCGCCGAGCTCCATCGTGGCGCGCTTCATCGTCTTGGCGGCAAGCGTCGCCAAATGCTTGCCGACCGGGATCGAGCCCGTGAATGAGATCTTGCGCACGGCGTCCTTGGCGATCAGGTGCTCTGAGATGGCCGCCGGCACGCCGAAAACGAGATTGAGAACGCCCGCCGGCAGGCCGGCGTCGGCGAAGCAGCGCACCATCTCGACGCAGGCGCCAGGGGTCTCTTCCGAGGCCTTGATGATCAGCGAGCAGCCGGCGGCGAGCGCGCCGCCGATCTTGCGCGCCGGCGTCAACGCCGGGAAATTCCATGGCGTGAACGCAGCGACGATGCCGACCGGTTCCTGGATGACGAGCTGGCGGACCTTGCCGCGTCCCGGCACGATGCGGCCATAGGCGCGGCGGCCTTCTTCCGCATACCACTCGATGATATCGGCCGAGGTGAGCACTTCGGCGCGTGCTTCCGGGTAGGCTTTGCCCTGCTCCTGGACCAGCACTTTGCTGATTCCATCATGCCGCTCGCGCATGAGATCGGCGGCCTTGCGCAGGATTTTCGCCCGGTCATAGGCTGCGGTCGCCCGCCAGACGGCGAAGCCCTTCTTGGCCGCTTCCAGTGCGCGATCGAGATCGGCCGTGCTGGCATGCGGCAGATGCCCCAGCGGCTTTTCCGTCGCCGGATTGATCACGTCCTCGCCGCGACGGCCATCGCCATTGAGCCACTGACCGTCGATGTAAAGTTCCAGATTGGCGTACATGAAGGGCCTCTTTGGGGTTTCTCTCGAAAGGGCGACAGCCGGCGCTTGCGGCCGGATTTTCGTTTCTTCGCTGGGGCGGTTTCGCTGGCCGGAGGATGTAGCAGGTTTCCGCGGCGCGTTCATCCCCGGCTTTGCATGCCGCCAATTCGCTCAATAGCGGTTGGCGATCGGCAGCTCCTCGGCGGGGAACAGCGTGATGACGCGACAGCCTTTGTCGGTGACCACGACCTCTTCCTCGATGCGGGCGGCGGAATAGCCGTCCTTCGCCGGGCAGTAGGTCTCGAGCGCGAACACCATGCCCTCCTTGATCTCGGTCGGATGGTCGAGCGAGACCACGCGCGAAATGATCGGGCGCTCATGCAGCGCCAGGCCGAGGCCGTGGCCGAACTGCAGCCCGAACGCCGCCATCTCGTCGGCAAAGCCGAAATCTTGCGCCTTCGGCCACACGCTGCAGACCTTGTCGGTGGTGACGCCGGGCCTGATCAGCGCGATGGCGTTGTCAACCCATTCACGCGCCGTCTTGTAGGCATCGTGCTGCACCGGCGTGGCGCGGCCGACATTGAAGGTGCGGTAGTAGCAAGTGCGGTAGCCGACGAACGAATGCAAAATGTCGAAGAACGCCTGATCGCCCGGCCGCACCATCCGGTCGGTGAAATTGTGCGGGTGCGGGTTGCAGCGCTCGCCGGAGATGGCATTGACCGCCTCGACGTCATCGGAGCCGTGGGTGTAGAGAAACTCGTTGACCTTGGCGACGATGTCGTTCTCGCGGATGCCGGGTTTGAGCTCCTCGTTGATCAGATGATAGGCGCCGTCGACCATCGCCGCGGCGCGGTTCAAGAGCGCGATCTCGTCGATATTCTTGACCTCGCGCGCCTCCAGCATGACCTGCTGGCCGTCGGCGATCTTTAATCCGGCTTTCTGCAATTCGAACATCATCGGCGGCTCGATGATGTCGACCCCGACCGGCATGTTGCCGACGCCGGCTTCGCGGAGGAGCGAAGCGATCTCCTTGGCATGCCGCTCCATCAGGCCAAAGGCCGGCGCCACGGTGCCGCGCATGCCAATCAGCCCGGCCTTGCAATTCTCCGGCTTGAGCCACGGCGCGTAAAGCTTGTGATGCACGGCGGCGGAGCCGAAGTCCCACAGGATCGGATCGTTGCTGCTGCGGGTCAGCAGCGCGAAGCGGCAGAGCTTGTCGCGCTCCCATTCGCCGATCTTGGTCGAGGTGATGTAGCGGATATTGTTGACGTCGAAGACCAGAAGCGCGCCGAGCTCGGAATTCTCCAGCGCCGCCTTGATGCGGCCGAGCCGATAGCGGTGCAGCCGCCGGTAATCGACCCGCTCCTCGAAATCGACGCCCATGGTGCCGAACGCCGGCAGCGCCCGGCCCCAATTGTAGCGCGGGTTGATGTCCTCGGCGCGGATGACCGTCGGCTCGCGGGTGATCTCGTCCATGGCGTTTGCTCCTCCATTTCTTCCTCATCCTGAGGTGCCCGGCGCAGCCGGGCCTCGAAGGATGAGCGGCACTGACTGGCGCTAGTTAACCACACTGGTACCCGGGCCGTCGTCCTTCGAGGCTCGCGGCTTTTGCCGCTCGCACCTCAGGATGACGGAACAAAAGCTCAAGCCGCCGACTTCCGCCCCCACAGCCGCGCCGAGGCGTTGTCGGCGCCCTCGCGGATCGATTTGAGCTTGAGCCAGACCGCCGGCTCGATCACCCATTCGCGGCGGGTGAAAGTGCCGAAGCCGCAATCGGTGGAGGCGACGACGCGCTCGCGGTCGCCGATCGACGCCACTGCTTCCTCGATCCGCCGCGCCACCACTTCCGGATGCTCGACGAAATTGCTGGTGGTCTCCACCACGCCGGGAACGAGGATCATGTCCTTCGGGAACGGCACCCGCTTGAGTGCGGTGTATTCATGCGCATGGCGCGGGTTGGAAAATTCGATCGACAGCGCACCGACCTTGGCCTGGTAAAGCGCCGGCAGGATCTTTTCCAGCGCGATGTCGTGGATGTGCGGGCCTTCCCAATTGCCGTAGCAGACATGCAGCCGCACCCGATCGGCCGGAATGCCCTCGATGCCCTTGTTGATCATCGCTACATGCAGCTCGCACGCCTTGACGAAATCGGCATCGGAGCCGTCGCGATAGAACATGGTGCGGTCCATGGCGAGATCGGGCGCGTCGATCTGCAACACGAGCCCGGCCTTGTGGATCGCACGATACTCATTCCGCATCTCGCGGGCGATGGCGGCCAGATAGGCTTCATTCGAGTCATAGAACGCATTGAGCATGGTCGAGGCGATGATGCCGGGCGACGGCGCGGTCATGAACGTTTCGGCAAACGGGGCGCCTTCGGCGGCGATGTGCTTGAAGCGTGCAATTTCGCCTTCGATGGCCGAAGCGTCGTGATAATGCAGCTCGCCGATCGCCTGCGGGGCGTTTTGCTGCCGGCTGACATTGGGAAAGCGGCGCGTCAGGTAGCTGACCAGCTCGGGAAATTCTTCGAACTCGCGTCCGCGCCGCCGCTTCGATTCGCCGCCAAAGCCCGACATGCGCGCCGGCACATAGGTCTGGAAACCGACGCGCTGCTGCTCGCCGTCATTGCCGATATCGATGCCGGCTTCCTTCTGCTTCGAGACCACGTGCCGGATCGCTTTTTCCATCTCGGCGTCGAACAGCTTCTCGTCGTAGCTCTCGCCGGCTTCGCGCTGCACCAAGAGTTCGCTGAGCGCTTCGTTGCGCGGCAGGCTGCCGACATGGGTGGTGAGAATGCGATCGCGGCTCAAAATCATGGTTTCACTCCGGCACAGCTGGCGCGCAAACAGCGCATCTGTCATAGCGCAATTTGGCGTTCGCGCCACGCAGTTGCGGCAAAATTGTCATGTCGGCATAATGTGTTGGCGTGGGCCGAAGGTGGGCGATAGCCGCCGGCCCTGGGAGGAAACGGCGATGAACGTCGTGCAGCCACAACCGGTCGCGGCCGCAACAGCCGATACGGTGCCGCGCGATTACAATTTCGCCGCCGACATCCTCACCCGCAATCTTGACGCCGGCCGCGCCGCGAAAACCGCTTTCATCGATCCGCGAAAATCCCTGACCTACGGCAAGCTCGCCCGCCGCGCCGATGGATTCGGCCGCATGCTGCGCGCCCGCGGCATCCGCCGCGAGGATCGCATTCTGCTCTGCATGCTCGATACGGTCGATTGGCCGGTCGCCTTTCTCGGCGCCATCAAGTTCGGCGCCGTGCCGATCCCGGTCAATACGCTGATGACCAAGGACGACTATCGTTTCATGCTGGCCGACAGCGGCGCCAAGATGCTGGTCGTGTCCGATGTGCTGCTGCCGAAATTCACCGAGATCATCGGCGGCTGCACGGACCTCGAGCATGTCATCGTGTCCGGCGATAACAGCCAGGGATATCGCCGCCTCCGCGACTTGCTTAAGCATGAAATGCAAAACGTCAGACTCGAATCCAATCGGGCACGCGCGCGCCGGCATCCGCCGCAACCGCCCCACACGGCGGCGACCAAACGCGACGACATGTGCTTTTGGCTTTACACCTCCGGTTCGACCGGCAGGCCGAAGGCCGCCGTACACACCCATGCCGACCTGAAATTCACCGACGAGCTCTACGGCAAGCCCTATCTCGGCATCGGCGAGAACGACGTCTGCTACTCGGTGGCGAAATTGTTCTTCGCCTATGGGCTCGGTAACGCGCTGACATTTCCGATGTCGGCGGGCGCAACCACGGTGCTGTTGCCGGACCGGCCGACGCCTGAATTGGTCGCCGATATTCTCAAGAGGCATCGGATCAGCGTGTTCTACGCCGTGCCGACCTTCTATGCGGCGTTTCTTGCCAGCGCCGCCGCTCCGCAGCGCGGCGACGTCAAGCTCCGCCGTTGCGTCTCGGCCGGTGAAGCGCTGCCGTCGGACGTCGGCCGCCGCTTCTTCGAACGTTACGGCGTCGACATTCTCGACGGGCTGGGCTCGACCGAGATGCTGCACATCTTCATCTCCAACCGCGCCGGCGACGTGAAATACGGCACCACCGGCAAGCCGGTGCCCGGCTACGAGGTTCGCCTGGTCGACGACAACGGCAACATCGCACCGCGCGGCGAGATGGGCGAGCTGCAGGTGCGCGGCCCGACCAGCGCGGTGATGTATTGGAACAACCGCGAGCAGTCGCGGGCGACTTTTCTCGGCGAGTGGACCCGCTCCGGCGACAAATATCTCGAGGACGAGCAGGGCTACTTCGTTTATTGCGGCCGGCGCGACGACATGCTCAAGGTCGGCGGCATCTACGTATCGCCGTTCGAGGTCGAGGGCGTGCTGCAAAGCCATCCCGACGTGCTCGAAGCCGCGGTAGTCGGCTGGCCCGACCACGACAAGCTGATCAAACCGAAGGCGTTCGTGGTGCTCAAATCCCCGGGCAACGCCGGCGACGCGCTCAAGCTCGCCTTGCAGGATTATTGCCGCGAGAAGCTTGCGCCGTACAAATATCCGCGCTGGCTCGACTTCCGCAGCGAATTGCCGAAGACCGCCACCGGCAAGATCCAGCGCTTCAAGCTGCGCGCCGAGGCGGAGGGCCAGTGAGCCTTGCGTTTACACATAGCGGGTATTACTAGAGCGCGCCCGCTCTCGGTTTGCCGCGGTAGCTCAGCTGGTAGAGCAACGCATTCGTAATGCGTGGGTCGGGGGTTCGAATCCCTTCCGCGGCACCAGTTTCTCTTGAGGCTTGCTTGCTGCAGAAGCCCGTCGACCCACGCATCCAGCGTGGGCCGAAGGTTGGCGCCATACTCAGTGACGCAGCCCGCTGTAGCTCCGCTCCGCCGGAGTCTGCGCGCACGCCGATTCCGGCGCGGGTACGTCTTCACCCTGGCCGCGGTAGTTGCGGATTCGGTCGCGCAGCGAGCGAATCGAAATCCCCAACAAGTCCGCGGTGCGGGTCCTGTTCCCCCTGTGTGATCGTAGAGTTTGCAGAATGAACTCGCGCTCGACAGCTGCGAGCTTGTGCCCGACCAGTTGCCTGATACACGCGCGATCGATTGTCGAGAGCCCGAACAGCGTCGCCGAACCAACCGGCGCACGCTCCAACGGTAGGTCAGTTCTGTAGCCTGGCATCAACACCTCCATTACGACTACTTGGAGTGATGCCCCCTGCTCCCCAGCGGCAAGGTGGATCGGTATGGTTAAAAATTGGTTATCGCCCCGCGGTATTTTTCCCGGAACTATTTGACGACATGGAACTTTTGGGAACTTTGCGGAACTTTGTTTTGCGCAACGTTGTGGAACTTTTCTGTAGAGCGCGAACGCGCTCTCACGCCGGCGAATGGACGATATCGATCGGCATATCGACGTAGATTTTGTAAGTTTGCGTCTTCGGCTTCGGCTTGTCTTCCTCGTTGAGATATTCGACCGAGCTGCGCGCCAGATAAGCCATCGGCAGAATCATGGTGCGGATGAAGCGGGTGGGGCGGTCGGCGGCCGCTTGGGCGAATACCGGATCGGGCCCGCTTTCGAACCAGGCGCCGCCCGGCGCGTACGACGCCGAATGGCCTTTGGTGTCGATGCGGATGCCGCCGTCAATGAGACAGCGGATGCCGGGACCCTGGTGCCGGTGCAGATAGGCGCAGCCGCCCGGCGGAAAGGCGACGCTGTCGCCGCGCAACAGCACGGCGCCCTTAGGGAGGGTGTCGAGCCGAGCCGACAACCTTTCGCGCGAAACGACTCCCTTTGCGGCTGCAGTGCCATCCTCATCTCCGGAGGTAAGCTCGAAGCGCCATACCGTGGCGCCCTCCCGCTCGCTCTTGAGGCTGATGGCGCTTTCGCTGCCGATCGCCTCATCGTCGCGCAGCGGGCCGTGGTCGGCCATGGCGATCGCGCCATGGGCGACGAAAATCATGCGCGGGCGTGCCGGTAGGGTGACCTCGGCGTCGTTGCTGAGCACGTCTTCGTAAAGCCGGAGGACGGGAGGCATGGAACTACTCCTGATGGGCACGCTCTGCGTGGTGCGCAGAGTGTCTGTGCAGTTTTGGCCCAACGCAATGGGATTTACAGGCGCTCACGGCAACTTAATATCCACCGCTCGACCCCGCCGTTAGCTTCACCAGCATGACAAACAACAGGGTGGAGCGTGTCCCTTAGGGAGGACCGCATGCAGCGAACCGCGCCGCCATTCCGCGCCGACCAGGTCGGCAGCCTGCTGCGGCCGCCGGCGCTGAAGGAGGCGCGGGCCAAGCGCGCGCGCAACGAAATCACGGCGGATGCGCTGCGCGCCATCGAGGACCGCGAGATCGAAAAAGCGATCAAGAAACAGGAGGATATCGGCCTGAAGCTCGCCACCGATGGTGAGTTCCGCCGCTCCTGGTATCAGTTCGACTATATGAGAGAGCTTGACGGCGTCGAGCTTTATCAGGTCGGCGAAGGCATCACCTTTCACGGGGTCAAGACCAAGGCCGAGAGCGTGCGGGTGATCGGCCGTGTCGATTTCACCTCGCATCCGCATGTCGAGGATTTTCGCTTCGTCAAGCAACACACCCGCGTCATGCCGAAAATGACCATTCCGGCGCCCGGCATGTTGCATTTTCGCCCGGGCCGGCAATCGATCAACAAGCAGGTTTATCCTGACCTGGAGCCATTTTTCGACGACGTGGCAAAAGCGGCGCGCAAGGCACTGCGCACCTTCTACGACGCCGGCTGCCGCTACCTTCAATACGACGACACCACCTGGGCGATGATGTGCGATGCGCGTGAGCTCGCCCACTCGCGCGAACGCGGCGACCAGCCGGAAAAGCTTCCGGCCATCTATGCGCGGCTGATCAATCAGGCGCTGGAGGGCAAGCCAGCCGACATGGTGGTTACCCTGCATTCCTGCCGCGGCAATTTCCGCTCCGCCTGGATCGCCGAGGGCGGCTACGAACCGCTGGCGGAGCGCCTGTTCAACGAGCTCAATATCGACGGCTATTTTCTCGAATACGACAGCGATCGCGCCGGCGGCTTTGAGCCGCTGCGGTTTTTTCCGAAAGGCAAGAAGCAGCTGGTGCTCGGGCTTGTCACCTCGAAAAGCGGCGCGCTGGAGAAGAAAGACGACATCAAAAGGCGGATCGACGAGGCGACCAAATACGTGGCGCTGGATCAGCTTTGCTTGTCGCCCCAATGCGGCTTTGCCTCGACCGAGGAGGGCAACGTGCTTTCCGAAGAAGAGCAGTGGGCGAAGTTGCGCATGGTCGTCGAGATCGCTGAGGAAGTCTGGGGGTAGATGATGTCGTGCACCAAGCCGCCGTTTCGCGCCGACCATGTCGGCAGTCTGTTGCGGCCGGCGGTCCTGAAAGCGGCGCGCGAGCAACGCGCGCGCGGTGAGATTTCGGCCGAGGCCCTTGAGGAGGCCGAGGATCGCGAGATCGAAAACGTCATCCGCAGACAGGAAGAGGTGGGGCTCAAGTCGATCACCGACGGCGAGTTTCGCCGCGTTTCCTGGAACTATGACTTCCTCGAACGGCTCGACGGCGTCGAATCCTATGCCGGTGAGCGCAAGATAAAATTCGCCAGTAGTGGCCCGCAGCCGCGGTCGATCCTGCTGCGCGTCATCGGCAAGCTCGGCGGCTACACGCCGCATCCGATGATCGAGCATTTCAAATTCCTCAAGGAGCACACCAGACAAACGCCGAAGGTGACGATCCCGTCGCCGTCATCGCTGCATTTTCGCTATGGCCGCGATGCCGTGCCGGAAGCAATCTATCCGGTGATGGAGGATTTTTATCGCGACCTCGGCCGGTCGTACCGCAAGGTGGTGGGCGCTTTCGCTGATGCCGGTTGCCGGTACCTGCAACTCGACGAGGTCAATCTCGCCTACCTGTGCGATCCTTCGCTCCGCGGCCAGATCACCGCGCGCGGCGAGGATCCGGCGGTGCTGCCGGACGTCTATGCTGGCATGATCAACGCTGCGATCGCCGACATCCCGGCCGACATGACCATCACCATGCATCTGTGCCGCGGCAATTTTCGTTCGAGCTTCGTGGCGTCGGGCGGTTACGAACCGGTCGCCGAAGCGCTGTTCAACGCCATCAAGGTGCACGGATATTTCATGGAATACGACAGCGAGCGCGCCGGCGGGTTCGAGCCGCTGCGCTTTGTCCCCAAGGGCAAGATGATCGTGCTCGGCCTCGTCACCAGCAAATCGGGAGCCCTCGAAAGCCGCGATGAGCTAACAAGGCGGATCGAGCAGGCAGCGAAATATGTGGCGCTGGACCAGCTTTGCCTGTCGCCGCAATGCGGCTTCGCCTCGACCGAGGAAGGCAATGTGCTTTCCGAGGACGAGCAATGGGCGAAGCTTCGCGCCATTGTCGACATCGCCGAGGAGGTTTGGGGACCATCATGAAACGCACAAAGCCTCCATTTCGCGCCGATCACGTCGGCAGCCTGCTTCGCCCCGCCGCGCTGAAAGCGTCGCGCGAGCGTTACGCCAAGGGCCAGATCACCGCCGTCGCTTTGGGCGACGTCGAGGACCACGAGATCCAGGGCATCATCGCCAAGCAGGAATCGCTTGGCTTGCAGTCGATCAGCGACGGCGAATTCCGCCGCTCGTGGTGGCATCTCGATTTCCTTTGGGGACTCGACGGGGTCGAACGCCACGTCATGGACGCCGGCATCGCTTTTGCCGCCGTCACCACCCGCAACGAAGGCGTACGCGTCACCGGCAAGCTCGGCTTTTCCGGTCATCCGATGCTCGAGCATTTCAAATTTCTCAAATCGCATACCAAGCGGACGCCGAAAATGACCATTCCGGCGCCGTCGGCGCTCTACGGCCGCCCGGTGCGTACGCCGATCGACAAGTCGCTTTATCCGACGCTCGACAAATTCTTCGACGATCTCGGCCAGGCCTACAAAAAGGCGGTGCTCGCTTTTTACGACGCCGGCTGCCGCTACCTGCAACTCGACGAAGTGTTCATCGCCATGCTCTGCGACCCGAAATACCGCCAGCAGATGACAGACCGCGGCGACGATCCGGATTTTCTCGGCACCGCATATGCCGATCTCATCAACGTCGCGATATCGGACATCCCGCCGGACATGACGGTGACGATGCATCTGTGTCGCGGCAACTACAAATCGACGTTCATGGGTTCGGGCGGCTATGACGCGATGCAGGAGGTGTTGTTCGACCGTATCAAGGTGCACGGCTATTTCATGGAATACGACAGCGTCCGCGCTGGCGGCTTCGAGCCGTTAAAACGTCTGCAGAAGGGCCATGTTGCCGTGCTCGGCTTGGTGACGTCGAAAACCGGCGCGCTGGAATCGCGAGACGTGATCAGGCGCCGCATCGAGGAGGCGGCCAAATTCACCAATCTCGACCAGCTCTGCCTATCGCCGCAATGCGGCTTCGCCTCGACCGAGGAAGGCAATATCCTGGCCGAGGACGAACAATGGGCGAAGCTGCGTATGATCGTCGAGCTCGCCGAGGAAGTCTGGGGCTAGAGCATGATCCCGAAAAAGCCTGCCCCGGACTTGATCCGAGGTGGAACCCGGTTTTCTGAAAAAGGTCATGCTCCGACAAAACATCTAGACCGTGATCCTAATCGGATCATGGTCTAGGGGGAGATCGCATGCCAGGGATCGTCGACGGCAAGGTTGCGATCGTCACCGGCGCCGGCCGCGGTATCGGCCGCGGCATTGCGCTGTTGATGGCGGCGGAGGGTGCTCGCGTCGTGGTCTGCGATATCGGGGCGAGCCTTGAAGGCGCCGGCACCGACGCCGGACCGGCGCAGTCTGTCGTCGACGAGATCAGGAAAGCCGGCGGCCACGCGATCGCCTCGACCTTGTCGATCGCCGAGCCGGCCAATGCCGACAAGATCGTGCAGTCGGCGCTCGATGCCTTCGGCCGCGTCGACATCCTGGTCAACAATGCCGGCATCCTGCGCGACCGCATCTTCCATCGCATGAGCTGGAGCGACTGGTCGGACGTGATCAACGTCCATCTCAACGGCAGCTTCTCCATGAGCCGGGCCTGCGCCACGCATTTCCGCGAACAGAATTCCGGCTCGTACGTGCACATGACCTCGACCTCCGGCCTGATCGGCAATTTCGGCCAGGCCAATTACATGGCGGCGAAGCTCGGCATTGTCGGGCTGTCGCGCGGCATGGCGCTTGACATGGCGCGTTTCAATGTGCGTTCAAATTGCGTGTCGCCGTTCGGCTGGACCCGCATGGTGCAATCGATCCCGGCCGAGACCGAGGCGGAAAAAGAGCGGGTGGCGCGGGCGAGCCAGATGTCGCCGGACAAAGTCGCGCCGCTTGTGGTCTATCTGGCCTCCGATGCGGCCAGCGGCATCAGCGGCCAGATTCTGTCGGCCCGCAACAACGAAATCTATTTGTTCAACCAGAACCGCCCGATCCGCACGCTGCATCGCTCCGACGGCTGGACGCCGCAAAGGCTCGCCGAGCAGCTCAAGGGTGCCTTCGCCACCTCGTTTACGCCGCTCGAGCGCTCGCCCGACGTGTTCTCCTGGGATCCGGTGTGAGCGATGACCATCGTCTACGACAAGCTCATGGCGCTTCAAATCGAGCCGGCGGTCCAGATCTACGATGCCAAGGACTGCATGCTTTATGCGCTTGGCGTCGGGCTGGGCCACGATCCGATGAACGAGGATGAACTCGCCTTCGTCTACGAAAAGAACCTGAAAGTGCTGCCGACCATGGCCACCGTCATCGGCCACTCCGGCTCGCTGGCGCGCAATCCCGACAGCGGCATCAATTGGGTCATGGTGGTCAATGGCGAGCAAGGCTTCACGCTGAACCGGCCGCTCAAAGGCGACGACGCCGTCATCGGCCGCAGCCGCATCGTCGAAGTGATCGACAAAGGCGCCGGCAAAGGCGCGCTGCTGCTGACGGAACGAAAAATCACCGACAAGGCGAGTGGTGCGCTGATCGGCACCGTCACGCAAACGATCTTCTGCCGCAGCGACGGCGGCTTCGGCGGGCCGCCGCGCGAGGCACCGGCGCCGCATCCCTTACCGGCGCGCGCGCCCGATGTGGTCTGCGATTTCGGCACGCGGCCCGAGGCGGCGCTGATCTATCGCTTGAGCGGCGATTATAATCCGCTGCATGCCGAGCCCGCCTTCGCCAAGGCGGCGGGCTTTCCGCGCCCGATCCTGCACGGCCTCGGCACCTTCGGCGTGTGCGGCCACGCCGTGCTCAAGACCATGTGCGGCTACGACCCCGCGCGCCTGGGTTCGTTCGGCTGCCGGTTTTCCGCTCCGGTGTTTCCCGGCGAGACCATCCGCACCGAGATGTGGCGCGACGGCGATGTCGTCAGCTTTCGCGGCCGGGTCGTCGGACGCGACGTGATCGCCATCAATAACGGCCGCGCCGAGGTACGGCCGTGACACTTCCGCGTCATGGCCGGGCTTGTCCCGGCCATCTCGATTTGACGGGCACAGCGTTTTAGAAATCGGGATGCCCGGCACCATAGGCGAGCGAAGCGACGCCGTTCTTCGAACGGCTATGGCCGGGCATGACGGGAACGGTACTAAGTGACAGCCAACGTCGCGCACACGGAAGCCGCCGACCTCGCGCCGATCCGCGAGGCGGTTCGGGCGCTGTGCGCGGATTTCCCCGGCGAGTATTGGCGGCGGCTCGATCGCGAGCGCGCGTATCCGGAGGAATTCGTCGCCGCCTTGACCAAGGCCGGGTTTCTCGCCGCGCTCATTCCCGAGGAGTATGGCGGCAGCGGGCTTTCGATGACGGCGGCCGCCGCCATCATGGAGGAAATCCAGGCGTCGGGCTGCAACGGCGCCGCCTGCCATGCGCAGATGTACACGATGGGCACGGTGCTGCGGCACGGCAGCGCCGCGCAGAAGCAGAAGTATCTGCCCGAGATCGCGCGCGGCGAGTTGCGCCTGCAAGCCTTCGGCGTCACCGAGCCGACATCCGGCACCGACACGCTCAGCTTGCGCACGACGGCGACGCGCGACGGCGATCATTACCTCGTCAACGGCCAGAAGATCTGGACTTCGCGCGCCGAGCATTCCGATCTGATGTTGTTGTTGGCGCGCACGACGCCGCGAGAGGCGGCGAAGTCGCGCACTGCGGGACTCTCGGTCTTCCTCGTCGATATGCGCGCGGCCAAGGGCAACGGACTGACCATCCGCCCGATCCGCACCATGATGAACCATGCCACGACCGAAGTGTTCTTCGAGAATATGCGCGTGCCCGCCGACAATCTGGTCGGCGCCGAGGGCGAAGGCTTCCGCTATATCCTGTCCGGCATGAACGCCGAACGGATTCTGATCGCCGCTGAATGCATCGGCGACGCCAAGTGGTTCATCGACAAGGCGGCGTCCTACGCGCGCGAACGCGTCGTGTTCGGCCGGCCGATCGGGCAGAACCAGGGCGTGCAGTTTCCGATCGCCCGCGCCTATATCGGCATGCGCGCCGCCGAGCTGATGGTGCGCGAAGCGGCGGGTCTTTACGAAGCCGGCAAGGATTGCGGCGCCGAAGCCAACATGGCGAAACACCTCGCCGCTGAAGCGTCGTGGGCGGCCGCCGACACGTGCGTGCAGACCCATGGTGGCTTCGGCTTCGCCGAAGAATTCGACATCGAGCGCAAGTTTCGCGAGACCCGGCTTTATACGGTGGCGCCGATCTCGACCAATCTGATCCTGTCGTACATTGCCGAGCACGTGCTCGGGTTGCCGCGGTCGTATTGATGACTCTCCCTCTTTCCGGGCTTCTAGTGGTCTCACTCGAACAGGCGGTGGCGGCGCCGATGTGCACCTGCCGGCTCGCAGACGCCGGCGCGCGCGTGCTCAAGATCGAACGGCCGGAAGGCGACTTCGCCCGCTACTACGACAAGTTTGCGCACGGCGAATGCAGCTATTTCGTCTGGCTCAACCGCGGCAAGGAATCCGTAGTCCTCGACCTTGCCACAGCCGACGACAGAGCTTTGCTGGAGGCGTTGCTCAAGCGCGCCGACATCTTCGTGCAGAACCTCAAGCCGGGCACGGTCGCCAAGCTCGGTTTCCCGATCGCGCGGCTGCGCCGCAATTATCCGCGTCTCATTTGTTGTTCGATTTCCGGCTTTGGCGAAGACGGCCCCTATGCGGCGCGCAAAGCCTATGACCTGTTGATTCAGGCCGAGGTCGGATTGGCGTCGATCACCGGCACCACGGAGCCGTCGCGCGTCGGCGTCTCGGTCGTCGATGTGACGACCGGCATGGATGCCTACGAGGCGATCCTGGAAGCCTTGATCGCGCGTGGGCGGACCGGCGAAGGCGCCGAGCTTTCAGTGTCGATGTTCGACGCCATGGCCGACTGGATGGCAGTGCCGCTGATGCAGCAGGAGGCCGGCAAACCGCCGCAACGCGTCGGCCTCACACACGCCGCCATCGCCCCTTACGGCGCGTTTCCGACCCGCGACGGCGTCGTCGTTCTCATCGCCGTGCAGAGCGATCGCGAATGGCGTGTGCTGGCGGAGAAAGTCCTAGGCGACGCTGCGCTTGGGACCGACCCGCGCTTTGCCACCAACCTTGAGCGCGTCGCGCGCCGCGCCGAGACCGATGGCAAGGTCGCCGTCGTAACCAAAGCGCTCGACGCTAATGCGCTGATGCAAAAGCTCGCCGCCGCCGATATCGCCTTTGCCGGCGTCAACGACGTTGCCGCTCTGGTGCGTCATCCGCATCTGCGCCGCATGACAATCGGCACGCCGAGCGGGCCGGTATCGTATCCGGCGCCGGCGGAACGCCACGCGTCCACGTCGCGCCGCTATGGTCCGGTCCCGGCGCTCGGCGAGCATACCGAGAAGGTGCGGGCGGAGTTTATGGCCTAGAGTTCGTCATGGCCGGGCTTGTCCCGGCCATCTCGATCCGTCGGCGCGGCGTTTCAATGGCCAGCCATGACGACAAAAGATTTGGGGAAGGAGACACCAACATGGATATCGGGTTCATTGGTCTAGGCAACATGGGCGCGCACATGGCGCGGCGGTTGGTCGAGGCCGGACATCGGGTCGTGGTCTATGACACGCGCCAGGAAGCGATCGGCAATCTCGCCGCGCTTGGCGCGATCGCGGCGCGCTCGCCGGCGGAAGTCGCCGACGCTGCTGAGACCGTCATGGCGAGCCTGCCGACGCCGGACATCGTGCTCAACGTCGCGACCGGTCCGGGCGGCGTGATTGAAGGCAAACGCGTCCGCCGCTTCATCGATCTGTCGACCACGGGCGCGGTGACCGCACAGCGCATCTTCGATCTCTTGGCTGCGCGCAACATCGCGCAGATCGACAGCCCGGTGAGCGGCGGCGTGCGCGGCGCGGAAAAAGGCACGCTCGCCGTGATGGTGTCGGGCCCGCGCGCCGAGATCGCGGTGGTCGAGCCGGCGCTTGCGGTGATCGGCAAAGTGTTCGTGCTTGGCGAGCGTCCCGGTCTTGGTCAGACAATGAAGCTCGTCAACAACGTGCTCTCCGCCACCGCGATGGCGGCGACGTCGGAGGCAATGGTGACGGGCGTGAAAGCCGGGCTCGATCCGCGGCTGATGCTCGAGGTTATCAATGCCGGCACCGGCCGCAACACCGCGACCGAAGACAAATTCACCAAAGCGATTTTGCCTGGCACGTTCGATCTTGGTTTTGCCGCCGCGCTGATGCTCAAGGACATCAAGCTTTTCCTCGCCGAGCGCCAAGCGCTCGGCGTGCCGACCGATGTGATTGAAGCGGTGGCTCGGCTGTTTCAAATCGCTTGCGACGAGTGCGGACCGGACGCCGATCTCTCTGCTGTCGTGCAGCCGATCGAGGAGCGCGCTGGTGTCAAAGTGCGGGCGTCTTGAAGGCGGGCCGGATAATCGCCACAATTTAAAACGGTCGTTTGTAAAATACCTTTGATTGGCCAATCGGTTAAACGAAACAATATTTTCTGTGATGCAGGTCACTTCGCCCTCCGCGCGGGTCCAGTACGGTCTGGATAACAACGGACTTGGTTCGCCGCGCAGAGCCGCTCATCCCCCCGACCCCCCGACGGCCGGCGGCGAATCCAAGGGGTGGAATCTCGGTCCCCAACCCCCACCCAAGACCCCTCGAGGGTCGACTCAACCCGCCCGGACCCGGCGTCCGGGCGGGTTTTTGTTGTCGTCAGGCATTTGCGGCAAAATCCCGCTCATGCTTTTGTGCTATTGGCCGCGCCAAGGGGATGCAGAGGCCTATGGCGAAGACTGCGCGTCCGGTTCCGAGCCTGCTGGCGGGCTTGCCTGGACATTTGTCGACAGACCTTTTTATCGGCGCGAAGCCCGTGCGGCTTGCGGCCGACGAGGTGCTTTTTCTCGCCAGCGATCCAGGCGACGGCTGCTATCGCGTTGAAGACGGCTTGCTGAAGGTCACGATGGTGTCGCGCACCGGCACCGAGCGCATCCTTTCCTTCCTCGGCCGCGGTTCCATCGTCGGCGAATTGTCGATGATCGATGGGCTGCCACGGTCGGCGGCGGTCGTGGCGGTGCGCCCCTCGGCGCTGAGTTTCTTGAGCCGCGCCGCGTTCGAGGCGTTCGCGCAAAGCCATCCCGAGGTCTACAAGACCCTCGTCAGGCTCCTCGCCATGCGCTTGCGCGAGACGGACACGGTGGTCGCTGCTGGAAGCTTTCTGCCGCTCAAAGGCCGCGTTGCCTCTACGCTGCTCGAGCTCGCCGAGCATTTCGGTCAGGACGTAGGCTCAGGCCGTATTGTCATCCGCCAGAAGATCGGTCAGAGCGACATCGCCGCCATGGCCGGCATCGCCCGCGAGAATGTCAGCCGCATCCTCAACGACTGGAAGCGCCGCAAGCTGGTCAGCCGCTTGTCCGGCTATTATTGCCTTGAGAACAAGGCGCAATTGGAGCACGAAGCGGAGCTGTAGCAGCTCGACTTCCCGCTCCGCCCGGCCATGAAGATTCCGACACTCGCCGACTTCCGCCGCATCGTCGTGAAAGTCGGCTCGTCTCTTCTGGTCGACGCGCGCGCCGGCCGGCTGCGTGAATCTTGGTTGGCGTCGCTGACCGCCGATCTCGCCGATTTCCATCGTGACCGGCGCGACCTGCTCGTCGTCTCCTCGGGCGCCATTGCGCTCGGCCGCGCTGTGCTCAAACTCGCCCCGGGGCCGCTGAAGCTTGAAGACAGCCAGGCGGCGGCAGCCGTCGGTCAGATTGCGCTGGCGCGCACCTGGACCGAAGCGTTGTCCCAGCATGGCATCACCGCCGGCCAGGTGCTGGTGACGCTGGGCGATACCGAAGAGCGGCGGCGTTACCTCAATGCTCGCTCCACGATCGACACGCTGCTGCAGTGGCGCGCGATTCCCGTCATCAACGAAAACGACACGGTTGCGACCAGCGAAATCCGTTATGGCGACAACGATCGGCTCGCGGCGCGGGTCGCCACCATGGTGAGCGCCGATCTCCTGATACTGCTTTCTGATATCGATGGCCTCTACGACGCGCCGCCCGACACCAACGCCACGGCGCGGCACATCGGTTGCGTTCCGCGCATCACGCCGGAGATCGAGGCGATGGCGGGCAGCGCCGGATCCGAACTCTCGCGCGGCGGCATGCAGACCAAGATCGAGGCGGCGCGAATCGCGACCAATGCCGGCACCCACATGGTCATCGCCTCGGGCAACGTCGAGCACCCGTTACGCGCCATCGCCGAGGGTGCCCGGTGCACTTGGTTTTTGACGGCGGCGAATCCGGTGACGGCACGCAAAAAATGGATCGCCGGCGCACTCGAGCCGAAGGGCATTCTGACCATCGATGCCGGTGCGGTGGCGGCGCTGCGGCGAGGTAAAAGCTTGCTGCCCGCGGGCGTCGTCAGCATCGACGGCAGTTTCGCTCGCGGCGATGCAGTGATCATCCGTGGGCCCAATGGCGTCGAAATCGGCCGCGGTCTGATCGCCTACGACATCGAGGACGCGCTGAAAATCCGCGGCCGGTCGTCAACCGACATTGTTTCGATATTCGGCTTCAGTGGCCGCGCCGAAATGGTGCATCGCGACGACCTGGTCGTCAGCCGGGAATAGCCGCAAAACAGGTTCCCTGAATGAGGGAACCCCGGCCGCTGGCGCGGCCGGGGTTCAACGCCGGGTGATTGAGGGTGAGGGGCTGGGGGGCTTCGCCCGGCGCCACTCAACCAACGCATTCGCCGTTAACCGGTTCCCCGCCGTGCGGCGATTTTTTTGCCGCTGGCCGCCGCCTGATTTTTGGGCGGGGATTGCTTGGCGTTTGCTCTCCGCCGGAATGCCAGCGCGCGCGGCTGCGGGCTCGAAATATCGGCGGGGACGTTGATCCGCCGCCCGCCGGGCAAAACAACGTAGCGCGCGATGACCCGAAAATTACCTTCGTCGCCGCCATATCCCTCGACCACATATTTGGCTCCGACCGGGAACCGCCGTGGCAATCGGGTCGGCGTACGATACGTCGACGAACCCATAAAACCCTCCTTCGCCAAATGCCGGGGCGAAACTCCCTTCGCGTTCGACAGGTTCCGTTATTTCTATGACCGTGACGCGAACCGCTGTGGAGGAATGTGGACAACCGCACGCTTCAAGCTGCCTCGCCGGGGCTGCCTGAACATGGTAGGAAGCAACAACGTAAGACGGATCAAGGCCATGAATGCCCCGCTCAAAGCGGTCGAAAATGCCGGCACACTGGAAGCCACGATGGGCGAGATCGGGCGCCGGGCTCGGAAGGCCGCGCACGCGCTCGCGCTCGCCCCGGCGTCGCGCAAGAACCGCGCGCTGGCCGCTATGGCCAAAGCCATCCGCGGCTCACGCGCGGCTATTCTGGCCGCCAACGCCGAGGACGTCGCCGAGGCGAAATCCGCCGGCGCTGCTTCGGCCTTCCTCGATCGCCTGACGCTCGATGCCAAGAGCGTCGAGGCCATGGCCGCGGGCGTCGATGTGATCCGTAAGCTCAAGGATCCGGTTGGCGCCGTGATGGCATCGTGGCGGCGCCCCAACGGCATGCGGATCGAGCGGGTTAGGGTGCCGCTCGGCGTCGTCGGCGTGATCTATGAGAGCCGGCCGAACGTCACCGCGGACGCTGGCTCACTCTGCCTGAAGGCCGGCAACGCGGTCATTCTGCGCGGTGGCTCGGAAAGCTTCCGCTCCGCCCGCGCCATTCATGCTGCCTTGGTCGAGGGTCTCACCGAAGCCGGGTTGCCGGTAGCAGCGATCTCGCTGGTGCCGACGCGCGAGCGCGCTGCCGTCGGCATGATGCTCTCCGGGCTCAATGGCATGATCGACGTGATGGTGCCGCGCGGCGGCAAGGGCCTGGTCGAGCGCGTCCAGACCGAGGCGCGCGTGCCAGTGTTCGCCCATCTTGAAGGCGTGTGTCACGTCTATGTTGATGGCGCGGCCAAGCTGCCGATGGCGAAAGCGATCGTGCTCAATGCCAAGATGCGCCGCACCGGTGTCTGCGGCGCGGCCGAGACGCTGCTGGTCGATCGCGCCGGAGCGGGCAAGTTTCTCAAGCCGTTGGTCACGATGCTGATCGATGCCGGTTGCGAGATCCGCGGCGACGCTGCGGTGCAGGCGGTCGATGCCCGCGTCAGGCCCGCGAGCGAAGCCGACTGGAGCACCGAATATCTCGACGCCATCATCACCGCCGGCGTGGTTGACGGTGTCGACGCCGCCATCGCCCATATCGAGCGCTATGGGTCGCACCATACCGACGCGATCGTTACCGAAAATCACGCCGCGGCGGAAAAGTTCTTGCGCGAAGTCGATTCGGCGATCGTGCTGCACAACGCCTCGACGCAGTTTGCCGACGGCGGCGAGTTCGGCTTCGGCGGTGAGATCGGTATTGCCACCGGCAGGCTCCACGCCCGCGGTCCGGTCGGGGTCGAACAGCTGACCAGCTTCAACTACCGGATCCGCGGTAACGGACAAACGCGGCCGTAATATTCGGTTCTTCCACTGCGAGATAGCGCGACACGGCGGTGGGCGGACAGGGGGAGGGATTGTTTCTCAACGCCATGAACCGCGAGTTCCCGCCGCCGCGTGTGGCTGACGTACCGACCACGCATAAGCTCCGCCTCATTCTGCCGCCGAACGCGCCCGGCATGCGCATCGGGTTGTTTGGTGGAACGTTCGATCCGCCGCACGCGGCGCATCGCGGCGCCTGTCTGTTGGCGATGAAGCGGATCGGCCTCGATCGCGTGTGGTGGCTGGTGACGCCGGGCAATCCGTTGAAGGATACCCACGGCCTTGCACCGCTGGCCGCTCGCGTCGTGGCCGCCAAAGTGCTGGCCGACGACCCGCGCATCGATGTCACCGATCTGGAGGCCCGGCTGGGCACGCGCTATACTTATGAGACCGTGCGTTATCTGCTCCGGCGTTGCCCGCAGGTGCGTTTCGTCTGGATCATGGGCGCCGACAATCTGCGCAGTTTTCATCGCTGGCAGCGCTGGCGCGACATCGCCAAGCTGGTGCCGATTGCGGTGGTCGACCGGCTTGGTCCGAGCCTCTATGCCTCCGCCGGCGTGGCCGGTCAGGCGTTCGGCTATGCCCGCTTGCCGGAGAGCGCGGCGCGCTCGCTGCCGGAACGAAGGCCGCCGGCATGGATTTATTTGCATGGGCTAAAGTCGCCGTTGTCGTCGACCGCATTGCGGGCGGCACGGGCCTTGCAAGACAACTGACGGAAGGCATTTGATTGCAAGAAGATGACGGCGGGGCAGTTGAAACTGTTAACTGCGCGTGCCTATCTTAGAGGTGGATCCGGGCTCGATGGCCGGAGCCGAACAATGGAGCGAAAGGATAAGGACCCCTGTCCACACCTGCAACTCTTCGGGCCGACCGTCGCGTGCCCGAACCGGTCTCCAGAATGCGTCCTGACGCCGAGGAGATCCTTCGTATGGTCCTCACCCGCCTCGACGATATGAAGGCGGAGGACACCCTCACCATCGATCTGCGGGACAAATCATCGATCGGCGACTACATGGTCGTATCTTCCGGCCGGTCGCAACGCCATGTCGGCTCAGTCGCCGACCGGGTGGTCGAGGATTTGCACAAGGCAGGCGTTGCCGCGCGGGTCGAAGGCGTTCCGCATTGCGACTGGGTGCTGATCGACGCGAGCGACGTCATCGTTCACGTCTTCCGTCCCGAAGTCCGGGCCTTCTACAATCTGGAAAAGATGTGGGCGGCTAGCCGGCCGGCGCAGCGCGCGAGCTAGTACGCTCGCGGCGAGGGGATGAGGTTGTGGCTGGTCCAAAGTCGGGCCGGTCGTGGGCACGTGCTCGCGTAAAACTTTCGCCGCCGTACCATGCGCCTTGTCATCGCCGCCATCGGCCGACTCAAGCAAGGACCCGAACGCGCGCTCGCGGCGCACTATCTTAAGCGCGCCGAAGCGGCAGGACGCTCGCTGGGTCTGCGCGACTTCGAAATCGTCGAGATTCGCGAAAGCCGCGCGCAAGACGTCGAGCGGCGGCGCGTTGAGGAATTGATCGCGCTCGCCAATGTCATCCCGGATGGAGCGATCGTCGTCGTTCTCGATCAGCGGGGCGAAAGCCTCGACAGTCCGGCGCTAGCGGGCCTGCTACGCGAATGGCGTGCCCAGGATCGCGCGGCTGTGTGCTTCATCGTCGGCGGCGCCGACGGCTTGGCGCCAAGCCTGATCGAGCGCGCCAAGGTGCGGCTGGCCTTCGGCAAGGCCACCTGGCCGCATCAGCTGGTGCGGGTCATGTTGCTGGAGCAGCTTTACCGTGCCGGCACAATTCTTGCCGGTCATCCCTACCATCGGGGCGATCGGCCTTAATTGTTCTAAAATCTTGCCTCACTCTTTCGTGACGGTTTGGCCGGCGGTGCGTCTTAATCCGGTCGAATCCTGACGGCTTGGTCTTGCCTTCCTGAAGTTGGCGCCTACCCTTGAACAGCATGATTCCCCGTCGCACGAACCGCATCGATCCGGGCCTTGTGCTGGGTTCGGCATTGGTGGCGGCATTGCCACTTAGCGCCAATTGGGCAGCCTTCGCGCAAAACGCGCCGACCCAAGCGCCTGCCGGCGCGACGCAAATGCCGGCAAATCACGGTCCCACAAGCCAAATTCCGTCACCGCCACCATCAGCGGCGGCGCCGGCCGCCGATGCGGAAACGCTCAAAAAGCGCGATCAGGAACTCGATACGGTCCGCGCGCAGGAGCGTGCATCGGCGGAAAATCAGGCCAAGCTCCGCCGCGAGATCGAAGCGATCGGCGACGATCGGCGCGCGCTCAGCCAGCAATTGATCGACACTGCGGCACGGATACGCGACGTCGAAGCCAGCATCGAAGCCACGAGGGCGCGCCTCAAGCCGTTGGACGAACAGGAAATCTCCATTCGCAAATCGCTCGACGAGCGCCGCACCGCCATCATCGAAATCCTGGCGGCGCTGCAGCGCGTTGGGCACCAGCCGCCGCCCGCCTTGCTGGTGCAGCCGGAAGATGCGCTCAAGGCGGTGCGGACCGCGATTACGCTTGGCGCGGTGCTTCCGGATATGCACGCCCAGGCCGACGCGCTCGCCGGCGACCTCGGCGATCTCCTCGCCGTGCGCAAAACCATCGTCGGCGAAAACGAGCGGTTGTCGCGCGACCTCGACGTGCTCGGCCGTGAGCAGTTGCGCATGAACGCCCTGATCGACGAAAGGCAGAAGCGACAGGCGGTTACCGAGGAAGCGCTCGATGCCGAACGGATACGCGCGGCCGATCTGGCGCGCCAAGCCGACGGCCTCAAGGATCTCATTGCCAAACTCGAATCAGGCCTCGATGCCGCGGCCCGCACGGCTCACGCCGAGGCCCGTTCCATTGAAGAAGACGCCACCCGGCCTGACCTCGCCGCCTTGAAGGATCCGGGGCGGCTGACGCCTGCGATTGCCTTCGCCGCCACGCGGGGCCACCTGCATCTGCCGGTGAATGGCATGAAAATCCGGGAGTTTGGCGGCTCCGACGGCGTCGGTGGAACCCAACGGGGTCAGTCCATTGGCACCCATGCCGGCGCGCAGATCACCGCGCCCTGCGACGGTTGGGTAGTTTACGCCGGACCGTTCCGCAGCTATGGCCAACTCTTGATCCTGAACGCCGGCGGCGGGTATCATGTGTTGTTAGCGGGGATGGAGCGGATATCCGTCGATCTCGGCCAGTTCGTGCTAACTGGTGAGCCCGTAGCGGTGATGGGCGGCGGATCGCAGGTATCCGCGGCCGCGGCGACTAGGTCCAAGCAACCTGTACTCTATGTGGAGTTCCGCAAAGACGGCGCTCCTATCGATCCAAGCCCATGGTGGGCAACAAACGAAGGCGAAAAGGTTCGCGGATGATGCGCAAAACTTCCCTTATTTTCCTGGGTGTGATCGCAGGTGCCGGGCTCGCACTCCTGGCGACGCAACCCCACAACGTGTTCGTCGGATCGAGCGCAAAAGCCGCCTCTTCGGACACATACCGACAACTCAATTTGTTCGGCGACGTGTTCGAGCGGGTGCGCGCCGACTATGTCGAGAAACCCGACGACTCAAAGCTCGTCGAATTGGCGATCAACGGCATGCTGGCCGGGCTCGATCCGCATTCGAGCTACATGGACCCGAAAAGCTTCCGCGACATGCAGGTGCAGACCCGCGGTGAGTTCGGCGGGCTCGGCATCGAAGTGACCATGGAAGACGGGCTGGTGAAGGTGGTGGCGCCGATAGACGAGACGCCGGCGGCCAAGGCCGGCGTCATGGCCAACGACATCATCACCAAGCTCGACGACGAGCAGGTGCAGGGCCTGACGCTCAACCAGGCGGTCGAGAAGATGCGCGGTCCGGTGAACACCAAGATCAAGCTCACCATCATGCGCAAGGGGCAGGATAAGCCGATCGATGTGACCATCGTGCGCGACGTCATCCGCGTGAAGTCGGTGCGCTCGCACACCGAAGGCGACGATGTCGGCTATATCCGCATCACCCAGTTCAACGAGCAGACCACCGACGGCTTGAAGAAGGCGATCAGCGATCTGACCAGCCAGCTCGGCGCCGACAAGGTCAAGGGCTTCGTCATCGATCTGCGCAACAATCCGGGCGGCCTCCTCGATCAGGCGATCTCGGTGTCGGATGCGTTCCTGGACAAGGGCGAGATCGTCTCGACCCGCGGCCGCAATGCCGAGGAGACCCAGCGGTTCAACGCCCGGCCGGGTGATCTGACCAAGGGCAAGCCGGTCATCGTGCTGATCAATGGCGGCTCTGCTTCGGCGTCGGAAATCGTCGCCGGCGCGCTGCAGGACCACAAGCGCGCGACGCTGGTCGGCACGCGCTCGTTCGGCAAGGGCTCGGTGCAGACCATCATCCCGCTCGGCGCCGGCAACGGCGCGCTCCGTCTCACCACGGCGCGCTACTTCACCCCGTCGGGCCGCTCGATCCAGGCCAAGGGCATTACGCCCGACATCGAGGTGCTTCAGGACGTGCCGGACGATCTCAAGGCGCGGACCGACACCAAGGGCGAGGCGTCGCTGCGCGGCCACCTCAAGGCCGAAGGCAATGAAGAGTCCGGCTCGCAGTCCTACGTCCCGCCGGACGAGAAGGACGACCACGCGCTCAAGGAGGCGCTCGATCTGCTGCGCGGCACCATTACCGATGCGGCGTTCCCGCCCAATCCGAAGACTGCTGTTCCGAACTAAGCGGTTCCGTCCTTAAGCTTGAAATCGGGGCGGCGATGAGCCGCCCCGATTGCTTTTCGGGATCACGGACCTGTGCCGGACGCGGTGTGGCACCACCGCGACGACGCCCTTGTGGAACCGGCCCCGTGATAGAATCCGGCGGCATGATTCGCCGGAACGTTATTTGCTACCGATTGCTCCCGGGATTGGCGCATGACCGCCGATGACCTGAGCGCGCCGCTTGGCCAAGGAGCCAAGCACCAGCGCAGATTCCGCGGCATGGTCAAGCGCGCGCTGCCGCTGACCATCGGCGGAGCGCTGGCCAGCTTCCTCGGCGTTTTCCTGCTGTGGGCGATGTTGAGCGACGATCCGCTCGGCGGCGAACCGATGGCTGCCGTGCCGATCGATCTGCATGCCGCCATGGCGCCCAAGAAATCCACGCCGCCAAGCCCGTCGGAAGCCAGCGCCGAGATGTCGGGACCCAATCCCGGCCGCGACGTTCCCGGCAGCGGTCCGGTAACGATCGTGGTGCCGCCAGCGCAAGCGAACGCCGGTAGTGCGGGCACCAACAGCGCCGGCAACAACAAGACCGTCACCATTATCGACGGCAAGACCGGCGCCCGACAGGACGTCGTCATCCCGGCGGACGGGAGACCCGCGGGTCCGGAGAGCGCAGGTCTTGATCAAAAATTCGTCGAGATGACGCCGCACGGCCCGATTCCCAAAGTCGCCGCCGATGGCACACGTCCGGCCGAAGCCTTTGCGCAGCCGGTGAAGCCCATCCCCGGCAAGCCTGACGCACCGCGCGTGGCGCTCATCGTCGCCGGCCTCGGCGTCAGCGCCAGCGTTACTGCCGACGCCATCGCCAAACTGCCGGGCGCGGTGACGCTCGCCTTCATGCCGTACGGCTACGATGCCGACCAACTGGCGGGGCGCGCCCGCCGCGAGGGTCACGAGGTGCTGTTGCAAGCGCCGATGGAGCCGTTCGGCTATCCCGACAACGATTCCGGCCCGCAGACGCTTTTGACCTCGCTCACGCCGGAACAGAATCTCGAGCGGCTGTACTGGCTGATGAGCCGGCTGCACGGATATGTCGGCGTCGCCGGTGCCATGGGCGCGCGCTTTACCGCCTCCGAGCAGGCCTTCGCCCCGATCCTGAACGAAATCGGAAAGCGCGGCCTGATCTTTGTCGATGACGGCGCCAATCCGCGCAGCGTCGCCGGCCGGATCGCCGGCGCCAATAATTTGCCGTTCGCCAAGGCCGACATCATCATCGATGCGGTGCCGACGCCTGCCGAAATCGACCATGCGCTCGGCCGCCTGGAAATGGCGGCGCGCGAACACGGCGCCGTCGTTGGAATATCATCGGCGCTGCCGATCTCGATCGAGCGGATCGCCAAATGGGCAAAAGCGGCGGAAGCCCGCGGCCTGCAGCTGGTGCCGATCACGGCCGTGGCGCCGAAGGCGAAACAAGCGAGCAGCGAATAGCGAACAGCGAATGGATTGAGTATGTAAGCCGCTACTCCCATTCGCCACGCGCGGTTCTTCATGTCCCCTAAAGATCGTCCCTATCGTCCCTGCGCCGGCCTGATGGTGCTCAATCGTACCGGCCGCGCATTCATCGGCCGCCGCATCGAAGGCCCCGAACACATCGACGCCACTCATGTCTGGCAATTGCCGCAGGGCGGCATCGATAAGGGCGAAGACCCGTGGCCGGCGGCGTTGCGCGAATTGCGCGAGGAAACCAACATCACCTCGGTGCAGCGGCTCGGCGAGATCGCTGAATGGCTCACCTATGACATTCCGCCGGAGATCGCGGGAACGGCCTGGAGCGGCAAGTACCGGGGCCAGACGCAGAAATGGTTCGCGCTGCGCTTCACCGGCAAAGAAAGCGAGATCGACATCAAGCATCCGGCCGGCGGGCACAAGCCGGAGTTCGTCGACTGGCGCTGGGAGAAGCTTGAGAAGCTCCCCGACCTCGTCGTGCCGTTCAAGCGCGCCGTCTATGAGCGCGTGGTCGCGGAATTTAAACACTTTGCAATTGGGCGCAGCGGCGGGACTTGAACCCGCATATCTCCGCCGTTGCTGAGGATCCGCCGCGGCGGGCGCTCAGCGGACTCTCGCCGCGATTTCGATCAATTTGCAATGCATTTATGCCGGTCCTGATCGGCGGCTGGTATCTCGTCGCCGGCGCAAGCGGAGGGATGTATTGGCTCGCAGCCGGCGTCCTGCTGACGCTCGCGGGTGCCGTCTGGAATGCCTGGGTCTTGCTGGTCGAGATTTTTGCGGTAGGATTTTTTCTGTTTAATGCGCGGCGGGCTCGGCCGCGCCGAGCGCCGCCTGCAACGCCTTCAACTGGTCGAGATGACGCGTGAGCTTATCACGCACCGCCTCGTTCGTTGTGTCGGCAACGTCTTCTTCGGCGTTCTTGATTTCTGTTGCCAGCATCTCGTGGTCGAAATCGGCGCGCGCCACGGCGCGGTCGGCCAGGATCGTCAGCCCAGCCGCACCGACCTCGGCGAAACCGCCGGTGATCACGATGGGCTCGCGCGCGCTGCCGCGGAACACCGTGACGATGCCGGGCCGCAGCGTGGTCACCATCGGCGCGTGGTCGGCGAGGATGCCCATGTCACCTTCGGCGCCGGGCAGGTCAACCTGGTCGACGTCGCCGGAGAACAGGACGCTCTCGGGAGCGACGAATTCAAAGTGAAGGGACGCCATTATCTGCCTTCGTTCTTTCTCTACTTGCCGTTCGCCACTTCGCTATTCGCCGCCTTAAGCTTCCTCGGCCAGCTTCTTGCCCTTCTCCACCGCTTCCTCGATGGTGCCGACCATGTAGAACGCGGCTTCCGGCAGGTGGTCGTACTTGCCCTCGACCAGGCCTTTGAAGCCCTTGATCGTGTCCTGCAGGTCGACAAGCTTGCCGGGCGAGCCGGTGAATACCTCGGCGACATGGAACGGCTGTGACAGGAAGCGCTCGATCTTGCGGGCGCGGGCGACCGTGAGCTTGTCCTCTTCCGACAGCTCGTCCATGCCGAGGATAGCGATGATGTCCTGTAGCGCCTTATAGCGCTGCAGCACCTGCTGCACCAAACGCGCCACCGCGTAATGCTCCTCGCCGACGATCAGCGGCGAAAGCATGCGCGAGGTTGAATCCAGCGGGTCCACCGCCGGATAAATGCCCTTGGCGGCGATGTCGCGCGACAACACGGTGGTGGCGTCGAGATGCGCGAACGAGGTCGCCGGCGCCGGGTCGGTGAGGTCGTCGGCCGGCACGTAGATCGCCTGCACCGAGGTCACCGATCCCTTGGTGGTCGTGGTGATACGCTCTTGCAGCGCGCCCATGTCGGTCGCCAGCGTCGGCTGATAGCCGACCGCGGAGGGAATGCGGCCGAGGAGCGCCGAGACCTCCGAGCCGGCTTGCGTAAAGCGGAAGATGTTGTCGACGAAGAACAGCACGTCTTGGCCCTGATCGCGGAAATATTCGGCGACCGTCAGACCGGTCAGGCCGACGCGCGCGCGGGCGCCCGGCGGCTCGTTCATCTGGCCGTACACCAGCGCGCACTTGGAGCCTTCGACCGAGCCTTCCTTCGGGTCCTTGTTGACCTTCGACTCGATCATCTCGTGATAGAGGTCGTTGCCCTCGCGGGTGCGCTCGCCGACGCCGGCGAACACCGAATAGCCGCCGTGCGCCTTGGCGATGTTGTTGATCAGCTCCATGATCAGCACGGTCTTGCCGACGCCGGCGCCGCCGAATAGGCCGACCTTGCCGCCCTTGGCGTATGGCGCGAGCAAGTCGACGACCTTGATGCCGGTGACCAGGATCGCGGCCTCGGTCGACTGATCGGTATAGGCCGGCGCCTCCTGGTGGATCGCCCGCAGCGCTTCGCCTTTGACCGGGCCGGCTTCGTCGACCGGATCGCCAATCACGTTGATGATGCGCCCAAGCAGCCCGGCTCCGACCGGCACCGAGATCGGTCCGCCGGTGTCCTTCACTTCCTGGCCGCGGACCAGGCCTTCGGACGTGTCCATGGCGACGGTGCGCACGGTCGATTCGCCGAGATGCTGGGCGACTTCCAGCACCAGGCGATGGCCCTGGTTGGTCGTCTCCAGCGCGTTGAGGATCGCGGGCAGCTGATCGTCGAAATGCACGTCGACGACCGCGCCGATGACCTGGGTGATGTGTCCGACATTGCTCGCCATCATGGCCCTCTTTGCAAAGATTACAGCGCCTCGGCGCCGGAGATGATCTCGATCAGTTCCTTGGTGATCATCGCCTGGCGGGTGCGGTTATAGGTCAGCGTTTGTTTGCGAATCATTTCGCCGGCGTTACGGGTAGCATTGTCCATCGCCGACATCTGCGCGCCGTAGAACGAAGCGGCGTTCTCCAGGAGCGCGCGGAAAATCTGCACCGCGACGTTGCGCGGCAACAGATCGTGCAGGATGTCCTCGGCCTCCGGCTCGAACTCGTAAGCCGCGCCGCCGACGGCGGCGGTGGCATTGCCGTCGAACACCGGCGGAATGATCTGCTGCGGTGTCGGGATCTGCGCGATCACCGAACGGAACCGCGAGTAGAACAGCGTGCAGACGTCGAATTCGAAATTGTTGAAGCGCACGATCACCTTTTCGGCGATGCCCTCGGCGTGCTCGAAGCGCAGCGTCCGCGCGGCGCGCAGATCGACCATCTCGACGATCTGGCTGGCATAAAGCCGGCGCAGCTGATCATAGCCCTTGCGGCCGACGCAGAAGAATTTGACTTCCTTGCCTTCGCGGATGAGGCCTGAAGCGTGCTCGCGCGCCAGCCGCACGATCGCGGTATTGAACGGGCCGCACAAGCCGCGCTCGGCGGTGCAGACCAGGAGCAGATGCACATTGTCGCTGCCGGTGCCGCGCAGCAGCGGCGGCGCCGTCTCCGAGCCTGCCACCGATGCGGCGATATTGCCGAGCACCTTGTCCATTTGCGCGGCGTAGGGACGCGCCGACTCGGCGACCGCCTGGGCGCGGCGGAGCTTCGACACGGCGACCATCTGCATGGCCTTGGTGATCTTCTGCGTCGCCTTGGTGGCGGCGATGCGGTTGCGCAGGTCTTTGAGCGAGGGCATTTCGTTTCAGTCGTCTCTCTTCATCGTCATGCCCGGCCTTGTGCCGGGCATCCACGGCTTTATCGCACGCCACGCTACAAGACGTGGATGGCCGGGACGAACCCGGCCATGACGGCGATTAGGCAAACGTTTTCGCATAGCCCTCGACCGCCGCCTTGAGCTTTGCGGTGGTGCCGTCGTCGAGGTCGCGGGAGTCGCGGATGGCGTTGAGGATTTCCGGGTGCTTCTGGCGCAGCACGCCGAGCAGGCCGTCTTCGAAGGCGCGAATCCGCGCCACCGGCAGCGGATCGAGATAGCCGTTGACGCCGGCATAGATGACGCAGACCTGCTCCTCCATCTTCAGCGGCGAGAATTGCGGCTGCTTGAGCAGCTCGGTGAGCCGCGAGCCGCGATTGAGAAGCCGCTGCGTGGTGGCATCGAGGTCGGAGCCGAACTGCGCGAACGCCGCCATCTCGCGGTACTGCGCCAGCTCGCCCTTGATGCGGCCGGCGACCTTCTTCATCGCCTTGGTCTGCGCCGCCGAACCGACGCGCGACACCGACAGACCGACATTCACCGCCGGGCGGATGCCCTGATAGAACAAGTCGGTCTCGAGGAAGATCTGGCCGTCGGTGATGGAAATGACGTTCGTTGGAATGTAGGCCGACACGTCGTTGGCCTGGGTTTCGATCACCGGCAATGCGGTCAGCGAGCCGCCCTTGTGCTCGTCGTTCATTTTGGCGGCGCGTTCAAGAAGGCGCGAGTGGAGATAGAACACGTCGCCCGGATAAGCCTCGCGGCCCGGCGGCCGGCGTAGCAGCAGCGACATCTGCCGATAGGCGACAGCCTGCTTGGAGAGGTCGTCATAGATGATCACCGCGTGCATGCCGTTGTCGCGGAAATATTCGCCCATGGCGCAGCCGGAAAACGGCGCCAGGAACTGCATCGGCGCCGGATCGGACGCGGTCGCCGCAATCACGATCGAATAATCGAGTGCGCCCTGTTCCTCCAAGACCTTGACGAACTGCGCCACCGTGGAGCGCTTCTGCCCGACCGCAACATAGACGCAATAAAGCTTGATCTTCTCGTCGCCCGAGGCGTTGAGCGGCTTCTGGTTGAGGATGGTGTCGAGCGCGATCGCGGTCTTGCCGGTCTGGCGGTCGCCGATGATGAGCTCGCGCTGGCCGCGGCCGATCGGAATCAAGGCGTCGATCGCCTTCAGTCCCGTCGCCATCGGCTCGTGCACCGATTTGCGCGGAATGATGCCCGGCGCTTTGACGTCGACCCGCGCCCTATGGTCGGCCTTGATCGGGCCCTTGCCGTCGATCGGATCGCCCAGCGCGTCGACGACGCGGCCGAGGAGGCCCTTGCCGACCGGCACCTCGACGATGGCGCGCGTGCGCTTGACGGTCTGGCCTTCCTTGATCTCGCGGTCGGTGCCGAAGATCACGATGCCGACATTGTCGATTTCGAGATTGAGCGCCATGCCTTTGACGCCGTTCTCGAACTCGACCATCTCGCCGGACTGCACGTTGTCGAGGCCGTAGACGCGGGCGATGCCGTCGCCGACCGACAGCACCTGCCCGACTTCCGAGACTTCGGCTTCCTGGCCGAAATTCTTGATCTGCTCTTTGAGGATGGCGGAGATTTCCGCAGCGCGGATATCCATTATCGAGCCTCTTTCATCGCGTGCTTGATGGAATTGAGTTTGGTGCGCAACGAGCTGTCGACCATGCGGCTGCCGATTTTGACCACGAGTCCGCCAATGATCGCGGGATCGACCTTGATGCTGAGCTCGATGTCCTTGCCGCTGACGGCGTTGAGCGCATTGCGCAGCGCGGCGACGTGATCGTCCTTGAGAGCTTCGGCGACGGTGACCTCGGCTGTGGCCTGGCCTTTGTGCCGAGCGACCAGCTCGCGAAACCCACGCATCATGTCGCGCACGGCGAACAGCCGGCGGTTGGTGGTCACGAGCTTGACGAAGCGCGCCGCCACGCCGCCGATGCCGGCACGATCGAGCACGGCGCCGACCGCGTGCAATTGCTCGTCGGCGGAAAAGACCGGGCTGCGGACCAGCCGCTCGAGATCGGCACTTTCGGCAACCAGTGCGTCGAAACGCTCAAGGTTGGTCTTGACCGCGTCGATCTCGTCGGCCTCACGCGCCAATTCGAACAGCGCCGTCGCGTAACGGCCGGCCATGCCGGACACAAAGGGTTCTTCGCCTGCCAAGGGGGCTCTCTATGCTCGCGTCGTCGTCTTCGGATTCTTTTGCAGTTTCCGCGAACCCGCATCCGGTCAAACGGCCGTTGCAAGCCCTTGGGATTAAAGCGGGACTTGGATTTCGGGGCTCTGGGGAAGTGCCCACGCGCGCGCCCCGCAGAAATCGCGGTTTTGCTAACATAGCGCGGAATGCGGTGCAACAAGCCGGACAGCGGAGCCAAACCGGCATCAGGTCTATGGCGCGCTCACAGAGCCCGAGACGGCTTGCGGGCGTCCCGCCGCCCGTTGCCGCCTGATCACATCGAGGAAGACCTCGCCGTATTGCCGGAGCTTTGCCTCGCCGACGCCGTGCACCGCGCTCATCTCCGCCGCTGTCGCAGGCTTGCGCCGCGCCATGTCGATTAGGGTCTTGTCAGCGAACACGACATAGGCCGCAACTCGCTGCTCTTTGGCAAGCTCGGATCGCCGCCGCCGCAACGCTTCGAACAGCTCCGCGTCGCCTTCGGCGCCGTCAGCGAGCGCGGCGGCGTTGGCCGCGGCGCGCGCGGCCTTGCGTGGAGCCGGCTTCAAGGTGTCCCGGCGCAACGTGACGTTCGTCGTGCCTTTGAGAACGGAGCGGCCGCTTTCGGTGACCGACCAGGTGCCGTGGCCGGTGATGTCGAGCGCAATAATTCCGGCGCCGTGGAGCTGGCGGAAAATCGACCGCCATTCCTGCTTGCCGTATTCCTTGCCGACGCCGAAGGTCGGCAGGCAATCATGGCCGAATTTCTCGACCGCTTCGGAATTCTCGCCCAGGAGCACGTTCGCCAAATGCTCGGTGCCGAAACGCTCCCCGGTACGCACGATCGCTGACAGCGCCTTTTGCGCGGCGATCGTGCCGTCGATCAATTCGGCGCCTTCGCAACAGAAATCGCAGTTGCCACACGGCTGTGCCGTTTCGCCGAAATAAGCGAGCAGCGTCTGCCGCCGGCAGCGCGGCGATTCGCATAATGAGACCAGCGCGTTGAGGCGTTGCCGGTCGACGCGCTTTTGTTCGGCCGTGGCCTCGTTGTCGTCGATCTGCAGGCGGCGGAGCCGGATGTCGCCCATGCCATAGAGTGTCAAGGTGTCGGCGGGCATGCCGTCGCGGCCGGCGCGGCCGATCTCCTGGTAATAGCTCTCGATATTGGCCGGCATATCAGCGTGCAGCACGAAACGCACATCCGGCTTGTCGATACCCATGCCGAACGCCACGGTCGCAACGATCACGACGCCATCCTCCTGCAGGAAAGCGTCCTGGTGGCGCGAGCGCGCCGCGGTCTCCATGCCGGCGTGATAGGGCAGCGCATTGACGCTGTCGTGGCGCAAAAATTCCGCAAGCTCCTCGGTCTTGCGGCGCGAAGCACAATAAACGATGCCGCTCGCGCCACGATGGGCCTTGATGAAGTCGGCGATCTGTGTGCGTCCGCCGGCCTTGGCCCGCATCGCGAGCCGAAGATTGGGCCGGTCGAAGCCGTGCACAAACAAAGCCGGCGGCTGCGCGAACAGCTTTTCCACAATGTCGGTGCGGGTGGCGGCATCGGCCGTCGCCGTAAATGCCACCGTTTGCACGCCGCCGAGTTCCGCTTGCACCGCGCCGAGCGCCGCGTATTCCGGCCGGAAGTCGTGCCCCCATTGCGAAATGCAATGGGCCTCGTCGACAGCCAGCATGGCAACGCCGGCGCGCTTGAAGTGGTCGAGCGTGTCGCTCTTGAGCAAGCGCTCGGGCGCCACATAGACAAGACGCAGCTCGCCGCGCGCGATCTGGTCGAGGATCGTGCGGTTCTCCGCCGGATCGTTTGCCGAATTCAGGCTCGCTGCGGCGATCCCGTTACCGCGCAATTGCGCCACCTGATTGCGCATCAGCGCGATCAGCGGCGAGACCACAACGGTCAGCCCGCCGCGCAGCAGCGCCGGAAGCTGGTAGCACAGCGACTTGCCGCTGCCTGTCGGCATGACCGCCAACACGTCGCGGCCCGCGAGAATGGCGGCAACGATCTCGGCCTGGCCGGGCCGAAACGCCTCGAACCCGAATACCGTGCGCAGGCGCTGCTGTGCGGCTGTGAGATCGGACATGACTGTCGCTGGCTCCCCGGTGGGGTTCTATCTTTGTTCTAGCGCCATCGCAAGCAGATCAGGGCTGCGGCCGCGGCGTGACGGGCTTTCTTGCGGCCTTGCCGCGGCTCATGCAGGGTGAAATTTGGAAACTCTATTCACGCATGCCTCCCGCCGGGACTCCGGCCGCCGAAAGTTCAGGCGGCTCCACCATCAAGCTCGTCTGCCTGTTGTGGCTCGCCGGCGTCGCCATGCGCATGACGCTGTTGGTGATGCCGCCGGTGATCCCACAGGTGCACGACGAGCTGCACTTAAGCGAGACGCAGGTCGGTCTTTTGATCGGCCTCCCGCTCGCGGTCTTTGCGATTGCCGCCATTCCGGGATCGCTGCTGATTTCGCGGATCGGCGCGACAGTCGCGGTGACGCTCGGCATGGCGATTGCGGCCATCGCCGGCGGCGCGCGCGCCGCCGCGATCGACATCTGGACGCTTTACGCCGCCGCGATCGTGTCGGCGTTCGGCGTCGCCATCATGCAGCCCGGCATGCCGACGCTGGTGCGCGAGTGGCTGCCGAGCCGCATCGCCGTCGGCACCATCGGCTATTCCGCGGGCATGCTGATGGGCGCGATGCTGCCGGCGGTTTTCACCATCGCGTTTGTCTTGCCGGCGGTCGGCGGCGATTGGCGACTCAACGTCGTATTTTGGGCGGTGCCGGCGCTGTTGATGGCGCCGGTGTTCTTGCTGCTGAGCCCGAGAACCCGCGACAGCCGCGATAAGCTCGTGGCAGGAGGCGGCAGCTGGTGGCCGGACTGGAAGAACCCGCTGGTCTGGCTGCTCGGCGTCACCTTCGCCAGCAACAACAGCACGTATTTCGTCACCAGCGCCTTCATCGGCGACTATCTGGTCAGTCTCGGCAAGCCCGAACTGCTCGGTCCGGCGTTGGGCTGGCTCAATGGTTCGCAGATTTTCGCGGTTGCCGTTTTGCTCCTGACCGCCAATCGGCTGCAGCTGCGCGCCTGGCCGTTCCTGGTGTTCGGCCCGATCATGCTGGCCGCGTTTGTCGTGCTGCTGGTCTTCACCTCGTCGCCGCTCGCCATCGTTACCGCCACCGCGGTCGTCGGCGTCGCCGCGGCGGTCACGATGACCGCAATCCTGGCGCTGCCGGCGCTCCTTGCCGCGCCGGCCGACGTGCCGCGTACCGCCGCCGGCATGTTCACCGTCAGCTATACCTGCGCGGTAATCATTCCGACCATCTGTGGCGGACTGTGGGATTTGACCGGCAAGCCGTGGACCGTCTTCGTGCCGGTGTTGATCTGTTGCGTGGCGCTCACAGTGTTGGGTGCGATCGTGGTGCGGTTTCGCCCGGCGCCGGAGAAGACGCCTAGCCGATAGAGCATGATCCCGAAAAAGCCTGCCCTCGGACTTGATCCGAGGGTGGAGCCGGTTTTCGGACAAGATCATGCTCGGCCGGGCCTTGCGACCTCACTTGCCGGTTCGCTTGCGCACGCGGGCAAGCTCGGCGGCCGCACGTCCGCCCTTTGCACGGACGGGCGGGAGAAAAGAAATCAGGTGCCCATGGGAGTCGCCATGCATGGCTGTAAACCGCGGACGAATGTTGACGGTCGTTCCACCGCCCGGCAGGAATGGCCGCGTATGACCACGCGGCCGGGAAAATCCGCGCGCAGCAAGGGGAGGTCGACGCAGCCGATGCTGCCGACCGACCGCATCGCCTATTCCGCCATCACTGAACGGCCACCGCTCAAGCTGCCGAATGGCGCGCGCATGGTGGTGTGGGTCATCGTCAATGTCGAGGAATGGGACCCGCGGCAGCCGATGCCGCGCACGGTGCTCACCCCACCCGCCGGCGGCGCGCCGATGCCCGACGTGCCCAATTGGGCCTGGCATGAATACGGCAACCGGGTCGGCTTCTGGCGCTTTGTCGAGGTGCTGGATGCGTTGTCGATCCCGGCGGTGCTGTCGATCAACGGCTCGGCTCTGGCCGCTTATCCGCCGATCGTGCGCGCCGCGGTCGAGCGCGAGTGGGAGTTCATCGGCCACGGCTTTACCCAGCGCAACATGCAGAAGGTCGAGGACGAGCGCGCCGATGTCCGCAAAACCCGCGACGTCATCGCCGAGGCAACCGGCGTGGCGCCGCGCGGCTGGCTCGGTCCCGGCCTGACCGAGACGTGGGAGACGCCAGACCTCTTGGTCGAGGAAGGCTACGACTATGTCGCCGATTGGGTGCTCGACGATCAGCCGGTCTGGCTCAAGACCCGGGGCAAACCGATTCTCAACCTCCCGTACACCCAGGAATGCAATGACGTCGCCATGATGCTGATCCAGCACCACAAGGCGTCGGAATACAGCGACCGCGCCATCGACCAGTTCGAGCAAATCTATGCCGACGCCGCGTCCTCGGCGCGCGTCATGGCGCTGGTCGTCCACCCCTACATCATGGGTGCCCCGCACCGGCTGAAATATTTCCGCCGCGTGCTCGAAGTCATCAGCGCCAAGAGCGACGTGAAATTCTGGACCGGCGCGCAGATCGCCGACTGGTATCTCGCTGCCGGACCGAAAGCGCCGTGAGCGTTCAACTGCACAGTCAAGGCAAGCCCGTGGCCACGGGTGCTGGCGACATGGGCGCGAAGGCCCTCGTGGTCGCGCTCTGCCTGCTGTGGGGCACGACCTGGCCGGTGATGAAGATCGCGCTCGAGGACATTCCGCCCTTGAGCATGCGCACCATGACCGCGGCGTTCGGCGCGGTCTGCCTGTTGGTTATTTGTTTGGTGACGCGCCGCCGGCTGCGCCTTGCCGGCGCCAAAGCGTGGGGCCACGTGGTCGTCATCTCGCTCCTCAACATCGCCGCCTTCAGCCTGCTCAGCGCTTTTGCACAAGTCGCCGCGGCGACGTCGCGGGTGACGATCCTGATCTACACCATGCCGATCTGGACCGTTCTACTGGCCTGGGTGCTGCTGCGCGAACGGCCGAATGCACGGCAACTTCTCGCCGTCGTTCTGTGCGCGCTCGGGATCGCGGTCCTGATCTATCCCTTGGCCACGAAGGGCGTGCCATTGGGCCTGCTGCTGGCGGTTATCGCCGGCATGAGCTGGGGCGCGGGCACTATCTATGTCAAATGGGCCCGCGTGAACGTCGATCCGTTGGCGCTGGCGTTCTGGCAGCTGGTGATTGCGTTCTTTGTCATTGCCACCTGCCTGATGGCAGTCGATGGCCGGCTCAACCTCGATCATGCGCATACCGGCTCACTGCTTGCCACCGCCTATGCCGGAATCATCGGCAGCGGCATTGCGTACGCGATGTGGTTTGAAGTCATTCGACGATTGCCGGCAGCCACTGCCTCACTGGGCTCGCTGGGCATTCCGGTGGTCGGCGTCATATCCACCGTGCTTATCGTCCGCGAACACCCGACCATCACGGACATCATCGGCTTTGCGCTGATTTTTGCCGCCTCAGCCTGCGTGCTGCTGGGTCCGTCGGCGCCGGCGAACGGTCTGAAACGCGCGACCGGCTGACGCGCTCAGCGAATTTGCCTGGCCAATTCGGCGATGCGCGCCACCATCGGATTCTGCGGATCGGCCAGCGCGTCGATCACGGTGAAATGGTTGCCGGGCAGCTCGGTGTAGCGGGTCTCCGCGTTCGCCTGCCGCCAGGCATCAGCCATACTGCGGCTTTGGCCTTTGAAGGCATTGGATTCCAGGTCGCCGACCGCCGCGTCGAGCGTACGCCCAGGCGGAACCGGCCACGAGACCGGCGAGATACGGCGCGCCTCTTCGTCATCGAGACGAAAGTCCTGGTTCATGCTGGTTTTCAGCAGCGGCGTGAGATCAAAGACGCCGGAGATGGCGTAGCCGGCCGGGACCAGATCGCTCGGGACTTTCGGCCACAGCTTCTGCCAATCGGTCGCCACCATCGCGGCGGTGAGATGCCCGCCCGCTGAATGCCCTGTCACCAACAGGCGGCGCTCGAACCGCTGCCAGAGAAAAGCGCAGGCCCGCCGGACCTGCTCGATAATGTCGGCGATGGTGACGATCGGAACGAGGTCGTAGCCCACGACCGCCACCGCAAAGCCGCGCTCATTGAGGCCGCGCGCCATGTGGCTGTGAAACGACGGATCCATGGCGCGCCAATAGCCGCCATGGATGAACATCGCGAGCGGCGCGCTCTCGCCCGCCGCCGGTAGGAACAGATCGATGAATTGCCGCTGCGTGTCGCCATAGCACAGACCGAGCTCGGCCTTGCCGCTCTTGAGCATGTCGGCGCGATAGTCTTCGGCCGTGCGCGCCCAGCGGGCAAAAATCTGCGCGTGGTCGGGCACCGTGACGCGGGGACTATACTCGGTCTCGAGATCGACGGCGGCCATCAGCTTCTCCGGGATCGGCGCGCCAGATTGCGCCATGTGCGTCTCGCGGGCAACCGCGCCTTGCTCCGTCATTGCGAGGAGCAAAGCGACGAAGCAATCCAGACGTCGCGGCCGGCCTGGATTGCTTCGCTTCGCTCGCAAAGACGAACGTGGTCCAACGTCCGTTGAATCTGCTAGGAAGCACCCATGAACGTCGACGGCAAACCCATGCGCAGCATCTGGCTCGAGCCAGACGGCTGGTCGGTCGGCGTCGTCGATCAGACCGCGCTGCCGCATCGCCTGTTGACCGCGCGGCTGACGACGCTCGCCGACGCCGCACATGCCATCCGCGCCATGGTGATCCGCGGCGCGCCGCTGATCGGCGCCACCGCCGCCTACGGCATGGCGCTAGCGCTGCGCGAGGATGCCTCCGACGAAGCGCTGGAGCGCGCCTATGCGACGCTCCTTGCCACCCGCCCGACCGCGATTAATCTCAAATGGGCGCTCGACGAGATGATGGCCGTGGTCCGCAACCGGCCGCGTGCCGAACGCGCCGCCGCCGCCTACCGTCGCGCCGCCGAGATTTCCGAAGAAGACATCGCCATCAATACCGGCATCGCCAAAAACGGCTTGCCGCTGATCGAAGCGATCGCTGCGAAAAAGCCGCCGGGCGAGCGGGTCAATGTGCTCACCCATTGCAATGCCGGCTGGCTCGCCGCGGTCGATGTCGGCACCGCCACCGCGGCGATTTACATGGCGTACGATAAGGGTGTTCCAATCCACGTGTTCGCCGACGAGACCCGCCCGCGCAATCAGGGCGCTTCGCTGACCGCCTGGGAGCTCGGCCAGCACGGCGTGCCGCATACGCTGATTGCCGACAATACCGGCGGCCATCTGATGCAGCACGGCCTGGTCGATATCGTCATCGTCGGTACCGACCGCGTCACGGCCAACGGCGACGTCTGCAACAAGATCGGCACCTATTTGAAGGCGCTGGCCGCGCGCGACAACGGCGTGCCGTTCTATGTGGCATTGCCGTCGCCGACCATCGATTTCACCGTTTCCGACGGCGTCGCCGAAATCCCGATCGAACAGCGCAGTCCCGATGAAGTGACGACCATGACCGGCCGCGCCGCCGACGGCCGCATCGAGACCGTGCGGATCGCGCCGCCCGATACGCCGGTCGCGAATTACGGCTTCGACGTCACGCCGGCGCGGCTGGTGACCGGGCTGATCACCGAGCGCGGCGTGATCGCGGCGTCCCGCGCTGCGCTGGCGGGGGCTTTTCCCGAGCGCGCCGGCACGGCAAGATGAATAATTGATCGAGTCGGTTGCACTGTCGGGGTTGCGTGACATGCGGAAGATCGAAAACGGGCTTTGGTCGAGCCTGCCGCTTCCCGGAATATTATCGATGAGCGTCAACCTATTGCCGGCGTCGCCCCCGGTCGATGGACGGCAATCGCCGACCGCGCTCGCCATCGCGCGCGGCACTGCGCGGTTCCTGCACGCGCTCGGCTATTGCGTGGTGAGCGAGCTGCCGCTGCCGTCCGGCCGCCGCGCCGATCTGGTCGCGCTCGGCGGCGACGGCGAGATTCTCATCGTCGAGATCAAATCGTCGGTGGCCGATTTCCGCGCCGATCAGAAATGGATGGAATACCGGCTGCATTGCGACCGGCTGTTCTTCGCCACGATGGCCGACGTTCCGAGCGAAATATTTCCGCAAGGCACCGGATTGATCGTCGCCGACGCCTTCGGCGCCTCGATCCTTTGTGCGGCGCCCGAGCATCGCCTGCGGCCGGCGCGGCGCAGGACCATGATGCTGCGCTTCGCGCACGCCGCAGCGCTACGCCTGCAGTCGCTGGTCGATCCGCAGAGCGCCAACGGCTCAGAGTTCTAAAGACTACAGTGCTGAAGGTGCCAGCGCGCCGGTTTCAGCCGGCACCGGCGCTTGCCGCGCTTCGGCGATCGACGGCGCGAACCGCTTCACGCCTTCCTGATCGAGAGCGAACAGCGGCAGCACGTGCGGCATGGCGACGTCCTCGAGCAGCGTAAGGCGGCGGTTGTCGAGGATGATCCATTTTTCATCGACGCGGGCGGCGACGACGGCATGATCGTCCCCGGTGGCGATATCGCGCACGATGATGAGGCGGACGTCGCTCTCGGCGACGCCGGCTTCGAGCAAAGCCACATACTTGGCGATCGCGTAGTCTTCGCAATCGCCGCGGCCGCCGGTCAGCGTCGCGAGCGGCGAGCTCCAGCGATCCTCCACGCCCCATTGGGCGAGATCGCTCTCCGGCTGGATCGCGAGATTGATGGCGCGGTTGACGACGCCGATGCGGGCGCGGCCTTCATGGGCGCGACCCTCGGCGATGATGGCGAGGAATCTTTGCGCCGCCGCCGGGCAATGCCGTGCGTCGCCGCGGCAGCGATCGAGAATCTCCTTCTCGACGCGAATATCCGCGATCACGCCGTTCCATTTGTCGAGCACGCCGCCCCGGGTCACCGGCACGAGGTTGAGGGCGAAAGGTTGCCCGGCTGCCGGCGCGTCGCTCGAATGCTCCTGCGGCTCGGACCGGATTGCCGGTTGCTCCGCGGGCGCCGGCACCGGCGTGTCAGTCAGCGCCGAGAATTGCTCGGCGAACGTCGCCGTCTCGCCGCCGGTCGCGCCCGGTTGCGATTGACCGAACGCGCGGTCAAGCAGAACGAACGGTAACAGGGTAAGCAGCACGGCGAGGCCGTGCACGACGCGACTGAACATCTTTGACGTCCCTGACGGCAGAGCGTCGCGCTCGGGAAGCGCTCGCCCGGCTCTTTGGTTTCAGGGACGCGATTAACCCGGCCGCTGCTGCTGTCGCGTTAAGGCCGGCGCTCGGCGATGGAACAATCGAAAACAGCGTGCAGGAAGCGTTACGCCGCCACCAACAGATTTAATGCTTGCTAAAAATCTGCGGCGGGTGCGGCGCGGCGGCTGCTGTACAGGTCCGGGCTTTTGCGTTTAAATGCGATGGGTCAAAATTTAACCAATCAAATCACCTGGAGGAAATCATGCGCGCGATGCGGCCACTCGTGCTCACTGGGGCGGCGTTTCTCGGCCTTGCGCTCGGGATCGGCGTCGCGTCCGCGGAAGACAAGACCGTCGAGCTCAAGCTGTCGCACTGGGTGCCGCCGACGCACCCGTTGCAGAAGGCGATCGACGACTGGGCCGCCGACGTCGAAAAGGCCTCCGGCGGCACCATCAAATACAAGATTTTTCCGTCGCAGCAGCTCGGCAAAGCCTTCGACCATTACGACATGGCGCGCGACGGCATCGCCGATATGACGTACGTCAATCCCGGGTACCAGCCCGGCCGCTTCCCGATCATTGCCGCCGGCGAATTACCGTTTCTGGTCGGCGATTCCCATGGCGGCATCCGCGCGATCGACGCCTGGTATCGCAAATACGCCGCCGGCGAAATGAAAGACGTCAAGTACTGCTTCTCCTTCATCCTCGATCCGCTGACCTGGCATTCCAAGAACAAGAAGATCGTGGTGCCCGCCGACATCAAGGGCGAGAAGGTCCGGCCGTCGCAGTCGACCGTGGCCGCGTGGGTGACCTTGCTCGGCGGCACCAACGTGCAGGCCAGCGCCACCGAAGTCCGTGAGCTGATGGACAGGGGCGTCGCCGACGCGGTGAATTTTCCTTGGGGATCGATCCCGCTGCTCGGCGTCGACAAGGTCACCAAGTACCACATGGACGCGCCGCTCAACACGGTCATGTTTCAGTGGCTGATGAATCCGAAGACCTACGCGGCGTTGTCGCCGGCGCAGCAGAAAGTGATCGACGATCACTGCACCACCGAGTGGGCGGCGAGATTTGCCGATCCATGGGCGGACTGGGAGCATGCGGGCCTTGAGAAGATCAAAGCCATGCCCGGCCACGAGGTCTATAAGATCACCGACGAGCAGCTCGACGACTGGAAGAAATCGGCGCAGCCGCTCCACCAGAAATGGGCCGACGCAGTCCGCGCCGCCGGCGGCGATCCGGACGCGATCATGAAGGCGCTGAAGGATTCATTGGCGCAATACAACGCGGCGTACTAACCATCGGTCCGACGTAGATGTCCGCTGGCGGTTGAGGAGCGCAGATGGCTGAGCCGATAGCCGCCGCAACGGCGCCGGGCCCAACGTCGTCCCGTGCGCCGCGCGGGCCGATGAACTGGTTCATCGACTTCATCGAGCTGATGGCCGCGGGATTCATCGGCATCGTTGCCGCCGACATCTTCATCTCCGTCATGCTCCGCAAATTCTTCGACGTGCAGATTCCCGACGCCTACGATTTCGGCCGCCTGCTGCTCGGCATTCTGATCTTCTGGGGCATCGCGGCGACCAGCTATCGCGGCACCCACATCACCGTCGACCTGCTCTACGCCAATGTCGGTCCACGCCTGCAGCGCTTCATCGACGTGTTCGCCACGCTGGTGCTGCTGTTCGTCGTCACGGTGCAGACCTACACCCTCTACGACAAGGTCTGGACCACCCGTGCCGACCACGTGCTGACCTTCGATCTGCGGCTGCCGGTCTGGCCGTTCTTTCTGGTGGCGTGGCTGGGCGACGTCTCGGCGGTGCTGCTGATCGCGATCCGAACCTATCGGCTGATCTTCCAGCCGAGTGAGTTCGGCGGCCAATATCAGATCAAGCCGGTCGAGTGAACGCGGTGAGCAGCGACCTCGTCGCCCTGATTGGATTTGTCGCCCTGTTCGCGCTGATGCTGCTGCGCGTGCCGGTCGGCATGGCGATGGGCCTCGTCGGCGTCAGCGGCTTTGCCTATTTGGTCAACGGCGATGCCGCGCTCAAGATTATCGGTCACACCTCGATGCGGACGGTGACCGACTACACCTTCGGCATCATCCCGATGTTCCTGTTGATGGGCGCGTTCGTGTCCAATTCCGGCATGAGCCGCGAGCTGTTCCGCGCCGCCAATTCGTTCGTCGGCCATTTCCGCGGCGGCCTCGGCATCGCCACCATCGCCGCCTGCGCCGGGTTCGCCGCGATCTCCGGCTCCTCGGTCGCCACCGCCGCCACCTTCGCCACCGTCGCCTATCCGGAAATGCGGCGGTACAACTATCCGCAATCCTTCGCCACTGGCGTCATCGCCGCCGGCGGCACCCTCGGCGCCATGCTGCCGCCGTCGACCGTGCTCGCGGTCTACGGCATCATCACCGAGCAGGATATCGGCAAGCTGTTCATCGCCGGCATCATTCCGGGCTTGCTCGCCGCCACCATGGACATGCTGACGGTGGTGGTGATCGGCCGCCTGCGGCCGGACTTCTTGCCGGTGGCGCCGCGCCATTCCTGGAAGGAAAGACTTATCGGACTGCGCGACGTCTGGGCGATGTTGCTGCTGTTCATCTTTGTCATCGGCGGCCTTTATGGCGGTCTGTTCACGCCGACCGAAGCCGGCGGCGTCGGCGCCATCGGTGCGCTCCTGATCGGCGTCGCGCGCGGCAAGCTCACCCGCCTCGAAATCCGCCGCTCGCTTCTGCAGGCGGTGCGCACCGCCGCCGCGGTGCTGACCGTGCTGATCGGCGCGCTCTTGTTCGGCTATTTTCTCACCATCACGCAGACGCCGCAGAAGGTGACGGCGTTCCTCACCGCGCTCGGGCTGGGCCGCTACGGCGTGCTGGCCCTGATCATGCTGATGTACATTGTGCTCGGCTGCCTGATGGATTCGCTGGCGATGATCATCCTGACCATTCCGATCATCTTCCCAGTGATCCTGCAGCTTGGCTTCGATCCGATCTGGTTCGGCGTCATCATCGTCATGACGGTCGAGCTTGGGCTCATTCATCCGCCGGTCGGCATGAACGTGTTCGTGATCAAAAGCGTGGTGCAGGAGGTGACGTTCTCGACCATCTTCCGCGGCGTGCTGCCGTTCATCGTCACCGATCTGATCCGGCTGGTGATCCTGATCGCGTTTCCGATTTTGGCGCTCTGGCTGCCGTCGCATATGTATTAGGGCTTCTGGATTGCTCCGGACATACTCTGCTCATTCCCGAAGGCGGGAATCCAGAATGGCCTCTCGAAATACCTGGGAAATAGCTAGGTCCCTGCCGACGCGGGGACGAGCGGGTTCCGACTGACAAACAAGGAGGACGCCATGCTTCGCCTCATCCTCGCCGCCGCCATGATCGCGCTGGCGCCGGCTGCTTACGCCGCCGATGCCGCGCAAATGGAAGCCAACAAGAAGGTCGTGTTGCAGCTCTACGAGGCGGCAATCAATCAAAAGGACTTTGAAGCCGCCTCAAAATTCCTCGGCCCGCATTACATCCAGCACAATCCGCGAGCGGCCGACGGCGCCGAGGGGCTAAAGGCGTTCCTTGCGTTCCTGCGCGACAAATTTCCCGGCTATCACAGCGACATCAAGCGCGTGTTCGCCGACGGCGACTATGTGATCCTGCACGTTCACAACATTCCGACGCCCGGCAGCCGCGGCAACGCCATCATCGACATTTTCCGGCTGGAAAACGGCAAGGTCGTCGAGCACTGGGACGTGCGTCAGGAAATCCCGGAGCAGGCCGCCAATTCGAACACGATGTTCTAGCAACCGATGATGAGATGGACCGATGGTTCGTCATGGCCGGACTTGTTCCGGCCATCCACGTCTTCGTTTGACGCCCTGAACACGTGGATGCCCGCTCTTCGAACGGCTATGCGCGGGCATGACGATTCGATTGAGGCCGCGCCCTAACTGCGGCCGCCGCCGGCCAGCACCGCCCGCGTCGCCCGGTCCGGACCGAAGTCGTCGACGCTGTCGATGGCAAGGAGGTCGGCTAGTCGCGTGCGCGCGCGATTGACGCGGCTCTTGATGGTGCCGACCGCGCAGCCGCAGATCGTCGCCGCGTCCTCGTAAGAGAAGCCTGACGCACCGACCAGTATCAGCGCCTCGCGCTGATCCGACGGCAACTTGCCGAGCGCCGCGCGGAATTCGCTGAACTCGACCCGGCCGGTCTGCTCCGGGTGCGACTTGAGCGTCTCGGCATAACGGCCGTCGGCGTCTTCGACCTCGCGCCGCCGCTTGCGGTATTCCGAGCGGAACAAATTGCGCAAAATCGTGAACAGCCAGGCCGGCATGTTGGTGCCGGGCTGGAAGGAATTGATGTGCGCCAGCGCGCGCAGCAACGTCTCCTGCACCAGATCGTCAGCGCGGTCGATATTGCCACACAGCGAGATGGCGAAAGCCCGCAGGCTCGGCACCGTCGCCAGCACTTGATCGCGTATCGCTGGATCGAGCTTCATGCTGCCCCATCATCTTGCTCGCTGAGCCGACGCACCAGTTCAGCAATGTGCGGCGGCACCCCTTGGCTCACGACGTCGTCGTATATCGCTCGCAGTTGCTGGCCGATGCGCGCTTGCACTTCGCGTCCGAGCCGCACCTCGCTTCTGCGATGAGTTGCTGGTTTGCCCATCTCGTCCCGGGCCTCCGCCTTGTCCGCGTTCGCGGGCGGCGGCTGGTTAACTGGCTTGCTGGTCGTCATTTTTCATCACGCCCCCGTCACGTGTGTTCCCATAATCGTGCATGGCTTTGCCCCGTTTCTGCCTCACTAACGCGCCGCTTTGCAGTTGGTTCCTGGCTCCGGAACTAATTTTGGAACTTTGTTTGCCAGGCGACGTTTTAGCAAATAGCCTTAGGAAAGCGGAGCGGGAGGGAGACTTTTGTCGACTTCACAAGCCGTAGTGCAACATCTGCCCTTCCTGCGCCGGTACGCCCGCGCGCTGACCGGCAACCAAGCGTCCGGCGACGCCTATGTGGCCGCGACGCTGGAATCCTTGATCGCCGAGCCGAAAACGCTTGAATCCAGCCCTAATCAGCGGGTTGCGCTGTACGGTCTGTTCACCAAGATCTGGAACTCGGTGGCGGTGAACGGCGCAGCCGACGCCACGGTGCCGCACTTGGCGCCGGAACAACACATTACGCAGATCACGCCGCGGCCACGCCAGGCCTTCCTGCTGGTCGCGTTGGAAGGTTTCTCGGAGGATGACGCGGCCAAGATCCTCGACTGCGACCTGGCGACCTTGCGGGGCCTGGTCGAGGAATCGGGCCGGGAACTCGCCGCCGAGATCGCGACCGACGTCCTTATCATTGAGGATGAAACCTTTATCGCCATGGATATCGAGGCCCTGGTCGAAAGCCTCGGCCACCGGGTCATCGGCGTTGCCCGCACTCACAGCGAAGCCGTTGCGCTCGCCCGGCAGAAGCGGCCGGGACTGATCCTCGCCGACATCCAACTGGCGGACGGCAGTTCCGGGCTCGATGCCGTCAACGAGCTGCTGGCGTCGTTCGAAGTTCCGGTGATTTTCATCACCGCATATCCGGAACGTTTCCTCACCGGGCAGCGACCGGAACCGGCGTTCCTGATCGCCAAGCCGTTCCAGCTCGCGGTCGTCTCCGCCGTTGCGAGCCAGGCGCTGTTCTTTGGCCGCAAGGCGCGTCCGCGCGAGCGGCAGCCGACGGCGTAGCATTCGCGGCGGTTCGAACTGGCTGAACTTCTGAACGTGATGCTCGGCTTGGCCGGGACAGCGCCGGTCTGTTCTGATGCTTGCGCGCTTGCGGCCGCCCCGCGTCATCCATGAACCAAAAAAATTAGGGCGCAGCCGATCGGTCCATCGGCTGCGCCCGCAATAACCGACCAAGCACGGGGGGGAGGGGGGAAAGGATGGCCGGTCGCCACGATAAGCCCCGGTCGCCTCATTTGTTCCTCCGTTGTTGGTGCGCCTTCACGCAACTGTGAGCATCATCACGATCATCAGCCGAAGAGCGCGCGCTTAGTGGAACCGCGCCATTGGCTGCACGTTCTTATCGCGCGCAGCCTGACAGGGCGCGTGTCGGGGACATCGGGGATGGTCGTGAATCGCTGGAGTGAACTTCGATGCGCCCGATCTTTGTTGTCAGCGCCGCCGCCATCACGGCGGCGCTGCTCGCCGTGAGTTTTATTTCATTTCCGTCATTTCCCGGCGCGGGATTATTTACTGTGAATCCGCCGACGGTGGACCGCACGTTCAAAAGCGATCGCCTGCCGTTAACCGCACCGGCCGCATCGCCGCTGAGCGGCGCGCCGGCCTCGTCGCGCCGGCAGTCGCGCGAAAAGGTCCTGCTCGGTTGCGACGGCGCCTTCAGCCCGATCGCCACGCCGCTTCTGGCCAACGTCTTGCGGCGCTGCACGGTCTAAATAAATTTCGCACAGTTTGATCAAAAAACGCCGCGTCGGCCCGGCCTGAAGGTTTACTTCCATCTGGCATGACGGCGCGCGGGATTGATCACGGAGTGCGTCATGTCAGTGGTCACATTGCCGCGGCGCGCCCGCGCCGTGGCTCTCGGTGTTGCGTTGGCCGCGAGCTTGGTCGGGACTGCCGCCGCGCAGCTGTTTTCGGACAATTGGACCGATCGCGGCAGTGCGGCATTTGGTCAAGCCGCGCCACTGGCCGAACCGCAAAGCGCGAACCCGGACGGCGACGATCTTCCTGGGCCGCTGCGTCGCCAGCTCGTGTTCTATCCGAGCAACCAGCCGGCCGGCACCATCATCATCGATACCGCGCACACCTTCCTTTATCTGACGCTCGGCCGCGGCAAGGCGTTGCGCTACGGCATAGGCGTCGGGCGCAAAGGCTTTACCTGGTCAGGCGTCGAAAAAATCTCGCGCAAAGCCGCGTGGCCCGATTGGATTCCGCCGGCGGAAATGATCGCCCGCCAGCCCTATCTACCGCGCTGGGTCGGCGGCGGACCGGGAAATCCACTCGGCGCGCGCGCGCTTTATCTCGGCAACACCGACTATCGCATCCACGGCACCAACAATCCGGCCTCGATCGGCACACAAGTCTCCAGCGGATGCATCCGCATGCGCAACGCCGATGTGATCGACCTCTTTGACCGGGTCGCCGTCGGCACCAAGGTCGTCGTTCTGGCGAATGGTCAGCGCTCCGTCCCCGCCGACGATCAAATTACCGATCGGCCGGTCGCGGTCGCTCCGGCGCGCGCCGAGTGGAACAGCAATCCCCCGTCATTCGGCATCTACTGACGCATGCAATCGGCCGCGCCTGCGGCCATCCGCAATTGTGCGGCGCGGGATCGGCGAAGCCGACCGAAACCGAATGCGCCGGCGCGCTTTTTCCTCGTTGCTGGTGCAAAGGTCCGGCCCTTGACCCCACGAGCCATGAGGTCGAACTTTAAGCGTATGGACAGGCGTGAGGTCGAAACCATCAAGGACGCGGCACCGGAGCGGTCGCCGCACGACACTACCGCGGCATTTTTCGCGGACTTTGCCACCGTCCCCGCCGCGCTCGAAGCCGGACAAATCGGCATCTGGTCATGGGACATTGCCACCAATGCGGTGACGTGGTCGAGCAACATGGAGGCGATTCACGGTCTGCCGCCCGGAACGTTCGACGGCACCTATGCGTTCTTCGAGCGCGACATCCACGAGGACGATCGCCCGAGCGTCAAGGCCGCCGTCTGCGAAGCGCTGCGCACCGGAAACCCGTACTGGGTGCGCTACCGCGTGGTGCCGCGCGGCAACCGCGAGGAGTGCTGGATCGAAGCGTCCGGCAAGGTGATTTTCAAGAACCGCGCGCCGGTCGGCATGCTCGGCATCTGCCACGACGTTACCGAGCGGATCAAGCTACAGGAGGAGCTGCGCAGCCGCGCCAAACAACAGGAAGCGCTCGCCCAGCTTGGCGAGCGGGCGCTTGCCGAAACCGACATCGAGCGGCTCCTCAACGACGTGGTTTCGACCGTGGCGCTGACGCTACCGGTTGATTTCGTCAAAGTCCTCGAGCTGATGCCCGGCGATACCGACCTGTTGCTGCGCGCCGGGTTCGGCTGGAAGCAGGGATCGATCGGGTCCGTCGTCATGTCGAGAGAACGCGACGATTATGCGCGTCACATATTGGGTGCTGCTCTTCCGGTCGTGACTGAAGACTTTGCCGTCGAAGCCCGTTTTGCGGTCCCGGAATATCTCCGCGTTCACCGCTGTGTCAGCGGCACGAGCACCATCATCGCCGGCCCGGACGGTCGCGCCTATGGCGTGCTTGGGGTCTGCACCAACCGCCGCCGGCAGTTCAGTGCGCAGGACTGCTCGTTCCTTGCCGCCGTCGCCAATCTGGTCGCCGGCGCCATTCAACGCCGGCAATTGGAGCAGCGTCACGAGCTGATGATCCGCGAACTGCGCCACCGCTCCGGCAATCTTTTCTCTCAGCTGCTGGCACTGTTTTCGCAGACCGCCAGGAATTCGCGCACCATGGCCGAGCTGACGAGCAATTATCAGGCGCGCGTCATGGCGTTGGCGAACGCACATCGCTTGATCACCGAAGCCGGATGGAAATCGACGTCACTTAACGATCTGCTGCGCGTGGTGCTGGGGCCGTTTCTCGACCGCACCTCGTTTCACGGGCCGCATGTCGACCTCGAACCGGATCCGACCTTCAGCTTGAGCGCGGCGTTGCACGAGCTGGCCTCCAACGCGGTCAAGCACGGCAGCCTGTCGGTCCCGCAAGGCAAGCTCGAGCTGAACTGGTCGGTCGCGCCTTCGCACCGCGGCATGACTTTGACGTTCGACTGGATCGAGCGTGACGGTCCGCCGACGCGCCGGCCGCGGCGCGCCGGATTCGGCTCGCGGTTGATCGGTCTCGTCATCGAGCGGCAAATGAACGGTGAGGTGCATCCCACCTACGCGCGCGGCGGCTTTTCCATTCGCATGATCGTGCCGCTCACCCATGAACGCTGGCCGACCCGGGCGATTGACGCGGCGACCCAACCAGAAAGCCCTTAAGAGCGCGGGAACGCGCCGGCCCGCGCGGCGTTGATTGGACGCGCCGGGGCCGCCCGATTGGGCAAAAAATCAACGCGGGAGTGAAGCGCTGCATCCTCCTCGTCACCGCAAGCTGGCACGGTGGGCGGCCGCGCCGCTGACGCTTGCGCGGCGCGGTCTGCCCGCCGTGATCGCTTTGCTCGCCGCCGTCTCCGTGGCTTTTGCCACCGAGCCGAACCACTCCGGCGCTTCCGAGGCCATCTTTTTCGGCGCGCTCGCCATTTTGCTGCTGGTCGGCCGCGGGCTCGGCGAAATCATGCAGAAGCTCGGCCAGCCGGCGGTGATGGGCCAATTGCTCGGCGGCGTTTTGCTCGGGCCTTCGGTGCTTGGCCTGCTGTGGCCGGGCGCTTTCCACACGCTGTTTCCGCAAACCGTCGAACAGCAGAGCATGATCAATGCCGTCTCCCAGCTCGGCATCCTGATGCTGTTGCTCTTGACCGGGATGGAGACCGATCTGCGGCTGGTGCGGCGCGTCGGGCGGGCGGCCGTGGCGGTCGCCGCCGCCGGCGTGGCGTTGCCGTTCATCTGCGGCTTCGCGCTCGGCGAAATGCTGCCGGATTCGATCCTGCCCAATCCGCAATCGCGCTTCGTTACCGCGCTGTTCCTCGCCACCGCGTTATCGATCTCGTCGATCAAGATCGTCGCCATGGTGGTGCGCGAGATGAACTTCATGCGCCGCGACATCGGCCAGATCATTGTCGCGTCCGCCATCCTTGAGGATTCGAGCGGCTGGATCATCATCGCGATTTCGTTCGGGCTGGCGTCATCCGGCACGGTCGACTTGCGGTCGGTGAGCTTTGCCATTCTCGGCACGCTGCTGTTCTTGGGTGTAAGCCTCACCGTCGGCCGGCGCATCGTTTCCGGCCTGATCCGCTGGACCAACGATAATTTCACCAGCGAATACGCCGTCATCACCGTGATCCTCTTGATCATGATGGTGATGGCGCTGATCACTTATCTGATCGGCGTGCAGACCGTGCTCGGCGCCTTCGTCGCCGGCGTCCTGATCGGCGAATCGCCGATCCTGACCCGCCATATCGACGAGCAATTGCGCGGCCTGATCGCAGCGTTGTTCATGCCGGTCTTCTTCGGGCTTGCCGGCCTGAGCGCGGACCTCACCATCCTGCGCGATCCCAATCTCTTGGTGTTGGCTGCCGGCCTCATCGTCATCGCCAGCGTCGGCAAATTCGCCGGCGCGTTTGTCGGCGGCAAGCTCGGCGGGCTCAACCGCGCCGAATCGCTGGCGCTGGCCTGCGCCATGAACGCGCGCGGCTCGACCGAAGTCATCGTCGCCTCGATCGGCCTGTCGGCCGGCGTCTTCAGCCGCAACCTCTATACGCTGATCGTCGGCATGGCGGTGGTCACGACGCTGGCGATGCCACCGATGCTGCGCTGGGCGCTGCGCCGGCTGCCGTTCCGCAAGGGGGAACGCCAGCGGCTCGAGCGCGAAGAGCTCGATGCCCGCGGCTTCGTCCCCAACCTTGAACGCCTGCTGCTCGCAGTCGACGGCGGCGCCAGCGGCACCTTCGCGTCGCGGCTCGCCGGCGCCATCGCCGGGTCTGGCGACAAGCCGACTACGATCATCGAGCTGGGACCGGGCAAATGGCCGCGCCGACGCGGCGGTGAAGACAAGGAAGAGCTGCAAGACAAAGTACGCGCCGCTGCCGAAAGCACCGTGACGCTGGCGGCCAATCCGGAGGAACAGACCCGCGGCACGGTTGACGTGATTGCGCGCACGCGGCGGGTGGCAAGCGCCCAAGCCGTCGCCGACGAGGCACAGAAGGGCTACGACCTCCTGATTGTCGGTATCGAAAGGACGCGGGGCCCGCGCGGCGGCTTCAGCCCCGAGATCACCCGCATTGTCGATGGTTTCGAAGGACCGCTTGCCGTCGCTATTGCCGGCGGCGGCCTCGCCAACGGCAACGAGCCGATCGGCCGAATCCTGATCCCGGTCAACGGCACCGACATGTCGCGCCGCGCCGCCGAGACCGGCTTTGCGCTGGCGCGGTCCGGCGGATCGCGGGTCAGCGCGCTCTACGTCGCCAGCGGCCGCTCCGACGGCGAACGGCGCGGCCGGACCCGCCGCGGCGCGGCGATGCGGCGCAATGAGGAAGCGGTGCTCAAAGACATCGCCGAGCTCGCGGATCGCTACGACGCGCGGCTGCGCACCGCGCTGCGGGTCGATGTCGCCGCCGAGGACGCGATCCTCAAGGAAGCCAGCCGCGGCGGCTATGACCTGATTGTGCTCGGGGTCAGCCGGCGGCCGGGGGAGACGCTGTTTTTCGGCAATATGGCTGCTGCGGTGCTGGAGCGCTGCGACACCGCAATCCTGTTCGTCGCAAGCTGACAAAGCGTTGATCGTCACGCTGAGGCGGCCTTCGAAGGATGCGGCCGACGTGTATAGGCCGTCTCCCTTCGAGGCTCGCTTTGCTCGCACCTCAGGGTGACGGTACAAAGTGCCCATGAACGAAGAGAGCGTCAGCATTCCATCGGCCGGCCTGCGTTTGCATGGCGCGATCGGTACACCGGCGGATTTGCAGCCGGGACAACGGCGTGCGGCGTTCCTGGTGCTGCACGGCTTCGGCGGCAACAGCGACTCTGCCGGCGTGCTGCAGCCGACACGGGTGTTGAGCGAATTCGGCTATGTGACGCTGCGCTTCGACATGCGCGGCTGCGGCAAGAGCGAAGGCGAGTTCGGCCGGGTGATCTGTCTCGAACAGGTCGAGGATCTCGGCAATGCGCTCAGCTTTCTGGCCGGGCATCCCGCGGTCGATCCCGATCGCATCGGCGTGATCGGCTCGAGCTTCGGCGGCGCGGTCGCGGTCTATGCCGGCGGCATCAACCCGCGCATTGCCGCGGTCATTTCCAACGGCGGCTGGGGGCATGGCGAGCGCAAGTTTCGCGGCCAGCATCCGACGCCGGAAGCCTGGGCGAAATTTACCGCCATGCTGGCGGAGGGGCGCGCGCATCGCGCCCGCACCGGCGAGTCGCTGATGGTGCCGCGCGCCCACATTGTGCCGATCCCGAAACACGTGCGCGAGCGCCTCGACCGGCAGAACGTGGAGATGCTCGCGGCCAACTCGGTCGAGATGTTTCCAGCCGAGACGGCGCAGAGCATGTTCGACTTCCGCGCCGAGGAGGTGGTCGGCAAGATTGCGCCGCGGCCGCTCCTGCTCATCCATTCCGCCAACGACTCGGTGACGCCGACCGAGCAGTCGATCGAAATGTTCAAGCGCGCCGGCCAGCCGGCCGAGCTGCATCTGTTCAGCGGCGTCGATCACTTCCTGTTCAACGAGAATTCGGCGCGCGTCTGGAACGTGCTGCGCAACTGGCTCGACGCTTATTTTCCGGCGCGCGCATGACGCAGAGCAAAATCCTGGTCGATCACGCGGAGCTTGCCCGCTTTATCCGCGACGCGCTCGTGGCGAAAGGCGCGCGTGGCGAGGACGCTGCCGTCGTGGCCGATGGATTGGTCTGGGCCAATCTGCGCGGCGTCGACGGACACGGCGTCTCGCGGCTGCCGTTTTATCTGCGGATGATCGAACGCGGCGATATCGACGTGAAGACCAAACCGCGATTGGTCCACGACCGCGCCGCTACGTTCGTCGTCGATGGCGGCCGCGGCTTCGGCCCGGTGGCGATGATGCAGGCGATCGCCATCGCCGCCGAGCGCGCGGGCAAAGCCGGGGTTTGTTTTGGTCTGGTGCGCGACACCACGCACACCGGCGCCATCGGCCGCTACGTGCAATGGATGGCGCAGCGTGGCTGCGCCGGGCTGATCATGGGCGCCGGGCCGGCTTTCGTGGCGTACCACGGTGCGCGGGTCGCGAGCCTCGGAACGAGCCCAATCGCCATCGCCGTGCCCAGCAAGGCCCATCCGATCGTGCTCGACATGGCGACCAGCACCATTTCCAACGGCACCATCCTGCAGGCCAAGGCCACCGGCGCCACACTGCCGCCGGGCACCGTGCTCACGGCGCAGGGCGAGCCGACCACGGATCCCGGCCGCGCAGAGATTCTTCTGCCGCTTGGCGGCGCCAAGGGCTCGGGGCTTGGCTTGATGTTCGAAATGCTGGCGAGCGTTCTGGCGGCCGCGCCGATTCAGGCGCGCGCGCTCGGCCCGGAAAAACGCAAATCGCTCTCGCAGAATATCGCCATCCTGGCAATCGATGTCGCCGCGTTCCGGCCGCTTGCGGGTTTCGCGGAGGACGCCGATGCGCTTTCGGCGATCATCAAGTCGCTGCCGCGTCAGGAGGGCTTCGACGAAATCCGGCTCCCTGGCGAGCGCGCCGAACGCATCGAAGCCGCACGGCGCAAATCGGGCATTCCGATCCCGGCAAAGCTGTGGGAGGAGCTTGCGGCGATTGCAAAGGCGAATGCGATCACACTTCCGCCAGCCGCAACCCGATGAGCCGGTCGAGTGCAGCGTGGTCGGCGAGCAAATCCGCCGAACCGCCGCTATAGACGACGCGGCCGCGCTCCAGCACGAGCGCATTCTGCGTCAGCGCGAGCGCAATGTCGGCGTGCTGCTCGACCAGAATGAACGCCGCTGAATCTTCGCTCGCCATGCGCCGGATCGCGGCCGCGAGCTCCTCGACCACGATCGGCGCCAGGCCTTCGAGCGGCTCGTCGAGCAACAGCAACGCCGGATTGGTCATCAGCGCCCGCGCGATCGCCAGCATCTGCTGCTCGCCGCCGGACAATTGGTTGCCGAAATTGCGCCGCCGCTCGGCGAGCCGCGGGAAAAGATCGTACACCGCCGGCAGGTCCCAGCGGCCGGTGCGGGCGGCGACGGTGAGATTTTCCTCAACCGTCAGCGACGCGAAAATCTCACGCTCCTGCGCCACCCAGCCGATGCCGGCGAGCGCGCGGCGATGCGGCGGGCGCCGCGTGATGTCTTGGCCGCGCCAGACGACGCGGCCGCGGCCGATCTGCGTATAGCCCATGATGGTGAGCATCAACGTCGATTTGCCGACACCGTTCCGGCCGAGCACGGCGAGGCTGCCGCGTTCTGGCAACGCAAATGCCACATTGTCGAGCACGACCGCGGAGCCATAGCCGGCGCGCACGTTGTCAAAGGCGAGGAGCGGCTCAGCCATGGTGCGGCTCGTGACGCGGCTCCTTGGCCATGGCCCGACCGAGATAGACCGCGCGCACCTGCGGATCGGCGGCGATCTCATGCGGCGGGCCTTCGAGCAGCACACGGCCCCCGACCATGACGATGACGCGGGTGGCGAAGCGGAACACGAGCTCCATGTCGTGCTCGATAAACAGCACCGTGATCTCGTCCGACAGGCCGGCGATGGCGGCGAACAATTCGGCGCTTTCCTCGCGCGGCACGCCGGCGGCCGGCTCGTCGAGCAACAGCACCTTCGGGCGGGTCGCCAACGCCAGCGCGATCTCGAGCAGACGCTGCTGGCCATAGGCGAGTTCGCGGGTTGCACGATGGCAAACGGACGCGAGCGTCAGCGTCGTGAGAATCTCGTAAGCTTCGTCGATCTCATGCCGATAGGCCGGCAGCTGCCGCCACCAGGTTTGCGCGGCACGGGTGCGCTCGCAGACCGCGAGCGTCACTGATTCAAGCGCGGTGAGATGCGGAAACAGCGAATTGATCTGATAGGTGCGAACGAGCCCACGGCGCACCCGCTGGTCGGGCGGCAGCGTCGTTATGTCGGCATCGTCGAGCAAGATTTGGCCGGCGTCGGGCCGCAGCATCCCGGTGATCAGATTGATCAGCGTCGTCTTGCCGGCGCCGTTCGGGCCGATCAGGGCGTAGCGCACCCCCTTGGGCAATTCGATCGCGATGTCGCGGGCGACGACGAGAGAACCGAAATTTTTCGCGAGACCGCGGGTTGCCAGAGCCGGCGTGCTCAAGATCGGCTCCACCGCGCGGTCAGTCGGGCGAGCCCGCCGAGAATGCCATTTGGCAGGAAGATCACGACGGCGACCAGCAGAAGGCCGATCCAGAAATACCAGTATTGCGGCTCGATGCCGGAGAATTGGTCGCGGGCGATCATGAAGACCGCCGCTCCAACCAGCCCGCCATAGAGCCGGCCGGCGCCGCCGAGGACCAGCATCACCACCACCTCGGCCGAGCGCTCGAAGCCCAGCGAATCCAGCGACACAGTTTCCGTCGTCTGCGCCAGCACGGCGCCGGCGATCCCGGCGAGCGTGGCGGCGATCGTATAGATGGTGCGGATATGGGCGCGCGACGGCGCGCCGATGGCAGGCATGCGGACAAGGTTCTCGCGAATGCCGCGCAGCGACAGGCCGAACGGCGAATGGATGACCCGCCGGGCGAACAGGAAAAATAAAAAAAGTACGGCGAGCGCGTAGCCGTAGGCGGTGGAGCCGTACAAATCGAAGTGGAAATAACCGAGAACCTTCCAGGTGTGGATGCCTTGCAGGCCATCCATGCCGCCGGTCAGCCAGCCGGCGGTGTTGGCGAGTTCAGCCAGCAACAGTCCGAAGCCGGTGGTCAGCATGATCAAGGCGAGATGACGGAAGCGGCAGATGACGAAGCTCGTGGCGTAGCCGACGATGGCGGCGGCGAGCGCCGCCAATGCCAGGCCGCTCAACGGTTCGCCCCAGCCATATTTGGAAACGAGACCGGCAGTGTAAGCGCCGACGCCGAAATAGGCCGCGTGCCCGAGCGAGACGATGCCGGCATAGCCAAGGATCAAGTCGAGCGACAGCGCGAACAAAGCCGCGACCGCGATCTGGCTGGCGAGCGAGAGATAATTTGGAAACAATACGTAAGGCAACAGCGTCGCCAGCCAGAATACGGTTTCGATCGGCCGCCAACGCGTCTGCGCGCGAAGATAGAGCTGCGGACTTTTGATCTTGCCGACCAGCGCCATCGCTCAGCGTCTCCCGAGCAGGCCGAGCGGGCGCCACATCAACAGGCTGATCATCACCAGATAAATCAGGAATGCGCCGAGTTGCGGGACGTAGTATTTGCCGGCGACGTCGCTGATGCCGAGCACCATGGCGGCTGCGAACGAGCCGGCGATCGAGCCGAGGCCGCCGACCGACACCACGATCAGGACGTAGATCAGATAAGTCAGCGCGAACGAGGGATCGAGGCCGATGATCTCGACCGCGAGCGCGCCGCCCAGCCCGGCAAGCCCGCTGCCGAGCGCGAAGGTGACGGCGAAGGTGCGGTCGACGTCGATGCCGAGGCCGCGTGCCATGCGCTGATTGTCGACCGCGGCGCGCACGCGGGCACCGAACCGCGTGTATTCGAGCCCCAGCACCAGTGCAATGGTAATCGCCAGCGCCAAGCCGATCAGGATCAGCCGGTACACTGCAAAGCGAATGCCCATGAAGGTGAGCGAGCTGCGCAAATAAGCGGGAAGCTGCAGCGGCTGCTGGTCGGTGCCGAACACATAAGCAGCGACCGCCACCGAGATAAACACAATGCCGATGGTCAGCAGCACCTGGTCGAGCTCGCTCGCCCGATAGAGGCGGCGGAACAGGGTCCGCTCAAAGACGACGCTGGTCGCCGCGGCGACGACGAAGGCGCAGGGCAGCGTGGCGAAAAACGGCACGCCGTAACGGCTCATCAGCGAGGCCGTGACGTAGCCGCCGAGCATGGCAAAGCTGCAGTGCGCCAGATTGATGAAATTCATCATGCCGAGCGTCACCGACTGCCCGACCGACAGCAGGAACAGCAGCATGCCGTAGGCGAGGCCGTCGAACACGACGCCAAAAACCGGAGGAAGCATGACCGAACGGTCCCGATAAATCGAACCGACAACCTAGAGCACAATCGCTTTAGATTGAAGCGATGGGAGCTCTAACTTTCTGGCGCAGCATGATCTTTTCGAGAAACCGGTTTCCACCCCGGGCCATGCTTAGCGGACGCGGGGGCGCGCGGCCCCGATCTTTCGGCGGCCATGTCCTGCCCACCACGAAATATCGTCAAGGTGCGGGGTTGGGTCCCAACAAGGCCGCCGCCTCACGGCTTCATCGCCGCCTTGAAAGGATCTTTGACATTGGGGATTTCGGCAATTTCGACGTTGACGAGGCGGCCGTCCACCTTTTCGACCCGACGGATATAGACGTTCTGCACGATATCGCGCGTTTCCGGATCGATGCTGATTGGGCCGCGCGGGCTTTCCCAGCTTGCGCCCTTGGCGGCGCCAACGAGCGAATCGGCATCGGTCTTGCCGCCGGATTTTTGCAGCGCCAGGTCGATCAGGCGCATGCCGTCATAGCCGCCGACCGAGAAGAAGTCGGGATTGCGACCGAATTCGGCGTTGTAAGCTTTGACGAACTCCTCGTTCAGTTTGGAGTGGTGATAGTAGTCGTAGTGGCCGGCGGTGACGATGCCGACGCCGACGTCGCCCATGCTCGCCAATGCGTGCTCGTCGGTGATTTCCAGTTGCCCCATGACCCGGGTCTTCTGTGGATCAATGCCGCGTTCGGCCAACGCCTTGCCGAAAGCGGGCGACTGCGCGCCGCCCGGGATCATGATGAAGATGCCCTGCGGATCGAGATCCTTGGCCCGCTGCACGTAGGCGGAAAAGTCGGGATTCTGCACCGCCATCCGCACCGATCCGACGATGTCGCCGCCCGCTTCCTTGAAGCCTTTTTGGAAAGCCGCCTCGGCGTCGATGCCCGGACCATAATCGGTCACCATGGTGTAGGCGTTCTTGAGGCCCTGCTGGCGCGCCCAGGTACCGAGCGTCTGGTTCAGCTGCGGAACCGTGAACGATACGCGCACCAGGTAAGGCGACTTGGTGGTGACGATCGCGGTCGCCGCGTTCAGGACCACCATGAACTTCTTGGCTTCGACAGAAACGTCGGCGCCGGCCAGCGCGTTCGGCGTCAGCGAAAAACCAGTCAGGATGTCGACGCCGTCGCGCGTGACCAGCTCCTGCGCCAGACGTTTGGCGACCGGCGGGTTGATGCCGCCGACGTCCTTGCGGATCAGTTCGACCCTCTTGCCGCCGAGCTTGTCGCCGTGCTGCTTGAGATAAAGCTTGATGCCGTTATCGATTTGCGCCGTCGGGTCCGCGAATTGGCCCGAATAGCTCAGAATGACGCCGATCTTGATCGTGTCCTGGGCATCGGCGACGCTTGCCGCCAGCACGCCGGCCGCCAATGCGGCGGCACCGAGCAAAAGACGCCCCTGAAAAAGACGCCTCATCGTATCCTCCCAGTTGTTTGCTCCGCAGGATGCCCCAGCGCGCCGGCAAAGAAAAGCGCCGCGAACTCAATTGCTCGCGGCGCGATCCGTTTTTGGTCCTCGCCCGCACGCCCTTTCCCCCGAATCGTGCGGCGGCGCGGTGCGCGCTATTGCCGCATCAGCGCATGATCCCGAAAAGTGGAGACCGGTTTTCGGAAAAGATCATGCTGCGACGTCTAATGCTTCATCCGCTCCTTGACCGGGTCTTTGACGTTCTCGACCTTGTCGAACTCGACATTGACCAGTTCGTTGCCGACCTTCTCGACGCGGCGGATGTAGACCGTCTGGATGATGTCGCGGGTTTCCGGATCGATGCTGATCGGGCCGCGCGGGCTTTCCCAGCTCATGCCTTTGGCGGCGGCGATCAGGGCGTCGCCGTCGGCCTTGCCGCCGGTCTTCTTCAGCGCCTGATAGATCAGGTGCATGCCGTCATAACCGCCGATCGAATAGATGTCCGGATAGCGATGAAACTCCTCGTTGTAGGCTTTGACGAACTCATGATTGAGCGCCGAGTTGTGATTGTAGTCGTAGTCGGCGGCGGTGATGATGCCGAGCGAGGCGTCGCCCATGCTCTTGAGCGCGCTCTCGAAGCCGAGCGCGTCCTGGCCCAGCACTTTGGTCTTGGTCAGGTCGATGCCGCGCTCGGCGACGGCTTTGCCGACCGCGCCGGGCTGCGCGCCGCCGGGTATCCAGATGTAGATCGCGTCCGGATTGACGTCCTTGGCGCGCTGCACGAAGGCGGAGAAATCCGGGTTGGCGACCGGGAAGCGGACCGAGCCGGCGACTTCGCCGCCGGCCTCCTTGAAGCCGATATGGAAGGCGGTTTCGGCATCGATGCCGGGGCCATAGTCCGACACCATGGTGTAGACCGTCTTGATGCCGTGCTTGGCCGCCCAGGTGCCCAGCGTCTGATTGAGCTGCGGCGTTGTCACCGAGGTGCGGGCGATGTACGGCGATTTGGTGGTGATGATCGAGGTCGCCGCATTCATCACCACCATGAGTTTCTTTGCTTCGGCGGAGACGTCGGCGGCGGCGAGCGCATTCGGCGTCAGCGCAAAGCCGGCGAGAATGTCGGCGTGATCGCGCACAATGAGCTCCTGGGCGAGCCGCTTGGCGACGTCCGGCGCTATGCCGCCAGTATCCTTGCGGACAAATTCGATCTTCTTGCCGGCGACCGTATCGCCGTGCTGTTTGACGTAAAGCTTGATGCCGTTGTCGAGTTGGGCTGCGGTGTCGGCGAACTGGCCGGAATACGATAGAATTATTCCGATTTTCACCGTGTCCTGCGCATGGCTCGCGGTCGCCGCGACGCCAAAGGCGAAAGCGAAGACACCCGCGAGCAAAAGACGCTGCATTTTGGTCCTCCCGTACTTGTTGGCTGCACGTGAGGCTAACTGCTGCACGTGAGACTGTTTGCTGCGGCGGAGCATGCCCGACGCTGCGAACAAAGAAAAGCGTTGACGTTGCCGCATCAGTTCTTCATGCGCTCCTTGACCGGGTCCTTGACGTTCTCGACCCTGTCGAACTCGACATTGACCAGTTTATTGCCGACTTTCTCGACGCGCCGGATATAGACCGTCTGGATGATGTCGCGGGTTTGCGGATCGATGCGGATCGGGCCGCGCGGGCTTTGCCAGCTCATGCCCTTGGCGGCGGCGATCAGCGCGTCGCCGTCGGCGTTCCCGCCGGTCTTTTTCAAGGTCTCATAGATCAGGTGCATGCCGTCATAGCCGCCGATCGAAAAGAAGTCGGGGTTGCGTATGTAGTCGTCGTTGAACGCCTTGACGAACGCATGATTGAGCGGCGAATCGTGATTGTAGTCGTACTCGCCGCAGGTGATGATGCCGAGCGCCACGTCGCCCATGCTCTTGACGGCGCTTTCGCCGGCCAGCGCGTCTTGGCCCAACACCTTCACCTTGGCGGTGTCGATGCCGCGCTCGGCCAGCGCCTTGCCGATGGCGGCGGGCTGGGCGCCGCCGGGAATCCAGATATAGATGCCGTCCGGATTGGAGTCCTTGGCGCGCTGCACGAAGGCGGAGAAGTCCGGATTGGCGACCGGGAAGCGGACCGAACCGACGATCTCGCCGCCGGCTTCCTTGAAGCCGAGTTGGAAGGCGCTTTCCGCGTCGATGCCCGGGCCGTAATCCGACACCATGGTGAAGATGCGCTTGATGCCGTTCTTCGCCGCCCAGGTGCCGAGCGTTTGATTGAGCTGCGGCGTGGTCGTCGAGGTGCGGGCGAGGTACGGCGATTTGGTGGTGATGATCGAGGTCGCCGCATTCATCACCACCATGAATTTCTTTGCTTCGGCGGAAACGTCGGCGGCGGCGAGCGCGTTCGGCGTCAGTACGAAGCCGGTGAGGATGTCGGCGTGATCGCGCACGATCAATTCCTGCGCCAGCCGCTTGGCGACGTCGGGCGCGACGCCGCCGGTATCCTTGCGGATGAACTCGATCTTTCGGCCGGCAACCGTGTCGCCATGCTGTTTGATGTAAAGCTTGATGGCATTGTCCATCTGCGCGGCAGTATCGGCGAACTGACCGGAATACGGCATGATGATGCCGATCTTCACCGCGTCCTGCGCGTGCGCCGAACCGGCACTGCATAGCGCCAACACCAATCCAGCCAGACCGCACCAAAATCGACGCATCGCTTTTTCCTCCCTGGATTTTTGTAGAAGGCTTTCGCGCGATCCTCGTTCAAGCGGCGAGAGAGCGCAACCGGCGCGCTTGTCGCGGGCTTGGGTGGGCGGAGGCCCGCAGAGGTGATTGGCCGGCGGGCGGCAACGTTCTAGTGTCGCGTCCGCGCCTCTTGCGAACAACCGGGGCGACGTAAAAGAGTTAACAGAGAAAATGGACCAGGAATTGACTTCAGCCGGCACCGTCGATCGCGACGAAGTCGCGCGCTTCTCGCGGCTGGCCGGCCAATGGTGGGACCCGCATGGGCCGATGGCGGCCCTGCACAAGTTCAACCCGGTCCGCCTCGCTTATGTCCGCGACCGCGCCGCCGAGCATTTCGGCCGCGATCCGAAGCAGCTCGACAACCTCAAAGGCTTGCGCATCCTCGATATCGGCTGCGGCGGCGGCATCCTTGCCGAGCCGCTGGCGCGGCTTGGCGCCGCGGTCGTTGGCGCCGATCCGTCGGCCAGCAACATCGCGGTGGCGCGACGCCATGCCGCGCGGTCGGGACTCGCGGTCGATTACCGCGACGCGACCGCGGAAGCACTGGCGGACGCCGGCGAACTGTTCGACATCGTGCTCGCCATGGAAGTGGTCGAGCACGTGGCCGACGTCGCTCTGTTCGTCGATCGCGCCGCAGCCATGGTCAAACCCGGCGGGCTATTGTTTGTCGCCACGCTCAACCGCACCGCCAAGAGCTTTGCGCTGGCAATTGTCGGCGCCGAATACATTTTGCGCTGGCTGCCGCGCGGCACCCACCGATGGGACAAGTTCGTGACGCCGAACGAGCTCGAGATCGCGATCGAGCAAGCGGGCTTTCGCATCTGCGGCGAGACCGGCGTGATCTATGATTTGTTCGCCGACCGCTGGCGGCAGTCGCGCGACATGGACGTCAACTATATGGTGGTCGCGGAGCGGGCGGCGTGACGGTCACGCCGTGGCTGTGGGCCGTCTTCACCGTCATTGCCGCGTTTGCGCAGACGCTGCGCAACGCCATGCAGCGTGAATTGACGATCAAGCTCGGCACCGTCGGCGCCACGCACGTCCGATTTTTGTTCGGCTTGCCGTTCGTGCTGGTTTTCCTCGTGGGCGTGATGCTGGCGACTGGAACGCCGCTGCCGCGGCCGGGTTGGACGTTCTGGCCGTGGGTCGTGCTCGGCGCCGGCGCACAGGTTGCCGCCACTGCGCTGATGCTCGTCGCCATGGGCGAACGCTCGTTCGTCGTCACCATCGCCTACATCAAGACCGAGCCGATCCAGGTCGCCGTCTTCGGCCTCGTGTTTCTCGGCGACGTGCTGACCTGGCCGATGATGACCGCGATCATCGTCGCCACCGCCGGCGTGGTGATCATGTCGACCAAAAACCCCCTCCTTTCCCTCCCCCACGAGTGGAGGAAGGTGGGGTGGGGGCCCGAGGGCATAAGACCGACCCTGATCGGGCTTGCCTCTGGCGGCATGTTCGCGCTGTCGGCGGTCGGCTTTCGCGGAGCCATCCTCGATCTCAAACTGTCGAATTTCATGATGGCGGCGACCTGCACGCTCGCGGTCGGCATTGCCATGCAGGCGGTGCTGCTGTCGCTTTATCTGGCGCTGCGCAGCCCTACCGTGCTGTTTGCCATTGCCCGTTCCTGGAAACCGTCGTTGTCCGCCGGTCTTGCCGGCGCGGTCGCCTCGCAATTCTGGTTCCTGGCGTTCGCGCTCGCGACCGCCGCCAGCGTGCGCACGCTGGCTTTGATCGAGGTGCTGTTCGCGCAGCTGATCGCCCGCTTCGCCTTCGGCCAGCGCACCTCGGCGCGCGAAGCTTTTGGCATGGTGCTGGTCGTCGCCGGCGTTGGACTATTGCTCTGGGCTTATTAGTGCCGCCGCACCCGGCGATCAGGAGCCAACTGGAATGCGGGTTTTCATCGTCCACGCGCACCCCGAACCGAAGAGCTTCAGCGGCGCCATGACGCGCGAGGCGGCGCAGGCGCTGACCGCGGCGGGCCATGACGTCATCGTCTCTGATCTCTACGCCACGGGATTCAATCCGGTCTCGGACCGCCGCAATTTCGTGACCGTCAAGGATGCGGACTATTACCGGCAGCAGAGCGAAGAGGCCTACGCCGCCGCGCACGACGGATTTGCCCCGGACATCCAGGCCGAGATGGACAAGCTGTTCTGGTGCGATGCGCTGATCCTGCAGTTTCCGCTGTGGTGGTTCTCCCTGCCGGCGATGCTCAAAGGCTGGGTCGATCGAGTGTTCGCTTCAGGCGGCCGCATCTATGGCGGCGGCAAGTGGTATGACCGCGGCGTGTTTGCCGACAAGCGCGCGATGTGTTCGCTCACCATCGGCGGTCCGCCGCCGATGTATTCCGAGCACGGGCTCAACGGCCCCATTGCCGCGATTCTTTTTCCGATCAACCACGGCATCCTCTATTTCACCGGTTTCACGGTGATCGAGCCGTTCCTGGTGCATGCGCCGGCGCGCATGAGTGACGCGGAACGCGCGATCTATCTCGCACGCTATCGTGAGCGCGTGCTCACGCTGGCCACGGCGCCGGCAATGACTTATCCGAAGCTTGCCGACTACGATGAGAAATTCGTGTTACGCAGCGGACTACCGCGCGCCGCCGAGCGATAAAGGGGCGATCGGCTGGACGCGCATGAGCGTGCAGCGGTGCGTGCCGCTAGCATAGGCGGCTGACGGCGGGTGATCGCCGGCTTCGCCACTATCCGGTAGTTTAGAAAGTCGATATGGTTGACGGCAATTTCGAACCTCGCCGGCAAATCCCGCCACTAGATACTTTCTTCTTTCATGACGGAGGTCAGTACCTTGAGGTGCAATGTTCGTTGCCAATCAATTTCTACTTCCGCACTCAAGCCATCGACCACAGCCAGAAAGACAGTGACGAACTTGACGCGCGGGCTGCCGTCGGCGCTTGCCATAGTCGGCGCGGCGTTGCTCGGCGTCATGTCTTTCGGTGCGAACGCAGCGGGGACTTTTCAGACCGCTACGCCGCGAAATCCCGCGCAGATTTTTGTCCTCGGAAGCGACGGCAACCTGTGGCTTGAGCACGGCCCGTTCGGCACCGTTCCGCCTGCCCGGGTCCAGGTCGACGCGACCGTACAAGCCTTTCAGGCGCTCAGCGAGCAGACGGCCATGGTGCTCGGCACCGACCGCAAGCTGTGGCGTGAGCACGGCCCATTCGGCACCGTCCCTCCCAGCCGGGAGTTGGTCGACACTGATGTGCAGGCCTTCGAAGCCGTCGACGATCAGAACGTCCTGGTTCTCGGCACCGACGGCAATCTGTGGTTTGAGCACGGTCCGTTCGGCAGCGTGCCGCCGGCCCGCGCGCAAGTCGACGCCACGGTGCGATCCTTCAAGTGGATCGACGGGCAGAACATTTTGGTGCTCGGCACCGACGGCAAATTGTGGCTCGAACACGGCCCGTTCGGCATTGTTCCGCCGAGCCGCGTCCAGGTCGACGCCACCGTGCTGGCCTTCCAGCCGCTCGGCGTTGGGACGGCACTGGTGCTCGGCTCCGATCGAAAGCTGTGGCTTGAAAAAGCGCCGTTCGGCACGGTGCCGCCGGCCCGAGCCCAGGTCGACGCGACCGTGCAGGCGTTTCAGGGGCTCGATGAGCAGCTGGTTCTTGTGCTCGGAACGGATTGCAAGTTGTGGCTCGAACGCGCCCCGTTTGGCTCTTTAGTCCCACCCGACCGCGATCAGGTCGATGCAACCGTGCACGCTTTTGACGGCCTCGACCCCGGAACTGTGCTGGTTCTCGGAACCGACGGCAAGCTATGGCTCGAAAACGAGCCGTTCGGAACGGTGCCGCCGGCGCGCACGCTGATCGACACGGACCTGATGATGGGGCCTGGCTGCACCACCGCGCCGGCGGTCGCGCAAGGCGGTGACGACAGCTATGTTGCCGACGGCCAGACTTACGGGTGGTACGACGACGGCTGGGATGGCCCCGGCTGGTACATTCTCGGCTATGAATTCCGTCGCGGCTTCGGCTTCGGCGGCCGCGAAGGCTGGCGCGGCTGGAAACATCACGGCAGCCACCAGCATACGCCACAAGCCGGCGGGCATGGTGGTCAGGGCGGCGGCCACGGTCATCACGTGGGCAACGGCTTACCGGGGCCCGGTCATCGTTACGGCGCCGTTCACGCCGGCAGTACGCGCCGCGCCGTGGTGTTTCGCGGTGGCGGCGGCGGCGGCGGCGGCGGCGGTCATGGTGGCGGTGGAGGCGGAGGTCACGGCGGCGGTGGAGGCGGAGGTCACGGCGGCGGTGGCGGCGGCAGGCATCGCTGACAGGCCCACGCTAGGCGCGCTCGACAGGCGCCACGTGAATTGGAGGTCAGCGGAAAGCGGATATCCAATCCGCGCCGCACATCGTGTTCCTAGTTGAACTCGTCCGGCAGGATCGGCAGCGGATGAAACGCGATGCCTTCCTCGTGTAATTCCTTGGCCTCGTCGGGTGAGGCTTCGCCATAGATCGAGCGGTGCTCGATCTCGCCGTAATGGATTTTGCGCGCCTGCTCGGGAAAGCCCGGCCCGACATAATCGGCGTTCTTGGTGAGGTGGTCGCGCAGCTCTTTGAGCTTTTTGCGCAACTCGCGCTCCGGCGGCGACATCACCGCCACTGGTCCTGGCGCCGCTCCCGGTGCAGGTGGCGTCGGCGGCGCCGGTATTGGAAGCTTATTCGGCTCCGGCGCCTCCGCTGCGTCGGAGCGGCCGAGCCGTGGCGACATGATCGCCTTCTCCACCTTGGTGGAGTCGCAAACCGGACAGGCGATCAGCGCGCGCTTGGCCTGGCGGTCGTAGGCGGCCGAGTTGGCGAACCAACTCTCGAACATGTGGCCGTGGTCGCAATTGAGCGCGTAGCGGATCATGACGGCGCCTGCACGGCGCGCAGATAGGTCGGCTCGGCCATCGGTTCGATCACTTCGAAGCGCCGGCCATTGAGCAGCGACGGGATGCGCGAGCGCGCCGCCGCGACCTGCGCCGGGTCGACCTCGGCAACGATGACGCCCGGCTCGGTGCCGGCTTCGGCGATGATTTGGCCCCAGGGATCGACCACCAGCGAATGGCCAAAGGTCTCGCGGCCATTTTCATGCTTACCGCCCTGCGCGGCGGCGAACACGAAGCATCCGTTCTCGATGGCGCGCGCCCGCATCAGCACGTGCCAATGCGCTTCGCCGGTCTGTTTGGTGAAGGCGGCGGGAATCGACAAGAACGACGCGCCGGCCTCGGCGAGCGCGCGGTAGAGCGCCGGGAAGCGCAAGTCGTAGCAGACGGTGACGCCGAGCCGGCCCCAGGGCAGATCGGCCACCACCGCTAGGTCGCCAGCACGGTAGCTGCGCGATTCGCGATAACTTTCGCCGTTCGCCAGATCGACGTCGAACATATGGATCTTGTCGTAACGCGCGACTACATCGCCGCGGCGGTCGATCAGGAACGAGCGGTTTGCTGCCTTGTCGGCTGAAACCTTCACCGCCAGCGAGCCGATATGCATAAAGATCGAAAGCTTGCGCGCCGCCGCGCGCAGCGCCGCCAGCATCGGATCGTGCTCTTCGTCGGCGATCGCGGCGAACAGCTTCTCGCGCTTGATCTCCATGATGTTGGTCATTTCCGGCGTCAGCACGTAATCGGCGCCGGCGTCGGCCGCCGCCTCGATCGCGGACAGCGCCGAGGTAAGATTGGCTTGCGGATCGACACCCGAGCGCATTTGCACGAGCCCGACCTTGAAGGCGGAATTCAGAGCCGCGCTCATGCCGGCCGATCCTCGTTTTGCTTGAGCAGCGGATCGAGCTTGCCGGCGTCGTCGAGCGCATAGAGCTCGTCGCAACCGCCAACATGGGTTGCGCCGATGAAAATCTGCGGCAGCGTCGATTGACCGCCGGCACGGGCCATCATCTGGTCGCGCATCTCTTGGCTCCCCGTGACGTCGATCTCACGGAAGTTGACCCCTTTGCGCGAAAGCAGCTCCTTCGCGTAATGGCAATACGAGCAATATTTCCTCGTATAGATTTCGACAGAATTCATAACGCGCCGTTAACCCCGGTAGATCGCTTTTTATATCAAGCCTTTATATGGAGGTTCGCCCGGCCTCGGCAACCCTGGCGAAGACCAGCACATCGACGTTCCGCGCGCCCGCCCGCAGCAGCGCCTTGGCACAGCCTTCGACCGTGGCGCCCGAGGTCAAAACATCGTCGATCAGAAGAAGCCGGCGGCCGGCAACCGCCGCCTTGCCGTCCGCCGGCACCCGGAAGGCGCCCTGCACATTGGCGGCGCGTTGCGACCGCGACAGCCCGACCTGCTGCGCGGTGAATTTCACCCGCTTGAGCGCGCCGGCGGCGATCGGCACGCCGCTTGCGGCGGAGACCTCGGCCGCCAGTACGGCGGATTGGTTGAAGCGGCGGGCCCAGCGCCGGCGCCAGTGCAGCGGCACCGGCACCAGCGCATCGGCGTTACTCAAAACCTCGCGCCCGGCCTGGCTGAGCCAGCGGCCCATCATCGGCGCAAGATCGAGCCGGTCGCCATATTTAAGCGCATGCACCAGCGCGCGCGAGATTTCGTCAAAGCGCACGGCGGCGCGGGCGCGCTGATAAGCCGGCGGGTCGGCGATCGCCTCCATCGATAGAATGCCGGGACCGGGATCATAAACGAAAGGTATGCCAAGCCGTTCGCAATAGGGCCGGGTGATGAAGGACAGTTTCGACCAGCACGCCGCGCAGAGGCCTTGGCCTTCGACCGGCTCACGGCAGACGGCGCACAGGCGCGGCAACGCCAGATCGAGCGCAACGCGAAGCACGCCGCGCGCGGTGTCCGCGGTGCGTTTGAAGCGCGCAATCGCGGTGACGTTCACAGGCTCGACCGCCGGGCTCCCCATGCCATCAGGCTATCGCTCCGTGTCGGAATTGTCACCGCCGTGCGCGGGACATGCAGGATGAGGCGTGAGACAATTGGGTATGGCTGATAGCCCGCTGATCTTTGATCGCATGTTGCTCCGTGCCCGCCGCCGGCGCGCGACGGCGCTCGAACCGGCGACTTTTTTGCTCGATCGCGTCGCCGACGATCTCGCCGATCGGCTTGCCGCCGTGTTGCGACGTTTTGATCGGGCGCTCGATCTCGGCACGCCAGGCGATGCGGTACGCACGGCGCTGACGCGCCTCGGCTCGGTCAGCCTTGTTGTAGGCACGGACACGGTGCTGGAAGGGAAGGGAGCGGCCGCGTTGCGTGTTGTTGCCGACGAGGAGGCGCTTCCGTTCGGCGACGCCGTCTTCGATCTCGTCGTCTCGGCGCTGTCGCTGCAATTCGTCAACGATCTGCCCGGCGCGCTCGTGCAAATCCGCCGCGCGCTCAAGCCGGATGGGTTGTTCGTTGCCGCGCTGATCGGCGGCGAGACCCTGACCGAGCTGCGGCAAGCGTTCGCCGCGGCCGAAAGCGAAAACGAGGGCGGCGTCTCGCCCCGCGTCGCGCCGTTCGCCGATCTGCGCGACCTCGGCGCGCTGTTGCAGCGCGCCGGCTTTGCGCTGCCGGTGACCGATGTGGACCGCATCACGGTGCGCTACGATTCGGCGTTCACGCTGATGCACGACCTGCGCCGCATGGGCGCGACCAACGCACTGTTTGATCGCCGCCGCACGCCGCTCAAGCGTGCGACGCTGATGCGCATGGCGGAAACCTATGCCGAGCGCTTTGCCGATGCCGACGGCCGCATCCGCGCCACGTTCGAGATCGTCTGGCTCTCCGGCTGGGCGCCGCATCCAAGCCAGCAACAGCCGCTACGGCCGGGCTCGGCAAAAACGCGGCTTGCCGATGCGCTCGGCACGCGCGAGATATCGACGGGGGAAAAGGCGGGAAGATAGCGTTCGCTTGATCACTTCAGCGCCGAGGAGACGCTGCTGAACATCCCCTGGACGCCCGAGCCTATGGCAATGACCGCGGCGGCGATCACGATGGAAACGCCGGACGCAATGAGCGCATATTCGATCGCCGTGGTGCCGCGCTCATCGGCCAGGAACGGACGAAGTGCCCTAGCGGCTGTCTCCGTACAAGACCTGAACCTGTAAGATTTGGACATAACGGTTCTGCCTCGGGTTCGCTTCATAGCAGCGTCGTCAGGTGCGGAATCAGTGGCTCGTCGGCTGGCGGCATCGGATAATTGCGCAGTTCGTTCGGCCGTACCCATTTGAGCGTCTGCGCCTCCTGCCCCTGCACGATCCCGTCCCAGCGCCGGCAGACATAGAGCGGCATCAGCAGGTGAAAGTCGTGATAGAGGTGACTCGCAAATGTCAGCGGCGCGAGACACTCTTCCTTGACGTCGATTCCGAGCTCCTCCTTCAGTTCGCGGATCAGCGTCGTCTCCGGCCGCTCGCCCGGCTCGACCTTGCCGCCGGGAAATTCCCACAAGCCAGCCATCGACTTTCCCGGTGGGCGCTGCGCGATGAGTACGCGTCCGTCGGGATCGATCAGCGCGCAGGCGGCGACGAGGACCAGCTTGACGCTCACGGCCTGCTCTCAGCCTAGGCAATGCATGGTAAAGGCGGGCTTCAGGCGATCTCGCACTGTTTTCGCTTTCGCCGCGGTGGTTAAGGAGTCGTAGTCCCGAACATCTACGATCGATAATCGCCGTTGATGGCGACATATTCCTTGGTGAGATCGCAGGTCAGCACGCGGTCGCGGCCCTTGCCCAGCCCGAGCGCGACTTTCAGCGTGATTTCCGGTTGCTTCATTGCCGCCGACACCGCGGCTTCGTCGTAGCCGGGATCGCGCGCGCCCTTGTGGGCGACGCGGATGCCGCCGAACCAGATGGCCAGGCGGTCGCGGTCGGCCGGCTCGCCGGCTTTGCCGACCGCCATCACCACGCGGCCCCAATTGGCATCCTCGCCGGCGATTGCGGTTTTGACCAGCGGCGAATTGGCGATCGACAGCGCGATCCGCCGCGCCGATTTCTTCGATACCGCGCCTTCGACTACGATCTCGACCAGCTTGCGCGCGCCTTCGCCGTCGCGCGCCACCTGCTCGGACAGATCGGCAAGCACGGCATTGAAGCCCTTGCGGAACGAAGCAAGCCGCGGGTCGGAGAGCCGCGCGATCTTCTCCACCCCACGGGCGGCCGCGGCGCCGGTGGCGAAAGCAAGCAGCGTATCGGACGTCGAGGTGTCGCCGTCGATGGTAACCGCGTTGAAGGTATTCTCCACGCCGTCACGCAGCAGCGCCTTGAGCACCATAGGCGCGATCGGCGCGTCGGTGAAAACGAACGACAGCATCGTGCCCATGTCGGGGGCGATCATGCCGGCGCCTTTGGCGATGCCGCAGATGGTCACGGCAGTCCGGTTCATGCCGACAATGGCGGCTGAGCCTTTGGGGAATGTGTCGGTGGTCATGATCGCCTTGGCGGCGGTGTGCCAGTCGCCGGGCTTGGCGTCAGCGGCGAGACGATCCATGACGCCGGCGAACTTGGTCGCATCGAGCGGCTCGCCGATCACGCCGGTCGAGGCGAGAAACACGTCGGCCGGCATGCAGCCGATGGTTTTGGCGGCAATCTCGGCGGTGAGCTTGGTCGCGGAGCGGCCGGATTTGCCGGTGAAGGCGTTGGCATTGCCGGAATTGACCACCAGCGCACTGGCGCGGCCTTTGCCGATCCGCTCACGGCACCAATCGACCGCCGCCGACGGACACTTCGAGCGCGTGAAGACGCCGGACACCGTAGTGCCGGCATCGAACCGGGCGAGCAATACGTCGGTGCGTCCGGGATAGCGGATTCCAGCCGCGGCAGTCGCGAGCCGCACGCCGTCGACCGGCGGCATGTCGGGAAACGAGGCGGGGGCGAGGGGAGAGATGGATGTCATGTTTTCCGTCACCCTGAGGTGCGAGCCGTAAGCGCGTTCACGCGCGTCTTTGACGCGCTATGTCGAGCCTCGAAGGGTGACGGCCCGGGCGCCGTGGCCGCGCATCCTTCGAGGCGTGCTTTTAGCGCGCACCTCAGGATGACGGTAGTAGGGTTGTACGTAGTGTCGATTACTTCTTCGTCGGCGCGGGGGGATTGAGCGAAGCGTCCGGCGTCGGCGGCTTGTCGAGGCGTTCGACGTTGGCGCTCTTGCGCAGATTCTCCACCAATTCGGCCTGCGCGCGATGGGCGATGTAGTTCTCGATCTGCGGCTTGACCTGCTCGAAGGTCGGCGTCGGCTTGGTGCGCCGATCCTCGACCTTGATGATGTGCCAGCCGAACTGGGTCTTCACCGGGTCCGACAGCTCTCCCTTGCCGAGCTTGAACGCCACTTCGGCGAATTCCGGCACCATCTGCTCTTTGGTGAAATAGCCCAGATCGCCGCCGGATTCGGCCGAGCCCGGATCTTTGGATTTTTCTTTCGCCAGCACGATGAAGTCGGCGCCGCCTTTGAGTTGGGCCAGGATTGCCTTGGCTTCATCCTCGCTGACGACGAGGATATGCCGGGCGTGCACTTCTTCCTCGGCCTTCACCTGCTTGATGGCCTCGTCATAGAGCTTGTGTTCGGCCTCGTCCGACAGCGCGGCCTTGCCGGCATCCTGCAGCAACGCTTCCATCAATAGCCGGTTGTGATCGAAGGCCAGCCGATGCTTGACGTCGGGCCGGTCGTCGAGCTTCTGCTTCTCGGCGGCCTGCGACAGCACGATCACGTCGACCAGATAATTGACCAGGTAGTCGCGCTTCTGTTCGGGCGGAATCGAGGGCATGTTGCCGCCGATCTCCTCCTCGGCGAAGGCGATGTCGCTCTCGCGGATATCGACGCCGTTGACGCGGGCCACCACCGGGTCCTTGTCCTGAGCCCAGGCGACGCCGCGCAGGACGCCGCCGCCAATGACGATCGGCGCGGACAACAACACGGCGCAAGCGAGCACGCCAAGCGCGCGGACGACGAACGGGCGACTAGAGGCCATGGAACACGATCCTTGAGGTAGCTTGCCTTCGGGCAGCTTGGCAAAGCGCCTTACAGGCGCGGGGTTTTTCTGGGCGCGGACACTCGCCGAATCATGTTCACTTGGCAATGGCAGAATTGGGCCGCTCGCCTAACGAGGGCGTGAAGACCGACCTAACGCGGGCGCGAAGAAAAGCCTCACATTGACAATAAAACCACCCCCTCTTATCTCTCGGCGAGCATCGACAGGCGTCCCATTCACCTTGCAAAGTGGCCTTGCAGAAGCCCGAATAGCCCTGCATTTTCCGCCGCTTGAAAGCGCGGTGTTGGCGAGGAACTTCCGCGCATGATCCGCCAAAGTGGGAAGCCGGTTTCCGGACCAGATCATGCTCATTGGCAACTTTTGGCGCGCTCCCTGATTGGAAGGATGAAGTCGCGATGATCGGCGCAGTCGCTCGCAAGCTGTTCGGCTCCTCCAACGACCGGCGCATCCGCTCGTACCGGCCGCGCGTCGACGCCATCAACGCGCTGGAGCAGGAGCTGGAACAGCTCTCCGACGAAAAGCTGCGGGCGCGCACCGAGGAATTCAAGAAGCAACTCTCCGAGGGCTCGACGCTCGACGACATCCTGGTGCCGGCATTCGCCACCGTGCGCGAGGCCGGCAAGCGCACCCTCGGCCAGCGCCATTTCGACGTCCAGCTGATCGGCGGCATGGTGCTGCACGAGGGGCGGATTTCCGAGATGAAGACCGGCGAAGGCAAGACGCTGGTCGCGACGCTGCCGGTCTATCTCAATGCGCTCGCCGGCCGCGGCGTCCACGTCGTCACCGTCAACGACTATCTCGCCAAGCGCGACGCCGAGTGGATGGGGCAGATCTACAATTTTCTCGGGCTGACGGTCGGCGTCATCGTGCATGGCCTCGATGACCAGGAACGCAAGAAGCAATACGACTGCGACGTCACTTACGGCACCAACAACGAGCTCGGCTTCGACTATCTGCGCGACAACATGAAGTACCGGCTCGAGGACATGGTGCAGCGCGGACACATCTACGCCATCGTCGACGAAGTCGACTCGATCCTGATCGACGAAGCGCGGACGCCGCTGATCATCTCCGGCCCGCTCGACGACCGCTCCGACTTCTACAACACCATCGACACCTTCATCCCGTCGCTCGACAAGTCCGACTACGAGGTCGACGAGAAGCAGCGCACCGTGACGCTGACCGAGGTCGGGATGGAAAAGCTCGAGCAAGGCCTGCACGCCGCCAAGCTGCTCAAGTCGGATTCGCTCTACGACGTCGAGAACGTCTCGGTCGTGCATCACGTCAACCAGGCGCTGCGCGCCCACAAGCTGTTCCAGCGCGACAAGGACTACATCGTCCGCAACGGCGAAGTCATCATCATCGACGAGTTCACCGGCCGCATGATGCCGGGCCGGCGCTATTCCGAGGGCCTGCACCAGGCGCTCGAAGCCAAGGAACGGCAGCCGATCCAGCCGGAAAACCAGACGCTCGCATCGATCACGTTCCAGAACTACTTCCGCATGTACGAAAAGCTTGCCGGCATGACCGGCACGGCCGCCACCGAGGCGGACGAGTTCATGGACATCTACAATCTCGAAGTGTTGGAAATCCCGACCAACATGCCGATGGTGCGGCTCGACGATGACGACGAGGTCTATCGCACGGCGGCGGAGAAGTTCCGCGCCATTCTCACCCTGATCGAGGATTGCAAGGTGCGCGGCCAGCCGGTGCTGGTCGGCACCACCTCGATCGAAAAGTCCGAGCAGCTCGCCGAAATGCTGCGCCAGAAGGGCTGGGAGCAGCACGATTTCTCGGACCCCAATGCGTTTGCCGCGCTCTATTCCGGCGATGAAGGCGCGTCGAAGGCCAAAGTGTTTGCCATCCTGAATGCCCGCTATCACGAGCAGGAAGCCTATATCGTCTCCCAGGCCGGCGTGCCCGGCGCCATCACCATCGCCACCAACATGGCCGGCCGCGGCACCGACATTCAGCTCGGCGGCAATGCCGACATGCGCATCCGCCAGGAAATGGCGGACGTCGAGGACTGGCAGACGCGCGACAAGAGCCCGCAGGCGGCGGAAATTCGCGCCCAGGTCAGCCGCCTCAAGGAGAAGGCGCTGGCCGCTGGTGGACTCTTCGTGCTCGGCACCGAACGGCACGAAAGCCGCCGCATCGACAACCAGTTGCGCGGCCGTTCCGGACGCCAGGGCGATCCCGGCCACTCGAAATTCTTCCTGTCGCTCGAAGACGATCTGATGCGCATCTTCGGCACCGACAAGCTGGATGGCATGCTGACCAGACTCGGGCTCAAGGAGAACGAGGCGATCGTCCATCCATGGATCAACAAGGCGCTGGAAAAAGCGCAGCAGAAGGTCGAGGCGCGCAACTTCGATATCCGCAAGAACATCCTCAAGTTCGACAACGTGATGAACGATCAGCGCAAGGTGATCTTCGACCAGCGCATCGAATGGATGGACGATGCGGCGTCGGCGGATGTCGTTGGCGACATGCGCCACAACGCCATCGACGATCTCGTCGCCAAGCACGTGCCGGAGAACGCCTATCCGGAGCAGTGGGACACGCCGGGGCTCAAGGAGGAGCTCAAGCGCGTGCTCGGCCTCGATCTGCCGGTCGACGATTGGGCCAAGGAAGAAGGCATCGCCGACGAGGAGATTTTCAGCCGCGTCGAGCGCCGCGCCGACGAGCACATGGCGGCGAAGGTGGCGCAGTGGGGCTCCGACGTCATCCGTTACGTCGAGAAGTCGATCCTGCTGCAGACGCTCGACCATCTGTGGCGCGAGCATCTGGTGATGCTCGACCATCTGCGGCAGGTGATCGGGCTGCGCGGCTACGGCCAGCGCGATCCGCTCAACGAATACAAGGCCGAAGCCTTCAGCCTGTTCGAGGCGATGAGCCAGAGTCTGCGCGAGGCGGTGACGGCGCAGTTGATGCGGGTGGAGATCATGCCGCAGCCGGTCGAGCAGCAGGCGCTGCCGGCCATGGAAGCGCACAAGATCGATCCGACCACCGGCGAGGACGAGATGGCGCTGGCGATGGCCGGCGCCGAAACGCTGGCGCGCCATGGCATCGGCGGCGGAGCCGCTGCGGCGGCAGCGGCCGTGCCGCGCACAGTGCCGGCGGCCGAACGCAATCCGAAAGATCCGAACAGTTGGGGCAAGGTCGGCCGCAACGAGCCATGCCCCTGCGGCTCAGGCAAGAAATTCAAGCACTGCCACGGGCGATACGCTTAGCGGATGACAGACGACGGCTGACAGACGACGGACAAGGATCGTCTGTCCTCAGTCGTCCGACGTATCTGATTACTGCAATCCGCCCCAGCGGCTGTCGAAGTTGCCGGCCGGTACCATCGGCTGCGCGCCGCTCATGGTCGCGCTTGCCGACGGCGCCGCGGCGTTGGCTTCTTGCTGCGCAGGAGCCGGTTTCGGCTTGGCCGCGAGCTGCTGCGGCTCGCCCTTGGCTCTCTCGGCCCTGACCGTATCGGTCTTGCGCAGCCCAAGCCCGTTGGTCTTCGCCTCGGCGACGGCGGTCGACCCGGCATGCGGCTTCGCCTTCGGCGTTGCCGTCGCGCCGGTTGTCGACGGCCCGGGGCCACGCTCCTGGGTTCCGGCATCAGTCGTCGCGACTTGCGTCTTCTGCCCCATGAAGCCGCCAAAGATCTTGTTCGCCAGCGACGGCTCCGAGCCGGCATTGCTGTCGGCGACGGCGGTCCCGACCGGCGGCGGCTGCGGCGGCAATGCATTCACGGTCGGCGGCGGCACGCGCGCCGGCGGGATGTTGCCGCCGACCTGCGCCAGGAAGACACGGTTCATGCCGCCGTCGAGGCCGGAATGAACCGGGGCCGTCCAGGTATTGGCCTTGACCAAAGCGGCGTACTGCACTTCATCGGCGTGCGATTTTTCCATCGCCGGCCCGGCGATTTCCGGATTCACCACATAGGCCGGGCAGCGGCCGCTTGGATTGAAGACCGTCGACTTGTTCGATCCCGGCGGCTGTGCGGCGTCGAACACGTAGTGGCGGTCGCAAACGTCGACCTTGGGCTCGAGGTGCGTCGCCTCGAAGTGGTCGTTGCCGACCTTGATCATCTTCCAGAACGCCATGTTCGGATTGGTGCGGTGGCGCGCCAAGTTCGCCGGCGTCATGCGGAACGGATAAGCCTGGATCTGGAACGATTGCTGGCCGCCGAGGAACGACTCGCGCGCCAGCGAATAGATTTCGCCGATCTGCTCGTCGGTCATGGCGTAGCAGCCGCGCGACGAGCAGTCGCCATGGATCATCACGAAGCCGCCGTGGCGGTCGTTGGCTTTGTCGAAGGCGTTGGGGAAACCGATATTGATCGCGAGGTAGTAGTTGGAATTCGGATTCATCAGCGCGGGCGTGATGGTATAGAAGCCCTCGGGTGCCTGGCGGTCGCCTTCGTTCACCTTCGGTCCGAGATCGCCCGACCAGCGGCAGATCGGATACACTTTCAGTATCTGGAAATGGCCGGTGGTGTCCTGCTTCCAGACCTCAAGCTCGGATTCTTCCTTGAAGATCCGAACGAGGACCGGCGACTCCTTCGGCATGTTTTTCTGTTCGAGCAGCGACAGCATCTGCGGCGACAGCTCTTTCATCGCCTTGGTCGGCAGCTGATAGCCGTCCTCGCCATAGCATCCGGCAAGCGTCAGCGAACCGGCGACAATCGCCGACGCTGTCAGCGCGCGGACCAAGCGGGCGCGGATCAATGCAATACTCCCCCGACCGGCAGACGGTCCCCGAACCATCCGCCACATAATGGTTATCCCCACAAAATGGCTTTCGCAAGCCAACCAAAGCGCCGGCAGCAAGCAGGATCATGCCGGCTCTCAACGAATGGTAAATATTGTCGTAAATTTTATCGGCAGGCCAAGGTCTTAGGCGCGGCCAGGGGCCGAGGCCTTAAATGCGCTTTGAGGGGGCTAGGCCAGAGGACGAATCCGGGCACGATTGTGGCGGCGAGGCGGCGATTTCCACTCAGCTCAGCCCAGCGTCCGCCCGATCGCCATGAACTTCTCCCGCCGCAGGCGGACAATGGTCGCCGGATCGAGCCCGTGCAGCGCGGACAAGGCGGTGTCGATCGCCTCACCCGTCGCGGTGACGGCCGCGGCCGGATTGCGGTGGGCACCGCCGGTCGGCTCCGGCACGACCGTGTCGACCACGCCGAAACGCACCAGATCCTGCGCGGTGATTTTCATGCTCGACGCCGCCTCCTGCGCTTTGGCGGTATCGCGCCACAGGATCGAGGCGGCGCCTTCCGGCGAAATCACGCTGTAGATGGCGTGCTCCAGCATGATCACCCGGTTGGCGGTCGCGATCGCGATCGCGCCGCCCGAGCCACCTTCGCCGATGATCACCGCGACGTTGGGAACGCCGATCCGCAGGCAGGCTTCGGTCGAGCGCGCGATCGCTTCAGCCTGGCCGCGTTCCTCGGCGCCGATGCCGGGATAGGCGCCCGCGGTATCGATCAGCGCGATGACCGGAATGTCGAAATGATCGGCCATGTCCATCAGCCGCGCCGCCTTGCGATAGCCTTCCGGCCGCGCCATGCCGAAATTGTGCTTGAGACGGTTGTCGGTGTCGGAGCCCTTTTCCTGCCCGATGACGCAGACGCTTGCGCCGCGGAACCGGCCGACGCCGCCGACGATCGCGGCGTCCTCGCCATAGCTGCGGTCGCCGGCTAGCGGCACGAAGTCGGTGATGAGCTCTCTGACATAGTCGAGACAATGCGGCCGCTGCGGATGGCGGGCGACTTGCGTCTTCTGCCAGGGCGTCAAGGTGGCGTAGAGTTCCTTGAGCGCCTGATCCGCCTTGCTCTCGATGCGGCTGATCTCCTCGCCGATGGCGATGGCATCGCCGCCGGCCTGCAGCGCGCGCATTTCCTCGACCTTGGCCTCGAGCTCGGCCACCGGCTTTTCGAAATCGAGATAGGAGCGCATTACGCAATACTTACTCTTAAGGTCATTTTCTTTCTTAACGTCATCGTCTTAGGGTTATCGCGGATGGGGCTAAGCAATCTGAATGCTGCCCTGGTAATCCTCGGCCGCGAATCTCTAGCCTTCAATTATTGACGTCCGCCAGCGGATGCAAATCGCGCACAAGGCTCTTGAGCCGCTCCGCGAGCACATGGGTATAGATCTGGGTCGTCGAGATATCGGCGTGACCAAGCAGTGTCTGCACCACGCGCAAGTCGGCGCCGTTGTGCAGGAGATGACTGGCGAAGGCGTGGCGCAGCACGTGCGGGCTCAGTTGCGCGGCGCGCAGACCGGCCGCACCGGCAAGCGCCTTGAGCTCGCGCGCGAAATGCTGGCGGGTGAGATGGCCGGCCTCGCCGAACGACGGGAACAGCCATTTCGAGCCGGCATCGCGAGCGCCGCCGGCTTCGGCGAGCCGGGCCAGATAGTCCGCCATCGCCTGCTTGGCCGCATCGTTGAGCGGCACCATGCGTTCTTTGTTGCCTTTGCCGCGTACGACGATGACCCGCGCATCTCGGCGTGCGGCGGAGGCCGGCAGCGCGACGAGTTCGGAGACGCGAAGTCCCGTGGCGTACAGCAGCTCGACCAAACAAGCGAGCCGCGTCGCGCGCAGCCGTACCGCCGGCGGCGCTTGCGCGTCGCATTCGCCGGCCGCGCGCAGCAGACGATCGACTTCGGCCAGCGTCAGCGTTTTCGGCAAGGCTCGCCCGCGCTTTGGTCCTTCCAGCACCGCGGCTGGATCATCCTTGCGCTGCCCTTCGGCATAGAGAAAGCGATAGAGCTGGCGAATAGCCGAGAGGCGACGCGCCACCGTCGCCGGCGACAGGCCGCGTTTGGCCAACTTACCGAGATAGGCGCGGATATCGTCGGTGGTCGCCGCCGCCACCGATCGTCCGCCGGCGAGGTGGCCGGTGAAATCGGCGAGGTCGCGGCCGTAAGCGCCCAGCGTATTTTTCCCGGCGCCGCGCTCGGCCGCGAGCATGTCGAGAAACAACGCCACCATCCGCTCGTCGGAGCGTTTGGCGGCACGCGCCGCACCGCCAGACGTTTTCCGCGCCACTTTGCGACTCATGGATGCTTCAGCGGTTCTTGAAGAATTTCTCGGGCGGGATCGAGACGCTGATCTCGCGCGGCTTCGGTTCGACGAAATGCGCCAGCGCATAGATGCCGCCATAGACGATCGCAGCAAGGATCGCGACAACGGAGAGGAAGCGAAGCAGGCTGGGCATAGCGTGGCGCTCGCGCTCATCCCATTGGTGCCGGCGGACCGGAGCGAGTACGATCATGTTCGGCCCGGCCTGGCAAGTCGTCTGGCCGGGCGGGCGCTGTCTGTTTCGGCGCGGAGCGAGCTTTTGGCGCGGGTCTTCGCGAGCGATTGTTGGCTTAGTATAAATGTCTGATTTTGCAATACAAAATGATGCAGAGGCGGCGGATTTGACCGCCGCGATCCTGGCCGGTCTCGGGCACCGCTCGATCGTGTTGGTGGGCATGATGGGGGTCGGCAAATCATCGGTCGGCCGCCGGCTGGCGGCGCGGCTTGCGATCCCGTTTACCGATGCCGACGGCGAGATCGAAAAGGCTGCCGGTATGACGATCGCCGAGATTTTCGCCCGCCACGGCGAGCCATATTTCCGCAGTGGCGAAGCGCGCGTGATCGCCCGCATCCTTGAAGGCGGCCCGCAGGTGCTGGCGACCGGCGGCGGCGCGTTCATGAACGCGGACACGCGGGCGCTCATCAAGCTGAAAGGTATCTCGATCTGGCTGCGCGCCGAATTCGACGTGTTGCTGCGGCGGACCAGCAAACGCCGCGGCGACCGGCCGCTCCTGCACACCGACGACCCGGCCGAAACGCTGCGCAAGCTGCTCGCTGAACGCGAGCCGACTTATGCGTTGGCCGATCTCACCGTGCAGTCGCGCGAGGTATCGCATGACGCCATCGTCGCCGACCTGATGACGGCGCTCGCCGCGTTTCTGAAGGAACCGGCGTCGTCCGCGCGCGAGGCCGGCGCATGACCGCACCGGTTCGCATCGATCCGACGATTGTGCGCGTCGCGCTCGACGCCCGCGGCTACGATATCGTCATCGGACGCGGGCTGATCGCATCGCTCGGCGCCCGTATCGAAGCGTTGCGGCCCCGCGCCAAGGCCTTCATCGTCACGGATGCGAATATCGAGCTTCAGCACCTCGATGCGGTCGAAGCCGCATTGGCCGAATCCGGCATCGCGTACAGCCGGCTGGTGGTTCCGCCCGGCGAAAGCGCCAAGAGCTTTCAGGTGTTCGAAGAAGTCTGTGAGGCGATCATTGCCGCGCGCATCGAACGCGGCGACCTCGTGATCGCGCTCGGCGGCGGCGTGATCGGCGATCTCGCCGGCTTTGCTGCGTCGGCGGTGCGGCGCGGTCTCGATTATGTCCAGGTGCCGACCACGCTGTTGGCACAAGTCGATTCATCGGTCGGCGGCAAGACTGCGATCAATTCCGCCCACGGCAAGAATCTGATCGGCGCGTTCCATCAGCCGATCCTGGTGGTCGCCGACACCGCTCTGCTGGACACTTTGCCGCCGCGGCAATTCCGGGCCGGTTACGCCGAAGTCGCCAAGTACGGTCTCCTCGGCGACGCCGCCTTCTTCGCCTGGCTGGAAACCAACTGGCGCGACGTGTTCGCGCCCGGCAATTCCGGAAATTTTGCCCGCGAGCACGCCATCGCGGTGAGCTGCCGCGCCAAGGCCGCGATCGTGGCGCGCGACGAGCGCGAGACCGGCGAGCGGGCGCTGCTTAATCTCGGCCACACTTTCGGTCACGCGCTGGAAGCGGCCTGCGGCTTTTCCGACCGGCTGCTCCATGGCGAGGCGGTTGCCGCCGGCATCGCGCTGGCGTTCGGCTTCTCGGCGCGGCTCGGACTCATTGCCGCGTCCGAGGCCGACCGCGCCATCCGCCATCTCGCCGACGTCGGCCTGCCGACCCGGCCGCCGGACATCCCAAGCGGTTTGCCCGACGCCGACGCGCTGATGGATTTGATGGCGCAAGACAAGAAAGTGAAACGAGGAATGCTTACATTCATCCTCGTGCGCGGGATCGGCTCAGCTTTCGTCGAACACGGCGTCGATGCCGCGCAGGTGCGCGCATTCTTGAGCGAGAAGCTTGCCGAGAGATGAACATTTACGATTGGTTGACCATCGCCGCGGTGGTGATCTGCCTCCTGGTCTCGGCGTTTTATTCCGGCAGCGAGACGGCGCTGACCGCGTCCTCGCGCGCCGCGATGCTGCGGCTGGAGAAACACGGCAATATTGACGCCACCATTGTCGGCCGTCTGCTGGCGCAGCGCGAGCGTTTCCTTGGCGCGGTCCTGTTGGCCAACAACGCCACTAATATCGCCGCTTCGACTTTGGCCACCGGCCTGTTACTCACGCTGTTCGGCCAGGCCGGCGTGATCTACGCCACCATCGTGATGACGGCGCTAATTTTCGTGCTGTGCGAGGTGTTGCCGAAGACCGCCGCGTTCAACGCGCCCGATCGCTGGGCGTTGGTCGTCGCCCAGCCGATCGCGCGCACCGTCTCGCTGATGCTGCCGATCCTCAAGGCGGTCGAGTGGGTGGTGCGCATGATCCTGCGCCGTGTCGGCATGCAGGTCGGCAATATTCAATCCATCCTGTCGCCGCGCGAAGAGCTGCGCGGCGCCGTCGATCTCCTGCATCGCGCCGGGGTTGTCGAAAAGCTCGACCGCGACATGATGGGCGGCGTGCTCGATCTGCGCGAGCTCACCGTGTCCGACGTCATGGTCCACCGCACCAAGATGGTAATGCTCGACGCTGACGAACCGCCGGGCGAGATCGTCGACACGGTGCTCGGCGCCGCTGTCAGCCGGCTGCCGGTGTGGCGCGGCTCGCAGGACAACATTCTCGGCGTGCTGCATGTCAAAGATCTGATCCGCGCGCTGCACGCGGTCGCCGGCGACGCCACCAAGATCGACATCGAGGCGCTGGCGCGGCCGCCATGGTTCGTGCCGGACACCACGCCGCTGCCCGAGCAATTCAAGGCGTTCCGCGATCGCAAGACGCCGTTTGCGCTCGTGGTCGACGAATACGGCGAGCTGGAAGGGCTGGTGACGATCAAGGACATCATCGCCGAAATTGTCGGCGACATCAGCGACGAGCACGAGATCGCGGTCGCCGGCGTGCGCATGCTGCCGGACGGCTCGGCCAATGTCGACGGCGCGGTGCCGATCCGCGATCTCAACCGGGCGATGGATTGGAACATCCCCGACGACGAGGCGACCACCATCGCCGGCGTGGTGATCCACGAGGCGCGCTCGATCCCGGAGCCCGGCCAAAGCTTCACCTTCCACGGCTACCGGTTTCAGGTGCTGCGCAAGAACCGCAACCGCATCACCGCGCTGCGCGTGACGCCGCTGACGCGCAAGCTGGCGACGGCGAAGGCGAGCTAGCTAATACCAAGCGTATCCTCGACAATGCTCGGGTTGCGGTCCAATAACGCAAGCAACACGATCTGCAAGCTTCTTTTTCATTTCGTTCTCCGGCGCCAAAAAGCGGGCGATTTCGTCTGTCAGAGACTTGAATGCGGCTATCTCTGAGGCGGTCCGGTCGATGACGACGGCCTTTCATGATTGCGTTTATTTAATGCGTGCCGTCGTTCCGTCCTGAGGCAAAACTTTGCTAACGTTGCCGCCAGAAGGGAGCAAACATGCTCGCTGACGCCGGCGATAGCCAAACCGAATCGAAAGCCAAAATCTTCATTTCCTATTCGCGCAAAGACCTGGCCGTCGTCGATCAACTCGACGCCGCACTCGAGGCGCGCGGCTTCGAACCGTTGATCGATCGAAGCGAGATTTCCGTATTTGAAGACTGGTGGAAACGGATCGAGGGGCTGATCGGCAAGGCCGACACCGTCATCTTTGCCCTCAGTCCCGATGCGGTGGCTTCCGAAATCTGTGCCAAGGAGGTGGCGTATGCCGCCTCGCTGAACAAGCGATTTGCGCCGATCGTCTGCCGGCGCGTGCCCGACGCTGCCGTACCCGAGGCGCTGCGCCGCTTCAACTTCGCATTCTTCGACGACCCCGCCCAGTTCGAAGCGACCGCGGATCGGCTCGCCGACGCGCTGACGACCGACATCGGCTGGATCAGGCAACATACCGACTATGGCGAAGCGGCGCGTCATTGGGGGGCCCGCGGCCGCCCTGGCGGTCTGCTGTTGCGCTCGCCGGCGCTCGAGGAGGCTGAGCGCTGGATCGCCTCGCGTCCACCCAACGCGCCCATGCCGACCGCCGAGACTCAGACTTTCGTCGCCGACAGCCGGCGCGGCGCGTCGCGGCGGCGCAACGTCCTGACCGGCAGTCTTGCCGCCGGTCTGGTTCTGGCGCTCGGACTTGCCGGCCTCGCCTATTGGCAACGCGAGGTCGCGGTGACCGAACGCCAGCATGCCGTGACATCGCTCAACGCCGCGACGCGCACATCCAACAGTCTGATCTACGATTTGGCCGACCGCTTTCGCCACCAGAGCGGCGTGCCGGCTGCGCTCGTCAAGGACATTATCGGCCGCGCCCAGAAGCTGCAGGAAGAGCTCGTCTCGTCCGGTCAAACTTCGCCCGATCTGCGCGACAGCCAAGCCTCTGGGCTCTCGGAAGTATCGCTGACGTTGATGACCCTCGGCGATCGGGCGGGCGCGCTCGCCGCCGCCGATCAGGCACGCCAAATTCTTGAAGACCTGCTCGCCAAGAGCCCGGACAATGCCGCTTGGCAATTGGACCTCGGCGTCGTCTATCAGCGGATCGGTGCGGCGTTGGTAGCGGAAGGCAACGGCGGTGACGCGATCGCGGCCTTTGAGAAGGCGCGCGCCATCCACCAGAAGCTAGTCGATGCCAATGGCGGTAACGACAAGGCCCAGAAAAATCTCGCCGCCGACTATTTCAACATCGGCCGCGTGCGCGAAGATGAGGGCAAGCTCGATGATGCACTCGCCGCTTTCCAGCGCGATGCGGCGATCATGCAAATGCTGGTCGGGCGTCAAAGCCTCAACGCCGATTGGTGGCGCGACTTGGGCGTCGCCTACGAGCAAGTCGGCCGGGCGCTTTTCAAGCAGCATAAGCTTGATCAGGCGCTGACCGTCTACCGCAAGCGGCTCGAAATTGCGCAAGCACTGTCCGATCGGGTGCCGACCAACACCGAATACCTGAGCCATCTCTCGGTCGCGCTTAACAAAATCGGCGATGTGCTGCTGGAACAGAGCCAGCCCGAACAGGCGTTGGAAGAATACCGCAAGGCGCTTGCCATCCGCGAAAAGCTGGCGGCGAGCGACCAGGCAAACGTGAATTGGTTGCGCGACGTCGCCATCGGCAACAACATGGTCGGGATGGCGCTGGCGAGTGAGGGCGGCAAACTCGATCAGGCGCTGGCGTCGTTCAAAATAGGCCTGGCAATCGAGGAGCAGCTCGCGGCCCGCGATCCCGGCAATGCGTTGTGGCAGCAAGACTTGTTTCTCAACTACACCTACATCGGCGGTTTGCAGGCACGGCAAAAAGAATTGGTCGCGGCCCTAAAGGCGTTCCGCGACGGTCTTGCCGTCGCTGTCCGGCAGGCCGGGCCCCATCCGGAAAACGCGTATTGGCAAAGCGCGCAGCGTTATGCCGCGCGTCAGATCGGCGCCGTCGCCTTCGATCTGGTATTGGCCCGCAATTTCGACCTGGCGCTGGAAGCAGCCGAGCAGGCGGCCGCGACCGTACCCGATATGATTTGGATACAGAGCAACCGCGCCCATGCCCTGATGTTCCTTGATCGAACCGATGAAGCGCGCGCTTTGTATCTGCAATATCGCGGGCGGCAAAATGTCGATGATCAAAAATCCTGGGAGGCGTTGATTGCCGAAGATTTCGCCCAGTTGCGTCAGGCCGGCCTCGAAACCCCGTTGATGGACGAGATCGAAAAGAAGTTCGCGGAAGCCGGTTAGGCTACAAAGAACTACGCGGCGCGAGGGCCCGGAGCGGGCGCAAAACTGCCGATGCGTGCTGTTGTCGCCTCGGCGGACGACCGGCGGCGCGGCTGCCTCGAATTATTTGCCTTCGCCGGGCGCTGCCGCGTGGATCGCGAGCGCGTGCACGCCGCCGGCGAGCTCGGGAGCCAGCGCCGCGTTGATCATGCGATGGCGCTCCAACCGGCTCTTTCCGCGAAACGCCTCCGACACGATATAAAGCCTGAAATGCGTCTCGCCGCCGGGCCGGTGTCCGGCATGGCCCTCATGGCGATGGGATTCGTCCTCGACGTGCAAGCTTTCGGGCGCGAAAGCATTGCGCAACTTTTCGGTGATGAGATCGCGTGTTTGCATGGCTACTGCCTTGGAGCGTGACCGCGAAAAACGGCAACCGGTTTTTGCACAATGTTATGCGCAAAGAGCCATCGCCGGGCATCGCGGTCAATGCCGGGCTTGTACGTTTTTGCCGCTGTCAAGTCTTGAAGGTGCCATCGACCCACCCGCATAATCGAAAACGATGAGTAGCGACTCGCCTCTTTTTGATCGCATCCGGGTCAAGCCGGATCAGGATCGCCGGCTGCGCGCCGAGCTTCCGGCCTGCGAATGGCCGCGCTGCGACGCGCCGGCGACGCACCGGGCGCCGAAGGGCCGGCTGCGCGCCAACGAGTATTGGCGATTTTGTCTCGAACATGTGCGCGAATATAACAATTCCTACAACTTCTTCGCAGGCATGAGCGACGACGCGATCGCGAAGTATCAGAAGGAAGACCTCACCGGTCATCGCCCGACCTGGAAGATGGGTTCGATCGGCGGCAGCCGCAGCGACGCCAAGCGTGGTGCGCGCGACCATCGCGGCCAAGACTCTCGTGGATCAGGCTGGGCCGCCGACGATCCGTTTGGTCTGTTCGGCGATGCCGGGTCGGGCCGTGCCGGCCATGCGCGGCCCGCCGGCGAGGGCCGCAAAATCCTCAATGCCCAGCGCCGCGCGCTTGACGTGCTCGGGCTTGAAGCCGACGCCAAGCGCGCCGATATCAAGGCCAAGTTCAAGGTGTTGGTAAAGCGCCATCATCCCGACGCCAACGGCGGCGATCGCACCTCCGAAGACCGGCTGCGGGAGATCATTGCGGCCTACAATTACTTGAAATCGGCCGGTTTCTGCTGAGCCCGGAGTGGCGCCGCCGGTGGCTTTCGCGGCCTTGCGCGTTTCTGCTAAATATATGGCCGCATCCGACCGCCGGTGACGCCGATCCCGCGCCTCGGACGTTCCCGAGGTCATGGAGGTATAATGACTCTCGCAACTGAAGCCGTATCCGGCTTGCCCGATATGAAGGTCTCGATCCGGCAATTGTTCGGTATCGACTCCGACCTGGAAGTGCCGGCTTATTCCGAGCCGGACGAGCACGTACCCGACGTCGATGCCGATTACCGGTTCGACAAGCCGACCACGCTCGCCATCCTCGCCGGCTTCGCCAAGAATTGCCGCGTCATCGTCACCGGCTATCACGGTACCGGCAAGTCCACGCACATCGAGCAGGTGGCGGCGCGGCTCAACTGGCCGTGCGTGCGCGTCAATCTCGACAGCCACATCAGCCGCGTCGATCTGATCGGCAAGGATGCGATCGTGATCCGCGATGGCATGCAGGTGACGGAATTCCGCGACGGCATCCTGCCCTGGGCGCTGCAGCACAATGTCGCGATCTGCTTCGACGAATATGACGCCGGCCGGCCGGACGTGATGTTCGTGATTCAGCGCGTGCTGGAATTGTCCGGCCGCCTGACGCTCCTTGACCAGAACAAGGTGATCAAGCCGCATCCCTCGTTCCGGCTGTTCGCCACCGCCAACACCGTCGGTCTTGGCGACACGTCGGGCCTCTATCATGGCACCCAACAGATCAACCAGGGCCAGATGGACCGCTGGTCGATCGTCACCACGTTGAATTATCTGCCGCACGACAACGAAGTCGACATCGTGCTCGCCAAGGCCAAGCACTATCGCGACGCCGAGGGCCGCGACATCGTCTCGAAGATGGTGCGCGTTGCTGATCTCACCCGCAACGCCTTCATGAATGGCGACATCTCCACGGTGATGTCGCCGCGCACCGTGATCACCTGGGCGGAGAACGCCGAGATTTTCAACGATATCGGTTTCGCCTTCCGGCTCACCTTCGTCAACAAGTGCGACGAGCTGGAGCGTCCGCTGGTCGCCGAATTCTATCAGCGCTGCTTCGGCCAGGAGTTGCCGGAGTCCGCGGTGAACGTGGCGCTCTCCTAACGTCGTCCCCGCGAAAGCGTATGGAGCACTGATACAGATGCTTTTCCCGGGCGCGATGCAGCACGCAGCGAAGCGAAGTGGTGCGTTGCAGACCCGGGACCGTTGCAGGCTCCGAGTTTTCGTCCGGGAAAAGCGGCTTGCGTACGGGAATGACCGTTGACGTCATGAGCTCCAACATCAAGCCCAAGAATCCGGCCAAGGAATCGCCGACCGAGCCGTTCAAGCGCGCCGTCGGCATCTGCCTGCGCGCGATCGCCGGCAAGGGCGACATCGAGGTGGCGTTCGCCGCCGAGCGGCCGGGGCTTGCCGCCAACAAGGTGCGGCTTCCGGAGCCCGCGCGCCGTCTCAACGAGCGGGAAGCCGCGATCGTGCGCGGTCATGCCGACTCGATCGCGCTGCGGATCGCCTGTCACGATCCGGCGGTGCATCGCAAGCTCGTGCCCGGCGGCCAGCAGGCGCGCGCGGTGTTCGAAGCCGTCGAGCAGGCCCGCGTCGAAGCGATCGGCTCGCGGCGCATGGGCGGCGTCAAGACCAATCTCACCGCCATGCTGGACGACCGTTTCCATCGCGGCAAATACGACGAGATCACCGACCGCGCCGATGCGCCGATCGAGGAGGCGCTCGCCATGATCGTGCGCGAGCGGCTGACCGGCGAATTGCCGCCGCAAGCGGCGCGCAAGCTGGTCGATCTGTGGCGACCGATCATCGAGGAGCGCGCCGGCCGCAATCTCGACCGCCTGGAGCGCGTGCTGACCGACCAGCGCCGGTTCGGCGACGTCGTGCACGACCTGCTCGACTCGCTCGACATGGGCGAGGATCGCAACAGCGATGCCGATGAGGAGGAAGGCGAGCAAGGCGATGACGAGAACCGCAGCGACGAGTTGGGCCAGGACGGCGACGCCGCCGACTCCGCCGACAGCGAGCGCCTGAGCCTGGAAGAAGCCGACGCCTCGACCGACGATCTGCCGGAGAGCGCCGCCGAGGCGGTCGATGCGCCGGCCGCCGACATGGCCGACGACACCGAGATGGGGGATTCGGAAACCGCCGCCGAGCCGTGGCGGCCGCGCCACAATCGCAACGAGCCGCGCGGCCCCGACTACAAGCCTTTCACCTCCAAGTTCGACGAGATCATCGGCGCCGAGCATCTGTGCGATCCGGAAGAGCTCGAGCGGTTGCGCGGCTATCTCGACAAGCAGCTGTCGCACCTGCAAGGCGTGGTGGCGCGGCTCGCCAATCGGCTGCAGCGGCTGCTCCTGGCGCAGCAGAACCGCGCCTGGGAATTCGACCTCGAGGAAGGTTTGCTCGATCCGGCCCGGCTGCCGCGGGTCATCGTCGATCCGCTGCACCCGCTGTCGTTCAAGCGCGAGAAGGATACCGACTTCCGCGACACCGTGGTTGCACTCCTTCTCGACAATTCCGGCTCGATGCGCGGACGGCCGATCACGGTGGCGGCGACCTGCGCCGACATCCTGGCGCGCACGCTCGAGCGCTGCGGCGTCAAGGTGGAGATTCTGGGTTTCACCACCCGCGCCTGGAAAGGCGGCCAATCGCGCGAGAGCTGGCTCGCGCAGGGCAAGCCCGCTAATCCGGGTCGGCTCAACGACCTGCGCCACATCATCTACAAATCAGCCGACGCGCCGTGGCGGCGGGCGCGCAAGAATCTCGGCCTGATGATGCGCGAGGGGCTGCTGAAGGAGAATATCGACGGCGAGGCGCTCGATTGGGCGCACAAGCGCCTCCTTGGCCGCACCGAGAGCCGCAAGATCCTGATGATGATCTCCGACGGCGCGCCGGTCGACGATTCGACGCTGTCGGTCAACCCCGGCAATTATCTCGAGCGCCATCTGCGCTGGGTGATCGAGGATATCGAGACCCGCTCGCCGGTGGAACTGATCGCCATCGGCATCGGCCACGACGTCACCCGCTACTATCGGCGCGCGGTGACCATCGTCGATGCCGAGGAGCTCGGCGGCGTCATGACCGAGAAGCTCGCGGAGCTGTTCGCCGAGGGACCGCGCGAAGAGCGCACGCCGCGCCCGGTTCGGCAGCGGCCGGATACACAGCCGGGCGCTAGTGCTTCCCGGGAAAGCCGCCGAGCCCGTTGAAGGTCATGTAGAGCGAGTAGCCGCTGACCGCGACGGCGATCGCGATTTCGAACAGCAGCACGGCCACGCCGTATTTGTACCAGGGCTCGTGCGGCGCGGTGCGACCTTCAACGGGGCTCATTGCGTCTCCTGCGAAGGATTGTCTGTCGGGTTTTCACCGCGAGCGTCGGTTGCGCTTCAGGCCTGCTGCCCGGCCAGAGCGCGGCCGAGGAAGCCATGTTCTTGCGGACGCCGCTCGTAGCGCGCGGCCCAGAAGTAGAACAGGATGAACGGCACGAACATGTAGAGCGCGACGTAGAGATATCCGACATGAATATCGGCGCTGCCGGCGAAGATCAGCGGATAGACGATGCCGCCGATTGTTGAAATGCCGCCGACGAAGCCGGCGGCGATGCCCGGGCGATCTGGAAAGAGGAGCGGCACCAGCGCGAAGGTGCCGCCGGTGCCGAACGAGATGAAAATGCCAAGCCCCATCAGCACCGCCACCGATGACGGCAGCGAGCCGTAAATGCCGGCGACGGCGAGCCCGATCATCGACAGCGTGATCAGGATCAGCGCGATGCCGAGCCAGTGCAGGCGCGGCGCGTACGGCAATTCCTTGGCGATGAAAGGAAGCGGCGTCCAGCCCTTGCGCTGAAACAGGTCGGACATGAAGCCGGCAAACGGCCTGAACAACGACGCGTTGAAGGACTCCACGGCCGCGAAGGTGCCGGCCGCGATCTGCAGGCCGGCGACGCCGGTGAAGCCGAGCGCGGCTATCTCATCCGCAAAGCCGCGCGCGAAGTAGCCGGGCAGCCAGGCGTTCAGCGCGATTTCCAGGCCAAACGACATCGCGTAGGCAAGCATCAAGGCGATGGCGATGTAGCGGGTCCACACGAACACCATGCTGCGCAGGTCGCCGCCGCGCCGCGCGGCGTCGCGGCGCTCCGCGGTCTTGGCAGCGCTGCCGCGAACGAGATACCAGGCGGCGACCAGAAGCGCGATCACGCCCAGCCACAGAAACGCGCTTCGATAGTCGGTGCCGAAAATGCGCGGCAGCAACAGCGCGCCGACACCGGCGCCGACATTGCCGGTTCCCGCGTACAGTCCCTCGGCGGTGCCGATCTCGTGCGAGTTCGAACCATTGGGCCACATGCTGGATGCCGACCACGAACGACACGCCGGCCATGGCGACGATGACTCGCTCGGCGAACAGGAGCTGATAGCTGGTGGTGAACGCCGACGCGATCGAAACCAGTCCGCAGACGGCAAGGATGGTAGCGAAGGTGCGCGGCGCGCCAAATCGGTCCGATGCCCAGCCGGCGACAATGCGCCCGACCGGCGCCATCCAGATCGCCGAGCTGGCGAGCAGGCCGAGGTCTTTGACGGTGAGGTGATAGGTCGCCGCAATGCTCGGGCTGAATGCGGCGGTCGAGAACCACATCAGAAAGCACCAGAAAAAGCCGACAGTGGCTATCGAAAGCTGTTCGACCTTGTGGCCCCGCATCAACTTTGCCCCGCTGGACGATCTGGAGAGCGGCTTTCGCCGCGCAATGATCGTCTCGGCTCAGCAAGGCATGTGCCAGTGCCGTGGCTGATGTCGTGCGAATATTTTCATCGTGACGCGCGTTTGTTGGGCGTTGCGCGTTGTGCAACGTGCCCGCGGCTTCGGCATTTGTGCCGCGATGTTCGGCTAGGAAATGCGCACACATTGCCTTGATGCCGTACTGAATTGAACGGCGGGTTCAAGCAACAAACCGAAGCACGCGCCTCGTGATTTGTTGCGATGCTCAGATTTGCTGCACGTTGCGGCTTCGATGTGCATGACAAACGTCCGGAGCTCGCGGCGGGGCTTTCATTAGTCGTTGCCGCACAACCAATTGTTCGCCGACTCGGAGTGGCACGATGCTTGAATTGTCCCGCTCTAACGCTGCGGCGTCGGGCGCTTGCGCAAAACGCGCCTTCGCCGCGGCACAAGCGGCGCCGGGAAGAAAGGTAAGACGCCAGTGACGCCCGATCAGGTCAAAGCCATTCAGGACAGTTTCAAACTGGTTGCACCGTTATCCGACCAGGCCGCCGCCATGTTCTATGGGCGCCTGTTCGAAATTGCGCCGGCGGTCAAGCCGCTGTTCCGCGGCGATATGACGGAGCAGGGCCGCAAGCTGATGGCGACGCTCGGTGTCGTCGTCAACAGTCTGGGCAATCTCGAGGCTGTGCTGCCGGCGGCGAGCGCTCTGGCCAAGCGCCACGTCGACTATGGCGTGAAGGCGGAAGATTACACGCCGGTCGGCGCGGCCTTGTTGTGGACGCTGGAGCAGGGGCTCGGCGAGCACTGGACGCCGCAGCTCGCGCAGGCGTGGGGCGCCGCCTACACGCTGTTGTCCGGCTACATGATCGGCGAGGCCTATGGTCACCGTGCCGCCGCCGAATGAGCCTTTGACATGAGCGAACCGCTCGTCGTCGTCGGCAACGGCATGGCGGCGGCGCGTCTATGCGAGGAGCTGTCCGCGTGCGCGCTTGGTCGTTACGCGGTCGCGGTGATCGGCGAAGAGCCGCGGCTTGCCTATAACCGCGTGCTGCTGTCGTCGGTGCTGGCCGGGGAAGTACGCGCCAGCGACATTTCGCTCAAACCGGCAAATTGGTGGAGCGATCGCGGCGTCACCTTGTGCTACGGCGCCGGCGTGACGGCGGCGGATATTGCCGCCCGCACCGTGACGCTCGCCGACGGCAAGGCTCTGCCCTTTGCCAAGCTCGTGTTCGCCACCGGCTCGCGGCCGATGTCGTTGCCCATTGCCGGCGCCGATCTGCCCGGCGTGCTCACCTTCCGCGACATGGGTGACGTCGCGTCGATCTCGCGGGCCGCAGGCCGGGGCGCGCAGGTCGTCGTCATCGGCGGCGGGCTTCTTGGCATCGAGGCGGCTTACGGTCTCGCCAAGGCCGGCGCGGCAGTGACACTCGTCCATCTCATGGACCGCCTGATGGAGCGCCAGCTCGACGCGCGCGCCGCGGCGCTGCTCAAGCGCGCGGTCGAGGCCAAAGGCATCCGCGTGCTGCTCGAGGTCGCGACGGCGCGATTCATCGGTCACGGCCGCGTCGAAGCTGTCGAGCTCAAAGACGGGCGCGTCCTTCCAGCCGATGCCGTCGTTGTTGCGGTCGGCATCAAGCCCAACGCCGAAATCGCCGCGCTTGCTGGCATCGCGGTCAATCGCGGCATCGTCGTCGACGATCATCTCGCCACCAGCACGTCCGATGTTTTTGCCATCGGCGAATGCGCCGAACATCGCGGCGTTTGTTATGGCCTGGTCGAGCCTGCCAACGAGCAGGCGCGCGCGCTGGCTGAACGGCTCGCGGGCCGTGATGCGCGCTATCTCGGCAGCGTCAACGCCACCAATCTCAAGGTTTCCGGTGTTCACCTCTTCTCGGCCGGCGACTTCCTCGGCGCGCCGCGCACCGAGTTCGATCGTATTCAGCGATCAGGGTCTCGGTACCTATCGCAAGCTGGTGATTGCGGGCGGCCACCTGGTCGGCGCGGTGCTCTACGGCGATACGGCGGACTCGCTGTGGTATCTCGATCTCATCCGTTCCGGTACCGCGATTGAATCCTTCCGCGAGGATTTGATTTTCGGCCGAGCCTTGGCCGAGCGGCAAGCGGCCTGAACGGCCTTCGCCTGACGAGACGGCGCGCTCGAAAAATAAGGTCCGAGGCCGATGCGCGCGATGAGCCGGTCATGAACGCTTTACCGCCGCAGCCACCTGCCGTGCGCACCACCTGTCCGTATTGCGGCGTCGGCTGCGGCATCGTCGCGGCCATCGATCAGCACGGCGGCGCAACCATTTCCGGCGATCCCGCGCATCCGGCGAATTTCGGGCGGCTGTGCTCGAAAGGTTCGGCGCTTGGCGAGACGTTGTCGCTCGAGGCGCGCTTGCTTCATCCGATGCTTCGCCTGGCCGACGGGTCGCTGGCGCGCACCGATTGGAATGCGGCGCTGGCGAAAGTCGCCGATGGGCTGCGCACCATCGTCGACCGCGACGGGCCCGATGCCATCGCTTTCTATCTGTCCGGCCAATTGCTCACCGAGGACTACTACGTCGCCAACAAGCTGATGAAAGGCTTTCTCGGCTCGGCCAACGTCGACACCAATTCGCGGCTGTGCATGGCGTCGTCCGTTGCCGGACATCGCCGCGCTTTCGGCGCCGACGTGGTGCCGGGCACTTACCGCGACCTCGACGACGCCGATCTCATCGTGTTGGTCGGCTCCAATGCCGCATGGTGCCATCCGGTGCTCTACCAGCGGATGGTTGCCGCCAGAACCGAACGCGGCGCCAAGTTGGTCGTGATCGATCCGCGGCGCACTGCAACCGCTGAAGCGGCGGATTTGTTTCTGCCGATCGCTTCCGGAATGGACACGGCGCTGTTTTGCGGGCTGCTGGCGCACCTTGCTGACGCGGGCGCGCTCAACAACCGCTACATCGCGCAATACACCACCGGCTTTGCCGATGCGCTTAAGCGCGCCCGTGAGATCGCCGGCGACGTGGCGGCGACCGCGCGGGCGACTGCGCTTGATGTCGCCGATGTCGCCCGCTTCTTCGCGCTGTTCCGGCAAACCGAGCGCGTCGTCACCTGCTACTCGCAAGGCGTCAACCAATCGGCGCAAGGCACCGACAAGGTCAACACCATCATCAACGTTCACCTTGCCACCGGGCGCATCGGCCGGCCGGGCATGGGACCGTTCTCGCTCACCGGCCAGCCGAACGCCATGGGCGGCCGCGAAGTCGGCGGCCTCGCCAATCAGCTTGCCGCCCATATGAGTTTTTCGCCGGCCAACACGGATCGCGTCCGCCGCTTCTGGAATGCGCCGCGGATGGCGACGCACGAAGGCCTCAAGGCCGTCGACATGTTCGAAGCGATCGAGCGCGGCACCATCAAGGCGCTGTGGGTGATGGCGACCAATCCGGCGGTATCACTGCCGCGCGCCGGCGCTTTCCGCGCGGCGCTGAAAAAGCTTGAACTGTTCGTCGTCTCCGACACGACGCTCCAAAACGATACCGTGACCAGCGGCGCGCATGTGCTGCTGCCCGCGGCCGCCTGGGGCGAGAAGGACGGTACCGTGACCAATTCGGAGCGGCGGATTTCGCGCCAGCGCGCGTTCCTGCCGCTGCCGGGCGAGGCGCAGCCCGACTGGTGGATCGTCAGCGAAGTAGCGCGGCGCCTCGGCTTTGAGCGTGGGTTCGGCTACCGCACGCCAGCCGATGTCTTTCGCGAGCACGCCGCGCTGTCGGCATTCGAGAATGCGGGTGAGCGCGACTTCGACTTGGGTGGTCTCGCTCATCTCGCCGACCAGGACTATCACCGGCTCGACCCGGTGATGTGGCCGGTTGGCGCCGGCAGTGAGCGGGGCGAAACGCGCTTTTTCGGCTCCGGGGGCTTTTTCACGCACGATCGGCGCGCGCGGTTCATCGCGGCGGAGCATCCACGACTGCGCCTCGTGACGAACTCGGCTTTTCCATTGCGGCTCAATACCGGGCGCTTGCGCGATCAATGGCACACCATGACGCGCACCGGTAAGAGTCCGCGGCTGAGCGCTCACGCCCCCGAACCGCTGGTCGACATCCATCCGGATGATGCGGCCGGAATTGGCGTCGCCGACGGCGGCTTCGCCAGGGTCACGACCGCGCACGGCAGCGCCGTGTTTCGGGTTTGCATCCAATCCAGTCAGCAACGCGGATCGATTTTTGCTCCGATCCACTGGAGCGAGGCGACTTCGGCCGATTTGCGCGTCGGCGCCATGGCGATGGCGGAGAATGATCCGTTCTCCGGCCAGCCGGAGCTCAAGGCCACGCCTGCCCGCATCGAACCGCTCGCGTTTGCCTATCGCGGCTTTGCGTTGACGCGGGATTTGATCGCGCTGCCTGAGGGAACATGGTTCGCACGCGTCGCGGTCGGCGGCGGTCACGGGCTTTTGTTCGCGACCAACGAATTGCCGGAGATTTGGCACGCTTGCGCCGGCAAACTGATACCGGACGACGCCGAGCGCGCCGAGTATGTCGACCTGCCGCGCGGGATCGTGCGGGTCGCTGCACTTTGCGGCGGCAGGATCGAAGGCTGCATTTTCTCCGGGCCGTCGGAAAATCCACCGCGTTGGGACGTCGTGCGCGCCCTGTTCAATTCAGAAAATTTGGTCGAACGCGACCGCCGTCTGCTGCTTTCCGGACGCAGCGCCGAGGGAATGGTCGAGACCGGGCCGATCGTCTGCGCCTGTTACGGTGTCGGGCTTGAAACAATCCGCCGCGCGCTTGTTGAAGGATCGGCCGCAACTGTCGCCGAGATCGGGCGCACGTTGCGTGCGGGCACCAATTGCGGCTCGTGCGTTCCGGAATTGCAGGGAATTATCGAGCGGACCGCGCCGCCGGCCACCGGGCAGCGAAACGCTTAAGCCGCGGCGCGCTTCTTGGCGACCGCCCGCTTGAGGTCGAGCGCGCGCGCCGACAATTCGGCGTCCTTGGCGGCCATCAGGAAGGCATCGAGCCCGCCGCGATGATCGACGGTCTTGAGCGCGTTGGCGGAAATGCGCAGACGCACCGAGCGGCCGAGCGCGTCGGAAATCAGCGTGACATTGAGCAGGTTGGGCAAGAACCGGCGCTTGGTCTTGCGGTTCGAGTGGCTCACCTTGTGCCCGATCTGGCGGGTCTTGCCGGTAAGCTCGCAACGCCGTGACATGGCTGCAATTCCTCTAGTAGCGTCCGCTTGAAACTTCCGCGCGTCAGGCGCCAAAAACGGCGTATTACCGGGCGAAAGGCTGCGGACCTATAGTGAGCGGGTGCCAAAGCGTCAAGCGCGTGGGCCGGAAAGCGCTGCCGGGCGCCCAAAAACACAGAAACGACGCATTCTCTGCCGAGACAATAACCACGATCTACGCTATCGCTTGCGGCGCTTAGTCCCGGCATTCCACCCGTTTCGGGCGTGCCGAAAGCCGCTTCCGCGGTGACCAAGGAACTGCTGCCGCCGTGAATATTCTGCCGAAACGATTTGTTCGGAGCGCCGGACCCGCGGTCGGCGCCGCCGCGACATTTATCATGACCGCCGTCGCGATCGATTCCACCAACGTTGCTACCGCCCAGGGCCGGCTCGAGGCCGAATACACTGCGAGCTTGGCCGGCATTCCGATCGGCCGTGGCAACTGGGTGATCGAGATTTCCGAGGACCAGTTTACCGCCACCGCCAGCGGCGGCACCTTCGGCATCATGCGCGTCATCAGCGCCGGCCGCGGCAACAGCGTGGCGCAGGGCGCGGTTAATGGCGGACAGCTGGTGCCGATGACTTATGCGGCCACCATCACCAACGACAAACGCATCGATGACGTCCGCATGGTGTTTACCGGCGGCAGCGTCAAAGACCTGTCGGTCGAGCCGCCGCTCGGTCCGAGCACCGATCGCATTCCCGTCACCGACGCGGACCGCCGCAACGTGTACGATCCGATGACGGCGACGATCGACGCCGTCGCCGGCACCGGCGATCCGGTGTCGCCGCAAGCCTGCCACAGCAAGGTCGCGGTGTTTGACGGCCGCATGCGCTACGACCTGCGCAGCGAATTCAAGCGGATGGAATTCGTCAAGGCCGAGAAGGGCTATCAGGGGCCCGCCGTCGTCTGCGCGGTCTATTTCGTGCCGATCTCTGGCTATATCCCGGAACGCTACGCGATGAAATATCTCGCCGCGGTGCGCGACGCCGAAGTCTGGCTGGCGCCGATCCTGGGCACGCGCGTGGTAGTGCCCTATCGGTTCTCGCTGCCGACGCCGGTCGGCACCGGCGTCCTGCAAGCCACGCAGTTCGTCTCGGTCGCCAAGCCGCCGCGCGCCGCCGCAAACGCCAAATAACTTGCAAACCCAAATAACTTGCAAACCACTGACGCGAAACCGCGTTAGAACATGATCCCGAAAGCGAATGCCGATTTTCGCAAAAGATCATGTCCCCGTTATCCACAGGAGTGCCGCTCTTGACTCGCCGGAAGAATCTCATCCGCTGCGCCATTAACCTTTTTACGCCGGAAATTCGGGCCAAAGGTCGCTGCAAACACCCGATCTGGTATTATCAAACATCGGCCGCGCCATATGTCGCAGTGAACGAAGTCGAACATGCGGCGAGTTGCCGATTCGGCCGCGATTCGTTCCAGACTCGTTCCACACCTTAAGCACAGGACTTTGCAGCGTGTTGTTGTGATACAGATGCTGCCCCCACGCTAACCGTCCGCCGCAAAGCGGGGAGGGAAGGGGCCAGCCCGGGCCTGTAATGCCGATTTCCTTTTCACCCACCACTGATCGTAATGCGCGCGCCCGCGGCGCCGGCGTCACCGCCGTGCTTGGGCCCACCAATACCGGCAAGACCCATCTCGCCATCGAGCGGATGCTGGCGCATTCGTCCGGGCTGATCGGTCTGCCCCTCCGGCTGCTCGCGCGCGAGGTCTACAACCGCTGCGTCGAGCGGGTCGGCGCCGATGCGGTCGCGCTCGTCACCGGCGAGGAGAAGATCAAGCCGCCGAGCCCGCGCTTCTGGGTCGCCACCGTCGAGGCCATGCCGCGTGACATCGATGTCGCGTTCCTCGCCGTCGATGAAATTCAGCTTGCCGCCGATTTCGAGCGTGGCCACGTCTTCACCGATCGGATGCTGCACCGGCGCGGCCGCGAGGAGACGCTGGTGCTCGGCGCCGCCACCATGCGGCCGATTGTCGAGCGGCTTTTGCCCGGCGTCAGCATCGTCAGCCGCCCGCGCCTGTCGCAGCTGACGTTCGCAGGCGAGAAAAAACTCACGCGCCTGCCGCGCCGCTCGGCCATCGTCTGCTTCTCGACCGATGAAGTGTACGCCATCGCCGAGCTGATCCGCCGCCAGCGCGGCGGCGCCGCCGTCGTGCTCGGCGCGCTGTCGCCGCGCACCCGCAACGCTCAGGTGGCGCTCTATCAGGCCGGCGAGGTCGACTACATGGTGGCGACCGATGCCATCGGCATGGGCCTCAATCTCGACGTTGATCACATCGCTTTCGCCGCCGACCGCAAGTTCGACGGCTATCAGTTCCGCAAGCTCGGCCCCGCCGAGCTGGCGCAGATCGCCGGCCGCGCCGGCCGCGCCACCCGCGACGGTACGTTCGGCACCACCGGGCGCTGCCCGCCGTTCGAAACCGAGCTGGTGCAGGCGCTGGAGTCGCACTCCTTCGAGCCGGTCAAGATCGTGCAGTGGCGCAACACCGATCTCGACTTCTCGTCGATCGGCGCCTTGCAGGCGACGCTGGCGGCGGCGCCGACCGAGAACACGATGTCGCGCGCACCGGTCGCCGAAGACATTCTGGTGCTCGACCACGCCTCACGCGACGACGACGTGCGCGCGATGACGCGAAGCCGCGCCGACGTCGAGCGATTGTGGGACGTCTGTCAGGTCCCCGATTACCGCAAGATCGCGCCGGCGACGCACGCGGAATTGGTGGTTACGCTTTACGGGCACCTGATCCGCGACCGCGCAATACCGACCGACTGGTTCGCCCAGCAGATCGCTGAAGCCGATCGCACCGACGGCGATATCGACACGCTCTCCAACCGCATCGCCCACATCCGCACCTGGACGTTCGCCGCCAATCGCGCGGATTGGCTGGCCGACCCGGAGCATTGGCAAGGCGTCACCCGGGCCGTCGAAGACAAATTGTCCGACGCCTTGCACGAGCGGCTGACCGAGCGCTTTATCGATCGCCGCACCAGCGTGCTGATGCGGCGTTTGCGCGAGAATGCGCAGCTCGAGCCGGAGATGAGCAAAACCGGCGAGGTCGTGGTCGAGGGCCACGCCATCGGCCGCCTCGACGGCTTTGTCTTCGTGCCGGAGGCTTCCTCCGGCGGCTCCGAAGCCAAGGCGCTGGCGAACGCCGCCCAGAAGGCGCTTGCCGGCGAGATTGCTAACCGCGCGACGCGGCTCGCCGAAGCGCCGGACGAGCAATTCGTGCTGGCCGCCGACGGCACCGTGCGCTGGACCGGCGCCGCGGTCGGCAAGCTCACCGCGGGCGACGAGGTATTGCGGCCGCGCGTGCGTGTCATCGCCGACGAGCATCTTTCCGGCGCGCCGCGCGAGGCCGTCGATGCGCGGCTCGATCGATGGATCAAATCCCATATCGAGAAACTGCTCGGCCCGCTGTTCGGTTTGTTGGCCGCCGCCGATATCAGCGGCATTGCCCGCGGCGTGGCGTTTCAGTTGGTCGAGGCACTCGGCGTGCTCGATCGTGCGCGGGTCGCCGACGAAGTCAAAGGCCTTGAGCAGCCCGAACGCGCGAACTTGCGCAAATACGGCGTCCGCTTCGGCGCCTATCACATCTATCTGCCGCTGTTGCTCAAGCCGGTGCCGCGCGCGCTCGCCGTGCAATTGTGGGCGTTGGCGCATGAAGGTCCGCAGAGCAAAGGCCTCGGCGATTTGTTGCATCTCGCCGGCAGTGGGCGAACGTCGATCCCGGTCGATCGCGAAATCGATGCCACCCTCTATCGCAACGCCGGCTACCGGGTCTGCGGCGAGCGCGCGGTTCGGGTCGACATTCTCGAACGACTTGCGGATCTGATCCGGCCGGCGCTGGCCTGGCGCGAAGGCGCAGCCGGCGCCAAGCCGCCGGGCGCGATCGCCGGCGGCGGCTTCACCGTCGTCAACATCATGACCTCGCTGACCGGTGCGTCCGGCGAAGATTTCGCCTCGATTCTCCGCTCGCTCGGCTACCGTTTGGAGCGGCGGCCGAAGCCGGTGGAGCCGGCCGAGCCGGTAGAGAAGGCGGCGGAGGCGACAGCGACAAGCAACGAAGTAACGGCGGCCGATCGGGGCGAAGAGACCGCCGAACCGTTGGCGGACGCGACGCCGACGAACGACGACGCGGTAGCCGAAGTGGCTGAGGTTTCCGTCGCGCCGTCTGACGCGCCGGAGGCGGGGGCGGACATTGTCGCTGAGCCACCAACATCTGTGGGCGAAGCAACGTCCGCGAGCGAGGCAACATCTGCGGGCGAGGCAACATCTGACGCGCCGGCGCCAGATGTCGCGGCCGCTGCGATCGAGCCTGCCGCCGAAGCTGTCGCCGCTGGCGAATACAAGGGGCCGACCGCGACGGCACCGGCCGAACCGGAGCTGATCGAGGTCTGGCGCCCGGGCCGGTCCGAAGGTCGGCGTCATCCGGAGCGCACGCATCGGCGTGCGGGCAAGCGCGACGCCAGGCGCCCAATGCCGGATGCGGCCGCTCCCGCGCTAGCAACGGACGGAGCCGCCCCAGGCGCGCCGACCGAGCAGACGATTCCGGCGGAACAGACGGCGCACGCCGACCAGGCCGCATCAGCCGAAGCCGACAAGCCTGGTCGGCGTGAGCGTCACCGCCGGCGGCGTGGCGACGATCAGCGTTTCGAACGCCCGCGCAGCGACCGCGAACGGCCGCCGGCGCATGCGGCGCGGCACGAGCGGCGCCAAGACCGTAACAAAGACCGCCATCAAGATCGTCATCAGGACCGACATCAAGAGCGCCGCGAGAAAGCGCCGGACCCGAACTCGCCGTTTGCCAAACTTGCGGCGCTGAAGGCCCAGCTCGAGGCCGAAGCGAAAGAGCGCCGCTAGCGCATGATCCCGAAAAGTGGAGGCCGGTTTTCGGAAAAGATCATGCGCCACGCAAAATCCATGATCCCGAAAAGTGGAGGCCGGTTTTCGGAAAAGATCATGCGCCACGCAAAATCCATGATCCCGAAAAGTGGAGGCCGGTTTTCGGAAAAGATCATGCGCCACGCAAAATCCATGATCCCGAAAAGTGGAGGCCGGTTTTCGGAAAAGATCATGCGCCACGCAAAATCCATGATCCCGAAAAGTGGAGGCCGGTTTTCGGAAAAGATCATGCGCAACGTGAGATCAGCGATCCGCCCCAACTTGATTGGATCAATGGGCGGTTAGGCGTGGAGAAGGCGCCCGACCGCCAGCGCATCGACCGATGGCTGTGGCATGCGCGCCTGGTGCGTACCCGTTCCGCCGCTGCGGCATTGGCGGAAGCCGGTTACGTCCGCGTCAATGGCGCGCGCATCGATGCGCCGGGGCGCATGGTACGCACCGGCGACGTGGTCACCGTGGCCCTCGACCGCGCGGTGCGCGTGCTCAAAGTGAAAGGATTTAGCACGCGGCGGGGTCCCGCCGCGGCCGGCCAAGACCTATATGACGAGTTGACGTAGGGGATGATTGGCGAGACCGCCCGGCTTGGTGTGCGGACGGCGTAGAAACTTCCGCCCCCGAACCTTGCGCCTCCATGGACCATGCGGTAGGAGCAAAGCCCGCCAAAGCCAAAAGTCCGCGAAAGCCCAAAGCCCGGTGGAGCCCAAAGCCTGCTAAAGTCTATGTTCAGAGTGGATAGATGACCTACATCGTCAACGATAATTGCATCAAATGCAAATACATGGACTGCGTCGAAGTCTGCCCCGTCGATTGCTTCTACGAGGGCGAGAACATGCTGGTCATCCACCCCGACGAGTGCATCGATTGCGGCGTGTGTGAGCCGGAATGTCCGGTCGACGCCATCAAGCCCGACACCGAGCCCGGGGTCGAAAAGTGGCTCACCGTGAATGCCGAATTCGCCAAGCAGTGGCCGAATATTACGGCCAAGAAGGAACCGCCGGCCGACGCCAAGGATTTTGAAGGCCTAACCGGCAAGTTTGAGCAGCATTTTTCGTCGAATCCGGGAACTGGCGACTAGGGCATGATTCCGAAAAGGTGGAAGCCGGTTTTCGGAAAAGATCATGCTCCGCCAAACATCTAGACCATGATCCGATCGGATCACGGCTAGGAACGCCGCTAATTTGAGGCTTTAACCTTTCCCCCGGTGCGACCCTTTTGCGTCGCCATAAGGCTTTGATTTTGGCCGAAAATGTGTTATAAAGGCGCTACATAATGAAACACACCCCCGATATGCCGCTCCCTCAGTCGGGGAGCTTCTTTTTCCGGGGCGTTTTCGAGGAACCGTCAGAAGAGGCGTGAGACCCACGCGAGAGCTGTGGCAGAGAAAACTCGTCGTCATCGTACGAAAAAGAGCGCGGCCGGCATGAGCCGGAAGGCAAGAAAACCCACCTCCGGCGCAAGCCGGCGGCCATCACAGTCCACGCGGCGAACGGCCCGCACCCGGGTCAGCGTGGCGAAGCCCGTCCAACGGCGCAAGCCGGAGGCGGAAGGAGCAAATTTGGGAATGAATGCGAAGAAGACTACACAGCGACAAGGCTTCAAGACCGGCGAGTTCATCGTTTATCCGGCCCATGGTGTGGGCCAGATCGTGACGATCGAGGAGCAGGAAGTCGCTGGAGCGCGGCTCGAACTGTTCGTTATCAACTTCGCCAAGGACAAGATGACGTTGCGGGTGCCGACCTCCAAGGTCGCATCCGTCGGCATGCGCAAGCTCGCCGAGACGCCGATGGTGAAGCGGGCCCTCGATACGCTCAAGGGCCGGGCGCGGATCAAGCGGACCATGTGGTCGCGCCGGGCTCAGGAATACGAGGCCAAGATCAATTCCGGCGACATCGTCGCCATCGCCGAGGTCGTGCGCGACCTCTTTCGGTCGGAATCGCAGCCGGAGCAGTCCTATTCCGAGCGGCAGCTTTACGAGGCGGCGCTCGACCGGCTGTCGCGGGAAGTGGCGGCCGTGCAGCGGCTGACCGAGACCGAGGCGATCAAGGAGATCGAGGCGGCTTTGGCCAAAGGCCCGCATCGCGGGCCGAAGCCTGAAGCCGCGGCGGAAGACGATGCCGTTGTCGAGGAAGAGGCGGCGTAGAGCACGATCCGGAAAAGTGGACCCCGGTTTTTCGAAAAGATCGTGCTCCACTGAAAATTCCCAGCCAAATTCTTCAGGCGGCGTAAAGTGATAAGGCCCGGCAGCAATGCCGGGCCTTTTTCGTTTGCCGCGCCGCTGCTCGCTCCCGTTCTTCCCCCGGCATGCGGGGGAGGGTCAGGGTAGGGGCGGCCTGCCGACAAAAGTCCACGGGTTAGTCATAAATTAAGCCTCATTTGAAATGACATAGATATCGTCGGACGTGGGATCGGGGGAGTGGGATGCGACGCAGTCGGGCGTTGAAGCGCGGCCATTTTCATTTTCTGTCTCTCCTCGTTGCCGGCATGATCGGCTACCTCATTGGCGATTGGCACGCTCTCGCCGTCCACACCGCAGGCCTGACCGCTTCCCAGAGCGTGGCACTGCGTTTCCCCGAGGCGAAACCCGACTCCGCTATTCTTGACAATGGTATTGCGACGCTCGCCGGGCCGGGTGGCTCGATCGCGCTCAACGATGCCAGCTCGGTCTTGCTGAGCCCCGCCCCGATGGTGAGCCGCCCGCAGCGGCAAGCGGTCGGCCAAACCGCTCAAATCCCGCAGGCGCCGGTACGGGTGGCGACGGCGGAAGACGCCGTGCCGATGCCGGCACAGGCGGCCGCGCCCGCCGCGCGCATCGCGCCCGCGCCATCGCCGCGCAAGACTGAGGCAAAGCCGAAATCGGAACTGAGATCCGCGGCGGCGGACGCCGCGCGCAACGGCAACCGGCCGGGCTTCGTGCTCAACGACGCGCAGATCGCCAGCATCAAGACGCGGCTGCATCTGTCGCCCGATCAGGAGCAGATGTGGCCTGCGGTCGAAGCGGCGTTGCGCACTATCGCCTACGCCAAGGGGCGCGACGGACGCCGGCATAACGGCGCCGAGACCGCCGACGTCGCCTCGCTCGATCCTTACGGCCCCGAAGTGCAGGGCCTCAAGTCCGCGGCCGTCCCGCTGATCATGAGCTTTTCCGAGGATCAGCGCAGCGAAGTGCGCAACCTCGCCCACGTGATGGGACTGGATCAGCTCGCCTCGCAGTTCTAACTTCGGCGGCTGAACCAAGCCGTCATTGCGGGGCGCCACGAAGTGGCGAGCCCGCAATCCATAACCACCGTCAGGGAACATCGATTCCGAAATGTCGCGGAGCCTGTCGTCGGGCCAACGGCTCCTGGTCGGAACCGTTGATGCCAATCCGCAATGACGTAGAAGGCCCGGACGTCAGCGACCGCCAGCGCTTGCGCAGCCCAAGGCCCTGTGGCAAGGATCGCGCCGATTTCATTGCCCTTATGCCGTCGCTAAGTCCGCTGCCGTAGCTCAGTGGTAGAGCACTCCCTTGGTAAGGGAGAGGTCCTCAGTTCAATCCTGAGCGGCAGCACCATTTTTGCTTCTGCGATTACCAAGCAATATTTTTCACGACAAAGCGCGGGTTCGCTCCCACAGTTCGCGTAAATATTCTTCCACGAAAACATCGCCGACTTTGTCGCCGCCGCGCCGGCCGAGCGCCTCCATGACGCGCTTTGACCACCGCTCCATATGCGAATTCAGTAGCGGCCGGGGGGCGAGAATGAGCTTCATCGCCTCGCGTTCGTTGTTGCCGTCTGGCCAAGGAAAATCGGTGAGATTCTTGCCCGACGTCATCCATTGATCGGGGTCAAGGAGATCGGCGAGTGACGTCATGGGTAACCTTTCATCAGGACCGTCAGCGCTCGATCGCTTTGCCTTCACGACTGGTCAAAATTTCAAACCGTCACAGGCCATTTCGTTGTCCGCGGCAAAGGCGAAAGCCGGAAGCAGCCATCCCGGCGACTCCGTCCACTTTCCAGAGCCAGCCGCATCCCTCCACGCCCAACGCACGACATTCTCCTTCACGGGGTTCTTCCGAACGCCGATATCCAACGGATAGATCTGGATGACCTTGGCGACGATCAGCTTGCCGCCAATGGTCATTCCGTAGCACCGGCCAGCCTTGATGCGATCTTCTATCAGCGGCATTTTTGGCATTTCACTTCTTTGGCGCGTCCCATAATTCCCCTGGATGCGCCTTTTCCCACAGTTGATGTTCTAGGAATAACGCCAGTGCGTCTTTTACATTCTTGTCCCGCACCGCTGCGTCCGATTGAGGTTCATTGATCAAGGTGTGCAGACGTGACCGCTCCTTCGGACTGAGATCAAGAACCGGAGCGTCATACCGTTCAAGACGCTGGGTCATTCGGAGATAGTCATAGTCCTCATCCGAAAGTCCCCAAGCAGATGCGGAAGATGTTACGGCTAACAGCAACCCGACCGCGGCCGCGAACGCCAGCGCCCAATTGCCGTGCTCATGACGCATTTTTTCGCTCTGTTGAAAATTGCTGCAGAGCGAGGTTGCCGGCTTGGCTGGCTTCCTCCCACGACGTGAATTGAACCCGCGATTCTTCCACCGCAAGCCCTGTCACTGGCCGAAGCTCCCAACCGTACCGGTTAGGCGCCGGGAATCGATGCGTCACCACGACATGCAATCGAGAAGTCGCACGCTGCGGCGGTGCTCCTAATCGCGTCTGCCACCGGCGCTCGAAATCGCGCGCTCGGTATCGCGAATAGTTCTGAGACAAGGCGAGCTCCGTTCTTTAAGGCGATACACACCGGACCGCCGGCGCTTCGATACATGCGCACCGGGCCGTCCATGTGCTCGGCGGCAGGAGATCGAGAAGCGACGCCTGGCCGAGATCAGAAGCGAACGGGACGCGCCGGGCCGGTTCGTCCCGCGGTTCCCGGGGCCACGCGTGGCTTCATCGGCAGCAGGCCCTCACGCTGCAACTTTTTGCGGGCGAGCTTGCGGGCGCGGCGAATCGCCTCGGATTTCTCCCTGATTCTCCTTTCGGACGGCTTTTCGTAGTGACCGCGCAGCTTCATCTCGCGAAAGACGCCCTCGCGCTGCATCTTCTTCTTCAACACCTTGAGGGCTTGGTCGACATTGTTGTCGCGGACGAGAACTTGCACCCGGTATTCCTCTTTGATCGAGCGATTATCAGGACCGATGCCAAGGCGCTCGGGCCACTGGCATATGGGTATGCACGTACCGCGGCCGATGGCGGCCAGGATACGCCTCGATATTGAATTTCCGCCTGCTGACGCACACAGCCGGCTGCCGTTTGCGAGACAAGACGACCTCGTGAGGTCGTCGTCTAGGGCAGCCCGTCGGAAGAGCTTGTGGCGCCTCTATACACCATATTCGGCACAGCCGATATCCAAATAACGACCGGCGCCACTTTTTTGTGCTGTCGTTTGGACGAAGTTGACTATTCCCGTGCAATCCCCACTTTGAAGCCATGGGGTTTAACTATATTGCGAGCGCCGGCAAGCGCTGCGACGGCGATTGCACCGGTGGCTCCAGGAAATTTTGATTGTTTGCACCGGCCGCATCATCGCTAACGGCCACGCCAGCACAAGAACCTCGCGTCGGGGGCGATTGCCGTCAGCGGTCGCAGCGAGGCTTTATGGTCGGCGCCGAGGCTCCACGAGCGCGCGAGGCGCGTATGACAAGCCACCGGGTCTAATAGCTCGCGCACGCTCACCGTTCGGAAACTGCGAGCCGCCACATCTGTGTTTAACGCTTCTGTGCTTAATGTTCGGACAAGGCATTTGTCGCGATGATCAAGGAGTAAACGATGAAAGACGCTCCAAGGCCGGCCATGAATAAGCGTCGATCCGGGCCGGCAGCGGCATTTGATGCCCGCTCGAAGCGATGGACAACCGGCGCCGCCCGCATCGAGCCGAAGAAGTCTCAAAACGCGCGAGCAAATTATGAGCGCTATCTGGCTCTCGCGCGCGCCGAAACCCAAATCGGCAATACAGTTGGGGCAGAGAACTACTATCAGTACGCTGAACATTATCTTCGGTCGCTGTCCTCAGACCGAGAAGGAACATAAGCGCAGGGAACAACACTGCGGTTCGAGCGCGCCACCCTAGGCTGGATTTGAATTACTCGGCGTGTCGCCGCCAATAAAGGTGTTCCGCCTCGCCCTATTTGTCGCGCCAATTTGCATGACCTGGCGTTTGACGACCTCACGTGGCCGGGCGCATATTGCAAATCATGCGCGCTTCGTTCGATCAAACCGATTTTTCTGTCGTTATTAAGAACCGGGCTTCGCTTCCGAGACCGTGGCGGTGGGAGATTTACCGGGCTGGTCGGAACAGCCCGATAGAATGCTCATCCGTGCTCTATGAAAGCATGACCGCAGCCCGCCGAGCTGGAAATGAGGCCCTCAAGCGGCTTTTGACCGATTTCCCTGCCTGACGACTGAAACGGTGCGCAACCAGAAGGCAGGTTACGGCTGGACGTCGGAGGTCTTATCGTCAAAGCTATTGAGCAATGTAAAGAGCGGCACGTTTCGGGCGGTCCAACTGTACATGGTTCGATGGCAAACACGGCACTTGGCATAGCTCCGCTGCCGGAAGGACAGGCGGGCCGTCGTCATTTCGTATTCGGCCCGGCAATAGGGACATTTGAAGATCACCATTCTTTCACACCGTCAGACGGCGACGACCTGCTTTCGGAACAGGATTTTGGTCTTCACACCCCCGCAGTCCGCACATTCAAATTTGTGGATTGAAAGGTCGCGGCGCGTTGGATGTTGCTCGACAACAGCGAGCTTTATCGGCTTGCGGCATCTCGGGCAGGTATCATTCATGAAAAGGTCAAAAGACATGATGGGGTCGTGAGCTCTGTGGCGGACGTGGGACCTAAATGGTGGGACCTAAATTGGGGATGAAGTGAGCGATCTTTGGATGGCGCCTACGCATTGCGCCGCCGTCAGCGGCAATCGCAATGCTAACCTAACCTCAGCTTTTCGATCAGAATTGTGTCGGCCGACGACACCAGCGCTGCCAGTGATTGAACGGAAACTGCGGCATGTCGCCGTTTTAGGGGCAGCTAGTTTTGTGGGCAGCTGTCAGGCAAGCCGCTGCCTGCATTGCTGCGCTACGTATAGGCATCGAGATCAAAGCACAAGGCTGTGTACGAAAATAGTCGTCGTCGAGGGACTACGCCGACTGCTGGTATGAGCACGACGCTGCTCAAAAAGCCACCGCCGCAATGGCGGGCCAACGCTACCTGGATTTGGAACGATCATCAGGGCCCGAAGGGCCATGTGTGGACGGCTCCGAGTTGGCAAGGACTTTCTTCACGAGTGCAGCATTGGTCGGTGCGGCCATGTGTTCGGCCTGTTGATGCGGTTCGCATGACCGCTGGCCATAATGCCCTCCGCGGATCAGGTCCCGGTCAATAGGACGCATTCGACAATGCTCTGGCCCTTGTGGGTTGTCCTGATCGCCGGATCGACCGGCTCTGCATTACGTGCTGTTCGCCCTCCCAACCTTCACATCACGCCGGATGCCCGGTGTGATCTCGTTCAAGCCGCGAGTGCGGCTGGTTCTTTGTAGCATTCGCCCTTGGCCATCATTGCCCACGCCATCCTTGCGATTTTGTTGGCGAGCGCGATGGCTGCGACCATCGTGGGTCGCCGCGCCAGCAATGCTGTGAGCCAAGGTCGATGTCCGGTGCCATGGATCTTGGCATAGCGGATGACGGCGAGCGCACCGGTCGTGAACAGGCTGCGCAGATAGCGATCACCTCGTTTGCTGATACTGCCGAGCCTGTCCTTGCCGCCGCTCGAGTTCTGCTTCGGTACAAGCCCGATCCAGGCTGAGAAATCACGCCCTGACCGAAAGGCCTTCGGATCGGCGATGCTGGCAACCAGAGCAGTCGCCAAGGCGGGACCGACGCCGGGTATAACATCGAGCCGGCGGCTTATCTCGCTCGATCGGTGCCAGGCCCTGATCATACGATCGAACTCTAGGATCTGAGCCTTCAGGGTCTGCAGTTGGGCGCCGAGAGCTATGACACAGACGCGGGCAACGTCGGGCAAGCGCCTGTCATTTGAATTGGCAGCAACACTGAGCAGTTGCTCGACACCATTGCGTCCGACCGGCGCGACGATCCCGAACTCGGCCAGGTGCGCGCGGATCGAATTGATCACCGAAGTTTGCTGGCGGATGAACAAGTGACGGGTACGGTGCAGCGTCAGACAGCTCTGTTGCTCCGGCGTCTTGGTCGCGACGAACCGCATGTTCGGTCTGGTGACCGCCTCGCAGATCGCTTCGGCGTCAGTGGCATCGTTCTTGTGCCGCTTCACATAGGGCTTCACATAGGCCGGCGGCATCAGGCGAACGGTGTGGCCAAGCGCCTGAAGCTGGCGCGACCAATGATGGGCCGAAGCGCAGGCTTCGATACCAACCAGGCACGGTGGCAGCTTCTCGAAGAATGCCAGCACATAGCGACGCTTGAGCTGACGACGGAAGATCACATTGCCCTCCGTATCGACGCCGTGAACCTGAAAAATCGACTTCGCAATGTCGAGACCGATTGTCGTGATGGCTTCCATGACTTGGCTCCTCCGAATCGTGGGAGTCTTAACAGCACCCACATCGATGGCACTCACGTGCCGGTGGAGGAGCCGTCCACAGCATCAATACGGGAGCGAAGTGAAGGCGGCGGCGATTTCAGTGTTTCCGTGCAGAGACAAGAAAGCCGATGATAGTTTTTTCGCCGAGCGCCTTGGCGGCCTCCAGTCGATGCAGACCCTCAACCAGTACAAAGCGCGCACCGTCCGCTCGCACCAGGATCGGCGTCTGCTGGCCGTCGTCGAGCATGCTGGCGGCGATTTCGTCCACGCGCTTTTGTTCGAGCGTGGTACGCCTTTTTGTCGGCACGTAGATGTCGGCGATTGCGAAGGTCTCGCGCTTCATCATCATCGGGTGACAGGATAGCATTTTGTTAAAGGTCGGGAAGTGGCGGCTTGAATTGAACGCACGAGCGACCGTTCCTAGCCCGCGGGCCTATAAAGTCATGAAAGATCTACGTGGAGGCTGCTCTTGCAACGTCGCCTTGGTTGTCCCACATGGAACAGGCGGTGTTACGGAGGGTGCGCGATGCCTCGGTACTTTTTCGCAGTCCGGTGGCCTGAGCACGAGGACAATGATCGGCTTGGCACATCGCTGCCGGATGATGCTGCCGCGCTCATTCACGCCACCCGGATCATTGGAGAACTTAGACAGGGCGGCGAACATGACGACCCTGGATTAATGATGATCGTCAGAAACGAGATGCTCAAAACGGTGCTGTCGTTGCCGTTCCTTGCGGGCTGCGCCTAGTGCCCGGGTGCATCTCGGACCCGCCCTGTCGTCTCAAGTAAGATCAGCCAAGGAGCGTGAACATGGAAGACCACGACACGCGCCGAAAAATCATTCGCGAATGGATGGCACTTCCGAAGGACAAGCGGCAAACCGAAGAACAAGTTGTGGTGTTCGCCAAGAAGGCGACCCAGCAGAACGAGTTCCATCGCAGCCGGCGCGATCCGGACCATCAATTTCGTCGCGATTCGTACCAGAAGATTATGGGCTGGCTCTTGCCTCGCGCTGGAAAGTCGTGATCGGGCTGCACAGCCGCAAACTTTCCTGCGCAAATTTTCCTGATCGGCAAGCAATTGCCCGCAATCAGCGACTTCCGTTCAGGACCCTTCGCGGACCTCGGGAGACGTCGGCTTGAGTCCAGAAAGTGCGCCAAAGCGGCCCTTGATCAGCTCGCCGTCACTGTTCGCGATTTTATGGGCAGTTTGCACTTTGCAATCGGTTGCGATTAGGGCCTGAATCCAACCGTGGCACGGCCTTAAACGTCGGTGCGGCTTGAAACCACCGCATCCATAGCTTATATAGCTTTCTGTGGCCTTATCGGCTCGCGAGCCGCGTGTACGGATTCCCGTCAAACGGTTTCTGGCTCGCCTTTTTTATCGAACGGACTCCTAGGTCGCGCGGGGTGTCTTGGTGCCCGCAACGGACCGCTGCGCATTGCGCGTTGCGGCCGCGCTTGCGCGCAAACAGAAAGCTCATTCATTGACCTCTTTCGATGGCTTCGGCCTTAACGAAGCGATTACGCGTGCAATCGCAGAAGAAAAGTACGCATCCCCGACCCCGATCCAAGTGCAGACCATCCCGATTGTCATGTCGCGCCGCGACGTCATCGGGATCGCTCAGACCGGCACCGGCAAGACCGCCGCGTTCGCGCTGCCGATCCTGCACCAGCTTGCGGCGCAGGCGCGGCCGCCCGAGCGCAAAAGCTGCCGCATCCTCGTGCTCAGCCCAACGCGCGAGCTGTCCGGCCAAATACTCGCGAGCTTCCGCGCCTATGGCCGTCATCTGCGTATTCGAACCGCGCTGGCAATCGGCGGCGTGCCAATGGGCGGACAGGTGCGTGCGCTGCTCGACGGCGTCGATGTTCTCGTCGCGACGCCGGGACGGCTGCTCGATCTCGTCAAGAGCAACGCGCTCCGCCTCGGCGGTGTCGAGCTCCTGGTGCTCGACGAAGCCGACCGAATGCTCGACATGGGCTTCATCCACGATATCCGCAAAATCGTCAGCAAGCTCCCGGCGAAGCGACAGACGCTGTTATTCTCCGCGACAATGCCCGGCGCCATCGCTGAGCTTGCCGCACAGCTGTTGCGTGACCCGATTCGGGTTGCCGTGACGCCGGTCGCCTCGACGGTTGATCGTACCGAGCAGCGTGTCGTCCATGTCGACCGCGCCGCCAAGCCGGACGTGCTCGTCGATGTCTTGAGGCGCGAGCCGATCGACCGTGCTCTCATTTTCACCCGAACCAAGCGGGGCGCCGACAAGGTCGTCCGCGGGTTGATCAACGCCGGCATAACCGCCCACGCCATCCACGGCAACAAGTCGCAGTCGCAGCGCGAGCGCGTGCTGGCCGCATTCCGCCGGGGCGATGTCAAAACGCTGGTTGCCACCGATATCGCTGCGCGCGGCATCGATGTGGACGGCATCAGCCACGTGGTGAATTTCGATCTGCCGGATGTCCCGGAGACCTACGTGCACCGGATCGGCCGCACTGCGCGCGCGGGCGCCGAGGGGATAGCAATCTCGTTATGCGCTCCCGAAGAGCGGGCGTCGCTGCGCAGTATCGAGAAGCTGATCGGCAAATCCATTGCGGCGAGCGATAGCCGCGCTCGCTCAAATCGGAACGCGACGTCGAACACTCACGGCCGTGCTGGCGAGCAGCGGGATACGCGCTCGGCAGACAAGCAGAAGCGACGGCGCGAGAACAACGTAGCGCACACGCCCAGGCAGCAGGAACAAACCGGGGAATCCACGGACGGGATCGCCTCCGTCGCCTTCCTGCGTCGCGGCACCCGCTCACGGCGCCAAGACGCGCCGCGCGCACCGCGTTGGAGCACCAATCCAAAAGGATCACGGCATGGCCAAGGAAGAACTCCTGCAATTTGACGGTCTCGTGACCGAGATATTGCCGGACGCCCGCTACCGCGTTCAGCTGGATGGCGGCCACGAAGTCGTCGCCTACACGGCCGGACGGATGAAAAAGAACAGGATAAAGACACTTGCCGGTGATAGAGTGACGATCGAGATCTCGCCTTACGATCTGGAGAAAGGGCGACTGATCTTTCGCCACAAGGACGAACGGGCCGGATCCGGCACTCGTCCGGCGCAGCGCAATCATTTCCGGCGGCGGTGATGAGCGATGCTCAACGAGCCGGCCGATAACGACAACAATGTCACGTTGGAGCGGGCCACGGCCATGCGCCTTTTCATTTTCAAATCCGAACCAAAGCCTGAGCTGCGTGCGTTCGGCGGCGATTTGGCCGGCAGCCAGCTACCGAAGCAATTCGGCCCGTGGCATGCGATCGGTGCCGTTGCGCCCGATCGCAACCCGCCACACGAACTGTCTCGTGAAGTGATCGAAACCGCCATCAAAACCCAAGGCTTTCAGCTTTGGCGGATGAGCAAGAAGGACTAACCGCCGTAATCCGGAGCCAGGTGCGATGACATTGCATGTGGCGCTGCCGAGGGAGCTTCTGGATGACCGACCGCACGCACAAGTTCAAAGTCGGACAGACCGTCGATCTCGTCCAATCAGTGTCGCGATCGGCAGCAAGCGGACACTATGAGATTCTCAGCTTGCGGCCGGCTGAGGGGGGAAGCCCTCAATATCGGATCAAGAGCAGAAGCGAGTCCTACGAGCGGGTGGTTGCGGAGAGCGATCTCATACTGTCGGCGCATCGGATTTTCGGTGACTAGAAATCGCGAAGGAAGCCGACGACGATGTTCAAGATTCTTGAGCTCAAGGGTGTAGGTTCAGCCCCTGCCACCGAAGTCGGCCGCGGATACTCCACCCGCGAGGAGGCCTTGGCTGCGGTCAAGACCCATCTGCAGACATTCAAGGCCTCGGGACACAACCCGGACGGAATTTATTGGTGGGCACGGGACGCCGCAGGCCTGCGAAAATGCTGGATTTCGAGTGTCGATTGAAGAACGACGGTGACTGGTCGTGCTCAATTTCCCTAATCAAAGCCGATGTTTTGACCCGACGCGCCGCGCGGTGCGGTTTTGGGGTCATGACAGCGCGATGGAGTGGTCGTTCTTTGTGACCGAAGACGCACTCAAGCGGCTGCAACCGAAAATGGCGCGTGACGAGGCGAGCTTGCTTCTCGCCTTTGATGACAATCGGGCGGCGATCTACACGGCGGCGATGAAGGCGTATAAGCGCGGGCGCAAAGGGTCCTATGAGCTCTTGGCGACGGACTTTTGACGTGGCTTCGAGTGTACTTCAGGCAAACGCCCAGTTGACTTTGAATGGCCGCCGCTAAGTTTCGTTTGCAAGCCGCTTGAAGTCCGCAAGCACGGCGGCAATCAGCTTTTGTCGGCGCGGGTCCTGCGCCGTGAGCGATGCCGAAAACAGATTGAGAAGATAGCGGGCTTTTTCCGTGGCCTCATGCCAATTCGCCGCTGGCGACGCTAGCAAGTGGGTTTCCAGCTCCTCTTGCCGCAGGCGCAGCGAATTTTGATCGGTCTCCACCTCCGCCAGCAATCGGCGTAGTTCGGTGGCCTTCTGGGCGGCCATTCCCCGATGCCGATCGAGGTCGATCGTCCTGTCAGTCATGGTGCACTGCGCCGCGTTTTAGAGGATAGTCCGCGCTTTCGTACAAGCGGCGGATGTCGTCGCTGCCATATCTCTGCTCATTCACTTCGAGAAATGCGCCCACAAGAGATGCGCGCGGCATGTCTTCCATAGCGAAGCGGATGGCTTGCGCGGCCTTGGGAAACCGCTTGTACCCGAACGATTGACGCCGGGACATTCGCCCGCGATTCGGGAACAACTCGGCTAAGGCATTATAATTGAACTCAGCCATCGGGTTTGACCTCGCGGATTCGGCGTTCTTCGAACGACATCCATTTGACAGATGAGATCAATGTAAGATCAAAACGCGCCAATACCAGTCCCCAGACGGACACTCTTGTGAGAGTTCGAGCAAGTTTAGCGATGTCCCTTCGGTCCATCCGGCATTCCGCGGTGGACGTGGCGGGCCGCATGCAGTAAGGTGCCGCTAATAACAACACAAATCGATCTGGCGCATGCGCCGATAAGGCCCGTCAGTCGCGTTGGTTTGCTTGCTCAACGCGCGGCTTAACAACGGGCGCTTCCCATAAAATGATCCCACGTCGATCATTGCGCGTCGGAGAATGAGCGGCACTGCCCGGTAAGACGCCGGCCATCGAAAGATCGGCAGGGAAAAAGAAGCTGTTGATGGCGAACGTCGATGCTCACGTGATCATATTTCAATGCCCGAGCTGCGGTCATGACCTTGAACAAAGCATCGGGCGATTGAAGTCTGCCGAACACATGCAGTGTCCGAGTTGCGGCATCGGCATCAATATCGACACCAACCGCCTGGCCGACGCCGCGGAGGAAATACACAAGGCGCTTGAGAAAGTGCCGTCGGAGATCACGATCAAATTCTATCGGTGACGTCGCACCAAACCGCGGCGGCGGTCACAGTCTTTTGTTGGAAAGGGAGAACGTTTTGAGCAATGGATCGAAAGCCGGCGCGAACGATGCAGAGATCGATATGCGGGCCTTGACCCACGGCCTCGCGCGGTATCGCCAGCCAAATCACGGACGCAGCTTCGTCGAAATTCTGATTACGATCGGACCCTTTGTCCTGCTTTGGCTGCTGGCGTGTCTGTCCCTTCGCATCGGATATGGATTTTATTTGTTGCTCGCCATTCCCGCTGCGGGCTTTCTTGTCCGCCTGTTCATGATCCAGCACGATTGCGGTCACGGCTCGTTGTTTCGCCATCGATTGGTGAACGACTGGGTCGGCCGCGTTATCGGCGTGTTGACATTGACACCCTATGACTTTTGGCGCCGCGCGCACGGCGTCCATCATGCGACCTCGGGTAATCTCGATCAGCGCGGCATTGGCGATATCGACACGCTGACTGTGCGCGAATATCTGGCGTTGTCGCGCTGGCGCCGGCTCGGCTATCGGCTCTATCGCCATCCGATCATTATGTTCGGCGTCGGCCCCGTCTATTTGTTCATGCTGCGCCATCGGCTGCCATTTGGTCTGGCGCGGGAAGGGCTGGTACCCTGGATCAGCACCATGGCAACCAATGGCGCGATTGCGCTTGTCGTGGCGGGTCTGATGTGGTGGGTCGGCGTAAAACCGTTCCTGCTCGTCCACCTGCCGATTACCTTTGTCGCCGGTGCAATTGGGATGTGGCTGTTTTTCGTCCAACACCAATTCGAACACACGGTGTGGTCGCAAGACCGGGATTGGAGCTTCTCGAGCACTGCGCTCTATGGCAGCTCGCACTACGATCTACCGACTGTACTACGTTGGTTCACGGCCAACATCGGCATGCACCACATCCACCATTTGTGCAGTCGAATTCCCTTCTACCGGTTGCCGATTGCTCTTCGTGACCATCCCGGTCTCGCTACTGTCGGTCGGCTCACTCTGGTTCAGAGTCTTGGGTGCATGCGTCTGGCGCTCTGGGACGAGACAACATGCCGGCTTATTACGTTTCGCGAACTAAAAAACCTGGTTGCCGGCGATATTGCGGCGTCGTCTTCCAGCGGTCGAGTGGCGGGTCTGTTGGGCGCGACGTTATCAGTCCCGACGTAAAAACAGCTGCAAATCGGGGCGACATTCAATTCTCTCCGGATATTTTTCTGTCGTTCAACAACTCACGGAATTGACGCGCTATGATCGGCCATAAAGATTTTTCCATGGTCGTGCGGCACAGCGCGCCACCGCCGCGACCGTGGCGATGGGAGATTTATCGCGCGGGCAGAAAAAGCGCGATTCAATGCTCAAAGACTTCCTTCGAGACCGTAATCGAAGCCGATCGTGCGGGAAAAGCGGCGCTCGTATCGTTGTTGAGTGAGCATTCGGATTGACAGGCCCTTGTAGTCCAACTCATAAGCGTTTATCATTTAACATCGAGCTTCGGCCGAAACGATTTGGCCTCGCCGCGCGCTTTGCGTCGGACTGACGATTCCCCAAAACTCGAACATCACCAGGCTGCGCCTCCGATCGGCCAGCTTATGCATGCAATCTGAAAGAAGATTTATATGACACAAGGTACCGTGAAGTTCTTCAACGCCCAAAGAGGCTATGGCTTCATTCAACCCGATGACGGCACCAAGGATGTGTTCGTACACATCAGCGCCGTCGAACGCTCGGGGATAGGCGGCCTCAACGAGGGACAAAAGGTCTCTTTCGACGTTGTTGCCGATCGCAAGACGGGCAAGTCCTCGGCGGACAACCTGCGCTCCGTTTGATCGGGCGCCCGCCGAACCATGATTTCTGACCACCGAAGTACTGGCAGTTAAGTTGGTTCGGCGCCCCGCGGCTCCTTCGGGATCGCGGGTTTTGTCTTTGTGGTCGCCTACGTCCGGCCGGTCAAACGCCAGTAGCGGGGCGAGTATCGCTTACTCACGATTTCCCCTTGATCGAAGCCGGGCGGTTTCTTAGCTCGCCCTACCAATAGTTAGCGACCTTCACCGGAACCGTGGTCCGTTGAAATGCGTATGGTTCGACGCTGTCGATGATGACGCGAACCGGGCCATTTTGAGCGGTTGCCGGCTTGACCGGCAACCAATCGCGGGCGGCGATGACCGCCAGCGCCGCGGCAATGACGGTCAGCACAATCTTGGTATAGCGGTCGTTCATTTCGTCCTCCATCGGAATGCCGATATCCTCGACATTGCCTGCCGAATGTTGCTCGACGATGATGGCGGTGATGAATGTCCGCTCGGCAGTAGAATGCCGGCGTCGCGCGGACGTCCGATCTCGGCTACCCGAACGCCAATAGCCGCTGGTTGTCCGGCAAGCCGGGCAGCCACAAATAAGATAATGAGATAGAATTGTCGGCTGTCATTGCAGGCGCCGCGCGCCAACAGCTGCGCGTCGAGAGTTGGGTGCAGGAGGAATGCATGGGCTACACGGACATTCTCTACGACGTCGACGATTTCATCGCCACCATCACGCTCAATCGTCCGGACAAGCTCAATGCCTGGACTGCCGAAATGGACGCCGAGGTGCGCGCGGCAATCGAAAGCGCCGCGGCCGACGATGCGGTGCGCGCCATCGTCATCACCGGCGCCGGACGCGGCTTCTGTGCTGGCGCCGACATGTCACGCCTGAGCCGGCTGTCGGCCGGCGAGACGCCGCGCACCATCGTCGGCGCCAACGGCGGCAAGCGCGGCAACTTCGAGCAGAAATTCAGCTACTTTCTCGGCGTGCCAAAGCCGATCTTCGCCGCCATCAACGGCCCGGTCGCCGGCATCGCTTTCTGCATGATCCTGTTTTGCGATTTCCGCTACATGGCCGAAGGCGCCAAGCTGACCACCGCCTTCGCCAAGCGCGGACTGATCGCCGAGCACGGCTCGTCCTGGATGCTGCCGCGGCTGATCGGGCCGATGAACGCGCTCGATCTGCTCTATTCGGCGCGCATGGTCGAAGCCGCCGAAGCAGAGCGGCTCGGACTCGTTCGCAAATTGCCGGCGGAGAATTTCCTCGCCGGCGTGCAGTCGATCGCGCGCGAGCTCGTCACTGCCTCGTCGCCGCGCTCGATCGGCGTCATCAAGCGGCAGGTCTTCCAGTCGTATTTCCAATCTCTCGCCGAAGCCTGGGCGGAGGCCGACAAGGAAATGCTGGCATCGTTCGGCTCCGAGGATTTCAAGGAAGGCGTGGCGCATTTCGTCGAGAAGCGCGCCGCCGCTTTCTCCGGGCGCTGAGGCGCGGCAACACCATTCATCGCCAAAGGGATTCATCATCATGGCCAGTTCACCCCGTCCTATTGCGCTCATCACCGGCGCGTCGAGTGGCATCGGCGCCGAGCTGGCGCGCGAAGCCGCCAAGGACGGCCACGATCTGGTGCTGGTGGCGCGCCGCCGCGAGCCGATGCAGGCGTTGGCCACGGAGCTTCATGCCGCGGGCACCGAGATCACGGTGATTTCCACCGACCTCGGCAAGCCGGGAGGCGCGGCCGAACTGATGAAGCTCGTCGACGAACGCGGCATCGTCATCGACACGCTGATCAACAATGCCGGCCTCGGCGACACCGGGCGGTTCGATGAGGAAGCGCCGGAAAAAATCTCGTCGATGCTGCAGGTCAATATCGTGGCGCTCACCGAGCTCACCCGGCTTGTGCTGCCGAAAATGGTGGCGCGCGGCCGCGGCCGGATCATGTTGGTGTCGTCCACCGCCGCCTTCCAGCCCGGCCCGGGCATGGCGGTCTATTACGCCACCAAGTCCTACGTGCTGAGCTTTGGCCGCGCCATCGGTTATGAGCTGCGGCGCACCGGCGTCACGGTCACGACCTTATGTCCCGGCCCCACGACCAGCGAATTCGTCAAGGTCGCGAACATGGAGGGCGTCGCCTTGTTCGACGGCCCGGTGCCGGTGATGAGTGCGGCGGAAGTGGCGCGGCAGGGTTATGCGGCGCTTAAGGCCGGTCGTCCGCAGATCATTACCGGCCTGCTCAACGGCATCATCGCCTTGTCAACACGCTTCACCCCGACGGCCGTGTTATTGATGATCGCCGGTCATCTGAACAAGCGCAGCGGCCACTGAACAGCGCTGGCTTCTGCGCGACGTTCCGGGCGCGCAGCGTCGGCGCAACTACTTTTCCCAGGTCCTAACGCCCAGCGCCGGCGCGACGAAATCGACCCACAGCAAGTAGCCGCCAAAGAGCACGAGTAGTCCGCCGCCGACGAGAAACTGCGGACTGATGCGTCTCGCCAGCAGAAGTTCTGCCCCAACCAGATACAAACCGCCGCCGACCATGGCGATTGCGATGATGAACAGCAACAGCTTGCGAATGTTTGATGATGTCATGCAGAGGAGCGCGAAGGCCCTTCAGCACTTTACCACGGAATGACCTTGCGGTCGCGCACGAACTTCCCAGTAAGCTTTTCCGGCGCTTCGAGCGCGAGCCATACTACGGTATCGGCGCCGTCGGCGACGTCGCGCGTGGCATGCGGACCGCCCATGTCGGTCTTGACCCAGCCGGGGCACACCGAGTTGACCGCTATCGCGCCGCGCAGCTCGGCGGACAGGATCGCCGTCGCCGCGTTGATTGCGGTTTTGGACATCCGATAGGCGGCGTAGCCGCCGTCATTGTCGGCGAGAGCGCCCATGCCGCTCGACATATTGACGATGCGCGGCGACGTGCCCTTTTTGAGCAATGGCACCAGCGTTTGCGCCAGATGCAACGGCCCAAGCGCATTGGTTTCGAGTGTCTCGCGGACGGCCGCCAGCTCGACCTTCAGCGCCGGCGCGTCGCCCTTGGCGATGATGCCGGCATTGTTGATCAGCACGTCGACGTGACCGGAAGTCTCTTGCAGAAAATCACGCAGCGCCGCGATGCTCTTGCCGTCGGTTACATCGAGCGGATGGAACGTCACCGCAAGCTTTTGTGCCGCGAGTTTCTTCACCGCCGCCGCGCCCGCTTCCGCGTTGCGCGCGGTGAGCACGACACGGGCCCCGCGCGCCGCCAGTTGCCGGCAAATCTCGAAGCCGATGCCGCGATTGCCGCCGGTCACGACGGCGACCGGCTCGCCGCTCCCTCGCGCCGCCATGGCTCACGCCTTGTGCAGCAGCTTGAACGCGTGGGTCCACTCGTTCTGGGTAAAGCCCAGGATGCACCACAGCATGCATAACGGCTCGATGGCGCGCGCGGCCTCAGCCTTGCCCATGTCGGCGGTCTCCCAGCCGAATTGCTCATTGATGCCGCGCACCGTCGCCTTGGCCTTGTCGTCGTTGCCGCAGATGAACATCGTCGGCTTGCCGCTGGGAAATTGCGGATTGACCATACGGGCATTGCCGACGGAGTTATAGGCCTTGACGAAATGCGCATCGGGAAACGCGGCCTGCAGGCGCTCCATCAGCGACTGATTGAGATCGGTGAAGAATTTCAACACGCCGTTGTCCGGCGGCGCGTCGGCGATCGGATTGGTGGCGTCGATCACCGGCTTGCCGGCGAGGTTGGTGGCGCCCGCCGCCTTGAGCGCGTCGAGCGCGACGTTGCCCTTGACCGCGAGCACGATGAGTTCGCCGAACTTGGCGGCGTCGGCAAAGCTGCCGACTTGCGCGCCCTTATGCTGCCCGACGAAATCCTTGAGCTTGCCGGCGTCCCGTGTGCCGAGCATCACCTGATGGCCGTGCTTGATAAATCCGCCGGCCAACGACTTCGCCACATCGCCCGAACCCAAAACACCGACTTTCATATGGTCCTCCCCGCGCTCGCTTTCATATAAAATTTACGTAGTCGCTCGCTGGCGTCCTGCCAGGGCGTGCGGGGCCGGACCACGATCGAACGCGGCAAGAGCAGCCTGATTCGAAGAATTTCCGCCCACCGGCTTGATCCAGCGCAATGCTGCGCGACGATTTTGCATCGAAAACCGTCTCGACAATCTGACTGGAACCACTCTAATAAAGGGCTGCGGGTCGAGTTCTTCGGCTGCCCCAATTGGGGGATCTGCGGGAATCTCATGGATTACAGCGCTTATTTCACCGATGCGCTCGGGCGGCTGCATAGCGAGCGCCGTTACCGGGTCTTTGCCGACCTCGAGCGGATCGCCGGCCGCTTTCCGCACGCTATCTGGCATTCGCCGCAAGGGCCGAAGAACGTCGTCATCTGGTGCTCGAACGACTATCTCGGCATGGGGCAACACCCCAAAGTGGTCGGCGCCATGGTCGAGACGGCGACCCGGATGGGAACCGGCGCCGGCGGCACCCGCAACATCGCCGGCAACAATCATCCCCTGGTCGAGCTCGAGCGCGAGCTCGCCGATCTGCACCGCAAGGAAGCGGCGCTGGTCTTCACCTCCGGCTATATCTCCAATCAGACCGGCATCGCCACGCTCGCCAAGCTGATGCCGAACTGCCTGATCCTTTCCGACGCGCTCAATCACAACTCGATGATCGAGGGCGTGCGCCAGGCCAATTGCGAGAAGCAGATTTTCCGCCACAACGACATGGCGCATCTCGAACAGCTGTTGGCGGCGGCGGGTCCGGACCGTCCCAAGCTGATCGTGTTCGAAAGCCTCTATTCGATGGACGGCGACGTAGCGCCGGTGAACCGCATCTGCGATCTCGCCGAGCGCTATGGCGCCATGACCTATATCGACGAGGTGCACGCCGTCGGCATGTATGGCGCGCGCGGCGGCGGCATCAGCGAGCGCGACGGCGCCACAGCGCGCATCGACGTGATCGAGGGCACGCTGGCCAAGGCGTTCGGCTGCCTCGGCGGCTATATCGCCGGCTCGCGGATCTTGATCGACAGCGTGCGCTCGTACGCGCCGGGATTTATCTTCACCACCGCCCTGCCGCCGGCGGTCGCCGCGGCGGCAACCGCCGCGATCCGTCATCTGAAAACCTCGCAGTGGGAGCGCGACCGCCATCAGGACCGCGCTGCCCGCACCAAGGCCGTGCTGACGGCGGCGGCTTTGCCGGTGATGACCAGCCCGACGCATATCGTTCCGGTCTTTGTCGGCGATCCGGAGCGCTGCAAGGAGGCGAGCGATCTGCTCCTCGCCGATCACGGCATCTACATTCAGCCGATCAACTATCCGACGGTGCCGAAAGGCGCCGAGCGGCTTCGCATCACGCCGAGCCCCTATCACGACGACGGGCTGATCGATGCGCTGGCCGAGGCTCTGGTCGATGTCTGGCATAAGCTCGGATTGCCGTTCAAGACGCGCGCACTCGCGGCGGAGTAGGGCGTCATTCCGGGGCGCGCTGAAAGCGCGCGCCCGGAATCCATAACCACAAACAGTTCAGGATACTTTCCGAGCGATCTTGGAGTTGTTCGTGGTGATGGATTCCGGCACTGGTCTTCGGCCGGCCCCGGAATGACGGTTACCGCCGCTTCGCTTTATCCTCCGCCATCCAGCGCGCGGCGATGGCGATGGAAAACGCCGTCACCACGAAACGCGCGACATGATGGGCAGCGACGTAAACCGGGTCGAGATGCAAAGCCAGCGCCAGCACCATCATGGTGTCCTGCGCGCCCGGTGCGAACGCCACCGCGACATTGGCGATCGGGAACGGAAAGAAGTGCGCGACGGTCAGCGCGAATAGGGTGGCGACCGACAGCGACACGGCGAATGAGCCGAACGCGGCGCCGAGATAGCCAAGCAGCAGCCGGAAGGTGATGGTGGCGAAGCGCGAGCCGACCAGCGCGCCGAGAACCAGCACGCCGGCGCTTGCGATCCACCACGGCAGCACCGCCTGAACGAGGCCAAAGCCGTGCAGCACGCCCGATCCGACCATGGCGCCGAACAAGAGGCCAGCCGGAAACCGCAATCGCCATAGCGCGATGGCAGTCGCGGTCGAAACGGCGACCACAATGGCGATCTCTGCGAGCGAAGAGCTGCCGGCGCCGCCACGCGCCACCGGCAATGCCGGCGCGACCAGGCCGAACAGCGCAAGGCCCGTCGGAATTCCGGTGGTCAGCAGCAGCACCCGCATGGTCTGCACGATCGCGACCGCCGGCAGATCGGCGCCGAGCTCGGTCGAGAGCGCGATCACCTGCGTCATTGAGCCTGGGCTCGCACCCATCAACGCCGACAGCGGGTCCCAGCGGCGCACGACACGCAGATAGGTCGTGGTGGCGACGAGCATGCCGAGCGCCGCGATCATCACCAGCGCGATGCTCACCGGCCAGGCGACGATTCCTCGAAGCGTTTGCGGCGTCACCACGGCGCCGAGCAGAATGCCGATCAGCACGTAGCAGGCCCGCGCCAGCGGCGCCGGGACCTTGACCGGCCGCCCCAGCAATGCCGCGGCAGCGACCGCGAGAACCGACCCGGAGATCAAGCCGGCCGGAAAGCCGATCAGCGTAAACGCCGCCCCGCCGGCCAGCGCGATAATCAACGTCTCAGCGGTTTCGACGAATGTCCGGAGCGCGGGGGCAGGGGGCATTTGCCCGGTGAAATGCCCGCTGGCGGTGGCGCCGTCAAATAAACCTTGGCTCGCCAGGTGAGTTTCCAAACCATGACAATCAGGTAAAATCGGTCCTTGCGCGCCGAAAAGAGCGCGCCTGGACCAAGCTGGAAACGCCTGTGCTGCAGGGCTGGATCGTCGTCATCATCGCGCTTGCCTACATCGGGTTCTTGTTCCTGGTGGCGAGCTATGGCGACCGGCGGCACGAGCTGTTTCGCGGCAGCCGCGCGCGGCTCCTGATCTATCCGCTGTCGCTTGCGATCTATTGCACGTCCTGGACGTTCTTCGGCTCGGTCGGCGTGGCGGCGCGAACCGGCTTTGATTTCCTCACCATCTATATCGGCCCGGTGCTGATGGTGGGCCTCGCCTATCCGCTGATCATCCGCATCGTGCGGCTCGCTAAGGGTCAGAACATCACCTCGATCGCCGACTTCATCGCCGCGCGCTACGGCAAGAGCCAGGCGGTGGCGGCGACCGTGGCGCTGATCGCCATCGTCGGCATGATCCCCTACATCGCGTTGCAGCTCAAAGCCGTGTCGGCGTCGGTCGGCACCATCCTGGCGGAAGTCTCCGCCGGCGGCGCGGCGGCGCAGCCGGTCATCGGCGATATCGCGCTGTTTGTCGCGCTGTTGATGGCGGCGTTCGCCGTGCTGTTCGGCACCCGCCACATCGACGCCACCGAGCATCAGGACGGATTGATGCTGGCGGTCGCCACCGAATCGATCGTCAAGCTGGTCGCTTTTCTTGCCGTCGGCATCTTCGTGACCTTCGTGATGTTTCCCGGCCCGCTGGCGCTGTTCTCAGGCGCGCTGGCGGAGCCGCGGACGGCGGCGGTGCTGACGCGGGTCCCGCCGCTCACCGGCGTTTTTGCCACCACGGTATTGTCGCTGTTCGCCATCGTGCTGCTGCCGCGGCAATTTCACGTCGGTGTCGTCGAGAATCGCAGCGAAGCCGAAATCCGCCGCGCCGCTTGGCTGTTTCCCGCCTATCTCGTGCTCATCAATCTGTTTGTGATGCCGATCGCGATGGCGGGCCTTTTGACTTTTCCGTTGGGCCTCACCGACGGCGACATGTTCGTCTTGGCGCTGCCGCTGCGGGCGCATTCCGAGCTGCTCACGCTGGTCGCCTTTGTCGGCGGGCTGTCGGCGGCCACCGCGATGGTGATCGTGGAATCGGTAGCGCTGGCGATCATGGTGTCGAACGACATCGTCATGCCGTTCATCCTCAAGCGCCGCGCGGTTTCGGCCGACGGGCCGAGCGATGCCGGCGCGCAGCTTCTGACAGTGCGCCGCATCGCGATCTTTGCCATCCTCCTACTCGCTTACATCTATTACCGCTCGGCCGGCCCGGCGCAGCTTGCTTCCATCGGGCTGTTGTCGTTCGCCGCCATCGCGCAATTGACGCCGACGTTTTTCGGCGGGCTGGTGTGGCGGCGCGGCACCGCCAACGGCGCCATCGGCGGCATGACCGCCGGCATTCTGGTCTGGGCCTATACGCTGCTCCTTCCCAGCATCCTCGATAGCGGGATGATCGGCGATCGCATCCTCAACGACGGCCCGTTCGGGCTGACGTGGCTGAGGCCGCAGGCTTTGTTCGGTCTCGAGCTGCCGCCGCTGGTGCACGGCGTGGTGCTCAGCCTTCTCGTCAACATCGCGGTTTATGTCGGCGGCTCGCTGCCGCGCCGGCCGAGCGCCATCGAACGCATGCAGGCCGATCTGTTCGTGCCAAGCTCGCTGGCGCCGATCGCGCCGAGTTTTCGGTTGCGCCGCGCCTCGGTCACGGTCGAGGAACTGACCTCGACTATCGCCCGCTATCTCGGTGAGGAGCGCACGCGCGAGTTGTTTGCGAGCTTCGCCGCCTCGCGCCGCGTCAGCCTCGAGCCGCAGGCCGAGGCCGACTTTGCACTGTTACAATACGGCGGGTATCTGCTGGCATCGGCGATCGGCGCCGCATCCTCGCGGCTGGTGCTGTCGCTCTTGCTGCGCAAGCGCACCGTCTCGACCAAGGCGGCGCTGAAACTGCTCGACGATGCCAATGCGGCGCTCCACTACAATCGCGAAATCCTGCAGAGCGCGCTCGACCACGTCCGCCAGGGCATCGCCGTGTTCGACAAGGGGCTGGCTCTGGTCTGCTGGAACCGACAATTCGGCGAGCTGTTCGACCTTCCGCATGGGCTCACCCGCGTCGGCATTCCGCTCGACGAGATCCTCCGCCATATCGCCGGGCAAGACCCGGATGATGCCAAGAATAGTGAAAAGGACAGTGGCGGGGATATCGACGAGCAGGTCGCCGCGCGCATCCGCAAATACACCTCGGTCGCCGAGCCGTTCCTGGAGCGTTTCGCCGAGCGCGGCCTGGTGATCGAAGTGCGCGCCGACCGCATGCCCGACGGCGGCCTGGTCACGACCTTCACTGACATCACGCCGAGCGTAAAGGCCGCAGAGGCGCTGGAGCGCGCCAACGCCACGCTCGAGCGCCGCGTGCGCGAGCGCACCGGCGAATTGACGCGGCTCAACGCCGAATTGGAGCGCGCCAAGGCGGAAGCCGACGACGCCAATGTCTCGAAGACGCGATTCATCGCCGCGGCGAGCCACGACATTTTGCAGCCGCTCAACGCTGCGCGGCTCTATGTCACCAGCCTGATCGAGCGCCAGCGCGCCGGCGAGGACGGAAATCTGGTGCAGAATATCGACGCCTCGCTGGAGGCGGTCGAAGAGATTTTCGCCGCGCTGTTGGATATTTCGCGGCTCGATACCGGCGCGATGCAGCCGGAAATGAGCGATTTCCGCATCGATGAATTGCTGGCCCGCCTGGAAGTCGAATTCGCGCCGTTGGCGCGCGAGAAGGGGCTCGAGCTTGAATTCATGCCCTGTTCGCTGGCGGTGCATTCCGACCGGCGGCTGCTGCGCCGTCTGCTGCAGAACCTGGTGTCGAACGCGATCAAATATACGCCGAAGGGCACGGTGCTGGTCGGCTGCCGCCGCCGCGGCACCAAGCTTCGCATCGAGGTCTATGACACCGGCATCGGCATCCCGCATGCCAAGCGCCGCGCGGTATTCAAGGAATTTCATCGGCTCGACCAGGGCGCCCGCGTCGCGCGCGGCGTCGGCCTCGGCCTGTCGATCGTCGAACGCATCGCGCGCGTGCTCGATTGCGAGGTGACGCTGAAATCGGCGTCCGGTCGCGGCTCGCGCTTTGCGGTCGAAGTGCCGCGCGCCGCCGCAGCGCTGGCAGCGCCGGCGCCGCAAACGGCGCGCAAGGCGGTGACCGGACAGCTCGCCGGCACGGTCGTGCTCTGCATCGACAACGAGCCGGCCATTCTCGACGGCATGCAGATGCTGCTCGGCGGCTGGGGCTGCCGCGTGCTCAAGGCCGAAAACCTCGCCGAGGCGCTGGCGGCGATCGAGGGCTCCGGCCTCGAGCCGGATGGACTTCTGGTCGACTATCATCTCGACGGCGCCAACGGCGTCGGCGCCATCGCCGAGCTGCGCCGCCGCTACGGCCGCGATCTGCCGGCGATCCTGGTGACCGCCGACCGCTCGTTGTATGTGCGCGAGGAAGCCCGCGCCGCCGGCGCGCATGTTCTCAACAAGCCGGTCAAGCCCGCTTCGCTGCGCGCCTTGATCACGCAGTGGCGCGTCCAGCGCGTCGCGGCGGAGTAGCGCGGGCCGCTCGCTCAACGCCAAGGTGGCGCGCGGTATCGCGCGAAAAACTTGGCGCGTCGGACAGCGCCCTCTCCCCCTTGCGGGAGAGGGCAACGCAAACCGATCAACAAACACTACCGGGGTGAGGGGGAGCGCCCCCTCACCCATTCTTATGGTGAGGACGCTGAGTAGCCCTCTCCCGTGAGGGGAGAGGGCAAGGCCTCCGCGTCCGTTGCTACGATCAGCAAGCACGGCAATGAAATCAACGTCCGCAATGCATGACTTCAATTTCATGAAGGCGACAACCCTTCCCGACGCCGACACCGCGCATCGTATTGATTTCAGGGTCGCATAACGGAGTGCGTCATGCCGCGTCAATCGTCGCTCAGAGTTTCTGCCGCTGTGTCTGCCGCCTTCTTACTGGCTGCATCCGTCGCAGCGCTCAGCCCGCAATCAGCCGCGGCGGCGAGCCCTTATTACAAAGGCAAGCACGCCGCGCCGGTTGTGCATCGCGGTTACTACGGCTACTACCGTGGGCCCTATCGCGGGCCTCGGGAGACACACGGCGAGGCGCTACCGTATGGTCCGGAATACGGTTTCCTACGCACCGTCCCGCCAAACGCGATCCAGATGCCGGGTTATACCTTCGTGCCGGGTGTCGGAATTCTCGGCGAGTCGTGCGATCTGCCGACCAGCGCCTGCCCGAACCAGTATCGCGACGTCAAATAACAGCGCTGCGCGCAGACAACGCCTTAGCCCGGCGTCGGCCGCAGATGCGGGGCGCGGGCGATGCCGGCCAGCCGCTCCTTGAGCGCCGACACCTGTGGTGCCGGTTGGGGGGGCGCGCGCGTCTCGCTTTCGATCGCGTTGAGCTGGGCGAGGACCCAGCGCCACAGGGCTTCGATTTCCTGCGCGGCGCGGCCGTCACGGGCATGCTCGGTGACGCCGAGGCCGGCGGCGATGGCGTCCTGATAATCGATCCGCGCCGACAGCATCGGCTCGGCGAGCACGCCGAGCTGCGTCAGGTCCTTGGCCGCTTCGCTGGCCCGCGAGCTGCGCGGGATCGGCGGGCACTGGTTGAGGACGAAGGCGGCCCGACGTTTGGCCGCCTGGACCGCGGCGAAGGTGGCCGCGGTCGCCTCGAGATCCAACAGCGTCGGGCGCGCCGGCAACAGACAAAGGTCGGCGCATTCCGCGACCAGGCCGAGCGCGCCGGTATGGGCGCCGGGCGTGTCGAACACCAGAAGCGTGAAGCCGGCGGCGCGCAGCCGCTCGATCATCATGCCAAGCCGCGGCAGCCGGTCGTATTCGAGCGGCTCGACCACGACGATGTGTGGTGCATTGGCCGACTCGCGTCGCTTGGCCCAGCGGGCCAGCGACGCCTGCGGATCAAAGTCGAGCGCCACCACCCGTTCGCCCGCGGCCGCGGCCGCAACCGCCAGCGAGGCTGCGAGGGTCGTTTTTCCCGCTCCGCCTTTCTGGGTCAGAAATGCGATCGTGCGCATGCCGAATCAGCTCCCCGACCGGCAGACATTGTCATGGAACTAAGACGCGGCAAAGGCGGCCTTCCTTGCGGCGGCATTTTTTGAGCCGCCGGCCGGTTCCGCGGCCTTGTTTTGACCAGCGACGGCGCCGTCACTCCTCGCGCAGTGGCGTCTGCGTCCAATGGCCGGCTTCGATCTTGCCGGCGGCGATCACCGCCTGGGTGCGGCTTTCGACGCCGAGCTTCTGCAGAATCGCCGAGACGTGGGCCTTGACCGTGGCCTCCGATACGCCGAGCTCGTAGGCGATTTGTTTGTTAAGCAGTCCCGCCGACAGCATCATCAGCACGCGGACCTGCTGCGGCGTCAGCGTCGACAATCGCGCGATCGCCGCGGTTTCGGCGTCGGACCGGCGCGTCAGATCGACGTCGGGCGGCGTCCAGACTTCGCCCTGCAGCACGCGCTTGACCGCCGCGCGCAGCGCCTCGATGCCGAGCGTCTTGGGGATGAAGCCCGAGGCGCCGAATTCCATGCAGCGGCGGATCACCGCGGGATCGTCGTTGGCCGAGACCACGACCACCGGCAGGCTCGGATATTGCGCGCGCAGATACATCAGCCCGGAAAAGCCGCGCACCCCGGGCATCGACAGATCGAGCAGGATCAGGTCGATGTCGGGCGCGTTGTGTTCGAGGAATTCGCTGACCTCCTCGAACGTGCCGGCCTCGCTGACGTCGGCGCGGCCGAACACGCCGTGTACCGCCTCGCGCAACGCGCCGCGAAACAGCGGATGATCGTCGGCGATCAACAAATGATGGGACTGCGCCTCGGTCAAAATTGCCCTTCTTAAGCCAATCGCCAAGTGATTGTTATCTTAGGGCCGATTGGGCGGCAGGGTCTACTGGCGGCGATTTCCGCGGCATCGCTCCCGATAGGCGACTTACCCTTCGGCACAGCTCCCCAAAAACTGCAGCATCACGTCACGGCGGTGCGGCCGCGCCCGATGCTCGGCGACATAAATGCCTTGCCATGTGCCGAGCGCCATCTTGCAGGCGATCACCGGCACGTGCAGCGACACGCTGTTGAGCATGGCTTTGACATGCGCCGGCATGTCGTCGGGGCCTTCGACCTCGTGCACCCAGCCGGCGTCCGCCGGCGCCAGCCGCGACAGCGCGGTGACAAGGTCGGTGCGCACGTCGGGATCGGCATTCTCCTGAATCACCAAAGAAGCCGAGGTGTGGCGGATGAAAAGCAGCAGCACGCCGTCGCGCGCCTTGACGTGATCGAGGAAACTCGCTGCCTCGCGGGTGATCTCGAAGAAACCTTCGCCGGTAGTCTCGACTTCGAGCGTAGCGGTAGCGATCGTCTCGACAGGCGCGCGTTGGGTAGCCGATAGATCAAAGCGCATGTGACATTCAGCTCGCGATCCAATTTTCCGCTCATTCCCGCGAAAGCGGGAATCCAGGGGCGGGTGCACACAGCTGGGTCCCCGCCTTCCGCCTTCGCGCTCGGCGCTTCGGCGGACTCTAACCCGCCGTAGCTCGGTGCGAGCGTAGGCGGGTCGCGGGCGGAGATAGTTCGATCAGCTTCGATCCTAGCTCTTGTTGTTCAGTACTTGCCGTTGCGCCCGCGCGATGGCGTCGACAAAGCGATGCCACAGCCGGCCGGCGGCCTCCACCATGCGGTCGATGTCGTCGCCGGTCTTGTCGCCAACCTTGTCGCCAGCCTTGTCGCCAGCCTTGGGCGCGCCGCTGCCGGTCGCCGGCTGCTCGGCCGCCACCCCGTTCGGCAAGGACAGATTGTGAGCGATCAGTTCTTTCTTCAGCGCCGCGTTCTCGGTGCGCAGCCGCGCGATCTCGTTCTCAAAGACGACGCGATCGTCCGGCGCCGTCTGGCAGGCCCAGCCGACCGTGCGCTGGCTGCAGAGCGAAACCTCGCCGGTCTTAAGGTCGAGCCGCAACAGGCCGTCGGCCACCTTGCTGAAGCTGAAGCGGCCATGATCGCTGTCGGGCGTTTCGTCGTCGGCCAAGACCGGCGCGACGGCGGGCGCGACCAAACAAACGAATGCGACGATGATGGCAGCCGTGCTCTTGATCATGGTCATCCCCGCGCTGCGGCTCGCGGCCTACCCCGCTTGGGGGCCGCGTTGTCGGATACAGCGCCCGCATCAAGGCATCATTGTAACGGCATCGGCTTTGCGCCGCACAATGACGCGTCCGCGACGGCCGGCGGTCTCTCGCCTGGCTATCTTCTGCGGCCAAGATCGTCTGTTATTCCAACGCGTTAGAACCAATGTGCGTTTCTTGACTTGGTGAAACCCAGTCAGTATGGTCCGCGCGGCTTTAAGGGGGCGGGTTCGTCTCGATTGCCGCGAGCCGCGAGTGCCGGACATGAATAACCGCACGCGCGAAAACGGCAACCGCGACAAGGCGCACACCGACGAAGCCGCCCTCTCCGCGAGACTCCAGCGTCTCGGTGAAGGTCTAGGCCAGGCGCACGAGCGCGCCGCGCCGCCTTCCGAAGGTCCTGGTGGAGATCGGGCGACGACTGCATCGGGCTACGCCAGGGGCTTCCGGCTCTCGAGCGAACTCGTTGGAGGCGTGCTGGTCGGCGCCGGCCTTGGCTGGCTGATCGACCGGTTGCTCGGTATCGCGCCGTGGGGGTTCATTGTGTTTCTTTTGCTCGGCTTCGTCGCGGGCGTGCTCAACGTGATGCGCTCCGCCGGAGTCGTTCCCGGCCCCACGCCCGGCAACGGGCCGTCGGACAGCCGGAAAGAGTAACGTTTGCGCACGACGCACTAAAACCGCGATGGAACCATGACGGTCGATCCGATCCACCAATTCAAAATCTACGATTGGGTGCCGATCTTCACCATCCATGGTCATCAGATCGCCCTGACCAATTCGGCGGTGTTCATGCTGATCATCGTGGCGCTGGTTTCGGCGCTTCTGATCGGCGCCACCATGCCGCGGGCGATCGTGCCGGGCCGGCTGCAGTCGGTTGCGGAGATGTCCTACGAATTCGTCGCCAACACCGTGCGCAGCTCGGCCGGCAACGAGGGAATGAAATTCTTTCCCTTCGTGTTCACGCTTTTCATGTTTGTGCTGTTCGCCAACATCATCGGGCTGATCCCGTATTCATTCACGGTGACGAGCCAGTTGATCATCACCGCGTGCCTGGCTATTCTGGTCTTCCTCATCGTCGTGATCTACGGCTTTTGGCGCAACGGGCTCGGCTTCCTCAAGCTGTTCGTTCCGAAGGGCGTGCCGGTCTACATCCTGCCGGCGATCGTGGTGATCGAGATATTGTCGTTCATGTCGCGGCCGATCTCGCACAGCGTCCGCTTGTTCGCCAACATGCTGGCCGGCCACATCACGCTGCAGGTGTTCGCCGGCTTCATCATCATGCTGGCCGGGTTCGGCATCGCCGGCTGGTTCGGCGCGGCGCTGCCGCTGATCCTGGTGATCATGCTCACGGCGCTCGAATTTCTGGTCGCCTTCCTGCAGGCTTACGTGTTCGCCATCCTCACCTGCATCTATCTCAACGATGCGATTCACCCGGGCCATTGACGGCCAAACGCTACAACCTCGAAAAGGAGCTTTGTTATGGATCCGACCGCCGCAAAGTACATTGGAGCCGGCATTGCCTGTATCGGCATGGGCGGCGCCGGCGTCGGCGTGGGCATCATCTTCGGCAATTATCTGGCGGCGGCGCTGCGCAATCCGTCGGCGGCGCAGGGCCAGTTCGGCAATTTGATCTTCGGGTTCGCCATTACCGAGGCGCTCGGCATCTTTTCGCTCTTGATCGCGCTCCTGCTGCTGTTCGGGCTCTGATCGACGCATGGCCGAGACGGCTGCCCATACCGAAGCGCCCGGCGAGAAGCACGCCTTCCCGCCGTTCGAGTCGCAGCACTTTCCGTCGCAGCTGTTCTGGTTGGCGCTGAGCTTTATCCTGCTCTACGTGCTGATGTCGCGGATCGCGTTGCCGCGGATCGGCTCGATCTTCGCCGAGCGAGCTAAGCGCATCAGCGACGACCTGGCGGCGGCCAACCGCTTCAAGGAGCAGTCCGAAGCCGCCAATGCGGCTTACCAGAAGTCGCTCGCCGACGCCCGCGCCCGCGCCCAAAGCATCGCCGCCGAAACCCGCGAGCAACAGGCGGCGCAGGCCAACGCGACCAACAAGAAGCTTGAGGCGCAGCTCAACGAGAAGCTCGTCGCGGCGGAGCAGTCGATCGCCGCGACGCGCAGCGCCGCCATGGGCAATGTCGGCAGCATCGCGGCGGAAACCGCGGCCGCCATCGTCGAGCGCCTGATCGGCACGGCGCCGGCACCGGGCGACGTCACCGCCGCGGTCGCCGAAGTCTCGAAGGGCTAAAGGGGCCGCCATGCTCGAAGCCGAAGCCTGGGTCGCCGTCGCCTTCATCATCTTTCTCGGCCTGCTCGTCTACCTAGGCGCGCATCGCCGGGTAATCACCGGCATCGATCAGCGCCAAGCGCGCATCAAGGCCGAGCTCGACGAGGCGGTGCGGTTGCGCGAGGAAGCGAAAGCCGTGCTCGCCGAATACGAGCGCAAAGGCCGCGAGGCCGAGAACGAAGCCGCCGCCATCATCGCCGGCGCCAAAGCGGAGGCCGAGCGTCTGGCCGTCGAGGCGAAGACCAGAATGGAAGACTTCGTCGTGCGCCGGACCAAGATGGCGGAGGCCAAGATCACCCAGGCCGAAGCGCAGGTTCTGGCCGACGTGCGCTCCGCCGCCGCCGACACCGCCGTTGCCGCCGCCGAGAAAATCCTCGCTGCCGCCGCCAAGGGCAAGGTCGCCGAGAATTTGCTGGCGCAAGGCATCGAAGACGTCCGCAAGAAGTTCAACTGACGCGCGGCACCCCTCACCCGGCAGTGTTTGTCGATCGGCGTGCGTAGCCCTCTCCCGCAAGGGGAGAGGGCGCGATTAGACGCGCCGTGTTGCTGATAAGCTCTTTGAGTTGTCGCTAATCGAGAGGGCTTTGCCCTCTCCCCTCGCGGGAGAGGGCGGCTCGGCGCCTTTAACAACAAGAATGGGTGAGGGGGCTCAAACAACAAGAATGGGAGAGGGGGCTCGGCCAGCTACGGATCAATTCGCGCCGGCGGGCTTCTTCGGCTTCGGCCGCACTTTCGGCGGTCCTTTGGTCTGCGCTTCGGCCGAGAGCGGATCGAAGCCGACATAGACGATGTAGTCGTCGAGCAACGCGGTCGGCGTCGGGATCGGAAAAGCTATTGCCTCTTCGACGTGGGTGAAGAGCGTGTTGCCGGTCGTGCTGACGTCCACCGGCACGATCACGAACTTGGTCGCGATCGCCCGCATCCCCGATGGCGTTTCCTGAACGACGGCGAAACGCAACGGCACATCGACCCGCCCCGGTCCGCCGGCCGGTCCGACAACGATCCGGCCCTCAATCCCGACCTTCATGATCATATTGCCGTCGGCCACGGCGCATTCGCGCGCCGCGCGCACGAAGCTGCCCTGGTATTTCACCGTCATCGCCGAGCGCTCGCCGGGCGGCGCGATGGTCAGCGTCGCGGCGCCGCGGCGAATCTCCACCGTCGGGCAATTGACGTCCGGTTGGGCGTTGGCGACGGTCTGCGCTCCCTTGGCGGTCGAGCCGGTGAACATCTCGCTGAGCGAGCTTGACCCGGAATAGCCGTGGGCTGCGTCCGGCGGCGGCGGTGCGGCCGCGCTCGGCGCGCCGGCGCAGCCGGCGGCGAACAGCGCCAACAACAGCGCGGGCGCAACCAGCGCGCAGCCGCGTCCTTCCGTCCGTTGACCGGTCCCCCGCATTGCGCTTTGCGGCCCTACCCTACCGAAAATGTCCCCGATGCCTTTTTTATATCAAGCGAACCGTGGCCATCCCAAGGCGTCGTCGCGGGCGTGGTTAAGGCTTTGTCAGCAGCGTTTCCCGGGCGCAGCCGCACCACGAAGTGGTGCGCTGCAGATCCGGGATCGTAGCAGACACGGTGCTTCTCTACGCCGAATTTATAACGACCGCGGATCGGCGGTGCACCGCCGTCGCGCTGCGCCGCGTCCGGGGAACGCCCTCATCTGCCTTGCCCGTATCGCCCCTCAAGATTTGGCATCTTTCAAACGCCCGTACAGCAGGTGGTCCTGCCAGACTCCGTTGATGCAGAGATAGTCGCGTGCATAGCCCTCGCGGATGAAGCCGGTGTTTTCCAGAAGCCGGATCGACGCCGCGTTGGTCGGGATGCAGGCGGCCTCGAGCCGGTGCAGGCGCAGCGTCGCGAAAGCGAACGGGATGACGGCGCGCACCGCCGCCGTCATGTAGCCTTGGCGCACAAAGGGCAGTCCCATCCAATAGCCGAGGCTGCCGGCCTGGGCGACGCCACGGCGGATATTGGCCAGCGTCAAACCGCCGACCAGCGTGTTGTCGGCGCTGCGGATGATCAAGAAGGCATAGCTCTGGTCGGTGCGCAGGTCCTCGGCATAACGCCTGATCCGCCGGCGGAAGGCGCTGCGGCTCAAATCATCGGCCGGCCAGGTCGGCTCCCAGGGCGTGAGAAAGTCGCGGCTTAATTCGCGCAGCGCCGCCCATTCGCCATAGTCCGTCACCTGCGGCGTGCGCAGAAGGATGCCCTCGCCGACGACCGACGGCACTGGCTCGGAGAAGTTGATGGTGCGGAAGAACGCCATCGGACCTGCCCAGCGCCATACCCACCTGTCCGCTTATTCCCGCGACTGCGGGAATCCAACAACTGCGAGAACCTGGGTCCCCCGCTTTCCGCCTTCGCGCTTTGCGCTGCGGCGGACTCAAACCCGCCGAAGCTCCATTGCGGCGTAGGCGGGTCGCCGGGACGAGCGGATCACCAACCTCTTCTATCATGCGGCCTGACGCGCGAGACTTTCGGCAATGGCGGCGGCCCGTTCAAGCCCGGAGCCGAGCCCGATCACGGCCAGTGCCGGCTTGCCGCGGCGGATCAGGGCCTGTCCGGCGGCGCGGGCGCTGTCGACCGTGACCGCCTCGACTTTGGCGACCAGTTCTTCGGTCGGAATCGGGCGCCCCCAGGCGATCAGGTGGCGCGCCAGTTGGCCGATGCGTTCCCCGGAGCTCTCCAAGGCCATCAGCAGCCCGGCCTTCATCTGCGCCTTGGCGCGGGCGATTTCGGTCTCGGAAATGGTCTCGGCGGCATTGGCGATTTCGTCGACGACCAGCTGCATCAGCTGCACGGCATCGGCGGCATCGGTGCCGGCATAGAGCCCGAACATGCCGACATCGGAATAGGCGGCATGGAACGAATAGATCGAATAGCACAGCCCGCGTTTCTCGCGCGCTTCCTGGAACAGCCGTGACGACATGCCGCCGCCGAGCACGTTGTTGAATACCGACAGGCTGTAGAGCGCCGGATCGGTCTGCGCCACGCCGGGCAAGGCAAGGGCGATGTGAACTTGCTCGAGCTCGCGCTTCTCGACGTGCGTGCCGCCGCCATAGCGCGCCGGCTCCGGCGTCGGGCTCGCCGGCCCGCTGAAGCTTGCGAATCTTTTTTCCACTTCGGCGACGATGGCCGCATGGTCGACGGCGCCGGCAGCGGCGACGATGATGTCGGGCGCCCGATAGTGGCGGCCAAGATAGTCGCGCAATTTGGCGCCGTCGAACGAGCGCACGGTCTTCGGCGTGCCGAGGATGGAGCGGCCGAGCGGCTGGTCGGGAAAGGCTTTTGCCTGCAGGTGCTCGAACACCAGATCGTCGGGGGTGTCGGCGACGGCGCCGATCTCCTGGACGATGACATTATGTTCGCGCAACAGCTCCTCGCGATCGAATGCTGGCTCCGAAAGAATGTCGGACAGCACGTCAAGCGCCAGCGCCACGTCGGCCTTGAGTACGCGCGCGTAATAGGAGGTGGTCTCGGCGCTGGTCGCGGCGTTGAGATCGCCGCCGACCGCCTCGATCTCCTCGGCGATCTGCCGGGCGCTGCGCCGCCGCGTGCCCTTGAACGCCATGTGCTCGAGGAAATGCGAAATGCCGTGCTCGTCGCGGCGCTCGTCGCGGCCGCCGGAATTGACCCAGACGCCGAGCGAGGCGGTCTCGAGATGCGGCATCGCGTCGGTCACGACGGTGATGCCGGATGTCAAGGTGGTGACCGCTACGCTCATGCTGCTGCTCCTTCTTGCGCCGCGCGGCTCGTCTGCAGGACAAAACGCTCGACTGCTGATTGATCGACCGGCAACGATGTCACGCGCTCCGGACGTTGATTGAGATCGCAAAGCCATTCCGGCAGCTGCGGCCGGATACCGCACGCTGCCTGGACGGCTTCGGGAAACTTGGCCGGGTGCGCGGTCGACAGCACCACCATCGGCAATGCCGGATCGCGCAGCTCCTTTTCCGCGACCGCAATGCCGACGGCAGTGTGCGGATCGACGAAATGGCCGGTCTCGCGCTTGACGGTGCGCATGGTGGCGGCGACCTCTTCTTCGTCGGCGCGATCGGCGGTGAACACCGCGCGGAGCTGCGACAACGCCCGCGCCGAAATCGTGAAACGCCGCGATTGCGCCAGCGATCCCATCAGGCCGCGCACTGCGCCGGCGTCGCGATCACAGGCATCGAACAACAAACGCTCGAAGTTCGACGACACCGCAATATCCATCGACGGCGAGGTCGTCGGCACGACGTCGCGCAATTCGTAAGTGCCGGTGGCGAGCGTCCGCGTCAGGATATCGTTGACATTGGTGGCGATGACCAGCCGGTCGATCGGCAGCCCCATCAGCAGCGCCACATAGCCGGCATAGATGTCGCCGAAATTGCCGGTCGGCACGGTGAACGCGACCTTGCGGTGGGGCGCGCCGAGCGACACCGCGGCGGTGAAGTAATAGACCGCTTGCGCCACGATCCGCGCCCAATTGATCGAATTGACGCCGGACAGCTGCACCCGATCGCGGAACGCCGCATGATTGAACAGGCCCTTCACGATGGCCTGGCAGTCATCGAAGGTGCCCTCGATCGCCACCGCATGGATGTTGGCGGCGTCCACCGTCGTCATCATGCGCCGCTGCACGTCGGAGATGCGGCCGTGCGGGTAAAGGACGATGACATCGACCTGGCTCCGATCGCGGAACGCTTCGACCGCGGCGCCGCCGGTATCGCCGGACGTGGCGACCACGATGGTGCGGCGCTCGCCGCGCGCCGCCAGCACGTGATCCATCAGCCGCGCCAGAAGCTGCATCGCCACGTCCTTGAACGCCAAGGTCGGGCCGTGAAACAGTTCCAGCGCGAAGGTGTTGACGCCGAGCTGGGTGAGCGGCGCCACCGCCGGGTGGCGGAAGGTGCCGTAGGCTTCCCGCGCCATCCGGGCGAGATCGGCCTCCTTGATGGCGTCGCCAGCGAACGGCCGGATCACCTCGACCGCGACTTCGGCGTAGGGCCGGCCGGCGAAACCGGCGATGGTCTGGTGCGGGAGCCGCGGCCAGGCGTCCGGCACATAGAGGCCGCCGTCGCGGGCGAGACCAGCGAGCATGACCTCGGCGAAGCCGAGGCCTGAGGTTTCGCCCCTGGTGGAGACGTGGCGCACTCACAGACTTCCTGGCCCGGCGCGAACCTCGGGCGACATAAGTTGTTGATTTTCCAGGATGTTCGCTGCGGGCGGCCATCTGCCGCCCTCCCGGACGTCCGTCACACTAATAGATAAGTCGGCCCGTTCACAAGGAAAGCGAAGAGCCGCCGGGCCGGCTCTCAAGCGCCCTTGCGCCCGGCCTCACGGCCGGAGTTGACAGCCCAGACGACAAAAACCACGACCAAAACCAGCGCCAGGCCGTACCAGGTCACGACATATTGTAGGTGGTTGTTCGCCAGATTGACCACGAGCTTGCCCGGCTGCGGCCAGCCGCCCGGCGGGACCGGCGACTCTTGCTCGACATAGAACGGGGCCACGGCGGCAATGCCCTTGGCCGCTGCCATCGCACGCGGATCGCGCACGAACCAAAGATTATGGACCGGATCGGCGGCGGCTGAGAACCAGGTGCCAGCCTCCGGCCAGCGCAGCACGCCGACGATCTCGACCGGCCCGGTAATCTCGCCGGCGGAGCGCGATGCCGCCGCTTTCCGGTCTTCCGGCACGAAGCCGCGATTGACCATGACAATGGCGCCGTCGGAGAGGCGGGCCGGCGTGAAAACCCAATAGCCGCGGCCGGTCACGTCGGCGCGAAACGCCGAGGCGGCGGCATAGACCAAGGCTTCTCTGCCGTGGTCGAAAGTGGTGGTAAATTTCACCCGGTGATATTCGTCGCTGGCCTGATCGAGACCGGGCCACGCGCCCGAGGCCGGCAATGCCGACGGCGGCGCCGCGAGCCGCTCGCTCAGCGTCGCGATCAAATCCTCTTTCCAGGCTTTGCGTTGCAGCTGCCAGGTGCCGAGCGCAATCAGGCTTGCCAATAGCAACAAGGCCGGGATCAAGAGGCCAAGCCAAGTACCAAGCCAAGTGCGGCGCCGCGCGGGCGGCCTCGCTGCTTGCTCAGGCGCCTTCAAGACTCGCGTCCGCTCGGCCGTCCTTCGGCGGCCTTGTGGAAATATTGCAAGTCGATCAGCAGTCCTTTCACCGGCCGCAACGGACCGAGCGTGACGATCGCGATCAGCGGCAGCCACAATGCCGCATGCACCCAATATGGCGGCTGATACAGCACTTCCGTCACCAACGCCGCGCCGACCACGATGAAGCCGGCAATGAGGATGATGAAGATGGCGGGCCCGTCGCCGGCATCGGCGAAGCCGTAATCGAGCCCGCACACGTCGCAGCGCGGCCGCAACGTGACAAAGCCCTGGAACAGTTTGCCCTCGCCGCAGCGCGGACAGGCGCAGGTCAGACCGGCGAGCGCCGCTCCGGAAAGTGTGTCGATTGGTTTGTCCATGCCAGCGATGTCGTCATCCCCGCGTCCCCGCGCAAGCGGGGACCCAGATATGATGCCGTCATTCCGGGGCGCGCGATAGGCGCGAGCCCGGAATCCATAGCCACCGTCGGCGCAATTTCTGCACGGTCCGGGTTATGGATTCCGGACAGCCGCTGGCGCGGCTCCGGAATGACGGACTATTCCGGCACCGGAACGCCGGCGCCCCAGACATAGATGCAGGCGAACAGGAACAGCCACACCACGTCGACGAAGTGCCAGTACCAGGCGGCAAACTCGAAGCCGAGATGCTGCGTCGGCGTGAACTGCCCGGCGAGCGCGCGGCCCAAACAGACGATCAGGAAGATCGTGCCGATGATGACATGGGCGCCGTGGAAGCCGGTCGCCATGAAGAAGGTGGCGCCGTAGATGTTGCCCGAATAGTGGAACGCCGCGTGCGCATATTCGTAGGCTTGCACGCAGGTGAAGGTCAGGCCGAGCAGGATCGTGAGAACGAGGCCCCAGACCAAGCCTTTGCGGTCGTTCTCCAGCAGCGAGTGATGCGCCCAGGTCACTGTCGTGCCCGAGGTGAGCAGGATCAGCGTGTTGAGCAGCGGCAGATGCCAGGGATCGAAGGTGTGGATGTCGTGGGGCGGCCATACACCGCCGGTGACCGCGATTCGCGCAAAATCCCTCAACTCGTCGGGAAACAGCGCGGTGTTGAAATAGGCCCAGAACCAGGCGACGAAGAACATCACCTCCGAGGCGATGAACAGAATCATTCCATAGCGGTGCGAGATCTGCACCACCGAAGTGTGGTCGTGCTCGACCTCGGCTTCGTGGATGACATCGCGCCACCAGCCGATCATGGTGTAGGCGACGCCGATGCCGCCGACGCCGAACACCACCGGCGCCCAGGCGACGATGTGGTGCATCCACAGGATCAGGCCGAAGGCGGTGACGAATGCCGACGTCGCGCCGATGGCCGGCCACGGGCTCGGATTCACCAAGTGGTAGTCGTGGTGCGGTTTAGCGTGCGCTGCTACATCGGCCATCTATGGTCTCCACTTGGCGCCGCCCGCTTGCCGGGCCGCGCCGCTATTATTTCCTTGATCAGATACGTCCGGATTTCGCCGGCGTTGCACTCTCGACTGCCGCCTGATCCGGCACGCGTATAGGATAGAAAGTGTAGGAGAGGGTGATGAGGTCGAGATTGCCCTCTTCGGCATCCTCGGCGAGCTTGGGATCGACATAGAACACGACCGCCATCTTGCGCGTTTCGCCCGGCTTCATCGTCTGCTCGGTGAAGCAGAAGCAATTGATCTTTTCGAAGTAGCTGCCGATCGTCGGCGGGCTGACATTATACCCGGCCTGTCCGGCGGTGACGCGGGCGACGAGGTTGGTGACGGAATAATAGACGGTGACGACCTCGCCGAGCTTGACGTCGATGGTGCGTTGCTCGGGCTCGAACCGCCACGGCAGCCCGGCGGCGACGTTGGAATCGAAGCGCACGGTGATGATGCGGTCGGAAATTTGCGTCGGCCGCGCCTTGGCGACCTGGGTGGTGCCGCCATAGCCGGTGGTGCGGCAAAACCAGGAATAGAACGGCACCGCGGCGAACGACAGGCCGACCATCGACGCCACCAGGCCGCCGCACAGAAACGCGACGAACAGATTGGGGCGCTGGGTCGGGGCGTTGTCGGGCTTGGTGCTCACTTGGCGCTCACTTGGTGTTCATCGGTTTTTCACAGCGGGCGAATGAGGACGCCCGGGCCTTTGACCAGGGTCACGATGTAAAACAGGATCACCAGGAGGCCAAGCGCCACGGCAATGGCGATCGAGCGCGCGCGGCGGGCGCGCAGCTGCTGTTGCGTCAGCCGAATGCCGGGCTCGGGCTTGTCTTCGCTCATGAACCACACTCATCGTCATGCGGCGAAATGGCCGAGCCACGCCGTCGCAAAGCGATCGACCAGCAGCATGGCAAACAACAGGAACAGATAGAGGATCGAGAAGCCGAACATCCGCTTGCTCGCCGCATGATTGGCGGTCTGGGCGCCGTCGCGGTAGACGCGCAGCGCCAGCGCGATCATCGCGCCGCCGGCTACGACCGCGACCATGCCGTAGAGCGTGCCGGCATAGCCCAATAGCCACGGCGCGGCGCCGAGCGGCGCCAGAATCAGCGAATAGAGCAGAATCTGCCGGCGCGTTTCGGCAATGCCCGCGACCACCGGCAGCATCGGCACGCCGGCGCGGGCGTAATCTTCCGTCCGGTACAGCGACAGCGCCCAGAAATGCGGCGGCGTCCAGAAGAAGATGATGAGGAACAGCACCGCCGGCTCAATGGCGAAGCCGCCGGTTACCGCCGCCCAGCCGATCATCGGCGGCAGCGCGCCGGCGGCGCCGCCGATCACGATGTTCTGCGGCGTCCGGCGCTTGAGCCAGATGGTGTAGACGAGGACGTAGAAGGCGATGGTGGCGGCAAGGAGCGCCGCGGCGACGACATTGACCAGAAGGCCGAGCACGACCACGGCAAAGCCCGCCAGCGTCACGCCGAACGCCAGCGCCTCGCCCGGCGCGACGCGGCCGGCCGGAATCGGCCGCGCTTGCGTGCGCGCCATCCGCGCGTCGATGTCGGCGTCGTACCACATGTTGAGAGCGCCGGCGGCGCCGGCGCCGACCGCGATGCAAATCAGCGCGGTCAGCGCGATTACCGGATGCAGATGGCCGGGCGCGATGGCGAGACCCACGAACGCCGTGAACACCACGAGCGACATCACCCGTGGCTTCATCAGCTCGATATAGTCGCCGACGCCCGCGATGCTGGGTTCGGCGTGCGAGACCGTGACGCTCATTTGATCAGCGGCAGCGTGTCGAACTGGTGGAACGGCGGCGGCGACGACAGCGTCCATTCCAGCGTGGTGGCGCCGGGGCCCCAAGGATTATTGCCGGCCGGCACCTTGCGCATGAACGCTTGCGCCAGGCCGAACAGGAAGACCAGCACCCCGACGCCGGAAACGTAGGAGCCGATCGACGAGATCCAGTTCCAGTCGGCGAAGGCGTCGGGATAGTCGGCGATACGGCGCGGCATGCCGTTGAGCCCAAGGAAGTGCTGCGGGAAGAATACCAGGTTGACGCCGACGAAGGTCAGCCAGAAGTGCAGCTTGCCGACGAACTCGCTGTACATGTAGCCGGTCATCTTCGGGAACCAGTAATACCAGCCGCCGAAAATCGCGAACACGGCGCCGAGCGACAGCACATAGTGGAAGTGGGCGACCACGTAATAGGTGTCCTGCAGCACGCGGTCGACGCCGGCATTGGCCAGCACCACGCCGGTGACGCCGCCGATGGTGAACAGGAAGATGAAGCCGATCGCCCACAGCATCGGCGTCTTGAACTCGATCGAGCCGCCCCACATGGTGGCGATCCAGGAGAAGATCTTCACGCCGGTCGGCACCGCGATCACCATGGTGGCGGCGATGAAATAGGCTTGCACGCTCGCCGACATGCCGACCGTGTACATGTGGTGGGCCCAGACGACGAAGCCGATGCCGCCGATCGCCACCATGGCGTAAGCCATGCCGAGATAGCCGAACACCGGCTTCTTCGAGAACGTCGCCACGATCTGGCTGACCATGCCGAAGCCCGGCAGGATCAAAATGTAGACTTCCGGATGGCCGAAGAACCAGAACAGGTGCTGGAACAACAGCGGGTCGCCGCCGCCGTGCGGATCGAAGAAGGTGGTGCCGAAATTCCGGTCGGTCAGCAGCATGGTGATGGCGCCGGCCAGGACCGGCAGCGCCAAGAGCAACAGGAACACCGTCACCAGCTGCGACCACACGAACAGCGGCATTTTGTGCATGGTCATGCCGGGGGCGCGCATGTTGAAGATGGTGGTGATGAAGTTGATGGCGCCGAGGATCGAGGAAGCGCCGGCCAGATGGATCGACAGAATGACGAAATCCATCGCCGGGCCGGGATGGCCGTAGGTCGATAGCGGGGCATAGAGCGTCCATCCGGTTCCCGCGCCATTTGCGCCGGGCTCGCCTTCGAAGAACAGCGAGGCGATCAGCAGCGCGAAAGACGCCGGCAGCAACCAGAACGAGATATTGTTCATGCGCGGGAACGCCATGTCCGGCGCGCCGATCATCAGCGGCACCATCCAGTTGCCGAAGCCGCCGATCATCGCCGGCATGACCATAAAGAAGATCATGATCAGCCCGTGCGAGGTGACCACCACGTCGAAATAATGGGTCTCGTGGAAGATCTGCAGGCCGGGATACATCAACTCGGCGCGGATCAGGATCGACATGACGCCACCGATCAGGCCGGCGATCAGCGCGAACACCAGGTACATCGTGCCGATGTCCTTGTGGTTCGTCGAATAGACGTAGCGGCGCCAGCCGTGCGGGATGGCGTGTCCGTTGTCGTCGCCGTGGGCTGCCGCGTGTGCCATCGTATCCATTGTCGGTCCTTGCGTTAGCGCGAGTTCTTGGTCGCCGCGGCCGCCGCCAGCGTGGTCGGCGACGCGCCGTCGAGGCCGGCGTTCTTTTTCTGCGTCTCAATCCAGGCAGCGAACTCGGCGTCGTTCACCACCCGCACCGTGATCGGCATGAAGGCGTGATCTTTGCCGCACAATTCGGAACATTGGCCATGATAGCGTCCCTCGGCGGTCGCCTTGAACCAGGTATCGTTGAGGCGGCCGGGCACGGCGTCGATCTTGATGCCGAATGACGGCACGGCAAATGAATGGATCACGTCGGCGCCGGTCACCAGGACGTGCACGACCTTGTTGACCGGCACGACCATCTCATTGTCGACGGTCAAGAGCCGCGGCTGGCCGGGCTTGAGATCCTTGTCCTCGACGATCTGCGATATGAACTCGAAGTCGCCGTTATCGGGATAGTTGTAGCTCCATTCCCATTGGTGGCCGGTGGCCTTCACCGTCAAATCGGGCTTGGGAACGTCGAGCTGCACGAACAGCAGGCGAAACGAGGGAACGGCGATCGCCACCAGAATGATGACCGGAGCGATGGTCCAGATCACTTCGATCAGCGCATTATGCGTCCGCCGCGACGGCGTCGGATTGGCCCGCGCATTGAAGCGGATCATGACGGTCAGCAGCAGGATCGAGACGAAAGCCACGATCACGGTGATGATCACCATGAGGCCGAAATGAAACCTTTCGATGTCGTCCATCACCGGCGACGCCGCCGGCTGCAGGCCAAGCGCCCAAGGCGTCGGTTGCCCGACATTTTCTGCCAGGGCGGTTCCAGCGCCGGCGAGTAAGGCGCCGAGAGTTGATAAGGCGCCAAGCGTCAGCGCATATGTGCTCAAGCGTGAGAACACCGGCATCTGCATCACCGCTCCTGTTTCCCTAGTATCGTCGTCGTCATGACTGCCGTTGCTCGGCGGCAAAACCGGCGCGACTGCGACAGCTTGACGCCGCCTGCTGCCGATGAGGTTTGCGCCACGGATCGGGTCCTTGGATCAGGTCCTTGGCAGGCCTTGACGGGATGGGGGAATCCCAGCCCCTCAAACCACAAATCGCGCGCTACCGCAATGCGGTCGTCGCCGCGCCGAGGCACGGTTTTGCACACCGGTTTCACCCCGGCGCTTGGCGGCCTTCGCGTCCTTCGCGCGGCCACAATGGCTTGATGTTGATGCGACCTTGACACGGTGGGCTCACCATGTAGGCAGGCTCGCCCGGTGACGGACCGGCGCGACGGTGATTTGTGTCGGTGAACCTTGCCGGCCGGCGCCGTTGGCGGTGCGAGGCGGCCAAAGGAAGCGACATGGGGATTTTTGCAGCCGGGAGGAAGCTGCGGCCGTTAGCCTCGGCGCTCGCCGCCGCCGCCTTGGTGCTCGCCGCGGTGACGACGTTCGGTGGCGAAGCATACGCCCAGGGCGCGGTCCGCTCGGTGCACGGCGATTGGCAGATCCGCTGCGACACGCCGCCCGGCGCGCAGAATGAGCAATGCGCGCTGATGCAAAGCGTGACCGCAGAGGACCGGCCCAATGTCGGGCTGACCGTGATCGTGCTGAAGACTTCCGACCAGAAGGCCCGCCTGATGCGGGTCGTCGCCCCGCTCGGCGTGTTGCTGCCGTCGGGCCTGGGCTTAAAGATCGACAACAACGATGTCGGCCGCGCCGGCTTTGTGCGCTGCCTGCCCAATGGCTGCGTGGCCGAAGTGGTGATGGAAGACAAACTGATCGAGCAGATGCGCAACGGCCAGACCTCGACCTTCATCATTTTCCAGACACCCGAGGAAGGCATCGGCTTCCCGATGAGTTTGAAGGGCTTCGGCGAAGGTTTCGACAAGCTGCCGTGACAGATCGGCGTCGCATTTTGGTCGGTGCCGCCTGGCGCTAGTCCCCGCCGCCGCCATTGCCACCGCCGCCATTGCCACGACCGCCGTTGCCGCCGCCGTTCCCGCCGTTACCGACATGGCCCCCGCCGGCTTCTCCGCCATGTCCACCGTGGCTGCCATGTCCGCCGGCGTCGACGCTGCTGCCGTTGCCAAACCCTCCGTTGCCTCCCGAGTCCCGGCCGGCTGTCCGCTTTGATCTCTGTGCGCGGAACAGCCGGACGAGCACGATCACGCCCAGCACCAGGCCGAGAACGATCCAAGCGGTCGGGTTCGACGAGATGGACACGGCGCGAAGACTATAGCGGCATGGATGCGCCTTTTATCTGCGGCGCCAGTGATTATCTTGGAGGCACGATGTTATCGGCACCCCATCGTCATTGAGACGGGCGGCACGGGCCAGGGAACCAAGCCATGAACACCAACTTGGACACCAAACAATATCCGGTTCATCACAGCGACGCCGAATGGCGCAAGATCCTCTCTCCGGAGCAGTTCCGGGTGATGCGCGGCCACGGCACCGAAGCGCCGGGCAGCTGCGCGCTCAATTACGAGAAGCGCGCCGGCACCTTCAGCTGCGCCGGCTGCGGCCAGCCGCTGTTCACGTCGAACAAGAAATTCGAGAGCGGCACCGGCTGGCCGAGCTTCAACGATCCGGAGCAGGGCGCGGTCGAGAGCTCGAGCGACTCGAGCTATGGCATGGTGCGCACCGAAGTGCATTGCAGCCGCTGCGGCAGCCATCTCGGCCACGTCTTCGAGGACGGCCCGCCGCCGACCCATCTGCGCTACTGCATCAACGGCGTGGCGATGGACTTCAAGCCGGAGGGCTCGTGAACTTTTCCCGGGCGCGGCGCAACATGAAATGTTGCGACGCAGACCCGGGATCGTAACGAACCCATCTCTTCAGAGTTTGTAACGACCCCGGATCAGCGGCGCATCGCTTCGCGCTGCACCGCGTCCGGGGAACGTTGCAGGCCACGTTCCTCAATTCGCCACCAGCTCCCGCCCGCGCGTTTCCGGTAGCGCCAGCGCGGCGAGAATGACGATGGCGTAGGAGATCGCGGCAAAGATGCCGATTGCGGTGCCTAACAGCACCTTCGCCGACAACAATCCGACCAGCGTCGGAAAGAATGCGCCGATGCCGCGGCCGAAATTGTAGCAGAAGCCCTGGCCGGCACCGCGCACGCTGGTTGGAAACAATTCGGTCAGCACCGGCCCCAGGCCGCTGAAAATGCCCGAAGCGAAGAAGCCGAGCGGAAATCCCAAGATGAGCATCATCGCGTCGGAAATCTCGGTCTGCGTATAGGCGATGGCGATCAACAGCGAGCCGACGGCGTAGATGAAGAAATTCTTGCGCCGGCCGATGGTGTCGCTCAGATAGGCGCTGACGATATAGCCGCACCACGAGCCGATGATGATGACGGCGAGATAGCCACCGGTGCCGAGCACGGTGAGATGGCGCTCGTTGCGCAGGAAGGTCGGCAAAAACGTCGTGATCGCGTAATAGCCGCCCTGCGCGCCGGTCGCGAGCGCGGCGGCCAGGATCGTGGTCGGCAGCAGTTCGCTCCTGAAAATGTCGAACGTGCCGCGCCGCTTCTCCGCCTGCACGGCCGCCTCGAAGATCGCCGGCTCGGGCACCTTGGTGCGGATATAGAACACCAGCAAAGCCGGTAAAATGCCGACGAAGAACAGCACGCGCCAGGCGATCTCCTGCGGCAACACCTGGAAGATGATGGTGGCGAGGATCGCCGCCGCGCCCCAGCCCCACGCCCAGGCGCTCTGCACCGTGCCGACCACTTTGCCGCGATTGGCGCCGCGAACGACTTCGCCGATCAGCACCGAGCCCGCCGCCCATTCGCCACCGAAGCCGAAGCCCTGGAAGGCGCGCACCACCAGCAATTGCTCGAAATTTTGGGTGAAGCCGGACAGGAACGTAAAGAACGCGAACCACGCCACCATGATCATCAACAGCCGGGCGCGGCCGACGCGGTCGGCGAACATGCCGGCAATCCAGCCGCCAAATGCAGAGATCACCAAAGCGCCGGTCGCCAGCAATCCGGCTTGGGCGTTGGTGATGTGCCAGACCGCGATCAAGGCCGGCACCACGAAGGTGTAGATTTGGACGTCGAGCGCATCGAGCGCCCAGCCGCCGAAGCAGGCCCAGAACGTGCGCCGCTCGGCCGCGCCGAGTTCTCGATACCAGTCGAGCATGAGGGCAATCTAACTTGTAGCCCGCATTGAGCCAACGGGTCCGGCCCGAAGTGGCCGGCCCGATGACAAGCTCCGCGAAATCCGGGGTCGGCGCCCAGGACGGATGGATCATTTCCCGCCTTTCGCTGCGCTCAACCCGGGCTACACTACGCACCGTGTGAAGCGGGAGGAACACAATGAACATGAAGATCGGCGAGACGGAGATGGAGAAGAAGATCCTGTTCCAGCTCCGCGAAGATTGGCTGGCGCTGCATCGCGAGGACGCGATCGACCCGGCGATGCCGATCATCGATCCGCATCATCATTTGTGGGACCGCGGCGGCGCGCGCTATCTGCTCCACGATATCAAGAACGACATCGATGCCGCCGGCCACAACATTCGCGCGACGGTCTTCTTGCAGTGTGATTCCATGTATCGGGCCGACGGCGATCCGAAATTCGCCCCGGTCGGCGAGACCGAATTCGTCAACGGCATCGCGGCGATGTCGGCGAGCGGCACCTACGGCCCGGCACGCATCTGCGCCGGCATTGTCGGCTTCGCCGATCTGCTGCTGGGCGCCGACGTCGATGCCGTGCTGGAGGCACATGTGCGCGCCGGCGGCGGGCCGGGCGGCCGCTTCAAGGGCGTCCGTTACTGCTCGGTGTGGGACGCCGACCCCTCGATCAAGTCGACGCCGTTCGATTATCCCAAGGGGCTGTTGCTGGACGCCAAATTCCGCTCCGGCTTCGCCCGCCTGTCGCGCTTCGGGTTGTCGTTCGATTCGTTGATCTATCACACCCAGATCCCGGAATTGACCGACATCGCCTGCGCCTTCCCGGACACCACCATTGTGCTCAATCACATCGGCATGCCGCTCGGCATCGGCGCCGCTTATGCCGGCCGCCGCGACCAGGTTTACGCCGATTGGAAGCGCGCCATCGTCGAACTGAGCAAATGCCCGAATGTGCGGGTCAAGCTCGGCGGCATGGGCATGCACATGTTCGGATTCGACTTCGAGAAGCAGCCGGTGGCGCCGTCGTCGGAACAGCTGGCCAAGACCTGGAAGCCTTTCGTCGAGACCTGCCTCGAGGCCTTCGGCCCGAAGCGGGCGATGTTCGAGAGCAATTTCCCGGTCGACAAGCGCTATTACAGCTATGGCGTGATGTGGAACGCCTTCAAGCGGCTGGCGGCGCCGTTGAGCGCCGGCGAAAAGGCCGACCTGTTCTTCAACACCGCGCGCGACACTTATCGGCTGCCGATCGCGGCGTAGCCGGCGCGGCGACTGTATCGTCTCAATTTCGGAGACGGTACTTTGCCAATCGTCACCGATATAGCTACGTGCCCTATCAACGCAAAACTCGGACGCAGAACTGCGTCGCGAGAACGATTTCTCGTGCCGTCATGGCCGGGCTTGTCCCGGCCATCCCGATTAGTGACGTGAGGCATTGCCACCTTTATCGGGATGCCCGGCACCATAGGCGAACGAAGCGACGCCGTTCTTCGAACGGCTATGGCCGGGCATGACGCTGAAACTTTCACCTTCTCCCCGCACGCGGGAGAAGGAGAAATAAACCTAGGGCTTCAACTTCTCCCACACCAGGATGCTCCGCCCTGCGCGGCCGTCGGTGAAGTTCTTGGCCAGCGCGGAGGTGATGGTGAGCGTGTTGCCGTCGAGCTTGTAGAAGCGGACCTGGTCGGTGCCGGTCCAGTTTTGATTCCAGGAGATGTCGACGTGATGCACCACCTTCTCGGCGTCCCATGTGTAGGTACCGGCATAGGCAATCACGCTGCCGTAGAGCTTGATTCGCTCGGCATCGGTCGGCACCACATCGGCCGGCGGCGCGCGATTGTCCCAGGTGATGATCGCGTACATGCGGCCGTCGGCCGAATAGCTGAGATAACCGTTCGGGTGCTCGCCGCGCTCGTTGTAACGCTCGCCGGTCGCCGCGACTTCGCGCACATACGACTTGAGCTTCCAGGTGCCAAGCAGCGGATTTTCGCCCGCGGTTGCGGCCGCCGATGCGGCGATCAACATGGCGAGAAGGGCGCCGGCTGTTCTGCTCATCGCAAGCTCCCGTGTTGGGGATAGCTGAATGGACTTTAGCCCTCGCCGATCTCGCGCAAAATCTCGGCGGTATGCTCGCCGAGCCGCGGCGCCGAGCGCTCGGCAGCCGCCGGCGCGCCGTCGATGACGATCGGGGTGCGCACGCCCGGGATCGATCCGGCCTTGGCCGCCGCGCTCGGCGGATCGATGCGCATGCCGCGATGGATCACTTGCGGATCGGCGAACACTTGCGCGAGGTCGTTGATCGGCCCGGCCGGCACGCCGACGGCTTCGAGCTTTTCCAGAAGTGCGGCGCGCGGGATTTTGGCGGTCAACGCGCACAGGCGGCCGATCAGCTCGGGCCGATGCGCAAGCCGCGCTTTGTTGTCGACGTAGCGCGGGTCCTTAGCAAGCTCCGGCTCGCCGAGAACGGCGCACAATTTTCCGAACTGGCTGTCGTTGCCGGAGGCGATGATGATGTGGCCGTCGGCCACCGGAAACACCTGATAGGGAATGACGTTCGGATGCGCGTTGCCCATCCGCTTCGGCGGCTTGCCGGAGATCAGATAATTGAGCGCCTGGTTGGCGAGAATGCCGACCGTGGTGTCGATCAGGGCGGTATCGACGAGGCCGCCGCGGCCGGTCTTTTCCCGCCGCGCCAGCGCTGCCAGGATGCCGACTGCCGAATAGACGCCGGTGAAAAGATCGGACACCGGCACGCCGGCGCGCATCGGCTCGCCGTCGGGATTGCCGGTGAGATCCATCATGCCGCCCATGCCTTGCGCCATCAGGTCGTAGCCTGGGCGTTGCGCATTCGGCCCGGTCTGGCCGAAGCCGGTCACCGAGCAATAGATCAGCCGCGGATTGTCGGGCGCGAGGCTTTCATAGTCGAGGCCGAACTTGGCGAGACTGCCGACCTTGAAATTCTCGATCAAGACATCGGAGCGCGCCGCGAGCTTGCGCACGATCCGGCGGCCCTGTTCACTCTCGAAGTCGAGCTCGATCGACCGCTTGCCACGATTGGTGCCGTGAAAATAGGCGGCGCCGAGATGGCCGCCGTCGGCCGCTTCGACGAACGGCGGGCCCCAGCCGCGGGTATCGTCGCCGACCCCCGCGCGTTCGACCTTGATGACGTCGGCGCCGAGATCGGCAAGGATTTGCCCGGCCCAGGGACCCGCCAGAATGCGGGCCAGCTCCAACACGCGCAGACCGGCCAACGGACCCGGCATCGACACTTCTCCCACGCTTCGCAACGGCGGTGCGGCAGATTGTTAACTGACAAAGCAGGGCGAATTTGTCCACTGGCCAAGCTTTTCTTTAGGGTGTCACGGTTCGCCAGCTTGTCATCGCCTTTGACGACCATTAGCTCTTTGAGGCCGGGCGGATGGACTTATTGATGGTTGCGGTGAACACCTCGTTCTTCAGCGACTTGCTTCAGAGCATTGCCGACCGCAGCCGCTCTTTGATCTCGCGCCGCGAGCCGGACCGCGGCCGCTCCGACGGCATTGCGGAACTCTGCGAGGCGCTGTTGTCGGGGCGCGGCGAGGCCTCGGGCGTCGCGCTCGCCAACGAAATTCTGGCCGATTATGCCGAGTTGACCACAGGGCCGCGCATTGCCTTCTTCGAGACGCTGGCCCAGACATTCGGCCACGATGGCGCCCGCATCGACGCCGCGATCGCCGCCTGGCGGCAATCGCCGACGGCGGAGAGCGCCGCCGACCTGCATCACGACAGCGAGCCGCGGCGGCTCGAATTATTCCGCCGGCTCAATCTCGCGCCCAACGGCACCGCCGCGCTGGTGCGCATGCGCGAGCAGCTTCTGGACGCTCTGGATCATCGCGACGACCTCGCCATCGTCGACAACGATTTTGTCCATCTGTTTTCATCCTGGTTCAATCGGGGGTTTCTGGTGCTGCGCCGCATCGATTGGTCGACGCCGGCTTCGATCCTGGAAAAGATCATCCGCTATGAGGCGGTGCACGAAATCCGCGACTGGGAGGATTTGCGCCGCCGCGTCGATCCGCCCGATCGCCGCTGCTACGCTTTCTTCCATCCAGCTTTGGTCGACGAGCCGTTGATCTTCGTCGAGGTAGCGCTGACCCGCGACATACCGGGCGCGATCGCGCCGATCCTGTCCGATAAGCGCGAGGAGATCGAGCCGCAGCGCGCGACCACGGCGGCGTTCTACTCGATCACCAATTGCCAGCGTGGGCTCAACGGCGTGACTTTCGGCCACTTCCTGATCAAGCAGGTGGTGGAGGAAGTCAGCCGCGAGCTGCCGCGCATCTCGAACTTCGTCACGCTGTCGCCGGCGCCGAATTTCGCCGCCTGGCTCAACCGCGAACGCAGCAACGAAGCGTCGCTGGCGCTCGATGAGGACGATCGCGAAACGCTGGCGGTGCTGGCGAAGCCTGATTGGTGGCGCGATCCGGCTTCGGCCGCGGCGGTGCGCGAGCCGCTCATTCGCGCCGCCGCCTGGTATTATCTGCGCGGCCGCAATCCTCGCGGCTTGCCGCTCGACTCCGTCGCCCGCTTTCATCTCGGCAACGGCGCGCGGCTCGAACGGCTCAATTGGCTCGGCGACACCTCGGAGCGGGCATTGGCGCAGTCGCACGGCCTGATGGTGAATTATCTCTACGACCTCGATTATATCGAGCAGAACCATGAGGCCTACGCGCAACAGCACGCCATCGTCGCCGCCAGCGCCATCAGCCGGATGGTGCGCGCGCCGGCGCGCGAGATCGTGCCGGTTTCGGGGTAACGTCATTCCGGGGCCGAGCGTAAGCGAGGAGCCCGGAATCCATATTCCCTGACCTGTGGTTATGGATTCCGGGCTCGTGGGCAACAAGCCCGCGCCCCCGGAATGACGAATTGAGGCTCACCCATGCCCGATCTGCTTGGCGTTCTGGAAACGTGTCTCTACGTCGATGCGTTCGAGCGGGCCTGTCCGTTCTACGAACAGGTGCTGGGATTGAACAGCGTCTATCGCGATGCGCGGCTGTGCGCGTACGACGTCGGCGGCCGCGGCGTGCTGTTGTTGTTTCTCCGCGGCGCCTCGCTCGCGCCGGCGCAACTGCCCGGCGGCACGGTGCCGCCGCATGACGGCCGCGGTCCGGTGCACATGGCCTTTGCCATTGCCGCTGACGCGCTTGCGGATTGGGAAGCGCGGCTTGCCGAAGCCGGCGTGGCGGTCGAGAGCCGGGTCAAATGGCCGCGCGGCGGCGAGAGCATCTATTTCCGCGATCCCGACAACCATGTGCTCGAACTGGCCACGCCGGGACTATGGCCGGGATATTAGCTTTTCCCTCCCCCCTTGTGGGGGAGGGTAGGGGAGGGGGGTCGCGAGGTGACACGCCGGTCGTCGACGCTTGCGCGAAACCTCGCGACCCCCACCCCTACCCCTCCCCACAAGGGGGAGGGCTTTACACTACGACCGCCCATACACCGGCACCACGGCGCCGCGGGTGACACGGTTCTCCGGCGAGGCGAGGAACATGATCGTCGCCGCCACTTCCTCGACCTTCGGCCACAGATCGTAATTGGCCTTGGGCATGGATTTGCGATTGGTGGGCGTATCCATGATCGAAGGTGCGACCGCGTTGACCAGGATGCCGTCCTTGGCGACTTCCTCGGCGAGCGCAGCGGTCAGCGCCGCGACCGCCGCCTTGCTTGCGGTGTAGGCCACCATGCCGGCGCCGCTTCGCCATTCGAGCGCGGCGCGCGCAGCGACGCTGACGATGCGGCCGCCGCCGGCCATGGCGGCGACCGCGGCGCGGCAGCAGAGCAGGCAGCTCAACAGATTCATGTCGATCTGCTGATGAATGGTCGCCGCGCTGGTGTCGCGCAGCGCGCCGGCGGCAAAGCCGCCGGCCAGATGGATCGACGCCCACAGCGGCGAGATCGGTTGGTAGAGGCTGCTGACGGCCGCTTCGTCGGTCAGGCTGCCGGTGACGACGAGGTTGACCTGTTTGTTGGCGCGCAGCGCGAAGCGTTGCGCCTCGGCCTCGTTCAGGCACGGCACATGGCACATGGCGCCGGCTTCGACCAGCGCGCCGACGAGCGCGGTGCCGAGCGCGCCGGCGCCGCCGGTGATCACAACGTGACGATCGCGAAAGTCCATTGGCGTGTTTCCTGCTATTGCCGTGTTTCCCGTTGACGTGTTTCCTATTTCCAGATGGCTAGTTTATAGAGGTAACGCACATATTTGCTTGCTGGTTCGGATGGGTGGGGAGCGAATGCGCCATTCGATGACAATAAAGCCGCGCGCCGTCGTCACCGCGCTGGCGGCAGCTCTGTTGTCGGCGCTGCAAGTGCCGGCATTTCAAGGGTCGCCGGCGCTGGCGCAGACGCCGCAGCTTAAGCCGAATCCGCAAATCCAGGTCGAATATGTGCCGCCAAAATACGATGCGGCCGCCGGTCGAGCTCAATACAACGATTTCACCGTGATCTATGCGTGGCTGCGCGTGCGCCGCCCGCTGGAGGAGATCCAGACGCTGCTTACGCCGCTGCGGCTGCCGCGTCCGATCAAGATCGAAGTCGACACCTGTGGTGCCGAGCGCCGCACCTATGTGCCCGGCGGGCCGGTGACGATCTGCTACGAGCTGATCGACACGATACAAAAGACCGCCGACGCCATTAAGGGCAACGACAGCCTCAAGCAAACGGTGGTGGTCGGCACGTTCACGCAGGTGGTACTCCACGAACTGGCTTACGGCATATTCGACGCGCTGCAGGTGCCGGTTTGGGGCCGCATCGACGACGCCGCGGACCGGCTGGCCGCGTTCGTGCTGCTGCAATTCTCCGGCGAGGCCTCGCACACGGCGATGGTCGGCTCCGCCGAGTTCTTCCTGTTGTCGCGAAAGACCTGGACCGGCAGCGCCTTCGCGGACGCCGACTCGCCGGAAGGGCAACGCTTCTACAATTTTCTCTGCATTGCCTATGGCGGCGACCAGTTGGATTTTGGCGGCTGGGCGCAAGCGCCGCAGGGCAAAGATCCGCTGCTGCCGAAATTCCGTGCCGTGCAGTGCCCGCACGAATATGAGCAGGTTCGCGCTGCGTTCAATTTGCGGATCATGCCCTACGTCGATCCGGATTTGCTGCTGCAGGTCAAAGCCGCGCAGTGGTTCCTCCCCGGAGAGATCGGCAAATGATGGCTGCGCTGTCGGCAATGACGCCGAACGCGCACCAATCGCACCAAGGCGGAGCGTCGCGATGAATTGGCTTAAGCTTGCTGCGGCACTGACGATCATGCTCATCGTCCAGGGCGCTTCGCTCACGCGCGCATTGGCGGACGACTGCGTTCCCGATCCCGGCCCGAAATACCAGCCGATCTCAGGCTTGAAGAACGACGGCTTTCCGGTCTGCTACTTCGCGCCGAATGACGCCAACAAGGCCGCGTACACGGCGCTGCAATCGCGGCATATTCTTGAGGCGTACAGCCAGTTCTTGTCGCCGCTGCACCTGCCGCATCCGCTGACGCTTGTGGCCTTGAATTGCCAGCCGGACTTCCACAGCGACAGCCCGTTCTATTCGTCGGGCGATCGGGCGCTGCACTTCTGCTACGAATGGTACAATGTGGTGCTGCAGTGGGCGCCGAAGGGGCCGACGCCGGAAGGCGTGACGCGCGCCAATGTCATCACCGGAATGTGGGCCGGAACGCTGCTGCACGAAACCGGCCACGCCATGTTCGACATGCTCGACGTTCCGGTGTTCGGCCGCGAGGAGGATGCCGCCGACGAAGTCGCGGCATTTATCGCGCTGCAATTCAACAAGGACATGGCGCGCACCATCATCAAGGGCTTCGCCTACTTCTGGGAGATGGCGGCCAAGGCCGGCAACGATCCGCCGACCGCCACCCGCGCCAATCCGCCCAAGGACGCCGAGCAGCGCTGTTTCACCGATCCATTGTGCGCCTATGCCGATGTGCACGGCACCGCCAGCCAGCGTCTCTACAACACGCTTTGTCTCGGCTATGGCGGCGACCGCGAAACCTTCAAGGATTTTGTGCGAATGAAGTGGCTGCCGCAGGAGCGCGCCGAAGGCTGCGAACGCGAATATCATCAGCTCGAATTCGCGTTCGTCAAAACCATCGGGCCGTTCATCGACCCGGACTTGAGGAAGAAGGTGCAATCGATCCAATGGCTGCAGCCGACGGAGATGCAGTAACGAGCACCATGGCCGCCGGCGCTGTTTGCACTCATCGCTACGCCGTTTTCCGCGGCATCGTTGTCTGCTGACGGCGCGTGATGTTGGAGGACCTGCTTCCGCCGCTGGTTCTTTCCGTCGGGCTGACCGGGCATCGCAGCGCCGGCATGACCGGAGCGGCAGCCGAAGCCACCGAGCAGGGCATCGGTGCCGTCTTCGACGCGCTCAAGCGCGCGCTGCCCGCGGCGATGGCGCAGGACACGGCATTTTACGCGAGGGCCACTCCGGTCATCCGCCTGATCACGATGGGAGCCGAAGGCGCCGAGCTTCTTGGCACGCGCGCCGCGGCCCGCCAGGGCCTGATGATTTCCGGCGTCATTCCGTTTGCCTTGGACGATTACCGCAGCGACTTTTCGCCGGCGGCCGCGAACGAGGCGGCGGCGATACTTGCTGGCGCGGAATCGCTGCTTGAGCTTCCGGGACGGCGCGATGAAGGCGCGCGCGCCTACGAGCGCGCCAATGATGTCATGCTCTCCAATATCGACCTTCTGGTCGCCGTCTGGAACGGCGGGCGGGCGCACGGCCGCGCCGGTACCGGCGACGTCGTGCAGGACGCGGTGACCAAGGGCATACCGATTATCGTCATCGATCCGCAATCGCCGGCCGCGCCCGGAATTCTCGCTGCGGCGCCGATCGACGATGTCGAGTCGCCGGTGGCGAGCGACCTGGCGCAGCGGCCGCTGCCGGCCGACCTCAGCGACTTCCTCCACGGTATCGTTGGCCCGCCGTCGCGGCGCGCGCAACGCCAAGCCTTCACCGACCTGATGGCCGAGGCGCCGCAATCCCGGCAATGGCGAGTCGAGTATTCACTGTTGTTGAAGATTTTGGCTCACCGCCCAGGAGCGGCACGCAAGCGCGCCGTTGCGGCAGCCAAAGCGGCGCGGTCCGCCGCGGCCGCGTCGAGCGTCGCGTTGCCGAATGCCAAACGGCTAGAGGCGATTGATCGCGCGCGCAAGACCATCGACGCCCTTGCCGTCGAATATGGACAGAAATTCCGGTCGAGCGCCGTCAGTGCCTACCTGGTCGTCATTCTCGGCGCCTGGCTGTCGGGCGTGCTGGGGCTGCTCATTCCGGCATTGGCGGCGGCATCGATCGCCGTCCAGCTTTTGGCTAACGCGCTGGTGATAGTCGATACCGCGTTCCGCGGTCGGCGTCGCTGGCAGGAGCGCTGGCTCGATTACCGCGTCGTCGCCGAGCGGTTGCGCTGGCTGCGCTTTCGCCACGCCTTCGGTCTCGGCGGCGGCCGGGCCATGCGGTCCGGTCTGCAGCGGCACAAATCCTGGATCGACTGGTACATCCGGCGCATCGCGCGCTCGCTCGGCCCGCCGCGAGGCAAAATCGACGACGCCTCGATCGCGGCCGCCGCCGATTACCTGTCCGACGTCGAGATACCCAATCAGATCGACTATCATCGCGGCACATTCCGGCAGCTTGGATTGTTGGAGCGGCGGCTGTTTTTCGGCGCCCACGCCGCGCTGATAGCTTCGCTCGGTGTCGCCGTCGTGCTCGCAATCTCGGCGGTGCGGGTCGGCAGTCTGGACAAGGTCACCTGGAGGGAGTTCGCCATCGTGCTGCTGGCGATCCTGCCGGCGACCATGACGTCGCTGAACGGCCTGCGGGTCGATGCCGATCTCGGCCGGTTGGTGGAGCGGTCGGCGCAGACGATGGCGCTGCTGTTTCGCGTCCGGCGCAGCATTCTGGCAGGCCCCCGCGACTATGATCACGTCGCCGCCAATATGCAGCGCCTTGCCTCGATCATGATGACCGAGCTCGAGGAGTGGCGCTTTGTCATCGAAAGCCGCAGGGCCCGCCGCGCCGAGCATCGGATCAAAAGCCGGAAGAACTTATTTCGCTACTGGCAGAAACCGCTGACGTCGAGTGATTCCGATAAAGTCCCGCCGCCAGGGCCGTAGCGGCTATCGGTGAGCGTGTAGCAATAATCCGCCGCAAGGTTCGGATGTTGCAAAGCGCGTCCTCGCGCGCGACGTCGCGCGGTTGGAAGTGGCGAAGAGGGAGCTTAAAAGAGCTCGGGAATGGCCGATTTCGACCTCGCTATTATCGGCGGCGGCATCAACGGCGCCGGCATCGCGCGCGACGCCGCCGGGCGCGGTTTGAAGGTCGTGCTGGTCGAACAAAACGACCTGGCGTCGGGCACGTCGTCGGCATCCTCGAAGCTGATCCACGGCGGGCTTCGCTATCTCGAACACGGCGCGTTCCGCCTGGTCCGCGCCGCGCTCAACGAGCGCGAGGTGTTGCTGCGGATGGCGCCGCACCTGATCCGGCCGCTGCGCTTTGTGCTGCCGCTCGATGCCGCGCGCCGTTCGCCGATCGTGGTGCGGCTCGGCCTCTTCATTTATGATCTAATCGGGCACCGTGAGATTTTGCCCGGCACGCGGTCGCTTGATCTCATCACCGATCCGGCCGGTCAGCCGCTCAAGCGGCATTTCCATCGCGGCTACGAGTATTCCGATTGCTTTGCCGACGATGCGCGGCTGGTCGTGCTCAACGCGGTCGACGTCGCCGCGCGCGGCGCCGTCATTCGCACCCGCACGCGCTGCGTTCGCGCCGAGCGTGGCGATGTCTGGCGGCTCGTCCTCAACGCCCGCGGCGTGCGCGAGGTGGTGACAGCGCGGGGTCTGGTCAACGCCGCCGGCGCCTGGGTGGAAACCGTGGCCGAGATGGTTTTGCGGCGACCGCCGTCCGGCCGGCTGCGGCTCGACAAGGGCAGCCACATCGTCGTCCCACGCCTCTACGATCATGATCGCGCCTACATTTTGCAGGCGCCTGACGGCAGAGTGGTGTTCGCCATTCCGTTTCAGCGCGATTTCACTTTGATCGGCACGACCGATCGCAGCTTTGCCGGCGATCCGGCGGCGGTCGCGCCGAGCGAAGCCGAAATCGACTATCTCTGCGGCGTGATCAACGCCTATTTCCGCGCCGCCATCGTCGCCGCCGACATCGCCTGGGCTTACGCCGGTGTGCGCGCGCTCTATGACGACGGTGCGAACAAGCCGCAGGATGTCGGCCGCGACTACACGCTGGAGCTGGACAAGAGTCACGACCTCGCGCCGCTGCTCACGGTCTATGGCGGCAAGCTGACGACCTTCCGCCGACTTGCCGAAGACGTGCTGTCGCGGCTGTCGCCGTTCTTTCCGCGTTCGCAGCCATGGACCGCGACGACACCGTTGCCCGGCGGCGATTTCGCTTATGACGGCATCGCGGCGTTGGTCGCGCGGACGCAAGCGCAATGGCCGTTTCTGGCGGAGCCTCATGTGGAGCGGCTGGTGCGCGCCTATGGGACACGCGTTGACGCGATCTTGCAGGGAGCAAAGCGGCCGGATGATCTCGGCATCTGTTTCGGCGCCGACCTCACGGCGGCCGAGGTGCGCTACGTGATGGCAAAGGAGTGGGCGAAAACCGCCGACGACGTGCTGTGGCGCCGCTCCAAGCTTGGCCTGCGCTTTTCGCCGGCGGAGCACGCGGCGCTGGAGCGATTTATGGCCGCGCCGGCCGCCTAAAACGCCGCATCGATCGAATTTTATCGAAAGGTTTCATGCTGATTTTAAAGGCTTATGATGACGTTGTGCCCGACGAGAGTTTAAGGCGCGTCATGAAACCGGCAACCAGCGACGTCGCGCACAAGCTCGTGGCGCTCAAGGTACTAATCGTCGACGACGAGCCGGCGATGCGCAAGGTCACGCATTCGCTATTGCAGGCGATCGGCATCAGGACCGTCTACGAGGCCAACGACGGCAATTCCGGCCTCGCGGCGATCCGCCGGCTCTCGCCCGACGTCGTCATTGTCGATTGGGAAATGCCGCATCCCAATGGCCCGGAATTCGTGCGCACGGTGCGCTCGCCGGACACGTTTCCCATCCCGCACGTGCCAATCATCATGCTCACCGGTCACGGTGAGCGCTCCCGCGTGGTCGCGGCGGTCAATCTCGGGGTCAACGATTTTCTGGTCAAACCGGTCTCGACCAAAGCGTTGCTCGCCCGGCTGGTTTCGCTGATCGCCAATCCGCGCCGGATGGTGAGGATCGGCGACTATTACGGACCGGAGCCGCGTCGCCTGTCGAACCTCAAGCCGGAATCCGACGTGGCTTGGGTGTAATGGCCTGGGTGTAGCAGGTGCGCATGCTGCTTTCGTTAACGATCCGCTCACCATGTCGGCCGCTTTACCAAGCCGCAAGCCGGCCGTGGTCTGATGCATCGGGTGCCACCCCGCCAACGGCTTGAGAAAGGCCCTCGCCGGATCAGTCATGTCAGCGAAGTCCTCGAAGAAACATCCCGCGGACGATATGGCCGCTGACGGATCGATCCTGCCGGCCAAGCTGTCGAAGAAAGAGCTGGCCGACCGCATCCAGGCGCTGTGCGTGCTGGTGGTCGACGACAATCAGTACATGCGCAAGACGGTGCGCAACTTGCTGGTCAATTGCGGCGTCAAGGACATCTACGAGGCCGGCGACGGCATCACCGCTCTCGACACCATCCGCACCGTCGGCCCCGACGTCGTCGTGCTCGACTGGGAAATGCCGCTATTGAGCGGCGCCGAACTGGTGCGCATCGTGCGTTCGCCCGGCGTGTTTCCGATGCCCGACGTGCCGATCATCATGCTCAGCGGTTATGGCGAACGCTGGCGCGTGGTCGAGGCGATGCGGCTCGGTGTCAACGAGTATCTCGTCAAGCCGGTTTCGGCCAAGGCGCTGTACGACCGACTGGTCTCGATCACCTTGCAGCCGCGGCCGACGGTACAGCTCGGCGACTATTACGGACCGGAGCCGCGCAGGCTCGCGGCCGAAACCGTCGACGATATCAATCTCGCGACCACGCTGGTGCCGCCGCTGGTCGTCTGACGCCGCCGCCCGCGCTCCGCCATTGCCGCGTCCCGTCAGCAGCGCCGAATTTGGCGCTTGGCGCAATTTGCGTTAGACAATCCGCGAGCATCCCGACCGCCTATCGGAGTGTACGCAGATCGCCGGCTCGAAACGAGATTTTGCGCCGCGGACCGATCCGAATCTGCGTCCGCTGCTGCGCATCCAGGCATTGACCAAGCGCTTCGGCAACACCGCCGTTGTCGATCAGCTGTCGCTCGAGGTCTATGAAGGCGAATTCTTTGCGCTGCTCGGGCCTTCCGGTTGCGGCAAGACCACGCTGCTGCGGTTGATCGCCGGTTTCGAACAGCCGAATGCCGGCCATATCCTGCTGGACGGCGTCGATCTGGCGCCGGTGCCGCCATATCGCCGGCCCGTCAACATGATGTTTCAGAGCTACGCGCTGTTCCCGCACCTGACGGTCGAGGACAATATCGCCTTCGGCTTGAAGCAGGATGGTTTGACCAAGCGTGAAATCGCCACCCGCGTCGCCGACATGCTGGCGCTGACGCGGCTCGAGGGCTTCGGCACGCGCAAGCCGCACCAGCTTTCCGGCGGCGAGCGCCAGCGCGTCGCGCTGGCGCGATCGCTGGCCAAGCGCCCGCGAGTGCTGCTGCTCGACGAGCCGATGGCGGCGCTCGACAAAAAACTTCGCGGTGAAACCCAGTTCGAGTTGATGGAGCTGCAGCGCAAGCTTGGCCTGACCTTCATTATCGTCACCCACGATCAGAGCGAAGCCATGACTGTCGCCGACCGCATCGCGGTGATGGATCGCGGCCATCTGATGCAGGTCGCGCCCGCCGCCGAAATTTATGAGCGGCCGAATTCGCGCTGGGTCGCGGATTTTGTCGGCGAGATCAACCTTTTCCAGGGCCGTCTCGGCGACGATGGCTTGAGCGTCGAAGGCACCGCCGCCGGAAACCTGCGCGTGGCGACCAAGTCGGAAGCCGCGCCGGGCGCGGTTGTCTGGGTCGCGGTGCGGCCGGAGAAGGTCCGCGTCAGCCGCGAGCCGTCGTCGCCTGCCTTGCCAAATTGTATTGCCGGCGCGGTGGTCGACATCGCCTATCTGGGCGACACCTCGGTCTACAAGTTGCGCATCCGCGACGGATCGATCGTGCAGGCAGCGGTTGCCAATGTCGGCGGCAGCGCAAGCGCTTTCGGCTTCGACGAACAGGTCTCGTTGAGCTGGCCGGCCGAGGCCGCGATCGTGCTGACGCATTGAGGACGCCATGAAGCAGCGGCAACCGGGCTCCAGTTGGCGGCGATTTACAATTGGGTTTCCCTACGCGTGGCTACTCGCCTTTTTCCTCGCGCCGTTCCTGATCGTGCTCAAGATCAGCCTGTCGCAAACGGCGATCGCGCAGCCGCCTTATACGCCGGTGCTCGACCTCGCTGCCGGCTGGCGCGGCATTACGGATTTCTTCAATGGGCTCTCGTTCGAGAATTACGGCCTGCTCGGTTCCGATCCGCTTTATCTGTTGTCCTACGTCAAGAGCATCGAGATCGCGGCCTTCTCGACGCTGATGTTGCTCATCGTCGGCTTTCCGATCGCCTACGCGATCGCGCGCACGCCGCGGCGCTGGCAGGCGATATTTGTCTTGCTGGTAGCGTTGCCGTTCTGGACCTCGCTGCTGATCCGCATTTATTCGTGGATGAACATCCTGCAGCGCGAGGGCCCGCTCAATGACGTGCTGATGGCGCTCGGTATCGTCAAAGAGCCGCCGGCGTGGCTCGCCACCGACACCGCGATCTATATCGGCGTCGTCTATTCCTACCTGCCGTTCATGGTGTTGCCGCTCTATGCAACACTCGAGAAACTCGACGAATCGCTCCTTGAGGCCGCCGCCGATCTCGGCTGTCCGCGCTGGAAGATCTTTTGGCTGGTGACGCTGCCATTGTCGTCCCCGGGCATACTCGCCGGCGTGCTGTTGTGCTTCATCCCGATTGTCGGCGAGTTCGTGATCCCCGATCTGCTCGGCGGCTCGCAGTCGCCGATGATCGGCCAGACCATCTGGACGGAATTCTTCGGCAATAAGGATTGGCCGGCCGCGTCGGCGGTCGCGGTCGTGCTGGTTTGCCTTCTGGTGACGCCGATCGTGATCTATCAGCACCAGGCGATGCGGGTCGTGGAGCGCGACTGACCATGCGCAGGATGTCCGTAGTCAACGTCGCCGCCCTCATTATTGGCCTCGCCTTTCTTTACATCCCGATCGTGGTGCTGGTGATCTACTCGTTCAATGCCTCGCGTTTGGTCGCCGTCTGGGGCGGCTGGTCGACACGCTGGTATGCCGAGCTGTTCAACGATGCGCCGCTCATCGATGCGGCAGTGACCAGCCTGCGCGTCGCGCTCGCGTCGGCGACCGCCGCGACGATCTTGGGAACCTTGGCGGCGCTGGCGCTGGCGCGGTTCGGCCGTTTTCGCTGCCGGCTACCGTTTGCCGCCATGATCTATGCGCCGCTGGTCATGCCGGAGGTGATCACCGGCCTGTCGTTGCTGCTTCTGTTCGTCGCCATTGCCGTCGATCGCGGCTTTTGGACGGTCGCCGTCGCTCACACCACCATGGCGATGTGCTTCGTCACCGTGATCGTTCAGTCGCGGCTTGCGGACTTCGATACCAGTCTGGAGGAGGCGGCGATGGATCTTGGCGCGCCGCCGCTGCGCACGTTCGTTTCGGTGACCTTGCCGCTGATCGTGCCGGCGATCGCGGCGGCCTGGATGCTGGCCTTTGCGCTGTCGCTTGACGATCTCGTGATCGCGAGCTTCACGACCGGACCCGGCACGACCACGTTGCCGATCCGCATCTATTCGGAGGTGCGTCTCGGCGTGAAGCCGGAGATGAATGCCGTGTGCAGCATCATGGTCGGCGTGGTCGGCGCCGCCGTCATCATTGCGTCGCTGTTCGTCAAGCTCAGCGGCTCGCGCGGCACGGCCGGGCGTTGATAATTGTTACTCAGCGTTCTTCTGCGCCGGCCCCGACGATGGCGCATCGGCGCCTGTTGTTGCCGGCGGAACGGCGGCGCCGGTCGGATTGGCCAAAAGCCCGTTGATGACCGAGCGCACGGCAGCGCCGACGCTGCGGCTCTTGACCGATTCAAGGAGCGGTGCGGCGGCGCCGGAACGGCGGATCAGGCTTTGCGCGTCCGGCAGCATGATCGGATCGTCCCAGGGGCCCTGCACCACGAACGGCAGATCGAATTCGCTGCTGGTTTCGCTGGAGGCGAGCGTTGCCACCCCCTTGAGGTCGAGATCGCGGGTCGGCACCGAGACCTGGCCGCCGACCGAAAGGCGCACGGCCGGACCGGCCAGCTGCATGTCGTCGACCGACACCTGGCCCTGCTCGATTTTCAGTGTCAGCGTGAGCTGGTCGAACGGCGTGCGGCCGGTGCGGAAATCGCCGTTGCCTGACAGCGGCCGGCGTTCCAGCCGACGCAGCAACTGCTCGACATTGATGCCGGACAGCGCCCCGTTATGAGCGTTGAGGCTTGCGGTGCCGCTGAGCGTGTTGGTCACGCCCAATACTGAAGAGCCCGCCCCCTCGATATTGAGGGCGACGTTGCCGTGACCTTCGAGCCGGTGAATGCCGAATACTTGACCGAGGCAACTCTCGAGATCGACGTCGACGAAGGCGACATGCGAGGTCACGGCGACCCCGCCATCGGCACTGGCCAGACCGACCGAGCCTTTGGCGACGCCGCCAAAGGCCTGCGACTCGCCGATGGTGACGTCGAGCTTACCGTTGCGCATATTGGCCGCGACCGCGGTGCGGCCCAATTGCGCGGAGGCAATTTTGACGCTCGCCGCGGAGATGCGCAGGTCGAGATCGAAGTCGGCGAAGCCGTTCAGCGTAATCGGCAGCTGATCCCAGGCGCGCTCGTTCGCGGCCAGCAGGTGAATTCCGGAAACATAGGGCGTGACGTCGAGTGCGTCGGCGGCCAGCGTGCCCTGAACGGTGCGGCGGTCGGTCGAGAGCGTGATCACGCCCTCGGCCGAATTGCCGTCGAGCTCGACATTGACATTGGACAGCGACACGACGCCGCCGCCGATGCTGCTGTGGCCCTTGAGCGCGAAGCGGCCGAAGCCGCCGAATGGCAGCCGGCTTGAATCGGTCCAGTGCATGGTATCGCGCAGCGAGGGCGATTCGACGCTGATCGTGCCGTCGATCTTGAAGCTCGGCTGCGCGCTCATGGCGCCGTCGAATGCGGCTTTCACCGGCGCGCCGGCGAGACGCACTTTGACGCCGGACCGCTCGCCGCTCAGCGCGGCGAGAAAATCGCCGAGCGTAAGGCTCGCCTCGATCGGTTCATCGTGCCAGATGAAGCGGCCGTTGGCGCCGAAACTTCGCGAAATCGACGGCCAGGCAAGTTGAAATTCAACGCCGTCGAGGCGGTCGGTGACGTCCTTGCCGCCATAAGTCTTATGGACGACGACGGTGCCGTCGACGATGCCGATCTCCGAGAACGATGCGGTGCGATCCGGATCAGGCTGCAGCGCCCGCGCCAGCGATTGCAGCAGGCCCGACCAATTCGACTGGCCGCCCGGCAGGAAGGTCACGGCGATGGTCGGCCGCACCAGCGTCACGCCGGCGATCTCGATCCGGCCGGCGAGCAGCGGAAAATAGCGGAGTCGTGCCGTCAATTCGTCGGCGACCAAGCCGGGTTCGCCGTTGCGGTCGTCGCCCAGTACGACCTTGTGGAATGTCACCGTGCCGGAGGGAAACAGCGACACCGACAGGTCGCCACGCAGCACCGGATCGAGCCCGGTGACCGCATGGATTTCCTTGGCAACGGCGTCGCGTACCGACGTGGCGGGGATCAGAAACGGCAACGCGACCAGCGCCACAAAGACCGCCGCAATGACCGCGACAACAGCGATCGCAAGGCGCTTTAGGCCAAAAGCCGCGGTCACGGGTTGCGTCCCAACATTCGCTTGCGCCGATCGAATATACGGATTGGCAGGTGGGCCGCAAACATGCCCGTCGTCTGTGTCGCTTTCGTGGCCGCGGCTGCCGCTCCTGCGCCCAAAGGGTTGCCGTGCAAGCGTAAAGCCGGCCAACCGCCGTTCAATTGCTGCCATGCCGCGGCGCCGAATTTGGCCTCACGCCGGCGGGCGAGCCGCTCAACGGGCTAAAGTCCGGCGCGGCTGCTCGGCTTCCGCGACCTCGGCGATCATTTTTTTGATGATCGCCTCGCCGAACGAATTGAAGTTTTGCGCCGCCAGCACGAATGCGCCGGGGCCGCCGACGACATTGTTGCGGTAATAATTGTCGAGCCCGCCGGGCGGATTGGTGTGGTCGGGATTCCAGGCAAGTGGCGTCTCGCTGAGGATGACAAGGCCATTGATGGTGATGCCTTGCGCGAGCGCTTCGTCGCGTGCCAGCGATACGTCGCGGCCGGAATTGTTGGTGCCGTCACCGGAGACGTCGATGGTGCGGCGCTGCGATTCGTACGGCGCGCGTGCCAGATGGCTCATGGCGAATTCGATGGCGCCGCTGATCGAGGTGCGATCCGCGAACGAGCGCGGCGCCTCTAACAGGCGATCGCCAAAGCCCTTCGCCGTTTCGGCATCGCTGATCGTGGTCCAGTCGATGACGACCCGCTGTGAGCCGAGGCCCGACCATTCGATATAGGTCAAGCCGATGCGGCCGGTCCGGCCCGATCTGATGGCATCGAGCACATGCGGATCGGAAACCGCAGTGGCATAGCCTTCGCGTTGCAGCTGGAATTTACCGCTATCGACGCTGCGCGATACGTCTGCGGCCAGCACCAGAAGCAGATCGACTCGCTCGGCGGCCCGCGCGATTGCCGGCAGCGCCGCGGCGCCAGCCAGGACCAGCACCAGCAGCGCTCTGATCGAACGCATGTTCGAACCTCATTGTCAGGCGCCGGCCACCGCATGAATCGCCGCCCGGACGCGCTGATAGGAGCCGCAGCGGCAGATGTTGGTGATTGCCGCGTCGATATCGGCGTCAGTCGGGTTGGGCTTCTGCTTGAGTAAAGCCACCACCGCCATCATCATGCCGCTCTGACAATAGCCGCATTGTGGCACGTCGAATTCGATCCAGGCTTTTTGCACCGGATGGAGCTGGCCGTTCTGCGCCAGCGCTTCGATTGTGGTGACTTGGCGGCCATTGAGGCTGCCGACCGGGACTTGGCACGAGCGGGTCGCGACGCCGTCAATGTGGACGGTGCAGGCGCCGCATTGGGCGATGCCGCAGCCATACTTGGTGCCGGTGAGGCCGATGGTATCGCGCAACACCCACAAGAGCGGAGTGTCCGGCTCGACATCGACGTTGTAGGACTTTCCGTTGATGGAAAGCGCCGTCATGCCTGGCCCTTCCGTTGGCGCGGCGGCTGCCGGCCGTGACATCGCTCCAACTGCACGGGTTCAGTCTAACCTGCTGCAGTGCGAAAACGAAATCGGAAAATGGCGGTAGCTTGAACAGCCGGTGAAGGCCACCAGAACGCCAAAGGCGCCTGCGCCGTAAAGCTACATTTGCCGGTAGGCGTACGGCGCGTCGTCTTGCACGGCCGCGAGCGCCACGACGTCGTCATGGGCGGGCGCCAGATGGCAGACCGGATCGGTAGCGCGCGCGTCTCCGGTCAGGGCGAAAGCCTGGCAGCGGCAGCCGCCGAAATCGATTTCGCGCCGCGCGCAGCTGGCGCACGGCTCCTTCATCCAGGCGGTGCCACGGAAGGCGTTGAACGCCGGCGAATTCGCCCAAATGTCGGCCAGCGAATGCTCGCGCACCGACCAGAATTCGAGGCCGGGAATTGATTCGGCGGCGTGGCAGGGCAATACCTTGCCGCGCGGCGTGACATTGAGCGAGCGGCGGCCCCAGCCGCCGACGCACGGCTTCGGCAGCCGGGCGTGATAGTCGGGCACGACCGCATCGATGACGATCTCGCCGTGATGCTTTTGGCGCAGCGCCTCGACCAAGGCGGCGGCGCGCCTGACTTGATCGGCGGTCGGCATCAGGGCGGCGCGGTTCTTCAGCGCCCAGCCGTAATATTGCGCGTGCGCGATTTCGACCCGGCTGGCGCCGAGCGCCAGCGCCAGCGCCACCATGTCTTCGAGGCGGTCGATATTGGCGCGGTGCATCACCGCGTTGACGGTCAGCGGGATTTTCAGAGCCACGACTTCGCCGGCGAGCGCCCGCTTGCGTTCGAAGGCGCCGCGATAGCCGGCAATGTGATCGGCGCTGGCCGGCTCGCTGTCCTGGATCGAGATCTGCACATGATCGAGGCCGGCGTCGGCAAGCTTGCGCAACGTCTCCGCGGTGATGCCGACCGCCGACGTGATGAGATTGGTGTAAAGACCGGCCGCGTGCGCCGCGGCCGTGATGTCGACGAGGTCGCGCCGGGCGCCGGGCTCGCCGCCCGACAGATGGACTTGAAGGACGCCGAGTCCGGCGGCTTCGCCAAATACCCGCGCCCAGGTTTGGGTGTCGAGTTCGTCGTCGCGCGGATCGAGCGCCAACGGGTTGGAGCAATAGGGACAGCCCAGCGGGCAACGGTGCGTCAGCTCGGCCAGAATACCGAGCGGACTGTGCAACGCTACGCCATTTCCCGCCATGGTTCTCGCGATCGTCATGGCCGGGTTTGTCCCGGCCATCCACGTCTTCCTCTACAGCGAGGTATAAGACGTTGATGCCCGACACAAGGCCGGGCACGACGGCTACAATTCCAACAGCCTCTTATCGGCCAGTCTGCGCAGCAAGGTCGTCACGTCGGCGAGGATGCGTTCGCGCGGCGCCTTATAGGCCGCCGCCAGCTCGTCGATGATGGCGGCGAAGGTGGCTTCGCCGGTGCATCGTTGCACGACCGCGACGGAGATAGCGTCGGCTTTGAACACGCGCTCAGGGGCCAGCAGCACCCATCCGCCCTGTGCCTCGTTGTGCACCAGTCGCACGCCGCGCGGCAAGCGCGGCCGCGACTCCGGCGCAATCGCCGCTGACGTGTCGTTCATGCACGCCTCCTAATCGGCCGGCACAAACGCGCCGGGCGGAACCAGCTTCGGCGCCACGTAGGCATAATACAGCGCATCCAGCATCGCCCACAGGATGTCGCATTTGAATTCCAGCGCGGCCAGCACCTGCGCCTGCGTTTCCGGCGTGCGGGCGTGCTGTTTGACATAGTCGAGCGCAAAGCGCGAGTCGCGCTCGGCTTGCGGCGGACGCTGCGAGAAATAGGCCAGCGTCTCGGCATTCACGAAATCGTAGTTCTTCAGCATGCCTTCCATGCGCTCGCCGATGATCACCGGCGAGAACAGTTCGGTCAGCGACGAAGCGATCGCCTCGAGTAAGGGTTTTTCGCGCACGAAATGCACGTAAGCGTCGACGGCGAAGCGCGTCGCCGGCAGCAATCCCCGCAGCGACGTCACAAAGTCGCGGTCAAGCCCGAGCCCATCGGTGAGCTTGAGCCAGCGGGCGATGCCGCCTTCGCCCTCGCGGCTGCCGTCATGATCGACCAGGCGGCTGCGCCACTCGCGGCGCGCTGCGGAATCTTCGCAACGTGCGATCAGACTCTGCGTCCTTGATCGGGATCATGGCCTGATAATAGTAGCGATTGAGCGCCCAAGCCTGCACTTGGCCTTTGCTGCAGGCGCCACCGTGGAGGAGCTTGTGGAACGGATGGAGCCGGTGGTAGCGCCGGGCGCCAATGTCGCGTAGGTGCGCTTCAAGCTCATCGCCGCTCAACACGTTCACAGCGCGATCTCCATGCCGTCTTCCGCCACTTCAAACCCTGCTTGCTCGACCCGGCGGCGCTCCGGGGAACCTTCGATCAGGATTGGATTGGTGTTGTTGATGTGGGTCAAGATCCGCCGGCCGCCAAGGCCGGCGAGCGCGGCGAGCGTGCCGTCTGCGCCCTCGATCGGCATGTGACCCATGCGGCGGCCGGTTTTGGCGCCGGTGCCGGTCTTGATCATTTCGTCGTCGGTAAACAGCGTTGCGTCGAACAGGATGACGTCGGCGCGGGCGAGGCGCGTGCGTAACGCCGCAGTCATGGCGGCGGCGCCCGGCACATAAGCAAGCCGCCGGGAACCGAAGACAAGCTCCACGCCGACATTGGCGTCGGTTTCCGCCGCCAGCGCCGGGTCGTCGCCTTCGAGATAGAGCGCGACCTTGCCCGGAACCGCGAACAGTTCCGCCTGAAGGCCGCCGGGCAAGGCAAACGGATCGTCCCGCGCCACGATCTTGCGCGTCACGAGGCCCTGGGCCAGAACGCCGAAAATCGGATTGGCACTGAGTGCCGCCATGGTATCGGCGGTGGCAAACACCGCGAAAGCCTGCCGCTCGCGCAGTGTCAGCAACCCGGCCACCTGGTCGACCTCGGCGCCTGTCAACACGACGGCGGCAATCGCGCTGTCGCGAACGCCCGCGCGGGGCTGCAAAGCCGGCGTCGCCTGCAATTGCGCGCGAAGGTCCGGTGAGGCGTTGAGCAACGTCCAGTGCTCGCCGTCAGCGGATACGGCGAGGCTCGCCTGCGTACGCGGCTTGACCCGTGCGTCGCCTGCCCAGGCAAGCTGACACACCGGACACCGGCAATTCCATTGCGGATAGCCACCACCGCCCGCTGCACCGAGGACGATGGCGGTCGGACGCCCCATTCACGGGGATCGGAGAGAACGAAAGGTGCGGATTAAAACTCGGCCGGGAGGTAGCCGTTGATCTCGAGGCCGATGCAGATTTCGACGAGAGTCGGGGTTGTCCAGGCCATGGTCCGTTTCCTCTGTCACGCGTCCGAGGGTGCTCCCGGATGGAGTTTGCTGCCTCGGCACCAGTCAAAGTAGATCGAAAGGTGGCCGTTCGACAAGGGGTATTGCGGTGAATTTTCCACCAGTAGTGGGCATCGGCCCCTAGCTCGAATTGCTTCGGGATTCCGCCTTAACCCTGGCCGGGTCACTTCGTCACGCGGCCTTTTCACGATGGCGGAAGCGGGGCAATGTGCGTTGCGCCACGCCCGCATCGGGCGGGCCGCCGGGGCGAGAAGCGTAAAAATCATTTTGGGAGGAAGGCCATGGGTATGCACGCAAGGCACAGCGGTGTTGTTGGAGGGTTCGCCGCGGCGGTGGTTGCCGCGAGCCTTGCGGCGGCGCCCGGTCTCGTTTCCGCACAAAGCGGCGAACCCATCAAGATCGGCTTCAGCATGGCGCTCACCGGGCCGCTGGCGCCAAACGGCAAGCAGGCGTTGCTCGGCGCCAAGATCTGGGAAGAGGAAATCAACGCCAAGGGCGGCTTGCTCGGCCGCAAGGTTGAACTGGTCAATTATGACGACCAGTCCAACCCGGCCAACGTGCCCGGCATCTACACCAAGCTCCTCGACGTCGACAAAGTCGACGTCGTCATGGGTCCCTACGGCACCAACTTGAATGCCCCGGCGTTGCCAGTCGTCATGCAGAAGGGCAAGACGTTCGTCGGCTTCTTCGCGCTCGATATCAACGCCGAGTTTCACTACCCGAAATATTTCTCCATGCTGCCGACCGGTCCGACGCCGCGCGAGGCGTTCACCGAGGGCTTCTTCCAGGTGGCGGCGGCGCAGAACCCGAAGCCGCAAACGCTGGCGCTGACCTCCGAGGACGCCGAATTCGCCCGCAACGCCTGCGAAGGCGCGCGCGAAAACTCCAAGAAGTACGGTTTCAAAATCATCTACGACAAAACCTTCCCGCCGGGCACGACCGACTTCTCGCCGATCATCCACGCACTGCAAGCGGCCAACGCCGACCTCGTCGTTGTCTGCTCCTATCCACTCAGCTCGGTCGGCATTGTGCAGTCGGCCAGGGAACTCGGGCTCAATCCGAAAATGCTCGGCGGCGCCATGGTCGGGCTGCAAGCCACCGTGTTCAAGGACCGGCTCAAGTCCAAGCTCAATGGCATCGTCAATTACGAGACCTGGGTGCCGTCGGAAAAACTGATGGCGCCGGCGGCGGCGTTCTTCAAAATCTATCAGGAGCGCGCCAAGGCGGCGGGCGTCGATCCGCTCGGCTATTATCTTGGCGGTTGGGGCTATGCCGACTTCCAGCTGATCGGCGAGGCGATCGAAGGCGCCAAGAGCGTCAACGACGACAAGCTCGCCGACTACCTGCGCAGCCATGAATTCAAGACCATCATGGGCGACATCAAGTTCGGCCCCGGCGGCGAATGGACCAAATCCGGCATGCTGCAGGTCCAATATCACGGCATCACCGATGCCGCGAACCTCGAAACCTGGCGCGGCATGAGCTACCAAAACGTGCTGACGCCGGCCGATCAAAAAACCGGCAGCGTCATTTATCCCTACGACAAGGCGCAATAACGCGCCTTCTCGCGCTCTTTTCATCTCCCTGGACCAAGCAGTCGTCGCTGCATGGCCGGACTTGTTCCGGCCATCCACGTCTTTGTGCTGATGCAGCGCTTTAGACGTGGATGCCCGCGACAAGCGCGGGCACGACGTTGCTGAAATTCTAGCTCTTGCGCTCCAGCGCCGCGCGATCCCACTTGGCGAGATCGGCGGCGGCCGCATAGGTCTCCTGCAGGAATGCCAGCAGCAACGCATCGGGGTCGCGCGCCTCGCACAGGCAGTCGTACGGCAAAATGAACTGTCCGACATTCTTGTCGTAGAAGCCGTCTGCCATTGTCAGCCGGGTGTCGCCATAACCTTGCGGCTCCGGATAGGCGTAGACGTAAAACGCGGCGCGGCCATAGCCGCCGTTGCCGGGCCAGAAGCCGCAGCTCGACACCTCGTGCGAATAAGCTTCTGCCATGACCCAATTGGCGACGTTGGGAGTGACACTGGTCGGTGGCGGCGCGGTGCGGCCGGAGAAGCGCGTGACCGCGAGATCAAAGCTGCCCCAGAAGAAATGCACCGGGCTGACTTTGCCGAGAAAGCGGGCGCGGAAGTCGGTCATGACCCGCGCGGCTTGAACCATGGCCTGGCGAAAGCGCGAGACATACTCGGCGTCATATTGTGCGTGGGTGTGATCCTGTTCGAATGGCACAGCGTTCTGGATCTCGCTTGGCATCGTCCAGATGTGAACGTCGATGCCGAGGCGGTGCAGCCGCTCCATGAATGCGGCGTAGAAATCGGCAACCGACATCGGCACCAGCGCCAGGCTTTCGAGCCGTCCATTGCTGGTCACGATGTGAAGGTGATGCCCGGTCAGATCGAAGACGATGTCGAACGTGCCGTCGGAATACGGGTTTGCCGGCGCGACCAGGCCGCGCGAATTCACAAAGAAGGTGACGTTCCACCAATGATTGATCAGCGGCGTCTGCTTAAGCCGCACCTTGCCGGCGATCTGCGTCCACCGGTGCAGCGTTTCGCAGGTGTCGCTCCAGGCCGCGAGCGGCAGATCCGGCCAAAGCGCGTGTCCGGCCATCGGATTATCCCTAAGCGGCGCGGCGGTGCGCGCTCCGTGTCGTCTTAGCCCGATTAAGCGCGGGCGCAAATCCTCGCGCACGTCGTTCAAGGCCGTGGCGGTTACGATCCGCCGGCGACGCGTCCGCGCCAGACTCCGGTCTGTCCCGGTTTGCCGCCAGTCAGCCGATAGAGCGTCGAGCGCACAAACGGCAGCGGATCGTCGAACGACAATGTCGACTTTGCTTCGCTGCCGAGCATCCATGACGCCCACGTCGTCAGCGGCATTCCGGCCGCGCGCGCGGCGGGAAGATCCTTCCACGGACGGCACCATCGCACGCCGGCCTTCAGGCGCGCCGCGGCCGGCCGCGGCGATCCGGTGAGATCGGCATAGACCAAAGCCGGAATATTGACGCCGGCGAGCGCGCCCGGGTGATGCCAGAGATTGAAACGCGGATTGATCTCCAGGAGCCGCAGATTGCCTTGCGGGTCGCGCTTGAAATCGAGCTTGGCGACGCCGGTCAGTTGCAGCCGTTCGACAATATCGCGACCCTCGCGCCGCACGTCGGCAGCATCGGTGATTTCGAGCGCGGTGGTGTGGCCGCAGCTCAACGGGTAGGTGCGGATTTTCCGGCCGGTGAACTCGCCGGCGAAGCGGCGCTCGGCGTCGACATAGCAGTGATAGCTCTCGATTCTGGCTTCGCTGCCGGGGATGAATTCCTGTGCCAGGAGCGTGAGGCCGGTGGCGAGCAATTGCGGCCACAATGTCCGCAACGCCTCGAGGTTTTCGGCGCACAGCGCCTTGCGCAAACCGAAGGTGTCATTCCAGCAGTCGAGTTGCGTCAACGGCTTGATGATGAGCGGAAAGCGAAGGCCGAGTTGGCCCGGCTCCAGTGTCGCCGGGTCGAAGCAGCGGGCCACCGGCACCGGCAGGCCATGGCGCTCCGCCAACGCCTGGAACCGCGACTTGTCGAGCAGGTTTTCGAGAAGCGCTGCGTCGGCGACGACAAAACAGAAGGCTTGCGCCAGGCGCTCGCGGTACCGCGAGATGAGCAGGACTTGTCCGTCCTCTTCGTAAAACAGCACCGGCGGCACAGGCTGCGCACTGCCGAAGCGCATCAGCGAGTCGACGAGACGGTCGGTATCCTCTTCGTAATCCTCCCAAGCCAGCCGCGATTGCGCGTACCGCGAATAGAGCGTTGGAACGCCCGGCCGGCTCACCACCGCGCACGGAATGTTGGCCAGCGCCAACGGCCGCAACAAATCCATGTCGCCCATGACCACGGCAACAGCTTTGGCGGCGGCCGGGGCGCTTGCGACGATTGTTTGGCGTTCATCGGATCGGAGCGGACGCGAGAATGCGCCGATCGCCGAGCGTGCATGCGAGGCCAAGGTCCATAAGGCCGGCGTTTGTTTGATCAAACGCTTGACCCGCCGCCGTGCGCTCGAAAACCAGCGCGCCGGCAGGCCGCGCCAGGTCTTGGTCGCGCTGTAGTCATAGAGCTTGAGGACCGAGTCAGACCATTCGAGCTTGTAGGGCTCGTCGCCGATGGTGAAATCGAAGCGCCGCAAGCCCAACGCGATGGCGTGCGCCATCAGCTCGCGCAGGTGCAGCGCGCCGGGTCCGTAATGGGCGACTTCGCTGTCCACATAGCTCGCCAGCACGTGGTAATAGCAGCCGTCGAACACGATGCCGAGATTGGCCGCCGCGCAGGTATCGCCGATCTCCACCCGGCTGATGTGGACCAGATGCCGCAGCTTCGGATTTGACGCGAGCTCGAAATAAAATTCGCGGTGTCCCGGCGGGGCAAAGATGTCGGCGATCCCTTTGCGCGCCAAGGACCGGCCTTTTTGCTCCATCAATGTTTCCAGTGTGCATCGCGCGCTCGCCGCATCAGAGGCGGTGGCAAAGCGGATATCGCCGTAGTCCGACATGTGCCGGCGCTTGGCGCGGTCGCGGCGACGCGTCGCCGAGGAACGCTTGGCGCGGTAGAATTCCTGCCAGTCGGCGCCGAGCGCCATCAGATGCGCGCTGCTGCGATTGGGCGTGACGGCAAGATGGATGAAGGGATTGACCTGCGGGCCGATCTTGGCCGGCATTTTCTCGAACTCGATCCAGTCGAACCGCAATAGCGGCCCGCAATGCATCTGCAGCTGCAATTCTTGCCAGGCGGCGAGAAACGCTTCCGGCTTGACGCGCTCGGAAAAATCGCGGGCCAGCAGTGGCGCGTTGTAGTCGCACAAATCCTGGCCGAGCCAGCACAGCCGGCGCGCCAAATGTCCGGGCACGACACAGAGCGGCAGGATGCAGGCGATGTCGCCGCCGCCAAAGCGGCTGACGACAACGACCGGTCGGACGCCGTCCCGCGCGCCGATATGGCGTTGCCAGGTGGCCAGCCAGTCGAATGTCTGGAACGCGGTGCAGTCGGCGACGCGCTCGAAGCGGCGCCATTCGCTTTCGACTGCGGTCAGATCGCTGTAGATGCGCAGATCGAGGCGCGGCACCTCGCGCAGCCGGTCGCCGCGGCGCGCGACCGACGCTGCACGGTCGTCGACAGACGCGGTTTCGTTTCGAAACGCCGTCAGTGTCGTGGCGCGAGTCACTGCATTCACTGAATGAATGTTCCGCTATCCCTTGCCGATAGGCGAGAATAGCTAAGGTTGCCTCGCCACCGCGCGGCAGCATGGTGTTAAGGTAAAGCGCACATGAAAGACCGGAACCGCGAAGGTCAATGATGGCGGGCCCGCGGCGTGCTTACGGCGCGGGCCCAGTGTTGCGCGGCCCCAGTGTTGTGCGGCCCTATGCCGGTTCGGGCGCGCCTTGAGGGACGCCCGTTATGGCGTGTCGCCGTACATGGCCTTCAGCCGGCCGTGCGCGTAGGCAAGAGCCGGCGGCATGTCCATTTTGCCGCCGATGATCTCGATATAGGCGCCGGATTTGCTGGCGCGGGCGGACTTCATCGCTGCGTCGAGTTCGCCAAGCGTGGTCACGCGCGCGGTGAACCAGTCGGCGCAACCGAGCGCCTTCGGCAGTTCGGCGTAGTTCCAAGGCGCAAGATCGTTGTAAGTCCAATTCGGGTTTTCTTCCAGCGACCGCTCGATGAGATAGCCGCTATTGTTGAGGACGAAGACAATGACCTTGGCGCCGAACCGTCCCATGGCGCCGATGTCGTTCGCGGTCAGCTGATGGGAGCCTTCGCCGGTGATCAGCACGATGCGTCTGTCGGGATCGGCAAGTGCGACGCCGAATGCAGCAGGTGTCGCCCAACCGATCGATCCCCATAGCACCTGCGCCTCGACGCGCACGCCGTCGGGGAGGATCATGGGTGTAATGCCCGAACTTGTGCTGCCGGTTTCGAGGACGATCGTGTCTCCCGTGCGCAGGAAGGCCGCATAGCGCGGATAAAGCGCATCCATGGTGATCTTGTCGGATGCCTTGCCATTCACCGGCGCCAGAGCCTGCGGTGCTTTCCGGTAGGGCGCCGATGCTGGCTTGAGCTTGGCCAGTTCCGCGAGCACGTCCGCAAGCCGGACACCGGCAATGACATCGTCTCCGATCCTGACGTCGTTGAGCCCGACGGTAATGAAGCGGGACGGATCAAGTTTGGCGGAATAGGCCGCGGTGGTGATGTCGTTCAGATTGACGCCGCCGAGATCAAGAACGAGATCGGCGCCTTCGACGATTTGCCGGGTTTTCGGATCCGACGCCGCGCCGGCATACATGCCAGCAAACTGCGGGTGGCTCTCGCCGATGACGCACTTTTCCATGAGCGTTGTGGCGAACGGACAGCCCAGCGCTTCGATCGCCTTCTGCGCCTGCTTCTGCAGCCCGAGCCGCGAAATTGTGAAGGCCGGAAATGCGACGACGGACTTCGCCTTGCTGATACGCTCAGCGATGACCGCCATCGCCTTCTGCAACGCGGCCTCGTTCGATCGAAGCTGGATCGGCTTGACGTCGGCCGGCACGACCGGCGCCTGAGCGTAGTCCGACGGCACGGCGATATAGGCCGGCCGATTGGCGCGGCGCGCCTCAACGATGACGCGCTCCATTTCGACCACGCAATTTTCCGGGTTGATGACCGCATGACAGCACGCGGCGGCGCCCGACAAGTGGACGAAATTGCCGAACACGCCGTCGCCGAGGGTGTGATGGGTGATCTTGTGCACGCGCTGGTGCTGATAGGAGGGCATGCCGACGACGTGAAAAACCAGCGATCGTTCCGCCTTGGCGCCCATCACGCCGTTCATGGCCGACAGTTCGCCGACACCATAGGTCGTCGCCAGCATCGCCGCGCCCCGAACGCGCGCATAGCCGTCCGCCGCGTAAGACGCATTCAGCTCGTTGGCGCAGCCGATCCACTTTACCTTGGTGCTGCTATCCACCGCATCGCAGATCGGAAACAGATAGTCGCCGGCGACGCCAAAGCAGTGATTGATACCCTCCGCGGCGAGGCGCTCGACGATATAATCGGCGACGCTGATCGCCTTCGCTTTTCCTGATGTCTTGGTCTGCTGCATTTGTTCGGTCATAACGGTCTCCTTTTCAGCTTGTGGATTGGATTCGCTCCTGCACCTATCCCTTGCGTCCGCATTCGAACAGGAACCAGACGCGCCGTTCGGCTTCGTCAATCCAGTTCTCGAGCAGGCCCATGCTTGCCACATCGTCGAAGCCGCCGCAGACGAAGTGGGCGTCGCGCATGAAGCCCGACAGCCGCTCGTTGTCGCTGCGAAGCTCGGCGAGCATCAGAGCCGGCGCGACGAAATCGGCGTCGTTGCCGGCGAGCCGCGCCAGGCGGACGATATGCTGGGCCGATCTGAGCGTGCTGCCGCCGACTTTGCGGACGCGCTCGGCGATGGCGTCGCTGGCGGCAAGGATCTGCTCCGCCTGCTCGTCCAAAAGCGAGTGATAGTCGCGAAAGTGCGGACCGGTCATGTGCCAGTGAAAGTTCTTGGTCTTGAAATAGAGGGTGAACATGTCGGCCAGCAGTGTGTTGAGAGTTGCTGCGATCTTTGCCGCGCCCTCGCCGTTGTCGGCGTTCAAAAAAGATCTGCCATTTCCGTCGTCGCTGAGCGCGCTGCTAGTCCCATTCACCATTTTCATCCGCACCCGGTGGTTCCAGTTCGGCACTTTGTTAGACGGGGCCGACTGCGATCCTCGCTTCTAGAGGTTAGAATATGAGTGAACGGACGGCGCAATCTTTTACAAAACTATCGTCTGTTTGACGTTCCGGCCGCGAAGCATGAGACGCCGCGCCGCGCGACGGGGCGCGCAAAGCGCCGAAAATCAATAAGCGCGGCGATTACGTGAAAGACTTAGCGACTTGAATGCGCAGACTTAGGGCCAGTGCAGTGTTGGACCAGTCCGAAAAGTTGGGCGTTGCGCTCAAGGAGCTGGATTATGCTGAATGCCACTCCAACATTACCCCCGTCAGGCGGCGAGCCGCTGCTCTACGTGGCGGAATTGCTTCATCGGGTCAGTAATGAGTACGCGAGCGCAATTTCGTTGGCATCGGTCATGGCATCGCGCGCGTCAAGCCCCGAAGCAAGAAGCGCGCTCAAGACTGTCATTGAACATCTGGTCCAGCTGGCCTCGGCTCATCGGGCGCTTTTGCCGCCCGTTGTCGACGGAACCGTCGACCTTGGCGACTACCTGGCGCGGCTTTGCCAAGCTAAAGCGGCGGCGGAACTCGAGCGGCGGGGCACGACCCTGCGTCTTGTTGTCGTATCCTCCCTGGCGCTCGACCACGCGTGCTGCTGGCGCGTCGGACTTGTCGTCTCCGAGCTCATCACGAATGCGGCGCGCCACGGCTTGCCGTCAGGGCGCGGCGAAATTTTGGTTTCGGTCGCCGCCAACGCCGCGCAGGTCGTATGCCGGGTCAGTGACAACGGCGCGGCTACAGCGGCCTTCAGGCCAGGCCTCGGAACACGTCTCGTCGATGCGCTTGCGGCGGAACTCGACGGTCATGTTGAGCGACGATTCGGTTGCGACGGCCCGACGATAACGCTCATGTTCCCGGCGCGGTCGTATCGATACGCACGTTGGCCGGAAAGCTCACCGCGCTCCGCGGTGGGCCGGCGACCGACCTAGCCCAGCTCATTCAGAAGTTGTTTCGCTCCAGTCAGATCGGCGGTACCGAAACCCTCGGTAAAGCGCTCATAGACGGGCTGGAGACAGGCGATGGCGTCGGTGCCACGTCCTTGATGACGCCGCAGGCGGGCGAGGCTTGTCGCAGCGCGCAGCTCCCAAGACAATGCCTGTTGTCGGCGCGCTTCATCGAGTGCCTGCCGGAAGAGCTCCTCCGCCGCATCCGCGGCAGCAGCATTGCTCCGCAATAGGAAAAGTTGGCCTTTGAGGCGCAGCAGCTCCGGCGTGTAACAGCCCGGCTCGAACTGCTCGATCGCTGCTTCGAGCATGGCGTGTCCCTCGGCGGTCCGCCCTGCTTCGGCCAGTGTTTCCACCAATTGACCCAAGCCAGTCAAGAACCGAAACCTGAAATTGGTTTCAGCGACCTCGTCAAGCTCGGTGTGTAACTGTCGCAATCCCGTATCGAGATCGCCGTTCCTGATGGCGACAACTCGATTAAACCTAGAACCAAACGCGCTCCAGAGCTTCAGGTTGTTCTTTTTCGAATGATCGACCAGAACTCTCGTGTAGTGCGCTGCGGCGGCTAGATTTCCCACCCACAGCGCGATCGGGCATGCGGCCAAGGCGAGAGCGTAACACAGCGACAAAGCGTGACCAGTCGCCCTCGCGTCTTCAACGCTCTTTTCGGCGACCTGCACCGCCTGTTCCGAAAATCCCTGCAACCACAGGACTCGCGCAAGGTACACGCGCGCCGATATTCGCAGGTCAGTGTGGAAGCGGATGACGTGCAAATCAGTCTGAGAGCGAACAGCATCCGGCCCATGATCCGCGGCGGCGTAATGAGCCAATATTTGCTCCAGATGGCGCCGTGCGCTGATCTGGTCGCCAATATAATGCTCGGCCACGCCCATCATACGCTCGCCGAACAGCCGATCGGCCGAGTCCGGACCATTCATCGCCAGATCATGCAACTTTTGCGCAAATGGCAGCGCACTACGGTATCGACCTGTCGCGGCGTGGTAGTAGTACAGGCCCCGGAGAGCCCGCAGCTGGTATTCGATATCGCCAAGGCTCTGCGCGATTTCCAGTACCTTGGTGAACGCCACGCCCATCTCTGGAGTCTCGAGCGTTGGTCCACCCAACGCGGCGAGCAGCCGCATGCCCTCGCGCGGGTCCAGGGTCCCAGCGGTTCCAAGAACGCCAAGCGCCTCCTTGGCGCGGCTGTGGCACTCCTCAAGCAGCGATAGACGAATCCATAAGGGGATTGCGGCTTGCGTCAGAGCGACGCCGATCAACCCATCGCCCGCTGCCGAGAAGGCCCAGTCGAGCGCGACGCGCAAATTGTCGATTTCCTGTGCATAGTCCGCCAGCCATTCGCCCGAAGGTCGCGCCGCCACTTCAGCTTCAGCTCGCTGGAAAAGTTTGCAGTAGTACTCGGCGTGGCCGCGGGCGATCGGTTCGCGCTCGCCGCCTGCGTCAAGCTTCTCGGTCGCGTAGGCGCGGGTCGTGTCGAGTAGCCGGAATCGTGGTTTGGCACCGCTGACATCCGCAACCACCAACGATTTCGCGACCAGATCAGCGAGGCGGTCTATCGCACCAACGCATGTCTCGGCGGACGCATCAATGACCACGGCCGCGACAGCTTCGACCGTAAAGCCGCCACTGAAGATGCTAAGAGCCCTGAAGAACCGTTGCTCGTCCTCGCTCAGCAGGCCGTAGCTCCAATCGACGACAGCCCGCATTGTCTGATGCCGCGGCAATGCTGTGCGATGCCGCGCCGCCAGCAGCGGGAAGCTGTCGTCCAGCCGGGCGGCAAGGCCTTGGATCCCGAGCACCGCGACGCGAGGTGCAGCGAACTCGATCGCCAAGTGGCAAGCCATCAAGCCTCCGGCAAATCTCGACGACCAGCGGGGCGTTCGCATCGGTCAGCGCGAAGTCTTCGACGCTCGCGGTTACACGCTCGACGAAGAGCTGCACGGCAGGGAAAACCCCGGCAACGGCGGCCGTGAGCTTAGACGACGGCACCGGGCAGCTGAGCGGTCCGAGGCGGTACTCACTTTCGCCCACTATTCCGAGTGGCTCCCTGCTGGTCGCTATGATGTTGACGCCTGGCGCCCCGCTGAGGACCGCGGCCACCAAGCTGGCCGCGACGTCAATGACGTGCTCGCAGTTGTCGAGCAGCATCAACATCCGCTTGTCTCTAAGGCCACCGACTAGGTTGGGGAGAGAACCTTCGGCGCGGATTTCCAGGCCAAGCACTGTCGCAACTGCACTCGGCACCAAGCGCGGGTCACTGAGCGGCGCCAGATCGACCAGCCAGACGCCGTCTTCATAACTGGTGATCATGTGCTCGGCGACGGCGAGGGCGACCGTGGTTTTGCCGATGCCGCCTGGCCCGACGATCGTCAACAGGCGCTGGCGCGAAAGTCGCGAGACGAGCGCGGCCATTGCCTCCTCGCGGCCAATCATCCGCGTTACCGCGAATGGGAGATTATGGAGCGCCGCCGAAGCGGCGGTTGCGGGCGGCGCAGCCCGCGACGGCTCCTCACGGCGTACGGGGGCGACGAAATTGTAGCCACGTCCCGGAACGGTGACGACGTAGCGATTGCCATTTTGGCCGTCGCCGAGGGCACGGCGCAAAGCGCTGACCTGAATCTTCAGATTCGCTTCTTCGACGAAGGTTTGCGGCCAAGCCCGGGCTATCAACTCCTCCTTGCCGACGACCTCGCCGGCCCGCTCGACCATAGCAGCCAGAATGTCAAAGGCGCGGCTGCCGAGCCGCACGGGCTTGTCGCCATCAAGCAGGAGTCGCTGCCCTGCAAGCAGCCGGAACGGGCCAAACGAGATCGCGTCTCGGCTCATTGGAAGGTCGCCAGTTTCACCCCATTTTACCGAATTTTACTCGACGGAGGCTAGAGCCGGGCCTTCGCTGGCGACCAAGCCGACGTTGTCTGGCTAACCTCGGCAATAGACAGTGGACTGGCCTCGCGATTGTGTTGGCGGCGGCCGGGAGGTGCGGACCGGGTCGCACGCGGCCCGAGGCTTGCGCACGCGCGCGACGGTTTGCCTCGCAATCGCTACGTCGATTTACCCCGTCATTTGGAATTTAACCAGACGAGGCGCACCAGGACCGCTATCTCCCCGGGAACGTAACCTCTTAGAGGTAACGGCCGCGAGCGATGCCTACGGAGAACGGCTTGGCGAGCGATTGCGAGTCGAAAACGCACCGGCGATCGCCTCGTACTGGCCCTTCGTTGACCACAAGGCCTAACAACACGCGAGGTCGTGCGATGAGTAAACGAGTGGCCGACGTATTGGTCGAAACACTGCAGGCAGCCGGCGCAAAGAGGTGCTACGGGATCGTCGGCGACACCCTCAACCGCATCGCCCATGCCATCCATGAGAGCGAGATCGAGTGGGTCCATATGCGGCATGAGGAGGCCGGCGCCTTCGCGGCGAGCGCGGAAGCTCAATTTACTGGAGGGCTCACGGCCTGCGCAGGCAGTTGCGGCCCCGGCAGTCTCCACTTCATCAATGGCCTGTATGAAGCTAATCGCAATCGTGCGCCGGTCATCCTGATCGCAACCCAGGTGGTGCGCCATGACATAGGCTTCAATTCAGTCCAAGAGGTCGATTTCGCTGAGGTGTACGGAGACTGCAGCGTTTTTTGCGAGATGATCCTGACGCCGGCGCAGGCCAGGCGCAAGACAGTCGCGGCCTGTCAGGCGGCGCTGACGAAGCGCGGCGTCGCGGTGCTGGTTGTGCCGGCGGATATCTCAAACGCGGCCGCGGAAGAGGAACGGCCATATACCGTCCACGCCCGGCAGCCGGTCATTCGCCCCAGTGACGCCGACCTCGACGAGATCGCGGCCATTCTCAACGACAGTGACGCGATCACGATCTATGCCGGCGCCGGCTGCGCCGGCGCGCACGACGAGGTGGTCGCCACCGCCGAGCGGTTGAAGGCGGCAATGGCCCACACCTCTCGGGGCAAGGACTTTGTGGCCTACGACAATCCCTACAATGTCGGAATGACCGGCATGATCGGCGGAGCCGCTGGCTACCATGCTATCCTGAACTGTGATGTGCTGCTTCAGCTCGGAGCAGATTTTGCGTGGGCCCAATTCTATCCCGACAGGGCGAAGATCATTCAGATCGACCTCGATCCCACGCATATCGGACACCGTCATCCAGTCACGTTCGGCGCCGTCGGAAACATCAAGGCGACCTTGGAAGCACTGCTGCCGCGTCTGCGGCAGCACGAGGATAATAGCTTCCTGGCGTCTCATGTGAGGCGCTATCAGATAGATCAGGAATCGGCGAAGGCGGAAACTGCCGGTCCCGACTCCACCATTTCCGGCACCTACCTGACCAAAGTCATCAACAAGTACGCGGCCAATGATGCGCTGTTTACCGCGGACGACGGCACGGCGTTGGTTTGGACGCTGCGCCACATCGAAACTTTTGGCAAACGCCGGACCTTCGCCAGCCTGCTGCACGGCACGATGGCGAGCGCGATGCCATCGGCAATCAGGGCTGCAAAAGTGCCGAAGGTGGCCGGCAGGTCGTCTGCCTGGCAGGCGATGGAGAATTCGCCCTGTTGCTCGGCGATCTGTTGACCGTCGTTGCAGGAGAAGGTGCCGATCAAAATCGCCGTTTATAACAATGGCAAGCTTGGATTTATCGATATCGAGCAGAAGTCGGCGGGCTTGATACCGATGTACACGGACCTGAAGATCCCCGACTTCGGCGAGGTCGCGAAGGCAGTAGGGGCTTTGGGGGCGCAGCGTGGCAAAGGCAGGCGAGCTGGAGGAGTTGATCGGTAGACTTGGCTACGACGCAACCCAGCCCAGCGCTTCTGGATGTGAAAGTGAATCCGATGCAGCTAGTGATGCCGCCCTTCGCCCTTCATGGCGCCGGAGGCTGTGATCGGGATGCGGTGTCTACAGCGCCAAAGCAGTGCTCGAGGGCAAGGGCCGCGACGTTTGGGAAATGGTGATCGAAAACATTTGAGCATATCAGACTAGGCAGCTGAGTGCGTTGCAGCATTCGGAAGTAGTCTCTTAGAGGTAACAAAAATGGCCGCGAGTGATGGATACGGACAACGGCTTGGGGAGCAATTGGGAGTCGAAAAGGCCCCGCGATCATTACTAAGCACTGCGCAAAGCCGAGATAGCCGTCACCGAATTCGTTGCGATGACCCGTTGCCGGGAATGACCAGCCCCGTTCAGCGGGAAGATGCCTTTCTGGTCGGGTTGGTACTCCGCGATTTTCCCCATCGTGTATATTGGGAGGAGGGCCGGCAAACGCCGATGTGCGACCTGCGGGCAGGTGATACGTGTGTCCATGACTTGAAACGCGATCCCGTCGTCCTCCTCGACAAGCCCCATCACTCGCTGTTTTTTTATCTGCCGCGTGCAGTGTTGAACGCGATCGCCGACGATGCCAGCGCCCCGCGGATTGGCGACCTGGACTGCAGGCGGCCGCGCCCGTCAACGACGCCACGATCGCCGGCCTGGTGGCACGATACTTCCGGCATTGAGCCATTCCCAGCAAGCCAACCGGTTGTTTGTCGACCACGTTTCGCTGGCGATCGGCGTCCATGCGCTTCGACCTATGGCGGGATGCGGCCGGTAGCGCGGCCGGTTCGGGGCGGGCTTGCCCCATGGCAGGAGCGGCGGGCTAAGGAAATTCTCTGTGCCAATCTCGATGGTGGTGTGCCGCTCAAGGAGGTAGCGCGGGAGTGTCGCTTGTCGGTGAGCCATTTCTCGCGCGCGTTCCGCCGCACCATCGGCGTGGCGCCGCATCACTGGCTGCTGACGCGCCGCATCGAGGCGGCCAAGGAGAAAATGCGCGATCGCCGCTTGTCGCTCTCGGATGTGGCGTTGGCCTGCGGCTTCGCAGATCAAAGCCACCTGACCCGGGCGCTCACCGGTAAGGTCGGTGTCAGTCCGGGCGCCTGGCGTCGGGCGCTTGACGGACATCAAGCAGAAGAATTGCAACGCAGCCGATCAAACGCAGCCTAGTCACACATCTTTTGTCGAATTGTCTCGGTGCATTTAACGCGCGGCCGACTTTCGGACCGTATGCTCACTCCATTCATGTCACGAACGTAAAATTCAAGATCGTTTTTCAAAAAATAGTCGAACGCGACGATCGCCGCACAGACGTCCCATTTTAAGCAGGACTGAGCAATCCTTTTTGTTTGCGGTCGCTAAGTTTGCCAGCGTGACTTTCCGTTTTCACGACCCGTACAGTCTCACCGAAGGAGCAACACATGGCCAAACGACTTTCCGAGCAGCTCTCTGACTTGTCGGTCCGCGCCAAGGGTGCCGAACAGGCATTGGACGCAGCCGAGAAGGAAGCGCACGACAAGGTCGCGGCGCGCAAGGAATAGGCGCACGCCGCGGCGACCAAGGCGGTCGAAAAAGTCAATCAAGAAGTCAAGTCGGCAAACGACACGGCGACCAGAAACTGGGCGTCCGTGAAGGCGAAGATCGCCGACGACATGAACCACTTGAAGGCCGACATCGCGCACCACAAACACGATCGCGATGTCAAACGCGCCACCAGCCGCGCCGATCGGCTGGAGTGGGAGGCCGGTTTCGCCATCGACTACGCCATCGCCTCGGTCGAACAGGCGAGGCTCGCCGTTCTCGACGCCGTCGACGGCCGCCTAGCCGCCGAAGAAGCCAAGCAAGCTTAGGAGGCGCATGCCATGAAACCTACTCACCTCATCGTTCTCGCCGGGCTCGCGATCGCTGTGCCGGCGATTTCACAGGCGCAAGTGGCCGGGCTCACCTTTCTCGGCTCGTCGTATACCGAGCTGCGCGACGTCGCCATGGGCTGGAGCGCGAAGCGCCAGATCCTGGGGCACCCGGTCTACAACGACCTGAACGAGCGCATCGGATCGATCGATGACGTCATTGTCACGACCGACAAGTCGGTGTCGTACGCGATCATCAATGCCGGCGGCTTTCTCGCCATGACCAAGCACGACGTCGCCGTGCCGGTGTCGCAGCTGAAGTTGGTCGGCGACAAGCTGGTTCTTGCCGGCGCCACCAAGGACAACTTGAAGGCTAGTCCGCCCTTTGAGTACGCCAACTACAAACCGGCGTGAGCGGGCCGCCATTCCGCCGGACCGCTCGTCGCCCACAGCAAAAATTCTCAAGCCTTCTAGGAGCAACACAATGTCTAACACGCACGTCGAATCCGGAATGCGCATGCCGCTCGCCGCAACGGCCCTGTTGGGGACGCTCGCGGAAAACTGGTGGCTGCTGCTGCTGCGCGGCCTGGTCGCCATCGCCTTTGGTGTGCTGGCCTTCCTGTGGCCGAACATCACGCTGGTGGCCCTGACCTATCTGTGGGGTGCTTACGCGATTGTCGACGGCGCCGTCGCCATATGGGCAGCGTTCAATCTTGCGGGCGGCGACGCCGGTCCACGATGGTGGCTCGGGCTGACCGGCGTTATCGGCATTGCCGCCGGCGTCGTGGCATTCGTCTATACCGGCATGACGGCGCTGGTGCTGCTGATGTTCATTGCCGTCTGGGCGATCGTCATCGGCGCGCTGCAGCTTTATGCGGCGGGCCAGCTCTGGAAAGTCATCGACAACGCGTGGTGGCTGATCCTCGGCGGTCTGATCTCGATCGCCTTCGGTGTCGTGCTGATCGGCTGGCCGAGCACCGGGGCGCTGGCGCTGATCTGGACCATTGCTTGGTATGCGGTGTTTTTCGGCTGCATGCTGGTCGGCCTGTCGTTCGAGCTGAAGAAGTTCAAGCAAAGCTGATTGCAGCCAGGTCCATGAATGCCGGTGAATTCGCCAGGCAGCGGTGAATTCACCGGCCGGACAACGGGGACGCGGGAGAACAGACATGCCAAACTATCTGAAACTCAAGGGCTGGGCCGTGCCCTGCTTGCTGCTGGTCTCGACCTTGTGTGCAGGTCAGGCGCCGCTTCCCGAGCCGGTCACCGACCAGGAAACCGAGCTTGGACAGGCGGTTTACGACCAGCTGAAAGAGAAGGGCGAGATTGTCGAGTCGTCACCGCTTTACAACACGCTGCGGCCGATCGCCGAAGCGATTTCTAAAGAGGCGCAACCTCGCTACAATCACCCATTCAAGTTTTTCGTCGTCCACGAGATCCATCCCAATGCGTTCGCAACCCCTGGCGGCAACGTCTATGTCGTCGACTCGCTGTTCTATTTCGTGAAGAACACCGAGCAGCTGGCCGGAACCCTGTGCCACGAGGTCTCGCACACCATTCACCGCGATGCCGTGCACCGCCTTAAGGAACAGCAACGGATCGAACGGCGTGAACTAGGCGCTGCATTGTTGCTGGGGCCGTCGCTGGCGCAAATGATCGCCATTCAGATGCTGGGAGATCTTCATTCGCTCGCCTATTCGCGCGATGTCGAATCCAAAGCCGACGTGACCGGATCGGACATTTGCGCCGCAACCGGCTACAATCCGTGGGGACTGGTGTGGCTGTTTGACGAATTTCAGAACGCCGACACCAAACAAATCCCCCAGCTTTTGTCGGATCATCCGGCGAACGGGAATCGGATTAAGACGCTTCGCCGGCACTTTCGCGACAATCCGTCGGTTTTCGCCAAATTCAACTCGAAGCCGGAATCGGCAACCCCGCTGGTCGTGCCGAAAGACGCCGCCGAGCAATTCGTGAAGCCGTGAGACGCACTGCAAGCTCGATTGCAAAGTTGTCTGCGTTGTGATTTCTCATCACGCGGTGAACCTCGATGTCGCGACAGCAGCGGAAAATTTGGCGAGCCGGTGCAACGGCGCCGATCTGGACGATCGCCGGACTTCTTTTTCTGTTCGGCTTCATTGCGCAAGAAGTGGTCAAAGGGCGAACTTTGGCCTTCGATCGTGGGATCATGCTCGCCTTGCGCACTTCCGACGATCCGACAGTCCCAATCGGGCCGGTGTGGTTGCCGGAAGCGGCGCGCGACGTCACAAGTCTGGGAAGCATGGTCGTGCTCGGAATCGTCACCCTGGCGGTGGCGGGCTATCT
>CAWGKB010000013.1:0-56476 GCA_963823135.1 uncultured Alphaproteobacteria bacterium | reverse complement strand
TGAGCCATATTTGCAACACTTGCCGTAAAAGTGTTGGCCGTGGACAAAAGCGTAGTAGTAATAAGGGCTTCGGCTTGTCCGGTCATCGGCCGCAGGCGTCGACCGTCGATAGGGGCGGGTATATGATCGGAACGGGCCGAGGTAGGGGATTCGGAAAGTGCGCGTCAGCGTGCTTGGGCTATGTGGGCTTTGTCGACGTTTGGTTTTGTTGACGTCGTGTTTTGTTGACAAGGTCTGATAAGCCGCAAGCCGAAGAACCGCGAATGGGGTTGATGCCGTGCTCGTCAAGAAGACTTGCACATTGTTGTTGGTGACCGCCGTGACGGCTTGTTTCGCGCAAGCCGCGTTCGCGCTCGACCTGACGACCGTGACGCCGCCTCCGCCCAAGGCGCAGCAAAAGCCGGCTTGGGCCGGCTTCTATTTCAAGAACAATTCCGGCACCTCGGATCCGTGGACCGCGGTCGCGCCCTCGACCGGCTTTACCTCGCCGACAGCGCCCGCCGCGCCGACCAGCGAAACCTTCGGCTACAATTTCCAGTCCGGCAGCTTTGTCTTCGGCCTGGAAGGCTCGCTGGCGGCAGCGAACTTCGACGGCAAGTTCACGGCGTCTTATGCGCCGGCGACGAGCGTCGGCGCCTGGACGCCGAACATGAATTGGCTCGGCACCGTGACCGGCAAATTCGGCTATTCGGTCGGGCAATGGCTGCCGTATGTCAAAGGCGGCTTCGCCGCCGCGGACGTCGGCTCGCCGCTCCAGGGCCCCGGCCAGCAACTCGGCGCATTCACCCAAGGCACGACAACCGGCGGCTGGACCGCGGGCGTCGGCTTCGAATACCAGTTCGCGCCCAAATGGTCGTTGGGCCTGGAATATCTCTACACCGATCTCAGCAATGCCCCGAACAGCGGGCCGGGTGCTCCCGGCGCGGGCTCGCCGGAAATGTATTCGACCGCCATCAAGAGCCAGAGCTTGTTGGGCCGGCTCAACTACAAAGCCGGCTGGTAGCCGTTTTCTCGTCATTGCGAGCGCAAGCGAAGCAATCCATTGTTAGTTGCGCGCTCGCGCCGCCCTCCAACCCGCTCGCGCGCAACTTGGGTTGGTGGGCGGCGAGTTGCGCGCGAGGGAAAGCTGGATTGCTTCGTCGCTTTCGCTCCTCGCAATGACGAGTAGGATTAGTGGCCAGCGTCCTTGCGGCCCGCCTCGCATTTGCCCACGAAGCGAACGATCTGCCGGACCAATTCGCCCTCAAGCAAAGGCGCATGCCCCTGGTCGGCGACTTCGATAATGTCCATGTCTTTGCGCCGTGCCCGCATCGCCGCGACCGTCTCGGCCGATAGCAAGTCGGAATTGGCGCCGCGGACCACCAGCATCGGCACGCCGGCGAGAGCGTCGAATTCGTGCCATAGCGGCGGCATCGGCCGATCGATATCGACGCCGGCCAGCGCGCGCGCGATACCCATGTCGTAGGCCGGCTTGAGGCCGTCGTGCTTCGGATGCCAGGTGCGATGCGCGGCGAACAGCCATTGCGCCCAGCTCAATTTGGGAAATTGCTCGCACATCAAACCGCGCAGCACTTCGGCGCCTTCTTCGTAGGTGCGTGGATGCGGCAGCTTGCCGAGATAGCCCTTGATGCGCGCCATGCCTTTGGCTTCGTGCACCGGACCGACATCGTGCAGCACCACGGCGCCGATCGAGACCGGATGGGCTGCGCCAAGCAACATCGTCAATACGCCGCCGCGCGAGCTGCCGATAAACACCGCCGGCCCGACGCCAAGCTCAAACAAGATGCTGACGATATCGCCGAGCTCGGTCATGCAATTGTAGTTGGTATGGTCGGCGTCGTGATCGGAGTGGCCGCGGCCGCGCGAATCGATGGCGATCACGTGCCGCGCCGGCGGCCCGGCCGCCAGCGCCGGCGCGAGTTGGTCGAAGTCGGCGGCGCTGCGCGCCAATCCGGGCAGACACACCACCGGCATACCGGGCGCGTCGCGGCTGCCGTATTCGCGCACATGGAGCCGCAGCCCGTCCTGCGCGGAAATATAGAGGCTCTTGCCCCGTTCGCGGGTGCCGTGCCCGTGGTCCGGCACCAGATGAGGGGAGGGCTTATTCATTGCCTGTCCCTACCGTCGCCCAGCCGCTCTCCACAACCCTGGAGAGGTCATAAAAGAGACATTAAATGGCCGGAGGGCGCAAGCGCAACGGCGAATATCATCACTTTGCGCGAAATTTAAGCATGGCAAATTGCCAGCGCGTTAACCCCCGCGCCGCAGGTCGGCCTCGATCAGGAGCCGCGGATCGTTGCCGAAGCGGGCCCGGTAGACCTGCATGTTCTCGATGATGCGCTGGACATAGTTGCGCGTCTCCGAGATCGGGATGCGCTCGATCCAATCGATCGGATCGACCTTCGGATTGCGCGGATCGCCATATTGCTCGATCCATTCCTTGGCCCGACGTGGTCCGGCGTTGTAGGCGACGAACGCCAGGATGTACGATCCGCGCCACGAGGCGATGTCGTTGCCGAGCTCGGCGGTGCCGAGCTGGGCGTTGTAGACGACATCGGCCATCAGCCGATGTTGATCGAACGAGACGTTGAAGCGCTTGGCGGTGTCGCGGCCGGCGGCCGGCGTCACCTGCATCAAGCCGATGGCGTTGGCGCTCGACACCACACGGCCGTTGAAGGCGCTTTCCTGGCGCACGATCGAATACACGACGCAGCGCTCCACCTCGGGCCCGATCTGCTGATAATCCGGCACGCCGAAATCGGGAAAAGCGTAATGCTCGAGCGGCAGGCCGTGGCTGAGCGCAGGCTTGCCGATCAATAGCGTGGCGCGCGCATCGTTATGACGCTTGGTGATCTCGCCAAGCGTCGCCAGCCCGACCGCGTCGCCCGATTTGTCGCCGAGGTCGGCGGCCATGTTGGCGATCGTGTCGCGCTCATCGATCGCGTACAGGATTTCGAAAATGCGCGCGACTTCGAGCCGATAGTGTTCGGCACTCGGCTCCGGCGGAGCGCGCAGCGTGACGGCGTCGATGCCAAGCCGCGCGCGGGCCAGCTGGCCGTAATAGGCCGTCGGGTAACGCGCCGCGGTTTCGTAATAGCCGCGAGACTCCTGGTTGCGGCCGAGCGCTTCGGCGGCGCGGCCCTGCCAATAATACGAGCGCGCCAGTGTGATCGGATTATTGGTGATGCCGTCGGCGATGCGCGCGAAGTGCGACAGCGCCGCCGCCGGCTCATGCAGAAAGCGCAGCGCGATCCAGCCGGCGGTGAATTGCTGCTCGCCGCGATAATTCTCGTTGACCGGCGCGGCGCCGCCGCTTGCCACCGCGTAAGCCGCCTTGAAGTCGTTGAGGTCGAGCAGTTTGCGCGCGATCAGCCGGCGCTCGACCCACCATTGATCGAGATCGCCCAGGCGGTCGGCGTCGTGCGGCGCCGACAGCATCCACTGCGCGGCTTCGGTGATCTTGTCGGTGCGGCGGAGAAAATGGACGCGGCTAAGGATATAGCCGGCATCATGCCGGCCTTCTGCGGGCACCTCCTCAAGCAGCGCTTTCGCCTTGCTGGATTTGTTGATGACCGCGATACGTGCTTTGGCGATCGCCGTCTCGACCGGCCCGAGGTGGCGTGCCGCCCGCATGCCAGCATCGTCGTCTTCGACGTCGAGGCGTGCGTCCATCCGGGCTTGGTCGTCGGCGGCCGTGATCAGGCCGGCGAATATGTCGCGTGTTTGCGCCTCGACGTCGGCGGAAAAGGCGTCCCTGCGCCAAGCTTCGCGCACGGCCGCCTGCGCGCCGGCCTGGTCGCCTTCGGCGAGCAAGGCGCGCGCCAGCGCGAAGCGTCCCTTGGCGGTCCGCGGCGGATCGGTTCTAAAAAACTCGATCACCGTGCGTCGGTCGGCTTGCTGCTGCCACAGCGCCGCTTCGGCACGGCGGCGCAGCGCTCCCAGTCCCGGCCAGCTCGGATTGCCGGTGATGAACGCCGCATAGCGCGGGAAATCGAGATCCGCCTCGTCGCCGCGCAGAATTACCCACTCGACCAGCTTGCGGGCCAGCGGATCGGAGATGGTGCTTTCGACGCTGGTGGCTTCGTCCGGCCGGCCCTTGTGTGCAAGCTCGATGGCTTGTTTGACGGCCGCGATATCGAGCGGTGAGGTATTGGCAGTCGCGGCCATCGCCAAAGCGGGCGCCGATCGCACCGGCGGCGCCGGCGGAGCCGCCGTAGAGGACGGCCGCAGCTGCAAAGTCGACGGCGTAAATGGCGGTGCTGTGCGCCGCAGGTCGCCACCGTCGTTACTGATCGCGCCTGGGGGCGGAACCGACGCCGTCGAGCTAACCGGCGCGGGGGGAACCGCCAGCATCATCGGGCCCGGCGCAGTCTTGTCGGCGGCGCTCCTCTTCGGCTTTGCCGGCTTCTCGGATTTATGCGCGGTCTCGGCGGACTTTTCCGATTTGGGCGCCGTTTTCGCCGGCTTGCCGGACTTGTGCGCATCCGACTTGTGCGCCTCGGATTTATGCGTTTCGGATTTGTGTGCCGGCTTTGCGGACTTGTCAGGCTGGCTCTCGGTGGTCGGCGCCGGCTGCGGCGTTGTGCTCGCGTCGGAAGGCGGCGCGGCGTGAAGCTTGCCGCCCAACAGGCTTGGCGCGGCAAATCCGATGACGGCAAATGCGATTATGAGCCGAATGGCCTTCACCGGCACGGATCCTTCTGCCGCCGTACCCTCAAAGCCGGCGTCTGCAAGACCTCTTCGGCTTGCAACATTGACGAATTGCTAAGGCGCGAACCGACAGAGCATTCGGCGAATTTCACGGCAAAAGCGGGGCATCGGAACCGCGCGTCTTGCCGATTCGATGACGCTCGAGTCTAGCGCCTCGGGCGCGGCCTTCCTATCGTGGTTGAAGCGATGGCCGCGCGAAAAGGCTTTCAAGCCCCGGCGCAAGGCGATATTTATGCTGATTAGGCCGCACCGGTCGCGTCGCGCGACATTTCGGCTCCCGGGACCGCAAAATCAAGGATCGTGTCATGGCCGCCAAGACGAGCTTTCGAGGCTCCTTTACCGCGCTGGTCACGCCGTTCAAGAACGGTTCCGTCGACGAGAAGGCCTTCCGCGGCCTGGTCGATTGGCAGATCGCCGAAGGCACCAAGGGGCTCGTGCCGGTCGGCACCACCGGCGAGAGTCCGACGCTGTCGCATGACGAGCACCACCGCGTCGTCGAATGGTGCATCGACCAGGCTCGCGGCCGCGTGCCGATCGTTGCCGGCGCCGGCTCCAATTCCACCAAGGAAGCCATCGACCTCGCCAGGCATGCCGAACAGGCCGGCGCCGATGCCGTGCTGGTCGTCACGCCCTATTACAACAAGCCGACGCAGGAAGGGCTCTACCAGCACTTCAAGGCGATCAATGATGCGATCGGCATTCCGATCATCATCTACAACATTCCGCCGCGCTCGGTGATCGACATGTCGGTCGAGACCATGAAGCGCCTGTCGGAGCTTAAGAACATCGCCGGCGTCAAGGATGCGACCGCCAATGTCATGCGCGTGTCGCAACAGCGCGCCGCCATGGGGCCGGATTTCAATCAGCTGTCGGGCGAAGATGCCACCGCGCTCGGCTTCATGGCCCATGGCGGCCATGGCTGCATTTCGGTCACGTCCAACGTTGCGCCGCGCTTGTGCGCGGAGTTCCAGGACTCTTGCCTCAAAGGCGATTACGCCGGCGCGCTGACGCTGCAGGACAAGCTGATGCCGCTGCACACCGCTTTGTTCATCGAGACCAATCCGGCGCCGGCAAAATACGCGCTTTCGCTGATCGGCAAATGCGCCGATACCATGCGGCTACCCATGGTGCCCGTCGCCGAGAAGACGCGTACGGCGGTGCGCGAAGCCATGGTGCATGCGGGGCTGATCAATTAGCCGCAGCGAGGCCGCCACCGCGCTCATTCCCGCGCAAGCGGGTATCCAGCTCTGGGTCCCGCCTTCGCAGGGACGAGCGGATTGCCGATGAATTGGTTGGGGAGAAACCTCATGCTCGAGGAGTTCAAGAAATTCGCGATGCGGGGCAATGTCGTCGACCTCGCTATCGGCGTGATCATCGGCGCCGCCTTCGGCGCCATCGTCAATTCGCTGGTTGCCGATATCATCATGCCGCTGATTGGTGCGGCCACCGGTGGGCTCGATTTCTCCAACTATTTCCTGCCGCTATCGTCGAAAGTCAGCGCGACGACCTTGGCCGAGGCACGAAAACAGGGTGCGGTATTCGCCTGGGGAAGCTTCCTCACCATCGTGATCAACTTTTTGATCATTGCCTGGGTATTGTTCCTCGCCATCAAGGGCCTCAATCGCTTGGCGGCGCCCAAACCCGCGGCGGCGGAAGAGGCCAAGCCGTCGCCGGAAGTTCAGCTTTTGACCGAGATCCGCGACGCACTGAAGGCCCGATAGAGCATGATGCCGAAAAGTGGAAGCCGGTTTTCGGCAAACATCATGCTGCAACGAAACATCCAGGCCATGATCCGATTCAACTTGATCGGATCGCGGTCCAGGGCAGGGCGGCGGCATGGCGGAGAAGTCTGAGCGGAAGCTGCGCGTCGTCGCCGATAACCGCAAGGCGCGCTTCAACTACTTCATCGACGATACGATGGAGGCGGGCGTGGCGCTCACCGGCACGGAAGTGAAGTCGCTGCGCTCCGGCAAGGCGACCATCGCCGAATCGTACGCCGACGCCCGCGGCGGCGAGATCTGGCTGATCAACTCTAACATTCCCGAATATCAGCAAGCCAACCGCTTCAACCACGCGCCGAAACGGCCGCGCAAGCTGTTGCTGCACCGCCGCCAGATCAACAAATTGATTGGCGCCGTCGAGCGCGAGGGCATGACGCTGGTGCCGCTCAAGCTCTATTTCAATGAAAAGGGCCGCGCCAAGATCGAGTTGGCCCTGGCGCGCGGCAAGAAGCTCTACGACAAGCGCGACACCGAGAAGAAACGCTCGTGGGACCGCGAGCGCGGCCGGTTGCTGCGGCAAAAAGGATGAAGCGATGCCTGCCGTGACGCTTGACCATTGCGTCATTCATGTCAGCGACTGGGAGCGGTCGAACGCCTTTTACACCACGGTGATGGGCGCGGAATTGATCGCGCGTCCGGTTGGCTACGCCTATCGCTTCGGCGACCGGCAGCTCAACGTCCACGGTCCGGGCGTCAAACCGGCCGAGGTGGCGCGGCTGCCGGTGGCGCCGGGCAACAGCGATTTATGTTTCGAGTGGAACGGGCCGATCACAGATGCGACACGTCACCTGGAAAGCTGTGGCGTCGCGGTCGAAGCTGGCCCGATGCAGCGGTTTGGCGCCAAGGGTGCGGGCACCAGCGTCTATTTCCGCGATCCCGACGGCTCGTTGATGGAGTTCATTTCGTACATGCAAGGTCCAGACAAACGGCCGCAGCGCGAAGCGCCCGGCAAGCACGATCCGACGGTGTTGCCGGCGAATATTCCGGTACCACAGGACGACGGTGCGGCGCGCCACCTTGCAGGCATGGCGCTGCCCGATCTGGCGCTGCCGGCGACCCGCAGCGGCGCATTCAATCTCTCGACGCTTGCCGGCCGCACGGTTCTTTATATTTATCCGCGCACCGGCGTGCCTGGCGTCGACTTGCCGCCGGGCTGGGACGAAATCCCCGGCGCGCGCGGCTGCACGCCGCAATCATGCAGCTTTCGCGATCATTTTGACGAACTGAAGGGGCTGGGTGTCGGCCAGGTTTTCGGCCTGTCGACGCAGGATACCGATTATCAGCGCGAAGCCGCGGAACGGCTGCATCTGCCGTTCCCTATCCTGTCCGACGCCGAATTGAAATTCACCCGGGCGCTGAAGCTGCCGACCTTCACGGTTGCCGGCATGACGCTGCTCAAGCGCATGGCGTTCGTCATTGACGATGGTGTGATCACCGAAGTTTTTTATCCGGTGTTTCCGCCTGACAAGAGCGCGGCAGAAGTCGTCGCTTGGCTGCGCCGGCCCGGCGTCAAGCAAGGTTAGCGGCGCGCTGCAGATACCGGCGCGCCGCTGCACCCACAAGCGTTATTTGCACTGCTTGTCGAGAGGCTCGAAGACAGCGCCAAATTGCTTGCCTTCGACCGAATTCGGATCGACTTGGTCAAGCCCATCCATAATCTTCACATAGTCAGGTCCGATTTGCTGCGCGAGGGCGTCGATCTTGGCCCCGAGAGCTGCGAGGGTCTTGTTGTCTTTCTTCTTGCTAGCTTGCTCCATCTGGTCCTGCAGCTTGCCGATATCGCAGTAGGCCTGCAGCTTGGCTTTGTCGCCGCTGATCATTTGGACAACTTTTTGCACGGCTGCGACGGTCGGCTTTGGCGCGCTCGGAGGAGGCGGCCCACCCTTTTGCTGGGCAAAAGCAACCATGGGAACCGCGACGAATAGCGAAACAGCCACAACAAGCTTGAGGTTCATGGGCGTCTCCAAAGGATTGGTAGGGAAACTCGGGCAGGCGGCGACAGGTTACTTGCCCGCCGTAAAGGCAACAAGACTAAGGTCAAAATGAGTTGTGCAGCGGTCCGACCCTGGCTTTCAACGGAAGATCGGGCTGGCAGCAAAATAACCCGCCATGAAGTCGTTGAAGACCTTCACTTTGGCGGACAGCTGGCGGCTCGCCGGATAGACCGCGTAGATCGTCGCCTCCGGCAATCGATGGTCCGCCAAGATGCGCACCAGCCGTCCGGCTTCGAGGTCGTCGCGAAAAAAGTCGATCGGCCCGTAGGCGATGCCAAGCCCGCGTAGCGCCGCCGCGCGAAGCACATAGCGGTGGCTGGTGACGATCGGGCCGCTAACCTTGACCACGTGTTCGCCATCGGCGCCGGTCAAATGCCACTGGTCGGGAACTGGCACGTAGCTGTAGCTCAGACAGTCGTGCCCGGAAAGTTCCTCCGGCGTTTGCGGCGTGCCCCGCCGCTGCAAATAGTCGGGCGCGGCGCACAGAACCCGGCGCGAGCTGTTGAGCTTGCGCGCCACCAGGCTCGAGGAGGCGCCGCGTGGCATGTCGACACTGATGGCAATGTCGTAGCCGCCTTCGATCGGATCGGTCAGCCGGTCGTTCATGGTGAGGTTGATGCGCAGGCGCGGGTAGGCGACGACGAAATCAGCAATCGCCGTACCAATCTCGGCCAGGCCGAAATTGGTCGGCGCGATCACCCGCAATTCGCCGCGCGGTTCGTTATGCAGTTCGCCGGCCGCGCGCTCTGCTTCATCGAGTTCGGCGACAATGCGCCGGCATTGTTCGTAGAAGGTGCGGCCGGCGGCGGTGACGCTGACTTTGCGGGTGGTGCGGTTGAGAAGCCGCGCCCCGAGCCGCGCTTCGAGTTGCAGAACGTGCTTGCTGGTGGCCGCGCGCGAGAGGCCGAGCCGGTCGGCGGCCCGGGTGAAGCCGCCTGCTTCCACCACGGCGGCGAAAATCCTTGCATTTTCAAAGCGGTCCATTTCGAGCGATCGCTTGGTGGCTCGATTGTCAACTTTTCGTGGACAATGTATTTCGGCCGCCCCGGATTATCAAATCGGTCTTTGCCGATAGGCTTAAGTGAAAGGCCACAGGAGGGACTCAATGCCTAACTTAGTCGTTGCACCGCACTTTCGGCTGCAGGAATGGGTCGCCGAGGAGAAAGGCTATTTCGCCGCCGAGGGCCTCGATTATGAGTTCCACGAGGCCCTGGATTCGAGCTCCGGTAGCGGCCACCAGCTGGGCAGCAAGGTCGGCGCCTATCAGACGCTGGAAGCCGGCCGCACCTGCAACGTCAGCGGCGCCTGCCACTGGACCATGAACGTCGCCGCCTCGAATGGTCACGGCAAGCTCTACGCCGAGTGCTACTCGGTTTCGCCGTGCGGCATCTTCGTGCCGGCGAATTCACCTGTGAGGACGCCGGCGGACCTCGCCGGCGTGCCGATTTCGGTCGGCTATCAGTCGGGCAGCCACTACGCGACCATCCAGGGGCTCGAGCAGTATCTCAAGACCGACGACATCAAGCTGTCGTTCAACGACGGCCTGTTGTTCAGCCGGATGGAAATGCTGATCGACGGCAACATCCCGGCGGCTTCGCTATTCAGCGGGCCTTACTATTTCGTCGAGCAGCTCGGCTTTCGCAAAATTATCGACACCACCTTCATGATGGCGTCGATCATCACCGGCACGCCCGACCCCGATGATGTGCGCAAATATTTCCGCGCGCTGCGCCGCGCGCAACGCGACATCGACCTTCGGCCGGAGCTTTACACGCATTACTACAAAAAAGAGTTCCCGCTGCGCTTCCACGATCAGATCGACACGCGGCGGTGGGGTCCCGGCGAACGGCTGGTGTTCGAGCCGTACTCGAAAGAAACATTCGACGAATCATTTGAATGGATCGAGCAGCACGGCATCTTTGCGCGCAGCGAAATGGGCAGCGGCAAATACGAAACGTCGATCTATTCGTAGGGTGGGCGAAATCGTCTGCACCGGCGTTTCCCCGTGGGCATCGCCTTAAACGATTTCGCCACGCGGATGAGCATCAGATTGGCGATGCCCACCCTGTGGCGCTGCGTCTAAATGCGCGCGCACTTGCGCAAACACGGCGCGGAACATGTCCGGCGTCAGCACGCCGGTATTGGTGTTGTAACGCGAGCAGTGATAGCTATCGAACAACGTGAGATCGCCCATTGCCCGGGCGCCGCCATGGGTGAATGGATGATCGCGCCGCCGCGCTGAACGGGCGCTGACAACCGTCTCGTGCGCGACACGGCCGAGCGCAAGAATCGCGCAGAGCTTCGGCATTTCCTTGATGGTGGGAATCAGGAAATCGCGGCAGGTCGTGATTTCCTGCGGCGTTGGTTTGTTTTCCGGCGGCACACAGCGCACCGCATTGGTAATGCGGCAATCGATCAGGGTGAAGCCATCATCCGGGCGGGCTTCGTAGTTTCCCTTGGCGAAGCCGAATTCCTTCAGCGTGGCGTAAAGCAGGTCGCCGGCATAGTCGCCGGTGAACGGCCGGCCGGTGCGGTTGGCGCCGCGCAAGCCCGGCGCAAGTCCGACAATCAACAGGCGGGCATCGATCGGACCGAACGAGGCAACCGGCGCGTTGAACCAATCCGGTTCCTGCTTCCGCCACGCGTTGCGGAAAGCGACGAGACGCGGACAACGCGGACAGTCGCGGCCGGGCTTGCCGCTTGGGCGGTCCATGGCCGCGACCCGGCAGGCCTATTCCTCGTCGAACTCGTCTTCTTCGACCCCAATCTCGGTTCTGGCGGCGCCGGTACTGCGCTGGAGGAATTGCGGCGTGTGGCGCGGCTCGCGACCTTCCCGGGGCTCGCGCGGCCCGCGTTCGCCCGGGTCGCGGCCGATCTTGTTCTGCAGTTCGAGGATATCGACAAATTGATCGGCCTGGCGCCGCAGCTCATCGGCGACCATCGGCGGCTGCGTCGAAACAGTGGACACGACGATGACGCGCACGCCACGTCGCTGCACCGCCTCGACCAAGCGGGTGAAGTCGCCGTCGCCGGAGAACAAAACCATTTGATCGATGTGCGGCGCGATCTCCATGGCGTCGACCGCGAGCTCGATATCCATGTTGCCCTTGACCTTGCGCCGCCCGGTCTGGTCGACAAATTCCTTGGTCGCCTTGGTAACCACGGTATAGCCGTTGTAATCGAGCCAATCGATCAGCGGCCGGATCGACGAATATTCCTGATCCTCGATCACGGCGGTGTAATAGAACGCCCGCAACAGATAGCCGCGCGACTGGAACTCACGCAGCAGCCTTTTGTAATCGATATCAAAGCCAAGTGATTTCGCCGTGGCGTAAAGGTTGGCGCCGTCAATAAATAGCGCGATTTTCTCGATCTGTGCCGACATGTCTCTCTCGACGTGTTTCTGGTGATGAAACCGGATTGGCCGCAATGAGCCTGACGTTTCCGGCGTTCTTCAAAACTTGTTTGTCGCCACCGCCGTTAAGCTATGCGGTCACGGTGGCAAAAACACGGTAGTTTGCTAGTCCAGGCGGCGCGCAATTGCGCAAAGCACTGTACCCGCCATATGGCTCAAGCTCGCCCGCGCAATCACTGCGGCACGCCGTCGCGGCAAATCTGAAATTGAAGTCAGGAACGCCGCGCCGGGTTCCCGAAATTTTGGGTAGCAAAGACAGGCGCGGAGGCCAAGTTAAAAGATTCCGGGCGCAAAATGGGGAAAAACGCCCTTGCGCTCGGCGCCGTGGAACGATACCTAACGCCCGGTCGGGGAAGCAAATTCCACGGCAAGGCCCCTCAGGAGCAGACTATGGCCCGCGTTACCGTCGAAGATTGCATCGACAAGGTCGAAAACCGCTTCGACCTGGTTTTGCTCGCGAGCCACCGCGCCCGCATGATCTCCTCAGGCGGCCAGATCGCCGTTGAGCGCGATAACGACAAGAATCCGGTCGTGGCGCTGCGCGAGATCGCCGACAAGGCGGTGTCGCCCGAGGACCTCAAAGAAGAGCTGGTTCATTCGCTGCAGAAATATGTCGAGGTCGACGAGCCCGAGCCGGACGGCGTTCCGCTGATCGGTGCGCCCGGCACCGGCGTCGATGCCGACGATACCGAGGTCACCACCGACCGCATGAGCGAGGAAGAGCTGCTCAAGGGCCTGGAAGGGCTCACGCCTCCCGAAAGCCAGCCGGAACCCGAAATCGACATCGGCGACGAGGAAGAATAACTCTTTCCGTCCGTTTACTTTTGGCCCGACCGAGCGGCGGCGATCATTTCGCCGCCGCATACATTTCGGCGACGTATTCCCAATTGACCAGATTCTCGACGAACGCCTTGAGGTAATCGGGGCGGCGGTTACGGTAGTCGATGTAATAGCTGTGCTCCCAGACGTCGCAGCCGAGAATCGGCTGCGCGCCGTGCACCAGCGGGCTCTCGCCGTTCGGGGTTTTCATCACCTCGATCTTGCCGAATTTCAGCGCCAGCCAGCACCAGCCCGAGCCGAACTGGGTGACGCCGGCTTGGATAAAGTCCTCCTTCATCTTCGCCACCGATCCGAAATCGGCGACGATCTGCTTTTCCAGATCGCCGGGCATGCCGCCGCCGCCTTGCGGCTTCATCCAGTTCCAGAAATGGATGTGGTTGTAGTGCTGGCCGGCGTTATTGAACAAGCCGGGGTTGCCGAAGAATGAGCTCTTGACCACGTCTTCGACCGGCTTGCCTTCGAACTCGGTGCCTTTCATCAGATTATTGCCGTTGTTCACATAGGCGAGGTGATGCTTGTCGTGGTGGAATTCGAGCGTCTCGCGCGACATGGTGGGGGCCAGCGCATCGTAGGGATAAGGCAGCTCGGGCAGCGAGAACGGCATCTTTAGTCTCCTCGAATCGCGACGTGAAATTGGCGGCGTTAACGATATTCGCCAGCCGCGACTGGACCATAACTGCCGCGCCCGCTCAACGCTGACGCCGCAACTGAGAGTCGTGCGCGGCGTGACGCTGCCTGCGCAAGACGTGGCCGCTTCTCTTGCAAGGAAAGGTTCGATCGGAAACAATCGGCACAACGCTAAGAGAAACAGACCGGATTTCGACGCCACAACATGTCGATAGTCCGTCGGGGGGAGGGAAGGCCGATGAAGCCTCCCGTATTCGAATACGAGAGGCCGCCCAATCTGCGCGCCGCGCTCGACGCCTTGTCGAAGCACGGCGGCAAAGCCAAGCTGTTGGCGGGCGGGCACAGCCTCATTCCGCAGCTCAATCTGCGCCAGATCTCGCCCGGCCGGTTGATCGACGTCGGCCGGCTGACCGAGCTGCAATACATTATTGAAGAGTACGGCCAGCTCCGCATCGGCGGGCTGACGACGCACAATACCATCCTGCGCTCGCCGGCCGTCGCCGCCGGCTGCCCGATCATGGTCGAGGCCTATCCACACGTCGCCAATCATTCCATTCGCAACCGCGGTACGCTCGGCGGCAATCTTTGCCACAACGATCCCGCGTTCGAGATGCCGCTGGTCGTCTCGCTCCTTGGCGCCAGCATGGTGGCGCGCAGCGCGCGCTCGACCCGCACCATCACCGCCGAGCGGTTCTTCAAGGCGCCGTTCGCCACTGATTTGGCGGCCGACGAAATGCTGGTCGAAGTGCGCATGCCGAAGTTGCCGGCCGGCCATGGCTATTGCTTCCTGGAAGTGAGCCAGCGTTATGGCGACCGCGCGCTCATTGCCAGCGGCTGCCTGCTGACGATCCGCTATGGAAATTGCCGCGACGTGCGTATCGGCTTTCGCGACGCCGTCCATAACGTGTTCCGGATACCGGCCGCGGAAGCCGCGCTCGAGGGCAAGCCGGCGACAGCGGCGGCCATCGACGCTGCGGCCGAGGCGGTCGCGAAAAACATCACCGCGGCCGCTGATCTGCATGCCGACGAGGCCTACAGGCGCGATGTCGCGGCAACGCTGACGCAGCGGATGTTGCGCGTCGCCTGCGGCCGTGCCGGCCAGGCCATCGCCGCATGATCAGCCGGATGATCGCACAATGAGCGAGTTTGAAGTCAATGTAACGGTGAACGGCAGGCCGTTTCGGCGCCGGATCGAACCGCGCCTCCTGCTTTCCGATTTCATCCGGTATGAAATCGGCCTGACCGGGACGCATGTCGGCTGCGAAAATGGCGTCTGTGGCGCCTGCACGGTGTTGCTTGACGGGCTGGCGACGCGGTCCTGCTGCACGCTGGCGGTCCAGGCCGACGGCCGCAGCGTCGAGACAGTCGAGTCGCTCGGGCGTGTCAACAATTTGAGCCCGCTGCAGCGCGGCTTTTGGGAAAAGCATGGCCTGCAATGCGGCTATTGCACGCCCGGGATGCTGATGCTGATGACCGAGCTATTGCGTGAAAATCCTAATCCCGACCGCGAAACCATCCGGCTGCGACTGAACGACAATATCTGCCGCTGCACCGGGTATGAGGACATTGTCAGTTCGGTCGAGCGCGCGGTCGAGCTGATGCGCGGCGACAAGGCGGTGCGCTGATGGCTGACGCCGGCAAAATTCATTCGCCACCGGCCGGCCGGCAGAAGGAACGGCCCGATCAGCGGCTCAATGTCATCGGCACGCGCATGCTGCGCAAGGAAGATCCGCGTTTCCTGACCGGGCGCGGCCGCTTTATCGACGATGTCGCGCTGCCCCACATGGCGCATGCGGCGGCGCTGCGGAGCCCGCACGCCCATGCGCGGATCAAGTCGATCGACAAGACGGCGGCGCAGGCGCTGCCCGGGGTCGTCGCGGTGATTACCGGCGAGGATGCAGCGAACGAAACCGGACCCCTGCCTTGCTTTGCGAACCCGCCGGTCGAGCAGCGCTGCATCGCGCTCGGGAAGGTCCGGCATGTCGGCGAGCCCGTGGTGCTGGTGGTCGCCGACACCCGCTACATCGCCGAAGATGCCATCGGCCTCATCAAAGTCGACTACGAGTCGCTGCCTGCCGTGTCCGACATGATGGATGCGATCAATTCGCGCGGCGACGCCGCGCTGCATCCCGAGCGCGGTCCCGACAACGTCGCCGAGCATCGCAATTATGTGTTCGGACCGGTGGAGGCGGAGTTCGCCCAAGCCGCCCACGTGATCAAGCGTCATCTGCGCTGGTCGCGTTCCGGCGGACAGCCGATCGAAACCTGCGGCGCGGTCGCGAGTTTCGACGAGGGATCGGAGAAGTTCACGATCTACGTCAACAGCTCGATGTACAATTATATCGGCTTCACAATCGCGGCGGCGCTCAAGGTCGGAAGTCACCAGGTCAATCTGATCCCGGTCGACGCCGGCGGCAGCTTCGGCAGCAAATTATTCCTGCACAAAGTCGCGGTGTTAGCCGCGCTTGGCTCGCGCGCGACCAGCCGCCCCGTGAAATACATCGAGGACCGCATCGACAACATCACCGCCTGCGACGGCCATGGCTCGGACCGCATCTACGATGTCGAGCTGGCGGTCGACGCCGATCATAAAATGACGGCGTTGCGCTACAAGGTCGTCGACGACTATGGCGCCTATTTCCAGTTCGGGCTGGGCACCCACGGCAACGGCTTCTCGCAGACCGTCGGTCCTTACAAGATCCGCGCCGTTGGCGCGGAAATCTATGCCGTGTTCACCAACAAATGCCAGCAAGGTGCCTGCCGCGGCTTCGGCTCCGAGGTCACCAACTTTATGATCGAGCGGATCGTTGACGCTGCGGTCGATGAGCTCGGCCTCGATCCCATCAAGTTCCGTCGCGACAATTTCATCGCCCCGGAAGAATTCCCCTATCAGATACCAACCGGCAATCTTTACGACAGCGGCAACTATCCCGGCGCCCTCGACATGGCGCTGCAAATGCTCGACTACGACGGCTGGCGCGAGAAGCAGAACGCAGCACGCACGCAGGGGCGTTATGTCGGCATCGGCGTCGCCAGCTGCCAGGAAAAGGGCGTTTTCAGCGCCACCGAATTCTGGATGCTCAACCGCACGCCGGGTTTTGCGCTGACAAGCTCGCCGGAAAGCGCGTCGATCAAGATCGACGCTACCGGCAAAGCGGTGATCTCGCTGCATGCGCCGTGCTGGGGCAATAGCCCGGAGACGGTCGCCACCATGGTGCTGGCCGAGCAGCTTGGCCTGGACCCGGCCGACGTCAGCGTCGCCTATTCGGACACCGACCATGGGCTGCCGGGCACCGGCCCCGGCGGCAGCCGTTACACGGTGATGATAACCGGCGCCGTCACCGGCGCTTGTGCCATTCTCAAGGAGAAGCTCAAACGGGTGGCGAGTCACATGCTCGAAGCCGGCCCGCACGATCTGGAATTCCGCAACGGCAAGATCGGCGTCAAAGGCGCGTCAGGACTGGAGGTGTCGATCGCCGAAGTCGCCACCCAATCGCATTTCTTCCGGCTGTCGTTTCCCGACGACCCCGACCTGACCAGCGGGCTTGACGCCAACTACACCTACGACCATCCGCTGGCGACGCTGCCGAAGAGCGACAGCGATTTCGGCATTTTCTATCCGATCATGGGCCACATGTGCCACATGCCGGTGGTCGAGGTCGATACCAAGACTGGGCAAGTGAGCTTCCTCGATTATGTGGCGGTGCACGATTGCGGCACCATGATTAATCCGATGACCGTGGACGGCCATGTGCGGGGCGGCACGGCGCAAGGGATCGGCACCGCTTTGCTCGAGCATTATCAGTACGACAAGAACGGCCAGCCGCTGAATATCAACTTCACGGATTATGTCATGCCGCGGATCGGCAATTTGCCGCCGCAGGTGCGGATCGGTCACCTGGTGACCCCGTCGCCGTATACCGAATACGGCGTGAAAGGAGCGGGCGAAGGCGGTCGCATGGTTGCCCCGCCAGCGGTCGCCTGCGCCATCGAAGACGCCTTGCGCCCGCTTGGTGTGCGCATCGATACGCTGCCGGTGACGCCATCACGGCTGCGCGCGCTGATCCGCGAGGCGGAGGCGAAGAAGGGTGCAGTGCGGTAACGGAAAGTTTGGGAGCCTATCCCCTTGACGCACGTTACCAAAATGGTGCAATGCACCAAATGTGAACTTGGTTTGGTGCGATCCGCATTGCTCGCTATAGTAGCAGTGAGGGTTTTGTGGGGTCTGAGCGTGGCGAGTACAATAATCGCCGACGTTGCGGCGGCAGATGCCTTCTGGGCCGAGCCTCAGAAGCAGCTTTCAGGCGCCCCACCTGAATTCGGCGAATCGACGTTCCACCGTGATGGGCAATATGGTCGGGAGGCTATATGGCCAATAGCCGACAATCACGGCATAGTCACAACTGGTCAGCTTCGGTTCGTCGTCCGTCCTGGGTTGAACCTTGGACCGAGCATATCAGTCATCTTCAATCGCCAAGCGATTGCGAGGCTTGATTTCGTGCCAGCGGATGAATGTGAATCAAATCCTCTTGGGGCAGCCAGATTAGGGCTTCTCTCTCGGGTTTGCGGACCCCACTTTCATGGTTGGGAACATAACCGTGACTACGTTCAACGGCGCGAGAGGTGGGAGCTTCCATACCGCGACGCGCTTCCCGTTCAAGTCCGCAGATTTGAACAGGGGTTCCCATGGTTGGCTGATAAAATGAACTTGGTCTTAACCTCGGAACAGCGAAGCTTCGATGTTCCGAGAGAGCTTGTGTGAGTACGATGACCTGCGACGACATCCGAAAGGCGATGGCGGATTTTGAGGATTGCGAGCAAACCCCTGAGGGCGCACGCATCGCTACGCATTGCCTTTATCCCTCGTTCGAGCACGTGCGAGTATTTGTGGCGAAAGTGGGCGATGGATACACGCTCCATGATGGAGCTGGGGCCTACAATACCGCGTGGCTTCATGGACGAGACGCAGAAATAATCACAAAGTCGATGAACGACGCGGCCGAAAGATTTGATCTGACTGTCGCCGGTAAGGCGCTTGTTGCGAGAACCAAATCAATTGACTGGCTAACGACGGCTATCTTGAGCGTGGCTAACGCATCGGCGATAGCTGCACACAACGCAGTGAACAAAATTGTTGCGGCTCAAGAAGAAGCGCTTATTGATCGGATCAATAGCAGCCTTACGGAATTCATCCCTTCAAGGTACGTAAGCAGAAATGTCAATCTAAAGGGTATTAGCGGCGGCGTGCGACATTTTGATTTTGTGTTGAACCGAGAGAGTCCGGAACCAATATTTGTCAATAGCGTCACGCCACGGCGGAATTCTATCGCGGCTAAGTATGTTTCGTTTGCCGATACCGCAGGCGATGTGCTTCACAAGCTCGCAGTACATGACCGCGAATTGGAAACTGGCGACACTGTGCTTTTGCAACAAGTGGCATCGGTGGTGCCTTTGGCGGGTCTGAATATAGGGCGTAATAAGACCCCGTTGGGAAGTCTCGTGAACCTCATCTAGGCCATGTTATCCCTATCGCAGGCAATCAAAAGCGGCCGGTTACGCGAATTCATCGCGCAAGAAGAAGCTCGCGGCGTTGGCCCCATCAATCAAAAAGAACTCGACGCCGCGATCAAAAAATTAGCGATTACACCGCAGAAATCAAAAGGTCGAACATCGCGTTCGACATCTCGCGGTGGTTCGACCGGAAGGTAAACTCCTTCAGATAACGGTCCATGTATTTCGACGATACGTGAATGTGAGTCGAGCGGATCGAGTGCTTGAACAGCCGCCAGAAGCTTTCCACGCTATTTGTCGAATACTCACCTCGCACATATTCGTGCGCACGGTGGTCAACGCGACCATGAATGTAGCCGTCCCCCGTTAGTAAACTATAGGCGCGGTGTTCATCGGTCGAAACCGTTGAGCCTTTTTCAACTACGCGCAGGATAGGGTTGCGGAGCGAATCAGTCTTCACATCCGGGATTGGCTCCGCCCACATGCGACCGCCGCGCTGCTTAAGACCAAGCACGACAGTCTTACCGGCTAGACGGCCACCCTGCGCGCGGCTGCGATAGCCCCCGATAAAAGCTTCGTCGGCCTCGACATGACCCTTGAGCTTTTCGAACCCATCAGCCTTGGCCATAAGCAGGCGGATTTGCTGGCCCATCCGCCACGCGGTTTTGTAGGTGACGCCAAGCGAACGCTCCAGTTCCTTGCCGCTTACGCCGTGGCGTGTCGCGACAAAGAGATAGATCGCATAGAACCAAACCCGCAGCGGCGTCCGGCTGTCTTGGAAGATCGTTCCCGCACAGGGGTACACGTGATCGCCACAGGATGAGCAGGAGAAGGCAGGGCGGTTCGTCAGCTTGTGGAACGTCCCCTCAACGCCACACGCACCACAGACATGCCGCTGGCCGTAGCGGACCTCCATGATGTGAGTCAGGCAGGCGTCGTCATCCGGGAAGCGTTCGAAGAACTCCCGCACCGTCAACTTACCCAGTTTCTTAAATTGTCCGGTCTTAGACATGGCAACCTCTCAATGATTGCCACTTTAGCGGAATCCAATACGTGCGTCAAGGGGATATTCTCCAAAGTTTGCGACCGTCCTGCGATTTTGATCGTTAAAATCGCCTGGCCAGGCGCGCCTTGTGGCGGTTCGCCTGCGCCATGATATCCTAATGACTGCCTTCGTCAGGCTTTTCGGCTCCGGCGAAGCTTCGAGGTTTTTGATGGCGCGCTCGCCGATCGATTTGCCGCGGATGCAGAATCAGCCCCGGCTGCGGGTCGCGGCAGCGCGCGCGCCCAATCTGGTGCCGGCCGACGACGTATCGCCGCCCAAGCGCCGCAAGCCGCGGATGATGCGGCAATTCGAGCTGATCGACCGGGTCAAGCAATACAATCCGGCTGCCAACGAAGACCTGCTCAACCGCGCTTACGTTTACGCCATGCGCGCCCACGGCGAGCAGAAACGCGCCTCGGGCGATCCTTATTTCTCCCATCCGCTGCAGGTCGCGGCGATCCTCACCGACCTGAAGCTCGACGACGCGACTATCGCTGCGGCTTTGCTGCACGACACCATCGAAGACACCGATGCGACGCGTGCCGAGATCGATCGCCTGTTCGGCCATGAGATCGGCCACCTGGTCGAAGGCCTGACCAAGCTGAAAAAGCTCGACCTCGTGTCGAAGGAAGCCAAGCAGGCCGAGAATCTGCGCAAGCTTCTGCTTGCCATCGCCGACGACGTGCGGGTGCTGCTGATCAAGCTCGCCGACCGGCTACACAATATGCGCACGCTGGAATACCGGCAGCCGGAGGCGCGCCGCGTCACCGCGGAAGAAACCCTCGACATCTACGCGCCGCTTGCCGGCCGCATGGGCATGCACGAGATGCGCGAGGAGCTCGAGGACCTGGCGTTCCGCGACCTCAACCCGGACGCCTATCGTGTCATCACCGAGCGCCTCGAGACGCTGGCGGAACGCAGCAAAGGCTGGATCAGCGAGATCGAGCAGCAACTGGCCCGCAAACTCGCCGACTCGGGCATCGCTGCCGAAGTCAGCGGCCGCCGCAAGCGCGCCTATTCGATCTGGCGCAAGATGGAACGCAAAGCCGTCGGCTTCGAGCAGCTGTCGGACATTTTCGGTTTCCGCGTCATCGTCGGCCGCCTCGCCGAGTGCTACCAGGCGCTCGGCATCGTCCACACCACGTGGCCCGTCGTTCCCGGCCGCTTCAAGGATTATATCTCAACGCCCAAGCAGAACGATTACCGCTCGCTGCACTCGACCGTGATCGGTCCCGGCAAGCAGCGCGTCGAGTTGCAAATCCGCACCCGCGACATGCAGCAGATCGCCGAATACGGCATCGCAGCACACGCACTTTATAAGGACGATGCCGGCTCGCCGACCGAGATGCTGTCGCGCGAATCCAATGCCTACGCGTGGCTGCGCCGCACCATCGAGCTCTTGGCCGAGGGTTCCAATCCGGAAGAATTCTTGGAGCACACCAAGCTCGAACTGTTCCACGATCAGGTGTTCTGCTTCACGCCCAAAGGTAAGCTGATCGCGCTGCCGCGCGGCGCCACGCCGATCGATTTCGCCTATGCCGTCCACACCGATGTCGGCAACATGGCGATCGGCGCCAAGATCAACGGCAAGATCGGTCCGCTGAGCTCGGCGCTGCAGAACGGCGACGAGGTGCAGATTCTGACCTCGAAGGCGCAAACCGCGCCGCCTGCCGCCTGGGAATCAATCGTCGTCACCGGCAAGGCGCGCGCGGCGATCCGGCGCGCCACCCGCGCCGCCATTCGCGATCAATATTCGGGGCTTGGGCGGCGCATCCTCGAGCGGCTGTGCCAGCGCGCCAAGATCGGCTATTCCGACGAGCAGCTTGAAGGGGCGTTGCCGCGGCTGGCGCGTGCCTCGATCGATGACGTGATGTCGGCCGTCGGCCGCGGCGAGATGAAAGCCGCCGACGTCGTGCGCGCCATGTATCCGGACTACAAGGACGAACGCGTCACCGGCGCCGCGCCGCAGGCCGATAGCGGCTGGTTCGGCCTCAATCGCGCCAAGGCCGTCAAATTCAAGGTTCCGGAAAAAGGCGAGAGCGGCACGGCGATCCCGATCCGCGGCATCAACAGCGACTTGCCGGTGCGTTTTGCCCCCAACGGCGGCGCCGTGCCCGGCGACCGCATCGTCGGCATCATGACGCCGGGTGAAGGCATCACCATCTATCCGATCCAATCGCCGGCATTGAAGGAATTCGAGGATCAGCCGGAACACTGGCTCGATGTCCGCTGGGATGTCGATGAGAAAGCGCCGCAGCGGTTCCCGGCGCAGCTTGCGGTGCAGTCGGTGAACGAGCCCGGATCACTGGCGCAGATTGCGCAGGTGATCGCCGAGCACGACGGCAATATCGACAACATCCGCATGTCGCGGCAGTCGCCGGATTTCACCGAGGTGACCATCGATCTTGAAGTCTATAACCTCAAGCACCTCACCTCGATCATCTCGCAATTGCGCGCGAAGAAGGTGATCGCCGCCGCCGAGCGGGTCAACGGATAATCCGCGTACCAATTTCCATGTCCGCTCCGCCCCCCATCCGTCTCGGCGTCAATGTCGATCACGTCGCCACCGTGCGCAACGCGCGCGGTGGGCGGCATCCCGATCCGCTCAAGGCGGCGGAGATCGCGATCGCGGCCGGCGCCGACGGCATCACCGCGCATCTGCGCGAGGATCGCCGCCACATCGTCGACGACGACATCGTGCGGCTGAAAGCCAAGATAACCAAGCCGCTCAATCTGGAAATGGCGGCGACCCCCGAGATGGTCGAGATCGCCCGCAAGGTTCGCCCGCACGCCGCCTGTCTGGTCCCCGAGCGGCGCGCCGAGCGCACCACCGAAGGCGGCCTCGATGTCGCTGGCCAAAGCGGCGCGTTGCGCGCGACGGTGGCGCAACTCGCGCAAGCGGGTATTCGTGTTTCGCTTTTCATCGCTGCGGCGCGCGAGCAGATCGAAGCGGCGTCGGCGCTCGGCGCTCCGGTGATCGAGATTCATACCGGCGCCTGGTGCGAAGCGCTGGCGGCGGGCGATCGCGCCGCCGCCGCGGCGGAACTCAAGCGCATTGCCGACGGTGCGGCTCTGGCGGCAGGTCTCGGCCTTGAAGTGCATGCCGGCCATGGTCTCGATTTCCTCAGCGCGGCGGAAATTGCGACGCTGCCGCAAATCGTCGAGCTCAACATCGGCCATTTTCTGATCGGCGACGCGCTGTTCGAAGGGCTGGACGCCAGCGTGCGAAAAATGCGCGCAGCCATCGATCACGGCCGCGAACGTGTCCGCAAAAGCAGCGCGGCATCATGATCATCGGCATCGGCTCCGATATCTGCGACGCGCGCCGCATCGCCAAGGTGATCGAACGGCATGGGGACCGTTTCCTCGACCGCATCTTCACCGCGACCGAGCGCGCCAAGGCGGAAAAGCGGCGCAACCGCGTCGAGACCTACGCCAAGCGCTTCGCCGCCAAGGAGGCTTGCGCCAAGGCGCTGGGGACGGGGCTCCGCGCCGGGGTGTGGTGGCGCGACATAGGCGTGGTCAATCTGCCGTCCGGCCGCCCGACCCTGGAGCTCACCGGCGGCGCCAAGCGGCGGCTCATGGCAATCACCCCCGCCGGCCACGAGGCGCGCATCGACCTCACCATGACCGATGAGGGTCCAACCGCCCACGCCTTTGTCGTCATTTCCGCTGTCGCCATCCCCAGCGGCTGATGCCGCAGCGCCCCAACGGGCCTCCGATCCGGGTAAAGGGGGTCTCGTCGGCATCCCGGCGTGAAAATTTCGTCATGCCGTCCCGCCCTGGCGATAAGCTTATGACGTTCCTAGCTAAAGCCGACTGGCCCAGGCCGCGGCGAAATCGCGCGTGCAATTGCGCGAGTTTGGGCCAAGGGTTACAAGCAGGGCTTCAAGTTCGGGGCGGAAATTCAGTCAACGGAACCATAGGCCGATGAGCGTGCAAACCGGGACAAAACGGAAGGAAAGCGGATTCGGCGAGACCGTGCGAGTGATCTTCCACGCGCTGATCATCGCGCTGGTCATTCGCACCTTCCTGTTTCAGCCCTTCAATATCCCCTCCGGCTCGATGATTCCGACGCTGCTGGTCGGCGACTACCTGTTCGTCTCCAAGTATTCCTACGGCTACACCCACTATTCCTTACCGTTTTCGCCGCCGCTTTTCTCCGGCCGCCTTATCGGCCGGCCGGTCGGGCGCGGCGACGTCGTCGTGTTCCGCCTGCCCAAGGATGATTCGACCGACTACATCAAGCGCGTCATCGGGCTGCCGGGCGACCGCATCCAGGTCATTCATGGTGTCGTCAACATCAACGGCGAGCCGGTCAAGCGCGAGCGCATGGTCCGCGACTGTGCGACCGACGAGGATCTCGTCAGCCCGGTCAACTGCTACCACGAAACGCTTCCCAACGGCGTGAGCTACATCACCCACGGTTATTCGGACGATTCCTATCTGGAAAATACCGAAGTGTTCACCGTGCCGCCGAACGATTACTTCATGATGGGCGACAACCGGGACAACTCGACCGACAGCCGGGTGTCGAGCGCCGTCGGCTATGTGCCGTATGAGAACATCATCGGCAAGGCGCAGATCATCTTCTTCTCGATCAATGGTCCGCATGCCTGGGAAATTTGGCGTTGGCCGTGGACCGTGCGCTGGCACCGGTTGTTCACCCTGGTACGATGAGCGGGCGGAGCAAAGGCAATTCAGTTGTCGCTCCGCAAGAGCCGTCTGCCGCGCAGGCCGCCAAGCCTGCGGCTGCCGCCGCCGCGGTAGCAGACGGACAGAAGGATGCCCGCCGCCGCCGCCGCGGCGATGGCTCGCTCGAAGAGCGGATCGGTTATCGCTTTTCCGACGCGGCGCTGCTTGACAGCGCGCTCTCCCACATCTCGGCGCTCAAGGGCTCTCGCAACCGCGCCGGCAGCTACCAGCGGCTCGAATTCCTCGGCGATCACGTGCTCGGCTTGGTGATTTCCGACATGCTGTTCCGCGCTTTCCCGAGAGCTGACGAGGGCGAGTTGTCGCGCCGCCTTGCCGATCTGGTGCGCAAGGAAACTTGCGCCGATATCGCCCGCGCGATCAATCTCGGTGCCGCGATCCGGCTCGGGTCGTCGGAAGCCAATGCCGGCGGCCGCACCCGGCCGGCGATCCTGGCCGACGTCTGCGAAGCGCTGATCGGCGCGGTCTATCTGGACGGCGGCTTTGTGGCGGCCGAAGCGCTGGTCGGACGGCTATGGGAAGCGCGCATGCGCACCACGGCGCAGCCGCTGCGCGATCCGAAAACCGTGCTGCAGGAATGGGCGCAGGCGCGCGGCCTGCCGACGCCCGCCTACCGCGAAGTCGCCCGTTCCGGTCCCGATCACGATCCGGAATTTCGCGTCGCCGTGCATCTGCCCAAGCTCGCTCCGGCCGAAGGCTCGGGCCGCTCCAAGCGCGCCGCCGAGCAAGCCGCCGCCGCCGCCATGATGGCGCGTGAGGGCGTCAAGTTCGATCGCGCCAATGGCTGAGCCCGCGGCGCCGGCGACGCGCTGCGGCTTCGTCGCGCTGATCGGCGCACCGAACGCCGGCAAGTCGACGCTGCTCAACGCGCTCGTCGGCACCAAGATTTCGATCGTCACGCCGAAAGTGCAGACCACGCGCGCCCTGATCCGCGGCATCGCCATTGAAGGCGCCGCACAACTGATCTTTGTCGATACGCCCGGCATTTTCGCGCCGCGCCGCCGGCTCGACCGCGCCATGGTCGGCAGCGCCTGGGGGAGCGCGCAGGATGCCGAGATCGTCGCCCTGCTGATCGATGCGCACAAAGGCGTAAAGGAGGACGAGGAAGCGATCGTGCGCGGCCTCGCCAATGTGCGCGCGCCCAAAGTTCTGGTGCTCAACAAGGTCGACCTGGTCGAGAAGCCGAAGCTGCTCGTGCTGACGCAGGCACTCAATGAGCCGGCAACGTTCGTGGCGACGTTCATGGTTTCGGCCCGGTCCGGCGACGGCGTCGCCGATCTCAAGCATTATTTTGCCGGCCACGTGCCGCCGGGGCCGTGGCTTTATCCCGAGGACCAGATTTCCGACGCGCCGATGCGCCAGCTCGCCGCCGAGATCACGCGCGAGAAGCTTTATCTGCGGCTGCACCAGGAATTGCCCTACCAGTCGACGGTCGAAACCGAGGTCTGGAAAGAGCTGAAAGACGGCGCGGTGCGCATCGAGCAGACCATCTATGTCGAGCGCGAAAGCCAGCGCAAGATTGTGCTGGGCAAGGGTGGCCAGGTCATCAAGGCGATCGGCGCCGCGGCGCGCGCCGACATCGCCGCCGCGATCGAGCACCCGGTCCATCTCTTTCTGTTCGTCAAGGTGCGCGAAGGCTGGGGCGACGATCCGGAGCGCTACCGCGAGATGGGACTGCAGTTTCCAAGGGAGTGAATTCTCCCGCAAAAGGTCAATTATATCAATGCAATGCGCTCAGCGTGCAACTCACGCAAAGTAGGGTGCGTTGCGGCTGGCCGATGGGCGTAATTTATAGCCGGACCACTTTGGAGGACTCAAAGATGGTCCGATCGTTTCTATTGGGAATATACCCTGACTGGCGGCATGCGCTGCTGCTTGTTGCGGCTTTTGTGTTCGGGTGGTCGCGTCGGGGCAAAGCGTCACTACAACTTGGACAACACCTTAAAGCCGAAGGTTTGTTCCAATGCATATTGTTGTGGCACCGCGACAGAATGCGTGGCAGTTCGAACCGTAGTAAGAAGCGCTTCAATGCAATGGACCGATGAAGGCACTGTGCTCGGCGTCAAGCGCCACGGCGAGACCAGCGTCATTCTCGAACTGATGACCCACGAACGCGGCCGGCATCTCGGGCTGGTGCGCGGCGGCGCCGGCACGCGGCTGCGCGGCGTGTTGCAGCCGGGAAATTCGCTGCGGGCCACTTGGCGGGCGCGGCTTGACGATCACCTCGGCAATTACGCGGTTGAAGGCATCAATTTGCGCGCCGCCGGATTTCTCAGCGCCGCCCACGCCGTGCACGGCGTGACTCATCTGGCGGCCTTGTGCCGGCTTCTCGCCGAGCGCGAGCCGCATGCTAGCATCCATAAGGCGCTGGAAACGATCCTCGATGCCCTCGACGATCGAGGCGCGGTCGCGCCGATGATCGCGCAATTCGAGCTGGTGTTTCTCGCCGAGCTTGGCTTCGGCCTCGATCTTTCGTCCTGCGCCGCGACCGGTGCGAGGGAAGATTTGATTTATGTCTCGCCGCGGTCGGGCCGCGCGGTTTCGCGCGCCGGCGGCGAAGCTTACCGCGATAAGCTCATGCGGCTTCCCGAGTTCCTGCGCGCTGAAAGCGAGCTGGCCTCGGCCGCCGACCTCGCCGATGCTTTTGCGCTGACCGGGTTTTTTCTCGATCGCTACGCCTTTGCGCCGCGCGGGCTGCCACTGCCCGACGCCCGCGCGCGCTTTGTCGCGGCCGTCCTTGTTCAGGCCGGCTAGCCGCGCTACCGCTCTCCGTCATGAGCAAGAAAGTGATTCCCCCGGAACCCGACCGGAACTCCGGCGGCGTACAGGAGGTGGCGCTTCGCGAGGCGCTCGAGGAACGCTATCTCGCTTACGCGCTCTCCACCATCATGCATCGGGCCTTGCCCGACGCGCGCGACGGGCTCAAGCCGGTGCATCGCCGCATCCTTTACGGCATGCGGCTGCTGCGCCTCGATCCGGGCGCGACGTTCAAGAAGTCGGCCAAGATCGTCGGCGACGTGATGGGCAATTTCCACCCCCACGGCGACCAGGCGATCTACGACGCGCTGGTGCGCTTGGCGCAGGATTTCGCCTCGCGCTATCCGCTGGTCGATGGCCAGGGCAATTTCGGCAATATCGACGGCGATAATGCCGCCGCCTATCGCTATACCGAGGCGAGGCTGACCGAAGCCGCGCGCCTTCTCCTCGACGGCATCGATGAAGACGCAGTCGACTTTCGCCCCAATTACGATGGCGTGTCGGAAGAGCCAGCCGTTCTGCCGGCGGCGTTTCCGAACCTGCTCGCCAATGGCTCGCAGGGCATCGCGGTCGGCATGGCGACCGCGATCCCGCCGCACAATATCGCCGAGCTATGCGACGCGGCGCTGCATCTCATCGACACGCCGAACGCGCGCAGCCGGACGCTGTTGAAGTACGTGCCCGGCCCGGATTTTCCGACCGGCGGCGTGGTCGTCGATGCGCCGGAGACGATCGCGGAAGCCTACACCACCGGGCGCGGCTCGTTCCGCCTGCGCGCGCGCTGGAAGACGGAAGACACCGGGCGCGGCACCTATCTGGTCGTGGTCACCGAAATTCCCTGGCAAGTGCAGAAGATGCGGCTGGTCGAGCGCATCGCCGAACTGATCAACGAAAAGAAACTGCCGTTTGTCGCCGACATGCGCGACGAGTCCGCCGAAGACGTCCGCCTCGTGCTCGAGCCGCGCTCGCGCAGCGTCGATCCGGCGCTGATGATGGAGAGCTTGTTCAAGCTCACCGAGCTCGAAAGCCGCATCCCGCTCAACATGAACGTGCTGATACGCGGCCGCATCCCCAAGGTCGTCGGCCTCGCCGAGGTGCTGAGCGAATGGCTCGCGCACCGCCGCGAGGTGCTGGTGCGCCGTTCGCGCTACCGGCTCAGTCAGATTGAGCACCGCCTCGAAGTTCTCGGCGGCTATCTGGTCGCTTATCTCAACCTCGACAAGGTCATCAAAATCATCCGCACCGAGGACGAGCCGAAGCCGGTGCTGATGAAGACGTTCAAGCTCTCGGACGTCCAGGCGGACGCCATCCTCAACATGCGGCTGCGCAATCTGCGCCGCCTCGAAGAGATGGAGATCCGCCAGGAGGATAAGGATCTACGCGTCGAGAAAAAATCCATCGAAGATCTGCTGCGCTCGGAGAAGGCGCAATGGAAGACCATCGCCGGCCAAATCCGCGAGGTGCGCGACAAGTTCGGCGCCAAGACGCCGCTCGGCAAGCGCCGCACCAGCTTCGCGCAAGCGCCCGAGCACGACGAGGCGGCGATCGAGGAGGCTTTGGTCGAGCGCGAGCCGGTCACGATCGTGGTCTCCGAGAAGGGCTGGATTCGCGCGTTGCGCGGCCAGGTCGCGGACTTGTCGAGTCTTGCGTTCAAGGCAGACGATGGGCTCAAGCTTGCGTTCTTCGCCGAGACGACGTCCAAGCTTCTGATCTTTGCCACCAACGGCCGCTGCTACACCATCGAGGCAGCGAAGCTGCCGGGCGGCCGCGGCCATGGCGAACCGATCCGGCTGTTCATCGAGCTCGAGCAAGAGGCCGATGTCATCACCGTGTTCCGCTACGAGGGCGAGCGCAAGCTCATTGTCGCCAGCAAGCAGGGCAGGGGATTCATCGTCGCCGAGGACGAGTGCGTCGCCAATACCCGCAAGGGCAAGCAGGTGCTCAACGTCAAGCCGCCTGATCAGGCCCGCGCCATCGCGCCGGCCGAGGGCGAACTGGTGGCGGCGATCGGCGAGAATCGCAAGATGGTCGTGTTCCCGATCGATCAGGTGCCTGAGATGACCCGCGGCCGCGGCGTACGGCTGCAGCGCCATAAGGACGGCGGCCTCTCCGACATCAAGACTTTCGAGGCGGAGAAGGGCCTGACCTGGACCGATTCCGCCGGCCGTCTCTTTACCCTTTCGCTGAAAGAACTCGCCGACTGGCGCGGCAATCGCGCCGACGCCGGGCGGCTGGCGCCGAAAGGCTTTCCGAAGAACAACAAGTTCGGCAACGGGAGCAATGGGCGCAAGGCGAATGGCGAGTAGCCAGGCGGAGGCGGTGGTGGGTGCCTATTCGCCATTGGCCATCCGCCGCGGCTGACTTGGTTGCCCGATGACGCTAACGGCGCCGGCCGAACACCGAGGCAAGCTCGGCCGGCATGCCGCCGATGCGACCCTCACGCAGCGAGGCGACGACGACGCATAACAGGCAGACCACGTAGGGCAAACAAGCAATCAGATAAGGCGACAGCGTCAGTCCGCCCGCTTGCAATCGCAAGGTCGCGGCCTCGCTCAGCCCGAAGATCAGCACGACTGGCAGCACGAAGAACGGGTTCCAGCGCGCGACGATCACCAGGCCGACAGCGACGAAACCTCTGCCTTTGGTCATGTCGTTCGCCCAGGTCTGGGTATAATCCACCGACAGGATGGCGCCGGCGAATCCCGATAGGAGACCGCCAACGGTGATGCCTTGAAGCTGCACCAACAGCGGCGCCAAGCCGATCGCGCGCGCGGTCTCGAATGACTCGCCGACGATGCGCCAATTCAGCCCGGTGCTGGTGCGGTAAAGCCAAAGGCCTGCAGCCGCGACCAGGATCAGCGCAGCCGGCGCCAGCGGCGTGAGCTGGTTCAGGATGGGGCCGAGCAGTGGAATGCCGGCGGCCGTCGGCCCGCCGAGCGTGCCAAGGCCCGTCACCTTGCCGCCAATGAAAGCACGGCCGAAATAGGATGTGAGACCAAGCCCAAGGGTCCATACGGCGATGCCGCTGCCGATCTGATTGGCGCCGCAAACCAGACACAGGACGGCGTGCACGGCCGACAGGATGACGCCGGCGCCGGCCCCCGCGGCGAAGCCAAGCAGCGGATCGCCGGTGGCCGCGGCGACCGCAAAGCCGGTGCAAGCGCCGCCGAGCATTTGACCCTCGACTCCAAGATTGATGATGCCGACGCGTTGCGTGAGCGTCTCGCCCAACGTCACGACCAGAAGCGGCGTCGACGACCGCAGCATGGCGGCGGTCCATTGCCCGATCGTGGTCAAATCATCCACGACGCGCTTCTCGCCGGGCCGCAAGGCCGCTCGCCGCCAGGGCGGCAGCAAACAATAATCCTTGCAGCACGGTGGCGCTGGCGCTCGGGATTTTGCTGTAAAGCTGCAGCGCGTCTCCCGCTGCAATGAGACCGCCGACCAGGATCGCAATCGGCACCGCGCGCAGAAAATGCTGGCCCGAGAGCCACGCGACCAGGAAGCCGGTCAGTCCGTAACCGACCGACAATCCCGACTGCAGCCGGCCTTGGATCGCCGACGTTTCGCATATCCCCGCGAAGCCGGCGAGAGCGCCGCCCAGCGCCATGACGATCAGGGTGTTTCGCGCAAAGCGGAGCCCGACCATAGCGCCGACTTTGCGGTTGCCGGCGAGAATCCTCAGTTCCAGACCCCAACGCGTATGGGTTACCACCACGTGCAGGACCAAAGCGGCGACGAGCGCGACGACGAATCCAAGGTGGACGCGCGTCCCCAACAGGCTCGGCACCGTCGCTGCCGGCGGAAACTGAATTGTGGCTGGCCAGCCGAGACTGGCCGGGTCCTTCCAGGCGCCGTAGACGGCGTAGTTTACCAGGAGCACCGCGACGTAGTTCAGCAGCAAAGTCGATATTGTCTCGTTGACGTCGAAGCGGGCGCGCAACACTCCCGCCAGCCCGCCCCAGATCGCGCCGCCGGCCGCGCCAAGCGCAAGCATGGCCGGCAGCAGGGCGAACATCGGCCCGCCGGGATAGTCGACCACGATCGCCGTGCCGGCCAGCGCGCCCAGATAAAGCTGGCCCTCGCCGCCGACTGAAATGAGACCCAGCCGCGCCGGCAATATCACCGCGAAGGCGCACAGCAGAATGGGTGTCGCTTTGACGAGACTTTCAGAAATCGAATAGCCGTCGCCGAACGCGTACCCCGCCATCGTCAGAAGCGTAATGAACGGCGGCCGGCCGATTGCCAGGAGAAAGCCCGAGGCCAGCAGCAGAAACAACGCGGTGCCGGCAATGCCGTAGACGGACGCTTGCACGAGGCGAGCGCTCACGCCGCTGCTCCGCTGTCCATGCCTGCCATCCAGCGGCCGATCGTTTGGCGGTCGGCATCCTGCCGCCTGACGATTCCGGCAAAGCTTCCGCCATAGATCACCGCGACCCGGTGCGCATAAGCCAAGATGTCGTCCAAGTCCTCGGAAATCCAGACGACGCACGCGCCGTGTACGGCTTGCGCGAACAAATTCCGATAAACGGCTTGGGTTGCCAGAACATCGAGTCCCATCGTCGGGTAGCTGGCAACGACCAGGCGATGGGTATCGGAAAGCTCGCGCGCTATGACCAGCTTCTGCAGGTTGCCGCCGGAGAGGGCGGCGGCCCGCAATGCCGGGCGCGGCGGCCTGACGTCGAAGCGGGCGATCAGCTCATCGGCTCGCGCCACAATAGCGCGCCGGTGCGGAAAGAACGGCAGCTTGCCTACCCGACGTAGCGTCAGGTTAAGGCCTAGATCGAGGTCGGCGACAACCGCGTTGTCGAGCGGGCGTTCGGGTATATAGGCCACATCATCGGGGATCGCGCTGTACCCGGCGCGATTGGCGATGCTGACGCCGCCGAGAACGATGTCACCGGCGCTGACGGGAGCAAGACCCGCCAACGCCTCCGCCAGCGCGTATTGTCCATTGCCGGTGACGCCTGCGACGCCAAGAATTTCGCCTGGGGCCATTTCAAAGGAGATGTTGCGAATCTGCGTGCCTTGCACAGTTGCCGCCACGCCGCGCACCTGCAGGACAGGGACCGCGCTGGCAGCGGACACCGGAGCCTCGACCATTGAGAGTCGGTCGCGACCGACCATCGCGCTCACCAGCTGTTCTGCCGTCCGCTCGCTCGCGGGCGCGCGATCGACGACGCGGCCGCCGCGCATGACGACGACGCGATCGGCGCAGGCGGCGACATCGGCAAGCTTGTGGGTGATCAACACAACGGCTTTGCCTTCTGCGACCAGCGAGCGGATGAAGCGGTACAGCTGATCCGCCTCGGCCGGAGTCAGCACTGAAGTCGGCTCGTCGAGGATGACGACGCGGGCGTTGAGGTTGAGGACTTTGGCGAGTTCGACGAGCTGTCGCTCGCCGACGGCGAGATCACGAACGGGGCGGGCCGGATCGAGATTTGGCGCCAAACGCTTGAGCCAGCGCAATGCCACGGTCACCCGCCCTCTGCCGCGTGCCTGCAGCCAGGGAGCACTTGGAAACGCTGCCAGCAGGTTCTCCAGCACCGACAGTGCGGGCACCAGAGAAAATTGTTGGAACACCATGCCGATGCCGCTGGCCATGGCCTCGCGCGGCGAGGCCAATGTGGTTCGTCTGCCATCGATGCGGATCTCACCGGCATCGGCGTGATAAAAGCCGTACAGCACTTTCATCAAAGTGCTTTTGCCCGCTCCGTTCTCGCCGAGCAGCGCCAACACTTCGCCCGCGCGGATCTCAAGATCGACGTTATCGTTGGCGACGACGGTGCCGAACTGCTTGCGGATGCCGGACATCGAGATCGAGAAGTCCGGCATGGGCTTTCATCCAAGGGCGAAAATGCCGTCCACTTCGACGGCGGCGCCGCGTGGCAAATTGGCGACGCCGACAGCGGTGCGGGCATGTCTGCCGCGCTCTCCGAACAGCTCCAGCATAAGGTCGGACGCTCCATTAATCACCTGTGGGATTTCGTTGAATTGTGGACTGCAATTAACGAAACCACCAAGGCGCACACATGCGGTCACCGGAGCCAGGGTGCCTCCGCACGCAACTTTCAAGGCCGCGATCAAGTTGAGGCCGCAAACCCGCGCCGCCTTCCGGCCTTCCTCGAGATCGTAATCCACGCCGAGGCGGCCAACATAGCGCACTTCGCCGTTCCACTCGCACACCTGTCCGGCGAGGAAGATCAGGTTGCCGATGCGCTTGTAAGGGACGAAGTTGGCGATCGGTATCGGCACTTTGGGCAATTCGATTGCCAGCGCCGCAAGCCGGGCTTCGAGCGGCTCGACACCGTTTTCAGTCGGCATTCGCGATCACGCCTTGACGGCCGCGGCAAGCGCTGAAAGCAGCATGTCAGAGCGTGTGACGAATCCGAACAGGAGCTTCACATTGTAGAGCACCGCCTGCACGCAATAGTCAGGCGAGGTGGTTGCGGTGGCGTCCTCGATCAGAATCGTGTCGTAACCGAGAAAGCTCGCATCCTCGAGCGTGGTCATCACGCATTGATCCATATTCACGCCGCCGATGAACAACGTCTTGATGCCGAGATTGCGCAGCACGGCGTCGGTTTCGGTGTCCCAAAAAGCGCTGAACCGGTGCTTGATGATCTGGATATCGCGCTCGCCCGGGTTGATCTCGTCAACGACTTGGGCGCCCCAGCTTCCGTGCTTGATGACCTCGGAACGCGTGCCCGGCACGGGTTGAGCCAGGCCAGGTTCGTCGCCTTTGGGATTATGGGCGTGCCGCAGGGACGGGCTGATATTCAGGAGATCCTTGCGGACGCCCCAATTGACCCAGATCACGGGGATATCGGTGGCGCGGAACGCCATGATCAGGGCTTGCAAAGGCTTGATCGGCTTGCGATTGGGCGAGACGTCGATCCCGCGGCTGTGCAGCCAGCCTCCCACCGTGCAGAAATCATTCTGCATGTCGACGATGAGCAACGCCGACTTTGCGGCGTCGACAACGACGCTCTGCGGTTCGGCCTCGACCGACAATGGCCGCACCCGCGGCGCCGGGCGGGTCATATCGACCCGCTCGGCCGTAACCAGCCACGACTGACCGGGACTTGCCCCCATCTCGACCGGTTTGGCCGGCTTCGTTGCGACGTTCATGGCTGCCTCCCTCGCCGAAGTGTCGAATATCGGCGGTTGCGCTATTTCGTTGCGCCGACGACGCCTTTGACCAGATAGTTCATGGTCTCAACCTGCTCCATCGCAAGCTTCTTGCTGGCCGGCACGACGACGGTCCCATCCTGCTTGGTGATCGGTCCTTCCCAGATCGATTTCTTGCCGGAAATGATATCAGCTTTGAGCTGGAGCACTTGCTTGCGGACGTCCTCGGGCACGGCCGCGCCAAACGGATCGAGCACAGCGTTGCCGGTGCCGAGATCACCGCGCATGTTCGACGGTTTCCAGGTCCCCGCTTTGATCTCCTTGATCTCTTCGACCATCATCGGACCCCAATTCCACGACACGCCGGTCAGCAAAGCCTTCGGCGCGCGGTCATGGATATCGACGTCCTTGCCGATCATGAAGATGCCGCGCTTTTCCGCCGCCTGCGCGATGGTGATCGGGCTGTCGACTTGCTCGGCTATGACGTCGATGCCGAGATCGGCAAACGCGTTGGTGGCTTCGGTTTCCTTCTGCGGCTCCCACCAGCCGCCGTTCCATACGACCGTTGTGGTGATGTTCGGGTTGACCGACTGAGCGCCAAGCGTGAAAGCGTTGACCGAACGCATCAGTTGCGGGATTTGAAAGCCGCCCTGGAAGCCGAGCTTGCCGCTCTTGCTGACATGAGCGGCGGTCACGCCGGCGAGATACATGCCGGCATCGCTGTCGGCCCAATATGTGCCGACGTTTTTGGACGTCTTGAGGCCGCCGGCGTGCAGGATGGTGACGTCCGGGTGTTTCTCACCCACCTTGATGGCGTAGTCGAGATAGCCGTAGCTGGTTGCGAAAATGATGTTGTGACCGCTGGCAATCAGCCGCTCCATGACCCGCTCCACCTCCGCGGTCTCGGGAATGAGCTCAAAAGCGGTGGTGGTCACACCCGGCATGTTCTTTTCGACATACTGGCGACCGAGATCCATCGAGGTGTTGTAGCCAAAGTCCGCCGCCGGGCCGACATAGATGAAGCCGACCTTGTCCTCGGCATGTGCCGGCGTGGCGAGCACCGCCGCACCGAACAAGGCGAGCGCGGCAAAGCGAATTGAAAAATCCATGGTCACCTCCTGCTCTATGCGCGTTGCTGCGCATAAGTAAGTGTTTATTTACCAAGCAAAGAGCATGCCAGGGCTGGGGCATTTGGCAAACTCTATGACATCGCGACGGAATTTCTGAGCGTCCTTGAAAGTCGATCGTGCCGACAGGGCGGGCTTGGGCGCGGGCTGAACAGAAATTGTGCAGCCGGCGACCAAAAGCGTGCTGCAGGTCAGGCGCCGTCACGGCGCAAGAAACACAGCAGCATGTCCCTGGCATAGCGCCGGTGCACGGCTTGCCATTCTTCGGCCGACAGATCGGATCGAAAAATGACCGAAAGCGTGTAGGCGTTCGAACGATGAAAATAGGCGAGGCCTACGATGACCACATACAGCTGCAGCGCATCGATGCCGCGGCGGAAGTCGCCCTGCTTCTCGCCCCGGCGCAACAATTCATCCATGAGCCTGATGAGCGGTGAGGCGATGATCGGGGTTTTTACCGAACGGCGCAGAAAACGGGCTTTGAGCAAATTCTCGCCGCTGAGCAATTGGATCAGCTCAGGGTGATTGCCGAAATGGTCATGGGTGAAGTCGAACAACTGCATCATGCCGTCGATTGGTGCGACATGGGCGACGTCGAGCTTGAGCTCTTCGGTCCGCAATTCGCCGAGCACCTGCTCGAGGACGGCGATGTAAAGGTGATCCTTGCCGCCGAAATAGTGATAGATCATCCGCGGATTGGCCCGCGACAGCCGGCAGATCACGTCCACGCGCGCGCCGCTATAGCCCTTCTCCGAAAACTCGGCGATGGCGACGCGCAGAATGCGTTCGCGCGTGTTCTCGGCGGGTGCCGCGGTACGCGCTTTCGCCGGCCGACTTCGTTTGGTAGTGGGAGCAGGCCGTCTTGGGACTGATTTTGACGGGCGCTTTGTCGCGGCGGAAGAGTCAGATGGTGAAGCTACCATTGGCGCCGTAAACGTTTCCGCGAAGCAACAGCAGCCGAACAAGAATTGATGCTGCGCAAGCGCGTTCTACTCCACTCGCGCCCAGCCGTCGGGCGTGAGCCGCTCCTGCGGCAGGAAGCGGCTTTTGTAATCCATCTTGCGCGAGCCGCGCACCCAATAGCCGAGATAGACGTAGGCGAGGCCCATGTGCTCCGCGCGAGCGATGTGGTCGAGCACCATGAAGGTGCCGAGCGAGCGCGCGGCTTCGTCCGGCTCGAAGAACGAATAGACCATCGACAAGCCGTCAGCGAGCACGTCGGTCAAGGCCACCGCAATCAGGTCGCCGGCCTGCCGTCCCGCGCCCGCCGGCCTATCGCGCCGGCGATACTCGATGATGCGCGTCTCGATGTGGCTGTCTTCGACCATCATCGCATAATCGAGCACGGTCATGTCGGCCATGCCGCCGTCCCGGTGCCGCGAATCAAGGTAGGCGCGGAAGATCGAATATTGTTCGGACGTCGGCACCGCGATCTTCATATCGCCGACCATGTCGGCGTTGCGGTTCATAATGCGCCGCATGCTGCGGGTGGGGCTGAATTCCTTGGCGACGACTTGCACCGAGACACAGCAGCGGCAGCCCTCGCAGGCCGGCCGATAGGCGATCGACTGGCTGCGGCGGAAGCCGCCTTGCGTTAGGATGTTGTTAAGCTCGCCGGCGCGTTCGCCGACCAGGTGCGTAAACACCTTCCGTTCCTCCTTGCCGGCCAGGTAGGGGCAGGGGGACGGGGCAGTCAGATAGAATTGCGGCGTATCACGCGAGTGCTGGGTCAATGCCTAAGTCGCTTTCCCGTGCTGGCAGTCACTTTCCTGTGCTGGCCGTTTGGCCTCCTGAGGCCTTGAGTTTAGCGCATGTTCCGGAAAAGTGGGAACCGGATTTCCGATAGGGCCATGCGCAAAAATCGAACAATCTAAAGCGCATCCTGATTCGCTCGGATCGGGATGCGCTTAACGCTCACCCGGACGCTAGATTGCCCGAGAATGACGGCACATCAAAGACCAAATCAACCGGCGTCGTCCGTCGGAGGCGGCACCGGCGAAATGAGGATAAGGCGGCGATGGTGACGCTTACCGATATCGAGATGGCCCGCCGCACGATCTGCGGTCACGTGCTGCGCACGCCGCTCTTGCCGGCGCCGCCGCTGTCGGCGCTGACCGGCGCCGAGGTCTTCGTCAAATACGAGAACCTGCAGGTCACGAACTCCTTCAAGGAACGCGGCGCCTGCGTCAAGCTCGCCGCGCTGTCCGCCGACGAACGCCGCCGCGGCGTCATTGCGATGTCCGCCGGCAATCACGCGCAAGCGGTCGCGTATCACGCCCGCCGTCTTGCCATTCCGGCAACCATCGTCATGCCGGTGACAACGCCGTTCGTGAAAATCAAGGCGACCGAGACGCTCGGCGCCACCGTCATTCTCGACGGCGAGACAGTGGCGCAAGCGCAGGCGCGTGCCGAGACGATCGCGGCAACGCAAAACCTGGTGTGGGTGCATCCGTACGACGATCCAAAAATCATCGGCGGGCAGGGCACGATCGCGCTGGAAATGCTCGAAGACGCTCCCGAGCTTGACGTGCTGGTGGTGCCGATCGGCGGCGGCGGGCTGGTCGCCGGCTGCGCCATCGCGGCGCGGGCGAGAAGGCCGTCGATCGAGATCGTCGGCGTCGAGGCCGCGCTCTATCCATCGATGTGGAACGCCATCCATCAAGACAAGCGGCCGTGCGGTGGCGCGACGCTGGCCGAAGGCATCGCGGTGACGAATGTCGGTAAGCTCACACTCCCGGTGGTGCGTGAGTGTGTCAGCGACATCATCCTGGTCGACGAGACGTTGATCGAGCGGGCGGTCAACGCCTTCCTCACATTGCAGAAAGCCATGGCGGAGGGTGCCGGCGCCGCCGGACTCGCCGCCATGCTCGCCGAAGCGGAGCGATTCCGCGGCCGCAAGGTCGGGCTCATTCTCTGCGGCGGCAATATCGATCCGCGCATCCTCGCTTCCATCATGGTGCGCGAACTCGAGCGCGCCGATCGGATCGTTTCGTTCCGCCTGACCATTCCCGATCGCCCGGGAATTCTCGGCCAGATCGCCACCAAGCTCGGCGAGTGCGGCGCCAACATTTTGACCGTCGATCACCACCGGCTGTTTCTCGATGTCCCCGCCAAAGGCGCCAAGCTCGACGTTACCGTCGAGACGCGCGATGCCGCCCACGCCGAGGAGATTTTCCATGCGCTGGCCGCCGCCGGCTACCAGCCGGTGCGTATGCCGAGCGGTACGGCGATGGAATGACGAGCCGCAGGGCGGATTAGCGGAGCGTAATCCGGCGGGGGGAGCTGCGCAAATCAAATGGCGGAATGCGCTTCGCTATGCGTATTCGCGATTCGCCGCTTCAGTGAAACAGATTCTGGATGAACCCGATCGGACTGGCGCCGCCTGCATCCGAAGCGCCGGCGCCGGCGGTATCCGGCCGCCGCCGCGGCATCGGCACGTTCGACGGCGTGATGTCGGCGGTGCGCACCGAGTCGATATTGTGCGGCCGATGCCGCGGCATCGGTACCGGTCCACGCACCGGCGGTGCAGGCGGCAAATCCGTTACCTCCTCCGGCTGCGGTTCGGCAGCGGCGGCGATGCTGCCCGGCGTTGCGTTGTCCGGTGCGGTGAGCGGAGAGGGCGGGAACATGTTGTCGCCCCGCGCCATCGCCGATGGCGGCACCATCGGAGGCGCGCCTGACGTATCGGTTGTCCGCGGCGCGGCCTGCGCAGCCGTGCCGGCATCACCATCCGGAGCGCGATCGCTGAGCAGCGATCCCTTCGGCGCGACGGCTGCGTCCTGCGGGCCGCTTGTTGCTGCCGCCGGCTGACTGGCAAGCTTAGCCTGCATCGCCGCCTTCAGCTCCGCCGTGCCGTCGGGGGTCGCGGGGGCCGGAGCCGCCGGCGTATTGGCAGGCGTGTTGATCGACGCTGACGATGCGAGCTGATGGAAGGTCGGGATTCTCGGCGGCCCGACATAAGTGCGCACGAATGCGGTGATGGTCCACAGCACCACCGGCACAGCGGTGATCACTGCCACCAGGATGATGATCCGGCGCAACAACGGCACATAGTGCCGGAATTCGTCGTCGTCCTCACGCATGACACATCCGCCTTCGTTATCTGGTCCCAGGCGGGGGACGAATTACATGCCGCCCTTCTTCAGTTTCTCCGCAATCCTCATCGCGAAATACGTCAGCACGCCGTCGGCGCCCGCACGTTTGAACGCGATCAGGCTTTCGGTCATTGCTTTGTCCCCCTCCAGCCAGCCGTTCCCCGCTGCGGCCATGATCATCGCATATTCGCCCGAGACTTGGTAGGCAAAGGTGGGCATGCCGAAGGTTTCTTTGACCCGGTGCACAATGTCCAAATACGGCATGCCGGGCTTGACCATGACCATGTCGGCGCCTTCGGCGATGTCGAGTTCCACCTCGCGCAACGCTTCGTCGGTATTGGCCGGGTCCATCTGATAGGTGCGTTTGTCGCCGATCAGGGTGGCATTCGAGCCGACGGCGTCGCGGAACGGGCCGTAAAAGGCCGAGGCGTATTTGGCCGCGTAGGCCATGATCTGAACGTCGCCGAAGCCTGCTGCGTCGAGCGCTTCGCGAATCGCCCCGACGCGGCCGTCCATCATGTCGGACGGGGCGATGATATCGCAGCCGGCCTCGGCCTGGACCAGTGCCTGGCGGACCAGGACCGCCACGGTCTCGTCGTTGAGGATGACGCCGTCGTCGATGAGGCCGTCATGGCCGTGGCTGGTATAGGGATCGAGCGCCACATCGCACAGGATGCCGATGTCCGGAACCTCTTTCTTGATGGCGCGTACCGCCCGGCAAACCAGGTTCTCGGCATTGAGCGCTTCGGAACCTTCGTCGTCGCGCTTGTCCGGATCGGTATAGGGGAACAAGGCGAGGCAAGGGATGGTCAGCTTGGCCGCGCGTTCCGCCGCGCGCACCGCCTGATCGATCGACAGGCGCTCCACGTCCGGCATCGAAGTGACCTGAGCGCGGACATTGGTTCCATCGACCACGAACAGCGGCCAGATCAGATCGTCGGTGGTCAGCACATGCTCGCGGACCAGGCGCCGCGCCCATTCGGCGCGGCGATTGCGACGCGGCCGGATCGCCAGATCGAGGCGATGCTCGCTCGGCGGTTCGCTCTCGACCGGCGAGGGCCGGGCCCGCTCCAGCGGCCGGCCGAATTTGATCGCCATAGCTACACTCCTGCGGGTAACGCACCCTTTTAGCGGCTCCAGCCGTGGCCTGCCACGGCACAACCGGCATTGACTTCCGGCTGCGGCGAATGTCAAAGCCGCCCTGCCATGAGCGATCAGACGCAAAAGCGACCGACCCGCCCAAGTGACTTGCTCGAACCGGTCCATGCCGGCAAAACCGCAAATGCTTCAGGCAGCTGGGCGGAATATCTCGTTCTGTTTCTGCGCATCATGGCGGGCGTGTCGCTGGTCAAGGGCCTCTACCACTGGGCGCAGGTGTGCGGCATTGGTGCGCCCGCCGACGGCGGTTTCGAGTCGCATACCATCGCCTGGCAGACGGCAACGGTGTTCTTCGCCGTGATCGACCTCGTCGCCGCCGTCGGGCTGTGGCTCGCGGCTGCGTGGGGCGCGGTGGTGTGGCTCACCGCCGTAGTCTCCATGGCGGTGGTCGAGGTTTTCTTTCCGCAGGTCTATGGCGGCAGCATCTTCATCGTCATCGTTGAGACGACGCTGCTCGCGATTTATCTGTGGCTCGCGATCTTTGCGGCGCGCGAGCAGCCGAAGTGAGAGAGCGCGCTGGCGCCAATGCAGAAAATCTCCGCCTATATTCCGACCTTCAACGAAGCCGAAAAGATCAAAGCCGCGATTGAGACCGTGCTCTGGGCCGACGAGATCGTCGTCGTCGATTCCAACAGCACCGACGGCACCGTGGACATTGCGACCAGCCTCGGCGCGCGCGTCGTGCAGGTGCCGTTCAACGGCTTCGGCGACTTGCGCAACCAGGCGATCGAAGCCTGCCGCTACGAATGGATTTTCAGCCTCGATGCCGACGAGCGCTGCACCGAGGCGGTGCGCGATGAGATCCTCGCCATCCTCACCAACCCGGCGCCCCTCGACATCTACCGCGTGCCTCGCCGCAACTACCTGATGGGCCGCCGCATCCGCGGCTCCGGCTGGTATCCGAACTACCGGCAGCCGCAGCTGTTTCGCAAAGGCTGCATGCGCTACACGCTCGAGCCGGTCCACGAGGGCTACGAAGTGCTCAGCAGTAAGCCGGTCGGCACGCTGCGCAACGCCATCTGGCAATTCCCGTTCCGCAATCTGGAAGAAGTCATCAGAAAGATGAACCGCTACTCGACGCTTGGCGCGCCGAAACTCGCGCACAAGCGCGTGTCGATGGCGTCGGCGTTCGGTCACGCGGTATGGGCTTTCCTCAAGCACTACATTTTCAAGGCCGGATTTATCGACGGCTGGGCCGGCTTCGTCATTGCTTTTGGCTACTTCGAGGTCACGTTCTATCGCTACGCCAAGCGCTACGAGGCGGTCCAAAAATGGGGGCCGCCGCCGAGCGGACCCGTGAAGCGTCCGTGAGCCAGGGCATGTCCTCGTAAGTGTAGAGGTCGATGGACCACGGTCGGTCAATTTCGGCTTTGCCCCTCAAAAACCGACACTGATCGGGGCTTTTGTACGTCGGCGATGGGCACGCACCGCGCAATGTGCCGCGGCGCACGGAAAGGACTGGCGGCCGATGTCCGCAACCGCTACATACAGAGATCCCCAAAGGACATGCCCGAAAGGAGCCCGAATGGCGACGCGCCAAATCAAGATGCCGGTAAAGGACAATTCGGAACAAGAAGTCGAGGAAGTGTTCTCGCAACGCAAGCGGCCCGAGCGTGGCCGATATTTGCTCCAAGTCGACCGGCAAACGAAGGGCTCCTACACGACCTCCGAAACCGCTCAGGCGGCGGCGTTGGTCATCAAAAAGAATTATCCGATCGTGCAGGTGTCAGTTTACGACAGCGTCGATAACTCAAACACGCTGGTCGAGGCGCCGGCCGCCTAATCTAGACGCTTTGCGCGGCGGCAGGCTGCGCGGCGGCGCCATTGCCGAGCACGTGCTCGATCCGCTCGATGACGGCGCGCGCTGAAACGTTCGTCATACAAACGTGGTCGTTGGGGCAGCGGCTAAGCTGGCGCAGAAAACAAGGCGAGCAGGGAACCCCGGCCCGCAACACCGCGTCCGCGCGGCCATAGGGACCGATCCAGATCGGGTCGGTCGGGCCGAACACGCTCACCACCGGCCGGTCGAGCGCCACCGCGATGTGCATCGGCCCGGAATTGTTGGTCAGGCTGATGGTCGAGCGCCGAATGAGCGCCGCGAGCTCGGTCAGCGTGGTTTCGCCGGCGAGGTCGACCGCGCCGGGCGCGAGCTGTGCCACCTCTTCGCAGACGACGCGCTCGCGGGCCGAGCCCATCAGCACGACCGCAAAGCCTTTTTGCAGAAAATGCCGAGCGACATCGGCGAACTTGTCGCTGTCCCAATGCTTGGTTTCCCAGATCGTGCCCGGCGCCATGGTGAGAAGCGGCGCGCCGGCGATGCCATTGTCGCGCAACAGCGTCTCGACGCGCGCCGTCGCCGCGTGCGGAATGGGAAACGAGAAATCGGGCGGCCCGGCTTCGAGACCCAACAGCGGTCCGACACTGAGATAGCGATCGACCGCATGCAGATCGAGCGTCGGCACCGGGATGTGGTGGGTGTAAGCGAGCCAGCTGCCCTCGCGCGCGCCCTGCCAGGCGTGCTTGCGCGCCTCGGCGGAGAATGAGCGCGGCGACGCGTCCCAGACTTTCGCGCGCGGCCGGTCGAACCCGATCCGCACCGGCGCGCCGGTCGCCAGCGTGAACACGGCGGTGCGGAATTGGCCGTGCATGTCGACGACCAAATCGTAGGCGTTGGCGCGCAGCTTGGTGGCGAGCCGGCCGTAGCTGACAAACGGCGTTGGCGTCCACGGCTTCGACCAATCGTCGCGGGCGAACTCGATCACGTTTGAGATCGCCGGATGGTAGCGCAACAATTCGCCGATCGCCGGCGTCACCAGCCAATCCAGTTGCGCTAACGGGTAGCGCCGCCGCAATTTGTTGAGCACCGGGATGGTGTGAATGACATCGCCGACGGCCGACAATTTGATCAGCAATATTTTGCGGAAGTCGCGGCTCTTCAGGTCGGCCGAAGGCGAGGTCAAGCAATCACTCCTGTGGCGTGGCTTCGCCTGGCGCGGGTGCCGACCTACGCGCGGCCCGGCCGCAGCGTCTGCAGCATGCGCTTGAACGCGGCGGAGGTGTGATGGCGCAGCATCGCGATCTGCCGATTGCCCTCCGACGTCAGCCAGTTGAACTGGATGACCCGGCGCTCGCCGGCGAACGGCTCATGGCCGTGCCACGAATTGTCGCTGCGCTTGAACGCGAGCAGCGTGCCGGCGACCGGCGGCACCTCGATGATGATGTCGTTGAGATTGTCGGCGGAGCGAAGAAGACGGAGCCGCCCCCCGGACTGCTCCCACGACTCGTTCATGTAGATCAGCACGGTGATGATCTTTGAGGTCGAGTTGGTGTGGATCTTGCCGTCGCGCGCGTCGCAGCGGCCGCGCACGGTGGTCACCGTCGGCCGGCCCGCGAGATCGAGGCCGAATTTCTCCTCGAAGGCCTCGCGGAACTCCTCGCTGTCGAGCTCGTCGAGCATTGTCTGGAAGGCCGGGCCGAAGCTGACCTGGTCGACCGGAAAGCTGCCGGGCGTGGAGATTTTCGGATAATCGGCGTTGATCGCCTTGAGCGCCGCCGGGCCAATGAAGCCGGACACGATCAGGTGCTGGAACGGCTCGCGCACGACCGGCGTGTCGCGGAACGCGTCAAGTCTCAGATATCCCGGCATTTTTCGCGCTGTTCTCCGTTCGGAAGGCAAACTAGCACCGCGCGGCGGCGGGGTAAATCAAGCCGGCCTCGTGCTCGTTACAATCCAGTCCGATTGCCGCTAAGCAAAGGTGCCGTCGAAGTGCGCGCCGCGACACCGCGACGAGCTGATAGGAATTCCAGATGAAATTGCCTTCCTGGATCACACTGAGATACCTGCGCACACCGGCATCGAAATCATCTCTGACGAAATGCCCCAAATGCGGCAGAGAGATGCGCTTGGTGGATAGGAGCTCAATGTCGGGCGACGACATGCGCACCTATCGCTGCGATCGTTGCCGGCAGGATCACATTGTGGACTTTGGCACTGCGGTTTGGAAAATTATGTCGGACGCGCGTGAAGGCGGAAAATGATCTCCATCCGGCGTTACTGCTGTGGCGGCAGGATCGCCCAGCCGACATGAACCGCGCCGTCGCCGCGATGATAGGGCAGATCGAACGGCGCGCCGATTTGGGCGCCTGGCGCCGCCGCGGCGAGATTTCCCGGCATGACATGCGGATCGCCTTCGGTCCACACCAATGCGGCACCGCGGGCGCGCAGATCGGCAAGATTGATCCATGGCGCGTTGTCGTGAAAGCCGTCGATCAGCACGCGCGGCTGCGGTCGCTGCGTTGAATAGTGCGCGACGTTGCCGCCATCCCACATCGAGCCGATGATGTAGGCCGGCTGCTTCCCGGTCGCCGCTTCGAAACGCTGCGTGATGGCCGCGGAGAGGAGATCGCCGGGAAAGAATGCCGCCCGATAGCGATGATCGAAGCGCGGCAGGATCAGATAGTCGGCGCAGAACGCGGCGACGAAAATCACAAACGCCACAGCCCATATCGCGCCGAGGCGAACAAACCGCGCGCGATCCAACGCCGCCGGCGCGAACACGATGATCCAGAGGCCGAGGAACAGCCACAACGGAAAGCCCCACATCGCGCTGGTGGCGCGGCCGGTGATCAGCGAGAACGCGAACAACGTGAGTGCGGGCCCGAAGGCCAGCAGCGTGACGATGCGGTGATCGAAGGCGTCGGGGCGCTCGCGCCGCTCCACTTTCGGCTGCGGCCAGAACAACGGCACGGCGATCAGGAGCGCCGGAATGAGCGCGAAGATCTGGCCGCCGACGAATTCCGCCGGATGCACAAGGTGATCGAGCGCCCCGCCCGGGGCCGCGGCGCGCGCTTGCGCATAACCGAACGGCTGCGAGCCATGCTGCAGCAGCCAATAGAGGTTCGGCGCCACGACCACGAGCGTGACGATGGCGGCGATCCAGGGGCCGGGCCCCACCAGCCGCCGTCGCGCTTGCGGATCGAGCAACAAAAACAGCGCCAGCGGCGTCGCCAGGATCACGACAAAATATTTCGCCCACCAGGCAAGCCCGAGCGCCGCGCCGAGCAGGATCCAGTGACGCAGCTTGCCCTGCCGCAAGCCGGCATGGAAAGCGAAGCCGGCCAGCGCCCACAGCGGCATCTCGACGATGTTGTGATTGAACTTCACCGCGCTGAGATTGAGATAGTGCAGGCCGTCGATCATTAGGATCGCGGCCAGCGCGCCGAGCGTGCCCACCACCGGCCGCGCCGTCATCCACACCGCAACGAACGCGACGATGACAGCGGCCTGCGACAACGCGTAGAGCGAATCGTCGGTGCCGGTGACGCGATAGGCGATCTCGGCCAGGAACCACGGCAACGGCGGCAGCTTGTCATAGCCGAGCTGCCACTCGCGGCCATAGGTCATCGCCTCGATCACGTCGAGCGGCAGGTTGAAATAGATCAGCGACGGCAGCGCGGTCCACACGATGCCGTGGATCGCGAGGAAGGCGGCAAAAACCGTCCGCGGCCGGCGTTCGACAGCGTCAATAAATCCTTCCGTCGTCATCGCATCATCGTTTCCGCTGCCGCGCGTCCCTTTAGATGCACGGCCGCGCCGTGGACTCAACTCTATCCCTCCCCCCTTGTGGGGGAGGTGAGGGTGGGGGGTCGGGAGGGAAGTCTCAAGCGGTGACGGGCGCGTAAGAGTGTCGTCGGCGCCTGCGTAAAACCTCCCGACCCCCACCCCTACCCCTCCCCACAAGGGGGAGGGGATCATGACGGGTTTCACGTCCCCTGCTATTGAAACACGTGAACGATTCAATTTGGGCGCGAACGAGTGGGTCAGAAACGGGGCAGGGCATGAAAGACATCGTCGACAAGCTTGAAGAGCGCCGCGAACTCGGCGCGCGCCGGCGGCGGGCAACGGCGCGTCGAAGCGCAGCACAAGCGCGGCAAATTGACCGCGCGCGAGCGCATCGAGCTCCTGATGGACAAGAGCTCGTTCGAGGAGTTCGACATGTTCGTCGAGCATCGTTCCTACGAATTCGGCATGGAGAAGACCAAGATCGCCGGCGACGGCGTCGTCACCGGCTGGGGCACGGTCAATGGCCGCAGCGTCTTTGTCTTCGCCAAGGATTTTACCGTGTTCGGCGGTGCCTTGTCGGAGACGCATGCGCAGAAGATCATCAAGATCCAGGACATGGCGATGCGGGCACGGGCGCCGATCATCGGCCTGTTCGACGCCGGCGGCGCCCGCATCCAGGAAGGCGTCGCGGCGCTAGGCGGCTACGGCGAGGTGTTCAAACGCAACGTCATCGCCTCGGGCGTCATTCCGCAGATTTCGGTGATCATGGGCCCATGCGCCGGCGGCGACGTTTATTCGCCGGCGATGACCGATTTCATTTTCATGGTGCGCGACACGAGCTACATGTTCGTCACCGGCCCCGACGTGGTGAAGACGGTGACCAACGAGATCGTCACCGCCGAGGAATTGGGCGGCGCTTCCGTGCACGCGACCCGTTCCTCGATCGCCGACGGCGCCTACGACAACGACGTCGAGTGCCTGTTGCAGATGCGCCGGCTCGTTGACTTCCTGCCGCCGAATTATTCCTCCGGCGCGCCCGAATGGCCGTCGTTCGACGACATCGACCGCATCGAGCCGTCGCTCGACTCGCTCGTGCCCGATAATCCCAACAAGCCGTACGACATCAAGGAGCTGATTCTCAAAACCGTCGACGAGGGCGACTTCTTCGAGCTGTCGGAAACCTTCGCCCGCAACATCGTCATCGGCTTCGGCCGCATCGCCGGCCGCACCGTCGGCTTCGTCGCCAACCAGCCGATGGTGCTGGCCGGCGTGCTCGACTCTGACGCCAGCCGCAAGGCGGCGCGCTTCGTGCGCTTCTGCGACGCTTTCAACATTCCGATCGTCACCTTCGTCGACGTGCCGGGATTTCTGCCCGGCACGGCCCAGGAATATGGCGGCCTGATCAAGCACGGCGCCAAGCTTCTGTTCGCCTATTCGCAGGCGACCGTGCCGCTGGTCACCCTGATCACCCGCAAGGCGTTCGGCGGGGCCTACGACGTGATGGCGTCAAAACACATCGGCGGCGACGTGAATTACGCCTGGCCGACGGCGCAGATCGCGGTGATGGGGGCCAAGGGCGCGGTCGAGATCATCTTCCGCGCCGACATCGGCGACGCCGAAAAAATCGCCGCCCGCACCCGCGAATACGAGGAACGCTTCCTCTCGCCCTTCATCGCCGCCGAGCGCGGCTATATCGACGACGTCATCATGCCGCACGCCACCCGCCCGCGCATCGCCCGCGCGCTTGCCATGCTGCGCGGCAAGACCGTGGAGATGCCGGCGCGCAAGCACGACAATCTGCCGGTGTGAGTGCTTTATTTTCGCATCTGATGCGCTATCATTTGATGCATGCGGACCACGCTCGATATCGACGATGATGTGCTGGCCGCAGCTAAGGAACGAGCGGCCAGCCAGAACAGCACGGCCGGAAAGGTCCTGTCGGACCTTGCCCGGCACGCCTTGACGCGTGCGGCGTCGGGGCCGCTGATCGAACGCAACGGTTTTTTCGTATTGCCTTCACGAGGAGGCGTCGTCGCCTCTGCGCTGGTGCGAAGGTTGGAGGAACAGGCCGACCTGCAGGACGCGGGGTTGCTGCCGAAAGATTGATCATGCGCGTCCTGTTCGACGTGAACGTCTTGATCGCCGTCTTGGATGCGGCGCACGTGCACCATGGTGTGGCTCACGACTGGTAGGCCGCAAGCCGTTCCGCCGGATGGGCCACATGTCCACTGACCGAAAACGCCTGGCGCGGATCATGTCACAGCCGGGCTACAAGAACCCGGTCACCACGACATTCGCGATCGACCTGCTCGCCGAGCAGATGGCTCAATCCGACCATGCCTTTTGGCCGGACGACATTTCCTTGTGCGATAGCACGCGGTTCGACCCGAGCTGCATCCTTCGGCCCGGCCGGATCACCGACGAGTATCTGCTTGCGCTCGCGGTGAAGAACGGCGGGCGCTTGGCGACGCTCGACCGCAGCGTTTCGCTGCGCGCGGTTCGCGGCGCCGAGCCGCGACACTTGGCGCTGCTATGATGAAAGCCGCGGACGTGGTTTCCAAATCGGTATGATCATGCCGCACGCCACCCGCCCGCGCGCCATGCTGCGCGGCAAGACCGTGGAGATGCCGTGCAGAAAACACGATAATCTGCCGGTGTGATAGCTCCATTGGTATTAGTGGGTTGTATTTTATGGTTGAGCAAGTAAAAGGTGAGCGAGTGTCGTTGTGCTAATCGACACTCGGCGTGCCCCGACGGTCATCGCGATACGATTGTACCGGAGGCACGCTAATTTGTCGGTGTTGCAGGCAAGGCTATCCCGCTGGTTGGGGAAAACGAAAATGGCGATCGAAAAGCGGGAAGAAACTCATTCTGTCGTTCTTCCCTGCGGGCCCGAGCATTTTCGAGATTTCATTGCGGGCTTACTAGGGCAGCCGCAAACAATTCAGCGCGCGATATTTGGAGCGTTTGACCTTTCGCGAAACGACGTCGTGAACTTGTTTCATCTAATTGAGCAGCGCGTAGGCTCTCAGAACGAAGCAGAGCTGATTCAGTTCACCGCGCGAGTTGTGAACGATGATAATTCTTCCGTGCTTCTTAATTCGCTGGTGGATTTTCAAACCTACAACGAAGTAAAGCCTCTTATTTCCGTTGCTGCAGTTTTCAGCTGGACATACTTAATTAGATTCCACGGCAAACAATATCCAGAAAAGCAAGTCATTGAGATCAATTTTGGAACTCGTGAGACTAATCGTGTTCGTTTTAGAGAGGGAGTATTTATAGATGCAGAAATTCCAGTGACGTCTGTCATGCGTCTCCGTATCAGTCATACAAATCGAACGTGGGGCACCGATATTGAGGCGCTGCTAGCGGGTCAACTAAGTACGCTTTTGAAACGGGAGGTTGGGCTCCGGGCTTTCGTCGCTGATCACCCCGGGTGGATAGGTTTGACGATCGGTATTTGCGTCTTCGTTTCCGCGTTAGCTATGGCGTTTCGTGTTACTGATGCGTTTATCGATCGATATCTTGTTGAGGCAAAGAAATTTGCAACGAGTGATGTGCCCACCTTTGACGTGATCGCCAAGAAGGTCGATTTTTTGACTGCAATAGTGGCGTCGGGAATGTGGACTCGCTACGCGTTCTAGCTCACCGGCTTTTTTATTTTGGCAGTTATCGTGTCTGTAGTCGTGGGCGGCGTAGTCGGCTCAAGTGCTGGTACGAGGAGACCAAGCTTTCTGCTTCTGACTCAACGTTCCGAGGAAATGAGACAGGTTGGTTTGGCTAGCTATCGTAGCTCATGGCTTCTGTTTTTGTTTTCGTTGGCTGGTGCTGTTTTGGTCGGTGTGGCTGGAAACGCGGTATTTTTCGTACTGAGCAAGTACTGGCTATTGTGAATAATCCGGCGACGACGTCGTGCCCGCACTCACCGCGTAGCCACCGCTCCGCCCGCGCCCTCGACCTAGTCCGCGCAGCCCGCTAGGTAAATAGCATCGGATCACTTTGGCGCCGGGCCAAGAAAATGCCGCGATCAATCGAGGAGGCCGCCGTCTTCGCGGCGCCGGCCGTGTTTGTGCTGCTGTGGTCGTCGGGCTTTGTCGGCGCCAAGTACGGCCTGCACTACGCCGAGCCGCTGACATATCTGGCGCTGCGGATGGTCGGCGTGCTCGTCCTGCTCGGCATCATCATCGCGCTGACACGGCCGAAATGGCCGGATGCGGCCGGCGTGCGGCACAGCGCGGCCACCGGCCTGATGGTACACGGCCTCTATCTCGGCGGCGTATTCGTCGCCATCGGTCACGGGCTTTCCGCCGGGCTCGCGGCTTTGTTCGTCAGTCTTCAGCCCATTCTGACCTCGACCATTGCCACCCGCTGGCTCGGTGAGCGCGTGGTGGTGCGGCAATGGCTCGGCCTCGCGCTCGGACTCGTCGGCGTTTATCTGGTGCTGCACGACAAGACCGCGTCGGGCGGCGCGACGCCGTTCGCCTTCCTTGCGGTGACCGTCGGGCTTCTCGGCATCACCGCCGGCACGCTCTACCAGAAGCGTTTCGGCGGCGGCATCGATTGGCGGCCGGCGCTGCTCATCCAGTATGGCGCGGCCGCGATCCTGTTCTGCGCTGGCGCGTTCGCCTTTGAGACCCGCGTCGTGCAGTGGACGCCGGCATTTGAGTTGACGCTGCTCTATATGGTTGTCGTGCTCTCGCTCGGCACGGTCTGGCTTTACTATTTCATGATCCGCCACGCGGCGGCGACACGCGTCGTGAGTCTCTTTTATCTGACCCCGCCGGTGACGGCGCTGATGGCGTGGGGGCTGTTCGGCGAGAAGCTCGCGCCGCTGGCGCTCGTGGGCATGGCGGTCTGCGTCGTCGGCGTGTTTCTGGTCAACTGGCGTCCGGCCGCGGCGTAGCGGCAAAGGCGCGCAATCGTTTCTCCACATCGTCATTGCCGGGCTTGACCCGGCAATCCATGCGGACAGGCCGCTTGCTCACGGGCTCTGCATGCGGTTGCCGCCCGGCGGCATGGACCCGCGGGTCAAGCCTGCGGGTGACGACAAGAGGGGCGTCCCGCTATTGAGGACGCCTGCGTCGCGAGAATGCGGAAGTTTGCGTCATTGCGAGGAGCGTAGCGACGAAGCAATCCAGAACCGTGCCGCCCAACTGGATTGCTTCGCTTCACTTGCAATGACGAGCGTGACCCACCTCTCCCCGCTGCGCGGGGCGGGATAACTGAGAGCGCAATCGCGTCGCGAGAACGAGCGCATCCATGGACACACCATCACCGCCAGCCGCCGCCGCCATTCACATAGACCGTGTCCGCGGTCATGAACTCACAGGCGTCGGAGCACATGAACAGCACCAGTTCGCCGATCTCCTCCGGTTCGCCGAAGCGCTGCATCGGCACGTCGGCGAGGAATTGCTTGATCAGCTCGGGCGACGATTGCGCCGCGTCCTGGAACGGCGTTTTGATCGGCCCCGGCGAAATCGACAGCGCGCGAATGCCGCGGCTTGCGAATTCGCGTGCCACGCCGAGCGTCATCGACACCACCGCCCCCTTGGCCGCCGCATAATGGATCGACGAGCCCGGGGCGCCACGGCGGTGCGCCATGCTCGCCATGTTGACAATGACGCCGTGCTTGTTGGCCAGCATGTGCGGCAGCAGCGCCTGCATGGCGTAAAGGGTGCCGTTGACGTTGAGCGCGAAGGTGTTGTCCATCAGCTCGTCGTCGATCTCCAGAAACTTGGCGCGGCGGATGGCGGCGCCGGCGGAGTTGAACAAAAACTGCACGCGGCCGAAGGCGGCGATCGCGCGCTCGGCCATGGCGTCGATTTCGCCGCGTTTGGTGACGTCGACCGTCACGGCGAGCGCCTGGCTGCCCTTGGCGTTGACCGCCGCCGCCGTTTCGCGGGCGCCCGGCTCGTTGATGTCGGCGCATACAACATTGGCGCCCTCGCGCGCAAAGATCAGCGCGGTGGCGCGGCCGATGCCGCTCGCGGCGCCGGTGATGACAATGGTCTTGCCGGCGAAATAGTCCGGGGTCTTGGGCATGGCTCATGGTCTCGCGTGGTGTCGCGCGAGTGTGCCCGCGCGGCGGATCGGCTACAATTGCTGTTCGAGCAAAGCGAGCGGCGAGACCATGATCCGATTAGGTTGAATCGGATCACGGTCTCGATATTACGTCGGAGCATGATCTTTTCCGAAAACCGGTTTCCACTTTTCGGGATCATGCTCTAAGGGCGAAGAAAGGAAAGCTATGGCGAAGGCGCTGCAGGCTGTGTTGCAAACGGCGTTCATCGTCGCAGCGCTGTTCTGCGTCGCGCTGGGTGCGCATCCGGCCGCCGCCGAACTGGTCAACGAAAACCTGCTGGCCGGGCTGCCGTCGGGATACAAGGTCGGCTTTCACGACAAGCAAGGCAATCTGGAGATGACCGAGTGGGTGCCGGCCAAGGAGACCGTCAACAACTGGACCGAAATGGTGACGGTGCAGGTATTCTTTGGATTGAAGATGCCGCCCGAGCAATTCATGCGGTCATTGGAGTCGCGCTGGCGCGGCGCCTGCCCGGGCGCCGGCGATGCGCAGCCGATCGTCGGCAGCGTCGAGAATGGCTATCCGTCGCTGTTGTGGATCCTCGAATGCCCGAAAAATCCGGCCACCGGCAAGCCGGAATTGACCTGGATCAAGGGCGTGCAGGGCAACGACAGCTTCTACGTCGTGCAGAAGGCGTTCAAATTCAACCCGAACAAGGAGCAGATCGTGCGCTGGGTCGAGTATCTCAAGGCGGTGCGGGTCTGCGATTCGCGCATCGCCGAGCGCGCCTGCCCGCCGACCAGAAACTAGCTGTGGTCTCATTGTAGGCGCACGATGAGAGACCCACGATAATCCGGCGTGCGCGCAGGTTTCCGCGCTGACAAATGCCTGTGCCGCAAAGCACACGCAGCGCCGGAGCATCGGGATTAAACCAAACCGCACAAACTTTCTGCACATCCCGGAACAGAACGTGCGTTGCCGCATTTTTTGCTTGGCAGAAGAAAGACCAAGTCAGGGAGGTTGCCATGAATTCCGTGAAATTAATTACATTAGCCGCCATATTGCTGACGGTATCACTGGTGTCCACGTCGCGGGCGCAGCCGGCAAATCCTTGCGGAAACCAGGCGACGCCGCCGAAGGTCACGTCCGGCGCGGTCATCTCGCCGCAATTGGCGATCGGGGGCATCCAATACGTCGCCGGCGACGCCGTACGGGTGCAGGTGGTAACCGACGGCTGCACGGACCTTCAGTCAATTCAGATCGGGTGGGTCACGCTCACGCCGGCGATGGATCACAGCGGGACGCTTCCGAACTACTACTGGTACAGCTCGATCGACACGCAGAACAATGCGACCGCCCACGGTTATTTGATGTGGCTAGGTTTCCCATCGATCGCCGACGGATCGACCGACGAGATCACCGTGACCGTGGTGCGCTCCGGGGGAACCGGCACCGCTGCGTACTCCTTCCCGCTCGTGCATGTCAGCGCGATCCAGCCCGGTGCGGACGCGGCGATCGGCATATCGGGCGCTGAAATTCAAAACATGTTTGCGAAGGCGCTGCATGAGAAGTTTTCAGGTCGGAACAATTCGGCCGTCATGAGCGGCACCACCGTCGACTACGAACCTGCCACCCTTGTGACATATATCGACTCGACGGGAGTCTGGCTGAGCTTCCGGCTCAAGGCCGAAGTCACGTGCAAGCCCATTATCAACGTTACCGGCACCTTCGTGCTCGACACCAGCAGTACCGGGCTCTCGGTCCAATGGGTCAACCCAGCCAACGCAAACGTCGAGAGCACTTGGTGCACAGTGATCGTCGGAGCGTTAGCTGACCTTGCGCATTATATTACACTGGGTCTCGTCGGAGAGGCTGGCAATGTCGGCTCGGTACAGCAGCAATTGACCCAGGAGATCATGAGCTCCCTGCCAGACGTCAGCTCGGTCGGCCCGCTGCTCGACGGCACCACGACGCAGATTGGCCAGCTGCTCGTTAATCTCAAAGTGCCGCCTTCGGTCGAGATCAACGTTCCGTATTCCGCATTCGACGTGTCGCGAACGCCGATGCGCTTGCCGCCCGGCCAGGTGGTCGGGCTGTTGGCGAATGGATTGGGCATGCGCGACTTGATAGCCGGCGGACCAGCCAATGCCGTGTTGCAATCTGGTCCGAACGGGGTGCCGCAACAAACGCCGACAACATTGTCCAATGAATACACCGTCACGCGCATCGGTGCGCTCGTCGATTCCGGTGCTCAAGTCGGCCAGCTGCTTGCCAGGCTGCCGTCGTTCGTAGCCAGACCCGCGAGCGATTTCCGTTACGCGCCGGGTTGCAAGCTGACCGCCTCTGCCGGGACCGTGTTCACGGGCCCGCCGGAGCTTCTTTTTGGCGTCAACGACACAGCCGCGGACGCCCAACGGCTGCGCGCGGCCGGAGCCCCAGGTTACAAGGTTCGCGTCGTCTTTGGCTTCGCTGGCAGCGCATGCGTTTCTCCTCAACCGGTGGTGGTCGATCGGTGATCTCCTTGGCACGGCGACGCGCCGGTTGTCCCTGCGTCTGGATCTGCGCCGCCAGGCGATCTCGATCCGAACCAGGGGCGCGTCTATTACCTCGCGGCGCAATTTCTGGCGGAGTCGCGGGCAACCACGGCCAAGACTTGGCATTAGAATTTGGCATTAGGATTTGGCATCCAGGCCGCGGTATGCATGGTGCTCTTCTTCGGCGGGCTCGCCGGCGTGGCCAACCGCTTGGCAGCCCACCCCGCGCTTTGCCAACGAGGGACGCATCATATGGCCCCGCATCGACCGATCGATTATGCCGACGCTGCGCCGGACGTGCGCGCGGTGTTCGACGATATCAAGCGCACGCGGCAGATCAAGGACGTCAACAATTTCTGGAAATATCTGGCGCACGATCCGCCGACGCTCAAGCGCACCTGGGAAAGCATCAAGGAGGTGATGGCGCCGGGCGCGCTCGACGCCGTGACCAAGGAGATGATCTATCTCGCGGTCAGCGTCACCAACGGCTGCGGCTATTGCATTGCCAGCCATGGCGCGGCGGCGCGCAAGGCTGGCATGAGCGAGGCGATGTTCGCCGAATTGATGGCGGTCGTCGGCATGGCCAATGAGACCAACCGTCTGGCCAACGGGTATCGCGTGCCGATCGACCCGGCGTTCGAGAAATAGCGATTGCACTCCGGGCGATCGCGCCGGCTGTTTAAGACGATCGCGCGCGATTGTTCCAACGTCCGGCGGACGACCGGTGAGTTGGCGGCCTTTGTTGTCGCCTTGAGCCGCCGCCTTTCAACGGCAACAGCGAGATCGGCCGCGCGTTTCGAACGCCAAGATTGCGCGGCTGTCGCGGCGGTGCTTTCAGAAATGTTGTCATCCCGTTACCCCGTTTCCCCAATTTTGATCGGCCCCGGTTTGCCGGGGCCGATCGGTTATTTCGTCGAAGCCTGCATCGTTACGGCCGGTTGGGAGCAGGCGCCGGCGGCGGCGCGAGGCCCGGGAGCGACCCGGAGTTTGTGGTGGCCGGCGGCGGCGTGGGCGTCGCCGTTGACTGGGAGTCGTTGGACGCGACGCGGCTCGGTTCATGGGCAACGCCGAAGCCGAGCGCCAGCACGATCACCAGGAACAAGGCTGCGGCAATCCATCCCCATCCGCTATTGGTGCGGCGATCGGTCGGTTCGTAGCCGAGATTGCCGTACATTGGGTCGTTTGGATCGCGATAGTCGGACATGGTTGACCTCCTTGCGGCTGTCGCACGACAACCTGCCGCAGCTTGGCCGGTTCCTGTTCCGGCCTGCGAATAGCCGCCCTGCCGGAACGGCATGGCGGATTAGCGCGCAACGTCGAAGTGTTTCGCCGACATGAGCATTTCGCGTTTTCGGCTTATTGAACGGAACCGCGAAGCCGCTATTGTGCGCAGCCTGCGCTCGTAGCTCAGCTGGATAGAGCATCAGACTTCGAATCTGAGGGTCGGGAGTTCG
>CAWGKB010000012.1:0-48446 GCA_963823135.1 uncultured Alphaproteobacteria bacterium | reverse complement strand
CAGCTTCCGGGCATGCGAGAATTATAATCCAAACCGCTTATTCCGGCGAAAGCGGGATCCAGCGGAGCCGTGCAAGGGACTAAAAACTCTGCTGATGCCTGGACGAGCGGAGTTACGAGTTTATTGGTGGCCAACAAATTGGCGATCGTCCGGATTTCGTTGCGCGCGTATTTCGCAGCTTGGTGCCGTACTGAATTGCCTCGGTAATTGTAATGACGATTGCCCCATCAGCACTTGCGCCTGCAACGTATATTTTGCGCAGCACCGGCACTTTCTCGAAATCCTTCTTCCCGTCGAGCACGCTCTCGTCGATCGCCAGCACCATGTAGGCGGTGACGGCTGTCTTGTTGGCGTCGGTGGGATGATTTTGAAACACGGCGAGCAGCTTGCCGAACTTCATGATCTGGTTGACATAGAAAATATTCTGCTCAGGCACGCCGGCGACCGGTGTGTCGAGGCCGGTGAGTTCCTTCAATCCGGCCTGATCGACATCGGCCGGCGCGAGCGCCGACAGCTCGCCTTCGAAATCGATGTGGTCGGGGACTTTTTTGGCGGTGTCGCGCAGCTTGTTGACCAGCATGACGCCAAGCGGAATTGTTCTCGCCCTCGAGCTTATAGGTCGCTCTGATGCAGATCAGCGCCGTGCGACCGGTGCACCATTTGCGGTCCGGATTGGCGTTACCGGTACCCTGCGGCTCTGGGAGCTGACGTCGCCGGCGGCCATGAGTTTATGCTTGATCGCCGGATCGATCTTTTCCAGGAATGGCTGCGCACGTAGCGCGCGAGGTCGAACGCGCCGGGCGGCCGTTCGAGCACGAAGCGCGCCGGGCCACATAGACGTCGAGCTTTTCGAGACGGGGCCCGCTGGAGCATTGGCGCTGGCCGCCTTGGTGACCGTCGGCTCGGTATAAGCGGGATAAAGCGACAGAATTTCTTCTGCGCCGGCAGCGTCGCGGTCCAGTCGGCGAAGGCGATCAGATCCGCCGCCGCAGCGGCGCTGGCGGCCCCATCGCGCCCGCTATCATGCCCGGCCTGAGCCGCGCGACGTCGAAATCTCGGCGGCGAACCTGCCTCCTCATACCAAAGTCTTCCGCGCTCGCAGCCGACAGCGCCGCCAACAGGGCGACCAGCGCGATCGCATAGGCCAGCGAAGCGACGCCGTACTTTGAACGGCTAATGCCGTTTCCACATGGCGGTATCTTCCCGTCGTCTGGAGTGCATCTCTATTCCGGGAGCATTGGGATGCATCCCAGTACTATGATCCTGCGCATGTCCTTATCGGAAAAACCAGTGCCCACTTTTTCGGGACATGCGCGAAGCTTCAGTTAGGCCGACCGCCCAAAATCCGCCGTGGTCCCATGGTGCGAACAGGCCACGCGCCACCGGCTGTCGTCGATCCCCTTGGAAGCCATCCCCGGTATAATACGACGATCCGGCGCCGTGGCCGCCCCAACCCGACGAGCCCCAACTTTGCGCCTCGACCGGCTCGGGGCTGCGCGCCGCCTCGGCGTCGCCGCGCGAAACCAGCTGGTTTTGCGTGTCGTTGACCTTGCCATCAGGCTCGACCCGGAAGTGCTCGATGAAAGTTTGCCCGGTGGGTTGAACGTAAGTTTGGTCACCAAACAGACTGACGGTCTGGCCGCCTCTTTGCCCGCCGGTGATGCGGTTGCCGCTCAGATAGTCGATCGGCAGATCGACCATATGGAGCTTGGCTTCCGGCGACGGCCCGTTGAGCAGCGCCTTCGGTGCGATCCCTTGCGCCCAAATGGTTTGCAAGATCGGCTCAAAGATCGGCAACGCCACGCGGGCTCCGGTCGCAGTGCCAAGGGAGCGGCGCTTGCCGTCGCCATTGTCGTAGCCGACCCACACCGCGATCGTGACGTCGTTGGTGAAGCCGACGAACCAGCCGTCGACGGCATCTTCCGTCGTTCCGGTCTTGCCGGCGACGTACGGCGACAGCGCACCGATCGCGCGAGCGGTGCCGCGCGCGACGACGCCCTGCAGCATGGTCTTGAGCTGATAAAACGACGTGCGGTCGGCGGCGCCGACGAAAGGCAGCGGCGTATCCGGGTATTCGAACACCGTCTGCCCGTGCAGCTCGATCGAATCGATCGCGTGCGGGTGAGGCAGCGCGCCTTCATTGGCGACCGCGGCATAGAAGCCGGCAAGATCGATCATGCGCACCGGCTGCGCGCCGAGCACGAACGGATAGTAGCGGACGCAATCGTTGTAGATTTTTGCCGCAACGGCGGTGGCGCAGACTTCGTCGAGACTTTTCTCCGGGTCGGCGCTGATGCCGCCGTCGAGCAAGTGCGCGGTCACGACGTTGACCGAATTCTCCAGCCCGCGCCGCATTGTGAACAGACCGCCGATGCCGCCGTCGGCATTGCGCGGCGACCAGAAATATTCCGGGTGCAAGGCGGCGGCGCCGCCGATCTCACGGGAGATAATGGTGTTGCCGGCTCCGCCTGAGCCAACGGGTGCCAGCGTGATCGGATCGTCGGGCACCAGCGTGTTGGGCTGCAATCCCGCCTGCAGCGCCGTCAAATAAGTGAGCGGCTTCATCGCCGAACCGGGCTGGCGCTGCGTCTGCGAGGTGCGGTTGAGCTGGCTCAAGGCATACGAAAAGCTTCCCGCCATCGCCAAAATGCGGCCGGTCTTGTTTTCCAGAACCAAGGCCGCGCCTTGCACGGTCGGCCGGATGCGCAATTCAACGCGACCACCGGCGGCAACGGTCGCGCCGGCAACAGCGCCGGCCGCCCCGGGCGCGGTTCTGGGTTTGGCGACGGCCCTGGTTTCCGTGACATGGACATAGACCACGTCGTGGAGGCCCAGGTTGCGCCTGGCTTGCCAGTTCGCGAGGTTCAGCGGCAACACGCGGCCGTCCCGCAGCCCGACCCGAATGGCGCCATCGCCGCGCTTGCCGCCCCGGTCGAGAATGACGGCCGGCTCCCAATGCACGTCGGACAACGGCATGCGCAATTCTTGCAGCGCCTGTTGCCAGGCTGGCAGCGCGCCAGGCGCGCCGGCCGCGACGCTCTGCTTGCTCAAGAGGAGCTTCTGGATGGCGTCGCCGATATTGGCTTCGGGTCCGCGGAACTGGGCGCGGCCGGAACTGGCCTCGTAGCGGGCGAGACCCTCCTGCAGTGCTGCTTCGGCCTCGCGCTGCAACGTCGCGTTGATGGTTGAGTGCACCGTGTACGGCTCGGCGGTCAGGCTTACGACACCATCCGACTTCGCCTCCCGGCCGAGGAAATCAATAAAGTGCAAACCGCTGTCGCGTCGCTTCTGCACGAAAGCGACAAGCTTCGGCGGCGCCGCCAGCGCGCGCTCCTTGTCTTCGGCGGAGATGACGCCGTCCTCCTGCATACGGCCGAGCACATAAGCGAGGCGTTCCTTGGCGCGCTCCGGATGCCGATCCGGATTGAAAAAGCTCGGGCCCTTGAGGAGGCCGGCGAGCATCGCGCCTTCAGCCAGCGTGAGGTTCTTCGCCGGCTTGCCGAAATAGCTGCGCGCCGCCATCTCGACGCCCCAGGAGCCCCGGCCGAGATAGGCGGAATTGAGATAGAGTTCGAGGATCTCCTGCTTGCTGAGCGTGTTTTCGACCCGCGAGGCGACGATCATTTCGCGGATCTTGCGCTCGTAGGTCACGTCGTCGCCGACCAGGAGGTTCTTGACCACCTGCTGGGTGATGGTCGAGCCGCCCTGCGGATGGCCCGGATTGGCGAAATTGCCGATGAAAGCGCGGATGATGCCGCGTTCGTCGACACCGTGATGGTCGAAAAAACGCCGGTCTTCGGCGGCGACGAACGCTTTCTGCACCGAGTCCGGAATGGTGGCGAGCGGAATCCAGACCCGGCGGTTGCGCGGCTCGAACACATTGGCGAAATTGCCGCCCTTGCCGTCCAGCACCACGCTCATGCTCGGGAGCTTGCGGCCCTTGAGCCGCGTCTGGTCCGGCAAATCAGCGGCGGCGTTGTTGTAGAACTCGATCACCTGGCCGAGGTCGACCACCTGATTGTCGACGTTTTCGTTCTTGCAGAACTGATGGTAGGCGGTATTGAGGTCGGCGAAATTGATGCCGTGAAAGGCCTTGATGTCGCCGGCGACCATCTTCGGATCGTTCAAGGCGGTTGAGATCAGGTCGTCGAGGTTGATCGATTCAATATCGAAGGCTTGGCGCATGTGGGCGCAGCCGTCGCGCAGGATCTGCACCACTTGAGCGCGGTCCTGCACCGGGTCGAAATGGGTCTTCACCGCCTGCGGCTGCGTCGTCACTTCGCTGAGCGCCAGCGCAGTCGCGAAAATCTTGACCAGAATCATGTCCATGGCGGGAGGGGAAAACAGCCGAGTTTGAGGGGCACGACAAGAAGGAACATCGAGTATAGCTATCCGATCCTTACAAAAAGACTTTTTTGCGGGTCTTTTGTGCCGTCTCCCGATGGCATCGGCATGACATGCGGCGGTCGCGCCGCCGCCGGCTTGGCCAAAGCCGTCCGGCTGTGCCGGCTGAGGTCGATCCCCTCACGCCTCTAGTTCCCGAAAGCCACGTCACTTTTTCCCAGGCACCAATCCGTCGAAATGATGGCGCTTCTGCAGCCACGCCAGCACGCCCAGCGCCGGCAGCCCGATGAGTGCGCAGATGACGAAATAGGCGGGCCAGCCGACGCCGTGCTGCAGATAGCCCGAGCCGAGCGAGAAAACGGTGCGCCCAAGCGCGGCGAGTGCGGTCAAGAGCGCAAATTGCGTCGCGGTGTAGAGCGGATTGCGACAGAGCGCCGAGAGGTAGGCGACGAAGATTACGGTGCCAAGCGCGTCGGTAAAGAACTCGATGGTCGTGGTGAGCGTCAGCAATGGCAGGCTCTGGCCGACCATCGCCTGCCACGAAAAGGCGAGGATCATAATCGTTTGCAGAGCACCGCCGATCCACAGGCTCGCGGACAGCGGCACGGCGCGCGCGATCAGACCGCCGGCAAATCCGCCGAGGAGCGCGGCGATGAAACCCACGCCGTTGCGGATGGTCGCAAGCTGCGTGAGCGTGAAGCCCAGATCGAGCACGAACGTCGTCAACAACGCGAAAGCGAGTGCATCGGCGAGCTTGAACAGCACCACGAACCCCAGCACGACGAATGCCAGCTCGCGCGAGAGAAAATCGCGGAAGCTGTCCAACGCCGATCGGAATGCGCGCGCCAGCGCATTGCGGTGCTCCGGAAGCGTATGGTCGGCTTCCGCGGCGGCGGAACCTGCGGGCTCGGTTGCCAGCAAGGTCGCCGTGACGCCCACAACGATCAGCACAGCCATGACGGCGTAGCAGGCGGTCCACGCGGCGTGTCGCCCGAGTGTCGACTGGAAGGCTGTCACTAGAAACAGCGCGCCGGCGCCGGACACCAGGGCACCGACGCGATACGCTGCGACATAAGACGCCATGCCGGCGGCTTGCTCGTCTTCCGGCAGGCTTTCGACCCGGAAGGCGTCGACGACAATGTCCTGGGTGGCCGAAGCGGTGGCGACGATGACGGCGCCAACGACGACCATAAGGACCGAGACGGTCGGGTCGCACGAACCGAGATAGAGGATCGCGGCCATCAGCCAGATTTGCGCCAGCAACAGCCAGCCGCGGCGGCGCCCCAGAAGCTTTCCCAACACCGGCACGTCGAGGGCATCGACCAGCGGCGCCCATAGAAACTTGAAATTGTAGGGAACGGCTACGGCCGTCACGAGGCCGATGGTTTTGACATCGATGCCGCTGACTTTCAGCCACGCCTGCAAGGTCGCGCCGGTCAGGACAAGGGGTAAGCCGCTGGAGAACCCGAGCAGGAGGACGATCAGCACGCGCCGCTGCAGATAAACCGCAAGCGAGTCGGCGATGGATCGGCGGGGGGAGACTCGGTGCTGGTCATCAACTGTTGATGGCGCGAACAAACCCTCCCGCACAAGGGGTGAGGGAGATTACTCCCCGGCCTCTAACCTGCGCACGCCTGCAGGGATGACATTCGAATTGGCCGACGCGGGTTTCGCCGCCAGCTCGGCGCTGAGCTCGACCTGTTGAATGCGCTCGCCGTGGGCCTCGATCTTGTCGATTGAGATAATGGCCTGCCGGATGTCCTCGTTCGACTGATTGAAATGGGTCTGCAGCTTGCGCACGCGCTCGCCCAGCAAGCTGACGTCCTTCACCAGCCGCGCCACTTCGTCGCGGATCTGGTCGGCGGCTTCGCGCATGCGCGCGTCCCGCTGGATTTGCCGCACCACCTGGATGGCCAGCATGAGGATCGACGGCGACACGACCACGACGCGCGCCCGGTACGCTTTTTGCACCAGATCGTCGAAACCGTCGTGCAGCTCGGCATAGATCGATTCCGACGGCACGAACATGAAGGCCATGTCCTGCGTCTCGCCGGGGATCAGATATTTCTGCGCGATATCAGTAACGTGCTTGCCGACGTCGGTGCGCAGCCGATGGGCTGCCGCTTTGCGCTCCTCGTCGGATTTGGCGTCGCGATAGGCAGTGACGCCTTCGAGCGGAAATTTGGCGTCGATCACCAGCGGGCGCTGGTCGGGCAGGAACACGCAGCAATCGGGACGGGTCTTGTTCGGCAGCGTCGGCTGAAACGCATAAGCGCCTTTCGGCAGGCCGTCCTGGATGATCGTCTCCATCCGCCATTGACCGAAAGCGCCGCGCGATTGCTTGTTGGCGAGCACGCCCTGCAGCGAGGTTACCTGGGTGGCGAGATCGGTGATGTTCTTCTGCGCCCGATCGATGACCGCAAGCCGCTCGCCGAGCTTTTGCAGATTCTCGGCGGTGCTTTGCTTGGTCTTTTCGAGCAAATCGCCGAGGCGATGTGAGACCGAATCGAGGCGCTCGTTGACGCTATGGGCGAGCTGCGACTGACCCGTGGCGAGCATGCCGATCATCGCCTCGAGCCGCGCCGCGGCGTCGGCCTGCGCCCGTGTCAGCTCCGCCAACACCGGGTCCTCGGCCGGCGCGGCGCGGCGGGAGCGCCAAAGCGCGATCGCCATGGCGGCAAGCGCGATGCAGGCGATCCCAACGACCAAGGCGATGATCGCGGGGTCCGTTATCGGCAAGCCGTCAATGGACAGGCCTTTGATGGAGAAGCTTGGGGTCATGCGCTCCGTCTTACGTGATTCGCCGCAACAGACGCCCAACTAGCATCGCGAGTTCTTAAGAACAAATGAAGAACATTCATAGCGCGGATACGGCTATTGCCGCAACAGACCGCGCGCAATTGACCCCACTTTATGCACCGCTTACATCGCGGACATGGTTGGTGAGCTATGGCTTTGCGGGACATCCTGAAAATTCCGGACAAACGGTTGCGGCTCGTCTCCGAGCCGGTCAAACGCATTGACGCCGGCATCCGCGCGCTTGCCGACGACATGTTCGAGACCATGTACGACGCGCCCGGCATCGGGCTCGCGGCCATCCAGGTCGGAGAGCCCAAGCGCGTGGTGGTCATGGACCTGTCGAAAAAGGACGACGCGCAGGAGCCGCGCGTCTTCATCAATCCGGAAATCACCTGGGCGTCGAACGAGACTTCGACCCACGAGGAGGGGTGTTTGTCGATCCCGGAATATTACGAGGAGGTCGAGCGGCCGCTAAAGGTCAAGGTCAAGTATCTCGACCTCGACGGCAAGGCGCACGAGATCGAAGCCGACGGCCTGTTCGCGACCTGCCTGCAGCACGAGATCGATCACACCAACGGCGTGCTGTTTATCGACTACATCTCCAAGCTCAAACGCGACCGGATCATCAAGAAATTCACCAAGGCGGCGAAGGCAGCGAAGACGGACAAACCGGCGAAGAAGCAGGCGGAGGCGTGATTGCCGCTCCGCCTTGTGTTCATGGGTACGCCGGATTTCGCCGTACCCACGCTGCTCGAGCTTGTCGGCGCCGGCCACGACATCGCAGCGGTCTATACGCGCGCGCCGCAGCCCGCCGGACGCGGCATGGAGCTACGCCCTAGTCCGATCGCGCGCGAAGCCACGCGGTTCAGACTTCCGGTTGTCACGCCGAAGACGCTGCGGACCGTTGACGCAACTCAAGTGATGCGCGCGCACAACCCCGACGCCGCCGTCGTCGTCGCCTACGGATTGATCCTGCCGAAGCCGGTCCTGGAGGCTTTTCCGTTCGGCTGTTTCAACCTGCACGCTTCGCTGCTGCCGCGCTGGCGCGGTGCGGCGCCGATCAATCGCGCCATCATGGCCGGCGACCCTGAGACCGGCGTCATGGTGATGAAGATGGAGGAAGGGCTCGATACCGGCCCGATCGCCATGGCGGATCGCGTCGCGATCGCGGCCGACGCGACTGCCGGCGAATTGCACGACCTATTAGCGCAGCGCGGCCCCAAGCTGATGGTGTTGGCGCTCGCTGCGCTGGAACGTGGGACGCTGCAATTGACGCCGCAGCCCGAGGCCGGCGTGACCTACGCCAACAAGATCGAGAAAAACGAGACGCGCGTCGATTGGACTTTGCCCTGGCACAAAGTCCACGACCATTGCCGCGGGCTGTCGCCGTCCCCGGGCGCCTGGTTCGAGCTCGGCGATATCGGCCGTATCAAGGTGTTGCGGACGACCAAAGGCGCCGGCGGCGGCACGCCCGGCCAAGTGCTCGACGACCAATTGACCGTGGCGTGCGGCGACGGCGCCGTGCGGCTGGTCGAGCTGCAGCGCGCCGGCCGCCAGCCGATGCGGATAGACGAGTTCTTGCGCGGCACGCCAATCGCGGCCGGCAGCATGCTGCGCTAAAGGCGATCATGCCGCGGTACAAGCTCACCATCGAGTATGACGGCACGCCGTTTGTCGGCTGGCAGGTGCAGGACAATGGCACCTCGGTGCAAGGCGTCGTCGCCGACGCGGTGTTCGCTTTCACCGGCGAGCGGACCGCCGTTTCCGGCGCCGGGCGGACCGACGCCGGCGTGCACGCGGTCGGCCAGGTCGCGCATGTCGATCTCGGCAAGGATTGGGAGCCAGACACCGTGCGTGACGCGCTCAACGCCCATTTGCGCCCGCATCCGCTCGCGGTGCTCACGGCCGAGCGCGTCGCCGACGATTTTGATGCGCGGTTTTCCGCGACGCGGCGGCATTATCTCTACCGGGTCGTCAACCGCCGCGCTGATCTCGCGCTTGATCAACAGCGCGCTTGGCGCGTGCCCCGTCCGCTCGACGTAGCCGCGATGCACGCTGCGGCGCAAAAGCTGGTCGGCCGGCACGACTTCACCACCTTTCGCTCCACCGAATGCCAGGCGAAGTCGCCGGTGAAGACGCTCGACCGGCTCGACGTCACACGTGACGGCGACGAAGTACGCATCACCGCCGTGGCGCGCTCGTTCCTGCACAATCAGGTGCGCTCGATGGTCGGCTCGCTCATTCATGTCGGCGAAGGCAAATGGAGCGGCGACGATCTTGCTGCAGCCCTCGCCGCCCGCGACCGCGCCGCCTGCGGCCAGGTCGCACCGCCGCAAGGGCTTTATCTGGTGCGCGTGGAGTATTGAGTTGTCATTCCGGGGCGCGCCGATAGGCGCGAACCCGGAATCCATATTCACGAGCGTCCCTGGAAATGCGTTGCGCAAACTCGAGATGCTGGGGGTTATGGATTCCGGGCTCCGGCCTTCGGCCGGCCCCGGAATGACGTTCACCCAAAATACTTGTCGATGATCCGCCGGTAGATTTTCGTCAGCATGACGAGATCGGCGAGCGGCGCGCATTCGTCGACTTGGTGCATGGTCTGCCCGACAAGGCCGAATTCCAGCACCGGGCAATAATCCTTGATGAAGCGGGCGTCGGACGTGCCGCCCGAGGTCGAGAGCTTCGGCGTGCGGCCGATGAGATCGGCGATGGCGGCGACCGCCAGATCGGTGAACGGCCCCGGTTTGGTGACGAACACGTCGGCATTCGACGGCTGCCAGTCGAAGGAAAACTGGACGCGGCCGGCCGCGGCGGCTTGCGCGCGCCGCTCGATCAAGGCCTTCAGCTCGGCCTGGCTGTGGCAGTCGTTGTAGCGGATGTTGAAGCGCGCACGCGCTTCGCCGGGAATGAGATTGACGGTCGGGTTGCCGACGTCGACCGAGGTGAATTCCAGATGCGAAGGATCGAAATGCTCGCTGCCGCCGTCGAGCGGCGCCTGCAGCGCGCTGATCAACGTCACGAGCCCGCGGATCGGATTGTCGGCGCGATCCGGATAGGCGACGTGGCCCTGGCGGCCGGTCACGATCAGCGTGCCGTTGAGCGAGCCGCGGCGGCCGGCCTTGATGGTGTCACCGACCGCCCCGACATTGCTCGGCTCGCCGAGGATGCAGTGGTCGAACGTCTCGCCGCGTTCGGCGGCCCATTTCAGGAGCTTGATGGTGCCGTTCACCGCGACGCTCTCCTCGTCGCCGGTGATGAGGAGCGACAGCGAGCCGCGTTTCGGCTTGCCGCCGTTGGCTGCGAGATAATCGAGCGCAGCGGCGACGAAGCAGGCAATGCCGCCCTTCATGTCGACGGCGCCGCGTCCGTAAAGCTTGTCGCCCGCGACCTCGCCGGCAAACGGCGGATGCCGCCACGCCCTTTCATCGCCCGGCGGCACGACGTCGGTATGCCCGGCGAACATAAGGTTTGGTCGCTCGGTGCCGATGCGGGCATAGAGGTTCTCGACCGGTGCCGTACCGGGCTCGGTAAATGTCGGCCGGTAAACGGCAAAGCCCGCCTTCGCCAATGTGCCCTGCAGATAGGCAAGCGCCCCGCCCTCCTCCGGCGTCACGGAGCGGCAGCGAATGAGAGCGCGGGCGATGGCAATGGGATCGGCGGTCACGGTCAGAACGCTTTCGGAAGTCCGGCTTTCTTGAGCACGTCGTTAGCAGTGTGCCGAGATTTGGTCGACCGCGGAACTGACACGTTCTGCTTGCTGACGGGGCTGTACCAGATTTCGTGGCTGCTCTTGCCCTTGCGAACCAGATAACAGCCGTTTGCTTCGAGGATGCCCACGAGATCGCGATAAAGCTCGGCCATTAGGCGCCCGCGACGTCGAGATGCTCCTCTGCTCGAAAGGTGAGCGAGAGGTTGTCGGCTCGCTCGCCCGCCACCTCCAGGAGTTCAGGCAAGATAAGCCTCACTTCCTCGATCATCATAGGCCAAGTATCGGCTTCGACGACAAGCCCCGGCACATCGTTACTCGTGGCGATCCAGACGCTCGCTTCTCCGTCCCAGCGGGCATTTATTGTGATTGAGCGTGTCATTATCGAAAGATCGGTCACCGATACGCGCGGGTCAATCCCCCGCCTCTAGCTCATTACTCCACCGCCGGATGTCGGCAACACTTTCTAAATGCCGGCGGGAAGATTGCCTGCCGGTCAACGCGCGGCCAGCGGGTCGGGGCCGTAGCGATTTGGGCCGGGCGTGCCGCGGCGAAAGCCTAGTTCGATGAGCAAAGCCAGGCTGACGACTCCGACGATCACGATGAACGCGAATGAAATCAGATTTGCCGCCGACAACGTGTTTTGATTCGGATGTGTCCGCAACCAACCAGCGAAGCGAAGCCCATCAAACAGCGCCAGCAGGATGTAGGCTACGATGATCACCCAGGTGGAGATATTGCGGTCATGACCCCGTTTCACGGAGATGACGAACTGCGGATAGAGGAAGACGAACAAGACGATGTCCATGGCCATATCGCCGGCGGCTTCGTTCGCCATCGCCTCCGCCGCCACTGCCGCGACGACGGCAATCAGAATCTGGATGATGAAAACAACAATCCCCGTCAGCCAAAATGTCTTGCGGCTGATACGGCCGTCAAAATTGCCGAAAAACGATATCCACTTCATCACCGCACGGACCTAAAAATCCTGATCGCCAGCAAACCAGTCGGTCTCCGCGGAGGATCGCCGGCCGGTCAACGTGTCGCCAGCGGATCGGGCCCGTATTGATTGGGACCGACCGTGCCCCGCCGAAAACCGAGTTCGATCAGCAAGGCAATGCCGAACACCCAGAACGGAATCAAAACGCCGAGCGCCAGCCAATTGGACTGGTCGACCGCAGCGGACCACCCCAGAACGCTGAACAAGTCGACCACAGCGTTCACCGTGAAGAAGATAATCAACAGCCAAACCGGCAAGTCGCGGTCGTGGGCGCGCTTGATGGCGATGGCGAATTCCGGATAGGTGAAAGCGAGGTCGACGATGGCGCTCAGTCGTTCGCCTTGAATCTGATCGGCAGCCAAGCACGCCAAAAAGTTGGCGATATAGACTGCCCCGAACGCGATCCAGAACGTCTGTCGGCTGATGCGGCCGTGGAAGCCGTTGAGGAGATAGGCCCAATCCATGGGTACGAGCCAACTCAATCGCGCAGCAATTCGTTGATGCTGGTCTTGGCGCGGGTTTTTTCGTCGACGCGCTTGACGATCACCGCGCAGGCGAGACTCGGGGTCGCTTCGCCGTGGGCGCGCGGCGCGCCGGGCATGGTGCCCGGCACGACCACGGCGTAGGACGGCACCTCTCCCAGAAATATCTCGCCGCTGTTGCGGTCGACGATCTTGGTCGAAGCGCCGATGAAGACGCCCATCGCCAGCACCGCGCCTTCGCGCACGATCACGCCCTCGGCCACTTCCGAACGCGCCCCGATGAAGCAATTATCCTCGACGATCACCGGGCCGGCCTGCAACGGCTCGAGCACGCCGCCGATGCCGGCGCCGCCGGAGATGTGACAATTCTTGCCGATCTGCGCGCAAGAGCCGACCGTCGCCCAGGTGTCGATCATAGTGCCTTTATCGACATAGGCGCCGAGATTGACAAAGCAGGGCATCAACACCACGCCCGGCGCGATGTATGCAGAGCGCCGCACCACGCAGCCCGGCACGGCGCGAAACCCGGCGGCGCGAAAGCGCGCATCGTCCCAATTGTCGAACTTGGAAGGGACCTTGTCCCACCAGGCGGCGCGGCCCGGCCCGCCCGGAATGATGGTCATGTCGTTTAGCCGAAACGACAGCAGCACCGCCTTCTTCAGCCATTGATTGACCCGCCAGGAGCGATCCGCCGCCTGCTCCGCCACGCGCGCGGCACCGCGGTCCAAAAGGTCGAGCGCTTCGTCGACCGCTTCACGCACTGCGCCCTTGGTGGTGGGGCCGATCTGTTCGCGCCGCTCGAACGCCGCGTCGATGGTCTCGGCGAGCGTGTGGCTGGCGCTTTGGGCGAGATCGGCGGCCGGCATGAACGGGTCCCCTGCTTGCGCGGTTTGTCGGGGTGCGCTTGCGCGATGTCAAGCGCCGGCGCCCCGCGCTAATGTTCCTTGTCCGGTCTTCCTGCCGGGGCGCCGAAACGGGCCGTCCGCATGTCTGGCTTTTTCATCGTTGCCGCGCTCGTTGCGGCTGCCTGCTATTTTGGCAGGTCGGCGCTTGCGGCGCTGCGTTCCGGCGACCTGACGCTCTATGTGCGCGGCGGCCGGCACCGATATTTTTCGCGCCGGGCCAATCCGGCGCCCTATTGGCTGGTGGTGTCCCGGTACCTCGTGCTCGCCGCGGTTTGCGCGCCGGGGCTCGTCATTCGCGCTTTATTGCGGTGACGTTTAGGGGCGATGTTTCAGACAGCGACGCCACCCTCACGTCAGCCGCACAATGATTTGACCACGACGCCGCGCCGCCGAGCAGACGCGCAAATAAAAGACCAGCCCGCTGCATCTTTCCCTCCCGGCGTTAACGCCCGCCGCCTGTCCGCGCGGCCGACAAATTTGGAACCTTTCTTGCATGGAGCCATTGGGAACACGGCGATCGAAGGATACGCAATGATCACGATGGGTATTGGCGTGCTCGCCGGCATCTTTTATTGGCTGGCCTGGTACAAACTGGCGTTCTGGATTTTGATCTACGCGATTGTCTACGGCGGTCTGGGCGCGCTACGTGGTGACAATCAAGCGCATCTGCTACGGCGCGACTCGGCCGTGACCATTGCGGTTCTTATTCCGGTCACCTGGCATATCGGCGGGCTGGCCGGCTATTTCTGAACGACGCCGCGGCCGTCGGCGATGCCGCGCAGGAAACCGGTCAGGTCGTCGGTGACGTGGTCGACGTGCGGCTCGTCGCGACCGGCGAGCTCCCATTCTTCGCGAAAGACTTCGCGTGTGCCTTCCGGCACCACCAGCACCGTGGTCATGCCGCGCGCATGCGGCACTTCGAGATTGCGGGCCAGGTCTTCAAAGATTGCGGCCTTCGCGGGATCGACGTCGTGGCGGGCAAGGAAACGGTCGTACACGATCGCGCGCGGCTTAGGCTCGAGCTCGGCGGCGGCAATGTCGAAAACATCTTCGAAATGCTGCTCGATTTCGAGCCGGCGCATCACCGCCTCCGCATGCGCCCGAGTGCCGTTGGTGAGGATAAGCTTGCGGCCCGGCAGGCTCGCGATCGCCGCACCAAGCGCCGGGTTCGGCGTCAGTGGCGAATGATCGATTTGATGGACGACGTCGAGGAACTCGTCCGGATCGACGCCATGCTCCTCCATCAGGCCGCGCAAGCTTGTACCGTAGCGCCGGTACAAATCCTTTTGCAGCCGGAACGCTTCGTCGTGCGTAACCTTGAGGAAACCGGCGATGTAATCGCGGATGCGGACATCGACCTGTTGCCAGAGATTGAGATGATGCGGATAGAGCGTGTTGTCGAGATCGAACACCCAGGTCTCGACCGCGCCGAAGCCGCGAACCGGCAGTCCGTGCGTCATGTGCTGCCCATTTTTATGCCGGCGGACATCCGGCAGCCGGCGCGACCGGAGAAACTCGCTTTCGGCTTCCGCGGCGACGAGCGGAATTGGAAACGCGCGGCGAGCGACTGGTTCATTCTCGGGGACTCGTTGTTGCCACACTTGCTCGCGAGGAAACCCGGCTGCTCGCCGAATCATTCTTAACAACCGGCGGGCCGGGAGCAATCGATGCGGCGCGTGTTACGCAAGTCTATTCCGTTCGTCCAGGCCGTGCTGATCGGCACGCTCGCCGCCGCGGTGATCGCCGGCGTCGCCATGCTGCTCCCGCATTCTTGAATTGTTGCGTTGGTGAACAGCTGCCTCAGCCGCCCGCTCCACTCGCCTGGCGCCACGACGCCGCAGGAAGGAGGCCCTTGAGCGCGCCATCGTGCAGCCGCACCGGATCGCGTTCACCTTCCATCGCCAGCCGCAACAGCGAGCGCGCCAGCTCGTCCGGCCGCACCGTCGCGTTGCCGAACGATTTCAGCGTCAGCCACGCTTCGTCGAAAGCGGTCTCGAGAATAATCAGAGTTTGCGGATCGAACGAAGAATTGTGGAACCCGTGCATGGTCCGCCCTCACCGCGTTTGTACGGACATCGACGTTGCGGAGCGGCCAAGCGTTGGCGTCAAGTTAGCCGAGTTTGTGACCTTTGGTGTGACCTAGTGTCCCGATTCTATCGCACGCGCCGCGGAGCACAGCCGCTCGCCCGTCATCTCCACAATTGAAAGGCGACCAACGCCGCCAGCATGATGCCGCTGCCCAGCGCCTGCAGCGGCGTGATCAAGTCGCCGAGCACCAGCGCGCTGCCAAGCATCGCGATCAGCGGTTCGAGATTCATGATCAGCGCGGTGCGAAACGGACCGACGCGCATGGTCGAAACAAAGATAAACACGATGCCGGCCGTGGTCGCGAGACTCATACCGACCAGTGCGGCCCAACCGACGTCGGTCTGCGGCGGGTGCCAGGTCCGCGTCACCGTCGACAACGCTACGAAGATCACGGTCTGCGCGATCACCGAATACCAAGTCGTCAGCCGCGCGTCGGCGCCGACCAAGTAGGCGCGCGTCACGATCAAGACGCCGGTCCGGCACGAGGCGGCGGCGAGTGCATAGGCGACGCCGCCGAGCACCAAGCCGGCGGGATGCGCGCCGATCATGATCGCGAGGCCGGCAAAGGCAGTCAGCGCGCAAGCCACGCCTTGCCAGCTCAATCGCTCCAGACCGGTTGCGGCGGCGGCAAGTCCGGTGAGCAACGGATAAGCGAAATAGGTGAGCACCGCGGTCGGCACGTCGTTCAGCTCGATCGCCTTGAACAGGCAATAAATCAGAACCGTGAACAGCACGCCGATGGCGAGCGAGATCCAACGCCCGCGCGCATCGATCGATGGTTTCGGACCGAACCGCAGCCAAGCCGTCATGAACACGATGCCGATCACGCTGCGAAACGACAGCATGGTCAGCACGTCGACGCGGGCGGCGGCGATGATCTTCACCAGCACGTCGGAGACGCCAAGGACGACGGCCGCGGCAATTCCGGGTGCCAAGGAAAAAACGGAACGGAAGGCCAAGGAGAAGAAGACTCGCGTGGACGGGTGGGCCCGTTGGCATACGTCCGAGCGGCGCGCGCCGCAACCCGCAAAGGCAGCGGCTAAGCCTGGTTGCGCTCCGGCGCCGGCAACGGAGCCGCCGGCGGCCGCCGTTCGATAAGCCTATTGAGCGCCATCGCGGCGCGGCCGAACGGCGCGAACAGTTCGCCCCTGATCGTATGCGCGTGCGGACGATCCGGCTCAACGCCGAATTCGAGCTTCTCGCACTCCGCCGCGGGCACATACAGAGTGCCGAACATCCAATCCCACAACGCCAGACAGCTGCCCAGATTCTTGTTGAAGTGTTCCGGATTACGCGAGTGATGAATCTGATGGTGCGCCGGGCTCATAAACAGATGACCGAGCCATCCGGTGAACGATATCCAGAGCTGGGTGTGCTGCAGATGCACATAGATATAGATGAACAACACCAGGATAATATTGTTCTGCGATAGTACGTATTGATGCGTGGTCTGGCCGAACGCAAAGTCGCCGATACCGTTCGCCGTGCCGATGAAAACGGCGAGAATGTTGAGGAAGATGCACATATAAACCGGATGCACGCGGAAATTGGTCAGCGGCGTCAGCACGGTCGCTGAATGATGCACCTTGTGGAATTCCCACAGGAACGGGATGCGGTGCGCCAGATAGTGATTGAGCCAGTAGCCGAGCTCGTAGGCCAGGAACAGCATGACGGTGATGACCGTCCGCGACACCAGCGTCGTCAGCGCCGTCGGCGGACGCGCGCCGAACGACGCCGTCAGCAACTCGGAGACGCCCTGGCTGACCATCTCGTAGGACAACAGCGCCCAGCCGAAGATGATGCCGAACAAAAACAGGTTGAAGTAGAAGTAGCCGAGGTCCGCCAGGCTCGACTTGCTCATCACGATGCGCTTGGGGAACAGCGCGCGCAGCAACGTTTTGACGCGGATGCGGCGGCCTTTGCGAAGGCGTCGCGCGGCAACGACGACGAGCGCAATGCATAGCGCGCCGACGAGCGAGAATAGCGAGGCGTGCGAACCTGGCTCAAAGAACGCTTTGCCGAGCTGGCCCAAAAAATACGAGATGCCTGGGGAGAAATCCAAGCGCGCCTCCGGACGTCCGCGACGATGCAACAGTTAGCCGGCGATTGGTAAAGGCGGCGTTGTGCACTGGCGCGGCACTTCCAATGCGGCATTAACCATTTCGATTGGCGCCGCCTTAACGACGTTCGTCCACCATCGCCGCCATGCACGCTCCACCGGCGACGATCGAAAGCGGCGCGACGCGGTTGCGCGTTCTCGACGGCCTGCGCGGCTGGGCGGCAGTCGTCGTGCTGCTGCATCACGTTTTCATCGATGGCCTGCCGGCCAATGCGTTCATGGCCGACCGCGCCTTGTGGGCCAAGGTGTTCTTTCTCAACGGCACGCTGGCGGTGAGCGTGTTCTTTGTGATCTCCGGGTTTTCGCTGTCGATCCGCTATCTCGAAACCGGCAATGGCGGCGCTTTGGGCCGGATCGCTGCCGGGCGATATCTGCGGCTGGCGCTGCCGATATTCGCGATTTGCGCCATCACTTACCTGCTGCTGGTCTTCGGCCTCATACCGCCGGCCGCGCAGCGTCCTGCGCCGCTCGATCAGTTCCTGGCCTTCACCCCGACCATGCAGCGGCTGATGAGCTTCTCGCTGTGGAACGTGTTCGTCGCCTATTCGGACGCCGAAACCTACGATCCTCCGCTCTGGACCATGACCTACGAGTTCTTCGGTTCGTTCATGGTGTTTGCGGTGGTCGCAGCGCTGCGGCCTTCACGGCTCCGCACGGTGATGCTGGGCGTGCTATTCGTGGCGCTCGCCGCCTTGCAGACTTACTTCGCGCTGTTCGTCGCCGGCATCCTGATCGCCGATCTGTTTCCGCTGGTCGGGCCGGCGACCACGGCGAACCGGGCGGGAGCCATGCTGTGCATCGTTGGACTGTTGTTGATTTTGCTTCCGCACACCTGGTTCGGCGCCGTATATGTCGGCGGCGCGACCTGCCTGACCGCCGGCGCTATTTTTTGCGGGCCAGTGCGCGGCTTCTTCGAGAGCCGTTTGAGCGGCTTCCTCGGCTGGATTTCGTTCCCGCTCTATCTGGTGCAGGCGGCGGTAATCTATGCGCTGGCGCCGCGGGGCCTCGACCTCCTGGCTTCGTTCGGTTTTGCAGCCGAGATGCAGCGATGGATTCTCGGCGCCGCGCTGTTGCCGATCGCCATTGTTGCCGCGATCGCTTTTTGCCCGATCAACGACTTCGCCGTGACCGCGTCCCGCTGGTTCGGAACCAGCGTTGTTGCGCTTGGCGACGACATCGGCCGCCGCCTGGCGCGGCGTAGCCAGCCGCGGGCGCTGGCGCCTAATTGTGAATGAGCGTGCCGGCGCCGAGTTCAGTGAAGAGTTCGAGCAGGACTGCGTGCGGCACCTTGCCATCGAGGATGACGACGCCTTCGACACCGCGCTCGAGCGCATCGATGCAGGTTTCGACCTTGGGAATCATGCCGCCGGAAATGGTGCCATCGGCGATCAGGCGGCGCGCATCGTCAGCAGAGAGCTGCTTGATGAGGTTCTTCGATTTGTCGAGCACTCCCGGCACATCGGTCAGGAGCAACAGGCGCTTGACCTTGAGCGCACCGGCGATAGCGCCGGCGAAGGTATCGGCGTTGACGTTATAGGTGCCGCCATTGGCGGCGGCGCAGACCGGCGCCAGCACTGGGATCAGCTCGCGGCCGAGAATTTGCATCAGCACGGTGACGTCGACCTTGTCTGGCTCGCCGACGAAACCGAGATCGACCATGCGCTCGATATGTGAATCCGGATCGACCACGGTCCGCGTCAGCTTGCGCGCCACCACCATGTTGCCGTCCTTGCCGCACAGCCCGACCGCCTTGCCGCCGGCGGCGTTGATGTAGCCGACCATCTGTTTGTTGATCAGGCCGGCTAGCACCATCTCGACGACTTCCAGCGTCTCGTCGTCGGTGATGCGCAGACCCGCCTCGTAGTGCGATTGCACGCCGAGCTTCTTGAGCATCGCCTCGATCTGCGGACCGCCGCCATGCACCACGATCGGATTGATCGCGGTCTGCTCCAACAACACGATGTCGCGGGCGAATTCGCGCGCCAGATGCTCGGCACCCATGGCGTGGCCGCCGTATTTGACGACCACCACCTCCTCGTCATAGCGCTGCATGTACGGCAGGGCTTCCGAAAGGATGCGGGCTTGCACCTCAGGGCTTACGCTGTCGCTCTGGCTCATTGCATGCATGTTCCCGGTCCGCCGCCTGCTCGGCGGCGCGGTCTATGTAGCGGCGCGGCGCGGCAACGACAATGAGGCTAGCGGGCGCGTTCGGCTAGCAGGCGCGCAATTGCAGCGCGCAGTTGGGGAATACCGGCCCCGGTCCGGGATGACGTGGCAATAAGCGCAGGGAACGCCGCCGGCCTCCTCCGGAGCGCCGCTTCGGTCGCTTCGACACGATCGGCGAGTTCAGCTTCGCTGACCTGGTCGCATTTGGTCAGCACGATCTGGTGGCTGACCGCCGCCTTGCCGAGCGCATCAAGGATCGCTTCATCGGCGGTCTTGAGCCCGTGGCGGGCGTCGATCAGGACATAGACGCGGCCGAGCGTCGCGCGGCCGCGCAGATAATCGTGGATGAGCCGCGTCCACGCGGTGATCTTGCTCTTGGCGGCGGCGGCATAGCCGTAGCCTGGCAGGTCGACCAGGACGAGCGGCCTTGAGCCGCCGAAAAAGATCAGCTCCTGGGTACGACCGGGCGTATTCGATGTCCGCGCCAGCGCTTTGCGGCCAGTCAGCGCATTGATCAGGCTCGATTTCCCGACATTGGAGCGGCCGGCGAATGCGACCTCGAGCCCCCGCGCCGGCGGCAGGGAATCGATCGAGCCTGCCGCTGAAATAAAAGCCCATTCGCCGGCAAACAACAGCCGGCCATCCTCAATGTCGGATGCGGACGAATCATTCTGCGCGCTCACGCGGAACCCCAGGCGCTTTCCATCGTTGCTCCATAGCTGCGATCGGTCCGCGGCCAAGCCAAAAAGGCATAATCAAACAGGCGTAACATCGCCAGCCGGGCAGCCAATGTTCCGGCCGCACGGAGGCAGTCATGGACGAGTGGTCGAGCCCCAAGCTCTGCGACGTGGCGAACTTGATGCTCGGCATGGTGTTGTTCTTTTCGCCGTGGCTATTCAGCCTTCCCACCGGCGCGCCCTGCCAGACCGCCTCAGTCATCGGGATTTTCATCGCGGTGTCATCGATCGCCGCGCTCGCCGCGTTCGCGATTTGGGAGGAATGGCTCACGCTCGCCGCCGGGCTTGCCTTGATCGTATCGCCCTGGGTCCTTGGTTTCCAGGACAGCGAGGCGATGACCATCGATGCGGTCATCGGCACTTTTGTCGTGCTATTGGCCGCGGTCGAGGTGTGGTTCACCGCCGAAGCAACGCAACGCATGAAGGCGAGCCACTAGTTGCTCCAACCCTGGCGGCGGCTTGAAACAAAAAGGGGAACCGACCGGGTCCCCCTTGTCACAGGCGGTTTTTCCCACCGCGAACCAGCGCCGATCAGGCTACTGCGGTGCCGTGCTCGTCCAGCTTTACGGTCGCGGGCGCATGGCTGGGATTTTTAGCGCCGCCTTGGTAGCGCGCCGCGGCAGCGACGGCCGAGATCCCGATTTGCCGATAACGAAGATGCAGCGCGATTTGCTCGTCGGCAGATTTGCGAGGCTTGCGCTGATTGGCGGTCTTTTTCGCCGATTTGACGGTGACGTCTTGCATTCTTGTTCCCCTCATTCCCTCGTCGTTTGAGCGACGGCGCGGTCCTAGGCGTTGAGTGCGGCGGAAATGGGCGACAAATCGTCCGTCCGCATGGCCATTTGCCGTCATCTCTTCGAGTCCACTAGCTGAAGCGAAACCTGGTAAAGCCCGGGTTAACGAGTGCGACATTCCTGCAACACTTCCCGGCGAACTTTGCTGTACAGCCTGTTGATCGCTGGAATGGGCAGAATGATTTCGGTAAGAAATCCGGGGCAGATTCCAGGGCTGGGACGGGCGGAGAGTGGTGGGAGCTCATGGGCATGCGTGCGCTAGCTTTTATCTTTATTGCCGCTGTTGCGCTGGGCGGGTGCGTCCAGGACATGGCCGACAGCGGGACGTTGGACCTCACGGGTGAGTCGGGCTGGAAACAGCGCGACAAAGATTTGATGTCCAATCTGCCGTACAATCAGTCGGCAGTTTCCGAGAGCTATCAGCGCCACACGGTGGACTATCACCGTAAGGAAGCGCCGGGCTCGATCGTCATCGATAGCGACAACAAGTACCTCTATTACGTGCTCGCGAAGGGCAAGGCGATCCGTTACGGCATCGCCGTCGGCGAACAGGCGCAGGCCTGGAGCGGCATCGCAAAAGTCGGCCGCATGGAAGAGTGGCCGCCATGGCACCCGACGCCGAGCGAACAGCAGCGGCTCGGACCGCTGCCCGAATACGTGACCGGGGGCCCGCACAATCCGATGGGCGCCCGCGGCATGTATTTGTATTCCGGGAACAAGGACACGCTCTATCGCATCCACGGCACCAATCAGCCGGAATATATCGGCAGCGCCGTCTCGTCCGGGTGCATCCGCATGACCAACGAGGACGTCATCGATCTCTACAATCACGTCAAGGTCGGCACGCTGGTGATCGTGCTGGCGCCGCATCAAAACGACGGACCGTTCGGCGCCCGCATGGCCAGCGCCTGGGGGGCGAGCGCGAACTGACCGTTCGTGTCTTGAGGCGTGGACTGACTTAACAATGGTGCCGAAGCGCTTCGGCACCATTTTTGTTGGCTCCTGGCGGAGCTTCCGTTCGACGAAAAACGCTTCTAGATGCCGCGCCGTTCAGGCGCCGAGCACGACATGGACGATTTCCGGCGGCACGCCGAGGCGAGCCGGAATAATGCTGGTGCCAAGCCCGCCGGATACGATCAGATGCCGGTCGTCCTCGACCACGTGGCCATAGGCGTATCGGGCGCCGTATTTTGAGGGCACAAAAGCCCGCCAAACCAACGGCACCCGAATTTGTCCGCCATGGGTGTGGCCGGCAAAGGTCAAGGCGACGCGCGACGGCACGCGCGGAAAAATATCCGGCTCGTGCGCAAGTAGAATGACCGGATCGTCGGTCGTGACCTGGGCCAGCGTGCCGGGCAAGTCGTCGACGCCGCGGAAACGGCCGGGACCGAGCCGATGCGCGAGCTGATCGCCGATGCCGGCGAGCCAAAACCGCTCGCCTTCGGCGCCAAGCATCACCGCCTGGTTTTCCAGCACCGGAATACGCACGTCCGCGAGTGCGCGGCGCACGCCGGCAAGGTCGTACCACCAATCGTGGTTGCCGAGGATTGCCCAGACCCCGAGTGGAGCGGTGATGCGCGCCAGTTCTCCCGCCCAGACCGGTTCGGGAATGCGCTCGATCGCGAACCGGTAGCGCGCAATATAGTCGCCAAGCAGGACGACGAGGTCGGATTTGAGCGCGATCGCGGTATCGACGATGCGTTGCACGTGCGGCAGCTGCATATCCGGGCCGCCGGCATGCAGGTCGGCGATCACCGTGATGGAAAGCCGGCGGCCCGCCGGCCAGTTGCGCGGCGTGGGCGCATAGCGCGTCACCACCAGCCCCTGCGGCTCGACCACGGCGGCGTAGGCGCTGGTCGCGGCTGCGGAAACGCCGATCAGCCCGGCGCCGCCGGCGAGCACAGCGCGCCGCGTCAGAAAAGCTTTGCCGATCGGCGCCCCGGCCCCGTCCTCCGCATCGTTCGCTGCAATTTCGTTCATGGCGCGCCGATCTCGTGTGCGATCATGACATGGGCCATTCGCCACGGGGCGCAAGCGCGGGATGGATTAACGGTTAGCGCGCTCACGCATCACGCTTGTGTGAGGCCGTCGCGCGTCACCCAATCGAGCGTCTTGTCGAGCGCGCGGGTCAGTCGATTGAACAGCTCCTCGATTTCCAGAGCTTTGATCACCAGTGGCGGCGACAGCGTCAAAACGTCGCCGATCACTGAGCGCACGATCAAACCTTCCTGTTCGGCGAAACGAACGGCCTGCGCGGCGACACCATGCCGCGGATTGAATGCGCGCTTGGTGGCTTTGTCGGCAACGAGCTCGACGCCGCCGATCAGACCGAGGCCGCGCGCTTCACCGACCAGCGGATGGTCGCCGAGGAGCTTGAGCCGCGCCTGGAACAGGGGCGCGCGCCGGGCGGCCTTGGCGATGATGCAGTCGCGGCCGTAAATCTCGATGGCCTTGACCGCGACCGCCGCCGAAACCGGATGGCCGCCATAGGTGAAGCCATGGCCGAACGCGCCGAGCTTGTTGCTCTCGGCCAACAGCGCCTCGTACATCAGTTCCGGAATCATCACCGCGCCGATCGGCAGATACGCCGACGACAGCGCCTTGGCGACCGAGATTGCTTGCGGCTTGAAGCCGAGCTTCTCGCAGCCGAACAGCGTGCCGAGCCGCCCGAACCCGCAAATCACCTCGTCGCTGATCACGAACACGTCGTGCTTGGCGCACACCGCCATGACTTTCTGGAAGTAGGTCTTCGGCGGCACGATGACGCCGCCGGCCCCCATGACCGGCTCGGCGATGAACGCCGCAACCGTTTCCGGGTCTTGCCGCATGATCAGCGCTTCGAGTTCATCGGCGAGCCGCGAGGCGAACTCTTCCTCGGTCTCGCCATCCTTGGCGAAGCGGTAATGATGCGGACAGCCGGCATGCAGAAAGCCCGGCAAAGGAACGTCGAAATCGCTGTGGTTGCCCGGGAGCCCGGTGAGCGAGGCGGCCGCGACGGTGACGCCGTGATAGGCCTTCACGCGGCTGATGATCTTCTTCTTGCGCGGTTTGCCGCGGGCGTTGTTGAGATACCAGACGAGCTTGACCTGGGTGTCGTTGGCTTCCGATCCGGAAGCGCAGAAGAACACTTTCGAGATCGGTACCGGCGCAATCTCCTTGAGCTTCTCGGCCAGCTCGATCGCCGGATCGTGGCTTCGGCCGGTGAAGAGATGCGCGAACGACAGTTTGCGCATCTGCGTGGCGGCCGCCTCGACCAATTCCTCGTTGCCGTAGCCGAGCGCCGTGCACCACAACCCGGCCATGCCTTCGATGTAAGCCTTGCCTGTCGAGTTGTAGACATAGACACCGCGGCCGCGCTCGATGACCAGCGGTCCGGTCTCACGCAGGCGCGCGAGGTTGACGTAGGGATGCACCAACGTCTCGACGTCGCGGACGGCAAGATTGCTCAGCGCTGGCATAAAAGTCCTTTGGCCGTGACCCCGTTCGGCCGTGTCCGGCGCTGCTTTGGCCGTTATTTGCAGCCCTATTGTGGCCGTGGTGTCAGCGTCTGCCAACCACGGGCGTGCAATTGCGCTTGAACCCGAACATCGCTGCCCCTAATCAACGTGCGGCCATTGCGGCAAGGAGCAGGCTTTGTCGGAAATCACCACGCTCGATCATATCGTCGCCAGCAAGGCTGCCAAAGATGGCTTCGTGCGCACCCGCTGGTGGTGGATCCGGCACGCGCCGGTGCTGGTCGACGACGGGCGCATTTACGGGCAAAGCGACCTGCCATGTGATTGCAGCGATGGGCGTGTCTTTTCCAGCCTTGCGGAATTGCTGCCGCGCAATGCGATTTGGCTCACCAGCCATCTGGCGCGTACACATCAGACCGCAAACGCTATCGCCGCCGCCGGTGATTTCGCGGCGCCGGAGCTTGTGCAAGACAAGGACCTTGCCGAACAGCATCTGGGCGACTGGCAGGGTCTCGATCGCCAGACCTTTCTGATGAACCGGCGCCAGGAGCCCGACTCGTTCTGGTACGCGACCGCCGACGAGCGGGCGCCCAACGGCGAGAGCTTTGTCGATCTGATGGAGCGGGTTGGCGCGGCGATTGCGCGCGCAACGCAGCAGCACCAGGGCCGCGACATTGTCGCGGTCGCCCATGGCGGAACCATCCGCGCGGCGATTGCCATCGCGCTCGACCTGCCGCCGCGCGGCGGCTTTGCCTTCATGATCGACAATTGCTCGCTGACCCGCCTCGACCATTATCAAGGTAAACAGGCCGCCGGATGGCGGGTCACCATGATCAATCACCGGCCGTAACCAAAGCGGCTGGCCGGTATCCCGATCAGGCGGGTGCGCACTGGTTGATGCCGGGGACGTGCGTTATATAAAGCCGGGAATAACCCGGACGCTTGCTTGGCCAAAAGAGAGCAACCATGAAACTGAGTGCGCGCAATCAACTCAAAGGCAAAATCCTCGACGTCACCAAAGGCGCCACCACGTCGCATGTTCGCCTTGACCTTGGTCATGGCGTCACTGTTACGGCAGCGATCACCAACGAAGCCGTGGCCGATCTCGGGCTGAAAAAGGGCGATGAAGCCTGGGCCGTGATCAAGGCCTCCGACGTGATGATCGGCAAGTAGTCCAGGCCCGACCTTTCCAAGCGACCAAGGAAAAGCGAACCGGCCGGCGTCGCGCTCACTGCGCGCGCGTCTTGGCGGAGCGGGGCCGTATGTCGGCGGTGGCGTTGGCGGCTACGGGACGCGGCCGCGGCAGCGGTACCGGATCGGACAACGGGGTCACCGTGTCTGCCTGCGGCTCGGTTTTCTGCGCCTGCACGACTGGCTCGCGCACGTCCCATTCGCACATTTTGTAGCCGCCATGCCGCTCGGCGAGATCGACGTGGATGTGCTCCTCGTGATGGCCGTCGGAGCCCGGACCAAGGACCGTGGAAAAGCGGTCGCAGGCGCTGGCGCGGATGCCGTCGCGCCAGTCCTTGGCGACATTCACGTCGGTCAGTCCGATGGCTTTGCCGTTGGCGAGCTTGAATGCACGCACGTCGATCGCGTTGGCGCGGCCGTGTTCGCTGAGCGTGGCACCAGGCACCCGATTGCGCGTGCGGCATTCGTAGGAATCAAAATTGTCGAGGCCGCGGAGCGGCGCTCCGAGCTTGAGCGCGGCGGGCGCCACATCCTCGCGCAGCCACATCGCGACCGCCTCCGCCATCGAGCAGCGCAGCGTCGCCGGTGGCGACACCGCGACCTTGGTCTTGTCCGCCAGGATGATGCTGTCCAAGACGACCGCATCGACAGCGCCGCATTCGCCGGCCCCGACCAGCATTGGGAGCGCCTTGAAGACCGCTAGTTTCGCCAACCGTATCTGGCAGGCCGACGGCGTTGGCGGGCCGCTAGCCGCCGCGGCGCCAGCCCGGTCGGGGAAAGAAGCGTAAGCTTCCTGCGAAGGCGAAAACTGTTCGGGAACCGCAGTCGGCACGACAGCCCGCGGCGGCGTTCGCGGTGGATGCGGCGGAACCAGCCGAAGGGGCGCGGAATGCCGGGCCTTGATCGGTTTTGCCGGCCGCAGGGCGGCGTCTTCCGCAACCGCAAACTGCGTAGCGCCGAGCAGCACGGCCGCAACGACGAGAGCCTTCACGCAATCGACTCCCGGCGCAACGGCAATACTCCTCGCCACCGGTTGAGCGCTAAACAGCCGGAGAATGCGTTTGTAAGCGCCCGGCACGCTTGCGCACAAGAGCGTGTCGGCTAGATTTCCAACCGCCACCCAATTTGAAGCATTTTCATCGGAACGTCATCCGGCTACATTGGGAACTTGCCTGCAGCCATTGGTTGCGGGACAAAGAGGTCAAGAACAAGAGACAAGATCAATTCAGGAGGAACCACATGCTTGGGCTTATGCAGGACTGGCCGCTCCTGTGCCACCGCATCATCGACCATGCCGCCACCAATCATGGCGGCCGCGCCGTGATCACCCGTTCAATCGAAGGGCCCATCCATCAGACCAACTATGCCGAAATCCGCGCTCGCGCTATGCGTGTGGCGCAGCGGCTTGACCGTGACGGCATCAAGCTCGGCGATCGGGTGGCGACGCTGGCCTGGAACACGTGGCGGCATCTGGAAAGCTGGTACGGCATCCTCGGCATCGGCGCGATCTACCACACCATCAATCCGCGGCTCTTCCCCGAGCAGATCGCCTGGATCGTCAATCACGCGGAGGATCGCGTGATGATGACCGATCTCACCTTTTTGCCGCTGTTGGAGAAGATCGCCGACAAGCTGCCGACCATCGAGCACTACATCGTATTCACCGATGCCGCGCACATGCCGGCGACGCCGCTGCGCAACGCCATCGCTTACGAAGAATGGCTGGCCGAAGCCGATGGCGATTTCGCCTGGAAGGACTTCGACGAAAATACCGCCGCCGGCATGTGTTACACCTCCGGTACCACCGGCAATCCCAAGGGCGTGGTCTATTCGCACCGCTCCAACGTGCTGCATACGATGCTGTCGTTGCAGCCCGACGCGTTCGGCCTGTCGTCGCGCGATACCGTGATGCCGATCGTGCCAATGTTCCACGCCAACAGCTGGGGGCTCGCTTTCTCGTCGCCAATGACCGGCGCGGCTTTGGTCTTGCCCGGCGCGAAGCTCGACGGCACCTCGGTCTATGAGCTGCTCAATGAATACAAGGTCACCTGCACCGGCGCCGTGCCGACAGTGTGGCTGTTGCTGCTGCAACACCTGGAAAAGACCGGCGGCACGCTGCCCTATCTCGAACGCGTGGTGATCGGCGGCTCGGCCTGTCCGCGCGCCATGATCAAGACCTTCGAGGAGGATTACGGCGTTCAGGTCTTCCACGCCTGGGGCATGACGGAGATGAGCCCGCTCGGCACCGTCGGTTCGATCAAGCCGCAATTGGCGGACCTCAACGGCGACGCGCTGTTGGACATCAAGCAGAAGCAGGGCTACACGCCGTTCGGCGTCGAGATGAAAATCACCGACGACGCCGACAAGCCCGTGCCCTGGGACGGCAAGACCTACGGGCGGATCAAGGTGCGCGGCTTTGCCGTCGCCCGGGCCTATTACAAGGAAGACCACGAGGTCATCGACGACAACGGCTTTTTCGATACCGGCGACGTCGGCACCCTCGACCGTTACGGCTATATGCAGATCACCGACCGGTCCAAGGACGTGATCAAGTCCGGCGGCGAGTGGATTTCCTCGATCGACCTGGAAAACCTCGCGGTCGGGCACCCGAAAGTGGCGGAGGCGGCGGTGATCGGCGTGCACCATCCGAAATGGGATGAGCGGCCGCTCCTGGTCATCGTGCTCAAGGAAGGGCAATCGGCGACCAAGGAGGAAATCCTGGGCTTTCTGGAGGGCAAGATCGCCAAATGGTGGATGCCCGACGATGTCGCGTTCGTCAGCGCCATACCGCATACGGCGACCGGCAAGATCCAGAAGACCGTGCTGCGCGACCAATTCAAAAATCACGTGTTGCCGAACGCGATCGCCGCCGAATAGGCGGCGCATGATTCGCTGAAACGGACACCGGAACCTGGCCCACGGCGGGGTTCGGGTTAACCGTTCGGCAAGATATTAGGCTCGTCAACGCGGGCCGGGATGGAACTGCGATGGCCGGGCAATCGCCCGGCCATCGTGTTTTTGCGCGGCACTCGCCCGTATTTCCAGGCAAAAACGCGTGTCTCGCGGGTCATCACCAAGTATTTCCCAGAAAAGTTCCCGATAATCGACTCGCGATGGAACAATTCGCGAGTGATGCGCCGCACAATTTCCACAATATCGGGTCACCAGACCATTCGGTTCAAATTTGACTGAACCGATTCACCATCCCATCCAACAACTAAAAAGGAAGATCATGGCTTCAAATAGCCTGACCACGCTTTCGTTTGCTTGTGCAATACTTGCTTCGACTGCTGTTTTACCAATGACCGCATCGGCCCAGGAAGGAATTGCTTCGGTTTATTCTGGGGAACGCACCGCCAACGGCGAATACGCGAGCGCCTCGGGTTTTACCGCCGCGCATCGCACTCTGCCGTTCGGGACCCGCGTGCGGGTCACCAACCATCAAACCGGCCGCTCGGTCGTGGTGCGCATCAATGATCGCGGGCCGTTTGTGCCCGGCCGCATCATCGATCTGACGCCGGCGGGCGCCCATGCGCTCGGCATGGATGGCCTCGCCCATGTCTCGGTCGACGTGGTCGGCGGCAAAAGCTGAACACCGCGAAGAACGACCGACGCACGGCAAACAGCGGGAGGCTTTCGGCCTCCCGTTTTACTCTGCCACTTGCCTAATGGGTTCACACTCAAGCAACCATTGTCGGCCAACATGCCGGACTGCACCGGGATTTCGTCAACAGCCGATGGCGCCAACCGACTCTGTTCCGGACTTCGAAACCCGCCGTTCGTTCTACCAGATCGACGACCGGGTTCGGTCCGTACTTGCAGCGACGTGGCCGATCATTGCGCCCACCATTGCGCGGGCGATCGACGAGGTCGTCGACGGCATCATCCGTCACACGTCGGTCGGACCGACGGTCGCGCGCCACCGCGAGTCCATTGTCAGTCTCGAGACGGCTCACTTCAAGGCGTTGCTGGGCGGCAACCTCGATCACCGCTACGCCGAATTGTGCCGGCATACCGTAGAGCGCGAAGCAGCGATCGGGCTCGACGCGCGCATCCGCAGCTCGTCCGGCAATTTCGTCCAGCGGGCGGCGTTCGATGCGCTGGCGCGCAAGCACCGCTTCGCTCCGACCAGGCTTGCCGAGCGCAGCAAGGTGGTTTCGCAAGTCATCAGCTTTGACGTCGCCAACGCCATGACGTTGCACCGGCAGGCGGCGGAAAAGGCGGCGCACGCGCGGCGCGGCGAGATCGACGCCGCGATCGGCGATTTCGACGGCGCCATCGGCGAAATCGTCGAGGCGATCAAGGAAGCATCGGCCTCGCTGGCCAAGACCGGGTCGACGCTGCGCGAGGTCGCCGAAGACACGCTGAGCCGCATGGCCTCCGCCTCATCGGCGTCGACCGAAACCGCCCGACGGATGGATGCCACGGTCACAGCGACGGAGGAATTGTCCGGTTCAATTCAGGAGATCGGCCAGCAGGCGACCAACGGCCTCGGCATGGCGCAATCGGCCGTCGCCGACACCGAGCGCACCCAAAGCGTCATCGGCTCGCTGAACGACGCCGCCGAGCGCATCGGTTCCGTGGTCGGCACCATCTCCGCGATTGCCGCGCAGACCAATCTTTTGGCGCTCAACGCCACGATCGAGGCGGCGCGGGCCGGCGAAGCCGGCAAAGGCTTTGCCGTGGTCGCCGCCGAGGTCAAGACGCTCGCCAATCAGACCTCGCGCGCCACCGGCGACATCTCGCAGCAGGTGGCCGCCATCCAGGAAGCGACCAAACGCTCGGTCGAAGAGATTTCCGCGATTGCGCGCACCATCGGCAAATTGACCACCGTCTCGACCAGCATTGCGTCCGCGGTGCAGCAGCAGAGCATGACGACCCGCGGCATCGCCGAGAGCATTCACAATGCCGCCGGGCATACCGCGCGCGCATCCGTCGAGATCAACTCGGTCGATGAAGCCGTTACCCGCGGCGTGACCGCGGTCGGCGATATCACCAGCTGGACCGACCGCCTGTCGGCGCGCGCCAACGACCTGGAAGCCAAGGTCGCGACCTTCTTCGGCCGCGTCCGCGCGGCGTAGCTCCCCTCCGTGCTTCATGTCATCCGCCGCTCGCTGCGGTAAGATGAGCTATCGTTCCTTCAGGAGAGAACCATGAGCGAGCCGGTGGTGAGGCAGATTGTTTTGGCGTCCCGGCCCAACGGGCCGCCGACGGCCGAGAACTTCCGTCTGGAACAGGTGCCGATGCCGACGCTGCCGCCCGGCGGCCTGCTGCTGCGCGTGCTCTATCTGTCGCTCGACCCCTACATGCGTGGCCGCATGGACGATCGGAAATCCTATGCCCGCTCGGTCGGCATCGGCGAGGCGATGACCGGCGAAAGCGTGTGCGAGGTGGTGGCGTCCGACCGCCAAAGCTACGCCCCCGGCGACATCGTGCTCGCGCATACCGGCTGGCGTACGCATGCCGCCTGGGACGGACCGGCACCGCGCAAGCTCGATCCGAAGCTTGCGCCGATCACCACTGGCTTGGGCGTGCTCGGCATGCCGGGATTCACGGCCTATTCAGGCCTCTACGTCCTCGGCAAACCCAAAGCTGGCGAGACGGTTGTCGTTTCGGCGGCGAGCGGGCCGGTTGGCTCGCTGGTCGGGCAACTCGCCAAAGCAGTCGGCGCTCGCGCCGTCGGTATTGCCGGCGGCGCCGACAAATGCCGTTATGTCGTCGACGAGTTGCGGTTCGACGCCTGCGTTGATCATCGCGCGCCGGATCTGCCGGCGAAGCTTGCGGCGGAATGCCCAAAAGGCATCGACGTCTATTTCGAAAATGTCAGCGGCGCGGTGTGGCAAGCGGTGTTGCCGCTGCTCAATACCTACGCGCGCGTTCCGGTCTGCGGGCTGATCTCGCAATATAGCGCCGCTGGCCAGGCCTCCGGGCCAAACCTCCTGCCGGCAACCATGCGCGAGATACTGACCAAGAGCCTGACGTTACGTGGCTTCATCAACACCGAATTTGTCGCCGAGCATTATGCGGATTTTCTGAAAACCGTCTCCGCCGGGATTGCCGAAGGCCGCATCCGCTATCGCGAAGACATAACCGACGGCTTCGAGAATGCGCCGGCCGCCTTCATGGGCCTGCTGCAGGGCAAGAATTTCGGCAAGGCCCTGGTGCGGGTTGCGAACTGAGCGGCGGCTCGCGCAAGGCGCCGTTCACTCCGCCGGCAGGTTCGGCTTCGGCTTGAAGAAGGTGCGCTTGAGGTTGTCGAACAGCTCGATCTTGGCGCCGTTCCTGTGCATGATCACGCTCTGCTGCAGCACCGAGAGCGTATTGTTCCAGGCCCAATAGATCACCAGCCCGGCCGGAAAACTTCCCAGCATGAAGGTGAAGATCAGCGGCATCCAATTGAAGATCATCTGCTGCGTCGGATCCGGCGGCGGCGGATTGAGCTTCATCTGCACCCACATGGTGACGCCCATGATCAGCGGCCAAATGCCGAGATGCATGTAGCTGCCGACCAGCGGCAGCACCGTCGGATCGAACGGGATCAGCCCGAACAGGGTGAAGATGTTGGTCGGGTCTTTGGCCGACAGGTCCTGAATCCAGCCGTAGAACGGCGAGTGGCGCATCTCGATGGTGATGAACAGCACCTTATAGAGCGAGAAGAACACCGGAATCTGGATCGCGATCGGTAGGCAGCCGGCGATCGGATTGATCTTCTCCTTCTTGTAGAGCTCCATCATCGCCTGCTGCTGCTTCATCTTGTCGTCGGCATAACGCTCGCGGATCATGGTCATTTCCGGCTGCACCGCCTTCATCTTCGCCATCGAGGCATAGGACTTGTTGGCGAGCGGGAAGAACAGCAGTTTGACCAGCACCGTGACGATCAAAATGGCGATGCCGAAATTGCCGACCAGATGAAAGAAGAAGTCGAGCGCCAGAAACATCGGCTTGGTGAGGAAATAGAAGTAGCCCCAGTCGATCAGCAGATCGAATTTATTGAGGTGAAGCTCTTCGTTGTAACCGCCTTGGGCGGCGAACGGGAAGTGAATACCGACCACCGAAACTTCCTTGGCGCCGGCAAACAGCCGCGCATTGACGGAGGTGGTGGCGCCCGGCGCAACGGTCTGCGGATCGAGCAGGTAATCGGTCTGATAGGTCTTCTGGCCGTTTGCCTCGCCGGACGAGAACCGCGCGTGCACCTTGGCGTCGATATCCGGCAACAGGGCCGCCGCCCAGTATTTGTCGGTGATGCCGAGCCAGGCGTTGGTGACATCCCAATGGATTTCTTTCTTCTCGGCGATCGATTTGTAGGTTTCGGTTTGCTCGCCTTGCTCGCCCATCACGCCGATCAGGCCTTCGTGCAGGATGTAGTAGCCTTGCGTCTTCGGCGTGCCGTGACGCGAGATCAGCGCATACGGAAACAGCGTGACCGGGGCGCTGCCCTTGTTCTGCACTTCGTCCTTAAGGGTGAACAGATAATAGTCGTCGACCGCGATGGTGCGGCGGAAGATCAATCCGCCGCCATTGTCGTAGGTCAGCGTCACCGGACGGCCGACGCCAAGCGCGCCAGTGCCCTCCTGCGTCCATACCGTATCCGGCCCGGGCGTCTTCTCGGCCGTGCCGGCTGCCGCCACGAAGCCGAACTCGGCGTAGTAAGCGTCCGGCGCTCCAGACGGCGAGAACAGCACGATCGGCGGCGAATTGGGATCGACGGTCTCGCGATATTGCTCGAGCGTGAGATTGTCGATGCGCGCGCCTTTGAGACCAATGCTGCCTTTGACGCGCGGCGTGTCGATGGCGACGTGCGGCACAGCCGCGATGACCACGTCACGCGTATTCACCGCCGGCTGAGCGGAGGCGGCGGGACCACCGGGCACCGAAGGAGCGCCGGCTTGCGACGGCGGCGCCGTAGCCGTTCCCCCAGGCTGCCCGATACCCGGCTGGCCTTGCGGCTGGACCTGGGTTTGCTGCTGCTGCTTGAGTTCGGCCTCGTGGTGCTGCTTTTCCATCTGCGGATAGCCGACCAAGAATTGCCAGCCGACCACCACGATGAGCGACAGTACGATGGCGAGGATGGTGTTCTTGTGCTCGATCATTCAGCGCTCTTGCGGCGGGGGTGCAGACGAGGTTGACGGCTTTCTGCGGTTACGGCGCGGTCGCTGCGGTCCCGACGGCGAACCCGCCTCATGTAGGGGGTCGCGGTGCGCGCTACCAGTTCCCTTCCCGCTTCCCTTGCCGCCGCGGGCATCAAGCCGGCTGAGCGCCGCATCGAGTTCCTGCATCATCTCGCCGAACGGGGCGGCGAGCGCAGCCCGCCGGCCGATCAGCACATAGTCGTGGCCGGAACGCAATCGGCCCGTCCCGGTGGCCGTAGACAGCCTAACGATCTCCCGCAAGCGCCGCCGCACGCGGTTGCGTTCCACCGCATTGCCGACTTGCCGCGACACCGTGAAGCCGACGCGGATCGCCCCTTCCTCGGCGCGCCGCCGCGCCTGCAGCACGAACCAGCGACCGGCAGCGCGATTGCCGTCGGCCGCGGCTCGAAAATCGCTGCGGCGTCTGAGCCGCTCAACAACAGGCTGGCGTTCCCGCTCACGCACTGAGACGCTTGCGCCCGCGCGTGCGCCGCGCCGCGACCACCTTGCGGCCGCCTGTGGTCGCCATGCGCGCGCGAAAACCGTGCCGGCGCTTGCGCACCAATTTGCTCGGCTGGTAGGTTCGTTTCACGGGATTTTCTCCGCTGCACGCAAGACCCGCATGCGATTGCAGCTTCTCGGTCAAACACAAATTTCAGCGCGGGCGGGCGATTTGGCGCGGCTTATACGGGACCCCTCCCGGCTCGTCAATGCGACGTCGCCGGGACCTCGCCGCTCGCTTCCGCCACGCTGCGATATGGAAAATGTATGACAGGACCACGACTTCCGCGCCGGGTTTCCGCGGCGGACGCGCCGGCGTTATTGTGCTCAGGGCACTTGGGTTAAAGCCCGCGGCGGGCGCCTCTCGCGCGCTGCCTGCACCGAAATCGAGTGGTAAAAGTGCCGCAATTTCCGATCCTTCTCAAGGTTTGACGGAACCGCATACGCGTCGCATCATAGGCATGCTGCGTCGTTTTTAGGCGGCGAGATTTTGCCAATGAGCGATGAAGTAGCTGCGCCGCCGAAACCGGCTCGCGCACCGCGGCTTGGGCTTTCTGGAAAGCTCCTCGTCTTCACGATCCTGTTCGTGATGATCGCGGAAGTGCTGATCTATGTGCCGTCGATCGCGCTTTACCGTTTGATGTGGCTTAATGACCGGCTGGCCAGCGCCTACACTGCCGCGCTGGTACTCGACGCCGCGCCGAACGGCATGGTGCCCGAAAGCCTGGCCAAGCAAATTCTCGACAGCATCGGCGCCCGTGCGGTCGCCATGAAGCGGGGCACGCAGCGGCGTCTGCTCGCGGTCGGCGACGCGCCGCCGCCGATCGCCGACGACTTCGACATGCGCAATGTCTACGCCTTCGATGCCATCGTCGACGCTTTCAAGGCGATGCTGAGCCGCAAGAAGGACGTCATGCGCGTCGTCGGCCCGGCGCCGATGGGCGGCGATTATATCGAGATCATCATGGACGAGCCGCCGCTGCGCCGAGCCATGCTGCGCTATTCGGTGGATCTGTTGCTGATCTCGTTGCTCATCTCCGGCATCACCGGCGTTCTGGTTTATCTGACCTTGAACTATCTGTTCGTGCGGCCGATGCGCCGGGTCACCGCCAATATGATGGCGTTCCGCGCCGACCCGGAGAATCCCGAACGCATCATCGTGCCGTCCGGCCGGGCCGATGAGATCGGCATCGCCGAGCGTGAGCTCGCGACCATGCAGGCGGAGCTGGCGTCGACCTTGCAGCAAAAGAACCGGCTGGCGGCGCTTGGCCTCGCCGTCTCCAAGATCAACCACGATCTGCGCAACCTGCTCGGCTCGGCGCAGCTATTCTCCGATCGTCTGATGACGCTGCCCGATCCGAACGTGCAGCGCTTTGCGCCCAAGCTGATGCACGCGCTCGAGCGCGCCATCGCTTACTGCCAATCGACATTGTCCTACGGCCGCCTGCAGGAGCCGCCGCCGGAGCGAAAGCCGATCCCGCTCGAGCCGCTGGTCGACGAGGTGCAGGAGACGCTCGGGCTCGGCCAGGAGACGCCGATCCGCTGGATCGGGGCGGTCGAGCGCGGGCTCGTGGTCGAAGCCGACTACGATCAGATGTTCCGCATCCTGCTCAACCTGGCGCGCAACGCCGTGCAGGCTTTGGAGAGCCGCGCCGCGCGCGACCCGGGCCGCGACCAGATCCGTATCACCGGCCGCCGCGAGGGCGCTGTCGTCGTGATCGAAGTGTCCGACACCGGGCCCGGCTTTTCCGATAAAGCGCAGGCGCATCTGTTCGAGGCGTTCCAGGGCTCGACCCGCAGCGGCGGCACCGGCCTTGGGCTTGCCATCGCCGCCGAGCTGGTGCGCGCCCATGGCGGCGAAATCCGCCTGGTCGAGGGCACCATCGGCGCAACGCTGCGCCTCACCATTCCTGACCGCGCGGTGGAGTTGAGCGCCCGTCGCGGCGCTCGCGCTCAAGGGTGACGGCGTTTCCCGGGTTTCGCGGACGCTCAACCCGGGCTACCTTCCCTCCGCGTTGGGAGGGAACAATGCACGCCGGGGCGGACGAGGCACACGCAACGATCTACGACGACTTCGCGACGCCGGGCTCATGGCCGGGCGACAAGTGGTACCGGCATCTGCCGATACCCGACCTCTGGGATCCAGCGACGGTCGTCACCTGCAGCGGCGGTCGGGACGGAACGCTGGCGGTCGAGACGCGGCGCTTCACGCTCGGCCGCAAGGATGGCCACGACAACGTCAAGGCGCTGATCTATTCGACCGCGGAATTTGCTGCGGGCGAACGCGGGATAATCGGCGTATCGACCGACATGCGAGTGACGACTTTCGGCACCGGCAATAATCCTTACGGCGTCGATGCCGGCGACGTGCGGCTCGGCTGCGGCGCGCTCAACACCATCGATTTAAGGACCTGGATGGTGTTCGACTTCTTCGTCAGCGGCAGCCGGATCGTCCCGCTCTACGAGCGATTACCGTTCGGCATCAGCGACGCCAATCCCTATCCGGCATTCACCGAACTGATCCCGATCGACGTGCCTACCAAACAAAGCGAGTGGCATCGTTACACGATCCGCTACGACCGCGCCCACGACCGGGTTTCCTGGATGGTCGACGGCGAGGTCGTGGCCGAGCGTGACGCGGTCGGCGCGCCGCCCGGCGAGCGCGGGCCGGTCGTGAAGGTCGACGCCATCAAGATCGGCGGTGGACTGTTCACGCTGTTCGGCGATCTGAAAAATGATCGCCGGCGCGCCGGCGATCGCGCCGGCATTCCCGGCCTCGATCCGCATTATGAGCGGACGCTGTTCGGTCAGGGCGCCCGGGTGGAATTCAAGCCGTTTAAGGTCGCGTGCTGGTAAGGATAATTCGTAGCCCGCATGAGCACAGCGATATGCGGGAACGATCGAGAGGTTTTACAAACTGATCCCCGGATGTCGCTTCGCTCATCCGGGCTACCAGGAATGGTCCCATGGTCAACGCATCAAGAACCATCAAAGTGAACGACGATCCGCGCCAATTGCCGCTGCCGCGGAGTCTGGTCTGGCGCGGGCTGGTGATGAAGGCGGAGAATCCGCTGCCGTTCGTTCCGGTCATTTCCAGCTGCAAGGTTCTGGAGCGGCGGGGCGACGGCATCGTTCGCGAAATCGTCGACAAGGGCGATACCATCACCGAGGTGGTGACGTTCGATCCCGAACGGATGGTCAAATTCGAACGGACGTCCGGGCGCGTGCTCGGCACCATCCTCAATGAGATCATCGAGGACGGCGACGGCGATCTGGCGCTGAAATTCACCTTCACCCTGTCGATCGACGGCATAGCCGCCGGCAGCGCCGAGGAAAAGGATTTCACCAGCCAGATGGAGGACGGCTATCTGATGGCGGTGCGGGCGACGCTCAAGGCGATGCGCCAGCTCGCCAAGGATCATGCACTGAGCGCGGCATCATAGACGCGGAGGCGCTGTCATGATCATTGCCGCAAACATTCTCATCGGCATTGTCGCCGCTCTGCATATTTACTTCCTGGTGCTGGAGATGTTTCTGTGGACCAAACCGCTTGGTCTCAAGACGTTTCGGCAGAGCCAGCAGAAGGCGGACGATTCCGCCGTGCTGGCGGCCAATCAAGGCCTGTACAACGGCTTTCTCGCCGCCGGACTGATCTGGGGATTGATGCATCCGGTCGCCGGCACTGGATTTCAGATCAAGGTATTCTTCCTGTTGTGCGTCGTCGTCGCCGGGCTCTATGGCGGCTACTCGGTCAGCGCCCGAATTATTCTGATCCAGGCCGTTCCGGCTGCGCTGGCGCTCGTGCTGCTGTGGATGGGATGAGCGCGTAGCCGCTCCGACCCAGCAGGAGCCGGCGTGGCTTTCTGAATGGCAAAATCGCTATAGGCCTGCATCTTGGCCATAGCGCCAACAATTTCTTCGCCGTCGTTCCGTTCCAAGGCCACCGAGCATTCCGGCGCGTCCTTCTTCTTTATCTGCGCCGCATTCTCATCGTCTTTATTCATTGCTAGGCTGTTTCGGATCTCACCGGCGGGCGCGAATGACCTCAACCCGCCGCGCCATCTCGTCATCGACAGGAGGACGCCATGATCTCGCGCTTGGGCCTTCGCTATCACGGCCAAACCTTCGGCAACGCTTCGGCCTGCGCCTGCCACTCGCGGCGGGCCTTCCTCACCGGCGCGGCGGCGGTGGGCGCCGCGGCGGTGCTCTCGCCAGCCGTTGCCAGGGCCGAAACCGCAAGCGCCGCACTCCGCACGGTCGATGTGCATCATCACATCTATCCGCCGCGTTACCTCGCCGACAATTTCGAGCAAATCTCAAAGTCGATCGGCGCATTTGCCAACAGAATCCAAAGCTGGTCGCCACGCAGCGCCATCGACAATATGGACCAGGCCGGCGTCGCGACCGCCATCAACTCGATGACCAGCCCGGGCGTCTGGTTCGAAGACGGCGATGCCGCCCGAGCCCGCGCGCGCATCTGCAACGAATTCGGCGCGCAAATGATCCGCGACTTTCCCGGCCGGTTCGGCATGTTCGCCGCCATCCCGCTGCCCGACACCGATGGCAGTCTCAAGGAGATCGCGTATGCGCTCGACGTGCTCAAGCTCGACGGCATCGGGCTATTGACCAGCTACGCCGGCAAGCTCCTGGGCGATCCGGCATTCACGCCGGTGTTCGAGGAGATCAACCGCCGCAAGGCCGTGGTGTTCGTGCATCCGACGATGTCGTGCTGCGGCAATCCGATGCCGGGCATAAGCCCGACGACCATCGAGTTCCCGATGGATTCGACGCGGACGATCACGAGCCTCTTGTTCAGCGGTGGCTTCGCCCGCTACGCGGACACTCGCTTCATCTTCTCCCATGGCGGCGGCATGCTGCTGCCGATCGTGCAGCGGCTGTATGGTGCAGCCGCGCGGATGAAGCCCGACGAACGGACGATCAAGATGCCGAAGGGCCCGGAATATGAGCTGACCCGGCAATATTACGAGCTGGCGAGCATCGGCTTTAACCCGGCCGGCATCGCCGGCCTGCGTAAGCTGATGCCGAATTCGCAACTGCTCTACGGCTCCGACGAGCCGTTTCTGTCGACCGTAAAGATGACCGGTGCGTTGCAGAAACTGGACTTCTCGGCCGACGAGCTTGCCGCGATCCAGCGAGGCAATGCGGCGCGCCTGTTCACGCGCCTGCAAACTTGAAGGCCGCCTCGCGCTAGTAAGTGACGGCGCCGCCGTCCACGTTGATGGCCTGGCCGGTGATGAAGGCGCTGGCGTCGGAGGCGAGGAACACGGCCGTGCCGCAGAGATCGTCCGGCGTCATGTCACGTTTGATCATGCGGGCGTTGAGCGTGTGCGGCCGGATCTTTTCCATCATCGCCGGGTGATTGAGCACGCTCTTGCTGGCGGTGAAGCCGGCGATGATCGAATTCACCCGGATGTTGTCGGCGGCAAGCTCCGTCGCCATCGAGCGGGTCATGGCGAACACCGCGCCTTTCGAGCTGACATAATGCAGCAACATCGGCGCGCCGCGCAGGATGGTCCCCGAGCAGATATTGATGATCGAGCCGCCGCCGGCCCGCTTCATGCTGCCGAGCACCGCCTTGGTGGCCTGGAACACGCCGCGAGCATTGACGCGAAACACCAGATCCCATTCGTCTTCGGTGATTTGCGACAGCGGCTTGAGCTCCAGCGTGCCGAACACGCCGGCATTGTTGATCAGGACCTCGATCGGGCCGAGCGCCGTTTCTGCGGTAGCGACGAGCTCGGTCAGCGATTTGTTGCTGGTCACGTCGGCCAAGACTGCGACCGCTTCGCCGCCTTGATCCATGATCTGCCGGGCGGTGTCGTTGCAATCCGCGATGTCCGAGACGACGACCTTGGCGCCTGCGGCCGCGAGCGCCAACGCCAGCGCTGCCCCGATGCCCTGCGACGATCCGGTCACCAGCGCCACTTTACCCGCAAGACTGGACATCATCCCCCCAAAGAGCGCGTTGTCAGAATTTCGCGCACCAGCGCAACACGCCCTCCTGGAAGCTCGGACGTTCGCGGATGGCGTCTGCCCAGGCGCTGACGCGCGGGTAGCGACCGAAGGGAAAATCGACGCCTGACAGTGTGAAATGCAGCGGCACCCAGGAAATGTCGGCGAGCGAGAACCGGTCGCCGACCAGCCATTGATGCTGCGACAGCGCGTCCTCGGCCTTGTCGAATAAGCCGAGCAACGTTTGTTCGGCCTTGTCGACCTGCTCCTGCGGCAGGCCTATGCCGGTCGAGGCGCCGCTGTGGAAGGCAAGGAGTTCCGGATCGCGTTGCAACGAACGATATTTGGCGTCTTCAGCTTCGTTCTTGTGCAGGACCTTGCCGATCTTGCGCGTATAGATCAGCGTCTTCACCGCCGGCACATGGATCTCGGTCGCGGTGCGCAGCCACCGATGCATCTCATCAAGCTCTGTTTCCGATTGCGGCTGCAGCGGCGGATCAGGATAGGTCTCGTCGAGATATTCGATGATCTCGTTCGAACTCGATGTGCACGACGCCGTTGTGCACCAGGGTCGGCACCAGCCCCTTGGGATGAATGCCGAAATATTCGGGCGTCACCGTCTCTTTCTTGCGCAAGTCGAGATGATGGCTGGTCCACGGCAATTCCTTCTCCGCCAGAACCATGCGCACGCGCATCGAACAGTTCGAAATGTCGGCGTGGAACAGGTGCAGACCTTCGAGCGCGTTAACGCTGTTGTTGGTCGGGGTCACGATCATGCGCCGGCCTCCAGTGTGGCGGAGGCGGATGCGGCGATTTCCGCGCCGGAGAGCGCTGCGCAATCGCGGCTTGGCACCCGATCCTCCCAATTAGATTTTGCTTTTGATTAAGTCCGTTGATAGTAGATCAGGCCGAAATATTTGATAATCGGCGAATTTGGAAATAGATCGTTCTCAAAACGCGCACAATCAAACATGGACGAGTTGGCCGGAATTCGGATGTTCGTCCGCGTCGTTGAGGGCGGCAGCTTTGTCGCCGCCGCGCGCGGGCTTGGCGTGTCCAAATCCGTGATCACCAAACGGGTCAAAGAGCTTGAAGATCGGCTCAAGGCGCAGCTGTTGATCCGCTCGACCCGCCGGCTGACACTGACCGACGCGGGAGCAAGCTACTTCGAACGCTGCGTGCGCATCGTCGCCGAATTGGATGAGGCGCAATCGGCCGTTCGCTCGCTCACCGTCGGGCTCACCGGCACGCTGCGGGTGAGCTGCATCGCCTCGTTCCTCGCTCATCAGCTCTGCCGCGATGTCTGCCACTTTCAGCAACAGCATCCAGACTTGATCGTCGAGCTGCACCACAACGACCGCGTCTACGATCCGATCCAGGAAGGCTACGACATCTGCATTCAGCCGAGCGACGTCGGCGGCGAAGGCATCGTGCGCCAGCCGATCGTGCCGCTGCGGCGGCTCCTGGTGGCGGCGCCGGATTATTTCAGGCGCCACGGCCGGCCGAGCCATCCCGACGAACTCGGCGCCCATCGCTGCGCGCACAACAACTACATTCTGCCGATCGCCGACATTACCTTTGCCGGGCCGGACGGACCGGTGCGGATTCCGCCGATCCGGCCAGCCGTGTTGTCGAACAGCATCTGGATGATCCGCGAAGCGGCATTGAACGGCGATTGCGTCGCTATCCTGCCGATCTATTCGATCGTCGAGGAACTGCGAAGCGGCGCGCTATCCCCGGTGTTCGAGGAGTTTCGCGTTGAAGCCGCCATCCTCAATGCCTTCTACCGCAGTTCGCCGCGCCTGCCGGCGAAAGTGCGGATGCTGCTCAAATATCTCGCCGAGCAGTATGATGGCGAGCCGCCCTGGGAGCAGCGGCTGTTCCGCGACCGCCCCGAGCTTCGCCGCATCGTGTACGGGCCGCCGTGCACGAAATAAGCGCCGGGAGGAACGCCGCAATGATCACGCTTTACCATCACGGATCGTCGGTTTGCGCCGCCAAGGTGCGGCTCGTGCTGGCGGAAAAATCGCTGCTCTGGGATGGAATTTACGTCGACATTCTGCGCGGCGATCAGTTCGACCCGGCCTACATGAAGCTCAATCCCAAGGCCGTAGTGCCCACGCTAGTCGACGACGGCAAGGTCATCATCGAATCGAGCGTGATCTGCGAATATCTCGACGACGCATTCCCGAATCCGCCGCTCAAGCCTGCCGATCCGGCGCAGCGCGCGGCGATGCGGCTATGGACCAAGGCGGTCGACGAATATCTGCATCCGGCTTGTGCCGAGCTCACCTTCGCCTCCTGCCACCGTTACATCATCGGGCGCCTGCCGCCGGAAAAGCTCAACGCATTTCTCGAAAGCACGCCGCCGATCTCGGTGACCGCCGACTGGCATGCGCGCAAGAAGGAAATCGTACGTCAGGGCATGGCGGCGCCGCGCGTCGGGCGGACCTTCCGCCTCTACGACAGTTATTTGCAAAAGATGGAAGATACGCTGGCGGCGCAGCGCTGGCTCGCCGGCGATACGTTGTCGCTCGCCGACATCGCCATGGCGCCCTACGTCAACCGGCTCGACATGTTGGGCATGTCGGAAATGTGGATCGGCAGCCGGCCGTTGCTGACCGACTGGTTCGAGCGGATGAAATCGCGGGCAAGCTTCAAGCCGTCGCTGCTCGACATGTGCCCGCCGGATCTCACCAGCGACCTCAAGACGTTCGGCACCCAGAGCTGGCCCGAGGTGAAGCGGCTGCTGGCGGCGTAACGCCGGACCCAGCCGGCGGGCGGTGCCCACCGGCTGCGCCCAAGTTTACGGCCTGGGTTCGCGGAATCTCGCCGCCCATGCCGGCGCGACGGCGAAAGCTCAGTGCGCGAGTTCGCGGATTGGGATATTTTGTTTGCGTCTGCGCGGCCGCACGCATTCCGGTCGATGCGCGCATGACGCGTACCACAGCAAAATCAAAAAAATACCGGGCTCGTCCCCGGCAAAAAATCAAAACCTACAGGGAGGTTCACATGCGACGACGCGACTTGCTGAAATATGCTGGCGCCACGGCGCTGGCCGCACCATTCATACGCACCGCGCGTGCGGAGCTGACAGCCGTCAAAGTTGGCGTGGTCGGCGCCAAAACCGGCCCGCTCGCCCCTGGCGCGGCAGTCACGCATTTCCCGCCATGGCGGCTTTGGGCGCATCAAGTCAACGAGGCGGGCGGCCTCAAGCTCAAGGACGGTCAGCACAAGGTCGAGCTGGTCGAATACGACGACCACACGCAGCCGGCCGAAGCGATCAAGGCGATCGAACGTCTCGCCGCGGTCGACAAGGTCGACTGGATCGCCGGATTGTACGGCACCGGCTTCAACGTCGCCGCCGTGCCGACCTTTGCCAAGCTCGGCTATCCGCAGATTCCGGTCGCCTGCGTCACCGAGCTCGGGCCGCAACTGGTGAAGAAATATCCGCTGCTGTTCTTCGGCAACGGCACGCTGACCCACTACAGCACGACGGTGATCGACATCCTCAAGAAGTTCCGGGATGCCGGCCAGATCGGCAATAAGATCGCCATGGTCAATATCGCCGACGAGTACGGCATCGAAATCTCCAACATCAGCAAGACGCAGTTCCCGGCCGCCGGCTTCGAAATCGTCTATAACAAATCATACCCGCTGGGCACGCAGGACTATACGCCGGTCATCAAGGGCGCAAAGGCGACCGAGCCTGACGCTTTCATCGCCTGGTCCTATCCGCCGGACACGTTCGGCTTGACCGAGCAGGCCAAGATCGAAAACTTCAATGTGAAGGTGTACTTCAACGGCATCGGCTGCGCCTTCCCGGGCTACGCCGGAAAATTCGGCGCTGCGGCTGAGAACGTTCTCGGCTGGGGCGGCGTGCCCGACAATGCCGACATGCGCGCCTTCTACAAGCTGCACAAGGCGGTGACCGGCGTGGATGCCGACTTCAACGGCAGCCCTCTATACTACGCCAACAACCAGCTGCTCACGCAGGCGATCGAAGGCGCCGGCTCGATGGACCGCGAGGCGATCGCCGCGCACATCAAAAGCCACACCTACAAGACCCTGTTGGGTGAGTTCGACATGCGCAATCAATTGCTCAACCGGCTCTACACTGTAGGCCAGTGGCGGGATGGTTGGTTCCACGCGGTCGGCGGTGTCGGTTACCCCAATTCCGACTATGTGGCGGTCAGGGCGAAAACCAGCTGGGCGTGAACGGACACGCGGGACTTGCGGCTTAACTCGCGATCCCGATTTTCGCCGCGCCCGAAATCCTTTTGCAACAAACGTCCCCGGCCGTCGCGGCCGGGGACTGACACGCTCGTGTGACGAGCACGCTGACAAAAACAGTTATGGGAGGACTGGAAATGGCCGTTCGCACGACCGTCGTCGGATCCTGGTGGCTTCATCCCGAAATGGAGCAGGATTTGGCCCGCTATCATGCCGGCAAACTTTCGCCTGCGGAGGGCGAGGCGGTCCTCAACCGGGCGGCCGCCAAAGCCATTGCTGAGCAGCGCGATCTCGGTCTCGATGAATGGACCGGTGGTGAATACAACACCGACAATTTCATTCTGCACATGCACAAGTGCCTGACCGGGCTCGAAGTCGACAAGCCGCAAGCCGACGACGTCTTCGACTATGACGATATGACCCACGCCAAGATCGTCGGCAAGATCAGCGCGCCCAATGGTCTAGGCTACCTGGAAGCTTTTCGGCGGGAGAAGAAACTGCCCGGTGGCGTGCGCAAGGCCGCGATCGTTGCCCCCTACGAGGTGGTCGTAGCCGGCCGCGATCAGCTCGACGCCCTTAAGGCGCAGATGCCGGCGATCACGAAAATCGTCAATCAGGAGCTGCGCGCCATGGCCGACGAAGGCTGCCCGAATGTGCAGCTCGATGCTCCGATCTTCGGCGGCGAAGTCAATATGGGAATGATGACAGCGCAGGAAGCGGCCGACTTGATCGCGCCATGCTTCGAAGGCGTCAAAGCAACGAGGTCGCTGCATTTTTGCAACGGCAATCTCCGCGGACGGCCGATTTCGCATGCGCTGCACTGCGCGCCTTGGGTCGACATTTTGGAGCGCCTCGACGGCGTCGTCGATGTCGCCGCATTCGAGGTCAAATACTTCTTCCAATGGATCGAGCGCGAGTCGTTCAAGAGAATGCCGAAAAACATGCAGCTCGCGGCTGGCATCGTCGACGAAGGCAGCTATTGGATCGAATCGGTCAAGAAAATCCGCGAGCGGATCGCCGATTGGGCGCGCGTCGTCGGCGAAGAGCGTCTTTGGGTCTCGCCATCCTGCGGCTTCGGACGCCACCCGTCACGCGACGTCGCAGTGCTGCGAGCCAAAATGGAAAACATGGTGGAAGCCGCTCGCTCGCTTTGACAGGGAAGGCCGGAGCCGCGAGCGTTTTGGCTTTGCGGCCGAGGTTATTCGGCGGCAATCCGATAGGCAACGTCGCTGTCGTCGCTGTTCGCCGCCTCGATTGGCGCGCTCAGCGGCTTCACGCCGCAACAGATGTAGTATGAGTGGAACAGGCGCTGGGTCATTTCGATGTCGTCGGTCAGAGCGGCGAGCTCTTCCCACGGATGGATCAGCGGATTGCCGAGCATCGTGTGTTTCATCAACCACAGGCTGAACGGCAAAACCAGCTTGCCGCTCAGCCCCGGCGGCACCTTGGCATCCATGATGACGAGGCGGCCGCCGGGCAGGAGTTGATCCCACGCGTTGCGCAGCACGGCACGATGATGCGGCATGGTGTTATACGACAGGCTGAACAGCACGCCGTTGAGCGGCGTCGGCGCGGTGAATTCGGCTGCATCGCACTCCGACAGTTCAACATTGTCCCAGCGATTGGCGGCGCGCAGTTTTCGCGCCTGCCGCAACATCCCCTGGGAAATATCGACGCCGTAAACGCGCCCGGTCGGACCCACCGCCTGTTGCAAATAACGAAGGCTTCGGCCGGTGCCACAGCCGACATCGAGCACGCTGCTGCCCGGTCTCAGGTCAAGACGAGCCACTGCGTTTCTGCGCAAATCCTGCGGCAGAAAAAGCACCCGATCGAATAGCGGAATGTACTTTGCGATACGGTCGTAGCGATTCCGCACCGTGACGTAGTCACAGTCAACCCACGCGTATGCCACTGAGATCGCCCCCAATCCCAAGCTGACAGGCTAATTTTGAATAAAGCACAGATCAATGGAAGTAAATTCAGGATTTGCCCTAAAATCCGGGTTTCGCCTTTAGTCGTTGAAATGTCACAAAGGTGGCTGAGCAAGCGACCCCTAAGCCCCAATCCCAGGGGATTTCTGACATCGATGTCAGACGGGGCACTGACCGTTAAAAGGTTTACCGGCTCGCAAAAGGGTTATCGGCTCGGCGGCTGCCAGACCGGCGCCGTGAGACGGCGCTTGCCGTCGGGCGTCCGCCGATCGCCGCCATTGGACGGCAGCTTGTCCCAGAGCTGGCAGGTGACCGGCTTGTGCTTCTGATCGAGTCCCTCGCAGTAATTGGTGTATTCGCACACCCGCACATCGGCCCCGAATCCCAGGAGCGTCTTGCGGAACCAGTCCGGGTCGGCCAGCGACTGGCGCGCCGCGCCGACGATGTCGCAGACGCCGCGCGCCAGATAATCTTCCGCCATTTCGAAATTGTGGATGCCGCCGGTGCAGACGACCGGCACCGAATTGCCGGCGTCGCGCACCGCCTTGCGGACCGCTGCCGTCGGCTCGGCGTTGCGGCCGAACGGCCCGCGTTCGTCGGAAATATATTGCGGCATGCACTGGTCGCCGCTTTGCCCGGTGTAGGGATAGGCGGCAGCACCGACCGCCGGTTGCTTGGCGTCATCGAACTTGCCGCCGCGCGAGGTCGAGAGAAAGTCCATGCCGGCGCCGGCGAACGCGGCGGCGAAATACGCCGCGTCACTGACGTCGCTGCCGCCGGCGATGCATTCGTCGGCGAGGAAACGGCAGCCGACGGCAAGCCCGCTGCCGACGCGGCGGCGCACTTCGGCAAAAACTTCCAGCGGCAGCCGCGCCCAATTCTCGCGTGATCCGCCATAGCCGTCGTCGCGCGTATTGGTGCGCGAAAGGAAAGACGCCATCGTATAGGCGTGCGCGTAGTGCAGCTCGACGCCGTCGAAGCCGGCCTGCTCAGCGCGCAACGCCGCGTCAGCAAACAAGCCGGGCAGCACTTGCGGCAGTTCGCGAATATGCGGGAGCTGCATGTCGGTGATGCGCTCGCGGTAGCCGGATTGCAGCGCCTCAAGCTCACCAGCCGTCAGCACGTTGGAAAGCTCGTCCTCGCCCATGGCGCTCAAGCGGGCGCGGATGTCGGTTTCGGACAAACCCGGCAACGCGGCGCGATGGCGATCGGTGATGGCGAGAAAGCGCTCGAAGAATTTCTTCGGCCTCGGGACGGCGGCGGATCGCCAGAAAATCGATCAGCTGGATGAGAAGGCGCGTGCGGCCTTCGCTCGCCCGCCGCACCGCCTCGACCAGGCCGGTAAGGCCCGGCAAGAAGCGGTCATGCCCGATGCGAAGCAGCGGTCCGCTCGGCACGTCGCGGATGCCGGTCGCCTCGACCACGATCGCGCCCGGCATCCCCTTAGCGAAGCGCTCGTACCAGTCGATGACGTCTTCGGTGACGTAGCCCTCTCCGGTCGCCCGCCACGGCACCATGGCTGGAACCCAGGTCCGCTGCAGGAGCGACACCGGGCCGATATCGACGGGCGAAAACAGCCGCGACGCCGCGGCTTCCGCCGCTGACGGTATCCGTCCGGCCGAAGCCGTGTACCTAAGCCGTTGCGGTGGCCGCCACACGTTCTGCTCCGCATTCCTGCCCGATCGCCGCTGTTCATATCATATGGGAAGCGCGGGGTTGTCGCCAAGTCCGCCGGCCGGCCCTGCGCTTGCCAATAAGGGCTTTAGGCTATAGCTAATGGCGCGCGCCGCAGGCTGCACCAACGAACGGTGCTATTATTCCAAGCGACGTCAAGCGCCCGTAGCTCAGCTGGATAGAGCACCAGACTACGAATTGGGGGTCAGGAGTTCGAAT
>CAWGKB010000011.1:0-440281 GCA_963823135.1 uncultured Alphaproteobacteria bacterium | reverse complement strand
ACATCGTCGCGCAAATAGTTCCGCGGACTTCGGCCTCGTAGGCGGCGAGGCAAGCAATCTAGAAGGCAAATAGACGAAAACGAACACTGGTCGAAATCATGTACCGTTTTCTCGAAGGCACAGCAGAGCAATATATGACGCGGGCAGTAACCACCGTGACGCGCCAAACATCCATGCGTGAGCTGGAGGCATTATTCGAGAAGCACGATTTCAATTCACTCCCCGTAGTAGAAGGCGGAAAGATGCTGGGGATTGTCACCAAATTCGATTTTCTTCGTGCCTTTGCCTTCACCACCGGGCAGATGGTTCCTCATTACGCTGAGTTAATGCGACGGCCGGTCGGAGAAATGATGACCGAAGCCGTTGTTCATGTCGAACCGGCAGCACCGTTGACACGAGTTCTCCAGTTGATGGTCAGCCTTAAGAGCCGCAGTTTTCCGGTCATGGCGGCCAATCACCAATTGGTAGGAATGATCTCTCGCGAGGACATGATACGCGCGCTCAAAGAGGCAACACAGGACAATCAACGTTTGGGAGCCGACCGATCAATTCCGGTCGCTGTTAGTACGTTATTCCCGCGGCCTCGATATTTGACCGCATCGGGGAGATCTTAACCCAACAATTTATGTTCAAGCTCATTCAGTGCCCTGCGTACCTCCATCAGGATAAGCTTATCCGCAGCAGCTTGATCGACATCTGGGACATCCCAATCGAATATCGCACGATATTTTTCGACTAATTTTTTCACGTCAGCGATAATCTGTTCGCGATGTCCTTCTAATTCCTTTTCTTCCATTTTTGCCACTCTATCCCCCACCTTGGTGTAGTGATTTTAGCGTTGACATCGGTGATTCTTTCCATGTGTTAGCGGGTTCATTTTCGCGTTCGATAGGTCGCGTATCCTTTAACGTCAAGATGGACGTAGAAATACGAAATCGGCATCGATTTGGGCGGGACTAAGATCGAGGCAATTGCCCTCGACGAAACGGAGCCACACTATTACGGCGTCGCGTGCCAACGCCGACTGGAGACTATGTCGGCACCTTGAACGCCATCGCCGATCTTGTCAATTCATCCGAAAGGGAACTTTGCCAAACCGGCTCGGTGGGCGTGGCATCTCCCGGAGCAATCTCAACTAGGACTGGCCTCCTCAAGAACTCGAACAGCACCGTTTTGAACGGCAGGCCGCTAGTCCGTGATCTATCTCGAACACTCGGGCGGCCAATCCGATTGGAAAATGATGCAAATTGCTTTGCCCTTTCTGAGGCAATCGACGGCGCTGCCGTAGGTGCCGATGTAGTGTTTGGAGTTATCCTTGGCACGGGTGTTGGCGGCGGCATTGTCATTGGCAAGGAGCTTATTGCGGGACACAACAAGATCGCCGGAGAATGGGGCCATAATCCCATGCCATGGGCTACCGAGAGCGAGCGGCCGGGCGCGCCGTGCTATTGCGGCAAGTCAGGCTGTGTCGAGACGTTCTTGTCTGGTGCGGGTCTAGCGCGCGACTATCGCAGCCGTACCGGCAAACATTTGACGGCGGAGGAAATCACGCTAGCCGCCAGCGGTGGCGAAAAATGTGCACAGGAGTGCCTAATGGTCTATCAGGATCGCCTGGCGCGTTGCCTCGCGGTTGTCATTAATCTCCTGGACCCCGATGTGATCGTGCTCGGCGGCGGCCTCTCCAATATCGTGCAGTTGTACGCGGGACTTTCCTCTCTTACCGAGATTTACACGTTTTCTGATGGCCTCGACACACCCATCGTGCGCGCGGCTCACGGTGATTCGAGCGGGGTGCGTGGTGCCGCTTGGCTTTGGTCGGCCGTTATCCCTACGTGACGGCCAACGTAACGCTCCCCCATAAACATTCTCCGCTGCGTGCTGGGCACCTTGCAGTGTGCAACATACCGTCCCGCTGATTGTTAGAAATTCGGTTCCGACAAGCGTGTTGGATTGCGACCCCCCAAGGCGACGGACGAGCGCGTGTCGGTCGGCCTACTTTCGGATCGGGTAGAAGACAGCCTTGCTACGTTCCCAAAGCTCTGTATCGCGGCCATCCATGGTCTGTTGCACCTTTTGGATGGCATCTTCGTCGTCAGCGCCTTGAATATCTTCGGCGCCCTAAAAGTGATCGGCGCGACCAATGATGTAGGTGCGATATGTGGGCACAGCATTCCCCTGTCTCAGGCGGGAGTGCTACCGAACTCTCAGTCACCGACGCCTGGACAGAGTCGCAGCCGGTGATGGCTTCCATGTAGGTGTGCGAGCGCGTTGCAGTAAGGTCCCGCCCCGTGAATTGGCAGAGGCGCTTCTATCCGCGGCGGCACAGCATCAAGTCTGCTGGATGGCTGAGAGAAGCCAATCGCCGCCACGGGCGCGCATGAAGGTCCACAATTCGGTGACCTCGCTCGGCTCGCCGCCTTCGACGGTGCGTCCGCTCGCGCGTTCGACCATACTGTCTTTAACCGCAAATCTCATGGCCACGGTCGCATAATCGGTATCGCCTTCGCGCCAGGCTTCCGCTAGATCGCCTTGCAGCAACTTCACATCAGTGACGCGATTGATTAGACCGCGACTCGCGTTGCCCGCTAGCTGCTCGGAGAAATAGGACAGCATCTCGGGCGTGACCTTTGCGCGGAGGGCCGAAAGGTCTTCTGTTGAATAAGCAGCCTGGATGTCGCCGAGCAATCGTTCGAACACGTCATAATCCGACTTTGCGATGGCAAGAGGTTCCCCGGCCGGTCGGGCATTGGTACTACCCAATGCTCCACCGAGACCGCCAAAACTATGTCCGGTTGCGGGATACGCTGCCGCATAGGCAGGAGCCCGCATATTTCGTCGCTGCCACCAGGCGAAGATCAGCCGAGCGACAATCGCGACCAGCATGACTTGCAACAGCAGACCGATGATCGAGGCGAAGCCCGCCATGCCACCGAAAAATCCCTGTCCGAATAGCAGGCCAAACAGACCCGCGCCGAGGAAACCGGCAGCAATCCCGCCGAACAATCCGCCGCCGAAAAAGCCAGGGCGGATTGCAGTCTGTCCGATGGGCGCGGCGCTGCCGGGTTGCGTCATCGAATTCTGGATGGGGGCGGCAGTAGGCGCGGTGGGCGTGGCAGGCGGCGCCGAGTATGTGCGCATACCTCGGCTACCTCCTGAGAAGCCGCCGCCGGCGCGTGCATGCGCATCAGCACCAACCAACACAAACGCTGCCGCGATCACGGCAAGCGCGATCAGCCAGCGATGGCAAAACATGACATTTATTCCCGGCCAAAATTGAGTACTAAAATAGGTATGTGCCGGATGGCTTGTAAGGGGTCTGCCGTACCTTAAGCCGCGGCAGATGACGCTCAACCTGCTTTAGAGAACCAGAATTCTTGCAATTCAACATCTGACCGAGACAAAAGCGGGTCACTTCGCAATTGGACCCAGCGCCCGATGCCGTCTACCTCTCCCCGAGACGACGAGCAAACCGCGCCGCACATTCGTTGAGACCGCCCCGGCGCATGATGAAATCACGGAGCGGCTCATCCAGATGCTTGTATTCTGCCGCGTACCGCAACACCCGCGACCACTTGCTCCGCGTCCGGGCATCGACCTTGTCTGGATCGGATGTGCAAAGGATCACGGCGGCAAACGGTTCCGGCTCCCTCACCGGAGAATATCCCCGCAAGTGCAACGCCCGATGGGCACGCTTAACCGCCCTACCCACCTGCTCCCACCACGTGACCAGTTCGAAAACGGCGGCCAGATATCCATAGATGGCGTTCCGGCTATGGCTGGCCTGTACGGCTTCCATTCATTTTGCAGCCAAAGGAGATTGGCTCTCATGGCTTCGGTCGAAAACGGTATCGTGTTCGGTGCACGGACGAGCATCGTTAGATGTCCTCCAGGTCCGCCTCCGCATCAAGTTTAAGGTCCATCAGACAGTTGCGCAGCCGTGGTGTTGCGCTCCAGGCAATTCTGCCGCTGGCATCTACGAGACGCATCAAATACCCATTGGCTTCGAGTTCAACTAGTAACCCTGCAGAAGCCAAGTCAGGGGGCATTTGGACGCGGTTACGCCTGAGGCAGGCGGCGTCGTAAGTCTGATTGACGTATTTGATGAGAATTTCGTCCAATAGCATTGTCATAGGGTTTTGAAGTACTCTCCAGATGGGTTCGCGCGAACCGGCATCACAATAAATTAGCGAATTTCGACTCGCAGCCTACAACAGCGCCGCGTCAGCCGCCCGATGCACTGCGTTTAGGAGGACCCGAGAGGAGGAGTGCGTCAAAAAATGACAGGGAAATGGCCAGATGGCCGTCTCAACCTCCATTCGAGTTGCCCGAACGGCTGGCAACTGTCCAACCTCGCTTCCGTCTTGCAGAAAGGCCGTGAAACCGCGAATATTCACGCCGGTTTAAACTCATCCGGGGAATCCCAGTTTAATCGCTAAAACAAACTAGCAAGAACCATGTCCGACGAAGATCTGAAAGCCGAACTCGAACGGCTCCGCAACGAAAACGCGGCCCTCAAAAAGGGGGCGTCTTCCAGTATCCGTATGAAGGTAAGCGAAAAGGGAGCAGTCTCGATCTACGGTATGGGGCGCTTTCCTGTGACCCTGTATAAAGAACAGTGGCTGAAGCTGCTGGACATGTCGGCCGAAATTCGCGCGTTCATTGCTGCGAACGAAGAGCAATTGAAGACGAAGGATTAAAAATGGAATAGCGTTGGCAGTCTCGTTTTTGAGACAGCCAGTTAAGGTCGATTGCGACTAATCCCGTCTCCGTGTTTCGTTGAAAAAAAGGCATTTCAAGTTTCGGCCGCGGTCAGCCGTATAAGTTCCTTTGTATCGACTTCATTGCAGGAGAGGCAAACGAAGATCAGCTTTTCTCGACGCACTCCAAATTTTGGGATCGTCCGCAGGTGCTTCATGGTGTCGCCGCAAGAGAGGCACACTATGGTCGGCGTGTAGTCCGGTATCGGGGGCGAACGTTCAATGGTGAGGTTTGAGGGCGTGTAATACGGCATGTGCAATTCCCGTGAAAAACAGGCGGGAGCACTACCGAACCCTCAGCCACCGACGCCTGGCACGAATCCGTGTCGGTGATGAAGGGTACGTAAGACTGATTAGGACAGTTGCGAGGTCAAATTTTAGGCAGAACGCTCGGCGGGATCTTATTGGCACCGAAGCTTCACGCTGCAAGAGATCGGAGATTTCGTTGATCTCGCTCAAGATTCATCACAAGACGACTTATCGCTTCAACAAGCCAGTGGCTCTCGGGCCCCACCGCTTGATGCTTCGACCGCGTGAAAGCCGCGATCTGCGCTTGATTTCCAGCCGTGTTACGGTAACGCCGGAATCCGTGCTGACCTGGGCACACGATGTCTTCGGTAACGCAGTTGCGACGGCCACCTTCCAGACCACAACCGATAATCTGGTAATCGACAGTGTCACGGAACTTCAGCTCGACGCAGCCGCCTGGCCTGTTTTCAGCATCGCAGCCTCCGCAATTGTCTATCCGTTCCGCTATTCCGACGATGAATGGACCGACCTCGGCGCTTTGACCAGACAGCAATACCCGGACCCGACGGGGCGGCTGCGCGACTGGGCGCTGGCATTCGTCCGCGGCCAATCGACTGACACGCTGTCGCTACTGAAAGACCTGAGTGCTGGCGTGGCGAGCTGGATCCGATATCAGAGCCGGGACGACGAGGGCACTCAGTCTCCAAGACAAACTCTGGATCGCGGCTGGGGATCGTGTCGGGATTTCGCCGTGCTCTTTGCCGACGCGGCCCGCAGCCTCGGGTTCGGCGCGCGTATCGTCTCTGGCTATCTCTACAATCCCGACCAGCAAAGCGTCGGATCGAGCGATGCGGGATCGACACACGCATGGGCAGAAGTTTTTATCCCGGGCGCAGGCTGGATCACTTTCGATCCGACCAATCGCAGCGTCGGCGGCTTCAATCTTATACCAGTCGCCGTCGTGCGCGACATCGAGCAGGCCATTCCTGTGTCCGGCAATTTCGTGGGGATGACCGACGCTTTCGCGGGCATGTCGGTAGAGGTTCTCGTCACGTCACAAGCTAGCGGTTTGTGACAGCCCGGCCTAACGGCCCGACACCTTTGCGACCCAGGAAGAGATTTGAAATAGCGAATCAGGGAACGGCCGGGGATTATCGTAGCGCGAGCACCAATTTTGCGCGCTGTTCGCACACCACAAATAATTACTCTGATGCCAATCGGTGCGGTGCACGAACGTCGATGGCATAGTATCCGGGCTTGTCTTTGAACCGCCGATTTTTCCTCTCGACTGTCGCTGTATCCTCACGCTCGGTGAGGATGACCTTTTGCTGCTTGAGCAGCTCAGCCCGGAGAAATGACCGCCTGTTGATCTCCACGGAAACGGCCGGGCGCCGATCCGTCACAGCACCCGCGTAATGGGCGAAAGTCAATCCTGTAAATACTAATTTTAAATTGCAGAGCCACCCCAATTATTGGATGAGCCAATAACGCGGTGCCTGCTACATCGTGGAGACAATGCGATGCGCAAAGCCAATCGTATATGCAGAGACTATGACAACATTGAGCATGCACATGCCATTACATCATAACAATAAACACTCACACAACTTCGGTTTTGACAGCAGGGAGCATTTAGAAGCCATCACTGCTGCACATGCTGTTTGGATCAACCGTTATATAAATGCTGGTTGGGATGCATATTTTTTTACAGTTATGTTCAATTATATATCTGGATCAAGAGAAAAGCGCATAATGCAGATGCATCGAGAGATAGAGAAGATTTATGGCCGCTTGGCGACTAGGATGGTGAGGAAGCCACGGTCGCCGAGATGGAAGGGGTTGTTGCCAATTGGACTCTTCAGTCCTGATTTTCCGGTACGAAAATTTGGACTCGGGGAAGGGGGTAGTATTGAGGATGTTTCCATAAATGACGGCCTCCATATGCATGGAATTATGCTGGCTAATCGCTGGGGGCGAATACCTGTTGGGTTGCACGAACATTTTCGAGAAAAAATGGATCATTATCGTACCCCCAAAATCCGTCGCATCCACGTAGAGCCGATTCGGTACAGTCCTGAAGAGGTGGTTGGCTATGCATTAAAGGGGCTGGTGAAACGCACCGTCTCTATTGATGACATTGGGGTGCTGAACTGGGGCGGAGATGGCGTCAGACCTACTATCTTCTCGGAACTGGTGCGGTTTTATAACACGCGGGATAGGAATTTCTGGGCCTCGGCCAAAGCAAACGGAATTCAATTCTTGCGGCCGGTGTGAGGGCTACTCGCGCTTGGTCTGGTTCGAACCGTCATTGTAGCAACAAAAATCCCACCGGCTGACATCGGTGGGATTTTCATCATTTATTGGCCGCATGTGCGTTGAGCGCGACGCTGCGGCAGCTACCTTTAAATCTCGGCAATAAATCGCTCACGGACGACTGGTGATGCGTTGTTGAACGCGAGTTTCAGTTCAGGCGCTTCGTTCCACTCCTCCATAAGGTATTCGAGAGATTCAGTGTCCTCCGCGGAGAGTTGAATCTCCGGATCGGCTTTAGTGGCCTTATGTTCCGTTCCTAGCGTATTTCGTTTTGTTTTCTTTTCAAATTCGGGGGCTGCAAGTTCTTCTACTTTAGCGAGCTGAGCCTCAAGCGTTTCTTCGGCTGCCACTTTGAGATACTTCGAGCGGCTTTTATCGAGGCCCGCCTTCTTCACCGCTTCCTTCGCTTCCGGAAAGATGTTAGCAACTTTGAGCGCACGTTCCATCGTCTTGCGCTTCGCTGCGTGCGTTTCGCCCTTGACTTGTAATTGACGCGCCGCTTCCGAAATGCCGCCTTTCCGGCGGCCTCGTCCCTTTTTTTGGACATTTTGGCCAGAAAAACGTGGATCGGCCTTCAACAGCTCGTACCACTCGACCACGTGTTCATCGTACTCAAACGGTGACAGCTCGGCTCGATGCAAATTCTCGGAAATCTCCCACATTCGGGCAGCGCGGTCGTCACCTTCCATGATAATGCAAGCAATCGTCGTATCGCCCAGTCGCTTTTTGGCCTCCAACCGATGGAAGCCAGAGACAAGTTCATATTCACGCTTGGCGTTCTTCCATTTGCTCCGTCGCTTGATCACCCTAACAGTAATTGGCTGCCGCAGCCCCAACACGGAAACGGACTCCATCAGCTTATTCAACTTTTCAGAATTTAATGACCGGCGCTTGCCCGTGATTTTTATGTCGGCAATTTCGATTTCTCGCACCTCATATGATAGCCGGTGCTTGCGGGGCGAGCGTTCGGCTGTTTTCTGGACTTTGGGTTTCTTAGTTCCCCAGCTCGCGGTGACGGTTTTTACTTTTTTTCTCTTCTCGGATCCCCAGTTCGTTGTGACGGGCGGCACTTTTTTCTTACGCGGCTCGTTCGGTGTGTGCGTAGTTGGCTTATTAGGCATTTTGATCCTCGCTATATTAGTTCCGGGCTTTTCCGGAACGCGAGGTGACCTGATCAAATTCTCACCATGAAAGCGGGACTTATGAGGCTCAATTCACTCAACGAAATTACCCGCCCAGTGTAGGCAAAAATCGAGCATATGGAAAAACGTGCGCCGCGGGAGACGGCGGGAGACTTTCGTCCAAATTATTTACGACGGCGAGCCCTACTGATGCCTTGAGCAAGAGCATATTCCGATTGCGTGAATTTCCGGCACTTCTTCGGCAGAATTTTCTGCAATTCCTTTATGAAGATCACGAATGGCGATTGAATATCGTGTTTGTTCTTGTCGCTATCTTTCCTAATCTTGTGCGGCAGTCCACTGTCTTTGATAATTTTTGTAAGCGCGTTTACCCAAATGTTCCAGACATCACTCTCCGAAAGTGTGCACCAAGCGTTCGGTTGCTTGGGATCCGGCTTCTGCAACTTTTGTATCGCAAACTCACTGAACTTAATTACAGCCCCGAGCATCTCTTCGAGAAATTGAAACTCCTCGCCCTGTCTTGGGGGTCGCTGCCGACGAGCGAAAAAGCCCCAGTAAATTTCTTGCGGCGTGAAATTTCCATGGTCCGAAGTTTCATTAAATTCACTGCGCAGCGATTTTGCTGCCTCCTCAAGCTTCTTGAATTTTGACAACACGATACGGACGCGCGACGCAACGTTTATTCCGGGAATAAATATTGTTAAGACGGAAGTTACACCAGTTATCTGCTTCCACTGCTCTGAAGTCAGCTTATGTCCGTACTTTGCTTCGATAGCCAGCCTGTCACGGTCGCTAAATTTTATCGGCTTTCCGACGCGCTTTATGACGTCAATTCTCAGGTTTGGGCGAGCCATGGGAATATCCGATGCACGTATGGGCGCGACGCCTATTTAGTGATCGCGACGAAGCTAGACAACGAGAGCTGTATTCTTGGCCCGCTGAAACAAAAGCGCATTTAAGAGTTAAATTCAATTTCGGGTACCCAAGAGGTCAGATTTTCGATTTTACTTGTCCCGCTTTGCCGGACAACTTTTTCTGTAGATTTCGTGCCGTGTCTGATCGTGGGATTGGTCGTGGCCCCACTATTTGGGCGACTTGTAAACGTGCCGACAGTGCACCGAATGAAGCGCACAACTCTTCCGTCGCGCGATGAGATTAGGCCGGACACACCGCTTCGGCTTGGCGTGGCGGCTGCGCTTGCGTTCCCCGACGGTTCGATGTCAGCCTCAGGACTCCGGCGCGAAGGTGCCCGCGGTCGGCTTGTCATCGAGCGTATTGCAGGAAAAGACTATACTACGCTGGCGAACATTGAACGGATGAGGGAGCTATGCCGCGTCGAAGCAAGGGCGCCAGACTGTACCTCAGACGGCGCCGGGGGAGAACGCCGCAGTGGGTCATTCTTGACGCGGGAGTCGAGATCGGCACAGCGGCGAGCGAAGATGATCTCAGCGAAGCTGAAAGAGCTCTAGCCGACTACATCGCACGCAAGCGCCGTCCTTCATTTGGACGTGGAGACCCTGCAGCGGTGCTGGTAGCCGATGTCCTTTCCGAATACGGCGAGAAGCACGCTCCGACAACCCGCAGGCCCACGCTAATAGGTGGTGCGATCAGCAAGCTCGTTGACTTCTTCGCCGATCAGCCGGTGTCCAAGGTCACAAGCGCATCATGTGCTGACTATGTGCGATGGCGAACGGCACAGCGTGATGCTCGCGTGAAGGCCGGTGGCAAGCCCGTCAAAGCTTCGACCGCGCGACGGGAGCTTGTCGTCCTGAGTGCGGCGATACGGTGGTGCTGGAGGGAGGGGAAGCTTGATCGTCCCGTCCCAGTCCCGCTTCCCGGTCAAGCAGGTCCTCGCGAACGCCATCTAAACCGCGCCGAGCTTGCGGTCTTGCTTGCAGGCGCCCTCGGCTGGGATCGCGAGGGAAAGCGCCATCGGGCGCGCATTAATCGCCATTTAGGGAGGTTTATTCTCGTCGCCGTGTACACCGGGACCAGGCATGATGCAGTCCTGCGCCTTCGATGGACGCCGAATACTGATGGGGGATGGGTGGATCTTTCAGCGGGTGTGCTTTACCGCCGCGGCGTCGGAGCCGTGGAAACGATCAAACGCCGTCCCCCTCTCCCCATACCCCCTCGCCTGCTACCGCATCTGCGGCGCTGGCGGCGGCTCACAGCGCAATTCGTTATCGAATATGCGGGACGCCCCATTGCTTCGCAGGAGCGCCGGGCATGGCGCACGGCCCGAGAACTGGCAGGATTGGGACCCGAGGTGACCCCGCACGTGTTGCGTCACACCTGTGCGACGATGCTGCTCCAGCGTGGAGTATCCGTCTACGACGTGGCAGGCGTGTTGGGCACGAGCGAGGACGTCATTCGGAGAACTTATGGTCATCATGCGGACGATCACCTCCGACGCGCCGTCGCCGCGTTCTCCCGTCGCTGAGCGCCCATGAAACGCCCATGAAACGGGCGAACAAACGTGGACAAAACGCGAAGGGCCGAATGGATATGCGCTGATTTCTTTGAACTTTCTGAGAGAGCGTTCCCTTCACACGGGAGAGGTCGTAGGTTCAATCCCTACAGCGCCCACCATTGATCCCCATGTCTCTGCGTGATGTTGTAAGATCACGCTTATGTTCCACGCGGCGCGAGCGCGCCAGCATCGAGGCTCGCGCCTTCATCCTCTTCGAGGACGAGCCGCGAGCCGGACGACGACTAACGCCGGAAGCGTAGAGGTGCCGCGCGCGTCTTCGGAGAACGGCAACCAAGGCGGAACGCCGCGTCAACGCGGCCGCCTAAAATAATCGTCCAATACAGGGAGGGAAGCCATGAAGCAGGTCGAGGGTAAGGTGGCGTTCATCACCGGCGGCGCCAGCGGCATCGGATTTGGCATGGCGCAAGTGTTTCTCAAGTCCGGAATGAAGGTCATCATCGCCGACATCCTGCAGGAGCGTCTCGACGAGGCGGCGCGCGTCCTCGCCCAAAGCACCAATCGCGACTACCACTTCATCAAGGTCGATGTGACCGATCGGGCGGCCATGGCGGCGGCAGCGGCGGAAGCCGAGCGGGTCTTCGGCAAGGTGCATGTGCTGTGCAACAACGCCGGCGTTTACGGCAATCTTCCGATCGAAACCGCAAGCTACGAGGATTGGGACTGGGTGCTGGGCGTCAATCTTGGCGGCGTCATCAATGGCATTGTCAGTTTTGTGCCCAAGATGATCGCGCATGGCGAGGGCGGCCATATCGTCAACACGTCGTCGATGGCGGGGCTCATTCCGCTGCCCTCAGGCGGCGGGCTTTATGCTACCTCGAAATTCGCGGTTCGCGGCTTGACGGACTCGCTGCGATTGGCGCTCGGCGCCCACAATATCGGCGTTTCCGCCTTGTGCCCCGGCATGACGCGGACCCGCATCATGGAAGCCGAAAAGCATCGCCCGTCGCAGGAGGTGGCGCCGGCAACCGCTTCCTCGCGCGACGATTGGCAGTCAACCTTCGATATGGGCGGCGGCATGGACCCGGTCGAACTGGGCGAGCGGGTCCTGCTCGGCATTCAGCGCAACGACGCCTACATCCTGCCGCACGGCGAATTCAAGGACGAAGTCCAGGGCCTGTTCGACGACATCATGTCCGGGTTTCCGGAAGGACAGCAAATCGACGATCCGGTGCGGCTGATGTTCGAGGACGTTCGCCGCAAGATGACCGCCGACGCCAAGGCAGCGATCAAGAACGATTGATGCCGATCTGCGACTGTTTCACGCTGCGGACGCGTTGCGAATGTCACGCTGTCGCAGCTGGCGCGTCTTTCGACGGAAGGTCCTCGCCTCTATCTAACGGCGCAAAGTCGCGGCGCAGCAGGCGCGCGGCAGCAATAAGGAGTTGCGATGTTAAAGTCCGGTTGGATGCCCAAGCGTGTTTGGGTGCCTAAGTCCCTTTATTTGTGTCTCGCGTTGCTGTGCGGCCTCGCGCTCACGCCGGCGAAGGCGGCCGACGAGCCGGACCTGATTTTCAAACGGTCGACGGTATTCAAGCTGTTGACGCCGAACGACAAGCTCGCGACCTATGGCCTCGACGATCCCGACATCGAAGGCGTCGCCTGCCACTTCACCGTTCCGGAGCGGGGCGGCCTAAAGGGCTGGCTCGGGGTCGCCGAGGAGGTATCGGACATCTCGCTCGCCTGCCGGCAGATCGGTCCGATCCGTTTCAAGGCGAAGTTCGCACAAGGTGAGGACGTGTTCCGCAAACGCCGTTCGCTGTTCTTCAAGAAGATGCAGATCGTGCGCGGCTGCGACACCAAGCGGAACGTACTGGTCTACATGGTCTATTCCGACAAGCTGATCGAAGGTTCGCCAAAGAATTCGACCTCGTCGGTGCCGATCATGCCCTGGGGCCAGAACGACGAGATTCAGAAGTGCGAGGACTTCGTCGAAAAGTAACGGCGAAGGCGGCCATCACGCATGCGGCCGTCGCTTGACGCTAGACGTCGCTTCCCGCTTGTCGTCATCATTGTCGCGGCATTGCGCCGCGCCTTCCTATCCCTGGCCGCACCTCGGGCCGCTCAAGGATTAATCGGCAAATACTTGCCGCGGGACTGCGCTCGGCTGCTCAGCTCTTTTGCGGCGCGTTCATGTTGTAACAGTCGTAGAGCACTTTCCAGCTGCCCTTCTCGCGTCGCCAGACGACCACGTATTTGCCGGTTTCGCGCTGCGGCCCGTGCGGCGTGTCGAAGCCAAAATGCACGACGCCGAAGTCGGATGCGAGATCGTGGTCGGCGGCGATCACGATTTGCTCCGGCTCGAATTTTAGATAAAGCCCCGGTGTGGTCTTGAACAGCTCCGCCCATCGGCTACGAATGGCGGCGGTGCCGTGGGCCGCAGGATGGTCCGGCCAAACGACCGATCCATCCGGCGCATAGAAGCCGACAACGGTTTCGAGATCCATCTTGCCGGCGGCTTCGCTCCACGCCGTGTCGAGTTTCCGGATCGTCTTTTCATCGTTGCCATGCTTCGGCGCGCTGCGCTTCGTGCCGCCTGGCTTGGCGCCAGCGCGTTTTGCGCCAGCGCGCTTCACGCTACTTCGCTTTGCGCTGCTACGCTTCGTGGCGGGCATTGGATTTTCTCCTTATCGGGTCGGGTTTCTTGGTCGGGGCCGCCGGCGTTCGCGCGGCCGCGGTGGCGCTCAGCTCGGTCAGGAGCTCGCGGGCTTCCTTGACATCCTTGGTGTCGCTTCCCTCGGTGAAGCCATCAACAACGGGCTGCAACAGCGCCACGGCCTTTTCGCATTTTCCCCGGCTCGCCAACAGCCGCGCCAGCGTTGTCGCGGCGCGCAGCTCCCACGATTTCGCCTGCTGGCCGCGCGCCACCTTGATCGCCTTGTGCAGCGTCGCCTCGGCGGCGCTGGGCTGGCCTTTGCGGATCAACAGCCAGCCGCGCAAGCGCAGCACTTCAGCGAAATGCGACCGCTCCTCGCCGGCCTCGATCCGCGCCACGCATTCGTCCAGCAGCGCGCTCGCGAGTTCGAGATCGCCGCTCAACGCTACACCTTCGGCCTGCAAAGCCTTGAGGTAGCCGATCCAAATGCGGTGGCCGGTCAACATCAGGCGCGCGATGCCGCGATCGAGCTGCGCGGCGGCGTCGGCCGGGCGCCCGGACCGGAGCCAAGCCACGCCGCGGCTGATCTCGACCATGATCTCGCCGAGAAGCGCAATGCCATGTTCCTTGCCGATGCGCTCCGCTTCCTCGGTGCGTCGCAACAGCGCTTCCGGATCGCCGAGGAAATCGAACAATTGCGCTCCCAGCGTCAGCGCGAAAGCCAAGTCGAACGGATGGCCGCGACGCCGGGCGTTGGCTTCCATCTCCTGGTTCGCCGCCAGCGCCTGGTCCGGGTAACCCATGATCCACAGGTACTGCGCGCGATAGATGCCCTCACCGGTAAACGGGTCGTTGTTGGTCAAGAGCGGCAGCCGCCAATGCCGATCGGGATTGTAGAGCTTGCGCACCAGGTCGCCGGACTTGCGCGCCGCGGCGAAATCGCCCAACCAAAAGTGACAGGCGGAGGCGGCGCGGTGTCCGACGATTTCGAGCGCGTCGTCGCCGTCATCGGCGCCGGCTTTCACCGTCCGGTCGGCCCAGCGCATCGATTCTTCGAGCTTGTCGACGCACATGTAGTGCAACGACAGCGAGCTCAGAATCGGCAGATAGGCGCTTTGCTGCTTGAGCGATTGTGCGACGGTCCAGGCCGGCTCCAGGGCCTGACTGACTTCGCTGTGGCCCCAGCCGCGATACGCCATCAGCGCCGGCCCGAGTGCCGTGCGAAATGATAATTCGGCTTGATCGCGCGCCTTGGATGGCCGCAGCTTCGCCACCGCCGACATGCCGGTGCGCAGATGCGTGATTGCCTCAGGCAACGCAAAGCGCGCGTAGGCGACCTCGCCGGCATGCAGCCACAGTGGCGCTGCGGTCTCGTACATTTCCGCGGCGGTATAGTGGTAGCCGAGCAGTTCCGGGGCGGTGTTGCGGGTTTCCGGCCAGCGTTCCTCCAGCAGATGGGCGACCGCGCCGTGCAGTTGCTTGCGCCGGCTCTTCAACAGCGAGTCGTAGGCGGCGTCCTGTATAAGGGCGTGGGAAAACGTGTAGACGGCGTTCGGTATCTCGCCCCGGCAATTCACGAGCCCAGCGCCGATCAGCAAGCGCAGCGCATTGGTGAGCGCGGTCTCGCTCATCAGTTCGAGCCCGGCGATCAACTCGAAACTGAACTCGCGGCCGATCACCGAACCGACCTGTGCGATCTCCTTGCAGACCGTGACGCGATCGAGCCGCGCCATCAGCGAGTCACGCAGCGTTTCGGGAATGGTGATACGGGCCGACGACTGGGCAAAGGCATAGCGATCGCCTTCAACGACCAGATCGCCCGATTCCAGGATGCTCTTGGTCAGTTCCTCGATGAACAGCGGCACGCCGTCGGTCCGCGCGACGATCTGGTCGGCGAGGCCGGCCGGCAGCGCCTTGCGGGCGACGATCTTATCGATCAGCGAACGGCTCTGGGCCGGACTGAACTTGGTCAACTCGATCGCCGAGACGTCGGGGCGATCGCTCCATGGCGATTTGAATTCCGGGCGCGCGGTGACGACCAGGAGCGTCGGTACATCGACCAGCCGGTCGACCAGGCGGCTGAGCACGTCCAGCGTCGTCGGGTCGGCCAGGTGCGCATCCTCGAACAACAGCAGCGTCGGCTGGGTGCGCGCCGCGGCGCGGACGATATCGACCAGCACCCGCATCGTGTCTTCCTTGGCGAGCTTGGGCGAAATCAAGATGGCGCCGTACCGGTCCTGGTACGGTAGCGACAACATTGCGGCGATAAAGCGCAGATCATCTCGCGGCAGACCCAGACGATCGACGACCAGAGCCTCGAGTTTGTTGAGCCGCGAGTCGGCGTGCTCGTCGCGGCCGAATTCGAGCGTGCGTTCGAACCAGGCCCGGATCGGATAGAAAGCGCTGTTGACGAAGAACGGCGAGCATTGGAACACCAGCGTGTAGCTGGATTGATCGCGCAAACGCTCGCGCAGCGCCGCGACGATCCGGCTTTTGCCAAGGCCGGCCTCGCCGCGCACCACTACGGCACGGCCGGCGCCGGTTTGCCGCACATGCCGCCAGCGATCGAGCAGGCTTTCGATTTCCGCCTCGCGTCCAACGAGCGGCGTCATGCCATGGTGCGTCGCCGCTTCGAAACGACTTGGCGCCTCGCTGACGCCGAGCACCTGATAGACCCGGGTAAGGCCGGAGACGCCTTTGAGATCCTTTTCGCCCAGGTCCTCGAATTCGAAGCGGCCGGCGGCCAACCGCTGCACCGGCTCGCTGACGACAATCGAACCCGTGTGCGCGATCGACTGAAGGCGCGAGGCCAGGTTCATGGTCTCGCCCACCGCATTGCGCTCGCCTGAGGTGACGACCACCATGCCGGCGGCGATGCCGATGCGAACCTGCAGCCTTCCGGCGCCGGGGATGTGGAGGCCGGAGATAGTTTCGATGATGTCGAGCCCGGCCCGGATCGCGCGTTCGGCTTCGCCCTCGTGCGCCAGCGGAAAGCCGAAGAACGCGACGATGCCGTCGCCGAGCGTCGTGAAGACATAACCCTCGTAGCGATTGACGCAGGTCGTACAGGCGTCTTCATAGGCGCGAATGACGACCTGCAGCCGCTCGGGATCTAGCTTGTAGGCGAGCTTGGTGAAGCCGACCATGTCGCAGAACATCACCGTCAGGTGACGTCGTTCGCCGACCGGAACGCTGACCACGGCGTCGAACGGGGCCGACCTTTCCAGCCGTTTCTCCTCGCCAAGCAGATGGATGATGCGCTTACGCGGCCCGAACGGCACGCCGATCTCTTTCAGGTCGCCTTCCGTCAGCATGCGAAACGTCATGAGATCGACTTCGTTTTCCTCGAAGACCGAGGCAAAACGTTCGAGGCCGTGCGACTTCAGCCATTCGGTGAGTGAGGATGTCACCATGGCGACGACCTGTCTTGGTTCGTGGTCCCGACCAGTACGCCATGATTGACGAGCCAGCCGGCGATCGCGAGGCCGCAATCGAGCGGCATCAGGTTAGACCAGGATTGGGCAATCTGCAGCGGTGTTCGACCGGCAGGCAAACGTCGCAGCAGCGGCGCGAGTTCCCGCCCACCAAGATAGACGACCGGCCTTTCCAGGCCCGGATGGTGAAGAGCCTCGGCGACGCCGACAAAGTCGCCGTCGAGGCAAGGCGTGTGCACCAACGCGGCGTCACGGCAAAGCTGCACCGGCATCGCAGTCATCGCATCGGCGTCGACCGCGACCGACGACGGTGGCTTGGGCTCCGGTGCCCCGCGCTTGGCGGCGCGCTCGCGCCAGAAGGAACGGCTGTTCCTGTCGGCGACGGCGCCATAATGCTCGGCGGTCCAGCGGCTGTGCCGCTCCGACGCCTCGCTCAACTGGGCGCGATAGAAGCTGAACGCCGCCGGCGTGCTGTCCGGCCGCCGCAACAGGGTATTGGCGACGACCGCGCCCGAAAGCGCGCTGGCAATGGCCTTCTGCACTCCGCTCGATGAAATCGGATCGATCGCCAGCGCAGCGTCTCCCAGCCGAATGGCATTCGGCGCGACGCAATCGTCCGCAAGGTAAGGCGTCGCGTCGATCGCCTGTACCGGACCGCTCAATTCGGCGTCACGGCAATCCTGCATCAGGCTTGAGCGGCCGAGCAGGGTCAGAAACCGCAGCGCGAGCGAGGCGCCCGGCACCGACCGGAACGATTTTGGATCGACGAAAGCGAGCGTGTTGTAGGTCTGGTCGGGCAGTGGTACGCCCCAGAACCAGGCGTCCTCGCCGGCCTCGATCTGCGGCACCGCCGGCAGACTTGCGCCGCGCCAATAGGCATAGACGGCAAGCGTCCTCGCTCCGGTTTGAGCCCGGTGTCGAGCGGAGCGGTCGCGCCGCCCGCCGGCGTCAGCCAGAAAGTCGGCCTCGATCTGCATCTGCCGCCCGTCCACATCGAGCGCGATCCGCCATTTACCGCCGCGCCACACCCGCTCGATGACGCGTGCCGGATGATGCACGATGACGCCGAAGGCGCGGACGCGCTCGACGAGGCGCATATCGAATAGGCCGCGATCGACCAGCAAGCCTTGTTCGTGCGGATCGTCGCGCGATTGCGGCCCGTCGGCCCACCTCACCCGCACGCGACGCACACGCGGAAAATCGGCCGCCTCGATCGGTTCGTGGAGGTTCGCCGCCCGCAGCAACGACATCGTCCCCGGACTCAGCGACTCGCCGAGCCGACGTCGCGGAAAACGTTCGCGTTCGATCAGGCGCACGTCGTGCCCGAGCTGCGCCATGCGCGCCGCAAAGGTACAGCCGGCAGGGCCGGCGCCGACAACGCAAACATCAGCCATAGAACGCGCCAGACGGTTCGGGCTCGAGTTGCTCAGAGTCCGTCGAAAGCCGGAGATAAGCCTCCAGACAATAATGCAGCCAGCCGCGAATAAAGTCGCAGGCCGGTCGGCCGCGCCGGATGGTTTCGTGATGGCAGCCGCCGCCGCACAGGTAGCGCGCCCAACAGGACCGGCAGGGCTCCTGCCGGTGCACGTGCCGTGCGGCCAGCCATTCGGCTTGGCGGCGCCGATCGATGCCGCCGGCAAGCGAGCCCATCGCTCCTTCGTCGTCGCCGACAAAACGATGGCAGGCGGCAAGCTCACCCTCGGCGGAAACGCCGAGATAGCCTGCGCCGGCACCGCACGGATAGGGCCGGTGCGTGCCGCGGTGGATCTCGCGCATCGCGTTGACCATGTTGGCGAACGGATAGCGTTGCCGCAGTCGCGATCGGCGCTCGAACTCGCGACCGCATTCGATCATTTCGCCCAACATCAGTTCGAGATCGTCGGCCTGCATTTCGCCGTTGCCGCTAGGCGCACTGAGCATCGGCGAAAAGCCGACGCTGTGGAAGCCGGCGGCGATCAGGGAGTCCAACGTTTCCCGCAGCGCCAGATTCGTCGGCGTCACGGTGACCCGGGCCGAGACCTGCATCCGCCGCTGCAGCTTCAACAGCGGTGCGACGCGCTGCATCACCCTGTCATAACTGCCACGCCCACCCTTGAACGGCCGTAACGCATCATGCGCCCGCCGGGGGCCGTCAATGCTGATGCTGACGGCGAAGCCATAATCTTCGAAGAAGCGGGCATCGTCCTTGGTCAGCAAGGTACCATTGGTAGTGATCGAGAAGTTGATCGTCGCGCCGCGGGTCCGCGCCAATTCAAGCGCCCGCCGCGTGGCCGCCTGCAGTACGTCGCGATTGACCAGCGGCTCGCCGCCGAGAAACACCAAATTGAGTTTCGCGCCGGGCTCGGCGTTTTCGGTCAAAAGTTCGACGGCGCGTAGCGCTTCGCCGAGCGGCATGTTTTTCGCCGCGCCGCCGAACTCGCCCTGCTGGGCGTAGCAATAGGTGCAGCCGAGATTGCATTTTTGCGCGATGGCGAGCGAGAGCGCTCGGATCGGCGGCGGCGGCAGCGGCGTGTCATCGATAAAAGGCTTGCCGCTCAGGCCAGCCCGTCGCAGCAACTCATCGATCTCGGCGGCTTCGCCGCGAGCCACGGCCGCATCGTAGGAGGCGAACATTTCGGCGTCGGCGTCGAACAGCCGGCTGCCGTCGGCGACGAACAGATGGCCGCCCGTGGCGCTTTCGATCAAATGAACTTGCGGCGTCCTCGGTGCTGACGCGCGAACATAGTGGCGGGCGTCGGCGAGGCTCACCCTATTTGTCCGGCTTCGCAGGCGGCGGATAGTCATGTCCGCCGACCTGGAATTGCAATTTCGTTTCCCAATCGCGGAATAGTTCGTCGTACATCATCAGCCGCATGTCGCCATAGTCATCGGCGACATAGGAACCGGTGCGCTTACGCTGCATCCAGTTGTCGCCGGCGCTCAATCCCGCTGCCGTCGTCGTGATGTTGACAAAGTCGGGCCGCGCCGACGCCCAGTAATAGCAGGAGCATTCGCGATAGTCGTTCTGCCACGGCGAACAGAGGCCTTGCGTCAGTTCGCCGGCCTGCGCCAGCGCATCGGAAATCACTGCGGTATGGTCCTTGAAGAACGGTTGCACCTCCAGATCGAAGCTGACGTAGTTTTTTGCCTTCTCGTCCAGCGCCTGGTGCTGGTCCCAGGAGATCTCTTGGCTGAAGTCGCAGCGCACGCGCTTGCCGACCGCATCGTGCAGGATGTGCGCCAGCGCGTTCGACCATTCCACCGCCGCCAGCCCGTAAGGGTTGATGTTGGTCGTCATATCGACCATTCCATCCGGATCCGACGAGGCTGGTCCCTTGATCGGCGTCGTCATCAGAAAGGACTTCTCATCGCCGTGGATTTTGGCGACAACGCGCAACAGACGGCGCCCGGGCAGGTCGCGAAGCCGCAGCTTGCCCTGTTTGCTGCGCCCAACCTCGGCGTCGCATGCCGGATCGATGCGAACAACGAGATTATCGTGCTCGCGCAGCTCCACGCCCTTAAACATCCGCCGCCAGACGGCGCGGAAATCCACCTCGAGCCCCGGACAACAATTCGCGACCGAGGTGATCGGCCGCGAACAGATCGGGTTGCCTTTGGCCTCGTAGTGGATCTGCGCTGACAGATTGCGTGGCGTCAGGCCGTTGGCTGCGCGCGCCGCCGAGGCCGGCTGGGCGACGGGCGGGTCGAGCGCCGTCTTCTTAATGGTGTGGATCTGGCGCCAGGTCAGCGCAAGGTAATTGTTGTCGGCGCCACACATCAGTGCCGGCATCTTGCGCCGGCCGTGGTCGGTGAAGTCGGCGACCTCGTTGGGCTGGCGCAGCAGCCGCGCGAACCACGGCGCGGCGCCGCCGCGCAGCGCCGCATAGGCTTGCTGGTGCAGCGTCATGGCCGCGAACGTGTCAACCGTGCCCGGCGCCATGACCGGACGGATCGCGCGCTCGGTGTCGGCGGCTTCTTCTTCGGGCATCGAATCGAGCGACAGCGCCGCCCGCCCCCGATAGTCGTTGCCGTTCATCACCACCACATTCATGAAGCGGACCGTTTCGAACGCCCGCCGGACGATATCGAGGGCCCGCGCCCGTGTGACTTCCGGCGGCTCGTTCTCAGGCACGTCGGGGCCGTAAACCAGTTGATCGAGATCGTCGGCGAGCGACCGCACGAATAGCGAGTCCGGCGCCATGGCCGGCGGCGCGGCGCAGATGCGTGCAGTCGCATCAAGTTTGCGGCTGTTGGGCAGCGTCAGATGCACGTCGACAAAGCCGTCGCAGGCATCGTCGAGGTAGCCGCGGCTGATCGCTCGATTGTCGAACAGCCAGGACGGCGCCGGCGGCTCGATTGCAAACAGATCCGGCGGCACGGTTTCGTTGCTGAAGTCCGCCGGCCAACCCAAATTTTCACGCCACTTCTTCAGGACCGACGTGCCCTCGCGATCCGGATCGCCGAAGCCTTGCCAATTCCTGCCTTTGTTTTTCTGGTCGTCGTAGACCGCGCATTCTTTTGTAATGCGATACCGAGCGAGGAAATCCGGCTTGGCGCTCGCCGGTGTATGTCCGGAGTTGGGCGCACTTGCATGCGACGGGCTTGCGGCCGATGCCGGACCGTAGATCAAGCCTTTCGCCGGCGTGAAACGCAGACGGATTTCCGGGAAATGCGCATTCGGCTTGATGAAACGTACCCGACCAAAATCGACATACCCGCCGGCAACGAAATTCGCGCAGATTCCATGCAGCGCGTGTGCGTCGTGGTCGCGTATCTTCACTTCAGCGTGGACGACATCGTCATTGTCGGCAGTTCTGCGCGCCACTTTACGATTAGCGACTCGCACGTTCCAAGAGATATCTTCGACACCGGCACCGTTCTCCTTCAACAGATCGACCGTCAGCGGCACCAGCGTATCGTCGGCATCGGTGACGGCGAAGACTTCCAGGAACGGCGCCACCGGGCGAATCTTTCTATGAACGTCTTGCTTGTTGTCTTCGCATTGCTTGAATTCCAGCTTGTCCGGCGTATGCTCGGCTTCAATCTCGCCTGACTGCTCGTTGACGAAAAGCGTCGGCTGCAGTTTGATGGCGCGGTAGTCGAGCGGCCTCTCGTCGCCTGCGGCGACATCCAGATTGATGGTATAATTGTCCATCGGCGTATCGGCGGAGCCCAGCCGTGCGATCGCAAACGGCGGCAGAATTCGCAGCTCCTTGATTGTCCGCTTGCTGGTCAAAGATGCGCCCCTTCGTTCAAGCCTCACCGGCGATGATCTTGTTCATCCAATCCCGGGCCTGGCCGTCCAACTGGAACAACGTCCGCAGGTAGACGTCGGCGCCGGTGCGAGCGAGCTCCTGTTGGACCTTGGCCGCGTTGGGATGTTTGGACGTCGCAGGCGAAGCGTCGGCCAGCAGCCGCTTGCACATCTGCTGCGACGAGGCGAGGAGGTTCTCGTGACGGCGCCACATGTCGACATCCCGGTCCGGTAAGCCGAGCGAATACGGCAGCTCGAACGGCGGTGCCGCGCGCTCCTCATCCTTGCCGTTGTCGCTGCGCGGCAACCGCACCAACAGCCCGGCGATGGTCTTGAGGTTGTACATTTCGCCGAACACGCGGTGCATGATCATAGCGCGAAGATTTGGCCGATCGACGCGCTGACTGCGCGAGATGCGAAAACTGTGGGCCAGATAGTTCAACAGCAACCGGTAGCGTTGATTGAATATTTGCGCCAAGTGCCCGGCGCTGGTCCCTGTAATGGACGTGTACCTTACGTTACCGGTTTGGGTGCCCCCTTGGTCGGCGCGCGGCTGGCCGCCTCCCGCAGGCGCCGCCACCACGCTGAAAAGATCTTCACGCGCCGAGGGATTGGAAGGAATGCCGGCGGCCGGCGACCAGCCGCGATCTTTGTCCCGCTCCCTCTTGAATTGATCGTAGATGTCCAGAAAGCGTTTGAAGTGTGAGATCTCGTCGGCGCTCTCCGGCAGCTCGGGCTCACGCAGGTGCGGCGCCTCGCCTTGGGCCGCGAGCGCCTGCAACGCCTTCACCGCGTCGGCCCGGGTCGCCATGCGATCAATCTGCACGATCGGATTGTGCCCCGGTTTCGGCTCGGGGCCCGCCAGATTCCCTGCAGCATCAAGCTGCCGCGGAGCAGTCTTGTAGCCGCGGCCCCATTCGTCCCATGACGCCTGAAACTCGTAACTCGATTCGTCGAACATCGAATCCGGGATCCGCCTCTCGTTGGAAATCAGGTCGATGATTTCCTCGTACAATTTTCCGACGCGGTGCACATTGGCCTGGAAACTGGAGCCGAAATGCTTCCGCAACCTCGGCAAGATCTCGTCTTCGATGACATCGCACTGGTGTTTGGGAAAATCACGTTCCAGGGCTTCGAGCTCTGGCATCTCGGCATACACAAAACAACTCAGCGACATCAGCGAGAACGGCTCGAGCGTGAATGGATAGGGATAATACTCTTGCGCCCACGGCGAGGAGTCGCGGCCGATTTCGACCGTCGACCCGAGCAGCAGCCGCAGATTCTGCACCGTCAAGAGATGTCCCATCTCCTCCTTGGCGACCGCAAGAATGCCGGCGCGCCAACTTTCGACCAGCTTGCGGCGCCGCTTGTCCGCTATGTCGGTTCGCAGCGAATAGGCGGCGTAGAGATACTGCACCATCAGGCAGTGCTCGACGGTGGCGCCGAATGACAGCAGCATCAAGAGATGATCGCGCCACGTCATGTCGGGCCGCTTTTTATAGCGTTTGACCCACGTGGCTTCGTCGTGCGGCTGTCTTTCGACGTCTAGGCTGGAGATTCCCGCCGGCCGTTCGGCACCGGCCGAGTTGGTCCGCGCGCCTATGTTCATCGTGCGCTCCCCAATCAGCCCAACTTAACTCAGCTAGCGCCGGCGCCGCCGCGTAATGCCGCAACGATGAACTTGCAGAGAATTCCTGTCAAGGTTGCACCCCCTAATTACGCGTTCGCCACATCAACGTCATGAGTTCTGCGGCGCCGGTCGCCGATCGAGCAACCCAAGAGGAGCATCGACTTCCCGCATATCCCGCAACAGGGAACGGAACGCGCAAATTGCCGACGCATTGCGCCTGACAATCAATTCGATGACGCACTCGGCTCGCTGACAATCGAATGCAATAATGTGTTCATATATTTGTTGAATTATTTCATCGATGAGGTTGTCGTCATCCTTGATCGCACACTTCCACAGCCGAAATACTTGTTCTTTTGTTAGAGAAGTTTGTCGAACACGCTGATGAATTGCCTCTAATTCTTCGGGAGCTATGTCGGTCACGGCATCCCTCCTCTTCTCATCGCCGAACGTCTGCGGACGGCTTGCGCGAAATTCGTTCACCGGCCTTGGCTGGGCGCGAAGGGCGCCGAACCGGCCGCCGGCATGGGCCGCCGAAGCGCGGCCGGCCGGTTCCGTCGTCAGTTGCGGGCCACCTGTGAAGGGCATGTGATTCATGGCACAATTCTCGGCGGATGCGCTTAAGGCTGTGGCGTATAGGGGCAAGGTGGCAGTGTCAGTGCCGCGCGTCACAGGAAATTTCTGCGGGCGGGCAACAGGATGACGACCGAGACGACGGCGGCGCGCGGCCGCAAACTGCTGGAACAATGCCCGCTATTCGCTGGAATGGACGAGCGCAGTCGGCGCGAACTGGTCGCGCTCGCCGTGCCGCGCAATTTCGGCGTCGGCGAGCCGATCTGCCGCCTGGGCGATGTGGGGCTCAGCATGATGGCGGTGGTCACCGGCACGGTGCGCATTACGCTGCCGATGCCCAAGGGCAAGGAGATCATCCTGGCCGACCTGCCGGCGGGCGAACTGTTCGGTGAGATCGCCATGCTCGACGGCAAGCCGCGCTCGGCGGACGCCACCGCGCTGACCAAGTGCGAACTCCTGGTCCTTGAGCGGCGCCACGTCATTCCGTTTCTCGAGCAGAACCCGGCGATGTGCCTCAAGCTGATGGAGATGCTTTGCGCGCGTATCCGTCACTCCGACGAGCGCATGGCCGACATCGCGTTCTTCGATCTGCCGACACGGCTCGCCAAGGTGCTGCTGAACTATCCGGCGAAGACCCGCGACGCTACCCGACTCTCCTTGTCGCAGCGAGAATTGGCGGAAATGGCCGGCGGCACGCGCGAGAACGTCAATCGCTGCCTGCGCGATTGGCAGCGGCGCGGCATCGTCGAGTCCAAGGGCGGCTGGACCATCATCCGCAAGGCTGAGGAACTGCGCCGCCTGGCAGCGGGCAGTTCGATCGAAACCGCGATGTTCTAGAAGATATCTCGGCTTGGCCTGAGTATGAGAATGACTCAGTGCTTCGGTTCGGTCGCTTCCGAATAGCGGGCATAAAGATGATCGACCCGCTCCCGCCACATGGTGACAAAGGCCGCAGAGGTCAGTTTTTCGACTGACTTCCAGGCCTTTTTGATATCCGGAAGCGTGTTTCCCCAGATCGCGCGCTTGCACCAGCGCTCGCCTTTTTCACGGCCTTCATCGGTGGCGCACATCGACTGCCAGGCGATCCGCTCCGGATGGGCGACGTGTTCGGCGGCTCCCTGCCATCCCTGTTGGTGGATCAGGTAGAGATCGCTGAATGTCGGTTTCTTGTGGGTGTCCATTTCGAACAGTGTCGCCTCGGTGACAAATTTGTAGGCGGCGGCAATGGCGTTGTCGCGGGCACTGGTAATCTGTCCCGATCCGTATTTGGTGAACTCGTAGTTATTGAGCTGGAACAAGCCGATATACGAGCCGGTGCGTTGCTTCGGATCAAAGTCGGATTCGATCTTGGCAACCGCTCGCATAAAACTGAAATCCAGGCCGAACGCATCGGCCGCGCGCTTGATCTCCTCGACCGGCGTTCCGACCGGGACATCTTTGAGCGTGTCCAATACGATGTCGGCGGGCTTTCGCTCGGGAGGCAGCTCCGAATAGACATAATAGGCGAGATAGGTGAAGTCCGGCTTGCGCGGCGGCTGCTCGGCGGCATGATCCTGAACCGAGACGTGCTCCTCCAACTTTGCTGATTTCGTCGTAGGAAGATCTGCGGCGGCTTCAGTTTCGCCGGAAGCTTTCTCTTGGGGAGGAGGCGATGGCACGTGCGCCGAGAGTCCGCCAGACGCGGCGGCGACCTCGGAAGAAGGCGGCAAGGCCACGATGACGTCCGGCTCGGCCGCTACGTTGGTCGGCGCGCGATCCGGCGTGCTGCTGACAACAACCACGCTGATAACAGCTACGCTGATCGCAATCATTGCGACGGCAGCGACGATGCCGGCGATCCGCCAAATTTTCATTATTTCCCCAACCCGTTACGATCTGCTTCCCCGATGCGGCATTTAAGCTTGAATTGCCGCGAGGTGCAATAAAATCGTCATTATCAAACAATCAAACAAAAAGATGATGAATCCGAATGGCACGATGCTGCCCGAAATCTAACACGACTCTGACGCGAGATCGGCGTCAAGTAACCGCATTTCAAAAGCGAGCGCCGCCGCTGCCCGGCCGCGACGAGCGGAAGGGCGGCGATGCCGCGCGCCGGTAATGTGCACCGCACGCCCGGCGTGGAAGGCGTCCGCGGAAAGCCGCTCCAGCTATGTCCAAATTGCGCCGCTTATATTATCGCCGCCACCTGGTCGGAGCGGGTGAGCGAGCGTTGCGTCCGTAACGTTTGGTCCTGCGAGTCTTGCGGCTTCGAGTTCGAAACCTCCGCTTATTTTCCAGCGCAGCGGACGCCGAACTGAAGCGGCTACTCAACGAGCGTGGTTATTGCTCGATCTTTCGCAACTTGCCAGCGGGCGCTCTTGAGCCGTAGGGCGCTCTGGGCGTTGGTGGGTTATTCCCGTGCTTCATGCACGCCGGTGGCGTAAGGAGCCACATCAATAACGGCCGAGCCGCGTACCTTCGCCAATGCGCAACGCCCGCCGCGAATTTCGTCAGTGCAGAACGGTCTGTGCAGCGTCTTCAATCTGCATTGCCCGGACTTTGATGTTGAGCTCCGGGAACTGATCTTTGAGTTGCAGGCCGGCTCTCAGCGCATCGATAAAGCGGCGATGCCCCGACTTCGTCCGGCCGTCGATCTGAAGCACAAAGTATTCGTGGTGCAGACTGTGAGTTGCGATAGCGTTCTTCATGGCACCCTCCATCGTCGCCTTCGAACACCGATCTGAAGCGCTGCTCGGCAGGCGTCCCCGGTTTCGAAGTATCTGCTAATGGTGTGTCGTAAATTGGTCGTAGCCGGTTCAAACGATTGAAAAGAAATTCCTGTTGTAAAAACGTCACTAAATTCGCCGGCGGCTGAATTCCTCAGCGCAAACAGGGGTATGCCTGGACCGGCCTGAGGTCATCGTCAGGCAACGGGCCGAGGGATCCAAAAACTGAAGCCTCATTCGGCCGATCCGTCGGTGGAAAAGCATTACGGCAGCGAATCGCCCAGCTGATATTGCCCACCCTTAGCGCAACATTTTTGGGGCACGCTATGTTGAAAACAAGATAGCTAGCCGCCGCGCCAATGAGCGACGGCTACGGCATTTCGAAGCCGAAGTTGCACGCGCGAAAGGGTCTCACATCGTCGGATCAGACGTCGGGCCCGGGTTGGGTGGCGGCAGCGTCACGCCGAAGTGGCGCCTAATGACGTAGCGGATGTTTTCGTAGCAGGAGCCCACGCGAACGACTTCCAGGGTTTCCACGTTGAGCAGCGTCGATGATGCGGCATAGGTGTGAAATTTCTGCAATCCGTGATCGATGATGACATCGGCGATGGCTTTGATTTCGGGCTCGATCGCTTCGACGGCGAATTTGGTTCCGCTCAGGCTGCGGTTGGCCGACGAGCCGAACAGCGGATGGCCTTCGCTAAAGCTCAGCCGCGTAATCGCCGCATGGAATTTCCCGGCGTTCAGGAGCATGACCAGCGTGTTGTCGCGCGTGCTCGCGGCGAGCGTGTCGGCAGTTAACGCCCGCAACAGCGGATGATCGATGCGGCAAGGCGCGATGCAGCCTACCGGCAGATCGTAATCGCCGGTGATGGCGGCGACGATGTCACGGCCGCGCTGACTGCAAATGTGCAGCTCGCGATGGATGTCGGCATTGCCCACCATGGCGTTGAGCTTGGACGCGGCGCGGCCTTTGGTCTCAAAGATACGCTGCAGCGCCGGACCGGAGCCGCCGAGGATCGAATAGCCGATATCATTCGGGACAATGGCGATGCCGCCTGCCTTTAACGCATCAAAGGCTCTGCGCGCATCAGCCTCAAGATCGAAAAGACTCAAAAGCTAGTCCCCGGTTATGGCAGGCCGCTTGCGATGTACGTTCGCACTCGCGGCACGGGACAAGCTGATCAAATCGCGCTTGGCCTGGCGTGCGCACGGTACGCAGCATTCATTGCACCGCCGCCAGGTCCGCCGCCAAATCCTTCGCTCCCCGCAGTTTGACTTCCCGGTCCATCTGCGCGTCGGTGGCCGCGATCAGCTTGCTGACGACGTTGTTGCGTTGCGCTACCGGATTGTCGCGGTAACCGCTCTGTTGAAAAAAGTTAGAGATCGGCACCCGGTCGCGCCATTCGCGCGGCATGGTGATCATGTCGAAGCCGTTGCCGTCGCCGGTCAAATTCATCATCTCCAGCTCGGCGGCGGTCAACGTGCCGGAAAATCCCTTGCGGCGCGCGAAGTTCACCGAATCCATGAGCTTCTGGGTCTGCAGATAGGGTCCAACATCGACATCAAGATTTAGCGCATGAACGCCGAGCCCCTTCGGGGTGTTGGCCAGCACCTGATGCTTGTTCCAGTCGTCGGGTACGCTCTTGCCGAAATCGATCATCTTGCGCACGACCGCAAGCTTGCTTTGCAGAGCCTTCTTTTCGGCATCCGGCAGGGTCGGGGCGCGCACCTGCAAGCTCTTGACGAATTTGTCGCCGCTTTCGGCGATGATCTCGACCGAGTTGGTCGCCAGCAATTGATTGTAGCCGAGCGCCGTGGTGATGGCGCGCGCCTGCTTGTCGCGCTCGCGCCCAGCCTGCACATCGTATTCGCCGTTGCCGCCGGCCTCGAAGCTATAGATGCGGACGATTTGTTCGGCATTCAGCCCGGCCGCGAGCGCGACCTTGGCGTAGGCGCGCTTGAATTCGCTTTCGCTTTGCGGCGCGCGGGGAACGAATTCGAATTCTTGTCGGGCGTCGGCGAGGAAATCGCTGACCACCGGCACGTAGGGCGGCGGCGGGACCCGTTCGGCCGGCTTCGATGGATCGCGCGGCTTCGGTGGGCCGGCATAAACGGGCGGCTGGGTCAGCACATAGTCGTCGATCGACAGCTGCGCGTGGTTGGCGCGCTTGGCGTTGCGTTGGCGCCGCTGCTGCACGATCGCGTTCCAGTAAGCGTCGGCCGCAGCCGCGTACGCCGTCCGCGCCGCCTGATATTCCGCCAAGGCGCGGCGATACTGCGCCATGGCTTCGGCGGATACCGCCGGCGCCGGTGCTTGATCCTTTTGCGCATCCGCCGCGAGCGCGCCGGCCGTCGAGGAAAGGACCAATGACATCGCCAGCACACAAACGAAGCGGCTATGGCGCACAGTGAAATTCAATGACGTATCCAGGTTATGGGCTAGTGCCGCTTGTCTCGCCCGCTGCCGCCGCCACCACCTCGCGATCCGCCACCGCGTCCACCACCGCGCTGCCCGCCTGCGGGCGGAGGTCCGCCTTGGCGCTGATTACGATTGGACGGTAGTTGCTGATGCTCAGGCTGCCGGTGTTCGGGTTGTCGGTGTTCGGGTTGTCGGTTACCCGGTTGCCGGTTGTTAGGTCCCCGCCTATTTGGTCCGGCGCGATTGCCACCGCGTGTACGCACTCGCTCGATGGTCATGCGGCGGCCGATCGTGTGCGAAGCGAACAGGCGCCGCAGCACGCCGCGATCGCGCGCCGCTTCCGCCGGCGGGATTTGGAACGGCACGGCGCGAAAGCCGCCGCCCGGACCTCGTTGAATTGCAAATGCGCTGGCGCCTTCCGTCAGGGTGCCGAGCCGTCCGCCTTGCCGGTTGAAAACATCGATCTGGCCGACATGGCCGTCGGCGTCCGGATAAAGTTTGATTTTCGACTTGCCGGCGCCTCCCGCTGCTCCGGTTCCGCCCGGCGGCACGTCGACCACGCCGGTCGTGCCGCGGATGCCGAGCGTCGTGCTTGGGGTGTTGATCCTCATGTCGCCGGTCTTGGCGACCAAGCTGGCGACGAAGGCCGCCGTGCCGACGGCGACATTGAAGGTCGCGGCGCTGCCGCTGCCGCCTTCCTGATAGATGAACTCGTCGACCACGATGCGGGTGTTCGCCGAAAGACTGAAGGTGGTTTGGTCGTCGAAGGTGATGCCAAGCGTCGAATTCACGTCCGTCGCCAGAACGTCATGTTTGAAAATCGGATCTTTGATCCGCAAAGCGACGGTGGTTGGCGGACTGCCGCGAGTCACCGAGGCGGTGCCTTTCAACGTCGCAACCTGACCGACGTCGCCAGCGTCCTGACCGGCCGCCGGTTGATCCGCCGGGTTTTGGGCGCGCGCCGCGAGCGACCAAAATGTCGCGCATGACGACGTGCATAGCGCAGCGAAATGCGTGATGAATTCGCGCCGCTTCAAATTGGCCTCGGAAGCCCTGCCGAGGTGAAAAACGGCAGGGGCAGGAGACTTCCCTATCCCACGGACAACAAGGGCGTAAGAAAGCGGCTATTTGTTGATCGTCGCCGCGCCGGCCATGCAGACCACCTCGTCCTGCGAGCCGGTGGCGCCCGAGCAGCCGATCGCCCCGATGAGCTTGCCGTCCTCGATCAGCGGAATGCCGCCGCGCGAGGCGACCACGTCGTCGAGCGTCGCAATGAACGCGAGGCCTTTTTGCACCGCCTCTTCGAACACTCGCGTCGGCCGGCGGAACTTGGCGGCGGCACGCGCCTTGTGCTCGGCGATGGCAATCGAGGCTAGTTGCGCGCCGTCCATGCGCGCAAAGGTGACAAGATTGCCGCCGGAATCGACCACGGCAATGTTCAAGGCCCAGCCATGCTGATTGGCTGCCGCGAGCGCCGCCTGGACCGCCTCTCCGGCCTTTTTTAGTGAAATCGGCGTGCCGTATGGCGTGTTGAACGGCATCTTCTCCGGTACGACATCGAGCGGATTCTGTCCGGGCGCAGGCGCCGGCTGCTGGGCGTGCGCCGGCGCCATGGCGAGAAATCCTGCCGCCAGCAAAACCACCGTCGATGCACGCGTCGTCATGATTCTCTCCCTGGCTCGATCATGCGAGTAACCTAATCATAAACGACAAGCCGGCATGCCCGCCAGCTTGCGGCGCCGATCCTGAGCGGAATGTGATGCAAGCCCAGCCGCGCATGCCGGCAAAAAACGAACGGCCCGGCCCTGAGGGAGTCGGGGCCAAGCCGTTCTATGCCGAAGGGTGTCCCATCAACCCCCACCCCGACACTTTGTCATGGTACTGACACGAGGTTGATCGTTCGTTACGGCTGCGGCGTCGTTAAATCGCGGCGTGCGGCGCAACACCGACTTTTGTGGTGACGAAGCGAGCGCGCCGTCAGCGACCGTTAACCAGCGCCGCTAACAAATCTCAGCGCGCCGCGGGAGCGCGCGAGAGTTTTTTTGCTTCCAGCTCGTCGAGATAGTCGCGCCAGTACTTGTCGTGATTCTTGCCGAGCTCGAACAGATAATCCCAAGTGAAGATTCCGGTCGAATGGGTGTCGTCGAAAACCAGGCGCACGGCATAATTGCCGACCGAATGCAGCTCCAGGATCTGCACGTCGCGCTTGCCGGCGACGAGGCGGCGCTCGGCGGGAGAATGGCCCTGCACTTCCGCGCTCGGACTGCGGACGCGCAAATACTCCGCCGGCAGCGCGAAGCTTTCGCCGTCGTCGAATGTCACGGCAAGGACTTTGCGGTCTTTCTGCAGACGCAGCTCCGTCGGCCAGGGCGTGGTTGCAGTGTTGCTCATCGAGATCGAACCTTTGCACGCTCAAACGATGGCGCCGCGCGCGGCCGACGTGCCAGCGATCTTACCGAATACCGCGCCGGACATAAGCCCGGTGCCGCCTGGATAGTTGAAATAAAACAGGCCGCCGACCAGTTCGCCCGCGGCATAAAGGCCGCGGATCGGCTGGTAATCGGTATTGAGCACTTGCGCGTCGTTGTTGATGCGCAACCCGCCGAACGTGAAGGTGATGCCGCAGGTCACGGCGTAACCTTCGAACGGCGGCGTGTCGATCGTGTTGGCCCAGTTGCTTTTTGTCACCGCGAGGCCTTGCGTGCAGCGCCCGTCCTTGACGTTCGGATTGAAAGGAATGTTTGTGCGGACGGCCGCGTTCCATTCTTTGATGGTGTCGAGGAGCGCAGCCGGATTCACGCGGTCGAGCTTTTCCGCAAAGTCCTCGATGGTGTTCGCCGTCACCTTGGTGATCTGGCGGATTTTGTATTCGTCACGCAGCAGGTTTTTCACTTTCTGATCGAAAATCTGCCAGGCGAACTGGCCGGGCTGCTCCAGCACCGCGCGGCCATATTTGGCGTAAGTGTAATTTCGGAAATCCGCGCCCTCGTCGACGAAGCGCTTGCCCGCAGCGTTGATGAGAATACCGAATGGATAGGAATGCTTCTGGAACTGGTCGCCGACCTTGAGGTCGCCGTACTCCGGCGCATTCATCTCCCATTGCACCGCATGGCAGCCGGACCAATTGCCGTACGGACTTGCGCCGATATCGAGCGCCATACGGATGCCGTCGCCGGTATTGAAGCGCGAGCCGCGGACCTTGGCGAGGTCCCATGCCGGCCCGAGATAGCGCGTGCGCCATTCCGCATTAGCTTCGAAGCCGCCGCAGGCGAGCACGACGGAGCGCGCGCGCAATTCGCGCCTGCCGCCGCGCTCACGCACCCGCACGCCTTCGACGCGGTTGCCATCATAGAGAAGATCGAGCACACGGGTTTGATAGCGGACGACAACACCGCGTTTTTGCGCGGCATCCGTGAGCATGGCGACTAGGCCGGGCCCACCGCCGACCGCTTCCACCGTCAGCCCGCCCCAGAACTTGAACTTGCCATCGATCTTGAACGCCTGCCGGCCATAGATCGGAATCAGCCGCAAGCCCTTTTCACGCATCCAGTTGAGCGTCGCGAAACTGCGCGTGACCAGAAGCTCGACCAGGTCGGCATCGGCGCGATGCTGCGTGACCCGCGCCATATCGTCGAAAAATTGCGCCGCCGTATAGACGCCAAAATCAGTGCCGGCGAGCTCGGTTGGACTCAAGTCCGGCACCAGCGTCTTGATGTCGTCGATGCCGTCATAGACGACGCGGATAGAGCCGGCGGTGAAGCGGCTGTTGCCGCCAGACTCCTCTTGCGGCGCAGCCTCGAGCATCAGCACCGTGGCGCCCTGCTCCTGCGCGGCCAGCGCCGCGCAGAGCGCCGCATTGCCGGCGCCGACAACGATCACGTCCACATCGTCGCGCAGTGCCAACGATCACTCCGCCGCTTGCGCGGCGCCGCCATGGGCCTTCGACCAGCCGACCGGATCTTTCATGAAGGCCTCGGCTTCCCGCAGCCGACCCTTGTCGAATCGGCCGCTTTTCTTCGCCGCGTCGAGCACGTCCCACCAAGTGGCGAGCGCATGCAAGGTGACGCCGAGATCGCTCAAGATTTTTCGCCCTTCCGGAAAAATGTCGTAGAAAAAAATCACAAAGCAATGCTCGATGGTGGCGCCGGCCTCGCGCAAGGCGGTGCAGAAATTGACCTTGCTGCGACCGTCGGTGGTCATGTCCTCGACCAACAGGACGCGGTCGCCGGCTTCGATGTGGCCCTCGATCTGGGCGTTGCGGCCGAAATCTTTGGGCTTCTTGCGTACATATTGCATCGGCAGCATCAGCCGGTCCGCCATCCAGGCGGCAAATGGAATGCCAGCGGTCTCGCCGCCGGCCACCGAATCGAATTGCTCGAAACCGACGTCGCGCTCGATCGTTTCGGCGCCGAAGTCAATCAGCGTGCGCCGCACCCGCGGAAACGAGATCAGCCGCCGGCAATCGGTATAGACCGGGCTCGCCCAGCCGGACGTGAAAATAAACGGCTTGTCGGTCATGAAGCGAACCGCTTCGACCTCGATCAGCATCTTTGCCGTCAGCTCGGCGATCACGTTCTTGTCGGCGAAGCCGGTCATTGTTGGTTTCCTTCTCTCAGCTCGCCACCACCTGCCACTCGATGGTCTCGCCGCCGCGATAAAGCAATGTGCGTTCGTCCGGTCCAGCGACCTTGACCTCGACCGGTGCTGTCCACGGCGCCTTCTCCAGCACGATTTTATCCTCATTCGGCGGCAGGCGGTAATGCCTGGGTCCGTTGAGCGAGGCAAAGGCTTCGAGCTTGTCGAGCGCGCCTTCCTCTTCGAACACCTTGGCATAGGTGGCGAGCGCCACCGGCGCGTTGAAGATGCCGGGAACCCCGCTGATCGCGACCTTGCGCGCGAATGGGTGCGGAGCGGAATCGGTGCCGAGGAAATAGCAGGCGTCACCCGACGTGGCGGCCTTGCGCAATGCGGCCCGATCGTTGGCCGTCTTGATCACCGGCATGGCATACATCATCGGCTTGATACCGGCCCCGAGCCAATCGGTGCGGGTCAGGTTGAGGTGATAAGGGGTGATGGTGCTGCCAAGCTGCCGCGCCGCGCTCTTTACGAAGTCGGCGCCCTGCTTCGACGACAGGTGCTCCATGGTCATGCGAAGCCCTGGAAATTCCTTCACCCACTTCGACAGACGCCGATCGATGAACACGGCCTCGCGGTCGAAAATGTCGATATCGGGGCCGACCTCCTCGCCGTGCATGAGAAACGGCATGCCGATCTTTTCCATGCGCTCCAGCACGCGCGTGACGTTGCGGTAATCGGTAACGCCGGCCGCCGAGTTGGTGGTGGCATTGGCCGGATAAAGCTTGACGCCGGTGAACACGCCTTCGCGAAAGCCGCGCTCGACGTCGTCGGGGTCGGTCTCGTCGGTGAGATAGCAGGTCATCAGCGGCGTGAAATGCGAACCTTTCGGCAGCGCCGCGATGACACGCGCGCGATAGGCGATGGCTTCCTGCGTGGTGCGGATCGGCGGCACCAGGTTCGGCATCAGGATGGCGCGGCCGAAATGCTGCGCTGTGTAGGGCAGCACTGCCTTGAGCATTTCGCCGTCGCGTACGTGAAGATGCCAGTCGTCGGGCTTGCGGATGCTGATGCGGGTGGTCATCGCGCTTCAGTAATCACCGAACGAGCCGTCGGGCAATGCCGACCGTGCCACCATTCACACGTCCGTCAATCCGATCCCTCGCCGTGCCTCTGCGCGGGGCCGTCGCGGCGTTGCGGAATGGCGGAACCGGATGGCTCGTCGACCAGGCTGTCCAGTTCGGCCGCCGCCAAGTGGGGAAAGGCGGCAGCAGTGCCGACCAGCGCAAGCGTGCAACCAAGCAGCATGTCGACGACGCGTTCCGATAGCAGCTGCGTGATGCCTTGGGTATCGCGTACCGCCAGGTAGTAAGCGAGCAGGATCATGACCGCGATCAACGCCGTGTGCAGCCAATACCGATTGGCGAGGTGGTGCGGGATCAGCGGCGCCACCACCAGAATGGCGGCGCAAATAAACGCCACCGAGGGAGCAGCGAAGACGATAAGCCACGCCGCGAACACGCCGGCGAAAGTGCCGGCGATGCGCTCGACGATACGGCGATAGCTCGCGCGTGCGTCCGCCTGCATGACCACGAGCGTCGTCGCCACGACCCAGATCGTGTGGGTCGGATCGAGGGTCTGCCCGATCCACAGGGCCGCAGTCGCGGCGCCGGCAAAGGCCAGCGCATAGCGCAGCCAGCCGCCGCGTCCCGATGGCAGTTGCAGCGGCGCCGCCGGCTGACGCGGCAGCGGACCGGCGATCAGATAATCCACCGAGCGCGCCGCTGCCGCGACCAGCAGAACGCCCAGCACGTAATAAATTTGCACCGAGCCGACTGCCGCCGGAAAGGCACTGCCGACAGTAAACGCCATGACGGCATGCCGCCCGGTGAGCGGCAGGGCGCGGCCGGTCAACGGCGCTACGCCGACGGCGAAGGTGATCGCGACGAACAGCGGCCACAACACCGTGTCGTTGTTGCGCGACACAAAGCCGAGCCCGGCACCGGCGGCGATGCAGGCCGCGTCCAATGCCAGGATCCGCAATCGGCTCAGCAACGGGCCGTCACTGTCGGCAAAGCCGAACGCCATACCGACCACGACGGCGGCAAGCGCGGTTTGCGATTCCCCGCGCAGGGCGCCGACAACCAACGGCGTGCCGATGTTGACCAAAAATTGTATGCCGCGGCGCACCTGCCCGGCATTGATCTCGAGCCCGCCGCCGCCCATCCTGCGCAGCTTTAATAGCATCGTTGCGCGTTTTTCGTCGGCCATGTCGCGAGAATACCAGAAAGCTGATGGCGTCTGCGCCGGACGCCGCGGTCGACACCGCAATCATGGGGCGTTTCCCAATTCACGCAAACTTGTTCGTTAGCCGCCTCGCCCTGCGTTGTTTTTAGGCAGTGACGGACGGCACGGCGCGGTGCTAGATTGGTGTTTTAAGAAAGGCGGCAGCGTCATCATCATTGAGCCGCAGCGCGCACTGTGGGGGAAACCATGACTGCGCAACCCAAACCAGGCGAGCTTGAACATAGCGAGCCGATTGTAGGTCAGAAGACCGTCAATTTGGCGCTCCAGGGCGGCGGCAGCCACGGCGCCTTCAGTTGGGGCGTGCTCGATCGCCTGTTGGAAGACGAGCGCATCGGCTTCGACGGCGTCACCGCGACCAGCGCCGGCGGCGTCAATGCTGTCGTGCTCGCCGACGGCCTGGCGCTCAACGGCCGCGAGGGCGCGCGCGAACGGCTGCAGGCTTTCTGGAAGAAGATGTCCGAGGTGGCTTCCTCGAGCTTCATCGCGCCGTCTTTCCTGGATCAGATAAACCCGAATTTCGGCCTCGATCAGACGCCGAACTACGTTTTTATCGACACTTTGAGCCGCATTCTGTCGCCCTATCAGCTCAATCCATTCGACATGAATCCGCTGCGCGATCTGCTCAACGCCGAGGTTAATTTCGAGCGGGTGCGCAAGCAAAAAGTGATCAAGCTGTTTCTGTCGGCGACCAACATCCGCACCGGCAAGGTGAAGGTGTTCGCCCGCGAAGAGCTCGGCGCCGACCACGTACTGGCCTCCGCGTGCCTGCCGTTCATGATGCGCGCACCGGAGATCGACGGCGACGCCTATTGGGACGGCGGCTTCATGGGCAATCCGGCGATCTTTCCGGTGATCTACGGCTGCAAGGCGCCGGACGTCATCATGGTGCATCTGACGCCGACCGAACGGCCGGAGCTGCCGACCAATTCCCGCGCCATCATCAACCGCATGCAGGAAATCAGCTTCAACTCATCGCTGATGCGCGAGATGCGGGCCATCGCGTTCGTCACCCAGCTGATCGATGAGGGCAAGATGGCCGGTGGCAAGCGCATGTTCATGCACCTGATCGAAGCCGAGGACGTGATCCGCGAATTGGCCGGATCGAGCAAGATGAACGGGACTTGGAAATTCCTGACTTACCTGTTCGAGCTCGGCCGTGAACGCTGCGACAAATGGCTCGCCGAGAATTATGACTCGATCGGGAAAAAGGGCACCGTCGATCTGCAGGCGCGATATCTTTGATCGCCACCGAAGCAGCGTTGACGCGCTGCCACCGGGCGTAGCCGATCGGATGCGAGCAGCTGAGAACGACCCGAGCCTGACTTGCAACGTCGAACGATCACGTAGAAGAACTGTGTTCCGAACGACAATCGACCTTCGCGCGAGTAGTTATTGGGCGTTGTCGAGGAGCTGCCACAAGTCCATTACTGATCGCAACGGTATCGATTCACATCTTGACCTAAGCTCGTTCCGTTCCATTGCCTCGGGTGGCCCCATCCACCCCTCCTGACGATTTAGCGTCAGCCTGATCGCTTTGGCGTTTCGGAAATAGACCTGCCTGGCATCGAAATCAATTTTGTCGACCGACATATGGCTGATCGTGCCTACGAGAACGGCGGCAGCGCTCGTAATCCGACCATTGAGGAGACTGTAGGCGACAACGCGCTTCGTTTGTTCATCAAAAGAAACGAATGCATCGACGCCAGCCTGATCGCACTTGACCGAAAACTGCTCAGCGAGCGCGACTCCAGCGTGAAATGTCGATAGAATAATCGAAGCCAGAACCAATATTTGAATAGGTCGCTTCATCAACTGATCGGAACCGCCGGGATGGCAATCATCAAGCGACAGCCGCATTAACTCATTACCGAATTTCCAGCCCTAAAAGGATTTGGATGGTCTCTGCCCGCCGCCACTCCTAGCCGCGAAATACTGCAGAAATACTATAACCGCGGCGCGATGAAAGCGACGCCTTCCTCAGCAAAAGATTTATAGCTGATTTACGTAGTGAGATAACCGTAACGATTCCTGTCGAATGACGCTGGAGATCGACCGCGGCGGGCGTGTAGGGCGGGTTAGCCGAAGGCGTAATCCGCCGCTCTTTCGGCGATGAATGGCGAATTACGCTCCGCTAATCCGCCCTACGCGCTAAGACGACGCGGCTTCGGCCACGTCGCGGCTCTGCAAAGTTCGTGAGCGTTGCCGCCCTCTCAAGCGTCGTGCCGGCGCTTAAATTCCGCCCGGCGGGCGTGCAGGATCGGCTCGGTGTAGCCGTTCGGCTGCGCGGCGCCCTTGAACACCAGATCGCACGCCGCGGCGAAGGCGACCGACTTTTCAAAATCCGGCGCCATCGGCAGATAGGCCGGATCGCCGGCATTCTGCTTGTCGACCACCGCCGCCATGCGTTTGAGCGACTCCATCACCTGGCGCTCCGAGGTAACACCATGTCGAAGCCAGTTGGCGATGTGCTGGCTCGAGATGCGCAAGGTGGCGCGGTCTTCCATCAGCGCGACATTGTTGATGTCGGGAACTTTCGAGCAACCGACGCCCTGGTCGATCCAGCGCACCACATAGCCGAGAATGCCCTGGGCGTTGTTGTCGAGCTCCTGCTGCACCTCCTCGGGCGACCAGTTGATGCCGCGGGCGACCGGGATGGTCAGAATATCGTCGAGGCTGGCGCGGGCGCGCGACGCCAATTGCTGCTGCCGCTTGGCTACATTGACCTTGTGATAATGCGTGGCGTGCAGCGTGGCGGCGGTGGGCGACGGCACCCAGGCGGTGTTGGCGCCGGCTTGCGGCTGGGCGATTTTCTGCTCGAGCATCGCTGCCATCATGTCGGGCATCGCCCACATGCCCTTGCCGATCTGGGCGTGCCCCGGCAGGCCGCAGGTAAGACCGATATCGACGTTCCAGTCTTCGTAGGCCTTGAGCCAGGGCTGGTTGCGCATCGCGCCTTTGCGGATCATCGGCCCGGCTTCCATGGCGGTGTGAATCTCGTCGCCAGTGCGGTCAAGAAAGCCGGTATTGATGAAGAACACCCGCGATTTGATGGCGCGGATACATTCCATCAGATTGACGGTCGTGCGCCGCTCCTCGTCCATCAGGCCGATCTTGATGGTGTCGCGCGGCAGCACCAGCATGTCCTCGACAGCCGCGAGCAGATCGTTGGCGAACGCGACCTCCTCCGGCCCGTGCATTTTCGGCTTGACGATGTAGATCGAACCGGCGCGGCTGTTGCGGAAAGCGCTTTTGCCCTTGAGATCGTGCAGCGCGATCAGGCTCGTGATCGCGGCATCGAGCACGCCTTCGGGCGCCGGCTCGCCGCCGCCATCCAGCACGCCTTGGTCCGTCATCAGATGACCGACGTTGCGAATCAGCATCAGACTGCGGCCCGGCAATGTCAGTGAACCGCCGTCGGGCGCGGTATAGCTTCGATCCACGTTGAGCCGGCGGGTGAGCGGCTTGCCGTCTTTCTGGAAGGTGTCGACCAGCGTGCCCCGGCAAAGGCCGAGCCAATGGCGATAGGCCGCGACCTTGTCGGCCGGATCGACGGCGGCGATCGAATCCTCGAGATCCATGATGGTGGTGACCGCCGCTTCGAGAATGACGTCGGCGACGCCGGCTGCATCGTCACGGCCGACCGAATGCGCGCGATCGATGGCGATTTCGACATGTAGGCCGTTATTGACCAGAAGGATCGCCGCCGGCGCACCCGGATCACCGCGATGACCGCGGAACTGCCGGGGCTCCCTCAGTGCGACGGTGCTGCCATCTTGGAGAGTGGCGGCAAGCGCCGCTTTGGTAATCGCGTAGCCGCGCACGTCGGCATGGGAGCCGGCGGCGAGCGGCACCGCCTGATCGAGGAAACGCCGCGCCCACGCGATCACACGTTTGCCGCGTTCCGGATCGTAACCCTTGCGCTGCGCGCCGGCGGCGTCACGCGGAACGGCGTCGGAGCCATAAAGCGCGTCATAGAGCGAGCCCCATCGCGCGTTGGCGGCATTGAGCGCGTAGCGCGCGTTGCTGACCGGCACCACCAGCTGCGGCCCGGCGATGGCGGCAATCTCTTCGTCGACTTTGGCGGTATCGACCTTGAACGGCGGCCCTTCCGGGACGAGGTAGCCGATCTCCGCGAGAAACGCCTTGTGCGCGGCTTGGTCAAAAGGTTGTCCGCGCCTGCCGCGATACCAGTCGTCGATCTTGGTTTGCAGCGCATCGCGTTTCTGCAACAGCACGCGGTTGCGCGGCGCGAAATCACGGATGATGCGATCCAGCCCGCGCCAAAACGCCGAGGCTTCGATGCCGGTTCCCGGAATCACCTCATCGACGACGAAGTCGTGGAAAATTTTTGCGACCTTGAGACCTTCAACCGCGACGCGCTCGACTTCGGACATCAAGCCTCTTCCATTTTTGCCTTGCGATCGAAGGTATCAACGCACGGATGGAAAAGTTGTGCCCGAAAGGAAGCCGCCAGTCCATGGGACGTAGGGAGGGGTCCGCACGGGCACCAATGTGCGTTTGGCACCGGGAGACAGCCGACGTTTTCACTTCAGCCGGAACGCGATATGCTAGGAGCACATAACTCTTACTCTCGCCTGCCGAAGCCAGTACGGCCGGAACTGAAATATTTCGATCAAAAAATCTGATGAGCGCGTATGCAGAACGCGATCCCTCTCCGACGGGCATTGATCGCCATCGCCGCCGTCGCGACCTTCGGTGTCCAGATCGCCTGGGCGGCGGCACAAACCGAGCGCGACGCGCAATCGACGGCGCAGGATGCCATTCGTCGCCTTGACCTGCAGACCGAGGTCACCCGCGAACCGGAGCCGTTCCGCATCAGGCTGCCGCCCGAACTCCTGTGGGTGATCATCGCTGTCGCCCTCGGCGCCGTGCTCTATTCCTTCCGTGATATGATCCCGCTGCTGCGAGCGAGGGGAAGCGAATCGTGGGCCGAGACCGAGGAGATCGCCGCCGATATAGCGCGGCGGGACCCGACCGTGGTTTTGGCGGCAGCCGATGAGCTGGCGCGCGAAGGTCGCTACGCGGAGGCGATGCATGTTCTCCTGCTCCGGGGGCTGGCGGACATCCGTGCGCGTCTCGACGAACCCTTCGCCGACTCGCTGACCAGTCGTGAAATCCTGCGCAGTACGCGTCTGCCCGAGCAGGCTCGCGGCTCGCTACGCAACGTGGTCGGCCACGTCGAATGGACTTATTTCGGCGAGTATCCGGCTGGACAAGAAGACTATGCAGCCTGCCGCGTAAGCTTTAACGCGCTCGAACAAGCCCTACACGGGAACGCCGCCGCATGAGCGACCAACCGATCTTCCCGCTCCGAGTTCTAGTCGGCTGGATCAGCGCCGCGGTGGCGTTGTTCGCCGTCACCCTTTATTTCATGGCCAGCGGCGACAGCAGCGGTGGTGGCGACCGCGTCGGGCCGAGCACTTTTTCGCGCTCCGCCGTCGGCTATGCCGGCATCGCCGATGTGCTCCAGCGGCAGGGCGTTACCGTCGTCAAGAGCCAGTATGATTCGCTTGCCAAAGCGTCGCCCGGCAGCGTCGTCGTGATCGCTGAACCGCGAACCAACGCGGCATCCGAATCGACCATCCGCAGCCTTCTCGCATCCAATGCAACGATTCTGCTGGTACTGCCGAAATGGACCGGCGGGCCAAGTGAGGATCACCCGGGCTGGCTGGGTTCGCTTGCCGAGGGTCAGATCGGGGATGCGATGTGGATGCTGCGGTTCATCGCACCCAAGGCCGAAGTGACGCGCGAGCGCAACAAAGTGTCTTGGACGATCAATGCGCTGCGCATCGCACCCAGCATCGATCAGCCGATCCAGCTCATCCACGGGCAGCCGCTGCGCCCGATCATCGCCGCTCCCGAGGGCATGCTGATCGGTGAGATCGTCCGCGGCAATCGGCGCATCTGGGTGTTGTCCGACCCCGACATCATCGCCAATCAGGGCTTTGGGCGCGACAACAATGCCGCCCTCGTGGTCGCCGCGATCAAGCGACTGCGCGGAGCCAACGGTAGCGTCATCTTTGACGAGACCGTGCACGGCTTCGTGGCGCGGCCGGCGAGTCCGTTCCTGCTGCTGTTTCGCTTCCCGTTCGTGGTGGCGACCATTCAGGGCCTGATCGCTGTCGCGATATTGCTGTGGGCGACGCTTGGCCGCTTCGGCGCGCCGCAATCGCTGCCGCCGCCGCTGAACGCCGGACGCAGTGGCCTGTTGCAGAACATGGCAAGCCTGATCGAATTCACCGGTCATCAAGAGACGGTCATTCGCCGTTATGTATTGGAAACCGTGCGCGACGTCGGGCGGCAGCTGCACGCGCCGCGCGGCATTTCCGGCAACGCGCTGGTGGCGTGGCTGCAGCGCGTCGGCTCCGCGCGCGGGGTCGAGACTGACTGCGGCGCGGTAATCCGCCAGATCGAAGATCTGCAAGAGGGACGGCGCCGGAATATTTCGACCCTGGTGCGGCTGGCGCGTCAGATTCATCAGTGGAAGGGAGAAATCATCGATGGACGTGTCAGCCATCCGCGCGGTCACTGAGGGCGTCCGCGGCGAAGTGCGCAAGGCCCTGATCGGCCAAGACGAAACGATCGAGCTCTTGTTGACTAGTCTTCTCGTCGGCGGTCACATTCTCATCGAGGGCGTGCCAGGCACCGCCAAGACATTGATGACGCGCACATTTGCCGCCGCGCTCGCCTTGCAATTCGGCCGCATTCAGTTCACGCCCGACCTGATGCCCGGCGACGTGTTGGGGACCAATCTCTTCAACTTCCAGACCAACAGCTTTGTGCTGACCAAGGGACCGATTTTCGCGCAGCTATTGCTGGCCGACGAGATCAACCGCACGCCGCCCAAGACGCAAGCGGCGCTGCTACAGGCGATGAACGAGCGCATCGTCACGATCGACGGCAAAGACTATCCACTCGGCGACGATTTCATGGTCGTCGCGACCCAGAACCCGATCGAGCAGCAGGGCACCTACCCGCTTCCCGAGGCGCAGCTCGACCGGTTCCTGTTCAAGGTCATCGTCGATCATCCGAGCCGCGACGAGGAGCGGGAGATCGTGCGCCGTCACGGCCACCGTACCGCCATGCCCCGGCTCGAAGACTTCGGGCTCAAGGCGATCGCCAACTCGGCGACGCTGGCCAAGATGCGCGAGGCGGTGACCCTCATTCGCCTCTCCGACCCGCTGGTCGATTATATCGTCGACGTGATCCGCGCGACGCGCGAACATTCCTCGCTCGAAGTCGGGGCATCGACCCGCGCCGCCAACATGCTGGCGGTCGCCGTGCGGGCGTTCGCAATTCTGCAGGGTCGCGATTTCGTCATTCCCGACGACGTGAAAATCCTCGCTTTGCCGGTGCTCCGCCACCGGCTCACCATGTCGCCGAGCGCGGAGATCGAGGGGGTAACGCCGGATCGGGTGCTGCGCGAGGTCCTCGACCAGACGCCGGCGCCGCGATGATCAGGCCGACCCCGCGCGCGGTACTGTTGTTCGTCGGCGGAGTTCCGCTGACATTGATCGCCGTGATCTACAACCCGAACCTGTGGCCGCTCTCGGTCAGCTATGGTGTTCTGGTTCTCCTGATAGCCGCATCCGACCTCGGGCTGGCGCTCCCGCCGCGCCTGCTCGAAATCGATATCTCGATGCCCGACAAGCTCTATATCGGCGAGCGCGGTGCCGTCGTCGCCGAAATCGCCGCGCCGCGCTATCGGCGCTCGGCCGATTTCGAGCTGATCGCCGAGCAGCGGGGTCAAGTGGAGCGTTCCGAGATCGTTTCGGCCCGCCTTGCCGCCGGGGAAAAAGCGCGGGTCGCGCTGCCGGTCGTGCCGCGGCGCCGCGGTCGGGTGCATGTCGAACGCGTCTGGATTCGCTGGCGAGGTCCGCTCGGGCTGGTCGAATTCATCCGTAGGATCCCGGTCGACCGCACCATCGACGTGCTGCCCAATGTGCGCGGCGTGCACGGCTCGGCGCTGCAATTTTACATGCAGGAGGCGATGTACGGGATCAAGACCCAGCTGCAGCAGGGCGAGGGCGCCGAATTCGATGCGTTGCGCGAATATGTGGTCGGTCTCGACAGCCGATTTATCGACTGGAAGCATTCGGCCCGGCACCGCAAGCTGTTGTGCAAGGAGTTCAGAACCGAACGCAATCACCAGGTGATGATGGCGTTCGACACCGGCTATCTGATGCTCGAACCGGTCGACGGCATCACCCGGCTCGACCACGCCATCAATTCCGGACTGGTGCTCGCCTGGATGTCGCTCCAAGGCGGCGACCTGGTCGGCACTTTCGGGTTCGACGCGCAGGTCCGGCAATATGTCGGTCCGGGTCGCGGCATATCGAGCCTGGCTCGGATCGAGCGCGCGACCGCGGAGCTCACCTACAATCACCACGAGACCAATTTCACCCTCGGCCTGGCCGAGCTCAACACCCGGCTCAAGCGTCGCGCGCTAGTCATCTTGTTCACCGACTTCGTCGATACCATTGCCGCCGAGCTCTTGATCGAAAGCATGCAGCGCGTCGCCAACCGCCATCTTGTTGTGTTCGTCACGCAGCGCGGCTCGGTGCTGCAAAATGCCGTCGACGCCGCACCGAACCGGTTCGTCGACGTCGCGCAGGCCGTCATCGCCCAAGATTTCCTGCGCGAACGCAGCATCGTGTTCGAACGGCTGGAGCGGCTCGGCGTTCACTGTATCGACGTTCCGAGCCGCAGCTTGCCGATCGCGCTGATCAATCGTTATCTCATGATCAAACAACGCGGGTTGATATGATGGCGATGATCGATGCCGTGGATGAGCGGCTGTCTTCCCTGTCGCCTGCCGCGGCGCCACCGATTGTCCTCAAGAGCAGCGAATTTCGCAAAGGCCGCGAGGAAGGCTGGCGCGAGCTGGAAACGCTGGTGCTGCGGTTTGAGCGCCGTGGCGTCCGCGGGCTCTCGCTCGACGAATTGCAGCGGTTGCCGATCCTTTATCGCGCGGCGCTGTCGTCGCTGTCGGTCGCGCGCACCATTGCGCTCGACCGCAACCTCCTGCTCTATCTCGAGAACCTGGCGCTGCGCGCCTTCCTGGTAGTCTATGGGCCGCGCATCAGCCCGATCGAGGGGCTGCGCGATTTCTTTCGCCGCGACCTGCCGGCGGCGGTGCGTTCGGCGCGTTGGCACGCCGCGCTCGCCGCGCTTGCTCTGCTGATCGGCATCGCCGCCGGCTTCATGCTGGTGTTGCAGGATGAAGGCTGGCTGACGTCGATCATTCCCTCAAGCCTCTCCGGTGGCCGTGGGCCATCGAGCACGCGCGCCGATCTGCTTACGCATGAGCTGTTCCCGCCGTGGCCGGGAGCCACGGCGACATTCGGCTATTTCGCCAACGTGTTGTTCAACCACAATACGCTCGTCGGTATTTTCAGCTTCGGTCTCGGCCTGGCCGCCGGGGTCCCGACGGCGCTTCTGTTGATCTACAACGGGCTGGTACTGGGCGCACTGCTGGCGTTGCATTACAATCGCGACCTGACCGTCGATTTCCTCGGTTGGGTCTCCATTCATGGCACCACCGAGCTTGGCGCCTTCATCCTGTTCGGCGCCGGAGGCCTGGTGATCGCCGAGAAAATGCTGTTCCCGGGCCCGTACACGCGCATCGAAAATCTGGCGCTGCATGGCCGCCAGGCGGCGCAGATGGCGGTCGGCGCCGTGCTCATGCTGTTCGTCGCGGCAATCCTGGAAGGCGGCTTCCGCCAGCTGGTGCAAAGCACGCCGCTGCGTTTGACGATCGGGATCGTGGTCGGCTTGCTGTGGCTCGCTTATTTCTCCCTCTCCGGTCGCGAGGCCAAACGATGACCTTGGCCCATGAGCGCACCTCGCAGTTCTTCGAAAAAACACGGCGTGAACGGCGTAATATCGTCAGCCCGGAAGGAGTTCCGCTTCCGGTTGCGCTCGCGGATCACAGTGAACGCTTCACCGCTTTTGCGCTCGACTGGGTGATCTGGACTCTGCTGTTGCTGGCGATCTACCTGCCGCTGCTGCTGGTGGCCGGCTTTGGCAGGTTCACCCTGATCGCCATATCCATCGCGCTGTTCATCGGCTTCGTAGTCCGCAACATCTATTTCGTTTATTTCGAGATCGCCTGGCGGGGCGCCACCCCGGGCAAGCGCATCGTCGGCATACGCGTCGTCGACCGCGCCGGCGGGCCGCTGCTGCCGTCCGCCGTGATCGCGCGCAATCTCACGCGCGAAGTGGAAATGTTCCTGCCGCTGGGCGTCCTCATGTCGGGCGGCAAATCCGCCGGCGGCGGAGTGGACTTGATGCAGCTCTCGATCGGCGTGTGGCTCGTTTTCTTTGCGGCGCTGCCGTTGATCAATCGCGACCGCATGCGCGGCGGCGACCTGATTGCCGGCACCATGGTCATCGCGTTACCCAAGCTCACGCTGTTGAGCGATCTCGTCGAACGCGCGGCGCAATTCACCTTCAGCGAGCAGCAACTGCGGGCATACGGCGCCTTTGAATTGCAGGTGCTCGAGGAGCTGCTGCGCCGTCCGCCGACGCCGGCCGGGTCTGTAGTGTTGCGCGAGGTCTGCGACAAAATCTGTCACAGGATCGGCTGGACTTCAGAGGTGCCGCAAAATCAGCTGGTGACATTCTTGCGCGACTTCTACACCGCCGAGCGGGCCTTCCTTGAGCGCGGGCAGCTTTACGGCAAAGTCCGTGCCGACAAGTTCACCCCGCCGGCCCTTCCCACCTGACCTGCCGCAATTAAACGACCCGCCGCGGCGCGACGGGTCGCATTTTGGATTGCCGCTGCTTTGGGAGACAGACGGCGAAGGATTACTCGAACACGGCAGCAATTTGATCGGTATCGACGCCTTCCTTGGCGACGCGCAGGTCGTGATACATCACGACGACCACGATGGCCGAGAAGGCACCATAGAACGCGCTCCAGATCAGCTTGACGACCATGCCGATGGTGGTGCCGACGCCGACCGCTACCGCTCCCACCATGCCGCTGCCGACAAGGCCAATGATGCTGAGCACGATGATAAAGCCGAACACTTTCCAGCGATGACCCTTGGTCAGAAACTGGCTTCGCATCATGGCTTTCCAGGGACCGATCCGTTCGACTACGCATGCCGGGGTCGCGACGTACCACATTGTCAGCAGCATGAAGCCCGGAAAGACCAGAGCGACAGCGGCCAATCCGGCGAGCAATGCCGACAAAATCGCCACGCCGATGACCGGAAGAAACCGGCGCCACGCATATTGAAAGGACGCCAACATGTCGACCTGTCCGCCGCGCATACCCTCGAACGCGCCGTAAAGGACCGTCGCCTGGCTGAGACCGCTGAGCACGATCGTCAGCACGATGCCGGTGGCGACCCAGGCAAAATCCCAACCAGTCTGTATCGTGCCGCTATGGCGTTCGAACAGTAAGACCTGTGGCAGCGCGGCGACGCCGGTGACGATGCTGAAAGGCAGCAGGTTGCGCGACAGCATCGTCACGGCTTTGTTCATCGTGTCGCCAACCCGAAACTCGCGTTCGGCAACGCTGGCGGCAGGCATTAATGTGTCGGTCACGGCGATCGCCTCCTGTGATGCGATTGTTCTCGCCTTGTTGGTCGCTCACGAGCACCCGACGGTTCACTGACAACCGTCAATAAAGGCGCATTTAATGCACAACATTGCCTGTGAATGTGTGACGCACGACACGAAAATCGATCTCGCGGATTAACCGGCCAATATCGTTACCGGCGCGATCCTTCCCTATGAGTGGGCCAGGGTCGGCCGCCGGAATTCAGCGATCAGTGGACGTAGTTAGTTGCACAATTCGTTGGCGGGCGGGAAAGTTGAGCAAGGCGGTATGGACGACGTGTTGCCGCCAGGCCCACTGCCCGATCCGGCACTCGATCCATTCGATCCATAACCGCCGCTGCTCGGGCCGGTGACGACATTGCAGAAGGTCGCGGTCATTTCCTCGATGCAGATCACGCCAGTCGTTGGCGCTTGCGACCCAGTCGACTGGCCGGCTTGACCAGCCGACTGCTGGCCATTCGACGTGGCGACTTGCGCAGCCACCGGCGCCGGCGCCAGGAGCAGCGCAAACAGCAGCGCAGTGACCAACGCCAATTTCTTCATGTGTGCCGACCTTTTCGCGGGTTCATCATGACTCGGCGACACGCGCTGAGCGCTATCGACTTTGTGTCCGCCGACTAAACCGCGGATCAGCCGCGATGGTTCCAAAATGACGGCGCTCCAGAACCTCGTGGTGGCGATGGCCGAGGCAAAAGTCGCCGCAGCGGGCGCGCCGACGTGGTGGCACTCCTTCAATCACGCCGAACTGTGCTGCGAGTCACATCTTCACAGGCCGAGTGCGGATACGAGCATCCTGACCACGAACCAAAAATGATTGAGGTGATGCTATGAAGAAGATCCTGACTTCTCTCGTCGCAGTGGCGGCAATCGGTGCGGCGGCAGTCGGCACCTCCAGCGCGGCGCAGGCGCAAGGCTGGGGGCCAGGCTGGGGCCCGGGACCGTTTATCGCGGGCGCGCTCATCGGTGGCGCGATCGCCGCGGCAGCAACGGCGCCGTACTACAACGGCGGATACGGGCCCTATTACGCGACCCCTTACGGTTACTACGGGCCGGGCTGTCAGCGCGTGTGGAACGGCTATTATTGGGTTCGCGCTTGCTACTAAACGCGCTGCTTCATTCGATGACGGCGCCGCCGCAAGGCGGCGCCTTCATTTTTTGCTCAGCGGATTTTACTCGCGTCAGTTTGATCAAGCCCGTTTGAACAGCGAGATGGACAAACGTTAATGCGCGATGCGCGGTCAAGCCGTCGCGCATGGATAAACATTAATGTGCGAAGTGCTTTGAAGGAGCCCGCCGGGCCACTAGATTAAAACTAATAGGCCAACCGGGCGGCACACCATCCCCCGACACCCCTGCCGCCCGATCAGAAGCCTAAGCTGAGGCAACAACCTAGCAACCCCGAGCATCTATGCGCTTGGGGTTCTTTTTTGTGGCGACAAAGTGCCTTTGTTCGAGCGTTGCCCATTTTGTTGAAGCGTGTGGCGCATCGGCCACAATGCAGCGCAACGCAGCAGAACCCGAACGGCTCAAGCGCCGGTCGCGCCGTTGCGAAAGCGCACTGTGTCAGAAAAGCAGCAGGGGCGATCCGGCCAACAATCCACCGACAAGCAGCATGGCCCATTCAGTTGCTCGAAGCGACAGCAGCCTGCCATCGTTCACCACGTAGCGGATCATTGCCGGTACCCTTCCCCCAAGAATTGCAAGATTCTGCCCGAGAATCTGCCCCAAAGAATTGATGTGCCGCACCATAGCGAAAGACCGCGCAAGAAGCTGTCGCCCGCAAGCCACACTGATTTCAAAAAGGACCGCCGGAGCGAAAGACCGCGTTAGAAGCTGTCGCCCGCAGGCCACACTGATCTAAAAAAGCACACCGCCAATACCGGACCGGCCGGGCAGCGGGTGAAGGATGCCTTGACTAACTTGCAATGACGCAAGTGATCCCGCAAAGCGCGCAGCGCGCCAGCGCAGAGGGATGCCGCGCTTTGCCCGGACTAAAAACGGCTTGGAGTGGCTGAAGGCTTGGTCGGAGTGGCAGGATTTGAACCTGCGACCCCCTCGTCCCGAACGAGGTGCGCTACCAGACTGCGCTACACTCCGACATTAAGGCCGCGCTTATACAATCGGCGTCGCGGGGCTGCAAGCGCCGGCCATTTTCGCTATTTAGTCACCAAAGGTGATGGATGACAGCCCTGTTGGCGACACGCGTTTTGCAGGCGGACGCCGCGTCGGTGGCGGACGCGGCGCGTGTGCTTGCCGCGGGCGGCCTGGTCGCATTCCCGACCGAGACGGTCTATGGGCTCGGCGCCGACGCCACCAATGGGCGGGCCATCGCGCGCCTCTACGAAGCCAAGGGCCGGCCGGCCTTCAATCCGCTGATCGCCCATGTCCTCGATCAAAAAGCGGCGCTGGCGCTGGCGCGCTTCAACGCCGACGCCGAGCGGCTCGCCGCCGCATTCTGGCCGGGACCGCTGACGCTGGTTCTGCCCAAAGCTGCCGATTGCCCGGTTGCCGAGCTCGCGACCGCGGGCCTCAACACCATTGCGGTGCGCGTTCCGTCCCATAGCGTGGCGCGGGATATCCTCAACGCATTCGGCAGACCGGTAGTCGCGCCGTCCGCCAATCGGTCGGGTCACGTGTCGCCGACTAAAGCCGAACACGTCCAGACCGATCTGAGCGGGCGGATCGATCTCATTATCGATGGCGGCGGGACGCCGGTCGGCGTCGAATTCGACGATCGTTGCGTGTCTCGACGAACCGGAACTGCTGCGGCCGGGCGGCGTGCCGCGGGCGGCGATCGAGCGAACGCTTGGGCGACAACTCGGCGACGCGGAGGCCGAAGCGTCCAGCGATGACGACGCCCCGCTTGCGCCTGGCATGCTGGCGTCGCACTACGCGCCGCGCACGCGGCTCCGGCTCAATATCAACAACGTCGCGCCCGGCGAGGCGCTGCTCGCCTTCGGACCGGTCCAGGCGGTAGGCGGCGAGCGCAGCAAAGAAATACTCAACCTTTCGCCGCGCGGCGATCTCGTCGAAGCTGCCGCCAACCTGTTCTCGCACCTGCGCGCGCTCGATGCGGCCGGCGGCAGCGCCATTGCGGTCATGCCGATCCCGGCCGACGGTCTCGGCGAGGCGATCAACGACCGCCTCGCGCGCGCGGCGGCTGGCCGCTAGATATACGTTTAGTGGAAATCTGGCCTATCTAAGTAGCGGCAGGACTGGCGTGATGCTCGATAAGTCGGAAACGGCCAAGCTGGACAAAGCGATCGATCCGTCGCTGCTGGCGCGCTTCGCCGCCATCGTCGGCGACAAATACGCCATTACCGATCCGCAGATGCAGGCGCCCTATGTCGTCGAGATGCGCGACATGTTCGAGGGGCGCACGCCGATGGTGCTGCGGCCGGATTCGGTCGCGCAAGTCGCGCAGATTCTGAAACTCGCCAGCGAGACCGGAACGCCGATCGTACCGCAAGGCGGTAACACCGGCCTGGTCGGCGGCCAGATGCCGCTCCATAACGAGATCGTGCTGTCGCTCAATCGGCTCGACCGCGTCCGCGAAGTCGACCCGACGTCGAACACCATCACCTGCGAAGCCGGCGTCACCCTGCAGCGGGCGCGCGAAGCCGCCGCCGCAGTCGACCGGCTCTATCCGCAATTGCTGCCATCGGAGGGCACCTGCACCATCGGCGGCAATCTCTCGACCAATGCCGGCGGCACCGCGGCGCTCGCTTACGGCATTGCCCGCGCGCATGTACTCGGCATCGAAGTGGCGCTCGCTGACGGCCGGATCCTGCACGATCTCAACAAGCTGAAGAAGGACAATACCGGCTACGATCTGAAAAACCTGTTCATCGGCGCCGAAGGCACGCTCGGCGTGATCACGGCGGCGGTGCTCCGCCTGGTGCCGCGCCCGCGCTCGGTCGAAACCGCTTTTGTTGGCGTTCCGTCGCCGGACGAGGCGCTGTCGCTCCTGACCATCGCCGAGCAGAGCGCCGGCGGCAGCGTCACGAGCTACGAGCTGATGCCGCGCGAGGGATTGGAGATCGTGCTGCGCCACACGCCTGGCTGCCGCGATCCGCTCAGCGCGCCGCATCCCTGGTACGTGCTGATTGAGCTGTCGTCGCAGGCCAAGAGCGGCCTACGCACCGTGATGGAGGACATCCTCACCCAAGGCGTCGACGCCGGCCTGGTCGCCGACGCCGCCATCGCCGAGAGCCTCGAGCAGGTGAAGACATTCTGGCGGGTGCGCGAAAATTTCGGCGAAGCGCAGCGCCATGCCGGCGGCTCGATCAAGCACGATATCTCGGTGCCGGTCGCCGCCGTGCCGGCTTTCCTGAAGGACGCGCAGGCGGCGGCTGTTGCGGTCGTTGCCGGAGCGCGTCCCTTCCCGTTCGGCCATCTCGGCGACGGCAATATCCACTACAACGTCCTGCAGCCGATCGGCGCCGACAAGGACGAGTATCTCAAGCACTGGGACGAGATGAACGCCGCGGTGTTCGCGGTGGTGAAAAAATACGCCGGATCGATCTCGGCCGAACACGGCATCGGCGTGCTCAAGCGTGACGTGCTGCCGTCGGTGAAAGACCCTGTCGCGCTCGACTTGATGCGCAGTCTTAAACGACTGCTCGATCCGAACGGCATTCTCAATCCCGGCAAGGTGCTTTAGCCTGGATTCATCAAATTGAATCGCTACTCTCCGCTCGTCCTCGCGAAAGCGGGGACCCAGGTGTTTGCGCGCGCCGCCGGATTCCCGCTTGCGCGGAATGAGCGGAGGGTTGCGTCAATAGGGACCGGATCGTCGCCAGCGCTGCTTCGGTGTGACCCTGCCATGCGCGGCGCTGTTCTCGACAGCGATCGCGGTGGCACGCTACGCTGTTTTCGACCGACAAAACAATTTGAACACGAGGACGGAAATGCGCTTTGGGGTGTTTTACGAACTGCAATTGCCGCGGCCTTGGAATAAGGGCGACGAGCGCAATCTGTTTCATCAGGCGCTTGAGCAAGTCGAATTGGCCGACCGTCTCGGCTTCGATTATGCCTGGGAAGTCGAGCATCACTTCCTCGAAGAATATTCGCATTCCTCGGCGCCGGAGGTGTTTTTGGCGGCGGCGGCGGCGCGCACCAAAGCCATTCGTCTCGGCCACGGCATCCGCCAGGTCATCCCCAACTACAATCACCCGGCCCGCACCGCCGAGGGTCTCGCCACCCTCGACATCATCTCCGACGGCCGGGTCGATTTCGGCATCGGCGAAGGCGCCACCCAACTCGAGCTCGGCGGTTTCCGCATCCCCGCCAAGGAAAAGCGGGCGATGGCGCTGGAGGCGGCGGAGCAGATCGCCAACATGATGGTGATGGAGCCGTATCCCGGCTTCGAAGGCAAATATTTCGCAATGCCGTGCCGCAACGTGCTGCCCAAGCCGGTGCAGACGCCGCATCCGCCGATATGGATGGCCTGCACCAATCGCGACACCATCAAGATCGCGGCGCAGAACGGGGTCGGCGCGCTCGCCTTCTCATTCCTCGATCGCGAGGAGGCGCAGCACTGGGCCAATATCTATTACGGCATCATCAAATCGGATGCCTGCGTGCCGCTCGGTCACGCGGTCAACGCCAATCTCGCCATGGTGTCGAGCTTCTCGGTGCATCGCGATCGCGCCGAAGCGATCCGGCGCGGCCATGAGGGTTTCGAGTTTTTCGGCTACGCGCTCAACGCGCTGGTGGCGCGCGACACCATTCCGGGCCGCACCACTCTCTGGAGCGATTATCTGGCGCAGCGCGGCGACCGGACCGAGGCGGTCATCGCCGCGACCAAGCGCGTCGGCGCCTATTCGTCGGGCATCGGCACACCGGCCGACATGCGCGCGCATCTGGAAATGTTCCAGGAGAGCGGCGTCGATCAAGTCATCTTCCTGCAGCAGGCCGGGCGAAACCGCCACGATCATATCTGCGAAGCGCTGGAGCTGTTCGCCGCCGAGGTGATGCCCGCTTTCAAGGCCGATGTTGCCGCGCGCGAGGCCCGCAAGGCCGAAGAGCTGGCGCCGTACATCGCCGCGGCGCTCAAGCGCAAGGCGTGGATGAAGCCGCTCGCCGATCACGAGATTCCGGTCGTGCGAGCTTCGGTCGAGCACGCGCAGTTCAACCGCGGGCGCGCCTGAACTGTTCGGTCGTGAGCTAGAACAGCGATAGCTGGTCGTCGGCCTTTTTGGTCTTTGCCGGTGCGTCGGACGTCGCACCGGCGTTCGCTACAGCAGCCGGCGCGATCAGCTCCGGTGAATCGTTGGCCGCGCGATTGACGGCCGTAGAAACTTCGTAGCATTCGAGCAACGCGTCTGCCGCCGGCATCATCAATGCCGCGGCAGTTGTGTTATCGACCTTGGCGCAATCGAGCCAAAGATTGAAAGCGTCCGGTGGCACGATGACCGGCATGCGGTCGTGAATGGCGGCCAGCAGGCGGTTTGATTGGGTGGTGACGATCGCCGCGGTATCGACTTCCTCGCCGTTCGGCCCGGTCCAGGTCTCCCACAATCCGGCAAAGGCGATCGCTCCGCCGGATTTGGGCCGCACAAAATAAGGACGCCGCGGCTGGGTGTCCGACCACTCATAAAAGCCGTCGGCCGGAATGAGGCAACGCCGCCGCCGCATGGCGTTGCGAAAGGCGGGCTTGTGCTGCACCGATTCGCCGCGGGCATTGATCAGCAAAGAGAACCCGCGCGGGGCCTTCACCCAGGCGGGCAGAAATCCCCAGCGCACCAGCGCAAACGAGCGCTTACCATCGTGAAGCCGCACAATAGGAATGGGCTGGGTCGGCGCGACATTGTAGCGCGGCGGAAAATCTGGCTGCTCGTCAAAGGCGAACAGCGCCCGGACCGCGGCAGCCGGCGAGGTGATGACATAGCGGGCGCACATTGGGCTATACGTAGTCTCCGGCAGATAGCGGCAAACCGACTGCGCCGCGATCGTCCCGATCATAGCCAAATGGGACCGGCCTTTGACCAGCACCAGTGCGGACTCGCGCACTTATCCCACGCGGCCTTATCTCGCCGTCAGTGCCGCTATTTTCCGCGACGGCCGGGTGCTGATCGTGCGGCGGGGGAGACCGCCGTCGTTCGGCGTCTACACCCTGCCCGGCGGCGGCGTCGAGCTTGGGGAGACGCTCGAACAGGCGGTGATCCGCGAGGTACGCGAGGAGACTGGACTCGACATCGAGCCGCTGGCACTCGCCGGCTACCGGCAGGTCATCATGCGCGACCCGCATGGCAGGATCGAACGGCATTTTGTCATTCTGCCTTTTGCCGCGCGCTGGATCGCCGGCGACGTTTCGCTCAACGAGGAGCTCGTCGAAGCGGACTGGCTGTTGCCCTCCGAGCTTGCCGGATTGAAAACCACCGAAGGCCTTGCCGACATCGTTGCCGCCGCCGGCGAGCGGTTGGCCGGCCGGCGTTGATGGGCACCCCGGCATGAGGGCCTCAACCCTGTCGCTTGATCATGCTTGGCGTGCAGTCAACCCGACGACTATGCTTGAACTCAATCTAATGCTGCGAACCGCGATCATTCTTTTTGTTTGTCTGTGCCTCGCTGCCGGCGCCGCGCATGCGCAGGGTTTTTTCTGGCAGCAACAGCAACCCCAGCCGCAATATCGACCGCAGCCATATCAGCCGCAGCCCAAGCCAATACAGCCGCAGCAGCAAGCCCAGCCGCAAGCGCAAACGCCGCCAGTGCAAATTACCCCGGCACCCTACGACCGCGATTTGCAGCGGCTCGCCGAGATCCTCGGTTCGCTGCATTTCCTACGCGGCATTTGCGGCGCGAACGAGGGCCAGAAGTGGCGCAACGAAGCGCAAACCCTGATCGACACCGAGGCGCCGACCGGCGAACGCCACGATCAGATGATCGCAAGCTTCAATCGCGGCTATCGGGCATTTCAGCAGAGTTACCGGACCTGCACGCCGGCCGCCGATTTCGCCATTCGCCGCTATCTGGCGGAAGGCGCCAAGATCGCCCGTGAGATCACGGCGCGCTATGCCAATTGATCGGCCGGTCCCCGTTCCTGAAGTGTTCAAGAACGGCGTTATCTACTGGTGCAAAGCCGAATTAACCCTTCCTTGAGGTTCGACTTAGCGCCCACAGGTGCCATGCTAACGTTGCCCTCGTCAGGGATGCCTCGGGCTGCGGCGGCACAGGATTTAATGAGTATTGCGACGCAACTTCAGGCGGCTCACGAAGCCGTCGCCGATCACGAACAGAAACGGCTGGCGCTCGGCTTTCTGCAGGAAGCGTGGGTCGGCGCGCGGCACGAAGGCATCGACGGCGACTGCCTGGCGCAGACCGCGCTGTTTCTCGCGCTCGCCGAACTGATCTCGACCTACGGCGAGGAAGCCGCCGCCACGTACGCCGAAAGCCTGCCGTCGCGCATTCGCAACGGCGAATTCTCCGTCGAGATGTCGCGGCAATAGCCTGTCCCGCTGTGGCGCCTAAAGCCACCGGCTTGGCTCGCAGTCCAATTCTCCATCCGACATCGGCCAGCCTCGCGGTCAGCCTTGCCGCCATGGCCGTCACTTGCGACGCGATGAGTAGTCTCTAAAGTGCGGCATCAATGGCCGAGGGGGCGCTGACCCGATGGCGCTCGAACCGAAAAATCCGCAATACCGCGATTACGGCCCCGAACGTTCTGTATGATTGGGCGCGTAGTCCTTGAGAGCGACCGTCCGGAACCTTAGTTTCCTAGAATCTTCAGTGTCGCTGGAAAAGGCCGGTTTGCAGGAAAGTTTCGCCGAAATGAAAGCTGCTCTGCTTTTGGACCGCGGCGTGGTGAAAGTTGCCGGCGACGACGCGCGCAATTTCCTCCACGGGCTCCTCAGCGCCGATATTCTCACGCTCGCACCGGGCGCAGCACGCTTTTGTGCGCTGTTGTCGCCACAGGGAAAAATCTTCGCGGACTTCTTTGTCACCGAAGCGCCGGCGCACGATGGCGGCGGCTTTTTTCTCGACGTGGCGCGCGCGCTGGGAAAACCGCTGGTCGATAAGCTCAATCTCTACAAACTGCGCTCCCGCATCATGGTCGAGGATTTGTCGGAGATTCTCGGCGTGCTGGCGGCTTGGGATGGACACGGCGTCGCCGGCATCGGCCTCGCTTATGCCGATCCGCGCCTGCCCGCGCTTGGACTTCGCGTCATGATGCCGCCGCATCGCGCCGCCGATGCCGCGGGCAATCTCGGCGCCAGCTTGGTCGACGCCAGCGAATACGACGCGCACCGCATTGCGCTCGGCATTCCGCGCGGTGGCGTCGATTTCGCCTACGGCGACGCTTTCCCGCACGAGGCCGATATGGACCAGCTCGGCGGCGTCGATTTCGCCAAGGGCTGCTATGTCGGCCAGGAAGTCGTCTCGCGCATGGAGCATCGCGGCATCGCGCGCACTCGCGCGTTGGCGGTCCGCTATGATGGCGCGGCCCCGGCCGCCGGCGTTGCGGTCATGGCCGGTGAGCGCCAGGTAGGGACCATGGGATCGGCGGCGGCCGGGCGTGGGCTCGCGCTCCTTCGCCTCGACCGCGTCGCTGATGCCGCCTCGTGCGGCGAAGAGCTTGTCGCCGGCGGCGTTGCCATCCGGCCGATCAAGCCGCAATGGGCCCACTTCGCCTTTCCCGATGGCTCAAAGGCCGCCGAATGACGGCGCTCGTTGAGGCGGACACGCAGCCGCGCTGTCCTTGGCCGAGGGACGACGCGCTCTACATCGCGTATCACGATGATGAATGGGGCGTACCCGAATACGACGACCGCGCGCTTTACGAGAAGCTCATCCTTGATGGCTTTCAAGCCGGCCTGTCGTGGATCACGATTCTGCGCAAACGCGAGAATTTCCGCCGCGCCTTCGATGGTTTTGTTCCGGAAAAGATCGCGCGCTACACGCCGAAAAAAGTCGAGCGGCTGATGCAGGACGCCGCCATTGTCCGCAATCGCGCCAAGATCGAAGGCACAGTGAATTCGGCCCGCGCCTGGCTCGAGATCATGGGGAAAGGGCCTGGCTTCTCCGAGCTGCTGTGGGATTTCGTCGACGGCAAGCCGAAGGTGAACCGCTTCAAGACCGTGCGGCAGGTGCCGGCGGAAACCGCGGTATCGCGGGCGGTGTCCAAGGAGCTCGCGCAGCGCGGCTTCAAATTCTGCGGGCCGACCATCGTTTACGCTTTCATGCAGGCGGTCGGCATGGTCAACGATCATCTGATCGCATGCTACCGTCACGATGAAGTGCAAAAGCTGGCGCGGAAGGTTTAACCGATCCCGTCATTCCGGGGCCGAGCGCCAGCGAGGAACCCGGAATCCATAATCACGATTGGTTCAGGCGACGCTCAACACCGGTCCCGCTTGACCCGTGGCTATGGATTCCGGGCTCGGCCTTCGGCCGCCCCGGAATGACGCTCACCCGCCCGCCGCGCGCCGCCGGGCCAGACTGAAGAAAATCGCTGCCAACAGAGTCAGTGTGCCGATGACCGTATAGTGCACCGACGAATTGGCATCGATATAGGACGATGCGCTCGAGGTCGCTTGCACCAATGCCGCGCCGAACAGCGTACTGACAAATGAGCCGCGCCCGCCGGCAACGCTCGCTCCGCCCAGCACCACGACGGTGATGCTCATCAGCGTGTAGTCGGTGCCGGTGGAGGGCGAGCCGATGCCCACCTGGCCGGCGAGCATCAATCCGCCGATTCCCGTCAAGAAACCCGAGATGACAAAGGCCAGCCAAGTGAGGCGCCGGCTGTCGATACCGAGCCGGTGGCTGGCCAGCGGGCTCGAGCCGACGGCGCGGAAGCTCCGCCCGAAAGCGGTGCGATAGAGCAAATATTCGGCCGCCGCGACCATCACCAAGGTGAGCACCAGCCCGGCCGGCAGGAACAGCAGCGGAAATTGCGCGGCATCGGAAATGGCGTCATCGATTTGACCGGAGGCGGTCGGCCGCAGCAGCAACGACACGCCTTGCAGTCCGATGAAGGTGGCAATGGTCACCACGATAGCCGGCAGACGGAGCGAAGTGATCAACAGGCCCTGCAACAGGCCGAAGCCGGTGGTGAAAAGGACGATGCAGATCAGTCCGGCGGCCAACGGCCCGGGTTCGACGCCGTCGGGCGCCAGGAACGAAGTCAGCACGACGCAAAGGCCGGCCAGCGGGCCAACCGACAGATCGATCGCGCCGACCAGCACGGTTGCAAGCTGCGCGCTCGACAGGAATGCGAGGATGCTGAAGAACGAGAGAATGCTTTTGATGCTGAACGGCGACAGGAAGTAGCCGTTCAACGCCTGCGTGCCGCCGAGGATGATCACCGTCAAAACCGCCAGCACCAAAGCGGGGAAATGATCGCTGGCCGCGAATTCGCGCCAGCGGCGGACCTGCAGGCCGGCGGGAGTCTTGCTTGCCCGCGAGACAGTGGCGGTGAGATTGGCTTCGGTGATGGCGGCATCGGTGACCGCGGCGCCCGACAATTCGTGGACAATGCGGCCGCGGGCGAAGATCAGCACCCGATCGCAAATGCCTTCGAGCTCGATGCCGTCCGAGGACGAAACCAGGACGGCCAAGCCCTGATCGGCGGTGCCCCGCAGGCGCTGGTAAATCTCGCTGCGCGAGCCGATATCGACGCCTTTGGTCGGCTCGTCGACTAATAGCACCGTCGGCTTTGCTGAAATCTCGCGGCCGAACAGCGCCTTTTGCTGATTGCCGCCAGACAATTCGAACAGCTTTGATTCCGCTGACGCGGCGCGGACCCGCAAATCCTTGGTGATGGCGCCCGCGCGGGCGACTTCGGCGGCGCGGTCGATGACCCAGTAGCGCGAAATCAAATCCAAGAACCCGAGACTGTAATTCTCGCGCAGCGTCAGATTGAGGAACACGCCTTCGGTATGGCGATCGTCCGGAATGAAGCCGATGCCGGAGCGACGAAATGCGCCGGGGCTGTCGCCGGCGATCTTGACGTCCCTGACGCGCACCTCGCCGCCGGAGCGGCGGTCGATGCCGGCGGCGGCGCGGATGAATTCGCGCTGGCCCTCGCCTTCGATGCCGGCGAGGCCGACGATCTCGCCGGCATGAACGACGAGATCGACCCGGTCGAAGCCGCGGCCGCTCAAGCCGGTGACCGTGAACAGCGGCGCGCCCACATTGGTCGCCTTGGCCGGGAAAATCTGGCCGAGCGGCCGGCCGGCAATCAGGGCCACGATCTCGGCCGGCGTGATCGATTCTGCAAGCCGGCTGTCGATGATTTCGCCGTCGCGCATCACCGAGATGCGATCAGCCAATTCGTCGACCTCGTGCAGCCGATGCGAGACGTAGACAATGCCGACGCCGGCGCGCTTCAATTCGCCGATCAGGTCGAACAGCTTGCGGACGTCGCCGTGCTGCAGCGGCTCGGTCGGCTCATCGAGAAACAGCACTTTCGGGTGGGTCGCCAAAGCGCGGGCGATTTCGATGACGTGGCGCTGGGCCAGCGACAATTCGGCGACGCGCTTCCCAACCGGCATGCGCAACTCGTCGGTCGCGATCCGCGCCAATAGGCGCTCGGCCTCGGCGGCGCCTTCGGCCCCGGCGAGCGACGGCGCCGCGAGCTGAAGATTTTCCAGAACGGTGAGGTCGGGCGCCAGCGCCGGATGCTGGTAAACCACCGAAACGCCGTCCTCGCGCATCTGCCGCGGATCGGGCGCCTTCACGTGCCTGCCGCCATAATAGATGGCGCCGGAATCGGCCTGCAGCACGCCGGCGGCGATACCGATCAACGTCGACTTCCCAGCGCCGTTCTCGCCGACGATGGCATGCACCTCGCCGGGCATGATCAGAACGTCGACGCCTTTGAGCGCCTGCACCGGGCCGAAGCTCTTGCGCACGCTGGCGAGCGTCATGACCGGAATGTGCGCGGTCGTCGGCTCGGTCTTTGCGGGCTCCACGACGTTATGCATAACGCAGCCGCCGGGTGATTTCTGGAAGCGCCACGCCACCCAGCACAATGATGGCGTCGGCCAGATCCTCGGCGGAACTGCCGAAGCCGAGCGCCGTCACCAGCTGCGCCAGATACGTGAGAAAAAACGCGCCGACGACGGTCGCCAGCACGCTGCCTTTGGTGACGCCGCCGAGCGGATTGCCGCCGACTACCACAGCGGCAATGGTGCCGAGCAGATAGGGCAATCCGCACAATACCGTCGGTGACACCAGATAGCCCGACAGCATGAGCGCGGCGATGGCGTACATCAAGCCGGCGATGGCATAGGTGAGGATGCTGTAGGCCTTCAGCGGCACGCCAACCGCATGCGCGGCCGGCGGATTGACGCTGACGGCGATGAAGCGCCGCCCGATCGTGGTGAAGGTCAGAACGAAGATCGTCGTACCGCCCACCAGCAGCAGCACCCAGACCAAGACGGGTAAATAAAGAAATGTACCGACGAAGAAGCTGACCATCATCGGCGGCGACTGCACCGAGGCGCCGGTCGACACAAAATAAGTCAGGCCGAACAGAATGGCGTTGATGCCGATGGTGGTGACCAACGGCGGCACTTGCAGATAGGTCACGATCAGCCCGGTAATGGCGCCGATCGCCGCACCGATCGCCAGCGATGCGAAAATCCAGAAAATGACCACGGCGGTGACGGTGCTGCCGTCCGGCAGCTTGGTCACGACCACCGCGCAGAACGACATGATGCCGGCGGTGGAGAGGTCGAGACCGCGTTGCTGAATCACCAGATGCTGGCCGATCGAGGCGACCGCGAGAATGGCGAAATATGGCAGTGTCGAGAGGATCGCGGCGGTAGAGACGGTGCTGGGCGCGGCGATGCCGCCGATCAGCACCAGAAGCGCGGTCGCGATCAGGGCCTTTGCTGCTAGCGGCAACTCGCTGAGATCGAGGCCCAGTCCGGGCAGTCGCAGACGGCTTATTCGATCGTCCGCCATTTCCCCAGTTCAGTCCTTTAGGTCACGAAACGCATCATCAAAGAACTCAGCCCGACCTTCCCGTTCGAGGGAAGGCGGGCTGAGCTCGGCTGTGGCATCAAGTCCGGCTGGTTGGCTTACTTGCCCAGCGCTTTTTTCTGCTGATCGTTGGTCAGCATCGAGCCGGGAATGGAGTCCATCGGCATCGACTTGTCGCACTTGTTCGCGAGCTTGGGATCCTTCGACGTCGATATCCTCGACAAACGGCAGCGTGATCAGGCTCGGCTCGTCGTTGTCGATGCCCTGCGTTGCCGCCACCGCCTTGCGCAACGCCAGCCGCACCATCCAGGTGTGAGCGTCGATGCTCATCATTTTCATTTCCGGATGCTGGGCGGCGAGACAGCTTAGGTCCATCAGCGCCTGTCCCGCATAAGCCGGAAGCGGCTTGCCGGCGGCAACGAAAGCGCGGATCGGGCCGACGGTCTCGCTATAGACGCCGTCGATCTGCGGGTACTTGGCGATCAGCGCGGCGGTCTTTTGCTGCGCCACCGCCGGATCCCACATGGTCGGCACCGGCTCGGCCTCGAGCACCTTGATGCCCGGATATTTGGCGAATACCGGACGCCAGCCGTGGGTCTGCGCTTCGGTCATCGGATTGCCCGGCGTGCCGCCGAACATGATGATATTGCCTTTGCCGCCAAGCGTCTTGGCCAGCCATTCGGCGGCCTGTGCGCCGACCTCTTCCTGGCTTTCGGTGGCGCGGTCGAGATAGTCCTTGCCGATGACGCCGGGGAACTTGTCGCCGGTGTCGTACGGCACCACCGCCACGCCGGCGCCGGTCGCCTCGCGCGTCGCCTTCAAGATCGCCGGACCGCCGTCGAGGAAGCTGACGATGACGTCGTACTTCTGGGCGATCAGACCTTCGATGTCGGCGATCTGCTTCTCGGGCTTGAACTCACCGTCGGTGTAGCGCGTCTCGGTGATGTTCGGGCATTTCGACGCTTCGTTCTCGAACTCGGCGCGGGTGATGTGACGCCAGTAATTTCCGCCCCAACCGTCGGACAGCGCCACCTTGATCTTTTTGGTGCCGCAGAATTTCGACATCGGCTGCAAGTCGGCGACCGTGCCTTTCTTGTCGGGATAGAGCTTTACCTTGGCCATTTCGACGGCGTAGCCGAAGGTCGCCATCGCGACCACCAGGCCCAACGTCGAAACACCAAATCCAAGATTGCGTGGTGACAACATGCATTCCTCCCCTGTGCATCTGTTTGGTCCGGAGTGCAACGAAATCACCGGACATTCCCAGATGGTTCTTGTGCGCGCGAAGCATACTCTGCTTTGGCCGGCGGTGCCAAGCGCTGCTGCGGAAATCGGCGCCGGCGGTAACCACGATTTGTTTGGACGAAACGGTGTGGGCCGTGGCCCTTTTTCCACGAGGCCGCAGCCCACCAACGCACGAACACGCGCTTGTCAACCGGCACGCGATTGACGGCAACCACGAGCGGCAACTAACTGCGTGCCATTGCGCGCGGGCCGCATTTCGGCGGTCCAGCTTCATCTTGCGCATCGCAGCAACGGGCTGGCATACTCGCCGGCACAATGTTGGCGGCCAACTAAAATTCCAATGGGAGGAGTGTATGCACAAGAGTGTCGACCATATTTTGACCACACACACCGGCAGCCTGCCGCGCGGCGCCGAGCTCAATGATCTGTTGATTGCGGACGAGGCCGGCGAGAAGGTCGACAAGGCCAAGCTCACCGATCGGATCGACAAGCGCGTCGCCTATGTGATGGAGAAGCAGCGCTGGGCCGGCGTCGATATCGCCAATGACGGCGAGCAGGGCCGCGTCGGCTTCCAGACCTACATACCGAAGCGCATGCACGGGTTCGGCGGCGAATCGAAACGGCCGTTCGGCCGCGAGTGGATCGAGCTGCCGCTGTTCACCGAAAAGTTCTCGGCGCGGATACCCAAGACCGGCAAGGTGTTCGGCTGCCCCGAATGCACCAGCGAGCTCAAATATCACGACAAGGAAGCGATCAAGACCGAATTGGACCGCTTCAAGCGCGCCGCGGCGACCATAAAGCCGCCGTTCGCCGAGATGTTCTTCGCCGAGCCGTCGCCGGGGATCATCGCCACCACCATGCTCAACGCGCACTATTCGACCTACGAGGGCTATCTCGACGCCATCGCCCGCGAGATGCACTACGAATACAAGTCCGTGGTGGATGCCGGCTTGGTGTTGCAGATCGACGCGCCGGATTTGGCCATGGAGCGGGTGCTGCTGTTCCAAGACAAGTCGGATGCCGAATACGTCAAGATAGTCGAGTTGCATATCACCGCACTCAACAAAGCGCTCGAAGGCATCCCGCGCGACCGGGTGCGGCTGCACATCTGCTGGGGCAATTGGGAAGGACCGCACATCTATGACATCGGGCTCGAGCCGCTGTTACCGGCCTTCTACCAGGCCCATGTCGGCGGCCTCTCCATCGAGTTCGCCAATGCGCGCCGCCAGCATGAATACGGCGCGCTGAAGAAACACAAATTCCCCGACAACATGGTGCTGCTGCCGGGCGTCATCGACTCGAAAATCAACCTGGTCGAGCACCCTGAAGTGGTGGCGCAGCGGATCGAGCAGGCGGTCGCGGCGGTCGGCGATCGTGAGCGTGTCATCGCCTCATCCGATTGCGGCTTCGGCACCTTCGCCGGCTGGGAATGGGTCGCCGAGGACGTGGTCTGGCTCAAGCTCAAGACCATGCGCGAAGGCGCCGACATCGCCACCAACCGGCTGTGGGGACGAAAGGCGGCGTAAAGGCAGCAAGACTTCGCAACACTATCGCGCCCCGCGCCGGCCAAGGCGCGGGGCGCGATGCGTTACAACATCGCCGAGGCCGACATCCGCCGGCTCATTTCAAAGCCTAGGCGAGCGTAAAATTGGCTGAGCCGATAGTGCTGTTCGCCTATCGGCGTGGTCGTCACCGCGACCGCTGAGCAGCCGTGCGCGCGGCACCAGTCCTTGGCGCGCTCGACCAGGAGCCGGGCCACGCCGCGGCGTCGATACTCCGGCAAGACATAAAGATCGCCGATCTCACCGAGCCGGCCCCATTCGACATAAAGCACCGTCGAGACCGTGGCGACCGCCTGCGCCGTGCCGTCGGCGACCGCGAGAGCGCACCAGCACCACGGATCGGCCAGCATGCGGTCGAGATTCTCGGCGATCAACAGCGGCGGTGTGGTAAAGCCTTCCTCGCGGAAGAACCGCACCAACAACGCGATGGCAGGCGGGCGTAATTCGCCGGTCACTGGCTGGATATCGATCGACATGGTCTGAGTTCCGTTGTCGGATCGTTTGACATCCGAACAGCCGCGCCGCAATCGCGGCGCCATTTGCGGAAGATCACAAGCAAGCTAGTTTGCCGTGATGCCGAGGCTTCCACTGGCCCCCTCGCCCGCTTCCGAATCACGCCGACGTGACGATCCGCGGGTCGTGAACAAACGCAAGGCGACCGCGAGCGCGGCCACGGCGTCGTCGCGCGCCTGGCAGCGCATGCTGTCGGGCCGGCGGCTCGATCTGCTCGATCCGTCGGCGCTGGACATCGAGATCGAGGACATCGCGCACGGCCTGGCGCGGGTGGCGCGCTGGAACGGACAGACCAGCGGCCCGCATATTTTTTCGGTCGCGCAGCACTCGCTGCTGGTCGAGGCGCTGGCGCACCTGCGCGCGCCGGGGCTCGACCACGGCCGGCGGCTCGCGGTGCTGCTGCACGATGCACCCGAATACGTGATCGGCGACATGATCTCGCCGTTCAAGGCGGTGATCGGCGACGCCTACAAGGTGGTTGAACGGCGTTTGCTCACGGCGATCCATCGCCGTTTCGGCTTGCCGGCAAAAGCGCCACCTGATCTGGAAAAGCTCATTAAGACCGCCGATCGCGAAGCGGCTTTCCTCGAAGCCACCCGCCTGGCCGGCTTCAACATTACCGAGGCCCGCCGCTTCTTCGGGCGCCCGCCGGCGATTTCGCTGTCGATCGAACGCGACTACCTCAAGCCCTGGTCCGCCGACACCGCGCAGACACGGTATCTGGATCGATTCAAGAAGCTTTTCGTCAGCAGCGATTGAAGTAAAGAACCGGACAACCGAGCATTGAAGCTTTCGCTCGGCGCGCCCGTCCCATAAAATCCACGGCCAGAATCTGGGCGGGCGGCTTCCATGTTCGATTTGCTCGTAATCCTGGTGCTCGTGGCGCTGGCCTTTCCGGTCATCGCCATCGTCGCGCTGGTTATGGTGCTCTCGCTACGCAACGAGTTTACGCGCCTCGCTGGCAGAATGCGGGCACTCGAGCTAGAGCGCACACCGCCCGAGGCCGCAGCCGCGCCGGCACTGGCCCGGCCGCCGACAGCGGAACTCGCTCCGGCCCCGGCGCGTCCGCCCAAGCCAGCAGCAACGCCGGCTGCACCACCACCAATCGCCGCGTCGACAGCCGCCGCCGCGCCCCCGCCGCTGCCGTCGCATCTGCCTCCTCCCATCCCCCCCGCGCCGGCCGCGCCGCCGCGATCGATGAGCTTTGAGGAACGGTTCGGGACGCGCTGGGTCGTCTGGGTCGGCGGCATCGCGCTGGCGCTCGGCGGCATATTTCTGGTGCGCTACACCATCCAGCAGGGTCTCATCGGCCCCGCCGTTCGTATCGCGCTCAGTGCGCTGCTCGCGGTTGCTCTGATCGCCGTCGGCGAATGGGCGAGGCGCAAAGAACGATTATTGGGTCTTCCCGGCCTGCCATCGGCGGATATTCCGAGCATCCTGACCGCGGCCGGCACCATCGTCGCGTACGCGACGGTGTATGCCGCCTACGCCCTCTATAACTTCCTGCCCCCCGGCGCTGCTTTCATTTTGCTCGGCCTCGTGGCGCTCGCGACTTTGGCGGCGGCGTTGCTGCACGGCCCGGCGCTGGCCGGGCTGGGCATCGTCGGCGCCTTTGTCGCGCCGCTCCTGGTTGCTTCCGAGGAACCGGATTACTGGTCGCTTTATATTTACATTGCGGTCGTCACCGCGGCCGCATTTGCGTTGGCACGCGCGCGATTGTGGTTGTGGCTCGCCGTCACCGCAATCGTGCTAGGCGCGCTGTGGACGTTTCCGGGAGCCGATCTGTTCCCGGTCGAGGCGATCGGCGCGCATGTCTTCAACGCGCTCGCCGGCTACGTCCTTGCCGCCATCTTCCTGGTCTGCGGCTTGCTCTACGGCCCCGAGGCGCCACCTGGCAAAGTGGATTGGATCTCGACGTTGGCGCTGTCGGCTTATCTGTTGGTCGCGGCGTTTCTCGTTCTGATCAGCCGGCACGACGCGACCGCGTTCACTGCGTTCGTGGTGCTCACGGCAGCGACCGTCGCCATCGCCTGGCGGACGGAAGCCGCGACCGGCGCCGTTCCGGTCGCCGCACTGCTTGCGGTCGCGGTGGTGGCCGACTGGGCGGTGCCGATGATTCTCTCAAATCTGATCGCGCCGGCCGGGCCGGCAGCGCCGGCGATCGCCGATCCGCAGCGCTACAATTACGGGCCGCATCTTTTTGTTGCCGCCGCCTGGGCGGCGATGTTCGGCATCGCGGGCTTCCTGGCGCAAGGCCGTTCGGCGCGCGCACTGGTGCCGATCTTGTGGTCCGCCACCGCCGCGATCGTGCCGCTCGCCATGCTGATCGCGCTGTATTATCGGATCGCGGAATTGGATCGCTCGCTGCCGTTCGCGGGATTGGCACTTCTGCTGGCGGCGATCTATGCCGTGGCAACCGAGACGCTGGTGCAGCGCGAGCCGCGGCCCGGCCTTGCAGCCTCGGGCGCAATCTTCGCCACCGCCACGCTTGCGGCGCTCGCGCTCGCGCTCACCTTCGCGCTGGAGAAAGGCTGGCTGACCATCGGACTGGCGCTAATGGCGCCGGGAGCCGCGTGGATCGCGGAAAAACGGCCGCTGCCGGCACTGCGCTGGGTTGCCGCCGTCATGGTCGCCGTGACGGTCGCCCGCATCGGCTACGAGCCGCGCATCGTCGGCACCGATCTCGGCACCACACCGATCTTTAACTGGCTGCTCTACGGCTACGGCGTCCCGGCGCTTTCATTCTGGGTCGCCGGATGGCTGTTGCGGCGGCGCGCCGACGACCTTCCGGCCCGTATCACCGACGCCGGCGCCATCTTGTTCACCGTGTTATTGGTGATCTTCGAAATCCGCCACTACATCACCGGCGGCGACATCTACCGGCCGGTAGACGACATCACCGAGGCCGCCCTCGACGTCAATGCCGGACTGGCGCTGACCATCGCCCTCGAGCGGATCCGCGGACGCACCGGCAGCATCGTGCACAATGTCGGTGCGCTGGTGATTGCGGCGTTGACGCTCTGCACCATCGTGTTCGAACTGATCATCGTTCCCGGTCCGCGCTTTAACCATACCCCGATCGAGGGCGCGTTTTTCAACACCATCCTGCTAGGGTACGGCCTGCCGGCCGTACTGGCGATCATATTGGCGCTGATCGCACGGACGACACGCCCGATGCCCTATCGCGTCGTCGCCGCGACCACGGCGGTGATCTTAGCGCTGTTCTATCTGACGCTCGAAGTGCGAAGGCTGTTCCACGGCCCGATCCTGGCCGGGCCGACCAGCGACGCCGAGCAATATAGCTATTCCACAGTCTGGCTGATCTTTGGCATCGTGCTTTTGGCGATCGGCTTTTTTCTACGCTCGCAGCCGGCCCGCTACTTGGCGCTCGGCGTCATTACGCTGACCGTCGCCAAGGTGTTCATCTGGGATACCGCGAGCATCAGTGGTATCTACCGCGCGCTTTCGGTGATCGGGCTTGGCGTCGTCCTGCTCGGCATCGGCTGGCTCTATCAGCGGCTGTTGTACCCGCGGACGCCGGCCACGGCGGCTGCGCCGCCGCAGGAATAAGGGCCAACGCAGATCATCCGCCGACCAACAAGCGTCACACTTGTGCCGCCGGTCATACCTATATGACAGTCGGAAAAATGATATCTGATTCCATGATTCACGTTTGCTCCCTCGCCCGGCTGCACGAGACCGTCGAAGATACCGGCGCGCGCCACGTCGTGTCACTGTTGGCCGACGAAGACCGCATCGAACGGCCGAGCGCCATCGTCGAAGAGAATCATCTGTGGCTGCGGCTGCACGACATCTCCTCGCCACTCGACGGTTACATCATGCCGGACGAGGAGCACGTTGCCGATTTGTTGAAATTCGTGCGCCGCTGGGATCGCCGCGCGCCGCTGGTGGTGCACTGCTATGCCGGCATCAGCCGCTCGACCGCAAGCGCCTACGCCACCGTCTGTGCGCTCAATCCGCACCGCGACGAGGGAGGCATCGCGCAAGCATTACGGCGCGCCTCGCCGACCGCGACGCCCAATATCCGGATCGTCTCGTTGGCGGATCGGATCCTCGGCCGCGATGGCCGCATGATCGCGGCAATCGAAACCATCGGGCGCGGTGAGATCGCGCTCGAAGGTAATCCGTTTCGGCTGGATTTAGAGTAAGCGAAGTCCCTAATCAGCGATTGCCGGGCGTAGCGTCGCGGTTGGCGTGGTGTCAGCCGGGACACTCGGGGTCGCCTGGACCGGCAGGATCGGCGCCGGCGCGGGCTGCACCGGCACCGCCTGTACCGGCACGACGGGCGCAGTCTGCACCGGCGCGTTCTGCATCGGCGCCGTCGGCGCCGGCGCTAGCATGCGGCTGGTGACACGGGTGCGCGGTTCCGGCCCACGGCTGATGATCTGCGCGCGCGCGTTATGCTGGGAGAAATCGCAATAGGCGAAGCCTAAGCCGGCGATCGATCCGCGAAAGCTTCGATAGTCGATTTTCTCCACCCGGAAGCACGGCTGCATCGGCAAACCTGAAAGGTGCGCACACATCGCGCTGCCCTCGATCCGAAGCGTGCCGGGCGGCAAACTGGCGAATCGCACCTCGCCCCGGCCGCCGGGCCGGATCGTGCCGATGACGGAACCATCAGCAAAGACGCGGCCCACGCCGACAGTGCCGTCAAAGCAGTTGTAAGAGAACAGCTTGCCGACGACAAAAGCCCTGGCCTGCTCTGGACCCAGTTCCTCGGTCATGGCCGAGGCCGCACCCAAAACGCACCCACTCGCTACGACGGCAACGCGCAACAACATCGGCAACTCCACTCTCAACATGAGGGTGATGTTAACAAAATATCTTAACCGTCCCCTTACCATAAGCCGCCGCACCCTAATCGAATTTCTCGCGATTTTCCCGGGCAAAATTGTGCGCCGCTTACCGAATTTTTACCACAATCCGGCCGCGCACCTCGCCGGCGATGATGCGGGCGCCCGCGTCGACGACATCGGCAAGAGCTATTTCGCTGGTCATTTTCGCGATCTTGCCGCGATCGAGGTCGGTCTCGAGACGCCGCCATGCCTCTTGCCGCAGCGGCAGCGGGCACATCACCGAATCGATGCCAAGGAGCGACACCCCGCGCAGGATGAAAGGGGCGACCGTGGTCGGCAAATCCATGCCGCCGGCAAGCCCACAGGCGGCAACGGCGCCGCCGTAGCGGGTCATCGACAGTACATTCGCAAGCGTGGTCGAGCCGACCGAATCGATGCCGCCGGCCCAGCGTTCCTTGCCGAGCGCCCGCGGCGGTCCGGTGAGTTCCTTGCGCTCGATCACTTCGGCCGCACCCAGGCCCTTAAGATAGTCCGCTTCCGACGGCCGCCCGGTCGAAGCGATGACCGTGTAGCCGAGCTTCGCCAACAGCGCGATAGCGACGGAACCTACGCCGCCGGCTGCGCCGGTAACGACGATACTGCCGCGCGCCGGCGCGATACCGGCCCGCTCCAGCGCCATAACCGAAAGCATGGCGGTATATCCGGCGGTGCCGATCGCCATGGCTTCGCGCGGGCTCATGCGCGTTGGCAACCGCACCAGCCAATCACCCTTGACGCGCGCCTTTTCGGCGTAAGCGCCGAGATGGGTTTCCCCGAGCCCCCAGCCGTTGAGGATCACCCTGTCGCCCGGTTTCCAGTTCGGGTGCGACGAGGCTTCCACTGTGCCCGCAAGATCGATGCCGGCGATCATCGGGAAACGCCGCACCACCGGCGATTTTGCCGTCAGCGCCAGCCCGTCTTTGTAATTGAGCGTGGAATATTCGACGGCAACGGTGACGTCGCCGTCCATCAAATCGTTGTCGTCGAAATCGGAGAGACGGACCGTTTGCCCGGCGTCGGTCTTGTCGATGACGATGGCCTTGAACACACCCACGCTGTGGCTCCGACATGTGCGCGTCATGGCCCGGCTCGTCCCGGCCATCCACGTCTTTGACCAGAGTGTGTAAGACGTGGATGCCCGGCACAAGGCCGGGCATGACGTCATTCCCTAGGCAAGGGCCGGCTCCGGGCGCGGCACCGGCTTCTCGACGATCGGCAAATTGATCAGCGCCGAGAGTACGCCGAACAGAATCGCCAGCCACCATACGAGATCGTAGGAACCGGTGCGGTCGAATGCGATGCCGCCGAGCCAGACGCCGAGAAAGCCGCCGACCTGGTGGCTGAAAAAGGTAACGCCCGACAGCATCGCCAGCCAGCGCGTGCCGAACATCACGACGATGATGCCGTTGGTCGGCGGCACGGTCGAAAGCCACATCAGGCCCATGGCGGCGCCGAACAGGATGCAGCTCAATTGTGTGATCGGAAAAGCAATGAAGGCGAGGATCACGGCGGCGCGGCCGAAATAGAGCAGCGAGAGCAGATAACGCTTCGGCATGCGGTCGCCGAGCCAACCGGATGCCAATGAGCCGATGATGTTGAACAGTCCGATCGCGGCCAGCGTCTGGCCGCCGACCTCGGACGCGACACCCCGATCGGCGAGATAAGCCGGCAGGTGAACGGTGATGAAGGCGAGCTGAAAGCCGCAGGTGAAGAAGCCGAGCATCAGCAGCACGTACGAACGATGCCCTAACGCCTCGCTAAGCGCCTGCCGCAAAGATTGCGAGGCGGTTTTTGTTTCTTCCGACACCGGCGCAGCCAGCGCCAGCGACGCCGGCAATACGGCCAACACGATGACGCCGAACACCACGAGCCCGTGCTGCCAGCCGACCTTATCGATCAGCAGAACCGCGAGCGGAGAGAACAAAAATTGGCCGAACGAGCCCGCCGCCGTGCCGAGCCCGAACGCGGTCGAGCGCCATTCCGCCGGCAATATCTTGCCGAAGGCGGCGAGGACGATCGGAAACGTGCAGCCTGCCAGGCCGAACCCAATGAGTGCGCCCGCCGTCAGATCGAGCACGGCTGCATTGGTCGAATAGGCCATCAGCACCAGGCCAAGAGCGTAAAGCAGCGCGCCAATGGACAGCACCCGCACCGCGCCATAACGGTCGGCGATCGAGCCGGCGATCGGCTGCGCCACACCCCAGAGAAGATTTTGCACCGCGAGCGCGAAGGCGAAGACATCGCGGCCCCAGTGATTGGCATTCGACAACGGGGCGAGAAAGAAACCGAGCGACGAGCGCGGGCCGAAAGCGAGGGCTGCAATCAAACAGCCGAAGCCGATGACGACCACAGGCGTCCGCCAGGTGCCGAACTTCGCTGCGGCGGGCGCAGCAATAGCTTTTGTTGGATTCGTGGGCATGGGAATTCCGGTAAAAACTCGCGAAACCGCAAAATAGGGTGCTGGCACGGATCGCCCAAATGAAACTTTCTAATGCGCAGATGAGCGCATGGCTGCCCTGCGTCGGACGGCGCCTTAGAGTTTTGCGACCGGCGCGCTCTTGGGCGTGCCGGCTTCGGGCGAAACCGCCGCTTGCGGGCTCCTGACCGCAGCCACGGGCTCCTTGTTGGGCTCCTTGGCTGCCTCCGGACCCTGCGGCCCGCCGGCACCCGCCGGCTTTGGCAGCGCCGGTACGGCGCCCCAGATCGGCGCATCGGAGCCGTCGCCCCAGGCCCGTGGCCGATAGAAAGTGTGCACGCCGAGGCGATACATCTTGTTCATTTCATGCACCCAGCTCGGGTGCACCCAGTAAGCGTGGTAGTGCGTGGCGTGGCCGACTTCGGCGAGCCAGACCTTGCCGTCGAGCATGTCCTTGGCGATGCGCTTGGCCTGTTCCCACATGTCGGTTTCGTCGATCCGGCTCAAATCCTTGCCTTCGCAGGCGAAGGTGAACTGACACGCGAGATGCCGGTTGGCGTTCTGATAAACCACGCCGCACACGCTGTTGGGATAGTAGCCGGAGAACACGCGGTTCATCACCACTTGCGCCACCGCCATCTGCCCGCGCAGCGGCTCGCCGCGCGCTTCGAAATAGACCGCGTCGGCGAGACATTTCTCAGCCTTGGCGCGCGGCTTGCCTTCAAGGCCGAGCCGCTCCGCCGGACTCATCAGCCGGCTGGCGTCATCCCGATCGGCGACCGTTTCGCCGCCGGCATCGGAATCCGGCGGAGCTTCCAAAGCCGAGAGCTTGATGTCCGGGTCGCGCGGCCGCGACACCAAAACAGGCTCCGACCCAAGCGGCCAGCTTTCCAGTCCGCTGCGCGCGCCCATGACGCCACCGCTGAAATAGAGCTGGCTGTTGCGCTCCGCCGGATCTTCTTCAAGGAAGGACAGCGACGCGAAGGGCGAACGCGCGGGGTCCAGCTGATCGCTTTCGCCCGGCGCGGGAATTTCCGGCGGCTTGTCGGCGAACGCGCTGTCGTCGTCGACGTCCGCATCGCGCGCTTCATCATGCCCGCTCGCTAATGCGGTCATGGGCACTTGGGCATCCGGCGCAATCGAGCCGGTCACATCGTCGCTGTGCGGGCCGTCTGTCGGCAAGGTTCCGAACGCCTCGATCGGCGCCTCGAGCGCGGCGCGGAGCGCATCGAGCCGTTCGACGCTTTTCGGCCGCGCGCCCAAAACCGGTGCCGGCGAAGGCGGCGGCGCGGGCTGCGTGACCGGCGCATTGATCGGCTGCGATGCCGGCACACTCTCCGTTCCGCTTGAAGCCGGCGCAGTCTGCGGCACCGGCATGCGGTCGCCTTTGAGACGGCGGTTGACCGTCGGATATTCGACTCGCCGTGCCGGGCGCACGAGCGCCGAGCCGCTGCCGGCGATCCAGGCTTTCAGATCCGACATACTGGGGTCGAAATTGACCGGCTCAACGCCGGCCGGCTCCAAAGTCGTCGTCCCGATCGGACGCGAGAAGCTGAACATGGCGGCGTGAACGGTGCCGAACGGCGAGGTGGTCAGATCGCGCCAGCGGTCGGCAGTATCAGGCTGCCGCGCCACGAGTGCGGCCGGGTCGTGATAGCCGATCGTCGTTGGCGCGAGCCCGACGCAGAGCGCGCTAAGCCAGAACGGACCGGAGAACGCGACAACCAACCGGTTACGCAACGCCAACATCACCCCTCATGCGCCCGTTCGACGACGCGACGCTTCCCCGTAATCTTCAGCAAACGCGGTTGCGGTGGCGCGAATGCGACACATTCGGATATTGTCGGGTTAACCTTGCGGACCTGTTAATCGGACAGAGCTGGCGATCGAGCGCGCATCTGGCCGAAATCGCACCGACGGACGCACCGCTGCGAGCGAAGCGAAGCAATCCAGCCGCCGGTCGGGCGTTTGCTCGATTGCCTGGTCGCTTACGCTGCTCGCAACGACGATCGCGATTGGTTGTTTGTTAACCAAACCGCAATGCGCCGCGACAATACTCGTCATTCGATCAAGGCGCGCCAATGTCGACCACGCTGTTTCCCTACCTGACGACCTCTCTCATCGCCGCACTGCTCGTTGTCGCCGGCGGCATCATCGCGTTGGCGCGGACCCGAGCAAAAATCGCCCGTTTAGCGGACGCGCTCGACTACATGTCGCAGGGCTTGTGCATGTTCGATGGCGCCGGCCGCATCGTTGTTTGCAACCGCCAATATCTGAGCATGTACAAACTGTCGCCCGAGGTGGTGAAGCCGGGCTTGCGGCTGCGCGAACTGATCGAGCACCGCAAGCAGACCGGATTGTTCACCGGCGATGCCGACAAGTATTGCAAGGAGATCAGGGACGGCATCGCCGCCGGCAAGACGTCAAAGTTCGTGGTCAGCGCCAGCGACGGCCGCATTGTTCACGCCATCAACGCGCCGACGCCCGACGGCGGATGGGTTTCGACCCACGAGGATGTCACTGAACAGCAGCTGTTGCAGCGGCAGCGCGACGACATGGTCGACCAGCAGAAACGCCGCGGCGTTGTCGACGCCGCGATCGCCTCGTTCCGCGGCGCGATGGAAACGCTGCTCAAGACCTTCGGCGACAGCGCGGCGGCAATGAAATCCACCGCGACGACGCTGTCGGCGGCGGCAAACCACGGCTCGCTGTGTGTGACCAGCGCCGCAGAGGCCTCGAACGAGGCGTCGACCGGCGTCAAAACCGCGGCCTACGCCACCGACGAATTGGCGACCTCGATCGCCGAAATCGCCCGGCAGATCGCGCAGACCAACGATGTTGTACGCATGGCGGTCGATGAGGCGCAATCCACCAATGGCGAAATGACGACGCTTGCCGATTCGGCGCAGAAGATCGGCGACATCGTCAAGCTCATTCAAACCATCGCCGAGCAGACCAATCTGTTGGCGCTCAATGCCACCATCGAAGCGGCCCGCGCCGGCGAGGCCGGCCGCGGCTTCGCCGTCGTCGCCTCGGAAGTCAAATCGCTGGCGGTGCAGACCGCCAAGGCGACCGAAGCGATCATCGGGCAGATCCTCGCCGTGCAGGGCTCGACCACGAGCGCCGTCGAGTCGATCCGGCGCATCACCCAGCGCATGCACGAAATCCAGCACTATGCGTCCGGCGTCGCCGCCTCGATCGAACAGCAGAGCGCGGCCACCAGCAACATCTCCTCGAACGTCGCCAGCGCGGCGCAGGCAGCCGAGACCATGGCCGAGGCGCTGACCGACGTCGCCGGTGCGGCGACGAAAACTCAAAGCTCGGCCGAAGTCGTGCTCGATACCTCGCAATCGGTGGAGGCCGCGGTCGCCGATCTGCGCCGGCATGTCGAGGCGTTCCTCAAGGGCGTAGCGGCTTGAGCTACCCTCCCCCTTGTGGGGAGCGCCGGCGAGCGGAGCGAGCCGAGGGTGGGGCCGCATAGATCTTGCGACAACGGCGACGCCCTGCGCGTCACCTCGCAGCCCCACCCAAACCCCTCCCCACAAGGGGGAGGGGTTTGGAGCTACGCCGTCGAGCTTGCGCTTTTGCCGAGCGCGGCTTGCGCCGCGGCCAAGCGCGCGATCGGCACCCGGAACGGCGAGCACGACACGTAATCGAGGCCGACTTCGTTGCAGAAGGCGATCGAGGCCGGATCGCCGCCATGCTCGCCGCAAATGCCGAGCTTGAGCGCCTTCCTCACCTTGCGACCGCGCTCGGCGGCGATGCGAACGAGCTCGCCGACACCGTCGCGGTCGATCGACACGAACGGATCGGCAGCTAAAATCCCCTTCGATGTGTAGATGCCCAAGAAGCTCGCCGCGTCGTCGCGGCTGATGCCGAACGTCGTCTGCGTCAGGTCGTTGGTGCCGAAGGAGAAGAACTCGGCGGTCCCGGCGATCTCGCCGGCCATCAGCGCGGCGCGCGGCAATTCGATCATGGTGCCGACCTGGTATTTGACACGGCTGTTGGCCTCGGCCGAAACGGTTTCCGCCATGGCGTCGATGCGCTCCTTGATGAGGTCGAGCTCGGCCTTGGTCGCGATCAGCGGCACCATGATCTCGGGCTCGACTGGCTTGCCGGTCGAACGGCCGGCTTCGACCGCGGCCTCAAAAATGGCGCGTGCCTGCATTTCCGCGATTTCCGGATAAGCAATCGCGAGACGACAGCCACGGAAGCCGAGCATCGGATTGAACTCATGCAGATCGCGGGCGCGGTCGGCGAGCTTCTTGGCGTCGGCGCCCATGGCCTGCGCTACTTCGGCGATCTCGCGGTCGGTTTGCGGCAGGAATTCGTGCAGCGGCGGATCAAGGAGCCTGATGGTCACCGGCAGCCCGGCCATGATCTCGAACAGCGCGACGAAATCGGCGCGCTGCATCGGCAGAAGCTTGGCGAGCGCCGCCCGCCGCGCTCTCTCGTCTTCCGCCAGGATCATCTCGCGCACGGCGCGGATGCGGTCCTCATCGAAGAACATATGCTCGGTGCGGCAGAGCCCGATACCTTCGGCCCCGAACTTGACCGCGGCGAGCGCGTCGGCCGGCGTGTCGGCGTTGGCGCGAACCTTGAGCTTGCGCGCCGCATCGGCCCATTGCATCAGCGTGCCGAATTCGCCCGCAAGTTCTGCCTCACGCATCGCCACCTTGCCGGCGAGCACCTGTCCGGTCGAGCCGTCGATCGTGAGGATGTCGCCCTTCTTCATAGTGACGCCGCCGGCGGTCATGGTCTGGGCACGATAATCGACGCGCAGCGCGCCGGCGCCGGCGACGCAAGGCTTGCCCATGCCGCGCGCCACTACCGCCGCATGCGAGGTCATGCCGCCGCGAGTGGTGAGGATGCCCTCCGCCGCATGCATGCCGTGAATGTCCTCGGGCGAGGTTTCGATGCGGACCAAGATGACTTTGTGCCCCTGGCTCTTGAGCAGCTCCGCATCCTCGGACGAGAACACGATCTCGCCGCAGGCGGCGCCCGGCGATGCCGGCAGCCCGGTGGCGATGATCTTGCGTTCGGCTTCGGGGTCGATCGTCGGGTGCAACAGCTGATCGAGCGACGCCGGATCGATGCGCGTCACCGCTTCTTCCTTGCTGATCAACTTCTCCTTCGCCAGCTCGACGGCGATGCGCAAAGCCGCCTTTGCGGTGCGCTTGCCGTTTCGCGTCTGCAGCATCCACAGCTTGCCCTGCTCGACCGTGAATTCCAGGTCCTGCATGTCGCGATAGTGCTTTTCCAGCACGGCGTGGATCCGCTTGAGCTCGGCGAAGACTTGCGGCATCGCGCCTTCCATCGACGGCTTGTCCGACTTTGCGTCGATGCGCGCTTGTTCGGTGATCTCCTGCGGCGTGCGGATGCCGGCGACCACGTCCTCGCCCTGGGCATTGATCAGAAACTCGCCGTAGAGTTTCTTCTCGCCGGTCGAGGGATTGCGCGTGAAGGCGACGCCGGTGGCCGAGGTCTCGCCCATATTGCCGAACACCATGGCCTGGACGTTGACCGCCGTGCCCCAGCTTTCGGGAATGTCGTGCAGGCGACGATAGGTGATGGCGCGCTGGTTCATCCATGAGCCGAACACCGCGCTGATCGCGCCCCACAATTGCGCGTGCGGGTCCTGCGGAAACGGCCGGCCGCTTTCGGCTTCGACGCGCGCCTTGAACGCGCCGACAATCTCCTCCCAGTCGGCGGCGTCGAGATCGGTATCGAGCTTGCGGCCGTTGCGCTCCTTGTGCTGGTCGAGGATTTCCTCGAAGTGATGATGCGCAATGCCGAGCACGACGTCGGAATACATGGTGATGAAGCGGCGGTAGCTGTCGAAGGCGAAGCGCTTGTCGCCGGATTTCTCCGCCAGTGCTGCCACGGTCAGATCGTTGAGGCCGAGATTGAGCACCGTATCCATCATGCCAGGCATCGAGGCGCGGCCGCCCGAGCGCACCGACACCAGGAGCGGATTGTCGCCGTCGCCGAATGTCTTGCCGGTGATGCGGCCGACCTCGGCCAACGCAGCTTCGACCTGCCGCTTCAAATCCTTCGGGTAGGTGTTGCCGTTATCGTAGAAATAGCTGCAGACCTCAGTGGTGATGGTGAAACCGGGCGGCACTGGAAGCCCGAGATGCGCCATCTCGGCTAGGCCGGCGCCTTTGCCGCCAAGCAAATTGAGCATATTGGCGCGACCTTGCGCTTTGCCGCCGCCGAAAGCATACACCCACCGGCCTTTTTTGCCGCGCGTTGCTGTTGCCTTCGCCGGCTGGCGCCTGGGCGGCCTCGCCGCGGCCGCGGAGCGCCGCGCCGGCCGCCCGGATTTCTTCACCGGCTGACGGGAAATTTTTGAACGCGATTTCGCCATTGTGACTTCGTGTCTCATAGCTTCAGTGCCTCGGCGTCTCGGTAACGCGCAGTCGAAGCGTCTCGTTCACCGCGGCGTGCATCCTTAATGCAGATGGCAGCGGCGAATGCAACGCCGGCGCCAGCGCCTTCGCGCTAATGCCAGTTGATGAAGTGATGGACATTGTTGAGGCCAACCAGGCCGATAAAGATGAGATAGATGGCGACGATGTAGTTGAGAAGCCGCGGCATAATCAGGATCAAGATGCCGGCAATGATGGCGACAAGCGGCGTGATATGGGCAGCGGTGATGACCATGATTTCGTCCTTTAGTTTTTTTCGAGGATCGGATGGGGCGAATGGGTCGGCGGGATGAAGCCGGCAAAGCCGGGCACAACAACAACGCATGACGCGGCGTTAGGTTCTAGCAGGATTCGGCAAATTCGGAACCGGCTTCACTGCGGGCGCCGCCAGCGGGCACCCTGCTTTCGTCATGGATTTCATTTCACGTCCGTCATGCCCGGCCTTGTGCCGGGCATCCCGACATTATTGGCAAAGCGTTGCATCCACGAACGGGATGGCCGGGACAAGCCCGGCCATGACGCCATCGTGTAAATCGCCTATCCCTCTATCTTGGAGAAATCCGCCACCGCGCGCGTCGCGGCGCGGATTTCGTTGAGCAGCTTGAGCCGGTTCTCGCGTAATGCCTTGTCTTCGACATTGACGGTGACCTTGTCGAAGAAGGCGTCGACATGCGGGCGCAGCCTCGCCATGGCGCGCATGGCCGCTTCGAAATCTTCCCGCTCCACACCTTCCGAAGCTAAGTATTTGGCAAGGTCAATTGCGTATGCCAGCGCCTTTTCCTCAGCCTGCTGATAGAGCCCCGGATCGGGCGCGCCGGTATATTCACAATTGTCCTTTTTTTCCTCGATGCGGATGATGTTGGCCGCGCGCTTATAGCCAGCGAGGAGATTTTTGCCGTCCTCAGTGTCTAAGAATTTGCCCAACGCGTCGACGCGGCGGACAATCAGCAGGAGATCATCTTCCAAATCTATCGCCAACGCGGCCTTTATTAGGTCGTGTCTGGCACCTTTCGCACGGAACAGCATTTCCAGGCGATCAACGTGAAAGTCGAGAAGTTCGAATATTCGATCTTTCGCAGTTTTCGCCTCTTCTTGGACAACGGCACTAGAAAAGACCTTATCTACGAGTCTATGCCAAACACGTTCAGCGTTCTGGGGCGAAAGACCGCCCTCATCTTCAAGGCGGGTGAGCGCAATTCTTGGACGATTTAGCCTAGCACTCTTTATATCGAGAAAAACTTCGATGTCGGAGAACAAGAAAATGTCGACCAACGGGAGCCTAATTTTGTTATCCAATATGAGCCTTATCACGCCCAACGCGGCGCGTCGGAGAGCATAGGGATCCTTGCTCCCAGTCGGCTTCTCATTGATTGCCCAAAACCCAACCAACGTATCGATCTTGTCGGCCAAAGCCACAGTGACAGACACCGGATCGCTCGGCACCAGGTCATCCGGCCCTTTAGGCTTGTAATGGTCCTCCATGGCGTGGGCGACGGCCTCGTCCTCGCCCTGCTCCTCGGCGTAGTATTTCCCCATGACGCCTTGCAGCTCCGGAAATTCGCCCACGACTTCGGTCAGCAAATCCGCCTTGCAAAGCTTCGCGGCGCGCTTCGCCTTTGCCGCGTCCGCGCCGACCAACGGCGCTAGCTCTTCCGCCAGCCGCTCGATGCGCGCGATACGCTCGGCCTGCGTGCCGAGCTTTTCGTGAAAGACGATTTGCTCGAATTTCGGCAGCCGGTCCTCCAACCGCGTCTTCAGATCGGTCTCATAGAAAAACTTCGCATCCGACAGCCGTGCGCGGATCACGCGCTCGTTGCCGGCCACGATCGCCGCGCCGCCGTCCTCCGCCTCCATGTTGGAGACCAGGATGAACTTGTTGACCAGCTTGGCGTGCGCTGAGTCACGCAGCACGAAGCATTTCTGGTTGTTGCGGATGGTGGCGCGGATCACCTCTTCCGGGATGTGCAGAAAGCTTTGATCGAATGAGCCCATCAGCACGACCGGCCATTCGACTAGGCCCGCGACCTCGGCGAGCAGGCCGTCGTCCTCGACCAGCTCGAGCCCCTGCGCGAACGCCAGCTGCTTGGCTTCGGTCAGGATAATGTCGCGCCGGCGCTCGGCGTCCGCCACCACCTTAGCCTTGTCGAGCTTTTGCAGATAGTCGGCCAGCCGCCGCACCGTGAACGGCGGCGGCGCCAGAAAGCGATGACCGCGAGTTCTCGTTGCCGGCGGCGATGCCGTCGATGGCGAACGGCACGATGTCCGGCTCCTCGGTTTCCGGGCCGAACGTGGCGACAATCGAATGCAGCGGCCGCACCCAATTGAGCGCGCCCGGGTCTGCCGACTGCACGCCCCAGCGCATCGATTTCGGCCACGGGAAAGTCTTGATCACGTCGGCAAGGATTTCGCCGATCACCTCGATGGCGGCGCGACCGGGCTTCTCGATCACCGCGATATAGAAGTCGCCCTTCTTGTCGGGCTGCACCTTGGCTTCGCTGATCGACTTCAAGCCGGCAGCTTTGAGGAAGCCGGCGACGGCGTTCTCTGGCGCGCCGACCCGCGGGCCCTTCTTCTCCTCGCGCACGTCTTTCTGCCGCGCCGGTACGCCGTGCACCGCAAGCGCGAGCCGCCGCGGCGTCACGAACGCCTTGGCTCCCTCGTAGACGAGCCCGGCATCGACCAGCCGGTCGGTCACGGCCTTGCGCAAATCTTCCGCCGCCCGCGCCTGCATGCGCGCCGGAATTTCTTCGGAGAAGAGCTCGAGCAGCAGGTCGGGCATGGTGAGCTGATTAAAGCTTTTTGTGGCTGCCGTCGCACATCGGCTTGTTGCCCGAGCGCTTGCAGGCGCAGAACCAGACCTTCTCAGAGGTCGTGGGCTTGAACTCGATCGGCGTGAACGACGTTACCTTGTGCGAGCCGTCGCAGAACGGCTGCTTCTTCGACAATCCGCACGCACACCACCAGTAGCTCTTGCCGGCCTCGACATCGATCGTAATCGGCGCCCGTCCGCCGATCTCTGGTATTTCGCTCATATGCTTATCCCTCCGCCTTCGGTTGCGAGCCACGCTTCGCCGCAAGCTTTGGCGAGGTCGCGCACTCGTAAGATGTAGCTCTGCCGCTCGGTGACCGAGATTACGCCACGCGCGTCCAGCAGATTGAAAACGTGGCTGGCCTTGATGCACTGATCGTAAGCCGGCAGCGCCATCAGATGCCGGCCGCGATTTGAGCGTTCGCCGCCGTCGGCGCTCCAACCCGCTTCGAGATATTTCTTGCAAGCCCGCTCGGCCATGCGGAACTGCTCGAACAGCATGTCGGTGTCGGCGTACTCGAAATTGTGCCGCGAATATTCCTGCTCGGCCTGCAGGAAGACGTCGCCATAGCTGACTTTCTCCTTGCCATCGCGGCCATTGAAATTGAGCGCGAACACATTCTCGACGCCCTGCACATACATCGCCAGCCGCTCAAGCCCGTAAGTTAATTCGCCAGACACTGGCGCGCACTCGAAGCCCGCGACCTGTTGAAAGTAAGTGAATTGCGAAACCTCCATGCCGTCGCACCAGCATTCCCAGCCGAGCCCCCAGGCGCCGAGCGTCGGGCTTTCCCAATCGTCCTCGACAAAACGGATGTCGTGGATTTTCGGATCGATTCCGATCGCATAGAGCGATTTCAGATAAAGCTCCTGCAGATCGTCCGGCGAGGGCTTGAGGATCACCTGCAGCTGATAATAATGCTGCAGGCGGTTGGGATTCTCACCGTAACGGCCGTCCTTGGGACGGCGCGAGGGCTGCACGTAGGCGGCATTCCACGGCTTCGGCCCAAGCGCGCGCAGCGTCGTCGCTGGGTGAAACGTGCCGGCGCCGACCTCCATGTCATAGGGCTGCAAAATGACGCAGCCGAAGTCGGCCCAATAACGTTGCAAAGCCAGGATGAGCCCCTGGAACGAGCGCTCGGGGCGCATGTGCGGCGGCAAGTCGCGGCTGGCGGCGGCATTCATCGGGACGTTGTTGGTTGAACGCCCGCTTGCGGTCAAGGGCTTGGTTCGTCATTGCGAGAAGCGAAAGCGACAAAGCAATCCAGGCGGCCGGCCAAAAGCTGGATTGCTTCGCTCCGCTCGCAATGACGAAAGATGGTCAGCCCGGCCGGTATTCGCCGGTGCGCGGATCGCGCTTGAGCGTCGGCAAGGCATCGCGATTGATCGGCCCCATGGCGGCGCGCTCGCGCACCGCGTCGAGTTCGGCATCGACGCGCCGCATCTCGCGGACGCACCAGCGCACCAGCACCGCCGTTCCCATCACTCCAAGCGCCAAGGCCAAGACCGGCATGTCAATCTCCGTATGCTTGCCTACAAGCTTACGCGAATACGCCAGATATCTTTAGTGGGGCACGATCTTTTCCGAAAACCGGGTTCCGCCCCGGATCAAGTCCAGGCCAGCTTTTTCGGGATCATGCCCTAAAGCCCGTAACGGGCCCATAACGCCCGTGCTTCAAGCGCCGAAATCATGTCTTCCGCAAGGCCGAGCCCGCCGACCGCGCCCACGCCGAAGGCGCGGCGGCCGAACAGGCCACGTTCCGCCGTAATCAGCGGGGTGAGCACTTTGTCGCCGAATCGCTCGCGCAGTGTCGAGCGCAAATCGCCGATCGCATCGACCAGACCGAAGCCGAGCGCGCGCCGGCCGGTCCAGTATTCGCCGGAGAACAGGCTTTCCTCCGGACCGCTGAGCTTGTCGCCGCGCCGCGATTTGACCAGCGCGATGAAATCTTCGTGGATTTCGCGCTGCAACGTCTTCAGCCGTTCGACGTCGGTGGGATCTTCCGGCAGAAATGGATCGAGCATCGCCTTGTGTTCGCCGGACGTGTAGAGCCGGCGCTCAATGCCGATCTTGGCGATCAGCTTGTCGAAGCCGAACGAGCCGCCGACCACGCCGATCGAACCGACGATCGAGTTCGAAATCGGCAATGATCTCGTCGGCGGCGCAGGCCAGCATGTAGCCGCCGGACGCGGCGGCGTCCTCGACGAAGGCGATCACCTTGCGCTCGTTCTCCTGCGCCAGAGCACGGATGCGGCGGAAGATCAGGTGCGATTGCGCCGGCGAGCCGCCCGGCGAATTGATGACCAGAGCGACGGCGGCGGCGTTGCGCACCGCGAACAGCCGATCGAGCGCGCGGGCAATGCTGCCCATGGTGAGCCCGGGCCGCAGCGGCGTCGAGAAGCCGATGACACCACTAAGCCGGAGCACCGGCACCACCGCGCGGTCCCTGCGGAAGCGCTGCGGCACGAGCTGGCGCAGCGCCGTCGTGGCGCGCCTCCAGCCCTCTCTCACCCGTTCGCCCGTCCAAGGTTCCGCCATGAAACTCACATAGGATGTGGTCGGGGCGCTCTCAAGTAACCGTATGTTAACCGCATGGCCTACATTTTGCTTAGGGCGGACACGCGGGACGGAATGGACGTGCAATGAAAATATACGTGCTGTTGATGCTCATCGGCATCATCGTTGCCTTTTCTCAGCTTCCCATTCGACGCCAAGCCAGAGCACCCGCGCCGGTGTCACCCGACTCGATTGCCGCGAGCGTTTGACTGCGGCGGCGGCTTTTTTTCCGCTCGTCCCCGCAAAGGCGGGTACCCAGCTCTTACCGACACCCACCGGTTCTGGATTCCCGCTTTCGCGGGAATGAGCGGAGAATGCGTTAGTCGCCCGCCAGAGGCAGCAGCGCGCCGTCGCGCAACACGGCCCCCGCTTCCGCCGTCGGCCGTCCGTCTGCATCGGCGAGAATCAAACCCGGCAACAGCACGAGCGCCGCGCGGCTTGCTTTGATGGAGCGCACAATCACGCGAATTGCCGGCGCGTCGGGCTTCGGGTGAACCGGCAAGACGGTGACGGCGCCGAAGTCGCCGGCCAAAGCGTCGAGCACGGCGGCGAGACCATCCGCCCGCCAGATCAACGTGACAACACCGGCTGGACGAAGAAGCCGCGCCGCGGCTTCGATCCACCGGACCAGCGTGTCGTGCGCGGCGGTGTGGGCGAGACGGCGGCTCCGATCGGGCGACGGATTGTGTGCCGCGTTGAACGGCGGGTTCATCAGCACATGATCTGCCGCGCCCGCCGGCAATCCGGCCGCGGCAAACGCATCAGCCGGCGCCGCGACGTCGAGACACACGGCGCGCGCGCGTTCGGCCACGCCGTTGTGTTCTGCATTGTCGCGCGCCAGCGCGACCAGCGCCGGATCGAGCTCGACCAAGGTGACGGCAAGATCATCAACGCGGCGCGCGACCGCGAGCCCGGCCGCGCCGACACCGGCGCCAAGCTCGATCAGGCGCTCGCGCGGCTGCGCCGAGCACGCCGCGGCCAGCAGGATGGCGTCGTGGCCGACGCGATGGCCCTTGCGCGGCTGGCGCAGAATAAGCCGGCCGCCAAGCACGGCGTCCTCGCTGACATCCGTTTGCTCAGCGGCCATCGCGGCTGATCTCGCCGGCGAAACCGGCCTGTTCAAGCAGCTGGCGGGCATCGTCGAGCTGGCCGTCGGCGACCAGAATGCGGCGCGGGAAAATGCCGATCGAGCCCTCCAGCACGCTCATGTTGCGATCGACCACCATATGCTCGATCTGGGCGCCGTTGAGCAACGCTTCGATCGCCGTGATCAGCACCGCATCGTTGGTACGAACGAGTTCGCGCATGTTTTCAGGTCCGGCGCCGTTCATCGCCCGGCGCGCGCAGGGCGAGGTAGGCGAGAAGTTTAAGCTCGCGGCGACCGCGCGTCACGGTGTCGAGGATCAATCCGACCGCGATTGAAAGGAAGGCTAACAGCATCAGCCCGGTCGAGAGCACCGCGGTCGGCAGCCGCGGCACCAAGCCTTCCTGTATGTACGTGATGAAAATCGGAATGGCGAGACCGATCGCGGCGATCGCCAGCGCGACGCCGAAGGCGCCGAACAGCGACAGCGGCCGCTCGGCGCGATAAAGCTTCAGCACCGTCCAGAGAATGCGATAGCCGTCGCTCCAGGTCGACAGCTTGGAAGACGATCCGACCAGCCGCGAGTAATACGGGGTCGCGATCTCGCCGGCCGGCAATTCGAGCTCGAGCGCATGAACGGTCAGCTCGGTCTCGATCTCGAAGCCGCCGGACAGGATCGGAAACGATTTCACGAAGCGGCGGGAGAACACCCGATAGCCGGACAATATGTCGGTGAACGATCGGCCGAACATGTGGGCGACAAAACCGGTGAGGATGCGGTTGCCGGCGCGGTGGCCGCGGCGGTAGGCCGCCTGATCGCGATCGACGCGGGCGCCGACCACCATGTCGAGCCGCTCGCCGATCAGCTTGTCCACCATCGCCGGCGCACTGGCGGCGTCATAGGTGGCGTCACCGTCGACCAGCACATAAACGTCGGCTTCGACGTCGTTGAACATCCGCCGCACCACGTGGCCCTTGCCCTGATAGGTCTCGCGGCGGACCACGGCGCCGGCGGCGAGCGCCACCGCGACGGTGTTGTCGGTTGAATTATTGTCGTAGACGTAGACCACCGCGCTGGGTAGCGCCGCACGGAAATCGGCGACCACCTTGGCAACCGCATGCTCTTCGTTGTAGCACGGCACCAAGACCGCTACCTGATAGCCGACGCCGATCACGTTTTCGGCAACAGGTTCGCCGCTCGACATCGCCGCTTTTGATCCCTCTTGCATTCCCTCTTGGCCCGCTCACGACGCCGTTAATTGACTAAGCCAACGCCGCCGAAACTTATGCAAGCTCATCCGTATCTCTGCGTGCGACGGTCGGCACACTTGCCGCGTCAAGATAGCGTTTCTATGCTCGCGCGTCCTTAATGGAGAATTGCGTGGCTGTAATCGTCCCTTTTGAAAGCCCGGAAAAACCCTCGATCGACGCGCTGGTCGACTTGGTGAGCGCTGACATGGAGCGCGTCAACAGCGTGATTCTTTCGCGCACCGGCTCCGAAGTGACGATGATTCCCGAGGTCGCCAATCACCTCATCAGTTCCGGCGGCAAGAGGCTGCGGCCGATATTGACGCTGGCGCTGGCGCGGCTCACGGGCTACGGCGGCGACGGCCACATCAAGCTCGCCGCCGCGGTCGAATTCATGCACACCGCGACGCTGCTGCATGACGACGTCGTCGACGAGAGCGAGCTGCGGCGCGGACAGCTCGCCGCCCGCATGCTGTGGGGCAACGAGGCGAGCGTGCTGGTCGGCGATTTTTTGCTCGGCCAGGCGTTCAAAATGATGGTCGAGGTCGGCAGCCTCAAAGCGCTCGAAATCCTTTCGTCCGCGGCTGCGGTAATCGCCGAAGGCGAAGTCATGCAGCTCGCCGTCGCCAAGAACACGGCGACCACCGAAGACGAGTACCTCGCCGTGATCCGCGCCAAGACCGCCGAGTTGTTCGCCGCGGCGTGCGAGGTCGGCCCCGTGCTGTCATCGCGGCCCAAGGCCGAGCAGGCCGCCTGCCGATCGTTCGGCATGAATCTCGGCATCACCTTTCAGCTGATCGACGACGTGCTCGACTATGGCGGCGCTGCCGCTAAGCTTGGCAAAAATGTCGGCGACGACTTTCGCGAAGGCAAGATCACGCTGCCGGTGGTGCTGGCCTTCCGCCGCGGCGGCGATGGCGAGCGCGAATTCTGGCGGCGCACGCTGGAGCGCGGCGAGGCGACCGACGCCGACCTCGAGCATGCGATCGGGCTGATGACCAAGCACCGCGCGCTCGAAGACACGATCGGCCGTGCGCACCATTACGGCGCCATCGCCCGTGATGCGCTCGCGCTATTTCCCGACTCGAAGATGAAATCGGCACTCGCCGAAACGGTCGACTTCTGCATCGCGCGGACGCATTAGCTCACACCGCCAAGCTCGTACCGCCCAGTGTCGTCGGCTGCACCCACCAAGGCGGATATTTGCCGCGCAGAACGTCGGCCGCCCTGTCGGCGGCTGCGGCGGTGGCGAACAGCGCGAAGCAGGTCGCGCCCGAGCCGGACATGCGGGCCAGGCTGCATTCGGGAAGTCCGCGCAGGGCGGCGAGCACTTCGCCGATGACGGGCTGTAGTGCGATCGCAGGTGCCTCCAGATCGTTCGCCTGCGTCGCCAATAGCTGCACCAGCTCTCCGGCACTCGTCAGTTTGGCAAGAGCGGCAACGTCATGCGGGACCGGAGCTGTTGTCGCGGGGTGCCATGCGGCAAATACCGCCTTGGTCGGCAGCGCCACGCCGGGATTGACCAGCACAGCCGGCAATTGCGGCAGCTTCAGCGGCTGCGAGAGTATTTCGCCGATGCCCCGCATGATGCGCGGGCGGGGATCGAGGCAGACCGGCACATCGGCGCCGGTGGCACGCGCCGCGGCGTAGAGATCCGGATCGCCGCCGGCAATCGCATTCGCCAGCGCGATCAGGCGCAAAGCCGCCGCCGCGTCCGACGAACCGCCGCCGAGGCCGGCCGCTACCGGCAGGCACTTCTCGAGGTCGAAGGCGCCCAGCGCAATGCCGGGGCGGCGCGCCGCGAGTGCGCGCGCCGCCATGTGCACCAGATTGTCGGTGCCCTCGCCGGCTGCCGCCGCATTCGGCCCGCGCACAGTCAGCGTCAGATCGCCGCCTGGAGAAAAGCGCAAACGATCGCCGATATCGGCAAACGCCACCACGCTCTCAATCTCATGATAGCCGTCGGCGCGGCGGGCCAGCACGCGCAGTGTCAGATTGACCTTGGCCGGCGCGGTGTCGACCAGCGGATCAGGCAAGGACAAGCGTCAGCCGCCGTTGCCGACCTTTTTAGCCTTGGCTGCATCGGCCGCGGACGACGTATCCTCGGGCAGCCCGGATTTAAGCTTGGCCTCGATCTTCGGCAGGTCTTCCGGCTCGGGCTTTAGATCCTTGGCATGCGACCACTGAAAGCGCGCCTCGAGCACCCGGCCGACCCGCCAATAGGCGTCGCCGAGATGATCATTGATGGTCGAGTTGTCGGGCTTGAGCTCGACCGCGCGCTCGAGGTCCTTCACCGCCTCGTCGTAATTGCCGATGCGGAAATTGGCCCAGCCGAGCGAGTTGACGATATAGCCGTCGTCCGGCCGCTGCTCGACCGCGCGGCGGATCATGCTCATGCCGTCGTCGAGATTGACGCCCTGGTCGATCCAGGAATAGCCGAGATAATTGAGCACCAGCGGCTGATCCGGATAAAGCTGCAGCGCCTTTTTCAGGTCGGCTTCGGCGAGCGGCCATTGCTTGGAGCGCTCGTAGCAAATGCCGCGGAAATAGAAGATCACCCAGTTCGCTTTCTCCGGCGTCGGAATATTGGCGATCGCCTTGCTGTAGGCATCGCCGCATTCGGCGAACTGCTTGCGGCTGCGCAGGATGTTGGCGAACGCCAAGACGGCTTCGTTGTCTTTCGGGTGGTCAGCGACAAGTTTTTCGAGCCGCTTCTTGGCTTCGTCGGTGCGATCAAGCGTATCGAGGTCGGAGGCAATCTGAATCTCGGCGTTCCGATGCAGCGGCGACGACGGCGGAATGCGGTCATAGACCTTGATCGCCAGTTCGGGCTTCTTGAGCGCTTCGTAGAGATCGGCCAGCGACAACAGCGCCATCTGATGCGTCGGCTCCAGATAAAGCGCCAGCTGCAGATAGATCAGTGCCAGATCTTCGCCGCCGCGGCGACCGATCGAGGAGCCGAGGCCGTACAGCGCTTCGGCGCCGCCGGCCGCCGGCGAATCCGCCAGCACCGGGAGTTTCTCGCCGGCGGTAATTTCCTTCACCTCTTCCACGATCACCGGATGGTTCGGCACGGTCTTTTCGAACTCGCCATAGATTTTCAGGGCCTCATCCTTGGCGCCGGTGCGTGACAGGTAGCGGCCATAGGCCTGGACCGTGCGCACCGCCACGGCGTCGGCCTTATAGGCGCGCTCGTAGCGCTTGCCGGCGTCCTTCTTGTTGTTGGCGACGTCCAAGATCAGGCCGGCATGCAAATCCTTGAAGATGGAATACCAGTCCGGCCCGGTCAGCCGGTCAAGCGTATCGACTGCATTGTGCGTGTCGCCGGCGCCGGCCAGCGCCCATGCCGCAAGCAGCGTCGCCGCCAAATCAGTCACCGGGCCGCGCACCGACTGCGCGAAATTCTGCCGCGCCAGCGCATATTGCTTCTGCTTGAGCGCCCGTACGCCGATCACCAGCCGCGCAATGCGATCGTTGCGGTCGACCTGGACCAGCCGGTCGGCCAGCCGGCCGGCCTCATCGATATCGCCGTCGGTCAGGACCGAGAGAAAGGTGCGGCTGAGCAGTTCGGCGTTGCGCGGATCGGCTTTGAGTACATTGAGGTAGTAGGCAGCCGCGGTGGCCGAGTCACGCTCCGTGCCGGCATGGCGGGCGGCCAGATAGCTGCCCGAGGCGGTCGAGTGCACGAGATCCTGCGTGGTCGGCGTCTCCGAGGCGAGCGCGGGAGAAAGGCCAAAGACGATAGCAGCGCCAGCGATGGCGGCGTGCCGGAGCAGCAGCGTGTGGGTCACGATATCTCCATTGACGAGACTTAGTATCAGCGCAACTTAGTATCGGCGTACGGCCAAACAGGGAATCGCGCCTAATACCGCTTTGCGCGCGAGAATGACGCTTTTGCCATAGCCCTGCAAGGTCGTAAGCCCTTAGGCCCGAAGGGCGGCGAAATCGCGGCGGCGGCGCGAGGCGATGGGCGCAAATAATTGGCGGGCCAGTCACATATTCGGATAATTCGGTCCGCCAGCGCCTTCGGGCGGCACCCAATTGATGTTCTGATTCGGGTCCTTGATGTCGCAGGTTTTGCAATGGACGCAATTTTGCGCGTTGATCACATAGCGCGGATTGCCGGCTTCCTCGACCCATTCGTAGACGCCAGCCGGGCAATAACGCGCCGACGGTCCGGCAAAGACGTCATGCTCGGATGATTTCTGCAAAGCGTTGTCGCGGACGACAAGGTGGACCGGCTGGTCCTCCTCGTGATTGGTGTTGGACAAATAGACCGAGGACAGCCGGTCGAACGTGAGCTTGCCGTCGGGCTTCGGATAGGCGATCGGGTTGCAGTCCGCCGCCGGTTTGAGCGAGGCAAAATCCGGCTTGCCGTGGCGTAGCGTCCCGAGCAACGAAAACCCGAGCGTATTGGTCCACATATCGACGCCGCCGAGCGCGACGCCGAGCACCGTTCCGAGCTTCGACCACAACGGCTTGGCGTTGCGCACCCGCCATAGATCGCGCCCGATCGGCGACGACCGCCACGCCGCTTCATAGTCCAACAACTCGTCGTGCGCGCGCCCCGCGGCGAGCGCTTTCGCCGCGCTCGCGGCGGCGAGCATGCCGGAGAGCATAGCGTTGTGGCTGCCCTTGATGCGCGGCACGTTCATAAAGCCCGCCCCACAGCCGATCAACGCGCCGCCAGGAAACACCAGCTTCGGAACCGATTGCCAGCCACCCTCGGTGAGGGCGCGGGCACCGTAGCAGATCCGCTTGCCGCCGGCAAAGGTGCCGCGCACCAGCGGATGAGTCTTGAAGCGCTGGAACTCCTCGAACGGCGAGAGATAGGGATTGCGGTAGTTGAGGTGAACGACAAAGCCGACCGACACCAAATGGTCGCCGAAATGATAGAGGAACGCGCCGCCGCCGGTGCCGTTGTCGAGCGGCCAACCCATAGTGTGTTGGACGAGGCCGCTGTGAAAATTCTCCGGCGCGACCTGCCACAGCTCTTTCAATCCGATGCCGAATTTCTGCGGCTGGCGGTCCTGTGAAAGCCCGAACTGTCCGATCAATGTCTTGGAAAGGTTGCCGCGCGCGCCTTCAGCGAACAGCGTGTATTTGGCGCGTAGCTCCATGCCGCGCGCGAAGCCGGATTTGTGATGCCCGTCCTTGCCGATCCCCATGTCGCCGGTAGCGACGCCGGCGACCGCTTCGTTCTCGAACAACACTTCGGCGGCGGCAAAGCCCGGATAGATTTCGACGCCGAGCGCCTCGGCCTTCTGGCCGAGATAGCGGCAAACATCGCCCAGCGAGACGACGAAATTTCCGTGGTTGTTCATCAGCGGCGGCAGCAGAAAGTTCGGCAGCCGCACGGCGCCGGAAGGCCCGAGCACATAGAAGCGGTCGGAACTCACCGGCGTGCGCACCGGCGCGTCGTCATCGCGCCACTCGGGAATGAGGTTGTCGAGGCCGATCGGATCGATCACTGCGCCGGAGAGAATATGGGCTCCGACCTCGGAGCCCTTTTCGACCACGACCGCGGAGATGTCCGGCTTGAGCTGCTTGAGCTTGATCGCCGCGGCCAGGCCCGCGGGCCCGGCGCCGACGACGACGACGTCGAACTCCATCGCCTCGCGGGCGGGAAGGTCCGTTGCACTCATGGCCGGCTCCACAATTGGCGCAAAAGACGATATTTCATGCCTTCATCCCTCGCATAGACGCAGGGGATCGTCCATAAACTCGACGCCATGAATCCCGCAGCAAAAGACGCACGCGACCTGATCGCCTTCTATCTCGATGCCGGGGTCGACGCGCTCCTTGGCGAGGCGCCAGTCGACCGCTTTGCGGGTGAGCCGCAAATACGTCCCTCCCCCGCGGAGACGAAGCCAGGCGGCAAAGCCGCCGCCCGGGCGGGAGTGAGCACCGACGAGTTCCGACCGCAGGCCGCCGCCTCCCCGGATCGGCTGCAGCGCTCCAACCCTCCCGTGTCAGTTGAAGGAAGATCGTTCGCGCAGGCCGCACCGCCCTCGCCCGAAGCCGCGGTGATGGCGGCACGCGCCGCCGCCAAGAGCGCGCAAAACCTGGAGGCGCTGCGCGCGCTGCTCGGTACGTTCGAAGGCTGCATGCTGCGCGCCACGGCGACGCAGCTCGTCTTCGCCGACGGCAATCCAGAGGGGCGCGTCATGTTCGTCGGCGAGGCGCCGGGGCGCGACGAAGATATCGCCGGCCTGCCGTTTGTCGGCCGTTCGGGAAAATTGCTCGACTTGATGATGCAAGCCGTCGGGCTTGATCGCACGCAAGTCTACATCGCCAACATTGTGCCGTGGCGGCCGCCCGGCAACCGCACACCGACGCCGCAGGAGAGCGCCATCTGCCTGCCCTTCATTCACCGGCAGATCGAACTTGCCGATCCGGATATCCTGGTATGCCTCGGGCAGCCGTCGACACAAACATTGCTCGGCACCAAGGAAGGCATTACGCGCACGCGCGGCCGCTGGTTCAAGTTCCACACCGGCAGTCGCGAGATTCGCGCGATGGCGACCTATCATCCGGCCTTTCTGCTGCGGAGCCCGTTGCAGAAACGGCTGGCCTGGCGCGATTTCCTGGCGCTGAAGAAGGCGCTGGCTAGCGCGCCGCCGTCGGCCTGATCACGCCCCAGCCGATCAGCAATGGCGGCAGCCGGCCGCGTACCGGCCGCGCAAAGGTATGCGGTACTTCGGGAACCAGATCGGGAAAGTGCGCCATGATCTCGGGCGGCGGCGCCGGATCGGTGCCGGCGGCCGGCCAGACGATCACCGCGCCTTTGTCGTGGATGACAGCAGCGTTGATCGACGACGCCTGCGCTGGATCGAAATAAACGCTCGGACGGTCGGGCGCGCCGACCGCCACCAATTCGGCAATGCGCCGGTCGCCGCCGACGATCGCAAGAGGCCGGCCGGTGCGGCGCGCGAAACTCTCGGCGAAGAAACGGCCCATGGCGCTGGCCGGCTGCGCGACCCGAAGCTCAGTGCCGGTCGTCCAAGGTAACAGCGCAATAACGACCGGCACAAAGAGCGCGGGTACCACCAGGAAACCGACCCAAGCCAAGCCGAGAATGCGTTGATGGTGCACCTCGATGCTGTCGCCGGCGAGGATGACGACAGCAAGCCCCGAGAACACCAGCAGCGGCGCCGCGCCGGAGAGCGGCAAGCGCATGCCCGCCAGCACGACCACGACCGTCGTCAGCAAGACCGGAGAGAAGGCGAAGGTCTTGATGAAAGTCACGGCGAATGGAGCGACCGGGGGCCGTGCGATCGCCGGCGCCGGAGCAAGGCCGCCGCGCGGCCCGCCGACAGCCAGCGCAACCAGAACGATGAGGCCGGCATGGACGACGACAAGCGCGCCAAGGAGCAAGAGCCAGGCGGACGTATTAGCGCCGGCAATCCCGGCAAGGCGCAAACGCTCGATCGCCGGCGCCAGCGTGACTCCGGCACGCTCCAGCAGGACGAAATGGACGAACACCATGCCGGTCACCGCGGCCGCCGCCACCCACGCCTCGAACGTGTCGGCGGCGGCGCGGCCGCGCTTGGTCATCGCCGTGAACAAGATCAGCACGGCGAGGAAGATCAAAGCGAACTCGGTTGTGATCAAAAGGCACGCCGTCGCGGCGGCGAAGGCGTACCAATATTGGCGGCGGCGTTGCGCCACCGCACGCCAATAGAACAGAAGGGTCGCGGCCCACAGCGCCATCGCCAATATCGAGGGACCAAAATTCGGCGTCGGCACCGCAAACGCGAAAATGCCGACCATCAGCAGCACGGCCATGACCGCGTGGGTCGCGCCGACCAGCGCTCGGCCGAGCAGGAAGACGCACCAAAAAGTCGCCATCACACAGATCTGCGACAAGAGATAGACGCCGAACAGGCCGCCGCCGCGGAACGCGATTTCCGCAAGCCAATAGGCCAGCGGCGGGCCGATTTTGTCGCGCAGCGACGGTTCGTGAGCGATTGCCAGAAGCTGCGCCAGTTCGGCCGGCGGAGCGGCGTAGAACAACATCGGCACGATCAGCCACAACACCGCCTGCGCCAGCGTCGCCAGCCAAAACACCAGCTGTGGGCGCGACCGCAAGCCTTCGATGTAAAGCGGTACGTAAAACATTCGGCGCCGTGAGGGAGGAGTGTCAGCTCAGAAATGAGTGAGGGCGTGGGCCCAAAGCCTGCTTTTTACTGCGAAGGGTAAGCAGCAAACCAAATATCTCTACGCTTCTGCAAGGAGCAGCAACAAGCAGCAAGCTTAGAGCGGCAGAACGGCACCGACCAGATCGTCCGCTTCGCCGGCCAACAGGCCGAGCGCGCCCGCCACCGGCGAAAACGAGCGACGATGATGAACCGTCGGGCCGAGCCGGTCGAGTGCGGCGAAATGCTCGGGCACGCTATAGCCCATATGGCGTTCGAAGCCGTAGCCGGGATGCGCGGCGCCAAGACAGGTCATGAGCCGGTCGCGCGTGACTTTGGCGACGATCGAGGCGGCGGCAATCGAGGCCACAAGCCCGTCGCCGCCGATCACCGCCTGGCAGTCGCAAGCCACGTCGATGCGGTCGCGGCCGTCGACAAAGACGAGCCGCGGCTTGACCGGCAGCGATGCCACCGCTCGCGCCAATGCCCATAGCGACGCCCGCAGAATATTGTCGCGATCGATGCGCGCCGGCGGCGCCATGGCGACGGCGACCTGCGCCCGCGCGCAAATGCGTTCGTACAGAACTTCGCGCCGCTCCGGCGTGAGCCGTTTCGAGTCGTCGAGGCCGCGTGGAACATTGTCGGGATCGAGGATGACCGCGGCAGCGACGACCGGACCGGCCAGCGGGCCGCGTCCGGCTTCGTCGCATCCCGCGACCGGCCAGAGCCCGCGCTTGAGCGCGGAGCGCTCACGGCGGAACGTCGGCCGAGGCATTTCCTCGTTGAGCGGCAGGCGCGCTGCCTTCTCGGTGCGACTCATGCCGCCATGTTGACCATGGCAGCGTACGCTCCGCAACGCGCGGCGCAGGACATCGAACAATTGCGGGGATTATCCGAACAAGCTCAACTGTTCCGAGGCCGCTTGCGGCGGGCGGAAATGTTCGGTCGTGGCCCGCATGCTGGTTGCGTTGAAGCCAAGCCGCTCGCAGGCGACCTCGAAGCGGCGGCCGATCATCCAGGCGATAGGACCCTTGCCGGTCATGCGGCTGCCGAAGGTCGAATCATAATCCTTGCCGCCGCGCATGTCGCGAATGAGCTTGAAGACGTGGCGATAACGATCGGGAAAATTCGCGATCAGCCATTCGCGGAACAGGTCGCGTACTTCCAGCGGCAAGCGCAGCAGCACATAGCCGGCATGGCGCACGCCGGTCTCCGCCACCGCCTCGAGGATGCGCTCGATCTCGGCATCGTTGAGCGCCGGGATCACAGGCGCCACCATGGTCGAGGTCGGCACGCCGGCTTTGACCAATTGCCGCAGCGCCTCAAGCCGGCGCGGCGGTGTCGATGCCCGCGGCTCCATGGTGCGTGCGAGCTTGGCGTCTAGCGTCGTCACCGAGATCGCCACTTTGACCAGATCACGCTTGGCCATGCGCGCCAGAATATCGAGATCGCGCAGCACCAAAGCCGACTTGGTGACGATGCCAACCGGGTGGCCGGCGCGATCCAGCACTTCGAGAATGCGGCGCATGATCTGATAGCGCCGCTCGATCGGCTGATACGGATCGGTATTGGTACCGATGGCGATCACCTTTGGCGTGTAGCCCGGCGTCGACAATTCGCGCTCCAGGAGTTCCGGCGCATTCGGCTTCATGAACAGCTTCGATTCGAAATCGAGCCCCGGCGACAGACCGAGAAAGGCGTGGGTCGGTCGCGCAAAGCAGTACACGCAGCCATGCTCGCAGCCGCGATAGGGATTGATCGAGCGGTCGAAGGAAATATCCGGCGAATCGTTTCGGGTAATGATCTTGCGCGTGGCGTCCGCGGTTACGCTGGTCTTGAACGGCGGCAGGTCCTCGAGCTTCTCCCAGCCGTCGTCGAAGGCGACCCGCGCCAGCGGCTCGTAACGCCCCGATGCGTTCGATTGGGCACCGCGGCCGCGGCGGCGTTCGCGGTCGACCGCCGTTCCCACCTCGCCCGCCGGCGCGGGGGGCAGCGGCGCCGGCGGGCGTTTCAATGCGGACGATCGGCTCATGGCTTGGGGCTCTCGGTCCCAAAGCTAACGTGCGGGCCTGAACAAAACAAGAACAAATATTCGTGAGCCATGGAAAATGTTGGAAACCCCCGGCAGGGGCCGTACATGTCCGCGGGAACCCTACCCAGACCGCCGGGACGCGATCGGTAGCGAATGCTGAGCGTCGTCATCGCGACCCACGATTCGGAGCGTTTGCTGGTGCGCACGCTCGCCGCGCTGGTTCCTGGAGCCACGGCGGGCTTGATTACGGAAGTGGTCGTGACCGACGCCGGCTCGCGCGACGACACCGCGGCGGTCGCCGATATCGCCGGATGCAACTTCCTTGTGGCCGAGGGCTCGCTCGGAAAGCGGCTGGTGGCGGCCGCGGCCGCCGCCCGCGCTCCCTGGCTGCTTTTTCTGCGGCCGGGAACCATTCTGGACGCGCCGTGGGTCGGCGAGGCGCGCGGTTTTATCGAGCAGCCGCGGCCGGATGTTCGTGCCGCTGTGTTCCGCCGAGCCACGCCGGCACAGTCGGGGCTTCGCGAAGCGCTCGCGGTCCTGATCGCGGCGCTCGTAACCAGACCGCGCCCGGAGCAGGGCTTGCTCATCAACGCCGATTTCTACCGGCAGAGCGGCGGCCATGCCGCGCGCGCGGCCGATCCGGAAAGCGATCTCCTTCGCCGCATCGGCCGGCGCCGCATCGCGACATTGTCGGCCAGGGCATTTCCGGCTAATACTTGACTTAGTCAAGTATATCGCCGAGCCTTGCCGCCATGACCGCCGCTAGCCGCGCAACGCGCGCTTCAGAACATCGCGTCGCCAAAGATCGCATCGCCGATGTGCGCCGCTTCAACCGCTTCTATACGCGGCAGCTTGGCGTGCTGCGCAAAACCTATCTCGACAGCCCCTACACGCTCGGCGAAGCGCGTGTACTCTACGAGATCGCCAATGGCCGCGCGCCGACCGCCAGCGATATCGGCCGCGCGCTCGATCTCGACGCCGGCTATCTGAGCCGGACGCTGCGCAATTTCGAAAAACGCGGCCTGATCGAACGCAAAGCGTCGCCAAGCGACGCCCGGCAAAGCCATCTGGCGCTGTCGGCGCGCGGCAAAAAATCGTTCGCGCCGCTGGAACGGCGCTCGCAGCGCGACACCGCGGCAATGCTGGTGCGGCTTGATGCCGCCGACGAGGCGCGCCTGATCGCGGCGATGAGCACCATTGAACAACTGCTCGGCGCCGCGCCTGACAATCATGCGCCAGAACGCGGCTGCACCTTGCGCGGACCGACGCCCGGCGATTTTGGCTGGATCGTCACACGCCATGCCGAGCTGTACCGGCAGGAATACGGCTGGATCGCGCCGTTCGAAGGCGTCTGCGCGCAGATCGTCGCCGACTTCATCAATAAATTCGACGAGAAGCGCGAGCGCTGCTGGATCGCCGAGATGAACGGCGAGAATGTCGGCTCGATCATGCTGGCGAAGGACTCGGACGCCGTCGCCCGCATCCGCCTGCTGCTGGTCGATCCGAAAGCCCGCGGCCTCGGGCTGGGGGCGCGGCTCACTGATGAAAGCATCCGCTTCGCCCGGCGCACCGGATACAACAAGATGACGTTGTGGACGCACAGCGTGCTCACCGCCGCGCGGCACATCTATCAGAAAGCCGGCTTCAAGCTGATGCGCACCGAGCGGCACCGCAGCTGGGGCCGCCCGGTGGTGAGCGAACACTGGGATTTGGAATTGCAGGATGCCCGGCGTCATGGCCGGGCTTGACCCGGCCATCTGGTTTATCAACACGAGGCATTGCCATCATTGTCGGGATGCCCGGCACAACGCCGGGCATGACGCTGCGATTAAACCGTAGCGCCGCGCGCCTTCTCCCGGCGCAAATGTTCGTCGAGACGGGGCATGATCTCGACGAAGTTGCACGGGCCGTGACGATAGTCGAGCTGGTGCACCAGAATTTCGTCCCAGGCGTCCCTGCAGGCGCCGGGCGAGCCCGGCAGGCAAAAGATATAAGTGCCGCCCGCCACGCCCGCGGTCGCCCGTGACTGGATCGCCGACGTCCCGATCTTTTGGAAGCTCACCACCAGGAATAGCGCCGAGAACGCATCCATCTTTTTCTCGAACAACGGCTCGACTGCTTCGGGCGTGACGTCGCGGCCGGTGAAGCCGGTGCCGCCGGTGGTGATGATCACGTCGATCACCGGATCTGCGATCCAGGTCTTGACCCGCGCATTGATGGCTTCGATGTCGTCGGCCACGACGCTGCGCTCGGCGACCAGATGGCCGGCGGCGCCGATGCGCTGTACCAACAGCGCGCCGGATTTGTCGTCCTTGAGACTGCGCGTGTCGGACACCGTCAGCACCGCGATTTTCAGCGGCACGAATTGTTTGCTCTCGTCGATCCCAGCCATGGGTACACCTTTACACAAAGCAATAGATATACGTCCGCTTGTCGCCGCGAAAGCGGGACCCAGCGCATTCCTTTGGGCTCCCGCCGGAGTTTACGCCCGACGTGACCGGGGGCGGGAATAGAGCGGAATCGTTAACTACAGCGCGTCGGCCGCCAGCGTATTGCAGGCGGCGATGTCGCCTTGTTTGAACCCGGCCATGAACCAGCGCTTGCGCTGCTCCGACGTGCCGTGGGTGAAGGCGTCGGGCACGACATAGCCCTGCGTCTCACGCTGCAGGCGGTCGTCGCCGATGGCGGACGCCGTCTGCAAGGCCTGATCGACGTCGCCGGGATCGAGGAAATTATGTTTTCGCTGCGCCCGGTTCGCCCAGATGCCGGCGAGACAATCGGCCTGCAATTCGACCCGGACCTGGAGGGCGTTCCGCTCGGCCTTGCTCGCCGCCGCCTGCTGCTCCTGCCGCACGCGGGGCAGAATGCCGAGCTCATCCTGCACATGATGGCCGACCTCATGCGCGATCACGTAGGCTTCCGAGAACTTGCAGGCATTACTGTTGGAGCAGCCGCCGAACTTGTTCTGCAGATCGTCGAAGAATGAGATGTCGAGATAGATGCGCTGGTCGGTGGGGCAGTAGAACGGCCCCATGGCCGCGCGCGCCAGACCGCAGCCGCCCTGCTCGACGGCGGAGAACAGGCGAAGCCGCGGTGGATGATAGGTCTTGCCCGCGGCAGCGAAGATTTCCTTCCAGCGGTCTTCGGTGTCGCCAAGCACCAACGCGACGAATTTGCCGGTGGGATCGTTCGGCGTGCCGGTGACGACCGGCGGTGTCGGCCCGGCCTGCTGCGTGGTCGAGCCGCCGCCGCTTAAGATTTGCGCGCCGTTGAGCAGTACGCTCGGGTCGATGCCGAAGTACCAGCTGATCAGCCCGATGATGACGACGGTGCCGATTCCGAGACCACCGGCGCCGCCGGGCAGGCCGCCGCGCGAGCCGCCGCGATTGTCCTCGACATTTTCGCTCGGACGAAAATCATCGGTACGCATCTGTCATTCTCCTCGCAAATCCATCGCCCGATCCGGCTTGAAGAATGAACGTTCAAGCCGATCGACTTGCACCGCGTCGCGCACAATTAACCAAACGTTTCCCGGCATTTATTGCCTAGTACGACGACGTTTTGATTAAGCCGATTTTTACCTTGGCCGGTCATTATCCGTTGCGTCGGTTGTAGGTCCCGCGTCGCCGATCTCGCGTCGCCTGAGTCAGAAGTCCTGAGTCATGGTTGTGTCGCGTCGCGGGGCGCCCGTCAGGGCGCCCCGCGTGAGTTTTGACTCTGCCGCGTCGCCGCGCATCCTGGTCGGCGATTGCGTTGCCGAAATGGCAAAGCTGCCGGCCGCTTCCGTCGATCTGGTGTTCGCCGATCCGCCGTACAATCTCCAGCTCCAGGGCGATCTCAAACGCCCCGACGATTCCCGCGTCGACGCGGTCGACGACGACTGGGACAAATTCTCGAGTTTCGCCGCATATGACGACTTCACCCGCGCCTGGCTCCTTGCCGCCCGCCGTTTGATGAAGCCCGCCGCCACGCTCTGGGTCATCGGTTCCTATCACAACATTTTCCGGGTCGGCACGATCCTCCAGGATCTCGGCTTTTGGATCTTGAACGATATCGTCTGGCGCAAATCGAATCCGATGCCGAATTTTCGCGGCCGCCGCTTCACCAATGCGCACGAGACCTTGATTTGGGCGGCGCGCGACGCCGCAAACCGCAATTATACGTTCAATTACGAGGCGCTGAAAGCGGGTAACGACGACATTCAGATGCGCTCGGATTGGCTGTTCCCGCTGTGCACCGGCGAGGAACGGCTCAAAGGCGGCGATGGCAAGAAGCTGCATCCGACGCAAAAGCCCGAGGCGCTAATGGCGCGCGTCATCCTCGCCGCGTCGCGGCCCGACGATCTGGTGCTCGACCCGTTCAGCGGCACCGGCACGACCGGCGCCGTCGCCCATCGGCTGCGCCGGCGTTTCATCGGCATCGAGCGAGCGGCCGAATACGTGGTGGCCGCGGAGCGGCGCATCGCCGGCATCGAGCCGATGCCGGAACCGGCGCTGGCCTCATTTGTGACCGCGCGCGAGGCGCCGCGCGTGCCGTTCTTGGCGCTGCTCGAACGCGGGCTGGTCGCGCCCGGCATCAAGCTCGTCGACGCCAAGAAACGCCACCGCGCCCTGGTTCGCGCCGATGGCGCGCTGTCGCTCGGCGAAGCGGTCGGCTCGATCCACCGCATCGGCGCGCTGGCGCAGGGGCTCGAAGCCTGCAACGGCTGGACCTTCTGGCATGTGGAGACGCCGCAGGGCTTGACCGTCATCGACGCGCTACGCGCGCGCGTGCGCGCGGAGATGGGCGCCGATTAGCTTCGCTCGACCTATCGACGGCATCCACCAGCACTTTGCGCATCAGGCTCGGAAACGCTTCGTCATCAAGCTCTGAAATCTTGATCCAGCGGGCGTTTTTCGGTGCCCGCGCTGTCGGTGGAAGCTCGGTGACGTACACGGAAAGCTCGAGCGGAAAGTGCGTGAAGACGTGGCGCACCACGCCGGGAAGACGGCGCCATGCGATGGCTGCGCTCCCCACCAAATGCGGCGCGCTTTTCAAGGCATCGCGCTCATCAAAGTTGGCCGTCCACTCCGTGGTCGGCACTTCGGTCATGCCGCCAAGGAGTCCCTTCGCCGGCCGCGTCCGCACCAGCAGATAACCGTCCGTCCGGCGAGCAACAAAGGCGGCGCCGCGGCGCAAAGCGCCTTCGCGCTTCGGCGTCCGTCGCGGAAATGTCTCGGCATCGCCGCGGGCAAAGGCGGTGCAGCTTTGGTTCCATGGGCAGAGCGAACAGGCCGGCCGCTTCGGCGTGCAGATGGTGGCGCCGAGATCCATCATCGCCTGCGCGAAATCGCCGGCCCGCCGCAGCGGCGTAACTTCGCGTGTTAATCGACGCAGCTCGGGCTTTGCGCCGGGCAACGGCCGCTCGACGGCAAACAGCCGCGCCATGACGCGCTCGATGTTGCCGTCCACCGGGCTCGCCGGCGCGTCGAAGGCAATCGCGGCGATGGCGGCCGCGGTGTAGCTGCCGACGCCCGGCAGCAGCTGCAGCTCCGCTTCGGTCGCGGGAAACGCGCCGCCATGACGCTCGACCACCGCGCGGGCGCAGGCATGCAGATTGCGGGCGCGCGCGTAGTAGCCGAGCCCTGCCCAGGCTTTCAGCACATCCTCGATCGGCGCCGCGGCGAGCGCGCGCACATCGCCCCAACGCTCGAGGAAGCGCATGTAATAGGGCGCAACGGCTCGCACTGTCGTCTGTTGCAGCATGATTTCGGAGAGCCAGATGCGATAGGGGTCGGGACGTTCGCCCCTCCCAACGCGCCACGGCAGCTTACGGCGGTGGCGGTCATACCAGGCGAGCAACGCGGCGGGCTCCGGCAGTTTCTTGTTTGCTTTCCCCGAATGGGCGGAAGAAGTCTTCTTGCTCGGCGCCCTGGCTGCTACGCTCATAGTCACCTGGATGACAGAGCGCCTCCGCATGGACAAGCCCGGCCGCAGCTTTGCCAAACCGCTTCGCGACCTTCTCGGCAAGGTCGTCGGCGACAGCTTCACGCGGCAGGGCTTTGCGTCGGCCGAGCTGGTGACACGCTGGACCGAAATTGCCGGCGCCGAAATCGCCGCGCACAGCGAGCCGATCAAAATCCAATGGCCGCGCGCTTTCCCCTCGCCTCCCTCTGTCAAAAGCGAGGGAGCATCGGGGTTGGGGCAGCCGGGGGGCACGCTGGTGCTGCGGGTCGAAGGCCCGGCTGCGATCGAGATTCAGCATCTGGCCCAAGTGATTTGCGAGCGGGTCAATCGCTTCCTCGGCTGGCGTGCTGTCGAGCGCATCGCGCTGCGCCAAGCGCCGCTGCGGCGCTCCGCTCCCTCACCGGCTCCCGCCGTTGATGCCGCAGCAGCGGCAAGGATCGCTGCGACCATGCCGGAGATCGCGGACGAGGACTTGCGAGCGGCGCTCGCCCGGCTCGGCGCGGCGGTGAAACGCCATTGATCGAACCGCCGCCATGTCATCGCGCGACCGCGTGACCGTCCTAACGAGCGCTGGGGGACGCGGCGCGAGCCTCATCGCAGGGTCTTGGCGACCGGGCGTGCTGGTGCCACATTCATGCCGCAGGATTTGCGTGCCACAGGACTTGCATCCCAGCATCAGGAGTTGACCTTGCCGCTGACCCGCCGCCGTCTGTTTTCGATCACTGCGACTGTTGCGCTGGCCGGCGCCGCTGGAACCGCGCTCGCGCCGCTCACACGGGCCGAAGCGGATACTGATCCGGCCGCGCTGGCCAAGGCGGGCCCCGACGGCGACATCGTGCTTGGCAGCGACAAGGCGCCGGTGACCATCATCGAATACGCCTCGATGACCTGTCCGCACTGCGCCCACTTTTCCGAGAACACCTTCCCTGAGCTGCAGAAGCGCTACATCGATACCGGCAAGGTGCGTTTCATCTTCCGCGAGTTTCCGCTCGACGCGCTCGCCGCCGCCGGCTTCATGCTGGCGCGCTGCGCCGGCAAGGACAAGTTCATGCCGGTGGTCGAGACGTTGTTCGCCAAGCAGCGCGAATGGATGGTGGACCCGCCGATCCCGCCGCTGCGCGAGATCGCCAAGCAATTCGGCTTCACCCAGCAAACCTTTGACGAGTGCCTGGCGAATCAGAAGCTGCTCGACGGCATCCAGGAGGTGCGCGACCGCGCCGCCGAGCAACTCGGCGTGGATTCGACGCCGACCTTTTTCGTCAATGGCAAGAAGCTCAAAGGCGACCAGTCGATCGAGATGCTGGCCAAGGAGATCGACCCCTATCTCAAGGAAGGATAAGGGGATTTTGGCTTCGGCCGGATCGGCGAAGGGCGGCGCGGGGAACTTCGGGCGTGGGTCTTCGACGGGAAAATCTGGATAAGACCGCGGCGCTGTTGCGCTTAAGGGCGTGACGATTCATTCTCCGCGCCGATGCGGCGCTGCCTTCGAATCAGGCCCTTAAGGGCCTGAGCCTCTAGTCATTTTCCTCGCGGCCGCAGCGGACAAGATGGAAATAACTCGCGAATGAAGCTCACGCGGCTGCGTCTCATCGGCTTCAAATCGTTCGTCGAACCGACCGACTTCGAGATCGAACCGGGACTGACCGGTGTGGTCGGACCGAACGGCTGCGGCAAATCCAACCTGGTCGAAGCCGTGCGCTGGGTCATGGGCGAAGCGTCCTACAAGGCGATGCGCGCTTCGGAGATGGACGACGTCATCTTCTCCGGCAACAGCGACCGGCCGGCGCGCAATCACGCCGAAGTCAGTGTCGTGATCGACAATGCCGACCGCAAGGCGCCAGCGGCGTTCAACGAAGACGATACGCTCGAAGTCTCGCGCCGCATCATGCGCGAGCACGGCTCGATCTTCCGCGTCAACGGCCGCGAGGTGCGCGCCCGTGACGTCACCGTCTTGTTCGCCGACGCCTCGACCGGCTCGCGCTCGCCGGCCCTGGTGCATCAAGGCCGGATCGGCGAGATCATCCAGGCGCGGCCCGACCAGCGTCGCCGCCTGCTCGAAGAGGCGGCCGGCATTTCCGGACTGCATGTGCGCCGACACGAGGCGGAGCTGCGGCTCAAAGCCGCCGAACACAATCTGGCGCGGGTCGAGGACGTCATCGGCCAATTGGCAGCGCAAGTCGCTTCGCTCAAGACCCAGGCGCGCCAGGCGGTACGTTACCGCAACATTTCCGGTCAAGTGCGGCGCACCGAAGCTCTGTTGTTCCATTTGCGCTGGATCGCCGCCAAGGCCGAACTCGCCGAGGCCGAGCGCACCAAAGACGAGGCGGTGCGTGTCGTCGCCGCGCGCACCAGCGAACAGACCGTCGCCACCACGCGGCAGGCGGAGGTCGCGGCCGGCCTTCCGGCGCTGCGTGAGGCGGAAGCCAAGGCGGCAGCGGCTTTGCAGCGCCTCCTGATCGCCAGGGATGCACTGGAGCGCGAAGAGGCAAGAGCCAAAGAACGGATCGCAGAACTCGACCGCCGCCTCCAACAGTTTGCCGCCGACCTGCAACGCGAGCAGACGCTCGCCGCCGACGCGGCGGCGGCGCTGGAGCGGCTTGATGCCGAGGAGCAGACGCTCAAGGCCGAGGCGCAGACGAGCGCCGCGCAATTGAGTGGCGTCAATGACCGCGTCACGGCGGCTGACGCGGCGCTAGCGGCTTCCGAAAAGTCGTTTGCCGAATTGACCGGTGCCCTCGCCGATCTGACCGCGCGCCGCAACCAGCTGCAGGCCGCTTTGCTCGATCATGAGCAGCGCGCCGCGCGGCTGCAAGCCGAGCTCGCCAATATCGACGCCGGCCTGCACGCGACCGGCAGCGGCGAGCCTGATCTTGCCGTGCTCGGCAGCGCGCTCGCCAACGCGCAGACGGCGCTGGCCGAAGCCGAGAACGCGGCGCGGGCCGCCGAGAACGCGCATGCGCGCGCGCGCGACGACATCGATACCGCGCGCGCGCCGCTCGCCGCCGCCGAGCGCCGGGTGCAACGGCTGGAAACCGAAGCCAAGACCATCGGCAAGCTGCTGGCCGTCGAAAACAAGAATCTCTGGCCGCCGGTGATCGACGCGCTCAGCGTCGCCGAAGGCTATGAGAAAGCGCTCGGCGCCGCGCTGGGCGACGATCTCGACGCACCGGTCGACCCGTCGGCGCCGATGCGCTGGGCGGGCGCCGCAATCGATGCATCCGACCCGGCATTGCCCGACGGCGTCAAAGCGCTGTCGGATTTTGTGCAAGCGCCGCCGGAACTGGCGCGACGGCTGGCGCAGATCGGCGTCGTCGAACGTGCCACCGGGCAAAGGCTTGCGGCGATGCTCAAGCCGGGACAGCGGCTGGTGTCGCGCGAAGGCGATTTCTGGCGCTGGGACGGCTTTGCCGCCGCCGCACACGCGCCGACCGGCGCGGCACGGCGCCTGGCCGAACGCGGCCGGCTCGCCGCGATCGAAGGCGAGCTCGCCGCCGCCCGCGGCGAAATGGAAGCTAAGCTGCGCGCGCTCGAAGCCGCCGAGGCGGCGCGCGCCGCCGCGGCGGCCGCGGAAATCAAGGCGCGGGCCCGCTGGCGCGAGGCGCAACAGGCGACCGACGCCGCACGCGAGCATCACGCCGCCGCCGAGCGCGAGATCAGCCGCAACGCCGCGCGTATTTCGGCGCTCACGGAAGCGAGGCACCGAACCAGCGCCGGCCGCGACGAGGCCATCGCCGGGCGCGCCGAAGCGGAAACCGCCCTGACTGCGCTGCCAGCTACTGCGGAATTCGAAACCAAGCTGGCCAAGGTCAATGACGACCTTGCCAGGGACCGTGCCGCGCTTGCCGAGGTGCGGGTCGAAGCGCAGACGATTGCGCGCAATGCCGAACTCGCCAATCGCCGGCTCCAAGCGATCACTGGCGAGCGCGCGCAATGGGACGAGCGCAGGAACAACGCCGCGGCGCAGATCGTCACCATCGGTCAGCGCGCCGAAGAAGCCAAGACCGAGCGGACTGACCTAGAGCACGCGCCCGAGAAATTCGCCGGCCAGCGTGCGGCGCTGATCGGCGAGATTGAAACGGCAAGCACGGCGCGGCGGAGCGCGGCCGACAACCTGGCGGCAGCCGAGACCAAGCTCGCCGCGGCCGACAAAACGGCGCTGGCCGCGCTGGAAGCGGTCGGCGAGGCCCGCACCGAAGCGGCGCGCGCCGAGGAGCGCCGCGACGGCGCCCGGCGGCGCCTGACCGACATCGAACACGAAATCCGCGATCTGCTCGACGTCGAGGCTACCGGCGCGGCGGAGATCGCCGAGCTCAAAGCCGGCGAGCAATTGCCCGAAATCGCCGAAGTCGAAGCCAGGCTCGACCGCATCCGCCGCGAGCGCGAGCGGCTCGGTTCGGTGAATTTGCTGGCCGAACAGGAGCTCAACGAGGTCGAGGCGCAGCACGCCAAGCTGACGTCGGAACGCGACGATCTGGTGGAAGCGATCAGGCGGCTGCGGCAAGGCATCGGCAGCCTCAACAGCGAGGCGCGCGAGCGCCTGCTCGCGTCGTTTAAATCCGTCAACACCAACTTCCAGAAGCTGTTCGTGGAGTTGTTTGGCGGCGGCACCGCCGAGCTGCAACTGATCGAGAGCGACGATCCGCTGGAAGCGGGCCTCGAAATCATGGCCAAGCCGCCCGGCAAGAAGCTGGTGACGCTGTCGCTATTGTCGGGCGGCGAACAGGCGCTCACCGCGCTGGCGCTGATCTTCGGCGTGTTTCTGACCAACCCGGCGCCGATCTGCGTGCTCGACGAGGTCGACGCGCCGCTCGACGATTATAACGTCGAACGCTTCTGCGACCTGCTCGACGAGATGACGCGCTCGACCGATACGCGCTTTGTCATCATCACCCACAATCCGATCACGATGGCGCGCATGAATCGCCTTTACGGCGTCACCATGGCCGAGCGCGGTGTCTCGCAGCTGGTCTCGGTCGACCTCGAAGGCGCCGTCAAGCTGCGGGAAGCGAGCTAGCGCATCGCTCATCAAGTCGCGATGAGCGACGCTCGTGCTTTAGCAGCAGCCGCCACAGCCGCCGCAACCGCCGTAGATCGGCACATAGTAAGTCGGCACGTAGTAGGTCAGCGGGTAATAGGTCGGCGCATAGGCATAGTAACCGCCGTAACCGCCGTAGCCGCCGTAACCCCCGTAGCCGCCGTAGGTATACCCACCGCCGGCAATCGCGGCGCCCGCCAGAGCGCCAGCCGCGAATCCGCCGAGGCCCCAGCCACGGTAACCCCAACCGCCATGGCCCCAGCCACCGCGACCCCAGCCGCCATAACCCAAGCCGCCATAACCCAAGCCGCCGCGACCCCAGCCGCCATAGCCGAACCATCGTGCTTCGGCTGAGCTCGAGGTCGCCAAAGCCGCCGTGCCGAGCGTCACCGCCGCGACCAGCGCAACCAGAACTTTCCTCATTTCATCGCTCCCAGTTATTTTTCTAAAACTCAAACGTTGCCTAGTTCCGAGCGCCAGTATGCCCGAGCGAAGAGCAAGTTGTGAGATGCCGCGTTTGACAACTCGAACACTCGGTAAATGAGTAGCGTAAACGAGCGGCAAGCCGGCGGTGTCGAATTTCGACGATGTCTTAAGTCTTATTCGGTCGTTCTGAGCTGCAGCGACTCTGAGCCTAATTAGCTGAGCAGCGCCTCTGCGGTCATATCCAACGCCGCACCTGCGCGACGTAACCCTCGTACGCCGCTCCGAACTGACGGCGCATCTTCGCTTCTTCAAAGGGAATGTGCCCCCAGTTGGTGGTGGCGAAAACGGCGATGGGCGCCAGAAACATCGGCCAGGCGCCCACCCAGATGGCGATGCCGACCGTGAAGATGACGAGGCCGAGATACATTGGATTGCGGGTCAACCGATATGGACCGGTTATGACCAGCTTGCGATTGGTGGGTGACGTCGGATCGATCTCGGTACCCTCGCGGCGGAAGAGAATGAAAGCCCATACCGGAGGCACCAGCGCGATCACGACGAAAGCGATGCCAAGCGGCGCAAACGGCAAGCCCGGGACCTTGGGCCAAGCCAATAACCAGCTGATCGCGGCGCTCACGACAACATAGATCAGTGTCCAAACCGGCGGCGGGAATCTCAGCATGCCTAAGCCATCCGCAGAAATGAAAAGGCGGCGATAGCTTGGCACAAATGATCGGCAGCCGGACTGAAATTAGCCGGCGCGAAGCTCTTTACCAGGCGTAGCGAAGGCCGACGTCGCCTTTGACGCCGTTGCGGGTGGTGTCGTTGGTTTGGGCGACGGCGAACTGATAGCCGGCCTGGGCGTAGAGGCTCAGACGATTGTTGAGCTTGGCGGTGAGGCCGCCAGCCAGCTCCAGCCGCGTCGCCTCCTCCACCAGCGGCACCGCGTCGATGCCAAATGTTGTGGTCTCTGCCGCGCCCCAATCCCGCCAGAGATTCGCCCGCGCATAAGGCTGCCACACCTGTCCATTATCGCCGACGATGGTCCACTGCCCGCGCACGCCGATCCGTCCGGTCGGACCTGAAGTCGAGCCGAGCGCGACCGGGCCCTGCCCATCATTGGCCTGGTTGAGCGCAACTTGCTGCCAGATGATCTGCGCCTGCGGCTCAAGCACGAAGCGTGGCCCCAGCGGCAGCGGCACCGGATAGCCTGTCTCGAGCGAGGAGATGAAGCCATAGCCGTTGGTCGGCAGCTGAGCGAACTGCGTCACGGCGTTCCCGCCGTAGCGCGTGCCCTGCAGTACGGCATCGAGATACCAGCCGCTCGGGCCATAGTGCGTCCAGTAGGCCGCGGCCGAATACGCATCGAGACTAACCGTACCGGTGTGGGTGAGCACATAGGCCGTTGCCGGGGTGTTGGTGACCAGGCCGTTCACCTGGATGTCGGCGTGGCCATAAGCCAGATAGACGCCGGCGGCGTCGCGATGGCCGGGCAGGAAGCTTCCGCGCCACAAATCGAGCCCGCCCTGAAAACCGCCCAGCCAACCGTCGGCGCGCGGATCGGCGAACGCCTGATAGCGGTTGTTGATCTGCTGGCCGAAGAAGCGCGCCCAATCGGCCCGACCCCAACCGGTGCCGGAACCGCCGGTACTCTCCAGTGTCAGCGTGTCGCCGATGCGCTCGTGCAGAGTGCCGAGCGTGTCGAGACCAAGCTGCCGCGCGATCGGCTGCACGATGCCATAGGTGGCAAGCTCCGGCCCGATGATCGGATAGACGCCCGGTGGCAATGGATTGGGCGGCGGATCGGGTGGCAAAGGTCCCGGCTCGGGCGGAATTGGTTCAGGCGGCTCGGGCGGAACGATGAATGTCGAGCGCAGGAACCAGTCGTTCGGGCTCGTGCCGCCAAGGCCGCCGCGGAACAGCTGATAGTCAAAGTCGCCGCCACGCGCCTCGCCATTGAGAACGAACGCGCCTGGCGCCGTGGTCCCGCCATTGATCGCATTGACGACCAGAATGCCGTTGGCTGCCGTCTGCGCTCCCGGGCCGGTGGTGTTGTGGAACATGAGGCTGGTCGCGCCCGTCGCCGTGCCGCTGTTGATGATCAACCGGTCGGACGGCGAGCCGTCGCCGCCGAGATAAGTGTTGAGCAAGATCTCGCCGCCCGCGCCGGTATAGTTCGTCGCGGTCAGTGTCTTGTAGCTGCCGAGCTGGGTCGGGTCGCCGCTGGGCGGGGTGAAGAAAATCGAGCTGTCGCTATTGGTGAGATTGGTGACGTTGGAGTTTCCAGTCATTACCCAGGTGGTGCCGCTGCCGAGCGTGACAGTGCTGGTGCTCGCACTGTCGGTAACGATTGCGCCGGTCAGCATCGAAGAATTTGCGATCATCGTCACGACCGCGGGAGCGCCGGCATTTTGCGAAGCGCTGAGCACAATCCCGTTATTGCCGATCACCGTTGAATCGGTGACGGTGATGTTGGCCAGGCCGCCCTGCACCGCAAAGGCGTCGGCCGCCGAGCTGATTTGCGCGCCGGTGACGGTCAGCGTGTTCAAGACGCCGCTCGGCGCCTGAAAGAGAAAGCCGTAAGTCCCCGGACCCGAGGTGGTGAGGCTTCCGCCGCTGAACGTGATCGAGGCGCCATTCTGCAGGAAGCCGCCGCGCCCACCGCCGCTGTTTGCAACGCTCACAATCACGTCGCTCGCGTTGATGCTGCTGCCGGCGCCGCTGGCCAACAGTCCGATCTCCCCGCCCCCGTTGCTTTGAACCGTTACGGAACCTTGGTTGAGGTTCACGGTGGCGCCGGTGTCCGCCCGCACGCCGGTGTCACCACCCCCGCCCCCCGGCATCGTCAAAATCGCGCCGTTGGTGAGGATCTGGCTGCCGGCGCCGGTTGCCAACAAGCCGGTATTGCCGCCGCCGCCCGGGGCAAAGCTGATGGTGGTGCCGCCGTTGAGAACGATCGAGCCGCCGGCACTTGCCTTGGCGGCAACGTTGCCGCCGCCGCCATTGAGATTGACGGTGAGACCGGTCGCGATGATCTGGCTGGCCTGTCCACCGGCGGCGACGCCATTAGCGAGGAGAGCCGTGCTGCCGCCACCGAACGGCGGATTGATGGCTGTTCCGCCCTCAAAGATGATCTGGCCGCCGGTTTGGGCCGAAGCGGCGGTGGCCCAGTTGCCGTTGATGCTTGATCCGGGGCTGAAGATGATGGTGCCCAGGGTCTCGGCCAAACCGCCGACGCTGCCGCCGTTGAACGGATTTACGGTGACGTTGTTCGTAGTGATCTGTGCACTGTTGGTGGCGTGGACCGCGGGACTTCCATTGAGCGTCGTGTTGGGAGTGATGGCGCAAGACCCGCTGCTGAGCGTCACGGAACTGCCGGAAACCGTGCAGGTCTGAGCGGCCGCGCCATCGAGGCAGGCGCCGGCGCCGAGCAGAACGAGCGCGGCCATCGCCCGCAGCGCGGACGGTGCACGGCATGTCGGCAGCGCAATTCCCAGCATCTGTTCCCCCATCCGGAACAGAATGGTCTGCTCGCAACCGATTGGTGCTCAGATCGCCTCGAAGCCAATGCGCCAAAACCAATGAGCCGGGAAAACAATGTTTCTGGAAAAAATATGCGCCAGTCGAGACTGATTCGAGTTAACGAATTCTACTACCGCTGATCGCGACAGCAATCGGCGTCATTTTTCAGATGGTGGAACTCTGCGGAAGATAAAAGTTCCACACCGAAGCAAACCGCGTTCCGATGCCGAGAGGGCACAACAAATCCTCCGTCACGATCGCTCAATCATTCCCGAGCTTGAACAAGCGCCGCGCGTTTGTGCGGCCGATCTTCATCCGATCGTTCTCGCTGATCGGGCAGGCGTCGAACCAATTGGCGGCGTGATCGATGTTTTCGAACGGCCAGTCGGTCGAGAACATGATCCGCTCGGCGCCGACTTCGAACATGGCGCTGAGCAATGCCGGCGTGTGGAAATTGCCGGACGTCGTGACATAAAAGTTTTCACGGAAATATTGGCGGATCGGCTTCTTCGCCGGGTAGCTGTGCCGGTCTGTGATCCAGGCATTGGTGTTGTCGACGCGCCAGAGCGCAAACGGCAGATTCTCACCCATATGGCCTAGGATTATTCGCAGCCGCGGATGTGCGTCGAACAGACCCGACCCCATCAGCCGCAACGCGTGCACGGCCGTTTCTTGCGCAAAGGCCCAGGTCGGACCGAGCAACCAGGAATGGCCTTCGTAGATTTTCGCATCGCGTGGCAGCGGATTGCGTGGATGCAGATAGAACGGCGCGTCGAGCCGCTCTGCGGTCGCCCAGAACGGCCGATATTGCGGCAGATCGTAGTAGACCGCCGTGTCGGCGTCGCCAACCTGCGAGAAGCCGTTGACCAGCGCGCCGCGGAAGCCAAGTTCCTTGACGCAGCGCTCGAGCTCGCGCGCCGCGATCTCGGGGTCTTGCATAGCCAGCGCCGCCAGCCCTTGAAAGCGATCAGGCCGCTTGCCCACCTGCTCGGCGAGATAATCGTTGGCGCGCCGCGCCATGTCGCGCGCGTGCGCCGTATCGGCAATGGCCTGCACAGCCGGCGCGTTGAGCGACAGCAGCATGGTCTCGATGCCGTGCTCGTCCATCAGCTTGAGCCGCCGCTCATGCAGATCGAGCACGCGGCTTTTCACTTCCTGCCAGACGCGATCGGGAAAATAGCCTCGGGAATCGGCAAGGGTTTCGGGAATAGCGAAATGTTCTTCGAGCGCGATCTTGCCTTTCATAAATCCTCCCAGGGCCAGTCATTGGCGCCGCCGCGCGTTAATCTTAACATGCTCTATCGTCGCGTTTATCGCCGAAGAAACAACGCGCAGCATCCCTGGCATGCTTTTGGCGAGTTCGCTGCCAGGCCCCTCGCCTTGTCCCAATTCGGGGCAGGAGAGATGGATACGCGCGTTGATGAATACCCATCAAAACTACACGCTGGCGTCGCGGCCGCAGACCAACCCGGTCCTGCGCGGCTGGGCCGTGCTGTCGCGCGGCACATTTTCCGGCGCGATCTTTTTGACCGACGTCGCGCTGATCGTGGCGATGTCGACACTCACCGGCATCGTCTATCACCTCGCCGCCTACGACGATCCTGGCAACATTTCTTCGTACGTCCAGGTCGGACTGCTGGCGGCGAGCATTTTCGCGATTTCCAACCTGTTCCGCCGCGAGTACCGACTGCCGAATTTCTTCAGCTTCAAGCCGCACGGCCGGCGCACGATCCAATTGTGGAACGTGACGCTCATTTGCCTGTTGATGCTCGGCTTTCTGGCGCAGATCAGCGTCGACTATTCGCGCGGCTGGATCGTCTTATTCTATGTCACGACGCTGATCGCGCTGATGGTCGAGCGCTATGTGATCGTCCGCGTCACCGCGCTCGCGCGTGCCGCCGGGCTGTTGTCGGCGCTGCGCATCTTTCTGATCGGCACCGGCGGCAATGTCGGCGCGTTCGTCAGCAAATACGAGCCGTGGACGCTCGGCATCAACATCGTCGGCTGCCGCTTTCTGACGCCGGTCGTCGCCACCGCGCCGGTCGCCGAGCGGCGCGCCATCCTCGACCGCGATCTGGCCGAAGCAGTCGCCAGCGTGCGCAAGCTCGAGCCCGACGCCATTTTCGTGCTGCTGCCGTGGTCAGCCACCGAGACGATCGATCGCTGTGCCGAGACCTTCCTCGCGCTTCCGGTCGAGATTCATCTGGGTCCGGAGCGGGTGCTGCACAAATTCGAAGAGGCGACGCTCTCGACGCTCGGCCCGGTCGCGAGCCTGCAGCTGACGCGACGGCCGCTGACGCGACGCGAAATCATCCAGAAGCGTCTTTTCGATCTGGTATTCGCGGCCAGCGCACTCATTGTGGCAACGCCGCTTTTGGTACTGGTCGCCGTGCTGATCAAGCTCGACAGCCCGGGGCCGATTTTCTTCGTGCAGCGGCGCTTCGGCTTCAACCAGCAGCCGTTCCGCATCATCAAGTTTCGCACCATGCGCACCCTCGACGACGGCGCCGTGATCCAGCAGGCGCGCGTCGACGATCCGCGGCTGACCAGGATCGGCCGCTGGCTGCGGCGCTGGAACATCGACGAGGTTCCGCAGCTGTTCAACGTGCTCACCGGCGACATGTCGCTGGTCGGCCCGCGGCCGCATGCGCTGTCGCACGATCGCGAATACGAGCAGCGCATTTCGCGCTACGCGCGCCGCCACAACGTCAAGCCCGGCATTACCGGCTGGGCGCAGATCCACGGCTATCGCGGCCAGACCGACACCGAAGAGAAGATGCGCAAACGCGTCGAGTATGACCTGTTCTACATCGACAATTGGTCGCTGTGGCTCGACCTGAAAATCATGGCGCGCACGGTGCTGTCGCGCTCCGCCTATCGGAATGCGCATTAGCGGGATTTAATCCGCTCATTCCCGCGCCAGCGGGAATCCAGCGAGGGGACGCTGGGTCCTCCCTTGGGGGACGAGCAACTTATCAGCTAGCCGACCAGCGCGGAAATGGCGAACACCGCGCCGATCGTCACGAGCGCGGTGGAGAGCCACAACACGCCGATCAACAGCCAGATCGGGCGCGGCTTGTGCATGGTCGCCGGCGGCACATCGCTCCAGGTCTCAAGCTCCGGATCGGCACGGCGCAACGCCGCCGCTGCCCGCTCGATGGCGGCGATCTCACGCTCGAGATGCTCGCGGTCGGCGGCTGCCAGCAAGCCCGAATCGTCGATCTCCGAGACAGCGATTTCCCGGCGAACGTTGGGTTCGTGCGCGCGATCTGCGACCGCGCCCGCCGCGTCGTCGCCCGGAAAGCCTGTAGGTTGGTTCGACATGATCGGCACCTTTGCTTGTCGGCCTTCCTAAACGACAAGCCGCAAGCCGGCGATATTCATCGCTGGCTAACCTTAACGGCGCCAATGAATCGGCTTATTTATGTGGCGGAAGCGCTTGCGACGTCCGCAGTCAATACATGTTGGCAAGCCGGAGGATGCCGCCGATGGGTACAACGACACTGATCATTCTCGCCATTATCGTTGTTTTAGTTTTGTGGGTCATCGCCATCTACAACGGCTTGGTCTCGATGCGGCAGCGGGTCAATCAGGCCTTCGCCGACATCGACGTGCAATTGCGACAGCGCCATGACCTGATCCCTAACCTGGTCGAGACCGTGAAGGGTTACGCGGCGCACGAGCGCGGCACCCTCGAGGACGTGGTCAAGGCGCGCAATGCCGCGGTCGCGGCCCAAGGCACGCCCCAGCAGGCAGCCGCCGAGAACATGCTGTCCGGCGCGCTGCGCCAGCTGTTCGCGCTGTCCGAGGCCTATCCCGACCTCAAGGCCAACGCCAATTTCCAGCAATTGCAGGCGGAGCTCACCGACATCGAAAACAAGATCGCAGCCGCCCGCCGCTTCTTCAACAACGCGGTGCAGGAATACAATACCGGCATCCAGCGCTTCCCCGCCGCCTTGTTCGCCGCCTCCTTGGGCTTTGCGCCGAAGGAATTCTTCGACCTCGGCGAAGAGCGCAAGACCGTCGGCGAGGCTCCGCAGGTGAAGTTTTAGAGCGGAGCCCCATGCGCCGAAAGCTGGGAGTCATGATCCGCTCGTCCCCGCGACCCGCCTACGCTCGCTTTGCGAGCTACGGCGCGGTTTGGTCGCGCCGAACCGCACAGCGCGAAGGCGGAACGCGGCGACCCAGCGGAATCACCGCAACAGCCACACTTTTCTCTGGATTGCCGCCTTCGCGGGAATGAACGGAGACCTCGATGGCTGCGTATGGCCTCTATAGCCACATCCAGTCGAACCGGCGCCGGTCGATTGCACTGCTCGTCGGCCTGTTCTTTCTCATTTACGTCCTGGTCTATGCCGGCGCGCTGGTCGCCGAGGCGTTGTCGATCGATGCCGATCTCAACGTTTTGATGCAGCGCGCCTGGCGCGACCTCGTTAGCGCCGCGCCGCTCGCCACGCTCGGTACGGCATTGTGGGTGGTGATCGCTTATTTCTTCCATCAGAGCATGATCGACGTGGTGACCGGCGCGCGCGAGGTCACGCGCGGCGAACAGCCGCGGCTTTACAATCTGCTGGAAAATCTCTGCATCTCCCGCGGCATCACCATGCCCAAGCTCAAGGTGATGGAGTCCGACGCGCTCAACGCCTTCGCCACCGGCATGAATCAGCGCCAATATTCGATCACGATCACGTCGGGGCTGCTCGGCCGGCTCAACGACGCCGAAATCGAGTCGGTGCTCGGCCATGAGCTCACGCATATCCGCAACGGCGACGTGCGCATGATGGTGATCGCCGTCATCATCGCCGGCGTGGTGTCGTTCGTCGCCGAACTGGTCTTCCGGCTCTGGTTCTATAACGGCTTCAGCTTTCGCAGCTCCCGCTCCGACGATCGGCGCGGCGGCGGCGCCGCCGTCATTGCCATCGTGGTTGCCATTGGGCTTCTGGTGCTGGCCTACGTGTTGTCCTTCCTTATCCGGCTTGCTTTGTCGCGTTCGCGCGAATTCCTCGCCGATGCCGGCTCGGTCGAGCTCACCAAGAATCCGGACGCGATGATTTCGGCGTTGCGCATGATCGAGGGCCGCGGCGAGTTGCCGGGCGCCACCTCGGCCGTCATGGAAATGTGCATCGACAATCCGCGCGAGGGATTCGGCGAACTGTTCGATACCCATCCTTCGGTGGAAAGCCGGGTAGCGGCGTTGGTCAAGTTCGCCGGCGGCCACGATCGCGGCCCGATCGCCTTCCCGCCGCAGCCTGATGACGCCGCAACGGAAACAGGCGACGAGCCGGCGACGCCAGGACCGTGGAATTCACCGCCGGGGCCTGCGCAAGAAAGCCGCCAGCGAGGCCAACCGGGCAGCGGACCCGATGACGGACCTTGGGGCAACCGGGCGTCCGAAACCGCGCCGACGGCCGTCGACCCACCTGCCGAATCACCTTCCGGCCCTTGGGGACCTCATGGCGGCAACTAGCGTGCGCGGCCCCGGGCGCGAAGCACCGCAAAGCCGTCAAATTAACCATATCGGATTGCAAATCGGTGCGTAGACGGTGTTCCGCCGACGCTAACCTACGTTAACGCTTCCAAACCGAACCCGGTGTGTGTACAACGACTCCCAGGGGAAAAACGGCGTGACACGCTCGACCCAGCCGCAAAAATCCTGTGGAATCAACATCCGGGACTCAGCGCGGCTCACGACGCCGTCGGGTGATTGAGGAATCGGCCATGGCTAAGCCAACAGTAGTGGTGGTCGGCGCGGACAAGGGTGGGGTCGGCAAGACAACGGTATCGCGCACCCTGCTCGATTATTTCACCGCCCATCACGTAGCGACGCGGGCATTCGATACCGAATCGCCCAAAGGCACCTTGAAGCGGTTTCATCCCGACATCAGTGAAGTCGTCGACGTCATGTCGGTGCCCGACCAGATGCGGATTTTCGACACGCTGTCGAGCACAGATGCCAGCGTCACGGTCATCGACGTGCGCGCCGGCCTGCTGTCGCCGACGCTCCGCTCGCTGCGCGACATCGGCTTTCTCGACGCCGTCAAGAAGGGCCAGCTTACCTTCGTGGTGTTCCACATCCTCGGCTCGTCGATCGCCTCGTTGAACGAGATCGAGGACACGTCACCCTTCACGACCGACGCAAAATATTTCCTGGTCAAGAACTTCATCAACAATACCAGCTTCTTCGAGTGGGATCAGGCCACCCATTCCTCGTACTTCCGTAAGTTCAAGGACGCGATCGAGATCACCATCCCGAAGCTCAACGAAATGGCCTATGAGCAGGTCGAGCTCGCTTCCGTTCCGTTCCTCACCTTTGTCGCCAACAAGGGCCTGAAGGGCGAGGCGGCCAATTACTCGTTCGTGCTGCGCGGCTACGTGCGGCATTGGCTCGGCAATGTCTGGGCCGAGTACGACCGCATCAAGCTCAACGAGATCGTTGCGGCGGGCGGCGCCGCGCCGGCGGCCGGTCCGCGCGTCCAGGTCGTCAGCCGATCGTAACGCCGCGCTGCGATGAAGCAGCCGGCCCCCCTCTACGTCGTCACCTCGCCGCGCCCGCGCATGGGCAAGACACTGCTGGCGCGGCTGATGATGGAGTATTTTCAACAAAGCGGCCGTCCGCTGGTCGGCTTCGATCTCAATCCGCGCGAGCCGATGCTGGCCGGGCGTTTTCCCAAGCTGGTCTGGCCGGTGGATATCACCGATATCCGCGGCCAGATGGAGTTGTTCGACCGGCTGATCGCCGACACTACCAGCACCAAGGTGATCGATCTCGGTTACGCGCCGTTCGAGCTGTTCTTCCGCGTCATGGGTGAAATCGGCTTCGCCCAGGAGGCGCGGCGGCGCGGCACCGAGGCGATCGTGTTCTTCGTCACCGATCAAGCCGTCGCCACGGTGCGCATTTACGGTGAGCTGCAGCTTTCAGTGGCGGCGACGTTCGTGCCGGTGCACAACGAATCGGTGTCACTGATGTTCTCCAAGGAGGATTTTCCGCCGACCCGGCCCGAATGCGGCATGATCCGCATCCCGCGCTTGTCACAGATCGTGCGGGGCGTGGTCGACCGGCCGACTTTCTCGTTCAACACGTACATGGCCAAGCAGCCCGGCGGGCCGACCGAGGTTCATACCTGGACCGCCGACATCTACGCCCAATTCCGCGACTTCGAGCTGCGGCTGTTGATGGGTAAACTGACGTCCCGTCTCGGCGCGCCACCGACGCCAGCGCCGGCAGCGGCAACAGAACCGAAGCGGAAAGGCTGGTTGCGCCGTTAAGCTCAGCCCGGCTGATCAGGCCACTCTGTTCCGCTCTTTGCGCTCGGTCAGGCGCTCGAATTTGAGTTCGGCGGCCGGACATGGCCGGCCGAACAAGAAGCCTTGCGCATGCGTGCAGCCCGCGGCGTGCACCAGCAGCAGCTGATCGCCGGTTTCGATGCCTTCGGCCACGGTGCCGATGCGCAGGCTCGAGCCCAGCCCGGCCACCGCCGACACGATCGCCGCGCAATCGGCATTCTTGGCGAGCTCGTGGACGAACGAGCGGTCGATCTTGATCTTGTCGAACGGAAACATGCGCAAGTAACTCAGCGACGAATAGCCGGTGCCGAAATCGTCGAGCACGATGGAAATGCCCATCAGCCGCAGTTGATGCAGCGCCTCGACATGCTCGACATTGTTTTGCAGCAGCACCGATTCGGTGATTTCGAGCTCCAAGCGCTCCGGCGGCAGGCCGGTCTCGTCCAGCACCTTGCAGAAATTGTCGACCGGCTTTGGCTTGCGAAATTGCACGGCCGATAAATTGACGCCGACCTTGACGTGCGACGGCCAGCCCACCGCATCGCTGCACGCCTTGCGCAACACCCAGTCGCCGATCGGATGGATCAGGCCGCTTTCCTCCGCCAGCGGAATGAAACTGCACGGCCCGATCATGCCGCGTTGCGGGTGGCGCCAGCGGATCAGCGCCTCGATGCTGGCGGTCTCGCCGGTTCGAATGTCCACAATGGGATGGTAGTGCAGCTCGAACTCGTCGTTGGCCAGCGCGCCGCGCAACTCGACCTGATGGGCGCGGCGGGTGCGGGCCTCGACCCCCATCGCGTCCTCGAAAAACCGGTAGGCGTCGCGGCCCTCGGCCTTGGCTTTGTAGAGCGCCAGATCGGCGTTCTTGAGGAGCTGATCCACCTCAGTGCCGTGCTCGGGCGCGAGCGCAACGCCGATGCTGGTGCCGATATTGAGCTGATGGCCATCGAGATCGTAGGGCGCCGCCACCGCCTCGAGCAGCCGCGAGGCGAGGGTGATCGCGGCTTCGCGCTGATCGCCGTCCACCGTCGCCAGCACCGCGAATTCGTCGCCGCCGAGCCGAGCAACGACGTCGGTTTCGCGCGTGCATTCCGCCAGCCGGCCCGCCACCACCTTCAAGAGCTCGTCGCCGACCGGGTGTCCGAGCGAGTCGTTGACCATCTTGAACAGATCGAGGTCGAGCACGAAGATCGTGAACCGATTGCCGTGGCGCCGCAGGCGGGCCATGGCTTCTTCCATTTTCTCCAGCAGGACGGCGCGATTGGCGAGGCCGGTCAGTCCGTCGTGCCGCGCCATATAGCTGATCTGGGATTCGGCCTGCTTTTGCGCGGTGATGTCCTGATGGATGGCGACCCAGCCCCCGTCCGGCATCGGCCTGTGATTGACCGCGTAGGTTCGGCCGTCACGCAAGCCGACTTCGCTATAATACGGCTCGCGTCTGCGAACGTCGGTCAGGCACTTCTTGATGTAGGCGGCGCCATCAGCAGGGCTCTGACCGTTGGCGATACGGGCATCCAGGATCGACCGCAACGTCGTGCCCGGCGCCGTCTGTTCGGGCGTCAGCCCATACATCTCGCCGTAGCGCTCGTTGCAAACGATCAGATGCTCGTCGCCGTTGAACATGCACAATCCGTACGGCATGTTCTTGAGCGCGGCATCGAAGCGCAGATTCTGCGCCTCCAATTCGGCTTCGCGCTCGCACAACGCGGCGGTGCGTTCCTGCACCAGCTGATCCAGCCCGCGGTTGAGCTGCTCGAGCTCGGCGACCATCAGCGCGATCGAGCGATCGGTGCGATCGCGGTCGTTGTCCGACTGCTCGTAGGCCTCGGAGACTAGGGTCAACAGCGCCTGAAGCTCGAACTCGCCGGAGCCGTTCGCTGCCTTGGCTAGTTGTCTGGCGAGCAGCTTATGCACTCGCGTAACCCGCCGGCTCCGCGAGCGTGGTGCCGGTCATCGTCAGCACCAGATCGCAATCGGTGCGCTCGCCAGGCGCGGACGCCCGGCCCGCCGTCTCGCTCCCAGACCGTTGGGCCACACGCATGGCGTTCTCGCCGCCGCACCAGAGCAACTGCAGAACGTACAAGTCTAACGGCGAGGCCTGAAAATTCGGTTTATTGGGGATCCTGCCAATTCACCGTTCATAAACCTTGCTCAAATCCATGGCGTTTCGGAATTCCGCCGTCGTTATCGCGATCCTGAGAACGTCGCGAGCGGTTCTGCGCTCGAGTCGCCATAGCCTTGTTCAGACCACGCCATGATCCGGCCCGTTGCATCGACAAATGCGTCTGGGTGTGCATCAACTTGCCGTTAACCGCGGAGCCTCGCTGGGAAATGCTTCGTTAACGCTGCCGTCAACTCCGGCGCGACGACGGCCCTTCTCATTGCTCGGCGAGCAGGGGGTTTTAGCGAACCGCCTTGCCTTGAGAATTCGGAGGCCTCAATCGTGCTTAAGCTCAAAGGCCGGACCGCCGTCGTTACCGGAGCGGCCAGCGGAATTGGCCGCGGCATCGCCGTCGCGCTGGCGCGGCGCGGCTGTCACCTCGCGCTCGCCGATATCGACGACGCGGCACTGGCGCGCACCGCCGCCGACATCGCCGACAACAAAGCCGGCGATAAGATTCGCGTTAGCCGGCATCGTCTCGACGTCGCCGACCGGGCGGCGGTCTGCGCTTTTCCGGCGCAAGTGACCGGCGAGCATGGCGGCGTCGACGTCCTGGTCAACAATGCCGGCGTCGCGCTCGGCGGCAATTTCGTCGAGGTTGCCGAGGCCGACTTCGACTGGCTGTTCGGCATCAATTTCTGGGGCGTGGTGCAGATGACCCGGGCCTTCTTGCCGCTGTTGCAAAAGAGCGAGGAGGCACGGCTGGTCAATATCTCGAGTCTGTTCGGCTTGATCGCGCCGCCCGGACAGACCGCGTATTGCGCGAGCAAGTTTGCCGTCCGTGGCTTTTCGGAGTCGCTGCGCCACGAGCTTGCCGGAACGCGCGTCGGCGTCACTGTCGTGCATCCCGGCGGCATCGCCACTTCGATCGCTCGGAACGCGCGGTTTCCAACCAACTTGTCCGCCGTCCAAGTCGCGAAGCGGCACAGGCTCGCCGACGCCTTCCTGACCATGCCGCCGGAAATTGCCGGCGAAACCATCGTTCGCGGCGTCGAAAATCGAAAGCCGCGTGTCCTGGTCGGGTCGGACGCCAAATTTGCCGCACTCGTCGAACGGCTGATGCCTGTGACATACTGGAACCGGATCGGACGGAGATTGCAGGAATGATCGCGTGGATCGTCGGTATTGCCGTCGCATTGGTCGGCGTCATTCTCGCCGGCCTGGTTCTGTTTACCGCGTGGACGGCGCGACGGGTGGAGAAGGCGCTGCCGCCGCGCGGACGCTTCATCGACGTCGACGGCGCACGCATCCATTATCTCGACAAAGGAACCGGACCGACGCTTCTGCTTGTTCACGGCCTCGCCGGTCAGATGCACAATTTCACGCATTCCCTACTCGGCAAGCTGATGGGGGACTTCCGCGTTGTCATTCTCGACCGCCCAGGCAGCGGCTATTCCACACGACCGACGGAAGAATTGGCATCGATCAGCGGTCAGGCGCGCGTGATCAGCCGTTTTTGTGAGCTGCTCGGCCTGGACCGGCCTTTGATCGTCGGCCATTCACTGGGCGGAGCGATTGCGCTGGCGCTGGCGCTGAACCATCCCGAGCAGGTCGCAGGCTTGGCGCTGCTCGCGCCGGTGACGCATGAGCCGGAACATGTGCCACCGCCGTTTGACGGAATGGAAATTGCCTCCCCGCTGCTGCGCCGCCTCATCGGCTGGACGCTGGCGACGCCGCTGTCGATGGTCAATCGCGAGCGGGCGCTGACGACGCTGTTCGGCCCACAGCCGGTAGTGGAGGATTTCGCCACCAGAGGCGGCGCGCTGTTGAACTTGCGGCCCAAAAGCTTCATCGGCGCGTCCGGCGACGTGATGGCTGCCCGGAGCGAGCTTGCCGTGATGCCGGCACGATATAAAGACCTGACCATGCCGGTCGGCATTCTGTACGGGGCCGACGATCGCATCCTCGATCCGGCGTTGCACGGCAAAGGACTGGCGGCAAAAGTGAGCGGCGCCGATCTGGAGTTCATTGAAGGCGGCGGCCATATGATACTGATCACCTCCGCCGATCAGGCGGCTGCCTTCATTGCGCGCATGGCGCGGCGGGTCGCTCCGGCCGCGAGCAAACTCGCACCGGTGAAATAGAGCGCGACGCCGGAAAGCGCGATGCGAAGCAGGGCCGTGCGGCAAAAGAAACGGGAGCGTTGAGCCAGCGTGCGAGCAATGACGCCAGAGCATTTTGACATCATCATCGTCGGCAGCGGACTTTCCGGCATCGATGCCGCTTATCACCTGCAGACATCGTGCAGACGAAAATCCTACGTCATCCTTGAGAGTCGCGACGCCATCGGCGGCACCTGGGACCTATTCCGCTATCCGGGCATTCGCTCCGACTCGGACATGTTCACGTTCGGCTACTCGTTCCGCCCCTGGCAGTCGAGCGCTGCGATTGGCGACGGCGAATCGATCCGCACCTATATTCGCGAGACCGCCGAAGCCTACGGCATCGACCGCGAGATTCGCTTTCGCCATCGGGTCACCAGCGCGTCGTGGTCGTCGGCAGACGCGATATGGACCATCGACGTCGAGCGCGGAGCAGAGCGTGAGCCGGTTCGCTTCACGTGTAATTTCCTGTTCGGCTGCACCGGCTATTACGACTATGCCGGCGGCTACGCGCCGGAGTTTGCCGGCGCCGAGACATTCAAAGGGGTTGTCGTGCATCCGCAGCACTGGCCGGAGAAACTCGATTATGCCGGCAAGCGCGTCGTCGTGATCGGCAGCGGCGCCACGGCGGTAACGATCATTCCGGCCATTGCCGAAACGGCGGCGCAGGTCACGATGCTGCAGCGATCGCCGACCTATATCGTGTCGCGGCCGGCGGAGGACCGGCTCGCCAAGGAGCTGCGCCGTTATCTGCCAAAGCGGATCGCTTACGCGATCGCTCGTTGGTATTACGTGCTGTTCGGAATCTATTTCTACAATCTATCCCGCCGCAAGCCGCGCGAGGTGAAGAAATGGATCATCGGCCAGGTGCGGCAGCATCTTGGCGCCGGCTACGACGTGCTGACGCATTTCAACCCGCGTTATAATCCCTGGGATCAGCGGCTGTGCCTGGCGCCGGACGCCGATTTCTTCGGCGCCATCAAATCCGGCAAGGCGGACATCGTCACCGACACGATCGCGAGCTTCACCGCGAATGGCATTCGCCTGGAATCGGGCCGCGAACTTAATGCCGACATTATCATCACCGCGACCGGCCTGAAGATGCTGCTGCTCGGCGGCATCGGTGTCTCGGTCGACGGCAAGCCGGTCAAGTTTGCCGAGACGATGAATTTCAAGGGCACCATGTTCAGCGACGTGCCGAACCTGTTCGCGGTGTTCGGCTACACCAACGCGTCGTGGACGCTTAAATGCGATCTGATCTGCGCTTACGCCGCCCGGCTGATCAATTACATGGATCGGCGCGGCTATGTCGCCTGCACGCCGCGCCGGCGCGACCCCTCGGTCACGCCGGAGCCGCTGATCGACTTCTCTTCCGGCTATGTCCAGCGCGCGATCGACCAATTCCCGCGCCAGGGCTCGCAGAAGCCTTGGAAGCTTTATCAGAACTACGTGAAAGACTTGCTCAGCCTCCGCTTCGGGTCGCTCGGCGATGGTGCGCTGGAATTCGAACGGCGACACGAGAGCGCAAAGGCCGTCTAGGCGGAGGCGATCGATGGCGACGGCTCCGGCGCAAACGATCGGCGATGGGCAAGCGACGGAGCTGATCCGCGGCTTCAATCTCAGCCGGCTGAGCCCGGCGTTTTTGAACGATCCTTACCTAACCTACACGGCGCTGCGTGAACAGTCGCCGGTCCACCGCTTGCCGGATGGATCGTTCTTTCTGACCCGCTATGACGACGTGGCGCGGGTTTATCGCGACACGGCGACCTGGAGCTCCGACAAGAAGATCGATTTCAAGCCGGCCTTTGCCGACAGCCTGCTCTACGAGCATCACACCACCAGTCTGGTGTTCAACGATCCTCCGGTGCACACGCGGGTGCGCAAATTGTTGGCCCCGGTCTTTACGCCACGGGCGCTCAAGGCAATCGAGCCAAGGATCGAAGCGCTGGTCGATCGGCTGTTGGACAGTGCCGCGCATTCCGGCGCCATCGATCTGATCGACGATTTTGCCGCCGCCATCCCGATGCAGCTGATCGGCGATCTGCTCGGCGTGCCGCAGGACGAAAGAGGCCCGTTGCGCAAATGGTCGCTGACCATTCTCGGCGCGCTCGAGCCGGTCCTCAACCGCGCGCAATTCGATGCCGGCGCCACATCCGTCGCCGAGTTCAAGGATTATTTGACCGCGCTGATCGCGCGGCGGAAGCAAAACACCAGCACCGACGGCCGGGAAATTCTTTCGATCCTGATCAACGCCAGCGAATTCGCCGCCGATGCCGCCGCGACCGGCGGCGAGCGCTTGTCGGAATTGGAGCTTCTCCACAATTGCATCTTCCTCCTCAATGCCGGACACGAAACCACGACCAACTTGATCGGCAACAGCGTCGATCTGCTGCTGCGCAATCCCGATGCGCACGCGAACCTTGTTGACAATCCCGAACTCATCGACACCGCCATCGAGGAGTTCCTGCGCATGGAGAGTCCCAATCAGCTGGGAAACCGGCGGGCTGTGCGGGACACCACGCTGGGCGAAGTGGCGATTCCGGCCGGTAGTTACGTCCATCTCTGCATTGCCGCCGCCAATCGGGATCCAGCGCAATTTCCCGATCCCGATCTACTGGACATTCGCCGCTCGCCGAACCGCAATCTGGCCTTTGGCCTCGGCATTCACGCCTGCGCCGGCATGTCGCTGGCGCGCATGGAGGCACGCATTGCCATTGGCAAGCTGGTCCAGCGCTTTGCGACGATCGAGCGCGCCGGCGACTTCGTGCGCGGCGGCCGCGCGCGCTTTCGCGGCTTTCTGCATTTTCCGGTCGCGGTGCGATAGCGCCGCTGCGGCCTGAGGCGAGAGGCGGGCCAGACTGCTCCCGCTCCCGAAACCGAGCCGTCCAATGATTGGCTAATGCCCCTCGAAGCTCACCAGCGTGCGCACCGGCACCCCGAGCTTCCTGATCCTCGCGGCGCCGCCGAGGTCGGGCAGGTCGATGATGAAGCAGGCGGCCAACACCTCGGCGCCGATGCCTTTGAGGAGCTTCACCGCGGCCTCGGCAGTGCCGCCGGTGGCGACAAGATCATCAACCAGCACGACCCGCTCGCCCTCCAATACCGCGTCCTCGTGCATCTCCATTTCGTCGATGCCGTACTCGAGCGAATAGCCGATAGTCACACGCTTGAACGGCAGCTTGCCCTTTTTGCGGATCGGCACGAAGCCGGCCGAAACCTGATGAGCGACGGCGCCGCCAAGGATGAAGCCGCGCGCCTCGATACCTGCGACCTTGTCGATCTTGCGGCCGGCCCAGGGATGCACCAATTCGTCGACGGCGCGGCGAAACGCGCGCGCGTTGCCGAGCAGCGTGGTGATGTCGCGAAACATGATGCCCGGCTTGGGATAATCCGGGATGTTGCGGATCGCGGCCTTCAGATCATTGTCAAAGTCTAACGCGACACTTGTCATGGTCTGACCCCAATCTCGCTTGCCGGAACTATCGGCGGGCAACGCCGCAACTGTGGCGAACCATGGCGGCCGACGCAACCGCCATTCGAAGGGATGAGGCAGGGCCGTTAATGCGTTCGGGAGGGTCGCTAACGCCTTCCGGCAGACCCTAACTGACCGCCGGATGGTGGATATCGTGCCATACCCGCCGCTTGCTGAAGTAGAGCAGGCCAGTCAGCACGATGAGGAACACGAACACCTGGAAGCCGAGCCGCTTGCGCTCGTCGAGCTTCGGCTCCGCCGCCCACATCAGGAAGGCGGAAATGTCCTTGGCATATTGGTCGACGGTCGCCGGCGTGCCGTCAGTGTATTCGACCTGGCCGTCGCTCAGCGGCTTCGGCATGGCGATGGCGTGGCCGGGAAAGTATTTGTTGTATTGCGTGCCCGGCGCCAGCGCAAACCCGGCCGGCGGCTGCTCCTCGTAGCCTGTGAGGATGGCGTGAATGTAGTCCGGGCCGGCCTCCTGATATTGGGTGAAGGCATCAAAGATGAAGCGCGGGAAGCCTGCTTCGTGGCTCCGCGCTTTCGCCAAAACCGACATGTCCGGCGGCAGGCCGCCGCCCAGCGCCGCGCGGGCGGCCTGGTCGTTCGGGAACGGCGGCGGAAAATAGTCGGCGAGCTTGCCGGGCCGCTGGAACATTTCGCCCTTATCGTTCGGGCCGTCGGTCACCTGGAAACTCGCCGCGACCGTCGCCGCCTGCGCTTCGGTGAAATCAGGCCCGCCGGGATCGGCGAGATTGCGGAACGCCAAAAGCTTCAGGCTGTGGCACGTCGAGCAGACCTCGCGGTAAACCTTGAAGCCGCGCTGCAGTTGCGCCTGATCGTAAGTGCCGAACGGGCCGCTGAACGACCAGCTTTGCCGCGGCGGCGCCTCGGCCTCTTGCGCGCCGGCCACGCGCATGCCGATCGCCGAAAGCGAAGCCGCGAGCGCGGCGGCGAGGACGATGCTGCGATGGATGTTCATGGCCGGGCCTCCTAAACCTTTGCAGCCGACGGCTGCGGCGGCGCCAGCACCGATTCCGAGATCGAGTTCGGCAGCGGCTTCGTGGTTTCGAACAATCCAAGCAGCGGCAGGATGATGAGCAGGAAAACGAAGTAGTAGGCGGTGAGGATGCGCGCAGCGATCACGTAGCCGCCTTCGGGCGGCCGCGAGCCGAGATAGCCGAGGCCGATCACCACCAGGAAGAACACGATCAGGAATTGCCGATAGAGCGGCCGGTACTTCGCCGAGCGCACACGCGAGGTATCGAGCCACGGCAGGAATGCCAGCAGCACGATCGAAGCCAGCAACGCGATGACGCCCAGCAGCTTGCTCGGGATCGCCCGCAGAATGGCGTAGAACGGCAGATAGTACCATTCCGGCACGATGTGGGTCGGCGTCTGGCCGGGATTGGCCGGGATGTAATTGTCGGAGTGGCCGAGATAGTTCGGGATGTAGAACACGAACCAGGCCAGGAACAAACAGAACACGCCGATGAAGAACGCGTCCTTGATCGTCGCGTACGGCGTGAACGCGACCGTGTCCTTCTCGGCTTTGGCCTCGACGCCGGTCGGATTGTTCTGCCCGACCATGTGCAGCGCCCAGACGTGCAGCACCACCACGCCGGCGATGACGAACGGCAGCAGGTAGTGCAGCGAATAGAACCGATTCAGCGTTGGATTGCCGACGGCGTAGCCGCCCCAGAGCCAGCTGACGATCGGATCACCGACCCAGGGGATCGCCGAGAACAGGTTGGTGATGACGGTCGCGGCCCAGAAGCTCATCTGGCCCCAGGGCAGTACGTAGCCCATGAAGCCGGTCACCACCATCAGCAGGAACAGAATGACGCCGAGGATCCACAATACCTCGCGCGGGTCCTTGTAGGAGCCGTAATACATGCCGCGCACGATGTGGGCGTAAACGGCGACGAAAAAGAACGAGGCGCCGTTGGCATGCAGGTAGCGCAACAGCCAGCCGTAATTCACGTCGCGCATGATCGACTCGACGGAATTGAAGGCGAAGTCGACGTGCGGCGTGTAATGCATCGCCAGCACGACGCCGGTGACGATCTGCGCGCCGAGCATGAAGGTGAGAATGCCGCCGAAGGTCCACCAATAGTTCAAATTGCGCGGCGTCGGATAAACGATGAAGGAGGAATAGACGAGGCTCGCGATCGGCAGCCGCCGCTCCAGCCATTGCATGAAGGAGCTTTGCGGCTTGTAGATCGAATGTGCGCTCATGGTCGAACCTTATGCGTTGGGCGGCTCAAGCTTGGCCGATCCCGATCATGGCATCGGAGACGAATTTGGCGGCAGCGCCGGCCGTGCCGGCGGCAACGGATGGGAAATCGCGCCGCGAAGGCCGCGCTGCGGAGATTGTGGTCACCCGTCCTACCCTCGTCCGTCTTGCCGGCCCACACTCCATCCGCGCTGCGAACCGCCCTCCCCCTTCCTGTCTCCCCCGCATGCGGAGGAGGTAATAAGGAGGCGGCGCGGCGGCGGAAGGCCCGTCTCATCCGACCTGGGGGAGATCAGAGGCGACGCAATCCGGCGGCGTTTTATTGGCACCCTTACCGAGAGAGTGCAAGAGCGCCATCCACGGCACTGCGACCGGCGCCCCACGGCAATGCTGCACGGCCCACGGTTCCCGAATTGCCGATCAACCGGCCTCGACTCCTGCGGGCAAATCGCCCAGTCATGCCTTCCATCGCCGCCCGATCCCGCCATGCGCATCGCTCTCTATGAACCCGATATTCCACAGAACACCGGAACGATTCTTCGCCTGTGCGCCTGCTTGGGGCTGGAGGCGCATATTATCGAGCCTGCCGGCTTGCCGACTACCGACCGCGCATTCCGCCGCGCCGGCATGGACTATCTCGACGTGGTCGCGCTCATACGGCACCGATCGTGGCTGGATTTCGCCGCCTGGCGCGGCCGCGGCGGTTATCGCCTCCTACTGTTCACGACCGACGCCGCCCGCTCCTATCTCGACTTCGATTACCGGGCCGACGACATCCTCCTGTTCGGCCGCGAATCAGCCGGCGTGCCGGCGGCAGTCCATGACGCCGCCGATGCGCGTTTGAAGATTCCGATGCGCGGCGGCTTGCGCTCGCTCAATGTTGCGGTCGCCGCCGCCATGGCGGCCGGCGAGGCGTTGCGGCAGACGGGTGGGATGACATAACGAGACTGACATAGCGAGACTTGCGCTCGTGCCCCCAAACGAACGGCAAGCGTGCGCGGCGGTGGCAAAACCTGCAATTGCGACAAATCAATATGATCGTCCCCGAATGTGACACCCTTGAAAAAAGGGAGGAGCGGTAGTCAGTGTCATACGGAAAACGACGATGGATTTAAGCTTGATCGAAACGCGCAAAGCCGGCGCCCGCGCCTGGTTCGAGGCGCTGCGCGACCAGATCACGGCCGCCTTCGAGCAGCTCGAGGACTCGCTGCCCGCCGGCGCGCCACTTGCCGACCACACACCCGGCCGCTTTGTGCGCACGCCATGGAATCGCACCGATCACACCGGCGCGCCCGGCGGCGGCGGCGTCATGGCGATCATGAAGGGCCGGGTGTTCGAAAAAGTCGGCGTCCACGTCTCGGCGGTGTTTGGCGAGTTCGCTCCGGAGTTCCGCAAGGAGATACCGGGTGCTGCCGACGACCCACGCTTTTTCGCCGCCGGTATCTCGCTGATTGCCCACATGCAAAATCCGCACGTGCCGGCCGTGCACATGAACACCCAATTCGTGGTCACGACCAAGTCGTGGTTCGGCGGCGGTGCCGATCTGACGCCGGTGCTGCTGCACCGGCGCACGCAGGAGGACCCGGATACGATTGCGTTTCATGCGGCGATGAAGTCCGCCTGCGACGCCCATGCCGCGGTCGCGCCCTATGACAAATTCAAAACCTGGTGCGACGAGTATTTCTTTCTCAAGCATCGCGGCGAGGCGCGCGGCATCGGCGGTATCTTCTACGACTGGCTTAATTCCGGCGACTTTGACGCCGACTTTGCCTTCACGCAGGATGTCGGCCGCGCGTTTTTGCGCATCTATCCCGAGTTAGTGCGCAGAAATTTCGCCAAGCCTTGGAGCGAAACCGAGCGCGAGGAGCAACTGGTGCGCCGCGGCCGCTATGTCGAATTCAATCTGCTGTACGATCGCGGCACGATTTTTGGCTTGCGCACCGGCGGCAACGTCGAGTCGATCCTGTCGTCGATGCCGCCGGTGGTGAAGTGGCCGTGATCGGCCGTGGTGTGCTGTTTGTCATAGGAGCGATCGCAAATCCCGGCATCCTATAGCCGCTCGGAGTGCAGGGGGTGACGATGTCGAGCGCACCGAATGATGGCGCACCGCATGATGGCGCAGCCGATGACGCCGCGCCGGCGGCACGCGGATTTTGGCAATCGGCCAAACGCTTGGTGCTGCGCACCGACGCCGAGATCGCCGCCTTCAAGGGCCTCACCTTCTTCGGATTACTCAGTACGCTGATTGTCGCGTACTTTCAGTATTTGTCGGCTTACCACAACAAAGTCAGCGCCATGGCCAAGGACGACATGACCGCAGCAACCGACACGTTCACCCGGACCTCGAATGCACTGTCCACGGCCATCATTTTGGAAGATCAGCTTTATTTGAGCTTCAAACGCGCCGCCGAACTCAATGCCAGCGGCGACGCCGACGCTTTGACAAGCAAACGCGCCCACGACCTCTACACCGCCTATGAAGCGGCGGCCACGGCGTTGCGTGAGAACGTCAACCTACTGGCGCGAAAGGCGGAGATTTATCTCGACTGGCCAAGCGATCCCGGCCACGATCCGGCCAACACTATCAACACGCTCGGCGCCGACCCGATCAGCACGTCGCTTCTCGGCACGTTCGGCTTCGACTGCGACGACGACATGCCTAGTCTCGACAGGAACAACCACGTCACGAAAAAGAGTAAAGACGGCAAAGAACTCGACATCGACTGGTTCAGCGCCAAACACCACGTCCTGACGATCGCCTATTGCTTCGACGTCACGCAGAAGACGTGGATGGAAATCGTCCGGCAATGGGCGTCGCAGAGTACCCTCGATCCCGACCAAGTCGCGAACTTCGCATCGAGCAAGACAGCCGGTCAGCTGCAAGAGCGGCTCGACCAAGAAGTGGTGCGGCTTAACGACTTTATGATCCGCGCCATGAGCGAGATCGAGCAAATTCGCGTCAAGTACCGACCGAATGGATTCATTTGCAGCGTGCCCGGCGTCGGTCAGTTCCTCACTGGGTTCAACCGCTGCACACCGATTCGCACGGCATCCCCCTAGATCTTGTGCCGCACATCGCCGCACCATTGCACGATTCACGTCGCTGCATGGCCGGCGGCCCGCCGAACCGCTCTATCTTGACCTCGAGCAGCGAACGATGCTTTCGGCCATTGACTTGGCCGTGCGCAATCAAGAAAACACGAACGCCCGCCGCGTCAAGCGCCAGCACGCAGGAACCCGGATGGATCTCGGTATCGCCGGCCGAAAAGCTATTGTCTGTGCCTCAAGCCGCGGCCTGGGCCGGGCTTGCGCCAAGGCCTTGGCGGAGGCCGGCTGCGAGGTCGTGATCAACGGCCTCGACCGCGAGCGGCTTGCCGCTACCGCGGCGGAACTCCAACGGGCGACCGGCGCCAAGATCATTCCGGTCGCCGCCGACGTCGCCTCGGCGGACGGGCAAAAAGCGTTATTCGCCGCCTGCCCCGAGCCGGACATTCTGGTCAATAACAATGCCGGTCCCCCGTTTCGTGACTTCCGCGAGCTTGACCGGACGAAAATGCTCGACGGCGTCATTGCCAACATGATCGTCGCCATCGAGCTCGTGCAGAAAGCGATCGATCCGATGATTGCCAAACGGTTCGGCCGCATCGTCAACATCACCTCGGGATCGGTGAAGGCGCCGATCGGCGGGCTCGATCTGTCATCGGGCGCGCGCGCCGGCCTGACCGCCTTCTTCGCCGGCGTCGCCCGCAATGTCGCCGCGTCGAACGTCACCATCAACTTCCTGTTGCCCGGTGTGTTCGCAACCGATCGCTTCCAGACCTATGTCGAGACGACGATGAAGAGAAAAGGCATCAGCGCGGACGCAGCACTGGCCGAACGCGTGGCTGCGGTCCCGGCGCGGCGGATCGGCGACCCCGACGAGTTCGGCGCGGCCTGCGCGTTTCTCTGCTCGGCGCAGGCCGGTTACATCACCGGCCAGAATTTGTTGATTGACGGCGGAGCTTTTCCGGGGGCTTTCTAGAGCATGATCCCGAAAAAGCTTGCCCCGGACTTGATCCGGGGTGGAAACCGGTTTTCGAAAAAGATCATGCTCCAACGCAAAATCCAGTCTTTCATCCGAGGAGTCTTTCCATGAAACTTGTCCGCTTTGGCGCCCCGGGGCGCGAAAAACCCGGCATGCTCGATGCGCAGGGCCGCGTGCGCGATCTCTCCAAGATCGTGCCCGATCTCGCCGGCGCCGCGCTGTCGCCAAGTGGGCTAACCAAGCTGCGCAAGCTCAAGCCGGAGAAGCTGCCGCTGGTGCGCGGCACGCCGCGGCTTGGCCCGTGCGTCGGCAAGGTCGGCAATTTCATCGCCATCGGGCTGAATTATTCCGACCACGCCGCCGAGGCCGGCATGCCGATTCCGAAGGAGCCGATTATTTTCAACAAGGCGGCGAGCTGCATCTGCGGGCCGAACGACGACACCATGACGCCGAAGGAGTCCACCAAGCTCGACTACGAGATCGAGCTCGGCATCGTCATCGGCAGCCGTGCGCGCTACCTCGCCAAGACCAAGGCAATGGACGCGGTCGCCGGCTATTGCCTCGCCAACGACGTGTCGGAGCGGAATTTTCAGATCGAACGCAGCGGCGGCCAATGGGGTAAGGGCAAAAGCTGCGAGACCTTCGGCCCGCTCGGACCCTGGCTCGTCACCAAGGACGAGATCCGCGACCCGCAACGGCTCGACATGTGGCTCACCGTCAACGGCGAAACCCGGCAGAAGGGCTCGACCCAGACCATGATCTTCGGCGTCGCCCACCTCGTCTGGTATTGCTCGCAATTCTTCGTGCTCGAGCCGGGCGACGTCATCATCACCGGCACCCCGCCCGGCGTCGGGCTGGGAATGAAACCGGAGCCGAAATTCCTAAAGCCCGGCGACGTGGTGCGGCTCGGCATCGACGGGCTGGGCGAGGCGCAGCAGAAGATCGTGAAATTCAAGGCGTAGGGCCGCTCGCACCGTCATGCGCGGGCTTGGCCCGCGCATCCCGATCAATTTGCAACGCGGTAGCAAATTTATCGAGGTGGCCGGGACAAGCCCGGCCATGACGCTCCACGGCGTTACTTGATCGCCTGCGGATTGAGCGGCGAGCCGGTGCCGCCGGTGATGATCAGCGGCGCGCCGCAGAAGAAGAACTCGTAGATGCCGTCGGCGTCGCAGTCTTCCGCCAGCTTTTTGACGTAGAACATCTCGCCCATGGTCAGACCCATGGCCGGAATGACCACCCAGTGCCACGGCTGGTTCACGTCCTTGGTCTCATTCGGCCGCACCTCGACGCCCCAGGTATCGGAGCAAATCCCGGCGATTTCCTTTTCCTGGCACCAATAGCAATTCTCGAAGCGCACGCCGGGCGCGGGACCGCCGGCATAGGTGCCCCAGTCGCCTTGCTGGAGGCAACGCTCCATCTGCCCGGTGCGCAGGATGACAAAGTCGCCGCGCCGGATTTCGACATTCGCCTCCTTGGCGCATTTGTCGAGCTCGTCGTTGGAAATGGCCTCACCGTCCTCGAGCCATGGCACGCCGCGCAGCCGCGCGACGTCAAGCAAAACGCCGCGGCCGACCATCTTGTTCTTGGTATGCTCGATGCCGAGCTTGCCGACGCCGTTGCTGTCGACTTCGCGCGCGTCGAAGCCGTTATACATCTTGTCTTCGTAGAAGATGTGGCCGAGCGAATCCCAATGGGTAGCGGCCTGCACCGGCATATAGATGGCGTCGTCGGCATAGCGGACGCCGGGCACTTTGTCCTGGCGGCCGGCGATCGCGTCGGTGCCGGTCGCCAGCATGGTGTGGATCGGATTCCAGCGGCCGCCGAACAGGCCGGTCTGCGGGCCGCGGCGGTCGAGCGGAATGCCGAGCGCGAACACTTTGCCGGTGCGGATCAAGCCGGCGGCGCGCACGATGTCTTCGGGCGTGATGTGATTGAGCGTGCCGATCTGGTCGTCTTTGCCCCAGCGGCCCCAGTTCTTGAGTTTCTCGGTGGCCTCGGCGATCGCCTTACGGCCGACGGTAATATTCATTTCAGCCTTCCCCCTGCACAGTGTGTGCAATTGTGCACAGGTTCCACGGCGGAGGCCACGCACTGGAAGGTGTAGCTCGAAATCACCGGCGACGCTGTTCGCCAAATGGGCAGCGTCCCGTCGCGGCGGAGAGGGACGCACTGCCAAGCCTAAAATGCCGGCGTTGGAATCAACGCGCGGCGTTGCCAAGTCGTTCCGCTGCGATCGAATTGGCGCATTCTGCTGGCATTCTTTGATCTGCCTCAAGTCGCGCCGCGGCGGCCGGCGAACTGGCGCACGGAGCAGCTTACTGTTCGCGGCGGATGCCTTGATGTAACTTCGCTGCCGACCCCCATCGCCAACCTCGGACCCGCCATGAAACGACGTGATTTTCTGAAAGCTTCGGCAGCGCTCGCAGGCGCGGCGGCCGGCGGCTTTTCCTGCGTCGAGTTTGCCGGCGCGGCGTTCGAAACGCCGACCGTCGACAAGCTCTCGGTGCGCGTCGTCGTCGATTTGACGCACAACATCTTCCTGCGGCCGACGACGTTCAACGGCATGTCGTTGCAGCCGCCGCCGCGGACCAAGGATTACACCAAGGAACTGCACACCCAGTGGGGTCTCTCGCTCCTTCTCGAATCGGTCAAGGGCGGCGAACCGCGCACGCTGATGCTCGATTTCGCCTATACGCCCGAGGCGCTGCTCAACAATTTCGAGATCGTCGGCGCCGATGCCAAGCGCATCGATGCGCTCGTCGTCAGCCACGGCCACTTCGATCATTATGGCGGTTTGATCGGATTTCTCGACAAATACCGCGCCTCGTTGCCCACCGAGGTGAAGCTCTACGCCGGCGGTGAAGACAATTTCTGCCATCGCCTGCAGGCTACCGGCACAGCCGGCGAGTTCAGCGATTTCGGTTATCTCGACCGGCGCGCGCTTGCCGCCCGCAATGTCGGCGTCGTGCTGTGCGAGCAGCCGACCGTCATCGAGGGTCATGCTTTCACCACCGGACCAATCAAGCGTCAGACCGACGAGAAAATCCTGCCGAACACGCTCGAACAGTTTGGCATCAAGGACGGGCTGGGCTGCGACGCCACCCATTACGCGCCGGCCGAGCTGTTGGGAAAGACCGTGCCCGACGAGCACTATCACGAGCACGCCACCGTTTATAACGTCAAGGATCGCGGCCTGGTCGTCATTTCAAGCTGCAGCCATCGCGGCGTCGTCAATGCGGTGAAGCAGGCGAAGGAAATTTCCGGCGTCAACAAGTTGCATGCGCTGATCGGCGGCTTCCATCTCGGCCCGGCGCCGATGGATTATACCAGGCACATCGTCGGCGAAATCAAAGAGCTCGACCCCGATGTCGTCGTACCGATGCATTGCAGCGGGCAGAATTTCGTCCAGGCCATGCAGGACATGGCCCCCGACCGGCTGCTGCTCGCCTCGGCCGGAGCCATGCTGATATTCGGGGCCTGATGCCCGCGCGACGGCTCCTTGTCCAGCTGGCGCGCCGATTGCTGTTCATCGCCGTGGCATTGGCTGCCGCAATGGCCCCGCATCGTGCGCTCGCGCAGGCGCCGGATCCGGCGCGCGCCGCCCGGCTGATGGACGACCTGATGTGGGGCCGCGGAACGGTCGGCGGCCCATTTGAATTGACCGATCATCGCGGCAACAAACGAACCGACGCCGACTTTCGCGGCAAGCTGCTGCTGGTCTATTTCGGCTACACCTACTGCCCGGACGTATGCCCGACGGATTTGATGCAGATCGGTCTGGCCGTCGACAAGCTCGACGCAGCCGGCGGCGAAGTGCAGCCGCTTTTCATCTCGGTCGATCCCGAACGCGATACCGTGAGCGTGCTCGCCGCCTACGTCGCGTTCTTCCATCCGCGGCTGATCGGCCTGACCGGAACCGTGGCGCAGATTCGCGCCGCGGCTGATGAATACAAGGCCTATTATGCCAGATATTCGCCACCCGGCGGCGGCGACTATCTGATCGATCACACCGGCTTCATTTATCTGATGGGCCGCAGCGGCGAATATCTTGGCTTCTTCCCGCCGGGCACGTCGGCAGATCGGATGGCCGAGATTATCGGCCGGCATCTCACCGAGCGGTAAGCCCCTGCTGCCCGGTCGAACGCGGAATGGGAAGCGCGGAGCTCACGCGTCCGCGCCGGCAAGCTGCGGCACGGCGGCGGGAGCGTCCGCCGACGTTTTCGGCTCGATCGCGGCGGCGACCGCCTCCTCAACGCGCTCGAGCCAGATGAACTCCATCTCCCGGCGCGCGATTTCCGGGATGTCGTCATAGTCGCGGCGGTTGCGCGCCGGCAGCATGACGCGCTTGATGCCGGCCGAGTGGGCGGCGACGACCTTTTCCTTGATGCCGCCGACCGGCAGCACCAGCCCGCGCAAGCTGATTTCGCCGGTCATCGCGGTGTCGCTGCGAATGGTGCGGTCGGTCATCAACGACACCAGCGCCATGAACATGGCGACGCCCGCACTCGGTCCATCCTTGGGGATGGCGCCGGCCGGCACGTGGACGTGGATGTCGCTCTTCTCGAAGCGGCCGGCGTCGATGCCGAGCGCCGCGGCGCGGTTCTTGACGATCGACAGCGCGGCCTGCGCGCTTTCCTTCATGACCTCGCCGAGCTGGCCGGTGAGGATCAGCCGACCGGAGCCGGGAATCCGCGTCGCCTCGATGAAGAGGATGTCGCCGCCGACCGGCGTCCAGGCGAGACCGGTCGCCACGCCGGGCACGCTCGTGCGCATCGCCGTCTCGCTCTCGAACTTCGGCGCGCCGAGGATCGACACGAGATCGTCGCGGGCGATGCGGATCGGGCCGGCACTGCCCTCGGCGATGCGCACCGCCGCGTTCCGCAGCGTTTGCCCGATCTGCCGCTCGAGATTACGCACGCCCGCTTCGCGGGTGTAGTTGGCAATGATCTCGCGCAGCACGTCGTCGCCGATCTCGACCTGGCCGGGCTTCAGTCCGTTCGCCTCCATTTGCCGACGCACCAGATAGCGATGGGCAATCTCGAGCTTCTCCTCGCCGGTGTAACCGGCCAGGCTGATGATCTCCATGCGGTCGCGCAGCGGCCCGGGAACCGTGTCGAGCATGTTGGCGGTGGTGATGAACACCACCCGGCTCAGATCGAACGGCACCGCGAGATAATTGTCGCGGAACGTATGGTTCTGCTCCGGATCGAGCACCTCGAGCAAAGCCGCGCCGGGGTCGCCCTGGATGCCGGCGCCGAGCTTGTCGATCTCGTCGAGCATCATCACGCAATTGCGCGAGCCGGTCTTGCGGATCGCCTGGATGATGTTGCCCGGCAGCGCGCCGATATAGGTACGCCGGTGGCCGCGGATTTCGGCCTCGTCGTGCACGCCGCCGAGCGACACGCGGACGAATTTCCTGCCCATGGCGCGCGCGATCGACTGGCCGAGCGAGGTCTTGCCGACGCCGGGAGGACCGACGAAGCACAGGATCGGCGCCTTGCCTTGCGGCGCAAGCTTGCGGACGGCGAGATATTCGATGATCCGCCGTTTGATCTTGTCGAGATCGTAGTGGTCCTCGTCGAGGATGCGCCGCGCCTCGACGATGTCGATCGGCTTTTCCTCGGGCAGCGCCCACGGCAATTCGATCAACCAGTCGAGATAGGTGCGCACCATGCCGTATTCGCCGGCGGCTTCCGGCATGCGCTGCAGGCGGCGCAACTCCTTGCGCGCCTGGTCCTCGACTTCTTTCGGCATCCCGGCATTGGTGATGGCCTTGTCGAGCTCGGCCATCTCGGCGGCCTTGCCCTCCTCGCCTTCGCCGAGCTGGCGCTGAATCGCCGCCATCTGCTCGCGCAGCAGCACCTCGCGCTGGCGCTCGTCGAGCGCGGCCTTGGTCTGCCGGCCGATCTCCTGTGACAACCGCAAGACTTCGATGCGGTGCGCAAGGAGCCGCGAGACCTTGTCCATGCGCGCAGCAATGTCCACGGTCTCGAGGATTTCCTGCTTCTCCTCGGCCTTGACGTCCATATAGGCGATCGCGAGATCGGCGAGCGCCGAGGGGCCGTCGATCGATTGGATCGCGGCCAGCAGATCAGGCGGCGCCTGCGGCAGAAGCTGAATGGCTTCCAGCGTCTGCGCCTTCAGATTGACGAAGCGCGCCTCGATTTCCGGCGTCTTGGCCTCCGGCTCGGCGATCTGCAGCACGCGGGCGACAAAGAACGGCCAGCCGTTGAGATATTCGACGATCTGGAAGCGCTGCTCGCCCTGGCAGATCAGATGATGCGAACCATCCGGCCCGGTGACGTAGCGCACGATATTGGCGAGCGTGCCCATGCGGTGCATGTCGATCGGGGTCGGATCGGCGACCTCGGCATCGCGCTGCAGGAGAATGCCGACCTGCCGCTGGTCGCGCACCGCCTGCTGCGCGGCGGCAATCGATTTCGGCCGTCCGAGCGTGATCGGCAGCACCAAACCGGGAAACAGCACGGTATTGCGCACCGGCACGATGATGAGGGCGTCCGGTGGCAAAGGCGGCATGGTGGCGGCGCCTTGGGCCTTGGTTTCTTGCGCGCCCTGGTTCGTTGACAACATTTCCATCTCAGCCACGGCTCATCCCCGCTTTCTGCAAGGTGATCACCAGACAGCCGTCGGTGACGGCATGGCGGACGCCGCTATAGCGACCGGCCGGCAGCCGCAGCCGCCGGTAAAAGCAGCCTTGTGGCAGCTCGAGCCGATGAATGACTGCGGTGCGCAGCGCCGGCGGATAGGTGCGCGTTCCGGCGATCACCAGGTCGCCGTCTTCGATGACGGCTTGAACATCGTCGGTGTTGACGCCGGGCAAGGCCACCAGCACCAACAGCTCGAATTCGGTTTCCAGAATATCGACCGGCGGTTCCCACGCCGGCTGGCGGGCCTGCGTGCCTGCCGGCTTGAACATGTCGCGATGCAGCCGCTCGGCGCGCGACAACATTGCCAGCGCCTCCGACCACATCCAATCGCGGGCCACATCACGGGCCATCGGACATTCCCTCCAGCTTTGAACAGAATATGTGTGCTGCCGGGCGGCGGAATGCAACGGCAGGCAGGCGAGGTAGCGCCCAGCGGCGGGCGCTTGCCGCCGCGGCGGTCCGAATTCCGGCGGCGCGGCCGGCGCTTGACCATCAGATCGATAACATACATACTGGTTGGTATGCTCGCTTTGGCAAGACGAAAATGGTCCGGCAAGGCCTCGCGCGATCCCGAACGGACGCGCGAGGCGCTGTTGCAGGCGGCGTTCGGCGAGATCTATCGTTCCGGGTTCCGCGGCTCGGACGTGGAGACGATCTTGGGCGCGGCAGGCGTCACCAAGGGGGCCCTGTACCACCATTTCGACGGCAAGGAAGCGCTCGGTTACGCGGTCGTCGACGAAATCGTCGCCGGCATCATGCGGGACAAATGGCAAGCGCCCTTGCAAGATGCGCACGATCCCGTCGATGCATTGATCGGCATCGTCCGCTCGACCTCGTCGAGCATTGAGCATGTCTGCGGCGGCTGCCCGCTCAATAACCTGTCGCAGGAGATGTCGCCGCTCGACGAAGGCTTCCGCCGGCGGACGGCGAAGGTGTTCAACGACTGGCATCGTGCGGTCGCGGCGGCACTGCGGGACGGCAGAGCGCGCGGCAAGGTGCGCAAGGACGTCAAACCGGACGAAGCCGCCACCTTCCTGATGGCTACCTACGAGGGCTATCAGTCGCTGGCGAAGAATTCGCAGGATGCCAAGGTATTGCGGGCCGGGCAACGCGCGTTGGTCCGCTACCTGGAAACGCTACGTCCGCGACGCGGTGGCAAGGCAGAATCATCCAGTTAACGTTTTATGGAACCGCACCCTCGCTGCTTTGCTCGATACAAACCGACTGGTCGGTACTAACTGGCTGAGGCCACCGATGAACTTCTTGAACGCACAAACGTGGAGAGGACGCTCATGGAACCGCACCCGATCGTATCCCGCGAACAATGGCTCAAGGCACGGACCACGCTGCTCGCCAGCGAGAAGGCGCTGACCCGGCAGCGCGACGCGGTCAGCACCGAGCGCCTCGCCCTGCCTTGGGTCAGAATTGAGAAGAATTACGGCTTCAGCGGACCGGACGGAAAACTCGCCCTTTCAGACCTGTTCCAGGGCCGCAGCCAGCTCTACATCAAACACTTTATGATGGCGCCGGGCGCGCAACATCAATGCGTCGGCTGTTCGCTCGAAGTCGATCATATCGAGGGCATACTCTCCCACCTCGAAAATCATGACGTCAGCTATGCAGTCGTGGCCCGCGCGCCGATCGAGGAAATCGAGGTGGTGCGCCAACGCATGAACTGGAAGTTCCTTTGGGTCTCGTCGTTCGGCAGCGACTTCAATTACGATTTCCACGTTTCGTTCAGGCCGGAGGAAGTCGCTTCGGGCCGCGCGCAATATAACTTTGCGACCGCGCCGGAATGGGCTGCCGGCGTGCAGGATTTGTCGGGCCGCAGCGTCTTCTACAAGAACGACGCCGGCGAGATCTTCCATACCTACTCCGCGTACGGCCGTGGCGGCGAGGAAGTGCTGGGGATCTATGGCATCCTGGATGCGATGCCGAAGGGTCGCAACGAAACCGGGCCGTACCATTCCTTGGGCGATTGGGCGCGGCCGAGAAACATGTACGGCAAAGGCGGCTCGGTCGAAGGAAACGGCCGCTATCACGCGTCCGCGTGCGGGTGCGGCGCCCATGGTTGAGGGCACTCGCCCTGTTGCCGACCTGGAGCACAGTCGTCGCAGATTGAAGCTCCGCGCGGATCAATGCGCGAACGCGGCTTTGATCGTGGCAGCGAGCCCGGCGGCCGCGCGCCGATAATAGGACGGGCTGAGCGGCCCGACACGGTTGCAAGGATCGCGTAGGTCCTCGCGTCCACGCAGGATCGGGTCCTGCATCTCTTTGTCAGTCAGCGATCGGGCGCCGATCAACCGCTCGCGGCAGATATAGGCGCGGCGTTGATCCGCCGGTATGGCGATGACGGGATCGAGCCGCCACACCCGCGCGCTGCGGTCGAGCGAAGCGGTAACGACCCGCGAGCCGTCAGAGTTGAACACCGCACCGACCACTTGATTGGTATGGCCTAAGAGCGTCGCCAGCGCTGCGCCGGTCGCGGCATCCCACACCCGCGCGGTGTTGTCGGCGGATGCGGTGACGATGCGCGAACCGTCCGGGCTGAAGGCCGCGCTGTACACGCGGTCCGTATGGCCGGAGAGCTTTGCGAGCGCGACGCCGGTGACGGCATCCCATACGCGAGCAGTGTTATCGAATGACGCGGTGACGATGCGGGAGCCGTCCGGGCTGAAGGCCGCACGGTTTACCCAATCGCCATGGCCGGCGAGCATGGCCACGGCCGCACCGGATTTGGCATCCCACAATCGCGCCGTGTTGTCCGCCGACGCCGTGACGACCCGTGTCCCGTCTGGACTGAATGCGGCGGCGACGACGCGATCGGCATGCCCGGACAAAGTGGCGAGTAACGCGCCGTTAGTGGCGTCCCAGACCCGCGCGGTGTGATCGAACGACGCGGTGACGATACGCGCGCTATCCGCACTGAACGCCGCGCTGTTCACCCAGTCGGCATGCCCCGACAGCGTCAAGCGCGCGGCGCCGGTCCTGCCGTCCCAGATGCGCGCGGTGTTGTCGTAGGCGGCGGTGACGATTAGTGAGCCGTCCGGACTGAACATTGCCTCAACGACGCGATCGGCATGCCCTTTGAGAGTGGCGATCGCGACGCCGCTATTGGCATCCCACAGCCGCGCCGTCTTGTCGTCAGATGCGGTGACGACGCGAGAACCGTCGGGGGAGAAGGCGGCGTTGTTCACGGCGTCCTCATGCCGGAGCGAGGCGGTCACCGCGCCGGTCGCTGTGTCCCAGATCAGCGCCGTATCGTCTTCTGAGGCGGTGACCACCCGCGAACCATCCGCGCGGAACGCCGCGCTGTTCACCGCATCCGCATGATCCGAAAACACGACGGCCGGGGCGTTTTTCTCCAAATTCCAGATGCGTGCCGAGCGGTCGAAAGACCCGGTAACGACGCCTAAGCCGTCCGGACTGAAGGCCGCCCGGAAGAGCGGGCCCGCGTGGCCCGACAGCGTTGCGAGGAGCGCGCCGGTGCCGGCGTCCCAAACGCGCGCGGTCTTGTCCTGCGACGCTGTGACAATGCGGGCGCCGTCGGCACTGAACGCCGCGGTCCAGACCCAATTCGAATGCCCCGACAGCATCGCCTTCAGTTCGCCGGTGTCCGCATCCCAGACGCGCGCGGTGTTGTCGAAGGACGCCGTCACGATACGGGAACCATCCGGACTGAAGGCGGCGCTCAGCACCGGACCGCTATGTCCTGAGAGGATATGAAGCACTGCGCCCGAGTTGGCGTCCCACACCCGCGCGGTATTGTCGTCCGATGCGGTGAGCACACGGGTGCCATCGGGGCTGAAGACCGCGCTCCACACCCAACTGGTATGCCCCGACAATGTCGCCAACGCAGCGCCGGTCTCGGCATTCCAAATTCGCGCGGTGTCATCGAACGACGCCGTCACCGTGCGCGAACCGTCCGGGCTGAAGATGGCCGCGTTCACGCCCGCTGCATGTCCCGACAGCGTGACCAGCGCCGCGCCGGTCTTGGCGTCCCAGATGCGCGCCGTGTTATCGTTCCCGGCGGTGATGACACGTGAGCCGTCCGGGCTGAACGCCGCGCCGTTCACATGGTCGGCATGCCCTGAGAACGTCGCCAACACCGCGCCGGTTTTGGCATCCCACACCCGCGCGGTCTTGTCCCATGAGGCGGTGAGGATGCGGCCGCCATCCGGGCTGAACACAGCACTATCCGCCCAAGATCTATGTCCCGCCAATGTGATCAAGACGCCGCCGGTCTTGGCGTCCCACACCCGCGCCGTCCCGTCCCAGGACGCGGTCACGACACGAGAGCCATCGGGGCTGAACGCGGCGCTGCTCACCAAAGCCGTGTGGCCGGCCAGCGCCAGCCGAAAGTAACAATCCCGCGCCGAGGCAAAGAAAGACAAGTCGCCCTGCAGCTGTCGCGGCTGAAACGATAGTGGCAGGCTGCCCGTGCTGGGCGGGAGGCCGGCGACGGCAAAGCGCAAGGCCCGATCGCAGAAACCATCTCGGAAGGCGGCGGCACTGATGCTGGCGAATATTGCCGCTTCGCGCCGTGCGTTCCGGTAGGACTCGGCAAGCGTGCCGGCAAGAACGGCAATCGTACCGGCGAGAACGATGGCCAGCGCCCAAATCAACCGGTTGAGAAATCTTCTGGTCTTGGCGACGCGCTCGCGCTCGCGTTCGAGCGCCACGTCAGTCGCCTGGCTTGCGGGCGTCTCGATCGTCATTCCTTAGTGTACGCCCGCGCCAGACCAAGCCAGCGCGGGCGCAATGAGAGAGGCCTATATTTTAGCTACGCCGCCGCTTTCGCCCAAAGCTGCTTGCTCGCGAGCGCCGCGCCTTCCGACAGCGTCTTGAGCTTCGCCCAGGCGATCTGCGGATGCACCCGGCCGCCAAGCCCGCAATCGGTCGAAGCGATGACGTTGTCGCGGCCGACCGCTTCGGCGAACTTCAAGATCCGGTCGGCAACGAGCTCGGGGTGCTCGATCAGATTGGTCGAATGGGTGACCACGCCGGGCAGAATCTTTTTGCCGGCCGGCAGCTTGACATCCTTCCAGATCTTCCATTCGTGCTCATGCCGCGCGTTGGCGGCCTCGAAGGAATAATAGTCCGCGTTCACCGCCAGCATCAGGTCCACCAAGTGTTTCATCGGGATGTCGGTGGTATGCGGGCCGTGCCAGCTTCCGTAGCACAGGTGGAAGCGGATCTTGTCGGACGGCAGTCCCTTGATCGAGTGGTTGAGCGCGTCGATCTGCATTTTCGTGTACCGCCGGTAGCCCTCGACGCTTGGCTCGTTCTTCTGCTGATCCCAGTTCTCGCCGATCGCCGGATCGTCAAGCTGGACGACGAGGCCGGCGTCGATGATCGCCTTGTACTCTTCGCGCATCGCGTCGGCGCAGGCATACAACAGCTCTTCTTCGCTCTTGTAATGCTCATTCGGCATCCGCGCGCAGCTCGCCGGCGCGATCGAGTTCATCCAGGCGCCTTCGTTTCCCAGCCCCGCCGCCTTGAGGCCGGCCTTGAAATACTCGATATCGCGCTTGATCGCCTCCTGCCCCTTATATTTGATCGGGCCTGTGACCAGCGGGCTATGCTCGGTCATGAACTGTTCGGGCAACCCGCACCCGGAGTGCGGGTCCATATAGGCCTCCTGGAACTTGGACATGTCCCGGCGCTCAGGCCAATCGCCGACGATGAAATCCTTCGGCGCCATGGGGGTTTTGGTATGTGCCGTCAATTTCGTCGCCCAGAGCCCGGTTTTGGAGACTTCGACGCCCGCCAGGCGGCGGACGACATACGACCACCACGAGCCGTAATCGTAGGCCCAGCCCATGGTGTGGCCGAGCTCACCGTCGTTGATGAGGTCGACGCCCGCCTCTTTCTGCAGGCGGACGACATCGCCCACCGCATTCTTGAGCTCCTTCTCGAAGGCGGCCTCGTCAGCATTCTGGCCAAGGGTGCGCTTTTGACTGAGTTCGAGAAGCTTCGCCGGGCGCGGCAGGCTGCCGACGTGGGTCGTGAGAATCCGATTAGCCATAGTTTTTCCTCCCGATTTGCATCACTGATTTTTTAGGCGCGCATTGCGTCGGATGTGCGAACGCCAAAGCCCGCCACCCGTTGTGGGTTCTATCAAAAATCGCGCGCTATCTTCAAGGTGACTGAATGCAACAGGCGCGCGAATGGTCGTTTGCCGGGGAATGGGCCAGCGCCCAAACTTTTTTGATCGCGTGATCTTAGAGTTGGGCTGCGCCAACAAATTTCAGCGCGCCGCCGCGACGCGGGTTGCGCCGCGGATGCCTTTGGCGAGTGCACGAACCAGATCGGCGACGGCGGTTACCGTTACCGGCGATGCTTGACCGTCAGCGCCAAGATTGCTGCGCACGGTATCGACCAAGGCTGAGCCGACCACCACGCCGTCGGCGCCTTCGGCCATGGCGCGGGCCTGCTCGGCGGTGCGCACGCCGAAGCCGACGCAGACCGGAAGCATGGTGTGGCGCTTGATGCGGGCCACCGCGGTGGCGACCTTGCCGGTGTCCGGCGCGGCGGCTCCGGTGATGCCGGTGATCGACACGTAATAGACAAAGCCCGAGGTATTAGCGAGCACGGCGGGCAATCTCTTGTCGTCTGTGGTCGGCGTCGCCAGCCGGATGAAATTGAAGCCGGCCTTTAGCGCCGGCAGGCACAATTCGGTGTCCTCCTCGGGCGGCAGATCGACGACGATCAGGCCATCGACGCCGGCAGTCTTGGCGTCGGTCAAGAATGGCGCGACGCCATAGATGTAGATCGGATTGTAGTAGCCCATCAGCACGATGGGCGTGGTGTCGTCGCCGCGCCGGAATTCGCGCACCAGCGCAAGCGTCCGCTTCATATTTTGCCCGGCCTTGAGCGCGCGCAGGCCTGCGGCCTGGATCGCCGGCCCATCCGCCATCGGATCGGTGAAAGGCATGCCGAGCTCGATCAGGTCGGCGCCGGCCGCCGGCAGCGCTTTGAGGATCGCCAGCGCGTTTTCGTAATCCGGATCGCCGGCCATGATGAAAGTCACCAAAGCCGCGCGGCCTTCGTCTTTGAGCGCGGCAAAGCGGCGATCGATACGGGTGGTCATTGCGCTTTGCGTTGCAGATGCCGCGCCACCGAGTCGAGGTCCTTGTCGCCGCGGCCGGAGAGATTGACCACCATCAGGTGATCCTTCGGCTTTTGCGGCGCCAGCTCGAGCACCTTGGCGATGGCGTGTGCCGGCTCCAGCGCCGGAATGATGCCTTCGAGCTTGGACAGGAGCTGAAAGGCGTTGAGCGCCTCGTCGTCGGTCGCCGACAAGAACGTGACGCGGCCGACGTCGTTAAGCCAGGCATGCTCCGGGCCGATGCCGGGATAATCGAGGCCGGCGGAGATCGAATGCGCCTCGTTGATCTGACCGTCGTCGTTCATCAGTAGATAGGTGCGGTTGCCGTGCAGCACGCCGGGCCGGCCGCCGGCGATCGAGGCCGCGTGCATACCAGTTTCGAGGCCATGGCCGGCTGCTTCGACGCCGTAGATTTCGATGCCGCGTTCGTCGAGGAACGGATGAAACAGGCCCATGGCGTTCGAGCCGCCACCGATGCAGGCGACCAGCGAGTTGGGGAGCCGGCCTTCGGCCGCCAGCAACTGCTCGCGCGTTTCACGGCCGATGATCGATTGAAAGTCCCGCACCATCATCGGATAGGGATGCGGCCCGGCAATGGTGCCGATGCAGTAGAAGGTTGAGCCGACATTCGTCACCCAGTCGCGCAGCGCCTCATTCATCGCGTCCTTGAGTGTCTTCGAGCCCGACTCGACCGGCACCACCTTGGCGCCGAGCATATGCATGCGAAAGACATTGGCCTTCTGCCGCTCGACGTCGACGGAGCCCATATAAACGATGCAGTCGAGCCCGAAGCGCGCACACAAGGTGGCGGTCGCGACGCCGTGCATGCCGGCGCCGGTCTCGGCGATGATGCGCTTCTTGCCCATGCGCTGCGCCAAGAGGATCTGGCCGAGCACATTGTTGACCTTGTGCGCGCCGGTGTGATTGAGCTCCTCGCGCTTGAGGTAAATCTTGGCGCCGCCACCCGAAAGGCCGGAGGCCGTCTGTCTACAATGCTCGGTGAGCCGTTCCGCGAAATAGAGCGGCGACGGGCGGCCGACATAGTGGGTGAGATAGCCGTCCATCTCCTTTTTGAATTGCGGATCGGCCTTGGCCTTGGCGTAAGCCTTCTCCAGTTCCAGGATCAGCGGCATCAGCGTTTCGGCGACGAAGCGGCCGCCATAAATGCCGAAATGGCCGCTCTCGTCCGGCCCGGTGCGGAATGAATTCGGTTGCTGCTGCACGGTCATGCCGGACTCGCCACTGTTACTGTCAGACGCCCAGTCGCCTCGCGGGCGGCGCGGATGAAGGCGCGAATCCTATCAGGGTCTTTGTGGCCCGGCGCGCGCTCGACGCCGGACGAGACATCGACTCCGGGCGCGCCGGTGATGCGCAACGCCTCGCTGACATTAGCGGCATCAAGCCCGCCCGACAGCATGAACGGCAGGCCGGGATCGAGATTCTCCAGAAGCCGCCAGTCGAATACTTTGCCGAGGCCGCCCGGGCGGGTCGCCTCGCGCGGCGCGCGGGCATCAAACAATAACCGATCGGCGGTCGCGACATAGTCGGCGACCAGCGCGAGGTCGCTTTTTGCCTCCACCGGGATTGCCTTCATCGCCGGCCGGCCAAAGCGCCGCTTGAGCGCGGTGACGCGCGCCGGCGTTTCCTTGCCGTGCAGCTGCAACAAATCCGGTCTCAGGGATTTAACGATCGCCTCGAAGGTCGCGTCGTCGGCATCGACCGTCAGTGCTACCTTCCGGGCGCGGCCGCGGACACGATCGCCGAGCATGCGCGCCGCATCGAACGCCAGATGGCGCGGCGACGGCGGAAAGAACACAAAGCCGACCATGTCGGCGCCGGCGTCAAGCGCGACATCAAGCGCCTCGGGAGTCGAAAGACCGCAGATTTTGACGATCAGGGACATAGCCGGTTCCTGGATGCCGTCCTTCTACATCCCCACGCCCGCCTTGTCTCGCGCCCGGCCGCGGTGCCGGTCACCGAACGGGCGGCTTGAGGCGCAGCCGCGGCGGTGGATCGACCTCGCGCCGGACGCCCCCCGAGCTTTCCCCCATGCCCTCAAGCCCCGCGAGCTTGCCGCGCAGCACTTGCAGCTCGCGCTCAAAGCGGCGTGCCGCGCCCCGCCATTTGCCTTGGCGCAACCAGGACGCCGCGCCGCCGATCAGAACGCCAATGATCAGCAACGCAATGACCAGCGCGAACAAGGGCAGCGACACGGTAGCAGCCGGGTCATGGCCGCTGAACGGATCGAACGACACAGTGACCGTCTCACGGTTCGCCACCGCGAAGGCGATGATGAGGACGGCGAGCGGCACCAGGATGATCGCCGCGACGATCCTGCGCAGCAAAGCTAAGGCCTCCGGTCTAACGTCTATCCGCTCATGCCCGCCCAAGCGCGAATCCAGCGAGCGTAGCTAGTCAGCTGGGCCTACTGGCTCCCGCCTGGGGAAGGACAGCGCAGTATAGCGGATCAGGCTTGGCTCAGCGTCTGATTGAGCCGTTCGCGCATTTCCTTGCCGGTCTTGAAGAACGGCACGCACTTCTGATCGACCGCGACGTGCGCGCCGGTGCGCGGGTTGCGCCCGGTGCGCGCCGGGCGCTGCTTCACCGAGAAAGCGCCGAAACCGCGCAGCTCGACGCGGTCACCCCGCGCCATCGCCGCGATGATCTCGCCGAGTATGGCGTTGACGATCTTCTCGACGTCGCGCTGATAAAGGTGTGGGTTGTGCGCGGAGATACGCTGCACAAGTTCGGACTTGATCATTGTTGCCCTGCCCGCAGCTCAGTTGGCAGGAGGGTGCCAAAGGGCCAACAACCCGTCAAGATTGAGCCGCTCCACGGCCTGCATGGTTCCCCAATCGTCGAAGTGGCGCGCCAGCGTACCAAGTCCGGCCGCATCCAGCGCCGCGGCCGCGGCCGCATGCAGGAATGGCAGATCGCTGAACCGGTCGTGCAGCTGATAATCGCGCACCGGCAGCTTTTCGTCGACCTTCTTCTCGGCGGCAAGCCAGGCGATACCGGTCCGTTCGTCGCCGAGTTCGTCGACGAGCTTTAAGCCCACCGCCTGATGCCCTGTGAAGACACGGCCGTCGGCGACGGTCTGCAATTCGCCGTCGTTGAGATGACGGCGGGCCTGAACGAGGCCTTTGAACCAGGCGTAGGAGTCCTTGATGACCGATTCGATCGCCGCGCGCGCCTCCGGCGAGGTCGGCTCGAAGCCGTTGGGCGCCGCCTTGAGCGGCGAGGATTTGATCGATTCGACCTTGACCCCGAGCTTGTCCAAAAGGTCGGTGACATTGGGATACTGGAACAGGACGCCGATCGAGCCGACCAGCGAGGTCTGCTTGGCGACGATATGATCGCCGGCGATCGCGGTGATGTAGCCGCCGGAAGCGGCCAGGCCGTCGACGACGATGACCAGCGGCTTCTTCTCCTTCAGCCGCATCAGCGAATCGTAGAGCTGCTCGGAGCCGGCGGTGGTGCCACCCGGGCTGTCGACATGGACGATGACCGCGCGTGCGCTCGAGGATTGCGCTAGCTTATCGAGCTGCTTGACCCGCTCCTCATCGTCGCGGATCAATCCCTTGATGGTGACGCGCGCGATATAGGAGCCGGTGCCGGCAAAGCCGATGCGGTTGTTCCACGCCGCGGCCACCCCGAGGATGGCAACAACGATCACGGCGACGGCAAGCACGCGCCAGAAGGTAAGCTTGCGCCGCATGCGGCGGCGGTCGACGATCAGGTCGGCATCAAGCGACATGGTCTCATCCCTTTTGTTTCACGCAACGACGAGGCGTGTCCGCTCATTCCCGCGAAGGCGGGAATCCAGCCACCAGACTGGGTCCCCGCTTTCGCGGGGACGAGCGGCTGATGACTTTTTACTCCTTAACCTCTTCTTTCTCCTCCTCGCCCTTGCGCTTGAGCGCAGTGCCGAGGATGTCGCCGAGCGTCGCGCCGGAATCCGACGAGCCGTATTGGGCGATCGCCTCCTTCTCCTCGGCGACTTCAAGCGCCTTGATCGAGACCTGCACCTTGTGGGTGCGGCGATCGAACTGGATCACCCGGGCGTCGACTTTCTGACCGACGGCGAAGCGGTCCGGGCGCTGCTCGGAGCGGTCGCGTGCCAGCTCCGAGCGCTTGATGAAGGACACGTATTCGGTGCCGACGATCTTCACGTCGATGCCGCCTTCCTTCACCTCGATCACTTCGCCGGTAACGACCGAGCCCTTCTTGAGCTCGCCGGCGGCTGCATCGCCGGGCGCGGCGGCAGCGGTTTCGGCAAGCTGCTTGATGCCGAGCGAAATGCGCTCCTTCTCGACGTCGACGTCGAGCACCTGCGCCTTGACCTTATCGCCCTTCTTGAATTCTTCGATGACTTGCTCGCCGGGCCGCTTCCAGTCGAGATCGGAGAGGTGCACCATGCCGTCGACGTCGCCGTCGAGGCCGAGGAACAGGCCGAACTCGGTCTTGTTCTTGACTTCGCCTTCGACCACCGAGCCGGGCGGATACTTCTCCAGGAACACCTCCCAGGGATTGCGCATGGTCTGTTTCAAGCCGAGCGAGATGCGACGCTTGACCGGATCGACTTCCAGCACCTGCACCTCGACCTCTTGCGAGGTGGAGACGATCTTGCCAGGGTGCACGTTCTTCTTGGTCCACGACATTTCGGAAACGTGGATCAGACCCTCGATGCCGGGCTCGAGCTCGACGAAGGCGCCGTAGTCGGTGATGTTGGTGACGCGGCCTTTGAAGCGGGCGCCGACCGGATACTTGGCTTCGATGCCCTGCCACGGATCCTCGAGCAGCTGCTTCATGCCGAGCGAGATGCGGTGGGTCTCGTGGTTGATCTTGATGATCTTGACCTTGACCTGCTGGCCGATATTGAGGACCTCGGACGGGTGATTGACGCGCCGCCAGGCGATGTCGGTGACGTGCAGGAGGCCGTCGATGCCGCCCAGGTCGACGAACGCGCCGTAATCGGTGATGTTCTTGACCGCGCCGTCGATGACCTGACCTTCTTCGAGATTCTGCACCAGCTCCTGGCGCTGCTCGGCGCGCGTCTCCTCCAGCACGGTGCGGCGCGACACCACGATATTGCCGCGGCGGCGATCCATTTTCAGAATCTGGAACGGCTGCTGGTTGTTCATCAGCGGCGACACGTCGCGGATCGGACGGATATCGACCTGGGAGCGCGGCAGGAAGGCCACGGCGCCGTCGAGATCGACGGTGAACCCGCCCTTGACTTGATTGAAGATGACGCCTTGGACCTTCTCGTTGTTCTGGAACGCCTTCTCAAGCTTACCCCAGCTTTCCTCGCGCCGCGCCTTGTCGCGCGACAGCACCGCCTCGCCGAGCGCATTTTCCACCCGCTCGAGATAGACCTCGACGGTATCGCCGACCTTGATTTCGGCGGAGCGGCCCGGGCCGGCGAATTCGCGCAGCGCCACGCGGCCTTCGGTCTTTAGGCCGACATCGATAACGGCGACGTCCTTCTCGATCCCGACGACGGTCCCTTTGACGACGGACCCTTCCTGCAGATGACCATCGCCGAACGATTCCTCGATCATGCTGGCGAAGTCTTCGCGCGACGGCGCGGCGGTCGCTACTTGAGCCATGAACACTCCGGGCCCCGTGGTGAAAATGATCCCAAACGCGCAGCAGCCGCCGGTATGCCGGCGGGCGGGGCCAGAAGCCAGACGATCAGGACAAAGCTTGGTCCGGTGGCCTTAGCGAAGCGCGCGAGCGGGCTTACCTCCAATGACGAAAGCGCGGTCAGCCGCGCTTTCGGCCCGTTCGGACGGCTTCGATGATGTCGACGGCAGCCCGGAATGCGGCGTCTATACCCAAATGCGTGGTATCGAGCAAGTGCGCGTCGGGCGCCGGTTTTAACGGAGCGGCGGTCCGCCTTGAATTGCGTTCGTCACGCCGCAACAGGTCGGCCAACACCTCCTGCTCGTCGGCCGGCTCGCCGCGGGCGAGCAGTTCGCGCATGCGCCGCGCGGCCCGCACTTCGGGGGTGGCGACGACGAACAGCTTGACGTCGGCGCCCGGCGCAATGACGGTGCCGATATCACGGCCGTCGAGCACGGCGCCGGGCGGCCGGGTGGCGAATTCGCGCTGATAATTCATCAGCGCCTGGCGCACCTCCGGGATCGCCGCCACCACCGAGGCCGCTTCGGTAATCACCTGCGCTTTCAGCGCGGCGTCGTCGAATTTTCGCGGATTGAGCGCGATTGCCGCGTCGATTGCTTCACGGACATTGTCCGGCGAATGACCGGCATCGAGCACCGCCTTGGCCACCGCGCGGTAGATCAGCCCGGTGTCCAGATGATGCAGGCCATAGATCGCCGCCACTTGCTTGGCAATGGTTCCCTTGCCCGAGGCTGCCGGTCCGTCTATAGCGATGATCATCGTCACTTGGGCGTCTTGTGCGTGTCTTGGCTATGTTTTCGGCACTGGCCGTCGGATGGCGGACCCAATCATAGCCTGGCGGCGGATCAAACGGCGGCACGAGAGATTCCGCAAGCGCGAAATCGCCGTTTGCGATGGCTTCGACTGAATTGCCGGCCGCCCGTGCAACATGCTTCTACACGCTTGATTCGACGGACTTGCAAAACTACAGACTAAAAAACAGCAGACTTGCAAAACTACGCGCCGCTTGCTGGATACCGTCAGCAGCCGATGCCGACCTGGTGACGACGGGGAAAACTGCGCGTGAATTTGGCAAGACGATTCAAGAACAGGCCTTGGTTTCAGAAGACGGTCGGCGTCCTCGCGGCAGAATATCTGCGTCTGGTGTGGACGACGAGCCGGTTTGCAATGGAGCCGGCCGACCCGTACCAGCTCTACGACAAGGAACAGCCGCTCATTATCGCGATGTGGCACGGCCAGCATTTCATGATGCCGTTCTTTCGTCGTGGCTATCGCTTCAAGGTGTTGATCTCCCGTCACAGCGACGGCGAGATCAACGCCATCGCCGCCGAGCGGCTTGGCGTCAGCGCGGTCCGCGGCTCCGGCGACCATGGCGGACGATTCCACGTCAAGGGCGGAGTCGGCGCGTTTCGCAGCATGGACGAGATACTGGCGGACGGCTGGAATATGGCGCTGACCGCCGATGTGCCGAAAGTTTCGCGCGTAGCTGGTCTTGGCATCATCAAGCTCGCTAGCGAGTCCGGCCGGCCGATCTTTCCGGTTGCGCTGGCGACCAGCCGCCGCATCGTTCTCAACAGCTGGGATCGCTCGGAAGTGAATTTGCCTTTCAGCCGCGGCGCGATGGTCGTCGGCGAGCCGATCCGCGTTCCCGCCGCCGCGGATGCGGACGCGCTCGAGCAGGCGCGCGGCGCCCTGGAAAGAGCGCTCAATGCCGGCACCGAACGCGCTCACGCGCTGGTCGACCGCCGGACACTGAGCGCCACCGACAGCCGGCAACTGGAGAAGCTCGAGCGGGAAGCTTGAGATTAATCGCCGGGTATCGAATAATGGCTGTCGCCGGCGATTGACGCTCGGATCGATGAAATCAGTAACTCTGCGTGGGGCCGCCGTGGCAATTTTCGACGACGTCAGATCAATCATCGCGCAATCGCTCAAGCTTCCGGTTGAGAAACTGACGCCGGAGACGCGCCTTGAGGAATTGGGCGCGGAATCCTTGGACGTGATCGAAATCGTTTTTGCGCTCGAGGAAAAATACGACATCGCGATTCCGTTGCGGGCCGACGAAGCGACGCGGCTGGTGCAATCGGACGCCGCCGGCGCGCCGGCGAAATCGAACCAGAGCGACGGCCAGGATGTGCCGTTTTCTACGGTCGGCGACGTTGCCGAGATCGTCGAGAAACTGGTCGCGGCGAAAGCATCGAAATGAATCGGGTCGTGATCACCGGAATCGGAGTCGTCACTCCGATCGGCAGCACGCGCGAGAAATTCTGGTCGGCCTTGGTCGAAGCCAGAACCGGCATCGGCCCGATCACCATCATTCCGACCGAGCGTCTCAATACCCGCATTGCCGCCCAGGTCCTCGATTTCAATCCGTCTGAACATTTCGACCCCAAGCGCGAAAGCCTGCTCGATCGCTTCGCGCAGTTTGCGGTGGTCGCGGCGCGCTCTGCCGTGCAGGACGCGCAACTGGAAATCACCGAGGAGATTGCGCTGCAGACGGCGACTATCGTCGGCAATTCGAGCGGCGGAATGAACACGCTCGACGATTCCTTCGATCAACTCTACGCGCAAAATGCGACGCGGTGTCACCCGCTGACGATCCCGCGGCTGATGTCCAATGCCGCGTGCAGCCAGATCTCCATGGATCTCGGACTCAAGGGGCCGACCTTTACGGTCGCGTCAGCGTGCTCGTCGGGCACCCACGCGATCGGGCAGGCGTTCCAAATGGTCAGGACCGGGCAAGCTCCGATCGCGCTCACCGGCGGCACCGAAGCTTGTTTGACCGTCGGCACGTTCAAAGCCTGGGAGGCATTGCGGGTGCTGAGCCCCGACACCTGCCGGCCGTTTTCGCGCACGCGCTCCGGCCTGGTGCTCGGCGAGGGCGCCGCGATGTTCGTGCTGGAACCGCGCGAACGCGCGGTGGCGCGCGGCGCGCCGATCTATGCCGAGCTATTGGGCCTCGGCATGAGCGCCGACGCCGCCGACATCACCGCCATCGATCCCTACGGCGCCGCCCGCGCCATGCGTGCGGCGTTGTTGGACGCCAAGGTCAATCCCGAGGATGTCGATTACGTCAATGCGCACGGCACCGGCACGCTCCTTAATGACAAGGGCGAAACAGTTGCGCTGCGCAAGGCGTTCGGCGACAGCGCCGAGCAGCTGGCGGTTTCTTCCAGCAAAGCGGTGCTCGGTCATAGCCTTGGCGCGGCCGGCGCGCTGGAGCTTGCCGCCACGGCGTTGGCGCTGCATCACCAGACCATCCCGCCGACCGCCAATTTCGAAGAGTCGGATCCGGAGTGCGACCTCGATTATGTACCCAACACCGCGCGCAACGCGCCGATCCAGAACGCGATGTCGAGCTCGTTCGCGTTCGGCGGCTTGAATGCCGTGCTGGTGCTCGGGCGCGCCTGAGTGCCGGCCAACCGCGCGCGGCCGCGTTACGCCAAATCCGCCCCTAGCCCGCGCATTAATTCGACAAAACCGGGAAAGCTCGTAGCGATGAAGCTTGCGTCATCGATCTTCACCGGCTGCTCGCTGGCCAGGCCCATGACCAAGGCCGACATGGCGAGGCGATGATCCATGTGGGTGGCGACGAGGCCGCCGCCCGGCGCGCGGCCCCTGCCCGCCACAATGAGATCGTCGCCGTCGATGTCGACCTTGACGCCGTTGCTGCGCAATAGCGCGGCGGTGCCGGCAAGCCGGTCCGATTCCTTTACCCGCAGCTCTTTGAGCCCGCGCATGATGGTCGTGCCTTCGGCGAAGGCGGCAGCGACGGCCAGCACCGGATATTCGTCGATCATCGATGGAGCGCGCGACGCGGGAACCTCGATGCCGCGCAGCGCGCCGCCGCGCACCCGCAGATCAGCGACCTCTTCGCCGCCCTCATTGCGTACGCCGAGGCGCTCGATCGCGGCGCCCATCTCGGCGAGTGTCGCGATCAGCCCAGCCCGCAGTGGATTCAACATCACGCCCTCGAGGATCACGTCCGAGCCCGGCGTGATCGCCGCCGCGACCAACGGAAATGCCGCCGATGAAGGGTCGGCCGGAACCACAACCGGCCGCGGAACAAGTTCGGGCTGACCGGCGAGCATGATGCGGCGGCCATGGGCGCCGTGGGGTTCGAACTCGTACATTCGCGCCGAAATGCGCCAGCATCTTCTCGGTGTGATCGCGCGTCGCCTCGGCTTCGATCACGACCGTCTCGCCCGGGGCCGCGAGGCCGGCGAGCAGCACGGCCGACTTCAACTGTGCCGACGCGACCGGCGGCTCGAACACGACGGGGATCGGTTCGCGTGCGCCGGCGAGCGTCAGCGGCAGACGGCCATCGCTCGAGGTCAGCGTGCGCGCGCCGATCCGTTCCAGCGGCTCGAGCACGCGTCGCATGGGCCGCTTGCGCAGCGAAGCGTCGCCGTCGAAGGTGGCGGCGATCGGACAGCCGGCGACGGCGCCGAGCATCAGCCGGCAGCCGGTGCCGGAATTGCCGAAATCAAGGGCGCTGGCGGGTTCGGCGAAGCCGCCGACGCCGACGCCATGCACGCGCCATTCTCCCGCGCCGCGGCGTTCGACCTGCGCGCCCAGCGCAGCCACCGCCTTGGCGGTATTGAGCACATCCTCGCCTTCGAGCAGGCCGCTGATGCGGGTCTCACCGACCGCAAGCGCGCCGAATATCAGCGCGCGATGCGAAATCGATTTGTCGCCCGGCACGCGGACACGGCCGTTCAGCGGGCCAGCGCGTCGGGCAGTCAGGGAACTGAGATCGGTGCGCATGTTTGGCTGGCGCGCTCTCTATCACGAGCGCCGCGCCACGTCACATCATCACCTTTACGCCAAGCCTTGTCACGCCAAGCCTTGTCATGCCAACGCTTGGCTCTGCAGCGCGTCGTGCGCGGCGCGGCTGCGCGCCGGCGCGCCGAGCTTGCGGGCGGCGCGGTGCCCTTCGAGTGTTGCCTCGTAGACCGTGCGCGGCGCGATCGCGCAGCCGATGGCTTCGACGCTGCGGCCGCGCTCGCGCAGCAACTGATGCAGGGCGTTCTCCGAGCTGCGCGCGGTCGCCATGACGATCGCATCGGCCGCGATCAGGCGCGACCGCGACGGCGCGTAGATATTGACGATGTCGACCTCCCGGGCGTTGATCCGTTTCACCGCGTGATCGGCGATGATCTCGACGTTGGCCTCGTAAAGATATGTCAGTATCCAATGCAGGTAGACTTCGGCGCCCGTTTCCATGCCGATCATCGGCCATTTGGTGAGAAGCCTGACCTTGGCGCCAAGCCTCGCTAATTTGACCGCGGTGAGCGGCGCGGCCACGTCGGCCATTTCATCGACCACCAGCACCTCGCCGGAAACCTTCACCTTGTCGAGCGCGACCTCGTCCCAGGTCACGCAATGGCCGGTCTCCCAACCCGGCAAGGGCTTGCCGGTCTGGCCTTGAAAACCATCGCGGCGGTAGCGCGCGCCGGAAGCGACTACGATGTGGTCGGGGCGCTCGGTCGCCAGCACGGCGTCGATATTTTCAGGCGTAACCGGGCTGGCGGTTCTGATCGTGGCGCCGTTGCCGATCGCTTGCTCGGCGAGCCAGGTAGCGATCGTTCCGTATTGCTGACGATTGGGTAACGCGCCATAGGCGCGAACGTGGCCGCCGACTTCCGGCTCGCGCTCGTAAACCACGACCGCATTGCCGCGCGCTGCCGCCACGCGGGCATATTCGAGACCGGCCGGGCCGGCGCCGATCACCAGCACCCGCTTCGGCGACGACACCTTGCGCATGGAGTCTGCGCCCCACACCCGTTCGCGGCCGACCACCGGATTATAGGCGCACTGCACGCGGCTGCCGCGGATCACCGCGCGCCAGCAGTAATTGGCGGCGACGCAGCGGCGGATGTCGTTGGCGCGGCCCTCCTTGACTTTGGTCATCCATTGCTCGTCGGCGATCATTTGCCGCGCCAGCAAGATGGCATCGGCATCGCCGGAGCCAAGGAGCTCGTCGGCAACGCCCGGATGGCTGACGCGGCCGACCAAGAGAACGGGTTTCTTCGCCACGGTCTTGATGGCGCGCGTGTACTCGCGCTCCCAGCCTTGCTCGAAGGTCATCGGCGTATGAATCCAGGAGTGATGGACGCCCGCCGACACGCTCACATAGTCGATGTCGAGTTCGCGTTCGAAATCGGCATGAATGCGCTTGATGTCCTCGATTTCGAGATCGCCCTCCCAGAACGACGTCGAGTTGATGCGATAACCGAGAAACGGGCGATCGCCGATGCGCTTTCTGATCCGCCGCATCGCCTCGATCGAAAAGCGCAGCCGGTTCTCATACGAGCCGCCCCAGCGATCGCTGCGGTGATTGTAGAAGGGCGACAAAAACTGCCAGGGCAGATAGCCGTGGGCGATGTGAAATTCGATGCCGTCGAGGCCGGCGGAAATGGCGCGGCGGGCGGCATCCTCGTAGCACTGCAAGATGTATTCGATCTCGTGCTCTTCGAGTTCCTTTGGCGTCGGACCGCCGGGAATTTCGCCGGCCGGCACCTGGCTCGGCGCCAGCATGTAGGGATTATATTCGTCGGGGTCGCGCGCCGGGTCGGTCTTCAAAAACGGCGTCGGCGACCGCAGCCCCAGATGCAGGAGCTGCACCGCCAGTGCACAGCTATGCCGCTTGACCGCTCGCGCCACATTGGCGAGCCCCTCGAGCTGCGCGTCGTTCCACAGACCCGGGAAACCGAGCGGCGTGTAAATCGTGTCCTTATTGATCAAATGGCCGCCGAGAATGATCATCCCCAGCCCGGTCTTGGCGCGCTCTTCGTAATAGGCGACGGCCTGCTCGGTGAAGATGCCCTCGTGCGGGCTGCGCACCCAGGTCGGGCAGACCGGCCCGAAGATCACGCGATTCGCCAGCGTAGTGTTTCTGATGCGTAACGGCGAGAACAAATGGCGATAAGAACCGGTGTCGGCCACGGTCGCTTCCCCTGACGGTCTTTTGCTGATCAAGATAGCAGAACGGGCGCCCCGGCATCCCGCGCTTTCCCAGTTGCCGCGCCAAATCGCGATTGTGACAGCCGCAATCCGCTATTGACAGGCGCATTACGACTAGCCAAGTGAAGCACCCAAATTGAAGGATTTCCGCCGTGGCCAAACCTGAACTTGGCACCAAGCGCGTCTGTCCCGAAACCGGACGCAAATTCTACGATCTCAACAAGGACCCCGTGATCTCGCCCTATACCGGCAAGGTCGTACCCGTGGAGCTGCCGACGGCGCGCTCGCGCCCTGAGCCCGTGGCGGCAGCCGCGCCACGTCCGGCCGCCGCCGCTCCGGCGGAGGAAGCCGCCGCGCCGGAGCCGCAGGAGGCCGAATTCGTCTCGCTCGAAGACGCCGACGCCGAGGCGCAGGGCGCCAAGGCTCCGGTCGAGACCAGCGAGCCCGACATCGAAGAAGAAGTCGAGATGGACGAGACCCTCGACGATGCCACCTTCATCGAGGAGCAGGAAGAAGAAGACGCCGATGTCACCGACATCATCGGCGGCGACATCGAGAATGAGGAGGAAGGATAACCAGGAATTCGGTCATCAGTAATCAGCGATCAGAACAATGCCAGCGCCTCGGCCGAACACTGAATTGCCGAGTACTGATTGCTGATACCCGGTTCAGGGGCCATAGCTCAGTTGGGAGAGCGCTTGAATGGCATTCAAGAGGTCGGGGGTTCGAACTCCCCCTGGCTCCACCAAGTCAGTTTCCACGCGGCGGCAGTTTCCACCAAGCTTTAAGTCATCGGCCAACCGGCGTGCGGTAAATGCCCGGCACTCGCGCGCATTGGCGCCGGACCACGCTCGATGGCGACGCATGATGAGGCGCCATGGCAAGCTCACAGCGCCAGCCGCCGGACATCATGGAGCACCTCGTCCGCTGAAAGCGCCGGTGGCCCTCTTGACCGCCTTCCCGCATGCCGATTAGCCTCAAAGGGAGGGCGTGGGGGTCGTTATGTGGGTCCGCGTGCGGCTTGCCGGCGCGTGTCTTGCTGGCATATGTCTGGCCGGCGCTTGTGCCGTATTGCTGAGCGCGTGCGCCGTCGTCGATCCGGTCGACACGCGCTACGACACGATTAGCCGTAGCCTCGCCAAGGCCCGCAACGAGTCGATTTTCCTCAATATCGTTCGCGCCAGCCAGGATTATCCGCTGAGCTTCGTCACCGTCTCCAACGTCACGCCGACCATGACGAATACGTCGTCGCTGGGCCTGCCGACCTTCCTGTTTGGCCCGGGCTTCGTCTCAGGCAGCACAAATTCCCTTTTTACCCCAGGCCGCGACGTGATTCTCGGCAACACCACTGCCTCGAATACAACTGCGGTCGGCTCGAACTTCAACGTGTCGACGCAAGAGACGAGCACCTTCTATCAAGGCTTCCTTAAGCCGATCGATTTGCAGACCTTGGATTACTTTATCCGCCAGGGCTATCCGCGCGAGCTGCTGTTTTGGCTGTTTACCGACTCGTTCCAGCTGAACATTCATGGTCACCTGTTCGGATACCACTATGCGCCACCGGATGATTTTGGCTGCAGCAGGGACGATCCCAGACACCGGTGTTTTGTTGACTGGGTTCGCGATGCCACCCTCGCCGGGTTGACGGTTGAGGAAAAGACTGTCCAGAAATCGGCCGCCTCCGGAGGACAGCCAAAGAGTGCGGAAACTCCCAGCAGCGGCAGTGGCAAACCGCAGACGACGATCTATGCCCGCTTCTGTTTCAACTCGGTCTTGGCCCAGCAGGCGAAAGCGCTCGTACCGCAGGCCGAGCTGTTCAGGAATCAGCGCGACTCGGATGTGCAAAAGCTTGACCTTTACCGCCTCGACCTGGCCTGCGGGTGGAAGGATTGGAATCCCGACCAGGACACGAAGGCGCAGCCCGATATACTGCCGCTCAAGTTCACCAGGGCTGGAATCGTCTTCTCGATCGTGCCGCGTTCGGCCTACGGCGTCTTCGAGTTTCTCGGAACGCTCATGAAGATGCGCCGGGCGGAAATCGCGGCGAACGCGGCCGGGCAAGTCCTGATTTTCCCGGCCTACTACCCGCCCGAGCGGGCGTATGCGGTGAAGCCGCCGTGGCTGATCACCGTGCACGAAGACCCGGAAGTGCTCCAAGTTCTGCACAATCTCGGCGGAGATTGTTTTGTGCACACCTGGTTCCGCGACGGCAGTTACTGCGTGCCGGAAGAGGCGACGACCACAAAACGCATCTTCGGGCTCTTGGCGCAGCTCATCGCCATCCAGACCGCGGCCGGCGATCTTTCGATCACGCCGATCGTGCGCGTCATTCAGTAGCCGCGAACAGCGGCGCCCGCGACCCGCCCCGCTTCGACCGCGCACAAACTGCTCGAAGGACGCGCTAGCCCCACAGCTGCTCGGTGGCGATGTCGGCGCCTTGCCGTATGGCCTTGAACTTCTCCCAAACGACAGTGCGGTGCACCTCGGTGTTGTACAAAGCCTGCGAGGAGAAGCCGCAATCGGCGCCGGCGATGACGTTCTCGCGCCCGACCAGGCGGGCGAAGCGGATGATGCGCTCGGCGATCAGTTCGGGATGCTCGACAATGTTGCTGGCGTGGGTGACGACGCCGGGAACCAGAACCTTGCCGTCGGGCACTTTGACGTGCTCGAACAGGTGATATTCGTGCTCGTGGCGCGGATTGGCCGCCTCGAAGCTGTAGGAGCCGGCCTCGATCTTGAGCACATAGTCGATGATGTCCTTGAGCGCCGCTTCGTAGATGCGCGGACCTTCATTGATGCCGTAGCAGGTGTGGAAGCGCACGTATTCGGCTGGAATGCCCTTGAGCGCGGTGTTGATCGCTTCGACGTAGATCGCGGCGCGGCGCTTTTTCTGCGCGTCGTCGAGGCCGACCTCATAGAAGATGTCGGGCAGAAACGGATCGTCGATCTGCACCAGAATGCCGGCATCGACGATGGCGCGGTATTCCTTGCTCATTTCCGCGGCCAGCGCGTGAAAATACTCCTCGTCCGATTTGTAGTATTCGTTCAGCCCGACGCCCGACGGCGCGGTGGCGGGGAGGAAAACGTGCTCGTTGGCGACGCCGGCCGCGGCGGCGGCGGCCTTGACGTTGTCGATGTCGGTCTGCACCAGTTTTTCGCCGCGGTATTTGACCGGGCCGACGCAGACCACTGGCGCCAGCGAGACGATCGCTCCGCCCATCATCGCCTGCTTGAAATACTGTTCATAATATTCCGGAAAGGCGGCGACCTCCTGCTCAAACAGTTTGAGCTTGATGTCCGGCCGCGATTCGAAGCCGTCGAGCCGCTCGCGCACATAGGTGAAAAAGCCGGGCTTGGAGAATTCGCCGTCGGTGACGATGTCGATGCCGCAATCGACCTGCTCGCGCACGACGTCGGCGACCGCGGCGCGCAGCGCCTGGCCGAAGGCCTTTTGGTCGTAAGACTGTCCGGAATATTTCGCCTTCATCACGTCCAGCAGCCGATGCGGCCGCGGCAGGCTGCCGATATGCGTGGTCTGGATGCGGTCGGTATTTTGCTGCAGCTGCATGTCTTCTCTTCCGGCTGTTGCGGGCTTGCATCCCGCGGTTGTCGAGATCGTCGCGGCAATACTTAGGATTAGAGCGCGGGGACAATGTGGCCACGCCCCAAAGCTGCCTTGTATGTTATGGTAAATGAGTGGGGCACGGGAGGCATTGGAGAATGCATCGACGATGGATCGAGGCCGCATTGCTTGTCGGCCTCGCCGCGACAATTGCCGGACCGGCGTCGGCGCAACAGCGGCAGCAATCGGCGCAGCCTTCCATCATCAGCGATGAGCCGGACGCGGCACCGCCCGCCGCCACACCGCCGGCGAAATCGACACGTCCGCGCTCCAGCAAGCCCACGCCGGCATTCGAGCACGATCCCGATCTCGACGCCCAGGATCAATTCGCGCCCTCGCAGGTCCAGCAACAGATGCCGGACGCAGTGGCGATGCCGAGCGGCGGCGGTGGCGGCGGCCATGCCCGGGCGGCTGCACCTGGCGCTGACGCCGCGACCGAGCCCGGCGCCGTGGCCAAAGCATCGCGTTCAGCCAAGCCGAACATTGTCGCCTGCAGTGGCGTGTTCGCCAGGGATTCAAGCCACGCCAAGCTGGCCTCAGCCTTCCAGTCGCGCAACGTCGCCTTCACCCAGGTCGACGCCAGCTCCGGCGCCAAGGTGATGGCAAGCGTGCTCTATGCCAAAGATCCGAAGCGGCGCTTGGAGGTGTGGTGGTCGAAGCCGGCGAGCCGCAGCGATACCCATCTCATCGTCATCAACGGCCAATCGGACTGGATCGCGCCCGGCGAGCTTCACCTCGGCCTGACGCTGGCGGAATTGGAAAAGCTCAACGGCAAGCCGTTCAAGCTCTCCGGATTCGACAAAGACCGTATCGCGACATTGAGCGACTGGAACGGCGGGCAACTGGCAACGCTGGCGGGCGGCTGCAAGGTCGGCATCAGCCTGCGCGCCGACCCGAAGACCACGGCTTCGACGCTGAGCAGCCTGACGGTCGACCGCAGCTTCACCTCGTCCGATACGGCGCTGCGCGCCGCCAATCCGATGGTCAGTGAAATTCTTGTCGCCTATTAAAGCCGGCCTGGGCTTGCCGTTCATTGTCGCGCGGGTTCCGACGATTCCACGTCGTTGGTTCGGCGTACGATTCAACTAAATCTCGTGACACTTTTAGATCATCGCCGCGCCGCGTCGCTGCGCTGGAACTTTGCTGCGGGTTCCGGCGGCAACTTAGATAATAGCCAGCGGACGTTTTCAGCTTCCCTTAAACGCGCACATGGGAGCCTCGCACCGCGGGGTGGCGACTTCGTGAAAAGGAGCGCTCCTATGGCAATTTGGAAATTAGGTGGTTTGGCTTTTGCTGCCATGCTCAGCTCAAGCCTGCTCATCGGGCAGGCCTCGGCGATGCCGGCGAATGGCATGGCGACCGTCGCCGGCAAAGTTGGCAACGGCACTCAAGAGGTCCGTTGGGTTGGCGGCTGGCGCGGCGGCGTCGGCTGGCGTGGCGGCCTCGGCTGGCGTGGCGCCGGATGGCGCGGCGGCGGCTTGGGCCTCGGCTGGCGTGGCGTCGGATGGCGCGGCGGCGGTTGGGGCATGGGCTGGCGCGGCGGCTGGGCTGGTCGAGGGGGCTGGAATCGCGGCCTCTACGCTTACGGCGGACCGGGCTGGCGATTCGGCTGGCGTCGTCCGTTCTATGGCGGCGGTTATGCCGGCTACGCCGGCTGGCGTCGTCCGCTTTATGCGTATGCCGGAACGGGCTTGGGCTACAATCGCTGGGGCTGGCGTAGACCGCTCCTCGCGGCTGCCACAGTCGCCACTGGCGTCGGCTTGGCCTCAACCACGTGGGATTCCGGTTGGTACGGCTACAACCAATGGGACAATTACGGCGGCGGTCAGGACTACGCCGGCAGTCCGGGCTTCGCGGGCGGTCCGTACTATGCTTATGCCGGACCGGGTTTGAATGTCGGCTGGAATCCCGGTTGGGGCTGGCGTCGAAACTACTGGTCCTGGTGATGCATCTCGTTTGATCAGCGTCACCATATTTTTATGAGAGTTACGACGAGATTCTGAACGCGTGGAGCAAGGCGCCGCCCGGATCATGCGCAAACCGATCCGGGCGCCCCTTGCTCCAACGCTGCGGCTTTTTGAATTTGCGCGGCGGCCACGCCGCGCGTGGCGGCGTCACTTCGGTTTCTGCTTCGCCACAGGCGGCACGGGCTGCTGCTCGCGCATGGCCCGCACGTCACGCGCCATCTCCAGGCAGGTGATCAGCTCGGTATAGCTTGAATCTCCGCCCATCACCGATTCGTTGACGCAATGGGTGCGGTCGCTGGCGGAAAAGTTCGACCACTGTTTCACCAGCTCCTCGCGGATCTGCTGCTCGCTCTCGAGACAATTCTTCTTCTCCTGCGCGATGGCGGGATCGCGGAACGTCACGCCGCCCTGCTGGGCGATGCCTTCGCAGACCTGCTCGACATTGAGGTTGGGAACGCCGTCGCCGGCGGCGACCGGCACCAGGAGTTGCGCGCCGAGCGCCAAGACCTTAGGCAAAATCATGATCGGCTCCGTGTGTGCGGGACGCGATTATAGCATCGCCGCCGCGTGGAACCAGCGAGCACGATGCGCCGGCGGTCGAAAAAACGTTGACCGGTGCCGCCCCCCACCGCTATGGCTCCCCGCCTCAGGTGAGGACGTCACATGATCGTTGCACCGCTTGTCGGCGCGGCGCTGGTTGTCGCCGTGGCGACCGGTCCATTAACCGGTCCGGCCGCCGATGCCAACCCGTCTGCCCGGCAGAAGGTCGCGGCGACCGAACCGCTGGTGCGCTCGGCAACCGAGTGCATCGTGCGCGCCGTCAGCGCCGATCCGCGCTATGGCGACGACAGCCGGGCGCTCGGCGACTTGATCGTCGATTCTGTGCCGTCTTGTCTACCGCCGGTGCACGCCATGATCGACGCCTATGACCGCTATTACGGTGAGGGCAGCGGCGAAGCCTTTTTCATGGGGCCTTATCTCGACATGCTGCCGAAAGCGGTGGCGGCGGGAGCAAAGAAGGCGGCGCGGTAGCGCATTTCCCTTCAACCGCGCGTTCCCCGGATCAATCCTTCGGCTTGGGACCGATCACCGCAATCACGCGCATTTTCGTCGGATCGACCAGCACCACCTGATCGTCGACCCTGGTGAATTTGTAGAGCTTGGCTTCCGGGTTATTGGCGACAACGTCGTCCGGCAGCGCGTAGAGCTCGATCATTGGCGGCACGTCAGCCCCGACATGGGTGGCAAACCGACTCGGCGCCACCTTGCTTTTGTCCTTATGGACTTCCTGATAGATCGCGCTCCGCTGCGCCGGCGTCAGTTCGAGTTTCGGCGCAACACCTCGGGCGCTCACCGCTTCGTCGATATTGGATTGCGCGGCGCCGCGTTCGATGCCGGCGCCGATAAACGCCGACGCGGCGCACGCTAGAACCAGCACTATCAGCGGACGAGCGATCGGCGGACGAGCTAAGGCTTTGTTATTCTTCATAGCCTCCTCCGTATGCGCCGCGCGCTTTAGCGATCGTTGGCGCGCGGCTCTTTCGTAGCTAGTCCCGCTTGTATCAGCGCGGGATTGCCTGGATCGCGATATTGGTGGCCGGGTCGATCACCAGAATGCGATCGGGCTCGTAAACGTAACGGTAGAGCGGCAGCGCGGTGCCGGCGACGATCGGCGCCGCTGCGCCGACCAGGGGCGCAGACGCCGGCACGATCGGTTGCGTGGCCACGAGTGGCGGCGCCGCCGGCGCGACGACGTCATAGAGCGGCGGCCCTTGCGACAGCTCGTCGTATGCCGCCGTCGCCGGCGGCGCGGCAATCTGCTGCACCGTGGTTGTCCGGACCGTCGTTACGCGATCGGCCGTTCGCGTTCGCGGGACGTGGTGCCTTATCACAGGGGTCGTGGTCCGCACGGTCTTGACCGTTTCCACGGTTTCCACCGGCGCTGTGGTAACGAGCGGCGCCGGCTGCGCTAACAAAACGCCTGACGGCGGCACCGCAACCGGCGCCTGCGCGATCACCGCGGGACCCGGCGCGGGCGTCAGGATGGTTTCGACCACTTGCGCGCTCGCGACCGACGACCCGGTCAAAAGCGCGCCGCCGAACGCGATAAACCAAAGACTGTTTCTCATCGACAACTCCCTGCACTGACGCTGCGGACCAACGATCCGAGCTTGGAACAAAACGCGCGGATTTGGCTGGCGTTCCTGCCGTTAATTCTCCACTGCGCTAGGCAGATAATTCCTGTTCCGGCGCCGCAAAAATGACGGCTATGCAACGCGTCGACGCCATACTTTCAGGCGCGGACCTCCTCGATTGACCGGTGCAGTCGCGGCGTGCAGTCTGGGAGCGTCTCACATAGCGCAGGTTCGGCGTTCGTGCATGATCGGCATGAGGCCGCGGCGGACCGTATCCGGCTGAAAAGCGGGCCTTTTTTGGCGAGATCATGCTCAACTGAAAACGGATCAATTAATTCAATCTGAAGTGATCGATCCTAAAATCGCGCACTCGCACATATTCCGGTTCGCGCGGAGGGAGCAACATGCTTGGCATCGGCATCGGCGACTTGTTCCAATGGGAGCGCTTCGTCACCCCAACCGTCATTAAGGTGTTTTACTGGCTGGCCGTGGTCATTTCCGTGCTTTTGGGCCTCGCCGGTGCGGTGTCGTCGCTCGTCACCATGGCGTACAATCCGTTCGTCGGCATGATCTATCTCATCGCCAGCGTGCTCGGCATCTGCATGGGCGTGGTCGTGTCGCGCATCATTGCCGAATTCGTTCTGATCGTGTTCCGTATCAACGAGCATCTCGGCGCGATCAGGAATCAGGGATCGGGATTCAGGGATCAGTAGACCAGAAAATCGAGAAACACGGATCAGGTTCGCTGATGACCGTTTGCTGAAACCTGATTACTGATCCCTGACATCTATGTCGCGAAGCGGAAGTGCATGACGTCGCCGTCCGCGACGACATAATCTTTGCCTTCGAGCCGCATCTTGCCGGCGTCACGCGCGCCGGCTTCGCCGCCACAGGCGACGTAATCGTCGTAAGCAATGGTCTCGGCGCGGATGAAGCCCTGTTCGAAATCGCTGTGGATGACGCCGGCGGCCTGTGGCGCCTTGGCGCCCGCGGTCACCGTCCAGGCCCGCGCCTCCTTCGGCCCGGCGGTAAAGAACGTCACAAGGTGCAGGAGTGCGTAGCCGGCGCGAATGAGCCGATCGAGCCCGGCCTCTTGCAAGCCAACCGCGGTCAGATACTCGCTCCGCTCGTCGCGCGATAGCACGGCGATTTCCGATTCGATCTTGGCCGAGATGACCACGCTGGCAGCGCCCTCTTCTTTCGCCCGCGCCTCGACCTTGCGGGAAAATTCATTGCCGCCGGCCGCGGCGGCTTCGTCGACGTTGCAGACGTAAAGCACCGGCAGCGCGGTCAGGAGGCCGAGCATGTGGAAGGCGCGCTCTTCTTCGGGCTTGCGCTCAGTGAGCCGCGCCGGCTTGCCGTCGCGCAACAGCGCGAGCGCCCGATTGATCAGATCGAGCGTCTCCTTCGCCTCTTTGTCGCCACCCTTGGCTTTTTTGCTCAAGCCGTCGACACGCCGCTCCAGGCTGTCGAGATCGGCCAGCATCAATTCGGTCTCGACCGTCTCGATGTCGGCGATCGGATCGATGCGGCCCTCGACATGAGTGACGTCGGTATCCTCGAAGCACCGCACCACGTGGGCGATGGCGTCGACCTCGCGGATATTGGCAAGGAACTGGTTGCCGAGCCCCTCGCCTTTCGAGGCGCCGCGCACGAGGCCGGCGATGTCGACGAAGGTCAGCCGGGTCGGCACGATCGCCGCCGATTTGGCGAGCTTGGCCAGCGTATCGAGCCGCGGATCAGGCACCGCGACCTCGCCGACATTCGGCTCGATGGTGCAGAACGGATAGTTCGCCGCCTGCGCCGCCGCGGTTTGCGTCAACGCATTAAAGAGCGTCGACTTGCCGACATTCGGCAAGCCGACGATGCCGCATTTGAATCCCATGGAAGCTTATTTCACCTGGAAAGAGTGAAGTCCGTTTCGAGCTTGAAGGGATTTAGTATGATCAATCCCTCGACCCGTTGTTCGTGATTCATATCCTCGCTCAAGAAAACGTCGCATCCCGCAGATGATGCCGAAGCGAGCAACATGCAATCCCACCAACCGTATCCGTGCCGATCTTGGATCTGCCACGCGGTTTGGGTGATTTCGAAATCGTAAGGCGCCGTACAGAAGTCACTCAACGCGTACACGAAAAGACGCGCCTCATTTCTTGGCATCAGATCGCGCCTTTCGGTGACGACGCGATAACACTCGTTGAGGCTTTGTGGGCTTAGCACCAGCGTATGCCGATTGATGATCCGACTCAGAAAGTCCTTGGCGTGCTGCCGTTTTTCCGGCTCCTGCGGGTCGATTGTGTAGACGATGAGATTCGTATCGACGAAGCAACTCATCTTCCCGCTCGGCATAAAGTGCCTCTCGCCCCCGCCAAACCTTGCTGATCCCCGGGTAGCCGGGGCCTTCGAAAAATTCCCTGAGCAGAGTCAGCTTGTCGGGCTGTTCGGCCGCGCACCGCTCTGCCAATAAATCGGCGATGAACCGGGATAGGCTCTTGTCCTGTCGCGCGGCCTCGACCCGCGCCCGACGGGCAAGATCGTCCGGAAGTGTGATGGTGACGTTCTTCATGACACGAATATCGTGTTTCCGTGTTTTCGTGTCAATGTGGCGATCTTTTTGGCCGTCAGTCCGGCTCGTCCACTCGATCGGTGTCGCCAAAGCCCTTGGCGAGCATGGCGAGGTGAACCTTGTTCTGAAAACTCGCATCCTGGCCGCGCACCAAGAGATCGACGCTGTCGGCGATGATCCCGATCAGCGCATCGACCCATGGGCGCTCGCTCTTGGCAAAATCGCTGAGCACATAATGCTCGACCAAATCCTTGGCGCCCGGATGACCGACGCCGATGCGCACCCGCCGGTAATCGTTGCCGATATGCGCGGTGATCGAGCGTAGGCCATTGTGCCCGGCGATGCCGCCGCCGACCTTGACCCGTACCTTGCCGGGCGGCAGCTCGATCTCATCGTGGAACACGGTGACGTCGCCGGGCGCAAGCTTGTAGAACTGCGCCGCCTCGGCGACGGCGCGGCCCGATTCATTCATGAATGTTCCGGGCAACAGCAGCAGCGCGCGCTCGCCGCCGAGCGGTCCTTCGCAGGCGACGCCGGCAAAGCGCCGGCGCCACGGCCCGATGCCGTAGCGCCCCGCGATCGCTTGCAGCGTCAGGAAGCCGACATTGTGGCGGTTGCTGACATAGCGTGCTCCCGGATTGCCGAGCCCCACCAGGAGCAGCATGAGCATCGTCCAATGCGGGAGCGCAACCTCACTTCTTCTCGGCGGCACCGGCGGCGGGCGCAGCGCCCGCGGCAGCGCCCGGCGCAGCACCGGGCGCGCCCGGAGCGGCACCGGGGGCGCCGGTGGCCGCGGGACCGGCGGCGGCGGCAGCAGCCGCTGCAGCAGCGGCGGCAGCGGCAGCCTCGGCCGCGGCTTTCATTTCTTCCGCATAGCCCGATGGCGGCACCACGGTGACCAGCGTGATGTCGCGGCCGGCGACGACGCGCACGCCTTCCGGCAGCGTGATGTCGCTCAGGTGCTTGGAATAGTTGATGTCGAGCCCGCCGACATCGACTTCGATGCTGGTCGGAATGGCGTCGGCGCGGCAGCGCACTTCGATGGTGTGAGCGACGATCGACACCGTGCCGCCGCGCTTGACGCCCGGCGACTGGTCGGCGTTCTTCACATGGATCGGGATGTTGACGCGGATGGTCGCGCCCTCGCCGAGCCGCATGAAATCCACGTGCAGCGGCAGGTCGCGGATGGCGTCGAGCTGGAAGTCGCGCGGAATGACGCGGTGCTTCACGCCATCGATCTCGACGTCATGAATGGTGGTCAGAAAGTGCCCGGCATAAATCCGCTGCCGCAGATCGTTATAGTCGAGCGAGATCGGCAGCGGCGGCTTGCCGTCGCCATAGATGATTCCCGGTACCCGGCCGGCGCGACGTTCTGCCCGGGCGGCCCCCTTGCCGCCTTGCGAACGCGGCACCGCCTTGATCAGATTGACGGTGGCCATGATTTATCCTCGTCGGTAAAGGCTTGACGCGTTGAAGCCTTAAAGCATGTCTTTGGATCACCGCGGCAGCCTCCAGGGGTGCTGTGGGCCGCGGTGGCGCGCTTATAGCGGCGCCGATCCGTAAAAACAAGGAAGGCCGGGAACCCGGCTTTTTTTACGCGAAATACCCGGTCGGAGGCGGCTCCGCGGCCGAAGTGCCGTGTGGTCCGCCCGCAGCGAGCGCCGACGATTGCGCGGCCGCGTTGCCGCCGGCAAGCCGCGCTTCCAAAGCCGCGACCCGGGCCTTGAGCGCTTCGTTCTCCTCGCGGGCAAGCCGCGCCATGTCCTTGACCGCCTCGAACTCTTCGCGCTGGACCACGGCCAGTTCGCGAAGAATCCGCTCGGCCTGGGCGCGAAACACCGTCTCGAACTCACGCCGCACGCCTTGCGCCACGCCGGCGGCGTCGTTCATCAATCGCGCGACTTCGTCGAAGAATCGGTTCGTCGTCTGGACCATGCTGCCCTCCGCAAGGAAGTGGGCGCATCACGCGCCCGCTTGCCATCCCCCCACACAATGGCAATGGTGCAGCCCCATCGCAAGATGGGCCGCGGCGGAAACAGCGGCGTTGTCAGCGCGTGTCCCGGCCAAAGCCTGTTGTCGGACTTGATCCGAGGATGGGAACCGGTTTTCCGACAACGACATGCGCAAATCAAAGAATCCGGAGCCCGTCCCGATTCGATCGAATCAGGACGTGCTCTAAAAGGGATGGCTTGCCCGCTTTCGGAGTGCTCGATGTTCGTTCTGCCGGTGATTCCCTACCCCGCGATCAATCCGGTGCTGTTTTCCATCGGGCCGTTCTCGATCCGCTGGTACGCGCTGGCCTACATCGTCGGCATCATTGCCGGCTGGTTCTATGCGCGCGCCATCATCGCGTCGCAGCGGCTGTGGGGCGGACCAGCGCCGATCACCGTCGGAGAGTTCGACGATTTCATTATTTGGATCACGCTTGGCATCATCGTCGGCGGCCGCGTCGGCTATGTTCTGTTCTACAATCTTCCGCAGTTCGCCGCGCATCCGATCCAGATTTTCGAACTATGGAACGGCGGCATGTCGTTTCACGGCGGCGTCCTCGGCTGCGTCGTCGCCACCGTGCTGTTTGCGCTGCGCCGCGGCTTGCCGATGCTGTCGCTCGGCGATGTCACCACTGCCGTCTCGCCGATCGGCCTGTTCCTTGGCCGCATCGCCAATTTCATCAACGGCGAATTGTGGGGCCGGCCGACCGACGTGCCGTGGGCGATGGTGTTCCCCAATGGCGGACCGCTGCCGCGCCATCCAAGCCAGCTCTATGAGGCGACGCTCGAAGGCTTCGTGCTGCTGATCGTCCTCGGCGTCATGGTCCGTCTCGGCGCGCTCAAGCGGCCGGGTCTCGTCACCGGCGCGTTCTTCCTCGGCTACGGCATCGCGCGGACGATTTGCGAATTCTTCCGCGAGCCCGACGCGCAGCTGCAAGAATTCACCAGAAGCACGGGCGGGCTCACCATGGGGATGCTGCTGTGCATTCCGCTGATCGTGGCCGGCATCGGCCTCATCGCCCTGGCGCTTCGCCGTCAACCGATCGCAAAAAATGGCTGACGCACCCTCGCCGCTCGAAGCCGAAATCCGCCGCCTGATCGCCATCGCCGGACCGATGCCGCTGGCCGAATACATGCGGCTTTGTCTGACGCACCCGCAATACGGCTATTACATTACCCACGATCCGATCGGTGCCGCCGGCGATTTCATCACCTCGCCGGAAATCAGCCAGATGTTCGGCGAGCTGATCGGGCTGTGGATGGCCGCGGTCTGGCAGCAAATGGGCGCGCCGGAAAACGTCCGCATTGTCGAGCTCGGACCCGGCCGCGGGACTTTGATGATCGATGCGCTGCGCGCGGCCAAAACGGTGCGCAGTTTCTACACCGCGATCGTTCTGCATATAGTCGAGATCAGCCCGAAGCTGCAGGCGGAACAGCAGCGGCGGCTGCAAGGGCTCGGCGAGCCGGTACTGTGGCATCCGGCGCTTACCGACCTCCCCGGCGGGCCTGCCATCATCATCGGCAACGAATTCATCGACGCACTGCCGGTGCATCAGGCGGTCAAACAAGCCAACGGCTGGCACGAGCGCGTGGTCGAGGTCGCGCCTGGCGGTAAGCTTGCTATCGGCGCCGCCCGCGATCCCTTGCCGCATTTCGACGCCACGCTGCCGCGGGAATTGCGCCAGGCACCCGAAGGCTCGATCTATGAATGGCGCTCCGACGCCATCGCGCTCGAGCTCGGGCGGCGCGCGCGCGCCGACGGCGTGGCGCTCATTATCGACTATGGCCATGTGCAGCAGGGTCTCGGCCAGACCCTGCAAGCCGTCGCCGGCCATTCCTACACCGACCCGCTGCGCGCGCCGGGCGAAGCCGATCTCACCGCCCATGTCGATTTCTCGACGCTGGCGAACAGCGCCGAAATCATCGGCGGGCGCATTCATGGTCCGCTGTCGCAGCGCGACTTTTTGCTGCGGCTCGGCATCGAAAGGCGCGCCGCCATGCTCAAGTCGCAGGCGGTGCCCGACAAGATTGCCGAGATCGACGGCGCGATGGCGCGGCTGACCGAAACCGGACCGAAAGGCATGGGCGAGCTGTTCAAGGTGCTGGCGATCGCCGACCCGAAATTCGGCGTGCTACCGGGGTTCGAAAAATAGCGGCGGGTGCAGCGATGATGATAAAGGCCGCGACGCTGACGCTCCCCGGAATCCGCCACGCCTTCTTCACGCGCGAAGGCGGCGTCTCGAGCGGCCTCTATGCCAGCCTCAATGGCGGCGTCGGCTCGCGCGACGATGCCGGCCATGTCAGCGAGAACCGTGCGCGCATGGCAGCGGCGCTCGACGTCGCGCCGGATTGTTTGCTCACCGCCTACCAAATCCATTCGCCGCACGTCGTCGTCGCCGAGACGCCGTGGCCGATGCAGGCGCGGCCGCGCGCCGACGCCATCGTTACCCGCACTCCAGGCCTCGCCGTCGGCGTCAGCACCGCCGATTGCGGCCCGATCCTGCTCGCCGACCCGGTGGCGCGGGTGGTCGGCGCGGCGCATGCCGGCTGGCGCGGCGCGCTCGCCGGCGTCGCCGAGGCGACGATTGTGGCGATGGAGCGGATCGGCGCCGAGCGCGGCCGTGTCCGTGCCGCGCTCGGTCCGATGATCCGGCAGGGCAATTATGAAGTCGGTCCCGATCTCATCACGCGCTTTGCCGAGGAGGATGAAGGCTCCGAACGTTTCTTTCGCCCAGCGGCACGCAACGGCCATGCTTACTTCGATCTCGGCGGCTATATCGCCGCGCGGCTGAGCCGGGCCGGGCTCCGCGAGATTGACGACGTCCAGCTTTGCACCTATGCCGAGCCGGCGCGGTTTTTCAGCTTCCGCCGCACGACGCATCGCGGCGAGGCGGACTACGGGCGGCACATCAACGCCATCGCGTTAGCCAGCGAATAGCGAGTGGCGAATATAGCGAGCAGAGGCGGCTGGGCTCACCCCATTCGCCACTCACCATTCGCCATCCGCTTTGCCGGCGATTTACCACGTGCGCAACGGGGGCCCCCAAGTCAAAAAATCCTGCGGGGACAAGGCCCTGATTCATGTTGCCAGTCGCGCGAGTGGCTTGTATCAGGGCGTTGTTTTCGGCCGGAACCGACGGCGTCCAGGAGCGGCAATGGCGGGCAACAACGGGGCCATCAGGCTCGTCGCCGGCAATTCCAACCCGGCGCTTGCCGAAGAGATCGGCGCTTATATCGGCACGCCGCTGACCAAGGCCGTGGTGCGGCGTTTCGCCGACATGGAAATTTTTGTCGAGATCCAGGAAAACGTCCGCGGCGCCGACGTTTTTGTCATTCAGTCGACGTCCTATCCGGCCAACGACCACTTGATGGAATTGCTGATCATCATCGATGCGCTGCGGCGCGCCTCGGCCCGGCGCATTACGGCGGTGATCCCCTATTACGGCTATGCCCGGCAGGACCGCAAACCCGGGCCGCGCACGCCGATCTCCGCCAAGCTCGTCGCCAACCTCATCACCCGCGCCGGCGTCGACCGGGTGCTGACGCTCGACCTCCATGCCGGGCAGATCCAGGGCTTCTTCGACATCCCGACCGACAATCTGTTCGCGTCGCCCGTCATGGTGCGTGACATCAAGCAGCGCTTCAATCTCGCCGACGTCATGGTGGTTTCGCCCGACGTCGGCGGCGTGGTGCGGGCCCGCGGGCTCGCCAAGCGCATCAATGCCCCGCTCGCCATCGTCGACAAGAGGCGCGAGCGGCCGGGCGAGTCGGAGGTGGCGAATGTCATCGGTGAAATCGACGGCCGCATCTGCCTTCTGGTCGACGACATTATGGATTCCGGCGGCACGCTGTTGAACGCCGCCGATGCGCTGTTGGAGAAAGGCGCCAGCGCGGTCTACGGCTATATCACCCACGGCGTGCTCTCCAGCGGCGCCGTCGCCCGCATCAATAAATCGAACCTCAACGAGCTGGTGATCACCGATTCGATCCAGCCGACCGACGAGGTCAGAGCCTCCCCCAACATCCGCGTGCTGTCGATCGCGACCCTGATCGGCGAAGCCATCAGCCGCACCGCGTCCGAGGAATCGGTCTCGAGCCTGTTCTTCGATTGAGCATTCCATGCCCGTCGTCGTCATGGCCGGGTTTATCCCGGCCATCTCGATTCAAAACACTCCGAGTGCGCGGCAACGGGATGCCCGGCACAAGGCCGGGCATGACGAACGCACCCGAGTCAACTTGTCGCAGGCCGGCCTGTGGACTGTCATCGGCGCTGCATTGTGCGGAACCGGCAAATCACTTCATGACTGCCGACGGGGGCTATCGACGGCCGACGTGAAACCTCTAGCAGCAAGGCTTTAGGTCGAGGCTTTGGCCGGAGAATCGGGCCGTTTATATTGTGCGCGCGGACTGATTCGCGCGGTTGAGTCAATCCGCGGGGGGCCGGTTGCTCCTGCGGCAAATCGCGTCCCGTGCGTCGGCTGTGCTCAGTGGCGTGCGCATTTCCACTTCAAACCGGTGCTGTGGAGGCTGCATGTCGATCATCGAACTCGCCCGTGACGCCAACGACAGTCCGCTCGACGTCGTCGAGCACATGGCCGCCGGCAACAGCTGGCCGTTCGAGCGCGCCGGCGAAGACGAGATCGCGATCGTCGTCACCGGCCGCTGGACCAATTATCAGGTCTCCTTCACCTGGATGGGCGAGATCGAGGCGCTGCATCTGGCTTGCGCCTTCGACATGCGGGTGCCGGAGCTGCGGCTGTCGGAAGTGCAGCAGCTTGTCGCCCTGATCAACGAGCAATTGTGGATCGGGCATTTCGACGTCTGGATGCAGAACGGCGTCGTGATGTTCCGTCATGCGCTTCTGCTCGCCGGCGGCGTGTCGGCGTCCGGCCGGCAGTGCGAGGCCGTGCTCGGCAGCGCGCTCGACGCCTGCGAGCGCTACTTCCCGGCATTCCAGTTCGTGGTCTGGGCCGGCAAATCGGCCCGCGAAGCCATGGACGCCGCGCTGTTCGAGACCGCCGGCCACGCCTAAAATGCGGCATGTCTTCTGCCGCTGACTCTCCAAGTTTGCACGATTTCACCGGCCTGATCGTGCTGGCCGGCGCCGGCAAGATGGGCGGCGCGTTGCTCGACGGCTGGCTGCGCGCCGGCCTCGATCCGGCCAAGGTCGCCGTGATCGAACCGGCCCCGGCGCCGCAAATAGCCGCGCTGGCGGCGCGGGGCTTGCGGCTTAATCCCCATCCGTCCGCACTGACCGACGTTGCCGCCATCGTCGTCGCGGTGAAGCCGCAGACCGCGGACCAGGCCATGCCGGCGATCGCACCGCTGGCCGGCGCCTCGACCGTCGTCGTCTCGATCATGGCCGGGCGGACGCTGCAATTCCTGTCGCACTCGCTGAAAAACGCCGGCGCCTTTGTCCGCGCCATGCCGAACACGCCGGCGTCGATCGGCCGCGGCATCACGGTGGCGGTGCCGCTGCACGTCAGCGCAGCGCAGCGCGACCTCGCCGATCGCCTGCTCGCCGCAACCGGCATTGTCGAATGGGTCGAGGACGAGAGGCTGATGGACGCGGTGACGGCGGTGTCCGGATCGGGACCGGCTTATATTTTCCTCCTTGCCGAAGCGCTGGCCGAGGCCGGCGCCGCCGCCGGACTGCCGCGCGAACTTGCCGACAAGCTCGCCCGCGAGACCGTGGCGGGCTCGGGCGAATTGCTGCACCGCTCGTCGCTCGATGCGGCCACCTTGCGCGAAAATGTCACGTCGCCGGGCGGCACCACCGCGGCGGCGCTCGAGGTGTTGATGAGCAATGACGGGCTAGCGCAGCTCATGAAGAAAGCGATCGCCGCTGCGACGGAACGCTCGCGCAAGCTCAGTTGAGCGGAGCATGATCTCTTCGCGAAGCCGGCTTCTCCTTTGCGGATCATGCTCTGGATGACCTTGGAACCGCGCTGCCGGCGGCGTACATATGATCTGCTGGTCACGCGCCGATCAGTTGGTGCAGGAGTTTGGTCATGGCCCGCAGACCCGTCCGAAGGCCCGCCCGCAAGCCCGCCGCAAAATCCGAACGCCCGGCAACGACCAATGGTCCTTCCGCGCCGAGCACCGATCGCGACAAGATCGTCGCCGCCCTGCTCGCGCTTCTGGCGGACAAATCATTCGAGACGATCGGCCTTGCCGACGTAGCCGCTCGCGCCGGCGTCTCGCTGGCGCAATTGCGCGACGAGTTCCCCTCGACGTTTGCCATCATTGCCGCCCATGTCAAGGCGACCGACCGCGCCGTGCTCGCCGAGGATATGAGCGACATGGCCGAGGAGCCGGAACGCGAGCGGCTGTTCGACGTGCTGATGCGCCGGCTCGAGATTTTGGCGCCGCACCGCGACGCCATTCGCTCGCTGCTGCGCTCGGCCGGCCGCAATCCGCCGCTGGCGATGGCGCTCAACCGCCTGGCGGCGCGCTCGCAGCAATGGATGCTGACGGCCGCCGGCATCGGCGCCGCCGGCCCGCGCGGTATGATCCGCGCCCAGGGGCTCGCCGTGCTGTTCGCCTCGGTGTTGCGCACCTGGGTCAATGACGACGATCCCGGTCTGGCGCGGACCATGGCGGCACTCGATCGGGCGCTCGGCCGCGGCCAGCGCTTCGTCGGCCTCATGGACGATCTGTGCGCCATTCCGGCGAGGCTCTGCCGGCTGCGCTCCGGGCGCCGCCGCCGCCGGCGGGACGAGGACTCCGAGGAAACCGCCGCAGCCTAAAGTCTGCCGCTTCCGCCAGCGCGTGACGGCAAGTCCGAGCTAAATACTGCCACCCAAAGGCGTTTTGTGGCTAACGCGGCGTTAATGTGGCGCGTAACGGAATGGCGTGACTTCCCAATAGCTTAGAATAACTAAAAAGAAGCGTTTTTTGATTGAAATCAGTTTTCGGCGGCCGTAGATAGTTGCGACTGCTACCAACGGACCGCCGGGCCGTACCGCGATGATTGTTTGTTCCTGCAATGTGTTGACCGACCACGATGTCCGCTCGGCGCTCTCCGGGGCGGAAGCGGCGCGGACCGCCGGTGAGGTCTATGGGTGCCTCGGCTGCAGCGCCCAATGCGGGCGGTGCGTCCGTACCATCCGCCGGATCATGGACGAAGCTTTGGCCACGGCCGACGCCACCTGCTGCCGGGCCAACGGTTCCTAGGCTTTCCACAATTTAGGGCTTAATTGGATCGCGCCGACCATCGCGTGCCTTTGCGCATTCGCCTCATAGGTTATAATCGTTATAATCTGTACACGTGCACGATCAACGTGCGCCACATTGCAGGAGAGCACGAGCATGCGCGGCGAGCCCGGAGTTGTCGATTATCTCAACAAGGCGCTCCGGCACGAGCTGACGGCGATCAACCAATATTGGCTGCATTATCGCCTGCTCGACAATTGGGGTTACAAGTCGCTGGCCAAGCAGTGGCGCAAGGAATTGATCGAGGAGATGGAGCACGCCGACAAGCTGGTCGAGCGCATCATCTTTCTCGACGGCTTTCCCAATATGCAGGTGCTCGATCCGTTGCACATCGGCCAGACCGTCAAGGAAGTGCTGGAGTGTGATCTGCGTGCGGAGATGCACGCGCGCGCTTTGTACGAGGAAGCCGCCACCCATTGCCACGCGGTGAAGGATTACGTCTCGCGCGATTTGTTCGAGAAGCTGATGAGCGACGAGGAGCATCACATCGACTTCCTCGAAACGCAGCTCGACCTGGTCGCCAAGCTCGGCGCCGAACTTTACGCCCAGCACCATATCGGCGAGCTCGACGACGACCATAAGGATTAACCCGGCGGCTGCCGATTCTTCCGCCCTGCCGGTGACGTTAACGAACACTTAACCAAGCCGCCCGGAATAAGCCCACAATTGCAAGGTTTGCGTTGTTTTTGACGGCGCAGCGTCGGCGCATACATGGCGCCGTTGCAGATAAAATTACTAACAAACACGGTTAAGAGTTAAGGTTAAGGGGCGTTTAAGAATTTCCTGACACCTTCGCTTCGTCAGCGACGCCTGGCCGCGCGCGCGGCCGTGCCGAGAAAAGGACGAAGCAGATGGTCAGCGTAAAATCCTCGATCGCCGCCGCGGCGGCCGTCGTCATCAGCGCGACGGCATATTTGAGCACGCCGGCACATGCGGCCGACATGCCGATGCCGCAGCCTCAAATCGTCTATCAGCCCGCGCCCTGCTGCGATACCGGCAGGTGGTACCTGCGCGGCGACGTCGGCGTCGGCGTGCAAACCTTCACCTCGTTCGATCACTCGCAGACCAACTCAGTCTTCGTGTGGCCGCCGAGCTGGCAGATCGTCCAGAAGGACATTCAGGACACGTCGATCTTCGGCTTCGGCGTCGGCTACGAGTGGAACAGCTGGCTGCGGTTCGACGTGACCGGTGAATATCGCACCAAGGCGGGATTCAAGGCGACCGGCAGTTATACCGACTTCTGCGGCGGCGCCAACTGCTTCGACATCAACACCGGGAACTTCTCTTCCGCCGTCTTTTTGGCCAACGCCTATATCGATCTCGGCACCTGGTGGTGCATCACGCCGTTTATTGGTGCCGGCGTCGGCGGCGCTCGCAATATGATCAGCGACGTCCAGGACCAAGGCATCATTGGCAGCAACGGCACCGTCGGCTTCGGCTACACCTTCAACGACAGCTCGCAATGGAATTTGGCGTGGGACGTTCAGGCCGGTCTGACCTACAACGTCAACGACAATCTCAAGGTCGACTTCAGCTGGCGTTTCCTCAATCTCGGCTCGCCGCAGACCGCTGTGGTGCATTGTCAGAACACGCCGTCTTGTCCGGGAGCGTTCTACACGCTGCGCGACATCACGTCTGAGGATTTCCGTGTCGGCCTGCGCTGGGTGTTCCCGGCCGGTGGCGGCTTCGGTTTCGCGTCGTTCGCGCAGCCGGTCTTTGCCGCGCAGCCGCAATACATCCCGGCACCGCAGCCGCAATATGTGCCGGTGCCGCCGCCGCAATACATCCCGGCGCCGCCCCAGCAATACGGGCCCCCGCAATACGTACCGATGCAGCCGCCGCTGTCGAGCCGCGGCTGATTCGGTCCGGGCCAATTCGTTCCGGGACATGGCTCGCCAAGTGTCGCGGGCGAAGCGGATGAAAGAACGGCCGATGCGTTGGGTATTCTGCCTTGCCATGGTGTTGGGGACGGCGACACCGGCGCTCGCCGCCGATTACGACGTCCTGCGCGGCAGTGAACCCGTCGCGCCGGTCGTGACCGTCGGCCCCGCGACCTTCACGCGCTGGAGCGGCTTCTATGTCGGCGGCGACGTCAGCTACAACGACGCAAACGTCGATTTTACCAATGCAACGGCGCCGCTCATAACACTAGCCCTGCAAGGCACGTTGGTGCAGCAAGTGTTCACGCCATCCCAATTGGCGGCGGTCGGCAGAGGTGCTTCCACTACACTCGGCGGCGGCGCCTTCCTGGGCTACAATACCCAGTGGCAGGATCTTATCCTTGGCGTCGAAGCGAACTATACGCACACGAACTTGCGCACGACGGCGACCTCTACAACCTCATCCGGGGTCATCGCCCGCAGCTTCGGGTCCCCGGTCGGCAATGTTACCGCGATACAAATCAGCAACCCCACCGCGCACATGAATGTTACCGACTACGGCGAGGCGCGGTTTCGCGCCGGATATATTGTCGGCAACTTGTTGCCGTACGGGTTCGTCGGCTTTGTGACCGGAAGCGGCGACTACAGTGCATCGGTAAAAGTGGATCTGACGTGCGTCGGCGGATTGGAGTGCGTAGGGTACCCGCTCTTTCCCAGCGCCGGGCAAAACAACACGTTGCTCTGGGGCTTCTCGGTCGGCGGCGGACTTGATTGGGCATTGACCCAGAATTTCTTTCTCCGCGGCGAGTTTGAGTTTGTTCAGTTCGCGCCAATCGACAGTATCAACGTTCCCATCGTGAGCGGCCGGATCGGCGCCGGTTACAAGTTCTAAGCACAGGGGAAGAACGAGAAGACAGACAACGAGCCTCACGTCGTCCGTTTTCTGTCGTCCGTCCTCCGACTTGATTTTCGCCGCTTCCTTCCGTATCTCCACCCACGGGACACCCCTCCCCAACGAGGGGCGCCTATCTGGAAGGATAGACCATGACCATTGCCATGCCTGCTGTGCGGCCGTCTGTGCCGCATTTTTCGTCCGGCCCCTGCGCCAAACGCCCCGGCTGGGCCCCACAAAACCTTACCGGCGCACTCACCGGCCGCTCGCACCGCTCGAAGCCGGGCAAGGCCAAGCTCAAGCGCGCCATCGATCTGACCCGCGAAGTTCTGGCGGTCCCGGCCGATTACCGAATCGGCATCGTGCCGGCTTCCGACACCGGCGCGGTCGAAATGGCGCTGTGGTCGCTGCTCGGCCCTCGGGCGGTGACGCTTCTGGCCTGGGAATCGTTCGGCGAAGGCTGGGTCACCGACGTCGTCAAAGAGCTGAAACTCAAGGACGTCACGACGCTCAAGGCCGCTTACGGCAAATTGCCCGATCTGGCCAAAGTCGATCCGGCGAGCGACGTCGTGTTCACCTGGAACGGCACCACATCCGGCGTGCGCGTGCCCAATGCCGACTGGATCGCTGCGGATCGCGCGGGCCTCACCATCTGCGACGCCACTTCGGCCGCGTTCGCACAGCCGCTCGAATGGGCCAAGCTCGATGTCGTCACCTTCTCCTGGCAGAAGGCGCTCGGCGGCGAAGCGGCGCACGGCATGCTGATCCTCTCACCGCGCGCGGTGGCGCGGCTCGAGAGCTACACGCCGCCCTGGCCGCTGCCGAAAATCTTCCGTATGACCAAAGGCGGCAAGCTCATCGACGGCATATTCCAGGGCGAGACCATCAACACGCCGTCGATGCTGTGCGTGGAAGATTATCTCGATGCGCTCGAATGGGCGAAAGCCGCCGGCGGGTCGACCGCGCTGCGCGCCCGCGCCGATGGCAACGCCAAGGTCATCGCTGATTGGGTCGCGCGCGCCAAATGGCTCGATTTCCTCGCCGCCGATCCGGCGATCCGTTCCAACACGTCGGTCTGCCTCAAGGTCGTCGATCCGGCCGTCACCCGGCTTCCGCCCGATGCGCAGGCGGCGTTCGTCAAAAGCATTGCCGCGTCGCTGGACAAGGAAGGCATCGCCTACGACATCGACGCCTATCGCGATGCCCCGCCGGGCCTGCGCATCTGGTGCGGCTCGACCGTCGAGCGCGCCGACGTCGAGGCGCTGACGCTGTGGCTCGACTGGGCCTACGCTAAAGCCAAGGACGCGCTGGCCAAGGCGGCTTGATTATTCACCACCCTCCCCGTGAGGGTGAAGGACCAAAGCAATGAGTGCCAAAGTTCTCATCTCCGATGCGCTGTCGCCCGCGGCCGTGGCGATCTTCAAGGATCGCGGGCTTGAGGTCGATTTCCAGCCCAATCTCGGCAAAGACAAAGACAAGCTCGCCGACGCGATCAACGGCTTCGACGGCCTGGCGATCCGCTCGGCGACCAAAGTCACGGCCAAGCTCCTGGAGAAGGCCAACGGCCTCAAAGTGATCGGCCGCGCCGGCATCGGCGTCGACAATGTCGATATCCCGGCGGCGACCGCGCGCGGCATCATCGTGATGAACACGCCGTTCGGCAATTCGATCACCACCGCGGAGCACGCCATCACGCTGATGCTGTCGCTGGCGCGGCAAATTCCCGAAGCCGACGCCTCCACCCGCGCCGGCAAATGGGAAAAGAACAAATTTCTCGGCGTCGAGATTTTCGGCAAGACGCTTGGCATCATCGGCTGCGGCAATATCGGCTCGATCGTCGCCGACCGCGCGCTCGGCATGAAGATGAAGGTGGTTGCCTACGATCCGTTTCTGTCCGACGAGCGGGCGCGCGATCTCGGCGTCGAAAAGGTCGCGCTCGAGGAATTGCTGCGCCGCGCCGATTTCCTCACTTTGCATACGCCGCTGACGGAAAAGACCAAGAACATCATCAACGCCGAAACGCTGAAACTGACCAAGAAGAGCCTGCGCCTGATCAATTGCGCGCGCGGCGGGCTGGTCGATGAGGCGGCGTTGTTCGAGGCGCTGTCGTCGGGCCGCATCGCCGGCGCCGCGCTCGACGTGTTCATCACCGAGCCGGCGACTGAAAGTCCGCTATTTGCGCTGCCGAACGTGGTCTGCACGCCGCATCTCGGCGCCTCGACCACGGAAGCGCAGGAGAACGTCGCGCTGCAGATCGCCGAGCAGATGGCCGATTATCTCGTGCGCGGCGCCATCACCAACGCCGTCAACTTCCCCTCGATCACCGCCGAGGAAGCGCCGAAGCTCAGGCCGTTCGTGACGCTGGCGGAGAAGCTCGGCTCGTTCGCCGGACAGCTCACCGAGAGCGGCATCCAGCGCGTGCAGATTTCGTATGAGGGCATCGTCTCGCGGATGAATACCAGGGCGCTGTCGTCGGCGGCGATCGCCGGCCTGCTGCGCCCGATGCTGCAGGACATCAACGTGGTCTCGGCGCCGATCGTCGCCAAGGATCGCGGCATCGCCGTCGAGGAGACCCGCCGCGACGCCGAAGGCGACTACGAGAGCCTGATCACGGTCACGGTCACCACCGACCGGCAGACGCGGCATGTGTCGGGCACCGTCTATGCCGACGGCCGTCCGCGTATCGTCGACATTAAAGGCATCCGCATGGACGCCGAGTTCGGTGCCTCGATGATCTACATCACCAATCTCGACAAGCCGGGTTTCATCGGCAAGTTCTCGTCGACGTTGGGCGATGCCGGCATCAATATCGCAACCTTCCATGTCGGCCGCGACGCGCCCGGCGGCAACGCCGTGGCGCTGATCGAGATCGACGGCGAATTGCCGGCGGATGTGCTCGCCAGGGTGCGCGCGCTGCCGCAGGTGCAGCAGGCTAAACCGCTGCGGTTTTGATCAAGACCACGCCGACGGCGGTCTTTGTGCGGAGGGTTTTGCGTGCTATGTTTTTGATATGATCAAACTGCTCGAAGAAGCCATTGCCGGCCTGGAGCGACTCCCGCCGCGCGAACAAGAGCTCGCGGCAGAGTTTCTATTGGCCTTTGCGAATCCGGAAGCGCACCATTACCAGCTCAGCGATGCCCAGGTCGCTGAAGTTGAATTGGCCAAGCGCGAAGTCCGCGAAGGCAAGATCGCGAGCGACGCAGAAATGGACGATGTGTGGCGGCGGTTCGGCCGTTAACGCTGCGATTTAGCGCTCGTGCTCGATCCCAGCTGCTCGCAATTCACGAATACATCAGCGAACGGAGCCCTTCGGCCGCAGTGCGCGTCGGTGCGAGCATATGGGAGGCGGCCGAAATATTGCGATATTTCCCTTATTCAGGGCGCACCGGACGCTCGCCCGACACGCGGGAGTGGGTCGTGAGGCACTATCCCTACATTCTCGTCTACGAGGTCGGTCCAGCAGATGAGAGCGTAACAATTCTCAGCGTGTTTCACTGCGCCCAGAAACGCGATTGAAGCGATTGACCTATCGCCGCGTCGCCACCGTGATGCCGGCCAGCACCAGCGCATAGCCGACGGCGTGGTAGAGCTCGAAGTGCTCGCCCAGAAACGCCACCGCCATCACCGAGCCGAACACCGAAACCAGGTAGATGAACGGCGCCGCGCGATTGGCGCCGATCAGTTCGACGCCGCGATTGAGCAGCAGACCGCCGAGCAGCGACGGAAACACACAGACGAAGACGATGCTGGCGACACTGGTCCCGTCGAGGACAAACGGCGCGCCGCTGCCAAGCTCCCACGCCATCGCCGGCGCGAGAAATAATGCTCCGAGCCCCATGCCGGCGGCGAGAAACGACAGCGGATGCATCAGCGGCCGTTTGCACAAGGCGACGGTACAAAAGGCGTAGATCACGATCGCGCCGAGCAACAGCGCATCGCCACGATTGAGTCCGATGCCGAGCAAGACCGCCAGGCTGCCGTGACAGACGATAGTGAGGACACCGGCCAGCGACAGGCAAATGCCACCGGCCTGGCGCAGCGTAAGGCGTTCGCCGAACAGCGCGAAGCTCCACAGCGCCACGTAGAGCGGCGACGCCGTTTGCAGCAACAGCCCGTTGATCGCGGTCGTGTACTGCAGCGCGTAGTAGGCCATCACGTTGTAGATGGAGAAGCCGGTGAAGGCGAGCAGCGCCATGACGCCGGCATGCTTGCGGATCGCCGGCCAATCGCGCACCAAATGCGGCGCCGCAAACGGCAACACAATCAGGAAGGCGCCGCCCCAGCGGATGCAGGACAGCGTAACCGGCGGCACATGCCCGACGACATAACGGGCCACGATGGTATTGCCGGCCCAGAACAACGAGGTCAGCGACAACAGCAGATAGGCTTGGTCGAACAGCCGGCGGCGCTGCTGGCGGGGAAGCGGGACGTGCACCTCGGCCATAAAGAGCTCGCCCCCCGTCGACGTGAATCGGCGCCGATTTTTTTGTGCCGGCCGAGTTAGCGCGGACTGGGCGCGACGACCATTGCGCGCGGCGCATGACAGGTCCGGAATTTACCAATCTGCGACAATCGGCGGGCCTACGCGCTTTGCATGCCGCGACGACCCATTGTCTAAAAATTCCTGTCAATCCAATGCTTTAACGCATGAGCGGCGGCTGCCTCGGTGCCCCGCTAGCCTTGCTTCACACCGCGTCATCCGTTATCCGGTCAGTTGCGGCTATCCGATTCAGATGCGGGTTCAGCGGGTTCTCCTTCGATCTCTTCTCGAAGTCGCTTGTGCGTTTCCTTCTGCGTTTCCTGGGGACAATGCCTCATGGCCAATGTTGTCGTGGTCGGCTCCCAATGGGGCGACGAAGGCAAGGGCAAGATCGTCGATTGGCTGTCCGAGCAGGCCGACATCGTCGTCCGCTTCCAGGGCGGTCACAATGCCGGCCACACCCTCGTCATCAACGGCACCACCTACAAGCTGTCGCTGTTGCCGTCCGGCGTGGTGCGTCCGGGCAAGCTGTCGATCATCGGCAACGGCGTCGTGCTCGATCCGCGCGCGCTGATCAACGAGATCGCCAAGCTTAAAACCCAAGGCATCGACGTCACGCCGGACAATCTGCGCATCGCCGAGAACACGCCGTTGATCCTGCCGCTGCACCAGGAACTCGACGTCGCGCGCGAACGCGCTTCGGGCAAAGGCGCGATCGGCACCACCGGTCGCGGCATCGGCCCGGCCTACGAGGACAAAGTCGGCCGCCGCGCGATCCGGCTGATGGATCTGGCCGATCTGCAGATGCTCAACGGCAAGATCGAGCGCCTCTTGGCGCATCATAACGCCTTGCGCCGCGGGCTTGGCATGAGCGAGGTCGCGCCGCGGGCGATTTATGACGACTTGGCCGCGGTGGCGCCGCAAGTGCTGCCGTTCATGGACTCGGTCTGGTCCTGGCTCGACGAGCGGCGCCGCGAGGGCAAGCGCATCTTGTTCGAAGGCGCGCAGGGCGCGCTGCTCGACATCGACCATGGAACTTATCCGTTCGTCACCTCGTCGAATACGGTTGCCGCCCAGGCTGCGATCGGCTCCGGTCTCGGGCCCAATGCGATCGGTTACGTGCTCGGCATCTGCAAGGCCTACACGACCCGCGTCGGCTCAGGCCCGTTTCCGACCGAGCAGAAAAATGAAATTGGCCGGATGCTGGGCGAGCGCGGCAAGGAATTCGGCGTCGTCACCGGCCGGCCGAGGCGCTGCGGCTGGTTCGATGCGGTTCTGGTGCGGCAAAGCGTGCGCACCAGCGGCATCCATGGCCTGGCCCTCACCAAACTCGACATTCTCGACGGATTCGATGAAATCAAGGTCTGCGTCGGCTATCGTCTGGACGGTCGCGATATCGACTACCTGCCGGCCAGCGAGCACGCGCAGGCGCGCGTCGAACCGATCTACGAGACCATTGCCGGGTGGAAAGAGCAAACGGCGTGTGCCCGCTCCTGGGCAGACCTGCCGGCCCAGGCGATCAAGTATGTGCGGCGGATCGAGGAATTGATTGGCTGTTCGGCGGTGTTGCTGTCGACCAGCCCGGAACGGGAAGACACGATCCTGATGCAGAACCCCTTTGAGACGTGAACATCGAGACGTGAAATTAAGATGAAAAAACAAGGAGGCGAGCGTAAGCTTACGCAATGACCGACTATCATCCGCTGATCGCCCGTGCCGTCGACGGCCTTGAAAGAAGCACGGGCGAAGCACGACGGGCACTCTATGAACGGGCGCGCACCGCATTGGTCACGCAGTTGCGGGGCGTCGACCCGCCGCTTTCGGAGTCGGAGATCACCAAGGAACGCCTGGCTCTGGAAGATGCGATCCGCAAAGTGGAAGCCGACGCGGCGCGCAAGGCGCGTGCTGAGCCGCGCGCAGGCGTAGCGCCGCCGCCGCGACGCGACCGGCCGCCGGCGGACATCGCCCGTCCTGACGGCCGACGCGCCGAGCCGGCCATGCCGAGGTCCGTCGCTGCCGAGTTGGGCGAGGCTGCAGCACCGCGCCCGCCGCCGACGGCGCGCGAGCGATTGCTGAACGCGCGGTCGCCGACCTCTGCGAAGCGCGAAGGCACCAGGAGCTTCCGCGACGCCATCAGCGACGTCCACGATCTCGGCGGCGCCACAGCCAGGGCCGCGCAATCGGCGCGCGAAACGCGCGATTTGTACGCCGCGCCACCCGAACTGCCGAGCGAGGAGGTGGAATTGGCGGCGCACAACGACTTCGGGATGGAAGGCGATGCCGACGATCTGAGTGCCGAGCACTACGATCCGCGGTCGCGCAACCGCAGTCCGTCGTTCGACGACCATGGGATTCTGCATGCGTCGCGTGGGGCGCTGCACGGGCTGGATGACGAAGTGGAACCGGGGCCACGGCCGGTCCGCGACTATCGCGGGATAGCGACGATCGTGGTGGCGCTGATCATCGTCGCCGGTCTCGCTGCCACGGTCGTCTGGCAGTGGCCGCGCATCACCGGGATTTATCACTATGTTGCCTCGATCGGGGCGCGGCAGCCGAGCCAGCCAAAAGGCGAAACGGCGTCGCAGCCTAAATTCGGTGGCCGGGTCCCGCAGGAGCAAAGCGCCGGAACGCCACCGGCTGCCGGCGCAGCGGCGAATCAAGCGGCACCGGCGGTGGCGCAGCGCGTCGTGCTCTACGAAGAGGATTCGAACGACCCGCAGGGCAAGCGTTATGTCGGTTCGGTGATCTGGCGCACCGAGACGGTCTCGCCCGGACCGGGGCTGGCGCCGGAGCTCGCGGTCCGTGCTGACGTCGAAATTCCCGAACGCCATATCACCATGACCTGGTCGCTCCGCCGCAATACCGACCAGGCCTTGCCGGCCAGCCACACCATCGAAATCTTATTCAACCTGCCCGCCGATTTCGCCGGCGGCGGCATCGCTAACGTGCCGGGAATCCTGATGAAGCAATCCGAGCAGGCGCGCGGCACGCCGCTTGCCGGGCTTGCCGTCAAAGTCACCAACGGCTTCTTCTTGATCGGACTTTCGGCCGTCGACACCGATATGCAGCGCAATATTCAGCTGCTCAAGGAACGGCCGTGGTTCGACATCCCGGTGGTCTATACCAACGGCGGCCGTGCCATCCTGGCGCTGGAAAAGGGCACGCCGGGCGACCGCGCCTTCACCGACGCCTTCGCCGCCTGGGAAAAGAAGTAAACGTTTCGCCGTTGCACCCCACGGGTGCCGTAAGCGTTCTCTGGGGATAGATGCGACGATGAGTGCGAAGAAGAGTTCGGCCAGCGCGAGCATACCCGATGCGGCGATGCAGCCGTTCGTCGCCTCGGCGCTGCGCACGCTTGAGACCGAGCGCGAGGGCTTGGCGGCGCTGGCGGCGGCCATCGGCGATGGGCTCGGCGCTTCGTTCGTGAGCGCCGTCGAAACCATTCGCCAAGCGCGCGGCCGCTTGATCGTGACCGGCATGGGCAAATCCGGGCACATCGCCCGCAAGATCGCCGCGACGCTGGCGTCGACCGGAACGCCGGCCTATTTCGTCCATGCCGCCGATGCCAGCCACGGCGACCTCGGCATGATCACGTCGGACGACGTGATGCTGGTGCTGTCGTGGTCCGGCGAGACCGGCGAGCTGCGCAGCCTGATCGACTATTCGCGCCGCTTCCGCATCAAGCTGATCGCCGTCACCGTCAGCGCCGACAGCACGCTCGGCAGGGCCGCCGACATTGTGCTGGCGCTGCCGACGGCCCGCGAAGCCTGTCCGCACAATCTCACGCCGACGACGTCGACGCTGATGCAGCTCGCGCTCGGCGATGCGCTGGCGATCGCGCTCCTGGAAAGCCGCGGCTTCACCGCCATCGATTTCGGCGTCTTTCATCCCGGCGGCAAGCTCGGCGCGGCGCTCAAATTCATCCGCGATGTGATGCATCCCGGCGACGCCGTGCCGCTCATCGCGCGCGGCTCGCCAATGTCGGCGGCGATCGTCGAAATGTCGGCCAAAGGCTTCGGCTGCGTCGCCGTCACCGACACCACCGGCAAGCTCGCCGGCGTGATCACCGACGGCGATCTGCGCCGCCACATGCGCGACGATCTCTTGCAAGCGGCGGTCGACGAGGTGATGACGGCGTCGCCGAAGACCGTGCGGCCTGATCAATTGGCAAGCGAGGCGCTGGCCGTGCTCAATGCCTCGAAGATCACGGCTCTCATTGTCGTCGACAAGGAGAAGCCGGTCGGCATCGTGCACTTCCACGACCTGCTGCGCGCCGGCGTGGCGTAACTTTTTGCCGCTCGCCCCGCGGAGGCGGGGGCCAGCAAACTTCGGATCGAACCTGGCGTGTTCACTTGCTGGATTCCCGCCTGCGCGGGAATGATCGGGACCAAGGGCCTAAGGGTGCGTACTCATAAAACTCCGCGTCCGCTCTTTCCCAAAAAGCGGACATTTCATGCGGCTGCCTGCATTTCCGCTTAGGGCCGATTCTGTTGAAAAAGTCGGAGTATCGCCTTGGCCCAATTTTTTCAGCGCCGTGGACGCGGTTTTCAGATGCGGACGCGGGGGGCCTCGTCATCCGCCTCAGACTCAACGGAGCGAGTTCTAAATCGATCTGCGGCGGTAGTTAGCGTCAATCGAAGATGTCGTTTGTGTTTTGGCAGATTTGCAATGACGTTAGACTTTCGACTTTTTCAACAGTATCGGCCAATAGCAGACATATGGCGGTTAGAGTGATCGTTGAACAGACTTAGTGCCGCGCCTCGAGAACCATGTTAAGCGGCGTTTCCGCGGCTCGACGGACCTGACCGAAGCCGCCCGCCTTGATTACCTCGGTCAGTTTCGCCTGTCCGGCCTGGGCGCCCAGCGCCATACCCACCTCTTGCGATAGAGATACCGGTACGCAAGCCATGGTCGAAAACGCATAGGCGACGCGTCCGACCGGTCCGAGATTGTCTTCCGTCGCATCGCCCGCGAGCGGCTCCATCAGCATCCAGGTCCCGTCGGGCTTAAGCGAGCGGTGAATATGGGCGGCGGCCCCCACCGGATCGCCGAGATCATGCACCACGTCGAAACATGTCACCAGGTCAAAATCCTTGCCAGGAAAATCCTTTGCCTTGGCCACCTCGAAGTGGATGTTGCCGGCACCACCGCTCTGGCGTGCGTGGGCCGTAGCTTGCTCAATCGATGGCTCGTGGAAGTCGTAGCCGACAAAGGCTGAGTTTGGGAATGCTCTGGCCATGATGAAGGTCGAATAACCGGTGCCGCAGCCGATATCAGCGACCTTCGCACCCCGTTCCAGCTTGGCTACCACGCCATCTAGAGCCGGCAGCCACTTTTGGACGATATTCGCGGAATAGCGCGGTCGCAGCATCGCACCGATTGCGCAGAACAGGCACCCGGCATGATCGCCCCAATCAACCCCGCCGCCGGACTTGAATACCTCTTCTATTAACGGTTGCGTCTGATACAGAGCCGCGACAGCGTCAAATCCACCGCCCATGAAGAATGGACTTTCTTCGTTCGCGAATACCATCGCTTGTTCAGGCGGCAACTCGAATTGTCGGCTGGCCGGATCGTAAGTCAGGTAGCCAGAGGCCGCGTTTTGCGCGAGCCATTCGCGGGCATAGCGTTCGGAGATATTTGCCTTCTTGGCGATCTCAGCGCTGGTCATCGGCCCGACCCCGTTCATTGCCTTGTAGAGACCAAGACGTAAACCGATCCGCACCAACGGCACGCTCATCGCAGCGCCGAGATCGACTATCATCTTTCCCAGGAATTGCTGAAGTTTCTTTTCGTCAATCATGATGTCCCCCAACAACGTCATCGCAAAAGCGTGATGAATTTGGGTCGCTCCATACGCCGTCGGTGTGGAGAATGCGCCTTGCAAACTGGAAAGCACAGCCGCGCAGCAAACGAAAAATGGGTTGCAAATTAGTTCGGGACGATGACTGGGCTGATGTCCGTTCTGGGGTCAAAAGGCGACGTAGCGTCATTCCCGGGCCACGTTTGCTCTGCCCCCGGAAGCGGACATTCCTGCGTGTTTATGAGTAGACCCTCTAATACAACCCACCCTGCGTCGGACTGCGATCGTCCGGGCGGGCGTAGGCGGGAGGCAGCGGCGCCTGTGGCGGTGGCCGTGCATAGCGGCCGGCGGGAGGCGGAACGGCGGCGGTTGTGCCGGGGGCGGTGGCAACAGGGACCGCTACTACAGCGGTCGTGCCCGGGGCGCCGGGAGCTGCGCCGGTCGGCGCAACAACAGCGGTGGTGCCGGGCGCCGCGGCGGTGTTCGGCGCCGCATTGGGCGCTACGTCCTGGTGCGATTGGTGCGCCATGAATTCTTCGTAGCCCGGTGCGCCCGGCCGCGGCGGAACGTCCTTGGGCATGCCGCCGGCCCAGGTCGGCCAAGCGTCAGATACGACTCCGGCAAACGGCGTGCACGCCGATAGCCCAAGGCAGACGCCAAGCGCGATCGTCAGCATCAACAAACGTTTGGTCGTGCCGGCCGTCAAATTGAACCCTCGATGCTCTCGGCGACAGAGGTGAACCTGCACGCCACGTTGATCCTAGCCAGTCGCGTCAATGTTTCTTCCGGCCAAGGCGTTCTTCCGGCCAAGTCCCATTTCCGGCGAGGTCCTTCTTCCAGCCAAATCTTGCTGACCAGGCAATCTGACCAGCCATCCCAGACGGCTACCCGACGCAAGAGAGAAGCGCCTTCGTGGCGGGACTGTGTCGGCCCAGAGGCCCGCGACGGCCACCGCGAGGCGCTTCTATCCCTTTGGCATCAAAGATTTGCTTAACAGGCGTTTTATTGCCTCCAGCCGGCTTTCGGCATAGTCGTTGCCGGTTCATGGTTGCCGGCAGCAACGCGAACGGGGGCTTCGAACATGATCCCGAACACGGGCTGTTCCGGACTTGATCCGGGGTGCAAAACCGGTTCTCGGAAACGATCATGCGCCTAACTGATTTCCTGACACGATCCGCTTCACCTCAATCGGATCACGGTCGACGGCAATGATCGTGGACCGGCAACACCGCGGCCGATGCTCAGCGCAGCGCGCCGTTTGCGCAGCGTTCTTGCTCGCGGCCATCGTCTGGTCAGGCTCGCTAGCAGGATGCAGTGGGATCGCCGCGCCCAACGAGGAGGCGCCGCCACTCGCCCCGGATCCCGCGTTTCTGGACGTGATTGCCAATCACCTCAAAGCGGTATTGAAAAATTATTCCGCCTACCAGCCATTCGAAATTTCCGACCCGCGCTGGGTTCACACCATGAAAGGCTGGAACTGGCTGACCTGCATACGGTTCCAGGATCACGGCCGGGCGCGCACCTATGCCGTGTTCCTTGGTGACAACAAAGTGGTTGATAGTCGCTATGCCGTTCTCACCGACAATTGCGACGCGCAGACCTATTATCAGTTCGAGCGCATGTACGGTGGACTGGAACCGTTGCATTAGTCTCGATCGATCGGGCCTGCCGGCCGCGTCGGCCGCGCCGGCCGCGGCCGCGTTGCGATCCTTGCGCAGCGCGGCCCGCATCGAGGATGGCGCGTAATGCGGGTGCTGGTTACCGGCGCTTCCGGTTTTGTCGGCCGCGCGGTGGTGACGGCGTTGGCAAGCTCCGGGTGCGCGGTCAGTGCCGGCGTGCGGCGGCCGCCGCGGCCTCCATTCCCGGCCGGCGTCGAGGTGGTGCAGCACCCGGATTTGTCGCAATCGGTCGATTGGGCGCCGCTCCTCGAGGGCGTCGATCAGGTGGTCCATCTTGCCGGCATCGCGCACACCGACGGCGTCGCGCCGGCGCGTTACGACCGCGTCAATCGGTTGGCGACGGCGGAACTCGCCGCCGCCGCGGCCACGGGCGTTCAGCATTTCGTCTTTGTTTCGTCGGTTCGTGCGCAGACCGGACCGTCAGCCGATCATGCGTTGACCGAGCGGGATGAACCGGCGCCGACCGACGCGTACGGCCGTTCTAAACTTGCCGCCGAGGCGGCGGTGCGCGCGGCCGGCGTTCCGTTCACGATCCTGCGTCCGGCCTTGTTCTACGGTCCAGGCGTGAAAGGAAATTTCGCCTTGTTGTTACGCGCGGCGCGGTCGCGCTGGCCGCTGCCGGTGCGCGATTTTGTCAATCGGCGCTCGCTGCTGTGCATCGACAATTTCATCTCGGCGCTGACTTTCGTGCTGTCGTCGCCGGCGACGCTCGGCGAGACCTACATCGTCGCCGATCCCGGAATTCCGCCGCGGCTTCCGGACGTGCTCGCGACGCTGCGCAAGGCTCAGGGGCGCCGGCCGCTCATCATGCCGCTACCGATGCATTATGTAGAAACGACGCTCCGGTTGTTGCACCGCGAAGCCATGTGGGAGCGTCTGGGCGGCAATCTGCGGGTCGATCCTGGCAAACTGATTGCCGCGGGCTGGGAGCCGCTTCACGATACCTGGGCCGGGTTGGCCTCGCTAATCGAGGCAACAGCGAGCGCAAATGGACGAGGTGCAAGGTGAAAACCAAACGGCGGTCGATTGTCGTCTTGTTGGTCGCGATATGCGGCACTGGTCTCTTGCGCGACGCTGCGGCGCAGAGGGCGTCGGAAGCACCCGGCGAACACCCCAACATGGGCAGCCATTCGGGCCACGGTGATTCAGCACACGGGGCTTTTCATCGGCGCTTCGACGATGCCGACCGGTGGGCGAAGGAGTTCGACAACCCCGAACGCGACGCCTGGCAAAAGCCGGAGGAGATTTTGGATGCGCTCCGTCTGGAACGCACCTCGCGTGTCGCCGATATCGGCGCGGGCACCGGATATTTCAGCGTGCGGATCGCCAAACGCGTACCCGAAGGAAAAATCTTCGCCGCCGATATCGAGCCCGACATGGTGCGCTATCTCGGCGAGCGGGCGCAACGCGAGCATTTGACCAATCTCATTGCGGTGCAGGCGCTTGCCGACACCGCCAATCTCCCTGAGCCGGTCGATGTTGTTCTGGTGGTGGACACCTATCACCACATCGACAACCGGACCCGTTATTTCGCCGCGCTGAAATCGTCGTTACGTCCCACAGGACGGCTTGCCATCGTCGACTTCAAGGTCGATTCGCCAACTGGACCCCCCGTCCAGCATCGCGTTTCGCCGCAAATGGTCACCGAAGAGCTGGCCGCGGCCGGTTACGTGCTGGTGGAGACGCTGGAATTCCTGCCGAGGCAATATTGCCTCATCTTCCGCAAACGTGATTCATAGCGCGACCGGCGCAGCCTTAAGGGCCATGATTTTTTGGCGCAACACCATGCCGCCGAGGACGCCGACGCCGAACACGTAAAGCCAGCCCGGGACGAAGGCGAACAGATAGGAATCAAACAGTGATGACACGACGTTGTGGGCGACGACGATCGCACCGATCACCGACGCGAGCCCATTGCCGCTGAACAACAAAAAATGCGCGACCCACATGGCGACCAGCAAGATGGCGCCAATCAGCCCGATCTGAACGGCAACGCCTAAAAACTGATCGTGCGGCGTTCCCCACGTCACTGCAGAAGCACCCGCGCCACCGTTTGCGGCTTCCCGAAATTGCTGCGGAATGGAGCCGGTGCCATGGCCGAACAACGGCGCCGTGCTCACGAATGTCAGCGACTTGCGCAGAAACTCAAGGTGTAGGCCGGTCGAGTTTGCGGCGTTTTCTTCGCGATAGGCCTTGAGCTCGGTGACCGAGGTCGTCAGCCGGTCGCGCAGATAGGGTGAAGCGGACCAGGCCGCCGACGCCGCGACGCAACCGAGCAAAAGAGCCACGATCACGCCCTTCCATCGGAATTCCTTGAAGGCGAGCAAAAGCAACAGCGCCATGCTGACCAGCAAAGCCGTCCGGCTGGTGACGACGAACAGGATATCGGCGAGAAAAAATAACGCGGCGGCCACCAAGCTCAGCGCCAATCGCCATCGCCATTGACGTGCGGCTTCGCAGGCCCAGGCCAACAACCCGAATGCGCAGACCACGAATTCCGCGCTTTGCGAAATGTACTCCTTCACCGGCACGCCGACGACGTTCTCGCGCGACGCCAGTGCGGGAATGAGCAGCGAGGCCCACGACACTACCAGCACGGCGAATGTCGAGGCCAAAAATCCCGACAGCACCCATACCCCGCGGTCCGACCTCTGAAAATGCGCAAGCAGCAGCGGAATGAACAACAGCCGGTGGAACCGGCTAAGACCGCTGAGACGCTCGGCCAGGCTCACGTCGGCCCACAGCATGCCGATGGCGGCCAGGAGCCAAAGCAGAACCGGCAGGTAAGCCGCCGGAGCCGACAACTCGCGCCGCAGTGCCGGCAAGTCTAAAGTCGGGAGCACAGCAACGAGCCACACGACAAGCAGCGCGCTGGTCACGCTGGTCGACCATGGCAGCGACACGGCCACTGCCACCGTGAGCCAGTCGACCACCGCCATCCAGCGGCTGCGATCAAAGCCGGCAAGCATCGTCAGGCTGGACATCCGCCCAGTCACGGCTTTTTCAGGATCTAATGGGCTTGCGCGAGCCCGCCGTCGGCGCAGCCGACTCCGCCGAGCGGCGCACCAGCCCGGTGGTCGACTGGCCGGGCACCAGACTGACAAGCAGAACGTCGCCGCCCGCGTTTTCGACCACGTCGCGGCCGACCACTTCGTCGATCTTATAATCGGCGCCCTTCACCAGCACGGCCGGGCGCGCGCGCTTGATCAGTTCGAGCGGTGTATCTTCGTCGAACACGACGACCAGATCGACGGCCTCGAGCGCGGCCAGCACCTCGGCGCGGCCTTCCGCCGGATTGATCGGCCGGCCTTCGCCCTTGAGCCGCGTCGTCGAGGCGTCGCTGTTGAGACCGACCACCAGGCGATCGCAAGCGGCGCGCGCTTCGGCCAGCAATTTGACATGACCGCGATGCAGCAGATCGAAGCAGCCGTTGGTGAAGCCGATGCGCAGACCATGCTGGCGCCATTGCGCAAGCCGCTCGTCGAGCACCGACCAGTCGAACACGATCTTGTCCTCGGGCGCGAGCGACGCTGCCGGCAGAATGCGGTGGCGTAATTCGCCGAGCGACACTGTCGAGGTGCCGCGCTTGCCGACGACGACCGCGGCGGCGGCGTTGGCCGCGCGCATGGCGAACTCGTAGGGCGTCTTCATCGCCAGCAGCACCGCCATCACCGCAGCGACCGTGTCGCCGGCGCCGGAAACATCGCGCACCTTCACCGGATAAGCGGGAACATGCACCGCTGCTTGCCCGGTAACGTGAAGGCTCATGCCCTCTTCGCTGCGGGTCACCAGCACGGCTTCACTTTGGACCAGATGCGCCAGTTGCGCGGCAGCGGCGGCGATCTCGTCCTCGGTCCGCACCGGGCGATGCACTGCCGCGGCTAGCTCCTTGGCGTTGGGCGTGATCAGGGTGGCGCCGCGATAGACGCGGTAATCGTGGCCCTTGGGATCGACGATGACCGGCTTACCCAGGCGCCGCGCCGCATCGATCACGGCGCGGATCACGCGTTCCGTCAGCATTCCCTTGGCATAGTCGGACAGCACCACGGCGCCAGCCTTGGGCATTGCCGCTTCGGCGTGCGCGATGACCGCCGCCTCGCTCTCGGCGCCGGCGGGTTGGTCGGTCTCCCAATCGGCCCGCATCAAGTGGGTCGAATGATGCTCTGAAACGAAGCGCACTTTGCGCGTGGTCTGCCGGGTCTTGTCGACCACGAGTTCAGGAACGATGGCGCCGAGCTTGGCGAGCGCGTCGCGCAGCATGAAGCCGGCGTCATCGTTGCCGACCAGGCCGATAAAGATGCAGCTGGCGCCGAGCGCGGCGATATTGCGCGCGACGTTGCCGGCGCCGCCGATCTCGACCGAATTGTGCTTGACCCGCAGCACCGGCGTCGGCGCTTCGGGCGAAATTCGGGTCACATCGCCATAGACGAAGTCGTCGAGCATCACATCGCCGATGCAGAGAATTGTCTGCTTGGCAACGAGCCGTAACGCTTCCTCGAAATCGAACATGCTGGGCCCGGCCCTGTGCTCCCTGTTCAGCGAAAGCGGTCGGCGCGATCGAGATAGTTGTTGATGTAGGTTTTCACGCCGGCCTCGACCGTCATGAACTCGGCGGCGAAGCCGGCCCGACGCAGATTGGCGATCTCGGCTTGCGTGAAATACTGGTAGGTATCGCGGATCGAATCCGGCATGTCGACAAATTCGATGTTCGGTTCCTTGCCGAGCGCCGCGAACATCGCCGTCATCAGCTCGCGAAAGCTCGCCGCCCGCCCGGTGCCGACATTGAAGATACCCGATACGGTGGGCGTCGCCATCAGCCAGCGCACCACGGCGACGGCATCGTCCACATAAATGAAGTCGCGCTTTTGCTCGCCGTCGGCGATGCCGGGGCGGTGCGACTTGAACAGACGGATCGGCCCGCCGGCCTTGGCCTCCTCGAAGCGCCTGGCAACGAGACTCCTCATGTCGCCCTTATGATATTCGTTCGGGCCGTAGACGTTGAAGAATTTAAGCCCGGCCCATTGCGGCGGGACTTTGTCTTTGCGCGCGACGCGCTCGACCACGGCAAGATCGAACAAGTGCTTGCTCAAGCCGTAAGGGTTCAGCGGCTTGAGCCGCTTGAGTGCGGCGAACGACCAGTCGTCGGCGAAGCCGGCGCTGCCGTCGCCATAAGTGGCGCCGGAAGAGGCGTAGATGAACGGCGTGCGGGTCGCGGCGCACCACTCGAACAGCCGCAGCGACAGCCGGAAATTGTTTTCCATCAAGAGGTCTACGTCGGTCGCCGTGGTCGACGAGATGGCGCCCATGTGGACCACGGCGTCGAGCTTGCGGCCGTTTAGCCAATGCAGCAGGTCCGCCGCCGGTACGAATTCGGTAATCTGCCGGCTGGCGAGATTGCGCCATTTCTGGCCGGTACCGAGGATGTCGTTGACAGCGATGTCGGCGTGCCCAGCCTCGTTGAGGCTCGCGACCACGTTCGAGCCGATGAAGCCGGCCCCGCCGGTTACCAACAACATCGACGCCGCGATACCGCTTGAGAGGACCCCGTCGCCCCCGTTTGCCCCAGTCCTGGCCGTGGTGCAACACTGGACACTGTCGCCCGGACCGGCTAAGTCCGCGTGGTCGCTTTATGAAGTGAATTTAAGTTCATTTATATAAATGAACTGGGATTCACAGAGCGCTGTGGCGAGATGCGCGACGTAACCAAAGACACCAGCCCGATCCTGATCGTGCCGTATATGTGGATCGGCGATTTCGTCCGCTGCCACACGGTGGTGACGCTGCTGCGCCAGCGCTTTCCGGACCGTCCCGTCGATCTATTGGCAACGACGCTATGCGCGCCGCTGGCCGATTACATGCCGGGCGTCCGCCAATCGATCGTCGCCGACCTGCCGCGCGGCCGTTTGGCGTTGGCGCAGCAACACGCGCTCGCCGCGCGGCTCAAACGCGAAGGCTATGGCATGGCGCTGACGATGCCGCGCACCTGGAAATCGGCGCTGGCGCCGTTTCTTGCCCGCATCCCGCAGCGCATAGGCTTTGCCGGGGAAGCGCGCTTCGTCCTCCTCAACGACGTGCGGTTCGGCGAACGCAAGCTGCCGCGCATGGTGGATCGCTGCGCCATGCTGGCGCTGCCGCGCGGCGCCACGCAGCCGGCGGAATGGCCTTTGCCGGAGCTGAAAGCTCCAGTGAGCGAGATCGCCGCATGGCGCATCCGGCGCGGCTTGACCGACGACTGCCCGATCGTCGCGCTCGCCCCCGGCGCCGTCGGCCCGTCGAAGCGCTGGACCGCCGAGGGCTATGCCGCGCTGGCGCGCCAGTTCACCGCCGATGGCTTCGCCGTCTGGATCTTGGGCGGACCCAACGAAACATCGCTCGCGGCCGAGATTGCCGGCGACAGCGGCGCCGTCGATCTCACCGGCACCGATCTGCGCGACGCCATCCTCGCGCTTGGCGCGGCTTCGGTCGCGATCTCAAACGATTCAGGATTGCTGCATGTCGCGGCCGCGCTCGGCACCCCGTCGATCGGGATATTCGGCCCGACCAATCCATGGCATTGGGCGCCGCTCAATCCGCTGGCGGCCGTGATCGAGACCAAGGGCGAGCTTCCCTGCCGGCCCTGCCATAAGCCGGTCTGCCGGCTTACTCATCATCGCTGCATGCGTGACATCACCGCGGACCAAGTTTTGGCAACGACCCGCGCTGCCTTGGCAAATGCCGCAGCGGCACGGCAAATGCCGGCATAACGCTGTGTTCATCAAATCAGCTTATGCGAGAAGCCTGATGCGAGGCGGGTTGCGCGCATGACGGTGTTGGTCACCGGCGGAGCCGGCTATATCGGCTCCCACATGGTGCTTGAGCTTGCCGACGCCGGCGAGCGCGCCGTCGTGCTCGACAATCTCTCCACCGGACACGACTGGGCGGTGGCGCAAGGCGTGCCGCTTGTCGTCGGCGACAGCGGCGACCAGGACCTCGTCGCCCGCATCATTCGCCAGCACGGCGTCGACGCGATCATTCATTTCGCCGCCTCGGTGGTCGTTCCGGACTCGATGCGCGACCCGCTCGGCTATTACCGCAACAACACCGTCAATTCGCGGGCGCTGATCGAATGCGCGGTGAAGAACGGCGTGCGTCATTTCATTTTTTCGTCGACCGCCGCGGTCTACGGCAATCCGGCGGAAATTCCGGTCAGCGAGAATGCGGCGACGCAGCCGATCTCGCCGTACGGCTCGTCGAAGCTGATGAGCGAGATCATGCTGCGCGACGCCGGCCGCGCTCAGGGGCTCGGCCACGTCATCCTGCGCTACTTCAATGTCGCCGGCGCCGATCCGCGCGGCCGCACCGGGCAGTCGAGCACGCAGGCGACGCATCTGATCAAGGTCGCGGTCGAAACCGCGCTCGGCCTGCGCGACAAGCTCGATATTTTCGGCGGCGATTATCCGACGCCGGACGGCTCATGCATCCGCGACTATATCCACGTCAGCGACCTCGCCCGTGCGCATTCCGACGCGCTGCGTTATTTGCGCGGTGGCGCGCCGTCCTTGACGCTCAATTGCGGCTATGGCCACGGCTTTTCGGTGTTTGACGTGGTCGACACCGTCAAGCGCGTGTCGGGCGTCGATTTCAAGGTCGAGATCGCGCCGCGCCGCGACGGCGATCCGGCGCAGATTGTCGCCGACTCGACGCGGGCACGCCAGACGCTGCGCTGGCAACCGCGCTTCGACGATCTGTCGACCATCGTCGCGCATGCGCTCGCCTGGGAGCGCGAGCTGATGAAACGGCGCGCCAACGCGCCCGATCCGGCCAGGGAATCGAACAAAAAGAGCACCGCTGCGGCAAGTTCCAAGCGCTAGAGCATGATCCCGAAAAGTGGCGGCCGGTTTTCGGAAAAAGATCATGCTCGACGCAATATCAAGCGGGTGGAAATCGCTTGAAAATTCCGTGCCTTCCGGGCATGGAACGCCTGCGAACGGGCTTCGCGGGGCGGCGGGGGACGCAACGGACAGCGTATGACAGCTTCCACGGCCGAGTTGTCGAACGCCTATCCGACATTTGCGCTCATGCGTCGCTTGCTGGTCGATGAGGCGTTGGCGCACTGGCCGCGTTATGCGTTCGCCTCGTTGATGATGGTGATCGCCGCCGCCGGCACCGCGCTCGCCGCCTATCTGATCGGCACGCTCACCAACGAAGCCTATATCAGTCACAATTTCCGCGGCATTGTTTTGCTCGGCATTGCCGTGATGGCGATCTTCGCCGCCAAGGGGCTGGCGACCTATTTCGGCGCGGTGATGCTGTCGCGAATCGGCAACCGCATCATCGCCGACAACCAGCGGCGGATGTTCGAGAAGCTCATGCACGAGAATATGAGCTTCTTCGTCGACCGCCACTCCTCGGAATTCATTGCGCGGCTGACCACCGGCGCCACTGCGGTATCGGCGGTCATCAATCTTCTGATCACCGCCGTCGGCCGCGATCTGATGTCGCTGATCGGGCTGACGATCGTGATGGTGACCCAGGATCCGGTGATGTCGCTCGCCGGCTTTGTCGCCGCGCCGCCGGCAATCTTCTTTCTGCGCAAGCTGGCGCGGCGTATCCGCAACATCGCGCGCATGCAGTTCACCGGCGGCACCCGCATCATCGAAACCATGCAGGAATTGCTGCAGGGGCTGCGCATGGTCAAGGCGTTTTCGCTCGAGGACGAGATGCAGCGGCGGCTCGACTCGAGCGTCGCCGCGGTCGAGAGCGAAGCCAACAAGATGGCGCGCGTCTCCAATCGCGGCGGGCCGCTGATGGAGACGCTCGGCGGCTTAGCCGTGGCGGCGGCGATGATCTATGGCGGCTATCGCAGCATTGCCGGCGCCGGCACGCCCGGCGAGTTCGTTTCGTTCCTGGCGGCGTTCCTGCTCGCCTACGAGCCGGCCAAGCGTCTGGCGCGGCTCAATATGGACCTCAACAGCAACCTGGTCGGCGTGCGCGTGCTCTATGAGGTGATCGACAGTCCGCCCGGCGAATCCAAAGATGACGACCGCCCGCCGCTCAAGCTCGCCACTGCAAGGCTGGAATTCGCCGATGTGCGCTTTGCCTATCGCCCCGGCACGCCGGTGCTGCGCGGCATGAGTTTCGTCGCCCAGCCAGGCAAGCTGACAGCGCTCGTCGGTCCTTCCGGCGGCGGCAAAACGACCGTGCTCGATCTGATATTGCGCTTCTATGAAGTTGATAGCGGCTGCATCCTGATCGACGGCCAGGATATCGCGGCGGTATCACGCGGTTCGCTGCGCCGGCAGATCGCCTATGTGGGCCAGATCGTGCAGCTGTTTCGCGGCACCATCCGCGACAATATCGGGCTGGGCCGCATCGGCGCCAGCGAAGCCGAGATCGTCGCCGCCGCCAAGGCCGCGCATGCGCACGAATTCATCTCGAGCTTCCCGTTAGGCTACGACACCCCGGTCGGCGAGCACGGCATGCAGCTGTCCGGCGGTCAGCGCCAGCGCGTCGCCATCGCGCGGGCGCTGATCAAGAACGCACCGATCATTCTGCTCGATGAGGCGACCGCGGCGCTGGATTCGGAATCCGAGCGCCATGTGCAGGAAGCGCTCGCCGAACTGCGCAAGGGGCGCACCACCTTGGTGATCGCGCACCGGCTGTCCACCATCACCCACGCCGACAATATTCTGGTCGTCGAGGCCGGCCTGGTCGTCGAGTCCGGCCGCCACGACGAGCTCCTGCGCAAAGGCGGCCGTTACGCTTCGTTCTACCGCCTTCAGCTCAAGGAACAGGCCCCGGAACTGGAAGCAGCGATCGGGTGACGGACGACGGACTTTGCTCATCCGCCGCCCGCTCTGCAGCTATTGCAGCAACCCTTCCGCCTTCATCGCTTCCTGCACCTTCGGACGCGCGGCGACGCGATCCAAATAAGCGGTGATGTTCGGCCACTTGCTCAGATCGATGCCGACGCGCGGCGACCAGCGCAGCACCGTGAACAGATAAGCATCGGGGACGGTGAACTTGTCGCCCATCAGGTATTGTTTGCCGGCGAGCTGCTTGTCGATCCAGTCGAAGCGCTGGCCGAGAAATTCCCGGGAAACCGTCTTGAATTCTTCCGGCGTGGTCGGGCGGAACAACAGGCCGAAGGTCTTGTGCAATTCCGAAGTGACATAGTTCAGCCACTCCTGGGCGCGGTAGCGATCGATCGTTCCGGGGGCGGGAATGAGGCCGGAGGCAGGCTTCTGATCAGCCAGGTATTGAACGATGACCGAGCCTTCGGTCAGCTTCTGCCCATCATCCAATTCAAGGACCGGCACCTGGTTCTTCGGATTGACCGAAGAAAGCACCGTGCCATCCGCGGTCTTGCGCTCGCCACGGTCGAGCTCGGCCAGTTGCAGATCGATGCCCGCCTCGCGAGAGACGATGTGCGGCGAGAGCGAGCAGGCGCCGGGCCAATAATAAAGTTTCATGACGTAGAAGCTCCAAGATGTGAGTTTATGAAAAGTAGCCGAATATGACGGCCAGTCATTAGGTAAGCCCGCGCCACAGCGCCGGCAACCGCGCGACCGGAACTTTCGCGACATTGGCGGGTTGAGTGCGAGCCGTTCCGACTGGAACGGGTCTTGCTTGGAGTGCGCGATGGCCGCCCGTCGCATCACCTTACGCGTTCAACCGCCAGTGCCATTCGGCGATGTGACGATGGTGCCGGCAACACTGAGCGGCCGGCCCGAAGCCGACATGGCCCGCGCCATGACCGTTGCCTTCGCCGACGTCGAAGCACCGTCCGCGGCCGACGTGTTCAATCGCCTGCGGCAGTCGTTTCCGGGGGCACCGTTGCCCGCGCGGGTGGCGGCGCTCAGCGTCATTATGGACAGGCTGCGCCGCGCGTTCTGATTTCTCGCGACAAGCAGTCCGCTCGTCGGCGCGGTAGAAATTGACAATCCCACATATGCGCTCTGCAGCCGATCTGGCGGCGGCGAACTTCCGGGCCCGGCGACATAACGACCGGCGGCTGCTTATGCGGCAGGCAACGGTCTGGTAGTGTCGGCGGCGACTGATCGTTGGGGATACAGAAAAAATAGGAGTGGGCATGTTGCTGCGCTTGGTTGCTATTGCCGCAACGTTGGCACTTGTGATGCCGACGCTCGCGGTGGCGCAAGGGAACAATCAACATCAAAAGAGCGGGAGCAAACCGCCCGCCAGCGGCGGCAGGCCGCCGGCTGGTGTCGCCGGAAAACCAGCTTTCCGGCAAGGCGGTACGCCGGGCGGCGCACGCACGTTCGTTCAGCCGCACGGCGGACCGCAACGCGCCGTCATCGGTCCGCGGCCCGGTCTTGCCGGGCCGGGCGGGCATCAATTCACCTGGCACGGCCGCGAATTCCATCGCGTGCATCTGGCGCCGTTCGCGTATCCGAGCGGCTGGGGGTACCGACGCTGGGCGGTCGGCGCGGTGCTGCCACCGCTGTTTCTGTCGCCGGATTACTATTATGCCGATTGGGCCACGCTTGGCCTCGATCCCCCGCAGCCGGGCTTCCAATGGGTGCGATATGGGCCCGATCTTCTTCTGGTGAATGTCACGACCGGCGAGGTCACTGACACGATCTATGACGCATTCGAATAGGGCCTTTGCCTAGCCGGCAAACAACGCCTCCACGCCGGCGGCCATGCGCAGGAGCGCATGGTCGTGGCCGTTGCGCGCCAACAGCATCAGCCCGACCGGAAGCGGCGCCGGCAGCGGCAGCGAGATGCCGCACAAATCGAAGAAATTGCCGATTGAGGTGTTGCGCAACAGCATGGAATTGCGCGCGGCAAAGACCTCCGGGTCCGCGACTTCGGCGATGGTCGGCGCGACGATCCCGGCGGTCGGCATGATCAAAGCATCGAAGCCGGCCAGCCAGCCGTCCATCGCTCGCACCAGACGCTCGCGCGCATAGAGCATGCCGATATAGTCGGCCGCCGACATGGCGCAGCCGCGCTCGATGCGCACGCGAACGTTCGGATCGATGTCGGCGGCGCGGCGTTTGAGCCGGTCGCGATGAATGGCGCAGGCTTCCGGCTGCACGATGCCGCCATAAGCATTGACGTGCCGCATGTCATCGAGCAGCGAGATGGTCTCGTGGGTGACGCGCACGCCGGCCTGCTCCAGCCGCTTGGTCGCGGCGGCAAACGCTCGGCCGACCGTCGCTTCCAAATTCTCCAGCGGAAAGCCTTGCACGACGCCGAAACGAAGACCGGCAAGCGGGGCGGCTGCAAGCGGCGCGAAATCCTCGCCCGCCATCACGGCGTCGGCCATGACCCCAAAAGCTTTGGCGCAATCGGCGACGCTTCGCGCCAGCGGCCCGATGGAATCGAGCGAGGTGCTCAACGGAAAGGCTCCCGTGGTCGGCACGCGCTGGCGGCTCGGCTTGAAGCCCACGATGCCGCAGAGCGCCGCCGGAATCCGCACCGAACCGCCGGTGTCGCTGCCGATCGCGATCTCGGCCATGCCGTCACCGACCGTCACCGCGGCGCCGGACGAGGAGCCGCCGGGAACGCGGGCGCGATCGCGCGGATTGCCGGGTGTGCCGAAATGCGGATTGGCGCCGATCGCGCCGAGCGCAAACTCGGTCATGTTGGTCTTGGCGACGATCATCGCACCGCCGGCGCGAAGCCGCCGCACGACCGGAGCGTCGGCTGTGGCCGGCTTCGCTTCGTCGGCGAGGATGTTGGAACCGGCCCGGGTCGGCTCGCCGGCGACGTCGAACAGATCCTTGATGCTGACGATCGTTCCGTCGAGCGGGCCGAGCGATACGCCGTTCTTCGCCCGCGCATCGGCCGCGTCCGCCGCCGCCCGCGCGGCTTCGGCATAAACCGTCAGGCACGCTTTCGCGCCCTCCCCTTTCGGATCGGCGATGCGGTGGAGCGCCTGTTCGAGGCGGTCGCGGGATGACAGAGGTTTCATGCGAATTCCAGATCGTTGGTGTTCGGCAGGAAGAATTTCGCGAAGGTAACATTGCGGACCGGCTTTAAAAATGTCATTTCGAGCGCCGCAACGCCATCATTGCGAATGGGACTTTAGATGCCCAAGACTAAGCCGGCTTTCTGCTTCATCGGTTTCGGCGAAGCCGGCCAGGCCATTGCGGCGGGGCTGCGCGATGAAGGCGTCGAGCGCATCGCCGCCTGGGACATTTTGTTCCCGGCAGTCGAGGGCGAGACGCTCAAGGCCGCCGCCGCGGCGATCGATGTGCGCTGCGCGTCGTCGGCCGCCGATGCGGAGCGCGACACCGATATCATCGTATCGGCAGTGACTGCTGCTGCGAGCGTCGAAGCGGCGCAATCGGTCAAGCCGCATCTTGCCGGCGCGCCGTTTTTTCTCGACATCAATTCGGTCTCGCCCAGCCGCAAGCAGGAGACGGCGAAGCTTCTCGGCGGCGCCGCGCGCTATGTCGACGTCGCGGTGATCGCGCCGATCCATCCGGCGCGGCACAAGACGCCACTGCTCCTCGCCGGTCCTCACGCCGACGCCGTCGCGCCGGTGCTCGCGGCGCTTGCCATGCGCGCCACCGTCGCTGGCGCGGAAGTCGGGGCCGCCGCCGCCATCAAGATGATCCGCAGCGTCATCATGAAAGGCATGGAGGCGCTGACGCTGGAATGCTTCCTGGCCGCGGCGCGCGCCGGCGTGGTCGACGAGGTCGCCGGCTCGCTGAAGAACAATTATCCGAGCCTCGATTGGGCGAAGATCATTCCCTACAATCTCGAACGCATGGCAAGCCACGGCGAGCGACGCGCCGCCGAGATGGAAGAGGTCGCGGCGACCCTGCGCGAGCTCGGCATCGAGCCGCTGATGACACAAGCCACGGTGCAGCGCCAGCGCGAAATGGGCGAGATTGGCGCCCAGCAATCGGTGCGCCGCGTGCTCAAGAAAGACCGCGCCGCCATTCTCAACGCCATCAGCGCCGCCGCGCGGGACCGGCATTAAACGGCATTGTTCACCCGCTCGTCCCCGCGAAGGCGGGGACCCAGCTATTCGCACCCACCCCTGGATTCCCGCCTTCGCGGGAATGAGCGGAAAAAATTAGCGTCACCCCCTTCGCTTGATCGTGTCGGCCATGAAGGCGAACGACGCCTTGGGGGTGCGTTTCTGGCTGGCGAAATCGACATGGATGAGGCCGAAGCGTCGGCTGTAGCCTTCGACCCATTCGAAATTGTCGAGCAGCGACCAGGCAAAATAGCCCTTGAGCTTGACGCCGTCGGCGATCGCGCGGCGCGCCGCGGCGATATGGTCGCGCAGGTAAGCGGTGCGATCGTCGTCGTGCACGATGCCGTCGGCGGCGAAGTGGTCGTTGTAGCAGGCGCCGTTCTCGGTGACGTAGGTTTCCGGATTGCCGTACTGGTCGCGCAGGCGAACGAGCACGTCGACGAGACCGCCGGCGTCGATCGGCCAGCCGATGTCGGTGAAACGCATGCCCGCCGGCGTCGGGCCGAACCAGGCACCGAACAGGCTTTGCGGCGCTTCGGCGACCCACGCCGGCGCATAATAATTGAGGCCGAAAAAATCGATCGGCTGCTGGATCGCTTTCATGTCGTCGGCGGCGATTAAATCGGCCATATCGCTGCCAAGCGCCGCCGGATAGGAGCCCTTGAACAGCGGATCGAGAAACGCGCCGTTCCAGACAGCGTCGAAACGCTCGACAGCGCGGTGATCTTCGGCCCGATCCGAAGCCGGCCGCACCGGCGAGATGTTGACGACGGTCCCGAGTCGCAGATCGGCGCGCTCGGCGCGCAGCGCGGTGAGCGCCCGCCCCTGCGCCAAGTTCTGATGATGACTGGCAGCCAGCATGTTCGGCAAGCCCTTGAGCCCCGGCGCATGGCCGCCCATGCCATAGCCGAACAGCGCGTGAATGTTGGGCTCGTTGAACATCGCCCAATGCTTGACGCGGTCGCCGAGGCGCTGCGCCACGACGCGCGCGTAATCGGCGAACTTGTCGGCGATGTCGCGCTTGAGCCAGCCGCCCTGGTCCTGCAACGCTTGCGGCAAATCCCAGTGATAGAGGCAAAGCCACGGCGTGATGCCGCGGGTGATGAGGCCGTCGACCAGACGGTCGTAGAAATCAAGACCGCGATGTTCGACGGCGCCAGAGCCCGCGGGCAGGATGCGCGGCCACGCGGTCGAAAACCGGTAGGCATTGAAGCCGCCGCGCGCCAGCCATTCGACGTCCTCGACCCAGCGATGATAATGGTCGCAGGCGACGTCGCCGGTATCGCCGTTTTTGACGAGCCCCGGGGTGTGCGAAAACGTGTCCCAGATGCTCTTGCCGCGCCCGTCCTCGTCGACCGCGCCCTCGATCTGGTAGCTCGAGGTCGACGCACCCCAGACGAAATCGGCCGGGAAGGGATGTTCCTCGGCTTTGTCTTGCGCCCCATCGCGCGCCTTGGCCTGGGCTTTTTCTTGCTCTTTTTCTTGCTCTTTTTCTTGCTCTTTTTCCTGCGCCGAGGCTTCTTGCGTCATGCCGGCCACCGGATCGAAGGCGCCCCGCATGCCAAGGAGCCCCGCGAGCGCGGGCAAAAGGCGGCGGCGTGACAGTGTCACCATGGCGCGATCATCTTGTGGGCCAAAACCCTGACAGCATGACGAAGAGGCGCCAGGCGCTCAACTTATTTATGCTACGGTCTATGCTACGCGGTGCAGCGTGAAACGCCGCGCCGCAGATCCGGGATCGTCAAAGACTTAGCGTGCGTTAGGGTCCCGGTTCAGCATCGCTGCATTTCATGCTGCGTTGCGCGCGGGACACGCGGCCACAAATTCCTGATCACGACCGTTTCTTCTTCTCGCCCGCGGCTGCTGCTTTCGCCTCCGCCTCGCCGGGCTCTTTTACGCCCGCGGGCCAGAAGGCGGTCGCCTTGAGCCGCATGGTCCAGTATTCCCAGGTCCGCGCCACCGCCGACGGCATCACGTTCAGCGCGCCGGCCAGCTTGACCTCGCCGGGGCGAAGCGGCGTCGGCGCGCCCAGCATATAGGCCCGCATCTGATACTCGGCGTTCTGGCAAAGGTAGATCGAGCGCGAGACCAGTTCCTTTAAGCTCGCGCCCACCACGGTGGCGCCGTGGCGGCGCATCAGCACCACGGAGTTTTTGCCTAGCGCGCGCGCCAGCGACTGCCCCTCCTCCTCCTTGACCACCAGCAGATTGGTATCGCCGAATTCGTCGTGCTGGTCCCAGAACGGCGTCTGCTCGCCGATCGCGGCGCCGAGGTGGAACACCGGCACGATCGGCTTGCCGGAGATGCAGAACGGCATGATCGCCGGCGCATGGTGATGGCAGACCGCCATCACGTCGCTGCGCGCCTGATAGATGCAGCCGTGGATCACCCGCTCGGAATAAAGCCGTATGCTGGTGCGCTTCACCGGTTCGGAATCGAGCTTGTATTCGAGGATGTCGTCGGGCTCGACCAACAGCGGCGAGCGCGAGCGTGACAATAAGTAGCGATTCGGGTCGGCGGGATGGCGCACGCTGACATGGCCGAAGGCATCGATCACGCCCTCATTGGACAGGATGCGATTGGCAATGGCGAGTTCCTCGATGACATCGGTCAAATGATCGGCCACGGGCGTTCCTCTATGTGCGGCAGCGGCGACCGGCTGCCTTGTACAAACCTTGGGCAGCCTAACAAATCTGTAACCGGCGAACCGCGCAACCCCTGTGCCGTCGCGGCCGGCGGTGCTATCCATTTAGCTAACAAGGCGTTTTCCGGGGCAGGAATGAGCACCCATCAGCTCGACATCAACCTGCGGGTGAACGGCGAAGCCATTTCCGCCCGCGTCGAGGCGCGCAAGACGCTGGTCGATTTCCTGCGCGACGACCTCTCTCTCACCGGTACCCACATCGGCTGCGAGCATGGCGTCTGCGGCGCCTGCACGGTGCTGCTCGACGGCGCGGTGATTCGCGGCTGTTTACTATTTGCCGTGCAATGCGACGGCGCCGCGGTCGAAACCATCGAGGGCCTGTCGGATTCCGGCGCCATTAACGATCTGCAGCGCGCGTTCCAGGACCGCAATGCGCTACAATGCGGCTATTGCACGCCCGGCGTGCTGATCACCGCCAAAGAATTATTGTCGCACGGCGGCGTCCCAAGCCGTGACACAATTCGCGAGCAACTTGCCGGCAATTACTGCCGCTGCACCGGCTACCAGGCGATCGTCGACGCGATCGAGGCCGTGGCGCGAGCGCGAACCGAAAAAAAGGCAAGTCCATCATGAACGAACACACCCGACCACTGAGCCTGTCCGAACGCGCCGACGAGCTCGAAGAAAAGATGATGCACGACCTGACCGAGCGAATCGCCACCAAGTCGACGCTGTTCTATCTCGGCGACGGCAAGGTCGAGATGGCGCCGGGCCAGGCTTTGCTTACCGCCAATCCCGGCAAGCATTTCCTCATGGGCGCCGACCCGCGGCTGCCGCCGATGCCGGACCAGCCGACGCTGATCGATTTCTTCAAGTCCCGGTTCGCCGCCACGGCTCACCTCCTGCAGAGCGCGACGCGGGCGCTCAACAGCGGGCAGCCGGAGAAGGTTGTGCTCGCCTGCCTCCTTCACGACATCGGCGTCGTCAGCTTCATCCGCTGCGATCACGGCTATTGGGGCGCGCAGATGCTCGAGCCCTATGTCGACGAGGAAGTGAGCTGGGCGATCCGCATGCATCAGGCGCTGCGCTTTTTCCCCGATCCGTCGGTCGGCTACGAATATCCCGAGCTTTACCTGAAGTTTTTCGGCGACGACTACCAACCCGAGCCTTACATCGTCGCCGAGTACGAGCGCGCGCGGAACCACAAATGGTACATGACGTCGCGGTTGATCACGGTCAACGACATCTATTCGTTCGATCCCGCCGCCAAGGTCAACCTCGACGACTTCGTCGACATCATCGGCCGCAATTTCAAGCAGCCGAAGGAAGGGCTCGGCTTCGACAATTCGCCGTCGTCGCACATGTGGCGCACGCTGATGTGGCCGACCCGGTTTCTTTGAGCGTCATTCCGGGGCGCGGGCTGTTGCCCGCGAGCTTCGCTCGGCCCCGGAATGACAGGAGCGCAAATGAAAATCGCCGCCGACCAGCCTTCCGGACTCTCGGCCCTCGACCGGCCGAACTCGTATATCGGCCGCTCGGTGCCGCGGCCCAATCTGGCGCGGCTGATGCAGGGTCGCGGCCACTATGTCAGCGACGTGGTGCTGCCGCGCATGGTGCATGTCGCGTTCGTGCGGTCGCCGCACGCGCATGCGCGCATCAATAAAATCGACACGGCGGAAGCGAAAAAGGCGCTCGGCGTCGTCGCCGTCGTCACCGGCGCTGAGCTCGCCGCGGTGATCACGCCGTGGGTCGGCGTGCTCACGCACCTCAAGGGCATCAAATCGGCGCCGCAGCATGCCATCGCGTTCGATCGCGCCTGCTGGCAGGGCGAGGCGGTGTGCGCCGTGGTGGCGCGCACGCGCGCGGAAGCGGAAGACGGCTGCGCGCTGGTCCAGGTCGACTACAAGCCGCTTCCCGCCGTCACCGACGCCGAAACCGCGCTCGATAAAACAACGCCGGTGATCCATCCCGAGCTCGGCGACAATCTCACGTTCGAGCGCGCGCATACCGCCGGCGATCCAGATAAAGCCTTTGCTGAATCGGACGCCATTGCCGAAGCGACCTTCGTGTTCGGCCGCCACACCGGCGTCACCAACGAAGCGCGCGCCATCGTCGCCGACTGGAATCCGGCCGAACAGCGGCTGACCGTCTATCACGGCACCCAAGCGCCGCACATGACGCAGGACATTTTCGCCAAGCATCTGAACCTCGAAACGCATCAGGTGCGCGTCATCACCAAGGACGTCGGCGGCTCGTTCGGCATCAAGGTGCATGTCTATGCCGACGAGATGGCGATCGTTGCGCTGTCGAAATTGCTGCGACGGCCGGTGAAGTTCGTCGCCGACCGGCTGGAGAGTTTCGTCACCGACATCCACGCCCGCGATCATCGCGTCAAGGCCAAGATCGGCGTCAACAACGACGGCACCATCACCGCCTTCGAGATCGACGACCTCACCGGCATCGGCCCTTACTCGGTCTATCCGCGCACCAGCGGCATCGAGGCCAACCAGGTGGTCAATCTGGTGGGCGGGCCGTACATCTGCCCGAACTATCGCGCCCGCGCTCGCGTCGTGTTCCAGAACAAGAATGTCATGTGCCAGTACCGCGCCGTCGGCCATCCGATCGCGACCGCGGTCACGGAAGGGCTGGTCGATCTCGCGGCCGCCAGGATCGGCATGGACCCGGCCGAGCTGCGGCGGCGCAATCTGATTGCCGACGACGCCTATCCGGCAACCGGCGCCGCCGGCATAAAATTCGAAAAACTCTCGCACCACGCCTCGCTCGACAAGATTCTGGCGATGATGGACTACGACAAGCTGCGCATCGAGCAGGAGATGCTACGCGCGCGCGGCGTCTATCGCGGCATTGGGCTCGCCTCCTTCATCGAAGTGACCAATCCATCGGCGGCATTCTATGGCGTCGGCGGCGCGCGCATCTCCTCGCAGGACGGCGCCACGCTCCGGCTCGACTCAACCGGCGCGGTGTTCGTGCATTCCGGCGTGACCGAACAGGGCCAGGGCGCCGAGGCGGTGCTGGCGCAGTGCGTGGCGACTTCGTTCGGCGTGCCGATCGAGCGGGTGCGCGTCATCACTGGCGATACCGACCATACGCCCTATGGCGGCGGCACCTGGGCCTCCCGCGCCGCCGGCATCGGCGGCGAAGCGGCGTGGCAGGCCGGCAAGGCGTTGCGCGCCAATGTGCTGGCCGCGGCCGGTTCGATGCTGCAGGCCGATCCGAAGACGCTCGATATCCGCGCCGGCATCGTGGTCGACGCCGACACCGGACGAGAAAGAGTCCCGCTCGAAGAAGTCGCGCGCGTGGTCTATTTCCGCCCCGACACGCTGCCGCCCGGCTTCCAGGCCGAGTTCATGGTCACGCGCCACTACGTGCCGCGCGCCTGGCCGTTCGCTTTCACCAACGGCGTGCAGGCCTCGCATCTGGAAGTCGACACCACCACCGGCGAAGTGAAGCTTCTCCGACACTGGTGCGTCGAGGATTGCGGCACGGTGATCAATCCGCAATTGGTCGACGAGCAAATCCGCGGCGGCATCGTGCAAGGGCTCGGCGGCGCGCTTTACGAGCATTGCATCTATGACGAGGCCGGCCAGCTCCTCAACGGCAACATGATGGATTACCTGGTGCCGATGGCGCCGGAAATGCCCGATATCGACATTGGCCACGTGGTGACGCCGACCGCGGATTCCGAGCTCGGCGCCAAGGGCGCGGGCGAAGCCGGCACCGCCGGCGCCCCGGCCTGCGTCATGAACGCGATCAATGACGCGCTCCGCCCACTCGACGCCGCTCCGCTCGTGGAGATGCCGTTCACGCCGGAGCGCGTGCTCAAGGCGTTGGCCAAGATTTAGGCTTTGCCGTCATTCCGGGGCCGAGCGAAGCGAGGAGCCCGGAATCCATAACCACAGGTCAGCGAATATGGATTCCGGGCTCGCCACTGCGCGGCGCCCCGCAATGACGGAGAGTTTTTGTTGTCCCCCGCCCCGGAATAGGCCACAACAAACTTTGGAAATTCTTGGTTCGCCAAAGGAGACAAAACATGACCGGGGGGAAGCGGGCCGGATACAGGCTCGCGACATATCGAACCAGCGAGGGGCCGCGCGCCGGCATCATTATCGGCGAAGAGGTGTTCGACGCCGCCAAGCTTACCGGCAAGGCGGCTTACGCAACCGTGGCGGGCATCCTCGCCGACTGGAAAACGGCCGAAGGCGCCCTGAAAAAAGCCGCGGCCGGCGCCGCCAAAAGCCGCGCCAAACGCACGCCGCTCGCCAAGGCTAAATTGCTGGCGCCGGTGCCACATCCGCCGACCATCTTTTGCGCCGGCGCCAATTACGCCGACCACGCCGCGGCGATGGCACGCAAACAGGGCATGCCGGAGCCGGCCGATCCGCACCAGCAGGGGCTCAAGCCCTGGCACTTCATCAAGGCGGCGCGCACCATCGCCGATCCGGGCGCGACCATCAAAGCGGCGGACTATTCGAAGGAGCTCGACTGGGAGATCGAACTCGCCGCCGTCATCGGCCGCACCTGCAAGGACGTGCCGAAGGCAAAGGCGCTGTCCTATGTCGCCGGTTACACCGTCTCGAACGATCTCTCGGCCCGCGACCGTGGCCGCCGGCCCGGCGTCGAGCCGACTTCGTTCTTCAAGATGGACTGGAGCAAGCACAAGAGCTTCGACGGCTCCTGCCCGATCGGACCGTGGCTCACGCCGGCGAGCGACATCGCCGATCCGCAAAAGCTTGGGCTTAAGCTCTGGGTCAACGGCGAGCTCAAGCAGGATTCCAATTCCGGCAAGATGCTGTTCACGCTGGCCGAGCAGATCGAGCAGCTCTCGATCAACATGACGCTGCATCCGGGCGATCTTATTCTCACCGGCACGCCGGCCGGCACCGGCGCCGAAAGCGGTGAGTTCCTCAAGGCCGGCGACGTCGTCAAGGTCTGGATCGAGGGGATCGGCGATTTCAGCAATAAGATTGCGTAGGTCGCGCTGCAGTCCGACCCATGCTAAAAGCCGCTCATTCCCGCGCAAGCGGGAATCCGGCTCTGGGTCCCCGCCTCCGCGGGGACGAGCGGCTAAATAACAGCGCATAAACAATGCCGGAAAAATTCGTCGCCAAGCTAAACGAGTTCAAGGACGGAGAGCGCCGCATCGTCTTTGTCGGCGACAACGAGATCGGCGTGTTCCGGCACGACGGCGCATTCTACGCCTATTCGAATTTCTGCCTGCACCAGGGAGGTCCGGCCTGCGAGGGGCTGACCATCGCCAAGGTCGAGGAGCGCTTGCGGCCGGACCAGACCTCGATGGGGCTCTTCTTCTCCGAGACCGAGATGCATTTCGTCTGCCCCTGGCACGGCATGGAATACGACATGAAGACCGGCGAATGCGTCAGCGACCGGCGCATGAAGCTGAAGAAATACCAGGTCGTGCAGAAGGGAGACGAGGTCTATGTCGTCGCCTAAGGTTTCCACGCCTCGACGCGCCACCAAGGAAGCGCTGGAGCGCGCGGCCAAGGCGGCGCGCGGCTCGCGTCCGGCGGTGCCGCCGCTCAAAGCGAGCGCCAAGAGCGCGGCGGCCGACGCCAAGCGCCTGGCCGCCACGATCGAGCGCGGCATCGCCGACGGCAGGCTCGACGTGCTGCCGGCCGACGCGTTGCAGGCGCTGCTCGCCGCCGCCTGCCGGCTCTATGCCGCGCGCCGCGAGGCCGGCGAGCGAATCATGCCGGTGGCCAGGAATTCGCTGACCGCCACCGACGTCATGGTGACGGCGAGCGGGCTTCTGCGCGCCGCCGACCTCGCCGCCTTCGAGCTCGGCATGTGGCAAGGCTGGACGGGACGATGATGACGAGCGTCCTTGCGAGCGAAGTGAAGCAATCCATTTCTCAGTTGCGCACTCGCGCCGCCCTCCAACCCGCTCGCGCGCAACTTGGGTTGGTGGGCGGCAAGTTGCGCGCGCGGAAAAACTGGATTGCTTCGTCGCTTCGCTCCTCGCAATGACGGGAAAAATGGCGGGAGCTAATTCATGGACCTGATCTCCGACCGCGGCCGCCGCGTCACCATCGAGGAGCTCAACACCACGCGGCTCCTGGCGCACGCCCGCAAGCAGGCGCACAAGCGCGGCTTCGACGACATCCTGATCGTTGACGTCGACGCTCATCACTACGAGAACGAGCATTACGACGAATTCCTGCCGTTCATGGAAAACGACGTGCTGCGCCAGCTGGTCACGTCCGGGCGCAGCAAGAAACAGCAGCCCGGCATCGTGCCGATCCCCACCGGCTATCAGGACATGGGCGGCCGGGTGACGCGCTACCCGATGCGCTCGACCGAGAAGACCGACGACGGCAAGCTCCGCGACGTCCAGCTCGGCCATCGCTGGATGGACGCGATGGGCGTCGATTATTCCTGCCTGTTCCCGACCGGCATGCTCAATATCGGCCTGCATCCACAGAAGGAAATGGAGGTCGAGCTGTGCTGGGCCTATAATCGCTGGCTCACCGAGAAGGTGATGCCGGAAGCCGGCGGCCGCTTTTTCTCGCTGCTCTGCCTGCCGTTCTCCGATCCGGCCGCGGCTTTGCGCCACGTCGAGACCTTCGGCGGGCGCAAGCATGTCGGCGGTTTCATGGTCACGACCGTGCGCTCCAATATGGGCGTGCACGACAATGCCTATATGAAAGTCTATCGGGCGATGGAAGAGCGCGGCCTGGTGATCGCCTTCCATTCCGGCGTCAATTGGGGCGAGCCGGGATTCCAGAGCTGCAACCGCTTCATCTCCGCGCACGCGCTCGGCTTCACCTGGTACAACGTGCTCAATTGCACCAACTGGGTGGTCAACGGCATCGGCGAGCGCTTTCCCAAGCTGCCGGTGGTCTGGATGGAATCTGGCCTCGCCTGGATTCCGTTCCTGATGCAGCGGCTCGATCACGAATACATGCTGCGGCCGTCGGAATGTCCGCTGCTGAAAAAGAAGCCATCGGATTACATGCGCGACATGTTTTACTCGTCGCAGCCGATGGAGATTCAGGATTACGATGCGATGGCGACGACGTTCCGCATGATCAACGCCGAGACGCAGCTCCTTTATTCATCCGACTATCCGCACTGGGATTTCGACCTGCCGTCGACCATCTGGGACCTGCCGTTTCTGTCGGAGAAGGGCAAGCACAACATTTTGGGCGGCACCGCCGCGCGGCTGTTGAAGCTTGCGCCGCGCAACGACAAGCAGAAAGAAAATCTCAAGCGGTTCGGGAACCTCGCCGCGGCGTAACTCCGCCGCCGGATGGGTGAGATTGGCGGTCGAGCGGCTACGGCCTATATTGTGACGCGTTAACACGGCGCGAGACAGGCGATGAAGCTTCCGATCAAAGGCGCGATCGACTGCGACTTGCATCCGGCCGCGCCGAGCGTGAGGGCATTGATGCCCTATCTCGACGATTTTTGGCGCGAGCATCTGGCCGAACGCTACATCGACCAATCGCCGTTCACGCTGATGAGCTACGCGCCGAACCTGCCGCACTCGGCCCGGCCGGATTGGCGACCGGCCAAGGGATTGCCGGGCGCCGATCTCGACACCGTGCGCCCGCAGGCGCTCGACCCGTTCGGAACCCGCTTTGCCATCGCCAACGTGCTGCACGGCCTGGTGGCGTTGTTCAATGCCGACATGGCGGCGGCTTTGTGCCGGGCGGTCAACGATTGGATGGCGCGCGAATGGCTCGACCGCGAGCCGCGGCTGCGGGCCTCGATCCTGGTCGCGCCGCAAGATGCCGAACTCGCCGCCGCCGAGATCGAACGCTGCGCGGCGGACCAGCGCTTCGTCCAGGTGCTGCTCCTGGTCATGGGTGATCGCCCGCTCGGCCACCGTACCTACTGGCCGATCTATCGCGCCGCCGAGCGGCATGGTCTGCCGATCGGCATTCATGCCGGCTCGACCTTCCGCCGGGCGCCGACCGGGTCCGGCTGGCCGTCCTATCACCTGGAAGACAGCATCCTGCAGGGCCCGGCCTTCGAGGACACCCTGGTGAGCTTCCTGGCCGAAGGCGTGTTCCAGAAATTTCCCGGCATCAAGCTGGTGCTGATGGAATCCGGCTTCACCTGGCTGCCGCCGCTGTTGTGGCGAACCAACAAGAGCTGGCGCGGCGTGCGCACCGAGGTGCCGTGGATCGACCGCGCGCCGGCCGACATCGTCCGCGATCATGTGCGCTTCACGCTGCAGCCCGCCGACGTGCCCAATGCCGACGTGCTCAATCGCATTATGGATCACGTCGGCTCCGACGAAGTGATCGTGTTTTCGACCGACTATCCGCATTGGCAATTCGACGGCGAAGAGGCTTTGCCGGACGGGCTTGCCGACGCGACGGTGCGTAAAATCCTGATCGACAATCCGCTCGCCACCTATCCGCGCCTGCGCGCCGCGTACGCGGCAGTCAAAAGCGCGGAGCAAAAGCCGGCGGCGATGCGCGAGGAGATGGCGCCATGAACAAGCCAGTGCCTGAGAGCGAGACCAAGAGCGCGCAGCGGCTCGGTTTCATCGATTGCGACATCCATCCGGTGCAGCGCACGCCGAAGGATTTGTTCCCGTACTTGCCGTCGCGCTGGCGCGAACATGCCGAGACCTTCGGCGGCCATCTATGCCAAGGCGTCAGCGGGCAATTGCCGTTTCCCCGCATGATGGCGGCCGGCATGCGCGCCGATACGTATCCCGACGATGGCGGCCCGCCCGGCAGCGACCTTGCGCTGATGCAGCGCCAGCATCTCGATCTCAACGGCTGCGATATCGCCATGCTGGTAGTGCTCGGCCGCGCCGGCATGGACGAGCGCAATCTCGAATTTGGCGCCGCGCTGACGCACGCGGCCAACGACTGGCAGCTGCACGACTGGGTCGCCAAGGACAAGCGTCTCAAGGCGGCAATCGTGGTGCCGCAGGAGCACCCCGCCTTCGCCGCCCGCGAAATCGACGCCCGCGCCGCCGAGCACGAAGCGTTCCGCCAGGTGATCATCTCGCCGCGTTCCAGCGAGCCGCTTGGGCGGCGCAAATATTGGCCGATCTACGAAGCGATCGCCCGCAACAATCTCATCCTGGGGCTGCATCCTGCCGGCAGCTCGGGCGGGCATGCCACCAGCGGCACCGGCTGGGGCACCTACTACATGCAGGAACATTACGCGTTCGGCACCGGCATGGTCGGCAATGTCGTCAGCCTGATCATCGAGGGCGTGTTCGAAGAGTTCCCCGGGCTGAAAGTGGCGATGATCGAATCAGGCTTCTCCTGGGCGCCCTCGCTCGGCTGGCGCATGGACAAACAATGGCAACGCAGCCGCAAGGAAACGCCGCATCTCAAACGGCCGCCGTCGGAATATCTGCGCCAGCATTTCTGGTTCTGCACCCAGCCGATGGAAGAGCCGGAAGATCCCGCGCATCTGCACGACATCATCGGCTGGATCGGCTGGGACCGGATGATGTTCTCCAGCGACTATCCGCATTGGGACTATGACGATCCGCGCGTCGCGCTGAACTTCAAGATGACGCCGGCGCAGCGCGCCGGCATTCTGCGCGACAACGCCAAGGCGCTGTACCGGCTGCCGTAAAGCGTGATCGCATCATGAGCCGCCATGTCGTCGGGCGCGCCGCCGAGGTCGCGCCCGGAACCAGCAAGCTTGTCGTCGCCAAGGGCCGAGAGATCGGCATCTTCAATGTCGGCGGCAAATTCTACGCGCTCGCCAATCGCTGCCCGCATAAGGGCGGCCCGCTCTGCTCCGGCCGCATCACCGGCCTCACCCAGTCGAACGCGCCCGGTAATTATCGCCTCACCCGGCCCGGCGAATTCCTACGCTGCCCGTGGCACGGCTGGGAGTTCGAGATCGCCACCGGCCAGAGCTATTGCGATCCGAAGTCGATGTTCATCCGCCAGTTCGAGGTGACGGTGGCGCCCGGCGAGGAACTGGTCAAAGGCCCCTACGTCGCCGAAAATTTCCCGGTCTCGGTCGAAGAAGACTATCTGGTCGTCGAAATATGATAGCGCTGCGATTCCAACCGAAGAGGTCAACGTGTTTGCCAAAGGAACTTCGATGAGATTCTTATCCCGCACAGTTGCGGCGAGCTTGATACTGGTCGCCGCCTTTGCCGGCGCCGCCCGCGCCGCTGACGACGCCATCGCGCCGCAAGCGCAGCAGATCTTCCGCGAGATCGACGCCATGGGCGTCGAGAGCAAATGGATCGCCGGCGAGCACGTTTATTGGGAAAGCGGCCTGCCGACCGGCGTGCCGGAGACGTCGCCCGGCAAGCACACCCATTGCAGCGCCTTCGTCGCCGCCGCGGCGAAAAAGCTCAGCATCTATATCCTGCGTCCGCCCGAGCACGGCCAGAAATTGCTGGCGAACGCCCAGAACGAATGGCTCGCCGAGGAAGGCCCGGCCCATGGCTGGCATAAGCTCGCCGACGCGCGTGAGGCGCAAGCCGCCGCCAATCGCGGCATGCTCGTCGTTGCCAGCTATCACAATCACAATGACGACCGGCCGGGCCACATCGCCATTGTCCGGCCGGGAACCAAGACCTCAGAGCAAATCACCGCCGAAGGTCCCGACGTCACTCAGGCTGGTTCCAAGAATGCCACGTCGATCAGCATCAAGGCTGGCTTCGCCGGGCATCCGGCCGCATGGCGCGACAACGAGATCGCGTATTATGCTCACGAGGTGAAGCTTTGAACGGGCGTCATCTTGCATCGATATCCTGCGGATGTGAGCCGATCAGCACGCACGACGCGCATGACCCGTCATGCTAGCCGCCGCGATATCTTGAAAACGACGGCGACGCTCGCGGCGGCGGGCGCCTTGGCCACGAGCCGCGCCGGCAGCGTCGGCGCCAGAGAGGCGGCGGCGCCCGCCACCAGCGCCTTTCACCACATCGATACGGCGCTGCGCACGGCAACGACCGGCGGTGAGCTTCCCGGCATCGTCGCCATGGCCGCGAATGACAGCGGCGTTGTCTACGAAGGCACTTTCGGCGAACGCCGGTTCCGCGAAGGGCCGGCGATGACCCGCGATACGGTGTTCCGCGTCGCTTCGATGGTGAAGCTGATCACCTCGGTCGCCGCCTTGCAGCTGGTCGAACAGGGCAAACTGTCGCTCGACGCGCCGCCGCCCAACATCGATCCGGCGCTGAGCGCGCCACAAGTGCTTGAGGGTTTCGACGGCGCCGGCAAGCCGCATCTGCGCCCGCCGCGGCGGCCGCTTCTGCTGCGCCACTTGTTGACCCATACCGCGGGCTTCACCTACCGGCTCTGGGACGCCGAGGAGTTGCGATACCTCCAGGCGCTCGACAGGCTTGCCGCGGCGGAGCGCGGCAAATTCCCGCGCACCGCGCTGATGTTCGATCCCGGCGAGCGCTGGCAATACGGCCCGAATATCGATTGGGTCGGCAAGATCGTCGAACAGATCAGCGGCGAGCCGCTCGACGTGCATTACCGCAAAAGCATTTTCGAGCCGCTCGGCATGAAGGATACGGCCTTTGTCGTGTCGTCGGAGCAGCGCGGGCGCGAAGCGAGCGGCCATCGCCGCCTGCCGGACGGTACGCTCAAGGCGGAACCGATGGAGCACGAGTCGAAGCTGCAAGGCGTGCCGCACACGTTTTCCGGCGGCGGCGGGATTTATTCGAGCGCGCCGGATTATCTGACGCTCGCCCGCGCGCTGCTGCGTGGCGGCGAACTCGACGGCGCCCGCATCCTGCGTCCCGAGACCGTCGCGCTGATGGGCCAGAACCAGATCGGCCGTGTCGAAGCCGGCATCCTCAAAACCACGGCGCCGGGCCTCTCCAACGACGTCGATTTCTTTCCCGGCATCAGCCTGAAATGGGGCTTCGGCCACATGATCAACATGCAGCCGGTCCCCGAAGGCAGGAGCGCCGGCAGCCTGACCTGGGCCGGCATCTACAACACTTATTATTGGATCGATCCGAAAAAGCACGTCGCCGCGGTGTTCATGACGCAGGTCTTGCCGTTCGCCGACCACCAGGCATTGCAGGTCTACCGCCAATTCGAGCGCGGCATTTACGCGGCGGTGAAGGCCGGGTGATTGGCGTCACAACGATTGAAGCGCAAACGCGCGGCAGTGTAGGCTTCGCCGCCGGTCCCTCCGACGCCCGTGAGCCCCGCCATGCACGCTATCCGTATCGATCGTACCAAGCCGCTCGCCGCCGAGCCGAGCACCGGTCATAACCGCTATCATCCCGACATCGCGCCGCTCCTCGAAGTTGCCGAAGGCGAGGAAGTCATCCTGGAGACGCGCGATGGCGTCGACGGCCAGATCGGCCCCGGCGTCACCGTCGCCGACCTTGCTCAGCTCGATCCAGGCCGCATCCATCCGCTGACCGGGCCGGTCTCGGTCAAGGGCGCCGAGCCCGGCGACATGATCGAGGTCGAATTCCTCGACATCATTCCGCAGCCGACCGCGTTCAGCGCCATCGTTCCGGGCCTGGGCTTTCTCCGCGACGTGATGACGACGCCGTTCGTGGTGCAGTGGAAAATCCGCGACGGCTGGGCGACCTCCGCCGAGCTCCCCGGCGTGCGCATTCCCGGCGCGCCTTTCATGGGCATCTCCGGGACGGCGCCGTCGGCGCAAAAGCTCAAGGAATGGACCGAGCGCGAACAGCGCGCGCTCGACGCCGGCGGCTTCGTACTACCGCCGGGCGAGGCCGGCGCCGTGCCGGGCGGCCGCTGCGGCCTCGAAGGCCTGCGCACGCTGCCGCCGCGCGAGAACGGCGGCAATTTCGACGTCAAGCAATTGACCAAGGGCGCCAAGTTGCTGCTGCCGGTCTTCGCCAAGGGCGCGCTGTTTTCCACAGGCGACGGGCATTTTGCCCAAGGCGACGGTGAGGTCTGCGTCACTGCGGTCGAGATGGGCGCGACCGTCGTGGTCCGCTTCAAGGTCCACAAAGGTCTGGCCAACAAGCGGACCTTCGCCGGCCCGGTATTCTCGCATCCCGGCTATTTTGCCGATCCAAAATATGCCGTGCCGCAGAATTTCCTCGGCGTCATGGGCATGCCGATCAATGCCAAGGGCGACATCGAGAGCGAGAATCTGACACTCGCCGCGCGCAACGCCGTGCTCAACATGATCACGCTGTTGCAGGAGCGCGGCTTTTCCCGCGAGCAGGCCTATGTCATCTGCAGCGTCGCGGTCGACCTGCGCATCTCCAACGTTGTCGACGTTCCCAATTACGTCGTCTCGGCGCTCGTGCCGGAGGCGATTTTCGGCTAGTGACGCCCGTCACCCTCCTGTCACTTCGCTTAAAATCTGAGCACAAAAAAGGTCCACGGCGGCCGTGAAATCGTGTATGTTCATTCCGTCTCTTCAGGCTGTCCTGCGTTTTTATTTCAGGGAGGAACGTCTTATGAGAAGGCTCACCATCACATTGGCGACTGCGGCGCTCGTATTCGGCGTCATGGCAATGCCGGCCAGCGCGCAAAACGAGCATAACGGCGCCGCCAGCATTCATGGGCTCAAGAACGCGACGCCGATCGTGAAACAGGCGGCGTGTAACGGCGGGACCGGCGGCTGCGGCTGCGGCCCCGGCTGGATCAGCGCTTGCGCGCCCCGCTGCTGCCGGTGCGTTCCCTGCTACTAAGTAGCTAGGCCAAGTTTTTCGTCCATTTCCGCGACAGCGGATATCCAGTAGCGCGTAACAAAAAGCCGACGTCCCCGCGAGAGCGGGGGCGCGGGGATTTTTTTGCGTCGTACCGCGAGAGTCGCTTCGCATCCGTTTGCACCGCTTAGCGGGATTCAGGACCTGTTAATTCCCAGCGCAGCCCAGCCCGCGCTGTTGTCCCAGCGCAACAGTCAGCCACAGCCTGATCGTGTAGCTTTGCGCTTTGGATGCTTTCAGCGGCTGGGGCAGCGGCGGAATGAGCGGGATCGGGGGAAAGTGGGCGGGCGCCGCGATCGCGCTCGCGACCGTCGCCGCCGGCACGCCCGCGGCGGGCCAATCCTTCAATCAATTCGTCGCCTTCGGCGACAGCACGATCGACAGCGGCTGGTATCGCAACGCGGCGCCGAATTCGACGAATCCGGTCTTCAATACGGACTTCGCGATCGCCTTGCCGCAGGGCGGCGGCAAGGCAACCACCAATCCCGGGCTGGTGAGCTCGGAATTCCTGGCCGGCTCCTTCGGCCTGACGGCTATTCCCGCCAACCAGCAGGGCGGCACCAACTACGCAACCGGCGATGCGCGCAACGCGCAATTCAATACCGGGGTGCCGAACACCCTGCAGGGCGCGGTGCCGACCGTCGTCCAGATCGGCAACTATCTCGCCGCCAATAACGGCATCGCCAACCCGGCCGCGCTTTACCTGATCGGCTCCGGCGGCAACGACATCTCCTACGCGGCAGGAAATTTGCCGAGCGCGGCGCAGACGCCCTACGTGGTGGGCGCCGCCAACGATCTGGTCGCCGGGATCGCGCGGCTTGCCGCAGCCGGCGCACACTTCATCGTCGTGCCGGACCAGCCGCAGTCGTTCGGCGGCGCAACACTCGAGGCGCTGCGCACGACCTACGACACGACGCTGTGGAGCGGCCTCGCCGCGGCGCACGTCAATTTCATACCGGCCGACATCAACGCCATGTTCCGGGCGGTCACATCCAGCCCGGCGACATTCGGCCTGATCGCCGGCGCCGGCCCCGCCTGCACGCAGCCGGCCGGCATCCCAAGCGGCTGGGCGACATTTTGCTCGCCGACCTCCACCGTTTCGACCTTGGTGTCGCCGAACGCCGAGCAGACTCACCTGTTCGCCGACGACGAGCACTTGACCACTGCCGGACAGAAGATCGTCGCCGACTACGAATACAGCCTGATCGTCGCGCCGAGCGAAATCTCGTTCCTCGCCGAAACGCCGCTCAAAACCCGCGAGACGATGATCGAAGGCATGCGCGCACAGATCGCGATCTCGCAGCACGGGCGCGGTGTCGGCAGCTTCAATGCCTGGATCACCGGCGACCTCTCAGGCCTTGCGTTGAGCTCCGGGCAGCCGGGCTTTCCGAGCGATCCGGGCGTGCCGGCGGCGGCCACCGTCGGCGCTGATTATGCGTTCGCGCCCGGCTGGCTCGTCGGCGCCGCGCTCGCCGTCGGCAACACCGCGCAAACCTTCAGCCTCGGCGGCGGCTTCCTGCAGAACGAGTTTGCCGCCAGCGCGTACGCGGCATTCGCCGGCGGCCCGGTCTGGGCCGACGTCATCGGCAGTGCCGGCGCGCTCGACGACACCGTCAACCGCATCGTGCCGATTGGCATCACGACCCAGGCCAATACCGGCTCCACCAGCGGCACCAACTTTTCGGTCGCCGCCGAAGGCGGCTATTCATTCTTTGCCGGGCCGTTCGCGCACGGGCCGCTGGCCGGGATGCTGCTGCAGCAAGTGCGCATCAACGGCTACACCGAATCCGACGCCTTCGCCGCGGCCGGCGGCTTTACGGCGCTGTCGTTCGCCGCACAGACGCGCAATTCCGCCGTCAGCGAACTCGGCTATCAGGCCAGCATGGACGTCGGCATCTGGTCGCCGTTCGCCAAGCTCGCATGGGACCATGAGCTCGCTTCGACCAACCGTCTGGTCACGGCGTCGCTGACCACCATCGCCGCACCGAGCTACTCGATGCCGGCCGTCGTGCTCGGAGCCGACTGGGCCACTGCCGAGATTGGCGCCAGCGTGCGCATGAGCCGCGGCGTCACCGGCTACGCCATGTTCATTGGTGAAATCGGCCAGACCAACGCGAGCTATTTCGGCGCACAGATCGGCGTCAACGTCGCCTTGAATGCGTGGGCCGACCCGGCCAAGGCGTTTTGATCCTCCGCAAGGGGAGAGCGCAAAGATTACGGCGCCGATAGCCCGAGCGAGTTGAGATAGTCGCGGTTGATGCGGTTGTTCTCGAACTTCACCGCTTCGAGATAGGCGTTGAGGATTTTGAGCGCTTCGCCGCGCGGCGGCAGCGCGTCAGGCTCGATCGTGTCGATGCTGCCGACACGCGCGATCAGCGCCCAGCCGGCCGGTTCTCGAATCGAAACCACCGACGTCGTGGTCTCGAGACTCTTGTACGGCCAGAACACCCAGCCGACGCCGAGCCGCTCGTGCAATTCCCGGAAGCGCTCGTTCCAGACATTGTTGTATTCGCCGGTCTCGCCGATCAGGATCGGCACGTTCCAGCGGTTGGAGAAATTCAGATAGCTCTGCAGCGCGTCGCGCGTCGGCTTGGCCCAGAATTTGTGATAGGTGTAGACGGCGTTGGCGTCGAACGGCCGGCCGAACATGGCGAAGCTCGTGCTCCACTGCCCGCCGGCGAGCAGCACCACGTGGTTTAAGTCGACGCTGCGGATCGCGGCGACGATGTCGCGGTAAAGCGGCTCGAGCCGCGGATTGAGATAAGCCTCGTCGCTATAGGGCGAGATCGGCTCGTTCAACAGGTCGTAGCCGAGGATCGCCGGCTCGTCGTGATAGCGCGCGGCCAGTGCGCGCCACAGCGCGATGGTGAGATTGCGATAGCGCGGCACATAGAAGGTCAGCGGAAAGCCAGTGCCGTCGTCGTGATTGACGCCGGTCTGCCCGCCCGGCGCGGCGTGCAGATCGATGATCACCCGCAGGCCGGCGTCGCGGCACCATTGCAGCAGCCGGTCGAGCAGAACGAAGCCCTGCCCTTCGAACCGGTCGGCGCTGCCGTCGTCGGCATCGCCCGGCGTGACGAACAGCCGCCAGTGCACCGGCACGCGCACGGTGTTGAAGCCCGCCGCCTTGATGAAACGGATATCGGCTTGCGTGATATAGCGGTCGTGGAATTCGTTCCAGAAGCGCGCCGCCTCCTCGCGGCCGATCAGCGCCTCGATGACGTCGGCAATCTCCGACGGCGCACGCTTGCGCATGAACTTGAACATGTAACCTTCGGGGACCAGCCAGTTGCCGAGATTGATCCCTTTGACGGCGAAAATCTCGCCCTGCGCGTCGACCAGACGCGTGCCTTCGGCATGAATGAAATTCGGCGGCGCGGCGAGTGCGGAGCCGGCGGCGGCGATCGACGCAAGCGCCGCCGCGAGCACCTCACGCCGACAGAAATGTCGCAGCCTGATTTTCCCACCTGTCATCAGAAAAACCACTAGAGCATGATCCGGAAAAGTGGAAGTGTAAGGTGATGTCCGGCATGCCGCTCTTCGACGCACTCCTTCTCCTCCTTTCAGTTGTTGTTCTGGTGGCAACGCCGTGGCGGCGGCTGCATCCGTTTTCGGCGATCGTCGCGGTCGCCACCGGGTTTGGCTTGACCGCCGGCTTCACCATCGCCTTTGTCGGCAAGGCATTCGGTTCAGGCTTTGCGCAAGCGATCGCCTCCCCCGGACTGGTGATCGTCGCCGCCGGATTGGTCTTGGGCCTTGCGGAAGCGACTGGCGCCACCGGCTGGTTCGCCGCGCTGGCGGCGCGCCGGCGCTCTCTCGGCTCCTGTTGGCTGGCGGCGCTTGCCGGCCTGATCGCCGGTCTCGCGGCAACGCCGTCGACCGCGTTCGCGCTGCTGACGCCGCTGCTTCGCGCCACCAATAGCGACGCCGCTCCCGAGAAAAAACCTAACGCGCGGCCGCTGACGCTGGCTTTGGCGATTTCAGCAAGCCACGGCCTGCTGCTGGTTTCGCCGGTGCCGATCGCGGCCGCGTCGATCCTCGATGCCGCGTGGAGCCGCGTCTTTCTGTTCGGCCTGCCGCTGGCAGTCTTGAGCGTTGTCGTCGGCACGCTGTGGGCGCATTGGCTTTCAGCCGCCGACGTGGCGCCACACCCGACGACGCCAACGCCGCCTGCTGTCACGGCCAAACCAAGCGCATGGTCGGCTACGGTCTTGCTGGTGGCGACGATCGTGCCGCTGCTGCTTTTGATGGTGCAATCGCTCGGCGACATTCCGAGCGAGCCGCTCGGCGGCGGTATGGCGCGCGAAGCGGTCATCGGCGTCGGCCGTCCGCTGGTCCTGCTGGTCGCCGGCGTCGGCATCATGGTCATCGGCAATCTGCGGCTCGGCGAACAACTCCTCACCGACGCCGCCTGGACCACGCGCATTCTCGGCAACGTCGCCGGCCCACTCCTCACCGTAGGCGCCGCCGGCGGCTTGCAGCGGCTGTGCCAGGAGACCGGCATGGCCGAATTGCTCGGCGAGCGGCTCACCGATTGGCATGTCAGCGGATTTGCCGCCTTCCTGATGGCGTTCTTGATCGCCGCGACGATCAAGACTTCTACAGGGCTCGTCGCTGGTCGCCGCCATCACCGCCGCCGGCATCGTGCAGCCGCTGCTGATCCCGCTTGGTCTCGGCGGCGACAACGCCAAAGCGCTCGCCGTGCTCGCCGTCGGCGCCGGCGCCATGACGGTCTCGCACATCAACGATGAATTTTTCTGGCTGGTGTCGGTCAGCGGCGGGCTGCGGCCCTTGCGTGCGATCGGCGCGCTCGCCGGCGGGACGCTGGCGCAAGGCGTCGCCGTTATTGCGGCGTTGCTGATCCTCGCCGCACTGGTCGCGGTGGCGTAATCGCGTCGCGAGGCTTAAGCGCAGCGGAGAGGCCCCCTCATCCCGACCTTCTCCCCGCGCGCGGGGAGAAGGAGGGCGCTCGCGATGCGAGAACGATTTTACTTATCCGCCCCCCGCGAAGCAGGGGCGGATGAGCGATTTCACAGCGCGATATTTCGCCACGCCCACCTACCAGCTGGCCGGCAGCTTGTTGAGGCCGCGCAGCACGAAGGTCTGCCGCCAGTCGGGATGATCGATGTCGTCGAGCCGCAAATTGGGCAACCGCCGCAACAACGTGCCGATCGCCACCTCGCCTTCGATGCGGGCCAATTGGGCGCCGACGCAATGATGGATGCCGCCGCCGAACGACACCGGATGTACGTCGGCGCGCCTGATATCGAGCCGGTCGGGATCGGCATAGACCGCCGGATCGCGGTTGGCGGCGCCAAGGAGGCAAATCACCGATTGCGCTTTCGGCAGCGCAATGCCGCCGACATTGTCGACGTCCTCGAGCGTGGTGCGGCCGGTCACCTGCACCGACGAATCATAGCGCAGCAATTCCTCGATGGCGTTGGTGATCAGCGACGGGTCGTCTTGCAGCAGCCGAAGCTGATCGGGATTGCGATGCAAAGCCAGAAGCCCGTTGCCGATCAGGTTCACGGTGGTCTCATGACCGGCGCCGAACAACAAGATGATGTTGGCGGTCAGTTCCTCGTTGGTAAGCTTGTCGCCGTCCTGTTCAGCCTGAACCAGTTTCGAAGTCAGATCCTCGCCCGGCTGCCGGCGGCGCAGGTCGAACAGCCGCTGGAAGTAATCGGTGATGGCGAGGTTGAAGCCGTTTTGCTCGGCGATCTCGGCCGGCGTCAGCGGCACGAGATCGAGCAGCCGCCCACTGCCGCGCGAGCCAAGAAAGAAATACTGCCGGTCTTCCTCAGGAATGCCGAGCATGTCGCAGATCACGATCACCGGCAGCCGGAAGGCGAAATCGGCGATCAAGTCCGTGCCGCCCTGATCCTCGATCCGGTCGATGATGCCGTCGACGATTGCCTGGATGCGCGGCCGCATGTCCTCGATGCGCCGCGCGGTAAAGGCACGCACGACGAGGCCGCGCAGCCGGCCGTGGTCCGGCGGATCGAGCTGCAGCATCCAATGGCGCATGCTGCGATAGACCGGTTCGTCGAGGATCTGCGGGCCATGGCGGCGCATCATGCGGGCGACGAAATCCTTGCCGAAACGTTTGTCGCGAAGGACCGTGGTCACGTCGGCGTGACGGCTGACGACATAGAAGCCGAGCGAGGTGGCGTGCACCGGATCGGCCGCGCGCAGCCGGTGATAGAACGGATACGGATCGGCGATGAATTCCGGCGTCCACGGATTGAACAGCGGCGCGCCTTTCGGAACCTGAATTTGCTCGTTCATGGCTGCGCTCCGATGATTGAGCCGGCGACTCTCAATGTACGCTCGCCATGCTACGCTGCAAGCTGCCCTGATCCGCTCGTTCCCGCGCCAGCGGGAATCCAGTCTGGTGCCGCGTCCGCGGGGGCGAGCGGAGAATGCCGACGCCGGGAGCGAGTTCGTTGATGAACGTACTGAACAAAAAAACGCCCGAACAGCTGCGCAGCCATCGCTGGCTCGGCCGCGACGATCTGCGCGCCTTCGGCCATCGCTCGCGCTTGCGGCAGTTCGGCTACGACCGCGACGACTGGGCCGGCAAGCCGGTGATCGGCATCCTCAATACCTGGAGCGAGATCAATGCCTGCCACGGCCATCTGCGCGACCGCGCCGAGGACGTCAAGCGTGGCGTCTGGCAGGCCGGCGGTTTTCCGATCGAGCTGCCGGCGATGTCGCTGGCGGAGCCGTTCGTCAAACCGTCGACCATGCTGTACCGCAATTTCCTCGCCATGGAATGCGAGGAGCTGCTGCGCAGCCATCCGATCGACGGCGCGGTGCTGATCGGCGGCTGCGACAAGACCACGCCGGGCCTGATCATGGGTGCGATCTCGATGGGACTGCCGGCGATCTATGTGCCGGCCGGGCCGATGCTGCGCGGCAATTGGCACGGCCGCACGCTGGGCTCCGGCTCCGACGTCTGGAAATACTGGGACGAAAAACGCGCCGGCAATATCGGCGAGAAGGAGTGGAACGAGATCGAAGGCGGCATCGCCCGCTCGTTCGGTACCTGCATGGTCATGGGCACGGCCGCGACCATGATGGCGATCACCGAAGCGCTCGGGCTCACGCTGCCCGGCGCCTCCTCGATCCCGGCGCCGGACGCCAATCATCCGCGCATGTGCGCGGCCGCCGGCCGCCGCATCGTCGACATGGTGTGGGAGGATCTGACGCCGGATAAGATTCTCACCGCGCCGGCGTTCGACAACGCCATCCGCGTGCACATGGCGCTCGGCGGCTCGACCAACGCCATCATCCACGTCATCGCCATGGCGCGCCGGGCAGGAGTCTCCCTGGACATGCAGCGCTTCGATGAGATTTCCCGAAAAGTACCGGTGATCGCCAACATCACCCCGTCGGGCAAATATCTGATGGAGGATTTCTTCTACGCTGGCGGCCTGCGCGCGCTGATGGTGACCATGCGCGAGCTGCTTGATCTTTCCTGTCTCACGGTCACCGGCGGCACGATCGGCGACAACATCGACGGCGCTGCGGTGTATCTGCCCGAAGTCATTCACTCACTCGACAAGCCGCTTTACGCCGAGGGCGCAACGGCCGTACTCACCGGCAATCTCGCGCCGCATGGCTGCGTGATGAAGCCGGCGGCAGCGGACAAGCGCTTTCTAAAACATCGCGGCAGAGCGATCGCATTCGAGAATTACGACCACATGGCGCGCGAAGTGGAGCGCGACGATCTCGACGTCACGCCCGATCATGTGCTGGTGCTCAAGAACGCCGGGCCGAAAGGCGGCCCCGGCATGCCGGAATGGGGCATGCTGCCGATCCCGAAGAAGCTCGTGCGCGCCGGCGTGCGCGACATGGTGCGCATTTCCGACGCGCGCATGAGCGGCACCAGCTACGGCGCCTGCATTTTGCATGTGGCGCCGGAGAGCTTTGTCGGTGGCCCGCTGGCACTGGTGCAGACCGGCGACGAGATCGAGATCGACGTCGCCGCACGCCGCATTCATTTGCACGTGAGCGACGACGAGCTTTCACGCCGCCGCGCCGCCTGGACGCCGCCCCCGCCGAAATATGCACGCGGCTACGGCGCTATGTATTCACAGCATATCGGCCAGGCCGACGAAGGCTGCGACTTCGATTTTCTGCAAGGCACCGCGCCCGTCGCCGAGCCGGAGATTCATTGATCGTGTTCCGTCACCCTGAGGTGCTCGGCGCAAGGCGCCGAGCTTCGAAGGGCGACGGCCCCGAACGCCGCGACCGCTCATCCTTCGAGGCTCGCTTCGCTTGCACCTCAGGATGACGGTGAACAAATGGATGTGTCACCCCGCCGGCAGCATCACCGCGCGGCATTCGCCGAAGCCGATGCGCGGATAACCTTTTCTGGCGCAGAAGCCGCGGAAGATGATCTCGTCGCCATCTTCGATGAAGCCGCGCTGCTCGCCCGACGGCATCGCGATCGGCTCGCGCCCGCGGGCGGTGAGCTCGAGGAGGCTGCCCCAGCTCGACTTGTCAGGGCCGGACACGGTGCCGGAGCCGATCAGATCGCCGACCAGGAGATTGCAGCCGTTGGAGGCGTGATGCGCGACCATCTGCGCCACCGTCCAGTAGGTCGTGGCGAACGACGTCTGGGTGATGCGAAGCGGCGCCATGCCGGCGTGCCGCATCTTTTCGGTCGACATGTACGCCTCGAGCGTAATGCCGAGGCCGCCATGCGCCTGATCGTCGGCGTCGGTGAGATAGGGCAATGGCGCCGGATCGCCCTCCGGCCGCGCGAACGCGGCAATGCGGAACGGCGCCAGCGCTTCGTGCGTCACCACCCACGGCGACACCGTGGTGGCGAAATTCTTGCCGAGGAACGGTCCGAGCGGCTGGTATTCCCACGCCTGCACGTCGCGCGCCGACCAGTCGTTCAGCAAACAGAAGCCGAAAATGTGTTCGGCGGCCTGGCCGATTGGAACGGTGGTGCCGAGCGGGCTGGGCGTGCCGACATACATGCCAAGCTCAAGCTCGAAATCCATGTTGCGCGACGGACCGTAGGTTGGGACCGTTTCGTTCGCCGGCTTGCGCTGGCCCTGCGGGCGTTTCAACGGCGTGCCGCTGACGCGCACCGACGAGGCGCGGCCGTGATAGGCGACCGGCACGTATTTGTAGTTCGGCAGCAGCGGATTGTCCGGACGAAAGGCGCGGCCCGCATTGGTGGCGTGAAACACCGAAGCGTAGAAATCGGTGAAGTCGCCGATCGCGACCGGCAGGAGAAGCTCGGCGCTGTCCATCGGCACAAAATGCTCGGCCAAGCCTTTGTCACCCCAATCAGCGCTCAGGATTTTCGACAAAGCAAGCCGCAGCGCCGAGGCGGCCTGTGGCCCAAGCGCCATGAGTTCGATTGAGACTCGGCGATGCGCAGGCCTTCGCGGCCTCCGCGACCGGGCCGCCAAAAAAATCGCCCGCCGCGGCGACGTCGAGGATTTGATCGCCGATCGCGACGCCGACCCGCGGCGGCGATTCCGGGCCGGGACGGAACACGCCGAACGGCAGGTTCTGGATCGGAAAGTCGCTGTCCGTTGCGTTGGCGGTCTCGACAAAACTTCGCCGCGCCGGATCATGCGTCTCGTTGAGCGTCACGGTCATGCCGCGTGTCTTAGAGGAAGATGACGATGCCGCCAACTGCGTCATTGCGAGGCAATAGGGCGTTTACGCCCGTCTTCGACAGGCTATGGCGACGAAGCAATCCAGGCCTTGCAGCCCGCAAACTGGATTGCTTCGCTACCGCTCGCAATGACGCAAACAATTCACGACGACACAGCGTCGCCGCGCGAATGCAGTTCGCGCCGCCGCAGATTTTCGCTCTGCCGCCTTTTGCCCTCGGCGTCGATGACGCGAGCGAGCTCGGAATAATGCGCCATCAATTTGCGGAAATCGGCCAGGTCGAGAATCAGCAATGTCGACGGCTTGGTGGTGGCGACATTGGCGGTGCGGATCGAATCGCCAAGCAGCGCCATTTCGCCGAAGAAAGCACCGACGCCGAGCCGAACCGGCGTCGGCGTGACGTCCACCTCGACTTCGCCGGCGGCGATGAAATACATGCAATCGCCGACCCGGCCGCGGCGGATCACGGCGGTGCGTTCGGGGACTTCCACCCGGCGCAGCATGTGGGTGATCTCGGTGATCGCGGTCGGATCGAGCGTCTGGAAGAACGGCACTTTGCTCACCAGATCCCAGGTCTCGATGAAATTGCGCCGGCGGCTCTCGTTGGCGAAGCCGGTGGCCAGAATGCCGGTCCACAGCCCGAAGGTGGCGATGCCGCAGATCATCACCACCGAGCCGAGCAGATGACCGGCCGCGGTGTGCGGAACCTCGTCGCCGTAGCCGGTCGTGGTCAGCGTCACCACCGCCCACCACAGCGACGCCGGCATGGTGCCGAACGCAACCGGCTGGGCTTCGCGCTCGATGACGTGCATCGCCGCCGAGGCGAGAAACAGCACGATCAGGAACAACGCCAGCACGCTGGCGAGCGGCTTCGCCTCGAGCACGAACACGCGGCCAAGCTGGGCAAAGCCGGGCGACTCCTGTCCGAGCTTGAGCACCCACAATGCCGCGAACAGCCAGGCGGTCTGCGCCTCCAGGCCGCATAACAGCGCGATCGGTACCGGCGCTATGCTCAAAACATCGACAAATCCCGACAGCGAAAGGATATGCCGCCGCGCCGGCTCGCCGGCCGATGTGCGGCGCAGCCGGATCACACTTTCGACCACAAAAAAGGCGAGGCAGCTCCAAAGGGAGACGGGGAGCCAGATGCCGGCGGCGCTGCGCATCTCCGGCACGGTGAACGCGGTCATGGCGACGAGGCCGATGCCGATCACCAGGTAACGTGTCGGCGTCCAGACGCCGAATCGGCGAAGCGGCGCGCTATACTGCGCGAGACTGGAAAGTGCGCTCTGCTGCATTACGCGTGTGTCTGGCCACCGGTAGTTGTTTGCTTCTGCCTGACAAACTACGCCGTTGCAGTTCGCATCACCAGTCGAAATTACGCGCCGGAACCGGTGGTTAATGCGCGGAGGGAATGATGCACTGGACCGATCTCATCAACAGCAGCGCCTCGCTGTTCATCGTGGCGAGCGCTTCGAGCAAGACGATGATGCCGCTGCGTAGCCTCGCCATCGCGGCAAACTGCGTCCTGATTGTTTTCTTCGCGGCGACGCATGCCTGGCTGCCGCTGTTGCTGCAGGCCTTCGCGCTGCCGCTCAACGCCTGGCGGCTTTATCAGATGGTCGTCCTGGTCCAGAACGTGCGCGAGGCGATTCGCGGCAAGCCGTCGCTCGACTGGCTCAAGCCGTTCATGGCGGAGCGGCAGTTCCGCAAAGGCGATCTGTTGTTCGCCAAGGGCGAAGCGGCCTACGACATGTTCTACACCATGAGCGGGCGCTACGTGCTGGTCGAGTCCGGCATCGAGATCGAGTCGGGCCATCTGGTCGGCGAACTGGCGATGCTGGCGCCGGACAATCGCCGCACCGCCACGCTCGAATGCATCGAGGCGGGCACCGTCTTGTCGATCACCTACGAGCAGGTCGAAGAGCTCTATTACCAGAACCCGACCTTCGGGTTTTATTTCCTGCGATTGGCGACAGCGCGGCTGTTCGACAATGTCGGCCGCTTGGAAGGCGATTTGGCAAAGCGCCAGGCGGCGGTGACGGCTATGCCGGCAAGCGCATGAGATCATTATGATTTTTGATTTTAGCCGGCTTTGCGCAGCACTGAGGCCTCCGCCACGTCCAGCTTGACGCCAAAGACCTCACCGAAGCCTTGCTCGCCCTTCGCCGAGATTTTGAGCGCACGCGAATCGCGAATGCGCGCGATCCAGCCGAGCGCAAAGCAGCGCTCGGCCAAGGCCGTGCCCAACGCGCCGGCAAGATGCGGCCGCCGCTCGCTCCAATCGATGCACGGCCGGCAAAAGGTGCGGCGGCCGCGCCGCAAATCCTCGAGCTGGACGCCGAAATCCGACAGATATTTTTCGCCAGCACGCGTCACCATCCCGCCGTCCTCGGACAGCACGATATGCTCGTGCCGGGTCAGCGCATCGGTGAGCGCGACGCCGAGACGACCGGCGATGTGATCGTAGCAGGTCCGCGCCGTGCGCAGTTGATCGCCGCCATTCCAGCGCGGCCGGTAGCGCTGCGGTCCGTCGGCGGCGACCACCATGATGCTTTCGATCATGCGCGCCACCTGCGGCGAGCCAAGCCGGAAATAGCAATGGCGACCTTGTTTGGTCATCGACAGTAGCTTCGCCTGTCGCAGCATCGCGAGATGCTCGCTGGTCGTCTGCGGCGACACGCCGGCGATATAAGAAAGCTCGCTCGCCGTCAGCGCGCGGCCGTCAATCAACGCCATCAAAATGTTGGCGCGCGCCGGATTGCCGACCAACGCGGCAATTTCCGACACGGCGGGTTCGGCTTCGCTCATCGGCAAAACATAAGTCGGACGCGCGGCGCGCACCAGTGACGATAGTTCGGGAATTGCCGAAGTATTGGCGGGAGCAATTTGCGCCGCTCGCTTCCCGCTTTACGCCGCCACGATCGGGCGTGCTTCCAGCACCGGCTCGCGCTGCGGGACGCCGGTAAACGCCGAGCCTTCCTTGAACCATGAAGCCGGCGCCGGATGGCCCCACAATGTCTGCCGGCGCGGATCGGTCAGCGACCAGCGGATCGGCGCGTGATCCGGATCGACGGTGAGGTAATCGGACGAGAACAACTCGACGCGATGCCCGTCAGGATCGCGGATGTAAAGGAAGAACGCGTTGGAAATGCCATGGCGGCCGGGCCCGCGTTCCATGTTTTCCAGATAGCCCGAGGTCGCCATCACGTCGCACAGATGGATGATGTCGAGCAAATTCGCCGTCCACACGCCGATATGGTGCAGCCGCGGACCGACGCCGTTGGTGAAGGCGAGATCGTGCACGTTACCCTTGCGGTGCATCCACACCGCCCACAGCTTGGCGTCAGCACCGTCGGTCTCGGTATATTCAGTCAGCCGAAAGCCAAGCTCGCGATAGAAGTCGTAGCTCGCCTGCACGTCCGGCGTGAAGCAATTGAGGTGATCGATGCGCTGGATGCGCGCGCCCTGATGGTGGCTGTATTGCTGCAGCATGCACTCGGCGTGATCCATCTGCGCGTAGAGGTCGAGCGGCATGCCGAGCACATCCGCGGTACGCAAGGTGCGGCCCTGATGCGGCAGGTCCGGGAACGAGGTCGGCAAGTTGCGGCGGCCGAACCAGAAGGCGGCGCGGTCGAGGTCCTCTTCGCTGGCGAGCTTGAAGCCCAGCGCCCGCACGTCGGGCTCGCGCGAACGCCGGAGCACGATGGAATGATGGTTGCGCTCCTCGAGACCGCGCAGATAAAGCGCGTCGTCGGTCTCATCGCTGACCAGAAGCCCGAGGCAATCGACATAGAAAGCCCGCGAGCGGCCAAGGTCGCGCACGCCCAGCTCGACGTGGCTTGACCGCACCACATTGAACGGCGGGTCGAAAACGGGTTCCCGGATTGGCATCGGCGCGGCCGGCGTTGACGGTTGCTCCGTCGACTTCTAACACATCGCGCGGGTGGCGGAAGCCCGGGGAGAATCAACATGCGGCTTGCGAGCTTCAATCTGCGGGGCCGGCCGAGCTTCGGCGCCGTCGTCGGCGACGGCATCGTCGATCTGCGGTCGCGGCTGAGCCGCTTCTCAACTCTGCTCGAAGTCTTCCGCGCCGGCGCCCTCGATCAGGCAAAAGCCGTCATCGCCGGCGTCCGCCCGGACGTGCCGCTAGCCGAAGTCGAGTTGCTGCCGCCGCTGATCGCGCCGGAAAAAATTCTCTGCATCGGCATCAATTACAAGGCTCGCGAGCGTGACTACGACTTCGCCGAGCCGCCGAAATACCCGAGCATGTTCTATCGCGCGCCGAATTCGGTCGTCGGCGGCGGCGGCAAACTGATCCGGCCGAAGGTTTCCGAGCAGCTCGACTATGAGGGCGAGATCGCCATGGTGATCGGCCGCGAATGCAGGCACGTGGCCGAGGAGAACGCGCTCGCCGTGATCGCCGGCTTGACGCTCTGCAACGAAGGCACGATCCGCGATTGGATCCGCCACGGCAAGTTCAACGTCACCCAGGGCAAGAATTTCGACGCGACCGGCAGCATCGGGCCGTGGATCGATACCGATGTTGATCCAGGCCGGCCGCTGCAATTGACGGTGCGCAAGAACGGCGAAGTCACGCAAGACGACACGACCGCGAACATGATTTTCTCGTTCGCCGACTTGATCGTCTATGTGACGACGTTCATGACGCTCAAGCCGGGCGACATCATCTCCACCGGCACGCCGGTCAAAAAGGACGCCAAGGCCGATCCTCCGGTCTGGCTCAAACCGGGCGACACGATCGAGATCGAATGTCCGGCGATCGGCGTGCTGCGCAATTCGGTGGCGGACGAAACGTGACGGCAGGGTTGCGCGCGGCGTGCGTCATCGGCTGGCCGGTCGAACATTCGCGCTCGCCGCTGATCCACAATTATTGGCTCAAGCATTACGGCATCGCCGGCGACTACCGGCGCGAACTGGTGCCGCGCGAAGAAATCGCGGCCTTCCTCGGATCGCTGGCCGCGCGCGGCTATGTCGGCGCCAACGTGACGGTGCCGCACAAAGAGTCGGCGTTGGCGTTCTCGAAGCCCGATGAGCGCGCGCGCGCCGTCGGCGCCGTCAACACGCTGTGGTTCGACGGCGAGGTGCTGCGTTCGACCAATACCGACGTCGAAGGGTTTTTGGATAATCTCGACACTTGCGCACCGCACTGGGCTCCTGGCGCCGGCAAAGCCGTTGTGCTCGGCGCCGGCGGCGCGGCGCGCGCGGTGATCTATGGGCTCCTCACCCGCGGCATTCGGCAGATCACCATCGTCAACCGCACACCAAGCCACGCGGAAATGTTGCGACAAGCCTTTGGCGGGCGCGTGCAGGTTGCCCAATGGGACAACGTGGGCGGGGATCTCGCCGACGCCGCGCTCCTGATCAATACCACGACGCTCGGCATGACAGGCCAGCCCGACCTCACCATCGATCTGGCGCCGCTACCCGGTCACGCCATTGTCGCCGACGTCGTCTATGTGCCGGTTTCGACCCCCTTGCTGGCGGCGGCGAAGGCACGCGGTCTGCGCACGGCTGACGGGCTTGGCATGCTGCTGCATCAGGCCGTGCGTGGCTTTGCGCTCTGGTTCGGAACAAAGCCGGACGTAACGGCGCCATTGCGGGCTTTGGTCGAAGCCGACCTGCTACGTTCCTGACACAGGCGTTCCGACGCATCCTGACATAAAAGACAGCAGATAACGTAGTTGTGTTTGTGGCGACGTAGTTGTGTTTGTCGTCAACGACTTGCCTCCGCTAGGTTGGTCGCGGGGCTGCGCGGCGAGCGGCGCGATTTTCAAACCTAGGAGAGCAACATGAAACATCGGTTTATTGGCACGAGCCTATTTGCTGCGTTGTTAATTGCATCGACCGCGTGGGCGCAAAATCCTGACGTTGTGCGCGTGCGGGGCACGATCACGGGGAGCGAAGGCAAGACGCTGGAGGTGAAGAGCCGCGACGGCGCGCCGGTCAAGCTGACGCTCACCGACGACGTTAAAGTCCTCGCCCTCGACCGAAAGACGATGGCCGATGTCAAGCCAGGGGTTTTCGTCGGCATCACCGCCATGCCGCAACCCGACGGCACCCAGAAGGCCGTGGAGATTCATATCTTCCCGGAAGCCATGCGCGGCATGCAGGAGGGCCACCGGCCATGGGACCTGATGCCTAACAGCACCATGACCAATGCCAATATCGAGACCGCCGTGGCCAGCGCGGACGGTCAGGAAATGGTCCTGAAATACAAAGACGGCGAGAAGAAATTCATCGTCCCGGCGAATATCGAGGTGGTCATGTTTGCTCCTGCGACGGCGGCCGACCTCAAGCCGGGCGAGAAGGTATTCATCCCCGGCGCCAAGAAAATGCCCGATGGCACCGCGGTCGCGGGCGTTGTCGTGTTCGGCCGCGACGGCCTCACGCCGCCGATGTGAGCGCCGATCGGAGCCGCTTCGGCGGGGCGGGCGTCGCCAACTGAATTCGTTGCGAACGGACCTGGTCGTGGCACGGCAATTGCTCCGCAATTGCCGTTTGCCGCGATTACGGCTGCTCAAGCCGACGCAACGAGGAGATGGTCCATGACCCGAGCCGAACTCACCGAGAAAATGCTCGGCATCAAGCGCGAAAAGGGATGGAGCTGGAAGCATATCTGCGGCGAGATCGGTGGGATGTCGCCGCTTCTGATCACCGGCGCCGTACTCGGACAGATGAAGCTGACCAAACCGCAAGCCGCCAAGACAGCCGAACTGTTCGGCCTGAGCAAAAGCGAGCAGGCCTTGCTCAACGAGGTGCCGTATCGTGGTACGCCGATGCCGCCAACCGACCCACTGATCTACCGCTTCTACGAGCTGGTGATGGTCAACGGTCCCGCGCTCAAGGCGCTGATCGAGGAAGAATTCGGCGACGGCATCATGTCGGCGATCGATTTCGATTTGCTGATGGAACGCCAGCCGGACCCGAAGGGCGACCGGGTCAAGCTCACGATGTCGGGGAAGTTCCTACCGTATAAGTATTACGGCGCCACCGGCAACGCACAGACCTATGGGTACAAAGAAGAATAACGGGACAGCACGGCGCTCCCGCGGTCGTGCGCCAAAGAGACGCACACGAGCTCCGTCCATGCCGGCGGAGGTCGCCACGATTTTCGCCGCTTATCCGACGGCGATCCGCAACAAGCTCAAGGAAGTGCGGCAATTGATCTTCGAAGTGGCGAAGACCACGGAGGGCATCGCGCCGCTTAAGGAAACGCTCAAATGGGGCGAGCCCGCCTATCTGCCGGCCAAACCCCGGATCGGCAGCACGATCCGGCTTGGCTGGAAGCGTTCGGCGCCGGAACACTGTGCCGTCTATTTCCACTGCCAGACCACGTTGATCGGCACATTCCGCACGTTGTTCGCCGATGAACTTGCCTTCGAGGGGAACCGGGCACTGCTATTGCGACCATCCGAGCCGCTGCCCGAGGCGCCGCTCGCCGCCTGCGTGGCGATGGCGCTCACTTATCATCGCAATAAGGGCTAGCGACCGGCGGCAAGTGATCTGCGCAAAGGGCGATCAGAGCAGGGCCGCCAATCAGTCCGAAGCGATCACCAATGCGCAGTATGGCAGTGGCGATGCAGATGATCGTCGGTCCAGCATGACGCGCGGCTGACCGGCGGGCCCCAGTATGGCTTACCAAAAACGCCGCCGATTACGCCGCCGGCGACGGCGCCAATAGGGCCGGCGACCAGGAGGCCGGTTCCCGCCCCCGCGCCGGCGCCAACCCAATCAGCGCGCGCGGATGGCGCGGCCAGCGCAACAGCCGCGAGCATCGCAGTAACGAAAATGACGTTCCGCATCGACCATCCCCCGACAGAGGCTCACTGCATTCGCACCGCTACAGTCACACCGCGAGCGCCACAGGAAACCGAACGACGCAGTAATCTCATGAGTTCGTGGCAAACGTCGGGCGGAGTTTGGCCGCGCGGCACGCAAAGCGCGCCTTATGGGTTAAGGTCAGCTAACGATTACCCGGCGATCGATTTCCTTGATGCTGTTGACGCCGGTCAACGCCATGCTGACATTGAGCTCGTTGCGGATGATCTCGATGGCGCGCGCCACGCCTTGCTGGCCGCCGGCGCCGAGCCCATAGACATAGGCGCGGCCGCTCAGGCAGGCGTGCGCGCCAAGCGCGATGGCGCGCAACACGTCCTGGCCCGAGCGGATGCCGCCGTCGAACAGCACCTCGATCGACGAGCCGACCGCCTCGGCGATCGGCGGCAATGCCGCGATCGAGGACGGCGCGCCGTCGAGCTGGCGGCCGCCATGGTTCGACACCACCAGCGCCGCGGCGCCGGTCTTGACCGCTTCGCGCGCGTCTTCGGCGTCGAGAATGCCCTTGAGGATGAGCTTGCCGCCCCACAGCCCAGCGATCCACTCGACATCCTTCCAGTTCAACGTCTCGTCGAACTGGCCGGCAATCCACTTCGACAGCGAATTGACGTCGTCCATGCCGCCGATATGGCCGACCAGGTTGCCGAAGGTGCGACGTTTGGCGAGGGCGACGCTGCGCAGCCACGCCGGCTTGCTGGCCATGTCGATGATTTTGCCGATGGTCCATTCCGGCGGCACCGTCATGCCATTCTTGATGTCGCGATGCCGCTGGCCGAGGATTTGCAGATCGACGGTGAGCACCAAGGCACTGCATTTCGCCGCGGCGGCGCGCTCGATCAGCGCCTTCACGAAACCACGATCCTTCATCACGTAGAGCTGGAACCAGAACGGCTTGTCGACCGAAGCCGCCACGTCTTCGATCGAGCAGATCGACATGGTCGAGAGCGTGAATGGAATGCCGGCCGCCTGCGCGGCGCGGCAGGCAAGGATCTCGCCATCGCCATGCTGCATGCCGCAAAGTCCGATCGGCGCCAGCGCCAGCGGCAGCGATACCGGCTCGCCAAGAATGGTCGTCGAGGTGCTGCGGTGGGAAACGTCGACCAGGATGCGCTGCCGGAACCTGATGTTTTCCAGATCGGCGCGGTTGGCGCGCAGCGTCTGCTCGGCATAGGAGCCGCCGTCGGCATATTCGAAAAACTGCCGCGGAACCCGGCGCTGCATCGCCTGCCGCAGGTCGTCGATGCAGGTCATTGTTTTCATGGTTGGCGTTTCCCCGTTCTCACGCAGTCCTTCCGATAGCACAAAGCACGATGGAACTCCGGTGCCGAGGGACGCGTTAACGGAAAGGGGTCAGGACGAGTCCGTGGAATAAGAAGCTATGATGGACGAATGGAATAGGAGCCGATCGCCGCGGCGCAATGGCGCCAGTTTCGAGGGCGATGATGAGGACCGCGCCGCCCGGCGCGATCGCGAGTCCCAGCGCAAGAAGGCGTTCGACGACAGCCTGGAAAAAGGGCTGGAGGAAACCTTCCCGGGCTCCGACCCGGTCGCCGTGACCCAGCCACCGCGCAGCCCCCACGACAAGCACAGGCCTTGAGCACAGACTTGAGGCAGCAGAGGAGGCCGTGTTTTCCCGGTGTTCCGGTTCGCATCTATGCTATTGAGTAGAAAGCGGATTCGGCGAAGTCACGGTGCAGAAACCATTACCCTCCAAGGTAATATTACTGCACATTTTTTGAGGCGGACGACACTTGGATCGGGTTAATATCGCCGCTTATCATGGCAGGCGGTGGGGATAATGGCGCGTAAGTATTTCGGTACCGACGGCATTCGCGGCCGCGCCAATGGCGTGATCACGCCGGAACTGGCGTTGAAGGTCGGGCAGGCCACGGGCCTGGTATTTCGCCGCGCCGGTGAAGACCGCCATCGCGTGGTGATCGGCAAAGATACCCGCCTGTCCGGCTATATGATCGAAACCGCGCTGATCGCCGGTTTCACCTCGGTCGGCATGGACGTGTTGCAACTCGGCCCGATGCCGACGCCGGCGGTCGCCATGCTGACGCGCTCGATGCGCGCCGACCTCGGCGTCATGATCTCGGCGTCGCACAATCCGTTCGACGACAACGGCATCAAGCTGTTCGGACCGGACGGCTATAAGCTGTCGGACGAGGTCGAGCATCAGATCGAGGCTCTGATCGACAGCGACATGACCAAGCGGCTGGCCAAGAGCCGCGAGCTCGGCCGCGCCAAGCGTATCGACGGCGTGCACGACCGCTATATCGAATTCGCCAAGCGCACGCTGCCGCGTAATCTCTCGCTCGAGGGCTTGCGGGTCGTGATCGACTGCGCCAATGGCGCGGCCTATCGGGTGGCGCCCGAGGCGCTTTGGGAACTGGGCGCCGACGTGATTTCGATCGGGGTCGAGCCGGACGGCTTCAATATCAACCTCGAATGCGGCTCGACCGCGCCTGACGCGCTGTGCCGCAAGGTGCGCGAGATGCGCGCCGACATCGGCATCGCACTCGACGGCGACGCCGACCGCGTGGTGATCGTCGACGAGCAGGGCCACCTGGTCGACGGCGATCAGCTGTTGGCGGTCATCGCCGAGAGCTGGACCGAGGACGGCCGCCTCGCCAGGCCGGGCGTGGTCGCCACCGTGATGTCGAATCTCGGTCTCGAGCGGCATCTGCAATCGCTCAAGCTTTCGCTGGTGCGCACGCCGGTCGGCGACCGCTATGTGCTCGAGCACATGCGCGAGCACGGCTACAATGTCGGCGGCGAGCCGTCGGGTCATATCATTCTGTCGGACTACACCACGACCGGCGACGGCTTCGTCGCCGCGCTGCAGGTGCTGGCGGTGGTGAAAAAGCAGAACAAGCCGGTGTCGCAGGTGTGTCATCGCTTCTCCGCCTTGCCGCAGGTGCTCAAGAACGTGCGCTATCGCGGCGCCAAGCCGCTGGAGAACGTCAAGGTGCGTTCGGCGATCGCCGACGCCGAGCAACGCATCAACGGCCACGGCCGGCTGGTGGTGCGGCTGTCGGGAACCGAGCCGGTGATCCGGGTCATGGGCGAAGGCGACGACAAATTGCTGGTCGAGGAAGTCGTCGACGGCATTGTCGACGCGCTGACCACCCACGCGGCATAGCAGCGTCATTGCGGGGCCGGCCGGAGGCCGGAGCGCGGAATCCACAACCACCGTCGTTTCGGGAAAAATCAAAACTGTTCTGCAACTTTCGTGAATATGGATTCCGGGTTCGCGCTTCGCGCGCCCCGGAATGACGGCGCGTTCACTGCCATCAGCTCGCTCATTAATACAGCGAGCGCCCTTCCGAGCCTTTGCGGCAGCCGATCCACAAAATCTTCACGAACGGCGCAGCGTCGGCGCGAACACGCTTTTGCTGTTCATACGGCAGCGCACTCAGGCGCCGCCAATAGCATTCGAAATCCTGGCACGCCCGCGCACGCCGGCATTGTGCGTCGGCGCAGGTCCGCCAATAGCGGAAGTGATCGTTGAGCGCGAGCCCGACCAGACGGTGGCGCACGCGAAACGGCGTTCGCCGCCACCGCGTAAAGGTCATGCCGTTCGGATATTTGCCTTTCATCGAGTTTCTCTCCTCGTGCAACCTTTCGCGCGTCATTGCGAGCGGAGCGAAGCAATCCACGAGAGACGCCGCACTGGATTGCTTCGTCGCGGAGCTTGTCATCGGGCCGGCCAATTCGGGCCGGACCCGTTGGCTCCTCGCAATGACGCAAACAAACAAAATCATTCTCGCGACGCGCTGAGCGCCCGAGTTTTGCGTACCACCACCAAGGACTGCCTCCCCAAAGAAGGGAGGCGGAGCGCCGATAGGCGCATTCCATCCATGGCCGCGCCACACAATCCGATGTTGCCATCGAACCGTGCGCGGGCGCGGCAGCGGCTCTTATCGCGAGCCGCTCGCCTTTCGGCGCTCCGCCGCGGCACTCGCCAGGGCGAACGCATCCGCCGTTGGCTCAGCTCCAGTAACCGCGCTTCCTGAGACCCGGCGTAACGGGCGTTACCCGCTTTCGCCTGTCTGCAGTCTACCGCGCTCCGCGGGGACCGGTCGTGGTGCCGGCCGGGCGGGGACCCGGAGCCGCCCGGGAGCGGTTTGCGAGACCGCACGCGGGCACCGCACTCGCTCCGCACCTAGATCGCATCCGGAATGCGCCCTTCAGTGAGCGAGATTCGTCACGACATGTAACGATAATAGAGACGATTGTCAAGAGCGAGTCTCTGCTACAAGGACGACATCTCCTTGTCAGCGCCAGGCTTGACGCGGCGATCCATACGGCTTGCAACCTCATGAGCGGGCTGCGTTTGAAACACGTCATGCCGACGCTGCAACGGCGCCGGACACTTCCGATCTCGTCCGCTAACCGGACATGGTCCTGAGAAGGCAGAAACGACGCGAATGGACCCAACGGCGACATCATCGTTGGTGTCATCGTGCAGCGCGAAGGGCGACGGAGATAGGAGCCTCGCGGCCCTGCCTTTCGCCTACTGCCAGTCGGGCACGGCATCCACTTTCATCGTTTCAAGTTCGGGGAGATCGAACCCGAAATGCTGTGCAATGAGCGCGCGTAGGGCTTTGCGGTCCGCCACGTGAGCGGGTTCGGCGGCGCCATTGCGGATGATGTGGACGTCCTGGTTCATAATGTTGACGCGGCCTTCCCGGGTGACGGCGCTGGCGAGAATGTTGTGCGTGAAAAAGGACGCCGGGTGGGTGGCTATGTAGTAATTCATCATCTCGAAATCGACGGGGTACTCCTCCTCCATGGTGGAGATCCAGCCTTGGATTTGTTCGCCATCACGGGTGACGTAGAGAAACCAATCGTGCCTTCGCGGACGAGGCGGTGGGTGGGAGCGCTCGTCGGCACGGGAGTGCCATCGACGGGTATAGGGACGGGGCAAGCGAAGGGGCCGAAGCCAGGGTCGATCACGTAAGTGGCGCCGCCGATTGCGATGGTGACGAACATGTGCTGTCGCACGCTTTCGCGGCGCGGTTCGAAGAGGACGACGCGGGATGCGTGTCTGACGGGGGCGAAGCCGACCGCATCGAGAGCGGCGTACATGAGGCTTGCGTGTTCGAAGCAGTAGCCGCCGCGACGGGCAGTGACGATCTTGGCTTGCAGTCCCTCCGGGTCGAGCCGGATCGGGCGGCCGAGAAGGACGTCGAAGCTTTCGAAGGGGATGCTGGCGATATGGGCTTGGAGGATTCCAGCGAGGGTGTCGTAGGTCGGTGTGCGGGGGCCAGTGTAATTGATGCGTCCGAGGTAGGCGTCGAGATCGAAGGGCTTCGCCATCTCGCTATTACTCCTGGAGTAGTGAGCCCTATGTGGCGCTGAAACGTTGCAGCCTTTAAGCGGTTGCCCGCTGGCAGCTCCGCAATCGTATTTTCCCCATAGCGAAAGCCTTTGACAAGACCATGTCGGCGGTTCGCTATGGCAGTTACCCGTTCAAATTGCTGCGGATGCTTTCGGCAGTTGTTGGCCCCAAGCTGACGTGCCGAACTATCAAAACGAATGTCTGATGCTGGGGGTGAAGCAGACGTCAAAAATTAAGGCCCTCACTTATACTTGTGACCCATAGCGGCCATGTCGCCGCGCGGGCGCATAAATGCACGAAGAGAAGCAATGCGCCCGCCCGGACGCTAAATAAGACTACTACAAAGTCTCCGACCTGATCGCAAAGAAATCCGGAACCTCTTCTGCAACGAAGTGGCCCGCCATCTTCCGCGATCACCGCGGTAAGATTGGCGGCTCGTTTGCGCAGACCGTCACAATTCGGACACGGATATGCAGGGGCCGATGAAGCTATCTCCTAGAGACCCCGAACCCTTATTTGTTCCAAGACTTGGACTTGATCAAAACCCAAAAGATCATCAAATGTGAAACAACTACTAAGGGACCATAAAACGTATAGATATACCAAATGGTACCCAGGTTGAAACTCGGCAAATTCACCTGCAAGACGCTGCGTAATGCGTTTAGCAGGTCCGCGAAACCCCATGTGTTGGTCACCCACACCAGAGGAACGGCAAACCGCCAGTTGGCCCGCAAAGCAAATATGGAAGCGAAGGCTAGCGCCGCCTCTAAGAGATCACCGTATGCAGTACTAGAAAGGAACTCTCTGGGCAGTTTCGGATCGATCATACCCGAAACCAATAGGGTCATTCCCACGTAGCGTGGCACATGCACGAAGAGCAGCAGAGTTAGAGCGGAATTACGAGAGAGTGTGGTTAAGTACGGCCGCACGTACCACACCGCGATGATGCCGAAGACGAAAACACTCGTAAGAATCTGCATCCAGAATATTGAGACACTATTCATCGATGTCATCGCTCCCGTTTGCCGCACATCCGCAGCGATCCTGAATCCAGAGCGCATCACATCTGGACATTCATTCTGTTTGCACCCGACCGAGGTGCGAACGCAGCGTTCCGCAGCACTGTTCCTACCAAAAGCTGAACCGCACGACCGTCCCGAAGCCACCCCGCGCGAAACGCTCGTACTAGCGGGTCATCGTCTCGGTCGCCCGGCCATCCTGGGTCGCCGAGATGCGCGTCATCGGCGCGACAGAGAGGCGGTTCTTCGCGATATGGCCGTTTATAACGATCGGCGCGAAAAGCGCGCTAGTATCGATGTCCGTCGCCCAGACTTCCAGAAGCATAAATCGGGCGCTTTCAGCGCAAAAGCGACGGATCATCGCTTGTTGGGCTTGGATTTAGCTTTTGCGGGCGGGACGCAGAAGGTGGGATGGACGATAAGCAATATATCGCTTAGCGTTAAAATATGGATCTCGCAGATGTGGCTCTGTTTCGCGCCATTGCGTCCGTCGGCAGCCTGTCGGCTGCGGCGCGTCAGATGGGCACGACGCCGATGTTGGTCAGCCGCAGGTTGGCAGGCCTCGAGGCCGAGTTGGGCGCGCGCTTGTTCCACCGCACGACGCGGTCCCTATCACTGACTCCCGAGGGAGAGGCCTTTTTGCCTCACGCAGTCACCCTCATAGAAGCTCGCAATTCGGCGCTCGAACTCGGTCTCGTCCGGTGGCTCCGGCCTCTCAGGCGTGTTGAAGATTACAGCGCCGAACGTCATCGGCCACTCCGTCGTTGTGCCTGTCGTGGCAGAGTTGATCGCCGACAACCCCGCGCTACGTGTCGATTTGACACTGAGCGACGGCGTCATCGACATTGCGACGGCAGGACTGGATGTGGCCGTTCGCGTGGCGGTGATGAAGCCTTCGGACATGATAGCGACGAAGGTCGCGGACAATCCATTTACTCTAATCGCATCGCCGGGCTACGTCGCACGCTTCGGAGAACCTGCCACGACAGAAGATCTGGTGGGCCATCCATGCATTAAGCTTCATGCCATGGACCATTGGCCATTCACGCGTGGCGGCGAAATGCACCGAGTTCGGATTAGTGGTCCCTTGTCGGCCAGCACCGTCGACGCGGTTCGAGCAGCCTGCATCGCGGGCGTCGGCATCGCCATGTTGACCTACTGGGACGTGCACAAGCAGATCGAGCGCGGAGAATTGAAGCGTATCGTCCTCGCTGACGTCAAACCGCTGGAAATTGGGATATGGGCCGTTTTCCCGACCCGCACGCACATGCCTGCCCGGGTGCGGGCATTTATCGACGCTTTGCGAGATCGGCTGCATGCCGCCGCGGATGCAGCGTCAAATGTGACGCGCCGAGCAACGCCGCCGGGAGACGAGAGGCAGATTCCTGGTCAAGAGGGAGGACCGACTTGAGTTGCTCTGCTGACCGCTGTCGCTTACTTTTGGGCCACAGCCGTTCTCAGCCGGGACTAAGCAATTTCTGCTCCGCTGCAACCGCCCGGCGCACCATTGCCTCGGGGGCATGAGGACGGCGGGACCATCCAATCATGAAGCCAACCGCGACGAGGCCAAGCGTTCGCTCTTGGGAAAGCGTCAATCCGCCAGGCCGAGAGGAGAATATAGGAATTTGATAATGGCCGGCCAGAGACGCGACAACCTCGTTGGCGACGGCTTTGACATCGAGCGCTTCGGTCAGTGCCGCCATGCATGGATACTATCCGAAGTCTTGGAGGGCGCAAACGGTTACAAGTCCGCATCACGAGCACATGTCCGTTCCTGGCCCTTTGCGACCAATCTCTCATTAGCACCTGACGTCAGCTTTTGGGGCGAAGCGGACCTGGGCCGGGCGGCAGGGTTCGCTGCCTCGGTCGAAAATGACCCTCTTCGGACCCTCGGCTGTCGAGATTTTCTGCTCTGCAAACCGGCCTCAAAACCCATTCCGCCGGTCGCTAAAGCCTGCTGTAATCAGGTCGAAGCGTTAGTCCTAAACCTTGGGGGAAGGCAATGAGGCGGCGCGATTTCATGACGCTCGTCGCGAGCGCGACGGTGGCGTGGCCGTTTGGGGCCGGCGGACAGGAAGCTGGCCGCACCTATCGCCTCGGTGTCCTATGGCCGTTTCCGTACGGCACCCCCGAGTCCAGGCTGTTGGCCGATGCGCTGCGACCGTACGGTTTCATTGACGGCAAAAACCTCAACATCGACTACCGCTCCTGGGCGCAGCATGTCGACCAGATTTGGGATTATGCGGCCGAATTCGCCAAGGAACGTGTCGACGCGATTTCCGCCGGCGGCGAGTTGGCCATTCGCGCCGCACAGAAAGCAACGCCGTCAATTCCGATCGTCGGCGTGGCTGACGACATGCTTGGATCGGGTTTTATCACGTCCTTCTCCCGCCCCACCGGAAACACAACGGGCGTCAGCATCCTCTCGCCCGAACTCGATGGCAAGCGGCAGGACATCCTGATAGAAGCGCTGCCCGGACTTAATCACTTGGCGCTTCTTGCCGATTCCAACGCCTCAAAGCAGGCGCACTTGGATGTGTTGCGAGAGGCGGCGCGGGCCCGCAACATAGAAGCTTCGATCCACTCGATTGCGAAACCCGAGGAAATCGCGCCGGCCATCGATGCGGCGAAGGCCGCCGGCGCCGCTGCGTTGAATGTTTTGGCGTCGCCGATGCTCAATAGCAATCGGCGCCTAATCATCGAACGCGTCGCAGCGCAACGCCTGCCGGCTATTTTCCACTGGCCTGAAACCGCAGAGGAAGGCGGCCTTGCTGCTTACGGCCCCCGCTTTCATCAAATCATTCGCGAACTCCATGCACGGCAAGTCGCTCAGATTTTACGCGGCGGCAAGGTCGCCGACATCCCGGTCGAACAACCAACCAAATTCGAGCTCGCCATCAACCTGCACACAGCAACAGCGCTGGGGATCACCGTGCCTTCGACCTTGCTGGCCCGTGCCGACGAGGTGATCGAATGAGACGACGCGATGTCGCCTATTGATGCTGTGGACGGCTCCTCCACCGGCACGTGAGTGCCATCGATGTGGGTGCTGTTAAGACTCCCACGATTCGGAGGAGCCAAGTCATGGAAGCCATCACGACAATCGGTCTCGACATTGCGAAGTCGATTTTTCAGGTTCACGGCGTCGATACGGAGGGCAATGTGATCTTCCGTCGTCAGCTCAAGCGTCGCTATGTGCTGGCATTCTTCGAGAAGCTGCCACCGTGCCTGGTTGGTATCGAAGCCTGCGCTTCGGCCCATCATTGGTCGCGCCAGCTTCAGGCGCTTGGCCACACCGTTCGCCTGATGCCGCCGGCCTATGTGAAGCCCTATGTGAAGCGGCACAAGAACGATGCCACTGACGCCGAAGCGATCTGCGAGGCGGTCACCAGACCGAACATGCGGTTCGTCGCGACCAAGACGCCGGAGCAACAGAGCTGTCTGACGCTGCACCGTACCCGTCACTTGTTCATCCGCCAGCAAACTTCGGTGATCAATTCGATCCGCGCGCACCTGGCCGAGTTCGGGATCGTCGCGCCGGTCGGACGCAATGGTGTCGAGCAACTGCTCAGTGTTGCTGCCAATTCAAATGACAGGCGCTTGCCCGACGTTGCCCGCGTCTGTGTCATAGCTCTCGGCGCCCAACTGCAGACCCTGAAGGCTCAGATCCTAGAGTTCGATCGTATGATCAGGGCCTGGCACCGATCGAGCGAGATAAGCCGCCGGCTCGATGTTATACCCGGCGTCGGTCCCGCCTTGGCGACTGCTCTGGTTGCCAGCATCGCCGATCCGAAGGCCTTTCGGTCAGGGCGTGATTTCTCAGCCTGGATCGGGCTTGTACCGAAGCAGAACTCGAGCGGCGGCAAGGACAGGCTCGGCAGTATCAGCAAACGAGGTGATCGCTATCTGCGCAGCCTGTTCACGACCGGTGCGCTCGCCGTCATCCGCTATGCCAAGATCCATGGCACCGGACATCGACCTTGGCTCACAGCATTGCTGGCGCGGCGACCCACGATGGTCGCAGCCATCGCGCTCGCCAACAAAATCGCAAGGATGGCGTGGGCAATGATGGCCAAGGGCGAATGCTACAAAGAACCAGCCGCACTCGCGGCTTGAACGAGATCACACCGGGCATCCGGCGTGATGTGAAGGTTGGGAGGGCGAACAGCACGTAATGCAGAGCCGGTCGATCCGGCGATCAGGACAACCCACAAGGGCCAGAGCATTGTCGAATGCGTCCTATTGACCGGGACCTGATCCGCGGAGGGCATTATGGCCAGCGGTCATGCGAACCGCATCAACAGGCCGAACACATGGCCGCACCGACCAATGCTGCACTCGTGAAGAAAGTCCTTGCCAACTCGGAGCCGTCCACACATGGCCCGACTCGGACCTCAAGCGATGTCCGCTGTTCGGTCGCTATCGGAGGGAAAGCGGACGTGACGCGGACATCGCCGAAAGACCGAGTTTGACCCATCTACGACATTTCGCGCTCCGATTGTCGGCGGAGCCAAAGACATGGAGGCGCTAGTGCCTGAAGGCCGCCATTGAGGCGACACTTTCAGAAATCCGCGATCGGTTATAGCTCTTTCACGAGTTGCGGAGTACGCGAGCCATGCACGTAGAAACGACGGATTTCCTGGTCGATCTTGCCGACATCAACCGCACGAAGATCAGTTTGTCCCCCTGCTCCACCAGGGAGGGCGACGTTTTGCTTAAGGTCGAACAATTTGCATTCACGGCGAACAACATGACCTATGCCCTAATAGGGGGTTCGACTGGGTGGTACTGGGATTTCTTCCCAGCACCACGCGGATGGGGCCGGATTCCGGTTTGGGGGTTTGGCAAAGTCGTCGCCTCGGAAGTCGACGATGTGGAAACTGGCGAAGACCTATTCGGCTACTTTCCTATGTCGACGCACGCTCTTTTGAAACCGGGCAAGATCAGAAGTGACGGGCTGCACGACGCCAGCGAACACCGCGCACATCTGTCTTCAGCCTATAATTATTATGTGCGCAGTTTAGCCAACCCAGCTTTTGACGCCAGAAGCAGACGTGAAATCATGTTGCTGCGGCCTCTGTTCTTCGCTTCCTTCCTTGTGCATGATTTACTCGTGGAACGAGTAGGCCCCAATGCGGACACGATAGCAATCACGAGCGCGTCGAGCAAAACGGCCATTGGTCTCGCCCATTTATTGTCAAACTCTCAGGTCCGTCCTAGCCGTATCGTTGGACTGACGTCGGAACGAAACCTTGATTTCGTTCGCGGCACTGGCGTGTATGATCGCGTCCTTGCATACGACGATCGCGAAATTCTTAACTCACGTTCAGTCGTGGTTGCTGATTTCTCCGGTAATTCAACGATGATTCGGCAACTGCAAGCTGCTCTGGGCGATCGGGCCGTCTTCTTTTGTTTAATCGGTTATACGCACTGGGATCGTCGCTCGTTGGACATGGTCGAGGATGCAAAAATGATGCGTTTCTTCGCGCCCGACCGGATTCGCAAGCGAGTGCGTGAATGGGGTGCTCGCGAGTTTGATCGCCGTTACAACGAGGCACTGCAGGCATATATCCGTCATTCGCGCGGCTGGCTTCACATTGTTGAGGGTTTTGGACCAAAAAAAGTCGGCGAGGTGTTCGAACGTGTCTCTCGAAACCAGGTCCGCCCCGACGAAGGGAACCTCCTCTCTCTGCACGCACCAGAAAGCTAATCGGCATTCGTTCCATGTCCAACCATGTGGAGCATAAGTTAGCGCCTCGACGGACTTCCTTTCCTGGGAGTCAAGCGGACGTGCCGTGGACATCGCCGAAGGACCGAGTCTGACCCAAAGGCGACATCAGCAGACGCGCTTTTGTTCCTGGCGAACTTCACAATCAGCGGCGGGATTATGAGGGGCCTGCTCCGAACGCTGGAGCCGCTGGACCGACCCACGCAAAGAGTTTCAATAGCAGCCAGCGGTGAAGCAACGCCATCGGCGTGGCAACGATCACATAGGGGACGATCAGGAAGATTGCGCCCATTGCGGTCATAAACGCATATGCCAAGGGCGCCACAACAAGGGCTGGCGCGAGCTTCCACGGCTGCGCCACCGCGAGCAGCATCGTGATTGCGACATAGAAACCGCCCACCATCATAAATGCGGCGACAACGGCACTCACCGCGCCGAAAGTTGCAATAACCAGAAGCATCGTTCGGTACAGCGAGTAATCACGATAGCGAAATATGAGCGCGTACCAGCACGCCGAATAAACGAACAGGCCGGGAAGTGCGAATATGACCATATTGGCGAACGTCACCATCGGATTTTTGCTGCCGGACACGACGAACACTGCCAGCCAAAGTCCGGCGAGCGTCAATGCCGCAACGGCGATGCCGCTCGTAAGGCCCGTCCAAAGAAATCGGCGTGACCACATAAGTTATGCATTGTCCGTCAATCTGGTGAACGGATTGTTCTAGATTGCCACTCTAGCGGCGACCAATCGCGCTCCTCAAAAGCAAGGAGCGAGATAACTAGCGTCTAACGGCTGCTTCTGGCCCGTCACGTCACTTGCCGTAATGCAGCAATTTGGTCGCGATCGGGTGGAAAGCGGACATCGCGTAGACATCGTTGATCGGTCGAGATTGACCCAACGCCGACGTCCGGCGAGAAGCGACGCTTCAAGGTCGCTTTTCCGATTTGTCAATTAATGGAGGCAAAAGGTCCGAGGTCTATAAGTTCGTCCTGACGGCGGTTCTTTGGAAAGACCATCGGTTGATGTCCTGGAGGGCGCAAAACATGAGTACCATAGTTGGAAGATCGGCAGGATGGGGTGCAATCTTTGGCGCAACTGCCGCCTTCGCGAGCGGCTTGTGCCTGGCAATTTTCTGGTCCACGGCGAGAACTGGACATGCTGGCGATTTCGCAACGTTGATGATTTTGTGGGTGCCCCCAGTGGCAATCATGGGGGCCGGTGCCGCAGCAGTTTTATTTGGTGTGGTCGCGGTGATTGTGAGTTTCAGTCCGGGACGGATCGAAGCATCGCCCATCAGCTATGCCGTCTTGGGTAGTCTTCTGTCGCTAGGAATAATCATTCTACCATTCGCTACATGGGTTGCGGGTGGTTTGCTTCGAGCCTTGCAGGGAGCGCAAGGAACCTATTTGCTGTTGCCTGCCGCTCTCCTTCCCGTGGCAATTGCGGGCCTTCTCACCGGGTGGATGGTGCGGTCGGGAAGAAACTAGATCAACAATGGTCCTCATGGTGCCAACACCAGTAGCAAGGGCGCATTTCACTTTTTCCGCGCGGCCGTCTGCATCGTCGCTAGCAGCAGCGCAACGGCATGTCGCCTTTGGCCCTTCGCTGAACTGGTGCCATGTCCGAGTGGAGTTCTGAAAATCTCCGCACAACGGACATTCGTTACCGGATGAATCAAAGCGGATACGCTTTAAAGCCAGCGCCCGGCATGACGGCTCACCCGTGCGATTTGAGGAAGTGCGCGAACGCTTTGAGCGTCGTCTCCGAGACGTGATGCTCGATCCCTTCGGCGTCGGCTTCGGCCGACTCGGTCGGCACGCCGAGCGCGCACAGCACGTCGACCACGAGCCGGTGGCGGACGCGCACCCGGTCGGCCAAAGCCAATCCCTTTTCGGTCAGGAACACGCCGCGATACGGCCGTGCGGTCGCGAGCCCGGCGCGCTTGAGACGCGAAATCGTCTTGATCGCGGTGGCGTGCGAGACGCCGAGGCGGCGGGCGATGTCGGTCGGCCGCGCTTCGCCGGCGCTCGAATGCAGGTCGGCGATCAGTTCGACATAGTCCTCCAACAGCGCAGTCGACTGCGCCGAGCGCGTCTTGCCGAAACGGCGGGCCTGCGTGCCTTCGGCCGGAAGCTTCTCCGCTTCGCGGCGGCGCCCGCCCTTTGCCATGCCATCACTCGTTGGCGTCATCAGGGTTGCTGCTGTCATGGCCGGCGGCATTGCTGCGGGCGATTCGAGCGGTAAAGCCGACCATTCCTTTCCTTTCGTGTCAAAGTATAGCATTGGCTACATTTTGCAACCTCCAGCGTCGATAGGATTGACGCAGTGTTGCGGCGTCCTTATAATGTAACCGAAGCTACACTTTTGAGTTAGTGCTTCATGACCGAGGATTTCGTCAGCGACGACGCGGCAGATCTGATCGACCGGCGCGGCAACACGCTGTCGGAGCGCGCCGTCGCGGCCGGGCGCGAGGTACTGACCGGGCGGCGCAGCGGCTGGCGCGCCTATACGGTCTTTATCGGCCCGGCGGTCATCGCCTCGATCGCCTATGTCGATCCGGGAAACTTCGCCACCAACATCCAGGCCGGGGCGAAATACGGCTATGGCCTGCTCTGGGTGGTGCTGCTGGCCAATCTGATTGCGATGCTGTTCCAGGCGCTGTCCGCCAAGCTCGGCATCGTCACCGGCCGCAATCTCGCGGAGATGTGCCGCGATCACTTTCCGCAGCCCCTGGTCTGGGGAATGTGGGTCGTCAGCGAGATCGCTGCGATGGCGACCGATCTCGCCGAGTTTCTCGGCGGCGCCATCGGGCTGTCGCTGCTGTTTCACGTGCCGCTGTTCGCCGGCATGATCGTGACCGCCATCATCACCTACGGCCTGTTGATGTTCCAAGCGTTCGGCTTCCGGCCGATCGAACTGATCATCGGCGTCATGGTGACCATCATCGCGCTTTGTTATCTAGTCGAGATGTTCATCGTTCCGGTCGACTGGATCGCGGCTGCCAAACACACGGTCCTGCCGCAGATCGCCGATGCCCAGGCGCTGCTGCTCGCCGTCGGCATCATCGGCGCAACGGTGATGCCGCACGCGGTGTACCTGCATTCCGGCCTCACCCAGGCGCGCATGCCGGTGCGCGACGACACCGAGCGACGCCTGGTGCTGCGCTTCTCGAACCGAGAAGTGATCTTTGCGCTGGCGCTGGCCGGGCTGGTCAACATGGCGATGGTGATCATGGCGTCGAGCGCATTCCACGCCGGACATCCCGAAGTCGCCGAGATCGAAACCGCCTATCACACGCTGACGCCGCTGCTTGGCGCCGGCGCCGCCGGCGTGTTTCTGCTGTCGCTGATTGCCTCCGGCGTATCGGCCTCGACCGTCGGCACCATGGCCGGCCAGATGATCATGCAGGGCTTTGTCGGCTTTCGCATTCCGATCTGGCTGCGCCGGCTGGTGACGATGCTGCCGGCCTTTGTCGTTGTTGCGATCGGCGTCAACGCCACCAGCGCGCTGGTCATCAGCCAGGTCGTGCTCTCGATCGCGCTGCCGCTGCCGATGATCGCTCTCATCATCTTCACCGGCCGGCGTGACATCATGGGCGCCTTCGCCAACGGCGCGCTGACGCGCCTCGCCGCGTTGATCGGCACGGCGGTTGTGTTGGCTTTGAATTTTATTCTGATTGCGCAGACAATGGGCCTGCAGATTCCGGGACTTTAAATTCTAAGAGCACGATAATTTTTTGGTTCGGTCAGGCATCAATCCAAGCAAACAACCGCGGGCGTCGGCCACTAAGATTAACCTCGCCCCAATCGTCTTGCGACGACGATCAAAAATGAAAAGGCGAGACCGCCGCCGCGGTCTCGCCTTTGCAAGCTAAACGGTCTTCAGATTCTCGGCAGCCGACTTGCCGGTCTTGCGGTCGACAACGACCTCGAATGCGACGCGCTGGCCTTCTCGCAGCTCACGCAACCCTGCACGTTCGACCGCACTGATATGGACGAATACATCCTTGCCGCCGCCTTCGGGCTGGATGAATCCGTAACCCTTCTGTGCGTTGAACCATTTGACGGTTCCGTTGCTCACGGGACACTCCTCTATCGAATCAAGACTTGAGCCGTGCAAAACGCACGGCCCGGTTCACTCGAGATTTTGGTGAAAGATGGTCGGTCAGGCGCGCTATCGTCGCTGCGTGGCCTAGTCGTTCGGCCGAAAACTCGATTGCGACTATTTACCGAGAAGTCGGAAGCTCCGCAAGATAGCGACCGAGCGGATTCCTACTCCGGTGTGACGTACGTCACGAAAAAGCGATCATCACGAAAAAATTATCTCGCCGATCATGCCAACGTCATATTGCGTGAAAAACAGGCGACCGTCGGACATCGTGGTGATGCAGCGCGCGCCGCTCGCCGGAGTCGGGATATCGTATTCGCCGATCATTGCGCCGTTTGAGTCCATTCGACCGATCTTGTTAGCGAAATTTTCAGTGAACCAAACATCGCCGTCGGGCGTTATCGTAACTCCCCGCGCCGAGGCGTTCGGTGTGGGAATTGCGAACTCGACGATCGAGCCGTCCCGGCCGATGCGCCCGAGCGCATTGGTGCCGGTCTCGACGAACCAGATGCTGCCGTCGGGATGGACCGCCATCGCCCGCGGCTGGCTGTCGGGACTGGGAATGGCGAACTCGGTCACCTCGCCGTCGAGCGTCATGCGGGCAATACGGCTGCCGCCGGCCTGGCTGAACCAGAGCGCGCCGTCGCGCACGACGATCGACAGCGGCCGGCTGCCGGGCGTCATGCCGCCGAATTCGCTGACCCGGCCGTCGCGGGTAACGCGCGCGAGCCGATCGGTATCGCCCTCCGAGAACCAGACATTGCCGTCCGGTCCGAGCACAATGCCGTCGGGGCCGGTTTTGGGTGTCGGCAGTGCGAATTCCGCGATCGCACCGTCAAGCGTGATCCGTCCGACGCGATTGCCTTGCTTTTCGGTGAACCAGAGATTGCCATCGCCGCCGACGGCGATGCCGACCGGCACGCTGCCGGCCGCCGGCAGAACAAACTCGCGGAACATGCCAGTGTCCGGATCGAGGCAGCCGATTTTCGAGGCGCCGCTCTCGCAGAACCAGAGATTGCCGTCGAGCCCTTCGACCGCGATGTAAGGCTTGCTGTCTGGTGTCGGAATCTTGTGCTCGCGGATCAGCGGCTTTGAGCGTGGCCGGCGCGCTGATGACTTGGTCGAAGTATGCGTATTTGCCATGCGGATTAGACCACCTAATCGTCATTGCGAGCGAAGCGAAGCAATCCAGGACGGCTTGCGCGAGAACTGGATTGCTTCGTCGCCATAGCCCGTCGAAGACGGGCGTAAACGCCCTATTGTCTCGCAATGACGATGTAAATTGATCTACGCTTGCGCATTGCTGGCACGCTCCGCCTCTTGCACCGCCTGCCAGATGCGCGCCGGCGTCAGCGGCATGTCGAGATGCTCGACGCCGAGTTCGCGCAACGCATCGAGCACCGCATTGACCACCGTCGGCGGTGCCGCGATCGTTCCGGCTTCACCGATACCCTTGATGCCGAGCGGGTTGGTGGTGGCCGGAATTTCGACGAGTTCGGACGTGAAAAACGGAAAATCGTCGGCTCGCGGCATGCCGTAGTCGAGGAAGCTGCCGGTGATGAGCTGGCCGGATTTCTCATAGACGACATTCTCGAGCAGCGCCTGGCCGACGCCTTGGGCGATACCGCCGTGAATCTGGCCTTCGCAGATCATCGGATTGATCACCATGCCGAGATCGTCGATCGCGGCGAAACGGTCGATGCGCACCGCGCCGGTTTCGGGATCGACTTCGACTTCGCACACTTGGCAGCCGTTCGGGTAATTAGGAGCACCGCCCGGCGCGCCCGACCAAGTGCCGACGCCGTCGAGGCCGAGACCGAGCTTCATCACCGGCCCAGCCGGAGCAAAGAACGCGCGAGCTATTTGGCCGATCGGCATGCTTTTGTCGGTGCCCACCACCGTGAAAGTGCCGGCATCGAATTCGATGTCGGAGGGCGCCGCCTCCAGCAGCGCGCCGGCCATTTCCTTGCCGCGGGCGATGACCGCGTCGGCGGCGACGCGCAAACCGTTGCCGCCCACGAGCGAGCTTCGCGCCGCGAACGTGCCGCGGCCGAAGGCGACTTTCTCGGTGTCGCCCTGAATATAGTTGATCGCCTCGAACGGCACGCCGAGCCACTCGGCTACCAGCTGTGCAAACGCAGTGGCGTGGCCCTGCCCGTGCGAATGGGTGCCGGCGATAATGGTCACCATACCGCCGGGATCGAACCGGATTTCCATGCGCTCGTTGAACACGCCGCCGAGCTCGATGTAAGGCGTGACCGCACGGCCGCGCAGCTTGCCACGCCGCCGGCTGTCCTTGCGTCTCGCGCCAAATCCTTTCCAGTCGGCGAGAGCGAGGCACTGATCCATCAGCTTCTCGAACTCGCCGCTGTCGTAGTTGTGATGGGTCGGCGTGTGGTACGGCAGCGCCTCCGGTTTGATCAGGTTGCGCCGGCGCAGCTCGACCCGATCGATGCCGGTCACCTGCGCTGCGCGCTCGACCAGGCGCTCGATCAGATAGATCGCCTCCGGCCGCCCGGCGCCGCGATAGACGGACGTTGGCGCCGTGTTGGTGAACACGGCGCTGGTGCTGAAATGAATGGTCTGCACATCGTAGAGGCTCGGGATGAACATCACCGACCAGAACAGCGGCGCGGTCGCGGCGCCCCACCAATAGGCGCCGAGCGCCTGGTACGCGTTGGAGCGGACGGCGAGGAACTTGCCGTTCTCGTCCAGCGCCAGTTCGCCATAGACGATCTGGTCGCGGGCATGATTGTCCAGCAGCAGGCTTTCGCTCCGCGTCGCCGTCCATTTGACCGGCCGGCCGCAGCGCCTTGATGCCCACAGCACCAGAACGTCGTCCGGATAGATATTGGCCTTTATGCCGAAGCCACCGCCGACATCGGGCGACACCACGCGGATCTTCGATTCCGGCACGTGAAAGACAAACGACGACAGCGCCGCCCGCACGCTGTGCGGATCCTGCGACGGCGTGTAGAGCGTATATTTGCCGTCGGCGGCATCGTAGGCGCCGAGCGCGCAGCGCGGCTCGATCGGATTGGCCGTGACTCGATTGTTGACCAGGCGGACCTTGGCGACGTGCTTGGCCTTGGCGAAGGCGGCATCGGTTGCCGCCGCGTCGCCGAACACGATCGTCACCCCGACATTGCCGTTCGGGCATTGCTCCCAGATCTTTGGAGCGCCGGCTTTCGCGGCCTCCTCCAGATCGACCAGGGCGGCCAACGGCTCATAGTCGACGTCGACCAGCTCGGCGGCATCGCGGGCCTGCGCCTCGGTTTCGGCGACGACGAAGGCGACGCGGTCGCCGATGCAACGGACGCGATCAGCCAGGAGAACCGGCCGCGTGGTCGAAAAGCCCGTGGGTCCGCCCCAGGATTCCGGCATGAAGAACGGCGGGATGCCGCCGACTTTGTCGGTCACCGCGTCGGCGCCGGTGAGCACGCACAGCACGCCGGGCGCCGCTTTCGCGCGCGTCGCATCGAGGCGCTTGATCACCGCATGCGCGTGCGGTGACAGCACCGCGACGCCATAGCATTGCCGCGGCAGCGCAAAATCGGCGACGAACTGGCCGGCGCCGGTGGTGAAGCGCTGGTCCTCGACGCGGCGGACGGCTTGGCCGATGCCGAATTTGCTCGGCGGTGGCTTGCCCTGAGTGTCAAGCACAGAACGCCCCGTCGACCATCAGCGCCGTGCCGCTGGTATAGCTCGAGCGATCGGAGGCCAGAAAACATACCGCCTGCGCGATCTCCTCCGGCCGCGCATGCCGGCCGAGTGGAATTTGCTCGTCGAACCACTCACCGGCGTCGCGGCCGAGAAGCGCACTCATGGTCTTCTCCGCGGTGCGCATGAAGACATTGTCGACCGGCCCCGGATTGACGCTGTTGACGCGAATACGCCGCGCGGCGACCTCCCGCGCCACACAGCGCATCAGGCCCATCAGGGCGTGCTTGGCGGCCACATAAGAGCAATTGCCGGGCACGCCCTTCACCCCGACGATGCTCGCGGTGATGATGATGCTGCCGCCGTCATTCATCTGCGGGATGGTGTATTTGCAGGCCAGGAAGCAGCCGCGCACGTGCGTGGCGATGATTTTGTCGAACAAGTCCTCGGGATATTCGGTGATCGGCATCAGCGGGCCGTCATTGCCGGCATTCGAGAACAGCACATCGATCTTGCCGAAACGCGCCACGGTCTCGTCGACATATTTGCGCGTCTGCGCAGCATCGGTGACGTCGGCGGCGACAAAGGCGGCTTTGTCGGTGTTGAGTTCGCCGACGGTGCGGGCAAGCCGGTCGGCGTCGAGATCGACCAGCATGACTTTCGCGCCTTCCGCCAGCAGGGTGCGCACGGTGGCGAGGCCGAGACTGCCGGCGCCGCCCGTCACAATGCAGGTTTTACCTTCGACCAATCCCAAGATTCCCTCCCCTGCCCGGACGGCGTTGATGCCATCTCGCTTTTACCACCGCCGCATCGGTATCGACGCCGCGGCCGCCCGACGCAACAATAGCAAAAGCGGCTCACTTGCCGTAAGGCCCCAGCGGCCGCGGCATCTTTAGCCGCGCGGCCCGAGCGACAGGAGGAAAACGTGGATTTCAAAGCGGTGCGACGCGTGGTGATCGGCCACGACCAACACGGCAAAGCCGTGGCGCTGTCTGACGGCGCGCTGATGCCGAAGCAGCGGAGCCCCGGCGGCAACGGCGTCACCAATCTGTGGGTTACCAGTGAGTCTCCGGTCGAGCTGACCGGGGCCACCGATAAGGCTGCCGCCCATGCCGGCGTGCCGCCGCCAAAGAACGGCACGGTGTTCCGCATCGTCGATTTTCCCGCCGCCTCGGCAACTGCCGCCGCGCCCCATGTCGACCACGACAAGGTACTCACGGCGATGGGCATCGATCCGGCGACGCAGGGTTACGCGCGGCATCAAAACTCGCACCGAACCAAGAGCATCGACTACGCCATTGTGCTCGACGGCGAGATCGACATGCTGATGGACGATTCGGAAATCCACATGAAGCCCGGCGACGTCTTGATTCAGCAGGGCACCAACCACGCCTGGGTCAATAACGGCGACAAAACTTGCCGGATTGCCTTTGTCCTGGTGGACGCCAAGCCGCCGGCCGCCTGGCAGCAAAAGTGGAAGCCGTAGATTTTTCCTCCCCCGCTCGCGGGTGAGGTGGCGAGCGAAGCGAGCCGGTAGGGCAAGTGTCCAGGCCGAGGCCCCCTCGATCACGCTCCGCGTGTTCCCCTGCCCCGCTTCACGGGCGCGGAGAGATACATCCGCGCATAGCACCCCTTCGTTGCGATGGGCGTGCAAAGTGCCGTAGGCTGAACCGAACAAAAGCCAAGCACCTTGGCGAGACGCGGCTGTGCCAAAGGCGGCGTGGGAGGGAAATGGATGCGGATCATCGACCTGTCGGTCGCACTCAAGGCCGGAATTGCTTCCGATCCGCCGAGCATGCTGCCGAAAATCGAATACCTCGACCACAGGCAGGGCGCCGAAGACTTCGCGGCGATGTTCCCCGGGCTCAAGCCGGAAGACCTGCCGAACCGCGAAGGCGCGGCGATGGAGCGCATCACCTTCACCACGCACAACGGCACGCACCTCGACGCGCCGTGGCATTTCGCCAGCACCATGGACGGCGGCAAGCCGGCGATGAAGTCCGACCAGATTCCGCTGGAATGGTGTTTCTCATCGGGCGTGAAGCTTGATTTTCGCGGCAAGCCCGACGGCTATGTCTGCAGGGCCGAAGACGTTCAGCGCGAGCTCGACCGCATCGGCCATACGCTCAAGCCGCTCGACATCGTACTCATCAACACCGCGGCCGGCGGCATGTATGGACAACCGAACTTCCTCGACAAAGGCTGCGGCATGGGCCGCGAGGCGACGCTTTTTCTGCTCAAGCAAGGCGTGCGCGTCACCGGCACCGACGGCTGGAGCTGGGACGCACCGTTCTCGTTCACCGCCAAGCGCTTTCTCGAGAGCGGCGACCCGAGCATCATCTGGGAAGGCCACAAAGCCGGACGCGACATCGGCTATTGCCACATGGAGAAGCTGACCAATCTCGACGCGCTGCCGCCGTTCGGCTTCAAGGTGTGCTGTTTTCCGGTCAAGATCGAAGCCGCCTCCGCGGGCTGGACCCGCTGCGTGGCATTGCTGGACGGCTGACACAGCCGACGCCGCGCCGGGCGTCATGAGAACAATTCGCGCAAAGGGGAAATTCGATGGATCGGTTAAGCTTCGGCCCGCCTGACAACGGCATTATTCAGGTCGCCTACTCCGTGGCCGATATCAAGGAAGGCATGCGCCACTATGGCGAACTTCTCCATGTCGGCCCGTGGTTTCTGGTCGGTCCGTTCGTGCCGCCGAAGGGAGTTTATCGCGGCAAGCCGACCAAGATGCATGTCAGCCTTGGGCTGGCGTTTACCGGCGAGACCATGATCGAATTGATCGAGCAGCATGACCAGGAGCCGTCGGTGTTTCAGGAGGCGCTGAAAACGCGCGGCGGCCACGGCTTTCATCACTGGGGCGTCGGCGTGCGTGATTTCGAGAAAGCCGCGGCGAACTATCGGTCGCGCGGCTACGCGGAGGCATTCTCGGATACGGCGCCGATCGGATGTCGGGTCATCTATTTCGACACCACGCGCGACTTGCCGGGAATGACGGAAATCATCGAAATGAACGAGCAGGCCGAACAGGTATTCCACTCGATGTATCAAGCCGCGCAGGAATGGGACGGCAAGACCCACATCGTCAATCAGGTGTAAACAAAATAGCGCGTCCGGGACCGATCTTCAGCGCGTTAGCGCGCGCCGGAGCCGCGCGATGAAGATGCACGTCTTGTCCGGCGGACGGCTGCGGGTACGCAAGACGATGTACGACGCGAGCGCCGTGCGCGGCGAGACGCTCGACGTACCAGTGTCGTGCATTCTCCTCCGCCATAGCCAGGGCAATGTGCTGTTCGACACCGGCTGTCATCCGGCGGTGGCTGAGAACGCGCAAGCACGGTGGGGCGGTCTCGCCAAAATCATGACCCCGATCATGCAACCGGGTGATCACGTGATCGCGGCGCTTGGCGGTATTGGCCTCGTCGCCGACGACATCGATGTGGTCGTGTGCTCGCACCTGCACCCCGACCATTGCGGCTGCAACGCCTTCTTCAAGCGCGCCAGCTTCGTCATCCACGCCGCGGAAGTCGCGGCAGCCCGCGCGGCGGACGCCGAAACGGCCGGCTATCTGGTGGCCGAATGGGAGCAGCCGGCGCCGCTCGACGCGGTCGACGGCGAGCGCGATCTGTTCGGCGATGGCCGCATCGCGCTGATCCCCCTGCCCGGCCATACACCCGGCACCACCGGCGCACTGGTGGTGCTTGACAAATCCGGGACGTTTTTGCTCGCCTCCGATACGGTCAGCCTGCGCTCGACGCTCGATACCGGCATCATTCCGCGCAATACCTGGAACGCCGCGGCGCTCGAGAAATCGTTGGCCGAGGTCCGCCGCATCGAAGCGCGCGGCGCCACCATCCTGTGCGGCCACGACGACGCGCAATGGGCGACCTTGCGCAAAGGCGCCGACGCTTATGAATGACGCGCCGGAAATCTATGCCCGGCCGAAAGTCATCGGCGCGCGCATCAGGCGAACCGAGGACCTGCGCCTCCTCACCGGCGGCGGCGCCTATACCGACGACCGCACGCCGGCGCACACCCTCCATGTCGCCTTCCGGCGCAGCGATCAGTCGCACGCACGGATTGCCGCCATCGATTGCTCGGCGGCGCGCGCTGCGCCTGGCGTCGCCGCAGTATTTACTGCGGAGGATTTGAGCGATCAGGTCAAGCCGATCGTCGCCACTTCGCGCATGCCGAACTATTACGCGACGCCGATCCTGCCGCTGGCGCGCGGCAAGGTCCGCTATGTCGGCGAGCCGGTGGTCGGCATCGTCGCCGCGAGCCGCTATCAGGCCGAAGACGCCAGCGAACTCGTCGCCGTCGAATACGAGCCGCTGCCGGTTGTGACCGATCCGCAGGACGGGGCGCGTCCCGGTGCGCCACTTCTCCACGACGAAGCCGGCACCAACGTGCTGGTCGCCCGCGAATTCAAGCGCGGCGACGTCGACGAAGCATTTGCCGCGGCGACAGTGTGCGTCGGCGGCCATTTTCGCATGCGTCGGAAAACCGCGCTTGCGATGGAGCCCCGGGCATGCGTCGCCGAGTACGACGCAAGCTGCGAGAAGCTGACGCTGCAATCCGCCACGCAGGTGCCGGGTATCGTGCGCGACGCGCTAGCGATCGCGCTGGGCATTCCGGCCGAGCATATCCGTGTGTTTGCGCCGGATGTCGGCGGCGGCTTCGGCGCCAAAGGCTCGCTTTATCCGGAAGAGATTTTTGTCAGTGCCGCGGCGCGGCTGCTGGCGCGGCCGGTCAAATGGACCAGCGACCGCCTGGAGGACCTCACCGCCAACAGCCAGGGTTTCGACGAAATCATCGATGCGGAATTGGCGCTCGATCGCGACGGTATTATCGCGGGCTTGCGGGCCGACGTGATCGGCGATGTCGGCGCCTATTCGATCTATCCATGGACCGCGGCGCTCGAGCCGGTGCAGGTGGTGAGCTTCCTGCCCGGACCTTATCGCGTCCCGCATTATCGCGGCCGCGTGCAGGCGGTGGCGACGTCGAAGGCGCCGACGGGGCCTTATCGCGGCGTCGGCCGGCCGATCTCGACTTTCGTCATGGAACGATTGATGGACATGGCGGCGGCGAAGATCGGCATCGACGCAAAAGAAATCCGACGACGCAATCTCGTCCCAACCGCGGAGCTGCCCTACAAGGTTGCCTCCGGCATCGTCTGGGACAAATCCGGCTTTCAGGAATGCCTGGACGCGGCCTGCGATGTGATCGGCTACGACAGGCTTCGCGCCGAGCAAAAACAGGCGCGCGCCGCCGGCCGCTGGGTCGGCATCGGCATTGCCTGCTATGCGGAACTGACCGGCATCGGTTCGCGCATTTCCGTGGCGCCGGGCATGCCGCTCAATACCGGCACCGAAACCGCGATCGTCCGCATCGATGAAACCGGCGGCGTGAGCGCGTCGTTCGGCGTCGCCTCGCACGGACAAGGCCTGGAGACGACGCTGGCCCAGATCGTCGCCGAGCATGTGGGCGCCCGATTCGACGATATCCGCATCCTGCAAGGCGACAGTAGCCTCGTGCCTGGCTCGACCGGAACCTATGCAAGCCGAAGCCTGGTGCTGGCCGGCGGCGCCGGTACGCTGGCGGCGCAGGCAGTGCGGGAGAAACTGCTCAACGCCGCTTCGCATCTGCTCGAAGCCTCGGCCGGCGATCTTGTCGCCGAGGACGGCAGGGTCACCGTCGCCGGCACCGATCGGTCGATCACCTTCCGCGATGTGGCGCGCGCGGTTTATTCCGGCGCGCCACAATTGCCGCCGGATGCGCATGACGAACTGGCCGCGACCAAGACCTATGACCCGGTATTTGGCACCACGACGTCGGCGACGCACATTGCCGCCGTGGAGATCGATCCGGAAACCTGCGAGATACGCGTCGATCGCTTTGCCGTGGCGGAAGATTGCGGGCGGATCGTCAACCCGCTGATCGTTGACGGCCAGGTGCACGGCGGCGTGGCGCAGGGCATCGGCGCCGCGCTCTACGAGGAAATCATCTACGACGAGCAAGGCCAGATCAACACCGCGAGCCTGGTCGACTATCTGGTGCCTTCGGCCTGCGAAATCCCGGCGATGGAGGTTGTGCATCTCGAAAGCGCCTCGCCGACAACGCTCGGCGGCTTTCGCGGCATGGGCGAAGGCGGCACGATTGGCGCGCCGGCCGCGATCGCCAACGCGGTAGCGGATGCGCTCGCCCCACTCGGCATCGAGATCAACGAACTTCCGGTAACACCGGAGCGTCTGTTCCGCCTGATCGAGGCGGCGAAAGCCAAAACATAAGAGAGCGACCATGGAATTAGGCCTGAACGGAAAGATCGCGCTGGTGACCGGCGCAACCAGCGGCGTCGGCCGCGAGATCGCGCTGAGCCTTGCCGCCGAGGGCGCGAGCGTCGCTGTCAATTACCGCTCTTCCGCCGAGGAAGCGGATGCGCTGGTCGGCGAGATCGCCAGCGCGGGCGGCAAGGCCAACGCCTACCGAGCCGACGTCGCCGATTTTGCCGCCGTCAAAACCATGGTCGATGCCATCGTGCAGGATTTCGGCCGCCTCAACATCCTGATCAACAATGCGGGGCTCGCCATTCGCCAGCGCTTCATCGAGACCAAGCCCGAGGATTGGCATCGTCAGATCGACGCGTGCCTCTACGGCACGATCCATTGCTGCTTCGCCGCCGCGCCGCATCTCGACGCCGCCAAGAACGGCCGCATCGTCAGCGTCATCGGCGATTCCTCGCGCGTCGGTGAGTCGGGGCTAGCGATCGTCGCCGCGGCGCGAGCCGGCGTGGTGGCGCTGATGAAGTCGCTGGCGCGCGAGTTCGGCCGCTCCGGCACCACGGCGAATACCGTATCGCTGGGCCTTGTTGAAACGCCGCACGACAAGGAATGGGTCGACGCCAATCGCGAAAAGCTGGTCAAGCTTTACCCGTTGCGTCGCCTTGGCTTGCCGGGCGACATCGCGCCCATGGTGACGCTGTTGGCGTCGCCGCACTCCGGCTGGATCACCGGGCAGGTGCTCAGCATCAGCGGCGGCTTCAGCATGGTTTGACGGGGGACGCGCATGCTGCGCACTGATCTGATCGCTCCGATTCCGGAGTTGCTGCGCCGGCAAGCGGCCGCGCATGGCGACAAAGTCGTCTACCGCGACGCGCGCAGCTCAGTGACTTATGCGGCGCTTGACGGGCGAACGGGAAAGCTGGCTGCGCATCTCGCCGACAACGGCATCGCCGTCGGCGACACGGTCGCGATTTTTCTGCCGAACTCGGTCGAATGGGTGGAAAGCTGCTTCGCCATTGCGCGGGCCGGCGCTATCAGCGTTCCGATCAGCTACGACTCGACCGAAACCGAGATCGCCTACCGCCTCGTCGACGCCGACTGCAAGGCGGTCATCACCACCGCCGAACGCAGCGATCTGTTTCCGCGCCTGAGGAACGCCGCGCCCAATCTGGCAATTCTGATCGCGACAGATCGCGGCAGCGGCAGCACACCGGCGCTGCGCTATGCGGATCTTGTGGCCGCTCCTGCCAAATCGGCGCCGCGCGATCCGCCTTCGCTGCACGAGACAGCTTTCATTCTCTACACGTCCGGCACCACGGGCCGCGCCAAAGGCGTGCAGCTCACCGTGCACGGCATGCTGTGGGTCAATGCCGCCTCATGGACGACGATCGCCGGCCTGTCCGAGCGCGACACGGTGCTGTCGCCGTTGCCGCTGTTTCATTCCTACGCGCTCAATCTGTCGGTGCTGAGCATCCTGGCGACCGGCGCTGCCGAGTACATCATGGAGAAATTCTCCACCAGCGAGGCGTTGCGCCTGCTTAAGAGCGGAGAATTCACCTTGTTTCCCGGCGTGCCGACGATGTTTCATTATTTGCTGCAGGCGACGCGCGGCGAAACGAAACCGGATTTCGGCAAGCTGCGGCTCTGCATTTCGGCCGGTGCCATCATGCCGGCGACGCTCAACCGCGAATTCGAAGAGCACTTCGGCATCCAGTTGCTCGACGGCTACGGCATTACCGAAACCTCGACCATGGTGGTCATGAACTGGCCGACCGGCGGCCGCGTGCTGGGCTCATGTGGCATTCCGCTCCCTGGCCTTGCGGTGCGCATCGTCGATCTCAACGGCCACGATGTCGCGCCAAACCAGGAAGGCGAGCTGATCGTTCGCGGCCCGTGCGTGATGCCCGGCTATCACAACAAGCCGGAGGAAACCCGCGCCGCCTTGCGCGACGGCTGGTATCACACCGGCGACCTCGCCAAGAGCGACGACAACGGCTTTATCACCATCACCGGCCGGCTCAAGGAACTGATCATCCGCGGCGGCCAGAATATCGCGCCAGCCGAGATCGAAGAGGTGGCGAACACGTTTGCCGCCGTGCTCGACTGCGCGGTCGTCGGCATCGCACACGAGCATCTCGGCGAAGTGCCGGCGCTTTTTGTCGTGCCGCGACCGGGCCACACTTTCGAAAGCGAGGCGCTGCTCGGCCATTGCCGCACGCAATTATCGGCCTACAAGGTGCCGCACATCGTGCAAATAATTACGGAAATCCCGCGCACCGGGTCGGGCAAGATCATCCGCTACAAGCTGCGCGAATTGATAAACACCTAAGGCGTGCCGCCAGGAACAGCGCCGCGTCGCTACGCCGTGGCGGCGAACGGGCCGGGCATTTCGTCCAAGGAGGACAGATCGAGCCGTTTCAAGGGAGTGGCGACAGTGCCGGGCCGGACCTCTTGCTGCGGAACCGGCGCGGAAGGCTGCGAAGCCTGCTGCGGTGGCGCCGGCTGCTGACTGGCGCGATACAGCGATTGCATGTTGGTCCGGTAGTCCACGGAGGAAACTTCGCCGGTGATGCTGGCGCCCCGCTCCATCGTCAGGGTGCCGAAACTGATATTGCCTTCGAGCCGGCCGCCGGCCCGCATGATCAACACGCCTTTGACCTCGATCCGGTCAAAAGCCTTGCCCGCGATCTCGGCGTTCCCGGTGACTCTCATTCTGCCGGTGATGGTGCCGGTCGCACCGACCCGCAAATTCTCGACCTGAATGTCGCCTTCGAGCTCACCATCAACCACAACGGTGTCACACGTCAGGACCGCGCCCTTGATGGTGACGCCTTTGCCAATGTACAGCGTGTTGGCTTCTGGCGTACGGCCGTCCGGTGCTGCCATTTTGCTACGACCCTCTCCCACGGCGAGTCTTGCCCGGCAGGAACTCAGTGGAACTTTGAATCTACGATCATCGGCACGGACTTGGACGCCCGACATGGGCATGGCCTACAACTTATCCACAGAATAACCGTTCGCCGCACGGCCTGATAGTAGGCAAAAGCCGCCTATCGTGGCCTCCGGGAGGATCGAAATACCGACATGGCCGTCAAATCGTCGCGCAAATCTGCCAAGCCGTCCTCCAAGCCCGCGCGCAAGAGGACAGCACCGAAGGCGTCGTCCACGAGGCACAGTCGGATACTGACGACGCATGTCGGCAGCCTCGTCCGGCCGGCGGAACTGAAAACGTTTCTGGCGGCGCAGCGCGATCGAAAGCCTTACGACGAGACCGCCTTCAAGGCCTGCCTGCACGACAGCGTCGCCGACGTCGTGCGTCAGCAGGCCGATGTTGGCGTCGACATCATCAATGACGGCGAGTACGGCAAGACCATCAGCTGGTCGCGTTACGTGCTGCAGCGCCTGAGCGGGTTCGAGCAGCGGCACACGCAGGAGATCGGGATGCCGGCCGCGGTGGTCGGGCGCGACCGCCGTGAATTCGCGGAGTTCTACGCCGCGTACGACAAAAGCCAGGGCTTTAGCGGCATGACTGGTTGGGCGCTGACCGGCCCAATCCGCTACACCGGCCACGCCAAGCTTGCGCGCGACATCGAAAACTTCAAAGCCGCGGCCAAAGGAGCGAAGGCGCATGACCTGTTCATGGCCGCGGTCGCACCGGCGAGCGTCGCACCGGATCGCACCGACGAGTATTACAAGAGCGACGAGGACTATGTCTTTGCCGTCGCCGATGCGCTGCGCGACGAATACAAGGCGATCGTCGATGCCGGCCTGATCCTGCAGGTCGACGACGCCTACCTCGCGCATACCTACGAAGTCATGGTGCCGCCAAAGACGCCGCGGGACTATCGCAAATGGGCGGCCATTCGTGTCGAGGCGCTCAACCATGCGCTCAAGGGTTTACCGCAGGAGCGCACGCGTTATCACGTGTGTTGGGGAAGCTGGAACGGGCCGCATGTCCATGACGTCGCGCTCAAAGACATCGTCGATCTGATATTGCGGGTGCGGACCGGCGGCTATCTTCTGGAAATGGCCAATCCGCGACACGAGCATGAGTGGCGGGTCTGGGAAAGTGTGAAGCTGCCGAAAGGCCGCAAGCTTATCCCGGGGGTTATTTCGCATCAGACCAATGTGGTCGAGCACCCTGAACTCGTGGCCGAGCGGCTGCTGCGGCTCGCCAGGCTGGTCGGCCGCGACAATGTCATCGCCGGCACCGATTGCGGCTTTGCTCAAGGCCCGTTCGTGCAGCGCGTGCATCCTTCGATCATGTGGGCGAAGTTCAAGGCGCTGGTCGAAGGCGCACAAATCGCGTCGAGACACTGATTTGGCGAAGCCTGATCGGCGCCGCGGAAGCGCTGTCTCGGCGGGCATCCCCGCCGGCACGCCGGAAAAAATTACGGTCACGGAGTTAAGCGCTTAGGCTCGCGGCCCTGGCACGGCCTGGAAGCCGGGGCAAAATACCGCCGACAATCGGCGGCCGGGTCGTGGATTTTTCAAAATGGTTCACTACCTTTGGGTAGGTCCCCGGGTCAGGACTTTGCGCATTCATGCCCGAAGAACGTGTCAACCGTAAGCTTGCGGCGATCCTCGCGGCCGACGTGGTCGGCTATTCGCGCCTGATGGGGGCCGACGAGGCGGGCACGCTGTCCGCCCTCAAGCAACACCGGCAAGCGGTTTTCGACCCGGCCGTTGCCGCCCACAATGGCCGCATCGTCAAGCTGATCGGCGACGGCACCATCGTCGAATTCGGCAGCGTGGTCGATGCGGTGAATTGCGCGCTGTCGGTACAGCGCGCCGACGGCGCCCTGCCCGATGACGCCCTCGGTCAGCCGAAGATCGTGCTGCGGATCGGCATCAATCTCGGAGATGTGATCATCGAAGGCGACGACATTTACGGCGACGGGGTCAACATCGCCGCCCGCCTCGAGCCGCTGGCCGAGCCCGGTGGCGTCTGCGTGTCCTCGATCGTCAACGAAAGCATTGGCAACCGGATCGACGTGAAGTTCACGGATGCCGGCGACACCACGGTCAAGAATATCGACCGGCCGATCCGGGTCTGGAAATGGCACCCGGCGGCAACGCCCGACGTCACCAACGCCAAGGGAGCAAAGCGAGCCGGCGCCGAGAAGCCCCTGCCCAATGTAGCGACCGCATCGATCGCCATTCTGCCGTTCACCAATATGTCGGGCGACCCCGAGCAGGAATATTTCTCCGACGGCATCAGCGAAGACATCATCACCGACCTGTCGAAGATTTCAGGGCTGACGGTGATCGCGCGCAATTCGAGTTTTGCTTATAAGGGCCGCTCGGTCGACATTCGCACCGTCGGCCAAGAGCTTGGCGTGCACTCGGTGCTGGAGGGCTCCATTCGCCGGGCCGGTAAGCGCGTTCGCATCACCGCGCAGCTGATCGACGCGACCAACGGCGCGCATCTGTGGGCCGACCGCTACGACCGCGATCTGACCGATATCTTCGAGGTGCAAGACGACGTCACACGGCGGATCGTGGATGCGCTCAAGATCACGCTCAGTCCGGCCGAGAAAGCCCGGCTCGCCGATTCCGAGACGTCGAGCGTCGTGGCTTATGACTGCGTGCTGCGCGGCCGCGAATTCATGCTTGGCAAGGAAAAGAACCTCGACACGTTCAGCCAGGCGATCAAGTACTTCAAGCAGGCGCTGGAATACGATCCGAATTATTCGGTGGCCTATGCCTGTCTGGGCTTCGGCTACATGTTCGATTACCAAAATCGCTGGAGCGCAGATCCCGACAGTGCGCTGTCGATTGCCAAGGAATACGCCCGTCTGGCGATCGAAAAGGATCCGAACGAGCCGCTGGCGCGCTGTGTGTCGGCGTTGGCGGCGTCATACGAAAAGGATCTCGATCGCGCCAAGTCCGAAATCGACGCTGCGCTGGCGCTCAATCCGAGTTTTGCGCTGGCGCACAACCTTCGCGGCACCATCCGCACCTTCTCCGGAGAGCCGCTCGAAGCCATACCGGAGATCGAGCAGGCGATGCGGCTTGACCCGGCGATGAGCGCCCAGTTTCTTCATTTTCTGGGCCTCGCCTATCTGATGGCCGGCAAGTACGAGACGGCGGCCGCCTTGCTGCGGCAGCGGATCATCCTCGTGCCGAACACCGATTTTTCCCGCGCCATCCTTGTGTCCGCCCTCGGTCATCTCGGCGATGTCGAGGAGGCGCGCCGTGTGTGGGGCGAGCTTCAAGCAATCAATCCCAACTATTCGTTCGCCGCGCATGTCGGCCGCCAGCCGTTCAAGCGCCAACAGGATGTCGAGCGGATCGCCGAGGGGCTAAAGAAGGCTGGGGTGTTGAGCTAGAGCCTTGGATCGGGTCGCGAGGGGAAACGGCGACCTAATCTGTGACCGCGATGGCGGCCCTAAGTGTAACGAAGGTGCTGCTGGGTCCTAAAAGGCCAATTCGCTCAGCCGAAACAGCCCGTAGGCAATGAGCCCCATCCAGGCGGCGGTCACGACGGTCTCGATCGTTGTGTCGGCGAGGGGCCAAGAGCGGCGAATATTCTTGAACATGACACCATCCACACTAACGTACGGGCCGCGCGCGGCGCGGCAGCGACTTCTCCTATTGGGAGGCTTCGCACCCGCCCGTCATGGCGAGTGCCCGGATTAGCGAATTGCCGGCAGGCTCCCGCTGACGGCCGTCGAATGGCCGGCTTTGACCAGCGGCGCCGTGCCGAGATCGATATCGCTGACATGCGCAAAAACGCCGACGGCCGCAACCAGACCCGCGCACACCAAACCCACTGCGACGATCTTCAGATGCGTCCGGCGATCGGCGCTGTATATGGAATGGTTCACTGTAGCCTCCCATCCTTCGTTAATGACACGTTAAGGAGACTGACCGGGAGACTCCATTATGCATTGGTTAACGCTTATTGGCTGAATCGGTTGGATGACCTGTACTTTGGTGTGGGATCGAGACGCCGAGCGCATTCAGGGCACCAGCCGGGAAAGACCGTTCCGCACCGCAAAAAACCGGCGCTTACCCAATACCGGGGTTACGGCTCCGCCGTCTCGCCATTGAGCGCCCGGTGCAAGCAATCGATCAGGGACTGCTCCTCAAACGGCTTGTTCAGGAAACCATAGGCGCCGGCGTCCAGCACCCGCGACCGGACCTGCTCATCGAGCGACGCGGATATGAAGATGACCGGCGTCTGGTTACCGTCCGCGATCAACGCATCCTGCAAGTCGGCCCCGCTCATGCCGGGCATACGCAAGTCCGTGATCAGGCAAGACGAGTCGTCCACCCGGCCAGACTGCAAATATTCCTCCGCCGACGCATAGCTCGCCGCAGAGTAACCTAACGACCGCACAAGGAATTCTGTGGCCTCGCGTACAGATTCATCGTCATCGACAATGGAGATCACAGGCGCTTTTGGCAAATCTGCGAGCCTTGTTAGCGGTTTCGATGAGGGGATGGCGCGTTGCGCCAGCGGACGCGAACAAGTCTTGAATATCGGCGGGGGTCCGAGGAACTGTACTTACGTATAGGCTACGAGGCGCCGCGGCGCAGGCCCAATGCGTCAGCCATTCGCACCAGATCGGCAAGCGATTTCGCGCCCATTTTGCGCATGACATTGCCGCGGTGAAGCTTGACGGTGACCTCGCTGATCCCGACTTCGCCGGCGATCTGCTTGTTCATCAGCCCTGCGGTTACCAGCCCCATGATCTCCTGCTCGCGCGCGGTCAGCGAGTCGAAACTGGCCTTCAGCTTGGAGCTGTCGCTCGAGCGCCTTCGCCGGTCGCGATTCTGCTCGAGGCCGGCTTGCACCGCGTCCAGCATGTCCTGATCGCGAAACGGCTTCGGCAGAAACTCGACCGCGCCCGCTTTCATGGCCCGCACGGTCATCGGGATATCGCCATGACCGGTCATGAAAACGATCGGTATCTGGATGTTCGCTTTGGCCAATTCGGTTTGGAAATCAAGCCCGCTCAGCCCCGGCAGCCTGACATCGAGCACCATGCAGCTCGGCCCGTCCGGGATTTTGGTTTGGAGAAATTCCGATGCCGAGGCAAATGCCTTGACTTGCAAGCCCACGGAACGAAACAGGCTGGACAGCCCCTCGCGCACCGAGAGGTCGTCGTCGATCACGAACACGATCGGTTGCGGTTCGTCCCGTGCGCTCATTGCCGACCGTTCGGATGCGTCCGAACGGACCCGTGCTGACGCGTGGTCATGCTACCCCCGATCCCGCAAGTGCGAGCGCGTCCGGGCCCAGCGTCCTCGATGCAAGCGGCAATCGCGTTGCTAAGGCATGCACCGGGAGTACGTTGCTCAAGCGTCGAGCCGGAAACGCCCTGCCTTGCTTGTAATAATTATTGATCCGGCCGCATCCCTTGTCCAGTGGATCGGCCGCTTCCCGGCGAAATCGAGGATGGTCGCAGACCATTGAACCCGCACGGAAAAGCCCGCTAGGCAAAAAAGAGAACCCCAAGCGGGTGTGCGCTTGGGGCTCTAACAAGTCGTTGCGTCAAACTTAGGCTTGTGGACCGGTCGGCGGGGGTGTCGGGGGGGATGGGGCGCCGCCCGGATCGGCCTAATAACGACACCCTATAGCGCCGGCCCCCTCCAACTCCATTGTACGATGGTGGTCGCCGCGTATACGTCGGTATAGGCGGCGCTAACCTTTGCAATAGACCGGTCACCGCCTTGCGAGTGTGTCGGCCCCCGCGCGACCAAATGCGGCGCGGTGCGTGCGATGCTGATCGCTCGATGGTGGGCGTCGCCTGTCAACAACGCTGGCGCCGGCTTTTTTTGGAAGGCTGCGCCTCACGGCCAGCTCACATGTACCAACGTATTGGGTGCTCCATCACTTCCGGTATTGGGCGCTACCCAACGTTCAATGGACCGCAATGACTCGATCCCGTTAGCTCCGTTTAACAAATGGTTAACGGGGTTCGGGAGCGTCAAATGAATTTGCAGCTGACAAGCAAGCGCGTTGCCTATGCGTGCATCGTACTGACGAGCGGAGCTTTCTTAGCCAGCACCGAGGTGCAGGCCCAGGTTCTGGCGATGGCCAGCGACCGCAATCCGATTTCGAACAGCCGCGAAGTTACCTTCGGTAACGGCGGGGCACCGGCAGCAGCGGACGAAGCCGCGGCCGTACCGGCGCGTTTGCATCGCCAGATCGTCTACTATCAAACGACCGAAGCGCCCGGCACGATCATCGTCGATACGCCGAACACCTACCTCTATTTCGTGCTCGGCGGCGGCAAGGCCATCCGGTACGGCATCGGCGTCGGCCGCGAAGGCTTTACCTGGTCCGGCGTCAAGACCATCGAGCGCAAGTCGGAATGGCCGGATTGGATTCCGCCGGCCGACATGCTGGCCCGCCAACCGTATCTGCCGCGTTTCATGGCTGGCGGACCGGGTAACCCGCTCGGCGCCCGCGCTATGTATCTGAGCGGCACGGTGTACCGCATTCACGGCACCAACAAGCCGTCGAGCATCGGCACGCACGTGTCGAGCGGCTGCATCCGCATGCTCAACGCCGACGTCACCGACCTCTACCAGCGTGCCCAGGTCGGCACCAAGGTCGTGGTGCTGCCGATGACCGGACAGCGTGTGGCGCAAACACGCACGCAAGAACGGGTGACCATACAGCCGGCAACGCCCGGCGCGCGGATGTCGGCGACGATCGCCCGCGAAGAGATTTTTGCGCCGAGCCTTCGTTGAACCTGCGTGAAGCGAACAGCGACCAAAGCAAAGACGGGGGGTCTTGTGGTCAAGAGCATCATCGCGGTTAGTGCCGCCGCTGTCTTCGCCGCGATCTTCGTCGGCCTTATTCCTCCGCCGGAGCCGGCAGCAGCCGCCAGCGAAGTCGACCTTCCAAGCCTCGCCATCGCGACCGTAGGCGCCGCGCCGATCCCGGCAGCCAGTGCCCAAGTCGACAATAGCTGCACGCGCGCCTGGCCGTACTACGAACAGTCCTGTCTCCAGAACGCCAAGACCCGCGTCGTGCGGGTCATCGCCGACGATAAATCGGTCGCAAACCGCGCACTGCGGGCGCGCCGCTAGGTAATTGGGAGTTCGCCATGATCCGCCTGTTCCCCTACAGCCTCAAGCAAGCTAGCGTGGTCGCGGTTCTTGGTTGCGCCATCGTTGGCGGTATCGCCGCGATCGACGCGCCACGCGCGGGCAACGACCAGACCGTCGTCGTCTCCGTCAATCGCACCAATAAGGGCGATAAATTGCTGTCGGTGGCAAAGCCGGCGGCTCAATTGAATAACGTGTCGTCGGCGACCAAGCTAACGATTACGCCGAAGGGGCCGCCGCTCGGCTGCGACCCGCTGTTCAGCCCGATCGCCGACCCGGCCAAAGCCCGCCTCTACTATCGCCGTTGCGCGGTCTGAGTTCGAACAACAGCTGCCAGTCCCCGGTTTGTGACATGCGGACGCCGCTTGCGGCGTCCGCTGCGCCATTCCATGTGGGACGTTGCTTGCCTCGATGTTGCTTGGGGTTGCGGGATTTACCCGCTACCATGGCTTGTCCTGGGGGACGGCGATGGCAGGGCGCTCCAAGGCGGGAGACAAGGCTAAAGCGCGACGACGCAAGACGGCAACGTCCGGGCAGCGCGCCGGGCGGAAGGCTGCCGGCAGTCGCAATCACGCCGGCGCCGGCGAGGAAACCACGGTCGCGCGGCTCACGCGCGAATTGAGAGAGGCTCGGCACCAGCAGACCGCGACCGCGGAGGTGCTCAAGATCATCAGCGGCTCGACGTTCGACCTCAAGACCGTCCTCAACATGCTGGTCGAATTGGCACTCCACCTCTGCGGGGCTGACGCGGCGAACATCTGGCTGCCAAACGGCCCGGTGTTGAAGCTCGCGGCCAGCAGCGGCCATTCCAGCGAGTTCAAGCGATTTGCCGCGCACAATCCGATCGCACCGGGACGCGGGACGGTTTCAGGACGCGTATTCCATGAAGGCAAGACCGTTCACCTGCCCGACGTGCTGGCCGACCGGGAATTCACCGGCACGGGCTATCAGTCGCGCGGCAATTATCGCACGCACCTCGGGGTTCCGATGCTACGCGAAGGCCGCGCCATCGGCGTGTTCGCGCTGACGCGCACCGACGTCGCGCCGTTTTCCGACAAGCAAATCGAATTCGTCGAGACGTTCGCCAACCAGGCGGTCATCGCCATCGAAAATGCGCGGCTGATCGAAACCGAAAAGCACCGCGCGCGCGAGCTGGCGAAATCGATCGAGCTGTTGCAGCGCGAGCGCAACAACAAGATCATGAACCTCGAGGCGATGGTGGCCTCGATTGGACACGAGGTCCGGCAGCCTTTGACCGCCATCGCCTCGAACGGCAACGCCGCGCTGCGCTTTCTCGGCCACGAGCCGCCCAATCTCGATGAGGCGCGCTCGGCGCTAAGCAAGATGGTCGCGAACAGTCATCGCGCCAGCGAAGTATTCGACAACATTCGCGCCTTGTTCGGCGAATCCAATCGCGGGCAGGAGCCGGTCGACGTCAAGGAGTTGACGCTGAACGTGCTGGAGTCGCTGCGCGAAGAGCTCAGCGAGCACGGCATCACGTCGCGCGCCGAGCTGAAGTCCAAATTGCCGCCGGTCATGGGTCACCGCGGCCAATTGCAGGAAGTGTTCATCAACTTGATCCACAACGCCATCGAGGCGATGGATGACATCACGGATGACCGCCGCATCCTGCAGGTGAGAGCCGCGCCGAGCCGCGGCAACACCATTGTCGTAGCGGTCGAGGATTCCGGACCGGGAGTTGATCCAAAACAGTCGCAAGCCATCTTCGATGCCTTCGTGACGACCAAACCCCATGGCATGGGATTGGGTCTGGCCATTTGCCGCATGATCATCGAGCGCCATGGCGGCCAGCTTTCGGTGTCGCCGGCGGAGCCGCGCGGCTCGATTTTTCAGGTGGTGTTGCCGGTCGGCGAGCCTGAGCACCGCGTCGGGCGTGGTGCGCGGCACGCGTTTTGAGCATTTTGAATCATGCTGGGTGACCGATGATGGACCTGGACTGGCTGATCGCCATTGCCCGCGCTGTTATGCTCATCGGAGCAGCGGCCGTGTTGCTTGGCCTGATCACGATGGTGCGACCGATCGCGGCGATTGGGTTTGGCAATCGAAAGCGGCCCGCGCTTGCAGCGTTGGCCGGCCTTTGCCTGGCTATTGGCGGCAATGCATTGTTGAATCACTATTGCGATCCAACAATTCCCTGCAATCGCTGCTCGGCCAATCGGCTGCCGCCGCTCGTCACTGCGGCGGATGCGTGCGTGCGCCCGGCGACGGCCGGCGATGTTGGAAAATGACGGACTGCACTGCCGCCACGCGGCGCTACGGCGGTTTTGCCGGGGACATTAAGGGTGCGAACAGCCGCCATGACGGCCGCCGGTCGATCCGACATCAAAATCATTGATCATCTTTATCCTTATCGCATTTACCAATGTCGTCCCCTTGAACAGCTTTCTCACAAATTCCCAACCAAACCGCCTTTGCCTCGTGTTTGCCCAGTATCGTATCGTCTTGGCGAAGATTGAAGACGAGGTCGTAGGGATGGGAGATATCTCGACTAACGGACGTCCAGGCGAACGCGGTGAACGTCTTCGCGTCGGGCTCGACCGTTGCAGGCGATACGCTGACTTTTACATTCGATGATTTCTTGGTTCCTTCACGAATGATGTCCAGCGCTTCATCGACCCGATCCTTTGGACCTTGAAGAACGAAGCGCACTGACTTGTCGCTGTCATTTCGCGCCGAACCAGCAAGGTTATAGCGAATGGCCTGCTTTTGAATCATGGCGCGGAAGCCCACCTTCTGGACATTGCCGGTGACGATTCCTGAAATGGCTGTGACGTTTTGAGCAGCGACGCTCGACTCCGCCGAAGCGGGCGCGGTCACCAGGACGGCCCAAGTCAATGACGAAGCAACAACGACCGCAATTCGACGCAGGAAGTTATGCATGGAGGCCCTTTCTTGCTTCGCCTTGAAAAAATCGCAGCCGGAATGCTGCAGGCGCTCCGGCGTGCTCGGCGACATTCTATCCGCCGGCTATCCGCCGGCTTCCGCATCGCGCGACCACTGGCGCTCCCTACCGGAATCGAACCGGTGTTTCAGCCTTGAGAGGGCCGCGTCCTAGACCGCTAGACGAAGGGAGCCTGCCATTCGAATAAACCCGATGCTGAGGGCGTGCAAGCGTTCACCACGCGGTCATTCCGGGGCGCGGACCAACTCCGCGAGCCCGGAATCCATAGTCATAGTCGCCAGAGACTTTATCTGGAGGCGCGGCGGTTATGGATTCCGGGCTCGGCGCTTGGCGCCGCCCCGGAATGACGCGACGGAGGCGTCAAGGCTCGGTCGCGAACCTGATGCGGCCGGTTTCGTGGAGCGTCTTGACGTCGAAGGTGCGGATTTCGGTTGCGCCGCCGATATCGAGCGTGACGATGATGTGGTCGCCGGCGACCGCGGTGGCGACGACGCGCGCGCCTTTCGGCAGCGTGACAATCGCTTCGGCCGGCATGGTACTGCCAGCAGAGTGAAAGAGGCGGTAGCCGATGACGCCGGTCACGGCGGCGATCGCAATCAGCGTCGTGAGCCCCGATATGATCATCATCAGCCGCACGCGGGCGGCGAGGCCCGCAGCGGCAGCATCGGGCTCGCCCGGCGGCGCAGCGCCGCGATCGGAACGGGCCTCCTGCCATTCGCTTTGCGGTTCAGCGGCGGCTAATTTCACCATGCGGGTAACTTTTAGATCGTTGCGATGACGTCCACGGAAAAATCGATCCGCGTGGTTGACGAGGAGGCCGGCGGACGGCTCGACCGCGTGCTCGCCGCTCACGTCGTCGAGCTCTCGCGCACGCGGCTCAAGGCGTTGATCGAGGGCGGCTCGGTCGCCGTCGACGGCCGCACGATCCGTGATCCCGGCCATCGCGTCAATTCCGGCGCGGCAATCGTCGTCGCGGTGCCGGAAGCTCTGCCGGCCAAGCCGGCAGCCGAGGCCATTCCCCTCGCCGTGGTCTATGAGGACGACGACATCATCGTCATCGACAAACCCAAGGGCTTGGTGGTGCACCCGGCCGCCGGGCATTGGACCGGAACGCTGGTCAATGCGCTGGTCGCGCATTGCGGCGACAGCCTGTCCGGCATCGGCGGCGAGCGGCGGCCCGGCATCGTGCACCGGCTCGACAAAGACACGACAGGCTTGATGGTGGTCGCCAAGAACGATCGCGCCCACAAGGCGCTGGCGGCGCAATTTGCCAGCCATGGCCGCGATGGCGGCCCGTTCGAGCGCGGCTATCTCGCCTTCGTCTGGGGCGCGCCGAATCGCCCGCGCGGCACCATCGATCGGCCGATCGACCGGCATAAGGTGGCGCGTGACCGCATGGCGATACGCGAAGGCGGTCGGGAGGCGGTGACTCATTGGGAGGTGCTCGAACGCTATGGCGGGCAAAAAAGCGGGGCCCGGCGCTCGGAGGGCACCCCCACCCTAACCCTCCCCCGCGAGCGGGGGAGGGATGGGAGGGGGAGCGAGCCGGTGGCGAGCCTCCTGGCCTGCCGGCTGGAAACCGGCCGGACCCATCAGATCCGGGTGCATTTGGCCTCGATCGGGCATCCGTTGATGGGGGACGAGGTCTATGGGCCCGGATTTCGCACCAAATCGGCGCTTTTGCCGCGCCCCGCCCAGGGGGCGCTGGAGGATCTTGGCAGACAGGCTCTGCACGCCCATATACTGGTCGTTGAACATCCCATTACCGGTGAAATCATGCGGTTCCGCTCGGAACTGCCGACTGACCTTGGCCGTTTGCGTGATATGCTGGCGGCCATCCGGGCTGATTTTAGCGATAAATAGAGGCGTAGCTTCAAAGGCTCGGGCGATCTTTCCGCCTGGTTAAGCCTAATCAAGGCGCCGTCGCGCCGAAGTGATGCCTCGTCACTTTGAATCGCCTAGTCTCACCGTGTATGCTGCGGGTGCGAGATAACAACTTGCGCCGTCGGCTTTACGGAAGCGACGGCACACCGTCTGCCGCAACAGCGGGGACGCGAACAAGGAAAGGGCGCTTCATGGCCCAAACTGCAGCCTTGCCGGTTCTATCGGGTGAAACCGGCCTTACCAGATATCTGGAAGAAATTCGGCGGTTCCCGATGTTGGAACCGCAAGAGGAGTACATGCTGGCCAAGCGCTGGCGCGAGCATGGTGACCGCAACGCGGCGCACAGGCTCGTCACCAGCCATCTGCGGCTCGTGGCCAAGATTGCCATGGGCTATCGCGGCTATGGCCTGCCGATCTCCGAAGTCATTTCCGAAGGCAATGTCGGTCTGATGCAGGCGGTGAAGCGCTTCGAGCCGGAAAAAGGCTTTCGGCTGGCGACTTACGCCATGTGGTGGATCAAGGCGGCGATCCAGGAATACATCCTGCGCTCGTGGTCGCTGGTGAAGATGGGCACCACCGCCAACCAGAAGAAGCTGTTCTTCAATCTGCGCAAGGCCAAGAGCCGGATCTCGGCGCTCGATGAAGGCGATATGCGGCCTGACCAGGTCAAGCTCATCGCCAAAAGGCTGGGCGTGACCGAGCAGGACGTGATCGACATGAATCGCCGGCTCGGCGGCGACGCTTCGCTGAACGCGCCGATCCGCGAAGACGGCGATTCCGGCGAGTGGATGGACTGGCTGGTCGACGACAGCGTCAGCCAGGAAAGCCGCCTGGCCGAATCCGAGCAATCGGAAAACCGGCACCAGGCGCTCGGCCAAGCGCTCAACGTGCTCAACGACCGCGAACGGCGCATCTTCGAGGCGCGCCGCCTCGCCGACGACCCGATCACGCTGGAAGAGCTCGCCGACGAGTTCGGCGTGTCGCGCGAGCGCGTCCGTCAGATCGAGGTGCGCGCTTTCGAAAAGGTGCAGAAGGCGGTGAAGAGCCACATCACCGCGATGGAAAGTCCGCCGGCCGCTGCTGCCGTCGCGGCGGCCGCGCACTAAGCCGCTTGCATTCTGTCAGTTAATTAATGCCCGGCCTTTCGGCCGGGCATTTTGTTTAGGTCGCGCAGAAGCGAAATGACTTTGGGTCGGGTCGCCTTCGTCATTGCGAGCGAAGCGAAGCAATCCAGAAACGTCGCGCAAGAACTGGATTGCTTCGTCGCTATCGCTCCTCGCAATGACGACACCACTTCGCAAAAATCATCCGGCCTTACCGGCTTTGCACCGACCCGGCGACGAAGTTGGCGATCGCGTCGACGACGCCCGGCGCCAACGGCAATGTTGGATCCATGTAGGCCGCCATGTTGGCTCGCCGATCGTCGGTCGCCACGGCCTTGAGCACGTGATTGACGTCGGGAAGCAGAACCAGCTCGGCCTTCGGCGCAGCTTGCTTCAGGCGCTCGGCATCGGCGACGCTGACCTGCATGTCACGCTTGCCCTGCATGATCAGCACCGGCTTGGATACCGCCGCGATCAGCTTGGCGGGATTGTAGGCGAGCTCGTTGATGAGGAAGTCCTGCACCTGCGGCGCGAACAGCTGCCGCAGCGCCGGGTGCATGTTGGCGACGTCGACATGCTTGCCGGCTTCCAGGGCATCGAGCGCCGCCATCGCCTGATCGAGGATCGCCGCGTTCGCCGGATTTGACTTGAGCTGCGCCCGCATCACCTCGCCGAGTGGTCGGCCGGCGGTGGCAATCAGCACCACGCCACAGATGTCTGTGACTTTTTGCGCCGCGGCGAGCGCAACCAGGCCGCCTTCGCTGTGTCCGAGCACCCAAACGCACGGGACGCCGGTCTGCTTGCGGATCGCTGTGATCCACGATTGGACGTCGGCCGCATAGTCATCGATGGTCACGGCATTGCCGTCGGCGACCGCGGCGCTGCTGCCGAACATGCCGCGCTTGTCGATCCGGACGGTGCCGATGTCGTGGGCTGCGAGGCCTTCGGCCAGCAACTTGTAGGTCGAGGCTTTGACGCCGAGCGGATTGTTGCCATCGCGGTCGGTCGGACCGGAACCGGGAATGATGAGCACGATCGGCGCGTTGCCGCCGGCCGGCGCCAGCATGGTTCCCTTGAGCGGGCCGAGCGGACCGGGCGCTTGGACAAAGCTCTGATTTGGAGCCGAGAGGGGCGCGGCCGAAGCGCTGGTCGACAGCACCACGGCTGCAAGCAAGCTCAGGAATTTCCCGCCCATGACAGATTCCTTCTCAGTGCGAACGCAATAGCCGGACGGCTGGCGCACCAGCATGTAGCGCGGCAGCTCGGCGAAGTTATGTCGAAACAACCCCGTGACAGGTTCAAACCAGAAGGCTGAATTGCGCCCAGTCTACTCGCTTCCCGGTTTTGCGCCATGTAGATTGACGGTTTCCATCGATGCAGCGGATCGAGCCACGAGATGCCGATGCTGTCTGAAACAGAGATCGCGACGGGTGTCCGAGACTGGCTGACGCAGTTCGAAACCGCGCTACGCAAGCCCAATGCCGATCTGCCGACCGCTCTGTTTCACGCCGACAGCCACTGGCGCGATGTGCTGGCGTTGACCTGGCATATCGTCACTCTCAGCGGCGCCGACGCTGTCCGTGCAGGGCTCAAGACACACGCCCGCGGTACGCAACCGAGCGGTTTTCGGATCGATCCCCAGCGCGCAGCGCCTCGCAAAGTGAAACGCGCCGGCACCGAGGCGATTGAAGCGATCTTCCAATTCGAAACCGCAGAGGGCCGCTGCAGCGGCGTTCTGCGGCTTACGCCGGACGATGGCGGCAAGCTCAAAGCGTGGACGCTGCTGACGGCACTCGAAGAAATCAAGGGTCACGAGGAGCGGCTCGGAAGATCGGGCCCGCAGGACAAGGCCTATGCGCGGGATTTCCACGGGCCCAACTGGTTCGATAAGAGGCAAGCGGCCGCAGCGTACACCGACCGCGATCCAGCCGTGCTGGTGGTCGGCGGCGGACAGGCCGGGCTTTCGATCGCCGCGCGCCTCGGCCAATTGCAGATCGACACGCTGATCGTCGATCGCGGACATCGCATCGGCGATAATTGGCGAAAGCGCTACCACGCGCTGGTTCTGCACAACCAGGTCCATGTCAATCATCTGCCATACATGCGCTTTCCGCCGAACTGGCCGGCCTACATCCCCAAGGACAAGGTTGCCGCCTGGTTCAAGGCTTACGTCGAAAGCATGGAGCTCAACTACTGGACGGCCACCGAATTCGCCGGCGCCAGCTATGACGACAAAGCGGGCCGATGGTCGGTCGTGCTCCGCCGCGCCGACGGCACCGCGCACGAGATGCATCCCCGGCATATCGTCATGGCCACAGGCGCGAGCGGCATTCCGAACCTTCCGGATATCCCGACGTTGCGCAATTTCGCCGGCCAGGTTCTGCACTCGAGCCAATACACCGAAGGCGACGCATGGCGGGGCAAGCGGGCGCTGGTGATCGGCTCGGGCAACAGCGGCCACGATATCGCCCAGGACCTGCACGCCGGCGGGGCGCACGTCACGCTGGTGCAGCGCAGCCCAACGCTGATCGTCAATGTCGAGCCGAGCGCACAGTTACCTTATGCGCTCTATGACGAAGGGCCGTCGCTCGAGGATTGCGATCTTATCACCCTATCGATGCCGCTGGCGCTGGCGAGGAAAAGTCACACGCTGCTCACCGAACAAGCAAAGACGCTCGACAAAAACCTGCTCGACGGGCTTTCGCGCGTGGGCTTCCGGCTTGACTTCGGTGAGGATGGCACCGGCTGGCAGTTCAAGTATCTGACCCGCGGCGGCGGCTATTACTTCAATGTCGGCTGTTCCGATCTCATCGTGCAGGGCGAAATCGGCCTGGTGCAGTTTTCCGATATCGCCTCGTTCGTTGCCGAGGGCGCGCGGATGCGGAGCGGCGAGACGCTTGCGGCCGACCTGATCGTGCTGGCGACCGGATACAAGGGTCAGGATTATCTGGTCCGCAAATTGTTCGGCAACGACGTTGCCGACCGCGTCGGTCCTATATGGGGCTTCGGCAAGGAGCAGGAGCTGCGCAACATGTTCATGCGCACGCCACAGCCCGGGCTGTGGTTCATCGCCGGCAGCTTCGCCCAATGCCGCATCTATTCCAAATATCTCGGCCTGCAGATCAAGGCCTGCGAGCTCGGGCTGATACCGGGAGTTCGCGCAGTCGACGGTATGCCGGAACGGCGCGACGCATTGCAATCCATTCCGGCCTAGCTTGATGCGTAGCGCGGTCCGCCTCCATTGTTCTCCGTCGCTGCTATTCCGGCACCACGCCGCGCAGCAACCAGCGCGAAGCAAAGATCGCGGCGCCGGCGAACGCCGCGATCGCGGCCATCATCAGAAAGAAATCCGGCTTCTCCATGCGGCTCCAGAAACTGCCGAGCCATCCGGCCAGAAAGCCGCCGACGAAACTGGTCGCGAGCCACACGCCCATCATCATCGACAGCATGCGCACCGGCGCGATCTTGGTCACCAGCGACAGCCCGACCGGCGACAGATAAAGCTCGCCGATGGTGATGACGACGAAAAAGGCGAACAGCCAGAGCCAGCTCGCCTGGCCCGCGCCGGCGTGCCAGGCGGCAGCCGCCATGACCAGATATGACAGCGCCACGCCTGCGCCGCCCAGCGCCATCTTGCTGATGGTCGAGGGCTCCGATCCGTTCGCCGCCTGCCGAGTCCACAGCGCGACCACGAACGGCGTGAACGCGAAGATCATGAACGGATTGAACGCCTGGAACCACGTCGTCGGGATTTCCGCGGTGAACCCAAGGAAATTGACGGTGCGGTCGGTGTTGGCGTCCGCCCACAGCGCGATCGTGTTGCCGGCTTGCTCGTAAGTCGCCCAGAACAAGGCCGTGGGTACAAACAACGTCAGAATGGCGATGATGCCGCGCCACTCGTCGCGCGTCAGCGGCGCTCGCTCGGCGTGTGCGGCTTTCGCCTTCGTCAAGGGGTCCGCCGGCAACAGCGGCATCGCATAAAGATAAATGGCAAGCCCGATCAGCATGCCGACGCCGGCGGCCGCGAAGCCGTAATGCCAGCCGGCCTTTTCGCCGAGCGTGCCGCAAACCAGCGGCGCCAGGAACGCGCCGAGATTGATGCCGACATAGAAAATCGAATAGGCGCGGTCGCGGCGATGGTCGCCCGGCGGATAGAGCCATCCGACCTGGGTGGAAATATTCGGCTTGAAGGCGCCGTTACCGAGAATGAGCGCCAGCAGCGCAAACAACAGCAGCTGCTCGACCGCCATCAGAAAATGGCCGATCGCCATCAGCATCGCGCCGACCACCACGGTGCGGCGCTGACCGAGTACGCGGTCGGCGAGCAGCCCACCGAAGATCGGCGTCAGATAGACCAGAGCCGTGTAAAAGCCGTAGATCTGCGACGACAATGGCTGCACGTCGAGCGGCCCGAACACCGTCTCCAGCGCGCTCTTGAGGCCGGCAAGCCCGATCACCTCGCCGGCATGACCCGGCAGCAGCACATATTTCGTCATGTAGAGAACGAGCAGCGCGCGCATTCCGTAGTAGGAAAAGCGTTCCCACATCTCGGTGGTGAACAGGAAGGCAAGGCCCTTCGGATGCCCAAAAAACTCGTCGCCGGAGGCCATGCCGTTCGATTGGGCGGGGCTATGGGCAGATCGGGCAGCCTCAGCCAAGATCGGTCCCTACCATTCTCATTCGCGGCAATCGTGAGTATAAGGCGGATGACGCTCGACGATAGCACGAGCGCCGACGCTAACGCGCCTCGCGCGCCGTTCGAAACGTACTTGAGGAGATGACGCTTGACCAAATTCGGCATCGGCCAGCCGGTTCCCCGGCTCGAGGATCCCCGCTTCATCACCGGCCGCGGCCGCTATGTCGACGACATCGACATGCCGCTCCAGTGCCACGGCGTTTTGGTCATGTCGCCGCACGCGCATGCGCGTATCAAGAGCATCGACACGGCGGCGGCCAAGGCGGCTCCCGGCGTTCTCGCCGCGCTCACCGGCGCTGACGTCGAGGCCGACAAGATCGGCAGTCTGGTGCCTGTCATGCCCGAGGACATGGGGGGACCGAAAGGCTATCGGACGCTGCGGCCGATCCTCTCGAGCAGCAAGGTCCGCGCGGTCGGCGACCGCGTCGCCTTTGTCGTCGCCGAAACGCTGCAGCAGGCGCGCGACGCCGCCGAATTGATCGCCATCGATTACGAGCCCCTTGCAGCCGTCGTCGCGCTCGAGGACGCGGTCAAGCCGGGCGCGCCGGTTATCTGGGACGGCGCGCCCAACAATGTCGCCGTCGGGCTGATGATGGGCGACAAGGCGGCGACCGATGCCGCCTTCGCCGGCGCCAAGCACGTGGTTTCGGTCAAACTCGTCAACAATCGCGTCAGCGCCAATTCGATCGAGCCGCGCGCCGCGATCGGCCAATACCATCCGGACAGCGAGAGCTACACGCTCTACTCGACCTCGCAGAACCCGCACGGCCACCGCCAGCACGTCTCCGGCGACGTGCTGAAAGTGCCGCAAGTCAAGGTGCGGGTGATCTCGCCCGACGTCGGCGGCGGCTTCGGCATGAAGGGCGCGGTCTACCCCGAGGATGCGCTGGTGTTGTGGGCTTCGCGCCGCTGCGGCGGCCGGCCCGTGAAATGGGTCTCGACCCGTTCCGAAGCCTTTCTCAGCGATGCCCACGGCCGCGATCAGGTCGTGACCGGCGAACTGGCGCTCGACGAGCGCGGTAAGATCCTCGGCCTGCGCGTCGATGCGTTGCACGACATGGGCTCGCACGTGTTCGATGCGTCGATGGTCGTGCCGCTGTTCGCGCTCAAGCTCGCGCCGGGGGTCTATCAGGTCCCGGCGGTGCACGCCGCCGGGCGCGCCGTGCTTACGAATACGCCGCCGTTGCAGCCCTATCGCGGCGCCGGCCGGCCGGAGGCGACCTATCTGATCGAGCAATTGCTCGATCGCGCCGCCCACGTGATCGGCGTCGATCCGATCGAGATCAGGCGGCGCAACTTCGTGCCGCCGACGGCGATGCCGCACAAGCTGCATTCCGGCATCGCCTTTGACAGCGGCGAGTTCATGCGGGTGATGGACGAGTGCCTTAAGCTTGCCGACTGGAGCGGCTTCGCCAAGCGTGCCGCGCAATCGAAGAAAAACGGCAAGCTGCGCGGCCGCGGCATCGGTTATTTCATCGAGGAGGCCGCGATCTTCAACGACCGCATGGTCATCCGCTTCGATCCGAGCGGCACGCTGATGATCCTTGCCGGCACGCATTCGCACGGCCAAGGGCATCAGACCGTCTATACTCAGATGGTGCACGAATGGCTCGGCGTGCCGATGGAGTCGATCAGCTTCATCCAGGGCGACACCAACGAGGTCGCGGTCGGCCGCGGCACCTACGGCTCGCGCAGCATGCACGTCGGCGGCAACGCGCTCAAAAAGGCCGCCGACGCCATCATCGAGAAGGCCAAGCCGATGGCGGCGATGATGCTGGAAGCGGCGGTCGGCGACATCGAATTCAAGAACGGCAGCTTCCATATTGTCGGCACCGATCGCGCGCTGCCGCTGACCGCGGTGGCGCAATCGCTGCACCGGCCGATGTTCCTGCCGCCGCAATTCGAAGTCGGTCTCGAAGCGTCCGGCACCTTCGCCGCCGAGCCGTCGAACTTTCCCAACGGTTGTCACGTCTGCGAAGTCGAGATCGATCCGGAGACCGGCGTCGCCACCCTCGCCCGCTACGCCGCGGTCGACGATGTCGGCAAGATCATGAACGCGCTGTTGTGCGAGGGCCAGATCCACGGCGGCGTCGCCCAAGGCGTCGGCCAGGCGCTGATGGAGTCGATCGTGTTCGATACCGACGGTCAGCTCGTCACCGGCAGCTTCCAGGATTACGCCATGCCGCGCGCCACGGATTTTCCCGACCTGGTGTCGGAATTGACCGAGGTGCCAGCGACCACCAATCCGCTCGGCATCAAGGGCGCCGGTGAAGCCGGCGCCACCGGTGCGCCGCCTGCGGTGATCGGCGCCATCCTTGACGCGCTGCGTCCGCTCGGCATCGATCACATCGACATGCCGGCGACACCGAACAAGATCTGGCAGGCGATCCATGCGGCGAACGGCGCCAAGGCGGCCGCTGAATAAACGACCATGGGATATTCTCAGATATCCGCACTATGGGCTTTGGCGTTGTTGTTTCCCGCCCCGGCCTTCGCCGAGACGACATGGGATGTGCTGCAACGCTTCGGTTGGACCGGAACCTGGGCGGCGGCGTGCAAGGATGCGCCAAGCGCGAAAAATGTTTGGACCATCCTGTCCCGCGATCCCGATGGCGTCGTGAAGCGCAAACTGGATCGCGGGCCCGACGGACCGCCGCTGATGAGCGTCGTCGACAGCGCGCAAGTCGTCACGCCGTCGACTATGCAGGTCCGGCTGCACAACGACGATCCGAATTGGGGAGCGATGAACGGCGTTTTCTTTGACGTCGTCCAGACGATCGAAAACGATGCACTGCGAGCGCTGCAGTCCAAAGGCAGCGACGGCAAGGACTATATCAAAGACGGCATCGTGATCACGACCGGGTCGGCCGAGCCCTTCGCTCCATCGCTGCCCGGAGTGAATGCGGTCGAACGCAGCGTACTGCAAAAAATCAGCCCGGATCGCGCAAAGCCGATCCGGGCTGATTGTTGTTTGACGCAGTGATTCCTAGTTCGATCAGTCGATCTAATCGTCATTGCGAGCGAAGCGAAGCAATCCAGGGCGACGTTCGCGTTTCTGGATTGCTTCGTCGCCATAGCCCGGCGAAGACGGGCGTCAACGCCCTATTGCGTCGCAATGACGATGTCGTCACTCGGCCGGCACGCCCTCCGGTATCGCCTCGTGCGGCGCGGTCTTGTCAAGCGAGCTTGCCGGCGCGCGGCTCAGCCCGAACAGGAAGACCGCCACGATCACATAGGCGATCGCTAACACCGGCGACACTGCGATACCGACCGCTTCACCGTGCATGAAACCGAAGAAGGTAAGCACGGCGCCCGCAAGAGCGAACCCGGAAGCTTGCACGAACTTCTTGTCGATGACGAAGGCGCCGACCGCCGCAAGTATCAGCCCGGTCAAGATGGAGCCCCCGCCCATGACCTTGAGGCCTTGGTAGAGAACGCCATTATTGCCGAGCTTGTCTAAGCCGACGGCCGCCGCGTTGGTACCAGCCGCGCCCAGCGCCCCGTCCAGCTGCACAGAGGCCCAAGCGGCCAGATGCGGCGTCAGCGCCAGCACGATGGCGGGTGCGTGGAGCTTCGGCGTGCTTTGGAACGCCTGCGCGCCGATCAGCATGCCGATGTACAGCAGGATCGGGTAGATCGCTACGACGGGTATAACCGCCAGCAGCAGCGAGATGATGCCGAACCAGGACAGGATGATCACCATCACGCCGGTCGCCGCCGAGTAACCGATACGGCCGCCCATGGCCTTCCAGCCGGGATGGCCGATATAGACCGCGTTGATGAACGGATTGCCCATCAGGCAGCCGATCAGACTGACGACGCCGTCGGCGGTCAGCACGCGCGTCGTCGGATAGGCATCGCCCGCGGCTTCCGCGCTCTCAACGTTATCCATCGCCTCGACCAGGTCGTAAATGCCGAACGGAATCGCGGTAATGAGGATCACGCCGAGATACTCGAAGCCGGAGAAGATATGGTTCACGGCGGGAAGCGGTACCGAGAAACCGAAATTCACGAAGGCGTCGGTAATGCCCTTCCCGGTCAGTCCACCATAATTGAGGCCGAACAGATTCGATCCCCAGGCGATGATCATCCCGACCACGATCGCCACGAGACCAGCGGGTATCCCCTTCGGATATTTGAATCCGCCGAACCAACTGACCATGATGATCGCAAAGCAGGTCAGGCCGATAACCGGCGTCGTGTACATCTGCAAGGCCGGACGCATGGAGATGAACGTGATCGACACGCCGGCGAGCGTACCGAGCAGGGCGGCGCGCGGCGTGATCTTGCGGATGATCGGAGCGATGAAACCGCCGATCATCAGGATGAAGCTCTGGAAGAACACCCATACCAAGCCCGCTTCCCAACCCTTGATCGGATCGTTGGTCTTGAGCGCGATCGGCAGCATGATCACGAAAGTGACGATGAACATGTGCGGCACGCTGACGCCCGACGGCAGTGCGCAGACATCGGAACGTCCGGTCTGCTTCGCCAGCCGATAAGCGAGATACGCGTAATAGAACGTCGACAGGCAGAGCATCAGGCCGAGTGCCGGCAGGATGCGGCCGAATACGATCGAGTCCGGCATCTTGATCACGAACCGCAACAGGATCGTGATTGTCAGCATGTTCACGAGAATGTTGGTGCCGAAGCCAAAGAAGGCATTCAGGTCGCCGGGTGTCCAAAATTTCGGACGGAATCCGGATGTCGATGTTGCTGTGGTCATTGCACGCTCCCCTCCGTGGCGAAATTCCGATCGAATGCGCGCGCAGTAATCCTCAGGCGTTTGCTGGAGCCGCCCGTTTCACGGACAGCTCTTCGCGACCTGAGGACCTCCGCCCCCCGGCGGCAAATCCGCAATCGGTGCCGATTGCCCCACGAACCTCGCAAAGCGCGTGCCAACCGACGGAGGGCAACGAGGGCTTGTGGATAGAATGGCGAAGGCAATGAAAGGGCAGTGGAATTGGATTTCAGCGCGGCAATGGCGCACTGCAACAAAACAAGGCGAGCCAAGATCGCGGCCGATCAAATAACAGTCACTGCCCTGTGAAAAAAGCATCACCCAACCGGCCGCGAGATCGAAGCCGCTCGCAGCCAGGAATCGCGGCCAAGCCGGTCAGCTCATCGATGCCATCGAATTAAGCAATGGCTTCGAGGCGGTAACCGAACCGAATATGCCGCCTTGCGCCTTGATCATGGCGAGGCCAGCAGCGTGAAATTCGGGGAAATACGAGCCGCAGCAATCCGAAAGGACGATGCAGCGAAAGCCGCGGTCGTTCGCCTCGCGCACCGTGGTATTCACGCATACTTCCGTCGTGACGCCGCAGACAAACAGCGTATCGATGTCGCGATTGCGCAGCATGAGTTCGAGATCGGTCTGATAGAACGCCCCTTTTCCAGGCTTGTCGATCACCGGCTCTTCCGCCAGCGGATATAGTTCCGGAATAATGTCGTGACCGGGCTCGCCGCGAACCAGAATCCGGCCCATCGGGCCGGGTGCGCCGATGCGACTGGCGGGATCGCCGCGCAGGACCTTATGGGGCGGCGCGTCCGACAGATCGGGCCGATGCCCCTCGCGGGTGTGAATGACCAGCATCCCGGTGCGGCGCGCCGCGGCAAGCACTTGGCGGCATGGCTCGACGGCCGCCTGCAGGCGCGAGACGTCATTGCCGAGCGCCTCGCCAAAGCCGCCCGGCTCAAGGAAATCGCGTTGCATGTCGATGATAACCAACGCAGCCCGGTCGAGATCGACGGAAAGCGGCGTGGGCTCGGCCTCGAAATTTACGTTTAGCATGTCGACCCTCTTGCATCGCTATGGCGGGAAAAGGTGCAAGAACAGGGCCACCGCAGGCAAAATCGCCTCGCGGACTGCAGGCAGCATGATCAACTCTTGGCGCGCCATGAGGCCCATGCGACAATGCGTGCGAATTTAAAGACTTAGGCCAACTTGGGCTTGGGCGATTGGACGCCCGGGGTAAGGCTGGTATCCGTCGCATGGCCCGCAAATCCTCTAATCGCAAGGCAAAGTCGGCGCGACGGGCGGGCTCGCCACCGCGCCCGCTGCGCGCCAAAAGACCCGACGTCTTCGGGATCGTCGTCAGCGCAGCGAGTCAAGCGCTCACGTTGCCAATCGAGCCGTCGTGGCACGCGGGTGTGACATTCAATCTGCAATTGCTGTTCAAACATGCAACGCGGATCGATGAATTTTCGCTCCCCGAAGACATCGAGCCTGCGCCGGTGTTCCGTGCTTGAAACGACGGCATTCGATTCCGCCTGGATGAACGCCGGCGAAGTCGCGGCAGCGTTTGCCGCCGGCCGGGTGAGTGCCCAGAGCGTTGTCGACGCGGCCTTTGCGCGGATTCGCGCGTGCGATCCCGTGATCAACTCCTTCACCGCCGTCACCGATGAGCGCGCGCAGCGGCGCGCGCAGGCGCTCGACGAGGCGCGAGCGCGGGGCGAAAAGCTGCCGCCGCTCGCCGGCGTGCCGTTCGCAGTCAAGAACCTGTTCGATATCGCCGGGTTGCCGACGCTTGCGGGCTCGAAGATCAATCGCGACGCGGCGCCGGCCGGCCGCGACGCTACGCTGATCGAGCACCTTGAAGCCAATGGCGCCATCCTCCTCGGCGCGCTCAACATGGGCGAATACGCTTACGACTTCACCGGCGAAAATCCGCACGACGGCCCGGCGCGCAACCCACACGATCTCAGCCATATGACCGGCGGCTCGTCGAGCGGATCGGCGGCCGCCGTCGCCGGCGGCCTGGTGCCGCTGGCGCTCGGCTCCGACACCAACGGCTCGATCCGCGTGCCTGCTTCGCTCTGCGGGCTGTTCGGGCTGAAGCCGACCTATGGACGATTGAGCCGCGCGCGCACCTTCCCGTTTGCGGCAAGCTTCGACCACGTCGGCCCGCTGGCGCGCGGGAGCCGCGATCTCGCAATCGCCTATGACGCCATGCAGGGCCATGATCGCGACGATCCGGTGTGCGCCGACCGCCGTGTCGAACCGGTCACACCGCTGTTGGACCGCGGCCTCGATGGATTGCGCATTGCCGTTGCTGGCGGGTACTTCAAGTGCCGAACCGCCGAGGCGGTCTATGCCATCGATCGCGTCGCCGCCGCGCTCGGCGTCAATCGGGATATCGAGATACCCGAAGCGGAACGCGCGCGTTCGGCGGCCTACATTATTACTGCGAGCGAGGCGGCAAGCTTGCATCTGCCCCGGCTGCGCACCCGCGCGCGGGATTTTGATCCTGCTACGCGCGACCGGCTGATCGCAGGCGCCATGCTGCCGGCTTCGCTGGTAACCAAAGCGCAGAAATTTCGGCGATGGTACCAGCAAGCAGTGCTCGAATTGTTTGCCGAGGTCGATGCCATCTTGGCGCCGGCCACGCCATGTCCGGCGCCACTCATCGGCCAGCAGACATTTGTTGTCGGTGGTGTTGAAATGCCGGTGCGAGCCAATCTCGGCCTTTACACCCAGCCGATCTCGTTCATCGGCCTGCCGGTCGTTGTTGCACCGGTACCGCTGTCGCCCTTGCCGATCGGCGTGCAGATCGTTGCCGCGCCGTGGCGCGAGGACGTGGCTTTGCGCATCGCACATGCGCTGGAGGCGCAAGGCGTCGCCGCCGCGCAGCGTCCGTCGCTCGCCCAAAGCTGAAGTCGCGATGATCGCGAGCAAGCTGACCATACGCGACATCAAGGCGCGCGCCGTTCTGGCGCCGCTGAAACGACCGGTGCGTACCGCAGTTGGAGCAATCCCCTCGTCTCCGCTGGTGTTGATTGATCTCACCACCGAGCAGGGCGGCGTCGGCCGCTCGTACATCTTCGGCTACACGGCGGTTACTCTCGGTCCGCTCGTTCGCCTGATCGATGAGATCGCCGCCGAATTGAAAGGCAAACCGGCGGCCCCTGCCGCGCGCATGCGTGAATTCGACCGGCGTTTTCGGCTGGTCGGCTGGCAGGGATTGATCGGGATGGCCGTGTCCGGCATCGACATGGCGTTATGGGATGCGCTGGCGCGGTCGCTCGATCAGCCTGTCGTCAGCCTGTTGGGCGGCGCGCCGGCGCCGCTCGCGGCTTACGACAGCTACGGCCTCATCGATCCCAAAGCCGACGAGAAGACGCTGGTGCGCTCCGTCGAAGAAGGCTTCGGCGCCATCAAGATCAAACTCGGCGAAGGCGATCTCGACTACGACGTGGCGACCGTGCGCGGCGTTCGGGCGATCATTGGACCAAAGGTCAAGCTGATGGTCGACTACAACCAGTCGCTCGACCCGGTCGAAGCATGCCGGCGCGCGGCGCGCCTCGCCGAGTTCGACCTTTATTGGATCGAAGAGCCGGTCAAGGCCGAGGACATTCACGGCCACGCGCGCGTGCGCGCGGCCGCGTCCACACCGATTCAGACCGGCGAGAATTGGTGGTTCCCAGCCGACATGGCCAAGGCCATCGCTGCCGGCGCGTGCGACTACGCGATGCTCGACGCGATGAAGATTGGCGGCGTGACCGGATGGCTCAGCGCGATCGGTCAGGGGGAGGCCGCGTCAATACCGGTCTCAAGCCACATCTTCATGGAGGTCAGCGCGCATCTTTTGCCAATCACGCCGACTGCACACTGGCTGGAGCACCTCGATATTGCCGGCGGCATCCTCGAAGAGCCGTACCGGGTGATCGACGGAACGCTGGCGGCACGGGGTCCAGGCTTCGGCCTCGAATGGGACGAGGGTGCCGTCGCGCGTTTCGCGGCCGACCGGTAATCGCCTCATGACACGTGGCGCGAAGTTGAAGAGACAATCAGCTGGAGACCATGACATGGAGATCGACCTGCCGGAGGTCGTTGCCGAAGTACGCGCCGAATTCGACCGCTACGAAAAAGCGCTAAGCGACAATGACGTCGCCGCGCTCAACGCGGTGTTCTGGCAAGATCCTCGCACTATCCGTTACGGCGGCACCGAGAATCTCCATGGCTACCACGAGATCGAGGCGTTTCGGACCGCCCGGGTGCCGCCGGGTCCGCGCACGATTTCGCGCACGGTCATCAGTACCTACGGTCGCGACCACGCCGTCGCCTCGACACTGTTCCATCGCGCCAGTGTGCCGGGCAAGGTTGGCCGGCAGATGCAGACCTGGGTGCGGTTTCCGCAAGGCTGGCGCGTCGTCGCCGCGCACGTGAGCGTAATCGAACAGCTGAAATGAATTTGAGTTGTCTCTCCCCAATAGTTGCTCAATCGTTTGGACTTTCTTTCGAGACAACGCTCGGGATGTAGACCTTTTTCATTGGTAAAAGCATTTGGTAGCGTGGCTCAAACTGATCATAATGATTGAAAATCAGAGTCACCAACTCCTCGCCTTCGATCAGGCGAAGATTGTGTTTCGAGCGTTCAAACTGACGCGCCTGCGACGTGTAGCCTCCAAGGGTCACGAATAATCCATGTTGCCTAACCTCGACGTGCCCATAAAGTTGCGCTATCTCGGGTTGGCCAATGTTGGACAGCGTCTGCTTACATTGGACCTTAATAATCGGATCTTCGAAACCAAGCTCATCTTTGTGTGCAATGATATCTATGCCCCCGTCGCCGGACTGCTGGGTGACACGGGCGTGATATCCCATCCGCTCTAAAAGATGTGCGACGAATTTCTCAAACTGATAGGGATCGAGCCCGGACTTTAATTGCTTGAGCACAAAGTCGGTCGTGGTCTCTTCGGCGAACGCGGAGGCCGTTTCTACGGTCTCAGCATCAACATCACGGCTTTCCAGCGGTTCCCCCTCAAAAGCCGCAATGAATTCCTCGGAATTATTCTTTACTTGGAAGAGCGTCACAGCGGAGCCAATTTCATGAAGAGCATTCTGCGAAAATTCCGCGCGTGCAATATGCCTTGTCCACTTGACTGAAAGACGATTTGGAAAATCGCGATCAGCCTGTCGATCGAAAAAGTATTGATTCTGCACAGTTCCCAGGTTCACCATGCGATCTGGCTTTGATGGATAAATAACCAAGTCGCCCTTCTTCATTTCATGAGCAAACTTAAAGAGCGTCCCAGCAACCACGGGAACGGCGCCTGGCTTTGTTTTGGGATAAGCGGCGACCACAGCTTTTTTAAAGGCGTCGCGATTGGGCGGGAGTTTTGACAAGTCGCCCACCGCTTGCCAGCCGATCGCGACGAACCCTTCCGAGATGGGCCGCAATCCGTGATGCATCTCCATGTGGATGCCCCAGATAGGTCGCTCCTCACTCATGACCTTCCCCAAATGAATTGTGCGCTTACGTCAATTGCTTTCACCAATCATTGGCTTCCAACCGTGGTTGAAAAGCAAGTCGATAGTATCGGCCAGAGCATGGCCGATTTTAATTACGTCGCAGATAGGAACCATCGGGCAGCGACCCGGTGCCAAGTATCTGTTTGGCTGAGACTTGGCGCAATTCAAAGGCATCAAAGCCTTCCTTCGGCGAATTGGAGTCAATGTTGGAAATGCTCGACCGCGATGAGCAGTCAAACTGGCGCTTTTTCCTGCGCCATGAAGGCGCGCCAGCCGCCGAAGCTTGAAATATCGCGGGCGCCGTCGACGGCCTCGGCCTCGACCAGAAAGCCTTTGACCGGCCGGCCGCCGTTGAGTTCGAGCGTGCCGATCGACAAGGGTGGCGGCACTGCGGCGACGAACCGGCCGAAGGCGCTTGCCGAAAGCGCCCAGACTTCGATCTCGATGGCGGCGCCGGCGCCGTTTTTCACCCGCAGCAAGCCGGGCTTCGGCGGCCGCGTGCCGGGCAGCGCATAGAGCCGGTAATGCGGTGCGGTGGCGCCGCGCTCGATCAGTCGCGCGCCGATGGAGCGCAATTCGCCGTTGAGCGGCATGCCTGAAAGATGCGCGCCGACCACCGCGAGCGGAATCTCACCATCGGCCAGCGCCGGCACGTCCAGCGCAAGCGGCGGCTGCGGATATTTCAGGGCGCCGAGCGGCAGGCCGCTCGCCGCGTGAAACACGCGGCCGATCGCCGCCAGCATGCCATCCTCGCCGGCGAGCGCGAGCAAGGTCACGCCGAACGGCGTGCCGTCGGCGCGCATCGACGCCGGCACGGCGAGGGCGCACATGTCGAGCAAATTGACAAAGTTGGTGTAGGTGCCGAGCCGGCTGTTGAGGCCGATCGGATCGGCCAGCACCTGTTCGACGGTATAAATTGTCGGCGCGGTCGGCAGAACCATGGCATCGATGCTGCGGAACACGTGGTCGCGCACCCGCCGCAAATCCTCGAGCTGGTAGAAAGCGGCGAAGGCGTCGGCCGCGGTGCCGTGCGCGCCGGCGAGGATGATCTGCCGCGTCACCGGATGCAGCGACTCCGGCGAGGAGGCGATCAGCGCCCGCGTCGTCAGATAGCGCTCGGCAACCCACGGCCCATCGTAAAGCAGCCGCGCCGCCGCGTAGAACGGCTCGATGTCGATCTCAACGATCTTGGCGCCAAGCGCCGTGAATTGCGCGAGCGAGGCCTCGTACAAAGCCTCCGACAAGCGATCGCCGAAGAACAAGCGCTGGCCGGGAAGCGGCACGCCGAGCCGAAGCCCTTCCGGCATCGGCCCGACACCTTGTGGCGCCCGTCGCGGGGAAGCGTCGTCGGCGGCGTCCGGCGACGCGATCACTGCCAGCATTGCCACGGCGTCATCGACGGTCAGCGCGAAAACCGAAACGCAATCCAGCGTGCGGCAAGCGGGCACGACACCGGCATTCGACACCAGGCCGCGGCTTGGCTTCAATCCGACGACGTTCGCAAAACCCGCCGGGACGCGGCCCGAGCCCGCGGTATCGGTGCCGAGCGAAAGCGGCGTGAAGCCTGCGCCGACCGCGAGCGCCGAGCCGGTGCTCGAGCCACCCGGAATAAGCTTCGGATCGAACAGATTGCGGCCGATGCCATAGGGCGTGCGCACACCGACCAGCCCGGTGGCAAACTGATCGAGATTGGTCTTGCCGATAATGATCGCGCCGGCGTCGCGCAGCCGCGCGACGCAAGCCGCGTCCTTGCCGGGACGATAGCCGTAAGCCGGGCATGCGGCCGTCGTCGGCAGGCCTTTGACGTCGATATTGTCTTTGATTGAAACCGGAATGCCGTAGAGCGGCAGCGATTTGTCGCCGGCTTTTTCCAGCGCACGCGCCTCGGCGCGAACCTCGGCTTCGTCGCGCAGCGCAATGAAGATCGCCGGGTCGTTATGGGCGCGGATGCGGGCGAAGCTCCGCGCGACCATGTCGTCGGGCTTGGCGGCGCCGCTGCGATAGGCGTCGAGGATTTCGGCGACCGTCTCGGTCACGTCGGCTCCGTTCTGGCGCTACAGGCGGGGCCCGGCGACCCGTTCGCGCGCCCTCTTTGTGCCAAAACCGGGCCGTTGCGCAATGGGCATGAAGCCCGCCCTATGTGCCCGCAGCATCAACGGAATTACCTAGTCGGTTGCACCGAAGCTCCCCGGCGCCTATATTTGCGACACTTTCCAGTCATCGTTGATGACTCAGGTGGCTTCGCCCCAGATGGGCGGGCGGAGCACAGAGGAGATTTGCACATGGCTACCGCCCCCTTGATGCCGAAAGCGACGGCGGTGTGGCTGGTCGAGAATACCGCGCTGTCGTTCGATCAGATCGCCCAATTCTGCAACTTGCATCCGCTCGAGGTGAAGGCGATCGCCGACGGCGATGCCGCCCAGGGCATCAAGGGATTGGACCCGATCCTGACCGGCCAGCTGACGCGCGAGGAGATCGCCGACGCTGAGGCCCATCCGGATCAGCGACTGCATATCGCCGACCCCAAGGTCCGCCTGCCGGAGCCCAAGCAAAAGAAGGGGCCGCGCTACACGCCCGTGTCGCGGCGCCAGGACCGGCCGAACGCGATTCTCTGGCTGGTGCGCAACCATCCGGAGCTCAAGGACAGCCAGATCATGCGGCTGGTCGGCACCACGAAATCGACCATCCAGGCGATTCGCGAGCGGACCCACTGGAATTCGGCGAACCTCACGCCGCTCGATCCGGTAACGCTTGGCTTGTGCTCGCAGATCGATCTCGACCTTGAGGTGCAGCGCGCCGCCAAGGAAAAGCCGGTACCGGTCGAAGCGCAGGGCGCCACGCTCCTGCCCGCGGCCGTCACCACCGCGCCGAAGGAGGAGCCGGAGGCAGAGCCGACTCCCGCCGCCGCAAAGAAATCCGAAGACCTCAACGTCGAAGCGGTGTTTGCCAAGCTCAAGCAGCTCGGCGGCGGCAAGGGCGAGTAAGCTTTTGCAGCGGCCGTTACAGCGCTTTCAAATCAAAGCGGTTCGCCCGCGGCTTAGGCAACATCCTGGATGTCGAAGCGAGCCACCTTGCCCTCTCGAAGACGGAAAACGTGTCCGACCGTCTTGTCTTTAAGACCGTGCGTCTGCCCCTGGAGCGGCTTGCCTTCGAGATCGCGGACGGACTGCCGGACCTCTGCGATGATTGCGCCATCCGCAGTTCGATGAAAGCCTACCGGCTCGACGTGCGGGCTGACGATGCTCCACTGGCGCGTCCAATACTCGCGTATGGCCTCGCGGCCATGGACGTAGCCACCATCCATACCGTTGGCCCAGGTGACATCATCGGTGAGCACGGTCAGCACGCCGTCTATGTCCCGCGCGTTAAAGCAATCGTAGATGCGTTCAAGGACTTTGACGTCATCGTCCATTGGGTTTCTCCTTGCATCGTGCGGGCGTTGCGCTAGAGGTACCTCATTTACATATGCACGTATGCATCACCACGACGGTAGGTGCAAGGGGTGAGGTGCGATGGACCTAGATGTGCTCTCGACACCTGGGCACCTGATCAGTCTCGCGGCGCGCGGGTTCGCCCGCCTCAGCGAAGCGCGGCTCAAGCCGCTTGGCTTCGGCGTTGGACATCTGCCAGTGCTGGTCGCGCTTCGGGATGGCAAGGCAAGCACGCAACGTGATCTCGCCCGCTTCGCCAAGATTGAGCAGCCGCCGATGGCACAGATGCTCGCCCGCATGGAGCGGGACGGGCTGATTCAGCGCGCGCCTGACCCGGCCGATGGGCGCAGCAGCCGCATCACACTGACGGAGGTCGCAGAAGCGCGCCTGCCGGACGCGGTTGCTGTCTTACTCCGGGGTAATCATGAGGTACTGCGCGACTTCACGGACGAGGAGGCCCGGCTGCTCGTTGGGCTGCTAACGCGCCTGATCGCAAACCTCGATCGGGTGGCGGGCGTCGAAGCGTCGCCCAGCACGCCAATTTCTGAGAAGGGGACTGACCGCACCGTCGGTGGAGGCTGATTGAGTCCCCGGCCGCCTAGTGCATTTCCCAGCCGCCGTCGACATTGAAGGCGGCGCCGGTGATGTTTTCCGCCCGATCGGAGGCTAGGAAAGCGGCCATCTCGCCGATGTCGGTCGGCGTCTGGAAACGACCGAGCGGAATGCGGCTTTTGAACCACGCCCAAGTGTCCTCCTCCTTCTGGCCCTGAAGTTTGGAGAATTGGGCTACCACCGCCGAATGCAGGTCGGTCGCCAGGATGCCGGGATGGATCGAGTTGACCGTGATGTTGTGCGGGGCGAGTTCCGAGGCGAGACTGTGCGTCATGCCGGTGACGGCAAATTTCGAGGCCACGTAGGGTAGCACCATCGCGAAACCGGTCTGGCCGACAATCGACGAGATGTTGATGATGCGGCCGCGCTTCTGATCGATCATGCCTTGCACGAAGGCGCGCGTGGTCAGGAACAGGCCGCGCGCGTTGACGTTCATGACGCGGTCGTATTCCTCGTCGGTCGTGTGCTGCACCGGCCCCGGCTTCGGCCCGACGCCCGCATTGTTGACGAGGATGTCGACACGACCGAATGCATCGAGGGCCTTTTGGCGCAAACGCTTCGAAAACTTGCCGTCGCGAACGTCGTGTTCGGCGGCGATCGCCCGGCCAGTCAAAGTCTTTGCGCTTTTTTCCGCGGTGGCGCCGTCGATGTCGGCCACTACAACGGCAGCGCCGGCCGCACTTAACCGCTCGGCGATTCCCAGCCCTATGCCGCGCGCAGCACCCGTGACGACCGCAACGCGCCCGTCGAGATCAGCCATGTCTTCCTCCCTGACCGCACGCCTGTCGGCAACGGCGCACTGCCGCCGTCACCTTCACGCTCGCGATTTTATTGATGTCAGCATAAGAGCCTTTCTATCGATCCAACAATCGGATTTTTCGACCGCAATCATCGAGCAGTCCGATGGTTGGCGCCGGCGGCCCGCAGCGAGGCTCGCGGCGCAAAGCTGAAGTGGGTGCGAAATCTACTTCTTCGCGCTCGCGTAGGGGTAGATCATGTCGCCGGTCTTGTATTGCGGCGGCCACAGGATCGGCTGCTTCTTGCCGTCGGCGAATTGCTCGATGTCGTTCGGCGCGACGTTCTGGAATTGCGTGAAGACGATGCGCGGCTTCGCCCATTCGCCGTCCTTGGCGAAGGCGATGTCGCCGGCCACGGTCGCGAAACTGTGGCTGTGCATATAGTCGGCGAGCGTATTCTGGTCGAGGCTTTTGGTGGCTTCGACCGCCTGCGCCAGCACCTGCCCGGCGGCATATCCGAACGGCACGAAGCCATAGCCGAACGGATCGATCTTCTCGCCGGCGGCCGCCGCGCGATAGCGCTTGAGCACATCGGCCAAGCCGGGGAAGTTGAAGGTCGGCGCCGGCACGAAGCTTTCCATGATGACGATGCCGTCGAGGATCGGGCCAAGCTGGGCCTGGATCGGCGTGATCAATAAGCCAATCATGGTACCGCCGAACATTTTCGGCACGAGACCGATCTCGTGCGCCGCGCGGACGATGCCGACGGTGTCCGGCGGATACGCGGCGACGAAGACGACGTCGGCGTTCGCCGCCTGCATCGCGCGCACCGTCGGCGCAAAGTCCGTGGTCGGCGGCGGATAGTTCTTGTCGTAGACGATCTTGAAGCCGTATTCGGCGGCGTTCTCGCGCGCGCCATCGGCGGAGGTGGTGGCGAACTCGGCGTCGGCGGCGAGGATTGCCAATGTCTGCGGCTTTGGCTGCTGCGCGGCGGCGAGCTCGAAGAAGCCCCGGGAGAAGGCCTTCACGCCTTCCGGACCGATTGGGATCATCGAAAAGTAGCGTGGATAGTTGAAGTGCCGGTTCACCGCGACGGCGAGAATGCTGATTGTGGTCTTGTTGTTCTCCATGATCACCGGCATCGCCGCCGCCACCATGTTGGTGGCATACGGCCCGAGGATTAGATCGACTTTGTCGACGCTGATCAGCTTGGTGTAGATGCCGGGCACGTTCGACGGATTGCTCTGGTCGTCGTAGTAGACGAGCTCCACCGGCCGCCCGAGGAGCCCGCCCTTGGCGTTGACGTCGTCACGCCAGAGCTGGAGCGCGATCAGAAGCTGCTTGCCGTTCTGCGCCACGCCGCCGGTCATGGCCATGCTGAAGCCGACTTTGATCGGCTCGGCGGCGGACGCCGTCGATCGCGGCAACGGCAACAACAGCGCGGCGGCTATGGCCGCCGCCACTACGACGCGCCGGATTGGTCCGACGTAGCCTTTGGCCACGCCTTGAGCCATGCAGCCCTCCCCGATTTAGCCGGCGATTTTTGGTGCCGCCGATCTACTTCATCATTTCGTCGCCCGGCATCACGCCCCAGAGGTTAGAAGCCGAAGGGTCTTTCTCCCACACTTTGGGCCGCTGCGGATTGTCACGGTGCCACGGCCGCGGCTCGAAATAGCCGAGCTCCTCGTTCATGCGGTCGAGCTCGCAGAACGTCTCGGTGATCAGCCCGTTGGGCGAGCGGTGATAGGCGAACAGGTTGTGACCGATGCCGTGCCGGCCCGGGCCCCACAGAAGCTTGTAGCCGTTGAGGCTGAGGAAGTCGCACGCCTCGTGCATGTGGCCCCAGTCGCGCAGCTCGAAGGCGGTGTGGAAGTGACGGTTCGAGCCGGTCTCCATCAGATTGATGGTATGATGATCGGGACCGCAACGCAGAAACGAGAAAAAATCTCCCATCCAGTCGGATTCGCGAAAGCCGAGCACGTCGCAGTAAAACTTGGTGACGTGCTTGACGTCGGTGACGTGGAACGCAACGTGCCCGAGCTTGAACGGCACGATGCCCTTGTTCTGAAATTTCTGGTGCGAGAAGGCATCGCGCTTGAATACCTGCATCGTCGTGCCCTTCGGATCAGGAAACGTGACCACGTCCTTCACCGACGGCTCCGGATCTTTCTGGCGCTGGGTTTTGATCTGGTGCGCGGCGACCTGCTTCTCGAAAGCATCGAGATCCGCGTCCGGCGCGATCTGAAAGGCCAACGCTACGCAGCCTGCCTGGGGGCCGCGCCGCAACACGATCGAATGGTGATCGACCGTGGAGGCGAGATAGACGGCATCCTTCTCCTTGCCGACCTGCGTCAGCCCGAGGATCTCGGTGAAATATTCCGTCTGTTTGTCGAGATCGGGCGTCTCGTAGGTGGCGTGGGCGATCTTGTTGACGCGGATCATGCGGACTCTCCTTTGGCATCTGCTGTGGTTGCCTTGGCGGCAACGGACTGTTCGGATTTTGCTCGGGGCAGCGAACCGATGACGTCGATCATGGCGGCGCCGTCGCAATCCGACAGTCCCATCGCCACAAATCGTTCGAATAATTCGGCGGTGCGATCCAACAGCGGCGTCGCCACGCCGACGCTGTCGGCGAATTCGCCGATCATCTCGATATAGTGTTGCAGGCCGGGAATCGGGCCCTGCAGCGGCTTGAAGCGCCGCTCCGCCATCCACGGCGCGCGAATGCCGAATTGAGTGGAGCCGCCGCTGCCGTTGGTGATCGCCTTGATCATCAGATCGACGTTGACGCCGGCCTTGACACCGAGCGCCATCGCCTCGGCGGTGGCGGCAATGTGAATCGAGACCAGAAGATTGTTGATGAGCTTGACCCGGCTCGCGGCGCCAAACGCGCCGAAATAGATGCAGGAATCGGCAAAGCCGGCGACCACCCGCTCGGCTTTCTTGCAGGCCTGTTCGTCGCCGGCGAGAAACACCACGCCCTTGCGCGCCAGCACCATTCCGGGCGTACCGGCGACCTCGCCGTCGATAAAGAACGCGCCCTTCTCCGCCATCGGGGCGACGTGCCGCTCCTTGACCGGAACTGGATAGGAGCCGAGTTCGACGACGATCTGGCCGGGCCGCGCGGAGCGAATGAGGCCGTCGGGGCCGTGCACGACCTCTTCAAGCGCGTCGTCGGATGGCAGACAGGAAAAAATAATGTCGGCTTGCGCGCCGACGTCGGCGGCCGAACGCGCCGGCACGCCGCCAATTTTGGCAAACTCGTCGAGCGAGCTGCGGCGATAGCCGACCACGCGATAGCCGCTTTTGATCAGGTTTTGCGAGATCGGCATGCCGATCTTGCCGACGCCGACGAAGCCGACGGTCTCCATTCAACTCCCCTTACGCTACTTCGACCGTTTGATCGGAGAGATTGACGCGCAGGCCGAGCGTCCCCTCCATGATCGTCCACTCTTTGAGCTCAAAGGTCCGCAGTCCGCTGCGCACGAACGGATCGGCTTCCGCCAGCGCGCGGGCCTCCTCGGCGCTCGCCACCCGCAGGATCGTCAAGCCGGCTCCGCTCGGCGGTCCAGCGCCGTCGCTCAGCGGCCCGGATGCGAACAGAACGCCGCGCTTTTCCAAGCTGATCATGTATTCGAGATGCGCCGGCAGTAGCGCCTTCAGCTTCTCCGGGGTCGCCGACGGCTGCGACAAAACGGCATAAAATTTCCGCCGCAGCATTTTCCGCGTCAGCTCGGCGATGCGCTGCTCGACGTCCATACCGCGCCAATCCTCCCTAGATGTTCGTTGGAGCATGGTCTTTTTCAGAAAGCCGGCTTCCACTTTTCCGGATCACGCTCGAAACCTATTTGCTGCATGGTCCGCCGTTACAGCGCGCCATGTCAACATTGATACTCACAACATCGAGACTCAAACGTCGTCGCCATCGTTCAACCTGTAGTTCAGGATGAACGACGCGACGTATTGCGCTTTGCCGGTCACCAATCTCGGGCGGCCCGGCCGGTATATTGTCCGTCGACGTAGATCAGCGGATCGACGTCGCCGTTGGTGGCGATCGAGACGATGCGGCCCATGAATACGGTATGGGTGCCGTATTCGAGCTGCTTGTCTCTGCGGCAAATGATGGCGGCCTGCGCGTCGACCAGCACCGGCGCGGCCGCGCGCGTATCCCAGGCGCCGACGTTGAACCGGCTGTCCGCACTCGCCTCGCCGCTGCAAAGCTTCGAAATGACGACATGCGCGCGGCTCAGCACATTGATGCCGAATTCGCCGGCTTCGCTGAGCGCGGTATGGAACGTCGCTGATCGATTGACGCAGACCAGCATGGACGGAGGCGCCATGCTCAACGCGCTGACCGAAGTTGCCGTCATCGCATAGCTGCGGGCACCATGGCGGCAGGTCACGACGCTGACCGAGCTTGCGAGCCGCCGCAGCGCCCGCTTGGCGTCGGCGGCCAGCTGCGAAGCCGAAACAGAACTCGGTCGCGACCAGATCGGACATCGAACATGCCACTTGCGGATGAAATGTCATCGGTCACTCAATAGAGGCCGACCGGCTCGAGCCCGAGCTGTTGCTGCCCGTACATGGCCGCGATCGCTTCCCAGTCGAGACTGAGATGCAGCGCCGCGGCATTGACGTCGCGCCAGAAGCGCTGCAGCGGCGCGGCAAGATCGCTGCCGGCGGCGCCTTCCTTGGCGAACAAGTCGTTGACCACGGCCACCGACTGCTTGGCGGCGAAGCCTTGATTGCGGCGGATGGCGATACGCTCGCCGACTTCCAACGGAACGCCGCGCCTCACCTTGTCTTCGGCGGCGGCCACGCTGGACACGAGCAGCGTATACGCCGACTCGATCGTCGCCGACGCCGCGCCGATCTTGTTCTGGATCATCGGCGAGTTGGCGACCGGGACTATCATGCCGGGCTTGGCCGCGCGCACCCTGGTCTGCGCCATCTGGATGAAAGAATCGAGCGCGCCCTGCGCCATGCCGAGGATCGGCGACACCAAAGCGGTCGGGCCGAACGTGGTGAAGCCGAAACTGCTCATCGCGTTATTGTCGATTGTTTTGCCTGGGACCGTTCCGGCGACGACCTCGGCGAAGCGCAGCATCCGGTGGTCTGGGACAAAAACCGGCTTGTCGATACGCACGGTCTTGCTGCCGGTTCCCTGCAGGCCAGAGGTGAACCAGGTGTCCTGATCGACGACGATGTCGGTCATCGGCACCAGACACCACATCACCTCGGGCGGCCCTTTGGCATTCGGCACCAATGCGCCGAGCATCAGCCACTGGCTGTTTTCGCAATTGCTGGCGTACGGCCACGAGCCGGCGAGATTGATGCCGCCGGGCACGATCTCGCACTCTTTGCTCGGATTGTAAGAGCCGGCGACCAGATTGTCGGGATCACTCCAGACGTCCTGCTGGCCTTCGAGCGGAAAGAATGCCGTCATCCATTGATAGCAGATGGCCAGCGAGCCGCACCAACCGGTGCTGCCGCAAACCGAGCCGAGCTCGAAGGCAATTTGTGCCAATTCGGTGAGACCGTATTCGAAGCCGCCGAACCGCGCCGGCCGCACCAGCTTGATCAATTCGGCGTCGCGCAGATGCTCCATCGTCTTTTTCGGCACCCGCCGATTGGTCTCGGTGTCGCGGGCGGCATCGCGGAAGATCGGTTTGAGAGCGCGCACGCGATCGAGCAGGACGGAGAAATCAGTCCGTGTCGGCTTGGGGGCAAACGCCACAGTCTTGGAAGCCACAGTCTTGGAAGCCACAGTCTTGGCCAGCTGCACGCTTTCCTCCATCGATTTGTCTGCTGTCGGCAGCAAGCTCGCACCGCGGTTGGTCCTTGACAAATTGAGATTTCCAACTTGAAGTATTGGCTGGGCCGATGGTTGGCGGCACGCTCCAACTGGCTGTAATTCATGCAGAATTTCGATCTCAACCTGCTTGCGTCGCTCGACGCTCTGCTCGCCGAAAAGAATGTCACACGGGCGGCAAAAAAGATGCACCTCACGCAGTCGACGATGAGCGGCATCCTGCGCCGGCTGCGCGATCAATTCGACGATGAGCTCCTGGTGCGTAACGGCCGCCGCTACGACCTGTCGCCGTTTGCGCAATCGCTCGCCGTTACCGTCCGGCAGACGATCCTGCAGATCGATTCGACGATTTCGGCAAAGCCAGTGTTCGATCCAAAGAAGGATCGGCGGCGGTTTCGCATCATGGCGTCCGACTACAGCACCACGGTTTACCTGTCGGTGGTGTTCCGCCACGTCGCCAAACAGGCGCCCTATCTCAGCTACGACATCGTGCCGATCAACTCGCCGATCGACAATGTCCGCAACGGAACGGTCGACCTCTGCGTTACCGGCAATCCCTATACCCAGGCCGACGCCAGTTCCGACCAATTCCTGCGCGCCGACGCGCTGTTCTCGGAGGTCTATTGCTGCATCGTCGACAACGATCATCCGTTGCGCGGCGCCGTCACGCTGGACCAGCTGTTCGATTTTCCCCACGTGGTGGCGCAATTCGCCGGCGTAACGATGGCGACCAGCGAACTGAAAGCAGGCGCCGGCCGCAATCGCTCCAATGCGACGATCAACGTTTCCACCTTCAATGTCATTCCGACGCTGGTCCGCGGCACGCGATCGGTCGGCATTCTGCCGAGCCGGATGATGGACGTGGCGGCGGAGCGAGCGGATTTGCGGAGACTCGAGGTCGCCTTCGACATGCCGAAGTTCGATGAGCAACTGATCTGGCATTCGCGCTTTGCCTATGACCCGGCGTTCGGATGGTTGCGCAGCGTCATGCTGAGCATGGCCTAGGCCGTTCATGCCGCGCCGTCCCTGATGCTTCCTGCCTTTACGGCAGGATGGGTCTCGTAGCCGGCCTGTTCGAGCGACGTGACGCCGAAATAGCCGAAGATCGCGCGGACCGGGCGGTCGCCGGTGTTGCGGAAGCCGTGCCATTCGCCGCGCGGCGCGAACACCGCGTCGCCGGCTTGCATGGCGAGCTCGCCGCCTTCGACGAGATGTGCGCCTTTGCCGTCGAAGACGTAGAAAAATTCATCGCCGTGATCGTGCCGGTGCAACAGATGCGCGGCGCCGGGAATGAACGTGCTTTGACCGACCACCAGAGCGGCGGACTTGGCCGCGTTGCCGCCGACCAGCCAGCGGGCGGCGACATGAATGAAACCGAGTTCGGGCTTGTGGAACGGAACATTCTCCACCTCGCTCAGGGACATAATCTGCATTCTCCCGGTGATGGCAGCACCGCCGCCCTCAACCAGCAGCAGCCGCAGCCGGCCGTGCCGCGGCTCGACCTCAAGCGTTTGCTGGGCCGGCAGGAAGATCACCGATTCTTGGCGCACATCGGCGGCAACGGCATCGCAGCGCACATGGCCGCCGCCGTGCAACACAAATAGCATTTGCTCGCGGCCGGCTTCCGGCGTCAGCCGCGCCGATCCGGCCGGACCGATTTCGATCAAGCCAATCCGGCCAAAACTGCTTCCGCCGGATTGTTCGTCGATCAGCCAGCGGGCGGCGGCATCGCCATTGCCAGCGAACTCGGAGACGCGCGCAAGCGCGGAACTGTTATTGGCCACCAAATACACCGCCGGTCTCTCCGCATGTCCGCGTTTCGTGTTGAGCCGCTAGATCAGCCGCACGCCGCCATCGACCATGAGATTTTGCCCGGTGATGTAGTCGGACCGCGACGATGCCAGAAACGTCGTCGCACCGACCAGATCGTCGGGAGTGGAAACGCGGCCCAGGATCGCCTTGGTCTTCGCCAGGTGATCGACTGCATTCGGCTCGTCGCGGTAGCCGGCTCGGATCAGATCCTTGTCCAGACCGTCCCAGAGCTCGGTTTTGACAAAGCCGGGGCTGAAACTGTTGACGGTAATGTTGTGCTTGCCGAGCGCCTCGGCGCCGGCTTGCGTCAGCGAGATCACGCAAGCCTTGCTGGCGCAATAAATGGTGGCGATTTGTTCGCCGACCTTGCCGGCGATCGAGGCGGTGTTGATGATTTTGCCGCCGCCGCCCTGCGCGATCATCTGCTTGGCGGCTTCCTGCATGCCGATCAGCACGCCAAGGCCGTTGATCCCCATGATGCGCGCCCAGTCGGCCTCGGTGGCTTCCAGGAATTGGCCGGCTTTGCTGATGCCGGCATTGTTGAACATGACCTCAAGCCGGCCGAAGGCGCGCACCGCCTCTTTGATCAAGGCCTGCACGCTTTTGCGGTCCGCCACATCGACTTGAACCGCGATTGCTTCGCCTTTGTCCTTGCGGATCGCGGCTGCGACGCGCTCGGCGGCAGCCAAATCGATATCCGCAACCACGACTCGTCCGCCCTCGGCGGCGAGATCGCGCGCGATGCCTTCACCGATGCCGCGCCCGCCGCCGGTCACAATGATTGATTTGCCTTCGACCAATCCGGTCATCTGTTTTCCTCCAAGATTCGTGCGGCTAGATCATGATCCGACCGAGTGAGCCGGATCATGATCCAAATGTTTCGTTGGAGCATGATCTTTTCCGAAAACCGGCTGCCACTTTTCGGGATCACGCTCTATGCCGCCGGCCGAGCGGCCGGATTGACGCCGGTATTCATCGCCGTCACCAGCTCGTGCTCGGTGAGTGTCTCGCCATCGAGCTCTTGGCTCAGCACGCCGTCGACAAAAACGATGACCCGGTCCGACACCGCCACGATCTCGCCGGGGTCGCTCGAATAGAACAACACCACCCGCCCCGACTGGGCCAGCCGGCGCATGATGCGGTGCATTTCCCGTTTGGCGCCGATGTCGATGCCGCGGGTCGGATCGTCAAGCACGAGAAGCGATGGCGCCGCCTCGATCCACTTGGCGAACACGACTTTCTGCTGATTGCCGCCAGACAGCGCGCCGACCGGCTGCTGCATCGAGCCGGCGACCACGCCTAGCTGGCGGCAGCGTTCGACCGCTGCTTGCCGCAGACGCTCGGCGCGCAAGACAAAGCCGTCACGCCCGAGTGTGAGCGCGCGCACGCTGACGACGTTTTCGGCAACGCTTTGCCGCAGCATCAGGCCATATTGTTTGCGGTCGGCGGGCGTGTAGGCGATGCCGGCTTTGACCGCGCCGGCGGTAGAGGTCGGCAGCGGAACGCCGGTCGGGAGCGTCACCTGCCCGGCCTTCGGCTTGGCAACGCCAAACAATACGGCGAACAAGTCTTCGACGCCGGCGCCGGCGAGACCAGCGACGCCGACAATGATGCCGGGCTGAATTTCCAAATTTTCGATGACAAGATCGCCCGGCCCTTTTAGCCCGACGATGCGCAGCGGGTCGACCTTGATCTCGGGGATCGAGCCGTCGGCCTCGCCGCGATCGCCGGATCGCTGCGCGCGCTCCGCCATCGATTCCGGCGTTTCGCCCAGCATGGCGGCGACCACCGTTTTCAACTGATCGGCCGCCGGCGTGATGTCACCCGGAACGCGCTTGCCATTGCGGAGAATGACCAAGTTGTCGGATATCTCCAATAATTCCTCGAGGAAATGGCTGACATAGACGATGCCGATGCCGGAATTGCGCAAGCCCCGAATGATCTGGTGGAGACGCTCGACCTCGGCGACATGCAGCGACGACGTCGGCTCGTCGAGAATAAGGACGCGCGGATTTTGCAACACGGCGCGGGCGATCTCGACCAATTGCCGGTCGGCCAGGCTCAGGCGATGCAGCGGCGTACGAAGCGGCACGTGTACGCCGAGCTGTTCGAGGACGGCGTTGGCGCGGCGTCCGAAGGCGCGGCGCGCTTGCCAGGCGCCGCCGCCGGGCGCTAACAGCAGATTCTCTTCCACGCTCAGTGCCGGGAATAGGCTTAATTCCTGCGACACCATGGCGATGCCGGCACGCGCCGCGTCGGTGATCGCATGCATCGCCAGCGGGCGGCCGTCGACCTTGAGTTCGCCGGCGTCGGGCGGCAGCGCGCCGGCGATGATCTTCAACAATGTGGACTTGCCGGCGCCATTGGCGCCGACCAGTCCGTTGACCTTGCCTTCGATGACGTCGAAATCGACGTCGCTCAAGGCGTGCACGGCGCCGAAGCGCTTGCTGATACCTCTGGCGGAATAGATGACCGACACAATCCGCCTCTTCCGCGGTTCTCTAAGGACCAGCCGAACGTTCAGAGCCAGCTTGCGAGTGCCGCTCTTTGCAGAGCGGCACTCGGTTCATGTTCATTGCGCCGGGTGCGTGTACAAGTCGGGATCCGGCAAAGTTGCGGGCAGATGATCGCGTGTTGCCTCGATCTGCTCCTTGTAAAACGCGCGCAGTCCGGTCTCCGGCTTTTCCCAGGCCTTTTGGTAGGCGGCGATGTTGGCCTTATCGACGACCACATGCGGCACCTTCACCCAGCCCACCGGCAGCGGCTTACCCTTGAGCAACGCGTCAGCCGCGATATAGGTGGCGAGATAGGCCTGCGAGAAGAAATTCGCCGGCACGCCCGCCGTGATCGATCCCTGCGCAATATATTCGCGCACTTCCTCGGGCGTATCCCAGGAAATCAACGGCACTTTGACTTTGTCGGCGTCCAGTATCTTTGGAATATTCTCCTCGCCCTCCTCGCAGGGGTCGATATACGTCAAGGCCTTCGGCGTCTTGCGGATCGCTTGGTCCCACAAAGCAAAATTCCGCTCGCGATCGGGTTTCGAATCGAAGCTCGCCAGGACGTTGATCTTCGGCATTTTCTTCTTGAGGTAGGCGACTTCGCCAGCGAGTCGGTTTTCCAGAACCGTCAGACCGGGCACGCACACCGCGGTAACGACGTCGCCGCTAATGTCGGCCGCGGGCTTGCCTTGGCTCTTTTCCAGCGCCGCGGTAACGATGCCGCCAGCCGTCAGGCCCATCCCGAACGCGTCCGAAGCGACGAACAGCGCGTTCTTGATTTCAGGCATCGGCGGCACGTTGATCCAGACGATATTGGCGCCGCGCGCCTGCGCCTCGAGCGCCGGCTGCGTAAACAGCGGCGGCGCCACGTTGACCACGACCAGCACGTCCGGCTTGGTTTCGAGCTCAGCCAGGAACATCTGCGCTTGCCGTTGTGGATCGAACGTGGTCGGCCCGGTGACACGGACTTTGACTTTGCCGCCCAGGTCTTTCGCCGCGGCATTGGCGCCGGCAAGAATTTCCGTGCTCCATTCGCCCGCCGCCAAAGCCAGCACCACCGAAACGGTCACGGAATCCTTCGCGGCGTAGGCAGGTAAGCCGGTAACGGCTGCAATTGCCAGGCCGCCTGACAGCACCGCGCCCGATAACCGGAGTGTGTGCCTCTTGAGTTTTCTCGATTGCATGTTCCTTACCTCCCTTGCTTCCCTACTTGCGATTGTTGATCGGCGACCGGCCAAGCCACCATGCCGCGACTCAATTGGTGCGCCGGCGCTTGGCGATCCGATCGAGCGCAATGGCGCCGACGATGACGATGCCGGTGACGAATTCCGAATAGTTCAGGTTGACGTTGTAGAAGACGAGGCCGCTGTCGATGGTGGTGATGATCAGCACGCCCAATGCCGCGCCGAGGATGGTGCCGGAGCCGCCAGCGAGCGAGGTGCCGCCGATCACTACGGCGGCGATGACCTGAAGTCCGAGACTGCGGCCGGAGGAGGTGTCGACCGCCTTGAAATAGGCAAGCGTCATGACGCCGGACAAGGCGGCCAGAAAGCCGACCAAAGCGGTGGCGTAGATGCGGATCAGATCGGTGCGCACGCCGATGAATTCGGCGGCGGCCGGATTCGAGCCGATGGCGCGGACCGTGGCGCCGAACCGGGTGTGAATAAAAACGAAATACAGCACGATCGCGCAGACGATCGCGGTCCACACCGATGCGGGCAGCTGCAGCAGGTCGCTGCCAAACCACCGGAAGAACGGATGATCCTTCGGCAGGCCGTAGATCGCTTTGCCGTCAGACAAGATGAGATGCAGCCCGAAGTAAGCCGACAATGTTCCAAGCGAGACGATGATCAGCGGCACTTTCAGCAGGCTGGTGAGCACGCCGTTGAGCCCGCCAAGGATGATCCCGGCTATCAACCCCAATGCGACGGCAATCCACGGATCGACGTGGTAAAACTTCATCAGCAAAGCCGGCAGGCTAGAGGCAACCGCAAAGATGCCGCCGACCGACAGGTCGATCTCGACCATCGCCACCAGATAGACCATGCCGAAGGCAATGATGCCGACCAGCGCCGATTGGCGCAGGATCGTCTTGATCGAGCCGAAGCTGAAGAATTCCGGGTGCGGAATGCCGATGGCGAGGATCATCAGCAGAAACACGATGACCAGGCCGGTATCCTCCGACCAGCGCCAGCGCAGCCACGAAAGCTGGCCCGGCACTGCAGGCCGCTTGGCCTCGCTGGCGGTATCTGACGCGGTCATGACGGTGTCGACCCGCTCAACGTGATTGCCTCGATCGCGACGCGGCAACGAATGACCATCTCCCGCAACGTTGCTTGTTCACGCCGCTTTACCGGCCGCACCGCTCGGTTCCAAACACCGCGGCGGCGGCCACCTGCCAATTGGGATCGCTGAGATCGATCAGGGTGGGGTTGCCGTCGCACCACTGGAAGCAGTGCTTGAGTTTGCTGATCTTCCAGCCGTCCGCGGTGCGGCGGAAGGAATTCTCGTACCAGCCATACTGCGTGTAATGGTCGTCGCCTTGCCGGTTGGGCAAGCGATGCCGCGACACGTGGTAGAAAATTCCGTCGGCGGCGTCGCCGTGCAGGTTGATATGGAAGTTGGAATATTGATGCATGACGATCAGCCGCTCGAGACAGGCGCTGGCAAAGCGCGCCCAGACTTTCGGCGTCGTCGTCGCCGGCGCCCGACCCGTGAGGTCGAAGAAATCGACCTCAAACGGATCGGTCAGGGTCGCGGCGTATAGGTCCCAGTCATGCAAGTCGAGGCCGCGTCCGAAGCGGAGCATGACATCGCTGATCTGCTGGCGGTCCCACAGCTCGCGCACCATCTCTTCGGTGGTCGGATATTTTCCGGAAGCCGCCATAGGACGTCCCTCATTTCACCCGGTGGCGTTTCTCGCCGGCCCCGGAGCCCCAACTAAAACGTCTGCGCCTTGATGCTGGCGAACATGCCGCGCACGTTGGCGTCGAGATAGACGATCTCGGTGACCGTGCCGGGATCGTCGCTGGTTTCGAAGTAGCCGAACTTGGTGTCGCCGAAAGTGCCGCGCTGCACCAGCCGGTAGCCGCGCGCCAACAGATCGGCGGTGGCGCCGTCATAGTCCTCGACCGAAAAGCCGAGGTGATGCACGCCGCCCGCCGGCACCCGGTCGAGAAATTCCGAGTAGGTGCTTTTGCCGGCGACCGGCTCGATCACTTCGTACTGCACGTCGCCGACATAGCCGAACGCCATGCTGTGGTTGATCACAGCCGGCGCGCCGCGGAACCAGCCGTTCTCGACGACGATCTCACGGAGCACCATGAAGCGCGGCGCGCCGAGCTTGCTATTGAGGTGGGCGAGCGCAGCGTCCAGGTTCGGCACGACATAGCCGATCTGGAAAAGCGTTCCCGGCAATGGACGAGTTGACATGATTTGACCGGATGTGGCTTGACCGCGGTTGAGGACTACTTCGCCGGCGCAAACAGCGGCGTCGCGTCGCCATAGATGCGCAGGTCAGCAATCTTATCGCCGCGCCGGCGCAGCACGCTGCAGAACTTGATCGCGCACAGGCTGTCATCCATGCGGGTGTATTGGACGATCGCCTCGGCGACGCCGACCTGGTTGTCATGCATCGACCACGCGCCGGTCATGCTGTGCGACAGACCCTTGATGCTGCCCCACAGATGGCCGATCGCAGCCTTGTAGCCTTCCTTGCCGTGCACGGTCGGATGGTTGGCAAACGTCAGCGTCGTGTCGTCGGTGTGCTGCGCTAGCGTGCGCTCCATGTCCATGGCGTCGACGGCGCGGTAATATTCGTAGATCCAACGGGTATCGCCGGCGGTGTCGGTCGGATGCTTGGGCGGCAGATGCTCGCGGCCTCTTTCATCAACGGTGCGCCGAACCGCGGCCAGCGTGGATGCGACGGCATTGAGGTAGGCGCTTTCCATTGGCGCAAAGTGCGCCTTCTCGGCGTCGCTGCCCTCGGGCACGCCATCTTTCTTCAGGCTGAAGGCGAATGTCAGCGTCAGATTGCCGTTCGTGTCCTCGCCGATGATATTTTCGATGCGGCCGAGCTCCGAGCCGCGGGTACGTTCGAAGATCACGCGGTTTTCCGGCTCGAACGTCACCTTCTCACGGAGCGGGACATCCTTGAGCATGATGTCGCGCACGAGCCAGCCGTTACCCTGCTCGACCACGTCGCATTTCTTCATCTCCGGCACATAGGGCAGCGCGTTGTTCGCCTTCATCAGCAGGCCATTCCACACATCGTGGCGGCTCAGGAAAGATTTCTTCGGCTCGTTGACCGGAACCGTTCTGCTCAGTTGATACACGGCGCTCTCCTGTGATGCGGGACGCCGTGCGGCAAATACGGGATGGGACGGTCGGAAGCCTGTCGCTGGCATCGCCGGATCGCACAACCCGCTTGGTCGCCGCAAAGTGGCTGTCCCATTCCTCCCGATCTGAATATTTTCCAAAATTTCTAATTTGTGGACAGAGGCCTGTCAAGCCGCCGCAATCGCCGGACGCGGCGTGCCGAGATTCGCGGGCGCGACGTCTGCCGCTTCGGATCGTTGCAACGAACAGTCGAGCGTCGACATCCGCTCCAGGCCCGCCGGACCGAACGGATTTCGTTGACAGTCCGGCGCCAATGCCCAGAGCGTTTCAGGCCCGCTTGGCGACAACCCGGGGAATGCGCGCCAGCACCGAAACCACCTGTTCGGCGGTCACCTGATAATGGCGCTCGAGCGCGCGGACCGCAGCCTTGGCGTCGCGCGCCAACGCCGCGTCGAAAATTTGCTTATGCTCGCGCGCGGTATCGCGTTTCAATATTTTTTGCGGGCCGAATTTGGTGCGCAAAATCCGTTGCCGTTCCGCCTGATCGAACAAAAGTTCGGCGAGCTCGATGAGCCATTGCGAGCCGCATGCCGCCAGCAACGCCATGTGAAACTGACGATGAAACAGCGCCCAGTTTTCGGTGGCGGGGCCTGGTTCTTTCGGCGTCGGATAGCGTGACAACGCGTGGAACGCGGCCACCAAGGCCGTTTCCCAGGCCATGTCGCCGCGCCGGATCGAGCGCGACAGCGCATCCGATTCGATCAGGATGCGCGTCGCCATGGTGTCTTCGACGTCGTAGGCCGTGAGCGGCGCCACCCGAAAGCCGCGTTGCCCGACCGATGTGACCAGCCGCTCAGATGCGAGCCGGGTCAGCGCCTCACGCAACGGGCTGATGCCGACGCCATAGCGCGCGCGCAATTCGTCGGAGCGAAGCGGCGATCCCGGCGCGAAGCGGACCCAGAGAATGTCCTGGCGGATGCGGCGGTAGGTCGACTCGGCGATGGTGCGGGAGACGCCGGGTTGATCCGGATTTATCGAATGGACCTCGGCGACCGAACGCTTCATAAATCCCCCAAGCTCGCCGCTGGCGATCGTTGTTATGAAAAAGCAATTTTGGAAATTAGATCACAACCGGAGAAAATGCCATCCCCCGGACGGCCCACCTGTGCCGAGCATCACCGGCCGCACAATATCTGCCGATTCTACCGGCCTTTTTGCACCTAGCCATCACCATCAGCGCCGGTCCAAGTCGACGCCGCCGACTGACGACCCGGTTAGTTCGAGCGCCCGCCGACGGCACCTTGACAGCGCCCACACGCGTTCTAAAATATTTTGGAAATTATGGTTGTTTTTGGATATGGGCTTGGACCGGCCGCGGCCAGTGCCAAACACCAAGAAGCTGCAAGGCAAAAACGGGAGAACGCCAGCATGTCGACCGGGAAACGCGCCGTCGTCACCGGCGGCGCCAATGGCATCGGGCAGGCTTTCTGCAAGCGGCTGGCGAGACAAGGCGCCAAGATCGTCATTGCCGACATCGCCGACTGTTCGGAAACCGTGGGCGCGATCAAAAAAGGCGGCGGCGCCGCGACCGCCGTTCGCTGCGATCAAACTTCGGAGGCCGACGTCGCCAAACTCCGGCAGGCGGTGGAGGGGGAACTCGGCGGCTGCGACATCCTCGTGCACTGCGCCGGCATCTATCCGACGGCGGCAATCGACGAGATCACCTTCGAGCAATGGCGCAAGGTGCTGTCCGTCAATCTGGATTCCGTCTTTCTCTTGGTGAAGGCCTTCTTGCCGGCGATGAAAGAGCAGCGCTGGGGCCGCATCATCAGCGTATCCTCGACCACCTTTCATTCGGGCATCGGCTTCAACACCCACTATACGGCAAGCAAAGGCGGCATCATCGGATTTGCCCGCTCGCTGGCGTCAGAGGTGGGAGACTTCGGGATCACCGTCAACACCATTGCGCCGGGGCTGACCCGAACCGAGACCACCATCAAGGGCAAGCCCGGAGAATTCGGCTGGTTCGACATGATCCGCGGGCAGCAGGCGATCAAACGCACGGAAACACCGGAAGACTTGACCGGGACGCTGGCGTTCCTCGCCTCGGAGGATGCCGCCTTCATCACCGGACAAACCATCGTTGTCGACGGCGGCTGGAGATTCTCGTAAAGCAGAGAACATTCGCCGGTGAAATAACACGGCCAAAATACGAGACGGATATTGTGTTAGCGGATAATATCGGGGCTGGAATTGCACGCGCTTATCCAATCTCGCTTGGCGCTCATTGGCCAACTTGTCAGAATGCCCGGAGGCAAACCGATGGCTTACATATTCAAGGAAGGCGAACTTCCGTCGCTGATTTCCGTAGCGCCGGGCCGCGAGCGCATTTTCTTCGTCAATCAGGAGCTGGCCAACATCGACGACATGTTGGCCGGCGTCATGCATTACAAAAAGGGCGCTGCTTCACCGCTGCATTTGCATAAGAACTGCGAGCATTTCTATTTCATCATCAGCGGCAAGGCGACGGTCGAATCCGACGATGGCATCCGCCCGGTCGGTCCCGGCGACATGATTTTCATCCCGGCCGAGGAAAAACACCGGCTGCGGGCGACCGAGCCGCTGTTCTACTTCGAATTTCAGGCTCCCAATCGTTTCAAGACCACGATCCTGGAAGGGACCGACGACGACCTGCGCTGGGAGCGCAAGGACGGCCGCGTCTGGGTGCAGACGTAAAGCTTGGACCGAGGCGGGATCAAAGCATCATGGCGCTGACATTCATCGACACCAACAAGCTTCCGAAGAACGCGACGCCGGGGCACGGCGAGTTCATCGAAGTTCTCAATCAGGCACTGTGCGGCGCGCGCAATGTGCACGGCTCGGTGCGCTGGCTGAAATCCGGCGAGTGGTTCGAGCCGGAAGCCATTGACCGGTACCAGCTGATTTATCTGATGGACGGCAAGGGCAGCATCAAGCTCGACAGCGGCAGTTATGATGTCGAACGCGGCGCGGGCGTCTATCTCGGGCCTCAGGAGATCGCCACCATCAAGCCGGCGGCCGGCGCCTCGCTCAAGCTTTTCCACCTGGTCGTGCCGCGCATACCGAAGTAGCGGGTGCGGTAGAGCGTTGCATCGTCATTAGGTCCTGCTCGAATGCCGGCGACGTTGATCCTACTCATCGCCAACCAGCTCGTGCCGACGCCGCTCCAGTTCGGCGGCGTAACGGCGGAGCGCGTAAGCCTCGGTCAAGAGCCCGATGACGCGCCGGTCCGGATACGAATTGACGACGGCGAGCGCCTCGGCCTCGTCGCGATCGAAGGCGAGCACGGCTTCCTTGATGGTCATGCTGGGCACCAAAATGCCATCGGTATAGCGCAGCAGCTCCTTGACCGACTGGTCCGGGGCGGCTTCTACCGCGTGGGCGTCCGCCACCGCCACCATGCCGACATAGCGGTGTTGCTCGTCGACCGCGATGATGTAAGCCGGTGAGCCGAGCGGAAACGCTTCGCGGAATGCCGCAACCGTAGTCGTCACCGGGACGGTGCGGACGTCGTGGCGCATCATCTTGCCGACGGTCAGGTCGCGCATCCAGCCGACATCGGCGGCGCTGCGGATGGTTTCGCCGCGCAGATGGAAGCGCCAGGTGGCGAACGAATAGCCAAAAAGCTCGCGCGTGAGCTGCGACGAAATGATCACGGCAATCAGCACCGCCGCCGTCAGCCACAGATCGCCGGTGCTCTCCAACGCGATGAAGGTCATGGTCATCGGACCACCGATCACCGCCGCCGAAAGCCCGCCCATGCCGATCACCGCATAGGCGTTGGAATTGAAATGACCGCTCGGGAAAACCGTCGTCAGCGCGACGGCGAGCAGGTGACCGCCGAGCGCACCGATCAGCAGCGAGGAAAAGAACAAGCCGCCGCGGAATCCGGAGCCGAGCGAGATCACCGAGGCTGCGATCTTGAGCACGAACAGCAGCGCCACGGTCGAGAGCGACAGTTGCAACATTCCGGAAAAGTGCAGCGCGCCGTGGCCGGACGACATCACCTGCGGCGCTTCCGTCGCCAGAAGTCCGACCAGGAGTCCGCCGATCGCGGTGCGCAGCGTGTATCGCAGTTTAAGGCGCGCAAATAGACCTTCGCAGAACGCGACGCCGCGCATGATCACGATGCCCGCCGCGGCGCAAAGCAGCCCGATGAGGGCGGCGATGACAAGCTCCTGCGCGGTGACGACCATGCGGTCAGGCGCAACGACGCCGAGGTCCGCAGGACCAAGGGCCTGTGCGACCAGATATCCGATCAGCGCCGAGACCGCGACCGGCGCCAGGCTGTTGGGCGTGTAGCCGCCAATGATCAGTTCGAAACCGTAGAAGGCGCCGGCGAGCGGCGCACCAAATGCACCGGCGATGCCGCCGGCGGCGCCGCAGCCGACCAGAATGCGCAAGTCGGCACGACGCAACCGAAACGCCATGCCGATGCGCGAGGCGATACCGCTGGCGAATTGCGTATAGCCGGCCTCCATGCCGACCGAGGCGCCGACGCCGCTCGACCAGACGGTCTCGGCGGCAACGATGATGCTGCCAAGGAGCGACATGCGGCCGCCGTGCAGCGCGTTCGCCTCGATCGGATCGATTTCACGCTCGGGCCGCCAGTAGGCGATCAACTCGCGGGCAATGCCGAACACGATACCGCCGACAAGTGGCACCGATATCGCGATAACGGGATCAAGCCGAAGCAGGCCCGACAGCCGCACATCCGGGCCGAGGTGAAAAAGCAGACGGTGCAGAGTATCGACGCCGAAGCCCATGGCGGTCACGACCAGGCCGGCAAGCGCGCCGACCAGTGCCGCGAGGACGATCAGGCTCGATTCACGCGCGCGGACGATGGCCCGGAGGCGCCTCGGTATTTCAAATCGACTGATTACCCTATCGATCACCGCATCACCGGACCGTGCAGTTCGCGCCGAGGCTTAGCATGGAACCGCTGCGGCCGCGGCTTGTTCAAACCCGCCGCCACTTCACGCGCCGGCGTTTCCCTCTTGGTCCGCCTCACCGGCTGCAGCAGCGCTTGGAACTCTCCATCGGGCAAAAACGTTAGCAATTATGACTGCGCTTGGGGGCAATCTGTCATGGCTCAACACGCACCCAACGCGGCAACCGATTGGGATTCGGCACGGCCAGTTCCGACGTCTCGCGTGAATCCATCGCCACGCCCGACCCGGGTCGTCGGCACGCCCTCGGCTGCAATCGTCGAAACCGACATCCCAAGTCGTCTCGATGCGCTGCCGTTCGGCCGCTTCCATGTTTTGGTCATTGTTGCGCTGGGCATCACCTGGGTCCTCGATGGGCTGGAGGTGACGCTTGCGGGTTCGCTGTCCGGCGAGCTTATGCAGCCCTCGGGCCTGGGTTTGAGCGGCGCGCAGATCGGTCTTGCCGCCAGTGCGTATCTGTGCGGAGCGGTTCTCGGGGCATTCTTTTTTGGCTGGCTGACGGATCGCTTGGGGCGCAAGAAGCTCTTTACGATGACGCTTGCGGTCTATCTCATCGCCACCGCGGCCACCGGTTTGTCGTGGGACGTCTGGAGCTTCGCCGTGTTCCGCTTTGTGACCGGGGCCGGCATCGGCGGCGAGTACACTGCCATCAATTCGACAATCCAGGAGGTCATCCCTGCGCGCCTGCGTGGCTGGACCGATCTCCTGATCAACGGCAGTTTCTGGATCGGGGCGGCCATGGGTGCAGGCGGCTCGATCGTGCTGCTTAATCCCGCATGGATTGACCCCGCCCTCGGATGGCGTCTGGCCTTCCTGATCGGCACCGCGATAGGACTCTTCATTCTCGTCATGAGGCGTTGGATTCCGGAAAGCCCACGTTGGCTGATGACACACGGCTTCGTCAAAGAGGCTGACGCCGTGGTGCGCGGCATTGAAGCGCGTATCCCGCACGTGCCTCACCGCGGCGCTTGGCCGCGCGTGCGGCTGCGCGTGCGCGATCACACACCGCTCACGGAAGTCGGCCACGTGCTGTTCAAGACTTACCGGCAGCGCACTTTTGTCGGCCTCACGCTGATGGCGGCGCAAGCGTTCTTCTATAACGCCATCTTTTTCACCTACGCGCTGGTCCTCACCGACTTTTACGCCATCCCAGCCGGCGCGATCGGCTGGTACATTCTGCCGTTCGCCGCCGGCAACGTGCTCGGACCAATTCTGCTCGGCCGCCTGTTCGACACTATAGGGCGCAAGGTCATGATTACCGCGACTTATGGCGTGTCGGGAATCCTGCTGGCAGTGACCGGCTATCTGTTCAGCGAAAACCTTTTTTCGGCGCAAACGCTTACCTTCGCCTGGATGCTGGTGTTCTTCTTTGCCTCGGCGGCGGCGAGCTCCGCCTATCTGACGGTCAGCGAGATTTTCCCGCTGGAAATTCGCGCGCTGGCCATCGCCTTCTTTTATGCGATCGGCACCGGCGTCGGCGGGGTGGCGGGCCCGTTGCTGTTGGGTGCATTGATCAGCACCGGGTCGCGCGGCAGCGTCACCGCCGGTTATCTCATTGCCGTGCTGTTGATGATTGCAGCTGCCGTCGTGGAGGCGCTCTGGGGCGTCGCCGCCGAGCGCAAATCGCTTGAGGCTGTCGCCCGCCCGTTGTCTTTTGTCGAATCATGATGGGATATGACGTGCAGAGCCAAGAACACGCCGCTGATCTTGCCATGGACATTGCCACCAAGCCGTTCGGCTCCGATTTGCGGGAATGCGCGATCCTGCTCGATATCGACGGCACCATTCTCGATATCGCGCCGACGCCGCGGCAAGTCTCGGTGCCCTCGGAACTTCGTCATACGCTCGCGCGCCTGCAGGATCTCACCGGCGGCGCGCTGGCGCTGGTCAGCGGCCGGCTGCTCGCCGACATTGATCTGATCTTTTCGCCCTTGCAGCTCGCGGCCATCGGCGGCCACGGCGCCGAGCTGCGTCGGTTACCCGGCGCCGAGCCGGAGCGGCGCGCCGGATCACTGGGCCCCGAATTGAAACGCACCCTGGCAGCACTGACCGAACTCGGCTCGGGCATCCTGGTCGAGGACAAGGGCTATTCGCTCGCCCTGCACTATCGGCTGGCGCCCGAACTCGGCCCGGCGCTGCACGCCGCCGTCAGCGACGTTTGCGCACAATCACCGTCAGGCACGGTCGACATCCTGCCCGGCAAGGCGGTCATCGAGGTAAAACCAGCCCGCATCGATAAGGCTTCGGCGGTACGCGAATTAATGAAGCACCCGCCGTTTCGCGATCGCCATCCGATCTTCATCGGCGACGACGTCACCGACGAGCCGGTGTTCGGCGTCATTCCGCAATTCGGCGGTTTGGGCTTTTCCGTTGGCCGCATCGTTGCCGGCGTGGACGGTCGCTTCGACCGGCCCGAGGATGTCCGCACCTGGCTGGCGCGGATCGCCGCCGACCGCAGAGACGTGGGCTGATGAAAGACCACGGGCTGGATCTTGCCGTCATCGGAAATGGACGCACAGCCGCATTGGTCGATCCGACCTCGCGGTTCGTCTGGTGGTGCTATCCGCGTTTCGACAGCGACCCGATTTTCTGCCGCTTGCTCGCGGGCAAGGAGGAGAAGGGTTTCTCCGACGTGGTGCTCGACGACATGGCTGAATATCAATCGGAATACGTACGCAACACGGCGATCGTCTCGACGACGCTGACCGACCACCAGGGCGGCAAGGTCAAGATCACCGATTTCGTCCCGCGCTTCCGCCAGTTCGGCCGGGTGTTTCGTCCGCCGCAGATTTTTCGCATCATTGAGCCGATCGCCGGGCTGCCGCGCATCACCATCCGCATGCGTCCGACCTGCGACTACGGCAAGCCGCTCCAACAGCGCTCGCTGGGCAGCAACCATATCCGCTATTCGGGCGAAGGCACGGTCATTCGGCTGACCACCGACGCGCCGCTGTCGTTGATTGACGGCGAGGCGCCGTTCGTCCTGACGCGCCCGCTGCATCTGGTTTTTGGCCCTGACGAGCCGTTCCCCGGCGATCTGCAGTCGACCTGTCGCGACTTCGCCGACCGCACGCACGACTACTGGATGGAATGGGTGCGCCGGCTGTCGATCTCCTACGATTGGCAGGAGGCGATTATCCGCGCGGCGATCACGCTCAAGCTGAGCAATTTCGACGAGACCGGCGGTATCATCGCCGCGCACACCACCTCGATACCCGAAGCCCCGGGCTCCGGGCGCACCTGGGACTACCGCTATTGCTGGCTGCGGGACGCCTATTTCGTCGTCCAGGCGCTCAATCGCATCGGCGCGACGCGTACCATGGAAGAATTTATATCCTTCACGATTTCGATCGCCTCAAAGCCCGATCAGGAGCTGCGGCCGCTTTATAGTGTCGTGCCGACCAGTGAGGTCGATGAGCGGACCGCACCGGACCTCGAAGGCTATCGCGGCGACGGACCGGTGCGCATCGGCAATGCCGCGGTGGGTCAGGCGCAACACGACACCTATGGCAGCGTGATCCTCGCCGCCATGCCGCTGTTCTTCGATCGGCGCCTGCCGCGGCCCGGCGATGTCGGCCTGTTTCATCTTCTGGAAACGCTCGGCCAGCGCGCGGCGAGAAAGGCGTTGGAGCCGGATGCCGGCATCTGGGAATATCGCGGTCGGCAGCGCGTCCATACCCACTCGGCGGCGATGTGCTGGGCCGGCTGTCAGCGACTTTCGGCAATCGCCATGCGGCTCGGTCTGGAGGACCGGGCGAAACACTGGAACGCGGTAGCCGAGCCGATACATGCGGCCTTGCTCGAGCACGCCTGGAACGAGAAGCGCGGCGCCTTCACCGCGGCGTTCGGATCGGACGATCTCGATGCCAGCGTGCTGCTGTTGCCCGATCTTGGCGTCGTCGAAGTCGACGATCCGCGCTTCGTCTCCACCGTTGCCGCGATGGAGCGGGAGCTGGTGCGCGAAAAGCACGTCATGCGCTACGCCAATGCCGACGATTTCGGCCTGCCGGTGACCGCGTTCCTGATCTGCCGCTTCTGGCTGATCGACGCCCAATGGTCGCTCGGGCGGCGCGAAGCCGCCCGGGACCTCTTCATCGACGCGCTCAACCACCGCAATCGCTACGGTCTCCTCTCCGAAGACGTCGATCCGCAGACCGGAGAATTGTGGGGCAATTTTCCGCAGACCTATTCGATGGCGGGACTTATTCTGTCTGCCATGCGGTTGTCGCGAAGCTGGGAAGATCGCTACTGGCGCGGCTAGGCCGTCGACTGCTTAGCGCGCGCTTAGTGCTTGTGCGGTTGGTTGAGCCGGTTGTCGTCGGACGGCGCCACCACGACATCCTCCAGATTGCTCCACCATGCGGCGCGCGGCATGGCGGATGTCGATTGCATCTGGGCAGGCTCCGGTGCGGCGAGGCGCTCGTTCGCGCGCAGCAATCCTGACCATTGCGCCTCGCTGGGATTGTGAACCGCCGTGGCGGCGACCACGCGATCGCGCCCTTTCTCCTTGGCCTCATACAGCGCAGCATCGGCGCGTTTGAGCAGCCCATCGATGCTTTCGCCGACCAGCGCTTCGGCGACGCCCAGGCTGCACGTCACCGACAGCTTGCCGTGAGCGGCATTGAACGACAGTTCGCCCAGGCTGGTGCGCAAGGCTTCAGCGCATGCCGCCGCAGCGGCGAGATCGGCGCCTTCAAGCAGGACGGCAAATTCTTCGCCGCCGAGTTCGGCCGACAATGCCGCTCTGGCTCGAAGCTTCCCGGCCGATGGCGCCAAGCACCTGATCGCCAACGTCATGCCCGCAGCTGTCGTTGATGTCCTTGAAATGGTCGACGTCGAACATGATGGCGGCAAATGGCCTCTGGCGGACGCGCTCCGCGCGCTCGAAGAAGGCGCGGCGGTTGAAGACGCCGGTCAGTGGATCGACGCTGGCCAAGCGGATCAGCTCGCTTTGCAGGCGAAGCATCCGCTCCGCCGAGCGCAATCGCGCGTACAGCTCCTCGCAGACCGGAGGCTTTCTGATGAATTCGTCGGCGCCGCCGTCGAGAGCATTGATCAGATGCTGTTCCTCGAAGTTGGACGACATCAGAATGATATAGATCGCGCGGTCGTGACCGCAGAGCAGCCGCGTTTCGCGGCACAGCCGGATGCCCGAAATCGGTGTCAGCTCAACGCTCGTGATCAATACGTCGACCTCGCGGTCCGATTTGATGAAGTCGAGCGCTTCGCCAGCATCGACGAACGCCGTGACCGTATGCCGATCGCTCTCAAGCAGTTTCGACACGGCCTTGAGGACCGTGCGACTCGGGTCGACGACAACGATACGCATAGCTGCAATGATCCCGGCGAATGACGGTCCGAGACTAGCTTCGAGGCAGTAACCAATGTTACTCGCGGACGGAAAGATATTCCGCGGTTTTAGCTGAATTGCCGTTCGATTTGAATCGCGCTGCGACGCCGTCGGGTCTGGCGCCCTCCTCGGCGAACAGATTTTCGAGCGTTTTTAGCGTGCGGCGCGGCGGCGGCAGGACGTTTCCGGCGGTTGCGTTGGCGAATCGGCAGCGTTTGGCGAAGGCGTCGACATTTTGGCGGCTAACAACCGCCTAAAGGCCGAAACAAGCCGAAGGCAACGCTGTGCACGACTAATCACTCCCTCGTGAGGCACCGCTCCGATGCAAATACTGCGTCCTTGCACTAACATGATGTTGTACATGCGAGACGGGGACCATGGCTTACACGATCGAAGTCAATGGCGTGAAGCGGACGGCGGATGTTGACGGCGATATGCCGCTGCTCTGGGTGCTCCGCGACGAGCTCGACCTCAAAGGCAGCAAATTTGGCTGCGGCGCCGGGCTGTGCGGTGCCTGCACAGTCCATGTCGACGGCAAAGCCGTGCGCTCGTGTCTGACGCTAGTGTCGAGCGTCGGCGGCGGGCGCATCGCCACCATCGAAGGGATGGCGGCCAATCCGATCGGCAAAAAGCTACAAGCAGCCTGGATGGAGCTCGATGTGCCGCAATGCGGCTATTGCCAAGCCGGCCAGATCATGACGGCAACGGCGCTGCTGACTGCCAATCCGAGCCCGAGCGATGCCGATATCGATGCAGCCATGAGCGGCAATGTCTGCCGCTGCTGCACCTACAACCGGATCCGCGCCGCGATCAAAAAAGCGGCGCTCACGCCCGCCGGCGTTCAGGCCAAGTGATGGTGCACCTCATGACGAGCGCAACGGCCGCCAGATCCCGCTCCGCCAGCACATCCGCTACCGCTGCTCAGTCTCGGCGCGCCTTCCTCAAGGCAACCGCAGCAGCCGGCGGCGGTCTGTTGCTGCAGGCAGTGTTGCCGCCGCTCGTGCGGACGGCGATCGCCGACGATGCGGCTGCCGCATCCGGCGAAGCTGCCGCACTTAATGCCTACATCCGCATCGCGCCGGACGGCATCGTCACCATCATGTCGAAAAATCCGGAGATCGGCCAAGGCATCAAGACCATGCTGCCGATGGTGATCGCCGAGGAGCTCGACGTTGCATGGGAAAATGTGCGGATCGAGCAGGCGCCGCTTGATGCCGCAAAATACGGCCAGCAATTCGCCGGCGGCAGCCGGGCGACGCCGTTGAACTACGATCCGCTGCGTCGGGTCGGCGCCGCCGGCCGACAGATGCTCGTCGCGGCGGCCGCACAGACCTGGAACGTCGCGCCGGCAGAGTGCACGACAGCGGCGGGCGTGGTCTACCACCGCGATACCGGCCGCGCGCTCTCCTTTGGCGCGCTTGCGGCCAAAGCGGCGGGGATGCCGGTGCCGGACCTTGCGCGCGTCGCGCTGAAGGATCCGAAAAACTTCAAGATCATCGGCCGGCCGATCCCCGGCGTCGACAATGCCAAAATCGTAACCGGCCAGCCGCTGTTCGGCATCGATGTCGCGATGCCGGGCATGCTGCATGCGGTGTTCCATAAATGCCCGGTGTTTGGTGGCAAGGTTGCGAGCGCCAATATCGACGCCATCAAAGCGCTGCCGGGCATCCACGACGCTTTCATCGTCAGAGCGAGCGAGGCCGCCAATCCGGCCAGCGATCAGCAGGGGCTGAGCGACGGCGTCGCCATAGTCGCCAAAAGCTGGTGGGCGGCAAATCGCGCGCGCGAAAAACTTAAAGTCACTTGGGACGAAGGTCCGACCACCGCACAAAGCAGCGAAAGCTTCGCGCAAAGCGCCGCCAGGCTCGGTAGCGAAGCGCCGGCTTCCTATCTGCGCCGTGACGGCGACGTGGCTTCATCACTGAAGAGCGCCACGCACGTCGTCGAGGCCGCCTACTCGTATCCGTTCCTCGCCCATATCAGCCTCGAGCCGCAGAACTGCACGGCGCACTTCACGGACGGCAAGGTCGTCTTCTGGGCGCCGACCCAGTTGCCCGGACCCGGCGCCAAGCTCGTGGCAACGACGCTTGGCATCGCCGAGAGCGATGTCACGGTCAACATGACTTGGATGGGCGGCGGCTTCGGCCGGCGGCTGCGCAACGACTTTATGGTCGAAGCGGCCTGGATTTCGAAGAAGGTCGGCAGCCCGATCAAGCTCGTCTGGACCCGCGAGGACGATATCCGGCACGACTTCTATCGCCCGGCGGGCTTTCATTTCCTCAAAGCGGGGCTTGACGGCGCCGGCAAGCTGGTTGCCTTGCGCGATCATTTCGTCACCTTCGGCCGGGGCAGCAAGCTCGCCGACTCGGCGGCGATGGATGCCAATGAATTCCCGGCCGGACTGGTGCCGCATCTCGAGTACGGTCAGTCGGTGATGGAGCTTGGTGTACCGACCGGACCGCTGCGCGCGCCGCGCTCCAACGCGCTCGGCTTCGTCTTCCAGTCGTTCCTCGACGAACTGGCTAACGCGGCCGGCGCCGACCCGCTTGAGTTTCGCATCGCGCTACTCGGCGAGCCAAAGGTGCTGGTCAATTCCAGCGGCAAGCCCGATCCGCTCCGCGACTTCGACACCGCCCGCATGCGCAATGTGCTGCGCCGCGTCGGCGAGATTTCGCGCTGGTCGGAACGCCGCACCCTGCCGGCTCGGACCGCCAAGGGTGTCGCCTTCTATTTCAGCCATTTCGGCTATTTCGCCGAAGTGGTGCAGGTCACCGTGCCACCGTCGGGTGACATCAAGCTCGATCATGTCTGGGTGGTCGGCGACGTCGGCAGCCAGATCATCAATCCGAGCGGCGCCGTGAACCAGGTGCAGGGCGCGGCGCTCGACGGGCTGGGCTCGGCGCTCGGCCAAGCCATTACCATCGAGCGCGGCCGCGTCGTGCAGTCGAATTTCGACGGCGTCAAGCCGCTGCGGATCGATCAGGCGCCCCCGGTCGAAGTCGAGTTTCTCATCACCGACAACCCGCCGACCGGCCTCGGCGAGCCGGCATTGCCGCCGGTCGTGCCGGCGTTGTGCAACGCCATCTTCGCCGCGACTGGCAAGCGCGTGCGCAGCCTCCCGGTCGACGTCGACGTCCTGAAAGTCTGAGGTCGAAGACGCCACTGCGCCCCGCTCGCGGCACCGCGGCCACAACGCTCGCGTAACCATGTCGCGGCGCATTCGCAAAAAAAATCCGCCAAGGCAAAAAAACTCTTGCATCGCTCGGCCAACGCGCTTATGTCGCGTCCGCCCAATTTCGCACGTGCCTGTGGCCGCGTGCCGGTTGGTGGGCATCCGGACAAGAGGCCGGACAGCCGCCCGGAGTGAAGTCGAGACTCGAAGCCAAATGGCGAGAGTGTCGGCCGTCTGAGCTCCGAAGCACTTAACCGGCAGCCGGAGGCGAAACCGGCGCACCCCGCGCTCAACGGGGGACGCGGCTTAAAGCAACGACGGAGCGGGCTTCTCTGGTCTCGTCGGCCCTCCAAAGGTCGACACCGCAGAGGCTTGTCCATCCTTGCCGGCCGTGCGGAGCGGGTCATCCCTCTCCAAGCCAAGGCAGCATCTCGGGTGTAGAGCCCGTCGCCTTAGTCCGTGTCTCCACCGCACGGCGAGGCGCCGACCCTCACCCGCTGACGCCGGGCGAATTCTATTCGCTCGAATTTCAATCCGAGCCGCGAGGCTCATTGAACCTGGTGAGGAGAGCGCCATGACCGCGCGCATCCGCGATTTTTTGCGCAACCGCCCAGCAGGCGGACAAAATGACGGGCCGTGCCTGGTCGTCGACCTCGACGTCGTCCGCGAGAACTATCTCGGCTTCGCCAAGGCGCTGCCCGATACGCGCGTCTTCTACGCCGTGAAGGCCAACCCGGCGCCGGAGGTGCTCTCGCTCCTCGCCGGGCTGGGCTCCTGCTTCGACACCGCCTCGGTCGCCGAGATCGAGATGGTGCTCGCCGCCGGGGCGACGGCGGACCGCATCTCTTTTGGCAACACCATCAAGAAGGAGCGCGACATCGCCCGCGCCTACGTGCTCGGCGTTCGCCTCCATGCGGTCGATTGCCAGGCCGAAGTCGAGAAGGTCGCCCGTGCCGCGCCCGGCAGCCGCGTGTTCTGCCGCATCCTCTCCGACTGCGTCGGGGCGGAGTGGCCACTGTCGCGAAAGTTCGGCTGCGAGCCGGCCATGGCGGTCGACGTGCTCGAGCACGCTCACCGTCTCGGGCTCGAGGCCTACGGCATCTCGTTCCATGTCGGCTCGCAACAGCGTAACCCGCATGCCTGGGATCGCGCGCTCGCGTCCGCCGCCGCCGTGTTCCGCGATTGCGGCGAGCGCGGCTTGACGCTGTCGATGGTCAATCTGGGCGGCGGATTTCCGACCAAGTACCTCAAGAACGTGCCGACGGTGAAAACCTATGGTTCGGCGATCTTCCGCGCGCTGCGGCTGCATTTCGGCAACCGCATCCCTGAGACCATCGTCGAACCGGGCCGCGGCATGGTCGGCAATGCCGGCGTGATCGAAGCCGAAGTCGTGCTGGTCTCCAAGAAGAGCGAGAGCGACGATGTGCGCTGGATCTATCTCGACATCGGCAAATTCGGCGGGCTCGCCGAAACCATGGACGAGTTGATCCGCTATCCGATCCGCACGCCGCGCGACGGCGGCGAGGTCGGTCTCTGCGTGCTGGCGGGCCCGACCTGCGATTCGGCCGACGTGCTGTACGAGAAAGTGCCGTATCCGCTGCCCGTAAGCCTTGAGATCGGCGACAAAGTGCTGATCGAAGGCACCGGCGCCTATACGGCGACCTACTCGTCAGTGGCTTTTAACGGCTTCGCGCCGCTGAAGACGTTCCACATTTAAGGTTGCCACATCTGAGGCTGTCGCATCTGACGGCCGCATCCGACTTCGCCGGGAGCCGGCTTTGCCGGCTCCTATCATCAACCCTCCTCGAACTGAGGGCCCCCACCCTTCCCTCCCCCGCTCGCGGGGGAGGGTAGGGAGGGGCAAGGGAGTGGGCCATGGTGAAAATTCGCAACGAAATGTCCGCCGATATCGACGCGCGGGACAATCTGCTCGATCGCGTCTGGGGTTCGTCACGTTTCGGCAAGACTGCAGAACGGCTTCGCGAGGGCCGCAAGCCCGCCGCTGGGCTTTCCTTCGTCGCTGAGCACGACGGCACCATCGTCGGCACGGTCCGGCTGTGGCACGTCAGCGCTGGACCGGGCCGGCCGGCGCTGCTGCTCGGACCGCTCGCGATCGACGAGGCGACCCGCTGCCGCGGTATCGGCGGCGCCCTAATGGGGCGTGCCATCACGGCGGCGTGGCGACGCAAACATCGGGCCGTGCTGCTGGTCGGCGACGCCGCCTATTACCAGCGCTTCGGCTTCTCGGCGGAAAAGACCGGCGGGCTATGGCTGCCGGGCCCGTATGACCGCCATCGCTTGCTCGCCTGCGAGCTTATGCCGGGAGCGTTCGACGGCGCCGGCGGCCTCGTCACCGCCACCGGCAAAGCAGCGCCGGCGCAGAGCCTCGACACACTCATCGCGCGTCTCGCGCGCGAACACGAACGTCACGCAGCTTGACTATCATCCGGAATTTGGGAACCACGAATATGAACGCCATGACCAAGACCACCACCGCCTGGCCCCTGCACGCCCGCTTCGACGGCCCGATCGTGATGATCGGCTTCGGCTCGATCGGTCGCGGCACGCTGCCGCTGATCGAGCGGCATATCGGCTTCGACCGCACGAAATTCGTCGTGATCGCTCCGGATGATGAGGATCGCCGGCTGTTGGACGAGCGCAAGCTGCGCTTCCTCCACGTCGCGATCACCAAGGAAAGCTATCGTGACGTACTCACCCCGCTGCTTCGCAGCGGACCGGGGCGCGGCATGATCGTCAACCTGTCGGTCGACACCTCCTCGGTCGATCTGATGGCGTTCGCCAAGGATATCGATGCCTTCTACATCGATACCGTGGTCGAGCCCTGGCCCGGACTTTATACCGACCGCAACCGGTCGATCTCGCAGCGCTCGAACTACGCGCTGCGCGAGAGCTTGCTGGATCTGCGGCGGCGGCGGCCCGGCGGCAGCACCGCGGTGAGCTGCTGCGGCGCCAATCCCGGCATGGTGTCGTGGTTCGTCAAGCAGGCGCTCATCGACGTCGCCACCGAGATCGGGCTTCAGTTCGACGAGCCGAAGACACGCGACGACTGGGCGCGGCTGATGCAGCGCGCCGGCGTCAGGGGCATCCACATTGCCGAGCGCGATACCCAGCGCGCGCGCGACCCGAAACCGCGCTCGGTGTTCGTCAATACCTGGTCGGTCGAAGGCTTCTGCTCGGAGGGCCTGCAGCCGGCCGAGCTCGGCTGGGGCACACACGAGAAGAAGCTGCCGGCCAACGGCCGCAAGCACGACTTCGGCTGCGACGCCGCCATCTATCTGACGCAGCCGGGCGCCAGCACACGCGTGCGCTCGTGGACGCCGACCGCCCAGGCGCAGCACGCGTTCATGATCACCCACAACGAGTTCGATCTCGATCGCGGATTACTTCACGCTGCGCGAGAACGGCGCCGTGGTCTATCGGCCGACGTGCCACTATGCCTATCATCCCTGCGACGACGCCGTGCTGTCGCTACACGAGATGGCGGGCGCGGCGTGGCAAATGCAGCCAGATTGGAAGATCCTGGACGAACGCGACATCGTCGACGGCGTCGATGAGCTCGGCGTGCTGCTCTATGGCCACGCCCGCAACGCCTATTGGTATGGCTCGCAGCTGTCAGTCGAGGAGACCCGGGAGCTGGCGCCGTACCAGAATGCGACCGGGCTGCAAGTCACCTCCGCAGTGCTCGCCGGCATCGTCTGGATGCTGGAGAATCCCGACCGCGGCATTGTCGAGGCCGACGAGATGGATTTCCGCCGCTGCCTCGAAATCCAGCGGCCCTATCTCGGGCCGGTGATCGGGCGCTATACCGAGTGGACGCCGGCCGACGGCCGCGGCGTGCTGTTCCCTGAGGAGATCGATCGCGACGATCCCTGGCAGTTCAGCAATGTGGTGGTGCGTTAGTACACGTCACGGGAACAGCCCGCCCCGGACTTGATCCGGGGCGGCGGCCGGCTTTTCCTGCAAGCACATTCGCAAATGAAAATAATAATGGCGGCTGGTCGCCTCGAAGGGATCGCGTGCGGTTTGCGGTTCGCCGGCGTCCCTCGATCCTCCAACAGAGGGCATTAAAACTTACTGCGTCTGGAAACCGGTACCGGACCGAAACGACTTCGACATCCGCGCGGCGATCGGATCGTATTTCTGCTTCAGGCGTGCCGGATAGGACATCACAAAGCCCTCAGTGAGCTCTTTGCCGTGCGACAAGAGATGTCGCTCGTAGAATATGCCGTCGGCGCCTTTGGTGTCTGAGATGACGAACCAATCCTTGCCCTGCGCCTGATAAGTAATGACCTCGCCGGCCTCCAGGTTTTTCATGGTGAAATCCTTAAAGCCGGCCAGGTCGAAATCGAGCGCGTTGAATGATGCGAAAACCGAGAACGCGGCGCCGTCGTCGCTTTTGAACGCCAAGCCGTCATTGTTGGCCGGCGGCGGCCCGGCTTTGAAGATATCCGGATAGTCGATCGTGGTGCCGTAACGCTCATTGCGATACGTGCGCCAATCGTCCGCGACCGCCGTCCGCAGTCCAGCACCTTGGATAACAGCGGCAGCAACAAAGATCGCCAAGGCTAATTGTGAGCAGCGCATGCAGTTCACTCTCGCCCGATAATCTCCTCGATGCGCCGATCGGGAACAAGCCACATGATCGCGACCAGCACGTAAAGTCCCATCGACAGCCAGGGACTGACAAAGGCCAGCACAATGCCGGCAGTATAGAGGAGTGGCGACAACTTGCCTTTGAGGTCGCTGCCCAGCGCCTTGGCCAGCACCGACTGTTCGCCATGACGGTGAATAATGGCCCGCTGCAGCAAATAATACGAGATGGCGGGCATCAACAAGGTACCGCCGTAGATCGCGGTCGGTACTGGCGCCAGCAGATTTTGCCCCATCCAGGCGGTCGCCGCCGGAATGATCGAAAGCCAGAACAACAGGTTGGCATTCGCCCACAGAATGGCGCCATTCACCCGCACGACCGTATGCAGAAGATGATGGTGGTTGTTCCAGTAGATCGCGACGTAGATGAAGCTCAAGACATAGGCCAGGAAGCTCGGCGCGATTGCGGTAAGCGCCGCCCAGTCGGCGCCGTGCGGCACATGCAGTTCCAGCACCATGATGGTGATGATGATGGCGATCACGCCATCACTGAACGCGGCGAGACGATCTTTACCCATGGGTTTGTCGTCGGCGTTGGCTCAAGACCGCGGACGCAACTTCACGCTTGGCGATGTCCCGTCACTGCGCCGCAGTGCGCGATTTGACGCCATCCCACCACGGGCAGACGCCTGACATGACCTGGTAATTGCCGTCCATGACCTGGACCGGCCGGCGAAAGCCGTTTACCGCGTTGGCCAGGCGTAGCGCGCGGGCTTTGTTCTGATCCTCGGCCGAGAGCCAGCCGCGGTCGTGGCCCCACATGCTCGGTCCTTCCTTGCGCTCGTGCGCCTGCCAGGTGTCGACGTCGATCAGCCGCGCGCCCCAGCCATACTCGACCATGAAACCCGACGGCGTGAAGCTGTAGAACGAGGTGATGAAGTCGCTGGTGTGGCGCCCGAGCGTCACCGCGACGCGGCCTTCGTCGTTCAAGGCAAGATCATATCCCTGGCCGACATCGTCGAAACTGAATAGCTCCATCATAATGTGATGGACCGCATTCTTGCCGGATTGGACGAAGGCAATGCTGTGGTGGCGCGGATTGACATGAAGAAACCTGGCAATGAAGGGATGCGAATAATAGTCCGTCAGCCGGAATCCAAGCGTGTCGCAATAGAACGACGTCATGCACTCGATGGTCTCCGCAGTATCGACGTTGAGCACCACGTGTCCCAGGCCGAGCGGCCCGGTGCGAAAGCCGGAAATCGAGCGGCCGGGCTTGAACGCCTCCGTCGTCGTCTCGGCGCCATGAAAAAGCTCGAGCCTGTTGCCCTGCGGATCGTGGAGCACGATCAGATCCTTGACGTGCCGTTCGTCGGCCAGCGCGCGGGCGCCGCGGGCTACATTGATCCGCGCGCTCTCGAGCTGCCCGGCCAGCGCATCGAGCGCGGCCGCGTCGGCGACCTCCCAACCGAAAAAGCCGATGCCCTCGCCGTCATCGGCGTGGACGATGATCCGCTGCTTGCGGTCGTCCATGCGGAAGGCCAGCGTGGCGCGCGTTTTGTCGACGCGCTGAAGGCCAAGGAGACCTGAGCCGTAGTTCGCCCAATCGCTCAAATCCTTGGCTCGGACCCCGACATAACCGAAAGCCTGCGGAACCACTTTTTCATCCATGACAAGTCTCGCGCAATCGTCACCAACTTTGTACACCGATGCCCCGACAGTTGAAATGGTTCCGCACCAAATGATTCGTTGGAGACTTTGATCCATGCCAGCGCCGACCAAACCGCCATTCCGCGCCGAGCACGTCGGCAGCCTGATCCGGCCGGACGCACTCATTGCCGCGCGCCAAGCGGCGGAAAAGGCCGAGATTGCGCCAGCCGAGCTTGCGCGCATCCAGCGCGAGGCGATCGCCGGCGTCGTGCGGCTGCAGGAAGACATCGGGCTGCGGCTGGTCACCGACGGCGAATACAACCGCACTTTCTGGCAGCGCGACTTTTTGCTCAAATTTCGCAATGTGCGACAGGTGGCGGCAAAGCTCACCGTGCGGTTTCATTCGTCCGGCGGAACGCGCGACCATGCGCCGCCGACGCTGGAAGTGACCGGCAAGCTTGAGCGGCCGCACGGCATCTTTGTCGACGATTTCAAGTTCCTTCAATCGATTGCGCGTGCCACGCCGAAAATTACCATCCCCTCCCCGACCACGATGCATTTCCGCGGCGGCCGCCAAGCGGTCGACGCCAAGGCCTATCCGGACATGGACGAATTCTACGCCGATCTCGCCCGGGTCTACCGCGAAGAAATCCACGACCTCGCGCAGGCGGGCTGCCGCTATTTGCAGATCGACGAGGTCAACCTCGCCTATCTGTGCGATCCCGACCTGCGCGCGCAGGTCCGCAACATCGGCGAAGACCCCGATACGCTGCCGAAAACCTACGCCAAGCTTCTCAACGACACGATCGCCGGCCGCCCGGCGGACATGATTGTTTGCATGCACCTGTGCCGCGGCAATTTCGCCGGCGCCTGGGTCGCCGAGGGCGGCTACGAGCCGATCGCCGAGCTTCTTTTCAATGAGATCGCGGTCGACGGCTATTTCCTCGAATACGACTCGCCCCGCGCCGGCGATTTCACCCCGCTGCGCTTCCTACCGAAGGGCAAGACCGCCGTACTCGGCCTCGTCACCACCAAGAGCGCTCAGCTCGAAAGCAAGGATGAGATCAAACGCCGCATCGACGAGGCCAGCCGCCATGTCCCGCTCGAACAATTGGCGCTGTCACCGCAGTGCGGCTTTTCCAGCGGCATCGGCGGCAATGCCATGACGGTCGACGACGAAATTGCGAAGCTCAAGCTTGTCGTCGAAACGGCGCGGGATGTGTGGGGATCGCCGTGAAAGCGCCTGCGGCCAAACACACCGCGGGCGTTCAGGGACCGAAGCAATCAATGCGGACCGGCTGATCAAATCGGCCGCCATTGGCCGCGTAGGTCTCGTCGAAGCGCCGACGCACGGCCGGCGCCAAGACGGCCTCTCTGGTGTAGCCGTTAAAGCGCATGTTGCCGATCATGCGCTCCGAGAACGTGCCGAAATCTGAATAGCTCCGCACGTCGGTGTAGGTCGAAATTTGGTCGGCGGCGAAATGTGGCGCGGCAAAACGCGATAACGCTTCGGCCGCCGCTTTGCGCACCGCTGTTTCATCGTGGAACAGCTCCATAATGTATTGATGTGGGCCTTGTGGCAGAGGTTCGGCCACGTATAAGCGGCCCGATGGCCGCAGTAGCCGCCGCGCCTCGGCGAGAGCTCCCTCGAGCTTGGCTCCAGGCACGTGGTGCAGCGAAAAAACAAACAGCACGAGATCGGCTGAGCGATCGGGTTCCGGAATCGCGTCGGCCGTCGCCTTGGCCAGCCGAAAGCTGCCGGCGCCGCAGGCGGCCGGCTCGGTTTCGGCGATGAATGGATCGTAGCCAGTGACCTCGGCGCCCAGCTTCGCCAAGGCGCGTGCCAACTGGCCCTCGCCGCAGCCGATATCAATGACGCGCAGTCCTTGCACCGGTCCGACAGTGGCCAGCAACGCATCGAGGTGCGATTTGGCGCCGAGGTCTTGGGCGGCAGGGACGGCCGAAGAAATCGCCATGATAGTCTCCCGATCGCTAGGGCTCACCCGGCTTGAACGGTAATTCCTTGCCCGGCGGCACGCTTTCCTCGCTCATCGCCAACAGCATGGCGATCGAAATGTAGGTGCCGGCGACCGTCGTCAAATCGACCACCTGCTGCTCGCCGAGAAGTTTCTTGGCGCGCGCGAACGTCTCATCGGACACCGCGTGGTTCATGGTCAGCTCGGTGACCAAGTCATACACCGCCGTCTCTTCCGGCGGCATGGCCGATGGGCGCCTACCGGCCTTGAGCTCGGCGACGATGTCCGGCGACAGCCCGGCTTTGATCGCCAGCGGTGCGTGCGCGAACCACTCCACCTGCGAGCGCCACTGCCGGCCAATGATCAGGATGGCGAACTCATTGAGCTTCAACGGTACCGACGTTTCCCAGCGCAGATAGTGCAGGAGGTCGAACATTCGCTGTCCGAGCACGGGGCTTCGCAGCAGCGGATTATAGGGTCCGCCCAGACCGACGCTCGACACCTTCATGATCTCTGCGCCGAGCGCCTTTTGCTGGTCGGTGAGCTGATCCATGGTCAGCTGCGGAAACCGCGGCTCTTTGCTCATGGCGCCTGTCCTTATTGTCACAACAGCGAGCAAACCGGCCGCCGTGACAAGGATTGTCAGGATTGCCCAGACCGTGCGTCTCATCGGGTTTTCTCCGCCGTCCGCCACGCGCCGCGTTACGCTTAGACCGTGATCCGATCAAATCGAAATTGGATCACGGTCTAAAAATGTTGCATTGGAGCATGATCTTTTCCGAAAACCGGCTTCCACTTTTTAGGATCATGCTCAAAAATTGCAATTCGGATATAACGAGATATCCTATTCCGTGCCGCCGGCAAGCCAGTATGAATGACCTAACGATCGGCGCGCCATCAAACGGGGAACGCACATGGCAAAGTCACGGACGGGTCTTGATCATCGCCATCGCGACAAAAGCGGGCGGATCGAGCGCAAGCACGGCAATACGCGGGTCGCTGCGTTGCGAAAGGAATATGGCCCAAGCTTCGCCAAGGGCCGCCGCAAGGACACGATGCTCAAGACTTTGCTCGCGGAAACCGGCTCGGCGTCACTGCACGATTACTTGAAGCATCACCACAAATAGTTCGCCGGCCGCTCGCCAAGGCGGGCTGCAACCTCAGTTGGAAGGCGGCCGGTGCGGCCGGCGACGAGCAGTTTTGTCGCTCGACTAGAGCGAACGCGACAATTCCTGCTCCGTCGGCGCGCGACCATTCGGGGTCAAATGATCGATAGCCTGCGGCAGATACTCGCTGAGGCTCGACAGCAAATCGTCGCGCGACATTCCGGAATGCGCCGATAACGCGCTGATCTGGTCGGCGCCAAGAGCCTTTGCCAGATCGTCCGTTGAAATCGTCTTGTTCGGCCCGTTGCCGACCCAGGATTTGGTCGCGTCGCCATGGCCGGCGTCCTGGAACTGCTTGAGAAGATCGTTGAGGCCGCCGCTGAGAACGCTTCCGGCGGCTCCGCCGGCAAGGAGGCCGCCAAGTCCACCTTTAAGGATATCGCCCAAACCGCCCGCGCTGCCGCCCTGCGTCGGCGCCGGCGCGCTCGGCGAGGACGTTGCCGTGCCCGGCTGGCTGGTGAAGCTTTTGACGGCTTTGTAGGCCAGAAGGCCGAGGATCGCCATTGTGATCGGTGACATTCCACCGCCGCCGCCACCGGAGCTGGAGGAACCGCGTGGCCCGTGTGGTCCATTCTGCATGCCATTGAGAACGTCGATGAGACCCATAACTCGCCTCCCTTGATCGCGACAGCCGCAATATGGCCCGCGTCAGCCACCAGACTATTGTAGGAAAATGTCAAAATTTACTCAGACCGGCATGCCGCTCGAATGGCCGCTATAGCCGCGACACCTATTTGGCTTCAGAGCCTAGCGCCCGCAATCCACCGCTGACAAAGGGCACAAGCTCACGCAAGGCGCCATCGACATCGTCGGAACGGCATAGCCCGCGCGACAATCGCTCGATACGTCCGGTCGCCGACAGCACCTGCACCATCGCGCCGAGCAGGAACATGTAACCCCAATAAATCGAACGCTCCGACGCCTTGGGCAAAGCAAGCCGAAGCGCATTGATGAAATGCAGCGCCGTCGGATCAAGCACACCGCTGGCCATCGCGGTGAATTTCGGCAGCACGTCGAGGTGCGACACCAGACTGCCGTAGTGGCGCCAGCCGGCTTCGCCTTCCGCCAGACGGCGCAGCAGCGGGCCGAGAAAGGCGGTCACAATCGCTTCGACCGACGGCGACCGCGTGCCGGCCTCAAGACGCGCCAGTTCCAGCGCCCTCACCCGCTCGTCGTGAACGATGCGCGCACGGCGCGCGATCACCTCGTGCAGAAGATTTTCCTTGGTGCCGAAGTGATAATTCGCCAGCGCCAAGTCGACGCCGGCGCGCTCGGTGATGGTGCGAAGCGACACACCGTCGAAGCCGCTTTCGGCGAAGCTTCGCTCGGCCGCATCGAGGATCGACAGTCGCGTCGTGTCGCCGCGCCGGACCGGCGCGCGATCGGTGTGTGAAGCCGTCTTGCCTCGTGGTGCGGCTGGACGGCGGGATTTTGGCGCCACCGCGTTCTTGGCTTTCATGGTCGCTGTGCGCCCCCCGCGTGACAAAGCGGCCGCCGGACAGGTGCTAGCCGGCGCAGCTTGACTCTAGCTGAATTTAAACATTCAATGAAATATAATAATACAACTGATCAACATCAGAAACGAGACCGAGGTAAACGGTCGAACCGGGAGGACGCCAATGAGGCTCGTCACTTTCGCCGCCTCGGGCGCGCAACGCGTCGGCGCCCTTCTGGACGGCGACCGGCGCATCGTCGATTTCACGGCGGCGGATCCCGCCGCCGGTCCGGCCTTTTCCAGCATGCAGGCGCTGATCGAAGCCGGCGAGCCGGCGCTCAATCGCGCCCGCGAACTCGTCGCCGCGGCGGCCCGCAGCGGGCGCGGTTTGATCGACGCCACCGCCGTCAAGCTCTTGGCGCCGCTCCCGACGCCGCCGCAAATGCGCGATTTTCTGTGTTTCGAAAAACATCTGATTCAAGCATTCACTCAAATCCAGCGCATGCGCGCGGCGGCCGCGGCCGATCCTGAAAAGGCGCGGCGCGAACTTGAAAAGCAAGGCGCATATAAGCCGCCGCCAAGCTGGTACGAGCGGCCGAGCTTCTATAAACCAAGCCGCTTTGCCGTCTGCGGCACCGGCCAAGACGTCAAGTGGCCGGACTATTCGAAGACCATCGATTATGAGCTGGAATTCGCCTGCGTGATCGGCAAAGGCGGCCGCAACATTCCCAAAGATAAAGCGCGCGCCCACATCTTTGGCTACACCATCTTCAATGATCTCTCGGCCCGCGACGAGCAAAGCCTGGAGATGCTGAACAATCTCGGGCCGGGCAAGGGCAAGGACTTCGACAATTCCAATCCGATCGGCCCCTGCATCGTCACCGCCGACGAAATTCCCGATCCCTACGCGCTCGACATGATCGTGCGGGTCAACGGCGAAGAGCGCGGCCGCGGCAATTCGCGGGAGATGCACTGGAAATACGAGGATTGCATCGCCTTCGTCGCGCGTGACGAAACCATCCACCCTGGCGAGCTGTTTTGCTCCGGCACGGTCGGCAACGGCTCCGGCCTCGAGACTGGACGCTATGTTGAGCCGGGCGAAGTCATCGAACTCGAGGTCGAAAAAATCGGCGTGCTGCGCAATCGCATCGTGCGCGGCTGAATAACAATTCGGGAGGCAACATGTTGCAAAAGATCCGCCGCGTCATCACCGGCCACAACGCCGCCGGCAAGGCCGTTATTTTGTTCGACGATCATGCGCCCAACGTGACGCCGCTCAAGGGCTGGCCGGGCGCCGGCGTCACCGAAGTCTGGGTCACCGACGAAACGCCGGTCGACAACAACGGCTCCAAAGACCGTTCGCTGCGGCCGATGCGTCATGATCCGACGCCATCCGGCACCATCTTCCGTGTCGTGGAAATTCCGCCGGAGAGTACCGGCACAAAGATCGACGCTGGCGCCACTTTTGGGCAACTCGGCAGCACCCACAAACCAAGCGCCGCCGATTCCGCCAAGCATCCGACCATGCACAAGACCGATTCGATCGATTATCTGGTGGTGATCTCCGGCTCGATGCATATGCTGATGGAGGAAGGCGAGGTCGAGCTGCACGCCGGCGACTGTATCGTTCAGCGCGGCACCAATCACGCCTGGGTCAACCGCAGCGGCAAGCCTTGCCTGCTCGCGGCGGTGCTGATCGACGCCAAATCGGCGCCCTGATCGGCGCTGCGATCGAAACGGCGGAGTGCGATGAATTTGGCGGCCTGGGTCGAGAAATGGGGGCGCGCCGCACCCGACCATCCAGCGATCGCCCTGGGCGGCACGACCTACGCGACTTATCGGCAATGGGCGGCACGCTCGCGAGCGCTGGCCGGCAATTTGCGCGCGTTATGCAAGCCCGAGGACCGGGTGGCGATCGCCATGACCAACCGGCCGGAGTTCCTCGAGGCGCTTTTCGCCATCTGGCACGCCGGGCTGGTCGCGGTGCCGATGAACGCCAAGCTCCATAGCGACGAATTCGGCTACATCGTTGGCAACACCGACGCTGCGCTTGTGCTCGCCAGCCCCGATCGCGCGCACGACGTCGCCGCGCATGCCCGCACCATCGCAACCGATAGCGCCGAGTGGCGGCAGCTTTTGCAAGGCGACGGCATCGATGTCGTGCCGCGCCGGCCAGGCGATCTCGCCTGGCTGTTCTATACCAGCGGTACGACCGGCCGGCCCAAAGGCGCGATGCTGACCCACGGCATCATGATGGCGCAGACGCTCGGCTATTTCGCCGAAATCGAGCCGGTGCGCCCGGGCGATTGCGTCCTGCACGCCGCGCCGATGTCGCACGGCTCCGGCTGCTACGGTCTGCCCTTCGTCGCCATGGGAGCAAAGACCGTCATTCCTGAAAGCGCGGGCTTCGACCCCGACGAGGTCGCGGCGCTACTGCCGATCCACGGCAATGTCAGTTTTTTCGCGGCGCCGACCATGGTGAGCCGCTTGATCAATCATTCAGGCTTCGCCGCCGCTGATCATGAAGGCTTGCGCACGATCATTTATGGCGGCGCACCGATGCATTTCGAAACGCTGGTGCGCGGCTTAGATCTCTTAGGCCCGAAATTCGCGCAAATCTACGGTCAGGGCGAAGTGCCGATGACCATCACGGCGCTATCGAAGGAGATGCACGCCGACCGCTCGCGGCCGCGCTGGCGCGAGATCATGGGCTCGGTCGGACTGCCGCGCACCAACGTGGAAGTGCGGGTCGCCGACGAGGAAGGTCGCCCGCTCCCGACCGGCGAAGTTGGCGAGATTTTGGTCCGCGGCGATGTGGTGATGACCGGCTACTGGAAAAATCCACAGGCGACCGCCGAGACTCTACGCGGCGGCTGGCTGCATACCGGCGACATGGGTGCCTTCGATGACGAGGGTTTTCTGACGCTGAAGGACCGATCCAAGGACATGATCATCAGCGGCGGCAGCAACATCTATCCGCGCGAGGTCGAAGAAGTGCTGCTGCGCCATCCCGGCGTGTTCGAGGTTTCGGTGATCGGCCGCCCGCATGCGGATTGGGGCGAGGAAGTCGTGGCCTGCGTCGTACCGCACACTGGACAAAACATATCCGAACAAGAACTGGACGCGCTTTGTCTGTCCGCAATCGCCCGGTTCAAACGGCCGCGCGGCTACGTCTTCCTCGAGACGCTGCCGAAGAACAATTACGGCAAGGTGCTCAAGACCGAGCTGCGCAAGCGTTACGGCCAGCAAGGCACCACGTGACGCGACGGCGCTGATCACCGCGTTGTCAAACGCGCCGTTAACTCAGGCAGAATGTCGCCACGCGGCCACTGCGGCTATTTCTTTTTTATGTCGCGCGTGCGCAACCAACATCGAATTCATATGCGGCGATCGGCATATTGCGGAGGCGCGCAGCGCGCTTCCCAGGGCCGATACGATGCATCGCAGATTTGTCGGTTCAGGAAGCCTGATTGCTGGCGCGTTCATGTCGGCAACGGCTGCGACTGTCGTCGCAGGCGTAAGCCTTCCGGCCTGGGCGGAGAACAATGACATAAGCGTCCGCCGCGCGGCCGAGCGGACCACTTTCAGTGACGCCGAGATCAAAGACGGCTTCTTCAAAACGGCGTTCCGCGCCGAGCTGCAAATCGGCCGCCAGGACGAGCGCATCCGCAAGTTCGACGAGCCGATCCGCGTGTTCGTCGCCAACCAGGGCGCACTCGACCGTCGCAACGAAATCGCAGCAATCGTCGCCGACATCCGCGGGCATGTGAATCATCTCGATGTGGCGATCACCGACAACCGCCAAGCGGCAAACTTCGTCGTCACGCTCGTCAACCGGCGCGATCTCGAGCGAACGATCCGCGCGCGCTACGGCGCGCATGAGGCGCAGAAAATACAGCAGAAGCTTCGGCCGGAATGCCTGTCTGGTATTGCCAAGGATCAGACTTTCCGCATTCGCCGCGCCGAGGTGATCCTGCCGGTCGATGACGGCGATTTCCAGTTTTACGATTGTGCCTATGAGGAGCTGCTGCAGGGCCTGGGGATCATTAACGACGACGGCTCGGTCCCCTGGACCATGTTCAACGACAATGTCCAGATGGGCTTCTTCGATGTCTACGACCAATACCTAGTCAATATTCTCTACGAGCCGCACGTGCGGCCGGGGATGACAAAGGATCGGGTCGGAGCGCTGTTGCCCGAAGTCATGCCGACGGTACGGGCGTGGGTGGACACCAACCGCTCGCGAAAAGACGTAGCGGCGCAGACCCGACACTAGCCGGCACCCTGCCCTCATTTCAGCGGCGTTGAAGCGCCAACGCTCACGCAGCACGCTGCTCGGCCTGCGCCCTTGAACACAGCGACAGCGGTGAAGCGTGCCGTCAGCTCAACGCTTTGGCACTGACGTTCGTGCCGAAGACGACGAGAATTCCGTGATCGTGTAGCTGACGGCGTGGACCCGCCGCCGATACTGGGTTTGCTGTACGCTCGCCGTGTAACCGGCGTTGTTATACTTCGACGGCGCGCTGGTGGCTCCGCCACCCGCTTGCGCCGATACCAGCGATCCCGCAGACAAAATCGCCGCCACTGTGGCGACCGTAGCGAGCGTCTTTGCCTTGGTCCTAAACATTGAATTCTCCGTTGAGCTACGCAGATCGAGTTGCGTCGTTTCCTCATCCGGCTCTTAGTTCGGCCTCCCACAACTATGATCCGCGTTGCCAAACTGCGCAACAATCAAAACCACCTTGCCTAGAAAATCAGCCGCCAATAGGCGCGATAAAAAAATCGATCGCAACGGGCCTTGTTGCAGTGCAACGCGACGTCTGGTTCATGAAAGTATTCAATGGCGGCCATGAAAATCGCGGCCCGGCCCAAGGTCTTGAGCGTGCTCCCGGGGGGAGCGCCAGCGAGGCAAATTGACAAGAGCGAGCAAAAGGTTCGAACTTGATGCGACTACGTCGCAGTACGTTAGAGGTGACGCCGGAGCATTCATGACATCCACCGCAGCCGCCATCGCAGCGCAGCCTCTGCAGGAACTCCGGGACATGTCGGCGCACGAAATCGCCGCGCATATCGCGGCCGGCGAACTTTCGTCCGCCGAAGCCGTCGAGCACTTCATTGCCAGGCTCAACGCCGTCAACGGCAAGCTCAACGCTGTCACGGTCGAGTTGTATGACAGTGCGCGCAAGGCGGCGGCGAATGTCGACTCGTCACGCTCGCGCGGCGAGAAGCTTGGTCCCCTGGGCGGCGTGCCGGTCACGATCAAGGAATGCTTCGATCTCGCCGGCACCGCATCGACTTTCGGCCTGACTACCCGCCGCGACGAGATCGAAAGCAAGGACGATCCTTACGTCGCGGCGCTGCGGGCGGCCGGCGCTATCCCGATCGCCAAGACCAACCTGCCGCAGCTGATGATCTTTACCGAAACCGACAATCCGCTGTATGGACGCACCAACAATCCGTGGGATCTGGACAGATCGTGCGGCGGCTCGAGCGGCGGCGAGGCCGCCGTGATCGCCGCCAGCGCCTCGCCGCTTGGCCTCGGCAACGACATCGGCGGTTCGTTGCGCGTCCCGGCGGCGTTTTGCGGGATCACCTCGATCCGGCCGACCGCCGGCCGGACCCCCGATTACTGCGCCCATGGCTTGCCGGTCGGGCAAACCGGGATCGTCAGCCAGGTCGGCCCCATGGCGAAGTATGTCGAAGACCTCGTGGTCGGACTGCGGGTCCTGGATGGCTTGCGCGATCCGTTTGTCGTTCCCGGACCGGAGCTCGGCAATCCGGCCGCGGTCGATATCAGCCGGTTGCGATTTGCCACCTTCATCGATGACGGCGAGTTTCCGGTCGCGCCGGCGGCACGCCGGGCGGTTGCCGAAGCGGCGCAATTTTTGACCGCCGCCGGAGCAAAGGCCGTCGGGTGGAAGCCGCCGCTTTTGAGCCGCGGGTTCGATCTTCTGTTTGCCAGCCTGTCCGCCGATCGAACCGCGAGCTTCAAGCGGCTGCTGCGCGGCAATCGGGTCGACCGGCGCGTTCGCCCGTTACTGTTGGCGGGCGGCATGCCTCCTTGGTTGCGCAGTGTCGCCGCCGCCACCCTCGACGTTCTTGGCCAGCACCGTTCGGCCAGGAATTTGCGCCGCTTCGCGTCCGGCAGTGTCGATGACTATTGGCAAACCATCGAGGCCATCGCGGCCTTCCGGGGCGACCTGTTGCGTTCGCTCGAGGAGGCCGAAGGCGGCCCGATCGACATCGTTCTGTGTCCCGCTTACGCGCTGCCTGCCGTGCGCCATGGCGCCACCGAGCTCCTGCCGATGCCGGGCGCCTATACGCTGATCGCCAATGTCAGCGGCTTTCCGGCCGGCGTGGTGCCGGTGACGCGGGTGCGCGCCGGCGAGGAGAGCGACCGGCCCGCCAGCCGCGACATGATGGATCGGGTGGCGCGCGAAACCGAAACCGGCAGCGCAGGCTTGCCGATTGCCGTTCAGGTGATCGCGCGGCCGTGGCGCGACCATGTCGCGCTCGCCGCCATGGCGGGCATCGAGGCCGCAGCGCGAACCCAGCCGGACTACCCCGCGCGGCCGCCGCTATGAACGAGGTCCGACCGGTGACTGCCGACATGCGCGCGATCTTTGATGCGCAACGCTCAGCATTCCTGCGTGCCGGACCGCCGTCGCTCAAGGAGCGGCGCGCCGCGCTCAAGAGGCTCGGTGAAGCGATCGGCCACAACACTGATCGTCTGGCGGCGGCCATTTCGGCCGACTTTGGCAATCGGTCGCGCTATGAGACCGAACTCGGCGAAGTCGTCCCGGCACAGTCGGCGATCCGCCACACGCTCCGTCACCTCGGACGCTGGATGCGGCCCAAGCGCGTTTCGGTCGGGCTTGAGCTGATGCCGGCCGGCGCCCGCATCCTCTATCAGCCGGTCGGCGTCGTCGGCATCATCAGTCCGTGGAACTATCCGTTCAATCTGGCGATCGTGCCGCTGGTCGCGGCGCTTGCGGCCGGCAATCGGGTGATGCTCAAGCCATCGGAGCTGACGCCGCGCACGTCGAATTTCCTGGCCGAGCTCTTGGCCGGCCTGTTTCCGGCTGAGCAGGTGGCGACCATCCTCGGCGGACCCGAGATCGGCCAGGCATTCGCGCGACTGCCGTTCGACCATCTCCTTTATACCGGCTCGACGGCGGTCGGACGGCTGGTCATGCAGGCGGCTGCCGAAAATCTCACACCGGTGACGCTTGAGCTTGGCGGCAAGTCGCCGTGCATCTTGGGCGAGGACGCGTCGCTCCAAAGCGCGGTCGAGAGCATCGTCTACGGCAAGCTCCTCAATGCCGGTCAGACCTGCATCGCTCCCGATTATGTCTTGCTGCCCGAGCGTTCGCTCGACGAGTTCGTCGGACTGACGACCGCGACGGTGCAAAAATTCTACCCAACGCTGGCCGACAATCCTGATTACAGCTCGATCGTCAACGAGCGGCATTATCGGCGCGTCGCCCAATACGTCGCCGAGGCCAAAGCAAGTGGAGCGCGTGTCGTCGAGATCAATCCGGGGCATGAGACGCTTCCGGCGGAGACGCGAAAACTCTTACCGACCCTGGTGATCGAACCACGCGACGATCTTGCCATCATGCAGGAGGAGATTTTCGGGCCGGTATTGCCGATCAAGACCTATCGCGGACTCGATCAGGCCATCGACTATGTCAACGGTCACTCGCGGCCGCTTGCGCTCTATTATTTCGGCGCCGATGCCGGCAAACGCGACGAGGTTTTGCGCAAGACCGTTTCCGGCGGCGCCTCAGTCAACACGACATTGTTCCATTTCGCGGCGGAGAAGCTGCCGTTCGGCGGCGTCGGACCGTCTGGCATCGGCGCCTATCACGGCGAATTCGGCTTTCAGACCTTCTCGCACCGCAAGGGCGTGTTCTTGCAGAGCCGCCTCAACGGATCGCGTTTGCTCCACCCGCCGTTTGGCTGGATCACCAATTTGATGCTGAGGATCCTACGGCGCTGAAGGCGCAATCGCACCGGCGTGGCGTCGCGGCACGGGGCGTGCTAGCAGCTAACCGCTTGCAATGCCCACCTGATACTCACCTTCGATGCGTATGAACGAAGGCACGACCTTCATCGAAAAACACGGCCTGTGGAGCGAGGACCAAAAACGTCTCGCCGCCGACGTCCTGCGGCGCATCGACGCCGAAAGGCTGCGGTTTGTCCGGCTCGCCTGGGGCGACGCCCATGGCTACGTGCGCGCCAAGACCCTCACGATACCGGCGTTCGTGTCGGCGCTGACAAGTGGGTACAATATCGGCGTCGCCACCACGACGCTCGATTCCGCCGGCGCCCGCGTCTTTGCCTCATTCACGCGCGGCGGCGGGATGGGCCTTCCCGAAATGACGGGTTCGCCCAATCTGACGATCGTCCCCGATCCATCGACGTTTCGCATACTGCCGTGGGCGGAGCGCGTCGGCTGGATCATCGGCGATGAGTATTTCAACGATGGCGTTCCGTTTCATTTCTCGCCGCGTCAGTTGCTGCGCAAGGTGCTGCGCCGGCTCGCCGACCATGGTTTTGCCGCCATCATCGGCGCTGAGATCGAGTGGTATCTGTTGCGTGTCGCCGCCGACCATTTGAGTGACGAGAATATTGGCGCACCCGGCATCCGTGGCCGTCCGATCAAAACGGCGCCAGTCGAACCCGGCTATCACTACCATTCCGAGTCGAACATGGACCTGATGCAGCCGGTGTTCGATGCGCTTGGCGACGCTTTCGAAACATTGGGGCTCGGATTGCGCTCGATTGAAAACGAATGGGGTCCGGGACAGGTCGAGTGCACCTTTGCCCCCTGTGCTGCATTGGACGCCGCCGACAACGTGTTTCTGTTCCGCACCGCCACCCGGCAAATCTGCCGGCGGCTCGGCTATTTCGCCACCTTCATGTGCCGGCCCGCTCTCAAGGGCTTTTATTCGAGCGGCTGGCATTTGCATCAATCGCTGATCGACGCGTCAACCGGCAGTAATCTGTTCATGCCCCGGCAGGTCAGCGAAATTCTTTCGCCGCTCGGCCAATCCTACCTCACCGGTCTGTTGCAGTACGCCGTGCCGTCGACCGTCTTCGCCACGCCGACGGTCAATGGCTATCGCCGTTTTCGGCCAAACTCGCTCGCTCCTGATCGGGCGACGTGGGCCTACGATCACCGCGGCGCCATGGTCCGGGTGCTCGGCGGCATCGACGATCCGGCGACGCGGCTGGAAAACCGTATCGGCGAGCCGGCCGCCAATCCTTATCTTTTTATTCTTTCGCAGCTCGTCGCCGGCGTGGCCGGCATCGAGGCCGACGCAACGCTGCCGCCGCCAAGCGACGAGCCTTATGCCGCCGAACGCCCAATGCTGCCGAAAAGCCTGCCCGAAGCGCTTGAAGCGCTCGACAAAGAGCCGTTGTTCCGCCGCACGCTCGGCGATACCTTCATCGACTACTTCGTTAAGCTGAAGCGCAGCGAGGCCGAGCGCTATGCGCGGTGGCTGAAAGATGCCGGGATGTCGCCGGGCGATGAGCCGAGCGAGTGGGAGCAAAATGAGTATTTCGACTTCTTTTGATTTGAATACGGATCGCCGGGATCGCGCGGCGAAACATGCCGGGAGTGACACATGACGGCGCTGGAAAAGATCGGTGCACCACCGACGCGGCTCGGCGGCACGACTTTGTATGACTGGGACTATCTGGTCCAGGAGGATCGCGCACACCGGCTGATCTACACCGATCCCGCCATTTTCGAAGTCGAGATGACCCACATTTTCGGCGGCACCTGGAGCTATCTTGCGCACGAAAGCGAAATCCCGTCAGCCAACGATTTCATCACCCGCCGCATGGGATTGCGGCCGCTGATCATCGTGCGCGACGCCGAGGGAAAAGTTCGCGCGTTGTATAACCGCTGCACTCATCGCGGCACGACCTTATGCCGCTGGGACAAGGGCAACAGCAAATCGTTTCAGTGCCCCTATCACGGCTGGAATTTTCTCAACAACGGCAAGCTGCGCGGCGTGCCCTGGCCGGAAGGCTACGCCGCCGATATGCGCGATCCGAAATACAATCTCGCACAGGTGCCGCGGGTGGAATCGTATCGCGGCTTCATCTTCGGCACGCTCAATCTCGACGCGCTGCCGCTTACCGAGCATCTCGGCCCGATCGCAAAAATCATCGACGAATGGCTCGACCGCAATCCCGGCGGCAAGGTCGTGGTCTGTGAGGCCAACCGGTTCCGCTACAAGGGCAACTGGAAGCTCGCCTACGACAATTCGTGCGACGGCTATCACGTGGCCTATTCGCATCGCTCGCTGTTGGAGACGGAAAATCGCTTTGCCGGCGAGAATGCCAAGGGCATGGCCTATTACCGCAACTCGCCCGACACCCAGCCGATGTACATGCGCTATACCGGCCACGGCAATCACTACAAGGACAAGCGACCGAACCTGGAAAAGCGGCCCGGCGGGCTGTGGGCCTTGGAGAGCGCGCATCCGGGCATGGAGCACTATGAGGCCGACTTCATCCGCCGCTATGGCGATCGCGCCTTCGCGCTGTTGGATTTGGCCGGCTCCGAGCCGGTGAACATTAACGTGTTTCCGAACCTGTCGTTGCTTGGCAACCACATCCAGGTGTTCGAGCCGATCAGTGTCGAGGAGACCAACGCCATTTGGTACGGCACCATGATCGTCGATGCCGACGGCACGCTTGGCGATGATGCGGTCACCGACATCAATGCGCTGCGCATGCGCACCCAGGAGGGTTTTCCCAATTTTGGCGAAGTCGACGACATTGCCAATTTCGAGCAGATCCAGCGCGGCCTGATGGCGATCGAGGACGAATGGGTCTACATGAATCGCGGTTTTGGCATTCCCGATCGCGTCAAGACGCACGACGACGACTCGATCACCGCACCGGCGACCGACGAGGCCTTCATGCGCGAGCACTTCAAGGAATGGAAACGGTTGATGAAAGCCCGCGCCAATCTTGCGATCCAGCGGGAGCCGTGAAATGAACGCGCCGGCGCCGCTCGATCCGTCGCGCAGCTCCTACTACGTCAACGACGCGCTCTATCGCGACCTCATCGGCAATTTTTCCGTTTGGCAGGACGACGCGCGCATCGTCACCGACGTCGCCGTTCGCGACGAGTTTCGCCGGCTCCTTGAGCGCGAAGCGCGACTGCTCGATCAGCTCCGCTACGACGATTGGCTTGCCCTGTACGCGCCCGAATGCGTCTACTGGGTGCCGTCGACACCGAATGCCGGTGACCCGCGGCGCGAGATCGCGATCATGTTCGACGATCGCCGCCGCCTTGAGGATCGGGTTTATCGGCTGCGCACCGGATTCGCCTGGTCGCAAGCGCCGGCGTCACGGACCGTCCGCCTCGTTACCAATGTCGAGGTGTTTTCGACCGCAAGCGAAGCCGTCCGCATGCTGCGCTCGAATTTCCTGATCAGTGAATTCTGGGGCGACGAGACGCGGATGCTCGCCGGCTGGGCCGGCCATCGCGTCGTGCACAGCGAAGGCGGCTGGCTGATCCAGGCGAAGCAGGTGAACCTGATCGAATGCGATCAGTCGATCCGCAATCCGAGCATTATTTTGTAGCAACGCCCTACTCCGCCGCGGCTTCTTCCGGCGATTGATATTCCGGCTGCGCCCGTTGATCCACCGGCTTTTCGACACGCGTCAGGTTGTAGGCGCTGTTGATCAAAGCCATGTGCGAGAACGCCTGCGGAAAGTTGCCGACCAGGCGTTTGGCGCGAGGATCGTATTCTTCGCTCAGCAGGCCGAGGTCATTGCGCAAGCCGACAAGGTGGCGGAACAGCCGTTCGGCATCGGCGGTGCGGTTTTGCATGATGTACACATCGACCAGCCAGAAACTGCACGCCAGAAAGGCGCCTTCACCGGGCGGCAGGCCATCGTCGGTCTCCTCGGTATCATAGCGCGCCACCAAACCGCCGCGCAGCAGCCGCTTCTCGATGGTGGCGATGGTGCCTTCGATGCGCGGATCCGACACCGGCAGGAAGCCCATGCTCGGCATCAGCAACAGATTCGCGTCGACGTGCTTGGCGCCATAGGCCTGAACGAAAGTGCCTAGTTCCGGGTCGAAGGCCTTGGCGCACACCTCCTGGAAAATTTCCTCCCGCAGCGCCCGCCACTCGTCGAGCGGGCCTTCGAGGCCGTATGTCTCCGCGCTCTTGATGGCGCGGTCGAACGCCACCCAGGCCATGACCTTGGAGTGGGTGAATTGTTGCGGCGTGCCGCGAATCTCCCAAATGCCTTCGTCGGGCTCCCGCCAGATTTGCTGCAAATGGTCAAGAAAGGCGAGCTGCGCTTGCCAACCGGTTTCGTTGGGCGACGCGCCGCGACGACGCGCCTGGTGATGAACGTCCATGATCTCGCCAAAGATGTCGAGCTGAAGCTGGCAATGGGCGGCGTTGCCGATACGCACGGGCGCGGAATTCTCGTAGCCGGGCAGCCAGGGCGCGGTCCATTCGGTCAGCCGCCGCTCGCCGGCGATGCCGTACATGATCTGCAACTGACCGGGGCTGCCGGCCACCGCGCGCAACAACCATTCGCGCCAGGCCTGCGCTTCGTCGAAAAAGCCAGCGTTCATGGCGGTGAGCAGAACCAATGTGGCGTCGCGCAGCCAGCAATAGCGATAATCCCAATTGCGCTCGCCGCCGAGCTGCTCGGGTAACGACGTGGTCGGCGCCGCGACCATGCCGCCGGTCGGCTCGTAAATGAGCGCTTTGAGCGTAATCGTCGACCGCACCACTGCTTCGGTCCACGGCCCGGCAGGGCGGCACTTGGCCGACCACTCGCGCCAAAACGTTTCGGTGTCCTGCAACGCCGCGGTCGGATCGATCGGCGTGTGCAGCGGCCGATGCGAGCGGTAATAGTTCAAGACAAACGGAATGGTGTCGTCCTTGAAGACGGTGAATTCGCCGACCGAGGTCATGTCGACGCCGCGCATTTGCACCGGCGTGCGCAAGATCATCATGTCCGGACCGGCAATGGCGCGAAGCGCTCCGTCTTCGAGCCGCGTCACCCACGGGACGATGGCGCCGTAGCCGAAGCGCAGGATCAGTTCGGTATGCATCGTCACTTTGCCGCGGATGCCGGTGACCAGACGCACGATGGTCGAGTAGTGGCCACCGAGCGGCATGAAGTCGATCAGCGTCGCCGCCCCGTCCTCGGTCTCGAAGTGGGTTTCGAGCACCAATGTGTTGGGCCGGTAGCGGCGCGTGATACGCGCCGGCGCGCGGGGCGCAATCAGCCAGCGGCCATGCTCGCGCGAGCCGAGCAGCGCGGCAAAACAAGCTTCCGAATCGAAGCGCGGGCAACATAACCAGTCGATCGACCCGTCGCGGCAGACGAGCGCAGCGCTCCTGCAATCGCCAATCAGTGCGTAGTCTTCGATGCGGGGCATGGCTCAGGAAAAATCGACGATGACTTTGATGTCGTCCGGATGGCGCTGCAATGATCGCGTCCATTGCTCGACCCGCTCGTGGCGCGTGATCATCGCCTCGAGCCAGGCTTTGTCGGCCTTGCGCAGTGCCTCGCCGGCCATATCGTAATGCAGCCGGTTGGCGTTGACGGTCCCGAACACGGTGCTGTTGTCGAGCACCATGGCGCGGTTGAGCGCGCCGAGGTCGACGTCGAAGCCATAACCGGGTTCGGTGATGCCGATCAGGCAGACAATGCCGCTCGCAGCCGTACTGCCAAGAACGTCGCGCACGACGCTCGGCGCACCACTGCACTCCATCACAATATCCGGCTTCAAGCGCACGTCGGCAAGCATACCGACGTGATAGCTCCCACCGAGCTGACGGATCAGCTCTCGCTTGGTGCGGTGCTCGTGATGATCAAGAACGTGAACTTCAAGGCCGCGCTGGGCGCCCATCAGCGCCGCCAGCAAGCCGACCGGTCCGGCGCCGGTTACCAGAAGCGTTTTCGGTTGCCACGAGCGCGCGCGCCGGCCGATCCGTTCGGTGTGATCCCAGGCCTTGGCGACGACGCTTGCCGGCTCGAGCAAGACTCCGGTTACGCCGAGCGAGGCGTCGACCTTGACCGTGAACTCCGGCTCGATGCGAAAAAGCTGCGAACCGAAGCCGTGACGCTCCTTGATGCCGCGCTCGGTGTAGCGGCCGTTGCGGCACATGTCCCATTCGCCGACGGCACATGACGCACACGGCACCGGGTCGGGCCGGCGCACGATGCCGACGACGTGGTCGCCGGCACACACGCCGCAATCCGGCGGCGCCTCCTCCACCACGCCGAGCGACTCATGGCCGATCACCAGTCGTGTTTTGCCAGGCGGCGCCAAGCCGAAATGCCCGCAGACAATTTCGCGGTCGGTGCCGCAGACGCCGAGCGCCAGCGTGCGCACCACTATCGCACCGTCGGAGGCAGGCGGGTCGGCGACGTCTTCGACTCGCGCCGAATTGGCAATACCCGGCGCGACAGTCAGCGCGCGCATTGTCTCGTTTCCATGAGTGCGGTCAGGCCGAGCCGATAAAAAATAGCCACCTCGCGCGTCAAGTGCGCAACCGCGCGAAAAGTTCCGGTCAGGGAACCAATCCGTCCTTCGGCGGTTCTTTTGCCGCCGCGCTCCCTGGCAGCAGGCGGGAAGGTGAAAATGGAACCAATCGGCCGCAGGCGTTGGGCCATCGCCGAAGGCTATATTCCTTCAAAGAGCTCGTTCACCGATCGCGCCCTCGTCTCGCATGAGACCGCCTGCATCCTCAATGCCGGCGATCGGGACGCCCATCTCACCATCACCATATTCCTGGCCGATCGCGAACCCCTCGGTCCATATCCGGTCACGGTTGCAGCGCGGCGCACGTTGCATTTACGTTTCGACGATCTCAAAGAGCCCGCAATAATTCCGCGCGATACTGATTATTCATCGGTGTTTGAATCGGACGTGCCGATCGTCGTGCAGCACACCCGGCTGGATTCCCGCCACGCCGAAGTCAGTCTATTGTCCACGACCGCCTACGCTCACGCCTGACAATTTTGGCGCGGAAGAAAATTTTCCGCGCATTTTTCATCGTATTGCGCCGAGAAGAAAAATTGTCGCGTATCGCCGAGTTTCACGGCATTCATTTGTGGATTTTGCGAAGACGTCGCGGTGCGATGCATCATGAACGAAACGAAAGAATGGAACTTATCGTGTTCAAAGTCGTTGTTGCAGCACGGAACTGAAGGAGTATCCCGTGACTGTGATCGTCGTTTCCAACCGCGTCGCGCGGGCAAAATCGGATGAGCCAGTCGCCGGCGGATTGGCGGCAGCGCTGATTCCCCTGGTCAGGGACTCCGGCGCGATTTGGGTCGGCTCAAGCGGCCACACCAGCGACAACCCACAGCAAAAGGATTCTTTCGGCCAGATCGAGGCGCTGGGCACCGGCGCGCTCGCCACCGTGGACATGCCGGCGAAGCATTATCGCGGCTTCTACGAGGGATTCGCCAACTCGGCTCTATGGCCGGCGCTACATTCGCGGCCCGACCTCATCAACGTCACCGGCGACGATTACGCGTCCTATCGCGAGATCAACGCCTTCATGGCGCGCGCCTTGCTGCGCTTCACCGGACCGGACGCAGTCTTCTGGGTGCAGGATTATCATTTTCTGCCGCTCGGCGCGGAGATGCGGCGGTTGCAGATCGGCCGACCGATCGGCTTTTTCTTGCACACGCCGTGGGCCGATCGCCGCACCATGGTGGCAGTGCCGCGCCATGCCGAACTGGTGCAAGCGATGCTGGCGTACGATCTGATCGGATTTCAGACCGACGAAGATCGCCAGAACTTCGAGGAGTATCTGCAACACGAGCTCGGGCTGACGATCTTTGACGGGGCGGTCGCGTCGTCGCGCGGCCTGACCCGCCTCGCCACTTTTCCGATCGGCATCGATGTCGACGAGTTCAGCGATCGCGCCACCAAAGCATCGACGCGCGCCGAGGTATCGCGGCTTCGCGCCAGCTTGCAGGGCGCCAAGCTCGCGCTCGGCGTCGACCGGCTGGACTATTCGAAGGGCCTGGCGAACCGCGTGCGGGCCTTCGACCGCATGCTTGAGATCGAGCCACAGCTAAAACGCAATGTGTCGCTGTTGCAGGTCGCGGTTCCGACCCGGGGCAACATCCGCGCCTATCGCGAGCTGAAGGCGGAGCTGGCGTCGCTGGTCGGCGAAATCAACGGCCGCCATGGCGAAGTCGATTGGATTCCGATCCGCTATCTCAACAAGAGCTTCTCGCAGCTGACGCTTGCTGGCTTCTATCGCGCGGCGCATGTCGGCCTAGTGACGCCGCTGCAGGACGGCATGAACCTGGTCGCCAAGGAATATGTCGCGGCGCAGAACCCGTTCGATCCCGGCGTGCTGGTATTGTCGTCATTTGCCGGTGCGGCCCGAGAGCTTGACGCGGCGCTGCTGGTCAATCCGCACGACATCGACGGCATGGCGCGACAAATCATGGCCGCGCTGCGAATGAGCCTCGACGAGCGGCGGGAACGCTGGCACGCGATGGTCGCGAAGCTGCGGACTTCGTCGGTACAGCAGTGGTTTGCGGATTTTCTACGTACGCTCACCGAGACCCGCCGCGCACCGGCGCGTCTCGCCTCTTCGCGGGCTGCGACCGCGCCGGTCGTGCTCGAGCTTGCCGGGCGCAGTCTGCAACGGCACTGACGCGAAACCCGGCGGCGCAATCACCCGGCGCTGCGCGCTTCCTGCGTCTTGCCTTTGACCGCGTGAATATTGGTCAAGCCGGCCTCGTGCGCCGCCTCCTGCAAGGCACGCCTGATCTCGTCGCGCTTCTCGTGGATCGAGGCGATCGCCAAGCCCGTGGCCACGCCCAATCCCACCAGCGCCGCCTCGGAAAGCTGCAGGCTCGCCTCAATGGTTTCAGGAACGGCGTCGCTGGCGCCGAGCGCATAGAGGTGGCGGGCGTGGTCGGCGTCGCGCGCCCGGGAGACGATCAGCACGTCCGGCCGCATGGCGCGGACATGGGCGACGACCTCGTCGATCTGGCGCGCCGAATGAATGGTGATGATGACGCCAGCGGCCTTGGCGAGACCACAGCTTTCGAGGAATCTCGGGTCGGCCGCGTCACCATAGTACACGTCGTGGCCGTCACGGCGGTCACGGGTGACGGTAAGGGCGTCCGAATCGGCAACGATGTAGGGAATGCGATGCTCGGCCAGCATCGCACAGACCACTTTGCCGACGCGACCATAGCCGACGACGATGGCGTGCTGCTGCCCGGCGGTTGGCCGGACCGCAAGTTCGGGATCGGGCGGCTTGTCGGGCGAGAGCAGCATGGCGAGCCGCCGCGCACCGATCGAGAGCACCGGCGTCAACGCCATGGTGAAGGCCGTAACGGCAAGCGTGAAGGTCGCCAAACGCGGCTCGATCAGACTGGCCGCTGCCGCCAGGCCGATGCCGACGAACGCGAATTCGCCGCCTGGACCAAGCAGCAGGCCGGTCTCGACCGCGACCGGCCATGGCAGGCGAAAAAACCTGCCGAGGCCGATCAGCACCAGCGACTTCACCACAATCAGGCTTACCACGCTGCCGATCAACAAAAGCGGTTCGCGCCACAGTTCGCGGAAGTCGACATTCATGCCGACGGTGAAGAAAAAGATACCGAGCAAGAGGCCCTTGAAAGGTGCAACGGTCGCTTCGATTGCCTTGCGGTATTCCGTCTCGGCGAGCAGCAATCCGGCAACGAAGGCACCGAGCGCCATCGACAAGTGCGCCTGCTCGGCGATCACGCCGGCGCCGACAATCACGAACAAAACCGCGGCAATGAACACTTCGGTGGAGCGCGCGGTCGCCACCAACCGGAACAGCGGACGCAGCAACACGCGACCGAAGGCGACGATGACCACGATCGCTGCCGCGGCCTGCAACAGCGCGCTGGCGAGGCTAGTCAGAACCGAACCGCTGGCGTGCGCCGCCAGGATGGAAATGAATAAAAGGATGGGGATAACCGCAAGGTCCTGTGCGAGCAGAACAGAGAAGCTGGCGCGCCCGACGCCGGTCGTCAGGCGCTCCTGACTGGACAGCAATTCCAGCACGATCGCGGTCGAAGATAGTGACAGACTGGAGCCCAGTATGATGGCTTCGGAAGGGCTCTTGCCGAATGCGATCGCGGCGCCGGCGATCAAGGCGCTGGTGAGGAGCACCTGCGAACCGCCAAGCCCGATCACCAGGCGGCGCATCGCCGACAATCGGGGAAACGACAATTCGAGACCGATGAGGAAAAGCAGAAAGACGATTCCCAGCTCGGCGATGCCTGATATGTTCCGGGCATCGGTTATGGTGAACCAAGCAAGCCCGGGCACCCGATCACCGATTGAACCAAGCCCGAGCGGCCCGAGAATCGCACCAGCGCCCAGATAGCCGAGCACCGGGCTCATTCCCGAGCGGCGCACCAACGGTATCACCACACCCGCGGTTCCGAGCAAAACCAGGGCGTCGCTATAACCGGCCATCGTCGGGCTCGACACTCTAAAATCCTCCAATTTTCCGGCGCAACCGACACTTTTAACCACTTCACAGCGTTGCGGCGACGCCAAACGCGTGCAATGCCGCTACGGCGCTTTGCAACCCGGGCCACGTTATCCTGGTTAAGCGATTCGCGGTGCCGACGCGGCCCGTCGCTCCGAGCTAATGCAATGAAGCTATTTCAGTGCCAGAATTGCGGTCAGCCGCTTTATTTCGAAAACACGCGGTGCGAACGCTGCGGGCTCTTGCTCGGTTACTTGCATGATCGCGAAACCATCACCGCGCTTGAGCCGCACCAGAGCGCGGGCCATCCGGAGCAGAGCGCCTGGCCGGCGCTCACCGACGGAAAGCGCTACCGCTTTTGCGCCAACGCCGAATACGGCGTGTGCAACTGGCTGATTCCGGCAGCGTCATCGGATGCGTATTGCGCGGCATGCCGCCACAACCAGATGATTCCTGATTTGTCGTTGCCGGAAAATCTGATCAGATGGCGCGCGCTGGAAGCAGCCAAACACCGGCTGTTCTACACGCTGTTTCAGCTCCGGCTGCCGGTCGAGACGCAGGCTGAAAGCCCGGCCGGACTGGCGTTCGAATTTCTCGCCGACGTCGGACCGGCCGGCTCGCCGATCATGACCGGCCATGCCGATGGCGTCATCACCATCAATCTAGCGGAAGCCGACGATGCCGAGCGTGAACGTCAGCGGCAGCAAATGGGCGAGCTTTACCGCACGTTGCTCGGCCACTTCCGCCACGAGATCGGACATTATTATTGGGACCGGCTGATCGCGGGCACGCCGCATCTCGACGAATTCCGCCGCCTCTTCGGCGACGAGCGGCAGGACTATGTCGCTGCGCTGCAGACCTATTACGCCAACGGCGCTCGCGCCGACTGGTCGGAGCACTTCATCTCGGCCTACGCGAGCTCGCACCCTTGGGAGGACTTTGCCGAGACGTGGGCGCACTACTTTCACATGGTCGACACGCTGGAGACCGCCCATGTCGCTGGCCTCGCCGCCAGTCCGCAGCTGCCGCAAAGTTCGGGCGCGGTGTTCGGTTTCCATCCCCACGACACCGATATGAAACGCCTGGTCGAGGCCTGGCTCGCGCTTACATTCGCAGTCAATTCGGTCAATCGCAGCATGGGCCTGCACGATCTCTATCCCTTCGTGCTCGGGCCCTTGGCGGTGGCAAAATTGACATTTGTTCAGGAACGGATTTGGGCAGCGACCTCACGAAAGCCTGAAACGCGGGATAGCCGTGAGCCGGGCGCCAAGCGCGGACTGCTCCGCCATTTGCGTTCTGAAAGTATGTGACTTTCTTGCAACTCAAATTATGCCCGTCGGCAAACGGTTTGGGCAGTCAAGCGATTTGACCGTCCGGAAACGACCAAAAACGTCCTTGAAATTTAACGGGTTTGCACCTTGTAATGCGGCCCGGATGGGTGCCGAAAGCAATTTCAATGAACAGAGCTGATTCGGGGAGTCTGCCCGCCGGCGCCGTCACCAGTACGGTGCCCGGCACGGCTCCTGGCATGGTTTCAGGCTCGGTTTCCTGGATCACGGCGACGGCGATTGTCGTCGCCGACATGGTCGGCGTCGGCGTTTTCACCAGCCTTGGCTTTCAGGTCACCGACATAACTTCCGGCTTCTCGCTGCTGTTATTGTGGGTGGTCGGCGGCATCGCCGCGATCTGCGGCGCCTTCTGCTACGCCGAGCTGGCGGCGATGTTTCCGCGATCGAGCGGCGAGTACAATTTCCTCCGCCGTATCTATCATCCGGCGTTTGGCTTTGTTGCCGGCTGGCTGTCGGCGACGGTCGGCTTCGCCGCGCCGATTGCGCTGGCCGCCATGGCCTTCGGTGTCTATTTCAAGTCGGTCATCCCCGGCGCGCCGCCGCTATTGCTGGGCTTTTGCATCACCTGGCTGGCGGCGCTCGTGCACCTCGGCGGTGTTCGTTTCGGCGCCGCCTACCACAATATCTGGACGGCGCTGAAGCTCGTTCTCATCATCGTCTTCATCATCGCCGGTTTTGCGCTCGGTGATACGCAACCGGTCTCATTCCTGCCGAGCGCCGTCGACCTGACCTTTATCGCCGGCGCGCCGTTCGCCATCAGCCTGGTTTTCGTGATGTATTCATATTCGGGCTGGAACGCGGCGACCTACATCGTCGGCGAGATGCACGACCCGATCCGCAACGTGCCGCGCGCCTTGTTCGCCGGCACCGCAATCGTCATCGTGCTTTACGTCTGTCTCAACGCGGTTTTCCTGATCACGACGCCGATGCATGAAATGGCGGGACAACTCGACGTCGCCATCATCGCCGGCAAGCATATTTTTGGCGATATCGGTGGTCGCATCATGGGCGCGCTGATTTGCCTTGGGCTGGTGTCATCCATCAGCGCCATGACCTGGATCGGGCCGCGGGTCGCCATGACGATGGGCGAGGACCTGCCGCTGCTGCGCTTCTTCTCGCGCAAATCGAAGCAGGATGCGCCGACCGTCGCTATTGTCTTTCAACTCCTGGTGTCGAACGTCCTGCTGTTGACCCAGAGCTTCGAAGCGGTGCTGGATTTCATTCAATTCAGCCTCACCTTCTGCTCGTTTTTCACGGTGCTTGGCGTTATCAAGATGCGAATCACCCGCCCTGATTTGGCGCGGCCGTTTCGCGCCTGGGGTTACCCCGTGACACCGATCATTTTTCTCAGCGTGACGCTGTTCATGATGTACTATCTTGTGGTCAATCGACCGCTGCAGTCCCTTGCGGGCGTCGCCATGATGTTGGCTGGCCTCGTGGTCTATTATGTGTCCCGCCCGCTCTCAAATGCACCCTCTCCCGATATCTCGCAAACGGTGGCCTAAAGTGATGCCTATAACCATGCCTAGAATAATGGCGGCTGCCGGTCTGGCGGTCATGCTGGCTGTAAGTACGGCGCCCGCCCGGAGCGCCGAAACAGCAACCGCCGATGACACCGCAAAATTCCTCGCCGGACTGCCGCCGTCGGCCAACTCGCCGCTGGCGCCGCTGACCAAGGATCCGGCTTGGCAGCAGCATGCGCGCTATCTCGATACGATTTTTGCCCGCGAGGAGAGCGCCAAGCTTTCCAAGGTTCGCGCCTTTTCCAAGGCCAACCTGACCGAAAAACACGACACCATGCTGTACATGTTCAGCGGTCCGGATTTCCTATACGCGACGTCGTTTTTCCCCGGCGCCTCGACCTACGTGTTGGCCGGTCTCGAGCCGACCGGCGGTATTCCGCAACTGACCAATCTCAGCCGCGGGACGGTCTACGGGTCGCTGCGTAACCTCGAAGTGTCGATGGGGTCGCTGCTCAGCTTGAGCTTCTTCATCACCAAGAACATGAGAGTGCAGCTGCACGAGGGCCCGGTATTCGGGACGATTCCGGTCCTCTATGTGTTTCTGGCACGGACCGGCAAGACCATTCACGAGGTGAGCCTGGTCGGTCTCGACCCCGACGGCAATGTCCAGCAGCAGGGCGGCGATGAGCCGCCGGACGCCGCCGTCCCGACCAAGAGAGGTGCGCGCAGCGTCGTCGCCCGCAGCGCCGCTCCGGGGGTCAAGATCGTCTTCTCCGACGGCAGCGGCCCCAAGCAGACGCTTTATTATTTCAGCACCAACCTCGCCGATGGCTCAATCGAGCGCAGCGGTTTTCTGGCGTTCTGCCAAAAGCTCAGCCCGGCGGACAGTTTCATCAAAAGCGCGTCGTATCTGCTGCATTCCGGCGGCTTCAGCAAAGTGCGCAACATGCTGCTCGATCGCAGCGCCACCATCCTGCAAGACGACAGCGGCATTCCGCTGGCCTATTTCGACCGGAAAAAATGGCGGCTGCAGCCGTTCGGCCGCTATGTCGGACCGCTCGGCATATTCGGGCATTCCTACCAGCCCGGAATGGCGGAGTTGTTCCGCGGCGCCACCCCGATCGATTTCGGCATCGGCTATCGGTGGCGCCATAACGAGTCGAATCTGCTGCTGGCGCAGAAGAGCGCGCCGCAGACCAGCGACCAGGAATTAACGCCCGGTTCACCAACTGACCAATACCCTGCGGCAGACGATTCTCAAGCGCCCAAGAAGGCGAAAAAGGCGTCCAACGCGCATCGCAGGCGCGCTGAGACCGATGCGACGGGCACGCTGGGCTGCCGCTACGGGGGCGTTTTCCCGTTTTGTTCTGGAGGTTCTCCCCGGACCAGCCGCTGACCCGGTCAAAATGGCGACATAGTCGTCCCCGACACTTTGTGTGTCGGGTGGGGGAACAGTGGCACACACGGTCGGGGGACCAGCGCCGCAGCAATTCCGCAGGCCGGCCGCTAACGCGGCCCCGCCGGCGCGTGCGCGTCATTTCCATGGCGACCCAACAGCCGGGCGACGGCTGGAGCAAGCCACAGCGCGTGCAACGCCAACCCGCAGCCAATTCGAGGAAGTGCGCGCCCACCTGCGGTCGGTGGAGCGACGGCTCGATCAAGCGAAGCTGGAGGCCGCCGCGCCACGCCGCCATTTCGGCGCCGGCAGCGTTCTGCCCGCGGTCGCTAAAAAGCCGGCGACCCGCGTTGAACTCCTGCGGGACACGCTGGAGCACAATCTTCTTCGCATTTCCGCCGTCCTGTTCGTCGCCGGCGTGGTGGGCTGGTCTTTGCTGATCGTCAATCAGTTCCGCTCGCCGGTTCTCGCCACGCAGTCCGGAGCCGCTGTCGCCAAGAGTGATTCGGAATTCGGGCAATCGGACCCGTCCAGCACTTCTTCCCACGCCCGCGTCGGCGATCCGCGGGCGCCAAGCGCCTCGAGCGTAAGCCTCGCGGATGGCGAGACGCCAGCGAGCATTGTCGCCGGCGAATGGAGTCGCCTGGAGGCGCGGTCCGAGCCGAAGGTCGCCGACCGGGCTAAAGCACCAGCCAAACCGGTGGCAAAGGAGGCGAAGCTGAGCCCGACCAGGCCGCCGATCCGGCTGGCCTCGCTTGAGGGCGCGGAGCCCGCTCCTCCCGTCATTCCGTCGCGCATCCCGCCGAATGTCGGCGCGCTGACCAATCTCGTCGATTTTCAAACCGCGCCGTTCCCTTACCACGGCATGACGCCCGGATCGGGCCGACCGTTCCTCAACGCCGGCGAAGAGGGCCATCGCAGCCATACCAATTTCCGCGGCCATGCACTTTGGGAGTCGCAGACTTTCAGCGATAACCGGGTGTTGTTGCACATTCCGCCCGGCTTCGACCCGCGACGTCCGGCGGTCATCGTTGTGTTCTTTCATGGCCACGGAGCCACCCTCGCGCGCGACGTGCGCGATCGCCAGCAGGTGCCGGCGCAAATCACGGCGGCCGGCGCCAACGCGGTATTGGTGGCGCCACAATTCGCCGTCGACGCGGCCGATTCGAGCGCCGGAAAATTTTGGGAGGCGAACGGCTTCAAGCGCTTCCTCGACGAAGCCGCGGTGAAGCTCGCCTATATGTACGGCGACCCGCGCAGCGCCTTGATCTTTGCGAAGATGCCGATCGTGATCGTCTCGTATAGCGGCGGCTTCGGTCCGACTTTGTCTGTGCTCGACCGCGGCGGTGTGCGATCGCGCGTTCGCGGCGTCGTGCTACTCGACTCGCTGTACGGCGGGATCGACAAGTTCGCCGACTGGATCGCCGAGAACCGATCGACGTTCTTTGTCAGCTCGTACACGCCGCACACCGCTGGTCACAATGCCTACCTTGAACAGCTGCTGCGGGAGCGATCCGTGCCCTACAGCTCGGAGCTTCGCCACGGCCATCTCGACGGCATGGTGACATTCCTGCCCGCCGGCCCGGTCTCGCACCGAGATTTTGTCACGCATGCCTGGTCCGACAATCCGATCGAGGACGTTTTGGTGCGCATGGACGACGTCGATCCGAGGATCGAGACGGCTGCAACCACGGCGTCGATTCCCGCACGCGCCGCGACGCGCAATTAACGGTCGCAGAGTCGAGGCACGAACCGACACACTGGGCGCGATATGCCTGCTGGTCCGCCGATGAAACGCGAGACCCGACGTTCCATCCTGATGCAGGTCGGCGCCGCCGCCGTAGCAGCGCCGGCAGTTTTCTCCTCGCGCAAAGCCACTGCGCAACTGCCGCCACTTCCTTCCCTGTCGTCACAGGACGCTTTGCTGCTGCACCCAGCGGACGCGCATTTCCCGGATTACCAGGCATCCTTCAATGCGCGCACCACGCTCAGCCCGCAATTGCGGGCTTTGTGCAAGACGGTCAACGCCGTCACCGTCATGGTCGATTGGTGTCGCAGCAACAGCCTGTCGTTCGCGATACGCTGCGGCGGCCACTCCTATGAAGGCTTTTCGCAGAGCACCAGCGTCGTCATCGACACCCGCCTGATGGCTGCGATCAGTGTCGACGCCAAGAGTAATACGGCAACCGTCGGTGCGGGAGCTTCGCTCGGCGCTTTGTACAAGGCGATCGCGCCGTACAAGCTGGCCTTCACCGGCGGCAGCTGCCCGACGGTCGGCGTCTCCGGCCATCTGCTCGGCGGCGGCTACGGATACCTTGCGCGCCCATTCGGTCTGGCCTGCGACAGTCTTCAATCGGTCGACCTCGTTGGTCCGGACGGCCGACCGGTCCACGCCGATGCCACGGAGAACCCCGATTTGTTTTGGGCCTGCCGCGGTGGCGGCGGCGGCAGCTTCGGCGTCGCGACCGGCTACACCGTCCAGCTACAAAAAGTGGCGACTGTGATCGTCTTTCGGGTCGGTTGGCCCGCTCTTTCGGCGGCCAGCGCCGCGGCGGCGATGAAAGCGTGGCAAGCCTGGGCGCCGCAAGCACCGGCGACCATCGACTCAAACCTCGTGGTCGCCACAGGCGCGAATGGCACCGTCTACATGCACGCCGCCGGGCAATCGGTCGGCACGCTGCAAGAACTGCAACGTGAACTGAAAGCGTTGCCGAAAGCCCAGTCGCTGCTCATCAAACCGATGACGTTCTTCGATGCCGTGAACTACTTTTCGGGCGGCTGGAGCTACCCTGTCCAGACGATGAAAGGAAAATCAGACTACGCCACGGCGCCATTGAATGACGACGGACTTGCGGCGCTGATGCGCGGCGTGACAAGCAACAGCATGTATGTTGTGTGCGACGCCTATGGCGGCGCCATGGGCAAGATCGCGCCTGACGCCACCGCGTTCGTTCATCGCGCCGGAACGCTGTTCTGCCTGCAGTACGGCAGCGTTTGGACCAATCCCGCCGACACGCCAAAGCGCCTCGACGACATGCGCCAATTTTATGCGACGATGCGTCCTTACGTGTCGGGCGCGGCGTATGTGAATTATTGCGACACCGATCTACCCGATTGGGCAGACGCTTATTGGGGACAGAATCTGCCGCGCTTGAAGCAGATAAAGTCCGCGTTCGATCCGAGCAACATCTTTCGCCACGCTCAAAGCATTCCGCTTTCATAGTGCCGATCGGCTCGGCCGGCTCGAAAACCCCATCGCAGGGCAGGCTCTGAGCGTTCACCTCGCCGTGGTTACCTTTCATTAACCATCTTGTTCGACGCTCGCCGCTCAAGCTCTCGGGCACCGGCAGCAGTGGACATGGGCAATCGCGGCCGACACGAAAAAGCTTCGGCGGTCGCAAAAGCCGTTCCGGCGCATCAAACCACAAATCAAGACGCGGCCGCGCAACAAGCGCAGGCGGCGGCGCACTACGTCGAACAGGGGCTTGCCCTGCATCAGCGGGGGCATCTCGAAGACGCGGAACGGCTTTACGACGGTGCGCTCACGGCAGACCCCAGCAACTTCGATGCGCTGCATCTCCTTGGGGTGCTTCGTCACCAGCAAGGCCGCTCGGTCGACGCCTTGCGCTTGGTTGCGGCCGCGCTCAAGGCGCGGCCTGGATCGGCGGATGCGCTCACCAACTATGGCGTCATCCTTGACACGCTCAAACACCACCAGGAGGCGCTCGCCGCCTTCGAGCAGGTCTTGGCGACGCGGTCCGCCGACGCCACCGCTCACTACAACAAAGGTCTGGCGCTCAAGAATCTCGGCCGCTACGCCGACGCGCTCGCAAGCTATGAACGGGCGCTGACGCTGGCTCCAGGCCATCTCGATGCGCGCTGCAATCGCGGCAATATGCTTGCCGCGCTCGGCCGGCATCAGGAAGCGCTGGCCGACTACGAAAAGGCCGTGGCGCAGCGACCGAACCATGTTCCAGCGCTCAGCAGCCGCGGCAACGCGCTATTGGCGATGGAACGATGGCGAGAGGCAATCGAGGCTTACGACGCCGCCCTCGCGGTCGATGCGGCCAACGCCGAAGCCCTCAATAACCGCAGCGTCGCGCTGTTGCGGCTCGGCAGGAACGACGAGGCGTTGGACAGCTGCGACCGCGCCCTCGGCGCGCGCCCGGATTACGCGGACGCGCACTACAATCGCGGCGGCGCTGTGCTGGCGCTCGGACGCTTCGAGGATGCTCGCTTGAGTTTCGAGACGGCGTTGGCGCGCGAGCCTGACCGTGTCGACGCGCTCAACAACCTGGGCCTTGCGCTTGCCGGGCTTGGGCAGCCCGATGCGGCGCTCCTCAAGTACGAGGCGGCACTGGCGCGCGACCCTCGCCATCGCGGCGCGCTTCTCAACCGAGCCAATTCGCTCCTGGAGCTGGAGCGCTTCGAAGAAGCGCTGGCGACGTGCGACCAAGCTATCGCGGCAGATCCGGCGCAGGCCGATGCCTTGAATACGCGGGGCGTCGCCCTGGGCAAGCTCGGCCGCTATGACGAGGCATTGGCGAGCTATGAGCGCGCGCTCGCGCTGCGGCCTCTCTCGGTCGAGGCGCATTCCAATCGCGGCACCGCGCTCCATCACCTGAAACGATATCAGGAAGCGCTGGCGAGCCATGACCGCGCGCTGGCCTTGCAGCCGGACTATGCCGAGGCGCATGCCAATCGTGGCAATACCTTGCATCAGCTCAATCGCTACGAGGAGGCGCTGGCAAGCTTCGACCGCGCGCTCGCGCTGCGGCCGGATTTTGCCGAGGCCCATTCCAATCGCGGCAACGTTCTCCAGGAACTCCGGCGGTTCGACGAAGCGCTGGCGAGCTATGACCGCGCGGTCGCGCTGCGGCCGGGCTTTGCCGAGGCGCATTCCAACCGCGGCAACGCGCTCCAGGAGCTGCGGCGGTTCGACGACGCGCTCACCAGCTATGACCGCGCGCTCACGCTCAAGCCGAACCTCGCCGACGGCCATTTCAACGCGGCGGTCTGCCGCCTCCTGCTCGGTGACTTTGCGCGGGGCTGGCAACAGCTGGAATGGCGATGGAACATCGCGCAGCTCCGGGCAGTAAAACGGCATTTCCCGCAACCGCTGTGGACCCGGGGAAATGACATCGCTGGCAAGACCATCCTTCTCCACGCCGAGCAGGGGTTCGGCGACACGATCCAGTTCTGCCGCTACGTGCCGCGTGTCGCTGAGCAAGCTGGACAGGTCATTCTTGAGGTCCAGCAGCCGCTGCGCGGGCTGATGAGTACGCTCTCCGGCGCAGCACAGATCGTGTCGCGCGGCGAGACTTTGCCCGCCTTCGATCTGCATTGCCCGTTGCTCAGCCTGCCGTTGGCATTTGGTACGCGGCTCGAAACAATCCCGTCGCAGACGCCGTATCTTTCCGTGCCCCCAGACAAGACGCGCGCCTGGCGCGACCGCCTCGGCAACAATGAACGACCGAGAGTCGGGCTGGTATGGGCGGGCGACCCGCGAAAGAGCTTGCCGGGCGCCAACCGGATCGATCGCCAGCGCAGTCTCCAGTTTGACCAGCTGGCGCCGGTCTTGCAGGTGCGCGACTGTGAATTCTATGGCCTGCAAAAAGGCGATGATGCGCTCGAGCAATTGCGCGGCAGCGCGCTCGACCATCGGGTCATCGACTGGTCCGCCGACTTCCACGACTTCTCCGATACCGCGGCGCTGATCGAGAATTTGGATCTGGTCATTGCCGTGGATACCGCCGTGGCGCACCTTGCCGGCGCGCTCGGCAAGCCGCTCTGGCTCATCAATCGCTACAATACCTGCTGGCGATGGCTGCTCGATCGCGACGACAGCCCGTGGTACCCGACGGCCCGACTGTTTCGCCAAGATGCAACGCGCGAGTGGGACAGTGTCATTGCGCGCGTCCAAGCGGCATTGCGCGAGTACGCGCGCGATTGGTGAGCTTGGTGGGGACGGATTCGAACCGCCGACACGCCGATCATGGTTTGGGCTTTAATTCCTAGCGACGATGCACCGCTTCCCGTCGGCCCCTGACTGCTAGATTGGTCTAGGTTCGAATTTTTCCGTCCGATCACACGCAGGTTGATGCAGGCCGCCACGTTTCAACAAACGATGAGCGACAGCCCGATCGGCACCCGCTGCTCAACCATTGCCAAATCGGAACCACGCCTTCACGATCGTGAACAGGGCGGTCGGGCGTTAGGGGATATCGATGGCACGGATCTTCATTTCGCATTCGAGCCTCGACGTGAAACAGGCCGAAGATCTCAAGGCTTGGCTTGGCTCAATTGGATTCGAACAGGCGTTTCTCGACTTTGACAAGCACACTGGCATTCCGCCCGGCGCCGATTGGGAGCGCACACTCTACCGGGAGATCGAGCGCGCTCAGGCCGTCATCCTGATCCTGACCAAAAATTGGTTCGACTCAAAATGGTGCTTTGCTGAATTCACGCAAACGCGCGCCCTCGGCAAAGCGATTTTTGCCTTGATTAAATCGCCAACGGGCGAAACTTCGGTGGTCTCGTCCGACATCCAGCACGTCAACCTGGTTAAAGATCGAACCGAAGGACTGGAAAGGCTGGCTGGCGAACTGACCCGCGTCGCGCTCCACGCCCAGGGAGGCTTCGAATGGGACGCGAAGCGGGCGCCCTACCCGGGACTGTTGTCGTTTGACGCGGCTGACGCAGCGATCTTTTTCGGCCGCGACGACGACGTATTGCGCGCCATCGAGCGTATCAACGTGCGCCGCGTCCACGGCGGCGCGAAGCTTGTCGCGATACTTGGCGGCTCCGGTTCAGGCAAGTCGTCGCTGCTCAAAGCAGGTATTCTGCCCCGCCTGGCACGCGACAAAAAAAACTTTTTGGTGGTGCCGCCCTTTCGGCCGGGATCCGATCCGGTCCTTAACCTGCTCGGCGCTCTGCAAGGAATCGATCTTTCGCTGACCAGTGCCGATCTCGACGCCGTGGTCGGACCCAAACAGGGGCGGGCACTGATCGACCGCGTTCGCCTTGCAGCAAAGGCCCCCCAAGCAACATTGATCATCGCGGCGGATCAGGCCGAGGAAGCTTTTACCGGCCAGAGCCAAGACACCCAGGATGCTTTCTTCGACCTGCTCTCACGGCTGCTCGCTGGCGACAACCCGGCGCTTGGCATCCTGACATTGCGGTCCGATCATCTTCCGGATCTGCAAACCGCGGACAAATTGGCCGTGCGATTCGAGGAGTTCTCTCTCAAGCCGATGCCGATCGAGCGGCTCGGTATGATTGTAGAGGGACCGGCGGATATCGGCGGGCTGGCTATCGGCGAAGGGCTGGTGTCCGCGCTCATGCGCGACGCCAAGACGCACGACGCCTTGCCGCTCGTCGCTTTCGTCCTGCGCCGTCTCTACGACCGCCGCAGCGACCACGTGCTGACACAAGCACAATATGAGTCGATGCGCGACGGCCTGCTTTCGCCGCTCGAAGTCGCCGTTCGTGACGCTGCAAAAGAGGCAATAGCCAGGGAGGGTCCGACTCAGGACGATCTCAATGCCCTGCGTGAAAGCTTCGTGCCCGACCTGGTGCGCGTGAATGACGAGGGCGCCTTTGTACGCCGGTCGGCGAGCCTCGAACGGCTGCCGGCGCCGGCCCACAAGATGCTGCGTGCATTGGCTGATGCCCGCCTTCTGGTTGTCGACCACGGCGTCGTTGAAGTGGCGCATGAGGCGCTGTTTCGAGTTTGGCCGCTGCTTTCGCAGTGGCTCGAGGAAGAGCGCGAGTTTTTGGTCGGCAAATCGCGCATCGAGAAATCGCGCGAAGACTACGCAAAGCTCGCCGACAATGTACGCGCCAAAGGACTATTGTCGGGGATTCTGTTGGAGCGCGCGAAGAGCTGGTTGGCTGCTCACCCGAAGAGGTTTTCCGACGACGAAGCATCGTTCATTCGCGCTTCAATCGAAGACAGCGAGCGGCAGGAGCGCGAACGCGCGGAGCAGCGCGAGCGGCTGCGACAAGCCGAGCTGTCCCGCGCCAAGGCCGAAGCTGAACGCGCCAATGCCGAGGCCGACCGTGCCAAGGCCGAAACTGAACGCGCCGAAGCCGAGGCTAAACGAGCCCAGCAGCAAGCCGAAGCGACGAAGCGGTTTCTGCGCCTGGCACAAGCAGCAACGGTGGTGTTCGCCGCGCTTGGCAGCGTCGCCCTTTATTTCTGGGTCCATGCCGACGCGGCGGAAAAGCTGGCCAGGTCCAACTTCAATCTGGCCATCGATCAAGCGGCATCGAATGTCGACACCATCGTTGACAATTATCAAGCGGGCCGTATCTCAACGAGCCTGCTGAGCTCCCTTATCGAGCGGGCGCAAAGCACCGTCGACCGTTTGCACAGCGATACCAGCGAAGCCGCGGCCGCAAAAGCACGGCTATTACGCGCCGTGAGCCGAGCCTACATCGTGCTGAGCCGGGCGTCGCTCGCGCAACAGAAGGCGCAGGAGGAGTTGGAGATAACCAAGCTTTTCCTTGCGCGCTACCCGTCCGATCCAGACTGGATGCAGCTCGGCGAAAGAGCGCACGAAGAACTCGGCCAGTCGCTGTTCTGGAAAGGCGACCTTGCCGGGGCGCTGCAAAATCTGCGCGCGGCATTGGCGACTACGCAGTCTCTGGCTACCGAGTATCCCGATAACAAGGATTACGAGCAAGACCTGATCGAAATCTACCGGTTTACCGGCGACTGCCTGCGCAACCAGGCAAACATTGACGAAGCGCAGGCGCAATATCAGAACTGGCTCGACCTCGCCAATCGATTGGCTGACAAACAGCCGCTCGAAATCGCATGGCTGAGAGACCAGATGTTCGCGCGTCAGCGAATGGGCGACGTTCTTATGGCCAAGAGCAAACCGGCGGAAGCCCGCGATCATTTTGCAACTTATCTGGAGCTTGCGAAGAAAGGTCAAAACAAGGAATCGGACAACAAGGAATTCGCTGAAGCCGTGGCAATAGCTCATCAAAGAGTTGGCGACTCCTATTTCGGGCAAGGCGACATGGACAACGCAATCAAGGAATATCAGGCGTACTTGCCGCTGGCGGCAAAGCTGGCAACAGTGGATCAATCCAACTTCATTTGGAACCAAGATCTTGAAGTGGCGCATCAGCGTATCGGCGAAGTCTATTTGCGCCAAGGGCAAATCGATCTGGCGCTAAAGGAGTTCAACGTTTACTTCGACATGGCGAAGGATACTCTCGACAAGGACACGGAAAACGGCGCGGCGCTGTTCGATGTCACCAACGCTACGGAAAAGGTAGGCGACGCGTTACGCGGTCAAAAGAACTACGACGAGGCTTTGAAACAATACCAATCGATGCTGAGCAACGCCCTGATTTTGAAGAAAATGGACGTGTCGAACGGCATTTGGAACAAGGCTCTGGCGGTCAGCTACCAGAGGATTGGCGTTACCCTTGAGGCTCAAGGCGACAGATCAAAAGCGCTCGCCACCTTTCAAAGCTGCGCGGCGACCCCGGTGCCGACAGTCTTGTGGGACCTGCGAGACCTTTGGCCACCGGATGTCACCGCATTTTGCCAGCAGAAGGTCGCTGCGTTAGCTGCGGCAACGGGGCCCTAGACCCTTCCTAGAGCACGGTACACGGCGCCGGCATATACATCCAAAAATGCGCGCCCCGTCGTGCTGGCGGCATAAGCCCTGTACTCGGCATATTGCGATAAATGCTTTTCCTCATATTTGCCGCGCAAATAATAAATCGAGCAAGAAAGCAGCAGCACGACGCACTGCTGCGCGGCAAACAGCCAGCCGTAAAGCGGAACGAACGGGATGGTAATCAACCAATAGGATGCGAGTTTCGAGACGTAGGCCGGATGCTTCATCAGGCGGTAGGGGCCGGTCGCCACAGTTCCGCGATAGGTCAGGTTTGAAAATCTGGTGCCCAATTCGACCGTCGACCATGCGTAGACCACGAGGCAGCAGCCGATCATCGCCAACCAGATCATACGAGCGATCGGCCAGCCTTCAGTCCAAGCGATCCAATCCGGACGCCAACGGAAAATCAGCACGCGGCTGACCATGTCCCAAAATGGCGAATAGCAAATAATCGTTACAAACCAGCCGAGCGCGTAAGGATTGACCGAACGGACGCGGTTACCCAGAATTTTCAACGATAGCGCATAGCCAGCGGCCCCAAAGACAAGATCGATCAGAAGGCAATAGACCACCAAAGCATCGTAGACGGCACCGACGCTCCACGATTTTGGAAGCCAATATTGATCAAACAGATCCAGATATTGTTCGATATAGACAAACATCATCGGGTAGAAAAACACCTTGATGGCGCAAGAGCCCATCTCCCTTTTCACTATTGCCGTCGACTTCCATCGACTGATCAGAAGTTTTCCCAAAGCCCAATATTCGTCACAATAGGGTCGCGACGACATCGCGTCGACCAGAGCTGAAAAGAAAAGTGGCGCCAGCAGCCACAGTACATTTGGGTGAATGCGCCAATCGCTCAATGTGAGTATTCTTTGCAGCTGGTAAGAACCGATGGCGAACGCAAGCACGACCGCGAGGCCGATGGCGCGCACGCCGAGCACGCGACGCAATCTATGCAAAGAAACGTCGCCGCGGCCTTGACCGCCACCTGCAAACGCCAACGTCTGCAGCCCCATGATCACGACAACGTCGAGCGCCCCGCCCGCGGCTCGGTCGCCGAACAGCAATCCGGTGAGGCGCGCAAGCGCCAGCGACACGACCACCAGTGAGATGTTGATAAAATACCGACGGCGCCAGCCAAGCGTCATGACCGGACTAAAGCCTCGGTCGGCCTATCGAACGGAGCTTGAGGTTGCCCCAGACGCTTGATATTGTCGGCTCTCGCGTTGCGAACGACAAACCCAGACCCCGAAGTGGAGCACCCGCCTCGGGGATCGTGGGGTTGTCAAACTCACCAACGCCTTCAGGACATTCCGAGATTGCTCAACATCCGCTACCGGAGCAACGCGGATGCGGCGCGTTGCCCGACGTCGCCTGCGATTGGTTGACAACAGCAGCGCTCAATCCCACCCCGAGTGCCAACGCAAGCAACACCATTGCGAAAATCTTGCTCAAGACCCACCTCCCGTTTCTCAATCGCCCAAAAAGTCGAAAACCCGAACCCGAGCCACATTCACATTAGCAACCGAGCCATGCGGTGTCTATCCTTCGATTAGCTTGGCGTCGGCCCGATCCGTTCTGGCGGCGTACTTCCTTTTGATTTCTGCGGCACGATCCGCTTCGGACAACAGCTTGTCACCACCCAGCCACAATTCAACGGGCTGATCGGCCTCGTTCCTCGTGCGGCGCGCCGTTTCGCCAAAGTACAAAAAGCTGGTGGACGAGGCGATCCGCGCCGTATCGCGGCCACTCACGCGTAGCTGGCTGGCATCCAAAAAGGGATTTGCCGTTTGTGGATTGGCTAACATCACGACGTCGCCCATCGGCACGAGATCGACGGCGCCCCACAGGCCCCACCATCTGCCGTTCCAGTCTTTCAGCTCGTCGGATGGCGCGCGTTGTCGCTTGAAGGTACGAAGGATGTGGATCGCGCCGTTGATCCACTGTTCAGCTGGAGCGTCCGCCGAGTTTGCCAACACGCTGATGGTCAGATCTTGCGCCGGCAGCATTTTTGTACGCGACAAGTAGCCTTGCAGTCCTCCAGTGTGGCCGAACCATCTCCAGTCCTCAACGGCGCCGCTGATCGTGCCGAAGCCATAACTGAGTTCGACACTCGAATGCCGGTTGCGCAGGCGCTTGCGCGTCATGTCGTGCCGGCTCGAACGCGAAAGCACGCTGGTCGCGGCTCGCGGCGAAAGTTGTGAGAAAAATACCGCCAAGTCGCTCGCCGTGGCGACAAGTCCGCTTGCCGGGGCAAGCGCGCCGGTCGAATAGTCGCCTGGCACGACCACGCGCTCGCCGAGCAATATTTTGTCGGTGTGCCCGCGAGCAAACGGGATGCCCGTGGCAATCGGCATATCGGGCGACGTTTCTTTCAAGCCGGCTGGATCCATGATCTCACGTTTGATCCATGACGCGTACGCCTCGCCTGTTACGGCTTCAATCACCAGACCGAGCAATCCGTAGCCGTGGTTGGAATATTTGAAATACTTGTCGCGCTTGATTAGCGGCGGCGACTGGAAATCCGCCATCAAGTCGTTTGCCGTCGGATACGGCCTCCGATCGAAGAAATAGCCGCAGTCTGCGCCGTCCCGGATGATGCCGCCGCCGTGACAGAGGACTTCGAAAATCTTCAGTTGCGCAATGCCGCGATCAATGGCGGGGACATATTTTCCTATCGGGTCATGCAGCCGCAGTTTTGCGTTTTCTCGAAGCTTCAAGATACCCGCTGCTGTGAAGCTTTTCGCGTGCGAGGCGGCGCGAAAGCGATGGCGCGGCGTGAGCGGCTCGCGGCGGACAGCGTCGGCGTAGCCAAAAGCACGATCGAGCACAATTTTACCGGCGTGGGCGATCGCGATCGTGCAACCGGGCAGCGCCAGAACGCGCAATTGGAATTCGAGCCACGAAGGAATGTAGTCGAGTGCCTCATCGAGCCATTCAGGCATCGTACCTGCTCCACCCAATTCGAGCATGTCGCCGCAGCGTCATAATAGACCCCGAAAAGGAGCCATTTTCGGCACTCCCGCACTATTGCATCAAACCCACAGACGGATGGCCAGCAGAGCCAAAAGATGGCCTGGATAGAATATGTGAAGCGCGTAGCGAGGCAGAAAACGCGGCCGCTTCCTCAACCGCAACGCCGCCAATGCAATCACCGTGGCGCTAGCGCAGGCAAATAGCGCGACTTGAACCGGCTCTAAGCTCCACGGATTGTCGATCGGATACCAATTCAAGGCGAACAGCAGTAGCGCAAGCGATGGCAGGTGCCACAGCCGCCCTTGCAACACGAGGTAAAGCGCTGCGGGAAACAACATGCCCGCCAAGCCGAAGTCCAGCCCCCCTCGGACCCGAAACAAGGAACTAAATATTGCAACGATAGCGATGAAGAAGACGAGATGCTGCACCACAGGTCTTTGCGCCCGCAGAGCCATCACAAGCACCGCGCCGACCGCGAGCGTAAACAGCGTATTGCCTTGATCAGCCGCCATCAATGTTGCGTAGAAGGGTTGGGAAAAAACGCCGAGCAAGATCAATTTTCCAACGTACTCCGGCGCGTCCGTACCGCGGATCAGGTTGCACACCATGGCGAATACAAACAGCGGAAACACCGGGCGGCCGAGATACCACATGAAGTTCGCCACGTGTCCAAAGAAGGCGTAATTTACATGGTCTGCCACCATGAGACATGCGGACACGACCTTGACAGCGTCTAGCGGCGCCCCCGAAAACCCTGACGTCGTATCGCACCACGCGCGCACCTCCGTGGTTCGATACTGTTCGCCGTCGCCGGCGCGATTTGTCGTTGGCGTACCCTCAAACCAATTCACGGCTTTTCACCTGTTAGCCCACGATTGGACTTTGATTCCTCCAACGCGCTGCGGTCTTCCGCGATCTGACTTCCAAATGATTACGCGGCTGAAGTCTTTCACCCGAATAAGACGGTCGGAGGGAGCGTATCGAGTCGGCTCCCTTAGATCTTCTCTGGTGGCGCCAAGAAATCTGGCGCGATGAAGAGGAGCGAGGTCTCGTACCATGCGAGACCGCTCACGTCACGCGCGGATATGATCTGCGCATCCGTGCTACCTTGGATCAAAGATTGAACCGTCGCTAACCCAGAACGGCGCTGTAAGCCGGCTCCGCTAAGAAACTCTCATCGGCTGTTCCGCGACAACTACGCGCCAGTCGGAGACTTCATCCACCATGACTTGGGTGATCTCGGTCGCCAGCGTGATCACGTCGGCCAGTTGCGTCGTCGGCTCGGCACTTTCGGCGAGCAACCGTTGTTCAAGCTCCCCGACCCGTCGGGAAAATTCCTCAAATGTGCTCGCCATCGCAACGGATCTCTTCGCCAGCCGCGCAAATTCACCTTGATTGGCGATACTCGCAAGCGCCGCGCCGAACGCGGGCAGTGCAGCGAGAACGATAAAAAGGTCCAATAGCGAGACGGCCCCGAAACTGAAGCTTACCGCGGCGCCAATCGCCAGCAGTAACGCCAGTATGAAGAAAATGCCGTTCGATCTGAAGAACAGCCAGATAAACGCCGCAGCAGCGGCCGGCAGCGCGGATAGGACCACGATCGTTCGTTCAACATTAGAGGTTGAGAAGTGATCATGGAGAAAATGAGCGGACAGGTGAATCAAGACGAAACAAAAAGAAAGAATGAAAAGATCGTGCGCCGTCGAGTTCAGGAGCAGCGCAATCGATTCGGAGCGCTGTCGCGTCACTCTATGGAATTGCAGCTGCCCGCCGTCTTTGACGCCGACCACCCTTCCTATGTAGCGCACGCAATCGAGCAAGTATTCCGAAGTGATCTTCACCGGCGGAATGCCGGTCGCGCGGGCAACCGCGCGCATCTGCCAATACATCCAGGTTTGCGTCAGGCTTTCGTAGATACTCAACGTCGGTGTGCGCGGTAGCGGTCGACCACCGCCGAGAGGAATGAGGATGCGGATTTGGCGGATCAGCTCCGCCAGTAGGCGATACTCCATCCAACGTTCATGCCAGTGCAGGCGACTTCCCCGCAAGAACAGAATGACAATAGCGCCGACCAAAACAAGTTCCAAAAACGCACCGTACCAGACCGGGTGCAAGACAATTGCGACAAGCACCGCAAAAGCCGAAAGGATGTAGATGGCGAGGTAGGCGCTGCGATAGTGATCGGCATACCAATCCGCGAGCTTATCCGCCCAGGCGTAATGGGCGCGCAAGCGGCGATTGACCCAGTCCTCCACCGCCGATGGCCGGACGGCGGTCGATGCCGTAGCGCCATCATCTATCGGCCAGTCTTCACTGACTTCGGCTTCGAAGTCCGGCACCACAAGCTTGGGCATTCTAACGACGGCGCTGCCGGCAAGATCGCGAAATAGCTTCCACCAGAACCAAAGATTCAGTCTTGGCTTGCGTTCGGCAAAATACTCGCGCGCGCTCAGCCTTGCGGCCTGAGTATCATCGGCACGCGGCTCCGGCGATGCCAGCTCGGCTTGCACAAGAGCATTGATTTGCGCGGCGATCGATTGACTGAGCTGCGTTGTTCCAAGCTGCGGCCGGTTGGGACTGGCGTCGTTTTCGACGCTGGCGACATCCTGCTCGGTTCGCAGTATCCGCCACTCGTCCGGCTTGAATGGATCGATCCAAAGAACCGGAAGATGAAAATACACGGCCTCCCGCAGCGTTTGCACCGTACCGCCGCTTCCGGCAGCCCCGCCCCGATCCCAGACAGCGATCAGAAAATCTGCCTGGTTCAACACCACCCGACCAGCCATGCCATAAGCGGCGCCCGCAGCCGAACGCCGGCCGTCGAGCTCAAAAGTGACGAGACCGGCGCTTTGCCGGGCGCGCTTGAGCAACTCGTGAAACTTGTCACGCGAGTTGACTTCCAGTGCATGGGGCGGGAGAAAATCCTTTTCGAACTCCTGCTGATGAAATGGCATCGGACAGAGAAGCTCAAAGCCAAGTTCGATTGCCGCCGCTGCGAACATCCGGTCGCTGCCCTCGGCAAGCGGCGAGATCGCTCGCAGAATAGGACTATCCGGCGCGTAAACCGGGCTGGGATCGGCCCGATCGGCTTTTGCGAAGTTTGTTACCTCCGTCTGCACCACCTCAAGTACGTTTCGGAGCGTTCGACTTAACGCCTCCAAAGTTGCTGCGTCCCTCGGCAAACGATCCGGTCGATGACCCACGATACCGACGCGGAAAGCGAGGCGCGCCCGGGGTGGTGATTTCGATTGTGCGGACTTGGCAGGCATCGCTAACCAATGTTCTGATCGTCACGAGTTTAATCGAACCACTACCAGCCGCTGATGACGTTATCCCCATCGGCCGACTTGCTTGACGCTCTCGCGCCGCCGTTGCTTTTGCACGACGGAATTGAAAGCATCTTTGCTACTTCTACCATCGCTTCGTGCTCGATCGGCGCAGTCATTTTCTCGATCGTTTCTCGCTTTGCACCACCAGCGCGCTGCGGGCGTTGCTCATGACCGTCAGTACGGAACTCCAAAAAGCAAACCATGGCGAAGGCGGATCGGGCTTCCTCGGGACCAGCGTGCGCGGTTCGGCGGATGGTCTTCGCCCGTCGCACCAGGTCGCCATCTCGCCGAGCCAATGTTCCGGCCTGACCTGTTTCCTTGCCGCAATCTGGGCAAGCTTGTAGATGTCGTAGATGATGGTCGGGTCATCCATGCTGCGCATGCGCACCACGTCTGCTTCGGTCAGCTTGCGGCCGAATTCCTTTTCAACTTCATCGCCAAGCTCTTTTTCGATCCAGGGCAACTCCAACCGAACGTCGTAGCGCAAAAAGCGAAACATCTTTCCGCTGGCGGGCGTTTCCTTCTCAAGGGTGTCGAGTTCGGAATTAATCCACCACGGCGTCAGACATTCGCCGAGATATTGCATCTGGGTGATCGCGAATGTCTGAATGTCATTCATCAAAGACATCAGGGCGCGATAGGTAATTTTCGCGGTCCATCCCAAACCCAGCTCTTCGGGCACGACGCGATCGCGATGGCTGCCGGTTCCCACCGACACAATGGTCAGGTCGTTAGGCGTCGCCTTCCAGCGAAGGTGATAGGCGTTCAAAATCGTCATTAAAAAAAGCATCACCGACGGGTTGTTGTGGGGAGTGACTCCGCCATCAACGAAAAGTCCGGGCTCTTCACCGTCGACGATTTCCAGCCATTCCGGCTCGAAGTAGAACGGCGCAGCGGTGCTAGCGCGCACAAGATTGCCGAGAGGATAGTGTCTATTGCCAATGTGACCGTCGTCTCCAGCTTTGGTTTCCCAATACCGAGCGCGCGGATTATTGGCGATAATCCAGGGACTGCCGGTGTCGAGGCGTTTGCTGATCAGGCAAAAGCCGGTGTGCAAATCGTCGGTGTCGAGGCGGCGGTCACCGACAATTTGTTCGATCTCCTTGCGAAGCGCCTCGGCGTCGAATTTCGATTTCAGGCGCAACAAACGCCATAGCGATCGCCGGAAGACCCTTGGCGCAAGTTCGAGATAGAAGTTTCTGATGTCCTGCGTCGTGTAACCGAGCGCCAACGCCCCGGCAATCACCGCGCCGGTCGATGTCCCGCCGATCAGATCAAACCAGTTGGCCAAATGAATGGGCCCGCCCAGGCGCTGGCTCAGCACCGTTTCAATCTGTTCGAGAAAAGCGACCGTGATGGCGCCGCGGACACCGCCGCCGTCCAACGCCAAGATGCGCTTGGGACCCGGACAGAACAGATGCCTGTCCCGGTCGTTTGCGCACGCGCATTTGGCAGGCTGTGCAGCTTCCTCCGGCATCAGACTGACGTTTGGGCCACTGCCGCCCCCAAGCAAAGACATACTCAGCCCTCCAGAAGAGGCCACAGCTCTTAAGGCCGGACATTTTTGCGAACTTCGCAGTTCTGTCCAGGACTAATCGACTGGGCGCAGGTCAGGTACTATTCGGATTTTCGCTGCCGGCAAATTTAAGGACCTGAAGCACTATTCACCGGCGTCGATTGTTACCCTAGGCAGGCCGGATCCGATGCAGGTCACGGCTGTTGGAAAGACAACGTTGCCGGCTGCTCAATTCGTCTAAGTCTTCGATGGAGTTGGTAGCGGAGGACGGATTTGAACCGCCGACACACGGATTATGATTCCGCTGCTCTAACCAGCTGAGCTACTCCGCCAAACCATCGAAATGGAAGCCGCCGCGGCGAGATTTAGGGCAATTCACCGCGCTTTCCAAGAGGCTAAATCCGCCCGGTCCGTGGCGTCGAAAAAGCCCGGGGCATGAGCGTTTTCGTCAATTTCCAATCCGGTACGTCGATTCCGCCGCCGGAACAACGGGCTCGCTTGGGAAGCGCGAAAGCGTGATAAAGCGGATCAGCGAAAAATGCCCGAGCGGCGGCATCGATCGGCGCTCGACGACGCGGACGCTGCCGTGGCGCGCCGCCCACTGCGCCAGCCGTTGCCAACGGAATTCCGGCTGCCAGCCTAACCGGCGCGCCACCGGGGCGAACCCTTGCTCGAACGATGCGCGCAGGCCGCCCTCGGCGCCGAGATGGTTGACCAGGATGATCTCGCCGCCGGGCTTGAGCACGCGGACGAACTCGTCGAGCGTGCCTTCCGGATCCGGCACCGCGGTGATGACGTATTGTGCGACCACCACGTCGAACACGCCGTCCTGGAAGGCGAGGCGCTGCGCGTCCATGACAGCAAGACCATCCAGATTGGTCAAGCGATGCTCGACGGCGCGGGCTTTGGCCTTGCGCAGCATCGGCAGCGAAAGATCGACGCCGGTCAGACGATTGGTCCAGGAATAATCGGGCAGCGACAGTCCAGTGCCGACCCCGACCTCGAGGATGCGGCCGCCGATGCGTTCAGCGGCGGCAGTCGCGGCCTTGCGGCCGCGCTCGAACACAGCACCAAAGACGAGATCATAGACCGGTGCCCAGCGGGCGTAGGCCTTGGCGACCGCGTCCTTGTCGAGCTCCGTCGCCATCGCTCGTGCCTACGTCCCGTTATGGCGGCCGCCTGCGTGGCGCTGTCAGTGCGCCTCGGCCAGAGTGGTAGGAACGACGCGCTTTGCCCCAGGCGCTGCCACTGTGCTTGCGATGATGCCGCCGCCAAGCACCCGCGCCTGCCCCTCGGCGGCGTCGTAGATCGCGCAAGCCTGACCGGGCGACACCCCGTCCTCGCTCGCGATCAGTTCGACCTCGATGCCGCCCTCGGCATCGCCGCGCAGCCAAGCCGGCTGAGGCGGCCGGGTGGAGCGGACCTTGACGTAAATTTCGGCACGTCGCTCCATCGCTTCGTCGATCGTGTCGGCGCCGAGCCAGTTCACGTCGCGCAGGCGGATGCGACTGGTCCGCAAGGCTTCGCGCGGACCAACCACGACGCGCCGCGAATGCGCGTCCAGGCGGATCACGTAAAGCGGCGCGCCGGTGGCAATGCCGAGACCGCGTCGCTGGCCGACGGTAAAATGGATGATGCCGTCATGCCCGCCGAGCACGCGGCCATCGAGATCGACAATCTCGCCCGGTGCCGCGGCGCCGGGGCGCAGCCGCTCGATTATGTCGGCATAATGCCCGGTGGGAACGAAGCAGATGTCCTGGCTGTCCTGCTTGTCGGCGACCGTCAATCCGAAACGCCGCGCCAGTTCGCGGGTCTCAGCCTTGGTCTGGTCGCCGAGCGGAAAGCGTAACAAATCGAGCTGGGCGCGCGTGGTTGCGAACAGGAAATAGCTTTGGTCGCGCTCGGCTTCGCGCGCGCGGTAAAGCGCGCGGCCGCCGCCGGCGAGCGCCCGCGAGGCGACATAATGGCCGGTGGCCAAGACCTTGGCGCCGAGCTCCTGCGCGGTCTGCAGGAGATCCCGAAACTTGATCGACCGGTTGCATTCCAGACACGGCACCGGGGTTTCGCCGGCCATATAGCTTTCGGCAAAGCGGTCAATCACCGCTTCCTTAAATCGACCCTCGTAGTCGAGCACATAGTGCGGGATGCCGATGCGCTCGGCGACCATGCGCGCGTCGTGAATATCGCGGCCGGCGCAGCAAGCGCCCTTACGGTGGGTGGCGGCGCCGTGGTCGTAAAGCTGCAGTGTGATGCCGATAACGTCGTAGCCGGCTTCAGCAAGCAACGCCGCCGTGACCGACGAATCGACGCCTCCCGACATCGCGACGACAACACGCGTGTCGGACGGCCGTCCCTCGATATCGAGACTGTTCAGCACTGCACGAAGGTCCTTTCCGGGCGGCCAATCGGGCAACGTCGCTCACGCCGACGGCGGCCTCGACCAGCCAATACTATAGGCGTGAGCCGGCCGCTCCGCCACGGTCGCGGCTTTGATGCCAGACGACGGGCTCACCGGAATTCACCGGCAAAAAGCCGGCAAAACTTGCCGGGTCGGCGCAAACACTGCCGCATGGCGGCGTCAGGGGACGCCGCCCAATCCATTGAATTTACGTCGTTTCTACGGCGCGGCGTGCTGGCCCGGCGGTTGCAGGCGAGATGTCAGCTTTTCGCTTTGCAAGGGTTTGGCAGTGTCAAGTATAGCGTCGGACGTCAATTCAACGTCATCTTTCGCCCAGTCGCAGTGGTCGCAGGCATTGGCACCTGCGCTGCCGGCGCCGGAAACAGACTCCCAACCGTTTGCCGCGTTGCTGGACGCGACGAGCGTGCCGGACACACCCACGGCACCGGTAAATCCGCCGCCCGCCGCAAACCCCGCACCCGCGAACCCGGCGCCTACCAATCCCGCGCCAGCAAATTCCACGTCGTCGAATTCGGCGCCGGCGAACTCCGCGCCGACGAACCCCGCATCTGCGAATCCAGCGCCGACGAGTTCCTCAGCCGCAAATCCCGCGTCGACCAATACCGGGTCGGCAAATTCCGCACCAAGGAATGCGAGCAGCGCGCCGTCACAGGGCCAAGGCGCCTCCCAGCCATCATCCGTCAAGCCGAAGGCAGATTCGGCCGCGACGCCAATCAGCAGCACGGCAGCGGCGGCGCCGCAACCTGGCGCGGCGAGCCCGCCCGCCGTCAACGGAGGGAAGACGCCGTCGCGCGCGTCAACGACCAGCAATACCGGACCCCAGACGCCGACCGGCGCCGTGGCCAATGCAGCAAATGTCCCAAGCAATCCCGACTCCCTGGCCGACCCGACGGAGACCAACAATGGTCCGCCGACCGATCCGACCCAGGTCGTAACGATCGCGTCGGCCACGCCGGCGAAAGCATCGTCCAGTGACAGCAAAAACGACGACAGCAGCAACAATAGCGGCACCGCGACCACCGACCCCGCAACGGCCGTGGCGGCGATCGCGGCCGCCAATCCACCGCAACCGGTAGCCGCCGCGATCACCGTCGCTCCGCCGGTCAGTCCGCCAACGCCGGTCAACACCGCCAGCGCCGCGACCGCAGCGATCGGCGATGCAACCAAACGACAGACGAAGCCCGCCACGGCGACGATGGCCGAGCAAGGTGCTGCGCCGGCGCCGGATACGAGCGACACGGCGCCAGCGAACCAGGCGTCCGCACCGGCAACAGCCGACAGCGGCGGCGACAAACTCGCGTCGGCTTCAGCCGTGACCGGAGGCAAGACGCAAACGGCGAACAACGCGATCCAGCAAACCCAGGCCCAGGCCCAAGCGAGCGACACGAACCCAACTGCATCGAGCCCGACCGACACCGCCGGGCCGGCGAGCACCGATCACGCTAACGCCCGGGCGACGGACGTTTCCGCCACGTCTGCGTCGCTGACAGCGAATCCGCAGAACGGCAGCGGCGCCGCGAAAGCGGACGTCGCCGGCGTGCCGAATCTCGGCTTCACCGCTTTGGCAGCAACAACTCCGTCGAACGCCGCCGGGTCGACGGCATCCAGTGCCGCGTCGACCGCCGACCCCGTGCCAGTTGCCGGCGTCGCGGTCGCGATCGCCGCCCGGGCGCAGTCCGGATCCAACCAGTTCGACATTAGGCTCGATCCACCCGAACTCGGAAGAATCGACGTGCGCCTCGACGTCGACAGCACCGGGCAGGTGACGACGCATATGACCGCCGACCGCGCCGACACGCTTCAATTGCTGCAGAGCCAGCAGCCCCAGATCGAACAAGCGCTGCAGGATGCCGGCTTGAAAACCGCTGACAATGGCCTGCAATTCACCCTGCGCGACCAATCCTTTGCCGGCGGGCAGAACAACGGCTCGGGCGCGCAGACCAACACGCCCGCGCAGCTGATCATTCCGGACGCCGATCTGTCACCGGTCGCCGCGACGCAAGCCTATGCGCGCGCCGGCCTCGGCAGCGGCGTCGACATCCGCGTGTGAACGCGATCGTGTGATCGAGGACGAGAGCAATGAGCACCACCTCTAGCGCCATCAACGCGGGCATCAACGCGATATCGAACGTCTCGACGACGACGTCATCCACCTCCTCCAGCTCGTCCACCGCGCAGGCCGCCAATAGCACCGCTTCGCAGCAGCTCGCCGGCAATTTCGACACCTTTCTGCAGCTCCTGACCACGCAGCTACAGAATCAAAATCCGCTCGAGCCGCTCGACACCAATCAATTCACCCAACAGCTCGTCGAGTTCGCCGGCGTCGAGCAGCAGATCAACATGAACACCAATCTGCAGACGCTCATTTCGATGCAGCAAACCTCCGAGGCTACGTCGGCGCTGCAACTGGTTGGCTCAACCGTCACGGTCGGCGGCCAGACCGCGACGCTATCCAATGCGACCAACAGTTCGGCCATCTGGAATCTCACGGCAGCCTCGCCGGCGACCGCCAACCTCACAATCACCAATTCGTCCGGGCAGACCGCCTTTGCCGGCACGATGGCGCTTAATGCCGGCTCGCAAAGTTTTTCTTGGAATGGCATGGGCAACAACGGGCAAACCTGGCCAGACGGCACCTACAATCTGACGGTCACAGCAACCGGCGCCAACGGCCAGACGGTCAACGTCTCGAGCCAGGTTCAAGGCGTGGTGAGCGCGGTCAACACCAGCGCCACTCCGCCGACGCTCACGGTAGGCGGCCAAACGGTGCAAATCAGCCAGGTCACTTCGATCAGCCACTGATCATCAGCGCGGCGCCCGACGACCTTGGTGTTGCGTCGCAAACCGGAACTGCCGCGGCTTGCAGCCAAAAGCCTGCAATCGAGGCTTGCGCTTAGCCAAATCTTAAGCCGCGGTGCGTAACGTCCGGGCTTGTAGTGTCGAGTGTGAGAGTTCTCGCTATGACTGAGCCCCATCGCCCGAGGGTAAAGTATGTCATCGGGCCTGACGGTTCGCCTCTGACGATTGCTGATCTCCCCGCGCCAGGCACCAAGCGTTGGGTGATTCGCCGCAAGGCCGAAGTCGTCGCCGCCGTTCGCGGCGGACTGCTGTCGCTGGAAGAAGCGTGCAGCCGCTACACCCTGACGGTCGAGGAATTCCTTTCCTGGCAATATTCGATCGACCAACACGGCCTGGCCGGCTTGCGCACGACTCGTATTCAGCAGTACCGCCAGTAACGCGCGCTTAATAGCTCTTACCGATCCGTCAATGCCGGCCGCCCGCCGCGGGCGGCGTTTTGTTTTTTGGCGGACCGAATGCCGGACGCCGCCAGCGCTCGCGCGACAACGCCTCCGATCTTAGACGGCCGCGATTTTGTCCGCCGTCCGCACCGCCATTAACCGGGCGCTAACCATAAACTGGGCAAATCTTGCCGGGCGGGATGCGCGAAGCTTTCGCGCGTGGGAGATAACGATCGGTGCAGGGTTTTCTTGAGTTTGCCAAGACGCTTGGCGCGCCGCGCATTGCTGCGATGGCGGCCGTCACCATCGCGCTGGTCGGCTTCTTCGCCTTCCTCATCCTGCGTGTCACGGCGCCGCAAATGACTCCGCTTTTTACCGATCTGTCGTACGAGGACTCGGCGGCGATCGTGAAGGAGCTCGAACGGCAAGGCGTCAACTTCGAGCTGCGCAACGACGGCAGCATCGTCATGGTGCCCAAGGATCGCGTTGCCCGCCTGCGTATGTCGCTGGCCGGCGAAGGCCTGCCCAAGGGCGGCGGCGTCGGTTACGAGATTTTCGATAAATCGGATGCGCTGGGCACCACGAGCTTCGTGCAGAATATCAACAATCTGCGCGCGCTCGAAGGCGAGCTGGCGCGAACCATCCGCGGCATCGACAGCGTCGTGGCCGCACGCGTGCATCTGGTTCTGCCCGAGCGGCCGCTGTTCTCGCGCGACAAAGTCGAGCCGTCGGCGTCGATCGTGCTCAAGGTCCACGGCACGCTGGAGCCGCAGCAGGTGCGGGCCATTCGCCACCTGGTCGCCTCCGCGGTCAACGGGCTCAAGCCACAACGGGTGTCGATCGTCGACGAAGCCGGTCACCTCCTGGCCGACGGCAACGGCGACGACGGGGTCGGCGAAATCAGCGGCGACGAACGGCGGTCGGCGTTCGAGAAGCGGCTGCGCGACCAGATCGACGCCATCGTCACGTCCGTTGTCGGCCCTGGCCGCGCCCGCACCCAGGTCAGCGCCGATTTCGATTTCAACCGGGTGACACAGACTTCCGACAAATATGATCCCGAGGGGCGCGTCGTGCGTTCAAGCCAAACGCGCGAAGAAACGTCAGCGACCAACGAACGCGAAAATCAGGTGACGGTCGGCAACGAGATCCCCGGCGGCGGCAATCAGCGGCCGGGCCAGCCGCCGCCCGAGGCCAATGCGGCTGCCAAGGACCAGAGCCGGAAATCCGAGGAGATCGTCAACTACGAGATTTCCAGGACCACCAAGACCGAGGTGATCGAAGGCGCCCGCGTCAATCGCATTTCAGTCGCGGTCCTGGTCGACGGCACCTACGGCAAAAACGACAAGGGTGACATCGTTTACCAGCCGCGCAGCAAGGAGGACATCGATCAGATCGCGGCCCTGGTCCGCACGGCGATCGGATTCGACCAAAAGCGCGGCGACCAGGTCGAGGTCGTCAATCTGCGTTTCGCCGAGACGCCGGCCACCCCGATCACCGAGCCGAGCGGCTGGATGGCGGCGCTGCAATTGACCAAAGACGATATCATGCGCGCCATCGAAATGACGGTGATGGGACTACTAGGTCTCGTCGTGCTGCTGATGGTGGTGCGGCCGCTGGTGCGGCGTGTGCTCGCGCCGGAACAGCGTCCGCTGGCGCTGCCGGCGGGCGCCGGCGACGCTCAGCTGGCCGAGGCGCTGGCCGCCGAAGCGGCTAAGGCAGCGGAGCCAAGCCCAACAGCGAAGATGATCGACATCGCCCAAATCCAAGGCCAGGTCCACGCCCAATCGGTGCAAAAGGTCGGCGAGCTTGCCGACAAGAATCCAAGCGAAGCCGTTACCATCATCCGCCAGTGGATGAGCGAAAGCAGCGCAGCCTGATCAGTGACGCATGCCGCCCGCCGCGCCAGAGAAGAACGACGTCGAGGCCGCAGCCACCCGCCGCGATATTGCCGGCGCCATGGCCACGCTCGCGGCCCGTGCGGCACCGGGCACCACTCAGAAGCAACTGACCGGCAAGGAGCGCGCCGCCATACTGATGCTGGCGCTTGGCGAGAGCTATGGCGCCAAAATCTGGGCCATGCTCGACGACGACGAGCTTCGCGACCTTTCGGTCGCCATGTCGACCGTCGGCGCGATCGAAGCCGAACTGGTCGAAAACCTGCTGCTCGAATTCGTCACCCGCATGTCGGCGTCGGGCGCGCTGATGGGCAGCTACGACTCCACCGAACGCCTGCTGCAGCAATATCTGCCGCCCGAGCGGGTCGGTGCGATCATGGACCAGATCCGCGGTCCGGCCGGCCGCAACATGTGGGAGAAGCTCTCCAACGTGCAGGAAGAGGTGCTCGCCAATTATCTCAAGAACGAGTACCCGCAAACGGTAGCGGTGGTGCTGTCGAAGATCAGACCGGAGCATGCCGCGCGCGTTCTCGCCATCCTGCCCGAGGAACTGGCGCTCGATGTCGTCAATCGCATGCTGCGCATGGAAGCGGTGCAGAAGGAGGTGCTGGAGCGTCTCGAATTGACGCTGCGCACCGAATTCATGTCGAACCTGTCGCAGACGCGCCGCCGCGACGCCCACGAGGTGATGGCCGAGATCTTCAACAACTTCGACCGGCAGACCGAGACCCGGTTTCTCACCGCGCTCGAGGAGGACAACCGCGAGAGCGCCGAGCGCATCAAGACACTGATGTTCACGTTCGACGATCTGGTGAAGCTCGATCCCGGCTCGGCACAAACGCTCATGCGCCACATCGAAAAGGACAAGCTCGCGGTGGCGCTCAAAGGCGCCGCCGAGCCGGTGCGGCAGTTCTTCATGTCCAACATGTCGACCCGCGCCGCCAAGATGCTGGCCGACGATATGGGCGCCATGGGACCGGTGCGGCTGCGTGACGTCGACGAGGCGCAAGTCCTGCTGGTCAATCTCGCCAAAGACCTCGCGGCCAAGGGCGAAATCGTCATTTCCAAGAGCCGCGGCGAAGAAGAGCTGATCTACTGATGGGCGCTCCGGCAAAATTCCTGTTCGACGTCGATTTCGCCGCCGGTCACGAACGCGAAGCGACGGTCGCGCTCGCCGAGCATGCCGCCAAACTCGCCGAGGCCGAGGCGGCCGCGCACCGCCGCGGCTACGCCGAAGCGCAAAGCGACGCCGCGGTCGAGGCCGGCCGTCGCATCGCCGGCACGCTCGATCGCATTGCGGCGAGCCTCGCCGAAGCGACCAAGGCGCTGGCGGCGGTTGAAGCGCGGCTCGAATGCGAAGCGGTCGAGGTCGCCGTCGCCGTCGCCCGCAAGCTGGCGCCGACTTTGATCGAGCGCGAACCGTTTGCCGAAATCTCGGCGCTGGCCTCGAGCTGCTTCCGCGAGCTCGTCGCCGCGCCGCATATCGTGGTGCGAATCAACGATTCGCTTTATGCGGCGGCGCGCGAAAAGCTCGAGGACATCACCCGTGCGCACGGCTACGAGGGCCGGCTCGTCGTGCTTGGCGAACCCAGCGTCGCGGTCGGCGACTGCCGCATTGAATGGGCGGACGGCGGCATCAACCGCGACGCCGGCTTGGCCGACGGCGCCATCGCCGAGGCGGTCGCTCGTTATATCAGCGCGCGGCGCAGCGTCGCCGCGGCAACGTGAAATGACCAGGAGGAGCGAGAATGAGTGAGGACGGCAAGGTGCCCCTGCCCAATCTCGAAGACCGCACGGCGCCGCCCGAGGTGCCGGCAGCGCCCGAACCCGACGAGCCGACGACGCGAATCGCCGCCGATCTCGAAGCGGTGTTCGACGTTCCGGTCAAGGTTTCGGCCGTGCTCGGCCGGGCGCGAATGGAAATCAACGATCTCCTCAAGATCGGCCCCGGCACCGTACTTGAACTCGACCGCAAGGTCGGCGAGGCCATCGACATCTATGTCAACGACCGCCTAGTCGCGCGCGGCGAAGTCGTCCTGGTCGAGGAAAAGCTCGGCGTGACCATGACGGAAATCATCAAAGCGGAGCGGTGATGAGTGACGGCGGAACAAGAGAAAAAGGAAGCTTAACATGCGGCTTTTGATCGTTGGCACCCTCAATGGCCAGCTCACCACCGCCACCAAGATCGCGATGGATCGGGGCGCGACGGTCACCCACGCCACCGACATCGCCCAAGCGCTCGCCGTGCTGCGCTCCGGACGCGGCGCCGATCTGTTGATGGTCGATGTCGGCATCGCCATCCGCGAGCTGGTGACCGCGCTTGAAGCCGAGCACATCCACGCGCCGATCGTCGCCTGCGGCACCGCCACCGATGCCCGCGCCGCCGTCGCCGCCATCCATGCCGGCGCCAAGGAATACATCCCGCTGCCGCCGGATCCCGAATTGATCGCGGCCGTCCTCGCCGCCGTCGCCGACGACACGCGCGAGCTGATCTATCGCGACGACGCGATGGCGCGGGTGGTGAAGCTCGCCTTGCAAGTCGCGCCGAGCGACGCTTCGGTGCTGATCACCGGCGAGTCCGGAACCGGCAAGGAGGTTTTGGCGCGCTACCTGCATGGCCGCTCGAACCGCGCCAAGAAGCCGTTCATCTGCGTCAATTGCGCCGCCATCCCCGAAACCCTGCTCGAATCCGAGCTGTTCGGCCATGAGAAGGGCGCCTTCACCGGCGCGGTGGCGCGCCGGATCGGCAAATTCGAGGAGGCCAATGGCGGCACGCTGCTGCTCGACGAGATCTCCGAAATGGACGTGCGGCTGCAGGCCAAGCTGTTGCGCGCGATCCAGGAGCGCGTCATCGATCGCCTCGGCGGCACCCGGCCGGTGCCGATCGACATCCGCATCATCGCCACCTCCAACCGCAATCTCGCCGACGCGGTGCGCGACAACACGTTCCGCGAGGATCTGCTGTTTCGCCTCAATGTCGTTAATCTGAAAATCCCGCCGCTGCGCGAACGCCCTGCTGACGTGATCGAGCTGGCGCAATATTTCATCGGCAAATACGCGGCCGCCAACGGTGTGCCGGCGCGGCTGCTGTCGCAGGACGCGCGGCGCACGCTGACGGTCAATTATTGGCCCGGCAACGTCCGCGAACTGGAAAACACCATGCATCGCGCCGTGCTCTTGGCGACCGGTGTCGAGATCGGGCCAGAGTCGATTCTCGCCCCCGACGGCGCACGCCTCGACCAGCAGCGCAGCACGTCATCGGTAGCCCACGCCACGCTCGCCGCCGAACAAGTCTCGCGGGCGTTGGTCGGCCGCACGGTGGCCGAGGTCGAACGCGATTTGATCCTGGAGACGCTCAAGCATTGTCTTGGCAACCGCACCCATGCGGCCAACGTGCTGGGCATCTCGATCCGCACGCTGCGCAACAAGCTCAACGAATATGCAGCCGACGGCGTGCCGGTGCCGCCACCCGGCGGCGGCGAGCCGCGCGCGGCGGCGTAAGACGTCATTGCGGGGCGCGCCGATGGCGCGAACCCGGAATCCATAGTCCCTGCCGCTCCGTTTGGCTCGGTGCCGAGATCTGATCCGGCCTTTGTGGTTAGGGATTCCGGGCCCGCAGCTTCGTCGCGTCCCGGAATGACCGGCGCTACCTCACCCCTTCCAGCCCTTCGATCATGACGAGCTCGACTTCGCCGGCACCGCTTCGGCGGAACGCCGCAGCTTTTTTGTATTCCTCGGACGTGAAGCAGGCGACGCCCTGCTCGAAGGTCGGAAACTCAATCACCACGAAGCGTTGAAATTTCTCCGGACCTTCCATGATCTGGAAACGGCCGCCGCGCGCCAACGGCTTGCCGCCGTATTTGGCGAGAATCGGCGGCACTTGATCGGCATATTTTTTGTACTCGTCCGGATCGTTGACCTTCGAACGCGCGACCCAATAAGCAGGCATCAGTTTCTCCACATAGGCGGTATCAGTGCCCGCGGTGGGCACCAGCTTCTCGGTCTTAACATCGGCGGCAGCGGCCCGCTATCGGCTCGACGACGCCGGCTCGGCGTCGGTCAGAGCCGGGAAGAAATATTCGATGCACATTTTCGGCACGATCAGGCCGAACGCCATCGCCAGGATGATCAGCAGCGCGGTCGCGCCGTCGACAATCGTACCGAGCAGGAGCTCGGATGAAGCGGCGCTACCGGCACGGATCAGGCTGAGCAACCCGCCCGCCATGCGGAACAGGAACACGCCGGGGATCAGCGACACCACCGATGCGAAGGCGAATGCCGCAAATGGCATGCGCAGCCGATCGGCGACCGGCGTGACAATGATGCCCACCGCAAGGCAAGCGATCAGCGCGCCGGCCTCGGCGCTGGCGCCAACCATCTCAATCGCCAGCCATCGCAGGGCGTGCGCGAGCATGCCGATGACAACGGGAATGGGCAGCATGCGCCAGGGCATGGCGAAGAAGGTGCCATAGGCCGCGACTGCGACGCCCGCGGCGATCACGTCATAGCCGAGCGGCACGGCGGGCACCGGCGGCGATACCGGCAGGTCGACACCGGCCAGCGAAAGCCCGACAAGGAGGCCGGCGCTGATCACGAGCGTGATGAGGCACGCATAGCCGACGCGGCAGGCGCCGAGCGCAATCCGCGCCCGCGCGAGGTCGATGGCGCCATTGAGAAAATGCGCCCCGGGAACCAGGACCATGCAAGGACAGACAGCAACCAGGCGCATCAGCGAACTAAGCTGCAAGCGGACCACGATCGCGCCGACCACGCCGGCAAGCAACGCGGCGCAAAACGGCTGCACGAACGGGTTCGTGCTCAGCCCGGCCAGCCAGCGGCGCAGTAAAGCTCCAGCGCCGGCGCTGAACGCGATCAGAGCGAGCGTGAACCAATGACTCGCGCCGAAGATGACACCCAGCGCCGCGGCACCCGCCGCCGTCAACAACACGAAGCGCGCCAGCGAAACCGGCGGTAGATGGCGGATTGAATCGAGCGCCGGCCGCAGCGCGTCGGCACCGAGGCGATCATCGCAGACCTTGTCGATCAGCTCATTGGTGGCCGAAACCTTGGTCATATCGACGCCGAGCGGTTCGGCGGCGATGCTGTCCAAAAGTGGCGCGTTCGAATCGTTGATACGCAGCGTCAATGCGCCCCAGCGCGGCAAAACCGCGACGTCGACGCCGAGTGCGACACCCAACCGTTCCACGCCGACGATCATCCGCCGCGTGGTCTCGCCGTCGGTGAACAACAGCGTGGCGGTGGCTGCCAGCAAGGCGACAGCGTCCGCCGGAGCGGGCGGCTCGTATAATCGCGTTGCTATGGGCTCCCCCTTCCCTCAAGCGATCACCATCGCGAGCTAGCGGCCTGTCGCGACGTACGGCTTGACCATCTTTCTCGGATCGACCACGCGATCGAACTCGGCCTCGGTGACGAAGCCGAGCTTGAGCGCCGCCGCCTTGAGCGTGAGGTCGTTGTCCATGGCGTAATGGGCGATCTTCGAGGCCTTGTCGTAGCCGATCACCGGCGCCAGCGCGGTCACCAGCATCAGCGAGCGGTCCACGTCCTCTTTGATCTTTTTCAGGTTCGGCTTGGTGCCCTCGACCAGGAAGCGCCGGAAATTGGTGCAGCCGTCGGTCATGATCGTGATCGAATGGGTGATGTTGTAGATCATCAATGGCTTGTAGACGTTCATTTCCAGGTAGCCGCCGGCGCCGCCGAACCCGACGGCGACGTCGTTACCCATCACCTGCACGGCGATCATGGTCAGCGCCTCGCATTGGGTCGGATTGACCTTGCCGGGCATGACCGACGACCCGGGCTCGTTCTCCGGGATCATCAATTCGGCAAAGCCGGCACGCGGGCCGCAGGACATCAAGCGGATGTCGTTGGCGATCTTGTAGAGCGACACCGCGAGCGTGCGCAGCGTGCCAGACAGCTGCACCAACGCATCATGGGCACCCTGCACGGTGAATTTGTTCGGCGCGCTGACGAACGGCAGGCCGGTCAGCTTGGCGATCTCGATGGCCGCGGCTTCGGCGAAGCCCGGCTCGGCGTTGATGCCGGTGCCGACCGCGGTGCCGCCAAGAGCGAGGTGATAGACGCCCTTGAGCGCGTCCGCCATGCGGTCGAGATCATCGCCCAGCATCCCGGCATAGCCCGACCATTCCTGGCCGAGCGTCAGCGGCGTCGCATCCTGCATATGGGTGCGGCCGATCTTGACGATGTCGTCCCATTCTGCGGCCTTGGCGGCAATGGCGTCGTGCAGCGCCCTCACCGCCGGGATCAGCCGCTTAGTGACGCCGACGGCGGCGGCGATATACATCGCCGAGGGAAAGCTGTCGTTCGACGATTGCGACATGTTGACGTGATCATTGGGATGGACCGGCGTCTTGGAGCCGAGCGGCGTGCCGGCAAGCTGGCAGCAGCGATTGGAGATCACCTCGTTCACGTTCATGTTGAACTGCGTGCCACTGCCGGTCATCCACACATGCAGCGGAAACATGTCGTGATGCTGTCCGGCCAGAATCTCGTCGCACGCCTTGACGATCAGCGCATGCGCCTTGTCGTCCAACCTTTTGGCGGCATGGTTGGCACTGGCCGCGGCCTTTTTGAGGATCGCGTACGCTGTGATCATTTCGCGCGGCATCAAATCCTTGCCGATGCTGAAATGCTCGAGCGAGCGCTGGGTCTGCGCACCCCATAATTTGTCGGCGGGCACGCGGACTTCGCCCAGGCTGTCGGTCTCGATGCGAAACTCGCTCATCGCTCGCCCCTAAAGATTGCTGACCATCATGCCGTGCGACGTTATTCGTAGTGTCCGGATGTGGTGCTGACCTTACCCCGGAAGACGGCGTAGTTGACCACCGCATAGATCAGCATCAGCGGGAAGACGAACAGGCCTTCGCCCCAGAACATGAAGGCGAGACTCGAATGCGGCGCAGCCGCCTCCTCGACGGTGATGGAAAACGGAATCATGTAGGGCCAGAACGAGATCGCCAGCGTGCCGAATGCCGCGACGAAAATGAGAGCCACCATATAGAACGGCAGATCGTCGCGGCGCTGCCGCACGCTCACGGCCAACACGATGGTCGCCAAGGCGCCGATTACCGGGAAGACGAACAGATAAGGCCGCTCGAGCCATCGGCCGATAACGCGAAGATCTGCGGCCAGCGCATAAGCGAAGACGACGACCAAGAAGATCAAGAGCCCGATCGAAAGACACGGAATCAGACGATAGCTGGACTCACGAAGGTCGCCCTCGCATTTGCGTACCAGCCAGCAGACGCCGAGCAGCGTATAGCCGAGGCAAAGGCCGACGCCGCAGATCAACGCGAACGGGCTGAACCAGCCGAACTCGCCGCCGGCATAGCGGCCATTGGCAATCGGCAACCCCTCGACCAGCGCCCCGACCATCATGCCTTGAATGAAAGCCGCCACCAACGAGCCGCCGGCGAAACCGGCGTCCCAGACCGCGCGCATGCGTTCGGTCTTGTAGCGGAACTCGAAGGCGACGCCACGCAGGATCAGGCCAGCAAGCATCAGCAGCAACGGCAGATAGAAGGCGGAGAACAACGTCGCATAGACGATGGGAAACGCGCCCCACAGGACCACGCCAGCCACCACCAGCCACGTCTCGTTGCCGTCCCAGACCGGCGCCACGGCCGCCATCATGCCGCTCCGTTTTGATTCGTCGCGAGTCAGCCCGAACAAAATCCCGACGCCAAGGTCGAAGCCGTCGAGCAAGACGTAGAGCAGCACGCTGATCGCGAGGACACACACCCAGAACCAGACCATGGCTATTCTCCCCCGCCCGGATGCGAGCGTGTGAGCGGCTCGTCGATCACTGACATCGGACGGTTGGGCCTGGCGGCAGCGGGCGCCTCGGCCAGTCGCCCGACCGGGCCGATGCGCAACAGCCGGTGGATATAGAGGGCGCCGAAAGTGAAAATGAACGTGTAGACGGCACAAAAGACCACCAGCGAAATCGCAGCCTCACGCGTCGTCAAAAAGGGCGTCAACGCATCCGCAGTGCGCAACACCCTGTAGACGGTCCAAGGCTGCCGACCAACTTCGGCGGTGAACCAGCCGGTCAGGATGGCGATGAACGGCAGCGGGAAACTTACGAATATCAGCCAAAGCATCAGGCGGCTGCGCTCCAGGCGCTGCTTGACGCTGAGATAGGAGCCGACCCATGCGAGAAACAGCATAACGAGGCCGCAGCCGACCATGATGCGGAATGACAGAAATGGAATGAGTACCGGCGGCCAGTCGGCCCGCGGAAAGTCGATCAGGCCAACCTCCTTGGAATCAAAGCTCATGCTGCCGATCAGGCTGCCGAGAACCGGAATTTTGATTTCAAAATAATTGGTGGCGGTCTTGGCATCGGGGATCGCGATCAACACCTCGCCCGCCGGCTGCTCGTCGTGCCAGCGCGCCTCGATCGCGGCGAATTTGGTCGGCTGCAGGTCGTGGACGTAGTCGCCGTTGAGATGCCCGAAAAAGAGCTGGATCGGCACCAGGATGGCGGCAAGGAACAGGCCCATGCGCAGCATGATGTGCGCCTCGGCCGGGAATTTGCCGCGGAGCAGATACCAGGCACCGGTCGCGGCGACACAGAACGCGCCGGTGATATAGGAGGCAAGCAGCATGTGCGGAAATCGCACCCACAACACCGGACTGAAGATGATCTTGGCCCAGTCGGTGGGAACGAAGGCGCCGTTCTCGGTGACATAGCCGACCGGCGCCTGCATCCAGCTGTTGTTCGCCATGATCCAGAACGCCGACAGCGTGGTGCCCAGCGCTACCATGGCGGTCGAGAACAGATAGAACCAGGGCGGCACGCGCGAGCGCCCAAACAGCAGAATGCCAAAAAAGCTGGCCTCGAGGAAAAACGCCGTGAAGGTCTCGTAGGATAACAGCACGCCCTGGATCGGGCCGGCCATGCGTGCCAGCACCTCCCAGTTGGTGCCAAACTGAAATGCCATGACGATGCCGGACACGACGCCCATTCCGAACGCCACGCCGAAAATCTTGAGCCAGAACTCAAACACCACGCGGTAGGCCGGACGGCCGGTGGCCAGATGCAACGCTTCCAGGATGGTCAGCCATGCCGCAAGCCCGATCGTGAAGGATGGATAGATGATGTGGAACGAGATGGTGAAGGCAAACTGCAACCGCGATAGGAGTAACGCCGTCACCTCCACGAGAACCTCCCGTTAGAGCCACATCCAATCGATTTGGATCGGCCGCCTTCATTCCGCTCGTCCCCGCGAAAGCGGGGACCCAGCTGTTGCACCCGCCCCTGGATTCCCGCTTGCGCGGGAATGAGCGGTTCAACCTGTCTGGTGTGCTCTAGCGCCAAAGATTTCCCTTCGCCAGATCGACAATCTCGTCGCCTCTTCCGCTCATCACCGCCTTGACCATGTAGAGCGTGAAGCCTTTGGCCATCTCGACGGTGATCGCCGGCGGCATCGCGAGCTCGGTGGGGGCGACGACGGCGTCGATCAGCACCGGACCGGCGTGCGCCAGCGCTGCGGCGACGCCATCTTTGACTTCGTCCGGCGTTTCGATCCTGATGCCGCGCACACCGACGGCCTCGGCCATCGCGGCGAAGTTCGGATTCTTAAGATCGGTGCCGGTGGTCAGAAAACCGGTCGACATCTGCTCGAGCTCGACAAAGCCGAGCTTGCCATTGTTGAAGACGACGACCTTTACCGGCAGGCTCAGCTGCGTCAGGCTCAGAAAATCGCCCATCAGCATGCTGAAGCCGCCGTCGCCCGACAGCGAAATCACCTGCCGATTGGGAAACGCCGTTTGCGCTCCGATGGCCTGCGCCATCGCGTTCGCCATCGAACCGTGCCAGAACGATCCGATCAACCGGCGTTTGCCATTCATCGCCAAGTAGCGCGCGGCCCAGACCGTCGGCAGGCCGACGTCGCAGGTAAAAATGGCATCGGTTGCAGCCTGATCGCTGATCGCTTTGGCGACCTGCTGCGGATGCACGAGCCGCTTGCCCGGCTTGCCGACCGCCAAGTCATCAAGCGATTTGCGGGTCTTGGCGTAGTGGTCGCGGGCCTGCGCCAGATGAGTATCGTCGCGCTTCTCCTTGAGCAGAGGCAATAACGCGGCGATGGTCGTCTTGACGTCACCGACGACGCCAATGTCGACTGGCGCCCGCCGGCCAATCTGCTCGGGGCGCAGATCGACCTGGGCGATGCGCACGCTCGCCTCTCTGGGATAGAACTGCCGGTACGGAAAATCGGTTCCGAGCATGAGCAGCACGTCACAGTCGAGCATGGCGTAGTAGCCGGACGCGAATCCGATCAGGCCGGTCATGCCGACATCGTATGGATTGTCCCACTCGACATATTCTTTGCCGCGCAGCGCGTGCACCATCGGCGCTTTGAGCTTTTTGCCGAGCGCCAGGAGCTCGTCGTGCGCGCCTTGGCAGCCGGAACCGCACAGGACGGTAACGTTGCCGTCGCTGTTGAGCAGCGCCGCGAGCCGCTCAAGGTCCGCGGACGCTGGAGCAATGACGGGCGGAGCCGGCAGCAACCCGCCGACCTTGGTCGGCGGCGCGTCGGACGCGGCCTCAAGCGCGACGTCGCCGGGAAGCACCACCACCGAAACGCCGCGGTTGCCGACCGCCTCGCGGATGGCGATTTCGAGGGTGCGCGGCAGCTGCCGCGGTTCGGAGATGAATTCGCAATAGCGGCTGCATTCCTTGAATAGCGTTTGCGGATGGGTTTCCTGGAAATAACCCGCGCCGATCTCCGGCGACGGAATCTGCGCGGCAATCGCCAGCACCGGCACGCGCGACCGGTGGCAGTCGAACAGTCCATTGATCAGATGCAGATTACCGGGGCCGCAGCTGCCGGCACAAACGGCGAGCTCGCCCGTCAGGTGCGCTTCGGCGCCGGCCGCGAACGCCGCAACCTCTTCGTGCCGGACATGAATCCACGCGACCTTGCCCTGGCGGCGGAGCGAGTCGGTCAAACCGTTCAAGCTGTCGCCAACGACGCCGTAGACCCGCTTGACGCCGGCCGCCGCTAAAATCTCGGCAAATTGATCCGCTACAGTTTTTGCCATGTTTTCTTTTCCGTCGAGCAAATGCTCACAAGCCGAGGTGACAATAACGTGCAGGATAACGACCTCCCGCGACGGCGGCATGCGAAGATCAGGCGTTGCCTCTCAAACGTTGGCCGTCGGAGCTTAGTTCCTTGATCCGTTGGCTGCTACGGTCTGCCGCCAGCCGCGCGATCCGTTGGCGGCGTTGGGGTCGCGAACGGGCCGGCCAAGGTCAATGGAACGGCCGTCGTGATCTTGCCTTTGGGCTCGCACTTGACCGACCGCACGACCGTTCGAACTGGCGAAATATCTCCTTTCTGTAAAGACTATGACAGTATCGCATGTCATCATTATGCAGGATTTTATTGTCCGGCGTTTGCTGTCGCGGGCGCAAGGATGGCGTCCGCGAATCGCGTAAGGAGACGACGATGATTCGATGCGTCCGCATTTGGACGGGCGACAACAACAATTCGCTGTTCGAGGAAGGCGTGATTAACCTCGACCAGGGTCCGCATGGGGATATTCTCACCGGCAAACTGCCGGTCTCCACTGTCTCGTTTCAGGAAACCGGGTCCGGCGGCAAGCTCGATTGGCATACCGCCCCGGTCCGCCAGCTTGTGGTGACCTTGAGCGGCACCTTGGACTTCGAAACGCGGAGCGGAGAGCACTTTACGCTGCGGCCCGGCGATATTTTGCTGGCCGAAGACACGGCCGGCGGCGGCCATAGCTGGAAGCTGATCGACGATCAGCCCTGGCGCCGCGTCTATGTCGTGCTCGCACCCGAAGCCGCAGTTCCGTTCCAGCCACATAAATAAGCGACGCCTTCGCCGGTTCAGGCATGGCCTGAAGCGGGAATCGTTTTCGGAAAAGACTCGGGCGCCAACAAAATATCGGAACGGTTTGTCGTTTCGACCGGAGACAACCTCATGAATCAAGCTCGCTCCGCGGATACCGACATTGTGCTAATTGGCGCCGGCATCATGAGCGTCACGCTCGCGGTGTTTCTTAAGGAGCTCGATCCGTCGCTCCGCATCGATATTTTTGAAGTGCTCGACGGCGCCGCGCTGGAAAGCTCCGACGCCTGGAACAATGCCGGCACCGGTCACGCTGCGCTGTGTGAGCTCAACTACACGCCCGAACGCAGCGATGGCTCGATCGACATCTCCAAAGCATTGAAGGTCAATGTCGAGTTCGATCTGTCCCGGCAATTGTGGACCTACCTGATTCGCAACCAGGCGATCGCGTCGCCCGACCTGTTCATCCACGCAGTTCCACATATGAGCTTCGTCCACGGCGCCGCCCATGTGGCGTTTCTCAAGAAGCGACACGCGGCGCTGACGGCCCATCATCTTTACGAGGGCATGGAATACACCGAGGACAAACAGACTTTGCGGGAATGGGTCCCGCTGGTCATGGAGGGCCGCCCTGACACCGACGTGGTCGCCGCGACCCGGATGATCACCGGCGCCGACGTGAATTATGGCGCGCTGACCCGCAATCTCATCGGCTATCTGCAACGGCTCGGCGGCTTCGCCGTCCACTTTTCGCACCGGATTACCGGCATTCGCCGCAATCAGAATGGCGGCTGGCGGCTCGACGCGCACAACACCGCCGACGGCACCACAGTATCAAAGACGGCGAAATTCTTGTTTATCGGCGCCGGTGGCGGCGCCCTGCCGCTGTTGCAGAAATCAGGGATTCCGCAGGCAAATGGCTATGCGGGCTTTCCGGTCAGCGGCATGTGGCTGCGCTGCGACGATCCGGCGATCAACAAACGCCACCACGCCAAAGTCTACGGCATGGCTGACGTCGGCTCGCCGCCGATGTCGGTTCCGCATCTCGACACGCGGGTGATCGGCGACAAGCATTCGATACTGTTCGGACCGTATGCGGGCTTTTCCACCAAATTCCTCAAGTACGGTTCACTCCTCGACCTGTTTCGCTCGATCCGGCTCGGCAACATCCTGCCGATGATGGAAGTCGGGCTGCACAATTTCAACCTGGACGAATATCTGGTCGAGCAGGTCGTGCAATCGCCCAAGAAACGGTTCGAGACGCTGACCGCGTATTATCCATTGGCGCAGCAGAAGGACTGGAAGCTGGAAGTCGCCGGAATGCGCGTTCAGATCATCAAGCGCGATCCACAGCACGGCGGCATTCTCAAGTTCGGCACCGAAATCGTGGCGTCCGACGATCGATCCCTGGTGGCACTGCTTGGCGCCTCGCCGGGCGCCTCGACCGCCGCCTCGGTCATGATCAGAGTAATCGAGTTATGCTTCGCCAAGGAATTAAATGGCGGCTGGAACACCAAGCTCAAGGCGATCATTCCGTCATACGGACATTCGCTGATCGAGGATGCCGCACTCACTCGACAAGTGCGCGCCGACACCGCGGCCGTGCTCAGGCTGCAAAATATTTAGAGCGGAGCATGATCTTTTCGGAAAACCGGCTCCACTTTTCCGGTTCACGCTCTGAGGATCACTCCGCGGCGCGGCGCGCGGCGATGATCTGGTCGGCGGTGCGCCCGGTCAGCTCGGCCATGTGATCGAACTTGAACGTGAAGGTGCCGGCGCCGGCCGTCGCCGAGCGCACTTCGACGATGAGATCGCCGATTTCAGCTTCCGGCATTTTGGCGCGCACCACGTCCCAGCCTTCCCAGCCTTCACGGGTATCGAAACCGAGAATCTGGCCGCGTCGTCCGGACAGCAAGGCGTTGATTTTTGCCGTCGCCTCGCTCGGGCAGACGATCTCGACCAAGTCGATCGGCTCGAGCAGCACCGGCTGGCATTGCGGCAGCCCCTCGACGATGCCGATGCGGCCGGCGGTACGAAACGCCATGTCGGAGGAATCGACGGTGTGATACGAGCCATCGATCAACGCAACGTGCAGATCGACCACCGCAAAGCCCAGCGGGCCGTGCTTGAGCGCGTCGATGACGCCCTCCTCGACCGACGGGATGTAGTTGCGCGGCACCACACCGCCGGTGATCTTGTCTTCGAACGAGAAGCCGGCGCCGCGCGGCATCGGCTTGATGTCGATCACGACGTCGCCGTATTGGCCATGGCCGCCCGATTGTTTCTTGTGCCGCCCGCGCTGAACCACGCCCTTGCGGATGGTTTCACGGTAGCCGACCGACGGCTGCCGGCGCTCGATACCAACGCCGTAGCGGTCGCCAAGGCGCTCGGTGGTGACGCGCAGATGCATCTCGCCCTGGCCCCACAGCACCACTTCATGCGTCTCCGGATTGTGCGCAATGGTGATCGAGGGATCTTCCTCGGCGAGCTTGTTGAGCGCCTGGCCGAGCTTCACGTCATCCTTGCGCTCCTTGGCCGAGACGGCGATGGCAAGCACCGGCGGATAAGGCTCGATTTTGGCGACGGCCGGATGAGCCTGCTTGCCGGCGGTGAGCGTGTCGCCGGTCTTGGCCCTGTCGAGCTTGGCGAACCCAACAGTCTCGCCGACAGTCGCCGGGCCGCGCTTCTCGGTGGTTTGACCGACAAGCTTGAAGACGCCGGCGACCCGGCCGGCTTCTTCGTCACCTGATGCGAAGGTGGTACCGTCGCCCGCCTGTCCGGCTAGCATGCGCACGATCGACATCTTGCCGCCGTGGGTGGTGTTCTGGGTCTTGAGCACATAGCCAACGGCGTCGGTGCCGGACGCTTTGACACCGAGCCGTTTGGCTGTTTCCGCCATCGCGGGCGATTCGTGGCGCAAAGCCTTGAGCAAACGCAGCACGCCATTGGCCCGCGTCGCCGTGCCCATCAACACCGGACAGACGAGCCCCTCGCGCAGCTCGCGGGTCAGATCGTCGAACACCTTGTCTCGCGGCGGCTGGATGTCTTCGAGCAATTGCTCCATCAGTTCGTCATCGTGATCGGCGAGCGTTTCCAGCATCGAAAAACGCGCGGTCTTCTCGCGGTCCGCGGCATCGCCTTCCAGCGCAATGACTTCCGAGGGCGCGTGCTCCTTGTAGACAAAGGCGCGCTCCAGCGCGAGATCGACAAAGCCGGTGATGATATCGCCGGAGAAAGTCGGAATCTGTCGCAGGATCAGCTTGGCGCGCGATGCCGGTTGCAGCAAATTGAGTACGTCGTGGACGCCGGCATCGACCTTGTCGACCTTGTTGAGAAACAGCACACGGGGAATCTTGCGGTCTTCCAGCTCACGCAGGGTGAGCTGCAGCTGCGAAATCTTTTTCTCGTCCATTTCACATACCACCACCGCCACGTCGATTGCCGGCAGCACCGCACGCATGTCATGGACGAATTCGACCGAGCCCGGACAATCGAGGAAGGTGTATGAGTCGCCCATGAAGTTCGTAGTGGCGACGGTGAGCTCAACGCTCATACGGTGATGGCGCGCCTCGGCGCTGGAGTCGCCAACGGTGTTGCCGGCCTCGATCGTGCCCTGGCGCGGGATGGCACCGCTGCGGGCCAGGATCGCCTCAAGCAGCGTCGTCTTGCCACTCTGGAAGGGACCGACCAGCGCGATGCAACGAGGACCGCTCGCACGCGTGGCGTTGTTGCCGTTGGCTGCCATGACTGCCTCCCGGCGCGGACTCGTCGTTTCTCGGCGCGGGCCGCGCTGCACCATCGTTTCAGGCAGCGGCAGGGCTGGTCAAGGGGCGCGACATCGCGCCCCCAACTGATTAGTTTAAGGGTTCCGTTCTTTTTGGCGGCGCAGCAAGAGTCATCGCGCCGGATGCAATTCCAGCGAGCCGATGCCGGCGGCGATGTCGAGGCCGAGCTGACCCTGCAACGATAGCGGCTGCAGCGCGACCGTTCGGTTTGATCCACCCACCAGAACATTGGCGCCGAGACCGGCGGCGATCGAAATTTCCGCCGTCGCTCCGCTGTATCTGCCGGCCAGCATTCCCGCATAGCGGTTGGTGTCGGCAAATACAGTCCAAACGATCACGCCGCCGGTGGTGATGCCGATGTCGAGACCGATCGTGGTCATGGTGCCGGTATAAGCCTCCTCCGGTTCACCGGGGCGGCCCCGAAATACGCAGTTTACATTCTTTTGCGAGCCGACAATGAACCCGATGCTGGCCGACATCGCGCACGTCAGCGTGCCCACCTGAAGCCGCGACGGCTGCGCCTCCATCGGCCCTGCACCCGTCGTGAGCGCAGCCGCCAAAACGGCTAGCGCGGCGAAAGCACTGCGAAACATATCGTTGCTCCCTCACCCGGCTCCCCCATCGGGGCCTTTGTCGCGCGGATTGTAGGCGAGAAAAAACTCGGCGTCTCGGCATTCCGTTTCGCCGCCAGCGCCGGAATGACCGATCGGGCTATTTCAAATTGCCGCAAAAGCGTTGGATGCGCGCGCAGGCTTCTTCCAACGCGGTGGTGGCGGTCGCGTACGAAATACGAAACGCCGGCCCCAGGCCGAACGGGGTGCCCTGCACGACGGCAACGCCTTCCGCCTCCAGGAGCTCGGTGACGAAATCCTCGTCGGTTGCGAGCTTCTTGCCGGTCGGCGCCACCTTGCCGATGGTGCCGCGACACGACGGATAGACATAGAACGCGCCTTCCGGTTTCGGGCAGCGGATGCCGTTCGCCTGGTTGAGCATGGAGACGCAGAGGTCGCGGCGCTCCTTGAAAATCTTGTTGTGCTTGCCGATGAAATCTTGCGGGCCGTCCAGCGCTTCGACCGCGGCCCATTGCGCCACTGCCGTCGGGTTCGAGGTCGACTGCGACTGAATCATCGCCATCGCCTTGATCAGCGGCTCCGGCCCGCCGGCATAGCCGATGCGCCAGCCGGTCATGCAATAGGCCTTGGACACGCCGTTGACCGTCAGCGTGCGCTCATAAAGCTGCGGCTCGAGCTGCGCCGGCGAAAAGAACTTGAAGTCGTCATAGACCAAGTGCTCGTACATGTCGTCCGACATGACGTGGACGTGCGGATGGCGGACCAGCACGTCGGTCACCGCCTTGAGCTCGCCGCGCATATAAGCGGCGCCGGTCGGGTTCGACGGCGAGTTGAAGATGATCCATTTGGTCTTCGGCGTGATCGCGCGTTCCAACGCCTCGGGCTTCATCTTGAAACCGGATTCCATGGTGGTCGCGACCTCGACCGGTTCGCCGCCGGCAAGCAGCACCATATCCGGATAGCTCACCCAATACGGCGCCGGAATAATGACCTCGTCGCCGGGATTGAGGGTGGCGAGCAGCGCGTTGAACAGCACCTGCTTGCCGCCGGTGCCGACGATGATCTGCGACGGCTTGTAAGTCAGCTCGTTCTCGCGCTTGAACTTGCGCGCGATCGCTGCCTTCAATTCGGGAATGCCGTCGACGGCGGTGTATTTCGACGCCTTGCCGTCGCGGATGGCCTTGATGGCCGCTTCCTTGATGTTGTCGGGCGTATCGAAATCGGGCTCGCCGGCGCCGAGGCCGATGACATTGCGGCCGGCCGCTTTGAGCGCACGCGCCTTGTCCGTCACCGCGATGGTGGCAGAAGGCTTGATGCGCGCAGTCCGGTCCGCAAGAAAGGCCATTTTCATTTCTCCAATAGGGCGGGTGCTTCCTAAGGCCATGCGCCCGCCCAGGCAAGGGCAAGCCGGATGGGCTGGCTCAATTCTCCGTTAAGGCTCCGCTGGCCTAATGCGCGGCGCGCAATGAGGCGGAAGCGGCGATGAACCCGGCATACGACATCCTGCGTAGCGGGGCCTGGCTCACCCGCGAGCGCGTCGGCTTGGTGGCGGTTGCGATTCTCGGCGTTTCTGGTCTTGCGCTCGTCTATCTCGTCGTCACCGCCCACGGCCTCGTCGATACGCAGGGCCGTCCACTCGGGACGGATTTCTCCAGCTTCTACGCCGCCGGGACCCATGTTCTCGACGGTCACCCCGACGCGCCCTACGACATGGCGCGGCAGCATGCCCGCCAGCAGGCGATTTTCGGCCCGGCAACGCCGTTTTACGGCTGGCTTTATCCGCCGTTCTTTCTGTTCATCGCCGCCGCGTTGGCGCGGCTGCCCTACGGCGCGGCGCTAGCGGTCTGGCAGGCGGTCACGCTCGGTCTTTATCTGTTGGCGATCCAGGCGATCATTTCTCCTTCTCCCGGCGTGCCGGGAGAAGAGCGGGATGAAGGGGCATCTCCGCTGGGCTCTGAATCACGGACAGGCCCCCTCACCCGAATTGTGGAGCCTGTCATCGGGCCAGCCACTTCGGGCCGGCCCCGTTGGCAATTCGGCCTCTCCACTTATGCGAGGAGAGGTGACTGGCTCCTCGTCGCGCTGGCCTTCCCCGCCGTGTTGATCAACCTCGGTCACGGTCAGAATGGCTTCCTCACGGCAGCGCTGCTCGGCGGCGCGCTCGCGGTGCTTGACCGCCGCCCAATCGTCGCCGGTTTGCTCTTTGGCTTGCTGGCCTACAAGCCGCAATTCGGACTCATGATTCCGTTGGTCCTGGCGGCGGGCGGACATTGGCGATCGTTTGCCGCCGCCGCGATAACGGTCGCGCTCCTCGCGCTTGCCACCACGCTGACGTTCGGTACCGACGTTTGGCATGCATTTCTCGAATCGAGCCGCTTTGCCCGGCTCGTGGTGCTCGAGCAGGGCGATCCCGGCTTCTACAAAATGCAAAGCCTGTTCGCCTGGGCCCGGATGTGGGGCGCGCCGATTCCGCTTGCCTACGCGCTACAAGCGGCGCTGGCCGCTGGCCTTGCCGCCGCGCTGGTCTGGCTTTGGCGCGGTGCGGCGGCGTACCCGCTCAAAGCGGCGGCGCTTTGTCTCGGGACCGTCCTCGCCACGCCCTTCACCTTCGACTACGACATGATGCTGCTGGCGCCGGCCATCGCATTCTTCGCCGTGGATGGCTTGGCCCGTGGGTTCGGCCCGTGGGAGAAGACGGCGCTGGCCGCGCTCTGGCTGATGCCGCTCCTCGCCCGCAGCGTGGCCCAGATTACGCTCATTCCAATCGGTGTGCCGGTGATGCTCGCACTTTTCATCCTGCTGCTGCGTCGCAGCACGTCTTACTTCGCCTCGCCGATGGCGTTTTCCGGCACGTTTCTTCTAAAGTAATATGCCGCACTGCGGCACGTCGCGCGGTCATGACATCGCCGCGTTCCATCCATAAATCAGGGTAACAAGATTTGCTGGCGCCGGACTTGGAGCGCTCATGTACACGCTCTATTCGATGCAACGCTCGGGCAATAGCTACAAGGCGCGGCTCGCCTTGGCGCAGCTTGGCGTGCCTTATCGGCTGGTCGAGATCGATATTCTCAAGGGCGAGAGCCACACGCCGGAATTCCTGAAAAAGAATCCGAGCGGCCAGGTGCCGCTTCTGGAAGTCGCGCCGGGCCGCTTTCTTGCTGAATCCAATGCGATCCTCTGGTATCTGGCCGGCGGGACGCCGCTGGCACCCGAGGACCGCGTCGAGCGTGCGCAGGCATTGCAGTGGATGTTCTTCGAGCAGCACAGTCTCGAACCGAATCTTGGCGCCGCTTATTTCTGGCTGACGCTGATCAAGGGCGGACGCGACTTGCAGAGGCACGCCTTCGAGGACTGGATGGAGGAAGGCCACCGCGCGCTCGGCGTGATGGAGAAGCACATCGCGCAGTACGACTTCTTCGTCGCCGACCGTTACACCATCGCCGACATCGCGCTCTATGCCTACACGCACGTGGCGCATCTGTGCGACTTCGACCTGACGCCGTACCCGGCAATACGCGACTGGCTCGAGCGCGTCGCCGCGCAGCCGGAGCACGTCAAGATGGATTTCAATCCGGCGGCGGCCGTTGCTGCGAAGTGAGGCAATGCGAATGAGAGCGGGGCATGGCGCACATTGTTTGCTGCCTGCATTTTTCATTGTCGGAGAATCGTTTGGCTGCAGTGGTAGCAAAGCAACAGGTGTGATTTATCGCCCGCGGCGCGCGGCGCGTTAACCAAACATTAACCAAAACCCATCAAATCGCCTTTCTTCGTCAACGGCGTTGCCCAAATCCCGCCGAACGGGTGCCGGCATCGGCGGCGACAAGTGAAACCAATAAAGAAACTGATTCGCAAAGGACGACGACAATGGCAGAGCTGACCGGCAGCCCCGGTTTCGCGCCGCGGAGCGAGAAGACGCACGCGCGAAAGCGCGCCGCCGCCATCCAACTGATCGCGACCGTTGGGCTCACCATCTCGTTGGTGATCGCCGCGACCGCCGTATCGCTCGGCAATCGACTATTGACGCGCGGCGAATTCATCGACCGCGGATCGATGCAGGCGCCGGTCGGGGCGTTGCTCGATCAGGCGGACGCGTTCGGTCCGGCGGACATTTGGCTTCCGCTGAAGGCGCAGCAGTAAGACCGCACGTTGCTTCTGCGTGCTGACACTACTGGTTAGGCCATGGCAACGCGCTCGACCCGCATTTTCGAGTCGGTGACCTTACCCTTGTCGATGATAACTTCGTTGTCGAGCATGACGGTGCAGTCGCGCATCGGCACGTCGTAGTGACCGCGGGTGGTGCGCTTGCCGCCGCCCTGCGAGTTCGGTCCGGTCGAAAACAGGAAATTTCCGGCGAACACCCGGGCCGACGCCCGGTGCCGCTCCGGCGCGTCGCCGTTCATGGCTAGGCCGTACCAGCGCGCCTGCGGATTCAATCCCCAGCCGAGATGTGAAATCGCGTAAGGATCGCGGTCGCCCGCATTCGCCCTGCCGTCGTCGAGCCAGTCGCGCATCAATTTGGCATCGAGCCCGCCCTCGAGCTTGGTGATGAGGCCATCGGCGATCTCGAGCCTGATCGGATCCTGCACGTAGCGGCAGTACGGCAGGATGATAATGTCGCCGGGCTGAATGACCACCACGCCCTTGGCCGATCCCTCGTTTGGGAAGGTATGAATATGCCCGGCGCCCCAATGATCGAAATGTCCGGGCTCGTCGGCGTAGCCCCATTGCACCATTACCGGATATTCGCCGCAGCTATAGGTGAAATCGGTGCCGCCTTCGGAAATCACGCGCACTTCGCGGGTCTTGCGATAGCGTTCTTCGGCGTATTTCAGCGCTTCCTTCAAGCCCGGCGGCGCCATCAGCTGTTCGAGATCGTCCGGCGCGTCGATGATCATCAGCACGCGGGTGCCGGTGTCCATGACCTCCTTGAGCCACTTGGTGAACAGCGGTACGTGAAAGATCACGACGATGTCGGCGGCCTTCATCGCCTCCAGCGTGCCCTTGCACTTGCCGATCGTCGGCACCCCGACCTTGGTCCACGACGGAATCGAATTGACGCACATCTCGTAGACGTCGCCGCCGAGCGACTCGGCGGCGGCGAAGGCGGCCTCGATATATTCGCGGCGCGTGGCGAGGTCGCTGACGCACGCCACGGTCTCGCCCGGCTTCACCTTGCACATCTCGAATTGCTTCTTGAACAGAAACGCGAGCTTGGCCGGATTGATTTCGGTCGAACGAACGGCTGACGCGATCATTTTCCATCTCCCGCCGCTAGAGCATGATCCCGAAAAGTGGAAACCGGTTTTCGGAAAAAAATCATGCTCCAACGCAAAATCTAGACCATGAGAAGAAAATCTTGACCGAAAAGCCATCAGCCCGCAATGGCTTGGCGCGTGTGCACGGCGAGAACCGCAATCCCATGAACGAGCCGTCTTCGTCCGCGCCCGCCGATACACCGGCGGCCCATCGCGCCGCTACCCGCCGGCTGATGATGTTCTTCGCCCTGGTCTATATGGTCGAAGGCACCGGCCAGATCGGCGGGCTGATCGCGCAGCCGCTGACCTTTTATTTGAAACAGGCTCTCAGCTGGAGCGCGTCGGACGTCACCGCGTTCCTGGCGATCTTCAATTTTCCCTGGATCATCAAACCGATCTACGGCGTGTTCTCCGATTTACTGCCGCTGTTCGGTTATCGCCGGAAAAGCTACCTGATCGGCGCCAATGTGGTCGCGGCCGGCGCCTATCTCTGGTCTACGCAGCTGACCGCCCCGGGCCAGCTGGTTTGGGCGCTGCAGCTCACCGCCTATGGCATGGCGATTTCGAGCACGGTGTGCGGCGCCGTGCTGGTGGAGAACGGCCAACGGCTCAAAGAAAGTGGCCGGTTCGTCAATCAGCAATGGCTTTGGTTCAACGCCGCCGCGATGGCGTCCGCCATCGTCGGAGGCCAATTGGTGCAGCGGCTGCCGCCGACTTCCGCGCTCCACGCCGCCGCCGCTATCGTCGCGGCCGCGCCGCTCGCGGTACTGCTCGGCACGCTGTTGCTGATTCCGGAGGAGAGGACCGGCATCGACGGACCGGCGCTGCGCGAGACAGTCGGCGGTCTTCTCGCCGCGCTGAAAAAGCGCGAGCTATGGATCGTCGGCCTGTTCCTGTTTCTTTATTATTTCAGCCCTGGGCTGGCCACGCCGCTCTACTACACCATGACCGACAGCCTCAAATTCGCGCAAGGTTATATCGGCATCCTCGGATCGATCGCGTCCGCCGGCTGGATTGCCGGCGCGATCCTCTATCCGCGGCTGTTCGAGGGGATGTCGTCGAAGCGCCTCCTCAACCTGAGCATCGCACTCGGCACCGTGACGACGGCCTCATACCTTTTGCTGTTCAACGAAGCTTCCGCGGCGATCTTGAGCTTTTGCAGCGGATTTTCCGCCATGCTCGCGACCGTCGCGACGGTGACGCTCGCCGCCGACTATTCCCCGCACCGGTCCGAGGGCTTCAGTTTTGCGGTGATGATGTCGCTGATCAATCTGGCAACCGCGTCCGGCGACATTGTCGGATCATTCCTGTTCGATCATCTGTTCCACAACAAGCTCGCGCCGCTCATCCTGGTTTCCGCGGCCTTCACCGCCTTTGCCTTCGTGCTGGTGCCGCTGTTGCGGCTTGGCGACAAGCGGCAGGGCGTGCCGGTCGCCGCCACGGCGGCTTGACATCAAAAGTGGATAGGCCGCGTGCTATCCTTTCACATGCCGCGACGATCGACGGCGGCCCGGAAATTGCATGGAAAATGCCGCGTCCTGGGGCAAAATCGGCACATTTGATCGGTACCGCGTAGCAGCATGTCCATCCTTGTCGGGCTTCATCACGCCACCCGCTACGACTACGACCGCGCGACCGGTCTTGGACCGCAGATCGTGCGGTTGCGGCCGGCGCCGCATTGTCGCACGCGCGTGCCGAGCTACTCGCTCACGGTCACGCCGGCTTTGCACTTCGTCAACTGGCAGCAGGATCCGCACGGCAATTGGCTGGCGCGCTTCGTCTTCCCCGAAAAAACCCGAGAATTTTCCGTCACCGTCGATCTGATCGCCGACATGGAGGTGATCAATCCGTTCGACTTTTTTGTCGAGCCGCATGCAGAACGGTGGCCGTTTTCATTTCCGCCGGAGTTGCGCGAAGACCTCGCGGCTTTTGTCGAGCCGGAACCTGCCGGCCCGCACCTGACCGATCTGCTCCGCTCGATCCCGCGGGCCGAACGTAACACCGTCGATTTCCTGGTCGATCTCAATCAGCGCCTGCACCACATGATCCGCTATTTGATCCGCTTGGAGCCGGGCGTGCAGACGCCCGAGGAAACTTTGCGCTCCGGCGCCGGCTCCTGCCGCGATACGGCGTGGCTCTTGGTGCAGCTCCTTCGGCAGATCGGCCTGCCGGCGCGTTTCGTCTCCGGCTACCTCATTCAGCTGCGCCCGGACATCAAGCCGCTTGAAGGCGCCGCCGGCGCCGAGCGCGACTTCACCGACCTGCATGCCTGGACCGAAATCTATCTGCCGGGCGCCGGCTGGATCGGACTCGATCCGACCTCGGGCCTCCTCTGCGGCGAAGGCCATATACCGGTCGCCGCGACGCCGCATTATCGCTCGGCGGCGCCGATCAGCGGCCTCGTCGAACCGAGCGAAGTGAAATTCTCGTACGACATGAGCGTCAAGCGGTTTGCCGAGCATCCGCGCGTGACGCTGCCTTTTTCGGAAGAGGCATGGACCGCGCTCGATGCGCTCGGTGAGCGCGTCGACGCCGACCTTGCCGCCCAAGATGTGCGGCTGACCATGGGCGGTGAGCCGACTTTCGTGTCGGTCGACGATTATCAATCGGCCGAATGGAATACCGCCGCAGTCGGCCCGACCAAACGCATCCGCGCCGACGAATTGATCAGGCGCCTGCGTGATCGGTTCGCGCCGGGCGGGCTCCTGCACTACGGCCAGGGCAAGTGGTATCCCGGCGAGCCGCTGCCGCGCTGGGCTTTTTCGCTCTACTGGCGCCGCGACGGCGTCCCGATCTGGCGCGACGAAAGTCTGATCGCGCGCGAGGAGGCGAGCCACAGCCTGACGGCCGAGGATTCGCGCCGCCTCGCGCAGGGCATTGCCGCGCATCTTGGAATCATGGCCGTCTACGTGCAGCCCGCTTACGAGGACCCGACCGACCGGATGCTCAAACAAGGTTTGATCCCGGAGAATATCGATCCCAGCGATCCGAAGATCGACGATCCTCAAGAGCGCGCCCGGATTCTGAGCCTGTTCGACAGCCATCTCAGCAAGCCCGCGGGGTTCGTGCTGCCCGTGCAGCGCTGGACCGCACAGGCCAAACCCGGATGGGTGAGCGAAGTGTGGCGAACCCGGCGCGACCGGCTTTTTCTGGCGCCGGGCGATTCGCCGCTCGGCTTCCGGCTGCCGCTGCAATCGTTGCCTCACGTCGCACCGGTCAATTATCCGCATCTGGTTCCGGCCGATCCGTTCGGCGAGCAGAAGCCATTGCCCGATCCGCGCATCACGCATCCGATTGGAACCCATGCACTGCGCGTCCGGGAAAGCGATCAAACTTCGCCGCCGCTCGCGCCTGAGACGCTGCTGCTGCAAAGACCGCCTGGCCTTGCCGCGGCCGACACCGACATGCCGGTGCGCACGGCACTGACCGTCGAAGTGCGCGACGGTCGCTTGTGCGTTTTCATGCCGCCGGTCGAGACGCTGGCGGATTATCTCGAGCTCCTTGCCGTGGTCGAGTCGACGGCAGCAGAGCTCAGCCTGCCGGTGCATGTCGAAGGCTACGAGCCGCCGCCCGATCCGCGGCTCGGCGTCATTAAGGTGACGCCCGATCCCGGTGTCATCGAGGTCAACATCCATCCGGCTGCGTCCTGGCGCGAAGCGGTCGACATCACACGCAGTCTTTATGAGGAAGCTCGTCTGTCGCGGCTCGGCACCGACAAGTTCATGCTCGACGGCCGGCATAGCGGCACCGGGGGCGGCAATCACGTCGTGCTCGGCGGACGCAGCCCTACCGACAGTCCGTTCCTGCGGCGCCCCGATTTGCTCAAAAGCCTGGTGCTTTATTGGCAGCGGCGGCCGTCGCTGTCTTATTTGTTTTCCGGCTTATTCATCGGACCGACCAGCCAGGCGCCGCGCATCGATGAAGCGCGGCAAGACATGCTTTACGAGCTTGAAATCGCGCTCCGCGATGTGCCGACACCCCCACCCAACCCTCCCCCGCAAGCGGGGGAGGGCAGCGAGGGCGTCGCAGCCGCGCCGCCGCCCTGGCTGGTCGACCGGCTGTTCCGCAACATCCTGGTTGACGTCACCGGCAACACCCATCGCGCCGAAATCTGCATCGACAAATTGTTTTCGCCCGATGGGCCGACCGGGCGCCTCGGCCTGGTCGAATTCCGCTCGTTCGAAATGCCGCCGGACGCACGCATGAGTCTGGCCCAACAATTGTTGCTCCGCGCGCTCGTCGCCAAATTCTGGCGCGCACCGCTTGACGGCAAACCGGTGCGCTGGGGAACGACCCTGCACGACCGCTATATGCTCGAACATTTTGTCTGGAACGATTTCCTGGAAGTGTTGGACGATCTCGCCGCGGCCGGCTACGCGTTCGATCCCGCTTGGTTCGAGGCACAGCGGCAGTTCCGCTTCCCGGTCTGCGGCACAGTAGAGCATGCCGGCGTGCGGCTCGAACTGCGTCAAGCGATCGAGCCCTGGTACGTGCTTGGCGAAGAGGGCTTGGCGGGCAGCACGGCGCGCCTGGTCGATTCCTCGATCGAGCGGCTGCAAGTCAAAGTCGACGGGCTGACCAAAAACCGTTACGTCGTCACCTGCAACGGCGCGCCCCTGCCGCTGACGCCAACCGGTCGGGCCGGTGAATTCGTCGCCGGCGTGCGTTTCAAGGCCTGGAAACTGGCGTCGGGCCTGCATCCGACCATCGACGTCCAAGCGCCACTGACCTTCGACATCGTCGACACCTGGAACCGGCGTTCGCTCGGCGGCTGCGTCTATCACGTCGCCCATCCGGGCGGACGCAATTACGAGACCTTCCCAGTCAACTCCTATGAAGCCGAGGCGCGCCGCCGTGCACGCTTCCAGGACCACGGCCACACGCCAGGCCCGATCGACGTGCCGCCGCTCGACATCAGTTTCGAATATCCGACCACGCTCGATCTGCGGCGCGCCAACTAACAAAAGCCGCCAAACAGACAAACATGGCAGCCAATCTCGACAGCCTTGTCGACAGCGGGACCGCAAGCCCCGAACACGGCCTCGAACAGTTCGTCGCCGGCTATCGGCCGCTCCCTGGCATTTTCGACGAGATGATGGACGGCGACGGCCGCGTGCGCGCGCACTGGCGGCCGTTCCTGTCGATGTTGGCGGCGCTCGGCGCCGACGAGATCAATCGTCGCTTCGGCGCTGCCGATCGTTACCTGCGCGGCTCCGGCGTCTTCTACCGCGTCTACGAAGATGCCGCCGGCATCGAGCGACCATGGCCGTTGAGCCATGTGCCGCTGATCATCGAGCCATCCGAATGGCGCGAGCTTGAAGCCGGGCTCATCCAGCGCGCCACCCTGCTCGAGGCGGTGTTGGCCGACGCCTATGGGCCGTCGCAGCTCAGCCGCGACGGCCGCCTGCCCGCGGCGCTGATTGCCGGCAATCCGGAATTCTTACGGCCGCTGATCGGAGTCGCGCCACCGGGCGGCGCGCATCTGCGCTTTTACGCGGTCGATGTCGGACGCGGCGCCGACGGCCGCTGGTGGGTGCTGGGCGACCGCGCGCAAGCGCCGTCGGGTGCCGGCTATGCGATCGAAAACCGCCTGGCGCTGTCGCGCGCCATTCCCGACATTTACCGCACCACGCGGGTCGAGCGCGTCGCACCGTTCTTTCAGGCGTTTCAAGCTGAGCTGGCCACGCTCAGCCATCAGGACGATGCCCACATCTGTCTGCTCACGCCCGGGCCGATGAGCGAGACCTATTTCGAGCACGCCTATCTGGCGCGCTATCTCGGCTTCCTGCTGGTCGAAGGCGAGGATTTGAGCGTGCGCGACGACGGCGTGTTCGTCCGCACAGTCTCGGGCCTGCAGCGCACCGAAGTGCTGCTGCGCCGCATCGACGCCGACTTTGCCGATCCGCTGGAGCTCAATGCGGCGTCGCGTCTCGGCGCGCCGGGGCTCTTGCAAGCCGTGCGCGACGGCAAGATCGTGATCGTCAACGCGCTCGGCGCCGGTCTGATCGAGGCGCGCGCCATGCTGGCCTTCCTGCCGGCGCTGGCGCCGACGGTGCTCGGAACGGATTTGGCGATACCGAACGTCGCCACCTGGTGGCTCGGCCGCGACGACATCCGCGAACAGATGATGGCAAAGCTCGATGGCATGGTGATCGCCTCGGCTTTCGAGTCGCAGATCGACGAGCGCCGGGCCGGCGAAATCCTCGGCGCCAAGCTCGATGGCGCGCGGCGCCACGCTCTGATCCGCTCGATCCGCGATCGCGGCGTCGATTATGTGGCGCAGGAGGCGGTGACGCTCTCGAGCATGCCGGTGTGGCGCGACGGCCGGCTGCAGCCGCGGCCTTTCATCTTGCGACTCTATCTCGCCAGGATCGGCGAGCGTTGGCAGATGATGCCGGGCGGCTTCGTGCGCATCGCCGACAGCGCCGACGCGCGCGCCGTCAGCCTGCAGCGCGGCGCGGCGACCGCCGACGCGTGGGTCCTGGCGCGCGGCCCAGTCGCCGAGACGACACTATTGCCGGCGCCGGAGCGGATTTTGGTGCAACGCGCCACCGGCTTGCTGCCGAGCCGCGCCGCCGACAACTTGTTCTGGGTCGGCCGCTACATGGAGCGCGCCGAGGCGACGCTGCGCCTGGTGCGCGCGGTGATGAACCGGGCCGCCGAGACCGACGAGACGACCGCACCGGTAATCGCGGCGCTTGGTTCGCTGTTGCAGGCGTGGAACGCGGTACCGAATGAAATCGGCAGCACAACTGCGGACTTTATGGCGCGTGCCGCGCTGAGGCGCATCGAGCTGTCAGGATCGCTGCCGTCGCTTACTGGCGACGCGCGTTCGGCGGCATCGGTAATCCGCGATCGTTTTTCGCCGGACGCCTGGCGGGCGATCAACGATCTCGCCATCATGATCGCCATGCCGCTCCCGTTTGGCCCCGCCGACAGCGCCATCATCGAGCGCGTCGAGGCGGCACTGCGCATCGTCGCGTCGCTGTCCGGTTTGGCGCAGGAAAACATGACACAGCTCGCCGGCTGGCGCTTTCTCGAACTCGGCCGCCGCATCGAGCGCGCCATCATCACCGGCCGACTGACGCGCTGCTTTGCGCTTGCCGGCGCGCCGGAGGGCGGTCTCGAACTGTTGCTGGAGCTCGCCGACAGCCAGATCACCTATCGCCAGCGCTATGTGATGGTTGCCGCGCGTGCGCCGGTCATCGACCTGATCGTCCTCGATCCCAACAATCCGCGCTCGGTGGCGTTCCAGCTTGACCGTATCGAGGCGCATCTGGCGGCCTTGCCCGGACGCAGCGCCGCCGGCCGGCTGTCGCCGGTGCAGCAGATCGCCGCCGCGATCGCGACTCGGCTGCGCACAGTCGAAGCCGCGGCCATCGACGAGGCGCTCATCATCGACACTGAACAGGCGCTGATGAAGCTTTCGGACGCGGTCACGGCCGCCTATCTCACCAACAATGAGCGCGCCGACGCCGGCTGGGAGGCGCTGGCGTGATCTACGACGTGCGCCAGACGACGGCCTGCGTCTACGCCTCGCCGGTGGCGCACGCCCATCATGTGCTGCGCCTGACCCCGATCAATCGCACCGGTCAGCGCGTTCAAGTCGCCGCTTTGCAGATCATGCCGGAGCCCCAGCACCGGCGCGAGGGGCAGGATTTCTTCGGCAACCGCCTCACCTGGATCGACGTCGAAGAGCCGCACCGCACGCTGACGGTCAAATTGACCGCGCGCGTCGGCGTCGACGCCGTGGTGGAGCCGCCCCCTGAGACGACGCCCGCCTGGGAAGTCGTCCGCGAACAAGCGTTTGCCACCAGCGATATCGGCCCGATGGCGCCCGCGCACTTTCTGTTTCCGAGCCGTATGATCAGTCTTGATCCGGAGATCAGCGACTACACCCGACAAAGTTTCCCGCCCGGCCGGCCAATACTTGATGCCTCGATCGAACTGATGAATCGGCTGAAATCCGACATGACCTACGAAATCGGCGCGACCACCGTCACCACGACGCCGCCGATGTCGTTCGCGCTGCGCCGCGGCGTCTGCCAGGATTTCGCGCACATCATGATTTCCGGATTGCGCGGCATCGGATTGCCGGCCGCCTATGTCAGCGGCTATTTGCGCACCGCGCCACGCGCCGACGCGACGCGGTTGCAGGGCGCCGACGCCATGCATGCCTGGGTGCTGGTCTGGTGCGGAAGCCAAGCCGGCTGGGTCGGGCTCGATCCGACCAATGCCATCCTTGCCTCCGACGAGCATATCGTGCTGGCGCTCGGACGGGACTATACCGATGTGGCGCCGATCGACGGCGTGATCGTCGGCCCGGGCGGCCAGCGGATCGACGTTGGCGTCAGCGTCACGCCGGTCGAGTAACATGTTTCTTTTCCGGGAGCTTTGAGCATGCGCGCGTATCTATTGCCCAAGGGCGGTGCCGGCATCGACGGTCTTGTCGAGGTCGATCGGCCAATGCCAAAACCGCTGCATCGCCAGGTGCTGGTCAAAGTCGTCGCCTGTTCGCTGAATTATCGCGATCTCGGCATTGTCCGCGGCAGCTATCGTCAGCCGATCCGCGAAAACCTCGTGCCGCTGTCCGACGGCGCCGGCGAAGTGGTCGAGGTCGGCCCCGGCGTCACCCGTGTGAAGGCCGGCGACAAAGTTGCAAGCTGTTTCTTCCAGCGCTGGCCCGGCGGCGAGCCGGGTCCCCACGTGCATGCATCGGCGCTCGGCGGCGGCATCGACGGCATGCTCACCGAGCACATCGTTCTGGAAGAGGAAGGCGTCGTCAAAATTCCCGGCCACCTGTCGATCGAGGAAGGCGCGACGCTGCCTTGCGCCGCGGTGACGGCCTGGGAAGCGCTGATGAACCACGCCAAACTGGTCGCCGGGCAAACGGTGCTGCTGCAAGGCACCGGCGGCGTCTCGATCTTCGGCCTGCAGCTCGCCCAAATGATGGGCATCACCGCAATCATTACCTCGTCGAGCGACGACAAGCTTAAGCGCGCCAAGGCGCTCGGCGCCGCCCACGGCATCAATTACAAGACCACGCCGGAATGGGACAAGGCGGCGATCGCCTGTAACGGCGGCCGCGGCGTCGACCATGTGCTCGAAGTCGGCGGCGCCAACACGCTTACGCCATCGTTCGGCGCCATCCGGGTCGGCGGCAAAGTCAGCATCATCGGCGGGCTCAGCGGCGGCGCCCGCGAACTCAATCCGGGCTTGATCTTCTCCAAGCGCGCTAATGTGCAGGGCATTTCAGTCGGCTCGATGCAGACCTTCGAGACGATGAACGCGGCAATCGCCGCCAACCAGCTCAAGCCGGTGATCGATCGGGTGTTCGGCTTCGACGAGGTGCGCGCGGCCTATAAGCACATGGAATCCGGCGCCCACTTCGGCAAGATTGTCATCCGCGTAGCGTGACGATCGTACGGTGGCCGCGGGCCGATTGAACGCTGCGATGTGGCCCGGGTTGAGCGCAGCGAAGCCCGGCAGCAGCCGAGCGGCCTTGCGCGCCGCTCCCGGATTTCGCTTCGCTCAATCCGGGCTACAAATGGTTATCGCGCGCCGCGCGCCGGCGGAAACGCAACTTCAATCAACGTGCCGGCGTTCGGCGCACTCTTGATGCTGAAGTGCGCGCGGTTGGCCTCGGCCAACGCCTTGGTCAGCGGCAGGCCGAGACCGGTACCGCCCGAGCCCCAGCTGCCGGCGGTCGCCGCTTGCTTGAACGGCTCGAGTGCCGCCTCGACGTCTTTCTCGCTCATGCCGACGCCGGTGTCGCGCACCCGCAACACCGCCTCGCCGCCGTCTGCGAACGCCGTCGACACGATTACCTGGCCGCCCGGGCCGGTGAACTTGATCGAGTTCGACAACAGATTGAGAACGATCTGGCGCAGCGAGCGCTCGTCGGCGACCACTTGCGGCATCCCCGGCGTCAGTGAGGTGCGGATGATGATCCGCGCGCGGCTCGCCTGCGGCTGCATGATGCCGACGCATTGCTGGGTGAGCTCGTTGAGGCTGACATTGCCGAACGACAGATCGAGCTGGCCGTTCTCGACCTTGGAGAGATCAAGCAGATCGTTGAGCAGCGAAACCACGTGCATTGCGGCGGCGTGGATGTCCTTGAGATAGTCGCGATAGCGGTCGTTACCGATCGGGCCGAAGCGTTCGGCGATAATGATCTCGGCAAAGCCGCTAATCGCATTGAGCGGCGTGCGGATCTCGTGGCTGATTTTGTTGACGAACTCCGCGTGTGCCGCCGCCGCCTTCTGCGCCTCGCGCGTCACGGTACGCATGTCCGCCTCGGTCTTTTTGAAGGCTTCGACATGCGTCTTGAGCTCGCGGATCTCGCTCTGCGCCGCGGCGAGCGACAGCGCGTGCGCGCGACGGCGCTCATCGGCCTCGCCGTTGCTGACAATCAGCGCCAGGGCTGACGTCTCTCCCCATGGGACTGTCAGCAAGCGTCCTTCCACCGGGCGCGGTGTGCCGTCGCGGCTTTTGATCGACAGCGATTGCGCGCTGCCGGTCTCGGCGAGCGCGCCGGCACCCGGTTCGCCGAAGAGCTTGTCCAGGCCGCCGATCGACGCGAGCCCGTCAAGGTTTTCGTAGCCGGTCAATTCGAAGAAATAACGATTCGCGTGGAGCAGCGTGTCGTGCGCGCCGTCATGCCGGTAGATCAGCACGCCCAGCGGAATTCGATCGAGCAGCGCGGTTGGGAGTGTCGAGCTGGCTTGCGGCGGCGTTGCCGACGCGTGGTCGCCGTCCGATCCGGGGTATTCGACTGCTGGCGGCGCCGGTTCGGACCCGACCGGTGTTTCCGGTGGCTCACTTTCTGGGGCCTCACTCACCGCCGGCGGAACGCCGGCGCCGTTCGGCCCGCCGACATCCTCGCGAACGCCCTGCAGTCGCGCGGTCAGTTCTTGCGCCAATTCGCGAAAGGCCTTGCGCTCGACGGGGCTCAACGTCGGCAGCTTCGGCTCGGGCCCCGCTCCGCTGCGGAACGGCACCACATTGGCAGCCGCCGGCGCAACGTCGGGCGAGGCATCCTCCGTGCGGGGCGTGTTCTCGGCGGCGCCCGGCGCTGGCGCTTCGGCCGCCGCGTCGGGCCTGTTGGGCGGCGAAATGAGTGTGTCGGTCTCCGCCGGCGCTTCCGCTTGGATGGTTGCTGCGGCTCCCGCGTCGCTCGCGGCTTTCGTCTCCGGCGGGGCCACAAATCCGATCGGGCGTTCGCGGCGCGCGCGCGCCAATTGATTGATGCGGGTCAGATCGCGGCACACGCCGAACCCGCGATAGCCGCGAAACGCGCGGTCACGATCAAACACCGGCAACCCCGACAGCTCGACCGGCAGGCGTTCGCCGCCATCGTCGACCGGCCAGGAGACGGTGACGCCGCTCCAGGTCTCGTGGGTGGCGACCGCACGCGCGATTTGATCTTCGGGATCGAGCCTGAGCTCGGCGGCGATCTCGCCCCAGAGCCGGCCGAATGCCGCCGTGGTGCGTGGGCCCATCAGCTCGATGAATTCGTCAGAGCCGACCACGAAGCGACCGTCGGCATCCATCTGCCAGACAAAGCGCAACGGATGGCGGCGTTCCGCTCCCGGCTCATCACGCCCATGGCCGGAGCCGCCTTGTGGCGCGGCCGCCGCCGCGGACGGCGCGTCGACAAGCGTGATCTTGGCGGCCGCGCCTTTGGCGGCGTGATCTTCGTCCGGCTGCGCGTCGAATTGAGCGACCAGCACGGCTGACGTATCACGACCGAGACGCTCGATCGTGACCGGGCCGTGCGGCGTCGTTCCCTTGGCACTGCCGGCCGCAAGCGCGTCGGCGGCAAGGCCCGTGATGCCAAGCGCCGACAGGCTCAACGGGTCGCCAAGCCGCGCGGCGGCCGACGGCGTCGCATAGAGCAAGGAACCATCGGGTGTGAAGGCGATCAGCGTCCGCTCGCGGCCAGCGAGCAAACGGCTCACCCGCTCGCGCAGGGGCAGTGATGGGCCGGCCGGTTCGGTCGCGACCAGAAGGATCGCCGGCGCTTCGTTCGAGAGCGCAATGCGCGAGCAAATGCAGGTGAGCGGACGTCCGAAGCTTCCGCCAAAGCCGCGCAGGCGCTCGAGCCGCATTTGCCCGGTCGGCGGCAACGTTGCCGCGAGCCGGGCGATCTCAGTGGCGGCCGGATGCTTGGGGTCTGTTAGGCGGGATGCACATTCGCCGCTATTCCCGGCGCCAAAGGCCGCCGCACCGACGGCGTTGGCCCAGAGAATTCGCGGGCCGTCCGCACTCCACAGCCAAACCGGCACGGCGTCCGTCGCGTGATCCGCGAGCTGGCTCTCCAGTCGCGGATCGCGCGGCAAAGCAGCGAGCGTTGACTCCACAAGGCCCATGTGACGGAAAAACTTATTGCCTAAGGAATTCTTAATAGAGCGGGCCGTCGCCGCCGTCCATGCCGGGCGGCAGGCCCGCCACCCGTCAGAACGGGATAACCTTAACCCGGCCGGCGCGTTGATCCGACGGCAATATCCGGGTGCAAGCCGGCCGTGAATTCGCCTAGGATGACCTTCGTCAGGGGTACGAGGAGCTTACGATGGCCAAGGAGCCCTTCGAGCAATTTGCGATGCCCAATGAGGTCCGCGCTTTCGTCGAGCAGAGCGTGGCCCAGGCGCGGGCGGCGTTCGACGGCATCGCCACTGCGGCAACGCAGGCGGTGGCGCAGTGGCAGGGCCAGGCCCAGGCAGCCCGCGCGGGTGCCAGTGAAATCGGCCATAAGTCGATGGCGTATGCCGAAAAAAATATGGCGTCGACGTTCGAGTTCGCGCAGAAGCTGATGCACGCCAAGGACCCAACCGAAGTGATGCGCCTGCAGCAGGAATACATCGCCCGCCAGATGCAGACGCTTTCGAGCCAGGCCCAGGAGCTCGGACAAAGTGCCGCCAAAATAGTCATGGACGCTTCGAAGGCGAAAAAGTGATCCCGCCTAATCCATTGGCATCGCTACGAAAAATCGCGAAATATCAAATAACTGCGTTATATTGTGCAATGCAATAAATCTCTATTGCATCGCACCAAAATCTTTGCTATACGAATGATCGGAAGTCCCGGGCTTAGTGCTGCGTTCCAGCTACGGGGGTCAAGGAAATGCGCGTGATGCCTCGTGCTGCGGGCGGCGGGGCTCGCCAGCAATAGCGACCAAGGAACTGCCCGAGAGCACGACAGAGCAAGGATCGAGTGTCATGGCGGAAGCCACCATTGCTGCCCCGAAAGCCAAGCCGACCAAGCCGGGCGCGTTCGAGATGCCCAAATTCGAAATGCCGAAGTTCGACATCCCGAAGGTCGAGATGCCGGCCGCCTTCCGTGAATTCGCGGAGCGCGGCGTCGCTCAGGCCAAGGACACTTACGAGAAGATGAAGGCCGCCGCCGAAGAGGCGACCGACGTTCTCGAGACCACCTATTCGACCGCCACCAAAGGCTGTTCGGACTATGGTCTCAAGGTCATCGAAGTCGCGCGCACCAACACCAACGCGGCGTTCGATTTCGCCGGCGAGATCATGGCGGCGAAGACGCTGTCAGAGGTCGTCGAACTCACCAGCGCGCATGCCCGCAAGCAATTCGAGGCGCTGACCGCGCAGAGCAAGGAACTCGGCGCGCTGGCGCAGAAGGTTGCGACCGAGACCGCCGAGCCGATGAAGACCGGCATCAACAAGGCGTTCAACAAGGCCAGCTAATCGCGGCGTCAGTTCGCGCGTTCCTCAACCCCATTGTGTGATGGGCGAAGCCCGGGTCCTTGATCCGGGCTTTTTGCTTGCCGTCGCATACCTTGCAGGAGAACCGGCTTCCACTTTTCCGGCGCATGCGCTAGCTTTCGCGCGCTTGCCGACCGCAAGCCGTGCAGCTGTAGCTCAGTTGGTTAGAGCGCCTGACTGTGGATCAGGAGGTCGGTGGTTCGAGTCCACCCAGCTGTACCAGCCTAGGGCTGCAAAATCCGGTCAAATGCATGCCCGTCGTCGCGCGCATCCATTTGCGCCCCGCGCGACAAATTATGACAGTCGCGAGTCGATCTGATTGTTCTCGGCTCTTCATTCATGGCTCTGCGGCGGATTGCCCTTGAGCCGGTAGACGAGCCCGGTCTTGGTGGTGCCGAGGAACAGCCAGTCGTGACCGGACTGCTGCAGGGCGATGAAGAATTGCTGACAGCGGCTGATCGCCTTGTCGTGGACGTCGTCGCGGCGCTTGAATTTGGCTTGAAACGCAAACTCGCCGCACAACGGATGGTGAGTGCCGCGCTCGCGCCAGATGCCGATGTTGGCGTCGGCGGTGATGCCCTTGCCAAAGTCCAGAACCCCGAGGTCCTGAAGCACTTCCTCGACAATGGTCTGGTTGACCAATTCGACCCTGTCAGTCTCGGAGGACTTCAGTACCTCCAGGGCCGGGAATACCCGCGCGAGAGTCGCCATCGATTCGCGATCGCCCTCGGGCGCCTGGCTCAAGGGGAATTCCGCGTTGTGCGAGAACAGCATCCGGTACCCGCCAACCTGATCTTTCAGCGGCAGGGCTTCGGCCTTGAACTTAATCCGATAATTGCCGGCAATTTTTGGCCGCACGTCCAGTGCCGCGGCCTTCTGCATGTCCTCGTGGCGGAATTTGAAAACGATTTCCGGTTCGCCGACGGGGAAGCCGGATTCGTAGGCGATGCGCTGTCGCAGGATGAAGGCGTGATTGTAGAGCCGGAAGTCCGCAGTATCCAAGAACACCACCTCGCGAATCGCGGGCTTGAGCTCCACGCCTTTGTTGGTGAAGCCAACGCCAAATTCCTTTGCCGTCTTCGCCACCAGTTTCCCGTAGTCAAGAAAGACTTTCGCCGCCGTAAAGCGGTCGGGTTTGAGGATCAGCTTGCACTCGAGATACTGAACCTCATCGAGCGGATGGCCGTCGCTGTAATGTTCTTGTTTGCTGTCGGCGAAAGGCGCCGGCCGCGATCTGTCCTTCGCGATGCTGTTCTTTGCCATGTTGTTCCCATCATTTCTGTTGAGCCAACGCCAAGCGCCCTAAACCGGATAAATCACCGCGACCAGCGCAACGGTAATGAGCATGGTCAGCACCAGCAGCGGCAGCCCGACCTTGACGTAATCGCCAAAGGCGTAGCCGCCGGGCTCCATTACCAGCATGTTCACCGGCGACGATACCGGCGTCACATAGGCGGCACAGCAGGCGATCGACACCGTCATGGCAAACGCGTACGGCGAAACCTGCAACGCTTGAGCGGCGTCAATCGCAATCGGGCCAATCAAGATCGCCGTCGCCGAGTTGGAAACAAATAGCCCGACCAGCGCCGTAACTAGAAACACGACCACGAGCATGGCGATCGGCCCGAGCGATCCCAGCGCCGCGACCAGCTCCTTCGCCATCAGGTCGGTCGCCCCGGTCTTGGTCAACGCCGTCGCCAGCGGCAGCATGCCGGCAATCAGCACCACCGTCTTCCAACTGATAATGCGGTAGATGGCGTCTAGCCTGACGCAGCCGCCGGCGATCATCGCCAGCGCGGCAAGGAGGGCCGCGGCGGAATTCGGGATGAGTTGGAAGGCCATCACTACAACCATGGCGATGAGAATGCCGATCGCGACCGGCGCGCGCTGGCGGGCCGGCAATCGCTCCTGATATTCCGCCGGCAAGGTCAGGACCACGAAGTCCTCACGGTCGTCCCATAATTTGCCGATGTCGGCCCAGTCGCCCGCCACCAGCAAAGTGTCACCAAAGTCCAGCGTCTGATTGGCCAAGTTGCTCGTCAGCGGCTCGCCGCGATGGCGAACGGCCAGCACCGACACACGGTGGCGCGAGCGGAATTCGGCATCGCCCAGCGGCTTGCCGATCAATTTCGACTCCGGCGCCAGCATCAGTTCGGCGACGCCGAGTTGTTGCAGCGCTTCGGCGCGCTGCCGCTCGTCAGAGCGGGGCAGCTCGACGAGCCGTTGGGTTTCGATAAGTCGTTGCGCCCGGTCCATTTCGGCGACGACAAAAATAGTGTCGTCAGCTTCGAACACCGACTCCGGAAGCGCGGCGAGAAATTGCGGTTTGCCGCGCCGATGTTTCTCAAAACCCACCAGCACGGCGCCGGGATCGTTGTCCGATTGCTGCATTTGAGCGACCGATCGGCCGATCAGCAACGAGGCGGCTGGGACGCGCAGCCGACACCAGCGATCGGCCAGACCGTAGGAACCGACCAGATCGTAGGCGCTTGGCGATGTGACCGAAGCGTCTTTCACGACAACTTGCTTGCTTAGCAGACCTCGCGCGGCCAGCATGAAGGCGATAGCAGCCGCCAGCACCGCGAGGCCGAACGGAGTCCAACTGAAGAAATCGAGCGGCGCCAGGCCGCGCGCGCGCAACGCGCCCTCAATAATCATGTTGGGTGAGGATGCAATCAGGGTCATCATGCCGCTGATCAGTGTGGCAACCGACAACGGCATGAGCATGCGTCTGCTGTTCAATCCCGTCTTCCTCGTCACCGTCAGGACTAGCGGGATGAACATGGCGACGACCGCCGAGGAGCTCATAAACGCACCGATACCGGCGGCAAGCATCATGATGAGCGCGATCAAACGGGTCTCATTGCCGCCGCCGAGCTTCATGACCGCCTCGCCGAGGCGGTGCACGACCCCGGTATTCACCAGCGCCTCGCCGACGATAAAGATCGCGGCGATCAGAACCACCACCGGGTCGCCGAAACCCGCCAGAGCCTCGCGCGGTGTCAGCAAGCGGGTCAGCGTCAACGCCAGGACGACGAGGATGGCGACGATATCGACGCGCGGGCGGCCCCAGGCAAACAGCGCGATGGCGCCGGCCAGTATGGCGAACACCATCAGCATGGGGCCTGTCATGGTTGCGCGTTCGAAACGAGGGGACTTTCGCCGAGACGCACCGGCAGCACGCGCCGACGGCACTCGACGCGAAACCGTTTGGCGAGCATCGGCTCGCCATCGAGGTTCACGTTTAACTCGTTCTCCGCTTCATACTCGATCCATGAGCTTCGTGCCGTAATCAGTTCGGTGCGAATACCCGCGGCACCTTCGCGCAGCAAGTGGGAAAAGGCGTCAAGGCGTGCCGCATGGTCCAGTTCGGGCAGGATCATCAAATCCAGGAGACCGTCGTCGAGCAAGGCGTCCGGACAAAGCGGCACGCCGCCTCCAGCCTGGCGGCCGTTACCGATCGCAATGGCGACGAAACGTCCTTCCCAAGCGAAGCCTTCGGCGCGAAAGCTGCCGCGGTTTGCCGAGAGTTCGGCAAAGCGCGAAATGCCGGTGAGCACGTAGGCCAATCCACCCAAGCGCCGCTTTAGCGCCGGGTCCGTTTCCACCGTGACGCGAGACCCGAAGCCGCCCGACACCAGGTTTACAAATGGCTTGCCGTTGAGGAGGCCGACGTCGATCCATTTCGTCTTGGCGGTTGCCGCAAGTTGCAAGGCAGCCGTGAGATCTTGTACCGGCACGCCCGTGGCGTGAGCAAAATCGTTGGCGGTGCCAAGCGGCAGGACGCCAAGAGAACATGCCGCCGGCAAACCGGAAGTGTAAGCCGCAGCGAATACCTCATTGATCGTGCCGTCGCCGCCGCCGGCAACGATGCAGTCGACTTTGCCCGCGCCAGCGTCGACCAGCGCTTCGGCCGTCAAGCGCGCGGCATCTCCGGGCTCCCAGGTGACGCGCACTTCCACATCGTGACTGTCTTTCCGCAGCGCGTGAACCGCTGTTCGCACCCGAGCGTCGCCCGCCGCCTTGCCGTGCAGAACAATGCGAATTGCCGGCATTGGTCTCGACCTCTTGCCACATCCGCGACTTTCAAACCACGAGCCGCTGTGCGCCGCGTCACCGCTGGTTGGCTGGTGCGAGCCGAGCGGCACTACGGAAACGGGCCATGATCGCCCAGCATCCCATGGCCCAGGCGGCGCCGATACACCAGCCGGCCAGCACGTCGGTCGGATAATGAACTCCCAGATATACCCGGCTGACGCCAACGAGCACGGTCAGAAATGCCGCGAGCGCCATGAAATAGATGCTGATTCTCGGTGAGGTTTGGCTTCGCGCCAAAACGGCGCCGATCGTCAGGTAGGTGATCGCAGACAGGGTCGCGTGAGCGCTGGGGAAACTGGTCGTAAAGACGCGTGCGAGCGGAGCCACAACATCCGGCCGAGCGCGTCCGAACGCATACTTAAGCAGATCGCTGAGAGCAATCCCGCCGATCACAGCTATCAATGTCAGCCACGCCGCTGCGGGCTTCCCAGCAAAAAACAGATAGCCCGCCACCGCCAGGGTGACGATTCCGAGCACGACCATGCTTCCCAGACTTGTGACGTCGCGCGCCGCTTCCGGCAACCACACCGGCCCGATTGGGACTGTCGGATCGTCGGAAGTGCGCAAGGCGAGCATGATCCCACGATCGAAGGCCAAAGTTCGCCCTTTGACCACTTCTTGCGCAATGAAGCCGAACAGAAAAAGAAGTCCGGCGATCGTCCAGATCGGCGCCGTTGCACCGGCTCGCCAAATTTTCCGCTGCTGTCGCGACATCGAGGTTCACCGCGTGATGAGAAATCACAACGCAGACAACTTTGCAATCGAGCTTGCAGTGCGTCTCACGGCTTCACGAATTGCTCGGCGGCGTCTTTCGGCACGACCAGCGGGGTTGCCGATTCCGGCTTCGAGTTGAATTTGGCGAAAACCGACGGATTGTCGCGAAAGTGCCGGCGAAGCGTCTTAATCCGATTCCCGTTCGCCGGATGATCCGACAAAAGCTGGGGGATTTGTTTGGTGTCGGCGTTCTGAAATTCGTCAAACAGCCACACCAGTCCCCACGGATTGTAGCCGGTTGCGGCGCAAATGTCCGATCCGGTCACGTCGGCTTTGGATTCGACATCGCGCGAATAGGCGAGCGAATGAAGATCTCCCAGCATCTGAATGGCGATCATTTGCGCCAGCGACGGCCCCAGCAACAATGCAGCGCCTAGTTCACGCCGTTCGATCCGTTGCTGTTCCTTAAGGCGGTGCACGGCATCGCGGTGAATGGTGTGCGAGACCTCGTGGCACAGGGTTCCGGCCAGCTGCTCGGTGTTCTTCACGAAATAGAACAGCGAGTTGACGACATAGACGTTGCCGCCAGGGGTTGCGAACGCATTGGGATGGATCTCGTGGACGACGAAAAACTTGAATGGGTGATTGTAGCGAGGTTGCGCCTCTTTAGAAATCGCTTCGGCGATCGGCCGCAGCGTGTTGTAAAGCGGTGACGACTCGACAATCTCGCCCTTCTCTTTCAGCTGGTCGTAAACCGCCTGTCCAAGCTCGGTTTCCTGGTCGGTGACCGGCTCGGGAAGCGGCGCCTGACCTGCACACAAGGTCGAGACCAGCAGCAAGCAGGGCACGGCCCAGCCCTTGAGTTTCAGATAGTTTGGCATGTCTGTTCTCCCGCGTCCCCGTTGTCCGGCCGGTGAATTCACCGCTGCCTGGCGAATTCACCGGCATTCATGGACCTGGCTGCAATCAGCTTTGCTTGAACTTCTTCAGCTCGAACGACAGGCCGACCAGCATGCAGCCGAAAAACACCGCATACCAAGCAATGGTCCAGATCAGCGCCAGCGCCCCGGTGCTCGGCCAGCCGATCAGCACGACACCGAAGGCGATCGAGATCAGACCGCCGAGGATCAGCCACCACGCGTTGTCGATGACTTTCCAGAGCTGGCCCGCCGCATAAAGCTGCAGCGCGCCGATGACGATCGCCCAGACGGCAATGAACATCAGCAGCACCAGCGCCGTCATGCCGGTATAGACGAATGCCACGACGCCGGCGGCAATGCCGATAACGCCGGTCAGCCCGAGCCACCATCGTGGACCGGCGTCGCCGCCCGCAAGATTGAACGCTGCCCATATGGCGACGGCGCCGTCGACAATCGCGTAAGCACCCCACAGATAGGTCAGGGCCACCAGCGTGATGTTCGGCCACAGGAAGGCCAGCACACCAAAGGCGATGGCGACCAGGCCGCGCAGCAGCAGCAGCCACCAGTTTTCCGCGAGCGTCCCCAACAGGGCCGTTGCGGCGAGCGGCATGCGCATTCCGGATTCGACGTGCGTGTTAGACATTGTGTTGCTCCTAGAAGGCTTGAGAATTTTTGCTGTGGGCGACGAGCGGTCCGCCGGAATGGCGGCCCGCTCACGCCGGTTTGTTAGTTGGCGTACTCAAAGGGCGGACTAGCCTTCAAGTTGTCCTTGGTGGCGCCGGCAAGAACCAGCTTGTCGCCGACCAACTTCAGCTGCGACACCGGCACGGCGACGTCGTGCTTGGTCATGGCGAGAAAGCCGCCGGCATTGATGATCGCGTACGACACCGACTTGTCGGTCGTGACAATGACGTCATCGATCGATCCGATGCGCTCGTTCAGGTCGTTGTAGACCGGGTGCCCCAGGATCTGGCGCTTCGCGCTGCAGCCCATGGCGACGTCGCGCAGCTCGGTATACGACGAGCCGAGAAAGGTCGACCCGGCCACTTGCGCCTGTGAAATCGCCGGCACAGCGATCGCGAGCCCGGCGAGAACGATGAGGTGAGTAGGTTTCATGGCATGCGCCTCCTAAGCTTGCTTGGCTTCTTCGGCGGCTAGGCGGCCGTCGACGGCGTCGAGAACGGCGAGCCTCGCCTGTTCGACCGAGGCGATGGCGTAGTCGATGGCGAAACCGGCCTCCCACTCCAGCCGATCGGCGCGGCTGGTGGCGCGTTTGACATCGCGATCGTGTTTGTGGTGCGCGATGTCGGCCTTCAAGTGGTTCATGTCGTCGGCGATCTTCGCCTTCACGGACGCCCAGTTTCTGGTCGCCGTGTCGTTTGCCGACTTGACTTCTTGATTGACTTTTTCGACCGCCTTGGTCGCCGCGGCGTGCGCCTGTTCCTTGCGCGCCGCGACCTTGTCGTGCGCTTCCTTCTCGGCTGCGTCCAATGCCTGTTCGGCACCCTTGGCGCGGACCGACAAGTCAGAGAGCTGCTCGGAGAGTTGTTTGGCCATGTGTTGCTCCTTCGGTGAGACTGTACGGGTCGTGAAAACGGAAAGTCACGCTGGCAAACTTAGCGACCGCAAACAAAAAGGATTGCTCAGTCCTGCTTAAAATGGGACGTCTGTGCGGCGATCGTCGCGTTCGACTATTTTTTGAAAAACGATCTTGAATTTTACGTTCGTGACATGAATGGAGTGAGCATACGGTCCGAAAGTCGGCCGCGCGTTAAATGCACCGAGACAATTCGACAAAAGATGTGTGACTAGGCTGCGTTTGATCGGCTGCGTTGCGATTCTTCTGCTTGATGTCCGTCGAGGGCGCGACGCCAGGCGCCCGGACTGACGCCGACCTTGCCGGTGAACACCCGGGTCAGGTGGCTTTGATCGGCGAAGCCGCAGGCCAACGCCACCTCCGACAGCGACAAGCGGCGATCGCGCATCTTCTCCTTGGCCACCTCGACGCGGCGCGTCAGCAGCCAGTGGTGCGGCGCCACCCCGATAGTGCGGCGGAACGCGCGCGAGAAATGGCTCACCGACAGGCGGCACTCCCGCGCTACGTCCTTGAGCGGCACACCACCATCGAGATTGGCACAGAGAATTTCCTTGGCGCGCCGCTCCTGCCATGGGGCGAGCCCGCCCCGCGCCGGCCGCGCTACCGGCCGCATGCCGCCATAGGTCGAAGCGACGTGGACACCGATCGCCAGCGAGACGTGGTCGACAAACAACCGGTTGGCTTGCTGGGGATGGCTCAATGCCGGCAGTATCGTGCCACCGAGGCCGGCGATCGTGGCGTCGTTGACGGGCGCGGCCAGCCTGCAGTCCAGGTCGCCAATCCGCGGGGCGCTGGCATCGTCGGCGATCGCGTTCAACACTGCACGCGGCAGATAAAAAAACAGCGAGTGATGGGGCTTGTCGAGGAGGACGACGGGATCGCGTTTCAAGTCATGGACACACGTATCACCTGCCCGCAGGTCGCACACCGGCGTTTGCCGGCCCTCCTCCCAATATACACGATGGGGAAAATCGCGGAGTACCAACCCGACCAGAAAGGCATCTTCCCGCTGAACGGGGCTGGTCATTCCCGGCAACGGGTCATCGCAACGAATCTCGGTGACGGCTATCTCGGCTTTGCGCAGTGTCTTAGTAATGATCGCGGGCGCCTTTTCAACTCGCAATCGCTCGCCAAGCCGTTGTCCGTATCCATCACTGGTGGCCATTTTTGTTACCTCTAAGAGACTACTCCCGAATGCTGCAACGCACTCAGCCCTCGTCTGATATGCTCAAATGTTTTCGACCACCATTTCCCAAACGTCGCGGCCCTTGCCCTCCAGCACTGCTTTGGCGCTGTAGACACCCATCCCGATCACAGCCTCCGGCGCCATGAAGGGCGAGGGCGGCATCACTAGCTGCATCGGATTCACTTTCACATCCAGAAGCGCCGGGCCGGGTTGCGCGAGCCAAGTCTTGATCAACTCCTCGAGCTCGCCTGCCTTCGCCACGCTGCGCCCCCAAAGCCCTACTGCCTTCGCGACCTCGCCGAAGTCGGGGTTCTTCAGGTCCGTGTACATCGGTATCAAGCCCGCCGACTTCTGCTCGATATCGATAAATCCAAGCTTGCCATTGTTATAAACGGCGATTTTGATCGGCACCTTCTCCTGCACGACGGTCAACAGATCGCCGAGCAACATGGCGAACCCCCCATCGCCTGCCAGGCAGACCACCTGCCGGCCGGGTTGGCACTTTTGCAGCCCGATTGCCGATGGCATCGCGCTCGCCATCGTGCCGTGCAGCAGGCTGGCGAAGGTCCGGCGTTTGCCAAAAGTTTCGATGTGGCGCAGCGTCCAAACCAACGCCGTGCCGTCGTCCGCGGTAAACAGCGCATCATTGGCCGCGTACTTGTTGATGACTTTGGTCAGGTAGGTGCCGGAAATGGTGGAGTCGGGACCGGCAGTTTCCGCCTTCGCCAATTCCTGATCTATCTGATAGCGCCTCACATGAGACGCCAGGAAGCTATTATCCTCGTGCTGCCGCAGACGCGGCAGCAGTGCTTCCAAGGTCGCCTTGATGTTTCCGACGGCGCCGAACGTGACTGGATGACGGTGTCCGATATGCGTGGGATCGAGGTCGATCTGAATGATCTTCGCCCTGTCGGGATAGAATTGGGCCCACGCAAAATCTGCTCCGAGCTGAAGCAGCACATCACAGTTCAGGATAGCATGGTAGCCAGCGGCTCCGCCGATCATGCCGGTCATTCCGACATTGTAGGGATTGTCGTAGGCCACAAAGTCCTTGCCCCGAGAGGTGTGGGCCATTGCCGCCTTCAACCGCTCGGCGGTGGCGACCACCTCGTCGTGCGCGCCGGCGCAGCCGGCGCCGGCATAGATCGTGATCGCGTCACTGTCGTTGAGAATGGCCGCGATCTCGTCGAGGTCGGCGTCACTGGGGCGAATGACCGGCTGCCGGGCGTGGACGGTATATGGCCGTTCCTCTTCCGCGGCCGCGTTTGAGATATCCGCCGGCACAACCAGCACCGCGACGCCGCGCTTCGTCAGCGCCGCCTGACAGGCCGCGACTGTCTTGCGCCTGGCCTGCGCCGGCGTCAGGATCATCTCGCAAAAAACGCTGCAGTCTCCGTACACCTCAGCGAAATCGACCTCTTGGACTGAATTGAAGCCTATGTCATGGCGCACCACCTGGGTTGCGATCAGGATGACCGGCGCACGATTGCGATTAGCTTCATACAGGCCATTGATGAAGTGGAGACTGCCGGGGCCGCAACTGCCTGCGCAGGCCGTGAGCCCTCCAGTAAATTGAGCTTCCGCGCTCGCCGCGAAGGCGCCGGCCTCCTCATGCCGCATATGGACCCACTCGATCTCGCTCTCATGGATGGCATGGGCGATGCGGTTGAGGGTGTCGCCGACGATCCCGTAGCACCTCTTTGCGCCGGCTGCCTGCAGTGTTTCGACCAATACGTCGGCCACTCGTTTACTCATCGCACGACCTCGCGTGTTGTTAGGCCTTGTGGTCAACGAAGGGCCAGTACGAGGCGATCGCCGGTGCGTTTTCAACTCGCAATCGCTCGCCAAGCCGTTCTCCGTAGGCATCGCTCGCGGCCGTTACCTCTAAGAGGTTACGTTCCCGGGGAGATAGCGGTCCTGGTGCGCCTCGTCTGGTTAAATTCCAAATGACGGGGTAAATCGACGTAGCGATTGCGAGGCAAACCGTCGCGCGCGTGCGCAAGCCTCGGGCCGCGTGCGACCCGGTCCGCACCTCCCGGCCGCCGCCAACACAATCGCGAGGCCAGTCCACTGTCTATTGCCGAGGTTAGCCAGACAACGTCGGCTTGGTCGCCAGCGAAGGCCCGGCTCTAGCCTCCGTCGAGTAAAATTCGGTAAAATGGGGTGAAACTGGCGACCTTCCAATGAGCCGAGACGCGATCTCGTTTGGCCCGTTCCGGCTGCTTGCAGGGCAGCAACTCCTGCTTGATGGCGACAAGCCCGTGCGGCTCGGCAGCCGCGCCTTTGACATTCTGGCTACTATGGTCGAGCGGGCGGGCGAGGTCGTCGGCAAGGAGGAGTTGATAGCCCGGGCTTGGCCGCAAACCTTCGTCGAAGAATCGAATCTAAAGATTCAGGTCAGCGCTCTGCGCCGTGCCCTCGGCGACGGCCAAAATGGCAATCGCTACGTCGTCACCGTTCCGGGACGTGGCTACAATTTTGTCGCCCCCGTACGCCGTGAGGAGCCGTCGCGGGCTGCGCCGCCCGCAACCGCCGCTTCGGCGGCGCTCCATAATCTCCCATTCGCGGTAACGCGGATGATTGGCCGCGAGGAGGCAATGGCCGCGCTCGTCTCGCGACTTTCGCGCCAGCGCCTGTTGACGATCGTCGGGCCAGGCGGCATCGGCAAAACCACGGTCGCCCTCGCCGTCGCCGAGCACATGATCACCAGTTATGAAGACGGCGTCTGGCTGGTCGATCTGGCGCCGCTCAGTGACCCGCGCTTGGTGCCGAGTGCAGTTGCGACAGTGCTTGGCCTGGAAATCCGCGCCGAAGGTTCTCTCCCCAACCTAGTCGGTGGCCTTAGAGACAAGCGGATGTTGATGCTGCTCGACAACTGCGAGCACGTCATTGACGTCGCGGCCAGCTTGGTGGCCGCGGTCCTCAGCGGGGCGCCAGGCGTCAACATCATAGCGACCAGCAGGGAGCCACTCGGAATAGTGGGCGAAAGTGAGTACCGCCTCGGACCGCTCAGCTGCCCGGTGCCGTCGTCTAAGCTCACGGCCGCCGTTGCCGGGGTTTTCCCTGCCGTGCAGCTCTTCGTCGAGCGTGTAACCGCGAGCGTCGAAGACTTCGCGCTGACCGATGCGAACGCCCCGCTGGTCGTCGAGATTTGCCGGAGGCTTGATGGCTTGCCACTTGGCGATCGAGTTCGCTGCACCTCGCGTCGCGGTGCTCGGGATCCAAGGCCTTGCCGCCCGGCTGGACGACAGCTTCCCGCTGCTGGCGGCGCGGCATCGCACAGCATTGCCGCGGCATCAGACAATGCGGGCTGTCGTCGATTGGAGCTACGGCCTGCTGAGCGAGGACGAGCAACGGTTCTTCAGGGCTCTTAGCATCTTCAGTGGCGGCTTTACGGTCGAAGCTGTCGCGGCCGTGGTCATTGATGCGTCCGCCGAGACATGCGTTGGTGCGATAGACCGCCTCGCTGATCTGGTCGCGAAATCGTTGGTGGTTGCGGATGTCAGCGGTGCCGAACCACGATTCCGGCTACTCGACACGACCCGCGCCTACGCGACCGAGAAGCTTGACGCAGGCGGCGAGCGCGAACCGATCGCCCGCGGCCACGCCGAGTACTACTGCAAACTTTTCCAGCGAGCTGAAGCTGAAGTGGCGGCGCGACCTTCGGGCGAATGGCTGGCGGACTATGCACAGGAAATCGACAATTTGCGCGTCGCGCTCGACTGGGCCTTCTCGGCAGCGGGCGATGGGTTGATCGGCGTCGCTCTGACGCAAGCCGCAATCCCCTTATGGATTCGTCTATCGCTGCTTGAGGAGTGCCACAGCCGCGCCAAGGAGGCGCTTGGCGTTCTTGGAACCGCTGGGACCCTGGACCCGCGCGAGGGCATGCGGCTGCTCGCCGCGTTGGGTGGACCAACGCTCGAAACTCCAGAGATGGGCGTGGCGTTCACCAAGGTACTGGAAATCGCGCAGAGCCTTGGCGATATCGAATACCAGCTGCGGGCTCTCCGGGGCCTGTACTACTACCACGCCGCGACAGGTCGATACCGTAGTGCGCTGCCATTTGCGCAAAAGTTGCATGATCTGGCGATGAATGGTCCGGACTCGGCCGATCGGCTGTTCGGCGAGCGTATGATGGGCGTGGCCGAGCATTATATTGGCGACCAGATCAGCGCACGGCGCCATCTGGAGCAAATATTGGCTCATTACGCCGCCGCGGATCATGGGCCGGATGCTGTTCGCTCTCAGACTGATTTGCACGTCATCCGCTTCCACACTGACCTGCGAATATCGGCGCGCGTGTACCTTGCGCGAGTCCTGTGGTTGCAGGGATTTTCGGAACAGGCGGTGCAGGTCGCCGAAAAGAGCGTTGAAGACGCGAGGGCGACTGGTCACGCTTTGTCGCTGTGTTACGCTCTCGCCTTGGCCGCATGCCCGATCGCGCTGTGGGTGGGAAATCTAGCCGCCGCAGCGCACTACACGAGAGTTCTGGTCGATCATTCGAAAAAGAACAACCTGAAGCTCTGGAGCGCGTTTGGTTCTAGGTTTAATCGAGTTGTCGCCATCAGGAACGGCGATCTCGATACGGGATTGCGACAGTTACACACCGAGCTTGACGAGGTCGCTGAAACCAATTTCAGGTTTCGGTTCTTGACTGGCTTGGGTCAATTGGTGGAAACACTGGCCGAAGCAGGGCGGACCGCCGAGGGACACGCCATGCTCGAAGCAGCGATCGAGCAGTTCGAGCCGGGCTGTTACACGCCGGAGCTGCTGCGCCTCAAAGGCCAACTTTTCCTATTGCGGAGCAATGCTGCTGCCGCGGATGCGGCGGAGGAGCTCTTCCGGCAGGCACTCGATGAAGCGCGCCGACAACAGGCATTGTCTTGGGAGCTGCGCGCTGCGACAAGCCTCGCCCGCCTGCGGCGTCATCAAGGACGTGGCACCGACGCCATCGCCTGTCTCCAGCCCGTCTATGAGCGCTTTACCGAGGGTTTCGGTACCGCCGATCTGACTGGAGCGAAACAACTTCTGAATGAGCTGGGCTAGGTCGGTCGCCGGCCCACCGCGGAGCGCGGTGAGCTTTCCGGCCAACGTGCGTATCGATACGACCGCGCCGGGAACATGAGCGTTATCGTCGGGCCGTCGCAACCGAATCGTCGCTCAACATGACCGTCGAGTTCCGCCGCAAGCGCATCGACGAGACGTGTTCCGAGGCCTGGCCTGAAGGCCGCTGTAGCCGCGCCGTTGTCACTGACCCGGCATACGACCTGCGCGGCGTTGGCGGCGACCGAAACCAAAATTTCGCCGCGCCCTGACGGCAAGCCGTGGCGCGCCGCATTCGTGATGAGCTCGGAGACGACAAGTCCGACGCGCCAGCAGCACGCGTGGTCGAGCGCCAGGGAGGATACGACAACAAGACGCAGGGTCGTGCCCCGCCGCTCGAGTTCCGCCGCCGCTTTAGCTTGGCAAAGCCGCGCCAGGTAGTCGCCAAGGTCGACGGTTCCGTCGACAACGGGCGGCAAAAGCGCCCGATGAGCCGAGGCCAGCTGGACCAGATGTTCAATGACAGTCTTGAGCGCGCTTCTTGCTTCGGGGCTTGACGCGCGCGATGCCATGACCGATGCCAACGAAATTGCGCTCGCGTACTCATTACTGACCCGATGAAGCAATTCCGCCACGTAGAGCAGCGGCTCGCCGCCTGACGGGGGTAATGTTGGAGTGGCATTCAGCATAATCCAGCTCCTTGAGCGCAACGCCCAACTTTTCGGACTGGTCCAACACTGCACTGGCCCTAAGTCTGCGCATTCAAGTCGCTAAGTCTTTCACGTAATCGCCGCGCTTATTGATTTTCGGCGCTTTGCGCGCCCCGTCGCGCGGCGCGGCGTCTCATGCTTCGCGGCCGGAACGTCAAACAGACGATAGTTTTGTAAAAGATTGCGCCGTCCGTTCACTCATATTCTAACCTCTAGAAGCGAGGATCGCAGTCGGCCCCGTCTAACAAAGTGCCGAACTGGAACCACCGGGTGCGGATGAAAATGGTGAATGGGACTACAGCGCGCTCAGCGACGACGGAAATGGCAGATCTTTTTTGAACGCCGACAACGGCGAGGGCGCGGCAAAGATCGCAGCAACTCTCAACACACTGCTGGCCGACATGTTCACCCTCTATTTCAAGACCAAGAACTTTCACTGGCACATGACCGGTCCGCACTTTCGCGACTATCACTCGCTTTTGGACGAGCAGGCGGAGCAGATCCTTGCCGCCAGCGACGCCATCGCCGAGCGCGTCCGCAAAGTCGGCGGCAGCACGCTCAGATCGGCCCAGCATATCGTCCGCCTGGCGCGGCTCGCCGGCAACGACGCCGATTTCGTCGCGCCGGCTCTGATGCTCGCCGAGCTTCGCAGCGACAACGAGCGGCTGTCGGGCTTCATGCGCGACGCCCACTTCGTCTGCGGCGGCTTCGACGATGTGGCAAGCATGGGCCTGCTCGAGAACTGGATTGACGAAGCCGAACGGCGCGTCTGGTTCCTGTTCGAATGCGGACGCAAGGGATAGGTGCAGGAGCGAATCCAATCCACAAGCTGAAAAGGAGACCGTTATGACCGAACAAATGCAGCAGACCAAGACATCAGGAAAAGCGAAGGCGATCAGCGTCGCCGATTATATCGTCGAGCGCCTCGCCGCGGAGGGTATCAATCACTGCTTTGGCGTCGCCGGCGACTATCTGTTTCCGATCTGCGAT
>CAWGKB010000010.1:0-388704 GCA_963823135.1 uncultured Alphaproteobacteria bacterium | reverse complement strand
GCAATATCGTGCGGCTGGTGCGTGAGACGAACTATGTCACACTGACGGCGGACGATGTCGTCTTGCAGCTGGCACCACTGGCCTTTGATGCGTCGACTTTTGAGATCTGGGGCGCGTTGCTCAACGGCGCCACGCTTGCGGTCTATGCGGACGGCGCGATCGATCTGCCACGATTGAAACGCGTGATCGAGCAGCAGCGGGTCAGTGTGCTGTGGCTGACGGCCGCGCTGTTTCAGCAGGTGGTCGATGAAGACGTTATGGCCCTTGCCGGGGTGCGGCAACTTCTGGCGGGTGGCGATATCGTCTCGGTTCCACATGTGCGCCGGGTGATTGAAACGCTGCCCGACTGCGTCGTGATCAACGGGTATGGGCCGACCGAGGCGACGACGTTTAGCACGACATTTACGGTGGCCGACACCAGCGCGCTGTCAGACTCGCTGCCGATTGGTCGTCCGCTATCGAACACGCAGGTTTATGTGTTGGACGGGGGCTTGGAGCCGGTCCCGGTCGGGGTGGTGGGGGAGCTTTATATAGCTGGGGCGGGGCTGGCGCGGGGCTATTTGCACCGGGCGGGGCTGACGGCGGAGCGGTTTGTTGCCAACCCGTTTGGTGCCGCCGGCAGCCGGATGTACCGCACCGGGGATTTGGCGCGCTGGCGCTCTGACGGTGTGCTGGAGTTTTTCGGCCGCGCCGACCAGCAGGTGAAGCTGCGGGGCTTCCGCATTGAGCCCGGCGAGATCGAGGCGGCGTTGGTCCGGCAACCCGGTGTCGCGCAGGCGGTGGTGCTGGCGCGGGAGGACACACCCGGTCAGAAGCGACTGGTTGGCTATGTGGTAGCGGCGGCGGACCGGGAGCTCGATGCGGCGGCGCTGCGCGGTCAGCTGACGGCGAGCCTTCCCGACTACATGGTTCCGTCGGCGATTGTGGTGTTGGGATCGCTGCCGCTGACGGCGAACGGCAAGCTTGACCGTCGGGCGCTGCCGGCGCCGGATTTGACGCCGCAGGTGGTTCGGGCGCCGCGCACGCTGCAGGAAGAAGCTTTATGCACACAATTCGCCGAGGTGCTTGGTGTCGAGCGTGTCGGCATCGACGACAACTTTTTTGCGCTCGGCGGCCATTCGCTGTTGGCGACCAAACTGATCAGCCGCATCCGCGCCACGCTGGATGTCGAAATTGGCATTCGTGCCCTCTTTGAAGCCCCTACCGTTGAGGCTCTTGCCCGACTTATTCAAAACGACAGCGGGACCAGATCCGACCTGGAAGTTTTGCTGCCGCTTAGAGCTAGTGGAAATCTAGCGCCGATATTCTGTGTTCATCCCGCTTCCGGCTTCAGCTGGATTTACGCACGGCTTATCCGGCACGTTCCCCCCGACCACCCGATCTACGCTCTGCAGATTCGCAATCTCAGCAAACCTGACATTCTTCCCAAAACTATGGAGGAAATGGCGGCAGACTATGTCGATGTTATTCGCTCCGTTCAACCAACGGGACCCTACAATCTCCTTGGCTGGTCACTGGGTGGGCTCTTGGCCTACGCAATGGCCACGCATCTTCAAAAAGCGGGTCACGACGTCGGCACGCTCACGCTGCTCGACAGTTATCCGCTGCACCTGCTCCCCTCCAATTGGGACGTGTCTTCGCGCCCGCTGGAGGAAGTGATGGAAGCGCTGAGCGAGGAGGGGCACTGGGTATCCAAATTCAGTGAGGAGCAATTCAAGGGCATCGCCGAGGCTTACTTTAACAACATCCGCATCGCGAAAGAGTTTGTTCCTCGACAGCTTCACGGCGACGTCTTGCTGTTCCTATCAACGAGCACTGAAGATATTTCGCCATCCGAAGTCTGGAAGCCCCTCATCCGCGGCGAACTAAAGGTTTTCCAAATCGACTGTGAGCATCACGAAATGCTGCATCCTGCCGCGGCCGCAAAGATCGGCACAATTCTTGGGGCTAAACTTAGCAAACAGCGCTCCGAAAGCGGACCGGTGAATAAGCGTGGCATGCTCGAATCGCTTGATCTTGGCGCCGCGGGCTAGCTTAGGAGACGCGGACGTTGCTTCCGAGCCTGTACATTCGCAGCTTTTCCACTAATATTTCCGCCGTTTGGCAGCTTCCGAATGCCTGTCCAAGCTCTTTTGACGTAAGCGCTAGGCGGTCGATGTGTTGTACCTTTTGGTTATCAAACCGACGCATGGAGGGAGAGGATGACTAATCCATTCGAAGACGAAAACGGCACATATCACGTACTGATCAACAATGAGGGACAGTACAGCTTATGGCCGAGCTTTGTTGAAGTTCCGGACGGATGGACAATCGTTCTCAATTCAAACAAACGCGCCGTTTGCCTCGAATACATCAATCGAAATTGGACTGATATGCGTCCGAAAAGCCTGATAGCGGCAATGGAAGGTTCGAACAATACAGATCAGGCGAGCGACGCGGCTAACTCCGACCCGCATGACGTTTCGCCAGGGAACGTAGGAACGTTGCACTAGGTAGCGGATACGCTCGCGCGAGGTTGACTCCACCGCATCGCCGGCTTGCTACTCGTCCAAACCTCCGATCTGCATCAGCAAGTGGCCGACGTCGCCATGGATTGCTTCAATAACGGCCCCCTTGTTGCGCCGACGCAAAGCCGCCAGCAGTGCGGTGTGACGACGATGGCCCTGCCAAAGCGGTTTCTGTCGCGATAGCGACAAGGCCTGAAACCGGCCTGTCTGCAACTTATATAAAGCCGCGCAGTCGGAAGTCCTGCTGCTGATGATCGAAGGACCGTCCCGAGTATGTTCGATGGTAAGAGTTACGACCTGCGGACGCCCATGAACCGCAGCCAAAATTCAACGTAACTGCTGAGATATTCGAAGCCTGGCTGAGACACAGTTTTAAAGCCGGCCTCGTCACTTTGTCCGCGCACCTACGCCACGAAGGCCTTATCAATGCTTTATAACGGCCCATAGCGATTCGATCGCCGAGATTTGCTTAGCGAATCAACAGGGGTCCCGGGATATAGGGCTGGTTTGGGTCGATCTCGCATGCAAGTTGGCACTAAGCTGACGTCACCCGGGTGTCCGGTTCTAGCCCGTGATTGTGTTCCAAAAACTCTCATTGAGACGAGTTTAGTTACACCAAAATTTGCACCGACGTCTAGTAAGGAAATTTGGAAACACCGTCCATGCGGGCGCGGTGTCGAAACGCGGTTGAGTAGTTCCATTGCGCCAGGGTCTTAAAGGTGGTTCGTCGCCTCGAAGATGGCGCGCACTTTCCTATCGACTGCGCAACACTCAGTGCGGCGCCACCGTCGAAGCAAACAACATCAGCGCTCCTTTGACCGCCGGGTCGGTCATCCGGCCGGCTGTCTCGGTTGCGGCCGCGCTTAGCGAGCGGGCCTGGTCGGCGAGCAAAAAGTGCGCGGCTATCGGCGCAACTGCGGCAAGAGCGGGCAGGCGGTCACGCCGCCAAGTATCGCTCAGACCTTCGACCGGTAGCGTGGTCAGCGCGCCATAGATGGTCTGTGTCGCGCCGGCGCGAATTTTTGCCACCCCGCTCTTGACGTTCGGCTGCTCGATCTGTGCCTGCGAAGCGCCCGCTATGAAGGCGCTGACGGTGTCCATCACGGCGGCTTCAATCCGTAACTGCGCGTCGAAGTACCGCCCCATCTCGGGAGCGAACTCAACCGTATTGTAATTGATCTTTTGCGTAATCTCCAGGGTGTTCGGCAGTTTGGAAATGTCCACAATTCCGGTGCCGGCCAGGATGTAAACGAGGCCGACCTTGAGCACCGCGAGATTCCACGCGTTCAAGCTGTCCAGCGCTGCTATCGGCTGCGCCGGGCCGCTTTGGATTTCAGTCGTGTCGAATATGGTGTCGAGTAGTGGCTTGACGGCAGGATCCGATTGGCGAGGCGCCCGGCCGGTGCTGGCCGAATCTTTCGCCAAGGCGACAAACGATTCAGCGGCCTTGTTGATCCCGGCAATCTTTCCAGCGTCGAGAGCGGCGGCGGCGACCATACTCAGCGCGAGAGCGAATAGCGAAACGATGATAGACGAACTGCGCCCCATGACGCTTCCCCGTGAACGATTTTCCAACGCCGCGCGGCCGGCAGCACACCAGCCGGTTCGGAAGAGAACATGCGCCAGCCACCATGTAAAGCAGCTAACGACGATGCCTGAGCGTGCGTCCTCCCGCTAACTCAGGCTTCCGTCTCGGCTGCGCGCTTACGCTTTATCTTCGCGTCTAATTCTCGCGGAGTCCGGCAAGGGCCGATCTGTTGAACAAGTTCGGCGGCAATCGAGTGGGATCGAGCGAGATCGTAGGCGCGCTGGGTGAAGCGATCCTGCTTTGCTCTCTTAGGTGCTCGGCATCGGTATCAGTTTCGCCAGCTTCCTGAGGTTTCGGGCGGTGGCTGCGAGGAGGAATTCATCGCGGGCATCATTCGGACCTCTCAGTCGGAGCCGGTCTAGTCATCTGGAATCGAAGTTCGCCACATTATAGGAGGGCTTTATCGCGGATGCAGGATTGAGAGACCGACGCCGAGCGCATGAACGGGCGTAGCGCCCATGAACAGGGCGTATTTGGAGAGGTCGCCGTTTTGCCAGCCGGTTCAAATGGACCGAAATCTGCCGTCTTGACCCGAAGGGGACTCTGCGGTCACGGCAGGACTTCGTATTGCCCTGCCATGCGGCTCACAGGCAGAAGGCCCTGGTTGTAGACGGAGCTGGTATGATGGCTGCAGTGGCCGCCAAATGAAGGATGTATCATGGACGCTGCGAAGGGATTGGCTCAGTCATTTCGCAGCCTCGCGAGCGATCAGTCTCCCGTGCTAGCTTTCCAAGTTGAGTTCATCGGCGTCGCCTGCTTTAGCTTCAGCCGCTCCACGCCCAGCTCGAACAGATTGGGAACGGGGATCAGGCGCATAGCGTAGGTTCCTTGCCGGAACGACCGCAGCTCGAGCAGGGCGCCCGAGCCGTGCCCGGTCGTCTGATCGAACAACAAATTGCCGAGCGAATAGGTCAGCTGATATTCGCCTCCCTGAGGCGACTCGATCCGCGCCGCGGCTTGATGCGGGTGGGCGCCGATGATTGCGCCAACGCCGCAGGCTTGCATGGCTTGCGCTGCTGCATATTCGGCCGCGCCAGCGTTCGTCGTGTTTTCCTGGCCCCAGTGCACGAACGCAAGCAGTGGCGGCCGCGCCTGCATGCGGCAGATCTCGTCGAGATCGCCGCCTCTCACCACCGGATAGCCGCGGTAATCGAACTTACCGATGAAGTTCAGGGCTAAGATCCGGAACGGCCCGACGTCGACGATCTCCTCGTGACCGAGTGTCGCGATTGCCGACCTTTCCAGGATCTTGCGGGTCTCGGTAATGCCGGCAGCGCCGAGATCGAAACTGTGGTTGTTGGCAAGGCCCGCCACTTTTACGTTAAGCGCCTTTAAGATTGGAATCGCGAGGCTTGCGTACATCACATGCAAGTCCGGGCCTATTCCCTCCGGCGGCTCGTCCAACACGGTGCCTTCGAGATTGACAATAAGTGGCGCACCCGCCGTCAAGGCTTTGATCTCGCCCGTCAACGAATCCGCGACATCCTTATTGGCGAGCGGCGCAGTGAACCAACGGCCGATAAACGTGTCACCGCCGAAATAGGTAAGTTCTTGATCGCCATAGCGAAGTTCCGCCCCCGCCGGGGGACGTTCGGTATAAATCGTTACGATGTAGCTCGTGGTTTTTGTTCCGATGGCGCTATAGTGCGCCGAGTTACGGTTGGCGATTACGGTCGCATAGCTTTTCAAGACTTCGCTTTGCAGCCGCATCTGCACGTATTGAGACGCTCTTGAATCCATGTGCGCCGGTTGCACCAGCCGAAACACGGCGTCGGCGTCATTTGCGGCGATGATATTGAGAGTTTCCTGATCGCGCTCGCGCGCGGCGTCTGCCGGCAAATAATGCGAATAGTCTGTGGACTGCACCACGAGCGTGCGCGGCCCGATCAGCGTTTCGAGCAGGGCTACTGCCCGATCGCAATCCGCGCGCGACGCATTGTAGGAAATCGCAATGGGTACCAGCTTGGCATCCGGGAAAAAGTGCTTCACGAACGGAAGCAGCGTCGCGATGCCATGCTCCTTGGTGAACAAATCCGAGTCGTCGAACAGGGCGTCGGCGTGCAGCAGCGCGCCGGTGGCTGCGTGATCGTTCTGCACCACGCCGAACACAGTGTCGATATCGCGCCGCGTCGTCGCCATCGGCCGTCGGCTACGATTGAAGTGGTCCGGCGAGACGATGACGACACGGTCGTAATGGTTGCCAGCCGCGGCTTCGAAGCCGCGGGCGATCAGGTCAACAGCGAGCACATGGTGCGGCACCGTAATGCCGGTGACGCGCAATTGCAGCGCTGCTTGCCGACTTTCCTGGGCGATCGCCTCCAGGAACGGCTTTGGGTCGGAATAAAATACCGGAAATGGTGCCTGACCGTCGCTTAATGCGTTTGACGCGGTCAAACTGATGCTGACGAACGACGCGATGGCAAGCGCGCGGCCGGCCCACGCGTCCGGCCGAAAACGAATGCGAGTAGTCGAAACCAGCAAGCTTGCGCTCCAGTACAACGAGCCGCACCAGCGCCGTCGCAAAGGATCCCCTTGCAGCCGCCGATTCCTCTGTTCCGCGATCAGATTGAGCACAGCCTTGCGATCAGGTTGCGGGAAACCAGCTCGGAACATAGTAAATCAGATTAATCGGGCGCGACGAGATCTCGCGGCCGTCGGCCAGTTGCAACACCACGCTGAAGTCGTGCAGGGAGGATTTGGCGGCATTGACCGTCACCGTGAACCGGCTCGTCGTGGCGGCGGGAAGACTGCGCTGAAAGGAAATCGGCAGGCGATAGCTATTCTGATCGAGCCGGAACTGCAGCGGCTTTGCAGCGATCACCTCGCGCTCACCGCCCTCGCCGCATTCGGGCTCGATGTGGATGTGTCCGAGCGGCAGCATGATATTGTATGGTGACGACCTAATTTGTTCGACGCCTTTGCTGTCTTTCCAAGTGTAGTCGAGCGTGCCGGCGGCGCCTACGAAAATGCCGGTCTCCCGCAGGCCGACTTGTGAGGCGATCGAGCCGAAAACGCCGGTCGCCCGGATTTGCGCCAAGCACGCGGTCGGCGATCCCGATTTACAGACAAAGCCTTGTTCCGATCGCGCCTTTAACGTGCCGATATTGACGCCGGCGGCACGTAGTTCGGGCTCAAGATCGACCTCGACCATTTGAACGATGTCGCCCAGGCCCTTTGTGACGTCCAGCGTTCGCGGTATGCCGCTGACGTTGGGGTTGGCGAAAGCGAAGTGCATGGCCGTATGTGCTGCGGCGCCCCAGCCAAAATTTTCCGCTCTGAACGTCGGTTGGTACTGCGCATCGTGGATTGAACAGGCATCAAGGCCGCGGTTGAGTTGAATGGCCGGCTCTAAATCGCTAACGCTCGAGTCGACAGCGAGGTAGGCGCCCGCCACGGAAATTGGCGCCGGCGATCGGTTTTGCACTTCGAACACCAAAATCAGAGGAAACAGCTGACCACGAACCTTTGACAAGACACCGTATTCCTGGCCGCCTTCTTCGTCGTCGAGCAGCTCGATCTCGCCGTTGCCCTTCCACATGCTCATCAGGCGTTTGCTGTCCGGCTGGATCATCAACTTTGGGCCGGCGCCGGACGCGGCATAAACGAGGTCGCCGTCGCGTGCCTTGGTCTTGTCGACGCTGATGCCGACGCGAACGTCGTCCGCCCCTCCCTGTGCCAGATGTCCGTTCGATTGTGCGACCCGCACTGCACGAGAGTCCTCTGTTTCCTTTCCCTGCACCCACTTGGACCGATAACTGTTGGCGTTTGGAAGCGTGGTCGTGCCAGCTCCGTCGCGCTGACCGTCGACGAAATGTCCCTCGAAGATCTCGCCAGTGATGTCCACGTAACGCCCGGTGCCGTTCGCCTTTCCGGCGCGCATGTCGCCGATATATTCATCACCGCCCGGCAGGGTGAGCGTGCCGAAGCCCTCCATCAATCCGTTTTTCCATTCGCCCTGATAGGCAATGCCGGTCACGTCGAAATAGCTTCCTGGGCCTTCAGCGCGGCCGTTTTTCATCGCGCCGCGGTACTGCGCGAAGATCGAGCTCCGCTCGTATGCCGGTTTTCCCTTCAACCGCCAGACCAGGCGCCCAATACCATTGATCTCGCCTTCTTTGTCGTCGTGCACGGAAACCGGAATCCACACGAAGTCGAGATCGCGCGACAACATCGGATCCCACACTGTGTACATCCGGCGAACAAGTGTCCGCTCTACCGGATCGAACATCGATTGGGTCTTGGTGCGCCACACGCCGGTTTCGGCACTCGAAGGCCCCGCGATTTGCGGATCAGTGACAAGGTCGTCGTGGCCAGCGGCGAAGCTCGCAGCTGAAAGCATTGCGGCCATCATGACGGCGACGAATGCGCCGCCCGGTAGCGCGACGATTGATTGTTTTGACAGCATCACGATTTCTCCCCCGCACGATCGCAAAGAAGGTCCATCAGTTTATTGGCTTCTGCGAGCTAAGGGCAAGACCATCGATGCGCTTGAGCCATTTTTCGGGATCGATGTCGACGACGCTGATTGCGGGGCTATTGACGGCAATGGCGACATGATCGTCGGACATCCAGTCGAGCCAGCCTGCGCGCTCGTTTCTGCGTTCCGCATCGCCGACGACAGCGCGACGGGGGATGACGTTCACCGCGAGGTATAGCGTCGTGTGATTGGTTGCGACCAGCCAGATGTAAAGCCGATTGTCGGAGCCAAGCACAGCGAGCTTTTGCCCGTCCGGGCTGAAGGTGACCCGCGAGATTTCAGGAGATTGGGTTTCGAGCAACCGCCACGTGGTGCGCTGGGCGAGGTCGTAGACCGAGACGAAGCTATCTCCGCTTGAGGTCGCGAGTAAACGCTGATCGGGGCTGATGGACATACTGCCAACGCCGATACTGTTACCCGGCTTCGCCCGAGGGCCGCGCACGGAACCGACGGGCTTTCTGGACGTCAGATTCCAGATTTTGATTTCGCCGCCGACATAACTGACCAGGAGCGACTTGTTGCCGGGAATTGAGGCAACCCCCCATGCTTCGTCCTTGCCATCGCTGTCACCGAGGGACACGGGCTGGCTATCGGGGGATAGAGGATCAAGAAGAAAAACGCCATTCTCGATCATCGCGACCGCAATCTTGCTGTCTTCATCAGCCCAATCGAGATGGTAGCCCGTGTGCGTCTTGATCGGGATCTCGATCGTTGGCTGGCCAGCGGCCGTCGGCATGACGGAGACAGTGTCGTTGTCCCGCAGGACAGCGACGGCTCCCTTTCGGTTCCAGGCAAGATCTTTGACCTCGAAATTTTCGGCGGGCCTGACAACTCGGCCGGAGGCGCCCGTCCTCGCATCCCAGAACCCAATCGCGCCATCGGTGCTGCCGCCCGCGACCCATCGGTGATCCGGTGACACCGCGACCGTATTGATTTTCAAGGGGTCGTCAGCATAGAGCGCATAGGCCGCATCGGTGTCCTGCGTCAGACTCCAGATCCGGATCGTCCCGTCCCCGGCCCCGGATGCCATCCGAGCCCCGCTCGGCGCAAAGCTCAGGCGTGTGATGCCGAGGCTATGGCCTTCGAAGCGTTCTGCGGGCTTGAACGGCTGGGCCGGATCGGCGTCGGGTTTGGCTCGCCAAAGGCACACGGCCTTGCCGTTGCACACGAAGGCAAGAGCGAGCTCCTGCGGACTCCAGGCCAGCGCGGTGATCGAATCCGCACCGATTTTTTGCTGCGCAACAACGGGCATGTGTTCCGCACCGGCGTCGAGCACGGCGACTTCACCTTTGGCCGTACCGACCGCCAGCCAGTCACGCTGGCCTGCCCAGCCAAGCGCGTTGATGGCGCCTTCAAAGTTTTTTGGATCGCCGACGGCGTTGCCCGCGAGATCGTAAAGCGTCAGCACGCCAGCCTGGTCGCCGACCGCAATGCGTTTCTCATCCGGGCTGATTGCGACGGCACGTCCGTGCACCTGGCCCAGAGGCGCTGACTCGCAGGTGGACCCCGACTGCGCCGACGCGCTCCACTTGCACCGGTACAGAATGACGATCCCATCTGCTGTGGCAAGCGCGATCAGCGCACCACTTGGCCCGACGCCCACCGCATGCTGCGTTGGATTAACGGTGACTTCCTGCTTCGGCGCGTTAAGCTGGATAGCTGTACCGCCTTGCGGAATAACGCCGACCGATCCCTGGTCAAAGACGGCGATCATTCCCGCGGCGCCAATCGGCGAGAGCGCGCGAACGAACGAAGGATTGCCATCCTGCGAACGTTTGATGATTGGCAAATCAAAGCCGCCCAGAGCTTGGGCAGGTTTAGCCGAGTCAAACGTGCGCAGCCGACCAGGGTCGGTAACGAAATCCAAAATATCGCCGCTCGCCCATGCCAGCGCCTGGCTGGCGTCGGCGCCGAGCGGCACCACCGCGGTAAGCCCTGGCGAAAGCTCCATGACAGCCTGAAGCAGCGCCGACCGGCTCGCGGCCGAGGGGACCGATTGGAAAGCGCGCCTGGCCCGCTCGATTGCAGCCCCTACATTGAAGTTCGAAAGGTAGGCGCCGGATTGCGCAATGAGCAACGAGGCCTCGCTCTCCTTGCGGGCGCGCACAGTGTCCCGCCATTCGTACAGAAGCAGGACAGCAAGGACCAAAACCGCGGCCGTCGACCACATCGCCGCTTGTCTGATCCGCCGCTGAAGGGCTTCGCGCGCGCGACAGGCCTTGATGTAGGCGATTCTGTCCTTGCCCAAGCGGTGACGAAAATCCGCACGTTTGACCACCCTCTCGGCCGCGGCTAGCCGATCGGCACGGTGGTCGAGCCAGGCCGGCAGTCGTCCGTTGCGCACCCACTCATCGGCGGCGCGCTCGACGGTGTCGGCGACGCGCAGGTCGTCGGCGTCTTCTTGCAGCCAGGCCGTTAGTGGTGGCCACTGGCGCAGCAGGCTTTCGTGTGCGACTTCGACGACAACGTTGCCGCCGCGTCGATCGGCAACGAGCAGTCGTTTTTCGACGAGCCGTTCGACCATCCCCCGCGAATACCCGGCGAATTCATTGAGATCGGCAATGCGCCGCATCGGCTCGCCGCCGACTGGATCGACGCGCGCAAGCCAAGGAATGAACGCTGCGCGCAGGCAGTCGAGCTGTTCCTTGGGGGTCGCCGGAATGACCGGTGCGCTCGCAGGCGAGGCGAGGGCCTGCTTGATCGCTTCCTTGATGGAGCCGGCGACACCGCCGATGGCCTCGTATTGCTCGAGGGTAAGCTTGTCTCCGGCGCTAAAGCCCTTGTAGAGCTGAAACAATGTGAACGCGAGCAACGGCAAGGCATCAGCGCCGGTCGCATCCGCCACCAGCCGCTCAGTGAGGGAGGCTTGGATCGAGATCCTCTTGCCGTGCCGCGCAGCGACCTCAATCGGCTTGACGATCACGTCGCGATAGGAAGTTCGCGGCAGCGGCAGCAGCGGCAGTGTCTTCGGCACCTCCACATTCTGTTCGGCAATCGATTGATAAAGCCGCGCGGCACTGTCGGCACGCACCGTCAGCAAGCCAAACGGCTCAACTCCGGCCGGCAGGTCGCGCATTAGGCCGGCGACCAAGGCCAACAAGCGCTGACTTTCCGCGGCATTTTCCGGCAAGAGCAGCTCTTCGGCCTGGTCGATGGCGATGACCAGAGCGGGCGGTGGCGCGCCCGGATCGCCGACGCGACGTTGGTCATAGGCCTGCTCCGCGGCTGTCTTCATGAAGCTGACGAAGTCCGCGGCGGACTTGCTGATGTCGTCGGCCATCAGCCTGGTGTAGATGTCGCCGGGATTGATCGGTGCGCCAGGCCGCGACAATCTCGCCGCAAGCTTCTGACCTAGCCCTTCGGGCCCGGTCAGAATGCCTTGCAGCGGCCGCAGGATCGCCAGCGGCGCGAAATCGGGATCGCGCGAAAGCCGCGGCCAAAGGCCGGCCCGCAGATACGACGATTTGCCCGCGCCGGAGGCCGCTTGGATAGCGAGAAATCGCGGACTTCCTCTTCGGCGCAACAGGCGAAACTCATCGAGACCCGTCAAGATGTCGGAGTCGCGCCCAAAAAAAATGGCCGCATCGTCTTCGGTGAACGCGCTGAGTCCCGGGAACGGTTCGGCGTCGGGCTTGCCCTGGGGCGGCCAGGGAAAGTTGTCCGCCGTGATGCCGCGCTTGATCAGATAATCCTTGATCTTCGCCAACGCTGCTTCGTTGAAGCGGACTTCTTCGTTTTTGTCGCGATACTTTACCGCCTCGATGTGGGCTTGCGGCGCAGCCGCGAGGTCAACGATCTGCCGCTCTTTGAAGGAATCAAGGCGTCGGTCGTCGAACGTCAGATCGCGCAGCAATACGATGATAATCTCTTTGCCGAAATCCTCGGCTTTGCGAATTTCCGTTAGACATTCGGGAGAAGAAAGTGCGTCGGGAGAGGCGAGAAGGACCACGGCCTCGCAGCGCGCATGCGCTTGTCGCAGCGCCTCCTTCCACCGTTCGCCGCCGCCAATATCCTCGACGTCCAGGAACACGTCCTCGTCGTGCCAACCATTCGCTCCGAGCCACTGCTTAAAGGCGATGGCCGCGACGTTGTCCTTGCTCGAATGGCTTATGAAGAGACGGGACAAGACCCTCTCGCGGTAACCGACGGATGCCCGTTTAAATATATCAAAATTCTAGCCGCGGCGATGCCAATTTGGCGCGAGCCGTGTCATGCACCGGTCCCCATACGGCATCCGTCACTAGTGCTTTGGATAGCGATGTGATCGATGTGTGCACGCAACCCAAGCGCTAGCGCTTAAGCCACGTAGTTTGGATGATGTCGGGCGTGCGCTAGCGCGAATTGGCAGATGCCGAATGAGCAACTCTTCCGAGACAACTCGTCTCTTTTTTCTAAATTCGACTTACAACCAGAATCGGCGGCGTCATTTGAGGTGCTTAAGAAGCGCCCCGGGCAGTTGTTGAGCCCTTGACATCCCTTCAGGAGAGGGTCCTGCAACGAGCGATGCATATTCATCCGACCGTCGCGGAGTTCACTCACGCGATGCTAAGTGACCTCAAGCCATTTTGAGGACTTTTGCGGGCTCGCCGAAAAAACCTCTCCTTTCCATTGCTGGGCCTAGCAAACGAATGTCATCGTGCAGGGAATGTCCGCTAGTGGGGTTGCCGGTTCAACCGGACGACGCAACACTCGGGGTCAGGCGGCAATAGATAACGATGACGGCTTGCCAAACACTCGCCCAATCGCTTTCAGCGAGTCCCGCCGCAACCAGCTATCCCACAACGACATTTTCTTTGCCGCCTTCTTACCATCACGAAATCTTTGACTTATCGGCCTATAATCGATCTTTCCCTCTACGATAAAAAGTGTTGCGTCGACCGGTTGAGACCACCGGTCCAACGCTGACGTCACGCGATGTCGGCTATTAGTCCGCTCTTGAGGTCTAAGCGGACGTGCATCGCTTTCGGCCGACTTCCGCCTTTGTCCCGCAGCGGCACTTGCCTCTGTCATTGAGGCACAAAAAAGCTTACTCGATGACCTCGGCGGTAGGGTTGCCCGAGCGCAGGTATCGATCGTGTGCCCGAGCAGAAACAAGCGATGATGGGCCGCCGCCGATCATCTTTCGCGGGCTTGGCTATGCTCGGGCGGCGGCGTTCCCCACTGGCCTCGGATGGCGCCATAGGCGTCCGCGGCCACGAAGTCGCTAAATTCGCCGAACTGGACAAAGACCCCGGCGATGCGCTTCTTCTTGAGTGCAACCCGGGTCTCGCCTTTTTTCACGATGGCGCGCATGGTCTCGACCGCGACGTGATGATGATCGAGCGCCTTGATCGTCGCTCGGCCGAGGGCGCGATCGGAGGTCAGCACGAACTGCCGAGTTTCGGCGTCGTAACGGAGCTGGAGCGACGATGGCGGCGGCGCCGCGGGAATTGTGTACCCTGCGGCCCACGGCTCTTCGCGTTGTGCGAGCGCTCGCGCGGTCTGGTCGGTGTAGCGTGCGCCGAGCGGGCCGTGGACTTCATAGGCGCGTGCCACCGGGCCTACGAATGCGCGCGGCAGGCCGCCGGCATCGACCACGAAGATCCCGAGCCGTGGCGCGGTGGTACCGACATACGCCACGTCTTCCTGTGATGTGAAGTAGTCGGCGATGTAATCTGCGCCGCGCATGCCGTCAGCCTGCCGGTCGAGGAACAGATCGAAGTACCAGCCAGTGTACATCGGCGGATAGCCGGTGGTTTGGGCGTCGAGGTCGAGGCTGAGCTCGGCGACCATGCCGAGCCAGCGGCGCTCCGCGTCAGTCAGCGGACGATCGGCAAGCTCGTCGCCGACGATCGCGCGGAGCACGCGCAACACGTGGCCGACGCGCTCGAAATGTGCACGAACCTTGGTGCTGTCTTGCGGATCAAGGAGCGCGGCGAGCTTGGCACCGCGCGCCGCATAATCGATCAGCGCCTCGTAGGCAGCCGGCACCGGCTCGACGTAACCGTCGGGGATTTGACAGCCAAATTCGGCGTAGGGCTGCCCTTCCACCAGCACATAATTGTGCTTGAGCTGGCCATAAGCGGCCGCGATCGTGTTCAGCCGCAGGTCCTCACCGGCTTCGCTGGTGAGGAATGACGGTTGCGTCCCAACAGGCGCGTCGGCAAGAGCGCGGATCGCTGCCAACCAGGCGCTGTAAAGATCATCGCCGGCCGAAGTGCTCCCCACTTTTGCACGCGCGACCTCGAGTTGACTGTCGAGAGCGGGAAACGCTGCCAGGTCCTTGGCGAGGTAGGTCTTGGCGCGATCAAGCCCGAAGGTATAGGCGATGTCCTCGACACCGGGGCTGTGGCGATCCGGGACCGCGTTATTGACGAGCAGCGTCAGCGCACCCGCATCGGCGACGATCCTGGGCCCGATCAGGGTGGCGATCGCGGGTAGTTCGCGCGAGCCCTCGGGCATCGGGTGGAGACGTGTCGTGCGACGAAACCGATCATCGATAGCGACCTTGAGCTTTGCAAACGCGTCAGCATTGGTGAGCGAACCGACCTGCGCGCGGAGCTCGGCGAGCTGCGCGATCGAGACGTCCTCGCGGGGTCCCGCAAGCGCTGCCCACGCCGCGTCCAAATCGGCGATGGACTTCGCGGCACCACTGCGGGTCGCGAGATCGGCGAGCGCGAGCGCCGCGATCGCCTCGCGCGGGGTTTCTCGCGGATCGGGCGCCGGGCCCGGATCGGAGCTTCTCGACGAGCGCGAGACCAAGTTGAACTCCAAGCGCGAAGCCCACATCGCGGCGCGAAAGTAGCGCTGCATGGTTTCCTTGTCGGCGTAGTGGCCACGCGGCTCGTATTGCGTGAAGTCGATGAGCCGCGGTCTGCCGAACAGCGTCACAGTCGTGAGCTCGCTCGCAGATATCGCCTTTGCGACCAGCTCGTCGGCTTCGCGCTCGATTGTGCCGCTGGCGAACGCGCTGTGGGGCGGATCCGTGTCCGCGTCGGCGTCGGTAATCAGCCGGCGCGCCACCAGCAGATAAAGATCGAGGTCGCGCACGACATCGGGCGGATAGTCGGGCGCCGCAGTGACGAGAGCGCAGTGCATTTCGTCAAGCGCCAGCGAAAGCATCGGCGAGAGTCGAGAGCCCTCGAGGCGCTCAACTACCGTTTGGTGCGACGCAAAGATCGCATGAAAGATCGAGTCCGCCGTGATATAGACTGGGAGCTGTGACTGAAAGATCTCGTGGTACCCGTGAGTATAGCTTGGGACCTCGAGGCGCGCGGGCACGGCAAACCCGGCGCGGTTGATCACGGTGAGTTCAGCCGGCTGGAGCTCGAACCGCCGAAGGATTGCCTCAAGGAACCGAGGCCTCGACTTATGATCCCAAGCCAGCTGGGGCGCCCTAGCCACCGGTGGCTTCGGCCTCAAGATCTCCGCCCCCGCGCGCGCGAGATTGTCGTCGGCGACCGCGCACGGGGTTCTTGGACGACGCCAGCCGCTCGTAGTCGTCGGAGGCCTCTGAATCATCCTGTCGCTGCAGATTGCGGCCGCATGCTGCGCCAGGGTAGGCCGAAGAGATCGCTTCGACAGGACCATGCTCCGATGCCGCCGCCGCGAAGGCGGACGTCTGAGGCGGCGCCAACAAATAAGCCAATGCGACGAGGGTCGGGGTCAGACGGATAGTGTCTTGCATGCATGGACGCCCAAGGCTCTCGTCGAGCGCTCTAGAGCCTCGAGTAGCGATATAGGTCAGTCGCCGGCAATCGACGAACCGCCGCAAGTGAGATTATTTGATCGCGATGAACCACCCCTGAACGCATCATTCAAAACAGTAAGCCCGCCGTTGAGGTCGGCCGGGAGATCCACGAGTTCGTCCGCCTAAGGGATTTGTCCGTTGTGGGTGAAATTGAGGGGATTGATCGGAGCCAGGCGACGCTGTTCCCGGAATGCCTGGAAGACTGGATCGACGATGAGAATCCGGTTCGAGTGATCGATGCCTTTGTTGAAAAACGCGACTTACCCGGGTTGGGTTTCGATGGGGTGACCCCCGAGGCGACGGGACGCAAGCGAGCGTTTGGTCGATGGCAATAAGTTCAAGGCGGTTAATACCCGCGGCATGCAACGAAAGTTGCCGAGCGAAACACTGTCATTAGTCCAACATAGCAAGGCAAAAGAACCCCGACCATTTGCGGCCGGGGCTCTTGTCGCTGTGCGACCTGCCTTCTGACAAATGCTGGTCACTGCAGGAATATCCACGAGCTTTGGTGGTCTTTCCGGTCCCCGGCCCCAGCGCTGGTTGTCACCAAAGGCGCATTGTCAAAGCCGCGTCAAATATTTTAGCGCAATATGGGGGCTCGTTTCTAAAAGTGACGGGAGGTAATGTTTCGGTAGCATCCGACTTCCGGGGAGCCGGATGCGCTCTCGAACACGCTCTTAATCCGATTGAGGGGAAAACTCGTCATCCGACCACGATGATTGCGCGCGCTCTTGGATTGATCGCGCTTGCGCTAGTGGCACAGCCGGTGAGTGCCCAGGATCTCGGGAAGCCAATGACTCCGGATCCCGGGAAGCCCATTCCTTTGTCGACGCAATCCAAAGTCGCGATCGATTACGGTCCTGCGCCGACCGACGCGCAATATCGCGCCATCTATGAAAGCGCACCGTACCGCAGCCAATATCGGCAAGCTGCTGGAACTACTGCGCAGGGATTGACGTTAGGTTTCGGGACAACGGGTATGCGAGGGGCGCGGCAGTGCATTTCAGCTGCCCGAATTGCAAGCTGGTCAAAGCTGAAGCCGGGCCCCACACCGCTGATTCCGCTGTCACCTGCGTATGTGGTGCGGCTCTTCCTGGTCGCGACGGAAACTTTTCGTTCTCAAATATTTTCTCTTGCGGAAAGCAGCTCTCCAGCCGATCTGCGGGCCCGTTGGGGCTCACAGCGGGCAAGACCTGCTTTCCACCAAACGCGACCGGCGGATTGACTGACATGTCCCCCGACGCAGCGCGGCGCATGCACACGAATCGGCAAATGACGATCGCTAGCCTTGAGCAGGCCAAGCGACGTGTTACTGAAGGTGAACGTCAGATTGCCCGCCAGCGGGAGGTTGTAGCTGGTCTCAAACGTCGACGCGCACCCGGAAATTCCGAGAACCTGAGAAAGTCGTTACAGCTGTTGCAAACATTGGAACTCGCCCAACAGGCTCACGTCACCGATTGCAACCGGCTGCAAGCCGCCCTCGACGAAAACGCATAAAGCCCGATCCTATGGAGTCATGGCACGGCGCGTGCTCTAATACTGGAGAGCGAGAAGGCGCCGGAGGCCGTCAGCTCCTGTCCCGCAGTCTCGCTCGGGCCCCAAGCGCGGGAGCCGATTTCGCGCTTGGGGTTCCTCGCTTCAGATGTACTGAGCGCAAAGTCTTTTACGCCCGACGTCGTTGCGGGGAGCCTGACAAACCTCGGGGAGTGTTGTCCTGCCGCAGAAATCGGTCCTCAATTTCCGTATAGACCTTGTGCAGCCACTGCTCAGCGCGTTCGGCTTTGTCCTGATAAATCCCAACCTCAGCTTCCAATTCCGCGATCCGATTCTCGGCTGCGCGAAGCTGATGGGAAAGCTTCTGGGCCATCTCTAGGGCCTGCTGACTATTTGCTTCGGCCACGCCGGCGGCCTTGTGAAGCAATCTCAGAATAGTGTGCCCAGCTTTATCGAGTTGATCGGCACTATCAGGAGGAGAGGCGGTTTTCGCAGCTGGCGTAAAGGGAATGACAGACTCTGACTCGTATGCATCGCCACGCAACTGACTACTCATTTCACGACCCCTTTTGTACATCTTCCCTAAAGATGGCCGGCTCGCAGGCCGTCTTTGTGGCACCGCTCGGCCTTTCAACAGGTTTTCTTCAGCCAGATCACTTTGTCTGCGTGTGTCACATCTCAGTCACACTCTGGTGGGTCACCGCCTGAGAAGGTTCAAGCGTGCAACCATCGAACGGTGAGCGAACTTCGGTCCAGGATTTGCCGCGCCGGGCGGCGGTATTTGGGTAGATCAAGAGCTTCTTGGCGCAGCAGTGTATCCTGGAAGGTGCGCAGCGGAATCCGACGCTGATTGATCAAGATTGCCGCGTGATCAGTACCGTTAAACAGAAATTTAAACCGAAGCGGATCATGTTAGTCCGGAGAGTAACAGGCAATCGGCTCCATTTGCAGGCGTTATCTGCCTCGCTGTCGTGCCTCATACGGAAGTACAGGCCGCGCGCTCATGTGGAACAGAATTGCACCAGTCGCTGTCGCGTCAGGGTTATTCGTCGCTGGATCGTGGGCGGCAGGCTGGATCGCCGCTCATGCCGAATACTGCCAATACGGCGACTACATCAGTGTCGAAAAATGCGATGCTTGCGAACTAGCGACCCTTATGGTCGATGCGATCACCTGGTTGGCCGATGCGACTTTGCCTATGCTAATCTTGCCCGCTGCCGTTGCTGCGTGCGTACTCTCGTGTTCGCTGCACAAATCTAACGATGCTTTAAAACGGTTTGTTGTCGTCCGCGGTGCTCAGCGTCACCTCCACTTTACCCCCCGTTCACCAGACAACGAACATCGGTTTATGGACGTCCCCGTCGGGGCCAAAATCGGAAATGACAGCTCACGATATAAAAGCGGCTCGCGCCCGATCATACCTAATTCGGTTGTGGTACTCGAATTAATCGGGCCCGACGTCATGGACAGCTGCTCGGACAAGGTAGCGCACCAGCAGCCACGGTCGAAAAGCCCTGGCCAAGCGAAAACTCCGCCGCAAGCTTGGCGAGAATTCTATTCTAGCTAGATTAAGTTCCGAATTTCCGAAAATAGGGGCCCGAATTTCCAAATTTGTGCGGCCGAAACTTGCAACTCCGACGGCCAAAGGTGCGAATGACCGGTATCGGTCTCCCTCCGAACGCTCTGATAGCGGTGTGATTGATGGTAGTTCTTGCTCGCCGCCGCCGACTGGCCATCTCATCGATAGAGCGCAGGGGAAGCACGCGATAGAGAATTCAACTAGCCTGCCTCAGATTCAGCCTTGCCCGCTAATAATGGTTCTATCCCCTTGCTGTCCGGCGTGGCCTTTGGAAGGGATACGTATTGAACGCCCACTTGCTTCTCGCTGCGCCAGACGACTCGACACCATCGGTGAAGTTCAGCTGAGAGTTCGAGTATAAATTCATCTGGTATTATGGCAGAGCTATCGATCGAAAGTCGTGCTCCAGACCGCGAGATGTCGAGCAGCACCGCGGGGATAGACAGCTTGATGGAGACTGGTCGCTCGATTTCCCTGCGGGGAGAATTGCGGTTTTCTTGGTTCATGTTCCACCGACGTTTTGACTCCGATTCATTCTCCCAGAGCCAGAAGATGTTAGTTTGATCCCCCGACCATGTTGGACACTCTTACGTCTCGGCGCGAACGGCCCAAAATCGCAAGGTTCTTCGCGCCGTCTCCGCCGATAGTTTCAAATAGTCCGTTCGTGCCTGCGAGAGTTCCGTCTCGGCCAAGCTCCGTTGGACAATCCGCGCGTGTAGAACAGCGTTTAGCGTCGGCCATTTCACGCCGGCAGCTTTGCAGGCGAACAGCAATCCTTCAAGGCGCGGGCTCTTGGCCAAAGGCGCAATGAGGTTGATTGATACCGAGCACAGCCCCGCCAGGGCCGCCACCATTTCTTCGTATTTCCCCGCTGTCGCGAAGGCAACAAGAGCGTCTTCGGTGAGCTTTCCCGCCGCTTTCATCGCTTCAATCGTCTGCACCGCCTGGGTAAAGTCGCGTGGCGCCAATGCTTCCCGTGCGACCTCGCCCGAAACCTTTTCGAGGGTCCGCCTGATGGTCTCTCGTTGTTCATCGGGAGCGGACGTCAGAAGCCACTCTCGGACGGCTGCCGTCGCCTTTTCCAACAGGTTGCGCAGGAGTTGAACGGGCAGGTCGATCCGCACGCTGACCGCTTTGGCGAGGGATTCATCATCGGCAGCGTGTTCCACGAGGCTGGAATAGCCATGATCGGAGAACCGCGCCCCAACATTGCCGGCGAGCTTATGTCGTACCTTCCTGTCACCACGTTCTACGAGCACGTCGGTGACGATCGCATCCAAGGCGCTGCGGCCGGCGATGGCAGCCAAATGCGCTTGGCTTTTTGCACCGGCTATTTCGACCAAATCCTCATTCGTTAACTTTGCAGATTGGCTCAATACCGGCTCGGCAACGGATATGTCATCCTCCCGAGCCAGCTTGCGAATCAGTTGGGTTGGCGCATTATCGACGGGAGCCAAGGCTGAGCTGAGCTCAACCAATGTCTTAGCTTCGATTCTCTTGACCAGGTGGCATAGTACATCGTCAAATAAGGCGACCTGGGCGTCGTTAAGCTGGTCTGCCTGATTTAAGAATAGATCGGTGACGCGCCGCAGCGTCGTTACCCGCTTGTCCCGAGAACCGCTTTTGATCGCATCTTCGAGTTCGTCGATAAGAGAGGCTTGCGCAAACATCGGTTCGGTGCCGCGATAGTGAGGATGATACTTTCTGGTCAGGCAGTCGCCATAGCCTCTTCTTCGCTGAAGACGCGATTGCGGCCCAACCGTTTTGCGGCATAAAGGCAGTTATCGGCACGATGAACAAGATCATATGGGCTCTCATTCAATCGCAGCTGCGCCACGCCTATGGAAATCGTGATGCGTCCGAATGATCCCTTCCCATGCCTCATTTTAACTTCTCTCGCTGCCAAAGCTGCGCGGATCCGTTCAGCAGTCGTCTTGGCAAGGTCTAGCGAAGTCTGGGGCAGTATGACGCCAAATTCCTCGCCGCCGTAACGAGCGACCACGTCGTCTTCCCGCAAACTGTCCTTGATAAGGTTAGCGACCAGCCGAAGCACCTGATCGCCAACTTGATGGCCATGCTTGTCGTTGAAGCACTTGAAATGATCAATGTCACAGAACAGCAGTGACAACGGCTTTTCAGGTTCGACAGCAGCAGCGGTGAGATGCGCTAGCGCTTCGTCGAAATATTGACGGTTTCCGGTTAGCGTAAGCGCGTCCGTCAGATTCTCTTGGCGGAGGACATCCACTTCTTGTTGAAGCCGTGCTGCCCTCGATTGCGAGCTGTTCAGTTGCAGCTTAAGTGTCTGGGTCTCGGCTTCCATTTGCCTAGTTGCGACGACCAACGCCTCTACAATTGGCTTCGCGGCTTCACTATCCTGGATTACCCCAAAGCTCACGAGACCATCGCCGAGCTGTCTTTCATAAGCTCCCGTCGACTCGGTGGCCACCTGAAGCATCCCCATGACTTGGCCGATCTCATCAGAGAGGTCGGTCGAAATGGTTTTCAGGTGCGAGCTGTCGCGTTTGGAAGACAGATGATCACTGCAGAGCCGGTCGAACTTTGCCTCGGTTAGGCCATCCGGGCTTGCGATTGCTTCGTCGATGACACGGTTCAACTGCGAATTCGCCCCGGTCGCGTAATAGAACCAGAGCTCAAAACTGCTGGGCTCGGCTGGAAGAGCGAAGCGCTTTATTCGCTCCATGGCGAACTCGGCGAGGGGCCACGTGCGTCTGTGCCGTTCGGATTTTTCGGGTGTCAGTGACGTGCTACGATGGTGTACGGTCCTGTCTACATGAGCGGCATCGGAATCGGCCAAGCTGCGTCGTGACATTTTGCGCCCCAAACTGAAAAGACCTTGTTGAGCCGATTGCTCGCGCAGCGCAGGCCTTGTGTTTGTGAAATTCGCGCGCCGAAGGATTTGAGCGCACCCAGCCAGTAAGTTTATTAACGAATGCGATATGGCCGCGGGGTCGAGGACCATGCCGCGATATCAATTATAGGAGACCCGACGCTAAAATTTTGTAAATAAGCGAACCGAATGATCGCTGACGATTCACCCCTGGAGACCATCGTGGTAAGGGCAGCCGGACGGTTCTGCAGATAAGAATCGCCGCGGGGAAGGCGGATAACCAAAGCGCTTGCAGACGCCAGCCGCATTGCAATCTTTCAATTGGACCACTGGCGGTCGTCCGGGCAGCGCAACTTTCAGCACCGCAACGGTCACCGGGCGTCCGACGACGGTGCAATCATAGTTGTCGAACTGGACCGAGGACGTCATGCCGCGTCTTTCCGCGCCGCTATCGCGATGCTGCCGGAACCTGAATTATGAGCCCCGGTTGCCAAGCGTCGGGGCGATCCAGCAATCGGGGCTGGCACAGTCGTCGTGGGATGTGCGGTCCCCAAACTGTCCCGATCCTAACGCTAGCGAAAATCAGTTATTGGCTGCTTAAACGGTGTCTGCCTAACTAAAAGAACCTCAGCCTTGTTCCGAGAGGCTGAGGTTCTTTCGCACTGGGCCTGGGGATAGCGTACCGCCACTGTCCCAAGTCAGAGGTAGCCCGATTTGGTAAGTGCAGCCTCCACGTTAATGCCGCGCTCGCGAAATGGCTCGCCTTGCACTTCCCGCGCGCTGGGCTGTATCTTAGTACCGGCCCGACTGTCGGGGGGCTATGTCTGAGAGGGACCGCCGACGAAGTCGGCTGAACCTAGACTAGCGCCATGTCGGCTTATTCGAAGATGCTTTGGCTCGTGCAGGTCACTACCAGATCCCGTGCAACAGTTCGTCGGGCCGCTTGTTTAGTGCTGCGGCCAACAATCCGATTTGATGAAGCGAAATTCGCTGCCGCCCGCCTTCAATATTGGCTATGTTAGCCCGCGCTAGATCCAAGAACTTGGCCAGAGCCTTTTGTGATACTCCGGCGTTTTTTCTGAGAATTCTGATACGGCGCCCCAACCGTATGTACACCGGCTCGATCCTCGCTGCCGCCCTTTTTGTTCTGGCCGTTGTGCGCGATCCAATATCGACGCCGTCATTCTGCGACATACGATCAATGCTCTGGTCATGAATTAGGGCTTTGTCCATGAGAGGATCTTTTTAGCTGAAGCAACGACCGAAGCTCTGTTGCGAAAACGAACTCGCACAGAAATCACTTTGCCAAAAAAGGAACCCCGGCTCACCGCAAACCTGGGTTCCACGTGCGGTTTGCCAGTACCGGAACAGGCCTATGTCGCTCCCGTCCCAGTCAACAGGTGGTGCTGATTTGGTTAACGTGAAGTAAATGCGTTGGCCCTCTGTTCCGGAATTCGCTGAATGTTCACTTAAGCGACATAGGTACTGTCCTAACGTGGAGACCTTTGTCCTAATTTGTTTTTTTTGGCTGTCCTAATTTTCACACTTTGCAACCGTGGATTAGGACCCCCCCAACTGATATCCCAGATTAAGGTGCAATTTTCCAAAATCATAGGTTGAAATTTCCAAAAAATAGGCAGGGTGCCTAATTTTATGTTACGCCCGTCTCCATCTTTCGCGCCGCTTTAAGTGCCGCGATAGTACCTCCTTCGTCGGCGCCCGTTGGTCGGCTACAGCTGGAAACGTCGGCAGCGAGGACGGCTGTCAGTCGCCGACACGCGCCTCGGCCATGAAGATTGCCCTACAACCGTTATTTCGGCCCAAGTTTATGGGCGCCGCTGCATGTGCCCTCAGAACACGCCTTGTCCAACGCCTAAAGCGTAGCACTTTGCGACGGCGCTTATGGAATTCGGAACTTGGTCAGCTGATAGCTGAGCTGAAGCCAAAGGGACCGGCTACCTTAAAATTTCCCCAGGGATCATTTGACCTGAAAGCCCTTATAGAAGCGTTGTCCGGGCGAGCCGTTGCTACCTTTGACGCCACGGGACAGCGCCTAATCACAAGCTCAGATGATGCCTCGGCCCGGATTTGGGATAGCGAGACTGGATCGGAATTGATCGCACTTCATGGTCACGAGAAGGGAATTCTCTCGGCTGCTTTTAGCCCGAACTCAACCGAAGTGGTGACCGTGTCGAAGGATGGCAGTGCCCGCCTTTGGAGCGCGGCGTCGGGATCGCCGCTTGCCATGCTAAAAGGGCAAGGCGAGAGCTTGCAAGACGCAATCTTTGCGCCCGACGGAGGTCGGCTCCTGACCATTGGGACCGAAGGTTGGATAAGAATTTGGAAGCCCTCGGAAATCGGGGCGCTCAAGGGGGGTGATCTGCGCAATTGGATGTGCGCCGACAAGTCGACGAAAATATACATCCGACATTTATCTTTTTTCGAGCGAGGAGCGGACAAACAACACGGAGCTAAGAGGACGCCCGCGAGAGGTTTGTCGATGGCGCGGAATAGTGAGCTGGGACGGCTGACAGGCGGCCACGCAGCGATGCGTCAAGGTGTTCAAAGGCAAGCAACGGTATGATTCTCTTGCCCATATACCAAGCCGCCCGAAATTCCGCGAAACATTCGTCTGATGAGAGCCACCGCGCAGTAACGAAGCACACCACCACGCGACAAGCCCCCGTGGACTCTCGAAGGGCTAAAGCCCATTTATCGCCGCCTGCAATGCTGCTGTGGTCGACAAAAATATCGGTGAAACCTCGGATGGGCAGCCAACGCTCCAAGCTTGCAGCGTGCGGATCATCTGCGCTGGCGTGACTGACAAAAATCACCGGCATCGTGGCGATCTCGCTCAGTACCGACATTAAACGAGCGCTCGCAAGGCTGCCAGAGCAAACAAGTTTTTCTTACAGATCCGCAACAAGGATCGGTGAATAATTTTCGATTTAGGTCAGACCGGTCCTTATGCTATGTCCACGATCTCTTAGTACCCGGTTGGCGGTGATCATGGGGGCGATACCTTGGGCCGCACTGATGCGTGCTTTGGCCTGCCGTTGTTAACGGGCAGATATCGCCCGCGGTCCAAATGAAGACCAAGGGTAAATCACCGCGCGTCCGTCATCAGTATGAGTGGGACTCCAACGGTCGTTATCTGTGCCAGCTGGCGGAGTGTTTGAAAGTCATGCCAATGACACGAGTTTCATGTCACCTGGAGCTCGGAACCCGGATATCGGTTGCCAAAAATTCATCAAAAAGAGGGGCGCCCTGTTTGGGGGTGCGGCCGGACTTGAAGGCGTGCCGGTAGTAGTGCCACCAGGCCGGTATAAACGAGCGCCAAAATTCGCTATGCTAGCACTTCAGGATGAGAGCAGATGCAGGGTCAGTGAGCCCAATGACCACGACGCTTTTTGTCAGCTACCGCCGGGATGACAGCGCCCCGTATGCCGGGCGCATCCGCGATCACCTCATTACGGAGTTCGAAGTATTTATGGACGTTGATAGCGTTCCCCTCGGGCGGAAATTCCGCCACATTCTCCGCGACGCGGTCGAGAAATGCCATGTCCTTCTGCCTGTCATCGGGCCCCGCTGGCTCGACACCCGCGACGAACAAGGAAACCGCCGCTTAAATAACAAGGACGATTGGGTTCGCATCGAATTAGCGGCGGCCTTGCAGCGAGGGATACCCTTGGTGCCGATCTTGGTCGGTAATGCTGCCTTTCCAAAAGCCGCTGAATTGCCTGACGGTATCAAGGAGCTTGTCGACTACAATGGACTTTTTGTTCGCCACGAATCGTTCGATAGCGACATCAACAAGCTGATTCGACATATCAAGGCGCTCGATCTACCGTTTCGCTGGGCAGCCAGCCATCACGACCGCTACGATACGGTCGGTATTGTTGAACCCGGACAGTTCGTCGTGGTGCTCGCTCAACCGATCCTGCGCGGAACCGAGGTCGTGCGAAAGGGCCGCGTCACCCGAAAGCGCGAGTAATCTCAAAAATTAGGGAATGGCCGCGGACGTCGGCGGCGGCGATGCCTGATCTATTCTGGCCGCCTCGCTGGCATTGGCAAAATCCGCGATAGTCTGCAATGTTCCGATCAGGTCATCCACCACGTAGTTGGCCCACTGCTCGGGAGATTGCAGTTGTGTAATCGACCTGCAGATAGCGTTCGGCATTCCCTGGAAGAAAGCTTGAGTCGAGGCTGTCGCTTGATTTTGCACTTCGGAGCTAACCGCCTCTGGTGTGATTTTTGGTCCCATTGCAATCAATTTTAGCCGCGCCATCTCACTTGAAATTTTGGAAATGCCAAACTTAGGATCGCCACCAAGCCTCTTGAGAGCTGTATCGAAACTGGCCGGCCCGGTTGCCCCACATGCCTCGACGGCGACTTCCACCATACCTTCCAGGCTAACTTGCTGCCGAAGTAGTTCCATAATTCGCCGATGTGCGGCGTAGGCGAATTGCTCGCCCCAGCGACGTTGGAGCCGCGGTTCGTTGGCAGTAAGCCAATCGCCGATGCGCTGTTGAAGCTGGGCGCGAAGTTTTAGCTCCTTTGGGTCTTCGGTCGTCACTCGCTTAAACAGGCCTTTTAGCCAGCTCAGCAGTGCTTCGAAGATGTCCCTGTGTTTCAAAGAACTGGCATCTGCCAGAACGTCCCGATAGCATTCTTCATACATACGGCGCACATCGCCTTGCAGCGCCGAGTCGGCCCTCATCTCGGCATTGATGCGCAGGGAAAGCTCGTTCAATGGATCATGGTGCAACTCACGCAGCGCCGCGGTCAGGCTGTTGCGGGCGGTCACTAATTGGTCAATCTTTTGTCGGCTATAAGTTCCGATCGTATAGGCCCGGGCCAGGCCGCGCGCAATTGTCATTTCCGGTTCGTCGTCTAGGTGCACGTCCTTATCGGAACCGGCAAAGGCCCGGTGCGTCTGTACAAGTTCCCTAAACCAAGCCCAGTTACAGCTGCCACCGGTCATTATCGCAATCGCGTCCTGCCCGACCCCAAGCGTTCGGAGGCCTTCGGTAATTAACGTACTGCCCCACGCGCTGAGATCGACCGCGTTGCCTGCCAGCAGCGCTTCCACGAAATCCCGTTCAACCGGTCTGGCTTCGTCGTGGGCTTGCTCAAGCCATGGCCGTGCCATATCCGAAACGCGATAGCTTCGAATGCGGCCGTTCAAATCGCTCAACCGAGAAACCGCGAAATCTCCGAGGTCGATTTTTTGATCGCCGCCGCCGATCGTTACTGCGTGTCGATGGATCCATGGCCTGTTCGTTTGGTTGATCGCGTGCGCGGAGGAATAAGCCGACGAAAAGCTTTCCTTAAGCTCACGGCACAACAACCCATGCAGATATTTCCGCGCCGTCTCCTGTCGCTTGATCTTCTCGACCTCGGATTTCCGTCCGCTATGTTCGGCAATCTCGATTACCCACTGAAAGAATAGATCGTCAAATAGCCGCCCGCCGAAGAGGTTCGACCCCCAAGAATTGTTGGATTGGATTTTGAGCTGCCCAGCCCTGAGCAGCGTGACATCGAACGTTCCGGCGCCCCAATCGAATACGACGATGTCGCGATGCAGATCGCCCGCGAGCAAAGCACCCTTGGTGAGAAAATATAGAGCCGCGCCGACGGGCTCTAGGACAACGAAAGCTGGCGGAAAACCTGCTTCTTTTAGAATCCGTTTCAGCGTGTTAGCGCCATCCACGGTCCAGGATACCGGGCAGCCGGCTGCCAAGATCGCTTTATCTGAGAATCGCCGAAGGTGGGATGCTAGACCTTCCTTCTGTGCAATCGCCTTCAAGAAAAACTGCGCCGCCTCGCGCGCTTCCCGAGTTTGATGAATATGCGGCTTGAAATTGGCGGAGAAGTCTAATCGCGCGCGAGCGGCGTCAGTTTCCATTTGAAATTCCTCTTCGGCCATGTATCCGACGTAAACTTGATTGCCATCAATCTCACGCAAGACGCAGGTCGGTATCCGTTTGCGGTTGGGACCGTCGATAGCGACGTCGTTTATCGGCGCATTGATCTCCGTTCTCGCCCAGGTAATCGCGGTTTTTGACGTTCCAAAGTCAAGGCCGAAGGTAATCTCGCGCATTAGCCGCTCGTGCGTTTCCGCATAACCTGGCCTTTTTGCACGACCTCCTGGGCGCCGTTAGCCTCGTCACCGAACCGAGGGGGCGTTAGCACGGTGACGATGTCGCCGACGTTGACGACTCCAACGACATTATACTGTTCGGCGGCGTTCGGCGCCCAAATAAACTCTGATGCCTCTGTCGTGACGGAGCTGCCGCCAGGCGGGAGCTTGAGCTCCTGCTCGATGATGCGCAGGATGTTTTCGGGTGCATCATTTCGACCACGCCGCGCGACGATCACGGTTCTAATCTGATCAACTTTCGGATCGATACCGACCGTGACCGGCCTAGCAATTAGTCCCACTGAAAAGGCACTCCAAGTATTCAGGTCGACCAGGAGCTCGCGATCGAGCGCCTGCATCGCCAACTGCCGCATGCTTTCACGTTGCCCCGGCGGGCGGAAAAAGACGCCCCAACGAACAAGTGCCATGCAAAGCAGAGCTGCTACCACAAACAGCGCACTTGATAGCGGCTGGGCGCCAACGAATAGGACGCCGATTGCGCCGCAAGCTGCTGCGACCACCGCGCCTAGCGCTGTCGCCAGGCTGATCCTCCGAGCTGTCGCAAACGGCACGCCCGCTTTTCCACCTCCTCCCGGTAACGTCCTTCCGGTCCCGAGAAAGGCCAACCATGTCTGGACCGGCGGACAAGCCACGAGGAAAACCCCAATCGACGCCCCGATGGCGCCTATGACGATCTGTGTGAATGACAGATTGAGCTGTTTTGTTTGTCCCGCATCCGGCCACGGCGGGGCAGCGGTCTGTCCCAGCCGACGATGCTTGATGGGTGGCACCGACCGTTGGTCGTCGGTGCTTTGGCCGTCGGCGGGCGCACCGGAGTTGAGATAATTGGTCTGCGGCGCCAGCACAAGCAAGGCCACGGCGGCGCCTACTGCCGCGCCAACGACAGTGCGCATAAGTCTAGGCCGCGAACGACGATCTGCCGATAACTCGTGTTGGGGGGAGAGTTGATCGACGGGGTCTTGCTCGAACAGCTTAAGCTGCCGGTTGACATCAAGCTTTGCCCGCGGATTTAGGCTTTCCACGATCGCCGGGGCACGTACGTCAATGAACTCGTCGATAAAGGCCCTCCGAGTCGACGCAATCTGCCGTGAAATCGCCTCCCACCCGGATGTCGTTTCTTCATTGAGCGCGCCGTCCAGCCACGACGCGAAAACAGATTGATACTTGCGCCTAAGTTCGTCCAACGCCGAGGCGAACCTATGACGTGCCTCACTAAGCGCTGTCGAGCTCATCGCCAGTAAATCCGAAGGCAAGGGACAACTTAAGGTAAAATGATACTGACCCAATTTTTCAGAGGCAAGGGCGTTGGAGGCGAACGGATTTGGCACCCCGAATCGCCATCGTGTGGGTCGAATACCGCCGCAACATGCCGGCATCGCGGGTAATTTGCGGGCTTGATGGATTAATGGTGCGACGACGAAATGCGCATTACTGATGCGGGTTTTCAGATTCGAAGTTGCCCATCAGTTCTCAGCCGCAGTTCGAACTTTTCCGATGAACCTAGAACGCGAAAATAATTAGGAAGTATGCCTAAGTCATTGGCGCCACGGATTGACGAACAGTCCGACCAGACCGGCATCAGCCTTGGCGTGGACGGGCGGACCATTATCCGGCGCGATCTTCGCAATGACTTCGTCGCGTGTCAGTCCAGGTGGAAGTTCCTTGGGATCAAAATCCGTGGCGATAAGGACGAACGTGTAATGATGTGGCATCGTATTCGGTGGCGTACATGGTCCCGAATAGAAGGCCACGCCCGGAGTGCTTTTCCCACCGACGTACCTGTCCGATAGCTTGCTTACCTCGCCTTCGGCAAAGCCAGTAACCGAGCTGGGTATGCCATACCCAACCCAGTGAACCACCCCAGCGCCGCCGCGACCTTCGGGATCGGTCATGAACATAACAAAGCTCTTGGTTCCTTCCCGGACATTGCTCCACGAAAATTCTGGCGACACGTTTTCGCCGACGCAGTTCGGATTGTCTTTGGTGTTGGCCGCGCTATTGGCGACCTTCTTCGGCATCATCTTGCCGTCTTCAAACGTCGATGATTTCAGTGTGAAAACCTCAGCTGCAAGTGATTTTTCCACGGCGAAGCTCGAAACTGACGCAACGAACATAACGGCTAGAAGAATGGACTTATTGCTATGATTTGACATGTCGCCTCCAGTCCTGAAGTGATTTGCGCAAACAACGTGACTGCCCGTCCAGGGGTTCCCCCGGAAAGTAAGCATTTGCCTACAATACTGCTCTGATCCAAATCACACCTTTGCCCCGAACGCGCGAACCATCGATAAGACCGACTTGGCCACTGCCTCCCGCTGCGGACCCGACAGTTGATTGAGAGCGATCACGATCTTGTTTATGTGACGATCACTTAGGGCCGCGAACTCGTCTTGCGACTGACCACCGCCACCATTGGTGCCCAGCAATTGCTCGGGCTTCACATGCAGCAGCTCCGTGACCGCCACCAAGCGTGAGCCGGACAGTCGATTTACGCCTTTCTCGTATTTCTGAATCTGCTGGAACGTCACCCCTAAATGGTTGCCCACTTCGGATTGGCTCATCCCGACGGCGAGACGATAGGCGCGTAGCCGTTGGCCGATGGCGCGGTCAATTTGCGATTTTGTTTTAGAACGCATGGAATCCACCTTTTATCGCCCTCAGCCTGCACTCAAATCCTTCAAGTCTGCGGCTCGGTCGGCGTGATGAAGCCACGCGCCGCGTACATCTCCTCGGCGAATCGTTGAGCGTCGCCGCTGGTTTTGAAGCCTCCGCGCACAACTTTACCGTGCTGCGCAGTGTCGACCACGGCAAAGGAGTCGTCATCGACGACGTAGCGGATCGTCAGCATCGGTTGGATGGAGTCATCGCTCAAAGTCGTCACTCCCTGCCTTCAGCAGCCCGAGGGCACTACCGCACTTGGCGGTCATGCACGATTGATTCCGGTATCCCTTTGTTCGCCGCGGCGTCACCCAGCTTTGCTGAACTGCGCCCCAGTATAAATAATAACAGATAAAGCAACAAAAATAGAAGGACACAAGCAATGGTATTTGATGAGCTAAAATCAGCCAAGCTATCACTCGGATTTCTGCGAAAAACTGAAAAGACGAAGCCACGCTCGCCCGACCTGACTGGCACTCTGCAACTTCAGCGCCACACGCTGGAAGCAATCGTCAAACAGTTCAAGGAAAGTGATGCCGACCAAACGTAGTGTTGTCTAGCGGGCTTGCGCAACACCGACGCGAAAGGACAGTCTTACCTGTCCGTCGAGCTTTCCCCGAAATACGTGGCGCAGCGTCAGGAGCCGGCAGAAACGGACCTGGCAGATTTCATTTGAGACTGCTGTACGGAGACATAATTGAAATCATTTCAAAGCATTTCACCAGGCTGCACAACTGCGTTTCGGCTGCCGAAACAAATGCTGGACACCATAAACACGATCTGTGGTCAACTTGACTGTAATCGTTCCCAGCTCATTCGGCGCAGCCTCAAAGAATTATTGGGTTTCACCAACTTGAACAAAACCAAGGAGAGAATGAATGCTACAAACATCCCCCCGTAGGAGATTACGACCGTTCAGCGAAGTCACAAAGCACGTCGGTCTCGAACGGCAAATAAGGCGCCTTGCCGAGGCATTGGATTTGACAGAGTCACGCCAGAAAACTGCCGTCCCGGATGAAATCACCACGCTACGTTACTTCATCATGCCCATACCGAAGGATAGCACTGCCGAACAGAAAATGGACCGACTGTCAGAGGTCGCCGACGTGGTCACGGCAGTCGAGGGATCGGATGTGATGGTTTTTTCCATGTGGGTGCCAAGTGGTCAGTGAAACGACCTCCCGATCTGAAGAATCCCCGTGGCGGTTTCCCACTGCTGCCAGATTAGGGCGTACCCCATGAATTCTGAGTGGGCGGCGGACGTCCGCTTTGATTCGCATAACGGCCGCAGCGGCACTACCGAGAATGACAAACTCGCAGCCTCATTCGATTACCTCGTCGGCGAGCAGTTGTATCGAGCTGGGTATTTCAATGCCGAGAGTTTTGGCGGTCTTAACATTGATGACGAAATCGAATTTGGTCGGCTGCTCCACAGGAATATCACCCGGATTTACGCCGCGAAGAATTTTGTCAACGGTCTCGGCGACGCGAGTGAACACGGCGGTGAAATTTGGTCCGTAAGACATGAGTGCCCCGGCTCGCCCAAATTCGCCGGATGTGAAGGCGACCGGAATCTTCACGTCAAGGGAGTGTCTGACGATAAGCAGCCCATTCGCGCCAGTCAGGGCGTTTTCAACAACGTAGAGCGCACTGTCCGTGAGATTATCGATCACGGCCGCAATCTCATCAGCTCGCTGAATGCCATGTGGCTCGACTTCGACACTGACGCGCTGGGCGTTTTCCCGAACAGCCTCCATCTCGTGGACACTCGCGGAATAACCGGTATCAAACAAAATCGCTAGCTTGTGCAGATTAGGCACAACCTGGCGCAGCAGTTCAAAACGTTTGCCGGCGCTTTCAGTCTGCTGGATCGATATGCCGGTCACGTTGCCACCGGGGTGCGAAAGGTTGGTAACAAGGCCGGCGCCGACCGGATCGTTGGCGGGCGCAAATACGATAGGAATGGAAGTCGTCGCCTTTTTTAGAACGACGGCGGCACGCCCATCGCCAACGACAACGTCGACCTTCTGCTGCACGAATTCGCTTGCAATTTCGGCAACGCGCTCAGGACGTCCCTCAGACCAGCGAATTTCGATGTTGACGTTACGTCCTTCGACCCAGCCCAGTTCGCGGAACCGGCGCACAAACGCAGCAAACCGATCGGTTTCGATCGATGGCGCACTGCCGAGATACCCTATGGAGGGGAGCTTGCTGGATTGCTGCGCACGTGCAGCCCGCGAGCGCGCAACTGCCACCCCACCAAGCAACGCAATGAAGTCCCGCCGTCTCATTGCCTCCCCCAAGGCGCGGGCCAGAGCATAGCACGATAGTAGCACCAGGGCCCTAAATCGCCTCGTCAATGTCGCCAATGGTTCAACGCTGCCGAAGTGCGACGTCCGCGTTTGGTCCGTTCATCCTTTATCTTCAGACATGATGTTGCGGCGCCGCGAACGTCGAAATGGGCCAGAACCGGAAGTCACCCACCGCAATCGATCCCTCGTTGGCTGGAATTCGCGCGTGGACCAAGAGGTAAGGAGGCAAAGATTTAGGGGGTAAGCGTCCTCGCCACCCGGAAGCCGCGTGTGTCTTTCCGGAAGTCGGCGGAACCCCCGTAGCGGGAAGCCGAACGGACTCCGTAGGAATTGTCGAGCCAGCTACCGCCGCGGACGACACGGAGCGTGCAATCCCCCGACGTCCAAGCCGAGCCGTCCCTTGGCGCTCCGTAGTAACTTTCGTGCCAGCAATCCTCGACCCACTGCTCAACATTGCCATGCATATCGTATAGCCCAAATGCGTTGGGTTTCTTTTCACCCACGGGGTGTGCTCGATGACCGGAATTGTCCAAGAACCAAGCGTATTCGCCGAGCATCGCCGAATCATCTCCGAACGAATAGGTCGTCGTGGTGCCAGCCCGCGCCGCATACTCGTACTCGGCTTCAGAGAGCAGCCGGTACGGCTTCCCGGTCATCCGAGAAAGCCAAGCCACGTAACTCCTGGCATTGTCCCAATTAACGTCGGTCGCGGGCTGTCGGCTGCGCGCCCAACCGCTGTCGTAGATGTGCGTGTCACAATCGCCATGGGCGGCACAGGCATCCCACTCTTCGAATGTTAGTGCGAATTTGCCGACTGCAAAGGGGTTCGCGATGACGACTTCGTGCTGTGGACCTTCTCTCTGGTCTTCGATGCTCTGCTTGTTTACGTCGCTGGGCGACCCCAACTGGAAGTCACCGGCGGGCACGACGACCACAGTGGGGCAATCGGCGCACTCGCGGAACGCGTCTCCGGGCTTCAGCGAGTACTCAACCTCTGCCGCGAGCGTGTGACCGCGTACGTTGGCTGACCAGTAGCGCAGCTCCGACAACCATTCCTGATTACGCCAAGCAGCGAGAGTCACTACAATCGCAGCAACGAGCGCACCGACGAGCGCCTGGGTGCGCAGGCTCCGCATTTGCGCCGCCTTGCGACTTCGCCCGATGAAAGCCCGCAGCGGCTGCATCTCGGGACCGTCAAAGCGCCGCGGATGGCGCAGCAGCCAAGTGCTGGCGCGGCTGAGCAGCAAGCCGTGCAGCAACGCGAGGCCCTTCTCGCGGTCCGCCGCCCCTCGCCAACCCAGGTATGCGCTCTTGACCAGTTCGAGATCGGCAAGGAAGGCGTGCTCCTCCTGGAGCCAAGCGGCGAGGGTCGGCCAGGCCTCGAACAGCGCTTCGTGCGCGACTTCGACGATGGATTCTCCGTCCTCTCCGCGCGCGGTGAGCAAACGCGCCTGGATCAACGCACGGATAAGGCGGTCGGCTTCAGGCGGCAGGTCCGCACGCCGGGCCGGCTGGCGGACGCGCTTGGCATCATCGAGCCGCAGCCGTACGAGATGCGGCACGAAGGCGTCGCGCAACGCGTCGAGCTCCCGTTGCGAGGATTTGCGCGTGAGTCCACCGATCGCCTCGTCGGCGGCGTGCCGCACCGAATTCTGTACCGGATTCAGCCCGCGCGCAGGGTCGCCCAGCGCTAGATAGGCGGCCAGTGTGAGGTGCTTGCGGTCCTTGCAGCGCGCGTGGAGGAGGGCGAGCGTATACGCGAGGTGCGGCAGCGCCTCCGCGCTCTCCACATCGCGCATGATTTGCTCGGGTAGCCCGCGCTCGACCGCGAGGCCCACGACCGCCGCCGGGCCTCAATCAGGCGTGGCACCCGGTCGAGCGGCATCGGCAGGAGAGAGACAGTGTCGGTTAGCGCCGCGAGCGGACTGGATTCGAGCAGGCTATGCAGGACGTCCGCGCGGCCCGTCGCGACGGCCATGACCGGTAGGCCGCGTTCGGGGGCGAGCGCCGCGACAAGAAGCGCAAGGAAGGCTGTCCGCTCACCGGCCTCGGCGATCGTGAACACCTCCTCCAACTGGTCGATCGGAAGCAGCACGGTCGCCGTATTTGCCTCGCCGATGCGCAGCTTCCGCGCAAGTATCGCGATGTCGTTGACCGCGTCGGGGCGCTTGAGCTTTTGGTGCCATTCCTCCCAGGCCGCCGCAGCCCCCACGTAGTGCGCGACCGCCTTGGCGAGCGCCTCCAGCGGTGCCCGCTCGGGCCGCATCGGCGGCAGCGCCATCCAATGCCGCGGCCGCCGCGCGAGCTGCGGCAGCACCCCGGCCTTGAGCAGCGAGGATTTGCCCGCGCTGGAGGCGCCGATGATAAGCAGCAGCCGAGGACCCCCAAGGCTGCGCCGCGCGTCAAGCTTTTCGACGACGGCGTGTGTCTCGTCATCGCGCCCGAAGTAGATCGCGGCATCCTCCGCCTCGAAGGCGTGGATTCCCGGGTAAGGGGACCGATCGGGCTGAAGCGCGAAACCGCGCGCGAGCTCGTCGGTGATGGCACGAAGCCGATGCTCGATGCGCGCGAGTCCGTCTGCGTTCCAGTCGATCAGGTCGGTCGCCTGAAGTTCCGGCAAGACTTTGTAATCGCCGAGCGGCGCGCAGGTCACCGGCAGGATGATCTTGCTGAGGGCACGGGCTTGCGCGAGCTCCGCAAAGCACCATTTCGACGCGAGCCAGTCGGGCGTGACGGCGAGAATGACGGCACGGCAGCGGCCGATTTTCCGCATACAGCCGCTTCTCCCATTCCTCGCCAGCGCGGAGGCCCGTGTCCGCGTCGGAGTCAAGGAAAACGCGTTCGAAGCCGAGCGTGCCAAGCGACGCCTTGATATCGTCGGCCACCTTCTTGTCACGACTCGAATGGCTGATGAAGATGGCTGGCATGGCTGCGCGTCGTAAACACCGCAGAAACACATCGCGGTGGGCATGTTAGCATTTTTTATATGTGTCGTGGACGCGCATCATGTCCGGCACGCGCTCGGGGCCCGGTTTGGGTCATGAACATCGATTTTGGCTCATCTGACGCACGTCCGCTTTCCCTCCGATAGCGACCGAACAGAAGACATTCCAGATCGGCCGCTTTTGGGCCAAAGTCGGTCCTTCCGCAATTTCCGCGACATGTCTGCTTTGCATTCGGTAGCGACCAAACAGATGGGGTAATCGGCCAGCGAGCTTGTGGATAGCTGAAGATTTTGGGTGCTGCGCTTTAGGCTGATGGTGAAACGAGGTCTCGCATTTGCGGCCTCAAGCATCAGAAGGAGAAGCGCAGCATGGACCATTTTGCTGGACTGGACGTTTCGGTCAAGGAGACCAGCGTCTGCATTGTGGATGACACAGGCAAAGTCGTTCGGGAAGTGAAGGTTACCAGCGAACCTGAAGCGCTGTTGGCGGTGCTGAAGAACCCTGCCTACCACTTCAAGCGAATTGGCTTGGAAGCTGGACCGCTGTCGCAATGGCTGTTCAGCGCTGTCGCCGAAGCTGAGTTACCGGTGGTCTGCGTTGAAACGCGGCACATGCAGGCGGTGCTGAAGGCACAGATCAACAAGACGGACCGCAACGATGCACGCGGCATCGCCCAGATGATGCGGGTGGGGCTTTACCGTCCGGTGCATGTGAAGACGCCCCGCAGTCAGAAACTGCGGATGCTGCTGACCCATCGCAAGCTACTGCAGTCGAAGGCCATTGCCGTCGAGAACGACCTGCGCGGTACTTTGCGTAACTTCGGCCTCAAGGTCGGAATGGTCGGGAAGGTGAAGTTCGAGGCGCGGATCAAGGAGCTTGTCGAGAACCTTCCCGACTTGGCGGCACTGGTGGAACCGCTGCTCATCGTCCGGCGGGTGCTACGCGAACAGATCGTCGTCCTGCATCGCCGCCTGCTGGCCATTGTCCGGGATGATGAGGTGTGCCGGCGCCTGATGACGACCCCCGGTGTCGGCCCTGTGGTGGCGCTAACCTATCGCGCCACCGTCGACGTACCCGCTCGCTTCCGTAAATCCAAGGCAGTCGGAGCGGTATTTGGACTGACGTGTTCCAAGTATCAATCCGGCGAGATCGATCGGAGCGGCAGAATCTCACGCTGCGGAGATGAGATGATGCGGGTCATGCTTTACGAAGCAGCTCAGAGCATGCTGCGTTCGAAGAAATGGTCCTGGCTCAAGGCCTGGGCGATGAAGATCGCCAGGCACCGCGGGATCAAAAAGGCGATCGTCGCGCTGGCTCGACGGTTGGCCGTGATCATGCACCGCATCTGGGTTGACGGCACCGAGTTCCGCTGGACCAGGGAAGTCGCAGCGGCATAAAAGCAGTGAGTGAACAAACCCAATAGGAGGAAACTCGAGCTCCACCAAGTGGTGGAATGATGTCCCTCGCAGGACGATGGATGAGGTGAGTTCGTATGTCCGCTTGAACCTACCGTCACTCTGACGGCAAGGCTGTCAAATAGATTGTTCCACCTCGTCCTCGAATCCCATGATGGAAGGGCCCCAGTGCCGAGTCCGAAGAGAAGCGCGAGCCGGCGAGCGACATCAACACTGCAATGGTGGACAGTCTGAAAGTGCTTGACCCAGAACGGCCGATTAGAGAAGCAGACATCGGCGACGTCGGTTCCGGGCCGCACCGACTGGACGGCGGAAATCGCTAGGTCCGTCACTTACCACAGGGCGACAAGACTGGGCTCTGTCGCTATCATTGCAACAAGAACACCATGCCGAGGTTTGATCTTGGTACGGCAAGAGCAGGACGGTACGCTCAATGCAGGTGGGGGACGGCAGGAACAAGAGTATCTTCTATCAGCAGCTCGTTCGGGCGCTGGTGCACGACGGTTTTCAACTCCAGTCGGGTGATTTTTCGCAAGACGGCCTGTTGACAGAACGAGATGAGCTGCTTTCAGCGATAAGAACGAGCGCGGAATTAATCGTGCCGATTTACCCTATTTTCGATCGCGAAACCATTCAGCGGCGCCTGAATACAGTACGCACCTGGGCGACGGTGGTTTGCTTCAAGTATGTTCTCAGTCAGCCCGGGATAGTGGCGGTTGTCGAGGCGGATCGACTCGCAGACGAAGAACTCATCAACTTGGCGAATCGTTTCGACAAAATCATCGTGGAGATGCTGGATGTAACGGCAAAAATGAGCGTTGGCCCGGGAAACGTGAGACTTGGTTCTACGGGTATTCTCTTGCTCGTCTTTTTCAATTCTACTTCAGCTTCGCATTTTACTGAGCGAATTCAGAAGAAATGCAAAATCTGGCATTTCCTTAAGAAGACATGGGTCTTGCCGTGGGTGGTGGATGTTGCCAACAAAACCGTGAGCGGCCACCGTGGATTACCGCTCTTTATGTCTGTCGTGCTCAATCGGGATCATCTGCAAAAGGATGTCTTCCAATAAGTCTCGCGCTTGCAGCACCGTGAGCCGGTGAATTCGTTCTTGGACGGCTGCCATGCGTTCCGTATATCAACGCGCGATAAGGAGCTGTGAAATCGCTATTTCGATTGCAAGTCGGGCGGAATTGGCTTTGGCGGCGTGCGGCTTGCGTTGGATCGCAGCAAACCACCCAGCCAAGCGTTCGGAACAGTGGACGCGAGCACAAGAGCGGCCCGTCCGGTCGCGCCCGCCCGAGCCCATAGTTGTGCTTGGCGCTCCGGTGTCACCGATGGTGTCGACCAGCCGGGAGCAAGAGCTCCCCATGCTGCGAGGACACCGGGACGGCCTTCCACCATGCCGAGGTGCCGCAATTTAACACCCGACCGCGCTATGAGATCGGCCGTAATTTTTTCAAATACGCGTGGCGCCCAGCCGGTCCCCTGTGCGCGGTCCTCGAACAAGAAAATCACTTCCCCATTCTTACGACGCAAGACGTAAGAAAGTTGTATGTTTTCCCAGAAACGACCGCCGTAGGCCTCAAAGCGCGTTTCGATCGCGTCGATGTCGTCATAGCGGATTGTCAAGTGCCGTGTTGCCGGCCGATGAATAAGCGATCGCCAGTGTGGAAGATCAAACGTGATGGTCTCGGAGTTGAGGGCAATGCGCATGCCCAATTTGCCGCGCAGATCGCGCCAACAATAGACGACGAGTAGACCCAAGACGATTGCGCACACGATCATGAACAGGCCTACGGCCCAATCTTGCACGATGACGAGCATGGAAAGGACGGCTACCGCGTTCGTACCAGCAATGAGCACCGTTATGCCGACTACCGAGAGAATTTTTGGACCAGTTGGATATTTGAAAACGCGCCTGGCGGGTGTCGCCTTCGCTCGTTCCATCGCACGGCCAATGCCTAAAGCGTCTATGTCCGGGGTTCGATTTAAGTTTGCCTCGCTGGCCGCTTCGCGCCGGCCATACGCGGTCGAGCGGTTGCTGCCGAAAAGCCCGATGACTTCGGGCCGCTTCAATTGATCGAATGCCATTCCGTTCGTCCCACGCGCCCGAGTTGGATTAGAGGATATCTAATCCGCGCGGATCTGTCAGGGGGCGTTGGAACGGTTTCTTGCCCTGCGCAAAAGTCTCGCAGGCAATGTCGCAGAATGGGATGGACCGGCCGTACTCCCGCCGCTAACGGCTCTGAGAGTTGGCGGGGCTTAGAAGCACGAGGAGCATCGCCATGTCCCGGAACACAGATACCGTAGTCGCCAGCACCATTGGCATCGATACGGGCAAGAACACGCTACATTTGATTGGCTTGGATGACAGGGGAGCGATTGTTTTGCGCGAGAAACTCACTCGCGGCCGGATTGCAGCACGGCTTGCGAATGTGCCGCAGTGCCTAATCGGTATCGAGGCCGGCATGGCGACGCATTGCGTAGCTCGAGAGCTGATCGCGCTCGGTCATGCCGTGAAGCAGGTGCCACCGGTTTATGCCAAGCCGTTCCGTCAAGGTCACAAGAAACGATTTCCGGGACGCGCACGCGATCGCGGAAGCTGTGCAGCGTCCATCGACACGTTGCGTTCCGATAAAGACCGACGAATCCCCTCCATCACTCACATCTGGCTTGCAACACACGGCCGCGTTTTTTGCGATTAGCCGGCAAAGGCGGGAAACAATTTCCACAGCCTGGAAAGACGATGACGGACCTCAACGCGCTGATCATTTTCGCCAAGGTCGTCGAAGCCAAGAGCTTCTCCGAGGCGGCGGGGCGTCTTGGCATGCCGATCTCGACCGTCAGCCGTCGGGTCGCCGAGCTCGAGGATCTGCTCGGCGTGCGCCTGTTGGACCGCTCGACGCGAAACCTGCGCCTGACCGATTTAGGCACGGAAGTGCTCGAACAGGCGACGCGCAGCGTGGAAATCAACGACGCGGTCGAGAGCATGCCGGACCGACACCCGGTATATCGTCGAGCCGCCGGCTCGCCTCACTCGATCGGTGCCAGGCCATGATCATACGGTCGAACTCCAGGATCTGTGCCTTCAACATCCGCAGTTGGGCGCCGAGAGCGGTTACACAAGCGCGGGCGACCTCGGGCAACCGTTTGTCGTTTGGATCGGCGGCGACACTGAGCAGCTGTTCGACACCATTGCGCCCGACCGGCGCGACGATGCCGAACTCCGCAAAAAGGGCACGGACGACGTTGATCACCGCGGTCTGCTGGCGGATGAACAAGTGCCGGGTACGGTGCAATGATAGGCAGCTCTGTTGTTCGGGCGTCTTGGTGGCGACGAACCGCATGTTCGGTCGGGTGACCGCTTCACAGATCGCTCGGCATCTGTTGCATCGTTCTTATGTCGCTTCACGTACGGCTTCACGTAAGCCGGCGGCATCAATCGAACGGTGTGGCCGAGCGCCTGGAGCTCGCGCGACCAATGATGCGACGAGGCGCAGGCTTCGATACCGACCAGGCACGGCGGCAGCTTCTGGAAGAATGCCACCACGTAGCGCCGTTTGAGCTGACGACGGAAGACCACCTTGCCCTCCGTATCGATGCCGTGGACTTGAAAAATCGACTTGGCGATATCTAGACCGATTGTCGTGATCGCTTGCATGGGTAGCTCCTCCGAATCGTGGGAGCCCAATCAGGCTCCCACATCCATGGCACTCACGTGCCGGGTGGAGGAGCCGTCCACAGCATCAATAAGAGATATTTCAAGTAGTGCGGCGTCGCCTACTACGTCGCTCCTATGCGCGCCTACCTTCGCCGAAGTAGGGGTTTACTTGCCAAAATCAGCCGAGGCGCAAGTCTGAACAGACCGACAATATTCTCGCGGAGCGAGCAATCGCTAGTGCGAGCGAGTTTTGGTGGGTCCGCTGTTCTGCCCGGCAGCCACCAGCGCAGTTTGCAGGTTCACACCGATCCGGCCAGGTGGGATCTTGAAAAACAAAACTTCTAAACCGCGACGTACTACGAGGATATGCTCCCCGGACCCGCTCGTAGCGACCATGGCGACCAGCTGCCCACTCGTAGCCATTTCAACGCCGTCATAACTCAATAAGACATCATTGACCGAAAGCCCGATCTGTTCGGCCGTGGTACCAGGCAGGATCCCGACGACCACAACCTCGGTGCGGATTTCGAGACCCTGGGCATCGAAATACGTCAGGTCAATCTGATTGCCGGCCGCATCATAACTCCAGATCGCCTTAGCGTAGCCATAGCGACTGATGATCGGCTTGCCGTCAGTCCCGAAGTAAGCTACCCCAACTTGCCGATTGCGCGAGTCGTAGGTCATGATCTCTTTGGCGAACCCGTCGGCCGCAACGATAGGCTTGCCATCGACCCCAAAATCATCCTGCTCGATCATATTGCTGCGCGAGTCGTACCGCTTCGTTGAGCTTGCAAATCCAACAGGCCCGATGACCGGCTGGCGATGGACACCGAAAATGGCAAAAGTGATCTCGTTCCCGCGGGCATCGTGGCCAAACGTCACGGTCCCCAGTTCCTCGTTGTTTGCCCCGAACAGGGATTGTTCAATGACTTGGCCGCGGTTGTCGTAGATACCCGTGGTCCTGGCGGCGAAGATTGATCTGTCAATTGCCAACTTTCCATCGAGGCCGTAACAGGCATACTCGATATAGAGGCCGCGCCCGTCGAATTTGTTGGTTTGCTTGGCGCAACCATTCGTATTAGCCGTTGGCTTGCTGTCTACTCCAGAGAAACGCACTTCAATCTTGTCGCCCCTGGAATCGTAAGTATAAAATATTTTTGCCACGCCTTCATTGTTTAGAGCTGGTTCTCCGTCGACCCCGAAATAGGCAATCTCAGTGTTCAATCCACGCTGATCGTATGTCTTTGTCAGTTTGGCGTAGCGATCCTGGAACAGCACGGGCTTCTCGTTGACGTCTCGATAGGAGATGTCTGTCTCATTGCCACGCGAATCGTATGCATAGATAACCTGCGCGTAGCCCCTCCTGTTCTTGACCTGCTTGCCATCGAGACCCAAAAAGGTCTCCTCGATTAGATTACCCCTGTCGTCGAATCCGGCCTTGAATGCAGCGTATCCATCGTTGTGCAAGGTCGGCTTGCTGTCGACGCCAAAATATGATTGGCCGATCCGGTTCCCGTACGCGTCGAAATCGTTGCGAAGCATCGCATAGCCGGTCTTGCGCAGGGCTGGCTTGCCATCGACACCGAAATAGCTCTCTTGGATGCGATTGCCGCGCGCATCGTAGACATTCAAGCTTTTTGCAATCTCACCCGCGGTCACAGCCGGTTCACCATCGACGCCGTACATCGATTGTTCGACCAGATTGCCCCGTGAATCGTAGTTGTTGATAACCTTGGCAAAGCCTTGGTTGCTCACGATCGGCATGCCGCCAACATCAAAATAAGCGGTCTCCGTCTGGTTCCCTTGATTGTCGAATTTGCGGCTGACGGTGGCATAGCCGTTTTTCATAAGGATTGGTTCGTTATCGATTCCAAAGTAGTTTTGTTCCACTGCATTGCCACGCGCATCGAAGCGCCACGTTGAGCGAGCGAACCCGTCCTTGATGAGCGTGGGCAAACCATCGACGCCAAAATAGCGCTCTTCGGTCAGGTTGCCGCGGCCATCGTAACGCCTCGTAAACCTCGCAATTCCTGCGCCGCTCAACATCGGTTTGCCATCGGGGCCAAAATAAGCCACTTCGACTATGTTTCCTCGCGCGTCAAACTCCTGCTTGAGGATCGAATAGCCGTCCTTTCCTATTGTCAGGTTACCAACGGGATCGAAATAGGCTGACTTGACCAAATTGCCGCGAATGTCGTGCAGTTGGGAAACGGTGGCATAACCCCGAACAAGCGTCGGCTCGCCGTTGATGCCAAAATAACGTTCCTCCCTGAGGTTGCCACGCCCGTCGTAGGCTCGCGTCAGCTTGGCAAAGCCCTCTTTGGTGAGCGTCGGCCGACCGCTGCTGTCGAAATAGTCGATTTCCGTTGTGTTGCCGCGCTCATCGAACTTCTGATCCGCGCGAGCATAGCCCTCCTTCGACGCGGTAGGATGGTCGGCGTCGTCGAAATAAGCGAATTCCGTAGTGTTCCCGTGGTTGTCGAAGCTCTGCTTGAGCCGGGCGTAGCCGTTCTTCGACAAGGTGGGGTTCTGATTTGCACCGAAATATCTCTCTTCCGCGAGATTGCCACTGCTGTCGTAGCTTCTGGTAATTCTTGCAATACCCTCCTTGCTGACCGTCGTCTCATTGTTGACGCCGAAATAGGCAACTTGGACTGGATTGCCGCCTTGGTATTGTGTCGTGTATCTAGCATAGCCGCCCTTGCTCAGTGTCGGCTTGCCGTCGGTGCCGAAATACCTTTCTTCAGTTTGGTTGCCGCGTCGATCGTACTGCCAGGCGATCTTGGCATACCCCTCCTTGATCAAGGTTGGTTTGCCGTCGAGGCCGCGATATTCGATTTCAGTCAGATTGCCATCCGCGGCGTACGCAGCGGTCTGTGCCGCATAGCCGTCAATGTGCAGCGTTGGCCTGCCGTCGGCTGCAAGAAATGCAGCGTCAATCTGATTGCCTCGATCATCGAACCCCTGTGCTGCGCCCACGTAACCGTATTTGATCACGGTCGGCCTGCCGTCGATTCCAAAAAAATCCTGTCGGATGAGGTGCGAACGTTGATCGTACGTAAACTTAGCCGTTGCATAGCCATCGACATTTAGCGTCGGCTTATAGTCGCCAGCGCTGTCTGCGTCGAAGTAGGATTGCGAGACGTTATTGCCACGTGTATCGTATTCGGAAGTCACTTTCGAAAAACCGCGAACTTGGCGAGCAGGCTTTCCGTCAAGGCTGTAATAACTTGTGGCGGTATCGTTCCCCCACGAATCATACTCACGAGTGAGATATGCAAACCCCTCCGCGCCATTGAAGGGGTTACCGTCCGGCCCGATCACAATTTCGCGAATCAACTCATAGTCGGGACCGTACATTGAAACGACTGCATAAGACCCGCTCTGTAACGCGATCTCGTTGCCGTCCACCCCGATATTCGCCCGACGGCTTACGAGCCCCTCGGGCGTGTGCTGATATCGCTCGCCGTAGCTGTTCTGTGCATCATGGCGGGGATCGCCGGTATTGTTCAGGAAGCTGCGTTGAACGATGAATCCGTTATTGTCGAAGGTGAACCGGTTCTTCGTTATGTCGGTCCTTGCCTGATTCTGTTGAACTGATGAAACGCTCCAGTCGATGAGTAGTTTGCTGGTCGCCGACTGGGCGACCTCGACCGCGCCTAATTTGTAGGTAACCACGGCCTGATTTTTTTCACGTGGATCCCAGTCGAAGGCATATTGCCGCAATAGACGATCAGTCACGCTGAACGCATCGATGCTGCTCACCGCTCCGTCGGAGGAATAGTGCAGCACCAAGCGGGCATGACCCGGCTCGTAGTCAAGATCAACGCCGTAGTCCCGCGGCGTGCCGACGCTGCTTTGCCGACGCACCTCGACGACTCGCGGATGTTGCATTAGGCCCAAGCGTTGGCGGGTCACCGCATAGCTGGTTTCCAGATGGCTGCGGGTTTCCTCACCGATCGGCCCGAGTCCCTCTGGCACGCCCCACCGCCATACTACCTGACGATAATAGGAGGTCGTCGGCTGCAGCATCTGCCGGTAACCTAGGCCGGCGGCCCCGAGGACAATCAAGGCCGCTGCTCCAGCCGCGATGATTACCATCCGGCGATGACGCTCGCGCTCCAATTCGCGTTTGCGCAAATCATCAAATTTCAAGCCAAGAATGCAAGCGATGAGGCGAAGTAGCGCGAAGCGCTTTAGGCGCGTCATGGATTCATGGCGCGACGCCCTCACATCTGCAGCTAGGGGCTCGGTATCTTCCTTAACGACCGTTACACTACCGTCTGCACCAACGAGCTTGCGTTCCCGCTCGAGCATTTGCGAGGGGAACGAGTCGCTGGGTTCGCCCTCAGTCAGCAACGCAAGGACCTGATCGCCCCGGCCCATCTCCTTGAAGATCTCGATCTCGCGTTGCACCCATTTGGATCGCGGCGTATAGGGCGAGCAAACGACGATAAGAAAGCGGGAGCTTTTCAGCGCCAGTCTGATCTGATCATTAAGATCGGATGAGGCTGGAACCTCGTCCTCGTCGCGAAAGACTCTACGCAGCCGCGGCGGATAACCTTTGTCCTGAAGCGATTTCGGGATCCGATAGGCCTCGAGCGCAGCAATGAGCCACTCCGCCCATTTGCGGTCTCGTCCACGTGCCGATAGCTGATGAATGCGTCGTACAGAAACGGCTCGTCCTGCCGTTCGCCAATCTCAGCCATGGTTGGCAATCCTATGGACCGCGTCTCCGTAATCGCCGTAGGACTTCATTGTGGCACCTGAAGCCGGTCTTTTCAAATTTCGGTCACAAGAGCGGCTACCCAAGTAGAGACGGCACAAGCCAAATCCCGCGCCCCCTCAAGTCACAATATACTATCGAGGCGTAGCTTGTTTGCCGGCGAGGTTATCGTGAGGTGCGGCGCCACTAGAGCTTATATCCGCAAGCTCGTGAATATCCCAGTTGGGTCGAACTGCGACATTGCAGCAAGTCTGCGCCACTTCCGCTCCACCCCTCAAAGATGGGATAATCGGCCGACCAGCTTGTGGATAGCTAAAGATTTTGGGTGCTGCGCTTCAGGCTGATGGTGAAACGAGGTCCGTGTGTACGGCCTCAAGCATCAGAAGGAGAAGCGCAGCATGGACCATTTTGCTGGACTGGACGTGTCGGTCAAGGACACCAGCCTCTGCATCGTGGATGACTCGGGCAAGATCGTTCGGGAAGCGAAGGTTTGGAGCGAACCTGAAGCGCTGTCGGCGGTGCTGAGGAGCCCCGCCTACCACTTCAGGCGAATTGGCTTGGAAGCCGGACCGCTGTCGCAATGGCTGTTCAGCGCTGTCGCCGAAGCAGAGTTACCTGTGGTCTGTGTTGAAACCCGGCACATCCAGGCGGTGCTAAAGGCGCAGATCAACAAGACTGACTGCAACGATGCACGCGGCATCGCGCAGATGATGCGAGTGGGGCTTTATCGTCCGGTGCATGTGAATACGCTGCGCAGTCAGAAGCTGCGGATGCTGCTGACTCATCGCAAGCTGCTGCAATCGAAGGCGATCGCCATCGAGAATGACCGGCGCGGTACTTTGCGTAACTTTGGTCTCAAGGTGGGCATGGTCGGGACGGTGAAGTTCGAGGCCCGGATCAAGGAGCTGGTCGAGAGCCTTCCCGACTTGGCCGAGTTGATCTAACTACTGCTCATTGTCCGGCGGGCATTACGCGAACAGATCGTCATCCTGCATCGCCGCTTGCTGGCCATCGTCCGGGCTGATGAGGTGTGCCGACGCTTGATGACGACCCCTGGTGTCGGTCCTGTGGTGGCGCTGACCTATCGCGCCACCGTCGACGTGCCTGCTCGGTTCCGTAAATCTAAGGCAGTCGGTGCCGTGTTTGGACTGACGTGTTCCAAGTATCAATCCGGCGAGATCGATCGGAGCGGCAGAATATCGCGCTGCGGGCGCGAGCCCGGCTCTTGTCGTGTGTTAAGATACGTTGCGCTCGACGACGGTTTATAGTTACCCTGCGTTTGTTGGCGAACTGAACGCGTCGAGCAATTCGAGGTTGGGGGCGAGGTTTCGCCGAAAGTGTTTGGGTTTTGACCCGACTTTTACTTGTGGCGCCGCGTTTGCGGTTGTTTTGTTCGACGGCTTGCAGGGGCGCAGTGTCGTGGGGAGTGCGGCAGCTTGGCGCGGGCAGCTTGCTTGTGGTCGTGCCGATATCTTCGTCATTTGCCTGGTGACGAGTGGAATAGTCTTTCAGATGGACAAGGCGTGTTCAGCGCCGGTCGATCTTCCCTCGATTCATGTCAAGCCGTCGAAGACCAAAAAGCCGCGCGTTCACAGGCCGCGCTCGCCGACGGCCGCAAATCCCGTGGGCCCGCCGGCCAAACAGCCTACGCCGGATGAAGTCAGAGCGGCGGCCTTTTCCGGCAATGCAACGACGCCGTTGGGGTTCCCGGCTTCGCTCGACAAGACCGGAACGCCGATCGGCGACGTGCCGCGCAGCATCGCGATCGTGCCGCACGAATTGTTTGAACGCCAGGGCGCGACGATGGTCGGCGATGCGCTGCGCGACGTCAGCGGCGTGGGTTTGGGCGGGCAGTTCGCCTTCGGCTTCTACGATCGTTTTTTCATTCGCGGGCTTGACGCCAATTTTCTCAGCGACGGTCTTCCCGACTCGACATCGGATTTGACCGGCATTTCGCATACTCTCACCGGGGTCCAGCGTATCGAAGTTTTGAAAGGCCCGGGTTCGGCGCTTTACGGCAGCAGCGAGCCCGGTGGCACCATCAACATCGTTCACTTTCTGCCGTCCAGTATTGCGTCCGCGTCGATCAGCGAGCAACTCAGCTCGTTCGGCACGGCGACGACGGACGTCGCCGCGACCGGTCCGACCACGCTGGCCGATCTCGACTGGCGCGTCGACGAACGATTCGAGAACTCCAACGGTTTCCGCGGCCAGCACGATCAGATCGCCGAATTTCTTCCGGCCGTTAGATGGCGACCTCCGGCTCATGACATGATTGTTCGGCTCGAACTTCGGCACCTTGATCTGACGCCGGATGCAGCCGGAATTCCGTTCTCGCCACCGAAAGGAACGGGCCTGCCGCTGGCGGTGCCGACCGGCTTTACTTACTACACGCCATTCGCCAAAGGCGACCAGGACATCACCCGGATGTTCGGCGGTGACGCCTGGACGGTGAGCGACGTGCTGACGGTCAACACCAAGGCGTCATTCACCAACAGAACCGTCGACATTCTGCGTAATGCCGGCGGTACGGTGAGCTTCATCGGCGCCGATTATGCGCTGATCAATCGTCAGCTCCGCGGGCAGAACGATGACGTCGACGATCTGATTTTTCAAATCGAGCCGACCTGGCGCTTCATGACCGGCAGTGTTGGGCACGTCCTCCTGACTGGAGCGGAAGCGCGCAAGATCGATGTCGATTTATCGCGGCAGACCGCCGACCTGCCGAATATTTCCAACATTTTTGCGCCCGTTGTGCCCGAGCAGAGCTTGGCTGCGCTGACATTCCAATGCGATGCCGGGCACAGTTGCTACAACGACAACCTGTGGGCGCACTATTATGGTCTCTACGCAATCGATCAGATGGATGTGACCAATGCCTGGAAGGTACGCTTGTCGGCCCGGCAGGATTGGTTCACGACCGCCGGTGAGGCGCTGACTTCTTCGCCGGTGAACCCGGGGAATGTCTATCCCTGTCTGTCCATGCCCACCGGATGTCCGTTCGTGCCGGGCGTTCCGGTGACGCGAACCGACGCCCCGTTTTCATGGGACGCGGGCACAGTCTATTATTTGCGCCCCGAATTCTCGGTATTCGCCGGCTACGCCAACAGCTACTATCCCATATTCAACACCGAAGAGCCGCAAACCGTCGCGCAGGCGCCCGAGCACGGCACCCAATACGAGGCCGGCATTCGCTACCAGTGGACTTCGCGGCTTACCGTTTCGACGGCGCTGTTCCAGGGCACGCGGCAGAATGTGTTCGTGCTCAACACCGTGCCGAACCCCAGCGGACCGGGAAACATCGATCAGGCGGCTTTCTTCGATTACACGGTCAAAGGCTGGGAGACCGATTTAACCGCAACACCGAATGACAAGTGGATCATCAACGCCAACTTCACGCTGCTAAATCCGAAGATCACCTATTATCCGCAAACGCCTGCTGACGTCGGCAATTTCGTCCCGAGCGTGCCATCGGTTCTCGCCAACGCCTGGATCACCTATGCGTTCGCGATGCCGCAGCCGGCACCGCAGTGGGGACCCCTCAAGGCGTCGTTTGGCGTGCGCTATCGCAACGTTGAATATGCCGATCCGGGCCAGACCAGGATCGTGCCGGGCGTGCCCCTGTTCGACGCCGGCCTGGAACAGACGATCAGCAACGTCACCTGGCGGCTCGGCGTCAACAATATGTTCGATCATCCGTACTACGTCTATGCCGCCGGCACCGGCGGCGGCGCGTTTCCGGGACCGGGCCGTACCGCCTATGCGCGCATCACCGCCCGATGGTGATGAGTCATCTGCAGGGATCAGTAGGTAGCACGCGCGCAGGCGTTGGATTAATATCCGAACGTCATGCAGCGACGTTGGCGAATCGAATTGTCCTGTCGGAGAGGCCGAATGATACTTCGTCGATTGTTGTGTCTGGTAGCTTTGCCGTTACTTTGCGGCCCGAGTGCCGGGCAGGACAAGGTTGCTGCCGCCGCTGGAACGGCTAGCGGAAATTGGCGCCTGGTCGGACCTAAGGAGCCGATGCAGGACAACGAAGGCGGCGACGTCGGTCGCATCAGCTCGCTGGTCTTTCACCCTACAGAACAGCAGACGATTTACGCAGCGACCCCGGTCGGCGGATTGTGGCGCACGCAGGACGACGGCGCCAACTGGGTGCTGCTGAGTAATCTTCCCAAGCTCGGAATTACCGAGCTTGCCATCGATCCACTTGCCCCGGAGATTATGTACATGCTGACCGGCGACGGCGACGGCAGGTTCATGCATGGTCCGCCATCGGTCGGCGTTCTCAAGACTGTGAACGGCGGCCAAGATTGGGCGCGGACGGGGCTTAGCTTCGATGCCGGTCGACCGGGTCAGCTGGTATGGGGCCACCGCCTGGTTGTTCACCCGTCAACGCCGACAATCCTGATTGCCGCCACCACGGCGGGATTGTTCCGTACCGCAGACGGCGGACGGACCTGGGCTCTGCTCACCATAGGGATCATTCCTTTCGATCGAGGGGGCGAATTTTGGGACATCCGATTTCATCCTACCGATCCTTCGGTCGTTTACGCCGCCTCGACGACGCAGGTCTACCGGTCTACCGATGCGGGCCAGACGTGGACGGCGCTGCGCGGCGGGTTGCCGACCTATGGCGACCTCTGCTCCTATTCGAATTGCAATTTCTATCCCAATTTCAGCAATCGAATCCGCCTTGCGGTGACGCCGGCGAGTCCGGATAGCCTGTACATCCTGTACGGTTCGCCAACAGGCTTTACCATTGGACTTTATCGTTCTGACGATCGAGGTAAAACCTTTACCAAGCGTTCCAGTACGGCGCCTACTTCAAAAGATCCGAACGCCCCCACTCCGCTTGATCTGAGCAAGCCAAACATCTTCGGTTATAAGGACAACGATTTCAGCTCGCAGTCGAACTACACGATTGGGCTGGCGGTTTCGCCGACCAATGCCGAGCTCGTGCATGTTGGAGCCGTCGATACGTGGGAATCAGACGATGGCGGTCGAACCTGGAGGAGAACGTCGCGGTGGAGCGATGACCCAGGCGATCGCCAATACGTTCACGCGGATGTCCATGAGCTGACAGACCGTGGCGGCATTCTCTACGCCGCTACGGACGGCGGGATTTATCGTTCGAGCGACGGAGGCAAGACCTGGGAAAGTATTACCAAAATGACGACCGGCATTACGATCGCTCAAATCTATCACGTGTGCGCCAGCCAACAGGAGCCTGACGTTCTCTACTATGGTGCGCAGGACAACGGCAGCTACCGCCTGAATATCAACGGTGAGATCAGCAAGATCGCTGGCGGTGATGGTTTCGTCTGCCAGGTCGACCCGCGCTATTCCAACACCGTTTATGTGGGCTTACCATATGGCGACATCTATCGGACCGACGACGTGGCACATGCGGATGTGGGGATGAGCGGTTACGCACACATCACCCCGACCGCCGGCGGAGTGCCAGTACCCGGCTCGTGGTTGACGCCTTATATTTTGTCGCCGGCCGACCCTAACAGCATCTACGCCTGTTATGCCGATCTCTGGTACAGCTCCGATCGCGGTCTTTCGTGGGTGAATCTGACCGATGGCGCGCTGGGCGGGAGCCAGGAATGCAGGCAAGTCGCCGTTTCACTGTCCGACCCGAAAACGATCTATGTCGCCAAAGAAGCCAAATGGGATTCCGCGCATGAGCTGGGGCAGGGGGATGCGCGCACGCCGCTGCTCGGTGGCGGCGGTGTATTCCGCAGTATCGACGGCGGAGGCACGTGGCAATTGGTTAGCCGCACTTTGCCGTTGGCGGACGCGGCGGTCACCGATCTAGCAATTAGCCCGACGGACTCACGACGCGTCTGGGTGACGTTTGGCGGATACAAAGCCGGGATCAAAGTATTCGGGACTACCGATGGCGGCGTGACCTGGACAAATCTTTCGTCGGGACTGCCAAGTAATTATCCGGCCAACGCCATTGCTGTCGAGAATAGGAGTAACAACGGCATTTATGTCGGCACCGATGACGGCGTTTACTACCGTGAAGATCGTCTTGGGAACTGGCTGCCGTTCAGGGACGGGCTGCCCAATACGATCGTCACCTCACTGCTGATCGAGCCGTCTCGACACAGATTGTTTGCCGCGACGTTTGGCCGTGGCGTTTGGATGTCGGACCTTTACGCGCCCTGAGCGGAAAACCCCGCGGCCAAAGCTAGAGCATGATCCGGAAAAGTGGAAACCCGGTTCTCCGAAAAACATTATGCCCCATAAAGAATCTAGAGCGACAATAAAGAATCCAGGGTAACGATCTATGCAACCTGAAGCGATTGCGCTCTAGCAGCCCCGCGGGTTCATTTGAGGTCTTCCGGCATGATCCAAGTCGTGGTCAGGACTTGTTTCATCATCGTCATGTTCACGTGCGGCTCGATGGTCGCAATGAACGCATCAGCCGCCTGACGATATTCGGCGGCGCAGTGGCTGGCCCGGCTCGCCGGGAGCAAGCCTTTATCCACGAAATCCTTGAAGATCGCAGATTGGCCGCCGTAGGCGATGCAGAGAATATTGTCGGCGCGCTGCGGGGCCAAGCTCGACCTGCTCGCAAAGTTATACGGCTGATTGCGCGCCCGCATCGAATGGTCGTAAGTATTCCATAGCAAATAGGTACCTTTGATCACGGCCCGCGCGACGTCCGGGCCAAACTGCAGCCCGATCAAGCCGGCAAGTTGGTCGGCCGCATCTTCATCGGAGCCCAGGATCGGCACCTCCAACATGTCGAATGCGGCGCGAGCAGCCTCATGAACGACGACGCCGATCAATCCGCCAACGATGGCCTCCTGCGGCGTCGCGAATGAGTTGTTGCTTCCGCCCGGCACCGTCGTGCTGGCGGCCAACTTCAGATCGGCGAAAAGCTGATAGCAGATGGTCAGGGAATATTCGTCATAGTCGTAAAAGGCCGCGGGGGTGGGCATTCCGGATCGCGGGCACTGCTTCATGATCAGCCGAAGAGTTTTCGGCCAGCTCACCGGTGCCAAAAATTGTCCAAGTTCTTCCAGCACTTTTCGCTGCTGCAGCTTTTCATAGAGCGGCTGGAGCGTCCGGTCCCGCGGCGCGTAATAATCAACCTGGATTTTGTACTTACGCAAATCCGCAACGAGCTGCGGCTGCGCTTGCCCACGCGCCAGCAGAGCCCCGAGGCAAATTGCAATCAGTGACAGTGCTGCTGCGGGATTAATGCGCTTCATTGATCGATTCCCCGGCTCGCTCTTTGTCTTTCGCAGGCGCTGGTCTCTTGCTATTGCCTTGGCGTGCACGCCAATAGGTGGAACGGGTCAGTGTCGCCAGCGGTGGAGGAGCAGACAAACGCTTTCTGCACTTGCTGGAGCAGCGATTGATCCACATGCGTCGGCACGACGAAGAGTTCAATGAATGCCTGCCTGATGGTGTCGTATTCATAGGGACACGACTGGGCGCGACTCTGCGGCAGATTCCCCGAGGCCGTTCCACCGACAAAATTGCCGAGGCCGCTGCCCGTTGCGCCGGTTAACCCCTTGGTTAAGGTTACGCCGCGCGCTTCCCCGCCATAGGCGATGCAAAGCGTCGTGTAGTAACGTTGCGCGACGACTCCGCGGATATCGGAGAAATCGGCGGGAGTGGTCGCATTCCCCGACAAGAACCAAGCCGTGCCAACGATGGTGTTCCACGCCACGTTTGGGCCGAACTGGATCATGATGAATGCTGATAAGCGATCGGCTGCATCGTCGGTTCGGCCCCATACAGGCAGGTTCATCACATCGAAGACCCCAAGCGCCATCTCGTGCAGCACGGCTTGTGTGACGGGGCCGATGACGGCGGCGTCCGGCGTGACGGACCCTTGAACCAATGTGACCGTCGACCTCGGCACCATCTGTTCGATCTGGGCGACATATTCGTAACAGATCGTGACCGGCCCTTTGTGCTTATATGGAATGCTGGTTGCGCCATCGCATTGATCGAACTTCACGGCCAACTTGGCGCCGGGCGGCAATTTCAAGGGTGCCAAAAAAACTTGCAGGGTCTCGAGCACTTTATGGCTTTGCAATCGCTCGTAGATTGCGGTCAAAGCCGGGTTTGCCGGCTTCACATAGGCGACTTCAATCTGTGGATTGGGGGGGATCGGCGTCTGTGCCCAAGCCGGGGCGGCGGCTGCAACCGCCCATACAACCGACGATGCGGCGGCGGTCGCCCAGGACAGCACGTATTTCATTGACGACACCCTCGGCTGCGCCCCGGCCGCACCGGCGCCTTTTTATGCCCACCAATTCGCATTGCCGAAATCAGTCGAGAAACAAGGGTGCTCAATGGGTTTGCTATTGTCAACTTCGCCGCAATGCCAATTCGTTCATAGCGGCCTGGGGGATTGAACGGACTGCCCCGTCGTCAATTCCGCTGTGATGCCGTTGTCAATTTCGCCGTAGTATGGCTATTCTCTCTGCATTGATGTGCCGAGAATTCCAGAGGGGTGAGGACCATGGCTTCGAGACTATTCATGAGCGTTATCATTGTCGCCGCGACGGCTCTTGGGTCAAGTGCCGCATCGGCCGCCGGCTGCACCGGGAACGTGCAGTTTACGGACGCGTTCGGCCAGGCTGACCCGGGCTGGCCGACGAGCGACAACGTCTCGATCGGCGGCGGCAAATTCCAGATCAAAGCGGACGCCGGTAAGGACTTTTGGTCGATATACGGCGCTTCGCTTTTCGGTGATGCGGATATCTGCGTCGACGTGTCCGTGAACGCGGCAAGCGATCCGACCGGTCCCGGAGCCGGAGTTGTGTTTTGGTTGGCGGACTCAAATAACTACTACGGCGTCTATATTGCGCCCAACGGATTTGCCGCCATCAACCGCTTCCAAAACGGAAAGCTTTTGTCGCCCGTGGCCTGGCGCAAAGCTGCCTCTCTGAAGACGGGAGCCAATGCGGTCAACGCGATTCGCCTGACGCTTAAGGGCAACTCGATCTCCGCTTACTTCAATGATCAGCTGTTCTACACAGTTCAAGGAGCCCAGCCGCAGGGCGGCGGTCAAATGGGACTGGAAGGCTGGGCCGAAAAGGCGAATCCGAACATCTGGTCGTTTACCAATCTGAAGATTACCGACCCTACACAGTAAGCCCGCGCGGGAGCGGTCAGGGGGATTGGCTTTCGAGCCGTGTTAATGATGCGGCTGGAAGCATGTCGCCGCGCTCGCCGACGCGTGTGTGGCCCGTTCCTTTAAATCACCACGATTTGCGCTCATCCTGCGAAAGGCGGCGACCTTGATCGATCGAGGAATTTTGCTATGCAAAAATTCGCACTCTTCTTTGTGATCGGCGTGGTTGCCAGCACCGTGTCAGCTGCGGCCCTAGAGAACCCGGGCACGCCTAACGCCAAGCCATCCGCTTCCATGCCGCCAACGTTGCGCGGGGCTGCGCCGAGCACTGCGAACATGGCCACGGCTCCACTCGCCATGCCTTCAGCTGCCATGTCCTTACTCGCCATGTCTCCGCTGGCCATGTCTCCGCTGGCCAAATCTTCATTCGCGATGTCTCCGACTGTCGCGCCGAACGCGATTCATTCGTCTACCGCGAGCACCGTAAACGCCGAGCGTTCTGCTGATACTCAAGCTGGAGCACGCGTCTCGAACCTCTCGCTGTCCCCGAGCGCGCAACGCCCAACCTCGATCTCAGCCAGCTCGACAGCATCGGCTCTGCGCAATACGCCGAACGTCTCGATGAGCCCCGCGACTGCCGCCGGCTTAACTGCGCCGGGCATCAGCCACGATACAGTCGCCGCTCAAGCATTTTTGCCGACGGAACGGCAAGCGCCGCAATCGTTACGTTCGCCAGCGATGACGGCAAGCGTCGCGCACACCTCTCCCGTAGCTGCTAACGCCTTACCGAGCAAAAAGCGCGACGTCAGCCGCGCTACGCGGCCGATGTCGATGCAAAGCATGTCCCCACCAGCGAGAGTTCGCCGCCAGTAGTTCGCGTGATTGCCGAACCAAGAACGTGCGCATATCAAGAACGGTGCGCCCAGATGCGCTGCGGCCTGGTAAGGTTGGTCGAAGTTGGCACATCGTGTGAAGGGCGCTAAAATTCTATCCTAGGTTCAAAAATTTCGAACTAGCCGGGGGCGAACATATTTTTAGAAGTGAGGCGGAACCTTACTCCGACCTCCCCTCGGCCTGTTCAGCGCTCCCTCAACGTAGCATAAGCCAGGGAAAACGGGCGGGTTGCCGCCTTGTCGGCCTCAGTCTTCGACAAGCCGACTGCCGACAAACCGAGAAGTTGTCATACGTGGTTGAGTTCGCCGTCATCGCCGAAACGATCGTTGAATATCTACGGATCGCGCCGGCCCAACGACCCTACCATTGTCTCAAATGGGTCGATAGTGTTGATAAAGTCCGCAACAGGTTGGGTATGACCGCCGTTTGATGATTTGCGGGTACTCAGATTAACGAAGAGGCTGACCGGTTCGGCAGTACGCAGCTAGACATGGTAGGCGAGAGTCTTGAGGTTCTGAACGATGGCGGCGAGATGGAACTCGTCGCGTGCGCCCGAGAGTCCTCGTAGGCGCATGCGCTCGAAGCGGTGATGAGTTTTCAGGTGCGCAAAGCGCATCTCGATTTTCTTGCGCTGATTGCTCGATCGATCAAATTCAGGGGTACCCGTAAGGGAGCGGGCATAATCGCGGGCTTCTTCGTTGATGTCGCGTGCGATCTTCCTGAATGGTGCGCGGGTGCATCGTTTCTTGAGTTTGCAAACGCGGCAGTCCCCTGGGTGGGACAAATAATTCCTAGCTCGGCCATCGTGGATGGTTCCCGAGGTCCTCAACGGTCGACCGTTCGGACAGATATAGATGTCGCGCGCAGCGTCGTAGGCAAAGTCAAGACGGGGGAACATGCCGTCAGTCCGTTCGTATCCTTCCTTCACCGGAATATGCGGGGTGATGTCCTTATCCAGCAGCCAAGCTAGCAGCTTGCCTGTCCCATACGCGGTATCGGCCGCGAGCCGTCTGGGCTTTAGGCCGAAGATCGTTTCGGTTCGATCGATCATCGTCCTGCTTGTCGCAACCTCATCATAGGTGCGCGCTGGCGTCGCCTCGACATCGACGATGACGGCGTGCTCGACATCGATCATGTAGTTGAGCCCATAGCCAAACTGAACCCGCTTGTTCGCCTTCGCGGTCCAGGCAGAGCATGGGTCACTCGGAGAGATCGCCTTCGGCAGCTTACGATTGGCTTCGGGATCTTCGTCTTCGAGACCGCCAAGGAACTCCGCGGCAGCCCGCGTCTGCCGCTCCGGCAGGGACCAATCGATCTCACCGGGTGGCTTGCCATGATAACGGCTGGCGTTGGCCTCCATGACGCTGGCATCAATGGCGAAGCCCTCGCCTCTAACTAGACCAGCATCCATGCAGGCCCGGACCACCGCTTCGAAGACTTGGCGCAGCAGCTCGCTATTGCGGAAACGGCCGTGGCGATTAACCGAGAATGTCGAGTGATCAGGCACCTTGTCGTCAAGATTGAGCCGACAGAACCAGCGATAAGCCATATGCATCTCGACTTCCTCGCACAGCCGCCGCTCAAAGCGGATGCCGTAGCAGTAGCCGATGATCAACATCCGGATCATGAGCTCGGGATCAATCGAAGGCCGGCCAATATCGCTATAGAAAGGTGCCAGCTTCTGCCGAAGCTCACCTAATATCTGCGTCACGATCGGATTAATCCGACGCAAAAGATGGCCGGCTGGGATGCGCCTTTCCAGGTTAAACAGGTAAAACAACTGGCTCTGATCGCCAGTCTGTCGACCCATCATGACAATCCTCCGCCGCCGGATGCCTCCAGCACACGGAATCACTGTTCGCCGAAAATCACGAGCCCTTTTTCAACAGTATCGGTCAAAAGCGGAAGTGACAGCTCTAATTTTTGCTGTCTCCTTCACCCCAACATCAGACATTCGTTTGATCGTTCGGCACGTCCGCTTCGGGCCAACTGCAGACATGCTGGCACTCCTCTTTTCATCGGTCGCTCAGGGAACGCTCGACGCACTTTTGTGATTGATCAGCCGCCAAAGCTCCATCTTGGCGCCCGTGCGCTCGACGAATCCGCTGGGGCATTCGTCGGCGGCCAACTTAAGATCGCGGATCGCCTCGTCCTGATCGCCGTTGGCAAGTTGATGCAAGCCGATAAAAAAATCCGCCTCGCATGTCCGCGCTGCTTTCGTTTTTGCGTCGTCTGCCGATTGCGCCGCGGCGCGCACATCCGCCGGACTCGAAGAACCTTGGTAAAGCGCAATTATCGGCCAAGGCCACGTGCTGTTGGAGATCTTTGCCGTATTGGCAGCAAATTCTTCTTTGTCATCCTGTCCGGCGCGTTGCCGGGCAATGTGGAGCCAGATCACGTCATAAGAATAAGACGGATCGATCTGGAACGCCTTGGCAAAGTCATTAGCCGCCGCGGCCGGCTGTTGCAGGAAGAACGCAGCCCGTCCGCGGTTCCAGTAACCGGGCGGATCGCTCGGCGTGAGCCGCGCTGCTGCTTGGTAGACGGCCAATGCATCCTGGTATCGGCCCATGTCGGCCAGAAGCGCGCCGATCTTGTCGTAGCTCACGGACAGGGCGCCCTGCCAGGTAGCGTTTGCGGGCTCTGCGGCAGCGCGCTTTTCGAGGATCGCGGCGCCTTGCCGATAGCTATCTAACGCATCCTCGTTGCGCCCGAGCGCAATCTGCGCCGTTGCCATCCTTTGGTACGCGCTGTTCCTGTCAGAGTCCCACCGGGCATTTGCCGGATCCGCAGTCGCAAGATGAGTCGCGATTGCCAGCGCTCTTTCATATTCCGGCAAGGCGTCCTGCGGGCGTGCGAGGTCGATCAATACGTCGCCGGTATTGTTGTAGCCACTCTCCAGGTCCCTTTGTGCGCGGGCATCGTCCTGGTCCACGGTCGCCAGTTTCTCGCAGATCGCCACCATGTGCTGAAAGTCCGCCAACGCCTCATCGAGTTTGCCGGTGGCGCGCAGCACGATACCGAGCCGCTGATAGGCGATGTGAAGCTGGCGCAGCCATTCGGCGTTGTCTTGATCGGCTGATACGAGCTTCTCGGCGACCGCTAGGGACTTTTGATATGACGCGAGCGCATCACCCAGCTTTCCCGTCGTGCGCATCATGTCGCCGATATCGACATAGCCGATTGCAAGGCTCATTTGGGCGACCAGATCGTCCGGATGCGCGGCAGCAAGCTTTTCGTTGATCGTCTGCGCCGTCTGATAGGCCGCGATCGCCTCATCCTGTCGGTGCGCAGCGTTCAGGGCGTTGGCGAGGTGTTCGAGGGTGACGGAGAGATCGCGCTGCCACCCGCTGTTTCCGGGATCGTCGGCGGCGAGTTTCTCAAGAATCACTACAGACTTCTGGTAGTTCGCAATGGCCTCGTCCAAATGACCTAAATTCGTCAGCGCGTCGGCGATATCCCCATAACTGATCGCAAGGTCGCGTTGCCACGAAGCGCTCCCGCGATCGGCAGCAGCAAACTTTTCGCAGATCGCAACTGCTTTCTTAAAGAACACCAAAGCGTCCGCGAATTTTTCGGCCTGCATCAAGATACCGCCGATGTTGGCATAATTTACCTCAAGCTCGTGCTGCAGAGCAGCGTTGGTCGGATCGGCGGCGACAAGTTTCTCTAAGATTTGCTGCGGCTTTTTATAGGCTGCAAGCGCCTCACCATACCGGCCCATAGCAAGGAGGACTTCACCGATTTCGGCCCCCATTTTGGCTGCCTCTTCTTGCCACAGGGTGTTCCCAAGATCGGAAGCCGCAAGCTTTTCAAACCCGGTTTGGGCCTTTTGGAAGATGGCTAGTGCATCTGCGAGCCGACCGCCATCTTCGAGTGCGCGCGCTAGTTGGACATAACCCATGTCCAAAGAATCTTGCAGTGCCGCATCCGAGGGATAGTCGGCCACTTGCTTCTCATCGGCCGCCACGGCCTTTTGAAACATGGCGAGGGCATCCTCGCGCTGGCCCAATGCGACAAGCACTTGCCCTATTCTCTCGTAGCTCTCGCCCGCCGTATCGGGGGCCACGCGCTCGCGGATAGCCAGCGCTTTGCGAAAGGCCGCAAGTGCGTCCGTGCTTTTCCCCCCCGCGACCTGCACGTCGCCGACCTTTTCGTAAGCTGTCGCCAAAACGAGTTGCACGCTGGTATTCTTCGGGTCTGCCTCGGCCAGCATCTCGGCGATTGTCAACGACTTCTGAAACGCCGCGAGTGCCTCTTCGCGCCGTCCCGCGGCCTCGAGCGCGTAGCCCAGGTAGCGATAGCCAAACGAAAGATTGGTTTGCAACGCGGCACGCTGCTGCGGGCTGACGGTCGACGAACCGGCCGTCAGCAGATTTTCAAGGATCGTGCAATCCGACTGTGCTGCTTCGACCGCGGCCTTGGTATCACCGAGGAGAAGCAACGTTTCCGACAATTGGCCCGACGCTAGCGCGGCGCTTCGCTGCAACTCGACAGATGTTTCGCCGCGATTGAGCAGCTGCTTTTGCAGCGCCTGCGCCCGTTCGAGAATGTCGCGCACCAGCGCACGCGGCATGCCGGTCCTTTGGCTGAACTTGCTGGCCAGATCAGTGACAAGACCGTTTGCCGTCAGGGTGGCTTCGTTGAGCGTCTCTTCGGCGCGTTGCCGCTGGGCTTGCGCGACGTGCTCGGCGTCGATGGCGACCTTCGCCTGCCATGCAGCCGCGCCGCCAAGCAAAAGCAGCAAGCCTGCTGCCGACCAGGCGAGCGTGAGGGCGCGGCGCTGTTGGCGGACTTCCTGCGACAGCAAGTCCTCTTTCGGCATGTCGTGGACGGCGGCTGCAAAGTCGGCGGCCAGCTCGATGAACTTGACGTCGCGCTTTGATGCGCCCTCCCGATAGGCGCGCAAATCCACCCATTTGGGCTCGGTCGGAAACCGACCTTTGAGAACCGCCGGCAACGGCGTCGCCTCTGACCACTTGAAGTCACCGGCAACGTTATCCCATTGCAGTTCGCCGACAGTCATCGCGATCAGCAGCGTGTCGATGCTCTTGTGTTCGAGCCAGTAAGCGATCTCCTTGCCGACCCAAGGCGACGCCGCGGCTTCAGCCGAGGCAAGCAGGATCAGAAAGCGGGATTGGCTCAGCGCCAATTCGATCGTAGGCCACAGATGTGGTGTCGCCGAGAGACTTGTGTCGTCGCGAAACACCCGCAACGATCGGCGCTTGTACCAAGCTTTGCCAAGGGTCTGGACAGCCGATTGCAGCGCCGCCGCGATCGGCTTGTCCTTGGCGTGGCTGTAGGAGATGAAAGCGTCGTAACTGGCCATATGGCTTCCTCGGAATTTTGCCCCAGCAAGCGAACGAACGATGCCACGATCGAGTACCAAGTTCAAATTCATAAGCTTCACGTCACGTTAGCCTCGCGTCACATTCTTAAGGCGCTTTCGGATAAATCCGACCTCTTTGGATGTCCGGAAATGGAATGGAGCGACCACGCTCTTGTGCCGCCGGCGATGCAAAGTGGCAAAGGATGCAAACTAAAGACAAGAAGCACGACATGCCCCTCAACTACTCTAGTCTGCCGATTCGCCATGGTTCGCATCAAGAAGGCGTTTCACGTTATTGACCTTGATCAGCACGGCGATTGCGCTGCGGCAAAAGTGGTCGCGAACCTGTGATAGATCGGGATTCACAATGTCCGAGTTGGGTCATTCGCACCCGAGCCTTCCGGCGCCAACGCAACCCGATGTCGGCTATGCCCCCAATTGCGACCAAAGAATTGCAGCGCCGCAATTCGACGCGATGGGCCAGTCGCAGACATGTCGGCGTACCCCGGGGCTGCTCGTGGTCGGCAGCGTACCATGCTGAGCCATAGCGAGCGCCGTGGTGCGCGTGATCTTGAATTGGATAGCAGCTACGCGGCCTAGTGCCGTCCATTGTCGTTTGACAGTACATTCCTATTCCGCAAGGCTCGGCAAGCTGGACACGAGGGGCTGGGAAGAAGTGCCTAAACTACTAACGCTTCAAGTGGCCCGCGGCGTGGCGGCAAATCTTGTCGTGCTCTCGCATCTATTCGTGGTCGAGGGGAAGTACACGCACGGTGGCGTGCTACCGTCTTTCGCCTTTTACGGCCTGGCTGGAGTGGACCTATTTTTTGTCCTCTCCGGTTTCATTATGGTGGCGGTAGCCGGCCGTGATGTGGGGCCGTTGCAATTTCTGTGGCGGCGTGCGGCGAGGATATATCCGAGTTATTGGCTGATCACCTTGCTAGTACTGGCCGTAACGATGATAGCCCCCGAAATCGTCAACAGGTCCATCAACGAGCCGTTTTCGATTTGGCGGTCCTTTTTACTGTTTCCCGCTCACACATTGCCGCTGCTCGCTGTCGGTTGGACGCTCGTTTACGAGATGTACTTCTATCTGGTGTTCACAATCTTTCTCGCGTTACGGATTCCAGTCCTCTATGGCCTTATCGCGTGGGGACTGGTTATCTTGACGGTGAGGTTAGCAATACCCAATGAGGTTGCAGCTTCACCAGTTCTTTCATTGGTGACCAACCCAATGACGGTTGAATTCATGATGGGCGCAGCCGTCGGCCTGCTGTGGTTGAACCGCCGCATGCCCAGACCGGCAACCGTCGGCATGATCGGAGCATCGGTACTTGCATTTTGCCTCATCTACGTTGCACCAGTCCTGTCGTTGAGCAGCAGCCCCCATCTCGAACAGCTGCGCGTACTGGTATTCGGCATTCCCTCGGCGCTCGTGATCTATGCGCTGGCCGCTTCCGAACACCGTGCGGAATTGCCGGCACCGCCGAGGCTGCTAGTAGTGCTGGGAGATTGGTCCTACGCCACTTACCTCGTGCACGTTTTGGTCATCTCAACGATCGGACGCATGCTTGCTCTTTTTTTGCCTGCCGGAGGTGTCGCCCCGAGCCTAGAGCTTATCCTGGTCGGAGCGGTGGCGGCCAATCTCGTGGGTGCGACTGTCCACACTCTTTTCGAGCGACCAACACTGGACTGGTTACACAAGTTAGGACCGTCTCCACAACGGCGAGCAATCGGCAACGAGACGACCAAGCTTTCGATCCAGTCAAAGTGAAGCCAACGCCCACTTCCGCAACGGGTCATTTTCGACTGGCACGAGGCCAGCGGCAGGTCCCACTATGTCGCTATGCCCCCGAAAGCGACTTAATTGCTGCGCGCCGCGAAATGACGCGACGGGCCAAACTCGGACATCGCGTGGCTTCATTCGATCACCTCGTCGGCGGTGGCGAGCCGCGTGTGTGGCACGGTGAGGTCGATCGCCTTCGCGGTCTTGAGATGATCAAAACTCGAACTTGGTCCGCGTGCCTTCCGCTCATTCGCCCTGTGGCCGATGTGGCTGGTTGAGCCTCGCCCGCGCCGCGTTGCGACTTGTCGTGCACGCGTTCGAGTGACAGCGTGTTCAGCGGAGCCTTCTATGGATTAATTGGTAGTTGCGTCGTCAGGTTGTCGAGGTAGGCCTGCGTCACGACCTGGCGGAAGTTGTTCGTGCCGATTTGCCGGGCGACCATTGAGTTAACGAACACCACCAGCTCCATATCATCCGGCAAGAAATACGCGAGGCTTTGTTCGTCCCGGTTGTTGGGATCGTGCCAGTCGCCGGGCTTGCAGTACACATTACCAGCAGGCGTAGTCAGGCCGGTAGGAAGTGCTGAATTGCCGCTAAGCGGGTCGACGCCAAAGCCGTTGTCGAGCATGGCCTGCGCGTCGGCGGGCATCAGAATGCCGCCGCCCCGGCGGAATTCGCCCATCACATTGAGCAACTGGCCGACGGAGAGATGCCAGCCGTCGCAGCCGCAGCTCTCCTGCAGGTTACCCGAGTTCCAGCCGGACTCCCTATCGTCGGGTACCCGGTAGGCCAGCGCGCACCCGGGCGGATGATCGAGTGTGGCGCCGACCACACCAGAGGGCTGAAACACCTTGGCCTGCAGATATGCCTCATAGGCGTAGATCGTTGCTAGGTCCCAGAGGCTGTCATTAATGGCCGGATCAACAAGAGGTGCCGGGGCGAAATACCTGTCCTTGTTGATGTTGCCGTTGATGACCGGGAGGAGCATCCGGCAAAGTCCGTAATTCAAATTCTGATAGTTGTACTGCCCGAGATCATTGATAGCGATGCCACCCGCGATCGCCGACTTCATGATGTAGAAGTCGATGTTAGAATTTCCCAAAACTAAGAGGCCGCTGGTGTGGTTGAACAGGTTCCGGAAAGTGATTTGTTCGATATTTGACCCTTTCGCCCAATAGTCTGGCAAATAATTGATGATCTGGGCGTCCGGCGAGATTTTGTTATCGCGTAACAGCACCGTCATGGCCATGGCAGTCATGAGTTTGCTCACGCTGGCCACATGCATCTGTACATCCGGCGTCCACAGCTGCCTGCCGTCTTGGGGGAAACGTTTGGCGTATTCCCATGCCCTGGTGAACTGAATCGTGCCGGACTGACGGAGCTGCGCCACGTAGCCGGCAACGACGTCTTTCAACGCATTGTCCAGGGCGACCTCGAACGCGACGACATCGAGAACGTACGGGTTAACGCCGGGCGGTGGCCCCGGCCTGAACGGCACCGCGCTTCCCTCGGTCCGGCGATCCGAGGAGGCGACGCCATTGTAACTGGGCGATCGAATGACGTGCGCCAGAACGGCTTTGGCGTCGACGGACACACCTTTCACATTCTCGGCGAGAAACCGGTCCAGCGTTTGCAGCAGTTCCATTGACCGTGCCCTTTAGGTGCTTCGCTTCTATGTCGTCCCCGGACCTTAGCCCAAATCGTATACACGTTCCCTGTGATACGCGGCACACTGTCAAGAAAGCCTCAATGTCCGAAGAGGGTCGATGCTGTTGAAAAAGGCCTCGTGATTTTCGGTGAACAGTGATTCCGTCTGCCGAGGGATTCGGCGGCGGAGGTTTTCCATGATGGGTCGGCAGGCGGGCGATCAGAGCCAGTTGTTTTACCTGTTCAACCTCGAACGGCGCATTCCAGCGGGCCATCTGTTGCGCCGGATCAATCCGGTGGTGACACGGATACTGGCGGAGCTTCGTGAGAAGCTTGTGCCTTTCTATAGCGAGATTGGCCGGCCTTCGGTTGATCCTGAGCTGATGATCCGGATGCTGATTGTCGGTTATTGCTATGGCATCCGCTTTGAGAGGCGGCTGTGCGAAGAGCTCGAACTTCACCTTGCGTACCGATGGTTTTGCCGCCTCGATCTCGACGACAAGGTTCCAGATCACTCGACGTTCTCGGTCAATCGCCATGGTCGCTTCCGTGACAGCGACATCCTGCGCCAGGTCTTCGAGGCTGTGGTGCGGGCGTGCATGGATGCTGGCCTGGTCAAGGGCGAGGGGTTTGCCGTCGATGCCAGCGTGATGGAGGCCAATGCCAGCCGCTATCACGGCAAGACGCCTGATGAGATCACGTGGGCCGAGCCGGAGCGCCAGACCCGCGCGGTCAAGGAGTATCTCGCTGGGCTAGATGTCGATGCGCAACCCAATCCCGATCGCAAGCCGCCGAAGCTGATATCACCGAGCGACCCCTGCTCAGCCTGGACAGCTAAGGCCAACAAGCGAGTACAGTTCGGCTATGGGCTCAATTATCTCATCGACATTGCAAACGCGATCATTGTCGACGTTGAGCCGACGCCGGCGCGCACCTATGACGAGGTTGAATCGACAAAGACGATGCTCGATCGCACCGAGCAGCAGCTTGGCCTGAAGCCGAAGCGGCTTGCGGCCGATACTGCTTACGGGACTGGCCGCTTCCTGGGCTGGCTGGTTGGCCACAGGATTGCACCGCACATCCCGGTCCGCGATGCCAGCGAGCGCGACGATGGCACATTATCGCGCAGCGACTTTCGCTGGGATCGGCGGCGCGGTGTTTATATCTGCCCGAATGGTAAGGTGCTGCACACCACCGGCAAGGTGCACGAAGGCAAAACGCTGCGCTATCTCGCATCCAAGTACGATTGCGATGTCTGTGCCCTGAAGAAGCAGTGTTGTCCTAAAAGCCCGTCGCGACAAATTCCTCGTGATGTTCATGAATATGCCCGCGACGTGACACGCCGGCTGATGCGGACAAAGGCGTTCCTCAAGTCGCGCGACCAGCGCAAACGCGTCGAGATGCGCTTCGCCCACTTGAAGATTCATCATGGCTTCGAGCGTATGCGGCTGCGAGGTCTTTCCGGCGCACGCGATGAATTCCTTCTCGCTGCTACCGTGCAGAACCTCAAGACCCTGGCACTTCGAACCCTCGGACCACCACCGGCACGGCGGCGCGCATCGCTTGCCTGAGATCGCTCACCAGTGCGCCAGCAGCGTCCGCGTCGAGGTCGCCGGCAACCACGCGGCCGCAAAATCGAACGGCCCGGCTCAACTCAGCCGGTTCAAAACCACCCAACAGCATAACGCCAACCGAAAGACGTACTTTTTAAACAGCATCGGTCATCAGCGACGCTTTGAGGGTGCGCCACGCACGTCCGCTTCTCCCCCAATTTCAGACGTATTGCTGTCTCGCACATACGACGTTTAGCGCCAGCAACAGACGTTCCACCGAAGTTCACAGATTGGTGCCGATTCTGAAGAAAGAAGCAGGAACTCGCGAACAGTATCGATACTGTAGTGGTACACAGCCTGAACGCGCTTGACCTGAATGACCGATTAGAGCTGTTCGATCACCTCGACGTTAGTGGGCAGCTGGAACTGGAACACGGCACCTTTAGGTACGTTAGGTAGAGCTCGGAGTTGCCCTCCGTGCGTCTCAATAATCGTTCGGCTAACGGCTAGCCCGATACCCATGCCATCGGACTTGGTCGTGTAGAAGGCGTCAAAAAGGCGCTCAAGCGCAAGTCCCTCCAGCCCCGCACCCGAATCTTGCACTTCTACGAGCGCACCTTTGGATTCATCTTTCCTCGAGATCACCAACACCTCGCGCTGCGTCTGATCGATCCCTCTCATGGCTTCGATAGCGTTCATGATTAGATTGAGGATAACCTGCTGCAACTGGATCCGATCTCCCAGAACGAGTGGCAAATCATTCGATAGCTCGGTCCGCAGTAATACGCGATTTCGCTGGGCCTCGGCGCCGACCAGCGCAATGACCGCCAAAATTGCGTCGTTGATGTTCAACAGGTCCCTGTGTGGGGGGATTTCTTCATCATGGCCCGTAATCGGCTGATGACCTCTGCGGCTCGTGTGCTGCTATTGATCATGGCCTCGACCGAGCTCCGCCCCTCTCCCAGATTAGGCGGTTCATGGGCCAGCCAGCGCAAGCAAGCACGGCCCTGGGTCACCAATGCGGTAAGCGGCTGGTTGATTTCATGGGCTATTGCGGCGGTAAGTTCTCCGAGCGTCGTGACGCGAGCGACGTGCGCGAGGTCCGCCCGAGCCTGATTCATCTGTTCTTCAACACGTCTAGCCTCAGTGACATCCATCACCGCGCCGATGAATTCGAGCTGATCCGCTTGATCTCCGGCTGCGTGAGCGACAACATGGACATGTTTGATTAAACCATCAGGCATCAGCAATCGATATTCATAATCGAAATCCTTCCCGTCCCTGGATGCGCGGTTAAGGGTTGTTTGTACGAGAGCACGATCTTCCGGATGAGCGCGTTGAAGAACCATGTCTAAAGTGACGGCAAGCGACGGGTCGTATCCAAAAATTCTAAAGCTTTCCTTCGACCAAACGATCTCGCCAGTGGAAACCCTCCAGCCGAAGCTCCCTGTACGACTGAGCCTCTGAGCCTCCTCCAGATAGGCCTCGCTTCGCGTAAGTTCTCCGCTCAGTCTTGCCAACGCCCTCAGATCCGCCTGCAGCACGTCGCGGCACTGCAGCACGAATTTGCGGTATAGGTCGCTGTAGGAATTCTCTTTTTTATCGAGGACGCAAATCGTGCCGAATATCTGGCCATCTGGCCAAGTGACCGGGAAGCCAAGATACGAGATCATCCCCAGTTTGATATCGGGGTTCGATTTCCACTCCTCATCGCGCAGGGCATCCGGGACCAGCAGAGATTGGCGCGTTTTCATCACTGTCTCGCAATAGAGACCTGTATTGAGAGGGGCGAGTTCGTCCCTTTCATAGGGATTGCCGTTCGACTCGCTCGATACGAAAACCTTGATGTTTGGTGGGTCTACTTTCATGACCAAAGCTGAGGGAACGTGGACGATTTCAGCAATGATGTTGACGATCTCTTGCCATTTCTGAACGATTTCAAAGGGTACTTGGATGACTGCGGTTGACATACTCAGACCAGCCTCTCGAAGTCCGTGATTGCCCCGCTCGGGGTTCCCAGGATGAATCCTCAACGAGGTATGAATGTTAGCGTTATTCTGATTCGCTTAGAAGCCAGTTTCGAGGTGGCGACCGAGACCGCTTGCGGTACATCGACCATTCGGCCTCGCTAATCTTTCGACGAATGTGCTGTCCTGCAACCGGGACCAGCTCTCATTGGGTCCACGGCGCAAGGATCGCAATGCCAATTCTCACACTGGATTTGTCTGTTCCGGGTCAGACTCGGTCCTTCGGCGATGTCAGGGGAATGTCTGCGTTGCCTTCGACAGCGACCGCTACGCGGACACCCCGCGAGGTCGCAGTTGGGCCAAACTGCGACATGACGGCAGATCGCGTTATGTTCGTTCGATAGGGCATGAACTCATAGATGAGCGGAGGGCCGTGTCGTGAGATTTCCGCGCGGCGACAATGCGTGATCGGGTGTCGGAGCCTCCGCATTGCCGTGACGATTTGACAAATGCCGAGATCGGAAATGGGCGTTGACTTATTCGATCAGCGTGTCGGCGCTGATCAGGATGGACGGCGGGAGGGTTAGACCGAGCGATTTTGCCACCCGGGCATTGACAATCAGTTCGTGGCTTGTGGGCTCTTCAATCGGAATGTCTCCGGGCTTTGCGCCTTTTAGTATCTTGTCGATAAAATAGCTGTAACGCTTAACTTGGCTCGAAAAGTTTGCGCCGTAGCACAGCAATCCGCCCGCGTCGCAGTACTCTCTGAATCCATACGTTGACGGAAGAAGCTGCTCCGCAGCTAACTCGGCGATCTCCTTGACGTGATAAAATGTCAAAGGGTCGGACAAGACAATGAGTGCCTGGGGGCTACCAGCCTTCATCGCGGCAAAAGCAGCTGTGATCCCTGACGGATCGCGGATTTCCACTGGCTGCACCTCGATTTCCAATGTCTTTGCCGCTGCCCTTATTTCCTGCAACTCCTCCACTTTTGCGGGAACTCCCCCGTTGAAAAGCACAGCCCCTCGCGACAGCCCCGGAACGATCTCTTGCATGAGCTGCAATCGTTTGGCTGCAAGGTCCGACGAGATACAAGCCATTCCGGTTATGTTGCCCCCTGGCCTGGCGATACTTTTCACCAGCCTGTCGGCCCGATCGCAAGCGATGACGACGATCGGAATACTATCAGTCGCTCGCCTGGCCGCTTCGATCGGGGCTGGTCCGAAGGTTGCGATGACATCGACCTTATGTCCGACGAGGTCGCGAGCCATTTCGGCGGTGTCGTCCGGTTTTCGTGGGACGCGATATTCAATGTGAATGTTCTTTCCCTCGACATAGCCAAGCGCCTGCAATCCTTCCAGCAGAGCGTCCTTAATGGGGTCCTTCGCCGGATCATAGTCGGCGCGCGCCATGGCCTCGAGAAATCCCACCTGAGGCACGCGCTGTGGCTGCTCCGCCGCGACGGCAGCCGGTATCCCGACCACCCATAGTGAGATCGCCGCAATGAAAATGGGACATGCCCGCATGCCAAGCCCCCACGGTTGCTTAGTTGCAACGACTGGCAATATACCACCAAACGTCATGCCACCAAACCTCATTCAGGCGTAATTCCAGCGAAAGCACCACCTGGAAACGGCCCCGCTCGTTTATGAGTCAACGCCCTAACTCGGCAGCCTAAAGACTAGAGATGAAACGGCGCGGCAGAGGTCGCCTAGGGCAATTTTCGGCCTGCGGGCCGCTCCGCCGTCATGTCGCAGATGGGTCATTCGCGACCTGGTTTAACCAACAACAAGTGCAGCCATGTCCGCTTTGCCCCGAAAGCGACCGACAATCGCCTGGGGACCACACGTCGCGACGGGCCAAACTGCGACATCGAAGTCTCTTATTCGATCACCTCGTCGGCGGTGACCAACAGGGTGGACGGGACGGCCAAGCCGAGCGCTTTGGCGGTCATGAGATTGATGACGAGTTCGAAGTTGGTTGGTTCCTCAACTGGGATATCGCCGGGCTTCGCGCCGCGCAGAATCTTGTCGACGATTTCGGCGGCGCGCCGAAACAGGCCTGGATACTTGGGACCGTAAGACATCAACCCGCCAGCTTCGACCTGATCACGTGCACCGAAGACCGTTGGTAGCCGAACGCTGAGGGCAAACGCGGCGATCTGCGTGCCATTTGCCGCAATAAGCGAGTTCTCCACCACGTAGAGCGCGTCCACTTTTTGAAACTTCAGAGCCTCGAAGGAAGGCGCAATATCCTCAGCTCGCCGAATCTTGGTGGGCTCGACTTCGACACCTAGGGTACGAGCGGCGTTTTGCACCTGGCCCATTTGCAGCTCAGACGCGGAATATCCAACGTCAAACAGGACCGCCAACCGACGAAGATGGGGCACAACCTGATGCAAAAGTTGAAGTCGCTTGCCAGCAATTTCTGTCACCTCAAGCGACAATCCGGTGACGTTCCCGCCGGGTCGTGAAAGGCTCGCAATTAGGCCGCTGCCGATAGGATCGTTCGCGACCGCAAATACGATTGGGATAACCGTGGTGGACTGTTTTAGTGTGGTTACAGCGCCGCCATACGTGACAATTACATCAACCTTCTGCGGTAGGATTTCGGCCGCAAGCTCTGCTACGCGCTCCGCACGGCCTTGCGTCCAGTAATATTGAATCATGACGGTGCGGCCGTCGATCCAGCCAAGTTCACGGAGCCTCTGCACAAAAGCGAGTGTCCGTGGCCTCCAATAGGAATCGTCAACGCCGAGGTATGCGATGGCCGGCAGTTTGCCCGGCTGCTGCGCCCGCGAAGCCAGTGGCAAAAGGGCCACCGCGCCGCCAAGAAGGGTGATAAATCCGCGCCGCTGCATGCGCCCTCAGAACACGCCTTGTCCAACGCCTAAAGCGTAGTACTTTGCGACCGTGCTGCGAGTGAGAAATGGCACCCACCTGCCTCCGACGCCGCAGGCCGAATGTCGCCTTCGGGTCTAGGCTGTGTGAAAACTCGAAAAACTGAGAAGCGACGAGAATGACTTTTCTCAACTCAACCAAAATTAAACGCGCTCGCCAATCTTCGAGCGCCTAAACACGATTTGGAAGAACGTTTATTCTATCGTCGTCGCGTGTTGCCGCGTTTTTACACAGCCTAGGTCAATAACGGTCTTCAAACGATGTCTGTGTAACTTCCGCTGTCACCCCAACAGCGGCGCAAAAGCGGACATCCGGCGACTTCCGACTTGGGGCCAGTAGCAGACATCTTGCGGCGGCTCAGAGGACGCGCACATTTTGCCGGTTAGACGGTTTCATTTAGGCAATTGCGCTTGGATAGATTGAATTGCCGCCCGTTGGGCTTGGCTGAGCTTCGACAAATCGAGCTTTGCGATCGCCGCCCTGGCCTCTGCGGCAGAAACACGAGCACCAGCGGCGTCGCCAGTTTTCAGTTGCATGGCAGAAAGCCGCGCTAGTCCGGCGATCAGACCGATTTGCCAAGTCACATTGTCCGGCTCGTGGCCAAGCAATGTATGCGCGTCACCAACGGCTTCGCGGTAAATCGTAAGTGCCTCAGCAGCGCGCTGCAAGCTTGCGAGCATGTCGCCTGCCGTGTAAAGCAAAGCCGTGAGCTCGGCCAGCCACGTCATGTTGCTGGGATCCGCACGTACCAGATTGCGCTTTAGATCGAGCGCCTCGTTGGTGGCGGCCATACCCTCCTCTCGCCGACCAAGGTCAAACAGCACATATCCGGCGTTGCCGATGATGTTGGATAGGTAGCGTTGCCATGTTGCGTTGCCGCTGTTAGTCGCGGCGAGATTCCGCGCACCTGTCAGTAGATCGGTGAAGTTTGCTAACGCCGCTTCTCGGTCGCCAAGTCGGTAAAGTGCAATGCTGAGGATGTTCCAGCTGTCCACATTTTCGCGCTGGTAGTTGAAATTAGTTGCATCGGTTGCCACTAGCTGCATTGCAATTGTGTGGCTTTCCTGCGCCGTGTCGCGAGCGACATCGAACTTCTGTCCGCTCAGTAGCGAACTTGCATAGAGGTTCAGCACGCGCGATAGCCCATCGAGGGCGATTGGATCGTCCGGCCGTGTTACTTTGCGACGAAGGGCGATGCTCGCGGCGTAATCGCGCTGAGCCGAATCCAAATTGTTTGCCACAGTTTCAGCATAACCGAGACTTTGCAGGCATTGGGCGAGTCCGCGCAGCGCATCAGCGTCGTTCGGCGCTTTGTCAACCAAAGGCGTGCTGATTGCGACACAGTCTTTCGCGCGATTGATTGCTATCTTCAGATCGCCCAGTTCGACATAGTTGTCCGCAATCACGCTGAGCATTGCGGCGCGACTGAGGATCAGACGCGGATTTTGCGCGTCGACGCCCGTTATCCGGTCGAGTTCACTTTCAATCACCTCGAGGAGCGCTCGAATAGCATCCTTAGAGATGCCGGACCGATTTTCAAGTTCCTTGCCGAGCTTCGCGATCAATGCATCTGATTGATCGATCGCCAGCGCAAGCGTGCGTGTCGCGCGCTCTTGACCTTGCACAGCCAACCAAGCAGCCACGCCGGCTAAGACGGCCAGCGCAAAGAAAATTGCTGCGGCTGCCGCAACCAGGCGCTGACGCGCCCGCGCGCGGTTGCGCGACGCGCCGACAAAGGCGGTCAACTCGGCGGGTAATTCACGGCCGAAATCCGCCACGAGCTTTTCCGCTTCGGCCAGCGGAACCCCCGGCTGGATCAGCCGGTCGACGGGCTTGCCGCGCTTCTGCCAGCGGCGCTGTGCGTCCTCGACTTCGGCGCGGATGCGGTAGAACTCACGGCTCGCTTGCGCGGCCGCCGCGGCGAGGGGCCAGCTGGTCAGGACCGCATCGTGCGCGAGCCGCAGTGTCGGTCGGCCAGCAACATCGGTGCGGCCAACGAGGATGCGCGCGCCAAGGAGCGCGTCGACCAGCGCCGCCTCGGTCGGTTCGGTGGAGACCTCGTCTTGCGCGACCTCGCGCAGCGTCAATGCCTGCCCGTCGCGGGCCGGCTCGGCCAGCTGCCGCAACAGCCGCGGCAGCGCTTCGATGGCGCCGGCCGGCAGGCCGGCCACGGCGCGATCGGCTTCGGCGGCAATTGCGCCGTGCAGGCCGCCAAGCGCGTCGTAGTCGGCATGGGTCAACACCGTCTTGTCGTCGCGCTCCGCGCGCTGCTCGTAGAGTTGCCGAAGCGTGAATTGCAATAGAGGCAAGCTTTCGGCGCCGCTGGCATCGGCCAGGAGCCGCTCGTCGAGGCCGCCTTTGTCGGCATTGGTCTCGAACACGAGGCCGGCCGCGGCCGCCGGCGCACGGACGATTTCGGCAAGCTCGGCAGCGCCCGGCGGGCCAAGATCGAGGCTCGCGCCGGCTTCCTTCAGCGCCTTAAGTCCCGAGTCCTTAAGCAGCAGCGCGTAAAGATCGGCGCGCAGCGTCGCGACGCACCAGACCTGGCCGGTGGCAGTGAGTTCCTTGACGGCGGCCGCGAAGCCCTGGCGTTCGTCGTCGCTGACCGCCTGGGCGAACAATTCTTCCAATTGATCCACCAGGAGCAGCAGCACCGGACGTGGCGGCTGCTCGGTGCGCTTTTGCTGCTGGGCGGCGTCGGCGATACGCGCTAGCGCGCCGATAATCGGGCGCGCCGCCGAGGCGCCGCCGCGGCGCAGATTGTCGGCCAGCGCCTCGGCCGTCGGAAAATCGCCCTGCGCCAATTCGGGCAAGGCGGCGAGGAGGGCCGTCGCCAGCGAGGCGATCGCTCCGGCCTGGCCCTCGCTCGGTTTCATGATCGCGACGCGCCAGATGTCGACCGCGTCGATTACGCCCGGTGTGGTCAGGCGCGGGATCAACCCGGCGCGCGCCAGCGACGACTTGCCTGCGCCGCTCGCCCCGATGATCAGCAAAAACGGCGTCGCCGTTTCGGCCGCGGCCGAAAGCCGGCGGCGCGCCTCGTCAATGACGCGATCGCGGCCGAAGAACACCGCCGCGTGTTCTGCCTCGAACGACGCCAGCCCGCGGAACGGCGAGCCTTTCTCCTTCGGCCATTTCAGGCGCGGGCCGAGCAGGCCGTGGCTTTCCAGCCATTGCCGCAGCAGGAGCTCGATCTGCCGCTCGAATTCGTCGGTGTTGGCGAAGGTCTGGAAGGCCGCCTTGAAATGTCCGTGCTCGGACTTGAACCATTCGCTCCAGAGGGCTTCGAGCGCATCGAGCTGGATTTGCGCCTGCCGCCGGCGCTCCGCGTCCGCCGTCGGGAACACGGCATCTGCGGTCTTACGGAACACGTACACGTCCGGAAAGCCCCTCGAGCGCGACGCCTCCAGCGCGGTCAGGAGCTCATAGGCCGTGCCCGATGGATAGGGCCGTCCGTCCGGCATGTGCGCGAAATCGGTCGGCAGCGCGGTGCCGACGCGGGTCCAGAAGATCGACACCAGGACGTCGCAGGCGACCGCTTCGGGGATTTGCGGCTGGAAGCTCTTGTCCGCCTTGTAGAAGTGGTCTTCCCAAAGGATTGTCTCGAAGCGGACGAGGCCTTCATAATCGCGATTAAGCTTCGCGGCGACGGCCTGCACCCGCCCGCGTTCGGGCGCCACGTCCACCGGTGACGACACGAAGAGTTTAAAGTCGCGCGCAGGCCCCACCACGGCAATCACGTCTGCCTTGAAGCTTACGACAGGATGCCACCGAACATTGGGAGCATGGCTGGTTCAAAAAGCAAGGAGCATTTGATCACGGCATTTAAAGGCCGAAGTGTAAGGGCGTCGCGAGTTACAGCAAGCTACCGTTCTGACCACGTCGCGATAAATTCGTATTCCCGCCAAAGCACGACCAATTTTGGTGATCGATCACCAAGAGGTGTCCAATGGCTCCGCTCCAACATCATCAACCCGATATCAGTGTACAGGCCCTGCAGGCGGCGCTGCCTTTGAGAAACACTCCGACTCCGACCCGACAAATTGGGAAAGCAACGCTTTGATGTCCGAAAGGCTCAGCGGCGGAAACGACTGAGGCTGATCTCGGTATCGATGGACACCTTTGCGTTGAGAAGCTCAAGCGCGGATCGAGGCGCAGCTCAGGCGCGGCACCCGATGCCAGGGAGAAGGTTGCTGTGAGGATAGCAGTCAACCGCCTTTCAACAAGCGCGTTGGGCATGTTCGTACCTACAAGAACTTCACACCAAGCGTGGGGTCGGGAGCGAGGCGTGTCTATCCGGCCGATGTCCTAAATGGGTCAATAACGGTCTTCAAACGATGTCTGTGTAACTTCCGCTGTCACCCCAACAGCGGCGCAAAAGATGGGGTAATCGGCCGGCAGCTTGTGGATAGCTGAAGATTTTGGGTGCTGCGCTTCAGGCTGATGGTGAAACGAGGTCCGCGTGTACGGCCTCAAGCATCAGAAGGAGAAGCGCAGCATAATGCGACATCGCCGGACGCTCGGACCATCCCTGAATTGGACCCCAGCGTTCAGCATTGTGGCGTGATATCCTTGCCAATATCCTTCCTACATTTCGGCGGGGAAACACTCGCCGTTGTGCTACGGATTGTGGCCGAAAGTTATGGTCGAGACCCGGAAACTCGCGGCGATCCTGGCGGCGGATGTGGTCGGATATAGCCGGCTGGCGGGTTCCGACGAGGATCGCACACTGGCGCGGCTTCGAGCGGTACGGAGTGATCTGATCGATCCGACCACTGCTTTGCATCACGGTCGCATGGTCAAGCGCACCGGGGACGGCATCCTTATCGAGTTCCGCAGCGTCGTCGACGCCGTGCGGTGCGCCATCGAGGTGCAGAGCGGCACGGTCGAAGCAATGCCGGCCTTCCACCTGAGCGCCGTATTGAGTTTCGTGTCGGCATTCATCTGGGCGATGCGGTGGAGGAAAGCGACGGCGACCTGATGGGGACGGCGTCACTATCGCGGCACGATTGGAAGGCATTGCCGAGCCGAGTTCCATCTGTCTTTCGGAAGACGCCTTATCGGCAAGTGAAGTCGCGGCTCGATCAAGATCGCGCCTATTGCCTGGGCCATAATGGTGCACGGTGAACGCTTCAAGGAAGCAAGATTACTGCCGGTAGCGGCCTAGTCAGCCGACGGAGGACAACAACTTCAACGAATTGGTGAGGGCATGACGATGTAATGCAGATACGGTCGTTCCGGGGATCGGGACAGCCCGCTTGGGTCATCGCATGATCGAATGCACGCGATGGATTGGGACCTGATCCGCGGAGGGCATTATGGCCAGCGGTCATGTGAACCGCATCAACAGATCCTATGATGGTGGCACGCGCAGGCTAGGCAGCGAGCCACGTCAAACTGGAGGATCTGATGACGCAGACAGTCGCCGCTCTTATAGCTGCCGCCGTGGACTATGAAAGGACGCTCGTCCTCGCGATTGAGGTGAGTAACGAAAGTTGGGTGCTCGCAGCTCAAGTTCCTGGCCTGCCACATACGAAAGCGGAGCGTACGATCAATCCAGACGCCGAGTCATTGATGGCGGCGATTGCTGGATATCGCGCCCGCGCTACCGCTTCCGGCCACAGCGTGGAGCGGGTGATTACGGTGTACGAGGCGGGATGGTCGGGCTTCTGGCTGGCGCGGTGGATTATGAGGCATGGGATGGAGGCACACGTTATCCAACCTTCGAGTGTGCCTGTCGATCGTCGGATGCGCCGCGCAAAGTCTGATGGCATTGACGCCGAGTTGCTACTTCGGACACTGCTCACTTGGCTGCGCGGTGAGCCGCGCGTGTGTTCGATGGTGCCGATCCCAGACGAGGCCGATGAAGATGCCCGACGGTGTGTTCGCGAGCGGACCGAGCTCATCTCCGAGCGCGTCGGTCTAACCAATCGGATCGGAGCTGTTCTGGCCACGCTTGGTGTGAGCGATTACAACCCATTGCTCCGCAGCCGGCATCGTCGTCTGACCGAGTTGAGGACCGGTCTCGGCGAGCCACTGCCGCGGAACGCGCAGGCCAAAATAGAGCGGTTGCTTGCGCGGTTGGAACTGGTACTCGCGCAGATCGCTGAGTTGGAGCGTGAACGTGATGCGGTGGTGGAAGCTGAAGCGTCCGACAAAGCTAGTAAGATGATTCAGCAGCTTACCAACCTGCGTGGTATCGGCGTTCAGAGTGCGACCGTACTGGTGCGTGAAGCGTTTGTACGTCGTTTCGCTAATGGCAAGGCACTTGGATCATACGCCGGTCTAGCTTCCTCGCCGTATAGTAGCGGTGGGATCGACCGCGAGCAGGGCATTGGAAAGGCCGGCAATCGACGGGTCAGAACTGTGATGGTCGAGCTTGCGTGGTTATGGACGCGCTATCAGCCCGGCGCCGCTCAGGTCCGCTGGTTTCGCGAGCGGGTTGGATCAACAGGACGGCGTGCTCGGAAGATTATGGTGGTGGCCCTGGCCCGAAAACTGCTGATTGCGCTATGGCGGTTCGTCATCGATGGTGTGGTGCCCGAAGGTGCAATCCTAAAGCCTGCTGCCTAATCGGCCCCGTAGTCCGGTCTGCGCTGCGAACGCGGAGCAGCCCGCCAATCCGAGGGAACGTCGCCGTTGTTCGGCATGGTGCTACGGCGCCGTTTACACAGAGTGGTGCCGTTCTCTTGGAGCTCTCCCGTCCCGAATGCGGGACAGTGGTTGGGATCAACTCCCGCCGGATGTGAGGTTTGCAGGGAAAGCCTGCAGCGATGAGAGCCCCGCCTTGGATCGCGGTCTGCCCAAATCAGCGCTTGACGGAGAAACCATCATGTGAGGCCGAACACATGGTCGCACCGACCAACGCTGCAGCAACGTCAGAAAGTTCTTGCCAAGGCGCCGTCCACACGTGACCCCAGTTAGCATTTTCCGGGCTGGAATTGATTGCGTGCTCAGGAGGGCCGAACGTCGCTCACACCCCCGGAAAACGGGCGCGAACCATGGAGGTCCTAACCCCTTTACTAGGCGACGCTGACGGATTGGAAGGGCCCTTTTTCGAGCCAGACACCTCTAACAGATGTCCAAAAACAAGAGTCTGAGTGCTTGGACGCGCTTGATTTTTCCTATGTACGGGCTAAGATCAGACCTTATAATGTACTAAGGTCGCTAATGCAATCGGTGACACGAACTGAGTTTCTCGATGTGTTGGAGTTGACCGGCGGCGCATTCGATCAGTTGCAGCACGCCGGGCACGTCGCCCTGGCCTTCGGGACGCCACTACCGGCATCGCCCGGCCGGTACCTTGATCTAGACCTAGTAGCGATGGCGACTAACTTGGCGTTGACGCCGTCGCTAGGGCGCGAAGTGTCAACCGCAATCGTCGGCGGGCATTTTCATCAGTGGGGAAGTGCTGTCGGCCATGCCGATGCTGATCGAACGCAGGATTATTTCTTCGCCGTCGGTGGGGTGGGCTGGGATGCCGCGAAAAAGGCCGCCAAACTTCTAGTGGTTACACACGGAACGCTCGAACAGATCGCCGAGGATTTCCGGCGGATGAACGAATTGGCGGGTTTCTTCACGGTTAACATTAGTGACATCGTCCGACGGCTCCGCGCGCGTGCACACGCGGTCGGCGTAGATCTCGGTCGTCCGTTTTTTTTCCCGCCGAATGATCCCCGGTTTGATCAAATCCTCATCCAGGTCAAGCGCGAGCGGGACGCGCGTATCGCGCGGTTGAGACGTGACAAGAAGAAATTTGCTGCCGTGAAGGCGCGAGGCCGTCGCCAAAACGTCGCCGCGGTGCCTCGAGTGAAAAACGTAAGCTATCCGCTTGAAATGCAGGAGGTGTTGTAGGTCTTCGCCGCACGCCAATCTTTAGCTCGTGCGTGTACTCCTCCACGTCAGGGCTGGGAAGGTCGTATCGGCAGTGAATTGGGAGGTGAGCGTTGCCCCGCCGACGAGGCCTCACCGATATCGCAATGCTAGGGGCGTATCAGACGTGTCGAGTTTTGTGAGCTGCTCAATGTCGCGTTGCCAGAGTAAATTTCGTCAAGGCGACCTGACCCGCGCCATCAAGGGCGCGCGCAATGCCGGCGTTGAGGTCGCGCGGGCCGAAATTGCAAAGGACGGAAAGATCATCATCGTCATTGGCGAGGCCGGTGGCGTAAACGCTGAAATCGAACTGACCCCGGACGATGAATTAGAGCGCTGGAGGAAGAAGAAAAATGCGGGTTGATCTAAAAGGCATCCATTCAGTGCACGCCACTTTGGCGGGCGGCACGAAAAAGATTTACTGGTACGCTTGGCGTAACGGACCGAAGTTGCGCGGCGAGCCCGGCACGCCGGATTTCATCGCCAGCTATAACGAAGCCGTATCTCAGCGCGTGCCGACTCCGGCGGGTACACTGCAAAGCCTGTTTGATGCTTATCAACTCAGCCAGAAATTCCTTGGCCGACGCGATCGCACTAAGGTTGACTACATCAAACAAATACGGATCATCGAACAAGAATTCGGCGACTTCCCGATCAAGGCGCTAGCAAGCCCTAAGACGCGCGGTGTGTTCATGGATTGGCGCGACAAGCTTGCGCTCAAATCCGTGCGGCAGGCTGACTATGCTTGGACGGTACTCGCGCTGATCCTGGCGTGGGCTAAGGATCGTGGCAAGATCAGCGTGAATCCGTGCGAGAGGGGCGGTCGCCTCTACGATGGTACCCGCGTCGATTTCATTTGGACGATCGAGGACGAGGCCGCTTTTCTGAAAGACGGCCCGGCGCATCTGCACTTGCCGCTTTGGCTCGCGCTATGGACCGGCCAGCGGCAGGGCGATCTCTTGCGCCTGCCGTGGTCGGGCTATGACGGGACGCACATTCGCTTGCGTCAGTCCAAGACCGGAGCGCGCGTCATTATCCCGGTCGGTGCGCCCCTTAAAGTCGCGCTCGACGCGGCAGCCAAGAACAAACAAACCCCACTGATCCTGGTCAATTCCGACGGCCGGCCGTGGACCGCGGACGGCTTCCGCGCGTCGTGGGCGAAGGCCTGCAAGAAAGCCGGCATTGCGAAAGTGACATTCAACGATCTGCGCGGCACCGCCGTCACCCGACTCGCCTTGGTCGGGTGCAGCGAGGCGGAGATCGCTACCATCACCGGCCACGGCTTGCGCGACGTGCGCTCGATCCTCGATGCGCACTATCTGCATCGTGATAGGGCGCTCGCCGAGAGCGCAATTCGCAAGTTGGAAATGGGTTACGCGCAGCGCGTGACCGAGGCCAAAACTGGAACGGAATCGAACTGAACTCGACAAAATGAGCGACAAAACGGTCTACCGAGTCCAACAGCAAGAGAGGAAAAAGCGAAACAGATCAGCTGGCTGGGGAACTAGGATTCGAACCTAGATTAACGGAGTCAGAGTCCGCTGTTCTACCGTTGAACTATTCCCCAGTGTTTGCGCGTGGCCGCGGCTGAAACGCCGATTCTACACACTGGAATAGCCGTCCATTTAGGGCAAATCGCGCCCGTTTCCAAGTCTGAGAAATGCGAGTGTAAGCCAAGGATTAGGGGCAGTAGCCCCGGGGGCAGGCGGCGTCCGGTGCCTCCGATCGCGACTTTGGCCGCAGCTTCACCGCTGCTCGCGGCCGGACATGCCGAAAATCACCGTGCCGATGCACAGAATGCTGCAGGCGGCCGAGATCAGGAACACGGTGCGCGGCTGGCCCCAGTCCATCATCGTGCCGTAGATCATCGGCGCCACCATCGAGCCGATATTGAAGCCGGAGGATACAAAGCCGAACACGCGGCCGAAGGCGCCGGGCGGCGTCACGGCGCGCACCAGCATGTCGCGCGAGGGGCTGGCGATGCCAACAAACAGGCCGGACAACGACGCCGTCACGATCAACGCAGCGGAAGAAAACCCGATCGTGCCGACCAAGAGCGTCGCGACGCCGGAGCCGGCGAGCGCCAGCGCGGCGACGACAGCGTGGCGCGTGGTGCGTGAGGCGAGCACGCCGCCAATGAGCACGCCAAGCGCGTTCATCAGCAACAGGCCAGTCAGCGCCACATTGGCGAGCGTGTCGGCTGTGCCGTAAAGCGCGCCCAGCGCGACCACGAGGAAGGTGTTGAGCCCGCCCATGATCGAAATCAGAACAAAGAAACCAAGATTAAGCAGGATGGGCGGCGACAGCAGAAGCCGCCAGCCGGCATCTTTTGCCGCGGCGTCGGCGCTTCCTGGCGCCGGGGTGAGACGACGCCTTTCGGCAAGGCGATCGGCTGCCGTCGGACGCTGGCTGATCAGCAGCGCCAGCACCGCGAGCCCGAGCAGCGCGGCTCCGATATAGGCGCCGCGCCAGCCGAACCGGCTTTGCATTATCAGCACGGTCGCCGGCGCGACGGCGCCACCGAGAATTCCAGAGAAGGTATGGAACGAGAAAATCTGACTGATGCGCGCCGGCGTGCTGTAGTCGGACAACAGCGAGTAGTCGGCCGGATGATACGCGGTGTTGCCGAGGCCGGCGACCGCGTACATGGCGATGAACACCACGAACGAGTTGACGATGCCGACGACGGCAAACGCAATGGCGCCAAGCGTGACGCCGGCGATCAGGACGATACGCGCGCCGATGCGGTCGACCAGAAAGCCGGCCGGTGTCTGCAGCACCGCCGACACTACATTGAATGCCGTCAGCGCCAGCGCCAGGTCACGATAGCTGACGCCATAGTCGGCCCGCACGAATGCGAACAGCGGCGCCAGCATGATCATGTAATAATGGCTGACGAAGTGCGCGGCGCAGATCGGCCCGACAACGCGCAGTTCGCCGAAGCGGCGCGCGGGAACCGAAATCGCTTGCGTCATCGGGCCGAGTGTCCCGCGCCGCTGCCGTTGGCTTGCTGCAGAGCCTGCCAGATGCGAAACGGCGTCAGCGGCATGTCGAGATGGCGGATACCGCGATCGGCCAGCGCGTCGAGCACCGCGTTCATCACCGAGGTCAGCGAGCCGGCGCAGCCCGCTTCGCCGCAGCCCTTGACGCCGAGCGGATTGGTTTTGGCCGGCACCGGGTGTTCGGCCAGTTCGAAGTTGGGCATGTCGGCGGCGCGCGGCATGGCGTAGTCCATGAACGAGCCGGTCAGCAATTGGCCGTCGCCGTCATAGACCGTCATTTCCATCAGCGCCTGGCCGATGCCCTGAACGACGCCGCCGTGCAGCTGGCCGGCGACGATCAGCGGATTGACGACGGTGCCGAAGTCGTTGACGCAGGTGTATTTCACCAATTCGGCCACGCCGGTGTCGGGATCGACCTCGACCTCGGCGATGTGGCAGCCATTGGGAAAGGTCGCGGCGCCCGGGCCGTCGCTGATGTGATGCACGTCGAGCGATTGCGGCACATCCGCCGGCAACGGCGCATTGTGCTCGCGCAACGTTTTCGCCAGCTCCATGACCGAGATCGAGCGGTCGGTGCCGGCGATGATGAAGCGGCCACGAGCAAATTCGATATCCGAGACCGCCGCTTCGAGCACGTGACTGGCGATGTCTTTGCCCTTTTCGATGATCTTCGCGGCGGCTTCGACAATCGCCGTGCCGCTGTGCATCAGCGATTTTGAGCCGCCGCTGCCGCCGCCCATTTCGAGCCGGTCGCTGTCGCCCTGCACGAGCGAGATTTTGTCGAACGGAATGCCGAGCTTCTCGCTCAAAACCTGCGCGAACGGGGTGGCATGGCCCATGCCGAAATCCAGCGTGCCGGTCGTGAGCGTCACCGTGCCGTCGGCGTTGAACGCGACGTCGGCCAGTTCCTTCGACGGCGGCGCGGTGACTTCCAGAAAATTGCCGATACCAAGGCCGCGCAGCTTGCCGCGCCGCGCGCTTTCACGCTTGCGGCGGGCGAAGCCCTTGCCGTCGGCGAGTTCAAAGGCCTGCCTGGTCAACGCGGTGAAATCGCCGCTGTCGTACGTCACTTCGGACGCGGTTCTGTAGGGCAGATCCTGCCGCCGAATCTGGTTGCGCCGGCGCAGCGCCAGGCGATCCATGCCGATCTCGGTGGCCGCGGTGTCGATCAGCCGCTCCATAAAGTAGTTGCCCTCGGGCCGGCCGGCGCCGCGGTAGGGGCCGATCTGCGAGGTGTTGGTGAACACGCACTTCGACGACACTTCGATCAGCGGCGTCCGGTACATGCTCTGCACGTTCTTGGCGATATTGAGCGTGCCGGGTATCGGCCCCATCGGCGAGAGGAACGCGCCCATGTCGGCAAAGCCGGTGAAGCGCACCGCGAGGAAATTGCCGTCCTTGTCCAGCGCCAATTCGCCGACGAATTCTTGATCGCGGCCGTGACTGTCGGAGAAGAAACTGCCGGAGCGTTCGTCGGTCCACTTTACCGGCCGTCCCAACGCCCGCGTGCCGTGTAGGATGCAAACATATTCCGGAAACAGCACGCCCTTCATGCCAAAGGAGCCGCCGACCTGTCCGGTGAGGACGTGAACCGCCTTGGGTTCGACGCCGAGGCAGTCGGCAAGTTGCGCGCGCATGCCGGTCACGCCTTGCGACGCGACATACATGGTGAAGCGGCTGCCGTCGTAGGCCGCGAGCGCGGCGCGCGGCTCCATCGCGTTCACCACCAAGCGGCTGTTGAGAAGCTTTAATCGCGTGACGTGCGCGGCGGACGCAAACGCGGCGTCGACGGCGGCGGTGTTGCCGAAGTGATAGTCGAGCGGAACGTTGCCCGGAACGTCGTCGTACAGCAGCGGCGCGCCCGCGCGCGCGGCGTCTTCCAGGCCGATGACGGCGGCGAGCGGATCGACATCGACATCGACGGCTTCGGCCGCATCCTTGGCGGCGAACACGGTCTCGGCGATCACGCAAGCGACGGGATCGCCGACGTAGCGCACCTTGTCCTTGGCGAGCGCGCCGCGCCACGGCTTTTTCAGCGGCGAGCCGTCACGGCTTTTGAGCGGCATATTGCATTTCAGCGGGCCGTAGCCCTCGAGATCCGCGGCGGTATAGACCGCAAGCACTCCCGGCATTTTCCGGGCCGCCTCGGTATTGATGGCGCGGAGCACGCCGTGCGCGTGGCGGCTGCGCACCATCACCGCGTAGGCTTGGCCGGGAAGGCTGACATCATCGGTATAGCGGCCGTGACCCCGAAGCAGCATCGGATCTTCGATGCGCGGCACCGACTGGCCCATGGCAAATTTCTCGACCGCCAGTTGCCCCGTGCTCAATTTTTCGGCCGGCTGTTCGGGAGATTGATGCAAATTCATGAATGGGCAATTCCAGGCGGACTCATATGTTGCTGACATAATGGACTTGGTGCGGCGCGACAAGCTGGGCGGGCACATGGCTCATAGGCCGGAAAAGCGCGGTATTGCCCTGCCGTCTGCGGCTGATACATTCGCTCCGATTTGAGCTTGAACGTGGCCCGCGGCCGTCGAGCAGGAGAAGTTCCGGCGCGGCAGGAAGGTACGGAATGAAAGAGGAGGCTTCGCCGTCTGGCGGCCCTGACGGACGGGGCGCGCCCAGGCGGCGCTGGCCGCGGCGCACGCCGTACGGCGTTCGTCGCGACGGGATGCGCCGCGACGACGATCAGCCGTCCACCGGTGGCCACGCCGACGGAACCTACGCGGCGCTCGATCTCGGCACCAACAATTGCCGGCTGTTGGTCGCGCGTCCGACCGCCGACGGATTTCGGGTCGTCGACGCCTTCTCGCGAATCATTCGGCTCGGGGAGGGCGTCGCCTCGTCGCGGCGTATCAGCGAGGCGGCGATCAAGCGCGCCGTCGAGGCGCTTCTGGTCTGTCGCGACAAAATGCGCGCGCGCGGCGTGCGGCGCGCCAGGCTCATTGCTACCGAAGCGTGCCGGGCGGCCGAGAACGGCGAAGATTTCCGCAACCGCGTTGCGCAAGAGGCCGGTCTCGAGCTTGAGATCGTCGACTCCGCGACCGAGGCGAGGCTGGCGGCGTCGGGCTGCACCGAATTGTTCGATCCCGCTGCCTCCGGCGTCATCCTGTTCGACATCGGCGGCGGATCGTCGGAGGTCGTGCGGCTCGGCCGGCCCAATGGCGGCGCGCGGCGCGGGCCGCCGCTGCCCGATATCCTGGGCTGGGCGTCGCTCCCAGTCGGCGTCGTCACCCTTGCGGAGCGTTATGGCGGCGCCGTGGTGCCGCGCGAGATTTACGACGCCATGGTCGAGGAGGTGGCATCCTTCGTCGCTGAGTTTGCGCAAGCGCACCGCGACCTTGACGGTTTTCACATGCTCGGCACCTCGGGCACCGTAACGACGATCGCCGGCGTGTTCTTGCGATTGCGGCGCTACGATCGCCGCCGTGTCGACGGTTGCTGGTTGTCCGACGATCAGGTGTCGCGCGTGGTCGCCGAGCTCATGGCGATGAGTTTTGACGAGCGCGCCGCTAATCCCTGCATCGGCGTCGAACGCGCCGATCTCGTGCTCGCGGGCTGTGCGATCCTCGACGCCATTCGCCGATTTTTTCCGTGCGAACGACTGCGGGTCGCCGATCGCGGTCTGCGCGAGGGCATGCTGGTCGAGATGATGCGCGCCGACGGCGTCTGGGGCGAAGCCTGACGCGTCATGGCGCGGCTTACCGGAGACAAGCGCCGCAAGCCTTCCTCCCGCGCCTGGCTTGAGCGTCAGATCAGCGATCCTTACGCGGCGCGCGCCAGGCGCGAAGGTTATCGCTCGCGCGCCGCCTACAAGCTTGCCGAAATCGATGACAGATTTCACCTGCTGAAGAAGGGCGCGCGCGTGGTCGACCTTGGCGCGGCGCCGGGCGGCTGGAGCGAAGTCGCCACGCGCCGTGTCGGCGACAGCGGGCGCGTTGTCGCGCTCGACATTCTCGATATGAAACCGATCACAGGCGTCGAGTTCGTCAAGCTAGATTTTCTTGACGCCGCCGCCCCCGAACGCCTCAAACTGATGCTCGGCGGCGACGCCGACCTAGTTTTGTCCGACATGGCGGCCAACACCACCGGCCACCGCAAGACTGACCACTTGCGCATCATGGCGTTGGCGGAGGCGGCCGCCCAGTTCGCCCGCGAAGTGCTGGGGCCCGGCGGGAGCTTTTTGTGCAAGGTGCTGCAAGGCGGCACCGAGGCGGCGCTCCTCGCCGAACTCAAGCGCGATTTTACCAGCGTCAAACACATAAAGCCGCCGGCGAGCCGCGCCGATTCCGCGGAGCTTTATCTTCTCGCCCGCGGATCTCGGGGTAATGCCGGCTGACGCGCGCTTGCCGTTGATTTCATCACGCTGACTACAAAAAAGGCTGCGGGCGATTCTCCGCTGGTTTTTCAGCGGATAGCCTGCTGTTGCGATGGCGCAAGTCTTGCTTACTAATTGCTCAGCTTTGGCCGGAAAAGTGGAGATTGATGATGACCAAGACGCGGCGCCTTGTTTTCGCGTTCGCGGGAATCGCGGTGCTGATCGGCGCGACCGCGCCCACGTTTGCCGCCGAAAAAATCACCTTCCTGATCGACTGGCTTCCAGCCGGGGATAAGGCCGTGCCTTATCTCGGCGTGCAAAAAGGCCTGTTCGCCGACGAGGGCCTCGATGTCACGATCCAATCGGGCCGTGGCTCCTCGGACGTCGTGACCAAGCTCGGTACCGGCGCCGCCGATATCGGCACCGGCGGTCTTGCCGCCTTGCTGCAGGCCCGCGCGCAGACCCCGGTTCCGGTCAAGGCGCTGATGTCGATCTATACCCTTCAGCCGGACGCGATTTTCACCACCGAGGATTCGGGCATCTCGACGCTGAAAGACGTCGCCGGCAAGACCATCGCCACGGCGACGTTCTCGTCATCGAACGTAACCTGGCCGTTGGTGCTCAAGGCAAACGGCGTCGATCCGGCCAAAGTCGATTTGCTCAAGGCCGATCCCGGCGCGCTTGCGCCGATGCTGGCAGCGGGAAAAGTGGCCGGCACCATCAATTGGGTGACGGTGGCGCCGGCGTTCGTCAAGACGCTGGGCGAAACCGGCAAGAAGCTCAAAGTCATTGCCTGGTCGGATTACGGCTTCGACGGCTACGGGCTCTCGGTGTTTGCGTCGGAAAAAATCTTGAGCGAGCGCCCCGACGCAGTGAAGAAATTCATGCGTGCCTATGTCAAAGCCACGGCGATGGCGATCGCCGACCCGGCTGCTGCCGCTGCGGCCCTCAAGGCGACGGTGCCGGAAGTCGACCTCGACGTCGCGCGCGCTCAGTTTGCCGCGTCGGTACCGCTGATGGTCAACGATATCAGCAAGAAAGACGGCGCCGGCGCCTTCGACAAGGCGCTGCTGGCAAAGACCTGGAAGTGGACTGCCGAGGCGCAAAACATGCCGCTCGACAAGCTCGATCCCGAAACCGCGGTCGATCGCTCGTTCCTGCCCAAATGACGTGACGATCCCAAAATTCGCGGGCGCCACACCGGGAGCGCAGCGATGAACGAACCTCCTCGCGTCATTCGCTTTGCCGACGTCGAACAGACCTTTGGGCGGAAGGACGGTTCGCCTGTAACGGCGCTCGAGGGCGTGACGTTCGACGTTGGCCGCAACGAATTCCTGGCGGTGCTCGGTCCGTCCGGTTGCGGCAAGTCGACGCTATTGCGGCTGATTGCCGGTTTGATTTTTCCAACGCGCGGCAGCGTCAGCATCTACGACCTGGCGGTGACCGAACCGCGCGACGAAATCGGCATCGTGTTTCAGCGCCCGACGCTGCTGCCCTGGTTCGACGTGCTCGGCAACGTGACGTTTCCGCTCCGCCACAAATACGGACGGGTCAGCACCGACGACAAGACGCGGGCGCGGGATTTGCTGACGCTGGTGGGCCTGTCGGACTTTGCGGAAAAACGCATCGACGAATTGTCCGGCGGCATGCAGCAACGCGTCGCCATTGCGCGCGCGTTGCTGCTCGATCCCGATATTCTCCTGATGGACGAGCCGTTCTCGGCACTCGATGCGCTCACGCGGGACGAGATGGGCTTCGAACTCCTGCGCATCTGGTCGGAACGGCCGAAGACCGTGCTGTTCATCACCCATTCCATCCCCGAGGCGGTGCTGCTTGCCGACCGCATCATCGTCATGACGCCGCGGCCCGGCAGCGTCCGCGAAATCATCGACGTCGATTTGCCGCGCCCACGTTCGATCGCCACGCTGTCGGACCCCAAATTTCATGTGCTCGCCAACCACATCCGCGGACAGCTTTTCAGCCGTGCGGTCGCCTGAGATCAAACCGCCCGCGGCCGCGCTCGGTGCGGCGCTGCGCATCTGGGGGGATCGGCTGGCGCCGACCGCGGCTTTTGTCGTGCTCGTGGTCATCTGGGAAGCCGCTTGCCGGTTGTTCGCAATACCCTCGTTTCTGTTGCCTTCGCCCAGCGCCATCGTCAAAGCCGGGCTCGAAATATCGGCGGCGCAATGGCTGGGTCATATCGGGGCGACGTTGCGCGTCGCCTTGATGGGCTATGCGGCGGCTATCGTCGTGTCGATCCCGCTCGCCGTCGCGTTGGTCAATTGGCGTTTGCTGTCGCGCACGCTGTACCCGATCCTTGTGATCGTCCAGTCGACGCCCATTGTGGCCGTCGCGCCGATCATCGTTGTCACGCTCGGCGCATCCGATCTGCCGCGTGTCGTCATCACCTTTTTGATTGCGTTCTTTCCGATCGTGGTTTCAACGGTGACCGGGCTGATGGCGACACCGGAGGAGCTCATCGAGCTTTCGCGATCGCTCCGCGCCGGGCGGGCGCGGGAAATGCTGCATATCCGACTGCCGTTCGCCGTGCCTTACATCTTCAGCGCGCTGAAGATTTCCGTCACGCTCGCCATCATCGGTGCGGTGGTAGCCGAGTTCGTCGCCGCCGAGCGCGGCCTTGGCTTTTTCATCATGTTCTCGACGTCGTTCTTCAAGATACCGCAAGCCTTTGCCGGGCTTGCTATCCTGGTGGCCTTGAGCCTCTTGCTGTTTCAGCTGTGCACGCTGGCGCAACGCTGGTTCGTGCCGTGGTCGCTGCCGAAATCGGACCGATAACAGCGCCGAGCCAGGCTCAAGCGTGTTTTTCAGGCGCTTCTCCACCGGGAGCACTGCGTCCGGCGAGCTCTGCGCCGGCATCCCGCGGCAGCCGCAGGAACACAAGGCTCGCGGTGGCGCTGAGCGCGCCGACGATCAGAAAAGCCGGCGGAAAATCCGCCGCGGTCATCGATGAAGCGCCCCTGAGCCGCAGCGTGATCTCGACGGCCAACGCACCAACCGCCACGCCGGTCGACAGCGCCAATTGCTGGGCGACCGACACGATCGCCGTCGCCCGGCTCATCAGCGGCGGCTCGATCTCGGCATAGGCGATGGTGTTCACCGCGGTGAATTCCAGCGAGCGAAAGAAGCCGCCGGCCAGCAAAATCGCAATCATCGCCGCAAACGGCATGCCGGGCTGGAAAGCCGCGCAGGCGGCAAGGAAGGCCGCGCTGATGAGACTGTTATAGACCAGCACCGGACGATAGCCGAACTGCTTGAGAACGGTGGCGACCGCCGCCTTCATGAAGATCGAGCCGAGCGCGCCGGTGAAGGTGATCAAGCCGGACTGAAACGGCGTCAGGTGAAAGCCGATCTGCAGCAACAGCGGCAGCAGGAACGGCAGCGCGCCGATGCCGAGCCGAAACATGAAGCCGCCGAAAATGCTGGCGCGAAAGGTCGCGAACTTGAACAGGCGGAGGTCGAGGATCGGCGCTGCGTTGTACTTCGCGTGAAGGACGTAGGCCGCTGCCGAAACCGCGCCGACGCTGATCAGCGCCGCGACCAAGCCCGCGGGCAAGAGCGCAAGCCCCATGACCGAGAGGCCGAAGGCCAGTCCGCCAATGCCGAGGCCCGACAAGATGAAGCCCAAAAAGTCGAACGGCGCCGGCGGTTCGACTTCGATGTCGGGAATGTACCGTGTTGCCATCGCTATGCCGACCAGCCCGATCGGCACGTTGATGATGAAGATCCAATGCCACGACGCGTAGGTGGTGATGAAGCCGCCGAGCGGCGGGCCGCAAATCGGACCGATCAGCGCTGGTATCGTCACCAGCGCCATGGCGTTGACCAGGAGCTTTTTGTCGATGCTGCGCACCAGGATAAGCCGGCCGACCGGAGTCATCATGGCGCCGCCGGTGCCTTGAACAATACGCGCCACCACGAACTGCGCGAGCGAGCCTGACAGCGCGCAGCCGATCGAGCCAAGCACGAACACGACAATAGCGGCGCGAAACACGTTTCGCGCGCCGAAGCGGTCGGCCATCCAACCGCTCGCGGGAATGAAGATGGCAAGCGCGAGCAGATACGACGTCACGGCGAGCTTCAGCGCCAGCGGGTTGGTACCGAGCGCGACCGCGATCGCCGGCAGCGACGTCGCGATCACGGTGGAATCCATGTTCTCCATGAACAAAGCGACCGCGACGATCAGCGGCACGACGCGGTCGTACGAGGGCGGCTGCGCGCTTTCGGGCATATTAGATTTTACGCTGGAGCATGAAACTCTTCCGAAGACCGGCGTCCATTTCCGGAATCATGCTCTATCGGCTCGCCGGGCCGGCCTTGAGCCGCTGCAAGCCTTCGGCGGGCTGCTGGAATGAAGGATCGATCTCGAGGGCTTTGCGGAAATCGGCAATGGCGCCGGCCTGATCGGCGAGCCGCTCGCGGATCAGCCCGCGGGTCGAGAACACGCTGGCCGAGTGGGCGTTGAGCGCGATGGCGCGATCGGCGTCGGCCAGCGCCGGCACATTCTCGCCGGCGAGATAATGAGCCCAGGCGCGATTGTAGTAGGCGAGCGCGGCGTTCGGTGAAAGCTCGATGGCGCGCGTGTAATCGACCAGCGCTTCGGCGAAATCGAGGCGCTCGCGCCTGGCATTGCCGCGATTGATGTAGGCGTCGGCGAAACGCGGGTCGAGCTTGATGGCTTGATCGAGATCGGCAATGGCGCGGTCGCTCTCGCCTTTGGCCAGCCAGGCGCTGCCGCGGTTGTTGAACGCCGCCGGCGTCGGGTTGAGCTTGATGGCCTGATCGTAGTCGGCGATCGCCCGGTCGGGATCGCCCTTGCGCCGCCAGGCGATGCCGCGATTGTAGATCACCGCGGCATAGGCCGGGTCGACGCGCAACGCTTCATTGTAGTCGGCGATGGCACGATCGGGCTCGCCTCTGTCGTCGAACGCGTTGCCGCGGTTGTTGTAGGCGACCGCGAATTTCGGATTGAGCTTGATGGCTTGATCGTAATCGGCAATGGCGCGATCGTAATCGCGCTTCTGATAGAAGACGTAACCGCGCTCGTTGTAGGCGCCGGCATGCTGCGGGTTGAGCCGGATCGCCTCGCTCAAATCGGCGACGGAACGATCGAGGTCGTCGTCGCGGCGGTAGGCGATGCCGCGATCGTAGTAGAAGCGCGCGTTTTTCGGATCGAGCCGGATCGCCTCGTTGTAGTCGGCGATGGCGGCGTTACGATCGCCTTTGTCGTCGTGGGCGTTGCCGCGATTGCTGTAGGCGTCAGCATTGGCCGGATCGAAGCGGATCGCGGCGTCAAAGTCGCTGATGGCGTGGTCGTAGTCGCGCTTTTGATAATAGGCCAGGCCGCGATTGTCGTAGGCCAACGCGAATTGCGGCTGCAGCTGGATGGCGCGATCGAAATCGGCGAGCGCGCGCGCCAGGTCGTTTTTGGCGCGCCAGGCGTCGCCGCGATTGTTGTAGGCCGGCGCAAAATTGGCGTCGGCGCGCAGCGCCACATTGTAGTCGGCGATGGCGCGGTCGTAATCGCCTTTCTCGAACCAGACGATGCCGCGATTGTTGAGCGCCGACGCGTTCCTGGGGTCGAGCCTGATCGCCTGATCATAATCGGCGATTGCATGGTCGAAGTCGCCTTTGCGGCGAAACGCCAACGCGCGATTGAAGTAAGCCGCCGCATAATTCGGCGACAGCCGGATCGCTTCGTTGTAATCGGCAATGGCGCGGTCGAAGTCGCCCTTGTCGTCGAAGGCGTTGCCGCGCGTCATCAAGGCGCCGGCATCGTTTGGATCGATCCCAATGGCGATATCGAGGTCGACAATAGCGCCGTCCAGGTCATGCTGCGCCAACCGCACGCTGCCGCGATCGGCGTATGCCCGTGCATAGTCGGGATTGAGCTTGATCGCCTCCGCGAACTCGCCGAGCGCGCCGGCAAGGTCGCCTTTGGCGCGCATCGCCACACCGCGATCATGATGCAGGACGGCGAGATTGAGCGGCTGATAGCGTCCGGAATCGATCAGCGCCGTGCAGGCAGCGATTCGCTCGTCGTTGGTGGCGCGCCACTGCCCGGTGCAGCGGCGCTCGTCGGGGCTGTCCTGTGCGCCGGCCAGGACTGCCAGGGCGAAGAACGCGGCAAGGGCAAGCGCCGCCCGCGAAACCGAATGAGGAGGTAGCATTTCGCCCGATAGGAAATGGGCAAAACATTTAATCTTATTTCGCATTGCTCCGTCTCGGTTGCGGCCAATCTACTCCGCTGTGCACTGGCCGGCCAAGCTGCGCATCACCATCTAGGAATCCGGGCGCGGACATGCTAGGAACCGCCGCCAACCCAAAAGCGGGCCTTCGAGGTGGATCACGGCGGGCAGGGCAGGGGCCCGATCCGCAGTGGATTCCTTTAACTAACGGCCTCCTGGAGCGTCCGCCTGAACGAGTCCGCGGCAATCACGCGGCACAAGCGGAGTTGGCAATGCTTACGAACAATCCGCGCGAAGGTTTGACGTTCGACGACGTGCTGCTCAAGCCCGGTTTGTCGGATGTGCTGCCGTCGGATGTGGACATCCGGACGCGAATCACCCGCAGCATCGCGCTCAATATTCCAATCGTCGCCTCGGCGATGGATACGGTGACCGAGGCGCACATGGCGATCGCCATGGCGCAGGCCGGCGGCATAGGGGTCATCCACCGCAATCTCGAGCCGGCCGTGCAGGCCGCGCAGGTGCGGCAAGTCAAGAAATTCGAATCGGGCATGGTGGTGAACCCGGTCACCATCCATCCCGACGCGCCGCTCGACGACGCGCTCACGCTGATGCAGGAGAATCGCATCTCCGGCATTCCGGTGGTCGAGGGCGGCGGCAACGGTCGGGCCGGCAAGCTGGTCGGCATCCTCACCAATCGCGACGTGCGCTTCGCCACCGACCGGCGGCAAAAAGTCTCCGAGCTGATGACCAAGGACGCGCTGGTCACCGTGCGCGAAGGCGTCGGTCAGGACGAAGCTAAACGGCTGCTGCACCAGCATCGTATCGAGAAGCTTTTGGTGGTCGACAGCGACTATCGCTGCGTCGGCCTCATCACCGTGAAGGACATTGAGAAGGCGGTGGCTAATCCCAACGCCTGCAAGGATGAGCAGGGCCGATTGCGCGTCGCCGCCGCCACGAGCGTCGGCGAAGCCGGCTTCGTCCGCAGCGAAGCGTTGATCGACGCCGGCGTCGATCTGGTCGTGGTCGACACCGCTCACGGCCATTCGCGGCGTGTGCTCGACACCGTGACCCGCATCAAGCGCATGTCCAACGCGGTGCAGGTGGTGGCGGGTAACATCGCCACCGCCGAGGGCGCCAAGGCGCTGATCGATGCCGGTGCCGATGCCATCAAGGTCGGCATCGGGCCGGGGTCGATCTGCACCACGCGCGTGATCGCCGGCGTCGGCGTTCCGCAATTGACCGCGATCATCGACGCGGTCGAGGCGGCGAAGCAGTCCGATACGCCCGTGATCGCCGACGGCGGCATCAAATATTCTGGCGATCTCGCCAAGGCGATGGCCGCGGGCGCCGACTGCGCCATGATCGGCTCGCTGCTCGCCGGCACCGACGAGACGCCGGGCGAGGTGTTTCTCTATCAGGGCCGCTCGTACAAGACCTATCGCGGCATGGGTTCGGTCGGTGCCATGGCGCGCGGTTCCGCCGATCGCTACTTCCAGCAAGAGATCAAGGACACGCTCAAGCTCGTCCCGGAAGGCATCGAGGGCCAGGTGCCGTACAAGGGCCCGGTCGCAAACGTGGTGCATCAGCTCGCCGGCGGCTTGCGAGCCGCCATGGGCTATGTCGGCGCCAAGGATCTCGGCGAATTTCACCAGAAGGCGGAGTTCATGCGCATTTCCGGCGCGGGCTTGCGCGAGAGCCACGTGCACGATGTCACCATCACGCGCGAAAGCCCCAATTATCCGAGCCGCGGGTAGGCTTGCGCCATGAAGAAGGCGCCCGCCGATCCGTTCGTCGAGGTCCGCCAGGCGACCAACCAGCACCGCGCGCGGCACGGCTGCAGCGCTTATCCTTATAAGAATGGTCCGCTGCTTGGCACGCTGGCAGCGGCGGTGCAGGCGCGGCGCATCGTCGAGCTGGGCACGGCGCTCGGCTACACGGCGTTGTCGTTCGCACACGGCGCGCCGAATTCCGTGGTCGATACCGTCGAGCGCGATCCGCAACATGTCGAGCTCGCGCGTGCCAAGATCGCCGGCGCCGGCTTCGATCATCGCATCACCGTGCACGAAGGCGACTTTGCCACGGTGCTGCCGACGCTGGACCCGGGTTACGACGTCGGCTTTTTTGACGGCGGCTCGCCGGTGACGGGGCTACACGTGGTGTTGCGCAAGCTTCTGAGGACCGGCGGGCTGTTGATTACCGCCAACCTCAACCACGGCGGCACAGCAGACGCAGTGGCCAAGGCGCTGTTCGACGACAAATCGTGGCGCAGCGCGCTGGTCGACGCTGACGGTGAGACGGCGGTCAGCGTCAAGCTGTAGCGGCGCGGCATGGCGGCGGAATAGACGCCATGATAAGGACGTGAACCTTAACGAGGGCCGGGCTGATGTCGCTGCAAGCAGTGCTGTTGCCGCTTTTTGTCGAAGTCATTCTTACTTTTGTGCTGATGCTGTTGATGGGCGCGCTGCGCGGTGGCGCTTTTCGCTCCGGTGCGGTCAAGCCGACCGACGTCGCGTTGCGCGAGGCCAATTGGCCGACGCGCACCACGCAGGCGGCCAACTCATTCTCCAATCAGTTCGAGCTGCCGGTCTTGTTCTATGTGCTGACTATCCTCGAATGGGTCACTCGACACGCCGGATACGTTTTTGTCATCCTGGCCTGGATTTTTGTCGCCTGCCGGGTGCTACAGGCTTATGTGCACGTGACCAGCAACGTCTACCGATGGCGGAGCGGCTTTTATTCCGTTGGCGCCGTCGTGCTGTTGGTCATGTGGGCGATCTATATTGTCGAAGTGCTGACCGGCGTCATTGTGTGATGCTGCGACGCGCGCTGGAGCAGGCCGCGAAATGAAAGTGAAATGATACCCGCTGGCCGCGGGGAAACCGCGTGACGCCGGCCGCTCGGCTTTCGGCCGCCATCGAAGTGGTTGCCGATATCGACGCGCGGCGACGGCCGGCGGCGGACGTACTCAAAGATTGGGGTCTGTCGCATCGTTTCGCCGGCTCGTCCGACCGCGCCGCGATTGCCGGACTGGTCTACGATGGGCTGCGGCGCAAATCGTCGTCGGCTTGGCTGATGGGCGCGAGCGATCCGCGCGCCATGCTCATCGGCATGCTGCGTCGTGAGCGTAGGCTTACAGTCGACGACATCGCGGCAATGTGCAGCGGCGCGCGGTTCGCGCCGGCGGAGTTGACGGAAGCGGAGCGCACCGCGCTCGCCGATGACACGCTGGCGGACGCGCCGGCGCATGTGCGGGGCGACTATCCCGACTGGCTCGATCCGGATTTTTCGAAAGTCTTTGGCGAAGACCGTGCCGCGGAGGGCGAGGCGCTGGCGAGCCGCGCGCCGCTCGACCTGCGCGTCAACACGCTCAAAGCCGAGCGCGAGGAGGTTGAGCCCAAGCTCGCGCACCTTAAGGTCGAGCCGACCCGATGGTCGCCGATCGGTCTGCGGCTCCGGCTTTCGGCGGACTCCAAAAATCCCGCCATCCACGCGGAGCCTGCCTTTCTTAAGGGCGCAATTGAAATCCAGGACGAAGGGTCGCAGCTTGCTGCGTTGTTTGCCGGCGCCAAGGCTGGCCAGCAGATCGTCGATCTGGCGGCCGGCGCCGGCGGCAAGACCTTGGCGCTGGCGGCCGTGACCGAGAATACGGGGCAGATTTACGCCACCGATATCGACAAAAGACAGCTGGCGCCGATCCATGAGCGCATCGCGCGCGCCGGCGCGCGCAACATTCAGGTGCGCACCCCGCGCGGCGAAGCCGACGTGCTTTCCGACCTGACCGGCCGCGTCGATCTCGTCATGATCGATGCGCCATGCACCGGAACGGGGACTTGGCGGCGCAACCCGGACGCCAAGTGGCGCATAAGGCCGGGTGCGCTGATCGAGCGGCTGAAACAGCAGGAAGCGTTACTCGATCGTGCCGCCGGATTGGTGAAAGCCGGCGGCCGCATCACCTACATCACCTGCTCGGTGCTTGGGGAAGAGAATGGCGATCAGGTTCGCGGTTTCCTGTCGCGCCACGGCAGCTTCAGCGTGGTGCCGCCACGGGAGATCGCCGCCGCAGTGCTCGGCGAACGCGGCATTCTGTTCTGCCATGCCGCGCGGCTGTCGGCGGAGGGACTATTGATGACGCCGCGGACCACCGATACCGACGGCTTCTATGTCGCCGTGATGCGCAGAGGCGCAGCATAACGGTGGAAGGCACCGGCGCGGCCTTGACCGGAGGAAGTCGCAGCCGCACATACCCCTATGCACGACACTATCCTCATCGTCGATTTCGGCTCGCAGGTCACCAAGCTGATCGCGCGGCGGGTGCGTGAGGAAAGTGTCTATTGCGAAATCGTTCCGTTCCAGAAGGCCGAGGAAGGCTTGCGGACTTTGCGGCCGAAGGGAGTGATCCTCTCCGGCGGCCCCGCCTCGGTGCTCGACAATGACGCGCCGCTGGCGCCGATGGCGATCTACCAGGCCGGCGTGCCGGTGCTCGGCATCTGTTACGGCGAGCAGGCGATGGCGCAGCAGCTTGGCGGCAAGGTCGAAGGCGGCCATCACCGCGAGTTCGGCCGCGCTGAGGTCGAGGTGACCAAACCGTCAGCGCTTTACGAAGGCGTGTGGGAAGTCGGCCAGGGCTATCCGGTGTGGATGAGCCACGGTGACCGCGTCACCCGGCTGCCGGCCGGCTTCGTCGCCAGCGGCACGTCGCCCAACGCGCCGATTGCGATGATCGCCGACGAGGCGCGCAAGTTCTACGCCACGCAATTCCATCTTGAAGTCATCCACACGCCGCACGGCGCCGCCATCCTCCGCAACTTCGTGCGCAACATCGCCGGCTGTTCCGGCGACTGGAGCATGCGCGCGTTCAAGGACGAAGCGATCGAGAAAATCCGCGCGCAGGTCGGCAACGGCAGGGTGGTCTGCGGCCTGTCCGGCGGCGTCGATTCCGCCGTCGCCGCCGTTCTGATCCACGAGGCGATCGGCGATCAGCTCACCTGCGTATTCGTCGATCATGGTTTGCTGCGGCTCGGCGAAGGTGCGCGCGTGGTCGCACTGTTCCGCGGCCACTACAACATTCCGCTGGTGCATGTTGCCGCCGAGGAGCTTTTCCTCAAGGCGCTCGACGGCGTCGACGACCCCGAAGTGAAACGCAAGACCATCGGCAAGCTCTTCATCGACGTGTTCGAGAACGAGGCTAAGAAGATCGCCGGCGACGGCAAAGGTCCGGCCGAGTTTCTCGCCCAGGGCACGCTTTATCCCGACGTGATCGAGAGCGCGTCGGTTGCCGGCGGCCCGTCAGTGACGATCAAGTCGCACCACAATGTCGGCGGTTTGCCCGAGCGCATGAACATGAAGCTCGTCGAGCCGCTTCGCGAATTGTTCAAGGACGAGGTGCGCGCCCTCGGTCGCGAGCTCGACCTTCCGGACGCGTTCGTCGGCCGGCATCCGTTCCCCGGGCCCGGTCTCGCCATTCGTTGCCCGGGGCCGATCACCCGCGAGAGGCTCGACATCCTCCGCCTGGCCGACGAACTGTTCATCGAAGAAATTCGCCGCGTCGGGCTCTACGACGACATCTGGCAGGCGTTCGCGGTGCTGTTGCCAGTGCGTACCGTCGGCGTGATGGGCGATTTCCGCACTTACGATTATGTCGTCGGCTTGCGCGCGGTGACCTCAACCGACGGCATGACCGCCGACTTCTATCCCTTCGATATGAATTTCCTCAGCACCGTCGCCACCCGCATCGTCAACGAAGTCAAGGGCGTCAATCGCGTCGTCTACGACGTGACCTCAAAGCCGCCCGGGACGATCGAATGGGAGTAACGCAAGGCTTGAACATGGCCGGGCCGCTCGAAGGCAAAGTCGCGATCGTTACCGGCGGTGGGCGCGGGCTCGGACGCGCAATGGTGCTGGGCCTGGCACGTGCCGGAGCGAACGTGGTCGCTACAGCCGCTCGCGAGCGTCAGGAACTGGATCGTGTCGCAGCCGAAGCACCGGGCGACGCGGTGGTACCGATGATCGCCGACGTAACCAACGCGCAAGGTTGTGTCGCGATCGTCGGCGAGACGCTACGGCGCTTTGGTAAGCTTGACATCCTTGTCAACAATGCCGGCCGCGGCATGAAATATGTAAGCGAGAAGTTTCTGGCCGAGCCGGCGCGTTTCTGGGAAACCGATCCCGAGACGTGGCAGCTTGTCATCGACACCAATGTCAACGGGCCCTTCTTTATGGCGCGCGCCGCTACGCCGCCTATGATGAAGGCCGGCTGGGGCCGCATTATCAATACCTCGATGAACTTCTCGACGATGCAGCGCCGCGGCTTCACGCCCTATGGGCCATCGAAGGCGGCGCTCGAATCCGAAACGCAGATTTGGGCGCAGGAGCTGGTCGGCACCGGCGTGACTGTGAATGCGATCCTGCCGGGCGGCGCGACCTTGACCGGCATGATCCCTGTTTCCTATCCGGAGACCGCGCGCAAAAGTCTGCTCGATCCGGCGATCATCGTTCCGCCGTTACTCTATCTCGCGAGCGCCGCCTCGGACGGGATTACCGGCAAGCGCTTTGATGCGAGCCAATGGCGCGCAGACCTGCCCGCCGAACAAGCGGGTCCGCTCTGCGCGCGCGACGCGGGCGTCTATGCGGCCGAGCCGTGAACCGTCGCGTCCCTCAGCCGCCTGCGCTCGCCGAGGGCTGCAGCGAGGATGCTGTCGCGGCGCGGTTGAGATACTTCTTTCGCACCACATAAGTGCCGGCGAGAAGGTCGCCCAGCCGCTGGTGCCGTTTGGTCACCAGGAGTGCTATTCCGGCGGGAAGCCCACCGATCAGCAATGGATTGACCTCGATCAGGCGCAACACGGTTCGCACGAGGGCTTTGGCGAAGCCGGGCGCGCGACCGTTGCGATCGATCACGACGGTGCCGGTGATGAGCTTGCCCAAAGTACGTCCCCACAGCGCCTCGAAAACCACGAAATACGCGACCAGAGCCACCAGCCAGAACAAGATGATGTAGTCCCAAACGTGGTCGTTGAGCTGTTCTTTTCCGAGGAACAATGCCGGAACAATCAGCAACATCAGAAAAGCCAGGATATCGATCTGGGCACCGATCGCGCGCAGGACCAGGAGCGACACCGGATTGGCACGTTCGGCAACAGTCTGGGTGGGCGTAGCCGCTTGCCCAGATAGCGCTGGAGGCAGGCCGTTCCGCAGCGCCTTCAGATCGACCGCGTGCACGACATAGGTTCTCGCCAGCATGTCGCCGAGACGCTGCCGCCGCGTCGACGCGGCGAATGCGATGACGGCGGGAAGGCAGAGGCTAAGCGGATTGACCTCGACAATGCGCAAGACCGTCCGCGCCACGGCTTTGAGGATTCCGGGAACCTGACCGGCCGCATCGACGACAACGGTGCCCATGATCAGTTTGCCAACGGTGCGTCCCCACAATCCCTCGCCGAGCACAAAATAAAGCGCCAGCGCGCCAAGCCAGAGCCAAATCGTTTTCTGGTAGAGTTCGTTTCCGAGAGCCGCATCGGGAATCAGCAGAAACAAAAACAGCACGATGAAATCGATGCACGCCCCAACGGCGCGGCGCAGCAGAAGGTCGCCGGAGCCGGACCGCTCGGCGAGGTCCTGGATCGGCGTCTTTGGGGCTCCCCCGGTGACAATTTCCTCTGGCGCGACAGTGGGTAGCGACATCACCAAAACCCATCTTTATTTGCAGCTTCCGCCTACTGGAAGCATTTTGACAAAGCGCCGCTCATTGCCGCACCTAAGCTGCATCGCCCGTCCGCTAGTTTTGGTCGCAGAATACGCTGCATCGTTTCAATGACGAAAATCACACCCGTCACGGCGGCTTCGCATCCAGCATGCGACCCCGTATGCCGGTACTGACCATGTTTGTCCGATCGCTATCAGGGCATCCGCGAATATGACCTATAAGGAATTCAACAAATTCTGCCGCACGCTTCCGGCAACGACTTATGTGATGCAGTGGGGCGGGTCGCATGTCTGGAAAGTCGGCGGCAAGGTGTTCGCCATCGGTGGCTGGCAGGAAGAGCAGGCGAGCTTCACCTTCAAGGTCAGCGACATTGCCTACGAGATGCTCAAGGAGCAGCCGGGCTTACGTCCGGCGCCCTATCTTGCCTCGCGCGGCATGAAATGGATCCAGCACTTCGCCAAGCCCGGGCTTTCTGACAAAGCGCTGCGGGACTATATCCGCCAGTCTCATGCGATCGTCGCGCAAGGCTTGTCGAAGAAAAAGCGCGTCGCGCTCGGACTGACCGCCGAACCGGGTGGTCGCGGGGAAGCTGTAGGCTCGCTAGGCGCGCGCCGGAAGAGAAAATAATGCCGACCTTCGTGGCGCTGATGCGCGGCATCAACGTGGGCTCGACACGCTCGGTGCCGATGGCCGAGCTGCGCACGTTGTGTGCGAACGCCGGATTGGGGCGCCCGGAAACCTATATCCAGAGCGGCAATTTGATCGTCGATGCCGACGGTGACGCGGACAAGCTGCGCCGTCTGTTGGAGAAGGCGATGACTGGGCGCTTCGATTTTGCTGTCGACGTTGTCGTTCGCGCCGCCGGCGAATGGGAGCGATACGTCGCGGGCAACCCGTTTGCCCGCGATGCCAAAGCGCTGGCGAAGATGATGCACCTTTATTTGTCTCGCGACCCGGTGAAGTCGAACGCCGCGAGAGAGCTGAAGGAAAGGGCACAGAACGGAGAGCGGCTCGTCATGGCGGGCGGCGCGCTGTGGATCGACTATGGCAACAACGGCGCCGGCAAGTCGAAACTGACGCCGCTGCTCATCGACAAAGCCTGCGGGTCGCCGACGACCGGCCGCAATTGGAACAGCGTGCTGAAAATCCGCGAGATGATCGAAGCCCGCGGCTAGCCGGGACGGTCGCGCGAACGTCAGCGTTCCTGCCTGCGTTTCTCATCCGAATTCTTCAGCCGCGCCGCCAGAAAATCCACAAAGGCGCGGACCTTCGCTGACGGCCGCGGGCCTCCGGGAAACACCGCGTGGATGTCCACCGGATCGAGCTTGTAGTCGCGCAGCAGCGGGACAAGTTGTTTTGTTCTCACCTCCGCGGCGCACATCGCGCTCGACATGATCGTAATGCCGAGGCCGAACATGACGCTGGTGAAAACGGCGGGGCCGGACTCCGTGCGAATGCGGCCGGTGACATCCACCGAAATGATGGTGTCGCCCTTCCGAAACGTCCAGCTCGCGCGGCTGAACGCGCGCGGTCCGATGATGCAATCGTGCGACGTTAGATCGGCGGGCGTCCTCGGCTTGCCGCGGGCCTGCAGATAAGCCGGAGAGGCGACTAGCAGGCGTTCGAGCGTTCCCAGCTTGCGCGCGCCAAACGCCGAATCCTCGAGCGTCCCGAGCCGGATTGCGACATCGGCGCCTTCGGCGACCAGGTCTTGCCGCTCATCCGACACGGTCAGTTCCACACGCAACTGCGGGTGCATGGCGAGAAATTCGGCGAGCCGCGGGATGACTTCGCGGGTCCCGTAAATCACCGGCAGCGCCAGGCGGATTAGGCCGCGAAGCGAATCCAGGCCGCGCGCGGCGTCTTCCGCCTCCTCAAGTCCGGCGAGGATTTCGCGGGCACGTTCCAGAAACAATTCGCCGGCGTGAGTAAGTGTGATGCGCCGCGTCGTGCGCAGCAGCAGTGTCACGCCAAGACGCTCTTCAAGCTCGCCGATGATGCGCGAAACCGACGGCTGCGACAGGCCGAGCTCACCGGCAGCGCGCGAGAAGCTGCCGCTTTCCGCCGCGCGGATGAAAACCGCCAATTCCTGCAGCCGATCGCTCATCCGAAATGCAAATAAATGATGTTCGCATCGACCATATACCCGGTATCGCGCGAATAGGCCATCTTCGGCCTACTGAAACCGCCAATTCGGAGAAACGTCATGTCGTTGCAAGACCGTCTCGACGCCTTCAAAGCGAACCTCCAAAACGGGAAACTCCCGTTCAAGCCTACCGCGCAACAGCTCGAAGCGATGCACCGCGCCACTGCGGAACTCATCGCCACCGGGCAGGCGCAGCGCGCGCTCAAAGCGGGCGACCGGGCGCCGGATTTTGTGCTCAATGATCCCGACGGCAAGCCCGTAGCCTCGCGCGATCTGCTCGCCACGGCGCCGCTGGTAGTGTCGTTCTATCGCGGCGTCTGGTGCCCGTATTGCAATATGGACCTGCAGGCTCTGCAGGCCGAATTGCCGGCGATCGAAGCTCGCGGCGCGAGCCTCGTTGCCATCTCGCCGCAGACCCCGCCGAACAGCCGGAAGTCGCAGCGCGACAACAAGCTGAGCTTTCCGATTCTGAGCGACGTGAAGGCCGAAGTGGCGAACGCCTTCGGTATCCGTTTCGCGCTGCCGGACTATCTCGTCGATGTCTACAAGGGGTTCAAGAACGACCTGCCGCTCGTCAACGCCGATCCGTCATGGGTTCTGCCGATGCCGGCGCGTTATGTAATCGGCACCGACGGCGTCATCGCCTACGCTGAAATCAACCCCGATTACACCCAGCGTCCCGATCCGTCGGAATTGCTGCCGGTGCTGGATCGCCTGCGCGACCGCAAGGCCGCGTAACGGCGAAGGGAATGGCGGTGGAGGGCGTGTCCGCGCCCTCCACCGCGATTGACTCAACAATCACCCAGCGTAATTCGCCGCGATCCGCTGCTGCAGATAGTCGTGCGCGGTGATCGCCGGGTAGCGTTTGCCGGGCCCCTGGATCACCGCGTCCTTATTGGCCTGGCAGAAAAACGGCAGCGAATAGCGCGGCCCGAGATATTCGTCCGCCCGTGGCATGCGCACGCGATGCAAGGTCGATAGCAAACTGTCGTCGCTCCAGCGCATCAGCATGTCGCCGATATTGCAGGTGACCACGCCCGGCAGCGGCTCGACGTCGGTCCAGGCAAACTCGGCGTGCTCTTTGCCGGGACAAAGCTGCAGCCCGCCCTGGCCGGTGCGCTGATGCAACAGCATGAGACAGTCGAAATCGGTATGGGCGCCGGCGCGCCAGCCGGTGAAATCCTCAGGCCTGGCATCGACCATCGGCAGGTAGTGCAAGAGCCGTAACGTACTCTGATATTCGCTCGACAGCGGATCGTGACAGTCGGTGAAAAAGTCCGGCTTGAAACCGAGCTTGAGCGCGAAGCACGACAAGACTTTCATGCCCAGCGCCCAGTTGGCGCGTTCGAAGGCGAGCATCGCCGCTTTGAAACCCGGCAGCTCGTCGCCGGAGGGCCAGAGCCCCGTCATCCGCGGCAGCGTGATCTGGTAGGATTCCTTATTGTCGGCGGTGCCGGTCGAAGGCCGCACCTAGCTCTTATATTCCCAGCCGGCATTGGTGCCTTTGCCGAGCGGGTAACGCATCTTGACCGTGTGCGGCAGCGCGAAGAAGTGTTCGGTCATGATGAAGGCTTCGTCGATCTGCTCCTGCGGAATGCCGTGATTGACCAGCTGAAAGAAGCCGATCTCGGTCGAGGCGTTCCAGATTTGCTCGGCGATCTCGGCCCGGCGCGCCGCAAACGCGCTCATGTCGATGCGCGGGATGTCGCGCGCCTTGGTCGCTCCCATGCCGCGGAAGGTCTGCTCCTTCTTGAGCTCGTCGAGAGCGAAGGTCGTCTGGCTCTGGGTCGTCATGCGCCTCACCGTTTGTGGCCGCCGCGATTGAAACAAAGCTGCAAGCCGATAGGCAAGCGCATAAGTTGGGCAAGATATGAGCCCGCCAAGCTCCGGCGCGGCTCAGTGTATGGTACACCATGCCGTCAGAGGGAACGCGTATGGCCAAACCCGTCACGATCTACGGCATCAAGAACTGCGACACTATGAAAAAGGCGCGCGCGTGGCTCGATAAGAACGGTGTCGATTATTCTTTCCACGACTATAAGACTGCCGGAATCCAGCGTGAGCGCCTGGAGCAATGGTGCGGCAAGCTCGGCTGGGAGACGCTGCTCAACCGCGCCGGCACGACCTTCCGCAAACTCCCGGACAAGGACAAGGCTGGCCTCGACGCCAGGAAGGCGGTGGCCTTGATGCTTGGGCAGCCGTCCGTGATCAAACGACCGGTGCTCGACCTCGGCGGTGGCAGGCTGTTGGTCGGGTTCACGCCGGAGAATTACAGGGCGGCCGTTGCCGGCCTTAACTGATTGCAGGCTCAACCTATTGCGCGATATTCGGCCGCTCGAACAGCGCCATCAGCGTGCCGGTCATGGTTGCAACCAGCCGTTCGTCGGCGTCGCCGTCGAACGCGAATGCTTGCGCGTCGCACACCGTCAGCGTGCGTCCGGGCTTGACCACGCGCGCCCGAAACAGGAAGCGGTCGCCCTTCGCTGGCGCCAGCAGATTGGTCTTGAACTCGACGGTCAACACCGCGGCGTCCGCCGGCATTAGCGAGAACGCCGCGTAACCGCAGGCACTGTCCAAAGCCGTGGCGATGATGCCGGCATGTATGAAGCCGTGCTGCTGCGTGTAGCCGGGCTGGTAGGGCATCGCCAGCTCGATCTCTCCTGGCGCCAGCCTGGCGATGGCAATGCCGAGCGTCGTCATTGTCCGCTGCCGCGCAAAGCTCGAGTGTACGCGATCGGCAAAATTCGGATCCTTCGGCTGGAACAGCATTTGCAAGCCCCTCTTTCGCGCGTATAGTTCATATGTGAATTAATGGCCCGGCATTGGGTCAAGAGATATGTTGGCCGACCGCTGCTGTTTCTTCACAAGTGAACTTGTTCCAACTATCGTGCGCCGGATGCCGTCACGACCGCAGCGCCTGATCCATCGGCTATCGCTCGCCCAGCATCGCCTGCTCAAGAGCGCCGATTTGGCGTTCAAGGAGGCGCTGGGCATCTCCACGACACAGCTCGGCGTTCTTTTCCTTCTGGAGAAGAACCCCGGTGCACTATTCAAGGACGTCAGCGACGGGCTCGGGGTCAATGCCTCGGCGATCACTGCGCTGATCGGACGAATGGAGGACGCTGGGCTGGTGCGCCGCCAGCCGTCCGACGGCGATCAGCGCGCCATTCATCTGTTCGCCACCGCGAGCGGACTTACCAACGCGGCGGCGGCCCGGCCGATCCTCGCGCGCCTGAACGCCCGCCTGACCGGAGGTTTCACCGAGCGGGAGATCGCGACGGTCGGACGATTTCTCGACGCGATCCTCGATCGGTTTTGAGGAAGAGGGGATCCGACCCGCCGCCGGGGGCACTCCCCGCCTCATTTTCGTAACCGACGATCGGTCGGGGATAGCTCCTTATTTCTTGTGCTTGAGCGTCTGCATGAAGGCTTTTTCTTCGGGCTGCAGATAGACGATTTCGGTCAGCGCGCCGATGACGCCGGTGGTATCGAAATAGGCGAAGCGCGTTTCGTTGTGACGGCCGCTTTGCACCAGCGGGAAGCCGCGCGTCTCCATATCCTTCAGCCCTTGGCCATAGTTGTCGACTTCGGCGCAATAGTGGTGCATGCCGCCCTGCGGATTGTGATCGAGGAATTTCGAATAGGTGCTGACGCCGGCGATCGGCTGGATCAGCTCGACTTGCGTGTCGCCGCACCAGCCGAACGCCAGATGCAGGCGCAGCGGCGCCGGCTTGCCGAGATAGGTTTCGTCCTGGAGCTCCGGCTTTTCGATGAACAGAAATTCCGGAACGCCGAGCTTGTCCTTGAAAAACGCCATTCCTTTGTGAATGTCGGGCACGACAAATCCGATCTGAAAGACGTTTTGAGCCAAAGTTCCGGTCACGCGTTCCTCCCTTTACCAATTGCTGACGACATTTGACCCGCCGCCCCGGCAATCATCGGCGATGATACAAGCTTAGCAAAGTCTAGCAATCGCCCGAGTGCGTTGCGCCGCGCCATTGCGACAACCGAGGCGCGGGCGTTGGCGGCGGAAAATTGCGCGGGTCGGTCGTGTATTCGCGCGATGCCTCTTGGTTTTTCAAAGGTCGCTCGCTCTCCACCAAGCATTAAGAATGCGGCTTTGGAAATCCTTCAACAACAAAACCAAAGTCATTTTCCCGCCACTGTCGCACCACGCTTTGTCCGAACACCTCGTGCTTTTTGCCGCGCAAGACCAACAAAGGCTTTTGTTGCTCGCGCGGCGCCAGGGGCGTCTCGAGTGGGGGCCAGGGTAGGTGAAGTTGCGTGCGTTCGTAGTGGGCGTCGTGTTTGCTGCTGCTTCCGGTATGGCCGTTGATGCGGCCGCAGCGGCGGATCTGCCGGTAGGGCCGGCTCCGCTGGCGGTTGCGCCGGTCGCTTCGGCTCCCGCGGCGATTTTCAGCTGGACCGGCTTCTATGTTGGCGGGCACATCGGCGGCGGCTTCGATCGCTCGTCGTGGAGCGATCCATTCGGCGGAGCAAACAACGTCTCTAATGGCGGCCCGGGCTTTGTCGGCGGCGGCCAGGCCGGCGCCAATCTGCAGCGCGGCAGGCTCTTGCTCGGCGTCGAGGCTGAGTTCAGCTACGCGGGGCTCAAGGGCAGCGGCGCGGACTCGCGTGGCAACTCCATCGGCACCAACACTAATTGGACATCGACCGCCACCGGTCGCATCGGCGCGGCCTTCGATCGTCTGCTGATTTACGGCAAGGGCGGCGTCGCGTTCGCCCGCGACCAAAACAACTTTACGGGCGTCGCCGGCAACAGTGCGCGCAGCGCCTTGATGCGGACCGGCTGGACCGCCGGCATCGGCCTCGAATACGGCATCAATGCAAACTGGTTCGCCAAGGCCGAATATGACTATCTGAGCTTTGGCCCGCAGACGCTGAATTTCACGACGCCGACCACGCCGTCGTATGCGAGCAATGCCAGCTTGAGCGTTCATGAAATCAAGGCCGGCGTCAACTTCCGATTCGGCGGGCCCTGACGCACGTTTAGTCGTCATTGACAAGCGCCGCTTGCTCGTCATGATCGCGGCGCTAGGAGTCTTACCTAAAAGAGTCTTGCCTGAAAAATGGGCCTCGCCATCGAAATTGCCGGACTTGTCGTGTTTCTCGGCGCGCATGTGTTCGTTTCCATGCGCGGACATCGAGCGGCACTGATCGCCAGGCTTGGCGAGGGACCATACAAGGGCCTGTTCAGCCTGGTCTCGCTCATTGGTCTTGTTCTGCTCAGCTACGGTTTCGCGCGCTATCGCACCGAAGGCGTTATCCCGTTATGGTATCCGCCGGCATGGACGCGCTACATCGTGCAAATCGCGATGTGGCCGGCCAGCATCGCGCTCGTCGCCGCCTACATTCCCGGCGACATCAAGCGGGTACTCAAGCATCCGCTGCTGGTCGCCGTTAAAATCTGGGCCGTCGCGCATCTGTGCGCCAACGGCGACCTTGGCGGTATCATTCTGTTTGGTGCCGTGCTCGCCTGGGCGGTTTACGACCGCATTACGCTGAAACGCCGCACTAACGTCAGATCGCCGCCGTCTCCTGTCGGCGGCCGGCGCAATGATGTCATCGCCGTTGTCGTCGGTACGATCGTCTTTCTGGCGCTCGGCTTGCTATTTCATCCGCTTGTCATCGGGGTGCCGGTATTCGGCACGCCGGCGCTCGGACACTGACTTCATGTCGGTGCACGAAGACATCCGCCGGCTGACCGCGCCGGACATCGGCGCCCGCAAAGGCGCCGAGCCGATCGTGTGCCTGACGTCCTACCACGCGCACACGGCGCGTATCCTCGACCGCTACTGCGATGTCATCCTGGTCGGCGACTCGCTCGGCATGGTGATGCATGGGCTTGAAAGCACCGTGCCGGTGACGCTGGATATGATGATCCTGCAGGGTCACGCGGTGATGCGCGGCTCCAAGCGCGCGCTGGTCGTTGTCGATCTGCCGTTTGGTTCCTATGAAGCATCAAAGGAACAAGCGTTTGCTTCGGCCGCGCGGGTGCTGAAGGAAACCGGCTGCGGCGCCATCAAGCTCGAAGGTGGCCGGCGCATGGCCGAGACGATCGCCTTCCTGGTCGAGCGTGGTGTGCCGGTCATGGGGCACGTCGGACTGACGCCGCAGGCGATCAACACCATCGGCTCGTTCCGCGCCCAGGGCCGCGACCAAAGCGACTGGGCGCCGATCGAGGCGGATGCGCGTGCAGTCGCCGACGCCGGCGCGTTCTCCGCGGTGCTCGAGGCGATCGCCGAGCCGCTCGCCCGCCGCATTACCGGCGAGGTGGCGATCCCCACCATCGGCATCGGCGCGAGCGTCGCCTGTGACGGGCAAATCCTGGTACTTGAGGATATGCTTGGACTGTCACCGCGGGTGCCAAAGTTCGTCAAGCGTTTCGGCGAGCTTGGACCATCGATCGAGCAAGCGGTGAAAAGCTACGCGGAAGAGGTGCGGGCGCGCCATTTTCCGGGCCCCGACAATGTCTACCCGATGCGGAAGCCAAAAGATTAACAAAGCCGGCGGTTTTGGCGGCCGTCGGCCAATTAACGCCCGCAAGTTTAGGGTTATCGGCACAAAATCGCCGCAGGAGGGCCTTCGGCTTTGCCATGCTCGCGCCACACGCCTATTCTAGCTCCAGTGTGGATATCCGGGCCTAACCACCCGGAATTCCTTGGTTTTGTCGCTTTTGGCTCGGAAGCTGGCTCTCGGCTACACCTGTGGGGGGTAGCGCCGTCGTCTGAAACTGGGCTCGCGTCGGGGCAGGGTCCGTGACCGATATCTTTCAAGAAGTCGATGAGGAAGTCCGCCGCGAACAGCTGAAAAAGCTGTGGGAGCGCTACGGCTATTACATCATTGCCGGCTGCGTGCTCATTATCGCCGGTATCGGCGCCTGGCGCGGGTACGAATGGTGGGAGACCAAGAAGGCCGCCGAAGCCGGAGTGGCGTTCGAGCAGGCGGTGACACTGGCGGAATCCGGCAAGCCGCAAGAGGCCGAAGCGGCGTTTGCCAAGCTGGCGGCGGACGGCACCGCCGGCTATCGCGTGCTGGCGCGCTTGCGCGAGGCCGCCGAACTGGCGCAGTCGGATCCGAAGGCCGCGATCAAATCCTATGACGATATCGCCGCCGACCGGGGAGCCGGAGAGGCTATCCAGGACGTCGCCACTTTGCGCGCCGGATTTCTGCTGGTCGACAGCGCTTCCTACGCCGAGATGCGCACGCGGCTTGAGCCATTGACCCGCGCGGACCGCCCATTCCGATACAGCGCGCGCGAATTGCTGACGCTGTCGGCTTGGAAGCACGGCGACATGAGCGCCGCGCGCCAATGGGCCGACATGATCATCACTGACCCGCAGACACCGGCTGGCGCGCGTAGCCGCGCCGAACTGTTGAGCGAATTGATTGCTGCGGGCGGCAAGGGCTGAGCCGATGCCGAGGGGACGGATGCCTTCGCTCGTTCGAATAAGTTCAGCGCTCGCATTGTTGTTTGCGCTTGGCGCCTGCACGGCGGGTGGCCAGTTCGATCCAACCGAAGTCGTTTCCACTGACTTGTTCAACACCAAGAAGAAGTTGGCCGGTGACCGCGAGCCGTTGTTCCCGCAAGGCGTGCCGGGAGCCGAGACTGGCGTGCCGCCTGATCTGGTGAAGGGCTATCAACCGGCGCCGGAGCCGGTGGCGGCGGATGCCGCTGACGCCGCGGCCAAGACCGCGGCTGCTGCCGAGAAACCCAAGCCGAAGCCGAAACCCAAGCCGATCGTGGCGCGTGCGCCGGCGCCGCAGGCGCACGATCCAGTTTGGGACCGGAAAGCGCCGGCGTCGGCGCCGCCTCTGGCGGGACAACCGGCGCAATCGGCCTGGCCGGCGCCGCCACCCGCACAGACAAACTGGCCTGCGCCGCCCGGCGGCCAATCATCGCAAGCGGGGCCGAGCGCCCAGACCAACTGGCCGGCCCCCCCGGCAACGCGGCAAACGCAATAGCCGAGCACGCGCAGGCGCCGGCGCGCGCCGGCATATCCACGCTGCAGAGTTCAGGATAAAGAGCGCCTGCAGCGCGCACGCAGCCATCCAGCTATCGCCCGCAGATCGCCTTATGTCGTTCACGATCGTCATTGTCGGCCGGCCCAATGTCGGCAAATCGACGCTGTTCAACCGCCTCGTCGGCGCGCGACGGGCGCTGGTCGACGATCAGCCGGGCGTGACGCGCGACCGGCGGGAAGGCGAGGGGCGGCTCGGCGATCTGTCGTTTCGCGTCGTCGATACCGCTGGCCTTGAGGATGCGGCGGCCGAGAGCCTTTCCGGCAAGATGCAAGCGCAGACCGCCACCGCCATGGCGCAGGCGGACGCCGTGCTGTTCCTGGTCGATGCGCGGGCCGGCGCGACGCCGGCGGACCGAGGCTTCGCCGATCTCGTGCGCAAATCCGGCAAGCCCGCGATTGTGGTCGCCAACAAGAGCGAGGGCCGCGCCGGCGAAGCCGGCACGCTCGATTCCTACGCGCTTGGACTAGGCGATCCGGTTGCCATCAGCGCGGAGCATGGTGAGGGACTGGCCGACCTGTATGAGGCGTTGCGGGCGGCGCTTCCAGAGGCGACAGGGCCGAGCGAAGATGAAGAAGCTCCGCCGACCGAAGCCGCCGACAAGCCTATTCGCATCGCCGTGGTCGGACGCCCCAATACCGGCAAGTCGACGCTGATCAACCGGTTGCTCGGCGAAGAACGCCTCGTGAGCGGGCCTGAACCTGGCATTACGCGCGACGCCATCGCGGTCGATCTCGACTGGCATGGCCGGCATTTGCGCATTCACGATACCGCCGGATTGCGCCGCCGCTCGCGCGTCGAGGAGAAGCTCGAAAAGTTGTCGATCGCCGATACGCTCAACGCTATCCGCTTTGCCGAAGTCGTCATTGTCCTGGTCGACGCGCAAACACCGTTTGAGGAGCAGGACCTGCGAATCGCCGATCTGGTCGAACGCGACGGACGCGCCATCGTCATCGGCTTCAACAAGGTCGATTTGGTCGAGCGGCAGCCGGGCGTTCGGCCGCGGCTGCGCGAAGAAGTCGATCGCGCGTTGCCGCAGATCAAGGGCGTTCCGGTCGTCGCCTTGTCCGCGCGCACCGGCGAAGGGCTCGATCGTTTGATGCAGGCGGTGATGGACGCCCACGCCGTCTGGAACCGCCGGGTACCGACCGCAGCGCTCAACCGCTTTCTGTCCCACGCCGCGCAAACCCACCCCCCGCCCGCGGTCCGTGGCCGCCGTATCCGGCTTGATTATATGACTCAGCCGAAGTCGCGGCCGCCGACTTTCGTGCTGTTCTCTTCGCGCGCGGCGGCGCTCCCCGACATCTATCGTCGCTATCTGGTCAACGGTTTGCGTGAAGCATTTACGCTGCCGGGCACGCCGATCCGCCTGACGCTGCGCGCCAAGGCCAATCCTTATGCCGGCCGGAAGCGACGGTGATGGACGAGCAAACCGACCAAGTGACCGTGAAGGTCGGCGCGGTGCGTCGCCAAGCCGCCTTCGTCTTCATCTTCGCCACCATCTTTCTGGACATGCTCGCTATGGGCATTGTCATTCCGGTGCTGCCGAAGCTTGTGGTCGATTTCGTCGGCGGCGATACTCAGGAGGCGGCAAGGATTTTCGGCGTGTTCGGCACCGCCTGGGCGCTGATGCAATTTTTGTTCTCGCCGTTGCAAGGCATGCTGTCCGACAGTTTCGGCCGGCGGACGGTGATCCTTCTCTCCAACTTCGGCGTCGGCCTCGATTATGTACTGATGGCGCTGGCGCCGACGCTCGGCTGGCTGTTCGCCGGCCGGGTGATTTCCGGCATTGCCGCGGCCAGCATTGCGACGGGCTACGCCTACGTTGCCGACGTCACGCCGCCGGAACAGCGCGCCGCGCGTTTCGGCTTGCTGGGCGCCGCGTTCGGCGCCGGATTCGTGCTTGGGCCGGCGCTTGGCGGATTGGCCGGCAACATTTCGCCGCGGCTGCCGTTCTGGATTGCCGCCGGCCTGAGCCTGGCGAACGCGCTCTATGGGCTCCTGATCCTTCCGGAATCGCTGCCGCGCGGAGAGCGCACGAGTTTTCGATGGCGTCGCGCCAATCCGTTCGGTGCGTTGGCTCTGTTGCGTTCGCATCACGAGCTGTTCGGGCTCGCATTCGTCAACTTTCTGGGCAATCTGGCGCATGCCGTGCTGCCCAGCATCGGCGTCCTGTACATGCTGTACCGTTATGGCTTTGACGAGCGTATTGTTGGATTGACATTGGCGGCCGTGGGCATCGGCTCAGTCATCGTCAATGGGGCCGTGGTCGGGCCGGTCACTAAGCTAGTCGGCGAACGCGCGGCGCTGATGCTTGGACTTGCATTTGGCGTGCTTGGCTTTCTCATCTTCGCGCTGGCACGCACCGGCGCCGAATTCTGGATCGGCATTCCGCTTATGGCATTGTGGGGCCTAGAGGGCCCGGCGGCGATGGCATTGATGAGTCGCCATGTCAGCGCGTCGGAGCAGGGCAGGCTGCAGGGGGCCAATGCCAGCGTCAGCGGCATCGCCAATCTGTTCGGCCCCGGCCTCTTCACGCAGGTCTTCGCGGTCGCCGTCGGCGGCGGCCGCGAGAGCGCTTTGGCTGGTGCGCCATTAATGGTCGTGGCGCTTTTGCTCGCAGCCGCCGGCGTGCTGGCCCGGTTCACAACCCGCGGCCGCGCCTAACGCGGTTTCGAGCGATCATTATGCGGGGCGCATAAAGTCCTGCAGCTTGCCGCTGCGGAAATCGTAGATTTTTCCGGTTTCGGAGAAACTCGGCAGGCACAGATCGAATATTTTCTCCGCCACCTCGTCCGGCGTCGGCAGAGTCAAAGGGTCCTCGCCCGGCATGACCAGGGCGCGCATGCGGGTGCGGGTCGCGCCCGGGCTGAACAGGTTGACGCGCACCGGCGTCGAGGTCGTCTCCGCCGCGTAGGTTCGCGCCAGCACGTCCAGCGCCGCCTTCGAGACGGAATACGGCGCCCAATACGCGTGGGCCAGCGTGGCGATGCCCGAGGTGACAAAAACCACGCGGCCGGCGTCGGATCGTTTCAGCAACGGATCCATGGCGCGGATCAGATGCCAGTTGGCGGTGACGTTGACCGCCATCGTATCGTCCCAGGCTTTCGGCTCGATGTGATCGAGCGGCGAAGGAACGCCGCCAAGCGCAGCGTTGCCAAGCAGGATGTCGAGTTGGCCGTAGCGCTCATTCAGGGCTTTGGCCAGGCGATAGATGCCTGGATAGTCACGCATGTCGAGCGGCGTCAGCGTTGCCGAACCGCCGGCGGTGCGGATCGCATCGTCAAGCTCTTCGAGACCACCGACCGTGCGCGCCACCGCGATTACGTGGGCGCCGGCGCGCGCCAGTACGAGTGCCGCGGCATAACCGATACCGCGCGAGGCGCCAGTGACCAGCGCCACCCGATCAGCAAGTGGTTTGGACATTCCTCAGCTCGCCTCGGCGAGAAGGGAGAGCTGGTGGGGCGGGGCGTCTTCCGCGGTGCGATCGGTGAGGGCGGTGGGATATTCGCCGGTGAAGCAATGGTCGGTGAATTGCGGGCGGGCCGGATCGCGCTCTTTTTCGCCCATGGCGCGGTAGATGCCATTGACCGAAAGGAAGGCGAGCGAATCCGCACCGATGAATTTCCGCATGCCTTCCAGGTCATGCGTCGCGGCCAAGAGCTTGTCCTGCTCCGGCGTGTCGATGCCGTAATAGTCCGGATGGGTGATCGGCGGCGAGGCAATGCGAAAATGCACTTCGCTGGCGCCGGCGTCGCGCATCATTTGCACGATCTTGACCGATGTCGTGCCGCGCACGATCGAGTTGTCGATCAGCACGATGCGCTTGCCGTTGACGACGGCGCGGTTGGCGCTGTGCTTGAGGCGGACACCGAGCTGGCGGATCTGCTGCGTCGGCTCGATGAAGGTGCGGCCGACATAGTGATTGCGGATGATGCCGAGCTCATAGGGGATGCCGGAGGCTTGCGCATAGCCCATCGCGGCGGGTACCCCGGAATCGGGCACCGGCACCACGACGTCGGCAGCAGCGGGCGCTTCGCGCGCAAGCTCGTGGCCGCAATTCTTGCGCACCTCGTAGACGCTGCGGCCGCCGATGATCGAATCCGGCCGCGAGAAATAGATGTATTCGAAGATGCACGGCCGCGGCGCCATCGGCGGGAACGGCTCGTGCGAATGCGCGCCGTCCTCGTCGAAGATCAGCACCTCGCCGTTCTCGACGTCGCGGACATATTGGGCGCCGATGATATCGAGCGCGCAGGTTTCCGAGGCGAGGATCGGACAGCCGTCGAGCTTGCCCAGCACCAGCGGCCGGATGCCGAGCGGGTCGCGCGCGCCAACGAGCTTCTTGTTGGTGAGGCCGACAAAGGCATAGGCGCCTTCGAGCACGCGTAGCCCATCGATGAAGCGATCGACAAAGCGATTACGATGCGAGCGCGCCACCAGATGCAAGATGACCTCGGTGTCGGTGGTCGACTGCATCATCGCGCCTTCGCGCACCAGCTGGCGGCGGAGCGTCAGACCGTTGGTCAGGTTGCCGTTATGGCCGATGGCAAAACCGCCGGCATTGAGCTCCGCGAACAGCGGCTGCACGTTGCGCAGGATGGTCTCGCCGGTGGTCGAATAGCGCACATGGCCGATGGCGGCGTTGCCGGGCAGCCGGTCGATCACCTCGCGCCCGGAGAAGGCGTCACCCACCAGCCCAAGGCGGCGCTCGGAATGGAACCGGGTGCCGTCGAACGAGACGATGCCGGTAGCCTCTTGGCCGCGATGCTGGAGAGCATGCAGGCCGAGCGCCGTGATCGCCGCCGCGTCGGGGTGCCCGAAAATGCCGAATACACCACATTCCTCGCGCAGCCGGTCCGCGTCGAGGTCGAGGAGGGTGGCTTGTGTCATGGTCATTGGTCCGCGGTCACCTCAATGCACGATTCCCCGGACCTTGAGCAATTCCTGTCTCTCCCTTGGCGGCGGGCTGATCGATCTGGCTGTGCCGATCAGTCGAATTCTCTGGCGTTTCAGTGTCTTCCGGACGCCGCTTCAGCTTCTTCAAGATGGTGTTTTCCGGGTCTTCCGGCAACATGGACATCAGCCATTGCCCGGTTCCGGCCAGAACCACGCGCGATTTGGCGGCTTTGACCCATTCCGGCTGGCTCTTGTCGGGGACCAGCCAGTTAAAGAACATGAAGGCCACGACGACGATGATCAGGCCGCGGGCGAGCCCGAACAGAAAGCCAAGGGTGCGATCGAGCGCGCCGACGCGGCTGTCGAGCACCATGTCGGAAATCCTGACCGTGACGATCGAGACCACAAGAAGCGTCAGCAGGAAAACGCCGCCGATCACGACAACGGCGGCGACAATATCGTTGTTGAAATACTGTTTGGCCAAGGGCAGCAACTTGGAATAGGCGTAGAGCGTGGCGACGGCGGCCAGGATCCACGCGATGATCGACAAGATCTCGCGCATGAAGCCGCGCACCATGGCGAGCAGCCCCGAAACCAGCATCACCACGATCAGGGCAACATCGAGCAGCGTAATCGGCATGTTCTGCTGGTCCGCTCGCTAGTCCTGCCTGTTTGGCGCGGGGTCGGTGGTCACAGGTGAAGGTCCGCCGCGTGTATAGCCGGACCAGGCGCTGCCGTCACCCGGCTTGTCGTCCGTTCTTGCAGAAGGCCTGATTTTCCGCACGGATCCCGCCAAGTCTGGCGTGACAGTGCGGCCGGAAGATCATGTTAAGGATCGTGTCAAGAATCCGGGCGGCCAACACGGCGAAGCGCCGGTAAACCGTCCCGGGCGATATCGCCGACCAAGTCGGCAAGCGTGTCGATGGTGGAGAGCGAAAGCCCATCGGGAGCTTCGTTGCGCGCCGCCTCTGGAACGATCGCCCTGCCGAAGCCGAGCTTCTGCGCTTCTTTGAGCCGCGTGGCGGTCTGCGGGACCGGCCGTACCACGCCCGAAAGCGACGCCTCGCCGAAATAGACCGCGTCCGCGGGGAGCGGCGCGTGGGCCAGCGACGAGACCAAGGCGGCAGCCGCGGCGACGTCGGCCGCCGGTTCGGCGATGCGTAGCCCGCCGGCGACGTTGAGATAAACGTCATGGCCGGAGAGCCGAACGCCGCAATGCGCTTCGAGCACCGCCAGCACCATGGAGAGCCGGTTCGGGTCCCAACCGACCACGGCGCGGCGGGGCGTACCGAGCGAGGTCGGCGCGACCAGCGCCTGGATTTCCACAAGGAGCGGCCGCGTTCCTTCGATGCCGGCAAACACGGCGGTGCCGGGGCTGCCGAGATCACGCTCGGATAGGAACAGCTCGGACGGATTGGAAATTTCGCGCAGTCCTGCGCCCGTCATTTCAAAGACGCCGATCTCGTCGGTCGGACCGAAACGATTCTTCATCGCCCGCAAAATCCGGAATTGCTGCGAGCCTTCGCCTTCGAACGACAGCACGGCGTCGACCATATGCTCGACGACCCGCGGCCCCGCGATCTGTCCGTCCTTGGTGACGTGTCCGACCAGGATCACCGACGCGCCGGTGCGCTTGGCGAAGCGAATGAGCTCGGCGGCCGATCCGCGCACCTGCGTCACTGTGCCGGGCGCCGACTCGACGGTTTGCGTCCACATCGTCTGGATCGAATTGATGACCAGAAGCTGCGGCGGCTTGCCGTGGGAGAGCGTCGCCACGATGTCCTCGACCGCGGTTTCGGCGGCGAGCTCGACGGCCGCGTCACTCAGGGCAAGCCTTTCGGCACGCAATCGCACTTGCGCGACCGCCTCTTCGCCCGAGATGTAGACGGCGCGCTGACCGCGGCGCGCGTACGCAGCCGCGACTTCAAGCAAGAGCGTCGATTTGCCGATGCCGGGATCGCCGCCCAGGAGCAACACCGACCCGCGCACCAGCCCGCCGCCGGTCACGCGGTCGAATTCGGCGACACCGGACGCCAGCCGCGGCGCTTCGACGGTCTGGCCCTTGAGCGGCTCGATAGCGAACAGCCGGCCTTTGCGTGACGCGCGCGCCCGCGCAACCGCGCCTTCCTCGACCAGCGTATTCCAGGCGCCACAGGCGTCGCAGCGGCCGGCCCAGCGTGCCGATGCCGCGCCGCAGCTCTGGCAGACGAAGTTCGGTGCACGCGCAACCATCTTAAGCGCCCTCAGCCGCCGCGATAGACGAGGTGGCACCGCGGTCCGAGCCGGACCAGGATTTCGTAGCCGATGGTGCCGGCGGCGGCGCCGACTTCATCGATCTGAATCTTCTGGCCAATGAAAGTGGCGGTATCACCGCGGCGCACGGCATTGGCGGCGACGTCGGTAATATCGACACAAGCGATGTCCATGGAAATGTAACCGACGATCGGGCAGCTCTTCTCCGCGACAATCGCGGTGCCAGCGCTTTTGCGATCAAGGTTGCTGCCGGCTCGCAGCAAGCCGTCGGCATAGCCAAGCGCGACAACGGCGATGCGCGAGGCACGTCTCGCGGTCCAGGCCGCGCCATAACCGACGGTCCCGCCTTGCGGCACCTTGCGCACCTGGAGAATGCGCCCGGTCAACTCGACGACGTGCCGCATCGGATTGGCTTGGCCTGGAGTTGGATTGATGCCGTAAAGCGCGGCGCCGGGGCGTGCCAAATCAAAGTGCGCGGTATCGCCGATAAAGATGCCCGCGGAATTGGTGAGCGAAGCGGGGACACCGTGATAGAGCATGCGCAGCTCGCGAAACAGCCGGATTTGGGTGGCGGTGAGGGGGTGATCGGCAATCTCGGCGCAGGCAAGGTGGCTCATCAACAGCGTGATGCCATGATTTTCCTGCTGAAGACGGAGCGCCAGCGCGGCGGCCTCGTCGGCCGAAATGCCGAGCCGATTCATGCCGGTGTCGATGTGGATCGCCGCGCCGCCGCGCCAGTTCTGCGCGCTGACAAAGGCGTCCCATTCCGCAAGCTCCGCCGTGCTGTTGATGACCGGCTGCACGTTAAGCTCGACAAATGCCATGCCGGCATCGACCGCAAATCCGTTGAGCACATAGATCGTCGCTTCGCGGGTGCGGGTGCGCGCCCGCCGCGCTTCGGCGATGTCGGCGACAAAGAAAGTCTTGCAACCTGCTTTGGCGAGCTTAGCGGTCACCGGCTCAAGGCCCAGTCCATAGGCGTTGGCCTTGACCACGGCTCCGCACTCGACGGTGAGGAGCTTGCGCGCCAGCGTGCGCCAGTTCGCTTCGATCGCGTCCAGATCGATCGTCAGCGTGCCGCCGGTCTCAGGGTCGGTGAGCGGCGCGGCCGTTTCCTGCAGTGGTTCGGCGAATGCCATGGCCGCGTTATGACGGCGGTTGCGGCGCGGGTAAAGCCGAATAAGAATGGGGGCTTAGAAGCTGGGTCGATGCGCGGCATCGAGATTGGCGAAACGGGTGACTTCGGCGTCGAATTGCAAGGAAACGGTCCCGGTGGGCCCGTGCCGCTGCTTGCCGATAATGACCTCCGCCTTGCCGTGAACGGCATCCATCTCGGTCAGCCATTTATCGTGATCGGCTGTTCCCGGACGAGGCTCTTTGTTCGTCAGATAATATTCCTCGCGGTAGACGAAAAGGACGACATCCGCATCCTGCTCGATCGAGCCTGACTTACGCAAATCTGATAATTGCGGGCGTTTGTCTTCTCGGCTCTCTACTTGGCGAGACAATTGAGACAAGGCCACGACTGGCACGTTCAGCTCTTTGGCGAGCGCTTTGAGTTGCGTCGTAATCTCGGTGATTTCCTGCACGCGGTTTTCGTTTGAGCGGCGGGTCGATCCTTGCAGCAGTTGCACGTAGTCGATCACCAAAAGATCGAGGCCGCGCTGCCGCTTCAGCCTTCGCGCCCGCGCCGCCAATTGGCCGATGGAAAGACCGCCAGTCTCGTCGACATAGAAAGGTAGGCTCTGCAGCTCGATCGAAACATCTTTGATCCTCTCGAAATCGGTTTCCCCAATCGCGCCACGGCGGATCTTATTCGACGGGATGCCTGTCTGCTCTGAGATGATACGCGTTGCCAATTGCTCGGCTGACATTTCCAGCGAAAAAAAGCCGACCACCCCACCATTGACGGTTTCCCGACTACCGTCAGGCCGAACGTCTCCCAGTGCAAATGCCTTTGCGACGTTGTAGGCGATATTGGTGGCAAGCGCGGTCTTTCCCATGCCGGGGCGACCGGCGAGGATGACCAAGTCGGACTTTTGTAGACCCCCCATTTTGGAATCGAGATCGGTCAGCCCCGTGGCCATTCCTGAGAGGCCGCCGTCGCGCTGATAAGCGTGCGCAGCCATGTCGACCGCCGTGGTCAGCGCCTGGGCAAAGCGCTGAAAGCCGCTTTCGTAACGTCCGGTTTCGGCAAGCTCGAAGAGCTTGCGCTCGGCATCTTCGATGTGGCTCTGCGGCGTCGCGTCGACCGGTGCGTCGAAAGCGAGGTTGACCATCTCCTCGCCGATCGTGATCAGGTCGCGGCGGATCGACAGATCATAAACGGTGCGGCCGTAGTCCTCGGCATTGATGATCGTTGTCGCTTCCGCGGCGAGCCGGGCCAGATATTGATTGACCGTGAGCCCGGCAATGTCGAGTTCCGTCGGCAAGAATGTCTTCAGCGTCACCGGCGTCGCCAGTTTCCCGGCGCGGATCAGCCCGCCGGCGAGTTCGAAGATGCGCTGATGGATCGTCTCGAGAAAGTGCTTGGGCTCGAGAAAATCGGAAACACGATAAAACGCCTCGTTATTGACGAGGATGGCGCCGAGCAGCGCCTGCTCGGCTTCGATATTGTGCGGCGGCGCGCGGAACATGGGTTCCGCCGGAAGCTGCTTGCGTGCAATCGAATCGATTTGTGCCATGGCCCCGAATCAAGGGATTTGCTTGTGGCCGATTTGCGGTGACTTAACATTGCGAATTACTCAACGACGGCGCCAACTCTTCGAAATTCCCGACCGGCGCAATTTGAAACACAAGGACATCTTGGATAATCGAGCGCGGTGCCGACGGGAATGCCCTATCGCGGCTTTCCCCGTTACACACTGTGTGCACGCGCGCGGCGGTGCACGACACGAATGGCCTTGACTGCGGGCTCGCGGAACCGGCGGCTATTCGCCGGCAAGCCGCAGTGGTGCGGAATAGCCCGCTTCGAGCGCCCGCAGCCGCGTTTCCTCGCGGCCGATATAGTCGCGGGTCTGTGGCACGACGCCTTTGCGCTTTGCCATTTGAAGCTGGAACACCACCATGTCGCTTTCGCGGAACGCCATTTCCGACGACGCCAGGTAAAATTCCCACATGCGCACAAAGCGCGCATCGTAGAGCCGCTCCACCTCCTCGCGATGGGCGAGAAAGCGTTCGCGCCAGGCCTTGAGCGTCTCGGCGTAGTGGAGCTGGAGGATTTCGACGTCGGTGACGACGAGCCGCGCGCGCTGGATCGCCGGCAGCACTTCGGAAAGCGCCGGGATGTAGCCGCCCGGGAAAATATACTTGGCGATCCAGGGATTGGTGAAACTCGGTGAACCGCTGCGGCCGATCGTGTGCAGCAGAAAAACGCCGTCCTGGTCGAGAATGTCGGCGCACTTGTGGAAGAACGTATCGTAATGGCCGACGCCGACATGCTCGAACATGCCGACCGATACGATGCGATCGAACGGTCCGGCGACGTCGCGATAATCCTCGAGCCGGAACGCGGCGTCCTGCGACCGGCCGCGCTCGGCCGCTCGTTGTTGCGCGCGGGCGTACTGCTCCTGCGACAGCGTGATGCCGGTCACCTGCGCGCCGGCGATTTCGGCAAGATAGAGTGCGAGACCGCCCCAGCCGCAGCCGATGTCGAGCACCTTTGCGCCCGGTTCGACTCTCAGCTTCGCCGTGAGGTGCCGCCTTTTGGCGAGCTGAGCGTCGTCGAGCGATTGGTCCGGCCCTTCGAAATAGGCACAGCTATATTGCTGGTCGGCATCGAGGAACAGTTTGTAGAGCCTGCCGTCGAGGTCGTAGTGATGCGCGACATTGCGCCGCGACCGCGACCGCGGATTGAACTGCGCCACGCGCCGGAACAGGTAACGGCCGAATTGTAAGGGCAGGACCCAGCGCGGCGGGGCGATGTGGTCCTGCCGCATCAGGACGGCCAGCAGGTCGGCGATCGAGCCTCGGTCGACGACCAACGTGCCGTCCATAAAGGCTTCGCCCAGGCGGAGCTGTGGATTGAAAAGGACGCTGCGCTGGGCTTTAGCGCTGGTGAAGCGCATCGCCACCGGCGGGCCGCTGCCATGGCCGAAAGTGTATGTCCTGCCCGCCGCCGTCGTGACCGTGAGGGACCCGTTGCGGATGAACCGCCGCAAAAATGTCGCTAACAACCAGTCCAAGCTCGCGTCTCCACGCACTTCTTACGCGATAGCGCCGAATTGAAGGTTCGAGGGCGTCACGAGGCCCCCAGAGCGCCCGCCTGCCGTCATTAAAACAAAATCCTGCTTGACCAGCAATGCAGGCGAAGGCGGTCCCTTCTTTCTTAACGGGGACCCTGCTAGACGCCGCTCACTTTTGGCCGGTTTTGCGGTAAGGAGTGACCGGTGTGACCGAGCCGTGGGACTTGAGGGAGTTGAGGGTGAACCGGGCTTTTGCGCTGACAATCGGGGTTCTGGCAGCGTTGGCGCCTGCAATGGCGCGCGCTCAGACCAATATCGACCAAGGCAAGTCAGCGTCACAAATCTTCTCCAACGCCTGCGCCGAATGCCACAAATCCGCGAGTGCGCTGCGGAAGGGCAAGAGCGCGGCGGCCGTGGCGGAGTTCCTGCGCGAGCATTACACCACCGGCCGCGATCAGGCGGCGTCGCTTGCGGCTTATGTCGTCGGCGGACGCGACACGGTCGCGGCGCCGGCGCCCGGCCAGAAGCCGCCGGCCGACCATGCGCAAAAACCGCCGAAGCCTGAAGAAAGTGCGACGGCCAACGCCAAGCCACGCAAGCCCGGCGAAGCGGACGCAAAGCCGAAGGAAGAGGCTGCCCCGAGCGGCACACCGACCTTTATGAATCCGATCGCCCGGCCGGAGCCGAGCCAAAATCGCCCTGCCACGGCGACGCGCAATCGCCGCAAGGATCAAGGCGCTCCCACTCCGGACCAGCCGCAGGAACCTGCGGAAGTGGCGCATGTGCCGGCGGCTGCCGCGGCGACCGAGCCGCGTCCCGAGACGCCGGCGCCGGAGCCTGCCCCTGCGGTTGCTGCGCCGACGCCGACTGCCGCTGTGCCTTCGGAAACCGCGCCCGGCGAATCCGGCGAGCCGGTTCCGCGCGACAACATTCCCGACTGACAAGTTCAGACGGTCGGACTAGTCCGACAGCCGGTAAGCTCGCAGCCCCTTTTCAGGTCTTGTCGGCCGGCGCAGGGGTCTCGGTCTCCGCCTGGGCGCCTTCGCGGGCCCGGACCGATTCAGCGGCCTCGGGCTCGAAGAAAGCTTCCGCCGCGAGCACGGCCTCTTCCTCCGGCGTCCGCTGTTCGCGCAACTGCGCAACATCCTCGCCGCGCTCGATGCGTGTCGCTTCTTCGGCGTTGCGGGCGACGATCACATTGATCGCAGTCTCGATCTCCGGATGCAGCGAGATCGGCACGTTGTGCCGGCCGATGGTTTTGATCGGCGTATTCAGCGCAATCTGGCTGCGGTCGACATTGTATCCGGCCGTCGCGAGCAGGCCGATGAGATCGCGCGGCGAAACCGAGCCGAACAGCTGCCCCGCTTCCGAAGCCTGGCGCAGCACCGTGAAGCTCTTGCCGTTGAGGTTCTCGGCCACTTGGCTGGCGTCGCTTTTGAGCGAAAGTGAGCGCGCCTCGAGCTCGGTTTTCATGGTCTCAAAGCGCGTGCGGTTCTCGGTGGTCGCGCGCAGCGCTTTGCCGCGCGGCAACAGGAAATTGCGGGCGAAGCCGTCCTTGACGCGCACCACGTCGCCCATCTGACCAAGTCTAGGAACGCGTTCGAGCAAGATCACTTCCATGTCCGTCTCTCCTTGCTCAACGGATCACGTAAGGTAACAGCCCGAGAAACCGCGCGCGCTTGATCGCCTGCGCGAGCTCGCGCTGCTTCTTCGCCGAGACGGCGGTGATGCGGCTTGGAACGATCTTGCCGCGCTCGGACACGAACCGCTGCAACAGCTTGACGTCCTTGTAGTCGATCTTCGGCGCATTGGCGCCGGAGAACGGGCAGCTTTTGCGGCGGCGGAAGAATGGCCGGCGCGCTCCGCCGGCTTGCGGTGACATCGCCATCGTTATTCCCCCGTTGGTTCTGCGTCGTCCGAACCCTCGCGGGGCCGACGCTCGCGCGGGCGGTCACCGCGATCACCACGGTCGCGGTCGCCGCGATCGAAACGGCGCTCGTCGCGATCGCCGCGGCGATCATCGCGATCACGGTCGCGTTCGGCCCGGCGCATCATCGCTGAGGGACCTTCCTCGTGCACATCCACGCGAATGGTCAGGTAGCGCAAGACATCTTCGTTCAGGCGCTCCAGGCGTTCGATCTCGTTGATCGCCGCCGGCGGGGCGTCGAGATTCAGCAGCGTGAAATGCGCCTTGCGGTTCTTGCGCAGCCGATAGGAGAGCGATTTCACGCCCCAATACTCGGTCTTGGCGATGGTTCCGCCCATGCCTTCGACGACGCTTTTGAGATGCGCCGTCAATTCCTCTACCTGCTGCGCGCTGGCGTCCTGGCGCGCAAGGTAGACATGCTCGTAGAGCGACATTGATGCCCTTTCCTTCGTTGTTCTCGCTCGCCGCAGCGCGAAGCCCCTCGAACCCTTCGGGAAAGGCTCGAATGCTCTGAAGGCGGGAACACGGGACGCCGGACCGATCTGGTCCTACCGGGCCACCGAAAGATCGGCGGCACGGCCGTCCGTTCAGCCCCCGGCCGGGGTCGAGCGGAAAAGGAGGCCTTATACGCGGACGGCGCCGAAAGGCAAGCTGGTCAGCGCTGGCGCACGGGGTCGGCGGCCGCCTGGATCAGTTCGGCAAGCCGCACCGCCAAAGTGACGCCTTCGCGCATCTGCCCGTCGTTGGCGCTTGCCGAGCGGGAGGCTTGGCGCTCTTTCTGCAACTTGCCCAGGAGCACGTCGAGACTTTGCTGCAAAAGCCGCTGCCGGAATGCGGGATCCTTGCGCGCGCGGGACAATTCCGCCTCGGTCACCGGAGAAAATTAACTCATCGAAGCGAACTCGCGACCAACATCTTAACCATACCAGGCGGCTCACGACCGAGCTTAGCGACCGCCGGTTTTCGCTTTGTTACCGGCCGGGTCCCTTGACACCGGCGTGATCGCGGTATCTTTCGCCGCTCTTTTAGAGGCAAGGCATGACGACCGCGTTTGTTTTTCCCGGCCAAGGCAGCCAAGCGGTCGGCATGGGCAAGGGTTTGGCTGAAGCCTTTGCGGCGGCGCGCCACGTGTTCGAAGAAGTCGATGCCGCGCTTGGCGAGAAGCTCTCCGCGACGATGTGGAATGGGCCGGCGGAAACGCTGACGCTGACCGAGAATGCTCAACCGGCGCTGATGGCGGTCTCGCTCGCCACGTTACGCGCGCTCGAAGCGGAGGCCGGTGTCGATCTCAAGCGCGACGTAGCCTATGTGGCGGGGCATTCGCTGGGCGAATATTCGGCGCTCGCCGCCGCTCAGTCGCTGAAGATCGCCGATGCGGCGTGGCTGTTGCGCATTCGCGGCCGCGCCATGCAGAAGGCCGTGCCGGTTGGCGTCGGCGCCATGGCGGCGCTGATCGGCGTCGACCTCGATACGGCCAAGGCGATCGCCAAGGAGGCCGGGGCAGGCGGGATATGTGAAGCCGCGAACGACAATGGCGGTGGCCAGGTGGTCTTGTCGGGCGAGAAAGCGGCGGTCGAGCGAGCCGTGGAAACCGCCAAGGCGAAGGGCGTCAAGCGGGCGATGATGCTGCCGGTGTCGGCGCCCTTCCATTGCGCGTTGATGCAGCCGGCGGCCGACGCCATGGCCGAGGCGCTGTCGAAAGTTTCGGTCAAAGCGCCGGCCGTGCCGGTGGTCGCCAATGTGCTTGCGCGGCCGATCACGGATCCGGCGGCGATCATTCACGCGCTGGTGCAGCAAGTGACCGGCACGGTGCGCTGGCGCGAGTCGGTTGCTTTCATGGCGGGAGCCGGCGTGACGAGTTTCTACGAAGTCGGCTCCGGCAAGGTGCTCGCCGGGTTGATTAGGCGGATTGCCGACACCGTCACCGTGTCCTCGATTGGCACGCCTGAGGATGTCGCTCGTTTCAAATCTGCGCGCGGTTGAACACTGCGTGATCGCGAGGCTGATCATGTTCGAACTCACCGGCAAGACCGCACTGATCACGGGAGCGACCGGCGCCATTGGCGGCGGCATCGCGCGCGTCCTGCATGCACAAGGCGCGACCGTCGCCATCTCCGGCACGAGGCGCGAAATCCTCGACCAGCTGGCAGCCGATCTCAAAGACCGTGTCCATGTGCTCACGGGCAATCTCGCCGACAATGCCGAGACCGATGCGCTGGTGCCGCGCGCCGAAGAGGCGATGGGTCAACTCGACATTCTCGTCGCCAATGCCGGCATCACCAGAGACAATCTGTTCGTCCAATTGCGCGACGAGGAATGGGATCAGGTGATCGCGATCAACCTGTCGGCGACGTTTCGTCTCTCGCGCGCCGCGGTGCGCGGCATGATGCGCCGCCGATTTGGCCGCATTATCGCGATCACTTCCGTGGTCGGTTCGACCGGCAATCCGGGCCAGGCCAATTATGTCGCCGCTAAAGCCGGCATTACCGGAATGATCAAAGCGATCGGTCAGGAATATGCCAAGCGCGGCGTCACCGCCAATTGCGTCGCCCCCGGCTTCATCGTCACGCCGATGACCGACAAGCTCAACGACAAGCAGCGCGAAGGCATCCTCGCCAGAATACCGGCGAACCGCGCCGGCACGGTCCAGGAAGTCGCCGCCGCGGTCGCCTTTCTGGCCGCGAATGAGGCCGGCTATGTGACCGGACAAACGTTGCATGTGAACGGCGGAATGGCCATGATTTGAATACGATAGGGCTCGCGATCGGGCCGCGCGGGCGCGCTGGCCAACGCAATCGAAGTGTGGTAACCGGACCGTGAGTTTGGTTGGGGGTCGCCGTTTTAAGCCGGAGCGCGTTGGGAGTGAGTGTCGCCTCTGATCGGCGTCGACCCGCGGCCGTCGCCAAGCCCACAGCCAAGACCCACAAAGACTTGACGAGAGACTTGAACGGGCAGACTTGGACGAACCGAGACGTATTGATCGGGTCGCGTTGACAGAAGAGGTTGGAAACGATGAGTGATATTGGCGAGCGGGTGAAGAAGATCGTCGTTGAGCATCTCGGCGTCGAGCCCGACAAAGTGACAGAGAACGCCAGTTTCATCGACGATCTCGGCGCCGACAGCCTCGACACGGTCGAGCTCGTCATGGCCTTCGAGGAGGAATTCGGTTGCGAGATTCCTGACGACGCTGCCGAGACCATCCTCACCGTTGGCGACGCCATCAAGTTCCTCGAAAAGAACGCCAAGAGTTGACAATCCGGCACCGGGCTAGCGGCGCGGCGTAGGTCGCGCGCCAGAGCGCGATGCCCGCGCGCATCAGCAGCGGGCGCGTACTGCGACAATAAATTCACCGAAAAGGCACGACCGAGAAGGCTTGATCGGGAAGGGTTTGGGCCAAAGCGTCTGTTCGGAGCGCTGATGATGAGACGCGTGGTCGTCACTGGTCTTGGCATGGTGACGCCGCTCGCCAGCGGGGTGGAGTCGACCTGGCAGCGTCTGCTGGCCGGCGACAGCGGCATCGGACGCATCGAACGTTTCGAAGTGTCTGATCTTCCCTGCAAGATCGCCGGTCAAATTCCGCGCGGCGACGGCGCCGACGGCAGCTTCAATGCCGATCAGTGGATGGAGCCCAAGGAGCAGCGCAAGGTCGACGAGTTCATTCTTTTCGCCATGGCGGCCGCGAAGCAGGCGCTCGACGACGCCGACTGGCACCCGCGAGAATACGACGACCAGGTTACCAGCGGCGTGTTGATCGGCTCCGGCATCGGTGGCATCGAAGGCATCGCCGAAACGGCTTTGCTGTTGCGCGATCGCGGCCCGCGACGGGTGTCGCCGTTCTTCATTCCCGGCCGCATCATCAATCTGGCTTCCGGCTACGTATCGATTACCCATTCGCTCAAAGGTCCGAACAGCGCCGTCGTCACCGCATGCTCGACCGGCGCTCACGCCATCGGCGATGCCGGCCGGCTCGTTGCGCTCGGCGATGCCGACGTCATGGTGGCCGGCGGCGCGGAATCGCCGGTCAATCGTTTGTCGCTCGCCGGCTTCGCCGCCTGCCGCGCGTTGTCGACCGGATTCAATGATACGCCGGAGCGCGCGTCGCGGCCTTACGACCGCGACCGCGACGGATTTGTCATGGGCGAAGGCGCCGGCGCGATCGTGCTCGAAGAGTATGACCACGCCAAACGGCGCGGCGCCCGCATTTACGGCGAACTGATCGGCTACGGGCTCTCCGGCGACGCCTTTCACATCACCGCGCCGGCCGAGGATGGCGACGGCGCATTACGCTGCATGAAGGCGGCGATCCGGCGCGCCGAAATATCGCCCGGTGACATCGACTATATCAACGCTCACGGCACCTCGACGCCGCTCGGCGACGAGATCGAGCTCAAGGCCGTCGAGCGATTGGTCGGCAACGCCGCCGGCAAGATCAGCATGTCGTCGACCAAATCTTCGATCGGCCATTTGCTCGGCGCTGCCGGCACGGTCGAGGCAATCTTCTGCCTGCTCGCCATGCGCGATCATGTGGCGCCGCCGACCATCAACCTTGACAACCCTTCCGTCGATACCGCGCTCGATCTCGTGCCCCATAAGGCGCGCAAGCGCCCCATCAATATAACGCTGTCGAACTCCTTCGGGTTCGGCGGCACTAACGCCTCGCTGGTATTCCGCCGCATGCAGGATTAGGGTTCGTGCTGCCATCGCCATTTTGCCATATTTGCTCCGCACTCGCCTGCAATTCACTGCAAGTCCAACCTCGTGCCGGTGGGCGGACATGGCAGAAATCGCCGAGCGCCGGTGCGCTCGGCAAGGGTCTCACCTTCTCGCTGAACATGCTTAGTGTCGAAGCGGATAAGCGGCGGTGACGGAGCAAGCTCCACCGCCCAACGGCAGCGGGCGCGCGGCGGTGCCGCCGCGCGCGGCAGCCACGCGCGCCGCCGACAAGCCTGTGGTGGCGGCGCCCGGCGCCGCAGCGGCGAAAGGCCAGCCGCCCGCGCCACCCAAACCGACCAAGCCTCCGGAGATCCCGCGGACGCTCGCTGCCACAAAAGCCCCCATTTCCGGGCCAACCGCTTCCGTCTCGCCAAGTCCGCGGCCAGCCGCGCCGAGCACAGACAAATCGGCCAGGATATCCACGGCGCGCGCTGCCAATGGCGGCAGCGCCCCGCAAGCCGCCGCCTCCGTGGCGCGGCCGGTGACACCCCCGCCAATACCCCGTCCGGCGACCCCTCAGAGTCCTGGAAGACCCGTACCGGGCGCGAGCGAACCCTATCCGCCGCTGTCGGAGCGCGCGCCGACCGCCGCAGATGCTGTGAAGGGCAACAAGCACCTGACGCCGCGCAGTCCGCGAACCGCGCTCGAGCCCGATACGATCGAAGTGCCGACGAGCAGCCGCCGCTCCAAGCGGGCGCGTCATCCTTTTGTCGTCATCGGCAACGCCATTATCACGTTGTTCGTCCTGTTGGCGATCGTAGCCGGCGCGGCGCTGGTGCTTGGCAAGCAGCGCTTTGACGCTCCCGGCCCGTTGCCCGAGGATCGCGTTGTCAATATCCCGCGCGACTCCAGCATCCGCGACATTTCCGATGTGCTGGCGCGCGAGGGCGTCATCGATCAGCCGTGGGTGTTTATTGGCGGTGTGCTGGCGCTCAAGGCGCGCCAAGATCTCAAGGCCGGCGAATATCAATTCAAGGCGCATGCCAGCTTGCGTGATGTGGTCGCCACCATCATCGAGGGCCGCGTCGTTGCCCATCAGCTCACCGTTCCCGAAGGATTGACGTCGGAGCAGATCGTCGCGCGCCTGCTCGACGACGATGTGCTGACGGGAAACATCAAGGAAATTCCGCGCGAAGGCAGCCTGCTGCCCGACACTTACAATTATAACCGCGGCGTGACGCGCGAGCAGATCATTCAGCGGATGCAACAGGCCCAACAACGCCTGCTCAAGGAAGTCTGGGACCGCCATTCTCCCGATCTGCCGATCAAGACGCCGGAGCAGCTTGTCGTGCTTGCTTCGCTGGTCGAGAAGGAGACGGGAAAGCCGGATGAGCGCACGCGCGTTGCCGCCGTGTTCGTCAACCGGTTGAAGCAGAAGATGCGGCTGCAGTCGGATCCGACCATCATCTACGGTCTGGTCGGCGGCAAGGGTACGCTGGGCCGGCCGATCATGAAGAGCGAGATCGATCAGCCGACCCCCTACAACACCTATCAGATCGAGGGGCTGCCTCCCGGACCAATCGCCAATCCGGGGCGCGCCTCGCTCGAAGCCGCCGCCAACCCGGCGCGTACCCGCGAACTTTATTTTGTCGCCGACGGCACCGGCGGTCACGCCTTTGCCGAGACCTACGAGCAGCATCAGAAAAACGTCGCGCGCCTGCGCGCCATGGAAGGCGATCAGCGGAGCGATCAAAAGGAGCAAGCGGCTGACGGTCAAACGTCGCCGACGCCGCAACCGGTGGCGGCGCCCCCCGCGCCGGCGCGCCGCACCCCCACGCGGCATAACCAAAACAACACACAGACGACGCATTAAAAGCGCCATCGCCCTTGTGAGCGCCAAACGCCGCCGCTAAGTTCGGCGCCAATTTTTCGCGCTCGCTACCGGGGGATCGCAGTCCATGGCGCTGTCGAGCATGACGGGATTTGCTCGTGGCCATGGCGTCAGCGGCTCCTATGCTTGGGCCTGGGAGATCAAGTCGGTCAACGGCAAGGGCCTCGAGGTCCGGCTTCGACTGCCCTCCGGCTGGGATGCGATCGACGCGCCGGTTCGTGCGCGCGTCGCCGAGCGCTTGGCGCGCGGCTCGGTTCAAGCGACGCTGACGGCGGAGCGCAGCGGCCTGACGCCCGTGGTGCGCATCAACGCGGCCGTGCTCGAGGCGATTATGACGACCGTGCGCCAACTGGCGCCGCGACTTGAGGCGGCGCCGCCATCGCTTGATGGCTTGCTTTCCCTCAAAGGCGTGATGGAGGTCAGCGACGCGTCGGAGAGCGAAGAAGAACGGCTTCGTGCCGAGGCCGCGGCGACGTCTGGCTTCGCCGAAGTGCTCGGCGCGTTGTCGGAAATGCGCGAGCGCGAAGGCGCCGCCCTGGGCCGGGTGCTGACATTGCGGCTGGGTGAAATTGCCGCGCTGGCGGATCGCGCCGAGCATGCGCCCGGCCGACGGCCCGAGGCAATCCGTGTCCGGCTTGCCGAACAGATCGCCACACTCGTGGCCCAGTCCGATCGGTTCGATCCGGACCGGCTGCATCAGGAAGCGATCCTGATCGCGACCAAGGCCGACGTCCGCGAGGAGCTCGACCGCCTGGCGGCGCATATCGCGCAAGCGCGGCGTCTGATCGACCAGGGCGGCGCGGTCGGCCGCCGCCTCGATTTTCTCGCCCAGGAGCTCAATCGCGAGGCCAACACGCTTTGCGCCAAAGCCAACGACGTCGAGCTCACCAATATCGGCTTGGAGCTCAAGGCGGCGGTCGAGCAATTCCGTGAGCAGGTCCAGAATGTGGAATAGAGCATGACGCGCGGGCGGCGCAATCAGCCGGGCGTCGCGCGTCGCGGCCTGATGCTGGTTTTGTCCTCGCCGTCCGGCGCCGGCAAGACCACGCTGTCGCGCCTGTTGTTGAAAGCCGACCGCTACGTCGAGCTGTCAATATCGGTGACAACGCGGCCTAAGCGCCGCGGCGAGATCGAAGGCCGCGACTATCATTTCATCGACCTCGCGCGCTTCGAGGCCATGGTGAAGTCGGGCAGGCTTTTGGAATGGGCTGAAGTCTTCGGCCACCGCTACGGCACACCGCGCGCGCCGGTGGAGAAGGCATTGCGCGCCGGCCGCGACGTTCTGTTCGACATCGACTGGCAAGGCACGCAGCAGCTGCGCGAAAAGGCGCGCGATGATCTGGTCAGCGTCTTTATCTTGCCGCCGACGGCGAAAGAATTGGAGCGAAGGCTCGAACGCCGGGCGCAGGATAGCCGCGCCATCATCGGTGCGCGCATGGCCAAAGCGGCGGGCGAGATGAGCCACTGGCCGGAATACGATTACGTCATCGTCAATCGCGACAAGAAGGACGCTTTTGCCGAGGTGCGGGCGATCCTCGCCGCTGAGCGGCTCAGACGCGAGCGGCAGATCGGGCTCTCCGCCTTCGTGCGCGATCTGCAAGCGAAGCTGTAAGGCCGCGCGCTGCCCAGCTGGCGTTCAATCCGAAGTGCATAACCAGCCTCGAATTTGACTAACTCTCCGTCACCCGCGACAAAGGGCAGGCAAGGGCTCGAACGCGCAATATCGTCGGGCGAGGGTAGGAAATCGAGGCTGGGTGATGACTGTACCGTCGACCGCCACGCGCGAGGTGAATATCACTCGCCTGATCGACGACGGATCGCTCACCCGGTTCCAAATCGGCACCGTTGTTTGTTGCGCCCTCGTCAGCGCGCTGGATGGCATTGACTCGCAATCGATCGGCGTTGCGGCGCCGTTCATCGCCGACGAGCTCGGTGTCAAGCTCGCCGATTTTGGCCCAATATTTTCATCAGCGCTGGTTGGGGCGACCATCGGCGCCGCGTCCTTCGGCCCGCTGGCGGATCGCTTCGGCCGCAAGACACTGCTGATTGTCGCAGTGCTCCTGATCGGCGTGTTCACGATCCTGACGGTCTTTGCCAATTCCGTTCCCACGCTGGTAACCGTTCGCGTGTTGGCCGGTTTGGGCCTCGGCGGAGCGACGCCGTGCTTCATCGCGTTGACCTCGGAATACACGCCGGCACGGCTGCGCGCGGCGCTGGTCACGCTGATGTGGTCGGCCTTCCCGCTTGGCGGTCTCCTGGGCGGGCTATTGAACTGGTATCTGATCCCGCATGCAGGCTGGCGGGCGATCTTCTATTTCGGCGGCGTCGCACCCCTGGTTCTTGCCGTCGTGCTGTTTTTCTACCTGCCAGAATCGATCAAATTCCTTCTGGTCCGCCGCAATGACTTGACGGGCGTCGCGCGCATCGTGGCGCGCTTCGGTACTTCGGCTGCGGGCGGCGCCGCCCGGTTTGTCCTGGACGAAAAGCCCCTGCCGGGCGCGTCGATCCGGCATTTGTTCACCGACGGCCGGGCGCTCGGCACGCTGCTGTTGTGGGTGCCGTTTTTCATGGGCTTCGGCGTTCTCACTGTCGCGGTGTTATGGACGCCGGCTTTGTTGAAGCTCAACGGCATTTCGCCGGCCAACACCGCCTTTGTGGTCGCTTTCAACGGCCTCGGCGGCTTTATCGGCCAGTCGACGTCGGGCCGGCTGATCCAACGGTTCGGCATTCTGCCCATACTCATTCCGGCGTTTTTGTTGGGAGCGGTAGCGACGGTCGGCTTGGGATATGGCGCATGGTCGATTGGGCTCGCCGCGACTTTCATTGGTCTGATCGGCGTGTTCATGGGTCTTGGCACCGGCGGCGCGATTGCGCTGGCCGCGACCATTTACCCAACTCCGATCCGGTCGACCGGCGTCGGCTGGGGCATGGCGATGGGGCGTTTTGGTCAAATCGTCGGTCCACTGATCGCCGGCGGATTGCTCGGCGCCGGTTGGACAGCCGGCCCGATCATGACCGTCACCGCGTGCGGGGGACTGATCGCCGCGGTGTTCGTCGTCCTGTTCGGCGCATGGCTGGCACGGAAACACGTCGAAGGACTCACCGCAGAGGAAGCCGCCACAAAAACGCCGGTCCCGGTTTAACGCTTCGGCCGGCTCGCGACACACAGCGGCTATGCCGTCAGCACCGTGCGTCCGACGACGCGGCCGGCGCGCAAATCGTCGAGCGCCGCCTGCGCCTCGTCGAGCGGCCGGTTGCGGGTCGGGATCGGCGCAATGCTTTTTGCGCGCGCCAAATCGAGCAGCTCGCGGGCTTCGGCCAGCGTGCCGGTCAACGTGCCCTCGATCGTCATCGCCTTGATCCCGAACATCGCCGCGGCGATCGAAAAATTGCCGCCAAGCAGGCCGGTCACCACGACCTTGCCGCCCCGCGCCACCAGGCCGGTAGCGAATTGCAGCGACTTGTCGGAGCCGACGAAATCGCAAATCGCCATTAGCCCGCCGCCGGTCGCGCTCATGACCGCCTTGCGTGCTTGCGGATCGGACGGATCGTAGGCTTGCGCGGCGCCGGCGGCGAGTGCGGCCTGACGCTTGTCCGCGTCGATGTCGGCGACGATCGGCGGCGTTGTGAACAGCGCGCGCGCGATCGCAAGGCCCATCATGCCGACGCCGCCCAGCCCCACGAGCAGAACCGGCCCGCGCTCGGGCCGGTTGGCGTGGCGTTTGAGCGCCGCATAGGCGGTCAGCCCGGAGCACATCAGCGGTCCGGCAAAGTTCGCCGATAATGGCGCGTAATCCAGAAGATAGCGCTGATGCGGGACGAGCACATGGGTGGCAAAGCCGCCATCGACGGCGATGCCGAGATGACGATGGTTGGAGCACAAATTCTCTTCGCCGCCCGAGCACGCGGCGCAGGTCCCGCAGCCGATCCAGGGATAGACGGCGACGCGACGGTCGACGATCGCGGGGTCGGCATCGGCGCCGAGGCTTTCGATCACGCCGGCGATCTCGTGGCCAAGAGTAAAAGGCAGGGCGCGTCCGGCGCTGACGTCGAGCTTCTTGTCGCTGCCGAGTGAGAAATAGCCGTCCTGCAGATGCAAGTCGGAATGGCACACGCCGCAGCGCTCGATGCGAACCAGCACCTCACTGCCGTGCGGCGATCGACAGTCGGCGACGGTCTCGCACAGCGGTTGCCCGTACGCGAGCAGCGATTGGCGGTGCATTTGGCTCATGTGGCGTCGGCTCCGGCGGTGTTATGCGCCGGCATCATGCCGTAGCCTGCGTTGTTCGGCGAGAGCTTGCGCCAGCGACACAAAGCCGTCGACCGGAATATCCTCGGCCCGTGCCGTCGGGCTCAAGCCGGCGGCCGAGAGCAGCGCGGCGACGTCGGTGCCGAGCGAGCGCAAGCTTTGACGCAGCATCTTGCGCCGCTGGCCGAAGGCGGCCTGCGTCACGGTTTCGAGAAGCTGGCGATCGCACCGCAGCGGCTCGGCTCGCGGCACCAGCCGCAGCAGCGAGGACGTGACTTTCGGCGGTGGCACAAACGCGGAAGCATTGACGTCGAAGAGAATGCGGGCTTGGCAACGCCACTGCACCAGCACGGAAAGCCGGCCGTAGGTCTTCGAGCCGGGAGCGGCGACGATGCGTTCGGCGACCTCGCGCTGAAACATCAGGATCGCAGCGTCATACCAGGGCGGCCATGGCTCGGAGCCGACCCACGAGATCAAGAGCGGCGTGGCGATGTTGTAAGGCAGGTTGGCGACGATGCGCAGCGGCCCCTGATCGTCGCGGTGGCGATCGACGTAAGCTTGCGCGTCGAACGTGAGTGCATCCCCCGGAACAATGTCGAGCCGACCGGGATAGGCCGCCGCGATCTCCTGCAGTGCCGCAATCGCCCGCTCGTCACGCTCGACCGCGATCACTCGCTCGGCGCCGAGCGCCAACAGCGCGCGCGTGAGACCGCCTGGGCCCGCGCCGATCTCAAGCACTCTGACACCCGTGATGGGACCCGCCGCGCGGCCGATGCGGGCCGCGAGATTGAGGTCGAGCAGAAAATTCTGGCCGAGAGATTTCTTGGCGATGAGGCCGTGTCGGCGAATGACTTCGCGTAGCGGCGGCAGGCCGTCGGGCGCCGACGTCACGATGCGGCAGGCAGCGAGCGACGGTCCGCCGCCGCCAACCGCGCCGCCAGTCGCAGCGCGGCAATGAGGCTGGTCGGATCCGCGACGCCCTTGCCGGCGATGTCGAAGGCGGTGCCGTGATCCGGCGAAGTCCGCACGAACGGCAGGCCGAGCGTCACATTGACGGCGTGGTCGAAAGCAAGCGTCTTGATCGGGATCAGCGCCTGGTCGTGATACATGCACAAAGCCGCATCGTAGCGCCCGCGCGCTTCCTTGTGGAACAGCGAGTCGGCGGGCAGCGGCCCCCGCGCGTCGATGCCCTCGGCAACGAGCTGGGAAACCGCCGGCGCAACGATCGTCCGATCCTCTTCACCGAGCGCGCCGCTTTCACCGGCGTGAGGATTGAGCCCGGCGACCACCAGCCGCGGATGCGACAGGCGAAACCGCGCCGACAAATCACGCGCCACGATCCGCCCGGTGTCGACCACAAGCTCGGTCGAAAGATGCTCGAAAATTTCGCGAAGCGGCAAGTGGATGGTCACCGGCACGACGGCAAGCTCCGGCGACCACAGCATCATCACCGGCCGCAGCACTTTGCCGGTCGCCTCCTGGACTAGCGTCGCCAGAAATTCGGTGTGCCCGGGCTCGGCAAAACCCCAGCTGTAGAGCACGTTCTTCGCTACCGGATTGGTGACGATGGCCGCCGCCGAGCCGGCGAGGACGTCGGCCACGGCGCGCCGGATCGAGGCAATGGCCGCCCGCGCGCTCGATCCGTCCGGACTGCCCGGCTCGGCGGTCACCGCGACATCGAGGAGGACAACGGGTAGGGCGGTGGCGAACGTCGCGGCGGCGGCGACGGGCGGCACGATCGCAAGCGGAACGTCGAGACCGAGCCGAGCGGCGCGGCGGCGGAGAAATTCCGCGTCAGCGACGATGTAGAACGGCTCAAGCTTCAGCTCGGCGCGTCGATGCCAGACCGTCAGGGCCAGGTCGGGCCCGATTCCGGCGGGCTCGCCGAGCGTCAATGCCAGGGGCTGCACGGTTACGCTTATTGTTTGTTTTCAGGTACCTTGTATTCGATCATCGCCTGGCGGCGCAGCGTATCGAGATAGCGCTTGGCCTGCGCGCCGAATTTTTGTTGAAACATCTGATCGCGGATTTCCTTCATCTCCGGCGTTTCGGATTTTGTCTCCTTCTTGGCGCATACCGCGAACATCTGGATGCCTTCGGCCGTCTGCTCCGGCGGGGTCAGATGACCGATTGCGGTGCCGTCGAGGATTTGACGGAGCTGCTGGGCGAGATCGGCGGAATATTTCGATACCTGGTCGCGCACGGCGACGTCCGGCAGGGCGCGCGCGAAGGTTACGCCGTCGGTGCAGCTCGCAAAGCGGGCGCGCAAGGCTTCGGCTTCGCGTTTGCGGGCTTCAAAGGCCGCGTCGGGCGAACCGCGCGGCACGATGAATACCACCGGCCGCATGATGTATTCATAGCCGGCTTCAATCTTGTCGTCGGCCTTATGCAGCTGCAACTGCGCCTCGACGTCCTTGTCCCTGATTTCCAGACTCGCCTTGAAACGACCGCGCACCAGATTGGTCCAGGCAACCTGCGCCCGCAGCCGCCGCTTGAGCGTGTCGTCGCTGGCGCCGCCGGCGGTCAGCACCTGGGTCAGCTTCTGCGCGTCCATGCCCATGCGCGTGGCGACGGTGCTGTAGGATTCGTCGACTTGTGAGTCGGGGACGTCGAGGCCGTAACGCTTGGCCTCGGCGATCTCCAAAATCTCGTCGATCAGGCTGTCCATCACTTCCTTGCGGGTCGGCGCCTTTTTGCCGCTCATTTGCAGGAACTTGGCGCGATGCTCGATATCGAGCGCCGTGATCGGCTGGCCGTTGACGAACGCCACGACCTGTTGCGCGCCGGCCGTTCGCGATGTCGCGAGCGCGGCGACGGCGACAAGCATGGCCGCCGCCAAGGCCTTCCAACGGATGCGCGATGCAATCTCCGATCTCACTTGGTGTCGCTCCTTCGACGGACAGCGTGCTGTCCCGTTACTCCCCCTAGCCCCTGGCAAGCTTCAATATTACCCTTGTGTGGAAAAATTTAGTACGTGGAAGCGATCGGAGCCAGGTAGTCCGGCCCCAGCGTGCGCAGGCTGAACGCCATCCCAAAAAAGTTGTTCGGCGTCGGCGTGTTGCCGGTATAGGTATAGGATGTGATGTAGTTGACCGATAGCAGCAGGCAATCGTCGGTGTAGCCGATGCCGAGGCGGGTCTGATCGAACTGGTGGACCGCGAGGTCATAGCGAACCGAGCCGAGCAGGACCCAGTTCTGCGTCACCTTCACCGAGGCACCTGCCAGGATTTCCTCGCGTCGGTTCAAGAACCCGATCTCCGGCTGCGGTGCGTAGTCGCCATACATCGCCTGCAGCGTCCAGCGGTCGAAATTGGCGCGGGCTTCGAATTCAAGGCGTTCCGGCGTGAACGCTTTGACGTCCTGGCCGAGTCCCGGGTCGAAGCCGCCGGAGGAGAAACGGCCGCGGGCGATGAACGAGTAGACTTGGTTCGGCTGGTACATGACGCGTCCGACATAGTCGGAGAAGGTCTTGTCGAGCCCGCTTTCCAATCCGGTATTGGTCAAGTCCGCCGCCGAATATGAGTTTAATCCGTAGATCTGATAGGACTGTCCGAACAGGACATTGAAAGAGCCGGCCTTGTTGACCTGGGCGGTATATTGTAGGCCGGCGTTGACGCGGCCGCCGCCCTCGACCCGGTCCCAGCCGGAAAATTTGTCGACCGAGAACAGGTTGGCGTCGCTGAACACCACGCTCTGCGCATCTTCGTTGGGAAATTTTCCGATCTGCGTTTCGTTCGGGCGCACGACGAGCTGAGCGATCGGCTCGATGGTCTGCGTACCCCACGGTTCGACGTCAACAAACGGATAGTGATATTCGACGCCGACGTCGGGCATCCCGCGCGCGACCTCGCTTTCGGCCGGATTGATGAAGTTCGAGGTGCCGACCTGGTTCTGGATCTGCAGCGCCGCAACGTCGCCGCGCACGCCGGCGAACGGGGTAATCATCTGGCCGTTATCGGTGACGAAGGTTCGGCGCCAATCCACCTCGCCGGAGGAGCGGCTGTACGTCCCGGCGATACCGCGCAACAGGCAGTTCGCGGCGTTGATGGTGGTGGGACTCGTTATCGCACACAGCCCGTTGTTGGCCGCGTTCGCGTTGATGGCGTCGAATTCCGCCGACTGCCGCGTCAAGCTCGTCAGGTTGACCTTGTAGCTGAGCTCGCCGCCCGCGATCGGCTGCGCCAGCACATTGGAATAATCCAGCACCGGGTGGATGATCGGTATCTCGGCCTGCACGTCATGCCCCGAGAAGCCGTAATAGTAGACCGTGCGGATGTCGAAATAGCTGCGGTTGCCCGCGCCGGTCAGATAAACCTGGGACACGCCTTCGGTGGCGACACCGGTATGGAATGGATCGAACTGCCCGATGAATTGCCCAAGCTGATAGTCGAACAGGAACTGGCTGTCGGTCATCAGGAGCCCGGTCCATCCCCACACCCATCTGTCGCTGAGAGCGAACTGGCCGGCGGTCTGGACCGCGCCGCGAAAGGTGTTTGCGGTCGGGCTATTGACGCCGTCACGGTTGGCAAAATATGCGGGGTCGGTCTGAAAAATCCCAGCGACCCTGATCGAGTAGGAGCCCTCCATCAGCCGGTGCCGCCACGCCGCTTGAAACAGCTCACCCTCCTTCGATGTCGCCAGCACCGAAGCGGTTACATCGTAATTCGGCGCCAAGGCCCAAAAATACGGGAGTTCAACACCCACCCCGTAAGCGGTGCCGTAGCTGAAGTTGGGAAACAATAAACCGCTCTTGCGCGACACCGACGGATCGGGCGCCGACAGGAACGGAAAATAGGCGAGCGGCACGCCGAAAAACTCGACGCGCGCGTCCTCGAAATAGACCATCTTCTCGCCGCTGTCGTGGATGATCCGCGCCGCCTGGATCTGCCAGAGCGGCGGCTTGCGCGGATCGTCCCGGCACGGTTCGCAGGCGGTATAGACGCCGTTTTGCATCACCGTGTAATTGCCCCCGACGCGGTCGGCGCGGGCGGCGGCGAAGCGTGTATCGTCGACGGTTTCGAGCCGCAGTGAATCGACGAAACCGTCGCGATAATCCTCGGTGAGATCGATCAGCTGTCCGTAGGTGATCTTGCCGTCCGCCTCCGTCATCCGCACATTGCCGCGCGCTTGCAGCCGCTTGCTCTTTTGATCGTAGATCACCTCGTCGGCCTCGACGGTCGAGCCGTTGTAGTAGATCTGGACGTTGCCGACCGCGGAAACGGTGTTGTTGGTGTAGTCGTATCGGATCTCCGCCGCCTGCACGAGCATCGGAGCGTCGGATTGCCGTGGCGGCGGCGGCGGCGGCGGCGGGCGCGGCGGGAAGTGCAGCAAATTGCTGACGGTTTGCGCCGACGCAGGATCAGGCGCCAATAGACAAGACGCACCGAAGGCGAGCATGGCGATAAATATCGCTATGCTCGCCCGGACTTGAATACAAACACCGCCGGCACTCGGACGGATCACACGCGCCACTAGCCGTCCTCCTGGTGCAGCAGCACGATGAATCCGGTGAGACTGCCGATGGCAACGGGAATCCATGCCGCCATGACCGGCGACATCAGTTCCGATTTGCTCATGTCCTCGGTGAACTTTGACAGGACGAACAGCAGGAAGCCGGCGGAAATCCCGCCCAGCACCATCTTTTGCACGCCGCCGAAGCGAAAGAAGCGGAGGCTGACCGAGGCGGCAAGCAGCACCATGGCCATGAGCAGGAACGGCCGCGACAACAATTGCTGGTATTGCAGCCGATAGCCGGCGGCGACCAATCCGGCGCGCTCCGCGAGCTCGATGTACGACGGCAATTGCCAGAACGGGACGGTCTCCGGCGTCGCGAAGCTTTCGCGGACCTGTTCGAGCGTGAGATTGGTGGCGAGCCGGTAGCTGCTCTGGATTGCCGGCGGATTGCCGCTGGCATAGATGCGGGCATCGTCGAAGCGCCAATAGCCTTGATCGAGCGTGGCGCTCTTCGCCTCGATCCGCTCCTGGAATTGGCCGTCGGTATCGAACGTGTAGACGCTGACGCCGCCGAGCTCGGCGCCTTGCTGGCGGCTCGACTTGGCGTTGATGATGGCGGCGCCGTCGGCGCTGCGCTGACGCACCCAGAAGCCGCCGATATTTTCCCGCACCGCCGAGGCGGGGACTTCGCCGGTCATCTCGGCCTCGAGATGCTTGGAGCGCTCGTGCATCACCGCGGCGAGCGGGTTGTAGATCGTCGTCGCCACTGCGCCGAATACGAACGCGGCGACCATCGAGGGTGCGATGAATTGCCAGGCCGAAACCCCGGCGGCGCGCGCCACCACCAGCTCGAGGCGGCGCGACAGCGCCAGATAGCACGACATGGCGCCGACCAGCACCGCAAACGGCATGATGCGCTCGGACAGCTGCGGCACGCGAAACAGCGAAATCTCCGCCAGCACCACAGCCGAGGCCTTGGGCCAATCGGAGCTGCGGCGTAACAGCTCGACATAGTCGATCATGCCGGCAAGCGCGACGACGCCGAAGAACGAGCCGATGACGGACTTGAGGAAGCGAAATCCGAAATAGCGTGACAGCGTGCCGGCCAGCATCGATTGGTTCCTTAGCTTGCGGTCGCTTTCGCGAGGCGCTCGCCGATCAAGTTCGCGATCCTCGACACCATTGCCGCGGGCTCGATGGCCTGGCCGCGCGAAATCAGCCACGCGCCCACGACGATGGACCCGATCAACGCGACGTATTGTGCCGCCAGTGCAGCCGGCGCATGGGCGCCGATGATGACGCTGAGAAAGCCGATAAGACGCAGCAGCGCCACCGCGCCGGTCAACGACAGAAGCGACAGCGTGCGGCTTTGCCGGGTCGTCTGCGGCGGACCGAGGAACGCGTACGCCAGCACGACGAATGCAAACGGGTAGAGCGGGGTGGCAATGCGATCATGCAGCTCCGAGCGATATTCGCCAGGCTGGGCGACGAACAGCGCATCGTTGGCGGGGGGCCATATCAGCTCCCAAATGTACTTCTCGCGGGTGTTGTAGGTGACGCCCGCGCCGGTCTGCGGCCCGACCCCGAATTTCGACAGATCGAACGCGTAACGGTCGAACGTGACGATGCGCGGATCGCGCTGCCCGGCTTCGAGGCGCTGAACGCTGCCCTTTTCCAGCACCAGGAACGAGCCGGTTTCGTTCTTGACGATCTCGCCTTGCTCGGCGAGGTAAGTGGCGTGCTCCTTCGGGTCGCGCCGATCGTCGAGGAATATGCCGACCAACAGTCCGTTCGGCCGCCGGTCGGCGATATGGAAGGTGAGATTGCCGCTCACCGTGGTGAAGCGTCCCGGCTGCACGATGTTGGTGAGGATGTCGGCGCGAACTTGTGTCGCCCAGTCGCGCAGTTCGCGCAGGCTCCAGGGCGAGACATAGACGGCAATCAGGGCGACCAAGATCGACACCACCAAGGCCGCGGCGAGGAACGGGCGGACCAGCGGCCAGGGCGAAACGCCGGCCGCGTTCATAACGATGATCTCAGAGTCGGAACTAAGCTTGTTGATGGTGTGCGCGGTCGCCAGCACCAAGGAAATCGGCGCGATCATCATCACCAACAGCGGGATAAGGAGGCCGGTGATGCCGATAAAGACGAACAGCGTCTGCCGTTGGCTGGTGATCAGGTCGAATTCGCGGATCGCCTGCGTGAACCACATCACGACGGTCAGGCTGACGAGGGTAATCACGAACGCAGCCATGGTGGCGCGAAACATGTACCGGCCGATCGACCCCATCGGACTAAACTTCCCCGCAGACGGGCCCTATTGGCCGCCCCCGGCTCCCCCGAGGTGCCGCCAGACACCTCTTCAGCCAGGTTCCCCAAGCGCAGCCAATTTCATGCTTTCACAAAATGGCTTGGCCAAGGCAAAACCATTGAAATTACAAAGCGAAGGGTTGCCGAAAGTTAATGATTTGCCTACGCACGGTTGGGGTTACAGGCGCACGTGTGCGCGACTGCAACATCCTTGGCACGCCCGCCCGGTCCGGGTCATATGTCGGTAACAAAAAACTTGCCTTAGCCTGAGAAGGACCCCCATGTCCGAGCCCCCCAAATTCGGCTTCACCTCATACGATCGTTTGAGGGGAGTTCTGGTTACGTTCTGTGCGGAAGGCCTCAAGTTCGGGCCGGCGACCCAAAAAGCTTTGACACCCATCGGCGATCTGCATCGGCGCGCCGCAGCGGCCGATCGTTTCACCGGCAAGAACGGATCGGTGCTCGAGATCGTGGCGCCGTCCGGTCTGAACGTCCCGCGCCTCGTCATTGTCGGTACTGGCAAGGAGCGCGAGCTCAAGGATCGCGATCTGATCAAGCTTGGCGGCGTCGCCATTGGGCGCGTCCCGGCGGCCGCTGCCCAAGCGACGATTTTGGCCGAATTCGGTGCGGGAGCGCTCAAGGCCGACCAGATCGCCGATCTCGTCCTCGGCGCGCGCCTGCGCGTGTACCGCTTCGACCGCTACAAGACCAAGCGTAAGGAAGACGACGAGCGCCCAAGCAAGGTCGAGGTCAACTTCGCATGCGTCAATCCCGCGGCCGCGCAGAAGGCGTGGGGCGCCCACGCCGAGGGGCTCGCCGATGGCGTCGTCTGGGCGCGTGATCTCATCAACGAGCCGGCCAACATTCTCTACCCGAATGAATTTGCCCGCCGCGCTTCGGCCTTAAGAAAGCTCGGCGTCCTGGTCGAGGTTCTCGACGTGCCGGCGATGCGCAAGCTCGGCATGGGCGCGCTGCTCGGCGTCGGGCAGGGTTCGTCGCATGAACCCAAAGTCGTGGTGATGCGCTGGAACGGCGGCAAGCGCGGCACCGATCCGATAGCCTTCATCGGCAAAGGCGTGTGCTTCGATTCCGGCGGCATCTCCATCAAGCCGGCGCAAGGCATGGAGGACATGAAGGGCGACATGGCGGGCGCCGCCTGCGTTGTTGGCCTCATGCATGCGCTCGCCGCGCGCAAAGCCAAGGTCAATGTCGTCGGCGTCATCGGGCTCGTTGAAAATATGCCGGACGGCAAGGCGCAGCGACCGGGCGACATCGTCACCTCGATGTCGGGGCAGACCATCGAGGTCATCAACACCGATGCCGAAGGCCGGCTCGTGCTCGCCGACGTGCTGCACTACGTCAACAAAAGGTTCAAACCGAAATTCATGGTCAATTTGGCGACGCTCACCGGCGCCATCATTGTCGCGTTGGGCCAGGAATATGCCGGGCTGTTCTCCAACGACGACAAGCTCTCTGAGCGGCTGACCAAAGCGGGCGAGGCGACCGGGGAGCGGGTGTGGCGGATGCCGCTTGGGCCCGAATACGACAAGGCCATCGATTCGAAGTTCGCCGACGTGAAAAATACCGGTGGCCGCAACGCCGGCTCGATCACCGCGGCGCAATTTCTGCAGCGCTTTGTCGACAAGACGCCGTGGGCGCATCTCGACATCGCCGGCACGGCGCTGGGGTCGCCGCAAACTGACATCAACAAAAGCTGGAGCTCGGGCTGGGGTGTGCGGCTGCTCGACCGGCTGGTGGAGGATTATTACGAGCGCTGATCGCTGCCGCGTTGAGCGGGCTTGGTGGCAGCGAAAATTCGTGTCGCGTGCCAATCACGCGACCGCCACCTTCAGTACCAGCTTGCCGAAATTCTCGCCGCTGAACAGCTTGAGCAGCGTCTCCGGGAAATTCTCCAGGCCTTCGACAATGTCCTCGCGCGATTTCAGCTTTCCGGCGGCGATCCAGCCGGCGATGTCGCTGACGGCTTGCGGATATCGCGAGGCATAGTCGAACACCACCATCCCTTCCATCCGCGCCCGGTTGACCAGGAGCGACATATAGTTGCTCGGCCCCTTGAACGGCGTCGTGTTGTTGTATTGCGAAATGGCGCCGCAAATCACGACGCGGGCGTGCCGCGCCAGTTGAGTGAGGACAATGTCGAGGATATCGCCACCGACATTGTCGAAATACACATTGACGCCGTTCGGGCAGTGTGCGCGCAGGCTCTTGCGCACGTCCTCGGCCTTGTAGTCGATCGCCGCATCGAACCCGAGTTCATCGACGATGTAGCGGCACTTGGCGGTGCCGCCGGCAATGCCGACGGCGCGGCAGCCTTTGATCTTTGCGATCTGGCCGACGGTGGCGCCGACCGCACCGGCGGCGCCTGAGATGACGACCGTGTCGCCCTCCTTGGGCTCGCCGACGTCGAGGAGGCCGAAATAGGCGGTCATGCCCGGCATGCCGAGTGTATTGAGGAAGGTCGGCAATGGCGCGAGCTTGGGATCGATCTTGGTCAGCTGCGCGCCGTCCAGCGCCGCGTAATCCTGCACGCCGAACCCGCCGCTGACATGATCGCCGGCCGCGAACTTGGGATGCTTCGACGCCACGACTTTGCCAACGGCGCCGGCGCGCATGACGTCACCGACGCCGACCGGCGCGATGTAGGATTTTCCTTCGTTCATCCAGCCGCGCATCGCCGGATCGAGCGAGAGATAAAGCACGCGCGTCAGGACTTCGCCGTCGCGCGGCTCCGGGATCGGCGTTTCGGTGAATTGCCAATCGCTGCGCTTCGGCAAGCCGACCGGCCGCGCCGCCAGCTTGATCTGATGATTGATGCCGCTCGTCATGACGCGTACGCCCTTGCTGCACGTTTTTTATGGTCTACCATGACGATCGTCCCAATGCGAAAGCAGCGAACGCTGCGCGAGTCCCGATGACGGAAATTTTGTTCTATCACCTGAAAGGTCAAACGCCCGAGCAGGTGTTGCCGGCGTTGCTGCAAAAATCCCTCGATCGCGGTTGGCGGGTCGTGGTGCAAGCGTCGTCGGAAGAGCGCATCGAGGCACTCGATGCGCATTTGTGGACGTGGCGCGACGATTCCTTCCTCCCGCACGGTACCTGGCGCGAGACGGAAGCGGCGCAGCAGCCAATCCTGTTGACTGTGCACGATCACAATCCTAATGGCGCGGTCGTGCGCTTCCTCGTGGAGGGCGCGGTCATGCCGGAGGATGCGACCAGCTATCAGCGCGTCGTGCTGCTTTTCAACGGTGACGATCCGGAGGCGGTCGATACGGCGCGAGCCCGCTGGAGCGAGGCAAAATCCGCGGGCTTTGAGGTGACTTATTGGCAGGCCGACGACAAAGGTACTTGGCGACGTCAAGCTTAACGGATGCCGTGCAAGTGGCCTTTCAAGGCCGTCCGTCATCATATTGAAAATAAGGTGGTTTTTGCCTTGGCGGTCCGCCAGAATGGGGGGTCGCAAAAGCCGGTTTGCGACACTATATTTTTTGCTCCAGAAGACGTTAGCCTATATAGTGCCATTGCCATGAATAAGCGTTCAGTCAAAAAAAGTCGGCCGGCAAAAGCCAGCCGCAATCAAGGTGCTCGCAAGGCGGTTGCGCGGCGAGTTTCGGGCAAGGTCGAGCCGGCCAAGTCGATCCACAAGTCGATTCAAGTGCCGACGAAAATGCCGAGCCGCGTGCCCAACCAGGTGCCGAACCAAGTGCCGACCGGCGCTGTGGCAAAGCAAATCGCCTTGCCGGGCCCGATGCTCCGCGCACACAAGTTCCGCGTCGGCCAGACGGTGCTGTACACGTCGAGCCCGATCACACGCCCCGGCGCCAGCGGAACCTACAAGGTCGTCAAGCTTCTGCCGTCTGATGGTGACGACTATCAATACCGGATCAAAAATTCCGGTGAGGCGTTTGAGCGCGTGGCCAAAGAGAGCCAGCTCGAAACCGAGCATTGACGTTGCGCGTAATCTCGTCGCGGCCTGAGCGCGACATTGCGCTCGCTTGTGACGATCCGCGCGATTGTCGAGGGCTGGCATCGCCACTGCCGCTAGGCCATACTTCTACGAACAGGCGGCCTTGATCGCTGGCGGAGTTGGCTGATGCTCGGCATCGATCCCGAATTCGGTGCATCAATTTTGCGTTTGTGGATCGCGGCCGGTGCGGCGGCGCTGCTGGTTCTTTGCTGTGTGCTGGCGTTCCTTCAGCCGCAACTGCGCCTGGCCACGACCTCGGCGGGGCGCACCGGCTTTGTTCTTGCTGCGGCCGTTCTCGGTGCAGTGATTACCTGGGCGGTTGTCGATCGCGGAGACGGCGGCAGTGCCGAGCGCCGCGCTTTCGAAATACGCGCTCAACAGCTGAACGCCTTGGCGATTGCGCCCGGTTCCCCGCTTGCGTGCCTCGACGCCTTGGCGGGCGACACCGTCGAGACTGCGTGTGAGAAGGCGCTGTTTGGTTCGCCGGCGAGCGTCGCCGCGGCATCCTCTTATGTTGCGGCGCAGTTGACGCTGTTATCGAGCGCGGCGACCTACGCAGAGCGCCGGGGCGCGGACGTCGACGATGCGCTGGCGCCGTTGCGCCGCTCGCTCGAAACCGACCGCTTCGGGTTCGTCGCCCACGTGCTTGCCATCCGCGACGGTTGCACCGGGCAGAATTGCAAAATGCTCGCGCTGTTGCGTGATGCCAACCGCGTGCGCACCAATCTCGGCGCCAACACTCTCGATCGATATCTGGACCATTATGCCGCGCTGTGGGGCGCCGGGTCCGAAGTGCCGGTCGCTGAGAATGCCCAATCTCAAGGGGCGGCGGCTTCGCCCAACCAGCCGACCCACAAGATCGTCAATATCGACTTTCCCAGCGCCGCGTCGATCCCGGCAGTGAGCATTATGAATCCCGAGCCGACCGGACCGGTGTTGCCCGGTGTCGCAGCCGCCGCCGCGGCGAACCCGAATCCGCCATCAACGACGCGACATGCGCGCAAACAGACGGCGAGCCCCGCCGGCGCGGCCACGGCGACAATAGCCGGCCAATCCACCGCGCCAAACGCAGTCGAGCCGATCTGGCCGGAGCCAATGCCTGAATCGCCGCCAACACAAGCGCCGCAGACCGCATCGGCGCCTCCGCCCGGCGCACCGGTTCAATTGGCGCCGCCTTCGTCAAACGGGAGCGCCGCGCGCACCCAATAAGTCGAGCGCAAGCCGAACGCTCCCGCCAGAGAGTGATGTTCAGCTCCGTCCTCATTGCCAACCGCGGCGAAATCGCGTGCCGCATTGCCCGCACCGCCAAACGGCTGGGGCTGCGCACGATCGCCGTCTTCTCGGAGGCCGACGCGCACGCATTGCATCGGCGGCTTTGCGACGAGTCCTATCTCATCGGCCCCGCCGAGCCGCGCCAAAGCTATCTATCGATCGAACGCTTGATTGACGTCGCCCGGAAATCCGGCGCCGAATGCGTTCATCCGGGCTACGGGTTCTTGTCCGAAAGCGGAGATTTTGCCGAGGCCTGTACGAAAGCCGGCGTTGCATTCGTCGGGCCGCCGGCAGCGGCGATCCGCGCCATGGGGCTCAAAGATCGGGCCAAGGCGCTGATGGAGAAAGCCGGCGTTCCCATCGTACCCGGCTATCACGGCGAACGGCAGGACGCGAAATTTCTCAAGGAGCGCGCCGATGAGATCGGTTATCCGGTGCTGATCAAGCCGGCTGCCGGCGGCGGCGGTCGCGGACTGCGCCGGATCGACCGGGACGCCGATTTCGAGACCGAGCTTGAAGGCGCGGTGCGCGAGGTGGCCGCGGCGTTCGGCTCGGGGCGTGTTCTGATCGAAAAATATGTCGCCACACCACGCCATATCGAGATCCAGATTTTCGCCGACCAATACGGCAACGTCGTGCATCTTGGCGAGCGCGACTGCTCGCTGCAGCGCCGCCATCAGAAGGTGATCGAGGAGACGCCTGCGCCCGGGATGACGGAAGGCTTGCGTGCCAAAATGGGCGCTGCCGCGGTCGAAGCGGCACGGGCCGTCGGTTATGTCGGCGCCGGCACGGTCGAGTTCGTCGCCGACGGCAGCAAGGGTCCGCGGGACGACGGCTTCTGGTTTATTGAGATGAATACCCGCCTGCAGGTCGAGCACCCGGTGACCGAAGAGGTCACAGGCCTCGATCTCGTCGCCTGGCAGTTCCAGGTCGCGGCCGGCGAGAAGCTGCCTTTGACACAATCGCAGATCCGCTTCGAAGGCCACGCTATCGAAGCGCGCGTTTATGCCGAGGATCCCGAGAATGGCTTTTTGCCCTCGACCGGCGCGATCGTGGGGCTCGAATTGCCCGCGGATGTGCGCGTGGAAAGCGGCGTCGAAGCTGGCGGCGGAGTGACGCCATTCTACGATCCGATGATTGCCAAGCTCATTGCGCATGCGCCGACGCGGGAAGCGGCGCTTGATCGGCTAATCAACGCGCTCGATCACACGCTGGTCGCCGGCGTGCGCACCAACGTCGCTTTCCTCGCGGCTCTGTGCCGCGCGCGGAGCTTTCGCGACGGCAAGGTCGATACCGGGTTCATCGACCGAAATCTCGGCGCGCTCGGCGCCGTGCCGCACGAACCCGATCACGCCGCGGCGTCGCGCGGCGTTGCGCGCCTGATCGACGACGAGCAATCGCAGACCGCCAGTGCCGAGGAGGCGGCAGAGCCAAACTCGCCGTGGGCCGCGCGCGATGGCTTCCAGCTCAGTGGCAAGCGTTCGGTGATGGTCCCAATCCTGATCGATGGGCAAAACGCGCAAGCGGCTGTGAGCTACGGCGAAGATGGCATGAGCGTCATCGTCGATGGCGCCGCGCCCGCTGCCGATGCCTCCGTGTTCGAGGCCGATGACGAAGCGTATGTTCTGCGCCATGGCCGGCAGACCCGCGTGCGGCTCAAGGACATGTCGGCCGCCGCCGCCGAAGCCGGCGCCGGCGACGGTGTCATCAAGGCGCCGATGCACGGCAAGGTCTTGCAGCTTTTCGTTGGCGTCGGGGAGGCGGTCGCCGGCGGTCAACGTTTGGCCGTGATTGAAGCCATGAAGATGGAGCACACGCTGCGCGCGCCGTTCGCTGGCGTCGTCGCCAATGTCGCGGTCGGGGCCGGCACGCAAGTTGTGGAAGGCGCGCAGATCATGGTGATCGAACAGTCGGCTGCGGAGTAGTGTCCCCGCATGGCATTGAACCTCATCAAGCTCTGCGTCGGCTGTGACTCGGTCCGTGAACTCGAGGGCTGGATCAAGCAGCGGCTCAAGGACAAACGCAAGCGTGGCGAAAGGCCCGAGCATATCCACAGAACCCGGATGGTGCCGAAGCGCGCGGAGGAGCTGATCGATGGCGGCTCGCTCTACTGGGTGATCCGCGGCGAGATCGCTTGCCGGCAACGTATCCGCGACGTGCGCCCATTTCGCGACAAGGACGGCGTCGGCCGCTGCGGCATCGTGCTCGACCCGAAGGTCGTGTTGGTTGCACCGCGTCCGTTCCGCGCCTTCCAGGGCTGGCGCTATCTGGCGGCCAAAGACGCGCCGCGCGACCTGGAAAAGGCTGCTCCCGGGGCGGCGGCAATGCCGGAAAAGCTAAGGCGGGAGCTGCGCGAGCTCGGCCTCATGTGAGCCGGGCAAACCTTCCAAGCGGCAAGCCGCATAGCGCGGCCGAAAACGATCACGTACAGTCCGCCTGGACCGACAGCCGCATGGCTGCAAGTCGCGGAGCGAGCTAATGATCATCGAGAATCAGGCGGACGTTACCAAGGCGGTGCTAAGCGAATTGGCCCGCGCGCCGGATCGGCGCTTTCGCGAAATCATGTCGGCCTTTATCCGCCACCTCCACGACTTCGCGCGCGAGGTGAAGCTCACCGAGCAGGAGTTTCAGGCGGCGGCGGCTTACGTCAACGCGCTCGGCAAGCACACCAACGAAAATCACAACGAGGCGGTATTGATGGCGGGCACGCTCGGCTTCTCGGCGCTGGTGTGCCTCCTCAACAACGGCGATCACGGTCAGACCGAGACCGACGCCAGCCAGCTCGGACCGTTCTGGCGGATGCATTCGCCGCTGACCAAGAGCGGCGGCTCGATCGTGCGCTCGCCGACGCCCGGGCCCGCTTTGTTTGTCGACGCCTATTATCGCGACATTCACGGCAAACCGATTGAGGGCGCCGAGGTCGACGTCTGGCACTCCTCGCCCGAGGGGTTCTACGAGAACCAGGATCCGACCCAAGCCGACATGAATCTGCGCGGCAAATTCATCACCGACGCGCAGGGCCATTTTGGTTTCCGCAGCGTCAAGCCGGCGGGTTATCCGATCCCGATCGACGGCCCGGTCGGCGATCTCCTGCGCGCGCAGGGCCGTCACAATATGCGGCCGGCGCATCTGCATTTCCTGGCTTACAAGCCCGGCTTCAAGACGCTGATCTCACAGATCTATCCGCCGGACGACGAATACATCGACAGCGACGTCCAGTTCGGCGTCACCCGTCATCTGCTGGGCAATTTCGTAAAACATGATGCCGGACCGGCGCCGGCGCCCGACGTCACGCCGCCATGGTATTCGCTCACCCACAATTTCGGCATGGAAACAGGCAACGCGCGCCTGCCACGGGCGCCGATCAGCGGCAAAGCGGCCGGCGAGCGTCCGGAAATTCCGCACCTCGAACCGGCCTGATTGCGACTGCCGGCGATCAGCCGTCAACGGCCGACGTCAACAAAAAACAAAACCTTGGGGGGAAGACATGATCCAGCGCAGAACCGTACTCAAGGGAATGGCGGCGGGCGCCGCCATAGCTTTTCGCGCCGGTCGCGCAGGCGCCGAAGACGTGCTCAAGATGGGAGTCAGCATCCCTCTGACCGGCGCGGGCTTTAATGCAGTCGGCCGGCAACTGGCGTCGGCGCTCAAGCTTTATGTCGCGCAGCATGGTGACACGGTGGCCGGGCGCAAACTCGAAATCATCGTGCGCGACGACGGCGGCGTCGCCGACACTGCACGCCGTATCGTGCAGGAGATGATCGTCAACGAGAAAGTCGGGCTGATCGGCATCGGCATCACCCCGACATCGCTGGCGATCGCGCCGCTTGTGACCGAAGCCAAGATCCCGACCTTGTGCCTGAGCTCCGGCGCTTCAGTCACCGTGACCAAATCGCCCTACATGGTGCGGGCCGGTTTCCTGCAAAGTCAGCAGGCCTGGATCATGGCGCAGTGGGCGGCACAGAACGGCAGCAAGCGTGTCGTCACGCTGGTCAACGATTGGGCGCCCGGTATCGAGTCCGAAACCGCCTTCAAGACCCGCTTCGTCAAGGCCGGCGGCGAGATCATCGAATCGATCCGCATCCCGCTTGCCAATCCCGATTTCGCGCCGTTCCTGCAGCGCATCCGCGATCTTAATCCGGACACCGCGTTCATCTATTTTCCGGGCACCCAGGCCAGGATCTTCGCCAAGCAATTCGCCGAGCGTGGCCTCGGCAGTTCCGGCATCAAGATCATCGGCCCCGGCGATCTCACCGATGACGACGGTCTCAACACCATGGGCGACCAGATGCTGGGGATCATAACCTGCGGCTCGTATTCCGCGGCCCACGACTCGGCCCTCAACAAGTCTTATGTGGCGGCGTTCGAGCAGGCGAGCGGCTTTCGTCCGAACTTCGTCTCGGTCGGCGCCTATGACGGCCTGCATCTGATCTACGAGGCGCTCAAGAAGACCAACGGCAATGCCGACGGCGACGCGTTGCTCGCGGCGATGAAGGGCATGGCATGGGAAAGCCCGCGCGGGCCGATATCGATCGATCCGCAGACCCGCGACATCGTGCAGAATATCTACATCCGCAAGGTGGAAAAAGTGAACGGGCAGCTCTACAGCGTGGAATTCGCGACCTATGAGGCCGTGAAGGATCCGATGAAGCTTGCCGGCAAGTGAGCGCCCCAGTCACACGGCGACATTGTCGATTAGCCGCGTCTTGCCGATGCGCGCCGCGACCAGGAGGCGGAGAGGCCCTTCAGCGAGTGACGCGGCGGGCGTCAGCGTCTCGGCCTGACGCGCCTCGAGATAATCGACGACGAACCCCGCCTGCGCGATCGTCGCATGACCCTCCGACAACACGGCCCGGATCGGCTGCCTCGCGGCGATCCTCTCTGCACATTTCATGAGCGCGCGGTGGAGCACCGGGGCCGCGGCGCGTTCCGCCGGCGACAGGTAAGCGTTTCGCGACGACAGTGCGAGCCCGTCGGCGTCGCGCACGGTGGCGACGCCGACGATGCGGGTCTTCAGGTCAAGGTCCCGCGCCAGTTGGGTGACCACCTTGAGCTGCTGATAATCCTTCTCGCCGAATACCGCGATGTCCGGTTCACATTGAATCAATAGCTTGCCGACGACCGTTGCGACGCCGGCGAAGAAATGCGGCCTAGATGCATCCTCGAGACCGGCCGTCGCCGGGCCGGCCGGCACGATCTGCGTGGCAAAGCCGTCCGGATACATCGTTTCAACCGATGGTGCCCAGACCAAGTCGGTGCCGAGGCTGGCCAGCGCCGCGACGTCGGCGGCGAAGGTACGCGGGTAGGTATTGAGGTCCTCCTGGGGCGCGAACTGAGCCGGATTGACGAAGATCGAAACGATGACGCGGTCGGCGCCGCGCTGCGCCCGCCGCGCCAGCGCGAGATGTCCGCCATGCAGCGCTCCCATGGTCGGCACCAGAGCGATTCGCTCGTGCCGCGCGCGCCACTGCGTGAGCGTGCGAGAGAGCGCCGCGACCGTGCGGATTACCTGCGGGCGGCGCGGCGTGGAGCGTGAGGAACTTCTGGTCATTGGCGTTGCCGGACCAACACACACGAACTCGCTTTCGTGGTGCACAGCGTGGTTAATGATTAACTTATGGCAGCCGATGCTGTATCTTGATTCTACCGGTTGCAAGCTGGAGAACGGATCGCCACGCAGAGGTTGCGTTCCATGTTGATGCAGGCGGATGTTGGCAAGCCGTTTTCGGCTCATGTCATCGTCCTAGGCAACGAAAAAGGCGGATCAGGAAAGTCGACTACGGCGATGCATGTTGCTGTCGCGCTTTTGCAGGCGGGTCAGCGCGTTGCCACCATCGATCTCGACTCACGCCAGCGCAGCTTCACGCACTATGTCGATAATCGGCGCGACTGGGCAGCGCGGGCCGGGATCGAACTCGATCATCCGCGGCATTTTTGCGTGGCCCGCGGCTTCGGTGCCCGGATCGAGGAGATCGAGGCGCAGGAATTCACGGCCTTTGCCGAAGCGGTGGGCGCCGTCGAACAGAACCATGACTTCGTCATCATCGACACGCCGGGAACCGATTCGTATCTGATGCGTCTCGCCCATTCCATGGCCGACACGCTGATTACCCCGCTCAACGACAGTTTCGTCGATTTCGACGTCCTTGGCGTGGTTGATCCGACCACCTTCGAGCTGACCGGGCTCAGCCACTACGCCGAAATGGTACGCGAGGCCCGTCGCCAACGCCGCTTGGTCGATGGCGGTATCACCGACTGGGTGATCGTGCGTAACCGGCTCTCCACGCTCGGCTCGCGCAACAAGCGGCTGGTCGGCGCCGGGATCGATGGGCTGTCTCGGCAGCTCGGCTTTCGTGCCGTCGATGGCTTCGGCGAGCGCGTGGTCTATCGCGAATATTTTCCGCGCGGCCTGACTGCGCTCGACGATGTCGAAGAGAATACGCTTGGCCCGCGCTCTAATTCGTCCCATTTCATCGCCCGCGACGAAGTCAAGGCGCTGATCGACGCGCTGAAGCTGCCGATGGACGAGAGGGGCAAACGCCGCGCCGCCGCGCGTGCCGAATGGGCCGCCTCGGCCGGAAAGCCGCTCGATACCCACGGCCTGCTCGCCGATTGAGGGACTGCTGCCGCCCGTTGCATCGGTCGCGGCAGAAGGCCACCTTATGACGAGTGATCTCTGCCTTGATAGCCCACGATGGCCCGACCCCCGGCCTGACTAGCTGAAAACCACTATGGCTCTTCTTCTTGGTCTCGTCGTCCTTGTCCTGGTGTTGTGGGCTGTCGGGCGTTTCTCGACGCCCGATCCCAAGCAAAATGCCGCGCTGGCGCGCCGCGTCGGCGGCGGCGCTGTGCTTGTCTTTGCCGGATTTCTATTTTTCCGCGGAGCAATGTGGGTCGCCCTCCCGGTCGCTGCGCTGGGGCTGGGTTTGGTCGGTTGGAAGGCGCCCGTGCCGGGCTTTAATTGGCTGGCGCTGAAATTTCCACGCCGCGTTTCGCGGGTGCGCTCGGCGTTCGTGGAGATGGAACTCGACGACGACACCGGCGCGATGCGTGGCTGGATTCTGGCCGGGCCCCATGACGGCGCCGCGCTCGATAGCCTCGATGTGCCGACACTGGTCGCGCTGATGCGCGGGATCGACGACGACAGCCGTCGGCTATTGATGGCTTATCTTGACCGCCGGCAGCCCCGCTGGCGTGAGTACGCGAAGCAGGATGCGGGTGCGGGGCAGGGTGGCGGCGCCGCCGCGACCAGCCGCGAAATGGCGGAAGAGGAGGCTTATCAGATCCTTGGCCTTCAGCCCGGAGCGAGCCCCGACCAGATTGGTCGCGCTCACCGCTCGCTCATGAAGAAACTGCATCCCGATCAGGGGGGGTCGACGTACCTTGCGGGTCGCGTCAATCAGGCCAGGGAGGTTCTGCTTCGCCGCCATCGCTGAGAGTCCCAAAAGGGTCTTCGCGTGGCTTCCCGTCCTTGAGTGACGTCCCGTTTCGCGTCCCGGCTGCGCCGGGTAGGCTTGTTGGCGAGACCTTGCCGAAAACCGGTCTGCGGTTCCCGCGGCCATGCTTCAGTTCTTCACCGTCATGCAGGCGATGTCGCTGCGCTTGAGTTGCCGGCAGGCGGCTTCCGCCATTGCTCTGTCGAACCCGGCGAAGCGCGCCCGGTAGAGAGCCTTGTCGCCTTTTTGCACGCGCTCGGTGAAGGGATCGGCGGCCGCAAGCATGCTTGGGCTCTTGAGCTTGGCTTCGCTCAAGTGCTGCTTGGCCTCGTCTTCGCCCTCATACGCGCCGATCTGAATGAGCCATCCGCCGCGCGCGCGAATCTGTGCCGGCGTCGGTGATGGCTTTGTCACATCCATCTTAGCGGTGTCCGGCTTCGCAGCTTCGGATTTGACCGGTTCGGCCTTGGCCGCGGCGGCGATCACAGGCGGCTCGGTCGATGCAACGACAACGGTGTTCGTATTCGCCGACTCCGGCGACGGCGCGAACTCGTGGCCGCGTTGCCGCCGCCACCGTCGGCTGCGGCAATGGCAACGGCTGGGGCGCTGCTGCGGCAGCCGCTGCGGGCACGAGCGGCGGCATCGGCGCGAGCGGAGCCGTCTGCACCGGCGCGGTGCGGTAGGTAATGGTCTTCACCAGCACCGGCTGGATCGGGTCACTGGTTCCGGCCGTCGCGTTGCCGTTGCCTTTCGCGTTCGGCGCCGGGTCGGCATGCGAGGAAAGCGGGCTCTTGATGAAGGCCACGGGCTTTTGCTCGCTCCGTTGTTCGCTATCGCGGTGGTGGTCGATCTTCTCAGCAATGGCGGCCGCGGTGTGCCGAAGCGAAGCCTCTTTGATGTGAGTATTGATCAGGTCGCGCATGCGCGAATCGCGTTCGTAGGCCGAGCGCCCGCCAAGCACGACCGCAACGATAAAACGCCCGTCGCGATGAACCGAGGTGACGAGATTGAATCCTGAAGCCCGCGTGTAGCCTGTTTTGATGCCGTCGACACCGCCGACGACGCCGAGCAGGTGATTGTGATTGCGCATCGCGTGGCCGCGATAGACGAATTCCTCGGTGGAGAAATATTTGTAGTAGCGCGGAAAGCGTTCCTGAATGGCGCGGCCCAGCAAGGCTTGGTCCTGCGCGGTAGTGTTTTGATCGTCGTCCGGCAGCCCCGACGCATTGACATAAGTCGTCCGGCTCATGCCCAAAGCGTGAGCCTTTTCGGTCATCAGCTTGGCGAAGCTGTCTTCATCGCCGCCGAGATTTTCGGCGATGGCAACGGCGGCGTCGTTGGCCGATTTGGTGACAACGGCCTTGATGGCATCCTCGACCGCGATGGTGGCTCCGGGCTTGAGGCCAAGTTTGGTCGGCGCCTGGTCGGCGGCGTGCTCGGACACTTTGAGCTGCGTGTCGAGCTTAAGCTTGCCCGCCTCGAGCCGCTCGAACAGCAGATAGAGCGTCATGATCTTGGTTAGTGACGCCGGGTGGCGTTGCGAGTCGGCGTTCGAGGCATGCAGCACTTCGCCGGTATTGCCGTCGACGACGATCGAGGACGTCGGCGGCGCGTAGCCCTCGGCATGAAAGCGATGATAAGCGCGCGGCGAGGCCACCGCATTGGCGTGGCGGGCATAGTGCACGTAATAACGATGGTAGCGGGCGTCGGCTGAATTGCTGGAGAAAATCGTGGCCGCCCCGATAGCGGCGACACCGAGGATGAAAGCCCGATGCCCGCTAGAGGGCTCAGAACGCACTCGACTCATTACACCCCGTCCCTGACGCCCATGGAGCCCCTGGCGGGAGCCCACGCCCGTTCGCTCCTTTGGGACGATGCGTCCCCCGTGCCAGTGGCCGGCTCGGTCTCGGCCACCCGTCGCGATGGTGGGGTAAACTCCCCCGACCAGGACCGGTCGTCACACGGACGACACGGTCAAGCACGCTAGGCGAGCGCAGTTGCGAAAGCGTTAAGCCGCCCCGCTGCGCCTCGTTGGCAAGTTGTCCTGCCACGCTGTCTTGCCACGCTGTCTTGCCGAGAAGTCTTCCCAACCGGTCCTACCAAGTCAGCTTGGCAAGTCATGTTGGCAAGTCATGTTGGTAAGTCACCTGGGCAACGCATGTTGGCGAGAAACTTCGCAATACACTTTGGCAGCTTGTCGCCGACGCGCACTACTCAGCGCCCCCGTTGAGTTTCTTGTGCAGTGCACTATGATAATGATTGTCGCCGCACAAGGCGTTTTCAAGGCGCAGACCTGTTGAGCGGGCTCAAGAACCGCTCGTCGTGGGCTGCGGGGGGATCATGATGAGCACCGATCCGATGCAGAAGTTCGGCAAGGACAGCATGGACATGGCGATGACGACGTTCGGCGCCTGGACCAAGAATGCCCAGGCTATCGCCACCGAATTTGCCGGCTATTCGAAAAGGTCATTTGAAGACTCCGCGGCCGCCCTGGAGAAGCTGATGGGCGCGAAGAGTCTCGAGACGGCCGTGGCGGTGCAGACGGAATACCTCAAATCCTCGTATGAGGAGTTCGTCGCCGAGTCCGCCAAGATCGGCGAGCTGTATGCCGACTTCGCCAAGGAGGCCTACAAGCCGTTCGAGGGCGTGATGGCGAAAACGTCGATGATGAAGTGAACCGCGGCATCCACGGTGCTGCTTCAGCCCGGCTTGATCCATACGCACTTCGACCTATCTTCTATTCACTCCCGACGGTTTCGGCGCAGGGCCGAGCGCAACGCGTCCCCGCGTGCTTTGCGCACGGCGATGCGTTCCCGGGGTGGCGCGCTCAGCCGCGGCTATTGTGACAACGCGATTGATGGCTGCAATTGGCATCAATCATGCACGCAGCACAGCTAGGCGTAAGATTTCGGCAACGGGTAGACGTAGCTTTCTGGCCGTGCGTAGGACGAAGAGTGCGCGGGACGGGGTGTCTGGTGGGCAGTTTTCCGATTCGGCAAGCAGTTTCGGCGATCTGGAAAGCGGGGCGTTCCGTATCTATGATAATGTGTTGGGGTTGGCAGGATCGGACGACTTGTAGGCCGGTCGCGCCATCACCGCTCTGGACGATAGACGAAGACAATGCCGCCGTTCGACGATTCCAATACCAGATTGCCCATCCGCCTGGCGGACGAGGACCGCAAGCGCAAAGGCGATCAGAGCGGGCCGGGGACGGCAGTCATTACCAAGACGAAGCCGCAGACCAAGCGGCCGAACCTGTATCGCGTGCTGCTGCTCAACGACGACTACACGCCGATGGAGTTCGTGGTCCATGTGCTCGAGCGTTTCTTCAATAAGGACCACGAAACGGCCCATCGAATCATGATGCATGTTCATCAGCACGGGATCGGCGAGTGCGGGATATTCACCTACGAGGTGGCGGAGACCAAAGTGACGCAGGTCATGGACTTTGCCCGCAAACATCAGCATCCTTTGCAGTGCATTATGGAGAAGAAGTGATTCCGGGGGACGGTCGAAACAGATGGAATGGACATTGAATGCCAACGTTCTCGCGCAGCCTTGAACAGTCGCTCCACCGGGCTCTGGCGCTCGCCAACGAGCGTCATCATGAATACGCCACGCTCGAGCACCTCTTGCTGGCGTTGATCGAGGATCAGGACGCCGCCGCCGTCATGCGGGCGTGCAACGTCGACCTCGACAAGCTTCGCCGCAGCCTGGTCGCCTATCTCGAATCCGAGCTCGACAATCTGGTCACCGATGGCGCCGAGGATTCCAAGCCCACCGCCGGCTTCCAGCGCGTCATCCAGCGCGCCGTGATCCACGTGCAATCGTCGGGGCGCGAAGAGGTGACCGGGGCCAACGTGCTGGTCGCGATCTTCGCCGAACGCGAGAGCCACGCCGCCTATTTCCTGCAGGAGCAGGATATGACGCGCTACGACGCGGTCAATTATATCAGCCACGGCATCGCCAAGCGGCCGGGCATGTCGGAAGCACGCCCGGTGCGCGGCTCCGATGAAGATGCCGATGCCAAGAACGGCGACGAGCCGAAGAAGAAGGGCGATGCGCTGGATGCTTATTGCGTCAATCTCAACAAGAAGGCGCGCGAGGGCAAAATCGACCCGCTGATCGGCCGCGACGCCGAAATCAGCCGCACCATCCAGGTGCTGTGCCGGCGGCAGAAGAACAATCCGCTGTTCGTCGGCGAGGCCGGCGTCGGCAAGACCGCCATCGCCGAAGGCTTGGCACGCCGCATCGTCCACGGCGAGGTGCCGGACGTGCTGCGCAACGCCACGGTGTTCGCGCTCGACATGGGCACGCTCCTTGCCGGCACGCGCTACCGCGGCGATTTCGAGGAACGGCTCAAGCAAGTCATCAAGGAGCTCGAAGCCTATCCGGGCGCGATCCTGTTCATCGACGAGATCCACACCGTGATCGGCGCCGGCGCCACGTCCGGCGGCGCCATGGATGCCTCGAACCTGCTCAAGCCGGCGCTGGCGTCCGGCACCGTGCGGTGCGTCGGGTCAACGACCTACAAGGAGTATCGCCAGTACTTCGAAAAGGATCGGGCGCTGGTGCGGCGCTTCCAGAAGATCGATGTCAATGAGCCGACAGTGCCCGACGCGATCGAAATCCTCAAAGGGCTGAAGCCCTATTTCGAGGACTATCACAAGCTCCGCTACACCAACGAGGCGATCAAGGCGGCGGTCGAGCTATCGTCGCGCTACATCCACGACCGCAAGCTCCCCGACAAGGCGATCGACGTGATCGACGAGTTGGGCGCGGCGCAGATGCTGCTGCCGGAGGGGCGGCGCAAGCGGACTATCGGCATCAAAGAGATCGAGACCACCATCGCCACCATGGCGCGGATTCCGCCGAAGGCAGTCTCCAAGGACGACGCCGAGGTACTTCGGCACCTGGAAGAGACGCTCAAGCGCGTGGTCTACGGGCAGGACAAGGCGATTGTGGCGTTGGCAGCGTCGATCAAGCTCGCCCGCGCCGGCCTGCGCGAGCCGGAAAAGCCGATCGGCTGTTATCTGTTCTCCGGCCCGACCGGCGTCGGCAAGACCGAAGTGGCCCGGCAGCTCGCCGCCACACTCGGGGTCGAGATCATCCGCTTCGACATGTCGGAATACATGGAGCGTCACACCGTGTCCCGGTTGATCGGTGCGCCACCCGGCTATGTCGGCTTCGATCAGGGCGGCTTACTCACCGACGGCGTCGATCAGCATCCGCATTGCGTACTGCTGCTCGACGAGATCGAGAAGGCGCATCCGGATCTGTTCAACGTGCTCTTACAGATCATGGATCACGGCAAGCTGACCGACCACAACGGCAAGCAGGTCGATTTCCGCAACGTGATCCTGATCATGACCACCAATGCCGGCGCCGCCGACATGGCGCGGGCCGCCTTCGGCTTCACGCGTACCAAGCGCGAGGGCGACGACATGGAAGCGATCAACCGGATGTTCGCGCCGGAATTCCGCAACCGGCTCGACGCCATCATCACGTTCGCGCATCTGTCGCAGGAAGTGATCGCGATGGTGGTGGAGAAGTTCGTGCTCCAGCTCGAGGCGCAGCTCGCCGACCGCGACGTGACCATCGAACTGACCGACGAATTGTCGCAATGGCTGATCGCCAACGGCTACGACGAGCTGATGGGCGCCCGGCCGATGGCCCGGGTAATCCAGGAGCACATCAAGAAGCCGCTGGCCGACGAGGTGCTGTTCGGCCGCTTGAAGTCGGGCGGTCACGTCCGCGTCGTCGTCACAACCGACGAAAACGGCAAGAGCAATCTCGGCTTCGAATATCCGGACGGACCGGTGACGCCGCGGCCGGAAAAGCTGCCTGAGCCGCGCCGTGCCAAAAAGCGCCGGGCGTCGTCGCGCCGTAAGCCGCCGGGCGGCGGCCCCGGTGGCGGCTCGCCGCCACGCCGCGGCTCGGTGCCGAAGGTGCCGTTGGTCAAGGTCTGACGCTCCAGTTGAAAAAGCCTCGGCGCCAGCCTCAAATAACAGGCTGGCGTTGCCGCAACTGGTTCGCAAACCAAATCGCGAGCAGGGGAAACGCTACCGCAGTGCCGAGAAATAGCGGCTTGGCGCCGAAGCGGTCGATGACGAGCGCGCCGGCGGCGACCCCTGCGGTTTGTCCGAAATAGAGCGCCGACGAGAACATCGCGACCGCGGTGCCGCGCGCTTCGGGCGTCATCTGCGTGGCCTTGGTCTGCAGCGTGTTGTGGAACATGTAGAAGCCGAGGCCAATCGCTGTCACCGCAATCGGCGCAAACCACCAGACCGGCTGGAAAGCCAGCACCACGTATGCCGCGGTGATGACAAAGCCGCCGATGATGGTGAGACCGATCTGGCCAAGCCGGTAGACCAGAAACCGGACCAGGCCGGAATAGATCAGGCCGCCGATGCCGAAACAGGCGACGGTGAGGCCAACGAGCGTAAAGCTTAAATCAAAACGCAGGTGCAGATTCGCCCCGATATAGGCGAACGCGCCCCACGCCAGCGCGCCTTCGATGAAGCCGACCATGATGATCATGCGTGCGAACGGATTGGAAAGGATCGCCGCGTAATCGGCGACGAAGCCGCGCCGGCTCGCCGCGTGGTGATCGGCGGCCCGGGTTTGCGGATTGGTGACAAGCTCGAAAATGAGCCCGGCTGCCGCCAGCGCGAACATGCCGCCGAGCGCGAAGAACACGATGCGCCAGCCGAACAGATCGCCGAGCACGCCGCCGGCGGCTTGGCCGAAAAGCTGGCCGAGAATGTAGCCGGACGCGTAGCGCGCCAGGATCGGCTGCAAGCGGTCGGCCGGCGTCACGTCGCCGACATAGGCCATCGAGACCGGGATCACCCACCCGGCGACAGCACCGGTCGCCAGGCGCGCGATAGCGAGTTGCGGCAGCGAGGAGACGGTGCCACAGACCGCGACCATCGCCGCTGCAAGCACGCTGGCGATGGCGACCGTCCGATATTTGCCAAAACGATCGGCGACCGGGCCGACCACGAATTGGATCGACCCATGGGTGATGGCGTAGGCGGTGAGGACGATCGCGGCGACGCCGACCGTGGTGCGGAAGTCGGTCGCGATTTGCGGCAGCAGCGAATCGGTGACGCGCACCTGCGCCTGGCTGGCGAAGCCCGCGGCCGCGAGCAGGATGATGGAGCGGGTCGGAGTTTTGCGCGAGGAGGACGACAAGCTGGTGGCTGACACGTTGGGATTGCTCGGCAGGAAAACGGAAACCATTGCCAACGTTGACACCACGCGCGGCGCGGGTTTCTTACGGCATGATCCGGCGGGTGGAAACCCGTTTTCTGAAATGTTCGTGCCTCGATGATGGCGCATAACGCGGCGAAAGCTAAACGACGATGATCGAAAACAGGTATGTGCCCGGCGCGGTCGAGGGCCGCATTTATGCCGCATGGGAGGCGGCGGGCGCCTTCCGTGCCGGCCGGCCGGAGCGCGCCAAGGCCGAGCCGTACTGCATCGTCATTCCGCCTCCGAACGTGACCGGCTCGCTGCACATGGGCCACGCGCTCAACAACACCTTGCAGGACATCCTCTGCCGCTTCGAGCGGATGCGCGGCAAAGACGTGCTGTGGCAGCCGGGTACCGATCATGCCGGCATCGCCACGCAGGCGGTGGTCGAGCGCCAATTGATGGAGCGCCAGCAGCCCGGCAGCCGTGAGATGGGCCGCGAGGCTTTCATCAAGCGGGTGTGGGAGTGGAAGGCCGAATCCGGCGGCGCCATCATCGACCAGCTCAAAAGGCTCGGCGCCTCGTGCGACTGGTCGCGCGAGCGCTTCACCATGGACGAAGGCCTGTCACGCGCGGTGGCGAAAGTCTTTGTCGAGCTTTATCGCTCGGGCCTTATCTACAAGGACAAGCGTCTGGTCAACTGGGATCCCAAGCTCAAGACCGCGATCTCCGACCTGGAAGTGCAGCAGGTCGAAGTCAAAGGACATCTCTGGCACATCAAATATCCGGTCGAGGGCAGCGACGAATTCATCGTCGTTGCGACGACGCGGCCGGAGACCATGCTCGGTGACGTTGCCGTCGCCGTGCATCCCCACAACGAGCGCCTCAAACACCTGATCGGCAAGACGGCGATCCTGCCGCTGGTCGGCCGCCGCATCCCGATCATCGGCGATGACTATGCTGATCCGGAAAAAGGCACCGGCGCCGTCAAGATCACGCCCGCGCACGATTTCAACGATTTCGAAGTCGGCCGGCGGCACGATCTGCCGCTGATCAATGTGCTTGATGCCGAGGCAAAGCTTGATCTGCGCGACAATGCCACGTTCCTGCACGGCGTGCCGGCATCGTCCGAACTCGACGAAACGCTCTCACTGCACGGCCTCGATCGCTTTGCCGCGCGCAAACGGATCGTTGAACATCTTGAAGCACGCGGTCTCATCGACAAGATCGAACCCACGATGCACACCGTTCCGCACGGCGACCGCTCTGGCGCAGTCGTCGAGCCCTTCCTGACCGACCAGTGGTATGTAGACGCCAAGACGCTGGCGCAGCCGGCGATCGAGGCGGTGCGCGCGCGCAAGACTGTGTTCGTGCCGGCGCAATGGGAAGCGACATTCTTCAACTGGATGGAAAATATCCAGCCATGGTGCATCTCCCGGCAAATCTGGTGGGGTCATCAGATTCCCGCCTGGTACGGCCCAGACGGGAAAATCTTCGTCGCCGAAAACGAGGACGACGTCGTCGCCGACGCGCTTGCCCATTATACCGACATCGAGGAGATCACCGCCGAACAAGGCCACGACATCGCCGCCGACCCGGAGCGGCGCGCGCGCTTTGCCAACGAATATCTGCACCGCGACGACGACGTACTCGACACCTGGTTTTCGTCGGCGCTGTGGCCGTTCTCGACGCTGGGCTGGCCTGAAGAGACCCCGGAGTTGAAGCGCTATTACCCGACCTCGGTGCTGTCCACCGGCTTCGACATCATCTTCTTCTGGGTCGCGCGCATGATGATGATGGGACTGCACTTTAGGAAAGAAGTGCCGTTTCGCGACGTCTATATCCACGCCCTGGTGCGCGATGCGTCCGGCGCCAAGATGTCGAAGTCGAAAGGCAACGTCATCGATCCGCTCGAGCTGATCGACGAATACGGCGCCGACGCGCTCCGCTTCACGCTAGCCGCCATGGCGGCGCAAGGGCGCGACATCAAGCCCTCGGTGCAGCGGGTCGAAGGCTATCGCAATTTCGCGACCAAGCTGTGGAACGCGGCGCGTTTTGCCGAGATCAACGGCTGCGCCCGCGATCCCGATTTCAGTCCCCGCGACGCCAAGGAGACGCTGACCCGCTGGATCGCGCACGAGACCGCGAAGACCGGAAGCGACATCACCGCGGCCATCGAAGCCTACAAGTTCAACGAGGCGGCGGCGGCGGCCTATCGGTTTGTCTGGAATATTTTCTGTGACTGGTACTTGGAGCTAGCCAAGCCCGTGCTCGCCGGTCCCGACGGCGCCGCCAAGAACGAAACGCGCGCCGCGACCGCCTGGGCGCTCGACGAGATTTTCAAGCTTCTCCATCCTTTCATGCCGTTCATCACCGAGGAGCTTTGGCGCGTCACCGGCGAGCATGGCGCCAAGCGCGACCACATGCTGGCGCTCGCCGCGTGGCCGCAGCACGACGGGCTTGGCGACGCCAAGGCGGAAGCAGAGATCGGCTGGGTAATCGATCTAATTACTGCAATCCGCTCAGTACGCGCCGAGATGAATGTCAACTTAGAGCTACCGCTCCTTATGATTAGGGTAGGTGACCACGTTTGGGACAGGGCTCAGCGATGGTCTGAATTTATAAAGCGTATGGCCAGAATCTCAGACGTGAGCAGGTCGCCGAAGCCTCCAGCCGGCACAGTCCAACTCGTTGTCCGGGGAGAAACGGTGGGTTTGGTCCTTTCGGGCATAGTCGATCTCGGCGCCGAACGGACGCGGCTCTCCAAGGAAATGGCGAAGTGCGACGCCGACATCGCGCGCGTCGATCAAAAGCTCGGCAATGCCGATTTTCTCAAGCGCGCGCCCGAGGAGGTCGTCGAAGGCGAGCGCGAAAAACGCGACGAGGCGCAGGCCCGCAAGGCCAAGCTCGCCGAAGCGCTCGAGCGCTTGCAAGGCGCCGCCTAAGGTCTCTGACGATGTTGCTACCGGGAAAATTCAGTGACTGCTTCTCGATCTGTGCCGATCTCCTTGACGCTGCTTTGGCTGATCGGCGTCGCGCTGCGCCTGGCGATCTTGGCCGTGCCGCCGGTCATTCCGGCGCTCCGCTCTGAGTTCCATCTCACCGGCACCGAAATCGGCGCATTGAGCGGCGCGCCGATCGTCATCTTCGCCGGCGCGGCGCTTCTCGGCTCGCGGCTGGTGGCGCGGATCGGCGTCATCGCGGCGGTTATCGCTGGCCTCCTGCTGACGGCATTGGGCTCCGCCGGCCGCGGCGTCGCCGTCGGCACCATCAGCCTGTTCGCCGCGACCGTGGTGATGGGCGTGGGCGTTGGCGTGGCACAGCCGGCCATGCCGGCTTTGGTCGGCCGTTGGCTGCCGCAGCGCATTGTTGTCGGCACCGGCGTCTATACCAATGGATTGTTGGTCGGCGAAATCCTCCCGGTCGCGCTGCCGTTGCTGTTGCCGGTATTCGCCGAGAACTGGCGCATGAGCTTCGTGCTGTGGGCCGCGCCGATTGCCGCGATTGCGCTACTGGTGTTGATGGCCGCACCGCGCGAGCAGAAAATCAGCGTGGCCGACGTGTCGCGCCGGTGGTGGCCGGACTGGCCGGCGCGCGAGGTCTGGCGCATCGGTTTGATTTTCGGCGGCGTCGGCCCGCTTTATTTCGGCACCAACGCCTTCTTGCCCGGCTATCTGAGTGAAGCGGGGCGACCTGACCTTATCAATCCGGCGCTGACGGCGCTCAATCTCGGCCAGCTGCCGGCGTCGCTCTTGCTCATCGGTTTCGCCCGCCACATCGAAAGCCGGGCCTGGCCTTTTGTGCTTGCGAGCGTACTCGGTCTTCTGAGCGTTGGCGCCATCGTCGCGACCGCAGGCGCCGCGACGATCGTTGCCGCGGCGGTGCTTGGCTTTGCCGGGGGCGCAGCCTTTGCGCTTGGGCTGACGCTGCCGCCGCTCTTGAGCACGCCGGGGGAAGTCGCACGCGTATCAGCAGCTATGTTCACCATCGCCTACGGGTGCACGGTCGTGGTCGCGATTGTGTGCGGTGCCGCCTGGGATGTCACCGGGGCGGCTCGGTTCGCGTTTCTGCCGATTGTACTTGCATCGCTGCCGGCGATCGTGCTGGCGCCGACGATCCCCTTCAAGCGCACGCCGAGCGTGGACGCCTAGAGGCGCTGGAGCCCTGCGACGCATCCGCCTAATGTACCAACGTTGCAATTCGACGCGAAATCACGAGGCTTGGTGAATGCTCGATGTCAACAATCGGCCCGGCGGTCCGAACCTGATCGTCACGGCGAAGACCGCGCACAAAGTGCATTTCCTTGACGCCGAAACCTTGGCGCTGTCGAAGACCATCGACATGCCGGGCTCGACGCACGAGCTTGCCTTGTCGTCGGATGGGCGCACCGCCTACGGCACGGTCTATGGCGACGGCATTTTCGCCAAGAACGTCAATCCAGACCGGCGCATTGTCGTGATCGATCTGCCGTCGCAATCGCTGACGCGTGTCATCGATCTCGGCCAGACCTGCGCGCCGCACGGCATCATGATCGACGCTTCGGGCGCGGTATGGACCTCGGGCGAGCTGGCGAACGCGGTGTTCGTTATCGATCCCAAGTCCGACAAGGTCCAACGCGTCGATGTCGGCAACACGGCGCACTGGCTGGCGATCAGCCACCAGACGGGGAAGGCTTTCGTCTCCGTCAAAACCGACTTCGTCGTTGTTGTCGATGTTGCAGGCCGCGCCGTCGTCGACAAGATCCAAGTGCCGGCGGTGACCGAGGGCCTCGCCATTTCGCCGGACGGCGCCACGCTCTATGTCTGCGCGCAAACGGCGGCTGAGTTCTATGTGATCGACGCACATAACCATGCGCTCCGCCAAACGGTTGCGATCGAAGGTTCGAATGCCGCCAAGCGGCAAATGCGGCGCGTGCGGGTGTCGCCGGACAATCGTTGCGTCGTCGTCTCGGCGCATCAGGACAATCATGCCGCCGTCTATGCGGTGGACGGCTTTAAGCCGGTGGCAGCGTTTGCGAGCGGGAAGGGACCGATGGGTTTCGGCTTCGCGCCCGATGGCCAGCGCGCTTATCTGTGCTGCCACGACGACGCGATCGTCACCGAATTTGAGCTCGCGACCGGCAAAACCACGCGCGCCTTTTCGACCGACGCCGGATGCGAATTCGTTGTGGCCTATCACTGACGGCTGGTCGAAGTGCGGATTTTCCTTGCCGGAGCCAGCGGAGCAATTGGACGGCGGCTGACGCCGCTGCTGCTTGCTGCCGGGCACCAAGTGACCGGCACGACGCGCTCCGCCGACAAGGCCGCAGAACTAAAAGCGCGCGGGGTTGAACCGCTTGTTGTTGATGTCTTCGATGCCGCGGTATTGCACGATGCTGTCGTAGCCGCTCGTCCCGACGTCGTCATCCATCAGTTGACCGATTTGCCGCAAGTCCCTGATCCGACTCTTCTTCGCGACGCTCTGGCGCGCAATTCGCGTCTTCGCATCGAAGGCACGGCCAATCTGGTAGCCGCCGCGCGCACGGCGGGCGCCCGCCGTTTGATCGCGCAGAGCATCGCGTTTGCCTACGCCGACGGCTCGGAGCCGCACGCCGAGACCGATCCGCTGGTGTCGGGGGAGGGCGATGCGCCGGGTGCCGTCACCGGCCGTGGCGTGCGAGCGCTCGAGAGTGCGGTGCTGAATGCGCCCGGCATCGACGGCATCGTGCTGCGCTATGGCCGCCTCTATGGTCCGGGCACCTGGAATACTCCAAATGCCCGCGCGCCGCTGCATGTGGATGCCGCGGCGCAAGCGGCGCTGTTGGCGCTGACCAGGGGAGAGCCGGGCATCTACAACATTGCCGAGGATGATGGCGCCGTGTCGATCGAGAAGGCCCGCCGACAGCTAGGGTTCGATCCAGGTTTCAGGCTGCCAAGTTAGGCTGGCTCATTTCTGCAACACGCCGGCCGCCAAACCCGGGAAAGGCTTGCTGAGAAACCGCGACGCTTGAAGGCCATACCGCCAGGGCAGTTCAGCGGCTTTTGTGATGCCGATGCGGGGCCCTGTCACGACCTCTACCGTGCCGGCGCGGGCAAATAGCTCGAACGGCGGCGCGTCGAGCGCCATTCCGTTATGCGCCGCCGTAATCCCAAGGGCCTCGCAGACCCGCCCGGGACCGGCACACAAGAGGCGTTCGTCGTGCAGCCCGCGCCGCCGGCGCATGACTTTGAGGCCCACGGTCGGCTCGATCGCCCGAATAAGCACCGCGCTGGCCGACCCTTTGGGTTCGCAGACGAAGTTCAGGCACCAGTGAATGCCATAGGAGCGGTAGACGTACGCGTAGCCCGCCGGGCCGAACATGACCGCGTTGCGCGGCGTCGGGCCGCGAAAGCTGTGCGCCGCCGGCTCGGTGTGGTGGTAGGCCTCGAGCTCGACAATGCGACCGCCGACGCCATCAAACAGCATGGTCGCCCCGATCAGATCGGGCGCCACCTCAAGGACGCTTCTGTTGAAGAACGCTCGTCTCAGGCGTTTGGGCATGAGTGCGGCATAGTCGCAGCTGGGCCACACTATGGTAAATCGCGCCTTAAATAAAAATCCTAGCGAAAGCTGAATTTGTGTCTATCTGGCAACAGCGGAGGAACATTTAGTTATCTGGCCCCGCCGCGCCACTAAGCGCCGCTTTTTGGCCATAGGGTTTTTTGAGATCGATAGCTGCGCTTGCCAGGCGACTTAGATCGGCCGTGGCGGCGTTCCGATCCCAGGGCAGATCGGATGAGTGGGCGAGGGGCTTTTTGATCGAGCCGGTATGAGTACGATGGACGCGAAGACGAACTTGAAATCGAGGCTGCCAAGCCGCCACGCCACCGAGGGAGCGGAGCGGGCGCCGCACCGCGCCTTCTATTATGCAATGGGGTTGACGCGCGAGCAGATCCATCAGCCTTTTATCGGCGTCGCCACCTGCTGGAACGAGGCCGCCCCGTGCAACATCGCGCTGATGCGGCAGGCCCAGGCGGTCAAGCAGGGGGTCGCTGCCGGCGGCGGCACGCCGCGCGAATTCTGCACCATCACGGTCACCGACGGCATCGCCATGGGGCACCAGGGTATGAAGTCCTCGCTGCCGTCGCGCGAGGTGATCGCCGATTCCATCGAGCTGACGGTGCGGGGCCATTCCTATGATGCTCTGGTCGGCGTCGCCGGCTGCGACAAGTCGCAGCCCGGGATGATGATGGCCATGTGCCGGCTCAATGTGCCGGCGATTTTCATCTATGGCGGGTCGATCCTGCCCGGCACCTTCAAAGGCAAGCCGGTCACCATTCAAGACGTGTATGAGGCCGTCGGCCGGCACTCGATCGGCGCCATGTCCGACGACGATCTCGATGTGCTCGAACAGAATGCCTGCCCGTCGGCCGGCGCGTGCGGCGCACAATTCACCGCCAACACCATGGCCACGGTATCGGAGGCGATCGGCCTTGCGCTGCCGTACTCGGCCGGGGCGCCGGCGCCTTACGAGATCCGCGACAAATTCTGCATGTTGGCGGGCGAGATGATCATGGACCTGATCGCCAAGAATATCCGCCCGCGCGATATCGTGACCCGCCGAGCCCTGGAGAATGCCGCTGCCGTGGTAGCCGCCACCGGCGGGTCGACCAACGCCGCCCTGCATCTGCCGGCTATCGCGCATGAATGCGGCATCGCCTTCGACCTGTTCGACGTGGCCGAAGTCTTCAAAAGAACTCCTTATATCGCCGATTTGAAACCAGGCGGCCGTTATGTCGCCAAAGACATGTTCGAGGCTGGTGGCGTTCCGCTGCTGATGAAGACGCTTCTCGACCATGGCTTCCTTCATGGCGAGTGTCTCACCGTCACCGGCCGCACGATTGCGGACAATCTCAGGTCGGTGAAGTGGAACGACGCACAGGACGTTGTTCATCCGGCCGACAAGCCGATGCTGGCAACCGGCGGCGTCGTCGGCCTGAAAGGTAATCTCGCCCCCGAAGGGGCAATCGTTAAGGTTGCCGGAATGGAGCGCTTGCGTTTTTCCGGACCGGCGCGCTGCTTCGACGGCGAGGAGGCTTGCTTCGAGGCGGTCAAAAACAAGACGTATAGGGAAGGCGAAGTGCTGGTGATCCGCTACGAGGGCCCCAAAGGTGGGCCCGGCATGCGCGAAATGCTCGCGACCACGGCCGCGCTCTATGGACAGGGCATGGGCGGCAAGGTCGCCTTGATCACGGATGGGCGTTTCTCCGGAGCCACGCGCGGCTTTTGTGTGGGTCACGTCGGCCCGGAAGCCGCGATCTGCGGACCGATCGCCCTGCTGCGCGACGGCGATGTCATCGAGATTGACGCTGAAAAGGGCACGCTCGACGTCAAATTGACGGAAAACGAGCTGGAACAGCGGGCGCGCGCCTGGAAGCCGCGCGCGGAAGAGTTCACCTCCGGATATTTGTGGAAATACGCCCAGCAGGTTGGATCGGCGCGCAACGGCGCCGTAACTCACCCGGGCGGGTCGGTCGAGAAAGAGTGCTATGCGGACATCTAGGCCCATCGCGCGCCTCGTCAGGGGCGGCATCCTGGTCGCTGTCGTTGGCGTTGTCGGCGCCGGCGTCGTGGGCGGGAAGGCTTTCTCGTTCGATGGATCGACCAGCCCGAACACCGCTTCGCTGACGCCGAATGACGGCTTGCGCGGCTCGCCGAACCTGCCGGAGGGCGGAGACAAGGCGAAGACACTCAGCGCCCTGCAATACGCCGCCGATCAGGGTCACCTGGCGGCGCAGTGGAAGGTCGGCCGTATGTACGCGTCCGGCGACGGCGTCGCTCAGGACGACCAGCGCGCTTTCGCCTATTTCAGCCAGATCGCCAACACCCACCCGGACGAACCTCCGGGCACGGCGCAGGCGCACATGGTCGCCAACGCCTTCGTGGCGCTCGGGCACTACTATCTCAAGGGTATTCCCAACTCGGCGATCACGCCGGACGCCGGGCGCGCGCGCGAGCTGTTCTTCTACGCGGCTTCCTATTTCGGCGATGCCGATGCGCAATATCAGCTTGGTCGGCTTTATCTCGACGGCTCGCCGACCGACCCGCATCAAGCGGCGCGATGGTTGCAGCTTGCCGCGACCAAGGGCGATTGCCGGGCCGAGGCAGTGCTGGGCGACATTCTGTTCCAGGGCCAAAAGGTGCCGCGGCAAGCGGCGCGCGGCCTGATGTGGCTGACGCTCGGCCGCGACTGCGCGGGCACCGCCGGCGCTGAAGAAATTTGGATCAAGCCGCTCTACGACAACGCTTTCCACCGCGCCAACGACGACGAGCGGGCGATGGCTCTGGTCTATCTGGAAGGCTGGCTTAGGGGCCGCCGGGATTGACCGCCGGCTGCACGCCGCTCACGCCCGCTGGAAGTACTCAAAGCTTATAGCTTGAACGGAATCCGCCCCAATGCTTGCCGAACACGCGGATCGGGGCGTCGATCTCGCGCGTCATCACAGTGACGCCGTTGCCCATGTCGCGCGGATACACTTGGATGATGTAGGGCCGCACGTTGCGCGCCGCGGCAAGTCCGGCGCGGTCGTCGAAAATGCGGCGATTGCGCGAATGGGCGATATTCCAGGCGGTCTCCCCGGGACGCTGCGGAAACGAATACTTGCGATTATGCACCGGCAGGTAGCCGTTTCTGTCGACTGCGACGCAGAACACCATGCGGTCGTCGCTGGCTAACAGCGTTTCTTGGATCGGAAGCAAAACGTCCTCCAGGGCGGACAGAAACTTGGTCCGGTATTGCACCGGATCGGTGTCTTCGATCACGACATAGTCATTGTCGAACAGGGCTTCCTGCGTCAGCTTTCCGTCGCGGATAAGCCCTTCTAACGCCCGCGAGATATCGTTGGCGGTATCGACCGCGCGGGCGATGATTTCGCGGTTCTCCTCGCGGATCGAAACGAGCTTGTGCTCCAACGCGGCGCGGGCGCTCGAAGCCATCTCCACAAATTCGAGATGCAGGCCGAGCGGCGAGCGGCCGGCGAGACGGACGCGAACGTCGCCGATCTCGGCGATGGTGGCGCGCATGACCGACCCGGATGCGAGAGGCCTTCGCTCGGGCATGTCGCCGATGCGCAGCAACATGCCTGCCTCGGAAATGTCGGCAGTGTGGCCGCGAATAACGCCGCCGTCGTCCCACAAGTCGGCGCCGATTTCGCAGGGCAAGCGGTCGTGCCGCCGGCGATCGCCGGCCTCGCTTTGCCGCAGAAACATGGTCACCCGCATTTTGAGCTTCTCGGCCAGCCGGCTGACCTCCTGGCCGCGCTGTTCGACGGACTTGCCAAGCGCATTCGCGCCGGTCGCGGCGTCGCGAATATCCGAGGCGCCGACCGAGACGCCATCGGCAAACCGCAAGGTTTCCGCGGCATTGCGCGCCACTGCCGTCGTCGCGTTGTTCTGTTGGCCGACCGCGGAGGCGACGCTACCGAACAGCGGCTTGAGGACTTTGATGACCTCGGTGATGCGTTGCACCGCTTCGAAACAATCCGCGGCGTCGTGCTGCAGCGCTTCGATCTTCTGCGAGATTTCTTCGGTAGCCTTTTGGGTCTCTTGCGACAGCTTCTTCACTTCGGACGCGACCACGGCAAAGCCGCGGCCGGCTTCGCCGGCGCGGGCGGCTTCGATGGTGGCGTTGAGCGCCAACAGATTGGTTTGCCGGGCGACGGTCGAGATCAGATTGAGCACTTGGCCGATTTGCGTTGATGACTGTTTCAGGCCTTCTACACCGCGGCCGGCAAGCTTCGCGGACTCATTGGCTTCGCCGGTGAGATCGTCGGCCCTGCGCACCTGGCTGCCGATGTCGTCCGAGGCGCGCGCCAGCTCCTCGATCGAGGCGGCGAGCTGGGTGAGGTCGCGGCTGGCGCTGCCGGCGCGGGCCACCAAGGTGTCGGTCTGTTGCACGATCTTGTCGGAGGCCGCCGCGGAATCTTCGGCGCGGTCGCAAACGAACACGCAGGCACGCTGCACGTCGCCGATCATGGCGCCGAGATCGGATTCGAGAAGATTGATGGTTTCGCGGATGCTGTCGGCTTGGAAAGTAGCGGCCTGGACGGCTTCTTCCACCGCCGTTGGCTCTTCGGGCGGCTTGGGCTCCACGCGCGGCGATGGCTCAAAGCGTTCCACGCGCCTTCGGAATAGCCATCGCATCCGCAGAACCAAAGCCTAAGTAAGCTGCCGCAATCTCCGCGGGTATGGTGAATATTCGGTTAAGCAAAATATTCGCTTGAGCCTTGGGCCGCTACATGCGCGGCTGCGTACGGAGGGCTGCTCCGCCGCTTGGGCTTAGTGCTTGCTGGCCGGTTCGATCGCCAGATCAAGCCATACCGGAACGTGGTCGGAAGGCTTTTCCCACGTGCGCACGTGGCGGTCGATGCCGACGTCGGTCAGGTGGTCGGCGGCTTGCGGCGACAGCAGCAGGTGGTCGATGCGGATGCCGTTGTTCTTCTGCCAAGCGCCGGCCTGATAGTCCCAGAAGGTGTAGAGACCCGGCTCGTCGGTGGTCGCGCGGATGGCGTCGGTCAGGCCGAGATTTAACAGCGACTGAAACGCCAAACGCGTGCCCGGCAGGAACAAGGCATCGCCGAGCCAATTCTGCGGATTACGCACGTCGGCCGCCGTCGGAATGACGTTATAGTCGCCGGCGAGAACAAGCGGTTCACCCAGTACCAGCCGTTCGCGTGCGTAGGCAAGAAGCCGCTTCATCCACCCGATCTTATACGAGTATTTGTCTGTTTCAGGCGGATTGCCGTTGGGCAGATAAATCGTCGCGACGCGGAGCGCGCCCTTGGCGGTCGAAACCACGGCTTCGATGAAACGGGCATGGTCGTCGGTGTGGTCGCCGGGCAGGCCGTTGGTCACCTCGTCGAATGGAAATTTCGAGAGCAGCGCGACGCCGTTGAAGGTCTTTTGGCCGTGGATTGCGACATTGTAGCCGAGCGACTTAAATGGCTCGCGTGGAAAGGCATCGTCGACGCATTTCGTCTCCTGCAGACAGACAATGTCGGGCTGCCGCTCGGCAAGCCAGGTGACCGCCGAGTTGAGACGCTGCTTGATTGAGTTGACGTTCCAGGTGGCGATGCGCACCGGCCGACGCCCTATATGTCGAGCCGCACTTTAGAGCGCGAAACTGGTGCCGCAACCACACGAGGCGGTGGCCTTCGGGTTATGCACCTTAAAAGCCGATCCGATCAGGTCGTCGACAAAATCGATCTCGGAGCCGGCCATGTAATTGAGCGAGATCGGATCGATCAGCACGGTAGCGCCGGCGCGCTCGATGACAATGTCGTCTTCGGCCTTGGCGCGCTCGGTGTCGAACTTGTACTGGAAGCCGGAGCAGCCGCCGCCTTCGACGCTGACCCGCAGCATGGTGCCTTCCGGCTCCTTGCGGAGAATTTCGCCGATCCGCAGCGCAGCCCTTTGGGTAACCGTGACGTCTACCGTCATAACGCTCTCCAGCCGCGAATTCGGCAGAATCGGGCCGATTGCCACGGCGTCATCACGATAGTTAAGTGCGACAGCGAGTAAAATCAATCAGCTAAGGCCGATTGGGGCATGCCCATGGCGACTAACCATGGCGATTGACGCCGCGACCCGCCGCGCGCCCTATGCGTGCGATCCCGGCCAAAGCCGTGGGCGCCTTCATCCGGAGCCGGCCAGCAAAAGCCGGAGCCCGTTTCGCCGCGACTGCGACCGCATCATCCACTCGACCGCGTTCCGCCGCCTCAAGCACAAGACGCAGGTGTTTGTATTCGACGAGGGCGATCATTACCGGACCCGCCTCACTCATACGCTCGAAGTCGCGCAGATCGCCCGCGCTCTCGCCCGCGCGCTCGGCCTCGACGAGGACCTCACCGAGGCGCTGGCGCTGGCGCATGATCTCGGCCATCCGCCTTTCGGCCATGCCGGCGAGCGGGCGCTCGACGATTGCCTCACCGCCTATGGCGGTTTCGATCACAATGCCCAGACGTTGCGGGTGGTGACGGCGCTCGAGCGCCGCTATCCGACCTTCGACGGTCTTAACCTGACCTGGGAAACGCTCGAAGGCCTGGTCAAGCATAACGGTCCGCTCACTGACCGCAGCGGTGCCCCGCTCGGCCACTACCGCGCGCTTGGCGTGCCTGAGACCATCCAGGACTATGTCCGCCAGCAGGATCTGCAATTGTGGAGCTTCCCGAGCGCGGAAGCTCAAGTCGCGGCGTTCGCCGACGACATCGCCTATGACGCCCACGACATCGACGACGGCTTGCGGGCGGACTTGTTCCGCCTCGATGACATCGCCGCGGTGGCGCTGCCGGGCGAGATCATCGCCGGCATCCGGGCAGCTTACCCAGATCTCGACGACGCACGGATCGTCCACGAATTCGTTCGCCGTCTGATCGGCCTCCTGATCGAGGATGTCGTTGCCGAGACCCGGCGCCGCCTGACGGCGCTGGTGCCGCACGCGGCTGACGACGTGCGTAGCGCGTCGGCGGCGGTGGTGGCGTTTTCACCGGCCATTGCCGAGGCCGAGCGCCTGATCAAGAGCTTTCTGGAAACCCGCATGTACCGGCATGCCCGCATCAAGCGGGTCATGAACGAGGCGGCGAACGTGGTGCGCGAGCTTTTTCTCCTCTACAGCGCCCATCCCGATGATTTGCCGGCGGAATGGTCGGCCGGGCTCGGCGCGCTCGACGATGCCGGCCGCGCCCGCCGCATCGCCGATTTCATCGCCGGCATGACCGACCGCTACGCGCTCGCCGAGCACACGCGGCTTTTTGACTCGACCCCGGAATTGCGTTAGGCGCGCGGCGCGCCGCGCGAGTGGCGCAACGACGGAATACTGATGGTCGCGCACAATATCTTTGCCGAAATGCTGACGCGCGTTCGCCGCGCTAGCGATGAATTGATCGCAGCCGGCATCCTGCCGTCGGCGATCGACCAGTCGCGCGTAACGGTCGAGCCACCGCGCGACCCGTCTCATGGCGACATGGCGACGAACGTCGCTATGGTCCTCGCCAAGGATGCCGGCAAGAAGCCCCGCGAACTTGCCGAAGCTTACGCCGAAAGGCTTCGCGCCGACACGCTGGTCGGCAGCGCGGAAATCGCAGGGCCAGGCTTTATCAATTTGACGCTCAAGCCTGCGGCGTGGATCGACGCGCTGCGCGGCGCTGTGAAACTTGGCCGGGACTTCGGTCGCAGCGACGCCGGACAGGGCGCGCCAGTCAACGTCGAATATGTCTCGGCGAATCCGACCGGGCCGATGCATGTCGGCCACGGCCGCGGCGCCGTCTTCGGTGATGCGCTTGCAAACCTGCTCGACTTCACGGGCTTTAAGGTCACGCGCGAATACTACGTCAATGACGCCGGCGCCCAAGTCGATGTGCTCGCGCGTTCGGCATACGTGCGCTACCGCGAGGCTTTAGGCGAAGACATCGGCTCAATTCCGGAGGGACTTTATCCGGGCGACTATCTCAAGCCGGTCGGCACGGCGCTCGCGAGCGAGTTCGGTGATGCGCTGACCAAACAATCGGAAGACGAATGGCTGCCAATTGTTCGCGCCGAGGCGATCGACATGATGATGGCAATGGTGCGCGCCGACTTGGCTGCACTCAACATCGCTCACGAGGTTTTCTATTCGGAACGCTCGCTCGTGCACGGCAACGTCGATCATGTTGCTGCGACGATCGCATGGCTGCGCGAGCGCGGTCATGTTTATGAGGGCCGGTTGCCGCCGCCGAAGGGCGCGCCGGTGGAGGACTGGGAAGATCGCGAACAGACACTGTTTCGCTCGACCGCGTTCGGCGATGACGTCGACCGGGCGTTGATGAAGTCAGACGGCTCCTACACCTATTTCGCCTCCGACATCGCTTACCACGCCGACAAGATCGGACGCGGCTTTCGCACGCTGATCGACGTCTGGGGCGCCGATCACGGCGGCTATATCAAGCGCATGAAGGCTGCGGTCGCGGCGTTGAGCGGCGGCAAGGCGGAGCTTGATATCAAGCTCGTGCAGCTGGTGCGATTGCTGCGCGCCGGTGAGCCGGTGAAGATGTCGAAGCGGGCAGGGGAGTTTGTGACGCTGCGCGACGTGGTCGACGAAGTCGGGCGCGACGCGGTCCGCTTCATGATGCTGTTCCGCAAGAACGATGCCGTGCTCGATTTCGACCTGGCAAAGGTCATCGAGCAGTCGCGCGACAACCCGGTTTTCTACGTTCAGTATGGCCATGCGCGCGGCCAGTCGGTGTTCCGTAACGCCCGCGAAGCCTTTCCCGACCTGCCAGCGGACCTGACGAATTTGGTTGATACGGCCGCGCTGGATCGGCTGTCAGACCCCGCCGAACTCGCGCTGATGCGTCAAATTGCGCTTTACCCCAGGGTCGTCGAGGCTGCGGCCGCGGCCCATGAGCCTCATAGAATTGCTTTCTATCTCTTCGACTTAGCAAGCGAATTTCATGCTTTATGGACGCTTGGCAATTCATCGCCACATTTACGCTTCATTATCCACAATGATCGACAAATGACGCTGGCTCGCCTCGTCCTTGTACAAGGCGTAGTCGCAGTACTTGCGTCGGGGCTCGATTTGCTCGGCGTTGGGGCGCCGAACGAGATGCGATAGGCCCCATGCCGCTCGGGGGCGGCAGAACGGTCGCGGGGATGGCCGCTTGAAATTCGAGCGCCAAGATCGGAGCGAGTCCGATGGCAGATAACAATTTCCGGTCCGACCGCAGTCGCGACCCGCTGGCGGAGCTCGCGCGGCTGATCGGTCAGGCCGACTCATATTCCGACGGTGGTCCGCACGAATCTTACAATTCAGCGCGATCCACCTCTGCTGCGACGGTACCTGCCGACGTCGACTGGGCGGCGGCGGAGGATTACGGCGCACACGACGCGCATCCGGATGAGCGCTATGCACCGCAGCCCGCGCCTGGTGAATCTTATCAATCATATGCGCCGCAGGAGCGCGGCTATGAAACCGATCCGGCGGCCGGCAGTCGTTATTTCTCCGGCCAGGCAGGACAGTTCAACGGCTTCCGCGGCGAGCCCGACGCGTACGAGTACGACGAGCCGCCACCGCTTCCTCCCGCGCACCAACTGCAGGGCTATGGAGGCGCGTCCGATCCCGATCATGGCTATGAGGCCGGTGAGGCGCCGCATGGCGACGACGCTTACGCAGCGGACGAATACTACGATCAAGCTCCGCGCCCGCGCCGCCGGAGCCGCTTGGTCGCGGTCGCGGCGATCTTCAGTCTGGCGGTGGTCGGCACCGCTGGCGCCTTCGGCTATCGGGCGATGTTCGGCGGTTCCGTTCTGCCGACGCTGCCGCCGATCATCAAGGCGAGCAACGGGCCGATCAGGGTTGCGCCAGCCTATAGCGACTCGCAAGCAAACAACGGCGGTGACGCCAAGCAAGCAGGCGCCGCGACCACCGGCTCGACCGAACATCTTGTCTCCCGCGAAGAACAGCCGGTCGCGATTGAACCGCCCAAGGCGGCACCGCGCGTCGTCGCGACCATTCCGATTGTCACCGGCCAAGGTTCGAGTGCGGGCCAAGCTTTGGCGGCGGCCTCGCCGCCGGGCTTGAGCGCGCCGGCGACGATGAGCCCCGACCACGTCGCGTCCGCAGCGGATTCCGTCTGGCCGCCGCCTCCGCCGATGCCGGCACCGCAACCACCAGCGGCCGCCGCGACGCCCGCGCCCGCGCCAACTCCTCCGCCGGCGCAGACTTCTTCGGAACCGAAAAAAGTCCACACCGTCACTATCCGCCCGGACCAGTCGGGTGGTGCCGATGCCGCGCCGGGCTCGACAATGCCAGTGGCGACGCCGGCCGCCCGGCCGCAGAGCCATGCGGCAACGACGCCGCGGGCGAGTGCGCCATCGGGGAGCGGGCCGATGTCGATCGTTCCCGGTGGTCAGGGCGACGCGCCGCCAGCGCGCCGAGCGCGGGCCTCCACGCCGCCGATGACCGTGGCGACCAACAACACCGGCGCCGTCGCGGCGCCGCTGCCCGCCGCCGGCGGAGGTTACGCCGTTCAGGTGACGTCGCAACGTAGCGAGGGCGAAGCCCACTCAGCATTCCGCGCGCTGCAAGCCAAATATCCCACTCAGCTCGGCGGCCGGGCCCCGATCATTCGCCGCGCCGATCTCGGCGAGAAGGGCACATTCTATCGGGCACTCGTCGGTCCGTTCGGCTCGGCGGAAGAAGCTGCCGGATTGTGCAGCGGGCTGAAAGCCGCCGGCGGCAACTGCATCGTCCAGAGAAACTGACGTCCGCGCCGCGATGGGTCGCGAACTTCGCAAGCGGGCGAAAGCGCGCTTGACCTGTGGGCGGTGCGCGGATTAAGCGGCCGCGATGCAAGCGTTCATTACCGGTCTTGCCGGCACGGAACTGTCCGAGGAGGAACACGTGTTCCTTCGCGACACGCAGCCTTGGGGCGTCATTCTCTTCAAGCGCAACGTGACGAGCGCCGAACAAGTGCGCCGACTGATCGGCGACGTGCGTGCGACGCTCGGGCGATCCGCGCCGGTGCTGATTGACCAGGAAGGCGGTCGCGTGCAGCGGCTCGGCCCGCCGCACTGGGCCGCCTATCCGCCCGGCGCCGCATACGGCGCGTTGTACGACCGGGATCGAGACACGGGCCTTGCCGCGGCGCGGCTTGGCGCCCGTCTTATTGCCGCCGACCTCACGGCGTTGGGGATTGATGTCGACTGCCTGCCGATTGCGGACGTGCCGGTCGCCGGCGCCGATCCGGTGGTGGGCAACCGCGCCTACGGCACCGAGCCGGCCAAGGTGGCCGCGATTGCCGGCGCCGTCGCGGCTGGATTAGGCGAGGGTGGCGTGCTGCCGGTGCTCAAGCACATGCCCGGTCATGGCCGGGCGACGGCCGACAGCCACGCCAAGTTGCCTGTCGTCAATACCGACCGGGCGACGCTCGAGGCGACCGACTTTGCCGCTTTCCGTCCCCTCGCGACGCTTCCGCTCGGGATGACGGCGCATGTTGTGTTTACCGCCATCGACCCGGTCGCCCCGGCGACCATTTCGGCAACTATAGTGCAGGGCGTGATTCGTGATTCGATCGGGTTCGAAGGCCTCTTGATGAGCGACGATATCTCCATGGGCGCGTTGTCCGGCTCGATCGCCGAGCGCACGCGCGCCGCGATCGCAGCCGGATGCGACGTCGTGCTTCACTGCAATGGCGAGATGGCGGAGATGCGCGCGGTCGCGGCCGAAACGCCGGTGCTTGCCGGCGAAGCGCGGCGCCGCGCCGACGCCGCGCTGGCGGCAAAAAAACCGCCGGCGCCCATCGATCTCGCCGCGAGCCGCGCCGCGTTCCTGCGCATGATGGACGGCGCGTGGCAGCCGCCGGAGCGGATCGCATGATCGCCGAAGACATGCAGTTCGTGACCGAGTTTCCGGAGCGCGCCTCCGACGAGCCGGCGCTTGTCATCGACGTCGAAGGCTTCGAGGGTCCGCTGGACCTGTTGCTGACGCTGGCGCGCCAGCAGAAAGTCGATCTGGCGAAAATCTCGATCTTGGCGCTCGCCGATCAATATCTCGCGTTCATCGAGGAAGCGCGCAAGCTTCGGCTTGAACTCGCCGCCGACTATCTGGTGATGGCGGCTTGGCTCGCCTACTTGAAGTCGCGCCTGCTGCTGCCCGAGCAGCATGAGCCGGACGGCATCAGCGCCGAAGACATGGCCACCGCACTGGCGCAGCGCCTGCGGCGGCTGGAGGCGATCCGACAAGTCGCCGAGCAATTGCTCGGCCGGCCGCAACTCGGCCGTGAGGTCTTTGCCCGCGGCCTGCCGGAGCCGATCGCCGACATTAAGAAGCCGGAATGGTCGGCGACGCTTTACGATCTGCTGTCCGCCTACGCGGGGCAGCGGCAGAAGCAGGCGCGGGCTTTTGTACGTTTGCCGAAGCGCACGGTGTGGTCGCTGGCCGAGGCGCGCGAGGCGGTCGAGCGGCTGATCGGCTTGGCGACGGATTGGTGCGCGCTCGACGACTATCTCATCGCTTACATGATCGAGCCTTCGCATGTGGCGACCGTGCGGGCGTCGAGCTTTGCTGCCGCGCTCGAACTGGTGCGCGAAGGCCGCGTTGAGATGAATCAGCAGAAGGCGTTCGCGCCGATCTATGTGCGAAAGCGTCACGATAGTTCAGTAAGCAATGGTGCGGTGGAAACTTCGAATGGGAATGGATGACGGGGAGGCCGGGATGATCGCGAGTGTGGCCGAAATGCGGGTGGTCGTCGACAATGAGGATGTTCCGGACCGCGCCGAACGCGCCGAGGAATTGCGCATCCTCGAGGCTTTGCTGTTCGCCGCCGAAGCGCCGCTCGACGAGAAGACGCTGGCGGCGCGGCTGCCGGCCGGCGTCGATGTGCGCGCGCTACTGCTGCAACTACAACAGGAGTACGAGGCGCGAGGCGTGAACCTGGTGCGCGTCGGCGGCAAATGGTCGCTGCGCACGGCGAGCGATCTCGCCTGGCTGCTGACTCGGGAAACGGTGGTCACCAGGAAGCTGTCGCGCGCCGCCATCGAGACGCTCGCCATCGTCGCCTATCATCAGCCCGTCACCCGCGCCGAGATCGAGGAGATCCGCGGCGTGACCACCTCAAAAGGCACGCTCGACGTGCTGTTGGAGACCAGCTGGATACGGCTACGCGGCCGCCGCAAGGCGCCGGGCCGGCCGGTGACTTATGGCACCACTGAAGCATTCATGTCGCATTTCGGCCTCGATGCGCTCGCCGACCTGCCAGGTATCGACGAGCTCAAGGGCGCCGGCCTGTTCGACAAATCGCTGCCGGCGGGCTTTTCCGTGCCGGTACCGTCCGACGATCCGGCGCTGCGGGACGACGAAGACCCGCTGGAACCCGGCGACCTCGATTTTGGGCTGGCGCCGCCCTCGGAACGGACCGAGGAATAGGCAAAACGCCGGACTTGCATGCCGACGGCGCGGCGGTTTACCGCCTCGTCCGGTAATGCTTGTTTTTGCCGCCTCCGACGCCTAGTTTTGAGGTCGAATTAGCGCGACCCACTGGGCGGCCGCGGGCGCTACTGCGCACGGAGGATTTCATGGGCTCTCTGAGCATCTGGCACTGGCTGATCGTCGGCGCCGTCCTGCTTCTGGTCTTCGGCGGGCGCGGCAAGATTTCGGACATGATGGGCGACGTCGCCAAGGGCATCAAAGCCTTCAAGCGCGGCATGTCGGAAGAGGAAACCGCGGACACCAAGAAGTCCGACGCCCCCGTCAAGGCGATCGACCATCAGGCGGCGGCCGACGTCAAGCAGCGCGCCGAAAGCAAGGTCTCCTGACGTCGCTTTCGCTTACGGCTGGTCCCAACCGGCACAGGGCCGGCGGCCGACACCGAAAGGGCGGTTGAGCCGGCCGGGAAGTTTCCATGTTCGATATTTCTTGGACCGAGTTCCTGCTGATCGGCGTGGTGGCGCTGATCTTCATCGGCCCGAAGGAATTGCCCGCGGTCCTGCGTACGCTCGGACAATGGACGCGGCGCGTGCGCAGCATGGCTGCCGACTTCCAGAGCCAGTTTCAGGAAGCGATGCGCGAGGCCGAAATGGCCGACCTCAAGAAGCAGGTCGACGACATCGCCCACGACATCAAGAGCTACGATCCGCTCAAGGACGTGCGCACCGACGTTGAAGCGGCCGGGAAGGACATTCAGTCCTCGCTGGAAAAGCCGGTGATGACGTCCGCGAGCGAGCCGGCGTCGTCCGAGGCCCCGGTTGCCGAAGCCGAAGCCGCGATAGCCGCGGTCCCGGCTTCGCTCGAGGCGGCCGAGCAATCGGTGGCTGCCATTCCCGGACCTGAACAGCCCGATTATTCCCGTGAAGCGGCCGTCGTGGCCGCTGCCATCGCGCCGGTCGTGCCGGAGCCGGCCGACACCGCCCCTAAGCCCGACGCACCGGGGCATGGCGGATGAGACAAGCCGGATGAGAAGCGAAGACGAAGAGAAGGCGATCGAGGCGACCAAGGCGCCGTTGATGGATCATTTGATCGAGCTGCGCGGGCGGCTCATCAAGGCGATCGCCGCGTTCGCGCTCGCCGCCATCGTCTGCTTCTTCTTCGCCAAGCAGATCTACAACGTGCTCACCTGGCCCTATGTCTGGGTCGCTGGTCCGGAAAATTCCAAATTCATCTATACCGGCCTGCTCGAATATTTCATCGTGCAGCTCAAGCTCGCGATGTTCGGCGCCGCCTTCATCGCTTTTCCGATCATCGCCGGGCAGATTTATATGTTTGTCGCCCCCGGGCTTTATCGCAATGAACGCAACGCCTTCCTTCCCTACCTCATCGCTACGCCGATCTTTTTCATCATGGGTGCCGCGATTGTGTATTTCGTGGTCTGGCCGATGCTGACGCGTTTCTCGCTCGGCATGCAGCAAATGGGCGGACCCGGCCAGGCGACCATCGAGCTGTTGCCGAAAGTCGAAGACTATCTGTCGCTGATGATGAAGCTCGTGCTTGCCTTCGGCATCGCCTTTCAGCTGCCGGTGATCCTGACGCTCCTGGGCCGCGTCGGCATCATCACCTCCGACCAGCTCAAGTCGAAGCGCCGCTATTTCATCGTCATCGCCTTTGTCATCGCCGCCGTGCTGACGCCGCCTGACGTCTTGAGCCAGATGTCGCTGGCGCTGCCTTTGCTCGCCCTCTACGAGGGCTCGGTCTGGTCGGTGCGCTGGGTCGAGAAGCGCCAAGCGGCGGAGCGGGCCGCCAGCGCCGCAGCGGCCGCGGAGTGATTGGCGCTATTATTTGGGCTATTGATTCGTCATGCCCGGGCTCGTCCCGGGCATCCACGCCTTAAAGTCACGCAGGCAAAGACGTGGATGGCCGGGACACGCCCGGCCACGACGGTGTTGGATTTGGAATATGCACGACATCCGCTTCATTCGCGACAATCCCGACGTGTTCGACCGCGCCCTTAATCGTCGCAACCTTAGCGACGAGGAAAAGGCAAGGTATTCGTCGAAGCGGTTGATCGCGCTAGACGAAACCTGGCGCAGAAAGATACTCGAACTTGAAACCGCGCAAGCACGGCGAAATGCGGCTTCAAAAGAAGTCGGTGATGCGAAGAAGAACAAGGATGACAACAAAGTCAGGGAATTACTTTTCGAGGTTGCGGCTCTCAAAGAATCCATTCCAGAGCTAGCCAAAAGTGAGAGGGAGGCCTCCAACGATCTAGTGAATGCGTTGTCGGAGATTCCTAACTTGCCGCTGGAAGATGTGCCGTATGGGTCAGAAGCAAACGACAATGTCGAGCGCCGCCGTTTTGGGGCTAAACGCGAATATCAATTTAAACCCAGGCAGCACTTCGAGTTGGGCGAATCTCTTCGCCAAATGGACTTCGAAAGTGCCGCGAAGTTGTCTGGTGCGCGCTTTGTCGTTTTAAAGAAAGGCTTGGCGCGTCTCGAGCGCGCGCTTGGACAATTTATGCTCGACGTTCATACAGGCGAACCGCACAACTACACGGAGATAGCTCCACCGCTTTTGGTCAGGGACGAAGTAATGATCGGAACCGGGCAGTTGTGGAAGTTCCGGGACGATCAGTTCCAAACCTTCACAGACGAAGTACGTTGGAGAATGTCAGAGGATTTCGCCAGAAGTGCCATGCGCGAGATGGTGAGAATTTTGGATACGGAAGGACCTGATGCTGCAAGAGTGGCGGCCGAGGCACCCTTCACTCGGGCAAACGCGCTCATCCCAGATCGTCGTTGGCTCATTCCCACCGCCGAAGTTCCGCTGACCAACCTCGTCCGCGAATCCATCGTCGACGAAGCGCAATTGCCGATGCGGCTGACAGCGTGCACGCCGTGCTTCCGCGCCGAGGCCGGCGCTGCCGGTAAGGACACGCGCGGAATGATCCGCCAGCATCAATTCACAAAGGTTGAGCTCGTCTCCATCACGGCGCCGGAGCAAAGCAAAGATGAGCATGAACGCATGCTGTCCTGCGCCGAGGAAATATTGCGGAGGCTCGGTCTGCACTATCGCGTCGTGACACTGTGCACCGGCGACATGGGCTTTGCCTCGCAAAAGACCTATGACATCGAAGTGTGGCTGCCGGGGCAGAACATGTATCGCGAGATTTCCTCCTGCTCGGTCTGTGGCGAATTCCAGGCCCGGCGCATGAATGCGCGCTACCGCACCAAGGAAGGCCGCCAGGTGCGCCACGTGCATACGCTTAACGGCTCCGGCGTCGCCGTCGGCCGCGCGCTCATAGCGGTGATGGAAACGTATCAGCAGGAAGACGGCTCGATCGCCGTGCCCGATGCGCTGGTGTCATACATGGGCGGCATGAAGAAAATAGACAAACATTAGTTATGCGCATTCTCGTCACCAACGACGACGGCATCCACGCGGAAGGGCTCGACGTGTGCGAGAAGATCGCGCGCCAACTCTCCGACGACGTCTGGGTGGTCGCGCCGGAATACGACCAGTCGGGCGTCGCCCATTCGCTGTCGCTCAACGACCCGCTGCGGCTGCGCGAAGTGGCCGAGCGACGCTTCGCGGTGCGCGGTACGCCGACCGACTGCGTGATCATGGGCGCCCGCCATCTGCTCAATGGCAAAGGGCCTGATCTGATACTTTCCGGCGTCAATCGCGGCCGCAATGCCGGTGAGGACGTGATCTATTCCGGCACCGTCGCGGGCGCGGTGGAAGGCACCGTGATCGGCGTTCCGTCGCTGGCTTTGTCGCAGGCCTTTGGCGCGCGCACCGGCCGCGCGCCGCATTGGGATACGAGCCTGCAGTTTGCGCCCGATATCATTCGCCGCGTCATTGCGAAGGGCATTCCGAAGGACGTGCTGATCAACGTCAATTTCCCCGACTGCCCGCCGGGCGAGGTCAAGCGCATCGCCGTCACCGCGCAAGGCCGCCGCCGGCAGGATCGGCTGCACATCGATCAGCGCAAGGACGGCCGCGGCAATCCCTATTACTGGATCGCCTATCAGCGCCACGGCTTTGTGCCGGCCGAAGACGGCACCGACCTCGCGGCGTTGGAAGAGCATTGCATCGCCGTCACGCCGCTGCGGCTCGATATGACCGACGAGCCATATATGACCAAGCTCGCCGCGTTGTTTGATTGAGCACGCTCAATTGCGGCCCGCGGGTGCGGCGGCTTCGAGCGCCAGGGCCAAGGCGTCGGCCTGGAATGGCTTCTGCAAGGTCGGGATCATGCGATACGGTTCCGGCACGCCGCGCTGGCCATAGCCGGTCGCAAACACGAACGGCAGTCCGCGCGCGATCAGAACCTCGACCACGGGCGAAATCGGCTGGCCGCCCAGATTGACATCGAGGATCGCGATGTCGAAGTCGGCTTGCCGCGCCAGCGTCAGCGCCTCGTCGATGTGGCCGGCCTCGCCGGCAAGCGTATGACCGAGATCGTCCAGCATGTCCTGGAGCAGCATGCGAATCATCAGTTCGTCCTCGACCACGAGGACGCGCATGCTTCCGGGCGAATGTGCGCCAGACCTCATACCGAACCCGTGCCGCCTGGAACCGACGAACTTAGCAACAAATCCCCGCTGGTCGTCCGAACAATACTGCTGCAGTGCCGCATGCCGCAATGACGCTGCCCCAGGCGCGGCCCGCACCCTGAGATAACGCCAAGGCGGAAAAATCGGTTCCGCAGGCTCCCGGCGTGTTATCCCAGGGAGCAGTCGCCGCGCTACAAGCTCCGGTAGCGCGATGGTACAAGACGGTGGAGAAGTCGATGAGGGCTGTGTCCTTGTGAGCGAGATAAGGGCAACCGACGTAGAGCGCATGGAATTCCAGCTGACGCTCCGCCGGCGCGGCATCAGCGATCAAGCGGTTTTGCGCGCGATGGACGAGGTACCGCGCGAGCACTTCGTCTCGGCTGAGCTTGCGGAAAGCGCCTATGCCGACCAGGCGTTGCCGATCGCCTGCGGCCAAACCATCAGCCAGCCTTATGTCGTCGCCTACATGACCGAACAACTCGAGGTCGAGCCGCAGCACCATGTCCTCGAAGTCGGCACCGGATCCGGTTACCAGGCGGCCATCCTCTCGCGGCTCGCCCGCGACGTGGTGAGCATCGAACGCTACCGGACGCTCGCCGATACGGCTCGCGAACGCCTCAAGACGCTGGGACGTGCCAACGTCACCATCATCGCCGGCGACGGGTTTGCCGGCGCGCCGGCACAGGCGCCGTTCGACCGTATCATCGTGACCGCCGCCGCGGAGGAGGTGCCCGACACGCTGGTCGCGCAGCTTGCCGAAGGGGGGAAGATGCTGCTGCCGCTCGGACCGCGCGACGGCACCCAGCATATCGTCAAGCTCACCAAGACGGCGGGCGGGCTGGCGCGTCAGAACCTGATTGCGGTGCGGTTCGTGCCGCTATTACCCGGCCAGGCACGAGAATTGTAACCATATTAACATCCTTACGGCTTTCTTAGAGTCCGGGCCCGGCACTTAAAGGCCTGTTTACCCCAACGCGCTTTATTCGCTCGTTATGGTGTGGGTTGCGTGCGGGCGAGTAATCATGGGCGCATCGCGATCGGCCGTCTGGCCGCAAGTGGTTGCCATTGCGTTAATGGGGATAGGTGCCGCCGGTTGCTCCGATAGCGGGCGCTTTTCGGATTCGGATTTCAGCTTTGATCGCACCCCGCGCGGCGAAGCCACCGGATCGATTCCCCAAAGCAGCAACCACGTCGACAGCAAGGCGCTTCCCCATCTTGGCAATGCCGGAGACGGCGCGTCCGGCGGTGGCCGGGGCATGGGCTCGTATCAGCCCGGCAGCGGCGACGTTACCGGCTCGCTGCCGCCGGCCCCACCGCCGCCGACCTTCACCTGGGAAGGCGGCACAGCGATCACGGTGGGGCACGGCGAAACGCTGGAGACGATCTCGCACCGTTATGGCGTGCCGGTCGCCGCCATCATGGAGGCCAACAGCGTCACTAATCCGGCCACGGTTCATCCCGGCCAGCATCTCGTGATTCCGCGCCGTCGCGGTCCGGCCTCCGCGCTTTCGGAGCCGCAGACGCATGTTGCGTCAAATACACCGACCGTCCCATCCGCCGCGCCAGTCGGGCCGCCCCGAACCGCACTGACGCCGGCCGCAACCGTGCACGTGGTAGCGCCGGGGCAGACGCTGCACAGCATCGCGCGCCTCTACCACAAGTCGGTCATGGTGATTGCCAAGGCCAACAATATTCCGCCCGACACGATGCTGAAGGTCGGCGACCGCGTCACGATCCCGGGGGTGGGCTCAACGTCGGCCGCTGCCGCTCCGCCGGCGGCTCAGGCAATGCCGGCTGCGCCGCCCGCGCCACGCGGCGAGGGTTCGGTCGGTTCGGTTGCAACCGTCGACTCGCCCCATAGCGCCCGACTGGCTGCGCCGATCGCGCCGGAAGCCGAGGACAATGCAAAGGGCGGCGAAGCCGCCGGCACCTTCCGCTGGCCGGTACGCGGGCGTGTCATCGCTACTTTCGGACCGAAGCCGAACGGCTTGCAGAACGACGGCATCAATCTCGCCGTGCCCGAAGGCACGCCCGTCAAGGCGGCCGACGACGGCGTCGTCGCCTACGCGGGCAACGAACTCAAGGGTTACGGCAACCTCGTGCTGATCCGCCACGGCAACGGCTTCGTCACCGCTTATGCCCACGCCAGCGAAATCCTGGTCAAGCGCGGCGAGACGGTAAAGCGCGGTCAGGTGATCGCCAAGTCCGGTCAGACCGGCAACGTCACCTCGCCGCAGCTGCATTTCGAAATTCGCAAAGGCGCGACGCCGGTCGATCCCTCGCAATATCTCAACGGCGCGTAATTCTCGTCATTCCGGGGCGCGCGAAGCGCGAGCCCGGAATCCATACCCACCGCGCCGGCGGAATTGTCGCCGTCGAGCGTGTTCTGCGACGATCGCGATTATGGATTCCGGACAGCCGCTTCGCGGCTTCCGGAATGACGGTCAGCCGGTTCAGCTCTCGAGCGCCACCCCGAGCCGTCCGGCCAAATCCTGCACGTATTGCCACGCCACGCGGCCGGAGCGCGCGCCGCGGGTCGTCGCCCATTCCAGCGCTTCGCGGCGCAGTTCGTCGCCGGCGAGCGCAATGCGGTAGCGGGAGACGTAACCCTCCACCATCGCCAGATATTCATCCTGGCTGCAGCGGTGAAATCCGAGCCACAGGCCGAACCGGTCCGACAGCGAGACTTTCTCTTCGACCGCTTCGCCGGGATTGATCGCGGTCGAGCGTTCGTTCTCGACCATGTCGCGCGCCAGCAAATGCCGCCGGTTCGAGGTGGCGTAGAAGATGACATTTTCCGGCCGTCCTTCGATGCCGCCTTCGAGCATGGTCTTGAGCGACTTGTAGGAGGTGTCTTCGGCGTCGAACGAGAGATCGTCGCAGAACACGATGAAGCGCTGGCGCGCTTTACGGAGAAGCGCCATCAAATCCGGCAGCGACTCGATATCCTCGCGATGAATTTCAATGAGCCGCAGGCCGGCCGCGGGATACGCGGCGCCGACGGCCGCATGCGCCGCCTTGACCAGCGACGACTTTCCCATGCCGCGGGCGCCCCACAACAGCGCGTTGTTGGCCGGCAGGCCGCGCGCAAAGCGCTCGGTGTTCTCGACCAAGAGGTCGCGCACCCGATCGATGCCTTTGAGCAGCGACATCTCGACACGGTTGACGCGAGCCACCGGCGCCAAGCGCCGCCCTTCCGGGTGCCAGACGAAGGCTTCGGCAGCCAAAAAATCGGGCGCCGCCGGCGGCGCCGTCGCGAGACGTTCGAGCGCCTGGGCGATGCGTTCGAGAACTCTGTCGGCGCTGCTTTCAGAAGAAGAGAGGTCCTTTGGCCGGCTGGTGCGTTTTGCCGCTGGCTTGTTGCGGAAGGGTTGAGGATTTTTCGCCATGCTTTCACCGGGTTGCGCGTGCCATCGAACGCCCATCGATTCCTGCATCAACCGGCGCCCTAAATCTCAGTGGAGCATGATCTTTTCGGAAAACCGGCCTCCACTTTTCCGGATCATGCTCTAGCGGGGCGGGGGAACCGTCGCAAGCGTACCCGAAAGGCTTGCCGCAGCGTTGCAATTAGGCCGCTGGCCGCTATAGTCCGCGCCGATTTCCCGCGCAAAATCGGCCCCAAAGGTTATGGCCGTTGGTCGCGTAAGCGCACCCGGAGGACTAATGCTGATCACGCCTGCATATGCGCAAGGTTCGCTGTTTGGGCTCGGCGGCGACAGCGGCGGCATGATCACCTCGCTGCTGCCGCTCGTCCTGATCGTCGTGATCATGTATTTCCTGGTGCTGCGCCCGCAGCAGCAGCGGGTGAAACAGCACCAGTCGATGGTCAAAGCGCTGCGCCGCGGCGACACCGTCGTCACCAATGGCGGTCTGGTCGGCAAGGTCACCAAAGTGGTCGATGACGATCAGATCGAGGTCGAGATTTCCGACGGCGTCCGTGTGCGGCAGATGCGCTCGATGGTGTCCGAGGTGCGGGCCAAGGGCGAGCCGGTGAAGGACGAGAGCGCGAGCTGATCGCCAAAGGCTTCGGCCGGCGCGGCGCGATCGTAACAAGGACAATCGGATCGATGTTGCATTTCACGCGATTGAAGGCGGCGGGTATCCTGCTCACGGCGCTCATCGTGTGCCTTTTTGCATTGCCGAATTTCGTCCCCGAGGCGACGCTGCGGACCTGGCCAATGTGGGCACAGCGCCACATGGTGCTCGGCCTCGACCTGCAGGGCGGGTCGAGCCTCTTGCTCGAAGTCGATACCGCTTCAGTACGCAAGGACCGGCTGCAGGGCATTGCCGACGACGTGCTGCGCACTCTGCGGCAGAACCGCATTCCCTTCACCGGGCGCGCCATCCACGGCAATAGCGTCGAGGTGCGCATCACCCGCGACAGCGACATCGAGACCGCAGTCAGCAAGCTGCGTGAGCTGTCGCAGCCGCTGACGGGACTAGCGGGCTCTAGCGGACAACGCAGCCTCGATGTTTCCGAGAGCGGCGGGTTGATTACGCTGACTCCAACTGACGCCGGGTTCGCCGAACGGATTCGCCAGACCATCGATCAGTCGATCCAGATCGTCGAGCGTCGCGTCAATGAGCTCGGCCTGGTCGAACCGACCATCCAACGCCAGGGCGCCAATCGCATTCTTGTCCAGGTGCCGGGCTTACAAGACCCTTCACGGCTAAAGGCGATCATCGGCAAGACGGCGAAGCTCGAGTTCCGCATGGTCGACGAGTTGATGAGCCCCGAGCAGGCGCTGGCGTCGCATCCGCCGCCGGACTCCGAAGTCCTCGACGGTGAGAACGGCGAGAAATATCTGATCGAGAAGCGTGCGCTGGTCTCGGGCGGCGATCTGGTCGATGCCCAGCCCGGTTTCGATCAGCGCAACGGCGAACCGATCGTCAACTTCCGTTTTAATTCGGCCGGTGGGCGCAAGTTTGCGGACGTGACCAAGCAGAATGTCGGCAAGCGGTTCGCCATTGTGCTCGACAACAAGGTGATCTCGGCGCCGGTCATCAACGAGCCGATACCGGGCGGCGCCGGCCAGATTTCCGGTAGTTTCACCGTACAATCGGCCAACGATCTCGCCATTCTACTGCGCGCCGGCGCCTTGCCGGCGCCGCTCACCGTGGTCGAGGAGCGCACCGTCGGGCCCGGCCTCGGCCAGGATTCGATCAATGCCGGCGAGCACGCCGCCTATGTCGGCGCGGCGCTGGTCGTCATCTTCATGCTGGTGACCTACGGCCTGTTCGGCCTGTTCGCCAATATCGCCGTCGCCGTCAACGTCGCCATGATTTTCGGCATCCTGTCGCTGCTCAGCGCCACGCTGACGCTTCCCGGCATTGCCGGCATCGTGCTGACCGTCGGCATCGCGGTGGATTCCAACGTCCTGATCTACGAGCGCATCCGCGAGGAGGCGCGCGCCGGGCGTACCGCGATCAGCGCCATCGATGCCGGTTTCTCCCGGGCGCTCGCGACCATTCTCGATTCCAACATCACCACCTTCATCGCCGCTGCGGTGTTGTTCTACATCGGAACCGGTCCGGTTCGCGGCTTTGCCGTGACGCTCGGCATCGGCATTCTCACCAGCTTGTTTACGGCGTTTACGCTGACGCGGCTGATCGTGGCCTATTGGGTGCGCGTGTGGCGGCCGCGCACCGTACCCCTTTAACCCCTTAACGTGTGAACCGTCCCGTGCGCCTGCTTCGCATCGTTCCCGATGACACCAAGTTCGACTTCATGCGCTTTCGGCGCATCAGCTTCCCCGTGTCCGCGTTGTTGTCGATTGCCGCGATCCTGCTCTACTTTTTCCACGGCCTGAATTTCGGCATCGACTTCGTCGGCGGCACGCTGATGGAGGTGCAGACCAAGGCCGGGCCGGCCGATCTCGCCAAGATGCGCGCCACCATGTCCGGGCTCAATCTTGGCGACTTTCACTTGCAGCAATTCGGCGCGCCCGACGACGTGCTGATCCGCATTTCCGAGCAGCCCGGCGGCGACGCGGCGCAACAGGCGGCGGTGCAAAAAGTCCGCGAGGCGCTTGGCAGTGACGTCGACTACCGGCGCGTCGAGGTGGTCGGGCCGAGCGTATCCACCGAGCTTCTGTCCTACGGCACGATCGGGCTCGTGGCCGCGATCGGCGCCATCCTGATTTATCTGTGGTTCCGGTTCGAATGGCAGTTTGCGCTCGGCGCCATGATCGCCAACGTGCACGATCTGGTGCTGACGGTCGGCTTCATGTCGCTGACGCGGATCGATTTCGACCTGACCAGCATCGCCGCGCTCCTCACCATCCTTGGCTATTCGCTCAACGACACCGTGGTGATCTACGACCGCATCCGTGAGATGCTGCGCCGCTATAAGCGGATGTCGATGCCGGATCTGCTTAACGCCTCGATCAACGCCACGCTGTCGCGGTCGATCGTTACCCACCTTACGGTTTCATTATCGCTCCTGGCGCTGCTGCTGTTCGGCGGCCAGGCGATCCGCAGCTTCACCGCGACCATGATGTTCGGCGTCGTGCTGGTCGGCACCTACACCTCGGTGTTCATCGCTTCGCCGATCCTGATTTATCTCGGCGTTGGCCGCACCCGGCACGGCGAGCCGGAGGATACCGAAGCCGAGGCGCCGCCGACGGCGCCGGCTGCGCCACCAACACCGGCGCCGCCGTCGAAGCCATCGCCGCCGCGGCAGCGTGCGCGGTCGCGCCGCTAGCGCATGTCCCGGAAAAGTGGAAGCCGGCCTTCCGATAAGGACATGCGCAAAATCAAAGAAACTAAAGCGCATCCCGATACGATCTAATCTGGATGCGCTCTAGTGGCCGAACAGCCGCATCTTCCCCGTCAGGCGCTGATCGACACCCACGGCAATGGCGGCTTTCGTTTTGCCGGGATGTCGCATCGCGGCTCGTTGTTGTGCCTGCCGGACGGTATCTGGGCCTGGCCGGTCGCCGCTGCTACCGAATTGACGGAGGAAGCGCTGGCGATGGCTTTAGCCCGCGCCGACGATATGGACTTTTTTATTCTCGGCACCGGCATGGAGCCCTGGACCGCGCCGCCGTCGCTCCGCATGCGCTTCCGCGACGCCCATGTTTCGCTCGACGTCATGACGACCGGAGCGGCGGTGCGCACCTATAACGTCATGCTGATGGAGAGCCGCCGCGTCGGCGCCGGCCTGATCGCGATTTGATCGAGCAAGCCAAAATCTTAAGCGCATGTCGACTTGATCGGATCGGAAACTGCCCTAAAGGCTTGGGCCATGCCGGATGCATTCGCCTATTGCGCCGAGCTGGTTCGGACCGCGGACCGCGACCGCTTCATCGCCGCGCTGTTCGCGCCGGCAGAGCAGCGGGGCGCGCTTCACGCGCTTTATGCCTTCAATGCCGAACTGGCGCGCGTGCGCGAAGTGGCGCACGCCGCGTTGCCCGGCGAAATTCGTCTGCAATGGTGGAGCGACGTGATCGATCGCCAGCGCGATGGCGAGGCGCAGGCCAATCCGGTTGCGTCGGCGCTCCTTGCCACGATGGACCGTCACGGTCTGGCGCGCGAGACATTGGCCGATCTCATCGACGCGCGCCGCTTCGATCTCTACGACGAGCCAATGGCGCGTGTGGCCGATCTGGAGACCTACGCCCGGCGAACTTCTTCGTCGCTGATCGCTCTCGCCGCGCAGGTAGTAACCGGGGCAAATGTCGAAAGGATCGCCGAACCCGCAGGTCTCGCGGCAGGCATCACCGGCATTTTGCGCGCCTTTCCGATCCACATCGCGCGGCGCCAGCTTTACGTCCCGACCGAGCTGCTGGATCGGCACCAGGTCCACTTGCACGACCTGTTCGCCGGTCGCTCGTCCCCCGGTCTGGTGGCCGCCTTTGCCGAACTGCGAAATCTCGCACGTCATCATCTGGCAATAGCGGGCGAGGCGATAAGGGCGCTGCCGGATGCGGCCATCCCGGCCTTTCTGCCGATCGCGCTGATCCGGCCGTCGCTTGATCGTTTGGAGCGCAGCACGCCGTTTGCGCCGGCCGAGCTTGCGCCGTGGCGGCGGCAATGGCTCATCTGGCGGGCGGCGTGCAATCCGGCGCGTATCGCCGGCTGAATTCTAAGCTGGCGCGTGCAGCTTACTCCGCGGCGTCGGGCATCACACCGCCGCTCCAGGCCTCGAGATCAGCGAGCGCCCGCGCACACAGCGCCTGTTTCTGCGCACCGCGAGCGGCGCGGGCACCGAGTGGCGGGAACAGGCCGAAATTGACATTCATCGGCTGAAACGAGCGGGCGCCGGCATCGATGGTTTCGACATGGCCGCCGGTGATGTGGCCGATCAGCGCGCCATGCGCGGTGGTCGGCGGCGGTAAACGCGGCCGCTCGCCGAGCCGCTCGGCGGCGGCGAAGCGGCCGGCAAGGAGCCCGATCGCTGCCGACTCCACATAGCCCTCGCAGCCCGTGATCTGTCCGGCAAAGCGCAGCCGTGGCTGCGCCTTGAGCCGCAGCGTCTCGTCGAGAAGCTTCGGCGAATTAAGGAACGTATTACGGTGCAAGCCGCCGAGCCGGGCAAACTCGGCATTGGCAAGACCCGGAATGGTGCGAAAGACGCGCACTTGGTCGCCGTGCTTCAGCTTGGTCTGAAACCCGACCATGTTGAACAATGTACCCAGCTTGTTGTCCTGACGCAGTTGCACGATCGCGTACGGCCTGATGTGCGGCTGATGCGCATCAGTCAGCCCAAACGGCTTCATCGGCCCATGGCGCAACGTTTCGCGCCCGCGCTCGGCCATCACTTCGATCGGCAGGCAGCCCTCGAAATAAGGTGTCGCTTTCTCGAAATCGCGGAACGCGGTCTTCTCGCCGGCGAGCAGCGCATCGACAAAAGCCTCGTATTGCTCGCGCGTCAGCGGGCAGTTGATGTAGTCGGCGCCCGAGCCCGCGGGCCCGGCTTTGTCGTAGCGCGACTGGAACCAGGCGACGTTAAAGTCGATCGTATCCCGATGGACGATCGGCGCGATGGCATCAAAGAATGCCAGCGCGGCTTCCCCGGTGAGCCGGCCGATTGCGTCCGCCAGCGCCGGCGAGGTGAGGGGACCGGTGGCGAGGACAACGCTGTCCCATTCCGGCGGCGCCGCTGAAACTTCCTCGCGGCGGATTTCGACCAGCGGCTCACGCTCGAGCGCCTCCGTGATCGCCGCGGCAAATCCCTCGCGATCGACCGCCAAAGCTCCGCCGGCCGGAAGCTTGTGGGCGTCGGCCGCGCGCATGATCAGCGAGCCGAGGCGGCGCATTTCGGCGTGCAAAAGACCGATGGCGCTCCCCTCGGCATCATCGGAGCGGAACGAGTTCGAACAGACGAGCTCGGCAAAATCGGCGGTCTTGTGCACCGCCGTCGCGCGCACTGGCCGCATTTCGTGCAGCACCACCGGAACGCCATGGCGCGCGATCTGCCAGGCGGCCTCGGAACCGGAAAGACCGCCGCCAACCACATGGACGGGCTGCATTGGATGGGTCATAGCCCCTAGCTAGACCCGCGCGGCCGTCCGGACAATGTCGGCCGCAGATCCGAGCGTACTCCGCCTTTTGTGGGCCCTACGGACGATCGCCGGCGGCGTTGGCGCCCCTCCCGGCCTCTGCTATAGCCACGGCGAGCCGCCTTTTCTCGAAAGGGCACCGGAGCTTGGCATGGCCGTTGACGCCGATACTGTCCGCCGGGTGGCGCATCTCGCGCGCATCGCGGTCGCCGATGAAGAAGTTGAGCCGCTGCGCGGCGAGCTCAATGCTATCTTGGCGTTTGTCGAGCAACTCGCCGAGGTCGACGTGGCGGGAGTCGAGCCGATGACCTCGGTGGTGCCGATGGCGATGAGGATGCGTGACGACAAGATAACGGATGGTGGCATCGTCGACGACATTCTTGCCAATGCGCCGGCGCGGGAAGATCACTTTTTCCTGGTGCCCAAAGTGGTGGAATGATGTGCCTCGCTTGTGAACAAGACGCGATGTGGTTCGCCTATCTGCGGCGCAAGGGGCTCATCACACCCGACGGCTATCTGGTCGAGGAGCCGCCGTCGCTGTTCGACCCGGTCGAAACACCGCCGGCGCCGGAAGAGAACAAAGATGACGCTGCGAGCAAGCCCGCGGACAAGAGCAGCTTTTCCTGCGACGATCCGACGGCTCAATGACCGATCTCACGTCGCTCACGCTGGCGCAGGCGCGCGACGCGCTGCGCAAGAAAGAATTTTCCGCAATCGAACTCACTGACGCGCACCTGGCCGCTGTCGAGCGCGCGCGTGCGCTCAACGCGTTTGTGCGAGAGACGCCCGAACGCGCCCGGGCGATGGCGCAGGCCGCGGACGCCCGATTGGCCAAAGGCGAAGGCGGCCCGCTTGAGGGCCTGCCGCTCGGCATCAAGGATCTGTTCTGCACCACCGATGTGCGCACCACCGCGAGTTCGCACATTCTGGAGAACTTCGTTCCAAGCTATGAATCGACCGTCACCGCGAATCTTTGGCGCGACGGCGCCGTGCTTGTCGGCAAGCTCAACAACGACGAGTTTGCCATGGGCTCGTCCAACGAGACGTCGTATTTCGGCCCGGTTGCCTCACCGTGGCGCCGGCGCGGGTCGGACGCCAAGCTGGTGCCGGGAGGCTCGTCGGGCGGATCGGCGGCGGCGGTGGCGGCGAAGCTCTGCGTCGGCGCCACCGGCACCGATACCGGCGGCTCGATCCGTCAGCCGGCGGCATTCTGCGGCATTGTCGGGCTCAAGCCGACCTATGGCCGCTGTTCGCGCTGGGGCATCGTCGCCTTTGCGTCGTCGCTCGATCAGGCCGGGCCGTTCGGACGCACGGTGCGCGATTGCGCGATCCTGTTGCGCTCGATGGCGAGCCCCGATCCGAAAGATACGACCTGCGCCGATCTTGAAGTGCCGGACTACGAGAAGTCGGTCGGCGCTTCGGTCGAAGGCATGCGCATCGGCATCCCCAAGGAATACCGGATGCCCGGCATGTCCGCCGAGATCGAGACGCTGTGGCGGCGTGGCGCCCAGTGGCTCAAAGAGGCCGGCGCCGAGACCGTCGACATATCGCTGCCGCACACCAAATACGCCTTGCCGGCCTATTACGTCGTCGCGCCGGCCGAGGCCTCGTCCAATCTGGCGCGGTACGACGGCGTGCGTTACGGGCTTCGCGTGCCCGGCCGGGACGTCGTCGATATGTATGAGCATACGCGTGCAGCCGGCTTCGGCAAGGAAGTGCGCCGCCGCATCATGGTCGGCACCTATGTGCTCTCCGCCGGTTATTACGATGCTTATTACCTGCGAGCGCAGAAGGTGCGCACCTTGATCAAGCGCGATTTCGAAGACTGCTTTGCCAACGGCGTCGACGCGATCCTGACCCCGACGACGCCGTCAGCGGCTTTTGCCATCGGCGAAAAAGGCCGCGCCGATCCGGTCGAGATGTACCTCAACGACATTTTCACGGTGACGGTGAACATGGCTGGGCTGCCCGGGATTTCGATACCGAGCGGTCTCGATGCGCAGGGCCTGCCGCTCGGTCTGCAGCTTATTGGGCGGCCGTTCGGAGAGGAGACGCTATTCAAGCTTGGCGCCGTCATCGAGCAGGCGGCGGGACACTTCGCGCCCGAAAAGTGGTGGTAGGTCGCGCCGAACTCTGGTCGTGACGCGCTGACCGATCAGAGGCCGCGCGCGGCGCGGATGTCGTGCGTTTCACTGAGCTTCGTGGCCGCGTTCTCGGCGGCTTCGTAGCGCTGCCGCGGCAGCGCCGACGGATATTCGCGCTGGAGAAAATCGATCAGCTTCTCACGGACCTCGCAGCGCAGGTCCCACGCCGCGGAGCCGCTGTTGGCGCTCATCAGCGCGCGCAGCTCGATGGTCGTTTCCTTGCAGTCGCTGACCTGAAGGCTGACCACCTTGCCGTTCCATAATTTGGATTGCGTCACGATCTCAGTGAGCTTGTTGCGGATGGCGTCGACCGGCGCGGTGTGGTCGACATAAAGGAATACGCTGCCGATCAGTTCGCCGCCGGTCCTCGTCAAATTCTGGAACGGCTTTTCGATAAAATAGCTGAGCGGCACCACCATGCGCCGCAGGTCCCACAGCCTGACCACGACGTAGCTGAATGTGATCTCTTCGACATTGCCCGACTCGTTCTCGACGACGATGGCGTCATCGATGCGGATCGGCTGGGCGACGGCGAGCTGCACGCCGGCGAGGAAATTCGTCAACACCGGCCGGGCGGCGAGGCCGGCGATAATGCCGGCAACGCCGGCCGAGGCGAACAAAGTGACGCCAAATTGCCGCACGGCGTCGAACGTCATCAGCGCAAAGCCGATGGTGACCAGTACGATCACGACGTCCATGACCCGCTCGAGCACGCGAACTTGCGTGATGTGCTTGCGCGCCAGCAGATTGTCGTCAACGTCGAGCCGAAACCGCCGAAGATATAAGTCGGCGCCGATATGCAGCGCGGTCAGTGCGGTCCAGCCCAGCAAGCAGATCGTTGTCAGCCCAAGGAGCCGCGCCAGCGTGCTTGCGGTGTTGCCGGCCAGCGGCGCCATCGGCAGCGTGATGGCCAGCGCGACCAGCACCAAGGCGAGGCGCGTCGGCCCCTTCGTGGCGCTGAGCACCGTGCGCCAGAATGTCTGCCGTTCGCCGATCAACCGGCGCGCCAGTGCGAGCGCGCCGACATGCAGCAGTAACGCGATGATCGCGGCGCCGAGGAGGATCGCGGCCGACACCGCCCAATCGGTCGCCGAGGCGAGCGTCACGCCGAGCTTGTCCTCAAGAAACTGGATTGCATTTTGCAGCATGCGGCCAAGATAACATGAAATTCGAAGCCGCCGCCGATAACAACAAGCGCCGTGAATTGCCGGTTCCGGCCGCGATCGCCTGGACAGTGCCGTCGCGAAATGGCATCAACGCGCCGTTAAAGCAGCGACAGCCAAACACCGGCGGCGATCTCGAATGAAGACTTTCCTACTCCGTTTTTTCACGTGGTGGAACGGCCAGACCTTCGGCACGCAGGTGTGGACCAAGCTGTACGGCGAGTTCGTCGGCGACGACGAGTTCGGCAATCGTTACTATCGGACCCGCAACGGCAAGATCGATCCGACGCTGGGCTTCGAACGCCGCTGGGTGGTCTATAACGGCATCGCGGAGGCCTCCAAGGTGCCGCCGGGCTGGCACGGCTGGATGCATCACGTCGTCGATGTGCCGCCGCCGCAGGACAAGACCCAGCCGCACCCGTGGGAGAAGCCGCATCGGCCGAATCTGACCGGAACGCCGGGCGCGTACCGGCCGAGCGGTTCGACCCTGGCGCAGGGGCGTCGCCCCAAGGCGACCGGCGACTACAAAGCCTGGACGCCGGGCAACTAGCCCCAGGTAACGCCATCTCCTTCTCGCTGCGCGAGATTCGCCCTTCCCGTGCCGTATTCCCCGTGTTAACCGGGCGATCCGCGATGGCGCGTCAACCCCATCGCGCCTCAGGTTTCATGATTTGCAAAGCCGCCTTATTGGCCGTCCTTGGCGGAACGCTCGTAGCGGGCTTTGCCCAGGCGCAGCCAAGCTCGTTTTTTGGCGAGGGCCCGCCAAGACCGCCGGCCAATGTTCCGAACGGAGCGCTACCGCCGCAGCCGCCGCCGGCGCAATTTCAAGGACAATCCAACTTGGCGCCGCCGCCTCCTGGACCGGCGCCATCCGCTATTCAAGCGCAACCGTTACCGCCGCCTCCCGGTGGCGTCTTGGCTCCTGCCAATCAGGCGCGTGGCGCGCCGCCGCCCGGTGTGGCTCCGCAGCCGGGTAGTCCGCCGCAGCCGGCCGCTGCTGCGCCGCCGCCGCAGCAGCCCGACGATACGATCGTCACCGAGATGCCAACGCAGAAGATCGAGAATACGCGCGCGGTATTTGCCGGGCTCGACAAGATCACAGGCCGCATCATCTCGTTCGACGCCGCGATCGGCGAGACCGTACAGTTCGGCGCGCTGCAGGTCACCGCGCGGGTTTGCTACACGCGCCCGCCGACCGAGGCGACCAATACCGACGCGTTTGTCGAAGTCGACGAAGTGACGCTGCAGGGCGAGATCAAGCGCATCTTCAATGGCTGGATGTTCGCGGCCAGCCCCGGCCTGCATGCTGTCGAGCATCCGATCTACGACGTCTGGCTGACCGATTGCGGAACACCTTCAGCGACGCGCGTTGCCGAACCGCCAGCGGTGCAGCCGACGCCGGCGGCGGCAACAACGCCGGCCGCGCGCCCGCCATCGCCGCGCCCGCGCCAGGCGACGCCCGCCCGCGCGCAGGCCAATCCGCCGGTGGCTGCGGCGCCGGCACCAGCGCAACTCCCGCCGCCACAGCCGCGCTGACGGCGCCTGGCTCATTCCCGAGCGTTGTCGAGGCGAGCCGCTGCCGCGATGTGCGCGCGAACGCGGATCACCGCTCCGCTTCGCTCTCTATGATCGACCGAAGAAACGCGACGTGGTCCTTGTAGGCCCGCAGCCCCTGCGGCGTCGGGCGCACCACCATGCGCGGCCGCCGCCCGCGATAGCCACGTTCCACTTCGATGTAGCGCGCGCGTTCAAGCGTCTCGATGTGGGAGCCGAGATTGCCGTCGCTCGCCTGCGTCACCGCTTTCAGTCGGGCGAAATCAAATTCCTGCCCGCTGCCGTTGCCGGCGTGGAGCGCCGCCATGATACGAAGCCGCAAGGGCTGATGGATAATCTCATCGGCCTGAGGCATGTCAGGCTTGGGCATATCAGCCTCGGGCATATCAGGCGCGCCGCATCCACAGCCCGGCAAGCACCAATCCGCCGCCGTCAACGACAGCGAGATAGAGCTCGAACCATCGTTCGACCCAAAGGTAGCCGGCAAATGTCAAAGCCGCGATGCTCACCCCGAGCAGGATAAAGACGCGCCCCAGCCACAGGCCGGCCAAGGCATAACCGAACATGAAGAGGATCGGCCAAAAGGCGTTGTACTCGCGGCCGCCGAAATGACCCAAGCGGCTGCAGATCAGGCCGAGCCCGAAAAACAGGAAGACGGCGATCACGATGCGCCAGTCAAATTCTATCCCGGCGCGCCGGTATTGCAGGCCGGTCGCGAGCGTCGCCAGCACGCCCACAATGTTGACGCCAATCCAGATCAGCGGTGCTTGGTACGGCACGAAGTGACAGGCGACGTAACCGAATGCGACCAGCCCGCCCCAAACAATGATGAGGCGGCTGGCGCTGCGATAGAACGACGATTGCTTGAGGCGCGCGACGATGGTGTCGATGTCGGCCAGACTGGCCTCGGCCGATTTTGCGTCGATGTCCATGTTAGTGCTCCGCAAAGGCGGCGCTGATCGCATCGATCGCCGCAGGCGCGTGCAGCATGTCCATGTGATTGAGCCCCGGCACGATCCGCACACCGATCGCCGGTTCGACGCCGTGGACGACGTCGGCATACTTGTCCGGCAGCATCAGTTCGTCGGCGCTTCCGGCGATGATCGCGGTCGGCGCTTTGAGACGGTGGAACGCTGCGCTGAGCTCGAGCGGCGGGCCAAAGTTGGTGATCAACCGAAACGAATAACGGCCGGTCACGAATTTTTCGCTGCCGGGCGCGACGGCAAAGGCAAGGACAGGCAGTTCTTCGCAGCAACGAAGCCCAAGGTGGCGCAATAGAGTCAACGTAAGCCAGCGAGGAATGTCAGGATTTGCCCATGCCGGCCCGGCTCCGGCGCTGCGGCTTGAGGGTGCGTCATAGCCGAGATAGGGAGACAACAGGACGACGCGATTGAATGCCGCGGACAGATTTCCAGTCGCCGCGCGCAGCGCGAAGCCGCCGCCGGACGAGAAGCCGAGCAGCGCGAAATGCCCGACCAGATATCGCTGTCGCAACTCGGCGATAAGATCGTCCAGATCGTCGTCGAGCTGGCCGTAATAGGCGATGTCGCCGCGTGTGCCGGACGCTCCGTGGCCGCGCATGTCGGGCGCGATGACCAGCAAATTGTCGGCCGCCAGCCGTTTGGCGATCTCGTTCATCATCGTCGAATGGCCGGCGGACCCGTGAATAAGGATCGCGATCTTCTTGGTCTCGCCATTGGCGACCGGATAAATCCGGTAGGCGAGCGACGTGCCGTCGCGCGCCTGGAAGCGCGTCAATTCCGGCATGCCCGAGCGATCGATCGCCATGGCGCCGGCGCGGATCGATTCCAGTGGCGGCGGGGGCGAGACGGGGACGGCGAGAAGCAGGCCGGCGATCAAGGCCACGAGGCCAAGAATGGCTATAAGCCCCAGCAAAGATTGTAGAATCCGCTTCACCAGCAACATCGCGTGCACTCTTGGTCTCATTAACTCTGTAATCCAGAGTACTCTGCAAACAACGCAAAGTCCAGGGGATGCGAGGCGCGTGTCGATGTGGCGGGAGCAGAGCCAATGCGAGCGTGAATCAATCGAGGAGTTTTCAGTCGTTCTCGATCAGCGCCAGCGCGGCGTCGCCGGCGACGGGGGTGTCGAGGGCCAGCGCGCCGAAATCCGCGTCACCGACCAGCGCCGCATCAAGAAGCTTGTGATAGGCCGGCCGCGAGACCTCGACCGCGCCAAAGGCGCGCAGATGGTCGGTGACGAATTGCGTATCCAGGAGGCGATAGTGGCCGGCTTTGAGCCGCGCCACCAGATGAACCAGCGCCACTTTCGACGCGTCGCGGGCGCGATGGAACATGCTCTCGCCGAAGAACGCGCGCCCGAGGCTCACACCGTAAAGACCGCCGACCAGTTCCTGCTGTTCATAAACCTCGACCGTGTGACAATCGCCGCGCTCGAACAGCTTGCGGTAGAGATTGCGAATCCGCCCGTTGATCCACGTTCGGGTGCGTCCGGGCATGGGTTGCGCGCAGCCGTCGAGCACGGCGTCGAAGTCGCGGTCGACGATCACAGTGAAACGGTCGGAACGCACCGTGCGCGCAAGACGGTTTGGTACATGGAACCGGTCCAGCGGAATGATGCCGCGCCGCTCCGGTTCGATCCAATAAAGCGCGGGATCCTCGGCGCTCTCGGCCATGGGGAAGATGCCGCAGGCGTACGCCTTCAGCAGCACTTCCGGCGTGATGTCGACGAGCGCGGACTCACGGCTGGCCATGCGTTCGGTTTCTGCTCAGCGTTTCTGGTGCGCGCCCTTAACCAACCGTAAACTACAATTTCCCTAAGATTTTCGCCACCTTGAACATATTCGCGCATTGAGCGTTTCGTTAGCGTGCAAGATGCCTGGCAATTGCCGCTACGATGATCAAGGAAGCTCAGCCGATTCGCGTACTGCTTGTCGAGGATGAATTCCTCATCAGCGAAATGGTTGCGGAATTGCTGGCACAGCAAGGTTTCTCGGTTCGCACAGTAACGAATGGCACCGACGCGTTGCGCCACCTTGCATCGGCGCCGATCGACGTGCTGTTCACCGACATCAACCTGCCGGGTGGCATGGACGGGAGGGCGCTGGCGCGCCGCGCCCGCGACCTTTTGCCCGATCTGCCGGTCGTCTACGCCTCGGGTGGGATCAACATGTTCGATCTTGCTTGGCGCGTGCCAGGGTCGATTTTCGTCGCCAAGCCGTACGATCCCGAGGTGATCGGGCGTGTCTTGCTGAGTGCCATGAAAACCGCGGCCGTTCGCCTCTCGGCATGAACGGCTACTGCTCGATTGCGCCGCGCGCCAGAAACTCTTCGAGCCAGTGGATATTGTAATCGCCGTCGATGATCTCGGTTTCGCGCGCCAGCGCGCGGAATAGCGGCAGTGTCGTCTCGATGCCGTCGACGACGAATTCGTCGAGCGCGCGCTTGAGCCGCATCAGGCATTCGTCGCGCGTCTTGCCATGGACGATGAGCTTGCCAACGAGCGAATCGTAAAACGGCGGAATCGAGTAGCCGTGATACACGGCCGAATCGATGCGCACGCCCAATCCGCCGGGCGGATGGTAGTGGACGATCTTGCCCGGTGAGGGACGGAACGACACCGGGTTCTCGGCGTTGATGCGGCATTCGATGGCGTGACCGTGGAACTTCACGTCGCTCTGGGCCAGCGCCAGATCGCTGCCGGCGGCGACGCGAATTTGTTCGGCTACCAGATCAATGTCGGTGATCATCTCGGTCACCGGGTGTTCGACCTGGATGCGGGTGTTCATCTCGATGAAGTTGAATTTGCCGTCCTCGTAGAGGAACTCGACCGTGCCGGCGCTGAGATACTTGATGTCACGCATCGCTTTGGCGACGGTTTCACAAATCTGGTCGCGGGCCGAGGCGTTGAGCGCCGGGGAGGGGCCTTCTTCCCAGATCTTCTGATGCCGGCGCTGCAGCGAGCAGTCGCGCTCGCCGAGATGGATGGCACGACCCTTGCCGTCGCCGAGGACCTGAATTTCGATGTGGCGCGGCCGCTCGAGGTATTTTTCCAGGTAAAGCGTGTCGTCACCGAACGCCGCCTTGGACTCGGCGCGCGCCATGGCAAGCGCTGCGGCAAGTTCGCTTTCGGCGCGGACGACTTTCATGCCGCGGCCGCCGCCGCCGGCCGCCGCCTTGAGCATGACCGGAAAGCCCATTTCGCGCGCGAGCTTCTCGGCCTCTTCATCCGAGCCGACGCCGCCATCGGAGCCGGGGACGGTCGGAATGCCGAGTTCGACCGCGGCGCGCTTGGCCGCGATCTTGTTGCCCATCAGGCGGATATGCTCCGGGCGGGGTCCGATGAACTGGACATTATGCTCGGCGAGAATTTCGGCGAAACGCGCATTCTCGGCGAGAAAGCCGTAGCCCGGGTGCACCGCGTCGGCGCCGGTGATTTCGCAGGCCGCCAGCAGTGCGGGGACGTTGAGATAACTGTCCTTGGCCGGCGGCGGGCCGATGCAGACGCTCTCGTCGGCAAGCCGCACATGCATGGCGTCTTCGTCCGCGGTCGAATGCACAGCCACGGTCGGGATGCCGAGCTCCTTGCACGCGCGCAAGACGCGGAGCGCGATCTCTCCCCGGTTAGCGATGAGAATCTTATCGAACATCGGTCCGCTGGTGAGACGCGGACGGCGAATGGCGAATTGTGAACGGCGAAGGACGACGGGTCCGCCGCCAGCTCGCACCTTGCCATTCGCCATTCGCCATTCGCTACTCGCTATCTATCACTCGATGATCATCAGCGGCTCGCCATACTCGACCGGCTGACCATCCTCCACCAGGATCTGGATCACCGTGCCGTCCCGCGGCGCCGGAATCTGGTTCATCGTCTTCATTGCCTCGATGATGATCAACGGTTCGCCGGCCTTCACCTGGCTGCCGACATCGACGAACGGCCGGGCGCCGGGCGCCGACCCCCGATAGGCGGTGCCGACCATCGGTGAGGCGACAAGGCCAGGATGCTGCGACGGCTCGATCGGAACCGCCCCTGGCGATTGAATCACGGTGGGACCGGTTGCGACTGACCCTTCCGGCGATCGTAGCCGTGGCCCGGCCGCGTGCAAATTGCGGGCGACACGAACCGATGCGCCGTCGCGCTGAATCTCGATTTCAGTAAGCCCGGTCTCATCCAGCAATTTTGCCAGATCGCGAATCATGGCGTGATCGATCGCCGGCGTCTTGGGCATTGGCGGGTTCCCGGACTTGCGCGCCACGATCAATCCTTCGATTAGTCCTTTAATCAAACCTTGGCGTCGATCACGGCGGCGAGACCGTCGATCGCGAGTGCATAACCGTGGATGCCAAAGCCGCACAGCACGGCACGCGCGACCTGCGACACATAGGTGCGCCGGCGAAAAAATTCGCGGGCGTGAATGTTGCTGATATGCACCTCGATGACTGGCACTTCCAAAGCCGCGAGCGCATCAAGGATCGCCACCGACGTATGACCATATCCGGCCGGATTAATGATCAGTCCGGCCGCCTTCTTGGCGCGTGCCTCCTGGATCCAATCGATGATCTCGCCCTCGTGATTGGACTGGCGAAACTCGACCGCAAGGCCGTGCTGTTTCGCCGTAGCGCGGCAGAGTTTCTCGACGTCGGCCAGCGTGGCTCGTCCATAGATTTCCGGCTCGCGCGAACCAAGCAGATTGAGATTAGGTCCGTTGAGGACGTAGACCGTCTTGGCCATCCGCGAGCAATACCCGGCTGTCGCCGCGGCGGGCAGCCGCGCCAAGCTTGTTTATAAGGAAGGCCTCCGCAAAGGGGAAGCCTGCTGGTGTCGCGATTAGCGAACGGACGTTGGTGGCGGCGCCACCACGGGCATTGGTTAATAGCGCCGCCGAGCGAACTTATTTCTGCTCGGCTTTGAGCTTCTCGCGCAAGGCTTCGATGCCGACGGCGCCGACGACGACTTCCTCGCCGACCACGTAGCTCGGCGTGCCGTTGACGCCGAGCGCATCGGCAAGCTTCATATTTTCCTCGATGGTCTTTTTGACCTCGTCGCTGCCCATGTCCTTTTCGATGCGCGCCATATCGAAGCCGACTTCTTTGGCGACGGCTAGCGCCCGCATCTTATCGGCGCCGCCGCGGCTGCCCAAAAGCTTCTGGTGAAATTCGAGGTATTTCTTGCCGCTTGAGTCCTGCATGCGCGCGGCTACGGCGACGCGGGCGGCCTCGACCGATCCCTCGCCGAGCACCGGGAATTCCTTAAGTACGAATTTGAGATTGTTGTCGCTCTTGATCAGATCAAGCATGTCGGACAGCGCGCGCTTGCAGAAGCCGCAATTGTAATCGAAGAACTCGACCATCGTGACGTTGCCCTGCGGGTTGCCGAGCACGACCTGGTGCGGCGAACTAAACAGCGTCGCCTTGTTTTCGGCGACCGCGGTGCGGTGCTTCTCGGCCTCGGCGGTCTGCTGGCGTTTCTCCAGTTCCGCCATGACGTCCTGCATCACCTCCGGGTGCGCAAGCAGGTAATCCTTGACGATGTGCCCGATTTCCTCGCGCTGATCGGCGGAAAACGATTCCGCCAGCGCCGGCGCCGCGGCCGGCAACGTCAGCGATAGGGCGGTGGCGACGAAGAAGGCCATGCGTGCGTGAGGTGTCATATCGATTGTCCTTTTGCGATCATTGACCAGCCCGGAGCGGACTGTTCTTTCCCTTGTTAAACGCCACAATATCGTCGGCCCGCACCCAGCCCGGCGATCCGACCGGAAACCGCATCTTGGCACGCGCTGCGAGTTCGCGCGCGGTTTTGTTGTCGCCGCGCGCGAACGCCGCTTGGGCCGAGGCCAGATCGGCATCGGCGAGATTGCCGTTGTGACCATAGGCCATCGCCAATTGCTCATAGGCGTCGCCGGATTCAGGCTCTTTGGCAATCGCGGCCCGCAACAGCGGAACCGCTTCCGCGGCATTCTTGGTATTATTGGTGGCGATCAGCGCCTGCGCCAACAGGATCTGAATAAGGGCGGGACTTGGCGCCAGCTCGACCGCACGGCGCAGCGGCGCCAGCGCTTCCGCCGGATGGCCGCTTTCAAGGAGCGCCTGGCCTTTCAGCTCGTAGAAATAGGGATTGCCGGGCATCGCCTCGATCAGGCCGTCGATCTGCGTGATCGCTGATCGGATGTCGCCGAATCGATAGGCGGCGATGGCGTGGGCATAGCGGGCCGGCATGCTGGTATCGGACGGCGGATAGCGCCGCATGATTGTATCGGCCCGATCGAGAAAGCCGGACAGCTTGGCGCGCATCATATCGTGTCGGAACTGCAATTCGGGCGGGTCTTTCTTGTCCCAATACGGCGTCTTGGTCAGTACCGCCAGCGCGGCCATGCGTTCCGCGGGCATGGGATGGTTCTGCACATACGGATCGATATAGGCCGCTGAGAACATCATCTCGTCGGAGAATTTCTTGAACGTGTCGTACATGCCCTTGGCCGATTGGCCGGTCATGGTCAGGAAGCGCACAGCCGATCGGTCGGCTTGGTCTTCTTGCGCGCGCTGATAGGAAAGAAGCGTGTGCGCCAAGTAAGACTGTGGCGCGCTCAGAGCGGCGAGGCCGACATTGCCCGCTCCGGCGCTGCCCGACCTCACACCAGCGACCACCGCGCCGATGCCGAGCAGCATGCCGACGATCGCCGCGGTCGTGGCGTTCGCGAGCTCCTGGCGCATTTTGGACAGGTGGCCGCCGACAATGTGCCCGGTCTCGTGGGCGAAGACGCCGATCATCTGATTGGGCGTCGTCGACTGCATCAGCGCGCCCGAATTCACGAAGATGCGATGGGCATCCATGACAAAGGCGTTGAACGACTTGTCGTTAATGATCACGACCTGAACGTTTTGCTTGCTCAGACCCGCAGCCCGCAAAATCGGGGCGGTATAGTCGCGCAGGAGCTGCTCGGTCTCCGCGTCGCGGATCATCGGAATGCCGGCTGAAGACCCGGTCTGCGCGCGCGCCGGCAGATTGCCCAACGCGACGGCCGCCGCGGCCAAGAGCGCGATGGCGCGTGACACTGGTTTCACCGGTCGCAGCTTGCTAGGAGGTCTGGCGACAATCATGGGGACAGATTACCAGTCCCTCGGTCCTCGGACCAAGGCCATGAATAAAGCCGTTTACGCTCAACCCGGAGCCGGCGCGTTGCAGGAGCGGAACTGGACCCGAAAGAACCCCGGGAATGCGGCAGCACCGGGGCGCGGGCGTCGCCAGAGCGGCTGCGGCACCAGGCGCAATCGTGCTTGAGCGAGCCAAACATCTTTTGCAGCCATCCGCGCGCAGTGCGGTGCCGCCATTCATGGTCATGGATGTCGTGGCTGCGGCGGCGCGCCTTGAGGCGCAAGGCCGCCGGATCATCCATATGGAAGTCGGCCAGCCGGCCGCCGGGGCGCCGGCGACCGCCATCGCCGCGGCGCGCGCGGCGCTCTCGACGGCGCGACTCGGTTACACCGAAACGCTGGGAATATCGTCGCTGCGCGCGCGCATCGCGCGCGCTTGCGGCGAATGGCACGGGATCGACATCGATCCGGCGCGCATCGTTGTCACTACCGGCTCGTCGGCCGGTTTCATCCTGTCTTTCCTCGCCGGATTCGAAGCCGGAGACCGCGTCGCGGTGGCGCTGCCGGGATATCCGCCATACCGCCATATCCTGACCGCGTTGGGCTGCGAGCCGGTGGGCATCGAAACCAACGCGGCGACGCGTTGGTCGATTACCGGCGAGGCGTTGCTTGCCGCGCATCGCGCCAGGCCGATCAAGGGCGTCGTTATCGGCTCTCCAGCCAATCCGAGCGGCACCATGATGACCGCGGCGGCCTTGACCGAGCTGATCCGTTGCGCCGAAGACGCTGGGATCGCGGTGATCTCCGACGAGATTTATCACGGCCTCGACTATGCCTTCACGGCAGAGTGCGCGGCGCGCATCTCCAGCAATGTCATCATCGTCAATTCGTTCTCCAAATATTTCTGCATGACCGGTTGGCGCATCGGCTGGATGGTGGTGCCGCCGTCATTGGTGCGCGCGGTCGAAAGACTGCAGCAGAACCTTGCGATTTCCGTGCCGACGCTGTCGCAAATCGCCGCCGAAGCCGCTTTCGATGGGCGCGAGGAGCTTGAAACCGTGCGGCGGGGTTATGAGGAGAATCGGCGCATCCTGCTCGACGGCTTGCCGCGTGTCGGCCTCGATTCGTTTCTGCCCGCGGACGGCGCGTTTTACCTCTATGCCGACGTCTCCCGCTTCTCGACCGACAGCTTTGCCTTTGCCACACGTATGCTCGAGGAAGCAGGCGTGGCGACGACACCGGGCGTCGATTTCGATCCGCTGCGCGGGCGGAATTTCCTGCGGCTGTGTTACGCCGGCGAACACGGCGAGATGCGCGAAGCGGTCGAGCGGATCGGCAATTGGCTGAAGCAAATCTGAGCGAGGCAGGCGATGAGCGACGCGACGTTCGACATCTTGCGCAAAGTCACGACCGCGACCATCACCACCATGCTCCTGAAAAAAGGCATCCGCCGCTGCTGGATGAACGGCCCGAGACCGCTGGTTCCCGGCGGCGAGCGCATTGTCGGACCAGCCTTCACTTTGCGCTTCGTTCCGGTGCGTGAGGACGTGGCGACACCGGAAAGCTGGGGTCACGCCATATCGACGCGGGCTGCCATCGAAGAGATGCCGGCGGGCGCGATCGCGGTGGCTGACGCCTTGGGTGTGGCGAGCGCCGGCATCTTCGGCGATATTCTCTGTGCCCGCATGAAAAAGCGAAACGTAGCCGCACTCGTCACCGACGGCGTTGTTCGCGATCGGGCTGGCGTGCTGATGAGCAATTTGCCGGTGTGGTGCGCGGGCGTGGCCGCGCCGGCGTCGGTCAACGGTTTGACGTTCGTCGGCTGGCAGCAGCCGATCGGCTGTGGCGGCTGCGCGATCTTTCCGGGCGACGTAATCGTCGCCGACGATGACGGCACGGTCGTCATTCCGCAGGTGATGGTGGAGTTTGTCGCGCAGGAAGGCGCCGAGCATGAGCTTTACGAAAGCTGGGTGTTCAAGGAGGTCGAGAGCGGCGTGAAGCTGCCGGGCCTTTATCCGCCCAATGACGATGCGAAAGCCCGCTATGCCGCGTGGCGAAAGTCGCGATCGTAACGCGGCAGCGCGGCTCTCATGTTTTTCACGCTCTCGAAAATTCTCGGCTTTTTTGCTGCGCCGTCGAATCTTCTGATTTCGATTGGCATTCTGGGCCTCATTCTGCTGTGCACCCGCTTTACGCGGCTCGCCAGTTGGCTCATCGTGACGAGCCTGGTGCTGCTCGCCATCGCCGGCCTGTCTCCGCTCGCCAATGCCCTGATCATTCCGCTGGAAGAACGTTTTCCGCCGTGGGATTCGTCACGCGGTGCGCCGGACGGCATTATTGTGCCGGGCGGCGCCATTTCGTCGAGCATTTCCGCGGCGCGCGGCGAGGTCGCGCTCGACGAAGCGGCCGAGCGCATCACCGCCACGGCGGAGCTGGCGCGGCGCTATCCGAACGCCCGCATTATTTTCTCTGGCGGCAGCGGCTCGTTGCTCTACGACGAAGGCCCCGAGGCACCTTACGCGGTTCGGGAATTTCTGGCTCTCGGAGTCGACCACGACCGCATCACCGCCGAGGAGCAATCCCGAAACACGCTCGAAAATGCGGCCTATTCGTTGTTGCTCGCCAATCCCAAGCCGGGCGAGCGCTGGTTGCTCGTCACCTCCGCCTATCACATGCCACGCGCGATCGCGGCCTTTCGGGCGGTTGGCTTCGCGGTTGAACCCTATCCGGTCGATTGGCGCACACGCGGACCGGCCGACCTGGTCCGGCCCTTCTCGTCGCTCGCCGAGGGCCTGCGCCGCACCGATGCCGCGGTCCGGGAATGGATCGGCCTGTTCGTTTATTGGCTGACGGGCAAGAGCGCGACCTTGTTTCCAGCTCCGTGAGGTGTTGACGAGTGATCGCAGTCTTGCTGCCGTAGAATCGGTGTGCTCATGCTGCGCGCTGGAGGCAACAACGGACCGGGAATGCTGCAACTGATCATCGGCAATAAAAATTATTCGTCCTGGTCGTTCCGGCCGTGGCTCGCCATGAAAGTTGTCGGCATCGAATTTCAGGAAACATTGATCTCGCTCGAGGCCGCCGACTTCAAGTCGCGACTGACCGCGCTGAGCGGCGCTGGCAAAGTGCCGGTGCTGATCGACGGCGACATCCGGGTTTGGGAATCGCTGGCGATCTTCGAATATCTCACCGAGAAATTTCCGGCGGCCGGCCTGTGGCCGCGCGATCCGGCGGCGCGCGCCCACGCCCGCGCCATCGCCTGTGAGATGCACGCCGGCTTTCGAGCGCTGCGCGGGCAATTGCCGATGAATGTGTGGCGGCCGGTGATCAAGCGGCAGCTTGACGCCGATGCGATAGCCGACGTCGCGCGCATCGATGCGATCTGGAGCGGATGCCGCTCGCGTGTTGCTGGCGCTGAACCATTTCTATACGGCGCGTTCAGCGCCGCCGACGCGATGTACGCGCCGGTGGTTTGGCGTTTCCTTACCTACGCGGTCGAAGTCAGCGAGGTGGCGCGCGACTATATGGGTGCGCTGATGGCGCTGCCGGCCTGGGGCGAATGGCGCGAGGCGGCGCGGCGTGAGCCCTGGGTGCTGCCGCACGACGAAGTCGACTGGCCCGAGGTCAAGCGGGCATAGGGCCTAATGGCCTTCGGTGAGCTTGACTTCGAGCTCCCGGAGCAACGGCTGCTGATAGGGGATGATCTTCGTGATCGCCACTGGCATGGCGAAGTAGGCGACGCGATCGATCTCCGGAAAGCTTTTGCGTTGCCCTGATCGCGGCGGCCATTCGATCTCAAAGGCATTGCTGGCGAACGCCTTGAGATCGAGATCGGCCTGGAACGCCCAGGCGTGCACCACTTTGCCGCTCTTCTGTTTCACCGGCGCCAGTGGGATGAACGTGCCGGCGGCGGTGAGGTTGGTCTCTTCGGTAAATTCCCGCCGCGCCGTGACCAGTAGATCGGCGTCGGCTTCGACCAGGCCTTTGGGAATAGTCCAGACGCCATCGTCTTTCTTGGCCCAGAACGGCCCGCCGGGATGGGCGAGCAGGACTTCGAGCCCGTGGCTGCGACGGAACGCCAGAAGGCCGGCGCTGACATCCACCCTGTGACCCATCCGTGTGATTTAACTCTAAAGTGCGGCTCTCTACCGCAGGTATTGCCAAAAGTGCCGTCCTCTGCATGATTTCGTCACTATTGCGCCCACAATGCCGGTCCCCTCGCCCGTGCTCGTTGAGCGCGCCGTGGAGGGGGCACGCCGAACCAATTCCTGCACGGGAGCCAGCGCCAATGCGATATCGCTTTATCGCCATTCTTGCCGTTTTTGCCGCCGTCCTTGCGCCTGTTGCCAAGGCCGAAGACGCCCCCAAGGACGTCAAGGGTCTTTATTTGATGAGCGACTATCCGGCCGTCACGGTGCGGCCCGGCGAGACCTCCTCAATCAACTTGAAATTACAAAATTACGACTTGGCGCCGGAGCGGCTGGCTTTGTCGGTTTCCGGGGTCCCGTCCGGTTGGACGGCGACGCTGATGGGCGGCGGCCAGCCGGTCGCCGCGGCGATGCCCGGAACCAATTCCAGCGTTTCGCTCGAGCTGCGACTCGACGTACCGAAGAATGCGCCGGTCGGGACCGAAACGCTCACGGTGACGGCAACCGGCGGCTCCACCACCGCTTCGCTGCCGATCGCTGTCACGCTTGCCAAAGATCTGCCCGCCAAGCTGACGCTGACGCCGCAGCTTCCCGAACTGCGCGGCACCTCGAAGTCGAGCTTCGAGTTTCAGCTCGGCATCAAGAACGACAGCGGCAAGAAACTCACCGTGAGCCTGGCGGCGCAGACGCCGCAGAATTTCGACGCCTCGTTCACCGAGCAATATGGCAGCCAGGAGCTCAACGCGGTGCCGATCGATGCCGGCCAGACCAAAAGCGTAAAGCTTAAAGTGACGCCGCCGAATACCGCCGCGGCCGGCACCTATAAAGTCGTGGCGCGCGTCGGCGCCGAGGATGCAGTGGCGACCGCCGACCTCACGATGGATATTTCCGGCCAGCCGAAACTCGGCATCAGCGGCCGTCAGGGTCTGCTCTCGACCGACGCCACCGCCGGCAAGGAAAAAGCTGTTCCGATCATCATCACCAATACCGGGACGGCGCCGGCGGATCAGGTCGAGCTCTCCGGATCGGCGCCGAGCGGCTGGAAGGTCACCTTCGACCCGAAGACGATCGACCGCATTGCGCCGAACACCGACAAGGAAGTGCAGGCGCTGATCACGCCGACCGAAAAAGCGATCGCCGGCGACTATGTGACGTCGATCCGCGCCTCGGCCCGCGGCGACTCGGCGTCCTCGACCTTCCGCGTCACGGTGACGACGTCGACGCTGTGGGGCATCGCCGGCGTCGGCATCATCGGTGTCGCGCTTTTGGTCATGGTCGCCGCGGTGGCAAGGTTCGGCCGGCGATGAGCGAAGACACCGTCATCGAGGCCACGGGCCTCACCAAGGTCTACGGCGGCACGGCCGCGGTCGATCACATCTCGTTCACCGTCGGACGGGGGGAGATTTTCGGTCTCCTCGGCCCCAACGGCGCCGGCAAGACGACCACGATTTTGATGCTGCTCGGCCTTACCGATATTTCCAGCGGCGAGGTGAGCGTGCTCGGCTTTAACCCGGCGCGCCAGCCGCTGTCGGTCAAGCGCCGCGTCGGGTATATGCCCGATGCGGTCGGCTTCTATGAGCAGATGACCGCCGCCGACAATCTGCGCTACACCGCCCGTCTGATCGGCTTCAACGCGACTGAACGCGAGAAGCGGATCGCCGACGCGCTCGGCCGCGTCGGCCTTGCCGAATTCGCCGACAATCGCGTCGGTACTTTCTCCCGCGGCATGCGCCAACGCCTAGGGCTTGCCGAGATACTGATGAAAGGCGCTCAAATCGCCATCCTCGACGAACCGACAACGGGGCTTGATCCGCATGCCACGGCCGAACTCCTCGCCATGATCCGCGGCTTCAAAGCTGAGGGAGTTTCGGTATTGCTTTCCTCGCACCTGCTCGAACGGGTGCAGAGCGTCTGCGACCGCGTCGCGCTGTTCAGCGGCGGGCGGATTGCGTTGATGGGATCGGTCGCCGAGTTGGGCCGTCAGGTTCTCGGCGGCGGTTACGTGGTGGATATCGAAGCTGACGGCGCCGGCCTCGCCGAGCGCCTGGCGCTGATCCCCGGCGTCAGCGGCGTGGAGCGGACCGGCATCGGCAAGCTGCGGCTGCAGGCCGACCGCGATGTCCGGCCGGAAGCGGCGGCGGAAGTGGTGACTATGCAGGGCCGCCTCAAATATCTCGGCGTCCAAGAGCCGAGCCTTGACGCCATCTACACGCGCTTCTTCGAGACCAAGGCGCAAGAGCAAGCGAGCGCCAAGGAAGGAGCTCGTCATGCGGCGTGAGGGCTCAGCTTTTCAGGGTCTCGGCGTGGTGATTTTCAAGGAGCTTTCGGATCACCTGACCGGCATTCGCATGATCGTGCTGGAGTGGCTGGTGGTGCTGATGGCGCTGGGCGTCGTCTATACCGGCATTCAGCAAACGCGCGAAATTTCGGCCGAAGATCCATTTCTCTTCCTGCGTCTGTTCACCCGGGCCGGGGAGGGATTGCCGTCGTTCGTATCGGTGGTGTCCTTCCTGGTCCCGCTCGTTGCCATCGGAATCGGCTTCGACCTGGTCAACAGTGAACGCAATCAACGAACGCTCTCGCGCATTCTGGCCCAGCCGATCTATCGCGATGCGCTGCTGTTCGGAAAGTTTCTCGCCGGACTGCTGACAATGGCCATTATGCTGGTGGCTTTGTGGCTTCTGGTGATCGGTCTTGGGATATTGACATTGGGCCTGCCGCCCGGACCGGAGGAAGTGGCGCGCGCGTTCGCGATGTTGTTTGTGACGATCGTCTACGCCGGAGTTTGGTTGGCGTTGGCGCTGCTGTTCTCGATCATCTTCCGCTCGCCAGCGACGGCGGCGCTGGCGGCACTCGGGCTTTGGCTGTTTCTCACCATTCTTTGGCCGCTGCTCGCGCCCTACCTGGCAGCGCTGTTCATATCCGATACCGTGACGACACCTGCGGACCTGCTGAGCCACCTCGGCGTGCTGCAAGCGTTCGCCCGCTTGTCGCCTGGCGCCTTGTTCGGCGAGATCGTCGGCGTCCTGCTCGATCCGACCATCCGCTCGACGCAACAGCCGCTGCTGGCGTCGCTGGGCCTGGCCTTGATTCAGCCGGGCTCCATTCCCGGAGCGCCGCTGCCGCTGTTGCAGAGCCTTGAAGTAGTCTGGCCGCAGACCGTCGGCATGATCGCCAGCGCGATCTTGCTGTTTGTCATCGGCTACGTGATCTTCCAGCGGCAGGAAGTGCGCGCGTAGCGCTTCGGCTGAAGCCGTCCCCGGATTCGATCCAGGCGCGGCGGGGCTCGCGCGGCGAAAATTCGCTTCGGCGAAGGGGGGCTTGTGAGCGCACTCAAATCCACCGTCGACACGGCAGCGCCGGAATTCCGCGCCAACCAGCAGGCGATGCGCGCGCTGATCGGGCAACTGCAGGAGCGGCGCGCCATCGCCGCCGAAGGCGGGCCGCCGCGTTCGCGCGAGCGTCACCTGTCGCGCGGCAAGCTCTTGCCGCGCGATCGCGTCATGACGCTGATCGATCCCGGTGCGCCGTTTCTTGAATTGTCGCCGCTCGCCGCCGACGGCATGTACGACGAGCCGATCCGCGCCGCCGGCCTGATCACCGGCGTCGGTCGGATTGCGGGACGCGAATGCGTCGTCGTCTGCAACGATTCGACCATCAAGGGCGGCACCTATTACCCGATCACCGTGAAGAAGCACCTGCGCGCGCAGGAGGTGGCGCGGGAGAACCGCCTGCCGTGCATCTATCTGGTCGATTCCGGCGGCGCCAATTTGCCGCAATGGACCGACGTATTTCCCGACCGCGAACACTTTGGCCGCATCTTTTATAACCAGGCGACGCTCTCGGCAGTGGGCGTGCCGCAGATCGCCGTGGTCATGGGCTCCTGCACTGCCGGTGGCGCCTATGTGCCGGCGATGTCGGACGAGACCATCATCGTGCGCAATCAAGGCACTATCTTTCTCGGCGGGCCGCCGCTGGTGAAAGCGGCGACCGGGGAGGTGGTCTCAGCCGAGGAGCTCGGCGGCGCCGACGTGCACGCCAAGAAATCCGGCGTCGCTGATTACTACGCCGAAAACGATCGGCACGCTTTGGCGCTCTGCCGCCGCATCGTCGGCACTTTGAACACAAAGAAATCGGTCGACATTCCGCTGACCGAGCCGGTCGAGCCGAAATACGACGCCGCCGAGCTCGACGGCATCGTGCCGGTCGATCTCAAGAAGCAATTCGACGTGCGCGAAGTGATCGCGCGGCTGGTCGATGGTTCGGAGTTCGACGAGTTCAAGGCGCTTTACGGCTCGACGCTCGTCACCGGCTTCGCGCACGTCCACGGCATTCCGGTCGGCATTTTGGGCAACAACGGCATCCTGTTCTCCGAGAGCGCGCTCAAGGCCGCGCACTTTATCGAACTGTGCTGCCAACGCCGGGTGCCGCTCTTGTTCCTGCAGAACATCGTCGGCTTCATGGTCGGGCGCGATTACGAGGCCGGCGGCATCGCCAAGGACGGCGCCAAGATGGTGACGGCGGTGGCCTGCGCCCAGGTGCCGAAAATCACGCTGGTGATCGGCGGATCTTACGGCGCCGGCAATTACGGCATGTGCGGCCGCGCCTATGGCCCGCGCTTTTTGTTCACTTGGCCGAACGCGCGGGTAGCGCTGATGGGCTCCGAGCAGGCGGCGAGCGTGCTAGCCACCGTGCGGCGCGACAATATCGAGGCCGCCGGCAAGACCTGGTCGGCCAAGGAGGAGGCGGCCTTCAAGAAACCGATCCGCGATCAATTCGATCTGGAAAGCGATCCCTATTACGCCACTGCCCGGCTCTGGGACGACGGCATCATCGCGCCATCGGAGACCCGCCGCGTGCTGGCCCTATGCTTCTCGGCTGCGCTCAACGCGCCGATCCCGGAGACGAAGTTCGGCGTGTTCCGGATGTAGGCCAAATCACGCCGCCCTCGGCCTGATGGCCTTGAGCTTGTCGCCGATGGCGCGTTTGCGCTCCATCAATTCGTAGTCAGTCTGCAGCCCGATAAAGAAGCCCTCCGACATACCGAAGTAACGCGCGAGCCGCAGATCGGTATCAGCGGTGACGGCGCGCTTGCCAAGGACAATCTCATTGATTCTTCGCGGCGGCACACCGATCGCGCGGGCGAGGGCGGTCTGTGATAGCCCGAGGGGCTCCAGAAACTCCTTCATCAGGATTTCACCCGGATGCGGATTGTGGAGGTGCTCAGTGGTAGTCGACGATCTCGACTTCGTGCGCATTGTTGTCCTTCCAAACGAAGCAAATCCGCCACCGGTCGTTGATGCGGATCGAATGCTGACCGGTGCGGTTCGCTTTGAGTGCTTCGAGCCGATTGCCAGGCGGTACGCGCAAATCCTCAAGACGCTTGGCGTTGTTGAGTAGACGCAGCTTTCGCAATGACGGCGCCTGAATGTCGCCTGGTAGCCGGGGGCTTCGCCGGCCCGACCAGATCGTCGCCGTCTCACCATCGCGAAAACTGACGATCACAGTTCATTGTAACGCAGAACGTTATGCGTTACAAGCTGCAAGTGAATCAATGAGCGGAGGCGTTGCTAATGCCGAAAACCATCGAGCACATTCATTGGCCGGACGCGCCGGATCTGTGGATGCCGTATGCGCCGGCCATCAAGGTGCGCGGCGGGACCACCGTCTATCTTGCCGGCGTCACCGCGGCGCCGGTCTATCACCACCATCCGCACCGGCCGGAAGAGTTCGACGCCATGCCGCGTGACATGGCGGGGCAGGCGCGCGCCGCGCTGGAAAATCTCAAGCGCGGCCTCGAGGCGGTAGGCGCGAGCTTCGCCGATGTAGTCACCGCCGATCGCTTCGTCACCGACCTTTCCGATCAGGATGCGCTCAACCGCGTGTGGGCCGAATATTTCCGTGACGCCAAGCCGGCGACGACGACCGTCCAAGTGGTGCGGCTCGCCACCGACCCGCGCTGTCTGGTCGAAATCAACGCCATTGCCGTCATCGATTGAATCGCCCAGTGTTAGCGCAGGGCTCCTCGTCGGCCGTCGATGTCCTCGCCTAGCCGTCGCGCGCGTCATCAGCGATTGAACAACCAAAAAATGGCGCTCAGCACAATGCTGATGATGATGCAGGTGACGATCGGGAAATAAAAGCTGGTGCCGCCGCGCTCAAGCACGATATCGCCAGGGAGCCGCCCGAGGCCGATCCGCGAGACGAGCGGCCACGCGATACCGACGATCAAGATCACGAGGCCGAGCCCGATCAGAAAGCGCTGCATGTCCATCGCCAAGCCTCTGCGAGAGAGGTAGGCGACTCGACACCGCCGATCAAGCGCGCGACCGCGAGGCAGCGTCGGCGCCAGCACCGTTCTACCCCTTGGCCTTCGCATCACCCATCACCAAATGACCGGTGATGAATGGAGGGGCGCATGGCTGACCAGGCATATCGGACCGCACTCATCGTCGGCGTTGGCAGCGGTCTTTCGGCGTCGATCGCGCGGACCTTCGCCAAGGCCGGGATGAAAGTGGCGCTGGCGGCGCGCCGCGCGGCCGAGCTCGGGCCACTGGCGAAGGAAGTCGGCGGCAAGGCCTTCACCGGCGATGCGACCAAGCGCGCGGAGGTGGTCAAGCTTTTCGCCGAGGTCGAAGAGGCGTTCGGCGCGCCCGACGTGGTTGTCTTCAACGCCGGCTACCGTACCCGCGGCCCGTTTATCGAACTCGACCCCGCCGAAGTCGAGAAAACGCTGATCGCTTCGGCGTTCGCCGGCTTCCTGGTGGCGCAGGAAGCGGCCAAGCGCATGCTGCCCCACAAGCGCGGCGCCATCTTTCTGACCGGCGCCTCGGCGAGCGTGAAGGGCTATGCGCAATCGGCGCCGTTTGCGATGGGCAAGTTCGCGCTGCGCGGCCTGGCGCAGAGCATGGCGCGCGAATTGGCCCCCCAGGGCATCCACGTCGCCCACGTCGTGATCGACGGCGGCATCCGCAGCTCAAGCCGGGCCGACCTCCCGGATAGACCCGACAGCATGCTCGATCCGGATGCCATCGCCCAAACTTATCTGGACCTCTTGCGGCAACATCGCAGCGCCTGGGCTTGGGAGATCGAAGTGCGGCCTTGGGTCGAGCGATTTTGAAACTGGCGGCGACACTCCGCTATAATCAATCCATGGAGTTTCTCACCAAGGTCGCCTTGGTCGCGCTGGCCCTCGCCGTTGCCGCCAGCAGCGCCCACGCCCAAGGCGCGCGGCAAAGACGCGATCAGCGTCACCCGCCGGAGCCGGCGGCGCCCGCGGTATCGGTCGACAAGCGCGATAGTGTTATTGCCGCGCCCGGTGCATTCAACGGCCACCCCTATTGGCTTGCTCTTGCCCAGTGCGGCGGCATCTATTTCAAGCTCAACATGCTCTACACCGACATCGCCGTGCGCGCCCGCGTGGTCAAGCCCGATCCGCGGACCAACGCGGAATTCACCAAGAAGCTCACCGAAGCGATGAGGACCGCGACGACGTTCTTCGATGGCGCCGAGCATTTTCTGATGACCGATCGCGGCATCGAACGCGCCGATGCGGTCCTCACCTACGACGGCCAATCGCGTGCGGCCGGTGACCGGGTCAAGACCATCGACGCCGGGCTGGCGGCGGTGAAGTCCTGCCCGGCGCTGTATCAGGCTTGCCGCGAGGCGTTTTCCAAGCAATGCAATGAATCGCCCGTGCCGGCGAGCTAAAGCAGCACCGATCCTTAAACGTCGCGGACAGGAATCCATGAGCTCGAAATTCGCCGCCTTGATTATCTTAATCTCGCTGGCAATCCCGCCGGCCCACGCGGAAGACGCGGCGGCAGGTGAGCCATACGAACCCAATATCGGAGACGTCATGGCACAGCAGCAGGAGCGCCATATCAAGCTGTGGTTTGCCGGCCAGGGCGGCAATTGGCCGCTCGCCGATTACGAGATCGGCAAGCTCAAGGACGGCTTTGACGATGTGAACAGGCGGATCGGCGGCGACACTGTCGAGAAGGCCGTTGGCGGCCCGATCGCCGCACTCGAGAAGGCGATCGAGAGCAAGGATCGAGGGTCATTCACGCGGGCATTCGATCAGCTCACGGCGGGATGCAACAGCTGCCATCGCACGCTGGACCACGCCTTCATCTCGATTCAACGGCCAAATTCGCAGCCCTACAGCAATCAGTCTTTCGCCCCGCAGAAATAGCCGGCCGCGTCAACGCGCCGCGGTTTCCGCCGTGACCACACGGGTGGCGCATTTCGCGCCGATAGCTAGTTCCCCAATATGGTCCGAACAGGAGGCCCGCCGATGACCTATCGCGTTTATTCCGGCCCGCGCGGCTCGCAATCGATCTCCCCGCTGGAAAAGGATCGTCACCTTTACAAGGAGTTCAGCCTGCTCGACGAGGCCATGAGCTGGGCGCGCCACATCAATGACAGCGGCCGGGTTGCGTTGTTGATCGAAGGCGACGACGGCACACGGTTCACCAAGCAGCAAATTGTTGCCGCGTTGAAGAATCCCAATTCGATCAAGGACAGCGCCGCCTGAGTCAATTCCGGCCGAGCGCGGCGCTTGCCGGCGCGGCTCGCTAAGCAACATCGCCAAGGACCGCAAGGCTGGAAATCTGCCGCAGCGGTGCGAAGTCTGCATATTCGTCCGGCATCTGCGCGCGGTTGATCCAGAAGGCATGGAAGCCGAACGACACCGCGCCCATGACGTCCCAGCGGTTCGATGACACGAACGCGATGTCCGACGGCTTCGCTCCCAAAGATCCTGTCGCGAGCGCATAGACTTCCGGCCGGGGCTTGTAGCCACGCACGGCGTCGACCGAAAGCACCGCGTCGAGCAGGCTCCCGATCCCCGCCGCCTCGACCGCCGCGGCCACCATGCGCGGCGTACCATTGGTCAGAATGGCAAGCCGCGTGCCTCTTGCCTTAAGCAGCGAAAGCGTTGAGCGCGCATCCGCAAATGCGTCGAGTGTGAGGTACGCGTCCAGCAGTTTCGGACGCAGGCTCCGATCGACCGATGGCACGCGCGCGAATGCGAAGTCCAGCGCGCGCTCCGTGAGTGTCCAGAAATCGACGTAGTGGCCGGCGAGCGTCAGCGTCCAGGTGTATTCCAGCTGCTTGGTCCGCCAGATTTCAGAGAACCGATCGGCATCGGGTCCGGCGGCGGCGCGGTGGCGCGCGATCGCGGCATGGACGTCGAACAGTGTGCCGTAAGCGTCGAAGACAAAAGCGTTCACCATACCGATCTCCTTTCGGCCGTCATGGTGACAAAGCACGGGCAATGCGACAATAAGGCGGACGAGAGGACGATTCGATGAGCCGCCCGGTGACGTGGTCGAAGACGGTGACGTTCTTCGAGGACGATTGGCACGAAGGCAATGTGCCGATCATGGGGGTGCGCACGCACGCCGCCTGGTTATGCACGTCGGTGTTCGACGGCGCGCGCGCGTTCGAAGGCGTCGCTCCCGATCTTGACCTGCACTGTGCCCGCGTCAACGCGTCCGCCAAGGTGATGTCGCTCAAACCTGTGGTGCCGACTGAGACGTGGATCGGCCTTGTGCGCGAGGGGTTGAAGCGTTTCGACCGCGACGCCGAGCTTTATATCCGCCCGATGTATTGGCCGGAGGACGCGGTGCCGGGAGGTGCGGTGCGGGCAGACCCGGAAACGACCCGCTGGTGCCTGACGCTTTATGTCGCCCCTTTGCCGAAGCCGACCGGCACGGCCATCACGCTGTCGCCATTCCGCCGCCCGACGCTTGAATCCGCGCCGGTCGATGCCAAAGCCGGCTGTCTTTATCCGAACAACATGCGCGCCATGATCGAAGCGCGGGAGCGCGGCTTCGACAATTGCCTGATGTCCGACATGCTCGGCAACGTTGCCGAACTCGCGACTGCGAACATTTTCATGGTCAAGGATGGCGTCGCCTTCACGCCGGCGCCCAACGGCACTTTTCTCGCGGGCATTACCCGTGCGCGGGTGATCGCGCTCTTACGCGAGAGCGGCATCACTGTTGTCGAAACGACGTTGCGTCCCGCCGATTTTGAAACTGCCGACGAGATTTTCTCGACCGGCAACTACACCAAAGTGTCGCCGATCGGCCGCCTCGACGATCGGGATTTGCAGCCGGGCCCGGTCTACCGCCGCGCGCGCGAGCTTTACTGGGATTACGCCCACGCCACGGCGTGACGCGAAAAAAAGCGGGACCGCAAGGTCCCGCTTGTGCGGCACTCGCGCGCAGCCAGGCGCTTTATTTCATCGCCGCTTCGTACATCTCGGCGACGTGATCCCAGTTGACCAGATTATCAAGGAACGCCTTGAGATAGTCCGGCCGGCGGTTGCGATAATCGATGTAATAGGAATGCTCCCAGACGTCGCAGCCGAGGATCGGTTTGGCGCCGTGCACCAGCGGATTCTCGCCGTTCGGCGTCTTCGTGACAGTGATCTTGCCGTCCTTCACCGCCAGCCAGCACCAGCCTGAGCCGAATTGGGTGACGCCGGCCTGGGTGAAGTCCTCCTTCATTTTGGCGATCGGCCCGATGTCGCTGATGATCTGCTTCTCGAGCTTGCCGGGAATCTTGTCGCCGCCGCCGCCTTTCTTCATCCAGAGCCAGAAGTGGATGTGATTGTAGTGCTGACCGGCATTGTTGAAGAGGCCTTGATTCTTGCCGAACGTGCCTTTCACCACCTCTTCGACCGGCTTGTTCTCCCATTCGGTGCCTTTGGCCAGGTTATTTCCGTTAGTCACGTAGGCCTGGTGATGCTTATCGTGATGGAATTCGAGCGTCTCGCGGGACATGTACGGGGCGAGAGCGTCATAGGGATAAGTCAGATCGGGTAGGGTGAATGCCATTGGTCTACTCCTCAACGTGATGCGGAAAGGCGCGCGGGGCGGGGGGACAGTGCTAACGGTAAAACGGCCGAGCCGAGGCCACGGTTCCTCTAAATAGGCTTAACGGCCGCGCTTGGGCAATGCGCGCCGCGAAATACAACAGTGCGGCGGCATGTCGGCCTGCTACGGAGCCAATTTCATATACGCCGTAAGGCCTTATCCGCTATTGGCTTGGCGACCAAACGGTATCCGATAACGCCGGAACAGCCGCGGACACACGTCGCCGGGCATCGGAATTCGGACGCTGGTACAGCTATTTAAGTCCTTGCGTGGGCGTCTATGGGGGATCAAAATACTTTTTGTTGTCGCTGCCGGCGTCTGTTTGGGACGAGGGACGGGCAGTATGCCAGTTGTTTTGTTGGTGTTGGGTGGTGTGACCACAGTGGCGGGTCTAGTCCTTATTGCTTCGGGGCTGGCGATCCGCGACGGGTCGTTTGACACTGAAGTTCTCACGCCAGGCACCATCGCCATCGTTGGCGGGCTTTTGCTCATCGGCTTGGGATTCGTGGTTCGCGAATTGCGGCGCATCGAACGCGTGCTCGCGACACGGCCGACGCCGCGGGTTGCTCGCACCGAAGAGGCCGCAGCGGTGGAAGTGCCCGAAATGCCGGCACCGGTCCCGCCTCCTCTGCCGAAAATCGAACCGCAGGTAGCCGCCGCCGCAACGATTGCCGCGGAAGCGCCAGCGCCAGTCGAGGACACCTCGCTCCAGCCGGTGCGGGCAAAATTCCCGACAATCCCGCGCGTCGAAAACGGCCGGTTTACCGAGGCGGCCGATGTCTCGTTGGCGCTGCGTGAAGCCGCCGGCCTCGGTGAAAGCGTCGCGGAAATGCGAAGCGTAGCTAACGCCGGTCGGGCCACGAACGGTCTTGCTGCGTCCGCTCGCATGGTGCCGCGGCCCGATGTCAGGCCCCGCCCGGTGATGGCGCCAAGCAAGGCGAAGGCGTCGATGTTCAACACCTTTTGGCCGGCGCCGCCGCGCCGCGACGGGCAAGCGCCGGCCCAAATGGGCGCACCAACGCCGCTGCCTCCTGTTCAAGAGCGGGTGTCGCCGCCGGAGCCGGTTCTGGCGCCGCCTCCGTTACCCGAGGCCCCGGCGGCCGGCGGTCCGGTCTCGGTACTCAAATCCGGTGTGGTCGAAGGAATGGCCTACACGCTCTACTCCGACGGATCGATCGAGGCGCAGCTGCCGCAGGGCACGTTGCGGTTCGGCTCGATTGGCGCGTTGCGCAGCCACATCGAGAATAGTGCGTAACTGCAGGTTTCCATCTTAGCATTTTCTCGCGTCACCTCTGTTTCGTGGTTCGTTGCGGCTTTTTCTTCTGCCAATCAAACTTTGCAAGTGGAATTGTTCCGGCGCCATGTACATGGCCGGAATATTCTTGGGTGTTCGTGATCAGTCGCGAATTATTGCTTTAACTCTTGGAGCAACGGCACTATCGTGTAGAACAGTTCGAAAGTAGCCGTCGCGTGCGCGGACCGCGGCGTATATCCGACCCGGGGCACGATACGCTTAAGACATTAGGCCCGAGATATTAGCCGGAGCTATTAGGTCCGACATGGCTGAGAAACCCGACGATGGTGGCTACATCCAACTGACCGCGAACATCGTCTCGGCCTATGTAAGCAACAATACCGTCGCCAGCGCCGAAATTCCGGCCTTGATCAGCCAAGTCTACTCGGCACTGACGCGCGTCTCGAACGGCGGCCCCGTCGCTGCGCCGGCGGAACCGCTTAAGCCCGCGGTTCCAATAAAGCGATCGTTGACGGCCGAATACATCGTGTGCCTCGAGGACGGCAAGAAGTTCAAATCGCTCAAGCGCCACCTGCGCACGCAGTACGGCCTGACGCCGGACCAATATCGCGCCAAATGGAACTTGCCGCCAGATTATCCGATGGTCTCGCACAATTATGCGGAAGCTCGCTCGCAGCTCGCCAAGCAAATGGGGCTTGGCCAGCAGCGCCGCCGTCGCCGCGACCGCGGCTGACGCGCGCTCCAGCTAACGCTGCAGCACGCCGATCAGGCGATTGGCGAAGCTCAGCCGCTCGGTCAAAACGGTGATGACGTAGCCGAGCAAGGCTTGGCTCAGCACCGGCTGCTCGCGCTTGATACGCTCAAACGCATCGGCATCGAGGACATAGAGGACGCTCGGGGCCTCAGCCTGGATGGTCGCGCTGCGCGGACTCTGGGTGATCAACCCCATCTCTCCGACCGTGGTGTGCCCGCCCAGGCTTCGAACGCGCGCGGTTCGGCCTTCGGGCAGGTCGACGATGATGCCGACCCGGCCCTCGAGGATCAGATGCATCGAGGTGGCCGGATCTCCCTGCCGGGCGATGACGTCGCCCGGCTGCACCTCGAGACGCCGGCAATATTCGGCCAGGCGATCGGCGAGTTGCGCATCGCCGAGCGCCTCCGACAGCCAGGCGCGCAGCGATCGCGAGTCACTGACTTCGGCCCGGTGCGCCTCGATGATCGCCTGCTCGCATGACTCGAGCGCGCGGTCGAGGTCGGAGGCGACGACCACGCCGTCGGCCATCAGGCTGGCGCTGCGAAAGGCGCGTTCCAATTCCGGGCCAAGCTTCACCAGGACAATGCTCGCACCGGCTTCGGTGGCCGCCTGTTTGATCTGCGCGAAGCTTTGCGTCGCCGATGAGTCGATGCCGGTGACGCGCTGAAAGTCGAAAATCAGGAAACGGCATTGGCGCTCTTTCGCCAACAGCGCCTTGACGTGCTGGTAGAGCCGGTTGGCCGAACCGAAGAACAGATAGCTCTGCAGCGCCATGCCCTGAATCTCGCGGCCATGATCGGCCAGGAGCGATTGTTCGTAGGGCCCGCGATCGAGCGAAGACCGATATTCCGAACCGTCGAAGCTGAACTTGATCGCGCTGACGCGGCTGATGCTGAGCGCAAACGTCGCGCAGCCGATGACGATGCCGGTCAGAACGCCGGCGATGAAGCCCCAATTGATGATCAACAGCGCGATGGCGAGCAGCGACAGATAGTCGACCAGCAGCAATTGCCGCGCCGACTGGATCAGCCATTGAGAGACGAGACCCCAGCCGAGGAAGAACAAAAGTCCGCCGAGAATGTATTTCGGCACGTAGCCGACGAATGCCGGGCCGGCGATGAGCAAGGCGACCGATATCGCCGCGACCGTCAGCCCGGACAGCCGGCCGGTGGCGCCGGCGGTGCGCACCAGGATCGAGCGGCTCAGCGAGGTGCAGCTGACATAGCCGCCCGCCGCCGCCGTTACGATGTTGGCGACGCCGAGCACTTTGAGATCGCGATCGATGTTGGCTTCGGTGCGGGTCGAAATCTCGATGCCGGTGGTGTTGAGAAGAAAGTTGATGATGGTGACGAACATCACGGCGAGCACATCACCGGCGAGCGCGGGCATTTCGGTCCAGGAGAAGCTGCGCAACGCCGCCGGCTGCCACGGCGAGACCAGCCCGGCTACCGGCTGCGGCCGAAACATCCAACTGTGGGCTTGCGCGTCAGTGAGCGACGAGCCGATCAGCGGCAGGATCAGATAGGTCGCGGCAAGCGCCGCCAACAGCACGCCGGGCATCGTGAACGGGCTCTTGGAGCGGCGAAGCGCCAGATACAACGCGACCGCGACGATCAATGTGGCGCCGAGTTTGGCGGCGATCGCGCCGTCGGCGAAGGCGCCGAGATTGGCCAGCACCGGTTTCTGGTCGGTCACCACTTGCATGGCGCCGGTGATCAACAGCCACCCGGTGGCGCCGAGGAAGCCACCGATCACCGGAAAGGGTACGAAGCGGATAGCGCGCCCGGCGTGCGTGAAGCCGAGCACGCACAGCAACAGCCCGGTCAGCGCCGTCGTCAACGACATCGCGATGAGGCTCGGCACCAGAAAGTCCGTGCCGCCGTGTGCGGCAAGACGTTGAATGAGCGTCGCCACCATGGCCGCGATGACCACGGAGATGGAGCTGTCGGGGCCGGCGACGGCAAACGGCAGCGAGCTACGCAACGCCACGATCGCCCCGCCGATGGCGGCGGACAAAAACGTCACCGCAACGCCGTAGGCGAGCGCGTGTTCGAGCGGTCCGGTGAAAATCAGCGCCGCGTACGACAGGCAATAGGCGATCGACAGGATACTACAGACACCGCCGGCGAAAATGTCGGTGAGCGCCGCGCGCAACTTTGGCTGATTCAATGCGCCGTTCGTCCCGATATTGCTAACGGCCATTGTCGACTTCCCCAACCCAAGGGCCCGCAGCAGCTTTACAACAGGTTCAGAGAGGTCGCCAAATGTGGCAGCTGATACGACAATCAGACCGTGGCGGTCGCCAGCGCGCCACGCGCGTCGGCGCGAATCCGCTCCACCATCGAACGGAAGCCGTTCGATCGCTGCGGCGTCAGATGCTCGCGCAGGCCCATGCGTTCGAACAACGCCAGGGCGTCGGTGGCGAGAATGTCCTTGGCGCGCTTGCCGGAAAAGATCGCGAACAGGATCGCAATCAGCCCGCGCACGATATGGGCGTCACTGTCGCCGGCAAAGCTGAGCACAGCCTCGTCGGCGTCGTCGCGGCGCACGCGGGTGTCGAGCCAGACTTGGCTGGCGCAGCCCTGCACCTTGTTGACGTCGTTGTGCGCCGCTTCGGCGAGCGGCGGCAATTCCCGGCCCAGCTCGATCAGGTAACGGTAGCGGTCGTCCCAGTCGTCAAGGACGATGAAATTGTCGATGATTTCGTCGATATCGGGCATCGCGGCGCTGGTTCCTCGTCGCCCTTTATATAGAGCGCCGAGCCCGCCAGGTCGATGTGCTTTGCGGCGTCCAGACCCGCTCAAGCCGCGTGCTTGGCGTCCTTGCGTGTCGGCCCGCGCCACGCCGGTGCCAGATCGGCGGGCGTCAAGGTGGTTTGCGACGCCCGCTCGGCCGCGGATTTTTCGAATGCCGCTTTGGTGCCGCTGGTGTTTCGCGGCGCACTGCTCGCAACCGATCCGGTTTCGCGTGGCGCCATCGCTTCGCTCAATGCCTCATAGAGCATCTTGGCGCCGGCCTGCGCGCGGTAGCCGATCGCTGTTGCCATTTGAGCGCCAACCGAACATGCGTCGGGCTGACGTCCGCAGAAACCGCGCAAGTCGCCGACGGTGGCAGACGCGGCGGAAATGGCTTCGGTGGCGCTGACCTCGCTGCCGGACGGACTTCGCTGCGCGGAGCCGATCGGCAACAGGACCAGCACAAGGCCGAGCCAAAACGTCATGCGCAACAGAAAGAACATATGACCCGCATCCCCGGCGGCCGCTTTTGCCGCATGTGGGCGCAACCTAGCAGGCACTCTTGAAAGCGCCGTTGGTGGTGCAGGAACGTTTTTCCTCATAATCGAGCAGAATATGCTGCAAATTTTCGCGTAAGTTGAAAAAATACAATTTACCTAAAATTTGAGCGAACGACCCGGCCGTCGTCTTTCGCGCCATTCCAAGCCAGAACCGGTTGATCGTTCCGCACGTGGGCGTGGAACTTTGCGGCCTCTTGGCTGTGCGACGGCCGTCAGCGGCAACGGCCCGTTCACCATGATGGGGAAATCCGCTCTTTGCCCGCGGCCGAAAAGCCCGGCAGCAATGCTGCCGCGGGCCGCGCGCGCTCTGCTTTAGCGTTCGCTTAAGTGCCCTCTGACACGATCCTACCACAGAAAAATGGGGAGCGCGTCTGCAACGCCAGGCGTGCGATTTGGGATCCGTGGGCCTCTTCGCGCCAGTACGAGACTATGTTGCGACGCTGGTGCACCCGTCCGCGCAGCAGGATGCCCTGACCGCCGCGCGCCACCGCGCCTTCATTGCGCCGCGGCTATTGGGCAGCGTCGTCGCTTTGGCGTCCTTTCCCGTCTACCTGATGGTGCGCGGTACGCCGAGCGCGGCCGAGCTTGTGGTCTTCGCCTGGCTCGTCATCCCGATCCTCATCGCCTATTTTCTCTCTCGCACCGGCCGTTACGAGAGCGCGCATGTTCTGTCGTCGCTGGCCTTGACCGGTCTGGTGACGGTGGTGGCCGCGTTGACCGGCGGCATCACCTCGTTTGCTGCAATCTGGCTCGTGGTGGTTCCGCTGGAGGCTTCGCTGTCGGCGTCGCGCCGCGTCGTCGCCATCGCCTCGACCTTTGCGCTCGCCGCCGCGGGTTTGCTGGTGCTCGCCAGCGAACTCGACCTTTTGCTGACATCTGAGCCAGGCGGACATGCGGCGCTGGCCACGTTTGGCGTGGTGTCGGCGGCGCTCTACGCCGTCGGACTTGCGCTTGGCGCCGAAGCGCTGGCGCGCACCAGCTTCTGGCTGCTTTATGCCGAGGAGGATCGCTACCGGCTGCTCGCCCGCAACATGACTGACGTAATCGCCCGGCATGGCCGCGACGGCGCGCTGCTGTTCGTCTCGCCGGCTGCGCAATCCCTATTCGGCTGCGGGGTCGCTGATTTGCGCGGCCATGGCCTGTTCGGCCGGGTCCACGTCGCCGACCGGCCCGCTTATCTGAGCGCGCTTGGCGATACCGCGGCGTTGGGCGAGAACCGATCGGTCGAGTTTCGGGTGCGGTGCGATGGTGCCGACACGCCCGGTGCGCCGCCGCGATATGTTTGGATCGAAATGCGCTGCCGGCCGTTGGAACAGTCGAGTGTCGGAGCCGGCGCTCGTGCGCGCCGCGAAGTCGTCGCCGTGCTGCGCGACGTAACGGAACGCAAGCTTCAGGAACACGCGCTGGAAGACGCGCGCACCGAGGCCGAGCGCGCCAACGCCGCCAAGAGCCGCTTCCTCGCCACCATGAGTCATGAATTGCGGACGCCGCTCAACGCCATCATCGGCTTTTCCGACATGCTGAAAAAGGAATCCGTGTTGATGCTCGATGCCGCGCGCCGCAACGAGTATGCCGGACTGATCAACGATTCCGGACATCATCTGCTTGCCGTCATCAATGGCATTCTCGATATGTCCAAGATCGAGACCGACAATTTCGAAATTACCCCGGAGCCGTTTGCGCCGGGGCAGGTCATTACCGGTTGCTGCGATCTTTTGGCGTTGCGGGCAAGCGAGGCGGGCGTCGCGCTGGAAAAATTACCGGGCGGCGAGCTGCCGGAAATGATCGCCGACAAGCGCGCGCTCAGTCAGATCCTGCTCAATCTCCTCTCCAATGCGATCCGCTTTACCGATCGCGGCGGTAAAGTCAGCGTCGGAGCGCGTGCCGAAGCCGGCACCGTAAACTTCATTGTCGAAGACAACGGCGTCGGCATCAACGAGGAAGATCTGGCCCGCGTCGGCGAGCCGTACTTTCAGGCGCGCGCTTCCTATGACCGTCGTCATGGCGGCACCGGCCTCGGTTTGTCGATCGTCAAAGGCCTGGTGCGGCTGCATGGTGGCGAAATCGACATTCGCAGCCGCGTCGGCGAGGGCACCCGGGTCAACGTGCGTTTGCCGCTCGATTGCGAACGCGTGCTGCCGAGCAAAAAGCGAGCGGCTGCGGGATCGGCTGGGATCACACATTACTTGGCGGCACAGCCGCCCGGCAAAGTCGCCGTTCCGCAGGCGAGCGCTGTGGCACCGCAAGAGATCTCGGCGCCGGTCGACATCTTGGTGAAGAAAAGTGCCTGAGCGGCGTAACCATAGACGCGGCCGCCGTGCTGCTTCTGGCGGCGGGGCGGTCGCGGCGATCGGGTCGCGGCTGCGGATGATCGCCGCTCATCGCCCGGTCGACGTCGCTGCGATCCTGTGCGCGAGCGCGGCTAGTCTGATCATCATCGTCAACGCCGTCTTCCTGCAGTCGGGTCCGCACCCGGCGCCGTTCTTCGCCAATCCGACGGCTCTGCCGCCACCGGCCGCGGACAGCCGCCCCACCTCGACTGTCACGCTGGTCCCAAAGCCTCCGGAAACCAGGACTTCCGCTAAGCCGGCGGAAGCAACACCCGCGCGTCCGGCTCAGGCTTCGCGGACGCCGGCGGCGCCGCCGCTGCGCCGTAATGATCCGATCGGCGACCTGATTGGCTCATCCGCCGCTTTATCCTCGCGCATCGCCGCGGTGCAACGCGTCCTCTCGGATTTCGGCTATGGGCAGGTGCGGGCGTCGGGCAGCCTCGACGAGCCGACCAAAGCGGCGATCGAGAAATTCGAAAGCGAACACAAGCTACCGGTAACGGGGCGGCTCTCCGACCGTCTCCTGAACGAGCTTGCTACCTTGACCGGGCATCCGATCCAATAAATGTCGGCTCCAGGGCGACTTGTCGGCCTCCAGCGAACACTTCGAATTCTCGCCAACGGCGTCGTTTGTGCATTAAGGATTCCGCGATCGCGATATGCGCTGCGGAAAGTCGACGATGCGCCTTAAATCCGCGCTGTGGGTGGCTGCCTACCTGCGACGTTGTCATGTCGAGGGCATCTTTGCCGTCGTGCGCCGCCGTGGTGCGGAAGAATCCGGGGCCATTTTCGTCCGTGTCAGCAGGCTTGATGGCACGTCGGACTTGTTCGGTCCGGCGCCGCAAAGCGCCTTCGACGCAGCCGGGGAGGCGGCGCGCGCCTTCACCCCAAGCCTTGCCACGCAATCGGCGCCGGATGCGGATGTCGAGGCTTATCTGGCGCGGCAGGTGAAATTCGATCCCGACGTCTGGATCGTCGAGGCCGAGGATCGCGCCGGGCGCAATTTCCTCGATGTCGTTGCCGGTTGATGCGGTTGGGCCGTAATCACCTGCGCTTTAGGAAGCGTTACGGCGATCGCCGGTTTGCGGTGCGAGTGGCTTTCGCCGCACTGTGAGGCCTTGCCGCACGCGCCGGCGCGTCTCGTCGTCCCACACCAGCGGCCGATATTTCGCCCGTTCGGATTCGTCGTTGTGCAGGGCCTGCCAGATCGCCAGCATGCTTTCAGCGGCAGGCGTAGTCATGTCGTCGTAGAGCGCGGCCAATGCATGGACGCGCTCGACCGAATGGCCAACTGCCGGATTGACGAACATCAGAACGCGACAGAGCACCTCGCGCGCCAGGCTGAGCGCTTTTGCCGCGACCACCACCGGCTCGCCAAGTTCATCGCGTGCGATGCGCCGCGCCTGCCGGTGCGGAATGAGCAATGCCCGCGCCAGGCGGGCAATGAAATACTCGGTCTTGCCGGTGAGTACCGCCGCTTCAAGCTCCCGGCCGACCGACGGGTCGGCGGCGGCGCGGCTGCCATTAGCGGTCGTCGGGGCGACGACGTCGAGATTGAGCAGAATGAGTCTTCGCTCGTCCGCGCTGGCCGTAAAGAACAGCTCGTTGAGCTCGACGGCGGTGGCCGCATCAATAGTGCGAGGCGCGGGGGATGGTTGTTGCTCGCGACCGCGGTCCGCTTCGGCATCAAGCGCGACGGCCGAACGCGATGGCGGCGCGGCCGGCGGCTGCAGCAAGGGATGCGTCCGCAATTCGGCGGCGACGACCGGCAGATCGCGCGCGAGCCATTGCAGGATGCGCAGCGGCGGCGACAGGTAATGGGAAAATCGTTTCGCGACGGCCACGCGTGTCGGCACGTCCACGGCTTCCAGCATCCGTAGCGCCAGCTCGGTATAGTGGCGCTCCTCCTCGGCGGTATGGCTGAGCCGATGCACATAAAGATCGGTCAGAACCCGCAGCAGCGTCGGCCGCATGTCGATCCCGCTGCGTTTGCCGAGATCGGTCGGGCCCTCGAGGCTGAAAAAATTTTGCGATTCCATCGCCCGTAACTCGAACACGATTGCAGGCCGCGCCCTGAAACTGGCCGCCTCACGCGCCGTTTCTCGCGACTGTCCCGTTAGCCCGCCATCAACCTAGATGCCCGCCGTTAGCGGAGCGTTAACCCTGCATACCGCTTACTTGGGACGAGGCCGGTGCAGGCGCACCGGAGGAGGGGGTCCGCTGCCGGAAAGGAGCGGACATGGGCTGGGGCCGCCGACATGGGCACCATTGTAAAGTTTCCCGACGAGGGACGCGTCGTGCGCTTTGGCCGGGCGGATGGAGAGTCCGCTACGGTCATCATCCTGCCGGTTATCCGCATCGAGCGGCACGACGAGCCGGACGCCGAACCTTACACACGGCCGCCGGCGGAGAGTGGCGGTCGTCGACGGGTGCGACGCCGCTGACACATGTTCCGGAAAAGCGGGAGCGGTCTTCCGACAGGGACATGCGTAAATTCGAACCTTGAGCGGACGTCGATGCTACCGCAAATCCTTGGTCGCCGCCGCCGCAGGCGGTTCCTGCTCCAGCTCGCTCCGTTGGTGCTTGGTGGCTGCACCAGCATCGGCGATCTCGGCTACATACAGCCGCCGGCCGTCGCCGATAACATCCACGCCTGGGTTGGGCAGGAAGCCGCGCTGCACGCCGGCGGGCCGATTTCATTCAACAATCTCACCGAGTATGAGCGCACGCTGCGCGATCTCGCATTTCCGCTGATCGAACCGCCATACCACCGCGAGCGGTGGGATGCAGTCGTGTTCGAATACGGCGAGAAGCGGGACTTCCGCCGCAACTTGTGGGTCGTCGATCCCGGCGCCTATTACGCGCATCTGATGGCGGTCAATTATCGCTCGACGGCGGCGCGCTACAATCAATTGAACGACGACATTCGCAACGACATCGTGCGCATCCCACGGTTTTTCGACATCGCGCATCGCGTCATCGACGCCGACCACAGCCGCCAGGTGACCATGGAGGCGTTGGCCGAGATCACCCCGCCGGAACGGTTCAATGCGATCGCACGCATCGCCGAAAACAATCTGACCATCGCCTGGGTGCAGACCTCGCTGTTGCACCGCTGCGCCGGCTATCGTTATGCCCTCAATCGCCTGGTGGTTTCCGAGCCCGAGGCGCGGGCGACCGACGTCGACATCTCGCTCGGGCTGTTGCAGCAAAATATCGCGGCCAATCAGCTGGTGCCGACGCCGCAGTTCGCCCCGGCACCGCCGCCGGTCGCGGTCGCCGCCCAACCGCCGCCGGTCGTCAAATAGCTCGACAGAGCCTGCTTATTGGGTCTGCACCGGCTCGACCCGGCACTGTGCACCGGCGAGCGCGCGCCGCGCCATCGCCATCAGGCCAGGCTCCGGCGCCAGCGCCCGCAGCACAATCAGTCCCCGTAAGGTCGGCGACTCGATGATCAAACGGTCGGCCGCCGTGACGTCCTCCTCTTCCGGCAGCTCCGCGTGCTGCTCCTCCGTCATCAGGTCGAGTTCGATCGCGCGCCGGCCCGCGGCCCGGTCGTTGATGGCGTAATAGGCGACGCTGTTGCGCGTATAGAAAGTGACCGACGTGTAGGCCTGGCTCAGCGGCGCACGAAGCTTGAGGGCGCCGCCGGAAAGATCGTAGCGGCACACCGCAACGGCAAAGGCTGGGTCCATGAACGGCATGGTCGAATCCTTGGCGGACGGCGCCGGCAGCGGAACCACGGCGTTGACTGGCGTCAGCTGCGAGAGCCGCGAATAGGCGTCCTGGTTGGCGGCAGTCGGCATCGCCAGCACCGTCGAAAGATGCACGATGCCGCCAAGCAGCAGCGCACCCAGAATCCAGAGGGCCAGCCGGATCATGAGCAGCTCTTTCGCGCGACTGCAGGCATCGGCCCTTCCTTCGTGGTCAGTGACGTGACGCCGATCGGCGTGTCGTAAAGCCGCCACACCAGGACAAATTGCTCGATGCCGCCGCTTGGCAACCAATTTCCCGGACGCGCGCGCGGCCCGATCGTGATAGCGAAGCGACCGCCGTTCTCGCGCAAGATTTCCGCGCTGGTGAAGCCGTGCCGATCGATGGTGTTGGCCACGAGCCGGCCTTGCGGATCGTAAAGCGTCAACGTCCAGTAGCGCGCGGCCGGCGTCATGCCGCTGATCACGAAAGTGCAGCGTCCGTCGAGCACGTTCCTGGCATCGTCGGTGTGCGCGTAAAAGGCGACGCCGTCACCGGCGCCGATCGGCAGTTCGCCGGTGCGGGCGATGGTGGCGCGGGCATAGGGATCGATATCGACCGAGCCGCTTTTCGGCCACGCCGTCCAGGCGCCGATCGACAGCGCGCCGAAAGCGACGCCCCGGGTCAATGTGAGCCATGTCGCGCCAAGCCCGATCGTGGCGGCGAGTATCAGGGTGAAGCAAGAGCTGAGAAACAAACGCACGTTCGTTCCGATCGAGTGGCGGTAATCTCGCCGGGGAGTTTGTTGAACCCCGTACGTTGATCACATCGTTTAGTCGCGGCGTGGAGTTGGCTGCTGCTCGCTTGCCGCCGTCAGGGTGTTAGGGCCACGCTCGCCATCGAGCGCGCCGAGCGTTCCGGTCGCGACGCCGCGCGCCGGCATGGCACGGCTGGCGTCGTCGAGCAGGCGCTCGACGCGGACCAGCGCCTCCGTTGCCTTGCGCGTCAGCAAGATCTGCTGCGGCGCGGGCGCGCCTTGCAGCGCGGCCTCCGCCACCGGCGGCGCGTGCTCCTGGATCGGCGGCAGGCCGGGCAGCGGCCGCAATTCGATGCCGTGATGCGCATAAGCCATGATATTGTGCCAGACTAGGGCCGGGATGGTGCCGCCGGTCATGCGCTTGGTCGGCGAGTAATCGTCGTTGCCCATCCAGACCGCGCCGGAGAAATTTCCCGTGTAGCCGACGAACCAGGCGTCGCGCCAGCCGTTGGTGGTGCCGGTCTTGCCCGCGACCTGGACGCCGTCGAGCTGCGCCCGCCGCCCGGTGCCGTTCTGCACCACCGAGTTCATCATCATGATCATGTCCAGCGCCACTTTCGGCGAGATCACCTGCTCAGGCCGTTTGCCGTCGCGGTCGAAGCGCCACACCAATTCGCCGGTGCCGGTGCGCACTTCCAGCGCCGCATGCGGCGTGACTGCCTTGCCGAGATTGGGAAAGGTGGCATAGGCGACCGCGTGTTCGAGCGGGTTGACCTCGTCGGCGCCGATCGGCAGCGACGGCGTGTCGGGCAGCGGCGTCCAGATGCCGAAATTGCGCGCGGTCTGAATGATCTTGGCGCGGCCGAGCTTGGCATTGCCGTCGCCGAGCGCGATCGAGAGCTTGACCGGGATGACGTTGATCGAATTGGTGATGGCCTGCGTCAGCGTTATTGAGCCCGAATAGCCGCCCGAGTAATTGTGCGGGCACCAATTGCCGATGCACACCGGAGAATCAACCACGATCGATTGCGGCGTGAACAATCCGCTGGCCAATGCGGTGGCGTATACATAGGGCTTGAACGACGATCCAGGCTGCCGCAGCGCATCGACTGCGCGATTGAACTGGCTCTCGCCATAGTCGCGGCCGCCGACCATGGCGCGGACGCCGCCGTCAAGATCGGCGATCACCGCCGCCGACTGGGTCGCGCCATAGTCATGACCGTACTGACGCAGCGCCGCCCCGACTTCGCGCTCGGCGTAGCGCTGCAGGTTCGGATCGATCGCGGTGCGCACCACGAAGAAGCTGTCGGTGACCGTCTTGGGGAAGGTATCGACGAGCTTGCGCATCTCGTCGAACGCCCAGTCGAGATAGTAATTCGGCGAGTCTTCCTGCTTGCGGTCGATCGGCGTCGCCGGATTGCGCCGCGCGCCGTAGACTTGGCCCTCGGTCATGAAGCCGGCTTCGACCAGATTGTCGAGCACGACATTGGCGCGGGCGCGTGCCGCCGGCAAATTCACCAGCGGCGAAAATTTGCTCGGCGCCTTGAACAGGCCGGCAAGCATCGCCGCCTCCGGCAAGGTGACGTCGCGCACCGATTTGCCGAAATAATATTGCGCCGCGCCGTTGACCCCGAAGGCACCGCCGCCCAGATAGGCGCGATCGAGATAGAGCTTGAGGATCTCGTTTTTCGACAGATGGGTTTCCAGCCACAGCGCGAGATAGGCCTCGTTGATCTTGCGCTCGATGGTACGTTCGTTGGAGAGGAACAAATTCTTGGCGAGCTGCTGGGTGATGGTGGAGCCGCCCTGCACGACGCCGCCGGCCCGCGCATTGGTCAACAGCGCGCGGAAGGTGCCGAAAAAGTCGATGCCGAAATGGTCGTGGAAGCGGCGATCTTCGGTCGCCAGCGTCGCCTTGATCAGATGGTCAGGCATGTCCTCGAGCGGCACCGAATCGTTGTGCTTGATGCCGCGGTTGCCGATCTCGTTGCCGTAACGGTCGAGGAACGTGACGGCGAGTTCCGATTTTTTCAGCCAGTCGTCGTCGGAGGTCTCGCGGAATGCCGGAACGGCAAGCGCCAACATCAGCAGGAGCCCGCCGGTGCCGAGCGTCGCCGCCTCCGACATCGGCTCGACGATCAGCCAGCGCCGCCAGCCGGCGACATGGAAGCGGTCCATGATCGCGGTGAAGCGCTCGTAGATTTCGCGCGCCCACTTGCCGCTCTGGAAAACCGCGAAATCCAGGCGGGCGTCGAGATCGAGCAAAAACCGCTTGAGCTTGGTCCGCCAATCGGGTCGCTGACTGGGCGTCTGGTCGGTCACGCTTTAGTCACTCCCAGTGCGGGCTGGCGACCCGTCCTTGGTTTTTTTGCCGCGATGAGGTTTAGCCGAGCCGGCGGCTGCGGCCAATAATGTGTCGAAGACAGTGTGAATGGAATTTGGGGGCAAATTAGGCGTAAGAGGGTGCGGCAAAGGGTGTCTGGCCCGAACTGCGAAATGGCGAGCGACAAGGAACCCGAGGATATTCCGTTCTGGCGGCGTAAGTCGCTGGAGGAAATGACGGATTCGGAATGGGAGAGCCTATGCGACGGTTGCGCCCGCTGCTGCCTCAATAAGCTCGAGGAGGAGGGCAGCGACCGGACCTTCTACACCAATGTCGGCTGCCGCCTTCTCGACTCGAAGGCTTGTCGCTGCCGCGACTATGAGCACCGCCTCGAGCAGGTCGACGACTGCGTGCGGCTGACGCCCGAGAGCCTCAAGACCATCACCTGGCTGCCGCCCTCCTGTGCCTACGTCCTGCTCGCCGAGGGCAAGGACCTCTATTGGTGGCATCCGCTTGTCTCCGGCGATCCGGAGACCGTGCATGCCGCCGGCGTCTCGGTGCGCTCGCACGCGCTGGCGAGCGAGAAGAACGTGCCCGATGAAGAGCTCGAAGAGCACATTGTCAGCTGGCCGCTGAAGCTGCCGAAGCGGGCCAAGCGCCCGCCGGGCGAGCCGGATTAATCACGCCGGCCGGCTCGTGATCTCGCCGCTTGCTATTGGCCCAGAATGTCTTTGAGCCAGAGTCGGAGCTCAGGCGGCAGATCGTTGCGCGCCGCGACGGCTTGGGCGAGGTCTTTGTCGTCGTCGAGGCCCATAATCACGCGGGCAAAGCCACCTTCCGAAATGCGTGCGTCCGGATTGTCGATGATCTTGCGTTGCAGCGGCAGACCGCCGCGTTTGAGCAGGACGTCGGTGACGGTTTCAGCGAGCTGCGGGCGAGCCGCGATCTTCGCCAAAATGTTGGGGTCGACGCGGTCGCGGTCGGCGGCTTCGGCGAGAACCCTGTCCGGCAACGTTTTGGCCTGCTCCAGGACCGGGCCGCAGACCAAAATGTCGAGATGGCGGGCGAGGCTGGCGAGCACATTGAGCGGCGCGTTGGCGATGCCGGCGAGCCGGTTGCCGAGTTCGGCAAGGTCATCGCGATCGAGGCCCGGGAGGAGGCGGCTCATCACCGCATCGAACAGCGCGACATGCTGGTCGTTGTAGACTTCGGCGCCGCTGAGAAACAGATCGGTGATCTTGCGCAACACCGTGCTGCGCCAGGATTCCGCCGCCCGCGGCAGCGTAGTGTCCAGCTCAGCGAGCAATGCTTGCGGGGTCAGCGACATGACCCCTCGATGGTAATTTCGAGTTGGTGAATTTCGCGCTAAGGCACGCGCGATTGTTGCGTCGAAGGCGACAATCGTTGTTGTTTGCTAATCTACTTTATCAGTCTCGCGCATCATCCGTTGCTTGAGCATAACCCAATGCTAAGCGCGCCGCCGCTCGGGCGTGCGATAAGCCAGCCGCGCGTGGCCGGCGCAGTACGAGAAGCCCTCGACCGCTTCATTGCCGCAGAACATAAAATCGGCGGCGCCGGAAGCGCCGGCGTGATCGCTGACTGGCCAGCGGCACTTGCCCTGCGCCAGCTCGAGGAGCGAGCAACGCTGCGTGCTGTCGACCGGCACCGCGGCCTCGATCGTGGCGCCATCTGCGTTTGTGGTGTTCGCCCCGATCAGCCGAAGCATCTGGCGTTGCGAGGAAAGCCGCGGGCGCCGGGTGCGGGGAGGGCACGCCCGCCCCGGCGCGGCCGCGGGCCGTCCCGGCCCCAAGCCCAGACGATGGATTTTGCCGATGACGGCGTTGCGGGTGACGCCGATCTCGGCGGCGATCTGGCTGCAGGTCAGGCCCGCGCCGACAAAGTCGCGAAGGAGCGCGACACGCTCCGGATTCCAGGTTGCGGTCGTCATTGAAAAGGCCTCGCTTGAAACCCGCGGCCGGTGCTGGGGCCGCTGACAGGGCGAAGGCCGCGCAACGAGCGCCTTCCCGGGCCCAGCGGTCGCAAAAGCGCGAATTCGATGTCGACGACGCGCACGGCGCCGCGATCACCGAGCCGCATCCGCGCTTAAGCGACTGCCAGCCCGACGTTTTTAGCCCCGGCCCGTTTCCGGGGCCGCTTTAAGCTTGTTGAGCGAAAACCCTCGCCGAATCGGAACGTCGCATGATTCGAGTCGCCTGCCAAGAGTTTTAACGATATTATAACCAAGTTATAACCAGAGGCGTTGAGGGGGCGTACGACCCAACATGGCCCGACCTGAAAACCGCTCGGAGGCGCGAGCGCTCAGTCTCACGTTGCCGACCGAGACCTTCAATTACCTGGCGCTGCTCGCCACCCTCGGAAAGCTCGGCCGCACCGAGAACGAGGTGGCGACCCACATTTTGGTCCGCGAGGTCTATGCGATGATCGACCGCCGCTTCCACGAAGCGCGGATTCCGCCCCCGGAAGGCGAAGGCGGATAGCAATCTCTTTCCGTGCGGACAGCCGTGGGTCGTGGTGCGTTCCCTTGAAGTACCTATTAATATGTAGTACATTTAACTCTACCTAAACGGTAGGTCCAATGTCCAAATACGCGGCGCTCGGCGAATACCTCAAACGGCAACGCGGCGATCGCGTGCCGATGACGTTTGCCGAAATCGAGCGGGTCACCAAGACCAAGCTGCCGGCCTCGGCCCACAAGCATCGGCCGTGGTGGAGCAACAATCCCGACAACAGCGTGATGACCAAAGTCTGGCTCGATGCCGGGTTCGAAAGCGAGCAGGTCGACATGCCGGCGCGCAAGCTGGTATTTCGGCGCGTGCGCAAGCCGAAGACCGCAGGCGAAGCTTTGTCCGCGGCGGAAAAGCCATTTCATCCCGCCTATGGCGCGATGAAGGGTCTGATCCGCGTCATGCCGGGGACCGATCTCACGCAACCTGCCGATCCCGAGTGGGCGGATCGTCTCGACGCGGCGTACGGTCCGGAAAAGAGGGACGAGTAAATTGCAGCCGCTGTTATGGGATACCTGTGCAGCGATCTGGATTTATGAAAAAGCACGACTTTCGCGCGCCGCAGTCGAGGCGATGGGCTCGGCTCACAGGCAAGGCGTACCATCTTACGTTTCACCGATCACCGCCTGGGAGGTCGGGATGCTGGCCTCGCGCGGGCGCTTGCAACTTTTGATCAAGCCGGAACGCTGGTTCGCCAATTTGTTCGATGTGCCCGGCGTCGAGCTCGCCGAAATGTCCCCGGATTTGTTGATTGCGTCGTCGTATCTGCCCGGCAGTCCGCCGAAAGATCCGACCGACCGGATCATTGCTGCAACGGCACGAGAGCTTGGCGCCACGCTGATGACGCGCGATCGCGCGCTGCTGGAGTACGGCAAGCAAGGACACGTGGCGGTGTTGGAATGCTAGGGCGTGGTCCACTTCTCTTCGTCATTCGGTGACGAGGGAAACGCCCGCTATTTGATCGCGAGCAATTCGACGTCGAAGATCAGGGTCGCGTTCGGCGGAATGGCGCTGCCGGCGCCTTGGGCGCCGTAGCCGAGCGCCGGCGGAATGATCAGCGTGCGCTTGCCGCCGACCTTCATGGTGGCGACGCCTTCGTCCCAGCCGGCAATCACCTGGCGCGTGCCGATCTTGAATTCGAACGGCGCCCCGCGATCGACTGATGAATCGAATTTCTTGCCCTTGGCGCCCTTCTCATAAAGCCAGCCGGTATAGTGCATCACGCAGGTCTGCCCGGTCCTCGGCGAAGCGCCGGTGCCGGGCTTGGTGTCGATGATCTGCAGGCCGGACGCGGTGGTGGTGACCGGCTGGGCGAGGGTGGGCGCACTGATCGTGGCAGCCGCGACCATCACAAGCGCGAGCGCAATAAAGGCGCCAGTGCGCAAAAAATTTCGCATCGCGTTGTCTCCTTGAGATTAGGCGCAGCGAGCGGCGAGCCTTAGCACGGTAGGATAGGCTGAGCGAAGCGAAACCCATCGTTCGGCCGAGAGGATGTTTGATGGGTTTCGCAAGGGCTCAACCCATCCTACGCGCTCACCGCCGTCGCGCAGACATTGCCGGTCTGCTCGCGTCCATAGTATTGCTCGCATGCTGGCACAGGCCGTGATCGAAGCGGCCAAAAGGCAAAAGAGAGGGGCGTTGCGATGGCGCTTATTCACGATCCCGAGGTTTGGCAAAAGCGGCTCGCGGCGCTTCCGCTCGCCAGCTATGAAGCCGGCGAGACGGTGTTCGCCGAGGGCACGAAAACCGGGAGGCTTCTGATTCTCAAAAGCGGCGCCGTCTCGATCTTCAAGGGTGATATCGAGTTCGCCCAGGTGACCGAAGCAGGCGCCGTGTTCGGCGAGCTTTCGGCGCTGCTCGATGAGCCGCATAGTGCGGATGTACGCACACTGGAAAAGTCGGAGTTTCATGTCGCCGACGCCGCAACATTGCTGCAAGACCCGGCGGCGCTGCTCTACGTGACGATGGTCCTGGCGCGGCGGATCGACGCCGCCAACCAAGGGCTTCTCCAACTGAAGATCATGCTTGAGGCCGGCGAACCGCGGGGCCTGATCGACAAGACACTCGATGGGATCGAAGGACTGCTCAGCGCCATCGGCACCGGCTACATCCGCGCCGGGGCTGGGTATGCGGGCTATCCGTTTACGTGAGCGGGCTGCGTTTGTAGGGTGGGCAAGGCGAAGCGTGCCCACGTGAGAATTTGGATAGGTGTTGGCGGCGTAGGCACGGCGCGTTCCGCGCTTTAGCCCACCCAATGCTTGCTAAAAATCTACGACGTCCCCATCCTGAAAACGATCAAATACTGTATCGCACGTCCGGCACATGAATTTGTGACCGATCGGGAAGACTGTCGCGTTGCGGCAAACGGAGCAGGGCTCGGGCAGGAAGGTCATATCAAATATTTTCTTGGGAGGGGAAAGCGCCATACGAACTTCGTCGGCGATTTTTCGTATGTTCTCAGCGCTTTTTTCTCGGTTTCGCCGATCTTTAAGCTGGGTGAAATAAATTTTCGCTGATTCCAAGCTTATGCCAAACTCAACTGAGATGTGCTCAGCGCTATTTAACCTTTCAGCTATTTCATCGTTTATGAGGAAGGCTGGCGCGAAAACCTTCGCTTGGTGTTCTGCCGATTCGAACGGCTGAATGAATTTATATTTTTTGTTGCCGAGCGTGCGACGCGATTTAGGAGCGCCATCGTGCATTACGGCGTGGCCGAACTCATGTCCAAACGTGTTGCGCCCATATCCGTCGCCCATGTATGCCGCGTGGCGAATGGAGCGTTTGAAAGCGATGGTGATGATGTTTCCATCATATATGGTTAGGCCATCATCCGGGCCCATGTCCGCGTCGGACCGTAGGTCCAAACGCAGCTCTCGCTCGCCTTTTACGGTCCAAATTGAGCGTTGCTCCGCGCACGCAATTACGTCAATTCTGCGCTCATTCGAGACGCCGAAGAATTCGCGCAAACGCTTTGCTAGCTGTTTGACTTCCTGATCGGATCGAGGTTTGACGGGATAATCGGACATTCAGTCCTCATGGGTTGTTCATTTCAGGCAAGCCATGCAAGATTTCCCCCCAATTCAGATGTGGGCATGAAGCGCGATTACATTTTTACGAACACCCCGTCGTGCTGCCACACGTATCGCACTTCATGCAGGTGCCGTTGCGCACCAGCGTGAAATTCCCGCACTCGCCGCAGGCTTCGCCTTCGTAGCCTTTAGCGCGGGCTTCGGCGCGCTTCTCCGCGGCCGCTTGTTTGGCGTGGGCGCGGGCGTCGCTCCAGGCGATGTGCTCGAGCGCTTGCGCCGGCGAGAGTTTTTGCTCCGGCTCCGATTTGAGCGCGGCGGTGCCGGCGACTTCGGCGCGGGCATTGGCGGAGCTGAACGCGGTGACGTTGGAGGCGCCCCCACCCGGCGCACTGCGCGCGCCACCCTCCCCACCAAGGGGGGAGGGTAACGATTCGGCGCCGCCCTGCATCACTTTGAGCCGGTCGGTGCGCGAGCGGGTCAGCCCCTTCGACACATAGCGCGTCTCGGTCGGCTTGCCTTCCTCGACGCCCTTGCCGAGCGCGTCAAAGCCTTCGCCCGACGGATCGACATGGGCGAGGTCGAAACGCTCCAGATAGCTCACCGCGAGCTCGCGGAACACGTAATCGAGGATCGAGGTGGCGTATTTGATCGAGTCGTTGCCCTGCACCGGGCCGGACGGCTCGAAGCGGGTGAAGGTGAAGGCGTCGACATATTCGTCGAGCGGCACGCCGTATTGCAGGCCGAGCGACACCGCGATGGCGAAGTTGTTGAGGAGCGAGCGGAGCGCCGCGCCCTCCTTGTGCATGTCGATGAAGATCTCGCCGATCCGGCCGTCGTCGTATTCGCCGGTGCGCAGATAGACCTTGTGCCCGCCGACCACGGCCTTTTGCGTGTAGCCTTTGCGGCGGTCGGGCATGCGCTCGCGCTCGCGCATGATCACAATGCGCTCGACGACTTTCTCGACCACCTTTTCGGCGAGCCCCGCGGCGCGGGCGGCGGCCGGCTTTTCGAGGAATGCCTCGATGACGTCGTCGTCCTCCTCCTCATCGGCGATGAGTTGGCTCTGCAGCGGCTGCGACAGTTTCGAGCCGTCGCGATAGAGCGCGTTGGCTTTCAAGCCGAGCTTCCACGAGAGCAGATACGCCGCCTTGCAATCCTCGACCGTCGCCTCGTTCGGCATGTTGATGGTCTTACTGATGGCGCCGGAGATGAAGGGCTGCGCCGCCGCCAGCATGCGGATGTGGCTGTCGACTGAGAGATAGCGCTTGCCGGTGCGGCCGCACGGATTGGCGCAGTCGAACACGGCATAATGCTCGGACTTCAGGTGCGGCGCGCCTTCCACCGTCATGGCGCCGCAGACATGGATGTTGGCCGCCTCGATCTCGCGCTTGGTGAAGCCGAGCCAGGCCAGCAGATCGAAGTTCGCAGCGGCGAGGTCTTCGAGATCGACGCCAATCTCGTCGCGCAGGAACTCGGCGCCCAGCGTCCATTTGTTGAATACGAACTTGATGTCGAACGCGGTCGGCAGCGCCTTTTCGATCTTCTCGATCGCCTCGGGCGTAAAACCCTTCGCCTTGAGCGTGGTGTGATTGATGGCCGGCGCCTGGCCGAGCGAACCGTGGCCGACCGCATAGGCGATGACCTCGGCGATGTCGCTCTCGCCATAGCCGAGCACGCGCAGCGCCTCTGGCACGGCGCGGTTGATGATCTTGAAATAGCCGCCGCCGGCAAGCTTCTTGAACTTCACCAGCGCGAAGTCGGGCTCGATGCCGGTGGTGTCGCAATCCATCACCAGGCCGATGGTGCCGGTCGGCGCCACCACGGTCGCCTGCGCATTGCGATAGCCGTGCGCTTCGCCGAGCGTCAGCGCGCGGTCCCACGCCGCCTTGGCGTGCGTCACCAGCTGCTGATCCGGCACGGCATTTAGATCGAGCGGCACCGGCGGCGTCGTCATCTGCTCGTAGCCCGAGCGGTGGCCGTGCGCGGCGCGGCGGTGATTGCGGATCACCCGCAGCATCGCCTCGCGGTTCTCGGCAAAGCGCGGGAACGAGCCAAGCTCCGCCGCCATTTCCGCCGAGGTGGCGTAGCAGACGCCGGTCATGATCGCGGAGAGCGCCGCGCAGATGGCGCGGCCGGCTTCGGAGTCGTAGGGAATGCCCGACGACATCAGAAGCCCGCCGACATTGGCATAGCCGAGCCCCAACGTGCGGAAGTCGTACGAACGCTGGGCGATCTCGCGCGACGGGAACTGCGCCATCAGCACCGAGATTTCGAGCACGACCGTCCATAGCCGCACCGCGTGCTCGTAGCCCTCGACGTCGAACGTCATTCCGGAGCCGGCCGCAAGCCGCAATCCGGAATCCATATTCGCTGACGCCGGGGTTATGGATTCCGGGTTCGCCGCGCTGCGGCGCCCCGGAATAACGGTAAAGAACGCCAGCAAATTCAGCGACGCCAAATTGCAGGCGGTGTCGTCGAGGAACATGTATTCCGAGCACGGATTGGAGGCGACGATCGGCCCTGACGCCGCGCAGGTGTGCCAGTCGTTGATGGTGGTGTGGAATTGCAGGCCGGGATCGGCGCTCGCCCACGCGGCGTAGCCGATCTTCTCCCACAAGTCGCGCGCCTTCACGGTCTTGGAGATTTTTCCGGGCTTGGTGCGCCAGAACAAATCCCAATTGCGGTCAGCCTCGACGGCTTTGAGGAAGTCGTCGGTGACCCGCACCGTGTTGTTGGAATTCTGCCCGGAGACCGTCAAATAAGCTTCCGAATCCCAGTCGGTGTCGTAGATCGGAAACTCGATGTCTTTATAGCCCTGCTTGGCGAACTGGATGACGCGGCGGATATAATTGTCAGGCACGTGGTTCTTGCGCGCCGCCTTGATCTCGCGCCGCAGCACGGGATTCTTCTCCGGGTCGAAGCAGTCGTCGCCGGAGCCTTCGCAATTGACGCACGCCTTGAGGATCGCGCGCAGGTGGCGCTGGTTGATCTTGGAGCCGGTGACGAGGTTGGCGACTTTCTGCTCCTCGGCCACCTTCCAGTTGACGAATTGCTCGACGTCGGGATGGTCGGCATCGAGGATCACCATCTTGGCGGCGCGGCGCGTGGTGCCGCCCGACTTGATGGCGCCGGCGGCGCGATCGCCGATCTTGAGGAAGCTCATCAGGCCGGACGACTTGCCGCCGCCGGAGAGCTTCTCGCCTTGGCCGCGCAGCTTGGAGAAATTCGTGCCGGTGCCGGAGCCGTATTTGAACAGCCGCGCTTCGCGCACCCACAGATCCATGATCCCGCCTTCGTTGACGAGGTCGTCGGAGATCGACTGGATGAAGCAGGCGTGCGGCTGCGGGTGCTCGTAGGCCGTGGCCGACTGCACGAGCTTGCCGGTCTTGAAGTCGACGTAGAAATGGCCCTGGCTCGGGCCGTCGATGCCATAGGCCCAATGCAGGCCGGTGTTGAACCATTGCGGCGAATTCGGCGCCACCATCTGCATCGCCAGCATGTAGCGATGCTCGTCGAAGAAGGCTTGCGCGTCCGCTTCCGAGGAGAAATAGCCGCCCTTCCAGCCCCAATAGGTCCAGGTGCCGGCCAGCCGGTCGAACACCTGCTTGCATGACGTCTCGCCGGCAAGGCGCTCTTTCTCCGGCAGCGCGGCGAGCGCGTCCTCGTCGGCAACGCTGCGCCACAGCCAGGAGGGGACGGTCTCCTCCTCGACCTTTTTCAGGCGCGCCGGCACGCCGGCTTTGCGGAAATATTTCTGCGCCAGAACGTCGGAGGCGACCTGCGACCATTGCTCCGGCACTTCCACGTTATCGGCATGGAAGACGATCGAGCCGTCCGGATTGCGGATTTCGCTTAACGTGAGGCGGAAGGCGATATCCGCGTACGGTGATTGTCCCTCTTTGGTGTAGCGCCGCTCGATCCGCATTTTCTGCCCCTTTTTCAGTTCTGTTTTGACGCCGGCGGCCTCGCGGAAAAACACCCGCTTAATATAAGACGCCGACAGCTTACTCGCGACGCGGCAAAGCAAGCTCCGCCGCATCCACTCAGACCCCTTCACCCTGCACCGACCCCCTGCACCTTCGGCGTCAAGGCCGAAGACTCGTCGCGCCAAACTAGTCGTGTCTCGTCCACGCTCGCCAAGGGACAACAAGACTCCGTCCCGCGCCGGTGGCAGCGCGGTGCCGTCCCGCAAACCTCATTTTGGAGAGCCCGGCGGACTCCTGTACCCGCGCGCCGAACTTTGAAAAGCTAGGCCAAGCCGGTCGCGCGCGTCAAGACTTAGTATGAAAATCTGAATCAACCACTAAATGTGGGGATAGCGGGGACGAATCATCGGGGGGACGCGCAAGTGTCGGATATCCCGACCGGATTCGGAAGGTGTCTCGTGTGACCCATCCTCGTTTTTCTGCCGGCGGCTGGTCCGATCAGCAGAAAGCTCGCCCGGCAACGCTCCGCCGGAAAGGGCTATCGGGCCGCCGGCGGGTTCCGGCGAAAACGGGGATTCACGGCTCTGTCACGCAATGACAGGGCTTTCTCACCGATTCTGAGTGAAACGACCCGCAAAACCGGGCGCTTCCGCCGATCCAACTTGCGCGACGGTCCATAAGGCGTTGAAATATGGATATAATCCTCAATACGGCGGTGTAACCGCCGGGCAGGGGTGCGGCGGCTATTTCGATTCTGCCGCTGCGACTCGCTGCCCGCCCATCCGAGCTGGGCCATTGGTGCCGCGAAAGCGTCCAAAATACCCCGCGGAATGTCGTTAACCTCAAATGTAAACGGTTAATTTGCCGAACCCGCGCTTGCTTGACGTAGCGGGAGGGAAGCGCGGATAACGAGGTTAATGGTGGCGGGGCGTTTGCAGCGTTTGGTTAACGCAGGGCGCGTTGTTGCGTGCTCCGCCCTGTTGGTGGCTTGTACCCAAATCATCCATAACGATCCGATCAATCAGCCGCTGGTGGCTGGCGTTGCGCCATCCGCCGAACTCGGGCGCTCGGTCGAAACCTACTACGACGATACCGTTATCGCGCTTTCGTTCTCCGGCGGCGGCACGCGTGCGGCGGCATTCGCCTTCGGCGCGCTCACCGCGTTCGACGAGACGCCGACGCCCAATCGCTCGACGCCGCTCCTTGATCGCATCGATTTCGTCACCGGCGTCTCCGGCGGCTCGGTGCTCGCCGCTTATTACGGGCTGAAAAAGCGCGCCGCGCTCGCCGACTTCAAGCAGCGTTTCCTTCTGCGCAACGCGGAGGAAAACCTGCAGATGAACCTTAACCTGTTGAGCATCGCCAAGGGCCTGCAAGGCGGCATCAACGATCCGTCGGTGTTTCCGAAGTGGCTCGACGACAATCTGTTCGAGCACGCCACCTTCAAGACGCTGTTGTATCAGCGGCGGCCTTATATCTGGATCAACGCGTCCGACATCTATGACCGCACGCCATTCGTGTTCGGCCGGGTGTTGTTCGGCGCATTGTGCAGCGATCTCGCCGATTATCCGGTCTCGATGGCAGTGGCCGCTTCTGCTGCCGTGCCGGTCATTTTTGCCCCGGTTGTCGTTCAGGGCTACCCCGGCGGTTGCACGGTGCCGTTGCCGCCGTGGGTGGACCGCGTGCGCAATAACCCGGACGCCCAGCCGCTGCTCAAGCTCTTCGCCAACGCCATGTATCGCTACCATTCCGGCGAGGTCCGCTATGTCAAGCTGCTCGACGGCGGGATGGTCGACAATTACGGGCTCGCCGGTTTCACCATTGCGCGGCTTGCCTCCAACACGCCCTACGGCCCGCTGGAGCCGGAGGAGGCCGTCAAGCTGCGGCGATTATTGTTCATGGTCGTCGACGCCGGCCGCGCGCCGTCCGGCGCCTGGTCGCAGACCGTCGAAGGCCCCTCCGGCGCCAATCTGATCACCGCGGCGTCCGACACCGCGACCGAATCCGGCGCCGTCGGCAGCTACACGTCGTTTCAGGACACGATGCGCGCATGGCAGAGCGCGCTGATCGACTGGCGCTGCAAGCTGTCCGCCGCCGATCGTCACCGCTTCGGCGCGCCGGCGGCGTGGAATTGCCACGACGTTCGCATCTTTGTCGGCCGCGTCGCCTTCGACCAATTGGGTCCGCAGCGTGCGGCAGCGCTCAACTCCGTGGAGACCGCGTTCAAGCTGCCGCCGGAGCAGGTCGACATGGTTATTTCCGCCGGCCACGACGCCGTCAAAAACTCAAGCGTGTTCCGCTCTTTCCTGGTGTCGCTTGGCGCTCATCCGCGGCCGGGCGGCGTGCCGGTCGCGGCTCCCGAGACGGTGCCGCGGGAAGTCTCGGTGCAGCAGCAATAGGCCGTTACTCAGCCGCCGCCCGGGTGTGGCCGAGCCGGCGGTTGAGCGTATCGAGAAGCTTTTCGGCGGCTTCCGCGATCACGGTGCCGGGCGGGAAGATCGCCTCGGCGCCGGCGGCTTTGAGGGCTTCATAGTCCTGCGGCGGCACGACGCCGCCCACCACCACCATAATGTCGGGGCGGCCGTTCTTCTCGAGCTCGGCCTTGAGCTCCGGCACCAGGGTGAGATGCGCGCCGGCGAGCGACGAGATGCCAAGAATGTGCACGTCGTTTTCGACCGCCTGGCGGGCGGCTTCCGCCGGGGTCGCGAATAGCGGCCCGATATCCACATCGAAGCCGATATCGGCGAACGCCGACGCGATCACTTTCTGGCCGCGGTCATGGCCGTCCTGGCCGATCTTGGCGACCAGGATGCGCGGCCGGCGGCCCTCGTTCTCCTCGAACTCGGCGACGCGCTTCTGCACCCGTTCGACGACATCCGACATGCCGACCTCGCGCCGATAAACGCCGGAGATCGCCTTGATCTCGGCTTGGTGGCGGCCAAAGACTTGCTCCAGCGCCAATGATATCTCGCCGACCGTGGCCTTGGCACGCGCCGCATCGATTGCCAGCGCCAGCAGGTTGGCGTTGCCGCCCGAGGCGTTGCGGGTCAGCGCGGCAAGGGCTTCGGCCACCGCCTGCGGATCGCGCTCGCGTTTGAGGCGGGTAAGCTTGTCGATCTGCAACTGGCGCACTGCGCCGTTGTCGACTTTGAGGATTTCGATCGGCGCCTCGTCGCGCGGCCGGTATTTGTTGACGCCGACGACCGTCTGCGTGCCGGAATCGATGCGGGCCTGCGTGCGCGCGGCGGCTTCCTCGATGCGAAGCTTCGGCAGCGCGGCCTCGATCGCGCGCGTCATGCCGCCAAGCTCCTCGACCTCGCGGATGTGGGCCCAGGCTTGCGTCGCCAGATCGTGGGTGAGCCGCTCGACATAGAACGAGCCGCCCCACGGATCGATCATGCGGGTGGTGCCGCTCTCGCGCGCCAGCACGATCTGGGTATTGCGGGCGATGCGGGCGGAGAAGTCGGTCGGCAGCGCCAGCGCCTCGTCGAGCGCGTTGGTGTGCAGCGACTGCGTGCCGCCTTGCGTCGCCGCCATCGCCTCGACCGCGGTGCGTGCCACGTTGTTGAATACGTCCTGCGCGGCGAGCGACCAGCCGGAAGTCTGGCAATGGGTGCGCAGCGACAGCGAGCGGGCGTCGCGCGGATTGAATTCCCTCATCAGCTTCGCCCACAGCGCCCGCGCGGCGCGCAGCTTCGCCACCTCCATGAAAAAATTCATGCCGATGCCGAAGAAGAATGACAGCCGCGGCGCGAAGCGATCGACGTCGAGCTGCGCGGTCAAGCCGGCGCGCACATATTCGACGCCGTCGGCGAGCGTGTAAGCCAGCTCGAGGTCTGCGGTCGCGCCGGCTTCCTGCATGTGGTAGCCCGAAATCGAGATCGAATTGAACTTCGGCATGTGCGCCGAGGTATAGGCGAAAATGTCGGAGATGATGCGCAGCGACGGCTTCGGCGGGTAGATGTAGGTATTGCGCACCATGAATTCTTTGAGGATGTCGTTCTGGATGGTGCCGGCGAGTTTTTCCGGCGGCACGCCTTGCTCCTCAGCGGCGACGATGTAGAGCGCCAGCACCGGCAGCACCGCGCCGTTCATGGTCATCGACACCGACATCTGATCGAGCGGAATGCCGGCGAACAGCGTGCGCATGTCGTAGATCGAGTCGATGGCGACGCCCGCCATGCCGACGTCGCCCGAGACGCGCGGATGATCGCTGTCGTAGCCGCGATGGGTGGCGAGATCGAAGGCGATCGACAGGCCTTTTTGTCCGGCGGCCAGATTGCGCCGGTAGAAGGCGTTGGAATCCTCAGCGGTCGAGAAGCCGGCATATTGCCGGATCGTCCATGGCTGGGTGACGTACATGGTCGGGTAGGGGCCGCGCAGATAGGGCGCGATGCCCGGATAGGTATCGAGCGCGTCCAGGCCGTTGAGCGCGTCGGCGCCATAGACGCTCTCGACGGCGATCCCTTCGGGCGTCTGCCAGGGAAGCGTAGCAGCGGCCGGCGCTGCGCCAGCGGGCGCATCGGCGAATTCGATCTGCGAAAAATCCGGGATGTGGCTCATCTGGTCACCGAATTTCGATACCAAGCATATCGTATGCTCCAGTCAGTGTCGCCAGAGCATCACCGCCTTCGTAAATGAACGCCTGCACGCCGGCCGCTTTCAAAGAGGATTCCTGCTCGCGTGGCCGCCCCGCCAAATAAATACGCCGCGCGCCGGCGGCTTTGAGCGCTTGTGCGACCCCGGGCGCTTCCTTCCCATAAACCTTGTCGGAGGAGCACAGGCAGGCGAGCGGGGCGCCGGCTGCTTTGAAGGCTGCGGCGAGGGCAGCGAGGTCGACGCTGTCACCGCTGACCGCTTCGATGCCACCGGCCTCGAAAAAATTCTTGGCGAAGGTTGCGCGCGCGGTGAACTCTGCCTTCGTGCCGAGCGTGGCGAGAAAAACCTTCGGCCGCGCGCCGGTTGTCGCCAACAAGCGGTCCGAGGCGTCGCGCAATGCTTCGAATGGCTCCGCCAGCCGGATTGGCGGCAGCGCTGCGGCTGATGGCCCGCGCGCCGGAGCCGGCCGATCGACCTTCGCTTCGGCCTCGGCGAGATTCGGAAAAATGCTCACGCCGGTGAGTGCGTCCTGGCGTCGCGCAACGGCGGCCGCGCGTTTGGCGCGCACGTCCGCGACTTTTTGTTGGATCAAACCGCCTGTAATCGCAGCTGCGATCCCGCCGGCGGCTTCGATCTCCTGGAACAGTGCCCAGGCCGCGCGACAGAGCTGGTCGGTCAGGTCTTCGGCCGCGCCGGAGCCGGCCGCCGGATCGGCGACCTTGGCGAGGTGCGACTCTTCGAGCAGCACCAGTTGGGTGTTGCGCGCGATCCGGCGCGCAAACCGGTCGGGCAAGCCCAACGCGGCAGTAAATGGCAGGACCGCGATCGCGTCGGCGCCGGCGAGCGCGGCGGCGAAAACGGCAATCGTCGCGCGCAGAATATTCACGTGCGGATCGCGGCGCGCCATCATGCGCCACGCGGTCTCGGCCGAGATGAAGGCCGGTTCCGGCGCTAGCGCGCAGGCTGCTTCGATCCGCGCCCACAGTTTTCGCAAGCTCCGGAATTTCGCGATGGTGAGGAACTGATCGGCATCGGCGGAGAGGCGGAAGAAGATCATGCGCCGCGCCGCATCGAGCGCTACTCCTTCCGTTTCGAGCGCCCGCAGATAAGCAAGCCCGACGCTTAGCGCGAAGGCCAGCTCCTGCGCTTCTGAGCCGCCGGCATTGTGGATGATGCGGCCATCGGCAACCGCGAGCTTGCCGCGGAAGCCGTCGCGAGCGAGAGCGGCCAGGCGGCGGGCAAAATGCGGCGCCTCTTCGTTCCATGGCCGTGTCGCGCCGGTAGTGATCGCCATGGCGCCGATCGGGTCGTGCCCAATGCGAACGCCGGCGCCGTCCCGCGACACTGCAAAGCCCTTGGCCAACATCGCGTCCATGGCCGCCGCCGCATGCGGCGAAAGGTCAAACTCGAGTGTCGCGCCGGCATTGAAGTCGAAACCTTCAAGGACACGCCCGAGCGCTTGCTCGCCGGCCGGCATTCCAAAACCGTAATCGCCGACCGCGCCGGCAAAGACCAGCATAAGACCGGCGGCGCCGTTATTGAGTTCGCGCAGCGCGATTTCGTTGCCCAGCGCCGGATCGGGATGTTCGATCCGCGCCAGCACCTCCCAAGGCGCGGCGCCCGGCCGCGCCGCGACCGGCCGCGCATCGGCACGGCGCTCTGCCAGCGGCGCGATCGCCAGGCCGTCGTAAGTCGTACTGGTCAGGCGCTCAAACGGCGCGCCCTTGAGCACCGCATCGACGAGTTTCCGCCACTCTTCACGGGTGGCAGGCGGGAAATCGGCCGCAAGCAACAAAGTCTCAGGATCGGTCATGGTAGCAAAATGCCATGCCGGGCGAGCAACGCCAACCGCGTGAAGAAGCGAGGGGGCCTCACCGCGGTGGCAGCTTTTCGATACCGCTCGTTTCCACGCGTTTGAGCGCGTCGCTGACCTTGACGCCGGCGATCAGCCGATCCGGCGCGATCTCCGCCAACGGTACCAGCACGAAGGCGCGTTCGAGCATGTGCGGATGCGGCAAAATGAGGTCGCGGTCGATCAGCACCAGATCGTCATAGGCAAGAAGGTCGAGGTCGATGGTCCGCGGCCCCCAGCGGCGCTCGATCGCGCGGTTGCGCCCAAGCGCGCGCTCGCAATCCTGCGCGCGCGCCAACAGACCGTGCGGCGTCAATGTCGTGGCGACGGCGATGACGGCATTGACGAATGGCGCTTGCTCGGTGACGCCCCAGGGCGGGGTGCGATAATCGGAGGACCGCGCCGTCAGCTGCACCGCCCCGTCGCTGCACAAATCGGCGATGGCCCGGTCGAAGGTCGCGCGCACGTCGCCGACATTGCCGCCCAGCGCGATCAGGGCGTCGGCCATGGACGTTACTTGCGCCGCGCCCGCGTGATGATCACGCCGACATCGTCAAAGGTCGCCGCGATCGGCGCCTGCGGCTTGCGGACGGTGACGCGAACAATCTTCACCAGCGGATAGCGGTCAAGCACCGCGTCGGCGACCGCGCCGGCGGCAGCCTCTACCAGCCGATAGCGGCGCGCGCCAAAGGCATCGCTCGCGGTCTTGACCAATTGCTCATACGACACGGTGTGCTTGAGCGTATCGGTGCGCGAGGCTTCGCTCAGATCGATGTCGAGCATGAGGTCGAGCACAAAAGGCTGCCCGACCTTGGCCTCGTGCGGCATCACGCCGTGATAGGCGTGCAGCACCAGCCCGTTGACGAAAATCGCGCCGCTCATCGCGCGCGCCTGATCACTGCGGCGACGGCGAGCGCCTGAACGGTCGGCGCCACGTCATGGACGCGGACGATGGCGGCGCCGTTTTCGACCGCGACGATATGTGCCGCCAGCGATCCGCCCAGCCGCTCCATCGGATCGGAAGGCGTGATGGTGTGAATAAAGCGCTTGCGTGACGCGCCGACCAAGAGCGGCAATCCAAAATCGCGCCACGCGTCGAGCCGTGCGATGCAGGTGATGCTCTGCTCGGGCGTCTTGCCGAAACCGATGCCCGGATCGAGCACGATCCGCTCGCGCGCGACGCCGGCCCGCGCAGCAATGTCGAGCGAGCGCACGAAGAACGCCGTCACATCAGCGACGATGTCGATCGCCGGATCGGCGGTTTCGCGATTATGCATGATGATGATAGGCACGGCGCGCTTGGCGACCAGGCGAGCCATGTCGGGGTCGCGCTGCAGACCCCACACATCGTTGACGACGGCCGCGCCGAGATCGAGCGCCCAGGCGGCGATCGGCGCTTTGAGCGTGTCGATCGACACCGGGCAACCGAGCGCGATCGCCTCCGACAAGACCGGCTCGAGCCTTGCGCGCTCTTCTTCAAGCGATACGCGAACCGCGCCGCCATAAGGCCGCGTCGATTCCGCGCCGACATCGAGGATGTCCGCGCCTTCGGCAACAAGCCGCCGCGCCTGGGCGATCGCCGCCTGCGGATCAAGAAAATGGCCACCGTCGGAAAACGAGTCCGGCGTGACATTGAGCACGCCCATCACCAGCGTGCGGTCCTCGGCCAACAGGCGACCAAGCACGTTGTCGGCGTGTTCGGTGCCGGTCGTCGGCAAAGTCCGATCAGTCAAGGTAGTGGCCATGAATGTACACGCCTGGCCCGGTTTGCGCGTCGCTTTGCGCGGTCGGCAGTAGCGAGTCAAGCCGCAGGCAATATGGCTATGCCCACGAAGCAGGAGAGGGCTTGGGTGTCAGTAGCGGATAGCCGGCGGCAGCCTTTGCGCGCTTTCGATCCAGCGCTGCACCACCTTCACCGAGGGCAACAGGCGCACGAGTTTGCGCCGGGTATTGGCTTGCGTCATCTGGTCGACGAGTTTTTGCGGATTGCGGAATTGGAGCTCTTTGACGGTTTTGACGCCGGCGGCGGATAACAGCTCGGAATATTCCCAACCGACGCCTTTTACGCGCATGCGATCGGCAGCGGTCACCCAATCGAGAACGCGCTTGTCGTCGATACCGACCTTGGTCGCGATCTTAAGCCGCTGCTTTGGCGTCTTGGCGCACTGCAGCAACGAAACCGTGGTACGTATCCCCTCCGATCTGAGGATCAGCGCGGTATCCGCGCCGATGCCTCGAATATCGGTGATGGGATACCCCATCGCTGCCCCTCCTCAACCCGCGCGCCATCGCGCGCTCCCGGCACTCAGACAAACTGAGAGAGACCGGGAATCGCACCGACAATCTCGCCGACCGCGTCCTCGCCCACCTTCTCACGTGCGAATGCGATGAAACCCCGGGTGACGCCTTGTACTTGGTCCATGCTCAGCCCGGCCGACATCATGCTCATGCCGGCGCCCATGACGCCGCCCATCCCGCTGCCGCCTGCGGCCGCGGCTTTCTGCATCAGGGCGTCGGCTCCGGGGAGCTTGGCCAAGAGCAGCTTCATCTTGTCGGCAGGTCCTTCTTTCGAAAGAAAGTCGAGGATGATGCCAACCGCCGTTTCAGCGGCGGCTTTGTCGACGCCCATTTCGCTGACGAGACGCCCGATCAACTCGTCCATGGTTCCCCCGCCAGCCCCGCATTTCCAACACGTTCTGATCATAATGTACGGTCGTTCATGACCTGACAAGGCGGCCATCACAGAAGGATTGGCGCTCTAGCAAAAATGTCACACGTTGCCATTATGGGCTGGCGCATCGAGTTGCGCCGCGGCTGTTAGGACCATCGACGAGCTGTCGTGCGTGGCGCCCTGGGCGGCGTAATGAGAAGGTGAAGTCATGACCGAAGCCAAAGCGGCGTCGACGACCGCATCGCAAGCTCTGCCGGCCGTGCTCGATCGCATCGACCGCGATCTCGACGCCAGCCTCGATCGATTATTCGCGCTGTTGCGCATCCAGTCGGTGTCGACCGATCCGGCCTATGCACCGTATTGCCGCGCCGCCGCCGAGCACGTCGCCACCGACCTGCGCACCCTCGGTCTCGAGACGACCGTGCGGCCGACCGAGGGTCATCCGGTCGTGGTCGGCAAAAGCGGCAACGGGCAGGCGAATGGGCATGCTCCGCGCGTGCTGTTCTACGGTCATTACGACGTACAGCCGGTCGATCCACTCGATCTGTGGACGACGCCGCCATTCGAGCCTCGGATCGAAACACTCAACGACGGTCGCAAGATCATCATCGCCCGCGGCGCCTGCGACGACAAAGGCCAAGCCATGACCTTCGTCGAAGCCTGCCGCGCCTTCAAGGCCGTGACCGGTACGCTGCCGCTCGACATTACCATCATGATCGAGGGCGAAGAGGAATGCGGCTCGAAAAGCCTGTTCGGCTTTGTGCGCGACAACGCCGCCGAGCTCAAGCGCGACCTGGCGCTGGTCTGCGATACCGGCATGTGGGATGCGCAGACGCCGTCGATCACGACGTCGTTGCGCGGGCTGGTCTACGAAGAGGTCCGGCTCACCTGCGCCGACCGCGATCTGCATTCCGGATTGTTTGGTGGCGCCGCCCGCAATCCGATCCACGTGCTGGCGGATATTCTCTCGGCCATGCACAAGCCCGACGGCTCGGTCGCCATTCCGGGCTTCTACGACGGCGTCCATGAACTGCCGGCCGACATCAAGGCCGACCTGAAAGGTCTTGAGCTGACGCCGGAAAAATTCCTCGCACCCGTAGGGCTGAAAATTCCTGCCGGCGAAAAGGACCGCATGCTGATCGAGCAAATCTCGACGCGGCCGACGGCGGAGGTCAACGGCATCATGGGCGGCTATACGGGTGAGGGCGCCAAGACCGTCATTCCCGGCAAGGCGATGGCCAAGGTCTCGTTCCGCCTGGTCGGCACGCAGGACCCGGACAAGATCCGCGCAGCCTTTCGCGCTTTTGTCAGCGCCCGCGTCCCCGCCGATTGTTCGGTCGAGTTCGGCAATTTCACCAGCGCGCCGGCTTTCGATGTGGCGTTCGACAACCCGGCGCTGACCAAGGCGCGCGCCGCGCTCGCCGACGAGTGGGGCAAGAAAGCCGTGACGGTCGGCGCCGGCGGCTCGATCCCGATCGTCGGCGATTTCAAGACCGTACTCGGAATGGATTCGCTGATGGTCGGCTTCGCACTCGACGACGACCGCGTGCATTCGCCCAACGAGAAATACGATTTGAAGTGCTTCCACAAGGGCATCCGCAGCTGGGCGCGGATTTTGGCGGCGCTGGCCGGATAGCGAAGGTGTGAATGGCGCTAAAGCGGCTGCAGATGGAGAATGTGTCTGCCGCCATCCGCAACGGTCTGTTCGCATGGTCACCGGGAGAAAGTCATGAAGTTCGTGCGTCTTGCTATTGCCGCCTGTGTTCTCGCACTCGGCTCGTTGCCCGCATCCGCCGCCGGGGTCGACAAGCTCTACGTTCTCTATTGCGGCGAGGCCGTCGGCGCCGACCAGTCGCGCTGGTCGCCCGGCGTCAATATCGGCGTGCCGCTGGCCGTATCCGACAATTGCTATCTCATTCATCACCAGCAGGGCTGGTTCCTGTGGGATACCGGGCTGCCTGACTCGCTCGCCGCAACGCCCGACGGCGTGACGGCGGCGAACGGCGCCATGCATGTGAAGCGGACCAAGACGCTCGCTGCGCAACTCGGCGAGCTCGGCGTCAAGCCGGCCGATATCAAGGCGATGGCGATTTCGCACACCCATCCCGACCATATCGGCAATGTCGAATTGTTTCCGCAAGTCATGCTCTACGTGCAGAAAGCCGAATACGAATGGCCGGGCCAGAACGGCAAGCCGCGCTTTAATCCCAATCACCCGGTGACGCTGCTCGAAGGCGATCGCGACGTGTTCGGCGACGGTTCGGTGGTGATCATTTCAACACCGGGACACACGCCGGGGCATCAATCGCTGCTGGTCAGGTTGCCGAAGACCGGCGCCATCGTGCTCTCGGGCGACGCCGTTCATTTCAAGGACAACTGGGACAATCGTCGCGTGCCATCGATGAATACCAGCAAGGAGCAAACGCTGGCTTCGATGCAGCGTATCGCCGATATCATGGCGAAGGAGCACGCGCAGCTCTGGATCAATCACGACAAGCCGCAGAGCGACGCGCAGAAGAAAGCGCCGGAATATTACGAATAAGGCGGCTGGCGTGGTTCAATCTGAATCGGCGCCGATCAGCCGCGGACTGACAAAGCGCTCCAGCCTCCCGGCGCCGTCGTGCAGCTTCGACCAATCGTCGAAGGCGAGATCGATGATGACCAGGCCGGAGGTCGGCAGTTTTTCATTGAGGCTTTCACGGGCTTCGACGTCGCCCGAGCCGATCAACTGGCGCGCAAGATCATGCAGGCCCGGATTGTGGCCGACCACGAGCAGGGTGGGAACGTCGCCGGTTTCGCGGATCAATTCGACCAGCGTATCGGTGCCGGCATTGTAGATGCGCTCGTCTTTCATCAGGCGCGGTGCCTTGCCCAGCGCGGCGGCGGCGAGTTCCCAGGTCTGCATGGCCCGTGTCGCCGGGGATATCAGAGCCAGGTCGGGAACAAGGCCGTGGCGTGCCAAATAGGCGCCGATGATCGGCGCGTCGAGGCGGCCGCGCTCCGTCAGCTTGCGATCGCGGTCGCGCTCGCCGGGCGAGGCGCGCTCGGTCTTGGCATGGCGCAAGAGCAGCAAACGACGCATCAGTGAACTCCTGGCGCTCTAGTCTAGTGTCCCGGATTTGAAGTTCCTATAGTGTGCCGGCCAACGCGCACAGGAAGTTCACGCACAACTCATATTGAATGCTGCGCTGCGCTTATCTCGCGCGCAAAATAGTCGGGCGATGGACCAACCCAATCCCACATCGGCTCATGGCGGAAGCTGGTATGCGGCGACCAGGGTCGACGCGCCGCAGCGCCCGCAACTGACGTCGGACTGCGACGTCGACGTTTGCGTGATCGGCGGTGGGCTCGCCGGTTTGACGACGGCGCACGAGGTCGCGCGCGCCGGCTGGTCGGTCGTGCTGTTGGAGGCCGGCCACATCGCCGGCGAGGCTTCCGGGCGCAATACCGGATTTGTCCTTCCCGGCTTCGCCGCGAGCCCCGACAGCATCATCAGCCGCGTCGGCTTCGATCGCGCCAAGGATCTGTGGGCGCTGGCGCAAAGCGGGCTCGATTATGTCCGCGACGTCATCCGCCACGAGGCGATGCCGGGAATCGATCCGCAGGACGGCTGGCTTTACGTCTCCAAAACCGACAATGGCGACGAACTCACGCGGCTCGCCGCGCTGGTGGGCGAGTTCGGCGGCGAGATCGAGGGCTGGCCGACCGACAAAGTGCGCGCGGTGCTGCGCAGCGAACGTTACTTTCACGCCATCCACTATCCGCGGGCGATCAATATCCATCCGCTGAACTATGCGTTCGGCCTGGCCGCCGCTGCCGAGCGTTTCGGCGCCCGCATCTACGAAAATACGCCGGTGATCTCGCTCGATCCCGCCGGGGTACGCAAACGCATCGTCACGCCGCAGGCGCGGCTGCGGGCCAACCACGTTGTGCTCTGCGGCAACATACAGATCGCGGGCCTGATGCCGCGGATCGGCGCCACGCTCGTCCCGATCACGACCTACGTCATCACCACGGCGTCGCTGGGGCCTGCCTTGAGCGAGGCGATCGGTTATCACGGCTCGGTCACCGATACCGACCTCGCCGATAATCATTATCGCATTGTCGGTGGCGATCGATTGATGTGGTCCGGCCGCCTCACGATGTGGGCGGGAAATCCGCGCCGTTATGTGCGGACGTTGGCGGCGGATATCGGCAGGACCTATCCCCAGCTTGGCAAGGTTGCGGTCGACTATGTGTGGTCCGGCACCGTGGGCCATTCGATTCACGGCATGCCGCAGATCGGCGAGCTCGGCCCTGGCGTCTGGCTCGCCAGCGGCTTTGGCGGTCGCGGCCTCAACACGACGGCGATGGCGGGTAACCTGATCGCCCGCGCCATCGTCGATGGCGATGCGACCTGGAAGCAGTTCACGCCGTTCGAGCTGGTCTGGGCCGGCGGAAAATTCGGCCGCGCGGCGGCGCAGATATATTACTGGACGAGACGTTGGCGGGACGCGTTGGCCGAGCGCCGCGGTCACGCCGCCACGAGCGCGACTGGGCCGTTGCGCGCCCGCCTAAGCCAAATGATCAAGTCCGAAGAGCCGGAGCGCGTGAGTGAGCAAAGTGCGCCCGCCAACGAAGGTATCGAAACGTTCGATGCACCGACCGCTGACGCCGAAGTTTCGGTAGCGCGATTCGAAGGGCCTGCTGAACCGATCGAAGCGCCGACCGCGATGGTGGAAGCGCCGACCGCCGACGACGGCCCGCCGCCGATGATCGCCGTCGCCAACCGGCGCGAGTTGGTGGACGGACCGGAAGATGGCGGCGCGTAGATCGCCGAGCGTGCGGCTCAGCGTTGCTCGCGCCTGGTCATGAACGCCAGCCGCTCGAACAGGTGGACGTCCTGCTCGTTCTTGATCAGCGCGCCGTGCAGCGGTGGGATCAGCTTCTTTGGATCGCGCTCGCGCAGCGTCTCCACTGAAACGTCTTCGACCATGAGTAGCTTCAGCCAGTCGAGTAGTTCGGAAGTCGACGGCTTTTTCTTCATGCCGGGCACGTCGCGGATCTCATAAAACAGCCGCAGCGCCTCCGCGACCAGCCGATGCTTGATGCCGGGGAAATGCACCTCGATGATCGCGCGCATGGTGTCGGCGTCGGGAAAGCGGATGTAGTGGAAGAAGCAGCGGCGCAGGAACGCGTCCGGCAACTCCTTCTCGTTGTTCGAGGTGATGACGACGATCGGCCGCCGGCGGGCATGGATGGTTTCGCCGGTCTCGTAGACGAAGAACTCCATGCGATCGAGTTCCTGCAATAGATCGTTGGGAAACTCGATATCGGCCTTGTCGATCTCGTCGATCAGCAGCACCGGCCGCTCGTCGGCAATGAACGCCTCCCACAGCTTGCCGCGCTTGATGTAATTGCGGATGTCCTTGACGCGCTCGTCGCCGAGCTGGCTGTCGCGCAGCCGCGTCACCGCATCATACTCGTAGAGACCTTGCATCGCCTTGGTGGTCGACTTGATATGCCACTCGAGCAGCGGCGCGCCGAGCGCCTTGGCGATTTCGATCGCGAGCACGGTCTTACCGGTGCCCGGCTCGCCTTTGACCAGCAACGGCCGCTCCAGCGCGATCGCGGCATTGACCGCGACCTTGAGATCATCGGTGGCAACGTAGGCGCTGGTCCCTTCGAAACGCATGAATTTCCGCTCGCTTGCAATCATGAGGTTGGCGGCGAGCTTAAGCATGCCGTTTTCGCGCTCACAAGCGTTGGCGATGCGGTCGAGCTTCGATCAAAGGCCCGAGCCGAAAGCCCGTTGCGAGGGCGGCAATTTCTGCCGGCCACCCGGCATATCCGTACCGGGTGCACGGCGCAGCCATTGGCTTAAGCTACTGAAATGATGCAAGAAATTTTATGGCACACCGCTTGCTGCGAGGCGTCCAGTCGGGGCCATCGGCCGGTGCCCCCATCGGTTGTTCGGTTGAGCAGGAGTTGGAGATCAGGTCATGGGTATTTTCGATGCATTGACCACCGCCGTGGCGGGTCTGCAGGCGCAGTCGTTCGCGCTGCAGAACATTTCCGGCAACATCGCCAACTCGCAGACCACCGGCTACAAAGAAACCGACACGCATTTTGAGGATCTGGTCTCGGACGCCGCGCTCGGACAGCAGACCGCGAACGGCGTCATTGCCGGCTCGCGTTCCACCAACACGGTGCAAGGGACGATCCAGAGCACGGCGGTGTCGACCGACATGGCCATCAACGGCGACGGCTGGTTCGTGGTGTCGAAGCCGATCGGCACGGCTGACAACCAGCCAGTGTTCAGCGGGGTCAACAACTACACGCGCGCCGGCGACTTTCAGCTCAATTCGGACGGCAACCTTGTCAACGGCGCCGGCTATTACCTGATGGGCCTTCCGCTCGACCCGCAGACCGGGAATCCACTCGGCAGCTCGCCCCAAGTCCTGAAATTCACCAACGATTTTGTTCCAGCGCAGGCGACGACTGCCATCTCTTATCAGGCAAACTTGCCGAGCGAGCCGAGCTCGGGGTTGCTCGTCGGGACCGATTTCCAGGCTAATCCGCTGGCTGGAGCGCCGCCGGCCGCCACGATCGTTGGCAGCGGGGCAAAGATTTCACCAGATGCCGCGGCGACCGGCACCGGTACGGTGAATTTCGCTACTACCGGTACGGCGCTCGGGCTCACCTTGGGTCAGACAATCACGATCAATGACGGCATCAATCCGCTGTTCACCTATACCGCGACCGGAACCGACACGATCGCCAACTTGATGACTGCGATCAACGCGGCCCATACCGGCAACACTCTGGACGTTACCGCAGCACTGAGCGGCGGCACCAGCGGCGACCTGGTACTCACCGGCACCAACGGCATTTCGTCGATCACCGTCGGCGGCACCGCCTCCGCGGACACTGCGGTCGGCTTCGGCGCCGGCAACAATTCGTTCCAGCCGACCAATCTGATAACCCAAGGCGTCGTGGCGCCAGGGGACACGATGACGGTTTCGGTCAACGGCACCCCGACGACTATCACTTTCGGGACGACGGGTTCCGACGTCGCGACGCTGGCGCAGTTGCAGACCGCGATCGGCGCCATCGGCGGCATGACCGGAACGGTCAACACCTCCAATGGCGATGTCTCGATGACGTCCAGCAACTCGATCGTACTGGACTCCAGTCCGACGGCGCTGCTGTCGTCATTTGGTATCACCAAGGATGCAGCCTATCCGGCCACCGACCAGGTTATCGCCAACGACTCCTCGACCTTCACCGCCCAGTCGGTCGATGGCGGTTCGATCACCTCCTACGACTCCGAGGGTAATCCGGTCAATGTCCAGTTTCGTTGGGCGGAAACCAGCGCCGGCTCCTGGCAGCTGTTCTATCAAAGCAACCCGAACGCGACTGGCACCCAACCGATGTGGCAGAATGTCGGCACGGTGTTCACCTTCAATTCCAGCGGCGAACTCTCGCCCCCGCTCTCCGGTGTGACGTTGCAAAACTTGACCGTGAGCAACGACAATCTGGGCAACATCCAGCTCAATTTCGGCACCAACGGCCTGACCCAATTCGCCAATTCAAGCGGCACCACGCAGGTCAGCGAAATTCAGCAAAACGGCTTTGCCGCCGGCCAACTGCAGTCGATCGCTGTCGATGGCCAGAACCAGATCTCCGGCACGTTTTCCAACGGCCAGACCATTGCGCTGGCCGACGTGACGCTTGCGACCTTTAACGGTCAGAATTCATTGCAAGCGCTCAACGGCGGCGCCTACGCGGCTACGGTCGATTCCGGTCCCCCGATCTATGACGCGACCGGCACCATCACCGGCAGTTCGCTCGAGGCTTCCAACGTCGATATCGCGACCCAGTTTAGCCAATTGATCGTGGCGCAGCAGGCCTATTCGGCCAACGCCAAAGTCATGTCGACGGCCGATCAGATGATCCAGAGCCTGCTGCAGGTCATCCAGTGAGATCTTTGAGCGATAGTCGGCGGCTTTAAGCCGCGAATTGCGAGCGGTGTGGACGGCTAAGGCACATGGGCCTCTCCCAGGCGTTATCCGCCGCTTTGGCCGGCGTGAATGCGACCCAGCAAGCCCTCTCGGTGATTTCCGGGAACGTGGCGAACGCCAACACGGCGGGGTATGTCGACGAGAGCATCAGCCAGCTTGCGGTCGCGACCGCCGGTCAGCCCGGCGTCAGCGTCGATACGACCGGCATCAACCGCAATCTCAATTCGCTGCTGCAAAGCCAATTGTGGACGGAAAGCTCCGGCGGGTCCTACGCCGACACCACGTCGCAGCTCTATCAGCAGCTCCAGCAGGTCTATGGAACGCCGGGCTCGTCGAGCTCGTTCAGCGGCATCTTCAGCAATTTCACCACCGCGGTGCAGGCGCTTTCGACCAGCCCCAGCTCGTATTCGGCGCAAACCCAGGTACTCACTGCCGCACAAGCGCTGACGCAAAACCTCGGCGCCATGACCGGCACCATCCAGGAATTGCAGACCCAGGCGGAGCAGGGCATCGCCACCGGCGTGCAGACCGCCAATACCGCGATCGCGCAGATCGCGCAGATCAACCAGCAACTCGGATCAGCCCCGCCGGACAGCGCCACCGCGACGCTGGAAGACCAGCGTGACCAGGACATCAGCCAGCTTGCGACGCTGATGAATATCACCGTGGCGCCGGCCGCCAACAACCAAATCTCGGTCTACACGGGGCAGGGCCAACAACTGGTGTCTGGCGTCCAAGCCTCGACGCTGTCATTCGGCAACACCGGCACGCTGAACGCGACGACGCTGTGGAGCGCCAATCCCAGCCAGGACGAGGTCGGCACGATTACGCTGACATCGCCGGGCGGCAACCAGACGGATCTGATCGCGGAGAACGCCATCACCTCGGGTCAGATCGGCGCCTACCTGCAGATGCGCGATAGCATTCTGCCGCAGGCGCAAAATCAGATCGATGAATTTGCCAACCAGACGTCGCAGGCGCTGTCGAATCAGACGACTAGCGGAACCGCGGTGACGGCCGGCACGCAGTCCGGGTTCAGCGTCGATGTCGGCGGTGTCCTGCCGGGCAACACCGTGCAGATCACCTATACCGATTCCAGCAGCGTGCAGCACACGGTGACCGTAGTCGCGCTCGGTCAGAGCGGAACGCTGCCGCAGAACGCGTCCGCCGATCCGAACAACCCGACCATCGGCATCAACTTTTCCGGCGGCATGACGTCGGTGGTGGCGCAGCTCAACGGCGCGCTCGGCACCAATCTGCAATTCTCCAATCCTTCCGGCACGGTGTTGCAGGTGCTCAACCGCGGCAGCAGCGGCAACGTCGTCAATTCGATGTCGGCGACCACCACCGCGACCTCACTGACAAGCGGCAGCGCGCCGCTGCCGCTGTTCGTCGACGGCAGCCAGCCGATCACCGGCGGGCTCACTTCGTCGGGTTCGCAGACCACCGGTCTCGCCGGGCGCATCAGCGTCAACCCGGCGCTGCTGGCGTCGCCGTCGAGCCTGGTCGCGTTCGCCGCGGGCACCACTTCCGGCGATCCGACGCGACCGAATTTCATCCTCAACCAGTTGACCAACGCGACCATGACCTTTTCTCCGGCCACCGGCATTGGCAGTGCGTCGGCGCCGTTCAACAGCACGCTGACCAACTATATGAGCCAAGTCGTCAGCCAGCAGAGCCAGGCGAGCAACGCGGCGACCAATCTGCAGCAGGGACAGGATACGGTGGTCAGCGCCCTGCAGCAGCGTTTCAACGATCAGTCCGGTGTTAACATCAACACCGAAATGTCGAATCTCATCGCTCTGCAAAACGCTTACGGCGCCAACGCCCGTGTCATGAGCACAGTCCAGCAGATGATGTCGACGCTGCTGCAATCGGTGACCTGATGAGTATTACCGGACCCGGTTCGATCACAGCCGCCAATCTGGCGGCGCAGGCCAACATGTTCAACCAGCTCACCACGCTGAGCCAGCAGCTTGGCACCGGCGAGGCAGCGCAGACTTATTCCGGACTTGGCTCGCAGGCCGATCTGGCGGTGTCGTTGGGCGCGCAACTTTCGGCCATCGGCGGCTATAGCACCACGGCCACGACGGTCGGCACCACCCTGACGGTGGCGCAATCGGTACTGACCCAGCTCGGTAGCGCTGGCAGTTCGGTGCTGCAGTCGATCAATCAACAGCCCGCGTTTTCGCTCAATGGCAACGGCCAGACGGCGACCCAGCAATCGGCCGCCGGCTATCTCGATCAGATTCTTTCGCTGCTCAATACCCAGGTCGGCAACAATTACATGTTCTCCGGCAGTGCTTTGACCCAGCAATCGGTGGCGAGCGCGAGCGACATCCTCAACGGCAATGGCAGTCAGGCGGGATTTACCCAGGTGATTTCCGAGCGGCTGCAGGCCGACGAAGGCGTCGGCAATCTCGGCCGGCTGACGATCGGCGGTGCAGCGCCCAACGTGACGCTGAGTTCTGATAGTTCGCCGTTCGGCTTCAAGCTCGCCACCGTCAATTCGAACCTGACCGGCGCCACCGTCACGGGCTCGCCGCCGTCGATTTCGGTGAACCTCGGCTCCAATCCGAATCCGGGCGACACGATCTCGTTCGGCCTGACGCTGCCCGATGGCTCGAGCCAAACCATCACGCTGCAGGCGACCACCGCTTCGCCACCGGGCGCCAACCAATTCACCATCGGCGCCACGGCCAACGCGACCGCGACCAATCTGCAAGCGGCACTCACCTCCGCCGTGTCAAATCTTGCGCAGACCGCATTGCCGGCGGCCTCCGCCATTGCCGCCGCCAACAACTTCTTCAGCTCGGATCCGCCGCAACGGGTCAATCCCGGCGGTCCGCCGCCGGACTTCGCGACCGCGACATCCTTGCAGAACGGCACCACCGCGGACACGGTGTTTTGGTATACCGGCGAGAATGGCGCGACGCCGGCCCGGCAGACCGCGACCGCCCAGGTCGGGCCGACGATGACGATCGATTACGGCATGCGCGCCAACGAGCAGGCGATCAGCACGCTGGTCGGCAATGTCGCGGTGCTGGCGGCGACCACGTACTCGGCGAGCGATCCGAACGCGCAGGCGAGCTATCAAGACTTGACGCAAAGCGTGACCGCCAATCTCGATGGGCCGCCAGGCACGCAGACGGTTCCGGACATCGAGGCCGACCTGGCCAATGCCCAGACCGAGGTTGCCAACGCAACGACATTGAACACCCAGACCCAGAACACGCTGCAGAACATGCTGCAGGGCATCGAAGGCGTTGATCAGAACAAGGTTGGCGAAGAAATCTTGACGCTCCAGACCAATCTCTCGGCGTCGATGTCGCTCACCACCAGACTGGCGCAGTTGAGCCTGGTCAACTTCCTGGCGCCCGGGGTCGGATAGCGAATAGCCAACAGTCGCCGTGGCGTCGTCGCCGCCTTGGTCAGTCTCAGGCTATTGGTTGTGTGGCGGTGTCCTGACGAATATCGAATCGGCGGCGCAAGTGGCGTTGCGGCCGAAACAGTCGGTAAAGCGCGTATCGACCAGATAGTCCCCGGGATGGGCGCCGACGAAGCTTCGCAGCGCATCGCGCTTCACATCACTATCCTCGACCACCAGATAGTCGCCCGGCCGCAAGAATGCGTGAAACTGCTCCAGCACCGCCGCGACGTTGTGATGGGCGTCCTCCACGAGCAGCCAGGGATGAGGCGCCGAGCGCAGCAGTTCGGAAGCAAACAATTGCGCCGGATCGGAACAGTCGCCCTGATAAAAATCGACCCGCGGGTGTTGCGCGACGGCTTTGACCAGATCGACGGAATGGACGCGCCCTTCGACGCCGGACAGCGTCAGGTTGTCGGCAAACCACGCGGCGCTGGCGCCCGAACCGGAGCCGACTTCGAACACCGTCTGCGGACGCAGCTCGGCAATCAGCGCCGGGTAGATGGCAAAGTCGAACACATTCTTCATCAACGGCATGCCGCGCCAACGCATCAGCGACGGCGCGCCTTGGCAGGTCAAAAGCACGTCGATGCCGAACTCGGTGCCAAAGCGCGGGTGATAGTACGCGCCCGACCGCTCGCGCTGACCGTACTCCACGAACCGCCCTTGTCGCCAGCGGTCGAGAAACAGCCGCAGCCGATGCAAATCCCAGGGCAGGCTCTGATCTTGCGCGGGCGACCGCAGCGCGTTTTCGCGCACGCTGTCCTCCCAGGAGCGGCCCGTATCGAACTGCTTGAGGCGGCTCACGACCCGCGCGAACCAGCCGTCGAACACGCTCAAGAGGCCGTTTTGCTCGGTCTTGATCCTCGCCCGCATGTCATCGATGAAGCGATAGGCGGTCGCCTTAAGGTCGTCGCCGGCGATCAAGTTTGCCGCGTCCGTCATGGCGCCTCCTGCGCAGCGCAAATCCATGCCGGCGCCGCGCACAGGGCGTGAGCCGGCAGGTAAACAAATCCTAAAAGATCGCGGTAAATAAATTGTTGCGTCGGCCGGCGATGGCGGCGGTCAGAGCGGTGGCGCGGGATTTCGGTGCGGCGCCGTTACCGGATCCCGGCACGGCGGCGCCGTCCGCCCGCGAAACCCTGGCGTCAGCTCGGCAATCTCTACGCCTGTTCGCGCAGACCGGCGGCGATGCCACGGTTGATCTTGATCAACGATGCGAGGTGATTGGGCTGCGGCTTGGTCATCATGGAGAACGTCTCGCCCATGACGAACATGCCAAGATTGGCGATGTTCTGGCGGATCCCTGCCGGCAGCTTATTGTTGTCGTCCATGACGGCGTCAATGAACACCGTCCAGAGCCTGCGGTTATAGAGCAGCGCCGCATCAAGACCGGTCGGCTTTTCCTGCCACGTCTCGTACACCGCCTGCAATTGCGCCGCCGCTTTCAGGAGCAGGTCAGCTTCGAGTTGGCGGGGCGATGCCGTTTCCTTTGCGGTTCTGGCATAAACCTTGCTGGCGTGGTTCATGTCGGGCGTTTCCTTTTCGTAGGCAATCAGCTTGCGTGCTTCCTTTAACGCCTTGTACAGGTCGCCTGTTAAGATTTGATTGTTGATGCTTTCAATAAATCGGCGCGTACCTGGCGCCGCGCGAACCATCTCACGCGCCAGCTGAAAATACATCGCCTGATGTTCTTTGGGACGCTTGGCCGTGTACATCAGTTGAATGAGGAGATAGATGCGCTTGGCCGGACTGTTGGCGCGGGACAATGCCATGATGTCCTTTTCGCGCAGCACCGGGACCTTCCCCTCGATCAGCAGACGGGTGCGCTGGCTGCCATTGGTGATGACGCATTCGCCGACGATCACGCGCTCGTTCGGCTTGAGCTCGATCTTCAGGGCCATGTCACTTTCCTCGCCGAGGCCGCGCCATCGTTGTGGACGATGGTTAATGTCTTGCTAAAAAGGCGGTCGCGTCGATAAGTGCGTCGTCTACAACGAAAAACGGCGGAGCTTTCGCTCCGCCGCTTCCGGATGGGCCTGTTCCAGAAGAGATTATGGGAACAGCTTGAGCACCGACTGATTCGCCTGGTTGGCGATCGACAGCGCCGAGACTTCGAGCTGCTGCTGGGTCTGCAGGGTGAGCAGGTTGGCGCTTTCCTGGTTCTGGTCGGCCAGCACCAGGTTGCTGGCGCCGGTCTGCAACGTGTTGATCAGGTTCTGCTCGAACGACTGACGGGTTGCGATCGTCGAGGAGTTCGTGCCGAACGTTTCGGTCTGGGCACGGACGGTGCTGATCGCAGAGTTGATCGCCGTTTGCGCCCCGGTGATGGTTGAGGTGTTCTGGAAGCCGCCAGTGGCGATCGTCGACAGGCCAAGTCCAGTGGCGTTGAAGGTCACGCCGGTGATGGCCAGCGTGCTGGTGGCGGTCTCGTTGAAGTTGACCGTCAGGTTGTTGCCATTGATCAGGTTGACGCCGTTGTACGATGAGTCACCCGCCAGCTGAGTGATCTGCGTCAGCAGCGAATTGTAGTTGCCTTGCAGCGTCGTGCGCGTCGAGCTCGAGCCGGTGACGGCGGTGCTGGCGAGACCGAAGGTCGTCTGGTCCGTACCGGAGGCGGTGAAGCTGGTGTTGGCGGTGTTGCCGGTCAGGATAAGGTGACCGCTGCCGTCGTCGCTGGCGGTCACCGCGCCAGTGCTGCCGAGGCCGGAGGTGCCGTTGATGGTGCTTTCGATGGTGCTGAGCGCGGCGCTGGCCGCAATCGAAACGGTATAGGTCGTGCCGCCGGTGGCGATCAGGAGGGTGGACGCCGCCGCCGAGTTGCTGCTGAGATCGACGGTGCCGGTGGTTGCGCCGGCGGTGTCATTGGTGGCGGCCTGGGCCTGCTGTGCGGTCGACAACGCCTGCTCGAGCAGGCTGGTCAGGCCAGTGAGGCCGTCGTTGGCCGCATTGAGCGTCTGTTGCGCCTGGCCGATCTGGTCGAGCAGCGAGGACAGATCGCTGGCGCGGTTGTTCAACGACTGCGACGTGAAATAGCTGGTCGGATTGTCGAAAGCGGTGTTGACCTTCTTGCCGGTGGCAAGGTGTTCCTGGGTGGTGGTCAGGTTGGCGGCGGTGTTCTGCAGCGAAAGCAGGTTCTGCCGGATACCCGCGCTCAAAGTGATGTTGGACATCGTGTTACCCTTCTGGTTACAGGCCGTACTGGCTTGCACTGACAGTACGTGCTGTACCGGCGAGTGCAGGTTCCGATCGGTCGGATCGGCTGGGCAAGGTGTGCCCCATTTCGTTTAAAGACGCGTAAATCTGCGCGTAGCGTGCCGTCACAACTGGATGTTGCGCCAACGACTTGCGTTGCAGCCGTTCGATCGCCGCCACGCAATTGGCAAAGGTATTTTGTTTTGTTTGGAGGATTTATCGCGCGCGCTTAATCCGTTCTTAACGATTCCCGTTCGCTATTGCTTAACCATAATTTGGAACTCCGCGATTGGATCATCCGCATGCCCAGCGCCGCGCTCGCCAACCAAGTCAATCTCGTGATCGCCACGCCGTGCTACGGCGGGCAGGTGTCCGTGCTCTACACCGCCTCGCTGTACAAGCTGCAGCAAATGATCCAGTCCTATAGCGGGCTCGGGCTGAAAGTCCTGTTCAAGGACGGCGACGCGCTGATCACCCGGGCACGGGCCAGCCTGCTGTCGCAATTTCTCGACGATTCGCTTGCGACCCACCTGCTGTTTCTCGATGCTGATATTGGTTTTGAGCCCGAGCAGGTTCTGCGCCTGATCCAGTGCGGCGCCGAGATGTGCGCCGCGGTCTATCCGGTCAAGCGCCTCGATTGGAACAAGGTCAGGCAGACGATCGAAACCGCGCGTCCCGATCCGGCAGCGGCGGCGCTGGGCTACGTGTTTGAAGTCGACGACCCAAGCGCGGTGATCGAACGGGCGGGCTTCGTCAAAGTCCGCTATGCCGGCACCGGCTTTCTTATGGTCCGTCGGCAGGCGGCCGAGAAGATGTGCGCGCGTTACCCGCACCTGCAATACAAACGCGATCACTCGATCGACGCGGCGACCGTGAGCGACAACCGCTTCGCGCTGTTCGAGTGCATGATCGCCGACGACGGCACTTATCTCAGCGAGGATTTTGCCTTCTGCAAGCGCTGGACCGACATGGGCGGCGAGATCTGGGCCGACCTCAAGAGCGCGCTGTGCCACGTCGGGCCGATGACGTTTCGCGGCGACCTGGCATCGCAATTCATCGGCGCAGCGGCTTGATCAATCAGGCCAGCAGATTGACCAGGTTGCCGCTTATGCCACTGCTGGCCAGCAATATCTCTGCGGTAGCAGAGCTCTGCAGTCCGAGCGCCGAGTTCTGAAGAAAACTCGCGGGCGACGGCGCCGAAGCGCTCGTGGATGATGTCGGGGTAGTCGAAGGCGAGCCGGCCGACGAGCTCGAAGAACTTGAAGAGCTGCTGGTGCCAGAAGAAGCCGACGTCGTCGACGAGCCCGACGTGGCAGCGGAGGGCGCGGTCGGCTGAAAAAAGGCATTGCCGGCGCTGAACCCCAAATTCGCAGCGTTTGTGCCGCCGATGCTGAGCGTCTCGGTGTCGTTCTTGCCGCTAATGACCAGCTGGCCGTTGCTGTTGAGCCACGCCGCCACTTGTGCGTTGCCGAAGACGTTTTTGTTGATGGCATTGAGCAGGTCGCCGACGGTGTCGTTGCCGGTCGATTTGTATGTCGTCGTATTGGTGCCGTCGCTGACCGTGAACGTGCCCTTGGCGATGATACCAAGCGTAGCCAGCGAGGTGCTCGCGGTCAGCGGCGCCGTACCGGTGCCGACGGCCGGAGCGGCGGCGGTGGCGCTGGAGCTTGACGTGCCCGAAGAGCTCGAGCTCGGGGACGACGAGGAAGAAGACGGCGATGTGCTCGAAGATGACGAGCTACTCGACGAACCTGCGCCGCTCGTACCGCTCGACCCGCCCTCGATGGACGCAAGGGCGCTCTGTACCGCCGCCGTGAGCTGGTTATTGACGCGATTGAGGGCGCTCTCATTGGCGATGCTGGACAAGCCGCTGGACAACGTGGTCGACGCCCCGAACATCAAGTTGATGACCGCATTGTTCTGGGCGATCGACGCCGAATTGCTCGCGGCCTGGCTCCAGAAACTCTGGTCCTGCTGAAAGAACGAGACGCTGCCGACGGTCATTCCAGCCAAGCCTTCAAATCAAGCTCTTGCAAGCCGAACCCTGCACGCAAAGCCTTCCACGCCAAGCCTTCCACGCCAAGCCTTCCCCCCTTCCACGCCAAGCCTTCCACGCCAAGCCTTCCACGCCAAGCCTTCCACGCCAAGCCTTCCACGCCAAGCCTTCCACGCCAAGCCTTCCACGCCAAGCCTTCCACGCCAAGCCTTCCACGCCAAGCCTTCCACGCCAAGCCTTCCACGCCAAGCCTTGCACGCAAGGCCTTGCCGTCAAGACTGTGCCGAACCAGTCGCCCGTTTCCTTCCTGCACTGATTCCGGTTAACGCCAGGTGTCGGTCGCGCGGAGGTTACCTTTGATTAACCAACTTGGCTGACCTTGCACCAAGTCGCCCCGTAACGTCGTGCGCAGGCCCTTCGGATCAGCAGGCATGGACCAGCAGGCAACCGCGCAGCGCTCGCAAACCTCCTCTGTTGTTCGACTGGCGTTGGCGCTGCATCAGCAAGGGCGGCTGGACGAAGCGGGACAAATCTACGACGCCGTTCTCGCCGCCGATCCTAACGACTTCGACGCGCTGCATTTCGGCGGCGTCCTGAAACACCAGCAGGGTCGATCGGCCGAAGCATTGCGCCTGGTGGCTGCGGCGCTCGGTGCGCAGCCGGGATCGCCAGACGTTCTGACCAATTACGGCGTGATCCTTGACGCCCTCAGGCGCCATCAGGAGGCGCTGGAAAGTTTCGACAAAGCGCTGGCGATGCGCGGCGACAACGTCGCGTTGCTTCACAATCGCGGCAATGCGTTGCGGCATCTCGGCCGTCACGCCGAAGCATTGGCCAGCTATGAGCGCGTCTTGACGTTGGAGCCCGGTCATTTCGACGCGCTGTTCCATCGCGGCAATATGCTGGCCGCGCTCGATCGGCATCACGACGCGCTCGCCGCCTATGAGGCGCTGTTGGCGTTGCGGCCGCGGCATGTTGCGGCCCTCAACCGGCGCGGCAACGCGCTTGCCGCGCTGGAGCGTCCGCAACAGGCGCTTGCGGCCTACGACGCTGCGCTGGCCGCCGAGCCGGCCAACGCGGAGGTGTTGAGCAACCGCAGTGTGACGCTCCTGGCGCTCGACCGGCTCGATGAAGCGCTGCAAAGCTGCGACATCGCGCTGACGTTGCGGCCCGATCATGCCAATGCGCTTTATAATCGCGGCAATGTCCTGCGCGCGCTCGAACGGTATGAAGAAGCGGCGGCGAGTTACACGGCAGCGCTGGCGATCGAGCCGCGTCGCGCCGACGTCCTCAACAATCTCGGTCTCACCCTGATGTCGCTGCAGCGGCACGCCGAGGCGCTGTCGAAATTCGACGCGGCGCTGGCCATTGATGCCAATGACATCGGCGCGCTGCACAATCGCGCCAACGCGCTGTTCGAATTGGGCTCGTTCGAGGAGGCGCTGGCGCCGTGCGACAAGGTGCTCGCAACAAACCCGCTGCACGTTGATGCCCTCAATACCCGCGGCGTGTTGCTGGCCAAGCTGCGCCGCTTTTCCGAGGCGCTGGCGAGCTACGATGCGGCGCTGGCAGCCGCGCCCGACCGCATCGACATTGAAGTCAACCGCGGCACGACTTTGCTTGAGCTCGATCGCTTTGACGAGGCGATGGCCGCATACGACAAGGCGCTCGGCAACGATCCCGGCAACGTTGTCGCCCTGATGAACCGGGGCAACGCCTGTATCAAGAACCGGCGCTTCGACGAGGCCTTGCAAAGCTATGACGGCGCACTCGCCGTCGACCCCGATCAGGCCGGCGCGCTGCGCGACCGCTGCGTCGCGCTGGCCGAGATGGACCGGTTCGACGAGGCGCTCGCGTCGATCGACCGGGCGCTGCGTATCGAGCCGCACATGGTCGCCGCCCATGTCAATCGCGGCAATGCGTTGCTCAAGCTCGCCCGCATGGAGGAGGCGCTGGTGAGCTACAACGCCGCGCTCGCGCTTGAGCCCGAACAGGTCGACGCCAATTTCAACGCGTCGCTGACGCGGATGTGCCTCGGCGATTTTCGTGGCTGGAAGCAATATGAATATCGATGGAGGAAAAAGGAATTCGGCCCGCAGCGGCGCGTCTATCCGCAGCCGATCTGGACCGGCGAGCAGGACGTGCGCGGCAAAACCATTTTGCTCGTTCACGAGCAGGGCCTTGGCGACACCATCCAGTTCATTCGCTATGCGCCGCTCCTCGCCGAGCGCGGCGCCAGCGTGCTTCTTGGCGTTCAGCCACCGCTCAAAGCGGTCGCCATGACGGTGCCGGGCCTCAAGCAGGTCTTTGGCGACGACGAGGTGCTGCCTGATTTCGATCTGTATTGCCCGTTATTGAGCTTGCCGGTCGCGTTCGGTACCGAGCTCGACACCATACCGGCCAACGTCCCTTATATCCGGCCGTACCAGGAGCGGCTGGCTAAGTGGGGAGGGCGGCTTCCCGACCACGGCCGGATGCGGGTCGGTATTTGCTGGGCCGGCAACAGCGCGCATGGCAATGATCGCAAGCGCTCCATACCGCTCGATCGGCTTGCCGCTATTCTGTCGGTGCCGGGCGTCGATTTCTTCAGCCTGCAAAAAGACGTCGGCGATGCGCAGGCGGCGATCCTGCGCGAGCATGGCGTCGTTGCGCTGGGCCAGGATTTCGCCGATTTCGCCGACACCGCCGCGGCGATCGCGCTGCTCGATCTCGTTATCGCGGTCGATACCTCGGTCGCGCATCTTGCTGGTGCGATGGGGAAGGGGATTGCGCTCCTGATTCCGTTCTCGCCGGATTTCCGCTGGCTGCTCGATCGCACCGACAGCCCCTGGTATCCGACCATGCGGATCTTCCGGCAGAGCCGGATCGGCGATTGGGATGCGCCGGTCGCGCAGTTGCGCGACGAGCTCGCCGGCGCAGCGGCCCGTCGGCGTCCGGAGCCTACAGCACGCGGCTGACGGCGAGCGGCTTGCCTTGCTTCGGATCCGGCACCGTGGCGCGGCCCGAGGCGCCATAGACTTGCGGCGCCGCCTTGCGCGCCAGATCGCCGGATAGCCGCCGCACGATCCCTTCCGACACCGCGTGCGCGGTCGCCAGCACGATCATGTTCCGCTGCAGCACCGCGCGAAACGCTTGTTGGACCTTGGCCAGCGTGGCGGCGCTCGCCGGCGCCGCTTGCAGCAAGAACTTGGCGTTGGCTTTCAGGCTTTCGCCGGTGAGATAAAGTTTGCTGGTCAGTTCGCTCTTCTGCGGTCCGAGCGTGGCGGCGTTGCGCACCTTGCCGGCATGGACCAAAGCGGTTTCCTGCTCGATCACGCCGCGCAGCTTCTCGATCAGCTCGGCCACCTGCGCGATGGCCTGTTCCGCCTCCGCCCTCGTCGTGATCGCGGTCGTGGTCATGATTTGATTCCTTGCTGCCTGAGCAATTGATCGTAGACGTGCGAAGCGATGCCCAGACCGCCGGTCTTGGCGAAGGTCTTGGCATATTCATCGGTCAGGAACGACCGCCATATCTTGAGCGGGCCGCTGCCGCCGAACGGACCTTCACCATCGATGCCGGTGAACATCTGCTGGAACATCGAGTTGAGGAACATCGCTTCGAATTTCTCCGAGGCGGATTTCGCCTTGGCTTTGATCTTGAGTTGAGCCGTGGCTTGCGCGCTCTGCGCATCGCCGATCGTGCCGATGGATTGGCCGAGCGCGGCCGCGACGCTGTTGGTCATCACATTACCTCGATGTCGGCCTGGATGGCGCCGGCGGCCTTGATGGCTTGCAGAATGGTGATCATGTCGCGCGGGCCGATGCCGAGCGCGTTCAGCCCATCGACGATCTGCTGCAGCGACACGCCCTCATGCACCAGGGCGAGCTTCCTGCCTTGCTCGGTCGCCGTCACGCTGGTGCGCGGCACCACTACGGTTCGTCCTCGGGCAAACGGCTGCGGCTGGCTGACCTGCGGCGCTTCGGAAACGGTCACGGTGAGATTGCCTTGCGCCACCGCCACCGTCGATACCCGCACGTCGCGGCCGATGACGATGACGCCGGAGCGCTCGTCGATGATGATCTTGGCCGCCTGGTCCGGCTCGACCTGAAGCTGCTCGACCTCGGTCAGCATCGCCACCAGGTTCTGCGGGAATTTTTGCGGCAATGTCAGCTCCACCGTCGAAGGATCGAGCGGTTCGGCGACCGGCGAGCCGATATAATCGTTGACGGCGACGGCGATGCGCTTGGCGGTGGTGAAGTCGGGATTGCGTAAGGCGAGGCGCAAATGGCCGAGCGTCGCCAGCGAGAACTCGATCTCGCGCTCGATGATGGCGCCGTTCGGCAGCCGTCCGACGGTCGGCACGCCTTGGGTGATCTTGGCCGCTTGGCCCTCGGCCTGAAAACCGCCGATCGCGAGCGAGCCCTGGGCGACGGCATAGACGTTGCCGTCGGCGCCCAGGAGCGGCGTCACCAGAAGCGTACCGCCGAGCAGGCTTTTGGAGTCGCCCATGGCCGAGGCGGTGACGTCGATCCGCGTGCCCTGGGTGGCGAACGGCGGCATGTTGGCGGTGACCATCACCGCGGCGACATTGCCGGTGCGGATCTGCTGGCCGCGGATATTGACGCCGAGTCGTTCCAGCATGCCCTGCAGGGATTGCTTGGTGAACGGCGTGTTGTTGAGCGTGTCGCCGGTGCCATTGAGGCCGACCACCAGGCCATAACCAATCAGCTGGTTCTGCCGGATGCCCTCGATATTGGCGAGGTCCTTGATGCGCGACGTCGCGGTCGCCGTCGAGACGACGCACGTTAATACGGCCAGCGCCGCAAGCGCCGGGCAAAGCGTCCCTTTCATCTCCTGCTCCCCAAGAGGTCGGACGGCAACCTCTTTGCCAGTTGCGTGCCAGACCGGGGCCCTTTGCTAACCGGATGAATTATTTATAGTTTTTCTTCGTGGCGGGCTTTCATGCCTTGGTGCGGTTTGCCGGTTTGCGGCAATTCTTGCCGACGGGGCGGCAAGGTTTTACCTGCCATTAACCATAAGGCCGCACCCTTGTCGGGATGCGCGTCAATGGACCCAACGGAACGGCTCTCGCCTCGGCGCCAGCGACACCGCGGCGCGCGCCCGGTGGCGGTCCGTTCACACTGTCCGAGGCCGCGACGCCACAAGCCTCGGCGCCTGCGGTCGCACTTCGCACGGTCGGCGGCATCGACGCGCTGATTGCACTTCAGGGCATCGAGGATCCGGTCGAACGCCGCCGCCGCGCGGTCAAACACGGCCGCCGAGCCCTCGACGCGCTCGATGAGCTCAAGCTCGGCTTATTGTCCGGGACGCTCGAGCCTGCCGCGCTGCTGCGGCTTAAAGCCGTCGCCTCCGACCTCAAGGACGGCTCCGGGGACGAACAGCTCGACCAGGTGCTGGGCGAGATCGAGCTGCGCGTCGCGGTGGAGCTGGCCAAAGCCGGCATAAATTAGGCGCCAAACCCGTCAATTGGCAGCTTTTGAGCGCCCGGCCACGGGCGCGATGATCGTTATTGTCACCGTCATAGACCCGCGGTATATGGGCGCGCCTCCGGGGAGGATGTAGCGCTAGAGTAGGGGACAAGGACGTCCATGCAGTCGGCGAAGAGCAAGAACGGTCGCTCCGACGATACATTAGGGAAGAACGGCAAAACTATCCGGCTTCTCGACAAAATCTATCGTCCGACGGACCGCGAGCCATTCATGAACGAGCGCCAGCGCGAATACTTTCGGTTGAAGCTGCTCGACTGGCGGGAGGACATCCTCAAGGAGGCCAAGGAGACGCTGCAGCATCTCCAGGACGACAACCAGAACCACCCGGACCTGGCCGATCGCGCCTCGTCGGAAACCGATCGGGCTATCGAACTGCGCGCCCGCGATCGCCAGCGAAAGCTGATTGCCAAGATCGACGCCGCGCTTCAGCGCATCGAAGACGGCACCTACGGCTATTGCGAAGAGACCGGCGAAGCGATCTCGCTGAAACGGCTGGAAGCGCGCCCGATCGCGACACTGTCGATCGAGGCCCAGGAGCGCCACGAACGCCGCGAACGCGTCTACCGCGAAGAATAGCCGCCGGCGCATGGCGCGGACAGCAAGGCCGCGCTCGGGTGGGCGGCCACCTCTCCTCGAGATAAATCAGCGATAGCCGGCGTCGCCTGATCAGTGACAACGACGCCGCCGCGGCGCTACGCCCGTTTAGTATTTATAAACGACAATCATCAGCTTGGCCGGCGACTTCGCCGAATTACATTAAATGCCGCGACCGCGTCGCACTTAATACTTACATATGTTTTTGCTGCCATTGCTGATGCAACAGGGATGCCGCGGTGCGCGTTTCTCATAAGTCAGATTCCGCGCATGAGCCGGCAGAAGACCGAATCGCCATGACCGAGCGCCGCGCGCTTGCCCGACACAAGACCTTCATCAAGGGTCGCATCTATTTCAACAACCGGCTCTCGAGCATGGATTGCATTGTGCGCGATATCACCGATCGCGGCGCGCGCCTTGAAGCATCGGAAAGCGTGGCGTTGCCGGACGCATTCGAGCTCTATCTGCCGAACAAGGACGAACACTTTTTCGCGCGGGTCGAGTGGCGCAAGGGCAGTCATCTCGGCGTCAGCTGGAGCGGCGACCCGAGCGTGAAGCAGAGGTCCGATGCTGGGCAGTCGGAGCAATCCATTGCCGATCGGGTGGCGAAGCTCGAGCACGACCTTGCGGTGCTGCAACGGCGCTTTGAAAGTCTCCAGCACCGATGACGGCCGCCGGGCCAACGTCTTAAAGCTTTCTTTACCGTCATTCTTTACCCGCTGTTAACGATCGGCCGCTGCGAGCGCGCGGCCGGCTTGGGCATTTTTCTGCATGCACTGATGCGCAGCCAATTGTCGCAAAGCTCTCAATCCAATACCTCGCGGCCGCTCAAGCGCGCGCGGCGCGCTTTCGAGCACGGCGAATTTGCCAAGGCTGAGCGGCTTTACGCGGAAGTCCTCCAGCATCACCGCAACAATTTCGACGCGGTGCACGGTCTCGGCCAAATCAACTACCGGCGCGGCCGGCTCGATGCGGCGCTCTCGCTGTTTCAGGAAGCGTTACAGTGCGATCCTTTTCGCGCTGACGGCTTCGGCAGTCTCGGGCTGGTATTTCATGCGCTGCGGCATTTCGAGCGGGCGCTCGTCAGCTTTGACGAAGGCTTGCGTCTCGAGCCGAACGATGCCGAACTGCTCAACGGCCGCGGCGTGGTGCTGCTGGAGCTTCGCCGGCCGCGTGAGGCGCTCGAAGCCTTCGACCGGCTGCTGGCGTCCACGCCCGATCATTGCGATGCGCTGGGCAATCGCGCCAACGCATTGCTGCGGCTCAATCGCGTGGCGGAGGCGGTGGTTGCCTATGACCGCGCGCTTGAGCTTGCGCCGAACAACGCGCCGCTCTTCGCTAATCGCGCCGCGGCGCTGCGCCGGCTCGATCGACCGCATGAAGCACTGATGAGCGCGACGCGCGCGCTGGCGATCAAGCCGGACTTGGCCCATGCGCGCTTTGTCGAGGCGGTGGCGCGTCTCAGCCTCGGCGACTTCAGCGCCGGTTGGCGCGCCTATGAAGCGCGCTGGCACGTCGGCTGGCTGGCGTCGCAGCGGCGCGATTACGGCGCGCCATTGTGGCTCGGCGAGGAATCGCTCGCCGGCAAAACCATTCTGCTCCATGCCGAGCAAGGCTTGGGAGACACCATCCAGTTCGCCCGTTACGCGCCGCTCCTCGCCGCGCGCGGCGCGACTATCGTTCTTGAAGTTCAGCCTGAGCTCCACCGGCTCCTGTCGACCATGCCGGGTGTAGCAAAGGTGGTCGCGCGCAAGTCGCCGTTGCCCCGTTACGACTTTCATTGTCCGCTGCTCAGCCTGCCGCTCGCCTGCGGCACGACGCTTGAAACGATTCCGGCCGACACTCCCTATCTGGCGCCGGGGGAGGGCGACGCAGCGGTGTGGCGCGCGCGCCTGCCGCGCGGACGCCCGCTGGTCGGGCTGGTGTGGTCGGGTGAGCGTTCGCACGACAACGATCTCAACCGCTCGGCGCGGCTTGCGACGCTGGCGCCGATATTGGATCTGCCGGGCATCGGCTTCGTCAGCTTGCAGCACGAAGTGCGCGACGAGGATTCCGGCCTCCTCCGCCGCCGCGGCGACGTGCCGGCGATCGGCGCCGACTTTAAGGATTTTGCCGATACCGCCGCCGCGATCGCCGGTTTGGACGCGGTGATCGCGGTCGACACCGCGGTCGCGCATCTTGCCGGCGCCATGGGCAAGCTGCTGTTTTTGCTATTGCCCTTTGCCGCCGATTTCCGCTGGCTGCGCGGACGCGACGACACTCCCTGGTATCCGAGCGCGCGGCTGTTCCGCCAGCTGCACTTCGGCGATTGGGACGGCGCGGTAAACGCATTGCGACAGGAACTTGCGCAGTTCGCGTCGCGCCACGGTCGCGCCGCCTGAACTAGGCCTGATCGCCGACTTGTTGATCCCCAATTCCTGCAAAAAGTTCGCGGCCTCCGGCGGGGAGCTGCCGGAGGCCGCGTCTAGACGGGGCTGATCGCCGTCGCGACCAAACCCCGGGGAGCCGCACTTCGTAGGATGGGTAGAGTGAAACGAAACCCATCTTAGCTTTGATGGGTTTCACTGCGCTCAACCCATCCTGCGAACTGATACCCGACTTCTGATCCCCGCCGTCAGAACGGCAAGATGATATCGACGGCTTGCTGGCCCCAGCGCTCGGTCTGAATGTTGGTAAGCGTGCCCCGGCCGCCGTAAGCCAGGCGCGCCTCGGCGATTTTCGGCAGCTCGATGGTATTGTCGCTCTGGATGTCCTCCGGGCGCACCACGCCGGCGACGATCAGCTCGCGGATTTCGTTGTTGAGGCGGATTTCCTGTTTGCCCTCGATCACCATGTTGCCGTTCGGCAAAAGCTGCGTCACCACCGCGGCCACGTTGGTGACCAATTGGTCGTTGCGGTTGATGTTGCCCTGGCCGTTCATTTGCGAATTGCCCGAGGCGGTCAAGATCGAACCGGGCAGTACCGCCTTGGCCGGATTGTTGATGGCGTTGGCGCCGATAAAGTTGGTGATTTCCGTGTCTTCGGTGCTGGTGCGGCTCAGCTGCGTCTGGTCCTGGAACTGCGCCGTATCGTTGATGTTGACCTTCACGGTCAAAATGTCGCCGACGATGTGGGCGCGCTGATCGTTGAAGAACGCCCGCGAGCCGTTGCGCCACAACGAGTTTGGATTATAGGTGATCGGCTGCGGGCTCGGCATCGGCATCTGCACCGGCTTGTATCCGGGCTTGGCGGTCGGATTGTCGATTGGCGCGAGCGCCACCGGCTCGCCGAGCTGCTTGATGCGATCGATGGCGGCACAGCCGGTCAATAACGAGGTCAGCGCGGCGGTGCCGAGAAGCGAACGGGCAAACTTGGAACGCGCAGTGGATTTCAACATTTATGCACTCGACTTACTCGACGCTGTGCTCGCGTTGCGGTTGATCGGAGGGTGAAGGTTCGGAAACCGGCGGCGGTTCGGCGCCGACGACACGCGCCGGCGTCACGGTAATCGTCACGCGGCCGGGACCGCTGACGACGCCCTGTACCAGGCGTTTCGATTGGACGTTCTGGACACTGACGGTGTCGCCGAGCGCGCCGTTGTCCTGGGCCTGGCCGCGCAGCGTCAATGTCACTCCGGGCGCTTCGTAGATGATCGTGACGCTATCGTTGCGCTGCACCAGCTGTGGCTTCATCAGGTCGCCGTCATGCAGCGGCTGGCCCGGACGCAGCTGATGACGTGCCGCCAGGCCCGCGGCCGACGCGGCGTCGGTCAGCACCGCGCCTTCCGATTTCGGCCGCTTGATGATCGTCAGGTCGGACGCTTTGAGCACCTCGCCGCGCTCGACCGGATGATCGACGCCGAGCGCGTCGACGGTTTCCATCGCCGTGCCGCTATAGCGCATCGACTGCCAGCGCAAGGCCGCGCTGCCCGGCAGGTCGAAGGTCACATCGAAGCGCGCCGCACGGCGATTGTAGCTCAGCGACGCGACCTGCAGCTCGCCGGTGACGGTCGGTTCGACATTGAGCGTGCGCACGTCGCGGTCGAACTCGACTGCAATGTTGCGCGCCTCGCCGAGGCCGTATTGACCCTCCAGCACCTTGGCTACGCGCGCGGCGATATCCTCTGCGCTGATGGCGCGGCTGGCGCGCGTCACCACGACTTCAGTGATGCCGCGGGTGTCGATGCCGATCAGCTGATGCGGACGGATCGCCTCGATCACCCGCTCGGTCGGCACCGCGCCGCGGGTGCCAAGATCGGGCGCGCGGAAGATCGGCACATCGGCGACCGGACCGCAATTTTCAATAAGGTCGCCGATACGCACGATCTCGCCGGTCACGGTGACGTTGGCGCGCAGCGCCGGCATGGCGTTTTGCGCCGCCGCCGGATCGGCCGGAACACCGGCGAGCAACAGCGCCAGCGCCAGATAGCGGATCGGGGAGCGGATCATAGCGATGGCCCTCCTCAGCGCATCAGTTGCGCGGTCGTCTGCAGCATCTGATCGGCCGCCGTGATGACCTTGGAATTCATTTCGTAGGCGCGCTGCGCTTGGATCAGGTTGGTGATTTCGGTGACTGCTGAGACGTTGGATTGTTCAAGGCTGCCTTGCAGCAAAGTGCCGGAGTTGTTGAGGCCGGGCGTATTGTTTTGCGGCTGGCCTGAGGCCGGCGTCGCCACAAACAGGTTGCTGCCTTGTGCCTGCAGGCCGGCGTCGTTGATGAAGGTCGTGAGCTGAAGCTGGCCGAGGATGCTCGAGGTCGTGCTGCCTGGCAGCGTCACCGACACCTGCCCCTGGGCGTTGATGGTCAACCCGGTCGAGTTCGGCGGGATGGTGATGGTCGGCTGCACCAGATTGCCTTCGGCGGTGACCATGCGGCCCTGATTGTCCATCTGGAACGAGCCATCGCGGGTGTAGCTGAAGGTGCCGTCGGGCATCAGGATCTGGAACCAGCCGGACCCCTGGATGGCGAGATCGAGCGTATTGCCGGTCTGCGACAGCGTGCCTTGGGTCATCAGCCGCGGCGTGCCGACGGTTTTCACGCCGGAGCCGAGCTCGATGCCGACCGGCAGGATATTGCCGTTGTCGGAGGCTTGCGCGCCAATACGTTGCACGTGCTCGTAGATAAGATCCTGAAATTCGGCACGTTGACTCTTAAAGCCCGTGGTCGAACTGTTGGCGATGTTGCCGGCGATGACCTGGACCTGGAGGTCCATGGCCGCCATTCCGGTCGCTGCGGTGTCAAGCGCACGCATGGTCGGGCTTCCTCACAATCAACTTGATGAACTCGGTGCTTGCGACAGCTGCTGCAGCGAATTTCGCCGCAGGTCGCCCTGCTGCTGCAGGATGGCGGCGATGTCGGAATAGCTGCGGGTGATTTCGATCATCCGCGCCATTTCGACAATCGGCCGCACGTTCGATTTTTCGATCACGCCCTGCATCACCCGCGTGTTGGCCGGCGCCGGGTTCGGCGTGACGTCGGGCGGCACCATGAACGTCGAACCGCCGTCCTTTTGCAGCTTCTGCTGTTGATCGAAGCTGACGAGCTGCAATTGGCCGCGCTGCGCGCTGTTGGTGCCGACGCCGTCGCGGACGCTGATGATGCCGGTCGGACTGATGATGATGTCGCGGTCGGTGGGCTGAAGGATGATCGGCCCGTTGGTGCCGATCACCTGATCGCCGTTGCTGGTGACAAGCTCGCCGGCTGCATTGATGCCGAGCGCGCCGTTGCGGGTGTAACGCTGGCCGCGCGGCGTTTGCACCACGAAATAGCCCTTGCCGTCGATGGCAACGTCGAGCGGATTGCCGGTGCGCTGCATCGAGCCGGCGCTGTAATCGACCCAGGTGGCGCGGTCCTGCACGAAGCTGATGCGGCGGTCCTTGCCGGTGGCGAACTCGTTGTCGCGCGCGCCCGGCATCAGATATTCGGTGAACGTGGCCTTGTCGGCCTTGAAGCCCGTGGTGTCGATGTTGGCAATGTTGTTGGCGACGATGTCGAGCTCATGGCTGAGCGACATCTGCCGTGACAAGCCGACGAGAAGCGCATTCTGCATCGGTAAACTCCCCCTTCGTGCAGCGGAGGACGCCGTCTCCCCGGCGTCGCTCCGTCGTTGGCGCCGAGGCCTCTCCCAAGCCTGCGGCAGGGGATGAAGTGCAGAAGCCGTGCCAATGATAAAATCAAAGCACGGGCAATCGCTTAGCGGGCAGGGCGGCGCCGTGCGGCAGGCAGAAACCGCCGCCGCCCGGCTCACACCCGGCAAAATCTTCCGCCCGGAGGGAACTCCGCAAGTATCCGTTAACCATTCCTGACCTAGCTTTCGGGCGACGGCGCCAGCGTCCTTCAGCGCCGCGCGGCGCCCACGACAGTTGTTCTGCATTCTTTCTGTCGGCTGCGCGCCTCTCGCCTCAAGTGAGTCACCTGAAAGTCAGTCATCCGAGTGGAGCGGTGATGGCAACGACCAAAGAAGCGCAGCCCGAGGCCGAGAACGCTGAAGCCGAAGGCGAAGAGGCCAAAGCGGCCCCCAAGCGAAAGCTGTCGCTCAAGCTGATCCTGATGGCGGTCGGAGGCCTCGTTGGGCTCGGCGTCATCGGCGGCGGCGGATATTTCTTTTTCTTCAGCGGCCACGAGAAAGCGGAAGCGGCGGCGACCGCCGCCGGTCCGCAAGTCAAGCCGGTGTTCCTCGACATGCCGGAGGTGCTGGTCAATCTGTCGTCGTCCAGCGGCAGCGAGCGCACCCAATATCTCAAGGTCAAAGTTACGCTGGAATTGCCCAACGAAACCATGTCGCAGCAGATCCAGCCCATCATGCCGCGGGTGATGGACGCCTTCCAAACCTATCTTCGCGAATTGCGGGCAACTGATCTCGACGGTTCCGCCGGGCTCTATCGGCTTAAGGAAGAGCTGACCCGGCGGGTCAACGCCGCAATCGCACCGAGCCGGATCAACGCCGTGTTGTTCAAGGAAATTGTGGTGCAGTGATGCAGCCGGTTCACCTCGTCATTCCGGATCGCTGCGCAGCAGCGAGTCCGGAATCCATAATCGCGGTTGGCGCAGAACTAATAACGGCGGTGGTTATGGATTCCGGGCTCCTCGCTCCGCTCGGCCCCGGAATGACGGAATGAAGGCCTAGCCGATGGCGAACGACCAGATCGATCAGGACGCTCTCGCCGCCGAATGGGGCGTGGCGCTCGAAGCCGAGCAGAAAACCACGACGGCGCCGGCGGCGGGCAACGACGTCATTGCCGCCGACGCAGACGGCGCCGAGGCCATGGCGGCGCAGTGGGCCAGCATGGCCGAGGACGGCCATTTCATGCAGGCCGCCAAGGGCGGCGCCGAGCGCATCCTGACCCAGGAGGAAATCGACTCGCTGCTCGGCTTCTCGCTTGCCGACGTCTCGCTCAACGACAATTCCGGCATCCGCGCCATCATCGATTCGGCGATGGTCTCCTACGAGCGGTTGCCGATGCTGGAAATTATCTTCGACCGGCTGGTCCGGTTGATGACCACGTCGCTGCGCAACTTCACCTCCGACAACGTCGAAGTCTCGCTCGACCGCATCACCTCGGTGCGGTTCGGCGACTATCTCAATTCGATTCCGCTGCCCGCCATTCTCGGCGTGTTCAAGGCCGAGGAATGGGAGAATTTCGGCCTGATCACCATCAATTCGAGCCTGATCTATTCGATCATCGACGTTCTGCTGGGCGGCCGCCGCGGCCAGACCGCGGTGCGCATCGAAGGCCGGCCCTACACCACGATCGAGACCAACCTGGTCAAGCGCATGATCGAGGTGGTGCTCGCCGATGCCGAGCTCGCCTTCAAGCCGCTGTCGCCGGTGAAGTTCAACATCGACCGGCTGGAGACCAATCCGCGCTTCGCCGCGATTTCGCGGCCGGCCAACGCGGCGATTCTGGTGCGGCTGCGCATCGACATGGAGGATCGCGGCGGCACCATCGAGCTGTTGCTGCCCTACGCCACCATCGAACCGATCCGCGAAGTGCTGCTGCAGATGTTCATGGGCGAGAAATTCGGCCGCGACCCGACCTGGGAAGGCCACCTCGCCACCGAAATGGGCCAGGCCGAGATCGCCGTCGACGCCGTGCTCTACGAGGCGCCGCTGCCGCTCAGACAAATCATGAAGCTCGACGTCGGCGACACGCTGATGCTCGAGCTCAAATCCGACGCGCCGGTGATCGTGCGCTGCGGCGACGTGACGCTGACCGAGGGCCGCATGGGCCGCGTCGGCGACCGCGTCGCGGTGCGGGTCGGCAAGCCGTTGCGCAAACCCAACACTACACTCGTCATGTTCGAGACCGCAGGCGGGGTTGGCAACCGGATGGAGGCACAGTGAGCAACGGCTTCGGCATGATCATCGAAATGCTTGTGGCGATTCTATTGGTGGTGACCATCGCCTATTGCATATCGCTCAACCGCCGGCTCAAGCTCCTGAAGGCCGACGAGCAATCGCTGCGGGCGACGATTTCCGAGCTCGTTACCGCGACCGAAATCGCCGAACGCGCCATCGGAGGCTTGAAGCTCACTGTCGAGGAATGCGAGGCCGGCCTGGGCGCGCGGCTACGCAGTGCTGACCGCTTCACCGCCGACCTCGATCGCAGCATCGCCGCCGGCAAGGATCTCTGTGACCGGCTGGCGCGGATCGTCGTCGCCGGCGGCGGCGCCATTCCGAAAACGACGCCGGCGCCAGCGGCGAAGCGCGCGCCGGCTGCTCCGCCGGCGCCGCGGCCGTCGGTGGAAGCGCCACGCGGCGGACAAGAAGGGCCCGCCAGCGCACAAGCGGTCGCCGCGGCCGCGCAAGCCTTCGCTGAGCGCTTGCGCGTCAAGGTCCACGGTCTGGCGGCATGATCCATTACTTTCGCGAGCTGCGTCTTTTGCCGATCGCGATGGTCGCCAGTGCATGCCTCCTGGTCTTGGTCGCGGCCGATCTTCTGCTCGGCCGCCAAACGGCGTCGACGTCGGACCGTGATCGCTTCAACATCACGGAAGCGACCGTCATCCATGCGGGGCCGGGCGCAGCGCGGCCCGCCGAGCCGAAGCGCTCCTGGGCGCAGCAGATGTTCAACTTCCCCGATCCGAAAGGCGCGCCGCCGGAGCAGGTCGATCTCGGTTTCCTGCCCGTCATCCCGCCACTCGCCGGCGACAAGAACAACGACATTATAACCGGCTCTGTCGCCGAGCCGGGCGGCGAGAAAAGCGACAAGCCGAAAGGCGAGGGGAACACCGCCGCCGGCAAGGACGCCAAAGAACCCGCGGACAAAGCGCCCACGGGCAAAGATGCAGCGAGCAAGAATCCGGCCGGTAAAGAGGCGAAAAAAGAGCCGAAGGATCCACCGCCGTCGCCCAATGGCACGGCGATCCCGCTCAATCCGCCGCCTGTGCCTTCACCTTCCGAGCGGGCGATCCTCGAGCGCCTGCAGGAGCGCCGGCAGGAACTCGACAAACGCGGCCGCGAACTCGACATCCGCGAGGGCCTCATCGCCGAGGCCGAGAAGCGGGTCGATTCGAAGCTCGCGCAAATCAAGGAGGACCAGGCGCAACTCGCCGTCGCGGAGCAGAAAAAGGACGAGGCGGAAGCCGCGCGCTTCAAGGGCCTCGTCACCATGTACCAGACGATGAAGCCGCGCGACGCGGCGAAGATTTTCGATCGCCTCGAGGTCAATGTGCTGATCGAGGTCGCTTCGCAGATCAACCCGCGCAACATGTCGGAAATTCTGGCGCAGATGTCGCCGGAGCGCGCCCAGCTATTGACCGTCGAGCTGGCAAACCGCGCCCAAGGCTCGCCGAAGGACGCCGCGGCCAATCTGCCGAAGATCCAAGGCCGGCCGACCGGACAGTAGATACGCCGCGGCGATGCGCTGCTGTGCTCCGGGAAACGCGCCGGTTTAAACGCCGTATTCGCGCTCGAGATCGTGGGCCTTGGCCATCAAGTCGACGGCGACTTCTTCAAGCGCGTGCGAGGTCGCCTGATGCGGGCAGGTGCGGGCGAGCCGCGTGCAAGTCTGCGCCAGCTCGCGCATGTACTGGATGGTTTCCATTATCATTCGTGCCGACGTGGTGCGGAGGGCTCGTGAACGTGGTTCAACTAGGGGTCAGGTAATGAAGCTGGCCGGGAAAGACTTGCGATCCGAGGACAAAGATTTGTTTTGGCGTGCCAAAACGCCGCTTTCGCCGCCCCGTTAGTGATGACTCGGCAGTGCCGCCGGTCGCTGCCGCGAGCGGTCGGCACGGGGCGTGCGGCCGGTCCAGCGGCGGAAAGCGTGAGAGAATGTGCTGACTTCGGTGTAGCCAAGGAGCCACGCGATGCGGGATATGGGAAGATCCCGCTCCGAAAGATATTGCCGCGCCAACGCAAAGCGCAATTCGTCCAGGATGCCGGCGTAGGTGAGGCCGTCGGCGGCGAGCTTGCGGCGCAGGGTTCGCGGACCGACGCCCAGTCGTTGCGCGACGTTTTTGATTTGCGTCTGGCCGTGGGGCAAGAGCGAAGCCAGCGCGTTTTCGACGTCCGCGCGGATCACCCCGGAACGCGCGTCGCGCCGGGTCACGACGTTTTCGGAATATCCGATCAGAAGCTTGTTGAGAAAGGGGTCGGCGTTGGCGATCGGCAGCTTTGCCGCTTCGCCAGCGAACGAAACTTCGTCGATGTCGGAGCTGAACTCGATCCGGCGGCCGCAGAAACTGTCGATCTCGACCGATTCCGGGATACGATGGTGCATCAGTCGCACCCCGATCGCTTGCAATCCGCGGCCGGTCAGTTCACGGCAGTAGCGGATGATGAGTGTCGTCCAGGCCTCGATTTGGTGGCGGTCGTGGCGGCGCGGGACGCCTGCATAGGCAAAGACTATCCGCAGCTTTTCGCCAGTCTCCGCTTCAAGCTTGATGCCTTCGTTCACCGTCGAGGAATAGCGCGCGATCCTTTGCAGCGCATCGCCCAGCACCTCGGAAGATGCGGCGACGTAATACAACAAACCGCCGCGCCGCAGATCCATGCCTTGCGCGACATGAAAGCCGAGAAGCCGGTCGCCCAGCGCCTCCGCCATGAGATTGAGGCATTCAATCTGGGTGGTGACGCGCAGCGGCACGCTTTCATTTTCGATGTCACGAGCGGTCAGGCCGATGCGCCGCAGCAGCGGCGGCAAATCGACACCGGCAACGCGCGCCCGCGCGCAGGCGGCGCGCGTCATCACGCCGGCGCAGCTCGGAATTGTGCTCAGCCGTTTGGCCGGCGGCGTCCTGTAGCGCAAAGGCAGCCCCGCGTCCGACGGATGTCATTCGATTGCAAATCGGCCGGAGTGGCGCCCTGCACGTCGCCTACGCCCCCGTGCCGCGGCCGAGAATAGTCCTTTCGCCGGCATTGCCAACTATTGGTTTGTACCTGGTTTCTCTCCGTTCCGCCGCTTGCTAGTCTTCTCCTCACAAAAGGGAGGAAGAAGTCATGCTGACGCGCAGAAATTTCAGCGCTTGTTCCATCTTTCCGATTGCCGGTTTTGCCGCCACCGCCGTTGGTGTCAGTTCAAGGGAAGGATCACATGGATACCAGGCTTAAGGACAAAGTCGCCATCGTCACCGGCGGCGCCCGCGGCATCGGCGCCGCCTTTTGCGAGGGCCTGGCGCAAGCCGGCGCCAAGGTGGTGGTCTCCGACGTCCTCGACGGCAATCGGGTCGCCCAACGCATCAGCGAGACGCAGCGGCCAGCGATCTTTGTGCGCGCCGACGTCACGTCCAAGAACTCGGTCGAAAGCCTCGTCGCCGACGCGGTGAAGGAATTCGGCACCGTCGATATCCTGGTCAACAATGCCGGCCTGTTCGCCGACCTGTCGGCCAAGCCGTTCCTCGACATCGACGAGGACGAATGGGACCGGGTCATGAAGGTGAATGTGCGCGGCACCTTTCAGTGCGCCAAGGCGGTGGCGCCGATCATGATGCAGAACAAGAAGGGCCGCATCGTCAACATCGCCTCCGGCACCGCGTTCAAGGGTACGCCGAACCTGCTGCACTATGTCGCCTCCAAGGGCGCCGTGGTGTCGATGACGCGCTCGCTGGCGCGCGAGCTCGGCGCCCACAATATCTGCGTCAACGCCATTGCGCCGGGCCTGACCATGAGCGAGGCGGTCGTGACCCATCCCGACTGGACCGGCAAGGCCAGCGCCGCCGGCATCGCGGCACGGGCGATCCAGCGCGAGCAAGTGCCGGCCGATTTGCTCTCGACGCTGATCTATCTGTGCTCGGACGAGAGCAACTTCGTCACCGGGCAAACCATCAGCGTCGATGGCGGTGCGCTGATGCGGTAACCAGGTTTACTCAATAATTCTGCTGGCCCTCATGTCCGTTATGCGCTGCATCTCGGACTCAACTCGGACATGGTGCCGCTTCCGGGATGGGCCCATTAGGGGAGATCAAAGATGCCGCGGATACGTTGGAGGGGCCTCCGAACTGTGAAAAACCGAGAATACAGTACCCCCGCGAGTTCTGTCTGCGAGCGAAGTCGTAGAACGTTAACCTGAATTTTCAAAGCGCACCGCGTTTCACACAGACCTTTCCGAGATCAGAGATAATCCGAACCTGAGCTGAGCAAGCGCCAGCGAGTGCCTGGAACACGAGCCGAAATGCCTTCTTTCTTGATTTGGACTTATTTGCACGCCAGTAGCGGGGCTTTTTGGCTGCGTTTTGGTCCTCAGCGCTCTGTTGCCAAGACTGCACATCAGTTCCGGCGGAGATTTGTTGGCATCACTCTTATTTGGATCCCTGATGGCGGCTCCGACCACTCTAATAGGACTGCCTATTCTGGCCGCGCGATCGGCTCCTCACGATCCGTCGCGCTTTCTTAGGCTGGTGCTAGGAGGACTTCTCTTAGGCTGGTTGACAATGCTCGGATGGCTATCGCTCTTCGGCTTGGTTCCGAAGTGGGTAGCATGGTTCGGGCCGGGTAGCCGTGGCTTTGCCAATATGATCGGCTTCGTCTCCGCAGTCGCGTTGATGGGAGCGTTCTCTGGGGGTCTTTCGGGAGCGGCGGTTGCGATTTTCGGCAGGGACGCGCCGCGAGCGCTACCCCGCGAGTCATCCCGGCCATATCTGCGGCCAGCCGTAGCCCGACACCTGGACCTGATTGGGTTGGGCTTCATTGCCGTCGCGGCAAGCTGGATTGCTGTGGCGCACGGTTCCTCGAATCCCTCGCTAGGCTTTTACCGCTTTAAGGCGGGGTACGAAGTGTTGGAGACCGGCGAGAAAATAAATTTCGATGTGGTCCGTCCTTGCGATCTGAAAATAATCGACCAATCCGATCGTGACTTCTTCTTCGGAGGCAAAGGATTTCCGAAGGTTACGTCGCGCGGTCACGCCATTATCGTGACGCTGCCGCGCGCATGCTCGGGACAAACTACCGCGAACGACGGCGTACCCGCCGACCTCCTTCCATTCGCCGCCTGGTTTGAGGACGCCGACGACCTCTCGTTCGGTCTGCAATATACCGGCAAGGACGCCTACGAGGGCCCGCACGCCAAAATCCGGTTTTTGGGAGCGACGATCGAGAACGCAAATGCAACCGATTTCAAGGATTGGAAGCGCCAGGCCGGTGAGGATTTTCGACCCTCAAAACGCGTCACCAATCCGTTTGGATTTCAGCAAGTAGATTGGGGTTTCGGCCCAAATAATATTCCATCCGACTGTTTCGGCGTGAAGAGAATTCCACTTCCAGAGAACCTTCGCGAACTTGCACGCGCAGCATGGCCAGAGGAACATCCACGTTTCTGGGCGCTGCCGATGGGCGGCGCGCCTCTCAATAAGTCCGAAGAGGCGCTGGAGAAAGCTGCCCTGTCGGCCAAGGCGACTATGTTCGACGGCCTCGTCTTCGGCAACGGCTATAGATACACTCAATTTAATTGGAACGAGTGGTCGCAATCCTCGCCGACGCCGGCGAGTGGTGCATTCTTGGAACCAAAGGCGCGCCCGGTCGACATCTTTCCCGTCACTTTCGATTCATACGGTGCGCCATTCGTCCTTTCAGGCGATGCGGAGCGCCGTCGAGGATCGATCGAGGTCACGACTGCAGCCGAGTGGTCGGGGTTCACCGCTTGCTACAGCCGGTCGCTCTTTACTCCGCTTAGGGTTCGGCGTTCGCTCGGTGATCTTGGGACGAGCGGTCTGGCGTGGATCGTTGACGGAGAAGACGTTCGTGCGAAGCCAACCGGCCGCGCCGCTCCAGTTCTGCCGGATAGGTTCTTGGAGCGTGATGAGTTCGTCTACTTTAGAGCGGAAGGTCCAATACGATAAGCTGCTACTCGATGGTAACATCGTCTGCTGTGGGTCTTCGCGCCGATTTTGGCAGGTCCGGACCCACGTTCGACTAGAGCGCAATATCGGAAGTACCGGCGCGAGAAGCGAAAGGCGGTAGCTACTCGAGCGGCTGCAGCTCGTTGGGCCGCAGCCACTGCCGGGTCTGTTCGAGCTTGAGCATGTCCTGATCGACATGCGGACCGACGGTCTTGTCGAAGGCTCGCGCCACCAGCTTGTAATCGTGGGCGCACAGCGCGGCGCGCGCCTTGGGCAGCAGTTGGGCGTCGACCAGATACTGGAATTCGTCCGGGTAAGCGCCGTAGGCCATGCACAGCAGATTGTAGGAGCGCTGCAGCGGCTCGCCGTGCACGTCGGAATATTCGATGCGCGAGTAGGGCGAATTGGTTGCGGCCCAGAAATAACCGGCGCCGGGGAGGGTGCGGTGCGCCATGTCCTTGCCGGCCAGCAACATCATGTAGGCGGAAAACTGATCGGCCGCATCTTCCTCGCGGCCGGCGATCGGCACCTCGAGTTGGTCGAACGTGGCGTGGCCGAATTCATGCAGGATGACCTGCACGATCGGGCCGACGATGGCGTCCTCGCGTGTCAGATTGCCGACCTGCGGCTGCGTCGGCGCGACGCGCCTGATCCAGTCGACGATCTCGTAGCAGAGCTCGACGCCTTGCAAATGCGAGTTGTACCAGGAGTTGGCTTCCCCGCACGTCGTCAGTTTCACGCCGAGCGGTCTCGGATAGTGGATGAAAGCCAGAAAGTGCTGCAGCTCCTCGAGGACGTGGCGCGCCTTGAGGTCATTGTAGACCTCCTGATAGAGCGGATTGGTCGGCGGCTCGTAGGAGATCACGATATTCGGGTTTTTCGGAATATGCGGCTGGCTGCTTTGGCCGGCCGCCGGCTGGGTATTGGTCTGTGCGATCGCAACGGCGCCGGCCGCCAGCGGGAGGACTGCCGCAAAAAGCCAGATGGCTTTAGTTTTTGGCATCGGCTCCATCCGTTGTCGTCGGCGGCGTGGCGGGTGGAACGGGCCCGCCATCGTTGGGCCTGACCCATTCCGTCGCACGAACTTTGGCCAGCAAGACCGGGTCGACGGACGGCATGATGGTGGTGCTGAATGCGTACACCAGTTCGGAATATTCGTGGGCGCACTGTTCGGCGCGCGACTTCGGCAACAGGTTGTTGGTGACGACGTTGCCAAAGGTCTTGGGGTCGCCGCCATAGGCAATGCACAGGTAATTATAGAAACGCTGGTCTTCGGTGCCGCGCTCGTCGGAGAAGTCGACGCCGGTCCAGGTGTGCGACGACGCCTGGAAGAAATAGGTGGTTCCGGTGAGGACGCGGAGCGCCACGTCGGTGCCGAATTGCATCATGATCAGTCCGGCCATCTTGTCGGCGGCGTCCTCTTCGCGCCCCCAGATCGGAACTTGCAGCTCGTTGAACACCGCCTCGGCCACGTCGTGCAGCGCCACCTGCACGAACGCGCCGGTAATGGCGTTGGCCCGTGTGACGCCATCGGACGACGCTGTTGCCGGCGCCAGCCGCTCGATCTGATCGAGATATTCGTAACAGATGGTGACGGGACCGTGCTCATACGGCACGTAGGTCGCGCCGCACTGCCCGGTCTGCACGGTAAGCTTATGCGGCAGCTTCAGCGGCGAGAGGAATTTTTGCATCTCCTCGAGGATGCCGCGGGCTTTGACCTGCTGGTAGATCGTTTCCAGCGCCGGATTGGTCGGCGGCACATAGGCGACCTCGACCTGGCTGTTGGCCGCCAGATCCTGCCCGAGCGCCGGCGCGACGACAGCCGCTGACAACAGAACAACAAATCCGGAGAGGCCGGCAAACATCATTGCCGACGCGCCCCTCGCTATCGCGTGCAGACCATACACCACGAGGCGACTCGCATTTTGCCAGGCGTTGATCTTGAAAATCCTCGAGCGACTATGCCCAACTGCCAGGCGCGGCGCGTTGCGGCCGAGTGGTCAACGGCCGAGATCAATCAGCCGATGCGCCTCCCACACCATGCCCGTTTGCTAGACTGACGCATTCATAGACCCATTACAACTAAGAAACATGACGAATGCCGGCGCCGCCGGCGATCGTATTACCGCTGATGGGCGGCCGCGTCGTGCCGCGCCTTGCGCAGCGCGTTAACCGCGACCTTTGACTTGAGCAGCTCCGTGGCCGCCGAACGATCGGCCGCCATCGTCGACACCGGCTTCAGCATGGCCGCGCGAGCCGCGCCGCCGGCCGGAGCGCTTGCCGCGGCTGGCATAAGAGCCCCGGCCGCGGGAGCCGGTCCAGAACTTGACGTTGAAGCCGGCCCCAAAGCGGCATTATTCTTGAGCGCCGTAATCGTGACCGGACGCAATAAAGCTTCATTGCCGGCGGCGGCCGGCCTTGCCGCCATGCCGGCCTGGACCTGCTCGGCCGGACGACGCGCGTCGGCGGCTGCCGCGCCGTTCGCGGCAAGGAGGGCGGCGCCGAGCTTCGGTTGTTCGGCTGGGCGCGCGGCGGCCGAGACTGCTTGCGGCGGCGCTGCGGCGAATGCCGTCACCGTGCCGGCCTTCGGCGCGGCGTTCGATCGGGCGGCCGCGCTGCCGACCAGGGCAGGACGGATTCTTGATTTGCCGATTGGCGGCGTCGTGGCGCCCCTAAGCGACATGACATTGGAAGCAGCGGACTGAGCCTGAGCCGACGTGAACGACTGCTTGTTTGTTACGTCCGCTGCGGCAGGACCAACAAATGTCAAGGAAAGTCCGACCACGACCGGCAAGGCAAAGCCGGTGATGGCGACGCCTGCGACGCCGGCGCGTGTCCGGCTTGTCCTGGATGTTTCCGCCTTGCGCATTGGAGAAGCCTTTTGTGCTTATCGAAGCCGCCCGGTTCGACACTAGTCCAAATCTTGTCGATTTGAAGGAGCTATCCGACCTCGTCACGGAAAAATCCGAGCCGCGTCCGCGACGCGACCCGGATCAATCTCATCGCGCGCAATGCGTATCTGATGCGCTCCGCTGCGCCGTCAGTTCGTCAGCTTGATGTTGGCGAAGGTGTAGGTGTTGCCGCCTTCGGTATAGAGGCCGAATTTACCGTTGGTGAACGGCTGGTACTTGAAGTTGAATACCAGCTGATCGTTGATATAGGCCGCGGCGGCGCCGGCTTTCCACGTCACCCGCAGCGTGTTCGCCGCGCCGGGCTTGAAGCCTGGTGCGGGCTTGTTGGGCACGGGCACCAGCCAGCCGTTGTTCTGACGACGGACAATGGCGGCCTGGCCATTGCCTTGGACCAGAAAGACATAGAAATTGCTGAAGTCGGTCATGCCGAACACCAGGCCGCCGGAAACCGTAGTCAAATCCTTGACTGCCGGCGCCGTCGAATCGACGCACAGATCGCCGCTATCGGCAAAGAAGCCTTCGTAATGTGCCTCGCCAAGCTGGTTGGCGGGCGCCGTCAGCTGCGCCTTGCCGCCGCTCTCGGCGAACGTCCCGTTATCCGCGAGCCACGCAGAATCCGGAGTTTGGAAGTCGTCGGAGAAGATCAAGGTCGGACTTTTGCATGCAAGCGCCGGGCTGGACATGGCAGCAGCGACCACGACCAGCACAGCCGTCACCGATTTCAACAGCATACCCACCCTCCAAGATTATCTGTACCGCACCAGCACGAAAGCTAATCAGACTTCCGCGGCGTTGCCAATGTTGAAAGTTGTTTCGGCCGAGCGTGATTGGGTCGCGCCTGTCACACCAACGTCGTGACAAAAAGGTGCGGAAGCCGTGTCAGATTAACGACTCCACTTGGCTTTCCCGCCGGTGGAGGTCCAGCCGCAATCCGGCTACCGGCGTTTCGTTGAACGCGACGTCTGCGGCGAACGGACTTGCCGGACGTGCCGGACGTGGGCGGCGAAACGGCGGCCGACGTCGCGCAAGTCCTCTCAGCCATGGAATTGAAAATCGCCGCAAGCAGGCGCGCTGCCGGCTTCAAAACCACCGGCGAGTGAGCGTATTCTCCATCAACGCGCCTTCGCCCAATCGCCAGCAAGAAGGCGCGCGCAGCTTAAGGGAAACGCAATGCCTCATGCCAGGATCAATGGCGCCCGTATCTGGTACCAGGAGACCGGCGAAGGCGAAGCCGTCATCCAAATCCACGGCGCCGGCTTCGGACATTTCAATTTCGCCACCGCCACGCCGGTGCTGTCACGGACTTTCCGCTGCATCGATTTTGACATGCGCGGCTACGGCCAATCCGAGCGGCCGTTCCAGCACTATGACATGGAAGTGTGGGCCGACGACGTCGCCGGGCTGATGGACCATCTCGGGCTCGCCACCGCTCATATCCACGGCACGTCGATGGGCGGGATGGTGGCGCAGCAATTCGCCGCCAAATATCCGGGGCGCACCTACCGCCTGGTGATCAATTGCTCCGCCGCCAAGCTCGACTATGCCGGCATCCTGACGTTCCGCGGCTGGATCGACATCGCCGAGCGTTATGGGGTCGGGTCGCGAACCTTGGCCGAGCTGATCGCCGTCCAGGCGCTGTCGCGCCGCTATTTGGACAGCGCTGAGGGGCGGCAGGCCGTCGATATGATCCAGGACATTTTAGGGAACAGCAACCGCGTCGACGTCTTCAAGCTCGCCTGCCAGGCGATGATTGACATGGATCTGCGGCCGCTATTGCCGAAAATCACTGCGCCGACACTGGTCATCGGCGGCGATGAGGACGTCATGACGCCGTGGCAGCAGGCCGACAGCGGCGCCGGTCAGGACTATCTGGCGCAGCACATCCCGGGCGCGAAGAAATATGTCATCAAGGGTTCGAGCCACTCGACACTGTTTGACGGCACCGAGGAAAACTGCCGCGTGGTCGAGGCTTTCCTGAAAGGGACGTTTTGAGCGGACGCGCGGCGGGAAACGATCGACGCGTCGCTGATTTTATTTGGCAAACAGCGTCATGGCGTCGTCGGCGAGCACGCCGCCGGTGATGCTGATCGACACAAAAGCGGATTTGGCGGCGACTTCGGCGCACGGGATCATGATCTGGTCGATCTTGGTGGCGAGTTGCTGCAACGAGGCGGCAAAGACCACGCGGCCGACGTGGCACCACACGATCGCCCCCATGCACATCGCGCACGGCTCGCCGGAGGTGTAGAGCGTAGAGCCCTTCAGCGCGTCGCGGCCGTGGGCGGTGAGGCAATGGCGTATCGCCATCATTTCGCCGTGCGCAGTCGGATCGCCGTTGGTCTTGCCGAGATTGCGCCCGCGCGCCAGCACCTCGCCGTCGTGCACAATCACCGCGCCAAACGGATAATCGCCTTGCCGGGCTTCATCGAGGGCGATGCGCATGAAGCGTTCATCGTCGCTCGAAGTATCGGCCACGGCAATTATCGGACTTGCCGACACCAAGGCGGCGGACGCGAGCGCGGTCATGATGCTGCGCCGGCTGTGAAGTAGGAGTGTGGACTCGGTTGTGGACTTGGGATCGCAGCAATCGTGAAGGCTCGTCATGCGCAAATCTCCGGCAAGGTTGGTGTGTCAGCGTCGAATTCTACCAGAGTTGCCGGCCGATACCGAAGCTTGCATTTTGTCAGCGGCGATCGGCGCGGCGAGCCGCCAGCCGGCCTAGGGTCAATTGCGGCCTTGCCGATTGCAGCTTTGTCAGTTGCGGCGCTTGCCCGCGAGCGTCATCGAGGGCGGCTCGCCGAATGCCAGCGCATAGTCGCGTTCGAAACGGCCGAGATCGCCGAAGCCGCACGCCCGAGCGGCGCCCGCGACCGTGGTGATGGCGTCCGGTCGCTGCAACAGCTCGTGCGCATGGCCCAATCGCAGCCGTTCGGCGAATTGCATCGGCGTGTAGCCGCGACTTTTCTTGAACGACCGGTACAGGTCGAACGCGCTCGTGCCGGTCGCTTGCACGATGTCTTCCATGCGGATTGACCGCCGCCAATTCGCCGCGATGAATTCCTCCGCCCGTTGCACCTGCCAAGAGGCGACGCCGCGCGCCGTTCGCTCCAGCAGATGGCTGTAGTTGTGTCGATTGGCGTGCAGGATCATGACGATCAGCGTCTGCTCGAATTCCTCCAGCAGCAATCTGGGCAGAGGGGCCTCGGATTCGCTCACCATCTTGGCCAGAAACGCGACGTGGTCGCGCAGCGCCTTTGCCGCCGGATGCGCGTCGTTCATGATCGGCTCGAACTCAACGGCGCGACCGATCGGTCGGCCGATGATGGCGGCGAGCTTGCTGCTTAAGCCCCGCGCATCGAACACCAGGAGGAGATGTTCATAGTCGGCGTCGACCTTGGCGGCAAAGCGCCGGCCCGGCGATACGGTCAAGCCGCGGCCGGCGCCAAGCGGACTGGCAAACTTTTTGATGACGACTTCGCCGCGTCCGCGGATCGGAAAGGTCTGCAGATAACTATCGCTTTCCGGATAGGTCCCGCTCAAGGCCACGCCATATTTGGTATAGCCCAACCCGACGTGCCGGAACGGAAGGTAGTTGAGCGTGACGTCGACCTTGCCGGTGTTGGCGGCAACGGACCAGGTCGGCTTGGCGTAGACCCGGGCGAGGGCGGCGCACATTTCTTCGACATTGTGGGTGCGTACCAGCGGAAAACGGTCGAGCGGCCGGGCACGACCCGTCATTGCATTTTCTCACGTCCGGAACGCGCCAACGCGATGAACTCGAGCGGCGTATAGCCACGATACTTCTTGAACGCCGCAAAGAGACTGAGAGCGCTGACACCGGTGACCTCGGCGAGATCTTCCAAGCGGATGTCCCGCTGCGCGTTGGCGACGATATATTCTTCGGCCAACTTGACCGGCCGCAACGCCGCTTCCGGCGCATCCTGGTCCAGCAAATGACTGTAATTATGCCGGTGGCCGCAGAGGAACAGCGTCATGAGGAGCTGTTCGGTCTGCGCGATCCACCAGTCCGGAAATGGCGGCGTGGCGCCGCTCAGTGTTTCGGCGAGCAGCGGAATGTACTGGTGCAGCATTTTCGCTGCTGGATGCTTGAAGTCTTGCCGCGGATCCATGCGTAACGGTTCGCTGATCGTTGCCCCGGTCAGCGCCGCCAATTTCCCGGTCAAAGCCTTGGCGTCGATGCGCAGCACGAGGTGCGCGTAGTCGGCGCTGATCTTGGTCTGGTGCGGCGCCTCCGCCGACGTCACTGCGCCGGTGCCGCGGGTCAAATCGGATGAGACGTGGCCGATTGCCGTTTCGCCCGTTCCGCGCAGCGGGAACAGCCGACAAAAATAATCGACCGGCGGAAACTCAAAGCTCACGGCAGCGCCGAATGTCCCGTATAGCAGTCCGGTGTCGCGAACGTGGCATGCGTTGATGATGGCGTTAAAGCCCTCAACGTCGTGCTGCGGGATCAAAACCCGCTTGCCGTAAATGCGCGCCATGCAATCGCGAACTTCCTCAATATCGTTCGAGCGAAGCAGCGGAAAGTTATCAAGAGGATTGGGCGGATCCACGAGAAACGCATCTAGACAGGGTGAGCGCGGGAATTTGCTGTACTGCAATACGCAAAAGGACTCATGCAAATGAATGGGCATGCCCGGTCGCACCGTATCGATTCTGTGGCGTTTGCCAATCGTCGGCGAGTGCAAACCTATAGTTGTCCTCACATTTCACACGGCGCTCGTGGGCGCGTGTCGGCCGGGCGCGGCGTTGCCGAAAGCCGAACCTGACATTATCCTTCGCGTCGCGCCGGTTTGGCGCCGCGCCGGCCTTGCCGGTCGGTTTTCAGAGGCCTTTTCGCTGCGACGAGCGCGCAAAGCCTTCCGTATCCAGAATTCCTGGGGCCGCGGTTTCGGTGACGGCGGCTACGCGTGGCTATCCTGCGAATTTTGGACCCGCAACGTCGGAGCCGGCTACGTGATCGACTGACGAGCAGCCGCGTCACTTCGTTAGCTCGGCGGCACGCCTGGTGCATTCGATCTCTTTGGGCTGGCACGCAATTCCAATGTTGGAACAGCTCTCCTCGCCGCCTGATTGTTGACGGATGCAACTGACACAGCCGTCGGTCCAGGCGAGGCAGTCCTTGGCGTCGCGTCCATAGCTTTGCACCGCGGTTTCGCTGGGATTCTTCGGCGGGTTTGAAGGGTTTTGTGTTTGCGCCAAACCGCTCGTGCTCACAACAAGCAACCAACCGCCGACGAGTGCAAAATGCCGCACCAAGCCGTCTCCTTTCGCCGCGCGATCAGCCGTCGCTGTCGGGCAGGCTGACAAAGATCAACACGCCGAGAATCATCATGGTGAAGCGGAAAGCGGCTTCTTGGCCGTTCCAGGTGTGCGATTGCCACATCGCCAGGTATTCGCCCGCCAGCACCTGAAAGCCGAAGAACCACAGACAAAAGCCGGCGGTCAGGCCGGCGATCGTCCAGGCTTTGGCGCGGTTGAAGACGGCGGCTGGTGCGCGAAGCCGCGTCAGCAAGATCACCGCACCGATAACCAACATCAGGCAGGTCAGCGCTTCCGCCGCGATGATCACCGCGTATGCCGCCTGCCAGATGCTCGGGTCGGTGATGGCGCGGTCTTTCAGCGCATTGTCCGGGAACGTCGTATCCATGCTCAGGACGTGGCGCGCGAATTCGTAGTTCGAATCGTAGTCGACGATGTTGTCGTAGGCGACCAGGAAGGCGAACGCGGCAAGTGCCGCGACCATCACGATCTTGGCAAGGCGGATGATGATCACGGCCTTGCGCGCATGCAGGTTGGCAAGCTTCGCCGAGCGGTGACTTTGCTGGCGGCGCTCAAATCCAATCCTTCCATTTGAACCAGATCAGCGGCAACAGCGCGGTGATCACGACCATCGCCAGGGCATAAGGATAGCCCCAGGTCCAATCGTATTCCGGCATGTTCTTGAAGTTCATGCCGTAGACGCCGACCACCAGCACCGGCGGAATCCCCACCACCGAAGCGATGGTGAGGACCTTCATCACCTCGTTCTGGTCGATGTTGATGATGCCGCTGGCGGCGTCCTGCAATAGCTGCACGCGGTTCACTAGGCCCTCAGTGAACTGGACCAGAGAGGCGATATCGGAGCTGACGATCTGCAGTCGGTTCACCACGTCTTGCGCGACCCACTCGTGGCAATGCTCGGTCGAGAACTTCGCCATCCGGTCGAGGCACACCAAAGTGTATTGCAAGCGCGCCATGCGCTCGCTGGTGCGGCCGGTGCGGATCATCAGCCGGCGCAGCCTGACGGTCTCGCGCGACAGTTTGGTCTGCCGCGGCTGTTCGGGGCGGAAAATCAGGTGCGAGGCGTCGTCGAGATCGTGGGAACTGGTTTCGAGAAGGTCCGCCATGCGGCCAACCAGGGCCTCGAGCAGGCGAACAAAAATGTGCGCCGGGTCCGCCTGCTGGCCGGCTTCGATCTCGGTAATGACTGAGTGGAATGCAGTCAGTTTCGCCGAGCGCACCGTCAACAGGACGTTCTTGGCGAGAACAAAGCCGGTCGGCACCAAGACCCAGGGCTCGTTCTCGGCGGCATGCAGGAGCGGCGCCGTCATATAAAGTGCGTCGCCTTCGGTGCGCAGCCGGCTGGTGGTCTCGATTTCGGCCAATTGCGCCTTGGTGGGTACGCGCAGGCCGAAGGCTTGCTCGAACGCCGATCGCTCCGCCTCCGTGGAATTGAGCAAATCCACCCAGGTGGCGGTCTTCAACGACTGGGCTTCGGGACGCTGGGTCGGATAGGCGCTGAGCATGAACGGTGGTCCGCGATGGCACGGCGCCTGGATGTACATGGTCGCGCGCCTGCGCGGTACCGGGAACTTGCAATGAGCGAATGGCGAGTGGCGAATAGGGGCACCCGATGGCGACTCGATCCATTCGCCATCCGCCAGTCGCTACTTCGCTATTCGCCCAAATTTCGAGTGCCGTTCGTAACCTTATGTTCACTTTCTAACCGTCTGGAATTGTTGAAAAAGCTGTTAAGCCGGCGTTAAACGCGCGGTCCTATTCTGCGATCGGCTCTGCGGGGTGCCTGCGCGTTCGCGGGCCGCGCGCCGTTTGCTGTGAGAGTTGCGTCGGTCGAGTAAGTTCATGGTCGCCTATCGTCCCGCCTGTCGCCGCGGAAACGGGAACTTCGTCTCCTGGCGCCGATCCGACGCGAAAGCTTCGCCTTTTGGCGGCGGCGACCTCCGCGCACGGCTGTTCTGTCTTGTCGTGACATTAATTCTGGCGTGTGCGGCGCCGGCTTCGGCCAAAGCCGATCCGTTCAAGGCGTCGGTCACCGCCGACGTCAGCGGCGGCTTTGCCCGGTTCATCTTTACCCTGAGCGACGACATCGATGCCAGCGTGCACACCGCCGGCAACGTGCTGATCATCAGCTTCGACAAGCCAGTCGCCGTCTCGGTCGAGCGCCTGCCGGCACAGGTGTCGGAATATATTGCGGCGGCGCGGCGCGATCCTGACGGCCGCGCCATCCGTATGGGTCTTGAGCGCAAGGTGACCGTCAATTCCATCATCGCCGCCGACAAGCTTTTCATCGATCTCTTGCCGGATACCTGGAGCGGACCGCCGCCCGGATTGCCGCAGGACGTCGTCGAGGAATTGGCGCGACGGGCGCGCGAGGCCGAACGGCTCGAACGGCTGGCGCACAAGGCCGAGGAGCAAAAGAAGCTCGTGCCGGTGCCGGTGCATGTGGCGGAGCAGCCGACTTTTACGCGCTACGTGTTCGACGTCCCGGACAAGACTTCGGTATCCGCCGAGCGCGGCAAGGATCGGCTGACGCTGACTTTCGATGTGCCATTGGCATTCGACCTGGCCGATGCCGAGGCGGCTTTGCCGCCCACCGTGGCCTCGATCCACAGCGAAGCCGAGCAAGACCAGACGTTCGTCCGCTTCAGTTTTCTGGCGCCGATCGATCTGCGCACGTTTCGTGACGGCAAGAGCTATGTCGTCGATCTCGTCAAGGACGACGTCGTCTTGCCGGCCCGCGACAAGGCTGCTGCCAATGTATTGCCGATGGGGAGCGGTCTTGAAACCGGGCCTTCAACCGAGCCCGCCGCCGAGGCGCGAAGCGCCGCGGCTGCGCCTGCGCCGGACTCCGAGCGGCCCATTATCAGGGCACCGGCCACGGTCGTCGCCCCGCAAAATCCGCCGATGGCTGCGCGCGCGGACGCTCCGGCGGCGGAGGTGACCGCACCGCCGAAGACACCGGAGCCGAAAGCCGCCGAGCCGAAGGCACCCGAGCCCGAGGCATCCGAGCCCAAGATGTCTGAGCCCAAGATGTCTGAGCCGAAGGGATCTGAGCCCAGGCCACCTGAACCGGCGCCTTCTGAATCTCAGCCCAAGGCATCCGAGCCCAAGGCATCCGAGCTCAAGGCATCCGAGGCAAAATCATCTGAATCAAAGGAGCCGGCAGCGAAGCCCGCTGCGCAACCGGCGTTGGCCGCCGCGGTTCAACCGGCACTACCCGCAACGTTAGGGCCGCCTGCGGCGCAAGGCATGCCCGCACAAGCTGCGCCAGCACAACCTGTGCCAGCAAAAGCCCCGCCTGCACAAGCCGCGCCCGCGCAAGCAGTGCCGGCACTAGCCACACCTGCACCAGCCACCCCCGCGCAAGCCGCACCTGCGCAAGCAGCGCCGGCGCCGCCAAGCGGGGCCGCACCTGCAGCGGCGGCGAACGCCGAAGCTCCGCCGGTTGCGGTGAAAGCGCCGCCCCAGGCAAGCGCCCCGCCGCCGGCCGCGGCGCCAGCTGTGCGCAGGCCTCGCGACGGCAAAGCCGACGATACGGTCCCAGCCGACATGTCACGTCAGGGCGCCAATCTGAAATTGACTTTCCCATTTTTGACGCCGACGGCGACCGCCGTGTTTCATCGTGCCGATACGCTCTGGGTCGTGTTCGATTCGAGCTCCACCATTGATCTTGCCGCGCTGGTCGGCGAAGCCAGCGGAACCATTCGCGGCGCTGAGTTCAGCCGTGACGGCGACGCCGCGATCGTGCGGTTGCGGCTGGATCATCCGCACCTTTCGAGCATCGTTCCCGAAGGCAAGGGCTGGAGCCTGATCATCGGCGATGCCGTGGCCGATCCGACCCGGGCCCTCGATATCACCCGCAACCTGATCGGCCCGACGCGTGCCAGCGTCACCATCGTCTTCGACCAGCCGCACCGGCTGCATCGCCTGCGCGATCCCGAAGTCGGCGACGATCTCTTGGTCGTGACCGGATTTGGCCCGGCCCGCGGTTTCATCAATGAGCAGGACTTCGTCGAATTCCACGCATTGGCGTCGACCCAAGGCGTGGTGATCGAACCACTCGCCGACGACCTTCATATCGAACTGGCCGCCGACAAGATCGTGATCGGACGCCCGGGCGGCTTGACGCTGTCGGCTTCGCTGCAAAGCGTATTGCACGGCAGCGCGTTGCGGCCGGTGATGTTCGACGCGCAGGTCTGGGGCCTCGACCGTCAGGCGATCTATTGCCAGCGTCAGTCGGATCTCATTGCTGCGGCGGCCGCGGCGCCGCCGACCAAGCGGATGCCGCAGCGGCTTGACCTCGCGCGCTTCTACATCGCCCGTGACATGTTTCCGGAAGCGAAAGGCGTACTCGACGTAGTGTTGAGCGAGAATCGTCCGGCGGCCGAAGATGTCACCGCCAGCGTGCTGCGCGCCGTCGCCGAAGTGATGATGGACCGGCCCGACGCCGCGCTCAAGGATCTCGCCAATCCGGCGCTCGGCGATCAGCACGATGCGCCGTTGTGGCGGTCGATGGCCTATGCCGGACAGGGCAGATGGCGACTGGCGCGCGACAGCTTCAAGCGGGTCGAAGCCGCCGTCGCCACGTTGCCGGTCGAGCTGCAGCGTGTCGCGCTCAAGAGCCAGATGCGGGCCGCCATCGAGGTCGGCGATTTTGCCGGCGCCGCCGACGAGCTCAACGATCTCGAGACTATCGGTCTGCCGCGCGAACTGCAGCCGGCAATCTCCGTCCTGGTCGGGCGATTGTCGGAAGGCATGGGCCGCAAGGAGGATGCGCTCACCGCGTACCGAACGGCGGCGGATTCGTGGGACCGCCCCGCCGCGGCACAGGGCCGGCTGCGCGAGGCGGCTTTGCGCTACATGCTGGGCGACCTCAAGCGCGAGGACATGCTGTCCGACCTCGAGACGCTGACCACGATCTGGCGCGGCGACGAAACCGAGATCGCGGCGCTCGAGATCATGGCTCGGCTCTACACCGAGGAAGGGCGCTACCGCGATTCATTCTACGTCATGCGCAGCGCCGTGTCGGCGCATCCGGATTCGGACATGACCCGCCGCATTCAGGATTCCGCGGCGACGACCTTCGACGGGCTGTTCCTCGCCGGCAAGGGTGACGGGCTGTCGGCGATCGACGCGCTCGCCTTGTTTTACGACTTTCGCGAACTCACCCCGATCGGCCGCCGCGGCGACGAGATGATCCGCCGGCTTGCCGACCGCCTGGTGGCGGTGGACTTGCTCGACCAGGCCGCCGACCTTCTGCAATACCAGGTCGATCACAGGCTCCAGGGCGCTGCGCGGGCGCAGGTGGCGATCCGGCTTGCCGTCATTTATCTGATGAACCGCAAAGCCGATCGCGCACTGGCGACGCTGCGCGGCAGCCGCACCGCCGACCTCGCCAACGAATTGCGCAATCAGCGCCTGCTCCTTGAAGCGCGCGCGATGTCCGATCTCAGCCGCTACGACCTGGCGCTGGAAGTGATCGCCAATGTCGAAGGCCGCGAGGCGATCCGCTTGCGGTCCGATATTTTGTGGGCGGCGCGGCGCTGGGCGCTGTCGGCCGAGCAGATCGAGCTTTATTACGGCGACCGCTGGAAGAACTGGGACCCCCTGAACGAGGTTGAGCGCGCTGACATTCTGCGCGCCGCCGTCGGCTACGCGCTCGGCGAGGACGCGCTCGGCCTCGGCCGCCTGCGCGAGAGATACACGGCGAAGATGGCCGCAACGCCGGACGCCCGCGCCTTCGAAGTGGTCTCCGCGCCGCTCGGCACCAGCGGCACCGAATTCCGCAACATTGCCCGCGCCGCGGCGTCGGTCGACACGCTGGAAGGATTCCTGCGCGACCTGCAGTCGCGCTATCCGGATGCCAACGTGTTGTCGCCGTCGTCGGCATCGCGGCCGGGAAACCCCGCGAACGCCGTCCCGGCTCCCGCCGCGCCGAAGACACCGCCGCCGGCGCGAGCCACCGGAAAAACCGCGCAGCGGTAAAAACGGCGATACCCGCAAAATCCAAGTCCCACCCCAATGTCTGGCCTTTGCGATAGATCAATTCGAAATCGCGCGCACTGTATATGTTGCGCCTGTCGGGTCAGTGAGGGAGTGGCAATCATGCCTGTGCCTGTCACACGCGAGCGTCGATCAATCTACGTTTGCGAGATGATGGAGCGCCTTGGCATTGAGCCGGGCGGCGGTGTCGAACCGCACTTGGGTCTGCGCTACGCTATTGCGCTTCACCGGTGCGAAACTTGCGTGCTCAAAGAAGTCTGCCGCGACTGGCTCGCTGGTGCGCCTGCATCGATAGCATTAGCGCCGCGCTTTTGCCCGAGTGCCGATATCTTCTTTGAATTGCAGGTCGATCAACCGAGGGCGCATCGTTCGTAAAACATGAACTGACCGCCAACATATCACTCGTTCGCTGCAAAGAGGCGTGCCAATGCCGAGAGTGAAATACATCACGTCGTTAGCCGAGATTCCCGCCGATCAAAAGTATGTGCTGGTCACGTTTGGCGAACAATACGGGCAAACGAAAATGGCACTCGGTCTGGTCATTACCGTTGCCCGCCAACAGTCGAACACCATAAGTGAGCTTTCGTTCTTGACCGCTGTTCACACGGCCAAGGGGATTGCCAAACAGGAAGGTATTTCCGAGGTTTTTGCTTGCAAATAAACACGCGGCCTCTCGCCGGTATGCTGGCAGGTCGCGCTCAAGGAGCGGCGCAATGTACACAAATATTTTGCTACCTACAGACGGGTCGGAACTGGCCGGGAAAGCCGTCCAGCACGGCATCGGCTTGGCCAAGCGGGTTGGCGCCAAAGTCATCCTGCTGACGGTCTTGCCGTCGTTTCATACCTTCACAACCGACGCACAGATGATCGAGGACACGCCGGCCGAGTACAAAGCGCGCATGCAGAAGCGTGCAGCCAAAGTCCTGGGCGCCGTCGCCCACGAAGCGCAGGCAGCAGGCGTCGCGTGCGAGACAGTTCAGGTCGAGCACGAACATCCCTACCAGGCGATCATCGATACCGCGGGGTCGAAAGGCTGCGATCTAATCGTAATGGCCTCGCACGGCCGCCATGGCATCTCCGCGATCGTGCTCGGCAGCGAGACCGTGAAGGTCCTCACCCATTGCAAGATCCCGGTTCTCGTCCATCGGTGAACCGCTGTTCGCGGGCGCGGCATGTCTCTTGTGGGTCACCAGCGACGTTTTGAGCGTGCCTGGCACTTCCGGTTTTCATTTGAAACTTTGGACCTATCGCCGCATCGCGGCCGCGCACCGTCACAACGCGCAGCCGAGCTTTCGCAGTTTTGACGGGCAGCGTCGATCCTAGCGCGGGGTGTCTCCGGCCAACGTCACCCGGTGCATCACGCGGCGGAAGCCGTGATAGTCGTTGACCGGATTGTGGAGCGCGCAGCGATTGTCCCAGAACGCCAGCGAGCCGCCGCGCCAATTGAAGCGGCAGGTGAATTCGGGCTTGGTCTGGTGCTCAAACAGGAAATTGAGCAGTGGCGCACTCTCGGCCTCGGTCATATCCTTGAAACGCACCGTGTGGCCGATATTGATGTAAAGCGCCTTGCGTCCGGTTTCCGGATGCGTGCGCACGACCGGATGCTCGCTGATATATTCCTTGATCGCTTCAGCCTTGCCGCCGTCGCGCAGCCGGTCCTCGCGCGTGCGGGTCACGTCCGCCTTGGCGGAATGATTGACCGCGATCAGCCCATCGAGCATGCGCTTTAGGCCCTCGGAGAGGGTCTCGTAGGCGAGATAGGTGTTGGCGAATAGCGTATCGCCGCCATAGGGGGGCACCTCACGCGCGATTAGCATGGTCGCCATTGGCGGTATCGCGAGATAGGCAGTGTCGGTGTGCCAGATGCCGCCGAAATTCTTGGTCTCGTGCTCGAGTTTGATGACCGGGATGATCTCCGGAAAGCCTTCGATGCCCTTGATGAAGGGATATTCGACCACCTCGCCAAAGCGCTTAGCGAACGCCAGAAACTTGGCGGGCGGCAGGTCCTGATCGCGGAAGAAAATCACGTTGTGCTCAAGCCAGACCTGACGGATTTCGCCGATGGCATGGTCGTCCGGCTCGGATGCAAGATCGATGTCTAAGATTTCCGCGCCGATCGAACCCGACAGACGCCGCACTTCAAAACTGTTTCCGGCCATCACTATCGCCCTTGCTGCTGCCGGCCTTGCTGCTGCGACGTCTCGTTACTTGAATTTTAGCATAGCCAGGGCCTCCGGCTCGTGCGTTGCGGACGATTTTCTTACATAATTGTAATTTGGTCTGGTGCGATCACCTCGTTAGGTTGTGGAAGGCTTGTTTGTGACGGTCTCCAGGGAGATGTTATTTGCTTCGCAACACTACTGACGCATGGAACTGGCCTGCGAGACTGCTCCATTGGCTGGGCGCAGTCGTCATTTTGGTTTTGCTCGGGCACGGATGGTGGATGACGCACGCCACGCCGCCCTCACCGGAGCGCTTTACCAACTTTTCGTGGCACGCGGCATTAGGCTACGATTTACTCGTTATCATGGTCGTGCGGCTGTTGTGGCGGTGGACCGGAACCGTGCCTGCATTGCCGGAAGACACCAAGCGCTGGGAGCGCATCTCAGCCAACGTTGGCCACCTGCTGCTTTATCTTTTTACCTTCGCGGCGACGTTTGCAGGGTGGGCCCTGGCGGGCACTTTGAGAACGCCATTGAGAAAAGATCTTTTCGGTATCTCATTTCCGTCGATTTACGTGAATCAGAACCGGGCGGTTCATGAACTACTCGAAGATAGTCACAAGATTCTGGCGTATGTGTTGGCGATCATGATCGTCATCCATATCGTCGGAGCGCTCCGACACCATTTCATCAAGCGAAATAACGTGTTGCGACGGATGCTGCTGGCTGCAAGCGAGCCAGCGTAAATCCGGATTGGAACTGTCGCGGCGAGGAAGAATGGTCCGCCCGCGAGGAAGTTCCGACGATATCGGACTATCGTTCCAGCTTAGCCCGGATTCGCTGCGCTCAATCCGGGTTGCAGGATTTCACGTCCCGTAGCTCTGGATCAGCGAGCCGGCGACCAGTGTCCAGCCGTCGACCAGGACGAAGAAGATCAGCTTGAACGGCAGCGACACCACGACCGGCGGCAGCATCATCATGCCCATCGACATCAGCACTGAGGCGACGACCAGATCGATGATGAGGAACGGCAGGAACAACAGGAAGCCGATCTCGAAGGCGCGCTTGAGCTCGGAAATCATGAAGGCCGGGACCAGAATGCGCATCGACAGGTCTTCCGGCTTGTCCGGCGCCTTCTCGCCCGACATGTCGACAAACAGCCGCAGATCCTTGTCGCGGACGTTCTTCTCCATGAAGGTGCGCAGCGGTCCCGAGGCGCGCTCCAACGCCTGGTTGACGTTGATCTCGTTAGCGACCAAGGGCTTGATGCCGACGTCATAGACGCGGGTGAGCACCGGCCCCATGACGAAGGCGGTGAGGAACAGGGCCAAGGAAATGACCACCGAATTCGGCGGCGACGTCGCGGTGCCGAGCGCGGTGCGCAATAGCGACAATACCACGACGATACGGGTGAACGACGTCATCATCACCAGGATCGATGGTGCGAGCGACAGCACCGTCAACAGCGCGATCAGCTGGATGATGCGCTCGTTCAGCCCGCCGGTGGCGGCGCCTTGACCGAGATTAATGCTGATATCCTGCGCGGCGAGCGGCGTCGCCGAAACTATCAGAGCCGCTACTGAGGCCGCCACCGTTGTTACCCGGACGCGGCAGCCCCATTTTGATGTCATCAGTTTTTGCTTGCCGGTCGGCCTAATAAACTGGCCATCTCCTGTTCGAGAGAGTCGTAAAGCGCTTTGCCTTCCTTGACCTTAGGCTCGGCGCGCGCGGGTTTTGCTTCCGCCGAGCGGGCGGCACGGGACGGCTGCGGGGGAGGTGGCGGCGGTGCCGCGGCGGCCTCCTCCATGTCCTCTTCATGTTCAGGCGCCGGCGCCATTGGCGCGCGTGTGTCGACCGCTTTCGGCTTGCGCAACGCGGCTTCGAGACGCTGCGCCATTTCGGCGAGGCTTTGATCGACCGCGGCGGGCTCGGCGGCCGATGACGCCGCCGGGATGCGCGGCGGCTCGGCGCGTGTTTCGGCCGGCTGCAGCCGGGGCGGTGCCGGCGGTCGGTTGCGCGGCGGCAACGGCGTGACCGGCGGCGGTGGCGCGTGGGCAGCGAGATCGTCGGCGAGCGCGCTTAAGACTTCGCGCTGCGGGCGCGGCGGCGGCTCCGGATGCGGCGGCGCGATCATTTGTTCTTCCGGGATCGGCTCGATCCGCGGCGCGCGCCGCGGCGGCATCGAGGGAGGCATCGCGGACGGCATCGGCGGCGGCGGTGCCGGCGGTTCCGGCTGCAGCGGCCAGGAACCGTTCGAGGCGGCCTCCGGCAAAGCACGGGATAATGTATCGGCCGGCGCCGGCACGCGCGGCATGGCCGGCTCGCGCGAAGCCGGTATTGCGCGCACGATATTTGCTTCGACCACGACGTCGCTCGGTCCGCCGATCATCACCAGATGCTCGACATTGTCGCGGCGCACCAGCAACAGCCGTCGGCGCGCGTCGACGGTAGCGTATTCGATCACCGCCAATCGCGGCTGACGTCCGCGCACCACGCCGCCGAGCCGCGCGCTGCCGAACCGGCGCACCGCCCACGCGGCGGCGCCGATCAATCCGAGTACGATGAGGAATGCCAGGAAGAAACGCACGGCGAGTGGCATTTCCGCGCCGAACAAATCGAACATTCGCCCAACTCCCCCGTCTCATCGCGGCGGCGGCGCTGATTCCCAAAGGTTAACAGCGCCGGTAAACTTTGCCGCGGCGAATATTAACAAATCTCTAATGTCGATGGGCGTCTTTGAGCCCGGTCCCTTATAAATCAGCATTTCTATGGTAAACGGCGGATTAAAGGCAAAACCGGACGGGACCTGATTTAACCGCCCATTAACCATGCCCCCGGCAAAGTCTGCCCAGTCAAACGAGGGCAGAATCATGCCGATTTCCGACTTTCCGATTCTCTCGATGCTGCGCACGCGCATGCAGTGGCACCAGGAGCGCCAGCGCGTCCTGGCCGAGAACGTGGCCAATGCCGACACGCCTAACTACCGCGCGCGCGATCTGGCGCCGCCGGATTTCGAGAGCGTGCTGCAACGGACGGGTGCGCTGACCATGGCGCGGACCGATCCCGGCCACATGGGCCCGGCCGGCGGCGACTCGCAATTCGCCGAGGGCCGGGACCCGCACTACGAGATTCGCCCGCGTGGCACCGCCGTCACCCACGAAGACGAGATGCTCAAGCTCGCCGGCAATCAGATGGACTATGACGCGGTCACCTCGATCTACACCCACAGCCTGTCGTTGATCAAAACCGCGATCGGCAGATCGTAGCGCGGCATCGCCGCAACGGTTCGGAGTCTTCGTGCCATGATGGACTTCATCAAATCGATCGCGATCGCCACCACCGGCATGCGCGCGCAGGCCGGCCGCATGCGCGTCCTCTCCGAGAACATCGCCAACGCCGATTCGACGGCGTCTACGCCCGGCGGCGATCCTTATCGGCGGCGCATCGTCACGTTCCGCTCCGAGCTCGATCGCGAGCTCGATGCCCACGTCGTCGCGCTCGGCAAGGTCGCGACCGACTCGTCGGATTTCGTGGTCCGGCACGAGCCGGACAACCCGATGGCCGACGCCAAGGGCGACGTCAAATATCCGAACGTGAATTCGCTGATCGAAATGACCGACTTCCGCGACGCCCAGCGCTCCTACGAAGCCAACATCAACGTGATCTCGTCGACCAAACGCATGCTCCAGCGCACCCTCGACATCCTCAAGAGCTAAAAGGTGAACCATGCCGACTCCGGCCATAGCCGCTAATGCCTACGCCGCGCTCGCGCGGATGCGCGATCAGGCCGCGACGCTTGGCCGCGACGCGGCCCCGCAAGACGCCGGCGTCAATTTCGGCGCGATGCTCAAGGACGTGATGGCGAACGTGACTGCGGTCGGCCACAAATCTGACGTCCAGGCGGAGGCCGTCGCCACGGGCAAGGCCAACATGATCGACGTTGTGACCGCGGTGGCGGAGAGCGAAACCGCGATCCAGACGCTGGTGTCGGTCCGCGACAAGGTGATCGCGGCGTACGAAGAGATTTTAAGAATGCCGATCTGAAGGACGCGCCGCGTCCGTCACCCTGAGGTGCGAGCGTAAGCGAGCCTCGAAGGGGACGGCCCCGGCGGTGATCCTTCGAGGCCCGCCTTCGGCGGGCACCTCAGGATGAGGAAAAGAGGGTGGGGAGATAAATGACCGGACCGGAAGTGATGGACGTGGCGCGCGATGCGATCGTGACGCTCATTCTCGTGACGGCGCCGCTGATGATCGTCGGACTGGTCGTCGGCGTCGTCGTGTCGCTGTTCCAGGCGCTGACGCAGATTCAGGAAGCGACGCTGGTTTTCATCCCGAAAATCCTGGCGATCTTCGTGACGCTGTTGCTGGCGCTGCCGTTCATGGCCGACGCGCTGCACGCCAACTTCATGCGGATCACCTCGCACATCGGCGGCGGGTGAGCAGTCGACTGTGGGTAGCGCACACAGCCCTAACCCGCTCGTCCCCGCGAAGGCTGGGACCCAGACCAAGCGTCATTGCGAGCGAAGCGAAGCAATCCAGGTTTCGCCGAAGACTCTGGATTGCTTCGTCGCTTCGCTCCTCGCAATGACGAAGCGGAGGAGGGCGTAGCCATGCGCATTGACCTCTCTTTCCTCCCCGCGCTCGCGGCCGCGTTTCTCCTCGTGTTCGCCCGCACCGGCACGATGCTGATGCTGCTGCCGGGGCTTGGCGAGCAGAATATCTCGCCGCGCATGCGGCTGACCTTCGCGCTGGTGATGGCCGCCGTGCTGTTGCCGCTGCATCGCAGCGCCTACCACATCGATCCCGCCGCGCTCGGCTCCGTTTTGCTGCTGCTGATCGAGGAGATGCTGATCGGCGCGATGCTCGGCGTCACCGCGCGGCTGACGATCTCGGCGCTCGCGGTCGCCGGCTCGGTCATCGCCCAGCAGCTCGGCCTCGGCTTTGTCACCGCCGTCGATCCGACCCAGGGCGAGCAGGGCGTGATGGTCGGCAATTTCCTGACCGTCCTCGGCATCACGCTGTTCTTCGCCACCGACATGCATCATCTCGTCATCGCCGCGCTCAACGACAGCTACAATCTGTTCGAGCCGGGTGAGATGCCGGCCACCGGCGACGCCGCCGCGCTGATCACCAAGACCGTCGCCGGCGCATTCCGCGTCGGCATTCAGCTCTCGGCGCCGTTCATCGTCTTCGGCTTCATCTTCAACATCGGGCTTGGCGTGCTGGCGCGGCTGATGCCGCAGATGCAGGTGTTCTTTGTCGCGCTGCCGCTGTCGATCATGCTCGGCCTGTTGTTCCTGTTGCTGCTGCTTGGCGCGATGATGGGCTTCTTCCTCGATTATGTCGGCGGCGTGCTGCACGCGATGACGCCGAACGGATAAGCGCATCTCATGGCCGACGAAAACTCGGATTCGAACGAGCGCACCGAAGACCCGACACCCAAACGCCTCGAAGAGGCGATCCGCCGCGGCGACGTCGCGCGCAGCATCGAGGTCAATACCTGGTTCATGATCGCCGGCGGCACGCTGATGATCATGATGTTCGGCAGCTCGGCGGCGACCAGCCTGCAGGCCATGTTCCGCGGCCTTCTGGCCAAGTCCTACCAGATCCCGACCGACGGTCCGGCGCTGATCGTGCTGGTCAAGACCATAGCGTTCGACCTCACCGCTGCGCTGGGCATTCCGCTGGTGCTGCTCCTTGTCGCCGCCTTTGCCGGCAACCTGGTGCAGCACCGCCTGCTCTTCACCACCGAGCAGGTGGTGCCGCAATGGTCGCGGTTATCGCCCGGCGCCGGCTTCTCCCGGCTGTTCTCGCGGCAGGCGCTAGTCAATCTCGGCAAGGGCTTCTTCAAGCTCGCCGTCGTCGGTGGGGTGATGGTGGCTTCGCTCTGGCCGCAGCGCCACTTCGTCGGCAATCTCGTTACCGCCGACCCGGCCATGGTCCTGCCGTTCGCCAATGCGCTGGCCATGAAGCTTCTCGGCGTGGTGGTGGCGATCCTCGCCGTCATCGCCGTCGCCGATTATCTGTTGCAGTACCGGCAATGGTTCGAGCGGCACAAAATGTCGCTGCAGGAGATCAAGGAGGAATACCGCCAGAGCGAAGGCGATCCGGCGGTCAAGGGGAAGCTGCGCCAATTGCGCAACACGCGGATGCGAAAGCGCATCATGGCGGCGGTGCCGAAGGCCTCAGTCGTGATCACCAACCCGACCCACTTCGCCGTGGCGCTCAAATACGAGCGCGGCATGAACGCGCCAATCTGCGTCGCCAAGGGCGTCGACCTGATCGCCCGCAAGATCCGCGAGATCGCCGAGGCGCACGATATCCCAGTGGTCGAAAACCCGCCGCTGGCGCGGGCGCTGCACGGAACCGTGGAGATCGACCAGGAGATTCCGCAGGAACATTACCGCGCGGTGGCCGAAATCATCGGCTACATCATGCGGCTGCGCCGGATGGTGGGCCAGCCACGGCGGCTGTGAGGCGGCCCGCGAATCGCGCACATTCGCTGGTAAACTCCCTGCGGGATTCCCTTGCGCGATCGGGGCGCGCAGGGCACGAAAGTTTATCCGCCCCCGCGCGTAGCGCGGGGGAGGGGGACCGCGCGTAGCGCGGTGGAGGGGGCTGCGGCACAGAGGTTACGCTCGGAGGCCGCGCCCCTTCCACCACGCCGCTGACGCGGCGCGGTCCCCCTTCCCCGCTTCGCGGGGCAGGAGAATATGTAGATGACCACACACGGCATCGCCGAGGAATCCGCTGCCAGCGCCCGCAAGGCGGTCGACCGCTCGACCGGTGGCGGACGCACCGGCAGCGTCATCCTGGTGCTCCTGGTCGCCATCATCCTGGTCGCCGCCGCCACCGCCTTTGTCGTGCTCGGACGCGGCAATGCCGAGCCCTATATCCTCGGCTTCCTGGCGGTGCTCGCCACTGTGGGCGTGTTCTCGCTGTTCGCGCTTGCCGCCGGCATCTTGCGGCTGCCGGCGGCCGAGGGCGCCAATCCGCTCCTCAAGACCGTGATCGACGAGGCATTCGACGGCTTCGTCGTCACCGACGCCGACGGCCGGGTCATCTACGCCAATCCCGCCTATCTCGATCTGATCGACGCCGTCGATCCCAAGGACCTGCGGCCGGTCGAGCGCGTTTTCATCGGCGATGCCGACGCCTCCGAAGCGATCTATCGCCTCCTCAAGGCGGCGCGGGAAGGCAAGCGGCTGCAGGAGGAGGTGCGCGTCGCCGCCACCAAGGGCCGGCCGGCGCGGTGGCTGCGGCTCCGCGTCCGCCCGCTCGGCGAGCGCGGCCGCAACCGCATGACCGTGTGGGCGCTCGCCGACGTCACGCGCGAGCGCGAGCGCCAGGAAAATGTGTTCCAGGAATTGCAGCACGCCGTCGACTATCTCGATCACGCCCCGGCCGGCTTCTTCTCGGCCGATGCCAAGGGCGACGTGGTCTATCTCAACGCCACGCTGGCCAACTGGCTCGATCAGGATCTGGCGCAGGTCGGCTCCGGCGGCTTGAAGCTTGCCGATCTCGTCGCCGGCGACGGCGCAGCGCTCTTGACCACACTGCGCGCCGCGCCGGGCGAGCTCAAGACCGAGGCGCTCGATCTTGATCTGAAAACCCGGAGCGGCGGGACGCTGCCGGTCCGGCTATTCCACAAGGTCGCGTTCGGCGGCGACGGCACGCCCGGCGCCTCGCGCACCCTCGTCCTCAATCGCGCCCGCGACGACGGCAACGATCCGCTGCGCGCCGCCGAAGTCCGCTTCATGCGCTTCTTTCACCACACCCCGATGGCGATCGCGACCGTGGACCGCGAAGGCCGCATCGTGCGCACCAATCCGCTGTTCGCGCGGCTGTTCCACAAGGTGCTCAACATCGACGGCGGCCCCCGCGCGATCCGCGCCGTCGTCGCCGAGCGCGATCGCCCCGTGCTCGACGCCGCCATCGCGCAAGCCGCCGGCGGCAAGGGCGACATCGCCCCGGTCGACGCCGCGCTCGCCGGCGACGGCGACCGCTTCGGCAGCTTCTATGTCACCGCGATCGAGGAACAGGAGCGCGACCAGGAAGCGGCAATCGTCTACACGCTGGAGACCACCGCGCAGCGCGAGCTCGAGAACAAGGTCATCCAGCAGCAGAAGATGGAGCAGGTCGCCCAGCTCGCCGGCGGCATCGCCCACGACTTTAACAATGTGCTGTCCGCCATCATGATGGCGACCGACTTTCTGCTCAATGCCCATAAGCCGACCGATCCGTCGTTCGGCGACATCATGCAGATCAAGCAGAACGCTAACCGCGCCGCCAGCCTGGTGCGGCATCTGCTCGCCTTCTCGCGCAAGCAGACGCTGCGCCCGCAGGTGCTGGACCTGCGCGAAGTGCTGAGCGATCTCAATATTCTGCTGCGGCGGCTGATCGGCGAGAAGGTGACGCTCGACGTCGTCCACGGCCGCGATCTGTGGCCGGTCAAGGTCGACCTGTCGCAATTCGAGCAGGTGATCGTCAATCTCGCGGTCAATGCGCGCGACGCCATGCCCGACGGCGGCAAGCTGCATGTGCGCACCGGCAACGTCACGGCGCGCGACTGCGAGCGCTATCAAAACACCAAAGGCATGCCCGCCGCCGACTATGTGCTGGTCGAGGTCGCCGACACCGGCACCGGCATCCCCGAAGCCATCGTCGGCAAGATTTTCGATCCGTTCTTCTCGACCAAGGAAGTGGGGAAGGGGACGGGGCTGGGCCTCTCCACCGTCTACGGCATCATCAAGCAGACCGGCGGCTTCGTCTATGTCGAATTCCGCCCTGCACAAGGGCACGACGTTCCGCATTTTCCTGCCGCGGCACATTGCCAGCGCCAAGGAGCTGGCCGAGCAGGCCGCCGAGATGGAGGCGCCGGCGATCGCCGACGCGCTGGCCGCCGCCGGCGAGGTCAAGCGCGCCGCCGGCGCGGCCGGCGGCACCAGCATCGATCTCACCGGCGAGGGCACGATCCTGCTGGTCGAGGACGAAGAGGGCTTGCGCGCGCTCAACGCGCGCGGGCTCACCTCGCGCGGCTACACCGTGCTCGAAGCCGGCAACGGCGTCGAGGCGATCGAGCTCCTTGAAAAATCCGGCAAGCCGGTCGACCTCGTCGTCTCCGACGTGGTGATGCCGGAGATGGACGGCCCGACGCTGGCGCGCGAACTCCGCAGCCGCAATCCGGACCTGAAAATCATCTTCGTCTCCGGCTACGCCGAGGACGCGTTCCAGAAGAACCTGCCCGAGCACGGCCACTACGCCTTCCTGCCCAAGCCGTTCACCCTCAAGCAACTCGTCGCCGCCGTGAAGAAGACGCTCGCGGCGTGATTGTCATGGCCGGGCTTGACCCGGCCATCCCGCTTAATGACGCGAGGCATTGCCATTTTGTCGGGATGCCCGGCACAAGGCCGGGCATAACGCTGCCATAGCGGCGCGCGCGATGACGCCATATCCCGTCACGCTGAGGCGCTCGGCGCAAAGCGCCGAGCGTCGAAGGGCGACGGCCCCAGCGCCTCAGCCAATTCATCCTTCGAGGCTCGCTGACGCTCGCACCTCAGGATGACGGAAAAGATCATAGCCCGGATTGAGTGAAACGAAATCCGGGGCAGGCCTCGCCGCTGATCCCGGTTTTCGCTGACGCTCAATCCGGGCTACTTGCTGATGAGTTAGTCCGCTTTAGCGACGCTACTTTTCTGCTATTTGGGTTGGGATACTGCGACAGGCTGATCACCGCCCATGATACCCGCCTCATGGGCCCTGATGATCGCTTTGAGTTTCTCTCGTATTTGAGCGATGTCGATCTTCGGATCGCATAGATCAATTCTGAGGAGCTCCAGTTCCGCACGCGTGCGGCGATTGGTTCTCCATTTCCGTTCAAAGCCCCCAAAGCCGCCGATTGTTGTCAGTATGGCCGCGAAGCCCGAGAAGATCGAAATCAGGAGGTCATGCCAGGGGCCGTCCAGCAGCGTCCGTCCGCTACTGAGCACGGCAACTACAACGCCCAAGACTGCCGCGGCGCCGAACGAGAGGTGATACAAAAAGCTCCACGCTTTTGATCCTTTGTTAGCCCAGATTGACCATTGGTCCAATTCATCTTTGAGATTTTTCTTCTCTTGCGCGACTGATGCCGGATCGTTCATTGCATTCACCTGTCAATCGCGTTTGCTGGCGAGCATAGGGAGGGAAAGCCGAGTGTGCCCACATCACATGCGGAGCTTTGTCTCATGGGCTCGGCGTGTCGCGCCTTGATATCATACGTTCTACACCCATCCCCGCCTAGGGCCGGCAACACATCGCGCAATGTCGCAGATGGGTCATTTTCGACCGAGGCAGCTGGCTCTGCCGCCCGGCCCATTTCCGCTCCGTCCCGAAAACTGACGTAGAGTTAGAGCATTGCCGCTCAATCCGGGTTACTTGCTTTCGTCTCGAAGTCGGCGCCATTCTCGCAAGAGAGAATTCGTATCTTTTGAGAAACTGATTTCCTTCATTGCCCTTCATGCCAACATCTCTTGGCCTGAAATAGCTTCGACGTTGCATATCGATAATTCTTAAATCCTCAGCTTGATAATCGGGAAGGGCCTGATTGAGTGCCCAAAAACCAAGCCTTGCGCCTTCCTCGGGTAAGATCGGCGCTTCGCTAAAATATGGATATATAACCCTGTACGAGCCATTCCATGTCCTTATCGCTGCAGTGTTTTCAATCTTTACGGTTGTGCCAAGCTCTTTAATTGGAAGCTGAGCTTTTACAGTCTCTGGCGCGACCTCAAACGGCTCATTGCGCCAGCGCATTTTTTCACTCCACATGCTCAGAAAGCAGTCTCTCAAAATTGGATATAGCCTGGCTCGTGTCTTGTTTGCAGCAATCCGGATTTTCGTTTGCTCTGCTAAACTCGACAGACCCGCAGCGTGATTTTTGGCGTCGGACCAAAAAGGGCCGTAAAAGTCACCGCCACTATCCCTGCCACCGGCCTCTTTCGTTCGGTCGTTTCGAATATCGGTGAGAAGGAGCGATCGCCTGAGGCGGTCGTCCGCAAAAAACAACTGCAAGAGTTTTCGCAAATTGATCTTTTCAATCGACATGCTTGGAATTGTCTAGGCCACCTTCAATTCTGCTAGGAGGTTGGCGAGTTTTGGTTTCCATCCTTTCGCGTGAATGATGCGGGCAAGGTGCCGATTGTCATTGAGGATTTCAGCTTTTGAAAGTTGTGACAGCGCCTGCCAGTTTTCATCTAAGACATAAATTGCATTGTCCATGCGCACGCTTTCCAAGACGACGACGCGGCGCTTCTTAAACACGTAAGCTAGGTAGTCCCTAAAGCCGCCTTGGCCAACAAAGATTTCGTCAGGCCCATGCGCTTGTAGCGTTTCTTGACGATTCCAAATCACCCGTTGAGTATCGTCGGACGTATTCTCCACGGCTTCGGCGATATGAGCCTTTAATCGATGCCACGGGTAATCGCCGGGCGGGAGCAGTAGCCAATTGACTCGGCGAATAGTTGCTGGAGCGAAGCGCTCCAGCCCTTCCGAAACGAGCTCGCAGGAACCAAGGATCTCCAGAAGCAAATTTATTATGTGCGCGACCCGGTTAAACTCGGGGTCATTGTTTGCAAGCGCTTCTGAAACGATGAGGGCGTCGCTTCCGCGCTTCACAAATGTCAACTCGGCTGCTGGCGCGGAAACATGCTCCCGCGGATAGCAGTCGCGATATAAATCTTTGTAGTCTTCTCGTTCCGCATATCGATCTCGGCCAGCCCATTCGCGCCAACGCCAAAAGACTGTTCGGATGTACCTGCTCTCTTTAGAAAGGTCTTTCCGAACAACATCACGACCCTCGCTATTAAATATTGAAACCGGTCCTCGGCTCGGAGGAAGAACCGCGTCACCCGATGCTGCATCGGTCGAGAATCCAGCCCGTTTAAGCGTCTCAGACAATTGTCCGGCGGGAATGCTGAATACGACCCGAAACTTAGCGCCTCGCCTAATGGATTTGAGATAGTGGTCTAAAACGCGGACGCGCGTCTGTTGTATCTGCATAATCAATTTGCGCCTTCATCGCTCGCGACGCTGCCGGCTCCAGGTCAATCGTGCTCCTGCCATGAACCATTGGCGCTAACTGCGAATCGCAATTCTCAACTTATCGTAACATGAACATATCATGAACACTTAGCCCAAGTTGCAACAAGCTCTTGACGCCCACCGAATATTTCGATATTCGTTGAAATATGGAAAAGTCAGATGCCGTCGCCGCCCTGGCGGCGCTCGCCCAGGACAATCGTCTCGACGTCTATCGGCTCCTGGTCCAGGCCGGGCCGGGCGGAATGCCGGCCGGCGCGGTGGCCGAAGCTTTGCGGCTCGCGCCCAACACGCTGACCTTTCATTTTGATCGGCTGCGCGTGGCCGGCCTAATCACCGTTCGGCGCGAAGGCCGCTCGATGATCTATGCGGCCCGCTACGAGGCGATGAACGGCCTGATCGCCTTCCTGACCGAAAAGTGCTGCCGCGGTGCGCCGACATCGTGCGCGCGTCCGCAAGGCGCGACCTCCAGGTCATTGCGTACGAAGGAGCGCGTTTCATGAGGCTCTATATGTTCGAGCATTGCTCGCTGTGCTTTCGTGTCCGCATGGCCGCCGCGCTCAAACGACTGCATTTGCAGGAGACCGTCGTGCTCGACGATGACTCCGACACGATGATTGGTCTTGTCGGCAAGCGCGTCATTCCCATTCTCCTCACGGACGGCGGCCAGCCGATGTTGGAAAGTATGGAGATGGTTTCCTACGTCGATGGCGTCGGCGAGCGCATCTTGATCGGGCCCGAGCGCCCCGAAGTCGCCGCCTGGGCGGACAAGGTTGTCGCCAAAACCGGACCGCTGACGATGCCGCGCTATCCGCTGCTCGGTTTGCCCGAGTTCGCGACGGTCGCCGCGGTCGATCACTACACCCTGCGCAAGCGAAAAACGTTTGGCGATTTCGTCGAGCTTCGCGCCAACACCCGCCATTACATCAAGGAATTGATGCCCGATCTTGAAGAGCTCGACGGGCTGATCGAAGCGCCCTTCGCGATCAATGGTAAACTGTCGCGCGACGATGTGCGCGTGCTGCCGCTGCTTCGATCGGCGGCGGTCGTCAAGGGCCTTAGCTTCCCGCAAAAAGTGCGGGCGTATTTTGAAACCATGATGGGCCAAATCGGCTTTCAGCCCTTGCCCGTCCTCTGAGGAGCCTATGCCATGAAGCGCATGCACGTTCACGTCGCCGTTGAAGACCTTCCTCGGTCGATCGGTTTTTACTCCGCACTGTTCGACGCGCAGCCAGCCGTTGTGAAGCCCGACTATGCCAAATGGATGCTTGATGACCCGCGCGTGAATTTCGCGATCTCGACGCGGGGCCGTCAGCCGGGCCTCGATCATCTGGGCATCCAGGTCGAAGACAAAGCCGAGCTGCATGAGGTCTACGCGCGCCTGAACAAGGCCGGAGGCACGGTCATCGAGCAAGGCGCGACGTCGTGCTGCTATGCCAAGTCTGAAAAGTCCTGGATTGACGATCCCGCCGGGATTTCCTGGGAGGCGTTCCACACCACGGGCGAATCCACCGACTACGGCGACGGGACGGGCGAGCCCGTAGCGCGTATTGCGCACACTAAGGCCTGTTGCGCACCGTCGGTCGCGCCGGGGGCAATCGCTCCGGTCACGGAGCGCAGCGTCACCTGACGACATCGCCTCGCCGGGGCGCGATGGCGCATTTGCTCTCATGATGGCACCAGCGCCCTTGCCGGACGCGTTCACGTTCTGATGGCCGTGCCGGCGACCGCAACAGCAGCACTGCCGCGAACGACCCTTGTGGTGGCGGCGCTGGGCATCACGCAAATTCTTGCGTGGGGATCGACCTTCTATTTGCTCGGTGTACTCGCGCCATTCATCGCCCGCGACACCGGTTGGTCTTATGACGTCATTGTCGGCGGCGTATCGGTGGGCCTTCTTATCGCCGGACTCATCTCTCCGCGGGTTGGGCGCTTAATCGGCCATCGGGGCGGAAAACCCGTGCTTGCTGTTAGCGCGGTGCTGCTTGCTGCCGGGCTTTTCGGGCTCGGTACGGCGCCGAATATCGCTGCCTATCTTGCGGCCTGGATGGTCATTGGGGCGGGCATGGGGACCGGTCTGTATGATGCAGCATTCTCCACAGTCGCAAGCATTTACGGATCGCAATCTCGTAACGCCATCACCAGCATCACGTTATTCGGAGGCTTCGCCAGTACGGTGTGCTGGCCGCTTAGCGCATTGCTGGTCGATCATTTTGGATGGCGCGGCGCGTGCATCGCCTATGCTGCCATCCAAATAGCGATTGCGCTCCCGATCCTCCTCGTGTGCTTGCCGCGAGCCGCGGCCGCGACCGCGGCCACCAAACGCGCGCCAATCCGACTTGAGCCCCACGAGGTCAGGATTTTCATTATTCTGGCAGCCATCATCACCATTGGTTCCGCGATTCTCTCGATGATGGGCACACTGCTACTGCCCTTGTTGCAGGCCCGAGGGCTCGACCTATCCATGTCCGTGGGCATTGGAATGATCGTCGGTCCCTCTCAGGTCGGGGCAAGGTTCGTAGAGATGCTCGCCGGCCGGCGCTATAGCCCGATCTGGACGATGGTCGCCTCGGTCGTTCTGGTCGCGGTCGCGGCGACGATGCTGCTGGCAGGTTTTCCGCTGGTGGCGATAACGATTGCATTATACGGAGCAGGCAACGGCATCGGCTCGATCGCTCGCGGCACGGTCCCATTGGCACTGTTCGGGCCAGAGCGATTTCCGGTCTTGATGGGACGATTGGCTCTTCCACTCATGATCGCGATGGCGATTTCCCCCTTCATTGGAGGACTGGCATTCCAATACGGCGGCGCTTCCTGGACGCTGGTCTTGCTCGCCGCACTCGCGCTGACCAATGTGTTTCTGATGGTCGCGCTCTGGGCGCAACTGCCTGATGGGCTACGCCGCGTTCCCGCCACAGGGCGCAGCGTTACCTGACCAAACGAGGGGCTCAAGAAAAACGCCTTCCAGAAGGCGACTATCCGGGGGCGTATTCCAATGACTTGAAGCTCAGCCGCCGTACGTTTTGCGGAGCAGGGGCCGGGAGCCAGGCAACGGCCGACTGATTCTGGAGGTCACGCGCTGACTAGGCCGGCCGCGTTCGACGCGCTCGGCTTGTTCCGGCGGGCCTGGCCCTTCACGCTTGCTTGAGTGCCGAGCGACTCGCGCACCGGGGCTTGGTATCGTTTTGCCTCGGTTGCGCTCCCGCCGACCTGAAAGCGATCGATGAGGTGCGATAGCTGCTCGATTTCGCTGGCAAGCGAATGGCTGGCGGTGGTCGATTCTTCCACCATTGCGGCGTTCTGGCGCGTGGTCTGATCCAACTCGCCCATCGTGGCGTTTATATCCGCTAGTTCGGTCGACTGCTGTCTGGCTCCGTCGGCGATTTCAGACACAACGGCGTTTATTTCGTGCACCAGAACGAGAATCCGCTCGAGCGATGTGCCGGTCTGATTGACGAGAGCCACGCCGTGATTGACCTGCGTGCTCGAAGCCGAAATCAGGCCATTGATCTCCTTGGCCGCGGCCGAGGAGCGCTGTGCCAGGCTGCGGACCTCTGACGCGACGACCGCGAAGCCACGGCCGGCTTCGCCGGCGCGGGCGGCTTCGACAGCCGCATTCAGCGCGAGCAGGTTGGTCTGACGCGCGATCTCGTCGATGACGTTGATGATTTGCCCGATCTGCTGCGATGACTTTTCGATCTCTGCCATCGCGCCGACCGCGCTGCGAACGATCTCCGCGCTTTTTTTCGCATCGCCCGTCGTCTTGGCAACGACCTCCCGCGCTCGGTTGGCATTGTCAGCGGATTTCTTGACCGTGGCGGTGATTTGATCGAGCGCTACCGCCGCGTGTTCCAAGCTGCCTGCCTGCTGCTCCGTGCGGCGCGACAGGTCATCAGCGACGCCGGCAATCTCCTGGCTCCCGGAATGGATGACCTTCGAACTGCTTCTGACGCTTTGCAGGGCCTGATCAAGCAGTTCAAGCGCCGCATTGAAGTCCGTCTGCAGCTTCCGATAGGCCTCGGGCATGTCGTCGGTCATGCGGCAGGTGAGATCCATCGCGGCCAACTTGGCCAACCCGGAGCCGATCGAGTTCGCGACCAACGCCCGCTCGCGTTCAATGTCCTGGTGCCGCTCCTGCTCGTTTCGAAGCCGCTCGTTCTCGGCCTGCGCTCGATGTTGAGCGGCCTCTTTCTCAAGTTCAGCGGCTTCTCTCTCGAAACGTGCCTTCTCGCCCGCTGCGCTTTGCAGCACACAGACGGCCCGCGCCATATCGCCGATCTCGTCTTGATCGTCCTGCGCGGGGACTTTCACCTCAAGCCGCCCGCCGGCAATTTGCCGGATGGTGTTGGCAAGCGCTTGTATCCGCTGGGTCGATCGGTAGGCGGCGAAAACGATAACGGGAAGCAGGACGACAAGCATCAACGCGCCGGCGACGCCCAGCCACGACAAAAATTCGTTGCGGGCATGGGTTATCACCGAGCGGTCCGCCAGGAACACGACCGCCATTCCTTCGCCGACATCGCTCGGACGAAACGCAACATCCGCCATGAAGTGGCGTCCCTTGACCTCGACAGACGGCCATGCGGCGACGCCCGTCTTTGCGGCGGCAACGACATCGGCGGGAATTTCCAGGCCTGCATCTTTCCCGAAGGTCGTGGCGGTTACCTTGCCGCCAGCCATGAAAGCGACGTCCAGGCCAGTCTTGCGCTTGAGTTCGGCAGCGGTGTCGGCTCGGAAATAGGCTCCGACCTTCACCGTGCCGACAACGTGCCCTTGGCTCATCAGGGGCCGCACGCCGTCCTGGGCTGCTTCCCCCGACGTCGGGGAAATCGTCATGCCGCCGGAGGCTTTGCCTGCGAGCGCTTCTCTGATCTGCGGCTGCTTGCTCTTGTCGTCGCCCTTTTTTGCCGGATGATGGCCGCGCATGACCACGACGCCCGTGGCATCGGTGAACTCCAGCGCAGCAACACTCGGGTCGGATGCGTGCAGGGCGTTAAACTCGGCAACGGCGAACTTCTCCAAAGCTGCCGGGTCCTGCCGCTCGACCATGGCGACGACGTCCGGCCGCCGGGCGAACAATTCGGCGTAGGTGTTCATCCGCCGATCGATATCCGAAAGAGCGTCCGTGCCTTCCCTTGTGGCCGCCGCGACGTTGATCGCCAGCGAGTCCTCAAGCACCCGGCTGATCGAAACGTAGGCGATTGCCCCGGCCGAACCGACACCGACGACGAACAACGCGCCGGCAGCGATGCAGCATTTCGCCATCAGCGACAGCTTGTTGAGAAACATGGTGCATCCGGAAGCAGTTCGAAAAACGAAATTTACCTTCTCATCATGTTGTTAAGGTCGCGTTAAATACTGTCTCGGTCCCGCGCCGCCGACCTGAATCAACGATAGCCAACTGGCACCAGCGAGCGCGTGGCGCAGGTCGCTCACGACAAAGCGTATTGCGGGCCGCGGGTCGCGCCGGAGGCTGCCGCTCCCACCTCGGAGGGCGGCGCCTCCTGACGATGCCGACATCTCAAGCGCAGCGCCGCCGGGATCAACTATCCGGGGGCGTATTCCAATGACTTGAAGCTCAGCTGCCGCACGTTTTGCGGGGCATCGGATAGCTTGCGGATCGCAGCCCAGGTCTGCTTGTAGTTCGGGATGACGAGTTCGTTGACTCCCGGCGAAACCACGTTCCCTTGCACACCATTCGGATTGGCGAACAGCATGAACGTTTCTTTTCGTCGCGCTGTGGCCGTCGGATAGACCATTGCCTGCGTCGATCCGTTATCGTTGTACACTTCAACCAAATCGCCGGCGTTCACTTTGACGTCGGCCATATCTTGCGGGTTCATCTGGATCAGCGGGTAAGGCATTCGATCCATCACGAACTCGTTGTCCTGGTCGAGGTAGGCGTTCTGCCAGACGATGTTGGTGCGGCCGTTGTTGACAAGGTATGGCCACTTGTTCTTCTCCGCTTCTTTCCCGGGCGCCTCCAGGCCACGCCACTTGGTTTCCATGAAGGTGGCTTTGCCGTCCTTCGTTGAGAACTTGCCGTCGGCATAGAGGCGCTTCGTTCCAATAATCTTACCGCCTTCGGTCGGTGCCGGCAGCGTGCCGCGGCTGCCTTGTCCTGCAGGACCAGCCTCATAACCGACCGCGGGCTCCTGGAAGCCGTTCGTGCCCATCGCCCGCAGACGATCGTAGGTGACGAACTGCCCGCCCTTCTCGTGGTTGTGATAGCCGTCCATGAAGGCGTCTTCTTCCGTCTTCCAGTCGAAGCCCTTGAACTGGTCGGCGTACTTGGCCTTACCCTGCTCGCGCAGCACGCGCTCGATGTTGTTGGCGATGCGTGCGGCGATCAGGCAATCGACCATCGCTTGTCCCGGCGGGTCCATGTAGCGCTCTGTGAGCCGCATGCGCCGCTCGCCGTTCATCGATGTGAGATTGGCCTCACCGGAGGTCGCCCCCGGCAGCCACACCTGGCAGGCTTCTCCGATCTTTGCCGGCACAATGTCGACATCGACCGCAAAGAGACCTCCCTGTTTGATTGCACCCAAAATGGCGTTCACCATCGCGCTACGGTCCCCATAGGGCACCGTAAGCATGGCGTCCTTTACGAGATCAGTCCGCTTCTTGTAGGTCTGCTTGAACTTGAAGGCGTTGAGCGTCGTCTTGTAGTGATCGCAGCCCCAGATGTGATGCACGCCGCCCTTGCCGCCAATAAGAAGCTGGTCGACGTATGCCGCGGGCCGGCCGACATGCGCATCAGACGGCCGCGAATAGCCCTCCTGATGGCCGCCCATGCGCACGCAGCCGCCGCCGGGTCGGCCGATATTGCCGGTGGCAAGTGCTATGTTCACCAGCGCGCCGTTGGTGCGATAGTTGTCGTTGCCCCAGATCAGGCCCTTCTCGTAGGCGAACATGGTACGTCGGCGGGCGCCACCCGCCTTCGGCTGTGCGATCCACTCGGCGGATTGGCGAATCTGATCAACGCTCAGGCCGGTGATCCGGGCCGCCTCCTCAAGGCTCGTCTTGTTGGCAGCAACGGCCTTGTCCAAGTCTTTGGTCGAGGTGGCAATGAACGGGTTATCGGTCCAGCCTTTGTCCGTGATGTAGGTGAGCCAAGCGTTGAACAGTGCGAGATCGGTGCCGGAATTGATCGCAAGGTGCATCACGCGGTCTTTGCCCGCTTCGACCTCGCAGGCGTTCACGGTCACCGTGCGGCGCGGATCGACGATGACGATGCGGGCCTGCTCAACCGGCTCCGAGCTGAATTCAGCCTTCTTCTTTTCAATCGAGGTGCCGCGCAAGTTCGGCACCCAATGGTTCAGGAAATAATTGGTCTGGGTTTCCAGCGCGTTGGTGCCGACAGCGACGATCGTGTCGGCGAGTTCGGCGTCCTCGTAGCAATTGTTCAATTCGCCTACACCCATGTCGCGGGTGGCATGGACCTCCGAATTGTAGGCCGGCCGATTATGGATGCGGATGTTCTTCACCTTCATGGCGCCGAAATAGAGCTTGCCGGTACCCCAGGTGTTCTCATAGCCGCCGCCGGCACCGCCGTGGTCATAAGCGGAGACGAATAGCCCATCCTCGCCCATTTCATTGATCACGCCGACTGTGACGCGCGCAACCAGATCAAGCGCGTCGTTCCAACTCGTGGGCTGCATCTGCCCATAGCGCCACACCATCGGGTCTGTCAGACGCTGGAGCTGGGTATTGCGTGCGCGCGAGTAGCTCATTTCCGCGATCCGGGCGCCGCGCACCGACCCGAGGCCGGAATTAACCACGCAATTCTGGTCCGGCTTGATGACGATGTGCACGTCTTCGCCGTTCTGCTGGACGATGTTGTACATCGACGGGGCATACCAAGCGACGGTCTCTGGCGCCTGTTGTTTGCCCAGATCGACCCCGAAAACATTCTGGCCCGGCGCGGCGCCGCCCTGCTTGTTGGCAGGCCACGTATAGGCTTTGTAACCGCAGCCGACGATGCAGTAGTGGCAGACGACGTTGAGTTCCTTCGCGTCTTTGGGGACGATCGGAAGGCGGTCGATGTGACGTTTGAAGGTCATTGGTTCCTCCCTGAGAGAACGTTGGACAGCCGGCCGTACAGAAGCTCGTCGACACCCTCGGCGTAGATGTCGCCGTTGCTGTCGACGCGCAGTACGTATTGCGGGAGGTTTTGGGTTGCGTGGCCCCAGGTTTGCTGACCGCCCGCCTCGACATCGAAGCGAGAGTAGTGACCTGGGCAATTCAGCGTTTTGTCGCTCTTGTTGTAGGCGAGCGGGAATCCCTTATGCGGACAGACTGTAGAGAAGCCAACGATGTCGCCGTCCGGGCCAACACCGGATGCAACGCGGGTGCCGAGTTTGATGAGGACGCCCGGTGCGTCTGCGTCGGGATAGGCGACGCTCAGCGGGTCGTTGACTTTAAGATCGTGTACATTCCCGAGCCGGTTTGAGGGATAGATGACGCCCGCCGCGGCTGGTTCGGCTTTCGCCCGCGGTACCATGACCGTCGCAGCTGCGGCGCTCACCGCCGCTACGCTGGCGCCGGTCAAAAATTTTCGCCGGCCCGAATCCACAAGCTTATCGCAGTGCGTTCCCATGCTTTTCCTCCCGGCTTGGCGTTCTTTAACGAACGCTCGACATCAAAGAGCCGCAGGACGAGGGACATGTTCCCGACATCCAGAGCGACCCGGCTAAGAACAGTTGTGCCCAAACTGTCATCTCGTCTCACTCCAACACCATGTCGAGAATTCTCGACACAGCGTTGAGACAAGCAAGGCTCCCTGGATCACGCCGCCTTCTGGCGGATCGTCCAGGCCTGTGCGGCGATCTGGACGGGATCCCACGGGCTGCTAAGCGGCGGAGTGTAACTCAAATCCAAGTCGTTGACTTGCTCGACATTCATGCCGTGATGGATAGCGGCGGCGAAGACGTCGATCCGCTTGGAGACTTCAGTACCGTAATGGCCGATGATTTGCGCACCTAAAAGGCGCCCTGTCCCGCGATCGCCGGTTACGCGGATCGTCATTTCCTTAGCGCCCGGATAATAGACTTTGTGGTCCCAGACCCTGGAATCGACCGAAACCGGGTCAAAGCCGGCATTCGCCGCGTCGCGGTCATGAAAGCCGGTGCGCGCCACAACATAATCGAACAGCCGCACTGATTGCGTGCCAAGACTGCCCTCGAAAACCCGGTTGCCGCCGACTGCGTTTTCGCCAGCAACCCGCCCCTGCTTGTGCGCTGTGGTGCCAAGCGGCAGATAGGCGTTTGATTGCGTGATCCGATGCCAAGTCTCGGCGCAATCGCCGGCGGCAAAGATATCGCGCACATTAGTCTCCATGCGCTGGTTCACCTGGAGAGCACCCTTAAAACCTGATGCAACACCCGCCGCCAAGGCAATTTTCGTTTCCGGTCGTGCGCCGACCGCAACCAGGATCATGTCAGCCACGCAAGTGAAATTTCCGTCGCCTTCAATGCGTAATTTATCGCCGTCCGCCGCGATTGACGAAATTGCCTGACTGGTGATCACGCGCACGCCGTTTCGCTCCAGTTCGGCGCCGACAATCTTTCCAAGATCGGAATCGACCGTTGTCATGACACTGCGCGTCATTTCAACGATGGTGACCGAAATACCGCGACGAGTCAGCGCCTCCGCCATTTCAAGGCCAATATAACCGCCACCGACGATGATTACGTGTTTCGGCAACCTCGACGTCAGATAGTTCTCGAAGGCGAAGGTGTCGCCCATCCAGCGCAACAGGAACACGCCGGGCAAGTCCATGCCTGCGAGCGGGGGGCGGATCGAACTGGCCCCGGTCGCGACCACCAGCTTGTCGTAGCTGTGCTCGGACTTCTCGCCGGCTGTGTTTCGGGTGACAACCAGACGCGCGGACGGATCGATACCCTCGACCCGATGGTCCAAAAGCAGCTCGACGCCCAGGGACTGGATGTCGACCGCTTTGCGGTGTGCGAGGTTTTCTGCCTTGGGCACTTCGCCGCTAAGGAAATAGGGAATGCCGCAAATGCTGAAGTTCGGGTAACGGTCGGCGACCGCGACCGTAACTCGCCATCCGGGTGCGAGCTCACGCGCCCGGAGCGCCGCACTGATGCCGGCGTCGCTGCCGCCGATGACGAACAGTCGATTCATTCAGTGGCCTTACCGCCAAGACGTGCGGCCGCAAATCGCGTCAAATTCGTTCGATGCCCTTTCGCCGGGGATGGGCCGGACCCGCGTCGGGACTTCGCCAAGCCACTATTGCGATACTGTCGAAATCCCAAGCTTCTTTAGCTCGTTTTCGCGTATCTCGTTGGTGATCGGGTAAAAGCCGCCCTTCTCGGTTTGCTCTTGTCCATCTTTGGACAGAATGAACTTGATGAACTCGGCCCGCAGCGGATCGGGCGGCTGGTTCGGCTTCTTGTTCAGATACACATAAAGATACCGTGCGATTGGATATTTGTTGGCAAGTGCTGTTTCGGCCGAAGCCTCGTAGCATTTCGCGCCATAATAGGAAGCAAGCGGCACGGCGCGTACGCCTGGGGTCTTAAAGCCGATGCCGGAATACCCGATGCCGAATTTGTCGGCGGCCACTGCTTGCACGACAGCTTCGGAGCCGGGCAGTAGTTTGACCTCCGGTTTGTAATCTCCGCCGTAGAGCGCCGTTTCGCGGAAATACTCGTAAGTTCCGGAAATAGTGTTGCGGCTGTAGAGCGAGATCGGCTGCTTTGCCCAATCGCCGGTCAGGCCGAGTTCGCCCCAGGTTCGGACGTTGGCGCCACCGGGAGCTTTGATCGTTGACGCGAAGATTCCGCTCACCTGCGGAAGCGTGAGGCACGGGACCGGATTGTCCTTGTTGACGTAGACCGCCAACGCGTCGACCGCGACCCGGAAGTTGGAGACCTTGTAGCCGTACTTTCCCTCAAAGGCCGAGGTCTCTTCGATGGTCATCGGACGCGACATCGGGCCGAATTGCGACATGCCATCGGTTAGCGCCTTCGGCGCGGTCGCCGATCCCGCCGCCTCGACGTCGATTTTCACGTCGGGATAAAGCTTCTCGAATGCCGCGGCCCATAGCGCCATTTCATGGCCCAGCGTGTCCGATCCGACCGACTTGAGATGACCTGAAAGTGAGCTGACCTGATGATAGGCCGGTAGAGCTTCGTCCAGGGCTTTGAGCGCGCTGGTCGCCAGAACCACGGCCGCCAGCGCCACGGCGCTCGTGCCGAGCAGGGTGGTCAAACGCATATTGATCCCTCCCTATCGAACTGTTAAACGTCGATATGTCGAGAATTCCAGAACTATGTAATCATTTTGTGACAATCCGGCGATAGGCTGATTCCGATCACAGGTTCGGAGGTCTCATGAACGTTCACGCACTGGCCGTCGTCGGCCATCTCGGTCCCGATGTCCGTGGCGGAGCGATGGATGCGCCCCACGCGCTGGCGGCGCTGGCGGCGCTCGGGCAGCCGACCCGGTTGTCGATATTCCGCTTGCTGGTGCGCAAGGAGCCGGACGGACTTTCGGCCGGCGCTCTCGCCGAGGCGGTCGGCTGTCCGCACAACACGCTTTCCACGCACGTCGCCATTCTCGCTCGTGCGGGGCTGGTGAACGGTAGGCGCGAGGGTCGAAGCATCACCTATCGCGCCGATGCCGCAGGTACACGCGCCCTCATTGCTTTCCTGGTCACAGATTGTTGCGACGGCCGCCCCGAACTATGTGGCCTGCCGGGCCAGGCGCAGGAAGCGAAATGCGGCTGCGCTCCCGCTCCGGAACCAAAGAAGAAACGCAAAAGCAAGACGACGCGATGAGCTGGACCGTCACCAATCTCGTCATCGAGGTCGTCGCCGGCATTATCGGCGCGCATGCCATCTCGGCCGCTGCGAAGGAACACTCTTTCGGAGTGGTTGGGCATACGATCGCGGGGGCCGTCGGCGGAGCGTTTAGCGGCTATTTCCTACAAACCCTGATCGCAACCGTGGTCAACTCGACCGGCCAGGTGCAGCCAGGCGCCGATCTGGTCACGCAATGGTTGCTGCAAGGATTTGGCGGGTTCGCGGCGGGTGCCATCCTGACGATGGCGGTCGGGTTCGCGAAACATAGCATCGACCAGCACCGGTCCGCTAAAGGCTGATGCTGTCAGCGTTGTCCGACGACGCAACGAGAGCGCGCGAATGATCGACGTCATTATCTATCACAACCCGGAATGCGGCACCTCGCGCAATACGCTCGGCCTGATCCGCAACGCCGGCATCGAGCCGCATGTGATCGAATATCTGAAAACGCCGCCCAGCCGGGCGTTGTTGAAAGAGCTTATCGAGCGCATGGGTGTTGCGGTGCGCGACGTCATCCGCGTCAAGGGCACGCCATATCAAGAGCTCTGCCTCGACGATCCGAACCTGACCGACGATCAGTTGCTCGACGCCATGATGGCGCATCCGATCCTGATCAACCGTCCGATTGTCGTCACCGCTCGCGGCGTCAAGCTGTCCCGGCCGTCCGAGACGGTGCTCGATTTGTTGCCGGCGCCGCAACGCGGCGAGTTCCGCAAGGAAGACGGCGAACTCGTGATCGACAGCGCCGGCCGACGCGTCGTGTAGTCAAAAAAGAGAGCGGGAGGCGGATATGATCGAAGCGGTGCCCAGGAAAGTGTTCACTGTGCTTTTCATCTGCACTGGAAATTCGGCGCGCTCGATCATGGCGGAGGCCGTTCTCAATCGCGCCGGCCAAGGGCGATTTCGCGCCTTCTCGGCGGGAAGTCAGCCCAAAGGGAAGGTGCATCCATACGCACTCGATCTGCTGAAACGACTCCACTACGACGTCGGCAACGTTCGTTCGAAGAGCTGGACCGAGTTTACCGGCCCGAACGCGCCCAAGCTCGATTTCGCCTTTACGCTTTGTGACGATGCTGCCGCCGAGACCTGTCCGGTGTGGCCCGGACAGCCGATGACCGCGCACTGGGGCTTGCCCGATCCCGCCAGCATGATCGGCAGCGAGCCGGAAATGCGCTACGCATTTGCCGATGCCATGCGGATGCTCACCAATCGCATCAATATTTTCATCAGCCTGCCAATGAAATCACTCGACGCCCTGACCTTGCAGAAGCAGCTGGACGCCATCGGCAAGAATACCGACAGAGCGGGCGATCCTGAGAAGGAAGCCGGATGAGCCAGAAGCTGATTTCGCTTCCGCGGCGCCTTGTTGCAGAAATTATCGGAACAGCCTTCCTCCTCGCCGCGGTCGTCGGTTCGGGCATCATGGCGCAACGCCTTGCCGGAGGTAACGACGCGCTGGCGCTCCTGTGCAACACGTTGCCGACCGGCGCGATTCTCACCGTTCTCATTCTCACGCTCGGCCCGCTCTCGGGCGCGCATTTCAACCCGGCGGTCAGCCTCGCGTTCGCGCTTCGCCGCGAGCTGACGTGGCAAGACGCCGCGTATTACATCGCCGCGCAGATTATCGGCGCGGTCGTCGGCGTATGGATCGCGCACCTGATGTTCGAGCTGCCGGTCTGGCAGGTCTCCCTACACGCTCGCACAGGGGCAGGGCAGTGGCTCGCCGAATCCGTCGCCACGTTCGGGCTGTTGCTGACCATCCTCGGATGCGCGGCGCGCAATGCCCCGGCAATTCCTTACGCCGTCGGACTTTATATTACCGCCGCCTATTGGTTCACCGCCTCGACGTCGTTTGCCAATCCGGCCGTCACCATCGCGCGCTCGCTGTCCGACACGTTCGCCGGCATCGCTCCGGGCGGCGTCGTCGGCTTTATCGCCGCGCAGCTTGCCGGCATGCTGGCGGCGGTGCTGCTGGCCCATTGGTTTTGGACGTCGACCAAGACGGCAAGCGCCTGACCGCGCTGCCGCGCCCGCCCTCGATCGCGACCAGCATCGCGAACCTGGCTGGCTTAATCTTACTCAGTCGAGCGTGACGAAAACCGAATGACGGAATTTGCCGTCGACCGCCTGCGAGACGTGTCCCCTGCCGTGGGTGTCCTCGACCAGGAGTATTTCGCCTGGTCCGATGACCCGCGATTTACCGTCGCTAACCGTGATTTTCACCGCCGCATCGAGATTGATGATGTACTGCTTCCGCGGCGCCGGGTGCCAGTCGTAGCTGTAACTGCCCTCGGTGGTTCGAAAGATGATGCCGGTAGCGGGAAAGCGCGCCGATACCTTGCCGCCCGGTCCAACGCTTTCGGGCTCGATCTGCATGTCGCGGAAATGGGTCTCGCCGTCCGCGTCGGCGTACAGGTTATGGATGTGCATCACGGGCTGGCTGTCCTTGTTCGGGGCGGCGGCGAGGGGAATGCCGATGACGAAGACTGCGCTGAGCGCCACGGCAATCGCCGTCACGGCAATGCCGGTTCGCGCTGCAATCTTGCAGGCCTTAAGTTTCCAAGCCTTCATTTTGCAAGCCTTCATTTTGCAAATCTTCATGGCCGCTTCCTCCAATGAACTGCCGCCCAATTATACGCGCAAGCGATGTGTCGCGAATCTCGGCATCGGGCGCTCGACGACGCGTCGCGATCACGTCACTGTGAACGGGACGACGCCTTGACGGTCGTCCCCATTATAGTTACGTAGGCCGCGGTAGTGGTCCAGTCACTGGCCCACTACCTAGGCCGCAGCTCGCGCACCAAGGGACGTGTTCTCGAGGCACACCTGAACGCGGAGCGAGTGCGGTACTTCCGCGCGGATTTGCAGTCCGCGCCGGAGCGGCTTTGGGCATCATTCCCTTCGGTACTACGGCCGAGGCGTGGGGTGCTTCCACTGCACCGGGACAAGGATAAAGACGGGTAACGCCCGTCTGGACCAGGTCCCGGGAAGCATGGCCTGGAGCTGAGCCGGGATGTGACAGTCCCGGCGAGAGCCGCGGCGTGGCGCCGGAAGGCGGGCGCGCCCCGTATTGGCGCGCAGCCGCCCGGGCATCGATCGGCGGTAACGCCCGTTGATGCTGCGCGGCCAATGGTTGGATTGCGCCTTTCGGCGCTTCGCCTCCCTTTATCTGCCGGGGGCGAATCTTTATTTGCCGGAAGCGAGGGTATTTTTTTGCGATGGCGTTGTGGTTGTACGCAAAACTCGGACGCAGAAGTGCGCCGCGAGAACGATTTCTCATATCGTCATTGCGAGGAGCGAAGCGACGAAGCAATCCAGAACGGTGCCGCCTACTGGATTGCTTCGCTTTGCTCGCAATGACGAGGATGCATCCACCCCCGCTACGCGGGGCGAGATGATTTTACTTGGTATCGGGGCCGTCGTGGCAGGATTGCGGAGGCGGTGGTGATGCGGAAGGCCAGGCCGGTATGTCGCATTTCGAGCAGGCGCCGAGCGCGAGCGCCAACCCGGCGATGGCGAGAAGCGCAGAGCTTCGCGCCCGCGCGGTCGACATTATCGTCTGCAGCAGCCCCAAAACGCACACCCCTACGGCACGCGTGCCCACCGTGACGAATATAGAGGCGCACTGCGGCCTTCTTGCGGCGCGGCTCGGCAAGGTGGGAGCGTATCCGTGCGGGATTTCCATTATGTTACCCGGCTGGACCCGCAATTCCGCTCGTCCCCGCGACCCACCTACGCTCGCTTCGCGAGCTACGGCGCGGTTTGGTCGCGCCGAAGCGCGGAGCGCGAAGGCGGAAGGCGGGGGACCCAGCTCTCGCAACAAGTCGACTGGATTCCCGCGTTCGCGGGAATGAGCGGTGTTTAACAGAGGGAAGGAAACACTCATGGAAATCCGACCATCCGGCTCGGCGGCCTCGCGCCGCGCGCCGGCCGACTATTTCACCGGCGCGGTGTGGCAGGACCCGATCGTCGAGACGCCGTCGCCGGGCGATGTCCGCGCGAGCCTGGTGCATTTCGAGCCCGGCGCGCGCACGGCCTGGCACACCCATCCGGCCGGCCAGACGCTCTACATTCTCTCCGGCGTCGGCCGGGTGCAGAACGTCGGCGGGCCGATCCGCGAAGTGCGCGCCGGCGACGTCGTCTGGTTTGCGCCGAACGAGAAGCATTGGCACGGCGCCGGTCCGCAGACGACCATGGCGCATGTCGCCATCACCGAAGTGCGCAACGGCAAATTCGTCGAATGGCTGGAAAAGGTGAGCGACCAGCAATACCAGGCGGCTGCCGGCTAGATGTTTAAATCACCGAAGGCAAGGCGTTACGCGGCCTTCAACTCCCTCTCCCCGGAGGGGAGAGGGTGGGGTGAGGGGGCTCGGCGTTGCAGTCATTGGCGCCGTATCCCCTCATCCGGCCGCCGCGTGGCCGACCTCTCCCGCAGGGGGGAGAGGTGATTATGGCAAGCCGCATGCGCATCTTGCTGCCCTAGCGCCTTTTTTCGGGGAGTCTGGACAGGGCGCGCCGGTCATGGAAAATTGCTCGCTCGTTTTACGGCCATGACGGGTTTCACTAATGCCGGCGCCTGATTGGCGCCGCAATGCCGAGAGGGGCGAAGATGATCCGCAACACCACGACGACGATCTTGCTTGCCGCCGCGATCACGGCGGCGGCGCTGACGCAGGCGACGTATGTCCGCGCCGCGACGAAATTCGACGGCAGCTGGAGCGTCGTCGTCTACACAAGAAGCGGGCCGTGCGACGCGTCCTATCGGTTCGCCGGCCAAATCGTCAACGGCGCGATCGTCTATGGCGGCGGCGGCATCGACCTCGCTGGCCGGGTCCGGCCGAACGGCGCGGCTTCTCTGCGGGTCTCGAGCGGCTCGGCTTTTGCGGTGGCGTCCGGGCATCTGACTGCGACGCACGGCTCCGGCAGCTGGTACGGTCAAGCCTCCGGCGGCCGCTGCTCGGGCAGCTGGGTGGCGACGCGGGGCTATTGAGGGTGACGCGGCCCTCGTCATTGCGAGGAGCGATAGCGACGAAGCAATCCAGTCTTCCGCCAAGGGTCTGGATTGCTTCGCTGCGCTCGCAATGACGATGATGTTTCCGCCAACGATCACCAAACTCTAGCGGCGCGGACGCATGCGTTACGAGCTTTACTACTGGCCGACGATTCAGGGACGCGGCGAGTTCGTTCGGCTGGCGCTGGAAGAAGCCGGCGCCGACTATGTCGACGTCGCGCGCAAGGGCAAATCAGGCCGCGCGGCGATGATGAAAATCATCGAGGACCGGCGCAGCGCGCGACCGGCGTTCGCGCCGCCGATCCTCAAGGCCGGCAAGCTCGTCATCGCGCAAACCGCGAACATTCTGCTCTATCTCGGGCCGCAGCTGAACCTGGCGCCGCGCGACGAGGCGGGGCGGCTGTGGGCGCACCAGTTGCAACTCACCATCACCGATCTCGTGGTCGAGATCCACGACACCCATCATCCGATCAGCTCGGGGCTCTATTACGAGCAGCAGAAGGCGGCGGCGAAGCGCCGCACCAAGGTGTTCTGGCGCCATCGGGTGCCAAAATTCCTAAGTTATTTTGAGCGCGTGCTGGCGAAGAACGGCGGCAAATATCTCATCGGTGGCCGGCTGAGCTATGTCGATCTGTCGCTGTTTCAGGTCGTCGAGGGGCTGCGCTACGCCTTTCCGAAGCGCATGAAGCGCTACGAGAAGAAAATTTCGGGCGTGGTGGCGCTGCACGAGCGGGTCGCGCAACGGCCGCGCATCAAGGCATATCTCGCCTCGAAGCGGCGCATCCCGTTCAACGAGTGGGGCATCTTCCGCTATTACAAGGAGCTGGATGTGTGAGCAACGCCATCCGCATCCGCTCGCCTAGATCCGTTCGTCATGCCCGCGCTTGTCGCGGGCATCCACGTCTTGAACGGTGCATCAAACGAAGACGTGGATGGCCGGGACAAGCCCGGCCATGACGACTAAAATCATGCTGCTACCCCAGCGCGTTGAGGCCGGCGAGCGCGATCTGCTCGTCCTCGTGCGATTGCACGCCGGAGACGCCGATGGCGCCGACGCATTCGTTCTGATGCATGATCGGCAGCGCGCCCTGGATCAGGACGCCGGCCGGAAAGCCGATGAATGCCGGCCGGTCCTTGACGCGGTCCTCGAAGAATTTGCTCGGCCGGCGGGTCAGCGCCGAGGTGTGGGCCTTGCCGATCGCGACTTCGGCAGAAATCGGGCCGACGCCGTCCATGCGCTGGAAGCCGAGGAGGTGCGCGCCCTCGTCGACGATGGCGATGGCGACATTCCACTTGTTCTTCAGCGCCTCGGCTTCACAGGCCTCCAGCATTTTCTTGACGTCGGCGAGCGTCAGGCACGGCTTGGTTCGCATGGTCACTCCTATCGGGAACTTTAAGTTTTTGAGGACATATCGGCGGCTAGACCATGATCCGGTCAAGTTTGGATCGGACCGTGGCTTAGATATCACACCCAGGCACGATCTTGCCCGGACAGCTTTCGCTTTGGCGGATCGTGCTTTACTTTGATGGTCTGCTTCGGGTGCTTCGGGGTGTGAGCAAAAGGACTCATCGAGAGGCGAAAGCCAAGGGGGAACCATGACGGGTCGTTTCGCGCAGTTTCGTTTCGCGGCGGCCGCCTTTGGCGCCGTGATCTGGGCGGTTGCCGGGGTTTCGCTGACCGGGTCGTCGGCGCATGCGTTCACGATGGAAACCTTGAGCACCAACGGCGAGAACACGACCAGGTTTGCCGATCCCAATGACCGGGGCAAGAACTCCGGCCAGGGCATGCAGCTGTTCGGCCAGGACGGTCCCACCGTGCAGCTCAATGCCGGCCAGACGCCATATCGCCCGTTCGGGCCGCGCGGCGGGTACGCGCCGCTCGCACCCGCGACCGGCGGCAACAACTAAGCGTTTCACCGCAGCGAAAAGCGGATCGGCACGGTGAGATCGATCCGCGGCTGAGTCATGCTCGCCGGGAACGGCGGCAGCGGCTCGGCGCGCATGATCATCGCCATCACCTCGTTGTCGAGCTCGGCGTAGCCGGAGCTCTTGGCAATGCTGTGCGCCAGCACGTGGCCGCTGCGGTCGAGGCTGAAGCTAAGGAGCACCACGCCTTGCTCGTTGCGCGTTTGCGCTGCGGCTGGATAGCGCTTGAAGCGCTGCAATTGCCGCACCAGGCTCGCCTGCCATGACGCTTCGACCGCCGGCGCGCCGCCTTTGACCTGCTGCGCCGTTTGCGGCGCCGGCGGCGGCGTTTCCGCGACCTTCTCGGGCGGCTTCGGTGTGGGCACCGGAACTTCCGTCGGCGTTTCGTCCGGCGGCTGCTCGACTTTCATCTCTTCCTGCTGCGGCTTTGGCTGTGGCAGGTCCGGCAGCGGCTGCGATTCGACCATGGTTTCCGGCGCCGGCGCGACGTCCTCTTCTTTCGCATCGGGCGTCGAATCGATTGGCGCCAGCTCGACGGTGACCACGTCGCTGGCGGCACCAATTTCGTCCGGCTGGTGCGTGGCGAGCAAATAAGCCACCGCGCCGGCATAAACGCCGACCACGACGGTGCCGGCCATTGCCCAGCGCGCGAGGTCGCGCGGGCTGTCATCGAACCAGGAGAGTGAGGGCGCGCTCATTTCGCCTGCCGCATTTCAAGGCCGACCAGCGCGACCTTGAGATAATGCGCGGCGCGCAGCTCGTTCATCACCGCCATCACTTCGCCGTACGGGACGGTGCGGTCGGCGCGCAGAAAGATGCGGCCATCCTTGTTGCCGCCGGTCGCGGCGTCGAGCGCGCCGGCGAGCTGGTCGCGGGCGACCGGATTATCGCCGATGGCGATCGTGAGATCCGGCTTGAGCGTCAGATAAACCGGCTTGTCGGGCTTCTGCTGCTGTTCCGCATTGGAGGAGGGCAGGTCGACGGCGATGTCGACGGTCGCAAGCGGCGCCGCCACCATGAAGATGATCAGCAGCACCAGCATCACGTCGATGAACGGCGTCACATTGATGCCGTGCACCACTTCAAGCTCATCGGTCCCATGATCGAGCCGCATCGCCATGGCGCTGTCAGGCCCTTATTCCGCCGCGTGTGACATGATGTCAGGCTTGGGCGACATTACAGGATTGGGCGACCTGGCGCGATCGAGGTCGCGGCTGACAAGCTTCAAGACTTGCACCGAAGCGTCGCCGATCAGCGCGCGATAATGCGTGGTCGAACGCGCCAGGACGTTATAGATCATCACCGCTGGGATGGCGGCGACCAGGCCGAGCGCGGTCGCCAGCAAAGCTTCGGCAATGCCGGGCGCCACCACGGCAAGGTTGGTGGTGTGCGCCTTGGAGATGCCGATGAAGCTGTCCATGATGCCCCAGACGGTGCCGAACAGGCCGACGAACGGCGCCGTGGCGCCGATCGTGGCAAGCACGCCAGTGCCGCGCGAAATTTTGCGCCCGGCCGCGATCTCGATGCGCTCGAGCTGCCAGGCGATGCGCTCCTTCAAGCCGTCGGCGCGCAGATTGGCGGAGAAGCGGATCTCGCTGACGGCGGCCGCCAGCAAATGCCCGATCGGCCCGGCGCTGCCGCGCAACCGCTCCTGCGCCTGCGCCAGCGTCGCCGAGTTCGAGCAGCACGCGCAGACCACGCCGTACCGCCGCGCGTGCGCTGAAGAGCTCGATGCTCTTGGCGAGCCAGACCGTCCAGGTGACGAACGAGGCGATGGCAAGCCCGATCATCACCGCCTTCACGATATTGTCGGCGTGCAGGAACATGCCCCAGGGCGAAAGATCCTGCGGCAAGTCGGCGATGGCGACGGAATGTTCGCCGGCCTCGGTCTGCGCAAAAGCCGAAGACACCGAGGTGACGAGCATCAGGGCTGCGAACGTCGGCACGTCCCGGAGAGTCAATCGTGTACGCACTGCGTCCCCAATGCTTGATAGCACGGCAAAAAAATGGCCGAGGAAAGTGGCCTTATCATGCAAAGCCGGCACGCGCGAGGTGCATGCGACTACATTATAGGTATTCTCATCTTCCGGGCTGATGACGCTGGAACATCGAAACAGGTAAGGGTTCGATGCAGATGCGCAACGGCTTTGTCGCGCGGGTATTGGAGCGTGCTTTTGTCGCATGTCGTCCATCTCCCGCCGTAACAGAGCTACGCGCTTGAAAGGCGGCTCTCTTTCATCATCATCATCACCAGCCGCCGAAGCCGCCGAATTTGTAGTTGAGTCCGACGTTCCCGATCTGAATGTTTCGGTTGCTGGCACTGAATTGATCGCCGGCGGGAAGGCCTCCGACTGATGCTGGAATGGTAAAGGCTTGATTGTTCAGACCAACGAAATCGTACTCGAACCGCGCGGACCAATTGCCCCAGAAAGCCCATTCCACACCGAGCCCTCCGGTCCAGCCCCGATTGCTGTTGCTCGTGGCAATCGTGACCGGCGCGCCATCAACAGCAACTGTCGGATTGTTCGATCCGACCCAGACACCGCCACCTTTGCCGTAAAAGAGCACACGGTCAAATGCGTAACCAACGCGGCCCGTTACGCTTGTCAGCCACCGATTGTTGATCGTCAGCGTAGCGGTGCTGCCGGTGATCATCCCCGGCGGATTGGCGAGCGTGCTGACAGCGGTGTTGGTATTAGGAAGCCAGTCGAAATCTGCCTCCGCGCCAATTACGACGCCGCCCCAAAACTGGTAGTTGATACCAACCTGTCCGCCCCCCAAGAACGCGCCGCCGCCGTTGGACTCGGCGAAAGCATTACCTAAAGGGTCGGAAAAGCTGCTGGTGCTCAAGCCGCCACCGAGATTGCCGCCGATATAGAAGCCGGTCCAGTTGTAGGCGACCGGAGGCGCGTAGAGCGGTGGTGGAACCGCAAGATCGGCTGCCAGCACCTCGGACCCGGCGCCGACCGCCAATGCAAACGCTAATGCTACTCGTTTCATGAAAAGCCCCTTCGAGTTTGGCGCGTCCGCCCGGTTCGTTCACCTCATTGAAAAGAACTGTGAGCCCAGTTTGAGCTCGCGCAGTTTCACGATCACCAGCCGCCGAATTTGTAGTTGATCGCGCCGGTCGCCATTGAAATGTTGCGGGCGCTGAAGCCGATCACATCGCCGCCGAAAGTGGGCGTCCCCGCCGCCACCGTATAGCTCTGGTTGGGCAGTCCGATGTAGTCGTACTCGGCACGTACCGTCCAGTTGCCGGCGAAAGCCCACTCAAGGCCGAACCCGGCGGTATAGCCAAAATTATTGGTGTTGCTGATGCTGGAGAAACTCGCCGGCGCGCCACTGACCGAAATCGCAGGATTGTTCGCTGCGACCCAGGCGCCGCCGCCTTTGGCATAAAGCAGGACACGGTCCCAGGCATAGCCAGCCCGGCCGGTTGCAGTGGCAATCCAGCGCTCGTTCAAACTTGTGATACTCGCGGCAACAGCACCGGTGGGGTCAGTTATGGTGACGGGAGAGCTTTGGGTGCTGCCAGGAATCCAGTCGAACATGGCCTCGGCGCCGATGACGACGCCGCCCCAGAACTGGTAATTGACGCCAATTTGGCCTCCGCCCATAAGCTGAACGTCGGTTCCCGCTGTAAAGCTGCTGCCAAGCGTGTCTGAAAAATTTGTATTGGCCAGCCCGCTCCAGGCGGCGCCAAAATTGCCGCCGATATAGAGGCCGGTCCAATTGTAGACGATTGGAGGCTCCTTGTAGTAGACCGGCGGTGGGGCGGGAAGATCGGCTGCGAGTGCCGCAGTCGGAGCGCCGGCACACACCGCGAGCGCCAACACGACAAATCGCCCGACGCGATTGTCCGCTCTGCCCAACTCACTCAGCTTGGCGCTGCCGGCCTCTCGGCCGCGGCCGCTTCCCCGTCTTCGCCGCATGTTGTCTGTTCCTTCTACTGCTACCCCGGTTCACTCTTTATTGCGTGCCACAGTTATTCAGCGGCTTGAGCGATGCCGCCGCTCAGAACTTCTTCGACACGCCGCCAAAGAAGCCGCGGCGCGGCCCAAATTGCGCGGCGAACACACCAATGCCGGTTCCACTTCTGATCTGATAGACGGTGTCGAACACATTGATGACGTCGAACCGGACCGTCATCGGCTTCGGATCATCGGGAAGCAAAAATTCGCGCGCGATACCGACATTGAACTGGGTATAGGGCGGTACGGTGCCGATATTGGCATCGTCGTTGCGCAGACCGCTGCCGTAGATCATGTCGCTGCTCAGCCTGGTCCCGCACCAGGATGGCGACGTTGTCCAGAATGTTTCGTTGGCGTACGCGGCTCGACCGCAAAACTGGTACCAGAAGCCGGCGGAGCCGGTCGCGAGCTGGGTGTGGTCCGTAAAGATCCAGTGGGTCTGGAGGTACTGGAACTCGGTCAAGCCGCCGAGATCGGCGAGCGCCGTGTTGCCGAATAGATATTGGTTCGATACCGGGTTGGTGGCTTTCTCCTGGCCGATGGCGAGGTTGGCATAGGCCTGGAAACTGCCGCTGTGAAACTTGGCGGTGAACTCGACGCCTTCGACGGTTCCTTGCGCGTAGTTGAAGGCGCTGAGCACATAAGCCTGCCCGAAGAAGCCATTGTCGATGAGGTCGGTCGCGATCTTGTAGTAGGCGTCGACACCGAGATCGAGGTCGGTGCAATCTCTAGCCGCCGGCTTGCTGCATCCGAACGGAATATTTTGATCGATACCGGCGTCGAAATAATGCGACCGCTCCGGCAGAACCGGACTGTTTCCCTGGTCGGTGGGTACCGCCGCCGTGGTGTTGTTGGCCAAACCGATATTGACCGGAGCCGCCTCGACCAGCACCGGCGGCGTGAAGTAGCGCGCATAGCCGAAATGGAACTTGGTGAACTTGAACGGGAGGTAGGTGAAGCTGATGCGCGGGCTGAACTGGTTGGCGTTGACGAATTGCCACATCTGGTCGAAGCGCAGACCGCCGTTGATGATGAACCTGTCGGTGATTTTCCATTCGTCCTGCGCATACAGGCCGGCGAGATAGCCGGTCGCCGAGACATTGTCGGTGAAATTGAAAGGCGCATCGACCGGCGCTCCGCCGACGACGGGCTCGACCAACGATGTATTGCCGACAAACGCCTGTTCGGCGCTCAGGAAAAAGCCGGTGCGGATGGTGTGCGCCGGAGTGATCTGATACGATCCGTCGGCCTGGATGCCGTTGGTAAAGGATTGGCGCACGACGTCCGAGGCGACGCCGTTGATCAGCAAATCGCCAAGCTGGTCCGGCGCATAGTGCAGGCGGTCAAAACGCGTGAAATAGGAAAGCTGGCCGTCAAAGCCGTTGGCCGATCGCTGCAGCGCCAGCACGCTGTATTGCGTATCCTCGAACTGGTTCTCGTTGAGCAGCGCCGAGTTGAAGGTGGTGACGCCGAACGCGCTCATGACACCTCCGTTCAGGCCGACAGGCTGCCCAGGAGAATTGGGAATCTGGAACGCGGTGGTGGAGGTTCCCGCAATCAGGCTGAGCCGCGTATAGGGATCGACGAATGTCGACAAATAGGCGAAGCCTTTCTCCTGTTGCGAGAAGTCGTGGATCGGGCTGTAGGAGGCGATCGAATTCTCGAGACCTTCCTTGGTTTGCAGATAACGTCCGGTGAAGAAATATTGGACGCCGGGGAAGCAATCGGCGCTGGGCAGCGCCTTGGTGCCGGGCGCCGGTGTTATTGTCGGACAGGTGCTGCCGAACGTGCCGCCGTATTGAATTGTCGGGGTGAATGTTCCTTGACTGCCGCCGTAAACGCTGACTTGACCGCTATTGTTGAAAATATCGGCGCGGGTCGTGATGTCGATCAATCCGACTGTCCGCAAACCATATTCGGCCGGCAGTGCGCCGACGACCAGGCCGAGGCTGCCGATCCAGCTGGCGTCGAGAATGCTGCCGAAACCGGTCGGGCCGTCGGGCAGCATCACGCCGTTGATGCGGAATTGCAGATTGGCGTGATCGTTGCGGACATGAAGGAGGCCGGCGGCCGCGGAGTCCTGCGAGACGCCAGGGAACTGCAACAGGAGTCGCTCGACCGGCGTGTTATCGCCGCCGGGAAGCGCGTTGATCGTGGCTTGGGTCAGAGTGGTCGACGCCGTGCCGATGGTGGTGAAGAGGTTGCTGCGCGCCTGATCGAACGCGTCGGCCTTGGCGTTGAGCTGCGCCGCCGGCGTAACCGGCGCTGCCGCCGTCGGCGCGGGTGCCGGCGCGGGGCGGACTTGGGCGCGGCGCGGTTTTGGTTTCTCTTTCGGCGCGGTGACGACAACTTCGGGAAGCTTGTTTTGCTGCGCGGTGGCGGCTCCGCGGAAACCAAGCAACACAACGATTGCACAACCGCCGAGCAAATAGCCGCGACGCATACGGGAAAAACGAGTAAGCATGACGTTCCGCCATTAAGTCTGAAAAGGGATAGCCAAAACGGCCGGCCGGCTCACGGGTCGCGCTGCGCGGAGATTCAGACAGTAACGAGTGCCGCGTTTTAATCTCGGCGCATCGCCGGCGCACAAGCGCGGCAAGACGCAAGATCAGCAACGACCGAGGATCAGACGAGCGGCGGGGCGCGCGATTGAAAAGCTGTTCGTTGTGGCGCGATGAAAGTGAACGCCACGTGGTGAAAATGCTCGATCGTCTGTGAAACGAACGGCAGCGGCAATTGCGGCGGATCGGGCAGGAAGGACGTCGAAGCGAGGTGGATGGTCGCGCAAATCGCGCAATGGTCGGCGTCATTGCCCGGGTGCTGCGCCGGCGACTCCGGCCGTTCGGTGATCAGCGAGACGCGTGCGTCGGCGCCGCCGCGAATTCCCTCAAGATGGACGTGTCCAAACGACAGCGTGAGTTGTACGGCCAAGGCGAATAACGCCAGCCAGCCGCCAAAACGCCTATTGTTTCGAATTAGATGCATCTGACGGAACTTCGTGCCGCGGTATCTCCCGGCTCCAACAGCTTACAGCCGATCCGGTCCGGCGCAATGCGACCAGTCCGGGGGGCAACGTGCAAAGCTTAAATTGGCGTTAGCTGTGTCTGGAATGCAACATTGGCGTTGTCACCGGCGATCGGCAGTTCCAGCGACTCACGCCTCTAAACTACTGATCGCGTTGCGTTTCTATCCTTTGGATATCGGAACGTTGCATGCAAAGCGGTTTCCTCCGACTGCGACCGCCGTTGTTGAAGCCGTCATCGACCACCCGCGGTCACCGCCGCGACAATCACAGCTTCTGCGAAACGCCGGCATAGAAGCCGCGACGTGCGCCGAATTGCGGAGCAAACACGCCGATGCCGGAGCCGTCGCGCAGCTCGTAGATCTTGTCGAACAGGTTGACGATGTCGAAACGCACGGTCAGCGGTTTAGCCGCCGGCGACCATTGGAAGTCGCGCGACACGCCGAAGTTCACCACCAGATACGGGGGGTTGTGCTCGGAATTGGGGGGGACCGGCGGAGTGCTCTCCAGATCGCCAGTGCGCAGGCCGCTGCCATAGAGCAGGCTCGTGCTGAACAGCGTATTGTCCCAGCGATACGATGCGCCGGCCGAGCCCGTCATCAACTGCATGTCGTCGGTATAGTGCCAATGGGTGAGCAGATAATTGTAGTCGGCGCTGTCAATCAGATACTGGTTCGACTCCACGTCTTTGCCTTCAGTAATGTTGAAAGCAAAGTTTGCATAGGCTTTGAAGTTGCCGTTCTGATATTTGCCCTTCAATTCGAAGCCTTTGCTGTATCCCTCCGCGTAGTTGAACTGCGTCAACACCACGGCCGCTCCGAACTGGCCGTCGTCGATCATGTCGCGGGCGAACTTATAGTAGGCATCGGCTCCAAGCGTAAGGCCGGGAAGCACCGTCTGGTCGATGCCGATGTCGTAGTAGTTTGAACGCTCCGGCTTCACCGGGTCGGCGAGTTGCACGTCCGGCTGATTGGTGGTGTTGGCGAACAACGCGATGTTGGAAGAGACCGCCTGCGCCTGATAGGGCGGCGTAAAGTAGCGCGCATAACCGGCGTGTATGGCGGTGCCGGCGAACGGCTTGTACACCAGCGCCAGGCGCGGACTGAATTGGTTGGCGTCAACGAACTGATACAATTGATCGAAACGCAGCCCGGCATTCAGCGTCAGCTGGTTGGTCAGTTTCCATTCGTCCTGGATGTAGGTACCGATATTCCAGCCCACCAAAGTGTTGTCATCGGTGATCGCAAACGGCGTCGGCGAAATGGCGCCGCTGACCGGATCGACCGGTAAGACCGTGGAGACATTGCTGACGTTGGTCTTTTCCTCGGTCACCACGAAACCGCCGCGCAACGTGTGGCGGTCGTTGACGATATAAGATGTATCTAGTTGAACTCCGTTGAGCAGGCTCTCGCGAATGACGTTGGAGGCCACGTCGTTGAACACCAGATCGCCGAAGATGTCGGGCACGAAATTGATCTTCGCGTAACGCGAAAAAACCGCGACCTGGGCGTCACCATCAGTACCCTTTTTTTGCAGCGCGGCGATATTGACGACGTAGGTGTCGAATTCGTTCTCGTTGAGCGTCAAGGAATTGTAATTGGTCGGGCCGAAATCGCCGAGCGGAACCTGGCTGGGGTTGTTCGGTATCTGAAATGTGCTGTGAGAGACGGCCGAGATCGTGCTAAAGCGCGTCGAATCATTGAGCATGGTCGAGGAATAGCCGAAGAATTTTCCCTGCTGGGTTTGATCGTGGAAGGCGTCGAGGCTGGATGTCGGGTTTTCGAGTCCGAGCGCATTCCAGTTGCCGCGCGCGGTGACAAAGTATTCGGAGTTGCCGAAGCTGCCGCCATAGTCGACGCTTGGCGTGAACGTCTGCCGGCTCCCGCCATAGATACTGGCCTCGCCGCCGGGCACGGCAAAGCTTCTGCTGATGATGTCAAGGACCCCGGCGGTGCGCGATCCGTACTGCGCCGGCAGGGTGCCGGTGAGTAGCGAGATGCTGCCGATGAAATTCGTGTCGAGAACCGGGCCGAGTCCAGAAACGCCTTCCGGGATGATGATGCCGTTGATGCGGAATTGTACGTTGGCGTACTCGTTGCGTACGTGGAACGCCGGATTGGACACGGCGGAGTCGTATGATACGCCGGGAAATTGCAAGATGACTTTATCGATTGGTGTGTTGTCGCCTTGCGGCAAATTTACAATGTCCTGACGCTTGAGCGTGTCGACCGTGGCGCCGATCTTGGGCAACAGGGTATCGCGCGCCTGATCCATCGCCTGCATCTTCGATTCCAATGCCGCCTGCGCCGGCGTCGGTGCGTTCGGTTGGGGCGCCGCTTGTGCGGCCTGCGCCAAGGGCTTTGGCTTCGGCTTCTGCCGCGGCGCTGAGACGACAATGGGCGGCAGTTCCGTCTGATTTGTTGCCGCAGCGGCGTTCGGTACTGGCGATGTCTGCGGCGGCTGCGCCGGCGGTGACGCCGAAGGCGGTTGCTCCGGCGCTGCAGGCGCAGTCGGAGCGGTCTGCGTCTGTGGCTGTGCGTCGACTTGAGAGGCGGACAGAAAGGAAAGCGTCACCGTCGCGAGCAGACAGGCGCGCAAATTTCGTTTAGCGGCGGCCGACGGTCGCAAGATCGCCCCGACAATTTGGAATTATTGAAAAGAAAAACTGTTTTTCGTTTTTTATTTTGTTTGTTCGCCAGCAATCACACTGACCGCAACGATTGTCAATTTGAGTTTCCGCTCACTCATCATTTTAGAATTGGTCAAATTCGAAATTGCGAATGCGCTCGAAAATTTTCGTACTTGGTCTTTTTGTGTCCTGTCGGGCGTACGTCGGAAACGCACAGGCGAACAACGACGGCTCTTCGCCGCGCGCGAGCAGGCAGCCAGCGACACCGCGCTCGTAGCAATTGATAGCGGGCGCGTTGGAAGGAGGGATGCTTCGCGGCCGGATTGTTTGGTCGGGCGCGTGCGCTGGAAGACAATATAGATCGCAGTTTCAAACTATTGTAATTCGCAACTAAACTTAGAAGTATTGTACTTGCTATGATCTTATTGTCGGATAACCTACTGACAACAGTATAGTATTTAGTAATTCTAAAGTAATGGGGGCATTATGTTTCAATTATTTGCGAGACTAAATCACGCACGACGCCTGATGTTCCTGGTATTCGCCGTTGCGTGCTGCTGGTCTTTCCCGGCAACGAAAGGCTTGGCGCAAGCGGTCGCCGCAGTCTCGCCCGAAGCGCAGAGCGTTCCGGAAATTGTCGTCACCGCGACCAAGCCGGTGAAACCGCGGCGTAAGCACGCGCAGGCGAAGGGCAGCCAACCGACGACGCAAACGGCGGCGTCCACGGACAGCAACAGCGGGGACGGCAGCAATAGTGGACAGCCGGCCTTGCAGCAGGTGCCGTCGCTCGGCAAGACCGGAACCCCGATCGGCAACATCCCGCAAAGCATCGTCATCGTGCCGAGCAAGCTGATCAAAGAGCAGGGCGGCACCAGCATCGCGGATGTGGTGCACGACGTCAGCGGCCTCAATATCGGCGGCACCTCGACCTACGGCTTCTTCGACCGCTTCACCATCCGCGGCCTGGACGCGCGCATCTATACCGACGGCTTTCCCGACGGCGATCAGTCCAACGGATTTCCGCATTCGCTCAACGGCGTTGCCCGAATCGAGGTGCTGAAGGGACCCGGTTCGGCGCTGTTCGGCACCGGCCCACCCGGCGGCACGGTCAACATCGTCCACTTTCTGCCATCCACGATCCCGGCTTACGGGATTTTGCCATCCACGATCCCGGCTTACGGGATATCGACGCAGGTCGGCTCTTTCGACTCGTGGTACACAAATCTGTTCGCGACCGGCGCGACCACGCTTCCCGGCCTCGCCTACCGGGTCGACGGATGGTTGCAGCATGCCGACGGCTTTCGCCAGCTCGAGAGCGCGAATTATGAATTCCGTCCGGCCTTCCGCTGGAACGCCGACAACCACGACACCATCCTCGCGTTCGACGTGCGCCGCATCGAGCGCACGCCGGACAGCTACGGCATCGTCTATTTCAACGGTCCACCGATCGCGAGCGTGCCCAATACCACCAGGTACTCGACGCCGTTCTCGTTCGGCGATCAGGACGTCGAGCGCATCACCCTGACCGATGCCTGGTGGTGGTCAAATTATGTCACCGTCAATGACCGTTTCTCGTACCTGCATCGCGACGTCACCATCCAGCGCAACTCCGGCGGCACCATGAGCGGCATCATGCTGACCGCCCGGCAGCTGCGCCAGCAGACCGACAACGACAACGACTTCACCTATCAGTTCGAGCCGGTGTCGAAATTCTATATCGGCCCGGTCGGCCACACGCTGCTGACTGGCACTCAGGTGGAATGGCAAAGCATCAATGATAACCGCGCCACCGCCGACCTGCCGAATATCGGCAACGTGTTCGCGCCGGTGATACCCGAGACCTCGACCAACGGGCTGACCTTCCTGCGCGACGCCAAGCACAGCGGCATGGTGGACGATCTGCGCGCCTGGTTTCTCAGCGCCTATGTCACCGACCAGATCGACGTCACCGAACAGTGGAAGGTGCGGTTGGGCGTCCGCCAGGACTATTGGGTTGAGACGCTGGCGCCGCAGGTCTTCGTTCCTGGCCGCGTCGACTTCAACAACAACCCGATCGAGCCCGGCAGGACGCAAAGGGAACTTGACACACCGTTCAGCTGGAGCGCCGGTACGCTCTACAAGGTTTTCCCCTGGCTGGCGCCATTTGCCGGCGTGTCGAAAAGCTATCTCACCAACTTCAACTCGGAAGCGACGTCGCAGGGATTGGTCGCGCCGGAATCCGGCCTCGAATACGAAGCCGGCGTAAGGCTTTCAACGACCGACGGACGCGTTGTCCTTACCACCGCGGCGTTCAAGATTCAGCGCACCAACGTGTTCACCGAGAACACCGCCGTGGTGCCGCTGCAAATTGCATTCAACGCCCAGCAAAGCCGCGGCGTCGATGCCGATTTGCAGGTGCAGATCACGCCGCAATGGAAGCTGTTGGCGAACGGCATCGTGCAGCAGGCGGTGCTCACCGCCGTGCCGCTCACGCCGTCACAGATCGGCAATCAGCCGGTCGGCGTTCCGCCGAAAATCTTCAATCTGTGGACGACCTACGACTTCGCCATCGCCGGCATCAAGGGTTTTCGGATCGGCGGCGGTTTGTCCTACAACGACAAGTCCTTTGCCAACACCGCAAACAGCGGCTGGATTCCGCCCTCGACCGTCTTTGACGGCATGGTCGGCTATTATTCCGTGCACTGGGACGTGCAATTCGGCGTCAAGAATATCGGCAACATCACCTACTACACGTTCGCGGAAAGCGCCGGCGGCTATGTCGGCGATCCGCGCACCTATTATGTGAAGGCCAATTGGCGATATTGAGCGGGCGGAACAGCCCCAACGCATTTATCGCGCGTGATGGTTTTTTCGCAGCCGCCGCGGCGCCGTGCGCTTGGCGTGCGATTGTACGTGCTGCGCGGGCAGGTAGACGACGTGACCGTGCCGGACACCGCGCTCGGCGATAATGTGGTCGGCAAAATGTTGCACGTCTGCGCCGCGGCCCTTGAGCACCGTCACCTCCATGCAGCTGTCATGATCCAAGTGAACGTGCAGGGTTGCTTGTGCGAGATCGTGGTGATCGTGAAAGTCGGCGGTCAGGCGCTTCGGCAATTCGCGTTGGTGGTGGTCGTAAATGTAGATGAGGGCGGCGACGCACTGTTGCGCGCCGCCGGCTTCCCCTGCGCCGTGCTGCAAGCCGGACCGGGCGAGATCGCGTATCGCTTCGGAACGATTGGCGTAACCACGCATCGCCATGAAGCGCTCCAGGTCCGCGGCGAGGTCATCGTCGATGGTTATGGTGACACGCTGCATGCGTTCCTCGCGTTATGCGGGTATGATGATTTATTGACATCGTCATACTGACCGATAGACTTTAACAAAATGGGATGGCGAAAAGCGGCCTTCCCCGGCTCGGCGCAGATCATAGCGCCTTGGCGAGAGAAGGGGCCGCGCGACTCTGGGGACTAGGGTGGCGTCGCGTCAATGTGCCGTGGCGTTGTGTGTGCTGGCCGCACTGAGCGTGCGCGCTTCGGCGCAGACGTCGCCGCCCGCACCGGGGCAACCGTCACCGACGCCCGAAGCGCCTGCCAGCGAGCATCCGGCCACAACCACACCCGAACCGCCGCAATCCGTGCCGTCGAGCGGCACAACGCTTCCGACCATTACAGTCTCGGGCGAACAGCCGAAAAAGCCCAACGAGCCTGCTCAACCGCGCGAAGCAGCGCCTGCTGCGCCGCCTGCGCCCCCGTCGCCGTATCAAACCGGCGCTCCCAATGTGGCAGGCGGAACTCCCGTCGTGCCGCAAATGGCGAGCCAGATGGTCATTTCCGGCGCAGACCTCAACGCTCGCCCGGTGACGGAACCGGCTGCAATCCTCGAAGCGGCGCCAGGCCTCGCCGTCGTGCAGCATTCGGGCGGGGGCAAGGCCAATCAATATTACCTGCGTGGCTACAATCTCGACCACGGCACCGACATGGCTACCTTCTGGGACGACGTGCCGATCAATCTGCCCACCAATGCGCATGGACAAGGTTACGCCGACCTCAATTTCATGATTCCGGAAACGATCAGCGGATTGGAGGTTCGCAAGGGCCCGTATTTCGCCGATGTCGGAGATTTCGACAACGCCGGCGCCCTGAATATCTCGCTGCGGGACAGCGTCGATCGCAATATCCAATCGGTCACCGCGGGCAGTTTCGGATATACGCGACTTCTCAACCTCGGCTCGGTGAAAGTCGGCGGCGGCTCGCTGCTCTATGCCGGTGAATTCGATACCAATAACGGCCCCTGGGCCACCGCCGAGGACGTGCGCAAGTTCAGCGGTCTCGTACGCTACACCCAGGGCACCGCGACGGACGGCATTTCGGCGACGGCGGTAGCCTACGCGAACAATTGGAACGCCAGCGATCAGGTGGCGCTGCGCGCCATCACGACCGGACAAATTGGTCTTTTCGGCGAGATCGATCCCACCGATGGCGGCGACACCAGCCGTTTCATGATGTCGAGCCGGTTCGCGCACTCCGACGACGACGGCTTGTGGAAAGCCAACGCCTATGTCGTCAAGTACAACCTCAATCTCTTCAACAACTTCACATGGTTCACCACCGATCCAATCAACGGCGATCAATTCCACCAATACGACGACCGCGTCTATGGCGGCGGCGCTGTGTCGCGCACGTTCAACGGGGCGTTGTTCAATTGGCCCAGCCAAACGGAGTTCGGCCTGCAAACCCGTGATGACGATATCAATGTTGGCCTGAGCAACACGTTCCACCGCGAGCTTCTTTCGAACGTCCTGTTCGACCACGTCAACGAAGGCAATGTCGGCGTCTATGCGCAGAACACAACGCGCTGGACCGACTGGTGGCGCACCACAGTCGGCTTGCGCGGCGATTATTTTGCGGCGTCGGTGAATTCGATGTTGCAGCCGGCGAACTCGGGCAACCCGAACGCGGCGCTCCCCAGCCCAAAATTCACGACCGTGTTCGGCCCGTTTTACAAAACCGAGTTTTTTCTCGGCGCGGGGTTGGGCTACCACAGCAACGATGCGCGCGGTGTTGTTACAACCCAAGTGCCTGGAGATCCAAGCATGCCGCAAGGCGGTACGCCCTTCCTGGTGCGAACGGCGGGCGCCGAGATCGGAGCGCGCACCAAGATCGTGCCCGGCCTCGACAGCTCGATCAGCCTATTTTATCTGCATCAGAATTCGGAGCTGTTCTTCGACGGTGACACCGGCACGACCGTACCCGGCCCGCCCAGCCTGCGCACCGGCATCGAGTTCACCAACAACTACCAGCCGGTGTCATGGGTGCGCCTCGATGCCGACCTGGCGCTGACGCGGGCGCGCTTTGTCGCTTTCGATACCGCGCAGGAGCAGCTCTACCAGTCGCTCGCTGGTTTTCCGCAGGCCCAGATCGGCAACGCGCCGGGTAATTTTGTTTTCGAAGCGCCGTGGATGGTCGCTTCGGCGGGCCTCACCCTGGGCGAAAAAACCGGCTGGTTCAGCACATTGCGCTGGCGCTACATCAGTTCGCGGCCGCTCACCGAGGACGGCGTTTTTCAGTCACCGCCCGTCAACACGATCAACGGCCGCGTGGGATATCATTTCGCCAACGGATGGCGCGTCCAGCTTGACGCGCTCAATCTGCTGAGTTCATCGAGCTACAACGCCAGTTACGCTTATGGCGCGCTGCTGCCCTCCGACAGCCTGTTCGCCAAGTGCTTTCCCGCGAGCGGCGCGCCAACCGTGCCGGCGGCGGTCTGCCAGAACGGCTTCATGGATTATTCGATCCATCCTTTGGACCCCCTGGCTTTCCGGCTCACGCTCGCGGGCCCAATCGATACGATCAACATTGCGGAGATGGCCGCAGAATTTAAGCGCGCGATCCCGGCTTATCAGCCGCCGGCGCCCGATTACGACTGGACGGGATTTTATGTCGGCGCCTATGTCACCGGCCGTTGGCTGAGGGGCAGCAGCAGCGCCGTCAACAATGTGACTGGAGCGCCGTTTCCCGCGGGTGGCGGCAACTCCTCCGAGTGGGGCGGCGGCGTTCAACTCGGCGTCGATTACATGCTGCCGTCGCGCATCGTCATGGGGGTGGCCGCCGACATGTCGTCCGGCGGCGCCAAGACCGCGACAATCTCCGATCCTTCCGGCACCAGCGCGAACCAAACAACGGTCTTCGACAGCGAAACCATCCGCGGGAGAATTGGCTTTGCGGCGGACAATACCTTGTTCTACGCCACGGGAGGTTTCGCCTGGTCGAACGATCAATTCGTCCGCACGCAATTGACCGGGACGCTCAACAACGCCACCGCTGGCGCTGACGAAGCCGTCAATAAAGGCCTCCTGGGCTGGGTAGTCGGCGGCGGCATTGCTTATGCCTTCGCTCAGAACTGGAACGCCTTTGCCGAGTATCGATATACAAACTACGGATCGTCGACGATCTCGCTGCCGTTCTCACAACTGACGACGACCTCGACAATCAATGTGAGTGCGCTCGAATTGGGGGTGAACTACAAATTCACCTCGAGCGGGCAGCCCAGTGGCGCTCCGACTGCTCCGTATCCCGGAGCGCCGTTACCGCCATTGATCTACAAATCGCTGCCTGCTCGGTATGGCTATGACTGGACCGGCATCTATTTCGGCACTGACGGTGGTTTCGGCTTGACGATGCTGAGCGGCACCTTGTCGGACGCCACGGCCACCCCTTTGGCGCCCTATAATTACAGGGTGCAGGGCCCGGTTGCGGGGCTGTTCACCGGCGGCAACTATCAAATCAACCAGATCGTGATGGGTGTCGAAGGCGATTGGCAATGGTCCAATTTGATCGGCAACAACCAAACGCTGGCGCCGCTCGGCGCTGCCGGCGTTTTTCCGGGCGGGCCTTTTACAATTTCGACGACGGTGAAGGATTACGCCGCGGTGCGCGGTCGCATTGGATACGCGCTTGATCGATTTCTCGTGTTCGGCACCGGCGGTTGGGCCTGGGGTAATCCATCGACGTCCTACGCGCTCACCGGCGCGGCTCCCTTCGTTACCAACGGCGGCAGCTCGACGGGTTGGACCGCTGGGCTTGGCGTCGATTACGGCTTCACCGACAGCGTCTTCGGCCGCCTTGAATATCGTTACACGAGTCTCGGAACTTCGGCCTTCGTGAGCACCGCGACCAATTCAGCCGCCGGCCCCGATCGCTTGCCGATCAGCGATTTGCGCGCCGGCCTCGCTTACAAATTTGGCAGCGACGTCATCGCCAGGTTTTAGATACGCGCGGAGCACATGCCTGCGGCCGACTTACACAACAGAGCCAGCATGCGGCGCGCTACCCGCCGCCGCGCATGCGCGCGAGCAGTTCGGCCGTCGGATAGGAATCGGCGGGCAGGCCGTATTTGATCTGCATCGCTTTCACCGCCTGCCTAGTCTTGAGCCCGGCAAAGCCGTCGATCTTGCCGACGTCGAAGCCGGCGCGCGCCAGCATGCCCTGCATGGCCTTCATGTCTTCGAAGCCGAGCGCCGTCGGCGGCGAGCCGTGGCGCATCGCCGGCGCGCCGGCGATGCGGGTCGCGAGATAGCCGGCCGTGGTCGAATAGACCAGCGAATTATTCCACTGCAGATAAATCTGGAAATTCTGGTAGGCGAGAAACGCCGGACCGAGGCGCCCCATCGGCAGCAACAGCGAGGCGGGGAGATTGTCGGCCGGCAGCGGCTTGCCGTCAGCGAGCGTCACGCCCCATCCGGCCCATTTGGAGCGCGGCAGCTGGATCGAAAGATCAGCCTGGTCCCAGGGCATGTTGCCCGGCACGCGCACTTCGGTGAGCCACGGTTCGCCCTTCTTCCAGCCGAGCCCATGCAAATAATTCGCCGTCGAGGCCAGCACATCGGGCACGCTGTGAATGAGGTCGCGTTTGCCGTTGCCGTCGAAATCGACGCCGTATTGATTGTATTCCGACGGCATCATCTGCGTCTGGCCAAGCTCGCCTGCCCATGAGCCGATCATGTCCGCAGGCGTCAGATCGCCACGCTGGATCAAGCGCAGCGCGTCCAGGAGTTGCCCGCGAAATCGCTCGCTGCGGCGGCAGTCGTAGGCGAGCGTGGCGATGGCGCTCAGCGTCTCGTATTTGCCCAGATTGGCGCCGAAGTCGGTTTCCAGTCCCCAGAACGCGACGATCACCGGCGCCGGCACGGCGAATTGCTGCTCGATGCGCGAGAAGGTTGCGGCATTGGCTTGGATCAGTTGTTGGCCACGCTGGATGCGATAACCGGCGGCCATGCGGCCTGAGAACTCGAGAAACGTCTGGGTGAAGACGCGCTGGCCGCGATCGATATAGACGATCTTCTGATCGTAGGTGAGGCTCGGCGCAACCGCGGCGATGGTAGCTTGCGAAATCCCCTGCGCCAAAGCTTCGCGCTCGAAGGCGGCGAGCCAGGCGTTGTAGCTGCCGGTGGTATGACACGGCGCTGCCGAAGACGTGGAGGGTGTCAGTGTTGTCTTAGCGGCCGGCGCTGCCGCCGGCTTCACGGCCGGCGCGGCAGGAGTGGGCGTGGTTGGCGCGGCGTACGCAATGCTTGGCAGAGACAAGACGGCCGCTAACAGCATGCCACCGAGTGTGCGCATTGATCCCCTCCCAACGCGTCATTGCGGGGCGCGCGAAGCGCGAACCCGAAAATCCATAACCACCGGCCCGTCAGATCAGCACTCCAGCGCCTGTTCTGCAATGCTGGGGTTATGGATTCCGGCCTCGCTCGCAGGCTCGCTCGGCCGCAATGACCGGCGAATCTCACTTGATCGCGACCGCGCCGGATTTGAGATACCAGTCCAAAATCTCCTCGCCGGTCCAGTAGACGACACCGTCGAAACGGCGGGCGTGCTGATAGATCGCCTCAAGATATTTGATTCGGTGCGGCTGGCCGCTGATATAGGGATGAATCGCCAGCGCCAGGATTTTTGCCCGCTGCTCGCCCTCGGCGTAGAGCCGCTCGAACTGATCGATGGCCCGCCGCGTCAGATAGTCGCTTTCGTGATGCTGGACGATCATCATCGGGATGTCGTTGAGCTCGAGCGTGTAGGGCAAAGTGAGCAACGGTCCGGCGGCGGTGCGGATCACCGTCGGCTCGTCGTCATAGACCCAGTCGCCGATATATTTGACGCCGGCGCCGGCGAGAATTTCCGGGGTGTCGAGGGTTTCCGTCAATCCTGGGCCGAGCCAGCCAAGCGGGCGTTTACCGGTGAAGCGTTCGATGATGCCGAGCGAGCGCTCGACCATTGCCTTTTGATCCGGCTCGGCATGGATCGGACCCTGCTCGTAGGAATGGCCCATGAATTCCCAGCCGTCCGTGCGCGCCTGTTCCGCGACGCGCGGATAGTCCTCGCAGACGCGGGCGTTGAGCGCGAGCGTCGGCCGGATCTTCAATTGCTTGAACAGGTCGAAGAAGCGCCAGACGCCGACCCGCATGCCGTATTCGTGCCAGCTCCAGTTCGGCACGTCGGGAATTTGCGTCTGGCCGGTGGGCGGCGCCAGCACCTGGCGCGCCATCGGCTTGCGGATGTCCCAGACCTCGAGATTGACGATGGTCCAAAACACCAGCCGCGCGCCGCCCGGGAGCTTGAGCGGCCGCCGGTCCACGATAGCCGAATAGTCGCAACGTTCGCGTGGCAACATGGCGCCCGCCATTCCAGCACTCCTTACTTTCCGGAAATGCATTCCGGTAAGTAGTTTTCCGCCAACGTCAATCCCCCGGCCGCGAAAAATTCGCTAGCGATCACATCCCCGTTAGCATGCGCTCGCTACTTGCAACCGAATCGATATGGAACCATCCTCTTGGGAGTCGATTACACCCCTAACCTTTGTCGCTGAGCTATTCGCAACCATTTGGTTTTCCAGGTCTGACTGATGTCCCGTCCCGCCGTTCGGATGCCTCACTCGGCCAATGAGGACGCCGCTGTCGTCGAACCGCTCGCCGACGCGCGCCGATTTTGGCGTGAGGCGTTTGCCGCGGTGCGCGACGAAACCGAACACCGCGCGGCGCTCCTCTCCCCCGAGGACCAGGTCGTGCAGTCGATGCCCGAAGCCAGTCCGGCGAAATGGCATCGCGCGCATGTCACATGGTTTTTCGAACAGTTCCTGTTGCGTCCCTTCGCGCCGTCCTATCGTCCGTTCGATGAGCGCTTTGGGTATTTATTCAATTCTTACTACGTCGCCGCCGGTCCGCGTTACGCGCGTCCGCAGCGCGGCCTGATCACGCGGCCGGGCGTCGCCGAGACTACGGCCTATCGCGCGCATGTCGACGCCGCGGTGGGCAGGTTGGTAGACACGACGCAAGAGCCCGAGCGCGTCTTTCCGATCGTCGAGATCGGCTTGCATCACGAGCAACAGCATCAGGAATTGATGCTGACCGATCTGCTGCATGCGTTTGCGCAGAACCCGACCCATCCGGTCTACGACCCGCATTGGCAATGGCCGCGCGGCAAGCGCGCCAGCTCGCCCGAAAACGGACTCGTCGCCGGCATTCACAGCATCGGCCATGACGGATCGAGCTTTTCGTTCGACAACGAGCGGCCGGTGCATCAAGAGCTGCTGCAACCGGTACGCATCGCTCCGGCGCTTGTGACCAACGGCGAGTGGCTCGAATTCATGGCCGAGGGCGGCTATGCGACGCCGAGCCTGTGGCTGTCCGACGGCTGGGCGACCGTGGAGGCGCAAGGCTGGGACGCGCCGGGCTATTGGCAAAAAGTCGACGGCGCCTGGTTTTCGATGACGCTCGGCGGCTTGCGCGCCGTTGATCCTTCGCTGCCGGTCTGCCATATCAGCTACTACGAGGCCGACGCGTTCGCGCGCTTCGCCGGCAAACATTTGCCGGGCGAGGCCGAGTGGGAGGTTACCGCCAAGGCCGAAGCGCTCGACGATGCGTTCGGCGCCGTGTGGCAATGGACGCGGAGCGCCTATTCGCCCTATCCCGGCTACGTGGCCGAGGCTGGTGCGCTCGGCGAATATAACGGCAAGTTCATGGTCAACCAGATAGTGCTGCGCGGCTCGTCGCTGGCGACGCCCGCGGGTCATTCACGCAAGACTTATCGCAATTTCTTTTATCCGTCGGCGCGCTGGCAATTCAGCGGTTTGCGTTTGGCGGAGTTCGAACGCTGAGCGTTCACATGCGCACCCGATCCGCCCTTCGCGCCCCGCGACCGATCGAGCCGGCGAATGAATTCGCCGCTGACGTCATTGCCGGGTTGACGGCCAAGCCGAAATGCCTGCCGCCGAAATACTTCTACGATCTGACCGGCTCGGGCCTGTTCGATCGCATCACGCAATTGCCGGAATACTATCCGACCCGCAGTGAACTCGCACTGTTGAACAAACACGCACCGGAGATCGCCTCGCTGTTTCCGCCTGGTTGCGCGCTGATCGAGTTCGGCAGCGGTTCAAGCCGCAAGGCGCGCATCGTGCTGCGCGCCGCGGCCAGCGTCGAGGCCTATGTTCCGGTCGATATCTCCGGCGATTTCCTGCGCGAGGATGCGGCGCGGCTGCGCCGCGATTTCCCGCACTTGACCATCGTTCCAATCGCGGCGGACTTCACCACGCTCACCGCACTGCCGGCCGAGATCGCGGCGAGGCCGCACTCGGGCTTCTTTCCCGGCTCGACCGTCGGCAATTTCGAGCCGCATGAAGCGTGCGCCTTCATGCGGCGCGCCGGACAGATACTTGGGACTGGCGCGGTGCTGATCGTTGGCGTCGATCTCGAAAAGTCGCCGGACATTCTCTACCGCGCCTATAACGACGCCGAAGGCGTAACCGCGAAATTCAATCTCAATCTGCTGGCCCGCATCAATCGCGAACTCGGCGCCAACTTCGATCTTGCCGCTTTCGAGCACCACGCCTTCTACAACACCGAGCGGCATCGGATCGAAATGCACCTCGCCAGTACCAGGCGGCAGAAGGTGCGGATCGGCGATACCACGATCGAATTTCGCGCTGGCGAGACCATCCACACCGAGAACAGCTACAAATATTCGATCGAGTCGTTCCAGGCGTTGGCGCGCGGCAGCGGCTGGTCGCCGCTACAGGCCTGGACCGATGGCTTGTTCAGCGTTCATGCGCTGCGGATGACTGCAGATTAACAATCTCGATGACCGGTCGGCACTCGGATCGATTTTCCGACCTTTTGTGTCGGCGGGCGATTGCGACCAAACAGCCGCCACGTCGGTAATTCATTTACGATTTGTTTGTAGCAATTGATTTCCCGGAGGGTGCCGTGCGAATTGAACCGCGTCCCACGGCGCAAAAAAAACACGTCGCGCGTGAAGTTCGACGCGCCCATTTGCTCGGGCCGTTGCCCGACCCGGTATGTTGCGTCCATTGCCCCGACTACCGACCTTCCATCGGCTGTCACCGCTTTTGTCCGGCGGCGCCGAGGCGGTTGTCGAGCGAAGGCGAGCGCAGTCCGGTCGAGCCGTCGGTCGCACCTTTGGTCTTCGAATTGAAACGGCTCGGCGTGTTCCATCCGTGTTGGTCGTGCGAGGGACACGACCGCGACGGCATTTTATGGAAGATTCCGCGCGTCTGGTTCTACGCAGATTCCGTCGTCCACATTCGCGGTTTGGCTGACGCGATCGGCAAGCTGTTCAATGATCGCAGGCTTTCGGTGCGCTGGCAGGTCGTCCTGACCTATTCCGATCCCGACAATCCCGATACCACGTTCAGCTTGCAGCCGGAGTTGGCTGCGGAGAGTTCGCTGCGGTCGTTGCAGAACGACATGCGCATCATGGCTGACGAATTGGGGCGGATTTTCTGGGTCGCGTGCGACGCGTTGGCGGCCGGGCCAGGCTAGGCGCGCAGTCTGCCGCAGGGGCGCTGTAAGCCGGGCATCGGCAGCCGCGTGCTGACTTCGCAGGCGGACAATTCGAAGCACACGGCGCCCGGCCACTTCTGGATGACATTGCTGCGCGGTCGTCATGTTTCGTCCGACCTCGCCGTGGTCGGCGGCGAGCCATGCTGGTGGCGGCACGTCACCGGCAAGCCGGCAGGCGAAGGCACCTTCGACTATTGGACCATCCATGCCGAAGCCTATCCCGATATGAAGGGCGCTGCGGCGCCTGGGTGCGCAAGCACACCTCGCTGGCTTTACCGGCATGCTCAATCTCGAGACCATCGGCGGCACCATCATCGAAGTGCACTTGCGTTTTGCCGATCAATGGCCCGACCTGTACGGCCCCGGATGGGTCGAAGCGGTGATGCGACTTTACGAGAAAGGCAACTGGGATTTCGCTGATGCCGGTCGCAGCGGCGGCTATAGCGTGGTGCTGTTCGGACCGAACGGCGTGCGCTACCGCCATCCGCCACCGGCGTTGGTCGAGGAGATCAAGTGCAGTCCCGGCATCTCGAGCGTACAGATCACGTTCCACGAAGATCTGCCGCCTGAGCGCCATTCGATGCCGCCGGGCGGCTTTCGGCTTGCGATCGTCAATGGCTTCGATCTTGCCGCCGCGCTGGCGGCGCGGGGACGGCTGAAACAGCTCTTCTTCGCAGCCATGAGGGTCAGCGCGTGATGTGCGCATACACCGATCACGGCGTCACACCTGCTTGTCGCCTTCGCTGCATCCACCCTGCGAACCAGTAGATCGTGCCGAGGCCGGCCGTTATAGTCGCCGCCCGGCGCATGGCTGGGAACGATCGGGGAGGCGCGAAATCATGAAAATTGTTGCGTTCGAAGGGCAGAGCGGGCCGCGGCTTGGCGTTGTCGAGGGCGATCAGGTGGTCGACCTGCAAGCCGCCGACGGCAACGCGCCGACCGACCTTGGCGAATGGCTGGCCAAGCACGATGGCGATGTGAAGCCGCTTGGCGAAATCGCCAAGCGCGCGCCGTCGAGCGCCCGCAAGCCGCTTGCCGGCTTGACCTACGGGCTGCCCGTGGGCCAGCCCGGAAAAATCATCTGCCTCGGCCTGAATTATCTCGAGCACGTCAAAGAAGGCGCGCAACGCGACAATATCCCGCAATTCCCAACCATCTTCATGCGCGGCCGCACTTCGCTGGTGCCGCACGGGGCGCCGATCGTGCGCCCGCAGGTGACCGAGACGCTCGACTACGAGGCCGAAATGATCCTGGTCGTCGGCAAGCGCGCCAAGCATCTGACCGCGGCGAACGCGCTGTCCTGCGTCGCCGGCTATTCCTGCGGTAACGAGGGATCGGTACGCGAATTCCAGCGCAAGACCACGCAGTGGGACATGGGCAAAAATTTCGACCGCACCGGCGGCTTCGGCCCGTTTTTCGTCTCTGCCGACGAAGTCCCGCCCGGCGGCAAGGGGCTCAAGATTGAAAGCCGGTTAAACGGCCAAGTGATGCAATCCGATAACACCGACAATATGATGTTCCCGGTCGTTGAGATGCTGGTTTACGTGACCCAGGGCATGACGCTCGAGCCCGGCGACGTCATTTTTACCGGCACGCCGTCGGGCGTCGGCTTCGCCCGCAAGCCTCCGGTCTGGATGAAGAACGGCGATGTTTGCGAAGTCGAAATCCAGGGATTGGGAACGTTGCGCAATCCGATCGCCGACGAAAAGGCGGCCTGATATCCCCATGGCAAGCGTGCGCAGGGTGCTGCCTCGCTTCATCGCCCTTATTTTGCTGCTGATACCGGCCTCGCCCGCGCGGGCGGACGAGCCGGTGCGGATCGGCCTGGGTTTCGGGCTCGCGTTCTTGCCGATCTACATCTGCGAGGATCTCAAGCTCGTCGAGAAATACGGAAAGACCGCGAACCTCGAGCTGCGGCCAAGCTATCAGCGTTTCCTCAGCGCCGGCCCCTTGCAGGAGGCGCTCGCCAACGGCGCCATCGACATGGCGCCGTTCGGTGTGGCGCCGCTGCTTGCCGCCTGGGAAAAGTCCAAAGACACGCCGCAGCAGATCGTCGTCATTTCCGGCCTGACTACGCTACCGCCGGTATTGTTGACCAACCGGGCCGAGGTGAAGACGCTCGCCGACTTTCGCCCGGCCGACCGCATCGCCGTTCCGTCGGCGTCGGCGCCGCAGGTCTATCTGTTGCAGATGCAATCGGAAAAGGTCCTCGGCCAGCACGATAAGCTGCGCAGCCAAATTGTCGTCCTCTCCCACCGCGCTGCCGTCGCCGACCTGCTCGCCGCCAAAGATTCGGTCGCCGGCTATTTTTCGTCGGCGCCGTTCGCCGAGATCGCGCTCGCCGACGGACGCATTCACAAGGTGCTCCGCGCCAACGATGTCGTCGACGGCAAGGTCTCGTTTCTGGTTCTCGGCGCGACCAAGGCCTACATCGCGGCGCATCCGCTGGTGGCCGAAGGCGTCGCCAAGGCGATGGACGAAGCAGCGCGCATCATTCACGACGATCCGCGCCGCGCCGCCGAAATCTATCTGGCGCACGAGCCGTCGGCGACCTTCGATGCTGCCGCGATCGCCGCGGACCTTGGCGACCTCAAGGATGACTTCGGCAGCACGGTTCACGGCATCGCGGCCTTCGCCGATTTCATGGCGCGGCACGGCGAGCTCAAATCGCCGCCGCAGAGCTGGAAGGAGATCGTCGCGCCGGCGCTGTTGAATTCGCCCAACACCTGAGGCGACCCGTCGCGGCGTTTTTGCAAGTCAACGAGGAACTCATGGCCGACCAGATTCTCAACGTGGTTTGCATTTGCGGCAGCTTGCGCAAAGGCTCCTACAATCGCATGGTGATGAATGCGTTGCCGGCGCTGGCGCCGCCGAACCTGAAACTCGCCGAAGCGCCGCCGTTTGCGGAATTTCCGCTTTACAACGCGGATATGCAGGAAGCGAGCGGCGTCCCGGCGGCCGTGCAAAAGCTCGTCGACGCGATCCGCGCCGCCGACGGCGTGATTTTCAACTCGCCGGAATATAACTTCTCGATGCCGGGCGGCTTGAAGAATGCGATCGATTGGGTGTCGCGGGTGCCGAACCAGCCGTTCGCCGGCAAGCCCGTGGCGTTGCAGTCGGCGGCGAACGGCGCGCTCGGCGGCGGGCGCATGCAATACGACCTGCGCCGCTCGATGATGACCCTCGACGCCATGACGCTGAACAAGCCGGAAATCTTCATCGGCAATTGCTCGCAGAAGATCGACGCCAAGACCGGGCAGATCACCGACCAGCAGACCATCGGCTTCATTCAGCAGCAGCTCGCCGCGTTCGTCCAGTTCATCGCGCGGTTCGGCGCCAAAACTTAACCAACGTCCGACCGGGAGGGATCGCCGTGGGAAGACTTGATGGACGCGTCGCCATTGTCACCGGCGGCGCCAAGGGTATCGGCCAGCACTATACGCGGGCGCTTGCCGCCGAGGGCGCACGCCTGATGATCGCCGACATTGCCGATGGCAAGGACGTCGCCGCGTCGCTGGCGCGCGAGCACGGCGCCAATTCGGTCGCCAGCGCCGTCACCGACGTGAGCGAGGAGACCGCGGTGAAGGCGCTGGTCGCGGAGACCATGGAGCGCTTCGGCAAGATCGACATTCTGGTCAACAATGCCGCGCTGTTTGCGCCGCTGCGCGAAACCAAATGCACCGAGATCGACACCGCCGTCTGGGACAAGGTCATGGCGATCAATCTGCGCGGGCCGTTCTTGATGGTCAAACACGTCGTGCCGCACATGAGCGCGCGCGGCTACGGCAAGATCATCAATATCGGATCGGGCAGCATTTTCCATGGCATCCCGTGGATGCTGCATTACGTCACCTCGAAGGGCGGGATCATGGCGATGACCCGCGTGCTGGCGCTCGAACTCGGCGAGCACGGCATCCGCGTCAACACGCTGTCGCCGGGCCTGACCATGAGCGAGACATTGATGGCCGAGAATCCCGGCCACATCGCCACCGCCCGCGACAAAGTCCTGGCCTCGCGCTCGCTCAAGCGCGACGCCCACCCGCAGGATCTGCTCGGCGCCCTCATCTTCCTTTCCGGTGCCGAGAGCGACTTCATGACCGGGCAGAACGTCCTGGTGGATGGCGGTAACGTCAATACTTGAGGCTCGGCTCGCTGCCAGCCGCATATCGGCCCTGCCGGCCCGCTATTTCCGCCCCGGCGGGCCTTCTTTATATTCCATGCCACAAGAGCCGAGCCCGGCCGGACGGAGAACGCCATGGCCACAGCGACCGCAAACAAGCCGGATGCCACTACTCCCGGCCCAAAACACAACATCGAGGCGATGCGGCAGGACTATTACGCGCGCATTGCAAAGCACGGCATGACCCCGCTGTGGAAGGTGATGGGTACGATGTTTCGCGACGAGCCGTTGTCGCGGTGCGCGCCGGCCGTCTGGCATTTCGATGACGTGAAATCGCTGGTGATGGAATCGGGCAGCCTGATCACGACCGAAGAGGCCAAGCGCCGGGTGCTGATCCTGGAGAATCCGGCGCTGCGCGGCGAGTTGCGCGTCACCAACACGCTGTTCGCCGGCATTCAGATGATCATGCCGGGCGAGATCGCGCCGGCCCACCGCCATGTCTCCTCCGCCATCCGCTTCGTGCTGGACGGGGAGGGCGCCTACACCGCGGTGGAAGGCGAGAAGGCCTTCATGTCGCCCGGCGATTTCGTCATCACCGCCAATTGGGCGCCGCACGATCACGGCAACCCCTCGAAGGAGCCGATGCTGTGGCTCGATGTGCTCGACGCGCCGACGATCAATTTCTACGAGACCTCGTTCGGCGAGGACTTCGAAAGCCCGACGCAAGAGACCAAACGGCAGAACGGCGACTCGCTGAGCTTTTATGGCTCAGGCGTACTGCCTGACGGCACGGCGGCGAACAAGCGCACGCCCGTGATCAACTACACTTACGCCCGCACCCGCCCGATCATCGAGCGCATGCTGGCGGCCGGCGACGTCGATAAAAGGCACGGCGCCCGCGTGCGCTACGCCAATCCGAGCACCGGCGGCCCGGTGCTGCCGACCATGGGCGCCAATCTGGCGATGCTGCCGAAAGGTTTTCGCGGCGAGCCGTATCGCGCGACCGACAGCACCGTGTTCGTCTGTGCCGAAGGGCGCGGCACGACGAATGTCGACGGCCAGGTGCTCGAATGGGGGCCGCGCGACGTGTTCGTGGTGCCGTCGTGGAAGCGCTACGCGCACCAAGCCGTCGAGCAATCGGTATTGTTCTCGATTTCCGACCGCCCCGCGCAGGAAGCGCTCGGCATCTGGCGGGAGGGGCGGTAGGGCCACTCGGCCGTCACCCCCGGGCTTGACCCGGGGGTCCATACGGCCTCGCCGCTGCATGGATTGCCGCATCAAGTCCGGCAATGACGCTTGGGGGCGCTACTTCTCGATCGACAGCAGCACCAACGCCTGCAGATCGGCATCGCTCATGACGCCGTTGTCCCAGGTGGTGTCGAGCCGCCCGATCTGCCCGGCACCGTTGAGATCGATCGAAACAATGCCGCGCTTCACCGAGCTTGCGTCATTGGTCCACTCGTAGCCGCCGCCCTGATCGCTGCCGACCACGTGCATGAGCTTTGCGCCTTTGCCGTACGGCGCGGTGGCCAAGATGCGACCGAGATACCTGCCGATCGCCTGCTTGCCGAGCACGCGCACCCGCAGCGCTCGGTCGAGGAGCACCGCGTCATTGCTGAACATAGAGTTGGCGGCGGCGGCGTCGCCTGAGGCAAAGGCGGTGGCGAGCTTCTGCGACACGTCCTTGATCTTGGCCGAGGCGCCGTCGCTGGCGACGTCATAGTCGAAGTTGGTCGGGAATTTCTCCGGCGGCGTGCGCATCTTCGCCGCCAATTCGACGCCGAACGAGCGGCCGTCCCAATAGTCGATCCAGCGCACGATCTTGCCGTCCTTGAAATCGATCGCGGCCAGGATGCGAATTTCAGCGCCGAACAATTCCGGCGTGTCGGTGAAGGCGACCAGGGCTGAATGCGTGTCGCCGCTGATGCGTGTCGGGTAGGACAGGCCGGCCGGCGGCCATTTCGGCATGTACGCCTCGAACAGGTCGGTCATGCCTTTCTTGCTGTAGAACGGCCACCCCAGCGCCGCATCAATATAGGTCAGGTGGGCATCGGAGAAATGATCCGTGGTCGGCACCGGCTTGTGCGCGCTCTTGGCGCTAAAATAGGACTTGAAGAATGCCGCAACCTCCGGCGTTGCGTGCGATGTGCTGACGACGTCCGGATAAGGCGGCGTTGTTTTCCAGAGATCAACCGTCTCGGCGCGGAGGCTCGTTGCCGCGACCAGCGTCAATGCGGCAGCAAGGATCGATGCAGCATGCTTCATGGAATCCTCCCGGGATTTTGCTAAGTCTATGGTTGGAGACTAGTCCCGGCGCTCGGGCATTGTCTAAAGCGGAGAAGTTGCAGGACATATCAGTGCCGCGCCTGGCGCGGCTCTGCGCGCCGCCCACGCTCTGCGCTGGCACTTGCGGTAGGCCGGGTAAGGAAGTAACCGAAGCGCGTAACCGAAGCGCGTAACCGAAGCGCGTAACCGAAGCGCGTAACCGAAGCGCGTAACCGAAGCGCGTAACCGAAGCGCGTAACCGAAGCGCGTAACCGAAGCGCGTAACCGAGGCCGAAGCGAGTATAGTTTGGCTTTAAAAATGGATGCACCGGCACAAAAGAAGTCGAAGCTGATCAAGGGCGCGACCGGCGACTGGGAAGTCGTCATCGGGATGGAGGTGCACGCGCAAGTCACCTCGCAGGCCAAATTATTCTCCGGCGCCTCGACCGCCTTCGGCGGCGAACCGAATTCGCACGTTTCGCTGGTCGATGCCGCCATGCCCGGCATGCTGCCGGTGATCAACCAGGAGTGCGTGCGCCAAGCGGTGCGCACCGGGCTCGGGCTGAACGCCAAGATCAATCTCAAGTCTGTCTTCGACCGGAAGAACTATTTCTATCCGGACCTGCCGCAGGGCTACCAGATCAGCCAGTACAAATCGCCGATCGTCGGCGAAGGCGAAGTTTTGGTCGACATGCCCGACGGCGAGACGGTGCGGGTCGGCATCGAGCGGCTGCATCTCGAGCAGGACGCTGGCAAGTCGCTGCACGACCAGCATGCCACGATGTCGCTCGTTGACCTCAATCGCTCGGGCGTCGCCTTGATGGAGATCGTGACCAAGCCCGATCTGCGCTCAGCCGACGACGCCAAGGCGTTTCTCACCAAGCTGCGCACCATTTTGCGTTACCTCGGCACCTGCGACGGCGACATGGAGAAAGGCCATCTGCGCGCCGACGTGAACGTCTCGATCCGTAAACCCGGCGCGCCGCTGGACACGCGCTGCGAGATCAAGAACCTCAACTCGATCCGCTTCATCGGCCAGGCCATCGACTACGAGGTGTGGCGCCAGATCGGCATTATCGAGGACGGCGGCGCTATCGAGCAGGAGACGCGGCTGTTCGATCCGGACAAGGGCGAGACGCGATCGATGCGCTCCAAGGAGGAGGCGCACGACTACCGCTATTTCCCCGATCCGGACCTCTTGCCGCTTGAGCTCGCGCCGTCGCTGGTGGCGGATTTGGCAGCGCAGCTGCCGGAATTGCCGGACGACAAGAAGGCGCGGTTCATGCGCGAGCACACGCTCTCGGGCTATGACGCCGGCGTCCTCGTGGCCGAGCGCGAGACCGCAGACTTTTTCGAAGCGGTAGTGGGTGGGGACGGCGGTGACGGCAAGCGCGACCCGAAACTCGCCGCCAACTGGATCATCAACGAGCTTGCCGGCCGGCTCAACAAGGAAGGCAAGGACATTCCCGCCTCGCCGGTGAGCGAAGCGCAGCTCGGCGCGATCCTCGACCTCATGGCGGACGGCACGATCTCCGGAAAAATCGCCAAGGACGTGTTCGAAATCGTCTGGAACGAGGGCGGCGATCCGCGCGCGATCGTCGAGGCGCGCGGATTGAAGCAAGTGACCGACTTGTCGGCGCTGGAAACGCTCGTCGACGACATTGTCGCCAAGAATCCGGACAAGGTCGGCGACGCCAAGACCAATCCGAAGGCGATCGGCTGGTTTGTCGGCCAGGTGATGAAGGCTTCCGGCGGCAAAGCCAACCCGCAAGCGGTCAACGATCTGCTCAAGAAGCGTCTCGGCATCTGAGCGCGACGTTCGTCGCCGCGTCGCGCGCCGCGAAAATCGTGCGCGAACGCTCCACGTCGGTCAAAACCGCAGCGAAAATCTCCGACGCAGGGTCGCTGCGCGGCGGCGGAGGCGGTCGCCTGAGGCGGCGCCAAAGCGAATCGGTCGGCTCGATTCGCGCGTTTTGCCCCTCGCGAGGCTCGCCGACGCGCCTTCCGGAGGGCTTGGCCGCAAAATTTTTTTGGCTTGGTGAATCCGCCGCTTTGGGCCCTCATCGTGCCCGCGAAAGCGCGCGCGCGCAGCGCGCAGCATGTGCGCGCGCAGCAAAACTTCGCGCCAGAAGACGCAACAAAAGCCCGCATTTCATCGGCACTTCTGCAATGCGCGCAAATTTTCTTCGCGCGTGCGCGCGGCGGAAAAATTTCTCGACACGTGATTTTGCGAAAAGCGCGCCGCGTTCGCGCCGCGGCGGCGGGTCGCGGGGCTTACACACAAAATTAAGCGAAGTCACTGTTATTTTTTTCCTGCTGTAGTAATCGGAAGGTAGTGCATGTCGATTCGCGACTGCACTGCACCGATGTCGCCATCCACTCAGGCTAGGAGGGCAGCAATGGCGAAGAAGAGAAAGACGAAGGCAGCGGCGAAGAAGACGGCGAAGAAAACCACTCGCCGGAAGAAGAAGAAGTAGTCGACGTCGCTATCGGTCTTCGACATCTTATGAGTTGAAGATCGCGTCACACGGGCCGGCCGACGTCGAGGGCGCTGCAATGATTGCCCGAGACGGGCCGGCTCAGGTGAACAACAGAGGGCGTCGGCGAGACGGAGGCTTAGGCTTCACAATCGTTCGCGTTGCGTGCGGTTGTGGAGTGGAGGGACGGACAATCCGAACCTCCCCGTGGCGATCAGCCCACAGTGGCTGTGCGCCGACGGATCTAAGTCTCACGATTCTCGCCGACGCCCTCGGTGCGTTTGTTACTATCCTCCCAAGGACGACTTTCGGCGCCGCAGCATCGTTTGTGGCGCCGGTTTTGTTTCGGCAGGAGCAGCGTGGGTAAATCCTCAAAGGCCAAATCCTCAAAGGCCAAATCCTCAAAGGCCAAGCCCTCGAAGACCAAGGCCGCAGTCGCAGCCAAGCGGAGAGCGCCAAGGCGATCGCCGTCGCGGCGTAGCGCGCCGATGGAGCTTTATTACTGGCCGACGCCGAACGGCTGGAAGATCTCCATCATGCTGGAGGAGTGCGGCCTGCCGTACGTCGTGCGTCCGATCGACATCTCCAAGGGCGATCAGTTCTCGCCGCACTTCTTGGCGATCTCGCCGAACAACCGGATCCCGGCCATCGTCGATCCGGCTGGCCCAGGCGGACGGCCGATCTCGGTGTTCGAATCCGGCGCTATCCTGCAATATCTCGGCCGCAAGACCGGCAAATTCTATCCGCGCGACGAGCGCGCCCGTGTTGCCGTCGATGAGTGGCTGTTCTGGCAAATGGGCGGACTAGGCCCGATGGCGGGCCAGGCCAATCACTTCCGCCACTACGCACCCGAGCCGATCGAATATGGCATCAGCCGCTATACCAAAGAGGTCAACCGGCTGTTCGGCGTGATGAACACCCGGCTTGCCGGCCGCGAGTTCCTGGCGGGGCGTTATTCCATTGCCGACATGGCGTGCGTCGGCTGGGTGCGGCTCGCCGAGCGGATGGGCCAGGACCTGGCGTCGTTCCCGCATCTCAAAAGCTGGTTCGAGACGATCCGGGCGCGGCCGGCGGTCAAGCGCGCGTTCGGCATCCGCGTCGAGGCGGCATCCTCAGTCGACATGAAGGACCCGAAAGTCCGTGCGGTCTTGTTCGGGCAGACGGCGCGCTGAACGTAGCCCGGGTTGAGCGAAGCGAACCCGGGACGGACGGTGACGCAATCGCGAGCGACGAGGGCGGCTCCCGGATTGCGAAATCGCAATCCGGGCTACGGCCCGATCAATTCGACCGCGTCCAGGTCTGGCCCTTGCACAGCAGTCCGCCCATGACGCAGCCTTTGAGGTTGGCGGTGTTGGGGCCGGTCATCGTGAACGAGCCGGTATAAATGCCGCCGTCTTCGGCGTTGTAGACTTGGCCTTGCCACTTGTCGCCGCCGGCGGGCTTCATGCCGAGCACGATCGCCACGCCAAGGAGCGGCCGGCTCTGTTTGCTCATGTCTTTATTATTCTTGTCGGTCTTCGGCTGTTGCGTGTCGGGATCGTTCGGCTCGGCGAGCCAGGCCAGGTTGCCGCAGATCGCGTCGCCGCAATTGACGATCTTCACCTTGCCCTTCTTGTCTCCCGTCAACCACGTGCCGAGCGGATCGGCGGCGCGCGCCGGCGTCGTGGCAAGAAGCGCCAGCGCCATCGCCGAAGCAGCGACGATTGCGGTGCGGACAATTGTCATGAAACGATCTCCCGATGCCCTGCTGTTCGCCCACAACATGATCCGGAAAAGTGCAAGCCGGTTTTCCGAAAAAATCATGCGCTTCGAAGAAGTCAGAGCCTAACCGTTTCGGTATCAAACGATTAGGCTCTAGGTAAAAGGATAGCTTACGACGGCCGCATTGCAAGCTGGTTCCCGGCTGGCGAGCCGCCCGTGCCGCCTGCCAGTAATGCCCGTAAAATGCGGACTTTCGCCATCGCGTGCTTAACGCGATGTTGCCTTGCGCGCCCGACCGCCGACGCGGCGGTTCAGCTTTGATTCATCGCGTTACTTAAACCACCGTTCAAATGTTCTGACGATTATCCGAAATATCGCCCGGCCACATAAAGCCGGCGAGGGGACAGCGCGCAAACGACAAGCGCAAGGGACAGGGGACTGAACGATGGCTCGTTTTGAGATTCTCGACGGCAGTGCCGCGCCGCTCGGCGAGGGGGCGGCCGCCGGCGACATGCTGTACGAGCTCGGCATGATGTATTCGGTCGGCCGCGACGTGCCGATCGATCTCATCTCCGCGCACAAATGGTTCAATCTTGCGGCGGTGCGCGGCAACCGCGAAGCGATCCGGTTGCGGCGTGAAATCGCCGACCAGATGTCGGACGCCGAGATTGCGGTGGCGCAGCGCGCCGCACGCGATTGGCTCAAGGGCGGTCCGACGGGAGCGCCGGCCGTGCCGGCGCCGGCGATCGCAGCCTGAAATCTTCGCCGCTCATCGGCGCACGCTCGAAGCGGGCCTGACATCCCGCTTCGGCGTGGCTAATGCCTGCCGTTGAGCGTCTCCCAGATGCGCCGCGGCGTCGCCGGCATGTCGACGTGGCGGGCGCCGACGCGCCGATGCAGCGCGTCGACGATGGCGTTGATCACCGCCGGCGGCGCGCCGACGGAACCGGCTTCGCCGGCGCCTTTGACGCCGAACGGATTCGATGTCGACGGCACGTTGTGGGTCGAAAACGCGAAAGCCGGGACGTCGCCGGCGCGCGGCATGGCGTAGTCCATGAACGAGCCGGCGAGCAACTGCCCGCTATCGCTGTCATAGACCGCGTGCTCGAGCAGCGCCTGGCCGATGCCTTGCACGATACCGCCATGCACCTGGCCCTCGAGCAGCAGCGGATTGATGGTGCGGCCGAAATCGTCGACGATGGTATAGCGCTCGATGGCGACGCCGCCGGTCTCCGGATCGATCTCGAGCTCGACGATATGGCAGCCATTTGGAAAGGTTTGCGCCGGCGGCACGCGATGATGCGTGGCATCGAGGCCGGGCTCCAAGCCTGACGGAAGCTTGGCCGGATCGCGCGCCGCCTTGGCCACGTCCATCAGATCGATGTGCAGATCGGTTCCCGGCACCGAAAAGACACCGTCGGCAAAAGTAATGTCCTGCGCCGACACCTCCAACATGTGCGCGGCGATCTGGCTCGCTTTGCCGATGATCGTGCGGCCGGCCTCGTGAAGGGCGGCGCCGCCGACGGCGATGGCGCGCGAGCCGCCGGTCAGCCCCGCCGGCGTGCGGTCGGTATCGCCCATGACGACCTCGATGCGGTCGGCATCGATGCCGAGCTGGTCCGATACCAGCTGCTTGTATGAGGTGACGAGGCCGGTGCCGTATTCCTGGTTGCCCATGACCAGTTCGACCCGTTCGTCCTTGAATTCGATCGAAGCGGTCTCGGGAAAGCCGCCGCCGCAGCGCTCGGTGTAGGTCGCCATACCGATGCCGCGGAGCTTGCCGTCGCCCTCGCTGTGCGCACGCCGCTGCGGGAAGGAGCCCCAGTCGGCCGCCGCCATGCAGCGGTCCATCACCTCCTCGAACTCGCCGGAATCGAGCACCAGCTTGGTCACCGAGGTGTAAGGCATCGCCGACGGCGGCACGAAATTGACCCGGCGGATCGCGTCCGGGCTCATCTTCAGCTGGCGCGCCGCCGCGTCGACGATCCGCTCCAGCAAATAGGCGGCCTCGGGCCGCCCGGCGCCGCGATAAGCGCACACCGGGACGGTGTTGGTGCACACGCCTTTGACGTTCACGTGGATGGCGCCGATCGAGTAGAGGCCCGACACCAGATCGGTCGAGCGCGTCGGCACGAACGAGCCGAACGGCGACAGATAGGCGCCAAGATTGGCGAGGATCGAAACCCGCAAACGCCAGAAAGCGGCCGCTTTGATCGAGCGCCAGTTCGGCGTGCGTGGTGTGGTCGCGTCCCTGATTGTCGGAGATAAAGCCTTCCGAGCGGTCCTCCTGCCATTTGACGGGTCGGGCGAGCTTGCGGCTGGCCCAAACCGCCAGCGCCTGTTCCGGATAGACGAAAGCCTTCATGCCGAAGGCGCCGCCGACATTCGGCGTAATGACGCGGAGCTTGTCCTTCGGAATCTTCAGGAGCGCCTCGGCCAGCGGGTCACGCACGAAATGCGGCCCCTGGGTCGCCGTGTAGAGGGTCGAACGGCCGGTTGCCGGATCGTAGTCGACAACGGCATTGCGCGGCTCCATCGAGTTCGCCACGACGCGGTTGTTGACAAGATCGAGGGTGACGACATGGGCGGCCTTGGCGAAAGCGTCCGCAGTCGCCTTGGCGTCGCCCAGGTCATTGTCCCAATCGAACACCAGATTGCCGGCGATGTGGTCAAACAGCTGCGGTGCGCCGGCGGCGATCGCATCCTGCGCGTCGGTGACGACCGGCAGCGGCTCATAGTCCACCTCGATCGCTTCGGCCGCGTCACGCGCGGCGCTGAGCGTCTCGGCGACGACGAACGCCACCGGTTGCCCGACATAGCGGACCTTGCCTAAGGCGAGCAGGGGACGCGGCGTGTCGTGCCGCGGCGTGCCGTCGCGATTGGCGAGCGGCGTTTGACAGGCGATATCGCCGAGCCCATCGGCGGCCACGTCCTCGCCGGTCGCGACGAACAGCACGCCCGGCATGCGCCGCGCCGCCGTCGCATCGATGCGTTTGATGCGCGCGTGCGCCGCCGGCGTGCGCAACACGAAGGCCGTGGCCGCCCGCGGCAGCGTCACATCGTCGGTGTAGCGGCCTTGCCCGGTGATCAGACGCAAATCTTCGTGGCGCCGCACAGGCTGCCCAATGCTGAATTTCATGCCATCCCTCGCATTTTTCGTCCGCTTAGATATATGGTCGCGCGCGGGGCGGTGCGCCATGTTGCCGGTTCCGGCGGCAGTGGAGTTCGGGTATGCGGCGCGGCGCGCGGGGGCGCGACGAGGCTGGAACTAGAGCACTTGAAAGGCATCCCACAATGGCATTCACCACCGCCAACATCTGCGACTTTGGTTGGAAGGCACAGGATTTCGCGCTTAAGAGCGTCGACGGAAAGATCTATTCGCTGGCCGACATACGCGGACCGAAGGGCACGCTCATCGTCTTCATTTGCAATCACTGCCCCTACGTGAAGGCGTCGATCGACCGCATCGTGGCAGAGGCCAATGCACTGCGGGAGACCGGCATCGGCACGATTGCCATCATGCCGAACGACACCGACGCTTATCGCGAGGACTCGTTCGATAACATGAAGACGTTCGCGGCAAAGCATGGCTTCACTTTCCCCTACGTGATCGATGAGACCCAAGAGACGGCGCGCGTTTATGGCGCCCAATGCACACCGGACTTCTTCGGGTTCAACGCCCACGACGAACTGCAATACCGTGGACGGCTGGACGCCTCCCGCATGACAAAAGTCGCGAGCGCCCGCCGCGACTTGTTCGAGGCGATGACCCAAATAGCCGAGACCGGGCAGGGTCCGCGGCAGCAGTTGGCTTCGATGGGCTGCTCGATCAAGTGGAGGGCCTGAGCCGTCGGCGCAGCTTCGGGAGACGCCCTGCGCTTGGTCAGCGAAGTGGCCTGCCACCCGAAACCCGGCAGGGCGAAGCGTGGCGGAGAGGAAGTCCGACAAACTATAGTCCGCGAGGGTCCGGCACCGTCCGCCATCGCGTCGAGTAAGAAGCTATTAATGGGGTTTTATCGCATTTTTCGTCTTCCGCCATTTGCCGGCGTTCGCTATAATCCGGCTTAAATGCTAGGGCACGTGTTAGGGCAGCGGGGAAGAGCGGATGATGGCAAGGCAAATTAATCGGCTAAGCGCTCGGGCGGTGGCAACAATCAACGAAATACGGCCGACATGCCGACGGCGGTAACCTCTATCTTTCAATCTCGCCGAATGGCGGCCGCCGTTGGGTCTTCCTCTTCGCTGGCACGGCAAGCCGACCGAAATCGGCTTCGGCTCGGCCCGCGACGTGACGCTCGCCCGCGCTCGTGAGCTCGCAGCGGAGGCGCGGTAAGCTCGCCGAAGGCATCGATCCAAAGGACGCCAGGAGACCTTCGGCGGGCGCACCTTCGGCGAATGCGGCGATCGGCTGATCGAGGCCATGCGGCCGTCGTGGCGTAACGGCAAGCACGCTGCTCAGTGGGAGATGACCTTCCGGAAATACGCGGCGCCGCTGCGTCGGATGCCAGTGCACAGGATCACTACCGAGGGCGTCCTTTCCGTGCTCAAGCCGATCTGGAACACGAAGTCCGAAACCGCTTCCCGCCTTCGCGGCAGGATCGAGCGCGTACTCGATGCGGCGAAGGCTCAAGGGCTGAGGGGCGGAGAGAACCCGGCGCGGTGGCGAGGCCATCTGGACCACTCTTACCAGCGCCAACGGCTCGCGCGTGGACACCATGCCGCGATGGGCTTGCAACATACCCGCCTTCATCACGGACTTGAGGTCCCGGCAAGGCATCGCCGCGCTCGCTCTTGAGTTCGCTGTCTTGACGGCCGCACGCTCGGGCGAGGTCCTCGGCGCCCGCTGGAATGAATTTGATCTTGAGCGTGCTCTCTGGACGCTACCGGCGATCGCATGAAGGCGGGCCGCGAGCACCGCGTGCCGCTGTCGCCTCGCGCCCTGGAGATCGTCAAGGCTATGTCCCAAGGGTAGGGGGTGGCGATTTCGTATTTCCCGGGCAAAAAGCCGGTAAGCCGCTGTCAGGGATGGCCCTCGAAATGGTCCTTCGCCGCATGAAAGTTGCCGCGTGACGGTCCACGGCTTCCGTTGTGCTTTCCGCGATTGGGCCGCGGAGTGCACCAACTTCACCAACGAGGTCTGTGAAGCTGCCTTTGCCCACGCCGTAACCAACAGAGTGGAAGCGGCTTACAGGCGCGGTGATCTGTTCGAGAAGCGCCGGAAGCTGATGGAAGCCTGGGCGGCGTTTTGCGCGGCTCCAAGAGGCGCAAGCAAGATTGTTCGATGCGACAGAAGGCTGGGGCCCGATCGTGGAAGGTCCGGGGCTGAAGGGCAAGCAGGGCACCTCAGGCACGGGGTGACGAACAGCGGCTCGGATCGATCAGAACCTGCCAACATCGCCTCCCTTCTGGGGAGATCGACGTCATCGCAGCCAAACTGAGAACGAGAGCGACGTTCCTGTTGGTGCTGCGCCGACGTGCCGGGGGCTGGATCTCGGATGTCTGCTTACTGAGCTTAAGTGACCTTATCGGCTTAGTTAGCCACTTCCACATTTATGGCCCGGCCGTGCGTAGCAAGAAGATTTTGACAAGTTGGCGGTGAGCGTCTTGCATCAATGTATCAGGCCTCTGATTAGAGCATCCTGCTCAGGGCCGTCATGGACATCGGCGCGCTGGCGAGCTCATTAGCGGAAAGATCTCGATCGGAACAAGTGGTCACCAGTGGGAGACGCTGTCGGCACCCGCCTTCTCCCGTATCGTCGAGCGAACGGCCATTGCCGCAAAGTTGGGGATAAAGGCTCATGCCCCATATGCTTCGCCACGCCTGCGGCTACAAGCTCGCGAACGCATGTGATCCGCGCGCGCTGCAAGCGTACCTAGGACATCGCAACGTTCAGAACACTACGCGGTACACTGCGCTGGCACAGGATTGCTCCAAAGGATTTTGGAGAGATTAGCGGCGGTCCCAGAGGATCTAGCGCCGAGGCCGCCGCGGCGGAAGTTCTTAGGAGCGAAGGGCTAAACCTGATCGCAGGTGAGAACGATGGCGAAGCAGAAAACCGGACTGGAGAAACGCTATCCGTCGCCGCCTTACATCCGCTGGGATCAGCGGGGGAAGCCCGTGCTGCTGTCGTATCTGAAACTCATCGACGGAAAACGGAAACGGCTTTGCCTCAGTTTAGAGACGCAGGATCCCGACATCGCCAAGCGACACATGCGGCTGCTCGTGGAATGGTCGCTTGCCACGGGGCGCTTATCGCAGGATAGCGGAGCCGCAAAAGTGTATGGTCCTAAACAGGCCGGTCGCTCGCGGCTCAAGAAAGTTGAAAAAGAAATCCGCCGGCTCGACGCTGTCTCCGAGGCTGAGTACGGATCGGAGGCTCTGGCCATAGCCAAACGTATCGGCTGTCCCGCGGGAATCATCCATCATTTGGTTGGACGTAAACCACCATTGAGCGCGGCCGCCTATCGAAACCGCCGTAGTCGCGCCCGCGCGGATGGCCGGTTGATGCCGAAGGGCAACAAGTGGGAGCATCGGCCCCAAGGGGGCAAATATTTCGGCTGGAATGGTAATATACTGACAGCTCGGCTTCAGATTGGCGGCCGGCCGCGGCAATGGCCTCTCAAAGTCAGGAATGAAGAGCAGGCCTGGGCGCGGATGGCTCCCGTTCGTGTCGCGCGGGAGCGTTTGCGCCGCGCCGCGATCGAGGCGCTTGATTGTGAGTTAGGGACGATTGCCGCAGAGAATGCGGCCTTGGAACTTGCGAAGGCCCGTTCCCGATTAGCGCGTGCGATCGTCGCGGCTGGCGGTCCTGACGAGCTTGCTGACTTCGTGCGGAAAGGACCACAGGAGAGAGTTGAAAAAGCGGAAGTATCGGCCAACGGCAAACATGCTGATTTATTGGAGCCGCTGATCGAAGATAGGCCGTCAACCGCCCGCGCGACAAATGGCATTGGTGCCGCTGCACCACGACGTCACGCCAAGAGCAGTCCGGCGCTTGAACGTGCCCGCGGCGCGATTAAAAAGCTATATCCCCAGGGTTTGCCCGAGCAAACAGTGGAGCCGAACGCGAATTGTGTCGGCGCGTCGGCGAAAACCTCAGGCAGGCGGGCTTGCTTGGCCTCTCCGACGACACGATTTTGAGAGCTGCCGGACGCCGCAAATAACGCAAATATAGCATATGCGTTAACTGCCGTATTTGCGGAATGCCGAATCAATTTCGGCTCCTACTAATTTCGCCATCGCCCAGAAAAACGTGGGCGCGGTCGCCGGAGCCCGTTTCCGGCTAAAAGGATGGCGAGATCGCAATGAAAATTTCAGAACGCAAGCTGCACGGGCCATCTCGGCCGCGGGCAATGAGCATTGCCGAGTTTTGCGAACGCTATGGTCCGGGTCGGACCAAAGCATATGAAGAACTTAAGTCGGGACGTCTACGCGGTCGAAAAATCGGCAAGCGCACCATCATCACCGAGGACGATGCTGAAGATTGGTTGTGGCACTTGCCGGCGATCGAGGCTGGACAATGACCGAGCGCGCCACATGCCTACGTCATGGCGACTGCGTGCAGGACGGCGCCGACGTTTGGCATTCTCCCAGCACCGGCGGCAAGCCTCAACGTTTCGGGAGCGACATCGCCGGGGATGTCGGGGAGGTGTTGTATTGGTCTGGCAGCGGTTATCCGGAGCCATAGCCATGGCCCGCAACAGACATAGGGATCAGGCGAAGAACCGGCTGCCGCCGTTTGTGCCCTTGTTGATCGATACTATTGATTCACCAGCCTGGCGTGCCCTGTCTCACGGGGCCAAGAATTCTTTACATTCATCTTAGGCGACGTTTTAGCCCAAACCTCCACAACAACGGGAAGCTGTTTCTGTCGCAGCGAAGTGCAGCAGCCGAACTTAAATCGCATCACAATCAAATTGCCCGCTGGTATCGAGAACTACAGCACTTTGGCTTCATCGTCATGCACACGCCAGGCTTTCTGGGTGTTGAAGGAATGGGGCAGGCGCCGCGATGGCGGCTTACCGAGTTGGGCTACATGGGGTCCGCGCCGACCCGAGATTTTCTCCAGTGGGCCGGCGAGCCGTTCGTCGATCGCAAAAAGCCCCGTGCAGCAAAAACGGCGCGGTCTGTGCGCGGAAGGCAGCACGGCAGCGTGCAGGAAAACCGCCCGCTAAATGGCAATGGAGTGCTTGAAAAGCTGCACAAAGAACTCGTGGGGGAGGGTGCGTGAAACGCTGCACAGATCTAGATTTACCACTCCTACTCCCACTCGGGCGCAAGCCGGCTCGCGAAGCGCGCGTTCCATGGCGCCGTAGCGAGCGAGCCGGCTGGGCGGTGGCTCTCACAGTGAATTGGCAAGTTAAGCTTGGAGGAATGGCTACAATGCCAACGAAGACTCGGTAAGCCGGAGTTTGAAGCCGGGCGGCAGAGTCCTGTTTCTACGTCGCCCTCAAGACCCTTCAAAAAAGCAAAAGAATGAGGAGACGAATTCATGTCCGATACGCCTGCGGGACCTCGATCTTCGGCCGAACGCACAAGACGTCATCGGGCGAGACGGCGGCAGGGACGCGCTGCATTACGGTTCACGTGAACGAGGACGAACTAGCAGCCCTGATCGTTCGGCACTATTTGGCCGAAGATGCGCGCGGCGATGCAACGGCGATCAAAAAGGCGATCGAGGCCTGATCTCAGATGTGCGTTCGAACAACAGTTCGAGGTTACGCCGACTCGACCTCGCGTTTGAGCGGAGAAGGCCCGACCGAAACTTGTCACCGGTTGAAGAGCAATTCGGCCGGTCACGCGTGACTGCCAAGCAAGCCGGTCCGGTCAGTGACCGACACGTGTCACAAGGCTGCCGCTGCCGTGCGTCCGAACCTCTCGTCTTATGACGGATCTGCGGCCGCTTGGACATTGGAGTTCCATCCGGAGATGATGAGAAAAAGCTTCCGCTTTGTTCGCTATCGTATTGAGCAGCAGCCGGTTCTCACTATTGGGCTGCGTTTTCGAATGATCGCCGGCTTTTTGGCCGGGGTCTACTCGCATATTTCAATTTTGCCGTTTTGTTGCTTGGCCTCAGGAATTGGGTTGCGCTGTCACTTTTGACGTAGCGCGTTTCAAACGACCCATGGTCCGATTGGCTGGTCCCGCCGAAAAGCTTTCGGATAAGCGGGTCTGCCGACCCTACTTGGCGCGCAAAGCGTTCATCCGTGACGTCGCAACGGCGTCTACTGATCCGGTCCGCTAGACGCGGTGACGCGTTCCGACCGTAGGGCGCACCGTCGACGAGCATCTGCGGCATCAAGGGCGCTTCGAGTGCGGCCAAGCCACTCCTGCTATTCATCCGATTGTGTTGCAAAAGTCGTTTTGCACAGGTGATCAAAATTTCTGCGGGCTGTAGGCGCGTCTTCCGTGTAAGGACGTGAGGGGACTGATCCTCTCGCGTTAAACTCACCGGCGATCTCGGCACCGCGACTGAGGGTATGCGAATCGGTGATCGTCTCCCGCTTCTTGTTTTCGCGAAAAATTCTTGGCGCTGCAACTTTCGAGTTTTGCAACACAATACCATCCAACTACGGACATTTCGCTGCACCGCGGCAACTGTCGCAAAGGGTCAACACCGGTCTTCAAACAATGTCTGCGTCACGTCCGCATAACCCCAACAGCGGCGCAATGCGCTTTTTCACCCGTCATTCGGAGCCCTCCGAGCGTCCGCGCGTCGCGCCATCAAGCGACGATCGCATCATATAACGATGGTCACCCCGGGGGCGTCCACGGATGGAATCACGCACTCATAATTGTACTGCGCTTGCAGGTCCGGCCGGTCCCAAATGGTCGCGTGATGCTGGTTGACGTTGAAATAGAGAATTTCTTCCGGATCCGGTCGTTGACCAGGATGCGCGCGATCGTCTCAGGATCTGGATGCTCGTGCCGCGTGCCATCGGTCGAGATAGCGAAGCGAGTGCAATCGAGAAGCCGCAGTAGGGACGGGGAGGTGTTGGCCTTACTGCCGTGATGGCAGAGCTTGAACAGATTGAGCCGAAGGCGGTTCTGCTCGCTGTAGCCCCGCGCGCGCAGCGAGCGCTCGATCACGCCCGGATGGGCGTCTGCGCCGAGAAGCACGCGCCGCTTTGCGAACTCGGCGAGAAACGCGATGCTAGTGCCGTTCGGCTCCGACGTGTCGGTGACAACGGTTTCCGGGCGAGGGCCTCGACGTTGAGGGTCGACAGGCGCTCGAGCTCGGTCGGGCGCGCGGCGGGGAGGTCGTCGGGATCGAGTGGACGAAGATGGGCCTTGGCGAGCTCCTTCATCCAGAGCGGCTCGAGCGCGGCGAGCTCGCGGTCGCCCGGCGAAAGCAAGGTCACGTCGAGCCCTTCGAGCGGGATCGGCACACGCACCGAAGGGCTGTCGACTGAGATGCCGTCACGGCCGAAGGCTTGGTTCCACGGCCAGCCGAACCGGATGATGCCGGCCGAAACTTTCTCGGCCTGCTTGGCGCCCAGCGTCTCCAGAGTTTCGTCGCGCGCGAGCCGGTTCTGCGCGTTTTTGAGATGGTGCCAAGCGTTGAACCAGACATCCGCCGGGCGGAACGGTGCCGTCGCTTCCTTCATCAGCGGCATTGCACCTTCGATGTGGTCGGCGTCGATGTGGCTGATTGTGAACAGCGCGAAGTGGCCAATCTCCACTAGGCGCAACCGCAGGGCTCTGTAGTCGCCGGTGCGGCCGAGATCGATAAGCGCGTGGTGGAGGTCGTCCCTCTCGCCCCAGGTCAGCAGGAGCGCGTCGCCCTCGGAGGCCGGATTTAGGGTAAGCGTGAACACACTCATGTATCATCCCCTTCGGCCGGGATGCGAAGCACCGTGAAGGCGCGCGTAGGGTCGACGATCTGCGATAGGGACCGCGCGTCGCGAGCGGGCCTCGCCGCGTCGGGATCGGCGGCGAAGAGCGCGAGTCCCTGCGCGAGCCAGTCGACCGCCAGCGAATAGACCGGAACGCCGCGGCCGCAGGCATCGAGAAGAAGGGCTTTTGCCTCGGCGCGGCGGGACGCGAAGTTCGGTCGAGAGAGAAAGAGCCGTGCTCCGATGACCGGACCATCGGGCAGCCCGGGAAACCGCTTCGTCAATTCGACAACCACTGCTCGGGAATGCGCGCCGCCTCCAGGCGGCGAGTTGCTACGGCGACCAGCGCACCCGCAATGGCCGCGAGCGGGTTGTCGATCCTGTCGAGAAGGGCGGTCCTGATATCGGTCTGCGCCAACAGGGCGTCGAACACGACCGCGCTCCGCTCGAAATGGCGCAAGCCCAGGAAGGCGAGAAGTCCTGACCATTGCCGGGTGGGGACGTGGATCTCGACTTGCGACGACGCGACGCGCGGGCGTGGCTGACCCGAACTCTGGCACCCAGGGGTCCTTGCAGTCGGCCGCATCGTACAGAAATCGGCCCGCCACGCCGAGGCTGGGCACCGCAGCGATCTCGCGCGCCCCGGCCCCGCGACGGCCAACCAAGCTGGCCAATCGCAAGGCCTCGTTGGCTGCGCGCCGGTCCGTGACCCGAGCCGTTGCGCTTCCTGGTCGACAATGGCGAATGCCATCCCGGTTCCTTCCGAGGGTGCTATCGTCACGGCCTCGGCAACTCTGCGGTCGGCCCCTTTGCGAGGAGCCGAGACCAGCGACGAGGGCGGCGGGATCGGTGCCAATAGTAGGCGATCATCGCCCTCGCCGCCGGCCACGACTTTGCTCTCGGGAGCCCCCAGCGCCACGAACCAGGTGCGCCGAGCGGATTTGTCCCTTGAAGAAGTTGCGCCGGGACGATTGTCCAATGGGATCTCGACCGTCGCGACCGCCGTTGCCTCGGGACGCCTTCCCCGCGCGCGGGCTGTAAGGTCGAGGTTTGCCTCTACCGTTGCGCCTGATTTTACCTCAACGTCGGCGGAGTGGAACCTTCCGTCCGCTGTCCGAGGTCGATCACGTACCACCGGATCCACCTCGTGCGTGGCCTATCCGCACGGCCGCAGGCTGATCCGCGTCGGGTCGCTGGTGCGCCGCTCCGTCGCAGGGTCGCGCAGCGCCCGTCGGAATGGGCATGGATCCGCTCACCGACAGAACTATGCATCCCTTTTCTTTGCCGATGCGGGTGCCCTTCGAGCCGCCGCTCCGCACGATGCTGAAGCTCTCCGGGAGCTCCGCGAAGACCACTGGCGGCAACGGCTCGATCCGCGTCTGCCCGATCACGTTACCGCTGACGTCGAACGCCGCGATAGTCCGCAGCAGATATTTCGGGAGCTGCAGGCGGGCGAAAGGCGGCTCGTCCTTGCCTCCGGTGATCTCGGTGACTAGAATCTTGGCCATCGATTACGCGGATCTGGCTTCCCACGAATTCGTTTTCGGGCGTAAGCGAGACAAAGACCGTCGCGGTCTCCGTCGGAGGTGCGACGCTCACGAGGAACCGCCGAGATATCTGGCTATCCGGCTCCTGCAGCGGTGCGCCTCCCCAGATGCAGACCGAGCAGCCGGGCCGCGACATCTGCCAGCTTGTAATTGTCGATCGCCCAGCGGTCGTTCGGTGACGCGGCCAGGCCTTTGAGGGCGTCCAACAGAGCCTGCGTGAAGAGCGTCGGCCTGTTCCTGCGTCCGAAAGCCTCCGCGCCTAGCGCGGTCGAGCGCAAGCATAGGGTCGGCGCGGCAACCCTTCCCGCGCCGGCGGGTCGACGAGACTCGATCCGAACTGCTGATCGTAGCGAAGGCGCAGCGGAGTAGGCGTCCGACAGCAATCGAAGTCGAGCAACTGATTTTCGGACTTTATGTCTCCCAGCGCATCGACGAATTGCTCGATCTCCGTCATCCCCGCGGTGATGCGTTTTTCGACGCTTCCATAATCCTCCAGCAGAATAGCGGTGCGCCGGCCGAAGCTTTCGCCATGGCTCGCCACGAACAGCAGCAATAAGTTGCCGTGGTGCGCGCCCGCACGTGTTGTCAGGCCTCGACGGCTCGTTGGACGTTGGCGAATTCGCGCGCGGCACGGGTGCGCCCTCGACCTCCGAGCGTGCGCCGCCTGGCAGCTCCGAGAGCAAAACGGCAAGGCTTCCGAGCGGCGCAACGGGATTACTGAAGCCGGCCGGATCCGGCCTAGCGTGCCGTCGAGAAGCCACGCAGCGATTGCACGCGCCGAGAGCGGAGGCGAGGTGACCGGAGCTGGATTGCCCGTCACGTACTGGCCGACGCCAATGACAAGGGCATGCGTTGCCGGCAACTTCTGCAGATCCGGTTCAAGATAGATGAGGCCGACGGCGCGTTCGGCCCTCGGACGCAATGATCTTTTGCGCGCCAAAATCCTGAACGTGTGGAATTACTAAGCAAATATTGTGATGGCTTTTCTCGTCCTATCGACAAGACGACCGATGCGTATTCTGGCTTTATGCGCGTCATAGACAAGCGAAACTTTGCGCTGCACGGAAACGTCAACCCGATTGCAGAGCAAATAGAGGTGATTTATTTCGACAAGAGGCGTCCACTCTTTGTCAATCCAGGAAATAATGTGGGAGAGATTCTTGAGCAGCTTGAAGAATTGTTTGATCCGCAACAAGTGATCGCAGATTACGAAGTGGCGCAGATGTTCTTTCTGGAGATCATGGAGTGTTTGGTGGATAGAAATCTGGCCAATTTTGAACAGGTAATGGGAGATTCTTATCCGGGATTTGATGTGAAGCGGCAGCGTGTGACGCGCCTACTTTCCGATCACCTCGTCCTTCGGGATAATTGAAGGCGTGCGATATGACGACGAGCTTGGGGTAGAATGGTGGACATCATTTTTGAGCGAGGCGCGCAGAGGGCGTGTACTCGTAAAAAATCGAACGGTGACAGCGCCCGATCGATGTCCGCTGCCACAGTTCACGAGACAGCCAGTTCAATTGAGATAGAGGCATTCGCCGCTTTTTTTTACCGGTTTTATTTTTGCGTCGGATGGCCAGTCATTGGGCTTGCTCACGCGCGACAGTTTCCCGGGTCCATTCTGTGTTGCCGACATTAGTAGGATGAATTTCGCACGGGCGTCCTGATGAAACCTCCGCAGAAAAGTAGGTTTCGTCAGAAATTTTTATACATTAAAGACATCCTCAAACTCGAACTGGATGCGAAGCCGGACAAGCACAAAGCGCTAGATTGGAGTTATTCTCTCTGAGGAATTTCATGAGCAGCAGGGGGCAAAATCGCGCTGTCACTATGCTCGTCACTTAACCGCAATGCCTATTCCGCGA
>CAWGKB010000009.1:0-591766 GCA_963823135.1 uncultured Alphaproteobacteria bacterium | reverse complement strand
GGTGCCCAGGAGAGGACTCGAACCTCCACGCCTCGCGGCGCTAGTACCTGAAACTAGTGCGTCTACCAATTCCGCCACCTGGGCTGTGCGGCGATAGGTACGAAAGCGGTCATCCCCTTGTCAATCGAACATGGTTTGGTTCGTCATTGCCGCGTTTTCCGCCATCGCGGTCAGCCGTCAGCTTCTCCGAGGCGAAGCGTCGGCATGGATACGCGGGTCAAGCCCGCGTAGGACGATGGAATGGGTCCCTCTATACAGCGCGAAATCGATCCTGTATTTCCGCCGAGCGATGGCTTTGAAGAGCAATTCTGACACGCTGGTCACCGTGTTCGGCGGCTCGGGCTTCCTCGGCCGCCATGTGGTGCGGGCGCTGGTCAACCGTGACTTCCGCGTCCGCGTCGCGGTCCGCCGGCCGGAACTGACCGGCTATCTGCAGCCGCTTGGTCGCGTCGGCCAGATCCATGCGGTGCGGGCCAATGTGCGCTTCCCGCAATCGATCGAGGCGGCGGTGCATGACGCCGACGCCGTCGTCAACCTGGTCGGCATTTTGTACGAAAAGGGCCGCCAGCGGTTCGATGCGGTCCAGGCGGAGGGGGCGGAAGCAGTGGCGCGCGCCGCCAACGCCGCGGGCGCGAGCCTCGTCCATGTCTCGGCGATCGGCGCCGACGAGCATTCGCCGTCGCATTACGCGCGTTCGAAGGCGGCCGGCGAGCGACTCGTGTTGGCGGTGCATCCGCAGGCGGTGATCATGCGCCCGTCGTTCAACTTCGGCCCCGAGGACGAGTTCTTCAATCGCTTTGCCGCGCTTGCGCGCATCTCGCCGATGCTGCCGCTGCCTGGCAGCGGCGAAACGCGCTCGCAGCCGGTTTTCGTCGGCGACGTGGCGGAGGCGATCGGCAAGGCGGTCGACGGCAAAGCCAAGCCGGGCGCGACCTACGAACTCGGCGGACCCGAGGTGCGCACTTTCAAGGAATTGATGACGTTCATGCTCGCCACCATCGAGCGCCGCCGCCTGCTCGTGCCGATGCCGTTTGCAGTGATGAAGCTGCAGGCGACGTTCCTGCAATACCTGCCCAAGCCGCCGCTCACGCCCGATCAGGTTGAGATGCTCAAGTCCGACAATATCGTCTCCGCCGCCGCGCGCGAACAGGGCCGCACGCTCGAAGGGCTCGGCATCATTCCCGAAACGATCGCCGCCGTGGTGCCGGATTATCTGTGGCGCTTCCGCAAAGCCGGCCAGTTCCACGGCCGCATGGCGTAACGCCGCGGTCGTCCCCGCGACCCGCCTACGCTGGCATCGAGCTCCGGCGGGTTTGAGTCCGCCGAAGCGCGGAGCACGGAGGTGGAACGCGGGGACCCATAACCACGGCTAGAGATAATTCTACACAGATCGCGGCTATGGATTCCCATCGTCACGGGAACGACGAACTCACGCCTCGTATTTGAACGACAGCGCCACGCGGGTGCGAAACGCCGTAACCTTGCCGTTATCCACCTTCATGTCCATCTTGGTGACTTCGGCGACGCGCAGGTCGCGGAGCGAACCGGCGGCCGTCTCGACGGCGATCCGGCCGGCATCCTCCCATGATTTCTCGCTGACGCCGACGACATCGATAATGCGATAGACGCTTTCCGACTTCTTCGCCATTGGATTGATCCTTTCGTTTTGTCAAAAATGGCACGCGCGCGATCAATGTGCTCACGCGGACATCGCAAGCTTAGATCAAGGCGCATTATGCCGTCGATGGACTTGCGCGGCGAAAAGATGGAAGTTGAACGGCATTGCTGCTGCGCAAAAAACTGGACCAGGTGACCCATGCCGGGCAAGCGCGTGCAAATCGACGAACAGACCTGGCGGCAGCTCGACCTGCTCAGCCACGACCAGATGAAGGATTTTCAAGAACTGGCCGACGAGGCGTTCCGCGACCTCCTCAAAAAGCACGGTCGTCCGGTCGATCTGAAAGACGCGCTGCGCCGCAGCGCCGGCGTCTCCGCCACGGTTCATCAATTGCAGCCGGGCACGGGCAAGAAGCCAGGCCGGAAATAATGGCTTAAGCAAATCGCAGGCGTGACCGCTCGCGGGCTTTGATTGCCTCTTCCTCGCGGTTTTTCGCCGGGCTGATGGTTTCCAGCGAGCACAACAGCCGGCGCGCGGCTTCGCTGACTTCGTCGACCGCCAGGTTGAAGGCCGCCTCGTTGGCGCGCGACGGCTTGGCGAAGCCGGAGAGCTTGCGCACGAATTGCAGCGCCGAGGCGTGGATTTCGTCCTCGGTCGCCGGCGGCTCGAAATTGAAAAGCGTGCGGATGCTACGGCACATGTTAGGTCCTTGGTATTGTGGCCCTTGCTATAATGCATGAGCTAAAGAGCGCCCAATGCCTGCTGTTCCTGCTGAATCTATCACCATTACGGGCGACCACGACATCGAAGTTTCCGGGTTGCTGCAGACGCCGCAGCCGCGCGCTTGTTACGTGCTCGCTCATGGGGCGGGCGCCGGCATGAAGCATCGCTTCCTTGGCGCCGTCGCGGCGGAACTTTCGCAGCGCGGCATCGCCACCTTGCGCTATCAATTTCCTTACATGGAACGTGGCGCCAAGCGGCCCGATCCGCCGCCCATCGCGCACGCGGCGGTGCGCGCCGCAGTCGCCGCGGCGTCGCATGCCCTACCCGGCGTCGCGCTCATCGCCGGTGGCAAATCCTATGGCGGCCGGATGACGTCACAGGCGCAGGCGAAAGCCCCGCTTGCGGGCGTCCGCGGATTGGCGTTCCTCGGCTTTCCGCTGCATCCGGCCGGCAAACCTTCGCAGGATCGCGCAGCGCACCTGTTCGACGTGCACATCCCGATGCTGTTCCTGCAAGGGACCCGTGACACGCTGGCACAGCTTGATCAGCTTGAGCCGGTCTGCAACGCGCTCGGTGCCCGCGCGACATTGCAGCTATTTGCCGACGCCGATCATTCGTTTCACGTGCCGACGCGAAGCGGCCGGAGCGATGCCCAAGTGCTCGGCGAAGCTCTCGACGCGCTTGCGGCCTGGATCGACCGCGTGATCAGCGCCCCGCCGCCAGCGCGATGAGGCCGAGGACGCCGACGATCACGCGCCACCAGACGAACAGCGTGAAGCCGTTGCGCGACACATAGCCGAGAAAGGTCTTCACCACGAACCAGGCGGCAATGAACGAAACGATGAAGCCGACAGCGATGAGCGCGAGATTGGTGTTGGTGAACTGGCCGTGGTCTTTGTAGAGGTCGTAGGCGAAGGCGCCGGCCATGGTCGGCATGGCGAGCCAGAATGAGAATTCGGCGGCGGCGCGGCGGTCGGCGCCAAGCAGCATCGCGGCGACAATCGTCGAACCCGAGCGCGACACGCCGGGAATCATCGATACGCACTGCGCCAGGCCGATGATGAAATACATCGGCAGCGTGAATCGCGTCGCTTCATGATAGCGCGGCTTGAGATCGAGCCGGTCGACCCAGAGCAGCACCGCACCGCCGGCGATCAACGAGAAGCACACGATCCACGGATTGAACAACACCTCCTTGATGATCTTGTAGGCCAAGGCGCCGATCACCGCCGCCGGCAGGAAGGCGATCAGCACGCCGAGCACGAAACGCCGCGACTGCGGATCGTTGAACAGGCCAAGGAACAATTGCCACAGCCGCGCCGCATAGATGGACAGCAGCGCCAGGATCGCCCCGAACTGGATCAGGACTGCGAAGCTCTTGCCGAAATCATCGTCGCTAAAGCCGAAAAACCGTTGCATCAGCAAAAGATGCCCGGTCGACGAAACCGGAATGAATTCGGTTAACCCTTCGACCACGCCGAGGATGATCGCCTTAATAAAATCGAACGTCATGGATAGCTCCGCGGCGGAGGAAGGCGCGGCAGGCGCCAATCCGTGATGGGCTGGCAGGATGGTTCGGCAAACTTGTGACCCAGCGGGTGAATTATGGCAACGGCAAACGCCGCGCCCTCAACAGGGGCTCCCGGCGCGTGTTGCCAGCGGGGTCGCTTCGCCTATAAGGGAACGATTCGCCGCTGCTTCGTCCGTTCCTCCGCAACCGCGGCAGTCTGAAATTTCAAACACGCCCGCCGGCATGCTCACGCTGTTTCATCATCCGTTCTGTCCGCACTCCCGTTTCGTGCGCCTGGTCCTCGAGGAACTCGGGCTAACGGTGCGGCTGGTCGAGGAACGCGTCTGGGAGCGGCGCCAGGAGTTCCTGATGCTCAATCCGGCGGGAACCACGCCGGTGCTAGTGGAAGAGGGCGTGCCGCCAATTCCCGGTGCCGCCATTATCGCCGAATATCTCGACGAGACGCACGCGACCGCGGTGCCGAACGTCCGTCTTCTGCCCGGCGAACCGGGCGAGCGCGTCGAAGTCCGCCGGCTGATGAGCTGGTTCAACGACAAGCTCTTTGCCGAAGCCAGCGGCCCTTTGGTGACGGAACGCGTCTACAAACGCTTCATGCCGGCCGATCGCGGCGGCGGCCCGCCCGATACCGAGACCATGCGGGCGGCGCGCAACAATATGCGATACCATCTAGGCTATATCGGCTGGCTCATTCGCCGGCGCGATTGGCTCGCCGGCGAGCGGCTGAGCTATGCGGACCTGAGCGCAGCGGCGCATCTGTCCGCAGTCGATTATCTAGGCGACGTGCCGTGGGACGAAGACGAGACCGCGAAAGCCTGGTACGCGAGGATCAAGTCGCGACCCTCGTTCCGGATACTGTTGGGCGACGCGCTGCCCGGACTGGCGCCGTCGCCGAGCTACGCCAACCTCGACTTCTGACGCCGGCCGCGGCCAAGAGGGCGCTCGCCGAAAAGGCCCGCGCGCTCGGCTTCGACGCCTTCGGCGTCACCCGGCCCGATGCCATCCCGCCCGCGGCCGAACGGCTGCGGCAGTTCCTGGCTGCCGGCATCCATGGCGACATGGATTGGATGGCGAGGAACGCCGACCGCCGCGGCGACCCACGCACGCTGTGGCCAGACGCCCGCGCGATCGCCCTGCTGGGCGTCAATTACGGCCCGTCCGGCGATCCGCTCACGATCCTGAACGAGCGCATGTGCGGGGCGATCTCGGTCTATGCCCAAGGCGACGACTATCATGAGATCATCAAGCCGCGGCTCAAGGCGTTGGGACGCTGGCTGATCGAGCAAGCCGGCGGCGATGTCAAAGTTTTTGTCGACACGGCGCCGGTGATGGAGAAGCCGCTGGCGGAAGCGGCCGGACTAGGCTGGCAGGGCAAGCACACCAACCTGGTTTCGCGCCAGCACGGCTCCTGGCTGTTCCTCGGCGCGATTTTCACCACGCTCGATCTGCCGCCCGACGCGCCCGAACAAGACCATTGCGGCACCTGCCGGGCTTGTCTCGATATCTGTCCGACTGCGGCTTTTCCCGCGCCATACCAACTCGATGCCCGGCGCTGCATCTCTTACCTGACCATCGAGCACAAGGGTCCGATACCGCGCGCGCTGCGTCCTTTGCTCGGCAACCGCATCTATGGCTGCGACGACTGTCTTGCCGTTTGCCCGTGGAACAAATTCGCGCAGGCCGGCCATGAAACCAGGCTGGCGGCGCGCGCGGAGCTGCGCGCGCCGCGCCTCGCTGAGCTCGCCCGCCTCGACGATGCCGGCTTTCGCGCGTTGTTTGCGAAAAGCGCGGTCAAGCGCATCGGCCGTGCGCGGTTGGTGCGCAATGTGCTGATCGCGATCGGCAATTCCGGCGACGCGGCGCTGGCAAGCGAGGCCGAGCGCTTGCTCGGCGATGCTTCGCCGCTCGTTCGCGGCGGCGCTATCTGGGCGCTCGGCCGGCTCGACCGCGTGCGGTTTGAACGCCATCGGACGGACTATCTGGCCATCGAGACCGATCCGGACGTTGCCGCCGAATGGGCCGCCGTCGATGAGGAATGAACCGCAATGTCCAGCCTTATCTGTTTCGGCTTCGGCTATTCGGCGGAGCATTTCATCGCGATGTTCGGCGACCGCCATGCGCGGATCGTCGGCACGGTGCGCGGCGTCGAACGCGCCACATTGCTCACCGCGCGCTTTGCCGGCCGCTTGAATGCGTTCGCTTTCGACGGCGGCTCTCCGACGCCCGACGTGACAAGCGCCATCAGCGAGGCGGACCTGGCGCTGGTTTCGATTCCGCAGACCGACAAAGGCGATCCTGTGCTGGCCGCCTTTGGCGAAGTGCTGGCGCGTGCGACGCACCTGCGGTCGATCGTCTACCTGTCGACGGTCGGCGTTTATGGCGACCATGGCGGCGCGTGGGTCGACGAAGAAACGCTGCCGCGGCCGGACACCGCCCGCAGCCGCGAGCGTTTGCTCGCCGAGCAGGCCTGGCAGAAATTCGGCGAGCACCGCGGCATCGCCGTCGCCATCCTCCGCCTCGCCGGCATCTACGGGCCGGGACGGAACGCGCTCATCCAGACCGCCCGCGGCGATGCGCGGCGGATCGTCAAGGCCGGCCAGGTCTTCAACCGCATCCATGTCGACGACATTGCGCAAGCCATCGATGCCGCGTTCACGCAAAGAGTGTCCGGCATTTTCAACGTCGCCGATGATGAGCCGACGCCGCCCGGCGAGCCGCTCGCCTTCGCCGCGCAGCTTTTAGGACGAGAACCGCCGCCGGAAGTGACGTTCGAAGAGGCCGCGCCGTCGATGTCGCCGCTGGCCTTGAGTTTTTGGCAGGATTGCCGGCGCGTGAAGAACGACAAGCTCAAGCGCCAGCTCGGCGTCGATTTGCTCTACCCCACCTACCGCGAGGGCTTGCGCGCGTTGCACGAGAAGCGCCGCGATGAGGCGCCATAAATCTCGACCAAACCGTAGTTCTCTACTTCATCGGGCACTGATCGTGGAATCTGTCCTGGCTGTCTTCAACAATGGTGGCGACCGTTTTGAGCACATAAACATCGCCATCCTTCACCGCTTCCTGCAGGTAGAAGTTCTGAATCGGGATATGATTATTGCCGAACCTGAACTTGCCGCGCACGGAGTTGAAGTCGGCCTTTTCCATAGCCTTGCGTACTGCTTCCTTATCAGCAAGGTCGCCTTTGGTCGCGACGACAGCGGAGTTGATCAGCATCGCGGCGTCATAGCTCTGAGCGCCATAGAACGTCGGCGACAGGCCGGGATGCTGCTTTCGGTAATCGGAGACGAATCGCTTGTTCTGCTCGTTGGCTAGATCGTTGACCCATTCCTGAGCACCAGGGACGCCGATCGCGGCGTCTTTCTGACGCGGCAGGGTTATCTCGTCGATTGTAAACGCGGTGTATAGCGGGATCTGGCCTTTGAGGCCGGACTGCAAATATTGAATGAGAAATTGGGCGCCGGATGCGCCCGGATAGAATGCAAATATCGCATCGGGTCTGGCGTCTCTGGCCTTCGCAAGCTCCACTGAGAAGTCGAGCTGGTCAGGCCATTTGGTCAGCTCCTGCCCGACAACCGTGCCCTTGAACGCCGCGGCGACGCCCGCCAGCATGTCTTTGCCTGCAGCGTAATTCGGACCCAGCAGGAACGCCGTCTTGACCCCCTTTTGATTCATATAAAGGCCCACGGCAGCTGGCGTCTGATCGTTCTGCCATGAGGTCGAGAACAGATAGGGCGAGCATAGTTCGCCCGCAATCTGATGCGGACCGGCATTTGAAGTAATCAGGAAAGTCTTGGAATCGATTGCCGACTTGACCGAGGCCAGCAAAACGTTCGACCAAATGTAACCGACGATGAAATCGACCTTGTCCAATTCGATCAGCTTGTCGGTTTTCTGCTTGCCGACGTCAGGTCTTTGCTGATCGTCCTCATAGATCACTTCGACCGGGACGCCAGCCATCTTGCGGCCAAGATGGTCCAGTGCGAGCTCGAACGAGTTGCGCATGTCGTTGCCCATTGTCGCTGTCGGGCCGCTGAATGTGCTGACAAACCCGATCTTCACGGACTTGTTCTGGGCGATCGCCGGACCCGCCGCGACAACGAATGCGCCAACAACAAGCAATGTACATTTCATCATGTGTTCCTCCCGTTGTTCTTGGCTGATTGCTCTTTTGCCTATCGCGAAAGCGAAAACTGCACGTCGCGCTTCGGCGGCGGCAGGTTATGACTGTCGAGTTTGCGGTTGTCGGTTTTGTACGGGGCCGGCGCAACTTTGGCGCGGATTTCCTTTTGCGGGCTGCCTGGATTCCCCCAAACAACAACCACCTCGGTTCCAGGCTCGCCACACGCGACATCGAGCGTGCAGAGCGACAGCATCTCGCGGAAATAATAGCTGTAGCCGCGTGAGGTCGAGACGCCGACGACCTTGCCATCCTTCATGACTGTGTCGGCATACATGAACCCGCGCTGGTCGCGCGGCATTTCCATATAGTCGCAAGGCCGCTCATCGCGGAACATCGAAGCGTAGACATCGACGACGTCATCGGCATTCCACACCAGCGTGCGCATCAGCCGGTTCGGATCGGCGACTTCGGGTTCAAGCGCTTTGCGGCCAATGAAATCGTGGTCGAACTTGATGTTCTTGGCCCAGCCAAGCTCGACCGGACTGCGGTACCAGTCGCTGATCCGGTTTCCCTCAAAGCTCCCGGCGATGTTGAACGTTGTTGCAAAGCCGGGCATCGCCGCCTGAAATTCAGCGCGGTATTCGGCCATGTCGTCGCCGAACATGGCCGGGCAATAGTCGGTGATGATGGTCGGAAAGCATGCTTCGAGATGATTGATAAATACGGCGCGGCCACCGAGTTTGCGGATGCCGAATTCCTTGCCGGCCTCCATCACCGCGCTGGTGACCTGTTCTCGGAACTTGATCGGCCCCTGCAACTCGAAGCCGATCTCGCCAGCCATACCTTGCCTCAGAGCCAGCATTTCAACGCCGGCGATCCTGATCTTTCCGGAATGCATGAACTTGACGTCACGCAGGCCTTGGCCGGAGGCTTTTTCAAGGAGGTAGATCGCATTCGGTCCAGAGACCTGAAGGTTGAACAAGTCATCGGGCTCCGAGGTGGCGTTGTACGCGCCGTGCCGAAGCTTGTAGTCGGCCCAAAAGCAGCCGCGGCCGAACAGCAGGAATTCCTCGGTATCCAGACGGCTTAAGATGCCTTCGTGAATAACCTTGCCGTCATTGTTGGTGTGGATGACGTGCTTCGACTGACCGATGGCAAACTTGGCGAAACTGTTGACGGAAATATCGGAGAACAGCTTGAGGACATCCGGCCCTCTGAACCGGCGCTCCCACAGAAACGACCAGTCGCCGATGTAACACGTCTCTTTCCACGACATGCTTTCGTCGATCCAGTCGGTGTATTCCGGCAAACCCCAACGCACGGTGAAATAGCCGGGCGGAGTCGACCGCATTTTCTTGACATCGATGCTCATTTGATTTGCGTCCCTGTTCTTGTCTCGCGCGGTTCTGCGATCGCGCCATGAATGAAAATTCGCGAATATTCGGCGATGAAATCGTCGATGGTCGCCGTCGGCGGCAAGGACCGGGCAGCGATGACGGAATTGCAAAGGCCAAGGAGGCCGAGCGTCGCAAGCTCGGGATTGAGGTCTTCGGCAAATTCACCGGTCGCAATGCCGTCGGCAAAGATCTGCTGGATTAATCCCTGATAGGTGCGTGCCAGCCGGCCAACGTCCTGGCGTGGTCCATTCGGCAACTCGTGCCGATGCAGGACGAAAACGCGAATGTAGTCGGCGGCAGGATGGCTGCGCAGCGGCAGAAGGTGGTTGGTGATTGCCGCTCGCAGTTTCTCCGGCGCAGGATCGCGGCGCGCTATGATGTCTCTCAGGCTGTCGATAAAATCCAGAACGCCCAACTTGCAGATCGCGAGCAGCGCCGCCTCTTTCGATGGCAGGTAGTAATAGAGGCTGGCGGCGCGGATACCGAGGCGCTCGGCGATGTCTCTCGTGCTGGCGCCGAGATAGCCGTTCTCGGCGAAGGCGATAGCTGCGGCGTCGAGCACTTCGCGATAGCGGCTCTCCCACTTCGCGGTGACGTCGGAACGCACGTCGGTTATGCGCATTGGACTCATGGCAAATTTCTAACGAACGTTAGTTAGAAATTCAAGGCGGAGAAATTGGCAGTCTTTCAATAACTTAGGATGGCGTCGAACTCGGCTTAGTCAGATGCACGCGGAAAGCCGGGGGGTGACGGCCAAGAGCTCGAACGCGTTGTTTTCACCAGCAAACGTCTACCTCGCATCAAAAGCTGACGTCCTCGAAACGGACGGCGATCAAAAGCGGACCTTCGCGCGCATCGACGAGCGTCAAAGCAAAAATCACTAATGCAGGCTCGGCCCCTTGAGGAAACGGTCGCGCTCGCCCGACTTGACGCGCAGGTCCATGGTCTCGCCGTCGCGATAGACCGTGATCGGCACGTCGACGCCGGCCTGGCCCTGCGCCCAGATGCGGCGAAACAGGCTCGCCAGGTCGTTGACCTCGGTGCCGGCCACCGCGAGCAGGATATCGCCGGTACGAATGTCGGCGCGCTTGGCCGGTCCGCGATCCGCCAAGCCCACGACGACCAGGCGGTTTTCCACTTCCGTGGCATAGAAGCCGAGCCAGGGCCGCGACGGCCCGTTGCGCCGTCCGAATTTCATGAGATCATCGAAGATCGGGCGCAACAGATCGATCGGCACGATCATGTTGATATTTTGTGCCGCACCCTTGTCGACCGCCTGCTGCAGCTGCAGCGAGCCGATGCCGAGCAGATCGCCGGCCGGTCCGATCAGCGCCGTGCCACCCCAGTTGGGATGCGCCGGCGCCGTGAAGAGCGCTTCGTCGAGCACGTACTCCCAGTAGCCGGCAAATTCCTGTTTGGCGGCGATTCGCGCGGCGACCGAATGATGCCGCCCGCCGGCGCCGGCGACGACGACGCGCTCGCCGATCGAAATCTTGGCGGACTGGCCGAATTCGAGCGCAGGGGCGTCGAGCTTGGCCAAAGCCTGCACCAGACCGAACCCGGTTTCCTGGTCGTAGCCGAGGACGTGCCCGGGAACGGAACGGCCGTCATTGAGCGTCAGCCAAATGGTATCGGCCTCGGTGATCAGATAGCCGATGGTCAGGACCAGGCCGTTGCTGCGAATGATGACGCCGTTGCCGGCGCGCTCGGTACCCAGCGTCTCGGCGGTGAAGGCGTCCGCCGGCACGGTCGCCCGCAACGCCACCACGCAGGCCAGCGCCAAATCCAGATCGTAGGCATAGTCCTCCGGCTTCGGCTGCACCGAGGACGGCACCTTCCAGTCGCTCACGGACGCCATCTGATCGTTCCTTCGCTGCCGGCCTGGTGTTGTAACCGGAAATGGGGCGGCAGCGAAGTCCGGTGTCGGCTCTTGGCCACGCCGTTGTCCACAGTCGCTGCGCCGTTCGTCAGGTTATTTGCGGATCGCTACACAGCCAATCAAGATGGCGATCGAGGCTGTCGACAAGCGGATTCGCAACGTAGCGGCGACAGAGCCGATGTCCGCGAACCGCGCCAAAGCACTCAATGCTTCAAGGCCGATACCGCGCCTTTATTCTTTCTTTTCGGCCGTCGTGCTGTTCTTTTCCAGTTCCTGAAGCTGCTTTTCCAGTTCGGGCAGGCTCCGCACCAATTCACATTTCTGCTTGTCTTCCTGCGCCTGCTTTTTCACCTCTTCCCAGCGCTCCTTCGCGTCCTCGATGGTCCAGGCCCGCCGCTTCGCCGGGTTATAGACGCCGGACTTCACCAGATTTTCCAGCGACCGGAAATACTCTTCCAGATTGAGAATGCGGTTGCGGATCCGAAAGTAGAAGCTCGTGCCGGTGAGCTCATTGCAATACTTCAATCCGGGAAAAGTCTGTTGCGCCATGTGGGCGTCGAAAATCTTGCCTTTGAGCTCGTCGATGGCCGCAGTTTGAGCGTTCGCGGCGGACGCCACGGCAAGGCATGGGAAAATCGCGCAGCAAACAACGAGCGCCGCGCGTCGCCGTAATCGCAAAATGTCCACCTTCGGTCCCCGGTGGTTGAGACCATCTTATCAGGTCGTGCCGACGATCCAACAACGAAAGGCGGGCGGCCGCTGTGCCGCGCGTCACCCTGCCCGCATGGCCCATTTCGCCGAAAACACCTCGCCAAAGCAGTTCATCAGTTCCCGACCTCGGAACCGGCTCCGACGGGCCTGTTTCACCATCTGTTATCCATAAATGGTCACGGAACCGTCGCCGCCATGCATGGCGCGCTGATTGCCGGAGTCTGCGCGCTTTGTTGCCTTGTTGCCGCCAAATCTTGTTTGCAAAAAATAACGCTCTGTTTTGGGGATCGGCGGGGGTTAGGGCGTGGGCGTTCGCAGCGTTTTTGTCGTCGTCGCGTTGATCGCGATCGGTTCGATTGGCAGCGCGGCAGCGCAAGGCTATTACCCACCGCCGCCGGATTATTACCCGCCGCCGCCCGGCTACTATCCACCGCCGCCGCCTGGTTACTACCCGCCGCCGCCCGGTCAATATTATCCGCCGCCGGCAGCCTACTATCCGCCGCCCTACGCCCGCCCGGTGCCGCCCCGGGACGTCGGCATGTCATCGCCGGATCCTTCATACAATTCCGCGTATCAGCAAGGCGGCACGGCGCCGCCGCACTATCCGCCTGGAGCCCGGCCGTACTACGCGCCGCCGGACCAGGCCGCCACGCAACCGACTTCTCGTGATGTTCCGCGACCGCCGGGCTCGATCGACGGCGGCGCAGCCGACGTCACAGGTTCGATCAATGCTCCGGCCGGTTCGCCAGACCGCCCGGCGACAACGGCAGGACTGCCGCCGGAATATCAGGCGGAACGTGGCCCGGCTGTTGATCTACCCCAACAGTTCCACCGGCAACTCGTCGACTACGTCACGACAGAGCCGGCTGGCACCATCATCATCGATACCGCCCACACCTATCTCTATCTGGTGCTCGGTCCCGGCAAAGCCTTGCGCTACGGCGTCGGCGTCGGGCGTGAAGGCTTCACCTGGTCCGGCACCGAGCGCATCAGCCACAGGAGCGAGTGGCCGGACTGGCATCCGCCGAAAGAGATGATCGAGCGCCAGCCTTATTTGCCGCGGTTCATGGCCGGCGGCGAGGGCAACCCGCTCGGCGCGCGCGCCCTCTATCTCGGCAACACCATCTACCGGATCCACGGCACCAACCAGCCGTCGACCATCGGCCACTTCGTGTCCTCGGGCTGCATCCGCCTGACCAACGAAGACATCGCCGATCTCTACGGCCGCGTAAATATCGGCACGCGCGTCGTAGTCTTGCCCGGCGCGCCGTCGGTGTCGGCGTCGGCACAAACTCCGGTCGCGCGCTAACGCCCCGAACACGCCGGCGTTCTACCGTGCGGCGAGCCGCCACGCGCGATGGAACCGCTGCGTTTGTTTTCTTGGGCGGCGCCGCGCTCACATTTTTAATTTTGGTTTTTCAGCGACTCACTTAATGTCGTGCTTCGGATTCGGTGGGCGCTGCGCGTCTGCAGTCCGGTGATGCGTCGGCCAAAGGGGATCTTTGTTCAAAAGTCTTGGCCGGCGCGAGGCCATGGCTCTCGCGGTGATCCCGTCGTCGACGTGACGCGTGCTCTGCGGATCAAGCGCGGCCATTCAACGAGGTAGAATGTTTCCGAACGTACGTCTGATGATCGCGGCAATGTTGGCCTCGGTCGTGGCGCTGGTTTGTGGATTCGGCATGTTCGCCGTCTTCCGCGTCAGCCACGAACCGTTCGCGCGCTCGCCCGCCGCCACCACCTCGCTCCGGCTGGTCGCCGACAATACGGCGTACTCGGCCACGGGCCTGGCTTCCGGCGTGCCGTTCGATCGTCGCCTGCAGGTCGGAGCTGAGCCGAGCGCTGCCGTGACCACCGACATGCCGGAGGCCACGGGCGAACGTGAGGCCGAGACGGAAACGGCGACCGCGCCTGAGCCCAGTCCCGCGGCGCCGGGACAAGCATCCTCCGAAACCGGCGAAGCAACAGAACAGCCGTCCGCGGCAGTAACGCCGGCCAGCGAAGCGCCGGCAACTAGCGCCGACGGAGCGCCGGCAAATGAGGCAGCGAATGTCGCGAGTCTGTCCCAGCCGGAAGCCACGCCCGAGACGACGATACCCGGCGCTGGTGAAGGCGCGCCGGCGCCGGACGCGACGGCTGTCGCGGCGGATCAGCAGACCAAATCTCCGGTGGTCTCCATGGCCGATGCCGGCCCCGCATTCATTGCAGCGGCGGTCGCGGTCAACGATCCGCACGACGGGCAGCCGCCGGTGCGCGAGCGCATCACTGTCACGGGCGCGCCGGCCGACGATGCCAGCCCGAGTGGCCAACGCGCCCACAAGACGGCATTGAAAAAGCCAAAGCGGATGCGTGTTGCGGTACGCATACGACGCCTGCAACGCGTCGCTGCCATCCAATACGCGCCGACCCAATTCTCGCGAGCCCAATACACCCCAACCACTGAGCAAAATTTCGGCGGCACGCAGGTCAATTTCCCAACGACGCCGTCGCAAGCCCAGTACTACGCCGGTGCGGCGCCACCGACCCCCAATGTGAGACTGGTTGCCAGAAAACCCAGGCGGCCGAACCAGCAGCCCAATACGGCGACCGGCGGGCCGTTCGTCAGCGTCACCAACCGCTAAGCCTCGGCGGGATTGACCGCGGCGCCACGGCCTACCACTTTCGGTACGTCAGAAAAAATTTGCTCCCGGCGCCGGCGTGATCCCATTATCAGTCCTCGATCTGTCGCCCGTCACCACTGCCACGCCGGGATCGGGCGCGTTGCGCAACTCGCTCGATCTGGCACGGCTTGCGGACCGGCTTGGCTACCGGCGCTACTGGCTCGCCGAGCACCACAATCTGGCGAGCATCGCCAGCTCTGCGCCCGACATCATGATCGGGCAGATCGCCGCGGCAACAACGCACCTTCGCGTCGGCTCGGGCGGTGTGATGCTGGTGAACCATGCACCGCTGATGGTGGCCGAGCGATTCAAGGTGCTGGAAGCGCTGTTTCCCGGCCGCATCGATCTCGGCCTCGGCCGCGCGCCCGGGACCGATCCGGTAACATCATATGCGCTGCGCCGCCGGCAGGACGCGCGCGAGGGTGACGATTTCCTCGAACGCTTTCAGGAGCTCATTCTGATGGAGCGCGGCGGCTTCCCGCCGGAGCATCCGTTTCGCAACGTCCACGCGGTGCCGGCGGACGTCGCGCTGCCGCCGATCTGGCTCCTTGGCTCCAGCGGCTATAGCGCCGAGCTCGCCGCCGCGGTCGGGATGGGGTTCGCTTTCGCTCACCACTTCGCCGAGCACGATGCGATAGGCCCCATGCTGAGCTACCGCGCCCATTTCAAAGCGTCGGCGACATTGCCGAACGCCACGGCCATCCTTGCCGTGGCCGCCGTCGCGGCCGACACCGACGCCGAGGCGGAACGGATCGCCGCCAGCGCCGATCTGCACTTCGTGCGCCGGGCCAAGGGCGAATACGTGCCCCTGGCTTCGCCGGACGAGGCAGCCACCTATCCCTATTCGGCGGTCGATCGCGAACGGATCGCACGCCAACGCCAACGGCTGGTCGTCGGCGGTATCGATAGCGTTAAGACCCGGTTACTGGCGCTGGCCGAGGCAACGCGGGCCGACGAGATAATGATTACGACCATGGCGTTCGATCACGCCGCACGGCGGCGTTCCTACGAACTTCTGGCGGAAGCCTTCGGCCTCGCGCCAGCCGCCTGAAAGCCTGCCCAGCGGTCCTGCGGAGGCCGGTTGTCTAAAATTTGTGACAGGCGTGCGGCGAATGCGGAGCGTTGCAAATCTGCCGCGCCTTACCCTTAATTTACCGGATATGGCCGTATCCCCTAGCGCCGGCCTGACCGCAATGCCAACCTGTCCGTAAGACATTGCCGTTAGGCTTTGGATCGCGAGTCGCGTTCCACGTTGGGCTGGGTGGGTAAATTGAGCATCGATCACCCGCGGCAAATCGGGCCGCTGCGTATGGGTATGGCAAGACGATCGCTGCTTGGGGCTGCAAGTGCGATCGTGGTCGCCTGCGCCCTGGTCGTTGCCGCTGCGCCGGCCGACGCTCAGGGCTGGGACTCATTGTGGTATCAGGCCCGGCCCAAACCAAAGCCGAGACCCAGGCCGGCCGCGCCGACCGAGCAGATCAGCAAAGAGCCGTTCGGACAAATTCCGCACGGGCCGTTGCAGATCATCATCTCCATCGATCAGCAGAAGCTGCACCTCTACAGCGATGGCAAGGAAGTGGCCGAAACACTGATCGCCACCGGTGTGCCGCAACATCCGACGCCGGTCGGCGTGTTCAGCGTCATCGAAAAGGACATTCTGCACCATTCCAACATCTATAGCGGCGCGCCCATGCCCTTTATGCAGCGCATCACCTGGTCAGGCGTGGCGCTGCACGAAGGCGTCAATCTCGGGCATCCGGCATCGCACGGCTGCATTCGGATGCCACATGATTTCGCCGCGCGGCTGTGGGTGCTGACCAAGCTTGGCGTCCGCGTGATCATCGCGCGCCCGGAATTGCAGCCGGCCGACTTCGCCGACACGCGCCTGTTCGTGCATATGGACGAGACGCCTCCGGTCTCGACCGGCGCAGCGCCCGCGATCGACAAACCGATCAAGACCGCGGAGACGATCGACGGCGGCAAGGCCTCCGACGCGCGGGCGCCGCAACCCGATGACGCCTTCACACATGCGCTGGCCGCAAAGGCTTCGAGCGGCGGGGCGACAACCAAGATGGATGGCATCGCATCCGGCATTGTTCTACGCAGCACGATCGGCGCCGACGCGCCGACGCAGATTGCCGCCGGCGAGCCAATGGTGCCCTCGACGACCGAGCTGCCACAAAACAGCGAGCTGAACGCGACCGAAACACCGGCGGCGGCGCCTTCCGCTGATCCTTCCTCCGCGCCGGCGGCGGCGACGGCTCCGAAGCCATCCGATATGGCGATCCGGCACACGCCGATCTCCATCTTCGTCAGCGCCAAGGACAAGAAAATCTACGTGCGTCAGGATTTCGTGCCGTTGTTCAGCGCACCGATAACCATTGCGCATCCGGAACAGCGTTTTGGCACGCATGTTTTCACCGCGATCGACTATTTGGGCGACCATTCGAGCTTCCGGTGGAACGTTGTATCGCTTCCCGCCGAGCCGCCGAAAATGTCGCCGAAGACATCGCGGCCGGCGGTGGTCCAGACGAGGTATGTCAGAGGCAAGCGCGTGGAAGAAATCGTCGCGCCGCAGCCTCCTGAGCTTTCGTCGGTGACCCCGCAAGAGGTGCTGGCGCGCATCGAGATTCCGCAAGACGTCATCGAGCGAATTTCGCAGCTGATCATCCCGGGCTCGTCCCTGATCGTTTCTGATCATGGCCTTGGCGAGGAAACCGGCGCCGGCACCGACTTCATCGTCGTCGCGCACTAACCCGCGCACCGTCACGCCCTGCCCGGCGACCCCGGCGCACGCGGGCTTTACGCGGCCCGATCCGCCTCGACTGTCATTTCAACCAACACCGGCGCAGGTATATGATAGGCCTGCTAGACCATATGTTTCGTGGGAGCCGCTCTGCAGCGGCATCGTTTTGTCAGTCGAAGGAGGATCGTCTTGGGTCAGCATTTCACACTTGTCGCTTCCGACAGCTTTAAGCTCGGCGCCTATCGCGCCGACCCGAGCGGAACCGCCAAGGGCGGCGTTGTCGTCATTCAAGAGATATTTGGCGTCAATCATCACATTCGCGCAGTATGCGATCGCCTCGCCGCCGAGGGCTATGCCGCCGTGGCGCCGGCCATCTTCGATCGCCAGCAGCCGAATTTCGAGACCGGCTATTCGCCGGACGAGATTGCCAATGCCCGCAAGTTCGTCGCCAATCCGGATTGGGCGGCAATGATGAAGGACGTGCAGGCCGCCATCGACGACGCCAAGAACAGCGGTCCGGCGGCGATCGTCGGCTTCTGCCTGGGCGGCAGCATCGCCTTCCTGGCCGCCGCCAAACTCAATGGCCTCTCCGCCGCGATCGGCTATTACGGCGGTCAGATCGTCAAGAACGCCGACGAGAAGCCGAAGGTGCCGACACAGCTGCATTTCGGCGAGAAAGACGCCTCGATCCCGATGAGCGACATCGACACGATCAAGCAAAAGCGCAGCGGCGACTGTGAAATCTTCGTCTATCCCGGCGCCCAACACGGCTTCAATTGCGATGAGCGCGGCAGCTATGACGCGGCGTCGGCAAAGCTTGCGTGGCAGCGCTCGACGGCGTTCCTGGACAAGAACCTGAAGAAATAACGACGCGCCGCGCTATCGGTCGGTGCGACCGGACCGGGCAACCGGTCCGGTTTCTTTTTGCGCGACAACAGGATTGTTGTGGGCACGGTTTTTGAGTGAGATGGCCGCAGGGCGACGCTTTTGGGGGCTGACCAAACATGATCGGGTATCAGGAAAACAGATATCAGGTCTCAGACTGATTGCTGATGCCTGATACCTGATCGCTAATTCCCGTCAGAACCAGCGCTCGGTCACATTGACAGTGTCGCCGGGACGAAGCGGAAAAGTCACCGGCACCGTCATGCGCATGGCGTGGCCGTTGATGGTGCGATTGACGATGAGGTTCCGGCGAAACGCCCGCGGCGTGAACCCGCCGGCGATCGCCACCGCCGTCTCCGCGGTCATGTTGGTGACGTAGGGATATTGCCCGGGATAGGTCACCTCGCCGAGGATGAAGAACGGCCGGTACGCCTCGATCTCTACCGCGACATGCGGCTCGCGGATAAATCCGTCGCGCAGCTTGGCCGAGATTCGGCCGGCCAGTTCGTCGGTGGTGGCGCCGCGCGCCAGCACCGGGCCGATCAGCGGCATGTCGATGAAGCCGCTGGCGTCAACCGCATAGGCGTTGGTCAAGCCCTCCTGACCGAACACCACGATGCGCAGCCGATCGCCGGAATCCAGCGTGTATTCGCCGGGGCTGGTCACCGGAGCGAAGGCGAACCCCGCGGGCGGCGGCGCGGCGGCTAGCGGCGGCGGAGGCGCGGCAGGCACGTAGCGCGGCGCCACCATGGCCGCCGGCATCAGCGGAGCCGGGGCCACTGGCGCGGGCACCATGACAGCGGGTGCGGCCGCGACCGGCGGCGGATATTGCGGCGCCCGGTAGTACGCCGCGGCGGCCGTCGGAGCTGGAACATAAGGCCCGCCCGTGCCGTAGACCACGCTGTCGATGCCGTGCGATGGAGCGGCGACGGCTGGCGACGGGTAGCTCATGTAGGCGACCGGCTGCGGCGCACATCCTGCAGCCGTGAACGCCAGACCCAGCAGCAGAGAGAAAAAACGGACGACCCGCATGCGCGCCAATCCGGCTCCGTTTGCCAAACGTTGAGGACGGATTAACGCCAGTTATGGTTAACAATCCCTCACCGGCTGTGGAACTCTTAATGAATGATGCACGAGCGACGCGGCTGGGGGCGCTCGATAGGCCCCTGAAAGTCCGCCAGGAGCGGCGGCGGAGGTGCCATTGAGCCTATTCGGCCCGGCGATCCGGCCGGTTGAGGCGATCGGCAATCGCCAGCATCAGCATCGCGGCAACAAACATCAGCGGAAAGGCGATGACCCATTCGAGCTTCGCCCGGTCGGCCTCTTTCTCGATGTCGAGATACCAGGCCAGCGCGTCGACCGCGGCGATGACGGCAATCGAGCCCAACAGCCGCTGCTTGAGCGCGGCGAAATCGATCGCCGTTACGCCTTCGGGCCAATCGGCCTGTTCCTCCGCGGTAAATTTGCGCAGGAAATTCTCGTAGCCGGAGAAGATGACGATCAGGACGAGATTGGCCGTCAGCACGATGTCGATCATGTTGAGCACGCCGACAATGAGGTCGTGCCAGGTCAGCGTCCGCAGCTCCACCGCGAGCAGATAGAAATCGCCGAAGAAACGGTAGATCAAGAGCAACAGACAAAGCACCAGGCCAATAAGGAACGGCGCCAACAACCAGCGAGAAAAAAAGATCGCCGCCTGAAAGGCGCGCTCAACCTGTCGCATCGGACCCCCGCCAAAGTGCTGACACGGCGTGTTATCGCATCGACTGTGCCGTTATTCGCGCCGTGCGGTCAATGCGCGCGGTAAACCTTCAAGGCTCTCGCTCCTCTTTCGGCAGCTGGCTCGCGTCAGCGTACCAATCGGCCCGCGAAGCCCACTGCATAAGCCTTTGCGGCTTGACCCCGAGTTCATCGTCAAACGCTCCGGCTGGGATGATGACCTCACGGCCGCTGCGCGTCAGGTGGGGCAGCGGCGAGCCACACGTCCGGCAAAATGACGTGGCGAAGCTTCGCGCCGTTGGCAGGTCATAACGGGCCAGCAATTCCTCCCCGCGCAGCCACCGAAGCGCGTCGGCTTTGACGACCGCATTGGTCGCATGAGCCGTTCCGGTCGCCTTGCGGCAGCGAGAGCAATGGCAATGGATAAACCGAGCGAACGGCAAATCCACCGCAAAGGCCACGCCGCCGCAGAGGCAACTGCCGTGCAGCGTCATCATCGATTCCGCCGGGTAGGCGCCGATGTCAGTGGGCCGCGACGCTGGCGACGCCGGTGCCGATCTGGCAGCTCACGCCGGTGCCGCCGAGGCCGCAATAGCCGCGGGGGTTCTTCGCCAGATATTGCTGGTGGTAGTCCTCGGCGAAATAGAATGGCGGCGCGTCGCGGATCTCGGTGGTGATCGCGCCCAAGCCCTCGGCGGCCAGCGCCTTGGCGTAACTCGCGCGCGAGGCCTCGGCGGCGGCGCGCTGCGCCGGCGAAAACGCGTAGATGCCGGAGCGATACTGCGTGCCGGCATCGTTGCCCTGGCGCATGCCCTGCGTCGGATCGTGGTTCTCCCAGAAGGTTTTCAGGAGCTGCTCGTAGGAGATTTTCTTCGGATCATAGACCACGACGACCACTTCGTTATGCCCGGTCCGCCCGCTGCACACCTCCTCATAGGTGGGGTTTGGCGTGTAGCCGCCAGCGTACCCGACCGCGGTCACGTAGACGCCGTCACCGAGCTCCCAGAACTTGCGCTCGGCACCCCAGAAGCAGCCGAGCCCGAACATCGCCATCGCCAGCCCTTCGGGATAAGGGGCCTTGAGCGGATGGCCGTTGATGAAATGGTCGTGGGCCGTCGGGATGGGAGATGAGCGTCCCGGCAATGCGTCCTTGGCGGCCGGCATTTCGAGCTTTTTTCCGAAAGTGAACATCACAGCATCTCCCTCAAGGTGGCGAAGCAAAATATAGGCGCGGTGAGAGTGCGCCGCAGCAGGGCGTTTGATCACGTTTTTGCCGAAACCTTCAGTTACCCGGAAAGGCGCGTTTGTGCGCAGTGCCTGTGCCTGTTGCGAGAGCATGCGGCTTCCACCCGCCGCTTTTGCCGCTTATTGTTTGCCGCCGCGCGCCGCGCGGCGCGCCTTTGGGGGAGAGCCTTGGGGGAGATGATGACGATGTCTCGAATACTTGCGCTCGCCTGCGCACTGGCCGTGCTTGCGGTAGCCGGATCAGCCTTTGCGCCGCCTTTTTCCCCCGTCTTTTCACCCGCCCTGGCCCAGCAGGCGCCGACGCCGCCTTACGGGCCTCCGATCACGCTCGACGACGCCAAGCGCGCCATGGCGGCGGCCGAACTCGAAGCGGCGAAGAATTCGTGGCAGGTCGCCATCACCATCCTCGACAGCGGTGGCAATCTGGTCATGTTCCACAAGTTCGACAACACCCAGCTCGCCTCGATCGGCGCCTCCGAAGGCAAGGCGCGCACCGCGCTCACCTTCAAGCGGCCGAGCAAGGCACTCGACGACGCCATCGCCGCCGGCGGCGCCGGCTTGCGGCTGCTTGCGGTCAAGGACATCACGCCGCTCGAGGGCGGGTTGCCGATCCTGATCGACGGCAAGATCATCGGCGCCATTGGCGTGTCCGGCGCGCTGTCCTCGCAGGATGCGCAGGTCGCCAAGGCCGGCGCCGACGCGCTGGCGAAGTAGCGCACCGCCCGGCCGGCAGCTCGCGCCGGGCGCCGCTTATTCCCTGATCGGTAACGTCATCATCCCGACGCAGGGCTGATCTGCGATTGGCGCGGCCTGCGATCACGGCTAGTGACTTGCATGATGATAGCGACTGTGCCACTTACGCGAAATGAAGCACAAGAGCCTCGCCGGTATGCCCTGCCCGATCGCCCGCAGCCTCGAGCGCGTTGGTGAATGGTGGTCGATTCTGATCATGCGCGACGTGCTTCACGGCTACACGCGTTTCGATCAGTTTCAGCAAAGTCTCGGCATCGCGCCCAACATCTTGACGCGCCGGCTCGATGCTCTGGTCGAAGCGGGGCTGTTGGAGCGCCGCCGCTATAGCGAGCATCCGCCGCGCGACGAGTACGTTCCGACGCGGCGCGGCCGCGATTTTCGGCCGGTGCTGGTCGCGTTCCTGGCCTGGGGCAACGAGCATTTTGCGCCGGAAGGCGAGAGCGTTCTGCTGGTCGATCAAGCGACCGGCAAAGCCGCCGATCCGATCCTCGTCGACCGCGTCACCGGCGACACCATCACCGAGGCCACGCATCGTTTCACCGCCGGGCCGGCGGCGCCGGCAAGCACGCGCCGGCGTTTCGGACTGTCGGCAACAGGCGGGCGGGGTAAGCGGACGCGGCCCGCGCGAGCAAGGAATACCGCGTGAGCACGATTGCGATTTCGGCCGACATCCCGATCCAGGGCGCGGCCACCAAGGAACGCGCGCCGGCGCCTTCGCGCACCGACTTGTTGCTGCATGGTCCGATCGTGTGGACCTTGCTGCGGCTCGCCTCGCCGAACATCCTGGTGATGCTGGCGCAGGCCGCGACCGGATTGATCGAGACCTATTTCGTCGCCCGGCTCGGCCTCGACGCGCTTGCCGGCATGGCGCTGGTTTTCCCCGGCTTCATGCTGATGCAGATGCTGTCGGCCGGCGCCATGGGTGGCGGCATCTCGTCGGCGATCGCCCGCGCCATCGGCGCCGGTCGGCGCGACGAAGCCGACGCGCTGGTGCTGCACGGCGTCGTCATTCACCTGGCGCTGGGCGTTTTCTTCACCGGCGTCATGCTGGCGTTCGGCGAACCGATTTACCGCGCGCTCGGCGGACGCGGCGGCGAGCTCACCGCGGCGCTGGCTTATTCCAACATCGTCTTCGCCGGCAGTGTTTTCCTGTGGATCCTCAATGCTCTCGCCAGCGCGATCCGCGCGACCGGCAACATGCTGGTGCCGGCCGTGGTGATCTGTGTCGGTGTCGTGGTGCTGATCCCGCTCTCGCCCTGTCTGATCTTCGGCTTCGGGCCGTTGCCGGCGCTCGGCATCGCCGGCGGCGGCGTGGCGTTGGTGCTGTTCAATGTCGCGGGAACGGCCGTGCTTGGCTGGTACGTCTTGTCCGGGCGCAACGCCGCGCGGCTGCGGTTCGTGCGGCTCCGCTGGTCGCACATCGCCAGCATTTTCAGTGTCGGCGCCTGGTCCTCGATCTCTTCGGTCCAGACCAATGTCATCATCGCGCTGGCGACCGCGCTCGCTGCCAGCATCGCGGGCGCCGACGCGGTCGCCGGCTATGGCACCGGCGCGCGGCTGGAATATCTGTTGATCCCGCTGGTGTTCGGACTTGGCGCGCCGCTGGTGGCGATGGTCGGCACCAATATCGGCGCCGGACAGCGCCAGCGCGCGCTGCGCATCGGTTTAGCCGGCGGCGCGATCGCATTCGCGCTCACCGAGGCGATTGGCCTCGCGACAGCGCTGTGGCCGCATGCGTGGCTATCGCTATTCAGCAGCGATCCGCACGTCATTGAAGCGGGCGCCGCCTATCTGCGCGTGGTCGGCCCGTTCTACGGCTTCTACGGCCTCGGCCTGGCGCTTTACTTCGCTTCGCAGGGCGCCGGCCGCTTGTTCTGGCCGCTGATGGCCGGGTTTCTTCGCATGGGTATCGCGGTCGGCGGCGGATATCTGGCGGTGCGCCTGACCGGCTCGTTGACGTGGCTGTTTGCGGCGCTAGCGCTGGGCCTATTGGTCCAAGGAACAAGCGTTCTCGCAGCGATCATGGCCGGAGCATGGTTTGGCCGTGAAGGTCGGTTCAAAAGATCAAACGCCCCCGCCATAAAGCATTGACCCCGTGACGGTCCCTCACCAACTTTTGGGAGGGTCCTAAGCGGGTGAAGGCATGAGCGAATCACGTCAGCTGCATCTCGGCGCTTTCATGCGCCCTACCACCATCCATACCGGCGCTTGGCGCTATCCCGGCGCTTTTCCCGATGCCAATTTCAATTTCGCCCATCTCAAGCGCTTCGCGCAGACGCTGGAGCGCGCCAAGTTCGACGCATTCTTCATGGCCGATCATCTGGCCGTGCTCAACATGCCGCTGGATGCGCTCAAGCACAGCCACACCGTCACCTCGTTCGAGCCGTTCACGCTGCTCTCCGCGCTGGCGATGGTCACCGAGCATCTCGGCCTCATGGCCACCGGCTCGACCACCTTCGACGCGCCCTACCACGTCGCCCGGCGTTTCGCCTCGCTCGATCATTTGAGCGGCGGCCGCGCCGGCTGGAATATCGTGACGACGTCCAATCCCGACGCGGCGCTGAATTTCGGCATGGACGATCACATGGAGCATAGCGAGCGCTACCGCCGCGCGCGCGAGTTCTACGACGTGGTCACCGGGTTGTGGGATTCGTGGGCCGATGACGCGTTCGTCCGCGACGCGGCAAGCGGGCTCTATTTCGATCCCGACAAGCTGCATGTGCTCAATCACAAGGGCCCGTATCTGTCGGTGTGTGGGCCGCTCAATATCGCGCGTCCGGTGCAGGGCTGGCCGGTCATCGTGCAGGCCGGCGCCTCGGATTCCGGCCGCGACCTTGCGGCCGAAACTGCCGAAGCGGTGTTCACGCCGCCGAGCAACATCGCTGCCGGGCGGGAATTCTATGCCGACGTGAAGGGCCGCATGGCGAAAGCCGGCCGCGCGCCCGAGCACATGAAGATCATGCCGGCCTGCTTCGTCGTGGTCGGCGACACCGTCGAGGAAGCGCGCGCCAAGCGGGCCAAGCTGGACAGCCTGGTCTATTACGACAATGCCATCGCTTCGTTGTCGATTGCGCTCGGCCACGATGCCTCGCGCTTCGATCCGGACAAACCGCTGCCGAAGGATATCCCCGAGAGCAACGCCAGCAAAAGCGCGCGCCAGCGCGTCGTCGAAATGGCGGAACGGGAAAAGCTCACCGTGCGCCAATTGGCGCAGCGGCTCGGCGGCTATTCCGGCCTCGCCATGGTCGGCACGCCGACATCGATCGCCGACGAGATGGAGGAATGGCTGCACACCAACGCCAGCGACGGCTTCACCATCATGTTTCCGTATCTGCCCGGCGGCCTCGACGAATTCTGCGAACAAGTAGTGCCGGAGTTGCAACGCCGCGGCATCTATCGGCGCGAGTATGAGGGCAAGACGCTGCGCGAAAATCTCGGCCTGCCGCGGCCGACCAACCGCTTCTTCGAAACGCGCAAGGCTGCCGAGTAATCGGATCCCTCAATCAGCGTTTTCCGTGGCTCAGAATGATCGCCATACCCGCGCTCGTCGCGGGTCAAACCAAATCGTTTCAAGCTGAAACGATTGCGCCCTAGAAGTGATAGTTGATACCGGCGCGAACGATATTGCTGCTCACGGTCCCCGACACCAAAGTCACGGTCGGAATGGCGGGGCTGCGGTTCGGGGTGCCGATATAGAGATATTCGAGCTTTCCGCTCCAGCAGCCCCAGAAAGCCATTTCCGCGCCGGCGCCCGCCGTCCACGTCCAAAACGTCGCCGAAGAGGAGAACGAGCCGCTCGGCGTTACCGTGCCGCTCATGCTGATGTCGCCGTAAACGCCACCGCCGGTGGCGTAAAGCATGAAGCGATCCATCGCGTAGCCGACCCGCGCGCGAACCGTCCCGAACCACGGTCCCTTGTCGGTGGCACTGATCGCGGGACCAGCGCTGGCCGTCAACGGCCCGCTGATGGTGGTGCCCTGGAAGTCGGCTTCGGCGCCGAACACCGCGGGCCCGACTTGCCAATTGTAGCCCATCTGGGCGCCGCCGACGAAACCGTTGCCAGTGAAGCTGAAAGGCTCCGATGCGGCCGTCGTCGTCAGCGTGCCCGACGCATTGCTCCAGCCGTAGCCGGCATTGGCGCCGATATAGAAGCCGGTCCAGGAAAATACCTGCGCGGCCGGCACGTAGGCCGGGGGCGGGAGATCGGCGGCCGCAGCGATCGTCATTCCGCTCGCGAGCAGAATTGCGCCGCAGCCGAGCGTCAGCAAAAAGCGAGGCATCAGGGGCCCCCGTGTTTGTCCCGATTGCCTCTTTATGAATCCGGTAGGGTTAATCGCCGGTTAAGGCCGCGGCGCCGGGCAGACGTTCAGCGCGGAACTCGGTTACTTCCGCTTGAGAAATTGCCGCACGCTCTGCACGTCTGGATCCGATTCCTGCTTGGCCATGGCGCGGCGGAAGCCGTCGCGTTCCTTGAGCGATTGCCAATAGGCGGCGACCGCCGGCGAGAATTTCGCATCCAGGCCGATGAATTCGGCCATCATCAACGCGAAGCCAACGGAAATGTCGGCGACAGTGAAGCGTCCGGCGCACAGCGTCGGTTGCTTCGAGACCACCGCGTCGATGCCCCGCAGGCGCGACAGAAACCATTGCGAATAATCGGCCGCGACTTGCGCTGATCGGCGCTCCTCCGGCTCGAACAGCGAATAGCGCAGCACGATTGTTTGCGGAAAGGTCAGCGTCGCTTCGCCGAAATACAGCCAGTTCAGATAAGGACCGAAATCCGGTTCCGACGTCTCGACCGCCAGCGGGCTTGGGCCGTAACGCGTGACCAGATACTGGCAGATCGCCGCCGACTCTGTCATCCGCATCGCGTCATCAAAGAAGGCCGGCACCGTGCCGAGCGGATTGACGGTGAGATAATCCGGCGCCAGCGCCCGCGGCGGGAACGGCAGCAGCTTCAGTTCATAGGGCAGTCCCATCTCTTCCAGCGTCCACAGCGGACGGAAGGAACGCGCGTCCTGACAATGATAGAGCGTGAGCAAGATATCGCCTCCCCTGGAGCCTGCAGGCCTCTGCGCCCGCCAGTTGCTCGCCGCTTTGCTTTAACCGCGCTGCGATTACAGCGTCAAATAGGTGCGCTGAATGTCGGTATTTTCCGCAAGCTCAGCCATACTGCCGGCCCAACAGATCTGACCCTTTTCCAGCATGTAGGCGCGATCGGAAACGATCTGCGCGAAACCGACATTCTGCTCCGACAACAGGATCGACAGACCGCGCTGTTTCAATTCGACGACAGTGTCGGCGATCGCCTCGACGATCAGCGGCGCGATGCCTTCCGACGGCTCATCGAGCAGCACGAGGAGCGGATTGCCCATCAGCGTGCGGGCGATGGTCAGCATCTGCTGCTCGCCGCCGCTCATGCGGCCGCCGGGGCGATGACGCAACTCGGCGAGGTTGGGAAACAGCTTGAACAGCATCTCCAATGTCCAGACCGGCGCTTGCGTGCCCTCGCCGAAAGACCGCGGCGGCTGGCGGCCGGTATCGAGGTTCTCTTCGACAGTGAGGTCGGAGAAGATCCGGCGATCCTCAGGCACAAAGCCGACGCCGAGGCGGGCGATCTCGAACGGCCGGAGCGCCGAGACATCACGGCCATTGACGCGAACCGTCCCGCTTCGCCGCCCGATCAGCCCCATGATCGCCTTCATGGTGGTCGATTTGCCGGCGCCATTGCGCCCCATCAGTGCCACTACCTCGCCGCGGCCGATGCTGAAACTGACGTCGTAAAGCACCTGCGCGGCGCCGTACCAGGCGTTGAGATGCTCGACGGTCAGCGCCGGGGCCGCAGTCACGACGCGGTCCCCGCGCGGGCGAAGGTGCGGCCGCTGCCGAAATACACCTGCCGGACCAGCGGATCCTCGCGGATGGTCTTGGCGTCGCCGTCGGCGATCAGTTTGCCGCGTGCCATCACCACGATCCGGTCGGCGAAAGCGAACACCACGTCCATCGAATGCTCGGTGAACAGCACCGACACACCGCGCTCGACCACTAGCTTTTTCACCAGGGCGATGAGCGCGTTGCGCTCGCGCGGCGCCATGCCGGCGGTCGGCTCGTCCATCAGCAGAAGCCGCGGCTCACTGGCGAGCGCGATGGCAAGCTCGACGCGCTTGACGTCGCCATAGGCAAGCTCGCTGCACGGACGGTCGGCGGCATCGCGCATGCCGACTTGCGCCAAAAGCTCCAGCGCCCGAGCGCGGTGATACAACGTCGCCCGGCGCCACAGCCGGTAAGTCTCGCCGGCGTGCACGATCAGCGCCATCTGCACATTCTCGGCGACGGTCATCGAGCCGAAGGTGGCGGCGATCTGAAAGGTGCGACCGACGCCGCGGCGGCAAATTTCGCGCGGCGGCAGGCCGCCGATGTCGCGGCCGTCGAAATGGATGGTGCCGCCGTCCGGCGCCAATTGTCCGTTGATCGTATTGAAGCATGTCGATTTGCCGGCGCCGTTCGGTCCGATCAGGGCCAAAAACTCGCCGCCGCGGACCGAGAAGCTGACATCGTCGACCGCGCGGACGGCGCGGAAGCTCTTGCGCAACGCGGCGACCTTAAGCTCGGTCATGCCGCGCGCCAGCGTGCGGTAAGCTGCACGAACGCGCCGACGAGGCCGGAAGGAAAAGCTAGCACCAGGATCAGAATGATGCCGCCAAGCAGCGCGTGCCAATATTCGGTCTGCTGCATGACGAAGTCCTGCAAGATGGCGAAGACCGAGGCGCCGACGATCGGACCGGCCAGCGTCTGGATGCCGCCGAGCAGCACCATGACCAAGCCGTCGATGGAGCGGCCGATACTGATGGTCTCCGGCGAAATTGAGCCCTTAGCAAAGGCGAAGACGCCGCCGGCGACGCTGCAGATCGTTCCGGCGATGGCGAAAGCGAACCAATGCACGCGCTTGACGTTGATGCCGATCGCTTCCGCACGCAGCGGCGAATCGCGGCCGGCGCGCATCGCGTACCCGAATGGCGCGAACAGAATGCGCCGCAGCAGCAGGACGCCGATGACGACGAACGCAAGCGTGAGCAGAAAGAATGCGGACAGCCGATCGAATGGCGCGCTGGGCCAGATGCCGAGCACGCCGTTCGAGCCGCCGGTGAAATCCTGCCATTGGAACACGATCGACCAGACGATCTGGGCGAAGGCAAGAGTCAGCATCGCCAGATAGACGCCGGACAGCCGCACCGCAAACCAGCCGAACAGCAACGCGCCGAGCGCGGCGGCGACCGGCGCCAGCGCCAATCCCATACCCATCGGCGCCGCCAGCCACTTTACGGCCAAAGCCGCGCCGTAGGCGCCGAGACCGAAATAGGCGGCGTGGCCGAAGGAATGCATGCCACCGGGCCCCATGATGAAATGCAGGCTGGTGGCGAACAGCACCGCGATGAGGACATCGACGCCGAGTACCAGCACATAAGGCTGCGAGCGGGCCAATAGCGGCAGCGCCAGCAGTGCGAGCAGCACGATGACGCCGAGAACGACCAGCGGACGCGACGCGGGGCGGAGCGGCGTTTCGAGCGCGCCCGCGCCGCGCACCGCGATTTGCCGGCGGCCGAGCAGGCCCTGCGGCCGCGCGATCAGCACCGCCGCCATCACCAGGAATTCGGCGACCAGGGTGAACTTGGAAAAGTTCACCGAGAAACCGGCGATGGTGACAAGCCCGATGCCGATGCAGAGCGCCTTGACTTCAGCGACCAGCACAGCGGCGACATATGAGCCAACGATCGAGCCCATGCCGCCGATGACGACCACGACGAAGGCGTCGGTGATCGCGGTCAAATCCATACCGAGATTGGCCGGCTCACGCGCGATCTGCAGCGCGCCGCCGAGACCGGCCAGCAGCGAGCCAAGCGCGAACACGGCGGTGAACAGCACCGATTGATTGACGCCGAGCGCGCCGAGCATTTCGCGATCTTCGGTCGCGGCGCGGACCAGGCGGCCAAAGCGGGTCCGCGTGAAGATGGCGTGCAATGCCAGGAGCACCAGCGGTGCGACGATGATCAGAAAGGCATCGTAGCTCGGCATCCGCCGCCCAAGGATTTCGATGGCGCCGCTCAAGCCCGGCGCGCGCGGCCCGAGCAAATCTTCCGGGCCCCAGATCCACAGCGCCGCGTCATTGACGACCAGAAGGAGTGCGAAGGTCGCGAGCAACTGAAACAGTTCGGGCGCCGAATAGATGCGGCGAAGGAGCAGAATTTCGATCAGCGCGCCGATGATGCCGACCGCAATCGCGCTGGCGACGATGCCGCCCCAGAACCCTAGTGGACCGCCGATCGCCGTCACCAGCGTGACGGCGATATAGGTGCCCAGCATGTAGAGCGAGCCGTGCGCGATGTTGATGATGCGGGTGACGCCGAAGATCAGCGAAAGCCCGGCAGCGACAAAAAACAGGCCCGACGCGGAAGCCAGGCCGTCGATGGCCTGGAACGCGAGGCCCGCCCAATTCATCCCGCCTCCAGCGCGCTAAAGCGATTTCTTTTGCTTGCGCATGATCCTTTCGGAAAACCGGTATCCACTTTTCCGGATCATGCGCTAATTGGTCGACGCCGGCCGCAGCTTCTTCACTTCGGCGTCGGACGGCAGCACGCTCGCACCATCGACATATTTGAAATCCACCATAATGCCGTGGCCGTCCTTGAGCGCGAGCTTGCCGACAAAAGCGCCGAGCGTCGCCTGGTGGTCGCTGGCGCGGAACACGAACGGCCCAAACGGGCCGTCGACTTTCAGGTCGGCGAAAGCGTCGACCAATTTCTCGGTATCGGTCGAGCCGGCTTTTGCAATGCCGGCGGCCAGCGATTTCACCGTCAGATAGCCGACGATCGAGCCGACCCGCGGATAATCGTTGTAGCGTTTTTGATAGGCGGCGACGAAAGCCTTGTTCGCCGGCGTATTGACCTCATTCCATGGATAACCGGTGACGATCCAGCCGACCGGCGCTTCGTCCTTGAGCGGATCGAGATATTCCGGCTCGCCGCCAAGCAGATCGACCACCACGCGATCCTTGAAGACACCGCGGGTGCCGCCTTCGCGCACGAACTTGGTCAGGTCGCCGCCGAATAGCGCGCTAAAGATCCCATCCGGCTTGGCGTCGTCGATCGCCTGCGCCACGGCGCCGGCATCGATCTTGCCGAGCGGCGAGGCCTGTTCGGTGACGAATTCGACGTCGGGCTGTTTTGCCTTCATCATTTCCTTGAAGGCAGCGGCGGCCGACTGGCCGTATTCGAAATTCGGATAGACCAAAGCCCAGCGCTTTTTCTTCGCCGCCAGCGCATCCGGCAACAGCATCGCCACTTGCATGTAGGTCGAGGGGCGGAGCCGGAAGGTATAGCGGTTGCCGTTCGCCCAAGTGATCTTGTCGGTCAGCGGCTCGGCGGCAAGGAAAAAGACCTTTTTCTTGCCGGCGAATTCGGTGACGGCGAGACCGACATTGGAGAGGAAGGTGCCGCAGAGAATGTTCAGGTCGCCGCCGGTGGTCAGTTCCTCGGCGACCCGCACGGCGTCGCCCGGATTGGCGCCGTCATCGCGGGAGACGATTTCAAGCTTCTTGCCCAGGACGCCGCCGGCCGCATTGATCTCGTCCACCGCCATTTCCCAGCCCTTCTTATAGGGATCGAGGAAAGCCGGCTGAGCCTTATAGCTGTTGAGTTCGCCGATTTTGATCGTCTGCTGCGCAGACGCGGGCGCGGCGACCGACACCGCGAGCGCACCGGCGAGAATAACGATGGCATGAGCGCGCATAAGACTTTCTCCTATCCGCTTTTATCCGACCTCTGATCGTCTTTGGTCCATATCATGCCGGTCCGGCGGGCGCAGCAACGATCGCGTGCATCTTCGCCGCATTGACCAGTTTGCCGTGGCTGATCACATGAGCCGGCGGGCCGTGGTAGCGCAGCGCCTCGACCTCATCAGGCTGGTCGAGCACGACCAGGCTTGCCGGGGCGCCGACCTTCAGACCGAAACGATCGAGATTGATCGCGTTGGCGGCATCCACGGTGATCATATCGTAAAGCGTGGCGACTTCCTCCCGGGTCATCATCCAGAGCAGGTGCGAGGCGAGAAACGCCACTTCCAGCATATTGTTGCGGCCGAACGGATAATAGGCGTCGGAAATGTCGTCCTGGCCGAGGCAGACGCGAACGCCTTCGGCCAGCAATTCCCTGACGCGGGCGTGCAGCGGGCCGGTATGCGGATCGGTCACGACCGTGACGCCGGCGGTCCGCAGCACGCGCGCAAGGCGCTGTACATACGGCATCGGGTAAAGGCTCATCGCCCGGCAATGGTGCGCCAGCGCGCGGCCGTGCCAGCCGCGCGCAATAGCCTCGACCGCCATCATTTCCAGCGTGCGCAGATCCGGGTCGCCGGCATCGTCGAGCAGCATGGAAACGTCCTTGCCGAATTCCTGCGCCAGGTCGAAACAGGTCCGCACGTGAGCCGCGGCGTCGGCATTGGTGAACTCGATCCACGGAATGCCGCCGACCACGTCGGCACCGAGCGCCATGGCCTGATGCATCAATTCCGCGGCGCCCGGCTCGCGCACAACGCCGTCCTGCGCGAAGGCGACGACCTGAACATCGACCACGCCGCGAAACTCGTCGCGCACGCGGATGAGCGCCTTGACACCTTCAAGCCGCGCCTTGCCGTCGACGTCGGCGAAGGCGCGGATGTGCAGGTTGCCATACACGGCGGCCAGCGCGACGGCGCGGCGCGCGTTCTCGACAATCCAGGACTCGGCATATTTCTCCTTGATCTTGCTGGCAAGCTCGATGCCCGACACCGCCTTGCCCATACCATCGGCTTGATAGGCCTTAAGCGCTTCCTCCTCCATCATCGGCAGCGTCCAGACCTTGCAGAGATGCAGGTGAGGATTGACGAAGGACTCCGTCACCAGATTGCCGCGCGCATCGATCTCGGTTGCGGCCTTGCCATCGAGCCGGGGAGCGATCGCGGCGATGCGGCCATCCTTGATACCGATCTCGGCTTGCGCGGACGAAGCGCCTCGCAGGCGGGCACGCCGGATCGCAATGTCGAATGGCTGGACCATTGGTTTGTCAGAAAGCGGTGCACTTCGCCGTCGATGAGCACTTTGGTTTTAGGATAGAGGCGCCGGCGGGAGCCTGCAAACCCCCGTGCTGATTGCAGTTTCAACATCTGCCACCGGAATGCGCAGGGCTGGACTCAAATTGAGCTTTCGCGGTATCCGAATTGCGATCATGCTGGCGGGCACCCCCTGCCCCATGAAGTGATGAGGAGCGCCAATGCCAAGCGCGCTTGAGGCGGCAAGAGTTTCCGCGGCTTCCCTTCCGGTGATCGACGTGTCCGGATTGTCGGGTAAGAACGCCGCCGACCGGCAGGCGGTCGGAGCGCAGTTGCGTGCCGCGTGCCTCGACAAGGGATTCTTCTACATCAAAAATCACGGCGTCTCCGAGACCCTGGTCGACGACGTGTTCAGGGAGGCCGCCGCATTCTTTGCGCTGCCGGTCGAACAGAAAGTCGAAGTCGACAAGGCCAGGTCCAAAGCCAATCGCGGCTACGAGCCGCTGCAAGGACAAACGCTCGAGCCGGGCGCGCCGCCGGACCTCAAGGAAGGCTATTATATCGGTCCCGAGCACGGGCCGGATCATCCGCGCGTCATGGCCGGCATGTTCAACCATGGCTCCAATCAATGGCCGGCGCAGCGGCCGAACTTCCGGCCGGTGATGATGGGCTATCTGGAAGTTATGCTCGAACTGTCGGCGCGGATGATGACCGGCATCGCGCTGTCGCTTGATCTTCCGGAAAATTATTTCGACCACTACAACAGCGACGTGATGGCGACCGTCCGCCTGCTGCACTACCCGCCGCAACCGGCACAGGCGCGGCCGGGACAAAAGGGCGCCGGCGCGCACACCGATTTCGGCGGCCTGACATTGCTGCGGCAGGACAATGTCGGCGGCCTGCAGGTCTGGGATCAAAAGGCCGACGCCTGGATCCATGCCGATCCGATCCCCGAGACTTATGTGGTCAATCTCGGCGACATGATCGCGCGCTGGACCAACGACCGCTATCGCTCGACCGTGCACCGCGTCGTCAATGCCTCGGGCCGGGAGCGCTATTCGGTGCCGTTCTTCTACACCGGCAACTATGCGCACCGGGTCGAGTGCATCCCGACCTGCCTCGCGTCCGGCGAAACGCCGAAATACCCGCCGATCACGGTCGAGGACCACATGCGGGCGATGTACCAGCGAACCTACAAGGGCTAGAGTAGCGGTCGGTTTGTCGCTGTTGATGACGCTCGTGCGTGCACTGTGACGCAAAGCCCGACCCGTTACACGTTCATTCTTATACACGGCGCCTGGCAGGGAGCCTGGGCGTGGGAAACGATCGTGCCGCGCCTGCGCGCGGCCGGCCATGACGCCATCGCCGTCGATCTGCCGGGCAACGGCTTTGACTTGACGCCGCCGCACGAGGTCACGCTCGACCTCTATGCCGCGCACGTCTCGCGCATTGTCGATGCGGTGCGCGGGCCGGTTGTTCTGGTCGGCCACAGCATGGGCGGCACGGTGGCATCGCAGACCTCCGAATCCCGCCCTCACCGGATCGCGCTGGCGATTTATTTGTGCGCCTTTCTGCTGCCAAACGGCATGTCGGTGCTGGAATTCTACGGCAAGTATCTGCAGCCGGAGATGCGGGGCGCGTTTTCGCGGGTCACGTTTGATGACGAGCGCCTGCGTTCGTCGATCGATGTCGCCTCCGCCATGGAGGTTTTCTATCACCAGTCCGAGCCTTCGGTCGCGCAAGCCGCAGCGCGCCGGCTGACGCCGCAACCGGAAGGTGTTCGCCGTTCGCGTCTGCACCTCTCCGAAGATCGCTTCGGCAGCGTGCCGCGGGTTTATATCGAGGCGCTGCAAGACCGCAGTGTGCACCTGCCGCTGCAGCGCAAGATGCAGGAATTGACGCCTTGTCTCGTCACCTACGCGCTCGAAAGCGATCACGCGCCGCAATTATCGCAGCCGGATGCGCTTGCTGAACTGCTGCTGCAAGCCGCCGCGCGTAACGCCAGAGCGACCTGACGAACTGCAGATTCGCCCGCGCGCCAAAGGACTTCCTGCAATTTGACACGCCTTGTCGGCGCCTCCTATGGTTCGACCTCCTCCGCCTTGCCGGGAGAATTGTAGAGCAGCAATGAAGCCACCGCTCTTTGCGTACCAAGCGCCCAAGACACTCGACGAGGCGATAAAGTTTTTGGCCAGCGACGCGGACGCGATGGTGCTGGCCGGCGGCCAGAGCCTGATGCCGGCGATGAATTTCCGCGTCGCCAGCCCATCCATGCTGGTCGACATTCAGCACGTCGAGGGACTGAAAGGCATCGCCGTCGCCAACGGCGCCATCGTCATCAAGGCGATGACGCGGCATCGCGAGCTCGAGCTTCATCCGGACGTGCGGCGCGCCAATCCGCTGATCGCGGAAATCATGGCGCACGTCGCCCATGTGCCGATCCGCAATCGCGGCACTGTCGTCGGCAGCCTCTGCCACGCCGACCCGTCGGCGGAGATGCCGCTGTTGTTTGTGCTCCTGGACGGCACGCTGGTCGCGAAGGGGCCGGGCGGCACGCGCGAAATTCCGGCCGCGCAGTTTTTCCAGTCGTTTCTCACCACGACGCGCAGCCAGGACGAGATCGTCGTTGAAGCGCGGTTGCCGGTGTTGCCGGCCGGCGCCGGCTGGGCGTTCGATGAGGTGACGCGGCGGCACGGCGATTATGCGCTGGTCGGCGTCGGCTGCGTGCTCGAGCTCGATGGCGGCGGCCGCGCGCAGCGCTTGCGGCTTGCCGCCTGCGGAATCTCCGATCGGCCGGTGCGGCTCAAGGCGGCGGAGGCGGCACTCAACGGCACGGCGCTGACCAGCGCCGATCTCGACGCGGCGGTGCGCGTATCGGCCGACGCGGTAACGCAGGCCGACGACATGAACACGTCGGCGTCGTACCGACGGCGCGTGCTCGGCGGCCTGATCCGGCGGCTGGTCGCGACCGCCGCGCAACGTGCCCGCGGCGGGAGCCGGCAATGAAACGCGCCATCCGGCCGGCGATACCGGAACGCTCGGACGATCCGCGCGTCGAAGTGGCGCTGACCGTCAACGGCGAGGCGGTACGGCGAACGGTCAGCGTGCGCATGCTGCTCAGCGATTTTCTGCGCCATGAACTCGGTTTGACCGGCACCCATGTCGGCTGCGAGCACGGTGTCTGCGGCTGCTGCACCGTTCACATCGATGGCAAAGCCGGCCGCTCGTGCCTGACGCTCGCGGTACAGGCCAATGGCTGCGATATCCGCACCATCGAGGACGTCGCCGACGCCAACGGCGCGCTGCATCCGATCCAGCAGGCCTTCAAGGAATGCCACGCTCTGCAGTGCGGCTTCTGCACGCCCGGCATGGTGATGAACATCTTGAGCCGCTTCGAGGAGAGCGAGCCGCTCGACCTTTCGGAGAACGGCATTCGCGACATGCTGTCGGGCAACCTGTGCCGCTGCACCGGCTATATCAACATCATCGCCGCGGTTCGGCGCGCCGCCGAGCTGCTCGGCCGCGCTTGACGGAAAGCCCTCATGTCAACACGCACCTTCGGCGCCCGCATTGAACGCAACATTGATCCGAAGCTGTTGCGCGGCGAAGGCGCGTTCGTTGACGACATTCCGCTGACCGACGCGTTGCATGCCGCGTTTCTGCGAAGCCCCGTCGCCCGCGCCCGCATCAAAAGCATCGACGTCAGCGCGGCGCGGAAATATCCGGGCGTCGCCGAGGTCTATATCTGCGACAATATCGGCCCGCTCGACATGGCGATGCCGCTATTGATTCCGCATCCGTCGATGAAGAACCCGAAAACGCAGCGGCCGCTGGCGCGCGACGCCGTCTATTATGTCGGGCAAACCATCGCCATGGTGGTCGCGGTTGATCGCTATACGGCCGAGGATGCAGCCGCGCTGATCGAAGTCGATTTTGAACAGCTCCCGGTCGAGATGGATCTCAAAGACGCGCTGCGGGACGGCGCGCCGCTGGTACATGCTGATGTGCCAAACAATCTGGCGGCACATTTCATCCAGATTTCCGGCGATCCGGATGCAGCTTTCGCGCGGGCCGAGCACTTCACCAAGATCGAGGTGCAGGTCGACCGCTCGACGGCGGCGCCGATGGAATGCCGCGCCGTAGCGGCACGCTTCGACGCTGTCTCCGGCGAATTGACGGTATGGGACGGCACGCAGGCGCCGATCTCGGTGCGCGGCGGCCTGGCGTCGATCTTCCAATTGGACGAGGACAAAGTCCGGGTCATCGCGCCCGACGTCGGCGGCGGCTTCGGCCAGAAGGTGCTGTTGTTCTATCCCGACGAGCTACTCGTGCCGATGGCAGCGATGCAGCTCGGCCGTCCGGTGAAATATATCGAGGACCGCCGCGAGAATTTTATCGGCTCCTCGCATGAGCGCACGCAGATCCATACGATTGAACTTGCCGCGCTCAAGACCGGCGAGGTGATCGGTCTGCGCGACAGCTTCCTGCACGACACTGGCGCGTTCATCCCGTATGGCATCGCGGTGGCGCAAGTCGCATCGACCTCGATCGCCGGGCCGTATCGCATCCCCAACATCTGGGTCGAGTTCAAGGCGGTCTATACGCCGACCGTGCAGGTGACACCGTATCGCGGCTGCGGTCGGCCGCAGGCCTGCTTTGCCATTGAACGCGCGATGGATCAGCTGGCCGAAGAGCTGAACATCGACCGGGTCGAAATCCGCCGGCGCAATTTCATTTCTGAAAAAGAATTCCCCTATCCGCGCGAAGGCCTATTGTTCGCCGATGGCCTGAAGGTGACGCTCGACAGCGGCCAATATGGCCGGGCGCTCGGCATGGCGATCGAGGCGCTCGGCGGCGCAAAATTTCGCGCCGAGCAGGAGCGCGCCCGCGCCGACGGCAAATATCTCGGCCTCGGGCTCGCCTGCTACGTCGAAGGCACCGGACTCGGCCCTTATGAGGGCGGCCATATCCGCGTGCATCCGATCACCGGCAAAGTCTATGTCAATACCGGCCTGTCGACCCAAGGCCAGGGCCACGACACGGTTTTTGCGCAGATCGTCGCCGATCAGGTCGGTGTCGCGCCGGATGATGTTATCGTCGTCGAAGGCGACACCAAGGCGTTCGACTGGGGCGTCGCGACCTTCGCCAGCCGCGCCGCAGTGGTGAGCGGCAATGCCATTCACAAGGCGGCGGTGACGGTGCGGCAGAAAATCCTCGAAGCCGCGGCGAACATGCTCGAAGCGGACATCGATAGCATCGAGCTGCACGACTCCGCCGCCTGGATCAAGGGCTCGAACCGCTTCGTGCCGCTGGCCGCGATCGCGACCGCCAGCAATCCGCTGCGTTACGCCTTCAATGAAGCCGCGCAAGCCGCCACGCAATTTGCGCCTGCCAGCAAGCACGACGGGCCGCCGCTCGCCGAGGGCCAGGCGCCCGGCATCGAAGCCACCGAGTATTACAGCCCCCCGGCCTCGACCTGGGCCTACGGCGTTCATGCCGCCATCGTCGAAGTCGATCCGCAATTGTGCACGGTGAAACTCCGCCAATATGTCTGCATCCACGATTGCGGCAATATGATCAATCCGATGATCGTCGAAGGCCAGGTGTGCGGCGGCATTGCCCAAGGCATCGGCGGCGCCCTCTACGAAAAGCTCGAATATCAGCCCGACGGCAATCTCGCGAACGCCAGCCTGATGGATTTTCTGGTGCCCTACGCTACCGAAATCCCGCCGGTCTCGATCCTGCATCTGGAAACGCCGTCGCCGCTCAATCCGCTCGGCGTCAAAGGCGTCGGCGAAGCTGGCTGCATTGCGGTGGGCGCCGTGGTGGCGTCAGGCGTCGAAGATGCGCTCAAGCCGCTGGGGCCGGTCAAGCTCCGCCACGTGCCGCTGACGCCGCGCATGCTCAACGAGGCGCTGGAGGCGATCGGGCATTAGCCCTTCAGGCAATTCAGGCGGCGTTGCGCCCAAGCCTGCGGCCCTTCCATTCGGCGAGGATGTCGGCGGAATCGGCGACCAGGCCGAGATGCAGCGACACCATCGCCAGCGCGGCATTCTCCAGATGGTCGTCCGTGCCGCGCACCAGATCGCGCGCGACAATGACGCGATAATTGTGATTGCTGGCATCGAACGCGGTGTTGAGGATGCAGCAATCGGTGAAGCCGCCATCCAGCACGATCGCTTCGATGCGCATGTTGCGCAGCAGGAAATCCAGATCGGTCGGATAGAACGCCGAGAGCCGCTTCTTCGTCTCGACGATCAGGTCGTTGGGCGCCACCCGGGTGACGAACTCGGTCCACGGCGACCCTTCGATCGCATGTTCGTCGCTGTTCGGTATTTCGCCGACATGGAGCGGAAACGTCCGCCGCCACGCCGACGGGATGCCGGCAATATCGTCGACGCCACCGCGGCGCAGAACCGAGCGCACATGAATGATCGGAATGCCGAGCGCGCGTGCGCTGTCGTGGAAGGCGTCGATCGGCGCGACGATGTCGCGCGCACGCGGCGCCGGGCAAGGACAATCGGGCGATTCATCGAGATGGCCGCGGTGCATGTCGATCGACACGATCGCGGTCTTGGCGGGATCGAGATAATCCTCGAATAGGTCGCGGGTGTCGTGCGGCTTGCCGTAAACATAGGTGCGCATGGGCTCCTCCCTAGATCATGATCTGATCAAGTTGAAACGGATCACGATCCAGATTTTGCAACGGAGCATGATCTTGTCCGAAAACCGGCTTCCACTTTTCGGGATCATGCTCTAGCTACGCTCTTCGCGAACGTGGGGCTGGCCGAGCGCTCCAGGCTCACTGCTGCCCAGCCGCTGGGTGATGCCGACCCACATCATGACGGCGATGGTAGCCAGGTACGGCGTCATCATCATCAGATATTGCGGCACGCGAATGCCCGCGGCGGCGATGTGCGGAATGATCGCCTCGATGCAGCCGAATAACAGCGCACCGAACAATGCCGGCCATGGCGCCCAGCGCGCGAACACCACCAGCGCCACCGCGATCCAGCCGCGACCGCCGGTCATCCCGGTGACCCAGAGCTTGACATTGACCACCGAGATATAGCCGCCGGCCAGCCCGATCAGCGATGACCCCAGCACGATCGCCATCAGCCGATACCACGACACGCTGATGCCGGCGGCATCGGCCGCCGCCGGGTTTTCGCCGACCGCGCGGATGCGCAGGCCGGTCATGGTCGACGACAGCCACCAATTGACGACGAAGAAAATCACCACGGTCAGATAGACCACCGCATCCTGCATGAAGAAGATGCGGCCGATCACCGGGATCTCGGACAGCGGCCAGATCACGAGATTGCCCAGGCCGGCGACCTGCTTGTTCTGCCAGTTGGTGATGGTGCCGATCAGGCCGGTGAAGCCCTGGCAGAAGAACACGATCGACAATCCGGCAATGACCTGATTGACCCGCAGAATGACCACCAGACCGGCGAACAACAGCGACACGACGCTGGCCGATATCATCGCCACCACCAGCGCCACTTCCGGGTGGCCGCCGAGCGTGAGGCAGGTGCCGATGCCGGCGAGCGCGCCGACCAGCATCAAGCCTTCAGCCGTCAGGTTGAGAACGCCGGAGCGCTCCGAAATGATCAGCCCAAGCGCCGCGAGCGCGTAAGGCACCGCGTTCGACGGTGCGCCTGCCAGCCAGTTGGTCAGGAATGCGATCACGGCGGCTCCCTAGCGGATCAAGTGGATGCGGTGACGGATGAAAAATTCCGACGACGCAACCGACATGACGATGATGGCTTCGATCATCTGCACCATGGTGAAGGGTATCTGGTAGAACACCTGCAAGGTCTGGCCGATGATGAACAGGACGGCGATGAGAAAGCCGACGACGGCGACGACGATCGGATCGTTGCGCGACAGGAAGGCGATCAGCACGCCGGAAAAGACGTAGCCGCTTGCAAACGATTGCGTCAGCCGCCCTTCCTGGCTGGTGACATTGACGAAGCCGGCGAGGCCGGCGCAGGCGCCGGATATGCCGACCGTCCACAGCGTCACCGTCAGGATCGGAATGCCGAGCACCCGCGCCATGTTCCGGTTGGCGCTGATGAGCCGCATATAGAAGCCGAGCCGGCTGAAATGCACGAGCCAGGCGGCAACGATGATGGCCGCAATGGCGACGATCAGGCCGCTATTGATGCCGAAGCCGATGTCGTAGAGCCGTTCGAACGGGCGATACGGCGTCGACTGCGGAAATGCCGACCGCGCGTCCTGCCAGGCGCCGTAGAGCAAATGGTAGAGGAAATAAACGGCGACATAGTTGAGCAACAACGTGGCGATGATCTCGTTGACGCGGAAACGGATCTTGAGGACGCCGGCGAGCAGGCACCATAGCGCTCCGCCGACGGCCGCCGCCACGCCCATGAGCAACAGCCGCGTCTGCGGCGGGCCGATCTCATAGACCGATACTCCGGTCGCGAAGATGCCGCCGAACAGCATCTGGCCTTCGAGGCCGAGATTCCAGAAGCCGATACGGAAGGCGAGGCTCGCCGCCAGGCCGACCAGCATCAGCGGCGCCGCCTGCACCAGCACCGCGCGCAGGCTGTCGGCATTGAATACGCCGACCAACTCGCCGGCGAGCTGGAGCGGCGAAATTCCGGCGACGGCGAGGACCGCAATCGAAATCGCCAGGCCAACGGCGAGCGAGCCGCTGAGAAACAGCCCCTGCTTCCACGCCGGCAAGCTTTGCCGCACATCCAGGACGAACCTGAGGCGGTTGGGACTGGTTTTGGCGCTGACGTAGGCTTTCGGGCTCAAGGCGGAAACATCATGCATGATCCACCATGGCGCGGCCAATAGCCTGACGGTCCGCCGGCCGCTCGAATTCGGCGACGATGCGGCCACGCGTCATCACCCCGATCCGGTCGGACAGGCTCAAGACTTCGTCGAGATCCTCGCTGATCAGCACGACGGCGGCGCCGCGGTCGCGCGCCGACAGCAGCCGTTGATGCACGGCGTTGCAGGCCCGGGCGTCCAGGCCGCGGCTTGGGCTGTGGGCGACGACGACGGCCGGATGCCGCGAGAATTCACGAGCGATAACCAGCTTTTGTGCGTTACCGCCGGAGAGTAACGCCGCTTTCTGCTTGACGCTGCGCACGCCCTGCACGTCGTACTCGGCGATCGCCGCGGTGGTATCGCGTTGCATGGCCGAGCGATCAAGCAGGCCAAGCGGCCCGTAACGGCCGGAGCCGATCTCGGCGACCGCGAAATTGTCGGCGAGTGAAAGGCTGCCGGCGAGCGCAAAGGAGTATCGATCCGCCGGGATCACCGCCACCGCGGCAATGCGGGTGTGCGACATCGGCGTGCGCGAAATGTCGCCGAGATTTTCCACCCAGATTTCGCCGCTGGTCGGCTCGCGGGCGCCCATCAGCGCTTCGGCGAGCTCGGTCTGGCCGTTGCCGCTGACGCCGGCGATTCCATAAATCTCCCCGGCGCGCACAAAGAACGTCGCTTCCTGCAGCGCCATGCCGCCGTCGGCGCGTGCGCAGGTCAGCGCGCCGACATTGAGGCGCGTCCCGGTGGTCTCGCTCTGTGCCCGCGCCGGCAGGGTCTCGGTCTCGCCGACCGTGAGCTGGGTCAGTTCGGCGGCGGTGGTCGTCGACGGGTCGACTGTCGCCACGGTCTTGCCGCGGCGCATGATGGTGACGGCATCGGCGTAGCGCTTCACTTCGTTGAGCTTGTGGGTGATCAGGACGACCGCGGTACCGGCGCGCGCCAGCCGCTGCGCGGTGGCGAGCAATTGCTCCGCCTCGGCGTCGGTCAACACGGCGGTCGGCTCGTCGAGGATCAGGATTTTGGCGCCGCCGACCAGGACCTTGACGATCTCGACCTGCTGCTGCTGCGCCACCGACAGCGTATTGATGCGGCGGTCGGGATCAAGCGCGAAACCAAGCTCGTCCGATTGTTTTTTGATCGCGGCGCGGATTTCCTTGATGCCGGCGCGATAGGCCGAAGTCCGATTGGCGAGCAGGATGTTTTCGGCAACCGTGAACGGCATCACCAGCTTGAAATGCTGGTGCACCATGCCGATGCCGTAAGCGCGCGCCTCGGCGGGGCCGGACAACGCGACCGGCGCGCCGTCGATAAAGATGTGGCCGGCCTCCGGTGCATAGAGGCCGGCCGCTACATTCATCAGCGAGGACTTGCCCGCCCCGTTTTCGCCGAGGAGGGCATGAACCTCCCCGGCCTTGCCGCTGAATTCCGCATCATCGAGAACAACGACCCCGTCAAAGGACTTGCGGATTCCCTTGAGAGCGAGGCTTGTCGTCATGAACGGAAACGGCGGCTGTTACTTTTGCGCGACCACGCCTGGCAGGTACCAATTCATCTTCCACAGGCCCCCGTCAGGCAGCGTCTGGCCGGCGGCGACCACCTCCTTGCCGGACGTATCCTTCAGCGGGCCGGCATAGACTTGCTTGCCGTCGATGATGGCCTGCCGTTCCGCCATGACCTTGGCGACGACGTCCTTGGGCACCACGGCGTTGCAGCACGCGATATCGGTGCCGCCTTCCTTGATGCCGGGGAATGCGCCGTACGGGTTGGGCTGCCAGTTGCCGGCCTCGACCTTCTTCAGCTCGGGGATCAGGAATTTCTCCCAGGTCCAGACCGACGAGCACAGCGTGGCCTTGGGCGCGAATTCGCGCAGATCGCGATGGTGGCCGGTGCCGTAAACGCCGCGCTCCTGCGCGACGACCTGCGGGGTCGGCGTGTCGACGTGCTGGCCGATGACGTCGATGCCTTGATCGACCAAGGCGGACGCAGCGGCGCGCTCCTTGACCGGATCGTTCCATGAGCCGGTGAAGATTACGGTCACCGTCGCCTTGGGATTCATTTTCTGGGCGCCGAGCTCATAGGCGTTGATGGTCCAGTTGACCACGCCGATCGGATGCGCGGCGACGAAGCCGAGCTTGCCGGTCTTCGACATCGCGCCGGCGACCATGCCGCACAGATATTGGCTCTCATAGGTGCGGCCGTAGAACGATTCGAGGTTCGGGCCGTTGGTCGTGCCCGACGCGTTGAGGAACGCCACCTGCGGATATTTCTCCGACAATTCCTTGAATGTGTCCGAGTAACCGAACGCCGTGCCGACGATGATGTTCGAACCGCGGCTGATGAAGGTCTCCGCCGCCGGTTTGATCTTGCCGGCCACTTCCGGGACGTTTTCGACGAACGGAATCTTCTGGCCGAGTGCCGGCTCCATTTTCAACCGCGCTTCCTCGAACGCCTGCGTCCAACCGCCGTCGGTCTTGTCGGCGAAATAGAGCATCGCGATTTTTGGCGCCGCCGACAGCGTGAATCCGGCGGAATAGGCGACACCTGTCCCCACCAGCGCGACGGCCATTACAGATGGAACAACGAGTTTCCAGCGCATATCAGGTTTCCTCTTGCAGGTGCCTTACAGAACCTCTTTGCTGCTCGGTGAGTTGGCAAAGTTCGCCGGCCCCGGTGATAGTTGCAAAGAGTATCCGAATTGGCGCGCACATTGTTTAGTCACCCGTCGAGAAAATATTGGGCAAAAACATCGAGACTGGCAACAAACAACCGCGCCGTCCTGTTGGTTCAACTTCCTCCCACGGTTGTGGATTACGAACGCCGCGAGAAAAACGCCTTGGCGACGTCGCCAATCGCTTCGACGCTGTCGCCGCAATCCGAGAAGCAGACGATGCGGCATGGACACGCTTCCAGTCCCTCGTAGCGCCAGGGAAACGCGCCGATCAGAAAACGCTGGTTCAGGACCTTCTCGATGTCGCCGCCGATATTCTCGGCATGGATCAGGCCTTCCGAGAAGGCGTAGCTGTGGAACGGAAAGATGTTCTCGGTGATGTGGCGGCCGGACTTCTTATGGACGTAGCTGAACTCGCCGAAGAACTCTTCGCAGCTCTTGCCGACCTTCTGCTCGAAACGCTTGGCGAGGTCGGGACGCATCAGACGGATCGAGGTGTTCATGGCATGATCGCCGGAGCCGCAATCGATGCCGAACCATTTGATCTTCTTCCTCAGCATCCATTCGAGCAGTTCGACCTTGCCGCCGGGATGCATACAGAAATAGCGCACCAGGTCCTGCTGCGGTTGGCCTTCCCAATAGCGCTGCCAGCCGGTGTGAATGATTAGGATGTCGCCGTCCTTCACCTCGACCGGCGCCGCCTCGATCATGGCCGGCGTGATCACCGCCCAGTCGTCCATATGCCGCGAGACGTCGATAACCGCGCCGGCGCCGACCAGAAAATCCAGCGGATACGAGGCCATGTCGCCCATGCCGTCGGTGCCATGCATGGCGCCGTCGATGTGGGTGCCGACGTGCAAGGCGGTGTCAATGCGCTGCGCGACGATCATCTTGGTCTGCAGGTTCTGCGCGTAATACATTTGATTGCCGGCATAGCCGACCCAGCCGGGCGTATGCACGTTCATCAAATGGCTGAGGTCGACGATTTTCATTGCTACCCTTAAACCACCCTTGCCGGCTGTTCCAAAGAGACTAACTTGCCATTTGAAAAGCTTCAAATATTTTTAATGGGATTAATTTCCCTGGAAGGGCGATCGGGAAGTGCGGCGCGGCTTTTTCGATTTATACTGGCGCGAGGTATCGCTCCATGATCTACCAAAACGGGCATTGTCAGAAGCCCAAGGCAAGGACCGCGACAAACATCCCATGGCTCGGCTAAGCGCGAAAAACGGCCGCAATGGAACGACCGAGGTGCTGCGGGCCGTCGGCAAGAAGCTGCGGCTGCGGCGCGTCGAGCGCGGCTTCACGCTGCAGGCGGTGTCGGAACGGACCGGCGTCAGCGCCGCGATGCTGAGCCTGGTCGAGCGCGGCAAGGCCTCGCCTTCGGTCGGCACGCTGGTCGCCATCAATTCGCTGCTTAATTTGCACATTCCCGAGCTCCTCGGTAATGCCGCTGGCAATCTGGACTTGGTCACGCCGGCTGCCAAGCAAACCGTCGTCAAGCCGCTGCGCGGCGTCGTCCACCGCGTCGTCGCCGACGACCAGGCTCGCGGCTTGCAGATGACGCTCAATCAATATTCGCGCGGCGCTGCCAACAGCCCGGAGCCGATCACGCACGGCGGCTACGAGTATGGCTATGTGCTCGACGGCAAGCTTGAGGTCACCGTCGACGGCGAAACGCATCTGCTTCGCGCCGGCGATCTGATCTCCTATTGGTCGTCGAAGCCGCACCGCATCGTCAATCGCGGCCCCAAAAAGGCGCGCGCGCTCTGGATCAACCTGCGTACGTCCTGACGGAATCCGACCCGGTGAAACCTGCGCCGTTTCGTTATCACGCGCCAAGGACTGTCGATGAGGCAGTCGCCAAGCTCGCCGAATTGAGCCCGCACGACGGCCGCGTACTCGCCGGCGGGCAAAGCCTGGTGCCGATGATGGCGTTTCGCATGGCGCGGCCGGCACACCTGATCGACATCAACGATGTCGCCGGTCTCGACCGACTTGCCGTCGAAGGCAATACGCTGTCGATTGCCGCTTGCGTCCGTCACGCGGCGTTCCATCGCCCGGTTATTTCCGGGCCGACTGGAGCGCTCCTGAGCGACGTCGTCGCCAACATCGCCCATTACCCGATCCGGCTGCGTGGCACGTTTTGCGGCAGCCTGGCGCACGCCGATCCGGCGTCGGAATGGTGCCTGACTGCCGTCACGCTCGGCGCTGAGATTGTAACGCTGAGCTCGCGCGGCCGCCGCGTCATCGCCGCCGACGATTTTTTCGAAGGCATGATGATAACCGCGCTCGCCGAGGACGAGTTGCTGAGCGAGACACGCCTACCACTCTTGACGCGCGACGAGCGCTTCGGCTTCTACGAATTCAGCCGCCGCGCCGGCGATTATGCGATCGCCATGGCGCTGGCCACCTTCCGCCTGCAGGACGGCGTCATTGTCGAGCCGCGTCTTGGCGTCGGCGGTGCCGAAGGACGTCCGCGCCGGATGGCGCAAGCAGAAGCGGTGCTAGTTGGGCAAAAGCCCGGCGACAAGATCTTCCGCGCCGCGGCGGAAGCGGCCGCCGCGGCGATCGATCCGCTCGAAGACGTGCACGCCGATGCTGAATTCCGTCTCGACCTGGTGCGCGCCGTGACGCGACGGGCGCTGGAGCGCGCGGCCGCATGAGCGCGCCGACCAAAGGCTCGGGCCTTGCCTGGGTGGGCCGTTCGCTGCGTCGCGTCGAAGACCCGGCCCTGCTGACCGGCCGCGGCCGGTTCACGGCAGACCTTCCGGCCGCGCATCGCGTCCGCTTCGTGCGCAGCGCCGTCGCCGCTGGCCGCATCGAAAAGATCAACATCCCCGAGGGCGCCACCGTGCTCACCGCCGCCGATCTCGCTGCGGTGAAACCGATCATGCCGACGCTGCACAAATTCGGCTACGTGCCGATCGCGCAGCCGGTCCTGGCCTCCGGCTTTGTCAGATTTGTCGGTGAGCCTATCGCCGCCGTCGTCGCGGCGACCGAAGCGGAGGCCGAAGACATCGCCGACGGTGTCGCAGTCGACATCAGTGAAATCCAGCCGGTGATCGATGCGCGCGCGGCGCTCGCCGACGGCGCACCGCAGGTTCACGGCCAGGCGGCGCGCAATATCGTGGTCGAAGGCAAGATCGAGACGCCGGGCTTTGCGGCCGTGCGCGACTCCGCGTCCCGCCTGGTCGCCGTCGACATCCGCTCGCGGCGGCAGAATGCGACGCCGCTCGAGGCGCGCGCCGGCCACGCCGTGTTCGATCCGATTTCGGGACGGGTGACGCTGACCTGCGCGACGCAAATGCCGCATCTGCTGCGCACCGGAATTGCCGACCTGATCGGCATGCCGGAAAGCGAACTGCGCGTCATCGCGCCCGATGTCGGCGGCGGCTTCGGCCAGAAAATGTCGCTCGTTCCCGAGTATGTCGTTCTGGTCTGGCTGGCGCGAAAGCTCAAAAGCTCGGTCGCCTGGACCGAAGACCGCCGCGAGAATCTGATGGCGTCGTTTCACAGCCGCGATCAATACATTCGACTGCAAGGCGGGTTTGACGCCGCCGCGAAACTCGTAGCTCTGTCGGCCGAAGTGATTGCCAATGTCGGCGCCTATTCGTGCTATCCGACCACATGCGCCGTCGAGCCGCTGATGGCGATGGCCGAGCTCCCTGGCCCCTACGACCTGCGCGCCTATTCCTGCGTCGCCCGCGGCGTGCTTACCAATACCTGCCCGATGGCGCCCTATCGCGGCGTGTCGCGCCCGGTCATCACCATGGCGCTGGAGCGGTTGATGGACGCCGCCGCCGTGCAATTCGGCCTGGAGCCGGTCGAGATTCGCCGGCGCAATCTGATCGCGAAATTTCCCTACACCTCGGCGACCGGCCTGGTGTTCGACGAAGCCAGCTATCGGCAGACGCTCGACATGGCAAGCGAAGCGCTCGATGTGCCGGCATTTCGCCAACGCCAAAGGCAGGCGCGCGCGGAACGGCGCTATCTCGGCATTGGCTTTGCGACCTTCTCCGAGCGTACCGGCTACGGCACGCCAGCCTTCGCGGCGCGTGGCATGGGCATCACGCCCGGCTGGGAGACGGTCGAGCTGACCATGGACCCCTCCGGGTTTCTGGAACTGCGCATCGGCGCGAGCCCCCATGGCCAGGGGCTGCGCACCACGCTCGCCCAACTGGTCGCCGAGGAGCTTGGCGTCTGTCCCGACCGCATCAAGGTCGTGCACGGCGACACCGACCGTACGCCTTACGGTTGGGGCACTTTCGCCAGCCGCTCGCTGGTCATCGCCGGCGGCGCCAGCGTTCTGGCGGCGCGCAAGGTGCATGCGAAGCTGAAAAAGATCGCCAGCCGTCTGCTTGAGGCGGCCGCCGACGATATCATTCTGGAAAATGGCGCCGCGCGGGTGGCCGGAACCGATCGCGCAATACCGATCGAAGATCTGGCGCGCGCGGCGTATCACCAGTTTCACTTGTTCAAGGGCGACTTCGATCCGGGACTTTCGGAAAGCGCCACCTACGATCCGCCTGGCACCTTCTCGAATGCCTGTCACGCCGGCATTGTCGAAGTCGACGCCGACACCGGGCGGGTAACGATTGAGCGCTTTGTCGTCGCCGAGGATGCCGGACGGCTGGTCAATCCGATGATCGTCGACGGCCAGGTGGTCGGCGGCGTCGCCCAGGGTATCGGCAATGCGCTTCTGGAAGAGATCGTCTACGACGACTCAGGCAACATGCTGACCGCGACGCTGGCGGATTTCTTGCCGCCGACATGCCGCGAGATTCCGCCGATCGAGCTTCTGCATCTTGAAACCTTGAGCGATGCCACGCTGACAAAATCGAAGGGGCTCGGCGAAGGCGGCACCATCGGCGCGCCGGCCGCGATCCTCAATGCCATCAACGATGCGCTGACGCCGTTCGGCGTGAGCATCAACGAGATACCCGCAACGCCGCAGCGCATCCGCGCGGCGTTACGGCAGGCCGGAAAGCAATAACATGAGCGAGCGAAGCGACGTCACGCTGACCATCAACGGGAAGGCGCATGCGATCAGCGTCGAACCGCGGCGCACTCTGGTCGACGCCATCCGCGAGGATTGCGAGCAGACCGGCACGCATATCGGCTGCGAGCACGGCGTCTGCGGCGCCTGCACGGTACTCGTTGACGGTGCGCCGGTGCGCTCCTGCCTGATATTCGCCGTGCAGGCGGACGGCAAACAAATCCGCACCGTCGAAGGCTTGGCGAAGGGCGACGAACTGAACGCTTTGCAACGCGCGTTCATGGACCATCACGGCCTGCAATGCGGCTTCTGTACGCCCGGCTTTCTGATGCTGATCACCGGCGTCTTGGAGCGCGAGCCCGACATCAGCGACGACGGGCTCCTCGACGTGCTGTCGTCGAATCTTTGCCGCTGCACCGGCTATCAGAACATCGTCAAAGCTGCGCGTGCGGTCGCCGGCGAAATACGGCGGCAGACGGCGTGAGCGGAACGTAGCGACCGACCAATGGCGCCCTCAGCCGCAAAGCCAAGAAAAAGATATATCGGTCAGTCGCTGACGCGCCTCGAGGACCGGCCGCTCTTGACCGGCCGCGGCCGCTTTGCCGCCGATATTTCGTTTCCGCGGCAGTTGCATATGCGCGTCGTCCGTTCGAACTTCGCGCACGGGCGGTTGCGCGCGATCGACGCCGACGCGGCGCTGGCATTGCCCGGCGTGCACGCGGTGTGGGCCGCCGCCGACGTCGCCGACATTCCGCCGATCGATTTTCGTTTGAGCCGCATCGAAGGATTGGAGCCTTATCGCCAGCGACTGTTTGCGACCGGCTTCGTCCGCTATGTCGGCGAACCGGTGGCCGCGGTTTTTGCCGACGACCCGTACCTCGCCGAAGATGCGGCCGAGCTTGTCATGCTCGACGTTGAAGAAATGCCGGCGATCCTGCAAGCCGAGGACGAGCCCGGCGAGTTCGAACCGGGCCGGTCAACCGAGCCCGCCATCGTGCGCAAAGGGTATGGCGACGTCGATTCCGCTTTCCGCGCCGCCCACGCCGTGGTCGCGGCGACGCTGTCGATCGGGCGGCACTCCGGCGTGCCGCTCGAGACCCGCGGCGCCATTGCTCGCTACGACGCGGCGCGCGACGTGCTCGAACTTCATGGCGCCGCCAAGGTGCCGCACTGGAACAGGGATCAGATCGCGCGGATGCTTGGACGCCCGGCCGCGTCGGTTCACCTCTACGAAGGGCATGTCGGTGGCGGCTTTGGCATTCGCGGCGAGATTTATCCGGAGGATGTGCTGGTATGCGCCGCGGCGTTGCGCCTGCGGCGGCCGGTGAAATGGATCGAGGATCGCCGCGAGCATCTCATTGCCGCCAATCATTCGCGCCAGCAGCAGCATCACGTGCGCGCCGCGATCGACAAAGACGGCCGCGTCCTCGCGCTCGACGACGAGATTTTCCACGATCAGGGCGCCTACATGCGCACCCATGCGGCCACGGTCCCCGATCTGGCCGCGGCTATGCTGCCGGGCCCTTATCGCATTCCGGCTTATCGCGCACGCGCGCATATCCGCCTGACCAACAAGACGCCATGTGGCACTTACCGCGCGCCGGGCCGGTTCGAGAGCACATTCGTGCGCGAGCGGCTGATGGACGCGATCGCCGCCAAGCTCGGCCTCGACCCGATCGAGGTGCGGCGCCGCAATCTGATCGGCAGCGATGAGATGCCGTACGAACGTCCGCTCGACACGCTCGGCACGCATATCGTCCTCGATTCCGGCGACTATGCCGGCCTGCTCGACAAGGCCCTGGCCGCGATCGACTGGGCGCGACTGCGTCCGACGCTGGCGGCGCGCCGAGCCGCCGGCGAGATGGTCGGCGCCGGTTTCGCGCTGTTCGTCGAGAAGAGCGGACTGGGACCTTTTGATCTCGTGAAGATCGACGTCGATACCGATGGCATGGTGGACGTAGTGTCGGGCTCAGCCTCAGTCGGCCAAGGCATGGAGACCGTGATCGCACAAATCTGCGCCGATACGCTGGGCGTCGACTACCGCAAGATCCGCGTCACCCATGGACAGACGGATAAAATAGAAAAAGGCATGGGCGCCTTCGCCTCCCGCGTCACAGTGATGACCGGCGAAGCGACGCGCCTTGCGGCGACCGCGGTCAGGACCAAGGCGATCGAAGTGGCGTCCGAACTGCTGCAGACGCCGGTCGAGCAGCTCGACGTCGTGGACGGCGAAGTGGTGCGCCGCGATGCGGCGCCGGGCCCGTCGGTCGATCTCGGCGCCATTGCGCATGCGCTGGCGCTCGACTCACCGTTACGCCACGGCCGCACGCCGGGGCTCTCGGCGGAGGGGTGGTTCCACAGCAATCACATGAACTATCCTTACGGCGTGCACATCGCCGTGACCAAAATCGACCAGGACACCGGCGCGGTCGATATCGAGCGCTATCTGGTCGCCTACGACGTCGGCAAAGCCGTCAATCCGATGCTGATCGAGGGTCAGATCGTCGGTGGTTGCGCGCAGGGCATCGGCGGCACCTTGCTGGAAGAATTTCTGTATGACGAACGCGGTGAACCGTTGTCGGTGACGTTCGCCGACTATTTGATGCCGACCGCTCGCGAGATGCCGCCGGTCGACGTGCTGATCTGCGAGGACGCGCCGAGCCCGCTCAATCCGCTGGGGCTGAAAGGCGCTGGCGAAGGCGGCGCTAATGCGGTCGGCGCCGCGATCGCCGCCGCCATCGACGACGCGCTCGGCAGCCCCGGCGCCGTCACCGAGCTGCCGATCACACCACAGCGGCTGCGCCGATTGATCCGCCGCGCCATTGCGTGCAACCGGCAATCCGAAAACAACGACTAACAGGGAGGGAAGGATGGACCTCAAGCTGCAAGGCAAGACGGCACTCGTGACTGGCGGCAGCGAAGGCATTGGCAAGGGAATAGCGTTAGCGCTGGCCAAGGAGGGTGTCGACGTCGCCATCTGCGCGCGCCGCAAGGAGCCGTTGGAAGCTGTCGCCAGCGAAATCGCGCGCGCTACCAATCGCAAAGTCGTCCCCATCGCCGCCGACTTGCGCAAAGATGCCGACGCCAAGAATTTCATCGAGCAGGGCCACAAGGCGCTTGGCCGCGTCGACATCATGGTCAACAACGCCGGCTCGGCCGCCGGCGGCGTCATCGAGCATCTGACCGAAGACGATTGGGAGAAGGGACTGCAGCTCAAATTCATGGGCTACGTGCGGTGCCTGCGCTACGTGCTGCCGATCATGGTCAAGCAGCGCGGCGGCCGCGTCGTGAATTTGATCGGCAATGACGGCGTCAAGCCGTCCTACTGGGAAATCTGCCCGGGCGCCGCCAACGCCGCCGGACAGAATCTGACGATGTCGCTGGCCGGCCAATACGGCAAGAACGGCATCAGCTTTGTCGCCGTCAATCCGGGTCCGGTGCGCACCGAGCGCTGGGCCGGCCTGGTCAAGGCGATGTCGCGCGACATGAAGATTTCGTATGAGGAGGCCGACACGCTGGCGCCGGCCTCGATCCCGATGGGCCGCATCGCCGAAGTCGATGAGGTGGCCAACCTGGTGGTGATGCTGGCGTCACCGCTGATGCAGATGGTCAACGGCACCATGATCGAAATCGACGGCGGCCAGGACAAGCCGTTGATGGATCGCTTCCGCGACAAGAATCGCTAGTCATTCCGGGGCACGCCGATAGGCGTGAGCCCGGAATCCATAACCACCTCCGGTGCATGTTCTGCCCGGTTTGGGGTTATGGATTCTGGACAGCCGCTGACGCGGTCCGGAATGACGAAAGGATTGTCAGGCGATGTCGTTCGACTCGATCTTCTTGACGCCGAGCTTGGTCATGTCTTCCCACGCCTTGGCGACCGAGCCGTTGATGTCGATGCCGCGGCAGGCGTCCTCGACGACATAGACGTTGAGGCCCGCATTGCGTGCATCCATCGCGGTCCAGGCGACGCAGAAGTCGGTGGCGAGGCCGGTGACGAACACCGTATCGATCTTGCGCTCCTTCAGGTAGCCGGCCAGACCGGTGCGGGTCTCCTTGTCGGCTTCAAGGAACGCCGAATAGCTGTCGACGTCGTTGTGATAGCCCTTGCGGATGATCAGCTCCGCGTGGGGAATATTGATATCCTTGGCGATGTGGGCGCCGTCGGTGCCCTGTACGCAATGGTCGGGCCACAGCACCTGGTTGCCATAAGGCAGTTTGATGACCTCGAACGGCTTCTTGCCTTCGTGGCTGGACGCGAACGAGATGTGGTGCGCGGTGTGCCAATCCTGGGTCATCACCACATTCTCGAAGCTCTTGGCAATGCGGTTGATCACCGGGATCACCTGGTCGCCGTCCTTCACCGCCAGGCTGCCGCCGGGCAGGAAGCAGTTCTGCACGTCGACCACGATCAGCGCGCTCGACGCGTTCGGTTTGATCTTATCGGCGGCTAACGCCATGTTGACACGTCCGAAAACAGCAGGAGCCAGCGCCAGGCCGGCAAGACCGAACATTACTTCGCGTCTTTGCAGGTGTCTCATACTTGCCTCCCTTCGGTGGTCTCTGTAATTGCGGTCAATTGAAGCGCCAATTTACGTCTTTTGGCAATATCTGAGAATTTTCGACGGCGCCCCCGCGGGCTTTACCGCATATTAATTCCGATCAGCATCCTCTTATTGGCATGAGCACGACTATTGGCATGAGCACGACGGCCAACGACAAACAGCGGCCGACCCCCTGCCCGAAATGCCGTTCTGACATGGTCGACGTGGCCATCACGCCGCATCCGCTGATTCCGCAGATGCGGCGACACACGTTCGTCTGTTACACCTGTAATCAGACCAGAACGTACATGCTGCAGGCGGAGTAAATGCCCTTGGCGAGCGGCTTCGCTTCGCAGCGCTAGCTTCGCCTGGGTCGGCGGACCGCCCTGACCACCGCGCTGTCGCTGCCGCCGCCGCAGAAGAACCGATCGCCGCCATCGGCCTCGAGCCCCGACACCGCTGTTCCAGGCGGCATTTCGAGACTCTCCAGGACCTCTCCGGTTTGAGGATCGACTCGGCGCACATCGCTCTCGTCGCCTTCCCAGGTGCCGTGCCAGAGCTCGCCGTCAATCCAGGTGACTCCGGTGACGAAGCGGTTCGACTCGATGGTGCGGAGAATCGCCCCGGTCTCGGGATCGATTTGATGGATCTTGCGATCCCGGTATTGCCCGACCCAAAGCGCCCCTTCGGCCCATGCGAGCCCGGAGTCACCGCCGCCGCCGGGCGCCGGGATCGTGGCGACCACACGGCCGGTCTTCGGATCAATTTTCTGGATGCGCTCCTCGGCGATCTGATAGAGGTGCCGGCCGTCGAAGGCGGATCCGGCATGCGCGGCGACGTCGATCGAGCGCACCGCCTTGCCGCTGGCCGGATCGAATGCGCTCAGCTTGTCGCCACAGGCAAACCAGACGTGCTCATTGTCATAGGTGACACCACCCACACTATCGACACCCGGAAAGGGTCCATACTCACGGAGGATTTCTGCTTTTGATCGTTTCATGATTCTGTCCCGGTCGCTCGTTCATCGATTCATGCTCCGACCCTAGCTGTTCGGCAGCGGCGCCGGGAGTAACAAGGTGGTCGTGAATCCAGGCACCGGCGGGGTCATCCAACGGCGCGCTCGCCCGTGACCAAACGACTGCACCTTGCCTTGCGCCGAAAGCTCGTCGAGCGCGCGCTGCACGGTGCGCTGGCTCGCTGAAAGCGCCAGCGCGAGCGCGGAGCTCGACCACGATCCGCCGTCGGCGAGGAAAGCGAGCACCGCCGCATGCTCTTCTTCGACCGGCCGCGCCAGCACGACGACCTCGCGCCCGCGGCGCGGCACTAGCGCAAACCCATGCTTGGTGGCGCTCACGCCGGCCAGCGTCCGCAGCAACGTGCGAAGCCGCCCGACTTCGACCCGCAGCCGGGCGCGATGCGATTCATCGGCGTGCTTGCCGCGGAATGCGCGGGCAATGAGCGCTGCCCGCGGCACGTCCGCGGGCCACGCTTCGCCCAGCGCGCGCGCCAGAGCGAACAACACCGGACGCGTCGCGAGCGACACGACAGTGCCGGCGTCACGCACGACATGACGGCACGCGTCGACGACGAGTGCCTTCGACGCCAGTAACGCTTCAACATCCTCGAGCAGGAGCGGCCGCTCGTCGCCCCGCCCGATCAGGCGTGCCGCGGGGGTGTTCAGCACAAGGGATGCGCTTTCGACCTCGGCCATCAGCGCCGGGATGGCGGCCTGGCGCGCGGCGCGCTCGGCGCGAGCGAGCGCGGCACCTGCCGGCTTCGTCCGCAGCCGTCGCATCGCGATCCCCGCAACGACAAGCTCGTGGACGGCCCGCAACGCCGGCGGCAAGGGCGCAGGGTCGAGATCGGCGAGTGTACGCTCGGCCTGATCGAGGCGCCCGATCAGGAGAAGGCGCCGGACTTCGAGATGCCGCGCATGTGTGGCGTTCACCCGGTCGCCGTGCGCTTCGAGCGTCGCCCGCGCTGCGTCGAGCGCCTTGGCAGGCCAGCCGAGGTCGCGTGAGACCAGCGCAATCTCGGCCTCTGCGACCACGCATCTGGCGCGGGCGACGGCCTCCTTTGGACCGAAGGCGCGCGCGGCCCTTCGTAGCAGCGCCTTGGCCCGAACCAGATCGCCGAGCCGCGCCATCGCGATGCCGCGAAGCGCGAGCGCCGGCGCATCGTCGCGCAAGGCGACGCGGTTCAATGCGCCGAGCGGATCACCCGCCGCGAGTGCGCGAGCCGCCGCCGTGATCAGCGAGTCCATCGGAATCCCGCCACACTTGTCACTCTCACCGTCTGGCGCTGGGCGCTAATCGATTTCATGACCACAGCAGCACGTCTAATGGATAACGCAGCAAAGGACGAAAGACGCCAAACGGCGCCCTCTACCACATCCACGGTGCATCGTGCTCGACCACGCCCAAAAGGGGGGCGCAACGAGACCGAGGTCTGCTGACCCGCGACGACGAATGCAGCAAATGCTGAGGTTGGCGGTCCCGGCAAGACTCGAACTTGCGACCTTCGGTTTAGGAAACCGCTGCTCTATCCGGCTGAGCTACGGGACCAACTGCGTGCTTCGCGCCGGCACAATATCGCGGTCCCCTTCGCCCGCTCAAGGCTTGCCATGCTTTCGCCATCGCCTCAACGCGCCGCCGAGACGGCGGCGGCCGGCACTTCGTCGGTTACGACCTTGAACCCTGCCAGCGTGCACGGCCCGAACATAGTCGAGATCGCGACATCGGTGGCGTCGCGGCCGCGCGCCATCAGGATGCGGCCGATGCGCGGGGTGTTGTGACGGGCGTCGAATGTGTACCAGCGATCGCCGAGATAAACCTCGAACCAGGCGGAAAAATCCATCGGCGTCTCCTCGGGCGGCACGCCGATATCGCCCAGATAGCCGGTGCAATAGCGTGCCGGGATATTCATGCAGCGGCACAGCGTGATGGCGAGGTGCGCGAAGTCGCGGCAGACGCCGCGGCGCTCGGCATGGGCGTGCCAGGCGGTCTTGGTCGGATTGGCGTGCTGATAGCCGAATTCCATGTGGCCGTGGACGTAATCGCAGATCGCCTGCACCAGCGTCCAGCCCTTTGCGACATTGCCGAACTGGGCCCACGCGACCTGGATGAAGCGGTCGGTTTCGCAATAGCGGCTGCCGAGCAGATAGACCAGCGTTTCGACCGGCAGCTTTTCCAGGGCGTGCTGTGTAGCGCCCGGCGCCACCTCGTCGGGCACTCCGGAATCATTGATCAGAAAATCCGTCGACAGCGTGATGCGGCCCGCCGGCGCGTGGAGCACATGACAGATGTTGCCGAAGCCGTCGCGATAGGCGTTCGCTGCGATCGCCGGGTTAAGCCGTAACCAGTCCGGCGTGATCAGATCCGAAGTGCGCGAAGGATGCACGCTCAGCATCACGATCATCGGCGTCGGCTGCGGACAGTCATAAGCAATTTCGTAGCCGCCGTGGATCTTCATCTAAAACCCGATTTCAGGCGCGTTTGCCTCGTCGACCACGCTCATGCGTCTTTTTCATGCATTTATTGGGCCAAAGATTGCACATATTTGTTGTACTTAAGACCCGATGACCAAGCTTCCTAAATCATTGCTGACGGCCGACGAGCCGTTGCCGGTTGCGGTTTACAACGCCGGCGGCGCATCGCCGCTGTTGCTGGTTGCCGATCATGCCGGCAACTCCGCGCCCCGCGCGCTCGGCCGGCTCGGCGTCGCCGCGCCGGAATGGCAGCGCCATATCGCCTTCGACATTGGCATTGCCGGCGCCGGCCGGATACTAGCCGACGCGCTCGACGCGACTCTAATTCAACAAACCTACTCGCGGCTGGTGATCGACTGCAACCGGCCGCCGGGCGCGCCGACCTCGATCCCGGAAATCAGCGAGCTGACGCCGATTCCCGGCAACGTGGCTTTAAGCGATACGCAAAAGGAAGCGCGCGCCCTCGCGATTTTTCGGCCCTATCACGCGCGCATCGAAACCGAGCTCGAACGTCGCCGGCAAGCCGGCCGCGCTGCGGCGCTGATCGCGCTGCACAGCTTTACGCCGGTGTTCAAAGGCGTGGCGCGCGCCTGGCACGTCGCGCTGCTCTATGATCGCGATCCAAGCCTTGCTCATCGCCTGCTCGCGCTCTTGCAGCAAGAGCCTGGTCTCGTCGTCGGCGACAATCAGCCGTACTTCGTCAGCGACACGACCGACTACACCATCCCGGTGCACGGCGAGCGCCGCGGCTTGCCGCACGCGCTGATCGAAATCCGACAGGATTTAATCGCCGACGATAGCGGGCAGCGAAAATGGGCCGGCATTCTCGCGCGGCTGTTGCCGCAGGCTTATGCAGATTTGACTGCGAGCAATCCGACCGCCCCAGAGTGACGCCGCCGGCGACGGAAACCACGTGGCCGCAAGACGCAGGGGCGCCGGCGTTTCAGCCCACGTTCTCCTCGAGCAGCTCTTCCACCTCGACATGGACGCGCTCGCCGAGCGCGGCGTGATGTCCCTGCCCCGACGCCAACAGCATGCGCGCTTCGCCGACGCTCGCGGCCTCCACCCACCATTGCTCGGCGCGCGTCACCAGCATGGTAGCGTGGAAAACCTTCGGCTCCGGTTCCGGTTCCGGCTGCGGTTTGAGTTTGCGAGCGGCGGCGGACATTTCAATTCCCAGCATACGAATCAATGTTGCAATTACTTTACCCTAAAAAAGCACTATGCGGAACAAATCAGAAACATCAGGCGCCGCCCGCCTCCACGTAGAAGGCGGAACGCGGTATTATACATATCGTTGTCAAACACCGGTTTCGCAGGAGTAGATCGTGGCCCCGCGCGCGTACTGGAAAGGCTATTTGCGGCTTTCGCTGGTTACTTGTCCGATTGCGCTCTATCCGGCGACGTCCGAGCGCGAGAAGGTCAGCTTCAACCAGATCAACAAGGAAACCGGCAATCGCATCCGCTACCGCAAGGTCGATGCCGAGACCGGCGAGGAAGTGCCGTCGGAAAACATCATCAAGGGCTACGAGGTCGCCAAGGGCGAATACGTCGAGATCTCCGACCAAGAGCTTGAATCGGTGGCGCTGGACAGCACCAAGACCATCGAAATCGACGAGTTCGTGCCGCGCGACGAGATCGACCAACTCTACAACATCCGTCCCTATTATATGGCGCCCGACGGCAATGTCGGCGAGGACGCCTTTGTCGTCATCCGCAACGTCATCGAGCAGATGAAGATGGTCGCGGTCGGCCGCGTGGTGCTGACCAGCCGCGAGCACGTCATCGCCATCGTGCCGCGCGGCAAGGGTTTGATGGGCACCCTGCTGCGCTTTCCCTATGAGGTGCGCGACTCGGCCGAATATTTTGACGACATCGCGGACGTCAAGCTGACCAAGGACATGATGGATTTGGCCCGCCACATCGTCGAGACCAAGAGCGGACATTTCAAGCCGGAGGCATTCGAGGATCACTACGAGCACGCGCTCAAGGAATTGATCGAGAAGAAGGCCAAGGGCGAGAAGATCGAAGCGCCGAAGCACGAGCCGAGCGGCAAGGTCATCAACCTCATGGACGCGCTCCGACGCTCGGTGCAGGCCGAGAAGGCGACCGCCAGCCCAGCGCCTGCCGCGACGCGTGCAAAAAAAGGCCGCAAGGCCAGCGGGCAGAAGGAAATGCTTTTGCCGATCCAGGGCAAAAAGGCTGCTCAAGCCGAAACGGCGAAAGCCGAGAACGGCAAAACCCGCGCTGCCGCCAAACACCGCAAAGCCGGATAGGGTGTTTGCGCGCGGTGCCGACGCGAGCGCTCGCCTTTGCAAGACCGCCGCAGTGCTGCCGTAATCCCGCCCTTCGCTAGGGGCCGATGCGCGGGTGGGACGGCGTCGCGGCATTTGCTGCCGGTTTTGCCATGACATGCGGATGTTTCGGCGCGACGGCGCAGGAACAGGCGCGGTCGGCGTCGGCCTGCGGCGGCGAGACGATCGCGCAAGGGAGCGCAACCCGCACTATCGATGGCCGCAGCTTCGTGCTGGACGATGGCCGCGAGGTCCGGCTTGCCGCCATCGAAGTGCCGCCGCTGCCGTTGCCGCAGGAATCCGACCCGGCGCCCGGCGGCACCGCGTCGCGCGACGCGCTCGACGTGTTGTTATTGGGGGCCCAAGTCACGCTCAAGCAAGCGGAGCCGCAAAAGGCGGACCGATATGGCCGCTTGGTCGCTTACGCTTTTGTCCGCCACGGCAACGCGGAGCATCTGGTGCAGGCGGATTTGGTGGGTGCCGGCTATGCGCGCGTCGCCGCAAGGGTTGGGAACCTAGCCTGCGCCACGGAACTTCTAAGCCGCGAGCTTGCTGCCCGAGCCGCCAAGCTTGGCCTGTGGGCCAGTTCGTATTATGACTTGCTCCGCGCCGACAACCCCACCGATGTGCTGGCCGAACAAGGCCACTTTGCGCTGGTAGAGGGTAAGGTGCTCTCGGTGCGCGAGAGCGGCGCCACGATCTATGTGAACTTCGGACGGCGGTGGACCGAGGATTTCACCGTTACGATCTTGAAGCGAAATGAGCGTAATTTTACCGCGGCCGGTCTCGAACCAAAGACGCTCGCCGGCCGCCAGATACGGGTTCGCGGTTGGATCGAAGAGCGCGGGGGCCCTTGGATCGAAGCGACGCGACCGGAGCAGATCGAGTTCGCTGATCGTAAGTGAGTGCGCTGGCGGGGCGGCGAGTATTGGTGACCGACTGGGATGCGGGTGTGAGCAATTTGGGACCCTCTAATTCGGGACCTGCGGGGACCGCGGGGCGTCGGCTTGCCCATGCCGGTATCGCCCTGCTCGCGCTCGCGTTGGCCGCTTGCACCGCGTCTCCGCCGTCTGGCGGGCCGCAAGTCGCGCTGTCCGCGCCACCTAAGCCGCCCGAGATGTCCGATGTGTCGCCTGCGGCGTTGCGCGAACATCAACGCATCATTTCGGCCTATGGCGGCGTCTACAACGATCCCAGGCTGCAAGCGATGCTGGAGCAGACGGTCGAACGCCTGGTGGCGGCGTCGGAGCGGCCTGACCTCCACTACAAGGTCACGATGCTCAATTCGCAATCGATCAACGCCTTCGCGCTGCCGACCGGCCAGCTGTACGTGACCCGCGGACTGGTCGCGCTAGCCAACGATGAGTTCGAGCTGGCGTCGGTGCTGGCGCACGAAATGGGCCACGTCGTCGCCCGCCATGCCGCCATCCGCGAAGAGCAGGCGAAGCAGGCCGCTTTGGTCGGCCGCGTCGTCAGCGACGTGATCAGCGATCCGGAAGTCGGCGCGCTGGCGCTCGCCAAGTCGAAGCTGGCGCTGGCCAGCTTCTCGCGCGCCCAAGAGTTCGAGGCCGACGCCATCGGCATCGGCATTGCTTCGCGCGCCGGCTATGATCCCTACGGCGCCGTACGTTTCCTCACCTCGATGGAGCATAATTCCGAGCTCAAGCCGCAGCAGAACGGCGCGCCGATCGACCCGCGCGCGCCGGATTTCCTGTCGTCGCACCCGGCAACGCCGGAGCGGATTTCCAACGCGACCGCCAATGCCCGCCAATATAGCGGCCCGACCACGACCGCCTCGATCATCGGGCGCGACAAGAACGCTTATCTCAGCGGCATCAACGGTATCGTGTTCGGCGAAGATCCGAGCGAAGGCTTTGTCCGCGGCCGGCGCTTCCTGCATCCGCGGCTCGGCTTCACCTTCACGGCGCCGGAGGGCTTCAATCTCGACAACACCGCGCAGGCCGTGCTCGGCGTCAAGCATGGCGGCGGCCAGGCGGTGCGGCTCGACGTCGTGCGCGTGCCGGCCGAGCAGACGCTGGCCGCTTATCTGACGTCCGGCTGGATCGAGAATATCGATCCGAGCACGGTGGAAGACGTCACCATCAACGGCTTTGCCGGCGCGAGCGCCGCGGCCAAGGGCGATCAATGGGATTTCCGTCTCTACGCCATCCGCTTCGGCAGCGACGTGTACCGCTTCATCTTCGCCACCAAACATCGCTCTCCCGAGAGCGATCGTATCTTCCGCGAGTTGGTCGGCACCTTCCGGCGCATGAGTCTGGCCGAGATCGAGGATGCCAAACCGCTCCGCCTGCAAATCGTGACCGTCGGGCCCGGCGATACGGTCGAGAAGCTTGCGACCCGCATGGCCGTCGCCGACCGTCAGGTCGAGCGCTTCCGCGTCCTCAATGGGCTTGAACCCGGCGAGCGGCTGAAGTCGGGCAGCGAAGTCAAGATCGTCGTCGAGTAGCGCCACGTCGACGTCATTCCGGATCGCCGCAAAGCGGCAAGTCCGGAATCCATAACCACAGGTCGGCGAATATGGATTCCGGGCTCCTCGCTTACGCTCAGCCCGGAATGACGCGGTCACATATCGATGGCGCGCTTACTGACGGCCAGCGCCGCCTCCCGCACCGCTTCGCTCAAGGTCGGATGCGCGTGACAAGTGCGCGCGATATCCTCCGATGAAGCGCCGAACTCCATGGCAATGGCGGCTTCGGCGATCATCGCCTCGGCATCGGCGCCGAGAATGTGGACGCCGAGCACGCGGTCGGTCTTGGCGTCGGCGAGGATTTTGACGAAGCCTTCGGTCGCGAGGTTGGCGCGGGCGCGGGCGTTGGCAGTGAAGGGAAACTTGCCGACCTGATAGGCGATCCCGGCCGCTTTGAGCTCCTCCTCGGTCTTTCCGACCGAAGCAATTTCCGGGAAAGTATAGACGACGTTGGGGATCACCTCGTAGTTCACATGGCCCGCCTGGCCGGCGATGATTTCGGCGGCCGCAACGCCCTCGTCCTCCGCCTTGTGCGCCAGCATCGGGCCGGCGACGACATCGCCGATCGCGTAAATGCCGGCGACATTGGTGCGGAAATGCCCGTCGATGATGACGCGGCCGCGATTGTCCTTCTTCACGCCGAGCGCTTCGAGGCCAAGACCTTCGGTGAAAGGCACGCGGCCGATCGCCACCAGCACGATGTCGGCTTCGATCGTTTCGGCAGCGCCGCCGGCGGCCGGCTCGACTTTGACTTTCAGCACCTTGGCCGAGGTATCGATCGCGGTGACCTTGGAGGAAAGCTTAAACGCAATGCCTTGCTTCTGCAGCATGCGGTGGAATTGCCGCGCCACTTCGCCGTCGATGCCGGGCAAAATGTGATCGAGAAATTCGACGATCGTCACCTGCGCGCCGAGCCGGCGCCAGACCGAGCCGAGCTCGAGGCCAATGATTCCCGCGCCGACCACCAGGAGCTTTTGCGGTACCTTGGGCAGCTCCAGCGCACCGGTCGATGATACGATCCGCTTCTCGTCGATGTCGATGCCGTTGAGGCGGGCGACGTCCGAGCCGGTGGCGATGACGATGCTCTTGGTCTCGAGCGTCTGCGTCTTGCCGTCGTCGGCCTTCACCTCGATCTGGCCGGGGGCGGCGACGCGGGCAGCGCCGCGAAACGTCTCGATCTTGTTCTTCTTGAACAAAAACGCGACGCCGTTGACGTTGGCCTCGACATTCTGATCCTTGTATTTAAGCAAGGCCAGGAGCTCGACGACGGGCTTGCCGACCTTGATGCCCATTCGCGCGAAGCTGTGGCCGGCTTCCTCGTACAATTCCGAGGCGTGCAGCAGCGCCTTCGAGGGGATGCAGCCGACATTGAGGCAGGTGCCGCCGAAGGTGGCGTTCTTCTCGACCACCGCGGTCTTCAATCCGAGCTGCGCTGCGCGAATGGCGCAGAAATAGCCGCCCGGGCCGCTACCGATGACGATGAGATCGTAGGTCGGCATCACAATCACCTATTAATTGTCATTGCCGGGCTTGTCCCGGCAATCCCGATAGATCGGCAACGCATTGCCCGCCTAAGCAAAATGGCCGGACCAAGTCCGGCCATGACAGAGAGAACTTACAAATCCAATACCAGCCGCGCCGGCTCCTCCAATGACTCTTTCACGCGGACCAGGAACGTCACCGCCTCGCGGCCATCGACGACGCGATGATCGTAGGACAGCGCCAGATACATCATCGGCCGCGCCTCGATCTTGCCGGCGACCACCATCGGCCGCTCTTGAATCTTGTGCATGCCGAGGATGCCGGATTGCGGCGCGTTGAGGATCGGCGTCGACATCAGCGAACCATAGATGCCGCCATTGGTGATGCTGAAGGTGCCGCCCTGCAATTCCTCGATCTTGAGCGAACCGTCGCGGGCACGGCGGCCGAAGTCGGCAATCGCCTTCTCGATCTCGGCGATCGATTTCTGGTCGCAGTCGCGCACCACCGGCACGACCAGACCGCGCTCGGTGCCGACCGCAATGCCGATATGATAGTAGTTCTTGTAGACGATGTCGGTGCCGTCGATCTCGGCGTTGACGGCGGGGATTTCCTTGAGCGCTTGCACGCAGGCGCGCACGAAAAAGCCCATGAAGCCGAGCTTCACGCTGTGCTTTTTCTCGAACAATTCGCGGTATTGGCTGCGCAGCTCCATCACATGCGTCATGTCGACCTCGTTGAAGGTCGTGAGCATGGCGGCGGTGTTTTGCGCATCCTTGAGTTGGCGCGCGATGGTTTGACGAAGCCGCGTCATGCGCACGCGCTCTTCGCGCGCGGCGTCGTCCGGCGGCGACGGCGCGCGCATCTGCACCGACGCCGCCGGCGTGGTAACCGGCGTCGGCTGCGCCGCGGCGCGCTCGATGGCGGCAAGCATGTCGCCCTTGGTGACACGGCCATCCTTGCCGGTGCCGGGCAGGGCCGATGGATCGACGCCGGTTTCGGCCGCGATCCGGCGCACCGACGGTGCTAACGGCATCTCCGCGCTGGCCGCTTTGGCAGGAGCCGGCGCAGCGGCTGGTGCCGGTTTTGGCGGCGGTGGCGGCGCAGCTTGCGGAGCCGCCTCCGCAGACTTGGCCGGAGATTTCGTTGCAGCGGCGCCGGCGCCTTCCTTGATCGCGCCAAGGAGGGCACCGACGGCGACAGTATCGCCGTCTTTGACCGCCACGTCAGTCAGCACGCCGGCGGCCGGCGCCGGCACCTCGATCGTGACCTTGTCGGTTTCCAATTCCACCAGCGGCTCATCGACCGCCACCACGTCGCCGGCCTTCTTGAACCATTTGCCAATAGTCGCTTCGGTCACCGACTCGCCGAGGGTGGGGACGCGAATCTCAGCCATGCCGAATTTCCTCTTGGTATCCGTCCGTCATGGCCGGGCTCGTCCCGGCCATCCACGACTTTGCTTCCGTTGGCCGTCAAGACGTGGATGCCCGGCACACCAGCCGGGCATGACGGCCGGATGAGCTACCCCAGCGCCTCTTCCAGAAAGTTCTTGAGCTGCGCCTGATGCAGCGACATTTGCCCGACTGCGGTCGAGGCCGAAGCCGGCCGCCCGGCATAGCGGGCACGGCGATGCTTGGCGCCGATCTGGTTGAGCACCCATTCCAAAAAGATGTCGACGAACACCCAGCCCCCTTGGTTGCGCGGCTCTTCCTGGCACCAGACGATCTCGGCCTCCTTGAACCGCGACAGCTCGGTCATCAGCGCTTTGGTCGGGAAAGGATAGAGCTGTTCGATGCGCAGCAGATAAATGTCGTCGATGCCGCGTTTCTCGCGCTCGTCGTAGAGATCGTAATAGACCTTGCCGGCGCACAACACGACGCGGCGGATCTTGGCGTCGGCAACGAGCTTGGTTTTCTCGTCCGGCGACAGCTGCGCATCGTCCCACAGCAGCCGATGAAACGACGTGTCTGGTCCCATTTCGTCGAGCCGCGACACCGCGCGCTTGTGGCGCAACAGCGACTTCGGCGTCATCAGGATCAGCGGCTTGCGGAAGTCGCGTTTGAGCTGGCGGCGCAGGATGTGGAAGTAGTTGGCCGGCGTCGTGCAACTGGCGACCTGCATATTGTCTTCGGCGCACATCTGCAGAAACCGCTCGAGCCGCGCCGAAGAGTGCTCGGGCCCCTGCCCCTCGTAGCCGTGCGGCAAGAGGCAGACCAGGCCGGACATGCGCAGCCATTTCCGCTCGCCGGACGAGATGAACTGGTCGAACAAGACCTGCGCGCCGTTGGCGAAGTCGCCGAACTGCGCCTCCCACATGGTCAGTGCGCTAGGCTCGGCGAGCGAATAGCCGTACTCGAAACCAAGCACGGCCTCTTCCGACAGCATCGAGTTGATGACCTCGTAGCGCGCCTGGCCCTCGCGCAGATGATTGAACGGCGTGTAACGGCGCTCGTTCTCCTGATCGATCAGTACCGAATGGCGTTGCGAGAAGGTGCCGCGCTCGCTGTCCTGGCCTGACAGCCGCACGCGGTGACCGTCCAGCAGCAGCGAGCAAAAAGCGAGCGCTTCGGCGGTCGACCAGTCGATGTTTTGCCCGGAGTTCGATCGCCTTGCGGCGGTTCTCGAAAAACCGCTGCAGCGTGCGATGCAGATGAAAGCCCGACTCGATCGTTGTGATCTTCTCGCCGATCTCCTTGAGCTCGGCGATGGCGACGCCGGTCTTGCCGCGGCGCGGATCGTCGGTGTCGCCCCCGGTCTTGAAACCGGACCAGCGGCCGTCCAGCCAGTCGGCCTTGTTGGCCCGGTAGCTCTGCGCCGCCTCGAGCTCGATATCGAGCCGGGCGCGCCAGTCGGCTTTCATTTTCTCGATGTCGGCCGGCGTCACCACGCCCTCGCCGATGAGCTTGTCGCCGTAGATTTCGAGCGTGGTCGGGTGCTTGGCGATCGCCTTGTACATCAACGGCTGGGTGAACGACGGCTCGTCGCCTTCATTGTGGCCGTGGCGGCGGTAGCAGAACATGTCGATCACGACCGGCTTCTGAAATCTTTGCCGGAATTCGGTCGCCACCTTGGCGGCAAACACGACGGCTTCCGGATCGTCGCCGTTGACGTGGAAGATCGGCGCCTCGATCATCTTGGCGACGTCGGACGGATAAGGCGACGACCGCGAATAGCGCGGATTGGTGGTGAAGCCGATCTGGTTGTTGACGATGAAATGCACCGAGCCGCCGGTGCGATGGCCGCGCAAGCCCGACAGCCCGAAACATTCCGCCACCACGCCCTGGCCGGCGAACGAGGCGTCACCGTGGATCAGGAGCGGCATCACCATGGTGCGATCGTCGCGCGTTGCGCCGAGCTGATCCTGTTTGGCGCGCACCTTGCCGAGCACGACGGGATCGACGATTTCGAGATGCGACGGGTTGGCGGTGAGCGACAGGTGCACCTTGTTGTCGTCAAACTCGCGATCCGACGAGGCGCCGAGATGGTACTTGACGTCGCCCGAGCCCTCGATCTCGTTCGGCGTCGACGAGCCACCCTTGAACTCGTGGAAAATCGCCCGATGCGGCTTGCCCATGACCTGGGCGAGCACATTAAGCCTGCCGCGGTGCGCCATGCCGATGACGATGTCACGCACACCAAGCGCACCGCCGCGTTTGATGATCTGCTCCAATGCCGGGATCATCGACTCGGCGCCATCGAGGCCGAAGCGCTTGGTGCCAGTGAATTTCAGGTCGCTGAATTTTTCGAAGCCCTCGGCTTCCACCAGCTTGTTGAGGATCGCGCGCTTGCCCTCGCGGGTGAAGGTGATCTCCTTGTCGGGCCCTTCGATGCGCTCCTGCATCCAGCCTTTCTGTGCGCCGTCGGAAATGTGCAGAAACTCGACGCCGAGCGTCTGACAATAGGTCCGGCGCAGAATGGCGACGATCTCGCGAATGGTGCCGAATTCGAGGCCGAGCACCTTGTCGAGGAAAATCGGCCGGTCGAAGTCGCTTTCACCGAAACCGTACGTCCCCGGATTGAGCTCTTCCTCGTCGTTCGGCGGCTGCAGGCCGAGCGGATCGAGATTGGCGTGGAAATGGCCGCGGGCGCGATAGGCGCGGATCAGCATGAGCGCGCGGATCGAATCGCGGGTGGCCCGCTCGACTTCGGCCGTGGAAAGTTCGACGCCCTTGGTCTGGGCTTGCGCTTTGACTTTCGTGCCCAGCGCCTTGCCGACCTCGGTCCAGTCGCCATCAAGCGCCGAAATGAGTTCGCTGCGCTCCGGCCGCGGCCAGTCGGGACGCCGCCACGACGGACCATCGGCGCTTTCGATGACGTCGCGGGGGTCGTCCTTGAGGCTTTGGAAGAACGACTGCCATTCGGCGTCTACCGATTTGGGATCGGCTTCGTAGCGCGCGTAGAGGTCTTCGATATACGAGGCGTTGGTACCGGAAAGAAACGAGGTGAGAGCGAAGGCGGCGTTCGCGTCCTGGCGAGTCATGGGCTAGTCCCGAGCTTAGGGGAAGTGCGTAGGCAGACAGTCAAGCGGAGCACGGAAAGCGGCGAATCAGCCCGGCCCGGCGCGGGGCGACTTGTCTTGTACCCTATTTAAGCACGCGATGCGGCAACCAAAAGACGTAAAGAATGAATCAAGATTTCATAATTTCCGCCAGCGTTTTTCCAAGCCTCGCCGGAGATGGCGAGACCTTGATGCCCGCAGCTTCCATTGCCGCGATCTTGGATTCCGCACCGCCCTTGCCGCCGGCGATGATGGCGCCGGCATGGCCCATGCGCCGGCCAGGCGGCGCGGTACGGCCGGCAATGAAGCCGACGGTCGGCTTCTTGCGGCCACGTTTGGCTTCATCGGCCAGAAACTGAGCGGCGTCTTCCTCTGACGAGCCGCCGATCTCGCCGATCATGACAATCGCTTCGGTCGCCGCATCGGCGAGAAACATCTCCAGGATCGTGATGAAATCGGTGCCCTTCACCGGATCGCCGCCGATGCCGACGGCGCTGGTCTGCCCAAGCCCGACTTGCGTCGTTTGGAACACCGCCTCGTAGGTCAGCGTGCCCGAGCGCGACACGATGCCGACCTTGCCGCGCGTGAAAATGTTGCCGGGCATGATGCCGATCTTGCATTCGCCGGCGGTCATTACGCCGGGGCAGTTCGGCCCGATCAGCCGCGACTGCGAGCCGCACAACGAACGCTTCACCTTCACCATGTCGAGCACCGGAATGCCTTCGGTGATGCAGACGATCAGCGGGACGTCGGCGTCGATCGCTTCGCAGATCGCGTCCGCCGCGCCGGCCGGCGGCACATAGATCACGCTGGCGTCGCAGCCAGTTTTCGCTCTCGCTTCGGCCACGGTGTCGAACACCGGCAGATTGAGATGCGTAGTGCCGCCTTTGCCAGGCGAAGTGCCGCCCACCATCTTGGTGCCATAGGCGATCGCCTGCTCGGAATGGAACGTGCCGTTCTTGCCAGTGAATCCCTGGCAAATGACCTTGGTGTCCTTGTCGATGAGAATCGGCATCGGTCAGCGGCTCGTCTCGATTTTATGCATCAAGGTCAGGTAAATGCCAGGCAGGCGGATCGGCGTTGCATCGGCGAGCATCAGCGATTCGCCGTCGGCGTATTTCCACACCGTCAGCCGCTGCGTGCCGTCTGCAGTCACGCTTTGGCGCTCCGGCGCACCGAGCGGTATGGCCTTGTTCAACTCCTGCTTAAGATCATCGCCGTCGACGTCCTCTGCGCCGATGCCGCAGGACGCGGCGTCACCCTTGGGACCACGCGCCTCGGAAGCGACAAGCTCGAGCGAGCCGCTGCTGAGCGTGACGACCCAGGATTTGGCGTGAGTCATTTGCCCGGGCTGTTGCTGCGGCCCAGTCACGTCCCGCCGAACAGGAAGATTCATCGCCGTCGCCTTGGCGTCGAGCGCCGCAAAATCCGGCGTCCCCGGCGTACAAAAGCTCTGAAACGAACTCACCAGCGCGGCGCTGCGCTCATTGGCATGCGCGATCGTGCAGCCAAGGGTGATGGATGTGAGAACGACCATAACGAGCCTCTGCACCTCACCCACCCTTTCTGATCGCCTTGACGATCTTCTGCGCCGCATCGTCGAGATCGTCAGCCGGCGTGACGTCGAGGCCGGATTTGTTGATGATCTCCTTGCCGAGCGCGGCGTTGGTGCCTTCGAGCCGCACCACCAGGGGCACGCGCAACCCTACTTCTTTCACGGCGGCGACCACGCCCTCGGCGATGATATCGCAGCGCATGATGCCGCCGAAGATATTGATCAAAATCCCCTTCACGTTCGGATCGGAGGTGATGATCTTGAAGGCAGCCGTTACCTTGTCCTTGCTGGCGCCGCCGCCAACGTCGAGAAAATTCGCCGGCGTCTCGCCATAGAGCTTGATGATGTCCATGGTCGCCATGGCGAGGCCGGCACCGTTGACCATGCAGCCGATGGTGCCATCGAGGGCGACATAGTTGAGATCGTAGTGCGAGGCCTCGATCTCCTTGGCGTCTTCCTCAGCCGGATCGCGCAACGCGGCAATGTCCGGATGCCGATAGAGCGCGCTGTCGTCAAAGCCGATCTTGGCATCGAGGCAGACCAACGCGCCCGCCTTGGTGACGACCAACGGATTGATCTCGAGCAGGCTCATGTCCTTGGCGAGAACCGCCTGATAGAGCTTCGGCAGCACGGTCTCGGCCTGTTTGGCGACGTCGCGGCTAAAGCCGAGCGCATGCGCCACGGCGTGGGCGTGATGCGGCATGAAGCCGGTCGCCGGGTCGACCGAGAACGAAAGAATTTTTTCCGGACGCGTCCGCGCCACTTCCTCGATCTCGGTGCCGCCCTCGGTCGAGGCGACGAAGGCGACGCGCGAAGAGCCGCGATCGACCAGCGCCGAGAGATAATATTCGCGATCGATGATCGAGCCTTCCTCGATGTAAAGGCGATGCACTTGCTTGCCATGCGGTCCGGTCTGGTGCGTCACCAGGGTGGAGCCCAGAAGCCGCTCGGCCTCGCGCTTCACGTCCTCGACCGACTTGACCACCTTGACGCCGCCGGCCTTGCCGCGACCGCCGGCATGGATTTGCGCCTTCACTACCCAGACCGGTCCGCCGAGGTCGTTGGCGGCTTTGACCGCCTCGTCGACGCTCATGGCCGCAATACCGCGCGGCACCGGCACGCCAAATTCGCGGAGCACGGCTTTGGCCTGGTATTCGTGGATGTTCATGCGGCCGCCCGCCCCTCGTCATTCCGGCCGAGAGAGCGAAGCGAATGAGAGCCGGAATCCATAATTACAGTCCTATCAATCGCGATCTAAGTGCAAGGGATTTCTTGTTTCGGGGTTATGGATTCCGGGTTCGCGCTTTCGGTGCGCCCCGCAATGACGAAGACATCACTTGCCGAGATTGGGGGCAATCTTCTTGCACGCCTCGACCAGGCCTTCGACCGCCGAAACCGATTTCTCGAACATGCCGCGCTCGGCGCTGTTGAGCTCGATCTCGACCACACGCTCGACCCCCTTGCTGCCGATGACGATGGGCACCCCGACATAAAGATCCTTCACGCCATATTCGCCGTTGAGCCACGCCGCCGCCGGCAGCACGCGCTTCTTGTCGCGCAGATAGCTTTCCGCCATCGCAATGGCGGAAGTCGCCGGCGCGTAGAACGCCGAGCCGGTTTTGAGCAGGCTGACGATTTCGCCGCCGCCGTTGCGGGTGCGCTCGACGATGGCGTCAAGCCGCGCGTTCGTGGTCCAGCCCATTTTGATCAGATCGGGTAACGGAATGCCCGCCACCGCTGAATAGCGGATCAGCGGCACCATGGTGTCGCCGTGACCGCCGAGCACAAAGGCGGTGACGTCTTCGACCGAGACATTGAACTCGTCGGCGAGGAAGTAGCGAAAGCGCGCCGAATCGAGCACACCCGCCATGCCGACCACCATTTGTTTCGGCAGCCCGCAGCATTTCTGCAGCGCCCACACCATGGCGTCGAGTGGATTGGTGATGCAGATGACGAAGGCGTTCGGCGCATATTTCTTGATGCCGGCGCCGACCTGCTCCATCACTTTGAGGTTGATGCTGAGCAGATCGTCACGGCTCATGCCGGGCTTGCGCGGCACGCCGGCGGTGACGATGCAGACCGCGGCGCCTTCGAGCGACTCGTAGGAATTGGTGCCGGTGATACGGGCGTCGAAGCCATCGACCGGCGAAGCCTGTACCAGATCGAGCGCCTTGCCCTGGGGAATGCCTTCCATGATGTCGAACAGGATGACGTCACCAAGCTCCTTGAGCCCGACCAGGTGCGCCAGCGTGCCGCCGATTTGCCCTGCGCCGATCAATGCAATTTTGTTTCGCGCCATCGCAGGAAATTCCTTGATTGGCAAAAACCGCCCGACTGCCGGTCATTAGCCGTTCCGGCTGACACGTTCAAGTCGGCTGCAACCGCGCATTGTTCGCGCTTCGGCTGCCGCCGCGGCGGCACCTCAGGTCTCGACGATGCCGCTCGATGAGCCGGACAGTAGCGAATGGGCGGCGCCGTGCGGCCGCGCCAGATAAGCCTGCGAGCGCATCTCGATCAGGCGAGACGCGGTACGCTTGAACTCCTGCGCCTCGAAACCTTCATCGCCACGATACAGCATGTCCGGCTCGGCTTCGGCAGACGCGATCAGCTTCACGTTCATGTCGTAGAGCGTGTCGATGAGGATAATGAAGCGCTTCGCCGCGTTGCGGTTGTCGAAGGTCATGACCGGGACGTGATCAAGAATGATGGTGTGATATTCGCGTGCGATCCGCAGATAATCGTTCGCCGCCAATGGCTGCTCGCACAGATCGTGGAATGAAAAACGCGCCACGCCCATGGCGGCGCGCGGCACGTGCACGGTGCGGCCTTTCAAGGCAAGCTCCTGCGACACGCCGCCGTTTCCCGCCGTGAGCCGCAGCCACGCGTCGTCGAGCGCGGCGTCGGCGGCACCGTCCGCCGGCACGTACCACACCGGCTTGCCCGCAAGCTTCTCCAGGCGGAAGTCGGTGCGTGAGGCGAGCCGCATGATATCCATGTGCGTTTCCAGCATGTGGATGAACGGCACGAACAAGGCGCGGTTCAGGCCGTCCCGGTAAAGCTCGTCCGGCGACACGTTGGAGGTCGCGACCACGACGACGCCGCGCTCGAACAGTTGCGCGAACAGCCGGCCGAGGATCATGGCGTCGGCAATGTCGGTGACATGAAATTCGTCGAAGCAGAGCAGCCAGGCTTCGCGCGCCAGCTCTTTCGCCGCCAGCGCGATCGGGTCCTCGCCGGCATATTCGCCGACTTTCATTTTTTGCCGCAAGCCGTGAACGCGTTCGTGCACGTCGATCATGAATTCGTGGAAGTGCGCGCGGCGCTTTCGCTGCACCGGACTGACCTCGAAGAACAAATCCATCAGCATGGTCTTGCCGCGGCCGACATCGCCGTAGATGTAGAGTCCCTTGAGCAGCGTTTCCTGTTTGCTGCGCGCAGCAAACAGCCAACCGAGCGAGGAGGATTTGCGCGCCAGGCGATGCTCGACGAGCCGCTCCTCCAGCTGCGCGAGCTTGTCGACGACGGCAACCTGTGCCGTGTCGCGCTCGACTCTGCCGGCAGTGACGCCTGCGGCATATCGCGCGGTGATGGAGCTCGCCATGGTGCTTTGTTAACCGATTGGGGCGAAACGTGGCGGGATCTGGCGGATGTTCAGCGGCGTTGCACGTCACGTGCCATCGCCGCGTCGCTAAATGGTCACGAACCTAATCATTAGCCATGCGTATACGGAATGCGGGCATGTTGCTCAATGCTTTGCCTTGCCAAACTTCGGCGCCACCCAACATGATCCTGTGATTTGGGGGCGCATGCGCTTGGTGCGCGCATACAACAAAGACGCTTCGTTGTGGCGACGCGCCCGAATGGGAGGACGCGACCAAGAGGGACTTTGACAATGTCAGGAGACCTCTGGAATGCAGGACATCCTTCCCGACGGCGGCGTGATCCGCAAACTGTGGATCGGCGAGACCGATAAATATCGCGACCATTTGCTGCGGCTCGACTCGGCGAGCCGGCACAGCCGGTTCGGCGGCGCCGTGTCCGACGACTTCATCCGCAATTTCGTCGAGCTGTCTTTTTCACTCGACGCCGTGATCCACGGATTCTTCGTAGACGGCATGATGCGCGCCGCTGCCGAGCTGCGGCAACTGGGCGTGCGATTTCCACGACAGGCCGAAGCCGCCATCAGCGTCGAGAAGCCCTGGCAGAGTCACGGCGTCGGCTCGGCGCTGCTGCGGCGAACTTTGCTCACCGCCCGCAATCGCGGCTACCGGCTGTTGCACATGGCGTGCCTGGCGGAGAACCGCCGCATGCAGCAACTCGCCCGCAAGTTCGATGCCGAACTGTCCTTCGATTTCGGCAGCGTCGTCGGCGAAGTCGAATCCTGGCGCGCCAACCCGTTGTCGGTGATGCAAGAGGTCATGGCCGACAGCGATGGCTTTGCCACTGCGATGCTCGATCTGCAGTCGCGGCTGCTGCGGGCGTGAGCGTCTTTCGTCATTCCGGGGCGCGCCGTTTGGCGCGAGCCCGGAATCCACAATCACCATCGCGTCGGTGACTACTCCGGCCCTGACTGTGGTTATGGATTCCGGACTTGGCGCTTTCGCGCCAATCCGGAATGACGCTCGTCAGGGATGCGCGTATCTGAGCTCAGGCACGCCAAGCGGATAGGCCGCCTCGATGACATAGGGCCCGCCGCCGACCGACGCGCGCGACGAAAACAGCACGAAGCGCGAAACCTCGAACGAGGCGGAGCGGAAGTGCCCGCGGGCACTGAGATAGTCGGCCACTTGTCGGCTCGAGGTTTCGCGCAGCCGCGCCAGCGTCACGTGCGGGATATATTTCCGCCCCTCGGGCTCGAGGCCGAGCCGCTGCAACAGGCGTTCCTGCTCCGCTTGCAGCTCAAGGAGCGGCGCTTTGGCGGCGACCGCCGCCACTAGGGCGCGGGGCTTGCGGCCGCCGAACGATGTCAATCCATCGAGCTGCAGCTCGAACGGCCGGCGCTGCACGCGCCCAAGCAGGCCGGCGATATCGCGCGCCAGCGCATCGTCGATGTCGCCGATAAAGCGCAGCGTCAGGTGATAATTTTCCGGATCGATCCAGCGCGCCCCGGGCAAACCGCCGCGCATCATCGACAGCGAGTTGGCTACATGCCGCGGGATTTCAAGACCTGTGAACAGACGGGGCATGACACCTGCGGTCCAAAATCACGAGCGACGTCGGCAAGTCGCGAATTGCAGCACCGGCCAGCATGGGGGGATCGGATGCGCCATGCAACCCTCACGACGGATGCTGGCTGCGAACCTGGGCGATCAATTCTTGCACCTTCGGCAAAATATGGGCCACGATCATGTCGACGCCCGCGGCATTGGGATGCTTGCCGTCCGGCTGCAGCAAGCCGAGATCGGCCGCGACGCCGTCGAGGAAGAACGGATAGAGCAGCACGCCATATTTGGCGGCGAGCTCGGGGTAGATCGTTTCGAACGATTGAACATAATCAGGCCCAAGATTTGGCGCCGCGCGCATGCCGCACAACAGCACGGCAATGTGACGCCCGGTCAAATGTTGCAGAATTGTATCGAGCGCCGCGCGAGTGACCTGCGGCTTGATCCCGCGCAGCATATCGTTGGCGCCGACTTCGAGAATAACCGCTTCAGTGCCCTCCGGCACCGACCAATCGAGCCGCGTTAAGGCCCCGGAAGCAGTATCTCCTGACACGCCGGCATTAGCGATTTCGGCTGCGATGCCCGTGGCGCCGAGCGCCGCTTGCAACCGCGGCACAAAAGCCTCGCTTTGCGGCAATCCCAGACCCGCGGTCAGCGAGTCGCCGAGCGCAACGATCTTGACCGGCGCCTCGGCATGCGCCGGCGCGACGACTATCGCAGCAAAAAGCGCAACGCTACAAACCGCCGCACGCACGACGTGGCGCAGCCTCGTTTCGCTCCCATATGTTGTTCGGGCACGAATTGATGGCGCGGGGTGCTTAGCCAGAAACATGCATGACACGTTGGGGCATCCTTTCGGCGGCTCTGCCATTGCGTTGCGCGGGGTCAACCTGTCGCTCGGCGGCGGTCCCGCCCGTGTTCATATTCTCCGAGATATCGGCCTCAATATAGCGCGCGGCGAAGCTGTCGCACTGCTTGGCCCATCGGGATCCGGCAAGTCGACGCTGCTGATGGTGATGACCGGACTGGAACGGGCCGATGCCGGCACGGTCGTCGTGGCTGGCGAGGATCTGGGCCGGCTCGACGAGGATGAGCTCGCGCGCTTTCGCGGCAAGCATGTCGGCATTGTTTTTCAGTCTTTCCATCTCATTCCCACTATGACGGCGCTGGAGAATGTCGCCGTGCCGCTTGAACTCGCCGGCGCCGACGATGCGTTCGCGCGCGCCGCGCGCGAGCTGACTGCGGTCGGCCTCGGCGACCGGTTGTCGCACTATCCGGCGCAGCTCTCCGGCGGCGAGCAGCAGCGCGTCGCGCTGGCGCGGGCGCTAGCGCCAAACCCGGCGATCGTCGTCGCCGACGAGCCGACCGGCAATCTCGACGAGGCGACCGGCCACGAAATCATCGAGCTGTTGTTTCGCGGCCATCGCGACCACAGCAACACGCTTGTGCTCGTGACCCACGACACCGAGCTCGCGGCGCGCTGCGACCGGGTGCTGCATATCCACTCGGGGCGGCTGTCCGAGCCGTCGTCGCAGTTGGCGGAGCCGCAATGACGCCGCTGGCGCTACGTTATGCCTGGCGCGAGCTGCGCGGCGGGTTGCGCGGCTTCGGTGTCTTTATCGCTTGCATCGCGCTTGGTGTCATGGCGATCGCCGGCGTCGGCTCGGTGGCGCAAAGCCTCGCCGACGGCCTATCCCGCGCCGGCGGCCTGATCCTCGGCGGCGATCTCGCGTTCGGGCTGGTTCAACGCGAAGCGACCGACGGCGAGCGCGGCTTTCTCGACGCGCGCGGCGCCACGTCCGTCGTCGCCACGCTGCCCACCATGGCGCGCACCAGCGACGGGCGAACGACCCTAGTCGAGGTCAAGGCGGTCGATAACGCTTATCCATTACTGGGCGCCGTCACCACCGATCCCGACGTGCCGCTTGCGGCTTTGCTCGCGCGCAGCGGCGGCGCCTTCGGCGCCGCCGCCGAGCCGGCATTGCTGACGCGCCTCGATCTCAAAGTCGGCGATCGCATCACGATCGGCAAAGCGTTGATCGAGCTGCGCACGACCCTGCAAAGCGAGCCCGACAGGCTCGCCGGCGGGATCAGTTTTGGGCCGCAGCTGTTGATGAGCCAGGAGGCGCTGCGCGCCAGCGCCCTGCTGCAGCCCGGCAGCCTGGTGCGATGGCAATATCGGCTGCGGCTACCGGACGCGAACGCAAGCGACGGCGCCGTCGCCGCGTTCGAGCAGCAGGCACGGGCCGATTTTCCCAATGCCGGCTGGGACATTCGTACGCGCAAAAAGGCCTCGCCGCAGCTCGAACGCAATGTCGAGCGTTTCAGCCAATTCCTCACCCTCGTCGCCCTCACGGCATTGCTCGTCGGCGGTGTCGGCGTCGCCAACGCGGTGGCGAGCCACCTCGCCCGCAAGCGCGACGCCATCGCCACCATGAAAGCGCTGGGCGCCACCGGCGCCGACGTGTTCGCCATCTACTGCGCCCAAGTCATGCTGGTGGCGTTTTTTGCAACGCTGATTGGCGCCGGGCTCGGCGCGGCATTGCCGTTCATCATCGTCGGGCTGTTCGGCGCTATCATTCCGCTTCCGGTGGCGCCGGCGTTCTATCCGGGCGTGCTGGTGCTGTCGGTCGCCTATGGCCTGCTCACTGCACTCGCCTTTGCGCTGTGGCCGCTTGGGCGCGCGCACGACATTTCGGTGTCGATGCTGTTTCGCGACCAAGTCGCCGCCGAGCGGTCTTGGCCGCGGCGACGCTATGTCGCCGCCGCGGTCTTGATTGTCGCAGCGCTAGCAGCTCTGGCGATCCTCGCCGCCTATGACCGCAAGCTTGCCGCTATGTTCGTCGGCTCCGCGGCGGTTATTTTTGTGGCGCTGCGGCTGGTGGCAATGCTGACCATGGCGGCGGCGCGCCGCCTGCCGCACCAGCGTTCGATGCTGATGCGGCTTGCCATCACCAACGTCTATCGGCCGGGCGCATTGACGCCGAGCGTCGTGCTCTCGCTCGGACTAGGCCTTTCGTTGCTGGTGACCGTCGTCGAAATCGACGGCAACCTGCACCGCCAGTTTACAGCGGCGCTGCCGGAGAAAGCGCCGTCGTTTTTCTTTATCGACATTCCGTCCGCTGACGCCGAGAGCTTCGACGCCTTCGTGCGCGAACATGTGCGCGGCTCGACGCTCGAACGCGTGCCGATGTTGCGCGGCCGCATTGTCGCCGCCGCCGGAATCAAGGCCGAAGATCTCAAGCCCGGCGAGGGATCGGCGTGGGTGCTGCGCGGCGACCGCGGCATCACCTACGCGCCAACGCTTCCGGCAGGCTCGCGTCTGGTCGCCGGCGAGTGGTGGCCGGCCGACTATTCCGGCCCGCCGCTGGTTTCGCTTGAGAACCGCACCGCCCAGGATCTCAAGCTGAAGGTCGGCGACACCATCACCGTCAATATACTCGGCCGCAACGTCACCGCCCGGATCGCCAATCTGCGTGCGGTCGACTGGCAGAGCCTCGGCATCAACTTCGTCCTGGTGTTCTCGCCGGGCGCCTTCGCCGGCGCTCCGCACACCGATATCGCGACGTTGACATTCGCCGACGGCGGCACCAGCGGGGAAGAAACGGCGCTGATCAAGGCACTGGCCGATAGCTTCCCCACCGTCTCCGCCGTGCGTGTCAAAGACGCGCTCGATGCCGTCGATCACCTGGTCGGCAATCTGGTGCTGGGATTGCGCGGCGCGAGCTCTGTCACGCTCCTCGCCGCCGCCTTGGTGCTCGGCGGCGCGCTCGCCGCCGGCCAGCGGTTCCGCATTTACGACGCCGTGATCCTCAAGACCCTGGGCGCAACGCGGCTTCGCCTCCTGGTCGCCTACGCGCTTGAATACCTGCTGATCGGTCTCGCGGCCGTCGTCTTTGGCGTCGTCGCCGGCTCTATCACCGCGCAGGTCGTCATCACCCGCGTCATGGAGTTTTCGTTCGTCTGGATGGCGTTGCCGGCGGCGGGAACAGCGCTCTTGGCGCTTTTGGTCACGGTGGCGCTGGGTCTTGCCGGCACCTATGCCGCGTTGGGGCACAAACCCGCCGAGGTGTTAAGGAATTTATAGCCGAGCGCGATTGTGAACGAACTGTAACCCGGCGCAAATATCGCCCGCCGCCATCTGGCGCGGAAACCGCTTTCGCACTAGATTCCTGCCACGCAAACGTCCGGTTGTCCGGACGGAACTGCCCGGCGCAAGCCGGATAACCTAGGGGTAATTTCCATGTCGGACTTCGACCGGAATATCGCGGCCGCCCGCACCGGCTATCGCGCCGACCAGGTAGCGATCGATGCAGGCCTGCGCGCGTACATGATCCGCGTCTACAACTACATGACAGCCGGCGTGGCGCTGACCGGGCTGGTCGCCTGGTTCGCCTATCAGGCCGCGGGCGGCGATGCGATCCAGATCACCGGCCACTCGATCACCGGATTGACGGCATTCGGGCAAGCAATCTTCCAGAGCCCACTGCTGTGGCTGTTTGTGCTGGCGCCGCTCGGGCTCGTGATGCTGCTCTCGTTCGGCATCAACCGGCTGTCGGCCGGCACGGCGTTGACGCTGTTCTTCGTCTATTCGGGCCTGCTGGGGCTGTCGCTGGCGTCGATCTTCCTCGCCTATACCGGGTCTTCGATCACGCGGGTGTTCTTCATCTCGGCGGCGACCTTCGGCGCGACCAGCCTGTACGGCTACACGACGCAACGTGACCTCACCAGCGTCGGCTCGTTCATGTTCATGGGCCTGATCGGCATCATCGTCGCCAGCCTGGTCAACATCTTCCTGCAATCGAGCGCTCTGTACTGGGCGATCTCGGTGATCGGCGTGCTCGTCTTCGTCGGCCTCACCGCCTACGACACGCAGAGCATCAAGGAGATGTACGACGTCAACGACGACGGCACCGTTTCCGGCCGCAAGGCGGTGATGGGCGCGCTTCGGCTCTATCTCGACTTCATCAACCTGTTCCTGATGCTGCTGCGCATCTTCGGCGACCGCCGCTAAGCAACAGGCATCAAGATAAGGTAACGCCCCGGACCCTCGGTCCGGGGCGTTTTCTTTGGCGCTACAATCGGGCGATGAGCGACGCCATCATCCGCGCGTGTTAGGTGGGTGAGAATTACCTGGGCTAAGAAGCACGCAGCGAGAACAGCGCCGCCAGCGCTGCCAGACACAACGCTGAGGATACAGCGATGGCTGCAGCGCCCATCCGATCGAGCAGCAAACCAAACAACAGCGGCGCGAGAGCCTGTGCCGCGCGTGCCGGCGCGCCGAGCAAGCCGGTGCGTTCGCCGTAGCCGTCCGGGCCGAAGACGGCGAGGGGAACGGTGCCGCGGGCGATTGTCAGGAGTCCGTTGCCGGCGCCGTAGAGAATCGCGAAGACCGCCGCCGCCGGGGGGCCGACGGCGGCAAAGATCGCGGCACCCAGAGGATGCAACAGCGTCGCGATCCGCGCCGAAATAAGCGGATGGCTCCGGCCGAGGAGAAAGAACTCCACCAGCCGCGCCGCGACCTGCGCCGGACCGACCAGTGCCGCGGCAGTGATCGCCTGCAACGGCGTGGCGCCGGCGAGTTCAAGCAGCCGCGGCAGATGCGCCGCCATCGCGCCGGTGACGAACCACGCGGCCGCAAACACAAACGCCAGCAGCAGCATCTCTCTATACGGCTTCCATCCGACCGAACGATCGGGCGCGCGCGAGATCGGCGCAGACCGCGGCGGCGAAGGAAGCAGCAAATTCAGCGGCAAACCAAGCACGAGGTTGAGCGCCGCCCAAATCAGCACCGCCTCGCGCCAACCCACGGCGCCGTTTAGAAATGACGACAGTGGCCAACTGACGGTCGAGGCGAAGCCGGCAATCAGCGTGATGCCGGTGATCGGACCGCGTGCATCGCGTCCGTAAAGACCGGTCAGCGCGGCGAAAGCGGCGTCATAGAGCCCGAGCGTCATACCGACGCCGAGAATTGCCCAAGCGATGAACAGAGCGCCGGCACCGTGTGCCGCGGCAAGGATGACGAGACCCGCAGCAAGCACAATGTTCGACAGCGCCAGCACTCCGCGCCCGCCACGACGATCTATCGCGCGGCCGACCGCCGGACCGGCAAAGGCCGCGATCAACAAGGCACCCGACATCGCTGCAAAAACCCAGGAGCGCGGGACGCCGACGCCAAGTGCAATTGGATCGGCGAGAATTGCCGGCAAATAGTAGCTTGAGCCCCAGGCGAGCGTTTGCGCGGTCCCGAGCGCCGCAACGACAAATCGGCGCGACCGGAAGGACCCCGCCTGGTCGTGATCTTCAGCCAATCGGCGGTCTTATGGGTGGCCCCGGGGCGGCCACTTGCTCGGGTTACGGCGGCCGGGAGACGCGACCACGCCTATCAGGATTTTAGCCAGCAACTAGGCTGATCGAGCGGTCGAGCGCGCCCAGAACCCGCTCCAGCTCGTGTCCGCGGCGCAGGATATGGCCCGTTGCCGAAATCACGCTGTAGGCGCCCTGCTTGCGTCCAAGGCGCGGATTCTTCTCGATACGGTAAATGGGAAATTCGGTGGCGCGCCGGAACACGGAGAATACCGCGCGATCTTTCAGAAAATCGATGGCGTAGTCGCGCCATTCACCCGCGGCGACCTTGCGGCCGTAGAGACCGAGAATACGGTCAAGCTCGCGCCTGCTGAAGGTTACCTTAGCTGCGGGGGCGGGCGCGCGTACCTCGCCCCCGCGCCACGCGCTCGGCTCGATTTCGCCGAATGTCATGCGGCGCCTCCTCCTCTGCGATGGAAGCTCGTGTCATTGAAGCTTCACTATCATGATCGCGCTGGACGCGCGCGGCGGCAAGAGCCTTTCGGCGGTTCCTTAACCAACACAGCGGTCTTTTCCCGACGCGGCGATTTGCGATTAAGCTCTGGAGGGTGCGGCATTTTTGACCAGCAGAATCACGGTTTCGTTAGGCCAATCATAAAGCGGCCCTATTTCGGTCAAGCACATGCCAAGCTGAATTGCGAACTACACACCGTTGCCTCAGGGCCCGGTCCGGATCGCGCTCCGGATTCCTCAGCCCCCCAGCCCCCCGGGGTGTGGACGGATCGGGCCAGAGTTTCCGCGTACGGTTCAATCCCCAGTAATGCTTAAGGCCGGCTTGTCGCCGGCCTTTTTTCTTGTCGCGTTTTTGGTTGCCACGTTTTGCTTGCGGCTGAGCTATGGCGACGACGATCAGCGACGCGGCAACCGGATTACCGTCAGCGATCGCCGGCTGCCGGCTCGCTCACTTGCGTGGTCTGTCGCGGAACCGGCGCGAACGCGGCACCGAGAATGAGGCCCGGCTTGTCGTGCGAGCCCTGCTGCACCAGAACCGCGGCAGCATCGACATCATCGCCCAGGATGTCGGCCATCGGAACATTCCAAACCGCATCGGTGCCGGCGAAGTCGCCGAGCTTGAGCCAGCGCCGCACCACATTGTGGTAGATCACCGCGCGTCCGTGATTTTCACCGCGGCCGATGTCGACCGGCACCGCGCGCGCCAACGGACAAAGCCACACTTCGCCGCCGACATGTTCCTTTCCGGGGGCGACTTTGACGTTCAAACTGTTGGCGCTGGCGGACAAGAGCACCGGCACCGACATGACCGCCGCGTTACGATCAGTCACCGCGATGGCGCGATCGACGGCGGTGCGGTCGCTGCCGAGAACATGGGTCAAGCCGTTGACGACGATTTGCGGCGTATAGACCTGCCGGTCGCCGCGCACGCGCGCGTAGGCGCGCTGCCGCGCCGAATGCCCGGCGCTGGCGAGCGTATCCTTCCAGCCGAGATAATCCCAATAGTCGACCGGCACGCTGATCGCGACCAGCGACGGATCAGCGGCGAGCTCGCCGAGTAATTTGTCGGCCGGAGGACAGGACGAGCATCCTTGACTGGTGAACAGCTCGACCAGCGCACGCGGTTCGCCGGCATTGGCGACGGCAGCGCTCGCGATCAGCAATCCGGCGATGAGAGGCGCCGATGAGAGACGGCAACGCAGCATCCCGATCTCCACCCAACCGCCCCCGCAGTCGGAACCCGGTTATGACGCCTTGATATCGGGGGCGCCGGTCACCTGCCACTCACTTCGCAGTGAGACTTGCCTTGTTGCGCCGCACGATCAAACCCGCGCCGCCCGACCTAAGCCGCGAGATGGCGGAGCACATACTGCAATATGCCGCCATTCCTGAAATAGTCGAGTTCGTCGACGGTATCGATGCGGCAGACCAGCGGCACCCGCTTCAATCCGCCATCGGCCGCGACGATTTCGGCAATCAGCCGCTGATGCGGCTTGAGATCGGTGTGCAAGCCGCGAATGGTGACCTGCTCGTCGCCTTTCAAGCCCAGCGTTTGCCACGAGGTATTTTCGTCGAACACCAGGGGCACGACGCCCATACCGACCAGATTGGAGCGGTGAATGCGCTCGAACGATTGCGCGATCACCGCGCGCACGCCGAGCAGGATTGTGCCCTTGGCGGCCCAGTCGCGTGATGAGCCGGTGCCGTATTCCTTGCCGGCGAACACCACCAGCGGCACGTGATCGCGCTTGTAGCGCATGGCGGCATCGTAAATCGTCATGCGCTCGCGCGACGGATAGTGGACCGTGTAGCCGCCCTCGATACCGGGCACCATCTGGTTCTTGAGGCGGATGTTGGCGAATGTGCCGCGCATCATCACCTCGTGATTGCCGCGCCGCGTGCCGTATTGGTTGAAATCGATCGGCTTGACCTTGTGATCGACCAGATATTTTCCGGCCGGCGAATCCACCTTGATCGAGCCCGCCGGCGAGATGTGGTCGGTGGTGATCGAGTCGAGGAACAGTCCGAGCACGCGTGCGTCGACGACATCGGTCGGCGCTTCCGGCCGCCGCGGCATGCCGGAAAAGTAGGGAGGGTTCTGCACGTAGGTCGATTTACTGTCCCACGGATAGGTCAGGGCGCCCTGCACACTGATCTTGCGCCAATTGGCGTCGCCCTTGAATACGTCGCCGTATTTGCGGGTGAACATCTGCTTGTTGATGTTCTTGCGGATGAACTCGTTGACTTCGCGGCTGGTCGGCCAGACGTCGCGCAGATAGACCTTGCGGCCCTTCTGGTCGGTGCCGAGCGGCGTCTTGGCGATATCGATCTGCATCGAGCCGGCGATGGCATAAGCGACGACCAGCGGCGGCGACGCCAGATAATTGGCCCGCACGTCGGCGTTGACGCGACCCTCGAAATTGCGATTGCCGGAGAGCACCGCCGCGGCGACGAGATCGTTGTCGTTGATCGCCTTGGAAATCTCAGGCGGCAGCGGGCCGGAATTGCCGATGCAGGTGGTGCAGCCGAAGCCGACCAGATTGAAGCCGAGCTTGTCGAGGTCTTTTTGCAGTCCGGACTTGCTCAAGTATTCGCCGACCACTTGCGAGCCAGGCGCCAGCGAGGTTTTTACCCACGGCTTGACCGTCAGCCCTTTTGCCACTGCTTTGCGGGCAACTAGTCCGGCCGCGATCATGACGCTCGGGTTCGAGGTGTTGGTGCACGACGTGATGGCGGCGATCACCACGTCGCCATGGCCGAGCGTGTACTTGCTGTCCTCGACCGGCACGCGCTTGTCCATCTCGCCGGCCTTGCCGAATTCCTTGTCCATGGACTGGGCGAAGCCGCTCTTGACGTCTTTGAGCGCGACCCGGTCCTGCGGCCGCTTCGGCCCGGCCAGCGACGGCTCGACGGAAGACAACTCGAGCTTGAGGACGTCGGTGAAGATCGGATCCTGCGCCGACTTGGTGTGATACATGCCCTGCGCCTTGGCGTAGGCCAGCACCAGGGCGACGCGGTCCGTGGCGCGGCCGGTGTCTTTCAGATAGCGGATGGTGTCGTCGTCGATCGGAAAGAAGCCGCAGGTGGCGCCGTATTCCGGCGACATGTTGCCGAGCGTGGCGCGGTCGGCGATCGTCAGACCCGCCAAGCCGGGTCCGAAATACTCGACGAATTTGCCGACCACGCCGCGCTTGCGCAGCATCTGCGTCACGGTCAGCACCAGGTCGGTCGCGGTGACGCCCTCCTTGAGCTTGCCGTTGAAGCGCACGCCGATCACTTCCGGCAGCAGCATCGAATACGGCTGGCCGAGCATGGCGGCCTCGGCCTCGATGCCGCCGACGCCCCAGCCGAGGACCGAGAGCCCGTTCACCATCGTGGTGTGCGAATCGGTGCCGACCAGGGTGTCCGGATAGGCGAGTTCGCTCGCCATCACCTTGTCGACCTTGATTTTGGTCTTTGCCGTCCAGACGGCCTGCGACAGATATTCGAGATTGACCTGGTGGCAGATGCCGGTGCCCGGCGGCACGACGCGGAAATCCTCAAACGAGCGCTGCGCCCATTTCAGGAATTGATAGCGCTCCTGATTCTGCTTGTACTCTTCCTCGACGTTCTTTTTGAACGCGGTGTTGCTGCCGAAATAATTGACCACCACCGAATGGTCGATGACGAGATCGACCGGCACCAGCGGATTGATCTTTTTCGGATCACCCCCGAGCATCTTCATGGCGTCGCGCATCGCGGCGAGATCGACCACCGCCGGGACGCCGGTGAAATCCTGCATCAGCACGCGCGCCGGCCGGAACGCGATTTCGCGGTCGGACGTCTTGGTCTTGAGCCATTGCGCCACCGCCTGGATGTCCTCCTTGGTGACGGTGCGGCCATCCTCGTTGCGCAGCATGTTCTCGAGCAGGACCTTGAGCGAAAACGGCAGCCGCGAAATGCCCTTGAGGCCGTTCTTCTCCGCCACCGGCAGGCTGTAATAGGCGTAGGTTTTGGACCCGACCTTGAGCGGCCTTAAGCATTTGAAGCTGTCGAGCGACGTCATGATTATTTTCCCATCATGCCGGCCCGCCCGCCGGCGCAATCGTGAACAATTTATTGCCGGAACAGGCGCCAACGGAGTGTTGTCGCCGGACGCGGAAAGCGTCGCGAACGCGCCGCTGGCCGTGTTTTTGGCTTATAGGGTCTTTTCAAGTCTTGTGCCAGTTCGGCAAGAAATGGTCGATAACATGCCGCTCGGCGCCGGGTTGTTCGCCGCTCGCCGGCGCACTGATTTCGGCATTCGTCTTTTGTTTAGGACGTCATTGATGCGGCTTTCCGCCTCCGATCTGGCTTGCCGGCGCGGCGGCCGCGACGTTTTTGCCGGCGTCAGCTTTGCCGTCGCCTCCGGCGAGAGCCTGACGATTCGCGGCCGCAACGGCGCCGGAAAATCGTCCTTGCTTCGCATCGTGGTCGGCCTCGTCCGCGCCGCCGCCGGGAACTTGGCGCTGGAAGGCGGCGACCCCGAACTGACCGTCGCCGAGCAGGCGCATTATCTCGGCCACCAGGATGCGCTGAAGCCTTCCTTGTCGGTTGCCGAAAACTTGCGATTCTGGTCGGCCTTTCTCGGGTCGCGTGCCGCCGACACGCAGGAACCGCTCGCGGCGGTCGGGCTCGATACGCTCCCCGATTTGCCGGCCGCCTATCTTTCCGCCGGGCAGCGGCGGCGGCTGTCGATCGCGCGGCTGCTCGCGGTCAAGCGTCCGATCTGGCTTCTCGACGAGCCGACCGCGACGCTCGACGCTGCGGCGCAGGTCCGGCTCGGCGAGATCATGCAGGCGCACTTGGCCGGCGGCGGCATAATCCTCGCCGCAACGCATGGCGCGCTCGGGCTCGATGCCGCCCGCGAACTGCAGCTCGACGACGTTTCCGCAACAAAGCCGGAAACGGAAGAAGCAGCATGACCGCGCTCGCCGCCATCCTGTTCCGCGACATACGCATCGCCGTCCGCGTCGGCGGCGGCGCCTTGATGGGCGTGCTGTTCTTTCTGGTCGTCGTCACGCTGGTGCCGTTCGCGCTCGGTCCGGACCTGGCGCTGCTCACGCGCATCGGACCGGCGATCCTGTGGCTCGCCGCTTTGCTCGCGAGCCTGCTCGCGCTCGACCGGCTGTTTGCCGCCGATCATGACGACGGCTCACTCGATTTGATCCTCATGGGACGCGCGCCGCTCGAAGTCGTCGTGGCGGTCAAGGGTCTTGCACATTGGCTCACGACCGGCTTGCCCGTGATCATCGCGGCGCCGTTCATCGGGCTGTTCCTCAATCTCGATGCGCCGGCCGCGGCCGCCCTGGTGCTGACGCTCCTGGTCGGCACGCCGGCTTTGACTTTCATCGGCATGATCGGCGCCGCCATCGCGGTGACATTGCGTCGCGGCGGATTGCTCCTCGCCATTCTCGTCTTGCCGCTGACCGTGCCAGTGCTCATTTTCGGCGTGGCTGCGGCCAATGCCGCTGTGGCCGGACCGGTACCGTTTGGCACGCCGTTTACCATCCTCTGCGCACTGACACTGGCGAGCCTGGTGGTGGGGCCGTTCGCCGCGGCGGCGGCGCTGCGGCAGGAAATGGAATAAGGTAACGCTCGAACTGGAAAACCGCCGATGGGCATCACTGATCTCGCCAACCCGACACGATTTCTCAAGTTCGCCAACCGCACGATACCGTGGCTCGGCGGTTTGGCGGTGATCGCGTTCGCGTTCGGCATCAACCAGGCGATCGTCGCTCCCGACGACTATCAGCAGGGCGCCACGGTCAAGATCATGTTCCTGCACGTGCCCGCCGCCTGGCTCGGCATGCTCGGCTGGGGGGTGATGACGATCGCCGCGCTTGGCACGCTGGTGTGGCGCCACCCGCTCGCCGACGTCACCGCCAAGGCGGCGGCGCCGATTGGTGCCGCGTTCACGCTGATGTGCCTCGTCACCGGCTCGCTGTGGGGCCGGCCGATGTGGGGCACCTATTGGGTGTGGGACGCGCGGCTGACGTCGGTGCTGATCCTGTTTCTGCTCTATCTCGGCGTCATCGCGCTGTGGCGCACGGTCGAGGATCCGTCGCGCGCCGCCCGCGCCGCCGCGATCCTCACTCTTGTCGGCGCCGTCGATCTGCCGATCATCAAATTCTCGGTCGACTGGTGGAACACGCTGCACCAGCCCGCCTCGGTGTTTCGCGTCGGCGGGCCGACGATCGATGCGTCGATCCTGATGCCGCTGTTCATCATGGCCGTCGCATTCACGCTCGCTTTCGCCACGCTTTTACTGGCGGCCATGCGCAATGAGATCCTGCGCCGGCGGGTGCGGACGCTGCGGCTGATGCAGGCGAGCGCGGTAAGCTGACGATGGAAGCGGCGACTCACACCGGTTTCATCGTCGCGGCTTATGCAGCTGCCGCCCTCGTTGTCGGCGGCTTGACCGCCTGGGTGATGGTCGACTACCGCCTGCAACTGCGCACCCTCGCCGGCCTCGAAAAACGCGGCGTCACCCGCCGCTCGGCGCCCGCGCCGGAACCGGCAGCGCAGCAAGCGAAGGAAGAAGCGTGACCGCGACCGACAACGAGCGCCCCAATGTTGGCCGGCGCCGCCTTCTCGTGCTGGCGCCGCTGGTGATCTTTCTCGGCCTGGTGCTGCTGTTCGTCATCCGCCTCTATTCCGGCGACCCTTCGCGTATTCCCTCCGCGCTGATCGGTCATCCGGCGCCGCAAACCACGTTGGCGCCGGTTGCCGGCCTCGATCGCGACGGCAAGCCGGTGCCGGGCATCGAACCGGCGAGTTTCAAGGGCGCGGTGACGGTGGTGAATGTCTGGGCGTCGTGGTGCGTGCCATGCCACGACGAAGCGCCGCTCTTGATGCAGCTTGCCGAGAATCCGAAACTTCGCATCATCGGCATTAACTACAAGGACCAGCCGGAGAATGCGCGGCGCTTTCTCGGCCGCTACGGCAATCCATTCGTCGCCGCCGGCGCCGATCCCAACGGCCGCGCCGCGATCGAGTGGGGCGTCTATGGCGTGCCGGAAACCTTCGTCGTCGGCCGCGACGGCCGCATCGCCTACAAACTGGTCGGGCCGATCACGCCGGACAATCTCGATACGGTAATCAAGCCGGAGATCGAGAAGGCGCTGGCGGCAGGTTCGTAGTTTCGTCATTCCGGAGCGCCGCGAAGCGGCGAGTCCGGAATCAATAACCACAGTCCGCACAGTACCTGCACAATTCGGGGTTATGGATTCCGGGTTCCTCGCTGCGCTCGGACCCGGAATGACGGGCGCCTACTCCGCCGGCTCTGCCGCGTATTTCCGCAGCAGCGGATATTGCAGCGCGCCGAACAAGAAGGTCAGCGGCAAGACACCGAACACCTTGAAGTTCACCCAAGCATCGGTCGAGGCGTTGCGCCAGACGATCTCGTTGAGCACCGCAAGGGCGAAAAAGAACAGCGCCCAGCGCAGCGTCAGCTTGCGCCAGCCGTCTGCGGTGAGGTGAAACAGCGAGTTGAACACGATGCCGAGGAACGATTTGCCGAACAGCAACCCGCCGAGCAAAACAGCGCCGAACAGCGCATAGAGGATGGTCGGCTTGATCTTGATGAAGAGATCGTTGTGCAGAATCAGCGTCAAGCCGCCGAACACGATGACGATGATGGCGGTGACCACTGGCATGATCGGCAGATGCCGCGTCAGCACGTACGACGCCGCCAACGCCGCCAACACGGCGACCATAAAGGTCGCGGTGGCGACGAAAATGCCGTAGCGGGAATTGGCGAAGAAAAACAGCACCAGCGGCCCCAGATCGAGCGCCAGCTTGAGGAACGGGTTGAGCTGCGGCTTGGTCGTTTCGGTCATGTCAGGTGGTGTTTAATGGTACGCGCTCAATTTGTCATGTCGGGTAGCCCTGCCTCCGCTCACTGCTCAATGCCGGCAATCGCTCGGGCAAATTCATGCGCCGAAAAGGGCGCCAGGTCGTCCACGCTCTCGCCGACGCCGACGAAATGCACGGGAACTTTGAACTTCGCGGCGATGGCGACCAGGATGCCGCCGCGGGCGGTGCCGTCGAGCTTGGTCATGGCCAGACCGGTGACGCCGACGACCTTGCTGAATATCTCGACCTGCGACAGCGCGTTCTGGCCGACGGTGGCGTCGAGCACCAGCAGCACGGCGTGCGGCGCCGACGCATCGACTTTCTTCATGACACGCACGACCTTGTGCAATTCGTCCATCAACTCGGTGCGGTTCTGCAGGCGGCCGGCGGTGTCGACCAGGAGCACGTCGACGCCGCGCTCCTTCGCCGCGCGCACGGCGTCGAACACCAGACCGGCGGCGTCGGCACCGGCCTCGCGCGCGATCACCTCGGCACCGGCGCGCTGGCCCCAGATTTTGAGCTGATCGATGGCGGCGGCGCGAAACGTATCGCCGGCCGCCAGCATCACGGTGCGGCCTTCGGCGCGGAATTTTGCCGCAAGCTTGCCGATGGTCGTGGTCTTGCCGGAACCGTTGACGCCGGCGACCAGGATGACGAAGGGCTTGTGCGCCGCGTCGATCACCAGCGGCTGCGCTACTGGCGCGAGCACCTTTTCGACCTCGACCGCCACGACAGCCTTGACGTCGTCAGGCGAAATTTCGCTCTCGTAGCGGCCTTCGCTGAGCGTCACTGCAATACGCGCCGCCGTGTCGAGGCCGAGATCGGCGCGGATCAAGACGTCTTCAATCTCGGCGATTGTCGTGGCGTCGAGCTTGCGCTTGGAGACGAGGTCGGTAATGGCGCCGCCCAACGCCGACGACGTGCGTTTGAGCCCGCCGGTGAGGCGCTGCCACCACTTCGCCTTCGTGTCCGTCGCGCTGTCGGTCACTTTGGTAACGCTGTCTCTCATGCGACGCCCGTGATAGCGGTTTCGCCAAGGTAGGCAATATGACCCCCGAAGAGATGGTGTCGCGGGTGCTCTACCGCGACGGCCTCATGCTGGTGATCGACAAGCCTTCAGGTTTCGCGGTGCATCGCGGGCCCAAGGGCGGCGAAAGCCTGGAAGATCATTTCGACGCGTTGCGCTTTGGGCTGCCGCGCGCGCCGGCGCTGGCGCACCGGCTCGACCGTGACACTTCGGGTTGCCTGGTGCTCGGCCGCCATCGCAAGGCGCTGGCGCAGCTCGGCCGCTTGTTCAAGTCCGGCTCGATCGACAAGACCTACTGGGCCGTGGTCGAAGGCGCGCCGCCCAACGACGAAGGCGTCATCGAGCTTCCGCTCGGCCGGCTCGACGAGCGGCGCGGCTGGTGGATGAAGCCCGATCCGAACGGCCAGCCGGCGGTGACCAAGTGGAAGGTCCTGGGGCGCAGTCCGGAGGGACGATCCGCCTGGCTCGCGCTCGAGCCCGTTACTGGCCGTACACACCAATTGCGTGTGCACTGCGCGGAAATGGGCTGGGCGATCGTTGGCGACGCGATCTATGGCACGGCGCCGCGCAGTGGCGGGCCCGTTCTGCATTTGCACGCCCGCGAGGTTATCGTTCCGCTTTACAAGAACCGCGCGTCGATCTCCGTCGTCGCGCCAGTGCCGCAGCACATACGCGTTGCGCTTCAGCAGTGTGGATGGAGAGCAGCAGACGACGACGCTCAACCGTCGTCATTCCGGGGCCCGAGCGAAGCTCGGGAACCCGGAATCCATAACCACGATCCGTGAAAAATCCTGCACCATTCGTGGTTATGGTTTCCGGGCTCGCGCAGACGCGCGACCCGGAATGACTTACGCGGCGAGTAACTGCTTGCCGTCATGTCCGGCGATCTTGACTTCAACAATCGCGCCCGGCTCCGCCGGAGACGCAAGCTGGACTTGCGTAAATTGCTCAGTGCGGCCTTGCTCGCGGGATTCGACCAGTACGCGGTGCGAGGCGCCGACCTCGGCGTCAAGATGCTGGCGCAACGCCAGCGTGCCGCGCTCGCGCAACCGCGCCGCCCGCTGCTTCACAACCTGGCGTGACAGCTGCGGCATCCGCGCCGCCGGCGTGCCCGGACGCGGCGAAAATGGAAAGACGTGCAGATGCGTCAGTCCGCATTCCTCGATCAGGGCGAGTGAATTCGTAAACATTGCTTCGCTCTCGGTCGGGAAGCCGGCGATGATGTCGGCACCGAACACGATGTCGGGGCGGAGCCGGCGCAGCGTGTCGCAGAAAGCGATTGCATCCTGCCGCGAATGCCGGCGCTTCATGCGCTTGAGGATCAGGTCGTCACCGGCCTGCAGCGACAGATGCAGATGCGGCATCAGGCGACCGTCGTCGCCGAACGCGTCGATGAGATCGCGATCGGCTTCCACTGAATTGATCGACGACAGGCGAAGCCGTTTGAGGTCCGGCACATGTTTGAGGATTTGCTTGACCAGCGCGCCGAGCTTCGGGGCGCCCGGCAGATCGGCGCCGTAGCTCGTGATGTCGACGCCAGTGAGCACGACTTCGCCATAGCCGTTCACGACCAGGCGGCGGACATCGGCAACCACGGCGCCCATCGGCACCGAGCGCGAATTACCCCGGCCGTAGGGAATGATACAGAAGGTGCAGCGGTGGTCGCAGCCGTTTTGCACCTGGACGAAGGCCCGCGCGCGGCCGGCAAAGCCCTCGATCAGGTGCGCGGCGGTTTCCTTCACCGCCATGATGTCGTTGACCAGCGCTTTCGGCGCGTCAGCAACACCGAAATCCGCGCTCGTGCGCGCCCACACGTCGGCGCGCAGCTTCTCGGTATTGCCGAGCACGCGATCGGCTTCCGCCATCGCCGCAAAGGTCTGCGGCTCGATCTGCGCAGCGCAGCCGGTGACCACGATCTTGGTATGCGGGCGCTCGCGGCGCAGCGCACGGACTGTTTGCCGCGCCTGGCGCACTGCCTCGGCGGTGACGGCGCAGGTATTGACCACCACGAGATCGCTTAGACCGGCGCGCTCAGCCTCGCGGCGGATGACTTCCGACTCGGCAGCATTGAGCCGGCAGCCGAAGGTGACGACATCGACGCTCATCGGATCATGCCACGCTGGCGCCGGCGAGCAGCGCCGCGTCGAAGCGGCCGCGATGCTCGAATTCGACCGGGCCGGTCATCAGCACGTGGTCGTCGCTTTCGCGCCATTCGATCGCCAGGTCGCCGCCCGGCAAGGTGACGGTGACATTGCGGCCGGTGCGTGACAGCCGCGCCGCGGCGACCGCGGCCGCACAGGCCGCCGAGCCGCAGGCTTTGGTAAGGCCGGCGCCGCGCTCCCAGGTGCGGATCACCACGCGGTCGCGCGACGGCGTCGCGGCCAACGTGATATTGGCGCGCTCCGGAAACAGCGGGTGGTGTTCCAGCACCGGCCCGATCTGAGGCAGGTCGTAAGCCCGCGGATCGTCGACCCAGAAGATCGCGTGCGGATTGCCCATGTTCACCGCCGACGGCGTGCGCAGGATCGGCGCGCCCGGCGGTTCCAATTGCAAGTCGATGGCGCGCGTATCGGGCATTGCTTTAGCCAGCGGAATCTCGTCCCAGCGAAAGCGCGGCGCGCCCATATCGACGGTAAAAAGCCCGTCGGCGCCGCGCCAGCAGGAGACGACGCCGGCCGTGGTTTCGAACTTCAACGCGGCCCGGCCAGTCTCGGCGCTGATCAGCGAAGCCACGCAGCGCATGCCGTTGCCACAAGCGCCCGCTTCCGACCCGTCATTGTTGAAGATGCGGATCGAGGCGTCGCTGCCGCCGCGCCCCGGATAAAGCGCCATCAGCTGATCGTAAGGCTCCTGGCGGGCGGCCGCACGCGCTTCGTCCGCCGCGATTGGGCCCGCGCCGGCGCGCAGATCGACGATCACGATCTCGTTGCCGAGACCGTTCATCTTGATGAAATCGCGATTGGCCAGTGCGCTCATGATATGCCCAAATAAGCGCAACTTATATGAGGACTTGCATCCACTGCGCTAGTAGGACCATTGATGGCGGCCGCTACCGCCAGCGTTGGTGCTGGCATCCCTGACTCCAGTCTAGCATCCATACACGGAGACCCGGATGTTGCTTCGCCTTGCGCTTTGCGCCGCCATGGCCGCCACGATGATCGTCGGCGGCGGGCCGCAGCCATGTTGGGCGCAAAATCCGATCCAAGCTCCGGCCAAACCCGAGGCGAAGCCCGAGGCCGCGCCAGCCCCTCCGGCGCAGCCCGCGGCGCCGCAGCCGATCGATCCGTTTGGCGAGGACACAACCCTCATCGCAAAGCCGATGGTGTATCTGAAAGCCACCGGCACCTGGGACAACGCCTTCGAGACCATCACCAACTCGTTCAAGACGCTCAAGACCTACATCACCAAGGAAGGGCTCAAGATCGACGGTCAGGCGATGACGATCTTCACCGCGACCGACGACGCGGGCTTTCAGTACCAGGCGGCCATTCCGATCGCCGAGCCGCCAAAGAATCCGCCCAAGGGCGAGATCGCGATCGGCAATTCGCCGGCCGGTCACGCGCTCAAATTCGTCCATCGCGGATCGTATGACGGCCTCGACAACACCTACGAGGCGATCACCAATTATCTCGACGACAAGAAGCTCGAGGCCAAGGATTTGTTCATCGAGCAATATCTGACCGATCCGCTGACGACCAATGAAGACCATCTGGTCGTCAATGTGTATGTGCTGATTAAAAATTAGGTCTGCCACACCTGTCCCGGTCGCAACGCGCCAAATTGCTCGGCCGTAATTCCCGCGGCTTTGAGAGCCTCCGCCAGCGCAATCAGCGGCGCATCGATCGCTTCGTCGGTGAGCTGAAAGGTGCCGTAATGATGGGCGAGCGCAAGCTCGGCGCCGCAATCGATGAAAGCCTGCACCGACTCGGCTGGATTCATGTGCTGGTCGGCCATGAACCAGCGCGGCTCATAGGCCCCGATCGGCAGGATGGCGAGCCGGAAAGGACCATGGCGCTCGCGCACGTCGCGGAAATGGTGGCCGTCGCCGTAGCTCGAATCGCCGACGAAATAAATCCGCCCGGCCGGCGCCGCGATCACGAACGACGCCCACAGCGACATGTTGCGATCCGACAGGCTACGCGCCGACCAATGCCGCGTCGGGACCAGCGTCACCGACACGCGCGAGCCGATCTCGAGGCGGTCGTGCCAGTCGTAGGCTTTGGCCGCGATCTTGGGGTCATGATTGCGCATGATGGTGTCGTTGCCGAGCGGCGCGATCACGCGCGGGCGGTGCGCGGCGGCGAGTCGCGACAAAGTCGCGACATCGAGATGATCGTAATGGGCGTGCGAGACCAGTACGACGTCGATTGGCGGCAGATCCTCGAACGCGATGCCTGGATCGTTAACGCGCTTCGGTCCGGCGAAGCGGAACGGCGACGCGCGCTGCGACCAGACCGGGTCGAGCAGGATATTGAGGCCCGCGGTCTGAATGAGCCAGCTGGCATGGCCGACAAAGGAAACGCGAAGGCCAGCTCCCTCGACCCTCGCCGGCGGGCGGTCGGCATACGGCGACGGCGCCCGGGCCGGCCATGCCGCCTTGGTGCCCCGCCAATAGCGATCGAGCATCCAACGCCGCAGTTCCCGCCGGCTGCGCGGTGGCGCGCCGTTTGGGTCGAAAAAGCGCTCGCCGTCGAAATGATCGGAGATTGGGCCTTGGTAATAGCGCGACATCCGGCCGTATTATATCGCCGGCCGGCACCGGCGGCCGGGCATTACGTCACGGTTGACGCCGTCGGGGTCTGCACCTATTTTCCGGCCGCTCTCGCAAGAGACTAAAGTTTGAGCCCCGCCGACCGGTCCAAGAGGCCGGAGGTAACCGCCCGACAGCGCGATGCGCTCTCGGGCGCTGAGTTGTTTGGGCGGTTACTTCGTCCGCTGCTGAGCAGTGAAGGAACGTCGAATGTTTGACAGTCTTTCCGAGCGTCTGAATGCAGTCCTCGACCGCCTGACCCGGCGCGGCGCGCTGTCGGAAGGCGATGTCGACGCGGCGCTGCAGGAAGTGCGGCGCGCGCTGGTCGAAGCCGATGTCGCGCTGGATGTGGCCCGCGCCTTTACCGACGAAGTGAAGAAGCGCGCCGTCGGCATCGAAGTCATCAAGTCGGTCACCCCCGGCCAGATGGTCGTGAAGATCGTGCACGACCAATTGGTCGAGACGCTGGGCGCGAGCGCGCAGCCGATCGACCTCAACGCGCCGGCGCCGGTCGCCATCATGATGGTCGGGCTGCAGGGCTCGGGCAAAACCACGACGACGGCGAAAGTCGCCAAGCGTCTTGCCGAGACCATGAAGCGCAAGACGCTGATGGCCTCGCTCGACACCCGCCGCCCGGCGGCGATGGAGCAACTGGCGGTGCTCGGCAAGCAGGTCGGCATCGACACCCTGCCGATCGTCGCCGGCCAGACGCCGGTGCAGATCGCGACGCGCGCGCTGCAGGCGGCGCGACTCGGCGGCTATGACGTCGTGCTGCTCGATACCGCCGGCCGCATCACGCTCGACGAAGCGATGATGAACGAGGCAGCGGAGGTGCGCCGCGCCGCTTCGCCGCATGAAGTCTTGCTGGTCGCCGACTCGCTGACCGGCCAGGACGCCGTCAATCTCGCCCGCAGCTTCAATGAGCGCGTCGGACTGACCGGCATCGTGCTCACCCGCGTCGACGGCGACGGCCGCGGCGGCGCCGCATTGTCGATGCGCGCCGTCACCGGCAAGCCGATCAAGCTCCTCGGCACCGGCGAAAAGCTTGACGCCATCGAAGACTTCGACCCCGCGCGCGTCGCCGGCCGCATCCTCGGCATGGGCGACATCGTCGCGCTGGTTGAAAAGGCCGCCACCACCATCGACGCCGAGAAGGCGGCGCGCGTCGCCGAGAAGATGCGCAAGGGCGCGTTCGATCTGGCCGACCTGCGCGAACAACTCACGCAGATGCAGAATATGGGCGGCATGAGCGGGCTGATGACCATGCTGCCGGGCATGGCCAAGATCAAAAATCAGCTCGCCGAGCGCAACTTGGATGAAAAAGTGCTCAAGCGGCAGATGGCGATCATCGACTCGATGACGCCGGCGGAGCGGCGCAACCCCGACGTCCTCAAGGCGAGCCGCAAGCGGCGCATCGCCGCCGGCTCCGGCACCAAGCCAGAAGACATCAACAAGCTCCTGAAAATGCATCGCACCATGGCCGACGTGATGAAGGCGATGGGCGGCGCCAAGCGCGGCCCGATGGCGGGCCTCGCCAACATGCTTGGACTCGGCGGTCTCGGCGGCGGCATGCCGTCTCCGGAACAGATGGCGAAGCTCGCGGAGAAGATGCCGGGCGGCCTGCCGTCGAACATGCCGGGCCTGCCGAATCTTCCCGGCTTGCCGGGCGGGCTTCCGGGCCTTGGTCCGAAGCTGCCTGGCGGTCTGCCGCCGGGATTTCCGGGCCTCGGAAAAAAGAAATGATCTCGACCCAGCCGCATGAGCGCTTTTCCGCGGTGGTCTCGCTCGATCCGAGCGCGACCAGCGCATTTGCGCACGCGGTCGGCGACACCAATCCGATGCATCACGATGCCGGATATGCGGCAACGACGCGCTTCGGTCGGCTCCTAGCGAGTGGCCCGCAAACGACCGCGCATCTTCTGGCGCTGACCGCTTCGCACTTTTCCAAACGTGGCGCGATGCTCGGCCTCGAATTCTGGGTGCGGTTTCGGCGGCCCGTCTACGCCGACGAGACGATCACGCTCGAATGGCTGGTCATCTCGGTAAAGAAGAATTCTCGTCTCGACGGCGAGATCATCGATTTGCGCGGCCGCATTCGCAACCAAACCGGCGAAACCGCCGTAGGCGCGAAAGGCCGCGTCCTTGTCACCGAAAATCTCTGACCTCCTGAAGAAAGGAAGACTAAATGCTGACGATCCGCATGGCCCGCGCCGGAACCAAGAAGCGGCCGTTCTATCACATCGTCGTCGCCGACAGCCGCAGCCCCCGCGACGGGCGCTTCATCGAACGCCTCGGTTACTTCAATCCGCTGTTGCCGAAGGACAAGACCGAGCGGCTCAAGCTCGATCTCGACAAGGTCAAGACCTGGATGACCAAGGGCGCGCAGCCCTCCGATCGGGTGATGCGTTTTCTCGACGCCGCCGGCGTCGCCAAGCGCGAGAAGCGCAACAATCCGGAGAAGGCGGTCCCGCGCAAGGAGCGCAAGGCGCAAGCCGAGGCCGCGAAAGCTGCCGCGGGCGCCGCTCCTGCCGCAGGCACCGCTCCTGCCGCCGGCGCCGCGCCGGCGGCGTAAGAGCGAAAGCGATGACGGGCGGCGCGCCCAACACTGACGCTCGCGTCTGTCTCGGCCAAATCGGCGCCGCGCATGGCCTGCGCGGCGAAGTGCGGCTCCGCTCGTTCACGTCCGATCCGGCGGCGATTGCCGACTACGGCCCGCTCGAAACCGACGACGGGCGGGTGTTCGAGATCGAGACCTTGCGGCCGGCGAAGGACCATTTCGTCGCCCGGCTGTCCGGCATTCGCGACCGCGACGCCGCGAGCGCGCTCGCCAACGCCAAGCTCTACGTGCCGCGCGAGCGGTTGCCACAAACCGCGGAGCCCGATGAGTTTTATCACGCCGATCTGGTCGGCCTCGCCGTTGTCGACCGCACCGGCAACAGGCTCGGCACCGTCGTCGGCATCCACAACTTCGGCGCCGGCGACCTGATCGAAGTGCGGACCGAGAAAGGCGGCAAGACGGAATTGGTGCCGTTCGATATGACGCACGTGCCGGCAGTCGACATCGCTGCAGGCAAGATCGTCGTCGATCCGCCACAAGGATCGTTCAAGGCGAATTAGTCACCGCAATTGGCCGCCACTGTCATGGCTATCCGCTTCTTTTCCAAGTCCGACACGCACCGCGAATTCTCGAACTTCGCGCCGTTCGGCATCGATCTCGACGATGCCTGGTGGCCGACCGTGGAAAATTATTATCAGGCGCAGAAATTCACTGACCCGGATCTGTGCAAGTCGATCCGCAAGGCGGAAAAACCAATCATCGCCAAGAATGTCGCCGACAACAACAAGGCCGCGATCCGGCCGGACTGGGACGCCATCAAGGACGAGGTCATGTACCGCGCGGTGCGGCGCAAGTTTGAGCTCCATCCCGACCTCAAGGCCATGCTGCTCGCAACCGGCAACGAGGAGATCATCGAAGCGGCGCCGACCGACACCTATTGGGGCGTCGGCCGGGAGGGTGCTGGCCTTAACAAACTCGGCAAGATCATCGCCCGCATCCGCGATGAATTGCGAGCGGCGGGCTGACCATGTGGCGGGCAAGCGTCCTCACCATCTTCCCCGATGTCTTTCCCGGGCCGCTCGGCGCGAGCCTGGCCGGCAAGGCGCTGGCAGCCGGCGCCTGGTCGCTCGACGTCGTGGATATCCGAAGCTTTGCCATCGACAAGCATCGCAGCGTCGACGACACGCCGACCGGCGGCGGCCCGGGCATGGTGATGAAGGCCGACGTGCTGAGCCGTGCCATCGACGCGGCCGCGACCGATCAGCGTCCGCGGCTGCTCCTATCGCCGCGCGGAGCGCCGTTAACCCAAAAGCGGGTGGAACAGCTCACCGCCGGCGCCGGTGCTGTGCTGGTCTGCGGCCGCTTCGAAGGCATCGACGAACGGGTCATTTCCGCGCGCGGCCTCGAGGAAGTCTCGATCGGCGACTATGTGCTGTCCGGCGGCGAAATTGCCGCCATGGTGCTGATCGACGCCTGCGTGCGGCTCCTGCCGGGCGTCATGGGCGCCGCAGCCTCACGCGATGAGGAGAGCTTTGCCGAAGGGTTATTGGAATACCCGCAATATACCCGGCCGCAGGTCTGGGAGGGCCAGCCGATCCCCGAGGTACTGCTGTCCGGCGATCACGGCAAAATCGCCGCCTGGCGGCGCGCTGAGGCCGAACGGCTCACCCGCGAACGCCGGCCGGACCTGTGGGCCCGTCATTCCGGGACGCGGGACAAGCCCGTGACCAAAGCGTGACAAAGCCCATCCGTTAGCGTAGAAGCTCGCCCAACCCGATCAGACTTTTGGCCGATCAGACTTTAGCCGATGAGACTTGGCCGGCAATAGCGCGGAGCGCGCAGCCGTTGGAGACATTCGCCATGAACCTGCTCAAGCAAATCGAAAACGAACAAGTGGCGAAGCTGTCCGCCGGCAAGGAGATACCCGATTTCCAGCCGGGCGATACGGTCATCGTCAACGTCAAGATCGTCGAAGGCGAGCGCAGCCGTGTGCAGGCCTATGAGGGCGTCTGCATCGGCCGCGCCGGCACCGGGATCAACGAGAACTTCACCGTGCGCAAGATTTCCTACGGCGAGGGCGTCGAGCGCGTCTTCCCGCTTTATTCGCCGATGATCAACTCGATCAAGGTGGTGCGCCGCGGCCAAGTGCGCCGCGCCAAGCTCTATTATCTGCGCGGCCGCCGCGGCAAGTCGGCACGCATTCTCGAGCGGCAGGATCACAGCGCGCAGGGCGAAGCGGCTGCGGCTGGCGGCAAGGCGACGAAGTAAACATTCGGCGGCTGCCCGCTACTCGAGCTCCACGGTCTTGAAGTCCGCCGGCAGCACGATTTCGAGCACTTCGCAATCGTCGGAATAATCGAGCACCTTGTGCTCGATGCGCGGCGGCTGGATCCACGAGCTTCCGGTCCGCATCACGATCGCGCCCTCCCCGTCGAACTCGGTCTTGATCCAGCCCTTGAGCACATAGACCATCTGGAAGTCGACGTCGTGGTAATGCAGCTTCGACACTTCCTCGGGGCGGCAGGGCGACACGAAGCGGATCACGTGCGCCTGCACCATGCCGCCGGTGGCGTCGGCCATGCCGAGATCGCGGTACTTCGCGTAGCGGCGCAGCCCGCCCTGGAAATCCTCCTCGCGATGGTGGCTGGCGATGAAGCGCTGCTTCGGCCGCGGTCTGGCTTTGGCCTTCACCGAAGATGGGGCGCGGCGTTTGCTCGAACGCGAGCCGTTGACGGACCGTGTGGAAGATTTCGGCCTTGCTTTGGCCTTCGGCTTTGCCATGGACGCCTCCCTGATAGCGCCGATCCCAGCGACAGAATGGCCGCTCTTTTCCTCAAGCGCTCAAGGCGCTAAAGGACGGCCCGACCACTATATACCTTTGTGCCGCCATGAAACGGCGAGGAGTTTTCGGCATGGCTAGCCCGCGCACACTCTACGACAAGATCTGGACCGACCACCTGGTCAACGAGGAGCCGGGCGGCACCTGCCTGATCTATATCGACCGACATCTCGTGCACGAGGTGACGAGCCCGCAAGCGTTCGAGGGTTTGCGGCTCGCCGGCCGCAAGGTGCATGCGCCGGACAAGACCCTGTGCGTGGTCGATCACAACGTGCCGACTACTGATCGGCGGCAGAAAAATCCCGACCCGGAGAGCGAGCAGCAGATCGCCTATCTCGCCGACAACGCGAAGTTCTTCGGCCTCGAATATTTCGACGAGTTCGACAAGCGCCAGGGCATCGTCCACATCATCGGCCCGGAGCAGGGCTTCACGCTCCCCGGCACCACTCTCGTCTGCGGCGACAGCCACACCGGCACCCACGGCGCCTTTGGCGCGCTGGCCTACGGCATCGGCACCTCGGAGGTCGAGCATGTGCTGGCGACCCAGACGTTGATCCAGAAGAAGTCGAAGAACATGCGCGCCGTCGTCGACGGCAAGCTGCCGCACGGCGTCACCGCCAAGGACATCATCCTCGCCATCATCGGCGAGATCGGCACGGCCGGCGGCACCGGCTATGCGCTCGAATATGCCGGCGAGGCGATCCGTTCGCTGTCGATGGAAGGCCGCATGACCGTCTGCAACATGTCGGTCGAGGCCGGCGCCAAGGCTGGCTTCATCGCGCCGGACGAGAAGGCTTATGCGTATCTCAAGGATCGCCCCAAGTCGCCCAAGGGCAAAGCCTGGGACGATGCGATGCGCTACTGGGAGACGCTCAAATCCGACGACGGCGCCCATTTCGATCGCGAAATCAGGCTCGACGCCGCAAAGCTGCCGCCGCTCGTGACCTGGGGCACCAGCCCCGAACAGGTCGTGTCGGTAACCGGCCGCGTTCCGCGGCTTGAAGACATCACCGATCCGAACAAGCGCGAAGCCGCCGAACGTTCGCTGGCCTATATGGGACTGAAGGGCGGCGAGAACATCGCCGATATCGCGCTCGATCGGGTGTTCATCGGCTCGTGCACCAACGGCCGGATCGAGGACTTGCGCGCCGCCGCACGCGTCGTCGATGGCAAGAAAGTGCACGCCAATATCAGCGCCATGATCGTGCCGGGCTCCGGCTTGGTGAAGGAACAGGCCGAGGCCGAGGGGCTCGATAAGATCTTCCTCAATGCCGGCTTCGAGTGGCGCGAGCCCGGGTGCTCGATGTGCCTCGCCATGAACCCGGACAAGCTCGCCCCCGGCGAGCGCTGCGCCTCGACCTCGAATCGCAACTTCGAAGGACGGCAAGGCTATAAGGGTCGCACGCATCTGGTGTCGCCGGCCATGGCCGCCGCCGCCGCGATCGCCGGTCATTTTGTCGACGTGCGCGAGTGGACCTAAAGCGCAATCGCTTCAGATCAAATCGATTGACGGTCTATCATTGTGCTCGTCGGCCAAGCTGACTGCGCGGCTCCGACAATCGGCTGGTCCTGAGTTTCAGCAACAATCCGGCGCCGGACTGCGCCACCTGTTGGGCGAGGAGAATGGCAAACATCAAATGAAAGTAATGGTCGCCGTGCGCCGTGAGCGCGGCGGACGCGGACCAGACGCTGCCCAAGCCGGACGCCAAGCATAGAAACGCCAACCAGCTTGTGGAAGCTCGCGCCTCCCCATATGCCAAACCCACCAAAAAGCTGCCCCAAAAGCCGGTCGGACGAGGCACGTCAACGAGAACGGGGCGGAGCAAGAACCATCGAATGTATGGAATGGCGGCCCCGTAAAGGACAAGGGCAAGGTGGCCGAAATAGCAAATCGAGACGACGATGGCCAAGGCCAGCCAGTTCGAAAATCCTGAGTGGCATAAGCTCACGGCTGCAGCCACGAGCGCCGCAAGTATCGACGCAAGCAGAATGAAGCAAACGACACGCCAGCAATTGATCCGCGCGAGCAACTCGGTTTTCTGCGCGTCGTTCACCAAGTATGATCTGTTCACCAGGTAGGACCTGTTCGCCGGGAAAATCGCGTTGAACAGCAAGTTCGATCCGCCGCGGACGGTGAAAATCCAACCTTCCGGCGCGCGGCTGAACGACACGTTTTTCAACGCAAATCCTGCGCCCATTGGTAGTCCTCTCATTAGGAGCTTTCCACGCACCGGCGTGTCACCGCTATTGGTCGCTGCCCTAGCTGCGTTTTGTCGTCTCAGGTCCCTCCTCAGTTCAAACCCAAAGCCCAGGAGGCATGCTTTGCTTGCCTATCGCCATTTTTTCGCGCAGCGTGTGACATCCATCTACGGCTAACTTCGCAGGTTTCAGTTCCTTTCGCGGACCTCCACGAAGCGCAGCGTTGACGCCGTCGGTTAGCAAATTATTGCCGGCAGTTGAACCTTGCAGCGCAAGGCAGCGACCAATAGCGACAATGCAGCGGCGCGCTGCAAGCGCCGCATGAGAGGGGCACCAGCACATGACCGCCATGACGATTACGGGGCCTTCAAAGCTTCCGCTGTTCCGCACTATCGGGCAAGCCTACGCGCTGTGGGCGCGGAATTTTTCCGATCTGGTTCGCATCTGTTGGTTTTGGATGCTGCTGATGGTGCCGATCCTGGCAATTTGGGATTGGTGGCAAACGGCGCAGCTCGCGGAGATCGTACAGGGGATCCGTTTCGGCCAAGCGTTTGTCGACCCCCACCCGGTGCTGACATGGGTGACCGTAATTGTCAGTAAGCTGATCATGCTCCCGGCCGTCGCCTCGGTCGCCGTGGCGTGGCACCGCCTGCTGCTCAGGGACGAACATCCCGGCCCCGGCTTTTATCTGCGGCTCGACAAAACCGTTGCCGGCTATGCGATTCTGGCGTTCTTGATCGGGCTGATCATTACGGTGCCGAGCACTGTCATCATCGCGCTCCCCAAGATCATGACCGGGAGCGGCGGGACCGCAGCGGCGGTCATCGAATTTCTCGTCAATGTGGCAGTGATCGTCGCCGTATTTATTGTGCCGAGGTTATCGCTGGTTTTGCCGGGCATAGCGTTGGGACGCGACGACGCCACGCTGGCGACTGCGTGGCGGGTCAGCAAACGCAATACCTGGCGAATGGTTTGGGCCTCCTTTTTCTGCCTGTTGCCGTTGATCGCGATCAGCGGAGGGTTGTCGTCTTGGCTGTTGCTGTCCGGTTACGACCGGGCCGTCGCAACGCTGGTTTCGCTCGTGATAGCGCTGCTCTGGATTCCCGGCGGCATGATAGGCGTCGGCATGCTTTCGCTTGCCTATCGGCATTTTTTCGAGCAGCCGGCCACGTCGCTCGAAACGTCGCCCCCGCCGCTGCTGCCGCCGCCACGGCGCCGCCGTCGTTATGGCTGGTGGGTCGCGGCCGGTATCGTCGCCGCGCTGCTTGCCTTGGTCGCCGGCGGGTGGGTCCGTTACGCCGAACCGATCAGAATCTTCACGGGCTGGTTCACCGCCAATCCGTATCTGCCAGGATGTCGCACGACGATCGTGAGCGAAGCTGATACCGGGCACTTGTGGAACCGGATGGCTGACGTGAGCTGCGAAGACCAAACCATGCACGTCGTGTTCGTCAAGCGATCGGATGGGCCGATACCAATGCTTGTATTCGGGAGCGTCGACGGCCCCACCCCGACCTCGGTGCGCGAGACCGGTGAGAACGAGTTCGAAATCGTTCTGGCGACGCCTCTCGCCGACGGACGCAGCAGCGTCCCGTTCAAACTCGACCAGAGTGGCGTGATCGCGGATCCGCAGATGTTCGATCACGGACGCCCTGTTCCCGTCTCCGACAAAACGGGTGCCCCCGATCTTTTCCACTCCCGTAAAGGACAACATCCGGATTCTCGTTAGCAGCCGTTGCAGTGGCGCGGCCCCAGGGCAATGGCCAAGCGACCGGCGCTTAGCCGCGCTGCCACCAGCAATGCTTCTCCGGGAAGAGCACCGTGCCGCTCGGCCGGTATTGAATGACGTACCAGCTCGCGCAGCGGCGGTAAGCCGGGCGCGGGTTCACCTCGATCCGCGGATGTGTGTAAGGCGGGCTCCAGGCCGGCGGCGGCGACTGCGCCATCGTTGACGACGCCGCGCCGACCAACGGCAGCACCACAAGGCTCGTGATCGCCATGAACCGTTTGACTGACATCATCGGCCATCCTAGCTGATCCGCCCACTTTCACGTAAGCGGGAATTCAAGCGAGCGGTGAGATGCAATCCACGCTAGAGTGAAGCATGGCCGATCTCGCATCCGATCCCCTGGCCTGGCAGCCAGTCAAAGCGCCGTCGCTGGTCGAGCTCGAAGTGCTCGCCGGCGACGTCTTCCAACGTCTGCCGCGCCGGTTTCGCGAGTTGTGCGCCGATATCGTCATTCAGGTCGACGACTTTCCGACTGACGAGGTGCTCGACCACATGGGCGCCGAAAGCGAGTTCGACCTGCTCGGCTTGTTCCAGGGCGTCGGCCTGCCGTTTCGTTCCGAGAGCGCTCCGGTACAGATGCCGAACATGATCTGGCTCTACCGCCGCCCGATCCTCGACTACTGGGCCGAGCACGACGAAATGCTCGGCGCCGTCGTCAAGCACGTCCTGGTGCACGAGATCGGCCATCATTTCGGCTTGTCCGACGACGATATGGAGGCGATCGAGCAATCCGTGGAAGAGGTCAAGGGAGCCACGTGATGAAGGTGGACGGTGCTTGCCATTGCGGCGCGATCACGATCGAAGGCGAAGTTGACCCGGACGCTGCCACGATCTGTCATTGCACCGATTGTCAGACCGGAACAGGCTCGGCGTTTCGTGTTTCGATCCCGACGTCGGGCGCAACTTTCAAGATGACGGGGCAGCCGACCGCCTATCTGAAAACCACGGCGGACAGCGGCAATCTGCGGGTGCAGGCTTTTTGCCCAACATGCGGCTCGCCGATCTATTCGACGTCGCCCGGCGAACATCCGCGGCCGTCATATACGCTGCGCGTCGGCATTTTGCGTCAGCGCGAACAGCTGGTGCCGAAACGGCAAATCTGGTTCCGCTCGGCATTGCCTTGGGTCACAGGTCTCGGCACGATTCCCGATAGTGAGCTCGCCACTGTTCCGGCAACCACGAAGCAGATGTGAGGGATGCCATGATCGTCACCGTCTTTCGCTCGCGCCTGAAGCCGGGGGTGCGCGACGAGTATGTCGCGTTGGTGGAACGCATGAACGCGCTGGCGCAGACCATGCCCGGTTACATTTCGCACAAGGGCTTTTTCGCCGACGACGGCGAGCGCGTGACCATCGTCGAGTTCGAGCACGAAGAGGGCTTGCGCGCCTGGCGCACCAACAAGGAGCATGTTGCGGCGCAAAAGCTGGCGCGGGAGAAGTACTATACCGAATACCACGTCCAGGTCTGCACGCTCGACCGCGAGTCGAAGTTCAAAGCCAAGGAGCCGGTGACGGCGGCACAGGGTTGACCCACGCCCGGCCACGCGCCATTTAGCGCTTACGCGCCGAGCTTCGGCCGCCGCGAGCCAGAGCATGATCCCGAAAAGTGGATACCGGTTTTCGGAAAAAGATCATGCTCCAACGCAAAATCTAGACCAGCTGGAAAGGCTGAGATGGAAAAGTTCACGATCCTCGAAGGCGTCGCCGCACCGCTGAAGATGATCAATGTCGACACCGACATGATCATCCCCAAGCAATACTTAAAGACCATCAAGCGCACTGGCCTTGGCAAAGGCCTGTTCGCGGAAAAGCGCTATGGCGACGACGGCAGCGAGAATCCTGATTTCGTGCTCAACAAGCCGGCCTATCGCAAAGCGAAAATCCTGGTCGCCGGTGACAATTTCGGCTGCGGCTCCTCGCGTGAGCACGCGCCCTGGGCGCTGAGGGATTTCGGCATCACCTGCGTGATCTCGACCTCGTTCGGCGACATTTTCTACAATAACTGCTTCAAAAACGGCATTCTGCCGGTACAAGTATCGCCGCAAGACCTGGAGAAGCTGTTCGACGACGCCGAGCGCGGCGCCAATGCGACGCTGACCATCGATCTCGCCAAGCAGGAAATCCGCGGCCCCGATGGCGGCGTGGTGAAGTTCGACATCGATCCGCACCGCAAGCACGTCTTGCTCGAAGGCCTCGACGATATCGGGCTGACCATGGTCAAGAGCGAGAAGATCACGGGCTTTGAGGAGAAGGCCAAAGCGGCGCGGCCTTGGGTGTAACACCGTGCTCGTCCGTCAAGCGAGCAGTGTCGTGGCGCCGGCGATTTCGGTCTCGCATCTCGAGAAAACCTTTGCGTCGGGCGTTCGGGCGCTCAAGGATATCAACCTCGAGATTCGCCACGGCGAGATTTTCGCGCTGCTCGGCCCCAACGGCGCCGGCAAGACGACGCTGATCAGTATCATCTGCGGCATCGTTAATCCGACCAGCGGACGCGTGCTGGTCGACGGTCACGACATCATCAAGGACTATCGCGCCACCCGCTCGCTGATCGGTCTCGTGCCGCAGGAGCTGGCGAACGACATGTTCTCGTCGGTGTGGGCGACGGTGTCCTTCAGCCGCGGACTGTTCGGCAAGTCCGCCTACCCGGCCTACCTGCAGAAGGTGCTCAAGGACCTTTCGCTCTGGGACAGGAAAAACGCGAAAATCGCCACCCTGTCGGGCGGCATGAAGCGCCGGGTGATGATCGCCAAGGCGCTGGCGCATGAGCCGCAGATCCTGTTTCTCGACGAGCCGACCGCCGGTGTCGACGTCGAATTGCGCAAGGACATGTGGGACATGGTGCGGGCGCTGCGCGCGTCGGGCGTCACCATCATCTTGACCACGCATTACATCGAAGAAGCCGAGCAGATGGCGGACCGCGTCGGCGTCATCAATAAGGGTGAGCTGATCCTGGTCGAGAACAAAGCCGAATTGATGCGCAAGCTCGGCCAGAAGCAGATGACGCTGGAGCTGCGCGAGCCGTTGGCCGCGGTGCCGCCGGCGCTCGCCAAGCACCATCTCGCGCTCGCCGATAACGGCTGCAAGCTGGTCTATACCTACGACACGCGCGGCGAGCGCACCGGCATCACCGATTTGCTCGACGATTTGCGAGCCGCCGCCGTGCACTTTAAGGACCTGTCGACGACGCAAACCTCGCTTGAGGACATCTTTGTCAGCCTGGTGAGGCGAGAGCCATGAACCCGTATGCCGTCGGCGCCATCTACCGGTTTGAAATGGCGCGCACCCGGCGCACCTGGCTGCAGAGCATCGTCTCGCCGGTAATCTCGACCTCGCTTTATTTCGTGGTGTTCGGCGCCGCCATCGGCTCGCGCATCTCAACCATCCAAGGCGTGAGCTATGGCGCCTTCATCGTGCCCGGCCTGATGATGCTGATGTTGTTGACGCAGAGCGTCAGCAATGCCGCCATCGGCATTTACTTCCCGCGCTTCACCGGCACGATCTATGAAATCCTGTCGTCGCCGACCTCGGCGCTCGAGATCGTGATCGGCTATGTCGGCGCGGCCGCCACCAAGTCGATCGTGCTGGGCCTGATCATCCTCGGCACGTCGGCGCTGTTCGTGCCGATCCACATCGCGCATCCGTTCTGGATGCTCGCCTTCCTGATCCTGACTTCGGTCAGCTTCAGCCTGCTCGGCTTCATTCTCGGCATCTGGGCGGACGGCTTCGACAAGCTGCAAGTCGCGCCGCTTTTGATCATCACGCCGCTGACCTTCCTCGGCGGCACGTTCTACTCGACCAGCGTGCTGCCGCCGTTCTGGCGCACCGTCTCGCTGTTCAACCCGATCGTCTATCTGATCAGCGGTTTCCGCTGGAGCTTCTTCGAACTGGCCGACGTCAATGTCGAGATCAGCGTCGCCGTGATCGTATTCTTTACGGCGGTCTGCATGGCGATCGTGTGGTGGATCTTCAACACCGGCTATCGGTTGAAGACCTAGGTGGATCGTGTTTTACCGCTCGTCCCGCGAAGGCGGGGACCCAGCATTCCGTACTGAGCCAGTTGCTGGATTCCCGCTTTCGCGGGAATGAGCGGAATGAGAAAGCCGTTCAAGCCGCCTCACTCTGGGCGATCGCGTCCGCGATCGCCACCGTGCGCCGCGCCATGTCGGCATGCAACCGCTCGACCATGCGGCCGTCGATCTGTATGACGCCCTTGGCGGCGTTGTCAGGTTGATTGAAAGCGGCGATGATTTTCCGCGCCCAAGCCACTTCGTCGTCGTTCGGCGAGAAAGCGGCGTTGCAGGGCGCGATCTGCTGCGGATGAATGAGCGTCTTGCCGTCGAAGCCGAGGTCGCGCGCCTGCGCGCACTCGGCGGCAAAGCCCTCGGCGTAGCCGAGGTCGTTATAGACGCCGTCGAGGATGTCGAGGCCGAAGGCGCGCGCCGCGGCGACGCAGATCATCAGCCATGGCAGCATCGGCGTGCGGCCGGGCAGGATGCGGGCCCGCGTATCCTTGGCGAGATCGTTGGTGCCCATGACAAAGCCCGCGAGCCGGGTATCGGCATCGAGCGCCGCCGCGGCGATATCCCGGGCGTTGAGCATGGCAAGCGGCGTCTCCATCATCGCCCAGATGCGCACGTTCTCCGTTGCGCGGACGCCGGTGAGGTGCTTGGCCACTTGCCGAACCTGCTCCGGCGCCGACACCTTCGGCACCAAAACCGCGTCCGGACCGGCCGCGGCAACCGCGAGATCGTCAAGCCACCAGGCGGTGTCGAGGCCGTTGATCCGCACCAGCACTTCGCGGCGGCCGAAACCACCATTTTTCAACGCTTCGACGATCAGCTCGCGCGCCTTGGCCTTGGCGTCGGGCGCGACCGCGTCTTCGAGGTCGAGAATGACGGCGTCGACCGGCAGCTCGCGTGCCTTCTCCATGGCGCGCGCGTTCGATCCGGGCATGTAAAGCACACTGCGCCGCGGGCGGATGGTCATGGACACTCCATAGGGCGATCGGACGATGCAACGGCTGAACGCAACCGTTATGGTAGCGGTCCTGCGGGCCGCGTGCCAACGATCGAATTCTCAAAGCACTACTCACTCTTTGCAAACATATCGTGGTCAGTTAATGCACAAGCCGCATGCCGTTTCCACCGCGTCTGATTGAGGGCTATCGCGGCTTTCTCGAAGGCCGCCTGCGCCACGAGCAGGATCGCTATCGCGAACTTGCCGAAGCCGGTCAAGCGCCCGAGGCGATGGTGATCGGTTGTTGTGACTCGCGCGTTTCGCCCGAAGTCATTTTCGACGCCCGGCCGGGCGAGCTCTTTGTGGTTCGCAACGTTGCCAACATTGTGCCGCCCTACGAGCCCGACGGCCATGCCCACGGCGTGTCCGCGGCGCTCGAATTCGGCGTCGCCGCGCTCAAGGTCAAGCACATCGTCGTGCTCGGCCATGCCCATTGCGGCGGCGTTAAAGCCTTTGCCGAAAACGCCGAGCCACTGTCGCCGGGCGATTTCATCGGCAACTGGATGCGGCTGATGGCGCCAGCGGCGGAAAAGGCCGGCCCGCAGCGCGATCTTTCGTGGCCGGATTATATCACCCGCCTCGAGCAGGCCAACGTTGTCAACAGCCTCGACAATCTCAAAACCTTTCCACGGCTCCGCCAATTGATCGAGACCGGGCAGATCGCCATTCACGGCGCCTATTTCGGCGTCGCCACGGGCGAGCTTTTGATGCGGGACGAGAAGACCGGTGAGTTCGTGGCGGTCACGGCGGGTGATCCCGCGCAGCCGTTTGCACGTCCCTCATCCTGAGGTGCCCGCGCGCAGCGCGGGCCTCGAAGGATGTTGCTGAGGTACCTGAGCAGCACCCTTCCAGGCTCGGCCTTCGGCCGAGCATCTCAGGGTGACGATTCCAGCAGCTACGCCGCCTTGCGCTTCGCCGTGATCAGCTTGCGGTTGATCAGGCACTCGGCGATCTGAATGGCGTTGAGCGCGGCGCCCTTGCGCAGATTGTCGGATACGATCCACATCGACAGGCCGTTCTCGACCGTCGCATCCTCGCGAATGCGGCTGATATAGGTCGCATCCTCGCCGGCCGCCTCGTAAGGCGTGACGTAGCCGCCCGGCTCGTGCTTGTCGATGACGATGCAGCCCGGCGCGTTGCGCAGGATATCGCGCGCCTCCTCGACCGTGATCGGGTTCTCGAATTCGATATTGACCGCTTCTGAATGGCTGATGAAGACCGGCACGCGCACGCAGGTAGCGGTGAGCTTGATCTTCGGGTCGAGAATTTTCTTGATCTCGACCACCATCTTCCATTCTTCCTTGGTGTAACCGTCCTCCATGAACACATCGATGTGCGGGATGAGGTTGAAGGCGATGCGCTTGGGGAATTTCTTCGGCGCGACCTCGTTGAGCTGGAATACCGACTTGGTCTGCGCGAACAACTCGTCCATGGCGTCCTTGCCGGCGCCCGACACCGACTGATAGGTGGCGACCACGACGCGCTTGATCTTGGCGCGGTCGTGCAGCGGCTTGAGCGCGACCACGAGCTGCGCCGTCGAGCAATTGGGATTGGCGATGATGCCGCGCTTGCGGAAGCCGGTGACCGCGTCGGCATTGACCTCCGGCACGATCAGCGGCACGTCGGAATCGTAGCGCCAGCACGACGAATTATCGATCACCACCGCGCCGGCGGCGGCGATCTTCGGCGACCATTCCTTCGATACGGCGGAGCCCGCCGACATCAGGCAGATATCGATGCTCGAGAAATCGAAATGCTCGAGCGCTTTGACCTTGAGCGTCCGATCGCCATAGGAGACTTCGACGCCCAGGCTTTTGCGCGAGGCGAGCGCGACCACTTCGTCGGCGGGAAACTCCCGCTCGGCGAGAATGTTGAGCATTTCGCGGCCCACATTGCCGGTCGCGCCGACCACGGCGACGGTGTAACCCATCAGCAACTCCTCATCGAAATTTGGCCCGCACCGCAGTGGCGGCAGCCGGAGCGCAACGGCTTCTAAGGGAGAAAAGCCGTAAACACAATGTCGGCGGCCTCTGCGGGCAGGCGCTTATATGGGGAACGGCGCGCGGTTTTTCTGCCGGAACCGTCCCGTCACAAAGGCTGGCTGCCAAATCGCTAGGATGTGGTCGGAAAGCCGGTTAGACTACTGTTACGTGAAAGCGAGGGGCCATGCGGGTCATTGCGTGTTGTCTTGCGGTCGTCGTCATATGTATGGCCGGCCCCGCGGGGGCGGAAACCAAGAAAAATCCGCCGGTCTATCGTTCCGCAGCCGGCACCATCATCCAGCCGACCCGCACCATCATCCACCATCCAGACGGCACCACGACCATTATCGTGCAGCGGCGCTCCTATCTCGATCCGGGCACGGAAGTGCCGGTCGGCTATGGCAGCCATCTCGACTATGCATTTCCGCCGGGCGGCGATCCCGGCCGTCCCTATTGGTTTTATGGGCCCGATCTTGGCGGGGTCGGCGGGCTGCCGCTGGCGCAGCCGTTCCTGCTCCCGGGCGTCAACCAGAGCAATCCGTTCTGACGCTGCGTCAGCGCTGTAACGGCGCGATCCGATAAATCGCTGAAATTTTCCGCTCACCGAGCGGAAGATAAACCGCAGATCGATTACGCGGCGAGCTGCTCCAGTTCGCCGACGATCGCCTCACCCATTTCCGAAGTGCTGACGAGCTTGGTGCCTTCCGACTTGATGTCGGCGGTGCGCAGACCCTTGGCCAGCGCCGCCGCGATCGCCGCGTCGATCAGATCGGCCTCCTTGGCCATGTTGAAAGAGTAGCGCAAAGCCATGCCGAACGAGGCGATCATCGCAATCGGGTTGGCGATGCCCTTGCCGGCGATGTCCGGCGCCGACCCGTGCACCGGCTCGTAGAGCGCTTTGCGCCGCTTGGTCTTGGCGTCGATTTCGCCCAGCGAGGCCGACGGCAGCATGCCGAGCGAGCCGGTCAGCATCGCCGCGATATCCGAGAGCATGTCGCCGAACAGATTGTCGGTGACGATGACATCGAACTGTTTCGGCCAGCGCACCAGCTGCATGCCGCCGGCGTCCGCCAGCATGTGCTCGAGCTGGACGTCCTTATAATCGCGCGCGTGCACGTCGGTGACGACCTCGCGCCACAGCACGCCGGTCTTCATCACGTTGCGCTTCTCCATCGAGGTGACCTTGTTGCGCCGCTTGCGCGCCAGCTCGAAGCCGACGCGGCAGATGCGGTCGATCTCGTAGGTGTCGTAGACCTGGGTATCGACGGCGCGCTTCTGGCCGTTGCCGAGATCGGTGATGGTCTTGGGCTCGCCGAAATAAACGCCGCCGGTGAGTTCCCGCAGGATGATGATGTCGAGCCCTTCGACCACGTCGCGCTTGAGGCTCGATGACTCCGCCAGCGCCGGGTAGCAGATCGCCGGGCGGATATTAGCGAACAGGCCGAGTTCCTTGCGTAGCCGCAGCAGACCGGCTTCCGGCCGCACGTCATAAGGCACATTGTCCCATTTCGGCCCGCCGCAAGCGCCGAAAATGACGGCGTCGGCGGCATGCGCCTTGGCCATCGTCTCTTCGGTGATGCTGACCTCGTGGAGGTCGTAGCAGCAGCCGCCGACCAGCCCCTCTTCGATGTCGAAACTGACAATGTCGGCCTTGGCGAGAAAGCCGAGCAGGCGCTTCACCTCGGCCATGACTTCGGGACCGATGCCGTCGCCGGCGAGAAGAAGGAGTTTGTGGGTAGCCATGAATGATGCCTCACGGAAACTGCGCGAGGATTGCTAAAGCGCGGCTTGCGGCTTGGCAAGCCGAGCGCGTTCACGGCCAAAGTGCTAGAATCGGAGTCATTGCGAGAAGGGCTTGCCCAAAGTCTCTCGCCCAACACGGGCTTACAAGACGGGCTTACAAAACAGGCTCACAAGACAGGCTCACAAGACAGGCTTTAGCCAGGAAAGGCGCCACCATGCGAAGCTTGCGTATCATCGCACTCGTGCTGCTCCTTGCCGGAGTGGGCAGTTACGCCCGCGCCGACGAGCCGAGCCCAGAGGCGCTTGCGGCCGCCAAAGAGCTGCTCGCGATCCTCTCCCCGGACATGATGAAGCAATTCACCGGAAGCATCACCGCAAGCCTCTGGCCGGTAGTCGAACAAAAGGCGCGCGCCGAAAAAATTGACGAAGCCACCATCGGCGAATTACGCGCCGAGTTCGAGCGCATCCAGGTCGCCTTTGTCACCGATGCCTTGAAGGGAGCGCCGCCGATCTATGCGCGGCATTTCACCGTCAATGAACTGCACGATCTGGCGGCGTTCTACCGCACGCCGACCGGCGCCAAGGCGTTACACGAAATCCCGCAGGTGATGGGCGAAATGACCGCATTGTTGGTGCCGCGCTTCCAAGACGTGCAACGGCAGACCAGCGAAGCCTTCAGCAAGATCCTAAAGGATCACGGCTACGGCAAGTGAGCCGGCAGCCGATCAGAGACCGCTGAACCAGTTATAGCCCTGGTTCTCCCAATAGCCGCCGGCATCGTTGTTCTGCACCCACATCGCGGTGACGTATTTCGGGTTCTTGAAGCCGAGCTTGGTCGGGATGCGGATCTTGATCGGAAAGCCGTACGCGCGCGGCAGAATCTGGTGGTCGAATTTCAGCGTCAGCTGCGTCTGCGGATGCAACGCGGTCGGCATATCGATGGTGTTGGAATAGCCCTCGGCACACTGGAACCAGACATATTTGGCGCGCAGATCGGCGCCGATCAGCTTGAGGAAATCCGACAGCTTGACGCCCTGCCAGGAACCGATGGCGCTCCAGCCTTCGACGCAAACATGGCGCGTAATCTGCGATACCTCCGGCAGCTGGTAGAGCTCGGGCAGGGTCCACGGCTTCTTGTTGGTCACCAGACCGCCGATCTCGAGCTGGTATTGCTCGCCATCGACGTCGGGCGCTTCGTCCTCGCTATAATAAGCGTTGAACGGAAACGGCCGGGTGATCATGCTTTCCGGATATTCCGGCGCCGGGATATTGGGATTGAACAGCAGCGCCTGGACCCGGTCGTTGAATTCCGAAATGGTGCGGAGCGCGCTCTCCGAGGTATCGCCGTCGATGATGTCGCAGCCGCTGAGCACGGCGAGCGCGCCGAGGCTCGCGGCGCCGCGCAGGAAGAAGCGCCGCGACGGCTCGGGCAGAAGCTTCGCCGCGTCCTTGATCAGGAGCTTCGGATCGACGCCGGGTAGGGTTTTGCGCTGACGGGCCATAGATTTCTTCCTGCCTTCACCGGCCGATGATCATCGCGCGCAGGCTTTTGGGCACGAGGACCGCAAGACTCACATGCACGACCAGGAAGGCGACAATCGCCGTCATGGCAGCGAAATGGACGTAGCGCGCGGTATTGTAGCCGCCGAAGAAGCTGGTCAAAGGGTGAAATTGCACCGGCTTCCAGATCGACAGGCCGGAGAGCACGATGGTGATGCCAGCGATGATAATTCCGAGGTAAAGCAGCTTCTGGACGGCGTTGTAGACGGACAGATCGTCATGCGCGAGCTTGCCGCGCAACGCCGCAAACAGATCGTGAAAGACCTCGCCGGGATAAATCGGGAAGAGCTTGCGGCGGAAGCGGCCGCTGAGACTGCCGAGAATGAGATAGACGACGCCGTTGACCATCAAGATCCACATGGCGGCGAAATGCCACAACAGCGCGCCGGCCAGCCAGTTGCCGAGCGCAATCTGCCGCGGGAACGTGAAACCAAACAGCGGCGCAGCGTCATAGATCTGCCAGCCCGAGCCGATCATCACCAGCATCGCCAGCGCATTGATCCAGTGCGTCACCCGCACCCAGACGGGGTGAATAAGGGGCCGCGTGGCGGCATTTGGCGCGAGCGGCGAATTCACGGTGGCTTCGATCGTCATGGTCTCGATCCGTTTCGCCGGGAAAGGTCTAGCAAAACACCCAGCCACGCGCGCGTCACATTCCTGTCAGCAGCCCTCTCCCCGTAAAACGGGGAGAGGGAAAGAGTGTAGCCGGGACAGGTTTCCAATCACATCGGCAGCAGCACGGTGTCGACCACGTGGATCACGCCGTTCGACTGCAGAACGTCCGGGATCGTGACCATGGCGACGTCACCCTTGGCGTCGGTGATCGTGAGCTTGCCGGGGCCCGCCTGCTTGACGCTGATCCAGTCGCCGGAGACGGTCTTGAGCTTGGCTTCGCCTTCGCCGTCCTTGACCGCTTTCATCAGATTCACGGCGGTCATACGGCCGGGCACGACGTGGTAGGTGAGGATCTTGACCAGCGTCGCCTTGTTTTCCGGCTTCAGCAGCGTATCGACCGTGCCGGCCGGCAGCTTGGTGAACGCTTCGTTGGTCGGCGCGAACACGGTGAATGGGCCCGGGCCTGAGAGAGTGTCGACCAGGCCGGCGGCCTTCACCGCGGCAACCAGCGTGGTGTGGTCCTTCGAATTGACTGCGTTCTGAATGATGTTCTTCGACGGATACATCGGCGCGCCGCCGACATTAACCGTCTTTTCCTGCATCGATTCCGCGGAGAGCGGCGCCACCACGCCGGCGGCGAGCGCAAGTGCCGCCGCAGCGGCGATCAAAGTGAAACGCTTGGACATGGGGAGCTCCATATTTGCCGTTGATTAGGTGCTGTCGAGGTTTGCCGGCGAACCGCCGGTGAGACGCGGGGTATTTGCGTCTGCAGATCGAGATACGGCCCCTCGACAAGCGGGTTTCGCGCCTTGCCCGCGGCCGTCCTCACGGCTGCGTGAACGCTTTTCGCGCCAAGTCCGTTCGGCTATGAAGCGCGCAGCACTGCCGGGATTGTTAAAGGTTTGTGACGAAAAGGTTGATGCAATGTCCAAGACCAGTCCCGGCAATTGTTTTGAAGATTTCCGTATCGGCCAGGTGATCCGCCACGCCACGCCGCGCACGGTCACCACCGGCGATGTCGCCCTCTACAACGGTTTGTTTGGGCCGCGGTTCGCGGTGCAATCGTCCGACGAATTCGCCAAGGCGATCGGCTATCCGCGCTCGCCGATCGATGATCTCCTGGTATTTCATATGGTGTTCGGCAAGACCGTTCCCGACGTCTCGCTCAACGCCGTCGCCAATCTCGGTTATGCCGGCTGCTATTTTCGCAGCCCGGTTTTTCCCGGCGACACCTTGTCGGCGCTCTCCGAAGTCATCGGCCTCAAGGAAAATTCCAGCCGCAAGACCGGCATCGTCTATGTGCGCACCACCGGCTACAAGCAGGACGGCACCGCCGCGCTCGAATATGTCCGCTGGGTGATGGTGCGAAAACGCGACGAAGCCGCGCCGGCACCGGGCGACCACGTGCCGCGATTGCCGACGGTGCTGGATCCCAAGGTTCTGAGCGAGGCCTGCCCGCCGATCAATCTGTCGGCGTACGATTTCGCCGTCGCCGGCAACCCCTACCGCTTCGGCGACTACCAGATCGGCGAGCGGATCGATCATGTCGACGGCATCACCGTTGAAGAGGCCGAGCACATGATCGCGACCCGGCTCTACCAGAACACGGCGCGCATTCATTTCGACCTGTTCGGCGCCAAACAGGGCCGCTTCGGCCGGCGGCTGATCTATGGCGGCCACGTGATCTCGCTGGCTCGCGCGCTGTCGTTCAACGGGCTCGCCAACGCGTTCCATATCACCGCCATCAATGGCGGACGGCACGTCGCGCCGCTGTTCGCCGGCGGCACCGTGTTCGCGTGGTCGGAAGTGCTGGCGAAGTCCGAGCTGCCGGGGCGGCAGGACGTCGGCGCGCTGCGGCTGCGCACCGTCGCCACCTGCGACCGGCCGTGCGACGATTTTCCGTACAAAGCCGGCGAGGATTACGATCCGTCGGTCCTGCTCGACCTCGACTACTGGGTGCTGATGCCGCACTGAATAGAGTTCGAACAAAATTTGATCGAGGTGATTGTCATGCCGTCCGCACCCGCCGTCGATCCACCGATCGCAACATACGCCGTCGAACGCGTGACGGTTGCGACCAATCTGACTTACCAAGCGCTGATGGACGCCTTCGAGCATGAGCTTGGACGATTCAAGCCGGACGTGGCAGAACGGCTACACCAACGGGGCGCACCCTGGGACCAAGTCGAAGCGGAATTTACCGCCATGGCGGGACCGCACGGCCTGATGATTTTCTTTCGCGTCGAGCAAGGCCAGGCCACAGTGCTCAAGGCTGACCCCAAGAGCTGCGCACTCTATTTGGTCGGCAATCCCGTGATCGCGGAACAGATCATCTCCATCGACGTCCGCGGCAGCTTTTATGTTCCCTTTCGCGTTTGCGTTTACGATCCAGGCGATGGTCGCGGCTGCATCGCTTACGATCGGCCATCGTCGTTCCTTGCCGCGCTCGAACGGCCGGGGCTGGCGAGCATTGGCGAGCTTTTGGACGGCAAGATCGAAGCCGTCGTCGCCGCCATCGAGCAACGCCAAGCGGGCGGCAACTGACGGTACGTCGAACCGCATGACCTCTACGCGTGTTACGGCTTGAGCTGCTTGAGCATCGCGGCAAACGTGGCGTTGTCAGGATCGAGGCGCAGCGCCTCGGTCAAGTCGGCGACCGCCCGGTCACGATCGCCGTTGGTGTTCGACGCCAGCGCGTGCGCGTAGCGCAGGCGGGGGTTTGTTGCATCCAGACGGATCGCCTCGTTGAAATCGGCGATGGCCTGGAGAAGATCGTCCTTCTCGACCCAGCCGTCGCCCATGAAGCCCATGTAGCGGTCGTAGCGGACGACGCCGCGCAGGAAGTAGTCCTCAGCGCGGTTCGGATCGAGGCGAAGCGCTCGGTCGAAATCGGCGATCGCCGGGTTGGGGTCGTGCTTGGCCAGAAAGATACGGCCGCGGCCGTCATAGGCGTCGGCGAATTTTGGATCGAGCCGGATCGCCTCGGTGTAATCGGCAATGGCGCCGTCGAGGTCGGCTTTGGCCTCCCGCACCAGACCGCGATTGTAGTAGGCGCCGAGATAATCTGGATCGACGCGAATTGCGTCGCTGAAATCAGCCATAGCCTGATCGAGATGCCCGGCGGCGCGGTGCGCGGCGCCGCGCCGGTTCAAGGCGTCGGCGTCTTTCGGATCGAGCTTGACGGCCTGATCGAAGTCGGCGATGGCGCGCACCAGATCGCCCTTGCCCTGCCAGGCGAGACCGCGGTTGGCGTAGATATTGACATGGCCGCTGCCGGCAACATCGGAGTAGGGCAGCGGATCGATGCGGATGGCGTCGGTCAAATCGGCGAGTGCGCGATCGACATCGCCCTTTTCACGCCAGAGCAGACCGCGATTGTTGTAGGCAAGCGCGTCGCGCGGATTGAGGCGAATGGCGTCCGTATAATCGGCCAACGCGCGGTCCAGATCGCCCTTGGCCTGCCAGGCGAGACCCCGCGCGACATGGGCGACGGCGTGCATGGTGTCGCCCTCGCTCGGGTCTTCGATGATGAGTGTGCAACCGGCGATGTTGCGATCCGGATTGTCGGCGTCGCAATCGTCATGCGCCTTCTGACCTGCGCCGAACGCCGGCGCCGCAAGTAGCGGCAGCGCACACGTCATCGACATCATCAACGCGAAAAAGCGCACCTTGTGCCTCTCGGCTGTGTTGCTCATTGCCGCGCATCGCGTCACGGAGCGGCGGTGAAAATACCATGATGGTGTCCACAGCGTGTGACTGCGATCGTATCGACCACGGGTTGGCCGCGCAAAACCTGCAGCTGTCGCATCTATACCTGCGCGCGCAAATGCTCGACCAATTGTCGCGCATAGAGCGGCAATTCCTCCATGGAGCGGATGCAGATCGTCAGCTCGCGCACCGCCCAGGCATCGGTGAGCGGCACGACCGCGATCGCCATCGTCTTGGCGACGCGATGCGCCGTGGTCTCCGGCACGATGCCGATGCCGACGTTGCATTCGACCAGCCGGCACACCGCATCGAAACTGCGAAGCTGAACGCGCAAGCGTAACGGCCGCCCGATGCGCATCGCTTTGCTGGCGAGGAAGCGCTGCAAGGCGGAGGCGCGATCCAGCCCGACAAAATCGTGCTCCAGCACGTCTTCGAATGCGATCTTGGTCCGCTTCGCCAGCGAATGGCCATGCGCGACCACCAGCACGAAGCGATCGCGGCGGAACGGATAGGTTTCGAGCGCATGCACGTCGACCGTCCCGGCAACGATGCCGAGATCGGCAACCCCCTCGGCAATCAGGCCGACGATCTCGTCGCTCAGGCGCTCTTCCAGATCGACACTGACATTCGGGTGGGCGGCCAAGAAGGAACTGAGCGCCTCGGGAAGAAACTCGGTCAGCGCGTTGGTGTTGGACAAGACGCGGATCTGGCCGCCGAGGCCGCCGCCGTAGGCGTCGAGATCTTCATGCAAGCGCTCGGCTTGACGGAGCATGACACGCGCATGCTGCAGCAGAGTGCGGCCGGCCTGGGTCGGAGTTACGCCTTGGCGTCCGCGGGTGAGCAAGGCGACCCCAAGCGTCGCCTCCATATTGCGGATGCGGGTCGAGGCGGCGGCAAGCGCCAGGTTCGCGCGTTGGGCACCGTGGGTGATGCTGCCGGCTTCCACCACATTGCGGAACAAGCTGAGATCGGCGAGGTCAAACCGCACGACTGGAGGCCTCCTTCGTATTTTGCGAAGTCAGACTATGAATAATGCCCATTGTACAAGAGCCGTCCAATGATAATCTTTCGCCTATGGCGAAGCTAGATCGAGTTGCGGCTTGGCCGCCGTCTTTGTCGAGATTGCGGCAAGCTGGCGGAACGGCTAGGAAATTGGGCTTAAGCTTGGCGCGCTTCGCCTCCGTCGGAGTTTAAGTCACAGCGTCGAGCGAATTCGGATGAGCACAATGGCCGAAACCAAGGCCCCCGCCGCGCGGCCGCTGTCGCCGCACCTGCAAATCTACAAACCGATGCTGACGATGATGATGTCCATCGTCCATCGCGTTACCGGATTTGGCCTCTATTTCGGCACGCTGTTGCTGGCGTGGTGGCTGATCGCGGCCGCCTCGCCAAGTTCGTATGCGCGGTTCGAATGGTTCGCCGGCTCCATCATCGGCCGGCTGATCCTGTTCGGCTATACCTGGGCGCTTATCCACCACATGCTCGGCGGCATCCGGCATCTGATCTGGGACACCGGACGCGCCATGGGGCCGGCCGAGCGTGAATGGCTCGCTGCCGCCAACCTGATCGGGTCGATCGCGATCACCGTGCTGTTATGGATTTTCGGCTTGCTGGCGATGGGAGGTCCGATGTGAGCGACACCCCGAAGCATATCCGCACGCCGCTCTCGCGCGTCCGTGGGCTCGGCGCCGCCCGCTCCGGCACGGACCATTTCTGGCGCCAGCGCTTGACCGCGGTCGCCAACATTCCGCTGACCGTCGCCGCAGTGGTGATCATCGTCATGCTGCTTGGCCGCAACCAGGCCGCGGTGGCGCAGATACTGGGCTCGCCGGTGGTGGCGATCATCATGCTGTTGTTCATCGGCTCGATCACCATGCACATGCGCATCGGCATGCAGGTGATCATTGAGGATTACGTGCACGATGAAATTTCCAAGCTCGTGCTGATCATGGCCAACGCGTTCTTCTGCATTGCCGTGGCGCTGACCTCGGCCTACGGCATCCTCAAACTGTCCTTCGGGTTGTGATCATGGCAACGAACGGCGCCAACGGCGGCAGCACGGCTCCGGCCATCAACGGCCGCGCCTATCCGATCGGGGATCACGCCTACGACGTCGTCATCATCGGCGCCGGCGGCGCCGGATTGCGCGCCGTGGTCGGCTGCAGCGAAGCGGGCTTGAGGACCGCGTGCATCACCAAAGTCTTCCCGACACGCTCGCACACAGTGGCGGCGCAGGGCGGCATCGCCGCCGCGCTCGGCAATATGGGCGAGGACGACTGGCGCTGGCACATGTACGACACCGTCAAGGGCTCCGACTGGCTCGGCGACCAGGACGCGATCGAATACCTGTGCCGCAACGCGCCGCAGGCGGTGTACGAGCTCGAGCATTGGGGCCTGCCGTTCTCGCGCCGCGAGGACGGCAAGATCTATCAGCGCCCGTTCGGCGGCATGACCACGCATTACGGCAAGGGCACCGCGCAGCGCACCTGCGCCGCCGCCGACCGCACCGGCCACGCCATGCTGCACACCATGTACGGCCAGGCGCTGCGGCATTCGGCCGAGTTTTTCATCGAATACTTCGCCATCGATTTGATCATGGACGAGGAGGGCCGCTGCCGCGGCGTCGTTGCCATCAACCTCGACGATGGCTCGATCCATCGTTTCAGCGCGCAGATGACGGTGCTGGCGACCGGCGGCTACGGGCGCGCCTATGCCTCGTGCACCGGCGCCCATACGCAGACCGGCGACGGCAACGCCATGGTACTGCGCGCCGGGCTGCCGCTCGAGGACATGGAGTTCGTACAATTCCATCCGACCGGGGTTTACGGCGCCGGCGTGCTCATCACCGAGGGCGCGCGCGGTGAAGGCGCTTATCTGGTCAATTCGGAAGGCGAGCGCTTCATGGAGCGCTATGCGCCCTCCGCCAAGGACCTTGCCTCACGCGACGTCGTCTCGCGCGCCATGACCATCGAAATCCGCGAGGGGCGTGGCGTCGGGCCGAAGAAGGACCACATCTTCCTGCATCTCGACCATCTCGATCCGAAAGTCCTCGCCGAGCGGCTCCCGGGCATCACCGAGTCGGCCCGCATCTTTGCCGGCGTCGATCTCACCCGCGAGCCGGTGCCGATCGTGCCGACCGTGCATTACAACATGGGCGGCATCGCCACCAACTATCACGGCGAAGCGCTGATCAAGAAGGACGGCAACCCGGACCACATCGTGCCCGGCATGATGGCGTTAGGCGAGGCCGCTTGCGTGTCGGTCCACGGCGCCAACCGGCTCGGGTCGAACTCACTGATCGATCTGGTCGTGTTCGGCCGCGCCGCGGCGCTCCGCTGCGCCGACATTCTCACCCCGAACGACAAGCAGCCCGAGCTGCCGAAGGACTCCGCCGAACGGGCGCTGTCGCGGCTCGACAAGTACCGCAACGCCTCCGGCAGCACACCGACCGCGCAGCTGCGCACCAAGATGCAGCACGTTATGCAGACCAATTGCGCCGTGTTCCGCACCGGCGAAGTGCTGCAGGAAGGCTCGAAGCTGATCCACGAGGTGTTCGAGGGCGCCCGCGATATCCGGGTCAGCGACCGTTCGCTGATCTGGAATTCCGACCTGATCGAGACGCTCGAATTCGTCAATCTGATCGAGCAGGCCGTCGTCACCGTCGAGGCGGCGCTCAACCGCACCGAAAGCCGCGGCGCCCACGCCCGCGAGGATTATCCCGATCGCGACGACAAGGATTGGATGAAGCACTCGCTGACGTGGCTCGACACCAGCACCGGAAAAGTCACGATCGATTACCGGCCGGTGCACACCTACACGCTCACCAACGACGTATCCTACATCGAGCCCAAAAAGCGGGTGTATTGAGGATTTCCATGGTCCAGTTCACGCTGCCAAAAAATTCCAAGATCGGCCAAGGCAAGACCTGGCCGCATCCGGCCAAGGCGAAAGCCGAGCACGAGTTTCGTGTCTATCGCTGGAGCCCCGACGACGGCCGCAATCCGCACATCGACACCTATTACGTCGATACCGGCGATTGCGGGCCGATGGTGCTCGACGCGCTGATCTGGATCAAAAACAATGTCGACCCGACGCTGACCTTCCGCCGCTCCTGCCGCGAAGGCATCTGCGGCTCGTGCGCGATGAATATCGACGGCACCAACACGCTCGCCTGCACCAAGGCGATGAGCGAAGTCTCCGGCGCGGTGCGCATCTACCCGCTGCCGCACATGGCGGTGGTCAAGGACCTGGTGCCGGACCTGACCAATTTCTATGCCCAGCACGCCTCGATCGAGCCGTGGCTGCAGACCGTATCGCCGACGCCGCAGAAGGAATGGAAGCAGAGCCACGACGATCGGCAGAAGCTCGACGGGCTCTATGAATGCATCCTGTGCGCCTGCTGCTCGACGTCGTGCCCGAGCTATTGGTGGAATTCCGACCGCTATCTGGGGCCGGCGGCGCTGTTGCAGGCGCAGCGCTGGATCGTCGACTCGCGCGATGAAGCGACCGGCAAACGGCTGGACGACCTCGAAGACCCGTTCCGCCTCTACCGCTGCCACACCATCATGAATTGCGCCAAGGCCTGCCCCAAGCACCTCAATCCGGCGAAAGCGATCGCGGAGATCAAACAGAAGATGGTCGAGCGGCAAGTGTAAGCGTCTTTTCAGACGCCGCGTTGGCCGGCGAAGAGCGGTGCCTCCCAGCCAGAACTATAAATTCATCTGGCAGGCAGTTCGCCGGCGTCAGCCGGTTGCATTCCTTTATACCGGCAAGCCACGCACGGCCTGCCCCGTTGTTCTCGGCTACTCGGCCAATGGCCGAGAGGCGTTGTCGGCCTACCAGGTGGCAGGCGAGACCAGCGGTGGTCGCGCGCTCCCGCAATGGCGGTGCTTTGATCTCGATGAAATTCGCGAACTGGAAACCGCGCACGCCGCGTGGCGCGAGGGCGACAGCCACAGACAGCCGCAGACTTGCGTCCGCTTCGTCGATGTTGACGTGAATATTCCGGAGACTCTCACGCGGCCAGAGCCGCTGCCGTTCGGCTCGTCGCAATTGCGGCCGCCGCGGCGCACGAGGAGATCGGGTCCGTAAGTGGTGCGCGCGCCGGTATTCACGAACTGCATCAATAAAGCAGCTTGAATCAACAAAGCATCTTGCCGAAAAGCCGGCCTCGTCGCCCGGATCGTGAGTTCGCGCAGCCGGTTCTTACGAATCATGCTATGGCCGCGTCCTGGGCCACGCGGAACTCGGGCAATGTCGGCCGCAATAACACCCTAGTTGCAACAAGTTTTTTTGCGAGCTTTGTGGAACCGCCGGAGCGCCATCGGCGTTTGTGGGTCACCGTAGAGTATGCTTTCGGGGATGTGCAGGTTGGGGGTCATCGTGGCAAAAGCCGGATTGATTCCAGTTGTCGCCGGGTCGCTCTTTGCTCTCGCGATTGGGAGCTTGAGTGTCGATCAGGCGCACGCGCAAGATACACGCGCTCAAGACACGCGTGCGCAAGCTACGCCCGCCGCAGAAACCCGCGCGCCAGATAACTGCCTCCCCTCGCCAACCGGCAAGCCGCCGGCGGGCAACCACTGGCACTATCGCACCGATCCGACGACGCAGACCAAGTGCTGGTATTTGCGGCCAGCGGGCGACGCAGCACAGAAGCCGGCCACGCAGGACAAGCCCGAAACCACCGCCGCAGGCGCGGCGCCCACGGCCGCGGCGCCCGCCGCTCCCGATCAGGCCGGGCAAGAGGCGCAACCACCTCGACCGGCACAGGCGGCGCGTGCCGGTTCGGCCAATAAGCCGACCGCACGTCGCCCAACCGCCGACCGCTCAGCGGCGTGGCCAGATCCGCCCTCGCAGGCTCCAGCCGGCAATATGGCGTGGCCCGAGCCTCCGCGTGCGGCGGCAGCCGCTGTGCCCGAGCCGCCGAGCCCGCCGCAGCAGGCTGCTGCGCCCGCGGCGACTGACAAACAAGAACCGCCTGCGCCGGCGCAAAACTCCGAGCTCAGAGGAACCGACGCCGCGAGCGATCGCCAGGCCATTGAACCAGTCGCGGCACAGGCATCTGACAACGATGACACACCCGTCGGCCTGCTGTTGGCCCTGGCCGCCGCCATCCTGATTTTGGGAATATTATTGCGCCGGATCGTCAAATCGATCTTTGCGCGGCAGCCTAAGGTCGCGGTGGCGCGGCGCGAACCGGTCTTGAGCACCAACAAGGCGGGCGAACGCACCATAACGTTGCCGCTTGCGCATCAGACCGATCTTGCCCCCGGTTGGGCCGAGCAGTTGGACGGCGACGTTCAAGACGCGCTCCGCAAGCTGTTGCACGCGCTTGAGCGCGAGGCGGCGTGAGGCTCGCCGACTGTCCGGTCTTTTGACTCCGCCTGCCTGCCGCAAATCCTTTCGCAAGGTCGGGCTTTGTTGCGATCATGCCATTTTGCTGGAGGATGATCTTTTGCGAAAAAGATCACGCTGCAACCGGGAGATTGCGATGCTCGACCATGCCGGATTTTCAGTTGCTGATTACGCGCGATCGAAGGCGTTCTACGAAAAAGCGCTGGCGCCGCTCGGCTATTCGCTGATCATGGAAGTGAAGCAGGACGAAAATGACAGTCCGGCGGCCGGCTTCGGAGCCGACGGCAAGCCCGATTTTTGGATCGGCGGCGAAGGCGGCCTCAATCGCCATATCCATATCGCGATCGTCGCCAGCGATCGGTCGGCGGTCGACGCATTCTATCGCGCGGCGCTGGCGGCCGGCGGCAAGGACAACGGCGCGCCCGGTTTACGGCCGCACTACCATGCGAATTATTACGGAGCGTTCGTGCTCGATCCGGATGGCCACAATATCGAGGCGGTCTGCCACGCGCCGGCGTGAGTTCGCCGGGCGGCGCCTTGCCTACAGTTTCAGTTTCCGCCGGCGCTGGCCGAGCGTGCGCAGCCGCAGCGCATTGAGGCGAATGAAGCCCGCGGCGTCGCGCTGATCGTAGGCGACCTTGCCGTCCTCGAACGTGACCAGGTCCTGATCGTACAGCGAAAATTTGCTCTCGCGTCCGACCACGCCGACATTGCCCTTGTAGAGCTTGAGCCGCACCCGGCCGGTGACGAACTCCTGGCTCTTGTCGATCGCCGCCTGCAGCATCTCGCGCTCCGGCGAGAACCAGAAGCCGTAATAGATCAGCTCGGCATATTTCGGCATCAGCTCGTCTTTGAGATGCGCGGCGCCGCGGTCGAGCGTGATCGATTCCATGCCGCGATGAGCGGCGAGCAGGATGGTGCCGCCGGGCGTCTCGTACATGCCGCGCGACTTCATGCCGACAAAGCGGTTCTCCACCAGATCGAGCCGGCCGATGCCATGGGCCCGGCCGAGCGCATTGAGGTGTGTGAGCAGGGCGGCCGGCGACAGCTTTTTGCCATCGACCGCCACCGGATCGCCCTTCTCGAAATCGATGGTGATATGCGCCGGCTCGTCGGGCGCGTCCTCCGGATCGACGGTGCGCGAATAGACATAACCCGGCACTTCGTCGCCGGGATTTTCCAGCACCTTGCCCTCGGACGAGGTGTGCAGGAGATTGGCGTCGGTCGAGAACGGCGCTTCGCCTCTTTTGTCCTTGGCGATCGGAATCTGGTTCTTTTCGGCGAAGGCGATTAGCGCTTCGCGTGAACGGAAATCCCACTCGCGCCACGGCGCGATCACTTTTACGTCCGGCTTGAGCGCATAATAGGCGAGCTCGAAGCGCACCTGATCGTTGCCCTTGCCGGTGGCGCCATGGGCGACCGCGTCGGCGCCGACTTTCTCAGCGATCTCGATTTGCTTCTTGGCAATCAGCGGCCGCGCGATTGAGGTGCCGAGCAGATACTGGCCCTCATAGAGCGCGTTGGCCCGGAACATCGGAAACACGTAGTCGCGGACGAATTCCTCGCGCAGGTCCTCGATGAAGATGTTCTGCGGCTTGATGCCGAGCATCAGCGCCTTGGCGCGCGCCGGCTCGAGCTCCTCGCCCTGTCCGAGGTCGGCGGTGAAGGTGACCACCTCGCAGCCATAGGTGGTCTGCAGCCATTTGAGGATGATCGACGTATCGAGGCCGCCGGAATAGGCCAGCACGACTTTTTTTACGTCAGCTTTGGACATTTGAACCTTGATACTCGAGGAAATCAGCAAGGCGACCCCGTCGCCCAAAATCCGCGCGGACTATAGGCAGGAGCGGCAACGACGCAAGCCGCTCCCTTCGCCGCACATCCGCCGCCAGTCAGCAACGTCGCAGGGCCTCGTCACGATTGCTGGCGCTTGCGCCCCGAGAGGCGCCGGGCCAGCGCCATGAGCCCCCCGCGAATGGCCCCTCCGGTCCATTCGAGCGGGCGTTCGACCGTCGCATCGGCGATCCGCGTGGCCGGCCAGCGATAGATCAGGCCGTGGCAGGTCCAGATCAACAGGAAGGTGAGCACGCCGGCGAATACGACATCGGTGAAGAAATGCGCGCCGGCCGCCATCCGCAGTACACCCATGGCGATGCCGAAGACGATCGCCGCGCCGTAGGCGAGCGGACGCCATGGCGGTGGCGTCAGCGCCGCCGGCGCCATGGTCCAGAACGCGCCGGACGCCTCGCCGGCGACGAACGAGCAATTATCCGCGCACGGCCCGCGGAAATCCCACCACGGCGTAAAGCGCTCCTTGCCGCCGAGCTGGACAACGTCCGACGGCCGCATGCGCGCCGAATGCTCCTTCAAGACGACGTTGGTGAGCACGCCCGGCCCGAGCGTGAGCGTCACGATCAGGAACAGCGCGGCGCGGCCCGCGATCAACATCCGCCGCTGCGGCATCGCGAGCTTGCCGGCGACGGCAAAAAACGCCGGCGCCGCGATCAGGGTGATCAGCCAGCTCGCTGCATCGCGCGCGTATTCGACCGGGTCCGAATACCAGGCGACGAACGCGTGCGTCGTCGGATTATAGAACAACGCCGCGATGTCGAGATCGAGTTGCGGATAGACGCCGAACAGAACGCCGACCACGACGGCGATGGTCAGCGCGACGATGAGCCCGGTCCGGTTCATGCGATCATTTCCAGGAACCGGCGCTGCGGCCAGCAAACAGCCAGTAGACGAACCCGCCGGCTATCCCAGACGCGGCGAGCAGCTGGAGCTCGCGCAGAAGGAAGGTGTCGGACTGGTCGATCTTCTTGGGCACATCAAGACCGAACGACAAGATCAAGGCCAATGCGCCACCGAGCGCTGCGTACAACAGCACCGAGCGCCAGCCGAATGCCTCGGCGATGACGACGATCAACGCCGCCGGCAGCGCCGCAATCACGCCAATGATGGCAGCGACAACGACGACGATGACCAAACCCACCGGCGGCGGCAGGCCGGATGAAAGGTTATCGGAGTCCAGGGCCAGCATCCCGAACGTGAACACGGCGGCGGCCGCCACGCACGCGAGCACGTAGGCGAGGAACATCACCAGAAGACGGGCGACGATGGACATGCAAAAGCGCTAGTCCGTCATCGCCATGGCGCGCAATGTCAGCCGCTCGCGGGCGGATAGCTTTTCCGTCGCGCTCTTGAGCTGGCCGCAGGCGGCGAGAATGTCGCGGCCGCGCGGCGTGCGCACCGGCGAGGCGTAGCCGGCATTGAAAATAATCTCGGAGAATTTCTCGATCTGGTCCCAGTCCGAGCACTCATACTTGGTGCCCGGCCACGGATTGAACGGTATGAGATTGATCTTCGCCGGAATGCCTTTGATGAGACGAACCAGCGCGCGCGCGTCGGCGAGCGAGTCGTTGACGCCCTTGAGCATGACATATTCGAAGGTGATGCGCCGGGCGTTGGACAGTCCGGGATAATTGCGGCAGGCATCGAGCAGGTCGCGCAGCGGATACTTGCGGTTCAGCGGCACCAGCTTGTTGCGCAGTTCGTCGGTCACCGCGTGCAGCGAGACCGCGAGCATGGCGCCGATTTCCTCCCCGGCGCGGACGATGTTGGGCACCACGCCCGAGGTCGACAGCGTGATCCGGCGCTTGGAGATGCTGAGCCCGTCGCCGTCGGCGACCACGCCCAGCGCGTCGCGCACCGCCTCGAAATTGTAGAGCGGCTCGCCCATACCCATCATGACGACATTGGAGACGAGCCGTTTCTCGGGCTCGGTACCGGCCGGCGCCGCCGCCCGCTGCCAGTCGTTGAGCCGGTCGCGCGCCAGCACCACCTGGCCGACGATCTCGCCCGGCGTGAGATTGCGCACCAGGCGCTGCGTGCCGGTATGGCAGAACGAGCAATTGAGCGTGCAGCCGACCTGGCTCGACACGCACAGCGTGCCGCGATCGGTCTCCGGAATGTAGACGCATTCGACGTCGTGGGGCCGGTCCGCCACTTCGCCCGGAAGCCGCAGCAGCCACTTGCGCGTGCCGTCGACCGAGATCTGCTCGGCGGCGATCTCGGGCCGCGCCAGCGTGTAATGCTCCGCCAGCTCGGCGCGGAGTTCCTTCGACAAAGTCGTCATGGCGTCGAAGCTTTCGGCGCCACGCACGTACAGCCAACGCCAAATTTGCTGCACCCGCATGCGGCGCTGCCGCTCCGGCACGCCGGCCTTTCCGAGCGCGTCCGCGAGCGCGAGGCGCGAGAGTCCGACCAGCGACGGTTTGGCCGGCGCGACATAGCGCTCCAGCGGCCGCTTTTCGATGGCGACGCTGGTTGCGATGTCGTGCGGCTCGGTAGCGGTAAGCGGGGCTGTCATGGTCAATCGGAAAGGCGAAAGCGCTTGCCGGCATAGATAATTCCTGCCGCCGCAAAGGGCGAGGATTTATCGCCGGCTACTTGCACTCCTGGTCGGAGCGATCGATAGCCTCGGCGAGACCGGTGAGGGAAAAGGTATCGGTCGAGCGAGTTCCCTTGGCCGAAGTGCCCTTGAGCACTGCTTTGTGGCCAGTCCGCATCGCCGCAATCAGATTGGCCTCCTCGGCGGAGTTTTTGATCCAGGCGCCATCCTGCTGGGTATAAAGGGCAAACGAAGTCGTTCCGATCGCCACCGTCGCCTCGGAATTGGGCTTGAACGGATAACCGATGATGATCGAGACCTCATCGGTCACCTTCTCCGCCGGCCGCGAAGAGATGAACATGTAGGGCGGGTTCCGTGATTTGCCCGGCGGATCGGTCTCGGAGGTCGCCGGCTTGGCAATGGCAAAGCAGACCTTCTTGCCGCCTGGAGATGCCGCATAGGCGCCCCAGTCGCCGAACTGCTTAAGAAGTGTCGGCTTGGCGCCGCCAGCTACCGCCGAAGCCGCCTCGGCGGTCGTTGCCGGCGCCGCCGGCGGTTTGTGCTTGGTCGATTTCTTGGCCGCGGGTGCGGAACCCGGCGCGGTCGAATCCGAACCCGAAGGCTGCTGCGCCTGCGCCGGAGCAGCGCAAGCCGCCGCAGCAAATAACACCAACAACAGCCGCCATCGTCGATCGGTAAACATCAGACCTTACGGTTACGGCGCCCGGCCGAATCCAAGCCTTTCAAGTTTAACTCATTTCCGGCATGTAGGGAACGAATTCGGCAATCAGACGGCGGACCTGACATCTTGCCGCGGTGGAGCGCGCGGTGAACTGCCGCAATCCTGTGACGTGCAGCACATAACCTGCGGTCAGTTTTTGAATACTCCCAGCGTCTTCTGATGCTCTGGGAGGGCTGCCGTGGATCCGCCGTACTGGGTTCAAGCCGGTATTCGACGCTCGTCTCGCTACTCTTGGCGAAAGTATCCGGCCGCGCGAAACAGCGAACTGGACGATCTTCTCATCGCCGTCGGCGCCAGGCGCGACGGCAAAGCCTTTTCCATCCTGTTCGATCATCTGCGACCGCGCGTCCACGCGCAGCTCATGCGCCTTGGGCTCGCCCCGCCGGCGGCGGAGGACCTGACGCAGGATGTGATGGAGACGATCTGGCGCAAGGCCCATCTCTACGACCCGCGCCAGTCCGCCGCCGTCACCTGGGTGTTTCAGCTTGCGCGCAACCGGCGCATCGATCTGCGGCGGCGTAGTCGCGAATGCTGCTTCGCGCCGGAGCATTTCTTTGCCATTCCCGATCCTGCCGCCGGCAGCGACGATTGCCTCGACGCCACCCAACTCCAACAGTGCGTGCGCATTGCGCTCCGCGCCTTGCCGCATGAGCAGTTCACGCTGATGCAACTGGCGTTCTTCGACGGTCTCTCGCACAGCGCCATCGCACAGCGGCTCAATTTGCCGCTCGGCACGGTGAAGTCGCGGCTGCGGCTCGCCTGCACGCGCCTGCAGCGCGCGTTGACCGATGCCGGCCTGACCAAGGCGTGCGTTCTAGGCTGAACTAGCCGTTCGCCGACGGCCCGTCCTTGAAGGCGCCGCCTACTTCCAATCACAGCGTAATCTGTGCTTATGGGCGCGTACTCTTCCGTGCCCTCATGAAGGACGACCATGAAAGCCATTCTGTGCAAGCATTTCGGCACGCCGGACGAACTCGAATATGCCGACATCGCGCCGCCGAAAGCCAGCCCTGGCGAAGCGGTGGTTGGCGTCAAAGCCGCGGCGCTCAATTTCTTCGACCTCTTGATCATCGCCGGCAAATACCAGCACAAGCCGCCGTTTCCGTTCTCGCCGGCCGCGGAGTTTTCCGGCATCGTCGAAAGCGTCGGCGCCGGCGTCACTGACTTCGCGCCCGGCGATCGCGTGATGGGCTGGACCGGCTGGGGTGCGGCGCGCCAAAGCCTCGCCACCAGCACGGACCACCTGGCGAAGCTTCCGGCCAATCTCGATTTCGAACGCGCCGCCGGGCTGACGGTCACTTACGCGACGACGCTTTACGGGCTGCGTGAGCGCGGCAAGCTCAAATCCGGAGAGACGCTGGTGGTGCTTGGCGCCTCCGGCGGCACCGGCCTTGCCGCGATCGAGATCGGCAAAGTCATGGGCGCGCGGGTGATCGCCTGTGCCTCGTCGGCTGAGAAGCTCGCCTTCGCCAAGGCGCACGGCGCCGACGAGACGGTGAACTACGCCAGTGAAGATTTGCGCGACGCGCTCAAACGGCTGGGCGGCAAGGACGGCGTCGATGTGGTGTATGACCCCGTCGGCGGCGCCTATGCGGAGCCGGCGCTGCGCTCACTCGGCTGGGAGGGGCGCTATCTGGTGATTGGGTTCGCTGCCGGTGAGATTCCAAAAATTCCGCTCAATCTGGTGCTGCTCAAGAGCTGCGACATCCGCGGTGTGCTGTGGGGCGGCTGGACGGAGCGCGACCCGCAAGGGCAGCGCGCGCTGATGAACGACATCGTGCGCTGGTGCGCCGAGGGCAAGCTCAGCGCGCACGTGCATGCCGTCTATCCGCTGGCCGAAACCGCGAGCGCCCTTCATGCCATCGCCGACCGCAAGGTCATGGGCAAGATCGTGCTGCGGCCCTAATCGGCGCGATTGAAATTACCCCGCGCGCATGCGGCTCAACATGCGCCGCGCCGCTTCGCGGTGAACCGCATTCGGCAACTCATCCGACTTCCTCGATCGAAAGAAGACCAAAACGGTCGATCGCCGCGCGCTGTCCGGCGCGCACCATGGTCGTGGTGGTCGCCTCCTCGACGAGAGCCGGTCCTTCGAAGCTCGCCCCGGCCGGCAAACGTTCGCGGTCATAGACCGGCGCCAGCGCGACCGCATCGTCACCAGTGTGAAGCTCGCGCCGACCGACAATCGCGTCGTCGACATGACCATCAACCATGATATCCGGCATCCCGACGCGCGGCGTGTCGAGCTCGGCCGTCAGGTGAAAGGTCACCAATTCGACGGACGCGTCTTCGAGCCGGAAGGTGTAAGCCTTTTCGTGCGCGGCGTGAAACGCCGCTAGAAGCCCTTCGAGCCCTGCTTCTGGTTCGAACCGCGTCGAAACGGTGTGTTCCTGGCCAACATAGCGCATGTCGATCGCATGATCGAACAGCATCCTGCTTTCCACGTTCTCCAACCGCTGCGCCGCTTCCTTCTCGAGCTCGATGAATATCTCGCGCGCCGCCGCCAAGGTCGTCGCATCGAGCGGTAACAGCCGCGTGCGGTGCAGATCGACGCGCGGTCGTGCGGTCAGCATGCCCCACGCCGAGAACAGACCAGCGTAGCGCGGGACCATCACCCGTTTGACGCCGAGCTCGCGCCCCAGCGTTGCGGCATGGATCGGGCCGCCACCACCGCTGACCACCATGGTCAAATCGCGCGGATCGTGGCCGCGTTGAATCGTGACGAGCTTCAGCGCATTGATCATATTCGCTTCGGCGAGACTGATGACCGCCTTCGCCGCGTCGACGATCGGCAGTTGGAGAGCTTTTGCGATCGGCTCGAAGGCGATGGCCGACAGTTCGGGATTGAGCTTGATCCGGCCGCCGGCAAACCGATGCGGATCGACGACGCCGGTCAGCACGACCGCGTCGGTCACCGTTGGATCCTTGCCGCCGCGGCCGTAGCAAGCGGGGCCGGGATCGGAGCCTGCGCTCTGCGGGCCGACCTTGAGACCGCCATTCTCGTCAATGCGGGCGATCGACCCACCGCCCGCGCCGATTTCAACGATGTCGACGACCGGAACTTGCAATGGATAGCCGGGATTCAGTCGGCTCCATTCGAGCTTATAGTCGGGCCGCAACACCGGCCGGCCGTTACGGACCAATGAACACTTGGCAGTGGTGCCCCCGACATCGAGATAGAGAATCTCGGTTTCGCCGATCGCTTCGCCGATGCGCACGGCTCCCGCTACCCCGCCGGCCGGGCCGGATTCCACGAGTACCAACGGAGCGCGCTCGGCAGCGGTGAATTCAGCGAGCCCCCCGTTTGACTGCATGCAAAAGTATGGGCAGGCGAGGTCTTGTTCCTTGAGCGCTCGGCTGAGATTAGCGAGATAACGCGCCATAATCGGCTGCACGTACGCCGATAGCACGGTCGTGTTCGATCGCTCGTATTCCCGCCATTGGCGGGATATTTCGTGGCTTGCCGTAACGGCGACGTGAGGCAGCAGCGCGCGCAATCGCGACGCGGCGGCGATCTCGTGCGCCGGATTGATATAGGCGTGGAGGAAGACGACGGCGATCGCCTCGACGCCGGCATCCGCCATCGCCTTGGCGACGGCATCGACCGCGGTCATAGCAAGCGGCGTCCGCACTTTGCCCTTGGCGTCGATCCGCTCGGCGACTTCAAACCGCAAGTACCTAGGCACAAAAGATTCGGGCGTATTGGAATGAAGATTGTACAGGTCCGGACGATTGCCGCGGCCGATCGCGATCACGTCGCGAAAACCCGCGGTGGTGACGATCGCCGTTCGGACGCCTTTCCGCTCGGTGATAGCGTTAATGACGGTGGTGCCGCCGTGAACGAAGAACGACACGCGATCCGGTGCCATCTGGGCGTCGCGAGCTTGGCCGATCGAATTGATGACGCCCTGCGAAGGATCGGCCGGCGTGGTCAGCGCCTTGCCGACATAGATCGTGTTGGAGGCTTCCTCGAAGGCGACAAGATCGGTGAACGTTCCGCCCGCGTCGGTGGCAACCTTGATCACGGCCGAGCGTCCTGAAGCTTCACCGCGCGAAGCTCGGCTGTTGCGGCTCGGTCAACGGTCAGCGTCTTCGGATCGATCACCACGCCGTAAATCGTCGCAGCATCCGCGACCGTCACGAGATCGTCCCGCACATCGCGTGCGACGGCGTCGGAATCGCGCAGGCGTGGCTCACCCCATCCTCCGCCACCGCCTGTAATGATGAGAACGCGGTCGCCGCTTTGCAGCGGAAAGTTGGGCGGCCGCGTCAGCCGTTGGCGAGTGCCGGAACGGACGACTTCGATGGCGTTGAGACTGCCCGCCAAGCCACCGTCGACTCCCCACGGCCGCGTCGCGGTTCGGCCGTAGCTGGCGTGCAGAATGACGTCGTTACTTTCGATTTCGTACTCGCGCACCAAACCAAATCCACCGCGGTGCCGTCCGGCGCCGACGCCGGCTTCGGTGTTGTATTGGTAGCGGCGGATCAGAAGCGGGAACTTCGCTTCAAGCAGCTCCACTGAATAATTATAGGTATCACCGTCGGTGACGGCGATCATTCCGCTGGCGCCGTCGCGCGCCTGCGTCGCGCCCCAGCCGCCGTTCTGCGGCTCGATATGAACGAACAGCCCGTCGGCGCCCGACCCCGACAGATAGGTGGCACAGAGGCTCAAATAACTGCCGGCGGAAAAGCGCTGCGGTACGAGCGGCGCCAAGGCCTTCCAAACAAGGTCGGAGGCTTGCGCCACGCCCTCGTAATACCAGCCCGTCGGCGACGGCTTCTCGGCGGTAAAGATCGTGCCATTCGGCGCTGTGACCTTCACCGGTCGAAACCAGCCTTCATTGGAGGGCTCTTGCGGCGCGACCAACGCCTTGATGATGGTCTTCACCGCCGAGATGAGCGCGCCACGGCTGCAATTGATCGGCGCGTTGCGGGCCGGGCTCGATCCAGTGAAATCAGCTTCGAGTTCGCAGCCACGGATGCGGACCATGACTTGGATCGGAATCCCATCCTCGGTCTCGCCGTCGCCGTCGACGACGTCGCTTGCCGCATAGTCGCCGTCCGGCAGCGCCTCGATCACGGCGCGTGCCCGGGCCTCGCTGGTTGCGATCAACCAGGCGAACGTTGCATTGAGCGTTGCCGAGCCGTACTTCGCGACAGTTTCCAAGATTCTGCGTTCGGCGATCCGAACGGCGGCCAATTCGGCGTTGATATCGCCGAGGACCAAATTCGGCAGCCGGACATTCTCCATCACGATCCGCACCAGATCGTCGAGGAGCCGGTCGTGGCGCGTGAGCCGCACGCCGGATAGTCGGAGTCCTTCCTGGAACACCGATGTGGCGTTCGGCGGCAAACTGCCCGCCACCGCGCCGCCGACGTCGAGCAGATGGGCTATCGCGATCGCGTACGCGATGATTTTGCCTTCGGCGAATATCGGGCGAACCACGGCAAAATCGCACGCGTGGGTGCCGCCTTCGAACGGATCGTTGGTGAGAAAAGTATCACCGGGCGCCATATCCGAACCAAAGCGCTCAATGATGAAGTAGACCTGGCGCGAGAAGGTGCCGGTAAAAACCGTGATGCCGTTCGTCTGGGCGATAAGATCGCCCTGCGCGTCGCAGACGCCGCAGGCGAAATCAAGCACCTCGTAGATCACCGGGCTCATCGACGCGCGCGCCAGCACGATCGCCATTTCGTCGACCGTCGCGAGGAGCTTTCCGGTGATAACTTCGCGAGTTACGGCGTCGGCGCTACGCTTCATTGCGGGCAATCAATTGGGGGCGGCGGCAGTCAATTGGCTGTGTCTCAGCAGTATCGTGGTCATTCGACGTAGCGGCTGATTGTATCCGCCCGTCAGGCGTCGCAAAGCCCATGCCACTATCGCTCGCGGTGGCAAGCATCGGCCAACGCAGGTTGTGCTACGAGAGCGCATATTGTTGATCGCCAAGCGACGTTTACGGCGGCGAAGATCGCCGCCGATGCCGCGGTCACGACGGCCGCTGACCGGCCGGTGCGCGTAACGCTACGATGACAAAATCGATCATCTGGTCGAGCGTCGCGGTGGGCTTATCGGCAAATTCAGCAATGTATTGCGGATGGATGAACCGCAGCATCGCCGTCAGCGTCGTCAGCGCGGCAACGCGGATGTCGGCGGCGTGGAACTCGCCCGAGGCGACGCCGTCGGCGATAACTTCTCCGGTCACGCCGATAATGTATTCAATGTGCGCCAGGCAGACGTCCCAATTCTCTTCCATGGCGACGGCGACCATCTCATGCATCTTCGAATCGCCGGCATAGCGGTCCGAGTTCATGCGATGCACGGTTTGCAGGAGTTCGCGCAGACGCCCGACCGCATTGCCTGGCCGCTTGGCGATCGCCTGCAACGCCTGTTCGACCTCACCCATGAGGCGGCGTGCGACGCCTGCGGTGATCGACTTCTTGGAATCAAAGAAGCGATACACGTTCGCCGGGCTCATGCGCAGCGTCTTGGCGATATCGGCGACCGTGGTCTTCTGGTAGCCGATTTCACGAAACAGTCGCTCGGCGGTGATGAGAATCCGCTCCCGGACGTCCGTTTCGGCGTGGTCCATGACGTCAGTCATAACAAGCTCTTCGTTTGTTCTCATTCGGCCGCGATAGCGACCGGGACAGGGCCCTGCGCGCGGTCGGCCTTGGGCAATAAGCCGATCACGTCGCCGCCGCGCTCGCCTAAGCGCTTACGATACCACAATGCATAAAGGCTGGGCAGGAACAGCAGGGTCAAGAAGGTGGCCACGAACAGACCGCCCATGATGGTGATGGCCATCGGCCCCCAGAAGGCCGAGCGTGACAGCGGAATCATCGCCAGGATCGCCGCCAGCGCGGTGAGGATGACCGGCCGGGCCCGCCGCACCGTCGCTTCGACGATCGCCTCGCGGCGGCTCGAGCCGTGACTGACGTCGGTTTCGATCTGGTCGACCAGGATCACGGCGTTGCGCATGATCATCCCCATCAGTGCGATCAGGCCGAGCAGGGCGACGAAGCCGAACGGCTGGTTGGCGACATTGAGCCCGAGCGAGGCGCCGACGATGCCGAGCGGCGCCGTCAGGAACACCAGGATCAGCCGCGAGATGCTCTGAAGCTGGATCATCAACAGCGTCAGCATGGCAAGGATCATCACCGGGAACAGCACGAAGATCGAGGCGTTGCCCTTCTGCGATTCCTCGATGGCGCCGCCGATCTCGATCCGATACGCCGGTTCAAGGCTGTTGCGGATCGACTGCAGCTTCGGCCAGATCGCATTGGTCGCGTCCGGCGGCTGAACGCCGTCGACGACGTCGGCGCGCACCGTGATCGCCATGTCGCGATTGAGCCGCCACAGGATCGGCTCCTCATGGGAGTATTCAATATGCGCGATCTGCGACAGCGGCACGGCCACGCCGTTGCGCGAATAGAGCGACAGGTCGCCGATGTGCGCCAGATCAAGCCGCTCCGACGGCACGGCACGCGCCACGACAGCGACCTTCTCGATGCCGTCGCGCACCGTGGTGATCGGCACCCCGGAGATCAGCATGCCGAGCGACTGTGAAATGTCCTGCGGGGTCAGGCCCATCGCCCGGACGCGATCCTGATCGACGACGAGCTTGAGGTACGGCGCCTGCTCGTTCCAATCGAGATGCGGATCGACGACCTGATTGTCGGCGCGCATCACCTCGCGCACCTGGTAAGCAATATCCCTGACCTTGTTGGTATCGGGTCCGATGACCCGGAACTGCACCGGGAAGCCGACCGGCGGCCCGAAATTGAAGCGGTCGACGCGCACCCGCGCCGCCGACAGTGCGCCGTCGGCGACCGCCTTTTCGATTCGCGCCTTAATGCGCTCGCGCGCCTCGACGTCCTTCGACACCACCACGATTTCAGCAAACGACTCGTCGGGCAGCTGCGGGTTGAGGCCCAGCCAGAATCGCGGCGAGCCGCGGCCGACATAAGCGGTGTAAGTGGAGATGTCAGAGTCGCCTTTCAGCAGCGCTTCGGCCTTCTTGACCGATTCCAATGTCGTGCCGAATGCGGTGCCGGCCGGCATGCGCAGCTGGAAGAACAGCTCCGGCCGCTCCGACAGCGGGAAGAACTGCTGCTGAACCCGGCCGAACGCCACAATCGACAGCAAAAAGACGCCGACCGTCACCAGCACGACGGTGATGCGCCAGTTCACGCACCATTCGATGATGCGGCGCAGTCCGCGATACATCCGCGTTTCGTAGATTTCGTGCGGATCATGGCCGGGCGGAAGCGGCTTGATGTTCGGCAGGAGCTTGACGCCGATATACGGCGTGAACACCACGGCCACGACCCACGACGCCAACAGCGCGATCGCGACCACCCAGAAAATGCCGCCGGCATATTCACCGACCGACGAGTTGGCGAAGCCGATCGGAAGAAAGCCGGCCGCGGTTACCAGCGTCCCGGTCAACATCGGAAACGCTGTGGATTCCCAGGCGAACGACGCCGCGCGGACGCGGTCGAAACCCTGCTCGATCTTCACCACCATCATCTCGACGGCGATGATGGCGTCGTCGACCAAAAGCCCAAGCGCGATGATCAGCGCGCCGAGCGTGATACGGTGCAGGTCGAGCCCCATGGCGTTCATGACGACGAACACGACGGCGAGCACCAGCGGCACCGACAACGCCACGACAATGCCGGTACGCCAGCCGAGCGCTAGGAAGCTGACGAACAATACGATCGCCAGCGCTTCGATGAACGAACGGACGAATTCGTTGACTGCGTGATCGACCACGTCCGGCTGATCGGCGATCTGTTCGAACTCGAAGCCTTGGGGAACCGCGGCGACGAAATCGGCTGTGGCGCTTGCCACCGCCGGGCCGAGTTCCAGAATATTGGCGCCCTTCGCCATGACGATGCCGACGCCGATGGCCGGCTTGCCGCGTTGCCGGACCAGAAAATCCGGCGGATCGGGATAACCGTGCGCCACGGTAGCAATATCGCCGACGCGGAACACGCGGCCATTGGCCTCCACCGGCGTCTCGGCAACCGCCTTGGCGCCGTCGAGCGCGCCGGTGACGCGCAGCGGCACGCGCTGCGCGGTGGTCTCAAGGACGCCGGCCGGCACGACCGCGTTCTGCCGGGCCAGTGACTGGAACAATTGATCGGTGGTGATGCCGAGCGTCGCCAGCTTGGCGGTGGAGAATTCGACGTAGATCTTCTCGTCCTGCGTACCGTAGAGATTTACCTTGGTGACGTTCTTGACCTTGAGCAGCCGCTGGCGGAACGCCTCGGCGACTTTCTTCATCTGCGCGTAGTCGGCGCCGTCGGACGTGAGCATGTAAAGAATCGAGTCGACGTCGCCGTACTCGTCGTTGATCGACGGCCCGATTAATCCGGCCGGAAGATCGTCCTTGATGTCGCTTATTTTCTTGCGCAGCTGATAGAACAGTTGCGGCACGTCGCGGGCCGGAGTGTTGTCCTTGAAAGCCACCTGCATCGCCGTGAATGCCGGCTTGTTATAGGTGGTCACCTTGTCGAAATAAGGCAGCTCCTGGAGCTTCTTCTCGATCGGATCGGCGACCTGGGTCTGCATCTCGGCGGCCGTTGCGCCGGGCCAGATGGCAGTGACAACCACGAGCTTGATGGTGAACGACGGATCTTCAGCACGTCCCAGGCTTCGATAGGAAAACAGACCGGCGACACCGAGCATCACGATCAGGAACAGCATCAAAGCCGGATGCGCGACGGCCCATGCCGAGAGGTTGAAACGCTTCATGTTACCCTCCCCGCCAAATCAGACCCGGCTCCGCGATCAGAATGACAGCGACGAGACGATCTTGACCTTCTCGGCCGGGTCGAGCTTCTGCACGCCGAGGGCGACGACGCTCGCGCCTTCGTCGACGCCGCCGCTGATCAGGACGTCGTTGCTCTCGTAGGCCTTCACGGTCACCGGCTTGAGCGTAACCGTGCCAGTCTTGCCGTCGGCGACGTAGAGTTCCGGCCCGGCGCCCTGGTTGAACAATGCCGACAACGGCAGCCGCGCGACGCGTTCGCTTTCATGCTCGGACAAGATGAGTGTGGCGGTCATGCCGAGCTGCACGTCGTCACCAACGCCGGGCATGGAAAACTTCGCCAAATAAGTCCGCGTCATGGCGTCGGCCGAGGGAGCGAGCTCGCGGAGCTTCGCGACATAGACGTTGTCGGGCTGCGACCAGACCGTGACCCGCGCTTCGCCCGATTTGGCGCGCGCCAGGAGGGTTTCCGGGATCGCCACCACGACCTCTTTCTCGGCCAGCCGGGCAACGCGGATCGCGGTCTGACCGGCGGCCACCACTTGACCAGGCTCGATCAATGTCGCGGTGACGACGCCAGGAGCGTCCGCAACCAGTGTCGCGTAGGACAGGCTGTTCCTTGTCAGCTCGACCGAACGCTCGCCGCGTTTGAGCCTGGCGCGCGCCTCATCGGCGGCCGCCTTGGCCTGGTCCAGTTGCGCCTCGGTCGACCAGCCTTTCTGATGAAGTTCCTTGGTGCGCGATTCGGCCGCGCTCGCCTGCGCCAGCACACCGGTTGCTGCGCTGAATTCGGCGTCGGCCTGATCGGCCTGCAGCTTCAGATCGACCTCGTCGAGCGTCGCCAGCGCCTCTCCGGAGTCGACCAGTGTGCCGACCTCGACGAGACGCTTGGAGACTTTGCCGGCAACCCGGAAGCCGAGCTCGCTTTCGATTCTAGGGAGAATGGTACCGACGAAGGTGCGATCGCGGGCGCGGGCTTCGTAATGAACATTGGCGACCAGGACCGGCCGAACCGGCGCCGCATGCTGGGCGGCGATCTCATTGCAGCCGACAAGGGCCAAAGCCAGCGCCCCAGCAGCGGATAAACGCACTAAGCCTTTGTTATTTTGCCGGAAACTCCGATAGTCTGACATCCGAGCACCTCTGGTTCTTGCCAAAGGTGATCTGACAACTGACGAATGTCAATATTCGTCAGGCGTCATATTTGTGACAATTCAAGCCGTATTTGCCCTGATTGCGAACTCGATCGCGGGCCCGCCCAAGGCGGCGTCCATTTCGAAAAGCTCTAAGACGTCCGAGACTTAGGGGCGGCGAGCAATGGGCATTGCGTGGAATTCGCGCCGTGTTCCCCGTGCCAGACCCGCTCTCGCAGGCGGCGCCGGTCGCGAGCTTTTGATTGCGGCGTCGGCCGTGTCCGCTACCCGGACTTTCGGAGCTTGGCGAAAGCCGCCGGTGGCGGTGCCGTTGCGGCCATGGAGCGACGCGCCTGGGCCGAATAGAACGAGGCGTTCTGCTCGCCGCGCAGTGCCTCACGCGAGAACGTGATCATGTGGTGGCCGACAATGCCCATGCTCATTGCGGCGTCGATCTGGCCGCGGCGCAGCGCCGGCAGTACCGCCTTCCAGAACCAGCGGCGATAATCGGCGGCGATGCCGATGCGGCACACGATGTTGAACATCAGCACCAGCATGAGGCTTATGTTCGTCCAGTTGAGCTTGCCGCGCACCGGGCCGACCAGCCGGTTGGCGTAAGTCGCTTCGACCTGGTGAGCGAAGCGCTTGAACAGGCGCTCCGGCGCGTAAGCGTATTCGATGCAGCGCCGCCACATCGCCACCACTTCGTCGTAGGGCCGCAGGAATACGACGTTGCTTTCCAGGCCGGCGTCGTCGGTGACCACCCGACCGTCGCGCTTGAGGCGATCCCATAGCGGGGTCTTCGGCAGCGCCTGCAACAGATTGATGGTGAGGATCGGCACGTTGGAAGCGTCGATAAAGGCTTTGAGCCGTTGTTCGGTGTCGGCGGAGTCGGTATCGAGCCCGAGGATGATGCCGGAGGTCACTTCCAATCCGTATTTGTTGAGGGTGTCGATGCCCTCCAGCATCGGCAGCGAAGCATTCTGCTCTTTGCGCATCTGTTTGAGCGCATCGACTTCGGGCGTTTCGATGCCGACAAATACCGTCTGGAATTCCGCCCGACGCATGAGCGAAAGAATCTCCGTCTGCTTGGCGATATTAAGCGTCGCCTCGCAGCCAAAGCGCAGCGGATGGCCGCGCTTTCTCTGCCATTCGATGAGATGCGGCAGCATCTCGCGCGTCGCCTTGCGATTGCCGATGAAGTTGTCATCGACGAAATAGATGAAGGACGGATAGCCCTTCTGCGCCACAATGGCATCGAGCTCGGCAGTGAGCTGTTCCGGCGTTTTCAGCCGCGGCTGGCGGCCGTAGAGCGCCGGGATGTCGCAGAACTCGCAGCGATACGGACAGCCGGACGAGAATTGCAGCGATCCAAGCATGTAGCGATCGAGCCGGACCAGGTGATAGGCAGGAATCGGAAAGTCGGGCAGCGGCAACCGTTCCGCGGTGTCGAACCGCACCTGCGCCGGCGGCGGCGTGCAATCCTCGTCGAGGGCGGCAATGAGCCGGTCGGTGCCGTCGCCGATTTCGCCGACATGGATGTAGTCGAAGTCCGGATACATTTCCGGCGCGCCGGATACGGACGGGCCGCCGAGCGCGGTCACCTTGCCGGCGGCCTTGGCGCGGCGGCCGATGTCATGAATCTGCGACGCCTGGATATGCATGCCGCTGACAAAGACGGCGTCGGCCCAGGCCAAATCCGCGGCGCTGGCCGACTGGATGTTCTCATCGATAAAACGCACCGGCCAGTGCTCGGGCATATAGGCTGCGATCAGCAGCGGGCCTTGCGGCGGCATGAAAGCGCGCACGCGGCCGAACAGCGGATAGGCATTCGAGAAGGTTCCGAACGACGGCGTATAGGCAGGGAATACGCACAGAATTCGGCGCGTATTGCGGGTCGTCAGCGAGCAACGCAAGGGACCCTCTCCTATCTGCCTCGCCCCGGTCCGCCCCCTCAATGGACGCGGCAAGGAACCGGGTAACGACAATCAAATCAACCAATTCTAGCACAGCTTACGCATTGCGAAGCGGCCACTTCTGACTATATTCCGGCCACCACGCGGGCCCCTTGGGGGCCCGCAACGATTTAACGCCGCCGCTGGCCCCTCTGATTTAACACCGCACCGATGAAGCTGCGCAATATCGCCATCATCGCCCACGTCGACCATGGCAAAACGACGCTGGTCGATCGGCTGCTGCAACAATCCGGCGCTTTCCGCGAGAATCAACGGGTCGCCGAACGGGCGCTCGATTCCAACGATCTGGAGCGCGAGCGCGGCATCACCATCCTGGCAAAAGCGACGTCGATTTTGTGGCACGACGTCCGCATCAACATCGTCGACACCCCCGGCCACGCCGATTTCGGCGGCGAGGTCGAGCGCATCCTCAACATGGTGGATGGGGCGCTGGTCCTGGTCGACGCCGCCGAAGGCCCGCTGCCGCAGACCAAGTTCGTGGTCACCAAGGCGCTCAAAGTGGGCTTAAAGCCGATCGTCGTTATCAACAAGGTCGACCGGCCCGATGCACGGCCGCGCGAAGTCGCCAATGAGGTGTTCGATCTGTTCGCCGCGCTCGATGCCAGCGAAGAGCAGCTCGACTTTCCGATCCTGTACGGTTCCGCCAAGCAAGGCTGGATGGCGTCCGATCCTTCCGGTCCGGCCGACAAGGGCATGGCGCCGCTGTTCGACCTGATCGTCCGGCATGTCCCTCCGCCAGTAGTCGAGGACGGCTCGTTCCGCATGCTGGGAACCATCCTTGAAGCCAATTCCTACCTCGGCCGCATCGTTACCGGGCGCATTTCCTCGGGCTCGGTGAAACCGAATCAGATGATCAAGGTGCTCGATCGCAACGGCGAGTTGATCGAGGAAGACCGCGTCACCAAGGTGCTGGCCTTCCGCGGCTTGGAGCGCACGCCGATCGACGAAGGCTTCGCCGGCGACATCATCTCCATCGCCGGACTGCCCGAAGCGACGGTCTCGCACACGCTGTGCGCGTCGGAAGTGACGGAGCCATTGCCGGCGCAGCCGATGGATCCGCCGACGCTCGCGATGACATTCCGCATCAACGATTCGCCGCTCGCCGGCACTGAGGGCGACAAGGTGCAAAGCCGCGTCATCCGCGAACGCCTGCTGCGCGAAGCCGAAGGCAACGTCGCGCTGCGGATTTCCGAATCGACCGAGAAGGATTCCATGGAGGTCGCCGGTCGCGGCGAATTGCAGCTCGGCATTCTGATCGAGACCATGCGCCGCGAAGGATTCGAGCTCTCGGTGTCGCGCCCAAAGGTGCTGTTCCAGAATGACACATCGGGTGAAATGCTCGAACCGATCGAGGAAGTCGTCATCGACGTCGACGAGCAGCATGCCGGCGTGGTGGTGCAAAAGCTCGCCGAGCGCAAAGGCGAAATGGTCGAGATGCGCCCGTCAGGCGGCGGCCGCGTGCGGCTGATCTTCTATGCGCCGACGCGCGGCTTGATCGGTTATCACGGCGAGCTCTTGACCGATACCCGCGGAACAGCGGTGATGAACCGGGTGTTTCACGCTTATGGGCCGCACCGTGGCGACATCACCGGGCGGCGCAATGGCGTCCTGATTTCGACCGACCAGGGCGAGTCGGTCGCCTATGCCATGTGGAACCTGGAAGACCGCGGCCCGATGATGATCGAGCCCGGCTGGAAGGTTTATCGCGGCATGATCGTCGGCGAGCATACCCGCGACAACGACCTTGAAGTGAACGTGCTCAAGGGCAAGAAGCTCACCAATATCCGCACCCATTCCAAGGACGAGGCGATCCGGCTGACGCCGCCGATTCGCATGACGCTGGAAAAGGCGCTGGCTTACATCCAGGACGACGAGCTGGTCGAAGTGACGCCGAAATCGATTCGGTTGCGCAAGAAGCTGCTCGATCCCAACGAGCGCAAGAAGGACGAACGGCGCAAGGAAGCCGAACGGGTGTAACGCGGGCCGGACGGGTGTAACGGCGCCGGGGCTGATGGCCCAGACATCACCGACCGGTCGATCGCCGGCCGCAACGACTTTCAACAACCGCGGAATTTTGCAGCATATCGCGCGACCGTGTCGCGCGTGCAACAGCCAGACAGATTGTGCACGGAGTTGCGTTTTTTTTCCCACAATGATGGCGCGGCTCGCGTCGTTCGGCTAATAATTCACACCGTTAACCGATCGTGAATCGTGGGACTTGAAGGTCGCCGCAACGCTTGCTTTGATACGCCATGAGCACAATCCTCATCGAGATCCGTCGCGCCAAGCCGTACGATGCCGGTGCGGTCGCGGATGCTCACGATGAAGCGTGGCGGACGGCGTATCAGGGCATCATTCCCGGCGCCGAACTCGAACGGCTGATCAACCGCCGCGGTCCCGCCTGGTGGGACAGTGCGATACGCAAGGGCAGCCGCATCGCGCTCTTGCAGTTCGGCGACAAGGTCGCCGGCTATGGCAATTACGGGCGCAATCGCGCGCGCAGCCTGCATTATGACGGCGAAATCTACGAGCTCTATCTGCGCCCGGAATTCCAGGGGCTGGGCTTCGGCCGCCGGCTGTTCACGGCCGCGCGCCGCGACCTGGCGCAGAGCGGACTGAAATCGCTGATCGTGTGGGCGCTGTCGGAAAATGACACCGCCGTCGAATTCTATCGCGCGCTCGGCGGCAAGACTGTCGCCCGCTCGTCGGAAAAGTTCGGCAGCCGCGTGCTCGACAAGATCGCCTTCGGCTGGAATAGCTGACGCAAACGACAGAGGTCGGGTGACGCAAGACGGACGTTCTTGCGTCTGACATTTGTTATCCGACATCCGACATCAACTGCCGCAATACCGCGAGGATCGCAGCCGTCTTACCTCGGATGCGAACACGCTTGATCCGCGAGCTCGCACCGGCGGCAATGGAGACATCGCGCGGCGGGACACTGATCGCGCCCGCTATCAGCCGGCACAGCGCTTCATTAGCCTCGCCGTCAGAAGGCGCCGCACGCACCCTGACCTTAACGACGGCGCGACCGTTGGCCCGGCGCTCGATGCCTTCGATCGCATCGCGACCGCCGCGCGGCGTTAGCCGCACATCGACCACGACGCCGTCGGTCGCCGCCGTCCACGGTTCGGCTGGCACGACGACTCACCGGAGGCGGGACATCAGGGACGAACGGCCGGCACGAATGTCACCCACGCGTTAGTACCGATGGCCTGATCAGATCGGCCATGAACGGCAAAACGACCCACAGGATGAACAGAATGATCAGCCAGGCAATGATCGGTGAAATGTCGATGCCGCCCATATTCGGCAGCCGTTGGCGGATCGGCCGTAGCACCGGCTCAGTGATCCGGTAAAGAAATTCGGCAATGGTGTTGACGACCGGATGGCGGGTGTTGACGACGTTGAAGGCGAGCAGCCAGCTCAACACCGCCCAGGCGATCAGCACATAGATGTATAGGCTGAGTAGGAAGCCGATGAAGCTCAGGATACTCAGCAGCAGCGATGTCATTCCGGTGTCCCGCGCTAACGTACGCCACGGGCACGTTTAACGGGCTTGCCGCCGGCAAACAAGCGCCATGCGCAAGCGCTTTCCCGGCGCATCTTCACGGCCATTGACAGGCTTGGCCCTCCGCCCTAAATGGCCCAACTCGCAAAAAGCCGGCACTTCATCGGCCTATTCGTGCCAGCGGCGGGGCCGTAGCTCAGTTGGGAGAGCGCCGCAATCGCACTGCGGAGGTCAGGGGTTCAAATCCCCTCGGCTCCACCAACCTTCGCGGCCAACGCCGCTTCGGTTGGCACGCCAGCCTTAAGTCCGCGAAGGTTGCCCGCCGTAGCTCGAAGAGCGAAGGCGGGCCCCACTGCGCGAGCTTCGGCTCGGCAGGCCAGCACCGGGCGTGCGCGCTGCCGGGTATTCATTCTCAGGCGCTACCTGCGTCAATCCGGGCCAACGCACCCCTGGAATGTTCGATCTTGCTGCAGCATCATAGTTACGTCCCAATAGGCTGATCCATCGTTGGGAGCGAGGAACCATAAGGCATGCGCCCGATCACACTTCGACTGGCATTGGTTGCTCTGTGGCTTGGCGTCACGACTGCGCCGTCGCTGGCGACCGCGCCGTGCGGCGGCGACTTCGCCACTTGGCTCGAAGGCGTCAAGCAAGAGGCCGCCGCGCAAGGCATTTCGCAGCAAACCATCCAATCCGCGCTTGGCGGCCTGACCTACGATCCGGCCGTTCTTGCGCGCGACCACGCCCAGGGCGTGTTTCGCCAAAGCTTCGAGCAATTTTCCGGCCGCATGGTGCCGCCGCGGCTGCAGAAGGGCGCCAAGCTTCTCAAGCAATATGCGCCGGTGTTCGCGCGCATCGAGCAGCAGTACGGCGTGCCCGGACCGGTCATTGTCGCCATCTGGGGACTGGAGACCGATTTCGGCGCCAATTCCGGCAAGTTTCCGACGATCCGTGCTCTGGCTACGCTGGCTTACGATTGCCGCCGCCCGGACAAGTTTCGTCCCGAGGTGATCGCGGCTTTGCGCATCGTCGATCGCGGCGACATGAATGCAGCGGACATGCACGGCGCCTGGGCCGGCGAGATCGGCCAGACCCAGTTCCTGCCGTCGTCTTATCTGAAATACGCCGTCGACTTTGACGGCAACGGCCGCCGCGATCTCATTCACAGCGTACCCGACGTACTTGCGTCCACCGGCAACTACCTCAAGGGCTATGGGTGGCAGCGCGGCCAGCCGTGGGGCGAAGGCACGCCCAATTTCCAGGTGCTGCTGCAGTGGAATGCGTCGCAGGTCTATACCAAGACCGTCGCCTATTTCGCCCAGCAGCTCGCCGGCTCAGAGTGAGCCGCCATTGGGCGCCAGCAACAAGTGCCTGATGAAATCGATCGCGCTCGGCGCGATTCTCATGTGCAGCGCGGCGTCCGTCGCGGCAGCGCAGGAATCCAGATCCGCGGCGCTCATCGATCTGCCGCAAGGCGCCGCCAAAGAGACCGTCATGGCACGGTGCATGGGCTGCCACGACCTGTCGCGGATCCTCAATGCCAATCACTCCGCCGCGGAATGGCGCAACGTCGTGAGCATGATGGTGACCGCCGGCGCCAAACTGTCGCCGGCGGAGAAGAAGGCCGTCACGCAATACCTGATCGAAAGCTTTCCCGGAAAGCCAAGACCGCAGCCGGTCGTGATTGCCGGCACGGCGCAAGTGTCGTTCAGGGAATGGCAGGTGCCGACCAGCGGCTCGCGGCCCCACGACCCATTGGCGACGCCGGACGGCGCCATCTGGTACACGGGGCAGATGGCCAACATGCTCGGGCGGCTTGATCCCGCGACCGGCGCTATCAAAGAATATCCGCTGAAAACGCCGAGCTCCGGGCCGCACGGACTGACTGACGACAAAGACGGCCACATCTGGTTCACGGCCAATTTCGCCGGCTATATCGGTGAACTCGACCCGAAGACCGGCGACGTCAAGGAATACCCGCTACCGGATCCGGCGGCGCGCGACCCGCATACGCTGTTGTTCGACCATGACGGCGTGCTCTGGTTCACGGTGCAAAACGCCAACATGATCGGCCGGCTTGATCCGAAGACTGGCGAAGGCAATCTCGTCACCATCGCGACGCCGAATGCGCGGCCCTACGGCATGGCCTTGAGCACCGACGGGCGAGCGGTGTTCTTTGATCTGTTCGGCATCAACAAGATTGCCAGCATCGATCGCCATTCGCTGGCGATCAAGGAATACCCGCTGCCGGACTCCGGCAGCCGCCCGCGGCGCGTCGCCGTCAGCGGCGACTTTGTTTGGTACTCGGATTATGCGCGCGGACGCCTCGGCCGGCTCGAGCCAAACACCGGCAAGGTGATCGAATATCCCTCGCCCGGCGGCGCGCAATCCCAGCCGTACGCCATCACTGCGCTCAACGGCATCATCTGGTATGTCGAAACCGGCGTGCAGCCGAACGTGCTGGTGCGTTTCGACCCGGCGACGGAAAAGTTTCAGACTTGGGCCATCCCTTCGGGCGGCGGCGTGGTCCGCAACATGATGCCGACGCGCGACGGCAATCTGGCAATGGCCTGCAGCGGCGTGAATGGCGTCGCGCTCGCTACCGTCAAAAACGGCGGCGGGATGTAGTCCCCGGCTAAATTGCAATCCGCGTCTCGATCGCATCGTAGTCGGCCCGAAGTCCGCCATCCGTCGTATCGAGCAGGCCGGCCTCAGTGAGAGTCTGCACGTCCGCGTATACGTTGCTGTAGTCGCGCTTCAGCGCCTTCGCTAACGCGCGAACGCTTGACACGTCATGATGGCGGACATACCGCAACAACTCCATCCGCTTGCCGGTCAAGACACGCGCCAGCGTGTCCCAGCTTTCAAACGCCAAATGGCGTTCCCGGAATTTTTCGCCGCGTTTGGCTCGATGCCACGCATCGACGAACCGACGCCCGGCCTCCTTCTCAATTGCGCCACCAACCGTGACCTTTATTTTTACTTTGCTCATATCTCACCGCGAACGGTTCTCACATCGGCCAAGAAATCGGCAATCATTTTTTTCGACTGTTTCGAACCTGTATGGGATCTGCTTGTTGCGAAAGTGTTTGTGGTCACCTTTGCCGCGCTCATTGTCATAGCCGACTTCGCGCACGCCCGGTCGTCCGTAGAATAACGAGTATTTAAATTCGTGTGCCGAAGGCGGCACCCGCAAGGGAACCCGCCAAAGCTTCATCTCGAGGATGGCGCCGTCCTGGTAATGGACACGTTCGAAGAAAAACAGCTCGGCTTTTCTCTTCGCCATTATGGTTTATAGAACCATATGGTGTAAATGGCCATCAACTCAAGCGGCCTTTCGGTCCCCGATCCAGCGCTCGAGGAAGACGCCGAGCCAGGCGCGGGCGCTGTAATCGTAAACTTCGCGGTCGGCGAAATGTGCGGCGCGCGGTTTTGCGCCAGGCATTTCCAGGCGGACGTGGCCGCGCGTGGTCCAGCGGTGCATCATGGCGTGGGTGACGTCGGGATGAAATTGCAGTGCGAAGGTTCGCCCGTAGCGGAACGCCTGCACTTCGAACATGTCGCCTTCGGCCAGAAGCTCGGCGCGGCGCGGCAGATCGAAGCCCTCGCGGTGCCACTGATAAACCTGCTCCGGCCAGTCATTGACCACGGCGAGGCCGGCGGGCGTCGGCCGGATCGGGTAATAGCCGATCTCGGCCTGACCTTCCGGGTGCGCAAACACCCGCCCGCCGAGCGCCCGCGCGCACATCTGCGCGCCGAGGCAAATGCCGAGGAAAGGCTTGTCTTCCTTGAGCGGCACGGCGCCGATCCAATCGATTTCGCGGCGGATGAAATCATCTTCGTCGTTGGCGCTCATCGGACCGCCGAAAATGACGGCGGCCGAGTGGGCGCGCAGCGTGTCCGGCAGCGGATCGCCAAAGCGCGGGCGGCGCACGTCGAGACCATAGCCGAGACGCTTGAGGGAGTAGCCGACCCGTCCGGGGGTGGAATGCTCCTGGTGGAGAATGATCAGAATCGGCTCTGGCATTGCTCTAGGAGAATCGAAACCCGCAGAATTTTTTTATTGTTTTCGCCGGCAAAAGCAAAGGTTTGTTCTGCGCGGCAGCTATGATCTTGGCGATGCACGCGGGGGCTTGCCGCCGCTAGGCGTCGCCAGGCTCGCCGCCAGCGCCGGCGATCCGTTGCCGCAGCGCGATCCGCTCACGCGTCGACACGCCGAGAAGATCGGCGGCGCGCCACAGCAGATTATCTTCCAGCTCGTCGCGGCGGCCGTCGGCATAGACGATCTGCCACATCATCTCGACGACCTTGGCGCGGCCTTCCTCGTCGAGCACGCGGTTGAGGAGGCTCGTGAAATGATAAAGGTCGACAGCCTCGTGCTCGGCCGCCGTCGCCTTGTCGATCAGCTCGTCGGCCTGCGCATCGGTCAACGCGAAGCGGTTTTTGACCACGGCGTGAAGCTTGTCGCGCTCGCGCTGCGACATGTCGCCGTCTATCGTCGCGGCATGCACCAGCAGGGCCACGGCGGCGAGGCGGTAGTCGTTGTCGGCGAATTGGCTCGGATGTTTTTCACCCTCGACAAAATCGACGACAAAATTTCTGAAAGCTTCAAACATGAGCGTCCTGTAATCTTGGGCTTTGTCCCCAAGCGTTTTATTTTCCGAAACTCATATCGCGAGATAAGCCACACGGCACAAGCCGCTGCCGGCGAACGCGGCAGCGGCCAATGCGCCGGCCAATCATCACTCCGCCGCCGTTGCCTTCGCCGCCACCTGCTCGTTGACGAATTTCTGGATGGTCTGCAGGTCGGGCTTGCCGGAGCCTAAGAGCGGCAGCTTGTCCATGGTGACGATTTCGGACGGGAACATCAGCTCGGCGGCGTGCTTGCTGCGGGCAAAGGCCTGGAAGTCGGCCCGCGTCGCGCTGTGCTTGTCGGTGACGAGAATGAGCCGCTCGCCCTTGCGGGCGTCGGGCACGGCCACGACCGCCGAGTTATAGTTCGGCCACAGCTCGGTCGCGAGCATCTCCACAGCCGCGAGCGAGATCATCTCGCCGCCGATTTTGGCAAAGCGCTTGGCGCGGCCTTTGATGGCGATATAGCCCTGGTCGTCGATGGTGACGATGTCGCCTGTGTCGTACCAGCCTTCCGGCGGCGGATCAAGCACGCCCGGCTTGTCGGCGCGCAAATAGCCGAGCATCACGTTCGGGCCTTTGACCGAAAGCCGCCCGCCCTCCTCCACGCCCGGGACTTTTTCCAGCCGCGCGTGCATGCCCGGGAACAGTTTGCCGACGGTGCCGAACTTGTTGAACATCGGCGTGTTGAGCGCCAGAACCGGCGATGTCTCGGTCACGCCATAGCCTTCGAGGATGCGCATGCCGAACTTTTCCAGATACATCCGCCGGGTGGTCTCCTTGATCGGCTCGGCGCCGGCGATGATGTAGCGCAGCGAACGGAAGTCGTACGGATTGGCCATGCGCGCATACCCGGCAAGGAAGGTGTCGGTGCCGAACATGTAGGTCGCGCAGATGCCGTAAACCAATTCCGGGACGGTGCGGTAATGCAGCGGCGACGGATAGAAAAACGTCGGCACGCCGGAGATCAGCGGCAGCACAATGCCGCCCATGAAGCCGAACGAATGGAACGCCGGCAGCGCCATGAACAGCCGGTCGTCCCGGCCGAAGTCGATGCGGGATTCGGCCTGCGCGACGTTCGAGAGGACATTGCGATGCGAGAGGACGACACCCTTGGGCACGCCTTCGGTGCCGGAGGTGAACAGGATGACAGCCCAGTCGTCGGGCTGGCGTGGCACCAGCGTGCGATGTGCTCGCAACGCGCCGCGAAGCTTATCGGAGAAGCTCACGGTCTTGCGGATATCTTCCAGATAGACGATGCGCACATGGCCTTCGATCGCCGCGATCAGCTTCTCGAGCCGGCCCTTCTCGACGAAGGCGTGCGCGGTGAGGATGGTGTCCATCTGCGCCGCACGGCAGGCGCCGAGGATGTTGGCGGCGCCGGCGCTGAAATTGATCATGGCCGGGACACGGCCGCCTGACATCAGCGCCAGGACGGTGACGGCAGCGCCGTTCGAGGTCGGCAGCATGACGCCGATGGGGCGGCCCTCGCCGGCGAGCGGCATCAGCTTGTCGCCGAGGATTCGCGTCGCTTGTAGCAGCCGCTTGTAAGTCAGTCGGCCGCTGGTCGGGTCCTCAATGATCTGCCATTTGCCGCCGTGGAGGTGCGCCGCCTCGATGACCGCTTCGATCACCGTGCGGTCGGTGTTGGCGGTGCGAAACATCATGTCCGACATGATGTCGTACATCGCGGCGCCCGCCGCCAAGCGGCGCTTGCGGCCTTTCAGCGCCGGATCGACATTCATCTTCACCGGTTCGAGGATCGTCACCTTGATCTTCGGCAACCAGCGCCGGGCCACCTGCGCGTCGGTCAGCCGGCTGAAGATGGTTCGCTCCGGCCCTTCGATGCGGACCGGCACCACCATGGCATCGGACTTGTCGGCGATCATCGCCGCGCCGTCATAGATCTTCATCAGGCTGCCGGTGATGGTGATGCGCCCTTCCGGGAAGATCACCAGCATGTTGCCTTCGCGGACCGCGTTGATGATGGTGCGGAGCGCCATCGGCTTCAGCGGGTCGAGCGCCATGGTGCGCACGAACGGTAGAAACGGTTGAATCCACCAGCGTTGTGCGATGCCGGTGTCGACGGCGAACACCGGCCGCTTGGGCAGAATAGCCATTGCGATCGGCGCGTCGAGGAAGCTGGTATGGTTCATCGCGATAATCGCGTTGTCGCCGGCCTTGTCGATATTCTCCAAGCCGGTGACTTCGAGCCGGTACAGCGTGCGGAACACGATGGACAGACCGTCGTTCAGCCAGCTGGTCGGCAGCGTGCGCGCGATGACGACCGCGACGACGAGATTGGCGACGCCGATCAGGATGAACAGGAATGGCACGCTAAAACCAAGCGTCTGCAGCAGTCCGAACAACACGGCGCCGACCACCATGAAGGCGGCGTTGAGCACATTGACGGCGGCGACCACGCGGGCGCGGTGGGCGGGACCCGCCCAGGCTTGCACGGCGGCGAATGTCGGCACGATGAACAAGCCGCCGGCGATGGCGAGGCCGGCGAGATCGATGGCGATATGGATCGAGCGCGGCGAGGAGAAATAGTGCACGAAATCGACCGGGCTCGCCGGACGCACCAGGCCCGAAGCGGTGAAGCCGAGATCGAGCGCGAACAGGCCGATCAGCACGCCGCCGATCAGCGTCGGCAACAGCACGATACGCCCGTGCGCGAGCCAGGCCGCAAGACCCGATCCGATCGCGACCGAGACCGAGAAAATGGTGAGAAAGAGTGTGACTACACCAGTGGTGCCGCCGACATAATGCTCGGCCAAGGTCGGCAGCATCGACAAGACGACGACGCCAACGAGCCAGAACCAGCTCGCCACCAGCGCGCCCCACCACAGCCGCTGATCGGCGCGGACATATTTGACCAAGTTGATGGTCGAGGCGGCGATGTTCGGATTGATTTTCAGATTGGGCGCGCCTTCGCCGGTGCGCGGGATGAACAGGCTCGCGATCCAGGTAGCGATGCTCGAGACCAGCATCAGCCAGGCGAAATGCAGAGGATCGCCGCCGCCGCCGGCGGCGAAGCCGGCGACGATGGTGCCGATCAGAATGGCGATGAAGGTTCCGCCTTCGACCAGCGCGTTGCCCGCGGTCAATTCCTCGCGCTTTAGATGATCGGGGAGGATGCCGTATTTGATCGGGCCGAACAGCGCGGCGATCACGCCGTAGAGAAAGACCGCTAGGAAGAGCACGGCGATCGCGTGAAGCGCGAAGCCGATCACCGCCACGACGGCGACGGAGATTTCGAACAGCTTTAGCCGGCGCGCCACGATGGCCTTGTCGAAGCGGTCGGCAATCTCGCCGCCGAGGCCGGACAGAAAGAAGAACGGGAAGGTGAGCGCCGCAGCCGCGAGCTGGATGAGACCGCCGGCTTCGGCTTCAGCCAGCCGGTACAACAGCACGAAGACCAGCGCCTGCTTGAGGAAGTTGTCGCCGAACGCCGAGAAGGCCTGGCACCAGAACAGCGGCGCAAAGCGTCGTGTCGTCATCAAGGACGTGGACATAGCTCTCCTGCCGCTGATTTCCCGGTGGCGCTGGCTTCGGTTCGATTTTAGCCGGGCGCGCAACGATTGGCGACTTGGATTCACAGGAGAAATACCCGGCGGAAACGGCCGGATCGACAATCGGTCGCGGCTAATTATGCCTTAATATCAACGATATACGGGCGTTGCAGCACCACGTCATCAAGGGCACTGCTGCACCGATCGCAGAAGATGCCTGCGCTTTATCCCGTATCGCCCGCCTGCGCCAATAACCGTTCGACCTCCTCGATCATCGTGCGCAAGTCATAAGGCTTGCAGAGGACGGCGTCGGCGCGCGGAGATGCTTCCAGCTGGCAACTCGAGGCGATGATCAGCTTGAGCCGCGGGAATTTGGCCTGGGCGAGCTTCGCCAGCGCGATGCCGTCGATTGGCCCGGGCATGCGGACATCGGTGAACAACAAATGCACCGGAAGGGAACTTTCCAGAATGGCGAGGGCTTCGTCGGCATTCGAGGCTTCGAGCACTTGCAGGCCCTGGCCGCGTAGTTCATCGGCGACCATCAGCCGAATCAGCACCTCGTCCTCGACCAACAGAACGGTCGGCCTTTCCAGAGCGGCCGCGACCTGAACAGCCAACATGGCAGGCCTCGTCTCTCACGCGTCCGCGCGCCGTCGGCTGCGGCAAGCCTGTGGAACCGAAAGCGCCTCCCAGCGGACAAACCGTCACCCGCCGGAAACAACGCAGGTTCAGCCGCGGCGTTCCTCGTTTGCCGTCGAGCAGCAAGAAAAATCGCTTGTGATCCAAATGTCGGGGACGCCTTAGTGGCGCGTCCGTCCGAGACGGCGCGGGCCGGTATCGGTGACGCCGAGATGCGTTTCAAGCGCCACGCGATCGTTCAGCAGCGTCGCGCTGTCGGCGGCATGCACGACGGAACCGCGCTCGATGATGACCGCGTAATCGGTAACACCGAGAATTTTCTTGGCGTTTTGCTCGACCAGGATAGCCGACATGCCTTCGTCGCGGATGATGCGGCGGAGCGCCTTCAGCAATTCCTCGACGATGATCGGCGCCAGCCCTTCGAGCGGCTCATCCAGCAGCATGACGCGCGGGTTGAGCACCAGCGCGCGGGCGACCGCGAGCATCTGTTGCTCGCCGCCGGACAATTGATTGCCGAGATTTTGCCGCCGTTCGTTCAGCCGCGGGAACATGGCGTAGACCTTGTCCGCGGTCCAGCGGCCCGGCCGCGCTACGGCGGTGAGATTTTCGTGCACGGTCAACGATTTGAAGATGTTGCGCTCCTGCGGCACCCAGCCGACGCCGGCATGCGCGCGCTGATCCGGGCGCAGCTTCGTCATGTCGCGGCCGTCGAGCGCGATCGTACCGGAAAAGTAGCGGGTGACGCCGACGATGGTGTTGATCAGCGTGGTCTTGCCCATGCCGTTGCGGCCGAGGAGCGCGAGCGCCTTGCCCTCGGCCAGCGACAGCGAAATCTCCGACAGCACCACGGCTTCGCCGTAGCCGGCCGACAACTGCTCGATGCGCAACAGATCAGGCATCGAGTTCCTCGCCGAGATAGACCGCCTTGACCCGCGGATCGCGCGCCACGTCCTCAGGCGCGCCGTCAAGCAGCAGGCTGCCATTGACCAAGACGGAAATGCGATCAGCGAACGAGAACACCAGATCCATATCATGCTCGATCAGGAGCACGGTGACGTCCGCCGGCAGCTCGCCGACGGTGGCAAGAAGCTCCTGCCGCTCTGCATCGGGAACGCCGGCCGCCGGCTCGTCGAGCAAGAGCAGCTGCGGTCGGCACGCGAAGGCCAGCGCGATCTCCAGGAGGCGCTGCTTGCCATAAGGCAAGATCGCGGTGCGCTCATGCATGACGTCGGTGAGCCGAAAGCGATCGAGAATCTCGACGATCTCGTCGGTCACCGCCGATTTGCTGCCGACGAGCCGCCACCAGTCGCTGCCGAGACCGAGACGCTCGGAGATGGCGAGCCCGACGGTTTCGAGCGGCGTCAGATCGAGGAACAACTGGTTGATTTGGAACGTGCGCGCCATGCCGAGCCGGACACGCTGATGCGGCCGCAGCGCGGTGATATCCTGACCGGCGAGCATGATGCTGCCCGCGGTCGGCCGCAACACGCCGGTGAGGAGATTGATCACCGTCGTCTTGCCGGCGCCGTTCGGCCCGATCAGCGCATGCCGGGCGCCTTGCTCGATCGACAATGAAACGCCGTGCACGGCGACAATGCCGCCAAAGCGCTTTTCCAACCCGAGCGTTTGCAGGATCGGCATCGATCAATTCCCCTTGCGCGCGGCATCACCGACCGCCGCCGGCCGCGCCAAGAGCTGCTTGCCAAAGCGGTAGATCGCGGCGCGCAACGCCGCCGTCCATTGCTCGACACGCTCGCGGCCGATCAGCACGATCACGACCAGCACGAAGCCGATCCAGAACTGCCAGTATTGTGGCGTCAGGCTCGCGATCCAGTCCTGCAGAAATTTGTAGATCACGGCGCCGATCAGGCCGCCATAGAGATAGCCGGTGCCACCGATGATCAACACCAGGAGCAGATCGGCCGAGCGCTCGAACGAGAAGACGTCGAGCGAGCAGAATGAAGTGGTCTGGGTCAACAGTGCGCCGGCCATGCCGGCAAAGCCGGCGGACACCGTGTAGATCGCGATCAGCCGGCGATTGACCGGAATGCCGATCGCCGAGGCGCGCAGCGGATTGCCCTTGAGCGAGCGCAGCGACAGGCCGAACGGCGAATAGACGATGCGCCGGGCGACCAGAAAACAGAGGAAGAGAACGATGAGGCAATAGATGTAGCCGTTATGGCCGTACATATCGAAGCGGAACAGGCCAAGGATCGGTCCAATGTCGATGCCTTGGAGCCCATCGGCACCGCCGGTGATGTTGGAAAAGCGATTGGCCAACTCGCCGAGCATCAGCGCCACGCCCATCGTGACCATCAGCCGGGTCAGGTCGGAGCCGCGCAATACCAGAAAGCTCGTGACAAATCCCAGCGCCGCGGCAACCAGCGCCGCACAGATCAGCGAAACGATCGGCTCGTTGATCAGGCCGTGTTGCGCGACGATGCCGGAAAAATATCCGGCCACGCCGAAAAACGCCGCCTGCCCGAGCGAAATGATGCCGGCGTAGCCGAGGATCAGATCGAGCGAGAGCGCAAACAGCGCCAGGATCGCCGCATCTTTCATGATCAGATACTTGCCGGGAAACAGCCAAATGGTGGCGAAGGCGAAGACCCAGAAAGCGATCTCGAGCGGCGACCAACGCGCCCGGCGCGCGAGATATGATGAGACTTCGTTGGCGGCGACGGCCATCGCGGTCACCGGGCCGCGCTGCGGGCGAACAGGCCCTGCGGCCGCCAGATCAGAACCACGATCATGATCGTGTAGATGACGAAGGCGCCGAGCTTTGGCATGTAATATTTGCCGGCGACGTCGGCGATGCCGAGCAGGATCGAAGCGAGGAACGGTCCGGTGATGCTGGTGGTGCCGCCGACCGTCACCACGATCAAAAAATAGATCAGATATTTGAGCGGGAAGGTGGGATCGAGGCCGAGAATCTCGGCGCCGAGCGCGCCGCCCAAGCCGGCAAGCCCGGAGCCGAAGGCGAAGGTGATGCCGAACACCGCGCCGACATTGATGCCGAGCCCGCGCGCCACCCGCCGATCGTCGACCGCGGCGCGCAACCGGCTGCCGAAGCGGGTCTTGGCGATCAGAAGCTGCAAGGCGATGGTCAGGAGGCCGCAGATCAAGATGATCAGCAGCCGGTATTTGCTCATGCCGACGCCGAAAACGTTGAACTGGCCCTGCAAGGCTTCCGGAATGATGACGAATTGTTGCGACGAGCCCATCACGTAATCGACAGCCGCGACCGACATGAAGACGAGCCCGATGGTGAACAGCACCTGATCGAGATGGCTTCTGGCATAGACGTGGACATAGAGCGTGCGCTCCAACAGACCGCCGAGCGCCGCGGTCGCCAGAAACGCGAGCGGCAGCCCGAGCGCGAACGGCACGCCCAACCGATTGACCAGGATCACCGTGCAATAGCCGCCAGCCATGGCGAAGGCGCCATGCGCCAGATTGATGAAGTTCATCAGCCCGAGCGTGACGGACAGGCCGCATGCCAGGACAAACAGCAGCATGCCGTAGGCGATGCCATCGAACAGGATGGTCAGCATGGTCCGCCAATCATTCGATCGTCTGTCCGGATGCCGCTAAGCGGCTCTCCGGAATCCATAACCACAGTCCTTGCCATTATTCCACGGCCCGTGGCGACAGAATCCGGGCGCCCATTTGCCTGCGCCCGGAATACCCGCTTCCCTCCCCGCAAGCGGGAAGGGTTAGAGTGGGAAGCTATTACTTCTGCTCGGCGGCTTTCACCGGATCCTTCACCGCCGGGAAGGTGGCGAATTCGACATTATAGAGCTCGCCGTTCTTCTTCTCGACCTTGCGGATATAGATGTTCTGAATGATGTCGCGGGTCTGCGGATCGATCGAGATCGGACCGCGCGGCGATTCCCAGGCCATGCCCTTCATGGCGTTGATGAGGGCGTCGCCGTCAGTCTTGCCGCCGGTCTTTTTCAGGGCCTCGTAGATCAGGTGCATGCCGTCGTAGCCGCCGACGGCCATGAAGTTCGGCCGCATGCCGCCGTTGGCCTTCTTGAAGGCGGCGACGAATTCCTTATTGAGCGGCGAATCGTGATCGGCCGAGTACATGTGCGCGGTGACGGTGCCGATCACCGCGTCCCCCATGCCGTTGATCAGATCGTCATCCATGACGTCGCCGGGGCCGATGATCTTGATGCCGGCCTTGTCGAGGCCGCGCTCGACGAACTGTTTGACGAAGGTGCCGCCCTGCCCGGACGGAACGAACACGAAGATCGCATCGGGCTTTTGGTCGGCGGCGCGCTGCAGGAACGGTGCGAAATCGGGATTGGCCAGCGGGAAGCGGATCGATTCCAGCACCTCACCGCCCTTTTTCTTGAATTCGGCTATGAACGACTTTTCCGCGTCGACGCCCGGCGCATAGTCCGAAATCATGGTCACGACTTTTTTGATGCCGTTATCGGCGGCCCAATCGGCCATCGGCACCGTCGACTGCGCCAGCGTGAAGCTGGTGCGGGCGATGTAGGGTGATTTCTCGGTGATGATCGAGGTGCCCGCCGCGGTGACGATTTCCGGCGTCTTGGACTCTGCCGAGAGCGGCGCAACCGAGAGCGCCGCCGGCGTGACGCCGAAGCCGGCGACAAAGTTGACTTTGTCGTTGACGATCAATTCCTGGGCGATGCGCTTGGTATTGTCCGGGACCGCGCCGTCGTCGCGGATGATGAGCTCGATCTTCTTGCCGGCGACCGTGTCGCCGTGTTGCGCCATGTAAAGCTTGATGCCGGCGGCCTCTTGCTTGCCGGTCGACTGTTGCTGTCCGGTCATCGGCAGGATGAAGCCGATCTTGACCGTATCCTCGGCGAAAGCGGCATTCGCCGCCGCCGACAGGCCGAGCGCGACCGTGGCTGCAAAAACAAAAGACTGACGCACCATAGTGTCCTCCCAAAACGCGGCGATCGAGCGCCGTCATGACGCCCTTGGCACTTTCGGGCAGGCATTGCCATTCCGGGCGGTCATTGTCCAGATCACAGGTTGTCCCAGGACCGGCGATCCCTCGCACAGCTGCCTGATTTGATACCGGGATTAGGGGACCAATCCCCACATTGTACTCAGCGCGGCCCCGACCAGTGCTCACCGATTGGTCTGCTTTTGGCCCCACAGTATGAAGATGACGAGCCCCGCAAGATAGACGGCGAAGAACGCCGGAGGGACGACCCAGGAAAACCAAGGAAGGTGAAACGAAGGTCGCGTAAAAAAGAGGTAAACGACGCCGCCAATGCGGAAAAGCTGGTAGGCAGGCCAACGGCGCAGAGCGCCAAACCGAACGGGCGCGCCGCGGATGAGCGTTGAAATGCCAAGATGCCCGCGACCAAGCCGGCAACGCTAAAAGCGGCCGGCACACCAATGGCTTGAATGACAAAGAACGGACTGCGGTAACGCGCCGATGAGGCGTGTGCCGAACTTAATGTGAAAAGGGTCAACAGCAGGAAGCCGACTCTGATCAGGGCCTGAACGATCAACAAGACCGCCGCGACCTGCACCGACGCTGGCAGCGCGTCACCCTGGTTACCAGAGTGCCGGACTTCTCCGCCCGTCATTACGACCCCACGCTGCCTATGCGCACATCGATCTTCACCATTAACTAGTCGAAAAACGACGGACTGGAATCAGAAAGGTGAGCGTGTCCTCACGGCGACGGCGTGCGCGAAAGCGAAAGGCCCCGGACTGGTCCGGGGCCTTTTTACCCGTTGTGCTGCGCGACCGCCGTTGACCGTTATTGAACCGTCTCGCCGTGCAGCGCCAGATCAAGGCCTTCGCGCTCGACGTCCTCGCTGACGCGCAGCCCGATGACCATGTCGACGATCTTGAGGATGATCAGTGACACGATCACGTCGTAGCCGAACACCACCGCCACGCCGACAATCTGGTTGAGCACCTGGTGGGCATTGCCTTCGATCAGGCCGGCGGTGCCGCCGTAGGCCGCCACCGCGAACACGCCGGTCAGGATGGCGCCGGTCGCTCCCCCGACGGCATGCACGCCGAACGCATCGAGCGCGTCGTCGTAGCCGAAGAAGTGCTTGAGTCCGGTGACGCCCCAATAGCAGATAATGCCAGCCGCGATGCCGATGGCGAACGCCCCCATGGGACCGACAAAGCCGGAGGCGGGCGTGATGGCGACGAGACCCGCGACGGCGCCGGAGCAGATGCCGATCACCGTCGGCTTGCCGCGCATGATCCACTCGACGATCATCCAGGTGAAGCCGGCGGTCGCCGTGGCGGTGTGGGTGACCAGCATCGCCATGCCGGCCTGCATGCCGGCGGATACTGCCGAGCCGGCATTAAAGCCGAACCAGCCGACCCACAGCAGCGAGGCGCCGATCAGGGTGTAGACCATGTTGTGCGGCGGTGCGGTGTCCTTGCGCTTGCCGACCATCAGCGCCGCCATCAGACCGGCGGTGCCGGAATTGACATGCACGACGGTGCCGCCGGCGAAATCGAGAACCTTGATCCAGCCGGCGAAGTTGCCTTTGTCGTCGACATTGGCGGCGCTGAAAATTCCGTCCGGTCCCCATACCGAATGCGCGACCGGCGAATAGACGAAGATCGCCCAAAGGCCGATGAACCACAGCATCGCCGAGAACTTCATACGCTCGGCGAACGAGCCGGCGATCAGCGCCGCAGTGATGATCGCGAAGGTCAGTTGGAACATCGAGTAGACGGATTCGGGAATCGTCGGTGCCAGTGGATTGGGATTGCCGATGTTCTTGGAGAAGTCGCTCAGAATGCCCTGCAGGAAAGCGCGATCAAACCCGCCGATGAACCAGGAGCCGCTGCGGAAGGCGAGGCTGTACGTGAAAAAGAGCCAGAGAATGCTGATCAGGCAGGTGATGGCAAAGCTCGTCATCACCGTGTCGCCGACATTCTTTTTGCGCACCATGCCGCCATAGAAAAGGGCGAGGCCCGGGAGCGTCATCATCAGCACGATGGCCATCGACGTCAGCATCCAGGCGGTGTCGCCCGAATTGGGCGAGCAATTGGTCAGGATCTTGGCGTCGCAAGCCGGCGGCGCCGCCGCGGCTGCAGCATCCGCGGCCGGAGTATCCGCGTAAGAGACGTTGAACGTCGGCGCGCTCAAGAGGATCGCCAGCACAAATGCTCCGGCGAGAGCGAGCAGGCCCGCACGCGAGAGTCTTTTCAAGGTCATGGTTTAACTCCTGTCCGTATCGATCGAGGTGCGGGTTGCTAAAGGGCTGCGGCGTCGGTTTCGCCGGTGCGGATGCGGACCGCATGGTCGATGCCGAATACAAAAATCTTGCCGTCGCCAATCTGGCCGGTCTTGGCGGCGATGCTGATCGTCTCGATGACTTTATCCACTTGCGTGGCGGCACAGGCGATTTCGAGCTTGATCTTCGGCAGGAAGCTCACCGCGTATTCGGCGCCGCGATAGATTTCCGTGTGACCCTTCTGACGGCCGTAACCCTTCACCTCGGTGACAGTCAGCCCCTGCACGCCAATCTTGGTCAGCGCGTCGCGGACCTCGTCGAGCTTGAACGGCTTGATGATGGCCATGACGATTTTCATTGATTCAATCTCCCCGTCCCCCTTGCGCGCTGTACCGACTGGGCGGACCAAACTTGCGATGGCCGCGGTTGGAATCGTGCCCCCGGACGCGGCTCGGCATCGGGGTAGGCAATCAAGGGCCGTGCCAGTTCCGCCACATTCGCGCTAATGCATTGGCAATCCATGGCCATTTGAGCGCCGCCGAGTCTTGACGACAGCGGGCAATAAGACGGCCGTCACTGACCCGCCCAAACATCGGACAGTCTGCATAATAACTAGGCTATCGGCTATTATTTTCGAGAGAAGCGGCGATTTCAGCTGTGGGTGCCGCGCGATCACAGCGCGTCGGCGTCGGTCTCGCCGGTGCGGATGCGCACCGCCTGCTCGATCGGCGCGACAAAGATCTTGCCGTCGCCGATTTGCCCGGTCTTGGCCGCGGTACCGATGGCTTCCACCACCTTGTCGGCAAGTTCCGACGCGACGGCGACTTCGATCCGGACTTTGGGCAGGAAGTTCACCGCGTACTCAGCGCCGCGGTAGATTTCCATGTGACCCTTTTGCCGGCCGTAGCCTTTGACCTCGGTCACGGTCATGCCGTGAACGCCGATCGCGGTGAGGGCGTCGCGCACCTCCTCCAGCTTGAACGGCTTAATGACGGCAATGACAAGCTTCATGGGGTGGTCCTGGCCGATCTCGAAAAATGGGTCCTGGTGCTGGGCTCAGCAAACTATTTCTGGCGCGCGACAAGCGCGGATTTGACGATATCGGCATCTCGCCGGGGAATTAAGCTATTTCTATCGGTCGCTTCAATTTGGCTCGGGACGGCGCTGGCGCAACAGACCTTCCTGCGCGACGGAGGCGACCAGAACGCCGTCGCTGGAGAAGATCGAGCCCCGCGAAAAACCTCGGGACCCGCCGAGATTGGGGCTGTCCTGCGCGTATAGGAGCCATTCGTCGGCGCGGAACGGGCGATGAAACCACAATGAATGGTCCAAACTCGCCGCCATGATGTCCTCGTTGAATACCGTCTTGCCAAGCGGCATCAGCGCGGTGTCGAGCAACGTCATATCCGACGCGTAGGCCAGCACGCATTGATGGATCGCCGGCTCGTCCGGCAGGCGTCCAGTCGCGCGAATCCATAAATGGAAGGTGTCGCCTTCGACCTTCTCGCCCAGATAACGGCCATACTCGACTGGGCGGAGCTCGATTGGCCGTTCCCGCTCATAATAGCGCCGCACCGGATCGGGCATCCGCGGCAATATCTTGCTTCTGATCTCCTCTTCGCTCGGCAGCGCGTCTGGTTGCGGCACGTCGGGCATTTTGAGCCGGTGGGTCAACCCGTCTTCGTCGACGTGGAAGGACACCGCCATGGAATAGATCGCCCGCCCATGCTGGATCGCGTTCACCCGCCGGGTTGTGAAGCTTCGGCCGTCGCGGATGCGGTCGACCTCGTAGATGATCGGCACCTTGGGGTCGCCGCCGAGCAGGAAATATGCGTGTAGCGAATGCGGCGGCCGCACCGCCACGTCTTCAACCGTGCGGCACGCGGCGACCAGTGCCTGGCCGATCACCTGGCCGCCAAACACACGCTGCCAGCGCGCTTGCGGCGAGCGGCCACGGAACAGGTTCACCTCCAGCGGCTCGAGATCGAGAATGGACAGGACGTCCTGGATGGCTGAGGACATGCATGCGTTCCAATCTATGTCCCGGCGAGAAATGACGTTTTTGCCGCGGTCACGGCGATGCCCAGGCGTGCCGGGCGATGCTATGCTGCCAAAGCCAAACGGTCCAGGAAACGCCGAGGAATCCAACGCATCATGAGCGACGAGCAGGTCGACATGCTGATCGCCGGCGGCGGCTTTGCCGGGCTCACGCTGGCGATTGCGCTCCGGCAAGGGCTGGGGCCTTCGGTGTCCGTCACCGTCGCCGATCCGACGCTTGGCAAGAGCCACGCCGACGACGAACGCGCGTCCGCCATCGTCGCGGCAGCGCGCCGCTTGTTCGAAACGCTCGGCGTCTGGCAGAGCGTCGCTGGTGAGGCGCAGCCGATCCTCGACATGGCGGTGACCGACAGTCGGGTCGACGACGCCGTGCGCCCCGTGTTCCTCACCTTTGCCGGCGACGTCGAGCCCGGCGAGCCGTTCGCGCACATGATCGAGAACCGATTCTTGATTGCAATTTTGGAAGCGAAGGCGCGTGAAGCCGGCGTCGCGCTGCGCACCACCGCCGTGACAACGGTCAGCCACGACGGCGAACGCGCCACCGTGACGCTTGCCGACGGCTCGACGGTCAAAGCGCGGCTTCTCGTTGCCGCCGACGGCGCGCGCTCCTCGATCCGCGAGCAAGCCGGCATTGCCGTGCGCGGCTGGGAATACGGACAGTCGGCCATTGTGACCACGGTCGGCCACGAACGTGACCACGAGGGCCGCGCGGTCGAGCATTTTCTGCCCGGCGGACCGTTCGCCATCCTTCCGCTCACGGGGCGCCGGTCGTCGATCGTATGGACCGAAACGACCGACGACGCGGAGCGCATCATGGCGCTGCCGGACGACGCCTTCCACGCCGAGCTGGAACAGCGGTTCAAATTGCATCTCGGCGAGATCAGGACGGTCGGCGCGCGGCGCGTTCATCCGCTCGGCTTTTTCATCGCCCGATCGTTCATTGCCGAGCGCATCGCGCTGGTCGGGGACGCCGCCCACGTCATCCACCCGATTGCCGGCCAAGGGCTCAATATGGGGCTCCGCGATATTGCGGCATTGGCGGAAGTACTGGTCGATGCGGCGCGACTGGGCCTCGACCCCGGCGCAGCCGACGTGCTCGAGCGTTATCAGCGCTGGCGGCGGTTCGACACCATGACCATGGGGCTCGCGACCGACGGGCTCAACCGGCTGTTCTCAAACCGCTCCACCGCGTTGCGTGTCGTCCGCGATATTGGGCTCGGCCTGGTCGACCGCGTGCCAAATCTCAAGCGGCTGTTCATCCGCGAAGCGGCCGGACTGGTCGGCGATGTACCGAAATTGCTGCGCGGTAAGTCATTGTGAAAATTACAATTTTAACTTCCTATCAAACAGCGCGTGGCGCCACGAAAACAAAAATGCTGCGCGGTAAGAGTTTGGAATAGCTTGCTTTTCGGCATATAGGTCGGGCGCCTGCAGGGCAAGAATTTGCAGCAATGAGCTTTGATCGCATCGCCGTCATGGGGGCCGGCGCTTGGGGAACGGCGCTGGCGCTGACTTGCATCCGCGCCGGGCGGCGCGTCACGCTCTGGGAGCCCGATGCAGCCACTGCGGGAAAGCTCGCGGCGAACCGGGAGAGCCCGTTCTTGCCCGGCGTGCGGATCGACGACGGCATCGTGCTGGCCGCGAACCTCCCCGAAGCCGCCCGTGCGCCGGCCATCCTCTTGGTCGTACCCGCCCAAGCGGTCCGCACGCTCTCCACGTCTCTTGCGCCATTGATTGCAGCAGGCACGCCGGTCGTCGTCTGCGCCAAAGGCATCGAACAGGGTACGCAAAAATTCATGACCGAGGTGGTGGCTGAGTGCGCGCCGAGCGCGGCACCGGCCATCCTGTCCGGACCGAGTTTTGCCGCCGACGTCGCCCGCGGCCTGCCGACAGCGGTCACGCTGGCGGCAAACGATGAGAAGCTTGCGGCCGAACTTGCCCGGGCGATCGGTTCGGCGAGCTTTCGCCCCTACCATTCGCCCGATGTGCGCGGCGTCGAGATCGGCGGCGCGGCCAAGAACGTGCTGGCGATCGCGGCCGGCGCCGTCGCCGGCCGCGGCCTTGGCGCCAGCGCGCAGGCTGCGTTGACCACCCGCGGCTTCGCCGAGCTGGTGCGTTTCGGGCGGGCTTATGGCGCCAGGCCGGAGACGATGATGGGCCTGTCAGGCCTTGGCGATTTGCTCTTGACCTGCTCGAGCCCGCAATCGCGCAATTTCAGCTTCGGCGTTAATCTCGGCCGCGGGCAGAGACCCGAAGCGATACATGGCGGCCTTGCCGAAGGCGTGTTCACCGCGCCGGTGCTGTTGGCAATGGCGCGCGAGCGGTCCGTCGACATGCCGATCGCGGCGGCGGTCGCCGCTTTGCTCGACGGGACGATGAGCGTGGACCAGGCGATCGAGTCGTTGCTGACGCGGCCGCTGAAAGCGGAGGGATAGTCGATGGCGTACTGGCTATTGAAGACCGAGCCGGAAGAGTTTTCCTGGGACGACCAAGTCAAACGCGGCGCCAAGGGCGAGGCCTGGAGCGGCGTGCGCAATTTCACCGCGCGGCGCCACCTCAAGGAAATGAAGAAGGGCGAGAAGTTCTTCTTCTATCACACCGGCGACCAGAAGCAGGTCGTGGGCATCGGCGAAGTGATCGGCGAAGCCTTTGCCGATCCGACCGCCAAGAAAGGCGAGCCTTGGGTCGCCGTGACCACGCAGGCGATCGAGCCTTTGCCCAAGCCCGTCACCCTCGCCGCCATCAAAGCCGAGCCGAAACTAAAGGACATGGCGCTGGTGAAATATGCGCGGCTCTCGGTGCAACCGGTCACCGCAGAAGAATGGAAGCTGGTCTGCAAGATGGGCGGAATGCCCGCGCGCTGAGCAATAAGGAGGCGCAATCCTCGGCGCGATGGGCGCCTGAACGGTTGCGCGTTCGGTCCGTTGATACATGTCAACATGGCGTCATCCCGTCGGGCCTAGGACTTTTCGCCCGCTTGTCGGTCATCAGATGGCGACCGATAATAGGTCCTTAGTGAGTTAGTGGCGCGCTGCGTCGCGTTGCGTTTGGAGGAGGAAATGGCGGACAAGGTGTACGAGGTCCCCGCCGCGTGGACCAAGCGGGCTTTCATCGACGCTGCCAAATACCGCGCGATGTACGACCGTTCGCTCTCCGATCCCAACGGGTTTTGGGCGGAGGAAGCAAAGCGCATCCACTGGTTTCGGCATTTCACCAAGGTCAAGAATACCTCGTTCGACCCGCATAACGTGTCGATCAAATGGTTCGAGGACGGCACCACCAATGCCGCCTATAACTGCATCGACCGGCATCTGGCGACACGCGGCGATCAGGTCGCCATCATCTGGGAAGGCGACGACCCCAAAGAATCGAAGAAGATCACCTACAAGGAGCTGCACGATCAGGTCTGCCGCCTCGCCAACGTGCTGCGCAACCGCAACGTCGAGAAGGGCGACCGCGTCACCGTCTATCTGCCGATGATTCCGGAAGCCGTTTACGCCATCCTCGCCTGTGCGCGCATTGGCGCGATCCATTCGGTGGTGTTCGGCGGCTTCTCGCCGGATTCGCTCGCCGGCCGTATCGAGGACTGCCAGTCAAAGGTCATCATCACCGCCGACGAAGGTCTGCGCGGCGGTCGCAAAGTGCCGCTGAAAGCCAACACCGATGCGGCAATCGAGAAAATCGGCGGCGACGTCGACCACGTCATCGTGGTGCGGCGCACCGGCGCGCCGGTCGATATGCTGCCCGGCCGCGACGTCTGGTATCACGACGCGGTCGAAATGGTGACGGCAGAATGTCCCTGGGCCGTGATGCACGCCGAAGACCCGCTGTTCATCCTTTACACCTCGGGCTCGACCGGGCGGCCGAAAGGCGTGCTGCACACCACCGGCGGCTATCTCGTCTACACGGCGATGACCCATCAATACGTGTTCGATTATCACGACGACGACATCTATTGGTGCACCGCCGACGTCGGCTGGGTTACCGGCCACAGCTACATCGTCTATGGGCCGCTCGCCAATGGCGCCACCACGCTGATGTTCGAAGGCGTGCCGAACTATCCGACCATGTCGCGGTTCTGGGAGGTGATCGACAAGCACAAGGTCAACATCTTCTACACCGCGCCGACGGCGATCCGCGCGCTGATGCAGGCCGGCAATGACCCGGTGAAGAAAACCTCGCGCGCTTCGCTGCGGCTCCTCGGCTCGGTCGGTGAGCCGATCAATCCGGAAGCGTGGGAATGGTATTACCATGTCGTCGGCGATGGCCGCTGCCCGATCGTCGATACCTGGTGGCAGACCGAGACCGGCGGCATTTTGATTACACCGCTGCCGGGCGCGATCGCGCTCAAACCGGGCTCGGCGACATTGCCCTTCTTCGGCGTGATCCCACAGATCGTCGACCCCGAAGGCAAGGTGCTCGACGGCGCCACCACCGGCAATCTGTGCATCGCCAATTCCTGGCCGGGCCAGATGCGCACGGTCTATGGCGATCACCAGCGCTTCGTCGATACTTATTTCAAAGCCTATCCGGGCAAGTATTTCACCGGCGACGGCTGCCGCCGCGACGACGACGGCTATTACTGGATCACCGGCCGGGTCGACGACGTGATCAACGTGGCCGGCCACCGCATGGGCACTGCGGAGGTTGAATCCGCCTTGGTCGCGCATCCGAAGGTGTCGGAGGCGGCCGTGGTCGGCTATCCGCACGACATTAAGGGCCAGGGCATCTACGCCTATGTGACGCTGATGGCCGGCGAGCAGCCGACCGAGGCGTTACGCAAGGAACTGGTACAATGGGTGCGCACGGAGATCGGCCCGATCGCCTCGCCCGATCTGATCCAGTTCGCGCCCAACCTGCCGAAGACCCGTTCCGGCAAGATCATGCGCCGCATCCTGCGCAAGATCGCCGAGGACGAGTACGGCAATCTCGGCGACACCTCGACCCTGGCCGATCCCGCCGTGGTCGACGACCTCGTCACCCACCGGCAGAACAAGAAGAGCGCGTAGGGCAACTCGCCCGCCGCACGGACAGCCTGGCTGGTGCACGTAAGCCACACCCATGGAAAAAACTCACCAAACCTGCAGTCTGTTGTGCAAGCCCTGCTGAGTGAGCGCGCCTGTTGGGCTAGGATGCGCTGCGGCCGGACAGCGGCGAGACTGTGGTTTTGACGAGGGTGCGGGAAATGCGCGGAAAGATTCTGGTTTCAGCCACATTGGCGGCGATGGTTGGCGCGTTCGCATGCGCGCCGCAGGCAGCGCTTGCGCGCGGCGAGACCGTCACGGTGAAAGAAAGCTACATGCCAGGCACGATCGTCGTGCGCACCGCCGAGCGGCGCCTCTACTATTTCACCGGCTACGGCCAAGCGATCCGCTATCCGGTCGGCGTCGGCCGGGCCGGTAAGCAATGGTCGGGAACGTCGTTTATCAATGGCAAGTATCTCCACCCAGACTGGTCGCCGCCGGCCGTGGTGCGCGCCGATCATCCCGGCCTGCCGAAAGTCGTCAAAGGCGGCACGCCGCGTAATCCAATGGGCGTCGCCGCGATGTCGCTTTCTGGCGGCGAATATGCGATTCATGGCACGAATCAGCCGGGCTCGATCGGCCACTTCGTGTCCTATGGTTGTATCCGCATGTACAACGAGGACATCAAGGATCTTTACGACCGCGTCAGTGTCGGCACACGGGTCGTCGTCCAATAATCGGGGGTCAGGCAGGGGACTAAAAAACGTCCGAGCCTGACATGGGGATCAGGATCGGACATCAGGCCGGCTAAAAGAGCCTGATGTCCGATTCCTGATGTTCTCTTGATCCTTCGAGCATGATCCCGAAAAAGTCGGCCCCGGACCCGATCCGTGGTGGAAACCGGTTTTGGGAAAAGATCATGCTCCAGCGCAAAATCTGGACCATGATCCGATTCATTGAGCGGATCGTGGTCTAGCACCAGCCGCCACGCCGGCCGCCGTCATAGCTGCGGGCAAAACCGCCATTGAGCATCGCCGCGGAAACGTCGCCGATATTGCGCGTGGCCACGGCTGCATCGATGCGGCCGCGATATTTGTCGCGACCGACCTGCGAGACCGTCACGCCGCCGGCCGAGAGGATTCGCTGCAAGGCGGAGCGCGCCGCTTCGGCCTTGAGATATTCGCGGGCGCAGCGCGCATGCAATTCCGGCGCATCGATGCGGCGCAGCCGCACCCGGGTCGTGACCTCGCGCCCTGACCGCAGGCGCACGCGCGCCTCGAATGTATCGCCGTCGATCACGCGCACGACGCGGGCCGGATAAGTGAGTTCCGGATCAAAGACTCCCGCGACGTAACGGGTGTGCACCATCCAGCCGCCGGCTGCCGCCATTGTCGAAACAGGCGTCGACGGCGACCGCATGATCGCACCCACCGCGAGCCCCAAGCCAAAGATCAGGCCGGCGATCGAGAGTGCGCTGGTTCGGGGCGCGCTGCTCACCTATCGCCGCGGCGGCTGATAAAGCGGCGGCGGGCCCGGCGAACGCGGACACCGCTGCTCGGCCAACGCCGCAAGGTATTGCTGACGCGCCTTGAGCGCGTCCATTTCAGTGCCGGCGGCGCCCTTGGCGTCCATTGCAAACCACACCGGCCAGACCACGACACCGACCACGCCGGCGGCGACGTTTTGCGCAATCTTGGCGTGGTTCTCCTCAGCGAGCTTTGCAGCCTGAACGTTGTTGGCCTCGATCTCCGCCCTGATCATGGCGCAGTCGCTTTGCGCATCCTGCGGCTGGACCACCGCGATGGGGTGAGGATCCTGCCCGGCGCAGGCCGCGAGCGCAAAACTGGCCGCTAATACCAAAGCCTTTTGGGCCCGCGTGCTTGACGTTCCCGGAACTGCCCCAGCCATCGTCGACAACTCCACAACGTCGAGAACGAGGAAATGTTCATGGTATGTTCTACACGATAAGATCGCGCATGACAAGAGCATCGCTATTTGGTTGTGGGAACGAATGCGCAACTGGAAATTTAGCGTCGGCGAAAAGCGCCTCAGAAATCGGACGTCAGCCCGTTGATCTCCCAGTCGTCGTACCGGGCCGGGTCGAGGCCGCCGCGGCCGCCCGTTTCCTGAGGCTGGTCCCGAGCAATCCGGTCGCGCTCGGCCCGGCGCACCGCCGCTTCGGCCAGCGCGCGTTCCGCAGCGGGCGTGAGCGGACGCTTTGCCGCGGCGTCTTTGTCGACGCCCTCGGGCGCAGTAGCCTCAACCGGGTTTTGCTCTGACGGCATGTGCTTCAATTGGCGCAGCCACCGCGCACCCGCAAGACCTAAGCTCGCTCGCGCGCGGCGGCCGATCGTGCCAAGAAGGCCGCGCCATGGCGGTCGCATCAAAGTCAAAATCACCTTCCGGTCCTCGCACCAACTCCGCGCCGGGCCTCGCCGTCCGGCGCATTGCGGCCGACATCATCGACGGCGTGCTCCGCCGCAACCGATCGCTCGACGAGCAACTCGATAGCGGCAAATCGAACGTCGCGCTCGCGGCCCTACCCGACCGCGATCGGGCGCTGGCGCGAGCGTTGGTCGCGATGGTGCTGCGGCGGCTCGGCACGCTGCGCCATCTCATCGGCATTTTCCTCGAACGCGGTCTGCCGAAGGAAGCGCCGGGCGTCGAGAGCGCGCTCCTGATCGGCGCCGCGCAAATCCTCTTCCTCGACGTGCCCGACCATGCGGCCGTCGATCTGGCCGTCCGTCTGGTGCAGGCGGACCGCCATGGGGCCCGCTATGCCGGCCTGGTCAACGCCGTGCTCCGTCGGATCGCGCGCGAAGGCGCTGCGCATTTGGTGGCGCTCGACACCGTCGCCATCGACACCCCGCAATGGCTGATGGCGCGCTGGATCAAGACTTACGGTGAGACAACCGCCCGCGGCATCGCTGCCGCCAATGGGCGCGAGCCGGCGCTCGATCTGACGGCAAAAAGCGAGCCCGAATTTTGGGCGGCGCAGCTCGGCGGGCAACTGCTTTCGACCGGCTCGGTGCGCGTCATCGCGCATGGCGCCGTCACGGCGCTGCCAGGTTTTGCCGAAGGCGCGTGGTGGGTTCAGGACGCTGCCGCCGCGTTGCCGGCGCGTCTTTTCGGCGCCGTTGCCGGACTTCGCGTTGCCGACCTTTGTGCGGCGCCGGGCGGCAAGGCAGCGCAGCTTGCCGCCGCCGGCGCCCACGTCACCGCGGTCGATCGCTCGCCGGCGCGGCTCGCGCGGCTGCAAGAGAATCTGAATCGCCTCTCGCTCAAGGCCGAGCTCGTGTGCGCCGATGTCGCCGAATGGCAGGCGGAGCCGTTCGATGCGGTACTGGTGGATGCGCCGTGCTCCTCGACCGGCACGATACGCCGGCACCCCGACGTACCGTGGCTCAAGCAGCCGGCCGACGTCGAGAAGCTCGCCGCGCTGCAGCGCCGGCTGATTAAACGCGCCGCGGCACTAACCAAGCCGGGCGGCACGCTGGTCTACTGCACCTGCTCGCTCGAGCCTGAGGAGGGCGAGGATATCGTCGCCGGTCTGTTGGCGCAGGATCCGAGCCTGCGGCGCGCACCGGTAACCGCCGCCGAAGTTTCCGGCCACGCCGAGTTCGTGACGACCGCGGGCGACCTGCGGACACTGCCCTACCACCTGCCGGCCGCCGATTCGCGGCTTGCCGGAATCGACGGTTTTTACGCTGCCCGGCTCCTGAAATAGCGGCGTTTACCGTGAAAATGCCCGCCGTTAGCCGTGATCCCACCGTTCCGATATGGTGAGAATCGACGGCAAGGTAGGGCGCCCTTGCTGATGGAGGGGCGAGCGCTTCGATGGCGCGCGTTTCAATCGCGAATCGGGCAAAACTGTCTTGGCTGTTGCTGCGAAGCGGGCTGCGGCAGTTCGCCGGACGGGTCAACGGCCATCCGTTCATGGGCGGGCCGCTGCTGCCCCGCAAAGCCGACCGGCTGTTGATCGCGCCGCAGGACCTGCGCACCGCCGACGCCACCCGCGCCAGCGAAATCTATTCCGGCCGCTTCGCCTTCGCCGGCAAAGTCGTGGTCTGCGACAGCCGCTCGATTTTCGAGATGACGCCGCCGTCCGACGAATGGGCGACGGAAATCCTGGGCTTCAGTTGGCTGCGGCATCTGCGCGCCGCCGAATCCGGCATCGCCCGCGCCAATGCGCGCGCGCTGGTCGACGAGTGGATGGCGCTGCAAGGCTCGTGGCATCCGGTGGCGTGGCGCCCGGACGTGCTGTCGCGGCGGATCATTTCCTGGCTCAGCCAGGCGCCGCTGGTGCTCCAGGATGCCGATGTCAAATTCTATCGCCGCTTCCTGCGCCACCTCGTCCGCCAGATCCGGTATCTGCGCCACACCGCCGGCGACGCCCATCGCGGTGTCGCCCGCATGGAGGCTTGCATCGCGCTTTGCTATGCCGCGCTCTGCATCGCCGGCCAGGCGCGCACCATCAAGTCGACGACCGCGTGGCTGGCGACCGAGCTCGAACAGCAGATTCTGCCCGACGGCGGTCATGTCAGCCGCGATCCGGGCGCGATCATCGAGGTGCTGCTGGAGCTGTTGCCGCTGCGCCAGGCTTACGCATCGCGCAATGTGCCGCCGCCGGCGGCGCTCCTGAATGCCATCGAGCGCATGATGCCGATGCTGCGGTTCTTTCGTCATTCCGACGGGACGTTCGCGCATTTCAACGGCATGGGCGCGACGCCGGCCGACTTGTTGCTGACGCTGCTCGCCTATGACGATAGCCGCGGAGCGCCGCTGTCGAACGCGCCGCACTCGGGTTACCAGCGCGTCGAGACCGGCGGCGGCGTGCTGATCATGGACACCGGCCGCGCGCCGCCGATCGAAATGAGCCTCGACGCTCATGCCGGCTGCCTGTCGTTCGAATTCTCCTCGCCGAGGCAAAGCCTCATCGTCGTCAATTGCGGCATGCCCGCAACCACCCGCGGCGAGTGGCGGCGGCTGGCGCGCACGACGGCGGCGCATTCGACCGCGACGCTCAACGGCCAATCGTCGGCGCATTTCGTCGAAGGCCAGACCTTTCGCCGCGTGCTGGGGGGCTCACCGATGGTCGGCGGCCCAAGCCATGTCTCGGTCGCGCGCGAACAATTGTCCCACTCGATCACGCTACGCGCCGGGCATGACGGCTACGCCGACCGCTACGGCATTCTGCATGAGCGCACGGTGACGCTTGCGGCCGACGGCGCGCGGCTCGAAGGCGAAGACCTGTTTCTCGCCGCCGATGGCGGCCCGCAGATCCGCGCCAAGCAGGACAAATACGCGATCCGCTTTCATCTGCATCCCTTGATCAAGGCGTCGCGGCTGACCGACGGCCGCGGCGTGCTGTTGATGATGCCGAACAAGGAGGTGTGGACGTTCAGCGCCGGCGAGCATCGCATCCAGCTGGAAGACAGCGTCTATCTGGCCGGCAACGACGGCCCGCGCCGGGCGGCGCAGCTGGTCATCAGCGGCCAGGCGCGTTCGGCGCCGCGGGTGGTCTGGAGCTTTGCCCAGGCCAATGCAGGTGCGCTGGCAACGCCCGGCACCACGCGCCGCGTGCGCGAGAAAGAGCCCCGGCTGCCGCTGTGATAAACTTCCCCGCTTCGCTTGCGCGCTGCGGTGGAGGATGAAAAAAGAGCGCCATGACCGATCACTTGCGCCGCGCGTCGCGCGCCCTGATTTCCGTCTCCGACAAGACCGGCCTGATCGCATTCGCCCGCGCGCTGACCGACTATGGCATCGAGCTGATCTCGACCGGCGGCACCCGCAAGGAGCTGACCAACTCCGGCCTCAAGGTGACCGAAGTGTCCGACGTCACCGGCTTTCCGGAAATGATGGACGGCCGCGTCAAGACGCTGCATCCGGCCGTGCACGGCGGCATCCTCGCCATCCGCAACAACGCCGCGCATGTCGAAGCTATGCGCGCGCATCGCATCCGGCCGATCGATCTCGTGGTCGTCAATCTCTATCCGTTCGAGAAAACCGCGGCGCGCGGCGCGAGCTTCGACGACTGCATCGAGAATATCGATATCGGCGGTCCGGCGCTGATCCGCGCCGCGGCGAAGAATCACGGCGATGTCGCCGTCATTGTCGAGCCGACCGATTACGCCCCCCTGCTCGACGAATTCGCCCGGCACGGCGGCATGACGACGCTTGCGCTGCGCCGCCGCCTCTCCGCCAAGGCTTACGCGCGCACCGCCGCCTACGACGCGGCGATTGCCAATTGGTTCGCCAATGAGCTTGGCAACGATGCGCCCGATTTCCGCACCGTCGGTGGCCGCCTGATCGAGGAATTGCGCTATGGCGAGAACCCGCATCAGACGGCTGCGTTCTACCGCACGTCCGAAGCACGCTTCGGCGTCGCCACCGCGCGCCAAGCGCAGGGCAAGCAGCTCTCCTACAACAACATCAACGACACCGACGCGGCGTATGAATGCGTCGCCGAGTTCGATCCGACGCGCACGGCCGCCTGCGCCATTATCAAGCATGCAAACCCCTGCGGTGTAGCCGAAGGCGGCAGCCTCGTCGACGCCTATCGCAAAGCGCTGGCCTGCGATCCGGTCTCGGCCTTCGGCGGCATCGTCGCGCTCAACCGGCCGCTCGATGCCGACGCCGCGCGCGCCATCACTGAGATTTTCACCGAGGTGATCATCGCGCCGGACGCGAACGACGACGCCATCGCCATTGTCGCCGCGAAAAAGAATTTGCGGCTCCTGATCGCCGGCGGCCTGCCCGATCCGCGCGCCAAAGGCCTGACGGCCAAGACCGTCGCCGGCGGGCTCCTGGTACAATCGCGCGACAATGCCGTGGTCGACGACATGGACTTAAAGCCAGTGACCAAGCGCGCGCCGAGCAATGCCGAGCTGCGCGATCTGCGCTTTGCCTTCCGCGTCGCCAAGCACGTGAAGTCGAATACGATCGTCTACGCCAAGGACTCGGCGACTGTCGGCATCGGCGCCGGCCAGATGAGCCGCATCGATTCCGCCCGCATCGCCGCACGCAAGGCGCGAGACGCAGCAGAGGCGGCCGGTCTCAAGGAGCCCGCGACCAAGGGCTCGGTAGTCGCGTCCGATGCGTTCTTCCCCTTCGCCGACGGCCTGCTCGTCGCCATCGAGGCCGGCGCCACGGCGGTGATTCAGCCCGGTGGCTCAGTGCGCGACGACGAAGTGATCAAGGCCGCCGACGACGCCGGCATCGCCATGGTGTTCACGGGCACGCGGCATTTTCGGCATTGATCGTCATTCCGGGGCCGTGAAACGGCGAACCCGGAAGACGTTCTTTCTGACGGTGCTTGCGGCGTCGGAATTGGACGGAGTAGCATTGAAAGAAATTTAGGGTTGGGGGATCAGTTGCTTCCGCGTTGGCTGCTGTGGCCTCTGTTCGCCTGTTTTATGGGTCTGATTGTTGGCGCTAGTTTTGTGTCGTCACTACAGATTCCGCTTAGCCAACCAAATTGCCACACCAACACCAAAAAGACCGCCGACGGCAAACATGCATGCGACACCATACTGACCCGCTTCTGGAACTGGACGACGCATGATGCCGTGGCTTTCTATACTAGCGTCCTCGCTCTCTTCACGGGCATCCTTGGCGGGTCCACTATCGGCCTTTGGGTAGTCACGCGAGACGGTATTAAGATTTAAGTCCGCGACACCAAAATCCTTCAACGCGCCTACTTGCACGTTATGCCGCGAGGCATTGACATCACTCCGCAGAGTGCAGTTCTCGGGCAGATTGCGATTCACAATGCAGGGCATTTGCCCGCTCGCAAGGTTTCCAATGATGCAAGGATCATGTGGTCTAATGACCGCGCTAAGAGCGATTTTGAAGAGGCCAAAATTCCAATTCAGCACACTAACGTCGTCGCCGCGGGCGGTGAGATGGCCAGAGGAACGGGGGCTCTCAATGGTGGCCGTGCCGTCCTAACAGCGGGGCGCGGCTTCATATACGTCTGGGGAAAGGTCACATACGAAGATGGCTTCGGTGAGCCACGATGGCTCACTTTCTGTCACCGCTACAATTGCGCTTCCCCCAAAACGAATGACGGCGGCATAGACGGCAAATACGCTCGGCATCATCATTATTATAATGATGGCGACTGAGGCGGCCCACGCCGCTCGCGCCTGCACGGCGCGCCTCTTAAATCACGAATCACTCCGTGAGTTAGGATCGCCCCGGCCGATTGGCTCGTAGTGTTTGCGCCATAATACCGCGCACCCACATCTTAAATCCCGAACGAGGCTCAAAGAAATGGATGGCCGGGTCATGCCCGGCCATGACGACGCGAGAGGAAGCGGAATCGCGAAAATCACACTGCGGCGGTGGTGATCCACTGCTCTAGCTTCGCCTTCGGCGCGGCGCCGACCTGGCGCGAGGCGAGCTGCCCGTCCTTGAACAGCATCAGCGTCGGGATCGACATGATGCCGAACTTGGCGGCGGTGTTCGGATTCTCGTCGACGTTGAGCTTGACGATCTTGACCTTGCCGTTGAGCGACTTGGAAATCTCTTCCAGCGCCGGCGCAATCATCTTGCACGGGCCGCACCATTCCGCCCAGAAGTCGACGACCACCGGTCCGGAGGCCTTGAGGACGTCCTGATCGAACGTGGCGTCGGTTGTTTTGTCGACCATGGCAGCACCTCGTTGTTCCGGTGGACAATTGTGGCAGGAACGCAAACGTATGAATGGAGTCCGGCAGCGTCAAGGGAGGCTCATCCCGACGTAACTTTGCTCATGATTTCAGCGAGCGAAGCCTCCATGGCGGCGCCGGGAACCTCGATGACGTTCGGCCCCTCGGTAAAGATGAGTGCCGCGCGAATCGTTTTTTCCGGGTAAACGCGCCCCAGTACCGCGCGATAGGCGGCAAGCTGGCCGACATAATCTTTCGGCACCTCGGCCAGGCGGCCCGCCGCCGCCCGGTCGGTCTTGTAGTCGGCAATCAAAACCGCATCGCGGGTGACTGCCAGGCGGTCCACTTGTCCCGACACCGCAAGCGGCGCCACGCCAGTGCGCGCGATATGGCCGACGATCGGCACTTCGGCGCGGCTTCCCGGCGCGAACAGCTCGGCGAAGATCAGATCGTTGAGGATGGTCAGCAGCTGGTGCGCGATCTGCGCCTGCTCGGTGGCAAGGAAATCCACGGCATTGTTTGTCAGATAGCGCTCGATCGCATCCTTGCGGCTCGCTGGCGGAATGTCGGGCAATGACTGCATCAGCCGATGAACGATACGGCCGCGGGCAAGCGCCTTACGGCGGGCGGCGGCAGATGTCGCGCCGCGCGCAAACCGCCGGCCGGCCTCGTCCTCCAAGGCCGCGGATGGCGACATCGCCACGAATGCGGGCGCGGCGGGCGGCGCCGGCTGCCGCAGCCATTGCGGTATTTCGTTTGGTTCGACGGGCGCCGAAACCGCCGCTTGCGCCGACTGCGCGACTACGGTTCGCGTCTCCGTGCGGTAGCGCCAGACCTTTTCGCCGTTTTCCGTATCCTCGATCAGAAAAGAGCGCAGCGGATCGACCACGAGGTCATACCAGCAGCCTTTCGGCCGGGCCCGTTCGCCGTCGGCGCCGCAAATGATCAGCCGGTCGGCGGCCCGCGTCATGGCGACATAGAGGAGCCGCCGATACTCGTCCTCGGCTTCCGTGAGCGCCTTCTGCCGGGCGGCGGCGACCGGCGCCACGTCATCGTCTTTGCGGCCGGCCCAGATGACGGCGCCATCGTCGAGCTCAAGAAGCCGCGGCGGCCGTGGCCCATAAGGTTGCGTCATGGTGTCGGCCAGGATCACGATCGGCGCTTCGAGGCCCTTGGCGCCGTGCACGGTCATCACCCGCACTTCGTCGCGCGCAATTTCCATATCGCGCTTCACCTCGGCGCGCGCTTCGCGCAGCCAGGCGATAAAGCCCTGCAGCGAGGGCGTTTCCCGCCGCTCATAATCGAGCGCGAGGTTGAGAAACTCGTCGAGCGCATCGTTGGCTTCGGCGCCGAGCCGGGCGATGAAACGGCGCCGGCCGTCGCGCGCGCCGAGAGCGAAGGCGTAGAAGGCGAACGGCGATTGCCGCCGCGCGGCGTCGCCAAGCTCGGCAAGACGTGCGACCGCCTCGCCGAAGATCGGCCGCTCGGCCGCCTTGCGCGTCAGTGCCGCATGCAGTGACGAGCGGCCGCGGTCAAAGGCGATGGCGAACAAATCGTCATCCGAAAAGCCGAACAGCGGACTGCGCAGCACCGTCGCCAGCGCCAGATCGTCCTGCGGCAGCAACAGTGCGTCGGCCAGCGCCATGAGGTCCATGACCGCGATATGCTCGGTGAGCACCAGGCGATCGGCGCCGGCGACTTCGACGTTTTCGTTCTTCAGCGCGCGAATGATCGCCTCGAACAACGGGCCGCGCTGGCGCACCAGAATAAGGACATCGCCATAGCACGCGGCTCGCCGTTCGATGCCGACCGGTGTCGAACCATCGACCAGCCGGCGCACGCTTCGCGCGATCCGCTGCGCCAGCTTCACCCGCGGACTAGTTTCGCTCACCGTATCGAACGGCGCGTCCCAACCTTCGATCTCGTTGCGCTCGTCGGGCTTTTCCGGCTCCCAGATTTCGACCACGCTTGGCGGCGCATCCGGCAAGGCGATATGCGGCGGCAAGCCGGCCGTATCGGCCGTGACGCTCGCCGCCAAACCCTGCGCCTTGAACACCTCGTCGACCGCGGCGAGCAGGCTCTCGCCGGAGCGGAACGAGTGCTTGAACTCGCGAAACACGAATTTCAGCCCGGCGTCGTCGTGCGCCTTTTGGAAATGGCGATGCATCGCGGCGAATTGCTTGGGCGCGGCGTCCTGGAACGAGAAGATCGATTGCTTCTCGTCGCCGACCGCAAAGATAGTGCGCGTCAGATCGCGCGCGCCTTTGCCGGCGGTGAATTCCGCCACCAGCCGGCGAACGATATCCCACTGTTTGTCGCTCGTGTCCTGCGCCTCGTCGATCAGCACGTGATCGACGCCGAGATCGAGCTTGTAGTGCACCCAGGCGGCTTCGACGTTGCTCAACAGCGCCAGCGTCTTGTCGATCAGATCGTCATAGTCGAGGAGCCCGCGGCGCGCCTTCTCGGCGGCGTAGCGCGTCAGCACCGCATCCGCCACGGTCAGGAGAGCGGCGCTGCGGTCGCGGCAGATCACGGCGTTGCGCCGATCGAGAATGCCGCAGACGCGTTTTTGCTCGGCGCTCAAAAGCTCAACCAGGCGCGTGTCCTTGATCGCCCTGGTGACGATCGATTTGCGCGGCTCGCCTTGGTCGGTGCAGAAAATTTCCAGATAAAGCTCGATGCGATTGGCGCCGGACAAGGTGGTGAGCGCTGTGAAGCGTTTCGCCTGCTCGCAGTCGGTCTTGCTGCCCTGCATCAGTGTCGCGGTAATCGCCGGCCACTCCGAGCTCGGAATCAGCGCTTCAATAAAAAACTGCGCCTCGACGCCATCGAGCGTTTCCTCCGGCTCGATCCCGAGTGCGCGGGAAAGACCGGCGATGGCTGCTTCGACGCTGCCGGCGCGCATGCGCCACAGGATCATCGCGTCGCGGCGATTGATCGCCTCGCGCACCACATCCCGGAACGTCTGGTCGGCGGCGACCATTTGCGCGGTGCCAAGCGCACGGCCGAGCGGGCTGTCGGGATCGGAAGCGCCTTCCAGCAAAGACTTGAGCGTCAAGTCCTCCAGGAGCTGCGTCTGCGTCGTGTCGTCGAGCACGGTGAAGCGGGTGGCGACATTGGCTTCGAACGGAAACTGATGCAGAAGCTGCGTGCAGAAGGCGTGGATGGTCTGCACCTTCAAGCCGCCCGGCGTGTCGAGGGCGCGAGCGAACAGTCGGCGCGCCTGCGCCCGGCGCGCGCCAGACATCCCGCCTAGCTGGGCGCCGATCGCGGCATCGAGCGCGGCGTCGTCGAGCGTGGTCCAGCGCCCGAGCTTATCGAACACGCGCTTCGCCATATTGGCGGCGGCCGCCTTGGTGAAGGTGAGGCAGAGGATTTTTTCCGGCGCGACGCCGGCGAGCAACAGATTGATCACGCGCTGCGCCAGCACATGGGTCTTGCCCGATCCGGCATTGGCGGCGACCCACGCCGATACGCGCGGATCGGACACATCGCCCTGCACGCGCAGCACGTCGGCCGGAATGATGCTCGGCGATCTCATGTTTGGTCACTCATGGCGCGCCCGGAATATCGTCTTCGGGGCCGCCGGTGCTCGACCATTCCTTGACGCGAGCGAGATGGTCGTAATCGCCGTAACGCGCCTTCCACATCGGGTGGACCAGCGAGCGATAAGGCTCGTGATCGTCGTCGAAGCGGCGCACCAGTTCAGCGAGTTTTTCGAGCGCCCGATCGGCCTGTGCGTCTGGCGAGCCTTCCTTGAAATCGATCGGCACGAATTCGCCGGCGCGCGCGCCACCTTTGAGCACGACATAAGCCAACGCGGCGATCGAACCGCCGGCCGGTATCGAGAGCGCTTCGTTCTTGAAGCCGCCCTGACGCAGAATAGCGGCTTCGAGCGTGAGCTGCGGCGCAAGCCCGGCGCGCACCTGCCTTTCGGTCCGCACCGAGCCAGTCTTGTAGTCGAGGATCACATAGCCGCCGGCCGCATTCCGTTCGATCCGGTCGGCAATGCAGGCGAGCTTGAACGCGCCGTCGGACAGCGGCATTTCGATCGCGCCCCTTATTTCCGCCGCCACCAATTCGTAATTGGCGCGGCGGCCGGCCTCCCAGCCGCCGAGCCATTGCGCGATCCGCGCAAAGCGCGGCCACCAGAACGCGCGCGCTTCCGGAAAGTCCTCCAGCGTCGCGAAATGCTTGCGGCCCATCTCGATCAGCACGTCGGCCGGATCAGATGGCAGCGCCTTGGCAAATCGCTCGCTGAATTCGCGGAGCACGTTGTGGATGAAAGTGCCGCGGTCGGCGGCGCCGGGCGCGGTGTCGACCGCATCGAGCGGGGCGAGATGCAATACGTGCTTGGCGTAGATGGTGTAGGGATCGCGCAGCCAGTGTTCGATCTCGGTGACCGAGAGCCGCTTCGGCCGCGCGGCGCGCGGTGGCTTCGGCGCCGGTCGCGGCTCGGCCATCACGCGTTCGGGCCGGTCGAGCGTGCGCGCCCAGGCCAGATAGACGTTGCCGCGCTCGAGCGCCGCCTGCCAGCGGCGCTCGCCGGCCACCGCGGCGAGGCGCTGGACGAAACGCGACGGCGAAGTCGGCGCGCCGCCGATCTTGGCGGCGCGCGTGAGCAATACTTCGGGCGCACCGAGCATTTGCGCGAAATCGTGTGCGGTAAGGCCGATGCGGCGCTCCGGCAAATCAAGGCCCAGCGCGATGCGCATCGGACGGCTGAGCCAGGCGTCGGTCCGGCTTTCCGGCGGCCAAGCCCCTTCGACTAGGCCGCCGAGGACGATCCGATTGCTCGCCGTCAGCCGCGCTTCGAGGAGGCCCAGAATGCGCACGCGCGCGCCGCTTTGCGGCGGCGGGCGCACCACCCGGTCCGCAAGCACCGCGGCAACCAGCTCGACATAATCGGACGGCGCGATGCGGAGTGCGGCGGCGGCTTCGCTGACGACGAGGTCTTCGAGCGCGTCGGCGAGTTTGGTTCCGTCATCACCGGCGAACGCGTGCTCGTGCCGGCCGTCGCGTGACAAGGCAGCGAGAAGATCACGGTGGCGCGCCACGATATCGCTGAGCGCATGCTCTCCGGTGCCGAGGCTTTCGAACGGCGCCAGCGCTTCCGCAAGCCGGCGCACCAGGTCGACCGCAGCGGTGAGATCTTTTTCGAAAAGACCGAGGCGCGGATCGGAGCGGTGCAGGTCGGACCCTTCCTTGCTCCGATATTTCTTGTGTTGCGCGCAAAAGGCTTCGAGGGCCTGGGACAGCCCCGTAGTGCCGGCCCGCGGACGCGGGCCACGCAGGATCGCGCGTTCGAGCGCCTCGACGGCTCTTCCGTTATCGTGCGCACCCAGTCGCAGCAGCGGATGCTTGAGCAGGCCGAGCAGTGTCACCGGCGGGAGGTCGCCGAGCGCCGCATCGGCCGCGAGCCGGGCGAAAACGCCGGCCGGCGTATCGGCAAGCCTGTCGCCGCCGGTATCTTCAGCGGTGATGCCCCAACGATCGAGCGCCGCCTTGACGCGACGGGCGAGTGCGCGGTCCGGCGTCACCAGCGCGCTGCAATTGCCCTCCTCCACCGCTTCGCGCAATGCGACCGCAATGGCGAGCGCCTCGTCTTCGGCGTTGGCCGCCTCGATCATGCTGATCGAACTGACCGCCGCCTCGGCATGCGCCTCAAAGCTCACATCCGCCGCCCGCATCCGCCACAGATCGGTCGCCGCCGCCGGCCGCAACACTTCCGAAACAAGCCGCTCGCGGCCAGACGCCTCGGCCAGGCTTTCGACCGCGTCGCGTTTGATGCCGATGCGCGCGAGCAGCGCCTGCATGGCGAATTGCGGATGGCCGGGCGCCGGTGAAATATCGGCGCGCGCGTCACCGCCGATCAGGCGCCACGAGCTTTCGTCAAGATCGGTGTCGAGGCCCGGCAGCACGACGGCGCCGTGCGGCAATCGCGCGATCGCGGCAATCAACTCGGCGGTGGCCGGGATCGAGCCGGTCGAGCCGGCCGCGATCACCGGAGCGTCGGTCTTGCGCGAAAGCCGTGCCGCCTCGGCCTTGATCAATTCGTCGCGCCGCTTGGCCGGCTCGATGCATTTGCGCTCGGCCAGAATAGCCGGCCAGGCTTCACGAGCGATCTGCAAAAACTTCAGCGTTTTTTCCCAGAACGGATCGAACTCATCGGGCACGAGATCGTCGAGCTTGTCCCACGCCACGCCGCGCATCGTCATGTCGTCGATCAACCGCGCGAGGTCGTCGGCGAGCGCCAACGCCGCGGCGGGGGTCTGCGCTACGAGCGGCATGCCGCCGGCGCCGCGTACGTCCGGCGACTCGGCCCATTTGCGCACTAGTTGCGCCAACAAAAGACGCCGCTCAAGGCCGCCGAGCGCCGGCGGCAGCGCCAGCGCGTCGGTCGCGATGGCGCCGGCGGCGATCTCGGCGAACGCCAGTTCGTCTTCGTCGATATCGCCAATGGCGACAATGCGCAGCAGGATCGCCGCGTCGATCTTCAACGCATCGAGAAACGCGTCGCGCGCCAACCGGCAGGCGCGCCGTGTCGGCAAATAGAGCGTCACCGCCGCCAACGCCAACGGATCGTCGGCCAGACGAAAGCCCAGCTTGCCGCCGGTCATGGCTTTGATCAGCGTCGGCAGAAACGGCGCCGACGGCGGAATGGTGAAGACGCGCGTTCGCATGGCGGTGAGCACACTCCGTCACCCTGAGGTGTGAGCCTTAAGCGCGTTCACGCGCGTCTTCAACGCGCTATGACGAGCCTCGAAGGGCGACGGCCCCGGCGCTTCGGCCGCTCATCCTTCGAGGCTCGCGCTGCGCGCGAGCACCTCAGGATGACGGTCGGGAGTTATCCGATTCTCTTACGTGGCGGCGAGCGCCGCTTCCGCGGCCGCGACCGCTTCCGGCGTGCCCACATGCATCCAAACGCCTTCGAGGCGCAAGCCGTAGAGGCGGCCAGAGGCGCCGGCGCGATCGAACAGCATCGTCAGTGAAAAAGCGCCGCGCGGCACATCGGCGAACAGCACCGGCGACAGGATGGCCGCGCCGGCATAGACGAACGGTACCACCTCGTTCTCGCGCCGGCGCCGCAGCCGGCCGTCGGGCAACATGGCGAAATCGCCGCGGCCGGTATAGCCGATGCTGCCCGCGGTCGGCGCTAACAGCAGCAGCACGTCCATGGTGGCCGGATCGAACGCCTCGGCCAGCCGCGTGAAGTTCGGCTTGACGCCGTCGAGCCAGACCGTGTCGGAATTGACCAGGAAGAACGGCGCGTCGCCGAGCTGCGGCAAGGCCTTGGCGATGCCCCCGCCGGTGCCGAGCAAATCGCCACGCTCATCGGAGATAACGATCTTGGGACGCTGACGCGGCGCCAGGTGCCGCTCCAGCGCATCGGCGAGGTGATGCACATTGACCACGGCGCGCTCGACACCCGCGTCGGCCAGACGGTCGAGCGAGTAATCGATCAGCGACTTACCGCCGATCTCGACGAGCGGCTTTGGGATGTGGCCATTATACGGCCGCATGCGCGTGCCCAGGCCGGCCGCCAACACGATCGCGCGGTTCGGCATCATGATGTCCCCCCAAGACCCCTTCAGCAGCCTCTGAACAGGCCTCCAGCAAGCCCTCGCTACCCGCCGATTCGCCGCATTATAGCTGGTCTTGTGGCGGCAGATTGGCCGCATACCAGGCTTTCAGCGGCGCCAAATCGGGATGGGCCAGCGATCGCTGCAGGTAGCGCAATATGCGGGGGATGTGACGGAGATATTGCGGCTTGCCGTCGCGGCGGTTGAGCCGGGCGAAGATGCCAAGGATTTTGGTCGCGCGCTGCGCCGCGAGCGTCGCATAAAGGTGTGCGAACGCCGGCGCATCAAAGCGCTGGTCGTAGAGCCGCGCCCGCGCATAGCGGCTCAATAGCGCCACCTCGAGTGACTCCGGCACATCGACGCGCGCGTCCTGCAACAGCGACGCGACGTCGTAAGCCGCCGGACCCATCATCGCGTCCTGAAAGTCGAGCAGGCCGATGCGGGCAACGCTCTCGCGTTCCGGCAGCCACAACAAATTCGGCGAATGATAGTCGCGCAGCACCCAGGTCGCCGGCGCTTCGATCGCCGGCTTGAGCGCTTCGCGCCACAAGCCGACGAATTCCTCGCGCACGCCGTCAGCGACCTTGGCTTGACCGTTTGTCAGATACCAGTCGAGCAGCAGCTCCGCTTCGATCAGGAACGCGTCGGTATCGTAATACGGCAGATTATGTTCGACGCGCGGCACCACCGGCAGCCGTTCCGGCAATTTTCGCCGATGCAGCGAGATCAACAGATCGACCGCGACTTCATAGCGCTCGGCGATCGGCGCCGGCGGATCGCCGGCGACAATGCGCTCGTCGCCGAGATCCTCCATGACCAGGAAGCCGTGATCGAGATCGGCCTGCAGGATGGTCGGGGCCGAGAGATTGCGGTCCCGCAGGCCCTGCGCGAGCGCCACATAAGGCACGATGTCCTCGGCGAGATGGGCGATGGCGCTATAGGGCTTGCCGTCGCGCACCGGCGGGCCGTCCGGGCGGCGCGGCGCATTCATCAGCACGTCAGTGTGATCGTCGAAGATCAGGCGCTCGAAGATGCGGGTCGAGGCGTCGCCGTCCATGCGGCGGCGCGGCACCTCGCCATAGCCGGTTTGATCGAGGAAGGCGCGCACCTGCGTGATGCGGTTGACGCGCGCGCCGAATGAGCCGTAGCCGACCACGCGGGCGTTGCGGACCTCGGTAGAAATCTGCGGCGCGAGCGTGAAGGTGATGTCGAGCCGATCGGGCGGCAGGAAGCCGGCGGCCCGGTCGGGCCATTCCAACAGGACCACAGCGCCGATCGGCAGATCGTCGAAGCCAAGCTCGGCGAGCTCGGCCGAGCCGGAGAGCCGGTAGAAGTCGGCATGGACCAAGAGGAAGCGCGGCAACTCGTAGTTCTGCAGCAACGTAAAGGTCGGGCTCGGCACCTCAATGGTGTCGTCGCTGGCGAGATAGCGGATCAGCGCGCGCGCGAATGTGGTCTTGCCGGCGCCGAGAGCGCCGGACAGCGTTACCAGATCGCCGGGCTCGAGCGCGGCGGCGATGTCCATGGCGAAACGCGCCGTCGCCTGCTCGTCCGGCAAAGTTATGGTGAAGCTCGTCCCACCGGTGGCGCTCGGAAACATGGCGCGTCCGCTATCGAGGTCGCGGCCCAAAGCGTCCGGCGGGCCCCGCCGGATGTTGCAGTCCGATCCGCTCAGCCGTGCATCGCGACGACAATGCAGCAAATCCCCCAGAACAGGCAGTATTCAAAACCGCCGATTTGCCACAGCCACTTTCCGGTGCTGTGACGCCACACCGCCCAGGCGGCGACGAACAGAAACACTGCCTGCAGCAGCGCCACATAGCGTGTATAGATCGCGAACACCATGCCGATCGAGCAGATGACCTCGATCGCCATACAAGAGAATACCCAGGCCTTGACCGGATAGAGCCGGAAATCGTCGTAGATTTTGTAGGTCAGTTCCAGATCACTCGCCTTGGCATAGAGATGCGGCAACAGGAACAAGCCGCAAATGAGGCGAAGGACGTTGAACTCGTTGGTCAGATCGAAATTCTGATAGAACGACATGCCCGGTTCCCCGACTGCCCCATACCGGCATTATCATCGTGCTTTAAGCGGCAGTCAGTCTAGCAGCTTCGCCGAGCGGGAAGGTGCAGGTCACCGTCGTGCCTTCGCCCACGACCGAGGCGATTTCAACGGTTCCGCCGTGCAGCTCGACGAACGATCGCACCAGCGACAGACCGATCCCGGTGCCGCGATGATGCGAGCCGAGCGAATGGGTCTCGAACCAGTCGAACACCTTCTCCAGCACGTCGGGCGGAATCCCCGGGCCGCGATCGGTGACCGAGAAAGCGAGCGCGCCGTGACGCCGCTCGGCCACGAACGTGACAGTGCCGCCGGGCGGTGAAAAGCTCACCGCATTGGCGAGCAGGTTGAACAGGATCTGCCGCACCCGCCGTTCGTCGGCGATGAAGCTGCCGATATCGCCAGCCGCTTGAATGTCGAGCGTCAGCCCGGCGCTGACCAGCCGGTCCTGCACGCCTTCGGCCGCCGCCGCCATGGTCACGCGAATGTCGACCGGCCCGAGGTTCAATTGCATGCGGCCGGCGTCGATGGTGGCGAGGTCGAGGATGTTGTTGATCAGCGCGAGCAGCGTGTTGGTCGACACCGTGATGTAGTCGAGATATTCGCGCTGCTTCTCGGCCAGCGGCCCGGTCGCCGGATCGGCGAGCAGATGGACGAAGCCGATGATATTGGTGAGCGGCGAGCGCAATTCGTACGACACGTGATGGACGAAATCGATCTTGATCTTGTCGGCATCTTCCAGCGCTTCGTTGCGCTCGCGCAGCGCCCGCTCGACATTCACCGAGTCAGTGACGTCGTGGAACGTCACCAAGGTGGCGCCGTCCGGCAGCGGCACGGTGGTGCAATCGACCACGCCGCCATCGCGCCGCTCCAGTCGGTCTTCGATCGCCACGCGATCGTCGAGCGCAGTGATGACGGCCCGCAGCGCCTGCCAGGTCGGATGATTGCCGTGCAGCGGCCGGCTCAGCGCCGTGATCGTCTCGATGTGCGGCCGCTCGGCCAAGGTCTGGGGCGACAGGTCCCACATGCGGGCGAAGGCGGAATTCGCCAAGCGGACGCGGCCGTCGCTGGCAAACACGGCAACGCCTTCGGCGAGATTATCGAGCGTCTCGCCCTGGACGCGGATCAGCTCCTGGAAACGGCGCTCGAGATCGAGCCGCTCGGTCACGTCGTTGAACAGGTAGGTCACGCCGCTGTCAGGATTGGGCGTGGTGACGACGCGCAACGTGCGTCCGTCCGGCAGATGCCAGGTGTGCTCCTTGGCCTCCAACGCCCGATAGGCGGCGTGCAGCTGCGCCTTCCATTGCCGGAAGTCCTGCTCCTCGGGGAGCTCGCGCGCGGCGCGCAAGGTCTCGAGCACCGCCGAATCAGTCGGCTCCTGATCGAGATAGGCGGCGTCCAAATTCCACAGCGCACCGTAAGCGGCGTTGTAGAAAACCAATTTCTGATTGGCGTCGAACATCGCCACGCCCGTCGACAGCTGATCGAGCGTGCGGCGGTGCGCATCAACGAGCCGCGCCAGCGCGCTGCGCATCGTCTCCGCTTCGGTCGCGTCGACGCCCAGTCCGGCGCTGCCGGTCTCGGTGCGGAAGTCGAGCACGTCGAAGCTGCGGCGGGCGCCGGCAACGATGGCCGGAAGACGCCCGGAATACCCGCCGGTCTGGGCGCGCGCCCGCGCGATAGCTTCGCGCGCCGAACTGTCGAGGAGCTCCAAGTCCCGCGCGATCGCGTCGGCGGGGTCGCTCGCTTCGACGGCGCGCGCGTACGCGGCGTTGACGAAGGTCAACCGGCCGGCCGCGTCTCGCGTCCAGACCGGCGACGGCAGCTTCTCGACCAGCGCGCGCAGCGAAGCGACCTCTGTCAGCAACGCTTCGTGACGACCGGCGAGGTCGAGCAGATCGCGTTTGACGCCGCTTGCATCCTTGAGCCTCAGCACTGCCCGCCCGGCGATGGCGCGGCCCTGCGCCTCGATCGGACGGCCGCCGAGCGTCGTGAACGCCATCGAAAACGGCTCGCCGCGGCTCCGCAGCGCCTCGACCGCCTGCTCCATCGCGGTCGCTCGCACCGGATCGAGCCAGCTGCCGAACGCGAGCACGCGATGCGCCGCCGCAGCGCCGACGACGGCGGGGTCGCCCTCGATGGTCGGCTCGTCGGACGCCGCCGGCCAATCGACCATCACTTGCGGTTCGGATAACAGCAACGCGTTGGCCCGGTCGAGCCCGGTGCGCAGCGCCGTGATCTCATCGTGCGACGAGGTTTCCAGTCGCGCCAGGCGCGCCCGCGTCCGCAACAGCAGGATCGCCGTGACCACCGCGAACAGCACGAGGCCGACCAGCAGCACCAGCGTCGCCACCTCATGACGATCGATGCTGCGGGTGGCGCCGGCCACCAGCTCGTGCAGCATCAGTTTCGGCGGCTCGTCGGCACGGGCCGGCGTGGCAAGAATGACGCCCAAATTGGCGCAAACCGCCGACGCCAATCCGCCGAACCACGGACGAGCGCAGCCCCCGCCTCTCCGGATCGTGTCCGGCATGCCCCTTGTGCCTCTGCTGGCTGTCACCGCCATCGCCAGCGGGTCCCGTCGCGCGACAGAGCATGATCCCGAAAAGTGGCAACCGGTTTTCGGAAAAGATCATGCTCCAACGCAAGATCCTGGACCGTGATCCGATCCGACTCGATCGGATCGCGGCCTACGCGAATCGCTCGACTTTACTCTCAACGGGATTCGCGCCGAAAGAGTCCAGATCGTGAACGGGGCGTTGAGACCTAGCTCGCGGCCGCGGAACTGCCGCCGCCGTTCAGGCGCTCGGCTCGTTGCGCCATGTCTTCCAGATTGATGCGGCTCAGCGCCTCGCCGAATTCCTGTTCGGCGGTCGACAGCACCGGTATCACGACCTTGACCATCAGCTCTGAACTCGGCTCGGCGTCAAATCCGTTGCCGTTGCCGGTTGCGCGCAAAATGTCGTTGACGGTCACGCGTTGGCGCTCGCGGGCAAGCTCGTAGCCGCCACGCGGGCCGCGGATGCCTTTGAGGATGCCGTCGCGTACCAGCGATTGGAGCACCGACTCCAAATGCCGCGGCGGCAAGCCGTGGCGCACCGCGAGCGTTTTGGCGGAGATCGGCCGCCCTACCGTTTGCAATGCCACATCAACAACCGCGGCGATTGCGAGCAGTCCTTTACGTGGGAGCAGAGTCATCAATAATCAGAAAACGTCGAATGCGTAATTTGGTTCGCCCGTTTAACTCTGCAGATCAGTCATGATCGCCCGTCGGTTCCGCGGTTCCCGTCGAACCAAAACCGCCCGATGCGCGTTTAGTTTGGTTCAAGTTGTCCGACTCGACGAGCGCGGCGCGTTGCACCGGCGCGATGATGATTTGCGCGATGCGCATACCGCGCTGCACGATGAATGGCTCGGCTCCTAGATTGATCAGGATGACCTGGAGTTCGCCGCGATAGTCGGCGTCGACCGTTCCGGGCGTGTTGAGCACGGTGACGCCGTGCCGGAACGCCAGTCCGGATCGTGGCCGCACCTGGCCTTCATGGCCCGGCGGCAACGCGATCGCGACGCCGGTCGGAATCAGCGCCCGCGCGCCCGGCGCAATCTCGACCGGCGCGTCGGCCGGCACCGCGGCGAGTAGATCGAGGCCGGCGGCGAGCGCGCTCTGGTATTGCGGCAGCGGTAGATCGGCGCCGTGCGGCAGCCGCACGACCTCGACCGCGACCTGCTCGCCGGTACTCACTGTTTTGCATCCTCGAGCGTGTCGGCGACGCGCGCGATAAGCGCGCGGGCGACTTCCTCTTTGGATTGCGGCGGCCACGATTCCACGCCGTCCGCAGTCACCAGATGAATCGTGTTGCTGTCGCCGCCCATAATTCCGGTCTCGGGCGATACATCATTGGCGAGGATCCAGTCGCAGCCTTTCTTCTTCAGCTTCGTTTTGGCGTTGGCGATGACATTGTCGGTTTCGGCGGCGAAGCCGATGACCAGCGGCGGGCGGCCGGACTTGCGATGGGCGATGGTCGAGAGGATATCGGGATTCTCCACGAGCTCGATGATCGGCGGCCGCCCATGCTTTTTGATCTTGCTCTGGCTCGCCTGTTGCGGACGCCAATCGGCGACGGCGGCGGCGAATACCGCGATGTCGGCGGGCAGCGCTTTCTCGACTGCCGCCAGCATCTGCCGCGCGGTCTCGATGTGAACCGCGGCGACACCCGGCGGATCAGGCAAATTCACCGGGCCGCTGATCAGCACCACGTCGGCGCCAGCCGCAGCGGCGGCAGCCGCGATCGCGTGACCTTGTTTACCCGATGAGCGGTTGGCGAGGACGCGCACCGGATCGAGCGGCTCGCTGGTCGGGCCCGACGTGACCAGCATGCGCAAGCCTCCGAGCGAGCCGGCGCCGCGCAGCATCGCCTCGGCGGCTGCGGCGATCTCAAGCGGCTCGGCCATGCGGCCGATGCCGGCTTCGCCGGGCTCCGCCATCTCGCCCGTGTTCGGGCCAATCACGCGCATGCCGTCGGCGCGAAGCTGCGCCAGATTGCGCTGGGTCGCCTTGGCCACCCACATGAACGGGTTCATCGCCGGCGCGATCAGGACCGGCTTGTCGGTCGCGAGCAAAACGGCCGTCGCCAGATCGTCGGCGTGGCCGGACGCCATTTTCGCGATCAGGTCCGCGGTCGCCGGCGCGACGATGATCAAATCGGTATCGCGCGCCATGCGGACGTGGCCGACGTCGAACTCGCTCTGCGGATCGAACAGATCGGTATAGGCGCGCTCGCCCGCGAGCGCCCCGGCCGCAAGCGGCGTGACGAAGTGTTGCGCGGCGGCGGTGAGAATGCAGCGCACGCTGGCGCCACGGTCCTGCAGACGCCGGATCAGATCGAGGGACTTGTAGGCGGCAATGCCGCCGCCGATGATCAGAAGGATGCGCTTGGTCGCGGCCTCCACCGCAGGCGCGGTACGCCGCGCTGGCTTGGACGGCGGGTTGACCCGGTCCAAAGCTTGGCGGCCGGTGTCCTCGGCCGCCTGACGCAGAATGACGCGGACCTCGTCTTCCATCGAGCGGCCGTGCTGCGCGGCACGCAGCCGCAGCAATCTTTTCAGCTTATCGTCGAGCTGTCTGACCGTAAGGCTCGCCATCGGCCTTCTCCCAACGGGGCGAAAGCGACCCTATCAGGCCATTGATTGCAGTGCAATCAATGCAATCATCGGATCAGGAGGATCACGATCCACAGCAGCAGAGCCGCGATCACCCACAGCGCCACGGCGGACCAGCGGTTGCGCCGTTGCTCGGCCTTGTCGATCTCGGCGACGGTTTGCGCCGACAGCTTGAGCCCGTCGCGGGTCGCCTCGTCGAGTTGATCGAGCACGCGGACGCCGCGGGTCAGGAGCCCCGGCACATTGCCGACAAAGCGGCCGATTTCGCCGGCGCCCTGCATCGCGCCTTCGAGCTTGCCGGCGGGACCGAGATGCCGCGTCATCCATTCGCGCACCACCGGCTCCGCCGTCGACCACATGTCGAGCTTGGGATCGAGCGACCGCGCCACGCCCTCGACCACCACCATGGTCTTTTGCAGCAGCAGCAATTCCGGCCGGGTACGCATGTCGAACAGCCCGGTGACTTCGAACAGCAAAGTGAGCAGCCGAGCCATGGAGATATCTTCGGCGGTGCGATTGTGGATCGGCTCGCCGATGGCCCGGATGGCTTGGGCAAAATTCTCCACCGAGTGCGTGGGCGGCACATAGCCGGCCTCGAAATGCACCTCGGCGGTGCGGTGGTAGTCGCGGGTGATGAAGCCGTGCAGGATCTCCGCCAGGAACAGGCGTTCTTTGGCGCCGAGCCGACCCATGATGCCGAAGTCGACCGCGATCAGGCGCCGATCGTCGTCGACGAACAGATTCCCCGGATGCATGTCGGCGTGAAAGAAGCCGTCGCGCAGCGCATGGCGGAGAAAGGTCTGGATCAGCGCGCGGGCGACCGCCGCGAGGTCGAAGCCCTTGGCGATCAGCCGCGCGCGGTCCGACAGCGGCGTGGCGTCGATCCATTCCAGCGTCAGGACTTCCTTGGTAGTGCGGTCCCAGTCCACCGCGGGCACGCGGAAATCCGGATCGTCCTTGGTGTTCTCCGCCATTTCCGAAAGCGCCGCGGCTTCCAAGCGAAAATCCATCTCCACCGTCACCGAGCGGCGCAAGGTATCGACCACTTCGACAAGCCGTAGCCGCCGCGCCTCGGCGGATAACTCTTCGGCGCGGCGGGCCACGTAAGTGAATGCGTGCAGATCGGCGTGGAAGCGCGGCTCCACACCGGGCCGCAGCACTTTGACGGCGACGGCCTTGGGGCCGTGCATGGTCGCGATTTCGGCGCGATGCACCTGCGCGATCGAGGCGGCGGCGACCGGCGGACCGAATTTTGAAAAGATCGCGCTGACCGGCTTGCCGAACGATGCGGCGATCGCCGCTTCGGCTTGCGCCTGCGGGAATGGCGGCATCTGATCCTGCAGCCGCTCCAGATCGTGGGCCAGCGCGGCGCCGACCACATCCGGCCGCGTCGCCAGGAACTGGCCGAGCTTGACGTAGCTTGGACCGAGCCGGGTCAGCGCCGTGGACAACCGCATCTCGACAGCGCCGCTCGACGGCCGCTCGATCAGGCGCGCGATACGGATGAGCGGACGCGCCGACGGCGGCACCGCCACCGGATCGATGACGCCGAACACGCCTTCGCGGGCGAAAATGAAGCCGGCGTGACCGAGGCGGACCAGACTCGCGAGCGCGGAAATCACAAACGCCAGCCGGAATGCAAAGCCACGATGCCGCCGCTCATGAGCCGGTGCGACACCCGGGCAAATCCGGCCGCACGCATCATGGCGGCGAAGGCTTCCGGCTTTGGAAAGCGGCGGATCGATTCCACCAGATAGCGGTACGACTCGGCGTCGCCGACCACGGCGCGGCCGAGCGCCGGGATTACGTTGAACGAATAGAGGTCATACAATGTATCGAGGCCGGGAACCGTGACGGCGGAAAATTCGAGACAGACAAACCGTCCGCCGATTTTGAGCACGCGATAGGCCTCGGCCAGCGCCGTCTCGATCCGCGGCACGTTGCGGATGCCGAAGGCGATGGTGGCGGCATCGAAACTGCGATCCCGGAACGGCAACGCCTCGGCATTGGCATCGGTAAACGTGATGGCGTCGCCAAGTCCGCCTGTCGCGGCGCGCTCGCGGCCGACCGCGAGCATGTCGGCATTGATGTCGCAGACCGTGGCCTGGGTCCGCGCGCCGCCCGCCTGGACGATACGCATGGCAATGTCGCCAGTACCGCCGGCGACGTCGACGAGCGCGAATGGCCGGTTCTTCGGCGGATTGACGGCGGTGACCAGCGCATCCTTCCAGGCGCGATGCAGGCCGAACGACATCAGGTCGTTCATCAGATCGTAGCGGCGCGCGACGCTGCGGAAGACGTCGTCGACCAGCGCCTGCTTGTCTGCAAGCGGCACTTGGCGTGTGCCGAAATCGGCCTGCTCTGGTTCGCGATCGGGCATGGCTCTTCTGCTCGGCGCGACGATAGCGCGGCCGGCGCCGAGACGCTATGTCTGCAGAAGTTAACCTTGTCGCAGGCTCAATCTCGGTGGTGCGATGCCCGAACTTCCCGAAGTCGAAACCGTGCGCCGCGGTCTAGAGCCGGTGATGGACGGCGCGCGCTTTCGCAAGGTCGAGCTGCGGCGGCGTGATCTGCGCTGGCCGCTGCCGAAGGATTTTGCCGCGCGCCTGCAGGGCAAGACCGTGACCGGCCTCGGCCGGCGGGCCAAATATCTGCTCGCCGATCTCTCGTCGGGCGACGTTCTGCTCATGCATCTTGGCATGTCCGGCTCGTTCCATGTGTTTCGCGAGGTCGGCAGCAGAAAGCTGGCGCGCTACTACCACGAACGCGAACAGCAGGCGGCGCACGACCACGTGGTGTTCCACATGTCGTCCGGCGCCATCGTCACCTTCAACGATCCGCGTCGCTTCGGCTCGATGAAGATCGTGGCCCGCGACCGGCTCGACGCCGAGCCGCTGCTGAGCCGGCTCGGGCCCGAGCCGCTCGGCAACGCCTTCGACGCGGCCATGCTCGCCGCGGCCTGTGCGGGAAAAAAGACCAGCCTCAAGGCGGCGCTATTGGACCAAAGGGTCGTCGCCGGCATCGGCAATATCTATGCGTGTGAAGCGCTGCATCGCGCGCTGTTGTCGCCCAAGCGGATCGTTTCGACGATTGCCGGCAAAGGCGGCGCGCCCGACGACCGCGCCGAACGGCTGGTCGAGGGCATCAAGGCGGTGCTCAACGACGCGATCAAAGCCGGCGGCTCGTCGCTGCGCGACCACAAACGCCCGGACGGCGATCTCGGCATGTTCCAGCATCATTTCCGCGTCTACGACCGCGAGGGGATGCGCTGCGTCACGCCGCACTGTCCGGGGACGGTCAAACGCATCGTGCAGAATGGGCGCTCGACGTTTTATTGCCCGGTATGCCAGAAGTGAATTTTACCTCTCCCCGTGCACGGGGAGAGATCGGATTGCGCAGCATTCGGGGTGAGAATCTTCATGACTTACGAAAACATCATCGTCGAAACCCGCGGCAAGGTCGGATTGATCCGGCTCAACCGCCCGCAGGCGCTCAACGCGCTCAACCGGGCGCTGGTGCACGATCTGACGCGCGCGCTCGACGCGTTCGAGGCCGACGCTAATATTGGCTGCATGGTGATCACCGGCTCGGACAAGGCGTTCGCCGCCGGCGCCGACATCAAGGAGATGGCGGACAAGACGTTCGACCAAGCCTTTCTCGGCGACTTTGCCGCGAACTGGGATCGGGCCGCCACCGTGCGCAAGCCGGTGATTGCCGCGGTCGCCGGCTTCGCGCTCGGCGGCGGCTGCGAGCTCGCCATGCAGTGCGACATGATCATCGCCGCCGACAACGCCAAATTCGGCCAGCCGGAAATCAAGCTCGGCGTCATCCCCGGCATTGGAGGCACCCAGCGCTTCACCCGCGCCGTCGGCAAGGCCAAGGCGATGGACATTATGCTTACCGGCCGGATGATGGATGTCGAGGAAGCCGAGCGCTCCGGGCTGGTGGCGCGGATCGTGCCGCTGGCAAGCCTGGTCGAGGAGGCGGTCAAGGTTGCGGAAACCATCGCGTCAATGTCGCTGCCTTCGGTGGTGGCGGCGAAAGAGGCGGTCAACCGCGCCTTCGAGACGTCGCTCGCCGAGGGCGTGCGTTTCGAGCGGCGGGTATTTCATTCGCTGTTCGCCACCGCCGACCAGAAGGAAGGCATGGCCGCGTTCATCGCTAAGCGCCTGCCGCGGTTCGAGAATAAATAGCGCGCGGCCGCTCGCGCATGAGCGGGTCGCCCGCGTCAACAACCGAAGCGCGAAGACAGCCGTCATTTCGCGCCCTCAATTTTCCTAAAATTTTCATTCCTTTTGCTTCGGGCGGATTGCTCAAATCTTTGCATTTTCCGGCTAGGGGATGTGAATTCGGCCGCCGCTTGCAGTGCCGCCCGAAACGGACGCCGGACTTGTATCGATTGCCTCTTGGAAGTAAGCTCATGGCTAACGCCGCCCGCTCTACAGCGAACCTTAAGCCTGATCCGAAGTGCGCAGAAAATCGGTCGCTGATCGACGAGCTCAACAACGCGGTCGCGAGCGGGGGCGAAACCGAGCGCCAGCGAATCCTCGAGCGCATCGCCGATTTGTTCGCGGCCGGTTCGCGCGGCTATTCCAGCGCACAGATCGGACTGTTCGATGACGTGCTGCAGGAGCTCGCCGCCGACATCGAAGTGAAGACGCGGGCAAAACTTGCCAGCAAGCTCGCCCGTATCGACGGCGCGCCGCCCAAGCTGATGCGCTCGCTCGCCTTCGATGATGAAATCACGGTGGCCGAGCCGGTGCTGATGCACTCGCAGCAACTGAGCGACGCCGATCTGGTCGAGAATGCCTCGATCAAAAGTCAAAAGCACCTTTTGGCCATCGCCCAGCGCCTCAAGCTCAGCGAGAAGGTCACCGACGTGCTGGTCGAACGCGGCGACCGCCGGGTGCTCCACAAGGTCGTCAGCAACCGGGGCGCGCGCTTTTCGCTGGCCGGCTACGGCAAGCTGACCCACCGGGCGCGTCGCGACCGGACGTTGACGCTGGCACTCGGCCGGCGCAGCGATCTTCCCCGCCAGTATTTTCTCAAACTGCTCGAAACCGCGTCCGCTTCGGTGCGCGCCAAGCTCGAAGAGTCCGATCCGCACGCAGCGGCGGCGATCCGCGATACCGTCGACGACGTCGCGACCGGCCTGCAACGGGAGGTCCGCGATGCGTCGCGCCGCTATAGCGCGGCCTTGCGCGATACCAATCGGGTATTCAATGCCCAGCCATTCACCGAAGGCACCATCCATGCCCGCGCCCACGCCCAGGAATTCGCGCGGACCGTGGTGGCGCTGGCCAAGCTCGGCCGCTTCCCGGTGGACGTGGTCGAGCGGGCGCTGCTGGATAAGGGCGAGGACATGATCCTGGTCCTTGCCAAGGCGGCCGACTGCTCCTGGACCACCGTCAAGGAATTGCTGCTGATGTACGTCGCCGAGCGTAATCTGCAGACCGAAGATCTGGCCCGCACGTTCGAGCGCTACAGCAAGCTGGCGCCCGGCACCGCTCGCAATATCGTCAATTTTTACGGGCAGCGCGTCAAACAGCGGACGCAGAAAACGCGCGGCGCCGGAGCAACCGCGACCACCTAGCCTCGCGCGCCGACGGCCGGTTGGCGTCGGACTATTACCGCCCATCCTGCGAGCGAATGCCCCAACTTCGCCCCGGCGGCGCCAATTTTTCGTTTTACCTGTGGCAATCCGTCACCAACACGGGCTCTTGAATCGGCTCCGGGCGGCCGCTGTCGTATGCTGCAACCGGGAATCACCATGAGGCGACCATGCGTCTCCTATCCGTATGGGTTATCGAGTTCCTCAAGCTCCTCGGAAGACAGCGACTGCACCCGCTCAATGCAGAATGTCCCTTCTGCCATCAGATGGTGCGTCTGCATCACAACAAAGCCGGCCGGCGCCATTTATTCGCGCACGCGCGCGCTACCTCGCGGGCCCTTTATGAAGGCTCGCGTTACGACGCCCACTATGCGGCGGCGGCCAAGTGTGTCGGTTCGGGAGCACTGGTGAAGTTCGACCCGCATCCGAACGAAAATCAGCGCTTCAAGCCGCCGAAGTCGCTCGAGTTCGATGGCTTCTGAGCCGGTCGTAACCGGGTGATGGCCTTTAGGCCAATGCAGCCGCATCAGGATCGAACCGGTTCGCTCTCATGCTCCATCGGGCGTAACACCGGCGCCGATTTCGCTTCTTAATGCCCTCGGAAGCCTTGACTGATGACGACGGCGCGGGCGTTCGGCCAAAGGTTGGCGCTTTCGCCGGTCCCCCGATAATAGGCGTGTTCGCAATCGACCAGGCCGTTGTCCCGAAACCGGCCCGTGCGGTTGTCGAACAGCAATTGCCGGCAGGTTGTGCCCTCGTTGGGCAGGTAGAGGATCGAGCCGGTATAGATTTCGTCCTCGGTCGGCGTTGGCACCGGTTTGGATAGAGATAGCCGGGGCAGAAATTGCCCGACTTTGAGTTCGCCGGCGACGAATAGTCCGACCGCCAGCACGCTTCCGATCGCGGCCAGGAACACCATCTGGCGCGAACGCTCCCGGCCGCGGGCACGGGCGTTCGATCGGCGTTTTGAGCGATCCATATGCCGCCATTGCCGCGTTTTTCGACGCCCGAGCCGACAGGCATAGTCAGCGGCGCCGACTAATCTAGTCAAAGCCTCATACAAATGAGTTAAATAATCGGCTAAGTATCGATGCGTCGCGAGCATGATCCGGACCAGGCCTGTCCTCAGACTTGATCTGAGGGTGGCAGCCGGCTTTTCGAAAACGACCCGGCGGCAATGGCGGGATCGTGTTTCGCACATGACGGGTTTTTCTGTTGTAATGTCGCGTCATAGCGATACGGGAGGAAATCATGGCAAAGGACCAAAGGCCCGGCGAGGAATTCAGCGCCATGGCCGAGCAAACCAAAGAGCAGGCGCTGGCGGCGGCGGACAATTATTTCGGTTTCTTGAAGAAGACGATTTCGTCCTACCCGTCGGGCGGCACGGAATTTGGCGACAGCTTCAAGAGCTATGCCGAGAGGAACATCGACGCGGTGCACGAATTCGTCCGCAAACTCAGCCGGGCGAAGGATTTCCAGGAGGCGTTTCGAATTCAGGCCGAATTCATGCAGTCCCAATTCACCGCGCTCAGCGAGCAAACAAGAAGCCTCGGTGAGGCGTATACGAGATCAGCGTCCGACACCGTCAACAAGTTCGGCAAGACTTCTTGATTGCAAGCAAGACTTCTTGATTGCAAGACTGGTTGATCGCAGGATTTCTCGGTTGCAACTTCTTGATTAAGCAGCGTGCGGATCGATCAGCCCGTTATTTCCGCACGCAGACCACGCGCAGCACCGATTGATTGATCGAGCCGCTGGTCGCGGCGGCCGGCACCACATGCTGCGCTTGCAAGAACGCACGGATCGTTTCGACCGGCACCACAGCCGCCGCTTGACCGGCGGTGCCGCCACTACCGGCGACGACCGGCGGCCGCAGATCGACCATGCCGACAACGCGGCCGCGCGTATCGACGGCGGCGGCGCCGGCAAAGCCGAGCTTCGGTGCCGGGTCGATGCCTTGTACGCCGAGCCGGGCAGGCACGCTCGTCGGCGCATCGCCGGCCTGGGCGAGCGGATCGGCAACGCCGATCACGGTGACATCGCCGCTTTGCAAGCCGGCGTCGGCGAGTGGCGCCGCCACGAGATTGCGCGCGCCATAGAGGCGGATCAGCGCAAGGCCGTTGGCCTTGTCCTCGGCGATCCGCTCGGCATGGCCGAGCGGCGGCACCGTGATCGCCTGGCAGTCGTCGACGGTACGCAACGCCGCGATCAACTCGCCGCTGCTGCCGACAACGACCGCAGAGCCGTACTCGACCCGGCGCCGCAAGCCCGCTGGCGGCGCGGCGTTGGGATCGGGAAAGCCGACGAACGCGTTAGCGACATTGATGGCGACGCGGCTCATCGTGCCTTCGGTCGCCTGGTCGTAAAGGACGGTGATGCCGCGCACCGCGCTGCCGCGCGCGTCGGCGCGCACCACGAAGTTCTTCAGCCCCTGTACGCCCATGATGATGAAGCTGTCGGGCTTGAGACTGCTGGATGTGGTTTGGCGCCGCGCCGTCTTCTTTTCCTCATCGAACAGCGCCGGCAACGCCGCCTCGGCGAACTGAAATGTTTCGATCTGAATTTGACCTTGCGCCGAGCTCCAGCGCGTGCCGCTGCGCGCGGCGCTGACATGCGGCGTGAGCTTTTCCGGCACGCCGAGCCGCGCGCCGGTCTTGGCGTCCTCGACCAGTTGCCAGCCGACGGCTTCGGCGGAGAAGCCTGGTACTTCGGCAAGCGGATCGACGTCTTCCCTGCCGTGCGGGACAGTACGGGTTTGTTTTGTCGCCGGCTTCTTCACCACGGCCGCTTGCGCAGCCGGCGGAGCCGATGGCGGCGCCAGATCGCGCGCGCGCGCGATCGTCGCAAGCGCCGGCGCGTCCGCGATAACGAGGCCAAGAACCATGGCCGCGATTTTGATCCTCATGAGCGCATCCGTCGCCAGCGGGAAACCTATCCGAATGTCGCGCGAACGCCAATGAGCGCGCGGCCGTCGAAGGTTCGCCGAATGCGCGCGCCGCCCACGGGTGGTTCCGCCCGCTGTTCGCGCTTATGTTGAGGCCATGTTGAGCGAAGCGGAGCTGGAACGTTATGCGCGCCACATCGTGCTGCGCGAGGTCGGCGGGCCCGGACAGGCCGCGCTCGGCCGCGCCCGCGTGTTGGTGATTGGCGCCGGCGGCCTTGGCGCGCCGGCGCTGCTTTACCTCGCCGCGGCGGGCGTCGGCACGTTGGGCGTGATCGACGACGACGTCGTGTCGTTGTCGAATCTGCAGCGGCAGGTGATCCATGCCACGCCCGACCTCGGCGTGCCTAAAGTCGACAGCGCCGCCGCGGTGATCGACCGGCTCAACCCGCACGTCGCCGTCGAGCGGCATCCGGTTCGTCTCACCGCACAAAACGCCCTCGACGTGCTCGGGCACTACGACATCATCGCCGACGGCTCGGACAATTTCTCCACCCGCTACCTCGTTTCCGACGCCTGCTATTTTGCCAAGAAGCCGCTGGTGACCGCAGCGCTTGGTCCGTTCGACGGCACGCTCACCACCATTCGCGCTCACGAGAAAGGCGCCGACGGCAGGCCCAATCCGACTTATCGCTGTCTGTTTCCCGAGCCACCGCCGCCGGGCACCGTGCCGGCCTGTGCCGAGGCGGGTATCCTCGGCGCGTTGGCCGGCGTCGTCGGCTCGATGGCGGCGCTTGAAGTGATCCGTGAGATTGTCGGCTTCGGCGAGGGCCTGGTCGGGCGGCTCGTCATGCTCGACGCCCGCGCCATGCGCTTCGAGACTTTGCGCTACGCCTGGGATCCAACCAATCCGCTGTCCGGCGAGAAGCCGACAATCCGCGATCTGTCGGGGCACGAGAGCGCCTAAGGCCCTTCGGCGGTAACGGCGTCGTTTTTGCCGGGATGCCCCGGTGCGCTGGCTGAGATAACATCGCCGTGGACGCTGACGGAGCGGCATTGCAATGACACGATCGAGCAGTTCGCACGGCGCCGGCCCGATAACGGCGGACGATGCCCATGGCTACGCCACCCATGACGTCCTCAACCAGCCGCCGGCACTTGCCGATTATGACGTCTATGGCTGCGACCCGATCCTGCAGCGCATCGTGGCGACGTATGACGCACAATGGGCCGACGCGAGATTGCACGCGGCCGGGCGCGTCGTCGGCTCGGCGCACGTGCAGGAGCTCGCCCGCCAAGCTAATCGCCAGCTGCCGGAGCTGCGCACCCACGACCGCTTCGGCAATCGCGTCGACAGAATAGATTTTCATCCGGCCTGGCACGAATTGATGGCGCTCGCCATCGGCCAGGAGACCCATTCGCTGTGCTGGCACGATCCGCGCCCTGGCGCGCAAGTCGCGCGCGCCGCTTTGTCGTATCTATGGAACCAGGGTGAAAACGGCATTTGCTGCCCGATCAGCATGACATATTCCGCCATACCGGTTCTGCAGCGCGATCCGGCGCGTTGGGCCGAATGGGGCGAGCTTGTCACCTCGTCGCGATACGACGGCCGGCAGATACGAGCGTCCGACAAAACCGGCGCCACCGTCGGCATGGCGATGACGGAGAAACAAGGCGGCTCCGATCTGCGCCAGACCCAGACCACCGCCGGCGCCAACGGCGACGGCACCTGGTCGATTGTCGGACACAAATGGTTCTTCTCAGTCCCGCATTCGGACGTGTTCCTGACGCTCGCCCGCACCGATGATGGCGTGTCGTGCTTTGTCGTGCCCGGCTGGCTGGCGGACGGTTCGCGCAATCGCCTGCACATTCAGCGGCTGAAGGACAAATGCGGCAACAAATCCAACGCATCGTCGGAAGTCGAATTCCGGGGCGCCATCGGCCATTTGATCGGCGAACCGGGACACGGCATTCGCACCGGAATTGAGATGAACCATTACACCCGGCTCGACTTTGCGGTCGGCTCGGCCGGGCTGATGCGGCAGGCGCTGTCGCAAGCCGCCCATCATGTGGCTCATCGGCGTGCATTCCAGCGCGCCCTGATCGATCAACCGATCATGACCAACGTCATCGCCGACATGGCGCTTGAAGTCGAGGCGGCAACCTGGCTGGGCTTCCGTTTCGTCGCCGCCCTTGACCGTGAAAAGACCAACGAAAGCGAACGTCTTTTGGCCCGGATCGGCGGGCCGATCGCCAAGTACTGGAATTGCAAACGCGCCCCGGCGATCGTGGTCGAAGCCGTCGAGTGTCACGGCGGCAACGGCTTCATTGAGGACCACCTGATGGCTCGCCTCTATCGCGAAGCGCCGCTCAACGGCATTTGGGAGGGCACCGGCAATGTCATATGCCTCGATGTGCTGCGCTCCATGACGCGCGAGCCCGATTGCATTCCTGCACTTTTTGCTGAGTTGCGGACGGCCGCCGGCGCCGACCGTATCTTCGACGCCTGCGTCACATCGCTGGAGAATGAACTGTCGGACCTGCGCAAACACGAAGGCCAGGCCAGACGGCTGGTTGAGCGGTTGGCGTTGTTGATCTCGGCATCGCTGCTGCTGCGGCACGCGCCACACGAGGTCGCCGACGCGTTTATCGCCACGCGGCTCAACGGCGGCTGGGCCGGTCAGTTCGGCGACCTTTCGGTCGGCCTCGATGCGGCGCGCATAGCGCGGCGCGCCGTGCCGGAGGTCGCGTCTGCGCATTGAGGCTGGCGGCCCAAGCGTTCGCCTCTTTTGTACCCTTTCGAAGCATAGCGGACATGGCTGGACCTGCTGCTAGCTCGACCCGGTCGCGAATGACACAAACCGGAAATGACCGTCAATTTTGTTGCGCTGTACAATGTGTTCTCGCCTGCTAAGTTTCGGCCCTTGCCCTGAGGACGAAGCCTGTGAGGCGACGAGAGTTCATCACGCTTCTTGGCGGAGCGGCGGCGACTTGGCCGGTTGCGGCGCATGCACAGCAGCGAGACCGCATGCGGCTGATCGGCGTGCTGATGGGCTATGCGGAGGACGATCCGGCTGTGCAGTCTTACCTCGCGGCGTTCCGGGTTGCGCTCGCGAAGCTGGGGTGGACAGAAGGTAGCAATCTCCGGATTGAACTTCGCTGGGGCGCCAGCGATCCTGATAGGATTAGGACGTTCGCAAAAGAGCTAGTCGAGCTGCGACCCGACGCGATCGTCGGTGTGACCACGGGAGCGGTCAGCGCCCTTGCGCGCGAGACGTCGACAATTCCGATTGTGTTCGCGACCGTGATTGATCCGATCGGCAGCGGCTTCGCTGGGAGCCTCGCGCATCCGGGCGGCAACATCACGGGCTTCACGGTTCTCGATGCCGCAATCGGCGGTAAATGGGTGGAGCTATTGAAGGAAATCGCACCGCGCACCGAACGCGTGGCGCTCCTATTCAACCCGGCAACGGCCCCCCCGATCCAATCCTTCGTGGCTTCTATTCAAACCGCCGCATCATCCATTGCCGTTCAGGCGAGTGCCGCCCCGGTTCACGCCAAAGATGAGATCGAAAGCGTTATTGCCGAACAAGCGCGCACTCCTGGTGGCGGGCTCATGGTGATGCCGGACCCATTCAACAGGCGGAATCGCGACCTGATCATTGCGCTGACGGCCCGCTACGGCGTGCCGGCGATTTATTACGCTCGCTCTTTGGCGGAATCAGGTGGTTTGATCGCTTATAGTGACGATTATGGCGAAGGGTTGCGCCAGGCGGCCGGCTACGTCGACCGCATCCTCAAGGGCGAGAAGCCGGGCGATCTCCCGCTGCAAGCAGCGACCAAGTACGAACTGGTCATCAATATGAAAACCGCGAAGGCGCTGGGTCTGATCGTCTCCAACAAGATGCAATTGCTGGCCGACGAAGTGATCGAATGACCATCCATTTCGTTGCAGCGCGGGAGTCTGCTTCTGGCCCCGAACCGGACATGGGTAGAGCGCCTGGGCTGCGCCTCATAGGCATTGTGGGTCGCATTCCCACAAATTAAAGTCTGTACGGATTGTTGGTGCCACTACCTTAAAGTGGTGTGGTAATGCCCGGCACTTCATCGTCGTCATTTCTAGACGCCGTGCAGGCGCTCAGCCCCACAGATCGTCGCGATCCGGCGCTGTCGGCGACCTCAGTCACGGTCGCGCGCAAGCCGTCGGATCGCTCGGGCTGCGGCTGGATGGCTCCGCGTTTTGCCGATGGAAAACGCCGTGATAGTGCAAGTCGTATAGCTTCATGCCAAGCGTTGGATTAGGCTACCTCGATGTTGGCGGGCGCAACAACGGGGGTTGGCCACATTGACGCTCGATCCCTATACAAAAAGAGAGATCATGACTACAGCCACGACCCGGAATTGCGCATTGGCGCTCGCGATGGCCGCTGGTCTCGCCGGTTTTCCTCAGCCGATACGCGCTGAAGGAGATGAATGCATTGACCTCTATGTGAAGCGCAATCAGATCTATGCTGACGCGCATTACTGCTTCAAGACAAAAAAGGCCCTGGACTATTTTAGCAACAAGGGTTGCATTCCGGGCGAGCCGCGGCTGTCGGCAAGCCAGCAGCGGCGGGTCGCAGAAATACTAGCGGAGCAGCGACGGAATAATTGCCGAACGGAATGACGGGCTGATGAATCGGTTTCACCGTCAGGGACAAGGGCGCGCCGCAGTCGCAGAGAAACCGCTTGAGATCAAAGTTGGATCGGTAGAGGGCGGCTACCTGGTGCCGGCCAGTTAAAAAAATGCAGCAACGGGAAGAAGAAGAGATAGATGGCCGTCAGGACGAGACAGAAAGCTGCCACTATCAGGATGGTTGCCACAACATTTAGCGGCACTCTTAGCGGCTGCTCGGGGCGACGGAGAAAATCTGCGAAGGCGAGAACGACAAGGCCAGAAGTCATTAAAGTCAATTCCAAGGGATAGTCTTTGGTAAGAGTGGTCAGCGAAAACCCCAAGCCATTCATGAGAATTAGAGCAAGGAAGACGGCCACGAGAAGCCATTTAAGTATCATCCAGGGCTTCAACCACTTCCACCAACCTCGCACGTTCAGCATTTTGGCGTTTCCAGCATGGGGCACCAACGGCCCGAAAGACTAACAATTGACCTGCGAATCAGAAGGCGCGTTCATTGCTGTTGGTCGCTTTCTCCGCCGGGAAGGTTCAACTGCGGACGATGACCGGCCGCCCCAGAAGGCAAGGATGGTTCTGGGGTCGCCTCGCGGAGACGTTGGTGGTCACGGTGATTCTCCTGTGCTCACTCTCGCGGGCCGGTCTGCGCGCTCCGCACGAACGCCTATGCGACGACTTCTGCTTGTGGCCGATTCTATTGAAAAAGTCGGAGTATTGCCTTGGCCCAATTTTTTCAGCGCCGTGGGCGCGGTTTCAGATGCGGACGCGGGGGGCCTCGTCATCCGCCTCAAACTCAACGGAGCGAGTTCTAAATCGATCTGCGGCGGTAGTTAGCGTCAATCGAAGATGTCGTTTGTATTTTGGCAGATTTGCAACGACGTTAGACTTTCGACTTTTTCAACAGAATCGGCCCTTTGCGACATGCCGGTGCTGAGACGGTAGTCGGTCGCTTTCGGGGGAAAGCGGACGTTCGCTCCAACGCATTACGGGTTCGCGCCCTTAAAGCTCGATGTCGGCCCAATTGCGCTTCATGCAGCGCATCGCTCTCGCCAATGCCGGATTTCTTTCGCTTTGCTCCTTGAAATGACGGCCGGCTACTTGCGCCAGGTCGCCATGATGGTCGAGCCTTGCAGCACCGACCATTTGTTGTCGCCGGCGCTGACCACGGTGAAGCAGCGGTCCTTGGAGCCCTTCCAGGTGGTGCAGAAGCCTTCTTTCGACAGCTTCCAGGTGCCCTCGCCTCTGCTGCCCTTGCCGACCGGCGCCCGCTTCATCTTGCCGTCAGCGGTGAACGTCATTTTGAATCTGAGGCTCGATGGCGTCTGGGCGGTAAACGGCTGACCGTTGAAGAAGGTCGTCTGGATGTCGTTCGGCGCGAGCTTCGCGGGCGGCGCGGCAAGGGCCGACGTGGTCAGCACCGTGCCGATCGCGGTGCCTGTCAGGACGCGCGCAATGACTGCACGCATGGTGAACCTCCTCCACTCATGATTCGATAATGACAGACGGCGATCTTATCGCACATTCCGCGGGTGCATTCATCTTGCTTGCCCGTGATAGACGCTGTTCGGCCGCATGTCGGTCGCGGAAGCAATGCGGTTGGACATGTTGAAGAAGCTGGCGACCGCGGCGATGTCCCAGACATCGCGATCGGTGAAGCCGGCGCGGCGTAACGCCGCGCGATCCTCGTCCTCCACCGACCAAGGCTCGGCCGAAAGCTTGACGGCGAAATCCAGCATCGCCCGCTCGCGCGGCGACAGCCGAGCCGCGCGGTAATTCATCGCCATCAGTTCGCCGAGCGCGGGATCGCCGGACAGCGCGCGCACCGCTGCGCCGTGGGCGACCAGGCAATAGTAGCAGCGATTATGGGCTGAGACCGCGACCGCAATCATTTCGCGTTCGAGCTTGCTCAAGCCCGACGGCGCCAGCATCAGATCGTTGTAGATGGCGACGAAGGCCGAAAGCTTGCCCATGTCGAAGGCATAGGCCTTGAGCACGTTGGGCACGAATCCGAGTTTTTCCTCGCATTTGGCGAAATAGGCGGCCATTTCCGGCGAAAGCTCGGCCGGCTCAAGCTTGAGCGCGGTTATGGCGGTGTCATCGCCCGCCGTCGCCAAAGGACGAGACAAGCCGCGAGGCAAGGCGCGAGTTTTTGATACACGATTGCTGGAAGCGGCTTTATGGTTCGGCTTGGCCATGGTGATTCCTCTTGAGCATGATCCCGAAAAGTGGGACCCGGTTTTCGGAAAAGATCATGCTCCGACGAACCTATAGGCCATGATCCGATCTAACCTAATCGGATCATGGTCCAATCCCTTGGGCGTGCCGCTGTCGCGGCAGTGGATAGCTTGACATTATAGGTCGTACGGAGGGGCCGAGCGTAGCGGATAGTGGCCCCGCACGCCTAAAGTCGGCGAAACCGGCGAATCGGGAGAAACGAGAGGGCAGACCATGGCGGTCCAGAATATTCCCCGTCCCGAACACGACGAATCCCGCGAGAGCCTTGTCGGCGCGGCGGCCGCGGTTCTCGCCGCGCGCCGGCGCGACATCCCCGGGGATTTTCTGGTCGAGCTTTTCGGCCGCGCCCCGCCTGAGGATATCGAGCGCTATGGCCCGGCCGAGCTTGCCGGCATCGCCGAACAATCCTGGTCGTTTCTGCTGCAACGTCCGCCGGGCGCATCGAAAATCGCGCTCGTGCCGCTGACTTCGTCGCCGAGTGTCGCGGTGCTCGACATCCTCAACGACGATATGCCGTTCCTGGTCGATTCGGTGCTCGGCGAACTGAGCGAACGCGGGTTCGATCTGCGGCTGGTGGTACACCCGGTCTTCACCGTCGAGCGCGACGAGGCCGGCCGGCTCACGGCATTCAAGGGGACGCGCAAGGGCGAAGGTCACCGCGAAAGCTTCATTCACATTCATATCGCCGGCGTGGAGGATGAGGCGCAGCGCACCGAGGTTGTCAGTGACCTCGAAGGCGTTCTCGCCGACGTGCGCGTCGCGGTCCAGGACTGGCGGCAGATGTTGGCGCGCGCCAGCGAAGTGGCCGCCGAACTGAAGGCCAATCCGCCGCCGTTGCCGGCCGACGAGATCGCCGAAGCGATCCAGTTCCTGCAATGGATCGCGGCCGACAATTTTACACTCCTTGGCGCACGCGACTATGCCTTCACCGACAGCGAAGACGCGCTCAAGCCGAAGTTCGAAACCGGGCTCGGCTTGTTGCGGTCGCCCGAGACGCGGCTGCTTCGCCGCGGCAATCAGCTCGTGACCATCACGCCGGAAATCCGGGAGTTTCTCAAAGAACCAAAACTTCTGATCATGACCAAGGCGGCGGTGCGCTCGCGGGTGCACCGGCGCGTGCATCTGGACTATATCGGCGTCAAGCGCTTTGACGCCGATGGCAAGCTCATTGGCGAATGCGTGCTGTGCGGACTATTGACCTCGACCGCCTATACGCGCTCGGTCCGCGCCATTCCGTATCTGCGGCGCAAGGTCGATCGCGTCATCAGCCGCGCTGGGTTCGACCCGTCCAGCCACTCCGGCAAAGCTCTGGTCAACGTGCTGGAGCATTATCCCCGCGACGATCTGTTCCAGATCGACGAAGACACGCTCTATCACTTCGCGCTGGCGATCATGCAGCTCGACGAGCGGCCGCGCGTGCGGGTGCTGCCGCGGCCCGATCGCTTCGACCGCTTCGTCTCGGTCTTGGTCTACATCCCGCGCGACCGCTACGACTCCACCATCAGGGCCAAGATCGGCACCTATCTCGCCACCGCTTTCAACGGCCGCGTGCGCGCCTTCTACCCGTTCTTTCCCGAAGGGGCGATGGTGCGGGTGCATTTCATCATCGGCCGCTATGAGGGCGAAACGCCGCATATCGATCGCGCCGTGCTCGACCGCGCGGTGGAGGCGATCGTGCGCAGCTGGACCGACGGGCTTAGCGGCGCGTTGCTGGCGGCGCATCACGGGCGCGAGGGGCGCGCCTTGTTCACGCGGTATCGCGATGCCTTCCCGGTCGATTACCGCGAAGTCTATCCACCGGCCATGGCGGTCGGCGATATCACTGTGGTCGAGGCGCTCACCGCTGAGCATCCGCTCGGCGTCGAGCTTTACCGCGACGCCAGCGCCGCTTCGGCCAGCGCCGGGCTGAAAGTCTTGAGCCGCAACCGGCCGATCCCGCTGTCCGAGCGCGTGCCGGTGCTGGAAAATATGGGCTTCCGCGTCGTCGACGAGCGGACCTATCACATCCAGCCGCTTGAACGGGCCGATGCGTGGTTCCACGACATGACGCTCGAAAGCGCGCTGGGCCGGCCTTTGGACCTGGCGGTGCTCAAAGAACGTCTCGAGAGCTGCTTCCTTGCAGTCATGGGCGGGCGCGCCGAGAATGATGGCTATAACGCGCTGGTGCTCGCCGCCGGGCTGGTTTGGCGCGATGTCGCGGTGATCCGCACGCTATCGCGCTTTCTGCGGCAAGTGCGCGTGCCGTACTCGCAAGACTATATGTGGGCGACGCTGCGCAAGCATGCCGGCATCGCCGCGCAGATCGTCACCTTGTTCCACACGCGGTTCGATCCGAAGCTCGGCGCGCCAGCAGACGAACGCGCCGCCCGCGAAGCATTCATCGCTTCCTCGATCGAAACCGCGCTCCAGGCGGTCGACAGCCTCGACGAGGACCGCATCCTTCGCCGCTTCGTCAACGCCGTGGCATCCGCGATCCGCACCAATTTCTATCAGCACGGCGCCGACGGGCAGCCGAAGGATCTGATCGCGGTGAAGTTCTCAAGCCGCAAGCTCGATGGCATCCCGGCGCCGCGCCCGCTCTACGAGATCTTCGTCTATTCGCCGCGCGTCGAAGGTGTGCATCTGCGCTTCGGCAAGGTGGCGCGCGGCGGCATCCGCTGGTCGGACCGGCCGCAGGATTTCCGCACCGAAGTCCTCGGCCTGGTCAAAGCCCAGAACGTCAAGAATGCGGTGATCGTGCCGGTCGGCGCCAAGGGCGGCTTCGTGCCGAAGCGGTTGCCGGCAGGCGGCGCCCGCGAGGCGATCCAGGCGGAAGGCACCGCGGCCTACAAGCTCTTCATCTCGACCTTGCTCGACATCACCGACAATATCGGCACCGGCACCATCGGCGTCGTGCCGCCGGCCGACGTCGTGCGCCATGAAGGCGACGATCCTTATCTCGTGGTCGCCGCCGACAAGGGCACCGCCACCTTCTCCGACATCGCCAACGAGCTCGCCATCGCCCATGACTTCTGGCTCGGCGATGCCTTCGCCTCCGGCGGCTCGGCCGGCTACGACCACAAGAAGATGGGCATCACCGCGCGCGGCGCCTGGGAATTGGTCAAGCGCCACTTCCGCGAAATGGATGTCGACATCGGCAAGACCACATTCACGACGGTCGGTGTCGGCGACATGTCGGGCGACGTGTTCGGCAACGGTATGTTGCGCGAGAAAACCACGCGCCTCCTTGCCGCCTTCGATCACCGCGACATCTTCATCGATCCGGATCCCGATGCGGAGCGGACCTTCGCCGAACGCAAACGCCTGTTCGACCTGCCGCGCTCGAGCTGGCAGGACTTCGACAAAGCGCTGATCTCCAAAGGCGGCGGCATCTACTCGCGCTCCGCCAAGGAGATCAGGCTGCCGCCGGAAGCCCAAAAACTGTTCGGCGTCGGTGAGAGGCTCACGCCGGCCGAACTCATTCGCGCGCTGTTGTCGGCGCCGGTTGACCTTCTCTTCTTCGGTGGCATCGGCACCTATGTGCGCGCCGCGGACGAGACCGACGAGGCGGCCGGCGACCGCGCCAACGACGCCGTTCGCATCACCGGCGCCGATTTGCGCGCCAAGGTAATCGGCGAAGGCGCCAATCTCGGCATGACGCAACGCGGCCGCATCGAGGCGGCGCTGCGCGGCGTGCGGCTCAATACCGACGCCATCGACAATTCCGCCGGCGTTAATACCTCCGACATGGAGGTCAATATCAAGATCGGGCTGAGCATTCCGCTACGCGACGGGCGCTTGGCGATCAACGCCCGCAATGCGCTGCTCGCGGCTATGACCGACGAGGTCGCCGCGTTAGTGCTGCGCAACAATTACCTGCAGACCCTGGCGCTCTCGCTCGCGCAGCGGCGCGGCATGGAGGATTTCGGCTTCCTGCAGCGGCTCATGCAGACCTTGGAGGCGCGCGGCCTCCTCGACCGCGCCGTCGAATATCTCCCGGACGACATGGCGCTCGCCGAGCGCCGCCGCCGTTCGCAGGCCTTCACGCGGCCGGAACTGTCGGTGCTGCTCGCCTACGCCAAGCTGACGCTCTACGAAGAGCTTCTTGAATTGGCGGTGCCGGATGATCCCTATCTCAGCCGCGAGATGGGCCGCTATTTCCCCAGGGAGATCGCCGCGCAATTCCCCGACGCGCTCGAGCATCACCGGCTGCGCCGCGAGATCATCGCCACCCAGCTCGGCAACTCGATGATCAATCGCGGCGGCCCGTCGCTGATCGTGCGCATAGCCGACCAGACCGGCGCGGCGCCGTCGCAAATCGCTTCGGCCTTTGCCGCAGTGCGCGACAGCTACGGCATGACCGCGCTCAATGGCGCCGTCGACGATCTCGACAACCGGATTTCCGGCAAGCTGCAGCTCGACCTCTATGCCGCGGTGGAGGACCTGCTGCTCGACCGCGTCATCTGGTTCCTGCGCAACGTCGATCTGACCAAAGGCCTCGCCGAGGTAGTCTCGCATTATCGCGACGGCATCGCCATCGTCGAAGCGGCGCTCGATGCCGCGTTGCCGGAGGATGCTTTGCAGGCCCGCGCCGCGCGCCGGGAAGAGCTCATGCAAGCCAGCATACCGGAAGAGCTCGCTATCCGCATCGCCAATCTCGGGCCGCTCGCGGCCGCGCCGGACATCATTCTGGTCGCCGACCGCACCGGCAAGCCGGTGCGCGAAGTCGCCGCCACCTATTTCGCCACCGGCGCTTTCTTTAATCTCGACCGCATCGCCAGTGCGGCCGGCAAGATCCCGATCGCCGACTACTTCGACCGGCTGGCGCTCGATCGCGCGCGTGACTCGATCTGCGATGCCGAGCGCCGCTTGACCGCGGCCATGGTCGGCAACGGCGCAACGGGCGCCGGCGCCGTCGAGGCTTGGGTGGCGCCGCGCAAGGGCGAAGTCGAACGCATCCGCGGCGCGATCCACGAAATCGCCAATTCCGGGCTGACGCTTTCGAAATTGGCAGTCGCGGCGAGCCTGCTCGGCGATCTGGTGAAGGATTAGCCGCCGCAATCCACAGGCTTTCGCCGGCACCACCGTACCGCCACAAAAAAGAACCCCAAGCAGGTTACGCGCTTGGGGTTCCTAGTTGTTGCCTCAACTCAGGCTTATTTGGCCGGGCGGCGGGGTGTCGGGGGATGGGGAGCCACCCGGTCGGCCTAATACGCGGCACATATGCAAGTGCCACGCGGATGCAACGCGCATCACGGGTTAGTGTTACCGCCTGCGTCAAAACGCGCATTTGCAAGCGGCCAGGCGCGGTCGCGGCTGATCTTTCAGACAAAAAAGCGCGGCGGAATTGTCCGCACCGGAAATTGCCGTGGTGCAGCATCACGCGTCTGTGCTCAATCGACGGCGTGTCGCCGCAACGGCCCGCCACATGAAAATCTGTTCCGCCGCAAGAGTTGTGAGCGTGTGCAACAATTTTATTTCACAGGCCGCCGCGCGCGGACGGTGCGCCGGTTGCGAAAATCCTCTAAACTCTGTGCTCGTTGATTGCATGAAGCTTAACCGCCAGAGCCCGGACCGAAGCGACGGCAAGCGAGCGGCATGACCGCGATTCACTCGATCCAATTGCTCTACATCATCTCGGGCTTCGCCGTCGGATTGCTGGTCGGCATGACCGGCGTCGGCGGCGGCTCGTTGATGACGCCGTTACTGATCCTGCTGTTCGGCATTCATCCGGCCGCCGCGGTCGGCACCGACCTGTTGCACGCCGCCGCGACCAAGACCGCGGGCAGCATCGTGCACGGCTTCAACCGGACGATCGATTGGCGCGTGGTGCGGCGGCTCGCCTTCGGCAGCGTGCCGATGACCGTGATCACCATTGCGGCGATGAGCGGCCTCGACATCAACGGCGCGGCGGGACGGAATTTGATCAATGCGGTGTTGACGCTGGCGCTGGTCGCGAGCGCAGTGGTGCTGGTGTTTCGCGGCCGGATCGTCGCGCGTTACGCCGCTCGTCTCAGTGCGCTCGAGTCGAAGCAGGTCGCGGCGCTAACGGTCGCGGTCGGCGCCGCGCTCGGCACCATGGTGTCCATATCGTCGGTCGGCGCCGGCGCCATCGGCGTCACCTGCCTCATTCTGCTTTATCCCAACCTGCCGACGGCAAAGATCGTCGGCTCCGATATTGCGCATGCGGTGCCGCTCACCCTTGTCGCCGGCATCGGTCACTGGCTCCTCGGCTCGGTCGATTTCCAGGTTTTCGGTTTGCTCATCCTGGGATCGGTGCCGGGAATCTTGCTTGGCAGCTATGCCGCTGTCCGCATACCGGAACGGGCGTTGCGCCTGGTGCTGGCCGCGACCCTGATCGCAGTAGCCACAAAGCTGTCGTTCGGGCTCTTTCCGTCCTCCGGCAATCTCGTCGCCGTGCAGACGCCGACGCCGCATTAAAGGGCGAGCACGAACCGGGATCGGCCAGTCTCCTGTCGCTCGTCCCCGCGACCCGCCTACGCTCGCTTGGCGAGCTGCGGCGCGGTTTGGTCGCGCCGAAGCGCATAGCGCGAAGGCTGAAGGCGGGGACCCAGCAATTTTCACTCGCCCCTGGATTCCCGCTTGCGCGGGAATGAGCGGAAGTATTTCGACGCCAGCGGTGATCTGGGGACGGGCTACGCCCGGCCGCCATTCTGCGGCAGCCCGTAGCGATGCAGATCGCTGCCATGAACGTCGAGCCACACCTTGGCCCGTTCGTGATCGGGGCAAAGCCGTTGCACCAGGCGCCAGAACCGCGCCGAATGGTTCATTTCGACGAGGTGGGCCACTTCATGCGCGGCCAGATAATTGAGCACGAAGCTCGGCGCCAGGATCAGCCGCCAAGAATACGACAGCACGCCGGCGGTCGAGCAGGAGCCCCAGCGGCTTGCCTGATCGCGCACCGCCACGCGGCGGACGCCGACGCCAAGCTCGCCGGCGAACCGCTGGCTCGCGGCGTCGAGCTCGCGCTTGGCTTCGCGGCGGAGAAAATCGCCGACACGCCGATCCACATGCGGCGCGTCGCCGGCGACGCACAGCAGACGCTCGCCGCTCTCGTCCAACTCGGTCCAGACGGTGCCGCGCATCGTGCGACGATGAGTGATGCGATGCGCCAGGCCGCGCAGCGGAATGACGACGCCATGGGTGAAGCGGACCGCCTCGGGCAGCCGGCCGAGCCGCGCCGCAATCCAGCCGCCGTGCTTTTGCGCGAACGCGCGCGCCTCTTTCATCGTGCCGCGCGGCGGAATTGTCAGGATTACTTCGCGAGTTGCGGCCGCGATACGCAGCGTATAGCGGCGCGCTTGCCGGTGGCGGCGCACGCGTACGAGATAAATCGATTTGTCGAAGACGACCTCGATCGCCTGAGGCTCACTCGGCCGACGATAAAGCAGCGCACGATTCGACATGGCCGACCACCCCACACCCAACCCGTGGCCGATAGTGCCATATCCAAAGAACTGTGAAGTGCCTTTGATGAAGGCGGCTGGCATATACAACCATTAGGGCTCGAGGCTCTGGGCAAATACCATATATTCGAATTTATGGAGTGAATATGACTTCATATCTTGGACTGTCACAGCCGTGAAAATTTGACGCCGGTGATTCCAAAATAGCCAAGATTTCTCAAAAGCTTGCCACATCCGGCATCGATCAGGACGATCCAGAGGCGCGATCATGGCGGATTCCGCCGATAAATCGGGCATTAGCCCGTGCCGGCTCGTTCGATAACCGCCATAGAGTTGTAGAAAAATTAGACCGGTGCGCGCACGTGTGCCGCGCCATTGCCGGATCGACCGGCAGCGCCGTTGCCGGCGTGACGCGCGGCCGAGCCATTGCGCTTCGCTTTCGGCTGATGACTCATCGAAAGGATGAAGTCGGAGATCCGCGGCGCGATTTCGGCGCGGAAACGCGAGCCGTTGAACACGCCGTAATGGCCGACGCCCGGCTGCAGCCAGTGCGCCTGCCGATCGGCCGGCAGATTGACGCACAATCGATGCGCCGCTTCGGTCTGGCCAACGCCGGAAATGTCGTCGTGCTCGCCTTCGACGGTGAGGAGCGCAACGCGCCTGATCAATCCCGGATCGACCAGCCGGTCGCGATGCATCATTTCGCCTTTCGGCAGGGCGTGGCGAACGAACACCGTGTCGACGGTTTGCAGATAAAATTCAGCCGCCAGATCCATGACCGCCAGATATTCGTCGTAGAATTCCTTGTGCTTCTGCGCCGAGTTGCCGTCGCCTTTCACCAGATTGAGAAACAGATTGCGATGCGCCTCGATATGCCGATCGAGGTTCATGCTGATAAAGCCGTGCAGTTGCAGGAAGCCCGGATAGACGTCGCGCATCATTCCGGGGTTGGGAAACGGCACTTTGGTGATGACGTTGTGGCGAAACCAGTTGATGCCGCGCCGCTGCGCCAGCGTGTTGACCGCGGTCGGATTGACCCGCGTGTCGATCGGGCCGCCCATCAAGGTCATCGACACCGGCAGGTACGGATCGTCGTCCGCGTCCATCAGCGCGGCTGCGGCGAGCACCGGCACCGCCGGCTGGCACACCGCGACCACATGGGTGTCGCCGCCGAGCGCGTGCAGCATCGAAATCACGTAGTCGATGTAATCGTCGAGATCGAACGGCCCCTCCGACAGCGGCACGGTGCGCGCGTCGCGCCATTCGGTGATGTAGACGTCGTGATTGGGCAGAAAGGCCTCGACGGTGCCGCGCAGCAAGGTCGCAAAATGCCCGGACAGCGGCGCCACGATCAGCAGCCGCGGCTGCGGCCGGCGCGGCGGATGCTGGAATACGCGTTCGAAGTGCGTGAGCTGGCAGAAGGCGCGTTCCCACACGCTGGTGACATGCACCGGCACCCGCTCACCACCCACCAGCGTTGAGGAAATCCGCCAGTCCGGGCGGCCGTAGCGGCGGGTCGAACGCTCGAACAGCTCCGCCGCCGCGGCGACCGATTTGCCGAAGCTCGTGGCGTAGAACGGATTCATCGGATTCTTGAACAGCAGGCGCGTGGCATCGGCTGCGGCCCGCGCCGGATTGAGCGCGGCATGGCCCATTTCATAGAGCCAATAGAGCGGCGTCGACGACAACAACCCCGCCGGCACGGCAGGCGCGCCGCCGAATTCCCCGATAGCCATGGACGATCCTTGCCCGGTTTGCTGCGTTGCAGCAATATGAGGATGGTCTGTCATACCGCTATCATAAAGGCAAACTTTTCCCGATTTCTTACGTAAGCGGAAACGCCTGCAGGAGCAGTGATTTTGGCGACGCGCGACTATTCGCCGGTCTGCATCAGCGAGCCATTGCGGCGGGCCGCTTCCAAAAGCTTCAGGAAGCCGAACACGCCGGCGGCGAAGAACACCACATTGAGCGCCAGCGCGTAGAGCATAAGGTCGGCGCGGAAGGTATGGTCGATCAACAGCGCCCGCATGCCCTCGAATACATAGGTCGGCGGCAACGCCCAGGCGGCCGGCTGCAGCCAGACCGGCAGCGTCGTCACCGGGTAATAGACGCACGCCAGCGGCATGAACAAAAACATGATCGACCAGGCGAAGTTTTCGGCGCCCAGCCCGTTACGCAGCACCAGGCCGGATACGAAAATCCCCACCGCCCAGCTGGTCAGCATCAGATTGATGAAAAATGCCACCAAACCGAAGCCGAGCCCATAGAGATTGAAGCCGAAAAAGATCAGCGCCAGCAGCGTCACCGGAATGACGCCGATCGCCAGCCGCACAATGCTCATGACCATCAGCGCCGTGACGAACTCCGTCGGCCGCAGCGGCGACATCATCAGATTGCCGATGTTGCGCGCCCACATCTCCTCGAGAAACGAGATCGAGAAGCCGAGCTGGCCGCGGAACAGAATATCCCACAGCAGCACCGCGCCGATCAGCGTGCCGCTGGCGCGGGCGAAAAAGCTGGCATTCTGTGTCACGTAATATTGGATGAAGCCCCAGGTGATCATCTGCACCGTGGGCCAATAGATCAGCTCGATCAGCCGCGGCCACGACGAACGCAACAGATACCAGTAGCGCAGCATCATCGCTGCGACGCGCTGCGGCGAAAACGCGAACCCGCTTTCGGTGTGCGCAACTTCGGAGGATACGGTCATTGCGCCGCCTCGCGCGCTTCGTCGCGGCCGCGGGCGACGTCGAGAAAGACCTCTTCCAGCGTGCGCCGGCCGTAGCGGGAGAGCAGCCGGGCCGGGGTGTCGTCGTCCTCGATGCGCCCGCGCTTCATGATGATAACGCGCTCGCACAGCCGTTCGACCTCGGCCATGTTGTGCGAGGCAAGGAGCACGGTGGCGTGCCGGTCGCGGCAGTAGCGTTCGAGCCGCTCGCGCACCCAATCGGCGGTGTCGGGATCGAGCGAGGCGGTCGGTTCGTCGAGCAGCAAAAGCTCCGGCGAATTGATCAGCGACTTGGCGAGCGACACCCGCGTCTTTTGTCCCGCGGAAAGCTTGCCGGTCGGCCGGTCGAGCAGAGCGCTCAGATCGAGGGTTTCGGCGAGTTCCTCGATCCGGTCGGCCAGATTGCGTACGCCGTAGAGCATGCCGAACACATTGAGATTCTGCCGGATGGTGAGCCGCATCGGCATCTCGACATAGGGGCTTTCGAAATTCATGCGCTGCAGCACCCGGTAGCGCTGCGCCGGCATGTGCGCGCCGAGCACCTTGACGCTGCCCGAGGTCGGCGTGATCAGCCCCATGATCATGGCAATCGTCGTGGTCTTGCCGGCGCCGTTGCCACCGAGAAGGCCGGTGATCGAGCCGCGCGCAATCGCAAACGAGACGCCGTCGACCGCCGGCACCTGCTTATAGATCTTGGCCAGGCGGTGGACTTCTATGGCGGGTTGGGTGGGCATTGAGCCGCAGATGTGGCGTGTCGGCGCGATGGAGGCAAGAGCGGCGCGCATGGCTATTCGGCCGTCGCGGAGGATGGATGGACGCCGCGGAAGATGGCAGAACATGGATCGGGGAGGATCGACGCATCATGAAAATTGGACTTTTCGATCATGTCGAAGCCGGCGAGCGGCCGGTGGCGCAGCTTTACGACGAGCGCATTGAATTCGCCGCAGCCGCCGACAAAGCCGGCTTCTATTGCCTGCATGTCGCCGAGCACCATGCGACGCCGCTCAACCTGGTGCCGGTGCCCGGCATTTATCTCGCCGCCGTTGCCCGCGAGACCAAGAAGCTACGGCTGGGGCCGCTGGTCTATCTCTTACCGCTCTATTCGCCGCTGCGGCTGATCGAGGAAATCTGCATGCTCGATCACCTCAGCCACGGGCGGCTCGACATCGGCGTCGGCCGCGGCGTGTCGCCCTACGAGCTCGAGTTTCACAATGTCATGCACGACGACTCGCGCGACATTTTTTTCGAGGCCTATGACTGCGTCACGACCGGCCTGGTGTCGAAGACATTCAGCTTCAAGAGCAGCCGCTACCTCTATAACGACGTCCCGATCGCGTTACGGCCGTTGCAGCAGCCGCATCCGCCATTCTGGTATGCATCGTCGAGCGACGTCGGCTCGACCTGGGCCGGCGAGCATGGGCTGCATTATGTGACGTTGGGCGCGACCGCCATGGCCAAGGCCAACATCACGGCGTTCAAAACTGCGCTGGCGAAGCGCGGTGCGCCGGCGCAACCGAAGCCGGAATTTGCCGGCGGCGTCGTGATCGGCGTGCAGCGCCACATCTGCGTCGCCGACACCGACGCCGAAGCGCATCGCATCTTCAAGCCGGCGATGGACGTTCATCTTGCCAACCTGAATTGGCTGCGCGTGTGGAAAAACGATACCGGCCTGACCTCGCGCCTGAAAATTCCGCACGGCACGAGCTACGAGGAAATGGTGGCTCACGGCGGCGTCGTTGCCGGCTCGCCGGCGACCGTGCGCGCCGAACTGGAGCGTCAGGTAACCGAACTCGGCATCAATTACCTGCTCACCTATCTGTTCCTCGGCACCATGTCGCTGAAGGACGCGATGCGCTCGCTCGACCTCTTCCGCACCGAAGTGATGCCGCATCTGGAAAAGCTGTGACCGTCATTCCGGAAACCGCGAAGCGGTTATCCGGAATCCATAACCACCGCCCCAGCAGGATTTGCACTGACTGTGATTATGGATTCCGGGCTCGCCGTTTCACGGCGCCCAGGAATGACGGCGTGTGGATTTTGCGTTGGAGCATGATCTTTTCCGAAAACCGGCTTCCACCTTTCGGGATCATGCCCTAATCCGTTCGCCCCTGATCGGCGCGCAGCGCCTCCGGATGCGGCATGGCGATGACGTTGTAGCCGGAATCGACGAAATGGATCTCGCCGGTCACGCCGGCGGAGAGGTCGGACAGCAGATAGAGGCCGGCGCCGCCGAGTTCGTCGAGGGTGACGCCGCGATGCAGCGGCGAGTGGCGCTGCTGAAACGCGAACATCGCGCGCGCATCGCCGATGCCGGCGCCGGCGAGCGTGCGGATCGGCCCGGCCGAGATGGCGTTGACGCGGATGGCCTGGACGCCGAAGTCGACGGCGAGATAACGCACCGACGATTCCAGCGCCGCCTTGGCGGGCCCCATGACATTGTAGTTCGGCATGGCGCGATCGCCGCCATTATAGGTCAGCGTCACCATGGCGCCGCCGTTCGGCATCAAAGCCGCGGCGCGCTTTGCCGCCTCGGTGAAGGCGAAGCAGGAGATCAGCATAGTGTGCAGAAAATTCTCGCGGGTCGTGTCGGCGTAGCGGCCGATGAGCTGGTTCTTGTCAGAGAAGGCGATGGCGTGAACCAGGAAATCCATCGTTCCCCAGGTCCGTCCGATCTCGGTAAACACCGCGTCGACCGAAGCGATATCCTCGACGTCACACGGCATCACCAGATCGGCGTTGACGGAAGCGGCCAGCGGCTTGACGCGCTTGCCCAGCGAGTCGCCCTGATAGGTAAAAGCGAGGCCCGCCCCGTGCGCCGCCAGCGTCCGCGCGATGCCCCAGGCGATCGAGTGGTCGTTGGCCACGCCCATCACCAAGCCGCGCTTGCCGTGCATCAAACCTTGCATTGGCGTCTACTCTCCCGGTCGGTCATGCCGGGCTTCATGCCGGGCATCCACGTCTTTCATGTCGGCAAAGACGTGGATGGCCGGGACGAAGCCCGGCCATGACGCCATGGGCATACGCGCGACGTCACGCATCCAGCCGCTTGAACACGATGGAGGCGTTGGTGCCGCCGAAGCCGAACGAGTTCGACAGCACGCAGCCGAGCGTCACGTCGTCGCGGCGCTCGCGCAGGATCGGCATGTCGGCGAACGCCGGATCGAGATTTTCGATGTTGGCGCTTTCGCAGATGAAGCCGTTATTCATCATCAGCAGCGAATAGATCGCCTCGTGCACGCCGGTTGCGCCTTGCGAATGCCCGGCCAGCGACTTGGTCGCCGAGATCGGCGGACATTTGTCGCCCGAGCCGAATACGTCGCGGATCGCCTCGATCTCCTTGAGATCGCCGATCGGCGTCGAGGTGGCGTGCGGGTTGATATAATCGACCGGCGGTTTGACGTGCTTGAGCGCGAGCCGCATGCAGCGTGCCGCGCCCTCGCCCGACGGCGCCACCATGTCGGCGCCATCCGACGTCGCGCCATAACCGGCGACTTCGGCATAGATGCGCGCGCCGCGCGCCTTGGCGTGCTCGAGCTCTTCCAGCACCACCACGCCGGCGCCTGCGCTGATGACAAAGCCGTCGCGACCGGCGTCATAGGCCCGCGAAGCCTTGGCGGGCGTCTCGTTATATTTCGACGACAGCGCGCCCATGGCGTCGAACAGGACCGTGAGCGTCCAGTCGAGCTCCTCACAGCCGCCGGCAAAGATCATGTCCTGCTTGCCGTATTGGATCAGCTCATAGGCGTTGCCGATGCAGTGGTTCGAGGTCGCGCACGCCGACGAGATCGAATAGCTCACGCCCTTGATCTTGAACCAGGTCCCGAGCGTCGCCGACGGCGACGATGACATCGCCTTTGGCACCGCGAACGGACCGACTCGCTTCGGCCCCTTGCTGCGCGCCGTGTCGGCGGCTTCCACAATGGCGCGGGTCGAAGGCCCGCCCGAGCCCATGACGATGCCGGTACGTTCGTTCGACACCTCGTGTGCTTCGAGGCCGGCGTCGCGGATCGCCTGTTCCATGGCGACATGGTTCCAGGCGGCGCCGCCGCCGAGAAAGCGCATGGCGCGGCGGTCGACCGCCTCGCTAGCGTCGAGCGTCGGCGCCCCGTGCACATGACAGCGAAAGCCCATCTCGACATATTTGTCGGCGCGCACGACGCCCGATTTGGCTTCGCGCAGCGAGGCGAGGACTTCTTGCGTGTTGCTGCCGATGGACGAGACGATGCCCATCCCGGTGACGACCACCCGCCTCATCTTCGCCTCGTCACTATCCGGCCACCGGCGCGCGGCGCCTTGCTCGGGCCGGCTTCAGGCCTCGCTCGCCTGCGGCGCTGCGTCGTGGAACAGCCCGACCTTGAGGTCGAGCGCCTTAAACATCACGGCTCCGTCGGCGGAGAGCCAGCCATCGGCAACGCCGAGTACAAGTTTGGAACGCATCACCCGTTTGATGTCGATGCCGTAGACCACGCGCTTCATAGTCGGAAGCACCATTCCGGAGAATTTGATCTCGCCCATGCCCAGCGCGCGACCCTTGCCGGGTGCACCCAACCAGCCGAGGAAGAAGCCGAGCATCTGCCAGAGCGCATCGAGGCCAAGGCATCCGGGCATCACCGGATCGCCCTTGAAGTGGCAAGGGAAGAACCAAAGGTCGGGCTTGAGATCGAGGACGGCACGCACCAGTCCCTTGCCGTACTCGCCGCCGACCTCGGCGATTTCCGAGATGCGGTCGAACATCAGCATCGGCGGCAAGGGCAGTTGCGGGCCTTGGGCGAACAGTTCGCCCCGCCCGCAGGCCAGCAGGTCCTCGTACTCGAAGTTTGAACGCCGCTCGTCCATTCCCACCGTCTCCGCCCCAAGCATGATCCGCTCCCAGGAACTTCAAATCGGCGGCACCTGCGCCGTTCCCTAACACATGGGGACATAGCGGCAAAGACGCACCCTCCCCCGACGCCGCACTGCGCGGTGGGAAACCGCCTTCGCACCGCTTACCGCGCCCTCACCACCTTGGGAGTTGCGGCCGCCGCAGGGTGCCGTGTATAATGATTTCAGTTGTAACGATTTCCGTCCGGCCCGGCTAGATGGCCGTCAGTGCAGCTTCTGGTATCGCCCATGAATCAGTCACGTCTACCCGTTCCCGGCGCTCTGTCGCCTACGGCGGCTGGCCTGCAAACGCGCCCGCCGGCCGGCGCCGGCGATCTCACCGGCTGTCCGTGGCATGACGTCAAAGCGAAGCTCCGCGAAGTCGGCCTGCGTCCGACCCGGCAACGCATGGCTTTGGGCTGGATCCTGTTCGCCAAGGGCGACCGCCACGTGACCGCGGAAATGCTCTACGAGGAAGCCAACCACGCCAAGGTTCCGGTGTCGCTGGCGACGGTCTACAATACATTGCACCAGTTCACCGAGGTGGGCCTGCTGCGGCAGGTCGCCGTCGACGGGTCGAAAGCCTATTTCGACACCAACAACACCGAGCACCATCATTTCTTCATCGAAGACCGCAACGACCTGATGGACATCCCCGCGTCGGACGTCGTGGTCGGCAAGGCGCCGGTGCCGCCCGAGGGCTACGAGATCGCCCGCATCGACGTGGTGGTGCGGCTGCGGCGCAAGAAGCGCTGACGCCCGGCCAGTTCACCTCTGTGCCTGTTTGATCGACGTTCCCTTCTCTCCCTAAAGTCAATTTCAATCGCGTGGGCTTTCGTCAGAACGCGAAGCGGCTGTGCAACGCACGCCGCTATCGCAGGGCGGCTGATGTTGCCGCTGCGACGTCGATATCCGTAAGCAAGACCTGTAACGCCAAAAAGGCATTATTTGCCTCAGTATGGCATTGAAATTAGTAATAATCCATGTTTTATATATCAATTCTGAGGCGATTCCATGATTACGGCTGGCCAGATCAGGGCTTCACGCGCGCTTCTCGGCATCGATCAGCGCACGCTCGCTGAAGCCGCCGGCCTGTCGCTGCCGACCATCCAGCGCATGGAAGCGAGCGACGGCGTCGTGCGCGGCAACGTCGACTCGCTGATGAAGCTGATCGCCGCCCTCGACGCGCTCGGCATCGAGCTCATCACCGACAACGCCACCAGCAATTCCGGAGGACGCGGCGTGCGGCTGAAGAGGCTCGCGTCGTGACCCTGACGGTCACGCTTGCATGCGCGGCTGCCTTGCTCGCATTGAGTGTCATCGCCGTCGTCGTCGGGCGGACCGGTGCGGCCACGCGCATCGTCTACGGCGCGAGCCTGATCATCGCGACGATATCGCTGGCCGCCGCACTGACCCATCTGCTGCTGGTGACCGAGCCTTTTCGCCTGACGCTGCCGCTCGGCGTGCCCTGGATCGGGGCGCATTTTCGCCTCGATGCCTTGTCGGCGTTCTTCCTTGCCGTGGTCGATCTCGGCGCCGCAAGCGCGAGCCTGTTCGCGCTCGGCTACGGCGAACACGAACAGACGCCGCAGCGCGTGCTGCCGTTCTACCCCGCCTTTCTCGCCGGCATGACGCTGGTGGTGATTGCCGACGACGCCTTCACCTTCCTCGTCTCCTGGGAGTTCATGTCGCTGACGTCATGGGCGCTGGTGATGGCACACCACCGCGTCGCCGATAATGTGCGCGCCGGCTACGTCTATCTGGTGATGGCGAGCTTCGGCACGCTTGCCCTTCTCCTCGCCTTCGGCCTGCTCGCCGGTCCTGACGGCCTTTACACGTTCGCGCAGATGCGCGCCGCGCAACCGGCCGCGACCGTCAGCGCACTGGTCTTGATCCTGGCGCTGATCGGCGCCGGATCGAAAGCCGGCATCGTGCCGCTGCACGTATGGCTGCCGCTCGCGCATCCGGCGGCGCCAAGCCACGTCTCCGCATTGATGTCCGGTGTGATGACCAAGGTCGCGGTCTACGGCTTCGTCCGCATCGTGCTCGATCTCGCCGGCACACCGGCCTGGTGGTGGAGCATCGTCGTCCTGGCGCTCGGCGGCATCACCGCGGTGATGGGCGTGCTCTACGCGCTGATGCAGCACGATCTCAAGCGGCTCCTTGCCTACCATACGGTGGAGAATATCGGCATCATCTTCATCGGGCTTGGGCTTGCGCTCGCCTTCAAGGCGCACGGAATGCTTTTCGCGGCGGCGCTGGCGCTCACCGCGGCCCTGCTGCACGTGTTCAATCACTCGCTGTTCAAGAGTCTGTTGTTCTTCGGCTCTGGCGCCGTGCTGACCGCGACCGGCGAGCGCGACATGGAACATCTCGGTGGGCTCATTCACCGCATGCCGCAGACGGCATTCGTCTTCCTGGTCGGTTGCGTGGCGATTTCGGCGTTGCCGCCGCTCAACGGCTTTGTCTCCGAGTGGCTTACCTTCCAGGCGATCCTGCTGAGCCCGCAATTGCCGTCGTGGGGGCTCAAGCTTTTGGTGCCGGCAGTCGGCGCGCTGTTGGCGCTGTCGGCCGCGCTCGCCGCCGCCTGTTTCGTCAAGGCCTATGGCGTGACGTTCCTCGGCCGGCCGCGCACGCGCGCGGCTGAGACCGCAACTGAAACCGACGGCTTTTCGCTCGCCGCGATGTTCCTGCTCGCCGGCCTTTGTCTGCTGGCCGGAATCCTGCCGGGTCTCTTCATTGACGCGCTGGCGCCGGTCTCGACGGCGCTGATCGGCGCGCGCATGCCTGAGCAGATCGGCGCGCAATGGCTGTCGATTGTGCCGATCGCCGCAAGCCGCAGCTCTTATGACGGCCTCTTGGTGTTTTTGTTCATCGCCATCTCCGGCTCGCTCGCGGCTTTTGCCATCCATCGGCTTGCGTCCGACCGGCTGCGCCGCGCGCCGGCGTGGGACTGCGGCTATCCGGACTTAAGTCCGGCAACCCAATACACGGCGATGAGCTTCGCCCAGCCGATCCGCCGCGTGTTCGGCACCGTGGTGTTCCGCGCCCGCGAGCATGTCGACATGCCACCGCCCGGCGACACCCGGCCGGCGCGGCTTGACGCGGAAATATCCGATCCGATCTGGGACACGCTCTACGCACCGCTGGTCGCCGGTATCGCCACCACCGCCGATCGCCTCAACCGGCTGCAATTTCTGACCATCCGGCAATTCTTAAGCCTGGTGTTCGGCTCTCTCGTCATTTTGTTGGTGGTGCTCGCCGTATGGTCCTGATCCGCGACTTCGCCATTCAGGGCGCGCAGATGCTCCTGGTGCTGGCGCTGGCGCCGCTGTTCACCGGCTTCGTGCGCAAAGTGAAGGCGCGGCTTCTGCGGCGACAGGGCCCGCCGCTGATTCAGCCTTACCTCGATCTGGTGCGGCTTCTGCGCAAGGAAGTGGTGCTGGCGGAGAGTGCGTCCTGGCTGTTCCGGGTCATTCCATATGTGGTCTTTGCCACCACCTGGGTCGCCGCCTCGCTGGTACCGACCTTTCGCACCGGGCTCCTGTTCTCCTGGTCAGCCGATCTCATCGCCATCATCGCACTCCTCGGCAGCGCCCGCTTTTTCCTGGCGCTCGCCGGGATGGATGTCGGCACGAGCTTCGGCGGCATCGGTTCGAGCCGCGAGGTGATGATCGCCTCGCTGGCCGAGCCGGCGATGCTCATGGTCGTGTTCACGCTGGCCTTGATCGCCGGCTCGACCCAGCTCTCGACCGTCGCCGAATTCATGGCGTCGCCGCAGGTCGGATTGCGCGTCTCGCTAGGCCTCGGCCTGATCGGCCTGGTCATGGTGGCGATCGCCGAAAATGGCCGCATCCCGATCGACAATCCGGCTACCCATCTCGAACTGACCATGGTGCACGAAGCCATGGTGCTGGAATACTCCGGCCGTCATCTGGCGCTGATCGAGCTGTCGGCTTCGCTCAAGCTCATTCTCTATGTATCGCTATTGGCGTGTCTGTTCGCGCCCTGGGGTATCGAGGCGGCGGGCGCCGCAGTGCCGGCACTCGCGATCGGGATTGCCGCCTATATCGGCAAGCTCGCGGTCGGCGGTTTTCTGCTCGGCCTGTTCGAGACCTCGATCGCGAAAATGCGGGTGTTCCGGGTGCCCGAATTTCTCGGCGCCGCGTTGATGCTTGGCCTCTTGGCCACGCTGCTGCGCTTCGTGTCCGGGAGCTTTTGATGAGCCGGATCGATTTCGATATCGCCCATCTGCTCGCCGGCTTATTGGTGCTGATCAGCTTCATCGAGCTGTATCAGGATCGCCTCTACGCGCTGCTCAATGTCTATGCCGCGCACGCCCTGGTGCTGGCGGCGTCGGTCGCCTGGCAGGCCTTTGTCCAGGACGCGCCGCACCTTTACGTCACCGCCGCCATCGCGCTTTTGTTCAAGGCGATCTTCATCCCGGTGACCTTGCACCGGATCATCGCGCGGCTCGGCATTCATCGCGAAATCGAGAAGGTGGTCGGCGTCGGCACCGCCATGCTCGCCGGCATGGGGCTGGTCGCGCTGTCCATGGTGGTGATGCTGCGCGTCACCCACGGCGCCGACCCGCTGGCGCGCGAGGATCTCGCCTTCGCGCTATCGGTGGTGCTGCTCGGCCTCCTGATGATGGTGACGCGGCGGAACGCCGTCAGCCAGGTCGTCGGCTTCATGTCGCTGGAGAACGGGCTGGTGCTGGCGGCGACCGGCGCCAAGGGCATGCCGCTCGTGGTCGAGATCAGCGTCGCTTTCTCGATCCTGATCGCCTTCATCGTCATCGGCATCTTCCTGTTCCGTATCCGCGAGCGCTTCGACACCGTCGACGTGCAGGCGCTCGACCGTTACCGCGGAGAACGCCGATGAGCGTCGATGCACTCGCCGGCGTGCTGCTGATCCCGGCCTTGGCCGCCGCGCTGCTGGCAGTGTTGCCCGGCTATCGCACGACGGCGCGGCTCAATGTCATGGCCACGACGCTGACATTCCTCTGCGCGCTGTCATTGTTTTTCCACAGGCCGGCAACCGGCTCCTATCTGCTGGTCGACGATCTCAACGCCACCTTCATCGTGCTCACCACCTTCGTCGGCTTCACCACCAGCGTATTCAGCGCAAGTTACATTGGCCACGAGCTCGAAACCGGCCGGCTGACGCCGCCTTTCGTGCGCTTCTATCACGCCATGTATCAGGTGCTGATGTTTGCGATGAACCTCGCGCTCGTCGCCAACAATATCGGCCTGATGTGGGTGGCGATCGAGCTTGCGACGCTGACCACCGTGCTCATGGTCGGCCTCTACCGCACCCACGAGGCGCTGGAAGCGGCATGGAAATATTTCATCCTCGGCAGCGTCGGCATTGCGCTGGCGCTGTTCGGCACCATCCTCGTCTACATGGCGGCGCGGCCGGTGATCGGCGAAGGTCTCGACGCCATGGTCTGGACCGTGCTGGTCAAACGCGCCGCCGCGTTCGACCCGTCTTTGCTCGATCTTGCCTTCGTCTTTCTGCTGCTCGGCTACGGCACCAAGGTAGGACTGGCGCCGCTTCATGCTTGGCTGCCGGACGCGCACGCCGAGGGCCCGACGCCGATCTCGGCGGTGCTGTCGGGCTTGCTGCTCAACGTAGCGCTCTACGCCCTGCTGCGATTCAAGATGTTGCTGGCCGTGAATCCCGCCGCGCTCGCGCCCGGCCCGCTGATGGTGACGCTCGGTCTGATCTCGCTGGTGTTCGCCGCCTTCATGCTCTACCGCCGCCGCGACATCAAACGCATGTTCGCCTACTCGTCGATCGAGCATATGGGCATCATCACCTTTGCCTTCGGCATGGGCGGGCCGCTCGCCAATTTCGCTGGCCTTCTGCACATGACCATGCACTCGCTGACCAAGTCGGCGATCTTCTTTGCCGTCGGTCACGTCGCGCAGGTCAAGGGCACGCAACGGATCGCCGATATTGGCGGGCTGACGGTGACCCATCCCGTGCTCGGCTGGGGCCTCGTGCTCGGCGTCGTCGCCATTGCCGGCTTGCCGCCGCTCGGCATCTTCATGAGCGAATTCCTGGTGGTGAGCTCGACCTTTGCCCGCGCGCCGGTGCTCGCGATCATTCTCGTCTTTGGCCTCTTGGTCGGATTGGCCGGACTATTTCTGCGGCTCAACGGCATCGCCTTCGGCGAGCCACGCGGCCCTGAGGGAAAGACGACGGCTTCCTATGTACCGATGTTTGCGCATCTGGCGATCGTGTTCGCCGCCGGCATCTACATTCCGCCGGCTCTGGTCGTCTGGTTCCAGAACGTCGCGGGATTGTTGGGCTAAAGCGGATGCCGTCGCTCCTCGACACCATCCCGCAAAGCCACCGCGTTGCCGGCCATCGGCCGTGGCCACGCTTGACGGTAACGGTGGACGAATGGCGGCGGCTCGCAAGCGAACTCGCCGCCGGCCGCGCGACGCTACTAGGCCTGTGGGGCGATGTTGATCCTACGCCGCTCGTGCACATGGCCCTGCTGGAAGATTCAAGCGGCGACATCGCCGTCGTCAGTCTCGCCATCCCGGACCGAAAATTTCCCTCGGTCGGCGCGTTGCATCCGCCGGCGATCCGGCTCGAGCGGGCCATTTACAGCCTCTACGGATTCGAGCCGGTCGGCGCGCTCGACACACGGCCCTGGCTCGATCTCGGCTTCTGGGACGTGCAGCATCCGCTCGGCGCGCGCGCGGCGGCGGCGGCCGAACGTTCCCCCTACGCCTTCTTGCCGGTCGAAGGCGAAGCGCTCCACCAAATTCCGGTCGGGCCGGTCCATGCCGGCATTATCGAGCCCGGCCACTTCCGCTTCACCTGCAGCGGCGAGACAGTGGTGCGGCTGGAGGAGCGGCTCGGCTATGTGCACAAAGGCATCGAGTCGCTGATGGCCGGCGCGACCATCGAGCGGGCGGCGCGTCTTGCCGCGCGCACGTCCGGCGACAGCACCGTCGCCTACGGCATCGCCTTTGCGCATGCGATCGAAGCGGCGCTCGACATCGACGTGCCGCCGCGGGCGCGTCACCTGCGCGCGCTGATGGCGGAACTGGAGCGGCTGGCCAACCATTTCGGCGATATCGGCGCCGTTTGCAACGATGCCTCGTTCTCGCTGATGCATGCGCATTGCGGCATCTTGCGCGAGCAGGTCTTGCGCACCGCCGCCTTTTGTTTCGGCCATCGCCTGATGATGGACCGGGTCGTGCCCGGCGGCGTCGCCGTCGATCTTGCGCCGGACGGCGCCGCTCGTATTCGCGAAACTCTGCAAATGATCCGCGCCCGGTTTCCGCGTCTGATCGAGCTTTACGACAACACCACCTCGCTGCAGGACCGTACCGCCGGCACCGGAATCGTCCGCGCCGAACTGGCACGGCAATTCGGCGCGGGCGGCTATGTCGGCCGCGGCAGCGGGCGCGATTTCGATGCGCGCAAAACGCCAGGTTATGCGCCATACGACGAACTCGAATTTGCCGTTCCCGTGCTGACCGAAGGCGACGTCAACGCCCGGGTGTGGATTCGCATCCGCGAAGTCGAGCAGAGCCTCGCGCTGATCGATCAGATCGTCGCGCGGCTGCCGCAGGGGCCGATCGCTGCACCGCTTCACGCGGAAAGCGGCGAGGGTTTAGGCATCGCCGAAGGTTTTCGCGGCGACGTGCTGGCGTGGGTGCGGCTCGAAAGCGGCAAGATCGCACGCTGCCATTTGCGCGACCCGTCATGGTTTCAGTGGCCGCTGCTGGAGGCGGCGATCGAAAGCAACATCGTCGCCGACTTCCCGCTCTGCAACAAATCGTTCAACTGTTCGTATTCGGGGCATGATCTGTAAAAAAGCATCTGCGCTGAGCGCCATCAACCGCTCGTCCCCGCGCAGGCGGGGACCTAGCTGTTGCACCGCTCCTGGATTCCCGCTTGCGCGGGAATGAGCGGAGCTTGGAGCTTTTTCTGAAATGCGAAGAACTCTGTTCGAAAGCCTCACGCATCAGCCACTGACCGAAGCGCCGCCCTCGGCGGACGAGGCCGCGCTCGCTGAACTCGCGGCTGGCGTGCACCGCGCGGCGCGCCAGCGGCTCGGCCGCAGCCTTTCGATCCGCGAAGTGGACGCCGGTTCCTGCAACGGCTGCGAGCTTGAAATCCACGCGCTCAACAATGCCTTCTACGATCTCGAACGCTTCGGCTTGCGTTTCGTGGCGTCGCCACGCCATGCCGACGTGCTGCTCGTGACGGGTCCGGTGACCAGGAATATGCGCGAGGCGCTGGAGCGGACGTACAACGCCACACCGGAGCCGAAATGGGTGGTCGCGCTCGGCGACTGCGCCGTCGATGGCGGAATTTTCTCCGGCAGCTACGCGGTGACCGGCGGCGTTTCGAACGTGGTGCCGGTTGACCTGCACATTCACGGCTGTCCGCCGTCGCCGGTCGCAATCCTCAAGGGATTGCTCGCGCTGCTCGAGCCGGTGAACGGAAAGGCCGCGGTGCGCTAAAGCGCCTGGCTTCAGTTTTTGAATAAACTCGTCATTGCGAGCAAAGCGAAGCAATCCAGTCCGCGCGCAAGCCATGGATTGCTTCGTCGCTTCGTTCCTCGCAATGACGATATCGGCCCTACTCGATCTTTTCGTCCGGATAGACGCCCCATAGGCGGTTCTGCTCGATCCAGCCGTCGAAGCCGTCGCCGGCGAGCCGGCACCAAGCGCCGTTGCACTGCTTAATCGCGCCGAGCACGCCGGACTGCAATTGCGCCGTCACCGGCGACTGCGCGTCGGGCTTGGCATGCAGGGCCACGAGATCGGTCTTCGATTTGAGCAGCACCGCCGCCGTGCGCTTGCCGGACAGCAGCGAGTGATAGACCCACCCTTCGGTGCCGTCGGAATCGCGGATGCGCCGCCAGTTCTCGAACTCGGCGGTGATCTCGACCGGCCATCCGACCCGCGTATAGATCCAGGCGACGTCGTGGTCCTTGTCGGGGCCGCCGCGGACATTGACCCGATCGGTCTTGAGGCTGACAAAGCGCGGCACCGGCAGCCCGCTGGTCACCTCGCTGCCGGCGTGCGCCGCAATGACGCCGAACGGCAGCACGACGCCGGGCGACAGCATAAAGAAGACCGCCATCGCGGCCCGGACCCCGACCATCAAGACGCTGCCACCCTGACGCACTGCCACAGCTACGGTCCTGGAAGCGACGGAACAGCACGCCGGGAGCCCGGCGCACTTTGTGGGAACGAAAGCCATCTGCTAGAGAGAATTGATGAACCGCCGCCCCAATTTCAGTCTCGACCAGGGCGGTTAACGAGACCTAAACGGGCGGATGCGTCCAAGCGGCCGACGCGGGCGGCCACGCACGGGGCAATAATGGCATCGGGCAAAAAGCCGCTGGTTGTGGTGACCCGCAAGCTGCCGGACAGCGTCGAAACCCGCATGTGCGAATTGTTCGACACTCGGCTCAATCTCGACGACAAGCCGATGAGCCAGGCGGACCTCATCGAGGTCGCCAAGACCGCCGACGTGATCGTGCCGACGGTGACGGACCAGATCGACCGCTCCGTGCTCAGCCATTCCGGCGAGCAGCTCAAGCTGATCGCCAATTTCGGCAACGGCGTCGACAATATCGACGTGGCGACCGCGTTGCAGCGCGGCATCACCGTGACCAATACGCCCGGTGTCCTCACCGAGGACACCGCCGACATGACCATGGCGCTCATTCTCGCCGTGCCGCGGCGGCTTGCGGAGGGCGCCCAGGTGCTCACCAGCGACCGCGACTGGACCGGCTGGAGCCCGACCTGGATGCTCGGCCACCGCATCTGGGGCAAAAGGCTCGGCATTGTCGGCATGGGCCGCATCGGCCAGGCGGTGGCGCGCCGTGCCAAGGCTTTCGGCTTGCAGATCCACTACCACAATCGCCGCCGCGTGCCGCCGCGCGTCGAGGAGGAGCTCAGCGCCACCTACTGGGAGAGCCTCGACCAGATGCTGGTGCGCATGGACATTATTTCCATCAACTGTCCGCACACGCCGGCGACCTATCACCTGTTGTCGGCGCGCCGCCTCAAGCTCATTCGTCCCGAGGCCTACATCGTCAACACCGCGCGTGGTGAAGTGATCGACGAGAACGCGCTGGCCCGCCTGATCGAGACCGATGAGATCGCCGGCGCGGGCCTCGACGTGTTCGAGCATGAGCCGGCGGTGTCGCCGAAGCTCGTCAAGCTTGCCAAAGCCGGCAAGGTCGTGCTGCTGCCGCATCTCGGCTCGGCGACCGTCGAAGGCCGCGTCGACATGGGCGAGAAGGTCATCATCAACATCAAGACCTTCATGGACGGCCATCGTCCGCCCGACCGCGTGCTGCCGTCGATGTTGTGACGCTCGCCCGTCGCCGACGTGGTGGTTACGCCGACATGCCGGTGACCTGCCCCTGCGGCTCGTCGCTCAGCCAACGATAGATCACGCCACCGAGCGCGCCGCCGACCAGCGGCGCGACCCAAAACAGCCATAGCTGCGCCAGCGCCGCGCCGCCGACGATCAGCGCAGGCCCGGTAGAGCGCGCCGGATTGACTGACGTATTGGTGACCGGAATGCTCACAAGGTGGATGAGCGTCAGGCACAGCCCGATCGCCAGCGGCGCGAAGCCCGCCGGCGCCTTGCCGTGCGTCGAGCCCATGATGACGAACAGGAACAACATCGTCATCACGACCTCCGTCAGCGCGGCCGAAAGCAGATCGTAGTGGCCCGGCGAATGCTCCGCGTAGCCGTTGGTCGCAAATCCCTTGCCGAGATCGAAACCCGGCGCGCCTTTGGCGATGGCATAGAGCAGTAAAGCAGCCACGATTGCGCCGATGACCTGGGCGATGACGTAGGGAATGACGTGTCCGGCCGGAAAGCGACCGCCGGCGGTCAATCCGACGGTTATCGCAGGGTTGAGGTGGGCTCCAGAGATGTGGCCGATCGCGTAGGCCATGGTCACCACGGTGAGGCCAAATGCGAGCGCAACCCCGAGCAGGCCGATGCCGACTTGCGGAAAGCCGGCGGCGATCACCGCGCTTCCACATCCCCCGAACGTCAACCAGAAGGTACCGATCGCCTCGGCGACGTAGGCTCTGTAATTCATGGCGGCGTCTCCTCTCCCGGGCGGCAGCCGTGACCCGAACACGGTCTCACGAGCCCCCAAGATTAAGGATTGCGGACCGGGACGGTTCCAAATGAACTCCATGCTCCGTCATGCCCGGGCTTGACCCGGGCATCCCGATCGTCGAGCACGGTGCCTGCATAAGCGAGACGGCCGGGACAAAGCCCGGCCATGACGGGAGGAAAACGTGGCTGGTGCTATTTCTGAAGCGGCGACGAGCGCGCAATGCAAACTCACCACCGAAGACTTCATGGTGCCGGGGCGCGATCCCGGCATTGAGATTTTTGTCCGCAACAAAAGACCGGCGGACATGCCGGCGTTTAAGCCAGCACGCACCGTACTGTTCGTCCATGGCGCCACTTACCCGGCGCACACCACGTTCGACCTGCCGATCGAGGGCCGCTCGTGGATGGATCATATCGCCGCGCGCGGCTACGACGTTTATCTGCTCGACCTGCGCGGCTACGGCAAATCCACGCGCCCGCAAGAGATGGCGCAGAGTCCGGACGTCAATCCGCCGATCGTGCGCACCGCAACGGCCGCCAAGGATATCTCCGCCGTCGTCGATTTCATCCTCAAGCGGCGGAACATTGCGCGGCTCACGTTGCTCGGCTGGTCGTGGGGCACGTTCTCGACACCGACTTACACCATCGCCAATCCGGATAAGGTCGCGCGGCTCGTGCTTTATGCGCCGATCTGGATCGGCCAGACCGGCCGGCTGGCGCATGCCGACACCGGCCGCATGCCCGCGTATCGAACCGTCACGCGCGAGCAGGCGAGCGCCCGCTGGCTTGCCGGCGTCCCCGAGGACAAGAAGGCGGCGCTCATTCCCACAGGCGTGTTCGACGCCTGGGTGGCCGCGACCTGGGCCACCGATCCGGAGGGCGCCAAGCTTAATCCGCCGGTGATCCGCGCGCCCAATGGCGTCATGCAGGACGTGTCCGAGACCTTCTGGCTCGGCAAAGGCTATTACGATCCGGAGAAGATCACCGTGCCGGTGCTGATGGTGACGGCCGCCTGGGATTCCGACGTGCCGCCGGCCATGGCGCGCGGACTGTTGCCGCTCCTCGTCAACGCGCCCGAGAAGCGCCTGGTCGAGCTGCCGCAGGGCACCCACAGCGTGATGATGGAAACGCACCGCTTCGCGCTGTTTGATGCGGTGCAGGAATTTTTGGATGAGGGCGGGAGCCGCACGGCCTGACGACAAGAACCTACCGGCTGCTGGGCACGGATGGCCGCTGGTACTGGAGCCCGGCGAAAGGTTTGTTTGGCGGCAATGCACGCATGAAAATCTACGGGCGGCTTGATTGTCCGTCCGCGTTGCGCGCGATCAAGCGCGGCCCGACCTACGCGCGTCATCGCGTGTTTTTCGCCGACGAAGCAAGCGCCACGGCCGCAGGCTTTCGTCCCTGCGCGGCGTGTATGCGCGACGCCTACAACAGATGGAAAACGGACGTTGCGAAACCCCGACCGGAATAATAATCCGCGCCGGTTGTCAGACGGCGTACAAACCGTCTACGGACCTAACAAAAAACGCTAAAGAGATTCCCGAGCAAAAACTCTAGTCTTGACCCTGGGACAATTCCTCGCGGCCACCTCCAGGAGGATACCATGGCGCTCAAGGACATCATCGTCGCCACCCAAGCCGATCTGCGCGACAATGCCGATCACGCGATCGCGACATTTACGGCCGACTCGCAACAAGTCGAGGGTTTGCGGAGCGAGACCAAGATCCGGCAGTTTGCACTGACCATCGACGAGCCGCCGACGCTGGGCGGCACCGATGCCGGCCCCAACCCGGTCGAGCTGGTGCTTGCCGCGCTCGCCAGCTGCCAGGAGATCACCTACCGCGCCTATGCGACCGCGCTCGGCATTCCGCTCGAGAGCGTTTCGGTGAAGCTCGAAGGCGCGCTTGACTTGCGCGGCTTCTTCGCCGTCAAGGACGGCGTGCGCGCCGGCTTCAACGACGTGCGCGGCACCGTCAATCTGAAAAGCAGCGCGTCGGCGGCCGATCTCGCCAAGTTGAAAGAAGTGGTCGACGCGCATTGCCCGGTGCTCGACATTCTGCGCGCCCCGGTGCCGGTCGACATCAAGCTGCAAACTGAGCGGTCGAGCCAGGCCGCCTGACCAGGCGCTCGTTTTCCGGGCGCTGGGGAAATCCGGGAGCGGCGTGAGCCCCGCCCCGGATTTCGCTTGATTTAAGAGCACGGCGGCCGTACGCCCATCGCCTGCGCGATCAAACAAAAATCCGCGCCGCTGATGGCAAACAGCCCGAAGCGTAACTGATAACCCCAGTTCGGTTTGCCGGCGGTGAATTCCAATCGATCGAGCAGCGGGCGGATCGGCGCCTCATCGGCTTTTGCCCAGTCGACGTCGCGGCGATAGGGCATGAACCCTTTCCCCATGTCGAAGCTGTAAGGCTCGCGATCCTTCACGCTGCCGATGGCCGTGAAGGCCTGCAGCTTGTCCTTGCCGCCGAGCTTCACCGCCGGCGAATAATAGACCACGCGGTCGCCGGGCTTGACGCGCTTCAATGGTGCCGCCTTGCCGTGACTGACCTGCATGAAGCCTTCACTACGGCCGCGCCGGACGTGCTCCGCCGACGCGACCGCGAGCCAACAGGCGCTCATTGAGCCCTCGCGCCTTCCTCCGGCGCCGGCGCAAACACGCGCAGACGATGGCCGTCGGGATCGAGCCCGACGAAGGTCCGGCCGAAATCCATGTCGGTCGGCTCTTGCGCGATGCGCACGCCACGCGCTTTCCAGGAAGCGCAAGTCGTATCGACCGCCGCTCGATGGTCGACCGTGATGCCGATTTCAGAACCGCCGCCGGCCGCCGAAGGCGCGGGCTCCACGCCATGCCGCGACCACAGCCCGAGCATCAGCCCGCTCTCGAGCGCGAACATTACAAAGGTCGGCGACGCTTCGACCGGCCCGCGCCCGAGCAAAGCGGTATAGAACTCCCCGCTCGCTTTCGGGCTATTAACGTAGAGGATCATAAAGTTCGGCTGTGCCGTGTTTGACTGTGCTGACATGGACATCTCCGATCGCTTGACGTTGGCGCGACCGTAAGCCCCGGCACTGTCAGTTTCTGGCAGTAGCCATCCGTCATGCCCGGGCTTGGCCCGGGCATCCCGATCGCGTGGCACAGCGCCCGACTAAGCGGGATGGCCGGGACGAGCCCGGCCATGACGCGCCGGGTGCGGCCCTACGGCGGTGGCGGAATGTCCTCCGCAAGCCGCCACTCCTTCAATAGCGCCGCCCGACGGCGCGGATAGCGCGTCTCGGCGACGGCAAGGCTTGCGATCCGATCGGTGCGGAAATGGCGAAAATCCTTGCGCAGCTCGCACCAGGCGATCACCACATGCACCTTGTCAAAAAACCCGAGCGCGAACGGCCAGATGGTGCGCTGCGATTGCGCGCCGCGTCCGTCGCGATAGCGGATCGAGACTTTGCGCTCGGTGCGGATCGCTTTGCGGACGACCGCGAGATCCACGTCACCGGCACTGATCCGCGCGCCCGGCCCGGCCAGCAGATTCGCCGCCTCGAGATTGTCGCGCAGCGCCGCCGGCAGCACCGCGGCGATTTTCGCAATCGCATTGCGCGCCGCCGAGCCGAGCAGATCGTCGCCGCGATCGGCGACCCAGCGTGAGCCGAGCACCAAAGCCTCGATCTCGTCCTCGGAAAACATCAGCGGCGGCAGAATGAAGCCGGGACGCAGCACATAGCCGAGCCCCGGCTCGCCCTCGATGTCGGCGCCCTGCGCCTGCAACGTCGCGATGTCGCGATAGAGCGTGCGCATGCTGACACCAAGCTCCGCCGCCAGCGCCTTGCCGCTCACCGGCCGGCGATAGCGCCGCAGCGCTTGCAGCAGACTGAACAGACGTTCCGATCGGGACATGGTGGAAATGTAGCAAACGCGGCAAACTCAGGGTGAGCTAAGGAGCGAAGCGACGTGCCCACGCGCAGCGGTTCGGCTCCGCATTCCGCGTGGGCTTCGCTGCGCTCAGCCCACCCTACATCGTCTCAATATTAGAGACGCGCCCGACCTCTCCCCGCACGCCGGGAGAGGTCGAGCGAGCGAAGCGACCGAGGGTGAGGAGCCTCTCCGCGATTCTGAGCGGCGCGGTTGGCGCGAAGGGGTCGCAGATTTTGGCCGCGGGATTGAGCCCAGCCGAGAGGCCCCCTCACCCCGACCCTCTCCCCGCGTGCGGGGAGAGGGAGCAGATGCGAGAACGATTTCCCATGTCCGTGATGACGAGGAGCGTCCGGGTTGCGCCAGGCGCCGGCGGCGGCCACATGTTCGGATGGCGCCCGCGCTTCGGTCGAGGCTCGCGGGCGCCGTTCTCGACCGGCCCTACGATAGCCTTCATGGCGCCGCAGGAGCGTGAATGTGACGATGATGCGGGGTTAGGGGCGGTGGAGGACGGCAGCACGCCATTGCGCCGGCGCGACCTGTTGGCGCTGATCGGCACGCTCGCCGGCAGCACGGCGATGTATCACGCCATGACCAGCCTCGGCTTTGCTGCGGACTCCGCTTACCAGGGCCCGATCCGGCTCTCCGGCGACGTGAAGGGCGCGTCCGTGCTGATCCTTGGCGCGGGTCTCGCCGGCATGACCGCGGCGCTCGAACTGCGCAAAGCCGGATACAAAGTTCAGGTGCTGGAATTCAATCAGCGGCCGGGCGGCCGCAACTGGACGCTGCGCGGCGGCGACACCTTTATCGAGCTCGGCGGCCAAAAGCAGGTCTGCGAATTCGAGCAGGGACTTTATCTCAATCCCGGGCCGTGGCGGATTCCGTATCATCACCGCGCGCTGCTCGATTACTGCAAGCGCCTCAATGTCGCCGTCGAGCCGTTCATCCAGCTCAATCACAATGCCTTGCTGCATGCCTCCGGCGCGTTCGGCGGCGAGCCGCAGCGTATTCGCGCCATCAAAGCCGATTTCCAGGGACACGTCTCCGAGCTCCTTGCCAAGGCCACCGCGCAGGGCCGGCTGGATGAAGAAGTCTCGACACAAGACAAGGAGATGCTGCTGCAGGCGCTCAAATCGTGGGGCGCGCTGGACAGCAATTACGCCTACAAGGCCAACCTGATTTCCGCGGATGTTCGCGGTTACGCCAAGGGTCCCGGCGGCGGCCTCGATGCGGCGCCGGTCGCCGGCGAACCGATCGGCTTGTCGGAGATATTAAAATCACGGCTGTGGCGATATCTGCAAAGCTTCGCCTCGCATTCATTCCAGACCACGATGTTCCAGCCGGTCGGCGGCATGGACATGATCGGCAAGGCCTTCGCCAAGGAACTCGGCGATGTCATTCGCTACGACAGCAAGGTGATCCGGATTCAGCAGGGCGACGACGGCGTCACCGTCAGCTATGTCAGCGCCACCAAACCCGAAGCCGTGCAATTAGCCAAAGCCGACTGGTGCGTCTGCACCATTCCGCTCTCGATCCTCAGTCAAATCCCGATCGACGTCGGGGCCCCGATGAAGGCGGCCATCGACGCGGTGCCTTATCTGTCGGCGGTCAAGATCGGCCTGCAATTCAAGCGCCGGTTCTGGGAGGAAGATGAGGCGATCTATGGCGGCATCAGCTATACCGACTTGCCGATCCGGCAGATCGCCTATCCGAATTACGGGCTCAATCGCGGCGGCCGCGGCGTCTTGTTGGGCGCCTACATTGTCGAGGGAGCGAACGCCTACGAATTCACCTCCATGCCACCCACGGACAGAATAGCACGCGCCATCGCACTCGGCGCGCGCATCCATCCGCAATACCCGGCCGAGTTCGAAAACGGCGTCGCGGTTGCCTGGCATCGCGTGCCGTCGGCACTCGGCTGCGCCGGCTATTGGACCGAGCAAGCGCGCGCGCAGCATTACAACGATCTCTGCCAGATCGACGGCCGGATCGTACTCGCCGGCGAGCACGCGTCGTACATTCCGGTGTGGCAGGAGGGCGCGATCCTCTCATCGCTCAACGCCATCACGCGGCTGCACGAGCGTGTCGTCAAAATGTAGAGCAACATAGAGTCATGTCAGCGAAGTGCGCCAAACCCATGCGGCATCTGCCACAATCACCTGCCCGGCTGTTGGCCCTTGCCGTGCCGGCCATCGTGGTGTTGCTTGGCCTGGCGGCGCCGGCGACCTCGGCGCAAAATCCGGCGCACGCTTCGTCTGCAGCCAATCTGAGCACCGGCTTCGCGTTTTCCGAAGTCGGCGGTGAGGACTTGTATGCCAATGTCTGCCAGGGCTGCCACATGCCGGACGGCAAGGGAGCAATTGGCGCCGGCACCTATCCATCGCTCGCCGGCGACAAGACGCTCGAAGCCGCCGGATATCCGGTCCAGGTCGTCGTCCACGGCCAGCACGGCATGCCGCCGGTCGGCATGATGATGACCGACGATCAGGTCGCCGCCGTCGTGAATTATGTACGGACGCACTTCGGCAACGACTACCGGGATGCGGTGACTGCCGCCGATGTCAAAGCCGTCCGCTGATAAAACGTTGTTCCTGGAAACGCGGAGCAGATAAATGAAGATTGGATCATTCCTTGTCCTGGGCGCCCTGCTTCTCGGCGTCGGCCCGGCCGGCGCGGAGGTGGTGAGACACCCGATCCCGAATTCAAACTTCCCGATTGCCCAGTCGGTGGAGGTCTCTGGCAACACCACGACCTACTATGTCAGCGGCCAGGTCCCGCCGCTGGTGAACAAAGACGCCGATCCGGCGAGCCCGCAGGCTTACGGCGACACCAAGACCCAGACGGTCGGCGTGCTCAACAAGATCAAGGGCATCCTCGAGGGGCTTGGGCTCGGCATGGGCGACGTCGTCAAGATGCAGGTATTCCTGGTCAACGACGCGCGGGCGCCGTTGGACTTCAAAAGCTTCATGGAGGGCTATACCCAATTCTTCGGCGGCGATCAGCCGAACTTGCCGGCGCGCGCCGTGGTCGGCGTCGCCGCTCTCGCCAATCCTGGATTTCTGGTCGAGATCGAAGTCATCGCCGTGAAGAATGCTAAATGAAGCTTGCGCCAAACATGCCATGGCCGTCCTTGGCGTCCGACGTGCTTGCCGCAAAGCCGAAGTCGCTGCAGATTTGGAAGGGATTTGAGAGGTGATGATGTTCAGCGCAACCATACGTTTGCTCGTTCTGGCGCTCAGCCTGCTCGCCAGCGCCGCGCGCGCCGAAACTCTGCCACTGCCCGGCAATCTGACCGATCTCAATTCCGAGGAAGGCGAGCGGTACTTTATCGAAAGTGGCGCGCTCGCGACCTTCTTCTCGGTCGCTGACAATTTCGTCACCCAGAAGACGCAAGCCTATTGCGGCGTCGCCAGCATCGTCATGGTTCTCAACGCGGCGGGGGTGCCGGCGCCGACGACGCCGGAATATCAGCCCTATCACGTCTTTACCCAGGACAATTTGCTTGATGAGCGCACCGACGCGGTACTGCCGCGCGAAGTCCTCGCCAGACAAGGCATGACGCTCGACCAGCTCGGCGGGCTGCTTTCGCTTCATCCGCTGACCATCGAGGTTCATCACGCCGCCGACGGCAGTCTCGATGCTTTCCGCACCGCCGCGCGCGACAGTCTCGCGGCCAGGAGTCATTTCGTGGTCGTGAATTATTTGCGCAGAGCGCTCGGGCAGCAGACCGGAGGCCACATCTCGCCGCTTGCGGCCTACGATGCCAAGGAGGACCGCTTCCTGATTTTGGATGTGGCGCGCTACAAATATCCGCCCGTCTGGGTCAAGGCATCCGATTTGTTCGACGCCATGAACACGACCGACGCGGCCAACGGCAACAAGACGCGCGGCTATGTCCTGGTTGCCAAGACCACCGGGCCCACAACCGGCGCGGCGCCGCCGACACCGGTGCAGTAGCCCGGTGTGTCGCACACACTCAAAGCTGTCCGCGCCGGCTGTTTGATTGATGAATAGGCGTCCCTTCCGAAAGCTGGCGTTCGCACTGGTGGCCGTGCTGGCCTTGCCGCTATGGGCGCGCGGCGAAAGCCCGCGGATCGCGCCGACCCAGGCGGTCGTTGCTGCCAATGGCATGGTGGTGGCGCAGGAGGCGATCGCAGCGCGGGTCGGCGCCGACATTTTGCAAAAAGGCGGCAACGCCATCGATGCCGCGGTCGCGATAGGCTTCGCCATGGCGGTGACTTATCCGCGCGCCGGCAATATCGGCGGCGGTGGCTTCATGGTGATTCACCTTGCCAATGGCCAGGACACCACCATCGACTATCGCGAGACCGCGCCGGCGGCGATCAACGCCAAATCCTTCCTCGACGCGCAGGGCAATGCCGATCCGCAGAAATCGCGCGACTCCGCGCTCGCCATCGGCGTGCCGGGCACGGTCGCGGGCCTGGCGCTCGCCGCGCGGAAATACGGCTCCGGCAAATTCACGCTGGCCGATCTGATCAAGCCCGCGATCGCGCTGGCGCGCGACGGCATTGCGGTCGCCGATGACACCGCGGATTCGCTGCCGGTGGATCTACCGCGCATCGTGCGCTGGCCGTCGTCGGCATCAATCTTCGCCACGGCCGACGGCAGCGCGCTGGCGCCCGGCGATCGTCTCGTCCAAACCGATCTCGCCAACACGCTCGCCGCTATCGCGCAAAACGGACCGCAAGCATTCTACAACGGCGACGTCGCGCAGAAGATCGCGGCGGCGGTGCAGACCGCCGGCGGCGTCATGACCGCCGATGATCTCAAAAGCTATCGCGCCATCGAGCGCGCGCCGGTGCGCGGCACTTATCGCGGCTACGACATCGTCTCGATGCCGCCGCCGTCGTCCGGCGGCGTCGTGCTCGTCGAGATGCTCAATATTCTGGAAGGCTACGATCTGGCGCATGCAGACCAGACCCAGGCGCTGTTCCTGATCATCGAGGCGATGAAGCGCGCCTATGCGGACCGCGCCTACTTTCTCGGCGATCCCGACGCGGTGAAAGTGCCGGTGGCGCGGCTAATCTCCAAGAGCTATGCCGCCGAGTGGCGCGCCACCATCGATCCGGCACACGCCACCGCGGCGAAGGATATCCATCCCACCGCGATGCCGACGAAATCCGAAGGCCGCAATACCACGCACTTCTCGGTCATCGACCGCTTCGGTAACGCCGTCGCCAACACCTACACGCTGAATTTCAGCTACGGCGTCGGCCTCGTCGCCGCCGGTACCGGCCTCCTGCTCAACAACGAGCTCGACGATTTTGCCGCCAAGGCGGATGCGCCGAATGCCTATGGCCTCCTCGGCTTCGAGGCCAACGCGCCCGGGCCAGGCAAGCGCCCATTGTCGTCAATGACGCCGACCATCGTGCTCAAGGACGGTAAGCCGTTTCTGATCACCGGCTCGCCCGGCGGCAGCCGCATCATCAGCACGGTTCTGCAGGTGGTCGTCAATGTGATCGACCGCGGCATGGATATCGGCACCGCGGTGTCGGCGCCGCGCCTGCACCATCAATGGATGCCTGATTTGGTGTACGCCGAACCCGGATTTCCCGATGACGTCGTCGCCGCACTGCAAGCGCGCGGCGATACGGTGATGGTGCGCAAGTTTGTGAGCTCGGCCAACTCGATCCTGGTGACGCCGTCAGGCTTCGCCGGCGCCGCCGATCCGCGCACCCGCGGCGCGCTGGCGGCGGGCTATTGATGCTAAGTGTGGCCGCCGTTGGCGCGCACCGTTTGGGCGTTGATCCAGCCGCCCTGCGGACCCGCGAGGAACGAGACCAGGTTGGCGATGTCGTCGGGTTCGCCAAGCCGTTCCAATGCGGCAAGCTTGGCGAGACGCTGGATTTGTTCCTCGTTCTTGCCTTCGAAAAACAGCTCGGTCGCGGTCGGACCCGGCGCCACCGCATTGACGGTGATGCCGCGCCCGCGCAGCTCATGCGCCAGGATGCGGGTCAGCACTTCGACGGCTGCCTTCGACGCGGCGTAGGGACCATAATTCGGAAAGTTCATGCCCAGCACGCTGGTCGACATCGTGATGATACGCCCGCCGTCGGCCACGCGCTTGGCGCACTGTTGCAGCACGTTGACGGCGAACACCGCATCGAAGTCCTCGACGCGGCCCGAAGCAATCGGGAAGAGCTTCATGATGCCGGCGCTGTTCACCACGGCACCGACAGGGCCGAAAGCCTTCTCGGCTTCGTCAAACAGACGCGTTATGTCGGCCGGATCGGCGACGTCGCCTTGCACGGCGACGGCGCGGCCGCCATCGCCGGTGATTTCGGTGACGACCTCCGCCGCCTTGTCGCGGTTGCCGGCATAATTGATGACGACAGCGAAGCCGTCGCGCGCCAAGCGCAGCGCCACCGCGCGACCAATGCCACGCGACGCGCCGGTCACGATGGCGTTGCGCGGCGGAAGACAGCTCATTCCGGCTTTCTCCTGTTCCTCGCGTCCGATACAAGGCGAGTGCAAGACTTGCCAGAGCTAAAAATGGTGGGGAGGAATGCATGAACGGCAGCGATCCGATCGCCAGGTTGCGGATCGGTTTGATCGGCTCCGGCTTCATCGCCAATTTTCATCTCCAGGCGCTGCTCAGCGTCCGCCATGTCAGCGTCACCGGCATCTTTAGCCCGACGGCTGCGCATCGCGAGGCGCTGGCGGCGAAGGCCAACGCGCTCGAGCTTGGACCGTGCCGCGCCTTCCCGTCGCTCGAGGCGATGCTGCTTTCCGGCGAAGTCGACGCGGTGTGGATCGGCGTGCCGAATTTCGCGCGGCTCGACACCATGCGCGAAATCCATCGCCTGGTGACGGGACGCTGGGCGAAGCTTGTCGGCGTGGCTTGCGAAAAACCGCTTGGCCGAACGCTCACCGAAGCGCGCGAGATGCTTCGCCTCGCTGAGGACGCCAAGCTGCTGCACGGCTATCTGGAGAACCAGGTGTTTTCGAGCGCCGTTCAGCGCGGCAAGGACATCGTGTGGCGTCGCGCCGTGCCGGCGTGCGGCAGGCCCTATCTGGCACGCGCCGCTGAGGAGCATAGCGGGCCGCACATGCCGTGGTTCTGGCAGGGCCGGCGCCAAGGCGGCGGCGTGCTCTCCGACATGACCTGTCACAGCGTCGAGGTCGGGCGCTTCCTTCTCACCAAGCCCGGCGCGCCGCGCAGCGATCTCAAGCTCGTCAGCGCCAGCGCCACCGTCGGCAATCTGAAATGGACGCGGCCGGAATATGTGAAACGGCTGAAAGAGATGATGGGCCCGGAAGTCGACTACGCGTCACGGCCGGCGGAAGATTTCGCCCGCGGCGCGCTGACCTTTGTCGACTCCGAAGGCCACGAGGTCATGGTCGAGGCGACCAACTCCTGGGCCTATGTCGGCGCCGGCTTGCGCATCCTGATCGAGCTCCTTGGCCCGGAATATTCGATGGAATTCTCCTCGCTCAATACCGGGCTCAAAGTCTTCCTGTCGCGCGACGTCACCGGCGGCCAGGGCGAGGATCTGGTCGAGAAGCAGAACGCCGAGCAGGGACTGATGCCGGTGGTCGAGAACGAGGCCGACATCTACGGCTATGTCGGCGAGAACCGCCACATGGTCGACGCGTTCCGCCATCGCCGCCAGCCGATCGAGACCTTCCACGACGGCGTTGCGGTGGCCGAAATGCTGATGGCGCTCTATCGCTCCGCCGAGATCGGCCAGGTCGTCACCTTCCCGGCGCCGGAGCTCGAGACCTACGTGCCGCGCGTGGCGCGGCCGTAACGCGGCGCAAGCTTGCGCTAACGAACCGATCGCCACGGCTCAGCCGCCACAACTGAGCGCTGCGACTACGTCGCCGCCACGGACCGTCGGGCGCGAATCATCGCAAATTCGGCGATGCGGGTGCCAAGCCATCCGGCAGAAAAAAACATGATTTCAGTGGCTTGAGGCACATTCATTGACCGCGGCGATCGTTGATAGGCATTTGATCCTAACTATCGAGAGATGCAATGACCTATCACATGTGGCGGCTCAGCAAGGCCGGCCCAGACAACTTGGGGCTCGCCTGTACCAACGACGGGTTATTGCTCGGCGGGACGCCTCTCGTCGAGCGACGCGACGGGCGCTTTGTTGTTCGCGACCGCGATGAGATCGAGCGGTTGTTGAGGCGCGGCCATCGCTACATGAGCGAGGCTGATCGGCTGATGCCCGGGCTCGCGGCCGTCGCGCGTGCGCTCAACGCCGGCGATCAATGTCTGGCGCGGATCGCGGCCGTGCATCTGAAGCTTCCCGATCTGCCGAACCAAGCGGCGCGCGACGCGATCGAGGCCGAGGATTCGCTGATCAAATACACACGCGACGGAGGCAGTCTCGACTGGAATCCGGCGCTGCATCCGCGCACCGGCACGCCGCCCAATCCTGGCTGGTTCGCGCCGACCGGAGGCGATGGCACTGAATCCAGGGATGATGAATCAGGCCGTCACGAATTGAGACTCCGGTTAACTGAAAACCAGGATGATTCGCACCGCACCGACGTCACAACTGGAAACCATAATGAACGAGCACCGGCAGCTTACAACATCGGCGAACGGGGCGAGTTATCCAGTTCCACGGCGGATCGGTCATCGGCAGGACAGAACCCGCTGCAGGGCGGCATTAATGCGGCGGTGCCCGGCGCCTTCTACGCTACTCGCGCTCAGGAGCAATTTGGTCAAGGTAATTACGGCGCCGCGGCAATCTACGGCGCTGCTTCGCTCGTTGACGCAGCAATCGGCGTGCTTACGCTCGGTGAAAGTACCCAATTGGGTACGGCAATTCGGGCCACAGAACACGCGGCGGAAGTAGTTAGCGTGGCTGCAAGAACTGCGGAACTAAGTCGTGCTATTCCCGCCGCTCAACGGGGGCGAATTACGATGGCCGTAGGATTGGCGGTAGACGCAAATGGCGTGCAACGAGTCCTAATCGGTACCAGCGAGCCAATGGGCTATCTGCGACCAGGTGTTTCGCTCAATCCTGGAGAGATTCTCGTCTCTGGCAGCGGACACGCTGAGGCGGACATTGTTAACTTCGCCCGTCAAAACGGCCTCAATCTGCTTCAGGTCGGCGCGACTCGTCCGATTTGTCCTGCATGCGCCTCGCTCATTAAGGAGGCTGGGCCAAAGCCCGTAACGCCACTAAAGGTGCCCTGATGGGAACTCTTTCACGTCTTGATTCACTCTCTCCACACTTGGCAAACGTCTTCCGCGATGCGAGCGACGAGCAACGGCGCCGCGCGACTTTTGCGGCATGTATTGCGGCTCTCGCGCAAACCGGATTGCAGGCAGGCGACGTGGATGCTGCCCTTGCTCTTCTTCGTAACGGTAGGAATGAGCGATCTAATCTACAACAGAAGCTCGAAAACCTGGCGGCACAACTGGACGAGCAATATTTCAGGCTCAGTGAAGAGTCTGACGCCACAACACCTGAAGCGTTGGCGACGTTCCGCAAAGCGAGAGCCGCCGCAGCGCTGGCGTTTGCTGTATCGGCTGACTCAGGGCAGCTTCATGAGGCCATCTATGAAGCGATTGCGGCATCAAGCGACCAGGCGGCGGCGCTTCGAGCGGCGGAGACGGCACTCACCCGTTAGATGGTCTTGATTCGCTCGCCCCTGCGACTTGGTCCAACGCGCGGCCGATTGGGCCGTCCGCAAATCACCACCAGCGGTTCATCCCGAATGCGACGATTTCTGGCTACCAAAATGCTTCCTACTGGGCCACTTCGTCCTAGCCCTCCCGCAGCAGCGCCGCGGCGCCGAGCAGGCCGGGATAAGGCCGCACGATGACGTAGGTCGGGATGGCGGCGAGATAGCCGCGCATGCGGCCCTTGGCTTCGAAGCGGGCGCGGAATTCCGATTGCGCGAAAATCGCGCCGAGCTTCGGTACGATGCCGCCAGCGATATAGATGCCGCCGCGGGCGCCGAGCGTCAGCGCCAGATTGCCGGCGACGGTGCCGAGCATGGCGCAGAAGATCGTCGTCGCTTCGCGGGTGCGCGGATCGTCGTTCCAGGTGCGCGGGCTCGTGATCTGATCGGGCGTGTACGACGCGGCGGGCGCGCCTGAAATTTCGCACAGCGCGTTGTAGAGATTGACCAGACCTGGACCCGACAACAGTCGCTCGGCGGACACATGATCGTAACGCCTGCGCATCAAATCGAGGATCGCGCTTTCCTGCGCCGTCATTGCCGCCATGGTGACGTGGCCGCCCTCGGCAGCGATGGTCACGGCGCCGCTGCGCGACGAAGCCAGGCCGCCGACGCCGAGCCCAGTGCCAGGTCCGATGATCCCGACCGGCGCGCCCTCGACCGCAATGCCGTGCCCGATCTGAATCCGATCGTCATCGCCGAGAAACGGAATCGCCGCGGCATTGGCGGCAAAGTCGTTGATCACGTGCAGCCGGTTGAGCCCGAGATGACGCCGCAATTGCTCGACCGAAAACGTCCAGGCGCGATTGGTCAGCGTGATCTCATCGCCGGTGACCGGCGAAGCGACTGCCAGCACCGCCTCGGCCGGGCGCATGGCCGGCGATTGCTCGGCGAGATAGGCGGCGAGCGCGTCGGCAAGCGAGGAATAATCATCCAGCGCGCAAACCCGCGCCGTCGTGGTTTTGCCGCCGGGAAACACCAGCGCAAGGCGCGCATTGGTGGCGCCGATGTCGCCGATCAGGCCGACACCGGCATCGCGCGTCGCCGCCAGCGTGTCCGGTGTGACGCGGTCCTCGATCGAACTCATGCGCGGCGGAGAGCCTGTTCGTTACGCGGCGACACGCGTTTTCACAGCCACGAAACTGTCACGGCTCGCGGACTGGGAGTCAATCCAGGAACGTGACAGGAACCCGGCGAGTTCCCCGACGATCAGGGCATGGACCAGTTCAAACCGGCGACGCTCCGCAGCAGCGCGCGGCGATCCTTGACGACGCCGATGACGACGCCGAGCCGCTCGATATTGGCGACGACCTTGCCGTCCAGCGCGCGGTCGCAATTGTTGTTGGTCGGCGCGATGAAGAATTCCGCCTTGTGCGGATCACGCGTCAGTTCGAGACGTATGTCGGCCTGCTTCTCGAATGGCAGCTTCTCGCCGCACACCGCGACCAGATAACGATGCCGCGGCGGCGTCTTGCCCACCACGCCCTCGGTGCGATCGAGGAAATGCTCGAGGTCGTCGATCGCCTCCGGCATGATGTTGACCCAGTAATCGGTGTCATAGCGTCGCGAGGCGCCGGCGAGCCCGCCGACCAGCGGATTGAAGAACAGATACTCGTCCGGATGCAGCCGATAGAGCGTGGTTGCGTCAAAGCCGAAGCCCAACACCACGAGCGCCAGTGCGCCCGCTGCGACGACGCGGCTGCGCGTTTCGAGCCGGGTGAGCGCGGCGCTGAGCCCCAAGCCCGCGAGCACCGCAATCGGCGGCACCGTGAACAGGAAATGCCGCATGCCGGAGAAAGCCGGCCCGTGCGCGATGACGTCGCAAATCAGCGGCAGGAATGCCGCCAGTGCGATAAGGGCCGTCTCCTTTCGCCAGACGTTATTTGTTGGGCGCGCCGCATTGGCCGCCTGCGCGGCAGGTTGCGGCAGGGCGGCAAAAACGAGCGACAGCGCCGCGCCGATCAGCAGCACCAGCGTGAGCTTGATGGCAAGGTAGGTCGGGATGTAACTCCGCGGCACATCGAACATGTAGTACACTTTGCCGTCGAGCGCGGTCTGAATCTTGTAGTGGAAGTCGGCAAATTCAAACAGGGCGCGCAGCGGATTCAGCGGCGCCAACGCCGCCCACGGCCACGACACGATCATGATCACGTAGGCAATGACGAAAGCCGCCGTCAGGGGCAGCGCGGAACGGGCGGCAAAAGCCACTACCGCGCGCCACGACTTGCGCCAGCCGATCGGCGCATACAGCGCGACAACAAACAACGCGTAGACGGCGAGAAACACCCCGAGGACGCGAATGCCGAGCGCGCAGCCGCAGAGCACGCCGAACAGAACGACCAGGCTCCAACGCGGACGCGGCAGCTGCCGTCCGATCAGCACCAGCAAATAGGTCGCCGCCATCATCGCGGCGGCAAACGGAATGTCCTTGGTGTGGTTGAACATCGCGCCATACCAGGTGCCGCACAGCGCGATCGCCGCCGCCGCCAACAGTCCGGCGCGCGACCCGCCGATCGTCCGCGCGGTCGCCCAGACCGCGGCAATCCCGCCGACGCCGGTCAGCGCCGACAGCAGGTGGCGCACGGCGTAAATGTCGAGTGGCAACAGCTTTTCCAGACCGACCGCGATGAGGTCGAACAGGCCGCCGTAGAGATAGAGATTCCTGAAATGAAACAACGCCTCGTCGGTAAATCCGCTGCGGTAATAGGCGACGATCAACTCGGCATAGTGCTGTTGCACTTCCTCGTCGTTCGAGATTGCGTAGTCGCCAAAGGTGAAGGCGACCAGAAGGACGAGGCAGCCGAGGAGCGCAATCGCCGCCAGATCGTAACGATCGGCGCGCGCCAACGCCCGCCGTGAGCGCCTCACAGCTTCGCGGCACCACTGCAACGGACCTGTCGCGCCCGCAGCCCCGGCGGGCGTCACCGACGTTTCCTCACCCGACCCCCTGGTAGTATCGCGCAACAAAAATCCGCTCCGTGTCGCGTTAACGAACCGCGGCACAAATTAACGGGCCGAACCTGAAAGTTAGCTGAAGGCACCGATCGCACGCTGCGTCACGGCGCCGCGCGTACCGGCAAGAACCGGTACTACAACCGGTAAGACACCTACTATTTGCGGCGGCGCTCACGCTTTTGCCGTCCCCAACCCGAGCAACTTTACGGCGTTATCCTTAAGGACCAGCGGCCGCACGTCCGGCTTGATGTCGAGCTTATCGAAGTCGCTAAGCCAGCGATCGGGCCGAATGACGGGCCAGTCCGAACCGAACAGCATTTTGTGTTTCAGCAGGGAGTTGACGTATCTGACCAGGATCGGCGGGAAATATTTGGGCGACCAGCCTGAAAGGTCGATATAGACGTTGGGCTTATGTTGTGCAACCGACAGTGCCTCTTCCTGCCATGGGAACGACGGATGGGCGAGGATGATCGGCATTTCGGGAAAATCTACGGCGACGTCGTCGACATACATCGGATTTGAGTATTTCAGCCGGATTCCGGCGCCGCCGGGCATGCCCGAACCGACGCCAGTCTGGCCGGTATGAAATAGCGCCGGCAGCCCGGCCTCGGCGATCGCCTCGTACAACACGTAGGCGTTGCGGTCGTTCGGATAGAAGCCCTGCATCGAGGGATGGAATTTGAAGCCGCGGACGCCGAATTCGCGAATAAGCCGCCGCGCCTCGCGCGCGCCCGCCTTGCCCTTGGCCGGATCGATGCTGGCGAACGGGATCAGCACGTCGCTGTTGGCGGCGGCTTTTTCCGCGACCTCCTCGTTCGGATAGCGGCGATAACCGGTCTCGCGCTCGGCATCGACCGGAAAGATCACCGCGCCGATCTTGCGCTCGCGGTAATAGCTCGCTGTTTCCTCGATCGTCGGTCGATTGTTTGGTTGATTGAAATAGATCGCCATCTGCGCCTGCAAGTCGTCGTAGCCGTCGTCGGGATGCGTGCCGCAAGGCTCTTCGGCGTGGGTATGGACGTCGATGGCGACCAACTCGTTGACGTTCACGTCACGCTCCGCGGAACTTGCCTGGCGCTTCCTGGGACTCTCAGAAGCTCTGGCGCCGATAGTGGACCATATGAAGGCGATAGCGTACAGCGGCGACGCAATCACTGCCGCAGCGCAGCAAGCACTTCCTCGGGACGTTCGCTCATCAGCATGTGGCCGGCGCCCTCGATCATCGCCAGCCGGCAGCCCGGAATGGCCGCCGCGATGGCTTTGCCGCCCTTTAACGGGGTCATCACGTCGCGGCTGCCTTGGATGACAATGGACGGGACGGTGACCTTGGCAGCCGCGGCGAGCGCTTCTGTGTAAGCATTGCAAGCGGACAGGTCGGCGAAAATGACGCCTGGGCGCGCCCGTTCAAGGAGGCGCTCGGCGCCGCCGAGCATCCACAAGCCCGGCGCCATCGAGCCGCCGAGCGTTGCGCGATAGCCCTCGCCCCAGATGGACATCATATCGATGGCGGCGTGGTCGTTGGCTTTCGCGGCATTGAGCAAATCGTCCGACACCCGCATCGGCGCGGCCGTAGCGATCAGGCCAAGTCCGCTGACTTTGCCGGAATGGCGCGCCGCCGTCTCGAGCGCGATCAGCGTTCCCATGGAGTGACCGACGATCCGCGCCGTAGCGACGCCGGCCGCGTCGATCAACGCCGCCGTCCAGTCGGCCAGCGCCGCGATGGACGAAAGCGGCGTGCCGGTCGAGCGACCGTGTCCGGGCAGGTCCGGCGCCAGCACGCCGAAACCGTGATGCGCGAACGAGCGCGCGAGCAACGCCCACACCGAATGATCCATGCCGGCGCCGTGCAGAAAGACGATTGCGGGCAGCGCGGGGTCGAACTTTTTGCCGCCGGTTGCCACGTAGGCATCGGAGCCGTTGACGACGACGCGCATCGTTCAACCTTTCTGCGAGGCGCGCAGCGCCTGGCCGAGATCATCGAGAATATCGGCCGCCGCTTCGAGGCCGACCGAGATACGAATGAGCTCCTCACCGACACCGGCCGCCGCAAGCGCCGCCGCATCCATCTGCTGATGCGTGGTGCTTGCCGGATGGATCACCAGCGTCTTGGCGTCACCGACATTGGCAAGATGGCTGGCGAGCCGCACCGCTTCGACGAATTTGCGCCCGGCGGCACGGCCGCCCTTGATGCCGAAGCTCACGATCGAGCCAGCGCCCTTCGGCAACAGCTTCTGCGCCAGCGCGTGATCCGGATGCGATTCGAGCGAAGGATGCAGCACCCAATCGACCGCGGGATGTTTGCTCAAAGCCGCCACGACGGCCGCGGTGTTTTCCACATGCCGTTCCATGCGCAGCGGCAGCGTCTCCAGTCCCTGCAGCAGATGAAAGGCGTTGGTCGGCGACAGACAGGCGCCGAAGTCGCGCAAGCCTTCGGCCCGCGCCCGCATGATAAAGGCGGTCGGGCCGAACTCCTCGGCAAAGACGATGCCGTGATAGCCGGCATACGGGTCGGTCAGGGTCGGAAACTTGGCTGATGCCTGCCAGTCGAAGCGGCCGCCATCGACAATGACGCCGCCGATGGCGATGCCGTGGCCGCCGATCCATTTGGTGATCGAGTGCCAGACGATATCGACGCCGAGCGTGAGCGGGCGGCTCAAATACGGCGATGCGAAAGTGTTGTCGACAAGGAGCGGAATGCCGGCGCCGTGCGCGATGTCGGCGACCTTGGGAATATCGAGCACTTCGAGGCCCGGATTGCCGATGGTCTCGCCGATGATAAGCTTGGTGCGATCCCCGATCGCGGCGCGGAAACCGTCGAGGTCACGTGGCTTGACGAAGGTTGTGGTGATGCCGAAGCGCGGCAGCGTGTGGGTCAGAAGATTGATGCTGCCGCCATAGAGCGAGGCCGACGCGACGATGTGGTCGCCGCTATTGAGCAGCGTGGCGATGGCAAGATGCATCGCCGCCATGCCGCTTGCCGTGCACACCGCACCGACGCCGTCTTCCAGCGCCGCCAGCCGCTCTTCCAGCACCGCCGTCGTCGGATTGGAAATGCGCGTGTAGATGTGGCCGGCGCGTTCCAGATTGAACAGCCCGGCGGCGTGATCGGCATCGTCGAACACGTACGAGGTGGTCTGATAGATCGGCACCGCGCGCGAGCGCGTGACCGGATCCGGATGCTGACCGGCATGCAGGCTTAACGTCTCGAACGCAGGCGGTTTCGGCGCGGGCATGTGTCTGTTCTCGTCGGCTGAATCAACGCCTGGATTAGTCACAAACTATGCCCACGCTTCCCACCATCAAACAATAAGCCGCGCAGGCATACCGTGTCGGTTCACTGCCGAATGCCGTTCCGGACAGCTAAAGTGAACCCTGACTCCCTTGCCCTTGGCAACCTATGCTTGCCACCTACATAATAGAAACTGACCGCTCGGGGCGGAGCCATATGGGCGAGACTAGCGAAGCACAAGCCTAGCGCGACGATGGGGAAAATGGAGCGATCGGGGCCTCCCTCACAAGGGATGGTCATGCGTCGACACGACCGACCTCGGCGCAGATGAAGCAAATTGGCAAACGTGCGAAATGTGCGAAGCGATGAGCATCCGCTACGTCCACGTCATGACCCATCCAGAGCACGATGGGCAGTTAGAGTGCGGGTGCGTGTGCGCCGGCAACATGGAGCAAGACCTGATAGCCGCGCGGCATCGCGAAGCTGTAATGAAAAACAGCGCTAAGCGACGGCTGGCGTTTCCTCGGCTCAAAAGCTGGCGCCTGTCGCACCGCGGCAACCCTTGGGTCAAATATCACGGATGGCATGTGGTGATTTATCCGAGAGGTGGTGGATACGGCGGGCGGATCGAGCGCGACGGCCGGCAACAAGTCGCTCAGCGCGTCTACCCGACTGAGCACGCGGCCAAGCTAGCGGCCTTCGACGCGATGTCCCAAGCTGAAGCTAAAAGGCACTGAGGACACGAGCGACCTGAACCGTGTACACCTCAGAACCCAGCGGAGATCGGAACATGAGCAAATCGACGATCTATTTGCATACGGGTCCCGTCGAACGCGCCGACCCCAACGTTAATCCGCACCCCGGCCAGGAGCAATGGTTCGTGACCGAATGGGGCATGTTGATGCCGGGCTACGAGATCGCTGCCGACCGGCTGACTGAGACAACAGATCGCCACAACGGCACCTTCTACGATTGGCCGTTGCACATTGCTGAAAGCAAGGACTGCGACTTGAACGCCTTCATTACGGCGTGGTGTAGCGCCCTGGCCATTCACACCGGCAAGTACAGCCCGGCTCTCGATCCCGAGCTACTGAAACGCAGCATCGTGGAAGCAATCCGGATGCGTCGTAGCCTCCGAAAGGAGCATGAGAAGTGGGAAGCGCGGATCAAAGCGAAGCACGGAGGCACCATGCCTGCGTTTGTTTCCGCCGCTGACTTGTTCGACTGAAGATTTGGAGCGGGCGAAGGGATTCGAACCCTCGACCCCAACCTTGGCAAGGTTGTGCTCTACCCCTGAGCTACACCCGCATCCGTTAAAGGGTAAGCCGCGGCGCCAAGTGCGCCGCAGACCCAAAGCTATGCCAAAGAGCGCCACGCTTTGCAACCGCCCTGCCGCGAGCCGCCGCAATACGGCTAACCGCGGGAAAATTCGCACTATCAGTCGTCGGCGCACCCAGTACTGGAGTTTCGGGCGCTCCAACCCACGCCCTTGCAGGCAAACTATTCATCGGACCTGCACTTGGCCTATATCGATGTCCACATGCCGCCTGCCTCGCCCGACGACCTGTTCGCCTATTTGGATAGTCTCGGCATCGCTCACCAGACGGTGTGGCATGAAGCCGTTTTCACGGTGGAGGAAGCACAAACGCAGCGCGATCGCGATCATCTCGTTGGCGGCTTCACCAAGAACCTGTTCCTGCGCGACAAGAAGGGGAGCTTGTTCCTGGTCGTGGCGCCGGAAGATGCGGCGATCGAGCTTAAATCGCTGCATCGGCTGCTTGGCGCCACCGGGCGCTTCTCTTTTGCTTCGGCCGAGTTGATGCGCGAGCTGCTGGGCGTCGAGCCGGGCTCGGTGACGCCGTTTGCGGTGATGAACGATAAGGAAGGCATGGTGACGGTGGTGCTCGACGCCGCCATGATGGCGCAAGAGGTGCTCAACTTTCACCCGTTGCAGAACACCGGCACCACGACGATTTCGCGCGACGGATTGGTCAAGTTCCTCGAGGCTACCGGCCATAAGCCGCGAATTGAGGCGATTTCGGCCACAGCCACCTGAACCTCGCGATTGCATTCGGCGGCATTCTTCCCATTTAATCAGGCGAATAAGGCAGATGCGGCCCGGGCCGGCCTTAGCCCATGCTCCGATCAAGTCGGACCATGGTCTGGATATTAGATTTGAGCATGATCTTTTCCGAAAACCGGTGTCCACTTTTCGGGATCATGCTGCAGAGGAAAGCATAGCCAGGAGATGTTGCAGCCAGCGCAGACCGCCGCCGCCGACGGCCTCGTCAAGGAAACGACGACACAAACCTTCGTCAAGGATGTAGTCGAAGAATCAAAGCGCCAGCCGGTCCTGATCGACTTCTGGGCGCCCTGGTGCGGCCCCTGCAAGCAGCTCACGCCGGTCCTGGAGAAAGTGGTCCGTGCCGCCAAGGGCAAGGTCAAGCTGGTCAAGATGAATATCGACGAGCACCCTGCCATCCCCGGCCAGATGGGCATCCAGTCGATCCCCGCGGTCATTGCCTTCGTCAACGGCCAGCCGGCTGACGGCTTCATGGGCGCGCTGCCGGAAAGCCAGGTGGTGGCGTTCCTGGAGCGGTTGACCAAGGACCGGATCGGCGGCGAGGCCAAGGATTTGCTCGCAGCCGCCGACGCGGCCCTCGCCGAAGGCGATCCGGCCGGTGCCGCCGACCTCTATGCGCAGCTCCTTGCCGAGGACAACACCAACGTGCAGGCGCTCGCCGGCCTGACGCGCTGCTATGTAGAAACCGGAGCAATGGAGCAGGCCAAGCAGACGCTGGCGCTGGTGCCTGACTCCAAGCACAACGATCCATCCTTCGTCGCTGCCAAGGCGGCGCTCGATCTCGCCGAGCAGGCGCAGTCGCTCGGACCGCTTACCGAGCTGGAGCAGAAAGTCGCCGCCGACCCGCTCGACCATCAGGCGCGCTTCGATCTGGCGCTGGCGCTCAACGGCAAGGGGCAGCGGCTGGACGCGCTGGAGCAGCTCATCAGCATCGTCAAGCGCGACCGCAAATGGAATGACGACGGCGCCCGCAAGCAGCTGGTCCAGTTCTTCGATGCATGGGGTCCGACCGACGAAGCCACGATCGAGGGCCGCAAGCGGCTCTCCTCGATTCTGTTCGCGTAAGTGTCCCGTCATCCTGAGGCGGGCCATAAGCGCGTTTACGCGCGTCTTCGACGCGCTATGGCGGCCCTCGAAGGATGAATTGGCCGAGGCTTCCCGGCCGTCGCCCTTCGAGGCTCGGCGCTCGCGCCGGGCACCTCAGGATGACGGAGTACTGGTGCGGAGTACGACATGCCGATGAATGCGGCCTACAAGGGGCCCGACGACCTCCCCGGCGTGATCGCGATCTTCCCGCTGCCGGGCGCGTTGCTGTTGCCGCGGGGGCAAATGCCGCTCAACATTTTTGAGCCGCGCTATATGGCGATGGTCGACGACGCGCTGCGTTCCGGATTGCGCCTGATCGGCATGATCCAGCCCGATCCGCATCATCCTGGCCCGGATGAAAGCAGGCCACAGCTATTCCGAGTTGGCTGTGTCGGCCGGATCACCCAACTCGCCGAAAGCGGCGACGGCCGCTACCTGGTCGAGCTCACCGGCATCGCCCGCTACCGCGTGGACGAGGAGCTTTCGATCGGCACGCCCTATCGGCAATGCCGGGTGTCGTATCAGCCGTTCCTCGACGACTTCATCGCGCGCAAGGGCGAGGATAAGGTCGACCGCAAGACGCTGCTGCGCACGCTTGCGGATTTTCTCAAAGCCAACGATCTCAAAGCCGACTGGGAAGGCATCGAGAATGCGCCCAACGAAGCACTGGTCAATGCCTTGGCGATGATGTCGCCCTATGGCGCGGCCGAGAAACAGGCGCTTCTGGAGGCGCCGGATTTGAAAACCCGCGCCGAGATTCTGGTCGCGGTCACCGAGATCGAGCTTGCCAAGGGCGGGACCGGCGAGACGTCGTTGCAGTGACCGACCAGGCTTTGCCGACTCCTCTTGGTCACGATATTTGCTATACCCGCGGTCGCATTGGAGCCTGTCATGTCATCCGACCATCCTGGCGACGTCATCGATCCGAAGCTTCTTGAAATCCTGGTTTGCCCGCTGACCAAAACACCGCTGGAATACGATGCGGCCAAGCAGGAGCTGATCTCGCGCGCCGCCAAACTCGCTTATCCGATCCGCGACGGCATCCCGATCATGCTGCCCGAGGAAGCGCGGCGGATTGAGTGAAGGTAGCGGCGCTTTTCGTCATGGCCGGGCATAGCCGTTCGAAGAACGGCGTCGCTTCGCTCGCCTACGTCCCGGCCATCTCGCTTAGGCAGGCACGGGTGCCCGGCATAACGGGATGGCCGGAACAAGTCCGGCCATGACGCGAGGAATGAGTTTGGGAGAAAACAAGTGATCAAAATCTGGGGGCGGAACACGTCGTCGAATGTGCAGAAGGTCATTTGGGCCATCGCCGAGATTGGGCTGCCGCACGAACGCATCGATATCGGCGGGCCGTTCGGCAAAAATCGCGAGCCGGCTTATCTCGCCATGAATCCGAACGGACTGGTGCCGACGCTCGAGGAAGCCGACGGCTTTCTGCTCTGGGAATCGAACGCGATCGTCCGCTATCTCGCCGCCAAGCATCGCGCCGGCGTACTCGAACCCGCCGATCCGCACGCCCGCGCCCGGGCCAATGCCTGGATGGACTGGCAGCTCAGTGTGATCGGGCCGGCGATTACGCCCTGTTTCATCGGCCTGGTCCGCACGCCGCCAGAGAAGCGCGACCACGCGGCGATCGAGGGATCAAAAAAGAAGACGACCGAAGCTGTCGCCATTCTCGACGCTGAACTCGGCAAGAGCGCATTCGTTGCCGGCGACGCTTTCTCCTACGGCGACATTCCGGCCGCAGTGATGGCCAATCGCTATCGGCAGCTCGTGCCCGAGCGGCCGGCGTTTCGCAACTTCGAGCGCTGGTTTGCGGCGATTGCCGCGCGGCCGGCCTTCAAGGACCAGGTCGCCGCGGTGGCGCTGGCGTGAAGCGTGCGTTCCCGCTCGTCCCCGCGAAGGCGGGGATCCAGCTCTTCGCACAAGCCTCTGGACTCCCGCTTTCGCGGGAATGAGCGGAGAAGCTACTCCGCCGCGGCGCGCGTCACGCCCGACTGCGTCGATGCGATGTAATCCATCGCCGCCTGCACGCCGCCCTTCTTGTGCGGGACACCAGCGAGCGTGAGCGCCATTTCCGTCGCCCCCAGCGCGCCGATCATCATCGTATCGTTGACGTCGCCGAGATGGCCGATGCGGAAATATTTCTTGGCGTAGGGGCCGAAGCTCGCGCCGTAGGAAATATTGAAGGTGTTGAGCGCGACGCTGCGGAATTGATCGGCGTCGTGGCCATCAGGCAAGAGCACCGCCGTGACAGTCGGCGAATAATATTTCGGATCGCGGCAAAGGACGTCGAGCCCCCAGGCCCGCACCGCGCGGCGCGTCGCCTCGGCCAAACGGTCATGGCGGGCAAAGACATTGTCGAGACCTTCCTCGTGCAGCATCTCGATCGCTACGTCCAGGCCGTAGAGCATCTGCGTCGCCGGCGTGTAGGGAAAGAAACCCTGCCTGTACATCGTCAGCATGTCGTCCCACTGAAAGAACGACCGCGGCAGCTTGGCCGTCTTTGCTGCGTGCAGCGCCTTCTCGCTCACCGCGTTGAACGACATGCCCGGCGGCAGCATCAGCCCCTTCTGCGCGCCGCCGACGGCGACATCGACGCCCCATTCGTCGTGGCGGTAATCGGTCGAAGCCAGCGATGAGATGGTGTCGACCAAGAACAGCGCCGGATGGCCGGCCGCATCGATGCTTTTACGGATCTCGCTGATCGGCGACAGGCAACCGGTCGCGGTCTCGTTGTGCAGCACGCAGACCGCTTTGATCTCGTGCGCCTTGTCCTTGCGCAGGTGCTCTTCGATCACCTTCGGATCGGCGCCGGTGCGCCAGTCGGTCTTGATGAATTCCGGCTTCAATCCGAGCCGCTCTGCCATCACCTTCCACAGCGTGGCGAACTGGCCGGTCTCGACCATGAGCACACGGTCGCCGGGCGACAGCGTGTTGGTCAGCGCTGCTTCCCAGGCGCCGGTGCCGGTCGCGGTGTAGATGATCACCGGCTGTGTGGTCTTGAAGATGGTCTTGATGCCTTCAAGCACGCGCTTGGTCAGCTTGGCGAATTCGGGGCCGCGCTGGTCGATCAGCGGCATGTCGATCGCGCGCAGCACACGATCGGGAACGGGCGTCGGCCCGGGAATTTGCAGAAAATGGCGCCCGGGAAGACGCGAGGCGTTCTGCGGCATTTTTCGACTCCGTCGGACGCTTCTGAAAAAGCCGGCGCCGGCCCGAAGGCGCTGCGGCGGCGCCTTGATCCCCGAATGCCCGATGCGGGTCAAGTCTCTTGACCGCCGCAGGGTGATGTATCGTTTATGCGAACGGTCCTTGTTGTTGGGCGATTTGTTGGGCAGCGACCGGCGCGGCGAAAGCGGTCAGCGTTCCGCGTCGAGCGCGCTTTCATGCCAGCGCCGTAACGCCAGATAATTGACCAGCGACAGCAGATAGAAAATCACGATGCCGGCCACAGACAAAAGCAACAGCGCCGCGAACATGCGCGGAATGTTGAGCCGGTACTGCGACTCGGAGATGCGATAAGCGAGGCCCGAGCCGGCGCCCGCCGAGCCGGCCGCGATCTCGGCGACCACGGCGCCGATCAGCGACAGGCCGCCGGCGATGCGCAAGCCGCCAAGGATATAGGGCAGCGCCGACGGCAGCTTCAGCCGCCACAGCACCTTTCCGCGCGAGGCGCCATAAAGCGAAAACAGATCGGCGAGATTGCGGTCGACCGAATTCAAGCCGAGCGTAGTGTTGGTCAGCACCGGAAAGAACGCCACGATCCAGGCGCAGGCGAGCACCGCGGCCTGCTGTGGCAGGTAGACCAGAAGCAGCGGCGCGATGGCGACGATCGGCGTCACCTGCAGAATCACGGCATACGGATAGAATGAATATTCGACCAGCCGCGACTGGTTGAAAAGGATCGCTAGGCCGACGCCGCCGACCGCGGCGAGCAAAAAACCCTCGAACGTGGTCACGAGCGTGACCACAAGCGATCGCGCCAGCAATCCCCAATCGACGAACAGTGTCTTTAAGATCAGTCCGGGCGTCGGCAGGATGTACGGCGGGACATTGGCGATCGACACCACCACTTCCCAGATCAAAAGGACCAGCGCCAGCACGATGATGGGCAACGCGATGCGCAGCGCGCGATCGCGGCGTTCGCTGCTCGGCGTAGGGGCGCTCATGAGGCACTCTCCTCATTGCGAGAAGCGAAGCGACGAAGCAATCCAGAACGCGTGAGATCCCCGCTGGATTGCTTCGCTTCGCTCGCAATGACGGGCGCCAGGCGCGAATAAGCAGGCCCAAAGTCGCTCATGGCTCGCCTCTCGCCGCCATGGCTTGTGCCAGCGCTTCCGACGCGCGGCGGCAGTGGGCCGCGTATTCGGACGAGGTACGAAAATTCCGATCGCGCGGATAGGGCGCGTCGATCGCAAGCTCGGTGAAGACGCGTCCGGGCCGCGCCGCCATCACCACGATGCGGCTCGCCAGATAGACCGATTCGAAAACCGAATGGGTGACGAACACCACAGTCGGGCGCAGCGCCTGCCACGTCTGCAGCAGGTCGTCGTTGAGCGTGAAGCGCGTGATTTCGTCGAGCGCGGCAAAGGGCTCGTCCATCAACAGAAGCTGGGGCTCGGTGACCAGCGCGCGGGCAATTGAGACGCGCATGCGCATGCCGCCGGACAGCTCGCGCGGATAGGCGCTGCGAAAAGCCGTCAGCCCGACGCGATCAAGCGCCGCGGCCGCGCGCTCGGCGCCATTGGCCGGCGGCGCGCTTTGCAGATCGAGCGGCAGCAGCACGTTGGTGAATACCGACGCCCACGGCATCAGCGTCGGCTCCTGGAAAACGAAACCGATGCGCGCTCCGCCTGGCGCCTCGCCAGCCGCCGCGGGCCATTCGACAACACCGTCAGTCGGCTCGCTCAAGCCGGCGATGATGCGCAACGCCGTCGATTTGCCGCAGCCTGACGGTCCAAGCAGAGCCACGAATTCGCCGGGCCTAATCTCCAGGTCGAGGCCTGCGAGCGCCTGCGTGCCGTTCGGAAATGCTTTACCGACGCCGCGCAAGGCGACCAGCGGAACGGGATGCATCGCAGCCGCCGACGGCTGGCGGTCAGTGTTTATCGAGCCCAACCTTCTTGTTCACAAATTGCAGGGTGTAGGCTTTGCGATAATCGAGATTGGCCTTGACCACGCCGGCGCGAACCATCTTGTCGAAAAAATCCTTCATGCGCGCGTCGGTCATGGCGCCGATCCCGAGCGTCGCCGTCTCGCCGGAATCGACGATACCGTAGTCCTTCATCTTGGCGACCGAATAAGCCAACAGCTCGTCGGTCATCTCCGGGTTTTGACTCTTGATCAACGCGTTGGCGGCGGCATTGTCGCCGTAGATGTAGTTGCGCCAGCCGAGGATCGAGGCATCGACAAAGCGCTGCACCAGGTCCGGCTTCTTGTCGACCAGCCCGCGACGCGTCTCGATCAAGGTCGAATAAGCGGAAAAGCCCTGGTCAGCGAGCAGAAAAATCTTGGGCTTGAACTTGCCCTCCTTCTCGATGGCAAACGGCTCTGACGTCACGTAGCCCTGCATCGCGCTTCTCTTGTCGGCGAGGAAGGGCTGCGGATTGAACGTGTAAGGTTTGACCTGATCGTCCTTGAAGCCGAAGTCGGCCTTGAGCCATTGATAATAGGTCGCCATGCCTTCCTTCGAGATGAACAGCGTCAATTTCTTCAGGTCTTCGAATTTGTCGATGCCCTGGTGCGGATGCGCGATCAGAACCTGCGGATCCTTCTGGAACAGCGCGGCAACTTCGATGGTCGGAATGTTGTGCTCGACCGCGTCAAAACCCTGCAGCGTGTTGGCGCTCAGATAGAAGTCGATCTTGTCGACCAGGAGCAGCATGCGGTTGTTGGCGTTCGGACCGCCGGGCAGGATAGTGACGTCGAGGCCGTATTTCCTGTAGGTGCCGTCGGCCACCGCCTGGTAGAAGCCGCCGTGCTCGGCCTCCGCCACCCAATTGGAGCCGAATGTGACCTTGTCCAAGGTCTCCGCGCAAACCGGCCCGACCGTCGCCACAGTGGCCGACAGAAGGACAGCGGCGAGTATTGTCCATGACCTTGTAGCGAACGGCATAGTTTGCTCCTTTGCACCGGCGACCCGAGAATAGAGCACGATCCGCGGAAAAAAACCTGCCGGAGCGCGATCCGGCGGTGCCGACACTTTGGTGAGTCAATGACCCTGCCGAAACGCGACTGGACAGAGATGACCTGGCAGGACATTGCCGGCGCGGGCGCGGCGACTGCGCGCTGGATCGCGGTGCTGCCGCTTGCGGCGGTCGAACAGCATGGGCCGCATCTGCCGCTCGGGGTCGATACGTTCATCGCCCAGGCTTATTTGTCAAAGGCTCGCGACAGCCTTCCGGACCAACTGCCGGTAACGTTCCTGCCGGTGCAAGCCATCGGCGTTTCGGTGGAGCACATCGCCTATCCGGGCACGCTGACGCTGTCGGCGGCCACAGCGATTGCCGTTTGGACCGAGATCGGCGAAAGCCTGGCGCGGGCCGGATTGCGCAAGCTCATCCTCGTGACCAGCCATGGCGGCAACGTCGCGGCGATGGAATTGGTAGCGCGCGATCTGCGCGCGCGGCTCGGCATGTTCGCCGTCACGGTCGGCTGGCATCGCTTAGGCTATCCGGACGACACTTTCTCCAGCGAAGAAAAACGCCACGGCATTCACGGCGGCGACATCGAGACATCACTGATGCTCGCGGCGCGCGCCGACACGGTGCGGATGGGGCAGGCGCCCAACGCAAAACCGGCGACTGTCCAGATGGCGCAGGAATTCAAATGGCTCGGCGCCTACCGGCCCGCCGGCTTCGCCTGGCTGACGCAGGATCTGCACCAAAGCGGCGCCATCGGCGATGCGACGCTCGCCAGTGCAGCGAAGGGCGAGGCGGCGGTTGCGGACGGCGCCAAAGCGTTTGTTGAATTGCTGGAAGAAGTGGACCGCTTCGATCTGAAGCGGCTGCGCGAAGGGCCGTTGTCTCGGTAGCGGCGTCATTCCGGGGCGCGCAAAGCGCGAACCCGGAATCCCTAACCCCTGCCGCCGCAGGATCGCGCTCAGTGGCCCATTCAGCGATTATGGATTCCGGGCTCCGGCCTTCGGCCGGCCCCGGAATGTCGGCTACGCCGCAATCTTCACGTATTCGAAATCGCCCGGCTTGTTGTCGATGCCGATGCGCGGCGGCGCAATCCAGCCAGCGAACTCGCCCGGCTCGGTCACCCGCTGCATCAAGCTGACGATGAAGTCGCCATCGCTTTGCGACGGCAGCCACTTGTCGCGGCCGCGGTTCCACGTTCCTTGATCGACGATCACGCCGCCCGGCGTCACCTTGACGTCCTTGAACTCGCCGATGTCGCGATGGAAACCGACATGCGGCAGCTCGAACTTGAAAGCAATGCCGGTCCGGTCGATCACCTTGTTCCAGCGATCGACCCCGCGCTGGCAGTCGGCGGTATAGTCGTCGCGCAGCCGCATATTGACGGCGGTGAGCGCCGGCTCGTCGACGCGCTTGATTTCGCCATCGACCAGCTTGAGTACCGGATAGGTCGAATTCTCCAGCCGGTGATCGTCCTCGATCTTGGTCTCCTGGAAGCGGCCCTTGAGGCTGGCGTTGAAGGCGTTGGCGGCGTTGGTCGAGACTTCCGAGCCGAACAGATCGAGCGACAGCGAATAGTGCAGGTTGAGCTTCTTCTGGATGGTCGGCAGGTCGATCACGCCAAGCTTGCGGACCTTCTCGATCTCATTCGGATCGTCGATGCCGGCTTCCTTCATCGCCTCGCAGGTGCGCTGGATGGTGCGGCCGACGCCGGTCTCGCCGACGAACATGTGATGCGCCTCTTCCGTCAGCATGAAGCGGCAGGTGCGCGACAGCGGATCGAAGCCGGATTGCGCCAGGCTTTCGAGCTGCATCTTGCCGTCGCGGTCGGTGAAGAATGTGAACATGTAGAACGACAGCCAGTCCGGTGTCGCCTCGTTGAAGGCGCCGAGCATGCGCGGCTTGTCGGCGCTGCCGGAGCGGCGTTGCAGCAGCTCGGCCGCCTCCTCGCGGCCGTCGCGGCCGAAATATTTCTGCAGGATATAGACCATCGCCCAAAGGTGACGGCCTTCCTCGACATTGACCTGAAAGACGTTGCGCATGTCGTAGAGCGACGGCGCGGTCTTGCCGAGATGGCGCTGCTGCTCGACCGAAGCCGGCTCGGTGTCGCCTTGAATGACAACGAGACGCCGCAGCATGGCGCGATATTCGCCCGGCACGTCCTGCCAGGCGGGCTCGCCGTAGTGGTGCCCGAACGGGATCTTGCGATCCTCTTCCTTCGGCGCCAGCAGGATGCCCCAGCGATATTCCGGCATCTTCACATAATCGAACTTGGCCCAGCCTTTGGGATCGACCGACACCGCCGTGCGCAGATAAACCAGTGACTCCTGGAAACCTTGCGGCCCCATGTCCATCCACCAGTCGATGTAGCCGGGATGCCAGCTTTCCAGCGCCCGCAGCACGGTGCGATCTTCGGCGAGATTGACGTTGTTGGGGATCTTGGTCGTGTAGTCGACGGCTTCGATGTCCATAGGTGGCTCCTGATCCGGGCTAAACCCGGCGCGTATCGAAGACCGGCTGCTGGCCGGTGCCGTAGCGCTTAAGCGCTCCTTCCTCGCCGACCGCATTGGGGCGCTGGAAAATCCAGTTCTGCCACGCGGTCAGCCGGGCGAAGATTTTCGATTCCATGGTCTCAGGTCCGGCAAAGCGCAGATTGGCTTCAAGCCCGGTGAGACCGTCAGGCGAGAAGCTGGCGCGCTCCTCGAGGAACACGCGCACCTCATCGTCCCAATCGATGTCGTCGAGCGCGAAGGTGATGAGACCGAGCTTTTGCGCGCGCCCGGCATCGAGCATTTTTTCCTGCTCGGCTTTCGCCGCTTCGAGGTCAGCCGAATTAGCGAGGAAGCGGCTGCCGAGCCGCGTCAACCCGTTCGACATCGGGTAAGCGCCGAAATTTGCGGCTGTGAGCGCGACGACAGCGGGCGGCTTGTTGTCGCCCTCGCGCTGGCCGAGGAACATGTACGAGCGGTCACTGGCGAACACGATCTCGGCCAAGGTGCCGGCAAAGCACGAGCCCGGCTCGACCAGCGTCACCAGCGAGCGCGACGTCAGATCGACGCGCTTGAGCACCCGCTTCCAGAAGTGCCGGATTTCGCCAACCAGCCAATGATCCTTGTTGGCGTCGAGGAAATGCTCGTAGGCGACCACCTCGGTCGGATCGCCCAACGACTTGAAGACGATGGCGGCAACGTCGAATTCGTTGAGCCGGATGTTGAGGATCGCATCGTCGAGGTCGCGCGCGAGCTTGAGCGGCCAGAACTCGGCGCCGAGCGCGACCATCGCGTCAGCCGATGCCGGCGGCGGCGCGGCTGGTCCGCGCAGCGTGACAGTGGCGATGCGGCCGCCGCGGTCAAACTCGACGGCGAGCGAACCGTAATCGACGCCATTGGCGGTGAACGAGCGCGAGAGTGGCGTGAGCTTGATCCCCTGCCCGGCCTGGCCGCGCCGCGACTTGGCGGCAAATTCCTTGGCACGTGCCGCAACAATCTCATCGAACTTCGATCCAGGCACTACTTCGTCAACCAAACGCCAGTCGAGCGCGCGCTTACCCTTCACGCCTTCTTCGGTAGTGCAGAAGAAGTCGGCGTGGTCGCGCCGCACCTTGCGTTTGTCGGAGACGCGCGTGAGCCCACCGGTGCCAGGCAGCACTGCAAGCAGCGGCAATTCCGGCAGCGACACCGCCGAGGAGCCATCGTCGACCAGCATGATGTAGTCCGCGGCGAGCGCGAGCTCGTAGCCGCCACCGGCCGCCGCGCCGCTGATGGCGCAAATGGTCCGCAGCCCGGAATTCTCGCTCAAGTCCTCGATGCCGTTGCGAGTCTCGTTGGTGAATTTGCAGAAATTGACTTTGTGGGCGTGGCTCGCGCCGGCCAGCATGCGGATATTGGCGCCGGCGCAGAACACCCGCGGCTTGCCCGAGCGCAGCACCACGACACGCACCTGCGGATGCTCGAAGCGCAGCCGTTCGATCACGTCGGCAAGCTCGATATCGACGCCGAGATCGTAGGAATTGAGCTTGAGCTCGTAGCCCTCGAACAGCGCGCCCTTCTCGTCGACGTCAAGAAGGAGCGCGGCGATATCGCCGTCGATCTTCAGCTTCCAATGCCGATACCGCGACGGCTCGGTCTGGAAGTCGATCCTGGTCTGGCCGTTCGCCAGCGGACGCTCGGGGGTATGGGCGTCAGCCATCACAGCGTTTCCTAGAATGTATTATAGTTCATCTATCTCGCTTGGGGATATATGCACTATAATGCATCAGGCCGCAACCCCGGAATCGGCGTTCCGCTTGCCCTCGTGGTGGTCCCGCAGCAGGCGATTAATAAAGCCCGAGGCCACGTCGAGGGTCGCCTCGGGCGCATCGCGATGGGGCGAATGGCGCGCCTTCGGCACGATCGCCACCTCGACCGGGCAATAGCACTCCTGCTGCGCCGCCTCGATCTGCTTGAGCGTGCCGTACTGGTCGTCGGCACCCTGAATGATCAGGATCGGAACGCGAATGTAACCAAGCGCTTCGGTGATATCCCAAGCGCGAATGTCGGGATTGAGCCACGGCCCGCTCCAGGACTGAAACGCGCTATCGACATCGCTGTGCCAACGCTTGAGCTTGTCGCGCAGGTCGCCCGACGCGTAATCCTCATTGGTGCGGCGGACCTCGGCAAGTCCCATTTCCTCGGTGAAGAAATGCGGCGCCATCAGCACGAGGCCGCGCACGCGGTGGTCCTGCACCCCGCCGGCATAGATGGTGGCGATCGAAGCGCCGTCGCTGTGGCCGAACAGAATGCCGCGCTCAAAGCCGATCGCGTCGAGCAGGCGCGGCAGAACGTCGAGCGCTTCCTCATGCATGAAGTTGACCGAGCGCGGCAGCTTGCCGGGACTCGACTTGCCGTAATTGGCCCGCGAATAGACGAATACGCCGGCGCCGGTCGCCGACGCGAGCCGCTCCGGGAACGCGCCCCAAAGGCCGACCGAGCCGAGGCCCTCATGCAGCAGGACGATGGTCGGCGCCGCGTCCGGCCGCGGACCGATCATGCGGTATTCGAGCCGCAGCGGGGCGAGATCAAGAAAGCCTTCATCGGCGAGCGTCACGGCTTGCGGGTCCCGATCAAGGGCTCGACGATGCGCAGAAGCTTGGCAAAGCTCTGCTCGACCGCGTCGCCCGAAGTGTCGACTTCCGCTTCGGCGCGGGCATAGTCGGCGCGGCGCGCGTCGAGGATCGCCACAAGGTCGGCCATCGCCTGGCGGTTCGCCGCCATTGGCCGAAAATCGCCCTGCGCCATGACCCGGCTCATATGCTCTTGCGGCCGCGCCTTGATCCAGACGGTGTGGGTATGGCGCAGCAATAGCGCGTGGGTTTCCGGATTCGAGACAATGCCGCCGGCGGTGGTGACGATGGCCGCATCATGCTCGGCGACGACGCGCTCGAGCGCGCTCCGTTCCTGGCGGCGGAACGTCGCCGTGCCGGCCATTTCGATCAGGTCGGGAATGCTGGCGCCGTAATCTTCCTCGACGCGCCGATCGAGCTCGATGAAGGGCCAGCCGAGATGCTGCGCCAGCATGCGCCCGAGCGTCGACTTGCCGGCGCCGCGCAAACCGACCAGCGCGATGCGGCGCGCCCGGTCAGCGCCAGCGCGCAGCGCCACCCGCGCCTCGATCTCCTTGACCAGCGCCGGCAGTTCCTTCCCGGGCACCTGCGCCAACAGATCGAGGATGGTGCCAAGCTCCGCAGTGCGCGCACCGTGTTCGGGCAGGAGCGCAGCGGCCGAAAGATCGAGCGCCTGCGCAATGGCGCGCAACACGCTGACGGACGGATTGCCGGCGCCGCTCTCGATCTGCGCCAGATAACGCTCGGACGTCGCCGAGGCTTGCGCCAATTGCCGGCGTGTCATGCCGCGTTTGGCGCGATTCCTTCGCACCTCGCGTCCGATGGCGGCGAGGAACACCGCTGCATTAGGGCCTTCGCTGTCGGTGGTCGGAGCAGGCTTCTGCGGTTGCTGAGTTTTGGCCGTCGGTTTCGCCACAGTCGCGCGTCTCATGCATTATAATTCATGCAGTATAATCGGAATTATCTACTTGACAAACCGATTTCGCATGCACTATAGTTCCGCGTATCATGAATTTATCCCAGATTTCAAGCCTTACCGAAGATCAGGCCCGCGAGTATTTCGAGAAAATCCGCTGGCCGAACGGGCGCGTCTGCCCGCACTGCGGTTCGGTCGAAAGCATGAAACTTCAGGGGAAGGCGCACCGCGTCGGGTTGTACAAGTGCTCTGGCTGCATCGGCCAATTTACGGCGACTATCGGCACGATCTTGGAGGATAGCCATTTGCCGATCAGGACGTGGCTCATGGCCTTCTCGATCCTATGCTCGGCAAAGAAAGGCATCAGCGCCCTTCAATTGCAACGCCAGCTAGGGCTAGGAAGCTACAAGAGCGCGTGGCATTTGGCGCACCGCATCCGGCATGCGATGGCCCGCGACCCACTCAGGGGCCTCTTAGGCGCTGGCGGAGGCACGGTCGAAACGGACGAAACATGGGTCGGGGGCAAGCCGCGCAAGCGGACTGGCAAGCGGCAACCCGGCGCCAGCCGTGAACGGCCAATACCGTCTAAAACGCGCGTCGTTGGGCTTGTAGAGCGCGGCGGCAGGGCGCGGGCACACGTTGTTCCGGACTTGACTGGACCAACGTTGAAAGCCGCTGTGCGCGCGCATGTCGACCCGAGTGCCCGGCTCATGACTGACGAGAACAGCGCCTACATCGGACTGGGCGATGAGTTCGCGGGCGGCCACGAAACCGTCAACCATAGCGCGGGCGAGTATGCGAGAGGCGATGCCACGACTAACACCGTTGAAGGATTTTTCGGACTGTTCAAACGCGGTGTGACAGGCAGCTTCCACCATATTTCTGAAAAGCACATGGACCGCTACTTGAACGAGTTTTCGTTCCGATGGGACTTGCGGAAGGCGACTGACGGCGAACGCACTGTAGAAGCCATCCGCGCCGCAGAAGGCAAGCGCCTTATGTACAGAGTGCCAGTAGAGAACTAGCGAGTGGATTCCCAGCGCGTTTTCAATGTGATAACGGGCTGGTGTGCGGTAGGCCGGATTCGAACCGACAAGGGGCTTGTCCTTCGCAGGGGCTCCCACCCGGTTCCAAACCGGGCGCGTTTGCCAATTTCGCCACTACCGCATAGGTGACGCCGTCCAGTCGGTATTCGGTCCACAGCCGAACCCGTACTGGACGGCGCCGGTTTCCCTAGCAGGCTGTTGAAGAAGTCAGGCACGATCGCATACGAAGCCTGAATCATCGCGCATTATCTATGTGGAAGTGTCCGACGAGGCGGCCTGTAGTGCGGGAAGCTTTGCCATCAACTCTTTTGCGCGATGAGCTTCGGCAATCGAACCAGATTGTAGGCGGCGGCAGCGAAGATGAAGGCCCACCCGACGCGACCGCGACCACGGAACTTCGTCTTCTCCTGCCTGGCCACCGTCTTGATCCAGCCGAACGCCTCTTCAATGCGCTTGCGGACGCGCTGACTGACGGCATAGCCGCCGTGCCGCGTCGTGCGTGCGTCGATCGCCGAACTTCGGCCGCTGGTGTTCTGCGCCACATGCGGTGTCACTGTCATCGAGCGCAGCTCATTGACGAAGTCTTCCGCGTCGTAGGCCTTGTCGGCACCGAGCGTGATCGCGCGCGGCCGGTCGGCGCGCGGTTCGATCATGGCGAGCGCCGCTACCCGCTCGGCATGGCCGTCAGCCGGCGTCAGGCAAGCATCAACCAGAAGGCCATGGCGGTTCTCCATCAAGCCATGGCCGATGAAGCAGAGCTTGGCTTCCTTGCCCGGCCCCTTGCGGTAGAGCCGTGCATCGGGATCCGTCGTCGAGGTATGCGTCTCGTTCGACCGCTTCTTGCCATGGAAATCGGCTTCGGTATTGCGCCCGCCACTGGCCGGAGGCTCGTCCGATCCGTCCCGTGGCTTAAAGCTCTTCAACGAAGCCCACGCTTCGATCAGCGTCCCGTCGACCGTGAAGTGGTCGGTGGAAAGCAGCTTCTTCACCCGCGGCTGATCCAGAACCGCCGCCAGGAACCTCGCGGCGATATTCCCTTCGAGCAGCCGGTCGCGGTTCTTTGAGAACACCGAATGGTCCCACACGGCAGCATCGACCCCGATTCCGACGAACCAGCGGAATAGCAAATCATACTCCAGCCGCTCCATTAGCTGCCGTTCCGACCGGATTGAATAAAGCGCCTGCAACAGCATCGCTCGGAGCAGCTTCTCCGGCGGTATCGACGGCCGCCCGATCGGCGCATAAAGCGCAAAGAATTCGTGCTCCAGCGCGACCAGCGCCTCGTTCACAAGCCCTCTGATCGCTCTCAGCGGATGATCCGACCGAACCCGCTTCTCAAGATCGACGTAGCTGAAAAGCTCGCCAGTCCGCTTATCCCCACCCCGCATCACCTAACCTCCGAATCGTTTCGGAGAAAGTAAATCACTCAATCAGCCAAACCGCGACCTACTTCTTCAACAGCCTGCTAGGCGTCCCTAGGAAGCCGAATGATCGATCAAAAGCCACTTGCCTTCCTTGTTCTTATACGTGCCCTTCTGGCGCCCGCGGTCGAGCGCAAAGCGGATGCCAGAATAAGAGACTGACTTTTCTACCGGCGATACCGCCGCTTGCTGGATTTCCAGTGCACTAGCACCCTTAATCCGTCGCTCAGTAAGAATCCGCTTTATCAGCGCATCCGCAGCGCCAGGCGTAGCTCGGCGGTGAGACTGCGCTACTCTAACTCGTAAGCGAGGCGCAGCTATTTTGACCGCGGCAGCGCCTTCCTTGGCTGCTTGTACAATTCTATCTATTGCGGCGCGCTCACCACGCGCGTATTCGTCGGCGAAAAGCCGCTTAATCTGTGATAGTAAACTGTCCAACTCGGTGGTGCTCATGACCCGTTCACGGAATCGACCGGTAAGGCGCAGTAATACTGCTAGTTCCGAACTAGCACAAGACCTTGCGCCAGAACCGCGACAGAGAGCTAAGACTGGTAAACTTGGACCGCGGCGTCATAAGTCTGGCGCCCTATCCCTGTACCCGCTGTCGCTCGAAACTGCGCTTACTGCGGCGCTCCAGACCGGGAAAGTACCTAAGAAAACTTAACAAAGCGTAAATACTGCGTCAGTACTAATCTAGTTGGTACGGTTTGTGAAGTGCATAATTCCGAGTATAATGCGCGCCGCGGCTCGAGATGGCAAGTTTTGGGGCCGGCTTTCCCTAACTACTCGAAGATCTTCCGCCAGCCGCCGCCGTTCTGAGGCTCGGTGCTCGTCTCGTCTTCATCGGCCACTACCGGACCGGGATCGTCAGGCGCGTGCACCAGCGGGATCACCGCATCCGGCTTCGGTTGCGGCGGCGCGACGCGGCGCAAAGCGGGCGCGCCGGCGGTAGCGGTAACCACGGCAGGCAATTCATCAGGCTTCGGTTCGGCCGGCTTCTGCAAAGCTGCCGGTGCGCTGTGGCCGGTCGGCTCGCCGCCCATCACAACGGGCGCAGCCGTGACTGCGACAACCGGAGCCGGCTCACGCGCGATCGCCGGCGCCGCGGCCGGTATTCCAGTAACCGGAACGCGCCATTCGAAGGCATCAAGCTTGCCGCTCGGCGACACCGGCAGCCAGCGGTCGGAAATTTGCCCCTCAGCCGTCCATGCGGGATCGGGCGCAGCGTTGAGCGCGCGGGCGATCCATTCGCGGGCGCGGCCTTCGTTATTGTGCTCGATGCGCTCGATTTCAGCCATCAACAAAGCCACGCGCCTGGTCGGCGCGGCGAGAAACGAGGCCAGCGCGGCGCGCGCTTTGGCAAACTCCTGTGCATCGAGGGCCGCGCGCGCCAGCGCCAACGCGCCTTCGATATGGCCGGGCACCTTCTTTGCCAGCGCCTCGATGCGCTTCAATCGATCGCGCGCCGCATCGCCGAAGCGCAGCTCGGACAGGACTTGGGCGAGATCGGGATGCGGATGCGCGAGCCAGGCCTTGTTGACGATGCGCGAGGCTTTGCGCAGTTCGCCGCCCTCCGCCAGCATGCGGCCGGCAAGCGTTGCCGCGGGCAGCAGCGCCGGCGCGAGCTTGTTGGCTTCGAGCGCGAACGCCTTGGCGTTGTCGCGATCGGTGTCCTCGGTCGCCAGCGCGCGTGCCGTGAGCATCACCGCGCGCTGTCGCCGGTAGGTCTCCTTGTCGAGCGAGCGTTTGCTGCCTTCCAGCAGTGCGAGTGCGCCGGCCCAATCGCCGGTAAGGCAGCGAAATTCCAGCACCGCCTTACCGGCCCAGCCGAGTGAAGGATTTTCGCGCGCCGCTTCCTCGGCGAAGGCGTGCGCCGTTGCATGATCGCCGCGGCGGCGGGCTTCGATATGGAGCCCGTGCAGGCCGAGTGCTTTGGTATCGGCGCGGCTGGCCATGGTGCGAAAGGCGCTGTCGGCCGCGTCGCGATCGCCGCCAAGCTGCGCCGCCTGCGCGCTCAGCAGCAGGGAAAGCGGCTCGGCCGGCGCCAGACGCTTGGCCTCCGCCACATGCTTGCGCGCGGCAGAAAGATTGCCGGCACCGACGGCGACAAGCCCGCGCGACATCGCCGCGTAGGCGCGCTCGCCGCGGCGGCGATGCAGATGCCGGCGCAACATGAAGGGCGAGCCCATGAGGAGGGCGATGAGCGCCAAGATTAGGATCAGAGCTACGAACAACGTCAGGATCGCCACGGTCACGATCATGAGCGAAGTCTCGAACTGTCGGCCCTGCCACGTCAGGACGACATCGCCCGGTCGGTCAGCAAGCCAAGCAAAGCCAAGCGCCAGCAAGCCGACAACGATCAGAAAGACAACAACGCGGATCATTGCGAGCCCGGCTTGCCAAGCGCGGCGAGCGCGGCGGCGGCGACACGCTGGCTTGCCGCAATCGCTGCCTCGCGGGCTTGTGCTTTTTTGACCCAAGCATCGACGAGCGCGCGCGGTGCGTCCGGCAATTTGGCGATCTCAGCGAGCGCCGCTGCGACATCGCCGCGCGCTGCGGCGGCATTGATCCGCGCGATCACTGACGAAGCATCGTCGCCGGCAGGCGGCGCCGACGTGCCGGCTGGCGTTATGCGGACCAGCCTTTCTGCATGGCTTTCCAACCTCGCCAGGAACGAGTTGCCACTCGGCTCGCGGTTACTCGCCCGGTGCAGCGCCGGCGCGAGTGCTGCGAGTTCGCGGCTAAGCTGTGCGGCGCTCGGCACGCCTTCCGCCGCGAACGGTTCAAGCGCTGCAACGGCAGTTTGGTCAGCGCCGAGCGCCGTTACCGCGCCAAGCTCGGCTTGATACGGTGCGCCGCGCTCGACGGCCGCACGCAGCGCCTCGGCGGCAACGGTCAGGCGCGTCACCCGGTCGTCCGCATTCGAACTGGACGTGCGCTGCGACACTTCGGCGGATAGCGCTTTGACCGTGCTTTCGAGTGCGGCAATCCGGTTTGCCAGCGGATCGAGATCGGCGCGTTGGACGCCGGCCTGGGCCGCGTTCTTCGCTGCCTCGGCGGCGACCGCCGCGGCCTTGGCCTGCGCCAGCGCCGTTTGTGAGCCGCCAGCGACGTCGTCGACGCGACGGGTGAGCGCCGCGAGTGAGTCGCCAAGCGCTTTTGTTTGTGCCTCGGCAGCCGTGAGGCGTCCCTCCAGCGCCGTATCCGGGCGCCTCGCTTGCAGAGCCTGCTGAATCTTGTCGAGCCGGGCTGAGATTTCGTCGTTGTCGGCAGTTTTGGCACCCGGTGCAGCGGGCGCTGGCGCCCCTGATGTCGTGGCCGCGTTCTGTGGCGCGACGGTCTGGTTGACAGGCACGAAACCCAGGATCCAGAGACCCGCAATGATGATGGCCACCGCGAATGCGCCGATCACACCGCCGACAGCATAGGGCGTCGCGCGGCGGGAAAGACCGGCATGATCGCCCGGAACATCGTGACTGGTCGCCGCATGCGCCGAATCCGCTTGCGGCGCGGCTGCTGGCCCCTGCGCTCCGGTTTCCACTTCCTTCGCCGTCAGATCGATTGTTGGCGGCCGGCGCCGCGGCGCGCTGTCAGCCTCGCTCATGCGCTCTCCAAATTAGGCATTTGCCGCCACGCGCTCCAAGGAAGTGCCCAGCGCAAGTTTTCCAGGGCATGCGCCAATTCGAGGCCTCATTCGCATGTTCCGGCATAGTACGGAGGCGCGATGGCGGCAACACGACCGCGAATATGCCGATTGAGAGAACTTGGCTCAAACCGCGGGAATAAGCGCCATCAAGGCGGCCTCGGTCGGCGCTTCGGCGACCCGAATTTCGACAGCGCCGACTTCCGCGAAAGGCTCCGCCACGCGTGCCGACATGCAGAAATGGACCGGCTTTGTGAGTGCGGCTTCGTCGAGGCCGCCGGCGCGCGCGGCGCTCACATAGGCCTCGGCGCTGCGCCGGGAGAAGTGCAGCACGCCGTCGAGCCCGCCCGCGATGGCCACGACCGCCGCAGGCGGGAGCGAAGCCGCGGCGATCGCGCGATAGACGACGATCGTGCGCACCGCCAGGCCGCGGCCGGAGAGCATGCCAGCGAGATCGCCGGCGCGGTCGGCGCCGGCCAGATAGAGCAGCGAAGCCCCACGCTTGAATCGTTCGTCGACCAGGCGCGGGAGGTCGGCGACGTTGCCGTCGGCCGACTTTACGTCGGCAAAGCCGACGCCGCGCATCGCCTGCGCGCTGCGGTCACCGACGGCGAGCACCGGCAGCGCACGCAATTGCGCAAAGCGTTGGTGTCGTGCAATCGCCGACGCGGCGTTGGCGCTGGTGACCAGGACCGCCGCGAATGGTCCGGGGCCAATCTCGGCATTGTCTATCGGCTCGATACGCAGCAATGGGGCGGCGACGACCGCGTGGCCGCGTTCGCGCAGTTCCGAGGCGGTCCGTTCCGCGTCGGGTTCGGGCCGCGTCACCAGAAGCCGCATGATTATGCCCGCACGAAGAAGTCGGCGCTGGCGCGATCACGCAATTCGCGGCCGGCATCGGCGCCAAGTTCGGCGGCTTTTCCGCGGCGGCCTTCGCGCCAAACCTCGAACGCCTCGCTGCCATCCGGCTTCACGATGACGCCGCGAAAGCGCAGCATGCCGCCATCCAATGTCGCGTGGCCGCCGATCGGCGTGCGGCAGGAGCCGTCGAGCACTGCGAGGAACGCCCGCTCGGCGGTAAGCGCGGCGTTGGTATCGGCGTCGTCGATCGCCTCGACGAACGCCCGCGTTTTGGCATCGTCCGCGCGTGTCTCGATGCCGATTGCGCCTTGCCCCACCGCCGGCAAGAAATAGTCGGGATCGAGGATCGCGGTTGCCGCCGACAGAAGGCCAAGCCGCTTCAAGCCGGCGACCGCAAGCAGCGTCGCGTCGACTTCGCCGGCCTCGAGCTTGCGCAGTCGCGTTTCCACATTGCCGCGCAGGGTGGCGACAGTCGCGTCCGGCCGCAGCTTTTTGACCAAAGCTCGGCGGCGCGGCGACGACGTGCCGACCACGGCGCCGCGTGGCAGTTCATGCAACGTCGTGGCCTTGTGGCTGATAAAGGCGTCGCGTGGATCCTCACGCGGCGGAAAGCCAGCCAGCACAAGTCCGGCCGGCAATATAGTCGGCAAGTCCTTCGAGGAGTGCACGGCGAGGTCGATGCTGCCGACCAGCAGCGCCTCCTCGATCTCCTTGCTGAAAAGCCCCTTGCCGCCGGCGTCCGCCAGCGGCCGGTCGACGACGATGTCGCCGGTCGTTCGGATGACTTTGATCTCGATCCGCGCGGCGTCGATGCCGGTAGCAGCGGCAATGCGCGCCTGCACCTCGCGCGCCTGCACCAGCGCCAGCGGGGAACCGCGCGAACCGATGCGCAGGATGGGCTTTTCAGCCGGAGATTGTGTCACCGCACCTTCCAGTGATAGGCCATCGCCGCCACGCCAAGCGGCGTGCTTTGCAACGGCGGCGAACCATATAATACACCGATGATCATTCTCGGCATCGAAACGACTTGCGACGAAACCGCCGCCGCCGTGGTGGAGCGAAATGCGGAAGGTCACGGCCGCATTTTGTCCAACATCGTCCTTTCCCAGATCGGCGAGCATGCCGCGTTCGGCGGCGTGGTTCCGGAAATCGCCGCGCGCGCCCACGTTGAGACGCTCGATTCCATCATCGCCAAGGCCATGAACGAGGCACAGGTTTCGTTCGCAGCGCTTGATGGCATCGCCGCGGCGGCCGGGCCGGGCCTGATCGGCGGGGTGATCGTCGGTCTGACTATGGCCAAGGCGATCGCCTTCGTGCACGACAAGCCGCTGATCGCGGTCAACCATCTGGAAGCGCACGCGCTCACGGCACGGCTCACGGACGGAACGGCTTTTCCCTATTGCCTGTTCCTCGCCTCCGGCGGCCACACCCAAATCCTCGGTGTGCGCGGCGTCGGCGATTATCTGCGCATCGGCGGCACGGTCGATGACGCGATCGGCGAGGCCTTCGACAAGACCGCGAAGCTCCTCGGCCTCGGCTATCCGGGCGGACCCTTGGTCGAAAAGGAGGCCGTGCACGGCGATCCGGAGCGTTTTGCGCTGCCGCGTCCCATGGCTGGGCGGCTTGACGCGAATTTCTCATTGTCGGGATTGAAAACAGCGCTCCGCCTGGAAGCCGAAAAAATCGCGCCGCTGAGCGACGCCGACGTGGCCGATCTGTGCGCTTCGTTCCAGCAGGCGGTGGGCGAAGTGGTCATGGACCGGCTGCGCAACGGGTTGCGCATGTTCCGCGAGCAAATCGGCACACCGACGGCGCTGGTCTGTGCCGGCGGCGTCGCCGCCAACCAGGCGATCCGCAAGGCGCTGCATCGCGTCGCTTTCGAGGTCGGCACCTCACTGGTGGCGCCACCGCCGGCCTTGTGCACCGACAATGGCGCCATGATCGCCTGGGCCGGCGCCGAACGTCTGGCGCTTGGGCTCACCGACTCGCTCGCCGCCGCGCCGCGCGCGCGCTGGCCGCTTACGGAAGTGACGAAAGCGGAAGCGGCGAGTTAGCCGTCATTCCGGAAGCCGCGCAGCGGCTATCCGGAATCCATAACCACCATCCAAGTAGAATTTGCAAAAATTGGGGTTATGGATTCCGGGCTCCGAGCTTCGCTCGGCCCCGGAATGACGCTCACCCGCGGCTGGCATCGATCTGCGCCAAGATCGTCTCCAGCCGTTCAAGCCGATCCGCTTCGCGCGGCGGCTTGTCCCAGCGCAATCGATTGATGCGGGGAAAGCGCATGGCCACGCCGGATTTGTGCCGGGTCGAGCGTTGCAGACCTTCGAAGGCAACCTCCAGCACCAGGCCCTCATTCGGCTGATGCACGACCTCGCGCACCGGACCGAACCGGTCGATGGTATTGCGGCGCACGAAGCGGTCGATCTGTAGAAGCTCCTCGTCGGTGAAGCCGAAATACGCCTTGCCGACCGGCACCAGTTCGTCGCCGTCGTCGCCGCGCGTCCAGACGCCGAACGTGTAGTCGGAATAATACGACGACCTTTTGCCATGGCCGCGCTGGGCGTACATCAGCACGGCGTCGACAATGAACGGATCGCGCTTCCATTTCCACCACGGGCCTTTCGGACGGCCCGGGATATAAAGCGCATCGCGCCGTTTCAGCATGATGCCTTCGACCGCGTCGGCGTCGGCCCCGGCGCCCGCCGCGGCCGGATCCTTTCGGGCGCTGCCAAGGTCATCCCACGTCTTGAAGGAGACGAGCGGCGAAACATCGATGCGGGGCTCATCGAGCCGCGCGATGAATTGTTCGAGCCGCGCGCGGCGCTCTACGAACGGAAGCTCACGCAAATCTTCGGCGCCGTCGGCGAGCAGATCGTAGGCGCGCAGATGCGCCGGGAACTCGGCCATGAGTTTCCCGGTGACGGTTTTGCGGTTGAGCCGCTGTTGCAACACGTTGAACGATTGGACGCGGCGATCGCGCATGATCAGGAGCTCGCCGTCGATCGCGCCCGGAAGCCGAAGCGCATCGACGAGATCGGGAAAGCTCTTGGAAATATTTTCGCCGGTGCGCGAGTAGAGTCGCCCAAGTGTGTGGCCATCGCCGGACGCCGCGACTGCCTGCACGCGAATGCCGTCCCATTTCCATTCCGCCATGAAGTCGGCCGGATCGAGCACGGCGAGATCGGGTTCATCGAGCGCGTGCGCCAGCATGGGCGGCCGAAACGGCACCGGATCGCTGCTCGCAGGCTTCTCCGCGCTGCCTTCGAGCCAGGCGAACAGCGCGGCGTAAGGTGGCGCCAAGCCGGGCCATAGCAATTCGATATCTTGCGCATCGGTGGCGCCGAGCGCCGCCACGGACGCCTTGGCGAGCCGCGCCGAGACGCCGATGCGCAAACCGCCGGTGACGAGCTTGATCAGCGCCCAGCGCCCGGTCTCATCAAGCGTGTCGAGCCAGCGTGCCAGCCGCGCCGGCAGTTCGGCCCTGCCGAGAGTCGAGAGCGTTTCGATGACGGCGGTGAGGGATAATTCCAATTCCCCTCCGCCTTGTGGGGAGGGAGAAGGTTTTGGCCACATCAGCGCGATAGTCTCGGAAAGATCGCCGACGTAGTCGTACGAGAGTTCAAACAGCACCGGATCAGTGCGTTCGGCGATCAGGCTGCGGATCAGCCCTGGCTTGGCGTGGGGGAAATTGAGTGCGCCGGTCAGCGCTGCCAGCGCCCAGCCGCGCTCCGGATCGGGTGTCGAACGGAAATAATCCGTCATCAAGCGGAGCTTGGCGTTGCGCGCCGGCTCGTAGGTGAGACGGTCCATCAATTCGGCGAAGCGGTTCATTCTTGTTCGCCGTTGCGTTGCCCTCCCCCTTGTGGGGAGGGATTTTCCTCGCCCTCGTCGCCATAGCCGACAATGTCGAGGGGTCGCGCCTTCAATCCATGCGCGGCGCACCAATGCACCAGCGCATCCTCCTGGCCGTGGGTGACCCATATTTCGCCGGCGCCCGTTGAGGCGATGATTGCGGTCAAGCCATCCCAATCGGCGTGATCGGAAATGACCAACGGCAAAGCCACGCCATGCTGACGCGCCCGCGCGCGGATGCGCATCCACCCGGAGGCAAACGCCGTCACCGGATCGGGAAAACGCCGGGTCCACACATCGCTCAGCGCCGACGGCGGGCAGATGATGATAGTGCCGGCGAGCTCCGTCTTGTTGGCGCCGCGCACCGCGCGCAACTCACCGAGCGCAATGCCGCGGCTGGTGTAATAGCCAGTGATGCTTTCCATCGCGCCGTGCAGATAGATCGGCGCGTTGTGTCCGGCTTTGCGCAACAGCGCAATGACGCGTTGCGCCTTGCCGAGCGAATAGGCGCCGACGAGATGTGCGCGCTCCGGGAACAACGCCACCGAACGCAGGAGCTTGGCGATCTGCTCATCCGGATCGCCGTGCCGGAACACCGGCAAGGCGAACGTCGCCTCGGTGATGAAGACGTCGCATGGCACAAGCTCGAACGGGGCGCAGGTCGGATCGGGCACGTTCTTGTAATCGCCGGAGGCGACCACGCGGAGACTGCCGGCTTCGACCGCGATCTGCGCCGAGCCGAGCACATGGCCGGCAGGGTGGAAGGTCACTGTCGCGCCGCCGAGATTGACGCTTTTCCCATAGCCGATCGCCTGCGTCGAGCCGGCGAAATTCTCGCCATAGCGGAGCCGCATGACATCGAGCGTCTCTTGCGTCGCCAGCACAGCGCCGTGGCCGGCACGGGCATGATCGGAATGGGCGTGCGTGATTAGCGCGCGCTCGACCGGCCGTGTCGGATCGATGTGAAATGAGCCGAGCTTGCTGCACACGCCGGACGGCGTCGGCACCAGGATGTCTTCGGGACGCATGGTCAATAGATAAACTCTGTGCGTCATTCCGGAAGCCGCGACCGCGGCTGCCCGCAATCCATAAGCCCTGTCCTTGCAATCTCCCCACAGGCGGTGGTTATGGATTCCGGGTTCGCGCTCCGCGCCCCCCGAAATGACCCAAACGATGTCCGAGACCGGCCCGCTGTTTGTTTCATCCGGCGACCTCATCGCCGACCGGCGCTACAAATGGGCGCTCGATCACGCCGCGCGCGGCGATTTTGCCGGCGCCGCCGATATCCTCATCCAGACCGTCGAGATGGCACCGGCCTTCGCGACCGCATGGTTTGCGCTTGGCGCCATCCGCGACCGCCTCGGCGATCGCGGCGGCGCCCTCGCTGCCTTCGAAAAAGCCCGTGACGCCGATCCGGACGATTATCATGGCGCGCGGCTGCAAATTGCTCGGCTCGGTTCCGGCGAGGCGGCCCCGGCGATGCGCGAGACTTATGTGCGGCGGCTGTTTGACCAATATGCCGGCCGCTACGACACGGCGCTCACCGAACGCCTCGCCTATCGCGGACCGGAGCTGTTGCACGCCGCGGTCGGACGAGCGATGCGCGCGCTGGACCGGCCGTTGCATTTTTCCTCGATGCTCGATCTTGGCTGTGGCACCGGGCTCGCGAGCGCCGCGTTTCGCGCAATCGCCGACGAGCTTACCGGTGTTGATCTTTCGCCGGCGATGATCACGCAGGCGGAAGCCAAGAGGCTATACGATCGTCTTGTCACTGCCACTCTCACCGACTTCCTCGTGGCCGACGCCAATGGCGGCGCCCAATACGATCTCGCACTCGCCGCCGACGTCTTCGTCTACCTGAACGATCTTGCGCCAATCGTGGCGGGCACAGCGCGCGTGCTCGCGCCCGGCGGCGTTTTCGCCTTCACCGTGGAAACCCATTCCGGCGACGGCGTGCAGCTTTTGCCGACGCTGCGCTACGCCCACGGCGAAGCTTATATCCGCCGTACGCTCGCGGCCGCCGGCCTCGCGGCGGCTTCCGTTTCCAAGGCTGCTGTGCGCAGCGAAAAGGGCGTGCCAGTCGATAGCCTAGTCGTGGTCGCCTTGGCCTCGACCCCGCCGCAGCGGCTCGCTACTTCTCCAGGATGACCGTTCTCGAGCGCCCCACGGTCCTTCCCGACATATTCGCGCGCTGGTTCGCCAGCCGCGGCTGGGCACCGCGCACCCATCAGCTCGAATTGTTAGCCAAGGCGCATGCCGGCCGCTCGGTGCTTTTGATCGCGCCGACCGGCGGCGGCAAGACGCTGGCCGGATTTTTGCCGAGCCTGGTAGAGCTGAGCGGTCACCCCCTCTCCCCACACGCAGGGATCGAACAGCCACGCCGTAAGCTTTTCTCCACCGGCCGCGACATCCGCCGCGAGGGCGGACTGCATACGCTCTATATCTCGCCGCTCAAGGCGCTCGCGGTCGACATTGCGCGCAATCTCGAAGCGCCGGTCGCCGAGATGCAGCTGCCGATCCGGATCGAAACGCGCACCGGCGACACACCGATCTCAAAGCGCCAGCGGCAGCGGCGCGATCCGCCGGAAATTCTCCTGACCACGCCGGAGCAGCTGGCGCTGCTGCTCGCCTCCGCCGACGCGCCTTATTTGTTCGGCTCGCTCAAGCGCGTGGTTCTCGACGAGTTGCATGCGCTGGTCATTTCCAAGCGCGGCGATCTCCTCTCGCTCGGTCTGTCGCGGCTGTTTCGGCTCGCGCTCGACCTTACCAGCATCGGGCTGTCGGCAACCGTGGCGGAGCCCGAAGAGCTTGCGCGCTTTATGGTGCCGCAACGCGGCGCATTGGACGCGGCGCGCGCCGATCTGATCATCGCCGAAGGCGGCGCGGCGCCGCGTGTCACGATGCTCGACACCCGCGAGCGGCTGCCATGGGCGGGACACTCGGCACGGCACGCGCTTGACGAAATCTATCGGCTGATTGCCGCCCACCGCACCTCGCTCGTCTTCGTCAATACCCGCAGCCAGGCCGAGGCTATTTTTCAGCAGCTCTGGCACATCAACGACGACAATCTTGCCATCGCGCTGCACCACGGCTCGCTCGACGTGGCGCAGCGGCGCAAGGTTGAAGCCGCGATGGCCGCGGGTCGGCTGCGCGCCGTGGTCTGCACCTCCTCGCTCGATCTCGGCGTCGACTGGGGCGACGTTGATCTGGTCATCAATGTCGGGGCACCAAAGGGCGCGTCGCGGCTCCTGCAACGTATCGGCCGCGCCAACCACCGCATGGACGAGCCGTCGAAGGGCGTGCTGGTGCCCGCCAATCGCTTCGAAGTGCTCGAATGCCGCGCCGCGCTCGACGCCATAGCCGAGAACGCACAGGACACGCCGCCGCTACGGATCGGCGCGCTCGACGTGCTGGCGCAGCACGTGCTCGGCCGCGCCTGCGGCGAACCGTTCCGCAGCGATGATCTGTTCGACGAAGTCACGACGGCGGTGCCTTATGCGGCGCTGATGCGTGCCGATTTCGACGCCGTGGTCGATTTCGTCGCCACCGGGGGCTATGCGCTCAAGGCCTACGACCGCTTCGCCCGCATCCGCGAGGGCAAGGACGGACGTTGGCGCATCGCCAACCCCAATGTGGCGCAGCGCTACCGGCTCAATGTCGGCACCATCGTCGAGGCCGATATGCTCAAAGTGCGGCTGGTGCGCTCGCGCGCCTCAAAGGTGATCCCGCGCGGCGGCCGGATCTTGGGCGAGGTCGAGGAATATTTCGTCGAGACCATGGTGCCGGGCGACACGTTCGTGTTCTCCGGCGAAATTCTCAAATACGAGGCGCTGGTCGAGGACGAAGTCTACGTGTCGCGCGCAACCTCCGAAGATCCCAAAGTGCCGGCTTATGGGGGCGGGAAATTTCCGCTCTCCACGTATCTGGCTGCGCGGGTGCGCAACATCATCGCCCATCCGCAAGAATGGCGCGAACTGCCGGCGCAGGTGCGCGAGTGGCTCGAGATCCAGGAGTGGCGGTCGCAAATGCCGGGCGCCCGCCAGTTGCTGGTTGAAACGTTTCCGCGCGCCAACAAGCATTATCTCATCTGCTATCCGTTCGAAGGCCGGCTCGCCCATTACACGCTCGGTATGCTGCTCACGCGGCGGCTCGAGCGCGCGCGGCTGCGCCCGCTCGGCTTTGTCGCCAACGAATACGCGCTTGCGGTGTGGGGCCTGGGCGATGTCGCGCAGCACATCGCCCGCGGCGAAGTCAGGCTCGATGCTCTGTTCGACGAGGACATGCTGGGCGACGACCTCGAAGCGTGGCTCGCCGAATCGGCGTTGATGAAGCGCATGTTCCGCAATTGCGCGATCATCGCCGGTTTGATCGAGCGGCGTTTCCCCGGAGAGGAGAAATCCCGCCGCCAGGTCACGATCTCGACCGACCTGGTCTACGACGTGCTGCGTAGCCACCAACCCGACCACGTGTTGCTAAGGGCGGCCCGCGCCGACGCCGCGACCGGCCTCCTCGACGTGCGCCGGGTCTCCGAAATGCTCTCGCGCATCAGGGGCCGAATCATTCATAAAGCACTGGATCATGTGTCGCCGCTTGCCGTGCCGGTCATGCTCGAAATCGGCAAGGAGATGGTCTATGGCGAGGCGTCCGATACGCTACTCGCCGAGGCGGCCGACGAACTGGTGAAGGAGGCCATGCAGTGAAAGCGCAGGCGCTGGCCGCAAAGCACGCCAAGCCCCCCGTTGCGGCGGGAGCAAAGGATCACATCATTGCTGTTGCCGGCTCGACCTTGATCGCCGATCCGGCGGGCGCCCTTTATTGGCCCGACGAAGGGCTCCTGGTCGTGGCCGATCTGCATTTAGAAAAAGGCTCGGCTTTCGCCAAGCGAGGGGTCCTCCTGCCGCCCTACGACACCGCAACCACCTTGGGGCGGCTCGCGCGGCTGGTGGAGCACTACGCGCCGCGGATTCTTATCGCGCTGGGCGACAGCTTCCACGACGATCATGGGCCGGTGCGCATGAGCGATCTCGACCGCATCAAGCTCAAAGGCCTGCAGCGGGGCCGTGATTGGGTCTGGATCGCCGGCAATCACGATCGCGATCTGCCGCCGGATATTGGCGGCCGTCTGGCCGACGTTTTGGCGTTCGGCCCCCTCACCTTCCGCCACGAGCCATCCGAGAATGCGGCGGACGGCGAGATCGCCGGCCATCTGCATCCGGTAGCGCGGGTCTCGCAGCGCGGCCGCGCCGTGAGCCGCCGCTGTTTCGCCGGCGACGGCCGCCGCCTGGTCATGCCGGCCTTCGGCGCCTATGCCGGCGGCCTCAACGTGCGCGACCAGGCGATTTTCGGATTGTTCGGCGCGGCCGGGTTCACCGCCCACATGCTCGGCGCGCAACGGCTTTATGCGGTTGCCGTGGAGCGGTGTCTGCCGGATTAGTCGCGCCGGAACGCCACGCTCGCGATCCAGCCGGTCAACAGCGCCATCAGCACCGTGGCCAGACCGTAGAGCAGGCCGTGGTCGCGCGCGGCGTCGACCACGAATTGCTCGAAGCCGACTTTGACGATCTCGAACGCGGAATCGGTGTGCGCGACCAGATTACCGTCGGCGAACAGCTTGACGTCGACGGTGTAGTTGCCGACCGGCACCTGGGCCGGCAGCTTGATCGAGGCGCGAAACAATGTCGGCGTCAAGAACGTCACCGCGTTGGCTTCGTCGCTGTAGAGGCCGCGCTCGCGCATCAGCCGCACCAGAGCCGCGCGGAACGGATCGTTGCTGACCTCGCCGATATCGTTGTTGATCAGTTCGGGAAGCGGCGTATCGGCGATGCCGAGCTGCAGCTTGCGCCGGTTCTCGGCATTGGTGATGGCCTCGAGCGGCCGATTTGCCAACACGGCGAGATAAGACGGCGGATCGACAAAGGTGCGTGAGGCGGTATTCACCCAGATGCCGAGCACGCGCTGTTTGCGGCGCGTGCGCAGCGGCTCGCGTGGGCCGATAACGGTGGCGACGAGATCGTAAGAGCTGCTCCGCGCCGTGCTGGCGGCGTCGCGTTCGACCGAGCCGAACAGCACCAGCTCCACGCCAGTATAGTTCGACGTGATCATCACGTGATGGTTGGTCAGTGAGGCGATCAGGCGCTCGGCCGCCGCGGGCGCAGCGCCGAAGAGCAGCGCAGCAAGGGCGAACGCCGCTGTCCCGATGCGCAGGTAGCTCATAGCCCGCCCCCAATGACGCGGATCGAGTAGAGGTCGTCCGGGCGTACCACGAGCTGGAATGCGAACCGCATCCCGACGGCCAAAACCAAAAGGCCGAGCAGCAGGCGCAACCACTCACCGCGGATGCGCACTCCGGCATGGGCGCCGAATTGCGCGCCGATCACGCCGCCGATCATCAGGATCAGTGCCAGCACCGCATCGACCAGATGATTGGTCGCCGCGTGCAGCACGGTCGCCGACACCATGGTGAGGAAGGTGAGCACCATCGAGGTGCCGATCACCGTCGCGGTCGGCACCCGCATCAGATAAATCAGCATCGGCACCAACAGAAAGCCGCCGCCGATGCCCATGACGGCGCCGAGAAAACCGATGATGAAGCCGATCGCCAGGACCGGGATGGCGGAGACGTAGACCTTTGAGCGTTTGAAGCGGAGCTTCAGCGGCAAGCCGTGAAACCAGATGTGACTGCCGGGCCTGCGCAGCTCGACCGGTTTGCCCAGGCGGCTGCGGATGATGGCGCGCGCGCTCTCGCCGACCATGAGCACGCCGACCACGCCCAATAGCGTGACATAGGACAGCCCGATCATGAGATCGAGCTGATCGAGCGCGCGCAGCCAGGTGAACAGGGCAACGCCGCCGGCGCTACCGACGATCCCGCCGGCAAGGAGCGTGAGCGCCAACGTGACGTCGATCGCCCGGCGCCGCCAATAGGCGATGGCGCCGGAAAACGACGAAGCCGCGACGTGGCTGGTAACGCTCGCCACCGCCACCGCCGGCTGCACGCCGATGAAAATCAACAGCGGCGTCATCAGAAAGCCGCCGCCGACGCCGAACATGCCGGAAATGAATCCGACTGCGAGCCCCATCGCGAGCACGAGAAAGACGTTGACCGGAATATCGGCGATCGGAAGGAAGATTTGCACGGATCGACTGCCAGGCGATCGGTTGCGCGATTTACCGTTCTACTCGCGCTACGCCTCGCGGCATACCGTCAATAATCGGCGCCTGCACAAATTTGATTGTTAGTTAAAGTCCGCAATCCAAGTTGAAGCCGGCAGCGGGAACGACCGAAATCGAGGCTCAATTAACCTTGGCTGCGTCCGACGCTGCAGCCTTGGCCGATCGCGGCTTCGGTTTTGGCGCCGCCGGCGCGGCTGCGGGTGGCGCGTCCCAGTTACCCTTGACCGTGACGGCATCGGCGGGCTGCGGCAGCGCGGTCCAACTCTCGGCCGCGGCCCGCGCCGCCGCGAGCGCCTGCGGGTCGAGACGGGAGGCGATCTGGTCGCGTTTTTGTGCCGCGTCTTGATCGCCCTCTTTGGCCGCGAGGAAGAACCATTTGTAGGCTTCGGCCAGGTTCTGCTCGACGCCGACGCCGCGGGCATAAAGAATCGCGAGGTTGTATTGGCTGTCGGTGACGCCGTGATCGGCGGCTTTGCGGAACCACAGCGCCGCGGTGTTGTAGTTCGGCTTGCCGTCGGCGCCTTCGGCATAAAGCACGGCGAGATTATGCATGGCCTTGCCGTGGCCTTTCTCGGCGGCGGCGCGATAGAGATCGCGCGCGGCACCCAAGTCCTTCTTCACCCCGAGGCCTTTTTCGTAAAGCGTTGCCAGCCGGAACTGTGCGGGCACGACGCCTTTCTTGGCAGCGATGTCGAACCAGCGCGCGGCTTCCTCATTGTTGGCGGGAACCACACGGCCTTCGGAGAAGCGCACGCCCACTTCGTAAGCGGCCAAGGGATCGCCGGCGAGCGCGGCGAGCCGCAGCGTCGGCCCGCCGATCGCGGCCGGAAGCCGCTCGTTCGCGGTCGCAGCTGAACGCGGCGGCGAAGCGCTTGGCGGCGAAGCCTTGGGTAACGAGCCGGTAATGTCCATTGGCGCGCCAGCCGGATTGTTCGAAGCCGGTGCGCGACCGCCGGCCTTGCCGTCCTCGGCGCGCGGACCGCTCGCGATCGGTCCGACCACGCTGTTGAGCTGCGACTGCTGCCCGGGACTCCCACCCGGTGTCGGGTCGGGCGCATTGCCGGAATTCGGGGGGGGCTCAGGCCCGGGCGATGGAACCGGTGTCGGCAGGTTCGCTGAATTTGCCGGCTGCGGCGGTTCCGCTTCAACGTGAGGCGGCCCTTTCTGAGCCGGTGGCTCAGGCCGAATCTGTGGCGCCATTTGCGACTGCGGCTCGGTCCGCAGCTGCGGTGTCGATTGCCCGCGCGGTGGCTCCGTTTGTGCCGGTACTGGCGCGTTCGAGCCACCATCCTCGAATAGCCGCGAGATGATGTGAAAGCCGCCGACGACAATGACCACAACGGCGGCAGCGACCGCGATCATGCGTAGACGCTCGGTGAATTTTTTCGGGTGGCCGGTGGCATCCGTGCCGGACCTGGCCAGCCTCCGACCCTCGGGCGAGGCCGCTGCGGCAGCCTGCGCGGCGCGCCGCGCCGCAGCGATATAATCCGGCTTGACGCCCGGATCCGGAATGACCGGGGGCTTGGCTCCCGCCGCCGCTTCAGACGCGGCGATGCGGTCGGCCGCGGACGGCGCACTGCGCGATCGCGTAGCGGAGCCCGGTTCCAGCGGATGATCCGGCGGCAGACTTGGATCGATTGGCGTTCGCGTCGCCGCAGGCCGTTGTGGTGCTGGCTCTGGCGAGGCCGGCCGCGACAACGGCTCGGAGACGATCGCGGCTATGGCGGTGGCGTCTGTTTGACCGATTTCATCGACCGGCAGCGGCGGCGGTGAAGGCGCCGGCATCGACGGCGTCATCGGCTCCGCTGCAACTTTCGGCTGCTCCGCCTGCGCGGCACCCGCGATCAGATTCCGATGTTCGGCCACCGCCGCGGTCCTGCCTTCGGGCGCTGCGTCCGGGGTCTCTTGGACCTGCCGCTGAGATTGTTTGACGTAGCCAAGCCCACGTTCGATGGGGCTCGCGGCGACCGGCGCCGGTTTGGCACCCAGCGCCGCTTCGTCGCGCAATTGGTCGATATAAACCAACAGATCGGCGAGCCCGCGCTCCACGCCTTCGAGGGTGCCAAGCCGTGCGTCCGAGGCGTCGAGCCGCTTGACCAAAGCCGCGATGCGGTCTTCAAGATGGGTGAGCGCCGCGTGATCGGTTTGCGAAAGCTGCACCCGTTCCAGTTTCTCGATCAAGCTGGACAATAGCTTCTCAAGTTCGCGGGGAACGGCGTGACCCGCTTCCGCCGAAGCGTTGAGCGCGCTCGCCAAAATGTCGATGCGATTTTCCAGCGCCGCGAGGGTCGGCGTGCTCGGGCCGCTCGAAGCCAGGCTGTCGACTTTGGCCGACAGCGCGCGCACGTCGTCAGCGACTTTGTTCAGCGTGTCATTGGAAGCGACATGGGAAACGATACCGCGCAGAGAGCTGATCGCCGCTTCCAGTTGCGGCAATGCTCCGGGATCGTGCTTGCCGACGACGGCGTCGATTTTGCTGCCGAGCGCTTTGACCGTCTCGTCGAAGCCGACCAGGCCTTCAGCCGGCGTCAAGGCGTTGAGCGCCTGGTGCACTTCGGCCAAGCCACGCTCGATACCGGCCAGCGCCGATGCGTCAACGCCGGCCTGGCGGCTCTGGTCGATGCGCTGGCCGAGCGCCTTGACTTCGATCTCAAGCGACTCCAGTGCGCGGCGCGGCAATGCTTCGGTGAGCGAGTGGGCGATGTCGGCGAGATCGGTGCGCAGTCCGGCGATCGCCTTTTCGAGTTCGCCCGACGGACGCAGCGCTTCGATCCGCGCCGTCATCTGGCGCAGCTGTTCTTCGAGACCGCTGATATTGACTGGCGCTTCGGCCGCGCCTTCCGAACGCCAGCCACCCGGCCAGGCCGCAAATACCCGCTCATGCTCCGGCGCAGGCGGTAGTGGCGAAGGCGTCGGCGGTTCGCCGAACGATGGCGCCGCGGGCTCACTGGCGCGCTCATGCGGACGTGTCGTGATTTCCGCGGCAACGTCGCCGTCGAGCGCTTGCTGGCGGGCGGTTATCTCGGCGACCGCTTGGTCGATCGAGTCATCGCGGCCTTGTTTTGCCGCCGCGTTGGCGGCGGCTTGGGCGAAACGCTGCCGCGCCAGGCGTTGGCGGTCGGCGCGCTCCTCGTCATCGCGATTGGGGCTGCCTTGACCGCGCCGGTCGCGATACGCACCGCCTTCATGCGGGATCGGCGGCGGGTCGCTATGGCGATCGTAGGCATCGCGCTCGCGGCGGCGCCAATCGGCGTCAGGCGGTTGTCGCCCTCGATCGTCCCGCTGGAAGTTCAGGCGCAATTGTTCGTCCGGCTCGCGGTCGTGGCGAGGGACATCGCGCTCGCGATCTTGCCGTCGATCATCATCGCGGAAAGCCTGACGCCATTGGTCCTCGTGCCATTGCCGTTGGCGCCGTTGCTCATCGCGGGATTGCTCTTGGCGGGATTGCTCTTGGCGGGATTGCTCTTGGCGCGGTTGCTCTTGGCGCGGCTGCTCTTGGCGCGGTTGCTCTTGGCGCGATTGCTCGCCGCGCCACCGCTCGCGGCGCTGCTGATCCTCAGGCCTGTGGTCGCGCGAACGCCGTGGCGGCTCACGATCGCGATAGCCGGCGTCATCATCGTGGCGTTGCCGCGACCGCCGGAATTCGTCCGGCTCACGCTCGCGGCGGCGTGACGATCCGCTGCGGGCGCGCTCGCGTGTCTCATCATACCGCGGGGCTTGGCGCCGCGGTTCGTCGGGGTGACGTTCGCGACGGCGCCAGGGCGAGGCGGATGCGCGAAGCGGCTCGCGCTCGGGATAATCGTATTCGGAGCGCGGCTCCGGCCGATCGTTTGGCGCGCGATCGGCCTCGCCGGACCACCACGCTTCTTCGTCATTCTCATCGGCCGGCTGGATGACGTTGTTCAGCCACTCGCCGACCGACATGCCGGATCGACGGGCGGCCTCGCGCGCTGCCGCGCGCGCCTCCGGACGGAGACCTCTTAAATTCCACGGACCGCCCGATCTCATTCCCACGTCCAAGCCACATGATGAGCAGGACCCGCCCGTTGTTTCGGGCCGATACCCATACTGACGACGCCGAGGGCGCGGTTTTCTGTCCCCGGCTAGAATGTTCAGGATTAGGGTAAAGAAGCGGTTAAGACAGGGCGACCCCGGTCACCGCTCGTTCATTTCACGGCCCGTTGACGTCAATCCGCTACGTTATACCTTCCTTAGTGGCCGGCGGCCCGAAAGCAGCCCGGGACGGGCAAGAACGGGTCAAGAACGCCGCGACCGGCCACAGCCCGGAGGACGACATGCCGACCTATAAGGCTCCCGTTGGGGACGTGATGTTCCTGTTGAGCGACGTGTTCCACATCGATCGCTACAACAACTTGCCGGGCTTTGCCGATGCCACGCCGGACCTGGTCGAGGCGGTGCTCGAGGAGGCGGCGAAGTTTTGCAAAGACGTGCTGACGCCGCTCAATCGCGTCGGCGACAAGGAAGGTTGCAAGCGCCACCCGGACGGTTCGGTGACCACGCCGACCGGCTTCAAAGACGCCTACAAGAAGCTCATCGAGGGCGGCTGGAACGGTGCTTCCGCGCCTGAAGAATATGGCGGTCAAGGGCTGCCGCGCGTGCTCTCGCAGGCGATCGGCGAATTCCTGGTCTCCGCCAACATGGCGTTCGCGATGTATCCCGGACTGACCCAGGGCGCGGCGGCAGCCCTCATCGTCCACGGCTCGCCGGAGCAGAAGGCGCTTTATCTGCCCAAGCTGATCAGCGGCGAGTGGACCGGAACGATGAATCTCACCGAGCCGCAATGCGGCACCGATCTCGGGCTCACACGCGCACGCGCGGTGCCGCAACCCGACGGCAGCTACAAGATCACCGGTACCAAGATTTTCATTTCCGCCGGCGAACACGATCTTGCGGAAAACATCGTCCACCTCGTGCTCGCCCGCATCGAGGGCGCGCCCGAAGGTGTCAAGGGAATATCGCTGTTCGTCGTGCCCAAATTCCTGCCGACCAAAGACGGCGGTGTTGGCGCCCGCAACGGTGTTTCCTGCGGATCGATCGAAGAAAAGATGGGCATCCACGGCAATTCGACTTGCGTGATGAACTATGACGACGCCACCGGCTGGCTGGTAAGCGAGCCGAACCGCGGTCTCAACGCCATGTTCGTGATGATGAACGAGGCGCGTCTTGGCGTCGGCATGCAGGGGCTGGCGATGTCGGAGGTCGCCTATCAGAACGCCGCCAGCTATGCCAAAGAGCGGCTCGCCGGACGCGCACTCACCGGCGCCAAGTTCAAGGACAAACCAGCTGATCCGATCATCGTGCAGCCCGATGTGCGCCGCATGCTGATGACCATGCGCGCCTTCAACGAGGCCGCGCGCGCATTGGTGCTGTGGACCGCGATCAGGAGTGACGTGGCGCACCGTTCCGGCGACGCCAAGGAGCGGCAGGCCGCTGACGACCATATGGGACTGATGACGCCGGTGATCAAAGGCGTGCTGACCGATCAGGGCTTCGCCAACACCGTCATGGCGCAACAGGTTTTCGGCGGTCACGGCTACATCGCCGAGCACGGCATGGAGCAGTTCGTCCGTGATTCGCGCATCGCCATGATCTACGAGGGCGCCAACGGCATCCAGGCGCTCGATCTTGTCGGCCGCAAATTGCCGCGCGATGGCGGCCGCGCACTGCAGGCGTTTTTCGCCGAAGTCTCCGGCTACATCAAAGACCACGGCGCCGACGCGGAACTGGCGCCCTACGTCAAGCCGCTGCAACAAGCGCTCGGCGAATTGCAGCAGGCGACCATGTGGTTCATGCAGAATGCGCTCGGCAATCCGGACAATGCCGGCGCCGGTTCGACCGATTACATGCACCTCTTCGGTCTGGTTGCGCTCGGCTATATGTGGTGCCTGATCGCGGAGGCGGCGAAGGCCAAAGCCGCCAACGGCGGCAATGGCGCAAGCCAGATGATGGCGGCGAAGCTCACGACCGGCCGCTTTTTTGCCGAGCGTGTGCTGCCCGCGTCGACCGCTCATCTCGCGCGCATAAAGGCCGGCGCGGCCAGCACCATGGCGTTGCCGGCCGAAGCTTTCTGAGGCCGGCGGACCACCCACTGCAATTCCGCGAAACTTGGACTATATGGAGGGTCCGGTTTCACGGGACGAGCAGCTCAATCGACTTTTTGCGACCACCGGCCGCTCGGCCGCCCTACCCGCAACGGGTCAGGGTTACCATGGCGAGGAAACGCTATGCCCGACGCTTTCATCTATGATCACGTGCGCACGCCGCGTGGCCGCGGCAAGGTTGACGGCTCGCTACACGAAGTGACCGCGCTCAATCTCGCGAGCCAGGCGCTCGGCGCCATCAAGGATCGCAACGATCTCGACCCGAAGCTGCTCGATGACGTAGTGATGGGCGTGGTCGATCCGGTCGGCGAAGCCGGTGGCGATATTGCACGCGCAGCGGCGCTCGTCGCCGGTTACGGCGACAGCGTTGCCGGCTTGCAGATCAACCGCTTTTGCGCTTCAGGCCTTGACGCGGTGAATTTTGCCGCCGCGCAAATCATGTCCGGACAGCAGGACATGGCGATCGGCGGCGGCGTCGAATCGATGAGCCGGGTCGGCATCGGCGCTTCCGGCGGCGCCTGGGCGGTGGATCCGACCATTGCGGTTGCCCATTATTTCATGCCGCAAGGCATTTCCGCGGATCTGATCGCCACCAAATACGGATTTTCCCGCGACGACGTCGACGCCTATGCGGTCGAGAGTCAGAAGCGCGCCGCGACGTCGTGGCAGGAGGGCCGCTTCAGCCGCTCGGTCATGTCGGTGAAGGACGTCAACGGGCTCACCATCCTGGATAAGGACGAGAACATGCGGCCCGACACGACGATGCAGTCGTTGGCGGCGCTCAAACCGTCGTTCGTGCAGATGGGTGAAATGGGCGGGTTCGATTCCGTCGCCGTGCAGAAGCACCCGGAAGTCGAGTTCGTCAACCACGTCCATCACGCCGGCAATTCATCAGGCATTGTCGACGGCGCCGCCGCCGTGCTGCTCGGCAACGGCAAAGCCGGCAAGAAAGCCGATCTCAAGCCGCGTGCCCGCGTGCGCGCCTTTGCCAATATCGGTTCGGAGCCGGCGATCATGCTCACCGGTCCGGTCGATGTCACCAAGAAGGTGCTGAAAAGGGCCGGCATGACGCTCGACGATATTGATCTGTTCGAGCTCAACGAGGCGTTCGCGTCGGTGGTGCTGCGTTACATGCAGGCGTTCGACATCGATCCGAACAAGATCAACGTCAATGGCGGCGCCATCGCGATGGGCCACCCGCTTGGCGCGACCGGCGCCATGATCCTCGGCACCGTGCTCGACGAACTGGAGCGGCGGGGATTGTCGACCGCGCTGGTGACGCTCTGCATCGGCGCCGGCATGGGAACCGCCACGATCATCGAGCGGGTGTGATCACCCTCCGCGCCGGGACGGGATAAAGAGGGGGCCGCGCGGCATGCCGAAGATCGACATCGCAAGCTTGGCGATTGAAGCCGGCAGCACCTACCCGAAGCCATTCAGGCCGGTGGCCGTGGGCCGCTCGCGCAAGCGGCTCGGTGTTGCCGCCGGTCTCGACCAATTCGGCGTCAATCTGACGACGCTCAAGCCCGGCGCCGCCTCGGCGTTGCGGCATTGGCACGAAAAGGAAGATGAACTCGTCTACATCCTCGAGGGCGAAGTGGCGCTGATCGAGGACGGCGGCGAGACCATGCTCAAGGCCGGCGACGCGGCGGGTTTCAAAGCCAACGTGCCGAACGGCCACCACCTCGTGAATAAGTCGAGCCGCGACGCGGTCTATCTCGAGATCGGCACGCGGTCGAAGCACGAGCGCGCCGAATATCCCGATGTTGACCTGCGGATCATCCGCGACGAAGCAGGCGGACACTACACCCACAAAAACGGACAGCCATATTCTGAGTAATTCCCGCTCTCCACGGGGGGCGAGGCACGATAGAGGCGACGGGAGACGCGTATGACCTACACCAATTTCACCTTCGAAACCGACGCCGACGGCATCGCGCTCGTCACCTGGAACATGCCGGGACGCTCGATGAACGTCATCGATGCGAAAGTGACCGAGGAACTCGCGGCCATCGCCGAGCGCGTCGCCACCGAAGCCGCCGTCAAAGGTGCGGTGCTGACCTCCGGCAAGGACGCATTTTGCGGCGGCGCCGACCTCACCATGCTGGAGACCTTAAGCCGCACCTTCGCCGAATTGACCAAGTCGCAAGGCGAGGAAGCCGCGAACAAAAGGCTGTTCGAGGAAAGCCGCAAGCTCTCGCAGATCGCCCGCCGCATGGAGACCTGCGGCAAGCCCTGGGTCGCCGCCATCAATGGCACGGCGATGGGCGGCGGCCTCGAACTCGCACTCGCTTGTCATCATCGCGTCGCCGCCGAGAACGACAAGACGCGGCTCGGCCTGCCGGAAATCAAAGTCGGGCTGTTTCCCGGCGGCGGCGGTACGCAGCGCGTCGCGCGCATGCTGCAGCCGGCCGACGCGCTGCAATTCCTGCTCAAGGGCGACCAGCTACGCCTCAGCCGCGCCAAAGCGATGAAGCTTGTCGACGAAGTGGTGCCGGCCGCCGACTTGGTGAAAAAATCCAAGGACTGGATCAAAGCCGGCGGCACGGCGAAAGCGCCTTGGGACGTCGACGGATTCAAGTTGCCCGGTGGGCTGGTCTATTCGAAAGCCGGCATGATGGTGTTTCCGCCGGCGAACGCGCTCTATCGCCGGGAAACCTACGACAATTATCCGGCAGCGCGCGCCATCATGCAGGTCGTCTATGAAGGCCTGCAGCTGCCGATGGACCAGGCGCTCCGCGTCGAGTCCCGCTATTTCGCGAAAATCCTGCGCTCACGCGAAGCGGCGGCGATGATCCGCTCGCTGTTCGTCTCCATGCAGGAGCTCAACAAGGGCGCTCGCCGCCCGCCGGAAGTGCCGGCCAAAGCGATCAAGAAAATCGGCGTGCTCGGCGCCGGCTTCATGGGCGCCGGCGTCGCCTATGTCACCGCGCAAGCCGGCATCGATGTGGTGCTGATCGATCGCGATCAGGAATCCGCCGACAAGGGCAAGGCGCACTCGCAGAAGCTGATCACCGATCAGGTCAATCGCGGCCGCGCCACTGCCGCCGACCGCGACGCGTTGCTCGCGCGCATCACGGCGACGCCGGATTACGCGGCGCTTGCGGACTGCGACCTCATCATCGAGGCGGTTTTCGAGGACCGCAAGGTCAAGGAAGAGGCGATCGCCAAGGCGCAAGCCGTGATCCGCAAAGACACTATCTTTGGCTCCAATACCTCGACGTTGCCGATCACCTCGCTGGCGACGACATTCAAGAACACGCCGCGTTTCATCGGCATTCACTTTTTCTCGCCGGTCGACCGCATGATGCTGGTCGAGGTGATCATGGGCAAGAAGACCGGCGACGCGGCGCTGGCGATGGCACTCGATTATGTGCGCGCCATCCGCAAGACCCCGATCGTGGTCAATGACTCGCGTGGCTTCTATACCTCGCGCGTTGTCGGCACTTATATCCGTGAGGGTCATTTGATGCTGACCGAAGGCGTGCCGGCGGCGATGGTCGAGAATGTCGGCCGCATGGCCGGCATGCCGGTCGGTCCGCTTTCGCTCAATGACGAAGTCGCCGTCGACCTCGCCTGGAAAATCCTCAAGGCGACCGAGGCCGATCTCGGCGCCGACATGATCGACCAGCGGCAGAAGGCGCTGCTCGAAGAGATGGTCGAGAAGCGCGGCCGCTTCGGCCGCAAGAACAGCAAGGGATTCTACGATTATCCGCAGAACGGTCCGAAGCGATTGTGGCCCGGCCTCGCCGATCTGCAAACGACCAAGCTCGATCCCGATGCGATCGACGTCGCCGAGCTAAAAACCCGATTGCTCGCGATCCAGGCGCTCGAATTGGCGCGGTGCATGCAGGAGGGCGTGGTCACCGACGTGCGCGAAGCCGATGTCGGCTCGATCCTCGGCTTCGGTTACGCGCCTTTCACCGGCGGCACTATTTCCTATATCGACGGCATGGGCACCAAGGGCTTCGTTGAATTGTGCAACGGGCTCGCCAAGAAGCATGGCAATCGCTTCAAGCCCGGCAAGCTGTTGCGTGACATGGCAAAAACCGGCGACACCTTCTATCACCGGTTCGCGCCGGAAAAGCGCAAGGCGGCGTGACGTCGGTCGCGGCGTTTCTTGAGGCTGACGCTCACTCACCGCGGATCCCATGGCGCGTGATCAAGTCGACCTGACGCCTATCGAGCGCCGTGACGAGCTCGTCGATTGGATCGCGCAGGGCATCAAGCCGAAGTCGCAATTCCGCATCGGCACCGAGCACGAGAAATTCGCTTTCACGCTCGAGCGCCATCAGCCGGTCCCCTACGAAGGACGCCGCGGCATCCGCTCGCTGCTCGAAGGCATGCAGCACCTGCTCGGCTGGCAGCCGATCATGGAAGGCGACAACGTCATCGGCCTGTTCGACGTGACCGGCGGCGGCGCCATTTCGCTGGAACCTGGCGGCCAATTCGAGCTGTCCGGCGCACAGGTCGAAACCGTGCATCAAACGTCGAGCGAACTGATGGCGCATCTGGCGCAGGTGCGCGAGGTCGCGTTACCGCTGCGCATCGGATTTCTCGGGATCGGCATGACGCCGGACTGGACCCGCGCGGCCATGCCGAAAATGCCCAAGGGGCGCTACAAAATCATGACCGCCTACATGCCGAAGGTCGGCAAGCTCGGCCTCGACATGATGTACCGGACCTGCACGGTGCAGACCAATCTCGACTTCTCGTCGGAAGCCGACATGGTCAAGAAGCTGCGGATCTCGCTAGCGCTGCAGCCGGTGGCGACGGCGCTATTCGCCAATTCGCCGTTTACCGACGGCAAGCCCAACGGCTTCCTGTCGTTTCGCGCCGAGATCTGGCGCGATACCGACAACGCGCGCACCGGCATGCTGCCGTGGGCGTTCGAGCCGGGCATGGGCTTCGAGCGCTGGGTCGACTACGCGCTCGACGTGCCGATGTATTTCGTCAAGCACGGCGACGAGTATGTCGACGCCGCAGGCCAGTCGTTTCGCGATCTGCTGGCGGGCAAGCTGCCGGGCATGCCCGGCGCACGAGCGACGATTTCCGATTGGTCGAACCACATCAGCACGATCTTTCCCGAGGTCCGGCTCAAGCGCTATCTGGAAATGCGCGGCGCCGATTCCGGACCGACGCGCAACCTGCTGGCCCTGCCGGCCTTTTGGGTCGGCATTCTCTACGACGATGTCAGCCTCGACGCGGCCTGGGATCTGGTCAAAGGCTGGAGCGCCGCCGATCGGCAAAAACTCCGCGACGAGGTGCCGAAAGCGGGCTTGGCCGCCGCCGTGCGTGGCCGGACCGTATTTGAAATCGCAGGCGACGTGCTCAAGCTGGCGCGCGCCGGCTTGGCCCGCCGTCAACATTTCGACGTCAGCGGCCGCGATGAGACGCGCTATCTTGAAGTCCTTGAGGATCGCCTCGCCCGCGGCACCACGCCGGCGCAACAGCTTCTGGAGAAGTTCAACGGCCCGTGGGCCGGCTCGGTCGATCCGATCTACGCCGAGGAGGCCTATTAGGCCTACTCGATCCCGTAAATCGCCTGTGCTTCCATCAGCGCCTTGGTGCAGGCGCTCGCATCGCCGGCGGCGTCGGCATTGCGCGCGCGGGCCAACGCTGCTTCGCCGTCGGCGTTAGCCATGCGTTCGGCGCTATGCACCGAGCCCGGTGTCGGTTGGTGATGAAGCTGGGCGTCAACCGTTTGCGGCGCACTCGCGTCTCCGGCGCCACCAGGCCCCGACTTGGCCGCCGCCGTGCGGATCCGTTGTTCAACCTGCGAAATCTGAGTCGTGCACGGGCCGGCATAGCTGACAGCCGATCCTCCTATCAAAGCCAGCGCGGCGAATGTGACGATGCGCGATCGTTCCATGACGCGTCTCCCGGTCATCGCTATTGCAAGGATAATCCCGTTGCAAACTTTGGAGAAGGGTCGTCAGCCGGTTTTGCGTTCACAGTCCCTTAGGATGAACCGCAAGCAGAAACATTTCATCAATTGATCTGGTTTTTCGCGAACCGCAGCATCGCGGTTCGACATCCTCTCACGCGGCGACGACGTCCGTCTGCGCGAAGTCGTGACCCATGTGCAACAGCCGCGCGTTATGCGCCTTGGCGCAGGCATAGGACAGACAGTCGCCGAAATTCAGATTTCCGCCGGCACCGCGGCCACGGCCATAGCGGTCGAAGGCGGCGACCGCGGCGTGGCCGATGTCTTCGGTGATCGGAACGACCCTGATCTCAGCCTCGCGCAGCAGGCGGGTGACCAACCTGTCGGCGGCGGCCGGCGTGAGGCCCAACAAGGTTGCGAGCCGCATGGATGCCTCAAGGATAACGTGGCCGGCGGATATCCGCTCCCTCTCGGTCTCGAGTTTTGCCCCGAGCGTCGCCGCATCCGGGTCGGCAGTCAGAATGGCGACCACGGCCGAGCTGTCGACGAAGATCACGAAGAGCCCCAGAGCGCATCGACATCGCGCTTGCCCGCAGCACGCTGGCGACGGGGATCCGCAAGGCGCCGCGCATCGGCGGCGATCTCGGCAAGCCGTTGCGGCAGCGGCCGCTCACCGCGCACCAACGCCGCTTCAAGCGCCGTGATGACCGCTTCCGTCATCGAAATGCCGCTGCGGTCGGCCAAGCGGCGCGCAAGCTTGGCGGCTCGGTCGTCGCGAATATGCAGGGCCATCGGCGATTCTCGGTGTATATACAGTTTTGTGTATGCAGCTACACGCGATGTATATCATCTAACCGCATTTGGCGCAAGCTCCTGAAATCCTTCGCGAACACTCTCTCGCCGACCGGAGGATTGTTCGACCGTTCCTGGTCCGGGGAGATTTTGCGCTAGAATGCGTGCAATGAAGCCGAGCGACCCGAGATTGCCGAACCGGCGCGCGATCATCGCCGGCGGTTTTGCTGCCGCCGCCCTGATCGGCTTCGCCGGCTGCACGACGACGGGGACGCACACCCCGAGCACCAATAGCGGCAGCGGGTTCGGTTTCTACGGCGCTGCGCCGGAAGAGCCGCGCGGAGCCGACCCGGCATTCGCGCGAACGGTCGTGACTTACCCATCGCCCGAACCGCCCGGCACGATCGTCGTCGATCCGGGAAGTCATTTCCTTTACCTGATACAGGGCGGCGGACAGGCCATCCGCTACGGCGTCGGCGTCGGCGCCGAAGGGTTTGTCTGGTCGGGCATGGCTACCGTCCACACCAAGCAGGAATGGCCCGACTGGTATCCGCCACCGGAAATGCTGGCGCGCAAGCCCGAGCTGCGGGAGCACATGGTGCAATTGCAAAGCGGCATCGGGATGAAAGGCGGTCCGGACAATCCGATCGGCGCCCGCGCGATGTATCTGTGGCAGGGCAACAAGGATACGCTCTATCGCATCCACGGCACCAACGAGCCGTGGACCATCGGCACCAATGTGTCGTCCGGCTGCATCCGTCTGACCAACGAAGACGTCGCCGACCTCTATAACCGCACACCCGTCGGAACCAAGGTCATCGTTCTCGCCACCGCCAAGCCCACCGCGGCGGCACAGTAGCGCAGCACCAGCGTCGGTCAGAGCATGATCCGGAAAAGTGGAAGCCGGTTTTCCGAAAAGATCATGCTCCCCCCAAAAGTCGGTGCATCAATCGTCTCAATCTGAACGCTGTGCTGTCCCTTTGATTCCGAACTTCGCGTAAAGGTATGCAAGCTTTCTGTGAACTTCGGAATCGGGAGCCTATGGCGTCGCCCATCAACGCAATTCTCTGCGCGCTGATCGCCACTGCCTTCTGGACGCTGCTCGGCTTTGCGCTCGCCCGGCATCTGCTGCCGCGCGTCTTGGCGCTCGGTGCAGCGCCGGTGATCGGCTGGGCGACGCACAGCGCCGTTATGCTGCCGATCTATCTGTGGATCGGCTTGTCGCCGATGACGGTCGTCGCCGTCGGCGCGCTCTGCGTTCTCTTGAGCGGCTTTTCACTGTCGCTGCCGGCGCCCGGGAGCGAAGCCGAAGACGCACCCACCGTTTCGTCATGGACATTCGCCGCCGCTGCAGTGCTGGCGCTAGTGCCGGCCGTCGCCATCCTGCCGAAATACTACGGCGATGCCGTGCAGCTCGCCGATCCGATCTTCGATCATTCCAAGAGCGCTATCATCGACGCGATCGCCCGGCTCGGCGTGCCGCCGGTCAATCCCGTGTTCGGCCAGTTTGGCGCCAAATGCATCCCGGATACGGGCTCGGGGAGTTGCCTCGCCTATTATTACCTCTGGCATTTCAGCGCCGCCGAGGTCGCGCTGGCCGCCAGCGCGATGGGCTGGGAAGCCGATATCGGGCTTACCTGGTTCACTGCTTTCGCCTCGCTGACATTGATGATGGGGATTGCGGTCTGGCTTGCCAAACGCCCCGCCGCCGCGATCTGGGTGGTGGCGCTCGCCGCCGCCGCCTCATTGTGGATCACGCTCCATTGGATATTCGGGACCAGCGATTTGAGGCCCGTTCTGTTGGCGCCGATCGGCATGGCCGGCTGGCTCTTTCAGGCAACCTGGGTGCCGCAGCATGTGATGGCGGCGTCAAGCGTCATCGCGGCGATGCTGGTTGTGGTGCGGTTGACGGAGCGGCAAAGCTGGACGCTTGTTCTGGCGCTGGCGCTCCTCATCGTCGCCGGTTTTGAAAGCTCGACCTTTGTCGGCGGCATCACGTTTGCGATTGCCTCGCTCCTCGCAGCGCCAATCGTTTTCACCGCCGTGAACCCGGCGCGACGCCGGCGTTTATTGGCCGCACTGGCGCTTGCCGCCTTGTTGGTCGTCTGCCTGATCGCGCCGTTCGTGCTCAATCAATGGGCCGCCGTCCGCGCGCGCGGCGGTGGTACCCCGATCACCGTTTCGCAGTATCAGGTGTTCGGCGAATTTCTACCGCTTGCGTTCCGCCGCATGCTCGACCTCCCGGGTTATTGGGTCGTTATCCTGCCGGTCGAATTGCCGGCGATTTTTTTTGCCGGTGTTGCCGCATTGATTGCCATGCTGCGTAGCGCTCTGCCGCGCGCGAAAAAGCTCACCATCGCTCTTCTGGCTTGCCTTGCCGGCGCCGGGCTGATGGTCTCCTGGCTTCTGGTCTCGACCTTAGGCGACAACAACGATCTCGGGCTGCGCGCCATCATCCCCGCCGAAATGGTGCTGATCGTCTCTGTCGCTGCGGCGGCGGCCGGTCTGGCGAAGGGTCGGCTTCGCATCGTCGTCATTGCGATCACACTTACGGGTCTCGCGCTCAGCCTGCCCGATACCGCGAAAATAATTCGCGACAATGTTGCCGGCCGGCAGCGGCCGGGCGGCCTCGCGTTTGCGCAATCGCCGGAATTGTGGGCAGCCGTGCGCCGCTACGCACCCCCGGCCGCGCGCATCGCCAACAATCCGCTATTCGTGAAAGAGCTGACGCCGTGGCCGGTGAACATATCGTGGGCGTTGCTCGCCAACCGAAGCTCATGCTTTGCCGGTCTCGATTTAGCGCTCGCCTATACCTCGCTGCCGCCGGAGCGCCGCGCGACGATCAACGCGCAGTTCGTTCGGGTGTTTGCCGGCGAGGGCACCGTCGACGACGTGCACGCCATGGCGACGCAATATGGCTGTGACGTCATTGCGGTTGCACCCACGGATGGGGCGTGGGATCACGACCCGTTCGCTGCGAGTACCGATTATCGTGTGGCGGAAACGCGCAACGGGAGTTGGAAGATCTACGTTCGGCGATGACGGTTGTCCCCGCCCCCAGGAACGGTACGTGAGTCCCTCTCATCATAATCACGACTTTGTGAACCGCATAACCTTTTAGTGTCTGCTGACTTGTCCGGCAGTGAGCCGGAATTGATTGGCGCCGTGCCGATAGTTGCCAAACACTGCGCCGCGCTGGATCATATGATTTTTGGGGGTTGGCATCGCATGCAGGATGCGAAGCATTTTAATGACAGACCGGCAGTGGCGCGCTGCGGCATCGCGATCATGGCCAAGGCGTCAACGCCGGGCCGAACAAAGACGCGGCTCGTGCCACCGCTCACCTTCGCAGAAGCAGCCGCGCTCAACACCGCGTTCCTTCAGGATATCGCCGAGAATGTTCTCCAGGCTGGGCGTCACAGCGAGATCGCCGGCTATGTTGCGTTCGCGCCGCATGGCTCCGAAGACTTCTTTCGCTCCATCCTGCCGCCGACTATTGGCTTGATCGACGCCTGCTTGCCGACCTTCGGCGATTGCCTGTTGCACACCGTTGAGCACCTGCTGGCGCGCGGCCACCAATCGGCCGTTGTGCTCAATTCCGACAGCCCAACTTTGCCGACGGCGCTCCTGATCGAAACCACCGAGGCGCTGGCCCGGCCTGGCGAACGCGCGGTGCTCGGCCCCTCGAGCGACGGTGGTTACTATCTGCTCGGCATCAAAACGGCGCACCGCCGCCTGTTCGAGGACATCACCTGGAGCACCGAGCGCGTCGCCGAGCAGACGCGCGAACGGGCCCGCGAGATCAAACTCGATGTCCATACGCTGCCGGTCTGGTATGATGTCGACGACGCCGAAGGCTTGAGTCAGCTGCGCAGCGAAGTACGCGGGGCGCGTCGGGCCAAACACCCGCGGGAGACAACCGAACCGAATTTTCCCGCGGCCACCGCGGCGTTGATCGATCGCCTCTGGTCCGACGGCGAATTTGATCGGCGAGTCGACGCCGTGCCGCTCGCAGCCGGGGGTGCCTGATAATGGATGTTGGCGCCACAAAACCGGCCGTCGATCCGCGGCGCTACTTCGAGGGCGTGCGCACCGACGACGACGTGCCCGCACATGCACCGGTCTGCCTTTATCTCGAGACCACCAACCGCTGCAATCTGTTGTGCACGACCTGTCCGCGCACTTATGAAGAGCTCGAGCCGCCGGCGGACATGAGCTGGGAGCTCTTTCGCTCGATCGTCGATCAGATTCCGAATCTGGCGCGCGCGGTATTGCACGGCGTCGGCGAACCGATGCTGGTCAAGCATCTGCCGCGCATGGTGCGATACCTGAAAGACCGCGGCACCTACGTGCTGTTCAATACCAACGGCACCGTACTCAACGAAAAGAACGGCCGCGCGCTGATCGATGCCGACCTCGATGAGTTGCGCGTCTCGTTCGATGCCGCCAACGCCGAGTTGTACCGCGTCATTCGCGGCAAGAATTATTTCAATCGCATCCTCAAGAATGTCCGTGCCTTCCGCGACCTGCAGGAGCGCGAGGGCAAGCTCAAGCCGCGGGTATCGGCGTGGCTGACCGGCATGCGCGAGACGGTCGAGCAATTGCCGGAGTTCGTGCGCGTCGCCGCGGCAACCGGCGTCAAGGAAGTTTATCTGCAGCGCCTGGTATTCTTCGGCGAGGACGCCATCGGCATGGCGCGACCGGATCAGGCGCTTTACGAGCAGCTGTCGCGCGAGGAGGCGGCACATCTCGATCGCGCCGCCGCCATTGCCGCTTCGCTCGGCATCACCTTCAGTGCGTCGGGCGGCGCATCCGAGCCGGGCATGAGCCTCAAACGCAGCGATGGCGGTTCGCCGTGGTCGATGTGCCGCCGGCCATGGACGGTCATGTACATCACCGCCAACGGCCGCGCCCTGCCCTGTTGCATCGCGCCGTTTTCGCAACGCGGCTACGAGAACTATACGCTCGGCGACGCCACGCAACAGACCCTGCGCGAGATCTGGACCGGCGAGGCTTATCGCGATTTCCGCCATAGCCTGCTGTCCGACAAGCCGGCCGCAGCGTGCGCGAATTGCGGGCTGCGCTGGAGCCTCTAGCAGTGCCGCCATTGGCCAGCGGCGTCGCCGTCATCATTCCGACCTACAACGAAGCCGCCGCGATCGGCGGCGTCGTGGCCGCGATCCCGCGCGACATCGTCAGCCGGATCATCGTCGCCGACGGCGGCAGCAGCGACGGTACGGCCGACATTGCAAGGCGCGCCGGCGCCGAGGTGCTCGATGCCGGCAGTGGCTACGGGCGAGCGTGCCTCATGGGCGCGCAAGCCGCCGACGATGCCGACATCATCGTCTTCATGGATGGCGACGGCGCCGACGATCCGGCATTCATCAGAGACATGGTCGCCGCCGTGCGCTCCGGCAGTTACGACTTCGTCATCGGCTCGCGCGCCCGCGGACAGCGCGAGACGGGCAGCATGGGAAGCCATCAGCTTCTGATCGGGCTTGTGGCGGGCGCGCTGATCAAGCTGTTTTACGGCGTGCGCTACACCGACATGTGCGCCTATCGCGCCATCCGCCGCGAGACCTTGCTGCAGCTCGGTATGCGCGAGCGCACCTATGGCTGGAACCTGGAAATGCAGATGCGGGTGGCGCGCTCAGGCCTGCGCGTGCTCGAATTGCCGGTCGCCTACCGTCGCCGCGCCGGCGGCGAATCCAAGGTAGCCGGCAATCTGCGCGGTACTATCAGGGCCGGATCGCGCATTATCGCCACATTCGCCCGTGTGGCCATGGAGTAGCGCGCGCTTATGAAACCCGCTCATTCCCGCGAAAGCGGGAATCCAGTGAGTTTTTTCTGGGTCCCCGCCTGCGCGGGGACGAGCGGATATGAATCAGGTCGCGACCTTGCGGAGGAAGCCGTCGACGCTGTCGCGTAGAGAATCGGCGGCCTTCTCGACGGCTTGCGACGCCGCCAATACGGTATCTGCGGAATTGCGCATATCCGCGATCGACCCGGAAACGCGGCCCAACACGGAAACCACCGACTTCGTGCCAGCCGCGGCAGCTGCAACACTTCCCGAAATCTCCCGCGTGGCCGAATTCTGCTGTTCGACCGACGTGGCGATCGCGGCGGTGAATTGCCGGACTTCCTGCATGCGGCCGGCGATGGTGCCGATCGCGCCGACGGCGCTGCGCGTCGATTCCTGCACCGAGGCGATTTGCGAGGCGATGTCGTCGGTCGCCCTCGCCGTCTGCACCGCGAGCGTTTTGACTTCCGAAGCAACGACGGCAAAGCCCTTGCCGGCGGCACCGGCGCGCGCCGCCTCGATGGTGGCGTTGAGCGCCAGCAAATTCGTTTGCCGGGCGACGCTTTGAATAAGCTTGACGACGTCGTCGATCTTTTGCGCGGCTTGCGCCAGTTCGGCGATGTCGGTGTTGGTCGATTGGGCCTCGGTGGCGGCGGCGCCGACTACCTCGGTGGCGCTCACCAGCTGTCGGTTGATCTCGGCAATCGACTTCGACAATTCGTCGGCTGCGGTCGCGGCAATCTGGGCGCTGCTGAAGGCGTCACTGGAAGTCTGCACCGCGCCCGCGGTTTGCGACGTGCACTCGTTCGAGGTCGCCGCCAGTACGCTCGCCGTCGATTGCATCGCCGCCACGCTGTCGGCGACGGTCTTGAGAACACCTTCGACGCTTTGACGAAACCAGACGATCGCCTCTTCGATCAGCGCACGTCGTGCTTCCTGCTCGTCGAGCAACGCACTCCTTCGTTCCGCCGCACGGCGCTCGGTAATGTCGTCATGGGTGCCGACCCAATAGTTAGAGCCGGGTATCGGCCGGTTGACGACTGAAACCGCTCGGCCGTCAGGTGTTTCGCTGATGAAGCTCACGGTCTTCCCGGCGGCCATCTGGCTCATGATCTCGTTGCAATATTCTTGCGGATCGCGGCGCAGGTTGCCACTGCTAATTCTACTGCGGATGATGTCGATCAGCGCGGCGCCGGGCTTCACCACATCTGGCGACAAGCCGTACATCGTTATGTATTGATCATTGCTCACGACTAGACGGCCGTTCGTGTCGAACATCACGACGCCCTGCGTCATGTTGTTCAACGTGATACCGAGAAGGCGCCCCTTATCATCTAACCGACGATCGGCGGCGGCGCTGATCAAACTCATGCTCAGGATGGCCACCGCCACGCTGGCAACGGCGATGGCAAGCGACCCTGGCGACAGCGAGAGCGCAGTGAAAGTACGCCCCGGATCGGGGACGATGTCTACCGCTCCCATGGCCGTGAAGTGATGCGACACGATGGCGAGCGTAAGGAACAGCGCGGAAGCCAAGAGTGCGCGCAGTCCTTGCCGGCGCACGGCGATGAAAAGTGCTGCCATTCCCAACAGCATGCCGAGGACGATCGATGTAATGACCAGTGGAACGTCCCACTCGACGTGGCCCGGCAGCTCGAGCGCGGCCATGCCGAGATAATGCATGCAGGCGACGCCAGCGCCGATAACGCCGCCCCCCACCAGCGGACCCCAAAGACCGCGGAAGAAAACAGCAATCGCCAATCCGCCTGCCGTGACCATCGCCGCAGCGAGGAGCGACAGCGTCGTCAGCGGGATGCCATAAGCGATCGGAATGCCGGGCTCGTATGCCAGCATTGCCAGGAAGTGCGTGGCCCAGATGCCACAGCCGGTCGCGATACCGGCGGCCACGATCCAGACTACGCTGGCACGACCGCCCGTTGAACGCGCACGATAAAATAATGTGATCGCAGTGAGGCTGGACAGAAAGCAAACGACGCCGGCAACGACGACCAAGCGCCAGTCGTGCTGTGTGGTCAAACAAGTCAGCGTTCGAAACATCGTGAGAGATCGCGTACTGGCGCCCGGCCGGCGCGGCCCCGCCACTACGTAGCTAACATCAATTTACGCTTCGTTAATCAACGATCAAATGCTCATGCCGCCGTCGACCATCAGCAGGCATCCGGTCGTGAAGCTTGAGGCATCGGAGGCGAGAAACAGCACCGAACGCGCCACTTCCTCGGCGCGCACGTGCCGGTGCAGCGGAATGATCTCGTTGAAGAACTGCGTGCCGTCGCGGCCGATGATGGCACCCAATTTTTGCTCGACGTTCAACTGGAAGGCATTGTCGACCGGGCCGGGATGCACGGTGTTGACGCGGATATTGCGGGCGGCGAGTTCCTTGGCCAGTACCCGCATCAATCCCACCTGGGCGTGCTTGGCGGTGATATAGCCATAGACCCCGGGATCGCCGGTCACCCCGGCAACGCTGGAGGTGATGATGATCGACCCGCCATCGTTCATATGCGGGACGGCGTGTTTGGCGCACAGGAACGCGCCCCTGACGTGGACGGCAAGCACTGAATCGAAGACATCCTCCGGATAGTCGGCGATCGGCGCGACCGTGCCGAAGTTGCCAGCATTGCTGAACAGCACATCGATTTTTCCGAACCGCGCAACCGTACCCGCCATCACGGTCTTAACCTGATCGGATTTGGTCACGTCAGCCGCACACCAGGCGACGTCGTCGCCGCTGCCGATGTCGCCGGCAACCTGCTTCAGCGCAGCCTCGCTCAGATCGGTCAGCATCACCTTGGCGCCCTCATGGCGAAGGAGCTTTGCCGAAGCCGCCCCGATACTGCCGGCGCCGCCGGTGACGACACACACCTTGTTGTTCATTTGCTTCGACATTGATGCCGGGCTCCCCGTTTTGGTGGCGGCGAACCTAACACAGCGGCATCGACCGCGCGCAACGCCGAAGCGTTTCGACGACGAACGCCGGCAGACGGGCGAGGCGTGGAGTCGGGTCGCCTTGGATGCTATGAAGGCCCAACAAAGTTGGGGCGGTAGCGGCGACAGGAACGGATTTTCAGTGAGCAGGTGGCAATATACCAAAGGCTTGCACGATATCGGGCGCGGCTGCTTCGCCTATTTGCAGCCCGACGGCTCCTGGGGCTGGAGCAATGCCGGCCTGGTGACCGACGGCGACCAGACCTTGCTGGTCGACACTCTGTTCGATCTGCCGCTCACTGCGCAGATGCTCAAGACCATGCGCGACGCGGTGCCTGCCGCGCGGAATATCCAAAAACTTGTCAATACCCACGCCAACGGCGATCACGTGTTCGGCAATCAGCTGGTCGAAGGCGCCGAGATCATTGCCTGTCGGGCTTGCGCCGAAGAGTTCGCCGAGGCACCAGCGGGTATGTTGTTGGCCCTGGAGGCCGGATGGAAGAATCTCGGCGAAGGCGGCGCCTTCTTCCACGAGGTCATGGGCAGCCGCTTTGATTGGAACGGCATCGTCACCACTCCGCCGACCACGGTGTTCGAAGACACGATGGAAGTCACCGTCGGCGGCAAGCGCCTGTTCTTGACCCATCTCGGCTCGGCGCATACCCGCGGCGATGTGCTGGTCCACGTGCCGGGCGACCGTATTCTCTACACCGGCGATTTATTATTCGTCGGCGGCCATCCGGTGCTTTGGGCCGGCCCGATCGAAAATTGGATCAAGGCTTGCGACTACATTTTGAGTCTCGACATTGAGATCATCGTGCCCGGCCATGGGCCGATCGCCGAGAAACCGGCCGTGCGCGAGCTGAAAGGCTATTTCGAATTCATCGCCGCCGAGGCGCGGACCCATTTTGATAATGGCCTGCCTCACGAGGAGGCCGCACGGAAGATCAACCTGGATCGGTTTTCCGGCTGGCTGGATCCTGAGCGCATCGTCATCAACGTCGCGTCGTTGTACCGGCAATTCTCCGGCTCGACGGCGCCAGTGGATCGCGTCGCGCTGTTCGCGGCGATGAAACGATATCGCGATGCCTGCGCGCCCGACGCTCGGGCGCGGTCCAACGCGTAGCATCCGCCGGTCAGAGCGGAGCGCGACAGTCGCTACCATCCGGCCGCGGGCGAACCCGCGCGCCGTTGCTTTCCCGGCCCAAGGCGGTGGGCTTAAGCAAGTGTTATTCATTCCAGTTTGCGAAATCATTTTATTAAATTGAAGTAATTGGTTGTATTATGTCCCGCCACAATCGGAAATTTACGAACTGTTTGTGTCCTGCGCCTAACATCGCGCTGGCCCGCTGCGGACAGAAAGTCGTCAGCGGGCGGGTACAGGAGCCATGCTCACCGACAACGCGATTCTGCTGATTTCAGATCACCCAGAGCGAAGCGAGGAATTAGCCGATCGCCTGGACAGCCTCTGCGGCTGTCGCATGATCGGGCTCGACGATCAAAGTCAGACCGCCGGACCGGTGACCGCAGTCGTCACCGATGTCGGCTTCCGCGATCCGGCCAATATTGAGCGCATGCGCCAATTGTTGTCGCGGCCACGCGCTTCGCGGGCTCCGATCGTCGCTATCCTGCGCGACAACAGCCACCTGGAACGGGTTCAGGCCACCGCGCTCGGCGCGACCTTCCTGCTGCCCGCCAACGCAACCGTCTCCGATATCTCGCTAGCTCTGGGACCCGCCGTTCGATCACGGACGGCTGCGGTCGCACCGGCCGAAAGCACAGCGGCGCAAAATGTAGAGAACGCGGTATCTCAGTTTGGCGACATGTTCACCGCGGCCATGCGCGGGGACGTAATCAGCAGGAGTGGGGTCGAGAGCGCCACCATGTCGATCATGGCGGCAATCGCCGAAGCCGGCATCCGCCATTGGCTCGAAATTGTTTGGACGCACGACGACGCCACCTACCAGCACTGCCTGCTGGTCACCGGGCTTGCCGCCGATTTCGCCGCCACCCTGCAATTCGCCGGCGGCGACCAGAAACAGCTCATTAGAGGCGCCTTGTTGCATGATATCGGCAAGGCGAAAATCCCGCTCGCGATCTTGAACAAGCCAGGCGCATTGAGCAGCGAAGAACTCGCCGTCATTCGCACCCACGCGAGTATCGGCTACGAATTCTTGCGCGACCAGGGCGGTTACGAGCCCGACTTGCTCGAAGTCGTGCTCCGCCATCATGAACTGCTGGATGGCAGCGGTTATCCTGATGGCCTCGCCGGCGAGCAAATCAACGATCTGGTGCGGCTGGTGACGATTTGCGACATCTACGCGGCATTAATCGAGCGTCGGTCGTACAAGCAGCCGATCGAGCCGGCGCGCGCATTCAAGACCCTGGAAGACATGGACGGCAAGCTTGAAGGCGCCCTGGTGCGGGCATTTGCGCAGGTCGCCAAGAAATCGGCGGCGCCCGCGCGTGCCGTGCACCACTAGCGTCACACCGGCTTGAGCGTCATCTCGAGACCATCGCGCGGGTAGGGTATCGGCCACATGCTCCAGTCGGGGCGGTGGTCGGGCGCGATCGATACCTCAAAAGCGTTGAGCAAATGCCAAGTGAAGCACTTGGCCTGCATATAGGCGAAGTTCAAACCCAGACACATGTGCGCGCCGCCGCCGAATGGAACGTAGGCGAACTTGTGCCGCGTGCGTGAAGCCTCGACCTCGAACCGCATCGGATCGTAGCGCTCCGGCTCGGGCCAGAGTTCCGCCATGTGATGGGTGTAGAGCGGATTGATCGCGACGCGGGCGCCGGCCGGTATTCGGAAACCCATGAATTCGAACTCGCGCACCGCGGTCCGCGGCAGCGACGGCACCGGCGGCGCAAGCCGCATCGCTTCCTTGAACGCCATTTCAGTAAGAACAAGATCGTCGAGGCGGGCGAACGGTATTGGTTCGCCGGCGGCAAGGCCGATTCCGCGGAACTCTTGCCGGACGTTTTCCTGCCATTCCGGCTTCGCCGCGAGCTGATAAACAAAAGACGTCAGCGATGAGGTCAGCGTGTCGTGCGCCGCCATCATCAGGAAGCTCATGTGATCGACGATATCGGCGTTCGACAACAGCGAGCCGTCGTCCCAGGTGGCGCGGCAGAACTGCGAGAACAGATCCTCGCCGCCACGCTCCCGCCGGAGCGGAATCTGCCGGGTGAAGTAGTCGACGATCGCCGCGCGGCCGCGCACGCCGCGCCCCATTTGCGTGCCGGGCGCCGGCACGCGAATAACCGCAATCGATGCCGCGACCATGGCGATGAAGGCGCGCTTGACGGTCTCGAGCTCCGGACCAAGCTCGTCGCCGAGAAACGAGGTCGCGGCGAGATCGAGCGTCAGCTGTTTGATTGCCGGATAGAACTTGAATTGCCGACCGCGAGGCCATTGCGCCAGGCCCTTGGCGATGCCGGCATTGAGCTGCGTAAGATAGGACTGCATTGGTCCGGATTTGAAGGCGACCGACAGCGCGCGGCGGTGCAGACGGTGCTCGTCGAAATCGAGCAGCATCAGTCCGCGGGGAAACAGCCGGCCGAGCAGGATGTCCCAGCCGTGAGCGGATGAAAACAATTTTTGGCTGTCGAGTAGAACGAGCTCGTTGGCCTCGGGGCCGAGCAGCGTGACGTTGATCTGGCCAAAGGCGCGGGTGCGGTACACCGGACCATAACGTTGCGCCCGGCGTTCGACAAACCCTTTAGGATCGGCCAGCAGCGTGAGCGTGTGGCCGATGATCGGCCAACCGTCATCGCCCGGGATATGCGCGAGCGCGCTGGCGGGCGTCGCGCGCAGGTCGTAGCCCGATCCTTGCCGATTGCTCAGCGTCTGTACCGACATCAAGCGCCTCCGGCATCATCGTGGTGGCGACGCGACGTGCCGCGGACTTGGCGCGGCACGCCAACGCCAACATCGAGGGTGGCAGAATATGCGGTCGCGGGCCAGCATCAAATTGCGGTGTGCCGCCATGACGACCACGCCGCGTTGAACGTGGGTCAAATAGCGCGAACGTGATGCGAAAGCGCGGCGGCAACGCGTGCGATCAACGGTTCCCACGCGCGTGTGGCGTCCTGGCGAAACAGCCGGGCCGTCGGATACCAGGGGCTGTCGTTGCGATCCAGGAGCCATCGCCAGCAAGTGTTGTAGCGATTGAGCAACCAAAATGGCTTGCCAAGCGCGCCGGCGAGATGCGCCACCGACGTGTCCACCGAGATAACGAGGTCCAGATTCTCAATCAGTGCGGCGGTGTCGGAAAAATTATCCAGGTCGCCAGTGTGGTCGATAATCGTTTGACGCCATTCACTGTCGCGCAATTGCCGCACCGCATCGTCGCCCTTTTGCAGACTGAAAAATTCGCACCCCGCCACCTCAAACAGCGGCGCCAACCGATCGAATGCGATGCTGCGCTGGCCGTCAATCCGATTGGCACCGGGCAATTCCTTGCGCGGATTGCCGGCCCACACCAGACCGATCCTGGGTTTCTCACGTGTGCCCAGCCGTTCGCGCCACGCCCGTGTCTTGCCCTCCGGCGCGGAAAGATAGGGGGTGGTGGACGGGATCGTCTCGAGCCGCGTCGCGAAGGCCAACGGCAGGCTGAGCATCGGGCAATGGAAATCGAAATCGGGCAGCGGATCGCCGGCGGCAACGACCTGCACCGCATCGGACAATGTGCGCATCAGCCCCTGCAGTGGCTGCTGCACCTCCAGAATGACACGCGCGCCGCGCGCCGCCACCAGCGGCGCATAGCGGCCGAACTGGATCGTATCGCCGAGACCTTGCTCGGCGTGGAGGAGAATGGTCTTGCCCGCGATCGCATCCGATCCGAGCCACAACGGCTGCGAGAAGCTTCGCTTGCCACCTCGCAATTGCTCGGTTTGCCACCGCCACTCGTTCCTTTCCCAGCCGCGATCGAAGTCGCCGATCAAGAGCCGGCACATCGCCTCGTTGAAATGCGCATCGGCAAAATCCGGCCGCACCGCAATCGCGCGGTCAAAGCTCGCCAGCGCCTCGTCGAACCGCGCCATCTCCTTCAATGCATTGCCGCGATTGGAATGCGCCTCGGCAAGATCGCCGCGCAGCGTCAGCGCACGATCGTAGCTCGCCACCGCTTCGTCGAACCGTTTCAGCTCTTGAAGCGCGTTGCCGCGATTGGAATGCGCCTCGGCATAATCCGGCTTGAGCGCGAGGGCGCGATCGTAGCTCGCCAGCGCTTCCTCGAAACGCTTGGTCTCGTGCAACGTGTTGCCGCGATTAGAGTGGGCCTCGGCATAGTCCGGCCGGAGCCTAAGCGCATGGTCGTGGCTCGCCAGCGCCGCCTCGAAGCGCTTGAGCTTGTGCAGGGCGTTGCCGAGATTGACGCGCGCCTCGGCGAAATGCGGCCGCAGCGCTAGCGCGCGCTCGCTGGCGCCGAGCGCCTCGTCGAAGCGCTCCAGCGCGTTGAGCGCATCGGCGCGATTGGAATGCGCCTCGGCATAATCCGGCCGCAGCGCGATCGCCCGGTCGTAGCTCGCCAGTGCCACCTCGAACCGCTTGAGCTCCTTGAGCACATTGCCGCGATTGGAGTGCGCCTCGGCATAATCCGGCTGCGCCGCGACGGCGCGGTCATAGCTCGCCAACGCCTCGGTGAATTGCCTGAGCGCGACGAGCGCGTTGCCGCGATTGTTCAGCGCCAGAAAATTGTTTGGACTTCGCCTCAGCGCGAGATTGATCCGGCGCACCGCTTCGGCGTGATCGCCGCGCTGATAGAAGATCACGCCGAGCAGGTGCAGGCTGTCAAAATGATCTGGCCGGGTCGCGAGAATCTGATTGTAGATTCTTTCCGCGTCGGCCAGTCGGCCGGCTTGATGCAGCGCCAGTCCTTGCCCAAACAACGATATGACTGCCGACGACACTGGCGGCGGCGGCAGCCGGACGCCCGTGGGCGCGAACGCCGCGTGAATAGCCGGCTTTTTCTTCATGATCGCCTGGCGCGCGAATCACCGATCTCGCCAGTGAGTCAGCTTGGTGGTGGATCGTCAATCGCACGGCGGCGGGTTATGGCGACCGAATGGCACGACCGTCGCGCTTGAAATCTTCAGCCGCCGGTCGGTTAGTTGTTGGTGCCCAGGGGCGGAATTGAACCACCGACACCTGCATTTTCAGTGCAGTGCTCTACCAACTGAGCTACCTGGGCCCACGCGATCACGGCTGCGAGGCCGGTCGAGGCCGTGCGCGAGCGCGGCGGTTATAATTGCTCGATCTCCGGCTGTCCAGAATGGGCGTGGCGCGGCTTAATGCGTGGTCTCACCGCCGTCGTCGCGGCGTTCGTCCTCTTCTTCGTCGTCGGTCACCGGCACGGCATAGACGCCGGAGAGCCAGCGGTTGAGATCGACGTCGGCGCAGCGCCGCGAGCAGAACGGACGAAGAGTTTCGACGGCGGGTTTGCCGCAGATCGGGCAGGCGCTGCGTGGAGCTTCCGGCATGGGAATAATATGGGACGCGGGCGCCGCCGCGCCAACGGCTACGGCACGTTGAGCCAGCCGAAATGGATCGGGTAACCTTCGCCGCCCAAAAGGGTCACCGTCTCGTAGAGCGGCAGGCCGACGATGCTGGAATACGAACCGACGATTTTCACAATGAACGTTCCGGCGATGCCCTGCGCGGCATAGCCGCCGGCCTTGCCGCGCCATTCGCCGGAGGCGAGATATGCCTCGATGTCCTGCTCCGACAGCCGCTTGAAGCGCACCCGGGTCTCGACGTGACGCTGGCGGAAGGTTTCTTTCGGCGTCACCAGGCAGATCGTGGTGTGGACCCGATGATTGCGGCCGGAGAGCAGCCGCAGACACTGCGCAGCCTCGTCGAGCAATTCCGCCTTCGGCAGGATGCGGCGGCCAACGGCGACGACGGTGTCGGCGGCGAGAATGAACGAACCTTTCAGCTCCTCGTCGAGCCGCAGCATGGCCAGCGCCGCTTCGGCCTTGCTGCGTGCCAGCCGCGTGGCGCAGGCGCGCGGCAATTCTCCCCGCTTCGGCGTTTCGTCGATGTCGGCCGGGCGCAGCGCGTCGGGCTCGATGCCGGCCTGATTGATCAGCGCAAGCCGGCGCGGCGAGCCGGACGCGAGAACGAATTTTGGCCGGCCGATCATTTGAACCGGTAGGTGATCCGGCCCTTGGTCAAATCATATGGCGTCATCTCGACCAGCACTTTGTCGCCGGCCAAAACGCGGATACGATTCTTGCGCATGCGGCCGGCGGTATGCGCAATGATTTCGTGCTCATTTTCGAGCTTAACGCGGAAAGTGGCGTTCGGAAGCAGCTCCGTTACGACACCGGGAAATTCCAGCAGTTCTTCCTTCGCCATTCGCTATCCGGACTTATTGATAGACGGCCGCGGCGTGCCCGACATCGCGGCCGAAAGCGGCGCGGAACCTAGCGGATGCCGGGCCGCTCTACAACTGCATGTCAGCAACATTCGGCTCATTGCTGCGCCAGCCAGAATCCAGATACGCGCCGGGCCTCCGGCCGCAACGGGGCGAGCGGAACAGACGCCGCGCGTCACTCGTTGCCGGGCCGGCGCGCGGCGAAGCGCTGGCGTATCCTGTTGAGAAGCTGGTCGCGGACGGCACGGTAGGCCTCGAGCTTTTGCTCGCGGCTGCCTTCGGTGTCGGTCGGGTCGACCGTCGGCCAATATTCGACGTCGACCGCGCTGGTTCGGGTGAGTTCGAGCGCCCGGTGATGCGCCTCCGGGGAGAGCGTGATGATGAGATCGAAATTCAGACCTTCCAGTTCGTCGAGCTCCTCGAACGTGATCGGCTTGTGCCGCGAGATGTCGACGCCGATTTCCGCCATCACCGCGACCGCGAACGGATCAAGCTCGCCGGTGCGCACGCCGGCCGAGCCGACATAGATCGCGCGGCCGAACAGCTGTGAAAACAGCCCGGCGGCGATCGGCGAGCGCACGGAATTCTGCCCGCAGGCAAACAGCACGGCCAGGGGCTGTGTCGCGGACGCCGGCATTGCGGCCCCTAGACCATCATCCGATCGCGTTGAATCGAATCATGGTCTGGATTTTGCGCTCGAGCATGATCTTTTTCCGAAAGCCGGTGTCCACCCCGGATCAAGTCCGGGGCAAGCTTTTTCGGGATCATGCTCAGCCCTTCCAGTGCAACACCGTGACCAGCGTGAACAGCCGCCGCGCCGTGCCGAAATCGAGCTCGACCTTGCTTTTGAGCCGTTCCATGAGGATGTGCGAGCCCTCGTCGTGCAATGAGCGGCGCGCCATGTCGAGCGCCTCGATGCGGTCCGGCGTCGCGCCGCGGATCGCCGCGTAGTAGCTGTCGCAGACCGTGAAATAGTCCTTCACGATGCGGCTGAACGGCGCCAGCGAGAGCAGGTGCGCAATCACCGGCACGCCGTCGGCCAGCCGGATATCAAACACCAGTCGGTTGCCGTCGATCCGCAAGTTCAGGACATACGGCCCGCCTTGATGGCCGGCCGGGCGAAACGCGTTCTCCTCGATGAGATCGTAGATCGCGACCGCGCGCTCGTGCTCGACGTCGGGGCTTGAGCGGCCGATCGAGGACTCGTCGAACGTCACGGCCACCAGTCGACCGGTTTCTGATCGGTCGCGGTCCGGCCGCCCCATCAGCGATTGAGCCTGATGGCCACGGAGCGGGCGTGCGCCTCGAGCCCCTCGGCCTGGCCGAGCGTGATCGCCGCGTCGGCCAGCGCGCGCAGCTGTTCCGGCCCGCATTTGAGGATCGACGTCCGCTTCATGAAATCAAGCACGCCGAGCCCGGACGAGAAACGCGCCGACCGCGCCGTCGGCAACACGTGGTTGGGACCGGCAACGTAATCGCCGATCGCCTCCGGCGTATGCGCACCGATGAAGATCGCACCGGCGTTGCGGATGCGGGCGGCGATCCGTTCGGCATCGGCGGCGGCGATTTCAAGATGCTCGGGTGCGACGGCATCGATCAGCGGCAGTGCTTCGTCGAGATTGCGGACAACAATGACCGCGCCGAAGTCGCGCCACGCAGCACCGGCGATTTGCTGGCGCGGCAATCGCGCCAGTTGGCGGGCGACCGCGCCCTCGACGGCGGCGGCAAGTTCGGCGTCGTCGGTCACGAAGATTGGCTGCGCGCTTGAGTCATGCTCGGCCTGCGCCAACAGGTCCGCGGCGATCCACTCGGCATTGCCGCTGCTGTCCGCGAGGATCAGTACTTCGGACGGCCCGGCGATCATGTCGATACCGACCTTGCCGAACACGATGCGCTTGGCGGCCGCAACAAAGGCGTTGCCGGGGCCGACAATCTTGGCGACCGAAGCGATAGTCGCGGTGCCGTACGCAAGCGCCGCAATCGCCTGCGCGCCGCCGACGCGGTAGATTTCGTCGACCCCGGCGATCTTCGCCGCCGCCAACACGAGCGGCGGGACAACGCCGCCGGGCGCGGGCACCACCATGACAAGTCGCGGCACGCCCGCGACCTTGGCCGGCACGGCGTTCATCAGCACCGAGGAGGGATAAGCAGCACTGCCGCCCGGCACGTAGAGCCCGACCGCCTCGATCGCCGTCCAGCGCGCGCCAAGTTCGACGCCGAGCGCGTCGGTGAAGCGATCGTCTTGCGGCATTTGCCGGCGGTGAAACACCTCGATACGATTGCGCGCGAAGGAAAGCGCATCGAGGGTGTGCCGCTCGCAGGCGCCGGCCGCCGCGGCGATTTCTTCTGCGTCCACCCGCAAGCCGGCGCGCCCAAGATCGAAGCCGTCAAATTGCCGCGTGTAATCGTGCAGCGCCGCGTCGCCGCGCGCCGCCACATCGGCGACGATGGCGCGGACCGCCGCGTCAACGTCGGCCGCGACTTCGCGTTTGGTGTCGAGAAAGGCGCGGAATTTTTCGGCGAAATCGGCGGCGCGTGTATCGAGACGGATAGCCATGTATTGCCTTGTACGCGATGCCTCGTGAGCAAGCTTTGCAGGTGTCGCGGCGACGCGTATCAGGTCTCTTTTATTATAACAATTCTAATCTTACGGCGCCTTGGGCTTTCTGATTGACAAAAGGAGCTTCGTTCACCAATTCCTCGTATGTTCTGTCTACTCGTTCACTCGAGAGCGACGATAAAAGCTTTGCCGGTCATGACAAGAAATGCGCGTGCAACGCTGATGGTCTTTGCGTCTGTCTTCGTCGTGAGTGCCGGCGTTGCGCGTGCGGACGAACCGGTGCCGGTTTCAATCGCCATCAGGGACCATCAGTTCGAGCCCGCTGAAGTGCATGCGCCGCCCGGCAAGCCAATTGCGATCACGATCAAGAACCTCGATTCGATCGCGGCAGAATTTGAAAGCGACGCTTTGCATGTCGAGAAAGTGGTCCCGCCGGGTCGTGAGGCGGTGGTGCGGGTGCGGCCGCTCGAGCCCGGCCGCTACAATTTTTTCGACGACTTCCATCGCGCCACGCAGGGCTTTTTGGTGGTGCCATGAATGCGTTTGCCATGAACGCTCGTGCCGTGAATCATCGCGCCGCGATCATGGTGTTGTGAGGTACCGTGCTGCCTTCGTTGGTGATCGTCTTTCGTGAAGTGTTCGAGGCCGGCCTGATCATCGGCATCGTCATGGCGGTCACATCCGGCGTCGCCGGCCGCGGCCGCTGGGTGGCGGGGGGCGTTGTCGCCGGCGTGCTCGGGGCTTGCGTGGTTGCACTCTTCACCAGCGGCATATCGCAGCTGTTCCACGGCAGCGGCCAGGAATTGTTCAATGCCTGCATCCTCGGTTTCGCCGTGCTGATGCTCGGGTGGCACAATGTCTGGATGGCGCGGCATGGCCGCGAGCTTGCCGCCGAGATGCGCGCCGCCGGCCAGGCCGTCGTCGAGGGATCGAAGTCGCTCGCCGCGCTGGCCGCCGTGGTCACGATCGCGGTGCTGCGCGAGGGCTCGGAAGTCGTGTTGTTTCTCTACGGCGTCGCCGCGGCCGAAGGCGGCGCCTCGAGCGGCATGCTGGTTGGCGGCGTGATCGGGCTCGCGCTCGGCGCCGCCGTCTGCCTCTTGACCTATCTCGGCCTCGTGACCATTCCGACGCGCTATCTATTCGCCGTCACCAGCACGCTGATTGCGCTATTGGCCGCGGGCATGGCGTCGCAAGCGATCGCCTTCCTCGAGCAGGCCGACATCGTCACCGCACTCGATCAGACGGTCTGGGACACGTCGTGGATCTTGCGCGACGGCAGCTTCCTCGGGCGCGCGTTGCACACCCTGATCGGTTATGTCGATCAGCCGACCGCCATGCAGCTCATCGTCTACATGGCGACGCTCGGCATCATCGCGCTGCTGATGAAGCTGTTTGCAGTCCCGCCGGCACGGCAGCCGAGGACGGCATAAGACTTTCCGTTACGCCGTTTTGGCATCGGCGAAGTGATCCGGGCACGCCATCGCCGTGAAAATTTCGCCGAGATCGACGAGCTCGGCCTCAAGGCATTCGACCTCGAGACGGATCGCGCCGCCGCCCGAGAAGGTCATCGTCACGGTGCCGCCAGGCGCCTCGCGCTCGGCGAATTCGACCGCGAGAAGATTGAGAAGCGCGTCCTTGCCGGTCTGATCGAGACCGCGGCACTTGCAGGAAATGACCCGTTCGAACCGCAGCGCCGTCCGGCAACGCCGGTAGTCCGGTGCCTTGTTCTTCAACGCATCAACCGCATTCATCCAGTCGAAGCGCTTGAGCGCCATTACAAAGCGATGCTCGCGCGGCCGCCAGAAAATGTCGGCGACGCTGACGAGGGCGTCCTGCACATGAGCGGACACGACCTCGATGTCGTCCTTGTCCAGGGCGACGAGTTTGAGTTCCTCCATGACCAACGTTCCCGGTCCCAACGCATCCATGGCTCGCAAGTTAGGAAGAGCGCGGCGGGACCGCAAGGCCTGTTGCCGGGAGCGCGAACCCGATGCTCGCGCGATCAAAAGCGAGACCGCGCGAGTTTATTTGCTGGTCGTTACTTGCACGTCGGATGCCCGTTCACTTCGGCAAGCGTTTTGCCGGGCGGACAGGCGGGCTTGGCCGCGGCTGGCGCTGGCGCCGCAGGATGCGGCGGTGGTGCCGCGGGCTTGACCGCCGCCGGCGCGGGAGGCGGCGGCGGTGGAGGCGGCGTCGCCGGCTTGATTGTTGCTGCAGCCGGCGGACGCGGAGGCGGAGGCGGCGGTGGCGGAGGCGCGGGCTTTACGGTCGCCGGTGCCGCGACCGACGGCGAAGGAGGCGGTGGCGGCGCGGGCTTAATGGTCGCTGGCGCCGCACCCGACGGAGGGGGCGGCGGAGGGGCAGGCTTGATGGTCGCGGGCGCTGCACCCGGTGTAGGTGGTGGCTGCGGCAGCGGCGCGGGCTTGATCGCAGCCGTCGATGCCGGCGCAGGAGGCGATACGCCTCCAGGGCGACCGGGACCGGCGTGCTGCACGACGCCCGGCAGTGCAACCGGCGTGTGGCCAGGAACCGCGCCGGGTGGCGCCGGCCTGACCGCCACGGTCCGCGGCGGTTTGACAAAAGCAGGCACTACCACAGCACTAGGCGCTGGCAGAAAGAAGCGCTCATGCGGCGGTGGCGGCGCCGGCAGTGCAGCGAATTCGCGCGGCCGCGGCGGCAGGAAGCGCACTGGCGAACGCGGCGGCGGTTCATAGCCCGGTCCCCAAAACATCACGACCGGTCGGTCAACAAAAACCATTTCGTTCAGGGGCGGTGGTGGCACGCCAAAATCGACAAGAGCGAAATCCGCCGGGCCTTCGAACGGCGCGCCCAGCATGCCGAGCCGGCGCCGCGCGTCCCAGACATGTGGCCCTCTCGGGTAGCGACGCAAATACGACCAATAAGCCGACGGCGTGTTGTCGAACACGCAGCGCCGCCAGATGACCTGTTCGCGGCGCACGGCCAGCATGGCGGCGACGCGGGGCGAAAACGGGCTCGAGGGATAGAGCGCCAAAAACTGCTCATAACCTTCCATGGTGTCGAGGGCGAGCGCCGCCGCATAGGCATCCTCGACGCTCGAATAACCGCGCATCGGTTGGTCGCGCAGGTCGGCGAGCGGCACCACGTCTGGCGGTGGCGGCGCGTCCGCGGCGCGTTCGGTAAAGAAGAACGGCCCATCGACCCGCGATGCATACCAGGGCACCTCCGCGCCAATGGTGACTTCGCTTACGCGCAACCGCGCGCGCGTGAACACGTCGTCGAGCGCAAGTCCGCCGGCGGCGACCATCTCGGTCAGTGCGGTGGCGTAGGCACCATACGGTCCGGGCTCGTCGGGTCCGACCGTGCCCGGCGCCGCGTTGAAGGCGACCGCCATGCCGGCGACCGGGTCGACGAGCGCCAAACCGCTTGCCAATGGTTCGCCGCCCTGCGCGAACGCGTTTTGCCGCGCGGCGTCAACAATGACGAGTTTCACGCGGCCCGGCAGCGCCGCCAGCGGCTGGGCAAAATCCGACACCCGCACCGCCTGCAGCGGCACGTCAACGTCGCGCGCCAGATCGGCGTCGACCGGCACGAAATAATTCTCGCCGGCAAACTGAACGCCATAGCCGGCGAGATAAACGACAACCATGGCGTCGGGTCCGGCCGCGGCCACTTGACCGATAAATTCGCGAAACGATTCGCGCAGCGTGGCCTGATCGAGATTGCGTGCACCGGTAACGGTGAAGCCCGCGGCCGTCAGCGCCTCGGCCACCAAGCCGGCATCGTTGGCCGGCGTCGCAAGCTTCGCGGATTTGTATTCATCGTTGCCGATCACCAGCGCAAAACGCATCTCGGCGGCATGAGCGGCGCGCTGGCCGAGCGTCAGCGCAAGAACCGCGGCCACCAGCCAAGATAATGTCATCAGCCGTGATACGGTTATATGTAGAAATTTGCTCATCGTTCTCCCCGGACCGGCGCGCATCATGCTCTTGCCGGCCGCGCTACAGCCGATCAATGGGTCCTAATCATGTCGAACGGCGCCGAATTGTTGCCGGGCGCGGCAAAGCACTGAGCCTCTCGTTTTCCGCACGGCACAAAAAAGGAACTGCGCGGTACAACAATAACGGGTTGAACTGTCAAAGTTGGATTTGCGTAAAGCGTCGCAGGTTGCTAAGAACGATCTAACAAAACTGCTCTTTAACTTGCGCTGCGCTAATTGCAGGCGCGTCTGCGGACAACGCTACGATCCTCATGACGTCAACTCTATCTGTTCTGTTTTCTTCCACCCCCGTTATGGGACAGCAGTTGCCTTTCTTGAAAGGGAGGATTTATGGCTAAGAAGTCAAAGAAGCGGCGCGCTTGGACGGCGACCGAAGTTCGTGAACTAAAGGCATTGGCGAAAAAGAAGACCGCGGCAGCGAAAATTGCCAAAAAGTTGAAGAGGACCGAGGGCGCGACGCGGCAGAAGGCGTTCAGTATCGGTCTCTCGCTCGATTCTCGTTCCTGATTCCACCTCAGCAACGAAGTATTAGTGGATTGTCAGACGCCGGCCCGCGTTGCGGGCCGTGGCGCGATGGCGTGCGGGCTTTTGTTGGAGTAGCCCGCCCGGATAGCTTATGAGCTAAACGGCCCGTCCAGGGGCGGCGGTCAGATTGAGCCGCCGGCAATCTGATAAGATTCCAAAAAGATTAGGAATGGTGTCCGAATCGAGGCGGTCGGCGGGGTCCGGGTTTCGCGCCCGGCCCGGGCTTGCCACGCTCTAGCCGCAGAAGCCGGGAACTTTCTTGCTCGTAAAACCGGCAGGGCGGGCCCGGCGTCAGTAATTCTTAGGTTAAATCGTGTTATCACGCCACGGACGGTGGTAGGCGCCTCTCTATGATCCAGTTTCCCCGCCCCTTGCGGCACCAGCCGGCGAGTTCGGAACTCGCCGCGGCGCTGCGCGCCTGCCGCCAGGCCTTCCTCGCCATCGGGCTGTTCAGCGGCATGAGCAACATTTTGATGCTCACCGGGTCGCTGTTCATGCTGGAAGTTTACGACCGGGTGCTGCCCAGCCGGAGCGTGCCGACCCTGGTGGCGTTGTTGATCCTGACCGCCGGCCTCTACGGCGCCCAGGGTTTTATCGAAGCCATCCGTAGCCGCATCCTGGTGCGCATCGGCGACAGCCTGGACGAAGCGATGAGCATGCGCGTTTATGACGCGATCGTCAGGCTGCCGCTCAAGATCGGCGCCAGGGGCGACGGCTCCCAGCCGATCCGCGATCTTGACGCCGTACGCGGCTTCCTTTCCGGCGCCGGCCCGTCGGCTTTCTTCGATCTGCCGTGGCTGCCGATCTATCTCGGCATCTGCTTCCTGTTCCACACGTATATCGGACTGACCGCGCTCGCCGGCGCCATTATCCTCGTCATCCTCACCATCGTGACTGAAGTGCGGACGCGGCCGCCGACCCGCAGCGCCACGCAATTCGCCATGGCGCGCAACGCGCTGTTGGAGGCGAGCCGCCGCAACGCCGAGGCGATCACCGCGATGGGCATGGTCGGCCGCATCGCCCGGCGCTGGGGCGAGCTTAATCGCAGTTACGTGGCATCAACCGGCCAGGCCAGCGACGTGGTCGGCGGTCTCGGCGCCGCGTCAAAGGTTTTGCGACTGCTGCTGCAGTCATCGATCCTGGCGGTCGGCGCCTGGCTCGTGATCCATCAGGAATCGACACCGGGCATCATCATCGCCGGCTCGATTTTGGGCGCCCGTGCGCTCGCCCCGGTCGATCTCGCGATCGCCAATTGGCGCGGATTCATCGGCGCGCGGCAGAGCTGGCAGCGGTTGTCCCAATTGCTCGGGCATCTGCCGCCGCGCACGGAGCCGATGCCGCTGCAGCCGCCGGCAAAGACGCTTGTCGTGCAGAACGCCGCGGTCTGTCCACCCGGCGAGCAAAAGATCGTATCCCAGGACATCAACTTCACGCTCACGAGCGGCAAGGCGCTCGGCGTGATCGGCCCGACGGCTTCGGGGAAATCCTCGCTCGCGCGCATGCTGGTCGGCGTATGGACGCCGGCGCGCGGCACGGTGCGGCTCGACGGCGCCACATTCGATCAATGGTCGCAAGAAGCGCTCGGTCGCCATATCGGCTATTTGCCGCAGGACGTCGAATTGTTTCCGGGCAATGTCGCGCAGAACATTGCGCGCTTCGAAGATCCGCCCCATCCCGAGGCAGTGCTCGCCGCCGCGCAGGCAGCCGGCGTTCACGACCTGATCGTCAATCTGGCGGACGGCTACGAAACCAAAGTCGGTGACCACGGCAGCGCGCTATCCGCCGGGCAGGCCCAGCGCATCGCGCTGGCGCGCGCCCTTTATCGCGATCCGTTCCTGGTCGTGCTCGACGAGCCCAATTCCAACCTCGACGCCGAAGGCGACGAAGCGCTGACCCGCGCCATTTTGGGCTTGCGCGCCCGCGGGGCGATCGTCATCGTCGTTGCCCATCGGCCGAGCGCCATCGCGGGCGTCGACTATATTCTGGTCATGGCTAAAGGCCGCCAGCAGCAGTTTGGACCGAAAGAAGAAGTGCTCAACCGCGTGACCCAGCCGCAAGGCGCACCGCCACGCGCTTTGAAAGTGGTGCCCGGTGAAGGAGGCGGGGCATGAACGCCAGGCCTGCGCTGGACATTCGCGCGTCGATCCGCCGGCATATCGTCATCGGCGTCGCCGTCGTGGCGTTCCTTGCGCTCGGCGTCGGCGGCTGGGCCTCGACCGCGGAAATCTCGGGCGCGCTCATCGCCCAAGGCTCGCTGGTGGTCGATTCCAACGTCAAGAAAGTTCAGCACCCGAGCGGCGGCGTGGTTGGCGAGGTGAGGGCCCACGACGGCGATCACGTCAAGGCCGGCGACATCCTCATCCGTCTCGACGAGACCGTGACCCGCGCCAATTTGGCCATCATCACCAAGGGCCTGAACGAACTTTATGCGCGCAAGGCGCGGCTCGGCGCCGAGCGCGACGGCGTCGACGCCGTCGCGGTGCCGAAGGAGCTCGCCGACCGTGCCGGCGATCCAGAGGTGCAGGAAGCCATCGCCAGCGAGCGCAAGCTGTTCGAATTGCGTCGCAAGGCGCGGTTTGGGCAAAAGAACCAGCTGCAGGAGCGCATCAAGCAATTGCAGGAGCAAATCACCGGACTGACCGCGCAGCAGGACGCCAAGTCAAAGGAAATGACCATCATCAATCAGGAGCTCCAAGGCGTCCGCGATCTGTGGGCAAGGAACCTGGTTCAGATCAGCCGGCTCACGTCGCTGGAGCGCGAGGAGGCGCGGCTGCAGGGCGAGCACGGCCAACTCATTGCCAGCGCCGCAGAGGCCAAGGGCAAGATCGTCGAGACCGAGCTGCAGATTCTCCAAGTCGATCAAGAGTTCACCAGCGATGTCGCCAAGGAGCTGCGCGAGACCGATAGCAAGATCGGCGAATATGTCGAACGGAAAGTGACCGCGGAGGATCAGCTCAAGCGCACCGAGCTCCGCGCGCCGCAGGACGGTATCGTGTTCCAGTCGACCGCGAATACGGTCGGCGGCGTGATTACCGCAGGCGATCCGGTCATGCTGATCGTGCCCGAGGCGGACACCCTTTTGGTCGAGGCGAAAGTCGAGCCCAGGGACATCGATCAGGTTCAATTTGGCCAGCCGGTCGTGCTGCGCTTCTCGGCGTTCAACATGCGCACCACGCCCGAGCTCAACGGCACGGTGGTCCGGGTCGGGGCCGATACTTCGACCGACCAGCGCACCGGGCAGAGTTATTATGTGGTCCGCATCTCGATGCCCGCCGACGAGCTCGCCAAGCTTGGCGAAGTCAAGCTGACGCCGGGCATGCCGGTCGAGGCCTTCATCCAGACCGGCGAGCGCACGATGCTGTCTTATCTCGTCAAGCCGCTGCAAGACCAGCTCAAGCGGGCGTTCCGGGAAAAGTGACAACGTCGCTCCGGGTCCCGCGAAGCGGGCTACATTCCTGACATATTGCTATAGTTATCCAGGCGCGGCCGTGCCGCGGCGCTGGAGATCGGCAGCATGAAGCGCATCGCTCGCTGGGCGAGGCAATTCGGTGTGGCGCGAGCAGTTTGCTTGTTGCTCTTGTTCGCGCTGGTGGCGTTGCGTGCGGTCGATCCGCGCCCAATTGAAGAATTGCGCCTGCGGACGTTCGATCTGTTTCAGGTATTGCACCCGCGTGAACAAACCGCGCGGCCGGTCGTCATCGTCGATATCGACGAGGCCAGCCTCAAGGAAATCGGGCAATGGCCGTGGCCCCGTACCATCGTGGGCGATCTCGTAACCCGTCTGCGCGCGGACGGCGCCTTGGTTATCGGTTTCGACGTCATCTTCGCGGAACCGGATCGCATGTCGCCAGCCGTGGCGGCGAAGAGTTTTCGCGGCCTCGATGCGCAAAGCCGCGACAAACTCGCCGCTCTACCGAGCAACGATACGCTGTTCGCCGAGGCGATCAAAAAAGCGGGCGGCGTGATCGTTGGCCAGACTGCCGCGGGCCATGCCGCGCCGCCCGTCGATGGCAAAGCCGCGCCGCAAGCCGGCTTTGCCGTTCTCGGGCCGGATCCGCGGTGGCGCCTGGTGACGTTTCCGGGACTGCTGCGCAACATTCCGGAGATCGAGCAAGCGGCCGCAGGTCGCGGACTGTTCTCGATCGATCCGGAGAGCGACGGCATCGTCCGTCGCGTTCCGGTCGTGATGGAGGCGCAAGGCGAACTGGTACCGTCGCTGACCATGGAAATGCTCCGGGTCGTCAGCCGTGCCAGCGCCATTTTGATCCGCACCGATAAGGCAGGCGTGCGCGCCGTCGCCGTGCCGGGTCTCGAAGTGCCGACCGATGGCCGCGGCCAGTTCTGGGTCTATTTCAACAAGCGTGACCCCGCACGTTTCGTATCGGCCGCCGATGTGCTCAACGGACGCGTGGCGGCCGACCGCTTTCGCAGCCGGCTCGTTTTGATCGGCACTTCGGCGACCGGCTTGCTGGATACCAAAACGACGCCTGTGGCGCCGGACATGCCCGGTGTAGAAGTTCACGCACAGATTCTGGAAAACGTGCTCACCAAGTCGCTGCTTGCGGCGCCCGGCTACGCCCTCGGCGGCGAGATCATCGCGGCCCTCATCCTCGGCCTCGCCATCATCATCGTTGCGCCGATGCTGCCGGCGGGCATCGTCGCAACGCTGGGCGGCGTCCTGATCGCCGGCCTGATCGGAATCTCGTGGTACTTCTTTGTCGGCCATCATCTGCTGATCGATTTCACCTATCCGTTGATCTCCTGCTGGCTGATTTATCTGGTCCTCACCTTCGTCAACTATTTCCGCGAACAGCAGCAACGGCAGCAGATCCGCCACGCCTTCGGATTTTACGTGTCGCCGGCGCTGGTCGAGCAGTTGGCGCGCTCGCCGGAGAAGCTGGTGCTCGGCGGCGAGGAGCGCCGCATGACCATCCTGTTTTCCGACGTGCGCGGCTTCACCACCATCTCGGAGCACTACAAGGATGATCCGCAGCGCCTCACGCGCCTGATGAACCGGTTCCTGACGCCGCTGACCGACGCCATCCTCGAGCGCAAGGGAACGATCGACAAATACATCGGTGACGCCATCATGGCGTTCTGGAACGCGCCGGTCGACGACGACGAGCATGAAGCCAATGCCTGCGATGCGGCGCTGGAAATGCTGGCACGCGTCGAGGCGCTCAATATCGAGATCAAGCGGGAGGCACAGGCCAATGGCGGCGTCTATATGCCGCTCCGCATCGGCGTCGGGCTCAATAGCGGCCCGTGCGTGGTCGGCAATATGGGCTCCGACTTCAAGTTCAATTATTCGGTGCTGGGCGATACCGTCAATCTCGCCTCGCGGCTGGAATCACGCACCAAGGATTATCGGCTGTCGCTGGTGATCGGCTCGCGTACCGCCGAGCGGGCGAAGGCCAAGTTCGCGACCATGGAGATCGACCTCATCCAGGTGAAGGGCAAAAAGCAGCCGGAGCTGGTATTCACGGTGCTCGGGCGGGCGGAGGTCGCCGACGATCCACGCTGCGGCGAATTGTGCGATCTCAACGCGCAGATGCTGGCGGCCTATCGCAGGCAGCAATGGGACGAGGCGCTCCGCCTGATCGATCGCTGCCACAAAGTCGCCAACGGCTTCGGTGTTGACGGCCTCTACGACATGTATGCCGAGCGCATCGAGGCTTATCGCGCCTCACCGCCGCCGCCGGATTGGACCGGCGTCTACGAGGCTGAATCGAAGTAGCGACAGTCGCTGCCAATCTTTAAGGCGATCGCACCACTTCGGCGGTTCACAACCCCGATTAGATCCCGACCGTCACCAGCCCATGCTGCAGCCGGCGTTGAATTTTTATTTGTTCAAACGCGTAGCGCAGCATGCCGACATCGACCGGCTTGGGCACCGGCTCGCCGACATCGAGGCCGAGCGATCTGGCGAAGCGCAAAGTCTCGCGGCAGCCGGCGGCGTCGCGATTGCCAACGATGAGAACCGGCGCTTCGCAGTCGATCTCCCGCAAATGGCGCAGCAATTCGCCGGTCTGTTGACCGAGCGAAAGGTCGAGCGTGATGCAATCGAATATCGTCGCTGCCGTGAGCTTCGCCGCTTCGGCGAAATTTGCCGCGCCCGCTGGAACGAAGCCGGCCTTATCCGCCGTGCGGCAGATGATCATACGATGCAGATTGTCGGTATCGATGACCAGAAGGCGCGGCGGCGCCGGCAATGCCGGCTGTTCCGCTCTCGCCGCAATGCGATCAGTTCGATCCGCGTCCCACACCCTAGCCTGTCCGGACATACGACCTCTCCGCACTGTCGCTAAACGCCTGTAAATACGTGGCGAATCTAGCCCAGTCGCGCCAATCTCGCCTTAACATGCCGCGCCTGATTTGCTGTTATTCGGCCGATCCATGCCGCCGTACTTAGCTATCGGTAAACACCGAAGGCCGACTTTCGTTGCACCTGCGGGGAGAGTTTATTTCGGCGCGCGTTTGGCGAGGATGCGCTGCAGCGTGCGGCGGTGCATGTTGAGGCGACGCGCGGTCTCCGAAACGTTGCGGCCGCACAATTCGTAGATGCGCTGGATATGTTCCCAGCGCACCCGATCGGCCGACATCGGATTCTCCGGCGGCTCGATCTTTTTGTTGTCGAGCGCTAGCAGGGCCGCCGCCACGTCGTCGGCATCGACCGGCTTGGCGAGATAGTCGACCGCGCCGAGTTTGACCGCGTTGACTGCCGTTGCGATGTTGCCGTAGCCGGTGAGAATGATGGCGCGCGCCTCCGGCCGGCGCTTTTTCATGGCGGAAATGACGTCGAGCCCGTTGCCGTCACCGAGCCGCATATCGACGACCGCGAAGGCCGGCGCGGCCTTCTCCACTTGCAACAAGCCGTCGGCGACCGATTCGGCCGTGGTCACGGTAAAGCCACGGGTCTCCATAGCCCGGGCGAGGCGTTGAAGGAACGACTTGTCGTCTTCAACGATCAACAGCGAACGCTCGCTGGGAACCGTGCTGGCGGTTGTGATCACGCCGGCCTTGGTGCTCTCCGGAGCACCGCTCAAGGCGCTGGTCATGGCAATTCCACTCCACGTAGCAAAAGCTGCGCGCCCCACGATATCCGATAGTTAGGAGACGAAAGCTGCCCGCTCAAGAGGGGGCGCAACCAACGGCCGTTCAAATTCCGCACGATTCCAAACGATGGTAACCGTGGCGCCGTGGAGCGGAGGCATTTGATTTTTCAGCGAAAGCGCGGCGCCGGACCGCTCCAGCAAGGTTTTGGCAATGAAGAAACCGAGGCCCAGGCCGAACGCGCCGTCATCTTCGTCGCCACCCGGTTCGCGCGGACCCGGCCGCCGATGGGTGACGTAGGGGGCTCCGATCCGATCCAAAACTTCGGGGGCAAAACCCGGCCCATCGTCGCTGATGGTGATGCGCACCTCGGCGGCTGTCCATTGGGCCAGGATTTCGACCCGTTTGTTGGCAAAATCGACCGCGTTCTCGATCAGATTGCCCAGGCCGTAACGGATCGCGGGATTGCGCGCGCCGACCGGCTCGTCCGCCCGATCCGGCGGCAGTTTCACCTCGATGGCGACGCCGAAGTGACGATGCGGCGCAACCGCCTCTTCGATGAGCGCGGACAGCGGCAGACGATCGAACGGTTCGCCGGCAGGCAGTTCGGTGATCTTGGCGAGGATCTCGCGGCAGCGCTGCGCCTGTTCGCGCAGCAATTTGACGTCGTCGGCGTAGGGTGAATGCGCATCGAGGGCGCGTTCGATCTCGCGCACGACGACAGTGATGGTGGCAAGCGGCGTGCCCAGCTCGTGCGCCGCGGCCGCGGCAAGGCCATCGAGCTGGGAGAGGTGCTGCTCGCGCGCCAACACCAATTCGGTCGCCGCGAGCGCATCCGAGAGCTGACGCGCCTCTTCGGCTACTTGCCACGTGTAAACGCCGATATAACCGATCGCCAACAGGATCGAGAGCCATACCGCCACCACATAGGTCTCGGGCAGTTGCAGCTGCTCCTCGCTTTCCCACGGTAGCTGGTAGTGAAAGAAAATCAGCACCGTCGCGCACAGCACCGCAAAAACGCCGAGCAGGAGCGTCATGCGCGGCGGCAGCGCGGTCGCCGAAATCAACACCGGACCGAGCAACAGGAAAGAAAAGGGATTCTCCAAGCCGCCGGTGAGATAGAGCAGCGCGGCAAGCTCGGCGATGTCGAAGCCGAGCAGATAAGCGGCGCGTTCGGGCTCAAGCCATTGGGTATGCGGGAAGCCGACCCGCAGCGCGACATTGAGCAAGGCCGCAAGCGCGATGACCGCCAGGCACGGCCAGAGCGGGACGTCGAATTCCAGGCCGAAATGCACCACCAGAACAGCGGCGAACTGACCGAACACGGCGAACCAGCGCAGCCGCACCAGCGTGTCGAGCCGCACGTTCTTTGGCCGGTGATGCGTCCTTGGCAGACCAAACATATCGCTAATGTAGCGATTGACGCGGCCTTATCCAAACAAGCCCTGGCGGCCGCACGCCCGCAGGGCGCGTGCAAGCCTAAGGCTGCCAGGCTGCGTTTAATGTCGTGGGCTCAATCTCGCGACCGCGGGCTTTTTCGACCACGGCAATGAGCGCGCGCAGCACGTCCGTCACACCGTCGCCGCTGACCGCGGAAATGACCAAAGGCCGCGTCTTGGCGGCGCGCTTGAGCCGCGCTGTTTGTTGTTTGATCTCGTCGGCGGTCAACGCGTCGGCCTTGTTGAGCGCAACAATCTCCGGCTTGTCGACGAGACCGTGTCCGTAGGCGGCCAGCTCGGCGCGAACGGTCTGATAAGCCGCGCCGGCGTCGCCACCGGTGCCGTCGACCAAATGCAGAAGCACCCGGCAGCGCTCGACATGGCCGAGGAAACGATCGCCAAGCCCTATGCCCTCGTGCGCGCCTTCGATCAGTCCGGGAATATCGGCGAGCACGAATTCGCGGCCGTCGATCTCGACGACGCCCAGTTGCGGCTGCAGCGTAGTGAACGGGTAATCGGCGATCTTCGGCTTGGCGGCGCTGACCGCGGCCAGAAAGGTCGACTTGCCGGCATTCGGCAGACCGACAATGCCGGCATCGGCAATGAGCTTGAGCCGCAGCCGGATGGTGTGCTCCTCGCCCGGCTGGCCGGGATTGGCGCGGCGCGGCGCCCGATTGGTCGACGACTTGAAATGCGCGTTGCCGAAACCGCCATTGCCGCCTCGGGCGAGCAGGGCGCGCTGGCCGCGCTCGGTGAGATCGGCGAGCAGCGTCTCGCCGTCTTCGTCGTAGATTTGCGTCCCGACCGGCACCTTGAGGATGGCGTCGGCGCCGTTGGCGCCATGGCGGTCCTTGCCCATGCCGCCGCCGCCATTCTTGGCGTAACAGTGCTGCTGGTAGCGATAGTCGATCAGTGTATTGAGGCCGTCGACCGCTTCGGCAATCACGTCGCCGCCCTTGCCGCCGTCGCCGCCATTGGGACCGCCGAATTCGATGAACTTCTCGCGGCGGAACGACACGCAGCCATTGCCGCCGTCGCCGGAGCGGATATAGACCTTGGCCTCATCGAGGAATTTCATACGCCTACTCGTAACAATGGCGGGGCTGCAAATCCACCGTAGAAACGCCGGCTGCAATTCGCCTGCCGCGAAATGAGCCTGATATAGTGTCCTTAACTATGTACTGCAGTCGGGGCGTGGTGGATTGAGTGGCGAATGAGGAGCGTGTGGGCGGTTCTTCGGATTGTGCTGCGTGCCGCCTGCTGGCGGACAACTCCGGACGCGCGGCTCGTCGGCCTGCCGAGCCTCCTGGTTTGCGCAATCACGCTGGCGGCGTTGCGCATCGCCATCCAATTCATGGCGGCCGGACCGGCCGGCGCCTTTAATCCCTACGGCCTCAACGCGGCTGTCGCCTGGGTCGCGCTCGAAATCGCCGTCGCCGCTCTATTCGTGCAACCGGGCGCACGGACGACGGCGCTGGCGGCGATGCTCACGCTCTCGATCCTGGCCGAGCTCGTCACCAATGCCGTCAAGCTTGCGGTCGCGCTGATACCTTCGCTCGCGGCAGCAACCGCGGCGTTTCACGAGTACGCCGCCGCGCCGCTGGCGCTGTTTGCCATCGTGTCGCTCTGGTGGATCGGCGCCATGGTCGCGGTGTTGCGCAGTTTCGCGCCGGCACGACGGCTGGCCGCATTTGGCCGCGCTGTTGGCTTGTGGGTTGCTCTTGTTGCGGTCAGCGCGCTCGTGCCGCATGCGCCGGTCTTTGTCGCCCACGATTTCGACATCCGCACTGCCAACCTGTGGGAATCGCTGAACGCCCAATACGCCGCCTTCAACAGAGACGGCGACGGTCCGCCGAACTTCGAGCAGTCGCAGCGATCGCTCTTGCAGGCGGAGATCGCAAGCCTCACCCCGCCGACAAAAGGCGCGACCAACATCTACGCGCTGGGCATTGCCGGCTGGGCGGACCAAGACGTCTTTCTCAAGGAGCTTGACGGTGGCCTCGCCGCGCTCGGAAGTATCTTGCCGATCCGCGGCCACGCGGTGCGCCTGGTCAATCATCATGAAACGCTCGAAAGCCTGCCGCTGGCGAACCAGCGCAATTTCGCCGCTGCGGTGCACGCGCTCGGCGACGTGATGAACAAGGATGCGGATGTCCTTCTGCTGTTGATGACATCGCACGGCGAGGCGACGGGTTTTGGACTACGCCTGCCCAGCGAAGTGATCACCCTGTTGACGCCGCACGAAGTGGCAGCCGTGCTCGACAATGAAGGCATCAGGTATCGCGTTGTCATCGTTTCGGCGTGCTATGCCGGCACGTTCGTGCCGCCGCTGACCAACGACGATACGATCGTCATCACCGCCGCGGACGCCAACAGCACGTCGTTCGGCTGCGCGCCCGAGCGCGACTGGACCTATTTCGGCGATGCGTTTTTCCGCCAAAGCGTGCGGCCCGGCCGAGATTTTCAGCGCGCCTTCGACAATGCCCGGATACTGATCCAGGGTTGGGAGCTGATGGACCGGGCGCGGCCGTCCAATCCGCAAGCCCATTTTGGGCCGGCGTTGGTCGCGAAGCTCGCGCCGTTCTTTCAAACCGAACAATCCGAAGGACGCTGACAGCGGCGTTCAAGCTCACGCCACGCGGCGGACGCGACCCCACGCCTTGAGCGAAAGCCATAATCCGCGATCGAGGCGAAACCGGTCGACCGGCGCGGCTGAGCGGATGGCACGAATGCGCGTCAGCCGCACCCCGGTCCATTGGAACGCGCACTTTTCCAGCACGCGGCGCGAAGCCGGATTGCTCACCCGTGCGCCGGCCTGCAAGGTCTCATGGCGGAGATCGCCGAACGCATAGTCGATCATGGCGCGCGCGGCTTCGGTCATCAGGCCGCGGCCCCAATAGCCCGCACCAAGCCAGTAGCCGAGCTCAGCGCCATCGTCTCGCGGATCGATGCCGCCGGCGCCGATCAGCGTGCCGTTGAGCATCAGGACGAAGCAAGCTTCGTCGTCGCGCCGATTGACGGTCGCGACGAATTGCTCGGCATCGGCGACGCAGTAGGGATGCGGGATGCGAGCGGTATTTTCCGCGATGCGGCGGTCGTTGGCGAGGACCGCAATCGCTTTTACGTCCTCGTGACGCGGCGCGCGAAGCGTCAGCCGCTCAGTCTCGAGGACGGGAATACTGCGCTCTCGTCTGGTTTCCGTTAGGACTTCGTCAGACAGGGTCATCGCATGGGCTCCTTGGAAAAACCGAAAGGGGGAGCCGGCATCCGGTCTCCCCCTTTTCGAAGCCCATTGGGCCCGCCGGTTCGACTGGATGCCGGCGGACCTCATATGATCCACCGTGTTACTGGGCCGCGGCCACCGTCATCGGAAGTACCGAAACGAATACGCGGCCCTTCGTTTTGGTCTGGAACTCAACACGACCGTTGATCAATGCGAACAAGGTGTGGTCCCGGCCAAGGCCGACATTGCGCCCGGCATGCCATTTCGTGCCGCGCTGGCGCGCGATGATGTTGCCGGCGACGACTTCCTCGCCGCCGAAAATCTTGATCCCCAGACGCTGGCCGCCGGAATCCCGACCGTTGCGCGAGGATCCGCCTGCTTTCTTATGAGCCATCGCTCAGACCTTTCGTGTCGGTTACCTATACCGGATTCGTGACAAAAGCATCACCGGCCGGCTCATTTCTTTCTCGCACCCTTTTTCTCACTCTTGGCGGGGGCGCTTTTGCCCTTGGCCGCGGGCTTTTTTGCTCTGCCTGCGGCTGCCGATTTCGCCTTGCCCGGCTTCTTGGCGGAAGCTCTTCGCGGCTTTTCCGTGGCAGCCTCGGACCCGAGGGCCGCGGCTGAGACTTCATCCGCTGCTTCCTCCGGTTTCGGCGCCGGCGCGCGCTTCGGCCGTGGCGGCACAGTCTTGCTCGGCTTCTTGCCGTCGGTAAGGATTTCGGTGATGCGCAGCAGCGTGAATTCCTGCCGGTGGCCGCGCTTGCGGCGTGAATTCTTGCGCCGGCGCTTTTTGAAAGCGATGATTTTGGCGCCGCGCCCCTGATCGAGCACCTCGGCCGCGACGGTAGCGCCGGCAACTGTCGGCGCGCCAAGCATCACGCTGTCGCCGCCGACGACCAAGACTTCGCCGAACTCGACGATCTCACCGGGCTCGCCCTTGACCTTATCGACCTTGAGCACGTCCTCGGCGGCCACCCGGTATTGCTTGCCGCCGGTCTTGAAGACCGCGAACATCTTTGTCCTCGTGTTCGTTCCCGGTACACGGAATAAATCCGGACCGGCTTTTTCCAGTCGTTGCTGCTGCTTAAAGCTGCTGGCTTAGAGGCGCCTGCCGGCAGGCCTTAACGGCCCGCTTGCGCGCCGGCGTCCTTATGACGGCACCGTAAACCTCTGTCAAGAAATGCAAAGCCGGCCGCACCTCGCGCAATGCGGCTTAGCGTGCCGCGTACGCGCGCCACCCGCCGTCCTGTGATAAGACAGCGCCGGACCAGGCGGCTGGCAAGGAGCGCGAAATGGCCACGAACGGCAAGAACCACAAACAGAAAATCGGTTGGATCGGCGCTGGCCGTATGGGGATTCCCATGGCCGAGCGGCTGATCAAGGCCGGTTACGACGTCAGCATCTGGAACCGCACCCGCGCCAAAGCCGAACCGCTGCAGAAGGTCGGCGGCAAGCTGGTCGATCATCTCTTCGAGCTCAAGAATGTCGACGTGCTGTTCTCGATCGTGTCGACCGGCAAGGACGTGCAGGAAGTGCTTTACGGCAAGAACGGCGTCTCCAGCCAGGGCGGCAAGCTGCCGCCGGTGGTCGTCGATTGCTCGACCATTTCGGTCGAGGAATCCGCCACCATTCGCGACAGGCTCAAACAGCTTGGTGCCGACTTTGTGGCAGCGCCCATGAGCGGCAATGCCAAAGTCATCAAGGCGGGCAAGGCATCGGCGGTCGTATCGGGACCGGAAGCGGCATGCAAAATGGTAATGCCGCTGATCGAAGTCTTCGCGCAGCGCGGGGTTTCCTATGTCGGTGACGGCGAGCTGTCGCGCGTATGCAAGATCGCCCACAATGTCATGCTCGGCGTGGTGATCGAAAACTTGATCGAGATCACGCTCCTCACCAACAAGATGGGCGTGCCGCGGCACGCATTCCTGGCCTTCCTCAATAACAGCGCCATGGGCTCGATGTTCACGGCCTACAAGTCGCCGGCCTTGGTCAATTGCGACTGGACCACGACGTTTACGCCGGAGCTGCTGCGCAAGGACATCGATCTCGGGCTCGAGCTCGGCCGCGAACTGGATGTGCCGATGCCGGTGACGGCGGCGGCGCGCGAGGTGCTGCAAAGCCATTTCGGCACCGCCATGCTGCAGAAAAACCCGGAAGAATATCTGCAGAAGGACTTCTCGGCGCTGGCCGAGACCATGGCGCTCGCCGCCGGCATGAAGCTCGAAAGCGAGAACAAGAACGTGCCGACCGGACTGGAGAGCTGACGACCGGCAAATCTCGGACGTCGTCGTTGCAGCGTCGAAAAAAGCGCGGCTATTGCTTGACGTCGGTGTGGGCGCTGATCGCCATCAGCCATTGACCGTCACGTTTCATAAAGACGCGCGCGGTACGGTAGGGCGGCCGCCCTTGATCGACGTCGGTCGCCCGCATCACCGCGCCGTCGCCATAAACCGCAAGCCGCATCGTCTCGACTTCACCGACCCTGACCGCGGCGTCGCTTTCCTTCTGGCGTTCGATCACGGCGATCTGGCCTGCTTTCGCGACCGGCGCCAGACCGCTGGCATAGGCTACGAACTCGTTGGCGACATGCTTGGCCCAGTCATTGGCGTCGCGCGCCACAAGGGCGGTTTTGATCGACTGGAACGCGGCAATGACATCCTGCTCGGCGGGAGAGCGCACGCGATACGGAATGGTCTTGCACGGATTATCGCAGGCGTGGCGTTGCGGCTCGGCAGCCGGCGTTGGCGCGGCGGCGGCCGGCGCGTCGTCTGCGGCGATCGGCACGTCCTGCATCAGCAAGGCACGCCAAGCGCCCTTTTGTTTGACCCAAATGTCGATGAAAAACACGTCGGCATCATGGGTCGATTTGTGCCGGCCGGTAACTGCGGCGACGAGACCGAAGCTGCGGATCTGGACATCGCTCGCCAGCGAAGGCGCGACGCGTTTGAGATCGGCAAGGAATTCCTTGCGCCGATGAATGGCTCCGTCGGCATCGACCTGCGAGAATTGCAGGGCGAGGAGCCGCCGGGCGGCCGCCTTGTCGCCCGCGCGCATGGCGTCGCCCAGCGCCGCATCGGCGGCAAACACCGCTGCATCGCCCGCGACTGGCTGCGCCTTGGGCTGCGCTTTAGGTAACACGAAAGCGGCGCTCATGACGCCGGCGACGATCGCGACCAGGCCGCCGTAGCGCACGGCCGGTCGTACCGCTGCGGACATGGCTGCTGACTTACCCCGTTCGATGGCGCCCCACATCGGACTCTTCAAAAACTCCGCCCACCAGCGCTTCCAGCCGACACATGCACCATGACATTTTTCAGGCAGCCATGCTCAAGACGCGCCGCACGCGGCGAGCCGCCGCAGGCCCCGAGCTGCGGGCACAAAGCCGGGGGCACCGCGCGGCACGCGGTCAGCGGCAATGCTGGTAGCGGCAATTTACCCGGCCGGTGTGCCGATAGCGCATATGTTCGTGAGCCATCGCCAACCTGCATTCCGGACTCAGCTGAGCCCGCTTGCGCATCATGCAGGCGGTAACCTTCGGCACGTCCGGAATAAAATCCGAACAAAGGCGCATGGCATCACCGGTGCACGCTTGGCGCGCTTCGTCGCTGACTTCAGCGGCGGCGCCGGTTATGCCGAGAGCGCAAATTGCGATAACCCCAAAACACACCGGCAATGCCGAACGGCAGACAACACGAAAAATCGACAGCATGTGCTCGCCCCCTGGTTCTCTACGGGCCATTCCCCAACGGCCAGCCTAAAGCATGAGCCGGAAAATGCCAGCCCCGACGTTCAGGACGAGGAAGGCGGATGTCCGGTCGCCGCGAAGCGTGTTATTTCACGCCCCAGGCAAAACCCTTTTTTTCGCCGGTAGATTCTTTCGCCAGCGAGCGCGGGCGCGCTTCTGGACATCGGTCAATGGTGCTTTCACTGACTTCCGCGGTGCTGTTGTCGAACGACAAATGCCGACAGAACGCACCATCAGGCATGGTAAAGACCACCTCGCCGATCCGTTTCGACTGGCGCGCCTCCGCGGCAGCGCGCAACATCGGATCGATGAAGGTACGGCCGCCGAGAAACAGTGCGGCGGCCAGAAACGCCAAGAACACCGAAAGGATGATGGCAACGCGTGCGTTCTTTGCATGTTGCTCGTCGCGCCGCACGCGCGCCAATCGACGCACCGACACGCCACGGGAGCGATCCGGCGTACCGTTCCACGAAGTCGCCATCCGGCCTGCTTTTTCAGCTGCGGGCATCGCCGGATAGAACATGACAATGATTGCGCCGCCGATAAAAGATTATCTGCAATTTAATTGAAATTTCGGCTAGTCCGCTCGATCTGGGGTCTCGACAATGGCGAAAGTGAGCGGTCTCCGGCGACCAAAAGCCGCCGGACGTTCGGCGCGCTTTGGTCGAGTGCGAAGAATAAAGAAGCATTGCACGCTCTGGCACAAAATCGGGATTTGCCGACCAGCTCATGACTAATCCGGGGTTGATGTGCATCAACATTTCCGCTCGCATCATCGCTAGACTTTCAAAGCGTCGACCGGATGCTATGAGGGGGCATGCGAACTCAAGTCGCCATCATTGGGGCCGGCCCGTCGGGGCTTTTGCTCGGCCAACTCCTGCATAAGCACGGCATCGATAACGTCATCGTCGAGCGGCAAACCGGCGAGTATGTCCTGGGCCGGGTCCGCGCCGGCGTGATCGAGCAGGTCACGATTGATCTGCTGGACGAGGCGGGCGTCGGCGCGCGCATGCACGAAGACGGTTTGGTGCACGAAGGCGTGCAGATTTGCGTCGACGGCGCGCGCCACCGCATCTCGTTTAAGGAGATGACCGGCAAAGCCGTAATGGTCTATGGGCAGACCGAGATCACCAAAGATCTCATGGACGGCCGCGCCGCGGTCGGGGCGCCGACGATCTATGCCGCCTACGACGTGGCGCTGCACGGCATTTTTGGCGATAGCCCGCGCGTGACCTTCCGCGCCGACGGCAAGACGCAAGAGCTGACTTGCGATTTCATCGCCGGCTGCGATGGTTTTCACGGCATCAGCCGCAAAAGCGTTCCGCCGGACGCAATCACCGCACATGAGCGCGTCTATCCGCTCGGCTGGCTCGGCGTCCTCTCCGACACGCCGCCGGTGTCGGAGGAGCTGATTTACGTCCGTCACGCGGCGGGCTTCGCGCTCTGCTCGATGCGCTCGCCGACGCGCAGCCGCTATTATATTCAATGCAGTCTCGCCGAGGACATCGAATCCTGGCCCGATGAGCGATTCTGGGAAGAGCTCAAGCCGCGTCTCGACGAGGAAGCGCGCCAGCGGCTGGTAACCGGCCCGTCGATCGAAAAAAGCATCGCACCATTGCGCAGCTTTGTCGCCGAGCCGATGCGCTTTGGCCGGCTCTTCCTCGCCGGCGACGCCGCCCATATCGTGCCGCCGACCGGCGCCAAGGGGCTCAATCTTGCGGCCAGCGACGTGCGCTATCTGTCGCTGGCCTTGATCGAGCACTACGCGGAAAAATCCAACGCCGGCCTCGATCACTATTCCGAACGTGCGCTGTTGCGGGTGTGGAAGGCCGAGCGCTTCTCATGGGGGATGACCATGCTGCTGCACCGCATTTCCGAAAGCACTTTTGACCAAAAAATCCAGCTCGCCGAGCTCGACTACCTGTTCCGCTCGAAGGCGGCGATGACGGTTTTCGCCGAGAATTATGTGGGGCTGCCTTATTAAGCTACTGGCGCAAAGCTGAACCGGAGCAAGCGCTAAGCCGCTTTCCTGCCCCACAATTCCCGCGATGCCAGCCGCGCGCCCTCGGCGAGCGCCTCCAATTTCGCCCACATGATCGAGGGGTGAACGCGCCGCACGTGGGGCGTCTGGGCAAAGCCGCAGTCGGTGCCGCCCAAGACGTTCTCCCGCCCGACCAGCCGCGCCAGCCGCGTCAATCGCTCGGCGACCAGTTCGGGGTGCTCGACCACATTGGTGGCATGGCTGATGACGCCGGGAATGAGCTTGCGGCCGGCGGGCAATTTCACGCTTTCCCACACGCGCCACTCGTGCTCGTGCCGCGGATTTCCCATCTCGATGCAATAGGCGCCGGCTTTCACTCTCAGCACCAGATCGACGATGTCGCGCAGCGGCACGTCGGTGACGTGCGGGGTGTTAAAGCTGCCCCAACAGATGTGGTAGCGGATGCGGTCTTCCGGCAATCCGGCTATGGCGTGATTGAGCGCCTCGATGCGAACTGCCGCCCATTTGCGATATTGCTCGAGCTCGCTGGCGGCAAAGGCGACGTCGTACATATAAGGCAGAAACGCGTCGTCGATCTGGACCATCAGTCCGGCATCGACGATCGCCTGGTATTCCTCGCGCAGCGCCTCGGCGAGCCTGAACAGAAATTCCTCATCGTCCTTGTAGTATTCGTTCTTGTGCCGCGGCACGGCGCTCGCGGGCGCCACGACCGGCAGGAAAGCGTCGGCGACAGCTGCACCTTTCAGCGCTGCTTTAAAGACGGCGATGTCCTTTTGAACGGCGGCCTGGCCCTTGTACGTGATCGGCCCTACGCAAACCGCGGTGCCGCGCTTCGGCAGCTTCTGGCTCGGGAAGTACTCGGCATAGAAATCCGGGAACATCAGCTGATCGCGGCCGGCGCCGCGCGCCGCCTCGACCGCGCGCTCTTCGATACCGCCAAGACGATCGAGAACATAGAATGACCAGCTGCGGAATTTGCCGAACTCGCCGTCGCTGACGACGTCGACGTCGGCTTGCTGCTGGCGCTTCACGACATCGGCCACGGAATTGGCGAGGCAGCGATCGAACGCCGATTGATCAACTTTGACGCCGTTATCGATCGCCTCGATATAGCGGCCTAGTTCGAGCGGACGCACCAGGCTGCCGACATGCGTCGTCAAAATCCGGTCTTGGCTCATCGGCATGGTACAAACCTCCTGTGGCACTGCGTCAATAATTAGCCGTTTTGTTCGAGGCTCTGGCTAGAGACATACGGACTTGCCGAAATTTAGCAGGAACGCCCCGAGGTCTGGAACGTTATTCATTCAGTTCGATTTGCGAAGGAGCGCGCTATGCCTATCCTGCTGTGGATCGCGTTCTGGTCCAGCATGACGGGGGTCATAAAGGGTTGGCAAGAAACTATCCTGCCAATCCGCGTCAAGGTGACGGACCGCCGCGATCAGCCGACCGAATAGCGTGCCTTTGGGCGCCTTGTGCGTCTGAGGGTTTGCCTGCGAAATGCGCCCTGCTCCGGGGCGCTTTTCGTTTGCGTCAGGTGCATAGATCGGAGGCACGTGTTGCAGGGGGCCGATCACGCCGGTATCTATACGCGCCTTTTTGCGCTGCCCAGCAACAAATCGCGGCGGCCGCGCGTGTGCCGGTGAAGAGCTTTTAGACGATTATGGCCCGTTTGGTGATGAAATTTGGCGGCACTTCGGTCGCCGATATCGACCGCATCCGCAATGTGGCACGCCATGTCAAACGCGAGGTCGATGCCGGCCACGACGTCGCCGTCGTCGTGTCCGCCATGGCCGGCACCACCAATCAATTGGTGGCGTGGTGCGAGGCCGCGCTGAAGACGCGACAGATCTTCGACGCGCGCGAATACGACGCCGTAGTCTCGACCGGCGAGCAAATCACCGCCGGCCTCTTGGCGATCACGCTGCAGGACATGGATATCAATGCCCGCTCCTGGCAGGGCTGGCAGCTGCCGATTCTGACGTCGGACGCGCACGCTTCCGCGCGCATTCTCGACATCAACGGCGGCGAGCTGATTAAGCGGTTTGCCGAGCGCAAGGAGGTCGCGGTCGTCGCCGGATTTCAGGGGGTGTATCAGGAGACCGGGCGCATCACCACGCTTGGGCGCGGCGGCTCCGACACTTCGGCAGTGGCGGTGGCGGCGGCGATCCGCGCCGACCGATGCGATATTTATACCGACGTCGATGGCGTCTATACCTCGGACCCGCGCGTGGTGCCGCGGGCGCACCGGCTCGACAAGATCGCGTTCGAGGAGATGCTCGAGCTGGCCTCGCTCGGCGCCAAGGTCATGCAGGTGCGCTCGGTCGAGCTCGGCATGGTGCACGGCGTGCGTATTTTCGTGCGCTCGAGTTTCGACCGGCCCGAGGACGTCGATCCGCACGGCACGCCGCCGGGCACGCTGATTTGCGACGAGGACGAGATCATGGAACAGCAGGTGGTCACCGGTATCGCCTTCTCCCGCGACGAAGCGCAAATTTCAGTGCGCGAAGTGCAAGACAAGCCCGGCGTCGCCGCCGCGATCTTCATTCCGCTGGCCGACGCCAATATCAATGTTGATATGATCGTGCAGAACGTATCCGCCGACGGCAAGACCACCGATCTGACCTTTACGGTACCCGCCGCCGATTATCAGCGCGCGCTCGATGTCGTCACCAAGGCAAAGCCAACCATCGGCTATAAACGGCTCGACGGCGCCACCGACGTTGCCAAGATTTCCGTGATCGGCATCGGCATGCGCAGTCACGCCGGCGTCGCCGCCCAGGCGTTCCAGGCGCTCGCCGAGCGAGCGGTCAATATCCGCGCCATTACCACGTCGGAGATCAAATTTTCGCTTTTGATCGATGCCGCGTTTACCGAGCTCGCGGTGCGTACGCTGCATTCGCTCTATGGTCTTGACCAGGCATCGGCCTAAGTGACGCGCTAAATCTCGCTGCGGCGCACAAAATTCCAATACCGTCATCGCACTGTATCTGGCTTGCGGTTTGCATGCCGCATTCGATATAGGCTGCAGGGTGATCGCTGCGGGCAGGGCCCGGGCGCATTCCTCTTCGGATCACGGCCGGTGCGACGCGGGCGACGCCCCGGTCCAAGGGAAAGCCCGAGGGACCTCACGCCATGCGTGGCTCGCTCGGCGGTCCGCGCGTGCTGTTGCGCCGCCTCCGCGAAGTCATGGCGGAGCCGGTCAGCGCGCAGGAACGCCTCGATAAGATCGTCGTGCTGATCGCCGCCAACATGGTTGCGGAGGTCTGCTCAGTCTACGTGCTGCGCGTCGACGCCACGCTCGAGCTTTACGCCACGGAAGGACTCAATCGCAACGCGGTGCACCACACCGTGCTGCGCTCCGACGAGGGCCTGGTCGGCCTGGTCGCCAGCCAGGCGACCGCGATCAACCTGTCGAATGCGCAGGCCCATCCGGCCTTCGCCTTCCGGCCGGAAACCGGGGAAGAAATCTACCACTCCTTCCTCGGCGTGCCGGTTTTGCGCGCCGGCAATACGCTCGGCGTACTCGTGGTGCAAAACCGCGCCAAGCGCACCTATTCCGAGGAGGAAGTCGAGGCGCTGCAGACCACCGCGATGGTGCTCGCGGAGATGATCGCTTCCGGCGAACTGTCGGCGCTGGCGCTGCCGGGCGCCGAGCCGGCGGCGCGCCGGTCACTGCACTTAAGCGGAGCGGCGCTGTCTGAAGGCATCGCGCTCGGGCATGTGGTGCTGCACGAGCCGCGCGTCGTGGTCACCAATTACATCGCCGACGATGTGACCAAGGAATTGAAGCATCTGGAGTCGGCGATCGAGGCGCTACGCACCGATCTCGATCAATTGCTCGAGCACGGCGACGTCGCCGACGGCGGCGAGCACCGCGACGTGCTCGAAGCCTACCGCATGTTCGCACATGACCGCGGCTGGGCGCACAAGCTCGAGGAAGCGGTCATGACCGGGTTGACTGCCGAGGCCGCCGTCGAGCGCGTGCAGTCGGACACTCGCGCCCGCATGCTGCGGCAGACCGATCCGTACCTGCGCGAGCGCCTGCACGACCTCGACGACCTCGCCAATCGCCTGATGCGCCAGCTCACCGGCCGCGATCATGCGCCGTCGCGCGAGAATCTGCCGGAGAATGCCGTTCTGGTCGCCCGCTCGATGGGGCCGGCGGCTCTGCTCGACTACGACCGCAAGCGGTTGCGCGGCCTCGTTCTTGAGGAAGGCGGTCCGAATTCGCATGTCGCCATTGTCGCGCGCGCGCTCGGCATCGCCACCGTCGGAGAGATCGACAACGCGACCGGCATCGCCGATCCGGGCGACGCCATCATCGTCGACGGTTCGGCGGGTGACGTGCATTTGCGGCCACTGCCGGACCTCGAAGCCGCCTATGCCGAGCGGGTGCGTCTGCGGGCACGGCGCCGACAACAATATCAGGCGCTGCGCGACCTGCCGTGCGTGACCAAAGACGGCGTCGAGATAACGCTCCTGATTAATGCGGGCTTGAGCGTCGACCTGCCGCACATCGCCGACACCGGCGCCGCCGGCATCGGCCTGTTCCGCACCGAACTGCAATTCATGGTGGCGCCGAATTTCCCGCGCGCCAGCGAGCAATACACGCTCTATCGCGCCGTCCTCGACGCCGCCGACGACAAGCCGGTGACGTTTCGCACCCTCGACATCGGCGGCGACAAGGTGCTGCCCTATATGCGCAACATCGAGGAGGAGAATCCGGCGCTCGGCTGGCGTGCCATCCGCCTCGGCCTCGACCGGCCGGCATTGCTGCGCACCCAGTTGCGCGCGCTGTTGCGCGCCGGCGGCGGCCGTTCGCTCAAGATCATGTTTCCAATGATCGCGACCGTTACCGAATTCGATCAGGCCAAGGAACTGGTCGAGCGCGAATTGACCCATCTGCGCCGGCATGGCCACAAGCTGCCTGACGAAGTCGAAGTCGGCAGCATGGTCGAGGTGCCTTCGCTGCTTTATCAGCTCGACGAATTGCTGGAGCATGTCGACTTTCTGTCCGTCGGCTCTAACGATCTGGTGCAATTCCTCTACGCCGTCGATCGCGGCAATCCGCGCGTCTCCGGCCGCTTTGATCCGCTGTCGGCGCCGATATTGCGCGCGCTCAAAGACATCGCCGACAAATCCCGCCAGTACAGCAAGCCCGTGACGGTATGCGGCGAACTCGCCTCGCAGCCACTCGGCGCCTTGGCTTTGACCGCGTTGGGCTATCGCTCGCTGTCGCTGACGCCATCTGCGGTCGGTCCTGTCAAAGCCATGCTGCTCGACCTCGATTGCCGCAAGGTTACCGAGTTCCTCAACTCGTTAATCGAAAAACCGACTGCCGCAGTGCAGATTCGCGCGCAACTGCAAAAATTCGCAGCCAGCGAAGCACTGCAGATTTGATGCCCGGCCGCCGTTGCTTTGCGGCCGGGCTTGTCCCTGCCCCAGCGGTCTTTTACTTACGTAGCCATGTTGCCCGATCAGAAACTCGACGCCCTTGTCACCCGCCACGCGGCGCTGGAACGCGATTTGGCCGCCGCGGTACCGCCGGAAACCTACGTCAAGCTGTCGCGGGAGTTCGCCGAGCTGGCGCCGGTCGTCGAAGCGGTGAAATCCTATCGCTCCGCACAGAGCGAGCTTGAAGGCGTGATCAGCCTGCTCGACGATCCGGCGACCGACGCTGAGATGCGCTCCATCGCCGAGGCGGAAAAGCCGCAGCTCGAGGCCCGCCGGGCCGCACTCGAGCAGGAATTGCGGCTCGCGCTCCTCCCCAAGGACGCCATGGATGAGCGCAACGTCATCCTTGAAATCCGTGCCGGCACCGGCGGCGACGAGGCGGCTTTGTTCGCCGGCAATCTGTTTCGCATGTACGAACGCTATGCCGCCAAGCAAGGCTGGAAAGTCGAGATCATCGCCGCCAGCGACGGCCCGATGGGCGGCTTCAAGGAAATCATCGCCGAAATACGCGGTCGCGGCGCCTTCGCCAAGCTGAAATACGAATCCGGCGTGCACCGCGTCCAGCGCGTGCCCGACACCGAGGGGTCCGGCCGCATTCACACGTCGACCGCGACCGTCGCCGTGTTGCCCGAGGCGCAGGATCTCGACGTCGCCATCAATGATGCCGATCTGCGGATCGACACGCTGCGGTCCGGCGGCGCCGGCGGTCAGCACGTCAACAAGACGGAATCGGCGGTGCGGGTAACGCATATTCCGTCCGGCATCGTGGTCATGATGCAGGAGGATCGCTCGCAGCATCGCAACCGGGCCAAAGCAATGGCCGTGCTGCGCACCCGGCTCTACGACTTCGAGCGGCGGAAGCTCGACGCCGCCCGCGCCGCTGAACGCCGCGGTCAGGTCGGCACCGGTGATCGCTCCGAGCGCATTCGCACTTACAATTTTCCGCAAGGCCGTGTCTCGGACCACCGTATCAATCTCACGCTCTACAAGCTGCCGCAGATCATGGAAGGCGAAGCTCTGGGCGAGCTGATCGACGCGCTAGTTGCCGAGCATCAAGCGGTGCAGCTCGCCGCCGAGGAGGCGCCATGAGGCCGGCCGCTGACGTCGCCGTCGCCCGGCGTGATGGCGCCAACGCTCTCAGCGTCAGGGCTGCGCGGCGCGCTGTGACAGACCAATTCCGCGCCGCCGGTCTCGATTCTCCGGAACTCGATGCGCGCATTCTTGTTGGTCATGCGCTCGCGCTGGATCATGCCGGGCTTGCCGCGGCCAGCGGCCGCATCCTCGATGCTAGCGAGCGGGCGACGATCGCCGCTTTTGCCGACCGCCGGCTGGCGCGTGAACCGGTGGCGCGCATTATCGGCAGCAAGGAATTCTGGAGCCTGAAGCTCCGCATCGACCCGACCACACTGGTACCGCGCCCGGAAACCGAAACAATCGTCGAGACGGCTCTGGCCGCGATCGATGCCGGTGGGTCGCGCTTGCGGCCGCTGCGGATCGCCGACCTCGGCACCGGTTCGGGCGCGCTGCTTCTGGCGCTGCTGACAGAATTGCCGAACGCTTTTGGCATCGGCACCGACACCAGCATCGGCGCGCTACGGACCGCGCGGGAGAACGCCCGCTGTTTGCGGTTTCCGTTGGCAGCTTTCGTCGCCTGCGATATGAGCGCGGCGCTCGGTGGGCCATTTGACCTGATCGTATCCAATCCGCCCTACATCGCATCCGGGAATGTTGCCGCCCTGGCGGCGGAAGTACGCGATTATGATCCGCGCGCGGCGCTCGATGGCGGCGCCGACGGGCTCAATTATTATCGCGCCATCGCCACAGCTGTGCCGGCCTTGTTGAAACCCGCGGGCTCTCTCATCGTTGAATTAGGCGAAGGCCAAGCACAGGCGGTGGCGGCTTTGTTTGTTGCGGCCGGCCTCAAAACGTGGCCGCCGCGCGTCGATCTTGGCGGCATGCCGCGGGCACTTGCGGCGTCCAAAGCAACGACAGCGTCGAGATAAAAGGGTCAAGAAATGGTCATGACTGCGAAGCATTGGCCCCTGGCAAAAAAGCGGCAAAAAAGCACTTGGAATGTTGGCCGGAACCGACTAGCTTGCGGTTACGGAATCGGCCCGAAAAGATGGTGCCGCGCCGCCTTGAACGCCAAGAGCGTCCCTTAGGGGGGCATCGCTCCCAGAGGTTGGCAGCGCCGGCAGGTGAAACGAAAGCCGGAACAGCGAAAGCCGGATCGGACGGCAAACGGGATCGCGAGATTCAGACCGAGAAGTCTCATCGGCTCCGCGCGCATTTATGAATGTCGCGCTTAGTGAGGGGTTCGCAACACCGCGGCGAAACCGCGGTAAGGGTTGCATTGCCGAGACCTAATGCGTGGATCACGAGAGCGCGGAACAAGAAGATTGCCCGGATTCACGCCTCGGGTTGAAGCGAAATAACTGAGAGACTTCCAGCAGAGAGACGGCGGCCGTACGTGCCGTCGCAACCAAGGGGTTGGCGGAAAAGCAAATCATGAGAAACGGTCAGAACAAGCGAATGCGCAGTCGCAACCGCAAAGGTGGTCATCACCAAAATCCATTGTCGCGCATGTACGAGTCCAACGGGCCGGACGTGAAAATTCGAGGAACCGCCTCCCATGTCGCCGAAAAATATCTTCAGCTTGCCCGCGACGCGCAAAGTTCCGGAGATCCGGTCGCGGCCGAAAACTATTATCAGCATGCCGAGCATTATTTTCGGCTGATCGCCGCGGCGCAGGAGCAGTTTCGTCAGAGCCAGCCCTACTACCAGCAGGGCGGCGACCAGCGCGGCAACCTTGGCGACGACGGCTATGATGAGGGCGATGGCGAGCAGCCCTCGATCAGCGGTGAGCCGTTTGCGCCGCGCGAGCCGCAGCCTTTCTATCCCCGCGACCAGCAACAGCAACAGCCGCAGGCGCAGCCGCACCACAACCAGCCGCGCACGCAGCACCTGCCAACCAATGAGGAAGACGTCGAGCGGCTGCCATCATTCATCACCGGCGGCCAACCGCAGGCGCAGCCGCAACAGGCGCAAGGCGCTCCGCATAATGAGAACGGCCAGAATGGCCCGAACGGACAGAATGGATATGACGGCTCGCCCGACCGCTTTCCGCTGCATCGGCGACGCCGCCGTCATCGCGGCCCGCGCGATCATGCTGGGCAGGGTGGTGAAGGCGATGCGCCGACACCGTCCGGTGGGCAGCGCTCGGACGATTGATCAGCTGTCAGTTTGATCGTCAGTCGTGGTGGCGCGGCCTTCAGCGGCCGCGCGGCGCTTTGGAGAGCCGGACCAGGAGCCAGATCGGCACGACGATCACGGCGCCGAGCAGGAAGTAACGCCACAGCCAGCGAACGACGTCGAAGCCCATCGTCCAGATATGGACGATGAGAGCGCGTACCGATTCGATGATGTTCCACGGATCGAGCCCGATGGCGGCGAGGATCACCCCCACCAGGATCGAGAGCAGCACCAAGCGGCCGATCACCGCCAGCGGTGGGCCGCCGAAAAAGCGGTGAACGAGTTGGTTGGGCTGCGCCTGTTCTTCCGCCATCGCCATCTCCGCTGGCGCCACTTAGCTAAGTTGTCGCATCCGGTGCAAGCGCCGCATGCCAGCGCGCCGCCGCCAGCCGGGCGGGACCGTTGCCTCGGCTTCGCAACTGGCGCTAAGTTGCGCCGCCCCGCTCATATATCGGGCCTTCTAAAGGATATTTCATGGCCAAGATCGACGATCTCGCGCCCAGTTCGACGGCAAGCCTCAACGACGATATCGGCGAAGCCAAGCGGCTTGAATTGTATCGCACCCAGGTCGTGATCCGTGAGGCCGAGCAGCGTGCCTATGATCTCTTCCTGCAAAATCTGGTGAAAGGCACCAGCCATCTTTCGCTTGGCCAGGAGGCGGTTGCCGCCGGCTTTGCCGGTGCCATGCGCAAGGGCGATCTCTCATTCTGCACCTATCGGGGTCATGCGCACACGCTGGCGCGTGGCGTGCCGATCGCCAAGGTGTTGGGCGAATTGATGCAGCGCGACACCGGGTTGATGCGCGGCAAGGGTGGCTCGATGCACCTGACCTCGGTCGAACACGGCGTCATGGGCTCGTACGCGATCATCGGCGCGCATCTGCCGATCGCCTGCGGCGCCGCCTGGCGCGCGCAATATAAGGGGCAGAAAGACGTGTCGGTCTGTTTCTTCGGCGATGGCACCACCAATATCGGCGCCTTTCACGAAGCGCTGAACTTCGCCGCGGTGTGGAAGCTGCCGGTGATCTTTGTCTGCGAGAACAATCTGTACATGGAATACACCCCAATCAGCGAAGTCACCGCGGTGCCGCAGCCGGCCGCCGACCGCGCCGCGGCATACGGGCTGCCGCGGATTCTCATCGACGGCAATGACGCCGACGCGGTTTATCGCACCGCGCTCGCGGCGTACGAGAAGGCCCGCGCCGGCGACGGGCCGTCGCTGATCGAATGTTTGACCTATCGCTACAGTGGCCACTCGCGCGCCGATCCGGCCAAATACCGCCCCGAAGGCGAGCTGGAAAAATGGAAGCAGCGCGATCCGATCAAGATCTATCGCGAGCGGCTCCGGCAGTTCGGTGTCTCGGAACAGATCATTCTCGGCATCGACGCCGAAGTGAAGCGTGAAGTCGACGAGGCCACCGAAGCGTGCAAGGCGGCGCCGCCGCCGGCGCTCGATATCCTCACCACCGACGTTTACGCCGACGGAGGTTTCGCATGGCGGAACTAACTTATCGCGACGCCGTCATCCGCGGCATCGCGCAAGAAATGACGCGCGATCCGGACGTGGTGTTTCTCGGCGAAGACATCGCCAAGGCCGGCGGCGTGTTCAAGGCGACGGTCGGGCTCTACGAGCAATTCGGCCCGTTGCGGGTGCGCGACACGCCGATCTCCGAGCAGGCGATCCTCGGCGCCGCGATGGGTGCGGCGATGACCGGACTGAAGCCGATCGCCGAGATCATGTTCTCGGACTTCATCGCGGTGTGCTTCGACTATATCGCCAACGAGTTTCCAAAGAGCCGCTACATGACCAACGGGCAGGTCAAGGTCCCGCTGGTGGTGCGCACCGGCAACGGCGGCGGCGCTCGCTTCGGCGCGCAACATTCGCAGAGCGTCGAGAACTGGTGCATGATGATCCCGGGTCTCAAGGTCGTAGCGCCATCGAGTCCCGTCGACGTCATCGGCCTACTGGCCGCCTCGGTGCGCGATCCCGATCCGGTGATCTTCCTCGAGCATAAGTCGCTCTACGCGACCAAAGGCGAGGTGCCCGACGGCGAGATCGTCGACACCCTCGGCACGGCGAAGATCGTGCGGCCAGGCAAGGACGCAACCATCCTGGCGCTGGCGCTGATGGTGCCGCGTGCGCTCGCCGCCGCGGAAAAACTCAAGAGCGAGCACGGCATCGATTGCGAAGTGGTCGACGTGCGCTCGCTGGTGCCGATCGATACGCAGACCATTCTCGGCTCGGTGGCGCGCACCCATCGCCTGTTCACGGTCGAGGAAAATCCGCGGCTGTGCGGTTGGGGCGCCGAGCTCGTCTCGATCGTCGCCGACGAAGCGTTCTACGATCTCGACGGCCCGCCGGTGCGGATCACGACGCCGCACATTCCGCTGCCGGCCGCCGATATTCTCGAAGACATCGCATTGCCGAGCGTCGACCGCATTGCCGAGCGGGTGCAGCGCAGCCTCAATTCATGAGTGGAGGAAATCATGGCCAACGAGCCGACTCGCGAAAATCCATGCGGACCGATCGGCACTGAAATTCTTTTTGAGAACGATCAGGTCCGCGTCTGGGACATGAAGGTGCCTGCGGGCGGCAAGAAGGCCTGGCATCACCACAAGCTCGACTACGTCATCATCAATATCACCGGCGGCAAGATCGAGCTGGAGAACATTTCGGGCCATACCATCGTCGCCGACGACAAGGTTGGAGGCATCATCTGGCGCGATGCCGGCGAGAAGCACGAACTGCGCAATCTCAGCGGCGAGCTCTATCAGAACATTCTGGTGGAACTGAAAAGCGGCAAGTAAGCGCCGCAACCGGGATCAAAGTACACAGGATCAAAGTGCCATGGCCATGTACGACAATCTTCTCGCCAACGTACCGACCGATTTGTGGATCGGCGGTAAGTGGCGCAAATCGTCCGACGGTGGCCGGTTCGATGTAATCGATCCGGCGACCGAGAACAAAGTGGCTTCGGTCGCAAGCGCGACAGTCGAGGACGCCAAGGCCGCGCTCGATGCGGCGAGCGCTGCATTCCCCGGCTGGGCGGCGAAGAAGCCGCGCGAGCGCGGCGAAATCCTGCGCAAAGCGTACGAACTGATCATGCGCGACCACGAGCGGCTCGCCAAGCTGATCACCATCGAGAACGGCAAGGCGCTGTCGGACTCGCGCGGCGAAGTCGCCTATGCCGCGGAATTCTTCCGCTGGTTTGCCGAGGAAGCCGTACGCAATGTCGGGCAAAACTCGATCGCGCCGGCGACCGGCGCGCGCATTCTGGTGCATCACAAGCCGGCGGGCATCGCGGTGCTGGTGACGCCGTGGAATTTTCCGGCGGCGATGGCGACCCGCAAGATCGGCCCGGCGCTGGCGGCGGGCTGCGCCGTCGTGCTTAAGCCGGCCTCCGACACGCCGCTGACCATGCTGGCTTTGATGCCGATCTTGGAAGAGGCCGGCGTGCCGGCCGGCGTCGTCAATGTCATTCCATCGCGCTCCTCCGGCAAGGTGGTCGGCGCGATGCTGCACGATCCACGCGTGCGCGTGGTGTCGTTCACCGGCTCGACTGAGGTCGGCCGCAAGCTTCTGCACGAGGCCGCTGATAATGTCATACGGCCGGCCATGGAGCTTGGCGGCAATGCCCCATTCATCGTGTTCGACGACGCCGACGTCGATGCCGCGATCGACGGCGCCATGATCGCCAAGATGCGCAACATGGGCGAGGCCTGCACCGCGGCGAACCGCTTCTACGTGCACGAAAAAGTGCACGACGAATTCGCCAAGAAGCTCACCGCGAAGATGGCCGGCCTAAAGATGGGCAACGGCCTCGACGACGGCGTGGCGCTGGGGCCGCTGGTCAACAAGGAAGGGCGCGACAAGGTGATCGAGCTGGTCGACGACGCGGTGCAGAAAGGCGCCAAGGTGCTGACCGGCGGCAAGGCGCCCGGCGGGCCAGGCTTTTTCTATCCGGCGACCGTACTGTCCAACGTCTCCAACGACGCCAAGATGCTCAACGAAGAAATCTTCGGACCCGTGGCGTCGCTGCAGACCTTCAAATCCGAGGACGAAGTCATCACGCGGGCGAACGATACCGAGTACGGCCTTGTCGCCTATCTCTACACCAAAGATTTGAGCCGCGGTCTTCGCGTGTCAGAGAAGCTCGATTTCGGCATGATCGGCCTCAACCGCGGCATCGTCTCCGATCCGGCGGCGCCGTTCGGCGGCATGAAGCAGTCGGGACTCGGCCGCGAAGGCGCGCATGAGGGACTGATGGAGTTTTTGGAGACGCAATATGTTTCGGTGACGTGGTGAGCGCCGCCGGGAGCTGAAATGAATATCCTCATGCCCCAGCTCGGCGAGACCGTCGCCGAGGGGAAAATCACCAAGTGGTTCAAAGCTGCCGGCGACGCGGTGCAGCCTGGCGACAATCTGTTCGAGATTGAGACTGACAAAGTGTCGATGGAGGTGCCGGCGACCGAGGCCGGTATCTTGAGCGAGATCCGCGTGCTCGAAGGCGAAGTCGCGCCGGTGGGCGCTGTCGTCGGCGTGATCGGCGACAGGGCCGGCGCCGCTGCGAGTACACAGACGACGCCCGCGGCGCCGCTTTCCGCCGCATCGAACGCGCCCGCTGCACCAGTTGTATCTGATCGCGCCCCGCCGCTCCCCAAGACGCCGCAGCAGCCGATCAAGCTCGATCCGTTCTTTGAGGTGCGCACGCCCGAGCGGAATTTCGGCCCAGCGCGGCTCTCCGGCGGCATCTTCGTCACGCCGCTGGCGCGGCGGCTTGCCAGTGAAGCCGGTATCGACCTTTCGCGGCTGCGCGGCTCCGGTCCGCATGGCCGCATTGTCGCGCGCGACGTCGAAGGCGCGCCGCGGCCGAGCGCCGCGCCGGGCATCGCTGCTTTGGCGGAAGGCCCGAGCGCCGAACAAATCAAGGCGCTGTTCGATCCGGCGGGCTACGAGGAAGTGCCGCTCGACGGCATGCGCAAAACCATCGCCGCGCGACTACAGCAAGCCAAGCAGACCATCCCGCATTTCTATCTGACCGCCGACATCGTCATTGATCGCCTGATCGCGGTGCGGGAAGAGGCAAATGCCGCCGCCGCGAAAGACCGCGACGGCAATCCGGCGTTCAAGCTGTCGCTCAACGATTTTGTCATCCGCGCACTGGCGCTGGCGCTGCAACGCGTTCCGGCGGCCAATGCGGTTTGGGCCGGCGATCGCATCTTGCGCTTGAGACATTCCGACATCGGCGTGGCAGTCGCGCTCGAAGGCGGCCTGATCGCGCCGATCATCCGCAACGCCGAGACGAAATCGCTGAGCGCGATCTCTGCCGAGATGAAGGAGTTGGCGGCCCGGGCGCGCGAGAAGAAGCTGAAGCCCGCCGACTATCAGGGCGGCTCGTCGGCGATTTCCAATCTCGGCATGTACGGCGTGCGCGAATTCTCGGCCATCATCAATCCGCCGCAGGCGACGATTCTGGCGGTCGGCGCCGCGCGCCGGCAGGCGGTCGAGACAGCCGACGGCGGCGTCGCTTTCGCCAGCATGCTGACGGCGACGCTGTCCTGCGACCATCGCGTGGTCGACGGCGCGCTCGGCGCCGAGCTTCTCGCCGCCGTCAAGGCGCTGCTGGAAAAGCCGGTGACGATGCTCGTCTAGCGCGGAGTGTGCGTGCGTTATTCGCTCTATGACCTGCCGCTTGCCGTGTTGTGGCTGGCTTGGCTGGCCTACTGGATTATCGCTGCGCGAAACGTCAAGCCGACACGGCGCCGCGAGTCGCTGGTCAGCCGGCTGATGATTATCGTACTGACGGCTCTAGTGGCGGTACTGCTGGCGCTTCGCGGTCAGAAGCTGACTTCGCTTCATGCGCGTTTCCTGCCGCAGACGATGATCGCGTATTGGCTCGGATTGCTGATGGTGGTTTTGGGCCTCGCTTTCGCGGTCTGGGCGCGCGCCCATCCAGGACGCAACTGGAGCGGCACGGTCACCGTGAAGGAAGATCACGAGCTCATTCGCACCGGTCCTTATGGAATAGTGCGGCATCCGATCTATACCGGCCTGTTGTTCGCAATCCTTGGCACCGCTGTTGCGTTCTGTGATTGGCACGGCTTGCTGGCGTTCGGGTTTTTGACGCTCGCTTTCTTGTTCAAGCTGCGGCGGGAGGAGCGCTTCATGAGCGAAAGCTTCCCCAACGAGTATCCGCGCTACCGCGCCGAGGTGCCGGCGCTTATTCCATTCATCCAACTCCTATAAGATTGATATTTAAGGAGAAATCGTTGGCCTCGACGCGTTCGGAAGTGCTGTTGATCGGACCGCTGCGGCCTGTTCTCGCCAAAGGCTTGGCCAACCTCGCCGTGCATAAGCTCGGCCGCGGTGCCGACCACGACGCCTTTCTCGACTCCGTTGCGAGCGTGCGGGCAATGGCGGTCAGCGCGCCGGTGCGGCCGGTTGACGAGGCCCTGCTCACGCGTTTGCCAAAGCTTCAGCTCATTGCCAGTTTCGGCGTCGGTTACGATCACATCGATGCGATTGCGGCGGCAAAACGCGGCATCGTCGTCACCAACACGCCGGACGTGCTGACGGAAGAAGTCGCTGACACCGCCATCGGCCTCCTGCTCTGCACCGTGCGCGAACTGCCGCAAGCCGAGCGTTATCTCCGCGCCGGCAAATGGCCGACCGGCAATTATCCGCTCAGCCGCGCGACGTTGCGCAACCGCACCGTCGGCATGGTGGGGATGGGCCGCATCGGCATGGCCATCGCGCGCCGGCTCGAAGCCTTCGGCGTGCCAGTAGCCTATCACACGCGTCAGAAGCGACCCGAGCTTGGCTACCGGCACTATCCGCAGCTGATCGACATGGCCCACGACGTCGATACGCTCATTGTCATCGTGCCCGGCGGCGCCGCGACCAAAAATTTGATCGATGCGAAAGTTCTCGACGCGCTCGGTCCCGACGGCGTTGTCATCAATGTCGCGCGCGGCTCGGTCATCGACGAGCCGGCGCTGATCGCCGCGCTACGCGACCGCCAGATCATGGCCGCCGGCCTCGATGTATTCGTCAACGAGCCGGACGTGCCGCAAGAATTGCTGGCGATGGACAACGTCGTGCTGCTGCCGCATCTCGGCTCGGCGTCGGTGTTCACACGCGAGAAGATGGACCAGCTTCTGGTCGATAATGTCCTTGCCTGGGCTGCGGGCAAACCGCCGCTGACGCCGGTGCCGGAGACACCCTTCAAGTCGTGGGAACAAACCGCGCGGGCTTAGCGCTCACTCGGCGGCGATGCGCACTTCTGGCGCGGCGGCACGAACGTCGGCCTCGACGTGATCCTCGAACTGCACGAAGTTCTGCTGGAACATGCCGACCAGCTTGCGTGCGGTCTGGTCGAACTCGAGCTTGTTCTGCCAGGTCTTCTGCGGATAGAGCAAATGCGGCTCGACGCCCGACAGCTGGGTCGGCACGGCAAAGCCGAAATACGGATCGGTGCGGAATTTGACATGCTTGAGCGAGCCGTCGAGCGCGGCGGTGAGGAGCGTGCGCGTCACTTTGATCGGCATGCGCCGGCCGACGCCGTAGATGCCGCCGGTCCACCCGGTATTGACCAGCCAGCAATCGACGTCGTGAGCGCTGATCAACTCGCGCAGCAGGTTGCCGTAGACCGAAGGGTGGCGCGGCAGGAACGGCGCGCCGAAGCAGGTGGAGAATTCCGGCTGCACGCCAACCAGGCCCTTCTCGGTGCCGGCGACCTTGGCGGTATAGCCGGACAGGAAATGGTACATCGCCTGCGCCGGCGTCAGCTTGGCGATCGGCGGCATCACGCCGAACGCGTCGGCGGTGAGCAGCACGATATTGCGCGGCATGCCGGCACGGCCGGTGCGCGACGCATTGGGGATGAAATCGAGCGGATAGGCGGCGCGGGTATTCTCGGTCTTCGAGTTGTCGTCGAAGTCGCAGACGCGTATTTCGGGATCGAACACGACGTTCTCGAGCACGGTGCCAAAGCGGTGCGTGGTCGCGTAAATCTCGGGCTCGGCTTCGGCGGAAAGCTTGATGCATTTGGCGTAGCAGCCGCCCTCGAAGTTGAACACGCCCTGCGGGCCCCAGCCGTGCTCGTCATCGCCGATCAGCGTGCGCCTGGGATCGGCCGACAGCGTGGTCTTGCCGGTGCCGGAGAGACCGAAGAACAACGCGACGTCGCCGGACGGCCCGACATTGGCGGAGCAGTGCATCGGCATCACGCTCTCGGCCGGCAGGTAATAGTTGAGCGTGGTGAACACCGATTTCTTCATCTCGCCGGCATAAGAGGTGCCGCCGATCAAAATGACGCGCTTGCTGAAGTCGATGGCGATGACGGTCTCGCTGCGCACGCCGTGACGTTTGGGATCGGCCTTGAACGAGGGCAGCGAGAGGATGGTGAAGTCCGGTACGTAGTGTGCAAGCTCGGTGCGCTCCGGCCGGATCAGCAGCGCGCGGATGAACATCGAATGCCAGGCGAGCTCGTTATAGACACGGACTTTGATGCGGTATTTCGGGTCGGCGCCGCCGTAGAGGTCCTGGGCGTAGAGAGTCTTGCCTTTGGCGTGGGCAATGAAATCGTCGAACAGCAGCTGAAACTTTTCCGGCGCGAGGCGGCCGTTCTTTTCCCACCAGACCGTTTTTTCGGTCTGGGCGTCGGCAACAACAAATTTGTCTTTGGGGCTGCGGCCGGTATGGGCGCCGGTCTCGGCACAGAACGCGCCGCCCTGCACCAGCTGGCCCTCGCCGGCGGCGATCGCGTGCTCGACCAAAATCGCGTCGGGTAAATTCCAGTGGACCGCTGCGAGATCTTTCAGCCCGAACTTGTCGGCGCCGTGGGCGCCATTCCGCAGACCGGTTTCCTTCACACTCGCCTCCGCCGCCCGCCCCGGCACGCCGGAGCTAAGCGCAACCCCTTGATCCGTCCGCCCGGGGACCAGCCGCCCTATATCGCGACCCTATATCGAGCATCCCGGCCCATGCCAAGCCGCCGCCCACGGCCAAAGTATACTCCCATCCCAGGCGTCAACGAGCAAAAGCCGCGCCCGTTCCGCGCTGCAGCGCAACAAACGACGACGGCGATCTTATCGCGCCTGCGCTTGCATCGCTAAATCAACAAGAACCTTGCGCAATGCGGCAGCCGTTGTCACCCGCTGCGTAAATGGCAGGCGCAACGTGGCGTCGCCTTGAGCAAGATCAACGCCTTCAGGATCAAGTCCGGTCAGCCGCCAAGGTCCGTCCTCGGCACCAAGCAACCTGGTCGCATAGAGCCGCACGGCGTCGGCGTGATCCTCATTCATGTGCGTCACCGCGCCAGCTTCGGCCTCGATCAAATTCTCCGCGCCGCCGATGTCGGCAATCAGGTCAGCGGCTTTGAGATCGGTAGCGCGCGCGAAACCGGCGTTGAGGTGAGCAGACGCGACCGCAAGGCGCCAGAAGGAAAAGTCGGCGAAGCCGGCGTAAAGCTCGGACTTCGGGTGGCGTGCCAGGAAACGGCGGCGCAGCCGCGCTTCGCTTGGGTCCTCACGCTTGATCGGCGCAAAATTGCCCAGCACCGTCAGGCGTGGATGGGCCAGTGGGTCGCCGCGGCCAACCGATGCCAGCAAGAGCGACGCGCGTCTGTCGTTTTCCAGATTGGCGGTGTGGGTCGACAGCCGTGAGATCAAGATTAACGGCGAGCCGTCAATGTCGGTCGCCACGTTAACCAATGAGCCGAACGGATGGCCGGTATAGCGGTCGATCGTCGCAAGCGCTCCGGCCCGCGTCGTGCGCAAAAGCGCCTTGGCGACCGCCGTCGCGTCAAAATCTGGCGTCGGCGCGCCCTCCGGCAAGCGGTTCGGCATCAAACCCGGCAAAGGGGCGCCGTCGTCGGCCTTGGCCATTGGCAGTCTCCGGTTCCTGCGGTCTTAGCGATTGCCCCGATTTTGCCTTGTGCGGTCACACTTCCGCCCCTACATGGGTTTTCAAAGGCTTATGGGGCCGGGGCGGGTGATGCTTGCGGCCGACTCATGCTAGAAGGCCGCCATGCCGACCATCGCTCTCGTCGACGACGATCGCAATATCCTGACCTCGGTGTCCATTGCACTCGAGGCGGAAGGCTATCGCATCACGACCTATACCGATGGCGCCTCCGCTCTCGACGGCTTCAAGAGCGCTCCGCCCGACCTGGCCATTCTCGATATCAAGATGCCGCGCATGGACGGCATGGAGACGCTGCGGCGGCTGCGGCAAAAATCGGATCTGCCGGTCATTTTCCTCACGTCCAAGGACGAAGAGATCGATGAATTGTTCGGCTTGAAAATGGGGGCCGACGACTTCATCCGCAAACCATTCTCGCAGCGGCTGTTGGTCGAACGGGTCAAAGCCGTGCTGCGCCGCGCCGCGCCCAAGGACGGCGTCGCGCCGAAGGAAGTCGACAGCAAGGTTCTAGAGCGCGGACTGCTGCGCATGGACCCGGAGCGCCACACCTGCACCTGGAAGAACGAGCCGGTAACGCTCACCGTCACCGAGTTTCTCATCCTGCACGCCCTGGCCAGCCGGCCCGGGGTAGTCAAAAGCCGCAACGCGTTGATGGATGCGGCCTATGATGATCAGGTCTATGTCGACGACCGCACCATCGACAGCCACATCAAAAGGCTGCGCAAGAAGTTCAAGGCGAGCGACAACGATTTCGACATGATCGAGACGCTGTACGGCGTCGGCTATCGTTTCAAGGAATAAGCCCCGGCCCGCGCATCGGAGCAGTTGCGCGATACGTCGTGGATTTTTTGATCCATGGCCGCTGACTGGGAGAGGTGACGTGCGGTAGTAATGGCGTCCGCCCGCCACTCTATCCTCCGCCGCAAGTCGGGGAGGATTAAGATGGGGGCCGATCGCAACCCCGGCAGACAACGTGCTCGATCGAACCGCAGAAACGGAACGGGCCGGTACCGAGGCCCAAGTCCAGGCTCCAGAGGTCGAGGCTGAACAGGTCGAGGCTGAACGAGCCGAGGCTCGACGCGTCGCGGCTCAACAAGCCGCAACTTCGGCCGATAGCGAAACGCTCGATGAGGCTACCGCGGCCTCGCCGGCGCGGAGCGCTCTCCGCCGGGTCCGCGGCTGGCTGCAGCGCGCCTGGGCGTTCTTTGTCACCCAGACCTTCTCGAGCCTCACCCGGCGCATCGTCTTTCTCAACGTCACCGGATTGCTGGCACTGTCGATCGGCGTGACCTTTCTATCGCAATTCCGCGCCGGCCTGATCGATGCGCGAGTCCAGAGCCTGCTGGTGCAGGGCGAGATCATCGCCGCCGCGATCGCGTCGTCGGCGACGGTCGAGACCGGCTCATCGATCACCATCGATCCCGACAAACTTCTCGAGCTGCATCCGGGCGAAAGCTACGGCCCGTCCGAGGACGCGGTTTACGGCATCGATTTTCCGATCAATCCGGAACGGGTGGCGCCGGTGCTGCGGCGGCTGGTCTCGCCGACCAAGACGCGCGCACGCATCTACGATCGCGACGGCGTGCTGCTGGTCGACAGCCGCAACCTGTTCGGCCGCGGCGACGTGTTGCGTTTCGACTTGCCGCCGCCGAATGCGGAAAAGCCCGGCCTCTTCGAGCGCATCGTCACCGCGGCGCGGCGCTGGCTCGGACGCGGCGATCTTCCGCTCTATCACGAGCTCGGCGCCTCGAACGGACGCGGCTATCCGGAAGTGGCGCAGGCCTTGAACGGCCAGAATGCCAGCATGGTGCGCATCAACGATCATGGCGATGTCATCGTCTCGGTCGCAGTGCCGGTGCAGCGCTTTCGCGCCGTACGCGGCGCGCTGATGCTCTCGACCCAGGGCGCCGACATCGACGACATGGTGGAGGCCGAGCGACTTGCCATTCTCAAGGTCTTTCTGGTCGCGACTGCGGTGATGGTGGTACTGTCGATCCTTCTCGCCGGCACGATCGCCGAGCCGGTGCGGCGGCTCGCTGATGCTGCGGAAAGCGTGCGCCGCCGCATCCGCTCCCGGGTCGAAATCCCCGATTTCACACGCCGGCGCGATGAGATCGGCCACCTGTCCGGCACGCTGCGTGACATGACCAACGCGCTCTATAGCCGGATCGAAGGAATCGAAAGCTTTGCCGCGGATGTGGCGCACGAACTGAAAAATCCGCTGACGTCGCTGCGCTCGGCGGTCGAAACCTTGCCGGTCGCCAGGACCGACGAAAGCCGTGCCCGGCTCCTGAGCATCATTCAGCATGACGTGCAGCGGCTGGATCGCCTGATCTCGGATATTTCCGATGCCAGCCGGCTTGACGCCGAACTGCAGCGCCAGGAAGCGGCTCCGGTCGATGTCGCCAAGTTGCTCAATACGCTGGTTGGCATCGCCAACGAGGTAAAGCGCGACGACCGGGTGAAAGTGACCTTGCGCTTTGAAGGCGGCGGCGCCCGCGCCTTCCAGGCACCCGGGCACGATTCCCGCCTCGGCCAGGTGGTCGATAATCTGATCGAAAACGCGCGCTCGTTTTCGCCGCCAGGAGGCACGGTGCGCGTCACCTGCCGGCGGCTCCGGAGCAATGTCGAGATTCTCGTCGATGACGATGGTCCGGGGGTGCGGCCCGATGCCGTCGAAAAAGTATTTGAACGCTTCTACACCGATCGGCCGCACCAAGGATTCGGCCAGAATTCCGGCCTCGGCCTGTCGATCTCCAAGCAGATTGTCGAAGCGCACGGCGGCGCCATCTGGGTCGAAAATCGGGTCGGACCGCCTGATGCGGATGGCGCGCCAACAGTCGCCGGCGCGCGCTTCATTGTGCGCTTGCCGGCGATGTGATGGCTTCGTCCGCGACGGTGCACGCGTCGGCCGTGCTGGTTGGCGCACGCGCCGTATTGATCCGGGGACCGTCGGGATCGGGCAAATCGCGGCTCGCACTCGACCTCATTGAAGCGGCGCGCACCGGATCACTGACCTTCGCCAAACTTGTTGCCGACGACCGGGTCCATGTGGAGGCGGCAAATGGGCGATTGCTGGCTCGCCCTGCAAAAGCATTGGCCGGTTTGATCGAGGTGCGCGGGGTTGGCCTAAGACGCATTGCTCACGAACCGAGCGCAGTGGTGGGCTTGATAATCGATCTCGCGGCAGCGGAAGCCCAGCGTTTGCCGGACGCCGCCGAACGCTTCACCGAAGTCGGTGGTATCAAGTTACCGCGACTTGCCGTCGCATCGGGTGTTGCGGCCTTGCCGGCGGTGCTCGCCCGCATCAATTCAGCGGCGGATAGCTGGATTTAGCAACCGGTTCGCGGCGAGTGCCATTCGCGCTCCCCGGCGGCGCGCTCGGCTGGTTGGGATTGGTTAACCATAACGCTAGTAGACTCGCCGGGCACGCTGGCCTTCGCTGGCCGCGCCAAATCCGGTCCCAATGGCCCCCTTTTGGCCCACCGGATCGCTGCATCGGAGCTGGCGCTACCGCAATGCAACAACGGCCCGATATCGTCGAAAATGCCTCTTGCGCTTGGGCTTCGGATGGTCAAGATGAACAACCTTTCGTGCGGTGCACTCGGGACGCACCCGCGGGGAGTTCCATGATTGGTCTTGTGTTGGTGACCCACGGGCGGCTGGCTGTCGAGTTCCGCTCGGCCCTGGAGCATGTCGTCGGGCCGCAAGACCAGATCGAAGCCGTCACGATCGGCCCCGACGACGACGTCGAAGAGCGCCGCAGAGACATCATTGAGGCGGTCAAGCGGGTCGACAGCGGGGATGGCGTCGCCATACTGACCGACATGTTCGGTGGCACGCCCTCCAACCTTGCTATTTCAGTCATGAGCCGGCCGAAGGTCGAGGTGCTTGCCGGCATCAATCTGCCGATGCTGGTCAAGCTTGCCAAAGTGCGCGACGAGTACCCGCTCGCCGAGGCGGTCGCCGCCGCCCAGGACGCCGGCCGGAAATACGTCACCATCGCCAGTCGAGTCCTGACCGGAAAATGAGCGTGCCGGCGCCTCGCAGCGACGAGTGCGGGCCGGACGGCCAAGCTTTTCGCGACGGCGCCGTCGTCCGCAAGCTCACTATCTGCAACAGAAAAGGCCTGCACGCCCGGGCGTCGGCCAAATTCGTGCAAACGGTGGAAAAATTCGACGCCGACGTGCGCGTGATGCGCAACGGCGAGACCGTCGGCGGCACCTCCATCATGGGATTGATGATGCTAGCGGCGGCATCCGGCACGTCGATCATCGTCGAAGCCACCGGCAAAGAGGCAACAGAAGTCGTCGAGGCCTTGACGCAGCTCATTAACACGCGATTTGGCGAAGACGATTGATCGCGTGCGCGATCTGCGAAAATAGCTGCCCCGGACTTTGATCCGAGTTGAAAATCGGCGTCTGGAAAGATCATCAAACCAACGAAGGGAGAAGACTGATGGCCGCCGAACAGGGCGATCCTAGCGTGCCGGCAAGCGCTGCTGCGGCCGGCGGACAGCGGTCGGGCGCCACCATCCGGCACTTTGATCGTCCGGACGTTGTGGAGACGTTCGCTGACGCGGTGACGAGCGTCATCTTCGACGGCCAATCATTGCGCATCGAATTCGGCGTCACCCGGCTCGATGAGGTCAAGCCGAACGCGCCGATCACCGGCCGGCGCTATACCGCCTGCCGTCTGGTGCTGCCGCCGGCCGCAGCGGTCGATCTCGTCAACCGGATGCAGCAGATCGGCGCGGCGCTGACGCAAGCCGGCATGGCGCGGCAGACGCCACGTTCGGCCGAACCCGCAGCGGGTTGAGGCGTGGTTCGCAGTACAGAGGCCATTTTGAGCAACGATCGCAGATAGTTGCGCCTGCCATTGATCGGCAATGGACATAAAGGATTCTTTATGTCTTTAGTGCCGCCGCGCCGACCCTGGCCAGGAGCCAATGGTCGGGCCGCCGCCAATCACAAGCCCCGATCCGCCTGCTGCACGAGGATCGCCACGGAGCGCCAAAGGAACGTCATGAGCACGTCGACCAAGCAGAAAGCTTCGCAAACCGACTATGTCGTCAAGGACATCAGCCTCGCCGAGTGGGGCCGCAAGGAGCTCGCCATCGCCGAGACCGAAATGCCCGGCCTGATGGCAACCCGCGAAGAATACGGGCCGCAGCAGCCGCTGCGCGGCGCGCGCATCGCCGGCTCGCTGCACATGACCATCCAGACCGCCGTGCTGATCGAAACGCTGACCGCGCTCGGCGCCGATGTCCGCTGGGCGTCGTGTAACATCTATTCGACCCAGGATCACGCCGCCGCCGCGGTTGCCGCCGCCGGCGTGCCGGTGTTCGCGGTCAAGGGTGAATCGCTCACCGAATACTGGGAGTACACTCATCGCATCTTCGAATGGTCGGACGGCGGCGCGCCGAACATGATCCTGGACGATGGCGGCGACGCCACCCTTTTGATGCATCTCGGCATGCAGGCGGAAACGACGCCCAACGTGCTGCATCATCCGGGCAACGAGGAAGAGGAAGTGCTGTTCGCCGCCATCAAAAAGCGGCTGGTGCACCAGCCCGGCTGGTACAGCAAGACGGCGAAGCAAATACGCGGCGTCACCGAGGAAACCACGACCGGGGTGCATCGTCTCTATCAGATGGAAAAAGAGGGGCGGCTGCTGTTCCCCGCCATCAACGTCAATGACAGCGTCACCAAATCGAAGTTCGATAATCTTTATGGCTGCCGCGAGTTGCTGGTGGACGGCATCCGCCGCGGCACCGACGTGATGATGGCCGGCAAAGTGGCGATGGTCGCGGGCTTCGGCGACGTCGGCAAAGGCTCGGCCGCATCGCTGCGCCAGGCTGGCTGCCGCGTGCTGGTCTCGGAAATCGATCCGATCTGCGCGCTGCAGGCCGCGATGGAAGGCTATGAAGTGGTGACTATGGAGGAGGCCGCGCCGCGCGCCGACATCTTCTGCACCGCCACCGGCAATGTCGACGTCATCACCATTGAGCACATGCGGGCGATGAAGCACCGCGCCATCGTCTGCAATATCGGCCATTTCGATTCCGAAATTCAGGTCGCGGCGCTCAAGAACCTCAAGTGGGAAAACATCAAGCCGCAGGTCGACGAGATCGAGTTCCCCGACAAGAAGCGCATCATCCTTTTGTCCGAAGGACGGCTGGTCAATCTCGGCAACGCCATGGGACATCCGAGCTTCGTGATGTCGTCGTCTTTCACCAACCAGACGCTGGCCCAGATCGAGCTGTGGACCAATCTCGGCAAATACCAGAAGAAGGTCTACACGCTGCCGAAGCAGCTCGACGAGAAGGTAGCGCGACTGCATCTCGACAAGATCGGCGTTCACCTCACCAAGCTTTCCGACAAGCAGTCAACCTATATCGGCATTCCGGTCAGCGGTCCGTTCAAGACCGATCAATACCGGTATTGATCAGCCGGTCGGGGGTGCCGAAGGCTGCGCCGGCGGCATTACTGTGATCTGATAGCTGATCGGCGGGCTGGAAATGCCGAGGAAGCTGCGTGTTAGCGTGGCGGTGATCGTGCGTGCGCCGACATTAGCGAAGGATTTGGCTGTCTTCTGACACGGCACGTCGTCGCTCGTGCACACGATCAATAGGCCGTGGGTAGCGATCGCCGCGCGGCCTTCGGCCGAGGAAGGGCCGGCGATCAGGCGCTGCGCGTCGGGCAAATAAAACGGCAAGCCCGGCACGATTCCTTCGGAACCCCACATCAGCTCAATCGGTCGGCCGGCAAGCAACTCCGCGCGTTCGGCGACTTGCCGGAAATGCGGGCGATTGACGTCCGGACCGTTGGCCAGCCGGACACAGCCGATAACCGGCGAAGCCAGGACGATGGCGAGCGTCACCACAAGCGCGGCGAGGCCGCCGCGCGCCACCGCGCGGTCGTCGACGAGGAGATGGCGCGACCCGAAGAGAACAATCGGGAGCGCGGCCCAGTTCGGGAAAGTCCAATCCGGCGTGAGCCGGTACGGGATCGCGAGGTTGACCAAGGCCGGCAGAACCAGCGGCACCATCAGCAGCACCCACGCCTGCCGGCGGTCCTCATCGGCGGGCCAGACGATGTCGACCAATGCGGCCCGGCTCGGGCGCAGCGCGGCGAGAAAGATCAGCGGCACGACGATGTAAGCCACCGCACCGATAATGTAGTAGGCGGATTTTTGCAGCGTCTGGCTGAAGGGAATGTAATTGACGACGCTCTCTGCGAACGCGACGCTCGAGCGGTCATCGAGCAACCACCAAACGTGCGGCCCTAGCACGATCGCCGCTCCGGCCGCCATCAGGTAGGGCGCCGGCGAGCGCCAGAAGCGCCGCGTTCCGGGCCCGACCAACGCGGCCACAGCCATGCCGGCGAACAGAAAGACCGCCCAGTATTTGCCGAGCATGGTCAGGCTCGCGAACGCGCCGGCGAGCAATGCGTCGATGCTGCCGAGTCCGCGGCGGGCGCGCAAGTAGAACAGCAGCGTCGCCGCCCAGAACGGCATCATCACCGTATTGGCGTTGAGCACTTCCGCTTTCACCTCGTAGAGCGGGATCAAAGCGAGAGCGAAGAGGCCCAACAAGGCGCGATTCTTGTCGAGATGGTCGCGCAAAAGGCGCCAGGTGACGGCGAGCGCCACGGCGCAGTTGGTCACGTTCAGCAGGTCGATTGCCCATTGCCGGTGCGGAAACACGGCAAACCACAGAGCGAACAGCCATCCCGTCATCGGCGGATGCTTGTAGCCGAACGCGAAATGCTGCGCCCAGATCAGCGCTTCATCGTTGTCGATGTGCACGTCGAGCGGCGCGGTCGATATCGTCCAAAACACCATCCAGACGACGACGAATGCGACCAGCGCCGAGAGCACGATCATGCCGTCGGTATGTTCGGCCGTATATCGCTGGCCGATCTGAACAAGACGGTCAGAAAATGAGACCAGCCCTTGTTGTACCCGGCTGCTGGCGCCGCGCCCTGCAATCGACATCGTTGCTCTTGCGACTGAACCTAGGTCGGCGAATTGACAGAGAACTTGGGGCCTTTTCCAAAGCCGGATAAAGCTAGTAGCGTGGGTATCCGGATAGGGCAATAAGTGCAGCAACAGAGAAGGCGGCCCGCGTTGCCACAATCGACCATGGACATTCCGGCGGCCAGTCCGTCCGCGCTGCCGGCGCGCGCCGATATGATAGCGGTCGTGCGCCCGGCGCCCGAATTGACCATTGTCGTGCCGACATTCAACGAACACGCCAATATTCCGCTGTTGGTCGAGCGGCTGTCGCATCTGCTGACATCCTGCGACTGGGAAGTGATTTTCGTCGACGACAATTCGCCGGACGGCACCGCCACGTCGGCGCGCACGATCGGCGAACAGGACAGCCGGGTGCGTTGCATTCGCCGCATCGGCCGGCGCGGCCTCGCCGGAGCGTGCCTCGAAGGCATGCTGGCGAGCCAGGCCCGCTACGTTGCGGTCATGGATGCCGACCTGCAGCACGACGAGGGATTGCTCGTCCCCATGCTGGAAGCGCTCCGAGCCGGACGGGCCGACGTCGCGGTGGCGAGCCGCTACCTCTATGGCGGCTCCGCTGCCGGTCTGTCGAAGCAGCGCTCCCGGGTCAGCCGCGGATCGAACGCCATCGTGCGTCTCCTGCTCGGCATCGAGCTCACCGATCCGATGAGCGGACATTTCATGATCGGGCGCGAAGCGTTCGAAGCGATCGCGCCGGCGCTGTCGTCGCAGGGTTTCAAGATCCTGCTCGATATTCTGGCGACGGCGCGCGGCAGCTTGCGCACCATTGAGCTGCCGTCTGCCTTCCGCGAGCGTCAGCACGGCGAGAGCAAGCTCGATTCCAAGATCGCGCTCGATTTCGCCGCACTGGTGACCGCCAAGCTCACCCATGACGCCGTATCGGCGCGCTTTCTGCTGTTTTGCCTGGTCGGATTCACCGGCCTGGGCATTCACTTGAGCATATTGAGCGCGCTCTTGATGTCGAGCGACGTGTCGTTCGGCGTGGCGCAGGCTTTCGCCACCGTCGGCGCCATCGCCTGGAATTTCGTGCTCAACAATCTCTTCACCTACCGCGACCAGCGGCTCACCGGGTGGCACTTTCTCACCGGGCTGATCCGCTTCCAGGTGATTTGCGCCATCGGCGCCATCTCCAATGTCGGCATCGCCACCTGGATCTACGACTATCACGAGGTGTGGTGGATCGCCGGTCTCGGCGGTGCGCTGATCGGCACGGTCTGGAATTTCGTGGTCAGCGCCGCCTTGGTGTGGCGGCAGCGGTAAGGCGTCATGGCCGGGCTTGTCGCGGCCATCCACGTCTTAGGCGTGCGTCGCGTGAGACGTAAATGCCCGGCACAAGGCCGGGCATGACGTTAGGGCGGCGGTCCGCGCTTGCCGCTCCGCAGCACCGATGTTATCTGCGCCGCATGAGCGCGGTCCCAATCGCCAACATCCGCAACTTCGCGATTATTGCCCATATCGACCACGGCAAGTCGACGCTCGCCGACCGGCTGATCCAGCTGACCGGCGGCCTCGAGGCGCGCGAAATGGTCGATCAGGTGCTCGATTCCATGGACATCGAGCGCGAGCGCGGCATCACCATCAAGGCGCAGACCGTGCGCCTGAATTACCGCGCCCGCGACGGCCAGGACTATGTCCTCAACCTGATCGACACGCCCGGCCATGTCGATTTCGCCTACGAGGTCAACCGCAGCCTCGCCGCCTGCGAGGGCTCCCTGCTGGTGGTCGATGCGAGCCAGGGGGTGGAGGCGCAGACGCTCGCCAACGTCTACCAGGCGCTCGACAACGACCACGAGATCGTGCCGGTGCTCAACAAGGTCGATCTGCCGGCGGCCGAGCCCGATAAGGTCAAGCAACAGATCGAGGATGTCATTGGGCTCGACGCCTCCGACGCGATCCTGATTTCGGCAAAAACCGGGCTCAACGTGCCCGAGGTGCTCGAAGCGATCGTCACGCGCCTGCCGCCGCCCAAGGGCGACGCCGCGGCGCCGCTCAAGGCGCTGTTGGTCGACAGCTGGTACGACGCCTATCTCGGCGTCGTCGTGCTGTTCCGCGTGGTCGATGGCGTGCTGAAGAAGGGCATGCGCATCCGCATGATGGGCACCGGCGCCGCCTACGAGGTCGATCGCGTCGGCGTTTTCACCCCCAAGCGGGTCGAGCTCGGCGAATTGGGGCCGGGCGAGATCGGCTTCCTCACCGCCTCGATTAAGGAAGTTGCCGACACCCGCGTCGGTGACACCATCACCGACGACAAGAAGCCGGTCGCGGCGCCGCTGCCCGGCTTTCGGCCAGCCATCCCGGTCGTGTTCTGCGGGTTGTTTCCGGTCGACGCCGCCGACTTCGAAAATTTGCGCGCGGCGATGGGCAGGCTTCGCCTCAACGATGCAAGCTTCACTTACGAGATGGAGACGTCCGCGGCGCTCGGTTTCGGTTTCCGCTGCGGCTTCCTCGGGCTCCTGCACCTCGAAATCATCCAGGAGCGGCTGGAGCGCGAATTCAATTTCGATCTGATCGCGACCGCCCCGTCGGTGATCTACAAAATCAAGCTCACCGACGGCAAAGAGATCGAGATTCACAATCCGGTCGACTTGCCGGACGTCGTCAAGATCAAGGAGATCGAGGAGCCGTGGATCAGAGCCACCATCCTTACGCCGGACGAATATCTCGGCAGCGTGCTTAAACTTTGCCAGGACCGCCGCGGCAGCCAGGTCGAATTGACCTATGTTGGCAACCGCGCCATGGCGAAGTACGACCTGCCGCTCAACGAGGTGGTGTTCGATTTCTACGATCGGCTGAAATCGGTGTCGAAAGGCTATGCCTCATTCGACTACCAGCTCACCGACTATAAGCCGTCCGAGCTGGTCAAGCTGCAGATGCTGGTCAACGCCGAGCCGGTCGACGCATTGGCGATGCTGGTGCATCGCACCCGCGCCGAGCAGCGCGGCCGCGCCATGGCCGAGAAGCTCAAAGAGCTGATCCCGCCGCACATGTTCCAGGTGCCGATCCAGGCGGCGATCGGCGGCAAGATCATCGCCCGCGAGACCGTACGCGCCTTCCGCAAGGACGTGACGGCGAAATGCTATGGCGGCGACGTGACCCGAAAGCGCAAACTGCTGGAGAAGCAGAAGGAAGGCAAGAAGCGCATGCGCCAATTCGGCAAGGTCGATATCCCGCAGGAAGCGTTTATTGCGGCGCTGAAAGTGGATGTTTGATCGAGGAGGCCGTCACTCCGCCGGATGAGCCGAAACCGGCGCGGCCGGATCTTTCCGACCTTCCTTCGACTCCGGCGCAGCGCTCCCGCCATCGGTCGTCACGATGCCACGCAGCAGGCGGCCGAGCAGATCGGCACCGGTGATGATCCGCCGCTGCGTCCCCCAGACCAGGATCAGGTCGTTATCGACAACATCGTCGTCCGGCCGCTCCGGCGAAACCTGCAGCTTGCCGATGACATCGCCGAGCTTGGTCTTCATGTCGCGAACGATGACCGGCCGATGCCAATAAGTGTTTGGATTGACCTTCAGCTGATCGAACAACGCATCCCGCAGGAACTGATGGGAGTCGAGAACAAAAGCCGGTTCGCCGCTGAGATCGGTGACAATCACCCACTTCTTGCCCGAGGCGTCGACCTGCCGGAGAAACGGATCGTCGGGAGAGCGCTCGAATTTCGGCAGAATGCATCTGCGGTTCTCGAGCGGCAGGCTGATGACGCTTTCCAAATGCACCGGCTCGCCTTCTTCGGTCACCGGCACGTCGTCGAGATCGAGAAAGTTTCGGGCGCCGGTCGCTTCCAGCTTTCCGATATCGCCGCCGGCGGCAGCTGCGCTGCGGTCGATCAACAAGCGGATATCGCGTTCCCGGAAATAGACGATGCCTTCCTTACCCAGCCACCAATCGAGCAGCATCGCCGTTGGCTTGGCGAGCGGAAACAGCACCACGCGGTAGAAATTCAAGAACGGCAGAAATCGCGCCGTCATCCGCAACGCGTTGCGCGAAAAATAGGCTTGCGGCGCGATCTCGCCGAGCAGCGTGATGACGACGGCCGAGAAGAAGAACGCACCGAGCCCGGTCAGGACCGAATCGGAGAGCAACGTCAGAAACACGTTGGTGCCGATATTGCCCCAGACCACGGTGGACAGCACTTGATTGGAATTCTTGCGCAACTCGAGCACGCCGGCCGCATCCGCATTGCCGCCGTCGGCCTCAAGCTGCAGGCGCAATTGGCTGAGGCTGAAGACGGCCAGGTTAAGGCCGGCAAACAGCGCCGACTGCACGACACAGACGATGATGCCAAGCCATATCCAGACGGGGGGAATGGACGACATGGTACTTTCTCAAATCAAATTTGGACCGCGCGGCGTTGCTCCATGCGAGCGATGGAACTTCCCGCACCGTTGAGGGTATGTCGGAAACATGACGGTTAGATTGTAGAGGCGGCGGGCCGGAATCGCGCACCGCTGCGGTTAAGACAGCCTTGAGCTGCTACTGCACCACGATGGTAGTGTTGTGCATCCCTTCCCGCTGCACCAGGCCGAACAACGTGGCCGCGTCGTTGGGATGCAGGCGGATGCAGCCATGCGACGCCGGCCCGCCGAGCCGCGCGATGTCGTAGCTGCCATGAATGGCGAAGCCGCCGTAAAAGAAAATCGCATGCGGCATCGGCGCGTTGTAGTAGATCGTGGAGAACCAGCGCGCCGCCATCCGTTGCGGACGGAAGGTGCCGGCGGGCGTGCCGTAGCCGGGCCTGCCGGTCGATACCCGCCAAGTATAGAGGTAGGCGCCGTCGGCGCTGACCTCCATGGTCTGGCTGGCGCGGTCGACGCGAACGAGGAGCCCGGCTTCCGCGGGCGATGACACCGACGCCAGCACGAAAACGACAACGGCCATCAAAGCCGCGAATACAAAATGACGCATGGCCTGCCCCAGCCAAACTCTACGCGGCATATTATTTGGTCAGCGACAGACATTGTAAAGCCGACATGACGTCGAGCGTTAATCGCGGGGGCTCAGGCCTGTCGTAAAATCGACGATCTCAGAGATCATTTAACAACCATGCCTCGTTTCGATCTGTTCAGTATCGGTCACTCCAATATTGCGGAGCAGCAGTTCCTTGCATTGCTGCGGGATGCCGGGGTGAACCTCGTTGCCGATGTGCGCAGCGCGCCCTATTCGCGATTCTGTCCGTGGTTCTCGCAAAAGCAGCTCTCGGTGTCGCTGGCAGCTTCGGGCACTGGCTATGCCGCGATGGGCGACACGTTAGGCGGCCGGCCCCGCAACGGCGGCCTCTATCGCGATGGCGTCGCCGACTACGAAGCGATGGCCGCGCAGCCCGAATACGCTGCGGGCCTCGGCCGCCTGCTCGACGCCGTGGCGCGGTCGCGGGTCTGCATCATGTGCGCCGAGCGCGAGCCGCTCGACTGTCATCGCTGCCTACTGGTGGCGCGGAGCCTTGCCGAGCGCGGATTGACCGTCGGCCACATCCTCCATGACGGCTCGATCGAGCCGCACGCCGAGACCGAACAGCGGCTATTAGCGCTCATGGGCTACGGCGATGACCGCGACCTGTTCGCATCTGGACAGCGTGAGCGACTCGCGGCAGCGTATCGCCGCCGCGGCCACGCTGTCGCGTTTCGGCGAAAAGCCACCACGCGCGCCGCGGCGGAGCCTCAATGATGCGCGTCGCACCGCATTTGATTTTTGCCTTATTGATCGCCGGCATCGGCCAGGCATTGGCACAGGATCCCGGCACCGTCGAGGACAAGGTATTGCCGCCTCTGGAACATCCCGATGCGCCGTCGACGCCGGCCAAGGAACTGTTCGGGCGCAAGACCAAGCCAGATGTGGACCCCGCACGGTCGATCGGATTCTACGCCCATGGCTGTCTGGCCGGCGCCGTGGCGCTGCCGGTCGACGGCGCGACCTGGCAGGTCATGCGGCTGTCGCGCAATCGCAATTGGGGTCATCCGAAGCTGGTCGAATTCCTCGAGCGACTGGCGCAGAACGCCAAGAAGGCCGGCTGGAACGGCCTTCTGGTCGGCGACATGTCGCAGCCGCGCGGCGGACCGATGCTGACCGGCCACAGCAGTCATCAGGTCGGGCTCGATGCCGACATCTGGCTGACGCCGATGCCTGACCGCACGCTTTCGCGCGAGGAGCGCGAATTGATGTCCGCCACCATGGTCGTCAGGGAGGATCGGCTCGATGTCGATCCAAAGGTCTGGACCCACGCTCACACCGAACTGATCCGCGCCGCGGCAGAGGATCCGGCCGTGGAGCGCATTTTCGTCAATGCCGCGATCAAGAAGGCGCTGTGCCGGGAGGCCGGATCGGATCGTGCCTGGCTCGCCAAGGTGCGGCCGTGGCACGGGCACGACTATCATTTCCACGTCCGCATCTATTGTCCGCCCGACAGTCCGCAGTGCGAGCCGCAGCCGCCGCCGGAATCGGGCGAGGGTTGCGGTCACGAGCTCGATTACTGGTTCTCCCACGCCGTCCTGCATCCGCCGCCGCGCGAACCGGCAAAGCCGGGGCCGGGAATGACTATGGCGGCCTTGCCGCGCGCCTGCCGCCAGGTGCTGATGGCGCCGTAAAGGCTGATCCGTCAAAACACCGACAGACCGAACATGGCGTGCTGTGCGACGGCGACGATGAGAGTCAGCACGCAGGCGCAGGCGACGATCGCTATGGTGTATGGCAAAACCTTCGGTCCGGGCGTTTGCATCAGGCGCGGCAAGCCAGTCCACAAAAGATAGGCGCCGTAAAAGCCGGTGAACATCAGGAAGCGCAAGCCCGGCACCAGCAGGAATATTCCGGCCAGCCAGAGCGGCGTGTACGAATAGACCGCGAGCTTGAACGCGTTGTTGAACCCACGTCGGCTTGCGAAAGCCGGCGCGAGCCGGTCAATGACGAGTGCCACCACCAACACCGCGGCGCATGTCATCACATAGTTGAAGGCGGTGCCAAACAGCCCGTCGACAAACGGCGCCCGCTGAGTTCCTCCTCCCGGCAAGACGACGCCGACGACGCAGGCGCCAATGAAGCTCGACAGGGCCGGAATCAGCGCGAGCAGCGCCACGTAGCTCGTCAGCAGATGGGGCACATCGTTCGGCTCATCCTCGATCTTCGGCCATCCGGCCGACGGATCGGCGAGCATCGCGTGCGCGCGCAGGGCGGCATTCACGACGCAGGCCCCTTGGCGTCGGCGCGGATCATGGCGGCGCCCTTCTCGGCAATCATCATGGTCGGCGCATTGGTGTTGCCGGACGTGATCGTCGGCATCACCGAGGCATCGACCACGCGCAACCGCTCGACCCCGGCGACCCGCAGCCGCTCGTCGACAACCATCAGCGGATCGCTGGCGAGCCCCATCTTCGCGGTGCCGACCGGATGAAAGATCGTGGTGCCGATGTCGCCGGCGGCCTTGGCCAAAGCCGACTCGTCGTCATCGCGTACGCCATTCCCCGGCAGATACTCAGCCGGGTGAAACGGCGCCAGCGCCGGCTGCGCCACGATATGCCGCGTCAGGCGGATCGCCTTGACCGCGATGCCACGGTCCTGGTCGGTGGACAGATAATTCGGCTGGATCGCCGGCGCCGCGGCTGGATCGCGGGCGCGGAGACGAACATGGCCGCGGCTGGTCGGTCTCACGTTGGCGACGCTGGCGGTGAAGGCCGGGAATTTGTGCAGCGGCTCGCCGAAGCGATCGAGCGATAGCGGCTGGATGTGATACTGCAGATTAGCGCGCTCCTGATCGGCGTCGGAGCGCGTGAAGAGACCAAGCTGCGACGGCGCCATGGTCAGCGGGCCGCGGCGGAACAGAGCGTATTCAGCAAGCATGCGGGCAAGGCCGAGCGGCGCGTGATAGCGTTCGTTCAAGGTCGTGATGCCGTCGACCTTGTAGATCAGACGAAGCTGCAGGTGATCCTGCAAATTGCCGCCCACTCCGGGACGATCGGCAACGACCGCGATGCCATGCTGTGCAAGATGCTGGGCCGGACCGACGCCGGAGAGCAGCAGAAGCTGCGGCGAACCGATGGCACCGGCAGCGAGGATGACCTCGCCGCGGCAGCGGGCGGTGTGCGTTTCGGCGCCCTGCCGCCAGCGCACGCCGGCGGCGCGGCGGCCCTCGAACACAATGCCTTCGACCAGACAATTCGTTTCCAGCCGCAGGTTGGCGCGCTGCAGGACCGGCTTGAGAAAAGCGGTCGCCGCCGACCAGCGCCGGCCACGCTTCTGATTGACGTGGAAGGCGCAACAGCCTTCGTTGTCCCCGGTGTTGAAATCGGCCACGGATTTGATGCCGGCCTGCCCGGCGGCGGCGCGAAACGCATCGAGCAAGTCCCAATGCACGCGCGGCGCCTCGATCCGCAACTCGCCGGCGACGCTGTGTAAGTCGCTCTCGCCGAGAAAATGATTTTCGTGCTGCTTGAAAAGCGGCAGCACGTCGTCCCAGCCCCAGCCGTTGAGCCCGAGCTGGCGCCAGTGATCGTAGTCGGCAGCCTGCCCGCGCATATAGATCATGGCGTTGATCGCCGACGAGCCGCCGATCGCCTTGCCGCGCGGGTAGCTCAGGCTGCGGCCGTTGAGCCCCTGCTCCGGCTCGGTCTTGAAGCACCAGTCCGAACGCGGATTGCCGATGGCGAACAGGTAACCGACCGGAATGTGAAACCAGATCCAGTTGTCGCGCCCGCCGGCTTCAAGTATCAGCACGCGCTTGTCGCTGTCGGCAGAGAGCCGATTGGCGAGCAGGCAGCCGGCCGAGCCCGCGCCGACAATGATGTAGTCGTAGTCGCCTTCGATCGGCTGCGTCCCGGCCATGCTTCGCTCCGCAAAAATCGCGCGAATGATAGCCAGTCTTGGCTGCTTTGCCACGGCATCACGCGGCTGCTAACGTGAAGCTTGAGACAATACGGCGCCCTGGGCGTGTGCCGTACAAGCCTGGAACGATGGTTCCCGAAGGCTTTCGTGTTGGTCAGGTTCGCGCGGCACTGCGTGCGAGCGCCTGGACAGACGTGTGCATCGGAGAACCCTCGTGATCGGAAGAAGATTGATCCTGGCCGTCGTTGCCGCTGCCGTCGTGATTGCCGGGGCGCCGCTCACCGGCGCGGCGCAGGACAAAACCATTACCGTTTTCGCCGCTGCCTCGATGAAAAACGCGCTCGATGACGTCGATAGCAGCTTCACCAAGCAGAGCGGCATCAAGGTCGTGGCCAGCTACGCGGCAAGCTCGGCGTTGATGAAGCAGATCGAGCAAGGCGCTCCCGCCGACGTGTTTCTGTCCGCCGACGTCGATTGGATGGACTACGGCGCGAAGCATAACCTCATCAAGAACGACACGCGCTTCGACCTTCTCGGCAACCGGCTGGTGCTGATCGCGCCGAAAGATTCCAAGATCGACCATGTCGATATCGTGCCGGGGTTCGACCTCGCCGGGCTTGCCGGCAGCGGGCGGATCGCCACCGGCGACGTGCGCGCGGTTCCGGTCGGGCTTTATGCCAAGGCGGCGCTAGAAAAGCTCGGCGTCTGGCCGAGCGTAGAGTTGAAGATGGCCATGGCCGAGAATGTGCGCGCCGCGCTCGTGCTGGTGGCGCGCGGCGAAGCGCCGCTGGGCATCGTCTACGAGACCGACGCCAAGGTCGATCCGGGCGTGAAAATCCTCGGCGTCTTTCCCGAGGATTCGCACCCACCGATCATCTATCCGGTGGCCCTGACCAAAGACGCCAAGCCCGACGCCGCGCAATATCCGGCATTCCTGCGCACCCCGGAAGCTAAGGCGATCTTTGAACGCTACGGCTTCCGCCCGCTGGCACCATAAGACTCGAAAGACGCGGTCTTGCTCAACCTTACGCCTGACGAGTGGACCGCAATTGCGTTGTCGCTGCGCATCTCGATCGTCGCCACGGCATTCGCACTGCCGTTTGGCATTGCGCTCGGCTGGCTGTTGGCGCGAAAGGACTTCTGGGGCAAGGCACTGCTCGACGGGATCGTTTATCTGCCGCTGGTATTGCCGCCGGTCGTCACCGGCTATCTTTTGCTGATTTCGTTCGGGCGCCGCGGGCCGATCGGCGCTTTCCTTGATCACTATTTCGGTATTGTCTTTTCGTTCCGCTGGACCGGCGCGGCGCTGGCCTGCGGTGTGATGGGTTTCCCGCTCATGGTGCGTCCGATCCGGCTGGCGCTCGAAGCCATCGACCGCCGGCTCGAGGACGCCGCAGCGACGCTCGGCGCCGACCGGCTTTGGGTGTTTCTCACCATTACCTTGCCGCTGGCGTTGCCCGGCATCATCGCCGGCGCGGTATTGTGTTTCGCCAGGGCGCTCGGCGAATTCGGCGCCACCATCACTTTTGTCTCCAATATCCCCGGCGAGACCCAAACCATCTCGGCTGCGATCTATACGGTGCTGCAGGTTCCCGGCGGCGAGGCGTTGGCGGCGCGTTTAGTCGTGGTCGCGATCGCGCTCTCGTTCGCGGCGCTGATTATCTCAGAGTGGTTCGCGCGGCGCGCCGGCATGCGCTTCCAGGGTGAATGATCGTGCTGGCGGTCGACGTGGAGAAGAAGCTCGGCACGTTCAAGCTGGCCGTGCGCTTCGAAGCCGCCGGCGGCGCTACCGCGTTGTTTGGGCCGTCGGGCGCCGGCAAGACCACCGTGGTGAACATGATTGCCGGTCTGCTTACGCCCGATCGCGGCGCGATCGCGCTCAACAGCACGACGCTGTTCGACGGCGCCGCCGGCATCGACGTGCCGCCGCACCGGCGTCACATCGGCTATGTGTTTCAGGAGGGCCGATTGTTTCCGCATTTGAGTGTGCGGCAAAACATCGACTATGGACGGCGCATGACCGGGCATCCGCGCGATGCGGAAGAGTTTGCCCGCATCGTCGAGCTTCTTGGCATTGGCCCCCTGCTCGATCGCCGGCCGCGCCTGTTGTCCGGCGGCGAGCGCCAGCGCGTCGCTATCGGCCGCGCGTTATTGATGCGGCCGCGGCTCTTGCTGCTCGACGAGCCGCTGGCATCTCTCGATTCCGGCCACAAGCACGAAATTCTTCCATTTCTCGTCCGCCTGCGTGACGAGGCGAAAGTGCCGATGGTCTATGTCAGTCATACGGCTGCCGAGGTGCGCCGGATCGCCACGACAGTCGTGCGGATCGACGCCGGGCGCGTAACAGCGTCGGGCGGTTTGGAACTGCTCGACAAAACCGAGGCGGATTATCCGGAATAGTTCGGAAACTTCGCGTTTGGCGAAGCCTGCTCTGCATTTTCACGCACTGTTTTCTGCGAGGGGCGCGGACTATGATTCGTGATGCTCGTGACTGCCAACCAGCAAATCGCTCCTCCTTCGCTGCCGCCGGCACCGCCGAAACATCCGACCGCACTAGGCGTAGCGTGCGGGGCCGGCGCTGCTTTGTGCTGGGCGCTCGGCTTCGTCGCCGCGCGGCACGGCGTCACGATGGGCGTATCGCCGCTTATCCTCGCATTGCACCGTTACGTGTGGCCCGGCCTGGTTCTGCTGCCGTTTCTCGCCAGCACCGGCTTGCGCGACCTTGGCGGCATCGGCTGGGGCCGCGGATTTGCGCTCGCGCTGTTTGGCGGACTGCCGCTCGCGCTGTTGAGCTATATCGGTTATTTGTTTGTTCCGCTCGGCCATGGCGCCGTCATCCAGCCGTCGTGCGCGGCATTGGGCGGCCTCGCGCTGGCGCGATTGGTGCTGAAGGAGCCGCTGCCCGCGCGCCGCATTGCCGGTGCGCTCGCCATGGTGCTCGGGCTGTGCATCATCGGCACCGAAGCGTTGCGCACTATCGGTGCGCACGGCGTTGGCGGCGATCTGTTGTTCGTCGCGGCCGGGGGATTCTTCGCCACATTCGGCTTGCTGGTGCGGCTGTGGCGGGTTCCGGCAATGCGCGCGGCGGCCATCACCAGCGTCTTGTCGCTCGTCGGGCTGCCGGTCCTGTTGTTCAAATTCGACAATCTCGTTGCCGCGGGGCTATCTGAGAATGTGCTGCAGGCCGTGATCCAGGGCGGCCTGACCGGCGCCGGCGGCACCTATCTGTTCACCCGTGCAGTGGTGCTGCTCGGCGCCTCGCGCGCGGTATTGTTTCCCTCGCTGGTCCCGCCCTTCGTGCTGGTGCTCGGCTTCCTGGCGCTCGGCGAAGTGCCGAGCCTTTCGCAGCTCGCGGGCCTCGCCGTCGTCGTTATCGGCTTCCGGCTGACGCAGAAGGGATGAGATCAAGCCGCCTTTCGCGTGATCAAAAACTCGCCGATGCGGTCGAGCGCGCGCACAATATTTTCCGTGGAGTTGGCATAGGACACGCGCACATAGCCTTCGCCGAGCACGCCGAAATCCGGCCCGCCGATCAGCGCGACGCCGGCGTCTTCGAGCAGCGCCGACGCCAGCGGCTTCGCCTTCCAGCCGGTGCGCTTGATGTTGGGGAACGCGTAGAACGCGCCTTTCGGCGTCGCACATGACATGCCCGGCAAGCGGTTGAGCCCTTCAACCACGACTTTCCGCCGTTTGTCGAACTCGGCGACCATCTTCGTCACCTCGTCCTGCGGCCCGGCGAGCGCCGCGAGTCCCGCATATTGCGTCGGCGCATTGACGCAGGAATGCAGATTGACCGAAAGCTTGCGGGCGAAGTCGTAGAGCTTGCCGGGCCATACCGCATAGCCGAGTTGCCAGCCGGTCATGGCGTAGGTCTTCGACCAGCCGTTGAGAAGAATGAGACGATCGCGGATCGAAGGATAGTTCAGCAAGCACACATGCGTCTCGCCGTCATAGAGCATGTGGTCGTAAATCTCGTCCGACATTACTGCGACGTCGGGATAATGCGCCAACCCGGCGACGAGCTTGTCGACTTCAGCTTTCGGCGTCACGCCGCCGGTCGGATTGGCCGGCGAATTGATTATCAAAAGCCGCGTCTGCGGCGTGATCAGTCGCAACGTCTCCTCGGCGGAGAAGGCGAAATTGTTCTCCTCGCGGATCGGCACCGGGATCGGCCGCGCGCCGGTGAATTCGATCATCGAGCGATAAATCGGAAAGCCGGGATCGGGATAGAGAATGTCGGCGCCCGGCTCGCCGAACATAATGATCGACATGAACATGGTCGGCTTGCCGCCCGGCAAGATCATCACCGCATCCGGCGAGACACTGGCATTGAACCTCTTGTGCAGGTCGGCGGCGACTGCCTCGCGCAGCGGCAGAATGCCGACCGACGGTGTGTAGCCGTGATGGCCGTCGCGCAGCGCCTTCACCGCCGCTTCGACGATAAAATCCGGCGTGCGGAAATCGGGCTGGCCGATGCCGAGATTGATGATGTCGCGGCCTTGCGCCGCAAGTTGCGTGGCGCGGGCCAGAACGGCGAACGCGTTCTCCTCACCGATGCGATCGAATGCGGTGATTGTCTTCAACATCGCCGGCACTTGAACTCAATTGTCGCGGAAAGGCAAACATCCCTGCGCCATGCTGCGGTGCAATAGGTCCGCTGCTGCGTCATCGCCGCCATGGCTTGATGCGGGTTCGCGCCGGGTCGGAATTGGCTTATCTATGGGCCTGTGGCTGAGGGCGTGCGGAGATGGGAATGACCAAGGGAAACGGTTCGCAAAAGCCGCGCCTGCGCTCGCAATTGTGGTTCGACAATCCGGACAATCCGGGGATGACGGCGCTCTATCTGGAGCGCTACCTCAATTACGGCCTCACCCGCGAGGAACTGACCTGCGGCAAGCCGATCATCGGCATCGCCCAGACCGGCTCCGACTTGAGCCCGTGCAATCGCCATCACCTCGAGCTTGCCAACCGTGTGCGCGAGGGCATTCGCGACAATGGCGGCATTGCCTTCGAGTTTCCCGTCCATCCGATTCAGGAAACCGGCAAGCGGCCGACCGCGGCGCTCGATCGCAACCTCGCCTATCTTGGGCTGGTCGAGGTGCTGTTTGGCTATCCGCTCGATGGCGTGGTGCTGACCACCGGCTGCGACAAGACCACGCCGGCCTGCACCATGGCGGCGGCGACGGTCAACATCCCGGCGATCGTCCTCTCCGGCGGGCCGATGCTCGACGGCTATAGCCGGGACGGCAAGCTTCTCGGATCGGGCACCGTGGTGTGGCAGGCGCGCGAGGACATCGCGGCCGGCAAGATGGACTACAAGGAATTTATCGACATTGTCGCCGCGTCGGCGCCGTCGATCGGCCATTGCAACACCATGGGCACGGCCTCGACCATGAACGCAATGGCCGAGGCGCTTGGCATGTCGCTGCCGGGCTGCGCCGCGATCCCGGCGCCCTATCGTGAGCGCGGGCAAATCGCCTACGAGACCGGCCGGCGCGCGGTGGAAATCGTGCGCGAGGATCTAAAGCCCTCGGACATTCTCACCCGCGAAGCGTTCGAGAATGCGATCGTCGCCTGTTCGGCAATCGGCGGCTCGACCAATGCGCCGATCCACCTGGTCGCCATCGCGCGGCATGTCGGCGTTTCGCTTTCGGTCGAGGACTGGGAGACGATCGGCTACGACGTCCCGCTTCTGGTCAACATGCAGCCGGCCGGCGAATATCTCGGTGAGGATTATTATCGCGCCGGCGGTTTGCCGGCGGTGATGCACGAACTACACGCGGCGGGCCGTCTGCACGGCGAAGCGCTCACCGTCAACGGCAAGACCATGGCCGAGAACGTTGCGTGGTCGAAAGCGACCAATGCCGCCGTCATCCGGCCGTATGAAAAGCCCTTGAGGCCGCACGCCGGCTTCAAGGTGCTGCACGGCAACTTGTTCGATTCCGCGATCATGAAGACCAGCGTGATCTCGGAGGAATTCCGCCAGCGCTATTTGTCCGACCCGAAAGCTCCGAATGCGTTTGAGGGCCGCGCGGTCGTATTCGACGGTCCGGAGGATTATCACCATCGCATCGACGATCCGGCGCTTGGCATCGACGCGCACACGATCCTGTTCATGCGGGGTGCTGGCCCTATCGGGTATCCAGGTTCAGCCGAGGTGGTCAATATGCAGCCGCCCGCGGCGCTCATCAAAAAGGGCGTGACAGCGCTCCCTTGTGTCGGCGACGGCCGTCAGTCCGGCACCTCCGGCTCGCCGTCCATCCTCAACGCCTCGCCGGAGGCGGCGGACGGCGGCGGGCTTGCGCTGCTCCGAACCGGCGACCGTGTGCGCATCGACCTCAACAAAGGCACCGTCGACATGCTCGTCCCGCCGGCGGAACTGGCGGAGCGGAGCGCCGCGCTCAAACAGCACGGCGGCTACCGCTATCCGCCGAGCCAGACCCCGTGGCAGGAAATTCAGCGCGCCATGGTGGATCAGCTTGCGGCCGGCATGGTGCTCGAGCCGGCGGTCAAGTATCAGCGCGTCGCACAGAAATTCGTGCCGCGCGACAATCATTGAACCGGCACTAGGCAAAATCCCATGAGCAATTCGCGTCCGACGGTTGCCGACAAGCGCAAGACCTTCCGCGAGCTCCACAAAGCCGGCTGCTTTGTCATTCCCAATCCGTGGAATGTCGGCACCGCGCGCTATCTGCAAGGCCTTGGCTTCAAGGCGCTGGCGACGACCAGCGCCGGCGACGCGCACGCCAAAGGCTTTCCCGATGGCGGCCAGACGCGCGACGAAGTCCTTGCACATTATCGCGAGATAGCGGCAGCGACCGACGTGCCGCTGAATGCCGACTTCGAGAATGCCTTTGCCGACGATCCGGACGGCGTGGCGGAGAATGTGACGCGCTGCATCGCCACCGGCGTGACCGGCCTGTCGGTCGAAGACTCGCCGAACAACGCCCAAACGCCGCTCTACGATTTCGAGCTTTCGGTAGCGCGCGTCAAAGCCGCGCGCGCCGCGATCGACCGCGCCGGCGGCGACGTGGTGTTCACCGCGCGGGCGGAGAATTTCATCCGCGGCGTGCCCGACCTCGACGACGCCATCCGCCGGCTCAAAGCCTATAAGGACGCCGGCGCCGATTGCCTCTATGCGCCGGGGATCAGGACCCGCGAGCAGATCGAAGCCGTGGTCAAGGCTGTGGCGCCGAAGCCGGTGAATTTTCTCGCCGGCTGGGCGATGGATTTCACGGTGAGCGACATCGCTGCCATGGGCGTGCGCCGCATCAGTGTCGGCGGCTCGCTGGCGCGCGCGGCGATGCACGCGTTCATCAAGACGGCGACCGAGATCGCTAAGGACGGCAAGTTCGACGGATTTGGCGGCATCATTTCCAATCCCGAGCTGAACAAATTCTTCAGCGAGGATCGCAAGAAGCTTTCGTGATGGACGTTCTACGGACCGTCGGAGCGCCGGTCGATACGACGCCAGCGCGGCTTCCCGAGCCGATCACATTGTCCGGCCGTTTCGGCTCGGTGTCGAAGCTTGACGCCGGCCGTGACGCCGCCGATCTGTGGCGTGCATTCGCCGGCCACGATGAGATATGGACTTACATTTCGCGCTACGGCCCGTTCGCCGACGAGCCGACCTTTTCGGCTTGGCTCACCGAGCGGGCGACTCTCAACGATCCTTATTCCTACACGGTGCGTGACCTCAACGGCCGGGCGCTTGGGATGGTCACGCTCCTGGAAATCCGTCCCGCCAACCGCGTGATCGAAGTCGGCTTCATTGTCTATAGCCCGGCTTTGCAGCGCACGCCGCTCGCCACCGAAACCCAGTTCCTCTTGGCGCGTTATATTTTCGAAACGCTCGGCTACCGGCGCTACGAATGGAAATGCGATTCGCTCAATGCGCCTTCGTGCCGCGCCGCCTTGCGCTACGGCTTCGTGTTCGAAGGCATTTTCCGCCAGCACATGATCACCAAGGGCCATAACCGCGACACCGCGTATTTCTCGATGCTCGACAGCGAGTGGCCGGCCCGCAAGCGCGCGTTCGAACGTTGGCTCGATCCGGAGAATTTCGACGGCAAAGGCCGGCAGAAACTCAGTCTGGCGGCGTTGAACGGACCAAACCCATGAGCAACAGACTGGACGGCAAGGTCGCGCTGGTTACCGCGGCCGGTCAGGGCATCGGGCGCGCCATCGCCGAGAAATTCGCCGCGGAGGGCGCCAAGCTGATCGCGACCGACCTCGACCCGAACAAGTTGCAAGGCCTGCGCGGCAAGCTGCGCAAGCTCGACGTTCTTGCCCGCGACGATATTGAAACGTTCAGCCGCGATGTCGGACGCGAATACGGCGCGCTCGACATTCTGGTCAATTGCGCCGGTTATGTGCACCAAGGCACGGTGCTCGACTGTTCCGACAAGGACTGGGATTTTTCCTTCGACCTGAATGTCAAATCGATGCACCACGTCATCAAGACGTTTCTGCCGGCCATGTTGGAGAAGAGACATGGCTCGATCATCAATATCTCGTCGACGGCGTCGTCGATCCGCGGCGTGCCCAATCGTTACGTCTATGGCGCGACCAAAGCCGCGGTCATCGGGCTCACTAAGGCGGTCGCCGCCGATTTCATTACCCAGGGCATTCGCTGCAACGCTGTTTGTCCCGGCACGATCGAATCGCCGTCGCTCGGTGAGCGCATTACCGCGGTGTCGCAGCAGAGCGGCCGGTCGCTTGATGTGGTGCGCCAGGGCTTTGTGGCGCGGCAGCCGATGGGCCGACTGGGGACACCTGAGGAGGTCGCCTGGCTTGTGCTCTTCCTCGCCAGCGATGAGGCGAGCTATGTCACCGGCCAAGCCCACCTGGTCGACGGCGGCATGGCGCTGTAATCGGGCACGCAACTTCGGTTAGGCTCCAGTCGATGCATGTCCTTATCACCGGCGCCGCGGGGATGATCGGGCGCAAGCTGACGGCGCGTCTGATCGCCGCGAAGACGCTCAATGATCGGCCGCTCCAGCGCCTCACCCTCCTCGACGTGGGCGCACCGCAACGGCCGGAAAGCTTTTCCGCTCACGTCAAAACCATGGGCGCCGACATTGCCGACGACGCCGCGGCCCGCGCCGCGATTGCAGACTGGCCTGACGTGATCTTCCATCTCGCCGCCGTCGTTTCCGGCGAAGCCGAGCTCGATTTCGAGAAAGGCGTGCACGTCAATTTCGACGGCTCGCGGGCGTTGCTCGATGCGGTTCGTGGCGCGGGGACCGACTATCGGCCGCGCTTTGTCTTCGCCTCGTCGATCGCCGTTTTCGGCGCACCGTTTCCGGAGTCGATCCCCGACGACTTCGCGCTGACGCCGCTGACCTCCTATGGCGCGCAGAAAGCCATGGTCGAGCTGATGCTCGCCGACTATACCCGCCGCGGCTTTGTCGACGGCGTCGGCATCAGACTGCCGAACATCGTGGTGCGGCCTGGCAAGCCGAACAAAGCGGCGTCGGGCTTCTTCTCGTCGATCATCCGCGAGCCGCTCAATGGCGAGGAGGCCGTGCTGCCGGTCGATGAAGGCGTGCGCAACTGGCACGCCAGCCCCCGCGCCGCCGTCAGCTTTCTTCTTCACGCCGCTGCGCTTGACGGTACGGACCTCGGCCCGCGCATCAATCTCACCATGCCCGGCGTCTGCTGCACCGTCGCCGAGCAGATAGCCTCGCTGCAGCGGATCGCCGGCGACAAGGTCGCCATGCGCATCCGGCGCGCACCGGACCCGTTGGTGCAGCGGATCGTCGGCGGTTGGCCAAGCCGGTTCGATCCGCGGCGCGCGCTGGCGCTCGGTTTCAAGGCCGAAGCGTCGTTCGACGAGATCATCCGCGCCCACATCGACGATGAACTGGGCGGGCGGATCGCATCGTAAGCTCCGCCGCAAGGCTCTTCCCTGGCGCCGGGTCGGCGGTTTAAGTGCGACGATGCGTTTCGACTCGGCCCTGATCCCGGCGACGCTCACCCGTCGCTATAAGCGCTTCCTCGCCGACGTGGTGCTGGATACCGGCGACATCGCCACCGTCCACGTCGCCAATCCCGGCGCTATGACCGGCCTCGACCGGCCGCTGTCACGGGTCTGGCTGTCGGATTCGGGCAATGCGCTGCGCAAATATCCCTGCACCTGGGAATTGGTCGAGACCGATCTCGGCAGCGGCCCGGAACTCGTCGGCGTCAACACCGGGCAGCCGCATCAACTGGTCGCCGAGGCGATCCAAGCCGGATTGATCCCGGAATTACGAAATTACCCCTCGGTCCGCCGCGAGGTGAAGTATGGAGAAAGATCGCGGATCGATTTTCTGCTCGACGACCCGGCGCGGGGCGCCTGCTATCTCGAGATCAAGAATGTCCATCTGATGCGCCAGCCGCGTTTGGCCGAATTTCCCGACTGCGTGACCGACCGTGGCGCCAGGCATATGCGCGAGCTGGCGCAGGTGCGGGCCGACGGAGCCCGCGCCGTGCTGTTGTTCGTCATCCAAATTCCCTCGGCGAACCGTTTCGCCATTGCCCGCGACATCGACCCGGCTTACGGCTCAGCCTTCGATCAGGCGCGCGAGGCGGGGGTCGAGATGCTGGCATGGCGCTGCAACATCAGTCTCGGCGGCATCGAAATCGCGGCGCCGGTTCCCATTGTCGACCGCTAAGCCTGTTGGCAGTGGCGGCGCGTGTTGCTTGCGTTAAGCGCGCATATGCTTACATTCCGGGTAGTAGGCGGCTTATAAGCGCTTTTTTGCGGCTAAATTCCACCCATGACCTACGTCGACGCGGCCGTCACGCCGCTACGCAAAACCGGACAGATCAAGATCTACGGCCCCGCGGCCTTCGAAGGCATGCGCCGGGCCGGGCGGCTTGCGGCCGAGTGCCTCGATATGCTCGCGGCTGAAATCAAGCCCGGCGTCACGACCGAGCGTATTGACCGGCTGGCCTACGCGTTCGGCCTCGATCGTAATGCCATTCCGGCGACGCTGATGTATCGCGGTTACCGCAAGGCCACCTGCACCTCGGTCAATCACGTGGTCTGCCACGGCATCCCCAGCGACAAGCCGCTGCGCGAAGGCGACATCGTCAATGTCGACGTGACGCTGATCCTCGACGGCTGGCACGGCGATTCCAGCCGCATGTACGCGGTCGGCGGAATCCCGCGCCGCGCTGAGCGGCTGATCGAAGTGACTTATGAGGCGATGATGCGCGGCATTGCCGCCATCAAGCCCGGCGGCACCACCGGCGATATCGGCCACGCCATCCAGACTTATGTCGAGGCGCAGCATATGAGCGTGGTGCGCGACTTCTGCGGCCACGGTCTCGGGCGGCTGTTCCACGACGAGCCGAACATCGTGCACGTCGGCCGTCCCGGCGAGGGCATTCTGCTCAAGCCCGGGATGTTCTTCACCGTCGAGCCGATGATCAACCTTGGCCGCCCGCACGTGAAGGTATTGTCCGACGGCTGGACGGCCGTGACCCGCGACCGCTCGCTGTCGGCGCAATTCGAGCACTCGGTCGGTGTCACCAATACCGCCGTCGAAGTTTTCACCCTTTCGCCGAACGGCTTCACCAAGCCGCCCTATCCGGTGGCGTGAGCTGCGAGCTTGGCGCGCAGCGCCTGGTTCTCCGCCTCCAGTTCGCCGATGCGGGTCTGCAACGCCGACGCAGCAACCTCGATGTCCGCCATGGTGTAACGCGGCGTGATGTGCTGCGGGCAATTCCAGTCGAAAGTTTCCAGACGCAGCACAAATGCCCGCTCGAGCTTCGCTTTATAGTCAGGCAGCGCCAAGCGCGCGGCAAGCTCTGGCTCGACAGCAAGATCGCGCGCTTCCATGTGCGCCAGAATCTTCAGACGTGCGCGATTTGGATAATCCACCAGGATCAATGAAACACGATCGTCGGCGGTGATATTGCCGAGGCTGATATATTGCCGGTTGCCACGAAAGTCGGCGACGCCGAGCGTCTTGTCGTCGAGTACTTTGAGGAAGCCAGGCGGGCCGCCGCGGTGCTGCACGTAAGGCCAGCCGCTCTCCGAGACCGTGGCCATATAGAAGCTGTCGCGGGCGGCGATGAACGCCGCCTCGTTGTCGGTAAAACGGTCGAACGTCCGATGGCCCTTGAAATCTTCCCACATCGTGCTGCTGCCGTTCGCCGCCTGGGCGGCGCGGACGCTAGGCGTCATAGTGATGTCGAGGAATTTGTAGGCCATACAGGTGCACTCCATGCTCACCATCCGAATGTAGGGTGCGTTCGCGAAAGCTGCACCGGGGACGATTTCACGCTCTCCCCGCAGCCCCGCGCCGAACAGGCTTCCATCGTTCGTACGGCGCCGGCAGGGCTTGGCGACCGGATTGCAAAATACCGCAATCTGGTCATCCTTGGGGACGCCGAGCATCGTCCCGAGTTGCATTGCGAATTCATGCTTGAGAAGAAGCGTCCGAACGACCGCGGCCTCGCCGAAGCGCCGCCGCATTATCACGGCCATCGCGAACGTTTGCGCGAGCGGTTCCGCGAGGCCGGAGCCGAGGCGCTGTCGGATTATGAACTTCTGGAAGCGGTGCTGTTCCGCGCCCTGCCCCGGCGCGACGTCAAGCCGCTCGCCAAAACCTTGATCGCGACCTTCGGCTCGTTCGCCGAAGTGATTGCGGCACCGGCGACGCGGCTCGCTGAAGTCAAAGGGATGGGCGAGGCCAGCATCACCGAGCTCAAGATCGTGCAGGCGGCCGCCAGCCGGCTAATGCGCGGTGAAGTGAAAAAGCGGCCGATGCTGTCATCGTGGTCGGCCGTGCTCGACTATTGCCGCGCCGCGCAAGCGTTCGCCGATAAGGAGCAGTTCCGCGTCCTGTTTCTGGACAAGCGCAACCAGCTCATCGCCGACGAAGTGCAGCAGACCGGCACCGTCGACCACACGCCGGTCTATCCGCGCGAGGTGATCAAGCGCGCGCTGGAACTGTCGGCGACCGCCATCGTGCTGGTGCACAATCATCCCTCCGGCGACCCGACGCCGTCACGCGCTGACATTGAAATGACGAAGCAGATTGTCACGGTGGCGGCACCGCTTGGCATTGCGGTGCACGATCACCTCATTGTCGGCAAGGACGGGCATGCCAGCCTGAAGGGCCTGAAGCTGATCTGACGAGCGCTTGCTGCTGGCGGCTGAAATGAGGCCAGCTAAGCCAGGAATGAACTGGCGGCCCGCATGCCGGTCAGGGGTTCAAGGCTGCGACTTGTGCGGCCGGCTGGCACCCGGAACTGAGCGGGTAGGTCGGATCGATCAAATGCAGGTAGCTCGAAAGCGCATGACAGCAAGATAGCGTCTGCTGCACCTTGCCTCGAGAGTCGTATGGTACTTCAGTGTTGACGTGCCGGTAAAAAATGCCTGGCGGCAATATTCGAACGATATCTTGCTCGTTGATAACCCTCTGGGAGTTCAATTTAAGTCCGTTGAAGACGTCGACAAACGTCTGGTCTCCGATCATCGGAGACGCGAAGGTGTAAAGATTGCGGATCGCCGAAATCTTGTGCGTCAGCGAATTTTCCGCGGCGTAGAGGATGGCAAGCGCGGCACCAAGACTGTGGCCGGTGACGTCGATTGATCCGGGAGCTGCGGCCGCTCCTGCTTGACGTTTTAGATGTTCGGCGACTTGTGCAGAAAAACCTCCGACCGATTTCAAAGAGTGAAAGGCTTGAGCAGCGACGCCAGTCGAACGCTCGACGACTTCCAGCGTCTCGTAAATCTTTTCCCACCCCATGCCGACATTGCCGCAATTCGGCACGTTGAAAGGCTGCATACCGAGCGAACTGATGTCGTCCCACCATTCGAGATCACTATCCGTGCCACGGATGGCCAGGATTGGGACATTTTGACCCTGCGTACTATGCGCGATGAAACCGCAGAACACGGGACCGGTGCTGCCGAAAATGAAAAAATCCTGCATCTGGATCCAGGCAGTGAGCTGGTATCCGGTCGGGAAATCAGCCGACGGTGCGGGCGTCAGCTTGGTCGGATCATTGCCGTACATCGTGTAGGCGGCTTGAATGCAACGGCCGTACAAAATTGCCAGAGCGGGATCGAATGGCATCGCTGTGCTCTCCCGTGGTCCTCTTATTCGGCTTTCCGATCTGCGTCTCGTCTCTCAAGCACGTCCCGGCGCCAGTCCTTGCAATTGATGGCGGTATTGTCCGGGCGAAAGCTTGAACCAGCGCTTGCAGGCGCGGAAGAAGCTGCGTTGATCGGCGAAGCCGAGGAGATAAGCGGCTTGCGCCAGCGACAAATTTAGCCGGCCGAGATACTGCTCCGCCAGTTCGCGCCGGGTGTCGTCCAATAGCTGCAGGAATGTCGTTGCTTCCGTTTCCAGCCGCCGCTGCAGCGTGCGCTCGCTCATGCATAGTTCGCCCGCTACGTCATCGCGCCGCGGCTCGCCATCGGGCAGCCGGCGAACAATGGCCTCGCGCACGCGATAACTGGTGTCGGCGTGGTCGAATTGGTGGAGATACTCGCCGGCGAAACGCTCGTGCAGCTCCGCCAGCTGCGGATTTGAGGTGGGTAGCGGCGCCGTCATGTCGGCGCGGGCAAACAGAATACTGTGGCGCGGCGCGTCGAACGACACCGGACAGCGGAAAACGTCGCGATAGAGCGCGGGCTCCGCGGGCGGCGGATAGGCAAATTCGACCGCCCGCGGATAGATTTCGCGCCGGCTGATCCAGCGACAGAAGCTCATGACGGTTGCGAAGATGAACTCGATGCGTTGCCGTGGGATCGGCCGATCGCCGCCGAACAGCACGAAGGCCATGCGGTTTCCGTCGCGCTCTTCGTTCATCGTCATCGTCAGCGCGTCGCTAAGAATGAGCATGTAGCGGATCAGGCGCTCAAAGGCGCCGTGCAGGTCGGCGCAGGACATCATGGTGTAGCCGACCACGTCGAAGCTGGCGGGGCGCGCCACGTGATGCTGCGCCAGCCCGAGCGCGGGATTGCCGGATCGTTGGACCGCAAGCTCCCACAGATGGCTGATCCGCTCGGTCTGCAGGCGCGCGCCCGGCGCCTCGAGCGTAACAGCGTCAATGCCGGTGGCCGCGAACAGCGCGCCGACATTGAGGCCCTCGGCGGCGAGCATCTCCACAATGCCCTTCACCCAGACGGCGGACGTGGTCCGCTCGGCCATCCTTCGGTCCTCCCACGCCGCTTGGCCTTCCAGGCCAACAAATTGGCCGCCCAGGCCACTGACACGACGCGGCCATTTGGCTAGCAATGAGGTGCAATATGCCACGGAACCGGGAGGCTCGCCATCGAGCGAGGTACAAACAATGAGTGGCCTGCCATTGCAGCAAATCTTGTCGCGCAAACGTTGGCTCGCCGCCTATGGCGGGCGCATTCCCGCCGAGATCAATCCCGACGCTTACGCCTCGGTGCTGGAAATGCTTGAGGCTGCCATGAAACGCTACGCGGCAAAGCCGGCGTTTCGCTGTTTCGGCCAAACACTCACCTACGCCGACACCGACCGGCTGTCCCGCAAATTTGCCGCCCATTTGCAGCACAAGCTCGGCGTAAAAAAGGGTGACCGCATCGCGGTGATGATGCCCAATCTGCCGGCCTTCCCGCTGGCCATGCTGGGAATTGTGCGTGCCGGCGCCATCCAGGTGAACGTCAATCCGCTCTATACGCCGCGGGAGCTCGAGCACCAGCTCAACGACGCAGGCGTCGAGGTCATCGTCATTTTCAGCGGCTCGACGCCGACGCTTGCCGAGATCATCGGCAACACCAAGGTCAAACACGTGATCGCGGTCGATACTAGCGACGGTGTCGGCGTCAAGCGGCCGTCTCCGCCCGTCGATCGCCGGCTGGAAAACGTCGCTTCATTTGCCAGCGCCATTGCCGAAGACAGCGACTTCGTCTTCGCGCCCGTGACGCTTTGCGGCGATGATCTTTTGTTCCTGCAATATACCGGCGGGACCACAGGTCTTTCGAAGGGAGCGGCGCTGACGCATCGCAACCTCGTCGCCAATACCGAACAGTTCAAGGCGTTCATGCCGGACGCATTGCGTCCGGGCGAGGAAGTCGTGGTGACGGCGTTGCCGCTCTACCACATCTTCGCGCTGATGGTGAACTTCATCACCTACTACTCGATCGGCGCCGAGAACTGGCTCGTCCCCAATCCACGCGACATGGATAGCTTCATCGGCGTTCTACACGAGGCGCGGTGCACCGTGTTCACCGGGGTCAACACATTATTTGGCGGGTTGCTCATGCACCCTAAAATTACCGACGTTGATTTCTCAGGTCTGCGCGTGGCGATCGGCGGTGGCGCGGCAGTATTGCCGACAACGTCGGCGAAATGGAAAGCGCTGACTGGAAAAGACATCCTCGAAGGCTACGGCCTGTCGGAAACCTCGCCGATCCTCAGTCTCAATCCGATGACGCGGGACGGCTTCTCGGCGACGGTTGGACTGCCGTTCCCGTCCACCGACATCAAGCTGCTTGACGCCGCGGACGAGGAAGCTCCACTCGGCGAGCCTGGCGAGATCTGCGCCCGCGGCCCTCAGGTGATGAAGGGCTACTGGCAGAAGCCAGAAGCCAATGCGGTTGCGTTCACCGACGACGGTTACTTCCGCACTGGCGATATCGGCGTGTTCGATGAACAGGGATTCCTGCGCATCGTCGATCGCAAGAAGGATATGATCATTGTCTCGGGCTTCAACGTTTACCCGAACGAAGTCGAGGCGGTGGCCGCGGCCTGCGCCGGCGTGGCCGAGTGCGCTTGTATCGGCAGGCCGGACGACAAGACCGGCGAGGCGGTGCGGCTGTTCGTGGCCAAGGCTCCGGGCGCGACACTGAGCGAGGCGGACGTGATCGCCCATTGCCGGCGGCAGCTCGCGGCGTACAAGGTCCCCAAAGACGTGCGGTTTCTGGACGCGCTGCCGAAGTCGAATGTCGGTAAAATCCTGCGCAAGGATTTGCGCGCACTGCCATAGGGGAACGCCATGACCACCACCGACCACGCAGCGATCCCACAATACAGCCTCGCCACCGCGCCGCAATGCGTCGGCCGCGACTTGGGCGTGTCCGAATGGGTCACAGTGGATCAGGATCGCATCAATCGGTTCGCGGCATGCACCGGCGATCGCCAATGGATCCATGTCGATGTCGAACGCGCCAAGCGCGAGAGTCCCTTCAGCGGACCGATTGCGCACGGCTACCTCACCCTGTCGTTGGTGGCCGCGATGGTGATGGAGCTCGGCGTGATCCCGCCCGACGCCGCGACCGGCCTCAATTACGGTTTAGACAAGGTCCGCTTCATCGCGCCGGTCAAAGCGGGCGCGCGCGTGCGCACCCGCGCCAACCTGCTTGCGGCCGAGCCGCAAAGTGGCGGGCGAATGCTGCTGAAGCTGCAATGCACCCTCGAGATCGAAGGCGAGGCGAAACCCGCGCTCGTCGCCGAGGTGCTGTGCATGCTGATTGGCAAACCCGCTGCATCGTGACGCTGGCGCCAGAAAGCGCGAGTTAGTTCATGTAGCTGATCAGGTTTGCTGCCACGAGCTTGGCAGTGCGTTGCGGAGGAGCACCGATGGCAAGCGAAATTCGTGCAGCCGGGACGGCGCAAGACGACATCCACGAGCAGGCATCCGAGCACACCTTGGCGGCCAATCCGCTGGTCGGGATCCGCGGCCAGGATATCTTGGAATCGGCGCGCATGCTGCTCGGCAGAATGGCCGCCAATCCCGCGGTGGCAGCGCGGCAATATCTGTCATTCCTTGGCGAGCTGGGCCGTATCGCGACCGGCGGCTCCGAGCTTGCGCCGGACCCCAAGGACAAGCGGTTCGCCGATCCGGCATGGAAAGACAGTTTTCCATATCGGGCGCTGGCGCAGTGCTATCTGGCCTGGGGCGGCGCACTCAACGGCTTCGTTGACAAAGCGCAGATGGACAAGCGCGACACCGAACGCGCGCGCTTTGTTGTGTCCCTTTTCGTCGACGCCATGTCACCGACCAATTGGCTTGGCGGCAATCCGACGGCATTAAAGAAGCTGGTCGACACCGGCGGCGGCAGCCTCGTGCACGGCCTGGAAAATTTGCTCGGCGATCTTGCCCATAACGGCGGCCTGCCGGCGCAGGTCGACACCCGCAAGTTTGCTGTCGGCAAGAACCTGGCGACCACCCCGGGATCGGTGGTCTATCGCAGCCCGGTCATGGAGCTGATCCAGTATCGGCCCGTCAATCCGGACGCGCACGCGCGGCCGCTGCTGATCGCTCCGCCGCAGATCAACAAATTTTACGTTTTCGACCTGGCGCCGGAAAAAAGCATCATTCAGTTCGCGCTGAAGCACGACCTGCAGACCTTCGCCATCAGCTGGAAGAATCCCACCGCCGCCGAGAGCCATTTCGGGCTCGATACCTATGTCGGCGCGCTCGAGGAGGCGGTGGATGCGATGCGCGACATCACCGGCAGCGATGACGTCAATATCTGGGGCTCGTGCTCCGGCGGCATCACCATGTCGGCCTTCCTGGCCAACCTCGCCGCGCGCGGCGAGCACAAGGTCCACAGCGCTACCGTGGCGGTCTGCGTGTTGGACATGGGCGTGGCCGAGAACACAACGGCTGGAATTTTCATAACCCCGGAGTCGATCATTGCGGCAAAGACTGCTTCGCAGCTCACCGGCGTCCTCGAGGGCCGCGAGCTGGCGCGAATGTTCGCCTGGATGCGGCCCAACGACCTGATCTGGAACTACTGGGTCAACAACTATTTGCTCGGCAACACGCCGCCGGCTTTTGACATCCTGTACTGGAACAACGACACCACCCGCCTCGCCGCCAAGCTCCATGCCGACTTTCTCGACCTGATCGACAGCAATCCATACGTCAATCCGGGGCGGCTCAATGTGCGCGGCATGCCGCTCGACATGAGCGCCGTGGACATGGACAGCTACGTCGTTGCCGGCCTGACCGATCACATCACGCCGTGGCAGGGATGCTACAACACGGCGAAGCTGTTCGGAGAGCGAAGCACATTCGTGCTTGCGAACAGCGGCCATATCCAGAGCCTGCTCAATCCGCCCGGCAATCCCAAGGCGTTTTTCTGGGCCGGCCCGGCGCACCAGTCGAGCGGCGAAGTGTGGCTCGAGCAATCCGGCAAGCACACCGGCAGCTGGTGGCCGCACTGGCTCGAATGGATCAGCGCGCGTTCGGGCGAGAAGAGGCCCGCGCCTGCGGCGCTCGGCAGCGCCAACTACGTGCCGCTCGACGACGCCCCCGGCCTTTACGTGATGGAGAAATAGGTGGACATCGGAATGCGCGAGGTCGCGGGACAGACGCTGCGTGTCGGCATTCGGCGCGGCGACAAAGCCTCGCCGCCCCTGCTTCTGTTCAACGGCATCGGCGCCAACATCGAGCTGGCGGAGCCGTTCATCGACGCACTGACCGGCCGGGAAGCGATCATTTTTGACGTGCCCGGAGTCGGCGGTTCGCCGACGCCGAAACTTCCCTATCGTCCATGGATGCTGGCGCGCTTAAGCGCGCAATTGCTCGACCAGCTCGGACACGAACAAGTCGATGTGCTCGGTGTCTCCTGGGGCGGCGCGCTCGCACAGCAATTCGCTTTCCAACAGGCGCGGCGTTGCCGGCGGCTGGTGCTTGCGGCGACTTCGCCCGGCTCGTTGATGGTGCCTGGAAAACTCGCCGTGCTGCTCAAAATGGCGACGCCGCGCCGCTACAAAGACCCAGATTATCTCAACAAAATCGCCGGCGATCTCTACGGCGGCGCGCTGCGGCATTCGCCCGAACTGATGCGCAATCATCTCCGTCATGTCAGCTGGTCGAGCGACTACGGCTATTATCTGCAGCTGATCGCCGCCATGGGCTGGAGCAGCCTGCCGTGGCTGCGCTTGTTGGAGCAACCGACACTCGTCATTGCCGGGACTGACGATCCGATCGTGCCCGTCGTCAACGGCCGCATCCTGGCAAAACTCATCCCGGACGCCCGCCTGGTCACCATCGACGATGGCCATCTCTTTCTTGTCACCAGCCCGCGCCAATCTGCCGACATCGTTGCGGACTTCTTGGGCTGAGATTAGCTCTGGTTTGAAACTTACTTGACCGGACGGAGGCGCTGATGGCGCGCGATGTAACAAGGCGGCAGGATGCTGTTCCCGCCCGCAGCCTATTGGCATTGGCGCTGGGTGCCGTCGCGGTCGGCGCGGTCGCCATCGGGGCGCTGGCGATCGGTCGAGTTGCGATCAGCCGCCTGGAGATAAAAAGGGCCCGCTTCAAGTCGCTGGAAGTCGATGAGCTGACCGTGCGTAAATTGCGCGTGGTCGAGAGCGAGACGGCGGAGTCCCGCGCACCTTAGTGCGTGGCAGCGATTTCCATCGCGTTGAAGCGGCTGATTTGCTCGTCGTTCAGCTCACTCTGAAAGTTCGCCAGCGCCACTTGGATCGTCAGGACGGCGCGCCACGTGGCATCAAGCCGTGTTTCGAGCGCCTCCAGGCGGCCCAACGCCATCGGCGGCGTTGCTGCAGAGCAATCCGCATCGAGCGCGGCTGCAGCGCGGTTGAAGGCATCGGCAACGACACCGAGCGCCGGACGCTGCGCATCGGTCGGCTCGACGGCTTGCTCAAGCCGCGACAACGATTCGCTTACGGAGTTTGCGTTCGACTTGCAGGCCGGCACGGCACTCGTGGCGCTGGATGGCACCGGTCCGTTCAGTCGTGCGCGTTGCTTGTCGTCGAGCGACTGCTCGAAGGTCTGCAACCGCGGCCGGACGATGTCGAGCGCCATGATCATGGCGTCGATCTGGTTTTCCATCAGCTGCAGTCGCGCCACCGGTCGCGGTGGAATTTCGCCCGGACAGGACTTGATCAGATAGCCGTTGGCTTGGCCGAGCGCCGTTGCCAAATTCTGCAGCAAAGGCTTTTGCGCGGCCGTCGGCATGGTTTCGCGCGTCATGCGCATGACGAGTTCATCCACCGCGATCCGGGCCGGACAGAAAGCCGCAACGCGCTGCAGCGAATATTTGGCAAACGCCTGGCTGAGAATGTCGTCGTAGCCGAACGCCCACGGCGCCGAGGCCCGCGGCCAGAAGATGTCTTCGTCAAGCGCCGGCCATGCCAATACCGGATAAAGCAGCGATGGCGAGCCGCTTTCCGGCTGCTCCTGCGCCGAGGGCGTAGCGGTCTCTCCTGGCTCGGCGCGCGCCATCCGCGGAGCCGGCTCGGATCGCGCCATTCGCCCATGATAACGATGATAGTAGTGCGGCCCAGGTAAATAGAAATGGAAGGGCCCCAATCGAATGCCGAACCCCAGGGCCGCTTGTGGCGCGCAAAGGGCGGCTGCGATGAGTGCAACGGCGCCGATTCGAGTGCTGACCGTCGGCATGGACCAGCGACTCCGATCCCAGCCCCAACTGACCACACCAACGCCTCGGTCCGGCCGAAGTTCCGCTGTTCCGATCACGCGATTTGCTTGACAAGGTCGGCGGCGTGTTGGCCGGCGACGCGGCCGAGCACCGTCGCTGTCAGCAAACCGTTACCGGACAAATAGCCGCTGGCGCGCGAGCCGGAGACGCCGGCCGCCGCGCCGCCGGCGGCAAAAAGATTGGGCAAGGGATTGCCGCTCACGTCGAGAACACGCGCGGTCTCATCGACGGCAAGACCGCCTTGGGTGTGAAACAATGCGCCGGTGACTTTGACGGCCCGGAACGGCGGCGTCAGCGGCGCGGCTCCGACGAAATCGCGGCCGAAGCGATCCGTCGTGCCAGCGCGTTTTGCCGCTTCGACGTCGGCGAAGCTTTGCGCCAGCGCCGGCAGCGGCAGAGTCAAGCGCTCGGCCAAATGCGCTACGGTCGAGGCCTCGATCACGGCGCCGGACGCTTCGGCTTGTTGGAAATCGGCAAACTGGCGCGCGACGGCGGCGATGCGCTCGTCGAATATGTCAAACGCCACCGCAGCCGGTTGCGCCAGCACGATCGCGGCCTGCTCCGAATAGCCGCGGCTCTCGTCGGAGAACCGAAGCCCGTCGGAATTGACCTGAAATCCGCCCTCCATGACCACGGCCCAGGTGATCAGTACCGCATGCGGATGGGCGACCGAACCATGCCCTTGATAGCCCGACATGTGGAGGAGCTTCGCCCCGAGCTGTTCGCCCCACAGCACGGCATCGCCGCGATTGCCCGGATGACCGAAATACGCCGCCTCGCGCATTTCTGGTATGTGCCTGGCGACGAGATCGGGCGCGCCGCCATAGCCGTTGCAGGCGAGGATCAGCGCCGTGCAGCCGAGCGAGTCTTGCATCCCATCAGGTCGCGTGATCTCGACGCCGGCAACGACCCGATCGGCGCCGGCATAAAGCGCGCTCACGGTTGCGTTGGTGATGAGCGGGATTTCGGCCGCCTCGGCCGCCTGACGCAGCCGGTCGATCAGCTCGATGCCGGATCGGCTGGGCAGGCCATGCATGCGCCGCGCCGAATGGCCGGGATAGTCGAAGTCATGCACCATCGAAAATGGAAAGTTATAGCGGTCCGCCAGCCATTCGACAGTTGGACCGGCCTGCCGCGCGACCAGATCGACGATCGCGGCGTCGGCTTCGCCATGCGCCTTGCGCACGATGTCGGAGGCGAACAGCGTCGCGTCATCGCCGATGGCCAATGCTTTCTGAAAGCGCGTTCCGGCGGCAGGGATCAAGCCGGCGGACAACGCCGTCGAGCCACGCGGAATTGCATTGCGTTCCAGAACAACGACATCGGCGCCTGCTTGGTGCGCGGCCAGCGCCGCGCAAAGGCCGGCCGCACCGGCACCGACGACGACAAGCGCGGCGCTGGCCCGAAAACCGCTTGCTGGGACTGGCTTGATGCTCACGGCGCTGAGCCGGACTCGTCGGGACTATTGGTCGCCGCGCGGCTTGTTGAGGACCATCTGCGTGCAGCGAAATAGCGCGATCGTCTTGCCCGTGGCCTCGCTCTTGACTTCCGCATCCCACACCTGCGTGGTGCGGCCGCCGTGGACCAGACGCGCCTCGCAGATTACGCCGCCTTCAAGCGCGGTGCCGATGAAATTGGCCTTGAGCTCGGCCGTCGTGAAGCCGGCGGCGCCGTCCGGCAGCGACATGATGCACGCATAGCCGCATGCCGTGTCCGCGAGCGCGACGACGGCAGCGGCATGCAGATAGCCGTTCGGCGCCAGATGCTGTTTGCCGACTTCGAACCGGCCGCGCGCAAGACCGTGCCGGATCTCGATCCATTCGAGTCCCAGATAACCGGGCAAATGTCCGGCTTGCTTGGCGTGAAACAGCGCGACGGCATTATCCATGGTCAACCTCGATCGCGTAGCTCATTGCTGCCGTACCAGCAACACTGGATCGGCAGTCTCGGGCACGCGCATCCAGGTGTTGGCGTCGTCTTCTTCGAACCGCCAAGTGTTGCCCTTCGCCGACACCAGCACCAGGTCGCCGCGATCGATTTTCCAAGAGGCCGGAGCAAACCGGGCGACGAACGGATCGCAACCGGGTTTGACCTTGAGCGACAGGTTGTCGGCGCCGGCTGGATTGTTCGCCAGGGTCAGCACGCAGATCGGTTTGCCGGTTCCGCGCGCGATCGCCCAGTCGCCGAGCAAATCTTCAGGCGAATGGACGGGCGCAGCGGCCGCGCTCTGCAACACATAACGGCCTTCGCCGGGCTGGAAGCCGTCGAAAATGCCGGCCTCGGCCTCGGTGAGCTCGATGACCGCATTGCCGGTTTTGTCGAGGAGCCGCAACGTGCCGTAGGTATCGAGGCTCCAGCCGACGACCTCCTTGGTCGACGGGAACAGGTTTTGGCAGTTCCGGTCGACATCGACCCGGTAGCCGCCGGCCGAAGCGTCGGTGCGAAACGTAAACCGGCAAATCTTGTCATGATCGGCATTGGAGAATTCCCAGCTGCCGATCATCGCGTTGGCGGCGTCGCTCAATGGCGGTTGTTGCGCCATCGCGGCGGCGCAATAACTCCCGGCTATGGCCGCGCCGACGATCGCGCAGCGCCAAAGTCCCAAGCCATTTGCGTCCATGCCGGAACGCTAGCACGCCCATCCTACTCGGTCATGGGTGCCGGCCGCGCGGACGAACAACCAAAACATAGCAAAAGCGTGGCATGCTATGCGTCAATCAAAGCGGCATAGGGCCGCTTGTTGTGGCATACGCATCCATTACATAAGATGGAGCGATTCTCTGGTACACGGCGGTCGCCCCATGACGGAATATTCAAATCGGCCGGAACGTCCGCACCTCGAGCCGGAGATTATTCCGCCGGCCAGGGGCCGCCGCGAGGCCGGATGGCAGTACGAGGGTTGGCCACCGTATATGTCGTCGACGGGCGGAACGCACCGCCTGTATGTCGCCAGGCTCGGACCGCTCGGCCTCGCGCTGCTCATGGCGCTGATCGGCATCGTGGTCGCGGTGTTGGTGCTGGCTGTCGTCGGCGCCATCCTGATCTGGATACCGATCCTGGCGCTGCTGTTTGCCGCCGGGGTCATTTTCCGCTTCTGGCGGCGGTAATCCTGCTCCCGCATCCGGCGTGCTTCTGCCGCCTCGGCGGGTGATGGATTTATGGGCGTACACCACCCATTAACCCTGTGCCCTTATGAATTGATTAACCATACGGACTTGCCTGGACACGCCCGGCGGCTTGGCTTTTGAGTTGGCGCTGGATGATGCGCCGATGCCGGGGCTGGTTGGCGCGACCGCCAGTGCACGAGAGCCTTGCACTGCCTCTGCCAAGAGAGTCGAGGAGGAATGTTCGAAGCCCCGCGCCAAATCCAGTCGGCAGCCGCCGGCGGCGCCAATGTGGCCGTCGATCTTCCCGCCGAGAGTGGCATCGACGTTCGGCAAGTTTTGGCAGTCCTCTGGCGCGGCAAGGCGACGATTTTCTGGACGATCGTCGCTTCGCTGCTGATCGCGTTCCTGCTGGTGCTGGTCGTGCCCCATCGCTACACGGCGGTGACGCAAATCCTGATCGATCCGACCGATCTGCGCGCCATCGGCAACGAACTGGCGCCGGCAAATCAAGCCAACGACGCCAACGTGTTGCAGGTCGAGAGCCAGGTCCGAGTGTTGACCTCGGACAGCGTGCTGCGGCGGGTGGTGAAAACTGAAGGCCTCGACAAGGACTCGGAATTCACCCGCCAAGGGATCGCTGATGGCGCCGACAGCACGACGGCCGCCCTGATCGCGCTCAAACGCAGCATCGCGGTCAAACGCGCCGAGCGCACTTATGTCGTCGACGTCATCGTCACCACGCGCGAGGCGGCCAAGTCGGCGCGCATCGCCAACGCCATCGCCGATGCCTACCTCCAGGAGCAGACGGATGTCCGATCGAATGCCGCCCGGCAGGTCTCGCAGTCACTGACGGCGCGTCTCAATGAGCTGAAGGATCGCGTCCGCGAGGCAGAGGATCGGGTCGAGGCGTTTAAAGCCCGCCACAATATTCTCGGCGCCAGCGGGCAGCTGGTCAACGAACAGCAGCTCACCGAGATGAACAATCAACTGACCACCGCGCGCGCCCGCGCCGCGGCGGCGAAGGCACGGCTCGACCAAGTCCAGCAGGTGCAGCTTTCCAAGAACGAGGGCGGCGCCTTTCCTGAGGCGGTGCAGTCGCAGACCATCACCGCGCTGCGCAGCCAGTACGCCGAGGTCATGCGCCGTGAGGCCGAGCAGATGACGTCGCTCGGCGCCCGCCATCCGGCGGTGATCGAGATTCAGGCGGAAGCCGACCGGCTCCGGCGGATGATCGACGAAGAAGTCTACCGCCTGGTGATTTCCGCCCGCACCGAATACGAGAGCGCACGCGCCAACGAGGATTCGCTCGCGGCCAGCCTGGAAAAGCTGAAAAGCAACGCCGTCACCACCAACGAAGCCATGGTGACGCTGCGCGAGCTTGAGCGCGACGTGCAAGCGAGCCGCGCGGTCTACGAGGCATTTTTGGTCCGCGCCAGGGAGACCGGCGAGCAGGAGCGCCTCGATACCAAGAACATCCGCGTGATCTCGCGCGCCGACATACCGCTGCGCCGCAGCTTTCCGCCGTCGAACACGCTGCTCGCCCTGGGCGCGCTGCTTTTCGGCGCGGCCGCCGGCACCGGCATCGTCTTTGCGCGCGAGGCCTACGGCTTCGGTAGCGACACAGACCGCGACCTGGAGCGCGAACCGCAACGCCGCTCGCGGCTCCTTCGCGCCAAGAGCGCGAGCACATTCGGCGGCAGATTGACCAAAGCAGTCAGGGATTTCTTGCCTGGCGCGAGGCGCCCCTCGCCGATTCCGGTGCTGGCGGTGCTGCCCAATACCGACGTCTCGTTCGGCCTGAGCGCTGCAGAAAACCCGCGATCCCGTCTGTCGATGGAACTGCACAACGTTTATCAGGCACTGCGGGCCGGTCACAGCAGATGGGATCATCCGAACGTGCTGATTGTCGCCGCCGACGACGAGGATGACATCATTGCCGTCGCGCTGATGCTCGCTGCGGTCGCCGCCACCACGCAACGGGTATTGTTGATCGATGCCGACCTCGAACAGCGCACGCTCGCCGCGGTCGACGGCGACCAAGGCGACGCCGGACTGGTCGACGTCGCGGTCGGACGCCGCGAGCTAGCCGACGTGATCGTTCGCGATGCCGAGACCAACATCAATATGGTGCCGTTTGTTTCACCAGCGAGCCGCCGCGACCGGCCGATCAGTGAAGCGGATATCACGGCCGCGTTCGCACAGGCGAAGCGCTTCGAGATGGTGATCGTTGCGGCGGTCGGGTTGAACGGCGATCCGAGCACACGCTTTTTTGCCGGCCTGGTCGATCACATCGTTCTGGTTGCCAGAAACGACGGCCGCGACGACCGGGCGGTCGAAGATTTCGTCGCTCAGCTCGGCGCCGACGCACGCAAGATCAGCGGCGGAATTCTCATCGGCGCTGGGGCGGCCTGAGCGTCGCCGCGTCAGCGCCGACACAATCGCGCAAGGACGGTCGTCGTGTCCCACCTCGATCTGATGCCGGCGAGAAGCGGAGCGATCGGCAGAACGCTCGACGCCGATTTGCTGATCCGCAGTGCGTTGTTTGTAACGGTATTCCTGATCGCCTGGATTTCGCTTCATCCGTTCCAGAGCCTCGCCGATCCGCCGCCAGCGGTCGCCGAGGGCGGTGATACCGCCAACCAGATCGGCTACAGCGCCTTGTTCATCGTGCTCGCCGCCTGGACCTACTTCCACGAGCCGCGCCGACTCTTGCTGCTGTTTCGACCGGTGCTGATCCTGACGCTGCTCTGGAGCGCGGTTTCAGTTGTGGCGTCCTGGGAGCCGTCGCTGGCGGCCCGGCGTCTTGCCTTCGCGCTGATATTCTTGAGCATCAGCGCGATGGTCTTGCTGCTCCCAAGGAACCTTCGTCACTTCCGCGATCTGATGGCGTCGGTCGCGATTATCGTGCTGGCGGCCTGTTATCTGGGCGTTGTTTTTGCGCCGCAACTGGCGATTCACCAGCCGACCGACTTTCTCGAACCCGAGCATGCCGGAAGCTGGCGCGGCGTGTTCCCGCACAAGAACGAGGCGGGCGCGACCATGGTGCTGCTGATCTTTATCGGAATATTCGTCGCGCGCGCGCACCGTGCCCTGCTGGGCAGCGTCATCGTGGTACTGGCCACGATCTTTCTTCTTTTCACCCAATCGAAGAATGCGATCGGCATGCTGCCGCTGGTGTTTCTAACCTCCGCCATTGTCAGCCGCAGCCGCTCATCGGTCATAAGCGTCCTGCTCGTCGTTGCCGTGGTCGCTACACTCAATCTGTTTTCGGTCGGCACCGTGCTGTTTGAACCGATCCGCAAACTCGTCGGATCGATCATGCCGGACGCGACCTTTACCGGGCGGACCGAAATCTGGGAACTGGCGTTGCAGTACATCGCGCGGCGCCCGCTCACCGGCTATGGCTTCTCGGCATTCTGGGGCACGCCGCAAGTGGTCTACGGCATCGGCGAGAATGCCAGCTGGGTGAATGCCGCCAGCGACGCCCACAATGCCTATGTGAACCTCGCCCTCGGCATTGGCATACCGGGGCTGGCGCTGGTCATCATGTGGGTCGTGGTTCGGCCGATCGCCGATTACTATCGCCTGTCGCGCCAGCGACGCCAGGGAGCGCCGCCGTTATCGACGTTGTTTCTGCGCGTCTGCCTGTATGGCGCCTTCGCCTCGTGCTTTGAGAGCTCGATCTTCACGCCGCTCGGCGAGGTGTGGTTTCTCTACGTCACCTCGGCTTTCGGCCTGTGCTATTTGGCGCGCACCGCCGTCATAGAATGATCGAACAATCAGCCGGCGGTATCAGCTCTTCGGCGCATCCTTGGGGACGTTGAGGCGAAGCGCCCGAAGAAGCTGCGGGTCCGGATAACGATCGCTCTGCTTGGCATAAAGCCCGAACGGATCATCACGCAGCACGAAAACAGTCCAGCCCCAGCCGCGATTTTCCATCGCCAGTGAAGCATCGTGCAGCCATCTGGCGCGCGAGCCGCGGTCGATCTCGACCCCGTCGATGGTCTGCTTCATGGCGCCGAATTCGGTGAAGATGATGCGGTCGGAGGCGACGCCTTCCCGACGCTGCCAATCGGCCACTTGATTTATCCATTGGTCGATTTGCGTAGGTCCCTGCGCCTCGCGAAAATAGCGGGAGATTTCGTGCTCCGCTTTCGCCTGGGATGCCGCGCGATCGACGCCCGGCGCGAGCGCCAGGCTGCGAAAACGGTCGCGCGTCAGCGATAGCGTCTCCTCCAGGCTCCCGGCGGATGCGGGAAACGGCACGCCGATCGTGCCGGCCAGGTACGGCATGGTCCAGGTCGCGCTCTGGTGCGTGAACAGGAACGGATAATAGAAGTGCACGCTCACAAAGTTGCGGCGGTCGCGCAGCAGCTCGGTATCGAGGAGAACAATGCCTTCGATGTTCGACCAGCAGCCGCCGGTAAGGAACAGCGGCAAATCCGGCGCGATGCGGCGGATGCGCTCGACCATGCTCTGCTGATACGCCGTCCAGTCAGTGCCGAAGCGGACCCGGCATTTCGATTGCGGCTCGTTCATCGGTTCGATCGCGACTGCCGGCGCCAGCGGGCCAAGCGCCGAGGCAACGCGCTCGACCATCGCCGAGTACAACCGGAACTTCGGACCATCGAGGCCGTCGAGGTAAGTCTCCGGCAATTCGTGCTGCAGCGACGGCGGAAACAATGGCACCATGACATCGAGACCGTGACGACGGATCTCGGTGACGACGGCGACCAGGTCTCGCAGGATCTGCCGTCGCTGGCTTTCGTCACCCTGCATCAGCGGGCCGATATCGAGCGGCACGCGCATGTGATCGAAACCGATCCGCCGCAGCTCGTCGAAATCGAACAAGCCAAGCGCGGAAAGCGCGCGCGGATACGCCGGGTCGGCGAATCTTTTTGTGTCACCGGCGCCGGTCGTTGCCGGAAATTGAAAAAATTCGACCAGCGTGGCGCCGCGCCTGAAAGTCGGCTCGCTGGGCTCCGCTAACGCGGTGAAACACGCCAGACTGCCAACAACAACACCCAGCAGTGCGGCAAACGCCACCGATCTCTTTGTCATCACGCTTGGTCCGTTGACGGTGCGAGACTGCCGCTCTGTTGCTTGCGCAAGCGCGGCCGGGGACGTTGATCGAATAGCGACACATAGTCGTCAATCATTCGCTGCCGCGAATATTTTTGACGCATGGCCCGGGAAAATGCGGCGATGACCGCCGGCGACGCGGGCGCCGCCAACGCGCGGCGGATTGCCGCGCACCAGCCCTCGACATCGCGCGGATTGACGAAGCCGACGGGTTCCGCGCCGTCGATCCGCAACACTTCGCGCAGCACCGCAAGATCGCTGACCACAAGCGGCAGGCCAACCATCGCGGCTTCGACCGCGGCAAGGCCGAAAGTCTCCCAGACCGTCGGAAATGCGAACAGGTCGGCGGCAGCGTAGAGGTCGGCGATATCGCTGGGCGGCAACGGCCCGAGAATGTGCACGCGGTCGGCCGCGCCAAGGCTCGCCGCCAGGCGCTGATACGCGTCGTGCTTTTGACCGCCGCCAGCCAGAGCCAAGTGCGCTTCCGGCACGCGGGCCAAAGCTTCGATGAGCACGTCCTGGTTCTTCTGCTCGACGAGGCGGCCGACACTCAGGATCAGCGGCCGATCGGCCGGGAGGTCAAATCGCGCCCGCACCTCCGCGCGGTGCCGTGTCGGCGCCGGCGCGTCGATGCCGTGCTCGATCAGTACCATCGCGCGGCGATAACGCGCCGGATATCCGGCGAACGCCGCTTCGGTAGCGGCGCTATTGGCAACGTTAACGCTGTAGAGGCCGAGCGTGCCGGCGAGCTTGTCGAGCAGCCGAAGCGGCGCCGCGGTTTCTGCCGGCGTGCAGGTTTGATGCACAATGCGCAAACTGCAGCCGCGCAGCGAGCCGACAACGCCGACCAAAATCGAAGCTGTTGATTGATAGGCTACCAGGGCGTCGAAGTCGCCGCGCCAGATGCGGCGCATCATGGTAAAGACGCAGCCGAGTTTGGTGAACACCGGCAGTGCCGGGCGCGGATACAAATTAGTGGTCTCGAAGGCAAAGCGCGGCGATGGCAATCCGGATGCGATCAGCGCCGCCAGCGTCTGGACGCCGCCGCGCTCATCATCGTGAAGCACCTGCAAAACACGCATAACTGTTACTCATTTTCACTGGCGCTTGCCGGCCGGAGCGCGGCTTAACGATACCCAGTGAAAGCTGCCGCGGCGACTGTTTGGCTGCTGTTGTTGCAAGCCGCAATGGCCTATCAGGCGGAATGCTTAATGGGTCAGGTTTGCTTTATCTGACAGCACGAGTTATAGCGGCCGCCGGAAATTTCATCGCCGTGGCGATTTTTTCGCGCATGGCCGGTCCCGCGGAATACGGCCATTACGTCCTGATTTTTGCCTGGGCGCTGATCGTCTACGGGTTCGGCGCGCAGTGGATGCGCTTCGCCTATTTCGGCGTCTACCACCTCGATCGCGTCCGCGAATATGTCGGTTCGCTGGCTCGGCTGCTCGGCGCCGGCTTGGCGATCGTCGCGCTGGTGCTCGCTGGACTGGGAATTTTCGGCTGGTTCGAGCCGAGCTTTCTCATCGCCGTGTTTGCGCTGGTTTGCGGCATGACCGCCTACGAAGCGGCGTTCGAAGTCTCGCGCACGCTGCTTGACGCGCGCGGCGGGGCGCTGTCGATGATGCTGCGCGCTTTGCTGACCGTCGCGTTCGGCACCTTCAGTCTGTGGAGCGGCGGCGGAGCAACCGGGCTCGCGCTTGCTATCGCGATCGCCAACGTGGTTGCTGCAGCGCCGGCGCTCGCGAGCTTTTCCGGCGTCCGCCTGTCGCAAGGCTCGCGCGCGGCGTCGCTGCACATCATCAGATACGGCTGGCCGCTGTTATTGTCTTTCGGCGTCACCGCGGTCGGTCAGACGATCGACCGCCTCCTGCTCGCCCACTATCTCGGCGCCGCCACGCTTGGTCCCTACGGCATGGTCGCCGACGTGATGCGGCAGAGCTTCACCGTGTTGGGTGAAGCGATCATCCTGTCGCTCGTCACCGTTGCCAAACAGCAAGCGAACGATGGCGATATCAAAATCGCCAACGGAACGTTGCGCACCGCCTTTCGTGCCTGTCTCGCCGCCGCCGTCTTTGGCGCCGCGTTCTTTATCGTCTTCGGCGACGCCGTACTGCCGCTGGTGCTCAAGCCGGATTTCGTCACGCCGATCCGCGACCTGATTCCAATTTTCGCGGTGGCATTCGCGTTCATGACGATGCGCAATTTCTACTTCGCGCAAGTGATTTATTTCATCAGCGCAAGCTATCTGGAACTCGTCATCTCGCTGCTGTTCCTGATCGTCTCGGCGGGGCTGTCGCTGCTTCTGGTCCCGAGCCACGGGCCGCACGGCGCCGCGCTGGCGCTGATGATGGCATGCATCATCTCCTGCGTCGCCTTCGTGGCGCTTGGCCGCCATTGGTACAAGCTGCCGATCGACTTCACCGCGCTCGGGGTCATGCCGGCGCTGGCTGCGCTGTTGGTGTTTGGCGCCCATGCTGTGACTTGGCTGATCCCCGGACATTCGGTCCCACTCGTGATCGACGCCTTGGTCTTCGCCCTGGTCGGCGGCTTCGCGGTTCATCGCTTCGGCTTGTTGAACGCTGTGCCTGCCGCCGTCGGCGAGGGCGTGACGGTCCGGTAACGCGATGACCCTCCTCGACAGCGCTGTCCGATCAACGCTCGCGGACGTCGATCCGCTGCAGCCCCCTCATGTCGATTTCCTGGGTTTGCCATTCAGCCTGTTGTCGGCCGCGCAAGCCTTGGACCTGATCCTCGCGCGTCGTGGTGGCCCGTATCGCTACGTCGTGACACCGAACGCTTATCATGTCGTGACTGCGCACGACCAACCAGGCCGCTTGCTGCCGATCTATCGCGACGCCTGGCTTTCGCTCTGCGACAGTCGAATTGTCCGCGCGTTGGCGCGACTCGATAACCGCGCGTTGCCGCTGGTCACCGGCAGCGACCTCGTCGCCGCGCTGCTCTCGACTTTGAACAGCATCGAGCCCTCGGCAAATTCCGCTTCGTCGGAATCTTCTTGGTCAAAGCCGCCAAGGCTGCTGATCGTCGGGCCGCAGCGGACCGTCGGGCGAGCGCTGCACGACGCCTATCCCGAGCTCCGATTCTCGATTTTGACGGCGCCCGCGGGCCTCGCCAAATACCCCCAGCTGCGTCATGCCCTAGCGCGCGCCTGCCGCGATCTCGACTGGGACATTTTGCTGCTCTGCGTCGGCTGCCCGGCACAGGAACTGATCGCGCGCGAGCTTGGCCAACTCGGCCGCACCGAAGGCGTTGCCCTCTGCGTCGGCGCGTCGATCGATTTTCTCACCGGCCCGCGCGGTCGCGCGCCGCGCTGGGTGCAGCGACTCCATCTGGAATGGGCCTATCGTCTGATGCAGGAGCCGCGGCGGCTCTGGCGCCGATATCTGGTCGAATTGCCAAAGATCATCCGCATCTTCATGGCGACGCGCGGCGCGCGGGCCATGTCGTCTTAAATCGCCTGAGAGGACGTTTGTGTTCCCGACCGGTCCGGCGCGAAGCCGGGCCGCGAGGGCGCGTAGCCGACAGCCGTCAGGGCGTCACGGATCGACAGGCATCGCAATTGCGCGGCCTGCGCCGCCTTTATCACCGTGCGCAGGAGCTCGGGCGAGCAGCCGATCCAGCTGGGCGGATCGGCCACGTCATGGCTGTAGAAGATCAGCCATCCTTTTCGCTCGCGCGTTTCGTCGAGGACGCGCCGCAGCTTGTCCGCCGTCAAGGTGCGATCATAAAGCTCGACCACGCGCAGCAAGGCCAGGTCGATCGTGCCGGCATTGATGCCTTCATACACACCCCGGCAGCTCGCGAATGATTTCGCGAGCTGGAGCTTGCGCGCAAAGGCGGGACGGCCGAACGGATAGCAGAAATTGGTGACCGCGATTCCCGGGCATAATTCCTCCAAGAGCACGCGATTGCGGCTGCATTCTTGCTCGAGGGCGCGGGCGTCGAGCCGATCGACGCCGACATGCGAAAACGTGTGGCAGCCAATCTCGTGGCCACGCTGATGGAGGGCGCGGACCTGGTCGCGTTCGATCACCCGCCATTCCGGGCCCAAAACGCCGCAGGTGCCGGCGGCAATATAGAAAGTGCCACGCACCCCGCACTGCTCGAGCACGGCCGCGCCATTGGTGTAGGCCGTATCGGGGACGTCATCGAAGGTAAAGCTGACCAGCGGCGCGTCGTTGTGCATAGCGAACGGCTTCGACCGATGATAGCGCGCGATCTTGCGTGAGATGCCACCCATGAGATCGGCAAACATGATCGCCCCCCGATACGCTTACTCGGCGGCCAGCATGCGTTGAACCGCAAACGGCGCCGGGTGAAGGTCCGCTATGATCTCGAGAAATCGCTCGGCAGCCGCCTCGGCCGTGTATTGCATCCCACGATCGATCAGGGCCTGCCGGTCGGGAATGCGTTGCATGGCCGTGGCAATGGCGTTCGCCATGGCGGCCGCGTTGCCGACCGGCGTCAGCGTGCCGTAGCGGCCGCCTTGCAGAATTTCGCGAGGTCCATACGGGCAATCGGTGGACACGACCGGCGTGCCGCATGCCAGCGCTTCGATGACGGCGTTGCACAGACCTTCATAAATCGACGAACAGATCGCCAGCCGCGCGCGCATCATCCAAACAAACGGATCAGGGACCTGACCGACAAAGATGATCCGTTCAGCCAAGCCATAGGCACGCGCGAGGTTTTCGAGCGCCGCCCGCTCGGAGCCTTCGCCGACGATCGCTAGCCGATAGCGACAATCCGCGGGCAACAGCGTCATGGCGTGGAGCAGCGTGCGATGATCCTTTTCCGGCGACAGGCGCCCGACACTGACAATGAGATCGGGCTCGCGGCCGGTTTCGCCGTCCCACCGACGCAGCCGATCCGCCATCGCGCGCGGAATCACCGCATTGGCGTCCATGACGGCGATCATGGCGTCGGGCACGGCGAAATTCTGCGCAAGATCGCGGCGTCCGCCCTCCGTAAGGGTGACGATGCGGTCGGCGCGCCGATAGAGTAGCCGAAGGATGCGATAGGCGATGCGGTTCGAGCGGTACGGATCGCGATGCAGCGCGATCGAAGGACTGCCGACCTCGCGCAAGACGAGCTTCGGCCGATGCCGCGGCGGCATGGAGCGGACGGCAATGAGCGTGCAGAGGTTAAGACCGGCTTCCGAGCTGACAACCACCGCCGGTTCGATCTGGCGGATAACGCGGCGCAGACCCGGAATAGCGTAGCGCAGCTGCCGGCCTGGAATGGCGGCGACGCGAACGGCCGGATCCAGCAACGACCGCAGCGGGCCATCCTGATGCAGCGCCAGCACCGTAACGTTGACGCCTTTGGCGGCGAGCGCGTTGCACAACAGGACGATGTCGCGCTGCGCGCCACCACCCTCGAAAGCGCGCAACACAACGGCAAGACGCGGTCCTGGTACGTCGGGACGCAACACTTGACGCGACACTCGGGAACGCACCACGGGCTTTAGGGCACCATCTGCCATTAGCGGGCACTAGTCACGATATGGGCGTGCCGGGCAAGCATCGGCGCGACATTCCAGGGACTTTCGTTAATTCCGGTCCTTTTGCTACGTGCGGTTGGCCGCTGCCGAGCAACACGGCCGGCACGAGCTGACATTAACCCTTCCACGCCGATCCTGTTTTGTGCCCACTCTCTTCGCGCATTTCCAAACGCTCGCCGGCGGTCTAAGGCGCGTTGCGCATAGCGCGGCGGACGACAATTTTTTCGCCAACGCGGCTTGTGGAAATTTGGCGTCGTGCGGCACTCAACCGAAACCCGATTTTCATCTACCTGTCACAGAGGCCGCGCAATGATGAGACCCTTCCAGCGAATGAGGGGCCCCCATGAGTGACGTCGCTTTACCCGGTTCAATCGAGCCGGCAGCCCGCAAGGGACCGGATCTTACCGGCGCTATGAATCCGCTTACCGGCATTCTCTTCGGGGGCGTTATCGCCGCCGTCCTGCTGTTCGTCGCCTACAGCATCTATTCGGACGTCGACGCCACCGGCGTCAAGGTCACGACGCTGGCGCCGTTCCTGCTGCTCTTCGTCGCGCTCCTGATCGCGCTCGGCTTCGAGTTCGTTAACGGCTTTCACGACACCGCGAACGCGGTCGCAACCGTCATTTATACCCGCGCGCTGCCGGCGAATTTCGCGGTGGTTTGGTCGGGCTTGTTCAACCTGGCCGGCGTGCTCACCTCCTCCGGCGCGGTCGCCTTCGGCATCATCTCCCTGCTGCCGGTGGAATTGATCTTGCAGGTCGGCAGTAGCGCCGGCTTTGCCATGGTGTTCGCGCTGTTGATCGCCGCCATCCTGTGGAATCTGGGCACCTGGGCTTTCGGCCTGCCGGCTTCGAGCTCCCACACGTTGATCGGCTCAATCATCGGCGTTGGCGTCGCCAACGCCCTGATGCGCGGCCGCGATGGCACGTCCGGCGTCGATTGGTCGAAGGCCAAGGAAGTTGGCGAGGCGCTGTTGCTGTCGCCGCTGTTCGGCTTTGCGCTTGCCGCGGCACTGCTCTTGTTGCTCCGGTCTATTGTCCGCGTGCCGGCGCTCTATGCCGAGCCGAAAGGCGATCAGCCGCCGCCGTGGTGGATTCGCGGCATCCTCATCCTCACCTGCACGCTGGTGAGCTTCTTCCACGGTTCGAACGACGGCCAGAAGGGCATGGGCCTGATCATGCTCATCCTGATCGGAACCGTGCCGACCGCCTACGCGCTCAATCGCGCGTTGCCGGAAAATCAAGTGCAGATGTTCGCGCAGCGGTCGGCGGCTGCTAGCGCGGTGATTGCACAGAAGGCCGCGGGCTACAGCGTGCTTGGCAATCCTCGCCCAGCGGTGACGGCCTATGTTTCGTCGCACACCATCAACGAAGGCACCTTCCCGTCACTGGCCGTGCTGGTGAAGGATATTTCCGACGAGGTCCTGAGATACGGGTCAATCGCTAAGATGCCGAGTGACGCGGTCGGCAACGCGCGCAACGACATGTATCTCGCTTCCGAAGCCATCCGCTTCCTGATGAAGGACAAGGAAGCCGACCTGTCGGCCGACGACATCAAGGCGCTCACCGCCTACAAGCAATCGCTCGACTCGGCGACCAAGTTCATCCCAACCTGGGTCAAGATCGCCGTGGCGATCGCACTCGGCCTCGGCACGATGATAGGCTGGAAGCGCATTGTCGTCACCGTCGGCGAGAAGATCGGCAAGACGCATTTGACCTACGCGCAAGGCGCTTGCGCGGAGATCACGGCCGCGGCGACGATCGCCGCCGCCGACATGTACGGGCTGCCGGTGTCGACGACGCACGTCTTGTCGTCGGGAATTGCCGGCACCATGGCGGCCAACGGTTCCGGGCTGCAGCTCTCGACGGTGCGCAATATTGCGCTCGCCTGGGTACTGACGCTGCCGGCCGCCATGATCATTTCCGGGACGTTGTACTGGGCATTCGCATCGGTGTTCTAATCGCCGTTTGCTGCGTCGTCGATCAAGGGCGCCGGAGCAATTCGGCGCCCTTGTTCTTTTCGCCGTTTGCGCGAACGCTTGCCTTTGCGACACTTTTTTCGGTTCCGCTGCGGCGCACAATCTGCGCGACACGCGCTTTAACGGACACTCGTTTGTGAACATTCCGGCCGCGCCACGGCGCGTTTGCGTGTGGCGTCGGAGCCACGGGGTTGCGATGATGGCCGACAAGGTCGAGGGGGGATTATGCAAGGAGGCGTTTGATGTCTTCTTCACATCTTCTCACCGGCGCCAGCGGACAAGCGGCCAATATCGAGATTAGGCGCATAGCGCCGAGCGACGTACTGCAGGCGCTCACGCAAGGTCTTGACGACTTCGCCGCGATGCCGAGCCACGCGGTGTTTCTGTGCGTGATCTATCCGCTGATCGGCCTGTGGTTGATAGCGCTGGTGTCGGGCTACGCGCTGCTGCCGCTGGCATTTCCAATCGCCGCGGGCTTTGCGTTGATCGGGCCGTTTGCCGCCATCGGCCTTTATGAATTGAGCCGGCGCCGCGAAGCCGGATTGGATACATCATCCACCCACGCCTTTGATGTGGTGCATTCGCCGTCGATCGGCGCGATTGTGGCGATGGGGTTACTGCTCACCGCGATCTTTCTGGTCTGGATCGCGGTCGCTGACGCGATCTACGTCGCCAATTTCGGCTATACGAAACCCGCTTCGGTCAGCCAGTTCGTCACCGATGTATTCACGACCCGGCACGGATGGACCCTGATCGTTGTCGGCACCGGCGTTGGTTTTCTGTTTGCGGTTTTGGTGCTCACGATCAGCGCCATCTCCTTTCCGCTATTGCTCGATCGCGACGTCGGCGCTGCGGTCGCGCTGTTCACATCGATCCGTGTCGTCATCGCCAATCCGGTGTCGATGGGACTGTGGGGTCTTATTGTCGCGGTCCTGCTCGCAGCCGGCTCAGTGCCGTTCTTTCTTGGTCTGACGGTCGTGATGCCGGTTCTCGGCCACGCGACCTGGCACCTCTATCGTAAGGCGGTGGTGCCGGATTCAGCGCCACGGCCGGATTATCAACAGCCCGAGAATCAGCAGCCGGAGCGGCCGCGCCGCTATGCGGCGGATTTTCCGGCGTCGCTATTTCCGACGCGGCGTTAGCACGCCCCCACCGCGGGCTCATCTGACCTCATATCGGCAGCGGCAGCCGGGATAATACCGGCGAGTGCTGGTACGAAACCGGCCGCGCGCTGTTGGCGATGCGCGTAATCAGTTTGTCAGCGCGCCGCGAACGCCTATCATGTCCGAGCAAATAACGTCGCGCCGGAAACCGGACGGGGCAAACGAATAAACGCGACGTGTCCGTGCCTGCGGCGTGACGTGGCGGCAAGGGGGATGCGGCCGATGCTGGACGATTTGCTGGAGCGCAAGCTCTACAATGCGGTTACCGATTTCGTCGATGCTCCAGTCGCCCGCGGCCTTGCTGAGAAAGTCGCGTTCGTCGATGCGGAGCGTTCGCTCACTTACGGCGAACTGCAAACACGCACATGCGGTTTGGCGGCGGCACTCAAAGACCTCGGGCTGCGACCCGAAGAGCGGTTGGCGCTGCTGCTTTACGACAGCGTCGACTTTCCGATCGCGTTCTGGGGCACGCTGCGCGCCGGCAACGTGGCGCTGCCCCTCAGCACGCTGCTCACCGCGGAGCAATACGCCTATGTCTTGAGTGACAGCCGCGCCGCCGCGATCGTCGTGGCGGCGCCGCTGGCCAAGACCCTCATTCCGATCCTCGATCGTCTGCCGCGGCTGCGCACGATCATTGTCGTCAAGACCGACGCTGACGATCACGCCGTTTTCCCCGGTCGCGACGTTCACGATTTTGCCGATCTGGTCGCGCACGGACCGGCGACGCTGTTCGCGGCGCCGACCATGTCCGACGAAGTCGCATTCTGGATGTATACGTCGGGCTCGACCGGCGAGCCCAAAGGCGTGCGGCACGTCCACACAACGCCGATGGCGGCCGCACGGTTGATGGGCCAGCGCGTCATCGGCATCCGCGAGGACGATGTCGTCTTCTCCGCGGCGAAGTTGTTTTTCTCCTACGGCATGGGCAACGCCATGGCGTTCCCGATGTCGGTCGGCGCAACCACGGTGCTGCTGTCGGGGCGGCCGACGCCCGAGACTGTGTTCGAGATCATGCGCCGCCATCGGCCGACGGTGTTCTACGGGGTGCCGACGCTCTATGCCTCGCTGTTGGCGCACAAAGAGATGCGGCGCGGCGCTGGGTCCGACCGCTTGCGGCTTGTCGTCTCCGCCGGTGAAGCGCTGCCGCGACATCTTGGCGAGCGCTGGCGCTCCGCCGCCGGCGTCGACATTCTCGACGGCATCGGCTCGACCGAGATGTTCCAGACCTTTCTCAGCAATCAGCCGGGCGACGTGCGCTTCGGCACCACCGGCAAAGCCGTGGCGGGCTACGACCTGAAAATCGTCGACGAGCACGGCCACGCGCTGGCCGACGGCGAAATCGGCGAGTTGATCGTGCGCGGCCCGACAGCGGGCGAGAGCTATTGGAACCAGCGGGCGAAAAGCCGCCGCACCTTTGCCGGCGAATGGACCTTTACCGGCGACAAATTTTTCCGCGACGCCGACGGCTACTATCATTACTGCGGCCGCACCGACGACATGTTCAAGGTGAGCGGCATGTGGGTGTCGCCGTTCGAGGTCGAGGCGGCGCTGGCGTCGCATGAGGCCGTGCTCGAGGCCGCGGTGATCGGCAAGGAAGATGCCGACGGCTTGATCAAGCCCAAGGCTTTCATCGTGCTGCGCAACGGCTATGCCGCCGACGAGCGGCTGCTCGAGACGCTGCGCGTGCACGTCAAATCGTGCGCCGGTCCGTGGAAATATCCGCGCTGGATCGACATCCGGCCCGACCTGCCGCGCACCGCGACCGGCAAGATTCAGCGCTTCAAGCTGCGCGAGTTAGAGTCGTAGCCTGCCGCAGCGCGGCGGCGCTCAGAAAGCCGAAGCTTTTGGCCTGGGGCAGCACTGACTCTCCATAACCAGCCGCGATTTGACCCGGCAGCGAGCCATGGGATTACGTAAAAGCCTTGGCGTGGTCCTTCAACCATTCCGCGAACGTGCGCGCTTGTCGGCCCGTGATGTCCTGGACAGTAGTGGTAATGTGGGGCGTGGTCTCAGCGCCGTCCGCTTCTATTAGTTCCAAGATCGAGTCCACCAGGATTTCCGGCATTCCTGACTTCAACATATTTGCCCGCGCACCCGCCATGGGTACCTCGACAAACTTTAATGCCTTACCGATAGCTTTCCCAATGCAAGCCACTTGCTCGCTGGGCCTCATGGCTTCAGGGCCGGTGAGATCGTAGGTTTTTTCTTCGTGCCCTGAGCCTCGCAGAACCGTGGCAGCAACGGCACCAATGTCGCGCGGATCGATCGGAACAGTCTTGTCGTTACCAGGGGCAAAGACAGTTCCCTGAGAGCGAATCATTCCGGCCCAGCGAACCGCGTTGGATGCGAAATTGCCAGGACGAAGCATTGTCCATTGCAGACCCGATGACCTCAGCTCATTTTCAGCTTCAAGATGCCATCCGCCTATCTTGGTTTTTTTCAGCAGACCAATGGTACCGCTCGAGTTCAACACGATATGTTTTACGCCCGCCCGGCGGGCAACCGCCGCGAAGTTTCGGGTAATATCTTGCAACTGCATTGGGCCCGCGAGCAGGAAAGCCTTTTCAACTCCGATGAGCGGAGCTTTTAAAGTCTCCGGTTCTTGCAGGTCTCCGCATGCAAACTCAACTGACTTTGGAAATCGGGCCGCCCGCTCAGGGTTGCGTGAGAGCACCCGAACCCGGTGCCCTTCGTCTACCAATCTGCGAACGACCTCACTTCCAATGTTTCCAGTCGCGCCGGTTACGAGAATCATTGTGAGTTGTTCATCATTACGATTGTAATGATAAATGATCAATACTTACGTGTCAAAGGATAAAATGACAGCTGATCTACCTTGGGCTAAGATCAAACAAGGAGGCTTAAATGCCGCAAGCGACGAGAAAAACTCCTTTGGATTATGTTGAAAAACGAGACGATTTAGTGCCGGTCCAGGTGCGGCTTCCGAAAACCTTGGTGGACAGCGTGAAAGAAAAGCTCAATGTGAACGACTTGACCTTTACGGATTTGATAAAAGGCGCCTGCCATTGGTATATCAATGACGTCGATGAATCATTCGACCCAATTCGGGAAAGGAAATCGTCGGGAAATTGGACCAAGAAAAAGAGCAAGGTCCATAAAAGCTGAGCAACGTACTACAGCGTAAATACCGCCCGACTGAGTTCTATGGTGCCGGACCCATGAGCACTTCAATGCCGTGCCATGGTCAGTGACTAATACACGGAAATGCCGGGCGCGGTTGAATTGGCGTGCGCCAAACCGAGGCTTTTGTAGTGCTCAACCCTCAAACAACCGCTGCACCAGCCGGCGCGCCAGGACGCCGGCGACGCGGCGGCGATAGTGGCCGGGCGTGAACGTCGTCTTCATCGCCATGATCTGATCGCGCACCAGCGCATCGAGCCCGGCAAACAGGCGCGCATCGAGCGGGCCGCCGCAAAGCGCGGCGGTGCCGGCGAGCCGCACCGGCCGCGGATTGGTGCCGGTGAAGGCGACGCGGAGGTCGGCGAGCTTATCGGCCTCGCGGCGTAGCGCCACCGCAACGCCTGTGACCGGATATTCAATCGAGCGGCGGATGCGGATTTTGTCGTAGGCGGAGCGAAGCTTGCCGGCGCTGCACGCCCGCACGGCAGTGACGATCTCGCCGGGCCGCAGCGACAGGAAATATTTGCCGTCGCCGCGCGTCTCCGTCACCGGCTCATCTTGGCGCGCATAGCCGATATAAAGATCGGCCAGCGGCATGGTCCGCCGGCCATCGGGACCGGCAACGTCGATTTCGGCATCGTACGTCAGCAAAGCCGGCGCCAGATCGCCACTGAAGGTGGCAAAGCAAACGCCACGGCTTTTCGGCGCGACGTGGCAAATGTCGCCGGTCGTCTTCAGGCAGTGATGATTGGCCTCGCGCCACCATTCGCTCTGATTGTAGAAGATACAGCGGGTGTCGAGCGCGATGTTGCCGCCGACCGTGCCCATGTTGCGATGGGTCGGACCGGCGATATTTCCGGCCGCCTGTGCCACCGCCGGAAAGTGCTGCACGACCGCAGGATGCGCGGCGAGCTCGGACAGCGTCACGGCGGCGCCGATCTCCAGCGCCTGCGCATCGGCCTTGATGCCATGCAGCTCCGTGACGGTGTTGACGTCGATCAGCACCGGCGGCGCAACGATGCCGCGGCGGATATTCACCATCAAATCGGTGCCGCCGCCAAGAATGCGGCTGTCGGGATGAGCCGCCCGCGCCGCGATCAATTCGGCGAGCGTCCGCGGGCGGACCAGATCAAACGCCGGCAGCGCGTCCATCAGGCGCCGCCATTGCTCTTGCGCCCGCGCGAGCGCTTCTCGATCGCGGCAAAGACGCGGTCGGGGGTCACCGGCAGATCGTTGAAACGGAGCCCGGTGGCGTCGGCAATAGCGTTGGTGAGCGCCGGCAGGAAGGCCGCCAGCGAACCTTCGCCGGCTTCCTTGGCGCCGAACGGTCCGTGCGGATCGTTGCTTTCGACAATGCCGACTTCGATCGGCGGCGAATCCTGGATGGTCGGTACGCGGTAATCGAGCATGTTAGCGGTGATCAGAAGGCCGTCATGGTACGCGGTCTCTTCGCTCATCGCCTGACCCATGCCCATCCAGACCGAGCCTTGCACCTGGCCTTCGACGGCAAGGCGGTTGAGGGCCTTGCCGCAATCATGCGCCACCCAGACCTTGTCGACGGTGACGACGCCGGTTTCCTCGTCGACGCTGACTTCGACGACCTGGGCCGAATAGCTGTAGCCCATGGTGCCGCCGATCGCGGCGCCACGATATTTCTTGCCGCCGTGGGATTCGGGAATGGTCGAGTAGTTGCCGGTGATGGTGATCGTGCCGGTATCCTTCAAAGCTTCGGTGACGACCTCGTTGAAGGTGAGGCCCTTGTCTTGCGCGCCGGCGCGGTAGAGCTCGCCGAGGCATTCGATCTCGCCGGGCTTGGCTTCGAGCTTGCGCGCCGCCGCCGCGACCAGCACCGCCTTGAGATTATTGGCGGCGTCGATCGCCGCATTGCCGACCAGGAAGGTGACGCGCGAGGAATAGGAGCCGTTGTCCTTCGGCACGACGTCGCTGTCGCCGGTGACGATGCGGATACGGGAAAGGTCGAGGCCGAGCACTTCAGCGACGCTCTGCACCAGCACTGTCGACGAGCCTTGGCCGATGTCGGCGGCGCCGGTCAGGAGTACGATCGAGCCGTCGAAATCGAGCTTGAGCTTGACTGTTGCGTGCGGCTCGCCGGTCCAATTCACCGGCTTCGACGCGCCGCTGATATAATGCGAGCAGGCCATGCCGAGCCCTTTGCGCACGCCGCTGCCTTTCGGCAGCTTGCCCTTGCGCTCGCTCCAGCCGCTTTCGCGCTCGACCCAATCGAGGCATTCCGGCAGGCCGTAGCTGTTCACCATCATATCGTTGTCGGTGAAAAGCGGCGGCGCCGGCAGGAGATTGGTCCGGCGCACGGCAAACGGATCGAGGCCGAGCGTGTGCGCCATCTCATCGAGCAGGCTCTCGAACGCGAAGCGCACATCGACGGTGCCATGGCCGCGAAACGCGCCGCACGGCGGCGTGTTGGTCAAGACGCGCTTGCCGATATATTTGACGTTGTGCAGGTCATAGATGGCGTAGAGCATCGAGCCGGAATAAAGGATCGTCACGACGCCGTAGCCCGAATGGGCGCCGCCGCGCTGGATGCATTCACATTCGACGGCGACGATGCGGCCGTCATTGCCCATGCCGAGCTTGAGGCGGATGTCGGTCTCCGGCCGGCCGCGATGGGTGATGAATGTCTCCTCGCGATTGACCATGGTGCGCACGCAGCCGCCGGCCTTGCGCGCCAGCAAAGCGGTGATCAATTCGACATTGAGCGTTTCGGTGCGACAGCCGAAGCCGCCGCCGACATACGGCTTGACGACGCGGATGCGCGACATGTCCATGCCGAGGATCTGCGATAGCATGAGGTGCACGTAATACGGCACCTGGGTCGAGGCATGCACCGTCATGCGATCGCGCTCGACGTCATAGTCGGCGACCGCGGCGTGCATCTCCATCTGGTTCTGGCAGACCTCGGGACAATTATAGACGCCCTCGTGCACCAGATCGGCTGCAGCGAACGCGGCCTCGACGTCGCCAAGCTCGAAGTAGACATCGCGCTCGATGTTCTTGGGCCGGTGCTTGTGCAGATCGACAGCGTCGGGCGCCATCGCCGCGCGCGCGGTGTGATAGGCTGGAAGCTCGCGGACTTTCAGCTTGATGCGCTTGAGCGCTTCCTTTGCGGTCGCGTCATCGATCGCCGCGACCGCGGCGACCGGTTCGCCGCAATAGCGCACCCGCTCGCGCGCCAGCGGATGCTCGGTGCGGGCGATCGGCAGAACGCCAAAGCCCTTATCGCAATCGGCGCCAGTGACGATCGCTTTGACGCCCGGCAATTTCGCCGCTTCGGATACGTCAAGCTCGAGGATTTCGGCATGCGAATACGGACTGCGGAAAATCCGTCCGGCGAGCATGCCAAGGCCGATGAGATCGGCCGTGTATTTCGCCCGTCCGGATACCTTTTCCGGACCATCGACCAGCGGCACATACGCGCCGATCGTGTGGCTCGGCACCATCTCGTTCATGACACGGCGCCTCTGTTTCGCTCGTGCCCGCGAAGGCGGGCATCCTGTTTTCCGGCAACGCCTCGCCATCCTGATGTGGATCCCCGCTTTCGCGGGGATGAGCGGAGCAGGAATATCATGGCGACGCTCCGGCGGCATGCAGATCGGCCGCGTACTTCACGGCCTCGATGATCTTCACATAGCCGGTACAGCGGCAGATGTTGCTGCCGAGCGCGTCGCGGATTTCGTCTTCGCTCGGCCGCGGGTTACGGCGCAGCAACCCGGCCGACGCCATGATGAATCCCGGCGTGCAATAGCCGCACTGCGAGCCGAGCTTTTCGTGAAAGCCGCGCTGCACTGCCGACAAGCGGCCGTCGCTGACCAGCGATTCAATCGTGTCGACGCGCTGGCCTTCGACTGTGGCCGCAAGTGTCAGGCATGACAAACGCGGCTGATCGTCGACCAGCACAGTACAGGCGCCGCACTCGCCGCCATCGCAGCCGGTTTTCGTTCCGGTCAGACCAACAAATTCCCGCAAATAATCCAGCAGCAACACGTTTTCAGATATCGCATCGCTGCGTGCGCGGCCGTTGAGCGTGAGCTGAAGAATGCGCGCCATGCGGGCCTATCAGCGGCGTTTCTGTTTATGCCGCTCTCATATCAGCATCAGGCAATGGGTTCAAATGGATGTGCACGATACAACCAAAAGTGCGGCAGTTTTCACTAGCCGTTGTCGAAGCATGATCCTTTTTGGGAAAACCGAACTCCACCCTCGGATCAGGTCCGAGGGCGGGCTTTTTCCGGATCATGCTCAGACTTGGAACCGCGCGACGATGTGTTCGGGAACAGGCTGCGGTTTGATCCGCAATGCATCGGCCGGGTCGCTTGTCGCCCAGACGCGCGTCTCGCGGCCTTCGACCGCGAGCACATCGCCGACCATCAGCCGGTGCTCGACATCGAAGCGCGCGGACCGGAATTCATTCACCTGCGAAGTCAGCACCACAACATCGCCGAACCGCACCGGCGCAAGGAACCGCGCACCAGAGTTGACCAGCGGCAAGCCGATGATCCCGAAAGTCTCGGCCAGATCGGGCGGCCTTACGCCCAGCGCCTTCTCGAACAGCGTCCAGGTACCCCAGTCGAAGAATTCGAAGAAGCGGCTGTTGAAGACGATGCCGGCAGGATCGCAATGACCCCATTCAATCCTGAATTGCCATCGGCTGAGCAAGGGCGCCATCAGATCGCCCTCGATCGCTGCTTCAAAGGGTAGCCGTCCAGCGCTTCGCCAAAGAGTAGCGCCCTCGTCGCGATTGCCCAATATTTTTGCATGGTCTCGTGACTATTCCCGCGATCTATTGCCTAATAAATGGGCGATCGCAGGGGTGAAAACGGATTCAAAATGGGCGCTTTGGCCTGGTCGGACTTGGGCGGTTGTGCAAATTCTCCATCAAAAATAGGCGCTTAGCGTCTGTCACGGATTGGCACGCTCTTTGCGATTTAGCCTGCACGCGACGGCGCCGGGCCGATCGCGCGCGTCTAACAGAGGACATCGCGATGCTCAACTCCAGAGGCGCGGTCGCTCAGCGACCGTGGGGCCGTCGTTGGCTTGGTGCCGCGGCGGGTCTTGCTCTCGGCCTCACGGCGGCTCTCCCCGCCAAGGCTGAGGATACGATCAAAGTCGGCATTCTTCATTCACTATCGGGCACCATGGCCATCAGCGAGACGACGCTGAAGGACGTGATGCTCATGCTCATCGCAGAGCAGAACAAGAAGGGCGGCGTGCTCGGCAAGAAGCTCGAAGCCGTCGTTGTCGACCCGGCCTCGAACTGGCCGTTGTTCGCAGAAAAGGCCCGTGAGCTGATCAGCAAGGACAAAGTCGCGGTGGTGTTCGGCTGCTGGACCTCGGTGTCGCGCAAGTCGGTGCTGCCGGTGTTCAAGGAGCTCAACAGCATCCTGTTCTACCCGGTGCAGTACGAGGGTGAAGAGAGCGAGCGCAACGTGTTCTATACCGGCGCCGCGCCGAACCAGCAGGCGATCCCTGCGGTCGATTATCTCGCCAGTGCGGAAGGCGGCTCGGTGAAGCGCTGGGTGCTGGAAGGCACCGACTACGTCTATCCGCGCACCACCAACAAGATTCTCGAGGCTTACCTGAAGGACGTGCTGAAGGTGGCCCCCGAGGACATTTTGATCAACTACACGCCGTTCGGCTTCTCCGACTGGCAGACCGAAGTGTCGAAGATCAAGGCGTTCGGCTCGGCCGGCAAGAAGACCGCGGTGGTGTCGACCATCAACGGCGACGCCAACGTGCCGTTCTACAAGGAGCTCGGCAACCAGGGCATCAAGGCGACCGACATTCCGGTCGTGGCGTTCTCGGTCGGCGAAGAAGAGCTCGCCGGTCTCGACACCAAGCCGCTGGTCGGCCATCTCGCCGCGTGGAATTATTTCGAGTCGATCAAGACGCCGGCGAACGAGGCCTTCATCAAGGAATGGCATGACTTCATCAAGAACCCGAAGCGCACCACCAACGATCCGATGGAAGCGCATTACATCGGCTTCAATATGTGGGTGAAGGCGGTCGAGAAGGTGAAGAGCACCGATCCCGACAAGGTCATCGCGGCGCTGCCCGGCATCCAGGCGCCAAATCTCACCGGTGGCGTATCGACGTTGCTGCCGAACCATCACATCACCAAGCCGGTTTATATCGGCGAGATCAGAGGCGACGGCCAATTCGACGTGGTGTGGAAAACCAAGGGCCTAGTGCCCGGCGACGCGTGGTCGGACTACCTGCCCGGCTCCAAAGATCTTGAAGCCGATTGGGTAACGCTCAAATGCGGTAACTACAACAAGGTCACCAAGAAGTGCGGCGGCGCCTCGTAACGCCGACGCTTTGACAATGAGCTTGCGGGAAGGCAGCGTATCGCCTTCCCGTTCCACGTTTGGCCGGGCCTTTTGCGAAATGCGTTTCAGCCGAGCTTGCCTCGTCGCTTTGCTATTGGGCCTCAGCGTCGCGCTGAGCTGCGCCACTGCTTACGCTGAAAGTCTCCAGGACGCGCTGGTCCACTTCACCGCCGACGATTTCAGCGAAACTATTATCGGCATCAAGGAAATCGCCGGCAGCGGCAGCTCGCGGGCCGAAGCCATCATTCGCGCCTTGCAGGACGGCCAGTTGATGTACAGCGCCGCGAACAAGGCGGTCTACATCAAGGCCGATGCCGGCAAGCTGCTCGACGCCGCCAGCGGCCAGCCGGTCGCCGGCGATCCGCCGGCAGACCTCGATACCGTCCGCCTCAACAACCGGCTGCGTGGCGCAATCGAAGCTGCGCTCGGCGGCCTGACGCTGCTCGCCGCCGACCCCAATGTGCGCTTCGACGCGGCGCAGGCGGTATTCAAGTCGCGCCAAGCCAGTGCGCTGCCGACGCTCGAAACCGCCATCGCCAAAGAGCAGGATCCGCGGGTCAAGCGTGCCCTGATCGAAGCGCGGGCCGCCATCATTCTGCTCGGCGACAAGGCCAGCGATGACGACAAGCTCGCAGCCGTCGAAGTGATGCGGCAGCGCGGCGATCAGGACGCGCTCGGGCTGCTCTCCAGCCTGCCGGCCAATACCTCGCCGCCGGTCATGCGAGCAGCGGCCGCCGCCATCGCCGCCATCAAGAACAGCCTGGCCGTCTGGGAGGCGGTGCAGAACGCCTGGTACGGCATTTCGCTCGGCTCGGTGCTGCTGCTGGCCGCCATCGGGCTTGCCATCACCTTCGGCGTCATGGGCGTGATCAACATGGCCCATGGCGAAATGGTCATGCTCGGCGCCTACACCACCTTCGTCGTTCAGGAGGTGATCCGGGCGCACAACCCGGCGCTGTTCGACTATTCGCTGGCCATCGCCATACCGCTTGCATTCCTGGTGTCCGGCTGTGTCGGCATCCTGATCGAGCGCGGCATCATCCGCTTCCTCTACGGCCGGCCGCTCGAGACGCTGCTGGCGACATGGGGGCTGTCGCTGATCCTGCAACAGGCGGTGCGCACCGGGTTCGGCCCGAACAATCGCGACGTCGGCAACCCGTCGTGGATGAGCGGTGCGTTCGATTTCGGCGGCATCACCATCACCTATAACCGGCTGTGGATCATCTGCTTCGCGCTCGCCGTGTTCATCTCGCTGCTGGCGCTGCTGCGCTACACGCGCTTTGGCCTCGAAATGCGGGCGGTGACGCAAAACCGGCCGATGGCCGCGTCGATGGGCATCCGCACCTCGACGGTCGATGCGCTCACCTTCGGGCTCGGCTCCGGCATTGCCGGCATGGCCGGCGTGGCGCTGTCGCAAATCGACAATGTCAGCCCCAATCTCGGCCAGGGCTATATCATCGACAGCTTCATGGTCGTGGTGTTCGGCGGCGTCGGCAATCTCTGGGGCACGCTGGTCGGCTCGTTCGTGCTCGGTATCGCCAACAAGTTTCTCGAACCTTACGCTGGCGCGGTGCTGGGCAAGATTGCGATCCTCGTGCTGATCATCCTGTTCATCCAGAAACGGCCGCGCGGCATGTTCGCGCTCAAGGGCCGGGCGGTCGAGGCATGACGCCGCATCTTCTCATTCGCTCGCTCGACCGCGGTGCTTCTCTGTTCTTGATCGTCATTGCCGCCATCGCAATCCTCGTGCCGGTGCTCAATCTGTCGGTGCCCGCCTCCTCGGTTTTTCACGTCCCGACTTATCTGGTCGCGCTGTTCGGCAAATACGCCTGTTATGCCTTGCTGGCCCTGTCGATCGACCTGATCTGGGGATTTGCCGGGATCCTCTCGCTCGGCCACGGCGCGTTCTTCGCGCTCGGCGGCTACGCCATGGGCATGTATCTGATGCGCCAGATCGGCACGCGGGGCGTCTATGCCGATCCGATCCTGCCGGATTTCATGGTGTTCCTGAACTGGAAGGAATTGCCCTGGTATTGGTACGGCTTCCAGCATTTCCCCTACGCCGCGCTGATGGTCGTGCTGGTACCCGGCGCGCTCGCCTTCGTGTTCGGCTGGTTTGCGTTTCGCAGCCGCGTCACCGGCGTCTATCTGTCGATCATTACCCAAGCGCTGACCTACGCGCTAATGCTCGGCTTCTTCCGCAACAATTTCGGCTTCGGCGGCAACAACGGACTGACCGATTTCAAGGATATTCTCGGCTTCAACGTGCAAGCGGAAACGACGCGCAACGCGTTGTTCGCGATCTCCTGCGTGGCGATTATGCTCGCCTTCCTGGTCTGCCGGGCGCTGATCACCTCGAAGTTCGGCAAGGTGCTGATCGCGATCCGCGACGCCGAAGCACGGGCGCGGTTTCTCGGTTACCGGGTCGAGTCCTATAAGCTGTTCGTGTTCACGCTGTCGGCCTGCATGGCCGGTGTCGCCGGCGCGCTCTACGTGCCGCAGGTCGGCATCATCAATCCGAGCGAGTTCGCGCCCGGTAATTCGATCGAGGCGGTGATCTGGGTCGCGGTTGGCGGCCGCGGCACGCTCACCGGCGCGGTGGTCGGCGCGGTGCTGGTCAATTACGCCAAGACGTTTTTCACCTCCGGAATCCTCGCGCCCTATTGGCTGTTCATGCTCGGCGCCTTGTTCGTCGCGGTGACGCTGTTGCTGCCGCGCGGCATTGTCGGCACGGCGCGGCATTGGAATGCGCTCCGGCGCGACCGCGCGTCGGCCGCCGCCGAAGACGGCGTGCGCGACCCGTTGCCGGCGGAATGAGCCGAAGGAACGCCGATGGAAGCGCTGACCAGTTCGCTCCTCTACCTGAACGGCGTCACCGTTTCGTTCGACGGCTTCAAGGCGCTGAACAATCTTTCCTTCGCCATTGAACCCGGTGAAATGCGCGCCATCATCGGCCCAAATGGCGCCGGCAAGACCACGATGATGGACGTCGTCACCGGCAAGACCCGGCCGGATCTCGGCGACGTGATGTTCGACGGCTCGTATGATCTCACCCGCCTGGATGAGGCCGAAATCGCCGAGCTCGGCATCGGACGCAAGTTTCAGAAGCCCACGGTGTTCGAGAGCCAGACCGTCAACGACAATCTCGAGCTCGCGCTTAAGTCCGACCGCCGCGCGCGCGCCACTTTATGGTGGCGGCAAAATGCGAATGAGGGCAGCCGCATCGATCAATTGCTGGAAGTCATCCGCTTGACCGCCGTGCGCGACCGCTTGGCCGCAAGCCTGTCGCACGGGCAACGGCAGTGGCTTGAAATCGGCATGTTGCTGGCGCAGGAGCCCAAGCTGCTTCTGGTCGACGAACCGGTCGCCGGCATGACGGACGTGGAAACCCAACAGACGGCGCAACTGCTCAAGGACATCAACCGCGATCGCACCGTCGTCGTGGTCGAACACGATATGGCGTTCGTGCGCGAGCTTGGCGTCAAGGTGACCTGCCTGCACGAAGGCTCGGTGCTCGCCGAAGGCACGATCGATCAGGTCTCGGCCAACGAGCGGGTGGTGGAAGTGTATTTGGGACGGTAGCGAACATGCTGGACGTCAACGCCATCGATCTGCATTACGGCGCCGCGCAGGCGCTGCGCGCGGTGTCGCTCAAGGCCGAGCCGGGCAAGGTCACCTGCGTGCTTGGCCGCAACGGTGTCGGCAAGACGAGCCTCCTCGACGCGCTCGCCGGCCAGCATGCGGTGACCCGCGGCACCATCACCTGGGAAGGCCATGACATCACCGCGCTGCGGCCGCCCGAGCGCGCCCGCCGCGGGATATCCTATGTGCCGCAGGGGCGCGAAATCTTCCCGCTGCTGACGGTTGAGGAAAACCTGCGCACCGGCTTCGCGCCGCTCAAGCGCGACGAGCGCAGCATTCCCGACGATGTGTTTTCGCTGTTCCCGGTGCTCAAGGACATGCTGCGCCGGCGCGGCGGCGATCTGTCCGGCGGGCAACAACAGCAGCTCGCGATCGGCCGTGCATTGGTGATGCGGCCGCGGCTTCTTCTGCTCGACGAGCCGACTGAAGGCATTCAGCCTTCGATCATCAAGGACATCGGCCGCGCCATTTCCTATCTGCGCTCGCTCGGCAAGATCGCCATCGTGCTGGTCGAGCAATATCTCGACTTTGCCCACGAACTCGGCGACTATTTCGCCGTCATGGAACGCGGCGCCGTCGTCTATGCCTCCGCTCGCGCGGAGCTTGATGAGGGCGCACTGAAGCGGGCGATGGCGATTTGAAACCGAGTGATTGTTCTTGCGGTGGGGCGGAAATTTGCTCGCGAGCGCGCCGGCATACAGTGAAATCTTCGCCGGCAATCGCGCGTTCGGCCGCATCGCCCTTTCGGTGGCGGCTGCCGCCGACGGCAGCCGTCGGCGGCGCGTGCATGAGGCCGGCGCGCTACGCGTGCGCTTCCCGAACGTCGCCCGCACGGACGCACTCGACGCCGTGATCATCAATACCGCAGGCGGCATGACCGGCGGCGACCATTTCGACATCGACATTGCCGTCGAGGCCGGCGCCCGGCTGACGGTCACAACCGCGGCGGCGGAAAAGGTCTACCGCTCGCTCGGTCCCAATGCGCGCATCAGCATCAAACTGGATGTCGGCGGAGGCGCGGCGCTGGCATGGCTGCCGCAAGAGACGATCCTGTTCGACCAAGTCCGGCTTCGGCGGTCCATCGATATCGAAGCGGCGCCCGGCGCGCGGCTGCTGCTCGCCGAAGGCATAGTGTTCGGCCGCTCGGCCATGGGCGAAACCGTAACGCAGGGACATTTCTCCGACCATTGGCGGGTGCGCTCAGACGGCAGGCTGGTGTTTGCCGAAAGCCTCCGTCTCGACGGCGCGATGGCACAACGGCTGGCGGAGCGCGCCGCAGCCGCTGGCGGCGTGGCCGTCGCCAGCGTGCTCAAGCTCCCGGGCGATGAAAACGATGTTGCGGCGATCCGCGCGATGGCATCGGACTTCACCGGCGAAGTCGGGATATCGGCATGGAACGGGCTTGCGGTCGCGCGCCTGGTCGCACCTGATGGCGCCGCGCTGCATCGCGATCTGATCGGCGTATTGACGGCATTGAGTGAGCAGCCGCTGCCGCGGCTATGGTTGAATTAAGGGACGATCGATGAATCTCACGCCGCGCGAAAAGGACAAGCTTTTGATCGCCATGGCGGCGATGGTGGCGCGACGCCGGCTCGAGCGTGGCGTCAAGCTCAATCATCCGGAGGCCGTGGCGCTGATCTCCGATTTCATTCTTGAAGGCGCGCGCGACGGCCGCACCGTTGCCGAGCTGATGGAAAAAGGCGCGCACGTCGTCACGCGCGCCCAGGTGATGGACGGCATCGCCGCGATGATCCCGGAGATTCAGGTCGAAGCGACGTTTCCGGACGGCACCAAGCTCGTCACGGTGCACGAGCCGATACGATGAGAATGAATCGCATCAGTCGTCGTGCCCGCGCACAGCCGTTCGAAGAACGGCGTCGCTTCGCTCGCCTATGTCGCGGCCATCCACGTCTTGTTACGTGCCTCAAGCAAAGGCGTGGATGCCCGGGTCAAACCCGGCCATGACGAATGGAAAGGGATAAAGCAAATGATTCCCGGCGAACTTTTCGTCAAGGACGGCGAGATCGAGCTCAACAAGGGCCGCAAGGGCCTGACGCTGTCGGTCTCGAACACCGGCGACCGGCCGATTCAGGTCGGCTCGCACTATCACTTTTTTGAGACCAATCCGGCGCTGCACTTTGATCGCAACAAAGCCCGCGGCATGCGGCTCGATATTGCCGCCGGCACGGCGGTGCGCTTCGAGCCCGGCCAGACGCGCGACGTCAAGCTCGTCGCGCTTTCCGGCACGCGCACCGTCTACGGCTTTCGGCAGGAGGTGATGGGCAGTCTGGAAAAAGGCAAACGGAAAGAATCATGACGAGCGGACTTGCGCAAGCCCGCCCGTCACGTTCTCAGCGCTGCTACCGCGGCTGGGACCAGGTTCAAATCAGCGCTTGGTGCGACGCTGGTAGCGGCTTCAACACCAGACCAACCTGAGCTTGGCGATCTCTCTCGTCTGGTGGAACCAAACGCGAGCGATCTGAAAGTGAGGATACCGCAGAAGTGGCGCGATGCAAGAAAAAGCGTGCATCGACACGCTGCTGCAATGCATTGGGGATAAGTTTGGGGATTTGTTGGAACCGGAGGACATGTCATGACCGGTGCAACGAGCGGACAAGCTACGGAGAAAATGGAGATCGGCCTGGTTTTGCAGGGCGGTGGCGCGCTCGGCGCTTACGAATACGGCGCCATCATCGCTTTGTTTGATCTGATCGACGAGGCAGCAAATAACGGTCGCGACATCGCGCTCCGGGTCGTCACCGGCGTTTCGATCGGCGCCATCAACGCCGCCTGTGTGGTTGGCGCGGCCGATCGCGGCGATGCACGCAAACGGCTCGACGCGGTGTGGGATGATTTCATGGTCGACGTGCCATACTTGCCGCCGGCGCTGAACCGCGACCTCGCGCTCTGCAGCGTGCCGCACTTTTACGCGTTCCGTTCCGATTGGCTGACGATGCCGTCCTGGACTTATCTCTACGATACGCATCAGCTGTTGCGGACCTTGTCCGACCATGTCGACTTTGCCGCGCTCAACGCCAACAAGACCGCATTCGTGATCACCGCGGCCGACGTCGAAAGCGGCGCGCTGACGCGATTTGCCAACCAGAAAGTCGGCGACACCGAGCCGACGACGATCGAGCCGCATCACGTCCTGGCAAGCGGCAGCATTCCGCCGCAATTTCCGTGGACCGACATCGGCGCTGGCGCGGCCGCGCATCATTATTGGGACGGCGGCATCGTCGACAATACGCCGCTCGGCGATGCGTACGACGCGTTCACGTCCACGCCGGGCGTCGAGCGGCTTTTGGTGGTCATGAACCTGTTCCCGCAGACCGCGAAGCTGCCCCGCTCGTTGACCGAAGTGAACGAGCGCCTCGATCAGCTTCGCTTCGGCAATCGCCTGCGCCAGGACGCCAGCACCGCGCGGCAGATCAACACGCTGATATCGACCATCGAGGATCTGGTCGCGTTCGCGCCGAAGCCGCTGCCCGACAAGCTGCGACAGCAGGTCGACAAGGCCAGCGCCTATAAGCTCGTCGAGCCGGTCGAGATTTCGCTGAACGCGGACACGGTATCCGACAACGCTTACAGCTTTCGCGATTTTTCGCGCGCCGGCATTTTGGCCCGCCGCAATGCCGGCCGCGGCATCGCGCTGGCCGCGCTGCGGAGCCACTTCAACAGCCGCCTGACCGCCTGACAAAGGAGCCGCCGATGCCGTCACATATTTCGCGTTCGGTCTATGCCGACATGTTCGGCCCGACCACGGGCGATCGCGTCCGGCTCGCCGACACCGATCTCATCATCGAGGTGGAGAAGGATTTCTGCACCTACGGCGAGGAAGTGAAATTCGGCGGCGGCAAGGTGATCCGCGACGGCATGGGCCAGAGCCAGGTCACCAACAAACAGGGCGCGGTCGACACCGTCATCACCAACGCGCTGATTGTCGATCATTGGGGTATCGTCAAAGCCGATGTCGGCATCAAGGACGGCAATATTTACGCCATCGGCAAAGCCGGCAATCCGGACATTCAGCCCGGCGTCACCATCGTCATCGGCCCCGGCACCGAGGTGATCGCGGGCGAAGGCAAGATTCTTACCGCCGGCGGCTTCGACACCCACATCCATTTCATCTGCCCGCAGCAGGTCGACGAAGCGCTGATGTCGGGCGTCACCTCGATGCTCGGCGGCGGCACCGGCCCGGCGCACGGCACCTTCGCCACCACCTGCACGCCGGGCCCCTGGCACATCGCCCGCATGATCCAGGCGGCCGACGATTTTCCGGTCAATCTCGGCTTCGCCGGCAAGGGCAACGCTTCGCGGCCGGCGGCGCTCGAGGAAATGATCAAGGCCGGCGCGTGCGCGCTCAAGCTGCACGAGGACTGGGGCACGACGCCGGCGGCGATCGACTGCTGTCTGTCGGTCGCCGACGACTACGACATCCAGGTGATGATCCACACCGACACGCTCAACGAATCCGGCTTCGTCGAGGACACCATCAAAGCATTCAAGGGCCGCACCATCCACGCCTTCCATACCGAAGGCGCCGGCGGCGGCCACGCGCCGGATATCATCAAGGTCGCGGGCTTGAAGAACGTGCTGCCGTCCTCGACCAATCCGACCCGGCCGTATACGCGTAACACCATCGACGAGCATCTCGACATGCTGATGGTCTGCCACCATCTCGACCCCTCGATTGCCGAAGATCTCGCCTTCGCCGAAAGCCGCATCCGCAAGGAGACCATCGCCGCCGAAGACATCCTTCATGACATCGGCGCGCTGTCGATGATGTCGTCGGACTCCCAAGCCATGGGCCGGCTCGGCGAAGTCATCATCCGCACCTGGCAGACCGCCGACAAAATGAAAAAACAGCGTGGCCGCCTGAAAGCAGAGCAAGGCGACAACGACAATATGCGGGTCAAGCGCTACATCGCCAAATACACCATCAATCCGGCGATCGCGCATGGCGTCTCGAAACTCATCGGCTCGGTCGAGAAGGGCAAGCTCGCCGATCTGGTGCTGTGGTCGCCCGCCTTTTTCGGCGTCAAGCCCGACTGCATCATCAAAGGCGGCTCGATTGTCGCCGCGCAGATGGGCGATCCGAACGCCTCGATCCCGACACCGCAGCCGGTGCATTACCGGCCGATGTTCGGCGCCTATGGCCGCGCCCGCACCGCCTCGTCCGTGGTGTTCGCGTCGAAGGCGGCAGTGAAAGCCGGGCTCGGCAAAAAGCTCGGCATCCAGAAGGAGCTGGTCGCCGTGCAAAACACCCGCGGCAAGATCTCGAAGAAGAGCATGATCCATAACGACTCGACGCCCGATATCGAGGTCGATCCGGAGACTTACGAAGTGCGCGCCGACGGCGAATTGCTCACCTGCGCACCGGCGGAGACGCTGCCGATGGCGCAGCGGTATTTCTTGTTTTGATTTCATCCGGCCCCGGGTCTGCTCCCTCTCCCCGCACGCGGGGAGAGGGTCGGGGTGAGGGGGCCTCTCCGCCGGGCTGAAGCCCGCGGCCAAAATTTGCAGCGCCTTCGCACCAACCGCTCCGCTCAGAATCGCGAAGAGGCCCCCTCACCCTCGGTCGCTTCGCTCCCTCGACCTCTCCCCGCGCAGCGGGGAGAGGTGCGAACACAGAAAAGCGTTCTCGCGCGCGACCGCGCCCGAGTTTTACCAATGCGACGCGCAATACACCGAACCTGATCCCGTCATGAGGCGCCGGCGGTGGGGCCGGCTACCTCCAGATCACGTTCGGCCTTCAGTGGAGCATGATCTTTTCGGAAAACCGGATTCCACTTTTCCGGATCATGCTCGAATAAAATCAGGACGGCGAGACGCCGATAGACGCGTAGCCTTCCGTCCGCATCTTTCGGGATGCGGTGGCGCGCTGAGCGCAGCGCGCTCGCCTGTCGGCGTCCCACCACGGCACTTGCGGCAGCGAACGAACGCCACCGCTCAGCTCCAGAACGTTCTTCCTGGGACGCAGCTAAGAGACGGGCGTTACCCGCCTCCGCCTATCCCAGTCCAGCGGCATGGCCGCAGACCGGTCATAGTGCCGGCCGGACGTTTTCCCGAAGCCGCCCGGGAGCCAAGGTGACGAGCCTTGACCCGCGGGAACCGCTCTCGCTCCGCCACCCGGTGTGACCGGCTGGCGTCCTGTAGGTGAGCGAGATTCGTCGCCATATGTAACCGCAATAAGGACGATTGTCAAGATTGCGTCGCCGATATTGCGACGATGTAGGGTGGACTGAGCCAACGGGTCCGGCCCGAAGTGGCCGGCCCGATGACAGGCTCCGCGAAGCCCACGCGGACACACAAGCGGAACCGCTGCACGTGGGCGCGGCGCTTCGCGCCTTAGCCCACCCTACCGACGCGGAGGTCTGATCCGGCGCGGAGAGCGGATTTACTTGTCGACGTGAGCCAGAAGCGGCGGCAATGTTCGAAAGGCGAAATGAATATTATTCGCCCAGCTCGCCACTTTGTAGCCGTGCCGGCCCCACGCCCGCTTCAATGCCTCGCTCGAGAACAGCGAGACATGGCCGTTGCGTGGCGCGGCATACCACCAATTGAGCCGCTGCTTCTCGATGTCAGCCGGCTGCAGCGCCGTCGTGAAGAAGATCAATCCGGGCTCCGCCATGAATTCCAGGATCGAAGCAATGCCGGCAGCCGGATCGGGCAAATGCTCGAAGGTCTCGAAGCTCGTCACCAGATCGAACTTGCCTTCGGGCGGTGTCGCGTGCTCGGGCACCAGGGGATCGAAGGTCAGGGCGACCGGAAACCCAGCGTCTCGAAGCACTGTACAAAATGTGCCATTGCCGCCGCCATAATCGAGGACGCGGGTTTCGGTCTTGACCGCTCCCCATAGCCGCGCCACGACGTCGGCATTGGCGCGCGGACGGTCGCAGACATACTCGTGATCGACGAGCTTGTAGTCGTCGTTGTAAATGTAGGTCCTGAATTGCTCGATGCTCCAATCGTCAAAGGCATCGGTGAAGATGAATTTGCATTCCGCGCAACGGCGGTAATAGACCGGCACGCCCGACAGCGGGAACAAAACCGCCCGCCAATCTTCGCACGATCGATTGAAATCGACGACGCCGAACAGCGGAGCCTCGCCACCGCAGATTTTGCACGAGCAGGGCGCCGCCGACACTGGCCTGAGGCAAGCGATCATGGCCGCCGAATAAAAAGAATCAGTTGGCTTACGCTACATCAATTCAATGGCTGATCAACGCTCCGGCCAGGCGCCCCCCGGCCCCGCTGATCGAACGAATGCGCTGATAAATTTGGCAATTCCGCTTACCGGATCGTAAAGCCAAAGATATACCGCAGCCATACAGAGCAATTGTTTCCGCGGACGGAGGTTGTTCCGTGGCCGAAGCCGATCGCGCGCCAGCGCCAACGGACGCTCGCACCAGTCCGCGTGCGCTGGTGCGCCGCTCCGGCTGGTTGGTTGGCGCCATCGGCCAGCAACTGCGCGAGTGCACGGTTTGGGATGAATCCAAGACCGGCGCGCGGCTTGTGGTCGACGCGCCGGACACCATCCCCGACGTCTTCCACATCTACATGACGCTGGATTTCGCCTCTCGCCGACAATGTCGCGTCGTCTGGCGTTCAAGCAACCAGATCGGCGTTGAGTTTATTTAGGGGCGTACTCGAGAATCGCCTGACAATGTCCGCTTCGGGTAAACCGGACATTCAGCCGACATCGGCCGATGACTAAGTCCGACCCCACAACCGACATGGCACCAGAGCTATCCGAGGTACGGGTCGATTACCGAGCGACCGCGTAGCCGTGCTCCGCCATGCAGCCGTTATATAGTTTGAGTGATGGACTCTCTTGCCCGGGCAAATAGATCGGCACTAAAGCTCTTGCGTTGATGACAGCCTCTGCCTGTTCCATCTTGCCCCGACAAATCGTCTTATCGGCTTCTAGCTGGGCCGGATCAATCGCGCGGCCATCAAGTCGTGTCCACGTCGTCGGCACTGTCGCGGTGGTGCAAGCGGCAACGGCAAGAAACGAGAAAATTGCCACGCTTGTCCGGGTCATTGAGGCTTCTAACATGAGAGAGGGCGACAGAAAAAGTCGCTGGCAATTGTTCCCAGCGGCTTAGGACCTACTGCGCCTGTCGTTAGTCGAGCGCCACAAGTTGTCAGTGGCAGCTCCAGATGTCTCTTGTTGGCCCCGTCGCGTCAGTTGGTGCGGGGCACGGATACCCTCCGGAGCTAAAGTACATGGAGCGGACATCGCTGGTCCGGCGACAATGACCGAAAGCCGACGTCGGTAAGTCGTCAGGTTTATTACTTTGGTACTTCCGCACCCGCTGCGGGTTTGTCGCTTAGATGGACTGGCGTTCGGCCTTATTTGCCCTCAACGATGAACACGCCGTAGTCGGCGGCAAGAAAGCGATGTTTGACGGCCTCTTGGTAAGCCGGGCTGTGGTAGTAGGTTCTTGCCGCGTCGATGGTTGGAAACTCCAAGATGACCGCGCCCTCTATGGCCGGTCCTTCAAGCACTTCGTGCTTTCCGTAAAGCGCCAACGGTTTCAAGGGATGGTTGGCGTTCACGGGCCGTGATTTTTCGCGATACCGCTCATATTCTTCGCTGTTCCGCATCTTTTCGCGCGTGAAGACAACATAGGCTACCATCGAAAATTCCTTTCGGCTTAACTAGACCGCCTTAGTTGGCGGCCTATTCTTTTCAGATAAAGATTTGACGTCCATTAGTGGCCCGTCGCGTCAGCTCGCGCGGTGCATTGATACGTCCGGAGTTAAAGTACAAGCCCATATTGAGCAGACATCGCCGATCCGGCGCCAATGACCGGAACGGGCCTTGCCGCCTCGATAGACACTTGGGACCGTCAACCATAGAGTCCCATGCAGACCGTCAGGCAGGGGCGCTCGACATGGCCGAACAGCACGTGGAGCGGCGGCTTGCTGCCATTCTGGCGGCGGATGTCGCCGGCTACAGTCGGCTTATGGGGGCGGACGAGGAAGGGACACTCGCCCGGCTGAACGCGCACCGCCGGGAATTCCTGGAGCCGACAGTCGCCGAGCACAACGGCCGCGTCGTCAAGCGCACCGGCGATGGAATATTGATCGAATTCAGCAGCGCCGTGGATGCTACCCGCTGTGCGATCCACACGCAGCGTGGAATGGCGCAACGTAATACCGACGTCCCGGCCGACCAGCGTATTGAAATCCGTATCGGCATTCACGTCGGCGACGTCATCATCGAGGAAGGCGATATTTTCGGCGACGGCGTCAACATTGCCGCGCGACTGGAAAGCATCGCCGAGCCCGGCGGCATTTGCATATCGGATGACACTTTCAGACAAGTGCGCGGCAAAGTCGACGCAGTCTTTGAAGATACGGGCGACCAGCAGCTCAAAAATATCGAGCAGCCGGTGAGGGTCTATCGGGTCCAACTCGACGGGACCAAAGCCAAGAGCGGAAAGACATTGGCATCATCCGACTTGCCGTCAATTGCGGTCCTGCCATTCCAAAACATGAGCGCCGATCCGGCGCAGGAATATTTTGTTGACGGCATCGTTGAAGACATCATCACCGGATTATCGCGGACGAAATGGCTGTTCGTGCTCGCCCGCAATTCCAGCTTTGCCTATAAGGGCCGCACGGTCGACGTGAAGCAGGCGGGCCGAGAGCTCGGCGTCCGGTACGTTCTCGAAGGCAGCCTCCGCAGGGCCGGCGACCGCGTCCGCATCACCTGCCAGCTCATTGAAACAGCGAGCGGTACTCACGTCTGGGCCGAGCGATATGATCGGCCGCTCGGCGACATCTTCGCACTTCAGGACGAAATCACGTTAAGCGTGGTCGGCGCGATGGAGCCAAGCTTGCGCCAGGCCGAGATCGCCCGCGCCAAGCGTAAGCGTCCAGAAAATCTGGATGCCTATGATTTGTATCTGCGCGCTCTGCCGCATGCACAGATCGCCATGCCGGGCGACAGCGAAAAAGCGCTTGAATGGCTTCACAGATCGCTCGCGCTTGAGCCGGATTATGCTGCCGCGCATGCGTTGGCGGCTTGGTGTTATGAGCAGCGCTATCTGCGCGGCGGCATGCATGAAGCCGACAAGACCGCCGGACTGAACCATGCGCGGGCCGCGCTCCGGGCTGGCGCAGATGACCCGACGACACTCGCTACCGCGGGCTTTGTGATCGGGCTTGTCGAGCACGACTACCAAACCGCGATGAACGCCATCGATCATGCGCTGGCATTGAATGGCTCGTCGACACTGGCGCTCGGCCTTGGCGCCACGATCCTGGCCCACGACGGTCAGATTGCACGGGCAATAGAGTTTGGCGAGCGTGCTCTTCGGCTAAGCCCTCACGAACTGATGGCCTATCTGTCACTCACCGCGCTCGGCATCGCTCACCTCGCGGCGGGCAGGTTCGAAGAGGCCGCCGCCGCATGCAACAAGGCGTGCCAATCGAACCCGCATTTCAGCTTTCCCGTTGTACTGCAAACCGCCGCCTTGTCTGGCCTCGGCCGCGTCAATGAGGCCAAGGCGTTAGCGCGCCGGGTGCTCGAGCTGCAGTCGCCCTTCAGCGTTGCCGAATTTGTCAGATCCCATACCGGTCGGGCCGAGATCTGGAACCCGATTGGTGAAGCCCTTCGGCAAGCCGGGCTACCCGAGTGAATAGTTCGCATGTCGCCTAATGGCCCGTCCGCAATTAACGCAGGCGGCCGGGAAAGGTGGTATTTTCGACATGGTTCGGACGGCGATTGGAATTTCTCGGCATGAGCGATCTGCGCGACTGGTTGCACAAGAACAATCTCGACCAATACGCCGATGCGTTCGAGGCGAACGACATCGACCTCGATATCCTCCCCGACCTCAATGAACATGATCTGGAGCAACTCGGTGTGTCGCTTGGCAATCGGCGGCGGCTGTTGAAGGCAATTGCCGAGCGCGATTCCCAGGCGATGTCTTCAAAGGCTGCCGGCTTGGAGCCCGCAAAGGCTGCCGACTCGGAGCCCGCAGAGGCTGCCGGCTTGGAGCCCTCAGACTTGGAGCCCGCGCCGGACGCCGAGCGGCGCCAAGTTACAGTATTGTTCTGCGACATGGTTGGCTCCACGGCGCTGTCGGGCGAAATCGATCCCGAAGAGCTGGGAAATTTGATCCGGCGCTATCAGGACGTCACCGCCGGTGCGATCGGACGTTTCGGCGGCTTCGTCGCCAAATTCATGGGCGATGGCGTGCTCGCCTATTTCGGCTTCCCGCGCGCCTTCGAGGACGCGGCGGAGCGGGCGGTCCGCGCCGCGATCGCCATCTTGGCGGAAATCGGTGACATCGAGCGCCCTGACGGCGCGCGCCTGCAGGCCCGTGTCGGCATCGCGACCGGGCTCGTTGTGGTCGGCGAAATCGTCGGCACCGGCACCGCCCAGGAGCGGACCATTGTCGGCGAGACCCCCAATCTCGCGGCGCGACTTCAGGCGCTTGCGGCACCGGACACGATCCTGATCAGCGAAAGCACGCAGAATCTGCTCGGCGGATTGTTCTGGCTCGAACCGGCAGGCGAGCACGAATTGAAAGGATTTGTCCGTCCGGTCCCGGTGTGGCGCGTGCTCGGCGAGGCCGGGGTCGTGAGTCGCTTCGCCGCGATCCGCACCGGCGGCACGCCGCTGGTCGGCCGCGAGCACGAGATGGGGCTGATGTTCGACCGCTGGCGCCTGGCTAGTCAGGGTGAGGGCCAAATCGTCACGCTGATCGGCGAGGCCGGAATCGGCAAGTCGCGCGCGCTCGAGGCGCTTCAGGAGGCTATTGCACGCGAACCGCACGGCCTCATTTATTTGCAATGTTCGCCCTATCACACCGACAGTGCGCTCTATCCTGTCATCCAGCACATCTCTCGCACGGCGGGCTTTGCCGCCGCTGACTCATCCAATACGCGAATCGAAAAGCTCGCCGGATTATTTTCACAGCGGGCCGCGTCGGACCCGCCCGCGCTTCCACTGCTGGCGGAATTGCTCTCGCTCCCAAATGCGCCGGCACTCCCCGTATCGCTGACGCCGGCACAACGAAAAGCAGCGACGATTACGCTTCTGGTCGAGGAGATCGTCCGCTTGGGCGAAGCCAAGCCAATGCTGCTCATCATCGAAGACGCGCATTGGGTCGACGCGACGACGCTCGAAATGCTAACGCGCATATCGGACAGTATCGCGCAAGCGCGCCTGCTCGCCGTCGTCGCGGCGCGGCCGGATTTCGCGCCGCCTTGGTTGGCGCGGCCGCATGCGACTTTGCTGACGCTGAGCCGATTGAGCCGCGCCGAATGCACGCAGTTGATCGCCGGCGTTGCCGCTGCGCAGGGCCTGGCACCGGAAATCATTGCCTCAATCGTCGCCAAGACCGACGGCGTGCCGCTGTTTGCGGAGGAATTGACGAAAAGCGTGCTGGAAGCCGCGGGCGAGGACAGCGCTGCAGTGCCGGCGACGCTCAAGGATTTGCTGATGGCACGCCTTGACCGCCTCGGCGAGGCACGCGAGGTCGCGCAGATCGCCGCCGTCATCGGCCGGCAATTCACGCTGTCCCTGCTCGAAGCGGTCTCGGCCAAAAGCGGCCCAGAACTTGAGGGCGCACTGACACGGCTCAGTGCGGCCGGTATCGTCTTTCCCGAAGGCGGAGGCTTGCAACAGAGTTTCAGCTTCAAGCACGCGCTGGTGCGTGATGCCGCCTATGAGAGCTTGCTGTTGGCGCGGCGGCGTTACTGGCATGCGCGCACCGCCCACGCGCTTGAAGAACGCTTTGCGGACGTGGTGGCGAACGAGCCCGAAGTGCTGGCCTATCATTTCGGCGAGGCGGGGTTGCCTGGCTCAGCTTGCGATTACCGGATGCGCGCCGGCGATCGTGCACTGAGCCGGTCGGCCTATCAGGAAGCGATCGCGAATTTTTCCGTCGGTCTAAAGTTCGCCGAAGCATTGCCTGACCCCGCCGACCGCATGCGCCGTCAGCTGGATTTCCTGCTGAAACAGGGCCCTGCACTGGGAGTCATCCGCGGCATGCAGAGCGCAGACGCCGAGGAAGCGTACGCTCGCGCGGCTGACATTGCGGATAGGCTGGGAGATCACACGGCCCTCTATCGAGCCAAATGGGGCCTTTGGCTCAACGCCAATCTTGCGCGCAAGACCGGGCTGGCGCGCGAACGCGCCAACGAGCTGGTGTCGCTTGCGGCGCACTCCGGCGAGGAAAATCTGTTGCTCGAGGCCCATCACTGCCGCTGGGCTACCGCGCTGTTTCGCGGCGATGTCGCCTCGGCGCTAGCCGGTAGCCGCATCGGCGTCGGCACCTATGACATGCCGCGGCACCGCCATCTGGGGCTGGAATTTGGCGGTCACGATCCGGGCGTTTGTGCTCATGTATGTGGCGGGCTGGCGCACCAAATGTCGGGCGACTCGCCTTCTGCGAACGACAGCCTCGCGCGCGGGGTCGCGCTGGCCGAGGTGCTCGACCATCCGAATACCCTTGCTCACGCGCTACACAATGCCGCGATGGGTCATCAGTTTGCGGGCGATCGCGAAGGTGCATTCATCGTCGCTCAACGCGCGGCGGCGCTGGCCGAGAAATTTGCGCTGCTGTCGTGGCGCGCCAGTAGTTTGGTGGTCATGGGCTGGGCCAGCGCCAATGGACCGGGCGTTGCCGAGGCGGCACGATTGATTGATGCCGAGATCAGTAACGCAACGCGAGTCGGTCCGGTACCGCAATTTTATCTCGGCCTGGCGGGCGAAGTGTTGCTGGCTGCCGGACGGCCGGCAGATGGCCTCGCGCATCTCGATTGCGCCATTGCAGCGATCGACGAGCCCGGCGTCGGCCTCTATTTGCCGGAAATCTACCGCTGGCGCGGCGAATGCCTGCTGGCGCTCGATCGCGCCAACAAGGAGCAGGCGCAGCAGGCTTTCGCAACCGCGCGCGACATTGCCAGGCGGCAAGGCGCCATCGTGTTCGAACGCCGCGCCGAAGCAGCCCTTGCCGAGGCTACGACCGTCGCGAACGACGGATAGTGGCAGCTCGCCTTCACGCTGCGCCCAATGTAGGCGCGACAACCGGCAGCATCCGGCGGTCGAGCTTGAAGCCGTATCAAGCGCGTTGTGCGAGTGGCAACCAACGCATTTGAAAATCAACAATCGGAAGCAAAACGGGCTCTATAATGGCAAGATAGCGATGCCTGTTGGTTATGGAGGACCGTGATGTTGGGCAGATCAATCGCCGCAACGATCGTATTGTGTGCCGCGCTGTTGTGCTCGTCCGCCGTCTACGCGCAGACCGGCATCGACCTGACCTCGTCGGATCGGGCCGCGATTTGGCGCGTCCTCGGCAGGGACGCGATGGCAACGTCAATCCCCGCCGGCCTGCACGTCGGCGAGCCGGTGCCCGACAGCATGCGTTTGCTGTCGTTTAGCCGCCACCTTCGCAAAAGCGTTCCGGCCATTGCGCACTATGGCTACGCGTTGCTGCAGGGCGAGGTGCTGATCGTCGATCGGCGGGCGAGAAGGATCGTCTCGATCGTCTATCAATAGAGCGGCAAAGGCGATCGAGCTTCTCACCAGCAGCGAAATGGACACCGCGCTCGGCAAATCAATGACGCATCGCGGGCCGGGACGGTGAGCTGCATCAAGCCCAGGCCGGTTCAGCGCGCGTCATTGTGAAAAGAGGTGACGCTCACCGTTTTCCCCGGCCATTTGCATAAATCGGCGATCAGGCATTTTTCGCACAGTGGGCGGCGGGCGATGCAGACATAGCGGCCGTGCAGGATCAGCCAGTGGTGGGCGTGCAGGCGGTAGCGTTCGGGCACGACCTCCATCAGCTTGATCTCGACGTCGAGCGGCGTCTTGCCGACCGCCAGGCCAGTGCGATTGCTGACGCGAAAGACATGCGTATCGACGGCGATGGTCGGCTCGCCGAAGGCGTTGTTAAGCACCACGTTCGCGGTCTTGCGCCCGACGCCGGGCAAGGCTTCGAGCGCCTCACGGTCGTGTGGGACCTTGCCGCCGTGCATGGCGACAAGCTGGCGCGACAGCGCGATCACGTTCTTGGCTTTGGTGCGATAAAGCCCGATGGTCTTGATCAGTGCGCGCACTCGCGCTTCGCCGAGCTTGATCATTTTCTCCGGCGTGTAGGCGAGCGCGAACAGCGCCGGCGTCGCCTTGTTGACCCCGGCATCGGTGGCCTGCGCCGAGAGCACGACGGCGACCAGCAGGGTAAACGGATTGATAGATTGTAGTTCGCCGCGCGGGTTTGGATTGGCGGCGGCAAAGCGGCGGAACGCTTCCTCGATTTCGGCTTTGGTCCATTGCGGCAATTCGCCGTGGGCGGCCTCGACGTCGACCTTGGTCTGCGCCTTGCCGCTCTTGAGCCGCGCTGCCGTGCGCGGGCCGGCGCGTTCGAGGCTCGGCGGTGTGGCCTTCCGTTCGGCGGTCTTCCGGCGCGTGGCTTTCTTGCCCATCTTTCCCGTATAATCAGCGCCATGAGCACCGACAACAATTCATTGCCCGAGCCGAAAATCTTTGCGGCGACCATCACGCCGCATCGCTCGCTTGGCTCGACCGGTTTTCTCATCCTGATGCTCTGCATCGGGGCCCTTAGCTTCGCCTGCGGCATGCTGTTCCTGCTGCTCGGCGCCTGGCCGGTGTTCGGCTTCCTCGGGCTCGACGTGCTCCTGATCTACGTCGCGTTCCGCGCCAATTTCCGCGCCGCGCGGGCCTACGAGGAGGTGACGATCACCGCGTCCGAGCTCACGGTGCGCAAGGTCAGCCATCACGGCGTGGTGCGCGAATGGACGCTCAATCCGCTGTGGGTGCAGCTTGACCGCATTGTGCACGAGGAATTCGGCATCGAGCGGCTGTTCCTGGTCTCGCGCGGCCGGCGGTTGGCGATTGCCTCGTTCCTGAGCCCCGACGAGAAAGCAAGCTTCGCGCGGGCCTTGGCCGCCGCGCTCGGCGAGGCCAAGCGCGGGCCGACCCGAACGGTGGTTGAGTGAGGCGTCATTCCGGATTGCCGCGAAGCGGCAAGTCCGGAATCCATAACCCCTATCGTTGGGGGATTATCGCTACGGTGTTAGCCAAAGCCCCCGATCAGATGGTTATGGATTCAGGGCTCGCGGGCTAAAGCCCGCGCCCCGGAATGACGATACTGGTACGCAGAAATCGGGTGGTTCCGGCCTTACCGCCGGCCTAGATGGGGATCAAATGATGGAGGCACCCATGCTGTCGCCCGACCGTATCCCCGATCTCACCCTGCTGCACGAAGCAGCGGCCGACTATGACGTAGTCCGCCGCGCGATCGGCCATATCCGCAAGCATTGGCGCGAGCAGCCCGAAATCGACGCGATTGCCGAAGCCGCCGGCGTCACTCCGACCGAGCTGCATCACCTGTTCCGCCGCTGGGCCGGCCTTACGCCCAAGGCGTTCCTGCAGGCGCTGACGCTCGACGGCGCGCGGCGATTGCTGCGCGATTCCGCAAGCGTTCTTGACGCCACCTACGAAGTCGGCCTGTCCGGGCCCGGCCGGCTGCACGACCTGTTCGTGACGCATGAGGCCATGTCGCCCGGCGAATGGAAAGCCGGCGGCGACGGCCTGACGGTGAAGTTCGGCTTCCACCCCTCGCCGTTCGGCAAGGCGCTGATCATGGCGACCGACCGCGGGCTTGCCGGCCTCGCCTTCGCCGATCCGGGCGAAGAGCAGGCGGCGCTCAAGGACATGCGCCGCCGCTGGCCGAAAGCGACCTATGTCGCCGACGAGACCCGCACCGCGCCGATCGCCCGCCGCATCTTCGATCCCAGCGAATGGCGCGCGGATCAGCCGCTGCGCGTCGTCCTGATCGGGACCGATTGGGAGGTGCGGGTGTGGGACGCGCTCCTGAAAATCCCGATGGGCAATGTGGTGACCTATTCCGGCATTGCCGAGAAGGTCTGCAGCCCGGCGGCGGCGCGCGCCGTCGGCGCCGCGGTCGGCAAGAACCCGGTCGCGTTCGTGGTGCCGTGCCATCGCGTCATCGGCAAATCCGGCGACCTGACCGGCTATCACTGGGGCATCACCCGCAAGCGCGCCATGCTCGGCTGGGAGGCGGGGCAGGTCAGCCTGGCCGCGTAGCACTCCGCGGCCGTAGTTCACTCCAGCGTCACCCGCGGGCTTGACCCGCGGGTCCATGCTGAGTCGCCGTAGTACGGCACCGACGTATGGATTGCCGGGTCAAGCCCGGCAATGACGCTTCGAGAGATCTACGCTGCCAGGTCCTTCTTCTCCGCCACCGTGGAATCGGCGTTGAGCCGGTAGATCAACGGCACGCCGGTCGCGACCTCGCGCACCACGATCTGTTGGGGCGACAGATGCTCGAGCACCATGATCAGCGCGCGCAGCGAATTGCCATGGGCGGAGACCAGAACGTTATCGCCGCGCAGCACGCGCGGCAGGATGTCCTGGATGTAGTAGGGCAAAACACGCGCCGCGGTGTCTTTGAGGCTTTCGCCGCCGGGCGGTGCGACGTCATAGGAACGCCGCCAGACATGCACCTGCTCCTCGCCCCATTTTTTTCGGGCATCGTCCTTGTTGAGGCCGGAGAGATCGCCGTAGTCGCGCTCGTTGAGCGCCTGGTCCTTGAGCACGGCAATATTTTTCTGTCCCATTTCCTCGAGTATCAGATCGAGCGACCGTTGCGCACGCACGAGCGCCGACGTGAAGGCGATATCGAAGCGCAGCCCTTGCGCTTTGAGCCTGTGGCCGGCGGCGCGCGCCTCGCTGATGCCGTTCTCGGTCAGGTCGACGTCGCGCCAGCCGGTGAACAGATTTTTCAGATTCCACTCGCTCTGGCCGTGGCGCACAAGCACGAGAAGCCGGTCGCTCATTCACTATTCCCTTTCCATCGTCATTGCCGGGCTTGACCCGGCAATCCATGCGGCAGCGCCGAACGCGCGGGCGAGTCAGCATGGACCCGCGGGTCAAGCCCGCGGGTGACGCCTTAAAAATCCTTCAAACCCAACACATCGGCCATCGAATAAAGCCCGGGCTTCTTGCCGCGCGCCCATAACGCCGCGTGCAGCGCGCCGCGGGCGAAGATCATGCGGTCCTCGGCGCGGTGCGTCAGCTCGATGCGCTCGGCGGGGCCGGCGAAGATCACCGAATGATCGCCCACCACGGTGCCACCACGCAGCGAAGCAAAGCCGATGTCGCCGGCTTTGCGCGCGCCGGTCATGCCGTCGCGGCCGCGCGCCGAGTGCGTCTGGAGGTTGATCGCCCGGCCGGCCGCGGCGGCGCGGCCGAACATCAGCGCCGTGCCGGACGGCGCGTCGATTTTCTTGTTGTGATGCATCTCCAGGATCTCGATGTCGTACTCCTCGCCGAGCGTCGCCGCCACGCGCTTGACCAGGGCGGCAAGGAGATTGACGCCGAGACTCATATTGCCGGACTTGATGATCGGCGCGCGGCTCGCCGCCTTCGCAATCACCGCCTCGTCCTCGGCCGAATGGCCGGTGGTGCCGATGACATGCGCAATGCCGGCGCGGGAACTCAGCTCCGCCAATGCCGGCGTGGCAGCCGGAATGGTGAATTCGATCAGCGCATCGGCATGCTGCAACAACGGCGCCGCGTCGATTGTGACCTTCACGCCATTCGCGCCGAGGCCCGCGAGCTCGCCGGCGTCGTGGCCGATGACGGCCGATCCTTCAGCCTCGATGGCGCCGGCAAGCGTCACGCCTTTGGTCGCGGCTATGGCGTGCATCAGTGTTCGCCCCATGCGCCCGCCGGCGCCGGCGATCACGAGCCGCATATCGGAATTGGCAGCAGCCATCGGCTGTTTCTCCGGTCGCCGCGGGGTATAGCGGGACCGGCTAAGGTCGGCAAACGCGAGCAACTTTATCCTGCCCCGCAAGCGGGGGAGGAAGGAAAGGGTTACGGCTGCGGGCCGTCGTAGCCTTCGACAATGACCATGTCGACGGTCGAATGCGGCTGCCGCACCTTGATGTTCGCCTGGTATTCCGGCGAGCGATAGCAGGCTACCGCCGTGACATAATCGGGAAATTCGATGACGACGTTGCGCGGCCGGCTCATCCCTTCCGTGCATTCGAACTTGCCGGCGCGCACCACGAAGCGGCCGCCAAATTTGCGAAAGATTGCGGCATTGGCCGCGGCGTAAGGCTTGTAGCCGTCCTCGTTGTGGACATCGACGCGCCCGATCCAATAGGCCTTGGGCATTCTCTGGCTCCCTTTACTTGACTGCCGTCTGTGCGATCTCCGCGATGATGGCTTCCGCCACCACGCGCGGCTCGGGTGCGGCAATGATCGGCCGGCCGACCACAAGATAATCAGCGCCCGCGGCGATCGCAGCCGCAGGCGTCATGATGCGCTTCTGATCACCGGCGGCGGCGCCGGCAGGGCGGATGCCGGGCGTCACCAGCACCATATTGGCGCCGGCGATCGGGCGGACGGTGGTAGCCTCTTCCGGCGAGCAGACCAGGCCGTCGACGCCGAGGACTCGCGCCTGTTCCGCGCGGGCGGCGACCAATCCTTTTACCGACGCATTGTAGCCGGCAGCTTGGAGGTCGCGGTCGTCATAGGAGGTGAGCACCGTGACGGCGAGAATACGCAAACCGCCTTCGCGCGCCTCGACTGCGGGCTGCATCGTCTGCGGGTAAGCATGGACCGTCAGGAAAGTCGCGCCGAGGCGCGAGACGCTCTTTACGCCTTGCGCGACCGTATTACCGATGTCGTGAAGCTTGAGATCGAGGAAGGTGCGCTTGCCGCTACCGGCAAGCTTCTGCGCGTAAGCAAGTCCGCCGGCGAAGGCGAGCTGGTAGCCGATCTTGTAGAACGACACGGCATCGCCGAGCCGCGCCACCATGGCCTCCGCCGCCTCGACCGACGATAGATCGAGCGCGACGATCAGGCGCTCGCGCGGCGCAATCGGCATTCTAGGCTATTCACTCCGTGGTTCGCGGCATCGCGCTCGCAAGCTCGATAAGCCTTCGCACCATGTCCTTCAAGTCCGCCGTGAGATCTTCGTCCTTGAGGTTGTCCATATCGTCGAACGCGGCCTCGGCGCGGCCGACATTGATCTGTTCCGGGAGCACCAGCGCGCCGCAGCCCAATTCCAGAATTTGCCGCAGCGCCATGAGCGCATGGACGCCGCCGGCCGCCGCCGGGACGGCGCAGCCGAGCGCGAACACGCGGTCCTTGAATGCGGCATAGGCCGGTTCGCCGTCCTCGCGCACACGCGTGACCCAGTCGATGGCGTTCTTTAGTAGCGGCGGAACCGAGGCGGTGTATTCCGGGCTGGCAATGAAAACGCCCTGATGCGCGCTGAGCATGCGCTTGAGCTTGACGGCATTATCCGGCGGGCCCCCGGCAGCGGGCAGGTCGGCATCGAGCAGCGGCAACGGATAGTCGGCCAGCGAGATGCGCGTCACGTCGGCCTCGGCGAGCGCGAGCTCCTTGGTCACCAAAGCCGCCAGCCGCCCATTGTGCGAACCCGCGCGCAGCGAAGCGGCCATGACGAGAATCTTCGGAGCAAGCATTGGGATCGGAGTTCGAGACCACGGAGGACAGAGGACGGACGACAGACTAGCGATATTCCGTCCTCTGTCGTCCGTCCTCAGTCTTCCGGTACACCCACACCCGCGCCGGCGGGATATTCATCCAGATGCGCTCCGACGATTCGGCCGAAAAACCGCCAAGCCGCCGCGGCAACGGCGATGCCACCGAGTAGGTGAATTGCACGAATGGCGCGCCCGGCAACATCAGATCGAAGGCGTCGCGAATGAGGCGGAGCCGCATCTTGATCGGCTTTGTGACCAGCGGCAGGCCGGAGACGACCGCCGCCGCGGGCTGAATCAGCAGCGTTTCCAGCAAACGGCGCATGCTATAGGCGTCGCCCTGCACCAACGTGGCATCGGGATAACGCGCCCGCAGAATGCGACAGAACACCGGGTTGAACTCGACCAGGACCAGGCGCGACGGCGAGACCCCGGCCTGGACCAACGCCTCCGTAACCGGCCCGGTGCCGGGCCCGAGCTCGACGACAGGCCCGTCGCTGTCGGGATCGACGTAGCGCGCCATGGCGCGCGCCAGCATTTTGCCCGACGGCGTCACCGCGCCGATCGTCAATGGCCGCTCGATCCAGGAGCGGATGAAGCGCACCTCGTCGTCGAGCCGGATGCCGCGCCGGCGCTCGAACAGCTTGATCTGCTCGTCGATCTTCTTGCCGATATCGCCGCGTTTGCGCTCGAACAGCCGGATTTGGCGCCCGATGTTACGCTCGATAATGGTCTTCTTCAGTTCGAGGAGCCGCAACTGCCGCTCGATCCTCTGTTCGAATGTCCGCAAGGCCGGAAGCGACATGGCAATCACACGCGACTGAAAACGCCGCCTTTTTAGAACATCCACTGCCTAAAGACTAGCCGCCCGGCCGCCGTGGGGATGAGGGCTTGGCGCCTTAAGCCGAATTGGCGCGGCCGCCGCCGATGAACTCTTTGACTTTGCCAAAGAATCCCGACGACTCGGGGTGAGTTTCCGTTGACGACAGGCCCTCGAACTCGGCCAACAGCTCGCGCTGGCGCTTGGTGAGCTTTTGCGGCGTCTCGACGACGACCTGAACGTACAGGTCGCCGGTCTGCCGCGCGCGGAGCACCGGCATGCCTTTGCCAGCCAGGCGGAACCGCCGGCCGGTCTGCATGCCTTCGGGCACCTTCACGCGGGTCTTGCCGCCGTCGATGGTCGGAACTTCGAACTCGCCGCCAAGCGCCGCGGTCACCAGCGAAACCGGCACCCGGCAATGCAGGTCGGCACCCTCGCGCTGAAAGAACGGATGCGTGCCGATCGACAGGAAGATGTAGAGGTCGCCGGGCGGTCCGCCGCGTACGCCGGCTTCGCCTTCGCCAGCCAGGCGGATACGGGTGCCGTCCTCGACGCCGGCCGGAATGTTCACCGACAAGGTGCGCTCGCGCATCACCCGGCCAGAGCCTGCGCACGACCCGCACGGGCTCTCGATCACCTGGCCGCGGCCCTGGCAATTCGGGCAGGTGCGCTCCAGCGTGAAGAAGCCCTGCGCATGGCGGACCTTGCCCTGGCCGGCGCACATCGGGCAGGCCTTCGGCTTGGTGCCAGGCTTGGCGCCGTTGCCGGAGCAGGCCTCGCAGGTGACCGGCGTCGGGATGCGGATTTGCGCGGCCTTGCCCGCATAGGCTTCCAGCAGCGAGATTTCCATGTTGTAGCGCAGGTCGGCGCCGCGCTCGCGCCCGGAGCCGCGGCCGCGGCGGCCGCCCATGCCGAACAGATCGTCGAATATGTCGGAAAAGGTGGTGGCGAAATCGGCGCCGAAGCCATGCGCGCCGCCGAAGCCGTTGCCGTGCTCGAAGGCGGCGTGGCCGAAACGATCATAGGCCGCGCGCTTGTCCGGGTCCTTGAGGACCTCGTAGGCCTCGTTGAGTTCCTTGAAGCGATGCTCGGCGGCAGTGTCGCCGGGATTGCGATCCGGATGCAATTGCATCGCCTGCTTGCGGAAGGCCGTCTTGATATCGGTCTCGGTCGCGGTGCGCTCGACCGACAGAGTTTCGTAGTAGCAGCGCTTGGCCATCATTCCCCACCCGATGACGTCCAATCATTCCACGTCCAGATGCCGCGCGTCAAAAGCATGCACCCCCGTTTTGCGTCCGGGGGTGCAATCTGGGCACTTGCGAGCGGCATGGAAATGCCTCGCCGATCAAGCGGACTTTTTGTTCTTCTTGTCGTCGTCGACTTCGGTGAACTCGGCGTCGACGACGTCGTCCTGCTTGGCTTCGGCCGCGCCGCCGGGGGGCTGCTCGGCGGACTGCTTGTACATCGCCTCGCCGAGCTTCATCGACGCTTGCGCCAGCGCGTTGGTCTTGGCCGTGATCGCGTCGGCGTCGCTGCCCTTCAAGGCTTCCTTGAGGTCGGCCATGGCGTTCTCGATGGCGCGGCGGTCAGCCTCACCGACTTTTGAGCCGTGCTCGGCGAGCGTCTTCTCGGTCGAGTGGACCAAAGCCTCGGCGTGGTTCTTGGCCTCGACCTGGGCCTTGCGCTTCTTGTCCTCCTCGGCGTGAGCCTCGGCGTCCTTGACCATCTTCTGGATGTCGGTCTCGGAAAGACCGCCGGAAGCCTGGATGCGGATCTGCTGTTCCTTGCCGGTGCCTTTGTCCTTGGCGGAGACATTGACGATGCCGTTGGCGTCGATGTCGAAGGTGACCTCGATTTGCGGCACGCCGCGCGGCGCCGCCGGAAGGCCGATCAGATCAAACTGGCCGAGCATCTTGTTGTCGGCCGCCATCTCGCGCTCGCCCTGGAACACGCGGATCGTCACCGCGGTCTGCCCGTCCTCGGCGGTCGAGAATACCTGGCTCTTCTTGGTCGGGATCGTGGTGTTGCGATCGATCAGGCGCGTGAACACCCCACCCAGCGTCTCGATGCCGAGCGAGAGCGGCGTGACGTCGAGCAAGAGCACGTCCTTGACGTCGCCTTGCAGCACGCCGGCTTGAATCGCGGCGCCGACCGCCACCACTTCATCGGGGTTGACGCCCTTGTGCGGCTCCTTGCCGAACAATTGCTTCACCACCTCCTGGACCTTCGGCATGCGAGTCATGCCGCCGACCAGGACGACTTCGTTGATCTCGGCCGCGCTCAGGCCCGCGTCCTTGATCGCCTGCCGGCAGGGCTCGATGGTCTTCTGCACCAGATCGTCGACCAAAGCCTCGAACTTGGCGCGGGTCAGCTTCATCGTCAGATGCTTCGGACCCGACGCATCGGCGGTGATGAACGGCAGGTTGATTTCGGTCTGCGTCGTCGACGACAGCTCGATCTTCGCCTTCTCGGCGGCTTCCTTGAGCCGCTGCAGCGCCAGCTTGTCGCGGCGTAGATCGATGCCCTGCTCCTTCTGGAATTCGTCGGCCAGATAATTGACCAGCCGCATGTCGAAGTCTTCGCCGCCGAGGAAGGTGTCGCCGTTGGTCGACTTCACCTCGAACACGCCGTCGCCGATTTCGAGAATCGAAATATCGAAGGTGCCGCCGCCCAGGTCGTAGACCGCGATAGTGCCGGTCTTGCTCTTGTCGAGCCCGTAGGCGAGCGCGGCAGCCGTCGGCTCGTTGATGATGCGCAGCACTTCGAGGCCGGCGATCTTGCCGGCGTCCTTGGTGGCCTGGCGCTGGGCGTCATTGAAATAGGCCGGCACGGTGATCACCGCCTGCTCGACCTTGGCGCCGAGATAAGCTTCCGCCGTTTCCTTCATTTTCTGCAGGACGAACGCGGAAATCTGCGACGGCGAATAAGCTTTGCCCTCGATCTCGACCCAGGCGTCGCCATTGGAGGCGCGCGTGATCTTGTAGGGGACGAGCTTCTTGTCCTTCTCCACCATCGGGTCGTCGTAGCGACGGCCGATGAGGCGCTTGACGGCGAAAATGGTGCGCTCCGGATTGGTGACCGCCTGGCGCTTGGCCGGCTGGCCAACGAGCCGCTCGCCATCGTCGGTAAAAGCGACGATCGACGGCGTGGTGCGCATTCCCTCTGCGTTTTCGATGACCTTTGGCGTCTTGCCTTCCATGACGGCGACGCACGAATTCGTGGTTCCGAGATCGATACCGATGACCTTGGCCATGGTGTTAATCCTCTCTTTATCGGCAGGTCGGGCAGGCCCGAAAGGCGCCCTTAGTCCGACCCCCTTGATAGTCTAAAACCGACCGCCCCGGATGATTTCCTGGCGATTTCCCTTGGGTCATATAGGAGGGCGTGATCGCGCCGCAAGACAGGATTGCACGCGGCAAGGCGCGGCGATTGGCGGCCAAAGCTAACAAAGGGGATGAAGGCGCGGCGATGAATTTTCACTCCGACATTGCGCGCTTTCGTCTCTATCCGGGACACCTTGACGGTGAGGCGCAACAGGTGCTGCTCGCTTTGGTACGCGACGTCCTCAAAGCGGCGCCGCTGTTTCGGCCGCGCATGCCAAAATCGGGCCGGCCGTTCACGGTGCGCATGTCAAATTGCGGGCCGCTCGGCTGGGTATCCGATGAAACCGGCTATCGCTATCAGCCGACGCATCCCGATACCGGCGACCCCTGGCCGCCGATGCCGGCGCAGCTCATTGGGCTATGGAGCGAGCTTGCCCGCTACGCCCACCCGCCGGAGGCCTGCCTAATCAACTTCTACGATCCGGGCGCCAAAATGGGCCTGCACCAGGACCGCGACGAGGCCGATTTCAATGCGCCGGTGGTCTCAATTTCGCTCGGCGATTCCTGTCTGTTTCGGCTCGGCGGCCACAGAAGGAGCGAGCCCACATGCTCGATGCGATTGAGTTCGGGCGATGTGGCCGTTCTCGCCGGCGCCGCCCGCCTTGCCTTCCATGGGGTGGATCGGATTTATCCGGGCACATCGCGCTTGCTCCCGGAGGGAGGACGGATCAATCTAACGCTGCGCCGGGTCACGCGCAGCAGTTCCGACGCGCAGCGTCCGTGAGCGTCATCAGAGACATCGCATGATGAGCAATAGCCGTCTCGGCCCGCTGTGGCCTTCCGCCGCCTTTGCCGCCACATTGGCGATGCTGACGCTTGTGCCGCCGGCATGGGCCGAGGACCCGATCTTCCCGCCCGGCTCGCGTGTCGGGCTGGTGCCGCCGCCCGGCATGTTCGCGAGCAACACCTTCGACGGCTTCAGCGATCCGACCAAGGATGCCGCGATCCTCATCACCGTGCTGCCGGCCGCCGCCTATGCGCAAATGGACAAGACGCTCGACATCGAGACGCTCAAGAAGCAGGGCGTGGTGTTGGATAAGCGCGAGCCGATGCAGCTCGCTTTCGGCAAAGGCTTTCTCCTGGTCGGCCGGCAAACCGCCGACAAGGTGCGCTACAAAAAGTGGCTGCTGGTCGCGGGCGCGAGCGATCTTACCGCGCTCGTTACCGTGCAGGTGCCGATACCGGACGACAAGACTTATCCGGATAACGTCGTGCGCAGCGCGCTCGCAACGTTGTCGGTTCGCGCCAAGGTCCCGGAAGCTGAGGAGCTTGGCCTGTTGCCGTTCGCGGTTGCGGATTTTGCCGGCTTCCGGGTCGAAGACGTATTGCGCGGCCGGGCCGTAATGCTGCACGACACGCCCGGCGCCAAAGATCCGAACGCCAGCGGCGTCGATGCGCGCATGCTGATCGCTGCCTTGCCGGGTGGTCCTTCCGAGCCGGAGGGCCGCGCCAATTTCGCCCGGCTGACATTCCAGGAAATCGGCGGCATCCGCGATGTCACCATAACGCTGTCGGAGCCGCTGCGGATCGGCGGCCAATCGGGCTACCAGACGATGGCCGAGGCCAAGGATGCGCGCACCGGCGCCGATGTGCGGGTGATCCAGTGGCTGCGCTTCGGCGGCGGTGGCTACCTGCAAATGGTCGGCATCGGCAGCGCCGATAGCTGGACCACCGTTCTGGCCCGCCTGCGCACGGTCCGCGACAGCGTCGAGCTGAAATAGAACAAGCCTTCGCTCAGTACACTAGTCCCTGTGAAAGCGGGGACCCAACTCGTTATTGCGAAGAAGTTTGCTCGAGCTGCTTAGGAATCCTTCGCGCCCGCCGCGTTGTCGTTGACCGGCCGCGGGGGTGGCGCGGATTTGGGTCCGCCTTTTGAAACGCCAACCAGCGCCGGACGCAGCACGCGCTCGCCGATCAGGTAGCCAGGCTGCACGACCTCGACGACGCTGCCGGCCGGTATGGACGGGTTCGGCACTTCGAACATGGCCTGGTGTACGTTGGGATCGAATTTCTCGCCGCGCGGGCTGAACTGGCGCACGCCGTTCTTTTCCAGCGCCTTGATCAACTCACGCTCCGTCAACTCGACACCCTCGATCAGCGCCTTCACGCCGGGCTCGGCACTTTGGCGGGTTTCCGCCGATATCGCATCCAACGCGCGGCGCATATTGTCGGCAACGCCGAGCATGTCCCGGGCGAACGAGGCGATGCCGTAAAGGCGCGAATCCGCGACCTCGCGCTCGGTTCGCTTGCGCAGATTTTCCATCTCCGCCAGCGTGCGCAGCAGCCGGTCTCTCAGCTCGACGGCGAGCGCCACCGGATCGGCCTCCGCTTGCGCGGCGGTCTGGCCGGCCGGCTGGGTACCCTCCGGCGGGGCCGCTGCGTCCTCAGCACGCGCGGTCTTTTCGGTCATATCCGTTCCTAAAATTTGATGTTCGCTGCCCGGCATATCAGGGTTGTCCAGACAAAAATCAAGCGCGCGGCCGTTAACCGTCGGACGCCGCCAGTGTCCGGATACCGAAGTTCGCAAGGTTTTGCGGCACGTCCTTATGCGAACTTTGGAATCAAAAGGGACACCAGCAAATTACCAGTTCTAGTGCGGCTTTTGGATTTGAAGTTCCTATGCGAGTTTGCCGCTTGATCCTGGGAACTTCAAATCCGCCGCACTAGCCAGATGACGCCTCAGCCGGCCAGAAGTTTGCTCACGACCTTGGCCGTGTAATCGACCATCGGGACGATGCGGGCGTAGTTCAATCGGGTCGGGCCGATGACGCCGAGGACGCCGACGATATGGCCCGAGGCATCGTGATAGGGCGCGACGATGGTGGACGAGCCCGACAGCGAAAACAGCTTGTTCTCCGAGCCGATGAAGATGCGGACGCCCTCGGCCTGCTCGGCGCGGCCAAGGAGATCGACCACTTCGCGCCGGGTCTCCAGGTCATCGAACAACAAGCGTACCCGCTCCAGATCGGCAAGCGCCTTGAGGTCTTCCAGCAGGTGGGCCTGTCCGCGCACGATCAGCTTGCGCTCGTCGCGCTCGCCGCCCGACCAGCTGGCGAGGCCGGCGGCGACGATCCTCTGCGTCAGCTCATCAAGCTCGGCCTCGCCTTGCTTGAGCCTGAGCTCGATCTCGCTCTTGACCTCGGCGAGGGTGCGACCGCGGATGCGGGCATTGAGAAAATTGGCGGCCTCGATCAATGCCGAAGTCGGCAGGCCGACCGGGATATTGAGTACGCGATTTTCGATCTGACCGTCTTCGCCGACCAGCACAACAAGCGCCCGCTCGGGTTCGAGGCGGACGAATTCGACGTGCTTTATGCGGTCGTTCGACTTTGCCGTGAGCACGACGCCGGCGGCGCGGCTCAAGCCCGACAGCAGCCCGGAAGCCTCGGTCAGCACCGCCTCGACGGATTTCGACTGGCCCAAGCCCGCGACCTGCGCCTCGATGGCGTTGCGGTCACGTTCGGTGAGGTCGCCGATCTGCATCAGCGCGTCGACAAAAAACCGCAGGCCGGTCTCGGTCGGCAGCCGCCCGGCCGAAGTGTGCGGCGCGTAAACCAGACCAAGCTGCTCCAGATCCGACATCACATTGCGCACCGACGCCGGCGACAGCGTCATGGGCAGGATGCGGGAGAGATTGCGTGAGCCGACCGGCTCGCCGGTCGCCAGATAGCTCTCGACAATCAGCCGGAAAATTTCGCGCGAGCGCTCGTTGAGCTGAGCGAGGCTCAACTGGCTCGAGGCAAGCGGAAGGTCGTGACTGGCCAAAAGCTGCTCCGGCGGAAAAAGTGCTCGCTGGCGCGGGCCGTTTCAAGGCGACGCGGCAGCAAGGGTAGCGGCAAGATGCCGGAGGAGGCAATCGCCGCTGACCGGCGATAGCGAAAGCGTTAACCGCTCGCTTGGAGCTGATCTTGTCCGAAAACCGGTTTCCCCTTTGCGGGATGATGCTCTAAAAGACAGCGCCGATCAGCGTCGCGTGGCGCCGCTGCTCCGCCGCCAAGAACAAGGCGCCAAGGAGAGACCTGCATGCGGCCGAGCCGCCGACAGCCTGATGAATTGCGGCCGATTTCGCTTGAGCGCGGCGTCGTGAAATTCGCGGAGGGCTCCTGTTTCGTCCGGTTCGGCGATACTCATGTCCTGGTCACGGCGACGCTCGAGGACCGGCTGCCGCCCTGGCTCAAAGGCCAAGCCCGCGGCTGGATCACCGCCGAGTACGGCATGCTGCCGCGGGCTACGCTCGAACGCACGCGCCGCGAGGCATCGACCGGCAAGCAAGGCGGCCGCACCGTCGAAATCCAACGCCTGATCGGGCGCAGCCTGCGTTCGGTCGTCAATCTCAAGGCGCTGGGCGAGCGACAGATCACTATCGACTGCGACGTCATCCAGGCCGACGGTGGAACCCGCACCGCCTCCATCACCGGCGCCTGGATCGCGCTGTACGACTGCATCGCCTGGATGAAGACGCGGCAAATGATCGAGCAGGAGGTGTTGCGCGATCACATCGCGGCCATCTCGTGCGGCGTATGCGGTGGCGTCGCCGTCCTCGACCTCGATTACGCCGAAGATTTGCAAGCCGAGACCGATGCGAATTTCGTCCTCACCGGCTCCGGCAACATCGTCGAGGTGCAGGCCACCGCGGAGAAGGTGCCGTTTTCCGAAGAGCAACTGACGACGCTGCTGGCGCTGGCCCGCAAAGGCGTCGCCAAGCTCATCGATCTGCAGAAGATGGCGGTGATGTGAGAGCGGAGGACGCAGCACGGACGACAGCGGACGGATGAGCAAGAGTTCGGACATTGATAGGCCACCGAAAGATCTGTGCTCCGTCGTCCGTCCTCTGTCGTCTGGTCATAGCGACACATAATCCCGGGAAGCTCAAGGAAATGCGCGAGCTGTTGGCTCCTTACGGGATCGAGGCCATATCTGCAGGCGAGATGGGATTGAGCGAACCAGAAGAAATCGGCACGACGTTCCGCGAAAACGCGCGCATCAAAGCGGGCGCGGCGGCAACGGCGTCTGGCCTACCGGCCTTTGCCGACGATTCCGGCCTCGTGGTCGACGCCCTCGACGGCGCGCCCGGCATCCATTCGGCGCGTTGGGCCGGACCCGACAGGAATTTCCAGCACGCGATGGAAACCGTCGAGCAAAGACTTGGCGAGCGCGGCGCGGCGGCACCCCGAGAGCGCAGCGCGCATTTCGTTTCTGCGCTCGCCGTTGTCTGGCCCGATGGCCACGTCGAGGAATTCGAGGGCCGCGTCGACGGTACGATCGTGTGGCCGCCGCGCGGCGATAAAGGTTTTGGCTATGATCCGATTTTTTTGCCCGACGGGCATGCGCGCACATTCGGCGAGATGACAAGCGAAGAAAAACACGGCTTGCCGCCGAACGGTCAAGGCCTGTCGCATCGCGCCCGCGCCTTCTTGAAACTCGCGGAGGCGTGTCTTGTCTGAGCAAGTCTTGTCTGAGCAAACCGACGCTCCGCAATTCGGCGTTTACCTCCATTGGCCGTTTTGTTTGTCGAAATGCCCGTATTGCGATTTCAACAGTCACGTGCGCCGTGCCGCAATCGACGAAACACGCTTCGTGCGAGCCTTTGCAGCGGAGATTGCTTGGACGGCCGCCCGCGTGCCGGGCCGTACCGTTTCCACGATCTTCTTCGGCGGCGGCACGCCGTCGCTGATGCAGCCGGCGACTGTCGGCGCCATCCTCGACGCGATCGCGCACCACTTTAGCGTCGCGCCCGACGCCGAGGTCACGCTCGAAGCCAATCCGACCAGCGTCGAAGCAACGCGGTTTCGCGGCTATCGGACAGCCGGCATCAACCGCGTCTCGCTCGGCGTGCAGGCGCTCGACGATCGCGTGCTGACGGAATTAGGTCGCATGCATTCGGCACGCGAGGCCATCGACGCCGTGCATGTCGCACGCAGTGTTTTCGCGCGCTATTCGTTCGATCTCATCTACGCCCGGCCGCAGCAGACGCCGGCGGATTGGGCGAATGAGCTCAGGCGGGCGCTGGATGAGGCCGGCGAGCATCTGTCGCTTTATCAACTCACCATCGAGCCGGAGACACCGTTCGCCGCGCTCCATGCCGCCGGCAAGCTCAAGGTCCCGGACGACGATACCGCGCGGGCGCTCTACGACACGACGCAGGAGGTTTGCGCGGCGCACGGGCTGCCGGCCTACGAGATTTCCAATCATGCGCGGCCGGGCGCCGAATGCCGGCACAATCTGGTTTATTGGCGCGGGCGCGAATATGCCGGCATCGGCCCCGGTGGCCACGGTCGGCTTGATATCGACGGCGACCGGCATGCTACGGCGACCGAAAAGCGGCCGGAGACTTGGCTCACGCGCGTGGAGACCGCAGGGCACGGCCTCGTCACCGACGACGTGCTCACCCGCGAGGAAATGGCCGATGAGTTTTTGCTCATGGGACTTCGCCTCGCCGAAGGCATCGATCCTTCCCGCTACGCGGCACTGGCGGGACGGTCGCTGGATCCGGACCGGATCGCGGCTTTGCGCGAAAACGGCCTGATCGAAACCACCGCCGCCGGACGCCTGCGCGTCAGCCTGCCCGGCTTCCCGGTGCTCGATGCGGTGGTCGCCGATCTGGCGGCGTGAGCGTCCTAAATTCCGGACGCGCCGCCAAAGCTGCGCGGCGGCGGCGCAATCACCTGCGGTCCCGTTGGGGTGACGCGCATCACCGCCAGGCCGCGCTCGTTGGTGCCGTCTGGGCGGAAGCGGAACAGCCCGTCGATGCCGGAGAAGCCTGACGGGTTGGTCAGGACTTCAAACGAGAAACGCTGCGGACCCTGCGTCTTCACCAATGCGGCGATCAGTGCGACCGCGTCATAAGCCAGCGTCGCCGTGCGCACCGGCGATTGCTTGAAGCGCGCCGAGTAACGATTGGCGAAGTTGCGATAGCCGGCGCCGTCTGGCGCCGCGTACCAGCCGCCGTCAAGCGCTGGCGTCTGAAACACCCGCGGATCGTCCCACAATCCCGTGCCAAGGAGCTGGATCTTCTTGGTGTTGACGCCGCTCGCCACCAGAGCCTGGGCAATATCCGGAAGCGCGTCGCCGCCATCGGGAATAAAGAGCGAGTTGGCGTGAGCCTGCGCCAGCGCGATGTTGCGGACCGGACCCGCCATCGCCGCTTTGTCGTGCGGATAACGCTCGAGCGCGGCGACCTGGCCGCCGCGGCGCGCGACGTCCTGTTTGAACGCTGCTTCGACGACGGTCCCGTACGGATTGTCGGGAATGAGCGCCGCGTAGGAGCGTTTCCCGGTCGACGCGGCATACTGCACGATCCGCGCCACGTCCGATTCCGGCAGGAAGCTGAGCAGATAGACACCGCGTGTGGCGACGTTGGCATCGGTGGAAAAGGCGATGACCGGGATATTGCGCGACCGCGCGATCTGCCCGACGATGCTGACCGACTGTGCGAACAGCGGACCGAGGATCAGCTCGGCGCCTTCGTCGAGTGCCTGTTGTGCGGCTACCCGCGCGCCGTCCGGCGTGCCGGCATCGTCTTTCACCAGAAGCTGAATGTTCGGCGCGTTGAACTCGGCGAGCGCCATTTCGGCCGCATTGCGCATCGCCTGACCGGCCACGCCGGCATTGCCGCCGGCCGAGAGCGGCAAGATCAACGCCACCCGCACCTGGCCGGTGCCGAGGGTGGTCTCGGGAACGGGCGGCCCAGCCGGCGCCTGCTGCTGCGGAGACGACAGAGACGGCAGCGAAGAGAAGTAGCTGGAGGTGCCCGAGCATCCCGCCAAGGATCCTGCCAAGGCAGCGCCTGCCGCAGCCACCAAGCCCGCGAACGCGCGACGCCGCGATGGCTTCCACAATGGCTTCGCCACCGACCCCTCAACCCTCAGCTCCGCGGACACAGCGGTCCTCCTCACGGCGCGCCTTTGAGCACTATCTGGCCCGAAAGCCGACTTCCACGCCGGATCAGGTTCGGGACTTGCTGTTTCGGGATCATGCTCGAAGCGCCGAGATCATAGGGCAGCGCCAATCTGTCATTCTGGCGGCGAATGGTTAACCGAGTGAAAAAGATAGCAAATTCCGGGCATGCATGACGGCCGGAGAGGCCGGCGCTAGGGTGGCGACCATGACCAAAACGCGCGCCAACAAAGACGGACGGCCAGATCGCCCGCGGCGGACCTTTGCCCTTGGCGGCCAGCTTATGGACGCCGGCAGCGTTGCACCCGGGCTTCATATCGTCGCCACTCCCATCGGCAATCTCGGCGACATCACCTTGCGCGCGCTCTCGACGCTTACGGCGGCCGACCTGATCGCCTGCGAGGATACGCGGGTGACCCGCAAGCTGCTCGACCGTTACGCCATCTCGTCCCCGCTCACACCCTACCATGACCACAACGCCGCGACAGCACGGCCGAAGTTGTTGGCCCGGCTTGCCGAAGGGGCGGCGGTGGCGCTGGTGTCCGATGCCGGCACGCCGCTGATCTCCGATCCCGGCTACAAGCTGGTGCGGGCCGCACAGGACGCCGGGCACAGGGTCACCGCCCTGCCGGGTGCGTCGTCGGCGCTGGCGGCTTTGACCGTCGCCGGTTTGCCGACCGACCAATTCCTGTTCGGCGGCTTTCTGCCGCCCAAGCAGGCAGCGCGACGCGCCCGGATCGCCGAGCTTTCGCGCATCCCGGCGACGCTGGTCCTGTTTGAAACCGGGCCGCGGGTCGCGGCGACGCTTGCCGACCTCGCCGCGTTACTTGGCGATCGCGAAGCGGCCGTCTGCCGCGAACTGACGAAATTGCATGAAGAGGTCCGGCGCGGTGCGCTGGCGACGCTGGCGCAACAAAGCGCGACCGATGAAATCCGCGGCGAGTTCGTGCTGGTCATCGCGCCGCCGCCGGCGGAGCAACAGGGGAGCAGCGACGATGCCGATGCGCTATTGCGGCTCGCGCTCGCCCGTTCGTCGCTCAAGGACGCCGTCGGCGAAGTCGCCATGGCAACCGGGCTGCCGCGGCGCGCGCTTTATCAGCGCGCGCTCGAACTGACGAAGGGGAAAAGCCGGGAGGCGAACGATGGCGCGCCGCGCTGAACCGCTTCGACCGCTCGACCGCCCGCGGCGTGAAAGGATCGCCGCGTTCCGGCTCGGCCTCTCGGCGGAAAGCCGCGCCGCGATCATCCTGATCGCCAAGGGCTACCGAATTCTGGCGCGGCGCTGGAAAACCCCATTCGGCGAAATCGATATCGTGGCGCGGCGCCGTGCCACGCTCGTCTTTGTCGAGGTCAAGGCGCGCGAACGCGCCGACGACGCGGCCGAAGCGGTGACCGGGCGCAACCAGCGCCGGATCATCGCCGCGGCTGAGCTTTGGCTCGCGCGCAATCCGGCGGACGCGAAGCGCGAGATCCGTTTCGACGTGGTATTGGTGACGCCCGGCAAGATACCGCGGCATATCGCTAACGCGTTTGACGCAACGAGGTGAATCCCAACCGACCAACCGCAACGCCATAGCGACTGTTGCCAAAATTGCGTAGAGATTGACAGCCTCGCCTTTTCGCGCCCAATCAGCCCATGCGTTTGAACGTCGCCGTACAAATGGACCCGATCGAGCGGATCAACATCCGCGGCGATTTGACGTTCGCATTGCTGCTCGAAGCGCAGCACCGCGCCTATTCCCTCTCCTATTACACGCCGGATCGGCTGATCCTCGCCGGCGGCAAAGTATCGGCGGCGGTGCGGCCGCTGGTGGTGCGCGACGTCGGCGGTGATCATTTCACGCTCGGCGATCCGCGGCTTGCCGATCTGTCGTCATTCGACGTCGTGCTGCTGCGCCAGGACCCGCCGTTCGACCTGGCCTACATCTCGACGACCCACATGCTCGAGCGCATCCATCCGAAGACGCTCGTGGTCAACGATCCGGCCCATGTGCGCAATGCGCCGGAGAAAGTCTTTGTCACCGAATTTCCCGAGCTGATGCCGCCGACGCTGATCACCCGCGATCTCGAAGCCATCAAGACGTTTCGCGCCAAGCACGGCGACATCGTCATGAAGCCGCTGTATGGCAAAGGCGGCGAAGCGGTGTTCCGCCTGGCGCACCAAGACCTCAATTTCGGCTCGCTGTACGATCTGTTCACCACCATGTTCCGCGAGCCGTGGGTGGTGCAAAAATTCCTGCCGGCGGTGAAGGACGGCGACAAGCGCATCATCCTGGTCGACGGCGAATTCGCCGGCGCGGTCAACCGCGTCCCCGCTCCCGATGATCTGCGCTCCAACATGGTGCGCGGCGGCGTGCCGAAAGCGACCGACCTGACCGAGCGCGAACGCGAGATCTGCGCGCGGCTCGGGCCGGCTTTGCGTGAGCGCGGTCTATTGTTCGTCGGCATCGACGTGATCGACGGCTTCCTCACCGAGATCAACGTCACCTCGCCGACCGGCATCCGCGCCATCAAAAATCTCGGCGGCCCCGACGTCGCGGCGATGATTTGGGACAAGATCGAAGAGAAGCGTGCCGCGCGTTAGCGGTCAGCGCGAGAATTTATCTTCGCGTTTGAGCCGTGCCAGCGCGGCGCGGATCGGTGCGAACGGGCCGTATTTGTGCTGCTCCGCGCTGAAACCGCCGAGATAAGGCCCATACGGCGCGTCCACCGGCTTTTGCGCCAAGTCTGGAAAATCCTTTTCAAGCCCGGCCTTGTGCGGACGTGGCTGCGACACGACAAAGGCCGCGACATCCCAGGCGTCGACCGCCGACAGGATCGGATTCGAATAATCCGCGCCTTGCGGCATGTTGGAATGAACAAAATTTGCCGCCGTGATCAGACGGTCCATGCCGGCGCCGTCGTTGAACGAGCCCGGTCCCCATAAAGGCGGCACCATGTAGCCAAGATCCGTGGTCGGCAGGCTGCGCGGGATGCCCGATCCGTCGGTGTTGTGGCAGGCCTCGCACTTGGCGACATAGACGGCGCCGCCGCGCGCCGGATCGGCGGCGCGATCGAGTTCGGGAATCTTTCCAGCGCCGAGGCCGGGAATACGCTGGTCCGGCGGCACGCCGGACGACAGGAATTTGATGTAAGCGACGAACGCCGCCATTTCCGGCGCGTCCTCGGGTATGGCGCGGCCGTTCAGGCTGCGCGTCATGCAGGAATTGACGCGCTGGTCGATCGTGATGTCAGCGCCGGCCCGCCCGCTGTATCGCGGGAAATCGTTGTAGAGGCCGAAGATCGGCAGCCCAAATTTCTTCGTTCCAGCTTCGAGATGGCAGTCGCTGCAGGCGAGATTGTTGCCGGCATAGCGCTTCGACGGATCGCTGACGTCTGGGCCGATATGGGCGTAAGTCGCCGTGATGAGATCGCGTCCGCGCCGCACCAGCCGACCGTAGCTGTCGTCAGGCAACGCGCCGACCACGGGCACGGTCCAGATCTTGTCGCTCGAGGGAGCTGCGCTTTCGGCATGGCCGCACACCGACGGCAGCACCAAGACGATGATGGCGCCAAAGAGCGCGCCGGCGTGCCAACGTTTTGAGGCTGCGCATTTCATGAATTCATCACTGTACGTGGCTGCGACGACGGATTGGTGGCGCCGCGGTTCGCGAGAACTCGGCCCCTTCGGCCGTGCCACAGAGGACATGACCGATTGTACGAAATTTCCATCCCGCGCGATCGCTGACACGGGGTATCAGGCCCTCACAAATCCGAGCGCCAACGCGCCCGTTCCCTAAATGTTCTTGCTCGCGGAAGCGAGTTCCGCTACTGTGCCGGTCTCGGGCAGGGGCGGACATGGTCCAGCGCGTCTCCACGGTCGCATTCGAGGGCATCGAGGTCAGGCCGGTCGACGTCCAGGTCCAAGTCGCGCCGGGCATGCCGGCCTTCACCATCGTCGGCCTCCCCGACAAGGCGGTGTCCGAAGCCCGCGAACGAGTGCGCTCGGCAATGATCGCATCCGGGCTGGCGCTGCCGGCCCGGCGCATCACCATCAATCTCGCGCCGGCCGACCTACCGAAGGAAGGCAGCCACTATGATCTGCCGATTGCGCTCGGCCTGATGGCCGCGATCGGTGCCATTCCCCACGACGCATTGTCCGGCTTCGCCGTGCTCGGCGAGCTTGGCCTTGATGGCTCGATCGCGCCGGTCGCCGGCGTCCTGCCGGCCGCGATCGGCGCCAATGCCCGCGGTGAAGGCCTGATCTGCCCGGCCAAATGCGGCCCCGAGGCGGCCTGGGCCAGCCCCGAAATCGAAATCATCGCGGCGGCATCGCTGATCCAACTCGCCAATCACTTCAAAGGCACGCAAGTGCTGTCGCGGCCGCAGCCGAGAATCCTTGAAGTCGCCGACGCCGCGGCCGACCTCGCCGACATCAAGGGTCAGGAAAGCGCCAAACGCGCGCTCGAAGTCGCCGCCGCCGGCGGCCACAATCTGCTCATGGTCGGTCCGCCCGGCGCCGGCAAGTCGATGCTGGCGTCGCGGCTGCCGTCGATCTTGCCGCCACTCGCTCCGGCGGAGCTACTTGAAGTTTCCATGGTGGCCTCGGTCGCCGGCGTCATCGAGGGCGGCGCGCTGACCAACCGGCGGCCGTTCCGGGCGCCGCATCATTCCGCCAGCATGCCGGCTCTGGTCGGCGGCGGCCTGCATGCACGGCCCGGTGAAATCTCGCTGGCCCATCACGGCGTGCTGTTTCTCGACGAACTGCCGGAATTCTCGCCGCAAGCGCTCGAACTCGCTGCGCCAGCCATTGGAGACCGGCGAAGTCTCGATCGCCCGTGTCAATTATCGCGTTACTTATCCGGCGCGCTTCATGCTGGTGGCGGCGATGAATCTCTGCCGCTGCGGCCACGCCAACGACCCCGGCTATACCTGCCGCCGCGCCGCCAATACCCGCTGCGCCGCCGACTACCAGGGGCGCATTTCCGGCCCGCTGATCGATCGCATCGACCTGCACATCGAGGTGCCGGCGGTGACCGCGGCCGATCTCATCCTGCCGCCGCCGACCGAGGGAAGCCGCGAGGTGGCCGAGCGCGTCGCGCTCGCACGCGACCGGCAGGCGGCGCGTTATGCGGCGATCGGATTGCCGCATTTGCGCAGCAACGCCGCGGTTTCCGGCGCGGTGCTCGAGGACGTGGCGCGGCCGGACTCAAGCGGACTATCGCTGCTGCGCGAAGCCGCCGACGCCATGCGGCTTTCCGCCCGTGGCTACCATCGGGTGCTGCGGGTGGCGCGCACGCTCGCCGACCTCGACGGCGCCGACAAAGTCGGCCGCGTGCACCTCGCCGAGGCGCTGTCCTACCGGGCGTTAACCGATGAAATTCGCCGCGCGGCCTGAACGGCGTCGCTCCTCCCATTGACTTGCGATTCCCCAGCCGCTGAGCATCGTGCCGTTATCGCGATGATTCGCAGTAATCGCAGCGCCGGCCAAACAAAAAGCGGCACCCATGACCAACCCGCCCCGCAAGATCGCTTTTGTCGTCGCCTCAACCGAGCACGGCACCATGATCGTCAATCGGTTCGACGAACACCGCCTGCCCGACAACACCGGCTTCGGCGTCGGCTACCAGCTGTTTGAAACAGCATGCTACGACCCGGGCGATGTCACGACGCTGCTGACGCTCCTCGATCTGCGGCGCCGTTACCACGGCGACGGCGTCGTCGCCGTCGATTGCGGCGCCAATATCGGCATCCACACGGTGGAATGGGCCAGGCACATGACCGGCTGGGGCGTGGTCGTCGCCATCGAAGCGCAGGAGCGCATCTATTATGCGCTCGCCGGCAATCTCGCGATCAACAATTGCTTCAACGCCCGCGCCCTTCATGCCGCGGTGTCGAGCGCGCCGGGCAGCATGAAAATTCCCAATCCGAACTATCTGGCGCCGGCAAGCTTTGGCAGCCTCGACCTCAAGGAGCGCGACGGCGCAGATTTCATCGGCCAGGTCATCGACTATTCGCCAGCCAGGATGATCGACGTCCGCACCATTACGCTTGATGGTTTCAATTTCCCGCGCCTCGATCTGATCAAGATCGACGTCGAAGGCATGGAGTTCGATGCGTTGGCCGGCGCCGCCAAAAGCATCGAAGCGCACCATCCCATCATGTTGATCGAAGCGCTCAAGGTCGATGCCGACAAACTGCGCGCCTGGCTTGAAGACTTGAACTATTTAGCCGTCATGACCGGAATAAATCTTTTGGCGATTCACAAAACCGACCCCGGTCTCGCACAAATCAAGTTCGTCGAGCCAGCCGCGGCTTAGAGCATGATCCGGAAAAAGCCTGCCCTCTACTTAACCCGACGGTAGAAGCCGGTTTCCGAAAAGATCGCTCCGCCAAAAATCTCACCCCGTTCCGGTCGACCCGTTGATCACGCCGCGCACGCCGATCGCGGAAAGGAATTCGTGCCGCGTCTCGGCGTGATCGCGGAACACGCCCAGCATGCGGCTTGTGACCATGCTGACGCCAGTCTTGTGCACGCCGCGCGTCGTCATGCATTGGTGCGTCGCCTCGGTGACCACGGCAACGCCGTAGGGTTTGAGCACCTCATCGAGGCAGGCGGCAATTTCCGCCGTCATCTTTTCCTGGATCTGCAGGCGCCGGGCATAGACTTCCACCAGCCGCGCCAGCTTGGAAATGCCGACCACGCGGTTGCGCGGCAGGTAGCCGATATGGACGCGGCCGATGATCGGCGCCATGTGGTGCTCGCAGTGCGACTCGAAGCGGATGTCGCGCAACACCACCACCTCGTCATAGCCGCCGGTCTCCTCAAACGTGCGCTGCAGGTAATCGCGCGGATGATCCTTGTAGCCGGAGAACCATTCCTCATAAGCGCGCACGACGCGCGCCGGCGTCGAGCGCAGTCCCTCGCGGTCGGGATCGTCGCCGGCCCACCGGATCAGCGTACGCACCGCCGCCTCCGCCTCCTCGCGCGTCGCCGGTTCCGGCTGCGCCGCCGCGGCCGATTTCGCTCCGGAGCGCTTCACATTCAAAACCTTGTCCATTCACCCTCTCCCGGCCGCATCTGATCGTTCCTGCAATCCGATCCGCTCGCGACACAATATTAACAAAGCATCAACCCTCGCTCCAATCGTTGATCCTGAAGGCAAGGGTTGCGCAAGGTTCATAGGCCAAAATTCGCAGGACTGCATAGATAACCGAAATCGTAACAACGTCCGCCGATGCGGCTGCAGCCGGCAGTCGCGGCGACCATGCCGAGCGGGATTGGGGACAATGCGCCCTCGCGCCACGCTGCGAAAGCCCGCCATTGTCAGCCGCCGTCTGTCCTCGCTCGTGGTCCGCGCCACCGTCATTACCGTCATGTCGTTCGCGGTTGCCTTCGGCTTCCTGGCCGGGGCGACTTCGCCGGCGGCCCACTATGACCCATATATGTTCGCGATCGGCGTTTCGGCATTGTTCGGAGCGGCGTGCGGAGCGCTCGGAATCCTGATCTCGCGCATCCGCCAGATGAAGGCCGAATTGCGCGAGCTGGAGACGCGGCTCGACGAAGCCGCCGACCGCAACTGGGAAATCCGGGAAGCGCAGGAGCGCACCACGAGCTTCTTTGAGGCTCAAGATGATGTGATCGTGCGCCGCGACGGCTCGGGCGCCATCACCTATATCAACGACGCCTTTTGCGCGCTGGCCGGCCGCCGGCGCGATGAGCTCTTGAAAACCGATTTCGCGCTTCCAGTGCTGGAGCAAGGTGGGACCTCTATCCTCGCCGACGGCGTGCGTTCCCATGACCAGAAAATCGCGGCGGCCGACGGCGCCCGCTGGATCGCCTGGCGCGAGGTCACCATTCGCGCGGACGGCGAGAGCGAAATGCAGAGCGTCGGCCGCGACGTGACCGACCGCGTGGTCGCCGAACAGGCGCTGGCGGTGACGCGCGATCAGGCCGAGGCGGCCAACCGCGCCAAGTCGCGTTTCCTCACCATGGTCTCGCACGAGATCCGCACGCCGCTCAACGGCATCCTCGGCATGGCCGATCTCCTCGGCGACACGCCGCTGACCCCCGAGCAAACGACTTATTTGAAAGCGGTCAAAACCTCAGGCGAGACGCTGTTGTCGTTGATCGAGGAGGTCCTCGATTTCTCCAAGATCGAAGCCGGCCGCCTCGATCTCGCGGCGCGGCCGTTTCCACTTGCGGCATTCGTCGAGGAAGTCGTCGAGCTCCTTGGTCCGCGCGCCCAGGCCAAAGGCCTCGAAATCGGCTGCTATGTCGACGAGCGGCTGCCGTCGCGGGTGGTCGGCGACGCGGCGCGGCTCCGCCAGGTGTTGTTCAACCTCGCCGGCAATGCGATCAAGTTCACGGAGAGCGGCGGCGTGTCGATCATCGTCGAGCCGTCGGCGCAGCCAGAAGGTATAGCGATCGCCGTGCACGATACCGGCATCGGCATCTCGCTGCAGGATCAGGCGCGCATCTTTCTGGAATTCGAGCAGGCCGACGTCTCGTCGACGCGGAAATTCGGCGGCACCGGCCTGGGTCTGACGATTTCCAACAAGATCATCGAGAGCATGGGCGGCTCGATCATGGTCGAGAGCGCCCCCGGCGACGGCTCGACGTTCCGGGTCAACGTTCCGCTGCCGCGTGCCGACGACGCCGAAGAGCCCACTCTGACCGTGCCGAATCTGACCGGCAGCGACATTCTCATCGTCGCGCCGGCTGCGACCGAAGCATCGTTGATCGCCCGGCGCCTGCAACGCTGGGGCGCGCGCACCAAAATCGTTCCGGACGATCAGGTCGCCGCCGCTTTGCTCCCGGAGCAGATGTGGAGCGCCGTGCTGGTCGATCACGCGCTCGGCACGCAGGCGAGCGAAGCGCTGGCGCGCGCCGCGGTCAGCGTGCCGCGGCGGATCGTGCTGGTCACGCCGTCGATGCGCAACGAGCTTGCGGCGCTAAAAGCTTCAGGCTTCACCGGGTATCTGATCGAGCCGGTGCGCGCCGCCTCGCTCGCCGCCCGCTTCCTAAGCGACGACACTTTCGATGTTGCTGCAGCGATGGAGCCTTCGGACGTGCCGGGCCTGGCGCATTCGGGCGGCGGTCTTTCGATCCTGGTCGCCGAGGACAACGAGATCAATGCGCTGTTGGCGCGCGCGCTTTTGGTCAAGCTCGGCCATCAACCGACCATGATCGCGAGCGGCGACGCGGCGGTCGATTGCTGGCTGGCGGCGCGCGCGGCCGGCACGCCCCATGACCGGGTGCTGATGGACCTGCACATGCCGGGCATGGACGGCCTGGAAGCGACCCGTCGCATCCGTGAGATCGAGGCCGAAGTCGGGGCAGCGCGGACGCCGATCCTGGCGCTGACGGCGAATGCCTCCGCCGACGATCGCCAAGCCTGCCTCGAGGCCGGCATGGACGGCTTCCTGGTGAAGCCGCTCGACCGCGAGCGTCTCGCCTCGGCGCTGGCGACCGCGGGAAAGGCCGCGCTCGCAGCGTAATCGGCGCCGAGATCCGTCGCCGCTACAGCCGCCGCAGCGCCACTTCCTCGATGTCGTGGTTTTCGCCCTTCTTCAGAATAAGCTCGGCGCGCAACCGCGTCGGCAGAATATTTTCGCGCAGATTGACCAGGTTGATCCGGTTCCAGATCGACGTCGCAGTTGCCACCGCCTCCTGATCCGACAGTTTGGCGTAGCGGTGAAAATAAGATTTCGGATCGACGAACGCGGTGCCGCGCAATGTCAGAAAGCGATTGACATACCAAGACAACAGCACGTCCTCGCCGGCATCGAGATAGATCGAGAAATCGAAGAAATCGGAGACGAACGGGATCGCCTTGCCGTCTTTGGGCAGCCGTCCGGCCTGGAGAACATTGAGGCCTTCGACGATCAGGATGTCCGGCCGGTTGATTTCAACCCATTGGTTGGGAATGACGTCGTAGATGAGATGCGAATAGACCGGCGCGCGCACCGGATGAAGTCCGGCCTTGATGTCGGACAGAAAGTGCAGCAGCGTCGGCAAGTCGTAGCTTTCCGGAAAGCCCTTCTTTTCCATCAAGCCTTCACTGTTGAGCACGGCGTTGGGATAAAGGAAACCGTCGGTGGTGACGAGGTCGACCTTCGGCACGTTCGGCCAGCGCTCCAACAATGCCTGCAGCACGCGGGCGGTGGTCGATTTGCCGACCGCGACCGAACCACCGACGCCGATGATGTAGGGCACCTTGGCATCCTCGGTGCCGAGGAAGCCCTGCTGCGCGCGAAACAGCCGCTGCGTCGCCGCCACATAAAGGGACAAGAGTTGCGACAGCGGCAGGTAAATTTCCTCGACCTCGGAAATGTCGAGGCGGTCGTGCATCGAATGCAGCCGCGACACCTCCGACGGTTCCAGCGTCATCGGCGTGTCGGCGCGCAAGTTCGCCCATTCTGCGCGGGAGAAGACGCGATACGGCGAAACGTCAGGGCTGGTGCGCTGCTCCATGCCGTTCGTCCTTATCCGCCCTTACGCGCCGCCTTTTCATCGAGGCCGGTCTGCTGGGTGCGCTCCCCGAGCTCCACTTCGACCTCCGCCAGCGGAATCCCGCGCGCGTGCAGAACGACCAGCAGATGGTAGAGGAGGTCGGCGGTTTCGGCGACCACCCGGCTGCGATCCTCGGCGATCGCGGCGATGGCGACTTCGACCGCTTCCTCGCCAAGCTTTTTGGCGCAGTGCGCTACGCCCTTGTCGAGCAGTGTGCGGGTATATGAGGCTCCCGGCTCGGCTTGGGCCCGGTCGCGGACGCGCTTTTCCAGGTCGTGAACGGTGAATGGTGCCATAAGGATTTCGCCGCGTGTCACTTTGTCGGGTTCCTTAGCATCTCTGCACGCGGGCGGGGAGTGGCCGCGCCGCATGCGACCCGACCGATATTTCACGGCGCGACGGCGAAGATTAGGATTAACGGATGGCCGTGCTCGATTTCTGGTTCGATTTCGCCTCGACCTATTCGTACCCGACCGCGATGCGCATCGGCGCGCTCGCCGCCACGGCCGGCGTTGAGGTCCGCTTCCGGCCGTTCTTGCTCGGGCCGATCTTCAAAGCGCAGGGTTGGGACACCTCACCTTTCAATCTTTATCCGGCCAAAGGCCGTCATATGTGGCGCGACCTCGAGCGGACTTGCGATGAACTGAAGCTTCCGTTCCGGCGGCCGGAGCCGTTTCCGCAACCGAGCTTGCTGGCGGCGCGGGTCGCGCTGGTTGGGCTTGGCGACGTCTGGGGCAATGATTTTTGCGTCGCCGTATTCCGCACCGAGTTTGCCGATGGCGAGCCGATCGGCGAGCCGGCGACCATGCGCGTCATCCTGGCCGACCTGAAAATCGATCCGCAACGGACGATGGCGGCCGCGCAGAGCGACGCGATCAAGGAACGCTTGCGATCGCAAACCGCTGAAGCGCAGCGCCTGGAGATTTTTGGCGCACCGACTTTCACGACGGCGGACGGCGAATTGTTCTGGGGCAACGACCGGCTTGAAAGCGCGATCACTTGGGCGAAACGCGCGGGCTGAGGGCATCGCAAGCTCACTGGAATCTGCCCCTCAGGCTTCCTATCTAACGGTCGACTCCACACGGCGCCAATTAAGCTATTTTTCCCCGCGGGGTGGTGCGCTCATGAACGGAGTGGACCATGTCGTTCGTTGTTATCGTCCTCGTCGTCATTATCGGCTTGTCCGGCTTGCGCATCGCCGACCAATATGTGCGCGGCGTCGTATTCCGGCTTGGCCGCTATCACTCGACCAAGGGACCGGGCCTTTACTGGATCATTCCGCTGATCGAATGGCAGCGCAAGGTCGACCTGCGCATCAACACCGCCGCCGTCGAACAGCAGGAGACCATCACCAACGACAACGTTCCGATCAAGGTCAACGCCGTCGTCTGGTACCGGATCGTCAATCCGATGGCTTCTGTGCTCGAGGTCAAGAACATCGACACCGCGGTCATCCAGGTGGCTCTCACCACTTTGCGCACGGGCATCGGCCAGCATTCGCTCGATCAGGTCCTCAAAGAACAAGAAGCCGTTGCCAAGCGCATTGAAGAAAAGATCGACGCCGTGACCGAACCGTGGGGCGTCAAGGTCGAACGCGTCGAAATGAAGAACGTCGAAATTCCGCAATCGATGCAGCGCGTCATGGCGCAGGAAGCCGAAGCGTTGCGCGAGAAGCGCGCCCGGATCATCAAAGCGCAGGCCGAATTCGAGGCGGCGGAGCAGTTGCGCAATGCGGCGGAAATCATCATGCAAAACCCGGCCGGCCTTGAATTGCGGCGCATGCAGATGATCACCGAAGTCGGCGCCGAGCAGAACACCATGACCATCATCATGATGCCGAGCGAGTTCGTCGCCATGGCGAAGAGCATCGGCAACCTGGGCAAGCCGTCTTCGCAGTGAGCTGAGTTAATCGATCCCGCCTTCGTCCCTCAGGCGCTCAAGGATCGAGCCGCACCGGCAGGCCAGCCTTCGCCATAAAGCTCTTGGCGTCGCGCACGGAAAACTCGCCGAAGTGGAAGATCGAGGCGGCTAGCACGGCGCTGGCATGGCCGTCGCGAATGCCTTCGACCAGGTGTTCAAGATTGCCGACACCGCCGGAGGCGATCACCGGCACGGAGACCGCGTCGGCGACGGCGCGGGTCAGCGCGATATCGAAGCCTTGCCGCGTGCCGTCGCGATCCATGGAGGTGAGCAGGATTTCGCCGGCGCCGAGCGCGACCACTTCGCGCGCATAATCGATTGCATCGAGGCCGGTCGGGTTGCGGCCGCCATGGGTGAAGATTTCCCAGCCGTCGGCTTGCGCCGGACGCGACACCTTCTTGGCGTCGATGGCGACGACGATGCATTGATCGCCGAATTTTTCTGCCGCTTCCTTGACGAAACCGCGCCGCGCAACTGCCGCGGTGTTGATCGAGATCTTGTCCGCGCCGGAAGACAACAGCGCGCGGATATCCTCGACGGTGCGGATTCCGCCGCCGACGGTGAGCGGCATGAAACACGCCTCGGCGGTGCGCTGCACCACGTCCAGCATGATGTCGCGATCCTCGTGGCTTGCGGTGATGTCGAGGAAGGTGAGCTCGTCGGCGCCGGCTTCGTCATAGGCGATCGCCGCTTCGACCGGATCGCCGGCGTCGCGCAGATTGACGAAGTTCACGCCCTTGACGACGCGGCCGTCCTTGACATCGAGGCAGGGAATGACGCGGACCTTGAACACGTCAGGCCGCCTGCGCCGCGCGGATAAGCTGCAAAGCCACGGCCGCATCGAGCCGGCCGTCATAGAGCGCGCGGCCGGCGATGGCGCCGGCGAGCTTATTCGCACGCGGTTTGAGCAACGCGCGCACGTCGTCGAGCGACGCAAGCCCGCCGGAGGCGATCACCGGAATGGACACGGCATCGGCCAGTGCGATGGTGGCGTCGAGATTAAGGCCTTGGAGCATGCCGTCGCGGGCAATATCGGTATAGATGATCGCCGCAACGCCGGCGTTCTCGAATTGTTTGGCGATCTCCAGCGCCGACAGCTCCGACGTTTCCGCCCAGCCTTGCACCGCCACCTTGCCGTCGCGCGCATCGAGGCCGACGGCGACGCAGTTGGGAAATTTCCTCGCTGCCGCCTTCACCAAAGCCGGATCGCGCACCGCGGCGGTGCCGATGATGACGCGGGTCACGCCCTTGGCCAGCCAGCCTTCGATCATCGCGTGATCACGGATGCCGCCGCCGAGCTGGACCGGAATGCGCACAGCGGCGAGGATGCATTCGACCGCCGCGGCATTCATCGGTTTGCCGGCGAAGGCGCCGTCGAGATCGACGATGTGCAGATACTCGAAGCCTTGCGTGACGAAGGCGCGCGCCTGCTCCGCCGGGTCGCGATGAAACACCGTGGCCCGCGCCATGTCGCCCTGTTCGAGGCGGACCGCTTCACCGTTTTTCAGATCGATCGCAGGAAACAGGATCACGGTTTCCACATTAGGAAATTGGCGATCAGCGCCAGCCCGAGCTTTTGGCTTTTCTCGGGATGAAATTGGGTGCCGACCAGATTGTCACGCGCCACGATCGCGGTGATCGGGCCGCCGTAATCGGCCTCCGCCACCAGATCGGCGCGTTGCGCCACCTTGAATTCATAGGAGTGCACGAAATAAGCGTGACGGCCGTCGGGCCCGAGCGCGAGGCCTTCGACCAGCTTGTGCGGCCGCGTCACGTTGAGCGTGTTCCAGCCCATATGGGGAATCTTCAAGTTTGGATCGGCTGGCGTGATGCGATCGACTTCGCCGCCGATCCAGCCCAATCCTTCGGTGACCTCGTATTCGCGGCCGCGCTCGGCCAGTAGTTGCATGCCGACGCAGATGCCGAAGAACGGCCGGGCTTTTTGATGCACCGCCTCGTCGAGCGCCTCGACCATGCCGTCGACGGCGTCGAGCCCGCGGCGGCAATCGGCGAACGCGCCGACGCCGGGCAGTACCACGCGATCCGCCGCGGCAACGACGCGCGGATCGTTGGTTACGACGATCGGCTGATCGGTGCCGGCATCATGCGCCGCGCGCTCGAACGCTTTGGCGGCCGAATGCAGATTGCCCGAGCCATAGTCGACGATAGCGACGGTCACCGCGAGGCCCCGGGTTCGGGAAACAGGCCGACAATGTCGGGGGCCTGCGGCATCGGCGGCATCGGCGATGGCGCCGATGGAGAAGCCGACGGCCCGGACCGCTGGTCCGCTGCGGCGTTGGCCCAGGCGTCAAAAAACCGCCGCTCGGCGGCTTCGGCATTGGCGCCGCCGACGACGCCCACCTGCCGGTAGCCGCGCCGATCGAGGGTGAAGCGGCGCAACGTGCTTGCCTCGGCGCCAACCAGGAACGCAATGAGCAGCGCGGCGAATGCGCTGCCGGCAGCGCCGACGCCGGCAAAATGCATGGCATTTTCGATGCCGACGATCACGACCAGATAGATCAGCAAGACCAGCCACAGCCGGTGCCACAGCATCCACAAGGGCGCGAGCAGGAAGGCCCAAAAATCAAAGCCGTCGCGCACGAACACAAAGCGCTCCGGATCCGGCGAAGCTTCGGCTGCGCGCAGCGGCGGCTGGTGAATTGTGTAAACGGACATGATGATGTTCCAGGTTTATGTCACTCGGTTCCAGGGACTTCTTCCAGGACGCACTTCCGGGAATTTGCGCTCTCACTTGGCGCTGCGGCGCCGCTGTTGCAATCCTCGCCGGCGAGGACGGCGCGTCACCCGCCGAGCGTACCCTTGGTCGAGGGCACCTCGTGCGCCGCACGCGGATCGATGGCGACGGCCGCCCGCAGCGCCCGCGCCAAACCCTTAAAGCAGGATTCGGCGATATGATGGTCATTGGTGCCGTAAAGCGTGGCGACGTGCAGCGTCACGGCGGCGTTGATGGCAAAGGCCTGAAACCACTCCTGCACCAGTTCGGTGTCGAACGGTCCGACCTTGTCGCGGGCAAATTCCGCCTTGAAGACCAAAAACGGCCGTCCCGAAATATCGATCGCCACCCGGGTGAGCGCTTCGTCCATCGGCACATGCACGTCGGCGTAACGGGTGATGCCTTTCATGTCGCCGAGCGCCTGTTTGACCGCCTGGCCGAGCGCAATGCCGACGTCCTCGGTAGTGTGATGATGGTCGATATGCAGGTCGCCCTTGGCCTTGATCTCGATGTCGATCCGCGAGTGGCGCGCCAGCAGGTCGAGCATGTGATCGAGAAAACCGATGCCGGTCGCGATCGACGAACGGCCCTCGCCATCGAGGTCGATCATGACCTCGACCGCCGTTTCCTTGGTGGTCCGTTTCACCGACGCCTGACGCATGGTGTTCTCTCCAGCGCGCCGCGCCTTTTATCAGGGCTTTGGCCGCGCCGCCAATCGTGGCTGTGGCGCATTTGCATTGCCGCGGGTCAACTCCTAAATCATGGCTTAAACAAAGGCCTTCCAGCTTATGCACCCCGTCGAATCCGGCTCCGCCGGCGCATCCAACCCTTGGCACGGCACGACCATCCTGACTGTTCGCAAGGGCGGCGTCGTCGCCATTGGCGGCGACGGTCAGGTGTCGATCGGCCAGACCATCGTCAAAGCTAACGCCCGCAAGGTGCGCCGCCTGGGCGGCGGCGACGTCATCGGCGGCTTTGCCGGCGCCACCGCCGACGCCTTCACCTTGTTTGAGCGGCTGGAGTCAAAGCTCGAACAATATCGCGGCCAGCTGATGCGCGCGGCGGTCGAGCTGGCGAAGGATTGGCGCACGGACCGCTATCTTCGCCGTCTCGAGGCCATGATGATCGTCGCCGACAAGGACGTTTCGCTGGTGCTGACCGGAACCGGTGACGTACTCGAGCCGGAAGCGGGAATCGTCGGTATCGGCTCGGGCGGCAATTACGCGCTGGCCGCGGCCCGCGCGCTCGCCGACGGTCCGCTCGATGCCGAGGCGATCGTGCGCCGTTCGCTCGATATCGCCGCCGACATCTGCGTTTACACCAACCGCAACGTCACCGTCGAAACGTTGAAGAGCGGCACCTGATGGCCTTGCAGCCTTATGCGTTTCGCCCGATGACGGCGGCCGACCTCACGACCGTCCGGCATTGGCTGGGGAAACCGCATGTGGCGGAATGGTGGGGTGATCCGGACGAGCAATTCGCGCTGGTGAGCGGCGACTTGGATCATCCGTCGATGGATCAATTCATTGTCGAACTCGGCGCATATCCGTTTGCGTATCTGCAGTGTTACGCTCCGACGGCCTGGCCCAATCACGGCTTCGGCGATCTGCCCATCGGCGCGCGCGGCATCGATCAGTTCATCGGCGAAGCCGACATGATCGATCGCAGCCACGGTTCCGCTTTGATCCGCGCGTTTGTCGATGACCTACTGGCGGCAGGAGCGCCGCAAGTCATGACCGATCCCAATCCCGCCAATACGCGGGCCATCAGGGCTTATGAAAAGGCCAGCTTCCGCAAAGAGCGGCCGGTGACGACGCCCGATGGCGACGCGCTTTTGATGGTACGTGATGCATGAGCGACTTTTCCCCCCGCGAAATCGTCTCCGAGCTCGACCGCTTCATCGTCGGCCAGGCCGACGCCAAGCGCGCGGTCGCCATTGCGCTGCGCAATCGCTGGCGCCGGCTGCAGCTTGACGACCGGTTGCGCGAGGAAGTGCTGCCCAAGAACATCCTGATGATCGGGCCGACCGGCGTCGGCAAGACCGAAATCTCGCGCCGGCTCGCCAAGCTCGCCGGCGCACCGTTCCTCAAGGTCGAAGCGACCAAATTCACCGAGGTCGGCTATGTCGGCCGCGACGTCGAGCAGATTGTCCGCGACCTGGTCGAGATCGGCATTGCTTTGACGCGGGACAAGAAACGCAAGGATGTCCAGGCCCGCGCCCAGCAGACTGCGGAGAGCCGCGTGCTCGACGCGCTGGTCGGCGCCAATGCCAGCGCCTCGACCAAGGAAGCGTTCCGCCGCAAGCTGCGGGCCGGCGAGCTTGACGACAAGGAAATCGAGATCGAGGTGCAATCCTCGGGCGGCATGCCGCTGTTCGAAATCCCCGGCATGCCGGGTGCGCAGATCGGCGCCGTGTCGATCGGCGACATTTTCGGCAAGCTCGGCGGCAGCCGCACCAAAACCCGGCGGGTGAACGTCCACGATTCCTACGAGATCCTCATCAACGAGGAGTTGGACAGGCTGCTCGACACCGATCAGCTGACGCAGGAAGCCATCAAGGCGGTGGAGAATAACGGCATCGTCTTCCTCGACGAGGTCGACAAGATTTGCGCACGCGATGGGCGGATCGGCGCTGACGTGTCGCGCGAAGGCGTACAGCGCGATCTGTTGCCGCTGATCGAAGGCACTACCGTCGCCACCAAGCACGGCACCGTAAAGACCGATCATATCCTGTTCATCGCCTCGGGCGCGTTCCACACCTCGAAGCCTTCGGATCTCTTGCCGGAACTGCAAGGCCGGCTGCCGATCCGGGTCGAATTGAAGGCGCTGACCCGCGACGACCTCCGCCGCATCCTCACCGAGCCGGAAGCCTCATTGATCAAGCAATACGTGGCCCTGATGCGGACCGAGGGCGTAACGCTGGAATTCTCCGAAGATGCCATCGATGCCGTCGCCGACATGGCGGTGGCGGTGAATTCGAGCGTGGAGAATATCGGCGCGCGACGCCTGCAAACGGTGATGGAGCGCGTGCTCGACGAGATTTCGTTTGCCGCACCGGACCGGCACGGTGACACTGTCACGATCGATGCCGCCTATGTGCAAAAGCATGTCGGCGATCTGGCAAAGAACGCCGATCTGAGCCGATTCATTCTCTAGGTGCTTTGGCGGCGCGTTTGATGCTGGCTAGTCGTCGCGCTTGGTCTGCGCCTGCGGTTCCGCGTCGATCTCGCGGATCATCGCCATCCATTTCTCAACTTGGGCGAAAGCCCGCTTGTCGACCTGGTCGTCGTCGCGTCTGGTGCTCGTTCCCGATTGCGTATCGGCGATTTCGGACATTGCACACACCCCACATCAAGACCGTCATCATCGACGATGAAGTTGTCGGTTTCTTGCGCAGAGATTGGCAATCCGATGGTCGCGATCATTTCATCGCTTTGTCATCGCGCGCGACGCAAGCGAACATACAGCGCGCCTTCGCCGCCGTGGCCGGTGTGCGCATCCTCGAAGCCGACAACGAGCGAACGGAACTCAGGCAGCGCCAGCCACAGCGGCACTTGGCGCTTGAGCACACCGCGCTCCTGCGCGCTCCCCGCTTTACCGGTTCCCTTGCCGGTGACGACGAGCGCCATCTTGACGCCGTCGGCTTGGGCGCGATGAAGAAACCGCAGCAGCGCCGCATGCGCCTGCATTTGCGTGTAGCCGTGCAAATCGAGACGGGCTTCGATCGGCTCGCGGCCGCGGGCGACACGCTGCTTGAGTCGTCGCCCGAGCGGCGCGAGCGGCGGCGCACTTTTCTCCGGCGGCTTCTGCCGCCGCACCGGCGCGCGCAGCGGCGCAGCAGGCGCCGGCTTATCGTCGCCGGCAGCGGGTTCGGCGGCTTCCACCGGTTCCCGCGCCGGATCGAGAGGCGTGATCGAACGGGAATAGCCGGTCCACAGCACGCGCTCTTCGTCGCTCAGCCGACGCCGCCGGCTCATCGCGCTCGCCGGGCGTTCGATTTCGAATTTGAATTGGCGTCCGGCTGCCGCGCCGCCGCGGGTTTGGGTTCCGGCAGCGGCACGTCTTCGGCGGTCGGATCCACCGTGTTGCCGATGCCAAACTGCGCAAAGATGCCCGGCGCCGGACGTTCCGGCGGCAATGGGATATTGTGCCCTGCCTCGACCGGATCGAGCTCGCGCGGCAGCAACATTACAAACTGACCAGAATTCTTGATGCGGCCGGCGATGCGCGCCGCTTCGGCACCAGCGCCGAAGTAAATGTCGGCGCGGGCCGGGCCGACGATGGCCGATCCGGTATCCTGCGCGAACATCAAGCGCCGAAATTTGGTGCCGCCCTTGTCGCTGGCGATCGGCAGGTCGGCGGCGATGAAGAACGGCGTGCCGTAAGCATGCAGCGAATGGTCGACGGCAATCGAACGGCCGGGCAGGAGCGGCACACCCTGCGCGCCGACCGCCTCGTCTTCAGTCGCCAGCGATGTGATGCGGAAGAACACGTAAGACTTGTTCTGCCGCCTGACGTCCTTGGCTTCGTCGGGATTGGCCGCCATCCATTCGCGAATGCGCTGCATCGACATCTCATCCTTGGGGACGAGCTTGCGCTCGATCAGCACGCGACCGACCGGCGTATACGGCCAGCCGTTATGGGAGTCGTAATTCACGCGCAGGATGGTGCCGTCTTCGAGCTTGATGCGCGCCGAGCCCTGGATTTGCGCGAACAGCACATCGATTTCGCTGCGCAGCCAGCAGATTTCCAGATGCCAGCCGTCAAGCGCCCCGTCTTCGATTTGACCGCGGTCATAATACGGCACGAGCTTGCGGCGGCCGACGCGCCGGCCGACCTTGACGCCTTTGCTCGGAAACAAGTCGCCGAGCTTGCGTTGGCCGGAAATGGCGAGATTGGGCGGCCGGCGATAAAGCGGCGCGGTGAATTCGCCGGTCGGAACGCGCGACCCCTCGATGATCGGCTCGTAATAACCGGTCAGAAAGCCTTCGCTTTCGCCAAGCTTGTTGATGCGCAGCGGCCGGAAATTGTCCTCAAAGAACTTCCGCGCGGCATCCTCTTCGAGCGGCACTGCCGCGACCGCCCGCGTGCATACCGTCTTGAGCGCGTCGGTCACCGCCACCGGTTCGGCCGACTGGCGGCTGGCATTCAACGCCCGGCAGCTTTCGAGAAAGGCGGCAAAGGCGGTGGCGTGATCGTCGCTCGCCCAGCCATCGAGGTCCGCCCAGTCGACCGGCTCGTATTGGGTATCAGCAAACCTGATCGGCTCGACCTCCGCGCTCAGTGTCGCCGTCGCGAGCGGGGCACCACCAAGGCAGACGGCGACGAGGAGCAAGGCTCGACCACACGCCGGCATGAGCCTCACTGTCCAGCTTCGGTTGCAACAACCTTCCAGTTGGGATCGCGCGAGGAAACGTCCCGGGCGAACGTCCAAACGTCGGTGACGTCGGTCACCTTCTCGGCGTTACCGTCGATGACATTGCCGTTTCGTCCGCGGGTCGCGGAAATCAGCTTGGAAACAAAACGGATGGTGATCTGCGAGGTGCGCGCGCGCAATTCCGCGTTGGTGATAGTCGAGCCGTCGATCGAAACAAACCGCGTCTCGGCGGTTTCGCCGCGGCTTTCGCGTTCAGTGATTGCGGCGTCGAAGCCGTCATAGACTTCGCGCGACAAGAGGCTCCGCAATTGGCGGCGATCGCCCTCGGCAAAGGCGGTCACGATCATTTCGTAGGCGGCGCGCGCGCCGGTGATGAAGTGCTTGGCGTCGAAGCTCGAATCCACGGCCGCGATGGCATCGAGCCCGGCCGCGACACTGGACCCGCTTTCGGCCACGTCTTTCCAACGATCGGTGGAAGCCGGAGGCGGCGCCTCGATCGGAGGCGGCCGGGTCGATGGCGCCTCCGCCGGTCGCGGCGGCAAGGTCACGACCTTATCGCTCGCCGGACTGCGGACCGCGTCGCGCGCCGAATACGGGTCGTATGGCGGCCGCTCGCGACCGGTGCGCTGCCCCAAAACGCTGCGAAGCCGCAGGAAAATGAATACTGCGAGCGCCAGAAAGATGATGGTGTAGATGTCGAAAAACACGTCTTAGCTCTCTTGGCGTCAGTTCTCTCGGCGTCGCGAAAAGTGGCGATCCATCCCGGTGGCGGCTCGAACTCGCGAACCCGTGGGGAGCCCGGGTCTCCGCCTTATGTAGGCACGCACGGGGAACCATCCAGTGGCCAGTGGCCGATAGGCGTGCCGACGCCAAATCTTAAACGATCAGCGCCGCCGCGCCAACAAGTGTAATCGCCGAAACTGCTCCTATTATACAAAATCCTTGCGGTTGCGCCGGTCGCTCGTCGGTCATAATTGCAGCGTTTTTTGGCCGACGCAGCGGCCCGCGGCAAGATCGCAGCGCCAGATGTGTTGCCGGCCGGCATTGTTCACGTGCTTTGCCTGTGTTAGCCAACCCTTAACGCCGTCGCCCGGCCGGAGACCAAATATGTCAGAGACGAACGGCGGTCCGCAGCCGCAGGCGATTCCGCAAATCGGCGTGCTTGCCCAGTACGTGAAGGATCTGTCGTTCGAAAACCCGAACGCGCCCCGCTCGATCGCGCCGACCGGCCAGCAGCCGACGATCAATATCCAGGTCAATGTCGATGCGGCGCCGATCGCGGCGACGGACTTCGAGGTGACGCTGCGGCTGGAAGGCAAAGCCGAATCCCAAGGCATGCTGCTGTTCAACTTCGAACTGGTGTTCGCCGGCGCCTTTCGCATTCAGAACGTGCCGGCCGACAGTCTACAGCCGGTCGTGCTGATCGAATGCCCGCGATTGTTGTTCCCGTTCGCGCGCGAGATCGTTGCGACGGCCGTGCGCAACGGCGGCTTTGCGCCGCTGCTGCTCGACCCGATCGATTTTGTCAGCCTTTATCGCCAGCGTTTGGCAGCGGCCCAGCCAGCGTCGCCACCGCTCAATCCAAACTGACATACTCGCGCCAGATGGCGTGCTCGCCGAGCGTGGCAATGAACGCGCGATGTGCCGCGCGATCCTCGGCGGTGACAGTTGGCACAAGCGGCACCACACGCTCGCGGATGATGATTGGTTCGCCGATGACGTGGCCGGGCGCCGCGGCCTGCGACAGAACCAGTTGCGCCTGGCGGGCGCCGATCAGCTCCACATAAACTTCGGCGAGGAGCTCGGCGTCCAGCAGCGCACCGTGCTTGGTGCGGCGCGAATTGTCGATCGCATAACGCACGCACAAATCGTCGAGTCGGTTCGACCCGCCCGGATGCTTGCGCCGCGCAATCAGGAGCGTATCGACCAGTCGTTCGCGCGCGACCGGCGGCCGGCCGGCCCGTTCGAGCTCGGCGTTGATGAAACCCAGGTCGAACGCGGCATTGTGGATGACCAGCGGCGCATCGCCGAGAAAGGCAATGAGATCGTCCGTCGCCTCGGCGAAAAACATCTTGTCCTTGAGGAATTCCTCGCTGAGCCCGTGAACGGCGAAGGCTTCGTCTGGCATGCCGCGTTCTGGATTGAAATATCGGTGGAAGGTCTGACCGGTGGGTATGCCGTTGATCAGCTCGACACAGCCGATCTCGACCAGACGGTGACCGTCCAGCGGATCAAGGCCTGTAGTTTCGGTATCGAGCACAATCTCGCGCATGAACCTTCCTACCGCCAGCGTCGCATCAACACCTACAAATCACCGGCGCGCCCGCGCATTCTAGCGACCGCTTGCAAGATGTCGCGCACTTGCGCGCGGGCATGGTCGAAGGATTGCGAACTATCCACGATAAAGTCGGCACGCCGGCGCTTTTCCGCATCCGGCATTTGCTTGGCCAACAGCGCGGCGAATTTCTCCTCGGTCATGCCGGGCCGTTCGAGGGCGCGTTGTCGTTGCACCTCGGGCGGCGCCGAAACCACAACTACGGCGTCGCAGCCGCGTTCGCCGCCGGTTTCGTACAACAGCGGCACGTCGAGCACCACGACCGGCGCGCCGCGCGCTCGCGCGTCGGCCAGAAACTTGTCTCTCACCTTGCCGACCAAAGGATGCACGATGGCTTCGAGGTGGGCGATCGCTTTGGCATCGCCGAGCACCATCGCCGCAAGCTTGGCGCGGTCGACTTTGCCGTTGGACGTGGCGCCCGGAAAGGCGTGCTCGATCAGCGGCACGGCCTCGCCTTCATAAAGCGCATGCACGGCGGCGTCGGAATCGTGAACCGGCACTCCCGCTTCGGCGAAGAACGATGCGGTGCGCGATTTGCCCATGCCGAGTGAACCGGTCAAGCAAAGCACAAAAGGCCGATCTTTGATCATATCGCAAGGCAACCGCGCTGCCGCAAAAAATCAAGGGCTGGCAACAGCGGCAAACCCAGAATGGTGAAATAGTCGCCGTCAATGCGTTCGAACAATTGAATACCAGGGCCTTCGATCTGATAAGCGCCGACGCTCGCGGTCGCGGCGGTTCCCACGTGATCGAGATAGAGATCGAGAAAGTGTTGCGAAAATGAGCGCATGGTCAGCCGCGCGGTGTCGACATGCTCGAACAACACGGTCGCGTCCTGCACGAAGGCGATCGCGCTGTGGAGCTCGTGGGTGCGGCCGCAAAGTGCCGCAAGCTGGGCCCGGGCGCCCGCCCGATCGGCCGGCTTGGAAAAACGCTTGGCACCGAGCGCCAAGGTTTGATCGGCGGCCAGTACGAGCCGGCCGGGAAACAAAGCCGCGACTGAGGCTGCTTTCTCGCGCGCCAAAAACACGGCGATGGCGGCCGGCTCCTGCGACACGGCATTTGCCTCGACACTGCGCTCGTCAAGATCCGCCGGCTCAAGCTCAACCGCAATACCCGCGGCTTGCAGCAGCGTCCGGCGCGCGGCGCTCCGCGACGCCAGCACCAGCGGATCGGCGGCAAGCCACAGCGCCATCGCTCACGATGCCATGTGGCGGCGGCGTTCCGTGAGTAGCGCGATCACCGCCGCAGCGGTTTCCTCAATCGAGCGCCGGGTGACATCGATCAGCGGCCAATTATGTTTGGCGCACAGCCGCCGTGAAGCGGACACCTCCTCCGCCACCGATTGCTGGTCGATGTATTTGTCGTCGTTGCGATGCGCCTTGAGGCCAAGGAGCCGGTTCTGGCAAATCTGCACGATGCGCTCGGGCGAGGCGTATAGGCCGACGACCAAGGGATGCTTGAGCGTCTCGATGACGGGCGGCAATGGCACGTCTGGCACCAGCGGAATATTCGCGGTCTTGACGCCACGATTGGCGAGATAGATTGAAGTCGGTGTTTTCGACGTCCGCGACACGCCGATCAGGAGAACATCGGCGTCTTCGAGATCGTCGGCGAGCTGGCCGTCGTCGTGCATCATGGTGTAGTTGAGCGCATCGATCCGGCGAAAATACTCGGCATTGAGCATATGCTGCGCGCCGACCTTATGGGTCGATTCGGCGCCGAGATAAGCCTGAAACAGGTGCAGGACCGGGCCAAGGATCGACAGGCACGGCAGGCCGAGCGCGCGGCATTTCTCTTCGAGCTTGGCCGCTAAATTCTCCTGCAGCAGGGTGTAGAGCACGATGCCGTGCGTCTCTTCGATCTCGACGAGAACGCGGTCGAGCTGCTTCTGCGTCCGCACCAGCGGATGAACGTGTTCCACCGCGATGATGTTGGAATATTGCGCGGCCGCGGCGCGAGCGACAGTAATCAGCGTTTCTCCGGTGGAATCGGAGATCAGGTGCAAATGAAAGTAGCCGGGCGCGGGCGTCATTGAGTAGACGGTATAACCTGTCGATCGCTGGGGAGAAGGCCACGGCTTTCGGTGTTAGGCAAGGATATTGGGCGCCAAGCCGGCGAAACCGTCCACACCCGTGCCGCGCCGACGGCAAAAACCATCCCTCAACCGAGCATCGGTGAAATGTGGATAGCGGCAGAGCAAGACCGATAAAGCTTCCGCGAAGCCCGCACAAATGCCCGTCTTCAGTGGAGAGGCCGTCACCGCACCCGCCAGTGGGAATATGTGAGTCGACCGTGGATGACATGTGGGTTCGAATGTATGAGTCCAATCAACCGTCTAATCACTACAACAGATTCTATAAGAATGATTCAGTTTAGGATAAGGGCGTGACGGCTCAACCTGTGACTAAACCGCTGCTTCGAGTTTTGGCCGGAGGCCATGAGCCCATTCCGCCGATTTGGCTGATGCGGCAGGCTGGCAGGTATCTTCCGGAATACAGGTCACTGCGTAAACAGGCGAACGGCTTCCTCGACCTCTGCTTTGACCCAAAGCGCGCGGCCGAAATCACCTTGCAGCCGATCCGGCGTTTCGGCTTCGACGCGGCCATCCTATTTTCCGACATCCTGGTTGTGCCGCATGCGCTCGGCCAGGCTGTGACGTTTGCCGAGGGCGAAGGGCCGCGGCTTGAGGCACTCAAGGATGCATCGGCGCTCGGCCGATTGCGGGCTGAAATCGACCACAAGGAGCTTGAGGCGGTTTACGAGACCATCACCCGTGTCCGGCAGGATTTGCCGCCGACGGTAACATTGCTTGGCTTTTGCGGCGCGCCATGGACGTTAGCAACTTACATGATTGCGGGATGTGGAACGGCCGATCAATTTCCCGCGCGTTTATTTGCCTACCAGCATCCAGACGCTTTCGCGAAACTCACCGATGCGCTGGTTGAAGCGTCGGCGAGCTATCTCATTCGACAGCTTGCGGCTGGCGTTGAGGCGGTGCAGGTTTTCGACACTTGGGCGGGGATCTTGCCGGCCGGCGAATTCGACAAGTGGTGTATTCAGCCAGTCGCCCGGATTGTCGAAAAGGTACGCAGTGCCCTCCCCCACGCCAAAATCATCGGCTTTCCACGCGGCGCCGGGACGGAACTTGGACGCTATCTCGATGGTGTTGCGGTGGATGCCATTGGACTTGATTGGATGGTCGAGCTCGATTTTGCGCGAACCAAGATTCAGCCAAGAAGGCCGGTACAGGGCAATCTCGATCCAGTGGCGCTGTTGGCCGGAGGCGCAGCGTTGGATCGAGCGGTCGATGCAATCCTCGCCGCGTTCGCGGACGGGCCATTTATTTTCAATCTCGGCCATGGCGTTCTGCCCGATACGCCGATCAGCCACGTCGAGCGGCTGATCGCGCGAGTCCGCGGCGTCTCTTCTTCCGGCTGAATGGGCAGTCCGAGGCGCGGATGACGAAGGTGGACATTTACGGCTGGATCAAAGCCTTCCACATCATCGCCGTCATCTCTTGGATGGCGGGAATGCTCTATCTGCCGCGACTGTTCGTCTATCACTGCGCCGCGGAAAAAGGCTTGGTGCAGTCCGAGACGTTCAAGGTGATGGAGCGCAGGCTGTTACGCGCCATCATCAATCCGGCCATGATCGCGACCTGGGTACTTGGGCTCGCCCTCGCCTGGCTTGGCCCTGATTCTCACTACGGCTGGTTTGCGTCGGGATGGCTGCAGGTAAAGCTTGTTTTTGTGCTCATCCTTTCCGCCATCCACGGATTATTCGCCCGCTGGGTCAAAGGCTTCGCCGCCGACAGCAACCAGCATTCCCAGAGATTCTATAGAATAATCAATGAGGTACCGACGATCATCATGATCGTCATTGTTATTCTCGTGGTGTTGAAACCGTTTTGAAGGATCGGCGTTGCCAGTGCACGGTTCAGTCTCTCCCCTTGCGCAACGGGCGTTGTTTTCTTATCTTCCGGAAATCCCACCGAACGTAGGCGGATGCAATTGAGTTCTGGCTCCAGTTTACTGGAGCCGGCTGGTGCATCGGGACCTGGGGCCCCAAGCCCCTCACAGCCCAAGACCTACGGCTTCTTTCTCTTCTTGCCAGCCGCGTTGCACCTTCCCTCCCCACCGCTGGCCCGATTTCCATAGGACATTCCGTATGCGGGAAATGAAACTCCAAGAACTAAAAACCAAGACGCCGGCTGAGCTCGTGTCTTTTGCCGAAGAGCTCGAGGTCGAGAATGCCTCGACCATGCGCAAGCAGGAGCTGATGTTCGGCATCCTCAAGCAGCTCTCGGCGCGCGAGACCGACATCGTCGGCGAAGGTGTCGTCGAGGTGCTGCCGGACGGCTTCGGCTTCCTGCGCTCGCCGGAAGCGAATTATCTGCCCGGGCCCGACGATATCTACGTCTCGCCCTCGCAAATCCGGCGCTTCGGCTTGCGCACCGGCGACACCATCGACGGCCATATCCGCAGCCCCAAGGAAGGCGAGCGCTATTTCGCTTTGCTCAAGGTCAACTCGCTCAACTTCGAGGACCCGGAGAAGGCGCGCCACAAGGTCAATTTCGACAATCTGACGCCGCTCTATCCGGACGAGTGGCTGAAGATGGAATACGAGGATCCGACCAAGAAGGATCTCTCGGCGCGTGTCATCGACATCGTGGCCCCGGTCGGCAAAGGCCAACGTGCCTTGATCGTGTCGCCGCCGCGCACCGGCAAGACCGTGCTGCTGCAAAACATCGCCCACTCGATCACCCACAATCATCCGGAATGCTATCTGATCGTGCTCCTGATCGACGAGCGGCCGGAGGAAGTCACCGACATGCAGCGCTCGGTGAAGGGCGAGGTGATTTCCTCGACCTTCGACGAGCCGGCGGTGCGCCACGTCCAAGTCGCCGAGATGGTCATCGAAAAGGCCAAGCGCCTAGTCGAGCACGGCCGCGACGTCGTGATCCTGCTCGACTCGATCACCCGGCTTGGCCGCGCTTACAACACCGTAGTGCCGTCGTCCGGCAAAGTGCTGACCGGCGGCGTCGACGCCAATGCGTTGCAGCGGCCGAAGCGCTTCTTCGGCGCCGCGCGCAATATCGAGGAAGGCGGCTCGCTGACCATCATTGCGACGGCGCTGATCGATACCGGCAGCCGCATGGACGAAGTGATTTTCGAAGAGTTCAAGGGCACCGGCAATTCGGAATTGATCCTCGACCGCAAGGTCGCTGACAAGCGTACCTTCCCGGCGATGGACATCACTCGCTCGGGCACGCGCAAGGAAGAGCTTCTGGTGCCGCCCGATCAGCTCAAGAAAATGTACGTGCTGCGCCGCATCCTCAATCCGATGGGCACCATGGATGCGATGGACTTCCTGCTCGACAAGCTGCGCAATACCAAGAACAACGGCGAGTTCTTCAACTCGATGAATACCTAGTTCATGCTGTGGGGGAGTATGCGGCGCCAACCAAAATCATGGCCGCTGACCGCGCTGATCAGGCACCATAGCCTCGAGTGTGACCTTCGCCTCATGCGTTGAGGAAGAGTTGTATTTCAAAGCCGTCCTAGTTTCCGTCTTAAGCGAGTCGACGATGAAATCGATGAACGTTCTTACTTTCGCCGGGACGTAATTCCGAGAAGCATAATATACGTAGAGCGGGAAGCGTTCGTCTGACCAGTCGGGGAACAAGTTGATGAGAGCCCCGCTTTTGAGGTGGTGTTCGAGGCCCAGGTCGATGACCTGAGCGATTCCGAAGCCCGCCAGACATGCGCCCAACTTCGTTCCGGAATCAGTAACGGTTAGCCGCCCATTGACTGCGACCGAAATTGATTCCTTGCCGCGCCGGAACTCCCAGTCGAAAGGCCGTCCTGTCGACGTATCGATCGCGAGGATGCATCGATGGGCGTCGCTAGCCAGGTCTTGCGGCTGACGCGGTCTGCCCTGACGGTCGATGTAAGTCGGCGAGGCAACCGTGAGAATAGGTGCGTTGAAAAGACGGCGGGCGATGAGCGCCGACGGCGTTGGCTCGCCGAAGCGGATCGCCAGATCAAAGCCATCGCTGACCAGATCCGCAATCCGGTCTCTTGTTTCGATACGAAGCTCCATTTCCGGGTTCTGTAGGAGGAACTCGCTCAGCTTCGGGGATAGAACCATGCGGGAGAACAGTGGATCGACATTGACCCGCAACTTGCCGCGGACCGCCGCTTGCGATTTCGAGGTCTCCGCCGCGGCCTCCCCGATCCCCGCAAGGTGCCGCACGACCCGTTCGTAAAGCGCGCGTCCTTCATCGGTCAGTTCGACAGCGCGGCTCGTGCGATGCACCAGTCTGGTGCGAAGGCGAGACTCAAGCTTGGCGATCGCCTTGCTGACACCGGATTGCGTCATGCCCAGTCGTTCGGCGGCTCTGCCGAAACTGCATGCATCGGCAACGGCAGCAAGAACTACCAGGCCACTGACCAATCGACCGTCGATTTCGTCCACGGCTGATGCCTCTCAGTCATCCAAGAGATGACGCCGCAGTGGTAGCACCGCGCCCCTCCATCGGTCACTATTGTCAGAACCGAGAACGCCTTTTGGCCGGCAGGCCTGCGACCTTCGCCTTGCCTTTAACGGAGACTTGAATGGACCAGATCCAAACAATCGCGTCCGCGATCAAGGGTTATTTCGACCTGATGTATGACGCGAACGATGACCGATTCCTCGAAGTCTTCCACGGTGCTTGTTTGGTCCACGGCATGCGCGACGGGAAGCTTGCGGCGTGGTCGGCATCCGAATTCCGCGATGTGATGCGAAACCGACCGTCTCCAGCGGCTATGAAATCCCCTCGTGAGCAGGAGGTCCTCAATATTGAGCAGACTGCGCCTGAATTGGCGACTGCCAAGGTGCGCGTGCGGATCGGCCAAACCGGCTTCATCGATCATCTTGTATTCCATCGCATCGACGGGAGATGGTTGATTACATCGAAGGCATTCCACGTTGCGCGGGTTTTCCCGCCAGGCTCTTAGCCGGCGTTGCGCCTTTAGGAGGACGCTAGACAGTGAACTTGGCGGATCGGGTCGGGTGCGATGGCCGAACGTGCAAGCTCACAAAAAGCTCGCCAGAGGCCGGTTGTCAGGTTTGACGCGCCGTTTCGAGCGCGCGCGCAAGGCCAGCCGGATCGGTCACCGGCAGGGAACAAGTCTCGCCGACACAGACAAAAACCTGAGGCTCGGCGGATGCCTTGACCTGCTGTTGCGCCGGGTGCGATGGCGGCAAAGCCTCCGCCGAAGGGGCGTGCAACACAATCCGATCGAGTGACGGAACCGCGCGCGCTGCGGCCAGCAACGCATCAGCGCGGGCGCCCTCCCCGGTCACGACGATCTGCGCGGCGCGCAGCCGCAGATCGATGGCGTTGAGCAGCGCCATGTGCATGTAGAGATTATCGACGGTCGCCGGCGCGATGGCGGCGATCAGCCGGTCGGCCTTCGTGCGCCAGTCGTCGTCACCGGTCAGTAGCGCGAGCCGGATCAGGTCTTGCGCGGCGACGGCATTGTGGTTCGGCGTCGCTTCATCGGCGCTGGACGCCGGGCGGATGACAAGGCCTTCGGCATCGGCGGCGGTGAGATAATACGTGCCGGTGTCGGCATCGGCGTAATCGCGATCGAGCGCGCGCTGCCAGGCAAGCGCCTGATCCAAATAACTCTGCCGCCCGGTTGCTTCATGGAGCGCCAGCGCGGCGCGGATCATGGCAGCGAAATCCGATGCCAGGCCGGGAAACTTGAGCTGTCCTTCGCGCCACGAATGACCGAGACGGTCGCCGCGGGTCATCGCGGCAGCAATGAAAGCAAAGGCATGCTCGGCCATATCCAGCCACGACGGCTCGGCCAGTATCTGGCTCGCATTGGCGAGCGCGGCGATCATCAATCCGTTCCAGTCGGCCAGAACTTTGTCATCAAGGCCGGGGCGCACGCGCGTACCACGCACGCGGAGAAGTTTTGCGCGCAAGGCGGCGAGCCGCGCCTCGTGGTCATCGCTGCGCGGCAGCGGCGTGAGGCGATTGAGGATGTTATGGCCTTCGAAATTGCCGACCGGCGTGACGTCGTAATGCAGAGCGAAAAACTCACCGTCCTCGACGCCAAACTCTCGCATCACTTCGTCGTACGACCAGACATAGAACTTCCCCTCCTCGCCTTCGGAATCCGCATCGAGCGACGCGGAAAAGGCGCCCTCGCCTGTCGTCATTTCACGCTTGAGCCAGGCAACCGTCTCTTGCGCCCGTTGCCGGTAGAGCGGCTTGCCAAGGCGCACATATGCGATCGCCAACAGTTCGAGGAGCTGTGCATTGTCGTAAAGCATTTTTTCGAAATGCGGCACCAGCCACCGCTCGTCGACCGAATAGCGCGAGAAGCCGCCGCCGAGATGATCGTAGATGCCGCCCTCGCAAATATGACGCAGCGTAATGTCGACGGCGCCGAAATAACGAGCCTGCGCGGTGCGCAAGCCCGCGCGCCACAACAGCTCGAACAACGCGGCCTGCGGAAACTTCGGTGCGCCGCGCGTGCCGCCGTTCACCGGATCGATGATGCCGCCGAGTTGCTGCGCAGCGTTGTTGAGCTCGGCCGTGCCGATCGTGACCGTGCCGGGCTTGCGTGCGGCCCCGGCAAGACGCTCCATCAGAGCCGCACGGTTCTGCTCGATCTTTTCCGGCTCCTCGCGAAACAGCCGCGCGATCTCGCGCAGCACGTCGACAAAAGCCGGCCGGCCGTAGCGCGACGAACTCGGAAAATAGGTGCCGCCCCAGATCGGCTCGCCGTCAGGCGTGAGAAACATGGTCAGCGGCCAGCCGCCCTGCTCGCCGAGAAGATGCAGCGCCGACATGTAGATTTGATCGATGTCCGGCCGCTCCTCGCGATCGACTTTGATGTTGACAAAAAGCTCGTTCATCACCCCGGCGGTGGCGTCGTCCTCGAAGCTCTCGTGCGCCATGACGTGGCACCAGTGACAGGCGGCGTAACCAACTGAGAGCAGGATCGGCTTTTTTGTCCCCTTCGCCTCCGCCAAGGCCTCTGGGCCCCAGGGCCACCAGTCAACCGGATTGTGCTTGTGTTGGAGGAGATACGGGCTGGTCTCTCGCCCGAGCCGGTTTTCGTGCTGTGACTGCGCATGCGATGACGTGGCGGTCATGATCTTGGTCCGGCTGGCCGAGCGACTGTGCGTAGTGGTGCTTCCTTACAACGTTTGGCGATCTGTGGCAGTTGCTCTTCGGAGCCGCTGATTGTCCCGCCTGGACGAAGCGGCTGGCGAAATATGCGATTTGTCGAAAGTCATGACGAACGACCGCCCCACCATCTTCGCGCTCTCCTCTGGCCGGCCGCCGGCGGCGATCGCCGTGCTGCGCGTGTGCGGCCCGAACGCAGGGCTGGCGCTTGAGAAGCTGATCGGCCGCGTGCCGCCGCCGCGGCAGGCGGCGCTGGCGCGCGTTCGCGATCCGGGAAGCGGCGAAGTTATCGACGAGGCAGTCTCGCTCTGGTTTCCCAGCCCGCGCAGCGAGACCGGCGAGGATATGGCGGAACTGCAGCTTCACGGCGGTCACGCAGTGGTCGCGGCCGTGCTCGATGCGCTAAGCGGGATCGAAGGCTGCCGACTCGCGGAGCCGGGGGAATTCACCCGCCGCGCCTTCGCCAACGGTCGGCTCGATCTGACGGAAGTGGAGGGGCTCGCCGATCTGATCGCGGCCGAAACGCCGGCGCAGCATCGGCAGGCGTACCGACAGCTCAAGGGTCTGATCGGTGACCGTGCGGAGGCTTGGCGAAAGCAAATCATTGAGGCCTTGGCTCTGGTCGAGGCCCGGATCGACTTCTCCGACGAGGCGGACGTGCCCGAAGATCTCGTCGGCCCTGCGCTTCATGCTGCGCAGCAATTGCGCAGCATGATTGCGGCAACACTGGCCGATGGCCGGCGTGGCGAGCGGCTCCGGGAAGGGCTTGTCGTCGCCATTGCGGGGCCGCCGAACGCTGGCAAATCGACTTTGCTCAACCGGCTGGCCCGGCGCGAGGCAGCGATCGTTTCACCCTATCCGGGCACCACCCGTGACGTGATCGAGGTCCATCTCGATCTGGGCGGCTATCCGGTGACGCTCCTTGACACCGCCGGCATCCGGGTCAGCGATGATCCAGTGGAGCAGGAGGGCGTGCGACGGGCCGCTGCGCGCGCGGCAATGGCCGACCTGGTGCTGTGGGTCATTGACGGATCGGCCGCTGGCGGAGCAGCTGAGGATATCGATGAAAGTCTGTTAAAATCAGATATTTGGCTGATTCGCAACAAGGCCGATCTTGCTGTGGATAGGCTTGGGATAAACTGTGAATCCGCGTCCGCCTCTTGGAGCAAGGAATTCAGTCTTTCCACGTCGGTCGGGACCGGAATGGAGGGGCTGATCGAGGCCCTTGCCGACTACGCGCATGGTTACTTTTCGGTGACCGAGAGCACGCTAGTGACGCGAGCGCGCCACCGCCAGGCGCTTGAGCAAACGGTCGCTGCACTCGATCGCGCGCTGGCGCAAGGCCCGTCCGGCAATGAGGAACTGATCGCCGAGGAATTGCGCTCCGCGGCTATGACGCTGGGACGGCTGACCGGCCGCGTCGATGTCGAGGACATCCTCGATGTCATCTTCCGCGATTTCTGTATTGGTAAATGAATCGTTAACGGCCGTTGTCGCCCGCGGGTGTTTCACGTGAAACACCGGCCGCGGCACAGGGGTTTTGACCGGCGACTCGCACTTATCTAGAACCGGGTCCGTTCGGAGATCATGCGGTGGACGAGCCCTTCGATGTGATTGTCGTTGGCGGCGGGCACGCGGGCTGTGAGGCCGCGGCCGCGGCCGCCCGCATGGGCGGGCGCACGGCGCTACTGACCCACCGCTTCGCCACCATCGGCGCGATGTCCTGCAATCCATCGATCGGCGGTCTCGGTAAGGGTCATCTGGTGCGCGAGATCGACGCGCTCGATGGCCTTATGGGCCGGGTCGCTGATGCTGGCGGTATCCAATTCCGCATGCTCAACCGCCGTAAGGGCCCGGCGGTGCGCGGTCCGCGCGCCCAGGCGGACCGGAAGCTTTATGCAGCCGCGATGCAGGACGCGCTCCAGGGCACCGCCAATCTCACCATCATCGAAGCCGAGGTAGATGACCTGCTGCTAATCGACGGACGCGCCGCCGGTGTCCGGCTAACGGATGGCCGAACGTTCGCCGCCGGCGCGATCGTGCTCACGACCGGCACATTCCTCCGCGGCCTGATCCATATCGGCGAGCGTAAGATCCCGGCCGGGCGGGCAGGCGAGGCGCCGGCGCTCGGCCTCTCGGCAACGCTGGAACAAGCAGGCTTTGCGCTCGGGCGCCTCAAGACCGGCACGCCACCGCGGCTCGATGGCACGACGATCGATTGGTCGGCGCTGGAGATGCAGCAAGGCGATGACCCGCCCGAGCCGTTCTCGGTGCTGACGTCGGCGATCGCCAACCGGCAGGTCGAATGCGCGATCACCCGCACGACGCCGGCGACGCATGAGCTCATTCGCAACAACGTGCATCGCTCGCCGATGTATTCCGGCCAAATCCAAAGCCGCGGCCCGCGCTATTGCCCGTCGATCGAGGACAAGATCGTCCGCTTCGGCGAGCGCGACGGGCATCAGATTTTTCTCGAGCCGGAAGGCCTTGACGACTCGACAGTATATCCGAACGGCATCTCGACCTCGCTGCCCGAGGACGTGCAGCTTGCGATCGTGGCCTCGATTCCGGGACTGGAGCATGCTCGGGTCGTGCGGCCGGGCTACGCCATCGAATACGATCACGTCGATCCGCGCGAGCTTCACCCGACGCTCGAAACTAAGCGCGTCGCCGGGCTGTTCCTGGCCGGGCAGATCAATGGCACCACCGGTTATGAAGAGGCCGCCGCTCAAGGGCTGGTCGCTGGGCTCAATGCCGCGGCGCGGGCAGGGGGCGACGCCCCCATCGTGTTCGACCGCGCTGAGGGCTATCTCGGCGTGATGGTGGACGACCTGGTGACGCGTGGCGTCACCGAGCCTTATCGGATGTTCACGTCGCGGGCCGAGTACCGCTTGACGCTGCGCGCCGACAACGCCGATCAGAGGCTGACCGGCAAGGGCATGGCGATCGGCTGTGTCGGTCCGGAGCGCGGGCATCTGCACCAGGCCAAAATGGCGGCGCTCAAGGATGCACGCGCCATGGCAGAAACACTCAGCGTGACGCCAAACGAAGCGGCGCGGCATGGCCTTGAGCTGCGGCGGGACGGGCAGCGCCGCACAGCCTTCGATCTGTTGTCGTATCCAGATATCGGCGTGACCGACGTCGCGCGGATCTGGCCGGCCCTTGGTGGGCTCGATCCTAAGGTCGCGCAGCAGATCGAGATCGACGCCAAGTACGCGGTCTATCTCACCCGGCAGGCGGCGGACGTCGAGTCGTACCGCCGCGATGAGAGCCTCGTTCTGGGCGATGACATCGACTATGCAGGTTTGCCCGGGCTTTCCAACGAGGCCCGCCACAAGCTGCAAACGCATCGGCCGCGCACCATCGGCCACGCCGGCCGGATCGATGGCATCACGCCTGCGGCGCTGACGCTGCTCGCGGCTCACATTCACCGGGAGAGCCGGAAGCGCAACCGCGGCGCCGCATGAGCGCGCGCGGCGAGCGCACGCCGGCCGGTCAGTCGATTGACCTCTCCACTGACCGCGAGCGCGCACTGGCCTTGGTGCCTGTTTCACGTGAAACACTCGCCCGGCTGGACCGCTTGGTCGAACTCCTGATCGCCTGGCAAGCGCACACCAACCTGATCGCGCGCTCGACCATGCCGACGCTGTGGACGCGCCATATCGCAGACTCGCTGCAGTTGGTCGGCTTGGCGCCCGGCGCCAGCGTCTGGGCGGACCTGGGCTCCGGCGGCGGATTTCCAGGTCTGGTTATTGCCTGTGCGCTTGCCGAGACCGAAGGGGCTCACGTCCACCTGGTCGAGAGCATCGGCAAAAAGGCGACCTTTCTGCGCGAAGCAGTGCGCGCCACTGGCGCGCCCGCCACCGTCCACGCGCAAAGGATCGAAGACTTTGTGGACAAGGTCCCCGAATCTGTCGATGTGGTGACGGCGCGAGCGCTGGCGCCGTTGCCGGAACTTCTGACGATGGCTTATCCGTTGTTGACAACCGGGGCCTTGGGTCTGTTTCCAAAGGGACAAGATGTGGCGGTCGAATTGACCGAAGCCGCTAAATATTGGAAGATTCAGTCGAGCCTGATCCAAAGTCGAACGGATTCGAAAGGCCGAATCGTCATTGTGCGTGGCATCGAACCGGTAGGCCGCGCTCAAGGAAGCAAGCTGCAACGGAAGGGAAATCGGCGGCGATGAGCGATCCTTCGGAGCAATCGGCGGACGTGATCGATTCATTGCGGGCACGGATCGGCGTCGCCAAGCCGCCGCGGGTGCTGGCCGTCGCCAACCAAAAAGGCGGCGTCGGCAAGACCACCACCGCCATCAATCTCGGCACCGCGCTTGCCGCCATCGGCGAGGACGTCCTGATCGTCGACCTCGACCCGCAGGGCAACGCCTCGACCGGCCTCGGCATCGACCGGCGCGACCGCCGTCATTCGACCTACGACGTGCTGGCGGGCGAGTCGGCGCTGCGCGATGCCATCGTGCAAACCGCGGTGCCGCAGCTGCGCCTGGCGCCATCGACACTCGACCTCTCCGGCCTCGAGCTTGAAATCGGCCAGTCGCGTGACCGCGCGTTTCGGCTCCGCAATGCGCTCACTCCGTTGAAGACCCCCACGTCCGGCCAAACCAATTTCACCTACGTGCTGGTCGATTGCCCGCCGTCGCTCAATCTGTTGACCGTCAACGCCATGGCGGCGGCGCACGCCATTCTGGTGCCGCTGCAATGCGAGTTCTTCGCACTCGAAGGCTTGTCGCAGCTTCTCAAGACCGTCGAGCAGGTGCGCGAGCAGCTCAATCCGGGCCTCACCATCCACGGCATCGTGCTGACGATGTACGACGCGCGCAACAATCTGTCGGGCCAGGTGGTCGCCGACGTGCGCGAATTCATGGGGCCCAAGGTCTACGACACCATCATCCCGCGCAATGTGCGCGTGTCTGAAGCGCCGTCCTACGGCAAGCCGGTGCTGGTCTACGATCTCAAATGCAGCGGCAGTGAAGCGTATCTGCGGCTCGCGACCGAGGTTATCCAGCGTGAGAAGGAATTGTGCGTCGGTTAGATCGCGCACGCTCTTTCTCATCATTCGCGGCGAAGCGAAACGGCAATGACTTTTAGACACGCGGAGTGCGCATGACCGAGAGTTCGGGAGAGGCCGCGATGGCGGAGGAGGGCACCCGGTCGCGATTGGGACGCGGGCTTGCCGCGTTGATCGGCGATGTCGGCCAGGAGAGTTCGGTCGAGCGGCCGCGGGCACAGCGGCGGTTGCCGACCACTTCACTGCGGCCCAATGCACGCAACCCGCGGCGAACATTCGCCGCCGAAGAGCTCGACGAGCTCGCGGCGTCACTGCGTGAGCGCGGCATCATTCAGCCGATCGTGGTGCGCTCGCTGCGCGGCGTGGCCGACGGCTACGAGATCATCGCCGGCGAGCGGCGCTGGCGCGCGGCGCAACGCGCCGGCCTGCACGAAGTCCCGGTCGTCGTCATCGAGGCGACCGACGCGGAAGCTTTGCAGCTTGCGATCATCGAGAACGTGCAGCGCGCCGACCTCAATCCACTGGAAGAGGCGGACGGCTATCGGGCGCTGATGGAAGAATTTCACAACAGCCAGGAAGAGATCGCCAAGATCGTCGGCAAGAGCCGAAGCTATATCGCCAACACGCTGCGGCTTCTGAAACTTCCGGATGCGGTGAAAGCACATATTCACAGCGGCAAGCTCACCGCCGGTCATGCCCGCATGCTGATCGGCGAGCCGAACGCGGAAGCGCTGGCGGAGGAAATCGTCGCCCGCGGTCTCAACGTGCGCGAAGTCGAGGCCGAGGCGCGCACGCGAGCAAATAAGAACGGCAAGAAACAAACAAACGGCCGTCACGCGCGCGCGGCATCCGCCAAGAGCGTCGATACGCTCGCGGCGGAAAAGCGCTTGTCCGATACGCTGGGACTGACCGTCAGTATCGATCAGCGCCGCGGCGGCAGTGGCACGCTCAGCGTCCGCTATCGCAACGTCGACCAGCTCGACGAAGTTTTGCGGCGGCTGGAAAAGCGGCACTAAACTTGGAGCACGTTGCGATCATATCGGATCGGCTGGGGTCTATTCGCTCGTCCCCGCGAAGGCGGGGACCCAGACAATACGCTGTGAGCTTTTGATCCGCCTCAGCTGGATTCCCGCTTTCGCGGGAATGAGCGGACCCAAACGACTTGCTCCGAGCGATTGAATTATTCGGCCGCGGTTCGTCCCACGGCGCCGGTGCCGAACCGCCGCTCGATATAATCGATGACAAGCTTCTGAAAGTCGGCCGAGACCGTTGGGCCGCGCAGCGTGATTGCCTTCTTGCCGTCGATGAATACCGGCGCCGCGGGGGCTTCGCCGGTGCCCGGAAGTGAAATGCCGATGTCGGCGTGTTTGCTCTCGCCCGGTCCGTTGACGATGCAGCCCATCACCGCGACGTTGAGGCCTTCGACGCCGGGATAGCGCGTTTTCCATTCCGGCATCGACTCGCGAATAAAGCTTTGGATGCTGGCCGCGAGTTCCTGAAACGTGGTCGAGGTGGTACGGCCGCAGCCCGGGCATGCCGCGACCAGCGGCACGAAGGTGCGCAAGCCCAAAGTCTGCAACAACTCCTGGCCGACTTTCACTTCCAGCGTACGGTCACCGTTCGGCTCCGGCGTCAGTGAGACGCGGATGGTGTCGCCGATACCCTGCTGCAGCAAACAGCCCATCGCCGCAGAGGAAGCGACAATGCCCTTCGAGCCCATGCCGGCTTCGGTGAGACCGAGATGCAGCGCGTAATTGGAGCGCCGCGCCAGCTCGCCATAGACCGCGATCAAATCCTGCACCGCCGACACTTTGCCGGAGATGATGATTTTCGAGCGCGGCAAACCGATCTCTTCGGCGCGCTCGGCCGACAGCAGCGCCGATTGCACCATCGCTTCGCGCGTCACGTCGCGCGCGTCGGCGGGTTTGTTCGAGCGCGCATTCTGGTCCATCAGATGCGTCAGCAATTCCTGATCGAGCGAGCCCCAATTGGCGCCAATGCGCACCGGCTTGTCGTGGCGGATCGCCGTCTCGACGATGGCGCCGAACTGACGGTCCTTCTTTTCCTTGAAGCCGACATTGCCGGGATTGATGCGATATTTGTCGAGCGCTTCGGCGCAGGCCGGATGATCGGCCAGAAGCTTGTGGCCGATATAATGGAAGTCGCCGATGATCGGCACGTCGACATTCATGCGATGGAGCCGCTCTTTGATGTGCGGCACGGCGGCCGCGGCCTCGTCGCGGTCGACGGTGATGCGCACTAGTTCCGAGCCCGCTCGCGCCAGTGCCGCCACCTGCCGCGCCGTCGAGTCGGCATCGGCGGTGTCGGTGTTGGTCATCGACTGCACCACGACCGGCGCGCCGCCGCCGACGGTCACGTTGCCGACCTTCACGGCAATGGTTTGGTGCCTTGCGGCCGGACCGGAAAACGCGATCATCTCATAGCCCTTTGAAATCCCTGCACAATCTTCCGTTTCGGCGCGCGAGCCGTCACCCCATTCCCGCTCTGCCAGTGCATCGTGCGCCTCGGATATAGCCTTATCGCGCGCGGTTTACGAGCACCAAACCCGCCGCGACAAAAGCGACGGCAAGCGCAAAAGCCGGCGTCAGCGGCTCGTTCAATACCAGATGTCCGGCGGCAACGCCGAACAGCGGAGTGAGGAAGGTAAACGCCGATAGTCGGTTCGCTGAGTAGCGGAGTACCAGCGCGAACCAGATGACGAAGCTGACGCTGACCACCCATACGGCCTGGTAGACGAATGCGCCGATCGCCACGGCCGACGGCATTTTGTCGATGTGCTCGCCCAAGGCAAAAGCACCGAGCGCCAGCAGCGGTGCCGAGACCACGAGCTGATAAAGCGCTGTCTTCTCGGCGCTGACGCGGCTCAACCGGCTGGCCTTGATGACAATCGTCGTCGCGCCCCAGGCGGCTGCGCCGCCGAGCGCCATCAAGTCGCCGAGCATCTGATGCGGATCAGCAGCCGGAGTAGGCAGGCCAAACGCGATGACAATGCCGATGAAAGAGATGAGCAGACCGATCCACTGCGACGGATAAAAATGGTCGCCGGGTATGAACAGGCGTGATCCGATCACCACGAAGAACGGCGCCGTATAGAGAAACAGTACGGTGCGGGTCGCGGTCGTCCAGACAAGCCCGCGATAGACCAAAAGGAACTCGATCGCGAACAGAACACCGGCGGCAATGCCGGCGACTAACGTGCCGTCGCGTTTGAACAATGGGATGCCGCGCAAGCGCGCGTAGGCGGCGACGCATAATGCCGCCGCAGCCGAACGGCCCGCCGACTGGATCAGCGGCGGAATATCGTCGATCGCCAGCTTGATCGCGACCTGATTGAAGCCCCAGGTCAGACAAAGCGCGATGGTCACCGCGATGGCAAGCGCGTCGAGCGGGCGAGATTGCGGGGAATACAACACTGAAGTTCAGTTCAACTTCCGGAAATTGGGCGTCGGCTTGCGCCGCCGTACAAAGCGACGACGGCCGCAAAAATGCAACCCTTCAGCGCGCGCGGCAATGCGAGCAAACGCCGGCGATCTCTATCACCGGACTTTTCGGCGCAAAGCCCGCCGCACGGCATGAACTTTTCAGCGTCTCGGCGACGGCGCCGCCGGGCGCTTCGCCGACCGTGCCGCAATTCTCGCAGATCAGGAACACGACCGGATCGCTGTCGGCATGAGGATGCACACAAGCAACAAAGGCATTGCGGCTCTCGATCCGGTGTACCAGACCATTGTCGCGCAAAAAATCGAGCGCGCGATACACCGTGATCGGCGCCGGCCGTGCGCGATCCCCCAACCGCTCCATGATCTCGTAAGCGCCGAGCGGCTTGTGGCTGGCGAGCAGCGCCTCCAACACCTGCCGGCGCATCGGCGTCAGCCGTTGCGCGCGGGCGGCGCAGAGTTCTTCGGCGTGCGTAATGGCGGCGCTGGTGCAGCTATCGTGATTGTGGTCCGGCGCCGGAAAAATCACCGCCGATTTTGTCATCTGGGAGCCATGAACTGGCAGGACCATGCTGTATGCATTTCGGCTATTGTAGCGACTTGCGCGGTATCGCGAAAACGTGACGGAGCCCCCGATATTGGCCCCTGCTTTGATATTGCGCCGCAGCAAAAAGCGTCACACATTGCCGCCGCTTTGCGCATGAGCCTTGCACGCATCAGCTTTTGCGTACATCGGGATGCGCTCCAGCGGTACCGCTTGAATTGGGGATGACCATGCTGAAAGGGAAGACTGCACTGGTGACCGGCTCGACGTCGGGAATCGGACTGGCCTACGCGCGCGCCTTGGCCGCGGAGGGCGCCAACATCACCATCAACGGCTTTGGCGATGCCGCCGCGATCGAGAAGGAGCGCGCTGGCATCGAAAAGGATTTCGGTGTCAAGGCGAGCTATTCGCCGGCCGACATGACCAAGCCGTCCGAGATCGCGGACATGGTGCACACGACGGAGAAGACGTTCGGCTCGGTCGACATCCTTATCAACAATGCCGGCATCCAGCACGTGGCGCCAATCGAGGAATTCCCGATCGAGAAATGGAATCAGATCATCGCCATCAATCTGTCGTCGGCGTTTCACACCATCCGCGCCGCGGTGCCCGGCATGAAGTCGCGCAAATGGGGCCGCATCGTCAACACCGCGTCGGCGCACTCGCTGGTCGCCTCACCGTTCAAGTCCGCCTATGTATCGGCCAAGCACGGCCTCGCCGGCCTCACCAAGACGGTGGCGCTGGAAGTCGCAACTTTCGGCATCACCGCCAACTGCATCAGCCCCGGCTATGTCTGGACACCGCTGGTCGAGCAGCAAATTCCCGACACCATGAAGGCGCGCGGCATGACCGCGGAGCAGGTCAAACGCGACGTGCTTTTGGCCGCGCAGCCGACCAAGGAATTCGTCACCGTCGAAGAGGTGGCGGCGCTTGCGGTCTATCTGTGCTCCGACGCGGCGAAAGCGATCACCGGCGCCAACCTGTCGATCGACGGCGGCTGGACCGCCGAATGAGGCGTTGTCGGCGCGCGCCATGTGCGGCGTCCCAGTTGTGAGGCGCGCATGGCCGGAAAGCGGATTCTCACGTCGCTCTTGCCGGGCCGTGCCGCTAGCACGCCCGGCGCACCAAAGACCAAGCGCATCAATCTGGCGCTGCAAGGCGGTGGCGCGCACGGCGCATTCACGGGCGGCGTGCTCGAACATTTACTCAGCGACGAGCGGCTGATTGTCGAAGGCGTTTCCGGCACCTCGTCCGGCGCCGTCAACGCCGTGATGTTTGCCGATGGCATGGCGCGCGGCGGCCGGGCTGAAGCCCAGAAGCGATTGACCGATTTCTGGCGCGCGGTCTCCTCGACCGGCGATCTGCCGGCGGTGCAGCGGGCGGTGGTTGAACGGTTCCTATCGTTCACGCCGCTCGAAGGCTCGCCGGTGCAGGCGTGGCTCGACATCATGTCGCGCTATTTCTCGCCATACGATTTCAATCCGCTCAACATCAATCCGCTCAGGGATCTGTTTGAGCGTTTCGTCGATTTCAAAGCCGTGCAGGCGTTCAACGGCCTGCAGGTCTTTATTTCGGCGACCAACGTGCAGACCGGCCGCGTCCGGATTTTCCCGCGCGAAAAGATCACCGCCGATGCGGTCATGGCGTCGGCCTGCCTGCCCGAGCTGTTCCATGCCGTCGAGATCGACGGCGTGCCGTATTGGGACGGCGGCTATCTCGGCAATCCGGTGATCTTTCCGTTCTTCGGCACGACCGAATCCGAAGATGTGCTCGTCGTCCAGATCAATCCGTTGATGCGGCAAAAGACTCCGACGTCAGCCGGCGAGATCATGAACCGGCTCAACGAAATCACCTTCAACTCGCCGCTGATCGCCGAGTATCGCGCCATGGAATTCGTTGCGCGCTTGATCGATCAGGGCCGGTTGCCGCGCGGTACCGGGCCTGGTCAATACCGCCGCATCAATGTTCATCGCATCGTGCTCGACCGCTTCGGCAAGGAGCTCGATGCGTCCTCCAAGCTGACGACCGATTACGATTTCTTCGAAGTGTTGCGCGTCAACGGCAAACGCGCGGCGCGGCGCTTCCTGGATGATCATTTCGACGATATCGGCGTCAAAAGCACGGTGGATTTGCGGGCGGAAGCGCAGGCCGAGTGGGCGTGATACCGTTGACTCATGTTTCAGATGCGCGGCCCAGATGACACCGCTCTGTTCCGCTGAGATCGGCGCCGCCCGGCTCGAAGTCTGCGTCGCCGATATCACGACGCTCAAGCTTGATGCGATCGTCAATGCGGCGAACGGTTCGCTGCTCGGGGGCGGCGGCGTCGATGGTGCGATCCATCGCGTTGCCGGACCGGAATTGCTGGCCGAATGCCGTACGCTGGGCGGCTGCGACACCGGCAACGCCAAGATCACCCGCGGCTATCGTCTGCCAGCCAAGCATGTGATCCACGCCGTTGGACCGGTGTGGAGCGGCGGCGGCAAGGGCGAGGAAGAGTTGCTCGCATCGTGCTACCGCACGGCGCTTGATCTTGCTGCCGCACACCGGCTGCGCTCGCTGGCGTTTCCCGCGATCTCGACTGGCGTTTATCGCTTTCCGCCCGAGCGTGCCGCGCGCATTGCGGTAGCGACGGTCGCCGCCGAATTGGCCGGCTCGCCCGCCGGTGTCGGTCAGGTGGTGTTCTGTTGCTTTTCGACCGAGGCGGCGGACCATCACATCGCCGCTGTCACTGACCTCGGGCTCGCATAAAAAGGCTTGATGCCTGAGCGATTTGCAACGCTGCCCTGCATTTGAATCCATGGCTCAAATATAAGCTGACTTATATTATGCGGACATAGATAGCGGTGGTGACAGCAGCATGCTCCGACATTCAAAGAACCGGGAATTTGGCTTTATGCTCAACGATGTAGCCAGGCTGCTGCGGACCTATGCCGACCACAAGGCGGCCCAATTCGGCATGACCCGAGCGCAATGGGCGGTGCTGGTGCGGCTCGATCGCTTCGAGGGCCTCAACCAATCCGAGCTCGCCGAAATGCTCGATCTGCAGCCGATCACGCTGACCCGGCTGCTCGACAAACTTTCCGACAGCGGCCTGATCGAGCGCCGGCCAGACCCGGATGATCGTCGCGCCAAACGATTGTTCCTGACCGCCGCGGCGCGGCCGCTGCTGCGCCAACTGAGCGTCCTTGGCGAGGAGACGATGGCGAGCACGCTCGAAGGCGTGTCGCCAAAAGACGTCGAACAGATCATCGCGCAACTCGCCATCGTCAAAGAAAATCTGCGCCGGCTGATCCATCAACGACACAATCCGTCGGGAGAGCGTCGCTATGGCTGAGCCTGCGCGCAAGGCCGTCGTGCCGGTTCGCGACGAGGCGCCCGAGGGCCCGCGGCCGCATCCGGTTACGCCAATTACGCCGGCGGAAAAACGCGGCAAAGAGCGCACTTCCGGTCGCGACAAGGTCCGTCGACGGAGCCGGCGCGATCGCATCCGGTGGGGTTTGTTCGCGCTCTTGCCGTTGGTGCTGGTCGCCGGCGGCTATTACTACGTCACCGGCGGTCAGGTGATGTCGACCGACGACGCCTATGTCCAAGCCGAGAAGGTCGGCATTTCCACCGACGTGTCGGGCATCGTCCAGAACGTGGCGGTGAAGGATAATCAGTACGTCGAAACCGGCCAGGTTCTCTACCGGCTGGATCCGCGGCAATTCCAGATCGCGCTCGACAATGCCAAGGCCAATCTCGCGCAGGTCGCCATGTCGATCGAGGCGATGAAGCAGGATTACGGTCGCATGATGAGCGACGTCGCGGCGGAGCAGGCGCAGGTCGACCTCGATCAAACAAATTACGATCGCAATGCCATGCTGTTGAAAACCGCCACCATATCGCAGGCGGTGTTCGATCAGGCGCGCTACACGCTTGAAAACGACAAGGGCAAGCTTGCGGCGCTGCAACAGCAGACCAAAGTGCAGCTCGCCAAGCTCGGCGGCAATCCGGACATCGCCACGACCGACCACCCGCAATATCGCCAGGCGCAAGCGCAGGTCGACGAAGCGCAGCGGCAGCTCGACCACACAATCGTCACCGCGCCGTTCGCCGGCATCGTCACCAACGTGCCGGCTATCGCGCCGGGCAAATATCTCGCCGCCTCGACGACCGCCTTCTTCCTGGTCGACACCGATCACGTCTGGGTCGACGCCACGCCGAAAGAGACCGAGCTGACCTACGTTCGCCCGGGCCAGCCGGTGACCGTCACCGTCGACATGTATCCGGATCACGAATGGCACGGTGTGGTCGAGAGCGTGAGCCCGGCGGCGGCTCAGGAATTCTCCCTGCTGCCGGCGCAGAACACCAGCGGCAACTGGGTCAAGGTCGTGCAGCGGGTGCCGATGCGGGTGCGGCTCGACACCAGCGACAAAAATCTGCCGCCGCTGCGTGCCGGCATGAGCGTTGAGGTCGATGTCGATACCGGCCACGCGCGCGGCCTGCCGCACTTCATCACTTCGCTGTTCCATCACGCCCATCAGAGGTCGTGATGGGTGGCGAACTCCTCGCCAAAGGGGGTAATCGCGGCGCGCTCACCGCCTGTGTGATCCTGGCGACGCTGATGCAAGCGCTCGACACCACGATCGCCAATGTCGCGTTGCCGTACATGCAGGGCAGCGTCTCAGCGAGCCAGGACCAGATCGCCTGGGTGCTGACGTCTTACATAGTCGCCGCCGCGATCATGACGCCGCCGACCGGCTTTCTGGCCGGCCGCTTCGGGCTGAAGAATCTTTTCCTCGTCGCCATCGCCGGCTTCACCGTGGCGTCGATGCTGTGCGGCATGGCGCAATCGCTGACCCAGCTCGTATTGTTCCGGGTCCTGCAGGGCGCATTCGGCGCGTCGCTGGTGCCGCTGTCGCAGACCGTTTTGCTCGGCAGCTATCCGCGCGAGCGCCAGGGTTTCGCCATGGCGCTGTTTGGCATCGGCGTCATGATCGGGCCGGTGCTCGGCCCAGTGCTCGGCGGCTGGCTCACCGAGAATTACAGCTGGCGCTGGGTGTTCTACATCAATCTGCCGATCGGCATTCTCGATCTGATCGGGATCATGATCTTTCTGCCCGAGTCGCCGCGCGATAGCAGCGCCAAACTCGACTGGTTCGGCTTCGGTACCTTGAGCGTCGCGATCGGCGCGCTGCAGATCATGCTCGATCGTGGCGAGCAAAAAGATTGGTTTGGCTCCGGCGAGATCATGATCGAAGCCGTCATTGCGGTGTCGGCCTTCTATCTGTTCCTGGTGCATACCTTCACTGCCGACAAGCCCTTCGTGCGGCCGAGCTTGTTCCGCGATCGCAATTTCACGGCGGGCGTGCTGTTCATCTCGATCGTCGGCCTCACGTATTACGCCTCGATGGCGCTGCAGCCGCCATATCTGCAGGAGCTCATGGACTATCCGGTCGTCACCGCCGGCCTGGTCATGGGCCCGCGCGGCATCGGCACCATGGCGTCGATGCTGATCGTCGGCCGTCTGGTCGGCCGCACCGACACGCGCATTCTGCTTTTCATCGGGCTATGCCTGACCGCGTGGTCGTTCAATGCCATGACCGGCTGGACGCCGGACGTCTCGCAGGGAGCGATCATCGGCGTCACCATGGTCCAGGGTTTCGGTCTCGGCTTCCTGTTCGTGCCGCTGAGCGCGGCGACGCTTTCGACGCTGCCGCTTGCCGAACGCGCCGAAGGCGCCGGCCTGTTCAGCCTGTCGCGCAACATCGGCTCAAGCGTCGGCATCTCGATCGTCAACGCCTTGCTGGTGCAAAACACCCAGGCCAATCACGCCGCCATCGTGCCGAGCGTCAACGCCGTCAATCGCGGCTTCGAGAACCCGCTGATCGCGCAGGCCTGGAATCCGTTGACCGCAGCCGGCCGCGCGGCGCTAGACGCGGTCATTACGCGGCAGGCGCAGATTATTGCCTACATCGATGATTACAAGCTGTTGATGATCGCGGCGCTGGCGGTCATTCCGCTGCTGGTCGTGTTCAAGAGGCCGTCGGGCCAGCGCGCTGCGGAACCGGTTGCGATCGCCGACTGATCGTCAAGGCGCTGCCGCCCGCCTGTCTCAACAAAAAGGCGGCCAGATTGGCCGCCTTTCGTCGTCCCTCGGAGGCTCGCTGGTTACGCGACGATTATTCCGCCGCCCCGCCTGCCGCGGCCTCGCGCGGTTCACCGCCTTCGGCTTTTTGCTTGGCTTCCAAATCCTCGCCGGTCTCCTGATCGACCGCCTTCATCGACAGCCGGACCTTGCCGCGTTCGTCGAAGCCGAGGAGCTTGACCCTCACCTTGTCGCCTTCCTTGACGACGTCGGAGGTCTTCTGCACCCGCCGCGGCGCCAGCTGGCTGATATGGACGAGGCCGTCCTTGGCGCCGAAGAAATTCACGAACGCGCCGAAGTCCATAACCTTGACGACGGTGCCTTCGTAGATGTGTCCGACCTCCGGCTCCGACGCGATCGACTTGATCCAGTTGATCGCCGCCTTGATCGACTCGCCGCTGGCGGAAGCGACCTTGACCGTACCGTCGTCGGAAATGTCGATCTTGGCGCCGGTCTTTTCCACGATCTCGCGGATAACCTTGCCGCCCGAGCCGATGACTTCGCGGATTTTGTCGACCGGGATCGAAAGCACCTCGATGCGCGGCGCGTGCTCGCCGAGCTCGGCGCGGGCCTGGGTGATGGCTTTGCCCATCTCGCCGAGAATGTGCATGCGGCCGTCCTTCGCCTGGGCGAGCGCGATGCGCATGATCTCTTCGGTGATGCCGGCGATCTTGATGTCCATCTGCAGCGAGGTGACGCCGCGCTCGGTGCCGGCGACCTTGAAGTCCATGTCGCCCAGATGATCCTCGTCGCCGAGAATGTCGGACAGCACGGCGAAGCGCTCATCCTCCTTGATCAGGCCCATGGCGATGCCGGCGGTCGGCCGCTTGAGCGGCACGCCGGCATCCATCAGCGACAGTGAGGTGCCGCAGACCGTCGCCATCGAGGACGAGCCGTTGGACTCGGTGATCTCGGAGACGACGCGGATGGTGTAGGGAAACTCGGTGTGCGGCGGCAGCACCGGATGGATGGCCCGCCAGGCGAGCTTGCCGTGGCCGATTTCGCGCCGTCCGGGCGCGCCAAGGCGGCCGGTTTCGCCGACCGAGAAGGGCGGGAAGTTGTAGTGCAACAGGAAAGACTCTTTGTAGGTTCCCTGCAGCGCGTCGATGTATTGCTCGTCCTCGCCGGTGCCGAGTGTCGACACGACCAAAGCCTGGGTCTCGCCACGCGTGAACAGCGCCGAGCCATGGGTGCGCGGCAGCACGCCGACTTCGCACACGATCGGCCGCACCGTCTTGACATCGCGGCCATCGATGCGATTGCCGGTGTCGAGGATGTTCCAGCGCACGATCTTGGCTTCGAGCTCCTTGAAAACGTCGGCGACGGCGAGCTTCGGATATTTCGGGTTGTCTACGCCGGCCGGCAGGAAATGACCCATGACGCGCTCTTTGGCGGCGTCGACCGCCTTGTGGCGCTCCATTTTGTCCGGGATCGAGTACGCGGCGCGCAGCTCCTTCTCGACCAGGTCGAGCATTTCTTTCTGCAGGCCGGAATTGTCCGCCACGTTGAGCTCGCGCGGCTCCTTGGCGGCCTTCTCCGCGAGCTTGATGATGGCGTCGATCACCGGCTGGAAATGCCGGTGGCCGAACATCACCGCGCCCAGCATGATGTCCTCGGACAGCTCCTTGGCTTCCGACTCGACCATCAGCACCGCGCCCTGCGTGCCGGCGACGACCAGATCGAGCTGGCTCTCGGGCATCTCGTCGATCTGCGGATTGAGCACGTATTCGTTGTTGATGAAGCCGACGCGGGCGGCGCCGATCGGTCCCATGAACGGCGCGCCTGACAGCGTCAGCGCCGCGGACGCCGCCACCATCGCCACAATGTCGGGATCGTTCTCGAGATCATGCGACAGCACCGTCACGATGACCTGGGTGTCGCAGCGCCAGCCATCGGCGAACAGCGGCCGGACCGGGCGATCGATCAGGCGGGAGACCAATGTCTCCTTTTCCGTCGGCCGCGCTTCGCGCTTGAAATAGCCGCCGGGGATACGGCCCGCAGCGTAGTATTTTTCCTGGTAGTTGCAGGTCAGCGGCAGGAAGTCGATGCCTTCCTTGGGCTGCTTGGCCGCGACCACGGTCGCGATCACGGTGGTGTCGCCGTACGAAGCGAACACCGCACCGTCGGCCTGGCGCGCCAGCCTGCCGGTCTCTAGCGTGAGCTTGCGGCCACCCCAGTCAAGTTGCACACGATGAATGTTGAACATTGCGATTGTCTTTCATGGTTTTCACGGAGATGCGAAAGCCATAAGCAAGACGGCGAGACGCTGTCGGCGCAGCCAAGCTGCAATGCCTCAACAGCATCCGGCGATCCTGCCATGGCCTTCGGACCTTCCTTTGATAGGGACGGACCTCTGGTCCGTCGTTCAATCGGCAGCTCTGCTGCCGCACATACCGGCGGGCGTCACACGCGCTCCGCCACGACGCGCACGGGACTGCCCGCGCGCAAGCTTCTTCAACGGCGAATGCCGAGCCGTTCAATCAACTCCTTGTAACGGCCTTCGTCGGTGCGCCGCAGATAGTCGAGAATCTGCCGGCGCTGCGACACGAGCTTTAAGAGCCCGCGCCGCGAGTGGTTGTCCTTGATGTGGGACTTGAAGTGATCAGTCAGACTGTTAATGCGCTCCGAAAGAAGCGCAACCTGTACTTCCGGCGAACCCGTATCACCCGACTTGACGGCGTACGTCTTGATAACCTCCGCCTTGCGTGCGGTCGTAATCGACATCGTCACCAACCTTTTTGTCTATCGGCGCGACCTGTCACGCCGTTCAAATTGAACACGCGCCTGGGGACGATCTCACCGCGGTCGATCTCGGCTATGGCCACGAGCTGTCCGCCCGAAGCGACCTGGACCGTGCCGCGGATGACGGCTGCGTCCCGTCCGCGCAACAAAACGACTTGACCCTTGTGGAGCCTTGCCGCATCTGCCGGGCTTACGGCCAGCGCCGGGATGTCGTCCAGCGCGGTCTCGACCGGCAGCAGCATATCGGCGAGATTTACCTCGCCAGCGGCGGCTCTATGACACAAAGATTCAAGCCGTTCCAGCGAAATCATGTCGCCTTCGACGAAGGGACTGACACGGCTGCGCCTTAAGGCGGAAACGTGGCCGAAACCCCCAAGCGCGCGGCCAAGGTCGCGGGCCAGCGCACGCACATAGGTCCCTTTGCCGCATTCGGCCGCCAGCACCGCATGATCCGGGTCGGGGGTTTCGAGGAGCTCAAGCCGGTTAATGGTTACCTGGCGCGGGGCGATCTCGACGGTCTCGCCGTCCCGCGCCAGGTCATAGGCTCGCTCGCCGTCGATCTTGATGGCTGAAAAGCGCGGCGGAACCTGCTCGATGGTGCCGACGAAGCGGGGCAGCATGGCCTCGATTGCGGTCCGGTCGGGGCGGCTTTCGCTGACATTGACGACGCGGCCTTCGGCATCGTCGGTGTCGCGCTCCTCGCCGAAGCGCACGGTGAAGACATAGGTCTTACGGCCGTCGACCACGAACGGGACGGTCTTGGTCGCTTCGCCGAGCGCGATCGGCAGGCAGCCGGACGCCAGCGGATCAAGCGTACCGGCGTGGCCGGCCCGCTTCGCCGCGAACAATCGCTTGATGACCGCAACAGCGTGGGTCGACGTCATGCCGACCGGCTTGTCGAGCACTACCCAGCCATGCACGTCGCGCTTGCTCTTTTTGGCCGCCTGCGCGCCCGGTTCGCTGCTCGCGCGAGGGTCGCCGAGGCGAGCGACTTGCACGTCGGATGCCGCAACGATGTATGGTGACTTTTGCATCACTCTTCCTTCTTTTCACCGAGATCGCGCTGTACATCGGGTGTTCGCAAAAGCTTCTCGATCCGTTCTGCTTCGTCGAATTGTTCGTCAATGCGAAAGCGAATTTCAGGCGCAAATTTTAAGTTAACACGCCGCGCGATCTCGCCGCGCACATAGCGCTTGTTGCGATCGAGCGCGGCGAGCACGTCCGCTTCGTCGCGGCCGCCGAGCGGCATGATGTAGATCGTCGCCAGCCGCAAATCCGGGCTCATGCGCACTTCCGGCACCGTGATCAGGTGCGTTTCGATCACCGGATCGTGCACGTCACCGCGCGACAGCATGGCGGCAAGCTCGTGACGGATCAATTCGCCGACGCGCAATTGGCGCTGCGAGCCGCCGGCGGATTGAGCATGATGGTGATGGCGGGGCATCTCTTTACTGCTGTGGGGCGCGGGCTTGAACCGCACATCTCGTTGCTGATGACCATGAACGCTTTGTCGGAACCGCAGGTCAGGCGGCATGATCGCTCAAGACCGCGCGAACGTGAGACTTGAACTCACAAGGTCCGCTGCACGGTCTCCACGCGATAGCACTCGATGACGTCGCCGACTTTCATGTCGTGGTAGTTCTCGAATGCCATGCCGCATTCCTGGCCGGCCAGGACTTCGCGCGCGTCGTCCTTGAAGCGCTTGAGCTGCGACAGCTTGCCCTGATGGACGACGACACTGTCGCGAATCAGCCGCACATTGGCGCCGCGCTCGACCACGCCGTCGGTGACGCGGCAGCCGGCGACATTGCCGACCTTAGACACCTTGAAGATTTCGAGAATGGTCGCGTTGCCGAGCATGGTCTCGCGCATCGTCGGCGCCAGCAGTCCCGACATCGCTTTCTTCACGTCGTCGACCAGGTCGTAGATGATGTTGTAGTAGCGGATCTCAATGCCGGCATGTTCGGCGGCTTCGCGCGCTTCCTTGTGGGCGCGCACGTTGAAGCCAATGACCACGGCATCGGAGGCTTCCGCCAGGGTGACGTCGGATTCGGTGATACCGCCGGCGCCGGAGAAGATTATGCGGGCGACGACTTCGTCGGTCGACATCTTGTCCAATGCGCCGACAATGGCCTCGATCGAGCCCTGCACGTCGCCCTTGATCACCAGCGGGAATTCCTTGCGGCCCGAGGTCTTGAGCTGATTCATCATCTGCTCAAGCGAGCCGCGCATGCCGGTCTGCCGCGCCGCGGCGATCTCGCGTTTCTGCCGCGCGCGATAATCAGCAATCTCGCGGGCGCGGGCCTCGGTCTCGACCGCCGCCAGCCGGTCGCTGGCCTCGGGCGTGCCGTTGAAGCCCAGCACCTCGACCGGCATCGAAGGCCCGGCGGCGACCACCGAGTGTCCGGTGTCCGATACCAGCGCGCGCACGCGGCCCCATTCCGAGCCGGCGACGACGATGTCGCCGGGGCGGAGCGTGCCGCGCTGCACCAGCACGGTCGCAACCGGGCCGCGGCCGCGGTCGAGCCGGGCCTCGATCACCGTGCCTTCGGCCGCGCGGTTCGGGTTGGCTTTGAGCTCAAGCACTTCGGCTTGCAGCGCGATGATATCGAGCAGCCTGTCGAGATTGCGCTTTTCCTTGGCCGACACGTCGACTTCCAGCACCTCGCCACCCAGCGACTCGACCTGGATTTCGTGCTGTAGCAACTCGGTACGTACTCGCTCGGGCTTGGCGTCGGCCTTGTCGATCTTGTTGATGGCAACAATGATCGGCACTTTGGCCGCTTTGGCGTGATGGATGGCTTCGACCGTCTGCGGCATGACGCCGTCGTCGGCGGCAACCACCAGCACGACGATATCGGTGATCTTGGCGCCGCGCGCGCGCATCGCGGTAAAGGCGGCGTGGCCCGGCGTATCGATGAAGGTGATGCGCAGGCCCGACGGCGAGGTGACCTGATAAGCGCCGATATGCTGGGTGATGCCGCCGGCCTCGGCGGCGGCGACGTCGGTCGAGCGGATGGCATCAAGCAAAGACGTCTTGCCGTGATCGACGTGGCCCATGATGGTGACCACCGGAGCGCGCGGCTGCAAATTGTCCGGATCGTCCGGCGCGTCGAACATGCCCTCTTCGACGTCGGACTCGGCGACGCGCCGGACGGTGTGACCGAGCTCCTCAGCGATGAGCTGGGCGGTGTCGGCGTCGATCGTATCGGTGATCTTCGCCATGTGACCTTGCTGCATCAGGATGCGGATGACGTCGACGCCGCGCTCGGCCATGCGATTGGCGAGCTCCTGGATCGTGATGGTCTCCGGGATCGTCACTTCGCGCGCGATCTTTTCCTTGGGCTCGTCGCGATGACCGGACATGCGCTGCACGCGCCGGCGGAAGGAGGCAACGGAGCGCTCGCGCACTTCGTCGGCGGAAAGCGCGGTGACCACGGTCAATCGGCCGCGGCGCTTTTCGCCGCCGCTGCGCGGCGTCTTCGGCGCCGGCGCCGGGCGCACCGGGGCACCACCGGGGCCGCGGCGGGCGCTGCGCGGTGCTTCTTCTTCATCGGCCTCGAGTACCGGTCGAGCCCCGGCCGGCTTTAGCGGCGACGGTTCTGTGCCGAAGCGCTTCTTGGCAACCTCGTCGGCCTTGCGTTTGGTTTCCTCGTCGTGCTTGCGGCGGTCTTCTTCATCGCGCTTGCGCGCTTCCGCCTTCATCCGCTCGGCCTTGTCGGTTTCCTCGCGCGTCTGGCGGATGCGCGCCTCTTCTTCGGCGATCTTTCGTTCTTCCGCTTCGCGCAAGCGCGCGTCGGCAAGCGCGTGAGCGCGGGCGCTGCGCTCCTCTTCGGTGAGCGTGCGCAGCACCACGCCGGACGGTTTGGCGGGCGCGGCGGCTGGCGCTGTATTTGGTGCGGCGGGCGCGGCCGCCGGTGCTTTTGCGGTCGGCGCGACGCGCTTCGGCGCCGCGGCGCTGGCGCGCTCTACGGGCGCCGCGGTCTCCGGCTTTCCCTCGCCCGGACCGAGGCGGCGCTTCACCTTCTCGACGACCACCGCTTTGCTGCGGCCGTGGCTGAAGCTTTGGCGCACGACGCCCTGCTCGACGCCGCCACGCTTGAGCGTCAGCGTCTTGGTCGAAGACACACTCAGCTTCTCGCCACTATTCTTGCTCGTCTCGCTCATACGCGTCGTGTCTCCGGCCGGTTAGTACGGCGCAGCCTTTCCGGCCTGATGATGCTGATCGCCGGCGCGAAACCGTTCCAGGCGCCGGCAACGCGCCAAAAAGGTTTCGCTCACTGGACCGGCGAGCAGGGCAGCATGTACCACATTTGGGCGGTTCAATGCCAAATCCAATTCGGCGGCGTTAAGGAATCCGATCACAACCGGCGGTGCATCCGGCCGCCAGCGGCGCCATGCCGCGTCCAGCTTGCGGATGCCGTCGGAGGCGGCCGTTGAGGCATGCAGAAGCGCGGTAACGTCGTCGTGTTCGAGGGCGGCTTCGGTCTTGGCGAAGCCGGTTGAGACCAACCCCGCCTTGCCGGCAATGGCCAGGGCGTCGAAGACCGCCCGTTCCAGGAGCCGTTCGGTACGCTCGACCAGATCGGCCGGCACGCGGACATCCCGCTTGAACCCGCGGGCGAACGCCTTGCGCTTGAGCGCCGCGGCCAGCGCGCCACGGGTGGCGGCGACCCAGATGCCCCGGCCCGGCAACTTGCTTTTGATGTCCGCAACCACTTCGCCGTCCGGCCCGACGACGAACCGGATCAGCTCGGATACCGGCTGCACCACGCGCGTGGCCGCGCACATACGCGTGCGTTCGGCCGTGCGCGGTCCGCGGTCGAGCGCCGCAGCGAGTTCGGGGTCTTGAGTTCCGGCGATCATCCGTGCGCTTCGTTCCCCTTTTAGGCTTGCGCTTCCTGCACCGGCGCTTCCTCAGTCGGCGGCGGCGCAAGATCGGCTTCACTGACCCAGCCGGCTTTCACCCGCGCCTGCATCACCAGGCCTTCGGCGTCCTCGCGCGCCAGCTCGAAACCGTCGAGAATGCCGGCTTCCCGCACCGTCTCGCCATCCTTGCGCTCGGTCCAGCCGGCGAGGTCGTCGGTCGCGCAACCGGCCAGGTCTTCGACCGTCTTGATGCCGCTCTCGCCGAAGCGGACCAGCATCGCCGTGGTGACGCCTGGCACCTCCTTCAGCTCATCGGCGACGCCGAGTTCCGTGCGCTTGGCGTCGAGCTCGGCCTCGATCTTGGCCAGATAATCGCTCGCCCGCGTCTGCAGCTCGGCCGCGGTGTCCTCGTCGAAGCCCTCGATGCCGGCGACCTCTTTGGGGTCGACCATCGCCAGCTCCTCGACCGAGCTGAAGCCTTCCGACGCCAGCAATTGTCCGATCACCTCGTCGACATTGAGCGAGTCGATGAACATACGGGTGCGATTTTCGAATTCGGCCTGGCGGCGCTCCGACTCTTCCTGCTCGGTGAGGATATCGATGTCCCAGCCGGTGAGCTGCGAGGCGAGACGCACATTCTGGCCGCGCCGGCCGATCGCGAGCGAGAGCTGCTGATCGGGCACCACTACCTCGATGCGTTCGCGTTCCTCGTCGAGCACCACCTTGGCGACTTCCGCCGGCGCCAGCGCGTTGACCACAAACGTGGCGATGTCGTGCGACCACGGAATGATGTCGATCTTCTCACCTTGCAGCTCGTTGACCACGGCCTGCACGCGTGAGCCGCGCATGCCGACGCAGGCGCCGACCGGATCGACCGACGAGTTGCGCGAGACCACCGCGATCTTGGCGCGCGAGCCCGGATCGCGGGCCACCGCTTTCACTTCGACGATTCCGTCATAAATCTCCGGCACTTCCTGCGCGAACAGCTTCGACATGAATTTCGGATGCGTGCGGGACAGGAAAATCTGCGGCCCGCGCTGCTCGCGGCGGACGTCGTAGATGAACGCACGAATACGGTCGCCGTTGCGGAATACTTCGCGCGGCAGCATCTCGTCGCGGCGCACGATGGCTTCGCCGCGGCCGAGATCGACCACCACGTTGCCGTACTCGACGCGCTTGACGATGCCGTTGACGATATCCTCGATCCGCTCCTTGTACTCCTCGTACTGACGGTCGCGCTCGGCTTCGCGCACCTTCTGCACGATCACCTGCTTGGCCGACTGTGCGGCGATCCGTCCGTATTCAAGCGGTGGCAGCGGGTCGGCAATGGTGTCGCCGATCTGCGCCGCCGGATGGCGCCGGCGCGCCTCCTCGAGGCTGATCTGAAACGAGGGATTTTCCACGGCGTCGACCACCAGCATGTGCCGGGACAGATGCAGTTCGCCGCTCTTCGGATCGATCTCGGCGCGCACCTCGGTCTCGCTGCCATAGCGCGAGCGGGCGGCCTTGGCGATTGCGTCTTCCATGGCGCCGAGCACGATCTTGCGGTCGATCGCCTTTTCCCGGGCGACCGCGTCCGCGATCTGCAGCAGTTCGAGTTTGTTGGCGCTTACCGTCGCCATGGTTCAGTCTCCCTTGCGTTGCTCGGCGCCGCCGCTTTGTTCCGGCCGCGCGCCCGGCTGTCGTGGTTGATGGTTTCGCTGCCGGCCGCTTCGTGGAGAAGGGGCCGCATGTTCCTGAAGCTTGCCGCCGTGCTTGCTTCGCCGCAGCGACTGAGAAATCAGCGCGTCGGTGAGCACCAGTTTTGCTTCCATCATGCCGTCGATCGGCAGCAGAATTTCCGCATCTTCACCCGCTCCTGGCTCGCCGGAACGAAGACGCGCGCAATCGCCCTGCGCACCGAGGAGCTCGCCGCGGAAGCGGCGGCGGCCGTCGACCGGCGCCAGCATCTCGACGTGGGCGATATGGCCGGCATAGCGTTCGAAGTCCGATCGCCGCACCAGCGGCCGGTCGATACCGGGTGAAGAAATCTCCAGACGATAGGGCCCTTCGATCGGGTCGCTGGCGTCGAACACCGGCGAGAGCGCGCGCGAGGCCGCCTCGCAATCCTCGATTGCCAACCCGCCGTCCGGCCGCTCGGCCATGATCTGAACGGTGCAGCCGGCGGCGCCGGAGACGCGCACCCGCACCAGCCGATAGCCGAGATCGGCGAGGACCGGTCCGGCGATCGCGGCGACGCGCGCTGCGCGACCCGGCTCGGTAATCAGACGCGGTTCCTCGGCAAAGGCTGTCGGCCGTTCGTCCATGTTTCGTAGGCTTTGATCCACGCGATGTTTCGTTGGAGCGTGATCTTTTCCGAAAACCGGTTTCCACTTTTCGGGATCATGCTCTTAGGCGTCAGGTAATGTGTCCAGCAGGAACCCGTCGGGCCTCAGGTAATAAAAAAGAGCGGGTCCCGGAGGGCCCACTCTCAAAACCGTTCGGATCAACCGACCGTTATGAGGTATCCATGACGGACGCGCCGAATATAGCCCTTCCCCAAGGCGTTGCAAGGGCCGTTCAGGGATCAGTAATCAGGACTCCAGGAATTGGCAATTCAGGGATCGGTAATTAGTAACCGGTAATCAATAGCCGATAACCACGAACCGGTGATCAAGAACAGGCCAGGAAAGCCCGAATCCCGATCTTTTGATCCCTGACCGCTGATACCTGGTATGGGTGCCCGCTCGCTAATTCCCGAGCTTGAGGATGTCGTTCAGCACGGCTCGCGTGAGAAGCGGACCGAGACGCTGCAGCGCATCACCGCGCTGTTTCTCGACGGCGCCAACCGTTACAGCGACGAGCATGTCGACTTGTTCGACGAAGTCTTCGGGCTGCTGATCGAGGAGATCGAGACCAAGGCGCGCGCCGAACTGTCCAACCATCTCGCGCCGGTGAGTAACGCGCCGGTCAAGGTGCTGCGCAAGCTCGCCAACGACGACGACATCACCGTCGCCGGGCCGGTGCTGACGCTGGCGCCGCGCCTGGCGGAAGCGGATCTGATCGACGTCGCCAGCACCAAGGGCCAAGCCCATTTGCATGCGATCTCCTCGCGCCGCGCCTTGGGCGAAGCGGTGACCGACGTGCTGGTGCGCCGCGGCAACCGCGACGTTGCCCGCCGGGTCGCCGCCAATCGCAGCGCCCGCATTTCCGAAAACGGCTTTCATCGTTTGGTCCAGCGCGCCGAAGATGACGGCATCTTGGCCGAGAAGGTCGGGCTGCGGCCGGACATCCCGCCGCAGATGTTTCGCGATCTGCTGACCAAAGCGACCGCGGTGGTGCATCGCCGGCTCATCGCCGCGGCGACGCCGGAGGTGCGGGCGACGATCTGCGACGTCCTTGCCAAGGTCTCGAAGGAAGTCGGCGCCCGTGTCGGCCCGCGCGATTATCGCGCCGCGCAACGCGTCGTACTTGGCCTCGATCGTGCCAATCGGTTGGACGAAGCGGCGCTGCTGTCGTTCTGCAACGAAGGCAACTTCGAAGAGACCGTGGTCGCGCTTGCCACGCTGTCGAAAGTGCCGATCAAAATCGCCGATCGGCTGATGGGCGGCGATCGGCCCGATCCGGTGCTGATCCTGTGCAAAGCCGCGGGCTTGAGCTGGCCGACGGTGAAAGCCGTCATCACGATGCACCCCGATGGCGCGCCGACCTCCAAGCCCGGCCTCGATACCGCGTTTGCCAATTACGAGCGGCTCTCGGCTTCGACCGCACAACGCGTCGTTCGTTTCTGGCAAGTGCGGCAAGACCAGTAACGCGAGCGCGGTTTCACACCCGACGGAAGATTAGAAAGCATGGCGGGCGTTGTTCGCGCGCCGCTTTGACGTGATAGCGCGTGGCGGCGAAATCCGGCCACGATTTGCGCCAATCGTCGGCCCGTTGCGCGGTCCATTCGAAATCGGCCGATCCGATGAAATGCCGCAAGGTCCAGGCGGCATAGTCGGCGACGTCGGTGACGAAGCGCACGTCGCCGCCGCGCCGCAAGATGCGGGCGAATTGCGCGATGGTCGTATCCTGAACAAAGCGCCGCTTCCAGTGTCGCCGTTTCGGCCACGGATCGGGATGGATGAGCTCGATGCGCATCAAGGATGCCGTCGGAAGCCAGGCGAGCAGGCTCGCGGCATCGTCGAAGTGCAGGCGGATGTTGCGCAGGCCAGCGGCCTCGATGACGGCAAGCGCCTTCGCCATGCCGTTGACGAACGGCTCAACGCCGATGAATCCGGTCGCCTGCCGTGCAACGGCCTGCGCAATCAAATTCTCGCCGGCGCCGAAGCCGATCTCGAGCGCGATGTTGCTCACCGGCACTGGGAACAGCGCAGTCAGTTCGGGTGGGGCAGGGCGGGCGACGTCGATCGCCAGCCGCGGCAACAGCGTCTCCATCAGCTCCGCTTGTCTTTTGCGCAGCTTGTGACCTTTGCGCCGGCCGAAAAAGGCCCGCGCCTGGTGCGGCTTGGAATCCATCGGTGTCGCGGCCAAATTCGGCCCGAGCAAAACGCAGCTTAAGCGACGCTGTCTTAGTCAGACTATCGTCAATGACCCTGATCGGGCGAGGGATTTTGTGGCGGCTTTTGCGCTTGCACGGCCCTTTGGTGCTGCTTGGCCATATGACGGCCGACCAGGCAGCCGGCAGCCGCGCCGAGGAAACCGTGGCGGCCGGCATAGTGACCGGCGACACCGCCAACGATCGCTCCCTTGATGCAGCCTTTGGCATCAGCCGGGACAGTCGTCGCCGCAAAAGCCAGCGCCAATGCCAGTCCAGCGATCAATGTTTGCATGTTGGCCAACTCCGTCCGTTGCGCCAATCGACCCGCGCCAATTTCGTTCCGCCGCGGATGTGGGGCGAGCCGGCAACAAAACAAGATACGGCGGATTTTTTTGCAATCCGCCGTGTCATTCAGTGTGTCTTGCAGTGCGTCTTGGACGTGGAAGTTCAGCGCAAGCTGCGTTTGAGCGCGTCGGCGAGGTCGGTCCGCTCCCAGGAGAAACCGCCGTCCTTTTCCGGCGCCCGGCCGAAGTGACCATAGGCCGCAGTGCGCCGATAGATCGGCCGATTGAGCTTGAGCGCACGGCGGATATTGGTCGGCCGCAGCGGAAACAGCTCCGGCAGGAGCTTCTGCAGCTTGGCCTCTTCGACCTTGCCGGTTCCGTGGGTATCTACATAGACCGACATCGGATCGGCTACACCAATGGCGTAGGCGATCTGGATGGTGCAGCTGTCGGCGAGGCCGGCGGCCACGACATTCTTGGCCAGATACCGCGCGGCATAAGCGGCGGAGCGATCGACCTTGGTCGGATCCTTGCCGGAAAAGGCGCCGCCGCCATGCGGCGCGTAACCGCCATAGGTATCGACGATGATCTTGCGGCCGGTGAGGCCGCAATCGCCGTCCGGGCCGCCGATGACGAAATTGCCGGTCGGATTGACCAGGAAATCGCTTGGCCGTTTCGGCATCCAGCCTTCCGGCAGCGCCTCCTCGACCGCGTCGCCGATCATGTCCTTGACCATGCTCGGCGAATATTTCTTGCCGTTGCGGGTTTGGGCGTTGTGCTGGGTCGACACCACGACCTTGGTGCAGCCGACCGGCTTGCCGTCAACGTATTTGACCGTCACTTGGCTTTTGGCATCGGGCTGCAGATCAAACAGCGCGCCGGAGCGGCGCTTTTCCGACAGCATCTTGAGAATCTTGTGCGCGAAATAGATCGGCGCCGGCATGAACGAGCCTTTTTCGTAGACCTCGCTCTCCGTGCAGGCAAAGCCGAACATCATGCCTTGATCGCCGGCACCTTCTTCCTCGCCGCTCTTCTTCTTCTTGGCGTCGACGCCCATGGCGATGTCGGGCGACTGGCCGTGCAGCAGCACTTCGACGTCGGCGCCATAATAGGAGAAGCCATCCTGGTCGTAGCCGATATCCTTCACCACCTGGCGCGCGGTTTCGGTGATCAGCTCACGATTGACCACGGCTTTGTCGCCGTGCTTGTGGAAGAACGGTGCCTGGCCGCGCCCTTCGCCGGCGATGACGATTTTGTTGGTCGTACATAACGTCTCGCAGCCAAGTCTGGTGTTGACTTTGCTCTCGTCGGCGATGCCGAGCTTGAGATCGTTCTCAAGAAAAGCATCGAGAATGGCGTCGGAAATCTGGTCGCAAACTTTGTCGGGATGGCCTTCCGACACGGACTCGCTCGTAAACAGATAGTTGGCACGTTCCACCGAAACACACTCCCCTCGTGAAGCTAGCCTCGTCCCCGGCGCTATTCAGTTCGGGCGCCGACGAGAACCCGCGCTGACTGTGACAGGGTTGTTGCAGCGTCCCCCCTGCGCGGTCAAGATGTGGGCGAAATGTGGGCGGCGTGTTGGGTCGGCCCGCCATCGCGAGTATTTGTGGCGCGCGAGTACTTGTCAGTATTCGTCTCAGTGTTTGTCGCAGGTGGCGATTTGTTCGACCAGGTCGACGATGCGGCGTCGCAACTTGGAGTTGGCGATGCGCATGAACGCTTTGGTCAGCGCCAGACCGTCGGACGTGGCGAGAAAGTCGGAGACGTAAGCCGGCGATGGCGCCTCGCCGACGCCGTCCGCACGCACCGCGCCGGCGATAGTGACGGCGGGCGCGCCTTCGAAGAAAAACGAAACTGGCACTTGCAGGATCTGCGAGATTTGCTGCAGGCGGCTGGCGCCGATGCGGTTGGTGCCCTTTTCGTATTTCTGCACTTGTTGGAATGTCAGACCGAGATTGTTGCCGAGTTTTTCCTGACTCATTCCCAGCATCATGCGGCGCATGCGAACGCGACTGCCGACATGTTTATCGATCGGGTTCGGCGCCTTTTTGGCGATCATTTAAACGACCTCCTGTGCGCACCCTATTTACCGTAATTGTTTTAGATATCAAATATGAGCCAGTCGATTATTACGTGGTTTTGCTGTTTTATGGTTTTCACCTGATCGAAATGTTTTGGAATAAAAATTTACATAGAATAAAATTTTCCATAATATTGAGGGATAGATTTATTTTTCCACGCTTTTGCGCGGCATAGTTGAATCAACAGGCATCGGCACATCCGGTGGTCGGTAAGACCTGACAACCGACGCGCGCTTCGCGCGAATTTACCCATGAGTATCACAACTTACTGACGGGTAGATTGGGATAAATTTTTACTGCGTAGCAGTCGTTTGCTTTTTGGGGACGTGCGGCTGCAATCGGCGGCGGATAAGGGTGAGCAGCGAGACCGCGACCAACATCGCCGCCGGCACATCGCCGATGCGGGCATAAATCGGCGCGCCGATCGGCCGCGGCAAAGGCGCGTCGATCACGCCCTCCGCGCCGAGCGGCAGTGAATCGACGATCCGCCCCACCGGGTCGACGACGGCGGAAATTCCGGTGTTGGCGGCACGAACGAGCGGCAGGCCTTCCTCGATGGCGCGCACGCGGGCCTGTTGGAAATGCTGATAAGGGCCGCTCGAAATGCCGAACCATCCGTCATTGGTGACATTGATGATCCAGCCGGGCCGCGGGCCTTTGGGCATCACCTCGCCCGGAAAGATGATCTCGTAGCAGATCAGCGGCAGCGCCGGCGGCGCGCCGGGCACGGCAATCAGCCGGCGCCGGTCGCCGGCGAGAAAACCGCCGCGTTGTTTGGTGAGTTGCTGCAGGCCGAGACTTTCGAGGAAGTGTTGGAACGGAAGATATTCGCCGAACGGCACCAGGTGAGTCTTGTCGTAAAACGAATTGAGCGAGCCGTCGTGGCCGATGACATAGATCGAGTTGTAGACGCCGATATCGGACGATGAGGCGGCCGGTTCGGCCAGCCGCACGGCGCCGGTGATCAACACTGTGCCGCCCTTGAGAAGCTCGGCGATCTGCGCGAGCGCTTCGGGCTCGCGGGCTAGGAAAAATGGAAACGCCGATTCCGGCCAGATCAGATGGGTCGTGCCGCCAAGACTCGACGATTGTCCGGACGCGCGCTCCGACAAATCGATGTAGCGCTCCATAACCTGCCGCCTGGCGGCATAGTTGAAGCGAACGTCCTGCTGCAAATTCGGCTGCATGATGCGAAGCTGCACGCCATCGACCAAGCGGGTCGGCGTGCGGGCGAGACGAATCGCGCCGAATGCGCCCGTGCCGACAAGAACGACGATGCCGAGCGCGAGCGGCAGCCACGGCAAGCGACTTTCGGCCCGATCATCCGCCAAGGCCGCCGGACTGGCGAAGATCACGACGGCAATGAAAGTCAGGCCCCAAATGCCGATCAGTGAAGCGCTCTGCGCCAGAATGAGCGGAGAGGTCAGCGCGTAGCCGAATGCGTTCCATGGAAAACCGGTGAGCACGTGGCCGCGGAGCCATTCCGCCGTCGTCAACGCCGCACCTAAAGCCAGGATGCGCGTGGCGCCTCGCGTCCATAACAGCCGCGCCAAGGCGACGCCAAACGCGGTGAAGATCGCAAGCCCCGCCGGCAAGCCGATCACCGCGAACGGCAACAGCCAACCGAAGGTCGGCGCGTCCACCAGGAAAGCGAAGCCGACCCAATAGAGACCGGCGAGGAAATAGCCGAAGCCGAACCACCAGCCAGTCGCCGCTGCAACACCGAATCCGCGCCAATGGCCGGCGCCGGCGCCGTCGATCAGCCAGACCAGGACCGGAAAGCTCAAAAATAATACCGGCCAGGCATTGAGCGGCGCCATGGCCAAAGCCGAAACCGCGCCGGCGGCGAAGGCAATGAGCCAGCGCCGCCATCCGTAAGATAATACGATTGTGTGGATCAGAGCCGTCGGCCTCACGGCGGTGGCGCAGCGTTCGGATTTGGTTTGGCGGCGTCGTCGCGCGGCGGCGACGGCCGCGCCGGCGCCGTCCGCAATGGTGCCGGCTGCTCGCGCGCCGCGGCCGGCCGGCGATCCTTGCTGCGATAAATCTTGACACGCTTGACCCGGCGCGGATCGGCATCGAGCACTTCGGCCTCGAACGTCGCCGGGCCCGGCACCAGTTCGCCGCGCACCGGCACGTGGCCGGCGCGCATCACCAGATAGCCGCCGAGCGTATCGACCTCTTGTGCGGCTTCGCCGACGTCGAACTCGTCGCCGATCACGGCGCGCACATCGTCGAGGCTGGCGCGGCCGATGGCCAGGAACGAGCCGTCACTCTGCCGCATGACTGCTGCGGTCTCGGCTTCGTCATGCTCGTCGGCGATGTCACCGACGATCAGCTCGACCAGATCTTCGATCGAAACCAGGCCGTCGCTGCCGCCATATTCATCGATGATCAAAGCCAGATGGATGCGCGTCGCCTGCATCTTGGCGAGCAGATCGAGCGCCGGCATGGATGGCGGCGCGTACAGCATTTCACGCACGATCTTGGTCTTCGCTAGAGGCATCGACAGATCGATCTTGCCGAGATCGAGATCGGTCGCCGGTGGCGTTTCTTGATCGTCGGCGGTGGCGCCAAGCGCCGCGCGTGCGGCCATGAACGCCAACAGGTCGCGGATATGCACCATGCCGACCGGATCGTCCAAGGTATCGTTATAGACCACGAGCCGAGAATGGCCGGCGCCGGCGAACACCTTGACCAGTTCGCCGATGGTCAGGTCCTGCTGCACGGCGATGATGTCGGCGCGCGGCACCATCACGCTCTCGATCCGGCATTCGCGCAGGCCGAGGATATTCTTCAGCATCGCCGCTTCGGTCGGCGAGAAGCCGGATTCCGGTTGCTCGTTGGTCAGAACAAGCTCGAGGTCGGCGCGCGTCGCCGCCGCCTTCCAGCCGAACAGGATGCGCATGACGCGCCCGAGCCAGCCCTCGTGCAGCTCGCCGGCCTCCGGCAAGACCATCGGCAGACCGCCGCGTTCGGTCTCGTTCTGCTGGGTGCGGGTCGGGGATTGAGACATCGTTTGGACGATTATGGGTTTGTGTATGAGGAGCTTGCGGATGATCGGTGCGCGTGTCGTAAGCCCGTTACGGTGCCGCCCGCGTCAGACGCTTGCCATGCGGCGGTAAGGATCCGGGATGCGAAGCCGGCGCAGAATGTCGCGCTCGAGTTGTTCCATTTCCTCGGCATCCTTTTTCCGAAGGTGATCGTATCCCAAAAGATGCAGGAAACCGTGCACTGCGAGGTAGGCAATATGATGGGCGAATGGTTTGCGCTCGGCACGCGCTTCCCTGGCGATGGTTTCGTAGGCGAGGACGATATCACCGATGAACGGGGTCGCGCCGCCGGCACGACTGGCCGGAAACGACAGCACGTTGGTCGGCGCGTCGACGCCACGCCAATCGCGGTTGAGCAGACGGATGGTCGAATCATCGGTCAGTACGATAGCAAGCTCGGAGCTCGGTGTTGACAGCAGGCCGGCGGCCTCGACGATGGCGCTGCGGGCGGCCGATTTGAAGCCCTTTTTCCGGTTCCACAGCTTGGACTCAACCACAACATCGATGTTGAGCGCGTTGCGCGCTTTGCGCGCGGCTCGTGCCATCAGGTTCGCTCGCGCTTGCTCGCGGCCGCCTTGTCGTAAGCCTCAACGATGCGTGCGACGAGCTCGTGACGGATCACGTCGGCGGCCGAGAAGGTGACGTGGGCGATGCCGTCGATGCCTTCGAGCAGGCGCACCGCCTCGGCAAGGCCGGATGTCTGCCCGGGCGGCAGGTCGACCTGGCTTGGATCGCCGGTGACCACCATATGGCTGTTCTCGCCGAGCCGCGTCAGCAGCATCTTCATCTGCATGGCAGTGGTGTTCTGCGCTTCGTCGAGAATGATCGCCGCGTTCGACAGGGTGCGGCCGCGCATGAAGGCGAGCGGCGCAATTTCGATTTCGGTGGTCTGCAGGGCGCGCTCGACGATGCGCGCGTCCATCAGATCGTAGAGCGCGTCGTAGATCGGCCGCAGATATGGATCGACCTTTTCGCGCATGTCGCCGGGCAGGAATCCGAGCCGTTCGCCGGCTTCGACCGCCGGCCGTGACAGCACGATGCGGTCGACTTCCTTGCGCTCGAACAATTGCACGGCGTGCGCGACCCCGAGCCAGGTCTTGCCAGTGCCGGCGGGACCGGTGGCGAACACCAGCGCATGGCGCTTGAGCGCGCGGACATAGGCGTCCTGCGCCGGCGTGCGCGCCCGCACCCGCCGCTTGCGCAGATTGATCTCTTCGAAATTCTCGCGCGCCGCGGCGGGATCGAAATCGAACAGCGACCCTTGCGACAGGGTCAGGCGGATGGTGCCGTCGACGTCGCCCTGCACCAGTTCGTCGCCGCTTTTGAGGCGCTCGTAAAGGTTTTCCAGAACCCGGCGGGCCTGCTCGCAAGCCTCGTGCGAGCCTTCCAGCGTGACGTGATTGCCGCGGGACGTCGCCACCACGCCGAGCCGCCGCTCGATCAAGGCGAGGTTCTGACCGTATTGGCCGAATAGGACTGAAGCGAGCCGGTTATCGTCGAAAGTCAGCGTGATCTGCGTCGGGCCATTTGGCGCCGCGATCAAGGAGGCGGCGTCGGTTCCGGCAGGATCAGGTGTGCGCATTCAGGCTCCGGTGCCGGCGAGAGCCGGCTGTTGGGTCAGCGCGCCGAACAGACTGTTGCTGGCGACTTCGGTGATGGTGACGGCGGCGATTTCGCCGATCAGCGACGGCGGCGCCTCGATTTGCACCGGCTGCAGATAGGGCGAGCGGCCGACAATCTGGCCGCTGTGGCGGCCCGGACGCTCGAACAGCACGGAGATCGTGCGGCCGACGCAATTGCGATTGAAGTTCGCTTGGCTGCGGTCGATTGCTTGCTGCAGCCGCGTCAAGCGATCGGACTTTACCGCCTCGCCGATCTGACCATCCATTTCCGCGCCGGGCGTGCCGGGCCGCGGCGAATACTTGAACGAGAAGGCACCGGAAAAACCGATCCGGTCGATGAGTTGGAGCGTCTCGGCGAAATCGTCTTCGGTCTCGCCGGGGAACCCGACAATGAAGTCCGAGGTGAGCGCCAGATCCGGCCGCGCGTCGCGGAGCCGCGCAACGACTGCGAGATAGTCGGCGCGCGTGTGCCGACGGTTCATGGCGGCGAGGATGCGGTCGGAGCCCGACTGGATCGGCAGATGCAGCTGCGGCATCAGCGCCGGCAGATCGCGATGCGCGGCAATCAAATCATCGGTCATGTCGCCCGGATGGCTTGTGGTGTAGCGGAGCCGCTCGATGCCGGAGAGTTGCGCGAGGCGTTCGAGCAATTGCGCCAGCGACCACGTTCGGCCGTCCGGTCCGAGACCATGATAGGCGTTGACGTTCTGTCCGATCAGCGTGACTTCGCGGACGCCGGCGTCCGCCAGGCGCGACAGCTCGGTGACGATCTTGTCCACCGGGCGGGAAATCTCCGCGCCTCGCGTATAAGGCACAACGCAGAACGTGCAGAACTTGTCGCAGCCTTCCTGCACCGTGACGAAGGCTGAGACGCCGCGCGCGCGCGTCGCGGCGAGGCTCGGCGCGGCCAGATGATCGAACTTGTCGTCGACCGGAAATTCGGTATCGACCGTCTTGCCGTCGTGCGCGGCGCGCGCCAGCAAATCGGGCAGCCGATGGTAATTCTGCGAGCCGACGACCAGGTCGACCGCCGGCGCCCTGCGGATGATCTCATGGCCTTCCGCCTGCGCGACGCAGCCGGCAACGGCGATGCGGACGTCGCGGCCGGCGTCCGCAGCCGCCTCCTTCAGGCGCCGCATGCGGCCAATTTCGGAATAGACCTTCTCCGCCGCCTTCTCGCGGATGTGGCAGGTATTGAGGATGATGAGATCGGCGTCTTCGGCGGTGCCGGTTTCGACGTAGCCCTCAGGCGCCAAGGTGTCCGCCATACGCTGTGAGTCGTAGACGTTCATTTGGCAGCCGAAGGATTTGACGTACAGCTTGCGGGAACCTGTCATTCCGGTCGAATCTTTAGCCTCTCTCCATCCGTTCCCGGTAACGGGATTCTGTAACGGGATCATATCGCCTTTGGGCCTGAGCGTCAGCTTAGGTCGCGGCGTAAGATCAGGGCCGTGGCGCTGCCATCATAGTAGCCTTGGCGCCGGCCAACCTCGTAAAATCCGGCATTTCGGTAAAGGCGGTTCGCGGCCGCATTGTTGTCGCCGACCTCCAGAAATACCGCGCGGGCCCCGAGTCCGGCGAGGCGGCGCAGATGCAAGTCCAGGAGCGGGCGAGCGAAACCGCGGCCGCGCCAGGCGGGCGCAATGGCGACGGACAGAATTTCCGACTCGCCAGCCGCCAGGCGGGACAGGATGAATCCGATCACCGTCCGGCCGACGGTCAGGCCGTGGCAGACGACATTGCGATCGCTCAGCAGCCGGTGAAACTCTTCCTCGCTCCAGCCGCGCTTGAACGACGCCGCGTGCAGCTTTGCGATCTCAGCAGCGTCGCGTTCGCGCGCCTCCGATATCGAAGGCACGGTCCGGCGGATCAGCCGCGCGATGAAGTTCATCATCGGCGCGGGAGCTGCGCGGCGTTCTGCGGCTGTGCGTCCGGTGCGCGCAGATATTGCGGCTTCAGCGGCGACTGATCTTCCGGCACCACGGCGCCCATGCGGGCCACCCAGGCGATATCGGGCGCGGGGCGCGCGTCGACCGCGGCTGGCGCCGCGTCGCCGGCTGACAAAGCGGCGGCGACCGCGTGTGCCGCAGAGCCGACAATGCACGAAGGCGTTGCCGCCGCTGCCCGCACCGCTTCGCGCAACGGGGCGAGCCGCGGCTCGGTGAATGAACGGCCGCCCGGGGTGAACACCTGCAAGTAGACCTGCGCGTGCCGCGCGTCGATCGCGGCGACCACCGGAAGTTTCGCATCGGCGGCCATGTGCGGCGCGGCGTAAGCGGACAGCGTCGCCAAGCCCACGGCCGGCTTGTCAGCGGCAAGCGCAATGCCACGCGCCGCAGCGATGCCGACCCGCAAGCCGGTGAAGCTGCCAGGCCCGGTGGTCACGGCGATGCGATCGATATCGGCAAACCGCAGGCGAGCTTCGTTCATTACCCGCTGCAGCAGCGGCATCAAGGCTTCGGCGTGACCGCGGACCATCGGCAAGCTTTCGCTCGCAATGATGCCGCCGTGCTCGGTGTCGAGCACGGCCGCCGAACACGCCGATAGCGCCGTGTCAATGGCGAGCACACGCATGATCGATCATGCCGGCAAGCGCTCCGCGCGAGCGCCGCATTACATCGGCCGGACTTCGGTCACGTCGGGAAGGAAATGACGCAACAAATTCTGGATGCCGTGGCGCAGCGTCGCCGTCGATGACGGGCAGCCCGAGCAGGCACCCTTCATATTGAGATAAACGACGCCGTCCTTGAAGCCCTTGAAGGTGATGTCACCGCCGTCATTGGCAACCGCGGGCCGTACCCGCGTCTCGATCAATTCCTTGATGGTGGCGACGGTCTCGGCGTCAGCGGCGTCGAAGAACTCATCGCCGTCGCCCTGCTCGGCGCTCCCAGTGTTGAGGAGCGGCGCGCCCGACAAAAAGTGTTCCATGATGGCGCCGAGAATCATCGGCTTGAGCTGCTGCCACTCGCCGCCGTCGTCCTTGGTTACGGCAATGAAATCGGAGCCGAAGAACACGCCGCTGACGCCATTGACCCCGAACAGCCGTTCCGCCAGCGGCGACTGGACCGCCGCCTCGTCGGCGTCGCGCAGGTCGAGCGTGCCGGTTTCCAGCACCGCCCGGCCGGGCAAGAACTTCAAGGTCGCCGGGTTCGGCGTGGCTTCGGTCTGGATGAACATCGGTTCCTCCGGTAGCTGGCGCGGCCCGCTCCGGCGCGCCGTGCTTCAGGTCAATTCACTCTAACACGTGGCGAATTCGGTTGGAAATTCAAGTGGCAATGCTACCCTGACAGCGCATCGATCTCTTCGTCGCTCAGGTGCCCGGGGACGATCGCCACGGGTATGGGAAAGTCACCGGCGGTGCGGCCGATGGTAGCGACTAGCGGTCCGGGCCCTTCCGACCCGGTGCCGGCGGCCAGCACCAGAATGAATATGTCCTCGTCCTCGTCGATCAGCTTGAGAATTTCTTCGGCCTTGTCGCCGTCGCGCACCGCCCGTTCGGGCGTGATGCCGGCAATGCCGTTGGCGCGGGCGGCGTATTTGGCAAGCAGCGCGTCGGCTTCCTCATGGGCTTCGGCGCGCATGATGTCGGCGACGCCGAGCCATTGCTGGCTCTGGTCGTGGGCCTCGATCACCTGCAGCATGACCACATTGCCGCCGATGCGCGCCGCGCGCCGGCTGGCAAAATAGACGGCGCGATCGCATTCCTCGGTATCATCGATGACGACAAGCAGCTTCGGCCGGTGACCGGCTTCATAACTGCGGCGCCTGCGCGACATGCGATCTCCCCGGCACGATCATACGCCACACGCAAATCATGCTGCCACGGAGCGCCGCCATCCGACAAGCGGGTGCGGTTCCGTCACCCTTCGAGGCCCGCGCGGAGCTTGTCATTGGGCCGGCCACTTAGGGCCGACGCGTTGGCGCGGGCACCTCAGGATGACGAGAAAAATTTAGGACCGCACCAAGCCGACGATGTCCTTGACCGCTTTCATGGTCTCGCCGGCGAGTTTTTTTGCCCGCGCGGAACCATCAGCCAGGATCCCATCGATGGTGACCGGATCGCGAAGCAGCCGCTCGATCTCGGCACCGATCGGGCCGATTTTGGCAACGGTGAGGTCGGCCAGCGCCGACTTGAAGGTCGAGAATTGTGCGTTGCCGAACTGGCTGAGCACCGCCGCACGCGTCGTGTCGGCGAGCGCCGCATAAATGCCGACCAGATTGTCCGCCTCGGGCCGCTGCTTCAAGCCCGCTTCCTCGCTCGGCAGCGGCTCCGGATCGGTCTTGGCCTTGCGGATCTTCTGCGCAATGGCGTCGGCATCGTCGGAGAGGTTGATACGCGAATAGTCGGATGCGTCCGACTTCGACATTTTCTTTGAGCCGTCGCGCAGCGACATGACGCGCGTCGCCTCGCCGGTGATCAACGGTTCCGGCAGCGGGAAGAACGCCTCGCCAAAGCCGTGCTCGTGGATGGATTTGCCGAAATCGTTATTGAACTTCTGGGCGATGTCGCGCGACAGTTCGAGATGCTGTTTCTGGTCTTCGCCCACCGGCACGTGGGTAGCGCGATAGACCAGGATGTCCGCCGCCATCAGCGCCGGATAGGCGTAGAGGCCGATCGAAGCGTTTTCGCGCTCCTTGCCGGCCTTCTCCTTGAACTGCGTCATGCGATTGAGCCAGCCAAGGCGGGCGACGCAATTAAACACCCAGGCCAACTCGGCGTGCTCGGGCACCTGGCTCTGGTTGAAGACGATATGCTTTGCGGGATCGATCCCACAGGCGAGGTAGGCCGCGGTGACTTCGCGAATGGCTCGCGGCAGCTCGGCGGGATCCTGCCACACCGTGATGGCGTGCAGGTCGACCACGCAATAAATGCAGTCGTAGCGGTTCTGCAGCTCGGCAAAGCGCTTGATCGCGCCAAGGTAATTGCCGAGGTGCAAGCTGCCGGTGGGCTGCACCCCCGAAAAGACTCTCTCCTGAAACACCATGCGCCGGTCTCCGCGAACAACGAGCGTCCCATCGCGCGACGTCGTCTGCGGCGTCCAATGACACGTCATTGCCTTGCCCTGCAAGAGCCTGCCGCTATAGTGCGGCTCCCGCCGAGAGCGCGCCTGTAAGCGCTTTTTTCCTGAAAGAGTTCAGCTATGCCATCGACCAAATACGACGTTCTCGGCATCGGCAATGCGATCGTCGACGTCATCGCCCGCACCGAGGAAGACTTTCTGCTCAAGCAGGGCATGCACAAAGGCACGATGGCGCTGATCGACGAGCCGCGTGCGCAGGCAATCTACGACGCCATGGGTCCGGCGATCGAAACCTCCGGCGGCTCGGCCGCCAACACCATCGTCGGCCTCTCGTCGCTGGGTTCTCGCTCCGCCTTCATCGGCAAGGTCAAGGACGACGTGCTCGGCAAAGCCTTCACCCATGACATCCGCGCCGCCGGCGTCGCCTTTACGACGCCGCCAGCCGCGGCCGGTCCGTCGACCGCGCGCTGCTACGTGCTGGTGACGCCGGACGGCGAGCGCACCATGAACACCTATCTGGGCGCGGCGCAGGACCTGCATCCGGCCGACATCGACGCCGACCTCGTTGCCGCCAGCGCCATCCTCTATCTCGAAGGCTATTTGTGGGACCCGAAGAACGCCAAGGACGCGTTCCTCAAGGCGGCGGCGGTCGCACACGAAGCCAAGCGGAGCGTGGCACTCACCTTGTCGGACGCATTTTGCGTCGACCGTTGGCGCGCCGAGTTTCTGGATCTGATGCGCTCGCACACCGTCGATCTGATCTTCGCCAATGAGGGCGAGTTGCACAGCCTCTATCAAACGGCGGACTTCGACTCGGCGGTCAATGCCTTGCGCGCCGATGTCACGACGGCGGTGGTGACGCGGAGCGAGAAAGGTTGCCTGGTGATCGGCCCCGACGGGATCGAAGCGGTGTCGGCGTTTCCAGTTGAGCGCGTGGTCGATACGACCGGGGCCGGCGATCTGTTCGCCGCCGGCTTCCTGTCGGGTGTGGCGCGTGGCGCCGACGACCGCACCTGCGGCCGGCTCGGCGCGCTGGCCGCCGCCGAAGTGATCCAGCATCTCGGCGCCCGTCCGGAGCGGTCGCTGCGTGATCTCGCCGGTGAAAACGGCCTCGGCTGAGCCCGAAGTAACCAATTGCTAACCATAATTCGTTAACGACGGATCAACCGCATAGCGGAGGATCCGACATGGACAACAACGCCGGCAAGAGCCCGGGCGAGGGCGAGAATCCCGAGAATAAAGCCGCCCCGGCCCCTCAGTCCGCCGCGGGTGAAACGCCGTCCCAAAGCAAAGCCAACGACGCCAACCTGCCGATCGTTTGGTCGCCGAAGCTCGATGCCGGCGACAGCATTGGCGACGACCTGCTCGGCGACGCCGACGAGCTAAAGGTTTCGGCGGACGCCGCGTACGACGAACCATACGAGCCGAGCGGCAAGCCGACGAACGACGCAGCACCGTCGCGCTCCTTGCGCTTCGCCATGATGGCGGCATCGCTCGCGGCGGCGGCAGCACTCGGCTCGTTGGTCGGGTCTCTCTCGTCCTCCGGTGTCGCCCGTCTTTTGCCGGCCGGCACGCCGAACGCGACGATGGCACATAACGGCCCGCAAGCGGCTAAGGCCGAGCTCGCCGAGCTCTCGGCGCTCAAGAATAATCTCGATGGCGTTTCACGCAACGCCAACGGCCAATTCGCCAAGCTCGCCGAGCGTCTCGACCGCGTCGAGCGTGCGCAGGCCGAGCCGGCGGCGAAGCTCGCGCACATCGCCGAGGCGATCGATCGGCTGGAGAAGAAAAGCGTGACGGCGCAGGCCGCCGCCGCGACGACCACGGCGCCGGAAACGACCGGCACCATCACCACGAACCCGCCGCCGCTAGCGGCGCCGCCGGCGGAAGCAAAGCCGCCGGAGACCATCTTGCGTGAATGGATCGTGCAAGATGTCCGCAGCGGCCACGCGCTGGTCGAAAACCGTTTCGGCGCACTCTTCGACGTTACGGCTGGCAGCGTCCTTCCCGGCCTCGGCAAGATCGAGGCGATCAAGCGGCAGGACAATCAATGGATCGTCGTCACCGCGCGCGGGCTGATTTATTCGGCGCCGTGAGGCGCTAGCGTCCTCGTCATTCCGGGGCCGAGCGCAGCGAGGAACCCGGAATCCATAACCACGGTCAGCGAATATGGATTCCGGGCTCGCGCCCTTGGCGCGCCCCGGAATGACGCACGCAACACCGGTAGTCCGGCGCCTCATTCCGTGCCATTTTCTTCGCCGCTGAATAGGCTGCCGGGAGCGCAGACTTAAAGGAGTTGGCGAAGTGAGTCCGTCGCCCATCGGCGCGTCCGCCTGCATCATGCGGGCCCTGGTTGCGGCTTTCCTGTGCACGGCGTTTCATGCGGCCGCGTTGGCGCAGCCCGCGGAGTCGCCGCCTTCGGCGGCGCCGCAGCCCCAGCCGGAAATGCGCGAAAATTGTCCCGGCCTGATCTCGCAGGATCGGCCGCCGGTGCTTCCCGCCGCGCTGAAGCTCGCCGCGCTCGGCGCCGACCAGGTGCGGCTGACCTTTGTCGGTCATTCGAGCTTTCTGATCGAAAGCCCGCAAGGCGTGCGTATCGTCACCGACTATAACGACTATCGAAAACCGATGGTGATCCCCGACATCGTCACCATGAATCATGCGCACGACACTCACTTCACCGACCATCCCGACCCGGCGATCAAATACGTGCTGCGCGGCTGGGGCCCGAGTCCCGAAGAGCCGGCGATCTGGGATCTGAAATACCGCGACGTGCGGGTGCGCAACGTGCCGACCAATATCCGCAACTGGACCGGCGGCACCGAGCGCTACGGCAATTCGATCTTCGTGTTCGAGATCGCCAACCTCTGCATCGCCCATCTCGGCCATCTGCATCACACCCTGACGCAGCAGCAGCTCGACGCTATCGGCCGCATCGACGTGGTGATGGCGCCGGTCGACGGCAATTACACGCTCGATCTCGACGGCATGATGGAGGTGCTGGCCGCGCTGAAGGCGCCGCTGATCATCCCGATGCACTTCTTCGGCTGGGCGACGCTCGAACGTTTCGTCGAGCGCGCCGCTCAGCAATGGCCGGTGGAACGGTCGGAGATTTCCTCGGTTGTGGTGTCGAAAACGACACTGCCGGCGAGCCCGAAGGTTCTGGTGCTGACCGGATTTTAGAGCCGGCATCCCACGATTGCATCAACTTCCGATCGATAGCCGACCATCGTATAAACGTTGCATGGGCCTCGCGAGCCGCCCGTACGGACATGCCGAAGGAAATCGCCGATGCTGAGCGCTGAGCAAAACGATCTCATCACCCGGACCGGACCCGGCACCGCCGCCGGCTCCCTGCTGCGGCGCTATTGGCAGCCGGCGGCCTTGGTCGACGAACTGTCCGGCAACCGGCCGGTCAAGCCGGTGCGGCTCTTGGGCGAGGATCTCGTCGCCTTCAAGGACGACAAGGGCCGTTACGGGCTGATCGGCCGGCAATGTCCGCATCGCGGCACCGATCTCGCCTATGGGCGGCTCGAGGACGGCGGCTTACGCTGCGCCTTCCACGGCTGGCTGTTCGACGTCGACGGCAAATGCCTGCAGACGCCGGCCGAGCCCGACAACAGCAACCTCTGCGCCAACATCAAACAGAAATCCTACCCGCTGGTGGAGAAGAACGGCATCTTGTTCGCCTATCTGGGCGGCGGCGAGGCGCCGGCGTTTCCGCAATTCGACTGCTTTGTTGCACCGTCGACGCACACTTTCGCGTTCAAGGGCATGATCGATTGCAATTGGCTGCAATCGCTCGAGGTCGGCATCGATCCGGTGCACACCTCGTTCCTGCACCGCTTCTTCGAGGACGAGGACCCGAACAAAGGTTACGGCAAGATGTTCCGGGACACCTCGAAAGACTTCGACATGCCGATGACCCAGATCATGCGCGAGTTTTCGCGGCCGCGCATCGAGGTCGAGCCGACCGACTACGGCTTCCGGCTGATCACGCTCCGCCAGATCACCGGCGAGAAGGCGCATGTGCGCGTCACCAATCTGATCTTTCCCAACGCGTTTATGATTCCGATGAGCCGCGAGATGACGATCTCGCAATGGCATGTGCCGATCGACGAGGTGAAGCATTACTGGTACGCGATCTTCACCTCGTTCGGCGCCGCCGTCGACAAGGACGAGATGCGCCGCCAGCGGCTCGAGCTCTACCAATTGCCGGATTACATGCCGCGCAAGAGCAAGAGCAACGATTACGGCTTCGATCCGCACGAGCAGGAGCACACGACCTATACCGGCATGGGCGCCGACATCAACGTGCACGACCAATGGGCCTGCGAGTCGATGGGCGCGATCCAGGACCGCACCCAGGAGCATCTCGGCACGTCGGACAAGGCGATCAGCGCCTATCGCCGGCTGCTGCGGCAGGCGCTCGATCAATCCGGCAAGGGCGGCAAGCCGATGATGGTACTCGATGCCGCGGAGGCCGCGACCATCACCGGCCCGGCCTGCGTCGACGGCATCGGCCCGGCCGGCGATTGGCAGGGCTATTGGCAGCGGACGAGCGATGAGCGGCGGCTGACAAAGAGCTGGCAATAACTGGCGAATAGCGAATGGGGTAGGCGCTTTTCTGACCGCATTCGCCATTCGCTACTCGCTATTCGCGCCATAAGATGCCGCCGCGCCGCACCCCAGCAACCTTCGTCCAACGCCACGGTCTGTGGACCGACGAACAGGCGCGCCGTGCCAAAGCGGTCGAACGGGCGGTCAAGAAAAACAAGCTTGAACTGGTGCGGTTCTCGTTCGCTGACCAGCACGGCGTGCTGCGCGGCAAGACGGTGGTCGCCGCCGACGCGCCGGCGATGCTGCAAAGCGGCGTGACGATGACGACGACGCTGCTGGCCAAGGACACCGCGCACCGGACGGTCTATCCGGTCTTTACTGCCGGCGGCGGCTTCGCCATGGAGGAGATGCAGGGCGGCGGCGATTTCGTCATGGTCGCCGACCCGGACACGTTCCAGATTCTGCCGTGGGCGCCGAATACCGGCTGGCTCCTCTGCGACATCTATTTCACCAACGGCAAGCCGGTGCCGTTTTCGACGCGGCAGATTTTGCGTGACGCGCTCACGCGGCTCGCGGGCGAAGGCTACGATTTTCTGGCCGGCCTTGAAGTCGAATTCCATCTATTCAAGCTCGAGAATCCGCGGTTGGCGCCGGCCGACGCCACCTGGCCGCCGCAGGCGCCCGAGGTGAGCCTGCTCAATCAGGGCTACCAGTATCTCACCGAGTTGCGCTTCGATCAGATCGACGCCGCGCTTGAGCCGATCCGCCGCGGTGTCGAGGCGCTCGGCATGCCGCTGCGCTCGCTGGAAGTCGAACTAGGGCCGAGCCAGTGCGAATTTACTTTCCGCCCGCAGCTCGGCATGGCGGCGGCCGACACGATGATCTTGTTCCGCGCCGCCGCCAAGCAGATCGCGCGCCGGAACGGCTGTCTCACGAGCTTCATGTGCCGGCCCGGGCTGCCCAATCTGTTTTCGTCCGGCTGGCATCTGCATCAGTCGCTGCTCGCGCGCAAACGTCGCGCCAACGCTTTCGCCGGCGACGCGCGCGACGGGCTTTCCGCGACCGGCCTGCACTATCTCGGCGGCCTTCTGGCGCACGCGCGCGCCGCCGCCGCTTTCACCACGCCGACCGTCAATGGCTATAAGCGCTACCGGCCCTATACGCTCGCGCCTGACCGCGCCATCTGGGCGCGCGACAATCGCGGCGTCATGGTGCGGGTGTTTGGCGGACCGGGCGACCCGGCGACGCACGTGGAAAACCGTGTCGGCGAGCCCGCCGCCAATCCGTATCTCTACATGGCCTCGCAGATTTATGCCGGCCTCGACGGCATCGCCGAGCGCCGCGATCCCGGCCCCTCAGCCGACACGCCGTACGAGACCAAGGCGCCGCCGTTGCCGAAAAATCTGGGCGAGGCGATTGCGGCGCTGCGGTCAAGCGCCGTGTTCAACAAGACTTTCGGCGACGGTTTTATCGACTATTTCGCCACGCTGAAGGAAGCGGAGTTTGCGCGCTTTGAGGCGGAGAGCACTGGCAAGGCCGACGTGACGGCCTGGGAGCACAACGAGTATTTCGATTTGTTTTAAAGTTACCCGCGTCATGCCCGGCCTTGTGCCGGGCATCCCGATAAGTCGGCTCTGTGCCAATTAAACGAGATGGCCGGGACAAGCCCGGCCATGACGAACTGGAGCGGCGAGACTTCGTCGCGCACCGCCTCACTTCTTCGCCGCGAAATGCGGCATGACGTGATGCGCGAACATCTCCTGGGTCTTGATCGTCTTCCAGTGCTCGACGCCGCCCGGATTGACGGTGATCGCCACCTCGGTGAGGCCTGCGCACAGTTTCTGCACCGCCTCGATCCGCTCGATGATGTCGTGCGGCGTGCCAACCCAGACGATGTCGTTCTTGATCATCTCGTCGTAGGGCATGTCGGAGAAATTCTCCATGATGCCGGACGCATAGAAGCCGTAGCCGGCCTTCTCCAGCGCCTCCTTCGACGGCATCTCGTCGGGGTTCTCCAGCAGCACCGAGGCGTTGCCCTTGAGGAAGCCGCGCATCATCTTCTCGGCCTCGCGCTTGGCGGTGTCGCGGTCATGGTCGAGATGGCAGGCGTGGATCCAGACGATGTCGGGCTTGTTGCCGTGCTTGGCGCAAGCCGCGCGATAGATGTCGAGCTGCGCGCGCAGCGCCTCGTACGGCAATAGCGGCGGCACCACCATGGCATAGCCGCGCTCGCCGGCGAGCTCGTAGGTCGAGTTGCTGGTGCCGCCGAGGAAGATGCGGAATTTCCGGCCCGGTGTCGGCCGCGGCACGATGTGGGAGTCCTTGATCTTGAAATATTTGCCGTCGTGCGAGAAGCGCTCCTTGTCGAGCGCCGCGATCACGATCTCGAGCGCCTCTTCATAGCGCTCGCGCGATTCTTCGACCGGCACGCCGCCCTTCAACGGTATCCAGGCGTGGCCACGGCCGAGCCCGAACTCGTAGCGGCCGTCGACCAGCATGTCGAACTGCGCGATCTGCGAGGCCAGCACCGCCGGATTGTGATACGGCAAAACGTGCAGCAGCGTACGGAATTTGATGTTGCGCGCGCGCTCCGAGGCCTTGGCGAAGAAGGCGAACGGGTTCGGCGAGGCGCCGAATTTCGGAAAGAAAAAGTGCTCGATGATCGAGTAGGTCGAATAGCCGAGCCGGTCGGCATTGACGACCTGCTCAAGCGCCTCGGCGTAAACCTGCTGCTGGGTTTTGCCGGGCCAGGTCTGCAGCTCGGAATAAATCGAAAATTGCATGACGGCGGTCCTCTCCCCGGAAAGCCGCCAATTCTATCCCGCGTTCATGTGACGCTGTCAAAAAAGCGGCAAAGCAACTCACGCGGGCAGTTCCGCCATCGAGCACTCTGTTCGGGTCTCAATCGTTTACGAAAAAACGCAGCCGGCTGGTGTCGTCAGCAACAACGACCGTCAAACATCCACGCTCGCGGCGAGCGCGTGCTCCTCGATGAACAGCCGCCGCGGCTCGACCTTGTCGCCCATCAACTCGTCGAAGATCGTGTTGGCGTCGTCGATCTCCTTGACGTTGACTTGGAGGAGCGAGCGGGCATTGGTGTCGAGCGTGGTTTCCCAGAGCTGGCCGGGGTTCATCTCGCCGAGCCCTTTGTAGCGCTGCAGCGACACGCCCTTGCGGCCGGCCGCCATCACCGCTTCGAACAGCCCGACCGGGCCGTGGATCGCGGTTTCCTCGTCCTTCCGCCGCAGTATCGCCGGCGGCGTCGGGCGCGGATAGATCGCCTGCAGCGACGGCGCGAACTCGTCGAGCTTGCGGGCGTCGGCGGAGCCAAGGAGCGCCTGGTCGATGACGGCGACTTCCTTGACGCCGCGCAGCGTGCGCTCGAACGTAAAGCCGTGCTCGTTGAACTCTCCGGTCCAGCCGCGCTCGGTCTCGTCGGCCAAGGCGTCGAGCCGCCGCGCGATATAAGCCGCCGCCTGCGTCGCGCTCTCCGGATCGCTGGTGACTTGCGAGCGCAGCACGCCGGCGATCGCCGCCTGCTCGATCACTTTGCGGTTATAGCGGCTGTGCAGGCCGCCGAGCAGATTGCGGATCGTGCGCGCCTCCTCGACCAGCTTGCGCAGGTCGTTGCCGGCGCGCACCTCGCCCGACGACAGGCGCAACGTCGCGTCCTCGAGGCCGGTGTCGATCAGATAATCCTCGAGCGCCCGCTCGTCCTTGAGATACTGCTCGGATTTGCCGCGCGCGATCTTGTAGAGCGGCGGCTGGGCGATGAACAGATGGCCGCGATCGATGATCTCGCGCATCTGCCGGTAGAAGAAGGTCAACAGCAGCGTGCGGATATGGGCGCCGTCGACGTCGGCGTCCGTCATGATGATGATCTTGTGATAGCGCAGCTTGTCGATGGTGAACTCGTCGGTGCCGATGCCGGTGCCGAGCGCGGTGATCAGCGTGCCGATCTGCTCGGAGGACAGCATCTTGTCCATCCGCGCCCGCTCGACGTTCAAAATCTTGCCGCGCAGCGGCAGGACTGCCTGGAATTCGCGATTGCGCCCCTGCTTGGCGCTGCCGCCGGCAGAATCGCCCTCGACGATGAACAATTCGGATTTGGCCGGATCGCGCTCCTGGCAGTCGGCGAGCTTGCCGGGGAGCGAGGTGATGCCGAGCGCGCTCTTGCGCGTCATCTCGCGCGCCTTGCGGGCGGCCTCGCGCGCCGCGGCGGCCTGAATCACCTTGCCGACGACGGTCTTGGCTTCGCCCGGATGCTCTTCGAGCCACGATTTGAGCATGTCGTTGATAATGCCCTCGACCGCGGGGCGCACTTCCGAGGAGACGAGCTTGTCCTTGGTCTGAGAGGAGAATTTCGGGTCGGCCACCTTGATCGACAGCACCGCCGTCAAACCCTCGCGGCAATCGTCGCCGGTGAGCGCGACCTTCTCCTTGCGCGCCACGCCGCCGGAATCCGCATAGGTGGTGATTTGCCGCGTCAGCGCGCCGCGGAAGCCGGCAAGGTGCGTACCGCCGTCGCGTTGCGGAATGTTGTTGGTAAAGCACAGCACCGACTCGTGATAGCCGTCGTTCCACCACAGCGCGCAATCGACGCTGACGCCTTCGCGCTCGGCCTTGATGACGATCGGCTGCGGGATCAGCGCGGTCTTGTTGCGGTCGAGATATTTGACGAAGGCTTCGACGCCGCCCTCGTAACGCATCTCCTCGCGCTTCTCGACGGCATGACGCTGGTCGGACAGAATGATGGTGACGCCGGAATTGAGGAAGGCGAGCTCGCGCAGCCGGTGCTCCAGCGTCGCGAAATCGAACTCCGTCATCGTGAACGTCACCTTCGACGGCAGGAACGTCACTTCGGTGCCGCGCTTGTCGTGGGCGGCGCCGACGACCCCGAGCGGTGCGACCGCCTCGCCGTCGCGGAATTCCATGAAATGCTGTTGGCCGTCGCGCCAAACGGTGAGCTTGAGCCAGCTCGACAGCGCATTGACAACCGAGACGCCAACGCCGTGCAGGCCGCCCGAGACTTTGTAGGCGTTTTGGTCGAATTTCCCGCCGGCGTGCAGCTGCGTCATGATGACTTCGGCGGCCGACACGCCTTCACCCTTGTGGATGTCGGTCGGAATGCCGCGGCCGTCATCGCGCACGGTGCAGGAGCCGTCGGGATTGAGCGTGACCAGGACATCCTTGGCAAAGCCGGCCAGCGCTTCGTCGATGGCGTTGTCGACGACCTCGTAGACCATGTGGTGGAGGCCCGAGCCGTCATCGGTATCGCCGATATACATACCCGGCCGCTTGCGCACGGCATCGAGGCCCTTGAGCACCTTGATCGATTCAGCGTCGTAATCGGAGGGTGCGACAGGGTCTGGTTTACGGGCGGGTTCGGCCATTGAAAGGCTTTCGAAGCGGGTGCGGAAAAGCGGCTGAGTCGCTCGTTTTGTTGTACACGAAAACGGCGTCCCGTACAGGGCTATTTGGGTACCGCTAAGATATTGTCATATTTTGACTTTTCAAGGTTTCGGCGACGCCGCAAAAGGCCTCGATTCGAAGCGGCGCGGCGACCGATTCCGGGCTTGGAAAGCGCACCGAAAATGGAAACGTTATTGTTTGACTTCCAAGCGGCCCGAACGGACTTCGATCATCGCCGCGCGATCGGCGACCTCGACAAACGCCGCCGGATCGGCGCCGGTCATCCAGACTTGCGCGCCGAGTTGCGCAAGCTCGGCATGCAACGCCGCGCGCCGGCCGGGATCGAGATGGGCGACGATTTCGTCGAGCAACAAAATCGGCGTCGACGCCGTCATCTCGGTGATCAGCCGGGCGTGCGCGAGCACAAGCCCGATCAGCAAGGCTTTCTGTTCGCCGGTCGAGGCGGCACCGGCGGCGACGTTCTTGGCGCTATAGACGACCGACAGGTCGGTCACATGCGGGCCGTCGAGGGTGCGGCCGGCGGCGGCGTCGCGGGAGCGGTTGTCGCGCAGCACGGCGCGGTAGCGTTCCTCGATCTCGAGCGCCGGATGGGCCGGCAGCAGTTTTTCCATCCAGCCGTCAAGCGACAGTTCCGCCGGCGGGAAATCGGAGCCCCGCCGGCTTTCGAGCACGCGCTCCAGCCGGCTTACTGTTTCGGCCCGCACCGCCGCCACTGCGACAGCGAGCTCGGCGGTCTCATGCTCGACGGCATCGAGCCAATGCGGATCGGGCCGCGGTTCCGCCAACAACCGGTTGCGCGAGCGGAGCGCCCGCTCCAGCGCATTGACGCGGCTTGCGTGCTCGGCATCGACGGCAAGCGCCAGGCGGTCAAGAAAACGCCGGCGCTCCGACGGCGCGCCGACGAATAACGAATCCATCGCCGGCACCAGCCAGACGACGCGGATATGGTCGGCAAAGGCCGACGCTGAAGTAACCGGCTCGCGATCGATTCGGTACTTGCGCGCCGCCGCGCTGCCGTCGTGCGGCGCGCCCTCGACGCCGGTGCCGAGGGTGGCGAGCCCAAGCGCGCCCTCGACCTCGGCGGCAACGGCCCAGGAGCCATCGCCACCGTCGCCTTCCTGGAACGCCACTTCTTCGAGCGTGGCCCGGCGCAGGCCGCGGCCCGGGGCCAAAAACGAGATGGCCTCGATCAAATTGGTCTTACCCGCGCCGTTCTGCCCAACCAGCACGATCGGCCGCTCGTCGGCTTCGAGCGAGGCCGCGCGATAGTTGCGGAAATTGCTCAGCGTCAGGCGGCGGATGCGGGCCATGGCGGTAGCATTTAATCGTCATGGCCGGGCATAGCCATTCGAAGAACGGCGTCGCTTCGCTCGCCTATGTCCCGGCCATCTCGATAAACCCCGCTCCCTGCCGGCATAAGCGAGATGCCCGGCACGAAGGCCGGGTATGACGCCAAGTCGGAGTGAGAACCTCAGCTACACCCGCATCGGCATCAGCACGTACAGCGCGCCGTGCGGTTCCTTGTCCTGGATCAGCGTCGGCGAGCCTGGATCGGAGAGCTTGAGCACGGCAGCTTCGCTTTCGATCTGGGTAGCGATGTCGAGGAGGTAGCGCGAATTGAAGCCGATATCGATCGGGTCGGCGGCGTATTCGACTTCCAGCTCCTCGGTGGCGCTGCCGGAATCGGGATTGGTCACCGATAACAGCAAGCGCCCGCCGCTGAGCGACAATTTGACGGCGCGGCCACGCTCGCTTGACACCGTCGATACGCGGTCGACCGCCGCCTCGAATTCCTTCTTGTCGACCACCAATTCCTTGTCGTTGCCAACCGGAATGACGCGCGCATAGTCGGGAAAAGTACCGTCGATCAGCTTCGACGTCAGGATCACGTCGCCGACCGTGAAACGAATTTTGCCTGACGAGAGCTCGACGGCGACTTCGGCGTCGCCGTCTTCGAGAAGCCGCTGGACTTCACCGACGGTCTTGCGCGGCACGATGATGCCCGGCATGCCGGCGGCGCCCTTCGGCAGCTCGAGCTCCATCTGCGCCAGGCGATGACCGTCGGTAGCAACGGCGCGTAAGGTCTGCGCCGGCCCGTTGCCGGCGACGTGCAGATAGATACCGTTGAGATAGTAACGCGTCTCTTCGGTCGAGATCGCAAACTGGGTCTTGTCGATCAGCCGCTTGAGATCGGAAGCCTTGAGGGTGAATTTGTGCGTCATCTCGCCGGGAGCGAGGTCGGGAAAATCGCTCTCCGGCAGCGTCTGCAGCGTGAACCGCGAACGGCCGGCGCGGATCGATAGCGCCGCCCGGTCGCCGGACGATTCCAGCACGATCTGCGCGCCCTCGGGCAATTTGCGCACGATGTCGTAGAACATGTGGGCGGGGACCGTGGTCGATCCGCCCGGCGCGGCTTCAGCGGCGATGGTGTCGGTCACTTCGAGATCGAGGTCGGTCGCCTTCATGCTCAGCTTCGAGCGGTCGGCGCGAAGGAGCACATTGGCCAGAATGGGGATGGTGTTGCGCCGTTCGACCGCGCGATGGACGTGGCCGAGCGATTTCAGCAGTTCGGAACGCTCTATGGTGACCTTCATCGCAACATCCATTCTAGGGGGTAGCAAAAGTGGCCCGCCGCGGCGCTTTCGGCAAGGGTAGAGCACGGCCCGCTGAGAGTTTCCCAAGCGTTGCACACAGCAATAAGGCTGACGGGTTCGGGCGGAGACCGCGCCTTTCGGCGGGGGCGAGGTACAATTGCTGCGGGTATGAGGCGACCGCGTGGGCGGAACCCACGCGGCGGGTGTTGTGGGCTAGCGGTGCCTCAGTCTTGCAGCTGGCGCTTGAGCGCCTCGATTTCCTCGGCCAACGCACTGTCGTTGCCGACCAGCGTCTCGATCTTGCGCACCGCGTGCAACACCGTGGTGTGATCGCGGCCTCCGAAGCGGCGGCCGATCTCCGGCAATGAGCGCAGCGTCAGGATTTTCGCCAGATACATGGCGACTTGCCGCGGCCGGACCACGTTGGCGGTGCGTCGCGAGGATAAGAGGTCGGCGCGGCTGACATTGTATTGGCGCGCCACCACCCGCTGGATGTCCTCGATCCGCACCCGCTTCGGTTCGGCCGGCCGGATCAGGTCGCGCATTTCGCGCTCGGCCATTTCCAGCGTCACCGGCTGGCCGGTGAGCTTGTTGTGGGCCAGGAGGCGATTGACGGCGCCTTCGAGGTCGCGACCGTTATGGGTGACCGACTTGGCGATGAAGGTTAGAACCGGCGCCGGCACCTCGAAGCCCGGATGATGCACATTGGCGGCGGCGATCCGGCTCTTGAGGATTTCGAGCCGCAATTCTTCACCGAGCGAGCCGATCTCCACCACGAGGCCGCCGGCAAGGCGCGAGCGGACCCGATCGTCGAGGCTTTCGAGATCGGCCGGCGGCCGGTCGCTGGCGATCACCACTTGGCGGCCGGCGTCAATCAGCGCGTTGAGCGTGTGACAGAACTCGGCCTGGGTCGAGCGGCCCTGGAGGAATTGCAGGTCGTCGATGATCAGGACATCAATGGCGCGGACCGCTTCCTTGAAGGCCAAGGTCGTCTGCGTGCGCAGCGCCGACACGAAGCCGTACATGAAGCGTTCGGCCGTCAGGTACAGCACTTTGCGATCATTGCCATTGCCGGCCCAGGTGATCGCCTGCAGCAGATGCGTCTTGCCGAGGCCGACGCCGGCATGAATGTAGAGCGGATTGAACATCAGCTGATCGCCACGCCGGCTGGTGGCGACCTGCCGGGCCGCGGCGTGCGCCAGCGTGTTCGAGCGCCCGACGATGAAGGTGTCGAATGCCAGCCGCGGATCGAGCGGCGAGCCGCCGAGCGCCTCGTGCACCGACATGAACGGCACGCTGGCGCGCATCTCGACGCCGTTCATGCCGGCCTGGTGGCCGTCGCGCGGCGGCGACGCGACGTCCGGCAACCGCGGCTTGACGGCAAGCGGCCGGACCGTGGCCGAGCGCACGCTCAATTCGAGGCGGGTGACGGCGGCCTCTTCGGTCTGCCAATTGCTCAGGACCTTCTCGCTGTAATGCGATTGGATCCAGTTGCGCAGGAACCGTGTCGGCACCGACAGCCGTACCGCGCCCTTGTCGACGCACTCCAACTCCATCCGTGCGAACCAACTCGTAAAGACGTCGTCACCGAGCTCCGTGCGCAGCCGGTTCTTGACCCGCTGCCAGCGCTCCTGATCCGTGCTCATCATGTCGGCCTGCTTTCCTGCCGGAATTGGATTCGAAACGAGCAAAGGCGAGCTAGCACCCACCATGTTCCACCTCGGGAAACGCAACAGACGTTATGAACCGATGATTGGGGGCGCGCGGTCGAGAAATGCCGGCGCCGATCGACAGTGGGCGGTTCAGCCGCCGGAAGTAACAGTCGACCACCGGAAGCGGCATGGCGCCGATGATTGCGCGCACGCAATCAGCCAGCCGATCTTGGACGGGGAAACTATTTCCTGTAGCCGCTTTCTGATTTTCGTTTTCATGCCCCCACCTTCCATCGCTCCCAATCGATGGTGATTATTTGCCGCCGAGCATCCTCACGGGATTGCCTGACGCGCTACCTGCAAATCATGTCGAAACTCGACTAGCTAAGACGGCGCGCCGTGATCGATCTGCGCGCTACGCTGTGGACGCAACTCTCCCGCACCCACACTCGATGAGTTTGGCAGCACCCGATTTTTGAAGACCTTCGGTAAACCGAAGGGAATTTGAGGTTAGCACGCCGTTTTCGGCCCGCAACCGCTAAAAAAATCTCGCTCGTGTTTGATTTTCAGAAGCGCGATTCAGCGGCCAACAAAACCGCGTGCGCAAGACTTTGACTCCACGAGCGATTCACAATTCTGTGACATTCGCCCGTAGGCTTCAAAACGTCGCAATTATTTTACGGAACAAATAAAGTCACACCTGCCAGATTCGGCGCCGACTCGAAGCCCGGCGCCGCGCATGTGGGATAACCCATTCATCGCGCGTCGGTTATTTTGTGCAGTAATTCAGGGTAGCCCTTCGGGCCCCCACACGGAGCAAACAAAAATCAATCGTCGCGGCGCGAGACACACGCCGACCTATTACAACCCGCACTTTTGCAAGTTGACGTGACAATTCTGCAACAGATTAATGGCAATCCACCGCAAATCGTACGCCGCACATCGCGCACGATCGCAGATCAGCAACGCCTAGCGCCGACACTCTCAAGGTCAACGCATTGAAGACATCAGTGGCGCGCCGTTCGCCGGCGGCCGAGCGGTCAACGCGCTCAAGATTTACCGAGCGCGGCGATCCGATGCGTCAAGCGCGAAACCTTACGCTGCGCGGCGTTGCGGTGCACGATGTTTTTTTGCGCCGCACGAATGATGATGGGCTCTGCTTCCGCCATCGCGGTGAGTGCGTGCGCGCGATCGCCGGCGGTGATCGCCTCTTCGACTTTGCGAACCGCGGTGCGCAGCCGCGAGCGCCGCGCCTTGTTGATTACCGTGCGGCGCGCACTTTGACGCGCGGCCTTTTTGGCTGATTTTGTATTGGCCATGATCGTATGGGGTTTTGTGAACGGGCGCTTATAGGGGTGCCCGGCGTTCCCGTCAACGTGGGTTGACCGGCAATGTTCCTTCCGGGGCGAAACTTGGCACTGCCGTCGCCGAGCGCTCCTTCCCCAGAAATCCGTGTCCGGGCTATCGCCGCCCGGCCGCCACGTCTAAAATCCCGTGGCTATGGAGCAACAGGGGTAGCGGTGAATCATGTCGGGCAACGTCATTAACAGTCGGATCGCCAGGGTATCGTTGCGTTTGGCAGTCGTTTTGGCCGCGTTATTCGCGTCGGGCCTAGCGATGGCCGCGGACACGCCCGTTCCGGCCGACAGTCGGCTGAAAACGATCGTGGCGAAGAAGGTCATCCGCATCGCCTACCGTGCCGACGACCGGCCGTTCGCCTTCCTCAACGACGCCAAGGAACCGCTCGGCTATTCCATCGACCTGTGCACGCAGGTGACGAAATCGATCGGCCAGCAGTTCGGCGTGCCCGACCTCAAGATCGAATGGGTGCCGGTGACGGTCGAGACGCGGTTCTCCGCGGTCGCCAGCGGCAAGGCGGATATGGAATGCGGCTCCTCTACCGTCACGCTCGGCCGCATGAAGGAGGTCGATTTTTCCAACCTGATCTTTGTGGAATTGACCGGCATCTTGGTCGCGGCCGCGTCCAATATCCATTCCTTCGCCGAGATGGCCGGCAAAAAGATCGCCGTCGTGTCCGGCACGACCAACGAGCGGGTCGTGAACGAGCAGGTGAAGGCGCGCAACCTGAATGTGACGGTCGTGGCGGTGAAGGACCGCGACGAGGCGGTCGCGGCGCTCGAGGCCGGCAAGGTCGACGGCTTCGCCAGCGACAAGCTCCTTCTCGCCGGCGCCCAGATCAAACATCCGGAGGCATTGGCGATGCTGCCGGACGATCTGTCGATCGAGCAATATGCGATCGTGTTGCCGCGCGGCGACTGGGCGCTGCGGCTGGCGGTCAATACCGGGCTCGCGCAGATTTTCCGCAGCGGCAAAACCGTCGATCTTTTCGAGCGCTGGTTCTTCGGCTCGCGGCCCGGCATTCTGCTGGAAGCGCTTTATGCGCTCGGCCGGATCTCGGACTGAGTGAACTCTCAATTTCGGTTCCTGTCCCGGACGTGGTGTAGCGCGCAGCGTTGCGCCGCTGATCCGGGATCGTCCCAAACTCAGAGTTCGCTACGGTCCCCGGGTCTGCAGCTCACCACTTCGTGTCGCGCAGCGCCCGGGACACGTGGCCGATTTGCTTTAAAGGTAGCCGCGCAGCTGGCCGGCGGCCGCTTCGGGCGACTGCTTCAGATTGAAGGTCGAAACAAAGCGGCCGTCTTTGTCCATCAGGTAGACGGCGGCGGTGTGGTCCATGGTGTAGTCGCCGTCCTTGAGCGGGATTTTCGCCGCATAGACCCGATAGGCCTTGAGCGCCGCCTCGACCGCCGCCGGATCGCCGGTCAGCGCCCGCAGATGCGGATCGAAATTCGACAAATAATCCTTGAGGACGGCCGGCGTGTCGCGCTCGGGATCGACGGTAATGAACAACGCTCCGGTGCGGTCGGCGTCTTTGCCGAGCGCCTTCATGACGTCGGAAATCTCCAGCAGGGTCGTCGGGCAGATGTCGGGGCAATGGGTGAAGCCGAAAAATACCAGGAACGGCCGCCCCTTCATGTCCTGGTCAGTGAACGGCTTGCCGGTCTGGTCTTCCAGGTGAAAAGGACCGCCGACGGACGCGACCGCCCGACCGATCGGCGACGCCGAATGGCTAGCCAAATAGATGAAGACGCCCAGGACCAGCACCAGCCCGGCGAGGAACGCGCCGACAACCGGCAGGACGCGGGAAGCGGTTTTGGCGTCGCTCAAAACATCCTCCCGTCAGCCGAAGCAGGCGACAAAGCCGGCGCGGATGGTTTCGAAGAATATCGTCGTGCCGTATTGCGCCCAGAGCCAAACCGTGCCCGCGACCGCCAGAACGATCACGGCGCCCGCCACGATCATCGGTCGCGATATCACAGGAGGTGTGTAGCTCTCGCGCATCGGCTGTTTCCGGACCTAGCGTAAATAGGTCCGAATGCGGCAGCCGACAACCGAGTCGAACGAAGGCAGACCTGGCCCGCCAAGCGGCCGGCTAGTTGCCGACCTGCTCTTCCGGGCAGGCATCGTAGAGCGCCGTGAGCTCCTTGCCGCGCATCGCCAGGATGTGCGGCGACAAGCCGCCATGCCGCTCGATCCAGCTTCGGATTTCGGGCGGATAGAGGCGCATGATCAGCGCCGTGCCCTTGCGCGTCGGCACCAGCGAGCGGCTGGTATCGTCGAAATAGGACGCGGCGTGGAATCCCAAAACCGCGCGCCGGGTCACGCAGACATGGTCGCGCGGGATAAAAGCCGTGAACAAGGTGCAGGCCGAAAGACAGGGCCCGTCGATGACCAGGTGTTCGCCCGCTTCGCTCAGTTCATGGAACTTCTGGACGTATTCGGAGACTTCGCCGCCCGGGTCGTTATGGATGTGGACTTCCGCCAAAGCCGGCGCGAACCCCACAAACGAGAGGGCAGCCGACGCGAATGCGCCGACCAGGGCCGCCTGCCATTTCATGTTTAAGACCTTTCCCCGTTCCGCCCGCGACCTTCCGTGGCCATTGTGGCGAGAGTTCGGAGATCAGTCCAGCAGATCCTGCGCAGGGTAAATTTGCCGCGGGGGGGGCGAAATCCTTAACGCACCGCCGGTCGGGCCGTGCGGTGCATCATCCCGAAAAAAGCCTGCCCCGCGGACCGATCCCGAGGGAAGGAAACCGGCTTTCCGCAAAAGATCGAAGGCGCCAAAGCCGCGCGAACGGGCGCCGGATGATGGTATGATGCCGTTATCGGCTTAGAGCTTCAAACCAAGGAACGGCTGGCTTCATCCATGGACACGTCAGTAGGGCGCAACACCAACGTCAGCGATTTCTCCAGCGCTTATTACCTGCTCGAGGGCCTCAAAGAGGTCGGCATCGACTATTTGTTTTGTAACCTCGGCACCGATCATGCGCCGATCATCGAGGAGATGGCGCATCGCCGCAAACGCGGCGAGGCGATGCCGGACATCGTGCGCTGTCCGCACGAGAACACCGCGGCGCACATGGCCGGCGGCTATGCATTGGTCACCGGCCGCGGCCAGGGCGTACTGGTGCATGTCGATGTCGGCACCGCCAATGCCGCCAACGCCATGCATAATCTCTATCGCAGCCGCCTCCCGGTGCTGCTGATGGCCGGCAAGGCGCCTTACACCTCGCATGACGAATTGATCGGCACCCGCGACACCCACGTCCATTTCGTGCAGGAGCCGTTCGATCAGGGCAGCCTGGTGCGGCCTTACGTCAAGTGGGAGTGGACGCTGCCGTCGGGCGTGGTGGTGAAGGAGGCGCTGCAGCGCGCCTATTCGATCATGCAAAGCGCGCCGTGCGGCCCGGTCTATCTGATGATGCAGCGCGAGACGCTGACGCAGCATTGGAGCGTCGACCAGATCCATCGCTTCCCGTCGGATCGGTTCGGCGCGCTGGCTGGCGCCGGCGCCGATCCCGCGCTCATCGCCACGCTCGCCGAGCGGCTATTGGCGGCGCAGAACCCGATCCTGATCACCGGCTATGGCGGGCTCGATGCGGCGGGCGCGGCCAAGATCGACGAGCTCGCACAGTTCGCCGGCATTGCGATTTTCGAAGCCAACTCGAAGAGCAACATCTCCTACGAGAGCCCGTGCTTCGTCGGCTTTTCACCGGACAAGGCCTTGCCTGAGGCCGATGTCGGCCTCCTGGTCGACGTCGAAGCGCCCTGGTTTCCCGCCGACGCGCAGGCAAACGACAATACCTTCTGGGCCCATATCGACGTCGACGTGCTCAAGCTCGGCTCGCCGATGTGGACCTTTCCCGGCCATTTGCGCATGCAGGGCTCTACCGGCCGGATCCTCGATCAGTTGCTTACCGAGCTGAAAGCGAAGGCGACGCCGCGCTTCAAGGCGGCAGCGGCGGCGCGGCTCGAACGGATTAAAGCGATGCGCGAAGCCCGCCTCGCCCGCACCGCGAAGCTCGCGGCCGATCCGGGCCAGGTCGGCGCCATCAATCCGCACTATCTGATGGCCGAGCTCGGCAAGGTGCTCGACGACGAGGATATCGTCTTCAACGAGGCGGTGACCAACGGCCCGGCGGTGCTGATGCAGATTCCACGCCGCGTGCCCAACACGACCTTCAACACCAATGGCGCGGGGCTCGGCTGGTCCGGCGCCATGGCGCTCGGCGCCAAGCTCGCGGCCCCGAACCGGATGATGGTGCAGGTCGCCGGCGACGGCAGCTTCTATTTCTGCAATCCGTGCTCGGTCTATGCGGTGGCGCAGCAATACCGCCTGCCGTTTCTCTCCATCGTGCTCGACAATTCCGGCTGGTCGGCGGTGAAGCAATCAACGCTTCGGGTCTATCCCGACGGCGACGCCAAGGACACCAACGAGTTCGAGGCCGAGCTCGCGCCCAAGGTCGAGTTCGGCAAGGTCGCCGAAGCGTTCGGCGCCTATGCCGAGAAGCTCATCGACCCGGCCGAGGCTCCGGCGGCGATCGCGCGCTGCGCCAAAGAGGTCCGCGGCGGCCGTTCGGCGCTGCTGCACGCGAAGGTCACGCGGATGTAGTCTCCGTCATTGCGAGGAGCGTAGCGACGAAGCAATCCAGGCTGGATTGCTTCGCTTCGCTCGCAACGACGAGGATCAATCCTACGCCCGATAATCCGCCGCCACCGTCGCGTCGATCGGCGCCGCGCCGCTGCTTAGCGCGTTGAACACCGGCGTCAGCGCCACCGCGATCACGAGATTGAGCGCGACGCTGTAGAGCGCCGCGTAGCCGGGGAAGGTGAAGCCGGCAATCGCCAGCGGAAAGTTCGGCGAATTCACCGCGATGAACATCGCAGTGCCGGCGACCATCCCGACCGCCCAGCCGAGCAACAGCGCCCAATCGTTGAACCAGCGGGTATAGACGCCGAGCATCACCGCCGGCAGCGTCTGAATAATCAAAATGCCGCCGAGCAGCTGCAGATAGATGGCGAATTTGGTCGACAGAAACACGATGAAGATCAGCGCGCCGAACTTGACGATCAGCGACACCCATTTGGCGATCTGCGCTTCCTGCTTGTCGGTCGGATTGCGGTTGATGAACTCGCGGTGGATGTTGCGGGTATAGAGATTGGCGGCGGCGATCGACATGATTGCTGCCGGCACCAAAGCGCCGATGCCGATCGCGGCAAAGGCGACGCCGACGAACCAGGACGGGAAGCTGTGCAGATACAAAGCCGGCACCGCGAAATTGGCGCCGAATTGTTTGAAGCCGGTGGCGAACTCGGGGAGGGTGGCGACGCCGGCGGCGATGGCAAAGAAGCCGACCAGCGCCAGAAGCCCGAGCATGAATGAATAACCCGGCAGCATCGCCGCGTTGCGGCGAATGGCGTGGCCGCTCGAAGCGCTCAAGATGCCGGTGATCGAGTGCGGATAGAGGAACAACGCGAGCGCCGAGCCGAGCGCCAGCGTCGCGTAATAGCCGTAGGCGCCGGTGGTGTTCGGACCCGGCGTCGCCAGCAGCAATTTCGCCGCAGGCACCGCGGTAAAGATGTTGCCGAAACCGCCGAGCTGGATCGGCACCACGATGACCGCGGCAAACGCGGTGATGTAGATCAGGATGTCCTTGACGATGGCGATCGAGGCCGGCGCCCGCAGCCCGCTGCTATAAGTAAACGCCGCGAGAATAATGAAGGCGATGACGAGCGGCAGATCGCCCATATAGCCGGTGCCGGAGACGCCCATGGCGGCAATCACTACCTGCAAGCCGACCAGCTGCAGGGCGATGTAGGGCATGGTGGCGACCAAGCCGGTCAGCGCCACCGCCAGCGCCAGCCAGCGATTACCAAACCGGCCGCGGACGAAATCCGCCGGCGTGATGTAATTGTGCTTGCGGCAAACGTGCCAGAGCCGCGGGAACGCCAGGAACAGGATCGGATAGACCATGATGGTGTAGGGCACGGCAAAGAAAGCGATGGCGCCGGCGCCGAACGCCAACGCCGGCACGGCGATGAAGGTGTAGGCGGTGTAGAGGTCGCCGCCGACCAGAAACCAGGTGATGACGGTGCCGAAGCGACGGCCGCCCAGTCCCCATTCGTGCAGCAGGTCGAGGTCGCCCTTGCGCCAGCGCGCCGCGGCAAAACCCAGCCAGGTGATGAACGCGAACAGCAGGACGAAAATGATCAGCGCAGTCCAGTTGACGTCCTGCAAGGCAGCCCTCCCTCATCACTCCCTCTCCCCAAGGGGGAGAGGGTTGGGGTGAGGGGGTGCCGAGACATAATCTGGCTCCGAACCCCCTCACCCGCGCCTTCGGCACGACCTCTCCCCGCTGGAGAGAGGTGAACAAGAACATCGTCGGCTCTAATCCCTGGTGGCGAAGTAGACGATCGCGGTCAGGATGGCGCCGACGATCACCCAGGCGAGCTGGTACCAATAGAAGAACGGCATGCCGGCCAACGCCGGCTCCGCTCTATTGTAGAATGGCGGCCACAACACCGCGACGAACTGGATGACGAAGAGCAGGTACCACCAGCTCCAGCCGCGCTGCCGTTCGCTTGCCTGATCGGTCCGCTGATCCATCGGTCATCCCCCCAGATCGTTTCCCGCGTCGTTCCCACGCGCAGGATGTTGTAGTCCGCGATTTGGAGCGGGCGATGGGAATCGAACCCACGACACTCAGCTTGGGAAGCTGATGTTCTACCACTGAACTACGCCCGCACGCCTTATCAGCATAGCGAAGCTCGCCGACCGGCGGCAAGGGCAAGGCCGCGCAGCCCTGCTCATGCGGCCTACTGACGGTCGTCGACAACGCATAAATGTCTTGGGCGCGTATGTGACCGCGAAAAGCATCGTTGAGGGGCGCCACCGTCTTGACCGACAAACCACCGGGATTCTTCGAAGGCACGGAAATGCCGAACGCCGGCTGGTGGGAGGCGTTGTGGCCGGATCCGGCGGGCGTGCTCATTGCTGTCGGCATCAAGCCGGACATGGACGTGATCGACCTGTGCTCCGGCGACGGCTGGTTCACCTTGCAGATCGCGCGGCTGGCGCGGCATGTCGTGGCGATCGACATCGAGCCGGCGTTGCTCGATCTCGCCCGCGCCCGGCTGACGGAAAACCACATCAGCAATTGCGACTTCGTCGCCGGCGATGCCTACGACATTGCGCGGTTGTGGCCGCACCCGGTCGATTTCGTGTTTTTGGCGAACGCTTTCCATGGCGTGCCGGACCAGCCGCGGCTGGTGCGTTCGGTGCGTGAGGCCTTGAAGCTCTCCGGACGTTTCGCCATCGTCAACTGGCACAAGCGGCCGCATGCGGAAACAAAAGTCTTGGGCGAGCCGCGCGGCCCGCGAACGGAGTTGCGCATGTCGCCGGACGACACCATCAAGGCTGCTTCCATCGACGGCCTGGCGTTTCGTGAGGTGGTCGAAGTGCCGCCCTATCACTATGCCGCCATTTTCGAGCGCGTCTGATGCCCGTCATTGTCGACAACAAGAACCCGTCGTCGCCATCGGTGTTTCGTCCGGCGGCGCTGCTGCGCGAAGCGCGGCGGCAGAAGGCGCTGCCGAGCATCGACGTGCCGGCCGTCTGCATCCTCGATCCGGACGGCGACATTGTGCGGCGGCTGCGCCAGGATGGCCGGTCAAAACCGTTCGACGCCTGGCCTTGCTACCATACGCAACTCGACGCATTCGAATTGGCTGGCCAAACCGTCGGCATCGTCGGCTGCGCGGTCGGCGCGCCGTTCGCCGTGCTGATCGCGGAGGAGCTGTTCGCCAGCGGCTGCCGCCTGCTGCTGAGCCTGACATCCGCCGGCCAGATCGTGCCGGCAGGGCCGACGCCATACTTCGTCATCATCGACCGCGCGCTGCGCGACGAGGGCACGAGCTACCATTATGCGGCGCCATCCGACTATGGCGGAGCCGATCCGCACCTGGTGCGCATGGCCGCGGATGCTCTCAAGAGCAGCGGTCTGCCCGCCATCGTCGGGCCGACCTGGACAACGGACGCGCCGTTTCGCGAAACCGACGAAGCGATCGCGGCGGCGAAGCGGCGCGGCATCCTCGCGGTCGAAATGGAGGCCGCCGCGCTCTACACTTTCGCCGCCGCTAGCCAGCGCCGCGTACTGTGCCTCGCCCATGTCACCAACACCATGGGGCAGACGCACCAGGATTTCGAAAAGGGCGAAGCCGACGGCACTGCCGACGCGCTCCGCGTCCTGGAAGCGATCGTCGGGGCGAGCAAGTCGTAACAGCGAGCCCTAGCCCGCATGAGCGGGGCAAGATGCGGGATCAGCACGTAGGATGGGTTGAACGAAGTGAAACCCATCGCGTCCTGAGCACCGGAAGGCGATGGGTTTCGTTGCACTCAACCCATCCTACGACCAGCGACGCCCCGGAAGGAATGAACAAGGCGTGCCGGATTGCGGTTTTCGTTCGGCGACTTGACACTGAGTGATATTGATATCATTATCAGTAACAGCCAAAAGAGACGCATGGAGGTCGCTATGGCCTTGAACCGAACCTTGGCGGCGCTCGCCTTCCTCGCCTCGGCGATCGTGCTTTGCATGGTGGCGGGCATTCTCGCCACCGGCGGGTTTTCGCAGGAGTTTTTCGAGCTCGGGCCGTCGCCGGCCGCGTTAACGGCGCAATTGACCGATCAGCCCGCGCATACCATCGGGCTGCGGCTCAATGTCGGGCTCGATAATCTGTTCATCATCGCCTACAGCGCATTCTTCGTGCTGTTGGCGGTGCGGTTTCGCGGCCTGCTCAGTCCGATAACGATCGGCGTCGCGTTGGGTGCGCTCTTGCTCACGGCGCTGCTCGACGCCGTCGAGAATCATCACATTCTTCTCATGCTCCATGCCTTCCAGCACAGCGAGCCGCTGTCGGCGGAGCAGCTTGAATTTCAGATGGTCGCCTCGAATTTGAAATTCCATGCCAGCTATCTCGGTGCGTTTCTGTTCGCCTTCGGCTTTTACCGGTTGGGCGGGCTCGGGCGCGTCATCGCCTGGCTGCTGTGGCTCTATGTGCCGCTCGGCATGATCGCGTTTGCCGTGCCGGTCGAGATTGTCACGCCGTTCGCGCTGGCGCGGACCGTGTTCTTCATCCTCGCCTTCGCGCTCGCCGGCATCTACTTTTTGCGGGACAAGGGCGCGCCATCAGCCGCGGCTCCAGGGCATAATGCGCAAGAAATCGCCGGCGCGTGCGCCTGAAGAAACCCGCAGCAATCTGGTCGCCGCGGCGGCAAAGCTGTTCAACGGCGTCGGCTATTACGGCACCGATTCCAACCGGATTGCGCGCGAAGCCGGCTACGCGCCGGGCACGTTCTACGTCCACTTCGCCGACAAGCTGGAAATCTTCCTCGAAGTCTACCGCGGCTGGGTCGAGTCCGAATGGCAGGCCATCGCCGCCACGTTGGAGCCCGACCGCCGGCGTGGCGGAGAGAGCGCCCGCATCGCCCGGATCGTGTTGCAGCATCACCGTGACTGGCGGATGTTCCGCGCCAGCCTGCGCGCCTTGACCGTCACCGAGCAGCGCGTCCACGACGCCCGCGTGGCGGAGCGCAAGCTGCAGATCGCGCGGACTGCCGAGCATTTGCACGCGCGCGGTGTCACGCAGCGCCCGGCGCGCATCTACGCCAATCTCCTGCTGTTCGAGATTCTGTGCGACGCCGTCGCCGACGGCGACACGGCCAAGCTCGGCATCAAGGAGGGCGACATCCTGGCGCGGCTGGCCGCTGACGTCGAGGAGCTGTTGGATTCCGCGGGCGCTCGCCACGACCGCCGCCGCCGCAAAAGTCCGGCCAGAATATAGATGCTCAGTCCCGGCCGAATTGCTTGCGGCGCCACGCCGAAGCAATGCGACGCCGCGGCGTTTGTTCCTGATCTGGCGGCTCGACTTTTTGCTGCGATCCCGCTAAGCGGGCCGCACGATAGGACCACCAGAGATGCTTAATATCGTGACAAGGCCAAACCGCCGCCGGGCTTCCGCGGCGCGGCTGCTATGGCTTGGCGCGATCATCCCGCTCGCGGTCGCTTCACTCGCGGTCGCCGAGCGGCCAGCCGCCGCAGCCGGCGAACGCGCTGTCGCGCCTCCGGCCGTCGTGGTCCCGGGCTTTTGGGATCCGCGCCGGCGGCCGGAACGGCCCGATCTGTCACGCATCCAGACCATCCGGTTCCTCACCGACGTCGACTATCCGCCGTTCGACTATGCCGGCGCCGACGGCAATCCGGCCGGCCTCAACGTCGATCTCGCCAGGCTGATCTGCGACGAGATCAAGATCAACTGCACCATCCAGGCGCGGCCGTTCGCGACGCTGCTTGACGCCCTCAACGACAATCGCGGCGACGCCGTGATCGCCTCGATCGCGCCGACCGCGGAGACGCGCCGCCGCGCCGATTTCACCGATGCCTATTACCGCACCCCGGCGCGCTTCGTCGCGCGCACCGACAGTCCGATCGGCGACGTGCTGCCGGAGCGGCTCGAGGGCAAGAAAATCGCCGTCATTGCCGGCACCGCGCACGAAGCCTACCTCAAGGCCATGTTCACGGAAGCCGAGGTGAAGCCCTATCCCACCGCCGAAGCGGCGCGCGAGGCGCTGCGCCGCAAGGAGGTCGACCTGCTGTTCGGCGACGGCATCGCGCTCGCCTTCTGGCTCAATGGCGCCGACTCCGGCGGCTGCTGCGCCTTTCGCGGCGGGCCGTTTCTGGAAAGCCGCTTTTTCGGCGAAGGCGTCGGCATCGCCGTCAAGCGCGGCAACGATCTGATGCGGCTGACGCTGAATTGGGCGCTGTTTCAGCTGTGGGAGAAGGGCAGCTTTACCGATCTGTGGCTGCGCTATTTCCCGATCAGCCCGTTTTGATCCATGGCGCGTGATAACGTTTGAGCGACGCAATGACGACCGCCGTGACCACTGAGCACCCATCCGACCTGCGCGCGCTCGCCGAGCAGTCGAACGCCTGGCCGTTCGAAGAGGCGCGCAAGATCGTGGCGCGGCTGAAAAAGCGTCCCAAGGACGAAGTCATTTTCGAAACCGGCTACGGCCCCTCCGGCCTCCCGCATATCGGCACGTTCGGCGAGGTGGCGCGCACCACCATGGTGCGCCATGCCTTCCGCGTGCTCACCGGCGACGCGATCAAGACCCGCCTGATCGCGTTCTCCGACGACATGGACGGCCTGCGCAAGGTGCCCGACAACATCCCGAACAAGGAGATGGTGGCGCAGCATCTCGGCCAGCCGCTGACCAAAGTGCCCGATCCGTTCGGCACGCATGCGAGCTTTGCCGATCACAACAATGCGCGGCTCCGCGCCTTCCTCGATCAGTTCGGCTTCGACTATGAATTTCTGTCGTCGACCGCCTGCTACACGTCGGGACGTTTCGACGACGCGCTGCTGAAAGTGCTGGCGCACTTCGAACAGGTGATGGCGATCATGCTGCCGTCGCTGCGCGAAGAGCGCGCGCTGTCCTATTCGCCGTTCCTGCCGATCTCGCCGCGCACCGGCGCGGTGCTGCAGGTCCCGGTGATCGCTCACGATGCCAAGGCGGGGACCATCACCTACGATGATCCCGATACCGCCGAGCAGGTGACCACGCTGGTCACCGGCGGGCGCTGCAAATTGCAGTGGAAGCCGGATTGGGCGATGCGCTGGATCGCGCTCGGCGTCGACTACGAAATGGCCGGCAAGGATCTGATCGACTCGGTGAAGCTCTCAGGCGAGATTTGCCGCGCGCTCGGGGGCTTGCCGCCGGAGGGTTTCAACTACGAGCTCTTTCTCGACGAGCACGGCCAGAAAATCTCCAAGTCCAAGGGCGGCGGGCTCACCATCGAGGAGTGGCTGCGTTACGCCAGTCCGGAAAGCCTCTCGCTCTTCATCTATCGCGAGCCGAAGGCGGCCAAGCGGCTCTATTTCGACGTCATCCCGCGCCACGTCGACGAGTATCAGCAATTCCTCGAAGCCTATGGGCGGCAGGCGCCAAAGGAGCGGCTTTCGAATCCGGTCTGGCACATTCACAGCGGCGCGCCACCGAAGGCTGACAATCCGGTGCCGTTTGCCATGCTGCTGTCGCTGGTGACCGCGTCGAACGCCGAGAACGCCGAGACGCTGTGGGGTTTTATCGGCCGCTACCGGCCGGGCGTGACGGCGCAGACGCATCCGCACCTCGCCAAGCTGGTCGATTACGCCGTCCATTACTTCCGCGATTTTGTGCAGCCGGCGAAAAAATTCCGCGAGCCCGGCGCGGCCGAGCGCGCGGCGTTGATCGACCTGCGTGATGCGCTGTCGCAATTGCCGGCGGATGCGTCCGCCGAGGCGATCCAGGAGGTGGTTTACGAAATCGGCCGCCGCGAGCCGTTCCTCGACCACAAGAAAAAAGCCAAGGACGGCAAGCCGGGCGTGTCGCTCGACTGGTTCAACATGCTCTATCAGGTGCTGCTCGGCCAGGAGAAAGGCCCGCGCTTCGGCTCGTTCGTCGCCGCTTACGGCGTGCAGAATACCGTCGACATGATCGACGGCGCGCTGGCGCGTTCGGCGTGACTTGGCTCCCCTGCAAGAGCGCCGAGTTGAAGTTTCTTGTAGTGCGATGTACACAATCGAGCACAAACGGTGGGAATCATGCCCTCGACAACCGTCACGGTCCGTCTCGCTTCAGAAGTCAAGAAACGCCTGCAGAAACTGGCGAAGAGCACCGGGCGTAGCCGATCATTTCTCGCCGCCGAGGCGCTCAACGAATATCTCGACGCGAACGAGTGGCAGGTCGCGGGCATCAAGCGGGCCATAAGCTCGCTCGACCGCGGTGAAGCCATTCCGCACGAAGAGGTCAAGGAGTGGGCCAGTTCTTGGGGCCGCAAGCATGAGCGGCCGGCTCCCAAACGATCGGCGACATGAATATCGTCTGGTCGCCGGAAGCGATCCAAGACCTAATCTCGCTAAGAGCCTATATTGCAGAGGAAAGTCCCGCCGGGGCGCGACGGATCGTGTTGCACATTCTCCATGATGTCGAAGGTCTGCTTGCGGACAATCCGGAGATGGGACGCCCCGGCCGCGTGCCGGGTACCCGTGAACTGGTGATTGCGCGGACCCCCTACATCGTCCCTTACCGTGTATGACGCGGAACCATTCAGATTTTGCGCGTATTCCATGGCGCCCGGCGCTGGCCTGATAGTTTTTAGCTTTCGAGGGCCGACGCTGCCGCGGGACCGAACGCCACTGCCGGGAGCGGACGTCACTGACTCACCCACAAAATCCGCGCGATCCACACCACGTCGTCGCCGGCGATGACGCTGTCTTCGTGCTCGGCGTTGAGCGAGCGCAGCTCGATCGCTTTCGGCGTCCGGCGCTTGAGCTCCTTGGCCATCACTTCGCCGCTTCGGGTCCGCACCACGACGCGGTCGCCGCGGCGGATCGGCGCCGACGGCGACACCAGGATCACGTCGCCGTCGCGATAGGCTGGCTGCATCGACTGGCCGGATATCTCCAGCGCATAAGCATGCTGATCGGCGACCGCCGGGAAGGCGATTTCGTCCCAGCCTTCGCCGACCGGAAAACCGCCATCGTCGAAATAGCCGCCATTGCCGGCCTCGGCGAAGCCAAGGAGCGGCACCGCCTTGGTGGCGCGCGCTTCGGCCGCGTCGATCAGCTTGACGAACACGTCCATCGATGTGCCGGTTGCCGTCAGCGCCTTGGCGATCGACTCGGTCGACGGCCAGCGGGCGCGGCCTTCCGCGGTCATGCGCTTTGATTTGTTGAAGGTGGTCGGGTCGAGGCCCGCGCGTTTCGCCAGTCCGGACGCCGACAGCCCGGCGCGCGCTGCCAGACGATCGATCGCCGACCAGACCTGTGCGTGCGTGAGCATTGAAGCCCCGTAAACGCCACAACGGACGCGGCCGCGATGATAGGAATTATTGCCTGAACGCTCAAGTCCCGGCCGGCCCGCGCCGGCGTGACGCTAGCGTCTTGTTCGTAAACGATCTTTTGTGAAAACCGGCCGCTACCGGATCAAATCCCGGACTGGCTTTTTCGGCGTCATGCTCTAGGTTCGCCGCAGCGGACCGCAAGGCGAAGGACGTGACGACGATCTACAAAATCTGCGATCGGGCATCGTGGGAGGCGGCCGAGGCGGACCGACTCTTTGCCGGCTCGCCGGTCGATGGGCGCGATGGTTTTATCCATTTCTCCACCGCGACGCAGCTCGCCAGCACTGCCGCCAAGCATTTCGCCGGACTCGCCGATCTGATTCTGGTTGCCGTCGATGCCGACGCGCTGGGCGGCACGTTGAAATGGGAAACCTCACGCGGCGGCGAACTCTTTCCCCATCTCTATGCCGCGCTGCCGTTCTCGGCGGTGCAATGGGCGCGGCCGCTGCCGGACGAGATCGACGGCCGCCGGCTGCTGCCGGAGCTTGCACCGTGATCGGTGCGTTCGAGCGTCTGGTCCGGCCGCTCCTTTATGCGCTCGATCCGGAAGACGCCCATGGACTGACATTGCGGATGCTGAAATTCGCGCCGAAGCTGCCGGCCGTCGACAATGACAAACGGCTCGCGGTCCGCGCCTTCGGGCTGAATTTTCCCAATCCGGTCGGAATGGCGGCGGGCTTTGACAAGAACGCCGAGGTGCCCGATGCGCTGTTGCGTCTCGGCTTCGGCTTTGTCGAGGTCGGCACCATCACGCCAAAGCCGCAGGCCGGCAATCCGCGTCCGCGCGTCTTTCGTCTCGAAGCCGATAGCGGCATCATCAACCGGCTCGGCTTCAATTCGCAAGGCGCCGACACCGTGCTCAAGCGTCTCGCCGCCCGCGCCAATACCGGCGGCATTGTCGGCATCAATGTCGGCGCCAACAAAGACTCAGCCGACCGCGCAGCCGAGTATGTACAGCTGATCGAGCGCTTCGCCTCGGTCGCGAGCTATGTCACCGTCAATATCTCGTCGCCCAACACGCCGGGTTTGCGGGCGTTGCAGCAGGCCACCGCGCTCGACGACCTGCTGGCGCGCGTCGTCGACGCACGCGAGCGCGTCGCGCCGAATGCCGGTCCGACGCCGGTGCTCCTGAAAATCGCGCCAGATCTGTCGCTCCCCGAGCTTGACGATGTCGTCGGCATCGCCCGGTCGCGCCGGGTCGACGGCATGATCGTCGGCAACACCACGCTGGCGCGGCCGCCGGGCTTGCGTGAAACGAGACTGGCCAAGGAGGCGGGCGGGCTGTCCGGCCGGCCGCTGTTGCCGCTGGCGACCCGCATGTTGGCCGAAACCTATGTGCGCGTCGAAGGCGTGTTCCCGCTGATCGGCGCCGGCGGCATCGATTCCGGCACAGCGGCGCTCGCCAAAATCCGCGCCGGCGCGACGCTGCTGCAGCTCTACTCCGCTCTGGTGTTTCGCGGTCTCGGTTTGGTCGCGGAGATCAAGGGCGCGCTCACCTCCGCGCTCGACCGCGCTCGGCTTGAACGCTTGGCTGACTTGGTCGGTACCGAAGCCGCCTCGGTCACCGCGGAGCCTTGGCCGCAGTGACGCCGCGAAGTTGCTCGCGGCTGTCATCAAAGCGCGTCAGCGCGGCGGTGCCCGGCGAGGGCGCTAGCACCGGCTGCAGTGCCGGCACTAGGCGGCGGCGCTCGCGGCGCGCTGGGACCGCGCGATACACCTGCTTGGTCGCCTCGACGATGTGAACGCCGGCGAACGGCGCCGAGAGCGACGCGCCGGTACGTTCCCAGGCCACTGCCGAGCGCAGGAACCAACCGCGCGAAATCGGCGGCACGTAAAGCGCCTCGCCCCAGCCGGTCGGCGTGAACCAGGTCTCGCGGAGGAGATGGGTGATCTGCGGGCGCGAATAGGGCCGGCCATGGCCGAACGGCGTTGTGTCCATGCGCGCCCACAGGCCGCGGCGGTTCGGCACCACCGCCAGCAATCGCCCGCCGCCGGCAAGGACGCGCCACACTTCGCGCAGCAGTCCGACCGGATCGGCGGAATTCTCCAGCGCGTGCACCAGCAGCACGCGATCGACCGCCGAATCGGTCAGTGGCAAGTCGTCCTCCTCGACCAACGCGGCTAAGGCCGGCTTCGACGACGGCCAACGCACCACGCCCTGCGGCGCCGGCATCAGAGCGAGACAGCGCTCGGCTTCCTCGCGAAACAATCCGAGATAGGGCGTCGCATAGCCAATGCCGAGCACGCGCAGCGAACGCGTATCGCCCCAATGGGCGCGAATGCCCCGGCCGATGAAACGCCGGGCGACAACGCCAAGTCGTTGAGCATAGAAATTGCGCAGGTCGACGACGTCCATGGCCGCAAACTAGCATGGATTGATGGGTCATTCCGGGCCGACCGCGTCGGAAAGCCCCGGAATCTTAAGACCGCTCATCTTGCGGTTAACAATATTGAGTGCCTACCTACGCTCTGTGATGATTTGATTTTCGGGGGTAACCAATGCCGGCGCAGACCTATCTCTTCCCCTGCCTGAAGGACAATTTCGGCGTCTTGCTGCACGATCCGCAGACCGGCGCCACCGCGGCCATCGACGCGCCCGAAGCGGCGGCGGTCGAGACGGCGCTGCAAAAAACCGGCTGGAAACTGACCGACATTCTCGTCACCCATCACCACGGCGATCACACCGCCGGCATCGGCGACCTCAAAGCGCATCACAAGTGCCGGGTGGTGGCGCCGCGCAACGAAGCGGCGCGGATTGCCCACGTCGATGAGACGGTCGGCGAAGGCGACACGGTGAAAGTCGGCTCGCTCACCGGCAGGGTCATCGAAACGCCCGGCCACACCGCCGGTCACATCTCGTATTTCCTGCCGGCGGACAAGCTTGCCTTTGTCGGCGACACTTTGTTTTCGATCGGCTGCGGCCGCGTCATCGAAGGCAATCCGGAAATGATGTGGCAATCGCTGCTCAAGCTGCGCGCCTTGCCCGACGACACCAGATTTTACTGCGGCCACGAATATACCGACGCCAATATCCGCTTCGCCAAGACCATCGAGCCTGCCAACAAGGCGCTGGCAGCGCGCGCGCAACAGGTCAAAGAGCTGCTCGCCGCCGGCAAGCCGACCATTCCGGCAACGATCGGCGCCGAGAAGGCGGAAAATCCTTTCCTGCGCGCCGACGCGCCCGAAGTCGCGCAGTCGGTCGGCCTCGCCGGCAGCCCGCCATGGAAAGTGTTCGCGGAAATCCGCGAGCGCAAAAACCGCTTTTAACGGTGTCCCGCTCATGCCCGCGCATGCGGGCATCCAGAGCTGGGCCCCCGCCTTCGCGGGGGACGAGCGGAATAAAATCATGGCCGAGTTACCGCTAAAATTAGAGGTGGGCTCTTTGACCGCCGCCGAAATTATCCGGCTCCTGGATCTAAAACCGCATCCCGAAGGCGGGCATTACCGCCAGACTTTTCGCGACAGCGTGACCATCGACGGCACGCGCGCGGCATCGACCGCTATCTATTTTCTGTTGGCGCGCGGCCAGCGCTCGCACTGGCATCGGGTCGACGCTACCGAAATCTGGCATTGGCATGCGGGCGCGCCGCTCGCGCTTGAGATCGTTTCAGGCTCGCGTCGCGAGCGCATCACCCTCGGCAGCGATCTTGCCGCCGGCGAGCGGCCGCAAGGCATCGTCCCCGCTCACGCCTGGCAGGCGGCGCAATCGCTCGGCGACTGGACCTTGGTCGGCTGCACGGTGGCGCCCGGTTTCGAGTTCGCCAAGTTCGAGCTGGCGCCGCCCGGCTTCGAGCCGGGCAGCTAGAGCGCTCGGTCTGTCGGCATCCGGGATTTTTTTGTTGGACGGCGAACATTTCGACGGCTGGCGCATCAGCGGCGTTAACCGGCCGCGATAGCGTGAAATCGACTTATCAGCTCGTCGGCGGGATCGTATCCAGGGCGATCTCCAAAATCGTCAAGCCCCAATGCGGATGGCGCACGAGCTGGACGATCAGAAACACGACAGCCAGCAACACCGCAAGGCCGATCGCGACCGTGAGCGTCAGCCGTACGAGCGTCAGCTTGATGACCAACGTATCGGCTTGCGTCGTGACATCCGAAAGGGCCGCCCTGACAACGATACCCTTGAAGTCGTCCTTGAAACGGTAAACCGGCCGCGCCGCGAGATAGGCTTTCAGACCGGCGGCGATCGCGGTGCCGGCCGCCGCCTCGGCCCGCTCCCGCAGCGCCCCCAATCGCTCGATCCGTTCGGCAACGCTGCCGCCGGCGAGGGTGAAATCCGTGACTTTGACGTCGTCGGCATCGAAGAAAATCTCGCCGCGATCGGAGTCGTAGCGCGCAACGCCGCGCGCCGACGCCGCGGCTTTGACCGATTGTCCGAGCGCCGTGGCGTGCGCCGTGATGTGAAGCGCAATCCGACCGTCGGCGATGCTGACAGTCGCCTGCTCGACCGTCACGCCTTTGAAGTCCCGCGGCAGCGCGCGGTTGACCCGCTCCTGGAGCTGGGCCGTCGTCAAGACGATCTGGTCCGGACCGAATGCGCTCAACAGCGTCGCGATCACGGCAAGTACGCCGAGAACGGCCAGAGCGATCCATGCCAGGCGTCGTTTGGTCACCGGGTCGCACCTACCAACTAATCTCGCGTCACCGTCTTGACCACGAGCTGAAGTAACTTTGCGCCCTTGAGCACGATAGGCCCGAGCTTGGGATCGCGCCCGATCTCCTCCCAGGTTTCGTGCGCGACGTAACGGCCGTCCGCGGCGAGAAATGTGACGCGCACTTCGAGCGTCGGCGGCGGCAGGCGATCCTTATCCGAAGGCTTGAAAGAGCCGACGACGGTAGCTGCCGACGCAACAATCGCTTTGCCGGCCGCCGCGATCTCCGGCGGAGTGCCTTCGAAAATCGACATCACCCCGGTGTGGTTGATGTAGCGCACGCTTCCGTCGGCGTAGACCGCGAGCGTGTCGAGGCCATTATCGATGGGAACTTCGAAGACGACGCCGAGCAATTTGCCGGCCGGCACGCTCTCCTTGCGCGCACGCAGCCAATTGTAGGCGAGCGCGCGAAGACGACTTTCTTCGTTTTCATCCTCCGCGATCTTGCGCACATCGGCCACCTTGGCGTCGGCGCCGAACCGCTCTTGACCGTTCTGATCCTTGAACAGTGCCGGATCGTCGCAGAACAGCATATTGTAAATGCTGTTCACTTTCGCTGTCCCGTAGGGCGCCGGGTGATCCGTCGCCTGAACCGGCAAGACCAGCAGGCTGCCAAGACCGATGATCGCAGCGAGCCTCCAAAGCATGGGCACCCCCTTACCGGCGGCCGGCAAAGCGGCTGCCGCGCGTGACAACATCGCAGGCCGGTCGTGTCGCCGGGAGTGAAGGTTGAGGCTGCTTCCTTGCGACGACACGCCGCCGCAAGGCCACAGCACGGCCGGCGCCTGCGATAAATTCACACGGCCTTTTGTATCGAACAACAGTTCCGGCGGCTCGCAGCAACGCTTACGTAATATACTGCCCGCCGTTGGCGGTCAGCGTCGAGCCGGTGATCAGGCCGGCATCGTCGGAGGCCAGAAACACTACGCAGCGGCCGATCTCCTCCGGCTCGCCGAGGCGGCCGATCGGAATTTCCGGCAGCACGCTCTTCTCCAGCACCTCTTGCGACATCGCCTTCACCATGTCGGTCGCGATATAGCCCGGGCAGATGGCGTTGACGGTGATGCCGACCCGTGCGCCTTCCCGCGCCAGCGCCTTGGTGAAGCCGATGTCGCCGGCTTTGGCGGCGGAATAGTTGGTCTGGCCGAACTGGCCTTTCTGCCCGTTGATCGAGGAGATGTTGATGATGCGGCCGAACTTGCGTGCGCGCATGCCCTCGATCACTTGCCGGCTCATGTTGAACAGCGAGCCCAGATTGGTATTGATCACCGCTTGCCACTGTTCGAGCGTCATACGATGCAGCTGCGCATCGCGGGTGATGCCGGCATTGTTGACCAGCACGTCGACCGGGCCGAGCTCGGCCTCAACCTGCTTGACGCCGGCGGCGCACGCCTCGAATGAGGAAACGTCCCACTTGAAGACCGGGATGCCGGTCTCGGCGTTGAATTTCTTGGCCGCCTCGTCGTTGCCGCCATAATTGGCGGCGACCTTGTAGCCCGCCGCCTTAAGCGACGTGGCGATCGCCGCGCCGATACCGCGTGTTCCCCCCGTCACCAATGCGACGCGTGGCATGGACGTCCTCCCTGCTTCTTCATCGTCATGGCCGGGACAAGCCCGGCCATGACGTCAATCAGTGCGGTGCGGTGTTGTCGCGGTTTACCGCTCCACGCACATCGCGATGCCCATGCCGCCGCCGATGCAGAGCGTGGCGAGACCCTTTTTGGCGTTGCGCTTCTGCATCTCGTACAGCAGCGTCACCAGAACGCGCGCGCCGGAAGCGCCGATCGGATGGCCGATGGCGATGGCGCCGCCATTGACATTGACCTTGCCGGTGTCCCAGCCGAGGTCTTTGTTGACCGCGCAGGCCTGCGCCGCGAACGCTTCATTGGCCTCGATCAGATCGAGATCGCCGACGCTCCAGCCGGCCTTCTTCAGTGCGGCGCGCGACGCCGGGATTGGTCCGCTGCCCATGACTTTCGGATCGACGCCGGCCTGCGCCCACGACACGATGCGCGCCAGCGGCGTCCGGCCGAGCTTGGCGGCTTCGCTCGCCGTCATCAGCACCATGGCGGCGGCCCCGTCATTGATGCCCGACGCGTTGGCCGCCGTCACCGTGCCCTCCTTGTCGAAGGCCGGCCTCAATTTGGCGATGACTTCGAGTGTGGTGCCGTGCTTGGGATATTCGTCGCTATCGACCACAATGTCGCCCTTGCGGCTTTTCACCGTCACCGGCGCGATTTCGTCCTTGAACTTTCCGGCTTTCTGCGCGGCTTCCGCCTTGGCCTGCGAATGAACGGCGAACTCGTCCTGCTGCTGACGGGTGATCTGCCACTGCCGGGCGACATTCTCCGCGGTGTTGCCCATGTGATAGCCGTTGAAGGCGTCCCACAGGCCGTCCTTGATCATGGTGTCGACCATTTCAAAATTGCCCATCTTGACGCCGGCGCGCAGGTGCGCGCAGTGCGGCGACAGGCTCATGGATTCCTGGCCGCCGACCACGGTGACCTCGGAATCGCCGTTTGCGATAGCCTGATAGCCCAGAGCCACCGCCCGCAAGCCCGAGCCGCACACCTGGTTGACGCCCCAGGCTGGCGACTCGATCGGAATGCCGGCGCCGAGCGAAGCCTGACGGGCCGGGTTCATGCCCTCGCCCGCGGTCAAAATCTGACCCAGAATCACTTCGGAGACGCGGGCCGGCTCGACGCCGGCGCGATCGATCGCCGCCTTGATGGCGACCTTGCCGAGATCGTGAGCGGGCACGGTTGCAAATGCCCCGTTGAATGCGCCGACCGGCGTGCGTACCGCGCCAACGATGACAATATCGTCCTTCATGGGAGGCCCTTTCGGGGGGTTATGCAAAAGACTTACGCGGGATCGCCGCGGCGGACTTGACCTATGTCATAAGGAGGCGACAGCCGGCAGACAAGCCGGGAGAAGGCCGCAAGGCGGCCATGCAGCCGCAAAAAGCTTGGGTTTGGTTCCGGCGATGGGCTGGTAAGGCAGATTTCAGCGTTTACATAAAACGGTAGCCGCACCGAACGAAACGGCCTATTTTGGCGATACAACCGCGCGGTCAAATCCGATGCCCGAACCGATGACCAAGACTGACAAGACCGAAGAGCCTGTCACGATCAAAAAGTACGCCAACCGGCGGCTCTACAATACCGGCACCTCGACCTACGTCACGCTCGAAGACCTCGCCGCCATGGTCAAAACCGGCGAAGACTTCGTCGTCTTTGACGCCAAGACCAGCGAAGACATCACGCGTTCGGTCCTCACCCAGATCATTTTCGAGCAGGAAAACAAAGAGGGCCAGAACCTCCTGCCGATCACGTTCCTGCGCCAGCTGATCCGCTTCTATGGCGACAGCATGCAGATGCTGGTGCCGCGTTATCTGGAAGTCTCAATCGAGTCGCTGACGCGCGAGCAGGAGAAATTCCGCCAGCAGATGGCGCAAGCGTTCGGCGTCGGTGCCTTCACCTCGCTCGAGGAGCAGGTGCGGCGGAACATGGAAATGTTCGAGCGCACCTTTGCGATGTTCGCGCCGTTTGCCCGGCGCGAGAGCGGCGGAGCAGGTGGCGAGGCCGAGGCGGAGCCGGGCAAAGTGCCGGCCAAGCCCGGCGGCGACATCGACGATCTCAAGCGCCAGCTCGACGACGTGCAGCGTAAGGTCGATCGGCTGAGCGAGAAAGGCCCCGGCGGCGGGTCGTAATCTTCATCTTCCCCCGGATGCGGGGAGGTGGCGCGCAAAGCGCGCCAGCAGGCGCAAGTAGCCGTCTGCTTCGAGCAAGCTGGCCCCTCTCGACATGATTCGCCATAGCCAATTGCTGCCATTGGCCTCAGGTTGACGCGCGGCGCAGAGCAGGCTTCCGGGCTTTCGTCTTTTACGCAAGCCGATGCTCGCCGAACTCGGCTGGTGACTCATTTCGAGCTTTCAGCGACCAAATTGCCGTAACTCACGATCCAGTCACGGCCCCAACCGATGTGTTATGATTTACCTCTTTCGGCTTGAGGGGCGGATGCGGCGGCGCAGTTTCTTTTCATCGGTCGATGGAGCGGCGGCGGGGTGGCCAATCGCGCCGTTCGTGCGGCAGCCGGCGATCCCGGTACCCGGCTTCCTCGACGCCCAATCGCCGTGATCAGCGAACACGACCGTCGGATTCTGGAAACGCTGCCGGCTTGGAATCCGACTGGCGATATTGCCGCGCAGCGCCGGGCTTGGGAAGAACTGGCGGCCGTCTACAATCTCGATCTTCCGGCGATCGGTGCCCTCGAAGAAAATATCGAGCTGCGTCAGGGCGTCCGCGCTGACGTCGCGGTACCCGAGGGGACCGGTCCGCATCCGGTGGTGATCTATCTGCACGGCGGTGGGTGGTCGTTTGGCAGCCCGGCTTCGTTTCGAGAGCTCGGCATGCAGTTTGCCGCAGCGGGACACCTGACGATCAACCTCGATTATCGGCTGGCGCCCGAACATCCGTTTCCGGCCGCACTGGAAGATACGGCCTTCGCGATCGGATGGGCGAGCGCCAACGCTCGCCGGTGGAACGGCGATGGCCGGCGGATCGCGATCGGCGGCGATTCCTCGGGAGCAAATCTGGCAATTGGCGCCCTCGTCTCGATCGCTCCGGAGTTGCGCTCGCTTGTGCGAGCGGCAGTGCTGTTTTACGGCGTCTACGATCTCAGGGCGACCGCGGCGCGCACGCGTGCGCTTCCCGGACTGCAACAGCAGTTGAGCAGCTACATCTCAGGCAGCGAAGATTTGTTCGACGATCCACGCGCAAGTCCACTCAAAGCCGTGGCGCCGGGGCTGCTTCCGCCATGCTTCGTCATCGGCGCTGGCACCGATACGTGGTGCCTGCCCGAACTCGTTGACGCTCGCCCAGGCGCTGTCAGCCGCCGAAAGCCCCTACGAGCTGCACGTGATGGAAGGCATGCCGCACGGATTCATGCAGATGGGCGCGCTTGACGGGCGCAGCGCTGCCATGCGTTTGATGCGGGACTTTTTGGCGCGCAATGTCTGAACAATATTTCCGCGCTAGGCGCGGGATGGCCAGGGGAACGTTCGCCTATTGGCACATGGCGGGCGTGATCGAGGCCGCGGTATTTGTCAGCAGGTTGGAGCAAAGCGGACCAACAATTACAGAGCTGCGGTCCTCTCAAAAACGTGCACGTAATTACACGGCCTTGGCCAAGCCGCTAAGCCACGGCCGCTCGGTCGTCGCCAGGCCAACAAGCGCGCCCTGGATATAGTCGCAGCCCCAGGACTCCAACAAGCGCGCCGCGCGCTCGTCCTGCACCCATTCGGCGACGGTCGCCAGTTTGAGCCGTTTGCCGAGATCGATCAGCGTGCGCACGAAGGCGCGGTCGTCTTCCGAGCGGATCATGTTCTGCACGAAGGCGCCGTCGATCTTGACGATGTCGACACCGAGCTTGCGCAGATTGCGGAATGAGGTGTAGCCGGCGCCGAAATCGTCGATGGCGATGCGGCAGCCGAGGTCTTTCACGCGGGCGACGAAGCCGCGTGTCTCGTCGATGTCATCGATCGCGGCGCTCTCGGTGATCTCGATGATCAGGCGCTCGGCCACGCCAGGCTGGGTGCGAAGAAGCGAACCGAGGCCGTTCCACCAATTGGGATCGGTGGTCGAGCCGGGCGAGACATTGACGCTCGCCTGCAGCGACGGCGTCGCCATCATTTCATCGACCACAAGCTCCAGGACGCGGTGATCGAGGAGGCGCACCAGGCCGAGCCGCTCGGCGACCGGGATCACGTCGGCGGCGCCAAGGAGACTGCCGTCGGTGCGGCGAACGCGCATCAGGCACTCGTAAAATGCCGGCCGGCGATCCGCCGCAGTGGCGACGGTCTCGTAGGCGACAAAAATGCGCCGCTCATTGAGCGCAGCGACGATCTCGTCGGTCGCGCGCACATTTTCGCGGCGCTGCGCTTCGCGCTCGATGTTGGGCCGGTAAGCGAGAAATGAGCCGCGGCGCTTAGCCTTGGCGGCGTCGAGCGCCTCCTGGGCGCGCCCCAGAACTTCGGTTACGGTGCGGGCGTGGCGCGGCGCTGTCACGCCGCCGATGGTGATGGTGGCCGCAATCGGCGCGGTATCGGTCGGCACCAGCGCGTCGCGCACGCCCGCCAACAGCCGCGCCGCGGCGACCTCCATATCATCCGGCGTGCAGTCCTTGAGCACGATGCCGAATTTATTGCCCGAGTAGCGGCCGAGCGTGTCCTTGCCGCGCATCAAGGTGCGGATGCGTTTGCCGACGGCGCTGATCATCTGGTCGGCGGTTTCGTAGCCGTAGGAGCGGTTGATCCGCCCGAGATTATCGATGGCGACCAGCAGAAAGCCGCAGGACGACCGAAAGCGCGTCGCCTCGTCGAGGGTCTTCTCGACGATCTCGGTCAGGTGATAACGGTTGAGCTCGCCGGTGAGATCGTCGTAGCGGGCGAGGTAGTTGAGACGGCGCTCGCGCTCGTAGCGCTCGTTGATGACCCGCACGGTGCCGTGGGCGCGCGCCGGCTTGCCATCAGGTCCGGCAAACCAGCGGCCGGTGTCCTCGACCCAAAGCTTGGCTTCCCCGTTCGCTTCGGGCCGCAGACAATATTGAACGTGATAGTGGACGCCGCGCCCTTCGTCGCGCTGATCGGATTTGATGACGGCGTCGAAGCGCGACTGGACGTTATCGGCCTCGAGCAAAGCCGCGTAGGCGCGGCCGGTGGCGATGGCGTCGAGGTCGCCAAGGCGCAAAACTTCGCCGGCATTGGCGCTCCACAGCAGCACGTCGCTGCCGATGTCCCAGCAGTAAAGCGCCTCGCCGACCGAGGCGAGAATTTCGGTGGCATTCGGTCCGACCGCGGTAAAGCCTCCACTGGTGCCGCGCTGCGGAGGAGCGGCAGCCGACCGGCTTGGATCGCGCACAGCGTTATCGCTCACCGTCACCTCTGGTTTTTGCTGCGCCATCGCCCGCCGAGAGAGTGCGAAGTGTTAACGTAACGCCGGAGCTTAAAGAATTCGGTAATACCCGGCCGGATTTGGCCGCCGGCCGGCGCGGCACGCGGCTTGCGATTCAATCGATCGAAGCGACCGAGCGTCCCATTGTTATGTGACGAACGTCCCATTTCGGCACAGGAAGCGCCAAACGTGAGCACCGCTCTGATCGCAATTGCAGCAAGTGACGCCGCTGCGTCACTTGGGGATATGGGCGGCCGGCCGCGGGCCAATTTTTTGGCGCAGCTGATTGCGACCGCCGCGCAGGCGCCGCAGACGCGTGCTCGCCGTCGCGCGGAGCCGGAAGAAGCGGTTGCCGCTTATGGCATGCGCGCTCGTTTGCCGCGGCCGCAGCGAGCCAAGCTGTCACGCTCGCTTTAATCGTCATGCCCGCCTTTATGCCGGGCATCCTTCCTAACCGGGTAGCCCGGATTGAGCGTCAGCGAAATCCGGGAACGATAGTGAAGTGCGCGCTCAGACCCGGGTTTCGCTCCGCTCAACCCAGGCTACAGCGGATCGCTTTCACGCCCCGCCGGCTTCGACTTCGACCTGACGCTGAGAGCTGCGGATCGAGACGATGAAGCCGACCAGCACGTCGACCAGGCTGATCATGGTCAGGAGGAAGAACGTCGACGTTCCGGCCTGAGCCACCAGCAAGAACTCGACCAGCATGACGATGAACAGCGCCATCGCCAGCACGTGATCTACAATCGAGCGCGTACCCATGCGCGTCGATTTGATGACTTCGACGGCGAGCAGGAGAATCGAGAAGGCGATCAGCAGATCCTCCCAGGTCAGCACCCAGTTCTGACCGGACATCATATGGATCGTCGCCACCGGCGTGGTCCAACCCACGCCTGGGGTCAGAAACGCGATCATATTGTAAACGGCAAAGGGAATCAGCAGCAGAGGAAAGCCAAGAACGAACATGGCGCGTCTCTCAGGCAATCACCGCGTGTCCACCCATCGTCATTGCGAGCGACAGCGAAGCAATCCAGTCATGCGCGTCCGCCCCTGGATTGCTTCGTCGCCACAGCCCGTAGAAGACGGGCGTGAACGCCCTATTGCCTCGCAATGACGAGTTTATTCCTCGGTCTTCTTGGTCAGCACTTGCCGGCCGCGATACATGCCGGTCTTGAGATCGATATGGTGCGGGCGGCGCAGCTCGCCGGAATCCTTGTCTTCGATGTAGGTCGGACGCTTCAAGGCATCCGCCGACCGGCGCATGCCGCGGCGCGACGGGGAAGTTTTTCTCTTCGGCACGGCCATGATGTCGGTCTCCTGAACGGGCGGTGTGCTGGGATTTGGCGGGCTTATAGAAGAATGAGCCGGCGGACGCTAGTGGCTACGGAAAGCAAGGGACGCCGCTCAATCCTAACAATTGTTAAGGCCCGCGCGGCCGGATGCAGGCGTCGAGCCCGGGATGCTCAGCGGCCCGGCGTTCGTAAAGGCTCGCAAGCCGGCGCACCTGGACGCTCGGCGTCCGGGCGCTGCGGCGCCCCGGATTGGGAAGAATGGCCGCGAGTTGCGCGGCTTCCCGCGGGTTGAGGTCGCGCGCCGGCTTGCCGAACGCCCAGCGGGACGCCGCCTCGGCGCCGAATTCGCCATTCGGACCCCACTGGGCGATGTTGAGATAGATTTCGAGCACGCGGCGCTTCGGCAGCACCAGATTGATCCACAGCGCCAGCGGTATTTCGAGCGCTTTGCGGACCAAGCTACGACCCTGCCAAAAAAACAGATTCTTCGCGGTCTGCTGGGTGATAGTCGAGCCGCCGCGCGCTTCACCCAGATCGTCGTCGGCTTGGTGCAAAGCTTCGCGCATGGCGCCGAGGTCAATGCCGCGATTGCGGCAGAAGCTGCCGTCCTCGGAAATGATCACGGTGAGCGGCAAGCTCGGCGCGATACGGCTTAAGGGAACAAAAATGTGCTCGATGCGGCGGCCGGTCAGGTGGCGCCACAGCATCGGCATCGAGACCGGATCGACGAACCGGTACAGCGGCACGATCAGGTAGGGCAGGAGAAGGATAACGAGAACGACGATGAGCAGAGCCAGAAGTGAACGGCGCAATACAGCCCGCGTCGGAGATCGCATGCCGCGCGCGCTTTAGTTTCGCGCATAGCCGATCAGCGGCTTTTTCTTGCGCCCCAGCAGGATCAGCACCATGGCGACAAAACCGAGTATGGCCCAGGCCGGCAGCTCGAACACCGTCTGGACATAGGGGTCCCACGCCCAGATGGCCTTCTGCTTCACGTAAGTCTGCGCCGCATTGAGGCTGTTCTGGTCGACCATCGCCCACACTTCGGCGGCCCGCGCATAGACCAGGTGCTGGTTGGCGATCGACTTGGTCCCGTCATAGACAAAGAACACAAACGCCAGCGCCAAGAGGCAAAGGCCGATGAATTGCAACACAAATCTGATCATGTCTGAGCTGCAGGATGCGCGCGCGGGGCTGCGCAGGAATTACTCCGCCCCAGAGCGTTGTTCAATGGCTGCCTGGTCAATGCCTGCCGAGTGCGGCGCTTTTGGCGCGGTCGCGTCTTGACGGCGGATATGCGACATCTTGAGCAGGGGCCGTGGCTTCCGCTAACGTTCGCCGGCCCCCAGGCGCGATTGCCGTAAGTTTTCACCAAGGAATTGAAATGGCTGACAAATCCGGCGGCCGGACGCACCGGCCGACTTTCACCGATCAGGAAGCCCTGCTGTTTCACAGCCAAGGCCGGCCGGGAAAGCTCGAAGTCGTGGCCACCAAGCCGATGGCGACGCAGCGGGATCTGTCGCTCGCCTATTCGCCCGGCGTCGCGGTCCCGGTGCTGGCGATCGCCGAGGATGAAAGCCGCGCCTACGACTACACGACCAAGGGCAATTTCGTCGCGGTCATCACCAACGGCACCGCCATTCTCGGCCTCGGCAATCGCGGCGCGCTCGCCGCCAAGCCGGTGATGGAAGGCAAGGCCGTGCTGTTCAAGCGCTTCGCCGACGTCGATTCCATCGATCTGGAAGTCTCGACCGAGGATCCCGACGAATTCATCAACTGCGTCAAGGTGCTCGGCAAGAGCTGGGGCGGCATCAATCTCGAGGACATCAAGGCGCCCGAGTGCTTCATCATCGAGCAGAAGCTGCGCGAACTGCTCGACATTCCGGTGTTCCACGACGATCAGCACGGCACCGCGATCATCGCCGCCGCCGGCTTGATCAACGCGCTCGAACTTACCGGCCGCGAGATCAAGACCACCAGGGTGGTGTGCAACGGCGCCGGCGCCGCCGGCATTGCTTGCCTCGAGCTTTTGCGCGCCATCGGCTTTCGGCCGGAAAACCTCATGCTGTGCGACACCAAGGGCGTGATCTACGAAGGCCGCACCGCAGGCATGAACCAGTGGAAGTCGGGCTTCGCGACCAAGACCGACGCGCGCACGCTTGCCGATGCTTTGGCCGGCGCCGACGTGTTCTTCGGGTTGTCGGCGAAAGGGGCGGTGACGCAGGACATGGTGAAAGTGATGGCCGAGAAGCCGATCATCTTCGCCATGGCAAATCCCGATCCCGAAATCACTCCGGAAGAGGTGGCGGAGGTGCGAAGCGACGCCATCATGGCGACCGGCCGCTCGGACTATCCGAACCAGATCAACAACGTGCTCGGCTTTCCCTACATTTTCCGCGGCGCGCTCGACGTGCGGGCCCGCGCCATCAACATGGAGATGAAGATCGCCGCCGCGCACGCGCTCGCCGAGCTCGCCCGCGAGGACGTGCCCGACGAAGTCGCCGCGGCCTATGGCGCGCGGCCGAAATACGGCCCGGATTACATTATTCCCGTGCCGTTCGACCCGCGGCTGATCTCGTCTATCCCGCCGGCGGTGGCGCAGGCGGCGATGGATACGAAAGTCGCGCGGCGGCCGATCGTCGACATGGAAGCCTACCGCCAGCAATTGCGCATGCGGCTCGATCCGATCGCCGGCGTGCTGCAGCGGGTGTTCCAGCGCCTGCGCCGCCAGCCGCGCCGCGTGGTGTTCGCCGAGGGCGAGGAGGAGCAGGTGATCCGCGCCGCGGCGTCGTTCGTGCAGCAGGGCCTCGGCACCGCGATGCTGGTCGGCCGCGAGGCGCGCGTCCGCGAGACTGCAGCCACGACCGGCGTCGAGCTCGGCGGCGGCATCGAGATCATCAATGCGGCGTTATCGTCGCGCAACGCCGCGTACGCCGCGTATCTCTACGAGCGGCTGCAGCGCCACGGCTATCTGCAGCGCGACTGCCAGCGCTTGGTGAACACCGACCGCAATCATTTCGCCTCCTGCATGGTCGCGCTCGGCGATGCCGACGCGATGGTGACTGGCGTCACCCGCAATTTCTCGGTCGCGCTCGAGGACATCCGGCGCTGCATCGATCCAAAGCCCGGCCATCGCGTCATCGGCGTATCGCTGGTGCTGGCGCGCGGCCGCACCGTCCTGGTCGCCGATACCGCCGTCACCGAAATGCCGGACGCCATGGACATCGCCGAGATCGCTATCGAGGCGGCGCGCGTTGCACGCGCTCTCGGCTACGAGCCGCGGCTGGCGCTGCTCGCCTTCTCGACCTTCGGCCATCCGCCCGGCGAGCGCTCCGAGCGCGTGCAGGAGGCGGTGCGGCTTCTCGACAAGCAGCGCGTCGATTTCGAATACGACGGCGAGATGGCGGCCGATGTGGCGCTGAACATGGAGCTGCGCGAAGCCTATCCGTTCTGCCGCCTGTCGGGGCCGGCCAATGTGCTGATCATGCCGGCGTTCCACTCGGCTTCGATCTCGACCAAGATGCTGATGGAGCTCGGCGGCGCCACCGTCATCGGCCCGATCCTGGTCGGCCTCGACCGCTCGGTGCAGATCGTGCAGCTCTCGGCCAACGACGCTCAGTTGGTCAACATGGCGGCGCTCGCCGCCTATAATGTCAGCGGGTAACTACAGCGTAGCCGCGAAAACCGCGCTATCGATTTACCGCCCCGAAACCAGTCTCGGCTAGGACAGTTTGCCTCGTCATTGCGAGGAGCGAAGCGACGAAGCAATCCAAAGCCTCGCCGTGACTCTGGATTGTTTCGCTGCGCTCGCAATGACGAATATGTGAGCCGCGCCCGTGATGCACATGCCCCAGCCGCTTTACGCCCTCGAAGTCCGCGGGCTCTGCAAAAGCTTCGACCGCCCCGCCGTCGACGGCCTCGACCTCGCGGTGCGCGCCGGCGAGTTCTACGCGCTGCTCGGCCCGAACGGCGCCGGCAAGACCACGACGCTGCGCATGATCGCCGGGCTGATGCGTCCCGATGCCGGCGCGATTCGCATCACCGGCATTGATGCGCTTGCCGATCCGGTCGCCGCCAAGAGCGTCACCGCGTGGATTTCCGACGAGCCGATGACCTACGACAAGCTGACGCCGGAGGAATATCTGGAATTCATCGCCGGGCTGTGGGGCGTCGCGCCGGAGCTGGCGCAGGCGCGCGCGCAAGAGCTGCTCGACTGGCTCGGGCTTGCGCCGCATGCCCGCGAGCGCTGCGAGACGTTCTCGAAGGGCATGCGCCAGAAAGTGGCGCTCGCCGGCGCGCTGGTGCACGAACCGCGCCTGATCATTCTCGACGAGCCGCTCACCGGCCTCGATGCCGGCTCCGCCCGCCAGGTCAAGAACGTGTTGCGCGAGCGGGTGCGCGACGGCGGCACCGTGATCATGACCACGCACATTCTCGAAGTCGCCGAGCGCATGGCGGATCGTATCGGCGTCATCGCCCATGGCCGGCTGATCGCCGAGGGCACGCTCGAGGAATTGCGCCGTCAGGCCAGCAGCAACGGCTCCGCCGCACACGGCGGCGCGGCCGATGGCACAGCCAGCCTCGAGGACACCTTCCTCGCGCTGGTCGCCGAAGCGGCGGAAGCGGCTTGATGAGCGCTTATTCTTTCGTCATTCCGGAAGCCGCGCAGCGGCTATCCGGAATCCATAACCACAGTCGGTGCAGAATCATCTCCGTTCGTGGTTATGGATTCCGGGCTCGCGCTTCGCGCGCCCCGGAATGACGCATGAGTGAAAACCCATGATCCAGTCCGGCACCGCGGTCTGGTTCGCGCGTCACGAGTTGCGGCTCGCCTGGCGCGACTGGGTGGCGATGATGACCGCGGGCAAGCGCCGGCGCCGCCGCAGTGTCGCCATCGGCTTTGCGGTGTTCGTCATCGGCCTGCACGTGGTCGCCTATTTCGCCGTTGCCGGTTTCGCCACGGCAATGCTCGACAAGCAGATGCTGATCGGCATCACGGCGATGGTCCTGTTGTCGTGGCTGTTGATGGTGTCGCAGGCGATGGAATCGATGACCCGCGCCTTCTACGCCCGCGCCGATCTCGATCTCATCCTCGCCTCGCCGGTCGCGGCGCAGCGGTTGTTCGCCGTGCGCATCGGCACGGTGGCGCTGACGGTGGCGGTGATGGCGTTGCCGCTGGCCGCGCCGTTCATCGACATGCTGATCTGGCGCGGCGGCTGGCGCTGGCTCGGCGCCTACGGCGTGATCGTCGCCATGGGCGCCGCGGCGACCGCGGTCGCGGTCGCGCTGACGGTGGCGCTGTTCCGCGCGCTGGGCCCGCGGCGCACGCGGCTTGCGGCGCAGATCATCGCCGCGGTGATCGGCGCCGCCTTCGTCATCGGCCTGCAAGTGGCGGCGATTCTCTCTTACGGCACGCTGTCGCGCGGCGACCTGCTGCGATCGAGGACCGTGCTGGCGCTGGCGCCCGACGTCGGCAGTGTTGTCTGGTGGCCGGCGCGCGCCGTGCTCGGCGACCCGACGGCGCTTGCCGGCGTACTTGCTGTAAGCTTCATCCTGCTCGCCGTCGTCATCGCCCTGGTGGCGCCGCGCTTCGGCGAGTATGCGATGGCCGCATCCGGTGCCGGCGCCTCGCCCGCAAGCCGCGCGCGGCAAAGCGCCGGCTTCCGCGTCGCCTCGCCGCAAGCCGCGCTCCGCCGCAAGGAATGGCTGCTGCTGCGCCGCGATCCGTGGCTCGCCTCGCAGACACTGATGCAGATGCTTTATCTGCTGCCGCCGGCGATCATGCTGTGGAAGAGCTTTGAGGAAGGCGGCGGCGCGCTCAATCTCCTCGTGCCGGTTCTGGTCATGGCGGCGGGCCAGCTCGCCGGCGGGCTGGCCTGGCTCACCATCTCCGGCGAGGACGCGCCCGATCTGGTGGCGACGGCGCCGGTGCCGGCGCGTGCCGTGCTGCGCGCCAAGATCGAAGCGGTGCTGGCGATCATCGCCGTGATCTTTACGCCGCTCGTCGCAGTCATCGCGGTGGTTTCGCTGTGGCACGCCGCGGTCACGGTCTGCGCCATCGTCATCGCCGCCGCGTCGGCGACCGCGATCCAGCTCTGGTTCCGCACCCAGGCCAAACGCAGCCAGTTCCGCCGCCGCCAGGTCTCCTCGCGCGTCGCCACGTTCGCCGAGGCGTTTTCCTCGATCGGCTGGGCCGCCACCGCCGCCGTCGCCGCCATCAGCCTGCCGCTGGCGATTGCGCCCGGCCTGCTCGCGCTCGCCGTCCTCGGCGGCGCCCGCATTCTGGCGCCAAGGCAGAGCAGCTAGCTCGTCATTGCGAGGAGCGAAGCGACGAAGCAATCCAGCCAGCCGCGCCGCCCGCTGGATTGCTTCGCTTCGCTCGCAATGACGAGTTTAAATTAGCTCGTGAAACAAATCTCGCCAGTTCGGGTTCCTGGCCTCGATTAGCGCCAGCTTCTTCTGTCTCGACCCGCCTTTGATTTGCTTTTCGCGAGCGATGGCATTTGGCATCGTGGCCTGCAACTCGTACCAAACCAGCATCTTGCAGCCGTAACGCTTGGTAAAGCCCGCAACAGCGCCGGTACGATGTAGCCACGCTCTCTGCGGCAGATTCGACGTCACTCCGACATAGAGCGTGCCATTGCGTCGGTTGGCCATGATGTAGACGGCGGCCTGCTTCACATACACATCCTCGTCATTGCGAGGAGCGAAGCGACGAAGCAATCCAGCTCGCCGCGACGCCGCCCTGGATTGCTTCGCTTCGCTCGCAATGACGATTCGGCAGCGTTGTCCTTCAATCTCGTCATTGCGAGGAGCGAAGCGACGAAGCAATCCAGTCAACCGTGACGCCCACAGGATTGCTTCGCTTCGCTCGCAATGACGAGTGGTCTACCTCAGCGCCACCAGCAAAATCGCGATCTCGCTCACCTGCTCGACGGCGCCGAGCACGTCGCCGGTCTGGCCGCCGATCTGGCGCAGACTGAGCCAGGCCACAAGCGCGATCACGATCGCCACCACGATCACGGCGACCACCGCGTGCGCCGGGCCGAGACAGAACAGCACGATCAGAAAGCCGATGCCCGCGGCCAAAGCCGCGCGCGCCGCCGACGGCTGGCCGGCGGTGAACGACAGGCCGTCGCTGCGCGCCGGCGGCAGAAAGAACATCACCGCCGCCATCGCCGCGCGCCCGCCGGAATGGGCCGCGATCAAAGCCGCCGCCACCAGGCCGGTCTCGCTGAGGCTCGCGATGGCGTCGGCGCGGATCAGCAGCGAGATCGCCAGCGCACAGACGCCGTAGGTGCCGATCCGGCTGTCGCGCATGATGTCGAGCTTGCGCGCGCGGGTGTCGCCGCCGCCGAAGCCATCGGCGGTGTCGGCGAGCCCGTCCTCGTGCAGGCAGCCGGTGACGATCAGCGTCGCGGCGATCGCCAGCGCCGCCGCCGGCCAGGGAAACAGCACCAAAGCGTGCGCGATCGCATAAACCACCGCGGCGATCAGCCCGACGACGAAGCCCGCGAGCGGAAACGCCCAGGCGCCGCGCGCCACCGCGCCGTCCTCCGGCGCATGCCGCGGCAGCGGCAGCCGCGTCAGGAACAGGATTGCGGCGGACAGTTCGTGGGCGCGCCTTGCGAACCACGGCGCCCATTCGTCCCATGCAGGAGTTTCCATGGTCCTCACCCCAGCCGATTACATTCATTTTCACCTCGCCCCACCGGGGAGAGGCCGCGCCGAAGGCGCGGGAGAGGGGGCGGACGATCCCACAAAGCCATGCCCCTCTCCCGCCTCGCTCACGTTGTTCGCTCGGCGCCCTCTCCCCAAAGGGGCGAGGGGAAGATGACTGTCTCTCGCAGAGTTTGCTAGAACTTGCAGGAGCCCGCCAGAAGGAAAATCGCCCGAGACATCCACCATGCCCAACCTCACCGCCTTCGCCGACCTGCGCGCCATCTGCCTCGACCTGCCGGCCGGCCATCCCGCCGCCAGCAGCGCGGTGGCCCTGCGCGAGGACACCCTGACCAAGCCGCCGAAAAGCCTCGGCCGGCTCGAGGACCTCACCGCCTTCCTGGCGCACTGGCAGGGCCACGCGCCGCCGCGGCTCACGCGCACCGAGGTGCTGGTGTTTGCCGGCAATCACGGCGTCACCGCGCAGGGCGTCTCCGCCTATCCGGCCGAGGTCACGGTGCAGATGGTGGCGAACTTCTCCTCGGGCGGCGCCGCCATCAACCAGCTCGCCCGCGCCGCGGGCGCCGCGCTCCGCGTCATTCCGCTGTCGCTCGACCAGCCGACCGCCGATTTCACCGCCACCGTCGCGCTCAACGAAGCCGACTTCCTCGCCGCGGTCGAAGCCGGCTACGACGCCGTCGCGCCCGAGGCCGATCTGATCTGCCTCGGCGAAATGGGCATCGGCAACACCACGTCGGCGGCCGCGATTGCCGCCGCGTTGTTCGGCGGCGGCGGCGCGCGCTGGGCCGGGCGCGGCACCGGCATCGACGACGACGCGCTCAATCGCAAGCGCGACGTCATCGACCGCGCGCTCGACCGCCACGCCGGCCTCCTCGACGATCCGCTCCGCATCGCCGCCGCCTTCGGCGGCCGCGAGCTGGCCGCCATTCTCGGCGCCACGCTGTCCGCAAGACGCCACAACATCCCGGTGCTGCTCGACGGCTTTGTCTGCACCGCCGCCGTCGCGCCGCTCTACAAGCTCCGCACCGACACGCTCGCCCACGCGCTCGCCGGCCACGTCTCCGCCGAGGCCGGCCACCGCATGCTGCTCGACGAATTGAAGCTCAAGCCGCTGCTCGATCTCAACATGCGGCTCGGCGAAGCCTCCGGCGCCGCCACGGCGCTGTTGCTCCTTCGCGCCGCGCTCGCCTGCCACACCGGCATGGCGACGTTCGCGCAGGCCGGCGTGTCGGACAAGCCGGCGGATGAGGGAGCGGAGCCGAAGGCGGCGGGGTGACTCAGGCCGCAAAGTAGTGGACCAACGCATGTTCTCTATTTGTGCCGATTCCGGTTGCTAGTTTTCTTCTTTACAAAGGGTGCGCGAATCACCTCTCGGTTGCAAAGGCAGCAATCGCAATGCGCACTGTGCCGGTCGACAATAGGTCCATCAATATTCCGGCGCTGGTTCCGTCCATTTCGTCGTTTGAAACGCAACTACCTCCGTTCAGTGCACTCCAATTGCAGCATTCTCTTCGCGAGCCAGTGTCGCTTGTTTCTGCGTATGACCTGAAGCGAGAAGGAAACGATTTCGCGGACCTCTGCGGTGAATTTAAAAAAACGAGCGTTCTGCTTTTGGATAGCGGAGGCTATGAACATTCACACGCCAGGCGCTACTCAGCAGACGGTGCCCCAACATGGACATTTGGCGATTTTAAAACAATCTGCGGGTTAGCCCTCTACGACTTCGCATTCAGCTTTGACTACTTCTGGTGCGAACATAACGATGCCGAAACGCCGGCCGACTTTTCCGCAAGGCTTCAAGGCGAGATATTTGCCGGCCATGATTTCATACCGGCCGACAGACTCATCCCGGTCCTACATCTCCATGCTCACGGCAATGAACGCAAAAGACTGTCAGAAGATGAAATTCTTGCACTTGTAACCGCGATTGCCAGTCAATGCCTTTCGTCTTTTGTCGCGATACCGGAACGTGAACTCGGCGATGGGCTATTAAACAAATATCGACTGGCAAAAAGAATTTGCGGCGTTCTTGCAAGCCAGGATCGCGAAGTAGGCCTGCATATTTTGGGATGTGGAAACCTACTTTCTTTCGCCTATTTCGCGGTCGCCGGTGCCAGACTGGTCGATGGGCTCGAATGGTATCGCACCTTCGTGGCCGACAATTTTCATTTGCATCATTTTCAGCAAGAGCCCGTCTTTGAAAGCGCGCGAGAGGGCACCTACAACCCGACCGCTGACTTAATCCTCGCGCAAGACGTACCCTACCGACTTAAGGTCGCAACGATGAATCTCGTCTCGTTGCAAGCCTTTTCATCGCAACTTCTTCTGAAACTGCCTGGGAGGACAGTGCACGAGTTGATTGCGGCGCGGTTTGGCGAAAAAGCTGGCACTGAACTTCGAGAGCTTGAACAATGACGCCGCGACTAATCATCATCGATCTCATAATTCATTTATTGCAAACGATTGATCGCGATCCCTCAGTCGTTCCTGTGTTTTCAAGGCTTGAGAACAACGAAGAGGTGTGGCGCAGCCTGTTGTTCTGCATTCTTTCGAGCCAAGTGAGAACTTCGTCGGCCGTCAAGGCCACAAATTCCATTTTAAGCGAGGTGCCGTTTTTTGAAGAAAAAATCGCAAGCAGCGAAGTGTACGATAAGGCCAAAAACATTCTAAGGCGAGAGGACGTGAAATACAGATTTCCTGATCATCGATCGCGAAATATCGCACATTCTTGGTTTGCATTCGCTCAAGTGAAGGATGACCTGTATAAATACTTAGAGAGCTTCGATAGCGAGGCCGCCGCCCGCGAGTGGATTACTCAACTGTTTCCCGGTCTTGGATTTAAGCAGGCGAGCATGTTCTTAAGGGATATCGGGTATTCTCTTCGCCTTTGCATCATAGATACTCATATCCTTTGGTACTGCTCATGCCTTGGCCATCATTCCGATAGGCCGCTGACGCCCAAAAGGTATATTGAAACCGAGGATTTTGTTCTGAGGCAGTCGGACAAGTTCGGAGTATCACCGAACGTCTTTGACGCCGCGGTCTGGGTAGCAGTGAAAGCGTTTAAGGCGAGCCAATGTTCGATGCAGTTTGCCTAACGTCCGGCGGACTTGACTCGATGGTCTGCCTTCACTTGCTGCGTGGGCAAGGTACCAAAGCTTTGCCTGTTTTCATCGACTACGGACAGAGAAACCTCAATAAGGAGTATGCCTCGCTTGCAAAAAATTTACGATCGGCCCGATTTCCGAAACCGGAGGTGATAAACATCTCAGGATTCGGAAAAACTATTAAGACGGGTCTGACGAGCTCAAGAATGAGGGTATTGGAAGATGCGTTTACGCCAAACCGCAATCTATTATTTTTGACCATAGCGGCGTCCGTAGCTTTTGCTCGCGGCGTTTCCTTTATCGTTTTGGGCTTTCTGTCGGAGGCAACGGCAATTTTTCCCGATCAAAGCGACCGATTTCTCAAGGCGGCAGAAGAGGCGATTGCCACCAGTCTCGGAGTTCAAATGCACATAGTGTGCCCATTGCGCGATATGACAAAACGAGAGGTAGTTCACCTGTCACGAACATTGGGCGTCAGCGAATACTACTCGTGCCACAAAGGGACTGTTAGGCCGTGTGGAAAGTGCATCGCTTGTCTTGAATACAAATAGCGGAGGATAAAATGGGCGGATCCGGTGGAGGCGGTCCAACATCTATTGATCTTTCAAAGCTCACAAAGGCAGCTGAAGATCGGCTGAGGCAGTTGGCACAAACCGGAACACGAATTCTTTTCGCGTGTGAGAAGGAAGATCGTAAGGCGTTAGATTCGCACCTTGCACGATCCAAAGTCTTTCAGGCCAAAAACATCACCACTGTCGACTCAAACAACCAGGCCGGTGCACTCGAAGCGGTCGACAATTGCTCGGTCGTCATTGTGTTTACTGACGGTGCCGCAAAAGCCGATTTTTTGGACAAAGTCGTTGAGACAGCGCTTGCTAAAAAGAAGCAAGGTATTCATGTGAAATCCAATGACAAATCTCTGATCCCCTCAAAGGCCCTGGCTTATCGGTGGCCATCCTTGGATTGGGAAAAATTGGAGGAGATGTTTAAGGGCTAGGCAAGGCGGCTACTTCACGCGCAGCGTGACCTTTGCGAGTCGCATGCCACAGAATGAAATTTTTTTGTCTCTGGTCGGTTGACATTGGTCCCCATTATAGTTACCTGCCCCACTATCTCGCTCACCAAGGGCGCCTTTCGCGAGGGCACTTTCGGTAGGCGGGGCGAGTGTGGTGCCCGCGCGCGGATGAATGCGATCCGCTCCCGGGCGGCCTTGGGGCACCGGTCGACCGGCAAAACGACCGGTCTGCGCGGAGCGCGCTTAACCGACGCTAGGATGTAAGCGGGCAAAACACCCGCGAGCTCGAGATGTCGGGAAACCCGGTTCTGGGGCTGAGCCAAGGCTGGATGCGTTCGGCCTGGCGAGTGCCGCGGTGAGGCGCCGGAAGGCGGGCGCGCCTCCGTTATGGCGCGCAGCCGCGCCCGGGCATCGATCGGCGGCAACGCTTGTCGGTGCTGCGCGGCCAATGGTTGGATTGCGCCTTTCGGCGCTTCGCCTCCCTTTATTTGCTGGGGGCGAATTTTTTTTGGAATGGCGTGGTGGTGGTGAGCAAAACTCGGACGCATGAGCGCGCCGCGAGAACGATTTTGTTTGTCCGCCACCGCGTAGCGCAGCGAAGCGGGGCAGGGGGACCACGCGAAGCGTGGTGGAGGGGGCATGCGGCGTTGCGGAAATGTTTGACCGGCGGTGCAAGCGTCGCGGCCGTCGCCCCTCCCACCGCGCTACGCGCGGTCCCCCCTCCCCGCTGCGCGGGGCGGGATGAAAGAATCACATAAACGCCTGGATGCCGGTCTGGGCGCGGCCGAGAATCAGGGCGTGGATGTCGTGGGTGCCTTCGTAGGTGTTGACGGTTTCGAGATTGGCGAGGACGCGCATCACATGGAATTCGTCGGAAATGCCGTTGCCGCCGTGCATGTCGCGCGCGAGCCGCGCCACTTCCAAAGCCTTGCCGCAATTGTTGCGCTTGAGCAGCGAGATCGCCGGCGGCGACGCCGTGCCGGCTTCGATCATCCGCGACAGGCGGAGCACCGCGTGCAGGCCGAGCGTGATCTCGGTCTGCATGTCGGCGAGCTTTTTCTGGATCAATTGATTCGCGGCGAGCGGCCGGCCGAATTGCTTGCGGGCGAGCACGTATTCGCGGGCGCGGTGCCAGCAGAATTCGGCGGCGCCGAGCGCGCCCCAGGCGATGCCGGCGCGCGCCACATTGAGGCAGCCGAACGGGCCGGCAAGCCCGGAGACATTCGGCAGCAGATTCTCTTCCGGCACCAGCGCGCCGTCGAGCACGATTTCGCCGGTGATGGAGGCGCGAAGCGACAGCTTGCCCTCGATCTTCGGCGTGGAAAAACCCTTGGTGCCGCGCTCGACGATGAAGCCGCGGATCTTGCCGTCGAGCTTCGCCCATACCACGGCGATGTCGGCGACCGGCGAATTGGTGATCCACGTCTTGGCGCCGCTGAGCTTGAAGCCGCCGGCGACTTTCTCGGCGCGGGTGATCATCGAGCCGGGATCGGAGCCGTGATCGGGCTCGGTCAGGCCGAAGCAGCCGACGAATTCGCCGCTGGCGAGCTTGGGCAGATACTTGCGCCGCTGCGCCTCGCTGCCATAGGCGTAGATCGGGTGCATGACCAGCGACGACTGCACCGACATCGCCGAGCGATAGCCGGAATCGACGCGCTCGATCTCGCGCGCGATCAGCCCGTAGGCGACATAGCCGAGGCCGGCGCCGCCGTATTCCTCCGGGATGGTCGAGCCGAGCAGGCCGAGCGCGCCCATCTCGCGGATCACGGCCGGATCGTAGCTCTCGTCGCGGAACGCTTTGAGCACCCGCGGAAACAGCTTCTCCTGCGCATAGTCGCGCGCGGTGTCGCGCACCATGCGCTCTTCCTCGCTGAGCTCGCCCTCGAGATCGAGCGGATCGTCCCACTTGAACGCGGCGTCCTTGATCGCGAAGGCCTTGCTGTCGCGCTTCTCCGCAAGCTGCGCCATGAGGTGCTCCTTAAAAATTTCCGTCACCTTGAGGCGGCCGGGACCCTCTCCTGCGCGCGGCGCGCGCTTTCCTCCCCCGCAAGCGGGGGAGGGCGGCGAGCGCAGCTCGCCGGGAGAGGGTACTCGGGCCGTGCATCCTTCGAAGGTGTCTCAAGATGACGGGCGCTAATCAGTGCAATCCTATAGGAGCCGGAAGTGCGAGCGGCAAGCGTCTGGCCGCGAGCCGTTGCTGCATCGCCGCCCATCCGCTATCTAGGGCGCAATCCTGCGTTTTTGCGCCCGTAGCTCAGCTGGATAGAGCGCTGCCCTCCGAAGGCAGAGGTCAGGGGTTCGAATCCCTTCGGGCGCGCCACTCAGGCGCGGCCAGCGGCGGGTCTGCGGACGCTCAGGCGAACGATGCCGGCGACCACTTCGTAGACAAGGCCGATCGGCGCAAACAGAGCCAAGCCAGCCAGCGGAACTGCCAGCACGGCATTGAGATCAAACGGCGGGCTGTCAGGGATCGTCGAGCCCACGACAACAAGAAAGATCGAGACCAGCACGAAGCCGGCCAAAGGAATGAGCGCCACGATACGCCATCGGCCCTTCCAGGCGATGCCGAACCAGGCTTGCAGGCCGATATAGAGCGGGATTGTCAGCGCCCAGGCGATGAACCACCAGACGGTGGGATCGAAATCGACGAACGCCTTGTGAAGGAATTTCATGCTGCACCTTTTGACGTTGAACGCGCGGAGGCGCCTCGCCCTCCGTCACGTCAGAGCAATTTCCTATGCCTTAGTCGCCGCAATTCGCACGACGGTTCACGGCGCTATCTGCGCCGGCGCGGCATCGTTATCGCCAAATGGCGGCCGCGACGCGCCCAGAAAATTTCAGACTGAAAGGCATATGCCTTGCGGTCTTAGTCACTAGACTGCGCACTGCCGCTATTTTTGCATTTTTTGTTGCGGCGCAAAAGGGAACTATCGATGAACGTCTACGATCTGAAAGACCGGGTTGCGATTGTCACCGGCGGCGCGCAGGGCATTGGCTTGGCGGTTGCGACCCGCATCCTTGCCTCGGGCGGCAAGGTGTCGGTCTGGGACCGCGACAAGCCGTTGCTCGACAAGACGGTGGCGGTCCTCGCGGCCGGCGATCGCGTGCAGGGGCTCAGTATCGATATTGCCGACCTCGCCGCGGTCGAAGCCGCGACCAAACAGACGCTCGGTCAGTTCGGCAAGATCGATATCCTGATTAACAATGCCGCGGTCGTCGGGCCGAACGCCAACACTTGGGAATATCCGCCGGAAGCGTTCCGCGACGTCGTCAATGTCGGCCTGATCGGCACCTTCTATTGCTGCCGCACGGTGGTGCCGCACATGATCGCTGCGAATTACGGCCGCATCGTTAATCTCAGTTCCGTCGCCGGCAAGGAAGGCAATCCGAAAGCGCCGGCCTATAGCGCGATGAAGGCCGCAGTAATCGGGCTCACCAAATCGCTTGGCAAGGAGCTCGCGGGCTACAATATCGGCGTCAATTGCGTGACGCCGGCGGTTGCGAAGACGACCTTGGCGCTGAGCCAGGCGCCGGATTTTCTGGCGATGATCGTGTCGAAGATCCCGCGCGGCCGCATGCTGGAGCTCGACGAGGCGGCGTCGATGATCTGTTGGCTGGCGAGCGCGGAGAATTCGTTCACCACCGGCGCGGCGTTTGATTTGTCAGGCGGACGGGCGACGTATTGAATGATTGCAATGAGTAAAATCCACCTCGTCATTGCGAGGAGCGAAGCGACGAAGCAATCCAGAGTTCGCCGAGCCAACCATGGATTGCTTCGCTTCGCTCGCAATGACGATTTGCCACCTGTGTCCGAACTAGGGTCCGGACTTAATTAAGCCACCAGATTAGGGTGGCGGCGAGAAGGACTCCAGCGAGGAAGTTTCTGGCGAGCTTGTCGTAGCGTGTGGCAACGCGGCGGAAGTCCTTGAGCCGAGCGAACATGCGCTCGATCAAATTGCGTTGGCGGTAGGCTTGGCGATCGTACGGGATTAGCGTTTTGCGCCTGGCGATCGAGGGGATGACGGCGTCAATGTCTAACTGGGTCAGCAGATTGCGCAGTGGGTTGGTGTCGTAGGCTTTGTCGGCGATCAACCGCTTGATGGGACCGGCGGCAGACAGCAATTCGGGAGCCATTATGACATCGTTCATGTTGCCCGGTGCGACGCGCAGAACCCGCGGTCTGCCCAGCGCGTCGGTCAACGCGTGGATCGCGGTCGTGCGGCCACCGCGCGAGCGCCCGATCGCTTCGATGAAGGCCCCCCTTTTCCGCCGCCGGCCGAACGGTGTGCCTTGACGTGAGAGCTATCGATCGAGGCGGTACCGAACAGATCTCTGCTGCCAGTCAGAGCCTTAAACATGTCGAGCCAAATCCCCTGGCGGCTCCAGCGATTGAAGCGATTGTAGATGGTCGTGTAGGGGCCGTATTCGGGCGGACAGTCGCGCCAGCGCGCACCCGAACGCAACATGTGTATGATCCCACTGATCACGCGCCGGTCATCGACCCGATGCGCGCCGCGTCGCCCGTGCGGCAACAACGGCTCGATCCGCTGCCATTCCTCGTCGCTCAGCCAGTGGAGCTGCTTCCTCATCAAGGCCTCCCCCGATTCGGGAGCCTTGAATCACAATTCTCGTTGCGCTGGAATCCCGATTGAGTACAGACCC
>CAWGKB010000008.1:0-215690 GCA_963823135.1 uncultured Alphaproteobacteria bacterium | reverse complement strand
AATGGCCGACATTCACACCCGCACGCTACTGCTTGTGGAGATGGTCACTAGGTCGACCCGGCTGCGAACGCAATATGAAGCTAACAGAGGCGACGCGGCGCACTCGGACAAAGAAGGTGCGCGCCCTGTGTTGGGTTTTCCCTTATTGACGACGGGCGAACCGCACTGCGCCTTGAGCAAGGTAGCGTACCCGTAGAAGTAGGGTTCGAAGGAGCAGCGCGGTTCGCCCTATCCAGTCTGGCGCCCGAGCTTGCGAAGAGCCCCGATATGATCCTTGTCGTAGCGCTCAGCGAATGCAGCATTCGTCCAATGGTCGTGACTGGCGCAGAGGGCGAGACTGCGCTCTGCGTTCTCTCGCACTCGGTCTCCATTCGGAACCTGGCCGCAAACGCCAGTTCACGGCGGAAACAGGCTGCCTCGACCCTTGGCCTCAGCTCCTCCCCGTAACCGATGCCGCAGCGGTCAAGCCTCGCGTGAGTAGCTTCATGTACGATGGTTGCCGCAATCAATTCAGGGCGTGACATCTCATCCAGGACGAACTCCCTATCGAGCGAGCAAGCGTGGAGCGACGAGTTAAAGGTGCCAAGCGCTCCGGGAAGGTCCCGAACCCATACACGATCAAGATCGCGAACGAGACGATTGTAGCGAAGTCGATCGTATTTCTGGATGAGTCCAAGCGCCTCTTCGACGCGGCGCAAAATGGGCTCGGGTTCAAAAGCCAATGCTACCCCAACCCAGAGGCCGTCAATTCGCCTCCCAGTAGAAAAGCGAAGTTCGAGCCTTTTGAGAGGCTGGGACGTTGGGGCTGCCTCATGTGATCACGTATGATACTGGGCGTACTTTGGATAAGGCGAGAACCAGCGGCCTTAGAGTATGCGGGTTCTCCCGCCGGTTTGCTAAATACTTAATTCAAATTGTAGAGGGTTCCCGTATCTGATTGAACAACGAGCGGACCGTCGATTTGATGTCCGTTACGGGCCAACAGGCGACATGCTCTATAAAAAAGAGAGGGCAACAATCTCAAGGCGATCGCCTATTCCGTCGGCGCCGCGATCTGTTGGTCGAACCAAGCAAGATCGCCTTTCCAGGTGGCATTACCCGGCGAGAGCGTCACCAGGCGGTCCATGATCGCTTTTCCTTGGGTAGCGCCGCCAACGCTTTCTCTCGATCCTTTAATTGACGATACACCTTGGCGAGACGTTCGTAGCTGATTGCAAGGTCGCGCTGCCATCCGGCGTTGCCGGGATCGGATTGCGCCAGCCGCTCTCTGATAGCGAGGCCGTCCCGGTAGGACTTGAGCGCGCCAGCAAGGTCGCCTTTCGCCACCTGCACGTCGCCAACTTTGTTATATGACACCGACAGCTCGCGCTGCCAGTCGGCGTTGCCGGGATCAGATTGCGCCAGCCGCTCGCTGATGGCGAGGCTGTCGCGGTAGGACTAAGCGCGCCGGCAAGATCGCCCTGCGCCAGTTGCAGGGTGCCAACTTTCTCGTACGACGACGACAGATCGTTTTGCCATCCGGCGTTGCCAGGATCGGATTGCGCCAGCCGCTCTCTGATGGCGAGACCGTTGCGGTAGGACTTGAGCGCCCCGGCAAGATCGCCCTGCGCCATCTGTACGCTGCCAACTTTGTTGTATGCCACGGACAGATCGCGGCGCCAGCCGGCGTTGCCGGGATCGGAGTGCGCCAGCCGCTCGGCGATGGCCAGGCCGTCACCGTAGGAATTGAGCGCGCCGGCAAGATCGCCCTGCGCCAGCTGCACATCGCCAATTTTGCTGTACGACACCGACAGATCGCGCTGCCAGCCGGCATTGCCGGGATCGGAATGCGCCAGCCGCTCGGCGATGGCCAGGCCGTCACGGTAGGAATTGAGCGCGCCGGCAAGATCGCCCCGCGCCACTTGCACGTTGCCAATTTTGCTGTACGACACCGACAGCTCGCGCTGCCAGCCGGCGTTGCCGGGGTCAGATTGCGCCAGCCGCTCTCGGATGGCGAGGCTGTCGCGATAAGACTTCAGTGCATCGGCAAGGTCGCCGCGCGCCACCTGCACGTTGCCAACTTTCTCGTAAGACACCGACAGATCGCTCCGCCAGCCGGCGTTGCCGGGATCGGATTGCGCCAGCCGCTCGCTGATGGCGAGGCTGTCACGATAAGACTTCAGTGCACCGGCAAGGTCGCCCTGCGCCACCTGCACATCGCCAACTTTCTCATCAACCACGAACAGATCGCGCTGCCAGCCGGCATTGCCGGGATTGGAATGCGCCAGCCGCTCGGCGATGGCCAGGCTATCACGGTAGGAATTGAGCGCGCCGGTAAGATCGCCTTGCGCCACCTGGACCTCGCCAACTTTCTCATCAACCACGAACAGATCGCGCTGCCAGCCGGCATTGCCGGGATCGGAATGCGCCAGACGCTCGATGATGGCGAGGCCGTCACGGAAGGACTTGAGCGCACCGGCAAGATCGCCCTGCGCCACCTGCACGTCGCCAACTTTGTCGTGCCACACGAACAGGTCGCGCTGCCAGCCGGCATTGCCGCGATCGGATCGCACCAGCCGCTCGATGATGGCGAGGCCGTCACGGAAGGACTTGAGCGCGCCAGCAAGGTCGCCCTGCGCCACCTGCACGTCGCCAATGATGTAGTACGACACCGACAGACCGCGCAGGAAGTCTGTGCTTCCGGGATTGCCGGCGAGCAGGTCCGCCATGATTTGCCGGGCCTCCTCGGCGGCGGCGAGCGCGCCCGCCGTGTCGCCGATCGCCCGTAGCGATGTGGCGATTTCATTGAGGGCGGCGGCCTCGCTGGCCTTGAGCTCTGGTGTCGCTTCCCCGGATTTGATGAGCTGCTCCTGTAACGCTCGCGCCCGGTCGAGGATGTCCTTGATGAGACTGACGGGGATTCCCACGGCGTCGCGGAACCGCTGCGCTAGGTCGAACACGAGACTATTGGCGGTTTGCGTCGCCGCCTTGAGCGTCGCTTCGGCGCGCTGGCGCTGCTGTTCCGCCAATTGCCGCTGCTCGACGGCAATTCCGCGCTGCCAATACGCGAGACCGGCGAGCGCAAGCGCGACGACGAGGCCAGCGGCAAGGCTGCCCGTGAGGATGTTGCGCCGCCGCGTGGTGCCGCGTCGGCTCGCGGCAACGAATGCTTGGGTCTCCGCGGTCGGCTCCGGCGCGCCGCGCGGGCGCGAAGCGATCCATCGCTCGGCCTCCTCGAGGACGGGCGAACGCAGCAGCAGCCCACCCGGGCGGTCGGCCGTTGCCCAGCGGCGCGCAGCTTCGCCGAACTCGGTGTGTTGCCTGACCCAACTAATGTCGGTCTGCAGTGCCTCGGCGAGCCGCTCGGCGCTCGCATCAAAGTCTGCGGCGTTATCAAAAAAGATGAAGTTTAGCCGCCGCAACGCTTCGGGGATCGAATCGTCGGCCACGCGCTGGCAAACGATCGGCGCGAACCGCTTGTTGAGCGAGGCTGCGTATTCGAGTTCTTTGAGCGCCACGTCGGAGGCGACGGCATCAGGCGAGAGCACGAACACGACGGTGTCGGCTTTGCCGATCAGCGCCACGATGCGTTTCCACCAATCCTCGAAGGCATAGATCTCGGTGCGATCGATCAGCGGCTCGAAGCCGCGTGCCTTGAGCGTCGCTTCTAGCCGGTCTGCAAAGACCATGTCCTTGCGCGAATAGGAGATGAAAATCTTGGCCTTGGCTTGGACTTCAACGTCCGGCCCAGCCGCTACGGCGGTCATGGCATGTGACCTTGTCTACCCGAGGGACCGTGATTGTGAATGGGCTATTCGGTCGACTTAAGCAGCCAAGGATGTGCTCGTGATGTCCGACTGGGGTCGATGCTGTTGAAAAAGGCCTCGTGATTTTCGGTGAACAGTGATTCCGTCTGCCGAGGGATTCGGCGGCGGAGGTTTTCCATGATGGGTCGGCAGGCGGGCGATCAGAGCCAGTTGTTTTACCTGTTCAACCTCGAACGGCGCATTCCAGCGGGCCATCTGTTGCGCCGGATCAATCCGGTGGTGACACGGATACTGGCGGAGCTTCGTGAGAAGCTTGTGCCTTTCTATAGCGAGATTGGCCGGCCTTCGGTTGATCCTGAGCTGATGATCCGGATGCTGATTGTCGGTTATTGCTATGGCATCCGCTTTGAGAGGCGGCTGTGCGAAGAGCTCGAACTTCACCTTGCGTACCGATGGTTTTGCCGCCTCGATCTCGACGACAAGGTTCCAGATCACTCGACGTTCTCGGTCAATCGCCATGGTCGCTTCCGTGACAGCGACATCCTGCGCCAGGTCTTCGAGGCTGTGGTGCGGGCGTGCATGGATGCTGGCCTGGTCAAGGGCGAGGGGTTTGCCGTCGATGCCAGCGTGATGGAGGCCAATGCCAGCCGCTATCACGGCAAGACGCCTGATGAGATCACGTGGGCCGAGCCGGAGCGCCAGACCCGCGCGGTCAAGGAGTATCTCGCTGGGCTAGATGTCGATGCGCAACCCAATCCCGATCGCAAGCCGCCGAAGCTGATATCACCGAGCGACCCCTGCTCAGCCTGGACAGCTAAGGCCAACAAGCGAGTACAGTTCGGCTATGGGCTCAATTATCTCATCGACATTGCAAACGCGATCATTGTCGACGTTGAGCCGACGCCGGCGCGCACCTATGACGAGGTTGAATCGACAAAGACGATGCTCGATCGCACCGAGCAGCAGCTTGGCCTGAAGCCGAAGCGGCTTGCGGCCGATACTGCTTACGGGACTGGCCGCTTCCTGGGCTGGCTGGTTGGCCACAGGATTGCACCGCACATCCCGGTCCGCGATGCCAGCGAGCGCGACGATGGCACATTATCGCGCAGCGACTTTCGCTGGGATCGGCGGCGCGGTGTTTATATCTGCCCGAATGGTAAGGTGCTGCACACCACCGGCAAGGTGCACGAAGGCAAAACGCTGCGCTATCTCGCATCCAAGTACGATTGCGATGTCTGTGCCCTGAAGAAGCAGTGTTGTCCTAAAAGCCCGTCGCGACAAATTCCTCGTGATGTTCATGAATATGCCCGCGACGTGACACGCCGGCTGATGCGGACAAAGGCGTTCCTCAAGTCGCGCGACCAGCGCAAACGCGTCGAGATGCGCTTCGCCCACTTGAAGATTCATCATGGCTTCGAGCGTATGCGGCTGCGAGGTCTTTCCGGCGCACGCGATGAATTCCTTCTCGCTGCTACCGTGCAGAACCTCAAGACCCTGGCACTTCGAACCCTCGGACCACCACCGGCACGGCGGCGCGCATCGCTTGCCTGAGATCGCTCACCAGTGCGCCAGCAGCGTCCGCGTCGAGGTCGCCGGCAACCACGCGGCCGCAAAATCGAACGGCCCGGCTCAACTCAGCCGGTTCAAAACCACCCAACAGCATAACGCCAACCGAAAGACGTACTTTTTAAACAGCATCGACCCATGACGTCAATTCGCCACCGTCATTTGACGCGTCGCGAAAGGCCATTCTTGCCTCAATAGACACACCCCATCCTCAACCATACACTCCGGCCGCAATCACGATCGGTTGGAGGGGCATTCTATGGCCGAAGAGCGCCTTCAGAGGCGGCTCGCAGCGATCTCGTCGGCCGACGTGGTCGGCTACTCCCGCCTCATGGGCATCGATGAGGCGGGGACCCTATCACGTTTAAATGCCTTGAGGCGTGAGTTGATCGACCCGACGATCGCCGCCCATTCGGGTCGTATCGTCAAGCTCATGGGCGACGGTGCGCTGGTGGAATTCGCAAGCGCCGTCGACGCTGTTACCTGCGCCATCGAAATCCAGAGAAAGCTTCGGGACGCCACCCGTTCCGAAGCCGATCCCATCCGCTTTCGGATCGGGATCAACGTCGGCGATATCATCATCGAAGGTGATGACATTCTTGGCGATGGCGTCAACGTGGCGGCGCGGATCGAAGGAATCGCCGAGCCTGGCGGCATCTCTATTTCCGAGGACGCTTGGCGACAGGTTCAGGGGAAAGTCCCGGCCAACTTCGTCGATGCGGGCGACCAGAGCCTCAAGAATATCGCCAACCCCGTGCGCGTCTATCGCCTCGAACTCGGCGGAGAAGGTGTGTCACAACACCCCGAGTTGGCATTACCTGATAAGCCGTCGATCGCCGTGCTGCCATTTCAGAACATGAGCGGCGACGTCGAGCAGGACTATTTCTGCGATGGAATGGTCGAGGACATTATCACCGGCCTCTCGCGCATCCGTTGGCTCTTTGTCATCGCCCGCAATTCGAGCTTCGCTTACAAAGGCAAGACGCCGGATATTCGCCAAGTCGGTCGTGAACTCGGTGTCCGCTACGTGCTCGAAGGCAGCGTAAGAAAGGCAGCCGGCCGCGTAAGGATCACAACCCAACTGATCGAGGCGGGAGCCGGTAGGCATATCTGGGCCGAGCGCTACGATAGGGCAATCGACGACATTTTTGCGGTGCAGGATGACATAACTTTGAGCACTGTCGCTGCAATCGAGCCGAGCTTGCGACAGGCCGAGATCGAGCGGGTCAAACGCAAGCGGCCCGATAGTCTCGATGCTTATGATCTAGTGTTGCGTGCGCTGCCTCAGGTTTTCACGTTGATGCCCGACGGGGCGTTGAAATCGTTGCCGGTCCTTGAGCGTGCACTCGCGCTCGAACCAGACTATGCGATCGCACTCGCATATGCCGCGTGGTGCCACGAAGTACTTTTCGTGCGGGCTGGATTTCAGGAAGAGAACCGGCTTGCCATGAGCCGCTATGCGCACGCTGCGCTGCTTCATGGGCGCGACGATGCTACCGCGCTGACGGTTGCGGGCTTCTGCATTGGTCTGATCGAGCATGACCGGGCGACCGCGTTTCAGGCATTCGATACGGCTTTGGCGCTCAGCCCGTCGTCCGCCTTTACCTATATGTTCGGCAGCACTCTGTTGGGCTGGGCTGGCGAGGCTGACCGGGCCATCGATTGGGGTGAACGCGCCGTGCGACTGAGTCCCTTCGATCCGCTTAGTTTTCTAGCGTTTGACGGGATTTCGCTCGGCCATTTCATACGCGGACGCTATTTCGAGGCCGCAGACGCAGCGCGCAAGGCGATTCAGGTTAATCCCTTGTTCAGCGTCAACTACGTCTGTCTGATAGCGGCGCTAGCTAGGCTTGGGCAAACGGTGGATGCAAAATCCGCGGCAGCGCGGCTGATCGAATTACAGCCGTCTTTCAGCATCAGCAGGCAGTGCGCTGCGGTCGGCGTCGTGTCTTCACTCACGGCCGCCTTGACGAACGCCGTGTGCCCGGTCGGGCTGCCGGCGTAGCGCCGCATAACTTACCTAATTCTTGCAGTTCGTGAGCCTCTTGTTGGTCCTTTTGAGAACTGCGGCGAAGTCTGCTGCTCGGTCCCTATCGAAATAGAAATGGACATTCGATCGGGCAGACGCGACTTCGCATATTGAACCCGATCCCGGAACATCGCGCTCCATTACCGTCTTGGGGCTGATTGCAACCGGCTCTTCGTCGTCGGCGGGCGGTAAACAGCTATGTTTTTCAGCCCGTATCATCTATGCCATCCGACAGGGGTTTTTAAAATGGCAAGATCACAGTGGCACAGATTTTACAATGCGAAGGTAGCCGCTCAGCCCGCAGTGCTCTTCGAACTGCTGTCGGACCTGCCGAATTATGGACGCTGGCTGCCTCAATCCGACGCGTTCGGAGAGACCACGGATGTCGCGCCATACCCTGTCCAACTGGGCAGTAAGTATCATGACGGGAAACCCGCCGAGCCCGGAAAAGACTGGTGGGGCACCGTGATCGGATTTCAACCTCCAGGCTCGATTGACTTCCACCACGTCATCCACATTGGCCAGTTGCGGGCGACCGTTGACGTGCACATTCACTATTCCTTCGAACGGGAGGGGCAAGGCACGCTTGTCAATCGCTGGCTGGTTCTGGACATCACTATGCCTGGAATCCTTCGTCCGCTCCGACGTCTAATTACCGAACCCTTCGAGAAGGAGAATGTTCGAACGATGGACGCGGTAAAAAAATACGCCGAGGCGCATCCAGAAGGCGTTCCGAAGTAGCCAGATCAGCGTAGTCTTACGGATCATCCCCGGCCTCATATGTCTGCTCCAGGCCCGAAGCGTCGGTTCGCTGCATCGCAGTGATAGGTCGTAGTTGGGGGTAAAGCAGACATGCCGACATCGCTCAAACGACGCGATTGACCGATGCTGTTGAAAAAGGCCTCGTGATTTTCGGTGAACAGTGATTCCGTCTGCCGAGGGATTCGGCGGCGGAGGTTTTCCATGATGGGTCGGCAGGCGGGCGATCAGAGCCAGTTGTTTTACCTGTTCAACCTCGAACGGCGCATTCCAGCGGGCCATCTGTTGCGCCGGATCAATCCGGTGGTGACACGGATACTGGCGGAGCTTCGTGAGAAGCTTGTGCCTTTCTATAGCGAGATTGGCCGGCCTTCGGTTGATCCTGAGCTGATGATCCGGATGCTGATTGTCGGTTATTGCTATGGCATCCGCTTTGAGAGGCGGCTGTGCGAAGAGCTCGAACTTCACCTTGCGTACCGATGGTTTTGCCGCCTCGATCTCGACGACAAGGTTCCAGATCACTCGACGTTCTCGGTCAATCGCCATGGTCGCTTCCGTGACAGCGACATCCTGCGCCAGGTCTTCGAGGCTGTGGTGCGGGCGTGCATGGATGCTGGCCTGGTCAAGGGCGAGGGGTTTGCCGTCGATGCCAGCGTGATGGAGGCCAATGCCAGCCGCTATCACGGCAAGACGCCTGATGAGATCACGTGGGCCGAGCCGGAGCGCCAGACCCGCGCGGTCAAGGAGTATCTCGCTGGGCTAGATGTCGATGCGCAACCCAATCCCGATCGCAAGCCGCCGAAGCTGATATCACCGAGCGACCCCTGCTCAGCCTGGACAGCTAAGGCCAACAAGCGAGTACAGTTCGGCTATGGGCTCAATTATCTCATCGACATTGCAAACGCGATCATTGTCGACGTTGAGCCGACGCCGGCGCGCACCTATGACGAGGTTAAATCGACAAAGACGATGCTCGATCGCACCGAGCAGCAGCTTGGCCTGAAGCCGAAGCGGCTTGCGGCCGATACTGCTTACGGGACTGGCCGCTTCCTGGGCTGGCTGGTTGGCCACAGGATTGCACCGCACATCCCGGTCCGCGATGCCAGCGAGCGCGACGATGGCACATTATCGCGCAGCGACTTTCGCTGGGATCGGCGGCGCGGTGTTTATATCTGCCCGAATGGTAAGGTGCTGCACACCACCGGCAAGGTGCACGAAGGCAAAACGCTGCGCTATCTCGCATCCAAGTACGATTGCGATGTCTGTGCCCTGAAGAAGCAGTGTTGTCCTAAAAGCCCGTCGCGACAAATTCCTCGTGATGTTCATGAATATGCCCGCGACGTGACACGCCGGCTGATGCGGACAAAGGCGTTCCTCAAGTCGCGCGACCAGCGCAAACGCGTCGAGATGCGCTTCGCCCTCTTGAAGATTCATCATGGCTTCGAGCGTATGCGGCTGCGAGGTCTTTCCGGCGCACGCGATGAATTCCTTCTCGCTGCTACCGTGCAGAACCTCAAGACCCTGGCACTTCGAACCCTCGGACCACCACCGGCACGGCGGCGCGCATCGCTTGCCTGAGATCGCTCACCAGTGCGCCAGCAGCGTCCGCGTCGAGGTCGCCGGCAACCACGCGGCCGCAAAATCGAACGGCCCGGCTCAACTCAGCCGGTTCAAAACCACCCAACAGCATAACGCCAACCGAAAGACGTACTTTTTAAACAGCATCGCTGTGGACGGCTCCTCCACCGGCACGTGAGTGCCATCGATGTGGGTGCTGTTAAGACTCCCACAATTCGGAGGAGCCAAGTCATGGAAGCCATCACGACAATCGGTCTCGACATTGCGAAGTCGATTTTTCAGGTTCACGGCGTCGATACGGAGGGCAATGTGATCTTCCGTCGTCAGCTCAAGCGTCGCTATGTGCTGGCATTCTTCGAGAAGCTGCCACCGTGCCTGGTTGGTATCGAAGCCTGCGCTTCGGCCCATCATTGGTCGCGCCAGCTTCAGGCGCTTGGCCACACCGTTCGCCTGATGCCGCCGGCCTATGTGAAGCCCTATGTGAAGCGGCACAAGAACGATGCCACTGACGCCGAAGCGATCTGCGAGGCGGTCACCAGACCGAACATGCGGTTCGTCGCGACCAAGACGCCGGAGCAACAGAGCTGTCTGACGCTGCACCGTACCCGTCACTTGTTCATCCGCCAGCAAACTTCGGTGATCAATTCGATCCGCGCGCACCTGGCCGAGTTCGGGATCGTCGCGCCGGTCGGACGCAATGGTGTCGAGCAACTGCTCAGTGTTGCTGCCGATTCAAATGACAGGCGCTTGCCCGACGTTGCCCGCGTCTGTGTCATAGCTCTCGGCGCCCAACTGCAGACCCTGAAGGCTCAGATCCTAGAGTTCGATCGTATGATCAGGGCCTGGCACCGATCGAGCGAGATAAGCCGCCGGCTCGATGTTATACCCGGCGTCGGTCCCGCCTTGGCGACTGCTCTGGTTGCCAGCATCGCCGATCCGAAGGCCTTTCGGTCAGGGCGTGATTTCTCAGCCTGGATCGGGCTTGTACCGAAGCAGAACTCGAGCGGCGGCAAGGACAGGCTCGGCAGTATCAGCAAACGAGGTGATCGCTATCTGCGCAGCCTGTTCACGACCGGTGCGCTCGCCGTCATCCGCTATGCCAAGATCCATGGCACCGGACATCGACCTTGGCTCACAGCATTGCTGGCGCGGCGACCCACGATGGTCGCAGCCATCGCGCTCGCCAACAAAATCGCAAGGATGGCGTGGGCAATGATGGCCAAGGGCGAATGCTACAAAGAACCAGCCGCACTCGCGGCTTGAACGAGATCACACCGGGCATCCGGCGTGATGTGAAGGTTGGGAGGGCGAACAGCACGTAATGCAGAGCCGGTCGATCCGGCGATCAGGACAACCCACAAGGGCCAGAGCATTGTCGAATGCGTCCTATTGACCGGGACCTGATCCGCGGAGGGCATTATGGCCAGCGGTCATGCGAACCGCATCAACAGGCCGAACACGTGGCCGCACCGACCAATGCTGCACTCGTGAAGAAAGTCCTTGCCAACTCGGAGCCGTCAACAGCGACATCGGCCGTGCACCCGCCTGCCCAGGTGCCTGAGCGACTGCCGTGTGCTAATTTACGCCCCTTGCAACGCTTTGTCTGAGCCTGAGGGAGGCAATGAGACGGCGCGAGTTCATCACGCTTGGTGGTGGTGCGGCAGCGGCTTGGCCGCTCGCGGCGCAGGCGCAACCAGAAGTGAAGCCGGTAATCGGATACATCGGCTTCGGCGCGCTCGACAATTCCGTGCTCGCAGTCGATCAAGTTCGAGCTGGTCATCAACGCCGCGACCGCCAGGATGCTCGGCCTCATCGTCCCGGATAAGTTACTCGCGCTGGCTGACGAGGTGATCGAATAACGCACTTATTTTGTCGCGTGCACTTGTCTCCTAGTGGCCCTACTCGGACCTCGCGTCGCGTCCACCGCTTGTCCGAAATGCGGTGAAAGCAGACGTGCCGCACACTGCATCTGACTTCCGTTGGTGACCCCGAAACCGACATCGGCTGTCGGGGGCGCGGCACGTCGAGTCAGGCCAAAGTTACGCGCCCCGTGCATTCGGCTACGGCCTACTGACGGCAAGCGCATCCTGATGGTGGCAGGCGACGCCATAGTAAGTATATGGAACGCCACGACCGGCAAGCAGAGCGTCGTCCTTCGCGGGCACGAGTGCTTTCGGCCGCCTACAGTACGAACGGCAAGTGGACCGTTACAGCGTCACAGGATAAGACCGCGCGACTTTGGGACGCCGCACGCGCCAACGGATCGGTGTTATCCAGGAACCCACGCTGAGTACGTCTCTGCCCCGTTCGATCTGGACGCCACGCGGCATTGATAGCGAAGCGGTTCGTTTCGCTATTCTAAGTAGGGCGCGAGCACATTTTCGATCCATTTCATGAATGCGCGGACTCGGCGCGACAGATTGCGCCGATGTGCTACGACCAGGGACACGGTGATCGCCCGGCGACAAAAATCGGGCATGATCTCCACAAGCGCTCCACTCTCTAAGTATTGGCCAATCCCCAAGAGTGGCGCCTGAAATCAGGCCAAGGCCGGCGAGGGCGGCGGCGTCGTAGGTCTGCGCGCTGTTGACGTGTAGCGCACCTGGCAATTGAAGCGTCGCGTAGCTGTCGCCGTCCGGATATTCCCATCCATAGGGTCTTGCGCCCAGCATCGTCGAAAAATGAATTGTCCGATGTTCCTGACGCTGGAGATCTTCTAGCGATTGAGGGACGCCATAGCGCGCCAGATAGGCGGGACTGGCAGCATTGACCATGCGCAACAGGCCCAGTGGGCGGGCAATCAGCGTCTCGTCCCTGATGGGTCCAAGCCGCAATACACAGTCGAACCCCTCTTGAACCAGATCGACTTGCCGATCCGTACTCGACACCTCCAGCTCCAACTCAGGATGAGACGCCATGAAGGCCGGCAAGGCCGGCACGATAGTGGTGCGCGCCAGCTCGCTCGGCAGATCAACCCGTAAGCGCCCGCGAAGTGCCACTCGATCGCTTGCGAACATTGAGTACAGATCATCAACGTCAGCAAGCAGGTCGCGGGCACGTGCATGAAATACACGTCCGTCTTCCGTCAACTGCACGCTGCGCGTCGTCCGGTGCAGAAGCCTGACACCGACATCTTCTTCTAGCTTCCGGACCGCCGTTGAGGCCCTTCCCTTCTGAATGCCCAGGCTATCGGCTGCGTGGGTGAAGCTCCCCATTTCCGCCACCGTTATGAAAATGAGGACGGGTTCGAGATTCTGCATTTCCGTGCCTCGGTATTGTTCACCACAGAGAGAACAGTGAGTTCATTTCCTCGGTGTTTATCAAACCTTAGAGACACAGTACGTTCCGGATGTGAGGACCCCGCATCGGAGAATGACAATGTCCGAAACGATGAACCTGCATCAAGTGACTGAAACTATGACCTTGCATCGCGCCCTGTGGGCCGGCCGGATAATGAGCGCGTTTGTCGTTATCGCTCTGGTGGCAGACGGCGCTATTCAGATTTTCGCGCCTGCGCAGATCGCGAGCATGTTGCAGGAAACCGGGTTCGCGATGGACCTGACCCGTGTCGTGGGTCCGATCATACTCGTCTGCGCCATCCTTTACGCCATCCCGGCCACGGCCGTCCTCGGCGCAATTCTAGTGACGGGCTTCTTGGGAGGTGCCATCTGCGCCCATGTCCGCATTGGTGAGTTGGGGTCGCCGCCGGAAATCATTTCCCTGCTTCTGGGCGCCATGACATGGGGCGGCCTCTACGCGCGCGATCCCCGTATCCGGGCCGTTCTGCCGCTCATCCGTTGAACCAACAGGGGCAGTGCTCTGTCCCTCAAGATCAGGAGAATACGCATGTTTTTAGTAATGGGAATCACGGGAAAAGTAGGCGGCGCAACGGCAGAGCATCTGTTGGCGCACGGCAGGGAAGTACGCGCGCTCGTCCGCAATCGCGAGAAGGCGTCAAGCTGGGCGAACCTGGGCGTGGAACTGGTTGACGGTGATTGGAATGATTCGGCAGCCATCGAGCGGGCGCTCAAAGGCGTCGAAGGCGCGTTTGTCATGTTGCCGGCTGTCTGGGCGCCCTCGCCCGATTACAAAGAAGCCAAGGGCGTGATTGCAAACTATGCCGAGGCGCTCACCAAGGCAGCGCCGCCGCGAGTGGTTGCGCTTTCGTCGATGGGTGCGAACAGAACCAGCGGGCTCGGGATGATCACGGCCTTGTCGCTTCTGGAGCAAGGTTTTCGCGACCTGATATCGCCAATCGCATTTGTGCGCGCAGGCGGATTTTTCGAAAACTTCCTCTACGGCTTGCAGGTCGCCCAGGGCGGAACGCTACCGGTCTACTACAATCCGACAAACCGGAAATCGACCATGGTCGCGACGAACGACATCGGCACAGAGGTCGCAACCCTTTTGACCGGGCCAGCGTGGTCAGGGCAGCGCGTCGTCGAGCTTGGTTCGATGGTCACCGCGGATGAAGTCGCGGAGCAATTGGGTGAAGTCCTGAATCTCGACGTGAAAGCCTTTGCAGTCCCGCGTGCAGGGTGGGCAGAAGCGTTCGAGCAATTCGGCATCCCGAAGGGCCACACCGGACCTGCCGAAGAAATGTTTGAGGCCGTGAATGCGGGATGGATGGACCTCGGAGTCGAGGGTACGGAGCACGTAGCGGGTACGACGTCCGCACGCGACGTCTTCGCGGCGGCCAGAAGGCCGTGACGGCGTGAACGGCGCCACACTAGGTCTATCAAAGTGGAGAGCCAATGTCGCCTTCTGGCCGATTTTGTTGCAAAAGTCATTTGAAGCGACCTACGAACAATGATTCTGTCGTACTGACACGAACATTGGCGGGGCCGCGTGATGATGGGGCGGATAAGCCAGGATCAAGGACAGCTGTTCTATTCGTTTAATCTCGAAGCGGTGGTGCCGGACGATCACTTGGTGCGCGCGGTCGCTCGCGTTCTTGATCTGTCGTGGGTTCGAGCCGAGCTGGCGCCGCACTATTCGCATACCGGACGACCGTCGATCGATCCGGTGTTGATGATCCGGATGCTCATCGTCGGTTACGTGTTCGCCATCCGCTCGGAACGCGCGCTGTGCCGCGAGGTCCAGCTCAACCTGGCCTATCGTTGGTTCTGTGGCCTCGGCATCGAGGACGATATCCCCGACCATTCGGCATTCTCACGCGCACGCAACGCGCGCTTCCGCGACAGCGATATTTTCCGCCTCGTGTTTGAGCGGGTCGTTGGCACATGCATCGCGGCCGGCCTCGTCGGTGGTGAAGGCTTTGCTGTCGATGCAAGCCTCATCCAGGCCGACGCCAACAAGCATCGCTCGATCCCCGGTGCGGAGTGGAACAAGGATATCGATCCGGAGCAGGCGCATGGCGCGGTCAAAGAGTATCTGGCAACGCTCGACGATCCGGCCTATGGGGCAGCAAGCAGCGTCACGCCGAAGTTCGTCTCACCATCCGATCCCGCCGCCCAATGGACTGGCGCGCTGCGCAATGCGGCATTCTTCGCCTACGCCGACAATTATCTCATCGACGTGAAGTTCGGGATTATCATGGATGTTGAGGCTTCACGGGCCATTCGGCAGGCCGAGGTTGGCGCATCGCAGACGATGATCGAGCGGACAGAGGCCAGCTTTGGCATCAAGCCCGAATGGCTCGCGGCGGATACCGCCTATGGCTCAGCCGCCAACCTCGACTGGCTGGTCTACCGGCAGGGGATCGCACCGCATGTCCCGGTCATCGACAAGTCGCAGCGCGACGACGGGACATTCAATCGGGAAGACTTCACATTCGACAAGGAGCGTAACGTTTACATCTGCCCGGCGGGCAAGAGTCTCGCGACGACGGGCCGGTTGGTCAACGATGGGGAGACGACACTGCTTTACTTCGCGAGCGTGCTCGACTGTCGTGTCTGTCCACTCAGGGCGCGATGCTGTCCAAGGACGCCTGCTCGGAGGGTCCCGCGCAGTATCTACGAGGAGGCCCGGGAAGTTGCTCGTGGGCTGGCCAAGACAAAGGCGTTCGAGCAATCACGCCGCGATCGCAAGAAGATCGAGATGCTGTTCGCACACCTCAAGCGCATTCTGCGGCTTGGTCGATTGCGCCTTCGCGGTCCCGCCGGCGCGCAGTTCGAGTTCACGCTGGCGGCGATTGCACAGAACCTTCGCAAGCTGGCAATGCTGGTCGCACGGCCTCCGCCAACCGTGCCCACCGCGTGTGTTGCATGAATCCTGCGTGGCATTCGTGGCGTACTACTTGAATTCAAGATCGTAAGTCGCAGGCGTCGAGACCGCCTGCTCCTGCCGGAGCAAGGCGGCACATGGCACGCTCTCAAAATTCGTTTTGGCGTGCCGTGCCGGGCTCACAGGCGACTTTCACAACAAAATCGGCCCATAGCGTAACTTTGCTGCGCCGGACGATAATGTCGCTAACGGAGCAACAACGGACATTGATCGGCACGGCCACTGAATGCATCGGTCGTGAATGACCCAAAGGCGACGGATTGTTGACCGCAAAGACCAGCGAGATCGGGCGCAAGCATCGCTTCACAGGCGAAGAGCGCGTTCGGCGTCGATAAGCTCGAAGCTGTGCTGATCGCAGCTACTTCAGCGGCGAGGAAACTCAAGCGGGTTTTTACACGACCAAGACCCAATAGCGACATGAAGCGACAGAGTGCTTCTAGCCACACACCCGGCAGCGATGGCCCGATTTCGTTCGTACTTTGCTTGGGACGGGCCCAGCTTGTTGAATTAAGCTGGGCCTGGAGGCACGGGATTTTACTTTTTAGACGTTCAGACCTTACCGCGCCCAACTCGGGGACGCCCCATGGCCCTTTACGACGCCTTCATTTCGTACAGCCACGCCAAGGACAAGCCGATCGCGGCCGCACTGCAGTCGACCGTGCAGAAGCTCGGCAAGCCCTGGTACAAGCGCCGCGCACTGCGAGTGTTCCGCGACGATACGAGCCTCTCGGCCACGCCGCATCTGTGGCCAACGATAGAGCAGGCGTTGAGCGAATCGCGCTTTCTGGTCCTGATCGCCTCGCCGGAGGCTGCGGCCTCGCACTGGGTGAACAAGGAAATCGCGTATTGGTTCAAGCATAAGAGCGCCGACACGTTGTTGATCGCAGTGACTTCTGGGGCGCTCGCCTGGGACAACGCGGTGAACGATTTCGGCTGGTACGAAAGCACGCCTCTGCCACCGGCGCTCAAGGGCGGGTTTCTAGCGGAGCCGAAGTGGGTCGACCTCACAGCTTACCGCGACGGCGCCAACACGAGCGACGCCAAGTTCACCGAGCTTGCGGCCGAGTTCGCCGCTGCCATTCGTGGCATGCCGAAAGAAGATCTCCTTTCACAGGAGGTGCGCCAGCAGCGCCGCGCGCTGACGCTTGCCTGGAGTGCGGCGGGGTTGCTGCTGATTCTGGCGGTCGCGGCTACGGGAGCGGGCGTTTTGGCATACAAGGCGCAGCAAGAGGCGATCGCGCAACGAAACCGCGCCGAGCAGACGCTTGCAGCAGCGACGGGCACGGCCAACAGCCTTGTCTTCGATTTGGCGCAACGGTTCAAAAACGCCGTTGGGGTGCCGGCTACTCTTGTCAAAGATATCCTTGATCGGGCGCTTGCACTCCAGCAGCAGCTCATGACTTCAGGTCAGGTCACGCCTGAGCTTCAATACAGCGAGGCTGTCGCACTCAATGAAAGCGTCGATGCGCTACTCGCGATCGGCGATACGTCAGGAGCATTTAGCGCCGCCGATCGTGCCCGCGAAATAGCGGAGGCCCTAGTGGCCGGCAATCCGGGCCATGTGCAACGGCGCCACCTCCTGTCTATCAACTACGAGGCAATCGGAAGTGTGTTGATGGCGGAGGGCAAGCGCGAGCAAGCGCTTGCGGCATTCCAAAAAGGCCTCGCCCTCGCGCAACAAGTCGCCGACAGCGATCTTGGCAATACCGAATGGCAGCGCAGTCTTTCTGTCAGTTACAACAAAATCGGTGACGTATTGGCCGCCGCGGGCCGGCCTGAGGAGGCGCTCGCGGCTTACCAGAAAGGTTTAGCCATCATTCGGATGCTCGCCGAGAGTGATGCAAGCAATACCCAACGGCAGCGTGATCTGGCAATCAGCTACGAGAGAATTGGGGACGTGCTGGCAGAGACAGGCCAGCGCGAGGAGGCACTTGCGGCCTACCAGAGCGACCTCGCCATCATACAGAAGATCGCCGACAGCGATCCCGGTAATGCATTGTGGCTGAACCATCTGTCCGCCTGCTATGGAAGGCTCGGCAGCGTGCTAGAGGCGGCAGGCCGGCGAGAGGAGGCGCTTGCGGCCTACCAGAATGGTCTGACCCTCGCGGAGAAGCTGGCCGAGAGCGATCCGCAAAATGCGCAGTGGCAAAGCAATCTCTCGGGGGACTATGGCCGGATCGGCGACATGCTGATGGCGGCGAGCCGAGACGCGGAGGCCCTCGCGACGTTCCAAAAAGCTCTGAGCATCGCGCAGAATTTGGTCGAACGCGACCCTGGGAATATGGATTGGCAGCTTCACCTGTCCACGCTCTGGGAGAGGATCGGCATCATAGGTGAGAATTCGGGTCAACTCGCGGAGGCGCTTGAGGCATATCAGAATGCCCTCGCCATTAGGCAGAGGTTAGCCGACAGCGATCCGGGCCGTGCAGAATGGCAACGCGACCTTTCGATCAGCTACACCAATATGGGGGACGTGCAAGCGGATACTGGGAGCCTTGAGGAGGCACTCGCGACCTACCAGAAGGCCCTCGCCATCAGACAAAAGCTCGCCGACAGCGATCCGGGAAATGCAGAATGGCAGCGACGCCTGGGCATCAGCTACAGCAGGATTGGCGAGGTGCTGATGCGTCAAAGCAAACTCGATGAGGCGCTCAAGGTCTACCGCGCCAGCCTCGCCATCGTGGAGCGCCTGGCGGTCGCCGATCGCGGCAATGCGGATTGGCAGCGCAATCTTGCGGTTGCATACGGCCACGTTGGCAATGTGTGCGTAATGCTAGGAAAAATCGAGGAAGCACAGGTCAATTTTCGCAACGCGCTCGCCATCATGGAACTGTTGGCCAACGGCGATCCCATGAATATCAAGTGGCAAGTTGAACTCATCGAGTTGAATCGCGCCCTTGCGATCAATGGTGACGATTCGGCGCGGCGGTTCGCGGTCGTTGTAACAGCGCTTCTCAAGCTCCAGACCGAAACAATGCTCACCGACAAGCAGAATGGGTGGCTGTCCGAGGCCAAGGCGCAACTCGCGAAGCTGACGCCAAAGTAATAATCTCAAACCGTTTGGGTCCCGCTTCGCTGTGCCGCCAGCCCTCGCTAGTCGTCGCTGACGAGGTGATTGAATGAATTCGCGACGGCCGCTCCTGGCCCATTTCGACGTTCGCGATGTCGGAAGTTGAGCGATGAACGGACGCGACGCGGACTTCGCAACATCGCAATTCAGTAGCGATTGACCCAAGTGCGACGTTGTCGTTGGCACCCTGAGTCTGGTCCGGTGCGGGCTTGTATACTCTTGGCACCAACACATGTTGGGCCAACCAATCGCGGACCTATTGAGAAGAGGTGGGTAAAGAGGAGCCCGCATTTTCGGCACGCCGCGCCAATCCAACTTGCCAGGCGTTGTCGCAATCACTGGCTCGCAAGCATAATCCGAGCGACATCAGCAGGCTCGTCGATCTGGGGCCAATGCCCCGCTTCAAGGACATGAAGCGCAGCATTCCTGGCCTGAGATCGCATGTACTCGGCGACGGTGACATGAAGATAGGGGTCGGACTTTCCCCAAATGAGTAAGAGAGGGACGTCGGAGCGCCTCAAATCGACCAGACGGGCCGTGTTGGCAGCGATTTCATCCGAGTATTGATAGGTCATTTGGGCGAAGGCAGGTCCCGCGCTCGGTCGTTGCCTAAAGTTGTTGTCGATAATCGGGCCAAGGAACTGAGTGTAGTGGGCTTTTTGTGCCTCCGTCAGTCCTACCTGCATTTGGTCGCGCTGAAATGCAAGCAGCCACGCGAACTGCTGCGGACTTGCCAAGAAATGCCGGGTGAGAGATTTCAGGCTTTTGTTCGCGAAGAGCTCGATAAACTCGGGAACTCGTAATCCAGGGGCATCGCCGTAGAACGCGTTCATCAAGCAGACGGCGGCCGCGCGTTCCGGGTGCTTCAGAGCGAAGTTGACGGCGGTCGGGCCGCCGGCATCGTGGCCGACCGGGATGATCTTCTCGAGCCCCAAGGCCTCCACGACCGCTTCCAGATCCCGAAGCTGTTGTTCAAAGCCGTAGTGCGCGTCATCTAGTTTGTCTGAGGCCCCGAAGCCTAGGAAGTCTATCGAAATGGTTCTGCGCCCGGCCGACGCCAGGTGTGGAATGAGGTCGTCATAGATGTGTGAGTTGTCCGGAAATCCATGCAGCAGCACGAAGGCTACCCCGCGGCCCGGAAAGTCGCGGACGTATAGGTTGCCGCGATCGCGCTGAACTCGATGTTCAGTGAAGGCTGGGAGGTCCGTCCTCTGGGAATCCGTCATGATCTTGCTCCTTTGCGCGTGGGAGCCATTCTGTGGGAAGGATGTAACACCCGACGTCGAACGTCGGTGCCGAGTTCAGAAATCCAGGGCGACGATCAGTCAGGCTGCGTATCCGTGTCATCGTCGTGGGCCCGCCCGAACGCAGGGAGGTACCGGCCGAAGTTCAATTCGAAATCGCTCCGAAGACCGTAACCGATACCGCGGAGCTTGGCACGGCGCGTCTGTGCACTGGGCCAGGTCAGCATTGGGAAGATCATGTCGTTGCTGGACTGAAGCTCGGCAGCAGTCGGCAGCCCGAACCGATTGATCTGCGCCTTGGCCGCGGCTAGCACTTCACGGTCGAATGAGGCCAGACGCCGGACGAGCGTGTCGACAAACGAGTCGAGGTCGTCATCGTCCAGTGCGCGGTTCACCCAGCCGTAGCGCTCTGCGATATCAGCATCGAAATCGTCGGCGCTAAGGACGATCTCAAGTGCGCGCGAGCGGCCGACCAAGCGCGGAAGCCATTCCAGCGCTCCGCCGCCCGGGATCAGTCCGACGCCCACCTCAGGATTGCCGAATAGGGCGTTGTGCCGGCTGGCAAAGCGCATGTCGCAGGCCAGCACGAACTCGTTACCGATACCGCGCGTGCGGCCGCAAATCTTGGCGATGCTCACGACCGGCGTGGACGAGAGGCGCAGCACAAAGTCGCGCCAAAGGCCCAGCACCTCTGGCCGTTCAGCCGCCTTGCCTACGTCGAGATGGGCGATATAAAAATCGGGATTCGCCGACTGGAACACAACGACCTTCACGGACGGGTCCGCCTCAAGGTCGGTCATTAGCGCCCCCAATTCGAGGATCGTTGTAGGAAGAAACATGTTGATCGGCGGGTTGCTAAAGGTGATCGTCCACCGGCCGGGATGGGTGCGGTCGATGTTGAACTGCGAAGGCTCAGGCATGGCGTATCCCCTACGTCGATTGGCAGATCAGCTTTGAGTTTAAGCTGAGCGATACTGGCGCGTGCCCCGGACGCCAAAGCGGTCGCTGAACTAAGGTTTCCGATAATGAAATCGCGGCGTCGCCACCCCTGACGCAATTACAGCAGGGATTTACGACAGGCGAAATGGGGTTTCAGGGGTCAAGTTCGGGGCAGCATTTCTGAGCCACCCATGTCTCTGAAGGGTCATCTTCGACGTTTTAAGCGCGCGCCAGCCATTTCCGCTATGCCCTCGATTCCAGACATATTGCCATCTCGCAGCAAACGACGTTCAGGGCCAGGAAGAGACATTCCCCGGTCCGCAGCAGCCGGGCAAGTGTATGTCTTGCCCGCGCCGATGGTTGCGGCCATTCTACCTTGGGAAGGGACGGCGGTCTGCGGATGCCGGTTAAACCAAACGACCCACAAGCGCACTTGCGATGATCGACCTTGACGCCCTTGCTGACAGCGAGATCAGTAGTGACCCGGATGGGGAGATCTGCCATCTGAAGTCGACGATCGCGTCATTACGCCAAGCACTTGAGGACGGCGAGGCGGAGCGCAATGCTCTCCGGCAGCAGGTCCGCGCGGCTTATGAGGGCGACATCGCTGAGCTTAACGCCACCATCACGGCGCTGCGCGAGGCACTCGAGGAAACGCGCCATAACGGGCAGGCGGCAGTCGAGCGCGCCGTCGCGAACTCGGCCGACGAGATCGGTCAGCTACGCCAGATGGCTCAGGCGCTGCGCGACACAATCGAGAGCTTGCAGCATGAGCACCGGCAGGAGATTCAACTTCTCAACGCCGCCGCCCAGGATGAAGCGGTTCAGCTCCAGGCGGAGGCTCGGGCGTTGCGCGAGCAGCTTGAGGAGGCGGTATTCCAGACCCATGTTCAGAAGCAGGAGGCGGTGGCCGTAGCTGCCGGCGAGATCCAGGAACTCAAGGCGACGTGCCAGGCGTTACGCCATGAGCTCGATCGCGCTCGAGGCGACGCGCAATGACGGCGGACGGCGAGACCTCTAGGCACAAGCGCACTGCCAGGCACCGCACTAAGCCAGAACCAGCGGCTAAGCCGGCTAGCCGGCAACGGCTTGGCCGCATGCGTGAGCGGCTCGAGGATGTCAACATTCTGCTCGATGTCACCCGGCGGATATCGGAGACAGACTCGCTCGACGAAATCCTGGAAGCGCTCGTCAAAATGACCTCACTGGCACTCAGCTGTGACCGCTGCAGCTTCTTCCTTAACGACGCTGGCACGGGCGAACTTTATTCGCGCGTCGCGCAAGGCATTCGTCGTCGAGAGATACGGCTCCTCAACAATCATGGCGTTATCGGCGCCGCCTTTCAGACCGGCCAAAGCATCATTATCGACGACGCCTATGCTGATCCGCGCTTCAATCCGAAGATCGACAGCGAGACCGGCTACCTTACCAAAAATGTCCTCTGCGTGCCGCTGTGCACCGCCAAGGGCGACATTATCGGCGTTGCGCAAGCGCTCAACAAGGCGGGCGGCTTTTTCACCGCGCATGATCAAGCACTTCTCGAAGGTATTGCAGCTCAATCGATACCGGCTTTACGGAGTTCGCAGACGGTTGAGCGGATGCAGAAAGCGCGCGCCCAGGAATTGGCGTTTCTTGACATCGTCGCTGACATCACCTCGCAGATCGATCTCGATCAGTTGCTGCAGCGGGTAATGACCGAGGCAACGCGGATGCTAGGGGCGGAGCGTTCGACTCTGTTCCTCCATGACGAGAAGACCAAGGAGCTTTTCTCTCGCGTCGCAATGGGGCCGAAGATCGGCGAAATCCGCCTCCCCGACCATGCCGGCATTGCCGGCACCGTGTTCACCACTGGCAAGACGGTCAACATTCCCCACGCCTATGCCGATCTGCGCTTCAACACGAGCTTCGACAAGCAGACTGGGTTCTTCACGCGCTCGATCCTATGCACGCCGCTTATCAACAAGCACGGCGTGATCATCGGCGTGACCCAAGCTCTGAACAAGAGCGGCGGGCCTTTTTCGGCCGAGGATGAATTGCGCCTCAAGGCCTTCACCGCCCAGGTCGCGATCGGGCTTGAGAACGCTAAGCTCTTTGACGATGTCCAGAAGATCAAGAACTACAACGAGAGCATGCTCGAAAGCATGTCGAACGGGGTCATCACCTTGGACGATCGCGAAATCATTGTCACCTGCAACAGCGCCGGTGGCCGCATCATTAGGCTGGCGTCATCGGCCATCCTCGGACATAGCGCCGCCGAGTTCTTCGCCGGCGAGAACGCCTGGATCATCGAGCGAATCAAGAAGGTCCAAGTAGAGAAAGCCGCCAACGTCGCCATGGATGTCGAAATCGTTTTCGGCGACCGGCCCGTTTCGGTCAACCTCACGGTGCTGCCCTTGGCGAGCGGCGACGGCAAGCAACTCGGCACGCTCCTCATGATCGAGGACATCAGCACCGAGAAGCGCGTCAAGGCCACTATGGCGCGCTACATGGACCCGGCGATTGCCGCGCGCATGCTCGACAACAACGGCGACGCTGGCCTACTCGGCGGCGCCAGCACGCGGGCGACCGTCCTATTCTCGGATATCCGGAACTTCACCACATTGAGCGAGGAGCTGGGCGCCCAAGGCACGGTCGCCTTCCTAAATGAGTATTTTTCGATGATGGTCGAGTGCATCGCCCACGAGGAAGGCATGCTCGACAAGTTCATCGGCGACGCCATCATGGCGGCCTTCGGCCTCCCGATAGCGCACGACGACGACGAGGACCGCGCGGTTCGCGCCGCGATCGCTATGATCCGCGAATGCCGCCGCTGGAGCCACGATCGAGTCCAGCGCGGTCAAAAGCCGGTCGAGATGGGCATCGGCCTTAATACCGATATGGTGGTATCTGGCAATATCGGATCGGCGAAGCGAATGGATTATACGCTCATTGGTGATGGCGTGAACCTCGCCTCACGGCTCGAAAGCGCCTGTAAGGCCTATTCGGCGCAAATCCTCCTCAGCGAGAATACATTCGGCCGCCTGCGCGGCACTTACCGCATCCGCAACATCGACCAAGTGGTGGTGAAGGGCAAGACAGAGCCGATCGGCGTCTATGAAGTGCTCGATCACCACACAGAGGAAAGTTTCCCCAATTTGATGGATGTTGTGAGTTACTTCAATGAGGGCATGCGGAACTACCGCTCGGCCAGGTTCTCAAACGCCATCGCCCAGTTCGAGAAGGCGCTGGCCTGCCATCCTAGGGACAAGCTGTCGACCACATACATCGAGCGCTGCCAACACCTTATGCATCACTCCCCGGGTGACGATTGGAATGGCGTTTGGGTAATGACGCAGAAATGAGCCTCGGTAGTCCGTGAAGCCTTTGAATGCCGATCAGCGTCGTAAGCCTAAACTTGCGAAGCGGATGATCACTCAGTGGCATCGCGTAATCTTGAAGCGCCGGGCGAGGGTAAAATGCCTATGGAGGACCGCGCCAGTTGGCTCACAAACGCTTGCGTAATTTGCGGAGCGGTCTTGGGGGCTAGCCTTGGCTTCTGGTGGCGGGACATGAACGGCACAATTTTTGGTTCAGTTCTCGGAGTATGGTCCGGCTACGCTCTCAGTAAACCGAATTTTAGACACTACCGGATCCCCGTGAGCTTGCATCATAGTTCTTAGATGCGCAATCAGAGCCGATATTTAGCTGCTACAGTTGCGGCACGAATTACAAAATCGTAAAGATCGAAGTCCCGACCAGGGCGCAGAGCTCCAAAACGAGTTGCGAACATTGCGGTGCTCCATTGCCGTCCATAGAGGGGAACGTCTTTCTTAAGTACGCGCCTGTGAGGCATCCGAAGCGGATCTAGAGAAGCCTTTAAGCGCTGGACGGGAGCGGCGCTCTATCAGCTCCGGGTCAACAGCGCCACTTCGAGCGTGCTCTAGCGGCTTCCGCTTTGGCCCCAATTTTAGACATGCTCATGTCGGCCGGCTTTGCTCCACGCAGGATCTAATCGACAATGTGGGCCGCGCGCCCGGTCGAGCAACCAACCAAGTTCGATCTCGTCATCAACCTGACGACGGCGAAAGCGCTAGGCCTCAACATGCGGCCGAGCCTGCTCTCGCTTGCCGATGAATAGCTTCCCCTCCGTTCATCCCCAATTTCAGACATGATGTTGCGGCGCCGCGGACGACGCTCAGGGCTATGAACGGACTCATGGACCGCAGCGATGGACGTCCAATTCGATAACCTCGTCGGCGGTCGCGAGCAGCGACGTTCGTACGTCGAGGCCGAGCGTCTTGGCAGTTTGGTCATGGCCTCGCTGCTCCTACCACTTCGGCGACCAATCGTCCGGCTGCATCCGCCGCGATGGCGTCATGACACCATCAAGACCAACAAAGCCGCGCCAAGGCTCATACTCGCGCCGCGCATACGCATCATCGTGAACGGTCATCTGACGCGGCGGCTCGGCCCTTTTCATCGGCACCACGTTCGCCGGTGTCGATGACGATGATGGCTGCGGCGCAGATGCAAGCCGTTCCTTCAGCTCGGCGTTCTCACGCTCGAGCTCGGCAATCCGCGCCTGCTTGGCCTCCCACTCCTGGCGCGCTTGCCGACCCTCGTCCTCGAGCAGGTCAACGTTGAGAAGTTCGGCCATCCGGCGACGCGCGCTCTCCAACGTGACCGACACACCGTCAGCGTTCACCGCTGCCGCATGCTTGTGCCGCAGTAGCGCTTCGAACATTTCGGACGTTGCGCAAAACTTTGCGGTGTCAATCGGCTTGCCGGCAAGCGCAGCCGCTTCCAGATCGGAGAGCTGCAGCTTCAAGATGCCGGCCCGGCTGATTGTGATCTCATCGGCCGGCGACAACTTTGATGGATCGAGCTTCAACGCTTCGCGGCGTCGATGGCTTCCTGCAACTGACGACGCAGCGGCGATAACTCGTGCGGATACACCACACCGCCAATGTCACGCGGCACGCGCTTTAAGCCGACCGTTTCCAGCAAGCGGCGCAGGCTGTCGGCACACTTGCGATACAAATCAAGGTCGTCACGATCGGCGATGGCCGTCTCGTCGAGCTGCGCAAACCTGGCCTCGAAACGCTCGCACTCGACCGTCAATGCACTGGCGCGCCGGATGATCGAACGCTCGGCCGCGCTCGTATTCTCAATGCCGCCAAGGTCGGAAACGTGATCGTTGATCAGCTCGCGGGCGCGCCTAACCCACACACTGCGACCATCAATGCCGCCAGCAAAAAGCGCCGAACCGTTGGCGACGCGAGACTTCTGCGCGTCCTTCCTCGGGATTGCCTTAGGGCGAACCCGGGGCGAACCGGCGGCGATTCCAGCCTGTGCTTCCATAGCCTCGCTCTCGTTCCGGTTGCCGCCAGATCGGCGATCAGCGGCGAGCAAAAATCGCACTCGAAACAGTCGATTTTGCTACCCGCTACGTTACCCCCGAATGCGCAGCCGCGTCCATACGCGCCGAAATGCCAGCAGTGCAGCGCTTTCATCGCCTTTCGTGCGATGACAGTAAGCCAGAACGCGATTTTTAGACGCATCGAAAACAGCGCTGCCGCAGCGGCGATCAGATCACCGCTTCTACCAGGCAGTGCATGACGTTGACGCCGGACAGGTCAAACCTGGCGGCTGAGAAATTTCCGCAGTCAGCAGACTTGGCGAGCGTGAAGCGGGTGCGAGCAGCGGCTTTCTCCCTGAGATCGCGGCTTTCTTGACTTGCGGGTGTAGGCGGGTGTTTGCGGGTGTTGTGCCTACCGCCGCGTAGGAGATGCCAGTGACATTCCCTATATAGCGGCTGAAACGGCACCCGCAGTTACCCGCCTACACCCGCTGCCTTATGGATGATCAGCCCCAGCTCCAACACCCTGCCTTTCCGCAGCCGGTCGATCCGCATGTGGTGATCTGGCGATACATGAGCTTCGAGAAGTTTGCCGACCTGGTTAAACAGCGGCGGCTTTACATGGCGCGTGCTGACCTGCTCGGTGATGTGCATGAGGGCACCACTCCTGCGGCAGAGTTAAGCTATTGGCGTTTCCTTGCAGCGAACGCGAAAAGCGAGGAGCAGCGGCGCGTCATCGAGGCCAACCGCCAGATGTTGTCAGACTTCGCGCGGGAGCTTCGATCGACATACTATGTGAGTTGCTGGCACATGAACCCGGACGAGAATATCGCGATGTGGGAGCGGTACGTCCGGTCAAGTGACGCGGTGGCGATTAGCTCGACCTATTCAGCTTTGCGGATGCAGCTTGGTCGCAACATCATCGAAATCGGGGTGATGCGATACCTTGACTACGAGCGTAGTGTCTTTCCATCGGTCAATCGCCTACAGCTCATCATGCACAAGCGCCACTTCTTCAGCGACGAAAGAGAGGTGCGCGCTGTGATGTTCTCTCTTTCGCCATTCCGTGAGCTGGTAGAGCCGTTCATGAATACTGAGCGGACAGGCTTTCTGGCACCAACTGATCCCAGCACGCTCGTTCGACACGTTGTGTTACACCCGCAAGCGAGCCCACAGACCGCCGCCCGAGTGTTGGAGCTTTGTGTAGCGCATAATTTACCAGAGCCAGTCCGCTCGCGTATTGCCTCGACCCCGCTATTCTGACCTGTGCGCACGCACATTCAGTGTCGTTCTGGAGAAGGTCATTGGACGCTGCCTTGCCTCTCTTGAACGATCTCGGTGAGGGACCACACCATTTGTTTTCTGTGGGTATCAGGTATGCCGACGATCTTGTGGCCGTCGACAACGCGGCCCTTGTGACGGCGTAGCCAGCGGCCGAGTTTGACATGGTCAATCTCGTGGCGGCCGGGCGGGCAGGCGACGGCGCAGATGGCCTTGTTGAAGGCCGTGTCGTCATCATCCACGATGCTGCAGGCGCGGTCCTTCAGGTCGCCTGCGGTCATTGGCTTATTGATGCCGATCACTTGCCGCCAAGCGGCGACGATGGCGCGCAGGTTGCCGCGCGAGGGATCGTCGGCGCGGGCGGCTTCCATCGTCTCGACCGGGTCGGCGTAGCCGAGCCACACTAGCGGCGACCGGACCAACCGCGACCAATCGGTGAACGAGGCCAGGGGCGGCAGTAGGCCGGGACAGTTGGCGGCGAGGTAGGCGCACACGACGATCAGCACGGCGGCGATGTAACGGCCGCGATTGGCGAGCACTATGGCAACCGGGTCGCCGTGGAATTGGCGCAGCTCCGGCCGCTCCATGTTGGCGTCGAGGGAGCATCGGACGATGCGCCGCACCACGTCGCCGACCAGCCGGAAATTGTTACCGTTGCCAAACATGGTCACAGTGTTGTCGATGCGCTTGGTTTCCGAGCGCCCGAGTATGCGCGGCTTGATGGTCGGCCTTTCAATCGCCTGACAAATAAAGTCGCCGCCCAGGTCGCCGTTCAAGTTGTCGATCGAGATGATCGGTTGCCCGGTCATTAGTTCGGCGGCCAGGCGCTTCTCGGTTTCCTCCTCGTTGCGGCCGGCGGCGATAACCGGCGCGATCTCGCCGGTGGCAATGACCGACGCGATGTCGATCAAATAGCTTTTGCCGGTTCCTGCCTCCGGCGCATCGACGGCATGCATCGGTGCACACTGCATGGCGGCGCGCACTACTGGCGTCATCAGCGCCGACAGCGCGACCGAGCGGCTGGCTTTGTTGACGAACGGAAAATCGTTGAGCAGCTCGTCCAGCAATTTCACGGCCGCGACCGCATCGCTCATGCTCGGCCGCTGCGGCAGCGGCGGCATGGCCGGCGGGTCGATTAGCAGCAATCGGGTCGCCGGATCGTAGCCGGGTTCGGACAGGATGTTGCCGTCTGGGCGAAGTGTCGTCGTAGTGATGACGCCGGTCAACGTCCAGAAGTGCCAGTCGCCATCACGCGCCAGGATGATCTTGGCGATGTCGTTCGGCGGGTCGGCGGCGACCATCTTCTTCGCGCGGCCGTCGTATTTCTCGAACCGGGCCGAGCGCGACAGCGCGTCGCGCATCATATCGACCGTGACTATTTTGAGCCGCGCGACCTTGGTGCGTCGTCCGCGAAAGGCGGCGACCTCCTCGATGATCGGTCGGACGATCTCGCCGCCGCGCGCATAGAACGGAACGCCGGCCGCGCTCAGCGCGGCCTCGGCCTCGCTCGCGATCTCATGCAGCTTGCCAGCCTGCAACGTGATAACGGTAACGTGGGGCTGATCGTTGCCGAACGACTTCGCGCGTGGCGCGGGGTTTTCGCTTTCTCCGTCGAGCAAGTCCGACTGATCAAAGTCGGCGTTGGCCGCGTCGTATGCGGCGCGATCCATCTCCAAGTCTGGGTACGGCCGAAGTCGGCGACCGCATTCGGGGTTTGAGCATTTGTCGAGATGCCGATCAACAGGACATTCACACCAAGGGCAAATCGTCGGCGCGGTGATGAAGCCGGTAGCGTCCGCCTTCTCATAGAACGCGGCGGCCTCTTTCAGCTCGCGCGCTGTGCGGCGCTGTTTAATCCGCTTCCGCTGCGGCTTGTGGTCGAGCGCGGCAATGTCTTGAGCGGGGACGCCGCGTTGTTGTTCTATGTCCGGCTTGGCCATCGTGCTGGCTTTTGTTTGATGCGGGTGACTTTGACATCGTCGGCGACCAAATCGGCGTCGATACGCCGCGCCCACAACGTGAAACCGGCCGAGCGCTTGACGATCAAACAGTGACCGTCAGGCGACCAGGGATCGCCAAATGCGTCATCGGCGGTGATGATCAGGTCTACGGCGCGGCGCTGCTGCAAGCCACTTGCCCTCTGTGATCGGGCGGGCTACACAGCAATCCGTCTGGCGAGACGTGATTTTGCTGCAAGCTGCCCATCAAACGAAGCGGCCGGCCCATGATCGGGGCCGGCCGTTTTCAATTCTCAGATCGTCGCCGCCGCTTCCGTTCTCATCGTCGCGACGCGGCGGCGCTCAAAGGCTTCTAATTCGCGCTGCCGAAAGTATCTGCGGCGGTTGATTTGGATTGGCGCAGGAAAGTCGAGTTTTCGGTCCACCATCCAACGTTCAATAGTTCGGTCGCAGACGTGATACCGGGCGCAAACCGCCCGCATCGGCAAGAGCGGGCCCGGGTCAGCGTCCTCAGTGCTGCGATCGATGGTGATCGTCATGACGATGGCTCCCTTTGTCGGCGACAGGGAGCGAAAGCACATCAGCGACCGAGCGTCACTGACATTCCTGAAGCCGAAAAAATGTCAGCAGACTAGCCGGTTGCTACGCTTAAGCTTTTCCGCCGAGCCGTGCGGCGAGCCGTTTCCAGTGATCGACATACCGATACACTGTCCGATCTGATTTTTGGTGTTTTGTGCCGACCTTCTCAGCGACTTCCTGAGATGGGTTTCCCTTGGCGACTTGCGCGTGATACTCGGCCACTATCGGCAACACCACATCGATCGATTTTGCAATGCCGGTCGTCGGTTCATAGACCAGCCTGCCGCCACTAATGTCGGGGTCACGCGGATTTAAATATTCTGCCAACAAGTCGCGGACACCGGGCGGCATCGGTGTGTCGCTCCGAAGCAAATCAGCAAGCGGCTTTGTGTCCGGCAATTTGCTGATCGCGTTCAGCCATAAGTCTTCGAGTTCGTACACGATCAGCCCCGGCGACCCTTGAGCGTCACGACCTTGGCCGATCGCCCGGTCGTCATCCGGGCGAGATAACGATCCCAGGGCTCGCCGCCCTTGGCGATGGCGTCGTCGAATACTTCCTTGTGGGCTTTGCGGACCTTATCGTCGTCGCTTGCGAGAAACGCTTTGTGCGCGGCATACAGATCGGGATCGATGATCAGCGCGATGAAGCGCGCCCAGCGTTCAAGCGCGTCGCGCTTCTCGGCGTCGAAGCCATGCCGTTGATACGTGCCAACGATGCCCCTGAAGCTGCCGGACCGATGCCCGAGCGTGGCTTCGATCACTTCAAGCCGCACGCCGAGCCGTTGTAGGCCGCTTGCGCACGAACGGCGAAGGTCGTGAATGACCCAGGGCTCGGCGAAAGTCAGCTTGGCGTCGAGCCGATCTTTGACGTGATGAAAGTTGGCGACCGCGCCTTTGCCTGTGGTGCTGAAAACGAAGTCGCTGCCCGCCATGCGCGGCGCAGAGCTGATGATCTTCCAAGCCAGCGGGCTGAGCGGGACCGTGTGAGCCTTTTTGTTTTTCGAGCGCGCCGCCGGCAAGGTCCAAATGCGCTTGTCGGTGTCGATCTCCGACCACGTCATTTCCGCGACTTCGGATCGCCGCGCTCCGGTCAAGAGCATGAGGCGGATGGCCGCCCCGAAGATCGGATCGCCGTCGCACGCCGCCCACAAGGCCGTGATCTCGGCGTCGTCGAGAAAGCGCTCGCGGGCCTGCTCGGTGCCGGGCATGACGAGGCCGGTGCAGGGATTGGCGGCGACCACGTCGCGAGCGACCAGCCAGGCAAAGAACTTGTGCACGACCTCCTGCGCCCGATTGGCCATGATCGGCGTCGTCGCGGCAATCGGTTCGATCAGGTCAATGACGTTGCGTTTTTTGATTTCGTGGACGGTGCGGTCGCGCCAGGCCGGCAGGATGAAGCGACGGCCGATGCTCTCATACTGGGCCAGCGTATTCGGTCGCAGCTTGCCCCGTTTGTTGCCGATGCCGCGCTTGCAACATAGGTCAATGAAGTCAGCGAACAGTCTGGCGACGCCGTCTTGTGCGCGGAGCGCTTCCTGCTCGACCGACGTTGCCCTGGCGGCGCGCTTGGCGGCGGCCGGATCAATGCCCTTCTCGACTAGCTGCTCAAGCGCCTGCGTGGCGGCGGCCCGCGCTGCGGCCAGCGACAGGATAGCAGCGCCGTTGCCGTTGCCGTCGAGCGTCAGCTTGCGCGACCGGCCTTTGACCCGGTAGCGGACGGCCCACGACTTCACGCCGCTCGGTTGCACGATCAGGTACAGGCCGGGACAGCCGCGATCAGCGATCTCGGTGCGGGTCGGCGCGCCGGCGACCAGCTTGGGCTTGGCATTCTCGACGGCGACCGTGGTGAGCTTTCGAGACATCATCGCACCTCGAAAGGGTGTCATGTCCGTCACCCACAGCACCGCAAAGGCGTTACCCCGGGTAACAAAATCGGCCTCAAACGGGCTGTCTGCCCATGTCGTGCCGTGTCATCCGACACATGGCGACAATGAACGACAAAGTCAATGACGACGGTGGTTTTCGACGTTCAAACGCTGGGGAATGTCGGGCGCTGTCGGGAGCCGTCAGCCTAACGTGCTCGGTTGTGCATCATCGGACCCTTGCCCGGCTTGGCGCGGCAATAGCCGAGATTGAAGCCTTCGGAGATCGGAATGGCGGACAGCCGCGACGCATCGTCGCCGACCGGCGACGTGACGGCGCCGCCTTCGTCGTCCGGCGGCTGAAAGCCGATGACATTATAGAGGGTCCGCTCGCAATGCGGCGCCTTGCTGTCGGGAAGCCCGCCGTCGGAGCCTTTGAGGTCTTTGAAACGCGCGACGCGTTTCATCATGTCGGCCCGCGAGATGCCGAATTTCGGCAGCGTTTCCATGTTGTGTCCTCCTTATTGCGTCGGGAATTCTGATTTTGCCGGCGAAGGCTGTCAACGCACGCGGGTGTTCAGTTCCCTTTGTCCGCTTCCATATGCGCGAGCAAAGCCGCAGTTGGCCAGCAATCGACTTTGAGCCCGCTGCGCTTTTGATAGTCGCCAAGTGCAGCGCGCGTTTTCATGCCCGCCTTGCCGTCGATCTTGTCATGGTAATAGCCGCGCGCGGTCAGGATTTCCTGCATGCGGTCGAGGTCGCGGGTCGGCAGCTGCGCCACCTTGCCCCACGGCGTCTCGAACGGTCGCGGTTCGAGTATCCGATCGCTGAGATGGCCGACGAACAGCACGTAGAGATCGGAGAAATTGTACTCCTTGATGGCAAAATAGTTCGCCGGGGCGAGAAACGAAGGGCCGTAGATGCTCGCCGGCTGCACCAATGAGGCGGTGGCGGAACGCTCGGCGGGCGACAACACGTGGCCATAGGCCGGCACATAGCCGCGATCGAGCCACTCGCCGATCGTCAGTGTGTTCTCCGGCACGCCGATGGTGCAATCAACATTGGCCGGCGGATGCACTTCGTAGGCCCAGTGCAGGCCGCGCTGCCAGCCTTTATCGGCCAGCTGTTTTGCCGCTGACGCGAGCGCATCCGGCACCGAATTCCAGATGTCGGCACGGCCGTCGCCGTCGAAATCGACCGCATATTTCACGTAGTCCGACGGCAGAAACTGGGTAAGACCCATGGCGCCGGCCCACGAGCTTTTCATGTCGGTCGGCCGCATCCCGCTGTCCTGCAGGATTTTCAAGGCCAGCAGAAACTCGTCGCGGAATTTCTCCTTGCGCTTGCCGAGATAAGCCTGGGTCGCCAGCACGCGGATGGCGCTGCGCGTATCCTTGGCGCGGCCATAGTCGGTCTCGCGGCCGAAGATCGCGAGCACCACCGTCGGATCGACGCCGAACTGGCGTTCGATAGTGCCGAGCGGCGTCCGATATTGGTCGTAAAGCTTGCGGCCCTGAACGGCGAGCTGTTCGATCGCCGACTCTTTGATGTAATCCGCCGGCGTCTGCACGAATTCCGCCTGCCCGGTCTGCGGCCTTTCCGGCCGCCCCGGGATCACGAGATCGGGCAAAGTCAAATCGGGCTCGAGATCGCGCGTCGCCAAATCGAAAGTGGCGCGTGACACGCCGTATTGCTGCGCCGCCGGCCACAGTGTCTGCAGCCACGCCTGGAACGCCGCGTCAGCGGCGTCGGCACGCACTGCGAGCGCGAGAACGAAAGCTGTCGCGATCAGACAATATGCGGGTATCCTGCTCGGCATCATTCTCACCGTCACGCCCCGCGTAAGTGCAGGGCATCCACGTCTTGTCGCGACGACTATGAAAGGCGTGGATGGCCGGAACAAGTCCGGCCATGACGCAGGCAGAAATCACACTGCGGTCGACGGAATGCGAACCCGTCAGGAGGCCTTCGCCTGCTGCCGCGGGGGCGGCGGCGGCACGGTGTTCTGGAAGCTCGGCCGCGCTGACAGGCGATCAAAATAGGACGAAAGCGACTTTGCCGCCGCGATGGCGGCCCCGGATTCCGGGAAATTCCTCAGATAGGCCAATATTGGCAGCACGTTGATGTCGGCGAGGGTAAAGCTGTCGCCGGCCAGAAAGCCGGTCTTCGCGACCGTTCGGTCCAACAGATCGAGCTCATCCTTGACCGCGGGCACTACGCCGTCGATCACCCGGCGATCCGGCTTGCCGTCTGCGCCCTTCGGAAAAATGTAGTTCAAGAGATAAGTTCGCACCAACGTGCCATCGATCCTGGTATTGACCAGCGACACCCATTGCTCGGTCAGCGCAGCCTGGCGGGGTTCAGTCGGAATGAGCTTCGGCCCCGGGAAGCTGAGATCCAGATAGGTGGCGATCGCCTTCGACTCGCACAGTTCGAAATCGCCGTGGCGCATCACCGGCACTTTGCCGAACGGGTGAATCGCGTCGACGTCCGGCGAATGCGGCGGCGATTGCTTGAGCTCATAAGGAATGGCTTTTTCCTCGCACACCATGCGGGCGACCCGCGTGTAGGTCGACGGTGCAGGACCGATCAGTTCAACTGTTGGCACGTTCACCTCCCTATCTGGCTTTGATCTCTCGCTTTGATGTCTGGTCTTGGATGTCTTGTCTTGGTCGGCGGCCGTCCGGAAGGCTGGTCTACACCCTCCCCGGCTCAAGCCGCGTGCAATACTTTACCGGTAGGTTAAGTTTAATGGCAGGGCATCCCCTGTCAAGCCGCCGTGCGGATTTGCCGGCTAGCGCACCGCGACGACGAACAGGCGCGGGAACCGCAGCAGCACTTTGCCATCGAACCGCGGCTTATAGGCGGCGGCGATTTTTTCCGTGTAAGCGGCCAGAAATTTTTCGCGCAAAGCTGCATCGAGCGGCGACAGATAAGGCTGCAGCGCCGAGCCCTTGAACCATTCGACGATGGCCTGGGGCGTTGCCATCACGTGATTGTAGATGGCGTGCCAGATGTCGATGCGCGCACACACGGGCTTGAGCAGATCGTAGTAAATTTCTGGCGTCGGCAGATCGCCGCGCGCCGCCGCTTTGACGTCCGGATTGTCGGCCCAAGGGCCACTTGCTGCCACTTCGCGCTGCAGCGCGTGCGACGGCTCGCGCGTGTTGTCCGGCATCTGTACCGCGAGCACCCCGCCCGGCGGTAAGGCCTCTAACAGTCGCCGCAGCACCTGCGGATGATCCGGAATCCATTGGAACGAGGCGTTGGCGAATAACAGATCGGCACGCGCGTCTGCCGGCCATAAGGCGATATCAGCTTCGAGGAAGGAGCATTGCGGTAGGCGCTCGCGCGCTTTGCGCAGCATGTCGGGCGAAGAGTTGAGACCGATCACCTCGGCGTGCGGGAAGCGTTCGACCAGAAGTTCGGTCGAATTACCGGGCCCGCAGCCGAGATCCACCACGAGCTGCGGATTTTGCAGCGGCACCTGCGCCAACAGATCGCGCGGCGGCCGGGTGCGCTCGTCTTCGAACTTCAAATATTGCCGAGCGTTCCAGTCATTCATCGCTGCCAGTCCGCTTCGTTCGGCATTATCAAATCATTCCGCGGGCGCCGCATGCGGCGGCGACGCGCTTGTCGCACTGCGCGCTGCGGATTTGGAGCGCTCCGCGCCGATCAGCACATAGACCGCCGGTACGACGAACAGCGTGAACAGCGTGCCGATCGAGAGGCCAGCGGCGATCACTAGCCCCATCTGAAAGCGCGAGACCGCGCCGGCGCCGCCGGCGGTGATCAGCGGCACGACGCCGAGCACCATCGCCGCCGTCGTCATGAGGATCGGACGCAGCCGGATCGAGGCGGCTTGTTCGATGGCCTCGCGCTTGGCGCGGCCGGTCGCCTGCAGGTCGTTGGCGAATTGCACGATCAGAATGCCGTGCTTGGAAATCAGGCCCATCAGCGTCACCAAGCCCACCTCGGTGTAGATGTTGAGCGACGCACCGCTGATGCCGAGGCTGACAAAGATCAGCGCACCGGCGATCGACATCGGCACCGACACCAGGATGATGACTGGGTCGCGGAAGCTTTCGAACAGCGCCGCCAAAGCCAAAAAGATGATGATCAGCGCAAAGCCGAACGTGGTGACGAAGCCGCTCGTCTCCTGCACGTACTGGCGGCTCAGACCCCCATAATCGATCGAATAATCGCGCGGCAGCTTCCGCGTCGCCAGATCCTGCAGATAAGCGAGCGCGTCGCCCTGGGCGACACCCGGCATGGCAACACCCTGGATGGTCGCGCCGTTGAGCTGCTGAAAGTGATTGAGCGATTCCGGCACCGTTTTGGTCGACACTGTGGCGATGGTCGACAACGGCACCAACGAGCCATCGGCGGCGCGGATGTGGTAATCGAGCAATTGCCGGGCATTGAGCCGGAACCGCTGCTGCACCTGGGCGATGACCTTGTAGGAGCGGCCGCTCATGCTGAAATAGTTGGTGTAGCCGCCGCCAAGCATCGCGGCGAGCGCACCGCCGACGTCGCTCATCTTGAGGCCGAGTTGTGCGGTCTTGTCGCGATCGATCGATATGTTGGACTGCGGATTATCGATCTTGAGATCGCAATCGAGGAAGATGAACATGCCGCTCTGCTGCGCCTCGCGCAGAAAATCCTGCGCGACGTTGTAGAGGCGCTCGAACGGCTCGGTGGTGCCGATCACGAACTGAACCGGCAGACCGATGCTGCCGGGCAACGGCGGCGGCTGGAACGCGACCACGCGTACGCCCGCGATCTTCGCCACCTCCTGCTGGACGATCGGCTGCAGTTTATTGGTCGATGCAACACGCCGACCCCAGGGTTTCAGCGCCATGCCAGAAATCGACTGGCCCGGCACGTCGATCTGGAATACGTGATCGGTTTCCGGATGCTCGAAGAAGATTCGATAGACCTCGTGGGCATAGAGTTGGCGCTGCTTGAGCGTGGCGTTCGGCGCGGCGTTCGACAGCGAGAGGATGATGCCCTGATCTTCCTGCGGTGCGAGCTCGGTATGGGCGGTGATGAACAAGAAATAGATGCTCGACAGCACGATCAGCGAGAATACGACGGTGACCGGCAGATAATTGAGGCTGTTGTGCAGCCGCCGCTCATAGGCGCCTTGCAGCCAATTGAAGCTGCGGTCGATGAAATAGGTGAGCTTCTCCTCCCAGCCGCGGTGCTGTGGATCGTGGGCTTTGAGCAAGCGGGAGCACAGCATTGGCGACAGCGTCAGCGCGACGATGCCGGAAACCGTCACCGCGCCGACCAAGGCAAACGCGAATTCCGCAAACAGCGCGCCGGTCAGGCCGCTCTGGAAGCCGATCGGTACATAGACGGCGCCGAGCACGACCGTCATGGCGATGATCGGCCAGCCGAGTTCGCGCGCCGCGGCAATGGCGGCGGGAACGGGCGCCACGCCCTCTTCCAGATGGCGATTGACGTTTTCCACGACGATGATGGCGTCGTCGACGACGAGACCGATGGCGAGCACCAGCGCCAATAGCGTCAATAGATTGATCGAATAGCCGAGCGCCAAAAGAATTATGAGCGTTCCGACCAGCGACAGCGGAATGGCCACCGTGGGTATCAGCGACGAGCGCACCGAACCCAAGAACATGAACACGACAAGGGTAACGATCGCCAGCGCCTCGACCAGGCTGACCACGACTTCGTAGATCGCCGCGTTCACGAACTCGGTGGAATCGTAGACGATCTCGCCGTTGAGGCCGCGCGGCAGTTGCAACTGGATGTCCGGCCAGACCTTGCGCACGCCGCGCACGACTTCCAGAAGATTGGCCGCCGGCGCCACCTGGACGCCGATATAGACCGCCTGTTTGCCGTCGAACCCGACCTCGCTTTCGTAGTCCTCGGCGCCCAGCGTGACATTGGCGACGTCCTGCAGACGGACGACCGCGCCGTTCGTCTGCTTGATGACGAGATTGCGGAACTCGCTGGCGGAATGCAGGCCGGTCGAGGCGGTGAGGTTGACCTGCACCATCTGGCCTTTGGTGGTGCCGATCCCGGAAATGTAGTCGTTGGCGGCCAGCGCCTGGGTGACGTCGGTCGCGGTAAGGCCAAAGGCGGCAAGCTTCTGCGGGTCAAGCCAGGCGCGCAGCGCGAACACCTTTTGCCCGAGCAATTCGGCCGTCTGCACGCCCGGAACGGTCTGCAGCTTGGGCTGCACGACGCGCGTCAGATAATCGGTAATCTGGTTAGGCGCCAGTGCATCGCTGTTGAAGCCGAGATACATCGCGTCGATGGTCTGGCCGATCTTGACCGTCAGCACCGGCTGCTGCGTTCCGGTCGGCAGCTGATTGAGGACCGAATTGATCTTGGTGTTGATCTCGGTCAGTGCCTTGTCGGCATCGTAGTTGAGCCGCAGATAAACAGTGATCGTCGACGTGCTGCTCTGGCTCGTCGACGTCATATAGTCGATGCCGTAGGCCTGCTCGATGGCGATTTCTAGCGGCGTGGTGATGAAGCCGGCGACCACGTCCGGATCGGCGCCGTAATAGGTCGTGGTGACGGTGACCACCGCATTCTGCGTTCGCGGATATTGCAGCACCGGCAGTGCGTAATAGGCGCGCACGCCGAGCACCAGGATCAACAGACTGATGACCGAGGCGAGAACCGGCCGCCGAATGAATATGTCAGTGAAGTTCATCGCGCTGTTCGCTAGCGATCGACCGGAACGGGCGCGGCTTCGGCGGTCGGCGTCACCGAATTGTCGATCAGAACCACCGTGCCGTTGTGCAGCTTGATCTGCCCGGCGGTCACGACCGTGTCGCCCTCGTCGACGCCTCTGAGGATGGCCACTTGATCGCCGCGGGTCGGCCCGACGGTGATAAATGTCTGCCGCGCGCTGAGTTGCGGCTTGCCGGCGGCGTCATTGCCCTTGCTTTCGACGACATAGACCGTGTTGCCGTAGGGATTATAGGTGATCGCCGTCTGCGGCAGCGTCACGTAGGTCTTCGGCGCACCGGTGCCGATTTCGACAGTGGCGTACATGCCGGGCAACAGCTTGTGATCCGGATTCTTCAGCGTCGCGCGAATCTGCACGTTGCGATTACCGAGATCGACTTTCGGATTGATCGCCAGGATTTCACCAGTGAAGGTCTGATCCTTGTAGGCGTCGATCTTCACCGCTACCGGTTGCTTCAGCTGGATCTGATCGATGGCCTGCTGCGGGACGAAAAAGTCGACATAGATCGGATCGAGCGCCTGCAGCGTGACGATCACCATACCGGCGCTGAGATATTGCCCGATGTCGACGGCGCGGATGCCAAGGTGACCGGCAAACGGCGCGCGCAACGTCTTTTTGTCGAGAATGGCCTGCTGCTGCGCCACCTGAGCCTTGGCGTTCTTCAGGTTGGCCGCGTCGGAATCCACCGTTGCCTGGGCGGCCGCCTGCGTCTTGAGGAGCCTTTGCGCGCGATCAAGGGTTATTTCGGCCAACTCGGCCATCGCCTGCAGCGATTGAAGCCGGGCGACATCGTCCTCGGTGTGGAGCTTGAGAAGCGGCGCGCCTTCGGCGACATCGTCGCCGGAATTGAATGAGATCGACTCGACCACGCCGGAGAGTTCGAGCGACAAATCGGCGCCTCGAACCGCGCGCAGCGAACCGACCGCTTCGATTTTCGGCAGCCATTCGCTGGTCGCGGCGGTAGTGGCGGAGATGGTCTGCGGCGGATTGCTCAGCGCAGTGATGAACTTCTTGATCATCACCGCCTTGAACGCCTGGAATCCGAAGATCCCGCCGAACACGACGGCGACCGCCAACAGCATGATCACCATGCGCTTGATCATTTATTCCACTCCAGTAGCGGGCGGTGTGCCGCTCGCGGCTGGCACATTTGCGACATTGAGTTGATGCGGGTCTCGCGCCGTGTCGGTACGGCCTCACGCCGCTGGCAGGCGTGCCGCGAAACCGTGGCCACTTTCAGCCGACGGGAGCCGGGTAAAAGCGAGCATTCCGCTGGGCGCGCGTCAGCATATAGGCCGCAGCGCAGAGAATAGGTCCCCGACGTCACTTTATCACCCCTGATTGGGGCCGACATTAGTTATTTACTATCCGGTTAGTCAATAACTATACTGCACGTCGATGGGGTGGATGGTCGCATGACCGACATTGTGGAAGCGCGCACCGAGACGCGTCGGCGCCGCAAGGCCGAACGGCCGCAGGAAATCCTCGAAGCCGCGTTCGCGGAGTTCTCCCGTAACGGCTACGCCCAAACCACGCTCGATCAGATCGCCGAGCGCGCCGGCGTCACCAAGGGCACGATCTACGTTTATTTCGAGAACAAGGAACACCTGTTCATTTCGATGGTGCACGAGCTGATGAAAGTGACGCTCGACACCGTACACGACATGTTCGAGCGGCATGAAGGCTCGACTGCCGACCTGCTGCGGGCGCAGTTCAGCTTCATCTATCAGAACATCGTCGAAGACCGGCGGCGGCGCGAAGTGGCGCGCATGCTGATCGCCGAAGCGCCGCGGTTTCCGGCGCTGGCCGATCGCTATTACCAGGAAATCCACCGCCCCTGCATGGAGCTGCTCAAGCAGGCGCTCCAACGCGGCGTCGACCGCGGTGAAATCCGCCGCTCAGCAGTGACCGAATGTCCACTGGTCATCATCGCGCCAATCGCACTGGTCGACGTCTGGATGATGATGTTCGACGAACGCTATCCGCTCGACCTGAAGACGTACTTCGACGCCCACCTCGAGCTGGTGCTCAACGGATTACTGGCGAAGCCTGCGTAGCTGTAGCTCGCGTTAACTGCGAAATCCGGGAGCAAACCTGCGACGGCGACGCTGAACCCGGATTTCGTTTCACTCAATCCGGGCTACGAAGCTACGTAGCTGCTAGCGGTATCACCGCCGCCGGAATTGTGGGCGCTGCGGCCGCGCGACCGTACTGGCGCGTTCGTCCTTGTGGCGGAAGACGAGGCGTCCTTTTTCAAGGTCGTACGGCGAAACCTCGATCGTCACCCGGTCGCCGGCCAGCGTCTTGATCCGGTTCTTCTTCATTTTGCCGGCGGTATAGGCAATCAGCTCGTGACCATTGTCGAACTGCACGCGATAGCGCGCGTCCGGCAGAATCTCTAGCACCAGCCCATCGAATTGCAGGAGTTCTTCCTTCGACACGCGACTAGACCTTTGCGGCGGAGCGCTTGCGGGCGATGGCCGCGATGTTGGCGGCCGTGACTTTCTTGTCGGCCGCTTTATCGGCCGCTGTCTTATCGGCCGCTTTCTTGTCGGCCGCTTCCTTGGCAAGGCGGAGCGCGCGCAACCGCTCGGTGCGTTCGCGCACCTGGCGCGAATTATCGAGATACTCCATCATCGCCTTGGCGCTGTCCTTGGCGCGCTCTTCTTTTCTGAAACTCGCGTCGGCACGCGCCCGAGCCTCGTTCGATCGCGCTTCCTGAGATTTAGTCGGCAATGTCGGCTCCTTTTCGGCGCAAAAAGCCGCCGAGCCGCCGCCCGCGGGATACGCCGTTCTTCAATAGGTTCTCGCGCTCATTGGCGAGCGGATTTGACCTATATGGGTATCGGGAACCGCGAATGGAAGGCGTGCCGGCGGGCCTGGAAAACACCAAATACGGCCCGCTTACCGGCAATTTGCAGCAAACAAAGGAAATTTGCACCGATCAGCGCGAGAATTTCTTATATTTGATCCGCTGCGGCATCACGGAATCGACCCCCAGCCGCCGCATCTTGTCCGTCTCGTAGTCCTGAAAATTACCCTCGAACCATTCGACATGGCTCTCACCTTCGAAGGCGAGGATGTGCGTGGCGATGCGGTCGAGGAACCAGCGGTCGTGGCTGATGATCACGGCGCAACCGGCGAAATCCTCAAGCGCCTCTTCCAGCGCCCGCAGCGTATCGACGTCGAGATCGTTGGTCGGCTCGTCGAGCAGAAGCACGTTGGCGCCGGATTTGAGCATCTTGGCGAGATGCACGCGATTGCGTTCGCCGCCGGATAATTGGCCGACTTTCTTCTGCTGATCGGCGCCCTTGAAATTGAATGCCGCGCAATAGGCGCGCGAATTGACCTCGCGCTTGCCGAGCTTGAGCTGATCGAGACCGCCGGAAATCTCCTCCCACACGGTCTTCTTGCCGTCGAGCGCGTCGCGCGACTGATCGACATAGCCGAGGTGCACCGAATCGCCGACCTTGATGCTGCCGTTGTCCGGCTCGTCCTGCTCGGTGATCATACGAAACAGCGTGGTCTTGCCGGCGCCGTTCGGGCCTATCACGCCGACGATACCGCCGGCCGGCAATTTGAAGCTGAGATCATCAATCAAAAGGTTGTCGCCGAAGCCCTTTTTCAGATTCTCGAAGTCGATGACATTCTGCCCGAGCCGCTCGGCGACCGGAATGACGATTTGCGCGGTCTCGGTCTGCTTGTCGCCGGCTTTTTTCAGCAGCTCCTCGTAGCGCTCGTAGCGTGCCTTGGATTTTGCCTGCCGGGCCCGCGGCGAAGCCGTGATCCATTCCTGCTCGCGCGCAAGCGTGCGCTGCCGCGCTTCCTCCTCGCGGCCTTCTTGCTGCAGCCGCTTCTGCTTCTGCACCAGCCACGCGGAGTAGTTGCCTTCGTAGGGAATGCCGCGGCCGCGATCGAGCTCGAGGATCCAGCCGGTGACATTGTCGAGGAAGTAGCGGTCGTGGGTGACGATCAGGATGGCGCCCGGATAGTTGCGCAGGTGGCCCTCGAGCCACATCACCGACTCGGCATCGAGATGGTTGGTCGGCTCGTCGAGCAGGAGCAGCTCCGGCTGCTCCAGCAACAGCCGGCAGAGCGCGACCCGCCGCCGCTCACCGCCGGAGAGCTGCGCCACCTCGGCATCGTCGGGCGGACAGCGCAGCGCGTCCATGGCCTGATCGACTTTGGAATCGAGGTCCCATAGTCCCTTGGTTTCGATCTCGTCCTGGAGCTTGGTCATCTCGTCGGCGGTCTCGTCGGAATAGTTGAGCGCAAGCTCGTTGTAGCGGTCGAGGATCGCCTTCTGCGGCGCCACGCCCTCCATGACGTTGCCCCGCACCGACTTGGTCGGATCGAGCTGCGGCTCCTGCGGCAAATAGCCGACGCGGGCGCCTTCGGCGGCCCAGGCTTCGCCGGAATATTCGTTGTCGAGGCCGGCCATGATGCGAAGCAGCGTCGACTTGCCGGAGCCGTTGACGCCGAGCACGCCAATTTTGGCGTCGGGATAGAACGACAAATGGACGTTTTCCAAGACTTTGCGGTTGCCCGGATAAGCCTTGGTGAGTTCCTGCATGTGGTAGATGAATTGACGGGCCATTCTTGGTCCGGGCTTCTCAGTGCCCTGCCTTCGATTACTGGGCGCGCCGGCGCCGATGTCTGGAAATTTGCCCGTGATGTAGCGAGCGGTTAGGCAAAGGGCAAGCGGCGCGAGGTCAATTCGATGCTCTATGATCCCGATTTTGTTCCGTTTCAACCGCCGCCGCGGCCGCTCGGTTTGCGGGGACTGCCGACGCTGTGGCGCAATTATATCGAGACGATTCCGCGCCCGGCCTACGAGGAAGGGCTCACCCGGGTACGCACGCGCTATTCCGATGTGCTTTTGGTCTGCGATCCCGACCTGATCGGCGAAATTCTGGTCGAGAATGCCGATGCTTTCGGCCGCGACCCGGCGACCCGCCGGTCGTTTCGGCCCGTGGTCGGCGACAATTCCATCTTTGTCACGGACGGCGCCGAGTGGCGTTGGCAGCGCCGCGCGGTGGCGCCGATCTTCCGGCACGACACCATACTCTCGTTCGTTCCGGTTTTCGCCGCGATGGCGCAGCGCCAGATCGAACGCTGGCGTACCGCGGAGCCGGACAGCCCGGTCGACGCGGCCGCTGCGATCACTCGCGCCACCTTCGACATTATTGTCGAGTCCATGCTGGGGGGCTCCGCGAGCCTTGACGCCGAACGCTATAGCCGCGCGCTGACGGAAAATTTCGAGACCATTCCCTGGCACCTGATCTACGACATGTTTGCCGTTCCCGAATGGGTGCCCTTCCCCAACCGGCGCAGCGCCATGCGTTCGCGCGACTTCTTGCACGAAGATATGCGGCGCCTGATCGCGGCGCGGCCGGCAAAGCCGTCGCCGCAGCCGGACCTGCTCGATTTGCTGCTGGCAGCGCGCGACCCCGAAACCGGCCGCACCATGAGCGACGCGGAAGTCGTGAATAATCTCCTGACTTTCATCGCTGCCGGCCATGAATCCACCGCCGTCGCTCTGACCTGGACGCTCTGGCTTCTGGCCAAGGATCAAGCCGCCCAGCAGCGGGTTTTTGACGAGGTCGCCGATGTTGCGGGAAGCGGCGCGATTACGGCCGCGCATGTCGATCGGCTGAGCTTTTGCCGTCAGGTCATTTGCGAAGCGATGCGACTGTTCCCGCCGGCGCCGGGCATCGGACGGCAGCCGAACGCCAGCGTCACGCTCGCCGGGATGCAGATCAGTCCCCGCACCCGCATCCACATTCCAGTGTTTGCCCTGCACCGCAATCTGCGCCTGTGGGACAATCCGAACGCGTTCGATCCCGATCGTTTTGCCCCGGATAAGGTCAAAGCACGCTCGCGTTACGCCTTTCTGCCGTTCGGCGGCGGCCCGCGCGTGTGCATCGGGGCAAGCTTCGCTACCATCGAGGCGGCGGTGTTATTGGCGGTATTGATTTGCGCTGTCCGGTTTCGCGCCGTTGCCGGACACAAGCCGCGGCCGGTGGCGCGCGTGACGCTGCGTCCCGCGGGCGGCATGCCTTTGCTGATCGAAAAGCGCGAACCCGCGTCCGTGGTCGATCAGTCTTTGCGCGATCACCGTAAGGCTTCGTAAAGGGTCTGGGGCATTTTCGCCGCGCCAAGCCGCGCCGCCGGGCGCGACTACAGCTTTTTCGCACTAATTTTTAATGATTTTTCGCTGAAAATTGCTCTCAACCGACGTTTGAACCCCGGACGTCGTCCGCCCGACCAATAAGTGGCGCCAACAGGGAGAAACCCAGGACGGCGCCCGTCAAAAGCCAGGGGAGCGTGCCATGTTGAACAATTTCGCAAACGGTTTCCGTGAATTACAGCGGACCTTCGGCGACGCGTTCAACCCCTATCGGCCGGAGCTTTATTACATGCGGGGGCCAGGACCGGCCTGCCGCGCCAAACGTGCCGGCGGCATGGCGGCTCTGCCAGTCAGAATCGATACGCGCCCTGCAATAGCCGAGTTCGTTGAGGCGCACGCTTAGTCACCGGTGCCTTATTGCCGGACGTTATTTCGCAGACCTACGCTTCGTCCCCACATCACCCCCCATTGCAGCCACCCGCGTCGGCAAGGATGATGGATTCCGGCCGGCCGCTTGTGCGGCATTGACGGAATGAGGGACCATGCCGCTCCGCTGCGCGATTCTCGACGACTACCAGAACGTTGCGCTTTCCATGGCCGACTGGTCGGAAGTCGCGGGTGACTTGGAGATCAAGGTTTTCAACGAGCATCTCGGCTCGCCTGACAATGTCATCGCGGCCTTGCGGAGCTTTGCCATCATCTGCGCGATGCGCGAGCGGACCCCCTTCCCGCGCGCCGTGATCGAGGCGCTGCCCGATCTGAAACTCCTGATCACCACTGGCATGCGCAACGCCTCGATCGATCTTGACGCCGCCAAGACGCACGGCGTCGTGGTCTGCGGCACGCCATCGTTCGGCAACGCCACCGCCGCCATTGCCACCGGGCTGATGCTCGAGCTCGCGCGCCGCATCGGCTACGAGAACGACCGGCTCAAGGCCGGCGCGCCATGGCAGACCACGATCGGACTGGATCTCGAAGGCCTGACGCTCGCGCTGCTCGGCCTTGGCAAGCTCGGCAGCCGGATGGCCGAGATCGGCCGGGCGTTCAAAATGAACGTCATCGCCTGGAGCCAGAACCTGACGGCGGAGACTTGCAAACAGGTGGGCGTCGAGCATGTCGGCCGTGACGAACTTTTTCGCCGCGCGGATTTCCTGTCGATCCATGTACAATTGTCACCGCGCAGCCGCGGGCTGATCGGCGCCAAGGAACTGGGCCTGATGAAGCCGACCGCCTACCTCGTCAACACCTCGCGCGGCCCGATTGTCGATGAGGCGGCCTTGATCACGGCTTTGCGCAACAAGCGCATCGCCGGCGCCGGCCTCGACGTGTTCGATATCGAGCCGCTGCCGGTCGATCATCCGTTGCGCAAGCTCGACAATGTCGTGCTGACGCCGCATCTCGGTTACGTGGCGGAGCAGAATTATCGCGCATTTTACACCGGCATTGTCGACGATATCCGCGGTTTTCTCGACGGCAAGCCTTTGCGCGTACTGATCTGAGTTTACTTCCGCCCGTCAGCCGTGACGGATTTTCAGGACCAGAATTGTCGCGGTCATCGCGAGCGTCACGATGCTCGAGCCGATCAATGGCCCGTCGACGATGGCGAGGCCATAAAGCAGCCAAAGCAGCACGCCGAGCGTACACAGCGCCGTGCCCGACAACGAGATGGCGCGCGTCTCGCGATCGCGGATGATCTTCACTGCCTGCGGCACCCAGCAGATCGTCGTCAGCAGTGCGCCAGTCGCTCCGATCGCATCAACCACCACTGGCGGCATCATTTTCTCTTCCAATTTGCTTTGTGGACCGCAGTCGCGGCGCCGAAAGCTCGGACATGGCGAATCATTTGTTTGATTTTAACGACGGCTTGGTGTGATCAGCGTGACAAGCGCTCACGGCAGCGAGAATGACGCGCGTTTGCTTCCAACCCTCACGGCCAATTGAAGAATGTCATCGGATCGTCACGCATGAATCGTAAAATCATCAAGGCGTTGGGTTAGTTTGTGGCCGGGATTGTTGCGTAACTTCAGCGGTGCGCACCCCGATCGAGTCACCAGCGCCTGCGGAAATAACATGAACGTCTCCGAGCACACCGCCCGAGTCTTCGATACCGACCTCATCAAGCTCACGCAAATGGTCGCGCAGATGGGCGGCTTTGCCCAGAAGCAGGTGAGCGATTCCATTGACGCGCTGACCCGGCGCGACATCGGTCTGGCACGCCAAGTCATCGCCGCCGACGCGGCGGTCGATTCGCTGCAGCGGCAGATCGAAGAAAAAGCCATCGCCACAATCGCGCTGCGGCAGCCGATGGCCATCGACCTGCGCGCGCTGGTCGCGATGTTGCGGATCGCCAACGATCTCGAACGCGTCGGCGACCTAGCCAAGAATATCGGCAAGCGGGTGATCGCCGTCTCCGGCGACAATTCGCAGCGCGCGCTGATGCGCGGGCTCAAACACATGGCGGCGCTGGTCGTGTCGCAGCTTGCTGCCGTGCTCGACAGCTTTGTCGATCGTAACCCGAACAAAGCGCTGCAGGTCTGGAAGGCCGACAAGGAAGTCGACGCGCTCTACGTCTCGCTGTTCCGGGAATTGATCACGTATTCGATGGAGGACCCCGGCACCATCTCGATGTGCATCCATCATCTGTTTTGCGCCAAGAATATCGAGCGCATCGGCGACCACGCCACCAACATCGCCGAGGCGGTGCACTACATGGTCGAGGGCCAGGCCATCGCCGGCGAGCGGCCGAAGGGCGACATTTCGAGCTATGTCGGCGAGACATTCGAATTCGCCAACAAAGTGCCGGCTTAAGTCCCGGCGCGGCCGACTGTCCGCCATCCATGCGAAATCCCACGATTTCGACCGCGATCAGCGTGTTAACTCCTCATTAGGGTTAACAGTCTATTGCTGACCAGCCTGTGGCGGCGCGCCCGGGCGCTTATCTTGGCAGCGATCGAGATGCGTTCGACCAGTAGCTACACCCTTCGCCCTTCGCGCCTTCTCGCCTCGGCTGCGCTCCTTATTGTCATCGCCGCGGCGACGACCGGTTGCCAGACGATGCAAACCGCCGAGGCGACCGGCACAGTGCCGGTCGCGGCGGCCGATCAGTTGACCGCGGACCCGCGTCACGATGTCGAGGTCTTCGGCCAGCAATATCGCGCCGATCCGTCGAACGTCGACGCGGCAATGCGCTACGCGCAGGCGCTGCGCAAAACCGGGCAGCGCGCTCAGGCCGTCGCCATCCTGGAGAAGGCCTCGATCGAAAGCCCGCACAACAGGGCGGTGCTCGGCGCTTACGGTCGGGCGCTGGCCGACGCCGGCAATTACGACCAAGCGCTGCAAGTGCTCGACCGCGCCCATACCCCCGACCAGCCGGACTGGCACATTCTCTCTGCACAAGGCGCGGTGCTCGACCAAATGGGGCGTCATTCCGAAGCGCAGCGCTATTACCTGACCGCGCTGAAGATCGTTCCCGACGAGCCTTCGGTATTGTCGAATCTCGGACTGTCTTACGCGCTGTCCAAGAATTTGACGGAGGCCGAGGCTACACTGCGGCGGGCCGCATCGCGTCCGCCGGTCGATCCGCGGGTGCGGCAGAACCTCGCACTCGTGGTCGGCCTGCAAGGCCGCTTCGCGGAGGCCGAGAACATCGCCCGCGCCGATCTGCCGCCCGACGAGGCTGCCACCAATGTCGCTTATCTGCGGCAGATGCTGGCGCACCGCAAAGACCTGCGCGAGCCGAGCCACGCCGCCCACGCCGATACCGGCGCGAGCTGACGGTCCATCACTGACCACTGCTGTATTCCGGACGGGCTACTGTATGCCCATCACCTTGATGGCGGCCGGGCCGAGAATGACGATGAACAGCACTGGCAGGAAAAACAAGATCATCGGCACGGTCAGCTTCGGCGGCAGGGCCGCCGCCCTCTTCTCGGCTTCCGACATGCGCATGTCGCGATTTTCCTGCGCCAACACCCGCATGGTCGTGCCGAGCGGCGTGCCGTAGCGTTCCGCCTGCTGCAAGGCGAGACAGGTAGCCTTGACGCCTTCCAGTCCGACCCGCTGCGCCAGGTTGTCGTAAGCCTGGCGGCGATCCGGCAGATACGACAGTTCGGCGGTCGTCAAGGTGAACTCTTCGGCCAGCTCCACCGACTGCGCGCCGATCTCGTCGCTGACTTTTTGAAACGCAGCCTCGACCGACATGCCGGATTCGATGCAGATCAGCAGCAGGTCGAGCGCATCGGGAAACGCCCGCTTGATCGAGGCCTGGCGGCGCGTGATCTTGTTCTTCAAGTACAAATTCGGGCTCAGCATACCGAAATAGGCAGCCCCGATCCCGATGCCGAGCTTGATCATGGTCGGCTGATCGAGGTGGATGACGACGAAAACGTAGAACAACGACAACAGCAGCATGGCGATCGGCATCACCATGCGGAAGAACAGATAGGTGACGTACGGCGCGTGGCCGCGATAGCCGGCCTGCACCAGCAGTGTACGCGCCGTTTCCTGGCCGACCCATTTCGACAGATTGAAGTTCCGCACCACGGTGTTCATGTAGGCTTTAGGCGATTGCCGCAACGACACTTTGTTGCCCTGCGCCATTCGCTCGCGCTCGCGCTGCCTGATCTTCTCGCGCTCGAAGGCCACGGCTTTCATGCGTGTCGACAGCGTGTCGCGCGCCAACAGCGGCATCGCCAGCGTCAGCACCGTGGCGCCCGCCGCGATCGCCGCGAGCAGCATGGTGAGAAATTGCGGGTCGATATATTGCTCGAGGGCGTGCAGCATGACCCGGCTCAGAAATCGAAGTTGATCATGCGGCGCATGACGAAGACGCCGACCGACATCCACACCAAGCTCGCCGCCATCATCAGACGCCCGAGCGGCTCGGTCCACAACAGCGAGATGTATAGCGGGCTGGTGATGTAGACCAGCGTCATCACCGCGATCGGCAAGGCGCCGATGATTGTTGCCGAAGCCTTAGCTTCCATCGACATCGCCTTGATCTTGGCCTTCATCTTCTTGCGGTCGCGCAGCACCCGCGACAGGTTACCGAGCGCTTCGGAGAGATTGCCGCCCGCGCGTTGCTGGATAGAGATGACGATGCCGAAAAAGTTCGCCTCCGGTACCGGCATACGCTCGTAGAGTTTGAGACAGGCTTCCCCGATCGGGATGCCGATGGTTTGCGTGTCGATGATGACGCGGAACTCGCTGCGCACCGGTTCTTGGGCCTCGCCCGCGATCAGCTTCAAGCTGTCGAGCAGCGGCAAGCCGGCTTTGATGCCGCGAACGATCACGTCGACAGCGTCGGGGAAAGCCTCAAGGAACTTCGCCTCCCGACGCTTTTTAAAAAATGCCAGCGCCCAGAACGGCAACCCGCCGCCGGCGGCGAAAGCGAGTCCGAGAGCAGCCAACATGCCGACGCCGGTCAGCGTCGCGATCAGGAAAACGCCGACGCCCAGCGCGCCGGCAATCACCATGAAGTTGCGCGGCGACCAGCTCAGGCCGGCCTGAGCGAGCCGCACCGACAGCGGCACGCGCCTGGCTCTTCGCTGCCGTGCTTCGAGCTGCTTGAGCGTGCCTTCAACCTGCTCGCGCCGGGACTTCTGTGCCGACCGCGCCGCGCGCTGCGGTATCGGCTCAGTGCGCGCGACGCTCGCCATCCGTTGCTCGGTCTTTCGTTCGCCGGACAAGATCGGATAAATGAAAACCCACGCGACGCCGCCGATCGCGATCGCGACCATGATGAATATCATGTATACGTTCATCGTCGCGCTCGCCGTTATCTGCCGATTAGATCGGCGGGCGCCGCGGCATCGAGCGCGGCGGCAAGCCGTCCCTCCTCGCCGTAATATCGCGCCCGTTCCCAGAACTTCGGCCGGCCGATGCCGGTGGAGTGGTGCTGGCCGATGAGATTGCCGTTGGCGTCCTCACCGCCGATTTCGTACAGAAATATGTCCTGAGTGATGATGACATCGCCCTCCATGCCCACCACCTCGGTGATGTGCGTGATGCGGCGCGAACCGTCACGCAGGCGCGCCGCCTGGATGACCACGTCGATCGAGCCCACGATCATTTCGCGGATGGTCCGCGACGGCAGTGAGTAACCGCCCATGGTGATCATCGATTCCAAACGCGACAGCGCCTCCCGCGGCATGTTGGCGTGCAACGTGCCCATCGAGCCGTCATGGCCGGTATTCATCGCCTGCAACAGATCGAACGCTTCCGGTCCGCGCACTTCGCCAACGATGATGCGTTCCGGCCGCATACGCAGACAATTGCGCACCAAGTCGCGCATGGTGATTTGACCTTCGCCTTCGAGATTCGGCGGCCGCGTTTCCAGCCGCACTACATGCGGCTGCTGCAATTGCAGCTCGGCGGCGTCCTCGCAGGTGACGATGCGCTCGTCGTTGTCGATGTAGCGCGTCAGGCAGTTCAGCAGCGTCGTCTTGCCGGAGCCGGTGCCGCCGGAAATCAGCACATTGGCGCGGCAACGGCCAATCACCTTGAGGATCTCCGCTCCTTCCGGCGAGATCGATCCATAGCGAACCAGCTGTTCGAGCGTCAGCTTGTCCTTCCTGAACTTGCGGATAGTGAGTGCGGGCCCGTCGATCGCCAGCGGCGGCACGATGGCATTGACGCGCGAGCCGTCAGGCAGGCGCGCGTCGCAGATCGGCGACGCCTCGTCGACGCGCCGGCCGACCTGGCTGACGATGCGCTGGCAGATGTTGAGCAGCTGCTGATTGTCGCGAAAGCGGATGGCGGTCTTCTGAATCTTGCCGCCGACTTCGATATAGACCGTGCCGGAGCCGTTCACCATGATGTCGGCGATTTCATCGCGGGCCAACAACGGCTCGAGCGGCCCGTAACCGAGCACATCGTTGCAGATATCGTCGAGCAGATCCTCCTGCTCGGCGATCGACATCACGATATTCTTGATCGCGATGATCTCGTTGACGATATCGCGGATTTCTTCGCGCGCGGAATTGGCGTCGAGCTTGGCGAGCTGGCCGAGATCGATGGCCTCGATCAGCGCGCCGAAAATTGTACCCTTGGTTTCGTAGTAGCTGTCGGAGCGGCGGACATCGATCGCGGTCGGCACTTGCGCCGGCGGACCGGCCGGGCCGGCGGCGTTGCGGTTGGGCGCCGTTGGCGCACCAAGGATCGGCGCGCCGAGACCGGCCGACGGAAACGGCGTGCGTCCGCCCTGCGGCAAGGCCGCCGGCGCGGGTGCTGGCGAAGGAACCATCGCAGGCGAAAGGGCTTGCGGTAAGGCCGACGGTGGCGGCGTCTGCTGCGGCCGTTCGGCGGTGGCCGCGGCGGCAGGACTAGTGGGGACGGAACGCTTGCCAAACACCAACGCAACTCCAACAGATCACGTTACGATTGCCGTTGTCGCAACTTCTCGAACAGTGGCGACAGCAGGCTTGAGCTCTTTTTCTTCGGTTCGGGACGGCCGGTCAGTTTCTGCGCCAGCTGCCGGAGCAGATCGGCGGTGCGATGATTGGGGGAAATCTCAGCGATCATCTGTCCGTTGTTCGCCGCCGCGCCGAACAACTGCGGTTCGAACGGGATCGCAGCGACCGGCTCGTCGTCCAGCGCTTTGGCGAAGTCGGCGGCCTTGATCTCCGGACGCTTGGGCACGCCGATCTGGTTGAGGCAATAGAGCGGGCGCTGATCGTTCGGCCGAGCGGCTTTCAGGAAATCGTACAGGTTCTTGGTGTTGCGCAGATTGGCAAGGTCGGGCGACGCGACGATCAAGATGTCGTCGGCGCCAACCAGCGTTTGCTTGGTCCAGCCGCTCCACTGGTGCGGCACGTCAAGCACGACGCACGGCACGGTCGCGCGCAATGAATTGAATATCGCTTCGAAGGCGTCGGCGCCGAAATCGTAGACGTGATCGAGCGTCGCCGGAGCCGCCAACAGGCTCAGATGATCGGTGCACTTGGAAAGCAGCCGGTCGATGAAGGCGTGGTCGATGCGGTCGGGCGAAAATACTGCTTCGGCGATTCCCTGCGGCGGATCCTGATTGAAATCGAGGCCGGCCGTGCCGAAGGCGAGATCGAGATCGGTCACCACCGCGTCGAGCACGAGATCGCGGGCGATGGAAAAGGCGATATTGTGAGCGATGGTGGACGCGCCGACCCCGCCTTTGGCCCCGACCACGGCGATGATGCGCCCGACCGGCTTGGCGTCTGGCGCCGAGAACAGGCCGCATACCGAGCGCACGACGTGCAGGGCGCCGACCGGCGCGATCAGGTAATCGCTGACGCCGCGCCGCACCAGCTCGCGATACAGCGCGACGTCGTTCATGCGGCCGATGATGATGACGCGGGTCGTCGCATCGCAAACCGGCGCCAGCTGATCGAGGCCGGCGAGGATTTCTTCGCTGCGGCTTTCGGATTCGAGAATGATGACATTCGGCGTCGGCGAGTTCTGATAGGCCTCGGTAGCGGCGATCAGGCCACCCATTTGGATGCGCATGTGCGCTTTGGCCATGCGCCGATCCTCGCCCGCGGCCTGGACGGCCGCAGCCGTCTCGACGGTCTCGCAGAATGCCTGCACCGAAACGCGAGGCGCCGGCGCGATGCGCTCCTCGCGGCCGGCGACGTCGGCAGGCGTGCTCTCCTGCCAGGCGCCTTGGTTTGCTGGTTGGGTCATATTCACGCGGTTACATCATCTGGCGATATCGCTGATCTTGCCTTCGAGTGTCGGATATTGCGTCGACGGCGCATTGCCCGCCCGATATTTTTCCATGACCGTGGTGCGGCGCATCGTGTAGGTCGGCGTCTCGCCGCGCGGCTGCACGAGGTCGGCAGGATTGTCGACCATGGCGGCGAGGTTGCGCTGTGTCGCGCAGCCATGGTTCCACACCGGCTGATTTTCGAAATGGTCGCGGTTGTAGCTCGGGCCGATATCTTGTGGCCAGAGGCCGCACGGGCCGGCCTGGCCGGCGATCCTCGGATAACTGACGCGGATCGGCGCGATGTTGGGCCCGGGCGCCGGATAGGTGCGCACCACGATGCCGTTCGGCGGAACGCTGGCCGCCGTCAGGATCGAGCGGATCATATGTACGGAGTCGGCGGCCGCCCGCTCGTTGGTCGCGCCGGCCGGCAGCTCGATGGCGACGCCGCCGGTGGCTTCGTGCCGCCATGAATGAGCGAATTGCGCCACTTCCGCCCGCTGCGCGGCGTTGAGCTCGCCGCGGCTGGTGCCGACGAAGATTTGCAGCGTGTGATCGGTCTCGGTCATCGTTATCGGATGACGTTGGCGGTAGTCATAGGGAACGTCGGGGACACCGGCCACCACCTGCTGGTCGGTGTTGCACGCGCAAACCAACATCGCGCAGCCGCCGACAATCGCGGCGCGCGCGGCGAGCCCGGCGATGCCTCGGCTTCTGGCGATCGTTCTCCGGCCGATCTGCATTGTCGTGTCTCCTCGCGCTGCTCGTCAATCCAGAATGAAGCCGTACTTGCCGCGGTAATTGTCCGGCGGATCCGGGATGCCGCCGACGCCGTAGATGCGATTGAAGCGGCCAAGCAGCACCTGTGCCGGATCGCTCGGATCGGCAAAACCGTCATCCGGCCGCGACAGATCTTTCGGCGCTACGGCGTGCACCACGTAGGGCGTTACCAGCACCATCAGCTCGGTCTGTTGGTTGATGTAGTCGTTGCTCTTGAACAACGGACCGAGGATCGGGAGCTCCATCAGCCCGGGAAGCCCATTCACCTGGTGTTTGGTGTCGTTCTGAATCATGCCGGCCATCGCCAGGGAGCCGCCGGAAGGAATTTCAACGGTCGTGTCGGCGCGGCGGGTCCGGATCGACGGCACGCTGACGGTTTGCGTGCTGTTGGGAATCGGGATGATCAGCGCATTCTGCGCCGAGATATCCGACACCTCGGTCATGACCTTGAGGCTGATGCGGCCTTCGCTGAGCACGACCGGTGTGAAGTTGAGACTGACGCCGAACTTCTTGAATTGGATCGACGGCTGACAGGTTGTCACCGAGGTCCCCGTCGCCACGGCGCTGCAAGAATAGCCGTTCAGAATCGGAAATTCGCCGCCCGCCACGAACGTCGCAGTTTCTCCGGAAATGGCGGTGAGGTTAGGTTCAGCGAGTGTGTGGATCACGCCGGCCTGTTCCATCGCCTGCAATGTCCCAGTGATCGATTTCCACGACGCAGCGATGCTCGAACCGCTGATTGACTGACCGAGCGCGGTGAACGGATTATTGTTGGTAAAGTTGACGACGGCGCTGCCGAAGCCGAAACTGCTGTTGGAGCCAGGCGTCGGAGAGAAATTGATGCCGAGCTGCTTGATAATGTCGCGCTCGACCTCCGCGACCGTCACCTTCAGCAAGATCTGGTCGCGACCGCGCACGACGATCGCGTTGACCACCTTGCCGCCGGTGCCGACGGCGTCGGCCGAGCCGACATTGAGCAGCCGCGTCGCGATATCGAAGGCCTGTTGCGCCTCGGCCTGACTGGACACGGAACCCGACAGGATCACGCCCTCGGGGCCGATGCCTTCGACGCGGATATCAGAATCGGGCAGCACCTGCTTGATCGCGGCGCGGATGCCGTTGAGGTTGCGCGTGACGGCGATGTCGAGGCCGACCATTTGCCTGCCGTCGGCGTCGAAGAAGAACACGTTGGTCTGTCCGATCTCGCTGCCGATGACATAGGCGCGGCGCGAAGAGCGGATCACGGCATTGGCGATTTTCGGATTGGCGACCAGAACGTCCTTGATGTCGCGCGGGAAGTCGATCACCACCGACTTGCCGACGCCCAGCGCCACCGAGCGCGATCCGTAGTCACTGGCGGCGACGACGATGGTTTGGGTCTGCGGCGCGGCCGGCATTTCCGCCGCCTTGGCGGGGCCCGGCGGCGGACCGAAAACCGCAAGGCAAGCGAGCGCGCCGGCGGCGAGGCAAGGCAGCAGCGCCGCGTGAGCCGCCGCCCGGATCGGTGTCCCTGGTACCATCAAAATCCCTCCGCGCGGCTCAATGCATCGTCGACTGCGTACTGACGCCGTAACGCACGGTATTGAGGCCGTGCGAATCCTTGTCCTCGCCGCCCGCGCCGTTTTCGGGCGTCGGCGATTGTGAATTGAGCAGGCTGCGCAAAGTCAGCGAGATCGTGCCGATCTGCCGCGCCAGCGTCAGCGTTTCGACTTGCAGCGGATCGAGCTCGATCGTCGCGGTCTTACCGACCACGACTTTCTGGCCTTCCTTTTCCTCGACCGCCTGATCGACCGCGAGCACCCGCACGTTTTTCAGGATGGTTTCGCTCGTGTATCTCTCGACGCCGGTGACCTTTTCCGCCGCCCGGTCGCGCCGCGTCAGCACGACGTCGACATGATCGTTCGGCAGGATGAAACCCCCGGCACCGGAATCCGGCGATACGTCCAGCGCGATCGCGCGCATGCCATGCGGCAAAATGGCGGCCAAGAAGCCGCCGCCCTTGCCCGCCACGACCCTGGAGTCGCGGACCGGCTCTCCGGTCGCGATCGGGGTGCGCACGATCGCGCCGATGAAGTCTTTGATCGCGTCGGGCCGATCGGGCTTTCTGATGAAGCTCGCAGTGGCGGACGCCGCCGGCCAGGTTTGCCAGCCGACATCCCCTTCGGCGACGACCTGACCGGTGCCGAGATCGGTCTTGGCGACCAAAACATCGACCGTGGCGAGCGGTGGCGGCGGTTCCGGCGGCTTGGGCGCTTCGGGCGTGCGGTTGCCGCTCGCCAGCATGGCGGCGATCCCGCCGGCAGCCAGCGCGATGACCAACACAATGATGCGGGAGCGCTTCATTCCCCTTCAACTTCCCAAGAACTTCAACTTGCCAAGAACTTCGCCAAGAACTTTGCCAAGAACTTCATCGACAGCCCGTGGCAAGTAGCCGGCCAGAACTTCCCAACGTTGACGCGGCAGCCGGACAGGCCACCGTGCCGGAATTTCATCAGCTAAACGTCAAGGCATGGTTAATAAGGCGTATCCAAATCGCGTTAATTACGCGTTACGCCGTGACTTTTGAGCCGCTTGGAGCTTGATCCCCGACTGCCCGCCCGTTGATGCAGGGTCGTAGCAGGCTTTCCTAACGCCCGACCGCTGTCATCCATTCGGTCTGCGGGTAGACAATCAGGGCGGCGGCGGCGAGCGCGATCCCGTACGGCACGCCGCAGTCGCTGCTATGCAGCCGCTCGGCCCATGCCCGCCCGACGAATGCCGCCGGCAGCGGCACCTTGCGAAAATAGATGATCAAAAGCGTCAGCGCGCCGCCGAGGATCGAGGCGTAGAACAGATAGTCGACGAGATGGGCGAAGCCCAGCCACAACACCGTCGCGGCCGCGAGTTTGGCGTCGCCACCGCCGATCCAGCCGCGAGTGAAAAAAATGAAAACCACCGCCAGCACCAAGGCGGCGGCGGCAACGTGCCACAGCAGATCACCGGCGCCGGTCCCGGTGAGAACGGCAAGCAGTGCGAAACCAGCAACCAGGATCAGCGAAACGCGATTGGCGATCGTCATCGTCAGCAGATCGCTGGACGCGGCGAACGCCATCATCGCCGGAAAGAATGTCAGCTTGATCGCTTCAGTCAGCAGGACCATGGCAGGCGTCACCAGGAACAGGTACTCGGCGATCCGCTCTACGCCGCGCAGGTTGAAACCGCGTTAGCGGCGGCCGGCAACAGCCCGTCGTCCAAAGCAGAAAGGGCTCCGGACCGACCGGAGCCCTCTCGTAACCGTGCATCCGAGCGCGCTTACTTCAGCTGCGAGGAGACGCTGGTGAACGTAGCGTTCAGCTTGGTGCCGAGGCCGTTGACGACCGCGATAATGGCGACGGAGATGCCGGCGGCGATTAGGCCATACTCGATAGCCGTGGCGCCGGACTCGTCCTTCACGAACCGAGAAACGAGGGTCTTCATGAGATGGCTCCTTAAGGTCCACACGTAACTGTCTGAGCTCGACCCAATGGCCGTTGTCCCGGGTCATTTGGATCGCCGCAAAAACTAGCAACGAGAACTTGCGATGCGGTTAAATCAATTGACTAAACCTGCACGCAATATCCGGTTCCGCAATGTAGTTAACAGCGAGTTTGCGCGCTCAAAACAAAAGCCGGCTTCGCGCTTGCGGCATGCACTCTAGTCTTGATTGCCGCAGTATTGCCGGGAAGATGTTGCGATCGCGTAAGTCGCGAGGCCGCAATTTGTCGCAACTGCCGATCAAGCGGAACCGGCCGCGCCGGCGTTTCGATTCATCGGCCATTAATGCACATCTCCGATACCTGAAGCGGCGTCCGCGCGCCGATCCCTGACGTGATGAGCCCGGACCAAACGGCAACGAAGCCTCGCAAGAAGCGTTACGACATGTCTCAAGAATTGCTCGCGTTTGCCATCGATGTCGGCAAGACGTTTTTGAAGGGCGTGCCGATTTCGCTGGCGCTGGCCTTGGTGTTCACGGTGCTGACCTGGTTCTGGGCCTGCAATCCCGGCCGGCCCTGGTGGCGCAAGCCCGACCTCATCACCGACCTCTGCTACTGGCTATTCATTCCGGTCATCACCCGATTTTTGCGGATCGGCATGCTGGTCGCCGGCGCCGCGGTTTTGTTCGGCATCACCACCGCCGACGGCCTGATCGCGTTTTATCAGGACGGCCATGGTCCGCTCGCGGCTTTGCCGCTTGTTGCGCAGATGGCCGTCTTCCTGGTCGGCTCGGATTTGATCCTTTATTGGACGCATCGGCTGTTCCATGGCCGACAGCTGTGGAAGTACCACGCCGTGCATCATTCCACCGAAGATCTGGAGTGGATCTCGGCGGCGCGCTTTCATCCGGTGAATCTGTTCCTCGGTTCGGTACTGGCTGACGTCGTCCTGCTGCTGGCCGGCATCTCGCCCAACATCTTCATCGTGCTCGGACCGATCAATATCGCGCACTCGGCTTTCGTGCACGCCAATCTCGACTGGACGCTCGGCCCGTTCAAATATGTGATCGCCACGCCGGTTTTCCACCGTTGGCATCACACCGCCGCTGAGCGCGGCGGCGAGAAGAACTTTGCCGCCACCTTTCCGGTGCTCGATATGATATTCGGCACATTCTACATGCCGGCCGGCGTGTTGCCCGATCGCTACGGCATCGCCGAGGCTTTTCCGACCGGCTTCGGCGCCCAGCTGATGCATCCGTTCAAAAGCAAAGCGTCGGCGCCGCAACAGCCGGCTCCGGTCAGATAAGCGCGTCCGCGGGCCGGACCACGATACGATCAGATTGTGTTAGATCGTGGTCTGGATTTCGCGTTGGAGCATGATGTTCTCCGAAAACCGGCCTCCACCCTCGGATCAAGTCCGAGGGCACGCTTTTTCGGGATCATGCACTGAACCAGCGGCAAGTTTGCATTTCTTTCACCAATTTACGCTCAAGTGGAAGCGCAAGAAGTGCAAACCTCTTCGGTTGTTAAGCTTCAGTTCCGCGTAGCGTTTCGGAGTGTCTCGATGGCGGCGTTGTGCGCGCGGGGCCGGGCGATGTTGAGCCCGCTATACTGGCTGTCGGCGGCTCTGCTGTCGATGACGATCGCGGCGCAGGCGCAAGCGCAGCCGATGCCGCTGGCAGCGGAAACCATCGTCGTCTTCCTCGATCAGTCCAGACTCATGCAGCTGCCGGATCGCGCTGCCAACGTCATTGTCGGCAATCCGCTGATCGCCGACCTCTCGGTACAGCCGGGCGGACTCACCGTGATCACCGGCAAGAGCTACGGCATCACCAACTTCATCGTTACCGACCGAAAGGGCGCGGTGCTGATGGAGAAGACCGTCGAAGTCAGCGGCCTGGGCGACAAGACCGTGGTGGTCTATCGCGGCGCCGATCGCGAGACTTATAGCTGCACGCCGATGTGCTCGCGCCGGCTGACGCTTGGCGACGCGCCGGAATATTTCGAAAAGACGCTCGGCGAAATCGTCACGCTCAACAACCAAGCCACCGGCGCCGGCGCGACACAATCCGGGCATTAACGCCGCCGCGTCGCTGCGAAACCAGCCGCTCGTCCCCGCGAAGGCGGGGACCCAGTCAAGCACCGACAAACAACTGCGCTCCACAACCTGGATTCCCGCTTTCGCGGGAATGAGCGGAGTCAAAGTCACGGGATCGGCAGCGACGTCGTCGACTTGATCTTCTCCATGGCAAAGCGCGAGGTGACGTTCTTCAACGGCACCGCCGCGATCAGCCGCTTGTAGAAGGCGTCATAGCCGGACATGTCGGCGACGACGACGCGCAGCATATAGTCGACGTCGCCGGCCATGCGATAGAACTCCATCACTTCCGGCATGGCGCCGACCACCTTGGCGAAGCGGTCGAGCCATTCCTGCGAATGGTCGCCGGTCTCGACCGACACGAACACGGTGATGCCAAGCCCGATGCGATCCTGATCGACCAGCGCCACGCGCTTGAGGATGACGCCGTCGGCTTCCAACCGCTGAATGCGCTTCCAGCAGGGAGTCGACGACAAGCCGACCCGGTTGCCGATATCGGCGACCGAGAGCGAAGCATCTTCCTGCAAAACGGCCAAAATCTTGCGGTCTATGGCGTCCATAGAAAATATTCTTTCAATTCCACTGTGCTCAAAGCGGTTTACATAGAAAAATATTCCAAAGCAAGGCCGATCTGGGCGTGCGGCTCAATATGCCTAATCGCTTGCCAGCAAAGCCTCGACCTCGGGCCGGGTCGGTGTACCGCCGGAGCCGCCGATGCGCGTGCATTTGAGGCTTGCGACCGCGGCGCCAAACCGCAGCGCCTCCGCCTCGCTTTGCCCCTCCGCGAGCGCCAGCGCGAAGCCGCCATGCAGAGCGTCGCCGGCCCCGAGCGTATCCACGGCGCGAACTTGAAATACCGGGACGCGGCGCACGGCGCCGCCGTCGAGATAAACGATGTCGTCCGGTCCATTGCTGGCGGCGAGGAAGGCCGTCGTGTGCCGGGCGATCACCCTTAATCCTTCGGCGGGGTCGGTCCGCCCGCTGCTCGCCGCCAAACACTCGGCGGAAAAAATCACATGCGTGGCGATGCCGAACAGCGGATCGTCCTCGACGGTCGCCTTGTCGGCGTCGAGCACGACGCGGAGCGTCTTGCCCCTCGCTGCTTCGCAGATCGGCCGCACGAATAGCGGCAGCCGGTTGTCGGCAAGCACGATATCGGCGATGCCGGGAAGCGACTGCGGATCGCGCGGCGTCACCGCGGCGATCCGCTTGTCCCGATAAGTGACGATGGTGCGCTCGCCGCGCGCGTCGATGAAGATCGCCGACAGCGCGGTCGACAGCCCATCGACCCGCTGGCAGGCACTGGTGTCGACCTGCTCGCGCGCCAGCGCCGCCATGACGCGATCGCCGTTGTCGTCCTGGCCGGCCGGACCGCCCAGCGGGCCGGCGAGCAAAGCCCGACCGCCGAGCCGCGCCACCGCGACGGCGGCGTTCGCCGCGCAGCCGCCGTTGACGATGAAAAATTCCTGCGCCTCGACCTTGCCGTCGTAGCGCGGAAATTCTTCGACGCGGAACACCTCGTCCAGCACGATGATGCCGGTGCACAGAACGCGCGGCGCGTTCGCGCTGTCGGCCGGCATCACGCCACCAACACGTCGCGGCCGTGCTCGACAAAGTCGCGGATGATGTGGTGCGCGATCGCGATCGGCGGCGGCGTGGTCAGGCGCTCGGGATGCCGCCGCGTCAGCATCAGCTCGAGCTCCGCGCGATCGAACCAGCGCGCCTCCTCGATCTCGTCCTTGTCGATGACGATCGTGTCGGTCACCGCTTCGGCGTGGCAGCCGATCATCAGCGATGACGGAAACGGCCAGGGCTGCGAGGCGAAATATTTCACCTTGGCGCAGGTGAGGCCGACTTCCTCGGCAACTTCGCGCCGCACCGCTTCCTCGATCGATTCGCCGGGCTCGCAAAAACCGGCGAGACACGACCACATGGTCTGCGGAAAGCGCGGCGAACGGCCGAGCACGCAGCGGTCGCCTGAGATCGGCAGCATGATCACCACCGGATCGGTGCGCGCAAAATGCTCGGCCTTGCAGACCGGACAATCGCGCCGCCAGCCGGCTTGCGTCGGCGTGGTGGCGGCGCCGCAATTGGGACAGAACCGATGGCGCGCGTGCCAGCCGAGGATCGCCTTGGCCTCGGCGAGCGGCGGCACGTGCACCGCCTCGACCTCGCCCTGCACGGCGATGGTGCGCAGATCGATCAGCTTGAGATCATTGCGGGTCTTGAGCGGCTCGATCGCCGCCGCGTCGATGCCGACGCCAAAGCGCGGCGCGTCGTCGAGGAGCCCGAGAAACACCGTCTCGCGCGCGGTGCCGAGCGCGCGCGCCTCGTCTGGCGAGAACAGCGGATCGAGCGCGCCGCCGTTGGCTTTGAGCACGATCGACTCGCCGCCGATGACATAGACGCCGGCGCGCGGATGCTTAAACAGCGCCGCGAGCTTGGCGTCGTCGCCACGCAAGGCGGCGGCGCGCTCGAGGCGGCTGCCGGAATAGGCCTGGCGCGGCAGGGAGCTTTCCACCTTAAGCCTCGACATACTCCGCGATGCTTGTCGCTGCCGGCACCACCAAGCCGTCGGCCTTGAGACCGTCAATGTGAAAGCGAATCGCGTGGCGAATTTCAGCTTCGACTTCGGCAACGGTCGCTCCGGTTGCGATGCAGCCCGGCAAGTCGGGTACGTAGGCGGAGTAATTGTTCTCCGCTTGCTCGATGACGACCGCGTACTGCATGACTTCCGTTCCTTCGAACCGGCTTGCTTGGCCTTATGCTTCTATGGCCAACAGGCCTGTAATGCCAATGCGAACTTCGCGTGGCAACTCCGTCGATCCTCCACAAGAAGCAGTCAAATCTTGCGCGCCGCTAGCCGTGGTGCGCCGGGCCGGCCAGGACCAAAGCCCAGAACACCTTGTACTTCGAATTCGGCGCATAGACGGCGGCGATACCCATGCGCGTGGCGCTGCGGTTGAGCATGTTGGCGCGGTGCGGCGGCGAGTCGCGCCAGCCGGAGAACGCCTCGGCCAGCGTATGATACCCGGCGGAAATGTTCTCCACCGCGACGCTGCCGCCCAACCCGGCGCTCTTGATTCGCTCGGCGAACGGCCGCGCGGCGTCGTGATCCATCTTGTCGTGCGCCGCCATGGCGTGCGCCTGCTCGCTGGCAAAGCGCATCAGCTCGGGATCGACGGTGACCGCGCCGAGGCCATTGTTGCTGCGGTAGCCGGAAATCATCGAGGCCGCGGCTGCGGCGTCGACCGTGACGTCGGGCTGCGCCATGCTTTGATAAAAGCTCGGCTGTTCCGGCGGCGCGCTGCTGCCGGCGCAGCCGGCAAGCGCCGCGGCGGCGATGGCGACGGCGGCGCTCTGCGACAGCGCGGCGAAAAGCCTAGACATGTAGGTCCCCAGCCGAAATCCCAAAGCGTTCCCCGATCACTGCCAACGCGAAGCCGCAGTCGCCACGCGTTGATAATTTCCCGCTCGCGCGCGGGCAAGATACGCCACTTCTCCCCGCGCAGCGGGGAGAAGTGGGGTATACTCGTCATTGCGAGCGAAGCGAAGCAATCCAGTCGAGCGGCGCAGTTCTGGATTGCTTCGTCGCCGTAGCCCGTCGAAGACGGGCGTGAACGCCCTATTGCCTCGCAATGACGACGCGACAAATCGTTCTCGCGACGCACTTCTGCGCCCGAGCTATGCCCACCACCACGACGCCATTCCAAAAAAGATTCGCCCCCGGCACAAAAGGGAGGCGAAGCGCCGAAAGGCGCATTGTCCTACCAATTGCCGCTTGCGCGGCTGCGCATCCTGATCAGATGCGCCCGCCTTCCGGCGCTTCACCGCGGCACTCGCCAGGCCGAACGCATCCAGCCTTGGCTCAGCCCCAGAACCGGGTTTCCCGACATCTCGAGCTTGCGGGTGTTTTGCCCGCTTACATCCTAGCGTCGGTTAAGCAGGCTCCCTGCAGACCGGTCCTTTTGCCGGTCGACCGGTGCCCCAGAGCCGCCCGAGTGCGGATTGGCAATTCCGCCCGCGGGCACCGCACCTCGCTCCGCCTCTTCGGCATGCCGGCCGGACAAGCGCCCTTAAGGTGAGCGAGGTGATGGGGGATGTAACTATACTGGTGACGACTGTCAAGAGCCGTCTCGTTGATCGTGACGAGGTTCTAGGCGCGGCCCGCGTCTTACGAAGGCGGCGTCGCCGCAGACGGCCCGACAAGCTTGGCGCCGATTTCGCGGTCGCGTCGCCAGATGACCTGATAGGTGCGTTCCGTCACGACATCTTCGCCGACCAGCAGCGCGAATTGGTCGGGGACGTTCAGGCCGCCGACGTAAAGGCGCACGCCGTCGTCGGAAATATCCAGGATCAGGCAATCACGCAGCGGGGCGTCGCGCGTGGTCCGCATTTTCGTCATGTTGACGAGGGGCCGCCGCGCCGATTGCCGGTTCTCTTTGCCGTTCGGAGATTCCAAGATGCAATCTCCCCAAAAAGTTGGAGTTTGTGACATCTCGTAACTCATGACTGCTGTGATCCAGACCGCGATCCGATCAAGTCAGATCGGATGACGGTCTGGAATGCTGCATTGGCGCATGATCTTTTCCGAAAACCGGTCCGCTTTTCGGGATCATGCTCTAATCGCGGATCACCGACACAAACATCGCGACCAGCCACAGCGCAACCAGTCCCGCCGCGGTAAACGCCAACAGCTGCGGGCTATGGCAGAGCGAGCTTGCGGCCTTGCATACTTGAATGGCCCAGTTCGAGCCGTCCGGGGCTTCTCTGGCGGCGGTATAAAATAAGAAGCTCGCTCCGCCGCACACGACTGCAACAAACAGGATGAAGTTTCTCATTGGCTTCCCCCTGTCGATGAGCGATTCGCTGGCGCCATTATAAGCCAACTGCAACCCAGGATGGGGAATAATCTGGCGTTACCCGCTGTACGATCCCTGCATATACCGATGTCTGGACCGACGGACCCGACGCGATCCGACACAGTGCCGCGGCGGTTTCGGTTGCCGGCGTTATTGATTCATGCGGTCGCCCTACCGCACCTCCATCGCGCCGAGCTTCTCGCGTATGATCGCGACAAAGCGCCCAAACGCTTCGGCTTCAGCGAGTAGCCCGGATTGAGCGCCAGCGAAATCCGGGATTGGCGGCAAGGCCCTACCCCGGATTTCGTTTCACTCAATCCGGGCTACGAGCTACTCACCTCCATCGCGCCGAGCTTCTCGCGCATGGTCGCGACAAAGCGCCCAAACGCTTCGGCTTCAGCGGCGCGCGGCGCTTGCGCGCCGAACACCGACTTCGGCCACAGCGGGTCGGTCTTGCAGCGGGCGACGATGTGGACGTGCAGCTGCGGCACCATGTTGCCGAGCGCGGCGACATTGATCTTGTCGCATTGCGTCACTTCTTTGAGCGTCAGCGACACCAGCGCGATCTCGGCCATCAGCGGAAAGGCGTCGGCGCCGAGGTCGGCGATCTCGCTGGCGCCGGCGCGCCGCGGCACCAGGATCAGCCACGGATAGTCGGCGGCGTTGACCGCGAGCACCCGCGACAGCGCCAGCTCGCCGACCGGCGTGGTGTCGGCGGCAAGCTGCGCATGCAGGGTCCAGGTGCTTTCGGACATCGCCCGCCTTCCTGCCGTCATTCCGGGACGACCCGAAGGGTCGAGCCCGGAATCCATATTCGCTGGCCGTGGTTATGGATTCCGGACTTGCCACTTCGTGGCAATCCGGAATGACGGTTAATTTTTGTGCGGGCGGGCGACAAAATGCGTCTCCGCCGCGCGCCCCCACCATGCTTCGCATGGTCCCCTTCCCCCGCACTTCGTGCGGTGGAGGATTAAAAAGGTTACCGCCAAGCCAGCGACGAGATGGCGACGCTGACATTGCCCTTGGCGTCGGCGATGACGCGCAGCGACTCGTCGTCAAAGGCGATGCCGGTGAGCCGCACCTCGTTGACGACGACATTGGCGGTGACGCCGTTATTGCCGCCGGCGAATTCGGCCGCCGCGGCGGCCATGTGTTTCTTGGCGTCCTCGGCAAACGGCTTGAGATCGATCGCCGCCTGCTCGGCCAGCGTCTTTTGCAAGTACGGCACCGCGGCCTTGGCCGCCTCGCCGATGAGCCCGAACGCCGCCGCCGATTGCACGTCGACGGCGACGTCGGTGAAGCGCAAAATCTGCGCATTGGCATCGAGCACCGGCTTGCCCCAGACATGCACGGTGGCGTCGGCGCCGAGCGCGAAGAAGCCGCGCTTTCTGACATTGACCAGAAGCGAGATCAGGAGGCGATCGCCGGAGGCGGCGACGGCGGCCTGCTTGATCGTGGTGGCGAAGGCACCGGAGCCGTCTTCGGGATAGCTCTTGCCCTTCACCTGCGCCTCGATCAGGCGGCTCACTTCGGTGAAGGGAATGTCGATCGGCACGCCGATATCGAGCGTGCCTTCGCCACCCTGCGGCACGATGTCGAGCTGCGCCGGAAACGGACAATCCGGCTTGGTCTCGTTCGGCACGATGCGGGTTTGCGCCTGCACGCCGATCAGCAGCGTCACCGCGTTGGCGTCGATCTTCGGCTGCGCGGCAATGGCCCGCACCGGGCGGATTTCGAGCCAGAGATCCGGCACGCCTTGCCCCGCGCCGCCGAGCGAGATGGCGCGGCACAGCTTGGCCCATTCGCTGCGCGCGGCGTTCTCGATGAACGGATCGTTGCGCAGGCGCGCTTCCAGCGCATTGATCTGTTGGCGCACCATGTCGTCGAGCACCGGCTTCACTTCGTTGGAGACCGACAGCTTGATGCCGGCGATCGGCAGCGCCACGTCGACGACATTGACCTGCGCGGTCAGGTTCGATTGGAGCCGCCAGTTCGGTGCGATGGTCGGGCGCGCCAGCGCCGTGACCGTGCCGTGGATGTCGGCGTGCTGGTCGAAGGTCTTGCCGGTGAGGCCCTGCACCTGTTGGCCGATATTGCCGCCGAGGAGGCTGCCGATGGCGCCGCCGAACGCGTTGGCCGCGCCGGTGAGGGTGCCGCGGGCCTGGAACGTGCCGGACAGCGGCGTGGTGACGACGAGCCCGTCGGACCGGCCGGACACCGCGAGCGGCCCGCGCGTAATGGTGAAATTCAGCTCCGCCGCTTGCAGCAATTGCGACACCGGATTTTGCGGATGCCCGGAAAGATTGCGCGGCGCCTCCTTCTCCAGCGCGTCGCCGATCGCCGCTATGTCGATGGCGGCGGGCGCGAGCACGGTCGAGGTGCCGGCAAGCGGCGGCAATGGCGGCACTGCCACGAGCTGCGGCCGGCCCTCCTGCAGCGACGACGGCCACAGCAGATTCAAAGCCAGCGTCGCGCCGGCAAAGGCGATGACGACGACGGCAATGCCGATAATGATCGTGCGTGTGTTCATGGGCATTGAGGGCTCGTCATACGCGGGCTTGACCCGCGTATCCATGCGGACGATCGGCTTGGCATGGCCTCGCCGTCTCTCTCGCGAATCGTAAACCGCAGCATGGATTGCCGGGTCAAGCCCGGCAATCCATGTGATGCCCGTTCCCAGTGCCCGCGGATTGACACAATGTCGCAACCCGGCGCACCGTTATGCGCGCTTTTGCAGGAGCAAACGGATGCGGCGGATGCCGCGCATTCTCATCGTCGGCGGCGGCATCGGCGGATTGGCCGCCGCGCTGGCGCTCGAGCGGGTGCGCGCCGAAGTCATCGTCTGCGAGCAATCGCCGAAGCTGTCGGAGATCGGCGCCGGCATCGGCCTTGCGCCCAATGCCGTCAAAGCGCTGCGCGCGCTCGGGCTCAAGGACAAGATCAACGCCATCGCCTACGCGTCCGAATTCGCGGTCATTCGCTCGTGGCGGGACGGCCGGGAAATCTCGCGCGCCTATCAGGGCGACTATGGCGAAAAATTCGGCGCGCCGAGCGTCACTGCGCATCGCGCCGATCTGCTTGGCGTGCTGGCCGGAGCGCTCGCGACCACCGACGTGCGGCTCGGCATGCGCTGTACCGCTGTCGAGACGAGCGAGCGCGGCGCCGCGGCGCATTTTGCCGACGGCAGCGAAATCGAGGCCGACATCGTCATTGGCGCTGACGGCATTCATTCCAAGGTGCGCGAGAGCTTGTTCGGCGCCGATGCGCCGCGCTTCACCGGCTGCATCTGCTGGCGCGGCATGGCGCCGGCCGACGTGGTGCCGCGTGACATCAACACCGACGACGTCACGTTGTGGATGGGCCCGCACGGCCATGTCGTGCATTATCGCGTGCGCCGCGGCGAGCTCCTCAACATCGTCGCCCATGTCGACAGCGACGCCTGGACCGAGGAATCGTGGACCCGCGAATGCAGCGTCGACGAGGTGGTCACCACCTATGCGCGCTGGAATCCGGCGCTGACGCGCGTGTTCCCCGCGAGCGAGCGCTGGTACAAATGGGCGCTGTACGATCGCGATCCACCCGAGCGCTGGAGCAAGGGGCGGGCGACGCTGCTCGGCGATTCCGCGCACGCCATGCTGCCTTATCTCGGCCAGGGAGCGGCGATGGCGATCGAGGACGGCTGCGTGCTCGCCGGGCTCGTCGCGCGGGCCGGCGACGATCTCGATGGCGTGCTCGCAGCCTACGAGCGGCTACGCCAGCCGCGGGTGCGCGAGGCGGTGCTGGGCTCGCGCGCCCGCGCCCGCGACAATCATCTCACTTCGCGCTTCGGGCGGCTCAAACGCGACCTGCGCTATGCCTGGCGCAAGCGCTTTGGCGGCGACCAGACGGTGCTTCAGGCCGGACGGCTTTACGACTATGACGCCGGGCGCGAGCTGGCGTGAAAGCCGTCGGCGGTCTTTAGAAAAATCTTCAGGTCCACGCCGCGCGGGCCGCACTGACGCATAATGCCAGTTTGGCGCGCTGCGCGGTTTCGTCGACCGGATTGCCGGCGACCGTGCTGGCGAAGCCGCATTGCGGACTGATGGCGAGACGATCGCGGTCGATGAAGCGGGCGGCTTCAACGATGCGCTTGACTAGACCGTCAAGCGTTTCAAGGGTGGCGACCTTGGAGCTGATGAGCCCGAGCACGGCCCCCTTGTCTGCCGCAACATGGCGCAGCGGCACGAAATCGCCGGCGCGCGCGGTGTCGAACTCCAGCAGAAAATGCGTGACGCCGGGGACGTTGAACAGCGCCTTGGCAATCGTGTCGTAGCCGCCTTCGGCCAGATATTTGCCCTTGAAGTTGCCGCGGCACATGTGCACGCCGATCGCCATATCGGCCGGCGCGCCGGCAACCGCCTCGGCGATGGCGTCGACGTAAAGCGCGACCAGCTCGTTCGCATCGTTGCCGTCGGCAGACACCTGCACCCGCACCGCCGGATCGCACAGCATCGCCAGCGCCACCTCGTCGAGCTGGACGTAGCGGCAGCCGGCGGCGGCAAGATCGGCAAGCTCGGCGCGATAGATGGCGCCGAGCTCGCGGAAAAAATCGCGCGGGCTGGCATAGATTCCGGATACGGCATACTCGGCGCCGCGCCAGAAGTGCATGCTCGAAGGCCCCGGCAACGTCACTTTGGGCAGAGCGGGTGCGTTGTCGCGCAGAAAGGTGAACTCGTCGAGCGCGATCGGGACGCGCCGCGCGAGCTTGCCGGTCACGAGAGGCGCGGTAAAGGCGAGTTCCGCACCCTGTTCATCGTGAAAGGTAAAGCGAGCCGGCGCGACGCCGAGACCTTCGACGCGCTCGACGAACCGGCTCCAGTACGAGCCGCGGCGAAACTCGCCGTCACTGACGACTTCGAGCCCGGCCTCCTGCTGCAGCTTGATGGCGTCGCGGATCGCGGCATCCTGGACTGCAATGAAGCCGGCCTCGTTCAGGTCGCCGGCGGCGAAGGCGCGAAACGCCTGGCGGAGCGCGGGCGGGCGCAACAAGCTGCCGATGTGGTCGGCGCGAAACGGCGGACGATGCATGACAGCGGCCCTGATGAACGAACATGCTTGTAGCAGTCCGATCCGCATCTTGAATATGATGGATGCGAGAGGGAGGAAGCCCAATGAGCCGCGCGGTTAGTCGGGTGGCGGATCGCGCCGTAGCGACGCGGCAAGCCTGGCTCGAGACGATCGAGCGCCACCGCCATGACCGCGACGCGCCCGGCTCGGCCGAATATTGGTCGCCGCGCCTCGATACCGCTTCACGCGACGAATTGCGCGCGATCCAGGACGACAAGATCGCCGTGGTCGCGCCATTCCTTTATGAGAACAGCGATTTCTATCGCCGCCGTTTCGACCGCCTCGGCTTGTTGCCGAGCGACTTGCGCACGGTCGACGACCTGATCGCCAAATGGCCGGTCGTGGACAAGCACGAAATGGCGGAAGACGCCGCCGTGCATCCGCCCTACGGCACCTACACGGCAATGAGCGAGGCGATCTGGGCCGCGCGCGGCTGGATGATGTTCTCCTCCTCCGGCACCACCGGCGCGCCGCGAGTGTTCCGCTATTCGCACATCGATCGCGAGCTGTGGGCCTGGGCGAACGCGCGGGCGCTGCAGTCCATGGACTTCCGCAACAGCGATACGGTTTTCATGATCACCGGCTACGGGCCGCATGTCTGGGCCTGGGGCGTGCAATACGCGCTCGCCAAGATGGGGCTGCCGACGCTGCCCGGCGGCGGCATGGACGCGCGCGCCCGCGCCAATATCGTGATCCGCTACCAGCCGACCATTCTGTTGTGCACGCCGTCCTATGCGTTGCATCTTGGCCGCACCATGGAAGCGCTCGGCGTCGAGCCGCGCACCACGGCCGTGCGTACGCTGTTCGTCGCCGGCGAGCCGGGCATGAGCGTTGCCGCAACGCGCGAGCGCATTCAGCAATTATGGGGTGCGCGGCTGGTCGAATTTTACGGCTGCACCGAAGCCTCGCCCCATGTCGGCGGCTTCTCCTGTCCGCACTCGCAGCCGGCGGACGGACCGGTCTCGACGCATCTGCTCGAGGACGTGCAGGTTTGGGAGACCGTCGATCCGCAATCGCTCAAGCCGCAGGCCGATGGCGCGCGCGGGCTGACCGTCTGCACCAATCTCAATTCGGAATCCTCGCCGCAGCTTCGTTTTCTGGTCGGCGACTATGCCACCTTCGACCGCTCGCGCTGTCCGTGCGGCCGCACTCATGTGCGTGCCATCGGCTCGTTCGCCGGGCGCGCCGACGACCTGATCAATCTGCGCGGCATCAAGATGTTTCCGGGTCAAATCGAGCATGCCGTGCGCTCGATCGCCGGCATCGGCGACGAATTCGAGATCGTGCTGGTGACCAATGCCGATGGACTGGACGTGATGAAGGTGCGGGTCGAACATCAGGCCGGCGCCGGGATCGCCGACGCCGTGGTCGAGGAAATCCGCAGTCGCTGCGAGGTCCGCGCCGCCGTCGAAGTCCTCACCCCCGGCACCCTGCCCCGCACCGAGTTCAAGGCGGCGCGGGTCAAGGACCGGCGGGACAAAAGCTGATCGGCGACGCCCGATTTCAGAGGCAAAGCGGAAGTCTTGTGTCCCCATTGAGGCTTTCTGCTCTGACCCAAGGCGGACATGCGCTCGCGCCGAGGCCGCCTTCCCGATCAATATTTGGTTACGGTCCGAGACCAAGAAGCAGAAAAATTTAGCGAATTTGTCGACGACCCCTTGAGGCGGTTCGCCTAACCTGCGGCTGCCCAATCCAAGGAGCCGCCATGCGTTTCGCTTTGATGATTGCAGCCGCCATCGCCGTCGGCGCTGTGATTGGCAAAGGCATCATGGTGGCGCAGACCGGGCAGACCTTTCAAGCAGTCGCCGCGCTCAGCACCGACCTGAAGGATTTCAGGATCAGCGACATCAATCCGATCACAAGAATCTATCAGCAGGTGATGGCAAAGGTCTCCTCGGGCCGGCCGGGCGTGACGTTGCCGACAGCGCCAGCCTGGTCGCAGATCACGCCGCCAAATCTTAATATGGGATTCAAAATCGACGGGCAGGAAATCCGACGCTGGAACGGGCAGAACATTGTTAATCAGACCCGGCTGTTCAATCAGCGGATGGAAGACCAGCGCAACTATGCCAGAAACCCGGCCGGTTGGCATGGCGCTCCACCACACTAAAAGGGACCATTTGTTCGCGACACGATTGGCTCACTGCTGATCTCTGCTGCCGCGGTCGAAGTGCAGAATGGAATGTATGCTGGAGAACGCGGGATGGCCGGGTGGACAGCACAGCCCCAAAGGATGGCGGCTCGCCCAGTGTGAGCCGTTAGAATATCCGCCCCAATAGCCTCAGGCGCAGGCCGCAAGGAAGGGTATTGAGAGCACGACTCTTTGCGTCCCGTCCCTAACAATCACCATCAATCCAGGATCGTTGTAGCCGCCGCCTTCTTTAAGTTCTCGAACGAGACGATCTGCGTAGCCAAGTGCAGCGGCCTCATCTGACAATAGCGTGCCGTTCGTGTCATCATCCTCATGGTCGGGCCATCGGACGCTGAAGAAGTATCGGAGCGCCATGATTACCCCCAAATCAGCCGGCTCGAGGAATAGCGCAGATGACGGGCAAGTCGAGCATCGCCGGCAGGCGAACCCACCGGCGATGGGCCGCAAAGACTAAACATCACGCCGCGTGCCGGCCGGCGGCGAGTTCCTTAACCGCTTCAGTGGTCAGCGGCTTGCCGCCGATGCCCCACTCGCCGCTGATTACTTCCGAAATCTTTACCCAGGTCACACCGCGCATGTTCTCGCCTTCGATCGAGACCATAGCATCGGTCAATTTTTGGATGATTTGGCGCTTCTGCTCAGGGTTGAATACTTTCTCGATCAAATGAACCTCTATTAACGGCATTGTCGTGCTCCTTCATGTTGGCCTCGCCCGAGCGAGGACTGGCGACAGCATGGGCGTTGTGGCCAATCAAGGCTTTCAGAAACTTGTGATTTAACCCTCTGATGCTCTTTAGATGCTCCTGACGCACTCTTGATTTTTTGTCGGTTCCAACCGTCGCCCCCGCGAAGCGGGAATGTTAATCTTGGTGCATGTGACGGGATGAGCCTGAAGCCCGTCCGAGATGCCCTTGGCACACGAATGACCCTCAGCTTTGGTGACTGCGAAATCGATGTCGAACGGCGCGAACTCAGGCGCAACAAAACCCTGGCACATGTCGAGCCGCAAGTCTTCGACCTGCTGGTTTATCTGGTGCAGAATCGCAATCGCGTCGTCAGCAAGGATGATCTCATTGCTTCAGTCTGGGGCGGTCGGATCGTGTCGGATTCGATTATATTCTTTTCATATTTCTCATTTCAATGATGCGCTTCGTTAGTCGATCGCGGTCAACACGCTGTTTCGATGCTGACTGATCGCGAGGACAATCGGTTCGCGCGGTCGATGTCTTTGTCGAAGACTCGATCTGGCCGATCTTGGTTTTGGTGGGGTCGATCCCGAGGCAACGGGCGACCTCGTATCATCCTCGATCCTGCTGAGCTCTACATCTACGGCTATCTCAATCGGGTTCAGTCAGTCGGCGCTTGAGTCGAGCTGGCGCCGTGAGGTGATGTGCTGTTGGTCGGCTTGGACCCGACCACAAGACGATTGCCGACTTCCGCAAGGACAATGGCGCTGCCATCCGCAAGTCTGTGCTCATTTTATCGCACTGTGCCGCGCGATGGGCCTGCTGACGCAGCCAGCGTCGCGATTGACGGCAGCATTCAGCAGTGCAACCGCGACAGACTTCACGCGCGCCAAGATGGAGCGGCGGATGGCGCAGATCGAGGGCGTCGCGCGCTATCTTGAGCAGCTCGACACTGCCGACCGCAGACCGTCAGAGGCCCTCGCAACCAGACGACCACCTCAAGAGGATCGAGACGCTGGCAGCAGAGCGGCGTCTCGGCGCCAGGGGAGATGCTTGCCGCCCCGGACCAGCAGATCTCACTGACCGATCCCGATGCCCGCTCGATGGCGACCAGCGGCCGTGTTCCGGCATCGTCGGCTACAACGTCCAGATTGCTGTCGAGGCCAACCATCATCTGATCGTCATGCATGAGGTAACCAACGACGGAACCGACCGACGCAGCTCTCCCATGTGGCCAACGAGACCAAGACGGCGCTGGGCGTGGAGAAGCTCGATGCCGTCGCCGACCGCGGTTACTTCAACAGCGAAGAGATCTTGGCATGTGAGGAGGCCGGCATCACGGTTACGCTGCCAAAGCCGATGACCTCGAACGCAAAGGCGGAAGGACGCTTCGGCAAGCAGGACTTCCGCTATGTGGCTGATGAGGACGTTTACGTTTGTCCTGCCGGCGAGAAGCTCGCCTACCACTACACGACCGAGGAAAACGGATTGGTGTTACGCCGCTACTGGACCAACGTCTGCCAGAGCTGCGCAATCAAGCCCACTTGCACCACCGGCAAGAACGACGGATCACCCGATGGGAACATGAGCATATTCTCGAAGCCGTTCAGCGCCGGCTCGACGAGCATCCGAGAAGATGCGCCAGCGCCGCGAGACGGTCGAACATCCCTTCGGCACCATCAAGGCCAGGATGGGAGCAACCCATTTCCTGATGAAGACGCTGCCACGAGTGCCTCAGAGATGGCGCTACACGTGCTGGCCTACAATCTGACCGGTCATGAACATCATGGGCATCGGCCGCTCATCGCCGCGATGAGGGCATAGCCAAACCCGAAAAAGGCTCCTCAACGCCATCCAACCAAAACTGCTACGCTTCGACACTTCCGGCAAAGCGTTTCTACACACACCCTAACCAGCCGCATCAATGCCGCGCGAACGGCCGTTGGCGACAGCGGCGAGGATCAGAAGCTCATCCGCACGATGGCGCGCAAGGGCCTCCGCTTCATAGGCACCGTACGTGCCACCAGTCCGCCGCCGAATGAAATCCGTGAGCAGCCGCGGCTGGCCTTGCCGCTGCCGGACCGTCCCGCGATCGCCGTGCTTCCCTTTATCAACATGAGCGGCGATCCGGAGCAGGAGTATTTTTCCGACGGCATCAGCGAGGACATCATCACTGCGCTGTCCAAGTTGCGCTGGTTTTTCGTGATCGCGCGCAACTCGTCCTTCATTTACAAAGGCAAGGCCGTTCATATGAAACAGGTCGCCGAGGAGCTCGGCGTCGGTTATGTGATCGAGGGCAGCGTCCGCAAGAGCGGCGACCGTGTGCGCATCACCGTGCAGCTCAACGACGTCGCCACCGGCAGCCACATCTGGGCGGAACGCTACGACCGCAGTCCGGCCAGATCGATGTTGCCAAGGTCGCATTGCGGGAGCTGCGCCGCGCGTAGCCCAATATTTCGCTCGCCTGGATCGCAGACCACATGCCGATCAAGTTGGACGCCCAGCGTGAGCATTATCTGGAGGCCTTCCTTCGCGCGGGATTAGAGTAGCTTTGGTCTTAGATTCTGATTAGGCTCTATTTTTCGAGATGAGCAATTGCGTCGCTTCGAGCAAGCTCCCAGGGGTCTGGTCTACTCCGACATCGGATCGCGGTCGCGATCAAGTATTCGAGAAGATCTAAGACTTGAGGCTAGACAGCAACGACGGTATCGCCCTGCCGCAGCTCGCGCCGATCCGTGTTCGAGAGCATAACCCTCAAAATCGTAAAGCAATTTTCTGCTCCACAGGCCGGTAGTTGCCCGACCAGGGCCATCATATCCCACCCTCCGAGACGGCGAAATCAACGGGCTCTCAAGGAAATATCAATGACCAGTCAAAGCGCGCTTGGCGCTTTTGCGGCATCCTGAAATTCCGCATAAATCGGAGATCAAAATGCCAGCGATTACCAGAGTTTTGGCCGCCAGCATGTTCCTGCTCACGGCGTGGACCGTCCTCAGTCTGACCAGCGCCCAATCTGCAATGGCATTTCCGCCAAACCCTTGTGATTGGGTCGATAACTTTGTCGGCTTGTAAGTTTTAAGGCTCACAGCAATCAGAATGGCCTCGAGGCGGCTGCGTCCGAAACGAACGGGCGCAGCCTCTTAGGCAAAAGTCGCGCAAGACGCAACTCGCAGGGTTACTGTTCCGGGCCAATTGCTACCCGAACTACAATGTCCGCGTTACGTCCGTTTACCCCTCTCAATTGCAGACGCGATAACGCGTCTGGAAAACGCCGCGATGTGCCAATGAGCGACGTCAAACATGTCACAATTGGTGGCGTGCGCGATGCACTTTTCAAAGGAGCTACAATTGCTTGTGCTCTTCATAAAATTCGCGCTTAACCTGGGTCCTCACGCGTTCCGTTTCTCACGCGCGTGGGTCAAGGAGGCAGTCCCGCATGAACTCGTAGCTTCGAATTCATACGTCTGCGCGTCGACGCTCGCGTCGCTTGGCTCGAGTTCAACCGTGCACCGGTCAACGCCTTCAATCGAGAGATGGTACAGGAGGTGCGTGAGGCAATCGCCGCGGCACTTGCCGATCCGGGGGTTCGGGTCCTAGCAGTCTGCTGAAAAACCCTCGCCATGGCGAGAGTGTCGTGATTCAGTTTTCTGTCACGAATCGGCGGAGGCTGGCATGCGGGGCACATTTGTAGATCAGGGCGGGCTGTTTTCGTACATCGCACCGGAGGCGCGTGTGCCGGCGAACCATCCGCTGAGAAAGATCCGGGAACTTGTGCGCGATGTGCTGGGCGAGCTGACACGTAGCCTAGGGAGGCTCTACGCGAGCGAAGGCCGCCCCTCGATTCCGCCAGAGCAGTTGCTGAGCGCGCTGCTGCTTCAAGTGTTCTACGGCATCCGCTCGGAACGCCAGCTGATGGAGCAGTTGAACTACAATCTGTTGTACCGCTGGTTCGTGGGACTTTCGCCCGACGACCCGATCTGGGACCCGACCACTTTCACGAAGAACCGCGATCGGCTGCAGAACGGCGAGGTGTTTGCCAAGTTCATGACCAAGCTTCTGAACCATCCGGAGGTCAAGCCGCTGCTGTCGGACGAGCATTTTTCGGCGGACGGGACGCTGATCGAAGCGTGGGCCTCGCACAAGAGTTTTCGCCCCAAGGACGGCAGCGGCGACGAAGACGGCGGCACCAACTTCCACGGCCAGCAGCGCAAGAACGACACGCATGCGAGCACCAGCGACCCCGACAGCCAACTCTACCGCAAGGCCGCTGGGCGAGAGGCGAAGCTCTGCTACATGGGCCATGCCACCATGGAGAACCGGCATGGGCTGGCAGTAGCCGGCATGGTCACGCTCGCCAACGGCACTGCCGAGCGCCGCGCTTCGCAGATCATGCTCAAGGCCAAAGCCAAGGAGGCCGGCTGCCGCATCACGGTGGGCGAAGATAAGGCCTATGACACGGCTGACCATGTGGCCCATCTGCGCGCCATCAACGTTACGCCGCACGTGACGCAAAACGACAGCATCACCGCAACCGGCAAGCGTCGTCAGAGCGCCATCGACGGACGCACCACGCGGCACGAGGGCTATGGCCAGTCGCAATCGTGCCGGGCGATGATCGAATGCATCTTCGGCTGGGGCAAGCAGCACGGCACGATGCGCAAGACCAAACATCGCGGCCTAGCCAGCGTCGCTACCGACTTCATGCTCAATCTGATCGCTTACAACCTGATCCGCATTCCCAAACTGCTGGCGGCATAGGTCGACGTCTGCTCACAACATCCCGACCGCCCCAAACCCCAAGACAAAAAGACGGGAAATGCACCAATCTCCAGGTTCTTCAGCGGACTGCTAGTGCTCGCAAGCGCTATCGATGGTTATTTCAGTGCTGGAGCAGATCTTCACGTATTCGAGGGGATGATAGCACGCGACATGCGCAGCTGGGTCTCACTGTGTCATGAGATCGCCCGGCTACTGCGCTCCTCTCCTAAACCTCTGTTAGCTGCGATCAACGGAACTGCCGTGGGCGGCGGTCTAGAGATGGCGCTGCATTGCGACCTCCGGTTTGCGGCGTCCAACGCGAAGCTAGGTCAGCCGGAAATCCGTATTGCTTTTATCCCGCCTATCGCCACCACGCAGACGTTAGTACGATTACTCGGCCGGCCGAAAGCTATTCGCTACTTGTACGAAGGAGGTTTACTGGACGCGGTCCAAGCGCTGGGCTGGGGTTTGGTGGACGAAGTGGTGGAGCCCGACGATCTGAGGCGCCGAGTGCAACACTATGCCGAGGATCTGGCAGCGAAGCCGGCGGCTGCCCTGGCGGCGATCAGACGTACCATAACACTGGGTGGTGGAATGAGTTTTGACGACGGAATGGCACTCGAGCTTGAAACGGCCACCGAGCTTGCAGACACGACAGACTTCGCCGAGGGCGTGAATGCTTTTCTAAACAAACGGGCTCCCAAATGGGAGCACAATTAGCAATTCGGAAAAGTCCCCGCCAAAATATGCCATCCAGGCTTTCGGAAAAAACGCCGCGCCGCACTTGGAATGTTTAGGCCGTCCTCATTCTCGGCTAGAAGCGGAGGTGTCGTCAAAGACAAGAGACACGCCACGTCTGTTGTGGGTTCGATTTTGTTGCAAAAGTCATTTGAAGCGACCTACGAACAATGATTCTGTCGTACTGACACGAACATTGGCGGGGCCGCGTGATGATGGGGCGGATAAGCCAGGATCAAGGACAGCTGTTCTATTCGTTTAATCTCGAAGCGGTGGTGCCGGACGATCACTTGGTGCGCGCGGTCGCTCGCGTTCTTGATCTGTCGTGGGTTCGAGCCGAGCTGGCGCCGCACTATTCGCATACCGGACGACCGTCGATCGATCCGGTGTTGATGATCCGGATGCTCATCGTCGGTTACGTGTTCGCCATCCGCTCGGAACGCGCGCTGTGCCGCGAGGTCCAGCTCAACCTGGCCTATCGTTGGTTCTGTGGCCTCGGCATCGAGGACGATATCCCCGACCATTCGGCATTCTCACGCGCACGCAACGCGCGCTTCCGCGACAGCGATATTTTCCGCCTCGTGTTTTGAGCGGGTCGTTGGCACATGCATCGCGGCCGGCCTCGTCGGTGGTGAAGGCTTTGCTGTCGATGCAAGCCTCATCCAGGCCGACGCCAACAAGCATCGCTCGATCCCCGGTGCGGAGTGGAACAAGGATATCGATCCGGAGCAGGCGCATGGCGCGGTCAAAGAGTATCTGGCAACGCTCGACGATCCGGCCTATGGGGCAGCAAGCAGCGTCACGCCGAAGTTCGTCTCACCATCCGATCCCGCCGCCCAATGGACTGGCGCGCTGCGCAATGCGGCATTCTTCGCCTACGCCGACAATTATCTCATCGACGTGAAGTTCGGGATTATCATGGATGTCGAGGCTTCACGGGCCATTCGGCAGGCCGAGGTTGGCGCATCGCAGACGATGATCGAGCGGACAGAGGCCAGCTTTGGCATCAAGCCCGAATGGCTCGCGGCGGATACCGCCTATGGCTCAGCCGCCAACCTCGACTGGCTGGTCTACCGGCAGGGGATCGCACCGCATGTCCCGGTCATCGACAAGTCGCAGCGCGACGACGGGACATTCAATCGGGAAGACTTCACATTCGACAAGGAGCGTAACGTTTACATCTGCCCGGCGGGCAAGAGTCTCGCGACGACGGGCCGGTTGGTCAACGATGGGGAGACGACACTGCTTTACTTCGCGAGCGTGCTCGACTGTCGTGTCTGTCCACTCAGGGCGCGATGCTGTCCAAGGACGCCTGCTCGGAGGGTCCCGCGCAGTATCTACGAGGAGGCCCGGGAAGTTGCTCGTGGGCTGGCCAAGACAAAGGCGTTCGAGCAATCACGCCGCGATCGCAAGAAGATCGAGATGCTGTTCGCACACCTCAAGCGCATTCTGCGGCTTGGTCGATTGCGCCTTCGCGGTCCCGCCGGCGCGCAGTTCGAGTTCACGCTGGCGGCGATTGCACAGAACCTTCGCAAGCTGGCAATGCTGGTCGCACGGCCTCCGCCAACCGTGCCCACCGCGTGTGTTGCATGAATCCTGCGTGGCATTCGTGGCGTACTACTTGAATTCAAGATCGTAAGTCGCAGGCGTCGAGACCGCCTGCTCCTGCCGGAGCAAGGCGGCACATGGCACGCTCTCAAAATTCGTTTTGGCGTGCCGTGCCGGGCTCACAGGCGACTTTCACAACAAAATCGGTTCCAAAGCGGACGTCGCATCCGGGCGTTGCGATGCGCGATGTCGGCTTGTAGCCCTTCTGCGACCTCGTTCGATGTCCGCTGTTTGGTCGCTATCGGGGGTGAAGCGGACACTGGTCAGGCGGGTCACAATCGACTTTCATGACCCCAACGGCGACATCAGGCGCCGGATTCGCGCAAATGCAGCAGCAATTATTCGGCGAGCAGCGTCTCCGCTGTGTTTCGCGCTCCCTGGGGAGCTGCGCCGGTATCTCTTCCTTTCGCTGCCGCTCAGCCGGAATTGATGGCCTTTTCGTCATCTTCATCTTCGCCCAAAACCTTGCCGGTCTTTACGTTCACAAAGTGAGCCTGTCGGCAACTTTCGCAGTACATCGACTTATAAGGACCGTCTTCGGGCTCAAAATTGAAGCGCTCCGGAATCTCCTCGACGACGATGAAGCCCTGAACCATGGCTCCCGTGTTCGGACAGCGATACGTGAAGGATGTCATTTGCTTTGTGCATTAATGAAAACTGGCAGTCTTTTGAAGCCGCGGCGGGCGACGGCCCGGTGCGGCTTTGTCGCTGCAGGCATCATCGCTCGGACCGAACGTCGCCTTCTCACGTAGCGGAAGACTCAGCTGTGATTTCGCGAGCGACTTCGGACCAACGAAAGCCTTCCAAATCAGGCGCCGGATGGATCGAGCCGCAGTGGCGGCACTTCCGCTGCGATGCGTCGGCGGCAAAATGGGAGGAGACCTCCTGGTATTTCGCCTGTGACAATGTGGCGGCAGTATCCCACACCTCTCGATAGATCTCCGCATCGCAACTGTCGCAATACCACGCGACGCCCTCGAGCCCGGCCTGCATCTGTTTGTAGCGCATCATGATACTGATCTCCGCCGGAACGATGCGGTGCGGAGCGCCAGCGGGCACGTAAACGAAGCTTCCGGGCTTGAGCGCGAAGTGATCAATTCCCGTGCCTTTGAACTCGACCTTCGCGGCGCCGGAGATCAGCGCTAGCAATGTATCCTTGCCGCAGATGAGGTGGAACGGCTGCGGCTGGTCATTCCTGCTGAGATGCACCTGCACCTGCTTGTCGTCCGGCAACATCGGCATCTCGGCGTACGCACCGACCTTTGCCGCCTCGCGCCACAGTCGGAAGGTTTTTTTTCGCATGGCCGCGCCTGCTCTATGCTGCCGCGCTCGCTGCATCCGTGAGAGTCCGCCGGGCGGCGATCGCCGCCGCGCTCTGATCGGTGTATTTGTCCCAGCCCCATGCGGCTACGGGAAATTCACGGTTGACATGGCCGCATTTGGCGCAGACGTGACAGGCCTTGTCGTTGTTGTATTCGGCGAACAGCGCCGGTAACGCCGCGACTGACGGCAAGGGATGATCGGCCTCGGTGGCATCGGGCTGCGGAGTAGCATCAAATTCCTTGAAGAAGATTTGTTCGTGGCACTTGGCGCAGCGCAAACTACAGCCCTCCGTCTGCACGCCGGATTCGGCTTGCATTTGCGTAATCACGAATGCGCAGAATGAGTTGGGGTCTTTCTCTTTCTTCAAAAACGAATTGACCCCGTGGATCACCGCCCCAATGAAGACCTGGCCAGTTGGCAGCATCGCGCCGTTGCAGGCTAATGCGAGTGCGATCTCGTGCTGGGTATTGTGGTGGAAGAAGTGTCCGTAGTCGGCGTCCGGACCGCCAATCAGCAGGGCGGAACACGGCACCATCGCCCCCGGGTGCAGATACGGAAACAGCGGCTTAAGCTGAGTATTGCTGCCTTGCATGACATCGAACGCGTTGCTGTGCATTGGCGGCCGATCACTACGCGGCGGCGGGATAACGAGTTTGTCATCGGACATGGCAGTGCTCCCCGGGGTCATTTGCTGTGCTGTTTGAGCATCTGCTCCAGCTCGGCGCGCGATGCCGCAAAATGCACTTCATGGGTTTCGTCGATTGGGAAGCCGAGCACTTCCATCTGTTCCTCGAGCTTTTCTTTGGAGTTGGCCTCGAACACCGAAACGATAAGTCCCGAGGCGATGTTTGCATAGATTTGTTTGAACACCGCGATCTTGGCCCCGAGCACCTGAGGGGCGTTTTGTGCCAGCTCGTCGCCTTTTAGACCCGGTGCGCGGTGAATGGTGATAAATTGCGGCATGCTGTTTCCACCCCTTTGTTCTGCTTGATTTTTAAAGACCTACTTCTTTGGCTAGTTGCCGCGTGCGTCGCTCCGACCACGCGTTGCGGTTTCGGCATTCCAGATCGAGCGTTCGCTGGATTCGCACGATCAAACGTTTGAAAGTGCGAATTTCCGCGTCGGACAGATCGGCCATCGCACGATCGTTAACATCCCTGATGAGGGGCGACATTGTGTCGGCCAATCTTTTGCCGCGCGGCGTCAAGCGGACCAAGCTCTTACGCCGGTCTTCGGCCGACTTAACCACCGTCACCATTCCGGCTTTTTTCAAGAGCTGAACCGCAACAACCGTCGTCGGTCCCTGACGACCGACCCGGCGCGTGAGGTCGCCCACGGTCAGCGCGTCTTCTTCCCAAAGTTCGCGCAGGTAGCGCCACTGGCTCACTGTCACCCCGTGCGCTTCGGCGCTCTGATCCATCACGTCTTCCCAACTCTCGGCCAATTGCCGGACGTGATAACCGACGCTGCGTTCCAACGGTACGAGGTCGCTGTCAGCAACAGCGGCAACAGGGAGACGCAAGGCTCGCAGTTTGCTCATTTGTTTTTTGGTAGATGTTGCTTTTTTGGTAGATACCTACCTATTTTTCAAATATACCCAGCAGCGTGGGATTGTCAAAGGATCAGTTATGGAAGCTCGGCTGGATCGCCCCATTACGCTGCACATGATGGGGGACTGGGGGATCGCCAACCTGCATCGCATCTGCGGATGGATTGGCGCTGAACTCTGGCGACGTTCCCCACCAGGCTCCAAGTTTGCCACCTGGGCTGGCAGGGGCGGAACCGACGCCATAGACGCAGTCCTCGACGGCGATGTTCAAATCGCGCTGTTCGTCCCCGCCAGTTTTGGCCGCACAATTTTTGAAGGTCGTGGCATCAACGAGCGGGGAGATGTCGGCCGCCTCCGTGCGCTGGGCACGCTGCCGCAGGATGACGCACTCGTGTTCGCGATCGACGCGCGCTTCGGCGTTGAGAGCTTTGCCGATCTGCGCGCGAAGCGCCCGGCATTCACCCTCTCCACGGCGTGGGACGATGGCGTCAACATGACGGGATTTGCAGCGCATCGCATGCTCGAGGCCTCCGGCGTTTCAGCAGCGACCATCGAGTCTTGGGGCGGCAAGCTGTTATTGGGGGAAGCGCCTTGGGATACGATTCCTCCGGCCACCGCAGGAAAAGCCGACGCGGTTCTGTTTGAAGCAATAATGACGCCGTACTGGCGGGACTTATGCGCCGCGAAGAAGATGAATTTCCTGCCCTTCGAAGATTCCGCGCTCTCGCTGGTCGAAGACAGGTTCAAGTGGAAACGCATCAACATTTCCGCCGACAGGTTTCCAAGACTGCCCGGACCGTTGCAGGCACTTGATTTCTCTGACTTTCTGCTTTTTTGCCGCGATGATCTTGCGGACGACCTGGCGTACGTCGTCGCGTCGGTACTGTGTGAAACAGCCGACATCCTGGAAAGTCAGTATCGCCACCTTCCGCCGGCGGACAGTCCGGTCAGCTACCCGCTGCAACCGCACAAGATCGCGGCGACGTCCATCCCGTTGGCGGCCGGAGCTGAGCGCTATTACCGCGAGAACGGCTTCTTGAAGGAACCCTCTCGCCTTCAAATGCAGCAAAACAACTGAGCTCTCGGATTGGCGAGAGGCGAAGTATGAGTTTTACCGACCAATCAATTGTGTTGCTGGTGGCGAGCATGAGCGGCACGGCCGAAATGGTCGCCGATGAAGTGGCGCAGGAAATTAAAGGCCGTGGATTGGCCGCGCGCGTGATCAACATGGAAAACGCGCAGATCTCGCTTTTTGAACGATATCGAACGTTTATTGTGTGCTCATCGACTTATGGAACCGGGGACATACCTGACAACGGACAAGCATTCTTCGCAGAGCTCACTGAACAGCGTCCGGATCTTTCGCACATCCGCTACGGGGTGGTGGGCTTGGGCGATATGACCTACTTCACCACCTTCTGCGGCGGCCCGCGCAAGTTTGACGAAATATTCTCTTCGCTCGGTGCCAAGCGGATCGGAGATTGTCTGTTTCACGACGCCAAGTCGGACGCGTTCGCGGACCAAGCAGCGCTGCAATGGCTCGAAGGCTGGCTGCCCCAGTTACTGCAAGTTGAGCCGTCTTAAGGCGTCTGCAAGCTGTGACCGGGCGGCTTGCTTTCTCCCCCTCCCCGACCGATATAGGAGCCGGGAGGTTGGCGGTGGACGAGCCACTCGCCAACCGGGTCAGGTCCGGAAGGAAGCAGCCCTAACGAGCGCGGTTCGGGTCGCTCGTCAGCCTCCCACCCTTACACATCGAGGTTTTTAACCCGGATTGAGCGATGCGAATTCCGGGAACATCGGCAGTTTGAACGTAGTTCCCGGGTTTCGCTTCGCTCAACCCAGGCTACATTCTTCCCATGGACGACGCCACGACCCCGAACGCTGCCGGCTCCTATCGCGTGCTCGCGCGCAAATACCGGCCGTCGACCTTCGCCGACCTGATCGGCCAGGACGCCATGGTGCGCACCATCTCGAACGCGTTCCAGAGCGGCCGCATCCCGCAGGCCTGGGTGCTGACCGGCGTGCGCGGCGTCGGCAAGACCACGACGGCGCGTATCCTGGCGCGCGCGCTCAATTACGAATTGCCGGATGGTTCGATCAGCGGGCCGACCATCGCCATGCCGACGCTCGGCGTGCATTGCCAGGCGATCATGGAGAGCCGCCATCTCGACGTCATCGAGATGGATGCGGCCTCGCATAACGGCGTCGAGGACGTGCGCGCCATCAACGAGGCGATCCGCTACGCGCCGGTGTCGGCGCGCTACAAGGTCTATATCCTCGACGAAGTGCACATGCTCTCGGGCGCCGCCTTCAATGCGCTGCTAAAGACGCTGGAAGAGCCGCCGGCCCACGCCAAGTTCGTGTTCGCGACCACCGAAATCCGCAAAGTGCCGATCACGGTGTTGTCGCGCTGCCAGCGCTTCGATCTGCGCCGGGTCGATGCGGCGCTCCTGGTCAAGCATCTGCAAGGCATCGCCGAGAAGGAAACCATCACCGCAGAGCCGGAAGCTTTGGGCCTGATCGCGCGCGCCGCCGAAGGTTCGGTGCGCGACGCGCTGTCGCTCCTTGACCAGGCGATCGCGCACGCCGCCGGGCCGGTGCGCGCCGAGGATGTGCGCGGGATGCTGGGGCTCGCCGACCGCACCAAGATCATCGATCTGTTCGAGGCTTTGATGCGCGCCGATCTGGCGCGCGCGCTTCAGGAACTGCGCGAGCAATATGATGCCGGCGCCGATCCGGCGATGGTGCTCGGCGACCTTGCGGAATTCACTCACTTCGTCACGCGCGTGAAAATCGTGCCGGCGCTGGCCGACGATGTGTCGCTCACCGAAGCGGAGCGGACGCGCGGGCGCGCGTTTGCCGCAAAACTCTCAATGCGCGTCCTCGCCCGCACCTGGCAGATGCTGCTCAAGGGCATCGAGGAGGTCGCCGCCGCCGGACGGCCGCTGGCCGCAGCCGAAATGGTGCTGGTGCGCATCGCTTACGCCGCCGACCTGCCGACACCCGACGAGGTGATCCGCGCGCTCGGCGACGGCGCCCGCGGCAACGGCGGCTCCGCGGCGTCGTCGGGCGCGCCGCCGACGCGCGCGGAGATGTCACCGCGCGCGGAAGCGCCGCGTGCGCCTGAGATGCCGCGCGGCGGCCCACGCGCCGCGCTCGCGGCCGCGCCCGCCGAATTGCCGGCGCGCGAGCCGCTGGCGCGCAGCGATGAGGCCAATGTGGCCGCCTTGGTGCTGCAAAGCTTCGAGGACCTAGTCGCGCTCGCCGGCGAAAAACGCGACCTCGGGCTGAAGAGCGCGCTCGAGCGCGACGTGCGGCTGGTGCGGTTCGAGGACGGCCGGCTCGAATTCAGCCTCGAACCGAGCGCGCAGAAGTCGCTGACCGGCGAGCTGTCGAAAAAGCTCGCCGACTGGACCGGGCGGCGCTGGATGGTGATCGTGTCCGCCGAGCAAGGCCAGCCGAGCCTCTACACGCAAGCGCAGCTGCGCAAAGCCGAGCTGAAAGACGGCGTACGCGGCGATCCGCTGGTGCAGGCGGTGCTGACCCGCTTTCCCGGTGCCGAGATCGTCGATGTGCGAACGCCGGGCGGCGCCGGCGCGGCGGAGGAGTTGCCGTTTGCCGAGAGCGGTGGCGGCGATCCGGCGGATGACGAGCGATGAGTACAAACGGCAAGCGTTTCCCGGACGCGGTGCAGCACGCAGTGATGCAGCGCTGATCCGGGATCGTAATAGGCTCCGAGTTTGTAACGATCCCGGTTCTGCAGCGCACCGCTTCGCGCTGCGCTGCGCCCGGGAATAGTCACTGACGGATAGGCAACGCGATGGCTGATTTTCTTGGCCTGATGAAACAGGCCGCCGAATTCAAATCGAAGATGGAAGCGATGCAGGCCGAGCTCGACCGCATCGAGGTCGAAGGCACCGCCGGCGGCGGGCTGGTGACGCTGAAAATGTCCGGCAAGGGCGAAGTGCGCGCCGCGCATGTCGACGATTCGCTGCTGCGGCCCGATCAGAAAGACATTCTTCAGGACCTCATCGTCGCCGCGGCCGCCGATGGCCAGCGCAAGCTGCAGAGCATGTTGCAGGACCGCATGCAGGCGCTCACCGGCGGCCTGCCGCTGCCGCCGGGGTTGAAGCTGTTTTAATAGCGATGCAAAGCCGCACACTCGGCGTCATGCCCGGGCTTGGCCCTGGCATCCCGATTCACGTGGCAGGGCTTGAGGACAAACATCGGGATTGCCGGGACATAGGCGGGCGAAGCGACGCCGTTCTTCGAACGGCTATGCCCGGCAATGACGACTAGGAAACAACCATGCCCGCGATCGCTGCCGGTCCCGAGATTGAACGCCTGATCCAGCTGCTCGCTCGCCTGCCTGGGCTTGGGCCGCGCTCGGCGCGGCGCGCTGCGTTGTTCCTGATCAAGAAGCGCGAGCTCCTGATGGCGCCGCTCGCCGCCGCCTTGCAGACGGCGATCGAGAAGATCGAGGTGTGCAAAATCTGCGGCAACATCGACACGCAGAATCCGTGCACGGTCTGCACCGACGCGCGGCGCGACCCGTCCGCCATCGTCGTCGTCGCCGACGTCGCCGATCTGTGGGCGCTGGAGCGCGCGCACGCCATCAACGCGCGCTATCACGTGATCGGCGGCACGCTCTCGCCGCTCGACGGCGTCGGCCCGGACGACCTCACCATCGACGCGTTGGTCAAGCGCGCCCACGAGCCGTCGGTGCACGAGATCATCCTTGCGCTCAACGCCACCGTCGACGGCCAAAGCACCGCCCACTACATCACCGACCTCCTTCACGGCGCCAATGTCAAAGTCACCCGGCTCGCGCATGGCGTGCCGGTCGGCGGCGAACTCGATTATCTCGACGAGGGCACGCTGGCCGCGGCCATGCGCAGCCGCACGCCGTTTTGAGGGCCTGTCGGTCCAGCGAATGGCGAATAGGGAGTGGCGAATGGGGTGAAGCTCGCGGGTTTTCCTTATTCGCCACTCGCTATTCGCCCTGCCTGCAAATTAGCCACCGACCGCCCTCTGCGCGGACATTAACCACGAATTGGGCACACCGAAGCCCACTGCCCCGCCCGATTCCGCGCGAAATCGCGATCTTGGCTCGCCTGATCCATGCCGGAACCGAGTTGGCCCGCTGTTTGCATAATCGTGTCTGCGATCTCGATCTCACAACTCGTGTTGAATGAGATTGCTTGGAGCCCCGGCGATCCCGGCACCGGGGCTCCATCCTTTTTGGGGATCGGCGCCGCCGCATTTTCGCCGGCGGCGCCGATTTCCCGCGCATGGCTCGCCCACTTGCGCTTTACCCTCATCCTTTGCACATGGAAGCGCCGCTCGCGGCGGACTGCACGCGTGCAAGGATCAAGGCATGAGCGACGACGTCCATTACAATAAGGAGTTCGACCTCGTGCCCGGCCAGCCCGCCGAGGTGGCGCCAGGCGTGCGCGCCGTGGTCGCCAACAATCCAAGCCCGTTCACCTTCAAGGGCACGGTCAGCTACATCATCGGCCGCGGCAAGGTCGCGATCGTCGATCCCGGCCCCGACGATGATGCCCATATCGCCGCGCTCCTTGACGCGGTGCGCGGCGAGACCGTCACCGACATTTTCGTCACCCACACCCATCGCGATCATTCGCCGGCGGTGCCCAAGATCAAGGCCAAGACCGGCGCCACGGTTTACGCTGAAGGTCCGCACCGTCCTGCGCGGCCGCTGCATATCGGCGAAGGCTCCCGGCTCGACGCTTCCGCCGACCTTGGTTTTGTTCCGGATGTCGCGCTGGCCGACGGCGCAATCGTTGACGGCGACGGCTGGACCATCGAAGCGGTGACTACGCCCGGACACACCGCCAACCACATGGCCTTTGCGCTCAAGGAAGCCGACCTGATCTTTTCCGGCGATCACGTGATGGCGTGGTCGACGTCGATCGTGGCGCCGCCGGATGGCGCCATGAGCGACTACATGGCCTCGCTGGAAAAGCTGGCGCGCCGAAGCGAGCCGGTCTACCTGCCCGGCCATGGCGGGCCGGTGCGCGACGCGCCGCGTTTCGTGCAGAGCTATATCCGTCACCGGCAGGGGCGCGAGGCGTCGATCCTACGGCGCCTCGGCAAGGGCCACGCCGACATCCCAACGCTGGTGCGGGCGATCTATATCGGCATCGATCCGCGCCTGATCGGCGCGGCCGGTTTATCGGTCCTGGCGCACCTGGAAGATCTGGTCGCCCGCGGCGTCGTCGCTACCGACGGCATGCCGTCGATCGGCGGCACCTACCGCTTGACCGAATTGCCCTTGCCCGCCGCCTGACTGGGCTTCGGCGCCGACTGCTGCGGTTGCTTGTCCGGCTTCGCCGGCGCCGTGAGCGCTTCGTCGACCTCGTCGATCAGCGCGCGCACCCGCGCGGCGTTGGTGCCGAGGTCGTGGCGGCCATAACGTGACGCCGAGCGCACGTCGATGCGCGAGCCTTCCTGGGTGGCGCGCACCCGCACCGCGACGTCGTCGCGGAAACCGAGGATCGGCGTGCGCGCGATCGCCTCGATCAGGCCGTCGCGCGGCGCGTACGCTTGCGGCGGCCGCGCATCGACCACGTGCCATTTGCGCTTGGCGATAACCTTGAGCACCGCGTTATAAGCCTCTTGCGGCGACGCGGTGGTGAGATCGGGCTCGATGTCGGAATAGGCGACGCGCTGCTGCTCGGCGGTGTAGAGGCCGGCATAGGCGACCGGGTTGGCGTCGCGCGGCCGCAAGCGCGCGATCGCCTCGAACTTCGGCGGATCGATCGGATCGGTAGTGATGTCGTAGATCGCCGGCAGCCGGTAGGCTTTGACGCCGAGAAAGGCCGGATAGGCAATCAGCGCGAGTCCGATCAGGAGCCCGGTGACCGCCTCGCCCACACCGCCGACGCCGTCTTTCCAGATCGACACCGCCGCGCCGAAGGCCAACAGGATCGCGAGGATGGCAAGCACCAGCGCACCGGCCAGCGTCGACAGCGCCGGCACGATTTCGAGCGCGCCCGAGCGCACCACGATGACGGCGATCAGCGTCGCCGCCAGCGAAAACAGCGCCACCCGCCGCGACCAGATGGCAAGCCGCGACGTCGGCTGTTCAGAAATGCGGCGGCGCGCCATTATTGATTGCTTTCGCTCCGCTCAAGCGGGCCCGAGGCATAATAGCTGTTGCGACTACACGCAATACTGGACGGATGCGCGGCAATTTCCCACATTGGAAAAGGCGCCGCTGACGCGGTGACGCAAGCTTGCAGGGTTATCTGTTCCGCGCCCTAGGCTTCTACTGCGATTTTTTTCCGAGCCTTGACGTGCGTTTGCCGCGCTTGAGGCCGGCCATCGCCTCGAGCACCGCGCAGGTAGCGGCGGTGTCCTGCTCGCCGTAGCCGCCCGACAAGGCGGCGGCATAGATCGGCAGCGTTGCCGAGAACAACGGCGTCGGCGCGCCGAGCGCCTGCGCAAAGCTGCCGATCACGTCCATGTCCTTCTGCCAGATCGACACTTTCATGGTCGGCTGGTCGTAGCGGCCCTTGACCATCATCGGCGCGCGCAATTCGAACACCCGCGAATTGCCGGCGCCAATCCTGATCTGGTCATAGATCAGCTCCGGCGGGAGCCCCGCCTTCATGCCGAGCACCAAGGCTTCGGCGCTGGCGACATTGTGAATCGCGACCAGCAGATTGGCGACATATTTCATCCGGCTGCCGTTGCCGAAGGCGCCGAGATCGTGCACCGCGCGGGTGAAGTCGGCGAATAGCGGGCGGAGCTTCTTGATCTCGGCGGCGCCGCCCGAAGCGTAGATCACCAGATCTTTTGTCTTGGCCTGAATGCCGGTGCCGCTTACCGGGCAGTCGAGCAGAACGTGCCCGGCCTTGCGCAACGCCGCCTCGGCGGCCTCTTTGTCGTCAAGCTTGAAGGTCGAAGCCTCGATCACGATCCGGCGCGGCAGACCGGCCTTGACGATGGCATCGACGGTCGACGCCAGCGCCGAGGCCTTCGGCAAACTTGTGATGATGATCGGCGCCTTGGCAGCAACTTCGCCCGCATCGGCGGCGATCTCGATGCCGGCGCGGGCGAGTGCGCGGCGGCGCGCCGCGGCGACGTCGTAGCCGACCACCCGCCAGCCGGCGGCATTCAGATTTTGCGCAAACGCGCCGCCCATGATGCCGAGACCGACGATCCCGACAACGCCTTTCTTCTTCGCTGCCATGATTTCCTTTGCGGGCGGCACGTCGATCATTTGCCCTTCATGTTCATCGCCACCGACGAATAGGGCCGCACCTCGCGCTTGACGAACAAATCTTTGATCGTCGCGGCATATTTCTTGTAGTGGTCGGTTTCGCGGTGCGCTTGTGCTGCGGCAGTGTCGTCATAGACCTCGAAAATCAGTACGTGATTCGGGTCCTTTTGCGAGACGAGGATGTTGAACTCGCGGCAGCCCGGCTCCTTCACTGAGGCCGCGGCATTCTCCTTGAGCGCCGCCAGATAGGTGTCGACCTGGCCGGGCTGGATATCGTATTCGACCACATTGACCAGAAGCGGCCCGGATTGCGCCGCCGCTTGGCGGCCCGGCGTCGGCATGAGGACCAACGCGGCAACAAACAGCGCCGTCGCAGCGGCGATCGGGATCGACCTCGACATGAACTTTTCCTCCCTGTGATGAGGCGGCGCTTCGACGGGGGCAAACCCGCTGCGCCGCCTGCTTGTGAAACTCGGCGCCAGTGTAGCCCGCCTTGAGCAAAGCGAAAGCCGGGAAAAGCTAGAGGATCAGCACCCGGATTTCGCTTCGCTCAATCCGGGCTACGTTAATTCAGAGCGAAGTTTCGAGAAACCGCATCAGCCGCGGAATTGACTGCGCGGCGTAGCTGTGTGGCTCGCTCTCAAACGGATCGGACGACCAGAAATGCCCGGCGCCGGGGATGATGATACGGCGCACGAAAAACCCGGACTGGGTCAAAGCGGTGAGGAACGCGCCGGACTGGGTCGGCGAGTTGACGATGTCGTCTTCGGTACCGTGGATCAGGAGAAGTTTCAGCTGATTGTGGTCGGCCGTGGCGTAGCTGATCGGCGAGGCGTCGAAATAGACGCGGCGGTTCTGCATCGGCGAGGTGCCAAGGAATTTCTCGACGATCTTGTCATTCGGACGGGAAATCAGATCGTGCGTCCATTGCGCGTGCATGTCATAGACGCCGTAGAAGCCGATCACGCATTTGACGTTGGCGGGAACGGAGGCGGTGGCGTCGTCGCGATAGGCGGAATTGAACTGATCGCCGGCCAGCGCCACCAGCGAAGCGAGATGGGCGCCGGCGGAATCGCCAACCAGCCCGATGCGGTCCGGATCGAGATCGAATTCGCCGGCTTTGGCGCGGATGAACTGTACAGCGGCTTTGACGTCGTAGACCGCGGCCGGATAGACGCCGGGTTTGCCGAGCCGATAATCGACGGCGAACACCGCGTAGCCGGCGCGGGCGAGGAACAGGCCCCAATAGCGGTAGAATTGCTTGCTGCCGACTTGCCAGCCGCCGCCATGCACGGCGACCAGGACCGGCACCTTGCTGCGGCCTTTGGGCAAATAAAGGTCGCCGACGAGCTTGGTCCCGTCGTGCTCGGCAAAAACCAGGTCGGCATGATTTACGATTTCATACTCCGCTGCGGAAGCGTGTCCGACGGCGAGCAGCAGCGCCAGCGCGGCCACGAAGGTGAGCTTGGAGAGCATGCTTCGGTCTCCGCCGTTCAGCCTTAAGAATTTAAAGCGGTAGCAATTTTCGGCGCGTCTCGGAAGCCTACCATCGGGCATGAAAATGATGCAGGGGGCCGCGGCCTGAACCGACGCCGAGGCGGTCGGCGGCGGCGATGGCGGCGCTGACATAAGCTTTGGCTTCCCTGGCCGCGGCTTGCAGCGGCAGCCCCTTGGCGAGCCCGGCGGCGATAGCAGACGACAGCGTGCAGCCGGAGCCGTGGGTGTTCTTGGTGGCGATGCGCGGCGCCGGCAACCGCAACATTTCGCCACCGGCCGCGAGGAGAAAATCGACGCTTTCCGGGCCGCTGCCATGGCCGCCTTTGATGAACACCGCACCGGCCCCCAAGCCGAGCAACTGCTGCGCCTGCGCGCGCATCTCGTCCTCGTCGCGGGCCGGCGTGGTATCGAGGAGCACCGCGGCTTCCGGCAAATTGGGCGTCACCACGCGCGCACGTGCGATCAGTTCGCGCAGCCGGCCGAGCGCGTCGCCGCGCAGCAGTTTCTTCCCGGACGTGGCGATGATGACCGGATCGAGCACGACATTGCGCGGCTGGTAGCGGTCGAGCGCGGCGATAACGACGTCGATGGTCGCGGCGTTGGCGAGCATGCCGATCTTGACCGCGCCCGGGTCGAGGTCGGCGAACACGGCATTGAGCTCGGCCTCGACGAAATCCGCGGGCACGTCGTGAATGCCGAACACGCCCTTGGTGTTCTGCGCCGTGAGCGCGGTGATGACGGTCGCGCCATAGACGCCGAGCGCGGAAAACGTCTTCAGATCGGCCTCGATGCCGGCGCCGCCGCTCGGATCCGAACCCGCAATGGTGAGGGCGACAGCGGTCATCAGGTGCCCCGCTTTGCCAGCATGCCGTCGACGATGTCGCGGAGCGCGCGGGCGGCGGCGGTGGGATCGCTCGCGAGCGACAAAGCCGAGATGACGGCGACGCCGTCGGCGCCGGCGGCGATCACGGGGCCGGCATTGCCGGCGTCGATGCCGGCGATGCCGACAATCCGCAAGTCAGGCGCGCGGCCGCGCAGCGCCTCCGCAATCCGCGAAAATCCTTCCGGGCCGATCGGCGGGCTCTTCTGCGCCTTCGACAGCGTCGCATAGACGCCGCCGACGCCGGCATAGTTGATGATCCCGACCGGCGCTGCTTCGGCGGCCGTGACGCTCCTGATCGAGACGCCAATGATGGCGTCCGGTCCGAGCAAGGCCCGCGCATCTTCGGGCGACATATCATCCGGGCCGATATGGATGCCGTCGGCATGCGCGGCGAGCGCTACGTCGACCCGATCGTTGACGACGAACGGGATCGCGAACGGCGTGAGTGCGGCCTTGATGGCTCGCGCCACTTCGACCATGCGCCGGGTGTCGCTGTTTTTGTCACGGAGCTGTACCAGCGTGGCGCCGCCCGTAGCGACCCGGCGCGCCAGATCGACGAGGTCGCGGCCGCCGGCACGCTCCGGATCGACAATCGCATTCAGACGCAGATCGAGCGGCTTCACCATGGCTCCGTGCCCGGCCTTTATACTAGGCCGTAGGCGCATCAAACGGGAATGGCGCGCTGCCTGCTCAATGCCTGCTTTCCCGCATAATGACCGTGTCGCAGATATGGCCGACAGGTCCGAGTTGGGCCAATCGCGGACAAGCCGAACGAAAGTTGCGCGCGACCTCAAGCCCTCCAGGCTTTCACCGCGTGGACCATGTCCATCATCATTTTGTCCAGCGCCTGCACGACATCGAACTGATGCGGCGCATTCTTGCGCGAGTTCGCGAGCGCAGCCCAGGATAGGCAGGACTTCGTTCGTACCAAGATCGCTGAAGTGCCAGTGATCCTGCCATTGTACCACCAGTCTCCGCCGTCCGAAATAAGCCAGCCCTTGGCGAACTGGCTCCAGCCCGTGACAAAGTGGCGTCTCTGGCTCACGCTCGAGGGCGTCGTCATCATCGCGATGGTCGCGGGCTTGAGAACGGCCTCGAGATGCGTGGCAAAGCGGACGAGGTCACCGGCCGTCGCGATCCAGCCGCCGACCGAGTCCGTCCGCGCTACGTCCTGGCGGTAGGGATCGGCGCCGCCCTCGGCGTAATAAACGACTTCGCCCCTGCGCGTTCGGCGCGCGTGTTGCCCGCGATGCGCATGTCGGTGATGCCGCAGGGTTCGAGGACGGTGGCACGAACGTAATCGTCATACTCCTGTCTGGTGACCTTCTCGATCACACGCCCGAGCACGCAATAACCGAAATTGGACAGGAAAAATGTCTTGCCCGGTGGAGTTGTCGGCGGCGCGTTGTCGATGGTCCAGGAAATCAGCTGCGCTTGGTTCATGCCCGCATGCGAAAACATCGGATCGGGGACATCCTTTTGCCAACCGCTCGTATGGGTCAGAAGGTGCTCGATCGTGATGTCCTCGACGAAGGGCTTATACGGCGGTGTGCCGTAGTCGGTCCCGAGCACGCCACCGGCGCCGAACACCTTGTCGGCAAGCGTCAGGCGGCTCTTCTCGATCAGCGTGAACACCGCTACCGAGGTCAGCAGCTTGCCGACGCTGGCGATGCGAAAGAGGTTCGTGGGTACGACTTTCTCCGCCCTCGCCTTGTCGGCAAAACCGAAGCCCGCCTCATAAACGACCTGTCCGCAATCCGCGATCGCGACCGTAAGCCCAGGTACGCCTTGATCCTTCAGGAATGCCATCGCGACGTCTGCCATCGCTGCGCGCTCGGCGGGTGCAATCGCGGCGGCCGGCTGCGCGCCGGCCGATCGCGACGGCACGCCACCAGCCAGAGCCAAGGCTCCGGCGCCGCCAATCAGGCCTCGTCGCGTCATGGCCATTCGACCCGCCTGCGCTTTGTGCGGCACGACAATGTGACCGGCCGGTACCGCGCCAGCACGACAATGTTACCCGGCCGGTCAAGGATAGAAAATATGCTGCGCCGGTTTGCTGATATCGACATTATGACTACCTCGCATTTTTCAGTCTTGAGGTTTTGATGGACGACCAAACGCGCTTTGCTTCAGTTCACACGCTTGCCGCACAAGGTGTCGGGGGTCACGAGCCCGTAACAAAGGCCGTCATTCCGCCAATTCATATGTCTGCAACCTTCTTGCGTGATCCGGACAATGGCTATCCGTCCGGCTATGTCTACGGCAGAACCGACAACGCCTCGGTACAACAGGCGGAAAGCCTGATCGCCGGGCTCGAAGGCGCCGACGAGGCGCTGCTGTTCTCTTCGGGCATGGCCGCGGCGACGAGCATCTTCCTGGCGCTGGAAAGGCCGACGCACATCATCGCGTCGCAAGTCATGTATTGGGGGTTCCGCTCTTGGTTGCGCGAGATTGGCCGCTACGGCCACACCGTCACCTTTGTCGAGACGTCTGACCTCAACGCGGTGCGACGCGCCATACTGCCCCGCGAGACCGGCCTTTTCTGGATCGAGACGCCGAGCAATCCGCTGTGGACCGTCACCGACATCGCGGCGATCGCCGAGATCGCGCACGCCAACAATGCCATGCTCTGCGTCGATTCGACGGTCGCGACACCGATCTTGACGCGGCCGCTGTCGCTCGGTGCCGATATCGTCATGCACTCGGCGACCAAGTATCTCAACGGCCATTCGGACATCATCGCCGGCGCCCTTGCCGCCGCGCAAAACGCTCCGCTCTGGCAGCGGATTCGCCAAACTCGCGGGCAGCTTGGCAGCGCGCTTGGCGGCTTTGAGGCTTGGCTGTTGATGCGCGGGATGCGCACGCTGGGCCTGCGCGTCCGCCATCAAGCGCACACGGCAGCGATGCTGGCGGAGCGCCTGGTTGAGCATCCGGCAGTTTCGACGGTGCTTTATCCCGGCCTCGAAACCCATGCGGGTCATGCCGTGGCGCTGCGCCAGATGGTCGGCGGTTTCGGCGGCATGCTGTCGATCCGCATCAGACGGGGCGATGCGGCGGCGATTGCGGTAGCAGCGGCAGTCACCTTATGGAAGCGCGCCACTTCATTTGGCGGCATCGAAAGCCTGATCGAGCACCGTGCGTCGATCGAGGGAGAAGGCTCGCCCTGCCCCGGCGATCTGCTGCGCCTATCGGTCGGCCTCGAAGACCCCGATGATCTTTATGCCGACTTGAATCAGGCTCTCGCCGCCGCTGTTTAGTTGCGAAAGCGCCATGGCCGGTCACTGCGGCCCGCGATCCGCGCCGCGACGACCGACCTGCAACACGTTGTCGGCGACGTCCTCGAGCATGATCCCGAAAAAGCCTGCCCCGGACTTGATCCGGGGTGGAAGCCGGTTTTCGGAAAAGATCATGCTCAAACGAGTAATTTTGGGGATCGAGTCAATGGCGCGCCAACGCGATCTTGATCACGGCGTCGGCACTGACCGCCTGGGCGGACGTATCCTTCCAGGTCGGCGCTGATTCATAGTCGTGTCGTGGCATGTCGAGCGAGGAGATGTGCCGTCCGGCAATGCCGACGACCTCGAGCGGTACGGCGATCGGACGGCTGTGCCAGCCAAGAAAGCCACGATAATCGACGATCAGCAGAATCTTATCCTTATCCGTATGCACGATTTCGTGTACGTAGCCGAGAGTCCTGGCACGGTCATCGAGCACCGGCAAGCCGATCAGATCACCGACGCGCGCCGGCTGGGGGAAGCGGGCCTGCATGCGCTGTTCGGGTGTTAATGCCGGCTCACTGGTCTGCGCCCAAGCTGCGGTTGATATCAGCACCAAAATCGCCAATGTTGCCGCGGTCCATTGAGCGCGCATTGCAATCTCCTCGATCAAAAACGTCTCGAATTTGTGAAGCGGGTTTAATTGCCCGCGCGTCGGAGCAATTATAGTGTTCGCGCCGTTCAAGCCGCAAGGCGAGGAAGGTTTACGATGTCGGCACCGCCAATCAAATCACTTGCGCGTCATGCGGCGCTTACGCCCCCGCCTAAAGAACGGCGGCTCCACCCGTTGCCGATTCGCGTCATGCACTGGATCAACGTCGTGGCGATCTTCATCATGATCGGCAGCGGCTGGAAGATTTATGACGACGACGTCATTTTCGGCTGGCTGCATTTCCCGGACTTTCTCACCATCGGCAAATGGGCCCAGCACGGGCTGCAATGGCATTTCTTCGGCATGTGGATTTTCTCGCTCAATGGGCTCGCCTATCTGGCCTATGGCCTGGCTACCGGCCGCTTTCGGCGAAAGCTGTTGCCCATTTCCGTGCGCGACCTACTCGGCACGGTCGGCGAGGCGCTGCGCTTTCGGCTGCGCCATGACGACCTCACGCATTACAATGCCGTACAGAAGATTCTTTATCTAGGCATCATTCTGATTGGCATTCTCATCGTGATCTCGGGGCTGGCGCTGTGGAAGCCGGTGCAGTTTTCCGAATTGGCGGCGTTGTTCGGCAGTTTCCAGACCATCCGCCTGGTGCACTTTCTGTGCATGGCGGCCATTGTCGGGTTCCTGGTGGTTCACGTCACGCTGGCATTGCTGGTGCCGCAGAGCCTCGCCGCGATGATCACCGGCGGGCCGTCAGTGCCAGACCGTGCAATAACCATGGCTGATGCGCGAGACGCGCCGCCAGCAGCATCGCAGTGACCGCCATGTCAGTTCGCACCCGCACGCCTTCGATCTTTCGGCCCAAACAGGCCATCGATCAAAGCCTGCTCACGGAAAACCGCACGCTGGTCGATGCCATCAACCGGCGCGGCGTGCTGCGCGGGGCCATCAGTCTTGGCGCGCTGACGCTGCTCACCGGCTGCGACGTAACCGAGGAAGAGCCTGTGCAGAAGGTCCTCCGCGCCGTCTCGGCGTGGAACGACCGCGTGCAGGAAGCGCTGTTCCGGCCCAATCATTTGGCGCCGACCTTCAGTCCGGCGCAGGTGGTCAAACCGCCGCGGTTTAACGCGCATTTCGATCCGGAGGACGTCAAGCCGGTCGACGGCGCCAGCTGGAAACTGGAATTAACCGGGCTGATCGCCGACAAACGTCCCTGGACCGCGCCACAGCTCTATGCGCTGCCGGAGCAGGAAATCATCATCCGGCACGTCTGCGTCGAAGGCTGGGACTATGTCGGCCAATGGTCGGGCCCGAACCTGCGCAGCTTTTTGCAACGCATCGGCGCCGACCTGACAGCAAAATATGTCTATTTCCACTGCGCTGACGACTTTACCGAGAGCATCGATATGGCGACGGCGCTGCATCCGCAAACGATTCTTGCGACCCGCTACGCCAACGACATCATTACCGATCCGTTCGGCTACCCTTTGCGCCTGCGCACCTCGACCAAGCTCGGCTACAAAAACGCGAAATGGGTCAAAGCGATCGAGGTGACCAACACCTTCACGGAAACCTTTTGGAGTGCCCAAGGCTTTAATTGGTTCGCGGGTATTTGAGCCAGTCCGGCCGCCGTCTCCAACACTCCGCGCAACGTCTGGTCCGGGTCGCCCCGGCGAAGCCGCATGACGGGCCGCTTGGCATGCTATAAATAAGCTCCCGCGGCGGAGGTGCGCATGGTCCCTTTCTTCGTGCAGATTAAATGTCAGCTCGGCAAGTCCTACGAGGTGGCGAACCGGCTTGCCGACGCCGAGATTGCCTCGGAAATCTACTCGACCGCCGGCGATTTCGATCTGCTGGTGAAATTCTATGTCGAGCAGTCGACCGACATCGGCCATTTCATCGCCCAGAAGGTGCAGACCATCGCCGGCGTGCAGGATACACGCACGATCATCACCTTCAAGGCGTTCGGCGGCTCGTAGGAGCGCCAGCGGCGTTGTTCTGCTCCACGAACGGCGAAACCATCGCGACGATCGTTTTGCGGATGAATTGAAAATCCGCGGCCCGCGTGCCGGATCGCCGATCGTTACCGTCGTCTAGCCGGTCCAAGATCGTACGATCTTGAGAGTGGTTGTACGACGCAGGTTCGAATCCTGCCGGGAACGCGCCGGCGCTAGGGCGTGTACTCACAAACCGCACGGATTTCCGCTTATCGGCGCGGGGTGAAGCAGACATCACGAATTGACCGCTTCACCTCCGCTAATGACGCCGAAGGAGACTTCTAGGCCGCAAATTATTGCATGCGAGAGCAACAACAGTGTTGCTCATTCGATCACTTCGTCGGCGCGGGCGAGCAGCGACGGCGGCAAAGTGAGACCGATCGCCTTCGCGGTCTTGAGATTGATCGCCAATTCGTACTTGGTAGGTGCCTGCACCGGCAAGTCGGCGGGCTTCTCGCCCTTGAGGATGCGATCGACGTAGCCGGCCGCTTGCCGGAATTGGTCAAGGAAATTCGGCCCATACGAGATCAATCCGCCGGCGGCCACAAAAAAGCGTTCGTGGTAGACCGTGGGCAATTTGTGCCGGGCGGCAAGCGCGATGATCAGATCGCGATGAACCACCGACAACGCGCTCGCAGTCAGGATCAGACCGCCATTGCCGGAGCGCGCGAAGGCCGTGACGGCGCGCTCGATCTCGGCCGCGTCGCGCAGGTTGACCGGGCTCACCTCCACGCCGACCGATGGCGCCACGGACTGGATGACGGCGAACTGGCCGATCCCGGCGGCTACGGCGGCATCCCGAAGGACCGCCGCGCGCGTCACGTCCGGCGCGATCTCTTTGAGCAATTCCGGCCATTTCCCGCACAAACTGTATTCGAACATCAAAAAGCCGGTCGCGTTGCCGCCCGGCCGCGATAGACTATCGACGAAGCCGGAACCGACCGGATCGGGGACGATCGTGAATACGATCGGCACGGTGCGGGTTGCCTGGAGCAACGGTTCCACACTCACGCCAACTGCCAGGATGACGTCAGGCGCAAGCGCGACTAATTCCGTTGCGTATTTGCGCGAGTTGGCGGCATTGCCCGCGCCCCAGCGGGTGTCGATGCGCACGTTGCGGCCGTCGGTCCAGCCCAACTGCTGCAGCCCTTGCACGAATGCCGCGTAGAGCGCCTGCGGGTCCGGATTGTCGGCTGCGACCGGCAGGAGCACGCCGATGCGCCGCATGCGTTCGCCCCGCTGCGCACGCGCGGCGAGCGGCCAGGCGACCGTCGCGCCGCTAAGGCCGGCAATGAACTCCCGTCTTGCGATTTTGATTGCCATCGGACCCTCCAGCCGGGGTCACGCGCCAGAATGATTGCGAACGGTAGCACGCCTCCGCACCGCGGGTCTGCGACCAAATTCACGTTGTCCGAGCGTCCGAGGAATGTCTCTTTCTGGCCCCTACGCGGACTTGCAGACTGCGGTACAAAATGTCCGCTTTCGAGGAGGTTGTGTTGCAAAAGTCGAAAGTTGCAGGTCTACGAATTTTTCGCGAAAACACGATACAGGAAGCAATCGCCGATTCGCATAACCTCAATCGCGTTACCGAAGTCGCCCGTGAGTTTAACGTGAGGCGATGAGGTCCCTCAACATCTTTACACGAAAACAGCGCCCGGTAGCCCGCAGAATTTTTATCGTCAGGGCAAAATGCGTTTTGCAACACAATCGAGGAAAGAGCGGACGCCATCTTTTATGATGGACCACGCCCTAGTCACTGCTCAGAGTCACGTGCTTCCGCCCAAAGCCCGGCAGCGGTGCGAAAGCCCGCACTTCACGCACATGTCACAAATCCGACAAGCCCAAGAATGCGTATAATTTTGCGTAAATGTCGCGTCAGCCGTCACGCTTCCCGGCGGTGCGCGGAAATCATAGACTGCGGCCGACGCCATTTCGGCGCCGAGAATTTGCGAGACGCCTGATGCTGTCACGTCGCACGCTTCTCTTGTCCGCCGTTGCGAGCTCTGCCGCAACCACATTTGCTGGCCTACAAACCGTGCGGCGCGCGCTCGCCGAAACGAACAGCGCGCCGCAAACGGTGCTGCGGCTCGAGCGCCGCGGCATCGACGTCAATGGCAAGGCCGCTTCGGTGTACAGGATCTCGCAGCCCGACGGCAGCTGGGGCCTGACGACGCAGAAAGGCGCGGTGTTTCGCGTCCGCGTCGAAAACCGGATCAGCGAGCCGAGCCTGATCCATTGGCACGGCCTGACGCCGCCCTGGCAGCAGGACGGCGTCCCCGGCATTTCCGGACCGCCGATCGCGGCCGGCGGAACCGCCGATTACGACTTTCCACTGCGCTTCGGCGGCACGTTCTGGATGCACTCGCATCAGGGATTGCAGGAGCAGCTTTTGATGGCGGCTCCGCTGATCATCAAGGATCAGCGCGACCGGCCCGACCAGAAGGACATCGTGGTGATGCTGGCCGATTTCAGCTTTACGCCGCCGGACGAAATCTTTGCCGCTCTCAAGAAGGGCGGCAGCATGCCGGCCATGGCCAGCGCCAAATCCGGCGGTTCGACCGGCATGGACGGATCGAAAGGCACGGGCATGAACATGGCCGCCGCCAAGCCGGACTTGAACGACGTCAAATACGACGCCTTCCTGGCCAACGATCGCACGCTCGGCGATCCCGAGGTGGTCAATGTCGCGGCCGGCGGGCGCGTGCTGCTGCGCGTGATCAACAGCTCATCGATGAGCAACTTTCACATCGATCTCGGCGGGCTCGACGGCGAATTGATCGCCGTCGATGGCTTCGAGATCGCGCCGATGGCCGGCAAGCGCTTCCCGATCGCGGTGGCGCAACGGCTCGATATCCGTCTCACGATGCCTCGCGAGGCCGCCGCCCATCCGATCTTGGCGGTGCTCGAAGGCGACAACAAACAGACCGGCATTGTGCTTCGCGCCGGAAATGCACCGATCGCGCGCATCCCCAGCACCGCCGGCATGGCTTCGCCCGCGCTGACCCTCGATCTCGAACGGCGCTTGCAAGCCGCGGCTCCACTCGAGCCGCGCAAGGCCGATCGCACGCACACCCTCAATCTCACCGGCAAAATGGCAAGCTACGTCTGGTCACTCAACAACGTCGCCTGGACCAAGGAAACGCCGCCAATGCCGATAGCGAAAGGCGAGCGGGTCGAGCTTGTCTTCGTCAATCAAACACCGATGCCGCATCCAATGCATCTGCACGGCCATGAATTCCAGGTCGTGGAGATCAACGACCAGCGATTTTCCGGCGCCGTGCGCGACACCGTGCTGGTGCCGCCGGGGCACAAGGTGGTGGTGGCGTTCGACGCCAACAACCCGGGGCTCTGGGCGCTGCATTGCCATCTGCTGTATCATCTCGATGCCGGGATGTTCACGACCTTGCGCTACGTCTAGTGCGGGATGAATTTTAGGCTGCCTCGTTACACCGTCATTGCGAGGAGCGAAGCGACGAAGCAATTCAGTTTCGTGGCGCGCCGCACCTGGATTGCTTCGCTTCGCTCGCAATGACGAATACAAGGAGCTAGTTTCAAATACGCGTCGAACGCAAGCCGGATTTTACTCTGAACGCCGGTTTTATCTGGATGTGTCATGCGCCCGCGGCGATCTCCGCGATCAGCCTCTCAAGCGGCGTTGCGGCGCGGCCGGCGACGGCGATTAGCCTTGGCCGCGGTCGCTTTTGCCGGCACGTGCAGCGGCCTCGCGACCGAGGCCTTCGCTCAAGCGCAACGCTCGGACAATCCGGCCTCGGGAGGCCAACAATATCTGACCGGCGATTGGAACGGCTTGCGGTCCGCTCTCGAGCGCCAGGGCGTCACTTTTACCTTTAACGACACCACCGATTTCCTCGCCAATGTCACGGGCGGGATCAAGCCCGGCGCGGCCGGGCTCGGCGCCTTCCAGCCCAAGGTCGATCTCGACCTGCAAAAGCTTGCCGGCTGGGAGGGCGACCGCATCCACGTCCACGGCCTCATCACCTATGGTCCGCCCTTCAGCGCGTACTATCTCGGCAACATCCTGGCGGTGTCAAATCTCGAGGCCGGACCGATGGCGCGCCTCTACGCGCTTTGGTACGAGCACAACGCGCCGAACGATCTCTGGTCGGTCCGTGCCGGCCTGCTCTTGGCGGACAGCCAATTCCTGCTGAGCGACACTGCATCCAATTTCATCAACAACGCCATCAGCTGGCCGACCTTCCTCGCCGCCAACCTGCCGGCCTCGGGACCGGCGTTTCCGCTACCCGCCCCCGGCATTCGCGTGCGTGTCCAGCCGCGCGATGACTGGCAGTTTCAGGCGGCGGTGTTTAGCGGCGACCCGAGCGGCGCCGACGGCTCCAATCAGCCGGCGCCGCTGCCGACCGGGACGGTCTTCAGCTTCAGCGGCGGCGCGTTTATCATCGCCGAGGCGAGCTATTTGCTTAATCAGGGGAAGAACGCCAGCGGGCTTCCCGGCGCTTACCGCTTCGGTACCTGGTACCACACCAGCGCGCGTTTCGCCGATCAGCGCTTCGACAATAACGGCGTCTCGCTGGCAAGCCCGCAATCGACCGGCATTCCGCTGGAGCATACCGGCGACGGCGGCGTCTACGGCGTGATCGATCAGATGCTGTATCGTGTTCCCGGCACTACCGACCAGGGCCTGTCGGGATTCGTCCGCGCCGGCGGCGTGCCGAACGACCGCGACCTGATCAACTTCTATGCCGACGGTGGCTTTGTCTATAAAGGCTTGGTGCCGCGCCGTCCCGACGACAAGATCGGCATTGCGGCGATGTTCGCGCGCGTCGGCAACAATGCGCGCGGGCTCGACGCCGATACCGCATTTTTTTCCGGGAATCCCTCGTTTCCAGAACGCAGTAGCGAGACGGTGATCGATATGATGTACCAGGCTCAGCTCACCCAGTGGTGGATGCTGCAGCCGGACCTGCAATACATTTTCAATCCCGGCGGCGGCGTCCTCAACCCCGACGGCAGCCTGCGCCGGAACGCGCTAGTGATCGGTGTTCGTTCGTCGCTGAATTTCTGATGCGGCCCGGCTCCTGGATTTTGTGAGAAGGTCGCGATAGCGTGGCGCTATGGCAATCAGAGCAGATATCGAGGTCGATGCCGGCGCGAAGACCTTTGGGTCGGGCCTGCTGGTCGAGCTGATTGCCGCGCTGCGCCGTACCCGCCCGGGCGATCTGGTGGCCGTGGTCGGCTCCGAGCGCGGCATCGGTCCCGAGCTCGAAGCTTGGTGTCGCTTCACCCACAACAGCCTGGTCGACACCAGTCTCGAGGACGGGCGCCACCGCTGGGTGATCCGATGCGGCGAAGCTCCCGCGGACCCCGAGGCCGATCGTCCGCTTGGCTCCCGGCTTTGGCTCTACACCAATTTCGACTGCAATTTGCGCTGCGATTATTGCTGCGTGCGCTCGTCACCGAAGGCGCCGCGACGCGCGCTCGGCCTCGAGCGGGTGCGGCGGATCGCGCGCGAGGCGGCGGCGCTCGGCGTCGCCGAGATCTTCGTCACCGGCGGCGAACCGTTCCTGCTTGAGGACATCGGCGACATCCTGGCGGCCTGCGCGGCCGCCGCGCCGACGACCGTGCTGACCAACGGCATGCTGCTGGTCGGGCGGCGGCTCGAAACGCTGCGGGCCTTGCCGCGCGATCGCCTGACATTGCAGATCAGCCTCGACAGCCCGACGCCGCAGCGCCACGATCTGCATCGCGGCGCCGGCACATGGGCGAAAGCCTGGAAGGGCATCGAGCGGGCGCGGGCGGAGGGATTTCGGGTGCGGCTCGCGGCGACAGTAGCGACGGACGCCGAGGCGGAAGAGTTCCGGCTGTTCCTGGACAGTCGGCGGATCGGGGAAGCGGACCGGGTGATCCGCCGCATCGCCCTTCGCGGCTTTGCCACGGACGGCGTCGCGCTTGCCCGCGCCGATCTTCTACCCGAAATCACCATCACGGCCGACGGCGTATATTGGCATCCGGTCGGCGCCGAGGATGCGGACCTCTTGGTCACCCCGGACATTTTTCCGCTCGCCGACGCGTTGGCCGCGGCGCGTGGCGCGTTCGAGCGTGAGCGCGCTCATGCGCGTCGCTTGGCGACGATCTTCAACTGCGCGTAATGCGGCGCGGCGGCGTGCGGCCTATTCTGCGGCCGACTTCGCAGCCGGGCTGGCAAAAAGGCCTTGTCGCACACAGGCCTCGCGCAAGGACGTGTAGCCGTCGAGGTGCGGCACTTCCCAGTGGTGGAGACCCTCGGTATCGAGGACTTTACGGTGCGCCGGGTTGTCGTAACTCATCCCGGCAAGCGCTTCGGCGAATCGCCGTTCCGATGCCGCATCAAGATCGGGACGCGATGTGAACATGCAGTGATTGTAGGGCGGCGACGTCCAGATTTCCGTCAGTGCGCCCTCCGGCACCAACCGCTCGGCCTGTACCGTCTTCCAAAATGGACTGCCGATCGCACCGGCGTCGGCGCGGCCGTCGAGGACGGCACGAACGACCTCGACCTCGCTGGCACCGGTATCGCCGTGCTTGCCGACATCGGTATCGAAGCGAAGCGAGCGGTAATCTCGTCCTTCGACCAAGCCTTCGCGCTCCAAAAAGTGAACCGGCAAGATCGCCGCATGGCCGCTGTCGCGACTGCCCAGCGCCAGCGTGCGATTTTTCAGATCGGACAGTCCAGAGACCGGCCCGCCGGTGACCGCGACGATTTTCGTCATCCAGCCGAGATCGGTGTCACGCATCGCGATCGGCCGGCAGCGACGATCGCTCCAGATATCGGCCTGCAGATACGCGAGATTGGTATTCCAGGCGATGTCGATGCGCGGCGTCAGGTCAGCGGGCCCGGCCAACAGCGCGGCAACCTGCATCTCGTAGCTCTGGAACAGAACCACCTCGACCGGCAGATGCGTCTCGTCGTGAAAGTAGCGGCGCATGCCTTCCCAGATCGTCACCACCTTCGGGTCGTAAGCGACGGCCCCTACCCAGATCGTTCGACTCATGGCTGCCCCTCTCGCTGATGCACGGGGTAAACCGGTTCCCACGCTTTGAGATCACGCTTTGCGATCATGCTCTAGAACAACGGCAGGCCCAAGACCGCCTTGCCGATGAACTCACGCAACACGTCGCCGGTCGGCGCCATCACCGCGCCGGCGTACGCATCACGGAACAGCCGCTCGATGGCCATGTGCTTGGCGAATGCGGCGCCGCCGCACACCCGCATCGCTGCCGAGGTGACGGCGATGGCGACGTCGCCCGCCGCCGCCTTGGTTTCCAGAACGCGCAGCACCGTCGTGTCGCGCGGACGCTCCAGATGATCGACGAGATCGTCGATGCGCGCGGCGAGGCCGTCGGCGTCGATCTGCATGGTGGCAAGTTGCGCGCGCAATGTCGGCAAGCTTTCCCCGAGACTCTGACCGAGATGCTCGAAACGAGCGCTGTTGAGGTGGCTTGCTGTCCCCGCTACCGCCGCCCGGCAAATTCCGAGCGCGACCGCCGCCGAGCCAAGATTGAACAGCGGCAGAACAACCTGCAGCATGGCCTGGAAGCCGGCGCCGTCGTCCGTCAGCTGCGACTCGGGCGCGACTTCGCAGTCATCAAGCGTCATCGGTGCCGAGGCGTTGGCCCGCAAGCCGAGACCATCCCAAGATCCTGCGACCGTAAGCCCGCGCGCGCCGCTCGAAATGAGATAGAGCGTCGAGTCGGTCGGGCCCGCGCCCTCCGGCGCCAGCGCCGAGACCACGTAGCTGTGCGCTTGGCCGGCGCTTGTCACAAACGACTTTTTGGCGGTGATGTGGACTCCAGCGGCGTTTCGTTTCGCTCGCGACACCGGCGCCCAGAAATGACTGCGCGATCCGGCCTCACTGAACGCCAGCGTCGACAAATGCCGGCCGGCGGCGATCTCTTTGAGGGTCGGCGCGACCGCGGCATCCTTGCGGGCCGCAGCGATCGTCGCCGTGGCGCAGACATGCATCAGATAAACCATCGCCACCGAGGCGTCGGCTTCGGCGAGCGCGCCGATGACCGCTGCGAACGTGCGCGGCCCAAGCGCGGCGCCGCCTATTTCGGCAGGCAACATGATGCCCAAAAGCCCGGCGGGCCCAAGCGCCTTCACCGCATCCGATGAAAACCGGCCCGCTTTGTCGTTTTCTCGTGCCGCGGGAGCCAGCACCCGATCGGCAATGTCCTTGGCATTGGAAACGGCAGTCTCATGATTCATCGTGAGCCTCCCGGCAATTCAGAGACGATCGTCCCGATATTCTCTGGAGTTGGTCGAAGTTCGCGTCAGATCATTTCTCAAGCGACAAAAGCAAGGAGCGGCGTGCCTTTGCGGGACGCAGCCTCGCGCCGCCACAACAGAGCATCAATGCCGAGGCTGCGCCCAGGCGGGTTTATGACGAACAGCAGCTGAATGACGACCAAGAACATGTAGGTCCAGGGCCATTCGCCGGGCGCATTGTAAAGCCCGAGCCACAGATTGATCGCCATCAGGGCACCGAGCGCACCGCCGGCCCGTGTGAGCACGCCAAGGATGAGCGAGACCGCTATCGCCACCTCGATGAGGTACACCAGCGGTCCGAAGAAGGCGATGTTGGGCAATACGAGGTCACGCACCAGCACGCTTTGCAGCTCGGTCGAAGCATGCGCGACCATCTCCTCCATCCAGTGAATCAGCCCCCAGTCCCAGTGCGGCGGTATCTTCCACAGCGACTGCTGCCACCACATGCAGGCGACGATAAAGCGAAGGAGACCGATCCCGACATGCCGCACAGAGCGCTGTGCCGGATCGGCCCGCCAAGCCAGGAAAGCGACGGCGGCGCTGCCCAGGATCAGGAGCCAAAAGACCACCGTGAACCAGAACTTGTCAGCGTCGACAAGAAAATGCAGCGCATCGGTCAGCGGGTTTTGTCTCATGCGAAGCTCTCAGAGGACCGTGCGCGCATTGCGTCGAGATGAGGCGAGACTAATTTCCTACCCTTTGCGGCGGGCTTTTTCGAATGAATTGGAAGGTATTTCGTTCCAATTAAATCGCGCCGACGCTCTTGGATCACCCTACCCCAAGCAGTCGAACGCACTTATCACATTGACCATCAAATATTGGTGACCTTCGGGCCGGATTCGAGGCCGGAACTCCGGCATCGCCGGACGGACGGCGCCATTAGTTGGTCTTGTTTCCCGTGCTTTGCCTCGGCGACTGCTGCGCCTTCTGCCACTCCAAGAACTGTTGAAATAGCGCCGCCTTGTCCGCAGTACTGAGATTGCGCTCAGCACCGACGTTTTGGCTCAAGAAGCGGTCGAAGGCGCTCGAATCCGCCACCGGTGCAGCGGCGTGGGCATGCTCGGCGAGCCAATCGTCGGCCGCCTTGAACCGCTGCCATCCCGGAATCTTGACGTTCAGGCTCGCCTCCGACCATTTCGGGTGACGCGGCGGTTTGTGGAATTCATTGAACTTCGAGAAAAAAGCGCCGATGAAAGTCGCCATCCTGCGATAGCGCTCGGACTTCTCCGGCCAATTGAAGCTGACGAGCAAAACGCTGGCCGCAAGCGTGTCGACCGTCTCGCCGGGCGCCAGCAGATTTGGATATTCGTCGCTGGTCAGGGTCGTCGGCAAATACAAGTCCTGTAGCCGGCGATCGTACGGGATCGGCACCAGGTGCAGCTTGCGGTCCTCGTTCTTGACCGCGCGCAACAGCCCAAAAACCTTGCCGGTGCTGCCAATATAGGCGTCGGCTTCGCCATCGATGATCTTTTGAATCGCGCGCGCATCGTCCGTCCAGTAATCAAAGGTGGCGTTCATGTTGAGGCGCGAGAAGATCACCTTGGCCGCGTAATAGCCGACGTCGGTCGAGGCCACGATCCGTTTTCCCGCCAGGTCGGAAATCGATTTGACCGAGGCCGGCGCCACGACATGGATTTCGTTGTTGTAGAGTTTGGCGATGTAGCGCAGCTGCGAGGTGATATCCGGAATCTTGTATTGCAGGCGATAAAACTCCGGCACGTCGCTGACCACCATCCCCATGTCGATGGCCTTGAGATAGAGAATGTCGACAACGTTGCGGACCGGGCCTTTGCCGAGCACGGGAAGCACACGGATGTTGCCGTCATCGAGCACGCGGGCCATATCGGAGCCGAAGATCGAGGTCGCGCCGCCTGCCGGCGCGGTGATGATGGTCACCGTGTTGGCGTTCATGGCGTCGCGATTGGGCAATTTCCATGTGTCGTTCGGACCCGGCATGCCTTCGGGCGGAGCTGCCTGCAGTACCGCCGTTCCTAACGCCACGCTGACGACGAAGAACGTCACCAGGAGCAGCCGCGGGAGAACGCGCATACCTAACCCCCCAGTTAATTTTTTCATTCGCTGACCCTCTACGCGATTGCGCTCACTTGGGCAGATTCAGTGTCGTTAGTTGCTGGAGTTGCTGCGGCGCTTCAGCCGAACCGAACTTAACGGCCCGCTCGTACCAAAGCCGAGCCATCGCGACATCGGCCCCGGCATCCTGAAAGCCGAGCGCCTTGAGCACGTTCGGGTCGAACGTACTGGCGAGGGTCAATGCGGCGTGCGCGTTGCCGGCTTCGGCCGCGCGCTGCAGCAAAAGCCGCGCAGCGGACAGGTCGCCGGCTTTGATGAAGTCGTTGGCGCGCTGGAGCATCGACGTCAATTCGTCGCGCGGCAGCTGCCGCAGAACAAGATCCGGCGGTTGCGGCGACGGTTCACGCGCCATCACCGCCGGCGCCGGCTGCGCGACAGCGACCGCGGAGGCGGTGGCGGTGGCGGCCGGCTCGGGCGGCTCGGGCTCATGCGGTTCGGCCCGATCCGATGTTTGTTGCACCGCCTTCTCGGAAGCGGCTTCTGAGCGCAGCCGTTCGGCGCGCTGCTCGATCGCTGCGGCCAAGGGACTTGGCTCTTTCGGACGGCTTGAGATCGAGCTGCCCAACGTCGCTTGCGTGAGCTCAGTCGCCAGGCGGCGAACGCCGGGGACCCAGACAAACGCCCAGGCAACGAGTGCCGCGAAGCCAAACACACCACCCGCCCGCAGCGTAACCCGCCACCAACTACCGCCCCCGACGGAGGATTGTGGCGGTCCGGGAAGCCACTCAGGTTCTAGCGTAGCTCGTCGCCGCGTTTCGACAGCCGCGCGATCCTTGAAATCACGACCGGCACCATTGCCGTACCACGATGGCTGTTCCGGCAGTGGAGAAGATTCGGTGAGCTCCCGATCCTGGTCGCGGACCCAGGGCGGTGCGTACTTCAACGCGGGATTTGCATCCTTGTCGGGGCGGATCGGAGAACTCATGGTCGCCTCCCAAACTCCGAAGATCCGGTGTCACAAAGCGCTAGCTCGGTCGCAAAATTCCAGGCGCGGTCTCGCGCCCGCGCGTTGGAATTCTGCCGTCAAGGACGATGCGCATGTCGCGGAAGCCGCGCAGGGCGCGCTGAGCCATGGCTCGATCGCCGCAGCGGCAGCGCTCGGCATGCAATGGCGAATTTTTTTGATGCGCGTCGAAAATCTGCGCGCTTCGACCTAACAAGCGCGAAGATGTTGGCCCGGAACCGGAAACGCCGATATCACCGCAATGACGTTCGTCCGTCGGCAGATTGGCAGCAGTCGCGAAAACAAATGATGGAAGAAAGGCCGCAGTCAGTAACGTCGTGAGCAATACAAAAACCAAATGGCGTGGCCGCAAAGGCCACTGCGCCCTCCCCGTCATGACCAACCCCCGCACGCTCTACGCACCAGTTACCGATGCACGGGTCCCACGCGCACCTATTTGAGACTCCTAATGTAATAAGGCGTCTTTGTGATCTGTGAATGATGATTTCGCAAACCAGCTCGATTCCAAGGGAACAATGCGATGGAACTTGGCTGCGAGATCAAAGTTCCATGGAACAAGGCAACGGAACTTTGCTGCGCGGGGTCAAGGTTGGAAGAAACAATGCGATGGAACTTGATTGTGCGAGTTTCCGTCGCGTGCCCTACCGCTTCTTCTTCTCCGGCGGCTTCGGGCCCTGCCGCGGCGGCAGCGCGGCGATGTAGGTCGCGATCGCGGCGCGGTCATCGGCGGAGAGCAACGCGGTGTTGCGAATGACTTCGGCCATCGCGGAGCCGGCATAATCGCCGGCCGGATTCATGCCGTCGCTGAGATAGCTGGCGATGTCTTTTTCCTTCCACGCGCTATCGTCGTCGCCCCAGTGCTGCAAACCGGCCGGCGTGATGTTGGGGACCGAGCCTTTGCCATCCGGCGCCGGGCCGCCGGCGAAACGCTGACTGTCGATGATGGCGCCGAGCGCGTTGCGCGGGCTGTGGCATTCGGCGCAATGACCGGGCCCGTTCACCAGATAGGCGCCTCTGTTCCATTGCGTCGATTGCGCGGGATCGGCGGTGAATGGTCCGCCGTGAAAAAATAAAAGCTTCCACACCCCGACCAGGCGGCGGATGTTGAACGGAAACCCGAGCTCGTGCCGGCGCGCCCGGCCCGCAATCGGCGGCAGCGTTTTCAGATAAGCAAACAGATCGCGAAGGTCGGCAAGCTGCATGTGCTGATAGGACGTGTACGGGAACGCCGGGAAAAGATGCCGGCCGCGCCGCGCCGAAGTGCCCTTCCACATTGCGGTGACAAAGTCGGCTTCGCTCCAGGCGCCGATGCCGTCGGCCGGGTCGGAAGAAATATTCGGGACATAAAAAGTGCCGAACGGCGATTTCAGCGGCAGCCCGCCGCCAAGCTTGGTCCGGTCGACCTTGTCGGGATCCTCGCTCGGTGCGGCGTGACAGGACGCGCAGCCGCCGATGTTGAACATCGTGCGGCCGTTGTCGAGAGCGGCCGTATGGGGTGGCAGCGCCGCCGCCGGCACGCTCGCCGGGACGGTCAGCCACCAAAGAATGAGCGCGACGGCGGCGGCGACCGCCGCCGCACTGAGAGCAAGCTTTCGCATTACTGTTTTTCCTCCCCCGGAAGGCGGGGGGAGGAAAATCACACCGTCAGCTTTTCTTGATGCGATATTTCTCGTGGCAGCCGCCGCAATCGTTCTTGCCGATACTGCCGAACGCCGCCTTGAAGCTGTCGAGGTCGGTGACCTTGGCGATGGCGTCCTTGGCGTCAGCGCCGAGCTTGGCGAAGCGGGCTTTGAAGTCGTCCATGTTTTCCCAGATTTTCGGGTCGGCCGCGGTGTCGCCGCCGGTCTTGGAATTGTCCGGGAACAGCGCCGGCTCCTTGGCGGCCGCTTCCGCGAACGCGGCGAACATCGCCCGCACCTTGTCGAGATCGAACGGCGCCTCGCCCTTCATCATTGCGGCGCCGGCCTTGGCCTGATCGCCGTTGGCTTTCATCAGCGCTCGGCGCGCGGCAATCGGGTCCTGTTGGGCAATGGCGACACCGACGCCGAGCGCAATCACGGCAACGGCGAACACGGCAAACCCGAACCAACGACGGATCATTTACTGGCCTCCCCTTTCGCTGGCACGTTGCGCGTGACGCGGACCGGCCGGCACTCGACGGTAAATTTCAGCCCGGGAAGAATATGGGCAAATAACGCAGCGGAGAAGTCACGAAACCGTACCCCCGCCCGGTCGTATAATAAGCAATACTGCGCCCCCGCCGCAGCGCCAAACGCCCCGCCCGAAGCCATGATGAAAAGCCTCTATCGGTATCGCGAGGAACGGCATTACCCGAAGCCGCCGGAAGCGATCTGGCCGTTCGTCGCCGACACCGCCCGCATCAACGAATTGTCCGGCTCGCCGATCTACCAGGTCGAGGAGCGCGCCGATGCCGACGGCCGCATCCATCGCCTTGCCAGCGTCGGCATCGGCCCGATCCGGCTGCGCTGGGAGGACGGCTACAGCGAGTGGCAGGAAAACCGCCGCATCTTTCAGGTGCGCGAATTCCGCAACGGTCCGATCCGCCGCTTCGAGGCCGCGGTCGACCTCCATCCGGACGGCACCGGCAGCCGGGTGGTGTATTCCTCCAACATCGAGTGCGCTGGCGTGCTCGGCTGGCTGGCGTTGAAGTCCGGCCAATTCGACCGCGAGGGCAACAAACGCCTCGCCGTGGCCGAGAAGCTGATCGCCGAGGGCGGTCTGCCGGACCACGTTCCGGGCTCGAGCACCGAAGAGGCGGCCAAGCCCGCGGTGCGCCGCCGCCTCGCCACGCTGATCGCGGAGCTCGATCGCGATCCGGCGAGCCACGGACTGGCGCCGAAGCTCTCCGACTTTCTGCTGCATGCGCCGGTGGTGGCGCTACGCGCCATGCGTCCGCTGGCGCTGGCGCGATCCTGGCACGCCGATCCGCAAGAGACCGTCGAACTGTTCCTCGCCGCGCAACGCTTCGGCATTCTGGTGATGGGCTGGGATTTGCTGTGCCCGCGCTGCCGCGGCGCCAAATCGAGCGTCAAGCATCTGCACGATTTGCCGCAAGGCGCGCACTGCTCGTCGTGCAATATCGACTATGGCCGCGACTTCACCCGCAATGTCGAGCTGACGTTTCATCCGGAGCCGTGGCTGCGGCCGCTGCCCAAGGGCGAGTTGTGCCTGCTCGGCCAAGGCACCACGCCGCACGTGCGGTTTCAGGCCGAGGTCGGCCCGCGTGCGCGCAAAAGCTTCGCCGTCACGCTGGCGCCGGGGCCCTATCGCTTCCGCACCATCGAGGCCGGCGGCGAAGCGGACGCCCGCATCGATGACGACATCATCCCGGAGGTGGAAGCGAACAGCGCCGAGATCGTGCTGCGCACGCCGGGCCATAAGGGCGAATTCGTCGTCAACAATGATGCCGACCGGCCGTTGTTCTTCGTCATCGAGGATCGCGACTGGGCGAAGGATGCCCTGACCGGGGAGCTCGTGATCGCGATGCCGGCGTTCCGGCGGCTTTGCCCCGAGCAGCTGTTGCGCCCGGGCGACGAAGTCGAGATCGGCCGCGTCGCCATCATCTTCACCGACCTGCAGGGCTCGACCAAGCTCTATGATCAGCTCGGCGACGCCTCCGCCTACCGCCTGGTGCGCGATCATTTCGCTTATCTGTCGGAGCGGGTGGCGCGCCATCACGGCTTCATCGTCAAGACCGTGGGCGACGCGGTGATGGCGGCTTTCCATGATCCGGCTGACGCGGTGCGCGCGGTGCTGTCGATCCAGGACGACGTGGCAGGCTTCAATCGCGGCCGCAGCGATTCCGGGATCGTGCTCAAGCTCGGGCTGCATCAGGGCGCCTGCATCGCCGTCACTGCGGGCGACGTGCTCGATTATTTCGGCTCCACTGTGAACACCGCGTCGCGGCTCGAGCATGAATGCCGCGGCGGCGAGGCGATCATTTCCGAGGCGGTGCTGGCCGACCCCGAAGCGCGCGAGGCGCTCAACGGCCGCGATTTCACGGAGGACAGCGCGACCTTGCGCGGGCTCGGGGAGCCGGTGCGCTTCGTGCGCGTCGGCGCGACTAAGCCGTCATGATGCGCTGCCGGTATTGCCGGCGAGACCAAAGCGGCGGCGCACGACCGCCGGATACCAGCGCGTGAACCAGACCGCGCCGACAAAGGCGGCGATGGTCGCGGCAATGTCGATCCAGAGCGGAATGGCTTCGACATATTGCGCCGCCGCATCGGCAGCGGTCATCACCGCGAACGCCGCCGTCCAGACCGCGGTGATGCGGACGTTGGTGGTGAAGAATATCGGCGAGGTCCACAATTCCTGCGGCACGCTCTCGCGCGCATATTGCAAGGTGAAGGGCTGGCGGATCAGGAGCGATACCGCCGCGATGATAAACAGGCCGCCGTCGACGGCGAGTTGCACCGTCGCCACGGTCCATTGCGGCGCGGCGATCAACGTATAAAGCGTCAGCGCGCCGAACAGCACGAGGCTGCCGATCTCGAGCACCTTGATGGACTCGCCGCGGCGCCATTGTACGAACCCCATCAGCAGCGAGACCGCGAAAGCGGCGCTGAGCCCGGCGAGCGGATGGACGAGCCGCATCAGCACGAAGAAGACGATGAAGGGTGTCAAGCCAAGAAGAATGCTCATCCGATCCTCCCGTATGTCTCAGGACGACGTGACGCGGACTGTTATTGCTTGCGGCGCGGCCGCCGTGGTACGCGCGCCGCGCACCAAAAGCTGCATCATCTGGCGATGCAGTTCGCGGAAGCCGGGCTTTGCCGACAGCTTGCCGGCGAGATGCAGCACGACGAGGCCGTGGCTCGCGGCCCAGAACAGCTGCCCGAGCGTTTGCGGGTCGCCGTGCAGCACGCCGTCCTCGACCATCTGCTCGACAAAGCTGCTCATGGTGCGGCGCGCGCGCGTATTGGCGCGAACCAGATCGGGAAAGCGATCCTGGTCGGGCTGCGACAAGTCGAACATCAGCCGATAGGCGCGCTGATCGCGCAGCGCGAAGCGGATATAGGCCTCGCCGACGGCACGCGCCTCGGCGAGGGCGCCACCGGGAGCGCGGGCGGCGCGCTCCATGGCGTCGGCGAAGCGGTCGAACGCCGCGGCGCGCACCGCGGCGAGAATCTCCTCCTTGTCGCGAAAATACCGATATGGCGTCATGGCGCTGCAGCCGAGCTCGTCGGCGAGCGCGCGCATGGTGACGCCATCGACGCCGTGCTCGGCGAAGCAGCGCTCGGCGGCGTTGCAGAGCCGCGCCCGAAATTCTTCGACCTTGGCGGATGAAAGATTCTTCGGCACGGCGGACGTTAGCGCGCAATCGTTTCAGATTGAAGCGATTGGCGCTCTAACCTCTTTATCTCTTGGAGCATGATCTTTTCCGAAAACCGGCTTCCACTTTTCGGGATCATGCTCTAAGCAGCGAGCGGTTCGGCGCGCGGGAAATTATCGACATATTTGAGGAAGCGCGCCAAGTGACGGTCCGAGGCGACCAGCACGCCCTTGCGAAAGCGGATGGTGTCGAGCACCGCCGCATCCTCGGCATAGAGCTTGTCGACAAACTGCTTGAGCCCGGCGAGTCTCGCCTGCTGCTCGGGCGCCGGAATGCCGCGGCGCACGCCGATGACGTAATAGCTCACCGACTTGCCGGCGGCGACCGAGCAGCCGGCGAACAGCATGAACATCTCGTTTCCGCCGATCTTGAGATACTGCGCGAAGCAATTGGTGCCGCTGATGCGGCCATGCTGGGTATAGCCGCCGCTACCGACATTATATTCGATGCTGTGATCATCGATGGTCAGCGTCTCCGGCGTCAGCGCGCCGGGGAAGCCGTGCAGCGTCCGCAAATGCTGGAAGTCGACGCCGTTGGATACCGCGACCCACGGATCGGTATTGCGCGCGCCGCGCCGATAGGTCTCGATCGCCAGCTCGTCTTCGCTGACACCGGGTATGTTCGGCGGCCCGTAGGACGGCGCCGTGCCGTTGAACACCCAGACCAGTCCCCAGGCTTGCGCGCTGGGCAAGGTCGCGATCTTCGCACCGGGTGGAATCTTGTCGCCGGCAGGAATGTGGACGCAGGTGCCCGCGGCGTCGAAGCGCCAATGATGGTAGGCGCAGCAGAGCCGGCCTTCGACCAGCGAGCCGACCGAGAGATCGGCGCCAAGATGCGGACACCAGGCGCTCTGCACCACGATCTTGCCGGCGGCATCGCGGTAAAGCACGACGCGCGTGCCGAGAAAGTCCTGGCCGAATACCCGGCCCGCCGGAAATTCGCTGGCCAGGCCAAGCGGATACCAGCATTGATGAAATGCGGACGCCGCCTGGTCGGCGGGATCGTCGATGGCTGCGGCAGCGTGAACGCCCATGATCGCCTCCCGTTACAAACCTTGGCTGCAAGTCGCTGGCTACCGTTTTTTACAATGTACATTTACAGCGTAAAAGAGTCATGCGGAATCACGGGCGCTCCGGCTTTCGATGAGCGCGAAGCTCCTATAGCCTTTGCGCTCCAGCATTCATCGGGGAGAGTAAAATGCGCCCAGGGCGGAACATACGGCGGCTTGCACAAGCGTCGGCGCTGCTTTTTGCACTTGGCGCATCGCAAGCCCGTTCGGACGGCCTGAAGCTCGAAACCGAAAGCTATCTGATACCGTCAGCGGATCCGGGTATTCAACTCTATATTCGCAACAAGCATCCCGCTGGCGTGACAAACTTCGCACCCGAGCGAATTCTTCTCTATGTCCACGGCGCCACCTACCCGTCCGAGACCGCGTTCGATCTGCCGCTCAACGGTCTCTCGATGATGGACTATGTCGCGCAACAGGGCTTCGACGTCTATTTGGTCGATGTGCGCGGCTATGGCGGCTCGACACGGCCGCCGGAAATGGATCAACCGCCGTCCGACAACAAACCGATCGTCGACACGCCAACCGCGGTGAAGGATCTTGGCGCCGCTATCGATCACATCCTGCAAAAGCGGGGCGTGTCAAAGATCGATCTGATCGGCTGGTCGTGGGGCACGGCGATCTCGGGCATGTACGCCACCACGCATAACGACAAGATCAACCGGCTCGTGCTCTATGCGCCGGCGTGGACCTTCACGACGCGACCGGCGATCGGCGGCGGCGATGCCCCGCTCGGCGCTTATCGGACGGTGTCGAAAGACTCCGCCAAGCAACGCTGGCTCAAAGGCGTTCCCGAGGACAAGAAGGCCGATCTCATTCCGCCCGGATGGTTCGAGCAATGGGCCGATGCCACCTGGGCAACCGATCCGATCGGCTCCAAACAAACGCCGCCGGTGCTACGGGCGCCGAATGGCGTGCTGCAGGACTTTCGCACCTACTGGATTGCCGGCAAGCCGCAATACGACCCGGCCGACATCCGCGTCCCTACGCTCCTCATTCACGCCGAATGGGACGCCGATCTGCCGAGCGATCAGGCGCGCGGCTACTTCGCCAAGCTGACCAACGCGCCCTACAAGCGTTACGTTGAAATCGGCGAAGGTACCCACACCATCATCATGGAGAAGAACCGCATGCAGTTCTTCCACGAAATCATGAATTTCCTCAAGGAGCCCGACGCTCAGAGCCTGAACTGACTGAGCAGATTGCGTAGCACGCCGCCGCGCGTCTGCTTCTCAATACGACGTTTGCCCGCGCAACTCCGCCACCTCCTTGGCGGAAATCTTGGACGGCGCGCTGCCGAAACGCTTGGTGACATAATTGACCAAGGCGGCGATTTCGGTGTCGGAGTAGATGTCGCCGAACGCCGGCATCGAGATGACGCCCGGCGGCCGGTGCCGCTTGGTGCCGGAGATCACGATCTGCGCGACGTTGATGGCGTCCGGATCGTTGACGGCGCGGGCGCCGGCGATGGTCGCATAGGGCGAGATGGCGCTGACGCCGGTCCAGCCATGACAGCCGGCGCAGGCGCCGGCAAAGATGCGCTTACCCATCGTGTCCGCGGTTTCGCCGCCCTGCTTGGGCGAAGCCGGCGCCGGCGGCGCGATCGTCGCCGGCTCCGACGACGCAATCGGCGGAATGCTACGCAGATAGGCGACCACGGCCTTGACGTCGGCCGACGTCAGCAGGCTGAAACTCTGGTCGACGGCCTCGCCCATCGGGCCGGCCGCCGTGCCACGGCCGGACGCGTGACCGGTCGTCAGATAGTCGGCGACCTCGCTGTCGCTCCAGGCGCCGATGCCGGTGCCGCGATCGGAGGTGATGTTGAACGCATGCCATCCGGCCGCCACGGCGCCGGCGAATTTGCTGCGGTTGTCGAGCGCGAACGCCAGATTGCGCGGGGTGTGGCAGTCGCCGCAATGCGCCAGCGCTTCAGCGAGATAAGCGCCGCGATTCCATTCCGGGCTGCGCGCGGTGTTGGGCTTAAAGCGGACATTCTCGTTGAAGAACAACGACCACGGGCCCATCGCCCAGCGCTGATTGAACGGAAAGCTCAGCGTGTCGGCGCGGTTGGCCGCATGGACCGGAGGACGACTGAACAAATAGGCCTTGATCGCCAAGGCGTCGGCGTCGGTCATGTAGGTGTATGACGGATACGGCATCGCCGGATAAAGCCGCGTGCCGTCGCGGCGCACGCCGTGCTGCACGGCGTTGAGAAAATCGGCGTCGCTATAGTCGCCGATGCCGGTCGCTTTGTCCGGCGTGATGTTGGTCGAATAGAGCGTGCCGAACGGCAGCGGAATGGCAAGGCCGCCGGCATAGGGTGCGCTGCCCGGGCTGGTGTGACAGACCATGCAGTCGGCGGCGCGCGTCAGATACTCGCCGCGCTTGACGGTGTCCGCATCTTTAAGCTCGGCGGGAACGCCGGCCGGGTCGGCGGCGTGATAGTCCGCAAGCGCGACTGGCGTTCCGCCGGCGAACGCCAGCGGTCCGGGACTGAGGACGCGCACAAGAACCGCGCCGGCAATGGCGGCCACGATGACGATGGCGACGAGGATGAGGACCGTTTTGCGCATGACGCTTACGCTTTGCGGCCGACCGCCAACGCGGCGCGGTCGATCGGCAGCCGGCGCAACGCGACGCCGGTCGCGGCATAAATTGCGTTGCGCAATGCCGGCGGGCCGGCGGTGGCGCCGGTTTCGCCGATACCGCCGGGCTCTTCACCGCTTTTGACGACGTGCACCTCGATCGGCGGCACTTCGTCGATGCGCAGCATCCGGTAGTCGTTGAAATTGGACTGCCGCACCCGGCCCTTGTCGATGGTGATTTCGCCGTAGAGCGCCGCGGTCAGGCCGAAGATCAGTCCGCCTTGAAGCTGCGCGACGATGATGTCGGGATTGACGGCAATGCCGGTGTCGACGACTGACGTGACTTTGCGCAGCGAAACCTCGCCGCGCTCGTCCACCTCCGCTTCGACCACGGTGGCGATGAAGCTGGCGAACGACGGCTGCGCACACACCCCGCGCCCGACGCGCGCTGGGAGCGGGCTACCCCAGCCGGATTTTTCCGCGACGAGGGCAAGCGCCGCTTTCAGCCGCGGCGTCTTGTCCAGCATGTTGCGGCGAAACGCGATCGGATCGGCGCCGGCCTTGCGCGCCAACTCGTCGATGAAGCACTCGATGGCGAAGACGTTGTTGTTCGGTCCGACGCCTCGCCAGAAACCGGTCGTCACGGCGGGCGGCTCGGCGCGCACATATTCGACCCGCAGGTTGGGAATGTCGTAGGGGATGTCGACGGCGCTGTCGACCGCATCGATATCGATGCCGTTCTGAAACCCCGCGGGAAACCAGCGGGCCATAATCGACGAACCGGTCACGCGATACTTCCAGGCGACGATTTTCCCCTGGGACAGGCTTGCGGAAATGACGTCGCGATAGGCCGGACGGTAGACGTCGTGCTGGATATCTTCTTCGCGCGTCCACACCACCTTGATCGGCGCGTCGACATGCTGGGCGATGCGTATCGCGCTGTCGACCATATCGGCTTCGAGGCGGCGGCCGAAGCCGCCGCCGAGCAGATGATTGTGTACGGTCACCTTGTCCATAGGGACGCCGGCGGCTTTCGCCGCCGCTTGCTGCACGCGCGTCATGACCTGCGTGCCGGTCCAGATTTCGCAGGCGCCCGGCGTCAGCCGCACGGTGCAATTCATCGGCTCCATCGGCGCGTGCGCCAAGAACGGCAGCTCATATTCGCCATCGACTTTCTCGCCTTGCAATAATCCCTTGGCAATGTCGCCGACGGATTTCGCGACCACGCCGTCCTTTGTGCTCGCCGCGCGCAGATCCGCCCAGATGTCGGCCGAGCTGAGTTGCGCGTGCGGACCTTCGTCCCAGGTGATGGCGAGAGCGTCGAGACCTTTCTTGGCGGCCCACATGTGGTCGCCGACCACCGCGACCAGATCGTCGAGGACGACGACCTGGCGGACGCCCGGAACGCTTTTGGCGGCGCTGTCGTCGACGTGCTTGACCTTGCCGCCAAACACCGGGCTCTGCGCCAGCGTGGCGAACTTCATCCCCGGAAGCATGACGTCGATGCCGTAGATGACGCTGCCGTTGGTCTTGCCCGGCGTGTCAAGGCGCTTGAGCGGCTTGCCGATCAGGGTGAAATCTTTTGGGTTCTTGAGAGGTGGCGCCGGCGGCACCGGCAACTTACCTGCCGCGTCCACCAAATCGCCGTAAGCCAGCGTGCGGCCGCTGGCGGCGTGCGTCACCGTTCCGTTTGCAGCGGAGCAGCTCGCCGGATCGATTTGCCACCGATCGGCAGCCGCGCGCACCAGCATCGCCCTTGCCGAGGCGCCGGCGATGCGCAGCGGTTTCCAGAAAGCGCGGACCGAATTGGAATTGCCGGTGGCCTGAATGCCAAAAAGCGGATTGCCATAGAGCTTGTCGCTGGGCGGCGCGTGCTCCAGCGCCACCTTCGCAAAGTCGGCATCAAGCTCTTCGGCCAATATCTGGGGGAGCGCCGTGTAGACGCCCTGCCCCATTTCCACCTGCGGCATGATGAGGGTGATCTTGCCCGAACGGCCGATGTGGATGAAGGCATTCGGCGCGAACTCATCGGCGTTGTTGTTCGCCGACGGATCCATTTCGTCGACCGCCCGTAGCGGCAGATTGAAGGCCAGCGTGAAACCGGCGGCCAAGCCGCCTTTCAGCAGACCGCGGCGCGACGGCGTGCCGGTAAGATTTTCAAGCAAATGATCATCAATCAAAGACTTCTCAATCAAAGACATTGCGGCCTCCTACGTCTGGCGCTCGTTGGCGGCGCGCTTGATCGCCTCGCGGATGCGCACGTAGGTGCCGCAGCGGCAGATATTACCCGCCATGGCGGCATCGATATCGGAATCGTCGGGATGGGGCGTGGCGGCGAGCAAAGCCGCGGCCGACATGATCTGGCCGGATTGGCAATAGCCGCACTGGATGACTTCCAGATCCAGCCAGGCTTTCTGCACCTTGGCGCCGGCGGACGTTGAGCCGATGCCCTCGATGGTGGTGACCGCCTTGCCGCCGATCGCGCCGACCGGCAACAGACATGAGCGCACCGGATTGCCGTCGATATGCACGGTGCAGGCGCCGCATTGCGCGATGCCGCAGCCGAATTTGGTGCCGGTCATGCCGAGCACGTCACGCAGCACCCAGAGCAGCGGCATGTCGTCTGGCGCGTCGAACGTCTTGTCTTCGCCGTTAATTTTAAGCGTCGTCACGGCAAGTCTCCCATGTGGAGTTACTGCCCGGATTTAGAAAAACAAATCTCCCCTTTGGAGTCGACCGGCAAGACTACAAGCCTGCGAGCAATCGTCGTTAGTCATTTCCAAGTATAGCTGCGATGCACGGGCGCAAGGCGCCGCACGCACTATGCTTTGTGACAATTGACGGCTGACCAAAAAGGTTCCGGGGTCGAGCGGCTCCCGTGCGCCTCGCGTCCCGGCTTGAGGTGCGCGAGGTGTCGCTTCCGCCTGGCTCCTGATGGCTGCCTGGCGCAGGTATTCCATCGCTCGCGGAATGCTTACATAACAGGCACGGGTCATCCGGAAGCTTGCTCAACCTTGAGCGTAACAAACGATTGGAGGCCGGCGATGCTGTCGACGATCGCTGAAATCATTCGAGACTTGCTGATCTTTGTCGGCGTCATCGCGGCGCTCCTCGTCGCTCTCGTGGTCGTGGTCTCGAAGCTGTCCGACACCAATCCGCTCAAGCGCGTACTGACCGCGCTGTGTTATCGGCTTGGGGCGACATTGGCGGCGGGAGCGGTCGCCATCCCGCTCGAGCCGATACCAGGGATCGACGTGCTCTATGACATAGCCGTCCCGATCGCCCTGATCTGGTACTGGTGGACGTTTTTTCAGGGACGCTCACCGCATGACGTCCAACCCGCCGCCGCCGCCCGATCGCCGACAAGTCACCTATGGGGGGCGATAAGACGCGCGCCGTTTGGTCACGCTATTTTCCAAAGCGCTCGAACCGGTACGCGAGTTCCGGGCCGCCTTTTCCTTCGTACGCGAGCTGGGCGACCAAAAGCGTGAACTGCTCGATGTAGCGGGCGATGCGCGAGGGTCCGGCATCGACGGGGTCGAAACCGACGTCGCGGATCAGCGTGGCGGCAATCTTTTTGCCGCGTGCATCACCGCCACAATAGACCAGGCTAAGGCTTCACCATGACCTTTGTCGTCATGACGGCCGCTTAGCGACCGGTCATTTGCTGCAGATGTTCTGGATACCGCGCCCCATGCACCGTGATCCCGGAGACGGCGCCATCGATGTTGCGGAGATCATTCGGCGTCAGTTCGACGCGAGCTGCGCCGATGTTTTCCGCCAAGCGATCGAGCTTCGTGGTGCCTGGGATCGGAACGATCCACGGTTTCTGCGCCAGCACCCAGGCAAGTGCGATCTGGGCGCGCGTTACCTTCTTGCGTGCGGCGATGTGCCCGATGAGATCGACCAACGCCTGATTCGCCTTGCGGGCTTCGGGCGTGAAGCGGGGCACGATGTTGCGGAAATCGGTGCCGTCGAATTTGGTGTTCTCGTCGATCGCTCCGGTCAGGAAGCCCTTGCCGAGAGGGCTGTAGGGAACGAACCCGATCCCGAGTTCCTGCAGCGTCGGCAGCACTTCATTCTCGGGCTCTCGCCACCACAGCGAATATTCACTCTGCAGGGCGGTAAGAGGCTGGACGCCGTGCGCGCGACGAATTGTCTGCACTCCGGCTTCGGATAACCCGAAGTGCTTCACTTTGCCTTCGCGCATAAGCTCCTTCACCGCGCCGGCAACATCCTCGATCGGCACGTTCGGATCGACGCGGTGCTGATAGAGCAGATCAATACGATCGGTCCTCAGCCGTTTGAGCGAGGCCTCGGCGACCTCTTTGATGTGCTGCGGCCGGCTATTGAGGCCCCTTTGTTGGCCGGTTTTCGGACCGATATCGAATCCGAACTTGGTTGCAATCACGATGTGGTCGCGAAACGGAGCGAGAGCCTCGCCGACAAGCTCTTCGTTCGTGAAGGGGCCGTAGACCTCAGCGGTGTCGAAAAATGTAACACCGCGCTGGACGGCCGACCGGATGAGCGAAATTCCGGTCTGCTTGTCGACTGCCGGACCGTAGCCGAAGCTCAGTCCCATGCAGCCGAGGCCGATGGCGGAGACTTCCAAACCGCCCTTTCCGAGTTTGCGTTTTTGCATCGCTGCTTCTCCTTCCAGTAGAGCGCTCCGAGTCATCGGATGCGGTATTGCTCGTCGCTGACCTTCTCCATCCAGTCGACGACTTTGCCATCGAGCACTTCCTGAATGGCGATATGCGTGATCGCCGTGGTCGGCGTGCCAATGCCTCGCGCCGGGCGGGAACCAGACGACATCGCCGGGACGAATTTCTTCGATCGGCTCGCCCTCGCGCTGCACCCAGCCGAGGCCGGACGTGACGATCAACGTCTGCCCGAGCGGATGGGTATGCCAGGCGGTACGGGCGCCCGGCTCGAAGGTGACGCTGCCGCCGGTCGCGCGTGCGGGTTCGGGCGCTTGAAATAGTGGGTCGATACGGACCGCGCCGCTGAAATAGTCGGCCGATCCTTTGGCCGACGGCCGTGAGCCGTTTCGTTTGATGTCCATTGTTCCAATCCCCTGGTTTGTTGGAACCCTCGGCGTCGGCGCCTCCGCAACTGCGGGGCCGGCTGCTCCGGCCAGCGCGGCGATGCCGGTCGTTTCGAGCATGCGTCGGTGCGTGATCATGACGTCTCCGGGCCGGGTCGCTTGAGGAAGATTTAGCGCGCGCGCCGGCCGCGACTAGTCGCTATAATCGGCATGGACTTATGAGCGGGCGGCATAAATGCAGCGCGGCAATCTGAATGACCTCGTGGCCTTCGTCGCCGTCGGGCGCCAGCGGAGCTTCACCAAGGCCGCGGCGAAGCTCGGGGTTTCGCAGTCGGCGCTCAGCCACACCATCCGCGCGCTCGAAGTCCGGCTCGGCGTTCGTCTCCTCACCCGCACCACGCGCAGCGTATCGCCGACGGAAGCCGGTGAACGCCTGTTGCAAACGCTGGGCCCCCGCTTTGATGAGATCGACGCCGAGCTCGCGGCCGTTAGCGAACTTCGGGAGAAGCCAACCGGCACCATTCGGATCACGGCCACCGAATATGCTGTCGACACGGTATTGTGGCCCAAACTGCAAAAGTTCCTGCGGCAATATCCGGACATCCATGTCGAATTTTACATCGACAATGCCCTGGCCGATATCGTCGCCCAGCGTTTTGACGCCGGCGTGCGCGTCGGCGAGCAGGTGGCGAAGGATATGATCGCGGTGCGGATCGGGCCGGACGTGCGCGTGGCGATCGTCGGCGCGCCGTCTTACTTCAGGAAGCATCGCGAACCGAAGCGGCCGCAGGACCTGGTCAATCACAACTGCATCAATCTGCGGCTCTCGACCCATGGCGGACTATACGCCTGGGAGTTCGAACGAGATCACCGCGAACTGAAAGTGCGCGTCGAAGGCCAGCTGGTCTTCAACAACACCTTCCAGATGCTCAATGCGGCGCTCGCCGGTTTCGGCCTGGCCTATGTGCCGGAGGATTTGGCGCAACCTCATCTCGCCAAGGGCCGCCTGCACAGAGTGCTCGAGGATTGGTGTCCGCCGTATTCGGGCTATCACCTCTACTATCCGAGCCGACGCCAATCCTCGGCGGCTTTTGCGCTGTTTGTCGATGCGCTGCGTTACCGGGGTTAGTTGCAAGGCTCGCCGACCGGCGGCGATGTCATGTCCTGAGAACCAAGGCCTCAGCCATAGAGCTTGCGCGTCGTGCCGCTGCGCGCCACCTCGCGCGCCTCCTTGTAGGTGCGGCCGATGAAATCCATCGACGGGTTGGAGACGCCGAACCAGAACTTCTCGCTAATGAAGTGATGGCGCAGATGATATTGCTTGATCCAGCGGCCAACGCGGGTGCGCGGCTGGTACGGGATATGGGCGACGTAGTGCACCCACTCGTAGTGGAAGATCGCCAGCAGCACGCCGAACATCGCCGGCGCGACAATCGCCCAGCCGAACAGCAAGGCAAAGATCAGCGCGGTGACGGCGAGATTGGGAAGCAGAAACCAGATCGGCAGGAACAGAAGATCGAGCCGCTCGGGCTCGGCGTGATGGTCATAGTGCAGCCGGTGCTGCAATTTGCGCACGAAGGTAAAGCGCGACGGCTCGGCGTGGAAGCTGAAACGGTGGAAGAGGTATTCGCTGACATAGAAAGTCAGGGCGCCGATCACGACCCAAAGCAGGGAAAACGGCCAGGCGCCGGCGACAAATTCGGCAATCAGCGCTGCCAGCCCAAGCACGAGCCAGATATTCGAGCCATGGCGCAGGAAGGTTAGAACCATCTGCTGCCTCCCGGTTTTGTTTTGCCTAATTGTATCACGCCCCGACGGGCGCCGCCGCAACCCATTAACGCCCGTTAACCGCCATTGGCTTTGCCCGTGGCGGTCGCATGGCGACGCCGCCGCGGCGTTCAGGAGTTCGGAACCTTTGGCGATCATAGTACCGCCTGCAGGTTGCAGGTGCGGTTCGCGCGCGCGTCGGCCGGGCGACGGGGCGGCGGATCAATCTGACGTTTCGGAGCGGAGCTGCCGTCACGACATGACTGACCTCGTCACCGCCCACCCATTGCCGGGCGCGACACCATTGATGCCATCGTTACTGCGGCGGCTTGCTAAATTCATGCCGTCCTTCGGCATTGTGCCCCGGGTGACGCTGGTCGGCGTGCTGACCGTCTTCGCCGCCGTCGCCGTCTCGATCTGGACCTCGGTCAAGATCACCGAAGCGGAAATGTACCGGCGCGCCCAGAGCGAGCTGTCGATCAACATCAGGCTCCTGGATTCCATCCTCGCCGGCTATGGCGCGCCGTCGCGCCAGGGCGGCAAGCTTTATTTCGGCACCACGCTGATCAACGGCAATTTCGAGCCGGTGGACCGGGTCAAGGCCATCGCCGGCGGCACGGCGACGGTCTTCCTCGGCGACCTGCGCGTCGCGACCAACGTACAGAAGCCCGACGGATCGCGCGCCGTCGGCACCAAGCTCGCAGCCGGACCGGCATACGACGCCGTGTTCCGCCAGCGCCAGACCTATCGCGGCGAAGCCAATATCCTGGGCGAGCCGTATCTCACGATCTACGAACCGATCCAAAGCGGCGGCGAGGTCATCGGCATCGCCTATGTCGGGGTCAAAAAGGCCGAATTTTTCAGCGTGCTGCAAAGCCTGGTGACGATGAACGCCGTCGCCGGCGCTGGTGCGATCCTGCTCGCCGGTCTGGTCATGTATTTCCTGGTCAGGCGCATCTTCCGGCCGATCGGCGCGATCCGGCGCGAACTGGTGGAAATGGCAAGCGCCACCACCCAACACGAGCTCGACGGGCGCACGCTGGCCGCGCTCGATGCCCATCTCGACGCGTTGCGGCAGACGCTCTACGCCTGCGGCGAGCCGAGGCGCGACGGCAATACGCTGTTGTTCGGTGACAAAGCCGTCAACGACGACCTCGCTTTGGTCGACGGCATCGGCGCCGGCGACGGCACGCTGGTGACGGTTTTCTTAAGCGACCAGCGCGTCACCACCAATGTGCGCAAGGCCGACGGCTCCCGCGTCGTCGGCACGCGGCTTGCCACCGGTCCGGTCTATGACCGGGTGCTCAAAGCGGGCAAGACCTATCGCGGCAGCGCCACCATCTTCGACAAGCCGCACTTTGCTATTTACGAGCCAATCCTGGCCGACGGCGAGGTCATCGGCATTCTGTTCGTCGGCAAGCCGCGCCTGGCCACTGCCGGCCAACAAGCCACGCACGTTTCGGCCGCGCGATCGTCCGACGAGATCGGCCGGATGCGCGAGGCGATGCGCGAACTTGGCCAGGCCGCCAAGGCGAGAGAAATCGCGGAGCAGGAGGCGGCCGAGCAGCGGCAGGAGGCACGCGACGCGCAGCGCCGCTTGCGCGCCTCGCAGCACGATGCGCAGCGCCGCATGGACGAAGAGCGCGCCCGCAACGCCCAACAGCAGACCGACATGGTTAGCGCGCTCGCTCACGGTCTCGCCAAACTTTCCGGAGGCGACCTGACCGCGACCCTGCGCGACGGCTTTACGGCATCGAGCGTGCAAATCCGCGACGACTTCAACGTCGCCGTCGCCCGGCTGCGCGACGCCATCGGCTCGATCGTCGCCGCGACGCGCGAAGTCGCGGGCGCCGCAGGCGAGATTTCCGGCAGCACGACCGATCTGGCGCAGCGCACCGAGGAGCAGGCCGCGAGCCTCGAACAGACTTCGGCCGCGATGGAGCAAATCTCCGCCACGGCGAGAAAGAACGCCGAAAATGCCGAGCACGCCAACCAGTCGGCGCGCGGCGCGCGCGACATCGCCGAACGCAGCGGCCAGGTGGTCGGACGGACCATCGACGCCATGGCCAAGATCGAGGCGTCGTCGCGCAAGATCGCCGACATCATCGGCGTGATCGACGAGATCGCGCGCCAGACGAATCTCCTGGCGCTCAACGCCGCCATCGAGGCGGCGCGCGCCGGCGAAGCCGGCCGCGGCTTTGTCGTGGTGGCGTCGGAGGTGCGCAGCCTCGCCCAGCGCTCGTCGCAGGCGGCCAAGGACATCAAAGACCTGATCACCAACAGCAACGGCGAAGTGCACGAAGGCGTCGACCTCGTCAATCAGGCCGGCAGCGCGCTGACCGAGATCATCGCTTCGATTCAAGAAGTGGCCAGCGTGGTGGGCGAAATCGCTTCGGCCAGCAGCGAGCAATCCGGCGGCATCGTCCAGGTCAACAAGGCGCTGAGCCAGATGGATGAGATCACCCAGCAGAATTCGGCGTTGGTCGAGCAAAGCGCCGCGGCGGCGAAAATGCTGGAGACTCAAGCCGCCGCCATGAGCGCGAAGGCGGGCAACTTCCGCATCGAAGAACGCGGCGCGCGCGTCGAGGCACGTGCGGCTTCCGCCATCGCGTGACAACGAAGTTGGCGCGGACAGAGGGCTAGGGCCGGCGCGCGTCGCCGCAAATCAATATCTCGGACCAAAGCCGAGCGCGTCGAGCTTGATGTTCAGTCCGACGCGGACGATGTTCGCCGCGAACGTGGACGTGGTCGTGGCTTTGCTGACCGCCAAAGTGATCGGGTAGGTCACGGACAGGCTGCCCAAGTCTACATACAAATATTCGACCTTGAACGTCGTGTAGTTCGACCAGGCATATTCCAGGCCGCCGCCGACCGTCGGGCCAGTCCGCGTCGCCGAGGCCGAGCCGGCACCGCAAGAGGAGACGACGCAGTTGCCGCCGACGGGAAGCGAAATGCTGGAGACGGCGACGCCGCCATAGGCCAGACCCCCGGCGGCGAAAAGGAGTAACCGCTCGGTCGGTAGGATACCGAGACGGCCGCGCAGCGTGCCGAACCAATTGATGTCCTGCTCGGTGGGCACCGTGAAAAAGGTGTTGGGGCTGATCGAGCTGGCATTTCCTTTAATGAAAGCGCCGGCGATGTCGCTCTCGATGCCAGCCAGCCAAAAGCCGAATTGCCGGTTGTAGCCGACCTGACCGCCGACAATGAGCCCTGCGCCATTGGGCGAAACCGCAGGCGCCGTATCGCCGGTATCGAAACCGGAAAATGAACTCGAAGTGCGGGCAATGCCGGCGCCGATCTGGCCGCCGATATAAAAGCCGGTCCAGCTAAAAGGGATTGGCGGCATCGACGCGGCATCGGCCGGGCTTGCCGTCGCGAGTGCGGCAACAGTGGCCGCCACCAGAACCAGCGCCTTCATCGACCGCCCCCTTCGAGCCGCCTGAACGCCGCAGTTCGGAACCTGTGAGCACAAGACAGAATAGCAGGTCCAGCAGCCGGCTTCTGTGCCATACCGGCCACACCCAAGAAAATTTGGCCTAAGCGAAGGAACTCAACGCCGCGATGAAACGCTGCTTGATGGCGTGGCCGTCGCGCAGCGGCAAGACGCGCGCAGTGTCTTCAGGCTTGATCGGAGCGCCGATGAAGATCGGGCCTTCGCCGTTGTGCAGCAAGGCGCGGATTTCGGCCGCCTCCTCGATGCGCGCGATCGCGCGGGCGTCGCGGAACCGGCAGGCGCGCGCCACGGCGACCAGGTCGACGCCGGCCTGCGTGTGGCTCGGCTGCATCCCGGTCTCGCCGTAATGGGCATTGTCGAGCACCACAATGGCGAGATTTTTCGGCGCCTTGACGCCGATGGTGGCGAGACTGCCGATCCCCATCAGCATGTCGCCGTCGCCGGTGACGACGGCGACGCGGCGGTCCGGACGCGCCAGCGCCAGCCCGAGCCCGATCATGGCCGTGCCGCCCATCGCGCCCCAAAGATAGAAATTCAGCGGATGGTCGCCGGCGGCGGCGACGTCCCAGGTCGCCGAGCCGAGCCCGCTGACGACCAAGAGATCGCCGCGATCGACCAGCAGCCGGCGCACCAGATCCCGCCGCGTGATCATTGTTGGGGCCGTTGCATTATCGCGTCCAAAGCTTCCGGCCGATCAGGCGCTGCGACAACAGAATCGCGATTTGGAGATGGCCGTCGAACGCCATGTCGCAGCCGGCGCCAACGACCTCATCAACCGCGTCGGCGCTGTCGATCCGGTAGGTGAGAAAGCCCGCGAGCCGCAACACATCTTCGGTGATTGTGCCCATCGGCACCTGCCACGGATTGAATTCGCCGAACTCGCCGCGCATGGTGACGAGCACGAGGCAGCCGAAGCCGCAATTGCGCAACAGCGAAAACATGTTGATGCAGTTGCCGACGCCGCTTGATTGCATCAGCAAGGCAGTACGCTGACCGCCGAGCGCCGCGCCGGCGACGAGCCCTACCCCCTCCTCCTCGGTTGTCAGCACCACGTCGGCGATGTCGGGATCGTCGCGGCAAAGCTCGATCAGCCGGCTGTGGCCGGCGTCGGGCACATAGCCGACTTGGCGGACCCCGACCCGGCGGAAATGGGCATGGATCGCGTCCGGCCAGGCGGTGTCTGTCGTGTTCGGGCTATGCAATGAAGCTCTCGGCGTTGTGTCTTTGTCATTATCGCAATGCCGATGCGCAAAGCCAAGTTGCTGCCGGAATGGCTGAATTTTGACCTTCGCGGCCGGCGAGATAGCTTGCGACCACCATCGCTCGCTCGCTCACGAACTCCGGTAGTCTGCGAATGGACCACGCCACGCTCACTGCGCCACAAGCGCTGAGCTTCGCTTTTTCGGCTTACAGCGCCGGCAAGCTCGGCGAGGCCGAGCAATTCTGCCAGCAGATTTTAGCATCCGACGGCAACCACTTCGCCGCGCTGCATCTTCTGGCGATCGTTCAATCAGGCCTTGGCAAGAAGACCGAAGCGCTTGAGAGCTACGACCGGGCCTTAAGCGTGCGGCCGGCCCACCCGGAAGTCCTAAGCAATCGCGGCATCACGCTGCATCAGCTCGAGCGATTCGACGAAGCGCTGGACAGTTACGACCGCGCGCTAGCGGTGCGGCCGGATCATGCCGAGGCGCTCTCCAATCGCGGCAACACGCTACGCAGCCTCAACCGCTTCGACGAGGCGGTCACGAGCTACGACCGGGCGCTCGCCGCGCGCCCGGATTATGCCGAGGCGCACTGCAATCGCGGCGCCGCTTTGCAGGCGCGCAATCGATTCGACGAAGCGATTGCCAGCTATGGACGCGCGCTCGCGATCCGGCCGGACTATGTCACGGCGCTGTGCAATCGCGGCGGTGCGCTGGCGCAGCTCGGGCGCTTCGACGACGCGCTGGCAAGCTACGAACGCGCGCTGACATTGGCGCCGAACCATGCGGAAGCGCTCTCCAATCGCGGCATTACGCTGCATCGACTGAACCGGCTGGAAGAAGCGCTGGCGAGCTATGAGCGGGCGCTCATGGTGCGGCCCAATTATGCGGAAGCTTTATGCAATCGCGGCGTGACGCTTCACGAAATGCGGCGGTTCGACGAGGCATTGGCGAGCTATGCGCAGGCGCTCGCCGCGCGGCCGGACTATGCCGAGGCGCATTTCAATGAAGGCTTGAGCCGGGCGCTGATCGGCGACTATGAGCGCGGCCTGCAAAAATTCGAATGGCGGTGGCGCGCCGAACAAAGCGATCAACGACGCGATTTTCGGCAGCCGCTTTGGCTCGGAGCGGATGAAATCGCAGGCAAAACCATCCTGCTCCACGCCGAGCAGGGTTTTGGCGATACGATTCAGTTCGCCCGCTACGTGCCGATGGTCGCGGCGCAGGGTGCGCGCGTGATTCTTGAGGTGCAGACACCGCTGCGCCGGCTGATGGGCAGCTTGGCGGGCGCGACCGACATCGTCGCCAGAGGCGAGCCGCCGCTACCCGCCTTCGACCTGCATTGCCCCTTGCTCAGCCTGCCACTCGCCTTCCGCACCCGGCCCGAGACCGTCCCGGCAGCGACGCCCTATCTGCGCGCCTCGTCACAAGACGTTGAGGGCTGGAAACAGCGGCTCGGGCCACGACGGGGGCCGATGATCGGACTGACCTGGTCCGGCGGGCCGACGCTCCGCCATAGATCGATGAAACTCAAGGAGTTGCTGCCGCTCTTTGATTCGGAACGCGATGCAACATTCGTCAGTTTGCAGAAGGAAGTTCCATCCGCGGATCTGCTGGCACTGAAGAACCAAAGCAACCTTCTTCACTTGGGCCATGAACTCGGTGACTTCGCGGACACTGCGGCCGTTATTTCGCAACTCGATCTCGTGATTTCGGTTGATACCGCCGTTGCCCATCTCACCGGCGCGTTGGCAAAGCGCGTCTGGGTGCTGGTGCCTCTCGTCCCCGACTGGCGTTGGCAGCTCGATGGCGACGACAGCCCCTGGTATCCGAGCGCACGCTTGTTCCGGCAGGACGAAAGCCGCGCCTGGGATCGGGTCATTGCGCGCCTTTGCGCGGCGCTATCCAAACTCGATCCATAAACTTCGGCCGATAATGGCCAAAGTGCGTGTTTGCCACGACCTCGCCCCACTTGTAGCTGCACTATGCGTTGGGGGATCGGGAATGACGTTATACTTGCGCTCGCGGTACTTCCGCTCGCGTCACGATGAGAATCGTGGGCGATGAGAAGTCCAGGGACCGCCGAAGCTCGAATTTCGGTGCTTCGTAGCGCGCCGAACGCAGCAACCTACACGCTCGAACTGATCATCATCGCCGCCGGTTATGTCGGCCTGGCGGCGACTGAGCGATTGCTGCCGTCGCTCAATCCGACCGCGACCCCGTTGTGGCCGCCGACCGCGTTTGCGCTGGCACTGATGCTGCTCGGCGGCTACCGCGTTTGGCCGGCGATTTTGTTGGGATCATTTTCCTTTGGCGTCATCGTTTCGCATGCTTTCTTGACGCCGGGCTTTGCCGCCGTCGGCACTCTCATTGCGGCCGGGGCCGGCACCTGGCTTATCAATCGCTGGTCGAACGGCCGCAGAACGTTCGAAACCGCCGCCGGCGCGGCAAAGTTTGCGCTCATTGCTTTTGCGCCAACGGCGATGCTCGGCTCGGCGGCTGCGCTGGCCGGTGCGGTCTTCGCCGACGACGTCGAGTTCGGCAATCCGGCAGGCTGGTTGGCGACCTCCGTTACCTGGTGGCTGGCCGACGCCGCCGCCGGCCTGATCATCGCACCGGTCGTTGTGCTCTGGGCGATCACGCCGCTCCGTCCGGTCACTAGGCGGGACCTCCTGGAGACGGCAGCCATCTTCGCGCTGACCACGGCCATCGGCTTCCTGGCCTTTGGTCCGCCGGTGGACGAGGCGCTGGAGGGCTTGCAGCCCTATCGGAGCCTGTTCGGCTTTCTGATCCTGATCCCGTTGCTGTGGGCGACGTTGCGCGGCAACCGGCGCGACGCCGCCACCGCGGCGCTGATTTTTTGCGGCATCGCCGCGTGGGGATTGCCGACCGGCGACAACCCGTCGCTACAGGCGGATTTGAGCGCGTCGCCGTTATGGCTGCTGGCCATCGCCGTCGGCACGTCGGTGCCGGCTCTGATCCTCAGCGCCGCCATGGCCACGCATCAAGACACCGAGGCGCGCCTGCTGCGGGCGCAGGAGCATTTGAACCGGCAGCTGGCACAGACCAATTTCGCGCTCGACAGTTCCCGGCGCCATTTCCAGATCCTGATCGAGGGTATCGTCGACTACGCGATCTTCGTGCTCGATACCGCCGGCCGCGTGGCCAGCTGGAACCGCGCGGCCGAGCAGATCATCGGCTACACCGCCGACGAAATCATGGGCAAGCATTTCGGCATCTTCTATCGGCCGGATGAGCGCCGCTCCGGCGAGCCGAACCGGGCGCTCGACTGGGCCGTGCAAGAAGGCAAGCACGACGTCGAGGGCTGGCGCATCAAAAAGAACGGCACGCTGTTCTTCGTCACCGGCTCGGTCACCTCGATCCGCGACACCGCCGGCAATTTGATCGGCTTTGCCAGCGTTATCCGCGACGCGACCGAGCGGCGCAACACCCAGGAGAAGCTGGTTCAGGCGCGCGAGCAGCTGGCGATGGCGCAGAAGATGGAGGCGATCGGCAAGCTGACCGGCGGCATCGCCCACGATTTCAACAACCTGCTGATGATCATCGGCGGCAACGCGCAGACCTTCAAGCGGCTCCTGGATCCCAAATTGCCGCGGGCCATCGAGGCGATCCAGACGGCGGCGAAACGCGGCGAAAGCCTGACCCGGCAATTATTGACCTTTGCCCGCCGTCAGCATCTGAGCCCGACCGTAATCGATTTGAACGCCTGCATCAGTAACATGCGGCCGATGATCGAAAGCTCGCTGCGCGGCAACATCGTCTATGACGAAAAATGCGATCCGAACGTCTGGCCGGTGAAGGTCGACCTCGCCGAACTCGAGCTCGCCATCGTCAATATTGCGGTCAATGCCCGCGACGCCTTGCCGAACGGCGGTGCCTTTGGCATCTCGATCCGCAACGTCGCCGCGGAGCAAGGCGGCGATCATCCCGCCGAGGAATTCGTCGCCATTGAATTCAGCGACAGCGGCACCGGCATTCCGCCAGATCTGCTATCGAAAATCTTCGATCCGTTCTTCACCACCAAGGAAGTGGGCAAAGGCACCGGGCTTGGCCTGTCGCAAGTCTACGGCTTCGCCCACCAGTCGGGCGGCATGGTCAAGGCCGACAGCCGGGTCGGCCAAGGAACGATCATCACGGTATATCTGCCGGCGCTGCCGGCCGACGAGGTGATCGATGAAGATCCGTCCGACATCGAGGCGCTGCGTCCGCGACGCCCCGCAGTGCTGATCGTCGACGACAGCGCCGAAGTCGCCGAGGTCACGTCGTCGCTGTTCGACCATCTGGGCTACGATACGCTCTACCGCGAGTCGGCCGAGGCGGCGCTGAAACTCCTGGCCGAGGGCGCGAAAATCGACCTCGTCTTCTCCGACATCGTCATGCCGGGGACGATCGATGGCGTCGGCCTGGCCAGCGAAATCCGCTCGCAATATCCGAACTTGCCGGTGGTCCTCACCACCGGCTACAGCGACGCCGCGCGAGCGGCGCCGGCGCATTTGCGTATTCTGCGCAAACCGTTCGATACCGACGCGCTGCGCGGCTTCATTCAGGACGCGATGGGGCTGCGGGCGAACGCCGATCAGAATACCCGGCACTGAGCGCCATCGTCATTCCGGCAGCGACGTCGTACGGCAATACCCTCAAATTTGCCGGTCGCGCGGTATCCGCAGGCTGTAGCGAAGACCCGACGGCTCGTACGAGATTTTGACGTCGCGGCAAAAGCCGCGGGCGAAAGCGCCGAGGATGTTGGAGCCGAAGCCGCCGCGCGTGCCGCCGCAGGACGGCGCTTTGACGACCGGACCATTAGCTTCCGTCCAATCGAACGCCACGCCGCAGCGCGTTTCCTTCAGATCGATCTGTACGCGGCCCTCGGCCGTCGACAGCGCTCCGTACTTGAGCGAATTCGTCACCAGCTCGTGGACGATCAGCGAAAAATTCTGCGTCATTTGCGGATCGAGCAGCAAAAACGATCGGCCGCGAATGGTGATGCGATTGCCGAAGCCGCGAATTTGACCGCGGATCAAGTCGATGAGCGTGACATTGCCGGTCGCGTCGCTGACATAGCGGTTGGCGTCGAACATCGCCTGCAGCCGGCCAAACAGCCGCTCCTCGATCACGCTGGGAAACACCGGAACGTTGTTGTTGGGCAGACTGAAGCGGATGACCGACTGGATGACCGTGAACAGATTATGCATGCGGTGATGCATCTCCTGTCTCAGAAAAGTTTCATGCTCCTTGGCCTGGGTTTCCGTCTCAAGACTGCGATTGATGTATTCGATCAGAGCCACGCACAGGATGGCATCGAGCACGAAGGTGATGATGGCAAACGAATTGGGTTCGGGGATAAACAAGTACCATTGCGACAACCCGGCAAGCAGCGCACTCAACAAGCCGGCCCGATAGCCGCCGACCAAGGCGGTCAGCACAATGGCCGGATAGATCGTCAAGAACGGCGTGCCTTGATAAAGGTCGCGCGCCACCCATTGCAGCGCCGTAGCGAGGCCGACCGACACAAACGCGGCGATGTAGCCGACGGCCGGATGGACGCGAAAAGCGTGCGCCGTGCGAAGGATGAACGACAGCACTGCGACGCCGTCGGCGCGGCGGCTGGAGGCAATCGATGTTGCCGCGGCCACTTTCGGCCGGCGAACAAGTTCGGCGATGGCAGTAAGCACGCCAGCGCTATGGTCGCCGGGAGCGGCGGCGGCGCGGCCGGCCGGCCACTCGCCGGCCAAAACCGGCTTCGCAGTTGCGAATACTTTGGTCGCCGGGGGTTGCCGACGCGCAAGCATGGCCAGCCCTCACCAAGGTCCGGTGCACCGCTCTTAGCGCAAAAATGGGCGCCACAACCACAAAGAGAGACGCCTGCGCGGTATCATTTGGCCAAACCGTCAAAGATGGGTGAGGTAATTGGCTAAGATACTTTTTGTTAGCCACGTTGCTTCGGCGTTCCCAGGTCTAGCCCCCCTGCCGCCAGCAACGACAGATATTCCCACGCCATGGTCGCGCCGGCGAGCGCGGTGATCTCGGCGGTGTCGTAAGGCGGGCAGACCTCGACCACATCCATGCCGATAAAATGCAAGCCGGACAGCCGCCGCACGATCGCCTGCGTCTGCCAGGTTGCGAGCCCGCCGACTTCCGGCGTGCCAGTACCCGGCGCGAAGGCCGGATCGAGCACGTCGATATCGAAGCTCAGATAGACCGGAGCCTCGCCGATCACCCGATGGATTTGCTCGGCGATTGCCGCGGGCCCTCGCTCGTGCACGTCTTGCGCCGCGACGATGACCACGCCGTTTTTGATCGTCCAATCTTGCACGTCGCGCTCGACTGGCGAGCGGATGCCGATCTGGATCATCCGCCGCGGCGCGATCAGCCCTTCCGAGATGGCATGATAGAACACGGTGCCATGCGCGTAGCTCTGCCCGAAATTCTCCGGCCAGGTGTCGACATGGGCGTCGAAATGGATCACCGCCGGCGGCCCGCGCCGTTTCGCCAGCGCGCGAAGAAGCGGCAGCGTGATGCCGTGATCGCCGCCGAGCGCGACCAGATGCTCGATTTCCGCGGCCTGCCGCTCGATCTCCGCCAGGCTCTTTGGGATGTCGCCGAGCGCAATCGTGAAGTTGCCGATATCGGCCAGGCCGGAAGTGGCCGGATCGACCCGGTGCAGCGGATGATCGCCGTCGACCAGCATCCGGCTCGCCTGGCGGATCGCGGCGGGTCCGAACCGCGCGCCAGGCCGGTTGGTGGTGCCGAGGTCGAACGGAATGCCGGCAACGCAAACCGGCGCGGTTGGATCGTTGCGGCGCACGCCGAGGAATGTCGGCGGCAGGTCAAAAGTCGGCGCTCCCGTCATCGCTCTTGTCCGGAACCGGACGGCGAGAACAGGAACACCGCGACGGCAACCACGCAAGTCCAAACGCCGCCCGCGGCGCCGGTGGTCGCCGCCGCGATCGATTGGGTGTCGACGATGAGATTGCTCAAGGCATAGACCCGCTTGCGTTCATCCCACGCGGCGCCCGGGTCGAACTCGATGCCAAGCGTCGAAGCCAGCATCGTGGCGGCGAGGTCTTCGACAAATTCGCTGGTTTCCGCCTCCGACATGCCGAAACCATGGTGCTCGGAAATATAGCCATAGTGCGAGGAGTTGGTGGGCCGCGCGAACCCAATTCCGGCATTGATGCGGCGTCCGGGCTCGTTGGTCTCGGCGCGCGCCATCACGCAGAACGTTATCTCGCCCGGACTCAGCGCTTCGACGCCGGCGCCGCGGGCAATGAACTCGCATTGCGCCGGCAAGATCGAGGAGACCGAAACAAGATTCTGCTGTTCGATATCGGCGTCGCGCAGCGCGTACTCGAATGCCGACAGCTGCTGGCGATGGACGCCAATGCCACGGGTCAGGAATACGCGCTTGGGAATTGGAAACATCGGTCATCCATCACACAGTGAGCAGATCGCCGCATTATCTTGCACCCGCCCGCCGACGGCGAGGGCCGACCAGAGGGTTGCCGACCTCATTATCCACCCGTCTCATTTTCATGAGATCGTATATCGCATGGTGGGAGTTCGCGCCGTCATTTTTCTGTCATCTCGATGGAACGCGGACTCAACAAAGCAAGGGTCTTCTACGCAACTCACCTCAGTGCCCGGCGTCACGTCGCCGTCACCGAGCGGCGGCAAAGTATCCGCCGATCAGCAACGGAGCCTTTGCGCGTGACAATCGTGGCAGCCATTGCGGCGATCTGGGCGCTTGGTTTGCTGAGCTTACTGCTCACGCTACCGCATGAGGTTCTGTTACCGGCAGACGCAGACGGCGACGCGACCAGCGGACTCTCCAAGCGGTAATAGTCCTACGCCGGGGCTAACGCGCAATCCGGACGCTGGCGGCTCCTACTCCGCCGGATGTGCGGTCATTCCCGCTTCTTGCCGCGCCGCGGGCCGAGCTGGCGATCCAGCAGCCGCTCATCACTGTTATTGCCGGCGCCACGTCGTCGGCCCATTTGCGCCGGTGACCTCAAGTGTGCCCGCGTCTATCACCCGGTATGTTCCCGAATTGGTCGCGCCGGTGATTGCCGAGACAGTCCGCCACTTCTGATCAGCAAAGACGCAGGTGCCGTTGTCCTCGGCCCGAGCCCGATAGTGATAGGTGCCATCGGAATTGTTCTGGATTGTCAGCGTCCAGCTCGTTCCGTTCTGTTCAATCGTCGCGCGCCAAGTCCCAAGCATGACCGGATGAGCCTGGTCGACAGTGACGGCTGGGTCAGCCGGACGAAAAACAGCCGCCCCGTTGGAGTTTCTCACTTCAATCGCCGCGTTGCCGACAGCGCGGTATGTCCCCATCCGCACGCGGCCTGTCTTGGCGCCGACGGTGCGGTATCCACCATTGGCGGCGCTGTAGGTGCCGTCTTCCTCCTGCGTGATCGCCGATCGCCAGCCGCCGTCCGAGAAAATGGATTGGACAACGTGCCAGTTGTAACCGTCACCGACCGTATCGAGCGCGAAGGTGCCGACTACACCCGGATCGATGCCCGCATGTGTCGGCGCGAGCGGCCCTGCAGTCGGCGGCGCAGCCTGCGGCGTGTCCCGCGTCGCAATGGGAGGCGCCGGCTGAGCCGGCGGCAGCCTTGCGGCCACGAACCACCAAAGGCCAGCCGCTACAACAACCAGGCCGCCAATCGCCGCGACGATGGCAGTCTGCATGCGCCGTCCGTGGCGCGGTTTAGGCGGCGGCGTGAGGCGTTCGAGCGCACCGATCTTTAAAAGCGCTTTCACGGATTCCGTGAGCCGGCGAAGGTGTGCTTCGAGCGGTGGCGTCAGTGCATCGAGCCAATGCACGGTGCCGATGAAATATTCGAGCGAATCGGTCGGCGCGATGTCCTCGATACGCAACGGGATGATCGGTATGGCCTTGTGCACGGCCCGCTCGACTTCGCGCCTGATCTGCGGCGAGCCATTGGCCCTCGCTGAGAAAATCAGGACCAGCACGCGGGATTGATTGATCGCGTCGATGATCGCCGTGCCCCATTCGACGCCCGGCGTAATATCGCGCGGCGCAATCCAGCACCGGATGCCCGACGCTTCCAGCGCCGCGCAAGCCGCGTCCGCGGCAGTCTTGTCGTGGGACGAATAGCTGATGAATGCGTCGTGCGGCATTGCGTAGCTCGGCTACTCCGCGGGTTGCCCACCCGCCGCCCGCTGCTTGCCGCGCCGCGGTCCGAGCTGCGCAATCCAGCGGGCGATGACATAGAAAACCGGCGTGAAAATCACACCGAACGCGGTCACGCCGATCATGCCGAAGAACACCGCCGTGCCGAGCGCCTGGCGCAGCTCGGCGCCGGCGCCGATCGCCCAGACCAAAGGCGTGACGCCGAGAATGAAGGCGAACGAGGTCATCAGGATCGGACGCAGCCGCAGCCGCGTCGCCTCGACCGCAGCGTCCCAGCGGTTGCGGCCCTGATCCTCGAGCTGGCGGGCGAATTCGACGATCAGGATGGCGTTCTTGGCGGCGAGCCCGATCAGGACCACGAAGCCAACCTGGGTGAGAATGTTGTTGTCCATGCCGCGCATGATGACGCCGGAGATGGCGGCGACCAGGCACATCGGCACGATCATGATCACCGCCAGCGGCAGCGTCAGGCTTTCATATTGCGCCGCGAGGACCAGAAAGACGAACACCACCGCCAGCACGAAGGCGAACATCGCGGTATTGCCGGCCCTGATCTGCTGAAACGCGAGCGACGTCCATTCGGTGGCGAAGCCGTCGGGCAGCATCTCGGCCGCGAGCTTGTCCATGGTGGCGATGCCCTGGCCTTGCGAAAAGCCGAGCGCCGGCTCGCCGTCGAGCTCGGCGGCCGGATAGAGATCGTAGTGCGGCACCCGGAACGGTCCGGCAATGTCGCGCACGGTGGTGAACGAGCCGAGCGGCACGGTATCGCCATTCGAGTTGCGGACGCGGATCTTGAGCACGTCGCTGACGTCGCGACGGTCCTCGGCACGCGCCTGCGCAGTGACGCGGAAGGTGCGGCCGAACAGGTTAAAGTCGTTGACATAGACCGAGCCGATATAGACCTGGAGCGCGTTGAATACGTCCTGGACATTGACGCCGAGAAGCTGCGCCTTGGTGCGGTCGATGTCGAGATAGATTTGCGGCGTCGACGTCTCGAACATCGTGAAGACTCGCGTGACGCCGGAGGTCTGGTTGGCGCGCGCCATCAGATCGGCGGTCACCGTCCGCAGCGCGGCGGCGCCGTGCCCGGCGCGATCCTCGACGATCATGCGGAAGCCGCCGGCGCTGGAGATGCCGCGCACCGGCGGCGGCAGCACGGCAAACAACAGGCCGTCCTGAATCTGGGACAGCCGTTTGCTGAGCTCGGCTTGAATTCCGCGCGCCGATTGGCGCGGATCCTTGGCGCGCTCCTCGAACGGCTTGAGGGTGAGGAAAATCGCGCCGGCATTGGGCGCGTTGGTGAAGGTGGCGCCGGAGAAGCCGATGACGTTCACGCCGTGCGACACGCCGGGCACGTCCAGCGCGATGTCGAGCGCCCGCTGCTGCACCGCGTCGGTGCGGGAGAGCGACGCGCCGGGCGGCAGCTGCACCACGACAATGAGATAGCCGCCATCGACCTGCGGAATGAAGCCGACCGGCGTCTGCCGGAAAGCGTTCAATCCGAAACCGATCACGACCAGATAAATCACGAACATGATGGCGGCGCGGCGCACCGTGCGGCCGGCGAGCCACGACACACTGTTGCCGACCTTGTCGAAGCCCCAGTTGAAGGCGCCAAAGAATCGATGGATCGGTACTTCCCACCAGCGGTCGCGGCGGCCTGGATCGTGCCGCTTGAGCAACAGCGCGCACATCGCCGGCGACAAGGTCAGCGACACGATCAGCGAAATGATGGTCGCGCCGGCGATGGTCAAGGCGAACTGCCGGTAGAATTGCCCGGAGATGCCGGTGATGAACACCGAGGGCACGAACACGGCGCAGAGCACGAGCGCAATCGCGATCAGCGCCGAGCCGACCTCGGTCATGCTCTTTTTCGCCGCCTCACGCGGCGCCAGCCCGGTGGCGATATTGCGCTCGACATTCTCGACCACGACGATGGCGTCGTCGACCACGATGCCGATCGCCAGCACCAGGCCGAACAGCGACAGGTTGTTGAGCGTGAATCCGAACGCGGCCATGAAGAAGAACGTGCCGATCAGCGACACCGGGATAGCGACCAAGGGAATAATGGCCGCGCGCCAGGTCTGCAGGAACAGGATCACCACCAGCACGACGAGAATGATGGCCTGGCCGATCGTTTCGATCACCGCATCGACCGACTGGCGGATGAATTGCGTGGGATCGAAGAAAATGTCGTATTTGACGCCGCTGGGGAACCGCTTCGACAACTTCTCCATCAGCTCGCGCACGTTGTTCGCCGTCTCCAGCGCGTTCGAACCGGGCCGCTGAAAGATGCCGAGCGCGACGGCAGGATAGTGATCGAGATAGGAGTTCGAGGAATAATCCTGCGCCGCCAGTTCGACCTTGGCGACGTCCTTGAGCCGCACCACCGCGCTCGGCGTCTCCTTGATGACGATCGAGGCGAATTCGTCGGGTTCTGCGAGCCGACCAAGCGTCCTTACCGTAATCTGGAAAGCGCCCTGCTGCGCGATCGGCGGCTGATCGAGCATGCCGGACGCGACCTGGATGTTCTGGCCCTGCAGCGCGTTGGTGACGTCGTTGGCCGTCAAGCCGAGCGACTGCATGCGATCGGGATCGAGCCACACCCGCATGGCGTAGTCGCGCGCGCCGAACACGGTGATCGAGCCGACACCGTCGACGCGGGTGACCGCGTCGGTCACTTCGAGCGTGGCATAGTTGGAGATGAACAGCGTGTCGCGCGACTTGTCCGGCGAGTAGAGGTGCACGACCATCATCAGGTCGGGCGACGCCTTCTGCACGGTGACGCCGATATTGCGCACGTCGGCGGGCAGGCGCGGGTTGGCGATGGCGACGCGGTTCTGCACCTGCACCTGGGCGATGTCGAGATTGGTGCCGAGCTCGAAGCTGACCGCGATCGAGAAGCGGCCGTCCGCGGTCGAGTTCGACGCGATATAGATCATGTTCTCGACGCCGTTGATCTGCTGCTCGATCGGCGTGACCACGGTCGAGGCCACGACCTCGGCGCTGGCGCCGGGATATTGCCCGGTGACGCTGATCAAGGGCGGCGCGATCTCGGGATATTGCGCGATCGGCAGGCGCAGGAACGACACCGCGCCCAGGATCGTGAAAACGATCGAAATCACCGCGGCAAAGATCGGCCGATCAATGAAGAAGTGCGAGATACGCATTTTAGCCCTCCCCCCTTGTGGGGGAGGGTTGGGAGGGGGGTCGGGAGGTCGGTTGCACGCGTCGACGAGTGCTGCCGTCTACGCATCTGCGCAACCTCGCGACCCCCACCCCTTCCCCTCCCCACAAGGGGGAGGGGAACCCACTCGCGCCGCTTTAAATCAACGTCAGCGCCATCGCACCAATTCCGTCCTCACTCCGCCTTGGTCTGTGCGCCGTCTTTTTTTGCTTCCTTCGGCGACGACGACGTTGGCGGCGCGGCCTGCTCCTGCACTGTGACTTTCATGCCAGGCCGCGCCCGCATCAGGCCATTGACGACCACCCGGTCGGACGCGGCCACGCCGTCCTTGATCACGCGCATACCGTCGTCGAGTTGAGCGGGCGTGACGTATTTGAGGCGAATGACATTGCCGTCATCGACGACCAGCACGTATTTGCGCGATTGCTCGGTGCCGATCGCCGCGTCGGGAACGAGCAGCGTGGTGTGGGGCGGCGAGCCCGGCACGCGGATACGGCCGAACATGCCCGGCGTGAACAAGCCGGCGGGATTGGCGAGCACGGCGCGGCCGCGGATCGTGCCCGACGAACGGTCGATGACGTTGTCGACGAAATCCATCGTTCCGGTGTGCGCGAAATCCGGTTCGTCGATCAGCTTGACCGTGATCGGCACTCCGCCCTGACCGTTCGCCATTTGCGTATTTGCAGTCGTTCCGGCGAAACGCTGGTAGCGCAGATACGACGCTTCGTCGAAGGTGAATTCAAAGCGGATCGGATCGACCGACACGATGGTGGCGAGGAGCGTGGTGTTGGAGCCATTGCCGCCGGTCACGAGGTTGCCGACGGACACGCGCCGATCACCGATGCGCCCGTCGACGGGCGCGCGCAGCTCCGAATAGTCGTTCAGATCAAGCTCAGCCTGATGGACCATGGCCTCCTGGGAGGCCACGGCAGCCTCGGCCACGCTTTTCGCCTGTTTGCGCTGATCGAAAACCTGTTCCGTCATTGTCTTGTTGCGCACCAGCTCCTGGCCGCGGGCGAGATCGGCTTCGGTGTATGCGAGATTGGCGCGCGCCTGAGCCAGATTGGCGCGCATCTGATCGAGCACGATCTGGAATGGCTTATGGTCGATAACGAAGAGCAGATCGCCCTTCTTAACCGTTTGCCCGTCGGTGAAGTGAATCTCGGACAGATAGCCGGAGACCCGCGAGCGTATCTCGACGGAATCGACGGCGACAAAGCGGCCAACATATTCGTCCTGATCGACCACGGTGCGTTCGACCGGCTTCGCCACCGTGACGGTTGGCGGCGGCGGTGCCGACGACTGCTTCTGGGCCTCGCCGCAGCCGGCAAGGGTCGACAAAGCTGCCGCGATCACGAGGGCGGCCGCCGGCCGCGCCGCAGTGGCGATGACCATGGGGTCTCCTTGGGAGCGTGACCGGTCCTGGACTTGGACTTGATCCGGGGATGCTGGCCGCCGGTTTTCCGAAAAAATCATGCTCCACAGTATTTTAGCGCGCCGGCGCGTTCGATCCAAGGCAATCGCGCTGCAAGAGCTGCAAGATAAGTTCCGCACCACAGCCGACTGCACCTGTCAATCGCGGCAGCAATCAGCCCTTCCAGACCGAGTTCGCGATCAAGCTGCCGGCGACCACCATAGGAAACGTCGAAAAATAGGTGCTTTCACGGCTCGAGGGCTAGTGGGTTCGCACAGCGCGTCGACTTGAGGCGCTCCCGAAGCAGGCCCCATCCGTTGCTCACACCCCGCAGAGGCGGCGGGAATTGCGAAATAGCTTACCGGCAAACGTCGAGCATGGTGGCCAGCAGCCTGACGCGGCACGTTCTTCATCCGGCCGTCAAGAAATTTACACTCGGATCAGTAATACTTATGCACGCCGTAGTTGCAGTTCGCAAGAAATTGATGTCTCATTTGCTCGTTTCACCGGGTCGGTACCCCAGGGCCGTGTGGGGCGCCCGCGAAGGCCGCGCAAATCCGAAGCCAGCAACAAGGGGTTTTCACCAATGAGCAAGCACGTTTTGGCGCACGGACGCGGCGCCGGCAATCGCCGCAAATTCCCAACTGCTCAGGCCGACACTTCCGGGTACAAATCGCACGCGGCAAACGCGAAAATGCCGGTGCAATCGAAGCAATTCGTCGCGCCGCATTTCCCGTTCCAACCTCTGCCAACACCTCTCGGCAAACCGCCGTTCCGTTTCGACCTTGCCCAACTGTTGCACCAGGACGAAGTCGATAAGATCGCGAACTCGAAGCTGGTGTTTCACAGCGTCGGCGACACCGGCGACGAGCGCGGCAAGGAAATGGACTTTGTCGCCGCCATGATGACCCAGGACTATGACAACAGCCCCGCCGGCGACGCACCGGTGTTCTTCTATCATCTTGGCGATGTGGTTTATTTCGCCGGCGACATCCAAGGCTACGGCGAGAACTTCTACGAAACCTACGCCGAATATCCGGGCCTGATCGTATCGATCCCCGGCAATCACGATTGCCAGCCAGACGATCCACAGGACGGACCGGTCGATCCCAACAAAAAGCCGCTTGACGGGTGGGTGCAGAACTTCATGTCAAGCGAACCAAGCCGGCTTGGCTCGCTGAAGACGACAGCATCACGCACTCAAATGAACTTGCCGAACGTCTATTGGACCTTCACCACGCCACTCGCAACGATCATCGGCTTGTTTTCGAATGTCAGCGAAACCGAGGCCGAGTTGCACCAGGATCAGATCAACTGGTTCAAGGAAGAACTAAAAGCGGCTGATGCGAGCAAAGCTCTGATCGTTGCCATCCATCATCCGCCCTTTTCGGGCGACACTGAGCATTCAGGCAGCACCGTCGCCGAGAAGGTGTTGTTCGAGAGTTTTGCAGAAACCGGCAAGTATCCGCATTTGATCCTATCCGGGCACGTCCACAACTATCAGCGCTTTACGGTGCAGCAGAAAGTCAAGAACGCGACCTTCGAGATTCCTTGTGTTGTCGCCGGTGCCGGAGGCTATTCCAAACTGGGCAAGCTGCACACGATCAACGGCAGGCCCGCTTTGGCGCCGCTGCAGCTTTCCGACACGCTCAGGCTGGAGAGTTACGACGACCAGTATTTCGGATTTCTGCGATTTGAAGTCACCAAAGGGCAGATCGTTGGCACTTATTTCTCCGCGCCTTTTGAGCAGATTGAAACACCGAGGGCGAGGATAACGGACGGGTTCACCATTGACCTGACCGCGCGGACCGTCAGGTAGATAGCTTTTGTGCCACCGCGGCGGTGATGAAACGTTTCGGCCCGCGGGCAGCGTGGCTTTTAGGCCGGGATTTGTTAACTCTTTTTGCGCGTTCTGATCGAGCCTTCCCCGCCGTCGGATTCCCGGGCCAAGCCGCGCATGCCCTTCCAACTGACCCGCGAGCTGGCTTCGCGCTTTGCCGGCATCGCGCTTAACCATGTGACGCGCGAGTATCCGGGCAAGATGGATCATGTGCTCAGCGGGCCGCAGGACGTGCAGAGTCCGCGCGCATTGCACCCCGCGTTTTACGGCAGCTTCGATTGGCATTCCTGCGTCCACGGCTTTTGGCTGCTGGCAAAGCTGCTGCGGCTGTTTCCCGACTTGCCGCAAGCCGCCGCCATCGGCGCGCTGTTCGATGAGCAATTGACGCCGGCCAATATCGCGGCCGAGCTCCGCTACCTGCAACGGCCTTTGCAGAACAATTTCGAGCGGCCGTATGGCTGGGCATGGCTCCTCATGCTCACCAGCGAATTGGCGCGACATCGGACGCCGGAGGCGGCCGCCTGGTTCAAGGCGCTGCAACCGCTGGCGCTCACCTTCGCGGCGCGCTTCAAAAATTACCTGCCGAAACTGCCCTACCCCATTCGAAGCGGCACTCATTCCAACACCGCCTTTGCCGCCGCGCTGGCGATCGAATATGCGCAGGTCTGCGGCGATCCCGAACTATTGCAAATCGTGTGCGGCCGCATACGGGACTTCTTTGGCGGCGACGAGGAGGGCCAGGCCTTGGAGCCGAACGGCAACGATTTCCACTCGCCCATCCTCATCGAGGTGGAATGCATGCGGCGAACGCTGGGCAAGCAAGATTTCCTGGCGTGGCTCGAGCGGTACCTACCGAAGCTGCGGGAGCGCGAGCCTGATGTCTTGTTCGAGCCGGTGGACGTGTCCGATCGCTCCGATCCGCAAACGGTCCATCTCGACGGTCTCAACTTCAGCCGCGCCTGGTGCTGGCGCGGGCTGTCTCACGCTTTGGCGCCGCAAGATCCGCGGTGCGGCATCGCGCTTGAATCCGCCGAAGCGCACATCGCCGCAAGCCTCCCGCACATCGCTGCGGACTATGCGGGGGAGCATTGGCTCGCGACCTTCGCCACGCTGGCGCTGACGGCCTAGAGCGCGCGACCTACCGCGCCGAGCCTCGACTTCCCATATGTGCTAGCCGGCGCGCGGGGGCATCCCGCGACGCCGTTCGAACAAGGCGAAAGTGCCGTGAAGATCATACCCCTGAACGCCGGCCTGGGCGGGGGTTATTCCGCCGCCGAGGCCTCTTCCCTATCTCCCATTCCAACCGAGGATCAAGCGCTCCTCGACGCCTATTCGCGCGCGGTCATCGACGTCGTCGACCGAGTTGGCCCGGCCGTGGTCGGCCTCGCAGTGCGCGCCGGCAACGCGGCCTCCCCGCCCCGCGGCGGCGGGCGAGACGGCAGAAGCGGCGGTTCCGGCTCAGGCGTCATCGTGGCGCCGGATGGCCTCATCCTGACCAACAGCCACGTCGCCGGTGCGGCCGGCGGCGGCGCGCGCATTGCCGTGACCACGGCTGACGGTCAGGACTTGCGTGCGCGCCTGGTCGGCGACGATCCCGACACCGATCTGGCGCTGATCCGCGTCGACGAGGCGGTGACGTTGCCGGCGGCGCCGCTCGGCGACTCCAAAAGGCTCAAGCGCGGGCAATTGGTGATCGCCATCGGCAATCCGCTTGGCTTCGAATTGACGGTGACGACCGGCGTGGTCTCGGCGCTCGGCCGCTCGCTGCGCGCCTCGACCGGCCGGCTGATCGACGATGTGATTCAAACCGACGCCGCGCTTAATCCCGGCAATTCCGGCGGCCCGCTGGTGTCGTCGCGTGGCGAAGTCGTCGGCGTCAACACCGCCGTCATCATGGGCGCGCAAGGCATCTGTTTTGCGGTCGCCGCCAATACCGCAAGCTTCGTGCTGGGCGAACTGGTCCGCCACGGCAGAGTGCGCCGCGCCTTCATCGGCATTTCGGCGCAACAGACCGCGATCCCGCCGCGGCGGCGGCGTGCCGCCGGGCTCGAGCAGGACGGCGCCGTTATGGTGAGCGCGGTCGAGACCGGCAGCGCCGCCGACCGCGCAGGCTTGAAGGCCGGCGATATCGTGCTCAGCCTCGACGGCCACACTATTACGGGCGCCGACGATCTGATCCGGGCGCTGACCGGCGACAAGATCGGCAAGAGCGTCGCCTTCGACGTGCTGCGCGGCACCGAGCGGCTGACGGTTTCGCTCGTGCCGGAAGAGCGCAAGCGGGCGGCGTGATGCCATAATGTGTCGCCCGCCCGAGCGGCGACACGCGATACGGCACCCCCTTGAGAGACCGCCTGTGACCGGTGGCAAATCTTTCCCGATCAGCCCGACGACGCGCCGCCAGGCGCTGCTGGTGCTGGTGGCGACGTTTATCTTTGCCTGCCTCGGCCTGGTGACGACGCTTGCCGCCCGCCGCCCGCTCGAACTCGGGCTTACCACCGCGATCTTGATCGGGCTCGGGGTCGGGCTGTTTGAAGAATTCTACGTCCAGAGCGAGCGGGGCCATTGGCTGCGCAACATGCACCCGTTGCGCTCTATCCCGATCTACGTCGTCGTGATCATTCTGTTCTACTTGGTCTCGGCGCACCTTGTCCGCGTGTTGTTCTGGCGGCTTGACGACCTGCCGACGCTCTATCGCCGGCTGCCCTTCGGCATCACGATCTTTACGATATTTTCCGTGGTCGGCGTGCTGATGATGCGAGTGGTTCACTTCATCGGGCTTGAGAATCTGTTCCACCTCACCGTGGGGACCTACCATCGCCCGGTGCGTGAACGCAAAATTCTTTTGTTTCTCGACATCAACGGCTCGACCGCTCTGGGCGAAAAACTCGGCGCGCTGTCGATGCGTTCTCTGGTCGGCAAATTCCTCTCCGACCTATCCGCGCCGATCACCGATCATGGCGGCGACATTTACCTTTACAAGGGCGACGGCTTGATCGCGGTTTGGGATTGGGCCGAGGGGACACGGCAACAGAGCATTCTCAGATCCGTCGATGCGATGTACAGCGCGATCGAGCGGCAGCGCGGCGCGTACCAGAAAATGTTCGGCGTGGTGCCGGGCTTCCGCATCGGCATCCACGGCGGCGACGTCATCGTCAGCGAGCAAGGCGACACCAAGCGCTCGATCGGCATCTATGGCGACGCCATCAATATCGCGGCACGAATGGAGGAAGTCGCCAGAGCGCACAACGTGCGCTGCGTCGTGTCCGAAGCCGTGGTCACGGCGGTGGGCAGCTTCGATCGCATGCGCGAGATCGGCGAAGAAACCGTCAAAGGGATTTCGACGTCGATCCGCGTCTACGAGTATCAGCCGCGCATCGAGCTTTCGTAAGCTTGACGCTCACGCCGACGAACCGACCGCAACCATCAATGCCCGGGCGGCGCGCCAGCGGCGCCCGGCGGCATCATGCCCTTTTGCATGCCCGGCATAGTGGTGATGTTCATCTTCATGCCGTTCGGCATGATCATGTCGCCGGGCCGCTGATCCGCCGCGCAGGGGCCGACCCATTTAGCGGTCAACGTGATGGTGCGGCCGGCGGGCTGGCCCTCGGTCTGGCCGGTCACCATCATGGTGTATTCGCTGTCGAAGCTGCCGGTGATGACGATATGCGACGTCCTGGTCTTGCCGGCGAAGGTGCAGACCGAATTGATCGTGGTGGTATTGCCGGATTTCTGCACATCGCGCTTCGAGCAATCGCGCTGCGGAGCGGCGCCGCTGCGCGCCTGCATGGCATGATCGGTGGCGGCATCGATGCATTGCTGTATCTTCATGGCTTTGTTGCCGGCATCGGTCGTAATCTCCCACAGACCGGCCTTGCGGTTCGGGAGCTCGGCGGTGAATGCCGGTGTGACGCTCATGGCGAGAAGCATGAATACTGCGCCCATTCGGGCCATGACTTCTACATTGATGGCTCTCGAATTCATGGCTTGCACATTCATGGTGTTCTCCTAGGTCGCGTGATCCGGAACCTGCGAATTGCGTCGAAAGAACCCGGACGCTATCGACTTTGCGGTTGATCCGAAAGGGGACTCCCGCCGCGACGTTAAACAGCGATACCATCGCCCAGATACCTGATGATCCAGGCATTATCGAAATGGCCAAACGGCGACGGGTCAACGTTACGATTGGCGTGTCCTCACACTTCCAGCCAGGCGCGGCGCACCTCGGCGTGGGCGGCGAGCTCGGCGGGTGTGCCTTCAAACACCATGCGACCGTGGCCCATGACATAAACGCGATGCGAGATGCGCATGGCGATGGTGAGCTTCTGCTCGACCAACAGGATCGAGATGTTACGCTCGGCGATGGTGCGCAACAGATCGGCGACGCGCTCGACCATTTGCGGCGACAATCCCTCGGTCGGCTCGTCCACCATGATCAGATCGGGATCGCCCATCAGCGTGCGGCACACGGTGAGCATCTGCTGCTCGCCGCCGGACAACGCGCCGGCCGGCGTCTTGGCGCGCTCTTCGAGCCGCGGAAACACCCGATAGGTATCGTCCATGCGCCAGCGCGTGGCTTTCTTGCCGGCTTTGATGCCGAGGATCAGGTTTTGCTCGACCGTCAGCGTCGGGAAGATGGCACGATCCTCGGGAACGTAGCCGACGCCGCGGCGCGCGATCTCGTAGGGCTTGAGACCGGCGATGGCTTCGTCCTTGAAGACGATGGCGCCGCGCGGCGGCACGTCGCCCATGATCGCCTTCAAGGTGGTCGATCGGCCGACGCCGTTGCGGCCGAGGATGCTGACGATTTCGCCGGCACCGACGGTGAGCGACACGCCTTGCAGGATATGGCTCTTGCCGTAATAGGCGTGAAGGTCGCGCACGTCGAGCATCATGCCGCGGTCCCGAGATAAGCGGTCTGCACGGCGGCGTCCTGTTTGATCTTCGCCGGAATGTCGCTGGCGATGATCTGTCCGTAGACCAGAACGGAAATGCGGTCGGCGAGGTTGAACACGACGCCCATGTCGTGCTCGATCATGATCAGGGTGCGGCCCTGGCTGACCTTGCGGATCAGTGCCACCGCGCGCTCGGTTTCGGCCGTGCTCATTCCGGCGCTCGGCTCGTCGAGCAGGATGATACCGGCATTGCCGGCGATGGTGATGCCGATTTCCAGCGCCCGCTGTTCCGCATAGGTGAGCACGCCGGCCTGGACACGGCGGCGGTCGAGGAGTTCGATCTCATCGAGGATCGATTCGGTCCGCTCGCGCACGTCGACCAGACCGTCGATGCCTCGCCAGAACGAATATTTGTAGCCGAGCGACCACAGCACGGCGCAGCGCACATTCTCCCAGACCGAGAGCCGCGGAAAGATATTGGTGACCTGGAAGCTGCGCGACAGTCCGCGCCGGTTGATCTGATAGGGCGGCAGCCCGTTGACATTCTCGCCATTGAGCCGGACCGTTCCCGATGACGGCGTGAAGCGGCCGCTGATCAGATTGAACAGGGTCGATTTTCCGGCGCCATTCGGACCGATGATCGCATGCCGCTCGCCGGCCGGCACGGCAAGGCTGACGCCGTGAATGATTTTCATGGCGCCGAAGCTCTTGTGCACATCGACGAGCTCGATCGCCGGCGCGATCATTGGTTTTTCTCCGCGGCTTGGGCGGCCAGGACGGCGTCGTGCCAAGCGGCATCGATAATCGGCCAGGTTCGGCGGAACACCAGGAAGCCGCCGGCCGCCAGCACGATGGCGGCGAGCCACGGCGTGACGCTCGTCGTATCAAGCGTCAGGTGAAACAGCGAGATGGCCGCCCCGTCGGACGCCTTGACGCTGCGATGGTAGGTCATCTCGATGACAGCGATGAGCCCCGCGAGCATCGCCAGCGCCGGCACGAGCGCAATCAAATAGCTGAGCGCAAGCCGCCCCAGCGGCCGGTAGGCGCGCGCACGCCACAATGGCGCGTGCATCGTCAGCAGGCCGGCGATGCCGTTCGGCGCGAACATCACCACGCCGATGAACAACAGGCCGAAATAAAGCTGCCAGACGTCGGTGATATCGCTGAGCATCACTTCAAGCCACGTCACCAGGATGGCGCCGATCACCGGTCCAATGAAGACGCCGATGCCGCCGATATAGGCGGCGAGGAGAACAGTGCCGGATTGGGCGGCGCCGACCGCCGAGGAATTGACCAATTCAAAATTGATCGCCGCCAGCGCGCCGGCAATACCGGCGAACAGGCCGGCGAGCGCGAAGGCGATGAAGCGCACGGCCTGCGGATTATAGCCAACGAACTGCGCCCGCTCAGGGTTCTCGCGCACTGCGTTGCACATGCGGCCGAACGGCGTGCGTCGCAGCGCATACATCGCCACCATGCATACCAGGCACCAAGCAGCGATCAGGTAGTAAACCTGGATCTGCGGGCCGAAATTGAGACCGAACACATGCAGGAGCTTGGTGCGGTTGGTGCTCACCCCCTCCTCGCCGCCGAAGAAGCCGCGCAGGATCAGCGAGCTCGACGCGACCAATTCGCCGAGACCGAGCGAGATCATGGCGAAGGCGGTGCCGGCGCGGCGCGTTGAAACCGACCCGAAGATGATGCCGAACACAAGGCCGCCGAAAGCACCGACGATCGGAACCAGAAACAGCGGCACCGGCAGCCGGTCCTGGATCACGGTGTTCATAAAGTGAACGGCGAAAAAACCGCCGAGGCCATAATAGACGGCGTGACCGAACGACAGCAGACCGGTTTCGCCGAGCAACATATTGTAGGAGAGCGCGAACACGATCATGATGCCCATGAGGCTGAGCATCGTGAGCGCGCTGCCGGATTTGAAAATCAGCGGCAGCAGGGCAAACACGACGGCAAGCGCGATCCAGGGCGCTGCCAGGCGCACCAGCGCCGCCGTCCGCCCCGGCTGCACGTCGGCGCGTGCCGGCACTTTCACGACATCGGTCGCTATGTCGCTCAATCTTGACTCATGACTCGGGTTAGTGTTCGCGCGTCCCCAGCAGGCCGGTCGGCCGCAAGATCAGGATCAGCACCAGGAGTAGATAAGGAATGATCGGCGCCAGCTGCGCCACGGTCACGTTCCAGACGTCGGCCAGAATCCCGCTGGTCGGTGGCGCGACGCCGATACCCCCCAGCACATCAGCGACGGAAAGATTGATGGAGACCGCGAAGGTCTGGACCAGTCCGATCAAGAGCGACGCGAGAAAGGCGCCGGACAGCGAGCCGAGCCCGCCGACCACGACGACGACGAACAGGATCGGGCCGAGCGCCGCCGCCATGTTCGATTGGGTCACCAAAGCCGGCCCGGCGATCACGCCAGCGACCGCGGCAAGTCCGGTGCCGACGCCGAACACCAGCATGAACACCCGCGGCACATTGTGACCGAGCATCGCCACCATATGCGGGTGGGTCAGCGAAGCCTGGATGATCAGCCCGACGCGGGTGCGGGCCAAGAGCAACAGCAGCACCGCGAAAATTGCGATCGCGGTGAGCAGCTCGAACATCTTGTAGGCCGGGTAGTTAGTCGAGAACGCGGTGAAGGCGGTGAAATCCAGCGACGGCGGCTCGCGATAGTCCGCCGGCCCCTTGCCCCAGATCATCTGCACGACTTCTTCGATGATGAAGGCAAGCCCGAACGTGAACAGAAGCTCGGCGACCGGACCGTGGCGGTGCACATGGCGCAAGCCGTAGCGCTCGACCAGCGCGCCGATGCCGCCGACCAGCACCGGGGCGATGAGGAAGGCCGGCCAGAAGCCGACCATCTGGCTGATCTGGAAGCCGAAAAAGGCGCCCAGCATGTAGAAGCTGGCATGGGCGAAATTCAACACGCCCATCATGCTGAAGATCAGCGTCAGTCCGCTCGCCATCAGGAACAGCAGCATGCCGTAAAGCACGCCGTTGAGCGCCGATATGGTGACGAGCTCCAGCACCGCCGGCCGGCGTGGTCGGCTTTAGCTCGGGCGGTTCATCTTGCAGCTGGTCGGCAGGATCGTGTCTTGGGTGACGATCTTGCCGGTCACCTTCCAGCCCCAGCCGGTGCCTTCTTCTTCGAACGGCTGGTCCTTACCGACGGGGCCGAGATTGGCGATGTACATCGGCTGGAAGAATTGATGGTCGTCGGCACGCATGAAGCCGTCACCGCCGTTATAGACGCTGACTTTCATGCCATCGAGCTTGGCCGCCACTTTGAGCGGATCGGCCGAGTTCGCTTCCTGCACCGCCTTGACGAACATGCGGATCTCGTTGACGGCGCGCGGATAGAATAATGACACGCCGGTTTTGGCGCGGAAGCCCTTTTCGAACTCGATGGCCGGCGCATACGGCTCGTTGGATACGCCTTCGGCGATCACATAGACGCGATCCGGCAGGTTGGCTTGCTTGACCGCCGTCGGCCCGCCGGTGCCGCCGGCATAGTAAGTGTACCAATCGACCTGCAAGCCGGCGTCGGCGGCGGCCTTCAGCAGCAGCGCGAAATCCTGCCCCCAATTGCCGGTGATGACGCTGTCGGCGCCGGACGCTTTGATCTTGGCGACATAGGGCGAGAAGTCGGTGACCTTGAGCAGCGGATGCACTTCATCGCCGACGATCTCGATGTCGGGCCGTTTCGCGCCTAGCATCTTGCGCGCCCCGGCCCGCACCGACTGGCCGAACGAGTAATCCTGGTTAATCAAATAGACCTTCTTGATGTTGGTGCGCGGCTTCATGTAGTTGGTCAGCGCCGTCATCTTGATGTCGGAGTTGGCATCCCAGCGGAAATGCCAGTAGCTGCACTTGTCGTTGGTCAGGACCGGATCGACCGCGGCGTAGTTGAAGTACAGCACCTCATTGCCGGGATTGCGGTCGTTGTGTTTGGTGACGAAGTCCTCGATGGCCGCCGCGAACGCCGAGCCGTTACCCTGGGTGATGAAGCGGATGCCGGAATTGATCGCCTTTTGCACCTGAACCAGCGTCTCCTGGGCATTAAGCTTATTGTCGTAGGGGACGATTTCGAGCTTGCGGCCGAGCACGCCGCCCTGCGCATTGGTGACGTCGGCGAGATAATTGAAAGTCTTCAGGCCGACCTCGCCAATGCTGGCGCCGCCGCCGGACAGCGGGTCGATGTAGGCGATTTTGACCGATTCTTGCGCCGTGGCCGGCATCGCGGCGATGACAGCGGCAGCAGTGGCGCAAAGCGTGACGATGAAGCGCGACAGCATCGTGATCCTCCCAAGTTTCTAAAATCTTGCGCGACCGGGCGCTATTGGCGCATTGTTTCCGCGCTGGCGGTTATCGTCAAGAACTCTCGGTTGCCGGCGACGTTTCAGCTTGCTTTCGCGTCGGGATCGCCATGAGCAAAATCTTAAAGACGCCGGCGGAGCGCTTCGCCAACCTGCCCGGTTTTCCCTGGCCTGCGCGCAGCCGCGACAATCTGCCCGGCTATTCCGGCCTGGCGATGTCTTATCTCGACGAGGGACCGCAAACGGCGCCGGTGTTTCTTTGCCTGCATGGCCAGCCGACCTGGAGCTATCTCTACCGGCGCATGATCCCGCATTTCCTGGCGGGCGGAGGCCGCGTGGTCGCGCCCGATTTCTTCGGCTTCGGCCGTTCCGACAAGCCGGCCGACGACGCGGTCTATACGTTCACCTTCCATCGCAACAGCCTCCTCGCTTTGGTCCGCGCGCTCGATCTCAACGACGTGACGCTGGTGGTGCAGGATTGGGGTGGCCTTCTCGGCCTGACGTTGCCGATGGAGATGCCGCAGCGTTTCAGCCGGTTGATCGTCATGAACACGGCGCTGCCGACCGGCGAAGTGCCGTTGACCAAGGGTTTTCTCGATTGGCGCGCCTTCTCCAACAGCCAGCCCGACATGCTGGTCGGCCGGCTGATGGCGCGGGCCTGCCCGAATTTATCGCCGGCGGAGGCCGCCGCCTACGACGCGCCCTACCCGGACGCTGCCTACAAGGCCGGCGTGCGCCGGTTTCCCAATCTGGTGCCGGAATTTCCCGACAGCGACGGTGCCGCGCTCGAGCGCGCCGGCCGCGATTTCTGGCGCAATAGCTGGCAGGGACAGAGCGTGATGGCGATCGGCATGACCGACCCGGTGCTCGGGCCGCCGGTGATGCGCGCGCTGCACCGCGACATTCGCGGCTGTCCGCCGCCGCTCGAATTCGCTCAGGCCGGGCATTTCGTCCAGGAATGGGGCGACGTGGTCGCTCCGGCGGTGCTCGCCGCGCTGGACGGTTAGCGCGCGATGGCTTTCCTTCAGTCGTTCACGCTCGCCGATTTCCTCGACTCCTTCGTCAGTCTGCTGGGAGCCTTCGTGCTTGGCACGCTGATCGGCGCCGAGCGTCAGTACCGGCAACGCGGCGGCGGCTTGCGCACCCATGTGCTGGTGGCGGTCGGGGCGGCAACCTTCGTCGACATCGGCATGCATCTCAACGGCCATGCGGGCGCGACGCAGATCATCGCCTACGTGGTCTCCGGCGTCGGTTTCCTCGGCGCCGGCGTCATCATGAAGCAAGGCAGCAATGTCTGGGGCCTCAACACCGCGGCGACGCTGTGGTGCTCGGCCGCCGTCGGCGCTTGCGCCGGTGCCGATCTCGCTTTCGAAGCCATTCTGCTGACCGGCTTCGTGCTCGCCGGCAACACGCTGCTGCGTCCGCTGGTCAACGCCATCAACCGCGCGCCGATCGACCAGGGCGGCACCGAAGCGATCTACGAGGTCCACATGCGCACCAACGCCGGCGACCGCGACGGGTCGCGCGAGTTTCTGCGCGAGCAACTGGAAGCGGCGAACTACCAGCTGCAAGACATCGAGATCGTCGACGAGGACGATGACGAGATCGAATTTGTCGCCACGCTGCTCGGGACCGGCGCGGTTCCGGACGAACTCGACGCGATCGTCCAGCGGCTGAAAAGCAACCCGGCGGTGCAGAATGCCAGCTGGAGCCTGCGGCCGACGGAATAATACAAACTCGGAAGTCTGTTACGGTCGCCGCCGCTTGCGTAGCCGCGGCCAATGAGGCGCGGCGACCGATCCTCTCCAAAATTTAATATCTCCGAATCAGCGTTTTCTCGCAGGCACTTTCGCGATTGTGCGGCGCATGGAACGCCCGTGGCGCAAACATCCTATTCGCAAATCGCTAAGATCAGGGGCGGGCGACGCGACTCTTGGAGTTTGCCATGAGCAAGATTTCGCTGATTGTGGTCGCCGCCTTGGCGTTGACGAGTGCGACAGTCACCGCACACGCAGCCCATAAGCGAGCGGTTCAGGTTTATGAAGAGCGCATCATGCAAGATTCGCATCAGGAGCACTTCCAACAACAATCCGGATCGGGCGTAACGGTCGAGGAGGTGGTGCCGAATACGGCGGCGGCAAGCGCAGGCCTTCGGCCCGGCGACGTGATCGCCGCAGTCAATGGCAATGCCGTTACCGGATACTCGGATATTGACGCGCGCGTAGCCGCGAGCGGCGGTCGCCCGCTCTCCATCGATGTCTACCGGGGCGGAAGGCATCTGCGGCTCCGTGCCGCCCCGCGCCCGATGCTGGTGCGGAGTCCCTTCGGCGAGGCCGAGCAACGCCGAGTGCTTGGAGTGGCTCACACAGAAGGCAGATTGATCTTGATGCCTTGCGCGGAGGACCCGGATTGCGAGTGACCCGCGCGCAGCGCTGATTAAGCCTCGAAAACCCGCGTCACCAGCCAATAGCCGCCGAGCACCGTGATCAGCGCCGAGAGCGCGTAAACCAGCGAGGCGGCGCGCACCGGCTTGGTCCGGTCGGCGGCGAACAGCCGGTCGACCAGAATCAGCGCCGGCACGACGATCGACACGATCGCCACTTGGCCGATCTCGACGCCGATATTGAACGCCGCCAGCGCCGGCACGATGGCGTTCGCCGGCAAGCCGAATTGCTGCAGGGCACCGGCAAAGCCGAAGCCGTGAATGAGGCCGAACGCGAAGGTCACGCGCCAGCGGCCGTCAACATTGCGCGAGAAGAAATTCTCCACCGCAACGAACATGATCGAGGCGGCGATCGCCGGTTCGACGAGGGCGCTCGGAATAACGACGATCTGCAGCGCGGCGAGCGATAGCGTGATCGAATGCGCGATGGTGAACGCGGTGACGATCTTGATCACCGGCCACAGCCGCCGCGCCCACAGCACGATCGCCACCAAAAACGCGATGTGATCGTAGCCGAGGAAAATGTGCTCAATGCCGGTGACCAGGTAACGCTGCATGGTCATCCAGACCGACGGCGGCGGCGCCGAGATCGTCAGTGTGGTGTGGGTGTCGTCGAGCAGCGCTTGCGGCGCGTTCTCGCCGGCGCCGATCAGCACCACCTGGCGCGCCATCTTGTCGGTCGCGATCAGCACCGTCGAGTGGTAAACGAGGTCGCCGGTGACATCGCGGCAGGAAAACATGTTGCGCACGATGACGCCGTCGCCGTCCGGCACGACGCTGGCGGCGTCCGGCACACATGGCTTGCCGTCGATCCCGGTTACGCTGGTGTGCGCGCTTACATAAGCGGCGATCGGCGCCGCGGACGCGGCGACCTTCGCCGGATCCGCCAAATCCTTCTGCGCGTCGAACACCTGTGTTCCGGCGAGCCGGTCGGCATCGCTGCCCTTGAGCGCGACCTCGACGGCGACGGTCCGGTCCGGCCGCAGCTCGACACGCGCGGTCGAGAGATTGACCTGATGCGCATGCGCCGCGCCGGCGAGAAAGATGATAAAGACACCGACGATGACGGCGTGAAACCTCCTCACGACCCCGCCCCCACCGCCTTGAGCAATTCGGTCAGACGCCGCACTTCAAACTCGGCGACGGTCACGACATCGCCGTTCGGCGCCAGCCGCGCATAGCGGTCGAGGCTGTCGGCAGAGCCGCCGAATTCGATCCGCGCCAAAGCCTGCGAGCTGTCGCGCGCATAAAGCAGCACGATGACGGTCGGAAAGGTCAGGCCGAATTGCACCAACTGGGCGGCGTCGGCGCGGCCGACATGGGCTTCGACCGCGGTGGCATCAAATGCTTCGAGCGCGGTTGCGATCAGGCGAGCCTGTGCCGGATCGGCAACGTGGGCGTTGCTGCTGGCGGTGTGCGAATGCTGCCCGACATGGCGGAACCAGTTGCCGGCGCTGTCGCGCTCGAAGCGGGTCAGCTTACCGGCGGATACGATCTCGACCGCCCATACCTGGGCCATCGATACCGGCAGAAACAGGCTGGTGCCGCGGCTCGCGACGGCTGGCTCGGCCTGGCCGCGAAGCCGGCGCGCCATGTCGCCCGCAACCTGCCACTCGGCGCCAACATGCCGCCCCATCAGATAGACCGTGGGCGCGCCGCCAAGCCGGACATATTGCGAGGTGCTGGCCGGATTGAGCACGCCGAAATTGAGGGTCGCGACCGCGCCTGATGCCGTGCTCAGCGTCACGACAATCGCCGGCGGATCGAGGCCGAACTCGGCAAAACTCCCGGGGGTGAGCTCGCCTGCCGCCATCTCGCGCGCCGGCTCGCTGACATGGGCGAGCCGGAGCCCCACGTCGACATGGGAAGCGAGCTCGGCCGGTGCGGTGCCGGTAACACCATCGATCGTCCAGCCGCCCGTGTCCCGGCGGAACGCGACAATATCTTGCCCGGTGCGAAGTTCGACCCGCGCGATATCGGATGGCGGGATCGCGACCAGGCCCTTGGACGTGAACGGAACCATTTGCTGCAATTGCGGCCAATGACCGCTCAGCGTGATCGCAGCGAGCAGCGCGATGAGGAGTGCTGCTATGAGCGGCGCCACAAAGCGCAATCCCCCACCCCTACTCTGCCCCGCTTGCGGGGAAGGGTTGGGAGGAGGCTTGGCCACGGCCGGACTCACCGCCGTCTCCACCACACCAGCACGCCGCAGAGCAGCGTCGACAGCGGCAGCAGCACCTCGAGCGCAATGAAGACATCGCGCATCTGGCGGCTGGTGAGCACGATTTCCGGCAATTGGTAGGTCTGTGGCGCGACGCCGGGCGTCGACTCGTCGGCGGCAAGCCAGCGCAGCATGGAAACGCCGAGCTCGCCATCGGACACGTACGGAAAATACTCGTTGGTTGCGAACTTGCTGGTGCCGGCCACCACCAGGCGGAAATGTTTGTCGGGTGCCGCGCCGGGCCACACCCCCTCGGTCGCCACCGCCAGCACCTGCGCGCCACGGTCTTCGCCGTCGGGCGCGCCTTGATCGGCCGAGGCAAGAGCGCCGGCGGCCGACGGCGGCCGGCGATAGCTGTCCTGACTGCTGGTAGCGAGAATGCTGGTGCTCACGCCTTGCGGCGGCACAACCACCTGGATCGGCCGCACCTGCGGAAGCACCGTGAGCGCAATGCGCTCGGTGATCGGGTGCGGCGGATAATACGGCACCGCCACCTTGTCGGGATCGGTGCGAAAATGGTTGAGCGGATCGATGACAATGGCCGGCTCGGCGGTCAACCCGACTGCGCCGAGCAGATGTTTTTCGAGATCAGGCCCCACCGGAAAGACCGGGTCGAGCAACAGCAGCAGCCGGCCGCCGCCGGAGAGGTACTTGACCAGCACATCGGCCTCGCCCGGCGCAAACGCAGTGCGCGGGCCGATATCCGCCACGACCGCGCAGTCGGACGGGATGACGCTGGTCTCCGTTGCGATGCCGCGCATCTCGTAGCCGATTTCGGTGAGCGCGAGCTGCAGGCGGTCGAGCTGCTCCGGCGCAGCGACCAGCACATCGCCGGCGCCCGGCACGTCATGGCCCTTGAGCGTCTCGACGTGGCTGTAGTGAAAATGCGCCTCGGTCTGACGGAACGTCTCGCCGTGGCCGGTGATGAAACAGATTGTCTCGACCCGCTCCTTGAGCACGCGCAACGCCGCGTAGGCCAGGCGCGTCGGGTCGGTGGTGTTCTCGAGAAGCACTTTGCGGTCCCCGGCCTGCAGCAAGGCGGTGTTGTAGGCGCGAACGCCAAGGTCGCGCGCCAGCCCGGGCTCTTTGTCGAGATCGATGGCGCGGAAGGTGAACAGCGGATGGCCGTGGGCGGCGATGGCGACCAGGTCTTTGGTGTTGAGCGCGTTGGGATCGCCGGCGTTGTAGAAATAAGTCAACGACAATGGCGCGCGCAGATTGCCGACGACCGTCGTCAGCTGCGACGGCGGCGTGTTGCGTCCCTCGCGGCTGACGTCGAAATGCACGTCGTGGCGAAACAGCGCGATGTTGGCGGCAATCACGATCGCGATCGCAGCGCCGGTCACCAGGATGGTCGAGATCCAGGCGGAGAGGCGCGAGCCAGAGCCGCGCAGCGGCAGCCGCAGCGCCAACGTGAACAGCGCGAGCAACGCCAGCGACCAGGCCGCGAACAACAGGCTGTTGGCCGTGTCTTCGCGGAAACCGGCGAAACCGAGCGCGCCGAGCGCGAATGCGCCGATGACCAGCACCGCCAGGACGACGTTGGCATGTACGGCCATGCGCGTCGCCTCAACGCCGCGCCAGCGCGCGCACGCTCAACAACAGCGTGAGCAGCGTGATGCTGAGAAAGAAGCCGACGTCCGACAGATAGACCGAACCGACCGCGAACGGCCGGAAATGCACGGAAAGCGACAAGTTGACCACCAAAGTGTCGAACGGGCTCGGCAGCAGCCAGCCGAAATTGTCGATGATCCACAGCATGAGAAACACGCTGAGCGAGATCAAAGCGGCGACGACCTGGTTGGCGGTCAGCGCCGAGGCCAGAAGCCCGGTGCCGACCAAGGCGGCGCCGAACAACAGCAGGCCGAAATAACCACTATAGATCGGGCCAAAATCCGGATCGCCGAACAGCCCGAGCACCACGGCGTAAGACGCCGACAGCAGCAGCATCAGCGCGATCAGGCTCATGGAGGCGACGAATTTCGCCAGCACGATCTCGAATTCCGACACCGGCGCGGTGAGCAGTACTTCCAGCGTGCGGAGCTTGCGCTCCTCGGCGATCAGCCGCATGGTGATCAGCGGCGCGGTCAGCATGAACAGCACGAACATCTGAAAGAAGATGTGCACCAGGCTCGGCTGATGGCTGATAAACAGGGTCAGCGTGAAGCTGTAGCCCATGATCAAGAGGAACACCGTCATCACCGCGTAGGCGATCGGCGAGGAGAACAGCGCCGCTTCCTCCTTGAGCAGGAGAATCCCAAAGCTTCTCATGCGGCTTCCTTGACCGGCCGTCGGGTGAGATCAAGGAATACGCGCTCGAGATCCGGCGGAATTTCGGCGAGCTCGGAGACGGCAATGCCGTGGCCGACCAGTATGGCGGCGATATCGGCGGCCAGCGAAGGCCGCGGCTCGGCTTCGATCAGATAACGGGCCGGCCCGTCGCCGCTGTCGGGATCGACGGTGATGCTGCGGACGCCGGCGATCGCGCCAAGCGTGCCGCGGATCGTCGCCTCCGGAGCGGCGGCGGCGAGCCGCAGCATCGGACGGCCGGCGTTCTCCTTCAGAGCGTCGCCGGTCAACAGCCGGCCGTCGAGCAGGATCATCACCCGCGACGCGATCTTCCCGATTTCCGGCAGGATGTGCGAGGCGATCAGCACGGTGTGCGCCCCGGCCAGCGAGCGGATCAGATCGCGCACCGCAATGACTTGATGCGGATCAAGGCCGCTGGTCGGCTCGTCGAACACCAGCACCTGCGGATCGGCAAGCAGCGCCTGCGCAATGGAGACGCGTTGGCGGAAGCCGCGAGACAGCTTTCCGGTCGGCAAATTCATGACGCCGGTCAGATCGAGACGCTGCGCCGCCGCATCGACCGCGCGTGTCTTGTCCGCTCCGCGTAATCCTTTGATGCGCGCCATGAAATGCAGGAACTCGGCGACCCGCATGTGGTCGTAGAGCGGCGCGTCTTCGGGCACGTAGCTGATGGCCTGGCGCACCGCGAGCAATTCGGCGACGACATCATGGCCGGCGACTTGGACGCGGCCAAAGGTCGGCGCCAAATAACCGGTGAGGATGCGAAAGATCGTGCTCTTGCCGGAACCGTTCGGGCCGAGGAGCCCGACTACCTCGCCCGGCTCGATGGCGAAGGATACATCGGTGACGGCGCGTCGCGGCCCGTACCATTTGGTCACATGCTGCGCCAACACGACCGGGGCCATGACACTACGCCGACGTCTCACACATGACTGATGCGAAGGTGAACTGAATGCAAAACGCCGACACAAACCCGGGCGCGAAGCCCGGGTTTGCCGCGTCGATCGTACGAACTAGCGCGCGCTCACTCGTAGAATTCGGGCGAGTGCTTGTGCGCCTTGAAGGCATCGGGATCGTGCGCCATCATTATGTCGGCGCCTTCCACGTCGCGCACACGGCGCACCCAGGCATACGCATCGAGCATGCCGGGCGGATTATAGACGCTGCCGATGCTTGGCAGGATGTTCTTCTCGAGATTCTCCGTCAGATAGACGGCGTCGCTGGTCAGCACCACCGTGCCCGACTTGGGCAGACGGACCACCATCATCTGACTGCCAGGCGTGTGCGACACGGTGCGGTGGATTTCGATGCTGTGATCGCCGAACAGGTCGAGATCGCCGTCGAGCTCGATGGTCTTGTACTTGCTCGGCATGCCGCCACCGACATTGTTGCGCAGCATGGCGAAATCCTGGGTGATGAAGAATACGGCATAGCCCGGCGCCGGCCAGAAGGCGTTCTTGATCTCGTCGCGCTGGTACACGAACGTCGAGTCGAGGAACTTGCCGATATTGCCGGCATGGTCGACGTGGAAGTGCCCGAGCACCACGTACTTAATGTCAGCCGGCTTGACGTTGATCTTGGCGAGTTGCGCGTCAATGGCGTAGTCCGGCGTGCGGCCCGGATCGAGTGCTTTGACGAATGGTCCCCAATAATCTGGGTCGGTGATGATCTTGTCGTTGTTGCCGCAATCGAACAGCACGTCACCCTTGGGATGCCGGATCAGGAAGAAACCGACCGGGATCGTGACCTTGCCGCTGGAGCCGTTCTGAATAATCGATTTGTCGAGCGTCAGTGGTCCTGACGTGAACACATAGAGCTTCATTTCTTTCGGCGGGTCCGCGGCCATCGCGGCGGTCGTCGTTCCGATCACGCCGACGGCCAATGCCAACACGCCGAGACTCTTCGACCAACTTACCGGCATTTCATCCTCCCTATGTCAAATTCTATAATTTTAGCGGCCGAAAACGGCTTACTTTAGCATGAATTCGGGTGGTTGGGCAGGGGCCAACCGCAAAAACGCGCCTATGACAGAAGTCCCAATCGCTGAACGAGTTCTAGGGATCGCGGTGAAGGCTGCGCGCCCGAGCGCGCGCATCCCCATATTGCCAAGCAAGGGAGAGGTGAATGCCCAAAGTGATTTACGAAAAGGACGGGCGGATCGGCCGCATTATGCTCAATCGTCCGGAGGTGATGAACGCGATCGACGACGATGTACCGTTCGAGCTCGCCGACTGTGTCGGGCGGGCCAATGCCGATCCGGGCGTCCACGTGATCATCCTGTCGGGCGCCGGCGACGCTTTCTGCGTCGGCTATGACCTGACTTATTACGCGCAGAGCAGCGGCGTCAGCGGCGTCACTCAGGAGATGCCGTGGGATCCGATGAAGGACTATGCCTTCATGATGCGCAACACCGAGCTGTTCATGAGTCTGTGGCGCTCGTATCGGCCGGTGATCTGCAAAGTCCATGGCTACGCGGTCGCCGGCGGCTCCGACGTCGCGCTGTGCGCCGACATGATCGTGATGAGCACCGACGCCAAGATCGGCTACATGCCGACACGGGTGTGGGGCTGCCCGACAACCGCGATGTGGGTCTATCGGCTCGGCCCGGAGCGGGCCAAGCGCATGTTGTTCACCGGCGACAAGATCAGCGGCGTCGAGGCTGAGAAGCTCGGCCTCGTGCTCAAGGCGGTGCCGCCGGAAGACCTTGACGCCGAAGTCGAGGCGCTCGCCGCGCGGATGGCGACGGTGCCGGTCAATCAACTGATGATGCAGAAGCTAGTCGTCAATGGTGCGATCGAAGCCATGGGCCTGAAGAACACGCAAACGCTTGCCACAATCTTTGACGGGATCACGCGACATTCTCCCGAAGGCCTCAATTTCAAGAAGCGGGCCGAGACGGTCGGCTGGAAGGAAGCCGTGCGCGATCGCGACAACGGCACCTGGGATTGGACCGAAAACCGGCCGATCAATCCGCGCTGATGCCATGGCGGACACAATGACCCAAGATTCTGACATCCAGGAAACGGCCCAAGAACCTGCGACCTCGGCTGGCCGCTTCCAATCGCGATTGCGCGAGGGCCAGAGCATCTTCACGACCGGCGTGTACCAACGTCCGGTTTCGGAGCGGCCGAACCACGACACGCTGGAGTCGATCGCGGCATGGCTGATCGGCCCCGCCCGCCAGATTGCCTCGGCGCCGCAGGCCATCGACGAATATGCCTGGCGGCTTTATGCCGCCGGCCTTCCGGTCCTGCGCGTCACCTTGCATTGCGGCACGTTGCACCCGCAATTCCTCGGCTCCGCTTATGTGTGGTGGCGCAACACGGCGCAGACCCAGGAAATCATGGTCATGCACGAAGTCGTGGACGTGGTGCCCTATGAAGAAAATCTGGTGGCGCGCGTGCGGCAAGGCGGCGAGACCGTGCGGCGCCGTCTCGACGGACCCGAGGCCCGGCTCGATTTTCCGATCCTCCACGACATCAAGGCGCAGGGCGGCACCGAATATTTCGCCTTTCCGGTGCCGAGCGCCTACGGCACCTACATGGCGAGCTACACGGCCGACCGGCCGGGTGGATTTTCCGAAGAAGAAATCGCACAACTGCGCGCGGTGAGCGAACGGCTGTCGGTTGTGGCCGACATGCACAGCCAGCGGCAGATCGCCGAGAATGTGCTGAAAGCCTATCTCGGCTCGCATACCGGCCCGTTGGTGCTGGCCGGCAAGATCCGCCGCGGCACCGGCGACACCATCAACGCAGTGCTGTGGTCGTCCGACGTGCGCAGCTTCACCGCGTTTTCAGATCGTGTCCCCGGCCACCAGGTGATCGCCAAGCTCGATCAGATCTTCGACGGACAGGCGCGCGCCATCGCCAAGCACGGCGGCGAGATTCTGAAATTCATCGGCGACGGCCTGCTGGCGATCTTTCCGGTCGAGACGCCGGAACAGGCCGCGCAGGCCGCGACCGGAGCCTTGACCGCCGCCCGCGAGGCGATCGAGTCGGTGCAGGCGCTCGGCCCGCACGCGCCCGGCGAGGCACCGCTCAAGATGGTGATCGCGCTGCATTACGGGTCGGCGATTTACGGCAATATCGGCGCGGCGGACCGCCTCGACTTCACCGTGATCGGGCCGGACGTCAATCTCGTCAGCCGCATCGAAGCGGTGGCAAAATCGCTCGATCTGCCGGTGGTCGTGAGCGACGATTTTGCCCGCCTTCATGGCGGGGCGTTGCGATCGCTCGGGCTGCACAAATTGCGCGGCCTTGAGCAACCGCATGAGCTATTCACTGTGCCGGACGCGAACATTCGTTGAGATCGTTCGAACTAGGCGTGGACTCGTTAACGCTCAGCCATAGCCTTACGGATGCAAGCTGAATGAAGGCGAGGTAGTTGGTTGCGAGTTTGTGGTAGCGAGCTGCCGCACGCCTACACTTCGTTTGTCGGCGGCCCAGCCTAAAAAGGCTGCTGTTGGGGCAAAGCGGAAGTGGGGCGGGATGCAAATCCGGCTGGCTCGGTAGAGAATGACCCGGAGCGGACCTCGCAACCGCCCGAACATCTCGAAGAGTTGACTTTGGGCTCAAGGTGAGGCTCCGCTGTGTTAACCAAAATCGGCAGGGCGGCGCGATGCCCGGCTACAGCTTCTTTCCGGTTGACCCACGTCTTGCCGAGGTGGTCGAGGCGATCTGGGAGACCGACGTCCCGGACGCAAAGGCGGCACGATCTATCGTGCTGCCGGTGGTCACACCGATTCTTTGCTTTCACTACCGTCAGGCGCCCGCGCTGTGCTTTGACCTGCGCTCCCGTCTCGACGATCGGGTGTGGATCACCGCAGGGCGCTTTAGGATGACCGGTGTGCAGGGCCGCGCAGTCGGCCTGCGCGCTGATGGCCCAGTCGGCGGTGTGATGGTCCGGCTCAGGCCGGAAACCGCCGCGCGCATCGCGCGCGGAGCGATCACCGAGTCGTACGATGCGGCCTTCTCGGTCGCAGATGTCTTCGGGCCGACTGATGCTTCGCTGCTCGATGACATGATCGCCGCGGCAAACACTGCAGTTGGGCGTGTTGGCGCCGTGCAGTTGTTCTTACTGCGGCGGCTGCGAGATGACGCCATTGATCCGCTCGCACAGGGCGCCATCCGCGCGTCGCGACAGGAGCCCACATTGACCGTTCGCAGTCTCGCCCGGAGGCTTGGCGTAAGTGAGCGCCATCTGTCCCGTCGGTTCCGCGCTGCCACCGGCGCAACGACGAAGCAATTCGCTCGCGTTGTCCGGATCGGGCGCGTCGTCACGTCGGCACGGCGGCGGCGGGAACGGTGGGCCGAGATCGCGATCTCCTGCGGGTTCAGCGACCAAGCTCACATGATCAACGAGTTCAGCGCAATGATCGGCAGCGCGCCAGAGGTGTTCTTTCAGCGGACCTCGCTCGTGACTCCGACGGCGCCGGCCTTGTCGGCGGCCGAGTCCGATTTTTTCAATACCTTTGTGGTCGATCGCGCTACCGACTGATCAGCGCTTGGGTTGCTGAACGCGGTTGGATAACGTCCTTCTGCGCCCAGAGCCCAGGTGTCAGCAACAGTGCGGAGACAAGCATGGACGCAAAGCCAATGCCGGGTGTGTCGTTGAAGGTCCTTCAGCAAATGGAAGGTCCGATCCCCGGCTACTTGACTGTCGTCGTCGAACTCGTTGTCGACGCCGGAATTGCCGTCGGTCGTCATACCCATCCGGGCATCGAGTCCACCTATGTGGTTGAGGGCGAAGCGGAGCTCTTCATTGAGGGACAGCCAGGCCGCGTTGTGCGGCGCGGTGACGCGTTTCAGGTTCCGCCGCACACGGTCCATCGGGTTACGATCGGCAGCAGCAAGGCGCGGGCGTGTTCGACTCTGATCGTGGAAAAGGGCAAGCCCCTCATTTGTCCGGTTTGATGAGTGTCAGGTCTGAAAGTGGCCCTTAGCGTCAATGCGCGGCAATGCAGCAATTAGGTTGTTTTCGGAGCAAAGCGGACATTTGACTGAACCGCGCCGACAAACCGGATTTATGAGCACGCGCCCTAGCAGGCTGTTGAAGAAGTAGGTCGCGGTTTGGCTGATTGAGTGATTCACTTTCTCCGAAACGATTCGGAGGTTAGGTGATGCGGGGTGGGGATAAGCGGACTGGCGAGCTTTTCAGCTACGTCGATCTTGAGAAGCGGGTTCGGTCGGATCATCCGCTAAGGGCGATCAGAGGGCTTGTGAACGAGGCGCTGGTCGCGCTGGAGCACGAATTCTCTGGGCTTTATGCGCCGATTGGGCGACCGTCGATATCGCCGGAGAAGCTGCTGCGAGCGATGCTGTTGCAGGCGCTTTATTCAATCCGGTCGGAACGGCAGCTAATGGAGCGGCTGGAGTATGATTTGCTATTCCGCTGGTTCGTCGAGATCGGGGTCGATGCTGCCGTGTGGGACCATTCGGTGTTCTCAAAGAACCGCGACCGGCTGCTCGAAGGGAATATCGCCGCGAGGTTCCTGGCGGCGGTTCTGGATCAGCCGCGGGTGAAGAAGCTGCTTTCCACCGACCACTTCACGGTCGACGGGACGCTGATCGAAGCGTGGGCTTCGTTGAAGAGCTTTAAGCCACGGGACGGATCGGACGAGCCTCCGGCCAGTGGCGGGCGCAATACCGAAGCCGATTTCCATGGCAAGAAGCGGTCGAACGAGACCCATGTCTCGACGACGGATCCGGATGCACGGCTCTACCGCAAGGGGCCGGGCAAGGAGGCCAAGCTCTGCTTCATCGGCCATGGCTTGATGGAGAACCGCCATGGCCTTCTGGTTGATGCTTGTCTGACGCCGGCTGACGGCCATGCCGAGCGGGTAGCGGCGCTCGCCATGATCGAACCGCGCGCCGACCGGCCGCGCGCGATCACGCTCGGTGCCGACAAGGCCTACGACGCGGAAGACTTCGTCAATGAGCTGCGCTCGATGACAGTGACGCCGCATGTGGCGCAGAACACCAGCGGCCGAAGTTCAGCGATCGACGCACGCACGACGCGGCACGGCGGCTATGCCGTCAGTCAGCGCGTCCGCAAGCGCATTGAAGAGGCGTTCGGCTGGATCAAGACGGTGGCCAGGCAGGAGAAGACGAAGTTCCGTGGTCGCGGTCGCGTCGGGTGGGCCTTCACCTTCGCTGCCGCCGCCTACAATCTGGTTCGATTGCCGAAGCTCATCGCGCAAAAGAGTTGATGGCAAAGCTTCCCGCACTACAGGCCGCCTCGTCGGACACTTCCACATAGATAATGCGCGATGATTCAGGCTTCGTATGCGATCGTGCCTGACTTCTTCAACAGCCTGCTAGTGCACCAACTCGCGCCGTTCGCGGGCGGTGGACTTCGCATTCGCCGCCTTGCGCTGCCGCGGCAGCGCCCTATCCGCATCTCGTTCCTCCGCCGGCCGGCCGACCGTGAGGTAGCGGAAGTTCGCGCGTTTCATCTCGTCGGCGCGGTAGATGTTGCGCAGATCGACGATCACCGGCCGCGCCATGACGCAGCGCAGCCGTTCGAGATCGAGCGCGCGGAACTGCTCCCATTCGGTGGCGATCACGATGGCCTCGGCGCCCTCCGCCGCTTCGTAGGCGCTGCCGCAATAGATCACGTCGGGCAGCTGCCGCTTGGCCTGCTCCATGCCGGCCGGATCATAGCTGCGCACAACGGCGCCGAGATCATGCAGCGCGGTGATTAGGGGAATCGCTGGCGAGTCGCGGGTGTCGTCGGTGTTCGGCTTGAAGGTGAGGCCCAGGACGGCGATGGTCTTGCCGCGGATCGAGCCGTCGAGCGCCGTTACCACTTTGCGCGCCATGGCGCGCTTGCGCTGCTCGTTGACCGCGGCGACGGTCTCGACGATGCGCAAGGCGACGCCCTGATCATGCGCGGTCTTGAGCAAGGCGGTCGCGTCCTTGGGGAAGCACGAACCGCCGAAGCCGGGACCGGCATGCAGGAATTTGCCGCCGATGCGGTTGTCGAGGCCCATGCCGCGGGCGACGTCTTGCACGTCGGCGCCGGCCTGCTCGCACAGATCGGCGATCTCGTTGATGAAGGTGATCTTGGTGGCGAGGAAGGCGTTGGAGGCGTATTTGATCAGCTCCGCGGTGCGGCGGCTGACATACAGGATCGGCGCAGCGTTGAGATAAAGCGGCCGGTAGAGCTCCGCCACCACGGCACGCGCCCGCGCGTCTTCGGTGCCGACTACGATACGGTCGGGGTGCTTGAAATCCTGGATGGCGGCGCCTTCGCGGAGGAATTCCGGGTTGGAGACGACCTGCATGTCGGCGTCGGGACGCCGCTCGCGCAGGATGCGCTCGATCTCGTCGCCGGTGCCGACCGGCACGGTCGATTTGGTGACCACGATGGCGGTGCGCGACAATAGCGGCGCGATCTCGCGCACCGCGTCGAACACAAAGCTCAGATCGGCGTGGCCATCGCCACGCCGCGACGGCGTGCCGACGGCGATCATCACCGCATCGGCCTCAGTCACGCCCGCGGCCTTGGCAGCGAAATGCAGGCGGCCCTGCCGCACATTGGCTTCGACCAGCTCAGCGAGGCCCGGCTCGAAAATCGGAATCTCACCGCGGTTAAGCGCCGCGATCTTGCCGGCGTCCTTGTCGATGCAGGTGACGTGATGGCCGAAATCGGCAAAGCAGGCGCCGGAAACCAGGCCGACATAGCCGGCGCCGATCATGGTCACACGCATAAACGTCTCCGTTGCCGCTCAGTTCGCCGCGCATCGGCAGCTCACTGCTCGTCCGGCCCGGCAGGGGGTGGCGTGACGCCTTCGAAGGCGTCGATCGGAGCGGCCGTCGCGCTTTGCGCACGCTTGCGGATCAGTGAGAGCCACCGGCGTCCAAACAGCGCGAGCACGAGCGCTCCGTAAACCACGCCGCCAAGCAACGCCAGTACGAGCAACTCTGATTCGTTGCGGAATTTAGAGACCGAGGACAACACTTTTGCGACAACGGGAGAAGCAAACAAAAGCACGAGCGCCATCACCAAGCCGGCGGCAAAAAGCCGGAGCAGTGACGATTTCAGCATCGCATCAAACGCAATGTGACGTTCGCGTGACGCCCAATAAAGAACCAGGACGAAGTTGATCCACGCACCGATGGATGTTGCGAGCGCGAGCCCAACCTGCGCCAACGGCCCCATCAGCGCGATCTTGAAAACAATGTTAACGGCGGTGCCGATCAGCGCCGCTTTCATCGGCGTAAAGGTATCGCCGCGGGCGAGGAACGGGGCGACGGTGCTACGAATGAGCACAAACGGAATAAGCCCGATCGTGTAAGCCATCAGCGTTGCCGCCGCCGCGGCGGCGTCGGCGGCGGTGAAACGGCCGCGCATGAACAAGCCGCGCATGATGACATCGGGCACCACCAGGAAGGCGACGATGCACGGTATCGCCAGAAGCAGCGCGAACTCGATGGCGCGGTTCTGCGCCGAGCGGGCGCCGGCTTCGTCGCCGGCGGCGATGCGGTGCGTCATCTCCGGCAACAGCACCGTGCCGACGGCGATGCCAATGACGCCGATCGGCAGCTGGTTGATCCGGTCGGCATAATAGAGCGCGGAGATCGCGCCGGTCGCCAACAGGCTGGCGATGATGGTATCGGCGAACAGCGCCAATTGCGTGCCGGCCGAACCGATCGTGGCCGGCACCAGCGCCCGAAAGAAGCGGCGCACATCGACGTCGAGACGCAACGCGCGAAAGGAGGTGAGCACGCCGGCGCGCAGCGTGTCGCCGCCGACCAACATCACTTGCAGCACGCCGGAAATCAGCACTCCCCAGGCTGCCGCATAGCCGGCACCGCCGAACGCCTTGGAGAATGCCAGCGTCGCAATCATCGCGAGATTCAGCAGGATCGGCGCCGCCGCCGCGGCGGCGAAGCGATGCAGCGCATTGAGAATGCCGCCCCACAGCGTCACCAGCGTGATCAGCAGCAGATAGGGAAACGTGATCCGCGTCAGCGACACCGCGAGCTCGAACTGATGCGGCTCGCGCGAGAAGCCGGGCGCCAGCAGGTCGATGGCCTGGGGGGTGAACAGGAGCGCCAGCGCCAGCAGCACCGCTTGCGTCGCGAGCAATAAGGTAAAGATGCGATCGCCGAAAATTCCGGCGGCCTCGTTGCCCTCCTGGGTGCGAATGCGCGCGTAGGCCGGAATGAAAGCGGCATTGAACGCCCCCTCGGCGAAGATGGCGCGGAAATGGTTCGGCAGGCGAAAGGCGACAAAAAACGCGTCGGCGACCGGCCCGGCGCCGAGGATCGCCGCCAGCATAATGTCGCGGAGAAAGCCGGTGATACGCGACAGCAGCGTATAGCCGCCGACGGTGAGAATCCGGTTGATCATGGGCAATAATTACGAGTTATCGCTTCGCGCGTCATTCCGGATCGCCGCGCAGCGGCGAGTCCGGAATCCATATCCACAGGCGGTGATGATGGATTCCGGGTTCCACGCTGCGCGTGGCCCCCGAATGACGACTACCCTGCCAGCGCCCGGCGCACCGCGTCGATGATTCGATCCTGGGTCGGCGCATCGAGATAGGCGTGCATCGGCAGGCTGATGACTTCCTCGGCCAAAAGCTCGCTGACCGGAAGCCCGCCGTCCGCCACGGGAAAGCCGCGATAGGCGGCTTGGCGGTGCAATGGCTTGGCGTAATAGATCGCGGTCGGAATGCCCTGGTCCTTGAGCGCGGCAGCGAGCGCGTCCCGCCGCCCCGGCGCGGGCCGGATGGTGTATTGCGCCCAGACCGACGTTGCTTGGTTACCGACGCGCGGCACGATGGCGACGCCGGCGAGCCCCGCCGCATAACGCTGCGCCACAGCGTTACGCGCGACGATCTCGTCCGGAAAGATTTTGAGCTTTTCCAGGAGCACGGCGGCCTGGATGCTGTCGAGCCGGGCGGCGAGACCGATTCCAGTGGCGTCGTATTTGTCGGCGCCCTCGCCGTGCACGCGCAGGCTCTTGAGCCGCGCCGCGAGCGCGTCGTCATCGACAAAGATGGAGCCGCCGTCGCCATAGCAGCCGAGCGGCTTGGCGGGGAAGAAGCTGGTCGCGGTCGCCGCCATGCCGGGCTTGCGGTTCGGATAAGCGGCACCGAGCTTGCGGTCCTTGTAGGTCGCGCCAAAGGCTTGGGCTGCGTCGTCCAGGATAAAGAGCCCGTATGCGTCCGCGACAGCGATGATCGCATCATGATCGGCCGGCAGGCCGAACAAGTCGACCGGGATGACGGCCCGCGGCTTGAGTCCGAGCTTCCTGGCCGTCGCGACCGCGCGCTCCAGGCTCGCCGGGTCGAGATTGAATGTGTCCGCCGCCACGTCGGCCAGAATCGGCGTCGCGCCACACAGCGCCACCACCTCGGCCGTGGCGCAAAAGGTGAAGGCCGGACAGATCACCGCGTCGCCCGGACCGATGCCCCAAGCCATCAGCACCAGGCGGAGCGCGTCGGTGCCGCTCGAACAGGTAATGGCATGGCGGGCGCCGCAGAACGCGGCGAGCTCGGCCTCGAGCGCGCGCACCTCGGGGCCGAGGATGAACTGGCAATGCGCCAGCACCCGCGCCACCGCGTCGTCGATGGCGCGGCCGAGGCGGCGGCGCTGTGCCCCGACATCGATGAACGGGATCGGCCGCTGGTCCAGGCGGGCGTGCTGATTCATGACGAGGTCTGTGGTTGGCGCATGATCTTTTCCGAAAACCGGCATCCACTTTTCGGGATCATGCGCTTTGGTTGGCGCATGATCTTTTCCGAAAACCGGCATCCACTTTTCGGGATCATGCGCTAGCCGACAACGCGCCGCGGTCCCTTGCGCGCCGGCGCGCGCGACAGCTCGGCGCGGGTGTCGAGGCAGCGGATGGCGACTTCGAGACTGGCGACGCCCTCCTCGCCGGTGACCGCCGGCGCGCGGCCGGCGCGGATGGCGTCGACGAAGGCGCGGAGCTCGGCGCGCAGCGGCTCGGCATAGCCGACCGACAAATGCCGCATCGAGTAGCTGCCGTCCGGCTGAAAACCGAAACACTCGGTGACCTGCAGCGTCAACAGATCGCCGATCAGATATTTGTCGCGGGTGGCGACGTGGATGGTGCGGGCCTTGAACGGCGTCAGCCAGTTGGTGTTGATGTGCGCCAGCACGCCGGAGGCAGTGCGGAACTGGAGGAGCGCGATGTCCTCGCGCTCGGCCACCGCGCTCGACAATTGCGGCTGGATTTCGACGATCTCGGAATCGGTGAACCAGCGGATCAGGTCGATGTCATGCACGGCAAGATCGATGACGACGCCGACATTCGACATGCGCGGCGGAAACGGGCCGACCCGGGTGATGGCGATCGAGAGAATGTCCTGATCCTTGATCGCGCGCTTGATCGACTCGACCGCGGGATTGAAACGCTCGACATGGCCGATCATCAGCGTTACCCCGGCGCGGCGGCCGGCGGCGACGATGGCGCGGCCCTCCTCGACCGTCGGCGCGATCGGCTTCTCGACCAGCACGTGAAGGCCGCGGGCGATGCAGGTCAGCGCGATATCGTGATGCAGATGGGTTGGCGCGGCGATGGTCACCGCATTGACGCCGCCGCCGATCAGCGCCTCCAGATCGGCAAATTCGGCGCAGCCGAGCGTGCGGGCGACAAACTCGCGCTGCTTGTGATCGGGATCGACCACGCCGACGAGCTCAACGCCGGCCATTTCCGACAACACGCGCGCATGGTTGCTGCCCATGACGCCGACGCCAACAACGCCAATTTTCAACGGATTACCCCCAGCCGCCCTGCCCATGATCGAAAGGGCTCCCTCGACACCCCGTCACCCAGCCCCTCCCCTAGCATGGCCCAAGCCCACTTGGCGACCCATTCCGGACGGAACCTGAACACGTTTTACTTCCGATACTTACGGGGACCGGCGCAATATATTTTCCGCATATTGGCGCTGCCGTAGGACTATCAGCGGAGAATTTGGGTCGGGAATGGCAACACCCGCGTTTACTACATAGTCCCCGGCAGCTTCGCGTCGGATGTTGAAGTGAAAAGGTCGCATCATGCGTCGGTCCGCGCTGTTTTCACTGCTGTGGTTCTGGGCTGCTGCTTCGATGGCGGTGCTTGCCGGTACGCCGGCAGCCGCCGCGGACGACGGGCGGGCTTACGGAGCGGAATTGCAGGGGTTCGAATATCCCTGGTCGGTTTCGTATTTCGACTTTACTTCGCAGGGCGAGGCGCTGCGCATGGCGTATATGGACGTCAAGCCGACGACGGCCGCCAACGGCAAGACCGTCGTGCTGTTCCACGGCAAGAATTTCTGCGCGGCGACCTGGCAGGACACCATCGCCGTGCTGATCGAAGCGGGCTATCGCGTGATCGCCGTCGATCAGATCGGCTTTTGCAAATCGAGCAAGCCTCCGCATTATCAGTTCAGCTTCCAGCAGCTTGCCGGCAACACTCATGCGCTATTGGCCTCGCTCGACATCGTGCGTGCGACGATCATCGGGCATTCGGTCGGCGGCATGCTCGGCATGCGCTATGCCTTGCTCTATCCCGACGCCGTGGAGCAACTGGTGCTGGTCAATCCGATCGGGCTCGAAGACTGGAAAGCAAAAGGCGTGCCCTGGCAAAGCGTCGACGCCTGGTATCGGCAGGAGCTGCAAACGACCGCCGAAGGCATCCGCGACTATCAGCGCTCAACTTATTATGCCGGAACATGGGATGAGAAATACGAGCGCTGGATACAGATGTTGGCCGGGCTCTATCGCGGTCCAGGACATGACATTGTCTCCCGGGACATGGCGCTGGTCGACGATATGGCCTACACCCAGCCGGTGTTCTACGAATTCGAGCGGCTGACGGTGCCGGTGCTGCTGATGATCGGCGACAAAGACACGACGGCGCTAGGCAAGAATCTCGCGCCGCCGGCAGTTCGCGCCGCGCTCGGCAATTATCCGGCGCTGGCGAAAGCGGCCGCAAGCCGCATGCCGAGGGCGCGCCTGGTCGAGTTTCCCGATCTCGGGCACGCGCCGCAAATCCAGGCGCCCGATGCGTTCCACAAGGCGCTGCTCGAGGGGATCCAGCACTAAACATGACCCGACCGCCTGCCAAGGTCGACTTGCCGCTATCGAAAATCCGCCGCTATCTGGAACCTGGCCCGATCGTGCTGGTGACATCGGCGTTCGGCGAGACCCGCAACATTATGACGATGGGCTGGCACACGGTGATGGAATTCGCCCCATCGCTGGTCGGCTGCGTCATCGCTGCCAGCAATCACAGCTTCGGCATCGTGCGCGAGAGCGGCGAATGCGTGATCAACCTGCCGACCACCGCGCTGACCGATCAGGTGGTCGGCATCGGCAATACGTCGGGTGCGCAGATCGACAAATTCGCCACCTTCGCGCTGACGCCGGAGAAAGCGCAGCGCGTCGCGGCGCCGCTGATCCGCGAATGTCACGCCAATTTCGAATGCCGGCTGGCCGACGACGCCCTGGTCGACAAATACAATTTCTTCATCTTCGAGGTGGTCAAAGCGCATGTGGCGCCAACGCCGCGGCACCCGCAGACCCTGCACTATACCGGCGACGGCGTGTTCATGGTGGCGGGAAAGATCATCAGCCGGCGCAGCCGCTTTCGACCGGAATTGCTGGACGATTGATCGAAGGTGCGACGCCGGCCGATGTCACCGCTCGGCAAACATATCCTCGACTGAGTCCAGGAGCCGGCGCAGGATGCGGTTCATTTCCGCGCCGACGACGTCGTCGACTCTGGCGGTCTTGAGCTCCGCCGCCAGCAGGGTCGTGGCGCGCTGGCGGATGTCGGTGAACACGGCGCGCACATTGTTCTGTCCGAAACCGCCCTCGATCAGACCGCCGCGTAACCGCATCGCCTCCAACTGCACCGACGAATATTGCGGCTTGGCGTGATCGCGCAGGGCGGCGAGTACCATCAGCGCGGCGCGGTCGATCGCCTCCCTATAAGCGGCAGATGGCATGGACCCCACGAGCCCGGTTCACCGCGAATTGATCGATACAGTAATGGGGTCGGGCAGCCGGAGCCAGCCGCCCCGGGGTGCCGCGTGCGTCGCCAGCATCGGAGATCCGCCCGCTCTTTCCGCCGAGGCGGCGCTCAGACCGCGGCGCGCCTACGGAGAATCGACATAAGCATTGAAGGCGAGGGATCTTCGTTCGCCTGCTCCGCGGAAGGGTTCGGCGCCGTGGAGGAGCCAGCCGGGGAAGATGTAGAAGTCGCCGACGCGGGGCCGGAAGCTGACGAGGGATTTGGCGAAGCGTTGCTTGCCGCCGATCAGGAAATTGATATAGCCGGCCTGCCGCCCGGAAATATAGGTCTTCTGCAATTCGTCGTCTTCGCGGTCGAGCTTTGGGGTCTTGAGATAGAGCACGCCGGAAATGTCGCACGAGTGAAAGTGCACTGGGCTCGGTGTGCCGGCGCGCTGGCTGACGATCCAGAAAACATCGATCTTGATGTCGGCCGCCGGCGGCTCGTCGGACAGCGCGAGGTAGCGGCGGATCAGGTTTTGGGTCTGGCGCATTAAAGATTGTTCGCCGCCGTCGAGGACAATCTCCTTAGGCACCAGAAACTCCATGCCGGCGCCGTCGCCAACCACCTGATCGGCGTAGCGGTTGATGCGCTCGACCAAGGCCTGCGGCATGGCGGCTTGCGCAATCAGCGGGCCGAACGGTGAGAACAGCGCGAGGCTTTGGTCACCAAGGCTTGGATCCCCGGGGTCGGTAGCGAACGCGACCGGCGCCGCTTCGTACTTCTTGAGCGCCCTACTCTTCTTCGCGTTCGTCTTTACTGCATCCACCTGGTGCCCTGCTGCACGACCTGCACAGCCTTGCGTCCGAATTGCCGCAGCGTCCCGAGCCAGGTCGGTTCGGACGTAACCATGGCGGCGGTGGCGACAAGGCCGAGTTCCTCGGCCGACTGCACCGGCAGCGGCGCATGACCCTCATCACGATCGATGACGATCGTCAGCTGCTCGGCGCTGGGCGGCACGAAGCTGCCTTGGGCTTCATCGAACAGCCAGACCCGGTCGGCCAGGCTGTTGCGGTCGGCGGCGGCGCCGTCGGTCTGCTTGATCGCGATCTCGCCGCTCTTGATGGCGCGGATCACGTCATCCGGCGACACGATCTCGCGGGCGACGGCGTTGGTTGCGGCGGCGCTGTTGCCGGCGCGGGCGACGGCTGAGACGCTGCCGTCGACTTCGGATGCCGCCGCAGCAGCCGCAGTCGCCGAACCGCCGCTGGTGATCGCGACGGGCGGCGGCGACTGGCCATTGGTCCGCACATCCAGCGCCGCGAACAGGCCCGTGATCCGCCGCTGCAAATCCAGCTCGCCCGGCAAAAGCCGTGACAGCCCGTCACGAAATCGCGGCGCCTCGGCGAAGTAATCCTTGAGATCCGGATGGGCGAGATTGAGATTGATGCCGTAGAAAAAGGCGGCGAACTTGGCCGGGAATTCGGTCTTGATCAGATCGTGGCGGCCGGCTTCCAGTGCGACGCGCAGCGCCTCGCAGGTGGCGCGATCGTAGACGTTCTTGACGACGATGCCGTCGATCTCGCGACGACGAAGCCGCGTCAGAAGCTGCGGCGATTGCACCGCTTGCGCCGCCTCAACCGTAACTGTTGGAAAGAACGGCATCGTCTATTCCGGGTGCACTTCTAGCGCAAACAATACGGCGCATCCAAAAGCGGGCCGACCCGTAGGGATGTGTAGCGCCGCGCTATTCCTTGCCGACGGCAATATCCGGGGCGTCCGGGTGTTTCATGCCGACAATGTGGTAGCCGGCGTCGACGTGATGGATTTCGCCGGTGACGCTGCGCGACATGTCGGACAACAGATAGACGGCGGCCTCGCCGACGTCTTCGATCGTGACGTTGCGCCGCAGCGGCGCATTGTATTCGTTCCACCGGAAGATATAGCGCAGGTCGCGGATGCCGGCGGCGGCAAGCGTCTTGATCGGTCCCGACGAGATGGCGTTGACGCGGATGTTTTTGACGCCGAGATCGGCGGCCAGGTACCAGACCGAGGCTTCCAGCGCCGCCTTGGCGACGCCCATGACGTTATAATGCGGCATCCATTTTTCCGCGCCGTAATAAGTGAGCGTGAGCATGGAGCCGCCGTTCGGCATCAGCTTCTCGGCGCGCTGGGCAATCGCGGTCAGCGAATAGCAGCTCACCAGCATGGTGTTGGTGAAATTGTCGGCCGTGGTGTCGACATAGCGGCCGTCGAGCTGATCCTTGTCGGAGAAGGCGATGGCGTGGACCAGAAAATCGATCGCGCCCCAGACCGACTGCACCTTGGCGAAGACTGCATCTATTGTCGGCGGGTCGGTGACGTCGCAATGGCCGACGACGAAGCCGCCGACCTCCTCGGCCAGCGGCTCGACGCGCTTCTTGAGCGAGTTGCCTTGATAAGTGAGGGCAAGCTCAGCGCCGTGTTTGTGGCAGGCTTTGGCGATGCCCCAGGCCAGCGAGCGCTGATTGGCAACCCCGATGATCAGGCCGCGCTTGCCGCGCATAAGGCCCGAGATTTCCGGCATTTCTCCGACCCCGCTCGACATTCCAGCGCCGGGCCTCCTATGGCATAAGGCCATGGGAGCCATCAAGCGCGGCGGCTGGTTCCCTCGGGTAGTGGGTCGGCGCGCCCGTTTTGACGCGAAAACCCCTCACATATCCTTGCGCGGATCGTAGGGTTTCTCGGTCTGCCACTTCTTCATCAGGGCCTCAAATTCCGGATCGCTCTGCGGCGGCAGCGCGATGCGCACGGTGGCGAGGAGATCGCCGCGTCCGTCCTTGGCTGGGAAGCCCTTGCCTTTGAGCCGAAAGGTGCGGCCGCCGCTGGTCCCGGGCGGTATACTCAGCTCAACCGGCCGGTCGAGCGTCGGCACCCGCACCTTGGCGCCGAGCGCGGCTTCGTACAGCGTCACCGGCAGATCGAGGCGGATATCGTTGCCATCAAGCGTGAAGGTGTTATGCGGCGCGATCGAGACGGTAATCAGGAGATCGCCGGCGCCGCCCGGGCCCGCCATGCCTTGGCCGCGAAGCCGCACTTGCTGGCCGTTGGCGATGCCGGCGGGAATCTTGACCTCGACATCCTTGCCGGATGGCAGCCGTACCCGCTGGCTGACGCCGTGCGCCGCGTCCGGCAGCGATAGTGTCAGCGCCGCCGTGACATTGGCGCCGACGCCACCGCCGAAATCCTCGCCTTCAAAGGTCGTGCTGCCACCGCCGCGGCGCGCGGCGCCGGCGAAAGCCTCGCGCAAGATATCTTCGAAGCCGCCAAAACCGCCGCCGCCGCCCGCCGCTCCGGCGCGGCCGCGGCGCGCGCCGCGGGTGAAGCCTTCGGGGCCGAAGCTGAAGGTTTCGAATTCGGTCTCCGGGCCAAATCCGCCGCCAAACCCCGCGCCTGATCGTGGGCCGGCACCGGTGCCGAATCCCTCGAACCCTTGGAAGCGCGGCTTGCCCTCGGCATCGATCTCGCCGCGGTCGAACGCCTTGCGCTTATCCTCCTCGCCGAGGATTTCGTACGCGGCATTGATCTCGGCAAAGCGCGATGCGGCTTTGGGATCGTTCCTGTTGGCGTCGGGATGCAATTTCTTCGCAAGGCGCCGGAACGCGCTCTTGACATCGGCTGCACTCGCCTTGCGATCAACGCCCAACACCTCATAGGGATCGCGCATTCCCCAATCGACTCCGTTCAGTTTTGGGGCTGGCCCCGCCCGCCCATGCTTTTCAGTTTTGTTAATGTGGGACTTTGCCGACCGCCCTGCAATGCGGCGGGCGGCTTTCGGTGGTGGCTTTCGGCGCCGGACGAGACCGTTCAGCCTTGCTTGAAGGGCTTTAAGCTCTTGACCTCCCACTTGCCGTGTGCGGTCCGGCAGGCTTCGCCCTGCAGCCAGGCTTGCGCTTGGCCCAGCACGTAGCTGGCGAGAAAGTCGCGGCAGGTTGCAGCACCTTCATTATAGACCGCGGCCAGCGGCGTGATGTTGCCGCCGGCGCCGGTGTTGGGATTCTCCCAGGGGATGCTGACATCTTTCGAGCCTTCCGCCAGCGCGTCCGCCGCGACGGCGCGCGCGTAAGCCAGATCGACCTCCGACGGCGTCGCCACGGTGGCGGCGTTGGCCGGGCGAGCCGGCGCGGCGATCGAGCCGGTCTGCTCGACATCCGCGTCGTTCTTCGAAAGCATCGTCTCGATCTGGTGGGAACAGCCGCCGGCGGAAAACGCGGCGAATAAGGCAGCGACGGCCGCAAGCCAACGCGGGCGCTGACATAGGCGGTACGCTTTAGTTCCACTATATAGAGACCGACGGCCCGATCTCCGATCGCCGCACGCGAGCACTTGGGTACCCCGACACAATGACCGACGCGCCGCCCATAGAACACCCGGGATGGTTAACGGGCGGTGACTTCACCGAAGCCGACGAGCCGTGGCGGCTGTTTGCGGCATGGTTTGCCGAGGCCAAGCGCGCCGAGCCGAACAATCCCGATGCGATGACGCTCGCGACCGTCGATACCGACGGCTTGCCGAACGCGCGTATGGTTTTGTTGAAAGGCTTCGATGAGCGTGGCTTCGTGTTCTACACCAACACCGACAGCGTCAAGGGCCACGAGCTCACTGGCGCACCAAAGGCGGCGCTGACGTTCTACTGGAAATCGCTGCAGCGCCAGGTGCGCGCCCGCGGCCATGTCGAGCTGGTATCAACGCAAGAAGCCGACACCTATTTCGCTTCGCGTCCGCGGATGGCGCAGATCGGCGCCTGGGCGAGCAAACAATCGACCGCCCTCGAAAGCCGGCTGGCGTTCGAGAAGGCGGTCGCGCTCTATACGGCGAAGTTCGCGATCGGCGCAGTGCCGCGGCCGCCGCATTGGTCGGGCTATCGCGTGATGCCGCAGGAAATCGAGTTCTGGCAGGAACGGCCGTTTCGGCTGCATGATCGGGTGCGGTTTCGGCGCGGCGACCTGCATTGGCCGTGGACCAAGACACGGCTTTATCCGTGAGCAAACAAGTGCTGTGTCATTGCGAGGAGCAAAGCGACGACCCGCCTTCGCTCTGCTGAAGGGGGGATTGCTTCGCTTCGCTCGCAATGACGATGTACTGTAACGGTCGCCAAGTTCGGACTACAGGAAGACGAGTATGCCACTGAGCAACCGGCCCGGCCGCACGCTGCTTCTTACCGGCGCCAGCCGCGGCATCGGCCACGCCACCGTCAAGAGGTTTTCGGCCGCAGGCTGGCGCGTCCTTACCTGTTCGCGGCATGCTTTTCCGGAAAATTGCCCGTGGGAAGCCGGCCCCGAGGATCACATTCAGGTCGATCTCGGCGACTTCGAGAACACCAGCGAAGCGATCGCCGAGATCAAACGGCGGCTCGACGGCGAGTTGCATGCGCTGGTCAACAACGCGGCGATCTCGCCCAAGGCCAACGGCGGCAAAAGGCTCGACTCGATCGAGACGTCGCAGGACGACTGGCATCGCGTCTTTCAGGTCAATTTTTTCGCCCCGCTCATGCTGGCCCGTGGCCTCCTCGACGAGCTAAAGGCCGCCAAGGGCTCGGTCGTCAACGTCACCTCGATCGCCGGCTCTCGCGTGCATCCGTTCGCCGGCGCCGCCTATGCGACCTCGAAAGCTGCGCTCGCGGCGCTGACCCGCGAAATGGCCCACGATTTCGGCGCCGTCGGCGTGCGCGTCAACGCCATTGCGCCGGGCGAAATCGACACCGCGATGCTGTCGCCGGGAACCGAAAAGATCGTCGAAGTGATCCCGATGCACCGGCTCGGCACACCGGACGAGGTGGCGAAGATCATCTACGTGCTGTGCACGGATACGTCTTCGTACGTCAACGGCGCGGAAATCCACATCAATGGCGGCCAGCATGTGTGAGGCGACGCAAACATGACCGTGGCAGACACGGACTATCTGCATCCCGCGCGCTTCATCGACAGCGACGATCCGGCGATCCGCGCGTTCGCGCAACAGGCGGTCAGTGGCGCCGAGACGATAAAGGACAAGGCGCTGGCGCTCTACGGCGCCGTGCGCGATCAGGTCCAGTATGATCCGTATATCGATTTCTTTAATTCCGCCGAGTATCGCGCCAGCGATGTGCTGCGCGCCGGCAAAGGCTTTTGCGTCGGCAAGTCGGCGATGCTGACAGCCGCGGCGCGCGCCGCCGGCATCCCCGCGCGCCCCGGCTACGCCGATGTCCGCAATCATCTCACGTCGAAGCGGCTCCAGGAGCAGGTCGGCGACACGTTCTACTGGCACTCCTACACGGAGCTCCAGATCGACGGCAAATGGGTGAAGTGCACGCCGGCCTTCGACAAGGCCTTGTGCGAGCGCGCCAAAGTCGTGCCGCTCGACTTTGACGGCGTCAACGACAGCCTGTTCCAGCCGTTCGATCAGATCGGCCGCCGCCACATGGAATATCTACAGGATCGCGGTGCATTCGCCGACGTGCCGTTCGAGACCATCGTGGCCGACTTCAAGAAATTCTATCCGAAGCTGGTCGCCACGAGCCCGGCGGCGGCGAGCTTCCGCGACGAAGTCACGACCTGATTGCGGCCGGTGCCGAAGACGCCGGCGTTACGAGTGCGGCGCCCGTAATCAGTTGCAGCAATTGATGCATGCACGCGAGCATGCCGCAGCGTCGCGCGAAACGGCGACGGCGGCAAAGGTCACTGCAAGCGCGGCGAGCGTGAGAGCTGTCAAAACGACGAGTTTCTTCATTGGATCGCATTCCTCTCGATATGAAAATGTCTATGCAAACCAAATTGCCCTGCGGCGTGCCGATTTGAAGAGCGTTTTCGCGCCAGCACAATAATTTTACTGGAGGGCTTGTTGGGATCGCGCCGGAACACTTACCAGCCAGGTGCGGCGACCGGCGGATTTGCCGCCGCTTGGCGGTAGTTTCCTGACTTCACACGTAAAGGAAATCGAGCGTCGCCGTTTCCGCCAGCACCGCTTCGGGAATGCCATGCCGCGCCGACCGCGAGCGTTCCTCCGCGCTTTGCGTCGCCTGCAAATAAGCGCCGAGATGGCGCGCGCGTTCGATGATGCGATTGTTCTCGTCGAGTCGCGCTCGTTCATAGCGGCGGAGCGCGGCTTCGATATCGTCCTCGGCGTCGAGTGCCGCAGCCAGCACCGCGGCATCGTCGGCGGCTTTGGACACGCCGGCGCCGACGTGCGGGCGCGCCACAAACGCCGCATCGCCGACCAGCGCCACCCGGCCGAAGGCTAGCCGCGGACTGGCCAGATCGTAGATCGGCTGCAGCAGCGGCTCGTCGATCAGCCGCACGACGTCGCGAAATTGCGGCGGCAGCAGCCGCTCCGCCGCCGCGCGCATCTGCACGACCGCTTCGCGGCGGATCAGCGGCGGCGGAATTGAAATCGAATGAACGACGCCGCTTTCGTCGGTGAGAAGCCACGGCAGCTCCTTCACCTCGTCGGCCGGCCGGTACCAGATGACGTTGTAGCGGCGCTGTCCCGGCCGCAGGTCATTGTCGGGGCCAGCCACCGGATAGCCGATAATTTGCTCGCCTGGCGGCAGGCAGAATGTCATGGCGCCGAACAGATCGCGGTGGATCGCGGCCGGCAGGACGCGCTCCGGCAGCATGGCGCGCCACGCGACATAGCCGGCATAAAGCGGCACGATCGTGGGCAGGCAGGCTTGCCGCACCGTCGAGCGCAGGCCGTCGGCGCCGATCAAGAGATCGGCTTCGGCTGCACCGCCGTCGCTGAAATGAGCAACAACGCCGCGGTCGCTTTGATCGAATGCCACCAGGCCGCGCCCGCGCAGATATCGATCGGACGTGAATGCGTCGCGCAGCAGCCGATAGACCCGTTCCCAGGCGGTAAAGACCTGCGGGCAGGTGTTCGTCGCGGTCACGCGGCCCTCGCGATCCAGCATTTGCCGCCGCGCAATCGCAACGCCGAGGTCACTAGTACCGAGCCCGAGCGCCTTGAGCCGCGCAATCAGCGGCGGCTGCGCCACGATCCCGGCGCCGCGGCCGGCAAGCTCGCCGGGCACGCGCTCGCAAACGCCGACCTCGAAGCCGCGGCGCACAAGCATAATGGCGGTCAAAAGCCCGCTCATTGAGCCGCCGATGATCAAGGCGCGTCGCTGCGACATGCCGGCACCTTGTTAATCTATGGGGACTATTTGCCAATGGCCCGGCGCTTTCGGTATTGTGCCGAAAATCGCTGGAGGGAAGCCATGGCCCTGACGATGCTGGAAAAAACCAGCGACCATGCCGACAAATCGGCGTGGCCGCCTGCCTTGGTCGCGGAGTTCGAGCGCGAGCGGGCCAGCAACAATCCCTGTGTCGGCAACATGCTGGTTTCCGAAAGCGAGCGCGTGCGGGTGTGGATGATCAAGCTCGCGCCCGGCGAGCGGTTCGGCTTTCATCGCCATGTGCTCGACTATTTCTGGACCTGCGTCACCGGCGGCCGCGGCCGCCAGCACGTCCACGACGACACCACGGTCGAATACAGCTATGCGCCCGGCGAGACCCGTCACGAGACTTACGGGCCCGGCGAGTTCAAGGTTCATGATCTGGAAAATATCGGCGATAGGGAGATGGTCTTCATGACCATCGAATTCCTCAACAGCGCCAACCAGCCGCTGGTACTGCCCGACAGGGTGCGCGCTGCCGCATAGAGAGCAGCTGATTCATCTGTGGTGCGTATGCCGGGCGGCGCGGCGGGGAGCCCGGAAGGACGCGTGCTTTAAGGCCGCTCAGGGCTGGGGATGGTGTTTTCGTTCGATCTTTTGATTAACGCCATTGTGTCGGGCATCCTGATCGGCGCGTTCTATGCGGCGGTGACCGCCGGCGTATCGCTGTCGTTCGGCATCCTCGACATCGTCAACATCGCCCACCCGGCTTTCATCATCCTCGGCTCCTACATCGCCTATATCGTCAACATCCAACTCGGCCTCGATCCGATCATTGTCGCCGTCATCGCCACGCCGGCCTTCTACGCGCTCGGCGCCGGCATCTATCAGATCTACTATGTGTCGTTCGAGAAACGCGGCCAGGAATCGCTGCGCGGCCTCGCCTTCTTTTTCGGTCTGTTGTTCATCACCGAGGTGCTGCTGATCCTGGTTTTCGGCGTCGACTACCGTTACGTCGAGGCGCCGTATATCGGCATGACCTGGCATATCGGCTTTGTCGACATGCCGCTGCGCATTCTGGTGCCGTGCCTGGTGTCGCTGGCGCTGATCGCGCTGCTGCAACTGTTGCTGACGCGCACCTTCGTCGGCCGCGCCATCATGGCGGTGGCGCAGGATCAGCTGGCGCTCAAGCTGCTGGCGGTCGATCCGATCCGCATCAAGCGCATCGCGTTCGGCATCTCGATAGCGACGGCGTCGTTGGCCGGCGCCTTCCTCATCATCATTCAGCCAGTCGAGCCCTCGGTCGGCCGCGAATATATCGGCCGCGTCTTCGCGATCTGCGTGCTCGGCGGCATGGGCAGCCTGCCCGGAACGCTGGTCGCCGCCATGCTGGTCGGCATCGTCGAGAGCCTGACCTCGACCTTCTACGGACCGTCCTGGGCGCCGGCGGTGTCGTTCGGATTCCTGTTGCTGACGCTGGCGGTGCGGCCGGCCGGATTGTTGGGACGCTAACGGTGCGCTCGGACCTGTTCCTGCTCATTTGCCTGATCGTCGGCGCCGCGATCTTCGGAGCCGCGTTCGCGCTCGGCAACGACTATTACTTCTTTGCCGGCTATGTCGTGCTGCAATATGTCGTACTCTCGACCGCCTGGAACATCCTCGGCGGCTATTGCGGCTACGTCAATTTCGGCTCGGCCGCTTTCTTTGCGCTCGGCGCCTATTCGACCGTCGCCATGTACAAGCTCGCGCCGCTGCCGATACCGGTGCTGGTGATCATCGGCGGCATCGTCTCCGGGATCGTCGGCCTCGGCATGGGCTATTTGACGCTGCGGCTGCGCGGCGCGTTCTTCGCCATCGCCACGCTGGCGCTGGCGGTGGTGTTGCAGACCTGTGTCGTCAACTGGGGCTTTGTCGGCGGCTCGCGCGGCGCTTACATCATCCGGCCTGAAGCGATCTGGCCGCTCGGCGCCTACATCCGCTATCTGTTCCTGATCATGATGCTGCTGGCGATCGGCGCGATCACGGTGGCACGCCTGATCGAACGCTCGCGGCTCGGCTACGGCTTCGCCACTATTCGCGACGACGAACTGGCGGCGGAAGCGTCCGGCGTGCCGACGCTGCGGCTCAAGCTGATCGCCACCACGATCTCCGGCGCGCTCATGGGCATGGCCGGTGCGCCGTTTCCCTATTACATCGGCTTTCTGCAGCCATCCTCGGCTTTCGGCCTCGACTATGCCGTCAACTCGATCGCGATGCCGCTGATCGGCGGTACGACGAGCTGGGTCGGTCCGCTGATCGGCGCCATCTTGCTCGGCTCGCTGCAGCAGATCGCGACGGTGACGATCTCGTCGGCGGTTAATCTGCTGATCGTCGGCTTGCTGCTGGTGGGCTTCGTGATCGTCGCGCCGAATGGCATTGTCGGGCTGGTGCACAAATACATTCAGCATCGCCCAGTTGGCGGGGTCGGCCGCCGCCGCGTTGAGGCCGACGCCCCGGGACACGTGCCATGACCGCCGCCGCAACCGAACTGCTGGCGGTGGACAATCTCGGCAAGCGTTTCGGCGGCTTTGTCGCGCTCGACAACATCTCGCTTTCGGTCAAGCGCGGCGAACGTGTCGGCCTGATCGGGCCCAACGGCTCGGGCAAGAGCACGCTCGTCAATTGCATCTGCGGCACGCTGCAGAACGAGGCCGGTTCGGTCACGTTCGATGGCGATCCGCTCGACGGCGCCAGTGCCCATCAGCGCACCCGCCGCGGACTGTCGCGCACGTTTCAACTGCCGCGGCCGTTTGCCAGTTTGAGCCTCGCCGACAATCTGCGCATTCCGCTATTATATACCGTCGCCTCGCGCGGCGCCCGACAGTCGGGGCACACGATCGAAGGGCGATGCGTCGACTTGTTGCGCGAGGTCGGCCTCGACGGCAAAGCGAAAAATCTGCCCCGCGATCTGACCCAGGTGGAGATGCGCAAGCTCGAACTTGCGCGCGCCATGGCGGCGGAGCCGAAACTATTGATCGCCGACGAGTCCATGGCCGGCCTCACCCATTCGGAGGTCGAGGAGATTCTGGCGCTGCTGATGCGCTTAAACGCACAAGGCGTCACCATCATCCTCATCGAGCACATCATGCGCGCGGTGATGAGCTTCTCGCAGAGGCTGGTGGTTTTGGTCTCCGGGCGCAAGATCGCCGACGGCGATCCCAACGTCGTGGTGCGCGATCCGGAAGTGGAGCGGGCGTACCTTGGCCAGTAGCCTCACCATCGGCCGCATCCACGCCGCCTATGGCGCGGTGCGCGTGATCGAGGACGTGTCGCTGACGATCGGCGGCGGCGAGACCGTGGTGCTGCTTGGCACCAACGGCAACGGCAAGTCGACGCTGATGAAGTGCATCATGGGCATGGTGCAGCCGAGCGAAGGTTCAATCATCGCCGAAATCGACGGCGTGCATCACGATCTGGTCGGCCGCAGCACCGAACAGATCGTCGATCTCGGCATCGCGCTGGTGCCGGAAGGCCGGCGGCTGTTTCCCAAGCTGACCGTGGAGGAGAACCTGTTGCTCGGCGCCTTCCGCCGCACCGCGCGCCGCGAGCTTCACCGCAACCTCGAAGTCTGCTTCGAGACCTTCCCGCGCCTGGCCGAGCGTCGCTCGCAGCTTGCCGGCTCGATGAGCGGCGGCGAGCAGCAGATGCTGGCGCTGGGACGCGCCTTGATGCTGGCACCGAAAATCCTCCTGGTCGACGAACCCTCGGTCGGGCTTGCCCCCATTTTGGTCAGCCGCACGATCGACGCTATCGCCAAGATGAAGCAACGCTACAATCTGACGGTACTGATGGCGGAGCAGAACTTTACCCAGGCGATCCGCATCGCCGACCGCGGCTATGTCATCGTGCACGGCAAGATCGCCTTCGAAGGCGGTTCCGCCGACGCACTCAACAACAACGACCTGATTAAGAAATTTTATTTAGGATTGTGACCACGGCGTGGTTTGGCCACCGGGCCAATTTGTCGCATCTGGTGCTGGCACGGATGCTAATTTAATCTACAGCCCCATTCGAGGAATTGAGTGGAATGCACGCTCGGACGCTGACGGTTCGGCTGGTGCGGCTGGCGATGGCCGCATCGTTGCTCGTCCCGTGCGCCTTGTTCGCCTTCGCCGCCTGGAACAGCTACCGCAACCTTTCCGCACTGACCGACGAACGGCTGGCGCGGTCGCTCGACGTGCAGGAGGAGGAGGCACAAAAGACCTTTGAACTGGTCGATCTCGCGTTGAGCACCGTCGGCGATCAGATGGCCGGCATGTCCGATGCCGATATCCGCCGCGATGCAAGCCGGCTTCATGTTGCGCTGCAAAAATTAGCCAGCCAGATCCCGGCGATCCAATCGATCTGGATCTTCGGCAAGGATGGCCGGCCGCTGGTTTCTTCGTGGCTTGAACCGGCGCCTGACCGCGACTTTTCCGACCGAGATTTTTTCCAGGCCCAGCTCAAGAGCGATGCCGGCACCTATTACGGCCAGGTCTACCAATCGCTGTACAACGCTCAGCCGTTTTTCACCGTCAGCCGACGGGTCGTGCGCGACGGCGAGTTCATCGGCGTCCTCGAAATCTCGATCTTGCCCAGCAATTTCTTCCGCATGTTCGCGACGCTGGCCCATGCGGAGGGCCAGCAATTTGCACTGATCCGCAACGACGGCGTAATCTTGGCGCGTTATCCGGTGGCGCCGACGGGTGCGACCAACCGCCTCGGCGAGAACAGTGGGTTCCGCCGCACCATCACGCATGCACTGCTGGGCGGATCGTACACGACGCTGTCACCGATCGATCATGTCGAGCGTCGCTTCTCCGCTCGCCGCTTCGGCGCGACGCCGCTCTACCTGACGACGGGGTACGCACTGACAACGCTGCGTAACGAGTGGCTTTGGGAGATCGCGGGGCATCTGGTCTACGGCATCCCGGTGACCCTGATCCTGTTTTTCACTTTATTCGCGGTGCTGCGCCGCACCGAGCGCCTTTATGCGGAGATCGACCGCCGCGCCCTGGCCGAGGAAGCACTGCGGCAATCGCAAAAGCTCGACGCCATCGGCCATCTCACCGGCGGCGTCGCCCATGATTTCAACAATCTGCTCACGATCATCATCGGCAACCTTGAAGCCGCACAGCGTCAACTGGAGTCCTGGACGGACGGAACGCAGATCAAGCTGGCGCGCCGGCTAGAAAGCGCTATGCGCGGCGCCGAGCGGGCCTCAACGCTGACCAAGCGGCTGTTGGCGTTTTCCCGTCAGCAGCCGCTCAACCCGACCGTGCTCGACGTCAATCGCGCACTCAACGGCCTGTCCGACTTTCTGCGGCGCGCGCTGGGCGAGGATGTGTCGCTGGAAATTGTCGGCGGCGGCGGCGTGTGGCCGGTCGAGGCCGACGCCGCCGAGCTCGAGGCCGCCATTCTCAACCTCGCGGTGAACGCCCGCGACGCCATGCCGGGCGGCGGCAAGCTGACGATCGAAGCCAGCAACTCCTATCTCGACGACGGCTATTGCAAGCAAAACCCCGACGTACGGCCCGGACAATACGTGCAGATCGCAGTGACCGACACGGGGCTCGGAATGGCCAGGGACGTGATCGACCGCGCCTTCGAGCCGTTCTACACCACCAAACAATCCGGCCAGGGCACCGGACTCGGGCTCAGCCAAGTCTACGGCTTCGTCAAGCAGTCCGGCGGGCACGTGAAAATCTACAGCGAGAAGAACGAAGGCACCGCGGTCAAGGTGTATCTGCCGCGGTTCGTCGGCAGGCCCGTCGCAGCGGAAGAATCCGCCCGTGAACCGAGCCCCGGCCGTGCCGGCGAATGTGTGCTGGTTTGCGAGGACGACGCCGACGTGCGCACCTACGTGGTCGAGACGCTCGACCGGCTCGGTTACGACGTCCTTGAGGCCGCTGACGGCGAGGCGGCGCTGCGCCTTCTCAACGGCGGCCGAACCGTGCGGCTGCTTTTGACCGACGTGGTCATGCCCGGCATGAACGGCCGCAAGCTTGCAGAGGAGGCGAAACAGCGTCTGCCTTTCCTGAAGGTTCTTTACATGACCGGATATTCCCGCAACGCCATTGTCCACCAAGGCCGTCTCGATCCGGGTGTCGACCTGATCCAGAAGCCGCTCAACAGCGAGCACCTTGCGAGCGCCATTCGCCGGGTGCTGGACGAGTGAGCGGGAGCCCGTCGCTCAGCGATCGATCCGCCTTTGCGACCGCATAAAGCCGCGACAAAATTTCCCCGTCATGCAATTGCACGCAACAGCCGCGATCTACGTGATCGCCGCATTATCCGCAGCCGGCGTTATCCTGCGGCCCTTCGATCTGGCCGAAGCAGTTTGGGCGATCGTGGGCGCGGGGCTGCTCCTCGCGTTCGGCCTGATTTCCGTTCCCGAGGCGCTGGCCGGCGTCGCCAAGGGCACCGACGTTTATCTGTTCCTGTTCGGCATGATGCTGCTGGCGGAGATCGCGCGCGAGGAAGGGCTGTTCGACTGGCTGGCCGCAGTCGCGACCAGCCACGCCAGGGGTTCCGCGCGGCGATTGTTCCTGTTGACTTATGTCGTGGGCACGGTGGTGACAATCTTCCTGTCGAATGACGCCACCGCTGTCGTGCTGACGCCCGCGGTCGCGGCCGCGGTCAAGGCTGCTAAAGCCAAAGAGCCCCTGCCCTATCTCCTGATCTGTGCGTTCATTGCCAACGCGGCATCGTTCGTCCTGCCGATCTCGAACCCGGCGAACCTGGTGATCTATGGCAGCCACATGCCGCCGTTATGGCAATGGCTGCCGGCCTATCTGCTGCCGTCGTTGGTGTCGATCGTTGCGACGTATTTGCTGTTGCGTTTCACGCAGCGCCGCGCGCTCCAGCAAGAGGTCGGGTCGGACATTGCGCGGCCCGCCCTCTCGGCGGCCGGCAAGATTGCCGCGGTCGGCATTGCGGCGACGGCGGTCGTGCTGCTGACATCGTCGGCGCTCGGCATCCAGCTTGGACTTCCCACCGCAGCCTCCGGCGCAATCACGGCCGTTGTCGTCATCATCGGCGAGAGGAAATGGCCGTGGAATATCGTCAAAGATATTTCGTGGGGTGTGCTGCCGCTGGTCGCCGGGCTGTTCGTGCTGGTCGAAGCGCTGGCCAAGACCGGGCTGATCGATACGATCGCAACGCTGCTGCACGACGGCGCGCAACGTTCGGTCTTGTGGACCGCTGCCGTCGCCGGCGTCTTCGTTGCCTTCGCCAGCAACCTCATCAACAATCTGCCGGCCGGCTTGATCGCCGGCAGCGCCATGCAGGCAGGTCCCATATCCGACCAGGTCACGCGCGCGATCGTGATCGGCGTCGATCTCGGACCCAACCTCTCGGTGACCGGCTCGCTCGCGACCATCCTGTGGCTTGCGGCACTGCGCCGCGACGGCCATTCGGTCGGCTTCGGCACCTTCCTGAAAATCGGTCTCGTGGTGATGCCACCGGCGCTGTTCCTGGCACTGGCGGCGGCATTGCTGCCGGGTTGAAACGAACCACCGGCCAAACGGCTGGCGGATCCCCGGCGCGGCACCTATGGTGGGCGGCGTCGCACCGCGTGAAGCCATTCGCGTACAGTGAAATGTGGAGGACGGAACGATGACGGGTCAGAGCCGCGGCGACTTTGCGTTGAGCTACGGCACGACCAAGGATTTGGTCGCCGCGCTTGCGGCCGGGAGGATTTCCGCTCTTGAACTGACCGACCACGTCATCGCCCGCATCGAGGCGCTCGATCCAAAGCTCAACGCCGTCGTGGCGCGCGACTTCGACCGGGGCAGCGACGCGGCCAGGAGCGCCGATGCTGCGCTCGCCCGCGGCGAACGGCGCCCGCTCCTCGGCATACCGATGGTGGTCAAGGAATCGTTCGACGTCGCCGGCCTGCCAACCACCTGGGGCGCGCCGGCTTACAAGAATTTCGTGCCGCAGGCGGATGCGGTCATGGTCGCCCGGGTCAAGGCGGCAGGCGCGGTTATCCTCGGCAAGACCAACGTGCCGTACCTTCTGGGCGACTGGCAGAGCTACAACGAGATTTACGGCACCACCAATAATCCGTGGGACCTCGGCCGCACGCCCGGCGGATCGTCGGGCGGATCGTCAGCGGCGCTCGCCGCCGGCTACGGGCCGCTGTCGCTCGGCTCCGACATCGGCGGCTCGCTACGCGTGCCGGCGCACTATTGCGGTGTCTATGCGCATAAGCCCACGCTCAATCTCATCCCGCCTCGCGGACATTTTCTCCCGGGCTTGGTGGCACGCATCAGCGATCTCGCGGTGGTCGGACCTATGGCGCGCTCTGCCGCCGATCTCGATCTCGCGCTCGCGGTGACGGCGGGCCCCGACGAAACGCGCGCCGGCATTGCCTATCGCCTCGATTTGCCGAAGCCGCGCCACGAGCAGCTTGAGGATTTTCGCGTCCTCGTCATCGACCATCATCCGTCGCTGCCGACGGCTGCATCCATCCGCGCAGCGCTCGACCGGCTGTCGAACAATCTTGTCAAAGCCGGCGCCAAGGTGGCGCACGCAAGCCCGCTCCTGCCCGATCTGGCAACGTCCGCGCGCCTTTACATGCGTCTCTTGATGTCGGCATTGTCGGAACGGTGGCCGGCCGACATCTACCAGCAAGCGGAGACTACGGCTGCGGCGCTCCAATCCGACGACAACAGTCTCGAAGCCGAGCGATGGCGCGGCGCGGTCATGAGCCATCGCGAATGGGCAGCGGCCGACGCGGCGCGGATGACGCTGCAACAGCAATGGTCGGCAGTGTTCCGCGAATGGGACGTGGTGCTGTGTCCGCCAATGCCGACGCCGGCCTTTCCGCACGATCACACGACAATGGCCGAGCGCCGCATCGACATCGACGGCAAGCAGTTTTCGTTTTTTGATCAGCTGGTCTGGCCGGAGATCGCGACCACGCCAGGCCTTCCGGCAACGGCGGCGCCGATTGGCCTCTCGGACACCGGCTTGCCGATCGGCGTGCAGATCGTCGGCCCCTATCTCGAAGACCGCACACCGATCGGCTTTGCCGCGCTGATGGAGCGCGAGTTCGGCGGCTTCGTGCCGCCGCCCGGCTACGCCGATTGAGACCGCGGAACAGCACCGTGTCGTCGAACATGCCTGCCAAAGAGTTTGCCGTGCGCGATCCGAATTATGTTGCGCGCGTCAAGGACGCTTTCAGCCGCCAGGGCTTCTTGCGCCATATCGACGCGCGAGTCGAAGAGATCGCGCCCGGGCGATGTGTCATAGCGGCGGGTTTCCGCAACGAGCTCGCCCAGCAGAATGGATTCTTTCATGGTGGCCTCCTCGGCACCATCGCCGACGCCGCAGGCGCCGGCGCCGCTGCGACGTTGATTGAGGCGGAGCAGTGGCTATTGACGGCGGAATACAAGATCAATTTTCTCAGGCCGGCTAAGGGACCCAGGCTCAAAGCGGTCGGCGAAGTCGTCCGCGCCGGCCGGACGCTGACGGTGTCGCAGATCAACTTGTACAGTGTCGAAGAGACCGGGCGGGAGCAAATCTGCGCGCTGGCGACCGTCACGCTGATGACGCTGAGCACGTGAGGCTACGGCCAACAGAAGACTCGACGCGCCGCGTTGCCTCACTGCACCGGAAAATCGAAATAGGTGGCGGGGAACGGCTCATGCGACAGCGTGAAGTGCCACCATTCCTTCTCGTAGGAGCGAAAGCCATGGTGCCGCATCGCTGCCGATAATTCGCCGCGATTGGCGATCGCCTTGGGCCCAATGCTGCCGTCGAGGATTGAGGATTTTGGGCTGAAGAAATCGAACGGCGTGCCCATGTCGAGCTCGCGGCCGTCGGGCCGCGCCAGCGTCAGATCGATGGTCGAACCGCGCGAGTGACCGGAACGCGGCGAAATATAGCCGTCGTGGAACAGCGTCCGCTTGTCGACGTCGGGATAGAACTCGGCCTTCGCCGCGGTATCGTTGAGATCGCGCGCCCAGCGGATGAAATTCGCCACCGCGCGCACCGGCCGATAGCAGTCGAACACCTTGATCACGAGACCGTAGTGCGCGACGTCTTTCGCGACACCGGCGAGCGCCTCGGCCGCCGGCCGCGTCAGCAGGCAGCGCGACGCCTGATAGCCGTCGATCGGGCGGCCGACAAAGTTGTGCGCGCCGGCATAACGGGCGTCGACGATCAGTCCCGGCACGACGGTCGCGGCATCGACGAAGGCGGCAGGCCGATCTTGCGCCGCCGCGGTCACGCTTAACGTCCCCAGCAAGGCGGTGATAAGCGAAGAGCGAAGCAGCGAATGGCGAATAGGAAATGGCGAATAGCTGGATCGGCGGGTTCGGTCGCTATCATCTTCCATTCGCTATTCCGCTACTTCGCTATTTACCGACGTTAACACACTGATTGACCTCGATGGTCACGTGCGAAAGTCCGGCCAAGCCCTGGAGGCGTTGCTTGTAGATCGCGGGCGGCTGCGGCGTATCGGAAACGACCGAGGCGATCACGGCGGCATGGCCGGGGCCGAGTTGCCAAAGGTGCAAATCGGCGAGGCGGTCCCCATCCGTCTCGATGCGTTCGCGAATGCGCTGCGCCATCGCCGGATCGGGAACGGTATCGAGAAGCACTCCGCCGGCCGAGCGAACCAGGCTCAGCCCCCAGGACAAAATCACGATCATCCCGATCAACCCCACCAGCGGGTCCATGAACGTCCAGCCGAACGCCCAAGCGGCCGACAATCCGCCGATGGTCAGCACCGAGGTCAAGGCATCGGCGAGCACGTGCACGTAGGCGGCGCGAAAATTCGAATCCTGGTGATGTCCCATCTGGGCATGATCATGGCCGGCGTGGTGGTCGTGGTCAGCATGGTTGTGATGATCATGGTCATGGTGGTCACGGTGGGCGGCATAGCTATGCCCTTGGCTATGCGCATGACCATGTCCGTGGTCGTGACTTTCGCGCAGCAGCCAGGCGCTCACCAGATTTACGCACAGGCCCAGCGCGGCAATTGGAACTGCCTCCCGATAGTGGATGGCGACCGGATGCAGCAGCCGCAGCACCGATTCGTAGCCGATGCCGAGCGCGATCATGCCGAGGATGATGGCGCTGGCGAACGCCGCCAGTTCGCCGAACTTGCCGGTGCCGAGCGTAAAGCGCGCGTCATTCATGTGCCGCCGCGCGAACAGATACGCGAGCCCGGCGATCGCGAGCGCGGCGACATGGGTGCCCATGTGCCAGCCGTCCGCCACCAGCGCGATCGAGCCGAATACCGTGCCGCCGACGATTTCGGCGACCATCATCACCGCGGTGAGCGCCACGACGGTCCAGGTGCGCCGCTCATGGGCGCCGTGATTGGCACCAAGAAAGGCGTGGCCGTGGGTCCACTGGCTCATCAAGTGCGAATGCATGCGTGACCTCGTCCGATCTGGCCAAAAGATAGCTGGCTATCCGCGCGTCCCGGCGAAAGCGGGAAAGATGCCACCAAACCCCGGATTCCCCGCTTCGCCACACCAGCACGGAAAACCGGCCGAATCCAAGCACTGGGCCCGATATTAACCGGCCAGTAACCATAAACCCGGCAGATTTTGCCGGGGAGGCAAGTCCGTTTCCAGTCCGTTGCAAAGTCCGTTTCCACCGCACCTTCGGGGGCAGCCTTGGACGCGAGTGCGGCTCCTTTTCCTACCGTGCACGCCGGCGGGCCGATCGCCGCAGCGCACAGCTTTGCATCGCGTGACCGTAACCGGCGGGCGCAAACAAGCGATATGACCGATGCAACTTCGGCCGAGCGCGGCGATGCACCATTGGTGCTGACGCGCCTGAGCGACCTCGGCTCCCTGCTCAAGCGCAGCGATATCGGGCTAGCCATCGGCATCATGGCCATTCTTGTGGTCCTGATCCTGCCGCTGCCGTCGATCCTGCTCGACTTCGCGCTCGCCATCTCGATCACCTTCTCGGTGCTGATCCTGATGACGTCGCTGTTCATCCAGACGCCGCTCGAATTTTCCGCGTTCCCGACGGTGCTGCTGATCGCCACCATGCTGCGGCTGGCGCTCAATCTCGCCTCGACCCGCCTGATCCTGGCGCATGGCCACGAGGGGACCGGCGCCGCCGGCCACGTCATCCAGGCGTTCGGCAACTTCGTGATGGGCGGCAACTTCGTCATCGGCATCATCGTCTTTACCATCCTGGTGATCGTGAATTTCGTGGTCATCACCAAGGGTTCGGGGCGCATCGCCGAAGTGGCAGCGCGCTTCCACCTCGATTCGATGCCGGGCAAGCAGATGGCGATCGATGCCGACCTCTCCGCCGGCCTGATCGACGAGAAGGATGCACGGCGGCGGCGCAAGAATCTCGAGGACGAATCCGGTTTCTTCGGCGCCATGGACGGCGCCTCGAAATTCGTCCGCGGCGACGCCATCGCCGGCCTCCTGGTGGTGCTGATCAACGTCATCGGCGGCATGGTCATCGGCATCATGCAGCAGAGCCTCAGCTTCAGTGATGCCGCCCACACCTACACGCTATTGTCGGTCGGCGACGGGCTGGTTACGCAGATTCCGGCGCTCATCGTGTCGATCGCCGCGGGCCTCTTGGTTTCCAAGGCCGGCATCTCAGGCGCCGCCGACAAGGCGCTGCTCAAACAGTTTTCCGGCTATCCGAAGGCGCTTGGCATGTCGGCCGCAGCCATGCTGGTGATGGGGCTGTTGCCGGGCATCCCGATGATACCGTTCTTCGCGCTCGGCGGCGGCACCGCCGCCGTCGCTTACGTTATCGATCGGCGCAACAAGCGGGCCGCGGCGGCGGAAGCCAAAAAGGCCGGTGTCGATAAACCGGCGCCGGCGGAAGAGCCGATGTCGGCGACGCTGAAAATGGACGATCTCAAGATCGAGCTCGGCTATGCGCTGTTGCCGCTGGTCAACGCGCCCGACGGCGGCGACCGGCTCACTGAGCAGATCAAGGCCTTGCGCCGATCACTGGCCACGGAAATGGGCTTTGTCATGCCGGCGGTGCGCATCCTCGACAATGTGCAGCTCGACGCCAACAGCTACGTCATCAAGATCAAGGAAGTGGAATCCGGCAGCGGCAAGGTTTGGCACGGCCAGTACATGGTCATGGATCCGGCCGGCAAGCAGGTGACGCTGCCAGGCATACACACCACCGAGCCGACATTCGGCCTGCCGGCGACCTGGATCGAGGCGTCGCTCAAGGAAGAAGCTTCGGTCAAAGGCTATACCGTGGTCGACTCGGCGACGGTGCTCGCCACGCATCTCACCGAACTCATCAAAGCCAACATGTCGGAGCTGCTCTCGTACGGCGAGGTGCAGAAGCTGATCAAGGAATTGCCGAAGGAACAGGGCGATCTGATCAAGGACATCGTGCCTGGGCTGATCACGATTTCCGGCATCCAGCGGGTGCTGCAGATTCTCCTGGCCGAGCGCGTGTCGATCCGCGATCTGGCGACCATTCTCGAGGGCATCGCCGACGGGCTTGCAGCGACGCGCAATCCGGCGATGCTGGCCGAGCACGTTCGCGCGCGGCTGTCGCGTCAGCTCTGCGCTCAACACACGACGCCGGCCGGCTATCTGCCGATCATCGCGCTGACCGCCAAATGGGAGCAGGCGTTTGCCGAATCGATCGTCGGCCAGGGCGACGAGCGCAACCTCGCCATGCAGCCGTCGAAACTCACCGACTTCATCAATTTGGTCCGCGAGAAATTCGAACAAGCGGCGCGCGACGGCGAGGCGCCGGTGCTGGTGACGTCGCCGGGAATCCGGCAATTCGTGCGCGGCATCGTCGAGCGCTTCCGCGCCCAGACCAGCGTGCTGGCGCAATCGGAGATTCACCCGCGGGCGCGGCTGAAGACGGTCGCCAGCATCTGAGCCGAGTTGTCGCCGCGAGCGAATTTGGGTGTCCGGCTCCTCGTTCAGGGCCTAACCGGCAGCGGAGCCGAACGGTTGTCACGGATTTTCACCGTCGCTCAAGATCCGGTGAGAAGCGGTTCCGAGCCGAGGCGTCAGTGCGTAAATCATCCTCAATGTGAGTTAAATCACATCTTGAGGCTGGCCGGTCCGTTATCAACGCCGGAACGGAGGTAGCGATGAACCACTCGATCTATGGCGCGGACCGTCGCACCCATTTGAAGATCATCGTGATCGGGCTGTTAAGCGCGACGATTGTCGCAGGAGTGGGCATCTTCGCCAATGTCCGCGGCCTTGATCTCGGCACGGCGCCGCTGGTCAAGGCGGGCCAGCCGACCACGCTGAGCGGCAAGCTGCCGACGATCCGATGACGGCCATATGCGGGTGCGCGGCCGATGGGTCGGGCATTACCGTGCGATGACTTCGTATCCCCGTGGACAAGATGGCCGGGACGAGCCTCGGCCATGACGCTTTTAGGTGCTTAAGTTTTTGCCGGTTTCTGGGGCGGCGGCGCGGCCGGCAGCGATTCCACCGCTTTTCCAGTGAACAGGACCGGACCAGTCGGGGCACCGCTTGGTGAACCGCCCGACGGCTCGAGCGACACCGCGAAGGTTGCCGATCGCAACGTATCGAGATCGACGTTTCCGGGCAGCGCGCGCTGGGTGAATTCGTCGCCGCCGACCACGCCGAGCGAACGCGGCGTGGTCGAGCGGTTCGGAATCAGCCAGAGCTCATAGCTGCGGCCGTTTTCAGGCGTCGCCGAAACGCGGCGCACGACCAGCGTTCGATTGAGCGTGTCGACCGTGAGCAAGAAGGCCGGGGCGGTGGGTTGCTGTTGGAGTACTGCGACCAGCCGATCCTCTTGCGCCCGGCCGCCGCCCTCCGGCCGCGCGATCACGCGCCAACCGCCACCCCGCAGCTGCGGCGGAATGAGATCGGGCGCAACCTGCGACACCGCGATATAAGCCGCCAACAGCGCCGCGATCGCCCCGAACGCGATAGTCAAGCCGCGCCAGGGGCCGGCGCGCCTCCTTAGATCAACGACCTCGGCGCCGCGTTCGGCGCGCGGCAGCGACGGCGCAAACGGCGGCGGAGCAAGCGGAACATGCGGCGGCGTCTCTGCCGTCGTTTCGCCCCGCGACGATGCCAGTGCCTTTTCCACCATCAGCAGGTCCGAAGCCATAGCGGAGACAGCCGACGGCGCGTCGAGATCGTGCGGTGCGGCGGCGTCCGCGCCAACCGCGGCATCCGCGTCTTCGGTACTGTGTGCCTCGAATGGCAACGCGGGCGGAGCGTCCGGTGCGATTTCTTTCTTGATCTTGTCCCACAGCTCGGTCGGCGGCTCGACCGCCTCGACCATGACGTTAAGCTCGCCCAGCCGGCGTTCCCACTGCCGCACGGCCGCCTCGAAGCCCGGATCAAACGACAGCAAGGCCTCGGCATGCTCGCGCTCCTCGGCTGACAGCGTGCCGAGCACGTATTCGGCGGCGAGCGTGTCCTGGTCCTCTTCAAACATGGCTAGCCAGGCTCCTCCGTCACGTTCCCATGCAGGCTCGGATCTCGAGCAGGCTGCGGCGCAGCCAGGTCTTGATCGTGTTCACGGGAATATCGAGCTTCTTCGCGAGTTGATCACGACTCCAGCCGCTGTAATAGGCGAGCAGCACGATGCGCTGCTTCTCGGGATCGAGCTTGCCGAGGCACGACAATAGCTTCTTGAGCTCCTCGGTCATCTCGCGACGCGCCAGCGGCGGCGGCGTCTCGGCTGCGACATTGAGCGCATCGGGCTCGTCTTCGATCGACAGCTCGCCCTTCTTGCGCACGATATCGATGGCGCGGTTGCGCGCGATCGCCACCATCCAGGTGATCGGGCTCGCGATGGTCGGGTCGAACTTGACAGCCATCTTCCACACCTTGAGGTAAGCCTCCTGCATGACCTCGTCGGCCAATTCGGGCCTGCCCAAGATACGGAGAAGGACCCCGTACAGTTTCGCGCGGGTTGCTCCATAGAGCTGCTCGAACGCGGCCACGTCACCCTTGGCGACGGCCGCGAGCAGTTCGACCAATTCCGCTTGCGTCAGCATCACTGTCCCCGGCGTTGGGATTTGCCGTTGGGCACCCTGATTGGGCGTCCATCGGGACCCTTCCGCGGCGGGCCGATTATCGCCGGGGAAGCCGGCACTCGTCGAGAGCGAAACGGGGATAAGTTCGTGTCCGGGCGCGGCGAATCTCCCCGCTCATTCGCGCGAAAGCGGGCATCTAAACCGTTTGGAGGATGATTGCGACCCCGCAGGCGCGGGGACAAGCGGCAGGATTGCGCTGGGCCTAAACCTGCACCCCGCGCACCCGCATCAGCGCGATCGAATCGAGCTCGGTCTGCTCGGCGGCGTTTTCCGCCTCACGCTCGCGCATCTGATCGCGCTCGTCGAGCAGCTCGACCTTTTTCAGTTCATCGAAGGCATCGCCGAGCGCCAGTTTCGCATCCTCGAGCTGCGTCCGCAGCTCATCCGCCGAGCGCTTGAGGTTCTCGCGGCGGCCAATCGCCGCCTTGGCGTAGGTCGGATAGGCGAAATGTCCGGGATCATGGATGCCGGCGCGGTCCTGCTCGACCCGAATCTCGCGTTCCAGATCGCCCGCCATGCGGTCGAACTCGGCGATCATCGTCTCGATTTGCGCGACCTTGCGCCGTCTCTCGTCGACCTGAAACTTTTTCAGGCGAATGAGCGTCTCACGGGACTTCATCTACCACTACTCCCCCGAAGGCGCGGGCCCAAAGGCGCCGTCAACTGCGTCCGCGCAGGCGTCGCAGACCGCAAGTCTGCCCTGATAACGTTAGCGTTCGGTTTCCGCGACGGTCATTATTTCGGCCAACCGTTGGTAACCTTCCGCCAAGCTGGTTGCTTCTTCCTTACCTTGGGCCAGGAAAGCCTCCAGCGGCTTGTGCAGGCGGATGGCCTCGTCGACCTCGGCGCTGGTGCCGGCCCGATAGGCGCCAAGCCGGATAAGTTCCTCCATGTCCGCATAGGTCGCCATGATCTGGCGCACCCGGTTGAGGATCGGCAGGTATTCGGGGTCGGCGGCCCGCGGCATGGTGCGCGATACCGACTTGAGCACATTGATCGCCGGATAACGCCCACGCTCGGCGATGGCGCGCTCCATGACGATATGGCCGTCGAGGATACCGCGCACGGCATCGGCGATCGGCTCGTTGTGATCGTCGCCGTCGACCAGCACGGTGAAGATGCCGGTGATTGTTCCCTGCTCGGTGCCAGGCCCTGCCCGCTCGAGCAGCCGCGGCAGTTCGGTGAATACCGTCGGCGTGTAGCCCTTGGCGGTCGGCGGCTCGCCGGCCGACAGCCCGATCTCGCGCTGCGCCATGGCAAAACGGGTCACCGAATCCATCAGCACCAGCACGTCCTTGCCCTCGTCGCGGAAATACTCGGCGATAGCCAGCGTCACATGGGCGGCCTGGCGGCGCATCAGTGCCGGTTCGTCGGAGGTCGACACCACCACGACCGAACGGGCGAGACCGGCGTCGCCGAGATCGTCCTGAAGGAACTCTTGCACCTCGCGGCCGCGTTCCCCGATCAGCCCGATCACCGTGACATCGGCGGCGACGTTGCGGGCCAGCATGGAAAGCAATACCGATTTGCCGACGCCGGAACCGGAGAAAATGCCCATACGCTGGCCGCGGCAGCAGGTAATGAAGGTGTTGAGTGCCCGCACGCCCAGATCGAGCGGCGGGCCAACGCGGCGCCGGGCGTGCGCCAAGGGCGGGGTGTTGCGGAATGGATAGGGCGAGGGACCATAGAGCAAGGCCCCCTTGCCATCGATCGGTTCGCCTAGCGCGTTGACGACGCGGCCGAGCCACCCGACCGATGGCCGCACCGCGCCGGCGACCGACGTCACCAGCGCGCGGCAGCCGCGCCGCACGCCTTCAAGCGGAGCGAACGGCATCAGCAAGGCGTACGGTCCCGAGAAACCGATGACTTCGCTCGGAATGCTCTTGGCCGGCGTCTCAATGAGGACGCGCGCGCCGACCGACATGGCATGCAGCGGTCCGGCAACTTCAACCATTAACCCACGGACGCCGACGACGCGGCCGTAGATCTCGATCCCGTCGAGCTCGTTAATCTGTTCCGCCAGCGCCTTCATGGCGCAACGGCGCTCTTGGCGCAGATGGTTACCTCTCGTTCGCCGGTCTTAACGCTGTATTTACCCGCGGCGTTAATCATTGCCCTGATCCTTGGGAATGGAAGGTTCGCCAAACCATGATGGAGGGGCGAGTCTCCAGAGTCGGTTAGCGCCAAAACTTAACCTGATCTATGAGCACCCGCGTGGCTCAAAAACCACTTTCTCGCAGCAGCTTAAGGCGATTCGGCGGAATTTGCCTAGGCAATGCTTGCATGTGGGAATCAGGTTTTGTTAACCATACCGCGTTTACAGTCTCGAATCAGTTTGTCCCAAGGCGTTTTTTGGGGGCCGCCACGGACGGCGCGCCATCCTTAGTCGCGCGGCGAGGAAGGGGACTGGCATGCGCGTATTGCTGATCGAAGACGATAGCGCCACGGCGCAATCGATCGAATTGATGCTCAAATCAGAGAGCTTCAATGTGTATACGACCGATCTCGGCGAAGAAGGGATCGATCTCGGCAAAATCTACGACTACGACATTATCCTGCTCGACCTTAATCTGCCGGACATGTCGGGCTTCGAGGTCCTGCGCAGCTTGCGCGTCTCGAAGGTCAAGACGCCGATCCTGATCCTGACCGGACTTGCCGGCATCGAGGACAAAGTCAGGGGGCTCGGCTTCGGCGCTGACGACTATATGACCAAGCCGTTCCACAAGGACGAGCTGGTGGCGCGCATCCACGCCATCGTGCGGCGCTCCAAGGGCCACGCTCAATCGGTCATCCAGACCGGCGACCTGGTCGTCAACCTCGATACCAAGACGGTCGAAGTCAACGGCGCGCGGGTGCATCTGACCGGCAAGGAATACCAGATGCTGGAGCTGCTTTCGCTGCGCAAGGGCACGACCCTGACCAAGGAGATGTTCCTCAATCATCTCTATGGCGGCATGGACGAGCCGGAGCTCAAGATCATCGACGTCTTCATCTGCAAGCTGCGCAAGAAGCTCGCCAACGCCTCGAACGGCAAAAACTATATCGAGACGGTCTGGGGTCGCGGCTACGTGCTGCGCGAGCCGACCGAGGATGAGGCGAAAATCTCCGCCTGAGCTCGGCAGATTTCAGGAATTACAAACCCCGGCCGCGGCCGGGGTTTTTGTTTGGCCAGACGTTTTTTCTGAATCTGTGAATGTCAGCGTCCGCCGACCGCGACCAGGCGCGGCCCGAGCCTGCCGCCGGCTAGCGCTTGGGGTCGCGGCGCGCGCACGTTCGGCGCATAGACGCCGCGAAGCTCCGGCATGGTTCGAAAACTGTCGGTCAAGCCGACCACCGTCTCCGCCGCGCCAAGAACCAGATAGCCGTCTTCGGCGATAACGCGACCGAGCCGGTTGAGCACGCCGATTTTGGTTTCCTGATCGAAGTAAATCAGCACGTTGCGACAGAAGATCATGTCGAACGTGCCGAGCGGCGAGAAGTCGGCCAGGAGATTGAGCTGCCGGAATTTGACCATGGCGCGGATTTCCGGCGCGATCTGCCACATGTCGCCGACCTTGGCGAAATATTTGATCAGCAGCTGAATCGGCAACCCGCGCTGCACTTCAAATTGACTGTAGATGCCCGACTGCGCCCGCTCCAACACCTCGCTGGCGAGGTCGGTGGCTATGATTTCGACCCGCCATCCGGCCAACTCGCCTTCCACGTCCTTCAAGGCCATCGCAAGCGAATAGGGTTCTTGCCCGGTCGAGGCGGCGGCGCACCAGATGCGAATGGTGCGGCAGCCCTGGCGCGCGCCAAGCAGCGCCGGCAACACCGCCGTGCGGAAATTTTCGAACGGCGTCTTGTCGCGGAAAAAGAACGTCTCGTTGGTGGTCATCGCCTCAACCACCCGGGTCATCAGAACGTCGGTATCGCCGTGTTTGAGCGCCTCCACCAGTTCGCCGAGATGGCAGAAGCCGGCCTTGCGCGCGATCGGCAAGAGGCGACTCTCGACCAGATATTGCTTGTCGGCGGACAGCACCAGGCCGGAGCGCTCCTTGAGGGCCCTGCGCAGGAAATCGTAGTCGAGAGGCGTCACGGGCGGCCTCCGATGAACAGGCGATTGACCTCGGCCGCGATCTGGCACAGCGGCAGAACCGCCGAACATAGGCCGGCGAGAGCGACCGAGCGTGGCATGCCCCACACCACGCTGGTCTCTTCGTCCTGGGCGATCACGCTGCCGCCGGCCGCGGCGATATCGGCGGCGCCGCGCGCTCCGTCAGACCCCATGCCGGTCAACACCAGCGCAAGGCTTGAAGAACCCCAAACCTGCGCCGCCGAAGAGAGGAACGGATCCACCGACGGCTTGCAGAAATTGACCGGCTGATCGTCGCCAAGCGCGATGGTCGGCCCGGTGGGGCCGCGCACCACCCGCATGTGACGGCCACCCGGCGCGACATAGATGCCGCCGGCGACGATCGGCTCGTCGTGTTCGGCCTCGCCGACGCGGCGGCCACTCGATCGTGCCAGATGTTCCGCCAGAACCGTCGTAAAGGTCGGCGGCATGTGTTGCGTGATCAGAATCGGCGCGCGCTCGATGGTGGCGCCGATTTGTCCGATCAACGTCGTCAGTGCTTGCGGTCCGCCGGTCGACGAACCGATCAAAAGCACGCGCGGCGGCGAAAGTGCGAACGGCCGCAGCGTGAAGGCGGCGATGCCGTCCGGTTGCGGCAGCGGTGCGCGCTGGCGCGGCGGCGGCTCGGGCGGGTGCGGGGCGCCGTCCGGCGTCCACTGCCGTAGCACAAAACGACCGCGGCGGCCCAGGCTGCGAATCTTGTCGATCAGCTCGCGATGAAACTCAACCGACGTCGACGGATCGGGGGCGGTCTCGGGCTTCGGAATATAATCGGCGGCGCCGAGCGACAGCGCCCGCAAGCTGATTTCCGCGCCACGCCGGGTCAGCGCCGACGCCATGATCACGACCAGATCGCGCTTCTTTTTCAGGAGCAGCGGCAGTGCCGAGATGCCGTCGAGCTCCGGCATGTCGACATCGAGAACCACCACGTCGGGATCGTTGCTTTCCACCTGCTCGACCGCCTCGCGGCCGGTGCGCACGCAGCCGGCGATCATCATGTCGGGTTCAGCGCCAATCCAGCGCGTCAGCAGCCGACGCACCACGATGGCGTCGTCGACCACCATCACCCGGATCGGCTTGGCAATGACGGTCATGGGTGTCGTGACGGTAAAGGCGGTATTCATGAACGACGGACCTTCCCCCCTCGGACTTTCGACGCCCGGGCGTTGTGAAGCTTCATCGATACCAACGTCGCTCCGGCATTCGCGCTCTTACAGCAGCCCCACTTCCTGGAATTTCGCCTCAACGATGTCCTTGTCGAACGGCTTCATGATGTATTCATTGGCGCCGGCATGCAGCGCGCGGGCGATGTGCGCCACGTCGTTCTCGGTGGTGCAGAACACCACTTTCGGCTTGTCGCCGCCGGGCAGGCGGCGCAGCGCCCGCAAGAATTCGTAGCCGTCCATTTTCGGCATATTCCAGTCGAGCAGGATCGCGTCAGGAATTTGCTTGCGGCAAGCCTCGACGGCCTCTTCGCCGTTCTCCGCTTCCGCAATCTGAAAATCGAGACCCTCGAGAATTCTCCGCGCCACCTTGCGGATGACGCTGGAGTTGTCGACCACCAAGCACGTCTTCATAACACTCACTCCACGGTTCGCGGGCGAACCCGCCTGGATGTTCCGCTATGCGCACTTTCACGCATCGTCCTGATGCTCTGCTCACGCCGCCATCGGCTCGCCACGCAGGTCGAGCACCCGGTCGACGTCGAGAACGACAAGCAGCTGACCGTCGAGCCGGTAAACGCCGGCCGACAGCGCCGCGAGCTTGCCGTCGAGATTGATCGGATTGGGCTCGCGGTCGAAATCCGGCAGCTTGAGCACCTCGCCGATGGCGTCGACCAACAGACCGAACGATTCGCCTTTGGCTTCGATGCCGATCGCCATCTGCGTCGCGCCCTCGTCGGGCTTCTGCACGCCGAGCCGGTGCCGCATGTCGATCGCGGTGACGATGCGGCCGCGCAGATTCAAGACACCGGCGACCTCCGCCGCCGCCAATGGCACGCGGGTAATGCGCGCCGGCTTGAACACGTCCTGGACGCGGCCGATCGGCAGACCGAAGGTCTGACCGGCGATCGTGAACGTGACCAATTCGGTGAATGCGGTGTCGTCGTGCATAGCGTCTCTCAATGACCCGTCGCTCACGCCGCCTGATGCAGATCGTCGGTCTGCTCCTTGATCGCCGCGATCAGCCCGGTGCGATCGAACTTGGCGACAAAATCGTGGAATCCGACCTGCCGGCCGCGCGCAATCGCATCGGCCGAGACCATCGCCGACAGCGCGATCACCGGAATGGCGGCGGTCGCCGGATTTTGGCGCAGCGCCGCGGTCAGCGCGAAGCCGTCCATGTCGGGCATCTCGATGTCGGTGACGATGATATCGACCCGGGCGCCGGACTTGATCGCGGTCAGCGCCTCAGCGGCCGAGGCGGCGGCGACGACCTGGTAGCCGGCGGCCTTGATCAGCGGCGCTAGCATGTCGCGGAAGAACGCCGAAATCGTCGACCAGCATGATCCGTCGCGTCTGCGGCGCCGGCCGCGCATCGCGGCGGCGGAACCAGTCGGCATAGGCCTGCGGCAGGAAATGGCCGATGTCGATAATCTCGGTGGCGCTGCCTTTCACCACCGCATAGCCGAGCACGCCGGGACGTTCGCTGGCCACCTCGATGTCGAGCCGCTGCTCGACGATGTCGACGATCTCGTCGACCATCAGGCCCATGCAGCGGCCGCGATCGGCAAACACCAGGATCGGCTGGGCGCCGTCCTGCTTGACGCTGCTTTGAGCGTCGATGCGCAACAGCGGCATCAGCTGATCGCGATACTGAACGAGACAATGGCCGTCGGAGACTTCGATCCGGCGGCAATCGATCTCCTCGAGACGCGCCACCAGCGAAAGCAGAACCGCCTTCGGCTGCTGCGAGCCGGCGCGGAATACCAGCAGCGGAGTCAAATCGTCGTCGCCGGCATCCTCGCCGTCATCAAGCTCGATCTTATCGGCTTGCGCGACCGGCGTGATGCGGCCGAGCGCTTGCGCAATGCCATTCGGGTCGATGATCATGATCACCGTGCCATCGCCGAGGATGGTGGTGCCGGAGAACGCCGGGATGTGCCGCAGCATCGCCGACATCGGCTTGATCACGATCTCCTCGGTGTGGAATACGCCGTCGACAACGACGCCGAAGGTCTGGTTGCCGACTTGGGTCACGACGACGAAGCCTTTGTCGCTTTCGCCGCCGCCGATGCGCAGAACGTCCTTGAGCTGCACCAGCGGCAACAGTTTGTTGCGGAGCCGCAGGACCGGCGTGTCCTTGATCCGCTCGATGCGGTGCTCGCCGCTGCTCGAGGCGCGCACCAGTTCGAGCACCGAGAGCTGCGGGATAGCGAAGCGTTCCCCGCCCGCCTCGACGATCAGCGCCGAGACGATCGCCAGCGTCAGCGGAATCTTGATGGTGAAGGTGGTACCGACACCGCGCATCGATTTGAGATCGACGGTGCCGCCGATGTGCTCGATGTTGGCGCGCACCACGTCCATGCCGACGCCGCGGCCGGAGATGCTGGTCACTTTGGCGGCGGTCGAGAAGCCCGGCATGAAGATCAGATTGCCGATCTCGCTGTCGGATTTCGCCGCCACCTCGGCCTCGCTGGCAAATCCTTGCTCGACGGCCTTGGCGCGAATGCGCGCGAAATCGAGGCCGCGGCCGTCGTCGGCGATCTCAATGATGATGTGACCGCCCTGATGCCAGGCCGACAGGCGGATCGTGCCCTTCTCCGGTTTGCCGACCGCGAGACGTTCGGCGGCGGATTCGAGGCCGTGATCGGCGCTGTTGCGTACCAGATGGGTCAGCGGGTCTTTGACCAGTTCAAGGACCTGGCGGTCGAGCTCGGTCTCGGCGCCATGCATCTCGAGCTCGATCTGCTTGTCGAGCTCGGTTGCAAGATCGCGCACGATCCGCGGCAGCTTCTGCCAGGCGTTGCCGATCGGCTGCATACGGGTTTTCATCACGCCTTCCTGCAGCTCGGCGGTGACGTTCGAGAGGCGCTGCAGCGGCACCTTGAAATCGGAATCCTCGTGGCGGCGGACGATTTCCAGGAGCTGGTTGCGGGTCAGCACCAGCTCGGAGACGGTCGTCATGAGATGGTCGAGCGTGTCGACATGGACACGAATCGAATGGTTCGCGAGCCGGTCGCCGCGGTCGTCGTCGGAGCGCTCAGCTGCGGATTTGTCTGCCGCGGATTTGTCGGCCGTGAGCTGACCGGACGAAAGCTTGTCGTGAGCCGGCTCCGGCGGAGGCGCTTCCTCGACCACCTCAGTGACGGGTGACGGCACCGTCCTGGCTTCGGCGCGGGCCGATGGCGGCTGCCGTTCGCCCTGATGCAGCGTCAGTTCGTGAAACTGCCCGATGAGATCGACGTCGTCTCCGGCCGGCTCGCATTCGTTGGCTTCGAGCCCTTCGAGAATGGCCTTGATCCGGTCGATCGTACAAAGAATGAGCGTGACGGCCTCGGTCGTGACCGGCATGCCGTCGCGGAATTTGCCCATCAGGCTTTCGGCAGCGTGCGCGAGGGTCTCGAGCCGGGGCAGACCAAGAAAGCCGCAAGTGCCCTTGATGGTATGGACGAGGCGAAAGATGTTGCCGAGAATCTCGCCGTTATTTGGCTCTTGCTCGAAGCGTACCAGCTCGGCATCGACGCGTTCGAGACTTCTCATTGGTCTCGGTCAGGAACTCCTCGAGCAGGTCGTCCATCTAAACGCGCCTCTTACGCAAAACGCACCTTCGACGGTCGGTGCTGTTGCACCGCCGCCACGCCCGCAGGACGCGCGCGCCCGCGGCCAGGCGCCAAGGCGCCCGGTCGGCCTCGAGATCAGTGTGTTGCCTAAGCGTTTAATTTCGGTTGCGGGAACGTGAACTCACCGCCCCAAAAAGACACCATTTCGAAGCAATTGCGATGGTTAGCGCGCCGTTAATGTGATGACGCCGATTTCGCCGCCCGCTGTGAGCACAAGCCCGCAATCGCGCGCCAGGATGCCGGCATAGAGCGGCTGAATGGCGTGGGCGTCGACTGGGAGAGCCGAGTTGCCGGCGAGGAGCTCGGCGACCATCGGGTTCAGCTTGGCATTGAGGCCGGACGCCGTCACGACAAAGCCGGCGATCCCTTCGCCGCCGGGCGCCGGATCGATGCTCAGCGTGCCGCCGCGCGAAATTGTTCCGGCGGCGATCAGCAGCATATTCAGCAACAGCTTGACGCGGTTCTTTGCCAACAGCTGTCGCGGCAAGTTCCACACCAGCGTGGTCTTGCCGTCCTCAAACAGGCCGCGCGCCGCCTTTTCCGCATCGCCGAGATCGATCTCCGCGCCGGCAGAGCCGGCTGCACCGAAGGCGAGGCGGCAGAATTGCAGTTTTGCCGACGCCTGATAGGCGCTCTTCTTGATCAGATCGAGTGCAAAGGTCTTGGTCTCCTCGTTCTTGTCCTCCTCCATGACTTCGATGCCGTTGACGATCGCGCCCACCGGGCTGATCAAGTCATGGCAGACGCGGGAGCACAGCAGCGCGGCAAGATCGAGGGCGCCGATGGCAATGGAACCGGAGACAGAGGCGGACATGCGAAACTCCGCTGGATGCGCTGGCTCCGCGTTGGGTGTCACAGCACGGCCGATTCGGCAATCGTGCCGTCGCTCGGATCGTGTGGTACACGGACACCCCTTGTCCAAACCGGGTCCCGCAAACGTCAAGGAACGCCGTGCCGATTTTCGACATCAACGCCAGCGCCGATTGCATGGAACGGCTGACCGCGATCGGCATCGCCGCAGCCGCGGCGATCCTTAAGTCTCGAGGCGACGGCGAGGTGCACATCAAAGCCGATGGGTCGCCGGTGACGCGCGCTGACCTAGCCGCGGAGGCCGTCATCCGCGACGGGCTCAGCCGCGCCGTCGCGACCATACCGATCGTGTCAGAAGAGCAGGCCGAGCCCGAGCACCCAACCGCAAGCGCGAGCTATTTCCTGGTCGATCCACTCGACGGCACGCGCGAATTTATCGCCGGGCGCGACGAATACACCGTCAATATTGGCCTCATGTCCGACGGCGTGCCAATCCTCGGCATGATCGTCGCGCCGGCGCTCGGGTTGATCTGGCGAGGCATCGTCGGCCGCGGCGCCGAGCGCTTGGAATTTTCGTCGGGCAAGATCTCCCGGCCGCAAGCAATTCACGCCCGCCCCCGCCCGGGCGGCGACCTAGTCATCATGGTCAGCCGCTCGCACCTTGACGCGCGGACACAAGCTTATCTCGACGGGCTGCCGCACACGCGCCGCATTGGCTGCGGCTCTTCGGTAAAATTCTGCCGGTTGGCTGAAGGGGCGGCCGATCACTATCCACGGCTCGGACCGACACGAGACTGGGACGTAGCGGCCGGCCATGCGGTTCTAACGGCCGCGGGAGGCAGCATGCTCACGCCCGACGGCGGGCCGCTCCGCTACGGCACGCCGGACCGTCGCATTCCCGGCTTCTTGGCCTGGGGCGGTCCAGCATCGGTCGGCACGGTCAAGGGCTGAGCGTGCGCAGCACGTCCGGCCATTTGCGCTCGGCCACGCTGCTGATGCGTTGGGCGTCCGCGGCAAAGGCCGCAAGCCGGTCGCGATCGTAGAACAGGAACAACTGTCCACCCATTATCGCCCAGACGCTTGGATTTCCCGCAACCGCGACGCCGTGGGCGACGCCCACAGGGTCATAGCCGCCGAATTTCGGCATATAGATATCGGGCCGCGCGGCGAAGGCTTCCCGGTTACCCATGTTGCGGAAGCGCCAGACCGCCCCGCCATACTCGAGTTCGAAGTCGGGGCTGCCGGCCACCGGCTTGCCGTCGGTGTAAAAGGCGACCGGATCGTAGCCGCCGATGGCAAGGCCGGTATGCCGATCGACTACTAGCGTTTCCGTGGTGGCAGCCCGTGACGCTGGTGCGACCGCCGCGAGGATGGCCAACAGGCCGGCGAAAGCCGTATCAGCCGCCCGGTATCGCTTCCGTTGTTGCCGTGCTGTGGTCATAGTTTCGGCAAACGATCCACTGATTCGCATGGGCCCGAGAAAAAGCTAGGCCGAGACTTAGCCGGGGGCATGTGAGCAAGGGGTTAATCTGGGGACGCCCGATGGACGCAGCTGCGCGGTATGCGATTGTCTCCCTGATATTCGCCGGGTTTACGGCCACGCTTGGGCTGACCGTGGAAACGGCCGTGGCGCAGACCGCGGAGCCGCTGCCGCCGCCTTCGAGCGTCGGGCCGGCGCCACCGCCCCCGCCGCAACCGCCCGCCAGCAACCAGTTCTCGCCAAACGAGATTATTGACGCCGGCCATCACTTTTTCGGCGGCGTCTCGCGCGGCCTGGCGTCGATCGTGGAGAAGGCCGGTAGCCAATGGGGTCAGCCGAACGGCTACATCCTCGGCGAGGAGGCAAGCGGCGCCTTTGTCGGCGGGCTCCGCTATGGCGACGGCACGCTCTACACCAAGAATGCCGGCGATGTGCGGGTCTACTGGCAGGGCCCGTCACTCGGCTTTGACGCCGGCGCCGACGGCGCGCGGACCATGATGCTGGTCTACAACCTGCCGCGGACAGACGCGATCTTCGAGCGTTTCGGCGGCGTCGCCGGCTCCGCCTATTTCATCGGCGGGCTTGGCATGACCGCGCTGACGGCCAACGACATCGTGGTCGTGCCGATCCGCACCGGCGTCGGGCTGCGCCTCGGGGCCAATCTCGGCTACGTTAAATTTACGTCGCACCCGACCTGGAACCCCTTCTAACCGCCGGCCGCCCGCTGCATATAAAAGAACGGCGGTAACAGGTACGGCGTCATCGGCTTGTCGCCATCGCTCTGTTGTCTTTTCTGGCGCGGCAGCCGCTCCCGGTTTAGGTTAACTGTCCCCCAGCATGGCGCGGCCCCGCCTCGGCGTGGCAAAATCGCGCCGGACGACAGGCTCTCAGAGTGGTGTCATGATCGAACCGGTCATGTATTTCGGGATCGGGTTCCTGGTTGCGGCGCTGCTCGCATTGCTTTTCGTTCCCCTGGTCCATAGTCGTGCGGTGCGCCTGACCATGCGCCGCCTCGAGGCGGCGACGCCGTTGTCGATCGCCGAAATTCGCGCCGACAAGGATCAGCTGCGCGCCGAATTCGCCATGTCGACCCGCCGGCTCGAAATGAGCGTCGAGCAGATGAAGGCGAAGACCACCGGCCAACTCGCCGAGCTCGGCAAAAAAACCGACGCCATCAACCAGCTCAAGAAAGAGCTCGGCGAGAAGACCGCGGCGATCATCGCACTCGAATCGCGCGACAAGAACTTGCGGGATCAGCTACGCGTCACCGAGGAAGAGTTCGAGGTCAAATCGAGCGCGCTGCACCAAGCCGAGCGCGGGCTCGCCGACAAGCAGGCCGACCTCGCCAAAATCGTCGCCGAGCTCGGCGAGCGCTCGATCATGGCCGACAGCCAGCGCGTCGAGCTCGCGGCGTTGCGCACGCAGATCGAGGCGATGAAGGTCAGCGTCGCCGACCATGAGCGCGCGGTGCGCGCGAGCGAGGAAAAGCTGGCGCGTCAGCGCGCCGAGGCCGAAGCGGCGGCCAGGCAGTCGGGCGACGAGCGCAGCAAGCTCGACGGGCTTACCGCGCGCGCCGGCGAGCTGGACCGGCAGCTCCTGGTGCAAAAGACCGAGGCCGGGGTCATCGGCCGCCGCGTCGAAGACCTGGATGAACGACTCGGTGCGCAAGGCCGGATGTTGGCGGAGCGCGATTTCCTGCTCGCGCGGCTGCGCAGCGACCTCGAAGAAGCGGCCAAGGTCGAAACCGGCCTGCGCGAAGAGATCGAGAATACCGGTGGCCGCGCCAGCGGCGCGGTCGACAAATTCCGCGCCGATATCAAGCAACTCGAGGCGCAGCTCGTCGCCGCGCTCGACGAGCGAACCAAGCTGCAACGCGAAATCGCGGTGATGAAACGCGACGCGGAAACGACCTGGGCGGCCGAGCGGGTCGAGAACGCGCTGCTGCGCGAGCGCATCAACGACGTCGCCGCCGAGGTCGCGCGGCTGACGGCGGTGCTCGAAGGCCCCGGTTCGGCCATCGAGACGATGCTGGCCGAAGCGCTCCCGGACCCGAGACGTGTCAGAGCGCCCGGCATCAACGGCTCAAGCAGCGAAGCCAACGCCGCGATCGAGGCGCCGCAGGACAATAAAGGCAGCCTCGCCGACCGCATCCGCGCCCTGCAGACCACCGCCTCGCGCGCAGCGTCGAATTGATTTCCGCGGCCCCTGTTTCGGCGCAAGCAGCCTCTCAATAACGAGGACTTGTCATCTCGCTTGACACCCCGCCGAGGCGTTCCTTAAATCCGCGCGAACAGGACCGGGCGCTTAGCTCAGCGGGAGAGCGTTCCCTTCACACGGGAGAGGTCGTAGGTTCAATCCCTACAGCGCCCAC
>CAWGKB010000007.1:5000-178794 GCA_963823135.1 uncultured Alphaproteobacteria bacterium | reverse complement strand
CGACAACGGATAATAGATCATCGGCTTGTCGTAGACCGGCAACAGTTGCTTGGAGAACACCAGCGTCACCGGGTGGAGCCGCGTACCCGCACCGCCAGCAAGAATGATGCCCTTCATCGCTCTTGGCCATCACACGCCAGCCCCGAGCCGCTCGCCGCGATAGACGTTGGCGCGGATGCGTTCCCACCACGAGCGATTGGTCAGATACCAGGTGACGGTCTTGCGCAGTCCGCTGTCGAAGCTTTCCTGCGGCGCCCAGCCGAGCTCCTGGCGGATTTTCCGCGCATCCATGGCATAGCGAAGATCATGTCCGGGCCGATCGGCGACGAAGGTGATCAGCCGCTCGCGCGGTCCGACCGCATCGGGCACAAGCTCGTCCATCAATGCGCAGATCGCGCGCACCACGGCGATGTTGGAACGCTGGCAATCGGCGCCGACATTGTAGCCGTGGCCGATGCGCCCGCGCTCGGCGATCAACAGCAGTGCCCGGGCGTGATCCTCGACATAAAGCCAGTCGCGGACATTCTCGCCTTTGCCGTAGACCGGCAACGGCTTGCCCTCGAGCGCGTTGAGGATGGTGAGCGGAATAAGCTTTTCGGGAAAATGGCAAGGCCCGAAATTGTTCGAGCAGTTTGAGATCACGACCGGCAGACCATAGGTGTGATGCCAGGCCCGCACCAGATGATCGGAGGCCGCCTTCGAGGCGGAGTAAGGCGAATTGGGGCGATAGGGCGAGTCTTCGTTGAACAAGCCGTCGGCGTCGAGCGAACCGAACACCTCGTCGGTCGAGACGTGATGAAAGCGGAAGCGCTCGGCCTTGGTCTGCGGCAACGCGCGCCAGTAACCGAGCGCCTGCTGCAGCAGCACGAATGTACCGACGACATTGGTCTGCACGAACTCGGCGGGTCCGTCGATTGAGCGATCGACATGGCTTTCCGCAGCCAAATGTAAAATCACATCCGGCTGGAAATCATTGAGCGCAGCCCGCATCTTCGCCGCGTCGGCGATATCGGCGCGAACAAATTTGAACCGCGGATGATCCTTGACCGGCAGGAGCGAATCGAGATTGCCCGCATAGGTCAGCTTGTCGACGACGAGCGCGTGATAGTCGGTGGCAGCGAGCGCATGGCGCACGAAGGCTGAGCCGATAAATCCCGCCCCGCCCGTCACCAGAAACCGTGTGGTCATCGAGGTCCTGTGCAGCGAAATCGGCTTTCGCAAGGCGGCCGAACGCGCAATTTGGCGGTCGTTCAACGCCTGTTTGTTCCGTGCCGGTTGACGGTTAACACCCCGATTATGCGGCCGCAACCGCCGGCCGACCTGCTGGCGGAGCGTCCAAATCCTGCTCCAAGTCCGGCCGATGAGCCCAAAGCGACGGCACCAGCACCGAGGCCCAGTTACGGGGCAGGGAAACTGCAAAACAGCCGGTCCGATCTCACAGCCGTCATCTTCATCGGCCAGTCTCGTGGTCGCGCCGCTTTTGCGGCGCTGCTATGGTCTTGGAGCGGCGTTAAGGACAATACGATGAATCGATACCTGACGGTGGGGCTCGTGGTGGTTGCCGGTGCGGCCCTGTTCGAGGCGGCGCTGATTCCGGGCGTCGTGATCGGCGGCGCCGCCGTGCTGGCGCCGAAGGTCCTGCCCACGCTCCGGCGGCGTCTACGGCCGGTGATGAACTCAACCGCCGCTCGGCGAAGCGAGCCCGCGGCTGCGCGGCCCAAGCCGACCGATATCAGAGCACCGCAATCGATCCTGCCCAAATTCGCGTTCGGCCAGGCGATCGCCAAGACCATCACCTTCCGGATCATCGTCACGACCTTAGACTTCACCGTGAACTTTGTGGTGATCGGCGACCTCGGCACCGCGGCTGGTCTATCAAGCTTTAATCTGGTCGCCGGTCCGCTGTTCTATCTAGGCCACGAGGCGGCGTGGAATTATTTCGGGCCTGAGGAAAGCACCGTCGACCTCGCGTCTTTCACCCGCCAGCGTGCAGATGAAGCGACACGGCAGGGCAGTTGGGGAAGCATCAAGATCAGCCGGGCGCTCGCCAAGACCATCACCTTCCGGACGCTTGCCACGCTGATGGACTTCGCGACCAACTACGTCGTCGTTCGCGATGTGACCCAGGCTGTGATTCTGTCGTCCTCCGGCTTCATCCTTGGCCCGTTCGTCTATTACGGCCACGAATGGGTGTGGGACCGTTTCACCACGCCGCGGCCGAGCGGCGCCGATTTGCCCGCCGGGCCGAAGCTGTTGCCTGCGCCGCATTGATTTTTTCTAAGCCACACCGGCGTCTCGCCGAAGCGTAAATGTCTGTTTGGGCGCTGCGATGCATCATCACGGTTTGCAATCGCTGGGCGCGCGCGCGGCCGCGAAGCGATCGCTCATCCACGCGACCGCGCGGCTCGCACTGTCCCGGGCGATGAAACCATGACTGACCCCAGGCACCATGACCAATTGCACGTTGCTGCCGGCGTCGCATAACTGGCGCGCGTAGTCCTTGGTGACGTTGGGCCGGACAAGCTTGTCGTCCTCGCCCTGAGAGAGAAAAACCGGGATGTCGCTTGGCAGCACGCCGGGTGTGTTGCCTGCGGCCAGCGACCGCCACGGCTCCAGATCCAGCGGATTTGGCACCGACAAGAACGTCTTCTTCAGCGAGCTTGCGGTGCGTTGCCGAGCAACGAGGTCATAGGGCGACTCGATGCATTCCTCGGCCAACTGGTTCACAACGGGGATGGCGGCCCCCTGCACCACGCGCTGCATTGGCGCGTCGAACACACGCGCCCAGGACCAAAGCGTCATGGCTGTGAGATTTCGGCCGCCGTTGCTGCCGAGATCGTCGGCCATGAGGACGGCAAGCTCGGTCGCGGGCGCCGCCGCGGCGATGCCGACGAGCTCAAGGTCCGGCGCATAGCTCTTTGCCAGAATCCCGCTGTACAGCGAGGCTTGCCCGCCTTGCGAATGACCCCATACGGCATAGCGCCGTCCGCCACCGGCGCCGGGCCACTCGCGCGCTGCGCGGACGGAATCAAGAACAGCGCGGGATTCGCTGACGCCGACAAGGTAAGGATGCGGGCCTGCGGTGCCGAGCCCCGGATAATCCGTTGCCGTGACCACATAGCCGCGATTGACCATCTCCCGCAGCCCCTGCATTTGCTGAAACACAAAGTAGGCCAGCGATGGCGCGCAGTGCGGCACGACGCCGGTCGTCGGGTGCGCCCAGGCAACGATCGGCCGGCCGGCCTCCGGCGCCGGCCCAGCGGGAATGACGACGACCCCCGAAACCGCGATCGGTTCGTCATGCAGCCCGGTCGAGCGATAGAGGACGCGATAGGCGGCGGCGCCGTTCGGCGCGCCCCGCATTGGCTCCTTGCGAATGACAGTGCCGGGCCGGCCGGCGAGTTCTTGTTCTCGCGGCGTATAAAACGCCGTCTGCGCCTTAACCGCGTCGCAAAGCAGCGCAAATGCTATCGCTGCGCCGAGCGGCGCGACGATATTGCCGGCCGTGATACGCATGCGCGATCGGGCCCTAATCTTGGAAGCAACCTAAAGTGCACAAAGTCCCTGCCGCGGCGGCATCCTGACGTGGACGACGAATATCAAGCACCTTTGCGACAGAATTACATTGCAGATCATGCAGGCCGCTGAGCGTCTTATCTAAGCGGCGGTGCCGGACCGCCGCGCCAGATGACAGCGCGAAGCATTGCGCCGTCCCCCTTATTCATTTTCCAGTCAACCTTGTATCGTCAATCGTAACCAAAGCGTCATCGCCCCGACATAACGCAAAAATAAAAAAATATCAGTCGTGGCTGATTAACGTGGCTGATTAACATGGGGGTTTGAATGATGTCCTTTGCAAAATTTCTCAAGCGTACGACTGGGTTGCTCGGCACGCTGGCGCTCCTATCCAACACCACCGTGTCGTTTGCGCAAGACGGCTGGCCCCAAGGCGGGGCACAGCAACATGACGGCTCTGGTTGGTGGGACGACGATGACCATGACAATGAAGGGCTGTCGCTTAACGAGAAGATCGAGCTGCTGCGCCACAAGGTAAAGTTTGTGTTCGTGATTTTTCATGAGAACGAATTGTTCGACCATTATTTCGGCACCTACCCGGGCGCCAACGGCCTGTTCAGCGCGCCGCGCGGCGCCACGCCCGCGAACAAGACGCCGAGCTTTGTGCAAAAATACCTCGATACCTCGCTTAGTACCGTGACAATCTCGCCGTTCTTGATGCCGCAAGCGGTCGTGACCGCCAGCGAGCAGATCGTGCCGATCTATCCAGCCGACGAGATTTCGGTTGACCACAGCCACCAGGGCATGGCGAACAGCCTCCATGTCGACCCCACGACCCGCATCGCGGCGAATGACCGCTACGCGATGGACCAAGAGGGTCTAACGACCGACGCGGGCGGCAACATCGTAACCAACAAGGGCGCGTCGCCGACCTCAATCACGCTCGCGCAAAAGCAGAAAGCCGAGACCGACATCGGCCACATCGATTGCGACACGATTCCCTTCATGTGGCATTGGGCGAAGAACTTCGTGCTGTTCGACAACTTCCATCAGACGATCGTCGGACCCTCGACCCCGAATGCGATCGCGCTGATCGCCGGCCAGTCCGGTCAGACGCAATGGGCCCTTCACAACAATGAAGGCCCGACCACGACCTATGCAAACCCGGCCTTCCCAAACCCGCTCGGCGCCAGCTACGGCTCAAACGTCATGCCGAGCGACAGCAATGCGTACGTGCCGATTGTCGGCGATCCGGGTCCGTTTCCAGGTTCAAACCTCGACACCAACGCGGTCAAGCCCCCGTTTAACTTCGACGAGAATCCCGCCACTCCGACCGTGAACCTGACCTTCGCCACCCAGCCGCTATCGTTCATGGGTAAGAACATCAAGAAGATCATCGCGACCGACCAGAATCCGACTGCGGACCTGCTGGACATCCAGGAAGACATCAAAGTCATTGCGTTGCTCGACCCGGCGGTCAATTGGGGGTGGTATCAGCAGGGCTTCAATGGCAACGATGCGCCTGATCCCTTCGAGCCGCAAAACTCGACCATGCCGAACCCGACCCACAATCCGGGCCTCAACACAGGTTATGTGTTGCATCACAACGGCCCGCAGTATTTCGGCTATCTCGGCGACAATCCGCAGGTGCTGAGCAACAACCTGCACGGCGCCAAGGACTTCTTCGACGCGGTTGAAGGCAGAAAGCTGCCGCGCGACGGCGGCGTATTCTATCTGCGCGGCGGCTACGACAACAACGATGGGCTGGTGCCGGTCGACCCAACACCGGCCATTCAACATGCGTTCCTCGGCAATGACGATCATCCGGCCTACTCGGATCAACAGATCTCCGAGGCGCTCGCCGCCAAGGCGATCAACGACATTGCCAACAGTCCTTACTGGTCGGAAAGCGCGATCATCATCACGTACGATGAGACCGACGGGTTCTACGACCATGTTGCACCGGAAGTGCGCAATAAGTTTGCTGACGGCTCGCCGCTTGCGGCCGGTCCGCGTATTCCGACAATTCTGATCTCGCCCTATGCAAAGTCGGGCAAGATCTCGCATCGCTACAGCGAGCACGGCTCGGTGATCAAATTTGTCAACGCGGTGTTCGGCCTCGTGCCACTCGCCTCGCTGCCGGACGAGGCGCGTGGGCGCCAGCTAGGCCTCATGACATTGGGACAGAAAGACCTCGGTCCTTCCGACGATCCGGACAACAATGTCGGCGACCTGATGGAAGCGTTCGATTTCGACATCTTGCGGGGTGAAAAGCCGCCAATTTCTGCGGCGCAAGCGACTTTCCCGCAGACCGTGGTCGCAACGCTGCCTCACCTGGCGACGGCAAACTATTCGCCGAACGGCTATACGAATGGCGCCTGCAAGGCGATCGGCATTTTGCCAACCGACTTTCCGTCTTGGACGGCCTACCAAGACGGTCAGCCGATCGATCCGTATCCGGTTGACGTAAATCCGCGTCCCACCCAATCGCCCGGCACGCCGACTTCCGGAACCTGGACGCCCTGATTCAGTTCGCGGCTCGAGGGATTGTGTGCGGGCTGAAGATTGTCCGCGACGGGATGGAGGTCTTGACCTCCATCCCTTTTTGTTTTCCGATTTGGTAGGATTTGTCGATGCTTCGCTTACTCCCCGGTCTATCATTGGCCACCGGCTTGATGGCGCTCTGCAGCGTCGTGCATGCTCAAACCTTGGATTCAATCCGCGCCGCGAACCACATGGAATGCGGCACGGTCCTGGGCACAGACGACTGGAATGGAGAGGACATCCACGGCAATCTCTCCGCATTGGAAGCTGAGGTTTGCCGGGCAGTCGCCGTCGCAATCTTCGGCGACGCCGGCAGCTTGACGATCCGGGCCTTTCCGGCCGAACCGGAAGCGTTGGAGGCGCTGAAGGCGGGCGCGATCCAGCTTGCGATCGGCATCTCGCCTTCGGCATCGACAGCAACGCATTTCGGCGTTGGGTTCGGCCCGCCTATCTTCTACGACTCTCAACGTTTGTTGGTCGCGAAGCAAAGCGGCATCACCGAACTGGCAGGCCTGGGTGACAAGCTCATTTGTGCCCTTGACATGAGCCCGCCTGAGCGAGTTCTGCGCGACGAAATGACAGCGCGAGGGATTCCTTACGGGCTGGTGGCTCACTCTGAACAGGGCGAAATGGACGCCGCCGTTGCTGTTCGTAAATGTGCAGGCACCGGCATGGAGTCGCGGCTCGCGCAATCGCGCGCCAACTTTCATGCATTGACCGACAATTTCGTATTTCTGCCGGAGCGGTTCGGACTTAACCCGATAGTCCCTGCGTATCGCTATGGCGATCAGAAGTTCGGGCTGGTGATCGACTGGACAATCAGCGCGCTGATCGAGGCGGAAGCGCTGGGCATCACGCAGGGCAACGTCGCGGCGGCAGCGAAACGCGAAGACATGCGGGCCGAGCAGTTGCTCGGCCACGACTTCGCGACGGCTCAGGCCCTGGGGCTGGCGCATGATTGGGCGGCCGAGGTCATCGCTGCCACGGGCAATTATGGCGAAATCTTCCAGCGTACGACGGGCGGCGCCTACCATCTGGATCGCGGTCTGAATGCGCTTTGGACCCAGGGTGGGCTCATGCGTCCTCTGCCGATGAGATGATAAGGCAAAACACCCTCACTCTCTACGGAGGCGTGGGCTTCTTTCTGTTGGATAGCTTCGCCCAGCTCGGCTTCGTGGCGCCCTACGCGGAGTGAGGTCACTCACGCGCCGGCGGACATTGATCGCCTTCTTGGGTCCGAAAAGCGCCCGTCACGGTCCGCCGCAAGGATTTTCACGACCGTGTCGTTCATGCTAGGGGTGGCCAAATCGGCAAAGAAATCAACAAGTCCCGCGCCCCCGCATGTCCAGTGTCGCCATATTGCTGTGTACGTTCAACGGTGCACGGTTCCTTCCCGCTCAGCTTTCGTCTTTCGCCAATCAGAGTTTCACCAACTGGCGGCTGTTCGTCTCCGACGACGGCTCAACTGACGAGACGCTGGCGATCGTGGGGCAGCACAAAGACCGGCTCGGCACTGCTCCGGTCACCGTCCGAAACGGGCCGCAGCAGGGCTTCGTGCGAAATTTCCTGAGCCTGGCGTGCGACACCGCGATCGCTAGCGATTATTTCGCCTTTTCCGACCAGGACGACGTCTGGGAACCGGACAAGCTTGCCCGCGCGGTGACGTGGCTCGATACGCAGCCGCCGCACGTGCCGGCGATGTATTGCTCGCGCACCATGCTGATCGACGAAGATGGCCGCGAGTGCGGCTACTCGCGCGCCTATCGGCGCACACCGAGCTTTCGCAACGCCTTGGTGCAGAGCATCGCCAGCGGCAACACCATTGTCTTCAATGAAGCGACGCGGGCGCTGTTGATCGCCGCCGGCAGCACGGCCAGGGTGCCGTCGCACGACTGGTGGACTTACCTCTTGACCACCGGCGCGGGTGGCGAAGTCCATTACGATCAAATTCCGCAGGTCCGCTACCGCATGCACGGCGAGAACGTCATCGGCACCAATGCCGGACTGCGCAACCGCATCCACCGGCTCTACATGCTGTCGCGCGGCCGCTTCCAGCGCTGGAGCGAGATGCATGTCGCCGCCTTGGAGCCGTTTCGTCCACATATGACGCCGGAGAACCGCGCCCTGTTCGATTTGTTTTGTGAATCGCGCAAACGCGGTTTCTTTGGCCGACAGGTCGGGTTCCTCAAGTCGGGAGTTTACCGGCAGACATTCTTGGACGATCTTGGATTGATCGTCGCCGTGTGGGCTCGGAAAATCTAAAGCGGCGGGCAGTGGCTGATGAGTTGTGATACCGCAGGCATGTGGGCCGTGACCGGAGCCGGGATCTTGGCGTTTGCCGCCGCGCTGAGCGTCGCGATCATCGTTGCGTTAAAGCCCTCCCTGCAGCGCATCGCCCTGGCCAAGCCGAATGCCCGCTCGTCGCACCGCGAACCGACGCCGCAAGGCGGCGGCATCGCCGTCGTCGCAGCGACCATCATCGCTGCCGGCGGCGCGCTTTATTTGTCCGCGCCCGCCGCGGCGACCGCTTGGATGCTGTCGCCGATCTTGGCCGCCGTTATCCTGATCGCTGCAGTCGGCGCCGCCGACGACATCCGCTCGATCAGCGTCGCGCCGCGGCTGTTACTACAGGCGCTGGCGGTGGCGCTGGTGATCTTCACGCTGCCGGGTGAGCTGCGCATCACGCCGTTCCTGCCGTGCTGGATCGAGCGCGCCGCGCTCGTCATCGGCGGCTTGTGGTTCGTCAATCTGGTGAACTTCATGGACGGCCTTGACTGGATGACCGTGGCCGAAGTCGTGCCGATCACGGCGGCGCTGGCGGTGATCGGCGCGCTCGGCTTGTTGCCGCCGGCGGAAACGATCACAAGCTTCGCGCTGTGTGGCGCCATGATCGGCTTTGCCTATTTCAACCGGCCGGTCGCCAGGCTTTTCCTCGGCGATGTCGGCAGCCTTCCGCTTGGGCTTCTGCTCGGCTGGCTATTGGTGCAGCTCGCCGGTCATCACGGGCTCGCCGCCGCGATCCTGCTGCCTTTATATTATCTGGCCGACGCCACCATCACGCTGATCCGCAGGCTCGTGAACCGCGAGCCGGTCTGGCAGGCGCACCGCTCGCATTTTTATCAGCGCGCCACCGACCGCGGATTTAGCGTGAGCCAGGTCGTGGCGCACGTCTTTGCCGTCAACCTCGGCTTGGTCGCCCTCGCCTTCGTCACGCTCGCGGCGCCCGGTCTGATGAATGACGTCGCCGCTTTGGTCTGCGGCGCGGCCTTGGTCGCCTGGCTGTTATTTGCGTTCGCGCGCGGCAAGAGCGTGATGGTGTGAGCGGGCCGCGGGCACAATGTCGCCCGGCGAGGCTTACACCACTGAGTTCGTGTTATTCGCCATCAGCGTCACAAAGAAATCGCGGCCGATAGGCTCGATCGAAAACGCCGCGCCGGTCGGCGCCAACAAATCTCGAATTTGCTGCTCGCGATAAAGGAACAGATCGCAGCGGTTGCGGTAGCGCCACTGCCGCTGCCAGGCCAACGGCCCGCCGGCCTTGGGGAAGCTGAAAAAAGCGCGAACGCGCGTAACGTCAAGGACACGGTTGATGATGGCGCGCGGGTCGGCGACATAGTCCATGAAACCCATCACCACCGCATAATCAAAGCGCTCCGGCATCGGATAGTTGAGAAAGTCGCCAAGCTCGAAGGCGCAACGTTCGGCAACGCCGTAACGCTGCGCGCGGTCGCGCGCGATCTTGAGCATGCCGGCGGCGAAATCGAGGCCTAAGACCTTTTTGGCCCCGGCGCGCGCCAGCGCGATGCTGTAATGGCCCGGGCCGCAGCCGATATCGATGACGCTGCGGCCTTCGATCGGCTGGCAGCCGGCCAGGGTTTTTTCATAGCGCACCAGCATGGCGCGGCGGAACAGCCGATTGGCAATGCGCTCGAGCGCCTTGTTGTCGTTGCCGTAGATCGAGTCAAAATCGACCGCATAACGGTCGAAGAACTCCGACGTACGCTCGCTCACGGCATGGCCCTTTGCGCCAGAAATTTGTCGAAGGAAGTGACCGGAAAGTCACGCAGGATGTGCCTGATTTTCGGGCGCGTGGTCTTGAGGTTCACGTAGCAGGTGAAACGGCGGCGGCGGCTCAATGCCATGCGCGGCTGTTCGGGATCGATCTCGCGTGGATGCACATAGAAGATGATCGGGCGGCCTTCGCTTTGCGCTTTGCGCCCCATGGCGCGGATGACCGGATACGGAAACAATCGCAAATAACCGCCGCCGAAAAAACACATCGGTTGGCCAAGCACCCGCACGGTCGTGATCGGGAATTCCGCAAGCGCGCCGGCCGCCGTCGGCACCGTGTAGGGCGCGAACTTCCCACCGGCAAGGCCGCCGGTTTGGTGAAGTGCGGGAAATACCGAAGAGTCGTACTTGTAGCCGGCTTCGACGAGTTTTTCAAAAAACCAAGGTGTCCGCTCGGTAACGGAAAATGCCGGCGCGCGGAAGCCTCGGACCGCAGCGCCGCTGATATCTTCCAGCAGTTTGCGGGTCGCCAGCGCATCCTCGTAAAATTCCGCCGGCGACATGTCGTAAATCAAACGATGAAAGTAACCGTGCGCCGCAATTTCGTGCCCGGCGGCGACCGCCTCACGGATGAGTTGCGGAAATCGTTTGCCGAAATAGCCGACCACGAAGCAGGTCGCCGTGCCGCCCCCCTCGGCGAGCAGCTCCAGCAAGCCGTGAAAGTTTCGCTCCAGCCGGCTCTCCAGCCGGTCCCATTTCGACGGCGGCGGCTCGGCGCCGGTCCCGGACAGATTGAACCAGTCCTCGACGTCGATCGAAAAGATGTTGTCGCGCACGCTCGTCGAGCTCCCGCGATCCGGCATCGCAATGTTCAAGCGGCCGCGCCCTGAAAATCCGGCACCGCATCGCGCAGCACGCGATAGATCGCTTCGCGCTCCTCGCGGGCGAGCCCCTGGTCAAGGAGCGCCAGCCAACCCCGCATCGCGTCGATCGACGGCTGCGCCGGACGCGCCGCGACCACGCCCTCGACGCCGATGTCGACCGTTGGCTCGCTGCTAGCAAACAGCACCTCCTGCAGGCGCTCGCCGGGACGCGCGCCGGTAAACTCGATCGCAATGTCTGCGCCGGGTTGCAGACCGGCGAGCCTGATCATGCGCTCGGCGAGATCCACGATCTTCACCGGCTGGCCCATATTGAGCACATAGACCGCAACGTCCGAGCGCGCCCGCCCGAGCGCATGGCTGGCGGCGGTGACGACCAGGTCGCAAGCCTCGCGGATGGTCATGAAATAGCGCACCATGTCGCGGTGGGTGACCGTCACCGGCCCGCCGGCATCGATCTGCGCCTTGAATTTCGGCACCACCGAGCCATTGGACGCGAGCACGTTGCCGAAGCGCACCGCGATCAGCCGCATCGGCTCTTTGCCGCGCATGCGCGCGCCGGGCGAGATCGGCGTCGAGCGCCTGGCAATACATTTCGGCAAAGCGCTTGGTGGCGCCGAGCACCGAAACCGGCTCGATGGCTTTGTCGGTCGAGATCATGACCATCGCTGAGGCGCCGCACGCCGCTGCCGCGTCAGCGACATTGACCGAGCCGAACACGTTGGTCTTGACCCCCTCCTCCCAGTTCGCTTCGAGCAGCGGCACGTGCTTGAGCGCGGCGGCGTGAAAGACGATGTCCGGCTCAAAGTCGGCCATCAGGCGAAACAGGCGGGCGCGGTCGCGGACGTCGGCGATGCGTCCGGCGATCGCGGCTTGCGACTTTTTGGTGGCGAGCGTTTCCAGCACGGCGTGCAAAGCCGGCTCGGAATTCTCGATGATCAGCAGCCGCTCGGCGCCGAAGGTGATGACGCGGTCGCAAATCTCGGCGCCGATCGAGCCGCCGCCGCCGGTGACCACGATGGAGCGGCCTTTGAGGAAGCTTTCCAACCGCGCGTAGTCGATCTTGACTGTCGGCCGCAGCAGTAGGTCCTCGACATTGACTGGCGCCAGTCGCGGCATCTCGCCGCCGTCGTCGAGCGACGGTAGCCGGCTGACCATCAAGCCGAGCCGGCGCGCGCGCATCAAAGTCGCTTCCGGCTTCGCCTCCGGTTCGAGCGCCGAGGGCGTAAAGATCACCCGCGCGACGGCGCGGCCGCGTTGCGCCTGATCGTTGACGACGGCATCGAGCATCTCGAAGTTGCCGAGGACCGGAATGCCGCGAATGCTCTGCCCCCGGTCGGCGGGCGACGACGACAGGATTCCGACCGGCCAGACGTTCTTCACCGCGCCGCTCTCGATCGACCGCAGCAGCGCCTCGGCGTCAGCAGCGCGGCCGAGCACCAGGGTGGGATTCGATTGCGGCGAGCGAGCGTGCTGGCGGGTGCGCGTGTAGCGGAAATACCGATAGGCCATCCGCGAGCCGCTCAGCAGGGCGATCTGCAACACCCAATAAAGCGCGATCGTGATCTTGCCGAAGAAGTATTGGCCGAACACGTTCGGCGCCACCAGAAAATAGTCAACGACCAGCAGCGAGACCGCTAGTACCGACGCCGCGCGAACGATGTTCATCAGGTCCGGCAGCGAGGCGAAACGCCATTTCAACTCGTAAAGATGGAATATAAAGTAGATAAATCCGGCATAGACGACGAAGGCCGGCAGGAACGTGAACAGCGTCTCGCGCCGCTCCATCAAGCCGGCTTCTTCGAAACGGATATAGAAGCTGATGACCACGGCGGCCGCGGTCATGAACAGATCGTGTGCGACGATCAGCGCTTTGCGCGAATTGTTGAAGAACGAAAGCATTCGATAACTTCGGTAGCCGGGCCGCCGGACGTCCCCGCGTTTCAATACCGGGCTTTACATCGAGGCGCTACCCCCCGCTCTGCGCGCTGCCAAATTCCCGGGCCAGATGATTAAGCTCCGGCGAAAGTGCGTCCTGCCAAGAGGGCGGCGTAATGCCGAACACGCTTTGCAATCGCGTCAAATCGAGGCGCGAATTGCGCGGCCGCCGCGCTTTGGTTGGATATTGATCGGTGCTGATCGGCACGATCTGTTCGACCGCAAGCTTGACGCCACGGGCTTTCAGCCCGTCAACGATGGCGCAGGCAAAGCCGTGCCAGCTCACCTCGCCCGACGCCGCCATGTGAACGACGCCGCCGGATCGCTTGCAGCATTCACGCAAGGTGTCACGGCCGCCTGCAAGCATGCCGACAACGACGTCGCCGATCAGCGCCGCCGAGGTCGGCGCGCCGATCTGGTCGGCGACGACGCGCAACTCTTTGCGCTCACGCGCCAGGCCGGAAATGGTGCGCAGGAAATTCTTGCCCGCCGCCGCGTAGACCCACGAGCTGCGCACAATCAAAAAGGCGCCGCCGGCGGCGCGGATTTCGTTCTCGCCGGCGAGCTTGCTCGCGCCGTACGCCGACAACGGCTGCGGCGCATCGTCCTCGCGCCAGGCGCGGTCACCGGATCCGTCGAACACGTAATCGGTGGAGAAATGGATGAGCGGCAGGCCGCGCGCGGCGGCCCAGCGGGCGATCATTCCGGGCGCCTCGCCATTTACCCGCATGGCAAGCGCGCCCTCGTCTTCAGCCTTGTCGACGGCGGTATAGGCCGCCGGGTTGAGGATAATGTCTGGCGCCAAGCGGTCGAGCGTGGCCGGAAGGGCCCGCGGCGCCGCAAGGTCCAGCATTGAACGATCGGCGGCAATTGTCGTTGCCGACGCCGGCAGGCGCGAGAGCAGCGCGCCGCCGATCTGCCCGGTTACGCCGGTGACCAGTATCCGCATCAAGCCGGCTCGAAATGCGGCAACAGCCCGGCCAATTGCTTAAGGCTCTTGCCCTCGCTGTCGCGCGGCGATAACAGCGGCGCGTCGGCGCCCCAGTCGATGCCGAGCTCCGGATCGTTCCAGCGTAACACCTTCTCATCCGCCGGGCTGTAAAGCTCGTCGCACTTGTAAAAGAAATCCGCGCTGTCGGAGCGCACGACAAAGCCGTGGGCGAACCCGCGCGGCACCCAGAGCTGGCGGTGGTTCTCCTCGTCGAGGTCCACGGCCACGTGCCGGCCGAACGTCGGACTGCCGACGCGGACGTCGACGACGACGTCGCGCACCGCGCCGCGCAGCACGGTCACGAGCTTGCCCTGCGGTTTTGGATTCTGGAAATGCAGGCCGCGCAGCGCGCCACGCGCCGATCGCGACAGGTTGTCCTGGACAAAAGGCCGATCGATGCCGTGCAAGGCGTAACGCTGAGCTTGAAAGGTCTCCAGAAAGAAACCGCGCGCATCGCCGAATATCTTCGGTTCGATGATCAGCACGCCGGGAAGTGCGGTGTCGATGATATTCATGTTGCTGATGCAGGCCGACGCTCCGTGCCGCCGTTATTGGCGACTTCGCACAAGGCCAAACTCCCCGCGCGCCAAAAGAAGCGCGACAGCATCGGCGAGCGAGGCCGTGATGTCCACCGCGAATTGTTTGCTCGCGAGCGCCGCCGCCGGCTGCAGTTCCGGATCGTCGTCGCGCGCCGAAATGAGCACGCCGCCGGCGAGCCGGGCCGCAACGCCGGCCGCGATATCCGACGCCCGATCGCCGATAATCCATGACCGCGCAAGATCAAGCTTCATGCCCTCGCCGGCAGCGACAATCATGCCCGGGTTCGGCTTGCGCCAGGGATGATCGGCAATGTCGAATGGCGCCTGTCCGTCGGCGTGATGCGCACAGGCAAAGACGCCGTCGAGCCGCGCTCCGGCCGATGTCAGGGCATCGGCGAGCGCGGCCTGCACCGCCGCAAAGCCTTTCCAGTCATAGAGGCCGCGCGCGATGCCTGACTGATTGGAGACCAGCACGACGGGTATGCCGAGGCGGTTACACTGCGCGATGGCGGCGGCAGCGCCGGCGAGCATCCGCATCTCTTCGGGCCGGCCGAGATAGTGGGTATCTTCGACGATGACGCCGTCGCGGTCGAGAAACAGAGCCGGCCGGCCAGCAAAATCTCCTGCGAATACCTCCGACCAGAGCCCGCTCACCTCGCTGCGCGCTTCGAGGTCCGATCCGGCAACGGAAGATGTCATCGCAGCATCGCGCGTTCGACCAGCGCGCAGATCGCGTGCCCCGCGACCATGTGAATCTGCTGCACGATCGCGGTCTCGTGCGACGCTACCGCCAGAAAATGCCGGCACAGCGGACGCATTTCGGTCTCGGCGGCGCCGGAGAAACCGACTGTCACGAGGCCCATGTCGCGCGCCGCTTCGAGCGCGCGCAGCACGTTGCGCGAGCGTCCGGAGGTCGAGATGGCGAGAAACACGTCGCCCGGCCGCCCGAGCCCGCGCACCTGGCGCTCGAACACATGCTCGAAGCCATAATCGTTGCCGACGGCCGTGAGCACCGAAGTGTCGGTGGTGAGCGCCACCGCCGGCAGCGGCCGGCGGTCGGTGACGTAGCGCGACAGGAATTCGGCGGCCAGATGTTGCGCATCGGCAGCGCTACCGCCATTGCCGGCAATCAGAAGCTTACCGCCGGCGCGCATCGAGGTTTCGATTGCCTGCGCGATCGCACCGACCAGCGCCCGCAGCTCGCGATCCGCCGCCGCTTCCTGCAGCGCGGCGAGCGACCGGTCGAAAAAGCCGGCGAGCAGGTTATCGTCGTCCGGCCTTTCAGCCACGTGTCGTCCTTTCGACGGGGCCGCGCGAATTCACCGGGCAGATCGTAGGGTGGGCAAAGGCGCGAAGCGTTGTGCCCACGGATAACAAGCCGTCCACGAAATCCGCGTGGGCTTCGCTCCGCTCAGCCCACCCTACTTACTGGTGTGCCGAGTAAAAGACTTTTCGCCTGAAATCAACGCGCGCATTATTGCGGCGAGAAGTGCTTCTCCAGCCCCTGCCAGCCTTCGAAATAATCGTGTTGCAATTCGGCGGACTCGGTGGCGTAGCGCGTCAGCCGCATGGCGTAGCGGCTCTCGAACATGAACGCCATGGTGTTCTCGATCTTGTGCGGCTTGAGCTCGGCGCGCGTCGCCTTGGCCCAGCTTTCGGCGTCGGGACCGTGGGCGCTCATGCAGTTATGCAGGCTGGCGCCGCCCGGCAGGAAGCCTTCCGCCTTGGCGTCGTACTGGCCGTAGAGCAGGCCCATGAACTCGGTCATGACGTTGCGATGGAACCAGGGTGGCCGGAACGTATCCTCACCGACCAGCCAGCGCGGCGGGAAGATCGCGAAATCGACGGTGGCGGCGCCCGGCAGCTCCGACGGCGCGGTCAGCACGCTGAAGATCGACGGATCGGGATGGTCGAAGCTGATCGAGCCGATGACGTTGAAGCGCGCCAGGTCGTATTTGTACGGCGCGAAGTTGCCGTGCCAGGCGACGACATTGAGCGGCGAATGCTTCATGTCCGCCGACCATAGATTGCCCTGAAACTTGGCGACCAGGCTGAACGGTCCGGTCACGTCCTCGTAGGCGGCGACCGGCGCCAGGAAATCGCGCGTATTGGCCAGGCCGTTGGCGCCGAGTGGACCGAGCTCCGGCAGCCGGAACATGGCGCCGTAATTCTCGCAGATATAGCCGCGCGACGGGCCGTCCGGCAGTTCGACCCGGAAGCGCAGACCGCGCGGCATGATGACGATCTCGCCGCAGGCAGCTTCGATGACGCCAAGCTCGGTGACAAAGCGGGCGCGGCCCTGCTGCGGCACGATCAGCATCTCGCCGTCGGCGTTGTAGAAGACCCGGTTGGTCATCGATGCGTTGGCGGCATAGAAGTGCACCGCCATGCCGACCTGGGTGGCGACGTCACCGTTGCCGCCGAGCGTCACGATGCCTTCGACGAAATCGGTCGGCGTGCGCGGGATCGGAAACGGTGACCAGCGCAGCTGCGTCGGCGTCGCCTCGGCTTCATTGAACGGCGCGCTGCGGATCAGTCGGTTGTCGAGCCGCTTATAGGGCCGGTGCACCACCGAGGGCTGGATGCGGTAGGTCCAGGTGCGGCGGTTTTCCGCCCGCGCGGTCGTGAACGAAGTGCCTGACAGCTGCTCGGCATAGAGCCCGAGCGGCGGCTGCTGTGGCGAATTGCGGCCGACCGGCAGCGCGCCGGCGACCGCCTCGGAAACGAAATGATTGCCGAAACCGGGCTGATAGTGCAGCGCGGTGCCGTGGCCGGTGGCTCTTGCGTCAGCGCTCCGATCCTTGGTGGCGACCTTGGTGTCGTGTTGCTTGACGGCGTGCTTGACAGCCATGCGGACCTCCCGGGCATTCGTTTTTTGCGCGACGGAACGTGGCAAAGAAATTGGTCACGAACGCAACTAATATCCGACTTTCGCGGCGGCGGCGCAAGCTCCCTTAGAGCGGTTCCAATCTAAATTTTTCGGCCGGCGAAAGACGCAGAAGGCGCGAGCGCGTTGCTCAAACTCATTCCCGCCACAACTTGGCTCGGCAATGGCCCGGAATGAGCCGCGGCGAATTCCCAATATCTCCAAAAAAGCGCCCGCTTGCACCGGCCAACTTCAGGTCAGTCGGGGATTTTTCTTGTTTGCGTGTTTGGACGGAGCGGCGTTGTCGGACGCCGCAGGCGCATGAGTTACGTTCGGGGGACGGGGGATGCGACCAATCCTGGCGTTGGCGATTTTATTGCTTGGGCTGATGCTCGGGCTGACGGCTGCCGTATCGGAAGTGAAATTCGGCACCACTGCGGCGGTGCAAATTCTACCAGCAAAGATGCAGGATCGCGTGCCTGCGGTCGACGAAGCTCAGCCGCCGGCGGACGTTGAAACCACCGGCTCGATCGGCAAATCGGACATCGGCAATACTGCGATCCGCGTCGCGGCGGTCGGCGACATCGATATCGTCCGCTCGCAAATGACCGCGCCTGAAATCGAAGCGCCCGAGATCAAGAGAACCGACAGCGAGCTTGCTCTCCTCACGCCACCTAACATCGGCGCGTCAGACGCGAGCGCACCGCCGGCAGCCACCGATGCGGATGTAGATTCGGAGGCCGACGCCACCGTCGCCGAGTTGGTCGATGCTCTGTGCAATGCGCTGATGACGTCGGCGCAGGACAACGATCTGCCGGTGCAGTTTTTCGCCAACCTGATCTGGCAGGAAAGCCGGCTGCAACGCGACTCCATCAGCAAGGCGGGCGCCTTGGGCATCGCCCAATTCATGCCCGAGGCTGCGGTGGAAGTCGGCCTCGCCGATCCGTTCGATCCGCGGCAGGCGATCCCCGCCTCGGCCCGGTTATTGAAGGTGCTGCGCCAGCACTTCGGCAATCTCGGTTATGTCGCCGCGGCATACAATGCCGGCGCAGGCCGCGTCGGCAGATGGCTCGATCGCCGCCGTTCCCTGCCGCGGGAGACCCGGACCTACGTGCTGCGCGTCACTGGCCGTACCGCCGAGGCGTGGCGGAAATCACAGCCGGCCGACTCGAAGCTTCGGTTCGCATCGTCGCTGCCATGCCGCAACCTGCCGGCATTCGCCGAGTTGGAGCAGGCGCAGCTTCAGGAGGCGCAGCAGAACAACGACGGCAAAGACGCGCAGCCGCAACAGGAGAAGATCGCCACCCGCGTCGCGCATCTGATCGCCCGGAAGGTCGCGGTGAAGGTCGTCGCCAAACAAGCGGCCAAGGCCGCGGCGAAGGCCGCGCAACCGGCCACGACCGTCGCATCGGTGGTGCTGCCGCTGGCCGCCGAGAGCAAAGAGGCCACTACCAAGGAAGCCGCCAAAGTGGCCGGCCCTGCTCGCGGCAAAATGGCGAAAACAAAAGTCGGGGCGAAGACCGCCGCGCAACCGGCCACGACCGTCGCATCGGTGGTGCTGCCGCTGGCCGCGGAGAGCAAAGAGGCCACTACCAAGGGAGCCGCCAAAGTGGCCGGCCCTGCTCGCGGCAAAATGGCGAAAACAAAAGTCGTGGCGAAGACCGCCGCGCAACCGATCACCACCGCCAATGCGGGATCTGGATCCATCGCGCTACCGCTCGTCGCGGAGGCCAAAGCGGCACCCAAGCCGGGCGCCACACCCGCCGCTCACGTGATCGCCCGCAATGTCCATCCGCGGCGCGACGCGCTGCACCGGCCGCAGCCGGTGCCCCACGACAAACGCCGGGTGGCGTAACGCCGGCGGCCTAGGCCGCGAGCAGTTTCTGCACTTCGTTAACGAGCTCGCGCAGGTGGATCGGCTTCGACAGCACCTTGGCGTGCTTAGGCGCGCTCGAATCGGAATTGAGCGCCACGGCGGCGAAGCCGGTAATGAACATGATCTTGATGTCGGGATCGAGCTCGGCGGCGCGGCGGGCGAGTTCGATGCCGTCCATCTCCGGCATCACGATATCGGTCAGAAGGAGCTCGAACGGCTCTTCGCGCAGACGCTGGTAGGCCGACAGCCCGTTATCGTAGGACATAACGTCGAAACCGGCATTCTGCAGCGCCTTCACCAGAAACCGGCGCATGTCGATATCGTCTTCGGCAAGCAGGATTTTGGGCATGACCACTCGTCTCCGGCGACAGTGCCGGTCCCCTAAATTCCATAAGCCGGATCGCGGGTAAACATGAGGTGAAAGCTGTGCCCCTATGGCCGCACTTAACCCGCGCCGCGCAGGCTCGACATTGGCTGCGAATTGCGTCGGCGATTCGATGATCGATTTCCGGATCGTTAAGTCTTGGAACGTCAAGCCTTGGACAGTCACTTTCTTGGCGGTCAGGTGTTCGGACCGTTAGACCTTCGGATAGTGAGGCCTTTGGCCAGTTAGGCCTTGGCAGCCCAAGGTTGGCGAGCATAAGCTTACGTCGCTCAGGACTCATTAGCGCTTAAGGCTTGGAAAGCCGCCAGGGGTCATGCTGGAAATCCAGGACGAATTCGACCCCCCATTCGAGGCGCTCGAGCCTGCCGAATGCCGCGGCCCGATCGTGTTCAATTCCCCTCACAGTGGCCGCATTTATCCGCGCGAATTCCTGTTGGCATCGCGCCTCGATCTCACGACTTTGCGGCGTTCCGAGGATTCCTTTGTCGACGAATTAATCGCTGGCGTCGTCGAGCGCGGCCATCCGCTGGTGCGCGCGCATTTCCCGCGCTGCTATGTCGACGTCAACCGCGAGCCTTACGAGCTCGACCCGCGGATGTTCGACGGACGGCTTCCCTCCTTCGCCAATACCCGCTCGATGCGGGTTGCCGGCGGGCTTGGCACGGTCGCCCGCGTGGTCGGCGACGCGCAGGAGATCTACGATCAGCGCATCGCGGTCGCCGAAGCGCTCCGCCGCATCGACGGCCTTTACAAGCCTTATCACCGCACTCTGCGGCGGTTGTTCATGCGGCTGCACCGCGATTTCGGCGCCGCCATGTTGATCGATTGCCATTCGATGCCGTCGGCCACCGGCACCAAGGATGAGCGGCCGCGCGCCGACCTGGTGCTGGGCGACCGCTATGGCACCAGCTGCGTGCCGATCATCGCCGAAACGATCGAAGCGACGATGCGCGGCTTCGGCTATGTCGTCAGCCGCAACAAGCCGTATGCCGGCGGCTTCATCACCGAGCATTACGGCAATCCGACCGCCGGCCTGCACGCGATCCAGCTCGAGATCAACCGCGCGCTGTATATGGACGAGCGCCGCTACCAGAGGGCGGCATCGTTCACAAGGCTCGCGGCCGAATTCGAAATCCTCGCCGATCGGCTGGCGGAAATTCCACTGGAAGAGCTGCGCCCGTATCGCGCGGCGGCGGAGTAGGCTACTAGTGCGGCGCACGGACACGTGCGTTGAAACGGGCCTGAAAAGAAAGGGGCCGCTCACCTTGCGGCAGCGGCCCAAGTCTAGGGAGGAAACGCCCAAGGAGGGCGACGGCAACAAGAGATGAAATCTCTCGCTACCGCACTGCAACAACATACACCGCGCCGCACAAAACGCAAGTGGTGCTGACCTAATCCTCGGTCATTTTCCCCCGAAATCTCCTGCATTTTGTGCAGAGCAGGTCTTCCACAGGTCAGAGCTGCCTTAACGCACGCTCGAAAAATCAAGAAATCCTTTGTTGCTCAATAAATTAGGCAAGCAGTCCGATGTCATTGTGCATCTGCGTAAAATTGAGGCATCTAGGCTGTGGATCGGCGCCGGGAGCAGGCCGAGAATCGATTTCGCCAACAGCCGTGTCCTATCGGCCACACTGATTTCGCGGCCTCACTTAACTAGGACCTCCTCCCCCTTGGAACCCTGAAATCGCCCGACCGCAATCGCTTCGCTTGATTTGCTGATGTCACCCAAGTCCGGTAGTCGAAACGCGCATGACGGCCATCGACTTCGCGGCGTTCGTCGACGAGCTAGCGAGCGTCTCCGGCGAGACGATCCGTCCGTTCTTTCGCACCGCGCTCGGCATCGAGAACAAGAGTCCGGGCGGCGGCTTCGATCCGGTGACGGCGGCCGACCGCGCCGCCGAAGTCGCCATGCGCACGCTGATCAAGAAAACGTTTCCGGTGCACGGCATCGTCGGCGAAGAATTCGGCGCCGAACGAGCCGACGCTGAATATGTCTGGGTGCTCGATCCGATCGACGGCACCAAATCCTTCATCTGCGGCATGCCGGCATGGGGCACGCTGATCGCGCTGACACGGCGCGGCGAGCCGATCTACGGCATGATGCACCAGCCGTTCACGCGCGAGCATTTCACCGGCGACGGCAGCGCCGCCCGCTATCGCGGCCCCGCCGGCGACCGGGCGCTGCGCGCGCGCCCCTGCCCGACGTTGGCCGACGCGGTGCTGCTCACGACCAGCCCGCTGTTGATGCGCGAGCCTGACCGCAGCCGCTTCCAGCGCGTCGAGGCGGCGGTGCGGCTGTCGCGTTATGGCGGCGATTGCTACGCCTATTGCATGCTCGCCGCCGGCCATGTCGATCTGGTCATCGAGACCGAACTTAAGCCTTACGACGTGCTGCCGCTCATTCCGATCATCGAAGGCTCAGGCGGCGTCGTCACCACCTGGGACAATGGCCGGCCGCATGGCGGCGGCCGCATCATCGCCGCCGGCGATCGCCGCGTGCACGCCAAGGCGTTGGAGGTGTTGAACGGGTGATAAGGCAGCGCGTCCTGCTAGAGATTTGTCGACGTCAACGCAGGCCAGACATAGTCGGGGAGCGGCAGGGTATCGACGATATCGCGCCCGAAGGTGAGCGTCGCCAGGCCGGGGAGCGCAGAAGCCTTGATCACCTGATTGCGCAGAAACAACCCCCAGCGGGTCTTGGGCGCGAAAGCAGCGGAAAAACGCTCCGCCGCCTTCTGTTTCGAGCCGACATAGTCCCGCAAGCGCTTCTCATAATTGCGAAACGCTTCCTCGTGCCGCCCGTCCGCCGCGGCAAGCTCTCCCGCCAGCACGTAGGCCGCGGTCATGGCCAAGGCCGACCCCTGTCCTGCCATCAAAGACACACAGAATGCGGCGTCGCCGATCAGGGCAACGCGGCCGTGCGACCACGTATCCATTTTGATTTGACTGACCCGATCGAAATAGAGGTCCGTGCTGCGATCAAGCTCGTCCAGGATGCGCGCGCACTCCCACTTGCGGCCGCCATATCTTCTGCGCAGCAGCGCTTTTTGCTCGGCCAGGTCTGGCCTTGTCGATAACGATTCTCGATCGGCGGTGAACACGAACATCAACAACGTCCGGTCGTCGCGTAGCGCGACGCGGCCGAGCATTTGGCCTGGCTCGCTGAAGGTTACGTAGACGTCATCGTCGCGTGGCCGATAGCCGGCGACCTGGAACGCCGCGACCGCATAGCCCAGATGCCGTTCGAACCGGTCCTGCGGGCCAAACGCCAGCGCGCGGACACCCGAATGCAGGCCGTCGGCGCCGATCACCAGATCGAACGCGCGTTCGCCGCCGCGTTTGAAACGCACCTGCACGCAGTCGGCACGCTCATCAAGGCCGACGATCTCATCGCCGAACATGACCTCCGTTCCGTCCCTGATCTTCCCGTACAGCAAGCGCGAGAGGTCGCTTCGCGCCAGCGTCACAAAACGCTCGCCGGTCAGCTCACGAAACACCTCGGCGCCGAAGCCGGCCACGCGTTTGCCCCGGTCGTCGACGATCCGCAGCTCGCGCACGTGATAGCCCACGCCCTCGATGCAATCCCTCAAGCCCATGCGCTCAGCGAGATCGTAGCCAAGGCCCCAGAGATCGAGAACGAAGCCGCCGGCGCGCAATGCCGGCGCGCGTTCGACGAGCGTCGGCTCGAAGCCGGCGGCTTTCAGCCAAAAGGCGAGCGTCGGTCCACCAATGCCCGCACCGGAAATGAGAACGGTCTTGGCTTTCATGCGGCCCCGGCAACATGCGCCAACGCGTCAACGATCAAAGTCGCGTTGATGTCGTTTCAGAGGCGCTTGGGCCATCAAGCCAAAATGCCGCGCCCCCAATCAGGCCGGCTGGCGAAGCGGCGCCACGTCGCCGGCCGCCGCCCCGATATCCGCCATTTGTACTTTCATGGCGTGCAGCAGCTCGCTCAGGTGCTTCGGGTGATTTAGATATTTGTTGGCCAGCGCCAGCAATGTGCGCTCCTGCAGCGCGGCAAACGGGAACACCCGCGGCCAGTTGAAAATGCCGTGATAGCCGAAATGCGCCTCCGGTCCGGAAAAACCGGTCCGCTCGAACGAAAAGCGCAACGCCACATCGATCGGGGCCCAGCAGAAGCCGGCGCGCTCCAGTTCCAGCCGATAGCGCCGGCACAAGACGTCATCCTCCGGATGACCGAGCGGGAATTCGTCGCGGTGCTCGGCGACGTATTCCATGAGCCGGCGCGACCGCAGCGAAAAGCCGCCATTGCCGACTTCGTGGACGTCGCCATGCCAGCCCCATGGCGCGCCGATATAGTCGTACTCCAGGAACGCGTCGGACCACTGACCGGCATCGACGATACCGGCATCCCACTGCATGATGAGCGCGTGCGACGTCTGGATCAGCGCCGGCGCGTCGTACCACAGATGCGCCATCGCCGCATCGACCGACGCGAAGCGATCGATCTTGCGGAAGTAGATGAGATCGTCGTCGCTGCGCGCATCGGCGCTGCCGAGGATGCGCCGAAACGGCGCGACGTCGTCGGTGTGGATGACGACGTCCCCGAAACGGGTGCGCTCGAGCGCATCCTTGACCGCCAGCGCCGCGAGCTCGTGGCAGACGGTGTCGACAACGAGGAGCGTAACGTCAGGCAGGTGCAGTTTCACGGGCGGCGCTTTCGACTTGGTCGGCGATGGTTTGCGGATCAAACAGCGTCACGCATTTGTTGTCGCCGCGCAGGCAGGAAAAAAAGGTCGATACTTCGGACAGGGTGTGCGAACAGCCGGCGCATTCGATCGGCGCCGGGATGCCGTGAAACCGCCAGCCGACCTCGCCGTGCCGCTCGCGCGCGGTGATCCATGGCAGCGCCATGGTGTGGAGCGCGACGACCGGGACGTCGGTGACTTGCGCCAGCATCATCGGGCCCGACTCCGAGCAGACGAACACCCGCGACGCGCCGATCACCGAAGCCTGCATCTGCATGTCGAAGCGGTCGCGCAAGTCGAGGACGCGGTGGCCGTTGAAACCCCAATCCTGTTTGGTGCCGATGCACAAGACGATCCAGCCGCGCTCGGCCAGGATGTTGGCGAGGTCGACCCAGAATTGGGCCGGCAGGGTGCGTTGCGGCCACGACCGCGCTGGATGCATGGCGATCGCCAGCGACCAGTCGAGCCCGAATTGCGGCGGCGGGCCGTAGGCCATTTCGAGCTGGGTCGATCCTTTGCGGTCGCCGAACGCCACTTCCATGTAGGATTCGACGATGCCGACCCGGCGCAGATTGCGCTCGAACGCCATGTTGAGATCGATCACCCGGTCGTAGGCGATGTCGCGCTTGAAGCCGATGCGGTGCGGACTGTTCAGGAACACGTGCGGATATTGGGTATCGAGGTCGATCTCGGCGTCCGGATTTTCCTCGCGCAGGCGGCGCACGACCGGCGTCGTGTCGATCACATCGCCGAACGCGCCGCTGCGTCTGACCAGGATGCTCGTCACGATGACCCCCGCGCGGCCGCGCGTCCGGCCGAGCCTTGTTTGCCGATCTATTTGATGAGCTTTGAGTTAATTATTCGTTTACCTTACCGGAACGTGAAACCGGCATGGTTCTCGCTCTCGCTACATCAGCGCGATGTGGCGCAATCTGTCCCGGTCCAAAACTCTCAAGGAGCGATCGCTGATCTTGACGATGCCGTTTTGGCGAAGCTCGGACATCACCTTTGAAACATGGACCGGACTTAGCCCGGTCGCGTCGGCGATGTGATGCCGCCGCAGCGGAAAATCCATCTCCAACGTCTCGGTCTGCAGCATACCGCGCCGTCTGAGCCGGCCTTTCAGATCGAGAATTAAGCGGGCTATCCGTTCTTCCGCAGTCCGCCGCCCAAGGTCGGCAATGAGCTGATCAGCCCTGCCCTTCTCTTCGACACTGGCGTTCAAGAACTTTGCAAAACTGTCGGCATCAGCGAGCAGGCGTGCCTTCAGATCGCCTCGCGCGAAGGCTCGGTAACGGACGTCGGTGATGGCTTCAACGGTGCATTCAGCCCGGTCGTCGAACAGGAAAGCCATCGACACCATGTCGCCCGGCAACAATATCGACAGTATTTGCCGGCTGCCGTCGGACAACGTCGATACCGACGCCCCCCATCCCTCGCAAATGACGGGCACCACACCTTGTAGATCCTCGCCCCAGTGAACGACGCGTCGGGCGGTGATCAAATGGACCGATTGCGGAAGCTCGACGGCCACGTGCTCGAGCAACGTCTGTGTGGCTCTGGCCACAGCTTCGCATAATTTGGGCTGACAGGCTGCGCAGGCGGCGCAACCCAACACGACGTGAGGAGGGATGCGTTCGTCGGTCGTAGCGCTAGGACGTGTTTTCATCAACACAACTCCTAGATTGAATTTGTTTGCTCCGCCGATCAACGCAGCGCGTAGCAACCTAAAAGTGACCGCGAATCACTTTTGACATTCCATAATACACCCAACGGCCCCGAGGGGCGCGCCACGCATCCGATCACGTCAAGACCCCGAACTAGGCGGCCCCTCTGGCCCGTCTTTCGGCCATGACCGGTTTTGTCGATGTCGCCCGCAACTGCCCGCTTCGGCGAGGTTTGGGAACATCGCCGGCGTGTGACGGTTGAAGACGCGGCAGTCGTGGACCTGTTTTGGCGCCCACGACGTCCGGAATTTGATGATCAAGCCGCAGCTCCGCCCATACCTCAAGAAGCGCACTGACGAGGTGGTCGATGTGGGCGTCCTGGTGATAGGGCGTCGGCGTGATACGAAGCCGCTCCGTCCCTCTCGGAACGGTCGGATAGTTGATCGGCTGGATGTAGATGCCATGCCTGGTGAGCAGCCGATCGCTTGCCGCCTTGCAGGCGTCCGGACAACCGACCAGCAGCGGAATGATATGTGTCTCGCTCGGCATGACCGGCAGCCCGGCCGCCGCCAGCGCCAACTTTGTCCGGGCGACGCGATCCTGGTGGCGCTGGCGTTCCGAAGTCGAGGTTTTCAAATGGCGAATCGCGGCGGCGGCGGCGGCGCTGACCGCCGGCGGAAGAGCGGTGGTGAAGATGAACCCGTCAGCATACGAGCGCACCGCGTCGATCACGGTCGCGTTGGCTGCGATGTAACCGCCGAGACAACCGAACGCCTTCGCCAGCGTACCTTCAATAACGTCGATGCGCGCCGTTGCGGCGTCGCGCTCGGCGATGCCGCCGCCGCGCGGGCCGTACATGCCGACGGCATGCACCTCATCGCAATACGTCATCGCATCGTAACGCTCGGCTAGATCGCAAATCTCATGGAGCGGCGCCAGATCGCCGTCCATGGAATAGAGACTCTCGAACACAATCAGCTTCGGCCGCGTCCCGGCCGCCTGCAGCAGCGTTTTGAGGTGCGCCGTGTCGTTATGGCGAAAGATCTGCCTGTCACGCCCCGATCGCCGGATGCCTTCGATCATGGAGTTGTGGTTCAGCGCATCGGAAAGGATCAGGCAGTCCGGCAGGAGCTTGGCGATGGTCGCGATGCCGGCCTCGTTCGAAACATATCCGGACGTAAAGACCAGGGCGGCTTCCTTGCCGTGCAGGTCGGCGATCTCGCGCTCGAGTTCGACGATCGGCTGATTGGTACCGGAGATGTTGCGCGTCCCCCCGGCTCCCGTACCCATGCGGACCGCGGCTTCGGTCATGGCCGCGATGGTCTTGGGATGCTGGCTCATGCCGAGATAGTCGTTCGAGCACCAGATCAGCACCTCGCGACCGCCGCCTGGCGCATGCCAGATGGCGTGGGGAAAGCGGCCGGCCAGCCGCTCCAATTCGATGAACACCCGATAGCGCTGCTCGTCCTTAACGCGCGCCAACGCCTCAGCAAAGAATGACTGGTATTTCATGGTCGGATGATCGGAGAATGCGGGCCAGATGCTGACCGGCAAATGGAACGAGTGCGACTGCGTCGTACTCGTTCCATTTTTGCGCCGGCGCCGATGTGTTGTTCACGCAGCGGGACGATCAAAATTCCTTCCAGTCGGCATCCTGATTGACCGCGGTGGCGAGCGCCGCCTGCATGCGCGGCACCGGCCCGGAGCCGTTGCCTCCGGCAGCGGCGCGCTTCGCCGTCACCAGCTGCGGCTTTTCAGCTCGCTTGGCGGCCGGCGCCTTCGCTGCGACGGGTGCCCTGGCCGCGGGCGGACGCGCCGCCGGCGCCATGTCGCCACTGATCTGGAACAAGTCGACCCGCTCGTTCATCGCATTGGCCTGGTGTTCGAGAGTTTTCGCCGTGGCGGCGTTTTCCTCGACCAGGGCGGAGTTCTGTTGGGTGACTTCGTCCATCTGCGTCAGCGCTTTGTTGACCTGCTCGATGCCGCTCGCCTGCTCGGCGCTGGCATTGGCGATGTCGGCGACGATATCGGCGACCTTCTTGATCGAGTCGACGATCTCGGTCAGCGCCGTGCCCGCCCGATTGACGAGGTCGACGCCGTCTTTGACCTGGCCGTTGCTGTTGGTGATCAGGTCCTTGATGTCCTTGGCGGCCTGCGACGAACGTTGCGCCAGGCTGCGGACTTCCGACGCGACCACCGCGAAGCCGCGGCCCGCCTCGCCGGCGCGGGCGGCCTCGACTGCGGCGTTGAGCGCCAGCAAGTTGGTCTGCCGGGCGATTTCGTCGATCACGCCGATGATGTCGGAAATCTTACGCGAAGAACTCCTCGATCCGCGCCATCGCTTCGACCGCCTTGGCCACCACCTGGCCGCCGCGATCGGCGACCTCGCGGGTGCCGCTCGCCGAATGATTGGCCTGGTTGGCGTTCTCGGCATTCTTTTTCACGGTCGCGGAGATTTCCTCCATCGAAGCCGAGGTCTCTTCCAGGCTGGCGGCCTGCTCCTCGGTGCGCTGCGACAGGTCGGTGGTGCTGGCGGAGATTTCCGACGACGCATTGGTGACTTCGCGCGCCGCGGTTTTGATCTCGGCAATCACCGTCGACATCGAGTCGAGCAAGCTATTGACGCCCGCGCACAGCGTCTCGATCTCGCCGGTCTTGCCCTGCATCGGGATGCGCTGGGTGAGATCGTTGTCTTTGGCCGCGTTGACAGCGTCCTGGGTCTGGCGGACCGCCAGCTGCAAAGCTTTACTGGCCAGCACCTGCGGAGTGACGTCGGTGGCGAATTTTACCACCTTGAAGGCCTTACCCTTGGCATCCAGGATCGGGTTGTAGCTCGCCTGGATCCAGACTTCCTTGCCACCCTTGCCGATGCGCTTGTACTGATTGGCGTCGTATTCGCCGCGCGCCAGCTTGGCCCAGAACTCACGGTATTCCGGGGTGCTGCGGTAGGCCGGCTCGACGAACATCGAATGATGCTGCCCCTGAATTTCGCCGAGCGTATAGCCAAGAGCATTGAGGAAGTTTTCGTTGGCGTGCTGAATCTTGCCGGTGGTGTCGAACTCGATCACCGCCTGGACCTTGTTGATCGACGCCAGCATTCCTTCGTTCAGGCGTGACTGCGTCACGTCCTGCCATTCCAGAACGTTGCCGACATGATTGCCGCGGGCATCGAAACAGCCATTGACCAACAGCGCGACCTTGAGATCACCGATGGTGATTTCGGTCCGGATCGGCAGCCGCGACGGATCCGACAGCATCTGACGCTGATGCGCCGGATTCTTGTGGAACATGTCGATGCAGCAGCCGATTATTTTTTCGGCGTCGAAGCCTGGCCAGATCGCAGCGAAAGCTACTGCGTTTTTGCGTAGCAGCTCGCGTGTCGGCCCATTGACGTACGTCACGATGAAATCGCGATCGATCATCATGATAGCAGCCGAGATCTTATCGACGATATCGCCCTTCAGCGCGGCGACGTCGTGTCCACTTGATGCTTTTTCGGAAGGCGATTTCTTCAGCCAAGACATGATGTTCTCCGTGAGTTCCTAGGTCTGGCGACCCGAGTGTTCGTAGCCGGCTTTTGTGCGGTCGCCAGTGGGGTTGTGATTGAGTTGTTGCGTCGCCGCGTGCATCAATGGCTTGCCGCTGCGGCAACGGATTTGCCTTCGGCAGCGTCGAACTCGATTTGCACCGACAATAGATTGGGAAGATCGATCAGCGCGATCATGGCGCCTTCGACGGTCGCCAGGCCGGACAGAAATTCGACGCGCGAGGCCTGCGCGATGCGCGGCACCGGCTGGATCTGGGTGTCGTCGAGCGAAACGATGTCGAGCACCCGGTCAGCCAACAGGCCGACCGGCTTCGAGGCGATCTGCACGATGATGACGATGTGCAGCGGCGTCGCCTGCGTCAGTCCCTGGCCGAAGCGGCAGCGCAGATCGATGATCGGTACGATGACGCCGCGCAGATTGAGCACGCCGCGGACATAGTCAGGTTGCCTGGGCAGATGCGTAATGTCGATCCAGCCTTTGATCTCGCGCACCGCCATGATGTCGACGCCGTACTGGTCGTCGCCGATGGCGAAGCTGATGAGCTGTGTCGGAGCGGCTCCCTGAGCCTCCTGCCCCATACCGAGCGCGGCAGAACCAATGGGGGCTGCGTCTGTGGCAACTGAAGCGGCTGATACGGTCATAGCGCTCACAAACTCGTTCCGTCCCTCGTAAGGCGGATGTTCTATTGACCGTGCGGTGCCGGGCGTCACGGGATTTGATGACGCGAGGCCGCCACACGTGGTGAAAATTCAACTTCCGCCTGAGGTAAAACTTCGTCGAATGCGTTTGACGAATGGTTAAATACGGAACTTGCGAAACCCAATTATTGCCTTAACTGCAAGCTAGTTCGGCGACATCATCGGCAGTACTACAAAATAACAATCTGCAATACATCTGGTGGTAAAATAGATTATCGCCCGCCATCACAGTCGCTTCCAATTCATCGCAGGCGTTGGTGACGCTCCACTTAACGTGAGATGCGATGTGGAAGTTCGCACGCGGCGACATCAGTGCGTAGTCCGGGCAGCGCGATCCGATTCAAGCTGATCCGATCATGATCTAATACAGCGGCGTACCGGGGACGAAGGCGTCGAACGCGGCGAAGAATTGCGAGCGGTAGCGATCCTGCTCCATCAACAGCTCGTGCTGCGAGCCGACCACGACCAGATGCGTACCGGCGCGCAGCGACATGGCGAAGTCTTCGATCACGACGTTCGAGGCGATGGCGTCGCGCCCGGCGGCGATAATCAGGATCGGCTGGCGGATGCGCGCCGGAAAGCTCGGCTCGCGCATCGCGCGCATGGCGCGGAACGCGGCGTCGGCCCAGGCGACGGTCGGCCCGCCCAGCGCCAGCGCCGGCTCGGCCTCGAGGATCGCGGCATTGCGGGCAAAGCGCACCGGATCGGAGGTCAGCGGATTGCCGGCGAACGGCCGCAGATCGAGCACGCCGGGATAGCGGCCCGGTACATAGATGCCGCCGAAGCCGGCCAGGCGCACCACGCGCAGCAGACCGCCCGCAATCCCGGCCGATTGCACAAAGGCGATGCCAAGCATTGGCGCCGACAGCACGACACGATCGAACCAGCGCTGGCCGCGGCCGATGGCGCGCAGCAGGATGGTAGCGCCCATGGAATGGGCAAGCGCAAAAATCGGCGGCGGACAATCCGGCAGCACAACGTCGCGCATGAAGGTTTCGAGGTCGGTATCGAACTGCGAGAAGTTGCCGACATAGCCCTTGTAGCGGTCGCCGAGCGCGCGGTCGGACAGGCCTTGGCCGCGCCAGTCGATCACCGCCACGGCAAAGCCGCGGTTGCGCAGGTCGCGCACGGTCTCGAAATATTTTTCGATCCATTCGGTACGGCCGGGAAGAATGCAGACCGTGCCGCGGCGGCCCGCCGGCGGGGCGAAGCGCGCAAACCGCAAATGGACGCCGTCCGGCGTTTTCAACATGCCGGTAACGGCGTCGTCGGGCACCGGATTGGCGGGAATGGAAACGAGTTTCATCGGCGCGTTCGGTCGGAACGAAGCAACGCTTATAGCAGCCGCCGCCCAAAGGCACAGGCGGCACATTCACGCGGCTGGGGATGAAATCGGCAGATCGGCCATGGTCTTGAACGCATAGAACCGGACCGGCTCGCTGCGGCCTTTGACCGAAGCCTCAAGGAGCTCGCGACCGTCGACCGCAAGGCCCGCGACCTCGGCCGCCTGCCGCGAAATGACGGCGACGCAGTCAAACTCCTTGGTCAGGCTCTCAAGCCGCGCGCAGGTATTCACGGTATCGCCGATGGCGGTGATGATCTGCGATTTCGGCGGCCCCATCGCGCCGACAATAGCCTCGCCGTAGTGAATGCCGAGCCCGATCCGCAGCGGGTTGGATAATTCGTCCCGGAGCTGATGGTTGAGCTGGTCGAGCCGAGCCAGCATTTCGCGGGCGCCGGAGAGCGCACTGGCCGGACCGGTCGACGGGTCGGCGTCATTGAGCCCATAGAGCGCCATCAGCCCGTCGCCGGTGAACTGCGAATAATGGCCGCGCGTCGCCGCGATCGCCGCGCTCATCTCGCCGAAAAACCGGTTGAGAATGAACAGCACGTCGTACGGCAGCTTGGCCTCGCCGAGCGTCGTCGAGCCACGGATATCGACGAACAGCACGGTGACCAGACGCTCGCTGCCTTCAAAGCCGCCACGCAGCCGGCCGTCGGCGGCGCCGGCCTCGGCGGCAAGGAGCGGCATGACCGCAATGTCGGCGCTCGGCCGGATTTGGCAGGCGAGCCGCATGCCGGGCGACGCGTCGATGCGGGCGAGCGCGTCGGCTTCGAGGCCCGACGGCGCCGGCAATTGATCGAGCCCTTTGGTCACCAGCACCCGGCAGGTGGTGCAGCGGGCGCGCCCGCCGCACAGAGAGGCATGCGGAATGCCGTGATCGCGCAGCGTCTCCAGCACGGTCGAGCCGAGGCGGATCGGCACCACGCGCCCGGACGCGTGCGCCAGCCGCGGCAGCGTCCGGCGGCGGTAGCGCCAGGCGCGGACGCCGCGTCCGGCAAACACCAGCGCCACCAACGCCAAGTGCGTCACGACGCCCGCTCGCTGCAGCCGGAAAATCTCGTCCCGCTTCTGCGCGTTCAGGCGCGTCGCGCGCACCACGTCCGGCACAAAAGCCGGATCTTTGTTGGCGCGCAAAACTTCGTTGCCGGCGGCGACGTAGCCCGCGAGCGCCAGCGCCGGCAACAGCAGCGCGAACGCGAACAGATAAGGCCGCCAGTCCGGATACCAGCTTTTGGTGCGGAGCCAGAAGTGGATGCCGACGCAGCCATGGGTCCATACCGTCAGCAGCGCGATCGCCTGCAGAACGCCATGCGACGGCGCCGCCAGCCACTGCGCGACCAAAACCGCCTGATAGGTGATCTCGACGTTGAGCAACAGCTCGGCGACGCGCGTGCCGATGACATGGATCATCAACAAAAGCGGAATGGACAGGCCAAGCGCGATCTGCACCCATTGCCACGGCGGCAAGCGAAGCGTTTGCCGGATGTAGATCGAATACAACGCATTGGCATAGTGGACGAGGAAAGCCGCGAACAGTAATGCCGTGCCGGCTGCGGTCCGCCACGCCGTCATGGTGATGTCGAAAGCGATGTCGGCAACGTTGAACGACACCAGCAGGAAGGCGTGCGCGGTCAAGTGACAGATGACAAAGCTCAAGAGCACGAGCCCGCTGGCGAGCCGCAGATTGCTCCGCCACGCACGCGCATCCCAGCTGCGCCAGCTCCAAACCCGCGAATTCCACTTGCGCCAATACCAGCTCGGCAACGTCCGGCTCCGGGAATCGGAGGTGGGTAGATCCGAGGTCATCTGTCGTTGATCCAGATCGCGCAGCGGAGCAAAAATTTCGACGGAATTCGTAAAAATTCACGCAGCAACGGGAAACCCAGTATTTGCTGGCGTTTTTCGACCCCTTGCAGCGGCATCGCGCTATTCCCATTTCTTGTTTGCGCAGGCCCATGAGGGCTGCGAGTCATCCATCGGGTCTGGCCCTTTCGGCGGACCCCCGCATGTCGCTCAAGGAGGATATGCCATGCGAACTTTCGATCTTGCACCCCTTTATCGTTCCACCGTCGGCTTCGACCGGTTGTTCTCGCTGCTCGACCAAGGCGTCGGCGGCGCCGCTCCTGGCTATCCGCCCTATAACATCGAGCGCACCGGCGACAGCGAATATCGTGTCACGGTCGCCGTAGCCGGCTTTGCCGAGCCCGAGCTTTCGGTCGTGGCGAAGGAAAACACCCTGACCATCCGCGGCGAGAAGAGCGCCAAAGAAGAGGAGAAGCACGGCGACGTGCTCTACCAGGGCATCGCGGCGCGGGCTTTCGAGCGCGCATTCCAGCTGGCCGACTTCGTCCAGGTCAAGGGCGCCAAGCTTGAGAACGGCCTCCTGCATGTCGACCTGGTGCGCGAAATCCCCGAGGCGAAAAAGCCTCGCACCATTCCGATCGGCAACGGCCAAGCTGCCCAGAAGGTCGCCGAGCAGAAGCAGGCCGCGTAACTGTTCCACTTCAGGCGAAGCGTGAGTTGTTGAGTAGGCGCCCCGGATTCTCCGGGGCGCTTTTTTTGTTCGCGACGACATAAGACTTTTAGTTGGGTCGACCTCGTCATTGCGAAGGAAGCGAAGCAATCCGGGACGTCGCCCAAGAACTGAATTGCTTGCGCCTACGCGCTCCGCGCTTCGGCGGACTTCAAGCCCGCCGTAGCTCGGAACGAGCGAAGGCGGGTTGCTCCTCCCAATGGCTGTGACTCAACCGAAAAAAATCGTTACGCACTACTCACGCCGCGATGGCTTCCAGCCGGCGGTTAGTGACCGACGGGCCGAAAAAGCCGATGACGATGAAGACCAGCACCATGGCCCCGGCGATGACGCCGAACACGCCGATGGTGCCGTAATTGCGCAGGAAGAAGGCGATGATGAAGCCGGAGAAGATCGCCGAGAAACGGCTCCAGGAATAGACGAAGCCGACCGCCTGGGCGCGGATGCGGGTCGGATACAGCTCCGACTGGTAGGCATGGAACGAGAATGAGAACCAGTTGGCGCACAGCGTGATCAGAAGGCCGCAGACGATGATGGCGGCCGCCGTAGTTTGCTGGGCGAACAACAGGCCGAAGGCGGCGATGCCGAGCGCCGCGAAACCGATCTGCCATTTGCGCTCGAACCGGTCGGCGAAGAAAAAGCCGATCAGCGGACCGACCGGCGCCGCGATGGCGATGATGAACGTATAGGTCAGCGATTTGGTGACCTCGATGTGTTGCGAGATCAAAAGCGTCGGCACCCAATTGTTGAAGCCGTAATAGCCGATGGTCTGCACCAGCTGAAAAACCACCAGCATGATGGTGCGTCCGCGATAGGTCGAATTCCACATCTCGGTCCAGGCGCCGGATTTTTTCTCCACCTCGCCGGCGACGATTTCCGGCGGCGGCAGCTCGCGCCCGGTCTCGGCGCGGGCGTGGCTTTCCATCACGTCGATGATGCTTTCGGCTTGCGCGATGCGGCCGTGCTGCGCCAGCCAGCGCGGCGATTCCGGCAGCCTGCGGCGGATCCACCAGATGAAAAACGCGCCGATTGAGCCGATGATCACCACCCAGCGCCAGCCGGCCAGTCCGAGAATGGTCAGCGGCACCAGTTGCCAGGAGAGGAACGCCACCACCGGCACCGCCGTGTACATGATGCACTGGTTGAAGGCGAACGCGGCGCCGCGCTGCTCCTTCGGTACCAGCTCCGACAGATAGGCATCGACATTGACCAATTCGACGCCTAGCCCGACGGCGGCGATGAACCGCCACAGATCAATGGTCTCAGAGGTGGTCTGAAACGCCATGATGAAGGCGCCGACCGAGTACCAGAGCAGCGCGAAGGTGAAGATCGAGCGGCGGCCGAAGCGATCCGACAGCCAGCTGAAAGACAGCGTGCCGACGAACATCCCGGCAAAGCCTGCGGCGATGAAACTGGCGAAGCCGTGGAAGTCGAACAACCCCTGCGTGGTCGGCGTGAAGATGCCTTCCTTGAACAGGCCGATCGCCACATAGGCGGTGAAGAACAGATCGTAAAACTCGAACCAGGCGCCGAGCGAGAGCAGCGTGATCAGCTTGCGGGTGTGTCTTGACGGCGGCAGCCGGTCGAGCCGCGCCGCGACGGTGACGGCCGCATTCGCGGTCGTATTGGCGGCCATGTTCGTGGCCACGTTCGCAGCCATGGCGTTGCCCTCCCTGGCCCGATCTTAAATCCGCGGGCCTTTTTGGACGACCGTTGTCGCGAGACATTGCCCGGCGGCGACGCCGTCCGACACGCAGACTTGCATTGCGAGCAAGCCTGCGCAACTCGCTCATGGAGCGACGAGCCGGGGGGCGGCGGCCGAAGACGACCGATCAATCCGGAATCGGCGACGACTGAACCGGCTTTTTCTGCGGAGCGGCTGGCACCGCTGCCGCCGGCGGAGCGGCGGGAGGCGTGGAGGCGGCGGCCGGCGCCGCGTCGGGCTTGGCCCCCGGTGTGTCCGCAGGCTTCGCTGCCGGCTGCGCTTCACGCGAGACCAGCCCGGCCGGCCGCGGCCGCGGCAAGGGCGGCGACTCCGGCGCGAGCGAGTGCGCGCCGGGATAGATCGTTGACGGCGCCGACGATGGCGGAGGCATGCTCAAGTCCACTTCCATCGGGCCCATTTCCGGATCGCCAATGTCGGCCGGCCCGTAGGGCGGCGGACCGTAAGGCGGCGGGCCATAGCCGGGCGGACCATACGGCCCGTACGGTGGCGGACCATATGGCGACGGACCGTATGGCGGCGTCATCATGCCGACGACGCCATAGGGTGACGGACCGGGCACGATCCGATTGACGGCGCGCAGCGCGCCGCTTCGCGCATCGACGACGATGCGCATGAGGATACCGCGAAAATCGGTGGCGCGGACCACGTAGGTCGTGCCTTCGCGTCGCGGCGGCGCCAGTGGATCGAAACCGGACGCGCGGACGATCTTGGTGATCTCGTAGGGCGGCACAAAGCCCGGCAAGGGCGCCGCGACGGCGGGCGGCGGAACCGAAGGTGGCGGAGCCGCGGACGGTGGCGAAGCAGATGGCGGTGATGCCAGCGGTGGCGGAGCGGACGGCGGCGGCGATTGGGCGCGGCCGGACGATGCGGCCAAAAGCACAAAACACAGGGAAAACGCGGCAGTCCCGACTAGCCCTGCCTTCACGGACTTAAGCCCCCTTGCACACGCTCGAGCCAACACCCCCGAAACAATATAAAGTCACCCGCAATTGGGGCAGTCCTTGGGCGACGACGCAACCTCGCGCCCGGCGCCCACGCAATTTTGGCCATGCCGCCACCTGACACAGGCCGCTTCGCCTTAGCCGCGCAGATCCCAGAATTTATAGGAGAAACCAAGCGTAACGGTGTTGGTCTGCATGCGCAGCGAATAGGTGTCCTTATAGACAAAGGGACCAAAGCCGCCACCGGGCGTCCGGGGCACACTCTCCGCCTGTCACCGCGTTCGTTCCAGCTGGGCCGCTCCAGAAACGCGACAGGGACAGCTATATAATCGCCGCATGGATGAAAAACTCCTCAGCGAATTGCCGGCATGGCTGACCCGGGCCGGCTTGGCCGACACTCCCGAGACCGACCTTCTCTCCGGGTTCTGCGAGCGCTGCGTCGCGGCTGGGATTCCACTTGGCCGCGGCCATGTGTTTATCGACACGCTCCATCCGGTCCACGAGGGCCGGCTGTTCCGCTGGGGTTATGGTCCGGACGAATCCCCAGTACACGAATATGGCCGTACCAGCCTGGAAGGGCTCGAGGCCTCCGGTTCCGCCGCCTTGGATACGCAGGCCACCGACATCTGGCGGCGCAGCCCCTTCTACACCATGCTGCAAACTGGCGACTTGCTGCTGCGCCGCCGTCTGGATGTCGACACCGTAAAAGAGTTCTCGCTGCTGCCCGACTGGATGGCCGCGGGGATGACCGACTATATCGCCATCATCACCCGCTTTGCCGCCGAAAACGTCATCGGCGAGATGGATGCGGTGTATTCGTCATATGGCACCAAGGTGCCCGAGGGCTTCGCCGACGCCCATCTGGCCGCGCTCAAACGTGTCGTGCCCTACCTCGCACTCGCCATCAAATCGGTATCGCTGCTGCGCATGACCCGCACGCTGATGGAAACCTATCTGGGCCGCGACGCCGGCCAGCGCGTGCTCAGCGGCCGGATCGCGCGCGGCTTTGCCGAGCGCATCGACGCCGTCGTCTGGTTCAGCGATTTGCGCGGCTTCACCCGCATCACCGACACCACGCCTGAACATGTCATCCCTCTGTTGAACGACTATGCCGACGTGATCGTCTCGGCGATCCACGAAAATGGCGGCGACGTGCTCAAGCTGATCGGCGACGGCACGCTTGCCATCTTCACCGCGCAAGATCGCATGCGCGCCTGCAATGCCGCGCTGACGGCGGCGATCGCGGCGCGCCAAGGCGTTGTCGAATTGAACAAACGCCGCGCGGCCGACGACAAGCCCGTGACCGACATGTATCTCGGCTTGCATGTCGGCAAGGTGTTCTATGGCAATGTCGGCAGCCGCGAGCGGCTCGATTTCACCGTGCTTGGCCCGGCGGTGAACGAAGCAAGCCGCATTGCGGCGATGTGCCGTTCGGTCGATCAGCCGGTGCTGATATCGGCCGCCTTCGCCAATGTCGACGACATGAAACGCCGCCTTGTCTCGGTGGGGCGCTACGCGCTGCGCGGCGTATCGCATCCCCAGGAGCTGTTCACCATCGATCCCGAGGCGTGAGCGGCGCGCGTCGCCGCGCTTGCTTCGCCTTACGAAGCTCCAACGCTCGGGCGTCCGTCATGGCCCGGCGCGCCGTTGGATTTCCGGCTGCCCTCGATGGCGGTCACCTTGGTCTGGAGATCGTCCTGCATCGGTGGGCGCTTCGACGGCGAGCGCGGCACATCGACGGCCTTGTCCTCGCGCTTCGACGATCCTTCAAAGCGCGCATTCTCCTCGATCGACAGCGAGCGATGGAAAATATCGCCTTCGACCACGGCGGTGCCATTGAGCCTGACGCGATTGGCGTGGATCGAACCCTTCAGCTGTCCGCCTATGGTCAATTCCTCGGCAACGACGTCGCCCTCCACTTTCGCGCCTTCGTCGATCAGCACGCTCAAGGCCCGCAGCTCGCCCTCGATGTGGCCGAACACGTGCACAATGCCCTCGCCGAAGATCTTGCCGACGACTTTGGTGCCGCGGCTGATCGTGGATGCCTGGTCGGTCGATCCCTGTTGCCCCGGCGTGGCCGCCGCCGGGCGCTGAAGCTGTCCTGGGGTAGCCGTTCGATCGTTCTCGTCCTTGGATTTTCCGAACATGTCACGCTCCTTGTGTTGCCTGTGGCTCACGATCAAAAATTTCAGGTGGCGTAGTAGATGCGATGGAAGCGGCCGCCGAGACCGCTGAGCACCTCGCGACCGGTCGATCTGCTCGCCTCGGCGACCTCGTCGATGCTGATGGCCGGTCCGATCAGCGTGACCAACTCGCCGATCCGTGCCGCCCTCGCATCAGGCAGATCGGTGACGTCGATTGGCAAGAGATCCAACGAAGGCCGCCCGGCAGCACAGCGATACCCACCGACCACGGCATGGCGCTTGTGCTTTGGATGCGACGATTGCGGCAAGCCGTCGGCCCGTCCGACCGACACGAACGCGAGCCGGCGCCGCTTCGCAAACCAGCCGCCATTGCCGGCGCCGTTTTCCCCCGACATCACGTCGCGCACCTGCACGATGCGCGCGCGCAATTCGACCACCGGAAGCATCGGATTGGCTGAACCGGGAGTGGGATTGATGCCGAACAGCGCCGAGCCCGCCCGCACCAGATCGAAGTGGCACTTCGGATTCAAAAGAATGCCGGCAGAACCAGCGAGCGAAGCCGGAACGCCGCGGTAAAGCCGGCGCAATTCGTGAAACCACCCAATCTGCCGCTCGCTCTCCGGATCGTCAGGCTTTCCGGCGTTGGCGAGACCGCTCATCAACAACGTGATGCCGTGGTCAGGCACGTTGAGCCGCGACGCCAGCGAAACCGCTTCCTCCACCGACAGACCGAGCGTGTCCTCGCCGGTATCGACGTTGAGCGCGCAGCCGCCGGTCCAGTGAATGGAGCGTACGAAAGCATCCCAGGCGGCGAGCTCGATTGAGCTGTTGATGACCGGTCGCGCGTTGAGCTCGGCGAAGGCCGGCCCGGCTCCAGGGTAGCAACCGTGCAGCACATAAATGATCGAATCCGGCGCGGTGGCGCGGACCCTTTTGGCCTCGGCAAGGTCGGTGACGAAAAAAGTCCGGCAGCCGGATTTGGCCAATGCCTCGACGACCGGCTCGATGCCGCAGCCATGGGCATTGCAGCGGACGACGGCGGCACATTCAGCGACGGTATGTTTGGAAAGTATTTCCCAGTTGAACGCGATCGCACTCAAATTGATTTTGAGGATGGCGCCGGCTTCGCGGTCGGACGGCCCGTCCGACCGCACCGAGGCCGTGAGGCCCTTGTGGTTGACGACCAGACGGCCGCCTTTGTTGACTATTTTTCCGTGGACCGAGCCGTCGACGACGACGTTGGCGCCCGGCTCGATCGTCAAGCCGCCGACCAGGTTGCCGCGAACATGCAAATAGCAGCGTTTGCGGACGATCGTATCGGTCGCGACCGAGCCATTGATATCGGTGGAGCTGCAGACAACCAGCGGCTCTGGAGCGCTGCTTCGGTCTTCGGAAGGCATCACGACGGCCGGCGTCATTGCCAGCACTCCCCCAACACCACTTACTGCCTAAAACCGGCGTGCTCCTAAGATGGCTGCGACATAATTGAATCACATATCCGATCGCATTCGACCAGAAAAATTCGGCGCGTGGTGGGGTTATGGTTGACTGTTCAATGACGGATTCACAAAGAATGAAAGCGCCCGGCAAGCGCGACTGCCAAGCCGGGCGCGGCACACATTCAAAGATCAGGCAGTCGCGCCTGCCAGTCAGCCTTTTGGCTCCGGGTGAAACCTCACCAGTGCGAGTATCCCGAGCACGACGAAAATCGCCAACACGATGAACTCGGTGATCAGGAACGGCGGCTCCGATTGCGTCGGCGCCAGCGGCTGCAAGACCGTCACCTTGGCAAACAACTGCGCGATCAGAACAAAGACATTCAGATAAAGGATGATGACCGCGCCGCCGGCGTAGATCCAGCGCCACGCGCTGCGCAAATGAAAGCCATACAGCGCGACGAGAGTCGGCACCATCACAATGAGCGTAATGGCGCCGAACACTTGGCCGGGCGTGATCTTGGTATTCGGAAAGAAAAACCCGGTGATGCTGGTCAAGGCGGTCGTAACCAGGAACAGCTCGGTCCAGCCCGGCAGGCGGCGCGCCGCGTACATTCCGCCCAGAACGATGAATCCGGAGATGATCGCGATCACGCTGATGATGGTGTGGAGCAGCGTGAAGTCCCCAATAGACATGCCCAAAATCATTTGAGTCCCCTGTTAACAGCGCAACATCTTACGATACGCTCCGCCGCATTCGCCATATCTTGACACCCCGCGCCGCGCCGCGGCGTCGTGACAGCCGGCGATGGGCCGCCTACGATAATGGCAATTTGCTACAGCCGCACGGCGTCAGTGGCCGGCATCAGCGATCTGCCCGGATTGAGCGTCGGCCAAATCCGGGAGCGAACGCGCCAGCGCGCACTGCTCCAGGTTTCGGCGCGCTCAACCCGGGCTCGGTCCTCCCCCGTCACTCCGCTGCTTCCAGGACCGGATAATAGTCTTGGTCGCTCGCGTCGTCGTCGCTCGTTTGCTGAAGGGGCTGCTCCGCCGGCTCGTCAGCCGACTGCTCCGTTGGCTCGGACCGCAGCTCCGCTGACTCGTCAGCCGGCTGCTCCGTTGGCTCGGACTGCAGCTCCGCTTGCTCCTCCGCCGGCTGCTCCGATGACTGCTCCGCCGCTTGCACCGGCTCGAATGCGCCGGCGCGTCGCAAGTCGCGCATCAACTCGGCGAGGCTGGTCTTGAGGTCGTAGGCCGGATCGGTCGGCGTCGGCGTGTGCCCGTCGGCATCGCCATGCCGATCGACCACCAACGGTGCAATGCCGATGAGTTCGTCGTCAACGAGGTGCCGCCGCGGCGAAAGCCGCGTCGCGACCGTGCGCCAGTGATCGCGCACGACTGGCCGGCGCGGCCGGCGCGCGAATCTCGCCGCCCATCCGGCGGCGAGCAACAGCGGGATGGCGAGCGCGCCGGCGATGGAGAAATATCGGAGCGCCACCTCGCCGGCGGAGCCCGCGGGCGCGCGATCGGCGTCGGGGAGCAGCAATGTCGACGGCATTTGCGGCCCCTGCGCGGTCGTTTCGCGCCCTTCCGCATAGCTGCTGCTGATCGCCGCCGGCTCTTGTTGCTCGAGATCCGCGGCGTTCGGAAGATTTTCCGGCCAGCGCGTCACGAACCCCGCGCCGCGCGGCGGCTCAGGCAACGCCGGCGCGGACGCGGCTGGCGCAGTCGTGCTCTGCGCCGCCACCACGGGCGCCGGTGCCGTTGCCATGGGCGCGGCCGGCGCCGCTGCCGGGTGCGCCGGTTCGGTGACGCTACCCTTCTGCGGTGTCGTCGCGGCCGTCGACGCCGCCGGCGTCACCGCCTGCGCGTGAGCGTGGCGGTCGACGACGCCGAGATACCAGCAATGCTGCTTGGCGCGATTGACGTGGTAGTACCAATGCGCGCCCGGCGGCGCGTTCGTGCCCGGGCTGGTCTTGCATTCTTCGGCTGCAGGCTCGCTCGCGCTCGCTTGCACCGACACCAAAACCGTAGCGGGCACCAAGACAAGGATGGCCGGCAGGATCTTTGACCCAAACACTGATCCCTCCATTGCCGTTCTTTGGAGCCCCTAACCCTGCATCCCCCGATGCGCCATGAGTTTGCACGGCGGATTTGGGCCGCAATAGGATGTCAATGTGACCATTAGCGGCCGATAAATAGACGTGGTGGAACGAGAATTCCGGCCGGATCAAACAGCGCAGACTTGCCAGCCCGGTTCCATTTCACCTGCCGCGCTCGCTCGGTTCCCTCTCTCTCGTTTGGCGGAGGGGAAAATGGTTCCGCTCGGCTTTCGCGGCCCCAAACGCGTCAAACGCCTCGGCGAGCCTGCGCACCACGATCGCCGGGTCGGTTGCCGTCAGCACGCGGTTACGCGCCGCCTTGAGACTATCGGCGGACACGCCGGCAATGGCGGCGGCGGTATCGAGCGCCCAGGCAAGATGCTTGCGCGCATGGCGCATGCCGATCGCGACGCCATAGTGGCCGAGCATTTCGCCATAGAGCGCGCTTGCGAGCGCAAGTTGTTCGCCGAGCGCGAGCGGCGCCTCGCGTTTGCCGGTCGCGAGATAGCGCGCGAGCTGGCCGGGGAACCACGGCCGCCCCTGCGCGCCGCGCCCGATCATGACCGCATCCGCGTGCGAAGCCGCGAGCGCGGCGTCCGCATCGTCGAAGCTTTCGATGTCGCCATTGACGACGACGGGAACCGACACGGCGCCTTTGACGGCGCGCACCGCCGCCCAGTCGGCGCGGCCTTTGTAGAACTGGCAGCGGGTGCGGCCATGCACGGTGATGAGCTGCACGCCGGCCGCTTCGGCGCGCTGCGCCAAGTCGGCGGCGTTGCGGTTGAAGTCATCCCACCCGAGCCGCATTTTCAAGGTCACCGGAACGCGCGTCGCCGCCACCACCGCCTCGATCAGCGTCAGCGCATAAGGAAGATCGCGCATCAGCGCCGAGCCGGACGCGCCGTTGGTGACGTGCTTGGCCGGACAGCCCATGTTGATGTCGATGATCGCGGCGCCCAAGCCTTCGGCGATGCGCGCGCCTTCCGCCATCCAACGCGCTTCGCAGCCGGCAAGCTGCACCACGAGCGGCCCGGCGCCGTGCCGTTCCACACGCCGCCGGGCGATGCGCTTGCCTTCGGCGAGCGCCGCGCAGGCGGTCATTTCCGAAACCACCAGGCCCGCGCCCAAGCTTGCGGCCAGGCGCCGAAACGGCGCGTCGGTAACCCCGGACATCGGCGCCAACAGAACCGGATTTGGCAGCGCGATCGGGCCGATGGAGATGCTTTTCATTGGAGCGGCAGAAGCTGTGGCGATGGTCACTGTTATTTCGCGGAATTGGCTGCGAATCCAACCCAGCCATAGCACGAGGTCCGGCTCCTCCAGCAGTGCGATGTCGAGAATAATGACGCCGGGATGACAGCCGCACCGCGCCGGCGCCCGGTGTCCAAATCCGCACGCAAAACGGGAGACAAACGAGATTGCCGGGCTTGGCTCTACCGAGAATTGCAGCCGTTCGTTGCCACGCCGCGAACGATTTAATTTTCGCTCAATTTAACGCATCGAGCTACGCCCGCCCCATTGCGACAAGTGTTCACAAACTGTCCGTACATTTTCATCAATTCAGGCGGTGTTATTTCGAGGTCGCCATGCTGTCGGCACATCGTGACATTGTCTTTGCCGAGCGCCGCAAGGACGTTCGCATCATCGTCAACGTTGCTGGACAATTCTCAATGTCCAACCGGCGCAGCCCCGGCGGGGCGCGGCCGGTATTCTCGTGCCGTGCGGTGCACGTCTCGAATCAAACCATCGCTCTGGTCTCGCCGGTCGAGGTGAAAATTGGCGACCAGATCAGCGCCGATATCGAGCATCTTGGAAAATTCGACGGCACCGTTGCCCGTATCCTCAACGGCGGCTTCGTCATGAGCATCACCGCCAGCGACGAAGAGCGTGACAAGCTGGACGACAAGATCGACTGGCTGGAGCGCTACAAGAATCTCGACACCTCCGATCATCGGGCGCATCCGCGTTTCGCTCCGGCAAAACGCCGGACCAAAATGGTGTTCGCCGACGGCACCACCTTGTATTGCCTGATCCGCGACGTCTCGGTATCGGGCGCGGCGGTTTCGTCCGACACCATTCCGGCAATCGGCACGGTGCTGGCGATCGGCACGATCGTCAGCCGCGTGGTGCGTCACTTCAAGGGCGGGTTCGGCGTGAAATTCATCAAGCACCAAAGCGACGCGCGCCTCGGCGCCATGGTGCACCGCGACTAATAGGCAAGCGCAGCGGCCGCCGGTTCACAAACGCCCGCTGGCGGCGCGCCGATCATTGCAGTTGAATTATTTTTGACATAATGCGCGCGCGTCTTCCTTGCGTCATTGTGATGTTTCATGAAAACATCGCAAGGGATATCCTGCGCCGCTGTCGCGCGTCGCCTACCCTTTTGGAAACGGCAATATCGCCATCGACGATCAGCGCTTTCGTGCCGGCCGGCGCGCGGTGAGAACGAAATCCTTTTCGGGTTAACAGGAGAGGCCAATGTCAAATCATTTCACCGGACTCAGTCTCGGCCCGCCGCTGGGCGATCAACGTCTCGACCTCTGTGATCTTTACGCATTCCAGTCGCCCGGCGACCGGAACCGGACCGCGATCATTCTCAATGCCAATCCCAACGCCGACGCGCTGCATCCCGACGCGATCTATCGCGTCAATATCGATAGCGACGGCGATTACCTCACCGACATCGCCTTTAGCTACGTGTTCTCCAAGCCGCAGAACGGCCGGCAGACCGTCGACGTCTTCATGGCGAAGGGCGCCGAATCGCGCTCGGCGGAAGCGGTCGGAACGAAGATCATCGCCGACGCCGAGGTCTCGTTCGGCCCCAAGCCGAACATCGTCAAATCGGGCGCCTACACTTTTTTCGCCGGCAGCCGCAGCGACGCATTCTTTTTCGACTTCGACGGCATCAAGAATCTGTTCGATACCCGAGGCAAACGCAACTTCACCGAGCCGCATCTCGGCGGCAAGTCGCCCTGGACCGGCGTGGATTCGAATACCCAAGCCAACGTATTTTCGACCGTGATCGAGCTGCCGACGAGTGAAATCAATGCCAAGCCCGAGATCCACGTCTGGGGCCGGTGCAGCGTGCGGCGTGACGGCAAGCTGCTGCACGTCGATCGCGCCGGGCACCCGAGCGTCAGCAGCTTCTTCAACACCGACGACACCAAGGAGGAATACAACGCCAGCGAGCCGGCCAACGACCGCAAGCGGTGGCTCGAGCAGTTCATTCACCTGATGGGGCACACCGGCAATTACACCCGCGAGGAAGCGATCGCCGCGATCGACAAGGAGGGCACGCTTCCCGACGTGCTCAGCTTCGATCCGACCAAGCCGGCACAGTATCCGAACGGCCGGGTCTTCACCGACGACGTAATCAATTACCGCATTGCCTTCCTGACGAAGAACGAGTGCCCGCCGACCGGCCTCAAGCCCCACACCGACGTGCTGAAGGAGTTCCCATATTTGGGCACGCCGCATTCGAAATAGCGGAGCTTGAAATCGCACCAGGTGCGGGTGCGGATCACCGAAGACTTCCGCTGGCGTTCCGCGGAGGCTCGGGCGGCGCATTGCTGCCCGTAGCCGCCGCGCGCCGCGGCTGTTGTGACAACGCTGTATGAATGGACGCCCGTGCCGCTCACCCCTTCGCGGCCGGATCGCGATGGATCGGATCGACCCACGGCACCGTCTCCGGCTTCTCCACCGGCTCGATGTCGAGATTGATGGCGATGGCTTCGCCGTCGCTGCGCACCAGCACGCATTCGAGCACTTGGTCGGTGCTGCCGTTGATTTCCTGATGCGGCACGTAAGGCGGAATGAAAATGAAGTCGCCCGGATTGGCCTCGGCGGTGAATTGCAGCTTTTCGCCCCAGCGCATGCGCGCCTTGCCGCGCACCACATAGATGATGCTTTCCAGATGGCCGTGATGATGCGCGCCGGTTTTGGCGTTCGGCTTGATGGTCACGGTGCCGGCCCACAGTTTCTGCGCACCGGCGCGGGCGAAGTTGATCGCCGCCTTGCGGTCCATGCCCGGCGTCGACGGCACGTTGGGATCGAGCTGGTTGCCGGGAATGACGCGCACGCCGTCGTGCTTCCAGCGTTCCGCCGCGTCGGCGTGGGTATGAGCGAGCGCATCGTGATCGTGGGATTTGGACATCAGGTCTCACTCGTGCACCGAAGCACTCAGTTGGCCGGAGCAATTGGCCACGGAAAGCTCACCGGAAGGTTGGCGGCCTCGACGAGCTTCTGCGTTAATGCCTCGTGCAACCGCGCCCATTCCGACCGTACGTCCACCGGCGGCGATCCGTGCACCAGATTCTTCATCTGGAGCGGGTCGGTTGCGAGATCGTAGAGTTCATATTCGATGCCGCTGCCGTCGATGCCGAAATAGACCGCGTAGGTCCGGTCCCGCTCCCGCAGCGCGCGCAGATTCGCGCCGGCTGCGCCGGCCGGCAATCCAAATACGTCGTCATAGGAAAAAAGGATGGAATCCTGCACGCTCGCCGACGGGTCGCGCAGCACCGGCACCATGCTGCGGCCAAGCCCATACGACGCTGGCTCCGGCACCCCGGCCAGCTCGGCGAGCGTTGGAAGAAGATCCAGGTGGGAGTAGAAGGCCTGCGTTTCGAGCGGCTCGGGATAGAGGATCGGATTGGAGACGACCAGCGGAATATGGATCATCTCTTCGTAGGCGCTGTAGCTCTTCTCCCTCATTCCATGCGACAGACCGAGCTCGCCATGATCGGCGAGCCGGAACACGATGGTACGTTCCGTCAGGCCGTGCGTGTCGAGCGCGTCGAGAATCGTCATGATGCGCTGGTCGACGACCTTGTGCAGATAGGCGTAGAAATTGACGTAATCCCGTTGCACATCCAAATCTCGCAGCGGTGCCGACTTATCGAAGGCGGCGCGCGCCTCGCGTTAAATCTTGGGCTTGGTCGCGAGATCGTCGGCAAAATTGGGCGGCAGCTCAATGCCGAGCCCTGCGAACTCCTCTCGCCGGTAGCCGCCATCCTTCCAGCCATCCGGAAAGAAGCCAATGTCGTGCGGGTTGACCAGTGAGACGAAAAGGCAAAACGGACGCCCCAACATGCTGGCGCGCGAGATGAAATCGAGCACGCTTTCGCCGCCGACACCGGGCGTCTGCCCGGAGGCACCCGGGGTGACGCCGCTGACATAACGTCCGTCGTTATTCGGTGTACCGCCGCCCAGCGTAGCCAATCCGTTGAAATAACCGAACATGCTGTTCTGGCGCTCCTGAATGGCGTTCCCGGCGTCCGGCGGATTCCACTCCGCCAGACCGTATTGGTTCTCCAGGTTCACGATATCGGCGGCCGTCCACTCCTCGCCGCCCGACCCCAGCTTGGCATTCCGAGCGAAGCTCAAGTGCCACTTGCCCTTCCACACCACGTGATAGCCGGCACGATCGCGTAACAGGGAACCGATATTGGCGCGGTGCCGCACTCCCGGAAGGCCCGGCCACAAGAAAGTTCGTGCGACCCGGTTCATCGGTGCAAACTGGCTGGTCATCATCACGCCGCGGCTGGGCGAGCACTCGCTGGCGGCGGTATAGGCGCGATGGAACGTCAGCCCGTGCCGCTGCAGGCGTGCGAATGCCGGCAGGTTCGCCTCTACCCAGCCCAAGGGCCAATGGGTGTGGTAGCGTTCCTGGTCCGTCATAAGGACAATGATGTTGGGGTGTGACAAGCCCGGTAGGCTGTCGTTCGCCCTCGCAGCACGCGCGATCTGCTCGGCGGAGAGCGCCCCAGCCAACCCGGCGGCCTGCAGAAACCTTCGTCGCGTCGCCATTGCGGACCCTCGTTGTTCGGCGCTCCGTCGGCGATTGCGGGCCGCCAAGGCTACACTCGCGCCGCTGAGAATGAAACTGAGCTTCGCTGGGCACACGATTCGACGGCGAATTTGCGCCAGGCTCGCAGACCTACGCCGACACCGGGCGGCGACGGACGAAATAAGTGGCGGGCAAACTGCCGGGACGGCGCGAATCGCGGGAACGAGCGGGCGGCGGCTTATTTGAGCGCGGCGAAAGGCTTGACCGCCTGGCTGTGCTGCGAAGCGGTCGTGAGCAAAACGTCGACCACCTGATCGAGCTCGGTGGTGCGCGTGGCCAGGTTTTGGGAGAATTCGAGCACCGATTTTGCGGCTGCTTGCGTCCGGCTGATGGTCTCCGCCGCGGTCCGCAGCGCCATGGCGACGGTCTCGGCATTGGCGGCGGCGCGCACCGCGCTCTGCGCAATCGAACCGGTGGCGGCGGCCTGTTGATCGACCGATGCGGCGACCGCTTCGACTTTATCGGCGATGTCGGCGATGGCCGTGCCGGTGCCGGCGATCTCGGCGACCGAGCGGCGGGTCGCTTCCTGAACCAGTGTGATCTGTTTGCTGATCGCGTCGGTCGCCTTGGCGGTTTCGGTGGCGAGCGACTTGACCTCGGAAGCCACCACTGCGAAGCCCTTGCCGGCATCGCCGGCGCGCGCGGCTTCGATTGTCGCATTGAGCGCCAGCAAGTTGGTTTGCGACGCGATATTGGCGATCAAGCCGACCACCGAGCCGATATTGTCGGCGGCGGTGGTGAGTGAGCCGATGGTGGCGTTGGTGCTCTCGGCCTGGGCAACGGACTGCCGCGCCTTGGCGGCGCTCGCTATCGCCTCCTGGTGAATCTGCGCGATCGAGGCCCGCATCTTTTCGGTGACGCCGGCCATATTACCGACGTGGCTGGCGGTCTCATCGGCCGCCTTCGAGGCCTTCTCGGCTTCGCTGGTCGAGGCGCCGGCCAACGCCGTCATCCGATCCGAGGTCTCGCCCAGCGTCGCGATCGCCTCACCAAGCGCGGTGCGAATGGTCGCCACGGTTTGGGCAAATTGCCCGATGGCCTCGACCAGCTTTTCCGCCCGCACTTTCGCCGCCGCCACTTCGCTATTGCCGTGACAGGCCACGGCGTTGGCAGCGTCGAGCATCAGGATGCGCCGCGCCGCGTCGTAGAGGTAAGTCGCCTTGACCGCCGCAAAACGGTGCCGGCGCCCGATGATCGGCGCCATCCCGGCAAGCAGATTCTGCGCCACCACCGGCCGGGTGCGCTGATCAAGCTTGTGACTGATTTCGAACTTGGCGCGCGCCTCGGCATCGGCGACCCATTCGTCATCGAACGGCCGGGTGAACAGCTTGGTGGTGGAGGTTTTGATGCTGTGAAACAGCGCGGCGCGGTTGCGCGTCAATTCATCGGCAATGTTCGGTGCGATCTTGGTCGATCGATCGAGCAACTCGTTGACGATCGCATCGAGGTGGGGCTCGACGATCGCCCACACCTCGCCGCGCGCCGCCATCACGCCAGCGTCGATGCCATAGGCGACAAGCCGCACTTCGAACGCAGGCGGAACGGCCATGCTCAATTCCGGCGAGATTGAGGGGCACGAAATATTAACGCTAAGAAAGATTAAAAATGGCTTTAGGGCATGATCCGGATCGGGCGGAGCCGCGATCGGGCGTTATTGCGGTGCCGCAATTGCCTTGGCGAGCCTCGCGCGCCGCCGACTACCAGCTAAATCGGTAATTCACGCCGGCACGGACCAGGTTTTCGTACAGCGCGTGTATTGTCGACACCCCATTAGCGGCAGGAGGAAGACAGCCTACCGTCGCCTGCGGGCAGTTGGAATTGCCGAGTTGGACGAAAAGATATTCCCCTTTGGCGCTGATCGCCTCGGTGAAGGCATACTCGACACCGCCGCCGACGGTCCAGCCGAGCTGCGCCGGAAAGGCGTTGGTTAGCGATCCTAGCCCGGGCGCGTTCACGATCGCCTTCTCGTTGCCAAAGGCGGCGCCGGCGGTGCCGAAAAGGAAAACCCGATCGAACGCATAGCCGAGCCGCACGCGCGCGGTGCCGAGGTAGTCTTGTTTGGTCGTGCACGTCGAGCCGGCAGGGAGGACTCCGGCTGAGAGGTTGACGCAGCCCGCCGACGAACTGGTGCCGTTCAGATTGGTCCAATCGATGTCGCCTTCGAAGCCGACGATGTACGGGCCGGTCTGATAATTGGCGCCGAGCGTGCCGCCGATCAGAAAAGCGTTGGTATTGAAGTTGCCGGTCGTGCCGTTGATATCGGACCATCTGGCCTGGCCAAAGCCGTAGCCGCCGTTGACGCCGACATAAACGCCGCTCCAGTCATAGAAGGCCGGCCGATAGATCGGCGGCGGCACGGGCGCGCCCTGCGGCAGCGGCATGTCGGCCGCGGCCGCGCCGGCCACACCGGCGAGCAACAATACGCCTGCAACAATAGTTCTTTTCACCGGGATGCCCTGATCCACCCGACGGTCATCCGCCCCATTAGGCCGGTATATTGACTGCTTAGACTGGTCGAGTTGAGTGGATGGGAACGCTTACACAGGCGATGAGCAGGCGTCGAAGCCGCGACTAGCCTTGGGGCGCGGAAGAAGCGTGCCTGAGACGCTGCTCCCCTTGTGCCGGATACGCCTGCTTTTCAGCGAAAAATCGGCCTCCCACGGTACCGACGAAGAGCCGCAGCCATTCACGGCTCGGTCCCTCGCGATCGGTGCAAATTTGTCACGGCGACGATCTTTTTCGAATCCGCACCGCCGGCTCCAGGCCTACCTGCGGCGGGCGGCTGGAATTGTTCCGGTATTGTCGTTGGCAGCCGCCACTTCGACCGAAACCGTATGGTCGAGCCCGCCGCGCGCGAACGTGATCCGCAAATGCTGGCCGACGGCGGTGAGGCCGACGCTGTTGCGCAATTGCGTGGCGCTGTGGATGGGCTTGCCGTCGACGGCGACGACGATGTCGCCTTTCTCGATCCCGGCTTGCGCGGCGGGCGAATTGGGAACGACCTCGGCGATCAGCACGCCTTCGGGCGCGGATTCGTCCACTTGCGCTCGATCGCCGAGTTCGCGCGTGACGACGCCGATCCGGCCCCGCCGCACCTCGCCGTTCTGCACCAGCTGTTCCATCACCCGCCGCGCCATGTTGATCGGCACGGCAAAGCCGATGCCGATATTGCCGCCGCCGGGCGACAGGATCGCGGTGTTGATGCCGATAAGCTGTCCGCGCAGATTGACCAGCGGGCCGCCGGAATTGCCGGGATTGATCGAGGCGTCGGTCTGGATGAAATCCTCAAAGCCTTCCTTGGCCAGACCGGTGCGGCCGAGCGCACTGACAATGCCGGATGTCACCGTCTGGCCGAGCCCGAACGGGTTGCCGACGGCCAGCACGAAATCGCCGACCTCGAGGCTGTCGCTGTCGCCGAACGCGATGGCCTTGAGCCCGGTGGCGTTTTGTATCTGCAGGACGGCGACGTCGGTCGGCGCGTCGCGGCCGACGAGCTTGGCGACGAAATGCCGGTCGTCCTTGGTCGTCACCTGCGCGGCGCTGGCTTCGGCGACCACATGGTTGGCGGTCAAGATGTAGCCGCGCTGGGCGTCGACAATGACGCCCGAGCCGACCGCATGGAATTCGCGCACCACTTTCCTGGGAGCGCCAAAGAACTCGCGGAACAGCGGATCGTTGTACAGCGGGTTCTCTTCCTTGATCTTGCCGCGAACCGAGATATTCACCACGCTTGGCGACACTTCGCGGACAACGGGTGCCAGTGTCGGCGGCTTTCCGCCGCCGGTGTCGGGAAGCTGCGCAAAGGCGGGGATCGCCAGCGCCAGGAGACCGACCGCCAGCGCCGTGACAGCGCGCAGCATTTTGGTGTGCACGCGATCGATCGGCGTTCCATGCCAGCTTGACATTTCCATCCATCCGCCCAACATTTTTGTCGTAGCCTTTTTGACACGGAGGCCAGCATGATTCCACCGGGTCATAGGGCCGCGATGATTGTTGCGTGAACCGTTCGGAACGCAACATAGCGGCAGGAGCACGGACGTTTCGCCGGGCGCGACCCTGTGGGTCGCAGCAGTGAGGCAAGACCCCAACTTAGTCGCCCCCGGCGTCAACCTTGAACACAATGCGATTTATTGTTGCCCTGTTGTGCGCAATGCTGCTCTGGCAGGGTGAGCCGCTCTATGCGGCGGACAAAGCGCCCGGGCAAGCAGTGCCGGTCATCCCCGCGGCCTGGCTGATCAAAAAGGTCAGCATCGCGGAGGCCGAGGCCGAGCATCCGGGCGCGCGCGACGAACGGGCGAAACAACATCCTGAACTCGCCCGGCCGTTCGGCGCGCTCAACGCCAAATGGGAAGCTTTGAAAGCGGACATGCAGCCGAACGACGAGCTTTGGACGTTTTCCAGCCCGCCCCGCACCTGGGAGGACCTCGCCGGTCGGGCCGGCATTGCTCTTGTGCGCGACGGCCAAGCGATCGAAGTCATTGTCACCATGCTCAACTGAGCGATTGCGCGGCGAGCATGGGTCGGGGGAAACTTTAAAGTCAGCCGGCCGTGGCTTTGCAGAGGACAAACACCTGGAGCGGAATCGTGCGCATCTTGGTCCTGGCGATCGCAGTCCTGATCGGCACTAGCCTCCTCGCCCGCGCCGGCGACGATGTCGCTACCGCGCAGTCGGTGATCAAGGCGCAGAAAGAAGCCTTCGGCCGCGACGACGCGGCAACGGCTTACGGTTTCGCCGCGCCGGCGATCCAAAGCTACTTTCGCAATCCCGATGGCTTCATGTTCATGGTGCGCAACAACTACGCACCGGTCTACCGTCATCGCAGCTTCGAGTTCGGGCTGGTGAAGACCGCCGACGGCAAGATCATCCAGCAAGTCGGGATCGTCGATGCCGACGGCGTCGCCTGGGATGCGGTCTACACCTTGGAGGCGCAGCCCGACGGCAGTCTCAAGATCACCGCCTGCATCCTGAAGAAGGCGGTGACATCTTAACGAAAATGTAGCCCGGGTTGAGCGCAGCGAAACCCGGGATCGAGCCAGGCAGCTTACACGCCGTTCCCGGATTTCGCTTCGCTCAATCCGGGCTACGTGTCACTACGTGTCACGCCCTTTAATAATGATTTGGCACGCAGGCGTGGACGTTCCAGCCGAGATGGTAGCCGTATGGGCAGCCGGATGTTGCACCATAGTTCGACACGCAATAGCCGGAATAGTTGCGGTGCATGCCATGCCCGCAATTACCCCAGGCCATCGCGTTGGTGGAAAGCAATGTGACCGCCACGGCCGAGGCGGACAGCAGACACAGTAATTTGCGCATGATCGAGACTCCTCGTTGTTGTTGCGGCGCTTTTTGCGCCTTGGTCTTGGTCGCGACGGATCGGCGAAAGGTTCACGTGGCGGCGGGCGATACACGCCGGGGCCGTAACATCCTGAAACGCGATTGTTTTAGGCGATCGGCCGTTCGTGCCTAGTGATATCCGTCACCCTCAAGGGGGGGCGAAGCGGCCCGCTAGCGGATATCGTTAGGCAAGGTCGCCGGATTGACCGGCGTGAACGTCGCGCTCGGTCCCGACCGGCCAGTGTAAGAGGCGAGCCCGTCTTTGGTTGCGACGATGTCGCCGAGCCGCAAGGTCGGATCGGTGCGCACGTCGAGCGGCGCCAAGCCAAACGCGTCCTTGCCGTTGCAGGTGCAATTGGCGACCAGCTGTTTGCGATAAACGAAGGCGGAGTTGAGATTGACATAGTGCTGGCCGTCCTGCGCGACGGACGTGCCGATTTCGGCGCCGAAGAACACCTTGGTCTTGCTGTACGGGCAGATCGACCGGCAGGTTTCCACCGGCGTGCCCTTGACCATATTCTCCAGCGGGAAATGATGGCCGTCGCACAGCCGCACGCAGAACGCGACCGCGTGGCCGGTGGTGCCGCCGCCCTCGCTGACGTCTTCGTGCCCGAGCGGAGCCGGCGCCACATGCGACGGCCGCGCCTCGGGCGGCGGCGGATGTTGATAATTCTGCGACGGCGGCGTCCAGCGGTCCTGGCCGAACAGAAAATCAAACAGCCCTTCGGCGTGGGCGATGCGCGGCGCGGTCACCGCCGACGCCGCGAATAGCGCGCCAAAGGTCAGCGCGAGCGCGAAACTGCGTCTGTTGCAAACGCGGGTCAGCAACACAGCAAATGCTTTAAGTCGCCGCCAACCTCTGCCGGACATGCTCTGCTGCCGCATTTTCGAGCCATTATTATAGCGCGGCCGGCCTGTCGGCGGAAAGCAGATACTCCGCGAGCGCACAGGCAATGTGATCAACCACCACGCGCTTTCGCCGCGACTCACGCCCGCTTGGCCGCGGGCTGATCGGCGCCGGCGTCGAGCGTCATTGGCGCCGGCAAGGCCGGCCCCGGCCATGCCACGCGGTCGTGCCTGATCTCGTCGAAGAACCAAGCATGAAAGCCGCGCGTCAGCATCCACTCGATGCGATCGCCGCGCCAGAAAATCTTATGCCGCTCGACGTCGCGGTCCTTGAGGCCGACGACATAATCGCGCGCCCGCTGCAGATCGGCGGCACAGATTGGCAGTGCGCGCATCGCTTTGAACCAGCGCGTCAGGTTCGGCTGCGCTTGGGGCGAAAACTCCACTTCCATCGCTTTGGCGCTCGCCAGATGCGGAAACAGCGCAATGTCGGCGATGGACAGCGGCCCGCTGACGAATTCCCGGCGCGCCAGCTCCTTGTCGAGCGCGTCGTAAACCAGCCGCAGGTCGGCGCGCGCAGCTTCGAGCAGGCCCGGCGGCATCTGGTCCGGCCGCTCGGCCCATTTCCAGTACGAGATGTCGACCAAGATCGGATCAACCAACGTGTCCGAGGTGCGCTCCCAGGCGCGGGCGTGCACGCGGGCGGCGGGCGATTGCGGATAGACCGGGTTAGCCGGGTAGCGTTCGTCCAGATAGGCGACGATGTCCGGCGAGTTGACGACGACTATGTCGTCGTCCACCAGCACCGGCACTTCGATGCGGCCATTGACGGCCTTGAGCGCACCGTGGTTCGACTTCAAGAGTCCGTCGACCGCCTCGTAGCTTAAGCCTTTATGGTCGAGCACCATGCGCACTTTACGCGCAAACGGGCTGAACGCGCTGTCATAGAGCTTGATCATGGCGGCATTCTCACTGCGTTGGCTCGCGCCCATATCGCTTGCGCGTGACGATCATACCATCCGGCGCGCCGCGCGTTGAAGGCAAAGGACCGGCGGAGAGCCACATCGCTTCCCGCCCGGCACATGTGACGCCGGTAGCCGATACCTATATGTATCGGCGCCAACACTCGTGTCCCCTACGTCCCCTGCCCGGTACGCATCGCCCATGACCCAAGCGAACACCAAAGCCAAAGCCCTCATCATTCCGGTGACGCCGTTTCAGCAGAACTGCACGCTGTTGTGGTGCGAGGCCACCAAGCGCGCCGTGGTCGTCGATCCGGGCGGCGATTTGCCGGACATTGAGCGAGCGATCGCGGAGGCAAACGTCAGCGTCGACAAGATCTGGCTCACTCACGGCCATGTCGATCACGTCGGCGGAGCGGCGGAATTGAGCGCGAAGCTCGGCGTCCCCATCGAGGGGCCGCAACGCGACGATCAGTATTTGTTGGATCACGTCGTCGACGCCGCGCGGATGTTCGGCATCGAGGGCGTCGCCAATGTGACGCCGGACCGATGGCTGCAGGAAGGCGAGCGGGTCGAGGTCGGGAACCTGACCTTCGACATCCTGCACTGTCCGGGTCATTCACCGGGCAGCGTCGCCTTTATCAATGCGGCGCAGCGTTTGGCGATTGTCGGCGACGTGTTGTTCGCCGGCTCGATCGGGCGCACCGACCTTCCCGGCGGCGATCATCAGCAATTGCTGAGATCGATCCGGGACAAGCTGCTGCCGTTGAACGACGACGTCACGGTGCTCAGCGGCCACGGACCAGTCACCACCATCGGCCGCGAACGCGCCACCAATCCGTTCATCCGGCAAGCCGTAGCCGCCGCTCGGTAGCCTGGGTTGAGCGCAACGAAACCCAGGAACGAAGCAGACGCTCGCAACGCCGCTCCCCGGATTTCGCTGCGCTCAATCCGGGCTACACTCGCAAAAATATGCCGTCGTAGCCTCGGATCGAAACCGTGAGCAACCAAGCGATCTATCTCTTCACCACCTGGGCGATCCCGGTGATCATCGCCATTACCTTCCACGAAGCCGCGCACGGCTTTGTCGCGCACCAGCTTGGCGACGACAGCGCCTGGCGTCTTGGCCGCGTCAGCTTGAATCCGATCCGGCACATCGATCCGTTCGGCACCATCCTGCTCCCTGGCATGCTGCTGTTGCTGGGCGCGCCGGTCCTGTTCGGCTACGCCAAGCCGGTGCCGGTCAATTTCGGCGCGCTGCGGCAGCCGCGTCGCGACACCATGCTGGTGGCCGCCGCCGGGCCGGCCACCAACATCGCGCTCGCGGTCGTCGCCAGCCTGGCCTTCCACATCGTCGGCTACCTGCCCGGCACCGCCGCGGAATGGCTGGCGGACAATTTGCGCAACGCGCTGATTCTCAATGTGATGTTGGCGGTGTTCAACCTGTTTCCGCTGCCGCCTTTGGACGGCGGACGCATCCTGGTCTCGCTGTTGCCGAAGCCTGCCGCGCTCGCCGTCGCCCGCCTCGAGCCGTTTGGCCTGCTGATTCTGATCGGCCTCCTCATCGTGTTGCCGCTCATCGGCTCTCAGCTGGGCGTCGATCTGAGCTTCGTCTCCCACTGGCTCCTCGCCGCCACCCGCGCCATCCTCCGGGTCATTCTTTTTGTTACCGGCAACGCGTAGCGTGGGTTGGGCGCAGCGAAACCCAGAAGCGATCGAGTGGCTCGCGTGCCGCCCCGGATTTCGCGGAGCTTGTCATCGGGCCGGCCACTTCGGGGCGGACCCGTTGGCTCGATCCGGGCTACACAGCACTCCGCCATTGCGCTTACGCACAACCCGTGGTCCACTGAAGCCCGCAGGACGTTGCGGAATGCCGAGCCGCAAAGGCCGAAGCCATAAGCTTTGATCCCTCCGACTTGCTTTCTCGCCGCCGGGAAGGAAAGCAAGCGAGTCCGCCCTTGTGCATTGGCTTGGCATCTGCCATGTTTGGCATAGGACAGTATTGCTGTCCTAATTGGTGGTCATAAGCGCGCGCGGCCCACCCTATCTTCCCCCGCAAGCGGGGGAGGAAAAACAGGGGGGCAAAGACGCGCCGGGGCCAGCCGCCGAGGGCGAGGGCGCGCCGGAGTGCGGCCGACGAGCAGCCAGGACGCGCGAGCGGCGGATTAGGGCCGCCGAGCGGCACGAAGGTTGCCTCCACAAATGAAGGCTCGCCCTCGGGCGCATGTCCCATTCTTTCGCGCGCCTCTGGTGGCGAGGAGGAGCGGGAGCAGCGCGCGACAAGTACAAGTAATGTCTGCAAACACCTCGGCGCGGGATCTGGGCCGCGGCAGGGGAGCGCGAAGATGACGATGGGCGCGCAAGGTTTTGGGTTGTTCGATCCGGCGCAGGAAAAGGATTCCTGTGGCGTTGGCTTTATTGCCGACATCAAGGGCCGCAAATCGCACCAGATCGTCACCGACGCGCTGACCATCCTGCTCAACCTCGAGCATCGCGGCGCGGTCGGCGCCGATCCGCGTTCCGGCGACGGCGCCGGCATCCTGGTGCAGACCCCGCACAAATTCTTCGCTAAGAAATGCGGCGAGCTCGGTTTCACATTGCCGCCGCCGGGGCACTACGCCGTCGGCGCGCTGTTCATGCCGCACGACGACGCCTGGCGCGCCGAGATCATGGACACCTACGCGGCGGTCGCCGCGCAGGAGGGCATGGCGGTGCTCGGCTGGCGCGACGTGCCGACCGACAATTCGACGCTCGGCGAGACCGTCAAGCCGACCGAGCCCCGGAACATGCAGGTCTTCCTCAAGCGCCCTGCCAAGGCCGCCTCGGAAGACGAATTCGAGCGGCGGCTTTACATCCTGCGCAAGACCATCTCGCGCACGCTCTACAGCCGGCGCGAGCGGGCGACCTCACATTATTATCCGGTGTCGATCTCCTGCCGCACGCTGATCTACAAGGGCATGTTCCTGGCCGATCAGCTCGGCACCTATTATCCGGACCTGCGCGACGGCGATTTCGAGAGCGCGCTGGCGCTGGTGCACCAGCGCTTCTCGACCAACACCTTCCCGACCTGGTCGCTGGCGCACCCCTACCGCATGGTCGCGCATAACGGCGAGATCAACACGCTGCGCGGCAACAACAACTGGATGGCGGCGCGGCAGGCGTCGGTGTCGTCGCCGAAATTCGGCGACGATATCAATAAGCTCTGGCCGATTTCCTACGAGGGCCAGTCCGACACCGCCTGCTTCGACAACGCGCTCGAATTCCTCACCATGGGCGGCTACTCGCTTGCGCACGCGATGATGATGATGATTCCGGAGGCCTGGGCCGGCAATCCGCTGATGGATGAAGAGCGCCGCTCGTTCTACGAATATAACGCCGCGCTGATGGAGCCGTGGGACGGCCCGGCGGCGATCGCGTTCACCAACGGCCGGCAGATCGGCGCGACGCTCGACCGCAACGGCTTGCGGCCGGCGCGCTACATCGTCACCAAGGACCACCGCATCGTCATGGCCTCGGAAGTCGGCGTGCTGCCGATCCCGGAGGAGGAGATCGTCACCAAGTGGCGGCTGCAGCCGGGCAAGATGCTCTTGGTCGACCTGGAAGAAGGCCGACTCATTCCCGATGAGGAACTGAAAAGCACGCTGGCGCAAAGCCATCCGTACCGCGAGTGGCTCGACCGCACCCAGATCGTGCTCGAGGAGCTGCCGACCTCGTCGGAAGCCGCGCCGATTTCCAATCTGGCGCTGCTCGATCGCCAGCAGGCATTCGGCTACACCCAGGAAGACCTTAAAATCCTGATGACGCCGATGGCGACAACCGGCGAAGAGGCGGTCGGCTCCATGGGCAACGACACGCCGATCTCGGCGCTGTCCGACAAGCCGAAGCTCCTGTTCACCTATTTCAAGCAGAACTTCGCGCAGGTGACCAATCCGCCGATCGATCCGATCCGCGAAGAACTGGTCATGAGTCTGGTCTCGATCATCGGGCCGCGGCCGAACCTGTTCGACCTCGAGGGCGCTTCCCACACCAAGCGGCTGGAAGTGCATCAGCCGATCCTGACCAACGCCAATCTGGAAAAGATCCGCGCCATCTCGGAGATCGCCGAGTTGCATTTCAAGTCGATTACGCTCGACACCACTTGGCCGGCCGAGGCCGGCGTCGCCGGCATGGAAGAGGCAATCGCGGCGCTGTCCAGCAAGGCCGAGGCGGCGGTGCGCGACGGCATCAACATTATCATCCTCTCCGACCGCCGCGCCGGCGCCGACCGCATTCCGATCCCGTCGCTGCTTGCCTGCGCCGCCGTGCATCATCATCTGATCCGCGAGGGCTTGCGCACCTCGGTCGGACTGGTCGTCGAATCCGGCGAACCGCGCGAGGTGCATCACTTCGCATGCCTCGCCGGCTATGGCGCCGAAGCCATCAATCCGTACCTCGCGTTCGAGACTTTGGTGGCGATGAAAAGCGAGCTGCCGCAAAAGCTCGACGATAAGGAAGTCATCAAGCGCTACATCAAGTCGATCGACAAAGGGCTGCTGAAGGTGATGTCGAAGATGGGCATCTCCACCTATCAGTCCTATTGCGGCGCGCAGATTTTCGACGCGATCGGGCTTAAGTCCGAGTTCGTCGGCAAATATTTCACCGGCACCGCCACTCGCATCGAAGGCGTCGGCGTCGAACAGATCGCCGAGGAAGCCGTGCGCCGCCATCGCATGGCGTTCGGCGACGCGCCGATCTATCGCACCATGCTCGATGTCGGCGGCGACTACGCCGTGCGGGTGCGCGGCGAGGAGCACGTCTGGAATTCGGCGACGGTGGCAACGCTGCAGCACGCCGTGCGCGGCAACTCATATGAGAAATACCGGCACTATGCCGAGCTGATCAACGAGCAGTCCGAGCAGCTTTTCACCATCCGCGGCCTGTTCCGGTTCAAGGCCGCGCACGAGGACGGCCGCCCCGCGGTCGCGACCGACGAGGTTGAGCCGGCCGCCGAGATCGTCAAGCGCTTCTCGACCGGCGCCATGTCGTTCGGCTCGATCTCGCGCGAGGCGCACACCACGCTCGCCATCGCCATGAACCGCATCGGCGGCAAGTCGAATACCGGCGAAGGCGGCGAGGAATCCGACCGCTTCAAGCCGCTGCCGAACGGCGACTCGATGCGCTCGGCGATCAAGCAGGTAGCGTCGGGACGGTTCGGCGTCACCGCCGAGTATCTCGTCAATTCAGACATGATGCAGATCAAGATCGCCCAAGGCGCCAAGCCCGGCGAAGGCGGCCAGTTGCCCGGCTACAAGGTCGACAAGACTATCGCCAAAGTGCGCCACTCGACGCCAGGCGTCGGCCTGATCTCGCCGCCGCCGCATCACGACATTTATTCGATCGAGGATCTCGCCCAGCTGATCTTCGACCTCAAGAACGTCAATCCTGACGGCGACGTCTCAGTCAAGCTCGTCTCGGAAGTCGGCGTCGGCACCGTGGCCGCCGGTGTGTCGAAGGCGCGCTCCGATCATGTGACCATCGCCGGCTTCGAGGGCGGCACCGGCGCCTCGCCGCTCACCTCGATCAAGCATGCCGGCTCGCCGTGGGAGATCGGGCTCGCCGAGACCCATCAGACGCTGGTCGGCAATCGGCTCCGCGGCCGCATCGCCGTGCAGGTCGACGGCGGCATCCGCACCGGCCGCGACGTGATCGTGGGCGCACTGCTCGGCGCTGACGAGTTCGGCTTCGCCACCGCGCCGCTGATCGCCGCCGGCTGCATCATGATGCGCAAGTGCCATCTCAACACCTGCCCGGTCGGCGTCGCCACCCAGGACCCGGTGCTGCGCAAGCGCTTCCGCGGCCAGCCCGAGCACGTGATCAACTACTTCTTCTTCGTCGCCGAGGAAGTGCGCGAGCTGATGGCCTCGCTCGGCTACCGCACCTTCAATGAGATGATCGGCCAGATGCAGATGCTCGACGTGCGCGAGATGGTCGATCACTGGAAGGCGCGCGGGCTCGACTTCTCGCGGCTGTTCACCAAGCCGGACGTGCCGGCTTCGGTCGCGATCTATCATTGCGAGGAACAGGACCACAAGATTTACGACATTATCGACCGCAAGCTGATCGCCGGCGCGCAAGCCGCGCTCGACCGCCGCGCCAAAGTGCACTTGAGTCTCCCGATCACCAATACCGACCGCACCACCGGCGCCATGCTGTCCGGCGCGATCGCCAAGCGCTACGGCCATGAAGGCCTGCCGCATGACACCATCACGGTGAAGTTCAAGGGCACCGCCGGCCAGAGCTTCGGCGCCTTCCTGGCCCGCGGCGTCTCATTCGAGCTCGAAGGCGACGCCAACGACTATGTCGGCAAGGGCCTCTCGGGCGGCCGGCTTGTTGTGCGCCCACCGGCGAACGGGAGCATCGTGCCCGAGCAATCGATCATCGTTGGCAACACCGTGCTCTACGGCGCCATCGAGGGCGAGTGTTATTTCCGCGGCGTCGCCGGCGAGCGGTTCGCGGTGCGCAATTCCGGCGCCATCGCCGTGATCGAAGGCGCCGGCGACCATTGCTGCGAATACATGACCGGTGGCGTCGCCGTGGTGCTGGGCCCGACCGGCCGCAACTTCGCCGCCGGCATGTCGGGCGGCATCGCCTATGTGCTCGACGACGACGGCAGCTTCGCCTCGCGCTGCAACATGGCCATGGTCGAGCTCGAGCCGATGCCGGCCGAGGAAGACATCAATGCCCGCGTCTACCACCACGCCCGCGATCTCGAAACCCACGGGCTGGTCGAGATCATGTCCGACCTCAGCCAGTTCGATGCGGCACGGCTTTATCTCCTGGTTTCGCGCCACGCCCACTTCACCGGCTCGACCGTCGCGAAGAAAATCCTCGGCGATTGGGCAACCTGGTATCCGCGATTTCGCAAAGTCATGCCGGTCGAGTATCGTCGCGCTCTGAACGAGCTGAAGGCCGAAGCACGGGCCATGCAGGCGGCCGAATAGCGGCGGAGCGACGCGTTTGGGCCGTAACATCGTAGTCGGAATGTCTCTCTTGCTCATGCTCGCCGCTGGAAGCGCTCTGCCGGCGTGGGCTTGCCGCGTGTCGCGCCCACCTCCCACGCTTGCCGACGCGAAACAGGCCAAAGAGCCCTATCTGGGCTTGGTCGGGCGTATCAAAGCAACGTATGTCGCGGATGAAACCAAGCAAAACGGCGAATCCATTGTACGCGTAGACGTGACCCAAGATTTCACGGGCAAGCTTCCACCAACGATCTTCGTGCTCAATCCCGGTTGCTGCTTTTGTGTCTCCATTGGCGGTCGCAGCGGCGAAGAAGTCATCACCATTGTTAGCCGCAGCGACGATGGATTATTTCATCTTGCGTACTGAGACACGCTGAATGGGCAAGATTACCGGGTTCCTCGAATACGAACGCGAAGACCGCGACTACGAGCCGGTCGAGGAGCGCATTCGCCATTGGCGCGAATTCGTGCTGCCGCTGCCGGAAGACGCGCTGCGCACCCAGGCCGCGCGCTGCATGAATTGCGGCGTGCCCTATTGCCAGGGCACCGGCTCGCTTCGTCCCGGCACGCCGGGCTGCCCGGTCAACAACCAGATCCCGGACTGGAATGACCTCGTCTATGGCGGCAACTGGGACGAGGCCGCGCGCAACCTGCACTCGACCAACAATTTCCCCGAAGTCACCGGCCGCGTCTGCCCGGCGCCGTGCGAAGCCTCCTGCACGCTCAACATCGACGAGAACCCGGTCACCATCAAATCGATCGAATGCGCGATCGCCGACCGCGCCATCGCCCAAGGCCTGGTGCCGGAGCCGCCCGCGGTGTTGACCGGCAAGAAGGTCGCGGTCGTCGGCTCGGGACCGGCGGGCATGGCTTGCGCGCAGCAGCTGGCGCGCGCCGGGCACAGCGTTCACGTCTATGAGAAACTCGCCAAGGCCGGCGGGCTCCTTCGCTACGGCATTCCCGACTTCAAGATGGAGAAATATCACGTCGATCGCCGCGTCGCGCAGATGGAGGCCGAGGGCGTCGTCTTCCATTACGACGCCCATATCGGCGTCAATATCCCGGCGGAAAAACTCGTCGCCGACTATGACGCCGTGGTGCTCACCGGCGGCGCCGAGAAAGGTCGCGACCTGCCGGTCCCGGGCCGCGAACTCAACGGCGTGCATTTCGCCATGGAATTTCTGCCGCAGCAGAACCGGCGCGTTAGCGGTGAGGCGCCCGCGGAAGCCGAGCCGATCCTGGCCGGCGGCAAGCACGTCGTCGTCATCGGCGGCGGCGACACCGGCTCCGACTGCATCGGCACCTCGATCCGCCAGGGCGCGCTGTCGGTGACCAATTTTGAAATCTTGCCGGCGCCGCCGCTGCACGAGAACAAGGCGCTGACCTGGCCGAACTGGCCGCTCAAACTTCGCACCTCGTCGAGCCAGGAGGAAGGCGCCGAGCGCGACTTCGCGGTGATGACCACGCGGTTCTCCGGCACCGGCGGCTTTGTCAAAAAGCTGCACTGCGTGCATGTCGACGAGAAAATTCAACCTATTCCCGGCAGCGAATTCGAGATCGACGCCGAGCTGGTGTTGCTGGCGATGGGCTTCGTGCATCCGGTGCACGAGGGCATGATCAAGGGGCTCAACCTCGCACTCGACCAGCGCGGCAACGTCGCCGCCACCACCGACGATTACCGCACCTCGCTCGACAAAGTGTTCGCCGCCGGTGACATGCGCCGCGGCCAGTCGCTGGTGGTGTGGGCGATCCGCGAAGGCCGCCAGGCGGCGCAAGCGGTCGATGCGTATCTGATGGGCGCAAGCTCGCTGCCGCGCTAGGTCCGCGTCATTGCGAGGAGCGAAGCGACGAAGCAATCCAGGAGTTCGTCCCATGGTCGCTGGATTGCTTCGCTTCGCTCGCAATGACGGCGATCTCAGCTATGATGCCAGATCATTCAGGGAGGAAAAACATGCTCGCTGCCACAAAATGGATCGCCGCCGTCGTCGGCGTCACGGCTTTTGTCTGCCTGGCGCAGGCGCAGGATTCGCCCGGCCGCAAGGAAATGAAACGCACCGATCTGACCGGAACCAAGATGGAGGTCATCCTCTCGACGGGCGAATACAAGCCCGGCGATTTCATCTTCCGCCACATCCATCACGGCGAGGAGGCGTTCTACGTGCTCGAAGGCGCGACCGTTGAAACACCCGACGGCAAGAAGATCGAGCTCAAGACCGGCTCGGGTTCGATCAACCTTCGCGACGTGCCGCACGGCGGCTTCAAGGTTGTCGGCGACAAGACCCTGAAACTCGTCACCGTGCACATTGTCGACAAAGGCGCCCCGCTCTACGACGCCCCGCCGAAATAACATCAGGCGCCGCCGTTCATCCGACAGAAGCCGTCCGCCATCCTGAGGAGCGAGCGAAAGCGAGCCTCGAAGGATGACGAAAACACTCTTATCAGACGATCAGAATGTCGGAATAGAGCAGCACCAGCAGTGTAACCAGGCCGCCGACGAACAAGCCGAAGGTGACTTGTTCCAGCGTTTGCCAGCTTGCCGCGGCGAACTTTTTCGGGCGAGGCAGAAGATTCAGTAATTTCTGGAGCGCGGTTGGGCTTGTGGTCGGCGCATCATTCCAATTGGCGGCGAGCGTCACGTCGTTCATGGAACCTCTCCCGATCTCGGATGTCCCCAGCGATCCTCAACCACCGCGGCGACGTTTAGTTCGTCTTGAGGCGGGCTTGCTACTAAACCATCGGGCGCCTGCGCCGGTCGAAAGCGGTGCGGCGAGCTATACCAACGGTTAAATTTGCTGGAACTTTGTCCGCGAGTTCCCGCGTTGGGCAGTGTGCCTGCAACGGAACCGATCTGTCGGCGGTACTCGCCACCCTCGCCCTTCATGCCAAGCACTCAAGCCCGATGCGCCGCCGGCGCATGGCGTCTTCCATTGACGAAAATTGGTTTAGTACGTAAACTGTTTATAGACTAAACTAATTGGCAAGCGCGCGGCATGAAACCGTCTTGGGATGCAATCGTCATCGGTTCGGGCATGGGCGGCCTGACCGCCGCCGGCCTTCTGGCCAGAGTGGCCAAGATGAAGGTTCTGGTGCTGGAAAAGCACCTGGAACGCGGCGGCCAGACGCACACCTTCCGTCGTGACGGCGCGTCTTGGGACGTCGGCCTGCATTACGTCGGAAATCTGCAAAACGGAACGATCGAGCGCAGGCTTCTCGATTTCCTGTCCGACGGCGCGCTGCGTTGGAACCGGATGCCGGACGACTTCGAGCGCTTCGTCTATCCGGGCTTCGATTTCGCCGTGCCGTCCGATCCGCGGCGCTACGAGGCGCGACTGGTCGAGCGTTTTCCCGACGAAGCTGCGGCGATCCGCGGCTATTTCCGCGACCTCCGCGCGGTCGCGCGCTGGCACGTCCTCGGTGTCCAACAGCAAATGATGCCGCGCCCGCTGGCGTTTTTGCTGGCGCAGTATCGCCGCCTCGGCGCGGCCAAGGCGACGCAGACCACCGGCGACTATCTGGAGCGGCATTTCCGCTCGCCGGAGCTTAAAGCCTTGCTGGCTTCGCAATGGGGCGACTATGGCCTGCCGCCGCGCGACAGCGCCTTCGCCATTCATGCCCTCGTCGTCGGCAGCTACTTTGAGGGAGGCTGGTTTCCCGAACGCGGCGCCGGACGCATTGCGCGCACGTTCGAAACGGGCATCGAGGCGAGCGGAGGCGCGATCCGGGTCGGCCACGAAGCGACCGCGATCCTGACACGCGACGGACGCGCGGTCGGGGTGAAGGCGATCGATCGGCGGGGCATCGAAGCGGTCGAAATCACCCACTATGCACCGATCATCATTTCCGGCGTCGGCGCGCGGCTCACCTACCAGCGGCTACTGCCGACCGATGGCGACACCGGCCGGCGAACCGCCAAGGCGCTGGCCTATATCGACGCGCTGGGCCGCGGCCTCTCAGCCGTCAATCTCTACGTTCGCTTGAAGGCGCCGGTTGCGACGCTCGGCGTCCACGGCGAAAATTACTGGATCAACGCCAAGCTCGAGCACGACGACGTGGACGCGCAGACCACGGCGATTTTGGCGGGCAATCCCGGCCACGGCTACCTGTCGTTTCCGTCGGCCAAATCGGGCGACGACCGGTTTCACACCGCCGAGATCATCGGCATGGTGCGTTCCGACGCTTTCGACGCCTGGCGCGGCAGCGTCAGTGGCAATCGCGGGCGCGACTATGCCGCCCTCAAGGAACGCATCACCCAAGGTCTCCTGCGCTTGGCTGACAGCGCCGTGCCGGGCTTTGCCGCACTGGTGCAATACAGCGAACTGTCAACGCCGCTGACGGTCGAGCATTACACCTCGCATCCCGCCGGCTGCTTCTACGGCCTGCCGGGAACACCGGCGCGATACCAATCGACGCCGGTTGGTGCGCGCACGCCGATCGCCGGCCTTTATTTGACCGGCTCCGACGTGGCGAGCCTCGGCATTGTCGGCGCCATGATGGGTGGCCTTTCGGCCGCGAGCCAGGCGCTCGGCCCTGCCGGAATGCTCCGCATCATGGCGAACATGCGCCGCGCCAAAGCGGTGCCGCCGAAGCCGGCGCGCGCCGCGGAAAAGCAGCGCGCCGCGCTCATCGCCAAGACTGCGCTGACGCCTTCGATCTGGCGCCTGGAATTCGAGCTCGATGAGCCGGTTCGTTTCGTTCCCGGACAGTACGCCAAATTACGCGTCGCGGAATTCGAATGGCGCGACTATTCGATCGCCGCGGCCTCCGGCCGGCGGCTCACGTTTCTGATCAGCAACCGCACCCACGGCGACGGTTCAAACTACGCCGACGCCGTGCGCGTCGGCGAGGCGACCGAAATCGAGGCGCCGCTCGGCAGCTACCATCTGCGGCGCAACGCCAGCCGCAAGGTATTTATCGCCACTGGAACCGGGCTGGCACCGCTCTTGCCGATGTTCGAACAAATGGCTCAAGCCGGCGAATTGGGCGCCGCCGAACTGTACTTTGGCTGCCGGACCGCGGGCGAGGACATTACCAAGGCGTTCACCTGCCTGCCGCCGCGGACCGTCGCCTGCATCAGCCGCGCGCCGGCGACGGCGTGCGCTCTCCAGGGGCGCGTGACGCAGGCTCTCGCCGGACTGCAATTCGATCCAGCGACGACGGATTTCTACGTTTGCGGCTCGGCCGCCATGGTCGCCGATTGCACGGCGCTTCTGCAGGCCGCCGGCGCGGTTCGGATCTTGACGGAACCGTTCTGACTGATCGACAAGCGAACCGATGAAAAACTCATGGTTTACCCAGACCGAGGTTTTCCTGTTGCACGAGATCGTCGCCCGGCTCGACCGAATCGCGCGCCGGCGCGTGCTCGACGCCAAAGGCGTCAGCTACCCCGAGTTCCTCGTCGCCATGGCCGTGCGCGAAATGGCGCAGCCGACGCACAGCGAAGTCGGCGATTTGCTGGACATGAGCAAGTCGCTGGTGAGCCAGCGCGTCACCGGCTTATTGGCCAAAGGCCTGGTCGCGCAGCGCCGCGATGCGCAGAACCGCCGGTTAGTGCGGCTTGAACTGACCGCCGCCGGCGAGGAGGCGTTGGAGCAGATCTACCAGGAGCTGGCGAACAACGCCTCGCGTTTGTTCGGCGTCTTGGGGGCGTCGCGTCGCCAATTCATGCGCTCGCTCTGCCGCCTGCAGGATGCGCTCAACGCCGAGGATGCACGAGACGCGCAAAGCGGCGCCGCCAACGAAGCCAGGCAAGAGCAGACGAAACCACACCGGTCAAACCAAGCCCGGGCGAAACCGACGCCGCCTCGAGCATCGCCGCTGTCTGCCACGCGGCGCTTGGCCGCCCGAAAGCGATGAGCAGAGCGAGCCGAAACGTCGCCGGCGAGTTCCGGCGTTGGGCGCCGACTTCTGTGTCAACGCGCATCGTGGAATAAATATCGATTTTCCGACGACCGGCACATTGCCAAGCGGTTCCGTGTGACGCCGCATTGTCGGGCGCGTCGCGCGACCGTCATACTGGCGGTGCAGACTTGTTGCATGAGGCGGTTGGCGTTGTTGGTTACCGCAAGTGTTGGCGTCGGTGTCGGGTCCGCCGCGTTCGCGGCCGATATGCCGTTGCCGGGCGGGCCGCCGCCTGCCGTGCCCTACCTGCCGGTCGTTCCGCCTTTCAGCTGGACCGGCTTCTATCTCGGCGGCAATCTCGGATTGGGCTGGAGCCAGGGGAGCTTTTCCGATCCCACCGGCAACTCGCTCGTTCTGCCGAACAACGCGCGGCTCCTGGGCGGCGGCCAGGTCGGGTTCAATTTCGAATACTATGGCGGTTTCGTCATCGGCGCCGAGGCCGACTTCGACTGGTTCGCCAATAGCAACACCAATACCAGCAATCCGGTGCCGCTGATTGATACCTTCGGCAACCCGACCGGGAGCACCGCGACCATCGCCATCGACAACAAGTGGCTGACGACGGTTACCGGCCGCCTCGGCTATGCCTTCGATCGCGTGCTGCTCTACGGCAAAGGCGGCGGCGCCTGGGTCGGATCAAACAACCCGACGGTGGCCATCAATGGCGCGCCGATCGCGCCCAACATCACCAACAACAATTGGGGCTGGACCGCCGGGCTTGGCGTCGAGTGGACGTTCTGGGGCAACCTCTCGGCGCGGGTCGAGTACGACTATATCGGGCTGAACAGCCCGAGCTTCACCATTCCGGCGTCGGTCGGCGGTCTCCCCGCCGGCGATCAATTCACCGCCGTCAACAACCGCTTCATCCAGCTGGTCAATGCGGGCGTCAATTACCGCTTCGGCGGCTGGTGATAACCTCTTGTTGTTGGACGAACCTGACTGTCAGGGTGCTCGCTCTTGGCCAAAGCGGCCAAAACCTGCATCGTCATTGCGAGCGAAGCGAAGCAATCCATGGACACCGCCGCAATTCTGCACGATTAGGTTCGCGACATTTTCCCATTGACGCCGCGCATCTCGCGTTGCTCACGGTTTGACTGCCGTTCCGCCCTTGGGCAATCTCAACGCCGGTGAGCAGGTGCGCAGGCTGCGACCATGTCGGAACCACATCCGCCGCTCTGTTTCGTGCTGATGCCGTTTGGGCGGAAGACCGACGCCGCCGGGCGCGTGGTCAATTTCGATTCCGTCTATCAGAAGATCATCGCGCCGGGAGTCGAGCGCGCCGGCCTCGAGCCGATCCGCGCCGACGAGGAGAAGATCGGCGGCACCATTCACAAGCCGATGTTCGAGCGGCTGATGCTCTGCCATTACGCGGTCGCCGACATCACCGGCGCCAATCCCAACGTGTTCTACGAGCTCGGCATCCGCCACGCGCTGCGGCCGGCCACAACCGCGATCGTGTTCCTGGAAGGCACGGTCATCCCGTTCGACATCGCTTTGGTGCGCGGCATCCCCTATCGGGCCGACAATGCGGGCGAGCCGGTCGAGCCGGAAACACCGGCGGCGGCCATTGCCGCGCACCTGTCCGGCGCGCGCCACGCGCCGCACGACGACAGCCCGATCTTTCAGCTGGTCGACGTGGTGCCGCATTCGCAAATCGATCACGCCAAGACCGACATCTTCCGCGAGCAGGTCGACTATTCGAAAAAGTACAAGGAGCGGCTCGCCGCCGCGGCCCGCAAGGGCGCCGAGGCGGTCGAGGCGATCGCCGCCGAGCCGGCGCTCAAGAATCTCAACGAGGTCGAGACCGGCGTGGTCGTCGATCTCTATCTGTCGTTGCGCGACGTCAAAGCCTACGCCGCCATGATCGAGCTTTATGACCGCATGCCGCGGCCGCTGCAGCGCGCCAAAATGATGCGCGAGCAGCTCGGCTTCGCGCTCAACCGCGAAGAGCGCTTTGAAGACGCCGAAAAGGTGCTCAAGGACGTGATCGCCGAGTTTGGCGCTTCGAGCGAGACCAACGGGCTCCTCGGCCGCATCTACAAGGATCGCTGGGCCAAGGCGAAGGAAGACGGCGGCGCCGAAGCGCGCGGCCTGTTGCGGCGCGCTGTCGACACTTATGTCGCCGGGTTCGAAGCCGACTGGCGCGATGCCTATCCCGGCGTCAACGCGCTCACCTTGATGGAGCAGCAGGACAAACCCGACCCCCGCAAGGCCAAAATGTTGCCAGTCGTCTATTACTCGGTAACGCGAAAAGCGGCGACCAACGCCGACTATTGGGATTACGCCACATTGCTGGAGCTTGCGGTGCTCGGCGACGACCACGCCGCGGCCGACGAAAACCTCACCGAAGTCGCCGCCTTCGCCCGCCACGCCTGGGAGGTGGAATCGACCAAGCGCAACCTCGGCATGATCCGCCAGGCGCGCGAGGCGCGCAGCGAAGATGCCGGCTGGATCGCAAACATCGAGGGTGAATTGCAGCGGGTCGCCGACAAGCTCAAACTCGCCGCGACTGCCTAGCCCATTGGGCAGTCAAGACGGCCGCGACCCGGCGCCAAACGCCGTCGCGCTATTTTGGTTCCCGCCAAAAAACCAAAGAAATTTTGGCGCGCCCGTGGCATGTTTGGCGCTGGGTCGCAGGCTCAAGTACATCATTTTAGCGCACGGACACCGGCATGCTGCAGTCATGGATTAACAACGCGGTCAGTTACTGCACCCGCCATTTTCGCCTGGTCATCGCCGCCGGGGTGCTGCTAGCCGCCGCGTCGGCGATCTACGCCGCCCGCCATTTCGCGATCGACACCGACATCAACAATCTGCTCTCGTCCAAGCTGCCGTGGCGGCAGCAGGAGATCGCGTTCCACGAAGCGTTTCCGCAAACCGTCGATCTGATCCTGGTCGATGTCGGCGCGGCAACGCCGGAAGCGGCGACGGCGGCGGCGCGGGACGTGCAGGGCGCCCTCGCCGGCAAGCCGGAGCTGTTTCGCTCCGTCGGCGGCTTGCTCGACAGTCCGTTCGTCCACCGCAACGGCCTGTTGTTCCTCGCCACCGACCAGATCAGGCACTTCACCGGGCAACTGATCACGGCGAAGCCGATCATCGGCGGCCTCGTGAGCGATCCGAGCCTGCGCGGAATGGTGCAAGTCCTTTCCGGGCTGCTCGGCTACGCCAAGCAGGGATTCGTGTCGCTCGACGGCATGGCGCCGACCCTGAACCTGGCCGCCGACACCCTCGACGGCGTTGCCAAAGGCGGCCCGGTGCAATTCTCCTGGAAGACGTTGGTGCAAGGCCAGGCTCGGCCGCTGGACCTGCACCACTTTGTCGAAGTCTGGCCGGTGCTCGACCGCGACGTGCTCGAGCCCGGCGGCAGGGCGACGGCGGCGATCCGCGACATCGCCAACCGGCTCGGACTGAAGGCCAAATACGGCGCCGATGTCACCCTCACCGGTCCGGTCATCATTTCCGACAATGAATTTGCCGGTGTGCATGAAGGGATCGCGCTCAACAGCGCGGTGACCGGCGCCATCGTGCTCATCATATTGTGGCTCGCGCTACGCTCGCTCCGGCTGGTCGCCGCCGTCGCCGTCAATATCGGCGTCGGACTGTTGATCACCGCGGCCGGCGGCCTGTTGATGGTCGGCGCGTTGAATCCGATCTCGCTGGCGTTTGCGGTTCTGTTCGTCGGGCTCGGCGCCGATTTCGCCATCCAATACACGGTTCGCTATCGGGCGGAGCGCCACGACCTCAATGATCTGGCGCGGGCGTTGTATGCCGCCGCCGAATGGGTCGGCATCCCGCTCACGCTCGCGGCCGGCGCCGCCGCCGCCGGATTTCTGTCGTTCACGCCCACCGCCTATAGCGGGCTGGCGCAGCTCGGCATCATTGCCGGCTTCGGCATGGTAATCGCCTATCTGTCGAGCCTGACGCTGTTGCCGGCGCTGGTCCGCGCGGTCGATCCGCCGCCCGAGCCCAAGCCGCTCAACTTGCCGGCGATGGCGCCGGTCGACGCCTTTCTCAAGCGCCACCGCGTCGCCGTCATCGTCACCACCGTCGTGGTCGTCGCCGCGGGCCTGCCGGCGCTGCCGCGGCTGCAATTCAATTTCAATCCGCTGGCGCTCGAGAACCAGAAATCGCCGGCGCTGACCTCGCTGTTCCGGCTGGGCAAGTCGGTGCCGCTGAGCACCGCGCGCGTGGTGGTGCCGCAAGCCGATGCCGGCGCGGTCGCCAAAAAGCTTGCTGCTTTGCCCGAAGTCGCCACGACCTGGACGCTCGACAGCTTCGTCCCGAAAGATCAGGACCAGAAGCTGCCGGTCATCGAAGCTGCAGAGAAGGCGCTTGGCCCGGTGTTGCACGCCTCGCCGCGGCCGGCGCCGAGCGATGAGGAGAATGTCGCCGCACTCAAGCAGGGCGTGCAGGCTTTGCAAGATGCGGCCGGCCAGAACAGCGGCGCCGGCGCCGATGCCGCGCGGCGACTGGCCGATGCGCTCGGCAAGCTCGCGCAGGCCGATGCCGCGCAACGCGCCCGCGTCACCGAGGCCTTTGTTCGTCCACTGCAGCTTGATCTTGGCAGTGTCGGCGAGAGCCTGAGCGCCGAGCCGGTGACGCGCGCGTCGCTGCCGCCCGACCTGGTGCGCGATTGGGTCACGCCCGGCGGCCGTGAGCGCATCGAGATCTGGCCCAAGGGCGACGCCAACGACAACGCCAACATCAGCCGGTTCGCCCGCGCCGTGCAGGCGGTGCAACCGGGCGCGACCGGCGAAGCCATCGGCAGCATCGAGTGGGGCTCGACCATCGTCGAAGCCTTCGCCGAGGCCGCGGCTTTGGCGCTGTTGTCGATCGCGATCCTGTTGTGGATCGTGCTGCGGCGGCTGAGCGACGTCATGGTGACGCTGACCCCGCTCCTGGTCGCCGGCGTCGTCACGCTCGAAATCTGCGCGCTGACCGGATTCCAGCTCAACTATGCCAACATCATCGCGCTGCCGGTACTGCTCGGCATCGGCGTCGCCTTCAAAATCTATTACGTGACGGCGTGGCGGCGCGGCGAGAGCAAGTTCCTGCAATCGGTGCTGACGCGGGCGGTGTTCTATTCGACGCTGCTGACCGCCACCGCGTTCGGCAGCCTGTGGCTGTCGAACCAGCCCGGTATTTCCAGCATGGGCAAGTTGTTGGCGTTGTCGCTGGTTTGCACGCTGACCTCGGCGGCGTTGTTCCAGCCGGCACTGATGGGCGAGCCGCGCCTGCCGAAGGGCGACGAGGCTCCGGGCCACGTCGATGCCGCCGCCGCGACGCCGTCGTGATGAGTTCACTCCTCGTCATGGCGAGGAGCGAAGCGACGATGTGGATTGCCTTGGAGTAAGCGAAATTCAGCGGCTGTTTGCGGCGGCCGGGCCTACCGGCAACGGCGGCCGTGGCGGCGCGCCGTCGAGTTCGGCACGCGGCGGCCGCGGGCGTGGGTGCGCGGCTGCCGCCGGCGCAGTGGGAGCCGCCGCTGGCGCGGGAGCAGGCGCAGCCACGGCGGCCGGCTTCTTGGCGTCGTTCTTGCCTTCGTTTTTGCTGGCGTCGATTTTGTTGGTATCGTTTTTGCCCGCGCCCTTCGGTGCAGCCGCAGCAGGCGTCGCCGGCGCGGGCGGAGCGGGCGCCTCCGCCGCGCCGTCGGGATTGATGTCGCTGCGCGGCCAGGAGAAATCGTCGGCGCGCCCGGGCGGCGCGGCCAGCGCTTCGCCGCGGTTGAGCACGCGCACCACCAGCGGATCGGCTTCTTTCTGCGCATGCGCCGCGGCACCGAGCAATTCGCCGCCCTCGCCCGCACCAAGCGCGTTGAGCGGCACGGCCGGGCCGATGGCCGGCTTGCCGCCGGCGGCGGCGCCCTTGGCCGGCGTCTGCTCTTCCGGACCGGGCAGCGCGACCGGCGCAATAGCGCCGGTCAACACCCGGCGCAGCTCCCTCTCGACATAAAGCGCCAGCTTCTCGGCGCCGTTTTTGGTGAAGTTGACGCCGTCATAGGTGCGAAGCCGCCGCGTCTGGCCCTGGAAATCCGGGCCCTGCTGCGCGTAGCGTCCCTGTTCGTCGACGAAGCCGTCCCAGATGTCGACATAGATGATGCCGGCTTTCTCGGCGCGCGCCCGATAAAGCTCATCCAGATATTGCATGTCGCTCGTCGACTTGGCGCCGCGGATCGACGGCAGGCCGACCCACAGCACCGGCACGCCTTTGCTCTTGAGCGCGGCGATCATCTCGTCGATGCGCTTCTCGTAAAGCTCGCCCCACTTGTCGGTATGAAATTCGTAATTGCGGCCGGGCGGCGGCGGCAGTGGCTTGTGCGCGGCATCGCCGCCGGCAGTCGGCGGCTGGTCGGCGTCCGGCGCCGCCGCATCGGTGCCGGGTTGAGAGGACGATCCGCTTTTTGCCGGGGTGCGCTCGCGCAGCGCCAGGCGGTCATTGAGGCCGAGCATGACGACAATGGCGCCAGGCTTTTCGCCGGCCAGCACGTCCTTGACGGCTTGCGACCAATCCGGCGCGTCCAGGCGCGCCTCATAGCGCACCAGGCCGGAATACGGCCGGATCTTGCGGACGATGCCCACTTGCGGCGTGTCGGCGAACGCCTCTTCGAGACCGTAAGCGAGCCACTCCGCGAACGAGTTGCCGATGACAAGAACGTTCTCGGTCACCGGCGGTGCGTCGGGCTTGCGCGCCGCTGGCGCCGGCGGTTTGAGAGATTCGTAAACCTGCTGGCGCTGACTGAAAGGATTGTACGGGTCGTAGGAATTGTTGCGGTAATAGCCGCCGCCACCGCCGCCCCAGAGCGGACGGAAGAAGTCGCGAAACTGCGCCGGGATGGCGCGCTCGCGCCCGTCGAAGGCGGCGTGGCCGCCGGAACCGCCGGCCAATTGCGCGCCCGCCGGGCCGGCGCACGCGGCTCCGGCCGCCAACGCGGCAAGCGCGACTATCAGCCGTCGGACATTTGCCGTTCTCATCGACGGGCCCGGTTCGATCGTTCGTCCGCGGCAACAGACGGTGCCGCGGAGGACCGACATATTAGGCCAATAAAGTCAATTTGAGGATGTTCCATCCTAGAGAGCGTTAAGGGCTCGCCAATAGCGGCTAGGGCAATGCCGGCTACTTGGAATCCGCCACCACCGCCATGATCTCGACCTCGATTAGAAAGCCGGGATTGGCGAGCGCCGTGACGCCGATCAGTGTGCTCGGCGACGGCCGGTTGACGTCCCATGGCACCGGCAGCGTGCGATCGTTGAGCACCCTCAGGAACGCCGGCACGTCGACCGCATACATCCGCCGGAACACCACGTCGTGCCAGCTCGCGCCGGCGGCTTTGAGCTGCAGCGTCAGGCCGTCGAGCACGGCTGCATATTGCGCGCGCAAGTCGCCGGGATGCAGCGGCTGATAATTGTCGTCGGCCGGCGTCTGGCCGGCGATATAGATCAGCTTCGACGGCTTCTCCACCGTCAAGACGCGCGTGTAATTCGGATGATGAAACAGACCGGGCGGATTCAAGTATTCGCGGGACATGGGCGCTCCAAGCGTCTGGTCGTTCGGCGCCTTGATAAGCCTTTTACTCCGGCTTTTCGAGAAGCCTAAAGCGCCGCTCGACGAACAAGGCATGCCAGTCGATCCGCGTGAAGCCGTAGATGACTGGGACTAAAAGCAATTGGCTGAGAAGGAAATAGCCGACGAAATAGTAGCCGGAGTTGAACCAGTCCAAGTCCAGTCGATCGCCGAGCGTTGAAGCGGTCTTGAGCCAGAACGCGTAACTCAATAGGCGCCCGATAAAAAACGGCAAGGCCAGAAGCAGGATCGGCAAGGAGGTCATCCCATAGGCAATGAACAAGTAGTTCGACGGCAGCGGGCTAATCGCGTAGCCGAGCACCGTACCGAACGTAGCCGCCGGGCGATTCTCGATTCCAAATCTGATCGAATCCACGTTGCGCCGCGTCCGTTCGCTCAGCAATTTCTGCCGCACCAACAGGCGAGAAGCCCTGGCCAAGACAATGCGGCCGCAGGTCGCGGCGATCGCCGCCACCAGCGCGATCCAAACAAAGTTGACGTCAGGTGTCGTCAGCCCGATGAATGACATCGCCGTCCAGGTCGGCGGGGCAAAGGCCGGCAACAGATTGACGGCAAAGACTACAACAAACAGCAAGACGCTGAACTTGATCGGATCGCCGATGTCGGCCACAGCGCGCACACCTGCCGCTCTAGCCAGAGAACCCGGCGCGGTAGGTTGTCAACGACATCGCAACGACATGGGAAACCATACGGCCAGAATTGTTTCTAATTTTAAAAATCGCCCGCTGCAGAGCGTATCGCATTGATCGAGATCAATCGACCCGCTGCGGAAGTGCCACGTGCAGGCCCGTTTGACCTACATCAACGGGGCTATCCCGCAACGTTGCTAGGTGAAAAACAGTGTTAATCCGTGCAATTGGGAGGCGTGGCCATGGCGCAGACAGCGGCCGATGTAGCCGAGCGAAAAGTTCAGACTTCGCCGCCGGCGGCGGTCACCAGCATCCTCGTGCATGTCGATTTCGACCCCGACTCCGACAACCGCATTCGGATCGCGGCAAACTTGGCGAGCAAATTCGGCGCGGCCCTGATCGGCGTCGCCGGCTGGGTGCCGGGCCGCGAAAAAGGCGGCTGGTTCGCCGCTGAGTTGGAACGGCCTGACGAACGGAACAATCGTATTCTATTGGAGCTCGACAAGTTAGGTAAGCGCTTTCGCAATCTGGCGGGCGAAAGGGTCAATACGGAGTGGCGGGAAAGTTTCCACTTCCCGCGCGAGGTGATTGCGGCCGAGGCTCGGGCCGCCGATCTGGTTGTTATCGGCTCGCATCCGGTTGTGGAAGACGTCTATCACGCGTTCGATCCCGGCATGGTGCTGTTAAGCGCTGGCCGGCCGGTTCTGGTCGTGCCCGATGGCGTGACCGGCACTCCGGGCCGGCGCATCCTTGTCGCTTGGAAGGATTCGCGCGAAGCGCGCCATGCCGTGCAAAGCGCGCTGCCATTGCTAAAAATGGCGGAACATATTGTGCTTGCGGAAGTCACCGAGGACGTATTGGAGCGGGCCGCGCACGAGCACCTCAACGACGTCGCAAAGTATTTGCTAAGGCATGGCATCGCCGTGAACGCCAAGGCCATCCTGCATCCGCAGGGATCCATTTCAGATCAACTGAGAAGCGTCGCCAAGGATGAGGATGCGGATCTGATCGTCGCCGGTGCTTACGGCCACACCCGGCTCGGCGAATTGGTTTTCGGCGGGGTCACCCGCGGCCTGCTCTTGTACAGCGACGTGTGCTGCCTGCTTTGCAACTGACACCACGGCACGATATCCCGGCGTCCGTTAGCGCGCTTGCTCGTTGTCCGTAGGAAAGCATCCGGATGGCCAGTGCATTGAGCGAAAGGGTGTTTCGCCGCGCGCTCTTTGCGATCGCCATCGTCGGCCTCTTGCTAGGCCTCATCGCCTGGAGCGCGGATCGCATCGATCTAGCGAAATGGTGCTGGGCGGCGGGCACGCTTCCCGTCGTAGCCGGGCTGCTCGTCTCGATGATCCGTGACTTTCTCGCCGGGCGTTTGGGCGTCGACGCCGTCGCCTTTGTCTCGATGTCGGGCGCGCTGGCGCTGGGTCAGAACCTCGCCGGCATTGTCATTGCCGTCATGTATGCCGGCGGCAACATCCTGGAGGATTTTGCGGTCTCTCGCGCCGAACGAGATCTGCGCTCGCTGATCGATCGCGCGCCGAAGATTGCTCATCGCCGGGCCGCGTCCGCCGTCGAGGACGTGCCGATCGAGCAGGTCGCGGTTGGCGACAATATTTTGGTGCATGCCGGCGAGGTCGTTCCCGTCGACGGCGTGATCGTAAGCGCGGTCGCGATGTTGGACGAAGCGGCGGTCACCGGCGAGCCCATTCCGGCGACCCGGCAGGCGGGTGAACTGGCCCGCAGCGGATCGTTGAACGCCGGAGAGACGTTTGAGCTGCGCGCATCCACGACGGCGCACGAAAGCACCTATGCCGGCATCGTCCGCATGGTCAGCGCCGCGCAGACGGCGAAGGCGCCGTTCGTGCGCATGGCCGATCGCTTTGCGCTTTTGCTGCTGCCGCTTACCCTAATCACCGCCGGCGGCGCATGGTATTTCTCCGGCGATCCGATCCGCGCGCTGGCCGTTCTGGTCGCCTCGACGCCCTGCCCGCTTATCCTGGCGGCTCCGGTCGCCTTCATCGCCGGCGTGGCGCAAGCCGCCAAGCGCGGCATTCTCGTCAAAGGCAGCGGACCGCTCGAAGCGCTGGCGCGCACCCACACCGTCATGTTCGACAAGACCGGCACGCTCACTGTCGGCGGCGCCCGCCTGGTGGCCATCGAAGCTGCGCCCGGCCAAAACACCGACGACATCCTGCGCATCGCCGGCTCCCTCGAACAGGCCTCGCATCATGTGGTCGCCGCGACACTTGTCGAAGCCGCGGTTGCCAGAGGCCTCAAGCTTTCGGTGCCCTCGCAGGTGCGCGAAACCATGGGGGCAGGACTTGAAGGAATTGTCGATGGGCGAAAAGTCCGGGTTGGATCGCATCAACTGGTCTACGGCGCCGTTAAACCGGAGCCATGGGCGGTGCGAGCCTTGCGGCGCGCGTCGTGGCGCTCGGCGCTGAGTGTGTTCGTCGCCGGCGATGGCCGCACCATCGGCGCAATCTTGTTGGCCGACGAACTGCGGCGCGACACGCCGCGCGCCGTGCAAACATTGCGGGCGGCCGGCGTGTCGCGCATCGTCATGGTGACCGGAGACCGTGCCGACGCGGCTGAAACGATCGGCGCGGCGCTTGACCTCGACGCCGTCCTTGCCAACCGCGAGCCGGCTGACAAGGTCGACGCGGTGGCGTCGGAACAGCGGCAATATCCGACGGTGATGGTCGGCGACGGCATCAACGACGCCCCCGCACTGGCGGCAGCCAATGTCGGCGTCGCCATGGGCGCGCGGGGCGCCAGCGCGTCATCGGAAGCAGCCGACGTCGTCATCCTGGTAGACCGCCTCGACCGGGTGTCGGACGCGGTCATCATCGCCAAGCGCACCCACCGTATCGCGCTGCAGAGCATCATTGCCGGGATGGGACTCTCGGCGCTGGCGATGGCGATCGCCGCGCTTGGTTTTCTGCCTCCGATTGCCGGTGCGCTGACACAGGAAATCATCGACGTGGCCGTCATCCTCAATGCCCTGCGTGCATTGACGCCCGGGCATATGGCGCACGCCCACAAGATGCCCGCGGCGGCCGGCACCGCGTTGCGGATCGACCATGAGCGTATCGAAGCCGCGCTCGACCACCTGCGCGAGATCGCCGACGCGCTCGATTATTCCGACGCCGACCGTGCGACCACGCTCATCGTCGAGGCCGATAAGATCATTGCGCAACAAATCGTCGAACACGAACGCAACGACGAAAGCACCGTTTATCCGCAGGTCGCCAAATTCCTCGCCGACCGTCATGGCTTGGGCGCCATGAGCCGGGCGCATCGGGAAATCATCCACCTTGCGCGCTTGCTGCGCCGGCTGGTCGGCGCGCTCTCACCCGGAGAGATCGACCGCTATTTGATCCGGGACGGACAGCGCATCATCGAATTGATCGAGGCGCTCGTGCGCATCCACAACGCCCAGGAAGAGGATATCTACGAGCACGCCCTTGGCGCCTAGCGCGCGAACTGGCCCCGGACGCTTTCACCGCTGCAGCGGTGATTTTGACATCCTCCTCGGCACGGCGGCCTGTTGCGCGCGCGCATTCCACGGGACGCGACCCCATTCCCAAAAAGTCGGTTTTCTGCGATTGACTGCGGCGGGGTCTTGACGGTGGATTTTCTTAACCGGCGCCCACGATCATGGCGTCCGGTAACTGAAGCAGCCCGGCCTTTGGATAAAAAACGGCTCACTTTGCGATTGACGCCGACGCTCGTTGTGAGCATCGGCATTCTCGTGCTGCTGTCGGTGGGCTCGGTCCTGATCGTCAATTGGATCGCCGACCGCCGTATCGTTCAGGAGCTGACCTCCCGCCTGATCACGCGGCTCTTGGCGTCCGAGGAGCGAACGCTGCGCGGCCATCTCGGCGGCGCCATCGATCAAGGCGACTACATCGCGGCTGCGATCAGCAACGGCCGTTATCGGTTCGACGAGCCGGGGTTGACGGATTTCGTCAGCGGAACGTTTGCGGCGGCGCCCCAGGTGGAGGGCGTGATTCTGGTCGATGCCGACGGCAAGGCGTTGCGCGTCGCCCGCATTGCCTACAATAAGCAGTTTCAAGTCGACCGCTTCGACATGGCCGCCGACCCGCAATACGCCGCCATCAGCGCCGAGACTCGCGGCCGCAAACACCCCTATTGGGGATCGCCATTCTACCGCGCGCAACGGCAGGAGACGTTCCTCAACTATCGGGTGCCGATCTGGCGCGGAGACACCTATTTGGGGTTTGCCGTCATCGGAATTTCGACGCGGGCCTTGTCGGTGCTTGCCAGGGAGTTGAGCGATCCGCCCCGCTCGGTCGCCTTCATGCTGTATGGGAAGGATCGGGTGCTCGCCCATCCGCTCATGGCCGAAGGAAGCGCGCAGGAATCGGAGAACGCGTCGTTTCCGCTGCTTCGCACCTTCGGCGATCCGGTCATTGAGAATCTCCCGAGCCTGCCGCCGCTCGACCAACTCGGCCTCGCGCCGCCGGCCGGAGTCCTGGCGCGCGAACCAAGGGTCGACGGCGAGCGCTATTTCGTCTTTGCCCGCCAGATCGACGATTACCGGGATTTGCCGATCACCTTCGGCACCTATTTCCTCGGGCGCGCGGTCGACGGTCCGATCCGGCTGTTGTACTACGCCACGCTTCTTGCCCTCGGATTGCTCGCCGTATCGCTGATCGTCGCGGGCATCATGGCCGGTGCCATCGCCCGCCCGATTCGCCGCGCCGCCACCGGCGCGACCGCGATCGGCAATCTCGATTTCGACCAGGTGGCGCCGCTGTCCGGCAGCCATTTTCGCGAGATCAACAGCCTGGCGCAGTCCTTCAACGCCATGCTCGACGGGCTCAAGGCCTTCGGCCGCTACGTGCCGCGCGCGCTGGTCATGCGACTGGTCAAGGAAGGCCGGGTCGGCGCCGGCACCGAAGAACGCCTCCTCGCCATCATGTTCACCGACATCGTCAGCTTCACCTCGACCTGCGAAAAAATGTCGGCCGCCGAGGTCGCAAGCTTCATCAATCAGCACCTGTCGCTGGTGTCGTCATGCGTCGAACAGGAAGGCGGCACCATCGACAAGTTCATCGGCGATGCCGTGATGGCTTTCTGGGGCGCGCCGAACCGCATCGACAACCCGGCCGCGGCGGCCTGCCGGGCGGCCGTCGCCATCCAGCGCGCGCTGGCCGCCGACAACAAACGCCGCGCCGGCGAAGGCCGTGAGCCGGTCCGCATCCGCATCGGCATCCATATGGGCTCGGTCATCGTCGGCGATATCGGCACGCCGAACCGCATCAACTATACGATCGTCGGCGACGCGGTGAACGCGACGCAGCGGCTGGAGAGCCTCGGCAAGACCATCGACCCCAATGCCGAGGCGATCGCGCTGGTCAGCGAAGAGATTTTTGCAGCCGCCCATGACGGCTTTCAGTTCATCGAGCGCGGCGAGCATCAGGTCAAGGGCAAGCAGGAGAGCCTGAAGGTCTTTCAGCTCGTCGGCTCTTCGGAAGCCGCGGCGGGGCCGGCCATATGAGCGCAACGTATTCGGGAAACTACCCGCTCGAACGCCGCGCCGGCGAGATCGACCGCCTCACTATTCAATCCAAGGCCATGGCGCCGGATACGCTCGCCATGCTGGAGCGGTTCGGACCGATGCAAGGTTGGGCCTGTCTCGATATCGGCTGTGGACCGGGCGGCATTACCGATCTTCTCAGTGGCCGGGTCGGGCGCGCCGGGCGGGTGACCGGACTGGACATGGACGAAGGGTTCCTGGAATACGCGCGACGCGGCGCGCCGAGTAACGTCGAGTTTCGGCGCGGCGATGCCTATGGTTCGGACTTGCCGGCCGGCGCATTCGATCTCGTGCACATGCGCTTTGTCGCCAGCACCGCCGGAAATCCCGAACGGCTGTTGCAGGAGGCGGCGCGCCTGGTGCGGCCGGGCGGCATCGTCGCGCTGCAAGAACCGGACGGCGCGACGCTCAACTGCTATCCGCCGCACCCGGCCTGGGACCGGCTGAAATCGGCATTGCTCGGGGCGTTCAGAGGCGTCGGCGCCGATCTCGAACTGGCAAAAAAGCTGTACTTCCTGGTGCGACACGCCGGTTTTCGCGATGTGCAATATCGCACGAGCCTGCTCGCGGTCCGTTCGGTCGATCCGATGATCGACTATCTGCCGTCGACGGTCGAATCATTGCGAGCGACAATCCTCAAGCTTGGGCTTCTGTCCGAAAGCGATCTGACAGCCGCGCTGGCCGATTGCCGGGCGCATCTCGCCAAACCTCAAACCTCCTTCACGCTCTACGCCGTCGCGCAAGTCTGGGGCCGGCGCGCGTGAAGCGGCCGTCCGACGTGGTCAGTGACCGCGCGGCGAATCGGTGCGGTGCCGCACGCAACACCGCAACCTCTTATTCGATCACTTTGTCGGCGCGAACCAGGAATGATTCAGGGACAGCGAGCCCGAGTGCCTTGGCGGTTTTGAGATTGACCACCAGCTCGAAGGTGGTTGGCTGCTCGACCGGCAGGTCTCCCGGTTTGGCGCCGCGGAGGATTTTTGCGATCAGCCGCGCCGCTTGCCGATAGAGCAGCGTGAGACGCGCGCCGTAGCCGATCAGACCACCCTCTTCGGCCATTTCAGGCCACTCGTAGATGGCCGGCAACCCTTGCGCGATGGCCCGCTCGATGACGATGCGACGATTGAACGAGAACATCGGCGCCGTCAGGACGTTCAACGCGGCGGCGCCCGATGCCTTGGCCTTATCGATGGCTGGCGCGATCTGGTCAGGGGTGCCGGCGGTAACCACCACGAGCTCGACGCCGTGCGCACGGCCGGCGTTTTGAAGGGCCTTCAGCTCCTCCGCATGGGTGATGGCCGGCTCCGCCAGGACCGCAATACGGCGCGCTGCAGGGACGGCCTCCATGAGGATTTCCAGCCGCTTGCCGTCGAGTTCGGGGGCTAGAATGCTGACGCCCGTGATATTGCCACCGGGACGGGCCAGCGAGTGCACAAAGCCCGCGGCGACAAGATCGGCGGACATGGCCACGATAGGAACCGTGTGCGCCGCTTCCTGCGCGGCGCGAGTCGCGGCGTCGCTGACACAAAAGACAACGTCCGGGGCCGCTTTGCTCAAGGTCGCCGCGGCGTCCGCGAACTGATCATCGCGAAGATCAAAGCCACTGACGACGATCTCGAGATTTTGCCCTTCAACGAAGCCGAGCAGCTTGAGTTCGTCAAAAAATGCCGCGATCCGCGGTGATGTGCGGGCCGCTCCGTTCAGCATGCCTAGCCGATAGATCCGGCCCGGCTGCTGCGCGCCCGCCGCGAGCGGCCAGGCGGCAGCGGCACTGCCGAGAATGACAAACTCGCGCCGCCTCATTCGATCACGTCGTCGGCGGTGGCGAGGAGGGTCGGCGACACCTCGAGGCCCAGAGCTTTGGCGGTTTTTGCGTTGATGACCAGCTCGTACTTGCTGGGCGCCTGCACCGGAAGCTCGCCCGGCTTTGCGCCTTTGAGGATGCGGTCAACGTAGTCGGCGGCTTGCCGATACCCGTCGGTAAAATCTGGCCCATAAGAGAGCAAGCCACCTTCCTCGACAAAGTAGCGTGCGAAATAAACCGCGGGCAATTTGTATTGGGCCGCCAGCACGACGATCGGCTTGCGGTGAAGCACGGCTCGAGAACTTCCCGTCACGATCATGCCGCCATTGGGCGTGCGTGCGAACGCCGCGACCGATCGCTCGATTTCGCCCATATCGATCACATTGACCGGGGTCAGTTCGATACCGAGGGACGGTGCCACGGTCTGAATCGCGGCCCATTGGCCGATCCCGCTCAATGCGCCGCCGTCGCGAAGCACCGCGGCGCGCGTCGTCGCCGGCGCGATCCGTTTGAGCAACTCCAGCCACTTCGCGGCGAGGCTGTAGTCGTAGACCATAAATCCTGTGGCGTTGCCTCCCGGCTTGGCCAGGCTATCGACAAATCCGGCACCGACGGGGTCGGGAACAGTGGCAAAAACGATCGGCACCGTGCGCGTTGCACGAAGCAAAGCCGCGACGGTCGGCGTCCCGGTCGCAAAGATGACATCCGGCGCAAGCGCCGCGAATTCAGTTGCAAATCTGCTGATGCGGTCGGCGTCGCCGGCTGCCCAACGAGTCTCGATTTTCAAGTTGCGGCTGCCTATCCACCCTCGGTCTTGCAGCGCCTGAAGAAATTCGGTGTTGCGCGCTTGCGACAACTCATCGTCGGCGGTTCCATGGAATATGCCGAGGCGCCGCGTTCGCTCCGCTTGCTGCGCGCCGGCCGCGAGCGGCCAGGCGATCGGCAGACAACCGAAGAGAGCCAGGACATCCCGCCGCCGCATGGTTGCCTCCACTGCGCGGGCTTAAAAAGCGCCCCGCATAACCAGCATATCACAGGCTGATGCAGATGTGCCGCGCGTCACCCGATGCGTGCACGGCTTGTCACGGAGGGGTCAAAGACTGACCTGACGAAACCGCGGTGTTGCGTTGATTTTCTATAACGGCGGCAGACCTTGTTATTCGATCACCTCGTCGGCGAGCGAGAGCAGCATGTCCGGAATCTGGATGCCGAGCGCCTTGGCGGTCTTGAGGTTGATGACGAATTCAAATTTGATCGATTGATAGATCGGCAAGTCAGCGGGCTTGCTGCCTTTCAAAATTTGTCCGACATAGACTCCGACCTGATAATAGCCCTCGGTAATGCTGATCCCATAGCTCATCAGGCCGCCGGCAAGCGGATAGTCGCGAAACTGATACATGGCCGGCAACTTGAATTGTTCCGCCAACGCCACGATTCGACTGCGCCTGGTGTCGAAGAACGGATCCGCCGTCACCAGGAGCGCCGCCGCCTTGCGCTGGATAAGACCGGCGAACGCCGGCCCCAGTTCATCTTCCCTCCCGGGAGTGGCGATTTCGACCTGCCGATCGACCGCGCGAGCGGCTTCCCGCACTTCCCGAGCCTGGTCTGCAGCTTGCGGGTAGTTTGGATCGATCAGGACCCCGATAATTTTTGCGTTCGGCACCACCTGAGTGAGCAACCCGAAACGCTTCGTCTCCGGCTCCTCCGTTAGCAGATTGACCCCGGTCGCATTGCCACCCGGCCGGTTAAGGCTTGCGACCAGTCCTGTTTTCACCGGATCACTGCCGACCGTAAAAACAATCGGAATCGTCGAAGTCGCAGCCTTCGCGGCAAGCGCGGAAGGTGCGCCGCCGGTCGTGACCAAAATTGCAACCTTCTCGTTGACGAGTTCGGTCGCCATGGCCGGGAGCCGATCATATTGCCCTTCCGCCCAACGGTACTTGAGTTCGACGTTCTGCCCGGCGATGAAGCCGGCGGTTTGCAGACCCTTCTTGAACGCTGCGACCAGGTGTTGCGATTTGTTGGGCGACCTGGCGCTCAAAAATCCGATCACCGTCGTCGCCTGCTGGGCGCGTCCTGCGAGCGGCCAAGTCGCAGCCGCACCACAAACCAGCGTGATGAACGCGCGCCGCCTCATTTCCTGCCCCAAGGCATAGGACTGAACGGTCCGTGCACTTGAAGGTAACACATTATGGTCAGTCCGGGGCAGCGAACGACGCACGGCTGCTCGATCATCCCGGCTGAGCATCCAGGACCGGCATCCCGGGAGGAAACACAACCCATTGCAGCTTGTGCGCGGCCCAGATAGCGGCCACCGGCGCGGGAAATGCCGGATCGGTAAAACAGCCAACCGAAATCGCGGTCAGCTCCGGCGTCGCTTGCCGATGCCAGAACACGGTCGAGCCGCAGTCCGCACAGAAATGATATTCGACCTTCCGGCCGGCGTCGGATGACCGCGTGAACGCTTTGTGGGCGCCTTCGATCCCTGAAATCTGACTGTTCGGGAAAAACGCACCGACGGCAAATGCAGCGCCGGTCCGCCGCTGGCATTGCGTGCAGTTGCAGATTCCGACCCGGACCGGTTCACCGACGACATTCACCCGCAGCTGACCGCAAGCGCATGACGCAGATCGCGACGTGCTCATGACATCCTCCTCCACCAAGCCTCCTCCTCCAACAAACCTTGGTCTTAACCGGCCGCCAATTGGCTTAAATTTCTAGAAAGCATCGCGGGCGTCAGCTTTTGCCTTTGCTTTTGTTGGCATTGAGCGCAACGGACGCCTCGGTCGTCAGCAACAGGAAGGTAAACGTCTCCTCAAGGTAAAGCCGGACCGTCTTGTCGTTATGGCTCAGATAGCCGATCGACACGTCCTCGCCGATATACAAGCCGAAGTCGCCGCCGCGGGTCGTGAGCACAAACGCGCCGGTGATCGCCGGCGCCCAGACGATTTCGCCGTCGAGCTGGCGCTTGATGTGGTCCATGACCGGGTAGCCGTGGTCGCTGGTCTCGCTCAATCCGGTATAGGCATCGGCGCTCAGCAGCACCGAATAGGGACCGTTGACGCCGGCGAGCCGCAATTGGCTGAGCGCTTGCGCGATGGCGTCCGGATAGGCGCGGATGTCGGCCGGCAGCGTCATGATCGGATTGCTGGTGCCCTCGCGGATGCCGCCGATGCCGGCGGCCGCATAACCGTCGAAGATCGCGCGGTCCTCGGCAAAGGCCAACAGCCGCGCGGCGTCTTTCGCCGGCTGCCAATCGGAATCGTCGGCGCCGCGCTCCACGTCGTCGATCTGCTGGCGATCGAGCTCGAACGGAACACGCAGTTCGACCAGCGCTTTGACCTCGCGCTGTCGCGCCAGAATGCCGTTGCCCGGCGTCGCGACGTTACGCAAATGCCCGGTGCCGACGGCGGGGAGCGCGACGCCGCCCGGACCCGCCACGTCGACCACGCGCCGGCCAGCGAGGTAGCGTTTGATGGTGCGCGAGGTTTCCTCCTCGATCTGAGACCAGGCCGCGTCGGATATCGGGGCCAGCTCGCGGTGCAGGTTATTCATGAGGCGGGGTCTCCTTTGAGGGAACCGATACCGAGCGAACCGTCGCGTTTCGGCGCCGGCTGTGGCACAGCGACAGCCGGCGTGTCGGAAGGCTTTGGCGCGGCTGACGGCGCGTCGTCCCCGACATTGTCCAGGAAAGTCACGGACGGCACAAAGAACAGACTACCGGTCTTGGCAACGCTGAAATCGAGCAACCGATCGTAATTGCCGGGCGGACGACCGATGAACATGTTTTCCAGCATCTGCTCGATCGTCCGCGGCGAACGCGCATAGCCGATGAAATAGGTGCCGAACTCGTTGTCGGCAACGCGGCCGAACGGCATGTTGTCGCGAAGAATCTTGATCTCCTTGCCGTCCTCGACAATCGTGGTCAGCGCGTTGTGCGCCGACGTCGGCTTGATGGCGTCGTCGAGCTCGATGTCCGCAAGCTTGGTGCGGCCGATAATGCGCTCCTGCGCCTCGGTGGAGAGCGCGTTCCAGCCAGCCACGTCGTGCAGGTATTTTTGCACGATCACGTAGCTGCCGCCGGCGAAGGCGGCGTCTTCGGCGCCCACATAAGCGGCATCGATCGCCGCTTGCCCGGCCGGATTCTCGGTGCCGTCGACAAAGCCGATGAGATCGCGGTCGTCGAAATAGCGAAAGCCGTGCACTTCGTCGACCGGCGACACCGCCTCGCCGAGCTGAGCCATAATTTGCGTCGCCAATTCGAAACACAGATCCATGCGCTTGGCGCGAATGTGAAAGATGAGATCGCCCGGCGTCGCGACCGCATGGCGTGGGCCGGCTTTGATTTCCCGAAAAGGATGCAATTCCGCCGGCCGCTTTTGGCCAAACAGCCTGTCCCATGCGTCGGAGCCAATCCCCATCACACAGGAGAGATTTCCCTCGATATCGCGGAACCCGACGGCCCGTAACAGCCCCGGGAGATCGCCGCAAAACGACCGTACGGCCGCGAGACTCGCGGCCCCAGGATTGATCGTCGCGACCAGAAAGATCGCGGCCCGCGTCAACGCCGAAACCACCGTCTGTGGCTCCGGGACCAATTCGGTTTGCGCGGTCACCGGCTCTCGCTCCGTTGCTGGTACCCTATTAATACCGATCTTTGCACGAATCTCTGCCATTATCTTGAGAGCTTTCGGGAACTCTCGGTGCGCGACACCGGCGATGCGGCGGCCTCGCATTTAGTCAGCATATGTCGCGATGCTCGCAGCCACATCGATCATCGGCTGTTGGCTTGCTTTGATGAAGCCGGTGGTTGGCCTGTCGAGGTCCGCAATCAGCAGGATTACGGCGGCGATCAACAACGCCGTTGTGTAAACCGGCAGCCGCACGCGGCGCGGTTCCAGCCCGTTGCCGTAACCCGCCAGCGCGCAAGCAACGAACGCGACGCCATAGAGCGCCGCCAACACAATAGTGGGTACCCGATTGCGCAACGCTTCGAGACGCTTGGCATGGTCGTCGATCATTTCATTGAGCGTTTCGATGAAAAGACCGGTCGGCACCATGCCGTTGTCCTTGGCGGCGACAAGTTTGGTCTGCCGCCACAGCGCCTCGTGAAGCTCGCTCGAGCGCGCGATCGCCGCATTGAGCTCGGCCGCCGATGCGACGTGTTGCGTGACGTCCAGCCGAACCTTCACATACTCGCGCAGCAATTTGTTGATCTCGACGTTGTGCGGCGACGGCAGCAGGCGAGCACGCAACGCCGTGGTGCCGATCGCATTGGCCTCGGCCAGGACCGCATCACGCCGCGCCTCAAATCGCGACAGCGTCATCGCGAACGTGAAGCCGATCATCAGTGCCAGCAGTCCGAGCATGGCGCCCTCGAGCGTCGATACGTCGTCGCCGCCGCGCCCGGCGGCGCGCATGCCAATGCGGCGGCCGGCCTCGCTGGCCGCGAGAAGGACGACGATGCTCGCCAGGAAGATAGTAGACAGCGAATAGTCCTGCAGACTGGTGCTCATGCCAAAACCTCCCTCTGATCAAGCAAAACGTCAGCCGGAGGACTTTCGCGCTCTTCGGCGCTTGGAGACAATAGGTCGGCGGAATATCACGCGGCGACACGCGCCGTCGCGGTGTTTGCGTCGCCGGCGCCACGCCAATGTCTCGGTCGGTGCGGGATGTGCGTTTTCGCACAATTGCCCGGCGGCATCGCTGTCAGGGTGACGATACCGACGGTGCGCCGGAGTCAACAAGCTGCGGGATGGCCCCGCGGCGGCTTGCGGTCAAAGCGCCGTACCAACCGACCGAGGAGATCGTGTCATGAAAATCGCAATCAACGTTGGCGCAGCCGTTGTGGTGTTGTTCGCCTGCGCTCCTGCGTTCGCGCATGGCGGCGGAATGGGGCACATGGGCGGCAACATGGGGAGCAACATGGGGAACAACATGGGCAACATGAGCCACCAGACGGTGGTCCATGACGGCGACCACCACAATTCCATGAACTCGCAGTTCATCAAGACCACGAAGACGATCGGCAAGACCAACAAGACCCACACCACCCGCCTGAAGTTCTTCAAGTTCCTCAAGGTGTTTGGAATGCGGCACATGAACACCAAACTGAGCACCAACACTGGCACCAACACTGGCACCAACATGGGCGCCAACATGGGCGCCAACAATACCGGAGCGGTCGGCACGGGTGGCAACGGCGGCGCTGGCGGCAACATGGGCAACGGCGGCCTCATCGGAAACGGGGGCAACGGCGGCGCAGGCGGCAACGGGGGCAATGGCGGCGCAGGTGGCACCGGTAGCTTGGGCGGCACCGGGGGCGCTGGCGGCGCAGGTGGAACCGGTGGCTTGAGCGGCACCGGAGGCGCTGGCGGCGCAGGCAGCTGAGGCTCGAAGGCTCGGGCAGCAGCTTCGAGGCTGGCCGGCTGCGGTTCCAGGTCGAGGCGCTCGACACGCAGATCAACAGCTGACCAGCGCTTCTCGTCTACCAGACCCGGACCCTTTGGGCCGGGTCTGTTTATCTTGCGAGTCGAGACTCACAAATCTCTGCGATTATCTTGAGAGCCGGCGGGAACTCCGCGCACGGCGCGATCGGTGCGGTAGCACGCCACTCTAACGGATGCGCGAAACCCGAATACGTTCGCGCCTCTCGTTTTTGTTGATGATCTCGGTCTCGGCCTTGCAGATCAACACATCGTCCGCCGCCAGCCAGAACAAGGCATCGGTTTGATCCAGCTCGCTGACGCGAAATGAGGCGCCCGACGTCATGACGATGATCGATCCATCGTCGGCGATCGAGTCGATGGTATCCTCGTCGCACGAGCCCGCGAGTGCCGCCGACGCGCTCGCGACGACGGCTAGCGCGAGACCTCCAATTAAACTAACGCGATGTTGGCGCAACGCGTATTCTCCTATCTATACCTTGAAAAGATCGCCTCAATAATCTGTTGCGCGACCGGCTTGGGCGACGCAAAGAATAGATAATAAACAACAGCGTTGTTGGTGTTTTTCATCGGCAGTGGTTCTGGAACGAAGCTAAACCCGGCTACCTCCTTCAAGCGTTTGCGGAATGCAGAGACGATCGTGTCATTATCCTGCTTGATGCGATCAGGCGCGGAAAAGAGCTTATATTGCGGGCTGTCCGCGTACGCAGCCCGTTTCCACGTTTCATCACCCCAAAAACGGCTTATTCGCTCCAGGCCATCCTGGGGCGCCCGTTCGGGATTTCGCCAGACCGCATTCCTGTTCATGTCCATGACCGGAAAGTTTAAGAACATATCGATAGCGCGTGACTGACCGGCGCGCCGCATAACCTCCCAATCGAGGTGCAACCCGTAAGGGTCGAGCAGGCATAAAGCGCGATTGAATTTCTCGTACTGAATTGTCGGCAAAAGCTTTTGCGTCAGGTAGGAGCTTGCGTCATCTGTAATTATTTCAACGTCCCTCCGACCGTCGCATAGAGTGCTGAGATAGGCCGTCTTCTCAGGATTTAAATCGATAAAATAAAACCGATCAAAAGGCGGACGCACCTTAAGCGCGCGTGCCGGGCTGCCTTCGACTTGTCGCCCCGTTTCCTTGGAAAGATGAACTCCAGCGCCGCTAAAAGCGTCGATGTAGTACTTTTTCAGTCCTCTGCCTCTCTCCCCAGCAAATGCGGTCGTGTAAGCCGCACCGTATTTCTCGACTATTTCGAGTTTCAACTCGGACCATCGGCCGATCTCATCGAATTGGAAGTTATCGAGCATGCTCACATAGATGATCGGGCCCAAGCTGCGTCTGGATTTGTCGGAACTTCGGGAATTGGCTCCAGTCTTCCCCCTCAAGTAGCCGACCGCGGGCCTTTGGCGTCCGCCCGCCCCATTGTTTGAAGAAGAACGCTACCCGCGCTTTCACACACTGGTTGCGAATGTCGATCGCCCATTTCTCTTTCATCGGGCGCGCGCCTGGGCCGCTTTCGCCGCCTACGATTACCCAGTCGATTTCCGTGAGCTCCAATTCTCCTACAGGACCAATTAGCGGCTCTATTGAGAGAAAACGTACGCTGGCGGGCGCTTCGCGAAGATGCCGTATGCGCGACGTTTTAGTGCCGTCCTCAACGGATACGCCAAACCAGATATGACGAGGTCCTCGTTCCATGCCATATCGTCTGCGAAGGAAGCTGCGCATCAACGACGATCGCTTCGTCAGCACTTGGAAGGTATGCCAGGGTGCCGCTTCCATTGTGTCGAATACGCGCGCGATAAATTCCGACGGAATTTCTTTGTGAAACAAATCGCTCATCGAATTCACAAAGATCATGCGCGGCTTGCGCCAGCCAAGCGGCTGTTCAAGCCGCTCTGGCCGTAGCGTCAGGTCAAACCCGGTTTCGAACGGGTGTCCCCTCGTGCCGCGGAAACGCTCGGAAAAGCGTTCGGCGTAACAGCGATCGCAGCCGGCACTGATCTTTGTGCAACCCGTGACCGGATTCCATGTGGCGTCCGTCCATTCGATATTTGTCGAACTCGCCATCAACGCCTCATAGAACATATCATGAACATATTATAATCCGCTTTTGGAGACAATAGGTTAAAATTCTCGTTTAGCCCGGATCTTTCGTCTCACAAACAGCGACCTATCTCTTGATATCCGTCCCCGTTTACGTTACATAGTACAGCAAATCTCGCTCATCGAGGGGCGCATTCCGGATGGCGATTATCTGCCTCTTGACTGGTGTAGAGGAAACTGGTATGGTGACTGTCACTGGAGGTCACCACCATGGCTACCAAGCGTCCCCGGCCCCGTCCCGTTCACCAGATGACCGAAGCCCAATTCGAGGCAACGTTCCCCGATGAGGAAGCGTGCAAGGCCTATCTTGTCGCGCGCCGCTGGCCGAAGGGCGTTGTCTGTCCGCGCTGCGGAGCCGTCAAAGTCTTTCCAGTCGGAACAATGCCCTTCAAGTGGCAGTGCTACCAATGCGCTCCCGATCAGGGCTATCGCTTCTCTCATATTGCTGGAACGATCTTTGAGAACACGAACAAGCCGCTCCGGCAGTGGTTCAAAGTCGTCCACTTGATGACCACCAGCAAAAAGGGAATTAGCTCGCTGCAAATTCAGCGGCAGATGGGCTTCGGCTCCTATGAGACTGCGCTGAACATGACGCACAAAATCCGCGCTGCGATGATACAGCCACAGGAAAAGCTTGGCGGCATCGTCGAGGTTGATGAAACTTACGTTGGCGGAAAAGACTACTGGCGGCATTGGGACAAAAAGAGCGGCGGGCGTGGTGGCGCTGCTACGGGTAAGACGCCAGTCATCGGCGCGGTGCAGCGCAAGGGCAACGTGATTACGCGCGTACTCGACAGCGTTACCGCAAAGGCCGCGGGGGAATTTGTTCGCGAGGTCGTTTCTAACAAAGTTAGCTTGCTCGCGACGGACGATCGGAGCGGCTACGACAAACTGAATAAAGACTATCCGCGCGAAAGTGTTGACCACCATCGCGGCCAATACGTTCGCCAGCTTGATCCCAACAAGGGGGTTATTGGTGCCGTTCACACCAACACGATTGAGGGCTTTTGGTCGATCTTCAAACGCGGCGTGGTTGGCACGTTCCACAAAGTAAGCGCCAAATATATGCCTTTGTATGTTGCGGAGTTTCAGTTTCGCTACAACAATCGCGGCAATGCCGATATTTTTGGTGCGGTGATCGGCGGATGTTAGGGTCATTTACCCTCCCCAAATTGTTGCATCGCGGGTCTCGCCGAAGTGATCGACTGGAATGGAAAGAGGCAGAAATAAAATCGTGTAGCCGAGATTCGAGGATTCAATAATGATGGGCTTGACGCCTTCTGGTAATCCACTCATGGCCAGCGCTGGCGTAGCTCTCATCGGTACTGGAAAAATAATGCGATAAAGATTCACACCCAACTTTATCTTAAGACCAGCGCCCAACGGGGTAGCTATGGCTTCGAAATTATTGAGTACACTTTTTAAATCTTCGACGCTTCGTTCTGTTATCGCCGCGTTGTCTGTTGGTGGCTTGTCAAAAAAATTAGCCAATAAAGACTGCGCCGCCTTCATCTGATCGTATTGAGTAACAACGCGTCTAAGTGATTCGTCGTGCGCTTGGAATTTTGCGACAAGATCGCGGGTAGATCGATAATCTCTTAGAACTGCATCTATATGATATTGATCCTCTACAGGTGCTCGACCCAACGCAAAAACAGCCAAAATCGCCGCTGTAGAAGCTATTAATCTACTTTTTTTTGACAATGGAACGCGCCACGCGATCTCAGCGGCAATAGCAGCAAGACAAATCAACCAAAAAAGTTTGAAGGCCCACGTCATCGGCCAAACGCCCAATACGATGGCGACGGCCACGGCCAATAAAAAATCCAACGGCAAGCCCGCAAGTATGCGAGGGCTCGACGCCTTAAGACGAAAAATAAAGTGCACTGATCTAGCAACCAACGACGATAGTGCCCGACGACACAATTCGTATGCAACTCGAAGTCGCCTGAGAAAATTTTGCATGGCAAAATCCTTCTATGGGGATGCGCATCCCCTAGAAGTAAATTCCATGCCTGAGTACTACCAGTCAAGAGGCACATAATCGCCTTCCGGATGCGATCCTGATTGCGGAGCGAGTGCGGTGCTTCCGCGCGGGCTCGCAACCTGCGCCGGAGCGGCTTTGGGCATCATTCCCTTCGGCACTATGACCGAGGCGGGAGGTGCTTTCCCTGCACTGGGACGCGAAAGAGCGGGTAACGCCCGCTTGGACCAAATCCCAGGAAGCATGGCCTGGAGCTGAGCCGGGATGTGACAGTCCCGGCGAGAACCGCAGCAGAGCGCCGGCAGGCGAGCGCGCCCCGAAAGAGCGCGCTTCCGCGCCCGGGCACCGGCAGGCGGCAACGCCCGTCCGATGTCGCGCGGACATTTAGTTGGATGCGCCTATCGGCGCTCTGCTCCCCTCGGCTTACTTGAGGATGTAGTTTTTTAGTTGTCGCTGGCAAAGCTCGGACGCGAACGCGCCGCGAGAGCGGGTTTGCTTATCCGCCCCCGCGTAGTGAAACGAAGCGGGGGAGGGGGACCATGCGAAGCATGGTGGAGGGGGCCTGCGGCGCCGCGGCTTACCTTACCGCCCTCGCCCCTTCCACCGCGCTAAAGCGCGGTCCCCTTCCCCGCTTCGCGGGGCAGGATGAAAGAGGGTCGCATGACCAAGACCGCAGAATTCACCCCGCAAGAATATCAGGCGCGCTTCTATGCCGGGGCGAAACAGGCGCAGCGCGAATATTGCAACATCTTCGCATTCTGGCGCGCTTGCCGGCTCAAGCGCTGCCGGCGCGCGAAAGAATGTCTCGGCCGCGCGCGCACCTGCCTCAAGCGCGGACTCGATGGCATTGCGTATGACGCCCAGTACGAAGCCAAGCTTCGCATCATCGCGGCGACACCGCCGCAAGCCGATCGCCCGACCAGATCGGGCCGCCGCTCCGACGCTTTTAGTCTGGTGGCGTATGGACCCGATTGATTCGCGTCGTAGCCCGGATTGAACGAAGTGAAATCCCGGAGCGGCGTCAAGGACCGTGGCGTCGTTCCCGGATTTCGCTGACGCTCAATCCGGCTACGGAAGGAGCAGTAAATGCGCTTACGGCTGCCGCAGGCGATCGAGCACCAGCGACGAGGCGAAGCCATCGGGCACCTGCCCGGTCGCCGACTGGAAATTGCGGATGGCGACGCGGGTGCGCGGGCCAAGGAGCCCGTCGGGCTCGCCGATGTCGAAGCCGCGCTGCGCCAACAGCTGCTGCATCTCGAAACGCTCGGCCATCGACAGCGCGCGCTCGTCGCGCGGCCAAGTCTGCACGAGCGGCCCGCCACCGCGCAGCCGGTCGGCGAGGTGGCCGATGGCGAGCGCATACGCCTCGGCCGGATTGTATTTCATGATGACGCGGAAATTCGGCAGCATCAGGAAAGCCGGTCCGCGGGCGCCGGCCGGCAGCAGCAGGAATGCCTTTTCCGATGGGCGCGGAAACGGCTTGTCGCCGGCGCGGCGGATGCCGAGCCCCTCCCATTGGCCGATGGTCATTTGTTTGGAACGATCGGCGAGCAGATAGTTGAAGGCCTGCGGCAGCACCACCTCGTAGCCCCAGCTTTCGCCCGCCACCCAGCCGTCGGTTTTCAGATTGTTGGCGGTCGAGGCCATGATGTCGGCGACGTCATCGACCATGTCGCGGCGGCCGTCGTGGTCGAAATCGACGGCAAAACGCCGAAACGTGCTTGGCATGAACTGAGTCGGGCCGAACGCTCCGGCCCACGACCCGATCAGGCGGTCCGGCTTGACGTCGCCGCGCGCCACGATGTCGAGCGCGGACAGGAATTCCTCCCGGAAAAACTCGCGGCGGCGGCCGACGCAGGCGAGTGTCGCGGTCGAGCGCAGCACCGAGCGGTCGCCGCCCTTGGTGCCGTAATTCGATTCCACGCCCCAGATCGCGGCGAGGATGTAATGATCGACCCCATAGGCGCGCTCGACCGCGGAAAACACCGAGGCATATTGCGCGAGCAGCTCGCGACCGCGGGCGATGCGCTCGTCGCTGACCAAGATGTCGAGATAGTCCCAGGGCGATTTGTTGAACTCCGGCTGGGCGTCGAGCAAATCCATGATGCTCAGATCCGGCGTCAGCCCGGCGGTGTAGTGCTCGAAGGCGTCGCGGCTAATGCCGCGCCGCTCGGCCGCTGGCATCAGTCCCGCGATGCAGTTGCCGAAATCGGCGGCGGCGGCGCGGATCGCGTCCGCCGTCATCAGCGGATGGCGCGACGCGCCGGATTGCCCGCTCCACTCGCGCGTGCCGGCTGCCGGTGCCGGCGGCACCGGCGCCGGAACCGATGGCGCGGCGGAGGGTTGAAGCATCCGGGTCAGCCAATTGTCTTCCGCCAGTCGTTGCGCCGCCGCCGTGTCGGCAAGCGCGATGGCGATCAACAAGGCGGCAACACCACGCAGGATGGGCTTAAGGATAGCCATGAACAATCCCGGTTGCCGGCGGCCTCGATTCTTAGGTGCGAAGTCAGGCATCTGCTATGTTACGGAATCGATATCCCGGTTTGCCTCAACCATAAACTGGCGGCGTCGCGCGTCCGGTCTTGCCCAAAGCATCGCCTTCCCGTATCGCGTCCGGTGTGCCGTCGCGTGGCGGCGCTCGCCTTCAACGTCATTACACCCGGCGATCTTTGTCATGCAGGCCCCCGCGCTTGAGCATGATCCCGAAAAGTGGATACCGGTTTTCGGAAAAAGATCATGCTCGAACACAATATCTGGACCATGATCCGATTAGACTTGATTGGATCATGGTCCAGGTCTCCAGTTGGCCAAAAATTAAGGCGACAAAGCGTCGTTGGATTTAGCTCTCCCCGTCACGGCACCCGATGAAACCGATCCGCAAAGCCGTCTTTCCCGTCGCCGGGCTCGGCACCCGGTTCCTGCCCGCCACCAAGGCCATGCCGAAGGAGATGCTGCCGGTGGTCGACCGGCCGCTGATCCAGCACGTCGTCGACGAGGCCCGCGAGGCCGGCATCGAGCATTTCATCTTTGTCACCGGGCGCAACAAGGGCGTCATCGAGGATCATTTCGACCGCCAGTTCGAGCTGGAAGTGACGCTGTTGGAGCGGCAGAAGCAGAAAGCGCTCGATGTGCTGCGCCACGATTTGCCGGAGCCGGGCTCGACCAGCTTCACCCGCCAGCAGGAGCCGCTGGGCTTAGGCCACGCGGTGTGGTGCGCGCGCGAGCTGATCGGCCACGAGCCGTTCGCATTGCTCCTGCCGGACGTGCTGGTGCAGCACGAGCGCGGCTGCCTGGCGCAGATGATCGACGCGGCGCGCGACATCGGCGAGCGCGCCAACATGATCGCCGTCGAGGAAGTGCCGCTCGAGCGCATCGATCAATACGGCGTGGTCGGCATCGGCGAACAAAAGGGCAAGGTGTTTTCGATCACCAGCATGGTGGAAAAACCGCCGCGCGAGCGCGCGCCGTCGAATCTGATCATCACCGGCCGCTACATTTTGCAGCCGGAAATCCTCGACCTGCTGGCGAAGCAGGACCGCGGCACCGGCGGCGAGATTCAATTGACCGACGCGATGATCGCGCTGTCGCGGAGCCAGCCGTTCTACGGCCTGAAATTCGACGGCCGCAGCTTCGACTGCGGCTCGAAGATCGGCTTCCTCGCCGCCAACGTCTCCTACGCGCTGGCCCGCGACGATATCGCGCCGGGCTTTCGCGCCGAGATCAAGAAGATGCTCGGCGAGATCAACGGCGGGTAGGCTAACTCAAATGCGCATCCCGGGCGCAGCGTTTAAAGCGGGCTTGCCGGTTTTTCCGTCACCCTGAGGCGGCCGCGAAGCGGCCCTCGAAGGGCGACGGCCAGAGCGCCGTGGCCGATGCATCCTTCGAGGCGCGCCTTGCGGTGCGCACCTCAGGATGACGGCTTGAGAGGCTTGACTATCCGTAAGCTACTACTTACCGTAAGTCATGGCTTACGAAAGCGCATTCGCCGCGCTGGCCGATCCGACCCGGCGTCGGGTCTTTGAGAAGCTCAGTTCCGGGCCGAAATCGGTCGGCGCCATCGCCCGCGGCCTGCCGGTCAGCCGGCCGGCGGTGTCGCAGCATCTGCGGGTGCTGAAAGACGCCGGCCTGGTCGCGGACCGCGCCGAAGGCACGCGGCGGGTCTATTCAATCGACCCGCATGGGCTCGGCGGGTTGCGCAAGTGGCTCGACCAGTTCTGGGACGTGGCGTTGCAGGCTTATGCGCGAGAGGTCGCAAAAACGGAGAAGACGCGGCGATGAACAAGGTTGTGAGGCCTGCACCAGTGCGTAAAAGCGTGCGCGTCGGCGCCCCGCCGGAGCGTGCATTTGAAGTGTTCACCGCCGCCATCGGCCGCTGGTGGCCGAGGTCGCATCATATCGGCGCGTCGGACCTCGACACTCTTGTCATCGAGCCCAAAGCCGGTGGGCGCTGGTACGAGCGTGGCGTCGACGGCGCCGAATGCGAATGCGGAAAAGTGCTGGTGTGGGAGCCGCCGGCCCGGCTGGTGCTGGCCTGGCAGATCGCCGCCGATTGGAAATTCGATCCGAATCTTCTGACCGAGGTCGAAGTGCGTTTCATTGCCGACGGCGTCAATGCGACCCGCGTCGAGCTCGAGCATCGCCACCTTGAGCGCTTTGGCGAAGGCGCCGAGACCATGCGTCAAGCGATTGATTCTTCAGGAAGGATGGACCGGTATTTTGCAGCTCTTCAAACAAGCAGCCGAGCAACCTAAGGAGTGAAACATGAGCGACATCGTCGTCTACGGAATCCCGGGTAGCCCGTTCATGCGGTCGGTGCAGATGGGTCTTGAGGAGAAGCAGGCGCCCTATCGCATTCAAGCCATGGGTCCCGGCGAAGCCAAGAGCGAGGCTTACCTGAGGAAAAACCCGTTCGGGCGCGTACCCCTCTTTGAGCACGGCGATTTCAGTCTCTATGAGACGCAGGCGATCCTGCGTTATCTCGACGACGTGTTTCCGCAGCCGCCGTTCGAGCCGAGCGATCCGCGCCAGGCGGCGCGCATGAACCAGATCATCGGGATCAACGACTGGTATTTCTTCCCGAAAGCGGCGGCAGTGATCGTGTTCAATCGCATCATCGGGCCGACGCTCCTTGGCACCACGACCGACGAAGCGGCGGTTGCAGCCGCCGTGCCGATGGCGCGGACGTGCATCGCCGAACTGGATCGCTTGCTCGGCGCGCAACCAATTCCTTGCCGGCGAACGGCTGTCGATCGCCGACCTGATGCTGGCGCCGCAGCTCGATTTCTTCGCCGAGACGCCGGAGGGCAAATCGTTGCTGACGAAGACGCGGCTCGAAGCCTGGCTCGCGCGGATCAACGAGCGGCCGAGCATGCAGGCGACGCTGCGGCCGGAGGCGTTGCGGCGCGCGGCGTGAGCCGGCAAGAGGCCGCGAATTCAAATCGGCACCTGCCTGCGCTAGGATTTGCTGCATGGATCAGCAAATCAGGGCAACGGCATGAGTGACGGTTCGAATGACGACTTGCATGAAGTCTACGCCATCCGCTACGCGCATCACCCGCGGCGCTCGCCCGAAAACTTCATCGGCGGCGATCCGCATGACGTACTGCAGCCGCTCGATTATTTCGTGTGGGCGATCGTCGGGGCTTCCGGCACCATCATCGTCGATACCGGCTTCGACGAGGCGATGGCGCGCCGCCGCCAGCGCGAGATCGTCAAGCCGGTGCGCGACGGGCTCGCCGCGCTTGGCGTCGCGGCGGACTCGGTCGCCAGCGTCATCATCAGCCACATGCACTACGACCACTGCGGCAATCACGAGCTGTTTCCGAATGCCCGCTATCATCTGCAGGACCGCGAGATGGCGTTCGTCACCGGGCGCTGCATGTGTCACGCGACGCTGCGCGCAGCGTTCGAGTCCGACGACGTGATCGCCATGGTGCGCAAGCTGTTCGCCGGCCGCGCCGCCTTTCATGACGGCGACGGCGAAATTGCACCGGGTGTGAGCGTGCATCTGATCGGCGGCCATTCGCGGGGCTTGCAATGCGTGCGGGTCAAGACCCGGCGCGGCCAAGTCGTGCTCGCCTCCGACGCCTCGCACCTTTACGCGCACATGGAGACGGGCCGCGTGTTTCCGATCACCTACAATATCGGCGAGGTGCTCGAAGGCTATGGCACGCTGAAGAAGCTCGCGACCTCGCCGCGGCACGTCGTGCCCGGGCACGACCCGCTGGTGCTCAAGCGTTACCCGGCGGCCAAGCCAGGCCTCGAAGGCTTTGTCGCCCGTCTCGATGTCGAGCCGAGCGAATGACCCGCTCAGCGCTGAACGCGCAGACCGAGCAGGAACGACGTGGCATTGAAGACAAAGCCGGGCTGCGTAGCGATCTGCCAGTCCTGACGTACCGTGCCGCTTAACTGCAGCTCGCGGGTCAATTTATATGTCGCGCCGATCGACGCGAACCAGCGATTGTCCTGCAGTCCGGCGCCGGGATAGACATCGTTGCCGTAGCCGGTCTTGAGGATGCCGATCAGCCAATAACGGAAGGCGTGATCGACCTCGAGGGTGAGATCGCGGCTCAGCTCAGCCGACGCGGCGTTGACGACGGTTTCGTAGACTTGCGAGGTGGCGCTGAGCTTGGCGGTGGTCAGCGCCGTCGCCTGCCAGATCAGAGCCCCGTCGCCGATGACGCCGGCGACTTTCGGGAGCGTCGGATCGCGATAGACGCGGTCCACGGCGCCGATCGCCATCTCGCCGGTCAATGAGCCGAACAGATTGACGGCGGTGCCGAATTTGCCGGTGACGCCGACCGAGTTGCGCTGCAGTCCGCTGCGGTCGAATTGCTCGTCGTGGATACGCTGATCGCCCTCGAATTCCACAAACGGCTTGAGGCCGGGATCGAGCTCGTAGGAGAAGCGGCCGATGCCGGCATATTGATCGAAGTTGCGGTCGCCGTTGCTGGCGATGGTGCCGTTGGTAAGCACGGAATTGTCGTAGGTGGCGCGATCGAAGGTGCCTTTGAATGTCGTTGTCAGGCGGTTGAACTGTTGGCTGACGCCGACGGTTTCGCCGACGTCGAAATTGAGCGGCAGCTTGGCGAGGTTGGCGGTGTTGTTCGGGCTGCCGGGATTGTCGGTGTTGATGATGCCGCGCAGCTGAAGAATGAGCTGGGTGTCGCGGCTGACGTCAACCCGGCCGTCGACCTTGGAATTCATGTACGGCACATTAAGTGACGGCACGAGATTGGAGAAATATTGGGTATATGACCCGGCGAAGTCGGCGGTCAGCGAGTGACGCGCCCAATCGGATTGCACTTTCAGCTCCGGCGCGGCGACCATATAGGGCGCCGGCGGACCGCCCGGCACGCGTTCGGGATTGGTGCTGTAGGCGCTCGACAGATCAAGCGAAGGCAGCAACAGGAACGACCCGGCACGAATGCCGAGCGCGGCATACGGATCGGGCCCGGCCAGGATCGGCAGCGGCCGCTGCGGCAGCTGTCCCAAGGCAAACGTGTTCGGCGGCTGCAGCGTCGGCGGCGGCGGCGCGGCGGGATAAGTCGGAGCGACGTAGGCGTAGTATTCGGGCGGCGGCACCGGCAGAACCGCGCCGGGCCGGTTGGCCGCCGGAAGCGGATGCACTTCCGGCGCCGGATTGTTGACCGGCAATTCTTCCGATAACGGCGGCAAGGCCGCGCCGGGCCGCGTCGCTGCTTTCTTCGGATAGATCTCGGGCGGAGGGAGCCTCGGTAGTGTCGGCGGCTTTGGCGGCGCGGCTGGATTGAAGGTCGGCACCGGCGTGAACGTCGTTTCGGGTTGCTGCGGGACGACGGCGCCGGGCACGGGCGTTTGGCTGGGCTTTTTCCTCTTGCTGCGCGGCAGGTTGAGCGAGTCGAAGCCGGTGTTGCCGGCGCCGAACCCGTTCGGGCTGCCATAGACCGGCGTCGCGCCAATGCGCGTCGGCGCGGTGAATTTGTTGGCCGGCGGCGGCTGGCTTTCGGCGGGTGACGTTTGGCCCGGCTTGCGGAAACGCGGCGGCGTTGCCGGGTTGCCCTGCAGCGTCGGCTGCAACAGGTCGCTCGCGGAATTTGCGGCGATCGCGGTCGGCGGCGGCGTCCGCGGCGCGGGCGGCGGCGGCGTTTGTGCGGGCGCTGGTAGCGGCCACACGCCCAGCATCGCCGCAACGGCGACACCGGCGACACCGGCGGCGACCGGCGCGCGGCGACGATGCCTGCCAGGCGACAGCCTCGCACCCAAGGCACGCACCAGCGCCACCGTCCGCGTACCTTCGGGAGCTGCCAAAGCCGACCACCGTCTGGAGCCGCAACGCGGCGCGCGGTCTTTTCCCGTGCGGCAACCGCGCGATACCGGCACGGGCCGCCGAGTTGGCCCCGATGGTTAACGGAATTAGAACGGATATGGTTAACGAGAGGTTGATTTTGGGGCCTCGCGGCTCCCTACCCAGGCGGAACGTGGGTCAGACCCAGCCTTTGAGTTCGCGCATGGCCAATTGCCAGATCATCAGCATGCCGGCTTCGCTGTCGTTGAGGCAGGGAATGGCGGCAAAGTTCTCGCCGCCGTAACGCTTGAACACGTGGGCATTCTCGACCGCGATTTCCTCCAGCGTCTCCAGGCAGTCGGCGGAAAAACCCGGCGTGATCACCACCAGGTTCTTGACGCCCTTCTTGGCGAGCGCCTTGACGGTCTGGATCGTATAAGGCTCAAGCCACCGCGCGCGGCCGAAGCGCGACTGGTACGTCAATATCAGTTTGCTGTCGTCGAGCTTGAGCTGCTCGCGCAGGAGCTGCGTGGTGCGAATGCACTGGCTCTCATACGGATCGCCGTTGCGCACATAGTCGAGCGGCATGCCGTGATAAGAGGCGACGATGACGTCGGGGGCGAACGGCAGAGCCTTCAGCTCGGCCTTGAGCGACGACGCCAGCACTTCGATATAGTAGGGATCGTCGTAATAGGCCGGCATGATGCGCAAGGCCGGCTGCCGGCGCTGGCGCATCAGGAAGCGGAACACTTCGTCGCCTACGGTCGCAGTGGTCGGCGCCGCGTATTGCGGATAAAGCGGCATGACCAGGATGCGGTCGCAGCCGCGAGCAACCAGCGCTTCGAGCCGCGAGGCGATCGACGGGGTGGCATAGCGCATCGCCCAATCGACGGCGACATGCTTGCCGAGCGGCTCGAGAATGGCGGCGAGTTTTTCCGCCTGCGAGCGCGTGATGGTCTTGAGCGGCGATTCGTTTTTCTCGTGGTTCCAGATTTTCTGATAGTCGCGCGCCTTGCGCCGCGAACGGATCGGCAGAATGAGGCCGTTGAGCACGAGCTTCCAGAGCAGCGTGTCCTTTTCGATGACGCGGCGATCGGTGAGGAATTCCTGCAGGTAGCGACGCACCGCTTTCGGCTCTGCGGCATCCGGCGTGCCGAGATTGACAAGAAGGACGCCGATGCCCGACGTGCTCGGCATCGCCTCGCTGGTCACGCTCACAGCAGGTTTCGCAGCTGGCGCCGCGGCCGGCGTTTCTGCTGCGGCAGGTTCGATCGGAATGACCGGAGTCTCGGCCGCGCTCGTCGCATTGTCCTGCTGCGGCGCAGTCGTCGGGGAAGCCACGACCTGGTCGCCTGCGGCGCTGCTGGCCGGTGAAATCTCGTTCATGCGTCAAGCATACTCGATTGCGGACCGACCTGCATGCGGGCAAACGACACGGAGGTTTTTGGGCATGACCATGCACGGAACGGTTACGGCGTTCCGCGAATTGACGCAGTGCGTCACTGTCGCGGCGCAATGTGGCCCGATTCCGTGCAATGTTGGCGGGCCCGGCGCGTTTTTCGTGCCGCTTTCATGAAGGGAAAATAATCATGGTTCGCACCCTTTGCGTCGTCATCGTCCTTATCGGTTCCGGCGCCGCCTGGGCGCAAAGCGGCCCGCCGCACTCCGCCGCCGAGGAACGCGCCTGCCGCGGCGACGCGCACCGGCTTTGCAAGGATGTGCTCAACGACGAATTCCAGGTGGCGTCCTGCCTGCAAGAACATCGCGATCGCGTCAGCCGCGCCTGCCGCGCGGTGATGGACGGCCACCACTGACGCGACGTAAGCTCCGCTCACTCCCGCGCAAGCGGGAATCTGGAGGACGGCCGCAAGCGACCAGGTCCCCCCTTCGCGGGGACAAGCGGAAAACCGAGGCGCCTATTCCGCCGCCTTGAGCAGTGCCGGCGATCCGGCCCGGAACTGCTCGAGCAGCGCCGCCTCGTCGGCCTTGGCGGCGGTGAGGTGGCGCCGCTTGACGTGACCGAAGCCGCGGATCTTTTCCGGGATCGCGGCCAATCCGACGGCGAGGTGATGATTGTCTGGCGTCAGCGCGTCGAGCACTTTGTCGAGCACCGCCTCGTAATCCTCGATCAGCTGCCGCTCGGTGCGGCGCTCGAGCGAGCGGCCGAACGGGTCGAGCGCCGTGCCCCGCAGGAATTTGAATTTCGCCAACAAGCGGAAGGCGGGAAGCAGCCACGGGCCGAAGCTCATCTTGCGCGGTAGCCCGGTGCTGCGGTCGCGCCGCGCCAGAAGCGGCGGCGCCAGATGAAACTCGAAGCGCAGTCTGTCGCCCTCGAACGCGTCCGCCACCTGGGCGAGGAATGAGCCGTCGGTATAAAGCCGTGCCACCTCATACTCGTCCTTGTAAGCCATCAGCTTGAACAAATACCGCGCCACCCCGTCGGCGAGGCCGCTCTTGCCGGGCGTGCGCGCCGCTTCGGCGGCTTTCACCTTCTCGACCCCACTGCGATAGCGCGCCGCATAAGCCGCATTCTGATAATCGGTCAGAAATTTCACCCGCCGCTCGATGGCTTCCTCGAGCGACTCGGAGAGGTGCTGCGCGTCGCTTGTGGTCGCCGCTGCCGGCTTCGCCAGCGCCTCGACTTGCGCGCGGTCGACCGCCGCGCGGCGGCCCCAATGGAATGCGGCCTTGTTCATGGCGACCGCTTCGCCGTTAAGCTCGATCGCCCGCTCGATCGCCGCCGACGACAGCGGGATCGCACCGAGCTGATAGGCGTAGCCGACCAGGAACATGTTGGTGCCGATCGATTGCCCGAACAGCGCCGTCGTCAGCTGCGTGGCGTCGATGAAATGCGCCTTGTCGCGGCCGGCGTCGGCCGTGATGGCGCGTTTGAGCCGTTCGCTCGGCAGCGAGAAGTCGGCATTGCGGGTGAATTCGCCGGGCAGGAATTCCGCCGTATTGACGACCATCTCGGTTGCGCCGTGCTTGACCGCAGCCAGCACCTTGCGCGTACCGGTGACGACGATGTCGCCGCCGACCACGAGATCGGCACGTCCGGCCGCGACCCGGATGGCATGAATGTCTTCAGGCTTTTCGGCGAAGCGGACATAGCTGAAAACCGCGCCGCCCTTCTGCGCCAGCCCTGCCATGTCGAGCACGCCGACGCCGCGGCCTTCGAGATGCGCCGCCATGCCCAGGATGCCGCCGATGGTGACGATGCCGGTGCCGCCGACGCCGGTCACGATGATGTTGTAGGTCTGGTTGATCGCCGGCAGTTTCGGATCTGGCAAAGCCGGCAGGTCGTGATCGGTGGCGACGCCCTTGCCTTTCTTCAACTTGGCGCCGTGCACCGTGACAAACGACGGGCAGAAGCCTTTGACGCAGGAGAAATCCTTGTTGCAGCTCGATTGATCGATCGTGCGCTTGCGACCCCATTCGGTCTCCAGCGGCTGCACCGACACGCAGTTCGATTTGACGCCGCAATCGCCGCAGCCCTCGCAAACCAGCTCGTTGATGATCACGCGCTTGTCCGGATCGGGGAAAGTGTGCCGCTTGCGGCGGCGGCGTTTTTCCGCCGCGCAGGTCTGGTCGTAGATCATCACTGTGACACCTGGGATCGCCGCGAGCTCTTTCTGCACCTCGATCAAATCGTCCCGATGGTGGATGGTCAGGCCCGGCGGCCAGACGATGTTGCTTGCATACTTGTCCGGCTCGTCGGTAACGACGACCACGCGCTTGGCGCCTTCGGCCGTTACTTGGCGGGCGACTTGCGGGACGGTCAGCCCGCCGTCGTTCGCCTGGCCACCGGTCATGGCGACGGCGTCGTTGAACAGAATCTTGTAGGTGATGTTGGTGTTCGAGGCGACGGCGGCGCGAATCGCCATGTAGCCTGAATGATTGTAGGTGCCGTCGCCGAGATTCTGGAACACGTGATGGCGGTTGGAAAACGGCGCTTCGCCGACCCAGTTGGCGCCCTCGCCGCCCATTTGCGTGTAGCCGAGCGTCGAGCGGTCCATCCACTGCGCCATGAAATGGCAGCCGATGCCGGCATAGGCGCGCATACCTTCGGGCACGACCGTCGAGGTGTTGTGCGGGCAGCCGGAACAGAAATACGGAATGCGCTGGGCGATATCGCGCGTCTCGGCGAGGACGCGTTGGGCTTCCTTTAGCCGGGCGACGCGGCCCGCAATGTCGTCGTTGCGATGATATTTGAGGAGCCGCTCGCCGATGCAGATAGCAACGTCGTTGGGATCGAGCGCGCCCTTGACCGGGAACAGCCAGTTGCCTTGCTCGTCACGCTTACCGATGCAAACCGGCTGGTTGGCGGTGCCGTAGAGCTCCTCGCGCACCTGCACTTCGATCAGCGAGCGCTTCTCCTCGACCACAATGATCAGATCGAGGCCGGCGGCGAATTCGGCAAGCTCGCGCCGGCTGATCGGCCACGGGCAACCGACTTTATACAGCCGAATACCGAGCTGGTTGCACTTGACTTCGTCGATGCCGAGTTCGTCCAACGCTTGGCGGACGTCGAGATAGCTTTTGCCGGTGGTGATGACGCCGATCTTCGGCTCGCGGCCGCCGGAGGTAATGGTGTGATTGATCCTGTTGGCGCGCAGAAACGCCAGCATGGCGTCGCGCTTGAAATCGTGCAGCCGCGCTTCCTGGGCGAGAATGGGATCGTTGAGGCGGATGTTGAGTCCGCCTTCCGGCATCACGAAATCGGTTGGCGTGACGATGTTGATCCGATCGAAGCTGGCATCGATCGCCGCCGTCGAACTCGATCGTCTCGTGCATGGTCTTGAGCGCCACCCAGGCGCCGGTGAACCGCGACATCGCCCAGCCGTAAAGGCCGTAATCCAGCACCTCCTGCACGCCCGCAGGATTGAGGATCGGGATCATCACGTCGATGAAGTGATATTCGGATTGGTGCGCGGTGGTCGATGACTCGGCGGTGTGGTCGTCGCCCATCAGCGCCAGCACGCCGCCGTTTTTCGCCGTGCCGGCGAGATTGGCATGGCGGAACACGTCGCCGGTGCGATCGACGCCTGGACCTTTGCCGTACCACATGGCGAAAACGCCGTCGTATTTGCCTTCGCTGCGCAGTTCCGCCTGTTGCGTCCCCCAGATCGCGGTCGCCGCCAGGTCTTCGTTGATGCCGGCCTGGAAGCGAACGTCGCTCTTAGCCAGAAATGGCGCGGCACGGAGGAATTGCGTGTCGAGCCCGCCGAGCGGCGAACCGCGATAGCCGGTGACATAGCCCGCGGTGTTGAGGCTGTTGCGGCGGTCGAGCTCTTTCTGCATCAGGCAGAGCCGCACCAGCGCCTGGAAGCCGGTGACGAAAACGTGGGTGTGGCCGAGGTCGTATTTGTCGTCGAGCTTGACGTCGCGCAGCGCCATCGGGGGTGGCCTTCCGCTTTGGTGGGGCAAGCCAGTGTGCCCTCCCGGTCTCGATTCTGCCAGAGGGCCGGATGGCCGTCAGATATGTCGTGGCAGCTTGCGGAGCAATGGCGCGGGCCCGTGGCTAGTTGGCCAAGCCGAACACCGTTTGCGGTGCGGCAAAACCGGCGACCGCGTGCTCGCCGAGCCGCTTGAACTGAGCGGGGAAATGGCCGGCGAATGCCGCCGACGCGACGATCGCTTCGCCAAGCTTGGCGGCGACCTTTTCCAGCCGCGCGGCGAGGTTTACCGCCGGACCAATGCAGGTGAAATCGAGCCGATTGCCGCCGCCGATATTGCCGTACATGACTTCGCCGACATGCAGCGCGAGCCCGAACCGGATCGGCGCTTCATTCTCGGCAGGCGGCGGCAGCTCGTCGATGCGTTTCTTGAACTCCTGAGCGCAGGAGAGCGCGCGCTGGCACACCGCGCCGGCTTCGCTCTCGGCCGCGATCGGGAATATCGCCAAGAGGCCATCGCCCATGAATTTGAGCACTTCGCCGCCGTGATCGAGCACCGCCGGCACCTGACAGCCGAAATAGAGATTGAGCCGGTCGATCAATGTCTGCGGCGGCAATTGCTCCGACAGCGCGGTGAAGCCGCGCATATCGGAAAGCCAGACCGCAGCGCGGATCGCCTCGACATAGCCGCGCCGGATCTTGCCTGCGAGAATGCGCTCGCCGGTCTGATGGCCGACATAGGTGTCGATGAGATTTTCCGACGTCCGCCGCAGTGCGCGGATTTCCGCAACCCGCGCCAACGGTGCAATGACGGACTGAAGATCGGCAAACTGCTTGGCGTTAAAGCCGCCCGGCTGCCGTGTCGACCACGTCGCCACGTGAATGCTGCCGTCGGTGAATGTAAGCGGAAAGGCTGCGTAGTCGGTCGCGCCTTCAGCGCGAAGATCGCGCACGATGGCAAAGTCGTCGGGACAATCCTGGTCGGCGATGTGGCGGCGGATGACGCTGCGCGTCTTGTAAACCGCGACGACCGGGCTCATGCGGAAGTCGTCGGTATCGGCGAGGCTATGCAGAGCATTCGAAACCGTTACTCCCGACTCGGCCTGCCACAGAAATCTGCGGCCCATGACGTCGGGATGCAGCGTCCGCACGAATACGGCCGCGCGCCACAACGGTATGCCCGCTTCCGTCATGCGCTGGCACAATTGCGCCAGCACGTCCTCGGAATTCGGTCCGGACAGCGCTCCGCCGGCAAGCCACTCCAGAACTTCATGAATGTCGCTCATCGGTGGCCTCCATGCCTTGTCAGGCCTTGGCGCTCGGCCGCGCAGAGACTTGCGTATGCCATAGGCGCAAATGCTGGTGCTCGTCGGGGACCGGCATTTTGATCCCGCGCGCGAAGTCGACCGTTATCAGCGCCGTGATGTCGGCGATTGAGAAGCGCGCTCCGGCGATGAATTCGCTTTCCGCCAGCCTGTTGTTCATCTGCTCGAAAAAGTGCGCCACGCGCGTGCGCCCGCGCTGGGCGAGCGCCGGTATCTGCTCGTAATTGTGTGGCCCCGGAAGCGCCCTGCCCTTGAGCCCTGGCGTGAAATTGCGGAACGCGTCCATCACCGCGTAAAAGCCGTTGCGCTCGACTTCGCGCTGCCACGAGGTGATCAGCGCTTTTTCTTCGGCGCTCTCGCCCATCAGCGGCGGTTGCGGCTGGACCGTCTCGAAATAGATACAGATGCCGACTGCGTCGTTGATGCGCGTGCCGTCGTCGAGCTCGAGCGATGGCACGGTCGCGTCCGGATTGATGGCGCTAAATGCCGGCGTCAGCTGCTCGTTGTTGCGCAGGTCGACCTGCACGGTCGGCACGCTGATGCCCTTCTCGGCCAAAAAAATCCGCACCCGTCGCGGACTGGGGGCGGTGGTGCAATCGTAGAACTTCATGCCGCAATCTCACCCGGTTGCGATTGCCTTCTTAGGCATCGAAACGAAATTATAACACCGGCAGCGCGATGCGTGCCTTCCGCGCGATCAAAAGAACGGCAAATGCGGGTCGCGCGGCAATCCGAGTTCGACACGGCCGAAATGGGAGAAATTCTGCTCGGGATTGAGGGCAACGTGCATGGCGGCGAAGTGAATGTCGCGCCAGGCCCGCTGGATCGGATGCGACGTCGCAAAGGCCGCGGTGCCGCTCATGGCAATCAGCGCGTCGACGACGCCGACACACAATTCGGCGGCGCGCGCGCAATCGCGCATGGTGCGCGCGCGCAGCGCCAACGACGGTGGAGTTGGCGCTTGCGCGGCATCGACCGCGCGCTGCAGCAATAAGTCGGCGGCGTCAAGGTCGGCGGCGGCGCGCGCCAGACGCACCTGAATGCTGGTGACCTCGGCGACGGCGAAGCCGCCCCGGCTCGCGCGCCGCGTCTTGGTCCAATCGCGGAACAGCTCATAGGCGCCCTCTGCCGCACCGAGCATCGGCGCGGTGAAGGTCAGTGGCGCGTAGCTGACCCACGGTGCGCGATAGATCGGATGATCGTGAAGCCGCCCACCCGGAGTTTTGCCCTCGCGAACATCGGACAATGCCAGCGTGTGATCCTCCGGCACATAGACATCGTCGCAGACGGCGGTGTTGCTGCCGGTCGCCCGCATGGCGCTGGTGAACCAGGTATCCTTGATCTTGAAATCGTTCGGCCCGACAAGAAAGAACCTGGCTTCGCCGCCGGCCATGCTGCCGACGATGATCCAGCGGCTGTGATTGATGCCGCTGGCGAACGGAAATTCACCTGAAACGCGGTAGCCGCCTTCCGCTGGCGTGACGCGGCCGAGCGGCTGAATAGACGCGGCGATGGCGACATCAACGCCATCGGCCCAAACCGTCTCCTGCGCGGCCTTGGGGAAGTGGCCGAGATAATGCGGATGATGGATCATCAGGCTGGCGCACCAGCCGTGCGAGGCATCAGCCTTGGCGACCGCGCGCACCACCTCGAACCAGGTGTCGAGGCCGAGCCCATAGCCGCCGTAGCGCGGCGGAATGAGAATGCGGGTGATACCGGCGGCAAGGAGCGCATCGATGACGTCGCGCGGGATCGTGCGCGCCTCTTCCGCCGCGGCAGCACCATCGCGGATCGAAGCGGTCAGAGCTTTCACCCGGGCAAGAACGCCTTCGCGCCTGCCCGCAGCTTCACCTTGGCTGTCTCTGGTCATGCAATCCTGTCGCGTTTCCCCAATGCAGTTCGACCGGCCGTGAAAAATTATTTTTCGCCCGGAGCGTTTCTTCTCTATTGGACTAAGTCCACGCTATGTTTGTTCCCTGACCCGCCCGGCGCGCGAATACTTCATTACTCGACCTCATCAGGCCGGCGCTAGCTCTGAATTGCCGCGTCATCCGGCGCGACCTATTGTTTAGTGTAATAGGTGGTCGCGGCGAACTCATCGCCGCGCGCTCGCCAGAAGGCGAGGTAAAGACCAGCCAAGACAACGTAACAGAGCAGAGGTCATGGCCGATTTCACACCCATCTCGGCTGCCATCGGCGGCGCGCTGATCGGACTGGCAGCCGTCATGCTGATGCTGCTGAACGGCCGCATCGCCGGCGTGACGGGCGTCTTTGCCGGGCTGATCGATCCGGCCGGCGGCGATCGCGCCTGGCGCGCGACCTTCATCGCCGGACTGATTGCGGCGCCTCTCTCGGTGGTCCTGCTCGGCTTCACCCTGCCTGTTCCGCAAATGCCGACCAGCCTCATCGTGGTTGCCGGAGCCGGGCTTCTGGTCGGCTTCGGCACGCGGCTGGCCAATGGCTGCACTTCCGGGCATGGCGTGTGCGGCATCGCACGGCTGTCGCCGCGCTCGATCACGGCGACGGTGGTGTTCATGGCCGCGGCGATCGTCGTTGTCGCGCTGACGCGCCACGTTTTCGGAGGCTGAACCATGCGCGCGCTGGCAAGTCTGTTCTGCGGGTTCGTGTTCGGCTGGGGCTTGTTCATTTCCGGCATGATCCGGCCCGACAAGGTACTGAACTTCCTCGACATCTTGGCCATCCCGAGCGGCAAATGGGATCCGAGCCTTGCGGTCGTCATGGCAGCCGCGCTCGTGGTGACTGGCATCGGCTACGCGCTCGCGCGCCGGCGCGCGCCGGTCTTCGAGCGGCAAAATCAATGGCCGACGCAGACCGCGATCGATCGCCCGCTGATTGCGGGCTCGGTGTTGTTCGGCGTCGGCTGGGGCTTGGTCGGCCTGTGCCCGGGGCCGGCGATCGCCAACCTGGCGACACTGTCGGCGCCGGTCATCGTATTTGTTGTCGCCATGGCGCTCGGCACGTTGGTGCACGATTTCTGGTACGCGCGCGGTACTGCACCGGCCGCGCCTTCGCTGGCACAAGCCAACGTCGCCGACGGCTAGAGGTGCAGCAGGCTACTTACGCGCGGCCCTTGACGTAGTCGGTCAATCCCACGGCGAGATGATCGAACAGGAGGCGCACGCGGCGTGTCGCTTTCAAGTCCTCGTGCATCACCAGCCAAACCTCCAGCGCATAGTGGAAAGCATTCGGCAGCACCGCGACAAGCTCCGGCACGCGGCGCGCGATATTCTCTTGGCAGCCGCCGACGCCGACGCTCGCGCGCAACGCCGCAAGCTGGGCGAGATCGTTGTCGCATCGGAAGCCGAAGGTCTCGCGCGTCAGTGCGCGCGCGAACTCGCCGGCGCCGCGAAACGAGCTGTTGTCGCGATCAAAGCCGATCACGCAATGGCTCGCCAGATCGGCGAGCGAACGCGGCTCGCCGAAACGCGCCAGATAATCGCGATGCGCATAAAGTCCGATGCGCGAGGCGCCGATGCGGCGCGCCACCAGACCGCTTTGTGTCGGCCGCACCATGCGCACGGCGATATCGGCGTCGCGGCGCGCCAGATCGGCAGTGCGATTGGAGAGCGCAAGCTCGATGGCAATGCCGGGATGCGCGGCGTGAAATTCAGCGAGGATCGGCGGCAGCACCTCGCAGCCGATGACATCGCTTGCGGTGACGCGCACCGCGCCGCGGTCGGCCGCCGCTTCTCCCGAGGCCGCGCGCCCGAGCGCCGCGGCGGCAGTCGCCATCGCTTCGACATGCGGCTCCAACGCCAACGCCGCAGGCGTCGGCGTCAAGCCGCGCGGCGATCGGGTAAACAGCGTCAACCCCAAGGCGGCTTCCAGCGCATCGATGTGGCGGCCGACCGTCGGCTGCGTCAGCCCGAGCCGGCGCGCGGCGCCGGACAGGCTGCCGTCGCGTGAAACCTCGACGAAGGTGCGCAATTCGTCCCAGCTCGGCGCCCGCTGTGCCATACAAAAATGTATAGCCAGTGAAGAATAATATGCAATTTAATTAGAGCCGGCGAGGCGGTATCTCAAAGCCAGAACGGATGAGGAGGTTCCTATGCTCGCGTCGGCCCCGCAATTTCAACCCCCGGCAAGTTCGTCTCTCGTGGTTTCTCGCGGTGGAGCCGGATCTGCCTCCGGCGTCGTTCGCCTGCTGCTCCGGCTCGAAGGTGTCGCCGCGTTGGCCGTCGCCGTGGCGCTCTACGCCTATGCCGGGTTTTCGTGGCCGGTCTTCGCGCTGCTGATTCTTGCGCCCGACTTGTCGATGCTCGCCTATTTCGCCGGGTCGCGCGCGGGCGCCGCGGTCTACAATTTCGTCCACACCTACGCGGTGGCGCTGCCGCTCGTGCTCGCGGGATTTTTTGCCGCCCTGCCCGCGCTCACCGCCGCGGGCCTGATTTTGATTGCGCATATCGGCCTCGATCGCGCGTTAGGCTACGGCCTCAAATATTCGACCGCGTTCGGCGACACCCATCTGGGCCGGAGCGGCCGGCGCTGAGACGCCGTTAACAAGGAGACCACCATGCGTATCCATGCCATCCAGACCGGCCGCGTGCAGATCAAACAAGCGCAGATCGAAGGCCGCGGGCACGGGCTGTGGCGGCAGCTGCAGCCGATGGTCTCGCGCCAATGGGCGCCATGGCGCCCGGTCTATGCCTGGGCGATCGAGCATACCGAGGGCGTGATTGTGGTCGATACCGGCTCGGGCGCGCACCTCAAGCGCTTGCCGCGCTGGCACCCGTATTTTCAGATGGCCGTCCGCTTCGACATCGAGCCTGAACAAGAAGTCGGACCGCAATTGCGGAGCCTCGGCATCAGCGCGCGGGACGTCAAGACGGTGGTGCTGACGCATTTCCATATCGACCATGACGGCGGCCTCTCTCACTTCGCCGACAGCCGCATCTTCGCCGATCGCGATGAGATCGCGCGCACCGCCGGCATCGCCGGCGCGATCCGAGGTTATCTGCCGAACCGCTGGCCGAAATGGTTCGATCCGCAGCCGCTCGCCTGGCAGCCCTCGCGCTTCGGACCATTTGCGCGCAGCGCCCGCATCACCGAGGCCGGCGATGTCATCGCCGTGCCGACGCCCGGGCACACGCCAACCCACTTCTCCGTCATCGTGCGCGACGGCGACGCGCAAATCATGCTGGCCGGCGACGCTTCATATCTGGAAGCGACCATGTTGCGCGGCAGCATCGACGGTGTTAGCCCGGACGAGACGTCGGCAAAAACGACACTCGCCGACATCGGCGCTCTGTGCGCCGCGAGTCCGACCATTTATCTGCCGACGCACGATCCGGAGGCCGGCGAACGGCTGGCGCAGCGACGCCCGGTAGGCGCATCAAGCCACACAAGCGGCGATCGCGAGCCCGCCGCGCGCCCGATTGATAGGCGGAGCGCAATTCCCATATGATTTTCTGCCGCAACGCCGGGAGCCTCGATGTCACAGCCGTTGGCGATATCCATTCCGCATCGCCTCGGTAAGGAGGAGGCGTTGCGCCGCCTGAAAAGCGACCTGGGCAGCGCCGGCGCAAGCTTCGGCCATCTGTTCAGCATCAACCAACAGACCTGGACCGGCGATCGCCTCACGTTCCGTGTCACCGCGGTCGGCCAGGCGGTGCACGGTTCGATCGACGTCGCCGAGGATAACGTGCGGCTCGAGGTGTTCCTGCCATGGCTTTTGGCCATGCTCGCCGAAACGCTGCAGCCGCTGATCCGCAGGGAAGGAACCTTGTTGCTCGAAAAGAAGTGACCGGCGCCGGCCGCCGCGGACACGTGACGGGCGCGTTCCGCCCACTATAATGCGCCCATTCCAGGACGTTGCGATCGAAGAGGCCGAGGATGGCGCACGAGCACGACCACGATCATCATCAGCACGGTTCCGAACTGTCCGAGATGCAGTTGCGCGTGCGGGCGTTGGAGACCGTGCTGGCGGAGAAAGGCTATATCGATCCGGCCGCGCTCGATGCGATGATCGAAGCCCACGAAACCAAGATCGGCCCGCATATCGGCGCGCGCATCGTCGCCAAGGCCTGGACCGACCCGGCCTTCCAGCGCGCGCTGATCGAGGATGCGACCAAGGCGGCGCAATCGCTCGGCCTGATCAACCGCGTCGGCGATCATCTGATCGCGGTGGAGAATACGCCGAAGCTTCACAACATGATCGTCTGCACCTTGTGCTCCTGTTATCCGTGGGAAGTGCTCGGCCTGCCGCCGGTCTGGTACAAATCGGCGCCGTATCGCTCGCGCGCGGTCAACGATCCGCGCGGCGTGCTCGCCGATTTCGGAGTCACGCTGCCGGCGGACACGCAAATCCGCGTCTGGGATTCGACCGCGGAGACCCGTTTCCTCGTGCTGCCGATGCGGCCTGCCGGCACCGAGGGCTGGGGCGAAGAAAAACTCGTCGCGTTGGTCACGCGCGACAGCATGATCGGCACCGGCCTGCCGAAGTCGCCCCGTGAGGTCGCCTGATGGACGGCATTCACGACATGGGCGGCATGCACGGCTTCGGCAAAGTCGAGCCGGAAGAAAACGAGCCGGTGTTTCACGCCGCCTGGGAAGGGCGCTGCCTCGCGATCAACCGCGCCATGGGCGCGATCGGCGCCTGGACCATCGACGAAGGCCGCGCCGGTATCGAGGCCTTGCCGCCGGACGTTTATCTGTCGTCGTCCTATTACGGCAAATGGGCGCTGCGCCTGGAAAATATGGTCGTGGCGCGCGGCCTGGCCGGCGCCGACGAGGTCGCCGCCGGCCATGCGCTGCATGCCGCCAAGCAGATGAAACGCAAGCTCACCATCGCCGACGTCCCGCGGACGCTGACGCGCGGCTCATTCGGCAGAGAGGCGCCATCGCCGGCGCGTTTCAAGGTCGGCGACCGCGTGCGCACTAAAAATATCCATCCGGCGACGCACACCCGCTTGCCCCGCTACGCTCGCGGCCACGCCGGCGTGATCGAAGCGATCCGCGGCTGCCACGTCTTTCCCGATTCCACGGCCGTCGGCGGCGATGAAGATCCGCAGTGGCTCTATACGGTGCGGTACGAAGCGCGCGAGTTGTGGGGCGACAGTGCCGATCCGACGCTCACGGTATCGATCGAGGCGTTCGAGCCTTACTTGGAGGCGGCGCCATGACGAGCGACGCGGCGCTGCGCGCAACGGACTCGGTGCTGCGCACTGCACGCGATGCAGACGGTCCGGTATTTCGTGAACCCTGGGAAGCACAGGCGTTTGCGCTTGCCATGTCGCTCAACGAACGGGGCGTGTTTACCTGGAGCGAATGGGCGGCCGCGCTTGGTGATGAGATCAAGAAGGCGCAAGCGGCTGGCGATCCCGATACCGGTGAGACCTATTATCGTCACTGGCTCGCCACGCTGGAGCGCATTGTCGCGGCCAAGGGCCTCACCGATCTGCACAGTCTCGCGCGCACCCGGGACGCCTGGCAGCGCGCCGGTGCGCGCACGCCCCACGGCACGCCGATCGAATTACAGGCCGACGATTTCGTCGAGTGAAGGCCAAACCGGCGGATGGGTGCCGAGCGGCACTGCGGGACGCGCCCAGCCGGCAGGCGTAGCCGAAAGCTGCGCCGCGTGCCGCACCGCCCGCATCAAACCGAACGATGAGACGGAGTCTTCAAGCAGGTCCGCGACATCATCGCGCGATGGCAGCCGGCACGAGAAGCCGTTCTCGACCTGGCCTAGTTGCCAAATCCATCGTCCGGTACGGGCCAGCGCGACGCGGACCAGCCAACTGCCGCCTTCGCTGGCTTGTCGCATGCGCGCCACGATGCAGCCGAAGGCGAGCAGATAGCCGGTCGCGTGATCGAGCGCCTGGCAGGGCAATTCTTTAGATCCCTCGATACCGGCCGCTTGAGCTTCAGCAACATTGAAGCCGGTGGCCGTCTGCACCAATGAATCGAAGCCGCGGCGCGAGGCCCACGGTCCGAGATGCCCGTAAGCCGAAAGCGAGCCGTAGACGATGCCCGGGCGAAGCACCGCTGCATCGGCTGGCCCAAATCCGCGGGCAGCGAGTGCGCCCGGTCGATAGGCCTGCAGGACAATATCGGCCTCGCCGACAAGCCGCGCCAACGCCGCTCTGCCGTCTTCGGTCGTCATATCGGCATATGCCGAAAGCTTGCCGCGCCCGGTGTCCTTCACCAGCCAGTCGATGAAGGGCAGACGGGACGCGGAAATCCGCATCACGTCGGCGCCGTGGGCCGCCAGCGCGCGGCCGGCGACCGGACCAGCGATGATGCGGGTCAAATCGAGGACGCGAAGTCCCGCCAGCGGTCTTTGGCCTCTCGGCAGCGGCAGCGGCCGCGGCAACGCCTCGCCGATTTTCTCGATCTGCACCAACGGTACCGACGCAATGGCAGCCGCTTGCGGATGCCGGACCCATTCTTCCGGCGATCGCATCGCCGAGACGACGCAGCCGTGCTCGTAAGCGGCGGTCTCGAAGGCGATCGCCTCCCAACTTTCCAGTGCCTTTTCGATCGCGGCGCGCGTTGGGGCGCAGCCAAGAAACTCAAGAACGTTCTCGCGGCGATGCGGAAAATTCATATGCAGGCGGACGTAGCCGCCGTCTCCGGTGCGATAAGCGCCGAACAGCGGATCGCCCAGAGTTACCGCCTTGCCATCGACCGTAACGAATTGCTCGCTGCGAACCTCGGTCGCGGCGTGGCGTATGTCGACGCTGACTCGTTGGCGCTGCGCGCCCGCGCGATGGTGCAACTCCGCTGCGGCAAGCCCGACCGCGGCGATGCTCGCCTGCGCCACCACGCCGATGCGAAACGACGACGGCAACACCGGATCTTCGCCGATGAGATTGAGATGTTGGAGCGCGCTCGCATCCGCGCCGGCGAGCCGCCACAGGTCAGCGACGATGTCGGCGGGCGCGATCGCGCCGCTCACAGCATTCCCAACAGATGCGGCAGCCAGAGCGAGATCGCCGGGATGTAGGTCACCATCACCAGAAAGATCAGCATGGTGGCGAGCCACGGCAAGACCGCGACGGTGAGCTCGGCGATGCCCATGCCGGTGATGCCCGAAGCCACATAGAGATTGAGACCGACCGGCGGATGACAGAGCCCGACCTCCATGTTGACGGCCATCAGCACACCGAAGTGCACCGCATTGACGCCGAGCGCGGCGGCCATCGGGAACAGGATCGGCGCCATGATCAGAACGATGGCGGCCGGATCCATGAAATTGCCGGCAGCAAGGAGCACGATGTTGGTGACGAGAAGGAAGCCGACTGTGCCGAAGCCCTGCGCGCTCATCCAGCCGGCCATGGATTGCGGTATCTGCTCCGACGTCAGCAGCCAGGAAAACACCGCCGCGTTGGTGATGATGTAGAGGATCATCGCGCTCATCGAGGCGGCTTTGAGCAGGACCGCCGGCACATCGGCGAATGTCAGCCCCTTGTAGACGAACACGGCGATGATGAACGCATAGACCGCGGCCACAGCGGCGGCCTCGGTCGGCGTGAACAGTCCCGAATAGATGCCGCCGAGCACCAACAGGATCAGCAACAAACCCCAGATGCTTTCACGAAAGGCGCGGGCGCATTCGCCCCAGCTGGCGCGCGGCATACGCGGATAATCGTTGCGCCAGGCCCGATACCAGGTGGTGGCGCCGAGCATCGCCGCGAGAATAAGTCCCGGCACGATGCCGGCGATGAAAAGCTGGCCGACCGAGGCGGAATCGACCACGGCCCCGGTCGGACCGCGCGGCTGCATGCCGCTGGTCGCAACCGCATAGATGACGAGGTTGACCGACGGCGGAAACAGGATGCCGAGCGCACCCGACGTTGTGATGACGCCGCCGCCGAAACGCGGCGGATAGCCGTTCTGCAGCAGCGCCGGCAGCATGATCGAGCCGATGCCGACGACGGTCGCGACCGACGAGCCGGAGATGGCGGCGAACAGTGCGCAGGCGACCACGCCCGCGAGCCCAAGGCCGCCATACCAATGACCGATCAGCGAGGTGGCGAAGTCGATCATGCGGCGGGCGACGCCGCCGGTGGTGAGAAAATTGCCGGCCAGGATAAAGAACGGAATCGCCATGATCTCGAAGCGGTCGATGCTGGTGAACAGCTTCAAGCCGACCATCTTCGGGTCGACGTCGGAGAGGATGAATAGGTACGTCAGCACCGACAGCCCAAGCGCGATCGAGATCGGCATGCCGCTCGCCATCAGCGCCAGCAGCAGCGCGAACAGAAGCTCGGCGCGCACCGTGTGCGACAGTTCGATGATGTGAAGCCGCGCGGCAAAGCAGATCAGCGCCAGCGCGATCGGGATTGCGATGATCAGCGCCGCTGTGACGGCGTCACCCAGCGGCCGCGGCCCCGTTGGCCTGGAGGTGTGCAGGAGGACGCTCATCGCACCGGCTCGCCGAGCCGTGTCGCTGCGCGTGCCTTCGGCGCCTCGTAATCCAAGCCAAGGCCCTGATGCGGCACCAAGCCGGTGCGCAAGTAGCGCACCATCACCTGCAGGAACCGGAAGCACATCAAATAAGAGCCGAGCGGGATGCAGAGATAAATCATCCAGCTCGGCCATTCGAGTTCCGGCGAAACCTGGTCGGGATCGAGCTCGTGCACATAAACGGCGCCGAGTGTACCGATGACGCCGGTGAATAGCGCCCCGCACAACAGCGCGAACACGATGACTGGCTTGCGCGCCTTGGGCGCCAAGCGCTTGACGAAGATGTCGACGCCGACATGGATGCCGGTGCGCACGCCGAGCGCGGCGCCGAATTTCGCCATCCACACGAACATGTAGGTGGCGAGTTCCTGCGCCCAGGACAAATTGACCGCGGCGAGCGACAGATAAATCCAATCCGCCGCGTGCTGGAGTGGCCCAAGACCGTGCGCGCCCGCCCATCTGGCGAGGCCCGCGGAATTGCTGGCGCCATAGCGGTGAACGACCGCGACGAAAGTGACGATCGTCGCGGCGCCGATCAGCGTCGCGATGATCCACTCTTCGAGGCGATCGAGAACGGTGTTGAGCGCCGAACCCAGCCGGCGCAGTCCGCTATGCGAAGGGTGACGCACCGCGTCCGGTAGCAAGCGGGAATCCGAGCTCTTAAGACTGCGGCGGCGTGAAGCCCGAGGCCTTGTAGATGCGCTCGATGAAATCCTTGCCGAAGCGGCTTTGCATCTCGGTGTGCACCGGCATCAGCTTGCCGATCCAGGCCTTTCGCTCGGCGTCGGTCAGGGCATGGATTTCGGTCTTGCCGGACGCCCTGATCCTGTCGACGGCATCGGCGTTGTCCTTGGCCGCCGTGTCGTTGAAGAACGCGTCGGTTTCCTTCACCGCGCGATCAAGCTGCGCGCGGACATCATCCGGCATCCCGTTCCAGAACGTCTTGTTGGTGACGAGTGCATAGGTCAGCCGGCTGTGATGCGACAGCGTCATGTGCTTCTGCACTTCGTAGAATCTCTGCGTCAGGATGTTCGAGGCGACATTGTCCTCGCCGTCGACGACGCCGGTCTGCAGCGCCTGATAAAGTTCACCGAAGGCGATGATCTGCGGAATGGCGCCGAGCTCGCGCGCCACCGCGTCCTGCACCTTGCCGCCCTGAATGCGCATTTTCAGACCGCGGAAGTCTTCCGGCAAGACCAGCGGCCTGTTGGCGGTGTAATTGTGCGCGCCGTTATCCCAATAGGCCAGCGGTTCGACGCCCTTGGCTTCGAGCTTCTTGTTCAGTTCGGCCATCATCGGGCTCGCCATCATCTGCCGCGCGTGCGCCTCGTCGCTCAGCAGGAACGGCAAATCAAAAATGTCGAATTCCTTGACTCCAAGCGGACTGAATTTGGCGATCGACGGTGCCAGCAGCTGGACCGAGCCGAGCTGTAATGCCTCGAGCTCTTCCTTGTCCTTGTACAGCGACGAGTTCGGATAAACTTCGACCTTGACCCGGCCGTTGGTGTATTTCTCGGCAAGCTCCTTGAAGAACAACGCCGCCTTGCCCTTGGGCGCGTCGGGCGCCACCACGTGGCTGAACTTGATGACGATCGGCTCATCGGCGAGCGCGGGTGAGCTCGCAGCGAGAGGGAGGATCACTGCAAGCGCGATGGCCAAGCGTTTCATGGAATCCTCCCCAAGCACTGATGAATGCGGACCAAACAAGGTCGGCAATTTTGCTTTGATCTTTTGATTATCTTCTTTCTTACCGCACCTGTCACGAGTTCCGCGCTCAATGCATCGCGGCATCAGCGCGCGGCACGAAGGCGCCGCGGTGGCGGATTACATCGCCGGCCAGTCGATGCGCCGCGCTTGCCGCCTGCGACGGCTCGGTGCCGGTCAACCGCGCCGCAAGATAGCCGGCATTGAAGCCGTCACCGGCCGCCATGGTGTCGACCGGCACCATCACTTCCGGAACCGGCACGAATTCCTGCGCGCCGGCCATGGCGACCAACGCGCTGTTGGGACCGTTCTTGACCACGATCTCGCCGATGCCGAAGGCTTGCAGCCGGGCAACCGTCGATTCCGGCGACGGGTCGCCCCACAGCACGGCCTCGTCGTCGAAGGTCGGTAACGCAATGTCGACCCGCTTGAGCGCCTCGATGAAGACGGTGCGCGTGCGCGCCAGATCGCCTTTCCAGCCGCGCGGCCGGAAATTGCCGTCGAACGCGACCTTGGCGCCTTGGCCGCGCGCCGCTTCGAGCATCGCCAGGAAACGCCCGAGCGCATTGTTGGAATAGAGCGACAGCGTGATGCCAGAGAAATAGATCAGCCGCGCGGCCATCAGCCCCTCGGCCACCCGCATCCAGTCGGAAAGCTCGAACAGTTCGCGGGCCGGCGCGCCGTCGCGCCAGTAGCGAAAGCTCCGCTCGCCCGCCGGACCGTTTTCGATGAGGGCAAGCCCAGGCAATCGGCCGGGGACGCGAAGGATAAGTTCCCGCGAGACGCTTTCGGCTGCGGCAAGCGCCAGTATGCTGTCGGAATAGGAATCGTCGCCAAGGGCCGTGACAAAAGCGACCTCGATGCCGGCACGGGCAAGATAGACCGCGGTGTTGAACGTATCGCCGCCGCAAGACAGCGAGAAGCGGCCGTCGGCGCCGCGCGCCATTTCGATCAGCACCTCGCCGACGCACACGGCACTGCGCTTTTGCTCGCTCATGCTCTTATTTCCCGGCGCGGCCAAAGATTGCCGCGGGTGAGGAAATAGCCCAGGGCGCTCAACATGGCGATACAAAAACTGACCGGCCAATCGGTATGGTAAGCGATGGCGATGCCGAGCCAGGCTTCGGCAAGCGCGATAGCGGCGGCGAGCAGCATGCCGCCCCATAGTCCAGTGACCAGGCGCTGCGCCGTTGCCGGAGGTCCGACCATCAGGGCAAAGACCAAGAGCACGCCGACGATCTGGGCGCTTTCCGCCACCGCCAACGCAACGATGCCGAGGAAAGCGGTCGAGACGAAGCGCAATGGCACGCCCTTGGCTTCGGCCAGTTCCGGCTGCAGGCTCATAAAAATCAGCGGCCGCATGATTGCGGCAAGGCCGGCGAGCGTAACCACACCCAGGCCGATCAGCGTCCTGATCATCGACCGATCGACGGCGAGCACGTTGCCGAACAGCAGCGCCGTCGCCTGGGTGGCGAACGCCGTGTAGTAGTGCAGGAACAGGAGGCCAAATCCCAGCGCCAGCGACAACACGACGCCGATCGCGACGTCGCGGCCGCTGATGCGCTCGCCGAGCAGCCCCATGCCGATCCCGGCCGCGACGGTGAAACCGACCAGCCCCCACACCGATGCGACGCCGATCAGGACCGCGCCGGTAGCGCCGGCAAAGCCGATATGGGACAGCGCGTGGCCGGCAAAGGTCTGCCCGCGCAGCACCAGAAAGTAACCGACCAGTCCCGACACCACCGCGGCCACACCGGCGGCGGCAAAGGCGTTCCGCATGAATTCGTATTCAAGCATGGTGGTGATGGTCGTGATGATGATCGTGGCTATGACCATGGTCGTGCGTGTGGTCATGCCGTTCTACGTCGCGGCCGCGCGACAGGACGAAAATGTGGCCGTCAGCCTGCACCACCTGGATGTCGGTGCCGTAAAGCTTTGACAACACCGGCGCCGTCGCCACTTCCGCCACGGTGCCGAGCGCGGCATGGCAGTTGCCGAGATAAAGCACGCGATCGAGGGTGCCGATTAACTGATTGAGCTCGTGGGCGCTGAACAGCACCGTGATGCCGCGCTCGCGGGCGAAGCGGCGCACCAGATTGATGACCGTCTCCTGATAACGGTAATCCAGGCTGATCAGCGGTTCGTCGAGCAATAGAAGCTGCGGCTCGCCAAGCAGCGCCTGCGCCAGCAACAGCCGCTGCCGCTCGCCGCCGGACATGTCCGACAGCGGACGCCCGGCGAGATCGGCCGCGCCGATCGCGGCCAGCGTGTTTTCGATCATGGCACGGTCGGCACGCGTCAACGACGGCACGCCCCAGCGCTCGCCATGGACGGAGCTGGCGATGAAATCGAAGCCGCGCACGCGCAGGTCCGGCATGACCGTTCGGACCTGCGGCAGATAGCCGATCTGCGGATCGCCGCGCTGCGGCGCCCGCCCAAAGACGCGCAAGCTGCCGGCGCGGGGCGGCAGCAGGCCGAGGATGGCCCGCATCAGCGTCGTTTTGCCGGCGCCGTTCGGACCGAGAACGCCGATGAACTCGCCGCGCCGGATCGCGAAGCTCGCATCCACCAATATGTCCCGGCCGCCGATGGCGAGCGTGGTGCGATCGACCTCGATGACGTTCATGTGGATGGCCCAGTTAAGGCGCGCTGCGTCTCGTCGAGCTGCATCAGCATCCAATCCCGGTACGATAGACCGGACGGCGCGATCTCGGTCACGCCGACAACCGGCACACTGGCGGCGCGCGCCAGATCGACGAGGTGCGCCACCACCTTGTTGGAGGCCTGTTTGTTGTAAAATAGGACGCGCACCTTGTGGGTCTTGAGGTCCCGCTCGAACGCGGCGACGCCGCGCGCGCTCGGCTCGGTGTCGTTCATGATGGCGAGCTGGAAACGCTCGTTGGCCATTTTCAGCGCCAGCGCGTCCGCCATCGGGCCAAAGACCGGCTCGCTCGCGGTAACCGGCGTGCCGGCATACTTGCCGCGGATCGCGGCGATCTTGTCGTTCAGCGGCGCAAGCGAGGCGAGAAAGGTTCTCAGCCGCGCGGCATAATCGTTCTTGTGGGCCGGATCAGCGGCGGCTAGCGCGGCGGCGAGCGCGCTCGCGACCGCGGGCATGGTAACGGGATCGTACCAAAGGTGTGGATTGTCGCCGGCCTTTTTGTTCATCAGATCGGCGGCGACAATCGCCACGCGCCCGGGCCTGGCCGTGACTTTCAACAGCTTCTCGATCCAAGGATCGTAGTCGGCGCCGTTGTAGATCACGATCTGCGCGGCGGCGATATGGCGAATGATCGCCGGCGACACCTCGAACAGGTGCGGATCCTGGTCGGGATTGTTCAGGATCGAGGTGACCGAGACCCGGTCGCCGCCGATCTCCTGCGCGACGCTGCCGTAAAAATTCTCAGCCGCTACGATTTCGATCTTGCCGTCGGCCGCGTGGGCGGTCGTTAGTGAGGCGGCAAACGCAAAGGCCATCGCGGCGAGTATTTTCATGGCAGTTCCGCTAATTTCGCCTGCAAAATCAACGACCGGTCACTCTAGAATGTAATATTATAACATATCGACCGCAATCCCTGTATTGCGGCGCCCTCGCCCAGAACGCCCAAGAACGCCCTGCAATTCGGTGGAAACGCGCGCGTCCGGGCGTTTGGCCCATCGCAGGACCGCCTATATAAGCGCGCCAGGAGGGCCCGCATGTCAGAACAGGTTTCGTCGGAAAAAGTACCGGTCACTGTGCTCACCGGCTATCTCGGCGCCGGCAAGACGACTTTGCTCAACCGCATTCTCTCCGAGCCGCACGGCAAGAAGTACGCCGTCATCGTCAATGAATTCGGCGAGATCGGCATCGACAACGACCTCGTCGTCGGCGCCGACGAAGAAGTGTTCGAGATGAACAACGGCTGCATCTGCTGCACCGTGCGCGGCGACCTGGTGCGCATCCTCGACGGGTTGATGCGGCGCAAGGGCAAGTTCGACGCCGTGATCGTCGAGACCACCGGGCTCGCCGACCCGGCGCCGGTGGCGCAGACCTTTTTTGTCGACGAGAATATCGGCCGCAAGACCCGCCTCGACGCGGTCGTTACCGTCGCCGACGCTAAATGGCTGAGCGATCGGCTCAAGGACGCTCCGGAGGCGAAGAATCAAATCGCGTTCGCCGACGTCATCTTGATCAACAAGACCGATCTGGTGTCGCCGGAAGAATTGCGCGAGGTCGAAGGCCGCATCCGCGGCATCAATCCCTATGCCAAGGTGCACAGGACCGAGCGCGCGCAGATCCCGCTGAACGAAGTGCTGGATCGCAACGCTTTCGATCTCGACCGCATTCTCGATATCGAGCCGGAATTTCTCGAAACCGGGGATGATCACGACCATCATCACGCCCGCGGCGATGATCATGGCCACGATCATGGCGATGGCCATCATCATCGCCATCACGACGGCCACAAGCGCGGCCTCAAGCATTATCACGACGAGGAAATGCAGTCGGTGTCGCTCCGAAGCGACAAGCCGCTCGATTCCGACAAATTCTTTCCCTGGGTGCAGAACCTGGTGCAGACCGAAGGCCCGAACATCCTGCGCTGTAAGGGCATCCTGTCGTTCAAGAACGACAACGACCGCTTCGTCTTCCAGGGCGTGCACATGATCCTCGACGGCGACCACCAGCGGCCGTGGAAAAAAGGCGAGAAACGCGACAGCCGCATCGTCTTCATCGGCCGCAATCTGCCGGAGGAGACAATCCGCAAGGGCTTTGCGAGCTGCATCGCGTGAAAGCGTATTCGGTCGTCATGCCCGGCGTTCTGCCGGGCATCCCGCTTAGTTGGGCACTGTGCATCTTTGATCGGGATGGCCGGCGTAGGCGAGCGAAGCGACGCCGTTCTTCGAACGGCTACCCCCGGCCATAACAATTGAATCTGCCCATGACCGACCCGCGAGCCGATACCGTTTCCATCGCCGACCGCGCGCATCCGGTGGCCGCCGGCGCGCCCGTGGTCGCGGCGCATTTTCTCGGCCACACCGCGGTCTTCGTGCTCGGCGACGAAGCGATGCTGTTGGTCGGACCGAAGGGCGAGCCGCGGCACGTTCCCGTCCACGACGGTGCGATCCTGGCAACGGCTACCGACAACGAACGCGTCGTCAGCGGCGGCGACGACGGCAAAATCGTGGCGACGGATGCGAAGGGCGAAACGCGCGTCCTCGCCATCGACCCGAAACATCGGTGGATCGATCACGTCGCGATCGGGCCGGATGGGGCCGTCGCCTGGTCGGCCGGCAAGAGCGCGTTCGTCCAGGGGAAGGAGTTGCGCGAATTCGAAGCGCCTTCCACGGTCGGCGCGCTCGCGTTCCTCCCGAAAGGCTTTCGGCTTGCTATCGCCCACTATAACGGCGCAACGCTGTGGTTTCCGAACGCCGCGGCCGCGCCGGAATTCCTCGAGTGGAAGGGCTCGCATCTCGCCGCGACCGTCAGCCCCGACGGCCGCTTTCTGGTCACCGCCATGCAGGACCCGATGTTGCACGGCTGGCGGCTTTCCGACCGCAAGCACATGCGCATGTCGGGCTATGCCGCGCGCGTGACCTCACTCAGCTGGAGCGTCGGCGGCGATTGGCTGGCGACATCGGGCGCGCCGCAGCTCATCCTCTGGCCGTTCCAGACCAAAGACGGCCCGATGGGCAAGGAGCCGCGCGTGCTGGCGCCCGCCGAGCACCGCATCGAGACGGTTGCCTGCCATCCGCGGCAGGAGGTCGTCGCCGCCGGCTATGGCGATGGCATGGTGCTCCTGGTGCGCATCCAGGATGGCGCCGAGATTTTGGCAAGAAGGTCGGGCGGCGGGCCGGTCACAGCGCTGGCCTGGAGCGCGGACGGCCGCTTCCTCGCCTTCGGCACGGAAGACGGCCCAGCCGGCGTGCTTGATATGGCTTGACCGGTGAACGTACAGGAGACGTCATGTTTCTGAAATTGACAGCTGACGGCCAACTCCAATTTGAGGATCGGCAGAATTTTCGCGCCTTCAAGCTTGTGGTCGAAAGCAACCGCGACCGACTCGAACCCGTCCGCAGTGCCGTTGCCGGTAAAGCCGAACTGCCCGACGCCGACACCGCCTGGATTTTCGAGGATACATTGCGCCGCTGGCCGGGCGTGGAGCACGACGCCGCCTGGCAGCAAAATCTCTCCGCCATGATCGAGAAGGCGCGGCCGCACGGCTGGATCGACGACGCCCGCAAGGCGATCAAGGCGCATATCGAGTGGGTGAGCTAAGAGTCAGTTGAGCCTGGCCTGTTGCACCTCTCCCGCCTGCGGGAGAGGTCGGATTGCAAAGCAATCCGGGGCGAGGGGCATCACCGCAATTCTGTGTCTTGCCGCAAAGCCCCCCATCCCGACCTTCTCCCCGCACGCGGGGAGAAGCGGAGGAGATCAGATCACGTATTGCCGGAGCGGCGGATAGCCGTTGAAGCCGACCGACGAATAGGTCGCCGTATAGGCGCCGGCGGCCTCGATCAGCACCTTGTCGCCGATCGCGAGCGAGACCGGCAGCGGATAGGGCGTCTTCTCGTAGAGCACGTCGACCGAGTTGCAGGTCGGCCCGGCGACGATGCACGGCGCCGTCTCGTCGCGATCCTTGGTGGTGCGGATCGGATAGCGGATCGACTCGCCGATGGTTTCAGCGAGCCCATGGAATTTGCCGATGTCGAGATACACCCAGCGCATCTCGTCTTCCGGCGAGCGCTTGGCGATCAGCACCACCTCGGCCTCGATCATACCGGCATTGCCGACCAGGCCGCGGCCCGGCTCGACGAAGGTGTTCGGCAGGTTGTTGCCGAAATGCTTGCGCAGCGAGCGGAAGATCGCCTTGCCGTAGGATTCGAGCTTCGGCGTCTTGCGCACATAGCGCGCCGGGAAGCCGCCGCCGAGATTGACGAGGGCAAGCGCAATGCCGCGCTCGGCGCAGGCGCGGAACACGGCCGCCGTCGAGGCCAGCGCGCGGTCCCAAGCCTCGACGTTGTGCTGCTGCGAGCCGACATGGAACGACACGCCATGCGGCACCAGGCCGAGCTTGTGCGCGTGCTCCAGGATATCGGCCGCGTAGACCGGCTCGCAGCCGAATTTGCGCGACAGCGGCCACTCGGCGCCGGAGCCGTCGCAGACGATGCGGCAGATCACTCGGCTGCCGGGCGCGGCGCGCGCGACCTTCTCGACCTCGGCCTCGCAGTCGACCGCGAAAAGGTTGATGCCGAGCGCGAAGGCGGCGGCGATCTCCGCTTCCTTCTTGATGGTGTTGCCGTAGGAGATCCGCTCCGGCGACGCTCCGGCGGCGAGCGCCGCGTGGGTCTCCGGCAGCGAGGCCACGTCGAAGCAGCAGCCGAGCTCGGCCAACAGTTTCAGGATTTCCGGCGCCGGGTTGGCCTTGACGGCATAGTACACCTTGGTGTCCGGCAGCGCCTTGGCGAAGCTTTGGTAGTTTTCGCGGACGACGTCGAGGTCGACCACGAGGCAGGGTCCGTTATCGGAACGCTTCTTGAGAAATTCGCGGATACGTGCGGTCATCGCAACCCCACTCCCCTAATCCGACTGGCGGCGTAGCCGCCGAGGTGAACCTCCTGTGACACGTGCAATTCCGCGATACGCGGACGCGTTGCGCCACTGTGATTGCTGCCTTGGTCCGGATGAGGGAAATCCCGTTCCGCACTGCTGGCAAAGAAGGACAAGCCCTTTCGGTGTCCCCGGCATTGGCGCCGGCAGTCATCCAAAAAAGCCCTTCCGTCGTTGCTTTAAGCCGCGTCGCCAGTGGAGAGCTGGCATTGCCGGTTCGCCTCCGGCTGCCGGTCGCGGGTGCAAGGAAGTAGATCGTCTTCCTTAGGCGGCTGTCCGGCCTCTTGTCCGGATGCCCACCGACCGACACACGGCCACAGGCACGTGCGAAATTGGGCGATTTCGCCAATAAGCCATTGCGCCGCGCTGTGCAAGCGTTTTGGTCTTAACGAATGGTTGCCGGAGAGGTTTCGCGTCGCGGACCGCAGCGCGGAGGCGGCGCTCAGTCGGCGACGAACGGCTCGACGCGGCTTGCCGCGCGCACAAACTGCACCATGACGACAATGCCGCACAACACGAACAGCCCATCGAGGAGCCGCGCGCCGATCGTGCCGAGCGCGAACAGATTGGCGATCGCCCAGCTGCCGGCGAACGCGGCGCCGAACACTTCGGCGCTGATCAGGATGGCGGCGCTGACGACGGTCAGCACGTTTTCCCAGAGAATGCGGCGCGGCCGCTGTGTGGTTGTCGTATCCATGGCGGTGCACTTTCCTCGAAACGGGGGGCCGATTCAAGGCGCAAATGCCTATATAAGCTCTCGGCTTTCGACAGGCAGAAAACCCGCATGAATACGCAGATTAAGGCCGATAACCCATTTTTCCAGGACTGGTCGACGCCCGCTCAGGTGCCGCCGTTCGCGGCCATCAGGCCCGAGCACTTTGCGCCGGCCTATGCGCGGGCGTTCGCCGAACATCAGGCCGAGATCGACGCGGTTGCCGGCCAGTCGGCAGCGCCGGATTTCGCCAACACCATCGCCGCGCTCGAAATGAGCGGCCGGGCGCTCTGCCAGGTCGAGCAGGTCTTTGGCCTTCTGGTCGGCGCCCACAGCGACGATGCGCTTCTGCAGATCGAGCGCGAGCTGTCGCCGCAAGTCGCGAGCCACTGGAACAAGTTTCGCACCAACGCCGCGCTGTTCGGCCGCGTCGATACGTTGATGCGGCAGGCCGACACGCTCAGCCTGACCGGCGAGCAGAAGCGGGTGCTCGAGCGCTACCACACCGCCTTCCGCCGCGCCGGCGCCGCCCTCGACGGTGCGGCGAAAGCGCGCCTTGCCGAGATCGTCGAGCGTCTGGCCGAGCTTGGCATCGCGTTCAGCCAGAATGTACTCGCCGACGAACAAGGCTTCGCGCTGCCGCTCTCCGATGAAGCCGAGCTCGCCGGTCTGCCGGACTTCATGCGCGAGGCGATGCGATCGGAGGCGCAGGAGCGCGGGCTCGACGGCTACGCCGTGACGCTGCTGCGCTCGAGCGCCGAGCCATTCCTGCAATTCGCCGAGCGCCGCGACCTGCGCGAAAAGGTCTACCGCGCCTTCGTTTCCCGCGGCGACAATGGCGGCTCGACCGACAACAATGCCATCATTGCCGAGATGGTGCGGCTGCGGGCCGAGCGCGCCCGCCTCCTTGGCTACGCCGATTTCGTCCATTACCGGCTCGACGACGCCATGGCCAAGACGCCGGCCGCGGTGCGCGGTCTCCTCGACACCGTGTGGACGCGGGCGCGGGCCCGCGCCGAGGCCGACCGCGACGCGCTGCAAGCTTTGGTGCAGGAGCAAGGCGGCAACTTCGCGCTGGCGCCGTGGGACTGGCGCTACTACGCCGAGAAGCTGCGGCAGCGGTGCTGCGACATCGACGAGGCCGCGATCAAGCCATACCTCAATCTCGAGCAGATGATCGAAGCCTCCTTCTACACCGCCGAGCGGCTGTTCGGGCTCCGCTTCTCGGAGCGCACCGACGTCCCGATCTGGCATCCCGACGTGCGCGTTTGGGAGGTGCGCGGCAGCGACGGCGGCGAGATCGGCCTGTTCTTCGGCGACTATTTTGCGCGTCCGTCCAAGCGCAGCGGCGCCTGGATGACCTCGCTGCGCGAGCAGGAAAAGCTCGCCGGCGACATTCGCCCGCTGATCGTCAATGTCTGCAATTTCGCCAACGCGGCGCCGGGCGAGCCGACGCTGCTCAGCTTCGATGACGCCCGCACTTTGTTCCACGAGTTCGGCCATGCTTTGCACGGGCTGCTCTCGTCGGTCACCTATCCGACCATTGCCGGCACCAACGTCGTCACCGATTTCGTCGAACTGCCGTCGCAGCTTTACGAGCACTGGCTCGGGCAGCCGGACGTGTTGCGGCGCTTTGCCCGTCACTATCAGACCGGCGAACCGATGCCCGAAGCGCTGCTGCAACGGCTCGTCGCCGCGCGCAATTTCGACCAGGGCTTCGGCACCGTCGAATACGTGGCCTCCGCCATCGTCGATCTCGATTTCCATTCCATGGCGACCCCAGAAGCGATCGATCCCTCCGCGTTCGAAGCGGCCGCGCTGGCGCGCATCGGCATGCCCGAAGAAATCGCCATGCGCCATCGTCCGCCACACTTCGATCACGTGTTCTCCGGCGGCGGTTACGCCGCGGCGTACTACAGCTACATGTGGTCGGAAGTGCTCGATGCCGACGCGTTCGAGGCGTTCGAGGAGACCGGCGACATTTTCGATCCGGCGACGGCACAAAGATTGCGCGAGACGATTTATGCCGCTGGCGGCACGCAAGATCCGGTTGAAGCGTACAAGGCTTTCCGCGGCCGGTTGCCGAGCTCGGACGCTCTGCTACGCAAGCGTGGCCTCGCCGACACCGCCATGCCAAAGTAAGCGGCATGGAGCTGCATACCGCTGGTCACCGCCGCGGCGTGGTCTGCGCGCCGCATCACGAGGCCGCGGAGGCCGGCCGTTCGATCCTTGCCGAGGGCGGCAACGCCATCGAGGCGATGGTGGCGATGGCAGCCATGATCGCCGCCGTCTATCCGCACATGAACCATGTCGGCGGCGACGGATTTTGGCTGATCCGTTTTCCAAACGGCGGCGTCCGCGCCATCATGGGGCCCGGTCCGGCCGGGGCAAACGCACAACCCGAGCTTTACCGCCAGTACGAGACGATACCGCCGCGCGGGCCGCTCGCCGCGCTCACCGTGCCGGGTGCCGTCGCCGGTTGGATACTGGCGCTCGAGGCGGCGAACGCGACTGGCGGCAAGCTGCCGCTCGACGTGCTGCTGCTCCCGGCGATCGTGCAGGCCCGCAACGGCTATGTCGTGTCGCGAAGCCAAGCGCAACTGACCGCCGACAAGCTTGCCGAACTCGCGCCCGTGCCGGGCTTTGCCGAAACGTTTCTGGTCGACGGCAAGCCACCGGCGGCCGGCACCACCCTGGTGCAAGAGGCGCTGGCTGCAACTCTGCGGCACCTGGCTCTCGACGGCCTCGACGATTTTTACCGCGGCGACGTCGGCCGCGAGATCGCGGCCGACCTCGAGCGCATCGGCAGCCCGGTCACGCGGGCGGACCTGACTGGCTATGAGGCCTATCTGGCCGAACCGCTGCAGATCGAATTGCCATCCGGGACGGTCTACAACACCGACGCGCCTACCCAAGGCGTCGCCTCGCTGATGATCCTTGCCTTGTTCGCCCGCCTGGGCGTGACCGAGGCCGAAGGCTTCGATCACATCCATTGCCTGGTCGAAGCGACCAAGCGGGCGCTGCGCACCCGCGACCGTGTGCTCACCGATCCGAACCATCTGGCGCACCGGCTGGAGCGCTGCCTCGAGCCGCGCTTCATCGCCGGCGAAGTCATGAAGATCGATCGGCGCAAGGCGGCGCGCTGGCCGTTTGCTTCCGGCGAGGGCGACACCATCTGGATGGGCGCCGCCGACACCAGCGGTTTGGTCGTGTCCTATATCCAGTCGCTGTACTGGGAGTTCGGTTCTGGCTGCGTGCTGCCGCGCACCGGCGTGTTGATGCAAAATCGCGGCGCGAGCTTTTCACTGCAGCGCGGCGCGCTCAATCTAGTGGCGCCGGGACGGCTGCCGATTCACACCCTCAACCCGGCGCTGGCGGTCCTTAAGGACGGCCGCATCATGGCCTATGGTGCCATGGGCGGCGACGGCCAGCCGCAGACGCAAGCGGCGGTCTTCACCCGCCACGTCATGTTCGGCGAACCGCTGGATGTCGCGATCGATCGCCCGCGCTGGGTGTTTGGCCGAACCTGGGGCGAGGCGCACACGCGCTTACGCCTTGAATCGCGCTTCGACGGCAATCTGATCGACCAACTGGCCGCGGCCGGCCACGACGTCGACGTTCTCTCCGAGCCCTATTCCGACGTCATGGGCCATGCCGGCGCGGCAGTGCTGCATCCCGACGGCACCTGCGAAGGCGCCCATGATCCGCGCGCCGACGGCGGGGCCGCTGGTGTTTAGTCGGTCTCCGCAAGCCTCTATTCCGCCCTACTCGCGCTGAAATGTGCGCCCCGCTCTGGGGATAGGTGGGTGCGGATGGCCTATCGCATCGCTCTTTTGATCGCGACCGCAGCCGGTCTATTGGCGCCGACATTGCCCGCCGAGGCGCACCCGCATGTCTGGGTGACGATGACCGAGGAGCTTGTCTACGCGCCGGACGGCTCCGTCACCGGCGTGCGCCATGCCTGGACCTTCGACGACATGTTCTCGGCCTACGCCACCCAGGGCTTGGATCAGAAGACCAAGGGGCAGTTCACCCGCGAGGAGTTGGACCCGCTCGCCAAGGTCAATGTCGAGTCGCTCAAGGAGTACGCTTATTTCACGTACGCCAAGGTGAACGGCAAACGCCAGCGCAACGCGTTCCTCGATCCGGTCGACTACTATCTCGACTATGATCCGAAAGAGACCGTGCTGACGCTGCATTTCACACTGCCATTCAAGACCCCGGTGAAGGCTAAGGCGCTCGACGTGGAAATCTACGATCCGGAATTCTTCATCGATTTCGGCTTTGCCGAAAAGGACCCGGCGCGGCTCGTCGGCGCGCCGGCGCAATGCACCGCCGCCATCGAAAAGCCGCATGACGGCAACTTCCCCTCCTCGCTTCGACTCGACAAGGCCTTCCAAACGTCTGAAGCCAACGCCGGCATGGGCGCGAGTTTCGCCAACAAGATCGAAGTGAAGTGCCCGTGACAAGGCGAGGCGGGACAAGGCCGAGTCCGCAGGCGGTGCTGCTGATCACGCTGGTCGTCGTGCTGGTGCTGGCTGCCGGTCCACTCGCTACCGCGCTGGCGCAAGTCTCACCACAAATTTCGCCACTCGCGGCAATGCGCCAACCGCCGGCCACGGGCATCTTGGGCTTCATCCTCGCCAAGCAGGCGCTGTTCTACCGCGAGCTCTCCGGCCTCATCCGCGCCGCCAAGACCGACGGCACGGCCGTTTGGGGCCTCATCGGCATCTCCTTCATCTACGGGATTTTCCACGCCGCCGGCCCGGGCCACGGCAAGGCAGTGATCTCATCCTATTTGCTCGCCAACGAAGAGACCTGGTGGCGCGGCATCGCGCTGTCGTTCGCCTCGGCGCTGCTGCAAGCCATCACCGCGGTGGTGATTGTCGCCGTTGCTGCGATCCTGATCGGCACGACGGCCAAGATGATGGGCGACACGGTTCGTGTCATCGAGCTAATCAGCTACGGGCTGATCGTTCTCGTCGGCGCGCGGCTGTTGTGGGTGAAGGGGCGCGCATTTGTTCACACGTTGCGTGCGATCCCAGCCGGTAGCGGCTCAGAAATGGCACACGCTCTCGCTGGCCACGCGCCATGCATTCATCACGATCACGCAGATGATCAAGCACCGCATGCGCACGATCACGACCATCATCATGCTCATGCGCACAAGCACGGGCACAACCATGGCGACGACGAGAGCGTGCTGCCGTGGGGCCATGCGCACGGACCGGAGCCACAGGATTTGGCCGGGCCCGGCGGCTGGCGCCGCGGGCTTTCGGCCATCGTCGCGGTGGGTTTGCGGCCGTGCTCGGGCGCGATCATCGTTCTCGTCTTCGCACTGGCGCAGGGGTTGTTCTGGGCCGGCGTCGCCTCGACCTTCGTCATGGGCATCGGCACCGCGATCACCGTGGCGGCGATCGCCACGCTCGCCGTCGGCGCCAAGACGGTAGCGAAGCGGTTCGCGGCCACGCGCCCGGGCTACGGCATGTTGATGTTGCGCGGCGTCGAGGTCGGCGCTGCGCTGGTGGTGATGTTGTTCGGCGTGCTGCTCCTTACCGGCACCATCGCCAGCGAACGGATGGGGATGTTCTAATTTCGTAGGGTGGGTTAGCCGCGGAGCGGCGTAACCCACCCATGCTGCCTGGTGGGGTACGCGGCTTCGCCGCAAACCCACCCTACATTTTCACGCCACCTTTTCGTGCATGTGGCGGAACATCGCCTGGCGCGCTTCGTCGTCCATCTCGGTCTTGAATTTGTGCTTGTCTTTCAGTGCCGCGGCGCGCTGCGCCGCCGGCCGCGCGCTGATCTCGTCGACCAGCCGCTTGAGATTGGGGAATTTGGCCCACGCCGCTTCACCGAGCACGATCGGCATGCCGCGCGCCCAGCCCCACACCGCCATGTCGACGATCGTGTAGCTGTCGCCGAGCATGTATTTGTGCTTGGCCAGTCGCGCATCGAGAATGCCGAAATGGCGCTGGGCCTCGAACGCGTAGCGATTGATGGCGTATTCGTTTTTGTCCGGCGCATACATGCGAAAATGCACCGACTGACCGGCATAAGGGCCGACGCCGGAGGCGACGAACATCAGCCATGACAAGAGTTCACCCCGCGCCTTGTCGCCTTTGGCCGGCATGAACTTCCCGGTCTTTTCGCCGAGATACAGCAGGATCGCGTTGCTGTCGAACACGGTGACGTCGCCGTCGACGATCGCCGGCACCTTGGCGTTCGGATTGATCGCCAGATATTCCGGCTTGTGCTGCTCGCCTTTGCGGGTATCGACCGCGATCGCCTCGTACGGCAGCCCGGCCTCTTCGAGAAAGAGCGCGACCTTGGTCGGATTTGGCGCGCCGCTGAAATAAAACTTTAGCATTGTCACACCTCGTTGTTGATCGCCTGCCGCAACGGCGGCGATGGAAAAGGTCTCAGAATAGTCCGACGATCCTACCATCCGGCCCGACATCGATGGAGTTGGCGGCCGGAACCTTCGGCAGGCCGGGCATGGTCATGACTTCCCCGCAGATGGCGACGACGAACTCGGCGCCGGCGGACAGGCGCACTTCGCGCACCGGGATGACGTGATCGGTCGGCGCGCCTTTGGCGTCGGGATTGGTGGAGAAGCTGTATTGCGTCTTGGCGACACAAATCGGGAATTTGCCGTAACCCATCGCCTCGAAATTCGCCAGCTGATCGCGGACCGGCTTGTCGGCAGAGATATCCTTGGCGCGGTAGATTTCCTTGGCGATGGTGCGAATCTTCTCATAGAGCGGCATGTCATCGGGATAGAGCAATTTCAGCTTGCTCTTGCCGCTGTCGCAAATCTTGACCACGGCGCGCGCCACGTCAGCGGCGCCTTCGCCGCCCATCGCCCAGTGATCGGCCATCAGCGCCTCGACGCCGAGCGCTTGGCACTTCGCCTCGACCAGCTTGATCTCGGCGTCGGTATCAGCGGAGAAGCGGTTGATCGAGATTACCGGGACGATGCCGAATTTCTGCATGTTCTCGACGTGGCGCTGCAAATTGCTCATGCCGGCTTCGAGCGCCTTGACGTTCTCGGTCTTGAGGTCTTCTTTCTTCACCCCGCCATGCATCTTCAGCGCCCGGATGGTGGCGACCAGCACCGCGCAATCGGGTGACAGCCCGGTCTTGCGGCATTTGATGTCGAGGAATTTCTCGCCGCCGAGGTCGGCGCCAAAGCCGGCCTCGGTCACCACATAGTCGGCGAGCTTGAGCGCCGTCGTCGTTGCCAACACCGAATTGCAGCCATGCGCGATGTTGGCGAACGGGCCGCCATGAATAAACGCCGGCGTCCCCTCGAGCGTCTGCACCAGATTCGGCGAAAGCGCCTCCTTGAGCAAAACGGTCATGGCGCCGTGCGCCTTGAGATCGCCGGCGCGGACCGGTTTGCGGTCGCGGGTATAAGCGACAACGATGTTGCCGAGCCGCTTTTTCAGATCGTCAAGATCGCGCGCCAGGCAGAAGATCGCCATCACCTCGGAAGCGACGGTGATGTCGAAGCCGTCTGCGCGCGGAAAGCCGTTGGCGACACCGCCGAGCGAGGAGACGATCGAGCGCAGCGCCCGGTCGTTCATGTCGAGCACGCGCCGCCACGCCACGCGGCGCTGGTCGATGCCGAGCGTATTGCCCCAATAGATGTGGTTATCGAGCATCGCCGCCAGCAGATTGTTGGCCGAGGTGATGGCGTGGAAATCGCCGGTGAAGTGCAGATTGATGTCCTCCATCGGTACGACTTGCGCATAGCCGCCGCCGGCGGCGCCGCCCTTCATGCCGAACGACGGACCGAGCGAAGGCTCGCGCAGGCACAGCATCGCCTTCTTGCCGATATGGTTGAGCGCGTCGGTCAGGCCAACGGTTGTCGTAGTCTTGCCCTCGCCCGCAGGCGTCGGCGTGATGGCGGAGACGAGAATCAGCTTGCCGTTCGGTTTGCTCTGCAGCGACTTGACGAAGTCCATCGACAGCTTGGCTTTGTAGTGACCGTAGGGCTCGAGATCTTGCGGCGCGATGCCCAATCGCTCGCGCGCGATGTCGAGGATCGGCCGCTTCTTGGCGGCTTGCGAGATTTCAATATCGGATTTCGGTTGCTGATGTTGCGAGGCGGGCATAGGTGCGAGATCCAATCAAACAAATGAGGAACTTGGGGAACTCAGGAGAACAACGCGGCAAGTTTCACGCAAACCTCGCTTTGGCGGCGACGTTGGCGGATTTGACCCACTCGCCGGCGTCGATCTTCTTGCCGTCGGCGGGCTGCACGCGGGTGATTTTGAAACGGCCGTCGGCGCAGACGACGGTGAAGCCGTCGCTGTCGACGGCGACGATCTCGCCCATCTTGCCGCCGATGCCCTTGGGGTTTTTCGCCGGCAGCGGTTTGGCGTCGAAGATTTTGACGGTCGTGCCATCGAGCTTCGACCAGGCGCCGGGCGCCGGATTGCAGCCGCGGATCAGGCGATCGATCTCCTGCCAGGGCCGGCCCCAATCGATGTGGGCATTGTCGGGACCGCAGCGGCCTTCATAGGTCGCTTTGGTTTCGTCCTGTTTGATGCGCGGCGCCTTGCCAGCTTTGACCAGATCGACCGCCTCCAGCATCGCCTCGACGCCCATCGGAAACAGCCGGTCGAAATAGACCGAGCCGAGCGTGTCGGTCGCCGAGATCGGCGTCTTTTTCTGGAGCAACACGTCGCCGGTATCGAGCCCGTTGTCGGGCCAGAAGATCGACAAGCCGGTTTCAGTGTCACCCTTGATGATCGGCCAGTTGATCGCGCTCGGTCCACGGTAGGCCGGCAGCAGCGATGGATGATATTGGATCGAGCCGTGGGTCGGAATGTTGAGAAACTCTTCCGGAACAAACAGCGTCACGAATGCCATGACCTGTAGGTCGGGCTTGAGCGCGCGGAATTCTTCCCATACGTCCGGCTTGCGGTAGGAGACCGGCTGATAGACCGGCAGCTTCGCCGGCAGCGCCGCTTCTCTCAGCGGATCAGCCTTGGCGCCTTCCTTCTCCGGCGCCACATAGACGGCAATGACATTGTCGCCGCGCTTGAGCAACGCTTCGAGCACGGCCTTGCCGAACGCCTGCTGCCCGTGAACGACAATACGCATCGTAAACTCTTCTCCCTCCGCTCATGCCCGCACCGGCGGGCATCCAGCATGCGATCCGTTGTTTCCGGCTGGGTCCCCGCCTTCTGCCTTCGCGCTGCGCGCTTCGGCGGACTCGAACCCGCCGAAGCTCCAACGGAGCGTAGGCGGGTCGCGGGGACGAGCGGCCCTGCTAGCTACGCTGCTTCGGCTTTCTTCTCTGGCGCGCTGATCGCGCCGGACGCCTTGATGTCGCCGATCTCCTTGTCCGAATAACGCAACACATCGCGTAGCACTTCGTCGGTGTGTTCGCCAAGGAGCGGCGAGCGGCGCACGTCGGCAGGCGAGTCCGACAATTTGATCGGGTTGCCCACGGTGAGGTACGTCCCACGCGTGGGATGATCGACCTCGACCACGGTGCCGGTCGCGCGTAGCGACCGCTCGTGGGCAAGCTCCTTCATCGACAGGATCGGCCCACAGGGAATGTCGAGCTTGTTGAGAATGTCCATGGCCTCGAACTTGGTCTTGGTCATGGTCCATTGCTCAATGGTGGCGAAGATGTGCTTGAGCCGCGGCAGCCGCGCAGTGGGCGTCGCGTAGTCGGCATCGGTCTTCCACTCCGGCTTGCCGATGACGTCGCAGATCGCGCCCCACACCGGCGCCTGAGTGATGAAATAAATGTAGGCGTCGGGATCGCTCTCGTAGCCCTTGCACTTGAGAATCCAGCCGGGCTGGCCGCCGCCGGAATCGTTGCCGGCGCGGGGCACGCTGTCGCCGAAGGCGATGCCTTCGCCGTGCTGGCTGTACTCGGTGAGCGGACCCTGCGCGAGCCGCTGCTGGTCGCGCAATTTCACCCGCGCCAGATTGAGCACGCCGTCCTGCATGGCACAGAGCACTTTCTGCCCGCGGCCGGTGCGGGTACGCTGATAAAGCGCAGCCACGATGCCGAGGCCGAGATGCAAGCCGGTGCCGGAATCGCCGATCTGTGCGCCGGTCACCAGCGGCGGCCCGTCGCGAAAGCCGGTGGTCGACGCCGACCCGCCGGCGCATTGGGCGACATTTTCGTAGACCTTGCAGTCCTCGTACGGTCCCGGCCCAAAGCCCTTCACCGAGGCGACGATCATCCGCGGATTAAGCTTATGGATGTGCTCGAAAGTCAGCCCCATGCGGTCGAGCGCACCGGGCGCGAAATTCTCAACGAGCACGTCGCATTGCCGCACCAGACGGTCGAGGATTTCCTTGCCCTTTGGATGCTTACTGTCGATGGTGATCGAGCGCTTACTGCCATTGAGCATCGTGAAATAAAGACTGTCGGCGCCTTTCACGTCGCGGAGCTGGCCGCGGGTGATATCGCCCGTGCCCGGTTTTTCCACCTTGATCACGTCGGCGCCCATGAAGGCGAGAAGCTGGGTGCAGGTCGGTCCGGATTGCACATGGGTGAAATCGAGGATGCGCACGCCGTCAAGCGCCCTGCCCGCCTGCCCCCAAGGTTTCGCCGACGGCCGCGGCGCGCCGTTGCCGCCGGCGGATCTTGCCACCGGCTTTTTGGTCGCGAGCTTCGCCGCTTTCTTTGCGGGCTTTTGCGCGCGTGTTTTGGATTTCATTTTCTTGCGCGTTGCCATCGCGCCGCTCCTTTTCATTTTCTTGCTCATTTCTTGCCAATTACGCTTTGCGGGTTGAGGTTGCCGATATTACCGCTCTCGCTGCCGGCGGCGGGATCGATCATCGCGTTGATCAGGGTCGGCTTGCCTCCGTCCATCGCCTTGTTGACAGCGCGGCTCAATTCGTCCGGCGTCGTCACGTGGGCGCCGACGCCGCCGAATGCTTCTATCATCTTGTCGTAGCGGGCGTCCTTGACAAACACGGTGGTGGCAGGGTCCGAGCCGCCGCTCGGATTGACGTTGATGCCGCGATAGATGCCGTTGTTGTTGAAGACGACAATGCAGATCGGCAGGTTGTAGCGGCAAATCGTCTCCACCTCCATGCCGGAGAAGCCAAAGGCGCTGTCGCCTTCGACCGCCAGCACCGGCTTGCCGGTTTCCACGGCAGCGGCGATCGCATAGCCCATGCCGATGCCCATGACGCCCCAGGTGCCGACGTCCAGGCGCTTGCGCGGCTGATACATGTCGATGACGCCGCGCGCGAGATCGAGCGTATTGGCGCCTTCATTGACGAGGATGGCATCCGGCCGCTCTTTGATGATGGTGCGGAGCGCACCGAGCGCGCTGTGGAAGTCCATCGGCGCTGAATTCTTCATCAGCTTCGCCGACATCTTGGCGATATTCTCTTCTCTGCGCGCATTCACGGCGCCGATCCAGTCGACCGGCGCAGCCGGCCATTTGCCGTCGATGCCAGCGAGCAGCGCCGAGACGCATGAGCCGATATCGCCGACCACGGGAGCTGCGATTTCCACGTTCGAGTCCATTTCCTTCGGCTCGATGTCGATTTGGATGAATTTCTTCGAGCCGGGCTCGCCCCAAGTCTTGCCCTTGCCGTGCGACAACAGCCAGTTGAGGCGCGCACCAATGAGCATGACGACGTCGGCGTCCTTGAGTACCGTCGAGCGTGCGGCACTCGCGGACTGCGGATGCGTGTCAGGCAACAGGCCTTTGGCCATGCTCATCGGCAGAAAGGGGATGCCGGTCTTTTCGACCAGCGCGCGGATCGCGTCGTCGGCCTGTGCGTAGGCGGCGCCCTTGCCGAGAATGATCAACGGCCGCTTTGCGCTTTTGAGGAAATCGAGCGCGCGCGTGACAGCAGCCGGAGCGGGAAGCTGCGCCGGCGCCGGGTCGATGACCTCCACGAGCGAGTTGGCGCCGGCGTCGGCATCCATCACTTGCGCGAACAGCTTGGCCGGCAGGTCGAGATAGACGCCGCCGGGACGACCGGAAACGGCTGCGCGGATCGCGCGCGCAACGCCGACGCCGATGTCGGCGGCGTGCAGCACCCGGAACGCCGCCTTGCACAGCGGCTTGGCAATCGCGAGCTGGTCCATTTCCTCATAGTCGCCCTGCTGCAAGTCGACGATTTCGCGCTCGGACGAACCCGAGATCAGGATCATCGGAAAGCAATTGGTCGTGGCATTGGCCAGAGCCGCCAGGCCGTTGAGAAAGCCGGGCGCTGACACCGTCAGGCAAATGCCCGGCTTCTTGGTCAGGAAACCCGCGATGGCGGCGGCATTGCCGGCATTCTGCTCGTGCCGAAACGAGATGACGCGCATGCCGGCGGCCTGCGCCATGCGGCCGAGGTCGGTGACCGGAATTCCCGGTACGCCATAAATCGTTTTGATGCCGTTGAGCTTGAGCGCATCGATGACGAGGTGAAACCCGTCGGTCAGTACCTGCTCCGGCTTGATTGCGCTCGAGCCAGTGGCCGCGGTGTCGCGCTTCTCATTCGTCGCTGCGTTAGCCATGGGATTCTCCGAATGACGCAATCGTCGCGCCCCAACCGGGCACACCCAACCGGGCCTTCTGGTAGTTCATTATTCCATAGTTCGCCAAGCCAGTTCGCTATGCCAATTCGCTGCGTCCAAAAGCCCATTGCAAGCCGTGCGCCCGCCGGGACAGGTGGCCCGCTCCCACCCCGAAATTTCCCGCCGCGCCCTGGAACTCTTGTCGCTTACGGTATTTGCCTCATTGCCGGGATATTTCGCATTTCCCAATCACGCCTGCGGCCGCCGGCCCGATGGCCGCGGGGCGTTTGCAAAAAACCGCTTTTATCATCACGCCTTGAAGGAGGCACAAACATTGACGCCATGCGGGCAGATCGAGGCCGACGTGCATCGTCAGAGTGCATAGTCTTATCATGATCCCAAACTAGGCTCGCCGTAGCCGCGAGCCTGAGCGAAAAACAATGTCTCCCAAGCCTGCCGCCAAAACCGCTCCCAAAACCGCCGCCAAAACGGCAACCAAGATCGTTGCAAAGGGCGCCAGGGCAATGGCTCAAACTCCGGCGGACACCCCTCACCCGGAAGATTTGTTCTACATCTCCGCCACCCAATCGACCTCACGGCCGCGGCGTTCGCTCAAGCACAACGACACCTTTATTGTCCTCGACAACTTTGGCGACATGGGCGCAGCCGCCGGAGGCAGCGACGGAGTGTTCCACTGCGACACCCGGTTTCTGTCGCGGCTGCAGCTCCTGGTGAATGACGCGCAGCCGCTGTTGCTGGGCTCGAACCTGCGCGACGACAACGCCGCGCTGGTCGTCGACCTGACCAACCCGGACATATTCGCAGATCAGCGCATGGTCCTGCAGAAGGACACGCTGCACCTGTTGCGCACCATTTTCGTGTGGTGCGACACCGCCTATCAGCGGATCGGCGTGCGCAATTACAGCGACCGAACGATCGATGTGCGGTTATCGATTCTATTCGCCAACGACTTTGCCGATCTGTTCGAAGTGCGCGGCGCGCATCGCCAGCGGCGCGGCACCGCGACGGCGCAGATGCGCGGCAACGACCAGGTGCTGCTGAACTATCAGGGCCTCGACGACACACTCCGCCGCACCACGCTGACCTTCGATCCGCCGCCCGACAAATTGGCCACCAACGGCGCCCTCTACAACCTCCGCCTCGCCCCCGGCGAGGCGTGCCCGATCTTTCTCGCCGCCGGCTGCAACCAGACGGAGCTCCGGCCGGTGCCGTTCCTGCGCGCGCTTATCAGGGCACGCCGCGAACCGCGCGCCGGAGCGAGTGGCCGCACCAGCGTCGAAACATCGAACGAACTTTTCAACGAGATGCTGTGCCGCTCGGCCGCCGATCTGGAAATGCTGATGACGGATACGCCGCAAGGCCGTTACCCTTACGCCGGTATCCCCTGGTTCTCGACTACTTTCGGCCGCGATGGCTTGATCACGGCGCTGCAGATGCTGTGGTGGAGCCCCGACGTGGCGCGGGGTGTGTTGCGCCGCCTCGCTGCCTATCAAGCCAAGACCACCGATCCACTCGCCGACGCCGAACCGGGTAAAATTCTTCACGAGATGCGCGGCGGCGAGATGGCGGCGCTGCGCGAAGTACCGTTCGGACTTTATTATGGCAGCGTCGATTCAACGCCGTTGTTCGTTCTGCTCGCCGGCCTTTATCTGGAACGCACCGGCGATGTCGAGACCATCGCCACGTTGTGGCCGGCGATCGAAGCCGCGCTGAGCTGGATCGACGGTCCCGGCGATCCTGACGGCGACGGTTTCGTCGAGTATTTGCGCGCCAGCGAGCAGGGTCTGGCCAATCAAGGCTGGAAAGATTTGCAGGACGCGATTTTCCACGCCGACGGCCGACTGGCCGAAGGCGCCATCGCGCTTGCCGAAGTGCAGGGTTACGTGTACGCGGCCAAGTGCCTGGCCGCGCGCTGCGCGCGCTACATCGGACGCGACGGCGAGGCCGACAAGCTCGATGCGCAAGCAACCAAACTCGCCGCGCAATTCGAAGCCGCGTTCTGGTGTCCGGACATTGAGACCTATGCGCTCGCCCTCGACGGCGCCAAAAAGCCGTGCGCCGTGCGCACATCCAACGCCGGCCAAGTGCTGTTCACCGGCATTGCCGATCCGGCACGCGCAGCGTTGGTCGCCAAGGGACTGCTGCGGTCCGATTTCTTCTCCGGCTGGGGAATTCGTACGGTGGCGCGCGGCGAGCCGCGCTTTAATCCGATGTCGTATCACAACGGCTCGATCTGGCCGCACGACAACGCCTTGATCGCGCTCGGCTTGGCGCGCTATGGGCTCAAACAGCCACTCGATACGCTGTTCGAAGGCATCTTCTCCGCCGGCACCTATATGGACCATCGGCGTCTGCCGGAATTGTTCTGCGGCTTCCGGCGCCAACGCGGGCATGGCCCGACGCTCTACCCGGTGGCAAATTCACCGCAGGCTTGGGCTGCCGCTACACCTTTCGCGATGCTGCAAGCCTGCCTCGGGCTCGAATTCGATCCGTTCAGCAACAAGATCACGCTGAGCAATCCACGGCTGCCGTCGTTTCTCCACGAGGTGACGCTGCATAATCTGCAGCTCGGCTCCTCCTACGTCGACCTTCGTGTCCGGCGCTACAATGAAACCGTCTCGCTCGATACGCCGCGATTCAATGGCGGAATCCAAGTCAGCATCGTTCATTCGTGCTGACATCGCGCGGCGCCAAGGCCGCGCAAACGCGGAACCCAGTGGAACCCGAGCCGGCTTCGGCGGCTTAGTGGGGTGAAAGCTTCACGGGAGGCGGCATGCACGGGCTCGTCCGGTCGGCGCTGGCAGGGGCCGCGTGGATGGCGCTGACGGTCGTCGTGACCGTGGCATCCGCTGAGAATGATGCGGACAAGACCGAGCCGCCGGCCGCGAATTCGACGCCGCCGCCCGCTACCAATCCGCCCCAGCCTCCAGCTACTCCCGAGATCACCGTCCTCGCCAAGCACGAGGTCGAGGGTGTCCTTGGCCGTGATGTACGCAGCGCCGCCGACGAGGACATGGGCCGGATCGTCGACGTGCTCGTCGACCGTACCGGACAGGTGCGCGCCGCGATCATCGATTTCGGCGGCTTCCTTGGCGTCGGCAGCCGCAAGATCGCGGTCGACTGGAGCGCTCTGCATTTTCCCGAGCCCGGCAAACCCGGCCAACGGATCACGCTGGAATTGAACCGCGACCAAGTCAATACGGCGCCTGAATACAAGGACGGCAAGCCCGTGGTCGTGCTCGGCGCGCTCGGCAAGCTCGAACCGCTGCCCGAATAGCAATAGCGCTGGAGATTTCTTCTGCCCGCGGAACCACTACGCCGCTTCGGCGACAGTCCGGACCAGCGGAGCGGCGGCGACGCGCCTACCCCGCCGCCTCGCCAGCAGCCTGACACGGCCGAGCCGCTGGCGCCGTCGGCGCGCAGCTCGCGCGGGCTCGATTGGTTTATCTTCTTTGTCGCCGACGTTCAGACCGGCTTCGGACCGTTCGTGTCGGTATTTCTGACCACACAAAAGTGGACGCAGGTCGATATCGGCCTGGTCCTGTCCGCTGCAGGGTTCGTCTCTTTGATCGGACAGATGCCCGGCGGCGCGCTCGTTGACGCGGCGCGTTCCGAGCGCCGCGTCGCCGGCATTGCGGTCGCGGCGATCTGCTTCAGCGCCTTGGGTTACGCTGCAATGCCGATCTTCCCGATGGTGTTGTCGGCGGCAGTGGTGCATGCGCTTGCGAGCTGCGTGCTCGGCCCGGCGATTGCCGCGATCAGCCTTGGTCTGGTCGGCCACGCCCTGATCGGCGAGCGGCTGGGACGCAACGCCCGCTTCGCTTCGATCGGCAACGGGCTCGCGGCCGCGGCAATGGGCGCGGTCGGTTATTTCTCCCCGCGCGCGGTCTTCATCGTCACGGTTCTGCTGCTGGTGCCGGCGCTGTTGGCGCTGCGCAACATCGGTGAAGCCGAGATCGATCCGGAGCGTGCGCATGGTGCGCCGCCGAAGCGGCGTGCCGACAAGCCGCGGACCAAACCGGGCGAGCTGATGCAGAACCGGCCGCTGATGATCTTCGCCTGCTGCCTCTTGCTTTTCCATCTCGCCAATGCCGCGATGCTGCCGCTCCTCGGCAGCGCCATGACCATGCGTTCGGCGCGGTGGGCGCCGGTTCTGATCGCCGCCTGCATCGTCGTCCCACAATTGGTGGTCGCTGTGTCGTCGCCATGGATCGGCCTGCACGCCCAGACCTGGGGCCGGCGGCCGCTGTTGCTGATCGCCTTTGCCGCTCTACCGATCCGCGGCCTTTTGTTCGCAACGGTGACAAATCCGGAACTGCTCGTCCTTGTGCAGATCCTCGATGGCGTGACCGCCGCCGTGTTCAGCGTCATGGTACCGCTTGTGGTGGTTGACCTCACCCGCGATACCGGCCACTTCAATCTCGGCCAGGGGATCATCGGCACCTTTGTCGGCATTGGCGCGTCGCTCAGCGCGACGCTCGCCGGCTACTTGACCGATTACCACGGCAGTGCGACCGCCTTCGCTGGATTGGCGGCGATCGCGCTGGCCGGTTTTGCCGTCGTCTGGCTTTTGATGCCCGAAACACGGCCGCCGGAAGCGGCGGACTAATCCCGGGCGCCGCGCGCGACGATTACAGAGCCGGTGCGTCGTCGGCCACCAGCCGCAAGTGCGGCGCGACCGTGTCGGTCAGGCGGCGATAGACCCCGAGATAATCCTGCGCCATGCGGCGCGCGGTAAAGCGCTCTTCGAAACGCCGCCTGATCTTTTGGCGGGACAAATGGTTGAGCCGGTCGACCGCGCCGATCGCGCCGTTGATATCCTCGACGATAAAGCCGGTCAGGCCATCCTCGATGACTTCCGGCACCGACCCCCTATTGAAGGCGATGACCGGCGTGCCGCAGGCCATGGCCTCGATCATGACCAGCCCGAACGGCTCCGGCCAATCGATCGGCACGAGCAACACCGCCGCGCCGCTCAAGAACTCTGATTTCTGCGCGTCGTTGATCTCGCCGATATAATCGACGTTGGCCGCCTTCATCATCGGCCAGATTTGCTCTTCGAAATATTCGCGGTCGACACTATCGACCTTGGCCGCGACTTTCAGTGGCGCACCGCAATGTTGCGCAATGCGGATCGCGCGATCGACACCCTTTTCCGGCGCGATGCGGCCGAGAAAGGCGAAGTAGGACGGCTTGACCGGTTTCGGCTGCAGCAGAGTTTCCGGCAATCCGTGATGGACGGTCCGCACCCAGTTGGCTTGCGGCAATGGCCGCCGCTGCGCGTTGGAAATCGATACCACCGGAATCGAGGGGAACGTGTCGAAAACCGGTTGATGCTCCGGCAGATCAAGCCGGCCATGCAGCGTGGTGACAAACGGCACCGGCTGCCGCGAGAACAGCGAAAACGGATAATAATCGAGGTGGAAGTGGATAAAATCGAATTCGGCGGCGCGCTGGCAGACCCGCTCAAGCATGACGATGTGCAGGGCGTTCGGATCGCGCACCGAGCCGTCGAGCCGCAGCGCCCGCGGCCATACCGCATCGAGCTGCGCCGATGTCACCGAGTTGCCGCTGGCAAACAGCGTCACCTCGTGACCGAGCGCAATCAGTTCTTCCGTCAACCACGAGACGACACGCTCGGTCCCACCATAAAGCTTGGGCGGGATCGCTTCCGTCAACGGCGCGACCTGGGCGATGTGCATCAAAATTGACCTTTCTTCTCACAAATCTTGGGGAGCACCCCGACATCCCAACGAGTTCCGGCACAGAAGCAACAACCGGCAACCCAGCAAATGTTTCAAATGTGATTGGGAACTTTATTTTTTGCGGCGTCGGGAACTTTTCGTCTGTTGAGGCGTCAACAACAACACGCGCAGCCTCGACTTTGAGATCTGCGCCGCTGAGTTCTGATGTCAGACTGCCGCCCTTTTAGCAGCCCTCAACGCTACAACCATCGACGCGAGAAAAAGCCGCAATTGAGAATGGATAGATTTTGACTGTACGGCGTTATCACACTGCACGGCTTGCTGCCGCACGGGTCACTGTCGCTGTTGCCAGGTCTTGGGGGACCCAGCGAGATTCGTAAATGGAGATTGAAGACGCATGGCCGATCTGTGTGATTACGCCGGCCGCCCCCTCGCCTTTGTCCTTCGTTACGTGCGGCAGCGGCCAGTCGCCCATGCCATCATCCTCACCGCGGTTCTCGGCGCCGTCGCCTGTTCGGTCGGCACGCAGTACGGCGTCAAGCATCTGGTCGACGTACTCTCCAATCACTACGGCGCCGGCATTTGGCTAGCCTTCGGCTTGCTTGCATCGCTGATCGCCGCCGACAACCTGTTGTGGCGGCTTGCCGGCTGGATCGCAAATTTTGCATTCGTCGCCGTTACCGGCGACCTGCGGCGCGACTTGTTTCGCCACCTCACCGGACACTCGCCGAGCTATTTCGCCGAGCGGCTGCCCGGCACGCTGACAAGCCGCGTCACCGCGACCTCCAACGCGGTCTTCACCAGCGAGAATATGTTCATCTGGAACGTGCTGCCGCCGTGCGCGGCAACGGTTGCGGCGATCGCGCTGGTGTTCACCGTCAGCGTACCGATGGCGATCAGTTTGAGCCTTGTCGCCGGCGTCATGGTCGCGATCATGTTTCGGCTCGCCGCCGCGGGACGCCCGCTGCATCACGACTTCGCCGGCAAGGCCGCGGCCGTCGACGGCGAAATGACCGACGTCGTGACCAACATGCCGCTGGTGCGCGCGTTCGGCGGCTTGCTGCGCGAGCATCTCCGGTTTGAAGCGACCGTCGAGCGGGAAATGGACGCGCGCCGGCGCAGCCTGTTCTATCTGGAGAGACTTCGCATCTTTCACGCCGTGGTGACCATCATCCTGGCGCTCTCGCTGCTCGCCTGGGCGATCACGCTGTGGCAGCGTGGCGCCGCCACCACCGGCGACGTGGTGCTGATCTGCACGCTCGGGCTTTCGGTCCTGCATGCGACGCGCGACCTCGCCGTGGCGCTGGTCGACATCACCCAGCATATCGCGCGCCTGTCCGAGGCGCTGGCCACGCTGCTGGTGCCCCACGATCTGCGCGACCATCCGGAGGCGGCGCCGCTCGTCCGCCGCGGCGCCAACGTCAAGTTCGAGAATGTCTGCTTCCGCTACGGCGACCGACAGCAACAGATCTTCGAACACTTCAACTTGAGCTTCATGCCGGGCGAACGTGTCGGCCTGGTCGGTCGCTCCGGCGGCGGCAAATCCACGCTGTTTACGCTGCTGCAGCGCTTTTACGACCTGCAGGATGGCCGCATCTTGATCGACGGGCAGGATATCGCCCGCGTGACGCAGGAGAGCCTGCGCGAGGCCATCGGCGTCGTGCCGCAGGACATCTCGCTGTTCCATCGCTCGGTCATGGAGAATATCCGCTACGGCAAGCCGGATGCTTCCGACGACGACGTTCGCGACGCCGCGTTCGCGGCGCGCTGCGACTTCATCGAGAGCCTGCCGGTCGGCATGCGCACGCTGGTCGGCGAGCGCGGCGTCAAACTCTCCGGCGGCCAGCGACAGCGCATCGCCATCGCGCGGGCTTTCCTCAAGAATGCGCCGCTCCTCTTGCTCGACGAGGCAACGTCGGCGCTGGACAGCGAATCTGAAGAGGCAATCCGCGACGCGTTGGGCCGCCTGATGCGCGGACGCACCGTCATCGCTATCGCCCACCGGCTGTCGACAGTGCGCAATTTCGACCGCGTCGTGGTGTTGGAGCTCGGCAAGGTCGTTCAAGACGGCGCGCCCGATCTGCTGGTGCGGCGTGAAGGACTTTACCGCCAGCTGGTCCAACGGGAGATGGACCGCCTCAACAGCCAGGCGGCTTAGCCAACCCCGCCTTTATTTCAGGTGCCGCGGGATCGAGCTGCGGACAGCGTGAAAAACTTTGTGTCGTCGCCCGGCTGCTTTGGGCGAGTTCATTCGCCGGAAGCGATGCTATCCAGCTAAGATTCTCTTATTTGCAAGCGTCGCATTGACTTCACGCTTGCCCATCAACGATTTCAGTGTCGGGAGCGCCGTTTTCGCCGGCGAGTTAATGGTATGTCCGACACAACGCTTAACCACATTGGCCCGCAGCGGGCCGACGCCGTTACCGCCCCAATCAATGAGGACTGGCTCGCGGTCGTGCTCGGCCTGGCCATTTTCGTCCTCGCTCTGGCCGCGCTTGTTAATGTCGATCTGATCGGCTGGGTGGTGACGACGTCGGTCTGGAGCAATCTCGGCCAGGCGCTCAAGACCACCTCTAAGGATTTCTCTTCGCTCGGCGGCTTCGGCGCGTTGATCGCGACTTATGTGGCACTGTTGGCCGTGCTCAGCGTGGGCGCCGCCGCGCTCAAAGCCAACGTGACGCGGTTCGCAATCGCCTTCACCGCCGTGTTCTGGATCGCTTATGCCAGTTGGGTGATCGGCAACTTCGCCAATTTCGCCGCCGTGACACCGGCCGAACAGCAGAAATTCGGCATTAGCTGGTCGCTGAAGCTCACCAATGAAGGCGGCTATATCTTTGCGCTCATCGCCGGGCTGATCATCGCCAATTTCTTCCCTCGCTTCGCCGACGCGGTGCGCGAGGCCGTGCGGCCGGAGCTCTACATCAAAGTTGCCATCGTCATCCTCGGCGGCGTATTCGCCGTGACGGCGGCGGGAAAACTTGGTCTGGCGAGCTCGCTCATCCTGCGCGGCGTCGCCGCGATCGTCGAGGCTTATCTGATCTATTGGGCGGTGGTGTATTTCGTCGCCCGCAAGTGGTTCGGCTTCAATCGCGAATGGGCGGCGCCGCTCGCCTCCGGCATCTCGATTTGCGGCGTGTCCGCCGCCATCGCCACCGGCGGCGCGATTCGCGCGCGGCCGGTCGTGCCGGTTTTGGTATCGTCGCTGGTGGTGATTTTCGCGGTGGTTGAAGTTCTGATCCTGCCGTTTCTCGCGCAGGCATTCCTGGCGCACGAGCCGCTGGTTGCCGGTGCGTGGATGGGATTGGCGGTCAAGACCGACGGCGCCGCTGTCGCCGCCGGCGGCATCACCGAGTCGCTGATCCTGGCCAAGAACGCCGCCGAGGGCGTCAACTATCAGCCCGGCTGGATTCTCGGCACCGCGGCGACCATCAAGGTGTTCATCGACATCTTCATCGGCATCTGGGCGTTTGTGCTCGGTTACATCTGGACCAATCACATCAATGTCACCCGCGATCAGGACAAGGCCAAAGCCAAGGAGATCTGGCAGCGGTTTCCGAAATTTATCATCGGCTTTCTGATCACATTCATCGTCGGGCTATACCTTGCGCTTGGTACACCGGCCGACATCGCCATGAAGGTTCCGGCCGCGATCGGCGAGGCGAATACGTTCCGCGTTATCTTCTTCATCCTCACCTTCTTCTCGATCGGCGTGCTGTCGAACTTCAAGACACTGTGGCAGGAGGGCTTCGGCAAGCTTGCCGCCGTCTATCTGCTCAGCCTGTTCGGCTTTGTCGTCTGGGTCGGTCTGTTGATCTCGTGGCTGTTCTTCGGCGGCATCACGCCGCCGCTGGCAAGTTGAACTGGAGAGCGTGATGGCTCATTCGGATATCCGTGAAGAATTGCACCGTGCCCCGGTCGAGCCGCTGTTGCCGATCGAGAAAAAGCTGATCGGCTGGAGCCTGACCATCGGGCTGGTTCTGCTGGCCGCGCTGGCGCTGCTCAATCACTACGCCCCGGTGACATTCTAGCCTTGGCTCAATCGGGCTGACCTTCGTTTAATCGAGCGGTTTGAGCGCGCCCGACGCGGCTCCGCCTCGCAATCGTTTGCATTGCAAGCGGATGCGGGCTGGGGCAGGCTTTCGGTCCGCCGATAAGCCAACCCCCACCGGAACCGCTCATGAACGAACAGCCGCGCCTGCACACACTGCCCGTCGTTGCCCCCGGCGAGATCGGGCTTCATGCCGCCGGTCTCGATCGCCTCTCTGCAGTGATGCAGCGCGAGGTCGATAATCGTCACGTGCCGGGTGTCGCCATGCTGATCGCGCGCCGCGGTAAGGTCGGCTATCGGCGCGATTTCGGCGCGTTGCGGCCCGGCGGTCCGCCGCTCTCCGGCAACGCCATCTTCCGCATCTATTCGATGACCAAGCCGATCGTCACGATCGCGCTGATGATGCTGCTCGAGGACGGCAAGCTGTTCGTCGCCGATCCGATCACCAAATTCATTCCCGAACTGACTAGTCTGAAAGTCGGCGTCGAAACCGACGGCAAGCTCGAGCTGGTCGCCGCCAAGAAACCGATCACGGTTCACGATTTGCTGCGCCACACCTCCGGGCTGACCTACGCATTCACCGGCAATTCGGCGGTGCAGCGGCGCTACGGCGAGGCCAAATTGTTCACCGGCGATCCGGCGAATTCAAACAAATTTCTCAGCCGCGACCTGACCACCGCCGAATTCATCACCGAGCTGGCGAAACTGCCGCTGATCGCCCAGCCGGGCGACTCGTGGGATTACAGCCACTCCACCGATGTCATCGGCCGTGTGATCGAAATCGTCTCCGGGCAAAGCTTGAGTGCGTTTCTCGCCGAGCGAATTTTCAAGCCGCTCGGCATGAACGATACCGCGTTCTTTGTGCCGCCGGAGAAATACGAACGGCTCGCCGAGCCGTTCCCCGCCGATCCGGACGGCGGACCGCCGGTGCAGCTCATCGAGATGCGCACCGCGCCACGTTTCGAGTCCGGCGGCGGCGGCCTGTTCTCGACGATGGACGACTATTCGCGCTTCGCGCACATGCTCTATCAGGGCGGCGCATTCGGCGGCACCCGCATCGTCAGCCGCAAGACGCTCGAATGGATGACCTCCGGTCATCTCGCGCCGGAGGTGCGCATCGGCACACCGTCCCTGCTGCAGCCGGGACATACATTCGGACTGGGCTTCGCTGTCCGGCGCGAACCCGGCATGGGACAAACGCCGGGTACCGTTGGTGAGTTTTTCTGGGGCGGCGTCGCCGGCACCTATTTTTGGGTGGCGCCGAAGGAAGAGCTGTTTGCGCTGATGATGGTGCAGGCACCGCGCCAGCGCGACTATTTCCGCCAGCTGTTCCGCACGCTGGTTTACGCGTCCCTGGCCTGAGCATGATCCGGAAAAGCGGAAGCCGGTTTTCCGAAAAGATCATGCTCCACTAAACAACGGCTGTGCTCCAGCCAAGCAACCGGCGGGCGCCGTCCCAGATTTCCCGCAGCACCCGACCGGCCGGATCCGCCCGCGCCAAGCGGGCCGATTGTCCCGCCCACGCCTGCATGCGCTGCACGTCGCCGACCTTGTCGGCCTCGCGACGCATCGTCGCGCTCAAACCACGCTGGATCGGATACGGCGCTGCTGGCGGCGCGTCCGCGGCTGTTGCGGCGCGCACATACTCGGTGGCGATGCTGCGCCCCGGGCGGCCGCTGAACACGCGGCTGACCATGGTATCTTCCGGTGCCGTGCGCGCCAGAGCATCCGCCCAAGCGGGATTGAGCTTCGCTTCCGGCGTGCGCAGCAGCGCGGTGCCGATCTGCGCGGCGCTCGCCCCGAGCAGCAAAGCCGCGGCAACGCCGCGCGCATCGCCGATGCCGCCGGTGGCGACCACCGGGATTTTCACGGCGTCAACGACCGCCGGAACCAGCGCGACGAGCCCGACCGACTGCCGCTCGGCCTGCGCCGCATCGAAACAGCCGCGATGTCCGCCGGCCTCCATGCCCTGCACGGCGACGACATCGGCGCCGGCCGCCTCGGCGGCGCGCGCTTCCTTGACCGTCGAGACGTTGGCAACCCACGCGATCCCGGCGCGTTTGAGCCGCTCGACAAACGCGCTCGGATAAAGACCCATGACCGAGGAGACGATCGGCGGCTTGATGGCGAGGAGCGCTTCGCACTGCGCGGCAAAATCCGGCAGCGTCGCGTCGCCGGCGCTCGCCGGTACCGGCGGCCCGAAGCGCTCCAGAAAGGCGCGGACCCGCGCCTCATGCGCTTGGTCACGGCGCGGCGGCGGGTCGGGTATCCAGAGATTGATCTGATAAGGCCCGTTGCCGTTGGCGCGCACTTCGTCCGCCCAGGCAACGATCTCGGCGGGCTGCATCAAGAGCGCGCCGCAGGCGCCCAGGCTGCCGGCATTCATCGCGGCGATCGACAGCGAAGGCGGACACGCTCCCGCCATCGGCGCCAGCAAAACCGGCATCTTCAAGCCGAAGCGGCGGCAGAACGCTTCGGCGCGGGCTTGTTCAGGAGACATGTTTCGCTCCTATCAGCCACATGATCGGCTTGAACTTGAATGGAATATAAGCCCTGCGGATTTTGCCGGAGCATGATCTTTTGTGACGGTCGGCTTCTTATTTTGTGAAGACTGACTTCGTCCTTGATCAAGTCCGGACAAGTATTTTCGGCTTACGCGCCTAGCGTAAGGCAGGAGCTTTCGACGTCAGCGCGAGAATGGCGGTTGCGATCGCATAGGCGCCGACACTCAACAGGATCGGCAGCGTGTAGCTGTGGCTGACGTCGAAGGCAAAGCCGGCGGCGGTCGGCCCGACCAGCGTGCCGAAAGCGACGCTGGTATAGAGAATGCCGATCAGGCTCGAAGCGTGTCGGCCGCCGAAATAGTCGATCACGACCGCCGGCGCGAGAGCGACAAAGCCGCCATAGAACACGCCATAGACCAGCGCGAACGCCGCCAGCGGCCAAAGGCTCGTCGAGACCAGCCACATGACGAATGAGAAGCCCATGCCGACGAACATCAACAAAAACGACAGCGGCCGGCCGAGCCGGTCGGCCAAGCCGCCGAGCAGAAAGCGCCCGGCGGTGCTGCCAACGCCGATCGCGCCGACCAGAAGCGCAGCCGCCCTCTGGTCGACGCCATGGTCGAGCGCATACGGCACAAGGTGCACGAACGGCACAAACAGCCCGAACGCGCAGATAAAGCAGGCCGCATAGAGTCCGACAAAACGCCGCGATCTTATCGCTTCGCTGACCGGGACTCCCGCTGCCATTGTTGCTTGGCCGACCCGCGGCGGATCGCCGTCGATGCCAAGGCCGCGGCCATGCGGATCGTCCTCGATCAAGAAGGCCAGTCCGGCGCCGACAACGATCGCGAAGATGCCGAGAACCAGATAGGTCTCTCGCCATCCGAGCCGGTCGATCAGAAGCAGAGCGACCGGCGGCATGACGAGCGTGCCGACGCCGATGCCGCTCACCGCAAGCCCGGAGGCAAAGCCGCGGCGGCGCAGAAACCATCGCTGCACGGCTCCCACCGCCGGCACATAGGAGCAACCGATCCCAAGGCCGACGCCAAGTCCATAGGCGGCGCAAACCTGGAGCAGGCTTTGCGCGATACTGGCAACACCGAGGCCGATGCCGGTCAGGACCATGCCGAGGACCGCAAAAAGCTTGGAGCCGAAGCGGTCCGCCAGCGGTCCTGAGATGACGCCGAGCCCGAAGTAGAAAAATCCGGCGATCGAAAACACCAGCGAAATCGAGCCGCGCGAAGCGGCGAAATCACGCTGTAGCGGCAGCAAGAAGTCGCTGAACGAATAAGCGCAACCGAAACCCACGAAGGTAACGGCAAAGGTTCCCGCGACAACGAACCAACCATAGAAAATACGCGGACTGGAAATTGACGAATTCGTGCTCACGGCTGTTCCCGGCAACGTATCCACCTTGTCGGCGGCCTTGGCTTGATGCAAGCGCAAACATGGTGTCGGGCTTTGCCGAGCACGAGCGTCAACGCTACGGAGAAATCCGAAGCGTCATGTAATGGCGCGCGTAACCGGCGCGGGAGGCAAAGCAATGACGCACGGCGTCATTGCTTTCATCGGAGCCGGTACTTCTCCGATGGCGGCAGAGTGAAATCAGTCGTCGTAGGTCTCGTGGACGGCGACAGCGCCGTGCTTCCAATAGGCGGCGGCCTTGACGCGATCCTTCGGCACGCCGTGCTGATCGACGAAGCAACGCCGCAACGCCTTGGCGGTCGCCGCCTCCGCCGCAACCCAGGCGTAGCCTTCGCCCGGCGGCAATGACAGTTCGGCAACGGCCTTTTGCAAGAGCGCTGGATTGCCGGGCTCAGCGCCATCGCGATGGAGCCAATGCAGCTCCGCAGGTGCCCGCGTATCAAAACGCTGCTGTTCGGCGGCATTTGCAACTTCGACAATCACGATCGCACGGCTGCCGGCCGGCAATTCCTCCAACCGACGGCCGATCGCAGGCAACGCGGTTTCGTCGCCGGCGAGGAGGTACCAATTGAAATCGTCGGGGACGATGAAGGAGCCGCGCGGGCCGCCGACGCCGAGGAAATCTCCGCGCCTGGCGCGCGCCGCCCAGGTCGCGGCCGGACCGTCGCCGTGCAACACGAAATCGATCACGAGCGTATTGGCCGCGGCATCGTAACGGCGCGGTGTGTAATCGCGGGCCGCCGGACGCAGCGCCCCTTCCGGATAGACCGGGCCGTTGGGGCTTGGCGTCGGCAGGACCGGTTTATCCTGGCCGGGCTGCGGGAAAAACAGCTTCACATGGTCGTCGTGGGCGGCGCTGATGAACCCCGCGAGCGCATCGCCGCCGACGACAATACGCACCATTTGCGGCGTGATGCGGCTCACGTCGCGCACCTGCAGGAGGCGCGTTTTGGTCTCATGACGCACCCGGCGGGCGGTGCGTTCGGCGGTTTGCGACACTTGCGACATGGCCATGATCGACTGTGACTTTGTTGATTGTGTGTGACTAGGCGGAGCGTCCGTGACTTTTGCTTTATGGATGAGGTGTTGCTCTATGTATTGGCTTGGCGACCGTCATATCACTGTTGAGAATGCCTGTCACAAAACTATCGATGACCGTGCCATGACGTGATTGCAGATCACGTGTCGGATTTAAGGACTTGCCAAGGACCCTGCCATGGTCGCCATGGTAATCGACACGTTCGGGGTGCGGCTGACCGCGACGGCCGCCGACATGCGCGGCCAGATCCGGGCCGGCAAATTCTTCTGGCTCGATATCTTTGGCGGAGACAATCTGGAGCGTACTGAGCTACTCCGCGAGCTGGGGCTGGAAAGCGCCGACATCACCTGGGCGCTGCGGTTCGGCCAAGCCGGAAGGATGTATATCGGGCGTGACCGGCTGCGCGCCGTCACCTGGATTGCCGACCCGTCCGGCAACGTTCACGAGGTCCATGTTTTCGCCGGCTCGAATTGCATTCTGACGATCTGGCACGGAGACGGCAGCGCGCTCGACGAAATTCGCCAGCAGTTTGGCGAACGCGTCGGCGGCCTCGACGACAGCCGCTATGCCGCCGCCGGAATTCTCCTCCAGCTCCTGATCGGCACGCTCGATCACGCCGTTCAGGGGCTCGACAGCGCGCTCGACGAGCTGCGGGCCCGCCTCGACAAGGGTCCGACAACCGACTTTATGCACTTGAGCAACCGGCTGCAGAAGTTGCAGTCGATCATGGCGAGCTTCAACCGCTACAGCAATGCGGTGCGGTCGGCGACCGTGGGAATCGAGGCGGTCCCCGGCATGGACGACCTCGGCGCCGCGGAACTCAACGAATATGCGGAACAGGTCGAGGACGTCGAGGAGCAAATCTACGAGCGGCGGCGCTGGCTGTCGGACATAATGCATGACAACGCCACCGCGATCGCCCAGCGGCAAGGCGAGCAGATCAACCGGCTGACGCTGGTGTCTCGGATCTTTCTTCCGGTGACGGCGCTGAGCGGGTTTTTCGGAATGAATTTCAACTGGATGATTGGTCACATCGACAGCCGCGAAGCGTTTATCGTCTGCGGGCTGTTGCTGCCGGCGATCAGTGTCATGATTTCGATCGGCTATTTCCGCCACCGCGGCTTGATTCAATTCGGCCTCAAATCCCGGGCACCGCCGCAACGGCCGTTGGCGTTCGACCAGCTTCCCTGGCCGGAACGGCAAACCCGTGCGGCGAGCCAGAGTGCAAGCGCCAGCGGCATGTCGCCGGCACCGCTCAACATTCAAGCCGCCGACAAGGCTTCGGTATGAGATTCCCGCCTCGACTTTCCGACGGCTACCGCGTGTTTGTCGACACCCGCCTGCCGCTTGAGCGCAGCCGATATCACAAGCTCGCCGAGACCGGGCAAAAGCCGGAGGTGATGGTCATCTGCTGTTGCGATTCCCGGGTATCGCCCGAAGTCATTTTTGACGCGCACCCGGGCGAGATCTTTGTCGTGCGCAACGTCGCTAATCTGGTGCCGCCATACTCGCCGAGCGGGCTGACCCACGGCGTCTCCGCCGCGCTCGAATTTGCCGTGCAGATTCTGAAAGTCAAATACATCGTCGTCATGGGGCATACCCATTGCGGCGGCGTCCGCGCCTTTGTCGAGCACCGCGACCGCCCGACCGTCGGCGACTTTATCGACAACTGGATGTCGTTGATCGAGCCGGCGGCCCAAGCAGTCGATGACACGCACCGTCCCTCGGACGCCGACTACCTGAGCCGGCTTGAACGGGCGTCCATTGTGAGGACGATTGCCAACTTGATGACCTTTCCCGAGATTCGCACCCGGGTTGACGCAGAACGCCTGCAACTGATCGGCGCGTATTTCGACGTCGGCACCGGCGACCTGATGATTTACGATTCGAGCTCGGGCGCGTTCGCGGCGATCGACACCGACGCGGTTCAGCAAGCCTCGCTGCCGGCGAAATGATCGGCGACGGCGCCGCCAACGCATTTACCACGGCGTGCACAGCAGTTTGACAATCTTAGTAATCAAGGGGTCCTGTTTCGTGGCACTATCGGGCCTCGCGCACACGACCTATTCCAGCTCAAATTATTCTGGTTAGAAGAGGGGCAACTGAACCATCCCCACGACACAAATCCATGAAAAAGATCGGCTTCCTGTCATTTGGCCATTGGACGGCTTCGCCCCAGTCGCAGACGCGGTCGGCGGCCGACGCCCTCTTGCAATCGATCGACCTGGCTGTCGCCGCCGAGGAGCTCGGCGCGGACGGCGCTTACTTCCGTGTGCATCACTTCGCCCGCCAGCTCGGCTCCCCCTTCCCGCTGCTGGCTGCCGTTGGCGCCAGGACCAAGCGGATTGAGATCGGCACGGCGGTCATCGATATGCGCTATGAGAACCCTCTGTACATGGCGGAGGACGCCGGTGCGGCCGACATCATCGCCGGCGGCCGCCTGCAACTGGGCATCAGCCGCGGTTCGCCGGAGCAAGTGATCGACGGATGGCGCTACTTCGGTTACGCCCCGCCGGAGGGAATGACCGATGCCGACATGGCTCGACGCCGCGCCGAAGTCTTGCTCGAGGTGCTGCGTGGCGAGGGCTTCGCGCGACCAAACCCACGACCGATGTTCCCCAATCCTCCGGGTCTCCTGCGCGTCGAGCCGTACGCGGAGGGCCTGCGCGACCGAATCTGGTGGGGCGCCGCTTCGAACGCCACCGCGGACTGGGCGGCCAAACAGGGGATGAATCTGCAGAGCTCTACACTCAAAAACGACGAAGACGGACGTCCGTTCCACATACAGCAAGCGGAGCAGATCCGGATCTTCCGTGAAGCGTGGAAGGCGGCCGGTCATGCGCGCGAGCCGCGGGTGTCGGTAAGCCGCAGCATCTTTGCGCTGGTAGACGATCGCGACCGCGCCTATTTCGGCGGCGGGGGTGAGGACGAGGACACGATCGGCTTCCTCGGCGACGACACACGAGCGATCTTTGGCCGCAGCTACGCCGCCGAGCCGGACATTCTCATCGAGCAGCTTGCGAAAGACGAGGCGATCGCTGAGGCCGACACGCTACTCCTGACCGTCCCCAATCAGCTCGGGGTCGACTACAACGCCCATGTCATTGAAGCGATCCTTAAACACGTCGCCCCTGGCCTCGGCTGGCGCTAACGCTAGCGAACAAAAAACCGCTCCTCGAGCGTCCGCCATTCGGGGCTGTTGGTAATTCTGATCAAGGCCTGGTCGATCGGCTTTTTGATCGCACTGTGCTCGGGCAGCGCGATCGCCATATAGGCGGGCGCGAGCAGGCCTTGCGGTATCTCGAGAACTTTGCCGTAGCGCTTGGCGACATAGTACTGCAGTGCGCCGACGCTGTTGACCACCGCGTTCGATTGCCCCTTTGCCAGCGACTCGAGCGCTTCCGGCAAATCTTTATATTTGGCGTATTGCAGATGCAGTTCGTCGAGATATTCCGCGCCGGAAGATTGCGCGACCGCCGCAAGCTTTCGCTCGCGCAGATCGATCGACGCGGCAAGGTCGCGCGACTCAACGCGCTCGGCCGTCAATCGCGACACGAGGCTAGTCGACAACAGCGACACCAACACCAGGCTTGAGAGCATCCAGACCATGGCGACGACGCGGCCCGGCATGGTTTTCGGCGTCTTGTCGCCGTAGCCCACGGTGGTCATCGTCACCACGGCCCAATAAAGACCGTCGCGCAGACTGACGACCGCGGACTCCGAGCCCGGCGCCGTGGACCGGTCGCGTTGCTCGACGATCCACATGGCGATGCCGATCAGAATGAGCATCGCCAGGATGACAATGATCAGCGGGCCCAACTCGGTAACAGCCGTCCAATAGGACGTGAGCGCAAAGATCGGCCCGGTTTGCTTGCGCAGCGCGATCGCGACGCCGGAGCGATGGGCCGGATAGGAGAAATCAACACGGGCTGCCCGTTCCGGCGTGATGGTGATGGCGCCGATCGCGGCGTCGAAACGACCTTTCTCCAGGCCGCTGAGAATCGACTCCATATCGGCAACCGGGATCAGCTTGAACGGCCATTCCATCTGTTCCGCGACCCGGCGCCACAGGTCGACGCTGACGCCGGAAATCGAGCCATCGCTGTCCACGTACGCATAAGGCGGCACGTCATAGACGGCGACGCGCAGGGTTTCAGGTTCGTGTTGCCCCGCGGCAAGGGCCGAAGCCCTTAAAGCCGCCAGGCCAACGGCAAAGCCCAGTCCGGCGAGCAAAATCGCCAGCCACCTGCGCCATGCCAGTATCCCGCGGTGACGCACTCGCCGCTCCTTTTTGGCTCAACAAAGAAGCGTAGCCGCCGCATGTGAACGATTTTTGATGGCTCGGCGCGCCGGCGCGCTAGAACGCCGGAATCCATTTCGACGCGATAAAGATCAACAATCCGACGAGCCCACCGACCAGCGTGCCGTTGATGCGGATGTATTGCAGATCCTTGCCGACCTGCAATTCCAGCCGATCGACCAAAGTCGCAGTGTCCCAGCCGCGAACGACGCGCTCGATATAGGCGCCGATGTCGAAACGATAAAGCAGCAAAAGGTGCTGGGCGACCGTCACTATGCGGCGGTTCATCCGCATCCTTCGCCCCTCGTCTTCCAGGAGCCAATTGCCGATACCCTGCAGCGCGTGTTCGCAGGTCTGTGCAATCGACGCCGAGTGCGCCGGAATACCCGAATTCAGGCCGCGTTCGATTTCGCCCCACAGCGTCCTGGCCTGCTCGATCACCAGCGGGCTTGAGAGCAGTTCGGCCTTGATGGCCTCGGCGCGCGTGTGCATCCGGGGATCGGTGGCCAGATCGTTGATCAGCTTCTCAACCCCGGCACGCAGCTCAACTCGCCAGGGATGAGCGGGATTGCGCATTTCGCCGAGCGTGCTCAGCATACCGTTGAGCACCTTTTCCGCGATGATCTTGTCGATCCATTTCGGGATCCAGCGTGAGGATTGCTGCGATATCTTGCGGGTGAGATAGGCCTTGTTGTCGGCAATCCAGGTTTCGCTGTATTCGATGGCGTGGGCGAGGAACGCCTGCGCCTCGCCTTGAGCCCAGATGACCGCCAGCATCTTGGACGCCAGCGGCGCGGCCGGGATGGTTTCGAGCGCCTGCTGAGTCAGTCGGCCGACCGACTCGCCGATCTGTTGCGCCGGCAGCGAGCTCGCGATCCGCGGCAACAGCGCGGCGACATAATCGCCCAGCCGCTTGGCGTTCGCCGGTTCGCTGAGCCAACGCCCGAGCGAGCCGAGCACATCGATCCGCGCCAGCCTTTGCTGCAGCGCCGCGGCGGTGAGGAAATTGTTGGTGATGAAACGTCCGAGCGCTGAGCCGATCCGATCTTTGTTGGCGGGCACGATGCCGGTGTGCGGGATCGGCAGGCCGAACGGCCGCCGGAACAAGGCAACGATCGCGAACCAGTCGGCGCAGGCGCCGACCATTGCGGCTTCGGCAAACGCGCGTACGTAAGGTATCCAGATCCAGTCAACTTTCACCACCGAGGTGGCGATGAAGACCGCCGCCATCAGCACAAGCAGCAGCGTCGCGACCAGCCGCATGCGCCGCAGCCCGGCGCGCCGCGGATCCACGGTGCCGTTCGCGTCCGGCGGCAACGTCGTCGCTACTTCGGTGCCGGGATCGGCGCTAGCCTTTGCGTCCATCGGGGAAGCTGATCACCTTCCGATCCTGCGTCGCTTGGCGTGTGTGTCGCTGGGCGTGGGTATTGTAAAGCTGCCGAACAACGTTCGGTCCATACTGGCGTTCCAGCCGTCGGACGGCAAAATGCCCGCTTGCTATGCGCTGGAAATGATTCATGAAAATAACGTTCACCGTGGCGCCGCCGACGGCGCCGAGAACCGGTAGCGCGCTCGCAGCCGAGCGCTCGGTGACGACCATGCCGAATCGCGTGGCGATTTCGGTAACAAGGCTGCCGACCACCGGCGTCGACAGATTGGCGACGCCGCGATCGACAAAGACGCTGGTCGCGTTGGCGGCCAACCGGCCGATGAGCGCGCGCGAAGCGTAGTAGCTCAGCCCCATATTGCGCTCCGCCTCCGGTGCGCCGAGCGCGAACACCTCGACGCAAGCCAGGCGGGCCTCGAGCGTCGACAAGTCCTCGCCTTGATGGCGGGCAATGTCGGCGATGGCGCGCAGCATCAGTGTCGTGGTCACCGGCAGCTCGATCGGCAGCGCGGCGATGCCGAAGAATCCGCTGACGCCGCCGCTCAATCCGGCCAGCACCGATGCCGCGCGCCGCGCCGGCGGGCGCTTGGATTTCGGCTCGATCGAGCGGATGGCGATATTGAGGGAATTGAGGATCGCGGTTTCGACCACTTTGTTAAAGCGGTCGGTGGCCGCTTTCGGCATCAGCCGCAGAGCCTTCGAGATCGGCCGGCCGGCATAATCCGCGAGCCGGGCGGCGAAATCCTGGTTTTCGAGGTTCATGATGGCGCGTTGCAGCGCCTGTTGATGTGCCTGCGGCAGATTGATCGTTGGCTCGGCCTTGATCATTGGTATCGCAGGATCGGGCGGATTCCGTTTAGGCTCGCAAGGATTGCCGAACCATTGCTGATGAGTGCGGTAATTTCCGGGCTGATTAGGCCGCCGGGCAGCACCAGCGCAAACGCCAAAGTGTTCAGCCCGGCGACGATCGCATAATTTTGCCGGATCAGGCCAACCGCGCCACGCGATATCTCCACAGCTTTCACGAGCTTCCACAACGAGTCTTCCATCAGCACGACGTCGGCCGATTCGCGCGCGACCTCGGCGCCGTGCTTCATGGCGATGCCGACGTCGGCGAAACTCAACGCCGGCGAATCGTTGATGCCGTCGCCGACCATGGCAACGACATTGCCTTGCCGCTGATATTGCTGGATCACCTCGGCTTTATCCGCCGGCAGCATGTCGGCGAACTGGTTCGACAAGCCGAGCCGCCGGCCGACCGCTCGGGCCACGACCGCGTTATCGCCGGTGAGCATGACGCTGTTGCGGATTCCCATGGCGTGCAGCCGCTCGATGATCTGCCGGCTTTCCGGCCGGATTTGATCGGTAAACGGCAAAAGTCCGGCAAGCGTTCCATCGACCGCGACGTAGATGCAGGAATAGCCCTGGCTGTCGAGCGCCGCGCGGTCGGCTTCGGCGGCGCGGATGTTAATGTCGCTCTGGCGCATCAGCCGCTCGTTGCCGACATGCAGATAATAGCCGTTGACCTGTCCTTCGACGCCGAGGCCGATGCGATATTTGGTCTCGTCGCAAAACGGCACGTTGGCGCCAAGCTCGCGGGCCTTGACGCGCAGCGCCTCGGCGACCGGATGCTTGAGGCGCGTTTCCGCCGCCGCCGCGAGCCCGAGCAGATGCCGATCGGTGATGCCGCGTTCGTAGCTGATCACGTCGAGCACCGCCGGCGAGCCGTGAGTCAGCGTACCGGTCTTGTCGAAAATCATGGTGTCGACTTGGGCGAGACGCTCCATGTGGGCGCCGCTTTTGATGATGATGCCGGCGCGCGCCGCATGCGTCATCGAGGCAAGCACGGAGGTCGGCGCAGCGACGCGGATGCCGGTGCCATAGTCGACGATTACGAGCGAGAGGAAACGGTTGAAATCTCCGGTGATGGCGGCGGTGCCGACCGCCAGGCCGAGTGTCGGCGCGACCAGCCGGTCGGCGAACTTCTCGGCGTGGTTCTGCATGCGGGTGTCGCCGATCGGCGCCGATTCGACCAGCCGCGCGATCTGCCCGGCGGTGGTGAAATTGCCGACGCGGATGGCGCGCGCCGTCAACTGTCCGTCGCGGACGACGGTGGCGGCGAACACCGCTTCACCTTTCGTCCGCATGATCGGCAGGCCCTCGCCGGTGATGGTCTTCTGATCGATCATGGCGTGGCCGTCGATGATCTCGCCGTCGACGGGAATTATCTCGCCGGGATAGACGACGACTTCGTCGCCGACCACAAGCTGAGCGGCCGGTATCGAGACAATGACGTTGTCGCGAATGACCCAGGCCGATTTGGTCTGGAATTCAAGGAGCTCGCTCATCGCCTTGCGCTGACCGGCCGCGGTCAAATCACGAATCCAATCGCCGAGCTTGATCAGCCAAGTGACGATCGCGCCGGCCATGGGATTGCCCTGCATCAGCGAGGCGGCGATCGCGAGCGTATCGAGGAAATCGACATTGAGGCGCCGCTCACGCCGAATCACCCGCCAGGCGCGCAACGCGATCGGATAGGCGTTCCACAGCATCAGCGGCATATTGATAGCGGCGATGACCGGATTGGCGCTGAACGCCATCACCAGCGACAGCGTCGGCAGCGCGAGCGGTGTCCGCCGCCACAGCGGCGGATGCGCCGCCGGCTGCGGAAGCGGCGCCGGCCGCCGCACCGCAGGTACGTTGTTAGCCGGATCAAACAATACGCTGAGATCGTCAAGGCTCATCAGCGACAGACGGCCCAGCGTCGCCCGTAGCACGCCTTCGAAGCTCGGATCGTATTCAATGACCAGGCTGGCGCAGGCGAAGTTCAGACGCGCCCGCTTTACGCCCTGCTGCGCTTCGAGCCAGGCGACCGCGGCTTGCGCAAGTTTTTGTTTTCGGCACAGCGACGGCAGATGCAGCCGGATACGGCCGGAAATGAAGTGACGGATCGAGAATTCCATTTGACGCCGACCCCCGATCCTTTCAGACCCTTATGCTTTGACCCGGACCGGCGCCAGGCGTGGAGAATTGTTGGCGTTGTTGTGCAGCTGCCGCTCGTGCATTTCGATGAAGTGGTTGACGGTGAAAATCGCCAGCGTGACCCAGACCGGCGTCGCCGCGGTCGCCCCGACTTCGAACACCGTGAAGGCGATGATCCCGGCGGCAAAGATGATCTTCAGGTCCAGGTTGTTGTTGGTCGCGAGCTTGATTTCGCGGTCGACCTTTTTGACGAAGTCGACGACGGCGCGGGCGGAATGGGAATGACTGGCGAGGAATTCGGCCTCCGCCTCGATGCTGCCGGTCAATTTGTCGAGTTCGGTGTCGGCGCCGTGCATTGCGGCCAATCCGCCATTGGCGGCGCCGTGGGCGGCATAGTGCTGCTGGAAGTTGCCGTGGAATTCATCGTGGCGATCGGCGTCATAGTGCAGCACGACGCTGCCGGTGGTCGGATTGATGGTGACCTCTTCGATGCCGGGGATGACACCGAAGACTTTGCTGATCTGCTCCAGCAGTTCCGGATTGCCCTTGCCGGCGGGAATCTTCATGCGCACCCGCCCCGGCACCTGGTGCTCGATCCGCAGATTCATCTTGGTCATCGGTGTTGCTCGGATAACGTCACGAACCGGTCGGCGACGCAGCCAACGTCGCGCCGGTTCGTTTGGGATCACAGCCAAACACTACAAAACCGGAATTAGCTCGGTACCCGGTCGATAGCATGGGCTCGATTTTGGGTCTGCAGTCGAAAGCCGTTCCTCAAACTGGGCTTTTCGATGCCGCCGGCGCAACGACGTCCTTCTCGGCGTGGACCTCGGCCGCGATGTCATGAAACTGTTCTTGCGCTTCGGCCATCATTTCTCGTGTTTTGTGGCCGAGCTTGTAGGCGCCGCGCACCGTCGACCTGAACAGTGGGTTCAACGCCCCGCCGATCCGCGGAAAATATCGCGGCACGGCGACGGCCGCGACCCCCAAGACAATGCCGGGCAGCAACGCCGCTTCGAACACCACGGCGGCGACGCCGACGACCGCAACCGTAGCAACTGTCGCGACCATGTCGCCACGATCCTCGCTGCCTTCATCTAACGCCTCGGTTGCCTCGGCCTGCGCGTTCTCCACGGGCTCTGCCGCAGCGTCGAGACTGCCATTTCCATCACTTTTAGCTTTTGGCATCAAACTCTCCCACCATGCCGTCTCACTAAGATCGGCACTTCGGCAGCCGTCATCACCGCCGCGTGCAGCGTTGCGATGAAACGACCGCCGGACCTGCCGGCCTGCCCTGCTGTACCCTCAGGATTCCCAAGTTTCATGACAATCTGAACACATCCGGAATATTGCCTTACGCTATATCATCTTTCGGTGAATCAGTTTGCGCGATTAATAGGCACTGTGAACGCTGTTAATGCCATGATTTGATTGCAAATTCGGTCGAACGCCAGCGAGGCTGCGCGTCGTACGGCCGTCATATCGACAAACCAACATTCGCCGTTGCACCTTATCCGACAATTCTCCTGCGGAGTGCCAGCAAATGGACGCCAACCCGGCCAAACCGTCAGACCCCCGCCCGCTCGACGAGCGTCTGCACGATGAACTGATCGACGCGGTCGACGAAGAGCTGGAATTGGAGATCGACGACAGCCGCCTCGCCAGCTTGCTGGAGCACACCGAGCACGGGCCGGCGCATCCCACCGTTGATCGCCACACCTATTTCAAGGAGCTGCTGCGGCTGCAAAAGGAGCTGGTCAAGCTTCAGGACTGGGTGGTCTACAAAAAGCTCAAGCTGATGGTCTTGTTCGAGGGCCGTGACGCCGCCGGCAAGGGCGGCGTCATCAAGCGGATCACGCAGCGGCTCAATCCGCGTATTTGCAAAGTCGTAGCACTGTCGGCGCCGACCGAGCGCGAGCGCACCCAGTGGTATTTCCAGCGCTATGTCGCACACCTGCCGGCCGCCGGCGAAATCGTGCTGTTCGACCGCAGCTGGTACAACCGCGCCGGCGTCGAACGGGTGATGGGTTTTTGCACCGAGGCGGAGTGCGATGACTTTTTTCACACCACGCCGGAATTTGAACGGATGCTGGCGCGATCGGGCATCATTCTGGTCAAGTACTGGTTCTCGATCACCGACGAGGAACAAAATCTGCGCTTCCTGATGCGCATCCACGATCCGCTGAAACAGTGGAAGCTCAGCCCGATGGATCTGGAATCGCGGCGCCGCTGGGAAATGTATACCAAGGCCAAAGAAGAGATGCTGGAGCGCACCAATATTCCGGAAGCGCGCTGGTGGGTGGTCGAAGGTGTCGACAAGAAAAAGGCGCGACTGAACTGCATGCATCACTTGTTGCAGCAGATTCCGTACGGGGACGTGCATCACGAGCAAATCGTAATGCCGGCGCGCGACCACAAACCGGACTATGTCCGCCATCCGGTGCCGCACGAACTTTATGTGCCCGCGGTGTACTAAGGCGGGCCGTTAGGCGCGGCGTCGACGAGCATCAAAAGCGCACGTGGCGCAGCTTTTCCGGATTGCGCACCACGTAAATGGCAGCGATTTGCCCGTCGCGGTTCTCGAAGGCGATGGTGTCGATCTCGCCGTCCTCCTCGCGCAGCACGAAGCCGGCGAGGCCGTTGACCGTCGCGGGGCGCCATTGCGCGCCCGGCAGCGCCGGGTTCTTGCGGGCGATGCCGATCAGGAAGCGCAGGATCTTGTCGGCGCCGTAGATCGGATTGAGCGCCGCGGCGCGCTTGCCGCCGCCGTCGGAATAGAGCACCGCGTCCTGGGCCAACAGCTTCGTCAGCATTGCCGCATCGCCCGACTGTGCGGCGGTGACGAACGCCGCGGCCAGGCGGACGCCCTCCTCCCGCGAAGCTGGAAAGCGCGGCCGGCCTTCCTCGATGTGGGCGCGGGCGCGCGCCGCAAGCTGGCGGCACGCCGCCTCGCCGCGATCAAGCGCGCGCGCCACCTCGGCAAAGTCGAGACCGAAGACGTCGTGCAGCAGGAAGCTCGCGCGCTCGAGCGGGGACAGCCGCTCGAGCACGAGCATCAAAGCGACGGAGAGGTCGTGCGCGAGATCGCCCGGGGCGTCGGCATCGAGCGCCTCGTCCACCAAGGGCTCGGGCAGCCACGGCCCGACATAGACCTCGCGCCGCGCCCGCGCCGATTTCATACGGTCGAGGCAAAGCCGCGTCACCACGGTACCGAGATAGCGGCGCGGCTCTTCGATCCCGGCGTGGTCGGCCTGATGCCATCGCAGATACGCATCCTGCACCACGTCCTCGGCCTCGGCGCGCGAGCCGAGCATGCGATAGGCAAGCCCCGTCAGCGCGCGCCGATGGCTTTCGAACGATTGGACGTCGTGGTCGAGCGTAGTCATGCGGCTTTGGTCAGTGCGCGCAGCACCGGCCGGGACTCGCCGCCGACCGTGACGCGCGTGCAGGTCCTGCCGTGGCCCAACGCATATTTCAAGGTTGGATATAGGCGCGACGCCGTCATGGCGAAAGCCAGCGACACCAGGCCGCGTTTGCCGAAGCGGCGGACCACTTCATCGCGCAAGTCGTCGGCCTCGGGGGCGTGACTTAAGCTCGCTTCGGTGAAGCGGACCGCCAGCGCCACTTCGAAGGGCATGGCGGTGAGATCGCGCGATACGACAGCGCGTAGAATGGCCGGATCGATGCCGTAGCGTTGCGCCATGTCGATCCCGAGCTGCGTGCAGGGTCCGCAATCCTCCGACATGGTGCCGACGATGGCGGCGGCGAAATACACGGCGGGCGGGACGTCCTTGCGATAGTTGTTCAGAGCCGCGGCTTTGCTGAACGCCATCGCCGCGCGCGGATCGGCGTCGAGCAGGTCGTGCAAATAGCTGGCGTCGTAGTTCCAGGTGCGCTCGAACTTGTCGACCCATCGCCGCAAAAACCAACTGATCATCGTGCTTCTCCTTTTGCCAGTGTTGCGCCGCGATCGGCCGGCATAAAGGCAATCCAGATTGCCAGTGCCGGCGGCAGAAAGACGGTCGGCAGATCGATCAGCAATTGATGGACGTGCTCGCGTCCGGCCGCCGTGTCCCACACGTGGACCAGGGCGTGCAGCGCGAGGAACGCCGCACCGGCTTGTGCCGCCGGCCGCGCCGCAGGATTGGCCGCAAGCCACACCAGCGCCGCTCCGCTGACCAGGTACGCGACGCCGATATCGCGGATGAAATGCGCATTGAACGGGCCGGCATCGATCACCCCCGGAACCGCAGCGTACCAGTCCGCGGGAAAACCGAGCATGACTAACCCATTGGCCGCTAAGCCTAATCCAAGCATCCACGCCACCAGATCGCGCATATCGTCTGCCTCCTGTCCGCTAAGACGAGTTGGCGTGGCCCGCTGTGACATGAAGCGGCAAGAAAATTCGGAGACAGGACCGTGAATTGGCGGCCGACCGTTGGCGGGCGGCGCTTCACAACCGACCGATAAATTGATTGAGTGCCGGTCCTAATCGCACGCGCCCGAAAGCTCTGCGGCGCCATCCCGGAAAAAGATGCCAGATTATTACGCCATCCTGTCGCGCGCGTTGCGGAAGGGCGATTTAAACAGCGCGCGCTGGCGCGAGAGCGTGTTCGAACAGACCAGACAAATGCTGCTGGCGCAATTGCGCGCGCAGCAGCCGCCGCTATCGAACACCGAAATAAGGCTGCAGACCGACGCGTTGGAAGCGGCGATCAAAACCATTCAGTCGGAGTTCGCGCCGACCCGCGGCGGCCACGCCGGCTCCGACCGCCAGCGGGCCATCAGACCAAAGACTGAACTTCGCGCCCGATCGCCGGTGACTGCCGGCGACGCCGGGCCCAAGGCCGCGGCGTTTGGCTTGCCCCCCATCGTCTGGGTCATGTCGGCCATCGTCGTTGCGGCGATTGCCGCCGGCGCCTACGTGCTTGTCGCTTCGCGACATGACAGCGAGGCGCCGGCCGTCAGCAAAAACCAAACCGCGAACGGTCGGCCGGCGGCGCCGCAGCCGCCGCAGGTCCAACCCAAAGCGCGGCCCGCTGTCGTAACGGCCGCCGACGGCGACCTCGCGCCCGGCGTCGACGGCGGCTCTACCGAAGCCGACGTGCCGTTTTTCTTTCGGCGCCAGCCGGTGTTCTACCGAACCACCAATCCGGTCGGCACGATCATCATCGATAAGCAGCAGCACTTTTTGTACCTTATCCAGCCCAATCAGGTGGCGTTGCGCTATGGCGTCGGCGTCGGCAAGCCGTGTGCCGGCGTCGCGGGTCTGCGCAAAGTGGCGAGCAAAGTGGAGTGGCCGGAATGGCAAGCACCCACCGAGATGGTCGAGCGCAAGCTCGCTCCGCCCGGCATCATGAAAGGCGGCCCCGGCAATCCGCTCGGCGCGCGGCTCATTGCCCTCGACGATGGCAGCACGCGCATCAACGGCACCAATGCGCCGAAGACGGTCGGCAATTCCGTCAATTTCGGCTGCATCCGCCTGGTGAACGACGACGTCGTCGATCTTTACAATCGCGTGGCGATGGGCGCGGGGGTGATATTCACCGATTAGAGCGAGATGAAATGAGACCGAATCGATAGTTCGTCATGGCCGGGCTTGCCCCGGCCATCCACGTCTTCGTTTGGCCGCAGCACTCAAGACGTGGATGCCCGCGACGAGCGCGGGCATGACAATTCGGGGAAATCTATCACTGTAGTGGCGCCTACTTGCCCGCCAAGCATTTCAAGCCGCCGCTCGGGATCGGATCACCGGGGATGAAATAGAACGGATTGGGGACCTTGAAGCATCGCTCGGCGTGATCGCCGCTTTGATCGCCGACCAGATCGCTGTACTGATCGCCGACATTGGCGATGATGATGTGATCGGCCTCGATTTGCGTGCGTGCCCAGGTTTTATATTTGGACACGTATTCGTCGCTCCGGCTGGAATCCGGACGCATGAAAAGCTTGCGCCATTGGTCGTAACCGACCCGGCGCAGATTCCATTCGGTCGCGATGCGTTCAAACGGATCTTCATACCGGCCGGTGACGAAGTAAATGTCGACCGGATCGCCGTTCTTGTCCTTCAATGTCTTGGCAAAGTTGAACGGCTCGAGCGTCGGCTCGATCGCCGACGCCCGCGCGCTGAGCTCCCAGGCGCGCTGGCCGCACGCAGTCGAAGCGCTCAGATCGCAACCGCCGCTCGGAATGTAACCGAAATTGTTGTGATGGATCTCGTCCCAATTGGAGAGTGAGGTTTCGTCGATGTCGAGGACGATCGCCGGCTTCGCCACTTCGAGTGCCCGCTTTCCGACCCAGGCGCGCGCGGCAGCCAGCGCCGCCGTGACGTCGCCATCGTACTCGGTGCAGCGGTAATAGGTCAGCGCGTTGGCGAGAATGCCGATATTGATCGGCGGCGTGGTATCGACCGTGACTTCTTTCGGCGGCGGCGTGCATCCGGACGGCTTGTCGTCAGCGGCAGCCGGGCCGAACTGAAACAACACAAGCGATGCACAGAATGCGGCGATGCTCACCGCCCGCGACATCCGGCGCGGCGTCTTTGAGGGTCTCAACTGATCCACGGCGCTCTCCCTTGGCGTTAGCGCTCGCGGCACGTCTGCCCGCTTCAGTGGACCGGGCAGTCCCGCGAGCTAAAGGCGTCGTTCAAGAACTTGGCGCGTTTGGGCCCGCCGTTTCGCGAGGCTCCTCATCTCGTGCCGCAAAAGGGCTACCAAGGATCTGTAACAACCGGAAGATGATTGCGAACGGCACCGCCTAATGCGGAAAAAGCAAAAGGGATCCGCGAATGACGGGTCCCATTTGAATTTGGCGTCGGAAAGTTGGTTGCGGGGGTAGGATTTGAACCTACGACCTTCAGGTTATGAGCCTGACGAGCTACCGGGCTGCTCCACCCCGCGCCAAATGCGTATTTCGGCCGCTTTTTTCGGGGGCCGGCGTTCGCGAGGTTGATGTAGCAAGGGCCCCCTCAGAAGGGAAGTGCGTCCCTCCTGATTTTTCGTCATACTGTCATAGGATTCCCAATCGGACTGTCATGCACGCCTCCCTAGAAGCGATCATGGGCGCCAAACCAGCCTTGCAGCCCAAGGCGGCGATCGGACCGGCCGTGCGCGCGATCGCCGGCACGATTCTCGCGACCGCGCGCGGCGCGTTAACCGATCCGGAAATCACCTCAGCCGATGCGGTGCACGAGTTCCGCCGCACCATGAAGCAGTGGCGGGCGCTGATGCGCCTCCTCGAGCCGTTCATTCCAGACGCGGTGCGGCTGCGCCAAGAGGCGCGCAATCACGCCCGCTCGCTGTCGCGGGCCCGCGACGGCCAATCGGCGCTCAATGCCTTCGACGACCTGATGAAGAAGGGCATGGTGCTGTCGGAGCGCTCGACCGCCACCATCCGCGAGCGCATCGAAGCGATCCGCGGCAACGAAGAGCAGGCGGTGCTGACGCCGGAGCTGCGCGATGCGATCATCATCTGGCTCGACGCGGCGACGGCGGCGATCGAGCAGTGGCCGCTTGATCCTTTCGAATTCTCGAAGATCGCGGCGCGCCTGACCGCCGGCTACCGCAGCGCGCGGCAGTTGATCCCGCAGGATTGGACGCAGGCGACCGCCGAGGAATTGCATCACTTGCGTCAGCGCGTCGTCGACCATCGCTACCAGATGGAACTGGTCGAGCCGCTATGGCCGCGCCACGGCCGGATGTGGACCGACGAGGCGGAGCGGCTGCGCGACCGGCTCGGCCGCTGCCAGGACCTCGAAATCCTCAAGCGGCTGACCGAGCCACATCAGCCGCTGGCGCACTGGCGCTCGCGGCTGACGCCGGCCTGCGCCGAGCACACCACGGAACTTTCGCACCGCGCCGCGCGTATCGCGCTGCGGCTATTCGCCGAAAAGCCCAAGGCGTTCCGCCACCGGCTGGAGACGCTATGGGAGCACGGGCGATAGGAATTTCGGCGTCGCCTCGCGAAACCTCCTCGATTGGCATATGCTCTTCAGGCTGCGAGCCTTGCGGTTGACCCGTCGGTTTGCGCCGCAAGGCCCAACCCGGAGGAAAGTTATGAAATTTGTTTTGCC
>CAWGKB010000006.1:0-255061 GCA_963823135.1 uncultured Alphaproteobacteria bacterium | reverse complement strand
GTTCGCCGCGCTGATTGATGCATCGGATTTGGTGAAGAACATGTTGAAAGTCTTGGCGTCGGGGTCCAACCCCGATTCGATCATGTGCTGGCGATAGTTGGCGCCTTGGCAATACACGTGGCACGGTGCGGTCACGGGCGAGAGGATCCGTTCGGCATCGAAGGCGACCGCCACCGACGCGCGGCTGGCGCTGCGCCAGTCCTCTTCACCTTGCTCGATCAGCGCCGCGGTGGTCGGATAGTCGCCGGACAGCGGAACGATGCCGTTTCGCTGCACGACGCCCCAGCGTGGGCCGCTGTCCGTAGCGAAGCGTGCAAGGTTGATGGCCATAGCTTTTGCTCCTCGTCTCCGTCGTGCTGCCGGGCCTCGCGACCTTAAGACTTCTGCCGATCAGGTTTGCCAAGATGGGACGACACTTCGTGAGCTTCCGCGGCTGACACGCCGATCGCGCGAAGAATACCGGCGACGATAAGCGGCGCCTGCTTTGGCTTAAGCCGACCCTCGGCGGCCGATTGCATCGCACGCACCGTAATGCCGAGGACAAATTCGACGGCAATTGCCGGCAACACGCCGTCAAGGCGTCCAGCCGCGGCGGCCCGGCGGACGTCCTCGCTGAGCCGCCCGCGCGCTACGCGCGCAACATCCGGCATTGCCGTGGCACCGCGCACGATGAGCGCCCCCCAGGCGGGGTCGTGCAGCGCCTGATTGATGAACGCGCCGCAGCCGGCGGCAATGCGCTCGACCGGATCATCAAGCGATAATCTGCGGGGCTGCAGCAACTCGTCGAATTCGCGTGTCAATTCGTCGGCCAGCGCGCTTTGCAGGTCGTCCAGGCTGTCGAAGTGCACATAGAAAGTGCCTTTTGCGACTTCCGCCGCGTTCACCACATCGTCAACCGTTACCGAGTTGAAGCTTCGCCCCGCGTAGAGCCGACGCGCCGCTCGCATCAGTTCCGCCCGTGTTCGCGCGCGGCGGTCCCGGCCAATCTGCGCCCGACGCACAAGATCAATCCTCACCATTTTGCTCTCTTTTGCGCTCTGCCTATCTGCTATTGACTAATTAGTCAAAATGACTACCATAGTCAATATGAGATTTTCAAGGTCGCCATCCGCCTAGCCAGAGGATGCCAAATGTCTCCAAGCCGGGATGTCAATTCCGAACTCCCCTCCACGTGCGATATCGCAATTGTTGGCGCCGGCCCGATCGGCTTGATGCTCGCCAACCTTCTGGGTGCCGCCGGCGTCAGCGTCGTGCTGGTTGAGAGAAACGTCGGATTGGTCGGATTGCCGCGAGCGATCGCCTATGACGCGGAGACACTGCGGCTCTTCGCACAGATCGGCTTGTTTGATGCAATTGCCGATGGGCTCATCCAAGATCCGCAGGTCGTCTATCTCAACGCTCGCGGCGTCAAATTGATGGAGATGGCTCCGCAGCGAAGCGCATACGGACATTCACAGCTGGGAACGTTTTACCAGCCGCACTTTGAACACGCACTTCTTGGTGGGCTTAAGCGCTTTGCCTCAGTGCGCGCGCTGTTCAGCCACTGCGTCAGGTCAATTTCGCAAGACCGAAACGGCGTTGAAATACAGGTCGAAACACCGGAGGGATACGGTCCTTCCGCGCCAAATTCATCGTCGGCTGCGACGGCGGAAACAGCAGCACGCGCGATTTGATCGGTTCACGTCTTGTCGGCTCGACTTATGCCGAACGCTGGCTCGTGATCGACGCTCAAATCGACAATCATGATGTTAACAACATCACATTTTTTTGCGACCCGCGTCGGCCCGCCGTGCGGCTGCCGGCCGTCGGATCGCGCGTTCGTTGGGAATTCATGCAGCTGCCGGGAGAGACTTCCGACGAGCTGGCCAGTGATAGGAACATCAGGCGGCTACTTGAACCGTTCGTCGACTTCTCCGCGATCGAGATCGAAAGGCGCGTGGTCTACACTTTCCACGCGCGCGTCGCCGATAAATGGAGAAAGGACCGTGTTCTGCTCGCCGGCGATGCCGCACACCTCATGCCGCCATTTGCCGGCCAAGGGATGAATGGCGGCATGAAAGACGTCGCCAATCTCGCCTGGAAACTGGCTGCCGTCATTGCCGGCCAAGCGGGGGACAAAATCCTCGATACCTACGAGATCGAGCGAGCGCGCCATGTGCGCGACGCGGTCAATCTCTCCCGCCGTCTCGGCGGAGTCATTATGCCGACCAACCCCGCCATAGCCGCCGCCCGCGATGTGGTATTTGCTCTCCTGAATCTTTCGCGCGGTTTCCGCTCATTCGTTCGCCGCGGCGGCTTGCTGCCGCCGCCTCATATCGAGCGCAGCGCCCTAACGGCGGCCCGAAGAGACAGCGTCGTGGGCAAGATGCTGCCGCAACCGGTGCTGATACTAGGTGGCCATGGGCGGCCGCTCGACTCCTGGCTGGGCTGCCATCAATGGCTGGCACTTGGTATTGGCGTCGATCCGCGCGCCGAACTGTCCCCTCGTGACCGAGCAATTCTAGACGGGCTTGATGCGCGTTTTTTGGCCGTCAACAGCGCGGCAGCCGCGATACCGACGGTGAGCTTGCAATGCCGGGATGAAGCCTTCCTTGCCTGGGCAAAAAGCTACAACGTTCGCGGCATCCTTGTCCGCCCGGATCGCTTTATCGCCCAGCGACTTGATCGGCGTTCCGATCTGACAAGTCTCGATGCGTTTGCCAAGGTCGCTGGTGAGCCGGAACATGCAGCTGAGTTGCAGCCCAAAGGCGGCTTCAGCAACCACATGGCTGTCGCCCAAGTGTTCAACTAACAGAAGGACCTCCTGCAATGAACGCGCATGTTGGAGACACACCCATCGCAGCCGTCAAGCTGCAGCATCACGTCATCTATGTTAGCGATCTGAATAGATCGAAGGACTTCTACACGAAGCTGTTCGACCTGCAATTCTCTGCTCTCAACCATCCCGACAGCAGTGCGGCAATGCGCGTGGCGCATATGGAGATGCATTTTTTCAGTTTCGGCTTTTACCACCACGACATCTGTTTGGTAAAGCACCACAAGCTGAACATGGACAACGGCTCGATGCTGCACTTCTCGCTCGTTGCCCGCGACCGGGCGGCGTTCGATGCGATCCAACGGCGCGCAAAAGAACTGGCCATTCCCACGCGCGACGGGCGCCTGATCGCTTCCGCAAAAGCGCTGCCGGGTCAACGCGCGTTCTGCCTTCAAGACCCGGATCATCACTGGATTGAAATCATCGAGGAGCCCGCCCAATGACCACCGCATCCTACGTTCCCCCGAGCGTGCTGCCACCGCTTGCGCAAAAGTTCGCACCACTGCTCAAGCGCAAGTGGTTCCGCGAGCTTGTACTCGCTCCGCCTACAATCACCGGGCGCCGATTCTCGAACAAGACCGAGGATTACGGTGTGTTCATGCCATCGCGGGTCGCGCGCATCGCGCAAGTTTCGATCTACGTGCAAGACATCGCCCGATCGCGCCGATGGTACGAGAAACTTGCCGGCTTGCGGCACAGCCGCACCTGCGAAGAGGAGGCTCACCCGTTCAAGGAAGGCTGGCGCATCCGCTGCTGCTACATGAGCGCGGCCCAGCATGAGGATTGTCTCGTCCTGGTCGAAGAACGTGATCCCGACGGCAAGGTGACGGTTCCGTCCGGAATGAGTTTCTTCCACACGGCATTCGAGCTTCAAGGCAACCGCCTCGAAGACACATTGGCGTTTGCGGCACAGGCGAAGCAGGCCGGCTTTATCCCAAACTACGGTCCGGTCCGCCACAACAGCGAACCGCCGCTCGGCGACGGCGAAACCGGCGGCAATGTCGCCTGCTATTTCTACGACCCCGACTACAACAATGTTGAATTCTGCGCGGCCATGGACACGATCGAGAACTATCGCGCCCGCTACGGCAATGCCAAAGGCTCGTCGCGGGCCTGACCACCGCCATCATTGCCTTTGCGGTTAGCTCGTAAGCACCTCACCTGAGAGGGAAAGTGAAGCGGAGATGAAATCATTGCAGACTGCTTCGTGCGCTTTCGGCTGGATCTCATAGCTGCTTCGCGGGCAATTGGCCTATCGAAGCAGCTCCGTGGTTCTCCAACATAAAATTATGCGAAGAATGCCGGCACCTTTGATGTGAATTGCGCTTCGCGGCCTTTCCGACCTTGGTCGCCATTGGCTCCGGCATCACAACGTAAAGAGTGTTCGAGTGCTGGCGGCGCGCGCGCCGTACAAACAGCTGTTTTGGCTCTATTACACCAGCAACGCCTGCATTCCGACCCGGCACCCACGCCAAAACCTGTGCTTGAATTGCCGTGCTGCTCGGTCGCTCGCACTCCATCTCTTCGCCGCAGCAAAAGAACATAATCGCGTCCCGCACGTATCAGCTGGGGTCGCGACTGAGAGGTGGTGGGAGGTTCTTGTCACTCTAAACAATTCTTCATCGGGGCAAGAAAAGAACCAAGCGTTAGATCGTTTGGCTGCATTGATCCGGGCGGCAACGCGTTTATTGAATTCGTACAGGCGTCGTGCGTCAGCACTTGTCGAGTGCAGAGTGTGCTAGCCGGTAGCCTTGAGAAGTCCAACGTGCAATCGCGGGTAGTCTGAGAAGACCCCAATGTGCCGATGATGCTGGAGGAGGCAGTAGTGAATCTTCCTATCGAACAAGCTGCGATTAATTTGGCGGCCGCTGTCGCGCTCAGCTCGGTCATTGGATTTGAGCGACAATGGCATAACCGGCTCGCCGGCCTGCGGACAAATACCCTGGTCGCGCTGGGAGCAGCAACTTTCGTCGTCTTCTCCGATATTGTCCCGGGCGAGGGCAGTCCGACCCGCATAGCGGCGCAAGTGGTTTCAGGTATCGGCTTTCTTGGAGCCGGGCTGATTTTTCGCGAAGGATTGAGCGTTCGCGGTCTGAACACGGCTGCCACGTTATGGTGTTCGGCCGCAGTGGGCGTTCTTGCTGGCGCCGGTTATCTGGCGGCCGCCGCTGTAGCAACATCTTTTGTCGCGTTCATAAACCTCCTGCTGCGTCCAATTGTCCGAGTCATCAATCGGCAGCCTCTGAGCACCACCGAGCTTGAGGTAGGTTACCTGATTTCTGTCACTTGTCGTAGCGCTGACGAAGCGAATATCCGTGCACTTCTTCTTCAGGGTCTTGCCGCGGGCGATTTGGCTCTGCGGCGTCTCGACAGCGCCGACGTCAACGGTACCGGTCAGGTTATCGTGAATGCCCATTTGATCGCACACGGCCGGGTCGACGCTGCGGTCGAAAATATCGTCGGCCATCTAAGTCTTGAGCGGGCGATCTGCGCGGCCAGATGGCAAGTACAAACAAGCCTCGATCTGGATCATCAAAGCTTGACCTTTTCCGAGGCCGCCGGCCTCGTCCGCACCGTGGTGGAATATTCTAACGCGCGCGCAGGCGCGACGATGGAGTGCGCTAGAGCCGGGATCGTTGAAAAGTCCACGCAGCAGGCAGACAAAATGCTGCTGGCGCATCGAACTAAACCGCCTCGTATAGATGATCGAAAGCTCGAGCCGTAAGTGAGGGGCACGCCATGAATGTCCAGCTTCGACCGCACTTCGCGACGTCGGAACGACGTCTTCCCTTCGAGTGTGTCGCCTTGGTTTTGCAGGGCGGTGGCGCGTTGGGGGCTTACCAGGGCGGCGTCTACGAGGCCCTGGCGGAAGCCAACATCCATCCAGACTGGATCGCCGGCATTTCGATTGGAGCCATTAACGCCGCCATCATTGCAGGCAACGCTCCAAATTCACGCGTCGACCGGCTGCGAGAGTTTTGGACACAGGTGACTTCGACCGCGCCTTGGATTTGGTCAGCCGATCCCTTCCAGGATTTGGCGCGCGGCGATAACATACGCAACTTCCTCAATCAAATAAGCGCCAGCTGGGCAATGGCCTGCGGTGCGGCAGGTTTCTTCTCCGCGCGGCCCGTGACACCGTTGCTGCAGCCTGGGGGGACGCTCGCTGCGACTAGTTTCTATGACACCAAAGACCTTAAACACACGCTGGAGCGCCTGGTGGACTTTGATCGCCTGAACGCCGGGCTAACCCGCTTCAGCGCGGGCGCAGTCAATGTCAGGACGGGCAATTTCGTCTATTTCGACAGCAACACCCACACGATCCGGCCGGAGCACGTCATGGCAAGCGGAGCGGTGCCGCCCGGCTTTTCCGCCGTCGAGATTGATGGCGAGCACTACTGGGATGGCGGCCTAGTCTCCAACACGCCGTTGGAATGGATCATTGAGTACGGCCGCGAACACGATCGCGAACAGGACACACTCGCGTTTCAGGTCGACCTCTGGAGCTCGCGGGGACAACTTCCGCGAAACATCGCCGACGTCGTCACTCGCGTAAAAGAAATCCAGTTTTCGAGCCGCACGCGGGCGAGCACCGATCAGTTCAAGCGTGTGCAGCGGATCAGACGCGCGATTGACGCTCTGCTGCGCGAGCTCCCTGAGGACCTTCAGAGGAACGATGAGGTGCATATCCTGAAAACAGTCGCCTCTCGCAAAGTCTACAACATCGTCCAACTCATTTACCGCGCGCAGAACTACGAAGGTCATTCAAAGGATTATGAGTTTTCTCGCCTTTCAATGCGAGATCATTGGCGCGCGGGTTATCATGATGCGGTACGTACGCTGCGCCATCCCGAGGTTCTGGCGCGCCCGATGAGTCTGGAGGGCGTGCTCACGTTCGATCTCGAACGTGATGGTCGCGAATAAGCTAACAAGACTGATCAATGGCCGAACGCAAAGAGGACGAGATGCGTCAGAAAGAAGTACTGGAACGGGCGTTCGCAATGCCGCTCACGAACCCGGCTTATCCGCCGGGCCCGTATCGCTTCGTGAACCGCGAATATCTGATCATTACCTATTGCACGGACGCGGCGAAGCTCAGGGCCGTAGTCCCTGACCCGCTCGAGTTCAACGAGCGCGAACCGCTGGTCAAATACGAATTCATCCGCATGCCGGATTCAAATGGCTTCGGCGACTACACCGAAAGCGGCCAGGTGATCCCGGTGTCCTTCCGCGGCCGGCACGGCGGGTATACTCATTGCATGTTCCTCAACGACGAGGGGCCGATCGCCGGCGGGCGCGAGCTCTGGGGCTTTCCCAAGAAGCTCGCGCAGCCGACCTTGCGGACTGAGATCGACACGCTCATTGGCACGCTGGATTACGGTCCGCTTCGGGTCGCGACCGGAACGATGGGATACAAGCACGGTGAAGCCGACCTGGCGCAAGTCAAAACGTCGCTCGAAGCGCCGAACTTCCTGCTTAAAATCATCCCTCACGTCGATGGTACGCCGCGGATCTGCGAGCTTGTCGAATACCGCCTTAAGGACATTGTATTGAAGGGCGCCTGGACCGGGCCAGCGGCCTTGTGCTTGGCCCCTCACGCTCTAGCGCCGGTCGCCGAACTGCCGGTTCGCGAGATTGTGTCCGCAGTCCACATTGTTGCCGATCTTACGCTGGGTCTTGGCCGGGTCGTGCATGACTATTTGCAACGACCGATCCGACAATCGCTACGGATTGGCGAGGAAAGCCTCGCGACCTGACCGGCAAACCTTACCGGTGCGTGGTAATCAAGGCCCAAGCCAAGGCGAGGTTTTCACGATGTCGAGTCCGTTCTGCATTTCGCTCGCCAAGCCAACGCCCGTGCATTTCCAGTATTGCATTCCAGACCGCCGAACCAGTTCCGGCCACCGCCCACATAAGACCAACGTTGCCAGCAATGACAGTGCGCGGAAGCCAGCACAATTACTTCATCGGTTTTTGCCGCAATTTGCCGACCCCAAAATTGAGCGGCAATATCGTGACGCGCGCCTTGAGTATCGACTGACAGCGCTGAAGGTGACAATTACCGCCGGCGTTTTCATCTCGATGGTGTTCGCTGCACTAGATCTACTCACACTACATGATGCATCGCTGCCGCTAGTTTACGTCCACATTATAGGCACTGTGACGTTATTAGTGTTCCTGGCTGCGGTCTCTTTGCGTAAGCCCAACCGCTGGATTGAGCTGCTCTGCTTTGGCGCAATGATCACCCAGATTGTGCTCCTCACAACAATGCTAGCTCTGTCGTCTTCAGTATCGATGTCCTATTATCAACCTACGGAGCTTTGGATAGCGCTGGGGGTAGCTTCATTCGTTGTTTGCGGAGGCTCGTTCGTTGACGGTTCGGTACTGGCGCTTTGCACCGTATGCGCCTTCTTTGCCTCCGTTACGCTTCTGCATCCTGAAGCGCCGTTGGCACTTGGGTTCCACTTCGCGTGGCTGTCAACTACATTGGGTTTGGTCGCGATAGGGACGTTCGTATTAGATCGCATGCAGCACCTTGCTTGGTGGCAGGCACAAGAACTGCTGAAAGCGGAAGAAAAAATACGGAGCTTGTTACATAATGTCCTACCGTCTTCAATTGCGGCTCGAAAACTTGCCGGTGAGACGGTGATCTCCGATAGGTTTTCTGAGGCGAGCGTTCTATTTGCCGACCTGGTTGATTTCACCCCGCTCTCTGCTCAGCTGGAGTTGACGCAGGTTGTCAATATGCTCAATGACTTGTTCAGCAGGTTCGATCGCATTGTTGCACGGCACGGTCTTGAGAAGATCAAGACGATCGGCGATTGCTATATGGCTGTGGGTGGCGTACCGCACGCTTATTCCCGAACATTTGAACAAGATGGCTGAAGCCGCGCTCCAAATGTTGGATGAAGCGACTCAGATCCGGGCTCCGGATGGAACGAAGCTTGCCATTCGTATCGGCATACATACAGGACCCGTATGTGCGGGCGTCATTGGCGAAAGCAAATTTATTTTTGACGTTTGGGGCGACACTGTAAACATGGCGAGCCGAATGGAGAGCCATGGTGCCGCCGGGCGCATTCAAGTCACCGAGGCGGTTTATACAGCCCTGCTCGACAAGTACGATTTTGCTGGGCCAATGACAATTGATGTTAAAGGCAGGGGCCCGTCGCAAACTTGGTTCCTGTCTGGACGAAGATCGCTCTAATTCGAGTCACGTGACGCCGCAGCTGCCAAGCGCGTCCCGTGCTTCTCACACCATTCGGGTCCGCCGCTCCGGATTTCTCTACGCTCGGTACCGATTCCTTCTTGATGATATTTCCAATGAGCGGGAGCAGCGCGTCCAGTCCGTATCGCTTCAGTGCAGTCTGCACCGTAAGCGCAGATCTGCAGATCATACCTTAGCCAATAGCTGTCAGTCTGCTCGCCGATCTCCCTAGCCGGGAGGACTCGAAGCGCATACAAGCATCAGCTGCGTTCACCTCCCGCGCCCAAAGCCTGTTTGCACCCCTAAACAAAAGTTTATCGGGCTAAGCACACTCCTAACTGTTGGATCGGCTACCCGCATTGAACCGCCCCAGCGCAGGTTTTATTGAATTATCACTAGCGGTGTGGCGGCGGATGCCAATCAGGATCGCTTAAGGCTGTCGCCTCCGCGCATCTTCGTTGAGTTTCTAAGAGGGGCGATCAATGTATTCGATCTCCTTCGCAAGCCGCCGAAAAAGTCTAGCGCAGACGTTATCGAGAGTCGTGCAAGTAAGTTAAACGATACGGCACAGCATAGTTTGACTTGAAAATGCGCGCACAACTGACAGACCGCATGATCGCCATGCCAATCGCCATCCTGCTGACGCTGCTCGCGGGTTCAGAGGCCGGACTCGCGAGCAACGATTCGGCGAGCGCTCATGATCCGAGGATGGGTTCGGTGCAAGCTTTCACAAGTGCTCAATCCGCCACGATCGTCATCGCAGGCACGCAGATGGCGGCGCTGAACGCGGCTGAAGAGCCCTTCGCATCCCTCGGCTTGCACTTTACCGATGGCCCGCTCGCGCAGATTTGGCAAGACGTAAAGGTTCGCGTTTTGGCCGATATGGCAAGGCTAGCGCTCTGTGCTGCTCAAGAAGCGTCTTGCTCACCGGCCGCGCGCACCATTCGCAACATCGTTGCCGATGCGCGGAGCCGCGACGGTCTTGCCCGTGTTGGCTTCATCAATCGCGCGATTAACTTGGCGATAAAGCCGACAATCAATCCTTTCGTCTGGCGGTCACCGTTGGAAACCCTCTCTGTAGGCGCAGGTGACTGCAAAGAATATGCCGTTGCGAAGTATCTCGCGCTGCTAGAAGCCGGCATCCCCGAACCGGATGTGAAGCTCGTTATCGTGCGCGACAATGCCGCGCGCCGAGACCACGCGATCGTTGCCGTCCGCATCAATGCCGCTTGGTTTCTGCTGGACAATCGCTGGCTGGCGCTGATCCGGGATATCGAGCTGTCGCGCGCGGAGCCGCTCTACATCCTCGACGAGCATGGAGTAAGGCGATTTGGGGCCCAGCAGGCCAGATCGACCCCAATTGCGCAGTCTGACCGCGCGGCAGATTGAGTGCGCTGTCAAGAGGGACCTAATAATGGCAAAGATCTTGGCCGTGAACCTGAGGCACGTGGGTGCCGGACTAGCGCTAGCGCTCCTCGCACCGGCGCTAAGCGCGTGTAATGATGACGCTGCGGGCTCGACACAGCGTCCGGCGTTCGTGCGCACGGAGATTGTGCAGCCGCGAGTTCGGCAAATGTCAGTTACGTTAACCGGCGAGGTTCAAGCCCGTTTCCGCGCCGCTCTGGCGTTTCGGGTCAGCGGACGCGTGGTTGAACGGCTGATGGACGTTGGGGCTCACGTCGACGCCGGCCAAGTGTTGGCCCGGCTCGATCCCGCCGAGCAGAAAGCCGACCTGGATGCCGCAGCAGCAGCCGTGACATCGTCGGAGTTCTCAATTGCGCGTGGCAACGGCGACGTTTGAGCGGCAGAAGACACTCCTTTCCAATGGTTTCACCACGAGAGTGGCCTTCGATCAGGCGCAGGAAGGATTGCAAAGTGCAGAAGCTTCGCTGCAGGACGCGAAAGCGCAATTGGGGAAGGCTAAAGACGCGCTGGGCAATACCGAACTACGCGCCAGCGCCGCCGGAGTGATTACCGCGCGTAAGCTCGAGATCGGCCAAGTGGTGGACGCGGGTCAGTCGGTCTTCACTCTAGCGCAAGACGGGGACCGTGACGCCATCTTCGATGTCGATGAACGAATCTTGTTAGCAGACACTGAACGCGGCGAAGTAGCGCTACGGCTCCTCTCGGATCCGAATGTCACAGCTCTCGGGCGCGTGAGGGAAATATCGCCGGCAGTTGATGCGAAAAGCTCTACGGTGCGCGTCAAGGTCGCAATTCAAAATCCGCCGCGCGCCATGACGCTTGGAAGCGCAGTAGCCGGGACAGGCAAATTTAGACCTGTCGCGCAGATCACATTGCCGTGGGCTGCTTTGATGGCGATAGGCGCAAAGCCAGCGATCTGGATTGTCGACCCGGCGACCAACACAGCTTCATTGAAGCTAGTGACGATCGGCGGTTATGAAGCCGGAGCAGTCATCATCAAAGAAGGACTAGACCCTGGAGAGCGCGTCGTTGTCGATGGAGGCAAGCTGCTAAGCTCTGGCCAATTGGTCACATATCAGGGCGATCAGTCATGAAGATACGCGCTACCATGATAGCCGGCATCTTGGCCGTGACGCTGGTCACGTCGGGATGCAACCAAAAAACAGAGGCGCCAGAGCCGGTTCGACCGGTCCTGTCGACTGTTGTGGAACCGACGCCGCCAGGCAGCACTATAGCCACCGGCACTGTAGAACCGCGCTTCACGACGAATATCGGGTTCCGCGTGCTGGGTCGTCTCATCGCGCGCCCTGTCAACGTCGGAGACTTGGTTGACGAAGGCCAGATCCTCGCCGCAATCGATTCCACGGCGCTTGAACTCGCAGTTCAATCAGCGAGAGCAGAACTTTCACGAAACAAGGCTCGGCTTGCGAATGCAAGCGCAACGGAAGAACGAAAACGGACACTGATTGTCAGCAACTCGACGACAAAAGCTAGCTTGGACGATGCAGAATATGCACTTGCCGGTGCCGAAGCATCAGTTGCTCGAGCACATGCGAACCTGACCAAGGCACTCGAGCAACTGGGCTACACGCAACTGAAGGCCGAGTTCGCCGGCGTTGTAACGGCCGTGAGCGCCGATGTGGGACAAGTCGTCTCGCCCGGGCAGACTGTCGTGACAGTAGCACGGCCCGATGTCAGAGAGGCTGTCGTCGACGTCGGGCCAGATTTCCCGGTCGCGTTGCAGCTCGGTCTGTCGTTTACGGTGAGATTGCAGTTACTTCCCGCCGTTCAGGTGGAAGGCCGAATTCGCGAGATTGCGCCGCAAGCGGATGACGCGACGCGGATGCGCCGTATTCGCATAGCCCTGATTGATCCGCCCGCAAGCTTTCGGCTCGGAAGCACAGTCACGGCGACACTAAGCCAGTTAGAAAATGAAGTTCTGCGGATTCCACCATCGGCGATCCTCAGCAAAGATGGCGACACTTTTGTTTGGGTCGTCGATCTGCCCGCCAGCACAGTTTCACTGCGCAAGGTCGCGCTCTCTGCGGATGGAAGCGGTATGCGGGTGAACGGCGGCCTCGCCGCGGGAACGCGCATCGTGACTGCCGGCATCCACAGCCTCAAGCAAGGACAGCAAGTCCGAATCGAAGAGGACGCAACGCCATGAAGTCGTTCAACCTTTCCGACTGGGCGCTCAAACACCGTTCCCTTGTCTGGTATTTCATGATCGCCTTCATGGTGGCGGGCCTTTTTGCCTACCTGCAGCTTGGGCGGCAAGAAGATCCGGACTTCACAATCAAGACTATGGTGATCCAGGCGCAGTGGCCGGGCGCGTCTGCCGAGGAGGTGACGCGTCAAGTCACGGACAGGATCGAGAAGAAGCTCGAAGAGCTGGAGACGCTCGATTACACGAAGAGCGTAACTGTGGCGGGACAGACCACTGTCTTTGTGTATCTCCGCGACAGCACCAAAGCGAGTGACGTCGCCCCGACCTGGGTTCGGGTGCGCAACATGATTGCGGACATCAAGGCCGATTTGCCGCAAGGCGTGCTCGGGCCGGGCTTCAACGATCGTTTCGGCGATGTTTTCGGCAACATCTACGCTTTCACCAGCGATGGCCTAAGCCAGCGTCAGCTGCGTGACCGAGTCGAAGATATTCGCGCGAAGATATTGACGGTCCCGAATGTCGGCAAGGTGGACATTCTGGGTGCGCAGGACGAGGTTATTTACCTCGAATTTTCCACCCGTAAGATTGCGGCGCTTGGTATCGATACACACTCCATCTTGTCGTCCCTGCAGGCGCAAAACGCCGTCACGGCGTCCGGTGTGTTCCAGGAAGGACCGGAGCGCATCAGCGTGCGGGTCAGTGGAGAGTTCGCATCAGAGGCAAGCCTGAAAGCGATCAATTTACGAATCAATGACCGGTTTTTTCCCCTTACGGATGTCGCCACTATTACACGCGGTTATGTCGATCCGCCGACGACCCTGATTCGCTTCAACGGTCAATCCGCGATCGCCGTTGCTATTGGGATGAAATCGGGCGCCAACCTCCTGAAATTCGGCGAGGCTTTGAAGGAGGAAATGTCCAAGATCGTCGCCGACCTCCCGATTGGGGTAGGAGTCCATCTGGTGGCGGATCAACCTGTCATCGTTGAACATGCGGTATCGGGCTTCACCGAAGCGCTGTTCGAAGCGGTGGTGATTGTTCTTGGTATCAGCTTTTTAAGTCTGGGGCTTCGAGCCGGTCTCGTCGTGGCGATCGCGATTCCGCTGGTTCTCGCAATCACCTTTGTGGTGATGGCGGTTACCGGCATTTCGCTGCAACGCATTTCGCTGGGAGCATTGATCATTGCTCTGGGACTTTTGGTCGACGATGCGATGATTGCCGTCGAAATGATGGTGGCGAGGTTGGAGGTCGGTGATCCACTACCGAAAGCCGCAACCTACGTCTACACGTCCACGGCATTTCCGATGTTGACAGGTACGCTGGTCACGGTTGCCGGATTTATTCCGATTGGCCTCAACAGCAGTAACGCCGGCGAATTCACCTTCACTTTGTTTGTCGTGATTGCCGTGTCGTTGATTGTATCATGGATTGTCGCGGTCCTGTTCACTCCATTGCTCGGGGTTACAATCCTGCCCGCCAAGCTGAAAGGTGGTCATGATGCTAAAGGACGATTTGCTCGGTTCTTCTCTCGTCTCCTTGCTGTGTGCATGCATCACCGGTGGATAACGATTGGGGTGACCGCGGCGGCATTCCTGTTTGCCCTGTTCGGTATGCAATTCGTGCAGCAACAGTTCTTTCCGTCATCCGATCGTGACGAACTCATCGTTGACTGGAACCTCCCTCAGAACGCCTCGATCACCGAAACCAACGCACAGATGGCCCGCTTCGAGCGTGAACAACTTCAGGGCAATGATGGTGTCGATCATTGGTCGACCTACGTCGGGACTGGAGCGCCGCGGTTCGTCCTGTCATTCGATTTGCAGACCGCCAACACCTGGTTTGGCCAAATGGTCGTCGTGACAAAGGGCGGCATCAAAGTACGTGACCGCGTCAAGGAGCAGTTTGAAAGCTATTTGAAGACGACGTTTCCAGGCACAGACACGTTCGTCAAATTGCTCGAGGTCGGGCCTCCGGTTGGTCGCCCTGTACAATACCGACTAAGCGGTCCGGACATCGCAAAAGCAAAGGAATTCTCTGAGCAGCTCGCCGGGATCGTGCGATCTAATCCTCACCTGAACAACGTGGTTTTCGATTGGATGGAGCCAGCGCGCGTCGTCAAGGTCGACGTTCTGCAGGACAAGGCGCGGCAGCTCGGCGTGTCTTCGGAAGACATTGCCACCATTTTGAACAGTGTGCTTAACGGCACATCGATCACGCAGGTGCGGGATAGCATCTATCTCGTGAACGTAGTGGACCGAGCGACTGCCCTGGAGCGCGCATCAATCGACACACTACGGGATTTGCAACTTATTGGCTTGGGTGGCCAATCGGTCCCTCTCGGCGCCGTCGCGACCCTACGCTACGAGATAGAGCAGCCGACCATATGGCGACGGTCGCGGCTTCCCACGATCACACTGCAAGCAAGTATCCATGACGACGTGCAGCCGAATACGGTAGTGGAGCAACTCGCGCCGACGGTCGCCGACTTCGCAAAGCGGCTGCCAAATGGGTATTCGGTGACAGTTGGAGGTTCCGTCGAGGAGAGCGCGAAGAGCCAAGGTCCGATCAAGGCGGTCATTCCGCTGATGCTCTTTGTCATGGCCACGATCCTGATGATTCAGTTGCAGAGTTTTAATCGGCTCTTTCTGGTTTGCGCGGTCGCGCCGCTCGCAGTGGTAGGCGTTGTTTTAGCTTTGCTGCCGAGCGGAGCGCCTCTCGGATTCGTTGCGATCCTCGGTGTGCTGGCCTTAATCGGCATCCTCATCCGTAACTCGGTGATATTAATTGTGCAGATCGAACACCTGAGGGGGGAAGGCCGGCCGGCATGGGATGCGGTGGTGGAGGCAACAGAGCACCGGTTCCGGCCAATCATGCTGACTGCAGCTGCTGCTAGTTTGGCGCTTATTCCGATCGCGCGGGAGATTTTTTGGGGCCCGATGGCTTACGCCATGATGGGCGGCATTATTGTTGGTACGCTGCTGACGCTGTTATTTTTACCGGCTCTGTATGTGGCGTGGTTCCGGATCAAAACGCCGGATCAAGCTCCGTGTTCAAAAGTGGCGGAATTATCTTCGGGGCCCAATTCCTCCATGGAGGAGCGTCTATTAGAGCAAACACAGTGACAAGCTGACTGGAACGCCCATGCCAACAAAGGCGAGGAGTATGTTGGCAATATTCTTTTGATCGGGATTCCCCGAGGGCCGCGCCTTGGAAATGCGTAAAATCCAGGTTAAACGCATGACAGGCCGGGATTTCTTGCAATCCGAAGCCTCGTATAATCCCTTTCTCACTCGCACCTGGCCCACGGTGCCGCATGGAGCCTCTGCAAACCAAAAAGCCAACGGTGTAAATTGGGCGCCAGCGCAGCGCGGCTTTATTTGAGACGGAGAGCCGCCGGAGCGACTAGAGCCCAAACGGTAGGCGACAACTCGACGACTAATACTGGAGGGGATAAATGTTCAAATCCCTGATCGCAGCTCTCGATTTCACTGAGCGCAAACGGGCAGTGAATGAGCTACGCAAGAATGAAGTGAGATTGGAAGAGGCGCAGAGGATCGCGCATTTTGGCTGGTGGGAGCGGGATTTCAGCACCAATCGAGTGCTCCTTTCGGACGAGCTTTGCCGGATTTTCGGGGTGCAGCCCGCTGACATCCCCGAATGGCATCAGCGCTGGCTCCATTTGATCCACCCGGAGGACCGGTCGAGGGTGGCCGAGGCAGCTGCAACCGCTTTACGCAAAGGGCCGCGCTACGACGTGGAATACCGGGCGGTCCGACCCGACGGCGCTCTGCGAGTTGTCCATAGCAGGGGCGACGTCACGTGGGACGACGCGGGACGGCCTTTGCGCCAGTTCGGTGTCCTGCAGGACATCACAGAACTCAGGCGTGCCGAGCGGGAGCTGCGCGCAAGCGAGGCCCGCTTTCGTACCTTCGCGGACCACGCGATGGATGCTTTTTTCCTGCTTGACGACCGATTGACCGTTATCGATGTCAACCGCCAAGCTTGCGATAGTCTGGGTTACAGCCGGGAAGAATTGCTCGGAATGCAGCCGCGCGATTTCGACGTCGGTCTGGACGAAGCGTCGATCAAGCACTTAAGCGAACGCATCGCCGAGAGCGACAGATTAACCTTCGAGACCCGCCACCGGCGCAAGGATGGGACCAGCTTCCCAGTGGAGATTCACGCCGCGCAGTTTGAACAAGGCGGACGGAAGCATTTGACCTTGGTGCGCGATATCACAGAGCGAAAGCGGGCAGAGGATGATCTCAGAGCGAGCGAGGAGCGATTTCGCACGCTCGTCCATTTCTCCTTCGATGTCTACTGGGAGACCGACGCGCAGCATCGTTTCATTCGCGAAGAATTCGTTGAGGGCCTTGCCGCTACGCCCGCGCCGGGATCGGATATCGGTAAGACGCCCTGGGAGTTGCCGGAGTTTGAGGCGAGCGAGGAGGATTGGCGCAGATACCGGGAGACGCTCGATGCGCACCTCCCGTTCCGTGATTTCGAGCTCGCACGATCCACGCCCGACGGTGGAAAGCGTTACGTATCCGCGTCGGGGACGCCTGTGTTTGATGACAAGGGGCAGTTCCTCGGCTATCGCGGCGTCGGCCGGGACGTCACGGAGCGCAAACAGGCTGAGGTCGACATTCGCGAAAGTGAGCAGCGGTTCCGGACACTCTTCGAAAAAGCCAATGATGCCATATTCGTGGAAAACGAGCGTGACGAAATTGTCGAAGTCAACGAGCGGGCTTGTGCGTTGCTCGGCTATTCACGGCAAGAACTGTTGACAATGAAGGTCTCTGACTTGCAGGCTCCCGAAATACGCGGTCAGGTCAGGGGTGTGATCCTTCGCGAGCTTGAGCGGCATGGGAACGCCATGTTTGAGACCATTGATATGCACCGTAGCGGTCATCGAGTTCTGGTCGAAGTTACAAATACGCCGATTTTCGATCAAGGTCAGAAGCTGGTTCTCTCGGTCGTTCGGGACGTTACCGAGCGCAAGCGAGCCGCCGAAGCCTTACAGCAGATGCATGAACAACTAACGCATGCCAATCGCGTTGCGACGATGGGACAGCTCACGGCTTCGATTGCGCATGAAATTGCACAGCCGATCGGCGCAGTCTACAACCGCGCCAATGCCGCCATCAATTTCTTGAACAAAGACCCGCCGGATTTGGAGGAGGTCCGGGAAGCGATCAGCGGTATCGCTGGTGCTGCTGATCGAGCCAGGGAAATCATTGGTCGCATTCGTGATCAAGTCAAGAAAGCGCCGCCGCGGAAAGATATTTTCGATCTTAATCAGGCAATTGAAGAGGTGCTACTCTTAGCGGGCAGCACGATCACCAAAGATGCGATCGTCGTCCAGGCCGACTTTGCAAAGGACTTGCCTCCCGTTCGAGGCGATCGCGTCCAGCTGCAACAGGTCGCGCTCAATCTGGTATTGAATGCGGTAGAGGCGATGCGTTCGGTCGACGATAGTCCGCGCGAGTTACAGATTAGCACCGAACACAACGAGACTGGTGATGTGCTTGTCACGGTTTGTGACACAGGGCCAGGGGTTGCTCCAGAAAATCTGGAACGCGTTTTCGAGTTTTTCTTCACTACCAAGTCCAGCGGGGTGGGAATAGGACTCTCGATCTGCCGCTCAATCCTCGAGGGGCACGGTGGTTCTTTGTGGGTGAACGCGAACGAACCCCGTGGCGCACGGTTCCAATTCACGCTGCCCGGCACTGCCGCTTACGGATAAGTCGGATATTCGATCGAAGTCCATGAACTATCCGCTCCGGGGAAACAACCCCACGCTCGGGGGGGCGACGTTTTCCGATCGTGAAACTTTTTGCTGCGAACTAAGCCCCTTTCCGACAAACGAGATGTGTGATTGGGCGCGCTCTCCTCAAACTGTCGACGGAACAACGTCGCGGCTCATTGCTGACGGTTTTCTGCCCTATCAATCGGCGATCGACCTTTGAGGAAAGCGGCTCAACTGGCGCCGAGCCCAAACCCACGCCGCGAGGCACAAAGCACCGGAAATGGCGACGGCGAGTACTGCCTGCAAGTTGTGGTCCACGACGACGTCTCTAATACATTCGAGAAATCAAGGCGGCGGCCATCTCGCCGATATATCCCGACGCTCATTCCGTATTCGCCAACTTGACACAATCGAGTGTGTGTCAGTTTGCGGATTGCGTGCTCGAACCATGATCATCGCCAGCGCCAGCACGGTCCACGCTGCCGCGTTGGCTAAGAGGAGGGCTGCTATCATCGTAATCCACCAATCAAACAAAATGGACTGCAGAATTCGTCATGCTCTACGGGATTTGACAGGGTGTTCGGGCTCAGTCAGGTCGTAGGATTGACAGGAAACCCTCCCGCCATTGCCGCCATCCCATAGTGCCGGTGTCGAACGGACAGGCTTGAAGATGCTTGCCGCGCTTAGCCGCGTTCTGGCCGTGGTCGTAGGCGGAAAGTGCGGTTACCTTTGCTGTAAGGCCACGCCGATGGTTCCGGATCAAATTCGGTGGCGCGACCATGGCACGACCCATACGATAGCGCCGAAAAGCAGTGTGTGCTTCTGCTGCGATTGGATCGCTCGGAAAAATCAAAGTAGCCTTGCGGAACGGGGACAATGCTGAAGCGACAGGATCGAAAGCGCCCCAAAAGTAATGCATGTGGTTCGATCGGTGCATTGTTAGCTCCAGCTGATAATGCTCTTAGCCCGGCCGGCTCGCCGAACACGAAGCAGTTGTTAGATCAGCGCTGAGCTGCTCACAATTAGGGACTAATTCAGGGTCCTAGTGCCTTTATTCGAGCACCTAAAGAATTCTTCATCCTCGGGTATCAGGTTAGACACAATCGGCGCAATCTTGGGCAGGCCAGCCTTTGTCCGGCCTCGGTCCATCAACTGAGCTCCGGTGGTTCACTTAATTGCTGCGGCGATCGGCGCTACGACAAGCGCAGCAATTCTGCTCGCTGATTTATCGCCCAGCGGCCGAAACGTCCGTTGCGGAGCGGACTTTGGTGCATGCTGTCGAACCGACCCGCGGGGGGGATTGGGGATGCGTTGCCACCACAGCCGCAGTCCGAACGTTGTTTGCTACTGGAACCTCGGCGCGCGGCGGATGCAGGCGCGACGCCTTTGCAGAGTGATGCTACCAGCGCTCACGCACGATCGGATTTCCCCCGCTCCCGCCGCGTTACGCAAGAAAAGCCGGAATCGAGGTACATATCGGACGAGACGATCGTCCACTCGGCGTAACGACTGTAAACCGGTCGCATTTGTGGATGCCTTCGTTGCGACCGCTAAAGAGGCGAGCAAAACCTCGCGCATTTGACCTCTTACCAAGGAGACATGATGTCACGATTCCCGGTCCGCCCGAGGATCTAGTTTAAGAGCCTTTCGAACGCAACCGATCAGATTATTTTGATCAAATGGCTTATGGAGGTAGCAGACCACCCCCTCGTTTAGGACGCGCGTGCGGAGGCGATCATTCGGGTATGCAGTAACGAGGATTGTTGGGATCGTGAGTCCGTCGTCAACCAAACGCCCGTAAAGCTCGTCACCAGTCATCCCGGGCATCTGAACGTCCGCGATCAAGCAGGCGGTCTGTTCTAGATCCGGGGATTTGAGGAAGGCCATGGCCGAGGAAAAAGTAGCGACGGCGTATCCAAAAGATTTCACAAGCTGTCTAATCGAGTTGCGCATAAACTCATCGTCGTCGACAATCGAGATCAGCGGCTGTTCTGGCACGTCGGTCTCCGGCATCGCTCAGACCCATCTATTGTGGCTCATAAAACTAGCAAATAATGTTGGGCCTGACGCATAAAGGTTTGTTTAGGCGGGTCAGCATTAACCGTCTATCCACGGCGTCGGCTTGTGATAAACTTGGAACCGTGGCCAGCGCATTGTCGAGAGAATATCAGCCGACTTGTGGAGCAGGGCGGGTGCAGGAAACAAGCCCCACGGTCCTCGTTATCGACGACGATCCCGACCTTCGGGATTTGCTGGGTATTCTGTTGAGGTCGGCCGGACTAACTACCCAGCTCTTTGAGTTTATTCCGGACTTTCTACGTTCCAAACGCCCTGACGGATCCGCCTGCCTTGTGCTCGACGTAAGATTGCCTGGGGCGAGCGGTCTGGATTTTCAGCGCGAGCTAGCTGCAGCGAATATCAAACTTCCGATCATTTTTATTACTGGATACGGCGATATCCCGATGTCTGTACAGGCGATGAAGGGTGGCGCCGTCGAATTCCTAACAAAACCGTTTCGGCAGCAGGAACTTCTCGATGCAATCTTTCTTGCGCTCGCGCAAGATCGCGCCAATCAAGAGCGGGAGAAAGCTTCGAGCGCGCTTAAAGAGCGCTTACAAGCATTGAGTGGCCGAGAGCGCGAAATCATGATTCAGGTGGCACAAGGCCGTCTTAGTAAACAGATAGCCGGCGATCTCGGTATCAGCGAGACCACCGTGAATGTCCATCGCAGCAACTTGATGCGCAAGATGAAGGCTGGCTCGATTGCCGAGCTGGGCCGCATGGCAGATCAGCTGAACCTAATACCGGATAAACCGCAGACTTCGCGAAGCCGCCGCTGAAGTGATTACATTGCCGCAAGCCGAGTAGCTGGTTGTCAGTGGGCGGTTGTGCTGCTCGCGTGCTGGATGCGGCGGGAGCGGGAACTGTCCGTGACAGTGATCAAACGCCAAAAGAGCCGTGCTGTTGGCCGACCTCAAGAGCGGTATTCAACTCAAGCTTAGGAGCTCGCCGAGATTTTTCCCGCTGGAAAACCTACGTCGCGACCAAACCTCACGCCCGATGCAGCAATGTATCTGTCATTGCCTGGCCGATTATAGGTTGCCTACCCTCGGCGTGAGGTAAAAAAGATAACGCAATAGGGGCCACGACACCGTTGCTCGGTTGGAATTAAATAGTCATACGAACCGCTGCTGCGGCTTGGTTGTATCCGACCCCTGAAGCGATCATTACGACGAGATCGCCGCGCTTGATCTTGCCGAGCTCGATAGCATCGTCCAATGCCATCGGGATGCAGGCAGCGCCGGTGTAGCCGTATTTCTCCATGATGGTATGGCATTTTTCCATCGGTACATTGCAACGCTCGGCCGCGATTGCGATCGCGGGCTTGTTGATCTGTGTGAAAAGCAACTGATCGACCTCGTCTGCTGTAAAGTCGTTCTCGTTGGCGAGACGCTTGAATAGACGCGCCCAAAGTTCTTCGTCCGCCGGATAATTGCGAAGCCTGCGCACTTTTGTGCGCCCAGCCTTTACGGCATCAACGCTCGCCGGTTCGGCGGTGCCGCCCGCAAAAATACCCCAATAAGATGCGTAAGCACCATCAGCCTGAAACGCCGCGCCAACGAAGCCATTTGACTCGCCCCTTTCCAACACAACAGCGCCCGCTCCGTCCCCCCATAGGAAGGAGGTCGGATCGTCCGCATCGGCGAGCCTGTGAAGCATTTCCGCAGCGGCCACGAGGATCGTGTTTATCGAAGGATTGGAGGCAATCAATCCGGAGGCAACAGCTAAGGACGTCGTAAACGACGCGCAGGCACAGCGCACGTCTAACGCGCCGGCGTTTCTTGCACCGAGTTTGTGTTGAAGAACAGCTGAGGTATCGGGAGTGATGTAGTCAGGCGAACCTGTAGCGACGATGATAAGATCGAGATCTGCGGGTTTGCGCCCCGCACGTTTGAGCGCCTCCGTGGCGGCGGGCAACGCCAAGTCGGATGTCGCCCAATCGTCCGGGACGTAGAAGCGCTGACCAATTCCCGTGCTGTGAGCAAACTTCTCAACGACGCCTGGATGACCTAGCGCCGTGAAACGTGCTGCCAGCTCCGCATTGGTGATGGCGCGCTCCGGCAGATAGCGAGCGGTTGAGACAATCTGGGCGGTACGTGCCATAAAGTTACTCCTCCATCCCCTGCTGCTTCCTCGGATGACAAACAGCTCGCGATTTTAGACTATCCGGATTCTTGCTCCGAAGATTTGAAGCCGCAGCAGACCGGGATTTGGCTAGAACCGCGCGCAGCATTGAAAGCCAGAACCTGCATAGGTTGGTTTCTGGTGGCATCAACAGGTCATACGAACTGCCGCTGCAGATTGGTTGTATCCGACGCCTGAAGCGATCATTACAACCAGGTCACCCCGCTTGATCTTGCCGAGCTCGATGGCGTCGTCCAATGCCATCGGAATGCAGGCAGAGCCTGTGTAACCGCATTTCTCCATGATGGTATGGCATTTTTCCATCGGCACGTTGCACCGCTCAGCGGCAATCGCAATGGCGGGCTTGCTGATTTGTGTTAACAGCAATTGATCTACGTCGTTTGCCGTGAAGCCATTCTCGCTGGCGAGGCGTTTGAACAGGCGCGGCCATCCGTCATGATCCGGCGGAATTATGTGCGGCCTGCGCACCTGGGTGCGCCCAGCCTTCACGGCATCAACGCTCGCCGGCTCGGCGGTGCCACCTGCAAAAATACCCCAGTAAGATGCGTAAGCGCCGTCGGCGTGGAAAGCTGCGCCAATGAACCCTTGCTGGTTGCCGGTCTCCAACACAGCAGCGCCGGCTCCGTCGCCGTAAAGGAAGCAGCTCGGATCGTTCGGATCGCTCAGCCTGTGCATTAGATACACACCGATCACCAAAACTATTTTTATCGCTGGATCGGCAGCTATTAGGCCGGAACCGATAGCCATCGCGGTCGGAAACGACGCGCAAGCACAACCTACGTCAAAAGTTCCAGCATTCTTCGCGCCGAGCTTCCGTTGAAGAACAACTGACGTGCTGGGGGTGATGTAATCCGGCGTATCAGTGCCGACAATGATTAGATCCACGTCCTCAGGTTTGCGTCCTGCACGTTTAAGCGCCTCTCTGGCCGCCGGCAGAGCGAGGTCAGATGTGACCCATTCGTCTGAAACGTAGAAGCGCTGAGTGATGCCCGTATGCTCAGCAAACTCATCGATTATGTTTGAATCACCGCGCGCCGCAAAGCGCGCTGCCAGTTCGGCATTGGTGACGACGTGCTCGGGCAAATAGCGAGCGGTTGACACAATGTGGGCGATGCGCGTCATCAAGCGGCTCCTAAATTCGAATCAATGTGCTGCGATATCAGCAGCGATTTTCCAGTTCGCAGCGGCGTGCCGAATACTTCGAAATCGCTCAACCTGCCGCAGTCCAAGGCGCATGAACAATCCAGGTAAAAAGCGGTGGATGAACACCAGGATGGAGACGTACGGCGGAAACGCAATCACAGCCTGCTTGCGTGCCACGCCCGCCAGCACGATCTGCGCTGCCCTTTGAACCGGCACGAGCTTGACCGGTATTTGCGCAACAACGTCCTTTGTGTCGGCGTTGACGGCATTCATATGATCGATCATCGCGGTCTTAAGGTAGCCTGGGCATATTACGCTGACGTCGACACCGAAAGCGCGTGCCTCCGCGGCAAGAGCGTGGGAAATGCCGAAAACGGCAAATTTGGAGGCAACGTAGGGAGAGTTGAGCGGCGTGGGCGCCATGCCAAAAACGGAAGAGGTATTGACGATGTGGCCGGCACCCTGGCGAATCATGATCGGGTAAGCAAAGTGAACCCCATGGATCACCCCGAATAGATTGATCTCGATGACGCGACGCCACGCCTCGAGACTCAGGTCCCGTATCTCACCGCCGATGGCGTCGCCCGCATTGTTGAAGAGGTAGTCTATCCGCCTGAATACGGCGACCGTTCTTTCCACTAGCGCCTGCACTGACTTGGCGTCGGTCACATCCACGTGGATCGCTGTCGCACTTCCGCCATTCCGTGCTATGTCGACTGCAACTTCTTCCGCGGCCGCTTCGTTAATGTCCGCCAACACCACATTAGCTCCGGACGCGGCCAGCTGCTTGGCCAACTCTCGCCCGAGGCCCGATGCTCCGCCGGTGACGATGCAAACCTTGGTCGAAAATATTTGGTTGCGCATGTTGGTGTTTCCTGTTCAGGCGCTGACGTCAGTCGAGAGCGCGATGTCCTTCTGGGCGTCGAGGGCGGCGATGCGTTCCATCAGGGCTGTACGGACCAAGGCGTATGTGTCGCTGCCTAGGGCGAGCCGTGCCGGCGCAGGTTTGCGTTCTACAGAATCAATCATCGCCTGAACCATTTTGAGGGGATCGCCGGGCACGCGGAATGCGACCGCGGCTATACCGCGACGCAATTCGCCGGCAGGAGTACTTTCGTAAACAGCCATTGCGGGCGCGCGGACAAGGCTAACGCCAAAGTTGGTTTTGGCGACGCCCGGTTCAACGATCGTGAACTCGATATTAAAATGCGCGACTTCTTGCGCAACCGCCTCGATGAAGCCCTCAATCGCCCACTTGGTTGTGTGATACAGGCTGAAATTTGGAAAGGTGGTCTGGCCGCCCGCTGACGACAGCTGCAAGATTTGGCCGCCGCCCTGAGCACGAAGAAGCGGTAGAGCCGCGCGGATGACTTGGATTGAGCCGATGAGATTGGTATCGATCTGACGCCGGATCTGATCATCGCTCACTTCTTCCGCCGCGCCAAAGAGGCCGTACCCTGCGTTGTTCACGACAACATCAATGCGACCCATGTAATCAAAAGCGCGTTCGACCACGGCCCGCACAGCCGTTGTATCGGTCACATCCAGCGGCGCCACCCAGATTCGCTTACCATATTGCTCCTTCAAGTCATCGAGGGCGTTAACCTTCCGCAGGGTCGCTGCCACTCGATTGCCACGCTCCAGGAGTGTCTCGGTCAGCGCACGGCCGAAGCCGGACGAGGAGCCGGTGATGAACCAAGTTTTGTGGCTGCGTTGCCGCATGTTGGATCCGTCGGTTTGAACCTTGGCTCGCAATACCGAGCCGCTCTCACTTCGCGTCGACTATTAGACAACGACGGCGGGCTCACACAATTGGGCTGGAATTTATCGCGATACTGATTTTCTTAGAGTGCCTACAGAATTATTTATGCCGTTGGCATTCAGTAGTGGCGTTGATTGCAATCATAATTGCCACAACGCAGCGCGCTAAACAGAGGCGCTACTAGGCGAGCGTTGATCTAGATCAATTGCTCCGCCGATCGCACGGCTATTTTGCGGTTTGCATGAATTCTCACACTGAGGCGACGCTTCTTTGGCCATCGATTATGCCAACGCATCTATCGAGCAGGCTAAGGTGGCCGTGCTAGATGCTATCGTTGGCCACATCGAGGCCGAAAAAGCCAAGCGCACAGCCGCTTGATCCAAACATTCGATTAGGAGAGACCGCCGCAAGGCGGTCTTTCTTTCTTGTGCGCGTCATTTTCGCGGATGTCTGCCTCTTGGGCCCGAAGCATCATTACTGCAACGCAGCGATATGTTTGGAATTGGTTTGGAATGTGGGGCTTTATCTTGATTCCGCTCGCACTGTTGTGGATCGTTGCGTGAGCCGTCGACCGCGCCGCGCGTTGGTCGCGACTGGCTTCAAAGCGCCCCTGACGAAAACTTAAGTGGCAGCACAGCAGGGAGTGCATCGGATGACTGAAAACGAAGCTGTTGAGAAATGCACGAAAGCTTTGTTGAGGCACCAACAACGGCCCGAGCACATATGGAGAGAAGCGGCCGAGTCACTAAATTTCGCAAGCCAGATGGTGGTTTGTCTTAAAGAACTCGGCTTATTGACGCTTGAAAGCAAATGAAGGTCGATCGCACAATGCTTTATTAGACTCAACCAAGCGAACCAAATTGTTCAACGCCTCGCGACGCGCATGGCAATCGGCGTTTTCGTCGATCCCGGGTGCAGAGGTCGCCGCGAGGCGATCTTTCTTTTGCTGTAAAATGTTATGTGCATGAGTCCGCAGGTGGCCCGAAGCTGACATTCGGCGTATGCGATAAAGCATCCGCTTTGGGAGGGTGGTCTCAACCGGTCGACGCAACACTTTATCGTAGAGGGAAAGATCGATTATAGGCCGATAAGTCAAAGATTTCGTGATGGCAAGAAGGCGGCAAAGAAAATGTCGTTGTGGGATAGCTGGTTGCGGCGGGACTCGCTGAAAGCGATCGGTCGAGTGTTTGGCAAGCCGTCATCGTTATTTATTGCCGCCTGACCCCGAGTGTTGCGTCGACCGGTTGAACCGGCAGAGGCAAAGCGGACACAGGCGCGTCCAGGGTGCTGCATCTAATTGCCGTCTTGCATGCCGCCGGGCTCTGACAGCTACATTCCGCGTCCTCGCACAAAGGGGCGGCAACTGGTACCGCGACTACTGCGTAATGTGTCGACCTATCATTGGCGGTGTTCTTTAGCTTAATGCCAGGGAGGCCTTGGTCTTCGTCGCAACTGCGCGATCAGTCGGCCATGTGCTCGACTGTCCCTTGATTTAGATCAATTGATCGGCTGCCCTCATCTGCGATCGTTTAAAATCAAAGCGGCACGCCTTGGCACCGCGCAGATGGCGTGAAGCAGTGGACAAGATTGAACGGATGCATTGGTTCAGCACTTCGGAATGCTACAACTTGCGCTTGCCCATTCGGATTGGGCTCGTCATGCGCCATCAACTTGGCGACGGTTCTAACAAAAGGCGGGTGGTGTTCGTTTGCCCCAGAGGCCTCGATGCGTCACGCCGGCAACTTCAATTCGGAATGGGGCTATCTTGCTCCCACTCCGAACTTCCTGCGGACGGCGCGTGTTTTCATAGTCGCGGCCGCCATCGGCGCGACAGCAAGCGCCGCGGTCGTTTTCTCGTTGATGGATCGGCCGGCCGCCGAGAGGTCCGTCGCGGCACGCACTTTGGTGCAGCTTGTCGATCCGGCCGCGACGGCGTGCAGCGCGGCGATTGTGGCGCAACTGCAAAAGCAGTCCGAACTGCCGTCCGAACATTCCTCGGTCTCGGAGGCGCGGCACACGAATGCGCCACGTGCGATGCGACCGCAAGGCGCGGTTGTCGTCGCGCACATGGGCGCGGGTTCTCCCGCAGCCAGCGATTCCGGCGCCGCGTCGACGACGCAGCACGCGCCCATCGCTGCCGCGCTGTCCGAATCTCAGCGAATAATGGCGGCGGAAGCGCCGCCTGCGCGCGCTGCTTCGAACGAAAGCAACGCCGCGGCGGCGCCGATCAAGAAGTTGCGAGCGGTCGCGCGCGCATCACCGCGCTACGACTTGCCACGATACGCCGCGCCACGCTACGCCGCGCCACGCTACGAGCAGCGGTACGATTCGATGGAGCGGGGACTGCGCCAGTACGGCTCGTACGGCGGTCAGGAATATTGACGGGCGCGAGCGCGACGCGACGATGCTCCGGTCGCGCCTACTGTCATGGCCCCCGCGCCCCGGAGCTGACTGACCTGCGCCGGCTCGCTGCGGCTTGGATGAATTGCGCAGGTGCTCAACACCGACCTCAGTAAACTGGGCGCGATCGGCGGGCGTTACCGTCAACGCGATCGCGCCCCGCTATATCAACACCGAGATGGTCCAGGCGGTGCCGAAGGACGTGCTGGAGAAAAGCATCCTGCCGACGATCCCGATCGGCCGACTCGGCGAGCCGGAGGAGATCGGACGCTGCGTGTTATTTCTCGCCTCCTATGATGCCGGGCTTATCACCGGCTCCACGCTCACCGCCAATGGCGCTCAGTACATCACTTAGATGTCGTCACGAGAAGCAACGGTGATGAACCAGGCACCCGCAGTGGAACACAAGCGACAAAAATCCAAACGTGTTCTTCCTTTCGAGCGGGTGGTGCTTGTCCTCCAGGGCGGCGGCGCTTTAGGCGCCTATCAAGCCGGCGTGTACGAGGCGATTCACGAAGCTAAGATCGAGGTGAATTAGGTTTGTGGCACGTCAATCGGCGGCATCAACGGCGCGTTGATCGCCGGCAATGCGCCCGAGCGGAGCGTCGAACGACTACGCGAATTCTGGGAAGCGGTAACGAAGCCGCCGATTGCTTTCCCGATGCGCCGTTGTTTGCCGCTACTATGGAACGGCAGCGGTGAGGCCCATTGGACCAACAGGTTAAGCGCGTTGACCTCGATGCTTTACGGCGTGCCGGAGTTCTTCGTGCCGCGTCCATTTCCGCCGCTGATGTCGATGGCCGAAAGTCCCGGCCTCGTGAGCTATTACGATACTACTCCCTTGCAGGCGACGCTTGCGCGGCTGGTCGACTTTGGTCTGATCAATTCCAAGTCAATCCGTCTCTCTGTCGCCGCTACCAACGCTCGCACCGGAGCACCGGTCTATTTCGACAATCGGCAACACCCGATCATGTCGGCGCACATCATGGCAAGCGCTTCTCTACCGCCAAGCTTTCCGCCGACTGAGATCGATGGCGAATACTATTGGGACGGCGCCGTGGTGTCGAATTCGCCGATGCAATACGTGATCGACGATGCACCGCGCAACACGGCACTCGTTTTCCAAGTCGATCTCTGGGATGCAAACGGGGAAGTCCCGCTCGACATCCCGTCGGCCTACTTGCGGTCCTTTGAAATTCACGGCGCCACGCGCTTGAACATTACGCTCGAACAGTACAAGAAAACGCAAAAACTCCGGCGAGCACTCGCAAAATTCCTGGATCAACTGCCCGATGCCTCCCGGAACGATCCCGAAGTGCAATTCCTGGCGCAGGAAGCACGCGTGAGAATCGCTACCGTTGTGCAGTTGAAATACCAGTCCAGCAGATACGAGACGGCGACCAAGACCTTTGAGTTCTCCCGTGCCGCCATGAAAGAGCGTTGGCAAGCCGGCTACAACGACGCCAAGGTCGCGCTCGGCGAACCCGCGTGTTCGAATTGCCCCACGTTACGGAAGCCGCGCGCATTTTCGACGTGCATCACGGCTGGGTAGCGTAAAGTTGCGACGTCTGGGCGCTTGATTTTGAGGCAACAGCAGGGAACCAATAAAAGAGTAGCGAACAGATCGGTGGTTGGCCTCCGGTCTCGCTGGGTAAGCCCACAAGGCCTTGATACTACGTCGTGCTCTCTCTCTGGCTTTTCGGCTGGCGCTCTTTATCCCTTGGCGCGCGTGTGCCGAAGAATCTGGCGCGGCGAATTAAGCCTTCGGCGGCGCGCTGCTGCTCGACCTGCTCGGGCCGCCTGGGCGGTGCAGCGGCTGCTGGCCGGATGGTGAGGTCGCCGGTGGCGGAGCCGTATCGGGTGCTAGTAGTGGTGGCGATAGCGAGCCGGCGGAACTCCGAACCAACCATGGAACAGCCGACAGAAATGCGACGAACTGCTGAAGCCGTATGAGAAGCAGACGTCGGTTATCGAGCGATGCGCCTGGCTCGGGTCTCGAAGCGCCTCCGCGCAGTGGATGAGCCGACGCTGCCAAAGATAGCGCGATACGGATCCGGCCGGATCCTCGGCGAAATGGCGGTGCAGCCCACGAACGGAAATGCTGCATGCGTGCGCGATTCGCTCGACGGAGAGCTCGGGATCGGCGAGGTTCGCCTCGATATAGGCCTTGACCCGCATCGGTAGTTCGTCGCGGCGTCCGATCTCCGGCGGCGTCTCTATCTGTTCGCGCAAGGCGTCCCATGCCATCGTGGTAATGGCCGCGCCCAGTTTTCTTCCGCCGAATCCTTGAAGACGGCGCATCTCGCCGAAGCTCTCGTTCACCATGGCGTGCAGGACCCGCGACAATCCCCACATGCCGTTCGATCGACGTGCGACGCCACGCTCGCACAAGGCGGCAATCGCTGCATCGGACGGACGCGGCAGCATGATCGCGAATCCTTCGATCTCGGGGCTCGTGATCGTGTACTCCAGCGACTGCTTCGTGTCGATCAGGGTCCAGTCGCTATCGGTCAGAATACAAATGTGGCCGCATTGGACAAATTTGCCGCTCCCTCTGGAGACCGAAACGAGCATCATCGGGGTTGGCAATGTCGGTGTCGGTGTGATCAACGAGCGGGTGAACCGATAATTGGTGGCCGCCACCTTGCACAAGAGCATCTCACCGAGCGCGCCATATTCGATGCGCCCCGTGAACGGGCGCTCATCCATCGGGAGGCAACACAGCGCTTCCTGCTCGCGAAGTCCAGGATCGACTCGCCCAATATGAGCGCTAAGCGCGTCCTCCCACTTGCGTAGCGGGCCGCTCGGCCGCTCTACCTCAACGCGAACAATGCTGGGTGCTCCCACGGTCTGAGCCTCCCTTGTAAGTGTTGGGTATCTTGCCGCGCCAAGCCGGGAGCGGCCTTGACCTAGACCAACTCGATGTAACCCGTGCGTCGGTCCCTGAGCTGGCGCGCGCATTCAATCCTGGCACGGCGAGGCAAGCGCCGCAAGTTACGCTTGTGTTAATGAAGCGGGCTGCGGTTTGAGCGTCTATGAGCAAATCAACGCCCTGCCGCCCGGGGGCATCGGCAAGAAGAGCGCCCATATCATCGGCGGCGGGATCGGCGGGCTGTCCGCCGCTGCGTTCCTGGTCGACGACGCACACATGCCCGGGCGGGGTCACCACTGATCGAGGCTTTGCGAAGGTTCTGCATCCAGTGACGATGAAAGGGAGACATCGATGTTCTACAGTAATGGTAACTACGAAGCGTTTATTCGTCCCCGCAAGCCGAAGGCCGTGGACGGGAAGTCTGCCTATCTCATCGGCGGTGGCATCGGCTCGCTCACGGCGGCTGGCTTTTTGATCCGCGACGGGCAGATGGATGGCAAACGCATCACCATCTACGAGGCGCGCAACATCTGCGGCGGCTGCCTGGACGGCATCAAGGACCCCAAGGAGGGCTACCTCTTCCGCGGCGAGCGCGAGATGGAGGACCACTACGAGTGCCTGTGGGATCTGATGCGCTCGATCCCGTCGATCGATGTCAAGGGCGCCTCGGTCCTTGAAGACTATTACCAGGTCAACAAGGACTACCCCAACTACTCCCTGTGCCGGACCACTCACAAGCGCGGGCAGCCCATCCCCATGGAAGGCAAGATGCGCCTGACCCCCAAGGCGCAGGGCGAGCTGATGAAGCTCTTCTACACCCACCGAAGAGAGCTATACGACAAGCGGTTCGACGAATTCGTGGGCGAGGAGTTCTTCAAGAGCGATTTCTGGGTGTATTGGCTCTCGATGTTCGCCATCGCGCCCTGGCACGGCGCCCTGGAGATGAAGCTCTACATGAACCGCTTCGTCCAGCACTTCGGGGGGATGGAGGATCTCAGCACCATCAAGTTCACGCGCCTCAACCAGTACGACTCCCTGATCGTCCCGCTGGTCAAGTGGCTCGAGCAGCAAGGCGTCAAGATCGTGTACGACACGAAGGTCACCAACGTCCTGTTCGACATCACCAAGGAACGCAAGATCGCTCGCCGCATCGAGTGGATCCAGGGCGGAAAGCGCGGAGGAATCGACATCACCAAGAACGACCTCGTGTTCATTACCAACGGCTCTGCGGTCGAAAACGCCGCGTGGGGGGACCACCACACCCCGGCCAAATGGAACAGGGAGATCGAGGAGGGCTGCATCTGGGCGATGTGGCGCAACATCGCCGCCCAGGACCCCGCCTTCGGTAATCCCGAAAAGTTCTGTGCCCACACCGACCAGACGAGCTATGAGTTGGCATGCATCCTCACCCTCGACGACAAGATTCCGCCCTACATCGAACGGATCTGCCAGCGCGAAACGTCCAGTCACGACGGGAAGCCCATCACGGGCGGCTTGGTGACCGTGCGCGATTCCAATTGGATGCTGTCGTGGAACGTCGAGCGCAACCCGCACTTCAGGGACCATCCGAAAGGCCAGCTGATGATCCACGCCTACGGCACGTACAGCCTCGACCGGCCCGGCAACTACGTCAAGAAGGCGCTGCGCGAGTGCACCGGCGAGGAGATCGCGCGGGAATGGCTCTACCACCTGGGGGTGCCGGACGATCAGATCAACAAGCTGGCGGCCGAGTCGGTGGTCGTGCATCCCTGCATGATGCCCTACATCACGGCCTTCTTCATGCCCCGGCGTGACGGCGATCGTCCCAAGGTGGTGCCCGAGGGATCGGTCAACTTCGGGTTCCTGGGGCAGCTCACCGATAGCCATCCGCGGGACGTCATCTTCACCGTCGAATACTCCGCGCGGACGGCGATGGAAGCGGTCTACACCCTGCTGGACATCGAGCGGGGCGTGCCGGAGCCGTGGGGATCGCAGTACGACGTTCGTGCGCTGCTCAACGCGGGAATCATGCTGCGGGATGGCGAGAAGCTAAAGCTGCCCGCCCCGATCGAGGCGTTACTTCGATATCTCACCAGCGTTCAAGATCTCGAGAAGACTGAAATCGGCGAGCTGCTGCGGGACTACGGATGGATCGGCGAACTCGGCGACGACGAGATCACGGTCGCGATACACAAGAACCCCCCGCGGGTGACTCGCACGGTCCTCTAGAGCGGGATGACTTTGGATCGAATCGCGCGGCTTCCCCGCATCCGGCCGGCTGTCGCCGGCCACCTTCTCCCGCAAGCGGGAGAAGAGAGCGCGACCCTCGCCCGAGAAGCGGGAGAGGGTGGCGGCCGTAGGCCGCCGGGTGAGGGGGTGTCGGCTCGACCTAATTTCATCTTGCTCCAGTAAGGCTCGCGAAGGCGGTGAAGTTCGTAGAGCAACGACGTTCCGGAGCGAAGTAGCGAAACTAGTAATGCAAGCGGCGGACGGATCCGAAAATGGGTTGCTGATTGGCGGCTCGAAACCGGTGCTAGCGCCGAGGCCTAACCGTGTGGCCGCCTCCCACGCCGGACCGAGCCGCTCAAATGTGCCACGCACTGCCACAACAGCGAGGATATTCATGAAGCTTTACCGGATCTGTAGCGTATCTGCTCTCGCTTTAACCGTACTCGCTAGTGCGGGAACTGCGCTCGCCGATCCGAGGGGCCTCTGGTTGGCGCAGGATGGTGCGAGGGTGCGCGTGAGTTCTGCGGCAAGGGACTTTGCGCAATAATAGCGAGCACCAAGCCACGAATTGACCCAGCCATCGGCGCGTCCTGGACTGACGAGAACAACCCGATCCGGGGATGCCGTCGCGCCGGAGGCAGACAGCGACCGCTCGGCATTGCGGCCATGGAGGACAAGATCGTCCGGGCTGCAGTGGTGGCGATCCTGACGCCGATCTATGAGTCGGAGTTATCATCGGTGATCCGACTCTCGCCGACGCCATTCTCGATCGACTGGTGCACAACGCTCACCGGCTCGCGCTCAAGGGCGAGAGCCTCCGTAAAGCTGAAGCTAAGCGTCAGAAGCTTGACGCCGAGCCTGCCAACTGACCTGATGACGACGTCGACACGAGAGCGCGCCCTAGGAGGTGGCCGGGATCATCGGAATCCCCGGCCGGCTTCAATCGGTACAGGCGGCCGCCTTCGCTCGGAATTACCGGCCGACTTCGTCGGAATGCGCACTCCGCGCCGCCCGTCGGACTTCAGGCAAATAATAAGTCAAATTGAGCACCGTCTTATTCACAAGCGTTAGCCATCCCGGAAGTGGCCGGTATACGTCGAATAGCAGTACGACACAGATGCCATTGGTGTCATTCCACACCTCGTGCTTGTGCGTGTCGTCAAAAATTACACACTTACCTTCCTCCCAATAGATCATCTTATCGCCGACCCTGAGATAGCCCCCGAACTGACCGGACACGGTCTCCCACTTATCAAGTGTGAGGCATACAACCGTGTCTATGACCAATCCTACAGATCGCGTTGAGATCATCACGTCGGTTCAGCGCCGGCGGCGCTGGACGGCGTCCGAGAAGGTTCGAATGGTCGAGGAGACGTTCGAGCCGGGCATGACGGTGAGCTTGGTTGCTCGGCGGCATGGCGTTGCCCCGAACCAGCTGTTCACCTGGCGCCGCCTGGTGGCACAAGGCGGTCTGACCGCTGCCGGCAGTGGCGAAGAGGTCGTGCCAGCGTCGGATTACCGAGCCTTGCAGAGCCAGGTTCGCGAGCTTCACCGGCTGCTCGGCAAGAAGACACTTGAGGCCGAGATCCTCAAGGAAGCGCTTGAGCACGCCACCGGCTCAAAAAAACAGCTGCGGCTGCCGCCGTCGCTGCCGAAGGATGGTTCCCGATGAAGACCGTCGCAGAGGTGATCGGGGTCTCTCGCTCCAACCTCGTGGATCGGCTGCAGGAACGACCGAAGAAGCGGATCGGCCGGCCACCGCTACCGGACGAGGAGCTCGTGGCCGAGATCGAGGCGGTCATCGCCGAGCTGCCGACCTACGGCTACCGGCGGGTCCATGCCATCCTCACGCGGCGGTCGCTGGCTACCGGGCGCAAGCCGCCCAACCACAAACGAATCTACCGAGTGATGAAGGCCCGCGGTCTCTTACTCGATCGCCATGTCGGTGGTGCCGAGCGGCGGCACGACGGTCGCATCGCCGTGGATGAACGCAATCGGCGTTGGTGCTCCGACGGCTTCGAGATTGGCTGTGACAACGGTCAGAAGGTGCGGATTGCCTTCGCACTGGACTGCTGTGATCGTGAAGCTATGAGCTTCCTCGCCACTACGAGCGGCATCAGAGGCGAGGACGTGCGTGACCTGATGGTGGCGGCCGTCGAACATCGGTTCGGTAGGGTCAATCGCCTGCCGCTCACCATCGAATGGCTCTCCGACAATGGCAGCTGCTACGTTGCTGGCGATACCCGCAGCTTCGCTCGCGACATCGGTCTGGAACCGAGAACCACGACGCCCATCGAAAGTCCACAAAGCAATGGAATGGCAGAGGCCTTCGTACGCACGATCAAGCGTGATTACGTCCGCGTCAGTCCCTGTCCCAATGCTGAAACCGTGATGCTCCAGCTGCCATCGTGGATCACCACTACAACGAGGTGCACCCGCACAAGGCTCTCGGATATCGTTCGCCCCGCGAGTTCATCGCAGCTCGCGGCAATCCCTGACCGTGTCCGATCGTTCGGGGGCTACAACAGACCCTCATACGGACATCCGTCCGCGGCTCCGGTACGATCAATCCAAGATGACACCTGACTACACCCTTGTAACTCCCACGATGGGCCTTGATGTGCATTCTAGGCGCAAGTACCGAAAAGAACGCAAGCAACAGATCAGGAATGGAATCGACCCGTCTCTGGGCAACGGTTGAGCCCGGGGCCTTTTTTTTGCCGAAGCATTTGAGATCTCGTCCCTGCGAAAACGTCCGGCGAACTCGGAAGCTCCGTGGCCGAAGGCTTGGCCGCGCGCATTCCAAGAGGGCTAGATGCGCCGGCAATGGCCGAAACACCTCCACTGTTGCGCTGAAGTCACAGCCAAGACGGAAACGTAGCGCCGGTCCCTGAGCTGGCACGCGCAGTCAATCTTGGCATGGCGAGGCACGCACCGGGAGGGCTGCCAAGTTACGCTCTGTTAACCGGCTGAAGGCAGCTGGCGCGGCTTGATGGCGTAGAACTATCAACGCTCTGCCTAGAGATAACCGTAGGCGCCTTGGCACCGAGGGAGTTCTTTCTTTCAGGGGGGCAGATGACTTTGCATCAATGTATTAGCAGGTCCGCCAACCGCAGGGGCGCACTGACAGGGCTCTTCCTCACGCTACCAGCGATCTTCGCCATTGCGACACCGTCCTTTGCGCAGATTCCGCCAGAGAATGCTCCCACGGAGAAGGCTTACAGCGTCGCCACTAAGAAGAAGCAAAAACCAGTGTCCGCGCAGACACTGCCGGAGAAGACTGACAGCGTCGCGACCAAGAACAAGAAGAAGCAAAGCCCAGTGTCCGCTCCGTCGGCTCCGGCGGCCGGGAACGGCCAGGCTATTCAAGCCCAGAACCCGCTTACGCCTTTGTGGAGTGTCATCAATGAGAACTACACAAATGGCGGCGTGGGCCCGCTACATAAGACGCAAAATATCCTTATCGTCGAGCCAATAATACCGCTCAAGCTTACGCCGGACTGGAACCTGGTGACCCGTTGGAACACTCCGATCACATATATGCCGCGGCTCGCGGAACCCGTTGGCCCTTTTCCCGGAATTGGACCGGAGTTTGGCCTCAGTAACATGCAGCCGCAGTTCTTCTTTACGCCCGCAAATCCGGGCTCGTTCACTTTTGCCGTGGGACCCTCACTCTGGTTACCGACTGCTACCGACAAGACGTTAGGGATCGACAAGTGGGGTGGCGGGCCGGTCGTTGTAGCGCTGACGACCCAGGGACCTTTGCTCACAGGTTTCCTTGCCCAAAACGTCTGGGCCGGCACGACCGGCACGAGCGTGACCTTACAGCGCGTCAACACGCTGACCATTGAACCGTTTGTCTTCTATAATCTACCTGAGGGGTGGTTTTTGACCTACCGCCCAATCATTACAGCCGATTGGACCGTAGATGAACATAATCGGTGGACGGTGCCGCTCGGCGGAGGCTTTGGGCGAGTAATGCCGTTTGGGCCCTTGGTCTTCGATTGGCAAGTCCAGGCTTTTTACAACGGAATAACTGCCCCCGCACCGGGAATCACCGGCGTGGGCAACTGGACGGCACTTTTCGTGGCACACTTCATGTTGCCTGCAGCTCCAGTTCCCTCTCTCTTCTGAAGCTCCAGTCTCATGAATATCGAAAACGGAGACCCTCGAACACAGCTTCCGCCAGATCTTCCTGACCTTCGTGAATAGGCCTTGTGCGGCGTCGTTGGCATCGAGGTGGTTGTTTCTTCTTAGTAATTGGGGGCAACGATGAAACGGAGTGTGAATGGGAAGCTGCGGAGTTTAGCCGTGGCAATCGTCCTGTTGCTTTACACAGCGGCCTCGTCACTAGCCGGCTCTGTCACGGAGCCAGGTGAAACACTGGGTCTTCCGAACGGCGCGCCGGCCCCCCCGGGCGTCTTTCTTGCCAATGAGGCGAACTATGGTTGCAGGGGCACCAGCCCGCAGCGCACGTGCGTGTTGGTCGATGTCCCGTGGGTTGCTTGGTCAACTCCCTGGACGATTTTCGGCGGCAGACTGGTGCTCGTCGGGTCTGTTCCTGCCGCGTCAGTGAGCACTCCCAACACGACCTCCCCCGCCGGCTTGGCCGATCCGTTTGTGAGTGGAGTAGTAGGCTGGGATCTCGGGCATGACTGGGGTTTCAGCTACATGCTTGGAGCCTACATCAAGATCGACAGTCCGGTGACCTACAGTTCAAGCTCGCTCAATCAGCGTTTCGCGCTCAGCTACACTGGCAATGGCTGGGACCTAACAGCAAACGTTATCTGGGGCGTGCAATTCGACCAGGTCACTAGTGAACCGGAGGGCTTTCCATGCCCGGTTTCACTGGCATTTCCCTCGAATGGATGTAACCCGAACTTCATCAACGTCGACCTGACGGCGACCAAGAGGTTCGACAAGTGGGAGTTGGGTCCAGTCGCTTTCTATTCAAGCGATCTGAGCACGCCGGTCCCTGGTTACCTGAAGCAAAGCCAGTTCGCGCTGGGCGGCCTTATCGGCTACTGGTTCGGTCCGGTAATGGCACCGGTCGTCATTCTGCAAGCGTATGTTACCACCGACGTGTACGAGCATAATTACGGTGGCAGAGACACTCGTCTATGGACACGCATCATTGTTCCCATTGTAGATCAGCCTCGGCCAGCCGCGCCATTGATTAGTAAGTGACCTTAGAACTGGATGAGCATCTCTGACTTTGGCGTTTCAGGACATAGCGTGTGGTGGCGCGCTCACAGAGATAGCGAGAGCCGGGTGGAGGCACCTTGGACGCGTCAATCATTTCGGCTCTCGCGGCGCTCACAGGAGCTGCAATCGGTGGACTCACTTATGGTGTTGCATCGTGGTTGAGTTCGCGGAAGCAAGTGCGCGCAGAGTGGCTTGCGCAGGATAGAATCCGACGGCAAGACCTTTACAACGAGTTCATCAAATCGGCCACGAAATCTTATGCCGACGCGCTGCGGCACAATGAACCGGATGTTCCCGCCCTAGTCGAGCTTTACACAACGCTCGGCAGGATGCGCGTGCTGTCTTCGCCGCAGGTCTTCAAAAGCGCGCAACAAGCAATGCGAAAAATTCTCGATACGTACCTGGAGCCGAGCAAAACATTCGTGGAGTTGCGGGCAATGGTGAATAGCGAGGAGGCCGACCTTCTTTGCGATTTCGCCGAAGCCTGCCGCATTGAACAGGAATCACTTAGCGCGCAACAATTCTGATCAAATGAATGAGCGCGGCAGGCGCAAGCATTGCCAGAGCTGGCTAGGGCAACCGGACAGAATTCATCATAGATGGAGGTTTAACCGCAGGAATTCCCTACAAATGATCGAACTCAATCGGCACCGGGGAGGCGACGATCTTTCAGCGTTGTCTGGCGATGGCAGGACGCGGCTCCAGCCGGCGTACGCAGATGACGTTGCTGAGGCGATTACACAAGTCCTACGCCAGAGCGGAAAGCCATTTCCCATCTACGAACTGGCTGGGCCGCGCGTCTATTCTTACGAAGAGCTGGTGCGGACCATTGCCCGTACCGCGGGACTGCGGCCCGTGCTGATGCGGACGCCCTTTGCCTTCTGGGACGCAGTTGCCGGCCTCGCTGAGATCCTGCCGCGCCCGCCCCTCACCCGCAATCAGGTTGAGCTTATGCAGATCGACACTGCGGCCTCAGACAAGTTGCCGGGATTTCGCGAACTTGGAATTTCGCCGCGACCGCTTGAAGATGAACTCGAAGCGATGCTCAAGCAAAGCAGCAGGGAAACTCAATTACCCAAACCGCAGAAGAGGCCGTAGCAGGGAGAGACTGAGAAGGCTTTTATGCAATCGGAGAGCAACGGAATGACCGCTTCAACAATTGCGCGAAAGCTCGTTTCCACCATAGGCGCCTGCGCGCTGTTACTGAGCAGCGCCATGCAACCGGCGCTCGCCTGCACCGGCATCCGCCTGATCGCCGAGGACGGAACCGTCGTTCACGCCCGAACCCTGGAATTTGGCTTGGACCTTCATTCCAACATTATGATGGTTCCGCGCGGCTATGCGCGCACCGGCACGACGCCCGACGGCAAGGATGGGATGAAGTGGAAGGCGAAATACGCCAGTGTCGGCCTCAACGGGGCGGCCCTGCCGGTGCTGTTCGACGGTGTGAACGAAAAGGGGCTCGCCACTGGGACCTTCTATTTTCCGACGTCCGCGGGATACATGCCCTATGCGCCGAGCGACGCGGGAAACACCATCGCGCAGTGGGAAGTGGGCTCGTATATCCTCGAGAACTTCGCCAGCGTCGACGAGGTGAAGGCCAACATCGGCAAGGTCGTTGTCCCCTCCGTTGTTTTCGCCGGATGGGGCTTCGCCCCGGAGGCGCATTATATCGTGCACGATTCCACTGGTAAGAGCATCGTGATCGAATATGTCGGCGGCAAGCTTAATATCCACGACGACCCTCTCGGCGTGATCACCAACTCACCAACCTTCGATTGGCACATGACCAATCTGCGCAACTATGTGAATTTCTCGATGACCAACGTCCCGCCGATCAAGCTGGGCTCGGTCGTGCTCAAGCCCTTCGGCCAGGGAACGGGCATGCTCGGGATGCCTGGCGATTTCACGCCGCCCTCGCGCTTCGTTCGCGCCGTTGCCTTTAGCCAGTCAGTACTGCCATCAAAGTCTGGACACGACGCAATCATCGAGGCGTTCCACATCCTCAACCAATTCGACATTCCCAAGGGCTCGGCTCGCGAACATGAGAAGGACGAGCACGGAAACGTTGTCGCAGATTATACGCTCTGGACCTCAGCGATCGACCTGAAAGCGAAACAGTATTTTTTTCGCACCTACGACAACAGCGAGATCCGAATGATCGATCTGATGAAGATGAATCTCGATGCGAAGGACATCGTCAACATATCGATCGAGGGCGACGAAGTGATCAGATCCATCAACCCCTGACCGACGCTGCTAAGTAGTCAGACGGAATGCGCGCGGCTAGGTGCGGACGTACGTCGGTGTAAGGCGATCTGGCATTTTGTTTGCCGTTATGTACGCCCGCGGTGCGGAAAGCCACATTCAAGTCACCGCCAAGGCGCGGGACCCAGCATCGCGACTATTACCTAACTCAACCTGTCCTTACGCGAACGAGCCAAGTTTCGGGGATGCGGCCGATAGCTACCTGGTTGCGGCGTCGATCGCGTTGGCCAAAGCGCGACCCGCGATACGCGACTGACCTATGACGTAATGCGGTTCGCTCGTCTTGTCGTAAGAAGCGTGGCCTAGAAGGTCCTTGATGCCTCGAACATTTTCGGGATCCTCAATCGACCAGAGAGTTCCTGCCGCGTGACGGAATCGATGAAGATTTACGCTAAACCCGAAGGCCTTTTTGGTTCTTTTGCATACGGTATCGTAGATCGCATTGGAGGACATGGGCCGGCCTTTGTTTGAAGGCCAAAGTCCGGCGTGCCGTTCCGCGCCAGGGACGCGTAGTCGGAACTCTTTGAGGTACAGGTCGATACGACTGGAGAGATCTGCGGCGATCATGAAGTCTAGAGCCCTTTTTCCTTTCAAATCCTCTGGCGGAATTTCGAGCGCCCATAAGTTGCCGCTTCTGACCAGCTGACGACCGGTCCGCAACGCGGTCACAGTGCGCCGTCGAACAGCGATGACGGCCAACAGTGCGATCAACAAACCATCGCGATACTGCAAGGCAGTCGACTTCGATATTTTGCTTTGATCGCTCGCAACAACCGCGCTTGAGAGATCGTCGACCAGAATGGTGGAAGTGGTCGAGGCGATGATCGGTTCCGGTCCCGCGGTCGCCGAAGCCCGCGCCAGCACCTCGCGCTTGAGATCCAGGACCTCGGGCACGCACTCGAAGATGACGGGTGCTACCACGAGTGCGGCGGCCGCGTCGTCTTCGCGAACGACCGAGACCCGCTGCACGATTTGACGGGCCGCGCTCTCGGAAAAGAGCCCGAAGCCCGCCATGGTGCGCAACGTCACTTCCACCTCGCCAATCGCCTGCTTGCACGTACCAGCGTATCCGACGGTGTCTCGTCGCTTTACATCGATGATGGTCACGCTGTGTCCGGCGTAAGCGAAGGCGACCGCGATACCGCGGGCCATACGCCCGGCACCAAGGCAGGCGATCGGTGCCCGTTCGCTCAAGCAAAGCCCTCGGTCAGAATTTTGTTCAGCGCAAGCAGATCGAGATCGCCGAGACCGAGGCTCTCGAACGTTCGTCCGCTCAACAAGAAATCCTCGCCGCAGATGGCGGAGCCGATGTCCATGAATGCGCGCGCGAGTGGCGTCGCTACTCCGGCCCGCGCACCGGCTGAAACGAGGAATGACAGTCCGAACCTCACATCCTCGAGCATATAGCGATGCTTTGTGAGCACGATGTGCTCGCGCCAGTCGCCTGAGTCTGTAAGCTTGTCGTGCGAGCCGCGGCCGTACATCCACTCCTCGCCCTCGCGAGCATAGTGGTTGGCGAGTGGAAAGTGCGGCGCACCGTAGCCGAAGGCCTCGCGCACGGCGATGCGCTCGGCGTCGAGCGCATCAGTGACGCGGCGCACTGCGGGTTGGGTGCCTTCCTTGTGAATATCCCAGCGCTCGAAGTGTTCGAGCGGCGCCGCGTTCATGGTGATGAGCGGCGAATGAATGATCGGGCCAGCATTCATCAGCGCGCCCGACAAAGCGTCGCCGCACGGTTCGATCACGTCCGGAAAAGCAGCGCCGATGACGGCGTGAGCGTGGACCGCGAGCCGCAGCGGAAGCACCCCGGTCGGCAGTCGTTTCGCTCGGATGGTGATCGCAACTTCGAACGCCCCGTGCTTGCGCGTCAGCCACGGCAGCGTGCCGGTTTCGGCGAAAGCTACGTCCGTGCCAGTACCTGCTTTATGCGCTGCCTTGGCGAACACGAATGAGCCGAAGGTGCCGGGCGGCAGAAACACGACCTGACCTTTGGTCAGATGCGGCGCTAGTAAACGAGCGATGTCCGCCTGCGCGGGCGCTGGCGCGGGACAGACGATCAGTTCCGCGCCTCGGACCGCCGCAGCCATGTCGTCGGTGACAAGCGCCGGCTTGGCTTCATGCCGACCTCGGAAATCCTTGACGACGATCACTCCGCCCGACATGCGCTGCGCCGCGACCGCTTGGCGGTCACGCCGCCAAAGCCGCACGTGATGGCCGCCCAGGGTGAAATCGCCGGCGGCCGCGAAGGAGCCATTTCCACCACCGAGAACTGCGATACGCATAAGAACCCCCGGAAGGTAATCGGAAACGCTTCCACCTCTTGTACTTTTAGACGAAGATAAGTTCGGCGGCTGACTGCAAATCTGGTTCTATGCGGCCCTGCGCATCGCTTCGACGTCGCGGACGAAATGCCACAGAGCGTGATTGAATTCATTGGGTTCTTCAATCTGCCCCATATGAGCGCTCCGCTCCAGCGTTATGAGGCGGGCATTCGGCAATAGGCGGATGATGTGCTGTGCGCCTTCATACAATTGCTTGCGGTCCTGGCGACCATGAATGACCAGCGTGGGACAAGCGATGAGCGACAGCCTCTCGCGATGATCTATGTCACGCATGCTTGCCGAGAATGAAGCGAGCACGATCTGCGGCCAAGCCAGCGCCTGTTCAAGCAAGTAGTGAACGACGCCGGCGCTAGGAGGACGCGCGAACAGCCACTTCCGGATCATTTCCTCGCAAATATCGGCATAGGGGACGCCGTCCGCAGCGCGGCTGGTAAGAAAAGCCAGAAATTCGGCGGCAAGGCCAGCAGTCAAACCGTCGCGCTCACCAGAGAACCATGGGCCTCCGCTCACTAGGACAATGGCGCTGACAAGATCGGGCCGCATCGCGGCGGCAAGAAGCACGACGTGCGTGCCGATGCCATGCGCGGCCATCGTTACGGGACCGAGGTTCAGTTTTTCCACGAGCACACACAACTCGGCGGCCGCCGCGTCGGCCGTGTAACCGAACCGAGGCTTCGCGGAAAAACCGGTACCCCGGATATCGTAAGTGATGGTGCGGAACGCGGGCGCTAGCGCCGCGACCTGGCCCATCCACATTTTGTGGGTAAGGTTGCCGGCGTTAGTGAAGACGACGGGCGAACCTTCGCCGAAGTCTTCGTAATAAAGAGCCACGCCATCAGCCACTTCGCAATAAGGCATCCGCGTCTCCTAGTTAGCCTGAATTGGCGCCAACGTGTCGGTCGAGCCAACCCATGATGAAATCAGCCGTGCTGCGCCCGTTGCGATGGAGCGGCAGCGAGTGTCCGGTTTTCGGGACGACATGGACGTCGATACCACTTGGGACGAGCGGATAATACGGCACCTCGGCGTTCCTGACCGTCTCGTCGGTGCAGACAATTCCGTCCGAGCCTGCCGCGGTCATGTCCTCCTCGCCCAAGACGACGAGGGTCGGGACCTTGATAAACCGCGATGGCAACTCTACGGGCGGCTGTGCCAATACAAGCGGCACGCTCTGCTCTATTAGGACACCTGATGCGACATCCTTCAGACGCTCGTCGGTGTCGATCACACTCTGGTCAGCATTGGACAAGTTATAGAAAAAAATTGCTTTCGAGCCAGGCCGGTTGGTGATGTAGCCGCAATCGATCCCCGATTTGGAAAACACCGGATCATCGCATACCGTGTAAAGGTTCTGCTGCACCAGCCCGAGGAAGGTCGGGCGCGTGAAGTGGAGGAGCCCCGTCATGACAAATGCGTCGATGTCGTGGTGGAGAGAGGCCTCCATCCAGCCGTAGGCCGTCGATAGCGAGCTGCCGAAATAGACGACCCGCGAAAACTTATAGTTGCCGATGGCTCCCGAGCGGAGTTTTGTGACGACTTGGTGCAAGGTATCGACCGTGGCGGCGAGTGTTACCAGCTGCGACGCAGGTTTTGTGCTCTGACCGACCCCGAGCCGGTCGACGTTAAAGGTGGCGTACCCGGCTTGCAGGGCTGCACGCACATGCGAATGAGTTTCGGGATCCTCAGGCCAATCCCAATAGTTGTGGTTATAAGTTGTGCCGTGGACGAGGAGCTGCACCGTGGTCGGTGGCGCCCCTGACGCCGGCACACATAGTTCCCCGTAAATCCTTGCGTCGGGCACGTTTTCAACGGCCACGGGGACCATGAAACTTTCACAATGAGCACCGTCGTGTCTGGCCATGAGATCACCTCCGCGCGAATGATCCTGCCTAGACGAATCGGCAGCTCGGCTGCGTCATCCATTAGGACGATTTATTGATTGCCCTTCTCATCCTTCCTGATGAGATGGACATTGTGATCGCCGCGTGAGTTGCTGTATCTTTTGTCAATGCAGGCGCTACGAGGAGCCTTGGCTGACGTCGTTGAAGCGAGCCGTGAAGCGATCGTGCTCGGCGAATTTGCCCGAGAGGCGCTTGACGGATTGCGGCGCGCATTCGATTGCAATCTGGGCTGCATCACCCACAGCCCGTACGACGGCGCAATCGACATTATCAGCTGTACTGATGCCCGCGTGCTTAGCGAATATCGTCGCGATTGGTTTCAGATTGACCCGATCAACGCCGCGCTCGGCAGTTATGACGCGTCGTGGATTGTTCCGGCGACGCGCTTGCCCGAGTGGACCGCCATGCAGAACCATCCGCTCTACGCCGAGTGGGCGCCGAGTAAGAATGTTCGCTTTTTGCTTCATCTCCGGCTGAGCGAAGCGCCCTATCTCAAGAGGGGCGCGACCAATGTTTTTCTTTGCCGCCCGAAGGAGCATGCCGACTTCAGCCATCGCGAATTCCTTGCACTGTCCCAGGTCATGCCGGACCTGGAAACCGCCGTGCAACGGTGCGCGCGCATTGCCGCGATGAATTCTGCGAGTCCCTTCCTCGAAACGCTGCTCGACGATGCAGAGGGCCGCGCGCGTCTTGCGTTGGGCGCTGACGGCCGGGTGGTTTGGGCGTCGAAGGCTGCGCGGCGCCTGCTCGCCGCCCATCTGGGCCGTAGCCGGTCGCTTCCCGCCGCTCTTACCGAGAAAGCGCGAAAACTCGCTTCGGGAGCCGCGACATCCGCCGACCTCCGGTTTATAGCCGGCGGGGTGTGGTTGACGGCCACGGTGCAGACCGCGTTTGCTAAAACTGGCGAGCCTTTTGTCATCATTGGCCTTTGCTCACCGTCCGGTGCGCTGCCCGACGAAGTCCGCGAGCGATACGGCCTGACGGCGAAGGAAGCTGATGTCCTGTCCGACCTCGCAGAAGGGCTGAGCAATGCCGAGATTGCGCAGCACCGTTTCATATCGATCACGACCGTTCGCACCCACGTGGCGCACATTCTTTCAAAACTTGGCGTCCGGTCACGACTGCAAGCCGGCGTGCTTGCGCGTGCGGCGATGTGACGAGCGATTTATCAGGGCGATCTCACGGTTTCGCCGAGCGCCTGCGCATCAGCCCAATAAGATCAGTGGACTGCGGACGGACCGGTGGGTCCCGTCCGCCAGAACTTATCAGAGGCACAAGGGGACCCGCACCGTATCGCGGGAGCGTTGACTTGATGTCGCTACTTGGCCCGTCACGTCATTTGCCGCGATGCAACGATTTGGTTGCTATTGAGGGACAAGCGGACATTGCCCGGACATCGCAAATCGGTCGCTCGTGACCTTTAGCAGACTTACAATTTTGAATTGGAATGGCCAAATTGTCGGTGACAGGTCACCGGCAATCGTCATACTGCGATTGCAGTGCCGTTGCGGCCGCCGGACGGCGGAACCGTTCTTTGTGGCCAGGTGTCCTTGCATTCTGGTGTGAAGGCGCCCCCGATGAGTAAAGACCGGTCCGAGCCGGCACCGATCCCGGCGACAGAGCCAAACCGGACGCAACAACCGGCGAGCTCATCGCGTGCCGACGTCGAGGCGTTTCTGGGCCGGCTCGGGGCGCTCGATCCCACGGTCAAAGCTGGCGAGCGCGGCCGGCTCATCTTCGCCCTCGATGCGACCATGAGCCGACAACCGACCTGGGACCAAGCTTGTCGCCTCCAGGCAGAAATGTTCCGCGAAGCGGCCACCGTCGGCGGGCTCGATCTTCAGCTCGTCTATTACCGGGGGCTCGCCGAATGCCGCGCATCGGGCTGGGTCGCCGAGCCAGAGCGGTTCGGCGAACTGATGTCGCGCATCGATTGCCGTGGCGGGCAGACGCAGATCGCTAAAGTCCTAGCGCATGCGCGGCACCAAAAGGACCAATTCAAAGTGGGTGCGCTCGTTTTCATCGGCGACGCCATGGAGGAAAATCTCGACGAACTCTGTTCCGGCGCCGGCGAACTCGGCATGCGCAGCATTCCCGCGTTTATGTTTCAGGAAGGTTACGATCCGGTGTGCGAACAGGCGTTTCGCGAGATTGCGCGCCTATCGCGCGGCGCCTATTGCCGGTTCGCGCCGGGCGCGGCACACGAACTCGCCGAATTGTTGCGCGCGGCGGCGGCCTATGCGGCGGGCGGCATGAAGGCGCTCGCGGCCTTACGAGCGCGCTCGACCAGCGCGACTGGGCTGATTGAGCAGATGAGATGACATGCTGGCATTCGCCCTGGGTGTTATCGTTCTCGTCCTGCTTCTGTTTGCCGCCTACTCGTTTTCCAAAGCCGACCCCAAGCAAGCAGTGCGGGTGTTGCGGTACATTGGGGGCGGCGCGGCGCTGCTGTTCGCCGTGTTCCTACTCGTTCGCGGTGAAATAGGGCCGGCGGTTTCGATTGGGCTAATTGGTCTCGGGCTGCTTGGCCATGTCTCACTCTGGCGGGCAAGCTTCGGCGGGCGCACACAGAAAAGCCCGGGTCAGGTCTCGCGAGTGCGTACTTCGTTCCTGGAGATGGAACTCGACCACGACAGCGGCGCCTTGCGCGGTCAGGTTCTAGCCGGCCGGCATCAGGGCGCAGCGCTTGACGATCTCGATGTGTCAATGCTGATCAGTCTCCTCAGTGAAATTGACGAAGAGAGCCTCCCATTACTCGTTGCTTATCTTGACCGGAGGCAGCCCCGCTGGCGTGAACACGCGCCGGGTGATGCCGCAGCGGCGAACGGCAGCCGCGCGTCGCGCGGAGGCAAAATGACAGAAGAGGAAGCTTATCAAATTCTAGGAATCCAGCCCGGAGCGACCACGCAGGACATCGCTCGCGCTCACCGCTCCCTCATGAAAAAACTGCATCCCGACCAAGGGGGGTCGACGTATCTCGCGGCCCGCATCAACGAAGCTAAGGAAGTCCTTATTCGCGGCCGTCGCTGACGTCCTACAGAATTCGCCCCCATAGATCCGCTTCCGCGATTTTTTGAGACCCGACCAAAGGACCTCGCAAATCGCGTCTCAAGTTGGACCGAAACGAACTCGCCAGTGCGATTCGTCGTTTTTCTTTAGCTAACGCGAACTCAAACTGAACGCAGCGCTTGGCTGTTTCTAATTCAGCTCAGGCTGGCTTTGAAGAACCATCAGTCGAGTGCCGCAGCTATCAAAAACAAAGCCACCTTGAAATTTCGAAGCCAAATCCAGTCTCTAATTCCAGCGTGGTCGGCATGTAGGATTGTGACAACTGTACGACACGAGAATAGACGAGTTGTCCATCTTCTAATTTGAAACCGAGTGAGCAGAAACCCGTCGCGAATCATCTCGGCTCGTCTTAGCCCTTCATCCCATGTTTTGGATGCATCGATGAATGTACTCGCTTTTGCGTCGCGCAAAGGAGGAGCTGGCAAAAGTACCCTGGCTGCACATCTTGCTGTCCACGTGCAGCGTCTGACGCGGCCATGTCTGCTCATTGTGGCGCGGTGATGCCCGACATCATGCACTCACGTCACGCTTCGAGACGTCCGTACTCAACCATTCCTGCAGCTTCGACCAACGCCGCCGGCCCGAGATGTTGCGCACCGCGATGGCGATGGCCTTCTTCTGCCCAACCAGAACGACAAGCCGCTTGCCGCGCGTGACGCCGGTGTAGAGCAAATTACGTTGCAGCATGGCGTAGTGCTGCGTCATGACCGGAATCAGCACAGCTGGGTATTCCGAGCCCTGGCTCTTATGGATGCTCGCGGCGTATGCCGGCACTAAGGCGTCGAGCTCGCCAAAGCCGTAGGTAACCTGGCGCCCGTCGAAGCTGGCGGTGAGCTCCCCTTCCTCAGGCTCAACATCCGCCACAAACCCAATGTCGCCGTTGTAAACTTCCTTGTCGTAGTCGTTCTCGATCTGCATGACTTTGTCGCCGGGCGCGAAGGTCCAGCCAAATCTCTCGACCTTGCGCTCGCCCGCCGGATTCAACGCGGCCTGGAGTTCAACGTTGAGGGAGCGCGCTCCAACGCCACCTCGGTTCATCGGGCAGAGCACCTGGATATCGCGGATTGGATCGAGACCGAAGCGGCGCGGTATGCGGGTTTTGACCAGCTCGATGATGCGCGAAACCGCGGTCTCAGGATCGTCAGCCTCGACAAAATAGAAGTCGCTCTCGGCTTCGGGTTTACGAAGATCGGGGATGACGCCTTGGTTGATGCGGTGGGCGTTCACGATGATCTGACTTTGGGCCGCCTGCCGGAACACTTCGGTGAGACGCACCACTGGCACCGCGCCGGATGAGATGACGTCGGCCAGCACTTGGCCGGGACCGACAGAGGGAAGCTGGTCGATGTCGCCAACGATCAAAAGGGCGGCCCTGTCGGGGACCGCCTTCATGAGCGCCTGCATCAGCATGACATCGACCATCGAGGTCTCGTCGACGACCAACAAATCACAGTCGAGCGGGTTGTCGTCGCCACGCTTGAAGCCGCCGCCTTTGGGGTCGACCTCGAGCAGCCGATGGATGGTCTTGGCCTCGAAGCCGGTCGCCTCGGTCATTCGTTTCGCGGCGCGGCCGGTCGGAGCGCACAGCAGAATGTTGGTGCCCTTCGCCGCGAGGATGCGCAGAATGGCATTGACGATGGTAGTTTTACCCACGCCGGGGCCACCGGTCATGACCAACACCTTGGACATCAGCGCGAGCCGGATTGCGGCGACCTGGCTTTCGGCAAGGGCAAGATCGATACGCCCCTCGACCCACGGCAAGGCCTTGTCCGGATCGATCCAGGGCCAAGGCGGCTTACCATTTGCCAGTCGCGTCAGCCGCTCAGCGATGATGCGCTCCGCCCGATGCAAGCCCGCCAGAAACACACAAGGCGTTTCGCCTACCCGGTCAGCGACCACCGTGCCCTCGTGCAGCTCGAGAGCGAGCGCAGTGCCGATGAGCTCCTGCGGGACCTCGAGCAGCTTTTCGGCAAGCGGTATCAGCTCTTGGGTCGGCAAGCCGCAATGTCCCTCATCCATGGCTTCGGTCAGCGCATAGGAAATGCCTGCGCGGACCCGCACCAGGGCGGTCTTCTCGATGCCGAGCTTCATTGCGATGGCGTCAGCCGTCTTGAAGCCGATGCCGCGGATGTCGCGCGCCAGGCGATACGGGTTTTCGGTCAGGACCTGGATGGCGTCAGGGCCGTAGGTCTTGTAGATGCGAACGGCCCGTGCCGTGCCGACACCGTGGCTGTGCAGGAACACCATGATTTCCCGCACCGCCTTCTGCTCGGCCCAGGCAGCGGTGATGCGGCTGGCTCGTACCGGCCCAATGCCGTCAACTTCGCGCAGTCGGTCCGGCGTCGCCTCAATAATGTCAAACACCTTCTCGCCGAAGGCGCGCAGAAGCTTCCTGGCGTAGGCCGGGCCGATGCCTCGGATCATTCCGGACGACAGGTACTTCTCTATGCCATCGGCAGAGGTCGGGGGCGATGTGCGCAGGAACCGCGCCTTGAACTGCTGACCGTGTGTCCGATCATTGACCCATTCGCCTGACGCCGTGATCCACTCACCGGCCGCGATGGTTGCGGCATGGCCGACAACGGTCACGATGTCACGATGGCCACGCGCCTTGGCTCGCAGTACGCAAAAGCCATTCTCGACATTATGGTACGTGACGCGCTCGACGAGCCCAGCAAGAACTTCCTGCGACTGATTCTCGGACGGGTGTTTCATACTTTGAACAACCGCGATGCCGGCCCGATTCGCACCGCCGGTCCGCGCAACAGTTGGTTTGTTTCGCATCTCCGCAATGAGTAGTGCTCAATCGCCGCTCGATACGCGCCCATGTTTCTGTGCAGTCCTCTCGCCCACCTTCCGTTTGCCAGCGAGCGGACTGCGGGAATCGAGAACTTGTGCCTCACGGTCGTGTGAACCAGGCTCGAAATCGATCGCGACAGCATCGCTCGCAGGAAATGTCTGTTCGAGCGCTTCGTCGAGTAGCCCATCAAGATGGGCAAACGCCCTTGAAGAGGCTCTATGCGGTTTGTGTTCGATAGGCATGACTTGCAAGACCTCCTTCAAGGCCTTCCAGAGTATCCTATATGCCAGATTGGACAAAATGGCCGACGCTCAAAATTGACGAGCACAGTGACGTCTCGGAGGGCGGCTCTGAAATGAGCAAGATTGGTGGCGGCGATTCGAAGAACCCGCTCTACTGCTCGTTCTGCGGCAAGAGCCAGCACGAGGTGCGCAAGCTCATTGCTGGGCCGACTGTCTTCATTTGTGACGAATGCGTCGAGCTTTGCCTGGACATCATCGGCGAGGAGAACAAGTCGTCGCTGACGAAATCGGGCGACAAGATTCCGACCCCCAAGGAGATCCGCAAGATCCTCGGCGACTACGTCATCGGCCAGGACCACGCCAAGAAGGTGCTTTCGGTCGCGGTCCACAATCACTACAAGCGGCTAAAATACCAGATCGATCACAAAGATGTGGAGCTAGCGAAGTCGAATATCCTCCTGATCGGCCCGACCGGCTCGGGCAAGACATTGTTAGCGCAGACGCTGGCGCGTGTTCTCGATGTTCCTTTCACCATCGCCGATGCGACGACGCTCACCGAAGCCGGCTATGTCGGCGAGGATGTTGAGAACATCATCCTCAAGCTGCTTCAGTCTGCCGACTACAACGTCGAGCGCGCGCAACGCGGCATCGTCTATATCGACGAGATCGACAAGATTTCCCGCAAATCCGACAACCCTTCGATCACCCGCGACGTCTCAGGCGAGGGCGTGCAACAGGCGCTGCTCAAGCTCATGGAAGGCACGATCGCGAGCGTGCCGCCGCAGGGCGGCCGCAAGCACCCGCAGCAGGAATTCCTGCAGGTCGAGACCACCGATATTCTGTTCGTGTGCGGCGGCGCGTTCACTGGTCTCGAGAAGATCATTTCTGCGCGCAGCCGGCCGGGCTCGATCGGTTTCGGCGCCAAGGTCATCGCGCCCGAGGATAGAAAGCAGGGCGAGATCTTTCGCGAGGTCGAGCCTGAGGACTTGCTCAAATACGGCCTGATCCCTGAATTCGTCGGCCGCCTTCCAGTGATAGCGACGCTTGAGGATCTCGACGAGGCCTCCCTCAAGCTCATCCTGACGCAGCCCAAGAACGCTCTGGTTAAGCAGTATCAGCGGCTGTTCGAGATGGAGGGGGTCGATCTCACTGTCGCGGCGGAAGCTCTCAGCGCCATCGCCAGGAAGGCGATCGACCGCAAGACCGGGGCCCGCGGGCTACGCTCCATCATGGAGGCCATTCTTCTTGACTCTATGTTCGACCTACCAAGCCTCGAGGGCGTTAAGGAGATCGTGATCTCTCAGCAGGTCGTCGAAGGCACAGCAGGGCCACTCTACACGTACGCCGGTGGCTCGCGGGCTATCTAATGGCGCCTCCGCGCGTCCGTGTGGTCAATCAAGCGTCTTCTTCTAACAACAAGGATGATCGTTGGACCATGCCCGACGCCCTTGAACTCCTCACCACACGGCGCTCCCACAAAGCGGTTGAACTCGTCGGAGCTGCACCATCCGAAGCTGAAATCGATACGCTCCTGACTGTCGCCTCACGGGTGCCCGATCACGGCAAGCTAGCACCTTGGCGCTTCATCGTGTTTGAGGGCGAGGCGCGGCGGGCCGCGGGCGAAGCCATCGCCTCAGCCTTCCGCGCCAAATATCCGGACGCCAAGCCGGAGCACATCGCGGCCGAGCGTGAGCGGCTGACGCGCGCGCCGCTGGTGATCGCCGTAGTCAGCCGCGCAGCGCCGCATGTGAAGATTCCCGAATGGGAGCAGGTGCTCTCGGCCGGCGCCGCAGCCATGAGTCTTGTCCTCGCCGCGCACGCGCTCGGCTACGCGGCAAACTGGATAACCGAATGGTACGCCTACGACCGCGGTGTGCTCGATGCCCTCGGCTTGGCGCAGCATGAGCGCATCGCCGGCTTTATTCACATCGGCAGGCCGCCGGGCCCGCCGGAGGATCGGCCGCGGCCGCCGCTCAATGAGATCGCAGTCCGCTTTACCGCTTAGCTGCCAAGAAGCCGATCGATCGCTTCAAGTTGAACGTCGTGCCCGAGTGATCCGCTGGGTTAGCTCCATGAGCGCTAGGGGCGAGACGAGATCAATTTTTATAGTGAAAGCTGATGACCAGCACGTGGCTACAAATTCACACCGTCTTTGCAGAAGGATTTTGAACAATAATATTCAGGGACCGTCCCTCGTCACGCCCCCGGCCAGTGAGCTTTTGCGCGGCTTTCCTGCCGGAAACCGATGGAGGATTTCAATCACTTCCTCATCCGAAACCTGTCGGAAATCGTGATAGTAGAAACCAATCGCTCCGAACATCGGGTGGTCTTCGAGACACACTATGTCGTCGGCCTCCCGCCGCAATTCGGAAAGGCTGTCGCTCGGCGCCACAGGCACCGCAAGCACAAGCCGCTTCGGATTGCGCATGCGAGTGGCGCGCAGAGCCGCGCGGGTCGTCGCGCCCGTCGCAACGCCGTCGTCAATTACAATCGCCGTGCGGCCAGCGACCTCCGCGCGTTCGCGATTGCCCAAGTAACGCTCGCGCCGCCACTCGATTTCGGCGAATTCGGCGTCGCAAACGGCTTTGAATCCGTCTTCGTCAATTCCGACGTGCTCGATGACATCCTCATTGCGCACGATGATCGAGGCGCCGCCGTCAACAACCGCACCCATAGCTAATTCCGGTTGGAAAGGCACGCCGACCTTGCGCACGAGGATCAAGTCGAGCGGCGCATCGAGCGCCGCAGCGACCTCTGCCGCGACGGCAACCCCACCGCGCGGCAGCGCGAGGATCGTCGGCTCCTGCTCTTTGTATCCGGCAAGCGCTACGGCAAGTCTGCGGCCGGCTTCGGAGCGGTTCCCAAACGGCATGATGTTCTCCTCAGCTCGTAGTAAACCGATCTATCCAAGTCCGACCCTTCCAGGTGTTACCGGGCCTTGATGAAAAACCCCGGCGATGAGGCGGGGCTTTCTTGATTGTTATGCTGTCGCGCTTTCAAGGAGGGATGCAATAGCGGCGATCAACGCCTATCCGTCCGCTTGGCCTAGGCGTAGCTCAGTAATGCTGGTGGATAGTGAGAACGCGGCTTACACGGACATTTCAGACCGTCGTGGGCGTTCACAGTGGGTCTCATCGCGCCTTCGCATCTCCAGGCTCCAAACCCAGCCATCCGGCCAGTAGCTGCGCCTTTCCGCTAATGCCATATCCGCCCAAGCAACAAAGATTTGGAGATTAGCATGGCCGAAGCCGACAACCCACTTGCCGCATGGTCCGATCGCGCTGCGCAGATCGTTGAACTTGCCGCCAGCAGCATCGTTGCAGTTCATGGCGGTAGCCGATGGTCCTCGAGCGGCATCCATTGGCGTTCGGGTGTCATTGTAACCGCCGAAGAGAGGTTGGAGGGGGACGACAACATCAAGGTCACGCTTCCCGGCGGGCGCCTCGTCGAAGCCGCTCTCGCGGGACGCGACCCGACAACTGACGTGGCCGTACTCCGTTTTCAGCCCGACGGTCTCCCAATAGCATCGACCGCGGACGGGTCCCTACGCCCGGGTCATATCGTCCTCGCGGTCGGAAATTATGAGGGTGGTCCACTCGCCGCGCTTGGCATCATCGCCATCGCCGGCGGCGCTTGGCATAGTGTGCGTGGCGGCACAATCGATAGCCTCATTCGCCTTGACCTCGCCCTCAGCCCAGCAGCCGAGGGCGGATCCCTCATCGACGTGCAAGGACGGGTCGTCGGGATGGCGGTTCTCCGACCGCGGCATCGCGCGCTGGCCATTCCCGGCTCGACCATCAACCGCGCCGTCGATCAGCTGTTGGCAAGGGGCCATGTGTATCGTGGCTATCTCGGCGCCAGTCTCCAGCCCGTGAAGCGCGAACCTGCATCAAATGGAGCGCAATCTTTGGACAGCGGGCGCGGCGTTCTGGTCGTGAACCTTGATCCGGATGGACCTTCCGCGCGCGCGGGAATGCTCGTCGGCGATATTGTTACCGCCTGGGACGGGAGGCCAATCGATCGCGTTCGCGAAATCATGCGCTTGCTCGGTCCCGAGAGCGTCGGGCGCAATGTCGATCTGAGCTCGATACGCGGTGGCGCGCCGGCTGCGCTCAAGGTTGTCATTGGCGAGCGACCGGTGAAGTAGTTTCTTGTCGGCGATTGGAGCAGCCCCAGCATTCATGGTCGCCATCGCGATTTTCTCGGTCGATCCAGTGTTGCGCGGCAACCTCGAACAGCTGCCGCGCGAGGACCCGGCCATCACTGTCGTGGGCATCGTTGACAGTCCGTCGGCGCTCCTCGAATTGGCCGAAACGCATCACGTCGACGTTGTCCTCGCGGAAACGCTACCAAATGAACTATTGACGGATCAGCAAGTTCGACACCAGCAGACCGCTTGGGTGTTAATTCTCGACCGCGCTGACGAGGAGACTAGCCTTGACGCACTCAGTACCGGGGCATCGGCCATTTTGCCCCGAACTGCTAACCGAAGGGAAATAGTCACCGCAATCAGGGCGGTCACCAACGGGCTTGTTGTGTTTCAGCGGCAACTCCTCGCCGTGCTGCTCGGGAATGAGTCACTTTTGGGTGAGCAACTCAACACAAGCAATGACGGGAATGCGCGACTGACGCCCCGCGAACTTCAAGTGCTCACGGCGATGGCAGATGGTGCCACCAACAAAGCAATCGCGCGCCGACTTGGAATTTCCTTCCACACCGTCAAATTTCACGTCGCTGCAATTCTCGAAAAACTCGACGCTGACACTCGGACAGAAGCTGTCATGAAGGCTGCCCAACTCGGGATCGTGATGCTCTGATCGTGGGAAAAGCAAGCGAACTGAAATCGACGCGGTCTAATTAGTTCATCACGCCGGCGTTCCGGAAGCCGCTCGGTAGATCGAGACGTCGTACTGCCGCCGCTTGGGCTTGGTGAGAAAGCCGAGTTGGTCCGCGACATCCCGCAAAGTGGGACCGAATAGGCGCGTTCCGTCGGGAAGTTCGACGACGGGCAGGTTGACGTTCTTAAGGTCTAGGCCTAGCTCGCGGCGGCAGTCCTCTCGGTCGAGAGCTCGATCCACTGAGACTCGACGACGCTGCGTTTGAGAAAGTCGCGAATTTCCCATGCGCCGGCGTCGTCGCGATGCCCGGGGAGTTCGAACGACTCGCACCTTAGAGTTGCCGTTCCGGGTCTCGTCGGCCATGCGATTTCGCCCCCGTCAGAACACATCACGTTCAGGCGGCCCACCGTCGCCCTAGCGCCACGCCGTAATCGACCAGTCCCCGGCCGAACTCGATCTGCATCTCTTCGAAGCCGCTCAGGCCAGCGTCGACGTTCCGGCCGGCCCGCTTGAGTGCTCGCGCCAACGTAGTCGCGTCTCGAGCCGCCTTGGCTGTGGCGCCGGCAGTGTGCGGCCGGACGACGAACGCCGCATCGCCGAGAAGGCACACACGGCCGAATACCGTGCGCGTCGGGACCACGTCGACGATTGTCTGCAGAAACGGCAGGGGCGTTGCGGCCACCAAGGCCGCCAGCATCGGGTGCACCTCGCGCCGGGCGAGGTCGCGGAGGTCGCAGATGGCCGAGTTCGGCGTACCGCCGAACGGAAGCGAGGCATGGTGCTGGCACCCGTCGCGATCGACCAGGATACGGACTAGATCGGCCTCGCCGACACCCACGTACCAGACCCAATTTAGGCGGCGCTTCCCGGAGGCGGTATCGACGCCGTCGCCGGGGATGAAGTAGACCAGGATGTGCCCGGCCGAGCGAGCCTCGGAGAAGGTGAACGCGTCGTCGAAGAAGCGCACGAGATCGGGCGGAGCGTCCGCCTCGTCGAGCGTGCCGCGCCAGGCGACGTAGCCGGCGTAGGTCGAGGTCAGGTCCGGCAGGAAGCGCCGGCGGGTGGGTGACTGCGCGCCGTCGGCGGCGACGAGCACGTCCGCCTCGACCACCCCGTGCCCGTCGATGTGCGCCTGCACCGGGCCCTCGCCGTTGCCGAAGTCCGTGAGCGTTGCGCCCCGATGGTAGCGGTCGGCGGGGAAGGCGGCGGCGAGCGTGCGATAGATCGCCTCCCACGAGGTGAAGTCCTGGGGCGCGCGTTGCACCTCGCCTTCACCGCCTTCGGGGCTGAGATAGCGACGCACCCTGCAGTGCGTCGTCGGCAGGGCGCCCGCGCTGTGGGTCCGCAATAGGTCGATCAGTTCGGTCTGCACGACGATGCCGGCGCCGCGCGTCTCCATCGGGCCGGCGACGCGCTCGTAGACCTGTAAATCAAAGCCCGCCCCGCGCAGGGCGAGTCCTGCGCAGAGTCCGCCGATGGAACCGCCCGCGACAGCGATCCTGAGCGGTCGCTCAGTTCCTGACATGGCCTGCCGCCTTGCGTAGCTCGGCTTCCATCAGGTCCGCGCGGATCGCGCCAGAGAAGAGGGGGACGCCATCGACAAGCACGGTCGGAACGCCCGACACACGAAGGTTCAAGGCGCGCTGCAGCTCTGACCGCACCTCGGCCTGACCTTCGTCCGACGCGAGCATGGCCAGAATCATGGCGCGGTCCGGCCCGGCCGATGCGCCGATGTCGGCCAGGACGGCTTGGTCGCCAATGTCGCGCCCTTCGTTGAAGTAGGCGGCGAACAGTCCCTCGACGACGACGTCCTGCTTGCCTTGCTGACCGGCCAGCCGGATCAGGCGATGCGCATCGACGGTGTTCGGGGTGCGCTCCATCTTGTCATGGTTGAACGCAAGCCCCTCCGATCGCCCTGCCGCGGCGACCTGCGCGTCGAGCGCCTGGGAGTGCTGCCAAGACCCGAACTTGGCCGAGCGGTAGGCGCACCGGTCCACTCCGGCCTTGGGCATCTCGGGGTTGAGCTCGAAAGGACGCCAAGTGACGGTCGCCGTGACGTCCGGCGCGAGCGCCGCGATCGCGCTATCCAGTCGCCGCTTGGCGACCCAGCACCAGGGGCAGATAGCATCGGAAATTACGTCAATCGCTAGCGTCGCTTTAGCGCCGGACGCCGTCCCGAAGTGATCCAATGCGGCGGGGGTGCACCCGTCGACGCCGCAAACTGCACCTACCAAAACTTCGCTCATGTCACGCTCCATTCGGCCGTGTGAACTTCTGGCTTGAACATGAGGAGCCGGTCTCCCTCGGGTAAGTAGTCACCTTCTGGTGACCATTCGCTTTTGTCCAGGCAATAGGAAGCGTAAGGCACCGCGAAGTGACTATCGCGAACTCCTCTGGCAACAAGGTGCGCCCGGGCGGCAAAGGCAGGCAATCGGTATCTGCGCCAGATGCTGGTCGTTGGTCCCATGGCGGTTATCCGGCACGCCGAGCGCAACGGCGCCCGCCGGCCGTGGCTCGTGCAATTGCTGGCGCGCACGGCGACGAAGCACGCCGCCATCGCGCTCGCAAACAAGACGGCGCGCATAGTGTGGGCGTTGATGACCAGCGGTGAGAGCTACCGGGATGATCCAGGTGTCCCGTCTCTTTCGGCTGCAGTGTAAGCTGCGTCGAGAAGACCGGCTGACGAGGTTGGGAAGGCCAGACGGGAGCTAATGCACAAAGCCGGTTGGTCCGCGATTACGAGCAACGCCTCGGCGTCTCCGAAGCCATGATCTTCCTCGCTATGGGAAATCTGCTCCTCCGCCGGATCCTCATCCATGACATTCTCAAACGGACTCTTAGCTGCCCAGAAGCCGATCGATCGCTTCAAGGTGAACGTCGTGCCCGACCGATCCGCTGCGCGGGCGAGATCAATTTTTATAGTGAAAGCTGATGAGCAAGACGTGCCTCCATATTCACACCGTCTTTGCGGAAGAATTTGAAAATGGATCAATATTATTTACGTCACAGGCGCTTGAGGTCGTGCAGGTGCTGTTGGCCGTGTTGCGATCTTGATTCGCATGACTTTGCTCGTGGGACCGCCGCTTTCCCGATAGTCCTTCCAGCGGAAGCTGACGTGGGTCTCGTCAAGATCGAGCAAGCGATTGTTGGCGATCGCGACGCTACTGCAGTTGCGCCTGTTCCGTTTAAGGGTCACCGCGTTCTACGGTGCCCGAATGTGTCCAGTTTTTGTAACTTCTGTAATGACAGTTTTGACGTTGATGACGTCGTCGGACACTATTCAACCTCCAAACACGGTAGCGTCGAATAATGCGCTAGGAACTCCAGTGACCAAGAATGGTCAGTAACCAAGAATGGTGAGGCGCGCCGATTCTCATAAGACGTTTTTGTTGGCGTCGGACGCGTACACGGCGACGCCGACGGCCGGATCAATCGGATTGTCCCATGGCCGCCGCGCGATGACGCGGCACGCATCCACGTATCCGGCCTGCCAGCGTGCATCGATCGTGGCCGGCGAAAAGTCGTATTCCCTGGAGTTGGTCTCGCCGTCGAGCGGCTCTGCGTTGATCTCGAGCAGATGCATGGTGGTTGCGCAGCCGTAGTCGGCGAGCTCCTGGACCTCGGGCGTGTTTCGTTTGTCCTCGGGGAGCAGGTCGAACAGTGTGCGGACGACGTGCCGCAAGCGGTGAAGCCTGGCCTGTGCCGCGATGTGGCTCCTGGATCGGCTGCCAAACATAATGTCTTTCTGACGGGCAAAGACCTGGGCCACGGATTCTGGTTCCACGCCCCGCGAATGCCAGATCTGCACAGCGAAGACCACGGAACTCCGCCGTGGATAATCGTCGAATACGGCCTCGACCGGTGTGTTGGAGTAGATGCCCCCATCCCAATAGGCCTCTCCGTCGATCCGGACCGCCGGAAACGTCGGCGGAACGGCGCTCGATCCCAGCACGTGATCGAGACCGATCTTCTCGTCCCTGCTATCGAAATATCGAATCTGACCACTGCGAACGCTGACGAGCCCAAGCGTGAATCTCGGCTTGCCGGAATTAACGAGGTCAAAATCAACCAGCTCCGGCAGCAGTTTCCGTAACGGATCGACGGAATACAAGGCAGCGTGCTCTACGCCGACGGCTGCTTCGGGACCCCACAAGAACGCCGCGTTGGGTAAAAAAAAGCCGGGCACGCCGGTCAGCAGGGTCGAAAGCTGGTTCGCCGCATTTCCAAACATCGGCCCCGATGGCCAGGTTGGCCGGCTTTCGATCCGTGACCAGAACTCGCCCAGCCGCTCCAGCCGGGAGCCGACCTTGTTCCCAGCGATAATCGATCCATTGATGGCGCCGATAGAAGTGCCGATAACCCAATCAGGCTCGAGATTGGCTTCGTGGAGCGCCTGGTAGACACCCCCCTGATAGGCGGCCTGGGCACCGCCGCCCTGCATGACAAGCACGACCTGGCCCGCAACGGCCGGGTGCCCTGCCGGTTCGGCGTTCGAACCTGATAGTCCACCTTCGAGTGAAGTCATGATGCGAGGCTCCTCGTTCAACGGAGCTCATCGGAAGATTTTCTGAATAGGATCCGCTTATTTGGCGGCTCCTCGGTCGGACCCGATGTCACCGATTCCGTCTTCCGCGGCGACATTGAGATGACGTAGCGACCATGGCAAGCAAATCACAAGCGCCTGATTAATTGCAAAGCCCTCCGAGCTGAATGCGTTGAAAAGCTTAAAGCCAAACTCGCGATGGAATAAGGCGCCGCGCTGCAGCTAGCTCAACGCCGACCAACGCCACGCGGCCCCAAAAGGTTTCCGACCGACCTAGGAGCAGAACACTAACTGAAAGTACGCTATTCTTTAATATCCACTCGGCGCAGGATTCTGGCGAGCGTGCAATCTGGGGACAGGCCGGCTGCTTCGGCTCGCAAGGAAGGCGCTTATGAAATTTCTTGGATTGTGCGGAGTGCTGTTGGCGGCGGGGCTAGTCACCGGCGGTGCCAAAGCTCAAGAGGCTGCTGTGAAAGAACTCATCCCGACGGGCAAGCTTCGCTTCGGTGTCGCGTTCGCTCCGAAAATGTCCGCCCTGTTCGTCGTCAAGGATCCGGGCGGGAGCCCGCATGGCGTCACGGCTGATCTCGGCAACGAGCTGGCACAGCGCCTCGGCGTCCCGATCGAGTTTATGGTCGCGCCTAACACCGGCGTGCTGACCGATGCGCTGGCATCCGCTGCGATCGACGTCGCCTTCATGCCGGTCGATGAGGAGCGCAAGAAGCGACTGGATTTCGGGCCGGCCTATTGCCTCGTCGAAAGCACCTACATGGTGACAGCGGCCTCTGGTATCCGGACGCTCGCTGAGGTCGACCGGCCGGGCGTCCGTGTCGTGGGCATCGCCAACACCACGACGATACGCGCCGCCGGCCGCTCGCTGATAAATACCACCCCGATCGCTGCGACCTCGATCGACGATGCGGTAGCGATGCTGCGCGCGGGTCAGGCGGATGCCTTCGCACTCGGGCGCGATTCGCTACAGTCATTCGTCGCGGAATTCCCCGGCTCGCACATTGTCGATGGCGGATTTCAGCAGACCGGCATCGCGATCGCGGTGCCGAAGGGTCACCCGGAAGCTCTTGCCTATGTGACGAAATTCATTGAGGACGCCAAGGCCTCTGGCAGCGTTCGGCGTGCGATGGACCGGGCCGGAATGGCGAACCTGGCTGTTGCGCCGCCGGAGCGTTAGCGATTGTCCCCGCCACGTTCCGCGGACGACCGGTCCGCCCCGATGTTCCCTAGCCGACGCGTGCGTCGTAAACCTGCGCGCCGTCGCGGCTATGGTCATGAAAATGACGATGGACCTACGAAGCTCACAGTCCGAGGAAGCGTTCGGAAGTCCCCGTTATAAATCATCGGATGTTTCGTATCTTTGCTTCGCCGTTCCCGGCTTTGATGCTATCAGCGACGATCCCGCATCGCGCGAACGAGCGCAATGATCGCTGCTTGGCCTTTTGTGACAATAGAGATTGCACATCTTCGTGCGCCGTCCGCACTATCTGCTCGGCAATTTCGTTGTGGCGCCGACTCTATCGGAAGAATCTGCTGGTGGCGGCTCCCAGCCGAAAACGGAACGCCCACCGTAGGAATGCGAGCGATCAAGCTCTTCCGCAACGAGGTTCGCGACGGCGGGACCGTTTGCGTGCCGTTCAAGCTTTCGGGATTGCTCGTCCAGCCGCCGCAGCGCCCCCAGTTCTTCATCACGGCCGAGTTTCGCTTTCTGCACTGCTGATTTGAGCACCTTGATCGTCTCGTCGTAAACCTTGAGCGGCACCGGGAATGGGTGTCGGTCCTTGCCGCCGTGTGCCACTGAAAATCGCGCGGGATCAATGAACCGGCATGGTGCGCCATGCATCACTTCTGCAACCATCGCGAGGGCCCGCACCGTCCGCGCACCGACGCCGGGCGTTAGCAGCAAATCGGGAAAATCCTTCGGACCGCGGTCCGCAGCGGCTGCAAGATTGCCATGAAGCCGCCGTGCGATCACATCGCTGCTTCGGACATCGTGGTGTGCCGGCATGATGAGATGCGGCAACAACGGTTGGTCGGTAGAAGGCTTCGCTTGTTGTTCTCGGCGAGTCTCAAGGGCTGAGTATTCGCGCGCAATCTTGTCTGGTCCGAGCGAAGAGAGAAGATCAAGCTGGGTGCGGCGCGAAGCTTCAGCGCGACGGTCGGCGAGATTGACGATCTCGCCCTGTCCTTTTCCGTCGATCGCGGCATGCGGATCATCGACGAAGCTCTTCAATCCTTCCGAAAGCCAGTGATAGCGCCGCGCCTGCTTGCGAGCGCCATTCATGCCCTGCTGAACGACGGTCCAGGTGCCGTGGTCAGTGACAATGAAGCCGTGGAGGTAGAGATCGAAACCATCCTGTACTGCCGCGCTGTCAACTTTCGCTACCAAGCGGCTGGCCTTCGCAAGAGCGGTCCCGTCGACACCGACACGGTCGCCTATGGCAACCAGTTCTTGTGGCGTGTGTCGTGAATGCTTGCCGCGTCCACCGCAGACATGAATGCCGAGTTCATTGTGGAGCGGCGTCAATCCGCGTTTGAGCGCTCCAATAACGCTCGTTGTAATGCCGGAGGAATGCCAGTCCATGCCCATGACCGCACCGAACGACTGAAACCAGAAGGGATTTGCGAGTCGTCGCAACAGCTCGTCCCGGCCATAGTGATGGACGATGGCCTCGGACATGACGGCACCGAGCCGGGTCATCCGGTCGGCTAACCACCGCGGAACGTGGCCGCCGTGTAACGGCAAATCGGCACATCCCGCCCGTCGTGTCATTACTCATATGTGCCTGTTGGAGTTTGCAGGTCGACAAACCGGCCTGTTCATGCTTTGTACTATGGCTGGCGAGTCGGGGCAACACGCGAAATGAGCTGCGGAGACCACCTCTTAAAGAGGGATGGACGTGCCTTTCGCGGCGCCGGCGGTCGCCGATGACAGCAGCCTATCTCGCCAAGCTCAACACGGAACAGCGCCGTGCTGTTGAACATGGCTGCGCCGCGCTTGATGAAGCACCGCCGCTTCTCATCATCGCGGGCGCAGGCTCGGGCAAAACCAACACACTGGCCAACCGCGTCGCGCACCTGATTGTCTCGGGTGCTGACCCGCGTCGGATGATGTTGCTCACCTTCTCGCGCCGCGCGGCCGCCGAAATGCAGCGCCGGGTCGAGCGCATCACGGCAGAGGTGCTCGGCGCGAAGGCCCGACCGATGGCACATGCGCTCAATTGGTCGGGAACGTTTCATGCCATCGGCGCGCGGCTTCTTCGCGAGTATTCGCTCGACATCGGTCTCAGCAGCACTTTCACAATTCATGACCGCGAAGACTCCGGCGATCTGATGAATCTCGTTCGGCATGATCTCGGCTTGTCGACAAACGACAAGCGCTTCCCCATGAAGGGCACCTGCCTTTCAATCTACTCGCGCGCGGTCAACGCCGAGGCACCGCTTGGCGAGGTGCTCGATAACTTCTTTCCCTGGTGCGCAGAATGGGAAGCGGAATTGCGAACGCTGTTCGGCGCGTATGTGGAAGCGAAGCAAAAGCAGAACGTGCTCGATTACGACGATCTGCTGCTCTACTGGGCGCAGATGATGGTCGAAGGCGCCGTTGCACAGGATGTCGCGGACCGTTTCGATCATGTGCTGGTCGACGAATATCAGGATACGAACCGCTTGCAGGCTTCGATCCTCTTGGCCCTCAAACCGAACGGGCGCGGGTTGACCGTCGTCGGCGATGACGCACAGTCAATCTATTCCTTCCGGGCGGCGACGGTGCGAAATATTCTAGACTTCCCGGACCATTTCAGCCCAAAGGCCGAAGTCCTCACGCTCGAGCGGAATTACCGCTCGACGCAGCCGATCCTCGCCGCGGCCAATGCCGTTATCGATCTTGCATCCGAACGTTTCACGAAAAACCTTTGGTCGGACCGCGCCTCGGCGGAGCGTCCATATCTCGTCAACGTAGCGGATGATACGGCACAGGCCGGCTATATCGTCGAGCAGATTCTCGAAAATCGCGAGGCGGGCATCACGCTGAAGTCTCAGGCTGTGCTGTTCCGCGCCTCACATCATAGCGCCAGTCTTGAAGTCGAGCTAACGCGCCGCAACATTCCGTTCGTGAAGTTCGGCGGTCTCAAATTCCTCGAGGCTGCACACATCAAGGACGTGCTGGCGGTGCTCCGCTGGGCGCAAAACATCCGCGACCGCGTTGCCGGATTCCGCGTCGCGCAGCTCTTACCCGGCATCGGGCCTAGTTTGGCGGCTCGTCTCCTTGACCGTATTGCGGAAAGCCCCAACGCAATAGACGCTCTGAGTGGGTTCAGACCTCCCGCGGCGACCGCCGGGCACTGGCAGCAATTCGAAGCGACCATTGGCATGTTGCGCCGCAACGCGGCGGGCTGGCCGAGCGAACTTGATCTCGTCTGCCGTTGGTATGGGCCGCATCTCGAACGCATTCACGAGGACGCAGCACTTCGCGAGGCGGACCTGCTGCAACTCGCACAGATTGCTTCGACCTATCCGAGCCGCGAGCGCTTTCTGACCGAACTGACGCTCGATCCGCCGGACGCGACGAGTGATGAAGCGGGCGTGCCGCTTCTAGATGAGGATTATCTGATCCTCTCAACCATCCACTCGGCCAAGGGGCAGGAGTGGGCCGCGGTTTTTCTGCTCAACACGGTCGATGGGTGCCTGCCATCCGACCTTGCCACCGGCTCAACGCCGGAAATAGAGGAGGAACGTCGGCTGCTCTATGTCGCCATGACGCGAGCTAAGGACCAACTTCACCTGATGGTTCCGCAGCGTTTCTTCACGCACGGCCAGCGCAGCACGGGCGACCGCCACGTCTACGCGCAACGGACGCGCTTTATTCCTAATTCGGTGTCGGACCATTTTGAGAGTCGCTCTTGGCCAACTCCGAAGTCTGTGAGTAAAGGAAACGGGCGCACGCGCGAGCCCGTGGATGTCCGCGCGAAGATGCGTCGAATGTGGACTAACGAGGCCCTGTGAAACGCGCCGTTACCGGGATTAACAACTTAGCCGGGGGAAGGGGCCTCTCCGATGGGTCACACATCAGCTATCGAGGAAGCTTCTAAGGACTCTTGATCGGCCGGGATGTTTGAGTTTCCTTAGTGCCTTGGCCTCGATCTGCCGAATTCGCTCGCGCGTCAGCGAGAACTGTTTGCCGACTTGCTCCAGTGTGTGGTCGCTGTTGATGCCGATGCCAAAGCGCATGCGTACGATGCGCTCCTCGCGTGGCGTCAATGAAGCCAGCACGCGTGTCGTAGTGTCGCGCAGATTCGACTGGATCGCGGCGTCGATCGGTAGAATAGCGTTCTTGTCTTCGATCAAGTCGCCGAGTTGGGAGTCCCCTTCTTCGCCAATCGGTGTTTCGAGCGAGAGCGGTTCCTTAGCAATCTTCAACGTCTTGCGTACCTTTTCAAGCGGCATATGAAGCTTCTCGGCGAGCTCCTCAGGCGTCGGTTCGCGGCCGAGCTCGCCGAGCAGCTGCCGGCTGGTGCGCGCGATCTTGTTGATGGACTCGGTCATGTGAACGGGCACACGGATGGTGCGCGACTGATCGGAGAGTGAGCGGGTGACGGCCTGCCGGATCCACCAGGTGGCGTAGGTCGAGAATTTGTAGCCCCGGCGATAGTCGAACTTATCGACCGCTTTCATCAGGCCGATGTTGCCTTCCTGGATGAGGTCCAGGAACTGCAGGCCACGGTTGGTGGATTTCTTCGCGATCGAGACGACGAGGCGCAGGTTCGCCTCCACCATTTCCTTCTTAGCTTGGCGCGTTTCTCGCTCACCCTTTTGGACCACATGGACGATTTTGCGGAACTCGCCGATGTCGAGGCCCGTCTCCACGGCGAGCGCATGGATATCGTGGCGATGCAACTTGATTTTGTCCTTGTCCTTGGCAACGAGGCTCTTCCAGCCCTTTTCCGAGAGTTTCGACACGCGATTGAGCCAGAGCGGGTCGAGTTCGGAGCCCAGATAGTTCTTTAGGAAGTCCTCGCGCACGACACCGTGGCTCTCGGCAAGCCGCATCAGGCGGCCCTCGTAGCCGATGAGGCGCTTGTTTATGTCAAAGAGTTGCTCGACCAGCGTGTCGATGCGCGCTTGGTTCAGCCGTAACGATTCTACCTCGCCGATTATCTCGCTCTTCAGCTTCTTATACTTACGTTCCTGCGCGGGAGAGAGCGACAGCCTTTTAAGCTGGAATTGGATGTCCTGGTCCTGCAACCGCCGCAACCGCTTGTAGGTGTCGGCGATGGTGTCGAAGGACTCAATCACCTTTGGCTTGAGCTCCGCCTCGATTGTAGCGACTGAGAGCCAATTTTCCATGTCGTCGTCGTCATCGAAGTTGCTCTCGCCGATGGTCCCGTCGGTTGCCGTCTCCTCCCCGTCAGCGCGTTCGTCGGTCGGCTTGAACGGAGTGGGGGGCGCAATGGCCAGCGCCTGCATCTGCGGCGGCCGCCCGGGTTGGCCCGAGGTAGCACCGCCCACGATCAACTGGCCGTCGGGGCTAAGTACCGGCGCCGGCATGACCTTGACGTCAGGGCCGGCATAGGTTGCATCGAGGTCGATGATGTCGCGCAGGAAGACCTTGCCCTCGTTGAGCTCGTCGCGCCAGATAATGATGGCCTGGAAGGTGAGCGGGCTCTCGCAAAGCCCCCCGATCATGGCCTCGCGGCCGGCCTCGATACGCTTGGCGATGGCGATCTCGCCCTCGCGCGAAAGCAGCTCAACCGAGCTCATTTCGCGGAAATACATGCGCACGGGGTCGTCGGTGCGCTCAGCGGGATTCTTGGCCCCGGATTTGGCCGGAACGGATCGTTGCTGAACTTCGACTAACTCGTTCTCGCCCTCGGCTTCCTTCTCAGGCTCCTCGCCGGTCGCCACCTCTTCCTCAAGCTCGCCATTCTTGGTGTCGACCACGTTGACGCAATTCGCCAGGATGTCCTCGATTTGCTCCGACTTGACCTCCTCCGAGGACAGTAACGCGTTTATCTGGTCGTGGATGACATGGCCGCGCTTCTTGGTGTTGCGGATCAGCTCCTTGGCGGCGGCGTCGGAAAGGTCGAGCAGTGGGCGGTCGGACTGGGTCTCGGCCTCCTTCTCCAGTACCTCTCCCTTCTGCGGCGTCACCTTGATCTTGCTTGCCATGAATCTCCACAATCGGCCCTAAGCCGACGGTGCCGTTGAAGAAGGTTTTTAGGCCAAGCTTATCGGGCGCCGGTAACGGTTGTTCCGAGATCAGAAGCGAGGGGCGCGCGCGGGGCCGCCTCTTCCGGGGGCCCCCGGGATCGTCCGAGGCTTCATCGGCAGCAGACCCTCGCGCTGCAGCTTTTTGCGAGCGAGCTTGCGGGCGCGGCGGATAGCCTCGGCCTTCTCCCGCACTCTCCTCTCGGAGGGTTTTTCGTAGTGGCTGCGAAGTTTCATCTCGCGGAAGACGCCCTCGCGCTGCATCTTCTTCTTCAGCACCTTGAGGGCCTGATCGACATTGTTGTCACGGACGAGAACCTGCATGCGGCGTTCCTCTTCGATCGGGCGGCGATGGAGCCGATGGCGAAGGCGCCGGGGCCACTGGCGCACAGAAACAGCAGCCGGAACCAACGTCGATAATTGAAATCGTGCCTGCCGATGGGCGCCATGGCTGCCGATTGGAAGAGCGAAGACTTCGGTACTCCCCGGCAGCTTCAGACAAGTCAGTGCCTGGCTGTACAAGTGCACAAATGGGCGTGCCGTAGATAAAGAACAATAGGAGTCGCCCACTTTTGTGTCGAAGTCGCCATGTGGCCGATCTGGTCGACCCTGTTAGAGCGGCGGCGGTCCCGAGTTGACAATTTCTCTAGCTATTCCTCATACGGCAACGTTTGGTTCATCTATATCGCGTTTAGTCGGCAGGTACCGCCACGACGACTGAACCCCAGCTCCAGAAATTGCGATCATTTCCTCCGGCGGCCTTTGTCGCCACTGCTATTAATTCATAGTTTGGGCGGGTGAGTTGCCGGCATGGGCCGCGACTGCCTTGTGGATTGATGAATGCAACGTACCGCAGGCCCCGGCCTTCAACGGTGCGTCGGTTCGCTCTTCAGAGAATGCGCGCCATCGTCTCTGATTTTTATTTTTCGTGCGTCGCACGGAGAATTTTACCCGCAACTACCAAGGAGTGAGCCATGCAATGGCCAAAGCCAATCGTGAGTGCGCGCCAACCCAGACCGACAGCGTCATTTGCTGCCCGCTCGAAGCGGTGGACATCGAGTGCCGCCCGCCCCGAGCCGATAGGCTCTCAAAACGCGCGAAGAAACTACGAGCGGTACCTGGCGCTCGCCCGCGCTGAAGCCCAAATCGGCAACACGGTCGGGGCAGAGAACTACTACCAGTACGCCGAACATTATTTTAGGTCGATGTCCTCGGACCGAGAAGGAACGTAAAAGCCTTCCCTGCGACGGCCGTTTGTGGTCAGCACGCCCGGGGATGTTCCGGTTCGAAGCGAGGGACACATAATTTCCAAAGGTTTTTGGTTTTATTTGGTCTAGGTGGCGGCGTGTTCTCCGAGCCAGTTTCGAATCGAGGTTGAATTTCGCCTGCAACGTGGTGCTTCGGGATGAAAAGGTAACTCATAACATGTTGAGGACAACGCGCGCTTCTTCCGACATCCGGCTCGGGTCCCAGGGCGGGTCCCAGACCACGCTGACATCGACCTTTCCCACTCCCGGCACGGTCGAAACTGCGTTTTGCACCATCACCGGCAGTTCCTGCGCCGACGGGCAATTGGGCGAGGTCAGCGACATGTCGACTTTCACCGTCCGGTCGTCGGCGATGTCGATGCGGTAAATCAGACCGATCTCGTAGATGTCGGCCGGAATTTCAGGGTCGTAGACGGTCTTGAGCGCGATTACGATCTCGTCGTTGAGCCGGGCGATCTCGGCCTCCGGCAGCGCGGAAGACTTTCCGGCCGGCGCGGGCGGCGCGTCCTCGGCGGGCTTTTCAACGGTGGGCGTGGCGTCACTCATGCAAAAAACTCCCGCGCCTTGACCATGGACGCCATGAATGTCATGACGCCTTCTTCACAAGATTGAACAGGCTCACTGGATCGTTGTTTGTTGGTGCGATGCGCGGCTCAGACCGTCTCGCCTCTCCGCCCAAGGCGCGGCGGGAGTTGGTGCAGATGCGCTCGACCATCGAGGCGAATCCATTCGAGCGCTGCGGCGTCAAGTGCTCGGCCAACCCGAGACGCCGGAACACGCCCTGCGCATCGGTCCGAACGATTTCATCTGCGCACCGGCCCGAGTAGATCCAAAAGAGGATGGCGATGAGGCCCCGCACAATATGGGCATCGCTGTCGCCCTTGAAGATGAGGCACGGCGCGGCACCGGCGGTGGCGCCATTGACCTCGGTCGCGAGCCAGACCTGACTTGCGCAGCCGCGAACTCTGTTCGCTTCCGTTCGCGCCGCTTCCGGCAGTGGAGGCAGGGCGCGGCCGAGCTCGATCACGTAGCGATAGCGGTCCTCCCAGTTATCCAGGAGCTGGAAGTCCGCGAGGATGTTCTCGAGCGTCATGAGTTCTTGCGGCTCATCTGTGTTTTCGCCCGACAGGTTTCGGAGCGAGGCCACAGACACCCAGATGGGTTTCCGGTTCAGCATGAACGAAGACCGAACGCTTTGGGATGGCGTTTCGATTATGATTGACTTAGGCCTTTGTCCGTCCGGAATCTGAGCAATATCGCTCACACCCGCGATTGTATTGCTCTGAACCAGAGCTAACAGAGAGCGGATTCCGGTCATTTAGAAGCGTCGCCTGCTTGCTCTATAGTTGGCAAAGGTGGAGGAGCCAGTGCGTGTCGATCGATGCAACAACATCGGGGATTTCCGCGCGATGGCACGGCGGAGACTGCCGGGGCCCATCTTCCATTACATCGACGGCGCGGCGGACGATGAGGTCACGTATCGGAGAAATACCGAAGCCTATGAGCGGTGCGATCTGGTGCCCAACGTTCTCGCGGGTGTCGAGAGCATTGACATGTCGGTAACCGTCATGGGGCAGAAAATCGACATGCCCGTGTTCTGCGCACCGACTGCGCTTCAGCGGCTGTTCCATCACGACGGTGAAAGGGCGGTCGCCAAGGCTGCCGAGAAGTTCGGCACCATGTTCGGCATTTCGTCTTTGGGGACGATAAGCATCGAGGAGATCGGCTCGACGATCAGCACGCCGAAACTCTTCCAATTGTACTTCCACAAGGACAGGGGCCTAACCAACAGCATGATCGAGCGGTGCATCGCCGCAAAGTTCGACGTGCTAGCGCTGACCGTCGATACGATCACCGGCGGAAACCGGGAACGTGACTTGCGGACCGGCTTCACCTCGCCCCCGCGCTTGACGCTCAAAAGCCTCTTCAGTTTCGCCATGCACCCGAGGTGGGCGGCCAACTATTTCATGCATGAGAAGTTTGAGCTGCCCCAACTGAAGGACTACGTGAAAGAGGGTTCGAACATCTCGGTATCTGTCGGCGATTATTTCAGCACGATGCTCGACCAATCAATGAACTGGCAGGACGCCGCGGATGTCCGCAAGAAATGGGGAAAGCAGTTCTGTCTCAAGGGGATCATGAGCACCGCGGACGCAAAGCGTGCCGTGGACATTGGTGCGACCGCCATCATGGTGTCCAATCATGGCGGGCGTCAGCTGGACGGCTCGAGGAGCCCCTTTGACCAGCTCGCCGAAATTGTCGATGCTGTCGGCGACAGAATAGATGTAATTTGTGACGGCGGCATCACCCGCGGCACACACGTCTTGAAGGCCCTTTCCGTGGGCGCGAAGGCGTGTTCGGGAGGGAGACTTTATCTGTATGCTTTGGCGGCCGCGGGTCAGGCCGGCGTTGAAAGGGCACTTGAAAATCTCCGAGCTGAAATCGAACGCGACATGAAGCTGATGGGCTGCCGATCCGTCGACCAGCTGAACCGTGACAACTTGAGGTTCAGATGAGCGACGGCGAGGCTAAACGGATGACAGATCCCGCCCCGCAGTGGTCCGACTCGAAGGGTGCCTTTTGGCCGCGTAGTCCACTCCTTCCTCGAGCTCCTGTACGATAGCGTCCAAGACGAGCAGGGGATACAGGCTCGACCAACCCCCGCTAGGCCGCTGGTTTCTTGGGTCGATGATGGTGGTAGCATGCCTATCCTCGACGGCAGGATGCGCGGCACAATCCGTGAACGTGATTTCTACTCGGGAGAGTCCGGAGCTGGCCCGATTCGACCATTTGCAGCCATCAATCAGCGTGCCTCCCGATCCTTCAATCGACGCACGAGGCGGGGCTCGATGTTGTCGATCTATGCCGATCTCAAACGCCGCGCGCTGGAACTGACATGACGGCACAAATCGAGGCAATCGATTTCTTTGCATTCGACAACAGCTACGCCCGCCTGCCGGATCGATTCTTTGCATGGCTTCCGCCAACTCCCGTCGCTGCGCCCCGTCTAGTTCGGCTGAACGAGAAACTCGCCTGGCATCTCAGGCTCGATCCGGGAAAGCTTGCCGCACCGGAGGGTGTGGAGATTCTCGCGGGCAACCGGGTGCCCAAGAGAGGCGAGCCGCTCGCCATGGCTTATGCCGGCCACCAGTTCGGGACTTTCGTACCTCAACTCGGTGACGGACGTGCCATTCTTCTCGGCGAGGTGATCGATCGCGACGGCGTGCGCCGCGACATTCAGCTCAAGGGATCTGGCCCCACGCCGTTTTCCCGGCGGGGCGACGGACGCGCGGCGCTTGGGCCTGTCCTGCGCGAATACATCGTCAGCGAGGCGATGGCGGCGCTTGGGATTCCGACAACCCGAGCGCTCGCCGCTGTGACGACCGGCGAGCCGGTTTGGCGCGAGACGCCTTTGCCCGGCGCGGTACTGACCCGCGTCGCGTCGAGCCACATCCGTGTCGGCACCTTCCAGTTCTTCGCGGCGCGCGGGGATTTGGATGCGATCCGGCGCCTCGCTGATCACGTCATCGCGCGGCATTACCCAGAGGCGGTTGACGCCGCGAACCGGTACCGCACCCTCCTCGACTTAGTGATCTCGCGCCAGGCAGCGCTTATAGCGAAGTGGCAGCTCGTCGGCTTCATTCATGGCGTCATGAACACCGACAACATGTCGATAGCGGGCGAGACCATTGACTACGGTCCCTGCGCCTTCATGGACGTCTACCACCCAGAGATGGTCTACAGCTCCATCGATAAGATGGGACGCTACGCTTACGGCAACCAGCCACGCATTGCGCAATGGAACCTCGCCCGTCTGGCGGAGACGTTCTTGCCGCTGCTTGCAGCGGACAAGGACGCTGCCGTCAAAGAGGCGCAAGAGGCAATCGACGCGTTCGCCACCGGCTTCGAGACGGCCTATGCCGCGGGCCTCAACCGCAAGCTCGGCCTGTTCCGACCGCGGCCGGACGATCTGTCCCTGGCACAAGACCTCCTCGAGCGCATGGCCCCCAACGGCGCCGATTTCACCCTGCTCTTCCGCCGGCTGTGCGACGCCGCTGCCAGCCCCGACGGCGACGCGGGTGTGCGCAGCTTGTTTACCGATCCGAGCTCCTTCGACGATTGGGCGGTGAGATGGCGCCATCGGCTTACAGAGGAGGGTGGAGAAGCGAACAAACGCCGAGCGGCGATGCGCGCGGCCAACCCTGCTTTCATCCCACGCAATCATCTGGTGGAGGAGGCGATCTCCGCAGCCGTGAACGCTGGGGATTTCCAGCCCTTCGAGAGTCTGCTGACAGTCCTCTCCATGCCTTACGAGGATCAACCGGCCTTCGGCCGCTACGTCGATTCGCCGCGGTCCGATCAAGTCGTGCATCAAACGTTTTGCGGCACTTGACCAAAGAACGGCAAGCTCGACGCCGGCATCCAACAACTACGGCGGCCCGGCGAACAGTTACCCCAGCGGTTTTTTCTGCTAACCAATTGTTTTCATGGGCGAGCGCACAAGGACTCGAACCTTGGAGCCGCTGACTCAGGCCAATCTTGCGTTGCGCCACCCCGCAATCAGCTTAGATCAACTCGCCGGTGCACCCGGCTGTTTCAGCGGGTGCGCGCGGGCGAAGGCGTCGATCGTGGAAAGCGAATTAGCGATTTGGGTGAAATTCGAAAACGGCGCGGTATCGACCGAGAAGAATTTTGCTCCCGCGGCTTGGCTCGCGAGGCAGATGTCGGCGAGCGTGATCGCGTCGCCGTGGCAATAGCTGCCGGTCGCAGCGTCCTTCAGGTGTGCTTCGAGCGCGGTCAGCGCGGCCGTGTGCCAATGCTGGCACCATTTGAGGCGCGTCGGCTCATCGAGCTTGAATTCGTGTTCCAGATATTCGCGCACGCGCGGCACGATCAGCGGGTGTGAATCACAGGCGACGATTTGTGCGAGGCCCCGCACACGCGCGCGGCCCCGGGCGTCGCGCGGCAGCAGCGGCGGGTTCGGATGCGTCTCGTCGAGATATTCGATGATCGCCAGCGACTCGAACAGGATCGGTCCTTCGCCGTCGATCAAGGCGGGAAGCGCCATCATCGGATTGACTGCGCGGTACGCCGCCTCGCGCTGCGCGCCCTTCAAGAGGTTCACATCCACCACCTCGTCCGGCACGAGGCCCTTGAGATTGAGCGCGATGCGCACGCGGTAAGTCGCGAGCGAACGCCAGAATGAAAAAAGTTTCATGGAAATCTCCACTGTTTGTGTCTGCCCCCAAGAAACGGCGACGGCCAGGGCGCGTATTCATTAATTGAAACTGCCAGTAACCGCTCGGCAATGTCCGTTATACGGCGCATTTCGGACTCGGGTCGGACATCGCGCCAGGTCCGAGAAGGGACCCATCGCGGACATGAGCGGCCTATTTTGCTGTGCTGCGAAACACTGTTCTCGTCCACGATGTGCTAGGGTATCGTCCGGCTCATTAAAGGGAAGCCCGTGAGGCGGCGCGATTTCATCACGCTAATCGGCAGCGCGGCAGTGGCTTGGCCGCTCGCAGCACTGGCCCAGGAAGCGGGGCGGACCTATCGCGTCGGTATGTTGATGCCGTTTCCGCGCGACGCGCCTTATACTTTGGCTTTTTTGGACAAACTGCGACGCGACGGCTTCATTGAAGGGCAAAACCTGACGATCGAGTACCGCGATCTTGGAGCGCACGGTGATCTAGTTCTCGAATACGCCAAGGAGGTGGTTAGCCGGCAAGTCGATGTTATCAATTGCGGCGGCGGCATTGCCATTCGCGCCGCGCAGCAGGCGACGAAAACGATCCCGATCGTCGGGGCGGCAGACGATATGGTCGCGGAGGGACTGGTCGATTCGATTTCGCGGCCAGGTCACAATACAACGGGCATCAGCATTCTTGCGACCGAACTCAACGGCAAGCGGCAAGACATCCTGATCGAAGCACTGCCCGGGCTTCGCCGAATGGCAGCCCTTGCCGATTCCAATACGATAACGGATGCAGCGCTTCGAGCATTACAAGAGACAGCAAGGGCACACGGCGTCGAGCTTTCGATTTATCGAGTTGCCGGAGGCGAGGAAATCGCAACAGCCATCGACGTGGCGCACGCATCGGGCGCCATGGCGCTCAACGTTCTGGCGTCACCGATCCTGTACGTTAATCACCAGGTCATTATGGAACGGGTCACCGCGCTACGTATGCCGGCGATCTATCAATGGCCGGAAATGGCCGAGGAAGGCGGCTTTGCCGCCTATGGACCGCGCCTCGCTCAACTGCCAGACATTGCCGCCAGAGAAGTTGTAAACGTTTTGCGCGGCGCAAAGCCTGCCGATCTGCCGATCGAACAGCCAACCAAATTCGAGCTGGTAATTAATCTCAAGACCGCAAAGGCGCTCGGCCTCACTATTCCGCATAACTTGCTCGTGATCGCCGACGAGGTGATCGAATAACCGATTGGATATCGGCGATAGGCCAATGTCCTACTTAGGTCCGCGATGCGCCCAACAACGGACATAGCGAGCGGGTACTAACCGTCAGCCTTGTTGATGGCATTTTTGCTGTCTCGCGCCCTCTGGGCATGCGCGGCTTTTGCACGCCAACAGCGCTGCCAGTTAACGTTGATGTGAAGCGCCGGGCATGGCGCTCGGCTCGAACCTACGTACTTTGCGTCTTGGTGGGCATGGCGGACAAACTTCGATCCGCAGTTCAACTGTCCGTTTGCAGGCCCGCGCCGCTTACCAGCGCCAGCCCCTGCTGCGCCCCGGTCGCCGACCCAGAGGCGTTTCACTCAGAAAATGTGAATACGCGCGCCATTGCCGGTGCAGGCGATGCCACGTCTCGTAGCGCGGTAAATCTGGCAGTGCTTTATGTCACAGGTCGTTATGAAAAAGCGACCGTAGACTGACTTTGCAATTCAAACGGCGGTCAATTCATGGAATGGCCACCCGAATTTATTCTTACTCGTCTGCGGCAACTGGCGCGGGTCAAGTTGCGGCCTCCGGAGCTGCTCGCCATCTTGCGCGAGCTGGCGCAAGAGTACAAAGCTTTCTTGTCAGGTAACGCAGCGAAGCGAGAGGGCTAAACTTGCCGCCGCAATGCCTGCAAGGCTCGCCTGCGAGTTTATTCTCAGTGCCGGGTTGGCGTCTCCATTCCGGACCGCGGGCTTTGCCTGGCCTCGCGTCATAGCGGGCGCGCTTCGTTGATTAGTCGTTTATCTGATTCACCGCCTTGTCCGGCACAACGGGCGCGGGTGCGACGGATGCGGTTGATGGTGCGGTGGGCGCGGGGCGTGGCCGCGGCAGCGGTGGCGATGACGCGGCTGGAGAGTGAGCGGCAGTAGGAGCGACGTGCGGGATCGGCAGCGGTGGCACCAGCCGCTCCTCTTGCGCGCTCGCAAAGACCGGCGCAGCGATCAATAGCAAGAACGACAGAGGGCACGTAGCAGCACGCAATACACTTGCCTGCAAGGTAGTCCTCGTCAGCAGCGCGCCACCAAATGGCACCCCGCGACATTAATGGAAATAACGGCGGAGCTTAGGCGCGCGCCGGGCCAAACTGCGAACCTTTTACATCGAGGACGAGGCCGGCCGGCGACCGGCGGAGAATCTGCTCACGCGCGACGATGGGCGCGTGTTGGCCGCCAACTCACTTCGTGATCAACGCGCTCTGCGACGGCCGCGCCGATGTCCCCATAGCCAATGGAGTGTTTGGCGTGCTGCCGCTATCGTTGCTTTTGCCGGAAACCGGGAAGGCATAGCCGATGATGGCCTTGAACATGAGCCGGTCCGATCCAGAGGTAAAGCCGTAGCCGACGCCGAGTTCAACGTCGACTTCTTTCACCTTAAAATCGGTGACCGCATACAATTCCTGGTATTGCTGTTGCAGCGGCAGGAAATTGCCGATCTTGCCGAAGTCGGAATAATATTCGAGGCCGATAAATCGATCTTCGCCAAGATTGCGGGCAAGCCGCACCGCCGGCGCAAAATCCGCTTCGCCGGACGGGCCGAAGCTGACATCGACGATCGGATTGACAATAAACTCCCACTCTTTATTGCGAACCCCGATGATCGGCCGAATCTCCAGCGCCCATGGCGTCGGGGAGAATTGCGGCATCTCATAGCCCAGTTCAAAATTGACGCCGTAGAAGAAGTTGCGCTTGGCGGCATCGGGAATGACGAACAGGCAACGGATCTTGGCGCCGTCGGAAAGGAATTCGCCGTTGCCGGTGACCGCAAATGGCAAATATAAGCGCCCTCCCACCAGTCGGTGATGCCGTAGGCAAATTCGGGGGTGCCTTGGAGGCTATGATTCGACGTGAAGCCGCCAGGGAATTCCGGGGTCGTCTGCCCTACGCCGGCAAAATTGAGGTGTTGCTCGTAGGTCCATTGCCCGACCTCGGCGATGTCGGCGTTGTAGACCTGGATTTCGTCATGGACCTGGTCGACAGCCAACGCGGTCCGGGTTGTGGCCATAAAGACTACAGCGGCGCCGGCAGCGATAAGCCCGGCAGTCCAAAGGCACAGTTTCAAATCTCTCTGCATTCACACATAATGCGCAGCAAACCACAGTTGTAAAACAGAAGTTTCGAAGAAAGAAGCACGATGTGACGGCTGGCTGAAAATCACGCGGGTTTCGGCAGCAACAGTCCGAACTGCCAGTTATGGTGGAATGAGTTTATGGAGCCGGTCTCTTTGCAGCCTTGATCGCGACAGCGATGCTCGCGGTGTCGACGGCGAACGCGCAGGATAAGCCAATACAGCCCGAGCAGTCCGCAGTGCCGCAGACAACGAGCTAGCCCGGCTTGAATGACTGCTGGTTCGCGAGTAAGTCAGGCGCGCTCAGCATTTTATTGAATTGCTGAAGCGGCCCTCGGGAGGAGCCTTCCGTTGATACTGCTCAAAAATGCATGAAACATCGCGTTCCCTTGAAGTGCATCCTGACCAGCCACAATGAGCTTTTCCACTTGTTGTTGGGACAGTGTAAAGCGCGTTGGAATGGAATTGAGTTCTACGGCGCGCTGTGCGCCAAGTTGTTCAAAGTTTATTCGGCCGACAAAAAACTTCAAATCGTGACAGTCTGACCGCGCAGCCACGCCATAACTTTGCCGATCGGCCAACGACAAGGTGCAGCGCCATCGCACAAGCGCATCGCGCCACTCAATCATCGTCTGATCGAAGGCCGTAAAGCTCGAACGTGCGCTGGAATCAATAGCCGTATCGGCTGCCGCCCTGACGATTTCGAGCGCCGTCGGACCCTCCAAGCTCTGGGTCCACTCTCCCGACGGTCCCCGTCCGGCATCAACCACCAGGAACAGTACCCGGCGAACTTTGACGGCCTGCTGCGCCGTTAGGGGTCCATACGGCGTTTCCGCCGACAATCTAGCGATTGTAAAACCTGAAAGACCATAATTGTCGACGAGACCGCCATCGAGCAGCTTAATATAAGGAACGGAACCATCACGATAGCGGGCGATGGCGCTCGCGAGTTCCTTCAGCAGCGGAGGTGCAGCCGCGTTGATCTTTGCGGCGGTGATCCAGTGGGGAAGTGTTGCCTGACATCGACCGCCGTACGAGGTGAGAACAATCGGCGCAAAGACAACCGGGATTGCAGCGGAGGCAGCGACGGCGCTGGCGATAGGATAGGAGTTTAGATCGCTGCAGATCGCTTTGAACGTCGCATCATTAAAAACAAAGGGCGTTCGATTGTAAACGTCAGAGGCGTTAATGAGAACATGAGGTCGATGGGCTGAATTGAGCTCCCTGAATGTAGCGCCTCGAAAAAGATTGTCATCAAGCCAGCGCGGGAATTGCTGAGCGTCGTTGACACCGCCCTCGTATGCCCGAAGGACGCTGACTGGGGCAAAAGGTGACCTTAGAGATTCCTCTGCGTCGCGCAGCAAAAAGCGCTCGCGGAAATCTGAAAGACCGTCGCGGCCCTTTAATCCGAAATAGGCAGCCGTAACTGCCCCACCGGATACGCCGGAAATGTAATCCACGCTGTCCAGCAATGAGACTTTTTGGCCGGTGGCCTCAGCTTTGTTCCGATCTAACTCCGAAAGGACCCCATAGGAAAAAGCAGCAGCGCGCGTGCCGCCACCGGAAAAAGCCAGCCCGATAAGCAAATCGTCTCCGCTCGTGGGAGGGCCTCGGGTGGCGTCAACGAGGACCGCGTCCGCAGCCGCCAACGGGACATTGATCGGCTCATTACGGATCGTTGCGCAACCGCTAAGGACGGCGGCGCACAAAATCATGCCAGCGAAGCGCATAGAGCCCGATGTAAGCGGATTAGGCCAACCCCCACGAGGAGACATTCTAAGCTACTGAACTATGATGGCATTAAGGCTCTTAGCTGCATGGGACGCAGGGCTGCATTGAAACGAATGTTTGAAAAATGCACGAATGCTTATTGCTTTCTCTTTTGGGGTAGATCCGGGTGGTTGCAATCGTCGTACGTTCGAGCAGAGCAATCGGGATGCGCTCGCGAGGCGTCGGCATTCGACGGATAGCGCGTGAGGTCGGCCTTGGAGTCGGAACTGTGATCCGATTGGTCGGTAACGAAAGCGAAGCGCGACCTGTGTGACCTGGGTGCTCGACAGCAAAATGAGCCTCCTTCCGAGCGACCATCCCGGCACCCTTCTTTCGCTGCAGCGACTTCAAGAAGACGGATTAAAGCCCCTGGCACTGGCAGAGTTGCGGCAGCAGTGCGTTCGTGTGGTTGATGATATGGCCGCACAAACGCATCTGGGCGATCCGCGCGCTGTCGGTTATGCTCGGGCTTCACGGATCACGGCTTTGCGAATGACACCTGCCGAGGGCCGCGATGCAGCAGATTGCGGACTGGCTTCAGAAGCTCGGCCTTGGGCAATATGCTCAGCGCTTCGCTGAGAACGATATTGATTTTGCTATCCTGCGTGATCTGACCGATCAAGACCTCGAAAAGATCGGCGTTGCGTCACTCGGTCATCGCCGTCAGTTGCTTCGCGCGATAACCGAACTGAAGGGCGGCGAGACGGGGACGCCCAAGCGTTCTACGGACGACATTGCACCCACTGCCCCGCATGACACCGCCGAGCGCCGCCAAGTCACGGTGATGTTCTCGGACTTGGTCGGTTCAACGGCCCTATCGGCACGCATGGACCCTGAAGACCTCCGGGAGGTCATTTCGGCCTATCAGAAGTGCGTCGCGGAAACCGTGCGGCGCTTCGGCGGGTTCGTCGCTAAATATATGGGCGACGGCATCCTTATCTACTTTGGCTACCCGCAGGCGCACGAGGACGACGCAGAGCGAGCCGTTCGCGCAGGGCTAGAGTTGGTCGCTGCCGTAGGTGGTCTGAAGACCCACTCGACCCTGCAGACGCGTGTGGGCATTGCGACCGGACTAGTGGTCGTCGGTGATCTAATCGGGTCGGGTGCTTCTCAGGAGCAGGCAATCGTTGGCGAGACGCCGAACATTGCGGCGCGCTTGCAGGGCGTTGCGGAGCCGAATGCCGTGGTGATTGCGGAGAGCACACGAAAGCTCCTGGGCAATCTGTTCGAGCTTGAGGACCTTGGGGCACAGGACCTCAAGGGCGTCGCAGGACCAGTGCGAGCCTGGGCGGCACTGCGACCGTCTACAGTTGAGGGCCATTTCGACGCTCTACACGCCAGCGGCCTGACCGAACTTATCGGTCGGGAAGAAGAACTCGATTTGCTGCTGCGTCGCTGGTCGAAATCAAAGACTGGCGAAGGTCAAGTAGTGTTGCTTTCTGGCGAGGCGGGCATCGGGAAATCACGGCTCACAGCGGCGCTACTGGAAAGCATCGCTGCCGAGCCGCACACTCGCCTGCGCTATTTTTGCTCGCCACAGCACACCGATAGCGCGCTTTATTCTATCATCAGCCAGATGGAGCGGGCGGCAGGCTTTACGCACGAGGACACCTCTTCAGCAAAGCTCGACAAGCTGGACGCCGTGCTTGCGCAGAGCTTTACGCCCCGTCAGGACGCCGTGCTCTTTGCCGAAATGCTGTCGCTCCCGAACGATGGACGCTATCCCACCCTTGAACTAGCCCCGCAACAACGGCGACAAAAGACGCTGGAAGCTCTTACTGCTCGTGTGGAGGCACTGTCGCGATCCAATCCGGTGTTGATGATTTTCGAGGATGTGCATTGGCTCGACCCGACAAGCCTTGAGGCGCTTGGTCGGACGGTGGACCGGCTGAGAACTCTTGAGGTGTTGCTGATCGTTACCTACCGACCGGAGTTTGAACCGCCGTGGGTTGGACGGTCTAACGTCAGCGCCCTCACACTCAACCGGCTCGGCGAGCGCGAAATCGCCGCTATGATCGACCGCGTAACCGGCAATAAGCTCCTTTCGGCAAACGTTCGGCAGGACATAATCGAGCGCACAGACGGCATTCCTCTGTTCGTGGAGGAAATGACCAAGGCCGTTTTGGAAGCGAGCGGGCAGGATGATGCTGCCGAGCAAGCGATTGCAGCTATTCCATCACCGTCTGCGGCGGTCCCAGCAAGTCTGCACGCCTCGCTGATGGCACGGCTGGATCGGCTTGGTTTTGCTAAGGAGGTCGCGCAGATTGGAGCAGTGGTTGGGCGAGAGTTCTCTCATGCGCTACTGACTGCTGTGGCCCGCAAACCGGAGCCGGAACTCCAATCGGCCCTCGACCGTCTCATGGAGGCAGGTTTGCTGTTTCGGCAGGGTGTGCCTCCCCACGCTACCTACCTATTCAAGCACGCCCTCGTACAGGACGCGGCCTACGGCACACTGCTGCGCGAGCCACGCCGCGCGCTGCACGCCCGCATTGCCGAAACATTGCGCGACCGCTTTACTACCATTGCCGATGCTGAGCCAGAGGTCGTCGCACACCATTTTACTCAAGCAGCGCAGGCGGAAGCGGGCATCGAATGGTGGAGCAAGGCCGGCGAACGGGCGCTCCGCAGCTCCGCCTATGAGGAGGCAATCGCTCATCTCGAAAAAGCGCTGGTCCTGGCGGGGGCACTGGCCGAGAGCCCTGCGCAACGGCTGCTCCGACTGCGACTTCAGATCGCTAACGGTCAGGCGCTAATCCACGCACGCGGTTTCGCCGCCCCGGAAACGGCCGCTGCTTTCTGGCGCGCTCGCGAGTTTGCTTCAGGGGTCGAGGACGTGACCGAGCGGTTCCCGGTCTATTACGGTTTATGGGCGGGAAGCTGGGTTCGCGGCGAGTTTGCGCAAATGCGGGAACCCGCCCTGGCGTTTCTGGATGACACCAAGAACCGGGCGGGCACGCGTGAGGCTAGCATCGCACACCGCCTACTTGGCTCAACATGTTGGCTTCAGGGAGACTTTATTGGAGCGCGCATGCACCTGGAAAATTCGCTTGCGATTTACGACAGTGAGCGCGACCGCGACTTTGCCTTCCGCTTCGGTCAAGACACCGGCGTTTCCGCCATGATCATTCTTGCTCTGACGCTTTGGCCCCTCGGTGAAATCGAGGGTGCCTCGCAACGCGCTGACGAAGCAACCACACAAGCCGCTCTGAGCACGCATGTCGCGACGGAGGCTTTTGCTCACGGCTACAAGTCACTTTTTGAGATGATGCGCCGGGATGCTGGCTGCGCGTTGCACGAAGGAGAAGTGCTTCTTGGCCTTGCGCGCGAGCATGTGATGCCGCAATGGCTGGCAATCGGCACATTCACACTAGGTTGGGCGCGATGGCATTCTGGTGATCGGGAGGCCGGAGAAAAAGAAATGCGTAACGGCATGGCCCTATTCCGTGAGCAGGGTATTCGTTTTCCTCTGCCGCTTTGCGCGGTGCTGCTCGCCGAGATTGAGGATGAGTTAGGGCGCATCGAGCACGCATTGGCAAATCTGGAAGACGCGCTCGCTGATGCGGAGCGGACTGGTCAGCACCATTTCGATGTGGAATTGCATCGGCAACGTGGCGCACTCTTGCTGCGGAAGACGCCAAACGATGTTGCGGCCGCTGAGGCGGCGTTCATGCGCGCCATCGAGGTCGCCCGCAGCCAGCAGACGCGAACGTTCGAGCTACGCGCCGCCATGAGCATGGCGCGGCTCTGGCGTGACCAGGGCAAGGCGCAGCAAGCTCGCGAACTGCTTGCTCCGGTCTACGACTGGTTCACAGAAGGGTTCGACACGCTCGATCTGAAGGAGGCGAAGGCGCTGCTAGAAGAGTTGCCGGCGTAACGGTTTGTTGAGGAAGACGAATAGGTCACTTCCGGTGTGGCCCCGCTAGCGGCTACGATGCTCTCTGCCCCACGCAAGCCGGTGCAGATCGCCGACGTTCTGGCGGACCCCGAATACGGCTTGCCGGAGGTTCAGCGTTTGGGCGGGTTTCGTACCCACCTCGGACTGCCGCTGCTTCGCGACGACAGCGTGATCGGCGTGCTTCTTGTCAGTCGCACTGTCGTTAAGCCGTTTGACGATAAACACATTGAATTGTTGAGCACTTTCGCCGCCCAAGCCGTCATCGCCATCGAGAACGCGCGGCTGCTCGACGAGCTTCGGCAGCGGACCACCGACCTTACTGAGCGCACCGGCGACCTCACCGAAGCGCTAGAGCAGCAGACAGCCACGTCGGAGGTGCTTCAGGCTATCAGCCGCTCCTCCGGCGATCTCGAACCGGTGTTCGCGACAATGCTGCAGAACGCGGTCCGCATCTGCGACGCCAAGTTTGGAAATATCTACCGCTGGGACGGCGACGCCCTGCACCTCGTTGCTGCGCATAATACGCCGCCCGCCTTCGCGGAGGCCCGCGGTAGTTCGCCGCTTCAGCGTCCCGGTCCGAAAACAGTTGTCGGTCGCATGCTCGCGACTAAAACGGTCATTCACGTCGCGGACCTTGCTGCAGAACAGGCCTACATTAAAGACCGCGTTCCACCCGCTGTTGCGGCCGTCGAACTTGGGGGCGTGCGGACAATTCTTGCAGTACCGATGCTGAACAAAAACGAGTTGATCGGTTCGTTCACCGTGTATCGCCAGGAAGTCCGTCCCTTTACCGACAAGCAGATGGCTCTTATCACGAACTTCGCCGCTCAAGCCGTCATCGCCATAGAGAACGCGCGGTTGCTCAATGAACTGCGGCAGCGCACAACGGACCTCACCGAACGCACAGCGGACCTCACGGACGCGCTGGAGCAACAGACTGCAACGTCAGAGGTTCTTCAGGTCATCAGTAGCTCCCCCGGCGATGTCCAGCCAGTGTTTGCGACAATGCTGGAGAATGCGATCCGGATCTGCGATGCCACGTTTGGAAACATCTACCGCTGGGACGGGGAGGCCCTGCACCTGCTTGCCGCGCACAACACCCCGCCTGCTTTCGCGGAAGCGCGCAGGCGTGCGCCTCGTTATCCAAATGCGAATGTCCCCGCAGGCCGGGTGGCCGCTACCAAAACGGTGGTTCACGTCGCCGATCTTGCGGCAGAGCAGGCGTACATTGGACAACGCGATCCAGCAACGGTTGCGGCCGTTGAACTCGGCGGTGTGCGGACATTTCTGGCTGTCCCTTTGCTGAAGGAGAACAGACTGATCGGTACGTTCGCTTTGGCCCGCCAAGAAGTTCGCCCCTTTGCCGACAAACAGGTCGAGTTGGTCAAGAACTTCGCTTCCCAGGCTGTCATTGCCATCGAGAATGCGCGATTGCTCAACGAACTAAGACAATCGCTGGAGCGCCAAACCGCTACCTCCGAAGTGCTGCAGGTCATCTCAAGCTCTCCCGGCGACCTTGAGCCGGTCTTTGCCACAATGCTGGACAAGGCAGTCGGCATTTGCGACGCCCAATTCGGTACGCTCTATCTTCGAGAAGCAGACAGGCTTCGCCTGATATCGACACACAACGTGCCGCCGGCATTTGCTGAAGCTCAAGGCAAAGGTCCGTTCCGTCCCGCGCCGCATGGCATGCTCGACGCGGTGATGAAAACGGGCCGCGCGGTTCATCTCGTCGATCTGGCGGAGACGCAGTCTTATCTTGAGCGTGATCCCAGAATGGTGGAGGCGGTCGAAGTTGGCGGCATTTGCACTGTGGTCGGGGTGCCGCTGCTCAAGGAAAGCGAACTCATCGGCCTCATTGGCATCTACCGCCAGGAAGTTCGTCCTTTCACCGACAAGCAGGTTGATCTAGTTCAGAACTTCGCGGCTCAGGCGGTCATCGCCATCGAGAACGCGCGACTACTTAATGAGCTGAGGCAATCGCTGGAGCAGCAGACCGCTACGGCTGAGGTGCTGCAGGTCATCAGCAGCTCTCCCGGCGATCTGCAGCCGGTGTTTGCAGCCATGCTGGAAAATGCGGCGCGCATCTGTGACGCCAACTTCGGCAACATCTTTCGTTGGGACGGCGAGGCCCTCCGCCTTATCGAGACACATAATACGCCACCTGCCTTCGCCGAGGCCCGCAGGCGCTTACCGCTGCAGCCTAATCGGGTAAATCCTATCGGTCACATGTTGGCGACCCAAAAAACAGTGCACATCGCCGATCTGGCCGCGGATGCGCGCTACACCGAACAGCGCGACCCGGACGTCGTAATCGCGGTTGAGCTTGGGCGCATTCGGACATTTGTGGCTGTCCCAATGTTGAAAGAGAATAAACTGATTGGCGCGCTCATCGTTTACCGCCAAGAAGTTCGCCCTTTCACCGACAAACAGATCGCACTGGTGGAGAACTTCGCTGCCCAAGCCGTCATAGCTATTGAGAACACACGGCTGCTGAATGAGCTGCACGAGAGGACTGACCAGTTGCAAGCGCAGTCCAAAGAACTTGCTGATCTAAACCAACAACTCGAACACCGCGTCGCCGATCAAGTGGGCGAAATCGAGCGCATGAGCCGTCTGCGGCGCTTTCTGCCGCCACAGGTAGCCGATTTGATAGTCGCTTCTGGGACTGAGAAGCAACTGGAGAGCCACCGCCGAGAAATCACCGCACTCTTCTGCGATCTGCGCGGCTTCACCGGGTTCACCGAGAGCGCAGACGCGGAAGACGTCATCGCGCTGCTCCGCGAATACCACGCAGCCGTTGACGAGAAGATCATCAAGTACAGCGGCACGCTCGAACGATACGCAGGCGACGGAGTGATGGTGGTGTTCAATGATCCGGTGCCAGTCGAGAACCCAGCGCTCCAGGCCGTTCTGATGGCACTTGAAATGCGTGACGCCATCGGAGCCTTGACCGAGACGTGGCATCGGTGGGGTCACGAAATCGGCTTCGGCATCGGGATAGCACACGGCTTCGCCACGCTGGGCACCATCGGCTTCGAGGGGCGCTTCGATTACGCCGCCATCGGGACGGTGTCCAACGTCGCTTCGCGGCTATGTGATGAGGCCAAACCGGGGCAGATACTCATCAGTCCTCGGGTGCTGACGAAGGTCGAGAATGCCGTGAGGGTCGAACCAGTCGGTGAGTTCGAGTTGAAAGGGATCAGGCGGCCACTGGCGGCTTACAACGTGGTCGCTGCCGTGTCGTGAGAAGTTGAGGTAGATCGCGACAGGGGATTTGGCGCTAAGTGTTGCGCGCCCTACTCGGGAGCGGAGTAGCGCCAGCAGATCACCGGACGTAAGATGAGGTTGGGGCCCGAGCCGGAGCGCAGGTCCATGTCAGTACAAAACGAATATCAGGTGACGCGGTCGCAAAGCGAAATGCAGGATGACGCCCACGCTTGGGTGGATCAAGCCTCTGATTTTGTCTTAGTCGCAGAGGGCAAGCCGCCCTCCCGCATTGAACTGGCACGCGAGCGGATGCTGATCTGTCGCTTGTACTTGGGTCTGATGCGCACGATAACCGACGACTACGGCGCAGAGTTTGCTGCCCACAGTGACAGTTTGGCCTACCGAACCATCGGCATCTACGTCTTCCTGCGCACCGTTATGTGTTCGCCCGTTCGCGCAAGTCAAATCGCCCACGCCCTCAAGCTACCCCGCGTTGCGGTGCTAAGGCGTCTGCAAGAAATGGTGAAGCACGGCTATGTGGAACGCGTCGGCAACGCTTATCGCGTTACGGACAAGGTGAACATCCCCGACCTGCAGAAGAAGCTGCAACGACGGATAGACTTGGTAACTGAGACCGCGAAAAGGTTGTCGGAATTGGGTGCTTCGGGCTCGATAGGCCCGCAGTGACTCTACGGACTCCACTGGCGCGTTTCGCTACCTCTCGGCCACCGCCCTAGCGGCCGGGGGTCGGAAGAGAGTCCACGGGGCTCCAGTTATTGGGGCATGTATTCATAAATCCAGCGCATCCAATGTCGGCTGTTGGGGCAAAACCAGACAACGCCCTGACATTTTGCATGTCGCTGAGTGACCAAAGCGGACATCGAAGACGCTGAGCCTCAATTCATCTTGGCTTCTCGCCTGCAAAACGGCCCCCGCCAAGTACGGCATCGTTCACTAAATCGACAAAGCGCACGTAGCTTTCATAAAACGCATCGTGACCGGCAGGTGTGCCGGCCTTTTGCGCCTCCTCGCGAAGCTTTCTGTACATGGCAAGCCGCTGTTTGAGAATGCCCCCCCAATCAACGGTCAAATCTTCTACTGAATTAACGGTGAAGCCCACCTTGCGAATGAGTTCGGCGTAAGTCCGCAAGCTATACAAGTCCGCGACAGCCATTCCTTGCCACATCAATTCCTTGTCGGCCCCCGACAGTGGACGATGAGCAACCCAGTCCGTGAAGGCAATGCGGCCCCCCGGCTTCAAGATCCGAAAAGCCTCAGCCAGTGCGCGCTCCTTATCGGGCACGTGAAGCAATGCTTCCTGGCTTACTACGACATCAACGCTGGCATCAGGCAGCGGGACCTTCAAAACATTGCCTTCAATGACGCGAACACTGTTTTGCAAGCCGACCAGACGCGTTAATTCCTCTGCACCCTGAACTCTGGCTGGCGTTAAATCTATGCCGGTGACGTCAGCGCCATAGCGGTGTGCCAAGTAGCGCGCCGGACCACCAAGACCAGCACAAAAGTCGACGACGCGTGAGCCGTTGCCGATGCTAGCGCGTTCCGCTAGCACATCATTGGCCACCAGCCCGCCGTAGTGATCCTGGTCGTGTGGAAACAATTCCTCAGGTGCGATGTTATCGAGATTACCTCGACTCGCATTGAGCTTGGCCAAGATTATCTCGGACGAAATTGGGTGGCGCTCATAAAAATCGATTGCTGAATGAACCTCTGTGCTCATGACCCTCTTCCCGTCCGCGCCAGTTATCATCCCCAGGCAGCAGGGTAGCTTAGTTTCCGACACTGGCTAGGCTGGATTAGGCGGTGGGACTGACCAATGCCCGCTTGGGAGGGAACACACACGTGAATCGGATATCGCGAAACCGCCATTTGAGCCGGAATGGATGATCTGTGCGTTTTCTTGGTCTAATTTATCGGAGTTGATCAGGATAGTGTTCCGGACTTAGGATTTAAGGCGGCTGAGAACGATTGCGGCGAGGTGCGCCGTTCGGCATACCTCATGCAAGCATCCATTTTGAAGGGAGCAGTGCATGCTTTTCAGCAAAATGTGCGGATGCGTTTCGCCTGGGTTACCCTACTCGCGCCGCGGCAATCCTGATCGTCGTGATCTCCTGCGTGCGGGTGGCGTGGGATTTATCGCAGCGGTGGTGGCTACCCTTACTGGCGCATCCAAAATCGCGCGGGCGCAGGCCCTTGGGAGCACCATGCCGCAGGTGGATCGCTTGGCGATTCGAATCGTCACTGACAACTACGTCTTCTTCTTTGCACCTAAGGAGAAGCTTAAAGACCTTACGGTCGAACGACTGGGGCCGCAACTAACTGAACAGCCACCGCGCAAAGACCTCGCCGCTGAATTCGGCCTTTCATTTCACGTCGAGACTCAGCGCGACGTCGAAGTTCGTAACATCCTTATCGACTTCGGTATCACGCCCGAGGTCCTACTCAATAATTTGGCAATTTTGAAAATCGATCCCGCAAGACTTGATGCTCTGGTTCTCAGCCATGGACATTATGATCATTTCGGAGGTCTCGTGGGCTTTCTTGCCGCCACAAAGGGGCGGCTCAAGGCCAACACCCCATTCTTCGTAGGTGGCGAAGATTGCTTCTGCACGCGGGAATTCGGTCGAGGCGGCAATATGGGAGCAGTGGATCGCAATGCACTTCGGGACGCGGATCTCTCCCTGATGATTTCAGACGGACCTTCGGTCGTGGCCGATCACGGTTTTACCAGCGGTCCAATTGCGTTGAGCAGCTTCGAGAAGCCGCTGGTACCGAGCAAGATGAAGGCCGGCGTCGTCGATGGGTTTGGCTGCTTCCCAGACCGATTGCCGCCGGAAAGGAATTCGAGCGCCTTCATCCCGGATGACTTCCAGCATGAAATCGCGACCAATTTCCTTGTTCGAGACAGGGGACTGGTGGTCATCACTTCGTGCAGTCACCGCGGTGTTGTCAACACCGTGAAGCAGGCGCAAGCCATCTCTGGTGTTCAAAAAGTCCACGCGGTCGTTGGCGGGATGCACCTGGTCCCGCCCCTTACCGACGACTACATTCGAGAGGCAGTTGCTAATCTAAAAGCTATCAATCCGGACTACATCATCCCGGCTCATTGCACCGGCGAAATGTTCTATGAAATTGCGAAAGCCGAAATGCCAGGGAAAGTGATTCGCTCGACCGTCGGGACGCGATTCACATTTGGCGCATGATCAACCCGTGCGGTGCCTAGCAGTGCTTACGAGGCGAGGTCCGCTCCTGGCCCCGAAACTGAAGTCGCACGACACCCGTGATTTGGTCGTTGTCGGAGGCTAAGCAGACCTAAGGCGGACATCGCCGAAACGACGTTGTTGACCGATGCTGTTGAAAAAGGCCTCGTGATTTTCGGTGAACAGTGATTCCGTCTGCCGAGGGATTCGGCGGCGGAGGTTTTCCATGATGGGTCGGCAGGCGGGCGATCAGAGCCAGTTGTTTTACCTGTTCAACCTCGAACGGCGCATTCCAGCGGGCCATCTGTTGCGCCGGATCAATCCGGTGGTGACACGGATACTGGCGGAGCTTCGTGAGAAGCTTGTGCCTTTCTATAGCGAGATTGGCCGGCCTTCGGTTGATCCTGAGCTGATGATCCGGATGCTGATTGTCGGTTATTGCTATGGCATCCGCTTTGAGAGGCGGCTGTGCGAAGAGCTCGAACTTCACCTTGCGTACCGATGGTTTTGCCGCCTCGATCTCGACGACAAGGTTCCAGATCACTCGACGTTCTCGGTCAATCGCCATGGTCGCTTCCGTGACAGCGACATCCTGCGCCAGGTCTTCGAGGCTGTGGTGCGGGCGTGCATGGATGCTGGCCTGGTCAAGGGCGAGGGGTTTGCCGTCGATGCCAGCGTGATGGAGGCCAATGCCAGCCGCTATCACGGCAAGACGCCTGATGAGATCACGTGGGCCGAGCCGGAGCGCCAGACCCGCGCGGTCAAGGAGTATCTCGCTTGGGCTAGATGTCGATGCGCAACCCAATCCCGATCGCAAGCCGCCGAAGCTGATATCACCGAGCGACCCCTGCTCAGCCTGGACAGCTAAGGCCAACAAGCGAGTACAGTTCGGCTATGGGCTCAATTATCTCATCGACATTGCAAACGCGATCATTGTCGACGTTGAGCCGACGCCGGCGCGCACCTATGACGAGGTTGAATCGACAAAGACGATGCTCGATCGCACCGAGCAGCAGCTTGGCCTGAAGCCGAAGCGGCTTGCGGCCGATACTGCTTACGGGACTGGCCGCTTCCTGGGCTGGCTGGTTGGCCACAGGATTGCACCGCACATCCCGGTCCGCGATGCCAGCGAGCGCGACGATGGCACATTATCGCGCAGCGACTTTCGCTGGGATCGGCGGCGCGGTGTTTATATCTGCCCGAATGGTAAGGTGCTGCACACCACCGGCAAGGTGCACGAAGGCAAAACGCTGCGCTATCTCGCATCCAAGTACGATTGCGATGTCTGTGCCCTGAAGAAGCAGTGTTGTCCTAAAAGCCCGTCGCGACAAATTCCTCGTGATGTTCATGAATATGCCCGCGACGTGACACGCCGGCTGATGCGGACAAAGGCGTTCCTCAAGTCGCGCGACCAGCGCAAACGCGTCGAGATGCGCTTCGCCCACTTGAAGATTCATCATGGCTTCGAGCGTATGCGGCTGCGAGGTCTTTCCGGCGCACGCGATGAATTCCTTCTCGCTGCTACCGTGCAGAACCTCAAGACCCTGGCACTTCGAACCCTCGGACCACCACCGGCACGGCGGCGCGCATCGCTTGCCTGAGATCGCTCACCAGTGCGCCAGCAGCGTCCGCGTCGAGGTCGCCGCCAACCACGCGGCCGCAAAATCGAACGGCCCGGCTCAACTCAGCCGGTTCAAAACCACCCAACAGCATAACGCCAACCGAAAGACGTACTTTTTAAACAGCATCGACCCGAAGGCGACGTTCGGCCTACGGCGTCCAAGGCCGGTGCGGTGCCAATTTCTCACTCGTAGCACGGTCGTAAAGTGATACGCTTTGGGCGGTGGGCAACGCGTGTTCTGAGGGACCCATGCGGCGGCGCGAATTCATTACCCTTTTTGGCGTCGCGGCCCTCGCCGGGCCACGCGCTGCGCGCGCGCAACAGGCCGACCGAGTGCGTCGTGTCGGCGTGCTCATGAGCAGGGCCGCCGGCGATCCCGAAGAACAGGCTCGCTTCGCGGGCTTCCTGCAGGGGTTGCAAAAATTGGGCTGGACCGACGGCCGCAACGTGCGGATCGACTACCGTTGGGCTGCGGCCGATGCCGACCGCTCTCGTACATACGCGGCGGAATTGGTCGCGCTCGCGCCCGACGTCATCGTGGCCTCCGGCAGCACGGGCGTGGCGGGGTTGCTACAAACAACTCGCACCGTGCCGATCGTGTTCGTGAATGTCATCGACCCGGTCGGGGCCGGCTATGTTGCGAGGTTGGCGCGCCCAGGCGGCAACGCCACCGGATTTACCGCGTTCGAATACAGCCTCAGCGGAAAATGGCTGGAACTGCTCAAAGAGATAGCGCCCAACCTGACGCGAATTGCCATCCTTCGCGATCCCGCGCTAGCCGCCGGGATCGGCCAGTTCGCCGCGATCCAGGCTATGGCGCCGTCGTCATTCGGGGTGGAGTTGAGCCCGATCGATGTGCGCGACGGCGCCGAGATCGAGCGCGACGTCGCTACATTCGCGCGCGAGTCAAATGGCGGCCTGATTGTGACGGGGAGTTCGTCGGCGGCGGTTCATCGCGAACTAATCGTCATGCTTGCGGCTCGGCATCGGTTGCCCGCGGTCTACCCTTTCCGCTACTTCGTCACCAGCGGCGGCCTTATCTCCTACGGGCCTGATCCGATCGATGTATTTCGGCGAGCGGCGGGCTACGTCGACCGCATCCTCAAAGGCGAGAAAGCGGCCGACCTGCCAGTGCAGGCACCGACCACCTACGAATTGGCGATCAATCAAAAGACCGCCAAGGCGCTTGGCCTCACCCTGCCGCCGTCGCTGCTCGCACGGGCCGATGAGGTGATCGAATAGTGCGGGCTGATGTCGCTTCCTGGCCCATCGCGTCATTTCGGCAAGATGCGGTATTTGGTCGATGTCGGGGCATAGCGGACATGGCCCAAACTCGCTGCTGGCTCGACCTAGTCGCGAATGACCCTTAAGGTCTAGCGATAGCCCTGCTCACTCAATCACCTCGTCGGCAATCGAGAGCAGATTGTCGGATATTTTTACCCCGAGTGCGTTTGCAGTCTTGAGGTTGATCGCGAGCTCGAATTTGATCGATTGATAGACCGGCAAATCAACTGGCTTGGCGCCTTTGAGTACTTGCCCAGTGTAAATGCCCACTTGGCGATACCCGTCCGTAATGCTGATCCCGTAACTCATTAGCCCGCCCACGACCACATAATCGCGAAATTGGTAGATTGCAGGCACCCTGAATTGCGCTGCCAACGCTACGATCCGAACTCGCCTCGTGTCAAAGAATGGAGCGGCGGTCACCAGTAGTGCTGTTGCACGCTGTTCGACGAGCGTCGCAAATGCAGCCTCCAGCTCTAGATCGTTTCCAGCGTTCGCAAATTGGACTTGCCGATCGATTGCGCGAGCCGCCTCCTGCACATCCCGCACCTGGGCTTCATGCCCCGGATAGTTAGGATCTATAAGCACGCCGAAAACGGTTGCACTCGGCGCCAGCTCCTTCAGCAAGCCTAACCGCTTCCCCTCTGGCGCTTCGGTCAGCAGGCTAACGCCCGTGGCGTTTCCGCCTGGGTGGCTGATGCTGGCAACCAGGCCGGATTTGACGGGGTCGCCACCAACGCTAAAGATTATCGGAAGTGTGGACGTCGCCGCCTTGGCCGCAAGTGCCGAAGGTTCGCCACCAGCCGCTACGATCACGGCTACATCGCGGCGAACTAGATCGGCCGCCATCTCTGGCAGGCGAGCATATTGACCCTCGGCCCAGCGGTATTCAATCGCAACATTTTGGCCTTCGACATAGCCGCCGCCCGTCTGCAAGCCGGTGCGGAAAGCGGCTACTAAGTGCTTGGACTCATCGGGAGACCTGCTGCTGAGAAACCCGACTAATGGCATCGCGGTTTGCTCCGCGCGCACGGCGAGCGGCCACGCAAACGCGGTGCCACCTAAAGCCGCTATGAATTTCCGCCTTGTAATATTGATCGCCATGGGACCCTCCAGGGGGTCGCGCGCACTGGATCATTGGACAGGATAGCATCCCTCAACACCGCCGGTCTGTGGCGTAATTGACGTTCCTTGGCGAGCCGGGGAATGTCGGCTCATGGCCCTTCTCGGACCTCAAGCGAGGTCCGAGTTGAGTCCGCAAAGCGTGGAATAGCAGACATTACCAGCGACCTTCGACCAAACCGGTTTATGAGAACATGCCCTTTTGTAATGGGCCCGATGAGGTCAAGCCCCCCGCCGCGCGTTGCGTTCATGGGAGCGTGGTACAATCATCGTGGTCGCAAGACCGTATGTAGCTAGTTTGCCGAGGCCGCTCATAACAAGACGAAGGCCGATCAAGAGACGACCGACAAAGGGAAGATTACGAGTAGCATTCATGATATTGCTCCTTTGCAAGCGAGAAATTTTAAGCGGCACCGCGGCCCATCTCTCCTTCGTTGTAGACGCGCAGCGCGCCCCCAGCCGGATTCTTTGTGCGCAGGGGGCAACGATGCTTGGCCTTGGCGCCAATTCAGCGCGATGCGCGTGTATCTCGTGGTGAGTGGCGGCAGTTTCCCGACGGTAATCTCGGCGGGTAGTAGCTGGCGCTTTCGCCCCCCGGCGGCAACGTTAATACGGACACAGTGCGGACACGACCTTATTTTGCAGTCGTCCGATTCAGTCTAAGTGCTTGATCTTATTTGGTGGGCGCACAAGGACTCGAACCTTGGACCCGCTGATTAAGAGACACGCAATCCACATTGAAACGCTTACGTATTTTTCCCGACTACGTGATTGGCGGCTTATTTCAGATCAATAGCTTACAGACAAAATCCCGACCGTTGAACCCGCCGGCTTGCCGTGATGCGCACCTACTACCAACGGCCAATTTTGCTCCGTTGGCCGCCCGTGCTGGGCGGTAAAACGTGTGGCAGGAACGAGGCGGCCGGCGTGGGACGCGATCACATCGCGACTTGATGCGGGCCGCCGAGCAATCAACTGACAAACCACAAACGGTTTGCAGCCATGACCCTTGCCGAAATCAACGATTGTTACCAATTTTTAGCTCCGGCGGCGTTTGCTTCTAGAGAGAGCGGCAGGTTTGCTGTCCACTTTTTTTGAGGAGTTACTTCTATGCGCGTCACTAAACTACTCCGCCGAACCGAAGCGTCGGAATATCTCAAGACTGTGTGGAATATAAATCGGGCCGCGCCGACCTTGGCCACCGATGCTATGTCCGGCGCCGGTCCCGCGTACACCCTTATATCTTACCGGGCTTACTACACCCCGGCCTCGCTAGATGCCTGGGCCAAATCGCAGATGCGTGAACCAAGTTCACGAGCGAAAAAGATAAAGCGCACGAAGCGAACAAAACAAACAACCGTTGCGACTAACAAGGAACAAGACGGGGCTGTGTCGTGAAAGAATTCGCATATGTTGATCGAAAAGAGTTCGAGCAGCGAGAGCCGATCACCGATCCTAACGACATTCTCGAATGCGGCGTTCCGGAGAACTACGGGACCCCGGCAAACCCGCGCCCAGGCAATGTTGTACAGTTTCAAAAACCGAGCAATACGGCGCCGGCGCCGACCGAAGTTAAACGCGATGCGCAGCCGCCACAGGAAAAACCGGCCGCAATTCCTGCCCACGACAAGGAAATGGCGAGAAGGTTTCTGACCGGCCTTGATCCCAACGCCACCAAATTTACGTTCCAGTTTTTTGCTGATAGCGGCGACAGCCATGGCAAAATTTTTCATGGCACTCTTGACGAAGTTTGGCCAAATGTTCTGAGGCGGAATACGCCGCAATATGGTGCCGGCGCCTTTGTGGTGATCAATGAAACCGACTTGAAGGGTCGGACGGCTGAAAATATCGTGCGGGTGCGCTCCCTTTTTTCTGACGCGGATGACGCAGATGATAAAAAGCAAAGCGACCATTGTGTAAGCCAGTTAAACGTGTGCGGGGTCTACCCCAGCATGATGGTCAAGAGCGGACGAGGTTTTCATTTTTATTTTCTCACCGACGTTCCGCTTGATCAGTTTTCAAAGCTGCAGAAACAGTTGATTGCTAAATTAGGAACCGACCCGGCAGTTCATGACCTGCCGCGTGTGATGCGTCTTCCGGGCACACTGCACCTCAAAGACCCGACCAAGCCGCTACCCGTGTATCTCCACAATTCGCAAGTTCGTCGCTGGCAGTTGCCCGATTTGGTATTAAAATTGGGATTGCAACAACAGACTAGTGTTCTGAACCAAAGGTTCGTTTAAGAATTTGCGTGGACAGTGAGTGTTCTTTGGCAGAATCTGGCAATTGAGCTGAAGATTTGATCTGCGGATTTGGTCCAGAGGAATGGCCTCGGTGCGGCATTGTGGTCGGCGATGAAGGCGGCGACGGCCAGCTCCAATTCCTTGATGCTGCGATGAACGCCGCGGCGGATCTGGCGCTCGGTCAGAAGCGCGAACCAGCGCTCGACCTGATTGAGCCAGGAGGCGTAGGTGGGAGTGAAGTGGAGGTGATAGCGAGGCCTTTTGGCAAACCAGGCTTTGATGGCCGGCGCCTTGTGGGTGGCGTAATTGTCCATGACCAGATGGATATCGAGATCGGCCGGCACGGCAGCGTCGATGGCATCGAGGAAGCGGCGGAACTCGGTTGCGCGGTGGTGCCTGTAGCAGCGGCCGAACACCCGGCCGGTGGCAATATCGAGGGCGGCGAACAGCGCCGTCGTGCCATGGCGTTTGTAATCATGACTGCGCCGCTCGGCCTGGCCGGGTGAGAGCGGCAGGAGCGGCTGGGTCCGATCGAGCGCCTGCATCTGGCTTTTTTCATCGACGCACAGCACCAGGGCATGGTCTGGAGGGCTCATATAGAGACCGACGACGTCGCGCACCTTGTCGACGAACAGTGGATCGGTGGACAGTTTGAAGGTTTCCGTACGGTGCGGCTGCAGGCCGAAGGCGCGCCAGATGCGCTGGACGCTGGAGGTGGAAATCCCGCTCGATCGCGCCATCCCTCGCGAGCTCCAATGAGTAGTGCCCTGCGGCATCGTCTCCAGGGTTGCGACGATCACCGCCTCGACTTTGGCATCGTTGATCGAGCGCGGCACGCCCGGACGCGGCTCGTCATGGAGGCCGTCCAGCCGCTGCGCGACGAAACGGGCTCGCCATTTGCACACCGTTTGCGGCGTAACTCCGAGCTTCCTTGCAACCACCTGGTTGGGATCGCCCGCTGCGCAGGCGAGCACGATGCGGGCTCGCAACGCCAAAGCCTGGGCCGTCGTTCGCCGCCTGACCAAGCTCCGCAGCGTTTCCTCTTCAGCCTCGCTCAAAGTGAAAACCGACAAAGGACGACCCATGATCCAGCTCCTCACATAAGATCATGAATCTTATGCGAATCTCTGATTCAGAACACTAGCAAACGGAAGAAAAAATCGGCGGAAGACGGCGCCAGCGATGCGTTTGGCGAGTTCACGGACGAAAGTTTGTCGGACGGGATTAAGAATACTTGGTTCGCCGCTTTGTCCCCCGACCGAAGAAATGAAGTCGTCGATTACGCGCTGGATATCATTGCGGCAACCACTAAGTTCCTTGAGGTTGGGGACAACGGCGGCGACAATGACATCTGGTACAAGCTGACCACCGCAGTAGCAGTGTCCCGTGCCCCCGACGCCGAGGACATTTTTGTCAAGTATGCCTCAGCAGCCAAGAACGCCGATCCCGAAGACGCACTTCGGCAGCATTTCTCGCGCTGTCAGACTGACGCAGATGGACGGATCACCGTTGGCACATTGCTCCTTTGGGCAATAGAGAGTGGCGCCGACTTTGATCAGTGGATGCCGCCGATTGCCCCACTGCCGCCGGAGAAACGCAAACCTTTGAAGGGTGGTACGTACAGCCGCGAAGAAGCGTTGGAGCTAATGAATTCCCACTACCTAATTGGCAAGTCAGACCAAGAAGTCCACATTTTTCGCATCAAGGATGATGGAACGCTGACGTTTACACCGGGCGACCAATTCAACCTAGATGTTGCCAACATCTTCGTTCCATCGTCCAAAAAAGAAGAAGACAAGCCTGTTGACAAATTCTGGAAACAAAGCCGGCGGCGTCACGAACGGAAAATAGTTTTCAAGCCTGGCGACACTGTGGGGGCGGACGAATTCAACCTGTGGCGCGGTTTTGGGGTTGAGCCGCGCAAAGGGTGGCAAAAGCAACGACGACTAGTGAAGCATATTTGGGAAGTCATCTGCCGATGCGACAAAGAGAAGTTCAAATATCTCATGCGCTGGCTCGCTTGGGCGGTGCAAAATCCCGACAAACATCCAGGGACCATTATTGTTCTCAAAAGCCGCAGGGAAGGTACTGGCAAGAGCACTCTTGGCGCTGTGATGCTCAAAATTTTTGGGCAACAACACGGTGCGCTCATTGATGAGAGTGATCGGCTGCTTGGCCGGTTCAACGATTGGGTTGAACCCGTAAGTTTCATCCTGGCAGAGGAAATACTGTGGCTGGTGATCACAAGACAGCGGATAAGCTGAAATCACGGACCACTTCCGACACGTTTCAAATTGAACGCAAGGGGGCAGCCATCAGTCAGATACCGAACCGGCTCCACATTCTTATGACGACAAACCACGATCACGCGGTTCCCGCCGGCGTCGGGGCTCGTCGCTTCGTCGTATACGATGTCAGTGATGAGCATGCGTGCGACGAGACTTGGTTCGACCCGCTTTATCGAGACATGAATGATGGCGGGGCAGAGGAATTTTTATATCTACTACAAAACCTAAAATTGGGCGACTGGCATCCGCGGCAAATTCTCAAAACTTCCGAGACCATCGAACAGCAGCGTATGAGCGGCGATAGCGTTACCCAGTGGGCACAGGCGTGCATTGACGCGGATTTTATCGTCGGAGCAGAGTGGAAATTCAAAGTTAAGGCATTCAGCCTTGGGCAGGCCATTCCCTCCAAAACTATCCGCACCGCTTATACTGGGTTCTGCAGAGAGCACCGTATAAGCGCGATGAATAAGACCAATTTTGGCAAGGCGTGCGCCGATGTTCGGACCCGCAAGCACCTGGCTGGAGAGAGGTTTTCGCCGGCGCACAAACCACCGAGTTCTATGAAGTGGAGGAAGTCGATAAAAACCCGCCCGCAGAGTTGGACACGCGCGAAACCCATCGTCCCTGGGGCTATGAGGTGCCGGACGGCGACACATGGCAAAAGAAGATGGACGAGCAGCTTGGAATAACGACTGCGCCGGGGGGTCGCCAAAAAGGTGAGACAGATGAGTGACCAACAACGGGCGGCATCTCGTTGACTGAAAACCGCGGCCTCGCCGCCGGCCAGCTTACCCTTGTCTCACTTCTGTCCCACATGCGGCCGGTAAGTGGAACAGCAAAGGCGCCGATGGTTATTAGGTTTGTCTCACTGTCCCACTTGTCTCACTAGAAGGCCCTTCTCCCTTCTACGATTTCCCCATCCGCATTTTTCCCCCATCCGGGCATTCCGCGTCTGCTGCAGAGGGTGTGTACCACTATCCTACACATATTTTTATACCAACATTAAAAACAAGTGGGACAAGTGAGACACGTGAGACAAAGGTCCAATCTACGGGCACTTCTTGCTGTCCCACATGCGGCCGGTAAATGGGACAAGCGACGCGAGTTTGCCGCCCCTCCGCAGAGCCCGCCAATCAAAAATCTAATGTCCAAGTGGGTCTAATGAATTTTGACAGGTCAGCACGAACTTAAATACGGCGGCCCGGTATCCGTATTTAAACCGGCGGCCGGCGGCAGGACTTCCCACAGAAACGGTCACAGGCTCGTTTTCTGCCCCTGCCTGTGGCCACCACACCCGCAGCGGAACAAACCGCACGGGCGCGCCTCCTAAGCCGCTGGCCGGCGGTAGGGGATCGGCGGCGCCCCGGCGGCAGTATGTGGTGCGCTGCGGGCCGGCCGTTGTTCACCATGTCACCGTGCAAAAGTAACAGGTTACCACGGTGTAATGTGAGCGCGGCCCGACGTAGCAGTCGAGCCGGTATCCGCCAGCAAGACCTGATGCGGGGTCAAAGACTTTACCTTTGTGTCAGACACGCCCGCTACGCTGCTCCAGTGAAAATCTGAAAAGCAGGGGAACGGTCATGAATTTTTTCGACGAAGCGCCGGCCCCCACTCTTGCAGCAGATGCTGACGTAGCACCCAAGGAGGCTGCGTTTGAGGCCATGATGGCCTATGAAGAGACGCCGTATCCGCCGGATTATCCTGGCAGTGCCGAGCGAATGGCCGCAACTGACCGCTATCTGGTGGAAAACTGGAGACGGTTACAGCGTGAGAAGTTAGAACGGGCAGCCACCTACGCTGCCGCCGCCGTCGTCACTGCAAACGATCCTGTCATTGTTTCAGAAGAAGCCGCTACGTTAGATGCCTTTCATCAGGCAATGATGGGCGCATGGGATGTACGGCTCATTGATCGCAGCATGGTTACTGTCTCGCACTATTTTGCGCGCGACGTGCCGCTGTTTTTTGTTGCTGAACCCAACATCGTTTATCTGGCGCACCCAAAGGGAGAATATGGGGCGAAGCCGAAGTGGGGCTGGGTGGGTAGCGTGCGCAGCAACGAGTTCGTATCTGTTTGTGGCCACCCTGAGTGCTCTTTTTGGGCTCATGCGTATGCGCTGGAACCTGCCCGGTTACAAAAAATTATGGGCCCTCAAACGTAAACGGTACAGGTTCGGCAAGACCGATGATGCCGATCATGTCGATCTGCTCGCGCTCAGCCCCTGGCCACTGTTCTTCACGGATGTCACGACAGCAAATTGGTCGCCCGTTATGCCATCAAGAGGCGATGGCTAATCAGCGTTTGTTCCGCTGGGTCCCCTTGCGCGAGGGATATCGGCCCTATAGGTTCATTCAACGGAGAAACTTGAAATGACTTTCGTAGAACAATTGCGTCTAGCAATAGCCGAACAAGCTGCGCGGAACATCGACCCGTGGTTAGCAATTTTATCAACTGTGCACGGTCAAATAGACAACAAAGGCTGCGAACAGATTTCAACCCAGTTTCTGTTAGACATTTTAGAAGTGCCGCAGCGTGACCGAGCAAAAAATTACCACACTAGGCGCGGCTTATGGCCAGTCTCGGGTGGACCGCTCAGCGCATGATTGGCCCAACACGGGGCGCCTATTTGGACCAAGTGCGGGGCTACTCCCGCCTTGCTCGCGACGCCCGACGAGGGGAGCGGCAGCCTATGCCCGAACAAGAAAATGTCGGATGCGGATGATCACCGCAGTGAAAATGGAAGCGCGGATCGGGCGTTACAAGAGGAGGGGGAACAGACCGTGGGCTTAGAGCTAACGGAAGGCATTAATCTCTTACCAGGGTCGAGAAGTCGGCCAGTTGGAGTATGACGTTGAGCAAAGACGCGGGCGAATAACTCTCGCCGTCGAATTTCACTGCGAAGCTGGGGATCATGTCGTTCCGCTGGTCGCGTTCTCTCGCGCGCTTACAAGTCTTGAACTGCTTCAATCCGAGGTTTTGCTATCTATTACAACTGGGCCAGATGACATTGCTTATAGTGAGAGGGGACCGCGGCTTCTTGTCGAAGAAGTAGTTAAAGTTAGGCCGAATGTATGGAATTTTCATAAGACAGACAAAGATCGTTGGCCGTCGTTCCTTTAGTGGGCACGATTACGAACAAAAAAAGAAGCCAGACGCAATAACCGGCGAAATATACGATGTGACGACCCGTAAGGAAGTTGGCACGTTGAACGGTAAAAAGCTGGCACAAGTTCAGGGGCGACTACGGCAGTCCAAGGATTTCACAGATTTGGTTGCGCAGCTAATAGACAACGCAGCCGGGCACGACTAGAAGACCTTAAGCCGTTGTGTCTGCCATTTGCAGTGAGTGGGTGGGAAGGTGATTAGGACGAAGTCCAAGCGTACGCCCGACCCGAAAGCCGAAATCGCTGAACAACTGGAGGTCAGGGGGGCTCCCGCCGCGGGGACAGCTGGAGCGGAGATACTGGGGAACGGCTTTCCAGGACCCGCCGCGCGAAACAAGACGACTGCAATCGCCAGTGGTCCAGGCCGAGCCGTCAGCCAGCACTCCGTCGTAACTGTAGTGCCAGCAATCCTCCATCCACTCCCCGACGTTGCCCACCACATCATAGAGGCCGAAACCGTATTTATCAAAGCAGAACCAACCGGCGCCGTTTGCTTATTGTCCCATTGGCTGCCGCAGCCCTCGCAATTCGCATTATTGTTGCCGATGGCGTTGCCCCAAGGATAGGCCGTCTGCATCCCGGCGCGCGCCGCATATTCGTATTCAGCCTCCGTAAGTAGCCGATACGGCTTGCCGGAGTGAGACTTCGCCAGCCACGCCACATAGGCCTGGGCGTCGTCCCATGACACGTAAATCCCCGGCCGCACTCCAGAGCCCCGCCCCGATCGTCCGGCTTGTAGCCGCTGCAGCCGCCAGCTGCGGCGCACGCATCCCATTCGTCAAAGGTTGAGCGCGAATTTACCGACCGCGAACGGCCGCATCAAAGTCACATTATGCTGCGGCCTTCGTCGCCATTACGTCCCGGTTCGCTGGCCGGCGAGTGCCCATCGTAAAGCTGCCGGGCGGCAGCACCATCATCTGCGGGCAGTTGGTGCATTCCGTGAATGTGTCCTTCGGCTTCAGAGCCCCTTCCTGGGCCGCGGACGGGGCGGAAAATGTTGCTTGGCACCGGCGCGATGGGCGCTGGTGCTGGCGATGGGACTGGCTGTGGTCGCCCAATGGCGAGCCAAACACCAATTCCGCCGATGATCGCGGCACCGATCAAAGACCCGATCACCGGTCCACGCTGCCACCAGAGGCGCGGCTCCCGCACGGCAGTCGGGCGCCTCTGTTCCGTTTTGGCGCGAAGTTGTGCTTCCCTTCGCCGCGGGACACGCCACACCTTGTCCCCCTGTGATCCGGTCTCGGCTTCGCGCCTACGTCGCTCATCCTCCGCGCCCTCCCGCGCCTTAGCCTCCACCGCTCTCTGGCGCGCCTCCTCGTCGCGGTGCTCCTTCGTTTGTGCAGCGAGCCGTGCCGCGTCCGCCTCCGTCTTGCGCGCGTCTTCGACGTTTTTTGAGCGCGCGCTGTAGCGCGGCGATCAGAGCCTGCGTATCGGATCGAAACCGCTCATGGGTCAGGCGCACGGCGTTACGGCGCGCCAGCGGCTTCATCGTCTCCGGCAGTTGCTCGGGCCTCGGCATCTGCACTTGACCCACCAACACCGGGATTACGCCTTGTCTTGATTAAGCGCAAACTCGATCTCGACGCGGACGAAATCGTCGGGATTGTCCATCACCCGGGTGCCCGCCTCGTCGCGCGCGTCGATCCAGCCCTTGCCAATCACCGAAATCATAACATCGCACTTCGCGACCTGCTCGTTGAGCACGCGCACAAAATCCAGCCCTGGCTCAATATTGTCGATATCCATGAACAATTGCTCGGGCCAAAAAGCCTGCGTCAGATGCGCAAAAAGCGCTTGCGCGAAGCCAGCGTCGTCGCCGCGGCGATAGTTGATGAAAATCTTGCCGGCCACCGTCCTAACCCGCGTACGAGGCCACATTTCGATCGCAATCGCCGCGACCAAAACAGATGCCAGAACTCCCAGGTACCGCTTGTTTATGCATTGTCACCAGTCGTCAGCACAGACGACTGTCGCGAAGCTGACTTCATGCGCAAGTGATCCGGCAGCTAGGCCGGCTGACGAATTCTGTGCTCCGACAGAATGCTGTGGTTGAATTAAAGTGGACGAAATCGCATTAAAGAGGACCAGATCGCCATGTCCATATTTGATCGCTGGGACATAGCTCGATTTACACTTGGCGTATTAATTGTTGCGTGCAACTGGGGCGTTTTTGGCGCGGCGTAGCTTTAGAAGCGTCTCTTGTTCCTTGGGACCAAGAAACCGGAAGGAGACTACTTCTCAAAAGTCTTGTTGTTGCGTTCTTTTTCGCAATGATGTTGTTGGTTCTGGACACCGCTGGTTCACTAACACAAAAACGAGAAATCGCTGAACTGTATGGAACGCGCCCCGAAGGGAGGGGAAACTGGAACTGGCTAAAATTTGAGGCGCCCCAGGAGAATTGACGACAGCCACTATGCGGCATTGGTTGCTTGTCTTCGAGCGGCCCCAAAGGGCCCAATATACGTAATCGCTGGGCTTTCTGATCTAGATGCTGCGGATTTGGCCGACCGGAATATATTCTGCCCCTCAAGGACGCTGACTTTGCAGTTGCCTCCGCCCTGGAATGGGGGAGGAAAGGGAAAATCACCGGAAACATAGTTCTGAGTTGGAGTTTTGCCGGAATAACCTTCCAAGTGAACAACTCAAACGACAACCTACCTCACCTGATTGCAGTCCAGCGCTGTATTCATGGGCTTGAAATGCCAATGGGGATACGAATAAATCCGGATCAACCCGAGGGCACATTCACAATCGGAGTAGGATCACGGATATAAGAACCCCAGCTTCACGAAACAAAAGCAGATTACGGAAAATCTGCTTCCCGCGTGACAACCTGCGGATGCCGAAGCTTGAAATCTTAGACGCTTGTTGCGCTCGGCCCATGCCACTCGCCAGACCAGCCTGCAGGCGAAATCCCCTAGCCCATCTTGTTGTCGCGTCGCTTGAGCCGCTACCGGTGTCAAATGCGCCAGCGTCTCATTTTAAGGATGAGTCCGAGGCGAATGGCATAGTAAGCGTTGCGCCCTTTTCCATAACGACGCAACCCGCGAAATTCCACCAGCATTTCTGGTGCGTCTTTCGCGTCAGCCGTTGCGGAATAGGATCGTGTCATAATTTCTATCTTCTAAGCGTTTGCGCCAATACCGAGTTTTCTTTCGATACTCGATGCGCTTGTGCCCCGAAGCGATTGCAGCAAAAAACCGCGATGCAAGTTCAAGTGAAGGATTTCGGGCATAAGAGGTAGTAATCTGGCCTATGAGCCGCTAGGCAGGCCACTCGCAGTCGTTGACGCCCCCTGCCTTGTCAGGGCTAATTGCTGGCGCTCAGTGGCCGGCCGCCATACTTTGAGCACTTCGTTAGTGCTTTCGTCGCGCGCGCCGCTTCGGCTTGATAGCTCTTTCCTCTGCATTCTGCCGGGCCGCATGCAAGGTGCGCGTCGCCTCCCGTTCTGCTCTGATCCTTTCGAGAGGCACATTTGCGGGTTCGTCGTTTGGGTCTTGCGGCACGAGTTCGCCCTGGAATGCCTTGGCGAGGACGGCTTTGTCCAGATGATCAATCAGTTTGCGGGCACAGGCTGCCTCGGACGCGAGGCGGTCGATCGAAGCAATGCGACTTGCAATTTTCCTATGATTTCAACGCGTCCTCTTCTGGATGGCCATTCGACTCGAATGCCGCCAATTTCTGCGGGCTAATGTTGGGTTGTGCTGCCCCATAGCTGCTCCTAAAATTCTCCGATATCCATCGAACAAAGAACGCGATTAGGTGGGCTTCGGCGAGAATGGTTTATTAGGTCGAAGCCGAGCCACACGCTGATTAGGAATGCAGGTCGCTCCAATTTATAAATACCCGATTTGCCTGTTGTGGCGCCGGACAACGCCACTAAGATATCGCCCTGTTTTACAACAAAATCGGAAGCTGTCGACAAAAAGCTTTGATTGAGAAACTTTAATCCATCGATAAATATAATTTCTCCACCACTGATGTCTCCGATCCGTACGACTGGTACATCCCCTGTCTTCGAAAATCACTACTCCTGAAAGCAAATCCAGACTTGATCCGACAAACTTCCCCAAGGCTTTCCGAAAAGTTTTTTCCGACGTTATTCTCCTCGAAATGCCGCCGCCAAGATCGCCTGTTTGTACTTTTCGACCAGCCGGGGGAGGTGGTCGAGTTGATCGCGAGCGCGTTGATTAGGGACAGGCTGTCGATCTTCGCCACGATCCGCCGCTGTTCGTTGAGCGGGGGAATCGGGAATTGAAGGTGAGATAGAAGCTGAGCATTTGCGCCCGGCTGTGCAGTCCCCTTCGACACAATCTGAATTTGCGACCAGTAGTCTCGCGACTGCAGGAAGGCAAATGGGTATTTTGGTCCGACCTCATTGGCAAGCGAACCCGATCAAGTACGAGGCAGATGCGGTTGGCCGAAATTTTCAATCAGGAAACTTTTGCCCGTGGTCGCACCAGTTCAGGCGATCACAATGTCGCCCGCTTGCAGTAGAAACGTTGCGCGGGGAGTCTCAAGCAATGCGGAACAGTGGACCAATTTACGTTGCCCTTCGAATATCTGTGATCCGCAACAGCTTCGGGCCGCTCCGTTCAAGATCGAACTTGTGGTGAAGCCGTATGAGATGTCGGCCGCGACGGCCAAAAGATGACAGTTCCCATCCCGCAGGCAGCGTCTTCATTCCGCCGCCTCCGCACGGCAGCCGGCTTCTCGGCCCCGTCCGGCTCCAATTCCTCAGACAGCGTTTCGATCTCCTCCAACGCCGCCTTTAGATGCCCGATGATCGCCGCCGCAATGTCCTCCGGTTCGGTCAGCTGCTCCTCCGCTTCGGCCTCGGTGTCGCGCAGCCACGCAATGTCCAGATTGTCGTTGCGCGCCTTGATCGCGTCGCGCGTGAAACAGCGCCAGCGCCCTTCCTCGCCCTGATCCTTGCGCTTCGCGCCGCCATTCGGATCGTTGCCATAGGCTTTCTCGAAATCGGCAAAGTCCTCCACCGTCAGCGGGCGGGTCTTGCCGAAGGCCGGCATGTTGGCGCGCATGTCATAGACCCACACCGCCTTGGTGTTGGCCTTGTCGGTCTTGCCGCGCTGGAAAAACAGCACGTTGGTCTTCACGCCTTGCGCATAGAAGATGCCGGTCGGCAGCCGCAGGATGGTGTGCAGGTTGCAAAGGTCCATCAGCCAAGTGCGCAGCCGCCGCCCGTGTTGTCCTCAAACAGCACGTTGTCGGGCACCACCATTGCCGCGCGCCCGCCCGGCTTCAAGGCGCGGACGACATGCTCGACAAAGGCCAGTTGCTTGTTGGACGTGTCGGCCGTCACCGAAAAATCGGAGCGCGTCGGCCGCCCGCCGCCCTTCTTGGTGCCGAAGGGCGGATTGGTGAGCACAAGATCGGCCTTGGGCAGGCGCTCGCCATCGGGCGACAGCGTGTCGGCCAAGTCCACCCCGCCCTCAATGCCGTGCAGCAGCAGGTTCATCATGCAGAGGCGATGGGTGTCGGGGACCAGCTCGGCACCGACGAACGCATTGTGCCGCTGGAAAAAGACCTGCTGCTGCGACAGCTTGTAGAGATCGTCGGTCTTGATCCTTGATGTAGCGGTCGGCGGCGACAAGGAAGCCTGCCGTGCCCGCTGCCGGGTCCTGCACGACCTCGCCGGCCTGCGGCTTCATCAAGCGGACGATGCAGTCGATCAGACGGGCGCGGCGTGAAATACTGGCCCGCGCCTGATTTCTTGTCCGCGGCGTTCTTCTGCAACAACCCCTCATAGAGGTTGCCCAAGCCCTTCCTCGCGGGCGGAGAACCAATCCAGTTGGTCGATGTTGGTGGTCAGGGCCTTGAGGTTTGTCGGCTTGCGCAGCCGCGTCTGGGCATCGGTGAAAATGGCGCGGACCAGTGCATCCTTGATCTCCGGCTTGCCGAGATCGAGCAGCAGGCGCTTGTAATAGTCGAGTTGATCGAGCCCGTCCCGCTTCGCCAATTCGCGCCAGCGATATGCCTTCGGCAGGCGGTCTTCTTTCTTCGTCTCCTCAAGCATCTTGAGGAACAGCAAGAAGGTTAGCTCGGTCACATATTCGTTGTAGGTCACGCCATCGTCCCGCAGGATGTGGCACAGCGACCAGAGCTTGGCGACGATATCGGCAGTGGTAGTCATCAGCCCGCCCTCTTCCACATTTCCTCGTTGATCCCGCTCAGCACGCCCTCAAGCTCGCCATCAAACACCTTGTTGAGGCGCGCGAACCCGCCATCGGCCGCGAACGGCTCCCGGTCGATGGCCTCGCGGTCTACCACGATTTCCTTCTCAACCTGCTCGCCAATCCGCCGCAGCCACCGCTTCTGCGGATCAGTCCATGCGCGGCTCGCCAAGACCCTCTGCATCGCAGCCTTGACCCGATCCCCATAGGGCACCAGCGGATCGCCCAAGCGCCGCCTGACGGACGAAGCCGATGATCGAGGCGGCAATATCCACGTTCTTGGCGTCGGCCCAGGCGCGGCGAAGATTGGCCTCCGAATAGCCCTTCCGATCGAGCGCCATGCGAAGCTCTTTCAGGTCGGCGCGGGTCAGATCGCGCGGACGCTGGACCACGAGTTTCAGCGCGGCGATGGTGTTGATGTTGTCGCGCACGTAGGCCGCAAAGCTGTCGAGAAAGTCTTCCGGCTTCTTGGCCTCGCCATAGCCGCGCGTGACGCCCACCACCTGCATCAGGATGGTGCGAGATCGGCATGAAACGTGGCGGCGCGTCGCCGTCGCCCTGCCAGTCGAGGATGGGGCCGATGCCAGCGCGGGACGAAAACCACTTGGACAGTTCTGCGGGCTTCGTCTCCAAGAGCCGCTTCAAGGTCGCCTCAGGCGCTTCTCCGGCCGTGGCTTCAAACTTTGCCCGCACCTCGGGCGGCAGCTTCTTCAAGATGCGGCGGAGCTTCACCGCAAGTTGCTGGCGGATGGTCTCGCGGTGCGCATCCTTATCCGCCGCGATCAGTTCCTTGACGAGTTGCGCAAAGCTGATCGAGGGATTGACCACCACCGGCTTCATGTCGGTGAGGTTTTGGAGATGCGGATAGAGGTCCACGGCATCGAAGATGCGGAACACCTCCTTGCCAATCTCGGGGCAAAGCCGCGTCGCGCGGCCGATCATCTGCTCATAGAGGATGCGGCTGTTGACCCGCCGCAGGAACACGAGATTGGTGATCGACGGCACGTCGATGCCGGTGGTGAGAAGATCGACCGTGACCGCAATCCTGGGATTGGCGTCGTTGCGGAAGGAGCGGATCAGCGTCCGAACCCTGTCCACGCTGCCGGTGATCTTCTTCACCGCCGCGTCGTCAATCTCTCCGTATTTCTTCGCAAACGCCTTCTTGATTTCAGTCACCACGATGTCCGCATGGGCATCGGTCGCCGCGAAGATCAACGTCTTACCGGCAGGGCGCGGACGGATCGATGTGGTTTGCAAGTTCCTCGGCAACCACGCGATTGAACTCGGTCGTTACCACCTGCTTGTTGAACTGCTCGACCTCGAAGCGGATTTCGTCGGGCGCATGGGCCAGATTGATTTCGCCGGTCCTCGTGTTCAGCAGGTCCAGCTGTTTGTCCTTCTCGAAGACAATGCCAGCACGCGCCAACGCGGTCTCGATCCGCACGGGCGGCTCATGGTCGATCAAGTAGCCGTCAATGACCGCCTGCCGATAGGAATAGGTAAAGATCGGATCGCCAAAGATTTCCGTCGTATGCAAGGCGGGCGTCGCCGTCAGCCCGACCTTCACGGCATCGAAATATTCCAGCACGCGCCGATATTTCGAGATGTAGTCCTCCTGCCCTCGGAAGCTCAGCTCGGCGTCGGACATTTCCCGATCAAGCAGATAGCCGCGATGGCATTCGTCAATCACCATCAGGTCATATTGATCGACCGGCGGCGCTTCGGAGCTATCGGCCGCATACAGCACTCGCTTCACCAAGCCCTTGAATGGTGCAGATGTGGACCTTGGTCTCGCTCTCGGGCGTCACGTCCCCCAGTCCCTTGAGGCCGAAAATTTCTGCAAATGTCTTGCCCGACACGATCTTGGTGGTGGTGAACTCGCCTGCCGCCTGATCGCCAAGGGCGGAGCGGTCAACCACAAAGCAGATGCGCCGGAACCGTTTGGTGGCGAGCAGCCGATAGAGGAGCGCGATGGCGAGCTTGGTCTTGCCCGTGCCGGTCGCCATCGCCAGCAGCATGGACCGCCGTCCTGCTCCCAAGTGCTGCCTCGACCGCCTTGATCGCGTTTTGCTGGTAATCGCGAAGCGGAAAGCCAAACTCGAATGGCATTTCCTTGAGGGCAGCAGTCGCGGCATCCTGGTCAATCTCAAGCTGCCCCGAGAGACCTTCCGGCGTTGGCCAATTGACGAGGGCGCGGCGGTGGTTCGCTGATCGGCGCGTGTCGCGGAACCAGATGCCGCTCTCGGTCTCAATCTGCTTCAGATAGGAGCGGCCATTGGCAGCGAAGACAAAGGGGACCTTGTGTTTGCCCCACGGTCCACCGGCGAATGCGAAATCGCTGCTTGCAGCAATTCCGCTGGAATATCGCTCAGCCTGATCGATGGCGGCCGAGACGTTCTTGCGCTTTCGCTTGCCTTCAACAACGCCGACAAGCGTCAAGCCGACGAACAAGGCATAGTCGGCAGGACCGCTTGCCGTCGGCCATTCCGCAATGGCGAGATTGCGCCCCTTTGCCGGTCGCACGCCGCTGGCGTGGCGCAGCGACTTGGTGTCGGCCTCCCATCCGCTATCCCTCAGCTGCTGATCGATCAGGGCGCGTGTCGCCGCTTCGTCGAGATCGATCTTGGCGGATGCTTCCTCGCCGCGCTGGATGAACTCAAGGCTTTCGGCCTTCGGCGCTTGTTCGGCCGCCGCTTGAAGCGCGGCAAGTCGAGCCGCAATCTCCACCGCCTTGCGTTTCGCTTTCCGCGCAAGTTTTTCCCAGATCGCGCGTTCCTCTGCTTCGCGCGCGAATCGCTGCTCAACGCTCTCGCGCGCGCGAGCGTGCTCCTCGGCTTGCCGTGCGCTCGGCTGGCAGCGTCCTCGCTTTCGACCACCCGGCGACGCAGGGTTTCGATTTCTTCTCTCAGGGCCGCCGTGGCGTCGACGGGCTCAGGCGGCGGCACAAACGGGCCGGGCTTGAAATCGGGCTTTTTGCCGTAAGTGCGGTGGAACCAGATGCCAAGCTGGCGAGCGAATTTCAGCGACGACAGCGCATCGGAATGACTGCCCGTGGTTTCGTGCGCCGCCCTGTTGCCCGCCTTGCGGAGCGCGTGAAAAACGTCGGCGGCTTCCTTTGGGATGATGCGCTCATAGGAGAGCCGGCGAAGCGTCTCCTCAAATGTCTCCCGCTCACCGAGATAGAGCGCGTGATGGGCGGCAATCGTCTTGGACAGAAGTTCGGCAAACTGGCGCAGCTTGAAAACCGCGGTGCCGGGATCATCGCGGAAATAACGCTCCGCCAGCGCCCCAAGCTGCGCCAGCTGGGCGTCCTGTCCTTCAGGAAGGTGAAATTGCTTGTCGGCAGCATCATTTCCCCGCCCGCCTATTTACCGGCGAAGAGGCGAAGTCTGCAACCCTCGGGAGCCTAAGGTGATCATGATTTATGTTGAGACTAGCGCCACCTTCCCCGGTGGTATCCGGTCAGCAAAAAACGCTTGATCGGCTCAACGGCCCTATCGGCGCGCATGGACCCCGAAGACCTCCGCGAGCATTTCGGCTTGCCAGAAGTGCGTTGCGGAGACCGTTCAGCGCTTCGGCGGGTTCGTGGCGAAGTTCATGGGCGACGGCGTCCTCATCTACTTCGGCTACCCGCAAGCCCATGAAGACGACGCAGAGCGAACCGTGCGCGCAGAGAACATTGATCTAAGGAGAGCAGCAGTGCGCCTTACGGCCCCCTGGCAACAAGATACCGAAGTTTCCACAAAACCACCAACAAGCCATAGCGAACCAAACACAATGCCCGTTGCGCGACGGAACGATCATCCGAATAGTGTCCTAGAGGCGCTTCTTCCAAACTGCCATTTGGATGTGGGTCGAGGTCCCGATCCATTTTGCAGCTATGCGTCAGCGGACCGCGGCAACCGCTCCAGAGGCGGTCGGCTATAACAGTTTTGATGCCTTCAATCGCTTCCTCGTCTATTTCGTCATGCAGCCTGATGATGCAGGCGGCGTGCGCTAGCTCATTGTTTTCGATCTGATGAACTACATCCGCCGTTTCGACCTCGGGCGACCCCGCAATCGCCGCGAGGCTGCGGACATGGCGAGCTACTAGTTGGTCGAACCCGCAGTAGACGTCTCTTTTCGTCGGCTGCCTATGATTTCGTCCCGCAGACGCTCTTCTGCAGCCGTGGGCGTGAACTAGTGATGGCGTTGGAGCATCTGTATCCAGAACAAATGATGCCTCTATGCGCCTCGGATCGTCCTCGCCTACGTAGAGCTTTATAAAGTTGGCGTGTCGAAGAACTCGCTTTTGAAAGGCGACACAATGATGAGCCCCGGGAAATAGGTGTTCACGCGGGGGTATCATCGTCGTCATCGGCTAGAAGCTCTTAAGCCAGCGCCCCGTCTGATGTTTCAGGTGGTGCGATGAGGCGCATCGACTGAAGCACCGAAAAGAAGCGATTTGTTGCTTCGCCGCTATCCGGTGAAAACTCGGTCCTATATTCGATCCCCCCCAGTTGAAGATACCAGGACGCCGAAGGCCTTCTTTTACTGATTGTGAGATCAAGATACAACGTCGTTTCCCGTCCAGTTAAACACGACGGACTTTGGACCGTGCGTAAATACTCCGGGCTTCGGGATCACATTATGCTCTAATGTCACCGCCACTTGCAGAGAAGCACAATGACCCGGAGTTTGAACTTTCCAATCATCGTCGTCATTGAGGCCATGAAGCTCGGTCAGCACGTAGTTAAATCCCGCGTGCGACCCAGCCTGGGTTCGCGGACGAACATTTACGGTAGAGACCGCGCCAACATTGACAGTGAAGAACGACGTAGCCCGCGGGCGCCGTCAAGTCGTGTTGATGGTCAATGCGCAGTTGGCGGCGAGCGTGCCATTTACTGTGAAGGTGTTGATAGTGAACGTGCCGTTGTTGCTGCCAAAAGGTATCCGCAGAAGACGTGGCGAATGTCGTGTTTCCACCGCTAGTATAGGCTGTAAGTGTTTTCCCGCCCCCACCCTGAGCGCCAACTAAGGCTGTACCGGTCGCACCCGAGCAGGCCGCAGCGAAGGTTAAGCCTCCTCCGCCGACGGTGAGCGTATTGTTTGATTGGGCCATCGCCGTAAGCACGGCCGGGCCGCCCGTATAGGCAAAGGAACTAACCGGATGATACGTGCTTCGTCGGGATGCCATTTCTAAAAGCCTTCAAGTTGAAGGTGAGTTTCCTGTTGTTGTTTTGAAACCATACCAAGCGCTTCCATTAAGATGGTGGTTAAGCGCTCTTTTGAAAGGACTGCACCGGGCACGTTGCTGTTATCGAACGTGACATTGCTCACAATCTGCTCCGAGACGAATTGGGGCATCGAAAAATTCTGTTGGGCCTGAACCGTCGCAAACGTCAAGAATTGCAGCCGGTCTACTGACCATTTCGTGATAAAGTTCATCTTAATGTCGTCGATCTGTCGCTTTCGATTTATTTGCAGGTGCCGTCGCGATTGGTGTTGGAATTCGGGGTGACGCGATCTCCGGCATTTCGAGAGTACCCGGTCAAGCAGCGAGGTCAATTGGCTGATCGGTAGGTTTTGTTGCAAGCGTCTGCCAGCCATCGACCTTGCGCATGTTGATTTGACCAGAGGCGAGCAGCGCCCAGAACAACATCGCCGCCGTATCTGCCGATGGCAGCACGGTCTGCGTTTTGATCCGGCGCTTGAACTCTTCGTGCAGGCGTTCGATCGCGTTCGTTGTTCGCGCGCTTCGCCATTGGCTCGGCGGCAGGTGCGTGAAGCTGAAGAGGCGATCGCCAGCTTCCTCCAGACAATCGGCGACGGGTCGATGGCGTAGCCGCCACTTGCGGATGAAGGCTTTGCGGCGGGTCTCGATTTCCTTGGGCGTAGCCGCATAGATCATGTCGGTATAATCGGCGGTCACCTCATCATGCAGGCGTTCCGGCGCGTGGGCGAGCAGGTTTCTGTGCTTGTGCACGGAGCATCGTTGTAGCGGTACGCCCTCCCAGACCGCGGCAAGCGCCTTCTCCAATCCCGGCGCGCCGTCGACGATGAGGAACTGCGGTCGTCGTAGGCCACGCTTGATCAGGTCGTCGAGGACCGAACGCCAGGCTTCCGTGCTTTCTCCGCCCATGCTGTTGATCGCGAGCAACACCTTCTGGCCGTCCGCACGCACGCCGATGACGACAAGCAGCGAGATTGACGTGGCTTTTCGATCGAGCCGGACGCGAACGACGGTGCCGTCGAGGATCAACCGCACGATCGGCTCCTCGGCGAGCGAGCGGGCGTTCCAGGCCTCCCAGTCGCTCTTCACCTTCCGCCAGACCCGGCTGACGACGTCCTTGCCGATCCCTTCCGCAAACAGCGCCTTGAGCGCACGGCGAACACGGCGCGTATTGATGCCGGCCAAGTAGGCCGACGCGATCAAAGCATCGGCAGCCAGCGTGCGGCGCTGATAGGTCCGCAACACCTTGCTCTTCCATTCCGTGGTCTTGCCGTCCGCGCCAAGCAGCCGCGCACGCGGCACTGCGATCTGGGTCCGCCCGAAGGTCCCCGTCAATGACCGTGAGCGATGACCGTGCCGGTGACCGGCGACCGCGGCTTCATTCTTGCCGCTCGATGATGCCGACCGCCGCCCATAGCGCGGGCGCATCAATGTCTCATCCAGCTCACCCTCGATCATGGCCTGGATGAAGCCGCGTACCCGATCGCGCACCCCAGCTTCGATCGGATCAAACCAATCGTCAAAAAGATACACAGCTGTGTCGACAGCCGGCTGCGAGGAATCAGACTTCGTGATAATTCTCTTCATGGCGTGGTCTCCTGTCCGACGCTCCAACGTCGGATGATTCGAGGTTGAACACCCCGGAGACTACGCCACCTTCAATTCCAACCAACTCCGCGACGGAACCTATTTGCAAAATGAAGTCTTCTTCGTCCGTCAACTTTACGCCGCCGTATTGCTCTGGAATGGTCGAGGCTATGATTTCGTTCGCCTCAACGTAATCCTTCGCGCGGCTGGAAAACTGTACAAAACAAGCGGCCCGGTTGATTGCACTTGTGGTATGCTCGCTGACAGAGTGCACGATCCGCACGAGGGCATCGCGAAACAACTTTGTATCTTCTATCAAACTGAATTGTAGATTTTGCTGCGCTAGTGGTGTGACCGTCAAATCAATTCGTATTGGGTGGACAGAACATGAAATCGAAAGTCCATTGTCAGTGCCCTGCGCAGTAGAGGGTACAAACGGCAGCCCAGCTTGCGGCTGCTTCTGATAGGCGTCAGGGTCCGATTTCCAAGTATGCTTGTACAGGTCGAGAGCAGAGCCCAGGTCGGCGCCCATAGGGATGGCCGGGAATAGCGTGATCCGCCCCAGTTGCGCCTTCCAGCCCGCCATGCCCACACCATTTGCCCGTGGTCGGTAAACTATCGATTTGGTCGTTGAGCCACAAGAACGCTTCTGACCGAGGGTACCCAGACGGCATTACACCGCGCGTTTTCCAAGGCCAAGTAGGCGCGCGCCGTTCAAGCAAAATGACGGTACAGCGCACAGGGCACGATGCCACTGTCAAGGCGTTAACGAGAAGTTAATCGACCTAAAAAATGATCTACATTCGCGTGGGGCCCCCTGAGCATTCTGCGTGCCACCCACCCCCTTGGTCCCTCTGGGGCCAGGGGACAAAAGTCTCACAATCAGTCAAGCAATGTAGTGCGCACGCTTCGGCGCACCGCCTCACCGCCACAGGTTCTTGAAGCGGCCCGACGCAAGATTGGTGTAGCGCACCGTTGATTGAATGCTTCGGTGGCCAAGATATGCCTGCAATGTCCGGGTGTCTGTCCCCCTATTGGCCAGCACAAACCCGGTCGCATGCCGCAGCATGTGGGGATGCACCTTGAAGCCGATTTTGGCTGCGTTGCCGGCGCGCTCGATCAACTTCTGTAGACCAGAGACGGTAAACGGCGCGCCGCGCTCTGATACAAAGATGAAGGCGGATTTGGCCTCACGTTTCATCGACCGCAGCGCCCGCAGTTCGTCACCGAGCAGCGGATGCGTTGCCATGGTTCCGCCCTTGGCGCGGCGGATGTGCAGGGTCGCGGTTTCGAACTCGACATCAGTCCATTGCAGTTCGCAGAGTTCGCTGGCCCGCAGCCCGTGGCGGAAACCGATCAGGATCATGGTGGCGTCCCGGTGACCGTGGCGGTTGTCCTTGGCTGCCGCGATTAGCTTCTCTACTTCGCGCTGGGTTAGATGCTCCCGCGGCCTTAGCTCGCTGTTCGGGCGCCGGCGGGGCATAACTGTCCGTATTTCTTTGGTTGGGGAGACCAGCCGCAGGGTGGTTTTGCTCACGGTTTTCGCCTCTCTGTGCAGCGCGACTGTCGGTACTCTGCGAAGAATACGGACAGTCTGTCGAGGCGAGTTTGGTGCGATGGTTAAAACCTCGTAGCCTGTACCCGTTAAACATGGCGCGCCGTTTTTGGTGAGGGACTAGAAGGCCGGCGGCCAGCGTGGCGCGCGCCGCAATCAGCGCGCCAAGGTCTTGAACCGTGATCCCGCGTGGCTCTTGACGCCATTTTGCTTGAATGGCTGCTCGGCCGACCAATCTAAAGTTTGCAGCAGACTGGCGCTGCGAGAACCAACTTGATCAACAACATGCGTAAAGCCTGCAAATCCGACTTGCGCCACGCGGCCAACGACAATTGGCCATCCGTGCTGACACGGTGCGAAGCGGCTGAAATGTGCGCCATTAGCGAGGCGACGTTTGGTTCGTGGGTCCGCAAAAAAATTCTGCCCGGTCCGATCCCAGGCACGCGACGCTGGAGCCGCAATGCCATTGAACGAAGTTTGGCAGGCGAGGGCTCGGGGGAAAAGGCGTCGGTTGCTGACGACCAACTTTCACCGCTAGATACATGGCTTGCTAAACATGCGCGTCAGACTGAAGGGGCTTAACTCGAAACGGAAACGCCTCGCAGATGGCAGTTTCCGAACGTACTGGTATGCCTGGAAGGGTGGACCGCCATTGCGTGGCGAGCCCGGTACACCGGAATTCATGGCGAGCTACAACGAAGCGTGCGACCGCAAGAGCGCACAGCCACGCGGCACGCTGCTTAGCCTCCTCTTGCAATACCAAGACAGCGACGACTTCCGAACACTCGCTGACAGCACCCGACGCAGCTACGTCCCATTGATCATACGCATCGAAAAGAACTTCGGTGACTTCCCGCTGTTGGCGCTGACTGATAGGCGCACGCGCGGTGTCTTCATGGCATGGCGCGACCAGTTGGCATTGAGCGCCGGGCGTCGTCAGGCGGATTATGCCTGGACCGTGCTCGCGCGCGTGCTGTCATGGGGCTTGAACCGTGGGCTGATCGCGGCCAACCCCTGCGAACGCGGCGGGCGGCTCTACCGCGGCTCCAGAGCAGATAAGATTTGGACGGTAGAGGACGAGGCTGCATTCCTTGAACGTGCGCCCACACACCTGCATTTGCCTTTGTTACTAGCCCTATGGACCGGGCAGCGTCAGGGCGATCTGCTTCACCTGCCGTGGTCAGCCTATGACGGCACGCACATCAGACTAAGGCAGGGCAAGACAGGAGCCCGTGTCGTAATAAAGGTTGGCGCTCCGCTCAAGGCCGCGCTTGATGCAGCACCAAAGCGCAGCATGATCATTCTCACCAACAGCGACGGCAAACCGTGGACATCGGATGGCTTCCGGGCATCGTGGCGCAAAGCATGCAGGATGGCCGGCGTCGTCGGCGTGACGTTCAATGACTTGCGCGGTACTGCGGTAACACGGCTTGCGCTAGTTGAAGCAACCGAAGCCGAGATAGCCACCATCACGGGGCACTCGTTGCGCGGTGTGCGGGCAATCCTCGACACGCATTATCTCAGCCGCGATCCGAAGCTCGGCGACAGCGCCATCACCAAGCTCGAAAGGGGAACAAAAACTCCCGACTGACCGCCCGACTGGTCCAAACGGGTCTGGTTCTGTTCCAACTAAGCCTTTGAAATGTTGGGTGGGCGCACAAGGGCTCGAACCTTGGACCCGCTGATTAAGAGTCAGCTGCTCTACCAACTGAGCTATGCGCCCTAACCAGAGAATAGCGGTTAGGCACTTCCACCATGGCGGCGCCGGTCGACGCCGCCGCGGAGCAATTCGCCCCGCGCCACGAAACGACCTCCCTCTAAAGGGAACCGGGGCTCGCGCCGGCCGTATTTAGGGCATTGCCTCCGGGATTCCAAGCGGGGAAAATCGCCATTGAGTCGTAACGGCGCCGCGTCCCGATGGCGTACAATCTGGATCGGGCGCATAGCTCGACCGCCGCCGAAGCAGGAAGCCCGCGGATGCGCACGCCTTTCATTGTCCTTTGCCTGCTCGTCGCCGCGGTAAATGGCGCGGCGGCGCAGACCGCCACCATCCCCGACCGCAAGGCGACGGTTTCCGGCGTGACCGTGACCAATGCCGGCACCTATACGGGTGAGTCGATCAGCGCGCCGGCCCGCGCCGGCCAGCTGTCGCCGACCGGCACCATCGGCACCGCGGTCGATTGGCACTTTGTCTCCAATACGTCCGACGTGGTCGGCAAGGTCGGCACGCAATTCGGCATTGAGTTCCGCATCGACGGCGCGCCGGTCGGCGATGGCGTGACGCTGCACCTCGTGCTGACCTTCCCGCCGCAGGGCATCCGCAATCCCAACACCGGCGACCTGATGCATGCCGCCAAGATCGCCTTTCCCAACATGAAAATCGGCGCGCTCAGCGTCCTCGGCTATGGCTTCGACAGCGCGTGGGAAATCGTGCCGGGCGTCTGGACCGAGCAAATCTGGTATCAGGACCAGATGCTGGCCGAGCGGACCTTCACGGTCAGCAAGCCGGAATAAATCGCGCCCGCTGGCGCGTCATAGGGGACGAGGGAGGATCGTCTTGCGATTTTCAATCGCGCTTGCCGGCGCGCTCATCTCCGCAATGATCGGTGCCGCCGGCGCACACGCTCAAGTCTCCGACGACCTGGTCAGAATCGGCGTGCTCAACGATCAGTCCGGCCTCTATGCCGACCTTGGCGGCCCGGGCTCGGTGGTTGCCGCACGCATGGCGGTCGAGGATTTTGGCGGCAGCGTGCTTGGCAAGCCGGTCGAGATCGTCGTCGCCGATCATCAGAACAAGGCCGACATCGGGGCAGCGATTGCCCGCCGCTGGTTCGAGGCCGAGAAAGTCGACATGGCGATCGGCTTCGACAATTCGTCGGTGGCGCTCGCCGTCGAGCGGCTCGCCGCCGAGCACAACCGGATCGCCATCGCCGGCGCGGTCGGCAGCACCGCCTTCACCGGCAAAGCCTGCACGCCGACCGAGGCGTCCTGGCTCTATGACAGCTACGCGCTGACCACGAGCCTGGCGCGATCGGTGGTCGCCGAGGGCCGCGACACCTGGTTCTTCGTGACCGTCGACTACGCATTCGGCCATTCGCTCGAAGCCGACGCGACCGCCGCGGTGCTGGCGGCCGGCGGCAAAGTGCTCGGCGGCGTCCGTCATCCGCTCAACACCGCCGATTTCAGTTCCTACCTGCTGCAGGCGCAGGTGTCCGGCGCCAAGGTGGTCGCACTCGCCAATGGCGGCGGCGACATGATCAACGCCATCAAGCAAGCGCGCGAATTCGGCTTGACGCGAAGCGGCCAGACCGTCGTCTCGCTCCTGGTTTTCATTTCCGACGTGCACAGCATGGGTTTGCAGACGGCGCAGGGGCTGAAATTCGCCACCGCCTTCTACTGGGATCGCGACGAAGAGAGCCGCGCCTGGTCGAAACGCTTCATGGCGCAGCACGGCAAGATGCCGACCATGGCGCAAGCCGGCGTCTATTCCGCCATCCGCCATTATCTGAAGGCGATCGACGCCGCCGGCACCGACGAAGCCAAGGCGGTCATGGCCAAGATGCGCGAGATTCCGGTCAACGACTTCTACGCCAAGAATGCGCGCCTGCGCGAGGACGGTCGTCTGGTCCACGACATGTATTTCGCCGAAGTAAAGAAGCCTTCGGAATCGAAGGAACCGTGGGACGATTACAACATCCTCGGCGGCATTCCGGGCGCCACCGCATTTCGTTCTTTGGCGGACGGTGGTTGCCCACTGGCGCGGCGCTGATTTTGGTTGTGTCACTACCGCAGGCGGGGGACGCGATGGTTATCTGGTGCGCAGTCTGGAGCCGAAGTTCCATTACGGCGCAGGCATCGCGGCACAACGCTCACATCCTTCTGCAAACATTAAAGAATCCAAGTCGGGTCGGAGCGCGCGTCGCTCTCGTTTAGGCCTCAACTTGCCCGTGCGATATTTCCGGGATGTTGCCCAACTACCACATCATTTGGGGTCGCGGTTTGCTAGGATGATCCTTCGAAGACATGGGGCATTCGAAGACTTGGGGCACATGTTTCGCGAAGGGGGCATCCATGAAAAAGCTTCTTGCTGCGGCTGCCGGGATTATCGCGCTGGGGATGACCGGGTCAGCTTTCGCTGCTGACTTGCCTCCGCCCTTGCCGTTCAAGGCGCCACTGCCGCCGCCTTGGTACGATTGGACCGGCTTCTATATCGGCGCCAACGGCGGCTATAGCTGGGGCCGAGGCGCCACCTCCTACACAGTGGCCGGAGTAGCGCCATTCTCCACGACGCAAAGCATCAATGGTGGGCTTGGCGGGGGCCAGATTGGGTATAATTGGCAATTCAATCGCAACTGGCTCCTCGGCATCGAAGCCGATTTCCAAGGCACCGGCGAGCGCGGCAGCAGCGGCCTGCCGACCATTGTCATCCCGCCGCTCGTCGGAATCGCGTTCTTCCCGGGCTCGACTACAACCGCAAACCTGTCGCAGAGCCTGCCCTGGTTCGGCACCGTGCGCGGCCGCCTCGGTGTCGAGCCTGCGGATCGCTGGCTGGTCTACGCAACCGGCGGCCTGGCCTACGGCCAGATCAACTCGACGCTCGGGGCTACTACGACAACGACGACCGGCGTCGTGACCGCCGCGTCATCCGGTGCCAATGTGACGCGGGCGGGGTGGACCGTTGGTGGCGGCCTTGAATGGGCTTTCTTGGGCCGCTGGAGCGCAAAACTCGAGTACCTTTATGTGGACCTGGGAACGTTCAATCTCACCTTCGCCGGCACCGGCCCGTATGCGACTGTCGCTACCAATACGCATTTCACCGACAACATTTTCCGCGCCGGCATCAACTATAACTTCGGCGGCCCGCACTACTGAGCGCAGTCCGCGAACGTTGCATCGTGTGGTGACCACCCGGATCGGCTGAAGGCCGATCCGGGATTTTTATTGGCGCGCGGTCAAAGGTTTCAGCCGACGTCGGTCGAGTGGATGCGGCGCTCGCCGACCGCGATCGCTTCGCCGCCGCGCAGCCGCCGCGCCACGAGCTTGTTGAGCGCGGCGAGATAAGCCTTGGCCGAAGCGACCAGCGTATCCGGATCGGCGCCCTTTGCGGTCACCGAGCGGCCGCTTTCGGACAAGCGCACCGAGACTTCGGCCTGCGCGTCGGTGCCTTCGGTGACGGCGTGCACCTGATAGAGCTCCAGCACCGCCTGGTGCGGCACCATCGCCTTGATGCAGTTGAAGGTGGCGTCGACCGGACCGTTGCCTTCGCATTCGGCGATGGCCGGCTTGCCGGCGATGTCGACTTTCATGGTGGCGCGCTGCGGCCCGTGGGTGCCGGCGATCACCGTGAGCGAGACGAGCTTGATGTGATCCTGGAAGGTCGCGATCTCCTCGTCGACCAGCGCCTCGAGATCCTCGTCGTAGACGTGCTTCTTGCGGTCGGCCAGCGCCTTGAAGCGCACGAAGGCGTCTTCGAGCTGGTTGCCGGCGAGCTGATAACCCAATTCCTCGAGCTTGTGCACGAAGGCATGCCGGCCGGAATGCTTGCCCATGACCAGCGAGGTCTGCTTCACGCCGACGTCCTCAGGGACCATGATCTCGTAAGTCTGGGTGTGCTTGAGCATGCCGTCCTGGTGGATGCCGCTTTCGTGGGCGAACGCGTTCCGCCCGACGATCGCCTTGTTGTATTGCACCGGAAACGAGGTGACCGCGGCGACGAGCTTCGACGCCCGCGTCAGCATCTTGCTGTTGACGCCGTTCCAGAACGGCATCACGTCGTTACGCACCCGCATCGCCATCACCACCTCTTCGAGCGCGGCGTTGCCGGCGCGCTCGCCGATGCCGTTGATGGTGCATTCGATCTGCCGCGCGCCGGCGCGGACGCCGGCGAGCGAATTTGCCACCGCCATGCCGAGATCGTTGTGGCAATGCACCGAAAAGCGCGCCTGATCGGAATTCGGCACCCGCTCGCGCACCATCTCGATCAGCGCGAAATATTCCTCCGGCACCGAATAGCCGACGGTGTCGGGGATGTTGATGGTGGTGGCGCCGGCCTTGATCGCGGCTTCGACACAGCGGCAGAGGAAATCGTGCTCGGTGCGGGTACCGTCCTCGCTCGACCATTCGACGTCGTCGGTATGGCCGCGCGCGCGCGTCACCTGCGCGATCACCATCTCGTAGACCTGGTGCGGCTCCTTCTGCAGCTTGTATTTCATGTGCACCGGCGAGGTGGACAGGAAGGTGTGGATGCGGCGCCGCTGCGCCGGCCGGATCGCATCGGCACAGATATCGATATCCTTGAACGCGGCGCGCGCCAGCCCGCAAACGACGGCATTCTTGGTGCGCCTGGCGATCTCGTTGACGGCGGCGAAATCGCCCTCCGAGGCGATCGGAAACCCGGCCTCGATGATGTCGACGCCCATCTCGTCGAGCAAAGCGGCGACCTCGAGTTTTTCCTCGTGGGTCATGGTCGCGCCGGGGCATTGCTCGCCGTCGCGCAACGTGGTGTCGAAAATGACGACGCGATCCTTGTCAGACTTCGTCGGTTCCGGCCGAGCCGGTTCGGATTTCGTTGGAGCGCTCATGGTGTCAGGTCCTTATCGTCGGCGCCCGACCAGTGCATTTTTGGCTTTGGGCGCTATTGGGTTCCGGTGGCTTCCGTCAACCCCTGAGTGCCCAGGCGCCAAACGCCCAGCCGGCCCTCAGGGGGCGATAAGGAGCAGGAGCCCGCCAAGCAGCTGGCAAGACGTGAGGGCGGCGTCGGGCCGAGCCTTACCGGCCGCCCGTTCGATCGCGCTGAAATCGCCGCGAATCGCCATGCACATCCTCGTCGGCTCAAGGTCGCGGACAAGGGTAAAGGCCGCCTTAACCTCGAAACCGCGGCCGTTGTAACGGATGACACGACGAGAGCGCAAGCCCTCGCTGCGCTGGCACCGGCATCGCGCTACACTTGTAAGAATGACAGGGAGGCTGACCTATGATCGTGGAATTCGTGCAGTTCAAATATCCCCCAGGACTGGCCCGCGAGCAGATTCTCGAAGACGCCCGCACCACCATTCCCCGCTGGCGCGGCAACGAAGAGCTGATCCGCAAGCACTACATTGTCGGCGAGGAAGGCACCGGCGGCGCGTTTTACATCTGGCCGTCGAAGGAAGCCGCGCAGCGCGGCCACAACGCGGAATGGTTCGCCAATATCAAGGCCCGCACCGGCTCGGTGCCGACCATCCGTTATTTCGACTTGCTGATGATCGTCGACAATGAGCACGGCAGCGTCACGGAATTTCCGCCGAACGCCGCAGCGGAAGCGGCGGAGTAACTGACACTAGATAATGCTCCAATAGATAATGCTCCAATCGGGTGTTTCCGTCCGTTCGTTCCCGCGACCCGCCTACGCTCGCCTGGCGAGCTACGGCGCGGTTTGGTTGCGCCGAAGCGCACAGCGCGAAGGCGAAAGGCGGGGACCGGTTGCTGGATTCCCGTTTGCGCCGGAATGAGCGGAAGCTGGGGCACCAATTGTCAGAATATCGGCTGCGCATTCATCGCACGATTTATTCAAGTCCATAATGCCGGTGGCAGGCGGCGCAAATCCCGTCCAGCCGGTCGCTGACTTCCGCGATCGATTTCAGATCGCGGGCCTCGGCGGCGAGATAGGCTTTGTTCGCGGCCTCGGCCAACTTTTGCACGTAGAAGGCCCATTGCGGATCGCGCGCCCGTTGCGGGATCATCAGCGCATTGGTCGCCTCGGCCAACGTCGCGGCGCCACTGACGATCTGTTCCCAGTCCGCCTCGGTTTTCGGGGAAAGATCGTGCTCGCCCTGTTGGTCGATCACGACGGCATTGACGCTCCAGACGATCTTTGCGGCTGGCGTGAGCACATGCTCCATGAAGGTCTTCATGTCGACATAGGGTTGGAACGGCTGCGTTTGCGAAGACGGCATCGGCGCGACGTCTTCGCCCAGTGATGGGGAAGCGGCCGCCGTAACGGCAACGAGCGCAGCAAGGACAGCAGGAGAGAAGCGCGTGGTCATGTCGTCTCATCCCGGCTGCATGGTAAAGCCGATCCAGCGCCCGCAGGCGACCACGGCAATCCACAACAGGATCGATGCGCCTCCGGCGAGCCGCGCCGGCAGCGGTGGCCGGGCGTCGTTCTCCCAGCGCGGCAAATCTTTGGCGCTGATGAAATGAAAGATCGCCATGTTGAGCCCGGCGACGGCAATCAGACAAAGCTTGGCGACAAAAAATCCGTTGCCCAGATATTTGGTGGCGTTGGAGATGAAGAGCAGACCCCCCGAGGCGACGGCGACGACAAACGCGCCCCAGGTGAGCGGCAGAATTCCCGCGGTGACGCGACTTATCGGCCGGTTGATCGAAGCGAGGCCAAGGAGCCGCAGATCAACGGCAAGAATTGATCCGACCACCAGACAAATCGCCACCACGTGCACCGACTCAATCAGCGGAAACAGCAGATCGTTCTCGCGAATATTGTCCGCTAGCGCGCTGTTCTCGAGATATGAAATCAGATCCGCAAACAGCGGCATCATCCGACCTGCGTATAGGCGATCCAGCGCCCGGCAAACAGGATGCTGCACCAGACCAGGATGGAGACCGTCGCCGCCAATTGTCCGGCGATCCGCCGCCCGCGATCCCGGTCCCAGAATTCCGGCGCCGCGCGGAGCGACCATTGCAGGGGGAGGGTCAGGACGATGGCGAAGATGAGCAGCGCCATCTTGAGATAGAAGGTGGTGTTGAGGAGCGAACGCCGCGGCTCGCCGATGATCAGGAGGCTTCCGGTGATCAAAAGGATCAGCAACACCGGCCAGATCGTCGGCAGAAACCGCCGGCCGACGTCGGCGAGCGGGACGTCGCGCTGCAGCGCCCGCCAAAACCGCAGGTCAACCAGGATCGCCGACGAGAACAGCACGGCGACGCTGAGAATATGAATTGTCTGCAGCGTTGGAATGACCCAGCCGGTGGTCTGGATGGCGTGGCTGAGCGGCGTCGCCGCCAGCCACTTGGAAAGGTCGCGCAGGACGACGTCGACCGTCATTGATCGGCGGGCGTCAGGCTGAAGGTCAGGACCTGACCATTCGGCAGATCGACCTTGACCAAAAATCCGCCGGGATTGCCGTCGCGCAGCGGCGCGTAGTGGAACACGGCACGGTCGCCCGGCTGCAGCGAGCGTTTGGTCCATCCCGAGCGGGTCAAAACGCCTGGGCTCGAGACTTCGAACACCAAGGTTTGGGGCGGCTCGCCCTCCTTGGCATCGCACTCGATGACAAAGGTGATGTGAGGATTGGTCCAGTTGACGGTCTTGACGGTACCTTCGGTGGTGCGGAGGTGCTCCATATCGTAAGCGGCGCCCGAATGGTGCGCCGTTGCGACGTTGCCAAGGCCAAAGATCAAGCCGGCTGCAATGAAAGCGACGAGAGCGATACTGCGCGACACCATTTATCTAAGTCTTTCTTATTTCGTACTAACCGATCCGTCCGGATTCTGCGGATGGGAAACGAATATGTCGTTGCCGTACTGATCCTTGCCGGGGACCAGGTCTTCCTGCTCGCATTCGCCTTCGATGATCTCATAGTGCCGATCGGGATAGCGGCGGAAAATGCGCGTCGTTTTCCAGGGCGCAGTCAGCACCTTCGGCGCCGTGATTTCGAGATCGTCGTGGAGAACGTTCGGCTTGGCCAGATAGAGCCGCTCGACGATATGCATGTCGCCATTGTTGGGGACGCCCACCGCTTCGCTGGGGGCGATATAGGCCTGCGGCGCTATCGCCGTGGTGTCGACCACTAGGACGTCGCCTTCCCAATGGCCGATTGAGTAGCCGTGCAGCGTCAGATCGGGGTCTTCGGGCCGCGCGCGCCCGTCCGTGTAGATCCGCCGCATGCGGTTGCCGTCGACCTCGCCGAGCATGGTGACGCGGCCGGGCGTCGTCAGCCATTCGAACGCATTGTGCGTGATCAGCATCCAGGTCGGCATGCCGTGCGGCAGACAATGGCTGAGGACCAGGAACGGCCGCCCCGCCTTTTCCTCGGCAATCAGGTGCTGAATTTGCGGCACGATCTCCGGCTTCCAGGGCGGGACATTTTCGATTTCCTGCCGGTGCTGGTCTTTGACGTCCGGTATCCAGACCCCGTCAAAGTCGGCGGGTGCAGCAAGGGCGGCAGAAACGACAGCGGTCCCGATCAGCGCCGCGGCAACGCCGAACGTCACGCACGTCTTCGTCAATTGATCCATGCGAGTTAACTGATACACGCGGATTGGCTCGCTTGCCCTGTTCAAATAAACACTAACCTAGCCTGCATCATGTGCGAAGCCGCGCGAAATGCATAGCGTGCTTGCAGATAATCAAGCCATTGCGCAATTTCCGTGACAACAGGCGGCATCACGGAATCTTCATCGGACGGCGGTCGCGGCGGTTAAACGATCAACCCTTTATTTCTTTGCCTTCGGCTTGCCGGCACGGAAGGGTTTTTCCGCCTTGAGCGCGTGTTCCGCGGCCTTCAATTCCCTAAGCGCCTTGCCCACGATCTTGGGGTAATCGAGTTTGAGCTTCTCCATGGCATCGACGATTGCCGCGGAGACGATTGCCCATGCGACATGTTTGTGATCGGCCGGCACGACATACCACGGCGCGTCCTCGGTCGAGGTGCTGCGGATCATGTCCTGGTAGGCCGCCATGTAATCGTCCCAGCGCCGGCGCTCGGTGACGTCGGCCATCGAGAACTTCCAGCGTTTCATCGGCTCGTCGAGCCGCGCCAGGAAGCGTTTGCGCTGCTCCTCCTTGGAAATGCGCAGATGGAACTTCAGCACCAGAGTGCCGTTGCGCACCAAGTGCTGCTCGAAGGCGCGGATGTCCTTGAAGCGGAGCTCCCAGATGCTGCCGTCGGTGACGGCCGCCGGCAGCTTCTGCCGCGCCAACATCTCGGGGTGCACCCGCACCACCAGAACTTCCTCGTAATGCGAGCGATTGAAGATACCGATATGCCCGCGCTCGGGCAGCGCCTTGACGGTGCGCCATAAAAAATCGTGCGCCAGTTCTTCCGTACTGGGAGCTTTGAAGGCGCGTACGCTGCAGCCTTGCGGATTGATGCCGGACATGACGTGCGTGATCACGCCGTCCTTGCCGGCGGCGTCCATGGCCTGCAGCACGATGAGTACGGCGCATTCGCCGTGGGCATAGAGGCGCCGCTGCATCTCCCCGAGCCGGGCTACGCCATCGGCAAGCATCGGCTTCACATCTTCGATATTGGTCGAAAGGCCGAAGGTTTCCGCCGGATCGTGGCCGGCGAGCCTAAAGTGCCGCGGCTTGTCGACCCGGCAGGCTTCGAGGATTTTCGGTAACTTCATCGCCGCCTCCTGGACGCGACCGCTCCGCAGGCAATGGACTGATTCAAACTCAAAAGTCTAAATTTTTCGACGGCCGTTAGCTCATGACCACGCACGCATCAGATATGTTGTGAGAAACCGCGGCACGGCTTCCTCGAAATCCCCCGGGCCGCGCAGGAAGCGGATATCGGAAAATTCCGGCTGCGCCTCGTTCGCCAGATGACGCAGGATGCGCGCGCGCAGTGTTTCGGCGCTTTCGTCGGCGACCAGATGTTTCATCAACCCGATGAACCCGCCGTCGCGCACCAAAGTCCAGCCCGGCGCGGCCTTGAATGCACCGATATCGAGGCCGGTCTCCTCGAACAGTTCGCGGCCGGCGCTGCCGGCAAGATCGAGCATGCCGGCGGCGTCGATATCCTTCGGGTCCGGCGTGCCGCACGGAAACAGCCATTGCCCCGCTATCGAGGTCGATGGCGCCATGCGGCCGACCAGATACGCGCCATCCGCCGAGCGAAGTGCGGCGGCCGAGAAGATGTTGAAGACGCCGCCGTCGCAACAGTCCCAGTCTCGCCAGGCGAGGAAGCTCGCATAGTCCGTCTCGAAGCTCGTGCCCCGGAGCACGCGTCGCTCGATGGCGTAGTTATTGAGGAGAAGCACGCGCCCGTTCCACAATGCCGGCTGCTCGCGCCGGCGCGCGGCGAAATGCCGATCGATCTCGGCGCGGCGCGCATGCGCGAACTCCCACCGCCAGGGCGCGACGGCGATCTCAGCGCGATCGAGCTCGAGGATTTTGATCTCGGGGCTGCGCGGCGGCATGTGCCGGTATTAAGCATCGTCACGTCACGCTGTCACGCGACGCCGATCAAAAACGGCGGCGCTCGCCGGCGCAAGAAAAAGGAGCGGCACCGAATGGTGCCGCTCCCCAGTTTCCCGGCAATGATCAGACGCGCTGATCAGGCCTTCATCGCCGCCTTCACCGCTTCCGCCGTAATCGGCAGCGAGCGGACGCGAGCGCCGACCGCGTTGAAGATGGCGTTGCCGATCGCTGGTGCGATCACCGTCACCGCCGGCTCGCCGCAGCCCACCGCCGGCTGGCCGTTGCCGATGATGCTGACGTCGATCTCCGGCATCTGGCTCATCCGCATCGGCGTATAGGTATCGAAGTTGGTCTGCTCGATACCGCCGTCTTTCATCGAGCCTTTCTCGAGCAGCGCCAGCGAGGTGCCCCAGAAGATCGAGCCCTCGATCTGCGCACGCACCCCGTCTGGGTTGACGATGGTGCCGACATCCATGGCGAGGGTGACCTTCTTCAGGGTCACCTCGCCGGTCTTGGGATCGACCTTCACGTGCGCCACGCAAGCCGTCCAGGTCGGACTGGAGCGCTCCTGCGAGCTCACGCAGGCGATGCCCATGCCCTCGTTCGGGCCGAGTTGGATCGCTCCATAACCCGAACGTCCGACAGCAGCGCGCAACACGTTGGCGAGACGCTTGGCGCCACCGACATTTTGCGGCTTGTCGCCGCCGGCATTGGCGCCGGCACCGTCAAGCAGGCGGAGCCGCATCTCGACCGGATCCTGACCGCTGGCATGCGCGATTTCGTCCATCGTGCTTTCGACCGCCCAGAACGTCCACGCCGGCGCGACCGAGCGCAGCTGGCCGGAAGGCGTCGCGCCTTGCGCCAGCTTGTTCTCGTAATTGCGCACCGTATGGTTGGGGATCGTGTACCAATAGTCGGCGCCGTTGACGGCGAAGCTGTCGTGCAGGTTTTCGAAGGTGTCGCCGACGCGCTTCCTGTCCACGGCCGGCGTCATGAAGGCCGGGATGCCCCATTTCGCGGTCGGCCACGCGCCGATCACGTCGTGCTCCATGGCGACAGCATGCCCCTCGGCATCCAGCCCGACCTTGACCTTTTGATAGGTCAGCGGACGGGTGTAATCCATCTGCATGTCGTCTTCGCGGGCATAGATCAGCTTGACCGGCTTGCCGACGGCCTTGGCAGCCGCGATCGCCGGGATGACCATGTCCGATTCCAGCCGGCGCCCGAAGCCGCCGCCCAGGAAATGCTGATGGATCACGATGTTTTTGGCATCCACGCCGGCCACCGCAGCCGCGATCAATGTGGTGCGGGTGTTGAACTGATTGCCGGTATAAATGTGCCAGACACCGTTCTCCTCGGTGGCCAGCGCGTTCATCGGTTCGAGCGGGGCATGGATGTTGAGGCTGGTGAGGTATTCGCCCTCGATCACCTTGGCGGCCTTTGCCATCGCAGCGGCGGAATTGCCATCCTTGACGAACAGGAAGCCTTCGGTGCCTTGCTTCTGCAGCCGGCGTGACTTGTCGATGATCGACTGGTCGGACACGTTGGCATACGGGCCCTTGTCCCAATCGACTTTCAACGCCGCCGCCGCCTTCTTGGCGGCCTCATAGCTCGTCGCAACGGCAACTACCCAGCCAGAGGTGGTCGCTGTCTTGTCTTCGACGATGACGGCCTTGACGAAGCCCGCAACCTTCTTGGCTTCGCTGTCGTCGACCGACCTTGCCTTCGCGCCATAGCGCACCGGCGGGATCGCCAGCTTGCCGTACAGCATGCCCGGAAGGTGGGCGTCGATGCCGTACTTGCAGGTGCCGTTGGTCTTCGACGGAATGTCGAGCTGCGGCAACGAGTGGCCGATCTTGGTGTACTGGTCCGGCGTCTTCAGCTTGATCGCCTTGAGCTCATCCGCCGACCAGGCCTTGTTCGCCTTGCCGCTCTGCACGATCTGCGCAAAGGTCAGGCTCTTCTTTGACTTGGCATGGGTGACGCGCGAGTTGCGCGCTTGCAGTTCGTTCTCGGGAACGCCCATCATCTCGGCAGCCGCCTTGATGAGGGTGATGCGGCCGGCGGCGCCGGCGCGGCACATCGCATCAAAGTTCATGCCGGTCGACCAGCTGCCGCCGGTCACCTGCGCGCCGAGGATCGGGTCGTTGTATTTCGGGTCGTTGGAAGACAACACGACGTTCATGTCCTTCCACGACGCTTCCAGTTCCTCGGCGACCAGTTGCGCCATAGTGCTGGCGATGTGCTGGCCCATGTCGGCCTTGCCGACCGTTACCCAGACCTTGCCGTCGGGGCTGATAGCCGCCCAAATGCTCGGCTCGGCGTTGGCAGCCGTTGCCGCCAATGCTTCGCCGATTTTCGGCGCCGCGTAGCCGATCACGAGACCGGTTGCCGCGGTTCCGACGATGAAGGTGCGCCGATCGATATGCGCCAATGCGTCGATCTTCTGATGCTTTGTCATGGCTTACACCCCCCGCATTTCGGCAGCCGCGCGCAAGATGGCGCGTTGGATACGCACATAGCTCATGCAGCGGCAGAGATTGCCGTCCATGTGTGCGACGACTTCGGCTTTGGTGGGATCGGTGTTCTTTGCCAACAACGAGGCCGCCTGCATGATCTGCCCGGACTGGCAGTAACCGCACTGCGGCACTTGCTCGGCGATCCAGGCGCGCTGCAACGGATGCTCGCCCTTCGCGTCCAGACCTTCGATGGTGGTGATTTTTTTGCCAGAGGCCTGCGACACTGCGGTCTGGCAGGAGCGCACCGCCTCACCATTGAGGTGGACCGTGCAGGCGCCACACAGGCCGGCGCCACAACCGAACTTCGTACCGGTCATCTGCAAATGCTCGCGGATGACCCACAACAAGGGCGTGTCATTCGGTACATCGACCGAATGGTCATGCCCATTGATGTTCAGGGTGACCATGCGTCCTCCACATCAAGCGGTTTTCTTCTCGCCACGGACCGCCGCTGTCAGTTGCCGTGACGTCGCCGATATCGGCGGCCGGCCACCGTGCACCGCCATGTGCGGCCACGCTGGTCGGCTCATTTGCTGCAGTGCAAAAGTTGCAGTGCAAAACAGGTCCCGGCGCACTGCCTATCATTGTCATGCTAGCAAGCCGCCAGTTCTTAGCAAGACAAATTCCAAACTGCCCGGCGCGTTTTCGGTCGTCTCTGTTGGCTCGACAGCAGAGACAGACTGTCCCGCTCTGCGGGGCACGGCAGGCTAAGCCACAGAGTTTCGCGACGCGCGGACATCGCACCGCACGTCCTACCTGGTGAGATCGCTCATTGTCAGATGATCGAGGATGTAAGGTTCCCGCGGCGGCAGATAGGTCATGTGCGCCGGCGGCGCGAGCGCGGCCGCCTCGCCGGCCTTGAGCATGGCGTCGATCGCAGCGCTCGCCTGCTCGATCAATCGCGGTTCGCTGCTCAGTCCGACGAAGCCCATATTGAACCCGATCGGAAGATAATAGCCGGACAAGGTGAGCTTGGTGTCCGGATGCTGGATGCGGTAGGCGTCGAAACGATGCACCGGAATAAGCGTGGCATCGGCCTCGCCGCTTTCCAGGCGTGGAAAGAGTTCGCCCCGGCCTGGCACAACATGCACGATTTGCGACACCAGGCGGCCGTGATTGAAGGTCATGAGAACGGCGTCACCGAGCGTGCCGGCCTCGATGGTGAGATTAAGGCCCTCCAGATCGGCAAGAGCGGCGATGCTTCTGTCTTTTGCCTTGGCGCCGAGCACCACGGCCAAGCCGGCAAAGTGATACGGCGTCGTCGCCATCAGGGTTCCGAGCGTGACGCGCCGCCGCCGATCCGCCGGCCGCGCGCCGGCGAAATCCGGCAGCCGCGCTGTTTCCAGCCCCGGTTTGCCCAGCGCGTCCTTTACCAGCGGGTAGCCAGCAACAAGATCGCAACGTCCGTCGGACAGCAAAGCATTGACCTCGATGGTCGCACTGGAATCTGCATCGAGCTTGCTCTCGTACCATTGGACTGCAAGCTGCCGGTTCAATCGCTTGGCCAGGGCCTCAGCGATGGCGAGATCAAAGCCCGCGCCGCCGTCTTTGGTGCGGACGGAAAATGGCGGCAGCTCTTCGTTGAGGCAGACGCGAAGCGGCGCCTCATTGGTCTCTTCGGCATGCGGCCCGGCGACACCGCCGGCAAGGGAAAGAAAGACGGCCGATGCCAGAGCCGACAAGAGGCCTGCTTTCACTGTGCGCCTCCCGTCAGCACATACGCCCAGATCTCGTCGATCTCCTGAGGCTTTAGCAAATCGCCCCATTGCGGCATGCGGCCGTTCTTGCCCTCGGTTACCGAGTGTACGAACCGCGCCTTGTCGTTATGGGGGAATTGGCGCAGGTCAAAAGCGATGGTGCCCGCATTGACCATATTGAAGCCGTGGCAATGCGAGCAATGATGCATGTAGAGCGCCTTGCCCTTCGCCGCCGTTTCGGGGTCGGGCTGCTCGGATGCCGCCGACCGGTGATCCTCTTCAGCGTAAGCGATTTGCCATTGCATTACGGTCGCGGCCGTCAGTGCCGCGACAAGCACGATGCGGATTTTCATTTGCGCTTATGCACTTGAGCTAGCGATCGAACGAGGCCGCCGTCTCTGCGGACGGCGGCCTCGCTCGTCATGCGTTACTGCGGCGCGAGGGCGAACACCCACAGCGATCCGCCGGCCGGCACTGAAGCAAGCCGCGTGTCGCCGGAGAACAGCGAATAGACGCCGCCATAGCCGCTGGCGACGGCGATGTACTGCACGCCATCCTGCTCCCAGGTGACCGGCTGCCCTTCGATGCCGGAGCCGGTCTGGAACTGCCACAGCTTCTTGCCGGTGTCGGCGTCGAAGGCTTCGAACTCACCGGTCAACTGCCCGGAGAAGACCAGGCCGCCGCCGGTCGACAACACCCCGGAGAACCGCGGGATGTCGCTGCCGTTTTCCCATTTGGTCTTGCCGGTGAGCGGATCGATCGCCTTAAGATAACCGCGCGCTCCCTGCGGCCACTCCCAGAGGTCGCTGAGGTCCATGCCGACATACCATTCGCCGGCCTTGTAGTCCGCGGCCACCGCTTTGTAGCGCCCGCCGATATTGAGCGTGTTGGCGTAGGCGGTGTTGTTCTGCGGATTGAACGACATCGGCTCCCAGTTCTTGCCGCCAAGGATCGACGGCCACACCACCACCTTCTCGCCGACGCGCGCCTTGGCGCTGATGTCGGTCTCGATCGGTCGGCCGGTCTTCATGTCGATGCCGGACGCCCAGTTCACTTTCACGTACGGGTTGGCGGCAAGGAGTTTGCCGTTGGTGCGATCGAGCACATAGAAGAAGCCGTTGCGGTTGGCGTCGAGCAGCACCGGGGTCGGCTTGCCGTCGATATTGAGCGTGGCCAGCACCATCTCGGCCACCGAGTCATAGTCGAACGGATTGTTCGGCGAGAACTGGTAATGCCACTTGATCTTTCCGGTCTTGGGATCAAGCGCCAGCACCGAGCAGGTATAGAGATTGTCGCCCGGCCGCACCGCGGCGTTGAACGGGCCCGGATTGCCGATGCCCCAATACACGGTGTGCAGTTCCGGATCGAACGAGCCTGTGATCCAGGTCGAGCCGCCGCCGAGCTTCCAGGTGTCGCCCTGCCAGGTGTCGTTGCCAGGCTCGCCGGGGCCGGGGACCGTGTAGGTGCGCCAGAGATGTTCGCCGGTCTTCGGATCCCAGCCATCGATGAAGTCGCGAGTGCCGAACTCGGCGCCGGAAATGCCGGTGATGACGACGCCGTCGGCGACCAGCGGCGCCACCGTCATCGAATAGCCGGTCTTGAAGTCGATCGCGTTCTTCCGCCACAGCTCCTTGCCGGTCGCCGCGTCGAGCGCGATGACATTGGCGTCGAGCGTGGTGCGGAAAATCTTGCCGTCATAAAGGGCGGCGCCGCGATTGATGATGCCGCAGCAGACGATACGCGGCGTCTCCGGCGGGTACTCGACCTTGGTCTTCCAGATCTGCTTGCCGGTCTTGGCGTCGACCGCCATAGTCGCGCTGTTGGTGGTGACGTAGAGCACGCCCTTATAGATGAGCGGCTGGGATTCCTCGCTCCGATTGTCGTCGAAGCTGTAGTTCCACACCGGAATAAGGCGCTTGACAGTATCTTTGTTGATCTGATGCAGCGTCGAGAAACGCTGCAGATTGTAGCCCATCCCGTGATTGAGAACGTTATTGGTGTCGGTCGCACCCTTCACCAATTCTTCGTTCGTCTGTGCCATCGCAGCTGGCGCGCAAAACAACGCCAACCCGAAGGCCCATACTAGGGTCTTCATGGTCGTCCTCCCTTGGAGCACGTCTGTTCGCGACCGCCATCGCGGCGCTCGACGTGTCGTTGTCAATATTGCTTCACAGTCCCGGCGCGCGCGTGGGAGCACCGCTCCCATGTGGGCGCAGCCCCATACTACGCCGACGTTCCGGTGGGACGTCAAGGAGTCCGACGCTGCGCCGCGTCGATTTCGGAAGCGGAACTGTTTCGTTGTGCGTTGCGAAAGATATTCGCGGGTCAGTTTCGGCTGCGATCGACGAGCGCGCGCTGCTTGATCCCATAGGGCTCGCACCAGCGAGCCCGTCAAAATAAAAATGCGCCGTGGATTAGTTTCTGCTGCGATCGACTAGTGCGCGCTGCTTGATCCCATAGGGCTCGCACTAGCGAGCCCGTCAAAATAAAAATGCGCCGTGGATCAGTTTCTGCTGCGATCGACCAGCGCGCGCTGCTTGATCCACGGCATCATGGCGCGCAGCTTGGCGCCGACCTGCTCGATCGAATGCTCGGCCAGCTTGGTGCGCATCGCCTTGAACGAAGTCTGGTTGACTTTGTTCTCCAGCATCCAGTCGCGGGTGAACCGGCCTGACTGGATATCGGCGAGCACCCGCTTCATCTCCGCCTTGGTCTGCGCGGTGATAATGCGCGGGCCGGAGACGTACTCGCCATACTCCGCGGTGTTGGAGATCGAGTAATTCATGTTGGCGATGCCGCCTTCATAGATCAGATCGACGATGAGCTTCACCTCGTGCAGGCATTCAAAATAGGCCATTTCCGGCGCATACCCGGCTTCGCACAAGGTCTCGTAGCCGGCCTTGATCAGCTCGACGAGCCCACCGCACAGCACGGTCTGCTCGCCGAACAGATCGGTCTCGCATTCCTCTTTGAACGTCGTCTCGATGATTCCGGCGCGGCCACCGCCGATCGCCGACGCATAGGAGAGGCCGAGATCATGGGCGTTGCCCGAAGCGTCCTTATGGATCGCGAGCAGGCACGGCACGCCGGCGCCGCGCTGATATTCCGAGCGGACGGTATGGCCGGGGCCCTTCGGCGCAATCATCAGCACGTCGAGATCGGCGCGCGGCTCGATCAGGTTGAAATGCACGTTGAGGCCGTGGGCGAACATCAGCGCCGCGCCCTCCTTCATGTTGGCGTGCAGATGATGATTATAAATGTCACCCTGCAGCTCGTCCGGCGTGAGCATCATCATCACGTCGGCCCATTTCGCCGCCTCGGTTACGTCCAGGACCTTAAACTTCTCGCCTTCCGCTTTCTTGACGCCTTGCGAATGCTTGCGCAGCGCCACCGCGACGTCCTTGACGCCGGAATCGCGCAGATTGAGCGCGTGGGCGTGGCCCTGGCTGCCATAGCCGATGACGGCGACCTTCTTGCCCTTGATCAGGTTCAGGTCGGCGTCGCGGTCGTAGTAAACACGCATTGTTCTCACCCCTACTGGTCCCAGTCGGCGCCGTTTCGCACCGGTCTTTTGGATGCTTGGCGTCCGGCGCTGCTTCTATGGCGTGTGCGCCGACGGGACAAGCCCGTTGCGTGAGCGCTCGCGGCGGGGCGGCGATTTGCCTTTGGCTTCGCAAATGCCGTCAAACTGTTCGCGCGCCTTGGCGATCTTTGGCTGATTGCGGATTGCCCAGGCGCCAAGCGCGGAGACCGGAATCAACAGATCGCGGCCAAGCGCGGTCAGCGCGTAATCGACGCGCGGTGGAATGGTCGGAAACACCGTGCGCGTGATCAAGCCGTCGCGTTCCAGCCCGCGCAGCGTCAAGGTCAGCATGCGCTGGGAAATGCCGCCGATCGACCGCCGCAGCTCGTTGAAGCGCCGCGGCCCTTGGCCAAGCCTGCTGACGACCAGGACCGACCACTTGTCGCCGATCCGGGCGAGCACGTCGCTCACCGCCCGGCAATCCGAAGGCAAATGCACGTTGCTTGGCTTCATGGTGGTGTGTCCCGCCGGTTTGTTGCCTGACAGTCACCTATTTAGCGTCAGTTATCGGTTTTAACCAGCGCTTGGTCGCGTTTTTGCCCGGTCATATCGCCTCGTCGTGACACCGCGTGCGCCATTGCGTTCAGACCAAGACCGCAACGCCCCTATGCTGGAACGATATCCGGTCGATTCTTGGGGAACTGCGCGATGACAGCTGGATCGAGGTTCAGCGTCTCGGCCACCATGTCGATCGGGCTGTGCGCCAGCCAATCGGACAGCGACACTTCCTCGAACCGATCGGCCCGAAGCACCTCCATGTAAACGAGTTCAGCATCGCCGGTATTTTCGACGTAATGACCGAGCCCTTTTTTCACATAGCCGATGTCGCCGGGATGAAAGTTCGCGGTCATCGCCGCCGGCCCGGTATTGAAAACGGTCATGCGTGCCGTGCCCTTGACGACGTAGAGCCACTCATCGGCGTTAGGATGCCAATGCATGGCACGCAGCCCGCCTGGCTTGATCGTGACCCGTGTCGCGGCAATGGTCTTCGACACAAGGAAGTTGGTACTGTCGGCGATCCGCACTGTGCCGCTCTTTGTCTCCCGGTTCGGGGGCATGTCCGAGAGCCTGTACACGAATGGGTTCGGCGGCTTGCCCGCTGCCGCCGCCAATTGGGCCTCGACTACCGAGAGCGGCGGCGCCGGAATTTTGCTTTGGTAGATCCACTTGTTGTGAAGGGGAATATTCTTGAACGCCTCCACGGGCACGCCGAAGTTCTTGGCAAGCACTTCAGGCGGCGTATGCGCCAGCCAGTCACTGACCAGGAGCGTGTTGAATTCGGACGACTCGCCGTTGTCGAAGGCGAGGACAAATTCGGCGCCGTCAGGCTCCAGACCCTGCAAGGAATGAGGAAGCCCTGCGGGAAAGTACCAGAGATCTCCTTCCCTGACGTCGGCCACCGACGGGCGCCCATCCAAATCAAGAATTGTCACGCGGCAATGCCCGTAGGTCATGACCGCCCATTCCGCCTGCTGATGCCAATGAAGCTCGCGAACACCGCCGGGGCCGAGCCGCATGTTGACCCCGGCGATGGTCGTCGAAATCTTGAAGTCATCTTGGGTGATCTGCCGCGCCCAGCCGCCGTTCTGGATTCGCTTGGGCGCAAGATTAAACGACGCCCAAAACTGCGGCATGCCGTTGACGTCGGTCGCCGGCGGGTCAAGGAAGGCAGGCTCGTTGCCGGCCAGGCTTGGGTCCTGCGGCCCCGGATCGGTCAGCGCCTTGGGGTTGGTGACATTGACGGCACCCTCGGCCGGTTCGTCGGGGTTACCGAACGATGCTGCATTGGCAGTTGACGCCGCGGTGACAATGGCTGCACCGGCAGTGCCGGCGGCGAGGAGTCTGCGGCGCGAGACAATCGTATCCGGGAAAAGTGATTTCATGAGCGAGCCCCGATCATTGCGCATTGACGATTCGGCGAAATGCGGTCGGCCGAACAATGCAGCAGTGATCGTCCACGCGCCACTGAATTTGCCGTGCAAAGCTAAATTCGAATCTAGATCCTGGTCAGCCGCGTAGAATTCGTCTTTACGCGATCAGCGTTGGCGACTTTCGGCATCAATGCGATGCACCGCGCCCGCAAGACGCGCGATCAACCGTCACATCCCCTCCGGCCCGCGGGCGATGGCGACGACGCCGGTGCGCGAAACCTCGACCAGGCCGAGCGGCAACATCAGGTTGATGAAGCTGTCGACCTTGTCGGAGCCGCCGGTGATTTCGAACACGAAACTCTCGGTGGTGGCGTCGATGACGCGGGCACGGAAGGCGTCGGCGAGGCGGAGCATCTCCATGCGCTGCTCGCCCTTGCCGCGCACTTTGACCATCGCAAGCTCGCGCTGCAGCGCCGGACCCGCGGTGGTGAGATCGACGACGCGATGCACCGGCACCAGCCGATCGAGCTGATTTTTGATCTGCTCGATCACCATCGGCGTGCCGCGGGTGACGACCGTGATACGCGAGAGATGCTTCTCATGCTCGGTCTCGGAGACGGTCAGCGAGTCGATATTGTAGCCGCGGCCGGCGAACAGGCCGATGACGCGGGCGAGCACGCCGGGCTCGTTGTCGACCAAGACGCAGAGCGTGCGGCTCTCCACCTGCTCGGCGGTGGTCTTGGCGGGATAGTGGCTTGTGGCGGTGGTCGTGTTCACGTCGGTTTTCCCCCGTCGCCTCGTCTCGTCATTGCGAGGAGCGGTAGCGACGAAGCAATCCAGCCTTTATCGCTTAACTGGATTGCTTCGCTTCGCTCGCAATGACGAAAGCCCGATTGTCTTTGCCTCACACCATCACTTTGCCTGCCTCGGTGATGGCATCCTCGACCCGCGTTGCCGCATCGCCGAGCAGCATCTCGTTGTGGGCGCGGCCGGACGGAATCATCGGGAAGCAGTTTTCCGCCGGATCGACCACGCAGTCGAACAACACCGGCTTCTTCACCTCGATCATCTCGCGGATCTTCTCGTCGAGCTCGCCAGGATGCGTGCACCGGATGCCATGGGCGTGATAGGCCTCGGCGAGCTTGACGAAATCCGGCAGCGCCTCGGTGTAGGAGTGCGCATAGCGGCCGCCGTGGAGCAATTCCTGCCACTGCCGCACCATGCCCATATATTGATTGTTGAGAATGAAAATCTTCACCGGCAGGTCGTACTGCACCGCCGTCGAGATTTCCTGCATGGTCATCAGCACCGACGCTTCGCCAGCTATGTCGACGACCAGCGAATTCGGGTGCGCGAGCTGCACGCCAACCGAAGCCGGCAATCCGTAACCCATGGTGCCCAGCCCGCCCGAGGTCATCCAGCGGTTCGGCTCCTGGAAGTGATAGAATTGCGCCGCCCACATCTGATGCTGGCCGACTTCGGTGGTGATGTAGGTGTCGCGGTCCTTGGTCAGCTCATAGAGCCGCTGGATGGCGTATTGCGGCTTGATGATCTCGTTCGAGTTGCGGAAGGCGAGCGAGTTCTTCTGCCGCCAGGTGCCGATCTGATCCCACCAGGCCACCAATGCTTTCTTGTCGGGAACGACGCCGCTCGACCGCCACAGCCGCACCATGTCTTCGAGCACATGCGCGCAGTCGCCGACGATCGCCAGATCGACCTTGACGTTCTTGTTGATCGAGGACGGATCGATATCGATGTGGATTTTCTTCGAGCCGGGCGAGAACGCATCGAGCCGGCCGGTGATGCGGTCATCAAAGCGCGAGCCGACCGCGATCATCAGATCGCAATCGTGCATCGACCAATTGGCCTCCCAGGTGCCGTGCATGCCGAGCATGCCGAGCCATTGCCGGTCGGCGGCCGGAAAAGCGCCGAGTCCCATCAGGGTCGAGGTGATGGGAAAGCCGGTGACCTTGACCAGTTCGCGCAGCAGATCGCTGGCGGCGCGGCCGGAATTGATCACGCCGCCGCCGGTATAGAATAGCGGCCGCTTCGCCGCCGCCATCATGTCGACGGCTTGCTTGATCTTGTCGAGATCGCCCTTGACCTTCGGCTGATAGCCGCGGTGCTGAAACTCCTTCGGCTTGGCATAGGTGCCCTTGGCGAACTGGATGTCTTTGGGGATATCGACCACGACCGGGCCCGGCCGGCCGCTGGCGGCGATGTGAAACGCCTCATGCAGCGCGCGCGGCAGGTCGGCGATATTCTTGACCAGGTAATTGTATTTGGTGCACGGCCGCGTGATGCCGACGGTGTCGCATTCCTGAAAGGCGTCGTTGCCGATCAGATGCGTCGGCACCTGCCCGGTCAGAACGACGATCGGGATCGAGTCGCAGAGCGCATCGGTCAGGCCGGTGACCGCGTTGGTGGCGCCAGGGCCCGAGGTGACCAGGACGGCGCCGACCTTGCCGGTCGAGCGCGCATAGCCTTCGGCGGCGTGCACCGCGCCCTGCTCATGCCGCACCAGGATGTGGTTGACCTTGTCCTGCTGAAACAGGGCGTCGTAGATCGGCAGCACGGCGCCGCCGGGATAGCCAAAAAGATGCTCGACGCCCTGATCGGCCAATGCCGCGATCACCATTTCCGCGCCGCTCATTTCCGTCATGGCTTGCTCCAGTTCTTCCGCCGTCATCGCCTGTCGAGGTTGAGGAAATAAAAAAGGGGCTCAAGAGCCCCTGTTTTCGCGCACCGCCACGTCTCGCGGGTGGATTTATCCACCCCCGGCGGTGCGCTTCCCTACGAGAATCAGCGTGGTCACAAGTTGCCGCACGAGATGTGCCCTTCCATGTCAGCGCGCTGTTTATAAGCATTGTGGCAATTCCGGTCAAGCCAAATACGGCCGGATTTTGGCGCCGGCGCGCCGGCACTGCTTCAAACGAGCGTTTGAAATCGGTCTGACGCGGCAATCGGCGTTTGTTAACGCTCTTTAAGTGCCACAGCGCGGCCGTGATTTCGCGCCGGAGCGGTCTGCAATTCGCCGGAGGCGCCTGCTTTCTATCGGCGGCCGGGGCAAGCAGGCTTTGACGCTCGGTCGCGCCGCCGACTTCTCCGCTGGAGGGCATGATCATGGTCGGGGACTCGCTCGCGGACGGCTCGCGCCGCCGCGCCAAATTGCTCCGCGCCGGAGCGTGTTGGCGCCGGGCCATCGCCGTCGCCGTTCTCGCAGCCTTCGCGCTCTCGATCGGGTTGGTCGCGCCGGCCGACGCGGCGAAGCCGCCGAACGCGGCGCTCAATTCGACCAACTCGATGCTGCGATGGATCAACGCCTATCGCGGCAAGCCCGAGCCTGACGGCCTTCCGGTGCTGGTCCATGGCTTGAGCGATCTGCGGGCCTTCAAGGACGCCGAGACCTGCGGCGCCTATATCGGCTTCATCGCCGGCGTGCTCGGCGCCAATCCGGATCACGCCGACGCGCTGATCGAGAAGATGCTGACCATTGCGCCGGCCGATCATTGGGTGCTGGTGCGCGCCATCGTCTATTCCGGACTGCCGAACTGGAAGGTGCTGCTGGTCAAGTACGAGGACCGCATGCGCACGCGCAGCGGCATGATCGAGAAATATCTCGCCGGCAAATTGCCGACGCTCGACCAGATTTCCTATCAGAACACCAAGCCCGGCATGATGGACAAGATCAAGAGCGCCTTCAAATTCGGCGAAGAACCCAGTAAGCCGGTCGTGCTCGAACTCGAACCCGGAACTGATCGATGTGCTCTGGGGCTATTATCTGGCGACCGGCTCCTACACGCCGATCGGGCGCATCATCAAGCTTTTGCCGCTCGCCAACGACAAGGATAATGTCGACAGCCTCACCACCGGCAGCGCCGCGAAGTTCACACTTGCCAGCAACGCGGTGCGGGATCTGCATCTGCTCGCCATGCTCAAGCGCGCGGTCAAAGGTCAGCCGGAAGACGTCGCCAAGATTCTCAATGACGTGATCGACACGGCGGAGAATGTCGACACCGCGCGCATGCGCAAGGAATCGCTCGCCGCGATCGAGGAGCTCAAGCAGAAGGGGCCGAACTCAAAACGCGAGATGGCCGGTTGGGGCCAAGTCGGCCAAGGCGCGTTGTCGATGGGTTGCGTGGTCGCCGCTGCCACCGGCCAGATCGAGCTCGGCATTCCGTGCGTTCTCGGCGGCGCCGCCTATTCGGCGGGACTGCAATACATCGCGCATTAGCGCGAGGAGACGTCATTTCGCCAAATCGTGCAATTGCTTTTCAATCTCCGCGAGCGCCTTGTCCGGTTCGACCCAGACAAATTCCGGCAGCTGATTGCGGAACCATGTCGCCTGCCGCTTGGTGTATTGACGGGTGTCGCGCTTGGCGCCTTCCGCCGCTTCCTCCAGGCTGATCTCGCCGCCAAAGTGCCGAATGAGCCACGGCACACCGTGGGCCTTCATCGCCGGCAGATCCGGCGCCAGATTGCGCGCCGCCAGCGCCCGCACCTCGTCGAGCACGCCCGCCGCCATCATGGCATCGAAGCGCGCGTCGATGCGACGCATTAGTTCTTCGCGGTCCGGCATGAGAAAAATCTTTGCGGCCCGCGCGGCGTCAAGGCCCGCGGCGTTGCCCTCCTCGTGCCATTCGAGCAGCGAGCGGCCGGTTCCCAGCACCACTTCGAGCGCGCGGCTAATGCGGGCGCGGTCACCTGGCATCAGCCGCGCTGCCGCCGCGGGATCGCGTTGCATCAGCTCCATGTGCAGCGCGTTGACGCCCTCGCTCTCGAGCCGCGCCCGCACGCCGTCGCGAATCTCGGCGGGAATCGGCGGCACCGCGGCCAGCCCGCGCGCCAGCGCATTGAAATAAAGACCGGTGCCGCCGACGACGATCGCTGCGCGGCCATAGCGCTTGGTCGTCTCGATCGTCGCCGCGGCTTCCGTACGCCAGCGGCCGACGGAATAATTCTCCGCCGCGTCAACGCGGCCATACAGCCGGTGCGGCACCAGCGCCTCCTCCTTTGCCGTCGGCCGCGCGGTGATGATGCGCAGGTCGCGATAGACCTGCATCGAATCGGCATTGACGATGACGCTGCGAAGCTTCTCGGCGAGCTCCAGCGCCAGCGCCGATTTGCCGCTCGCCGTCGGGCCGGCAATGAGGATGATGTCGGGTTCGCTCACGACCTTGACGTAACGCCAATTTGCGCGAATGAAAATGCTGCAAGCGAAAGAGTACCACTTGAGCCTGATAAAACCTTTCCGCGCGCTGCGGCCGGCGCCGGGACGCGCCGGCGAAGTTCTGGCGCCCCCTTATGACGTGCTGTCGACCGCCGAAGCGCGCGAGCGCGCCAACGGCAAGCCGTGGAGTTTTCTGCACGTCTCCAAGGCGGAGATCGACCTCGATCCGGCGATCGATCCCTATGACGGCGCGGTCTATGCCAAGGCCGCCGAAAATCTGCAGCGCATGATCGGCCTCGGCATTCTGCGCCGCGACGAAACGCCTTGTTACTATGTCTACCGCCTGACCTGGCGCGGCCACGTCGAGACCGGCTTCGCGGCGGTGGCGTCGGTCGCCGCCTACGCCAGCAATCGGATCCGCAAGCATGAGCTGACCACCGTCGCCAAGGAAGACGATCGGGTCCGGCAGATCGAAGCGGTGAATGCGCAGACCGGCCCGGTGATGCTGGCCTATCCGACCGCGCCGGAGATCGACGCAATGTTGGAGCGCGCTGCCGGCAGCGAGCCCACGGTCGACGTGACTGCCGACGACGGCGTGCGCCATCAGCTCTGGGTGATCGAGGACGACACGGCGGTCGCCGCACTCACGCGCGCCGTGGACGCCCTGCCCGCGCTTTATATTGCCGACGGCCATCACCGTTCGGCCGCCGCCGAGCGCGTCGCCAAAAAGCGCGGCGGCCAAGGTGGCGGCGAAACCTCGCACGATTATTTCCTCGCGGTGCTGCTGCCGCAGGTGCAAATGACCATCCTCGACTACAACCGCGTGCTGCGCGACCTCAATGGCCAAAGCCCCGACGCGCTGCTCGCGGCAATCGGCCAGCGCTACGCGGTCGAGCCGAGCGACCAGCCGGTGCGTCCGGCGAGCGCCGGCGAGGTCGGCATGGTGCTCGCCGGCGGCTGGTACCGCCTGGCGCTTCGCGCCGAGCATCTCAAAGCGGCCGGGCAGGACCCGGTGGCGCGGCTTCCGGTGACCTTGCTGGCCCGCAACATCATCGAGCCGATTTTCAACGTCACCGATCCGCGCCGCGATAAGCGCATCGATTTTGTCGGCGGCGGGCGCGGGCTTGGCGAGCTGGAGAGGCTCGTCGCTTCCGGCCAGATGGCGGTCGCATTCGCGCTCTATCCGACGCAAATGAACGACCTGATGGCGGTGGCCGACGCCGGCTCGATCATGCCGCCGAAATCGACCTGGTTCGAGCCGAAACTCGCTGACGGCATGGTCAGCCACGTGCTGGACTGAAATCATCCTCCCCCGCTCCGTTTCACCTCGCGGGGGTCGATAAGGCATCGTCATTGCGAGCGAAGCGAAGCAATCCAGTTCGGCGGCACGGTTCTGGATTGCTTCGTCGCCACAGCCCGTCGAAGACGGGCGTGAACGCCCTATTGCCTCGCAATGACGACATCACAAATCGTTCTCGCGGCGCGGATGCGTCCGAGTTTTGCCAACCACCACGCACCAAAAAGATTCGCCCCCGGCACATAAAGGGAGGCGAAGCGCCGAAAGGCGCATTGTCCTACCAATTGCCGCTCGCGCGGCTGCGCATCCTGATCAGATGCGCCCGCCTTCCGGCGCTTCACCGCGGCACTCGCCACCGGCTCTTACCCCGATGGCTCAGCCCCAGAACCGGGTTTCCCGAAGTCTCAAGCTCACGGGTGTTTTGCCCGCTTGCCTCTAGCCTTCGGTTAAGCAAGCTCCTTGCAGACCGGTCCTTTTGCCGGTCGACCGGTGCCCCAGAGCCGCCCGAGAGCGGATCGCATCAATCCGCGCGCGGGCACCGCACTCGCTCCGCTTCTCTGGCATGCCGGCCGGACAAGCGCCCTTAAGGTGATGGCGATTATGCCGGACTTGACTAATTTCAACCATGTGCTAGGCTGCCTCCATTGGTTGAAGGAGGCCGTCATGGCCAAAGTTAAGTCGGTCAAGCAGCTTACGAATAGCCAGTTCGACTCGATATTTCCCAACGAGGAAGCCTGCAAGCATTACTTGCAAGCCCGACGTTGGCCGGGTGGCGTTCACTGTCCCCGTTGTGGAAACGTTGACGTATACCCGGTCACCAATCGGCCCTTTCACTGGCAGTGCACCAAATGCGCTGAGAAGGGCGGCTACCGCTTCTCGATTTTGGTCGGGACGATCTTCGAAAACACAAACAAGCCGCTTCGCGACTGGTTCAAGGTCATTCATCTGATGCTGACCAGCAAGAAGGGCATTAGCTCGTTGCAAGTCATGCGCCACATGGGCTTCGGCTCCTACAAAACCGCGCTCTATATGTGCAACCGTATCCGCGCTGGCCTCAGTGAGCACCGGCCCGACAAGTTGGGTGGCATCGTCGAGGTCGATGAAACCTACATCGGCGGAAAAACTCGCAACAAACATTGGGATAAGCGCGGCGACGGAAAGCCGGGTGGTCCCGGCTCCGGCAAAGCGACCGTCGTCGGCGCGATGCAACGTAAAGGCAACGTCGTAGCGCGTGTCATCGAACACGCTGATACCGAAACATTGGAAGACTTCATCCGCGAATCCGTATCTGACAAAGTCAGTCTGCTCGCAACGGACGACGCTGGCGGCTATCGGAAACTCGGCAGAGAATTTCCCCACGAATTCGTCCGGCATACCGCTGGCGAGTATGTGATCGGCAGCGTGCACACTCAGACGATTGACAGCTTTTGGTCGTTGCTCAAGCGCGGCGTCATGGGAACGTTCCACAGAGTGAGCAAAAAGCATTTGCCGCTGTACGTCGCGGAGTTTCAGTTCCGCTATAACAACCGGGAGAACGTCGACATATTTGGAGCCGCTGTAGCGCGTTGCTGAGGCATCGAAACAAAGAGGAAACGGCGATGTTCTCAGCATAAGAAGCTTCCCAATGACCCAAGAAAACGACGGTACAGCAAGCGACACCGAAGCAAGCGGTCAGGGTGAACGCGAATCCCATGATGCCCGCCTAGGCAGGCCGCAATAGAGGCCGATGGCGGCCAGAGACGCCAAGGCGGCTACTTCAGCAAACCAAAGAATTGGGTTGCGTTGCTGACGCTGATCGCAGTCAGCATATACACTGGCCTCACTGTGCTGCTGTGGGGCAATAGTAGCAAGCAATTGGTTATTAGCCGTGACGTCGAGGAACGCCAATTGCGGGCCTATGTAAATGTTCTCACGGCCGAGTTTGCGAACATCGGCGTGGGTGAATTTCCTAAGGCAATTTTGAAATTCAAAAACTTCGGACAAACACCCGCCTATCACGAACATCACTGGCAGTTCGTCAAAATTGCCGAATATCCATTGCCGGGCGCTGTGCCGTTCGAGGCCGACAATGGGAAGCATCCGAAAGCGCCTCTCGCCCCCAGCGACACCATTAATGCTTTTGCTATTTGGGATAAGCAGCCGCTCAACCAAGCAACTATTGACGCACTCAAGGCAAAAACTCACGCCATGTATGTGATCGGAATGATAAAATATGACGATGCCTTCGGAAGGCCGCGAACAACGACCTATTGTTTCTATTTGGGCGGTCCTATTGGACTGACTGATGGAACCGTGGCTATCTACAAAGACGGCAACAACTCCGATTAATAGCAATAAGATCAGCCGTCCCATTTCTCGTCACCTCGCTCGGTGACGGCCCGGAGAGCGTTGCCCGAGCCGTGACCATTTTAGTCAAGTCCGGGCTTGTCGCCAAGGTGAGCGAGGTGAGATTGAAGTAACCATAGTGGGGACGAGTGTCAAGTAATGGTCTCCATAATAACGACGACAATTTTTCGCCCCTGTGCTCGGCCAGAGAACCTAATATGTGCCATGATCTTCTTGTCCGGCGGACAATCGGGCGTCGATCGCGCCGCACTCGATGCGGCGGTAGCGCTACGCTTCGATTATGGCGGCTGGTGCCCGAAGGGCGGCTGGGCCGAGGATTTTCCGCGACCGCCGGGCGTGCTGGCCAAATATCGCAAGCTGAAAGAGACGCCATCGGCCGATCCGGCGCAGCGCACCGAATGGAACGTGCGCGACGCCGATGCGTGCCTGATCATCATCGATGCGGCCGGCCTCGACGTCTCGCGCGGCACGGCGCTGGCGCAGAGCCTCGCCCACCAATACCGAAAGCCGCTGTTCGTCGCTGATCTTTCGTCGGCGGAAATTCTGCGTGACGCGGCGCTGTGGCTGCGGGTGCAGCAGGCGCGACACGGCGCCGGTCTCAAACTCGCCATCGGCGGGCCGCGCGAGAGTGAGGCGCCGGGGATTTACACCCAGTCGGTGCGTTTCATCGAAGCGTTGATCGGATAGATCGGCGTTCGCTGAAACTCGCAACTTCGATCGAATTTGTTTTGCTGACTTACATTTGCGTTAGTGAAAATGGCCGCTAGTGAAATTGGCGGCTCACGGGAGCGTCGAGCAATCTATACAGCCGGGAGGACGACCATGTCGAAACGAGAGGCCGTGTGCGGCGCTATGGCCGCGGCAGCCATGGTGCTTGCCGCCGCGCCGCTCGCCGACGCCTGCACCCGCGTGTTGTGGAACGACAACAAGCTCGCAGTCGTGGCCGGCCGCACCATGGACTGGCCGGAATCCACCGAACCCATCATCACGGTTTTGCCGCGCGGCATGAGCCGCGATGGCGGCCATGCCGGTGCGGCAGTCGCGGTGACGGCCAATCCGGCAAAGTGGACGTCCAAATACGGCAGCATGGTCACCACGATTTATGGCATCGGCAGCGCCGACGGCTTCAATGAGCAGGGCCTTGGCGTCCACATGCTCTATCTCGACGTCACCGATTTCGGTCCGCGAGATACGAGTAAGCCGGGCGTGCATGCGGGACTATGGGCGCAATATGCCCTCGACAATGCGGCAAACGTGACCGAAGCCTTGGCGGTGCTTGACAAGATCCAGGTCGTGCCGGTCAAAGCGCGCGGCCACCAGGCCAATGTCCATCTGGCACTGGAAGATGCCAGCGGCGACTCCGCCATCATCGAATATATCGGCGGCAAGCCGGTCGTTCATCACGGCCGCGAATATCGCATCATGACCAACGATCCGACCTATGACCAGCAGCTGGCGCTTTTGCAGAAGCAAGATTTCTCCAAGCCGAGTAGCGACATGCCGCTGCCGGGCAATGTCAACCCGGTGGACCGCTTCCAGCGCGCCGCCTATTACATGGCCTTGCTGCCCAAACCCAAGGATGAGCGCGAAGCCGTTGCCAGCGTGTTTGCCATCGCCCGCAACGTCTCGGTCCCGTTCGGCGCGCCGTACCAGAGTTTCGGCATCTACAACACCGAATACCGGACGGTAATGAACCTCACCGACAAGCGCTATTATTTCGAGCTGACCACCAGCCCGAATGTCATCTGGGCGGATTTGTTGAAGATGAATCTCAAACCCGGCGCCAGCGTGATGGTGCTGAACCCCAACAACATCGCGCTGTCGGGAAATGTCACCGACAAGTTCAAGGCGGCAAAGCCACCGTTTTAGGGCTTGCCGTCCGCCGGCCGCGCCGGCGCAAAGGTCTCGCTCACACCCGCGACGCTGTACGAGCGGCGTGAGAATGCTTCGGCTGCCCCATCAGGAAGTATTTGAGGATGAACTGCCCATCGCGGCTGCGGAGCGGAGCATGACAGACCGGGCAATTGATGTCGCGGTCGCACGCCGCTTCGGCTTCGACCCTGACGACTTGATAGAGCGCGTCGCATTGCGGGCATTGGAACGAGGCTGTGTCGAACATGGCGGCACTCGCTGAAGAGGAAACCACAACAATCATGCCCCAGGCCCGCCCATCACACTTTGATCTAACGCAACATTGACAACGCTATTGCGTTGGAGAGACAGGCCCGGCGATCGGTCCGCGGCTATGCCGCGCGCACGCGGCTGACGAAAACGCCAGCGTCATGGGTCAGCGCCGCCGCCTGGCGGCTGAGCTCGGCGGCGGCCGCCAGCACCTGATCGGCGCCGCGCCCTGAACGCTGCACCAGTTCGCTGACGCCGGTAATGCTGTCCGACACCTCGCCGGTGCGGGCGGCCGCGCCGTCAACGGTTTTGGCGATCTTGCGGGCGACGAAATTCTGCTGGTGCACGGCGTCGGAGATGGCGCCGGAAATCGTCGATACTTGCACCATCGATTTCGCCATTGCCGCGTTGGCGCCTTGCACCAGCGCTATGACATGGCCGACCGACAGCGTCTTGTCCTTGATCTCGGCCAGCGCGTTTGTGGTCTGCGCTGCCAGCGCCTTGACCTCCTGGGCGACGATCGCAAATCCACGCCCGGCCTCGCCGGCGCGGTTAGCTTCGATCGCGGCATTGAGCGCCAGCAGATTGGTCTGGCGCGCGATCGCCGTGATCAGCGTCGCCACTTGATCGATGTCCTTTACCGTCGTCACCAGCGCTGAAGTGTTGGCGACGGCGCTGTCGGTGCGCCGCGTCGCCTCCTCGACCACGCCCGAGGCGCGCCCGACCTGCGCGCCGATATCGGCGATCGAGCCGGACAGTTCTTCGATCGCGGCGGCAACGCTGGTGGCGCTGGCGGTGGTGTCCTGGGCCGCGACCGCCGCCTCGCGGGCGTGGCGACGCAACTCATCCAACACCACGGTCATGCCGCGGGCAACGGTTTCCAGCTCGGTCGCGGCGTGGCCGATCGAGGCGGCGATGGCGAGGATGTCGCGTTCGAACGCCGTCGCCACCGCATCAAGAGCCGCGGCCTTTTCCGCCTCCGCCCGCTGGCGCTCGGCGGCGCGGGCCTGTTCCGTGCCGCGCAACGCCATCGCGTTGTTGCGAAACACGGCGACCGCGCGCGCCATGGCGCCGATTTCGTCGCCACGTCGGCCGCCGCCGACCGGCACGGCGAGATCGCCGCCGGCCATCAACGTCATCGCCCGCGCCATGCGCCGCAGCGGCCGGGTGATGGAAAATTGCGCCAGCAGAAACGCGACCAGCAACGCCACGGCCGTGCCGCCGCTCAGGATCGTAATGGTGGTGCGATAAATCCAGGCGCTGCGCTCGGCCACCTCGGCCTCCATGCCGCGCGCCCGCGCGCCGAGAATATTGATCAGCCGATCCATGTGACCGGTGACGTCATCGCGCGCCGGATCGAACTTGAAATTCACCAAGCGCTCGGCCTGGTTCCGCTCTGCCTTCTTCACGGCGCGGCTGACATCGACAGCGACGTTGTGCGCCAGTTCGAGCTTGTCGAAAATGCGGCGGACATCGTCACTGGCGGCCGGGTAGTCGGCGAGCACGTTGTTCAGCGCGAGCTTGGCGCTGTTGTAGTAGCCCTCCATCTCGTCGGCCGATTCCCTGGCCTGATCGGTGTCGGAGGCGGAGTACACCTTATAGGTAGCGCCGCCGAACGACTCGATCGCCGCTTTGGCCTCGGCCAACGCCAGCCGCGCTGGGGCGAAATGGCGCGTGACCACGGCGTTGAGCCGGTCGAGCTCGCCGAGCCGCTGCAGGCAGAACCAATTGGCCGCGATCGACAAGAATCCCAGTGCGCCGATCAGCAAAACGGCCTTCATCGCGATCGGCAAATGGATGAATTTCAATATCGGCATGGCGGGCAAAGAGGACTTGCGCACGGGTCTTAGCGGAACAAATGTTCCCATCCGCTTAACGGCGCAGTTGCGCTGCTGTAAGCTGCGCGTCACAAATCTTCATCGACTGAGTCGGCTGAGAAAACGATGCGCCAATACCTCGATCTGATGGAGCGCGTGCTCTCCGAAGGCGTTGAAAAACGCGATCGCACCGGCGTCGGCACACGCTCGATTTTTGGGCATCAGCTGCGCTTCGATCTGGCGCGCGGGTTTCCCCTCGTCACCACTAAGAAGTTGCACCTGAAATCCATCATCTACGAATTGCTGTGGTTTTTGCGCGGCGACACCAACGTCAAATATCTCGACGACCACGGCGTCACCATCTGGGACGACTGGGCCGACCAAAACGGCGAGCTTGGCCCGGTCTATGGCCGGCAATGGCGCGCGTGGCCGACGCCGGACGGCCGCTCGATCGATCAGATGGCCAACGTCGTCGACCAAATCCGCCGCAACCCGGATTCGCGCCGCCTGATCGTCACTGCGTGGAATCCCGGCGAGAACGATCGCATGGCGCTGTCGCCGTGCCACTGTCTGTTTCAGTTCTACGTCGCCGACGGCGCGCTCTCTTGCCAGCTCTATCAGCGCTCGGCCGACGTGTTTCTCGGCGTGCCGTTCAACATCGCCTCTTATGCGCTATTGACGCTGATGGTGGCGCAGGTGACCGGCCTGAAACCGGGCGCCTTCATTCATTCGTTTGGCGATACCCATCTTTATCTCAATCATCTCGAGCAGGCGCGGCTACAGTTGACGCGCAATCCGCGCCCGCTGCCGACGCTGCGGCTCAATTCCGCGGTGAAGGATCTGTTCGCGTTCCGCTACGAGGATTTCACGCTCGAGGGCTACGAGCCGCACCCGCACATCAAGGCCGCCGTGGCGGTGTAGTCGTGGTCGACCTAACCAAGTCCAGGCTGATCCAACTTGCGGAAGAGAAACTCGACGACGCAAGATTTTTGCTCGCCGATGGCCGCTCGAGCAACGCTTACTATCTTGCCGGCTACGCGGTCGAATTGTTGTTCAAGGCAGTGCTGTCGTCCCGATTTCGAGCCGATACGATTCCGAATAGGGAGCTCGTGAGGGAAATATTTACCCACGATCTCACCAAGCTTTTAAATCTTGCCGACTTGCGGCAGGACCTCGCGGACAGACAGGATGCCGACCCGCAATTCCGCGGCCGGTGGGAAGTCGCGCTAAAATGGAAAGAAAACAGTCGCTACGAGATTCGAGATGCGAACGAGGCAATTGAACTGCTTGATGCCATCGACGATCCGAAACATGGAGTTCTGCCATGGCTGAGAACGATGTTGTAAGTGGAGAACTCGCCACAGCAAGACGCCTAGTCGATTTGCTGGAGCGCGACGGGTACAAGATTGACGTGGCGGCTTGGGTCGTCGACGAAGACGGCAATGGACGACTCTATCTGGTGCCGCACGAGCGCGGTGACTCGGAATTGAAGGAAACGATCCGGGTTGCCTACACGATTTCCGCGCACAAAGACGAACTGCCGGGGCGCCATGATTTACGATATTCCATCGTCGAGCCGAAAGATCCGCTCATCAAGGCAATCAGCTCGGCGCCGAGAACCGGCGGCAAGCTGAGCGGGGTCTTCAAGGACGGCACCTACATCGAGACCGCTTACCTTCTCCGGCCGGCTGCGTGACCTCCGGGAGCACGCGCGGCATTGTCAGTATTGAATTGAACCGGCCACAGAGAATCGCGATCACCCTCGTCGCTGCCACTGCCGAGAACGGCGTGATCGGCCGCGGCAACGCGCTGCCGTGGCGGCTGAAATCCGACATGGCCCATTTCCGCCGCTTGACCATGGGCAAGCCGGTCGTCATGGGGCGCAAGACCTATGGCTCGATTGGCAGGCCACTCCCCGGCCGCACCACGATTGTGGTGAGCCGCGACCCCGCTTTCGCGGCGCCCGGTATCGTCGTAGCGCCGAGCTTCGAGGCTGCGCTCGCGGCCGCGCACGGCGACGCGCTGCGCCGCGGCACGCGCGATATCATCGTCGCCGGCGGCGGCGACATTTACGCTCAGGCCATGCCTCTGGCCGCCCGTCTTCACATGACCTATATCCACCGCGCGGTCGACGGGGACGCCCATTTTCCGCCGATCGATCGGAGGATTTGGCACGAAATTGCTCGCGACGAACATGCGGCGGCAGCCGGCGACGATGCCGCTTTTGCGTTCGTCACCTATGAACGCGCCGCGTCGTGACGGCGCGCGTTGTAACGGGCGGAACCCTCCCCTATAACCCCCCAAAACCCGGCCGGAGAGCGCCCGGCGCAAGGAGAGATTGATGCCGTGGAGCAACCAGTCCGGTGGCGGCGGCCCGTGGGGCTCGGGATCGCGAGGCCCATGGGGCTCGGGATCGCAACCGCCGGGCGGATCGCGCCCTCCCGATCTCGAAGAGTTCCTGCGCCGCAGCCAGGACCGGCTGCGCAGCGTGCTCCCCGGCAATCTCGGCGGCCGCGGCATCGCGCTGATTGTGCTGGCGGCGGTGGTGCTCTGGGGTTTTTCCGGCTTCTATCGCGTCGAGCCCGACGAAGTCGGCGTGGTGCTGCGGTTCGGCAAATACGTCCCGGGCGAAGTGCCGCCGGGATTGAACTATCACCTGCCCTACCCGATCGAGACCGCGCTGACGCCGCCGGCATTGCGCATCAACAAAACCGACATCGGCATCCAGCCAGTCACGGATTTGCGCCGCGGCGGGTCGATGCGCGAATTGCCGGAGGAAAGCCTGATGCTGACCGGGGACCAGAATATCGTCGACGTCGATTTCTCGGTGCTGTGGCGGATCAAACCGGGCAGCGTCGGCGATTACTTGTTCAACATCCAGAATCCGGAAGGCACGGTGAAGGCGGTGGCGGAGAGCGCCATGCGCCAAGTGATTGGGCGCTCTAATGTCCAGCCGCTTCTTACCGCGGGGCCGCAGACCGCGCAGGAGGTCCAGGAGCTGATGCAGAAGACGCTCGACTCCTACAGCGCCGGCATCCTGGTGCAGAACGTCCAGCTGCAGAAAGTCAATCCGCCTTCGGAGGTCATGGATTCGTTCCTTGACGTGCAGGCGGCGCGCTCCGATTCCGAACGCGCCCAGAACGAGGCGCAGACCTACGCCAACCGGGTGGTGCCGGAAGCGCGCGGCCGCGCCGCCAAAATCACCCAGGACGCCGAAGCCTATCGCGAGCAGACGGTCGCCGAGGCCAAGGGCGAAACGTCGCGCTTCCTGCAAATCTACGACCAGTACAAGAAAGCGCCCGATGTGACCCGCAAGCGCATGTATCTGGAAACCATGGAACGCATTCTCGGCGAGACCAACAAGACCATCATCGATACCGGGCCGTCCGGGCCGGGGGTCGTGCCGTACCTTCCGCTCACCGAGCTACCGCCGCGCCAGCCGCCGCGAACCGGAGGCGGTACCTCAACGGGAGGCAACCCATGAGGTTCGGTCTCGCCGGCGTCGCCATCGCCGTTATCCTGTTGATCGTCGCCGTCGTCGGTTACAGCACTTTCTTCACCGTGAGCCAGACGCAGCAGGCGTTGGTGGTGCGGCTCGGCAAGCCGGTCAGCGTTATCACCGAGCCGGGCTTGAACGTGAAAGTGCCGTTCATCGACAGCGTCATCTATGTCGACAAACGCATTCTCAACATCGAGTCAGCGTCGCAGGAAATAACGCTTTCCAGCAAGGATAATTCGCCGACCAGCACCGAGCTGGTGGGCGAACGCCTCGTGGTCGACGCCTTTGTCCGTTACCGCATCACCGATCCGCTGAAATATTATCAGACCGTCGGAGCAGCCGGCGGAGCCTCGGGCGCCGATGCGCAGCTGGCGATCCTACTCAATGCGGCGCTGCGCAGCGTTCTTGGTGCCGCCACGCTCCTCGACGTGGTGCGCGACAAGCGCGACGAGTTGATGACCAAGATGCGCGATCAGATCGACGTCAGAGCCAAGCCCTACGGCATCGAGGTGATCGACGTTCGCATCCGCCGCGCCGACTTGCCGCCGAAGAACAGCCAGGCGGTCTATCAGCGCATGCAGACCGAACGCCAGCGCGAGGCCGCCGAGTTCCGCGCCCAGGGCAGCCAGAAGAGCCAGGAAATCCGCGCCAGGGCCGATCGCGACGTGACCGTGCTGCTGGCGGAAGCCACGTCCCGCGCCGAGCAGATCCGCGGCCAGGGCGACAGCGAACGCAACCGCATCTTCGCCGACGCCTATGGCCGCGACCCGGATTTCTTCGCCTTCTACCGCTCCATGCAGGCCTACGACAAAAGCATGCAACGCGGCGATACGCGGCTGGTGCTCAAGCCGGATTCGGAATTCTTCCGTTACTTCGCCGATCCATCGGGCCAGACGCTGCCGCGACCGCCGCCGGGCGCTCCGCCAAAACCGCAGGCATCGACTTCCTCAGTGCCACCGACCGCCAAATAGATCGAGTGGATTTGGAACTCAATGTTCGACTTTCTGGCCGCGATCGGCTTGTTCTTTGCGATCGAGGGCATCCTGTTTGCGGCGTTTCCATTAAGCGCCAAACGCGCCATGTCGGCGGCGCTCGAAATGCCGGACAGCCGGTTGCGAATCGTCGGCTTGGTCTCTGCCGTCGTCGGCGTTGCCATCGTCTGGCTGGTGCGGCATTAGATCGATTGGCCAACGGTGACTAAAACTTGAGTCGCTTTTCCGCCCTAATCCGGTTTCTAATAGCGCGTGCGCCCTTGTACGGCCTTGCGTCCGGCACAGGACGGGGGCACCCTTTCACCGCGTTGATCCTCCAGGAGCACAGACGTCATGTCTTGCTTGTTTAGCATTCGCCATCTCTCGCGAGTCGTGCGGCTCGGTTCGGTCGCGGCTGCGCTGACCGCGGCGATCGTCGTGCTGCCGGCCTCCATCGCCACGGCGCGCGGACCCGAAAATATCGCCGACGTCGCCGAGCAGGTGATCGACGCCGTGGTCAACATCTCGACCTCGCAAAAAGTGGACGCGCGCATGGGCAATCTGCCCGATCTGCCGCCGGGCTCGCCGATGGAGGAATTTTTCGATGAATTCTTCAAAAACCGGCGCGGCCAGGGCGACGCCGATCGCGCGCCGCGGCGGGTCAACTCGCTCGGCTCGGGCTTCATCATCGACGAGTCCGGGCTTGTTGTTACCAATAATCACGTCATCGCCGACGCCGACGAGATCAACGTGATCCTCAATGACGGCACCAAGTACCCGGCACAATTGGTCGGCAAGGATTTAAAGAGCGATCTCGCCTTGCTGCGGTTTCATACCGATCGGACGCTCAAAGCGGTGAAGTTCGGCGATTCCGACAAGCTGCGGCTCGGCGAGTGGGTGATCGCCATCGGCAATCCCTTCAGTCTCGGCGGCACGGTGACCGCCGGCATCGTCTCGGCGCGCAACCGCGACATCAACTCCGGGCCGTACGACAATTACATCCAGACCGACGCCGCCATTAACCGCGGCAATTCCGGCGGCCCGCTGTTCAACCTCAACGGCGACGTGGTCGGCGTCAACACCGCGATCATTTCGCCGTCCGGAGGATCGATCGGCATCGGCTTCGCGGTGCCGTCGAATTCGGCGCTGGCCGTGATCGACCAGCTTCGCCAATACGGCGAGACCCGCCGCGGCTGGCTCGGCGTGCGCATCCAGCAGGTCACCGACGATATCGCCGAGAGCCTGAGCATCAAGCCCGCGCACGGCGCGCTGGTCGCCGGCATCGACGACAAGGGACCGGCAAAGCCGGCGGGCATCGAGCCCGGCGACGTCGTCGTCAAGTTCGACGGTCACGACGTCAAGGAGATGCACGACCTGCCGCGCATCGTCGCCGACACGCCGGTCGGCAAGGAAGTCGACGTCGTCGTCATCCGCAAGGGCAAGGAAGAGACTCACAAGGTCAAGATCGGCCGGCTCGAGGACGGCGAGAAGGCAGCCGCGACGACTCCCGACAAGGACGCCGCGCAGCCACCCAAGACGGCGGTGCAGAAGACGCTGGGCCTCGAGCTCTCCAACCTGTCCGACGATCTGCGCAAGAAGTTCAAAGTGCGCGACAACGTCAAAGGCGTACTGATCACCGCAGTCGACCCGAGCGTCGCGTCGTCGGCGCCCGACAAGAGGCTGTCGCCTGGCGACGTCATCGTCGAGGTTCAGTATCAGGGCGTCGGCAATCCAACCGACCTGCAGAACCGGATCGAGGCGCTCAAGACCCAAGGCAAGAAGGTCGCCGTGCTGCTGGTCTCCAATCCGGACGGCGAGACGCGCTTCGTAGCGCTGAACTTGCAGTAAAGCCGATTGTAGGGTGGGTTGGGCGAAGCGAACCCGACCTTACATCAGAAACACGCCCTTGCCGCCGACGCCCTGATCAAACAGCCGATAGGCTTCGGCGGCTTGATCGAGCGTCCAGCGATTGGTGAAGATTCGGTCGACATCGATGTTGTGGCTCGCCATGAACCTCGCGCACTCCGCCTGACCGATCGATGAGAACGTCCACGAGGCGATGATGGTCATCTGACGGCGTATCATGTCCGGACTGACATTGATCGTGACGTCGCCGCCCTCGCCGACGAAACAGCAAACGCCCCAGATCTTGGTCGCCCGCACGGCGGCAATGCGGGCCGACGAAGCACCCGACGTATCCAGCGCACAATCGACGCCGATGCCGTCGGTCAACTCACGCAGCGCTTGCAGCGGATCGTCCTTGCCGGGATTGATCAGCGCGTCGGCGCCGAACTCGGACGCGCGTTTCAGTCGTTCGGCATTGACATCGATGGCAATGACGCGCGCGTTCATGGCATGGGCAAGCTGGGTCGCCGAGAGGCCGACCGGCCCCTGGCCGAAAACCGCGATGGTATCGCGTGCCGAAACGTTGAGGCGGACCAGGGCTTGGTACGCGGTGCCGGTGCCGCAGGAAATCGCCGCACCCGCCTCGAACGACAGCTCGTCCGGAAGCGGCACCAGCGTATTCGCCGGCACTTTCAGATATGGCGCATGTCCGCCGTCGTCGTTGTTGCCGTAGACGTTGACCATCGGCTTTGCGTTTTGGCAAAGCTGCTGCCAGCCGCTGCGGCAATGATTGCAATTGGTGCAGCCCTGATAGTGATGCACCATAACGCGCTGGCCGAGCCGCGCCTGCTGCGGCGGAACGGCTGAGCCGACGGCGCAGACGATGCCCGCCGGCTCATGGCCGGCGATCGGGGCCCGTCCGATCAGGGACGGCATGTAAGCGGGCTGATCGAGCGGACGGCGATAGTTCTGCAGATCGCTGCCGCACATACCGGACGCTCTCATTTCGACGACGACGTCGAGCGGTCCGGGCGTGGGATCCGGCACCTCCAAATACGCCACCACGCGATCGCCCGGAAAAACTACACCCCTCATGTTTTCCTCCTTTGCTTGTGGTTTCCGCCGCTTCGGGCCGGGTCCGTCAGCTCGACCCCGGATACCTCTTTTTTCATCAACCTTTTACGCTTATATTCCCGTTTGCCGGCGCAAGCCGGCTATGGCGATAAATGGCCGTCGTAATAAACCTTTCGGACCCGGGGGCAGTACCCGGCGACTCCACCAATGGGGTCGAAACAGGATCGACGAGGGCGTAAAGGGCGCGCTTTTGCTCGGCATGGTTCCGCCGTTATCGGGCCAAATCATAGTTGCAAACGACAACTATGCTCCGGTTGCTCTGGCTGCGTAAGCAGTCCGAAAGACCGATCTAAAGCCCTGGCGTCTTAGCAGCGTCAGGCGGGGTTCGGAGGCACCTGGCAACAGAAGCCTCCACTTTCCACAGGACGGACGGCGGAGAACAGACGACAGAATCGATCTGGTTCTTTATGATTCGAGCCTTATCTGTCTTCTGTGGTCCGTTATCCGTCGTCCGCCATGGCTGTCGATCACATTCGCTACGACATTCTCGCGCAAGCAGCGCTACGGGGCGTTGTCCGCACCGTGCTGGCCGACGCGGCGAAGAAAGGGCTGCCTGGCGAGCACCATTTCAAGATCACGTTCAACACCACCGCGCCCGGCGTGCGACTCTCCGACCGCATGCGCGCGCGTTATCCGCAGGACATGACCATCGTCCTGCAGCACCAATTCTGGGATCTTGCGGTCGGCGAAACGGCGTTCGAAGTCGGCTTGTCGTTCGGCGGCGTGCCCGAGCTGATCACCGTGCCGTTCGACGCGGTGACGGCGTTCCTCGATCCGGCGGTGCAATTCGGCTTTCAGTTCGAGACCATCGAAGGCGCCGCGTCCGCCGAAGCCGGCAGCGGCCCGCAGCCGGCGGAAAAACCCGCGCCCGCCGCCGCCCGTCCGGCCGCCGAAGAGCAGACAACAGAGGCGCCGCCTGAGCCCGACACGCCGGTGCCGGACCAAGGATCCGGCGGCGAAGTCGTCCGGCTTGACCGCTTCAGAAAGAAATGACGGCCGGCAATGAGATCAAAGGTCGTCAAACGCTCGATCGTCATCGCCGGACACAAGACCAGTGTCAGTCTCGAGGAAGCGTTCTGGCGGGGACTGAAGGAGATCGCGGTCGATCGGCAGGTACCCGTGTCTGATCTCGTCGGCGCGATTGATGCCGAGCGCCAGCACGGCAATCTGTCATCGGCCATACGGCTGTTTGTGCTTGATCACTATCAAGCCCGCCCCAGAATCGAACAGCAGCCACGCGACCCGACCATGGTCCGGTCGCGGCAGCCGTCAATTCTGCGAGCCGAATAGCGAATTCAACAACGAGCGCAGGCTCTGCTGCGGCGATGTCGGGGTCGTTCCCGCATTCGCCGTCGGCTTGTCGGCGGCCGGTGCCGTGCTTGGCACCAGCGGTTTGCTGGCGCCGGGCGATGTTGAAACTGACGGGGGCAACGGCGGCAACGGCACCGCGGCGGCGCCGCTCGGAACTTCCGAGCGCAGGCGGTCGAGTCCGTTGGTACCCGGCGGCAGTGTCGCAGCTGCAGTCGCGTGGTTGTTGATTTCCAGCGCCGTGCCGCGCGGGATAAACCGCACGGACGGCGGCGCCGGACGGACAAAGTCGCCTAGAACGTCAGCGCGCCGATTGGCTTCGAGCGATTCGACACGCCTGGTCTGCTGCTCGGTCGCCCGCAGCGTCAGCCATCCGACCAAAGCCGACACGTCGAGTTTCCGCTCCGGTGCCGCGAGCGGCCCCTTGACACCGACGGCAAGCTCCGGCCGCGCGCTGATCAGCGCGTTCGCCGCTGGCTGGCCCGAGAGCCTCATCTGCGCATCGATCGCCGCATTGTTCAGATCGAGGACGCCGTCGAGCAAAAGCTCCGCGCCGCCCTGCGCTGGCAACGTCGCGTTGGTCAGCCGGACTTGTCCGCCGGCGATAGTCACCTCCGCCTCGCCCTTCGGCACCGCGAGCTTGCCGCTCTCCATGGCGGCGCTGACCACGGCGCGGATTTTCGCCGCATCGATCGTCGCGCTCTGGTCGGCCACGCGGATCGCAGCGTCGAACGCCGCCGGACTGAGGCCGGCGAATTGGCCGCGTGTCAGCGTGATGGTGCCGCCGCCGTGGAAGCCGCCGACCACGGCATCAGGGCTCAGCCCCTGGCTCTCGCCCTGAAGTTTCGCCGACAGCAGTCCCTCGATCACGCTTGATGAAACAAACGCCGTAGCGTTGGCATTCATAAGCTCGATATATCCCTGCGCAGCCAATGACGATTGCGGATCGTGCCGGAATGTGAGCCCTGCGGTCAGGCGGCCGCCGGCAAGCTTGCCATCGATATCGTTCAACGCGATCTCCGGCGGCGCAAAGCGCACGACGCCTTTGAGATCGCGGGCAATCAGCGACGGCGTCAGCGCAGCGCGATCGAACTTGAAATTTACTGCACCGTTGACTGCGCCGAAGGCACCGATGCCAACCGGCAACGGCGACCACGCCTTCGCCCCGCCTGATAGCGCCGCACCCGGCAGTCCGAACAGCAACGCCGCGACGGCGGCAGCGTCGACGTCATCGGCGGCAATCTCGCCGCTGATGCCGATCGGGCTCGCTATTTTCAGGTCGAGCCGCCCGCGCAGCGATGACTTGCCGGTGGTCATGGCCAAATCGGTGATCGAGATGTCGGGGCCGGCAACGCCGATGATGGCGCTGAGCGAAACCGGCGCCGAGGCACTGGCCTGCCCGGTCATCATGCGATGGAGCGGCCGCAGATCGGCAGCGGACGCTTTGAGCTGCAGACTGCCGCTAGGCGCTTCGCCGCGCAGATGCAACATGCCTTGGGCCGCCGCTGAAAAACCGCCGGCAACCGCAAGACCGCTGACACGAATGTCGCCGTTGAGCGGCCCATCCGCGGAAATCGTCATCTGGCCGGGCAATTTATCGACGGCAAGGACGCGATCGAGACCGAGCAGCCGCACCAGCGCGCCGCCGTCATCGGCATCGAACCGGCTGGTGACGCGCACGATCGCAGCGTCCGGGTGCGCCGGCGCGCCGGCGGCTTCGCCGCTGAGCGTCAGGCGCAGTGCTCCGAGCGTGCCGCCAAGGTCAAGCTTGGCGACGCTGCCGGTGTTGCCGCCGGCCTTGCCCGGGCGGTCGATCGTCAGCACGCCGTGCATCTTCGCCGGCGCCAACCGATCGGCGAACGGAGCAAACGAATTCGGTACGTCTGGGGCATAGCGGCCGGCGATGCCGGCGAGGCCGGCCAGCGTCGACGCGTTGACATCAAGGGTGAGTTGCCCGCGCGGTTGTGACGACAGCTCATCGATGCGGCCGGAGATGTCGAGCGCGGCGCCGCTCAGATCGCCGATCGAAAGCCGGTCGATGTGCAGGATGCCGGCATTGAGCTTGAGGCGGGCGTTGACCGCGCGCGCGTCGACGCCGGCGAACGTCGCCTTGCCGATATCAAGTGCCAGCGCGATTTCGCGCGGCACTTCGAAGGCGCCGTCGGATGCCGCGGCTTTGGCGAACGCGGTGAGCGCATCAACGTCGAGCTTGGCCGCGCGCAATTCGCCATCGAGCGCGGCCGGGCGATCGCCCGCCGCCCAAATATAGGCCACGCGGCCTTCGACCTTTTCCTGGTCGAGCGTCGCCGACACGCGGTCGAGCGCAAAGCGGTCGTTGGCAATCGTGACGTCACCGCGCGCGGACATGCTCTGCGCCGGGCCGGAGGGCTGATCGCCGCGGCCCTCGAGCCACGCCACCAGCATTTTCAGGTCGGCCGACTCGACGCTCGCCGGCCCGCTGAGCGTGAAGCCTTGAGCGCTGGCGCCGAGCCGGCCGCTGAGGCTGACCGTGGTGAATCCCGGCGCGCGCAATGCAAAGTCGTCAAGGCCCCATCCTTGGCGGTCGTCGAAGCGAACACGGCCGTGCAGCGCCTCGATGGTGGCGCCGCCGACGGTCACCGCCTCGATGGTAACGCCGGCCGCAACCGGAATTGGCGGCCGCACCGAGCCGATGAATTGTTCGAGAAAGCTCCTGAACATCACCAGCGGCGGCCGATGGGTCATATCCGGCGCAGCGAGCATGCGATCGACGTCGACCTGGTGCGCCGATATCTCGCCATCGATGCGCGGCTGCGCACCGAATTTCAGTTCCGCCTTGCCGTTGAATACGGCGGCGCGCTCCTCCGGCCCGTATTGAAAGGCGAGCTCCTGCAGCGTTGCCGATGCCGGCGTGGCGCTGACCTTGCCGGCGAGCTGCCACGGATTGCTCATGACTCGCGCGCCGCCCGCCAGCGTGACGCCGACCGGGCGCGCCAGCGCCAACGTGCCGTCGAACTGCGGCACGCCGCGATCGAAGCCGAGCGAGCCGTCGATCTCCGTGGTCAAGGGATAATTGGCGGGATCGACGCCGAGCCGCAGCTTGAGCTTGCCATCCTCGCCGACGCGGTTTCCGGAGATGCGGAAGGCGTAAGCCTCGCCGTCGGTGACGAAAGCGCCGTCACCGCTGAATGGCCCGAGAAACGAACGGATGTCGCCGTTGAACGAAACTTTGTCCAGCACCAGGCGCGATCCGGAGCCGGCGTCCGCCAGCGTGACGCGGCCATTCTCGACGTTAAGCCGCGATATCGTGAGTGCGGCGCCGTCGAATGAGGACGACGGACGAGGCCAGTCGAGCGTGCCCGACTTGTCGAGACCGAGCGTGATTTGCGGCGCCAAGAGGCTCACTTCCGTGGCGCGGACTTCGCCGCGAATGAGCGGGCCAAGGCCGACTTCAAGTTCCACGGCGCCGGCGCGCAGTCGCGGCTCGCGGCCGTCGCCGCCCACCTCGACGTCGCGCAGCTTGATATGCGGAGACGGCAGAATGCGGGCGTCGATCGCCCCATTGACACGGACGTTGAGGCCGCTGAGCCGGCTCGCCTCTTCCTCGAACGCCGAGCGGTAGTAGCTCCAATCGACGACGAGTGGGGCGACCAGCGCGGTTACAAGCACCAGAATAATGGCGATGGCCACCCCGAGCAGCGTCGTCTGCACGGCAAAGTTTCCCTTGTGATCCTAAAAAAGACCGCGCGTGCCCCGGCGCCGAAGCCTAGAACAAGCTCAAGCCGAATGCACGCCGCCGGCGCCGCAATTAGCGGTATTTGCGGGCGATTCTGTGTCGGTCCTTCGGCCAAAACCCCGCGGTCCGAAAAAGCAGCACGCGCCGACCGCCAAAGCCTATAACTTACAGTAAACGGAGAGCCTCCGTGCGGAACACCTACGGCGCGCAATATCCGCGAACGCTGCCGGCCCTGCTGGCGTGGTCGGCGCGCGATGCTTCGGCGCCGGCGGTGACCGACGCCACCGGCACGATAGATTGGCGCGGTTTCCAAGATCGGGTGCGGAGCGCGGCCGCCGGATTGCGCGCTGCCGGCGTAAGCGCCGGCGCGCGGGTCGCGCTGTGGCTGCCGAACAGCATCGACTACCTTGCCGCCATCTTTGCCTGCGCGCGACTTGGCGCGCTGGCCGTTCACATCAACACCCGTTTTCGAGCCGCGGAGGTCGGCAGTCTCTTGCGCCGCTCGCGCGCGGTCGCGCTGGTGACGGAGTGGGGATTCGCGCCGGTCGACTTCCCGGCGATTTTCGCTGCGCTGCCCGCTGACGATCGCGCGGCATTGCGCTGCGTGCTGGGACCGCGGGTTCCCCGCAATGTCACCACGCTTGCCGGTTTGCCGGTGCTGTCGCTTAGCGGCGACGCTGCCGAGGCGGGCACGGACGAAGCGACCGGCGACGCGCCGTGCCTGACTTTCACGACGTCCGGCACGACCAGCGGGCCGAAACTGGTGCTGCACGATCAGCAAGCCATCGCCGGACACGCCGGCGATGTCGCCCGCCGCCTCGGACTGGATGCGTCCGACGCGGCTTTACTCGGCGCGGTGCCGTTCTGCGGGACTTTCGGCAATGCCGCAGCGATGGCGGCGATCGCCGGCGCCGCGCATATTGTGTGCCTGTCGCAATTCGACGGCAAAGCCGCAACCGCATTGATGCGGCGGCATCGGATTACCCATGTGATCGGCGGCGACGACATGTTCGGCCGGATCGCCGCCGCGTCCGGCGGGCAGCCATTTGATTCTGTACGGTTCGCCGGTTTCGCCGCCTTCCACTCAACCGCCGCCGCGTCGATCGCCGCCGCCGAAGGCGCCGGCATGAAGCCGCACGGCCTCTATGGCAGTTCGGAAGTGCAGGCGCTGTTTTCGATCGCCGATGGCGAGAACCGTCTGCTCGGCGGCGGCATGCCGGTCAGCAATCAGGCGCGGCTGGCTGTCCGCGGTCCGGATACCGGCAAGCCGCTGCCGCACGGCGCATTGGGCGAATTGTGGATCGACGCGCCATCCCGGTTCGTCGAATATTTGGACAATCCATCGGCAACCGAGCGGGCAATTGACCACGATGGCATGTTTCGCACCGGCGATCTCGCCCGCCTCGCCGACACAGGCTTCGTCTATGAGGCGCGGATCGGCGACGCGATGCGGCTCGGCGGCTTCCTGGTGAGCCCGGAGGAGATCGAGGCCGTTATTCAGGCTCAGCCCGGCGTCGTCGGCGTGCAGGTCGTCGCTGCTTCAAGAGCTGGCGCCGATCCAGTGCCGGTGGCGTTCGTTCGCGCCGCCGCCGGCGCAGTGCTGACAGAGGACCGTTTGCGCGGCGCTTGCTTCAAACAATTGGCGCGGTTCAAAGTGCCGGAGCGAATCGTCGTGGTGGATTCGTTTCCGACCGTGGAAAGCCCTAACGGCCTCAAAGTACAGAAAGTGCGCCTGCGCGAGATGGCCGAGGCACTGTTGGGCGAACTTTCGACCAACAGGGTTGGCCCGATTGTCGCAGCGCGGAACTAGTCGCCGCTGAGAGCGACCCGATCAACGTCCGCTTTGGCCCGCATCGCGGACCGAAGTCGGACATCCCGCCATGACCGAGATCGGCCAGCAACAGACGTTCACTGCACTTCGTGTCGCTTAGTGAAGCTACGTCAGGGACCCCGGGTGATCTGTAGGCCCGGGAGCGCGTCATCCGGCCTCGCGGTGCAAACATGAACCGTGTGGAGACCTGTGGATCGCGGCCGCCAGTCTTGACTCGAATCGAAAACATTCCGCTAGTGATTGATCGCCAGCTCCATTTTCTGGTTGCGTGTGCTGTTTGCCGGCGAAAGGCAACGCATGATGCGCGTGATCGTATTGGCCACTCAAAAGGGTGGCAGCGGCAAGAGCACGCTCGCCATCGGGCTTGCGGTCGCTGCGATGGGGGACGGGCATCGGGTTGCCATCATCGAAACCGACCAACAGGGAACGGTTTCGAATTGGGGCCGGCGCCGCACGCTTCCCGAGCCTCGGATCGAGCGTGCCGCCAGCAGCTTGGAAATTGAGCGGTCGCTATTGGCGCTTCGGCACAACGGCTTCACGCTGGCCGTCATCGACACGCCCGCAACGGCCAACGACTTGAGCGCAAGCGCAATCGGCGCTGCCGACATATGTCTGATCCCGGCACGGCCCAGTCCGGCTGACATCGAAGCGGCGCTGCCGACGCTGTGCACCGCTCGCAAACTTGGCAAGCCATTTGCGCTCGTCCTCAACCAGGCGCCAGCACGCAGTTATCGCATCGGCGAGGCCGCCGTGGCGCTGAATGCGGCGGGGGCGCTGGCGCTTCCTTATATCGTCCAGCGCAACGACCATCAGGATGCGCTAGGCGCTGGCTTTGGGGTTACCGAGTTCGCGCCCGGCGGGAAGGCCGCGGCGGAGCTTTACGGCCTGTGGCGGTGGGCCTGGCAGGCGATGACCGTGGAGCGGATCGACCATGGACGACTACCGATCCGAGCGGCCGGCTAAGCCTCGGCGCCCGACCCGGCGCTCGATGGCAGAGCTCGCCGCGTCGCTCGAGAGCGGCGCGGCGGTCGAGAAACTTCCTTCGCAGCAAGCGATTATCAACGGACAGACCAATATAGCGCAGGGCGCCGTCGCCCGCATGGCTGAGAGCAACAACCACAAGGGTTCTGGGCTGGAGGACGAAAGGACATTACAACAATTGGACGAAGTCACCCTGGCTGCCGCCAAGTCAGCGAGGGATTACCGCACCTCGATGCTGGAAAACCTGAAGGTCAACATCGCGGCTGCGCCCGATTGTGCAAATGGACTTGCCAGCGCGAATCCGCCTCCCGGCCTTGACGGCATGGCGGCTGGCCAACCGCGAGAACGCGAAGCCGACAGCCCCACGCTCGAACGGCAGCTTCCGGTAGCCACTCCTCCCGCCGAGGACTATCGCGCCAAGGCGGTCGAGCTGATCAATGCCAACGTAAACGCCACCCTGGACTATGCGCAGCGGCTCGGCAACGTGACATCGCCGGCCGAGTTCATCGAACTGTCGACCAACCACGCGCACAAGCACTTCGAACTGATTATGAAACATGCGGCCGCGTTCATGGCGTTCTCGCCGACGAACAAATGACTGCCAGCGTTTCGCGGCTGTGGTGGCCCGGCTGTTTTGCACGCTCACGAGGCTCAAACGATATCAAGCCGACGCCAAGATCAAATTCGTAAGTCTCGAAGTGAGTGGATGTTTTCCAGTTCGCTGACGGTGACGATTAACAATGTAGCGAACGCCTACTGGGTCTTTTTCACCAGCGGGCATTTGGATTCCGCAAGCGGCAGGAAGGCATGGTCGGCCGGAATTTCGGCAACCAGCTTGTAATAGTCCCACGCGCCTTTGGATGCCGCGGGCTTCTTGACCTCGTACAGATACATGTCGTGAACCATGCGGCCGTCCTCGCGGATCGTTCCGTTTTTGACGAAGAAGTCGTTGATCGGCGTTGCCCGCATCTTTTCGATCACCGGCTGGGTGGCGTCGGTGCCGGCGGCCGCCACGGCTTGGAGATAATGCGTGGTCGCCGAATAGATGCCGGCCTGCGTCATATTCGGCATCCGGTTCATGCGGCTAAAATAGCGCTGCGCCCAGGCCCGCGACTCGTCGTTGCGGTCCCAATAGAAGGCCGTGGTCAGCAGCATGCCCTGCGCCACATCGAGGCCAAGGCTGTTGACGTCGTTGATGAAGACCAACAGCCCCGCCATTTTCTGGCCGCCGCGGACGATGCCGAATTCGGCCGCCTGCTTGATTGAATTCTGCGTGTCGGCGCCGGCATTGGCGAGGCCGACCACTTTGGCCTTAGACGATTGCGCCTGCAGCAAAGCCGAGGAGAAATCCGCGGTATTGATCGGCACGCGGACGTCGCCGAGCACCTGGCCGCCGTTGGCTTTGATGACGCTCGTGGTCACCGCCTCGAGGTCGTGACCGAAGGCGTAGTCGGCGGCGATAAAGAACCACGTGTCGTAGCCGGCCTTGACCATGGCGCCGCCGGTACCATGGGCCAGCGCGTAATTGTCATAGGTGTAGTGGAAAGACACCGGCGTGCAGGCTTCGTTGGTGATGCGCGCCGCGCCCGGCCCGTTGAGGATGACGATCTTGTTCTTGGTCTTGGCGACGTCGACCGCAGCAAGCGCGGTTGCCGAAGCAGCGACGTCCATCAGCGCATCGACATGCTGGTTGTCGAACCATTCCCGCGCGGTCGCCGAAGCGATGTCGGCTTTGTTCTGATGATCGGCCGAAACCACCTCGACGGGCATGCCGAGCACTTTGCCGCCGAAATCATCGACCGCCATCTTGGCCGCGGTGACGGCGCCGATGCCGGTGATGTCGGCATAGATGCTCGACATGTCCTCGATCAGGCCGATCTTCACCACGCCGTCGGAGCTCTTTTCTTTACTGTTTTCCTGGGCCGGGGCGCCGAAGGCGCACGCCAGCAGCGAAGCGCCGCCGATAGCGACCGCAACAGATTTCCTCATTGTCACCTCCCGGTGGCCAGCGTTTTTAGTTCGCCGGCTTAAAACAGCGTCACATTGAGATGGCCAGGCTTTTGCTTCTGCGTCGTGTTTTGCTTCTGTGTCGGGTCTTGCCGCTGCGTTGTGGCGCCCTTCTCGTCGTCATATTCTACCCGCCGGCCGGCCAGATGGTAGCTGGGCCAGCCGTTGCAATGCCCGATCTCGTGCTGGCGCATCAGCGCGATCAGTCGATCATCCTTCTCGTCCTGCGGCAGCGCGATGTAACAGACCCCGTTCGTGACCCACGAGCAGGCACTGGTGGGGCCGTGGCAGAGTTTGATGATTTGCCAAAACGACAGCCGCTGCTCGATCACCTGACCATGGTAGGGATGGTCATATTGCGGCGGCGGTTCGAGGAACAGCATCATGCCGGTCGCCTCTCCTGGCCTGAATTGCGCTCGACCAAAAGCACCTCATCGCGTCGCGATTGAGGCAGTGATCTGCAGCGTTTCAAGCGGAGCATGATCTTGCGGAAAACCGGCCTCCACTTTTCCGGATCATGCTCAAAGACTAAAAATCTTGCCCGGATTCATAATGTCGAGCGGATCGAGCGCCCGCTTGATCGCGCGCATGGCGTCGAGCGCCGGCTGCCCATGTTCGGCCGGCAGGTATTTCATCTTGCCCTGGCCGACGCCGTGCTCGCCGGTGCAGGTGCCGTCCATCGCCAACGCCCGCTCGGTCAGCCGTTCGAGGAAGGCGCGGACGCGCGTCACTTCCTCGTCGTCGTTCATGTCGACCAGGAGCCCGACATGGAAATTGCCGTCGCCGACATGGCCGACGATCGGCGCCAGCAATCGGCTCTCGGCGATATCGCGCTGGGTCGCGGTCAGGCATTCGGCCAGCCGCGAAATCGGGACGCAGACGTCGGTCGCCAGCGGCTGGGTATTGGCGCGCAGTCCGCGCTGCGCCCAATAGGCGTCATGGCGCGCCTGCCACAGCCGCGAGCGGTCTTCGGCCTTGGTCGCCCAGTCGAATGGCCCGCCGCCGAATTCGGATGCGATCTCGCCGAAGGCTTGCGACTGTTCGGCGACGCTCGCTTCGCTGCCGTGAAATTCCACAAACAGCATCGGCGTCTCCGGCAGCGAAAGCTTTGAATACTGATTGCAGGCGCGCACCTGCAGCGCATCGAGGAGCTCGATCCGCGCCACCGGGATGCCGGACTGGATGGTGAGGATGGTGGCATTGCACGCCGCCTCGACCGAGGGAAACGGACAGACCCCGGACGAGATCGCTTCCGGAATGCCGGCGAGCCGCAGCGTCAGTTCGGTGATGACACCGAGCGTGCCTTCCGAGCCGACGATCAGTCGCGTGAGGTCGTAGCCGGACGCGGTCTTCTTCGCGCGCCGCGAGGTCGACATTACCTCGCCGCTGGCAAGCACGACTTTGAGCGCCAGCACATTGTCCTTCATCGTGCCGTAGCGCACCGCGTTGGTGCCCGAGGCGCGCGTCGCCGCCATGCCGCCAAGCGAGGCGTCGGCGCCCGGATCGATCGGGAAAAACACCCCGCGATCGCGCAGCGCCTCATTGAGCTGCTTGCGGGTGATGCCCGGCTCGATGACGCAATCGAGGTCCTCGGCATGGACGGCAAGCACGCAATTCATGTCGCGGAAATCGAGGCAGACGCCGCCGTATGGCGCGTTGACCTGGCCTTCAAGGGACGTGCCGGCGCCGAAGGCGATCACCGGCACACGCTCGGCGGCGCACAGGCGCACGATGTCCTGCACCTCTTCGGTGATTTGCGGGAATACCACGGCGTCCGGCGGCTGGTTGCCGACCCAGGTCAGCGTGTTGCCATGCTGCTCGCGCACGGCCTGCGAGGTGACCAGGCGATTGCCAACCTTGGCGGCGAGCGCAGCAATAACAGCTTCGACCCCGCTGCGGTCGCGTCTAAGGTCCTCCCAGGCTTCGGTCATCACCATCGCGGCTGCTCTTTGGTCGCAAAGTGGCCGCGCCGCCGCTGCCGGTCAAGCTGGCCGCCAAGAGTGTTGCATTGCGGGCGCCGCATGACGAGCCTTGTATAACGAGCCTTGCATCAGGCGTGAAATCCGCCACTCTTGCGGCCGCGCCGCCAGCCAAATGATAAAAACGCCATGCTCGAACGCCCCGATCCGGAACCCGCCTTTTTCGCGCCTTTCGTGTCCTCGGAGATGCGGGTCGAGCCGGGTTGGATCGACTATAACGGCCATCTCAATATGGCCTATTACAACGTGCTGTTCGACCGCACCGTCGACGAGGCCTATGAGCTTCTCGGCTGCGGGCTGGCTTACCTGGAAACAACCAAGCACTCCACCCTCACCGCCGAGGCGCATGTGCGCTACTTGCGCGAACTGCACGCCGGCGACCCGGTGCGCGTGACCTTCCAGCTGCTCGATTTCGACGCCAAGCGCATGCATTACTTCGAGCAGCTGTTTCACGCCGAGCAAGGCTGGCTCTCGGCCACGTCCGAGAACATGGTGCTGCATGTCGACATGACGGCGAAGAAGACGGCGCCGTTTCCGCAAGCGATCGCGGCGCGGCTCGCCCGCATGAAAGCCGCGCACGCGCACTTGCCAGTCCCGGACGGCGCCGGCCGGCGCATCGCCATGCCGGGGAAATGACGCGTCTGCCGCTCGTCATTCCGGATTGCCGCGAAGCGGCAAGTCCGGAATCCATATTCGCTGGCCGTGGTTATGGATTCCAGGCTCGCAGGCCAGGGCCCGCGCCCGGAATGACGGGGAAAGCCTCGTAAAAGCCCCGCCCAGGTGCCATCTTTGGCCTATGAGAATCATGCGAAAGCCGCCCAAGGTTGACCGGCTTGGCTGACCCTTTGTCAGAGCCTTTTGACCCGCTCGAACCGCCGGCTCCCGCGCCCGGCGGCATTGCCGCACGCGCGCGTGCCGCAGCGCCGGGTTCGGCGGTCTATCTCGCCGGGCTTAATCCTGAGCAGCGGCTGGCGGTCGAGACGCTCGACGGCCCGGTGCTGGTGCTGGCCGGCGCCGGCACCGGCAAGACGCGGGTGCTGACGGTGCGCATCGCCCACATTCTCGCGACCGGCCGCGCCCGGCCGAGCGAGATTTTGGCGGTGACTTTCACCAACAAGGCGGCGCGGGAGATGAAGGCGCGCGTTGGCGAGATCGTCGGCCACGTGGTCGAAGGCATGCCATGGCTCGGCACCTTCCATTCGATCGGCGTCAAGATTCTCCGCCGGCATGCCGAGCTGGTGGGGCTCAAGCCCGATTTCACCATCCTCGATGTCGACGACCAGGTGCGGCTGATGAAGCAGCTCCTCGCCGCCGAAAACATCGACGAGAAGCGCTGGCCGGCGCGGGTGCTCGCGGCGCTGATCGAAGGCTGGAAGAATCGCGGGCTGACGCCCGAGCAGGTGCCGCCGGGCGAAGCCGGCGTGTTCGCCAACGGCAAGGGGCTCAAACTCTACAAGGCTTATCAGGAGCGGCTGAAAATTCTCAACGCCGCCGATTTCGGCGATCTGCTGCTGGAAAACATCCGGCTGTTCCGCGAGCAGCCGGAAGTGCTGCGCCAGTATCAGGCGCGCTTCAAGTTCATCCTGGTCGACGAGTATCAGGACACCAACGTCGCGCAGTATCTGTGGCTGCGGTTGCTGGCGCAGCGGACGGCCGCGCCAAAGAGCGCACCTTTGCCCTCTCCCCTTGCGGGAGAGGGCGGTTCCGAGCAGAGCGAGGAACCGGGTGCGGGGACGGGCAGCGCGGCGCGCGCAAGCCCCTCACCCGCCTCGCTCGCTGACGCTCGCTCGGCACCCTCTCCCACAAGGGGAGAGGGAAACAAAAACATCTGCTGCGTCGGCGACGACGATCAGTCGATCTACGGCTGGCGTGGCGCCGAAGTCGACAATATTCTGCGCTTCGAGCACGATTTTCCCGGCGCCAAAGTGATCCGGCTGGAGCGCAATTACCGCTCGACCGGACATATTCTCGCCGCCGCCTCGCATCTGATCGCCCACAACGAAGGCCGGCTCGGCAAGACGCTGCGCACCGAGGACGTGCCCGGCGAAAAAGTCTTTGTCACCGGCGCCTGGGATTCCGAGGAGGAAGCGCGCGCCATCGGCGAGGAGATCGAGCAATTGCAGCGCGACGGCCATGCGCTCAACGAGATCGCCATCCTGGTGCGCGCCTCGTTCCAGATGCGCGAGTTCGAGGATCGCTTCGTCACGCTGGGCCTGCCCTATCGCGTGATCGGCGGTCCTCGGTTCTACGAGCGCGCCGAAATTCGCGATGCGCTCGCCTATCTGCGGCTGATCAATTCACCGGCCGACGATCTCGCCTTCGAGCGCATCGTCAATGTGCCCAAGCGCGGCCTCGGCGACGCCACCGTGCAAATGCTGCACGATCATGCCCGCAAGCGCCGCGTGCCGCTGACCGACGCCGCGCGCGCCGTGATCGAGACCGACGAGCTGAAACCGAAGCCGCGCGGCGCGCTGCGCGGTTTGCTCGAGACAGTCGACCGCTGGCGCAAGCAGCGCGACTCGCTCCCGCACACCCAGCTGGCCGAGATCGTGCTCGACGAATCCGGCTACACCGAGATGTGGCAGAAGGACCGTTCCGCCGACGCCGCCGGCCGGCTGGAGAACCTCAAAGAGCTGATCCGCTCCATGGAGGAGTTCGAGAACCTGCAAGGCTTCCTCGAACACATCGCGCTGGTGATGGACAACGAGAAGGCCGCCGAGGCCGACGCCGTCAATATCATGACCTTGCACGCCGCCAAGGGCCTGGAGTTCGACACCGTGTTCCTGCCCGGCTGGGAGGAAGGCGTGTTTCCCAACCAGCGCGCGCTTGACGACCAGGGCCGCGCCGGGCTCGAAGAGGAGCGCCGGCTCGGGCATGTGGGCCTGACGCGCGCGCGCAAGCGGGCGAAAATCTATTTCGCCACCAACCGGCGCATGCACGGCCTGTGGCAGACCAATATTCCCTCACGCTTTCTCGACGAATTGCCGGAAGCCAATGTCGAGGTCACCGAGGCGCAGGGCGGCTTCGGCGGTTATGCCGGCTATGGCGCCTCGCGCTTCGACGCCATGACCTCGTTCGGCTCCAATTATTCATCGCCTGGCTGGAAGCGCGCGCAGGCCAAGCGCGACCGCAACGGCTTTTCCGACGATGCGGACTCCCACTACGAGGCCGACCACGGCGGCGCCGGCAGCGAGGACCTCTCTCACCTCTCCCCGGCGGGGAGAGGACGATCGAGCGAAGCTCGATCAGGTGAGGGCGCTCGGCGCTCCGGCTCAAGCGCCAGCGCCCGCCGCCTGCCGCTGACCATCGAAGGCGAACTGGTGGCGAAATCCACCGGCACCGTCTCGGCCTTCACGATGGGCGACCGCGTCTTTCACCAGAAATTCGGCAACGGCAACGTCACGGCAATAGACGGCAACAAGCTGACCATCCAGTTCGACAGAGCCGGCGAGAAGCGCGTGGTGGATTCGTTCGTGGAGCGGGTGTAAGGGGCCGCGGACGCCGGCGATGTTTTCTGCTATCTTGCGCTTAAGGATCAGCAATGGCCGGACCTCGCAAGGACATAACCACAGATTTGGCGCCCGGTGACGAGCCGGTACGCGCCGAGTACGAGCGCGACTTTTACTCCTGGCTGATGGAACAGTCGCGTCATCTTCGCGCCGGCCGCTTCGAAGCGCTCGATCGCGATAATCTTGCCGAGGAGATCGAGGCTTTGGGGCGGGAGCAGTTCAACAAGCTCGTCAGTGCCTTGCGCGTGGTGATGGTGCACATGCTCAAGTGGGATCATCAGCCGTCGTTACGGTCGCGCAGCTGGGTTCTCTCTATTCAAGAGCAACGTCTGGAAATCGCCGACGTGCTGTCGGACAATCCGGGCCTGCGGCCGCGCATCGACGAAGCCATTGCCCGCGCTTACCGCCGGGCGCGGATCGAGGCGGCGAAAGAGACCGGGCTGGACGAAGCGGAGTTTCCTGCGACCTGTCCCTATTCGTTCGATGACATCACGTCGCGGGTATTTTCGCGCTGAGCAAACCGGCGACCAAAACTTCGTCGAGCCATTTTGAATTCTTCATCCGCTTCGCCAACACCCATCACCATCTACGTCGACGCCGATGCCTGCCCGGTGAAGCAGGAAGTGTATCGCGTCGCCGAGCGGCATGCGGGCAAGGGCGTCGCGCTCAAAGTCTTTGTCGTCAGCAACAGCCCGATTGTCGTGCCGCGCGATGCGATGATCGAGCGCGTCGTGGTCGGCGGCGGCATGGACGAAGCGGACAACTGGATTGCCGAGCGCGCCGGGTGCGGCGACATCGTCATCACCGCCGACGTGCCGCTGGCCAGCCGTTGCGTGAAAGGGGGCGCTGCCGTCCTCGCGCCGAACGGCAAGGCGTTCACTGCGGACTCGATCGGCATGACGCTGGCGACGCGCAATCTGATGGATTCGCTGCGCAGCGCCGGCGAAATCACGAGCGGCCCGAAGCCGTTCGGGCCACGTGATCGCTCAAGCTTCCTCGCGGCGCTGGATCAGGCGCTGGTGCGGCTCAAGCGGGATGGGTTTGGCTAGCTGGTCTTCGTCATTCCAGAGCCCGGGCTTTTAGCCCGCGAGTCCGGAATCCATAACCACCATCATCGAGGCAGCATTCCGAGACCTTCCTGAACGGGCTCGCGAATATGGATTCCGGGCTCGCGCCTTCGGCGCGCCCCGGAATGACGGCCGCGGCGCTAACCATTCCCGCCGCATTTCATTCAAGCTTTCGCCCGCGTCATTCACTATCTTGGCGCTGGCACGGTGCGACACTCTTGATTTGAACCAAATACTGGCGACAAACTTCTCGGATCAGGGGCGATCGTGTCCCCGTCGGGCGTCGCCATTGTGGGTATATTCATGCGTATCGGTCCTTGTGTCGGTCGTTGGCTCCCCGCCGCGCTTGTCGCCGCAGCACTACCGGTTTTGTTGGCCGCGTCGGCGCAGGCCACCATCCTCGTCAATATCGACAAGAACACGCAGCGCATGACGGTCGCGGTCGACGGCGAGACCCGCTATGTCTGGCCGGTCTCCACCGGGCGGCCGGGCTACGACACGCCGAACGGCACCTTCAAGGTCAACCGCCTCGACGCCACCCATCAGTCGCAGGAATGGGACGGCGCGCCGATGCCGCACACCATGTTCTTCGACCTGCGCGGCCACGCCATTCATGGCTTCTCCGACGTCAAACACCTCGGCCTGCCGGTGTCGCACGGCTGCGTGCGGCTGGCGCCGGCCAACGCGGCGACGCTGTTCGCGCTGGTGCAGCAGCAGGGCATGAAGGAAGCCAAAGTGGTCGTGTCCGGGCAGGCGCCGGCGAGCCCGGCGATCGCGCGGCGGACCCCGGCGGAGCAAGCCGCGGCGCAGCCGCCGCAAGTCCCGCCCGGCTATGACGGCTACCAGCCGGCGCCGCAGCAGCCGTACGATGCGCAAGGCTACTACCGGCAACCGGCGCCGCCGCAGAATTACGGCCAAGCGCCGCCGCCGAATTATGCGCAGCCGCAATACGGGCAGCCGCAGTACGCGCAGCCGGGCTATGGGCAGCCCCAATACGGGCAGCCGCAATATTACCGGGTGGCGCCACAGCCTTATTACGGCCAGCCGCAGCCTTATTACGCCCAGCCCGGATATATCCCGCCGCAGCCACCACCGGTCTATGTGCTGCGGCCGGGCGGGCTCTATTGAGTTCAACAAAACCTGAACGACACTAAGCACGGCGAAAGCGTAATGCGCTGGCCGGTATTGTTTTGAACGTGCTCGATCGCCGGGCGACGGCTGCGGCAACGCCGCCGTTGCCTACGCTGACACGGTGCAGGCTCAAACCATGGCGCGGCAGGCGATCCAAACCTGTGAACAACTCTGTGAATTTAAGCTGAGTCAGAATGGCATAACTTGCCCGGCTTTCCTGCGGTGGCCCTTTGGCACCAGGTGCTGTGAATTCCGGGGATTTGTAAGAAAGCACCGTCCAAACAATGTCTTATGGCGCGGCAGAGACGACGGATTGTGCTGGGTAGCTATCTTTCTTCGTGCGGACAACTGGTAGTGTCTCAGTTTGATTGTGGCGGAAAGTCAATTAAGAAAGTAACGAACGCAGCGAACGTTAATGCGCAGATCGATAGGACAGTAAAAACGACAAAAAATTCGTCGGCGGGTGTGACGGTCAAAATAACAATCAACGCTCCCACTGCAGCGCCGCCAAAACTTGTTATTACTGCTCGACGCCCTACTGAAAAAGTCATCCATCGAGCGCGGGCGGCCCTCCCAAAAGCTACAAGAAGCGCAACGACCGCGCCAATGATGGCCGTGGTAATCGCAACTGAACTACCTTCGGCCATAGCCTTCCTCTTGGCTAAGAGTGTTACGATAGCATATGCTTGCCGCTAAGCAACGCAAGGTAGTGGCAATGGCTAAAGGTCCCCGTGGCGAGCGCCGCCCTGCTGACGTGAACGCCCGCGCCGTCATGATCGGCAAGATTGCGACCGGCGAGATCGAGGACGTGACGACAGATGATGGCAAGAATGCCGCCGCCGTCGCCCTTGGCCGGATGGGCGGCAGGGCGCGAGCGGCCGGATTGAGCAAGACGCGTCGCAAGGAGATCGCACGCCAAGCCGCGGCAAAACGCTGGAAATCTCGGTAGTGTCTCAGTTTGAATTCCGCAGCAGGAGGAGCCGTTGGGCAGAAGGACTTTGCTTGATCGCGTCTTCCAACCAGGTCACGGACTGCATTGCCGCTGCAAGCGCAGCCTCGCGCGACGGATAAATGTGACCCGAATAGTAGGAGACCGGTGTCCACTCACCTCGGTCTTCTACGTCGCGTCGGAACTCCTCAAAACCGTAGCTTCCGTCGGGACGCGAGAATAGGTCGACGCATCGGTCGTGGTCAAAATTCTCGATGCTGATGAAAACGAGCCACGACTTATCGATCCGCGTTGACACTGGAGCAATCTCCGCGTGGTTCTTGCGAACACGAAACGATGAGTGCATTGGGCGAAGAAAACCAGCCAATGGCAACGACTATAACATTATGCAACCACTGGCTTCTTCAAGCCTCTCGAAATTCAAACTGAGACGCTACCCGGTCCTGTGTAGGACCCGCAGCCCTAGCCGGCGTAAGACCAAGCGTCTTGTGGACGCGAACCCAGTTGTACCAGAAAAATTAGAGTGCCAGAGAATGGCAATGGTTCTCGAATTTCTTGCTAAAAGCGTTGGTCAACCGCGTGAACCGACGCATTGACGGCGAGGGCGTTCACATCGGCGCGGCGCTTCTCACCTTTGGGACCTCGGGGCATTTTTGCTAAGTTCCTACTTCGCTAAGGTTATGGCACGAGAAGTTGGGAACAGCGATGTACATGCGACTACCCTTAATTACGATCTTCGTAGCGCTTTCGTTGGGCCTGCCTGCGAAAGCGCAATCGTTCAGCCGTCAAGACCTCGATTGCGCCGTTGCTGCTACCATTAAGGACGCGCGGGCGGATAAAGGTACGACAGGAGATAATACCTTCCATGAATTGATCATTTTTTTTCTTCGTCGCCTTAATGCGCAAGACGATCAAACCAATTGGGCAAGGGTCGTCTATGATCGATCCAAATTGAACCGCAAAGGATATTCAGCCGAGCTTCTCGCAAAATGCACGGAGCTTTATCAAAGCTCGCTCCCACGATAATCGTCTCTTTTTCTACTTGGATTTTCCTCACCACAATCAAACTGAGACACTACTCACAATCGATCCGTTTCCCCGCTGCGGCCTTTTTGGTGCCAGCCATTGTGAATTCCGGGGAACAATAAGAAAGGCACCGCCAAGACAATGTCTTACGGCCCCGTCGCGGATGAACCGTCCCTGGTGGCAAAGCTGGACACCGATCTTACAACTGGGCGGGCGATCGCCGATCACGTTGGCGAGCGCTTTGCGCCTGAGGATATCGCGGTCAGCCTGATCGACGCCGGCGGCAGTCGCTGGCAAGTCGCGATTCACTTCCGAGAGCTGCTCAGCGAGGACGCGGTGCGGGCCGCGGTGCAGGCGGCGGCCGGAACAGCGGCCGTCGCGGCGTTACGGTTCAGCCGCGTCGAAGCGGCCGACTGGGTGAGGCAAAGCCTCGCCGGGCTGAAGCCCGTCCCGGCCGGCCGCTTTGTCGTCCATGGCGCGCACGACCGTGCTCGCGCTCCGGCCAATTGCATCGGCATCGAGATCGAGGCGGCGCTCGCGTTCGGCACCGGTCATCATGGCACCACCCGCGGCTGCCTGCTGGCGCTTGATGCGATTTGCAAGGCGGCGGATAGGCGCCAGCGTACGCCGCGCATTCTCGACATCGGCACCGGCAGCGGCGTGCTCGCGATCGCCGCCGCTCGCGCGCTGCGCGCCCGCGTGCTGGCGACCGATATTGACGCAAGCGCCGTCCGCGCCGCGCGCGAAAATATCCGACGCAATCGCGCGGGCGGCTTTGTCACGGTCGCGGAAGCCGACGGCGTCGGCCTGCGTGCGATCCGTACGCGGGCGCCATTCGATCTGATCCTCGCCAACATCCTGCTCGGGCCGCTGCAGCGCATCGCTACACCGCTGCGGCAGCTGACGGCGCCGCGCGCCCATGTCGTCCTTTCGGGCGTGCTGCCGTCGCAGGCCAATGCGGTGATCGCGGCCTATCGGCCACTCGCGCTCAAGCGGCGCATCGACCTGGACGGGTGGACCACGCTGGTTTTCGTGCGGCGCGCGTCGCCACGGCGGTTGCCCCTCCCCGGACAGCCTCCTAGACCGTGATCCGCCAAAGTTAAGGATCATGGTCTAGATTTTGTGTTGGAACATGATCTTTTCCGAAAACCGGTATCCACTTTTCGCGATCATGTTCTAGATTGCGCGCATGTTCGAAGCCCGGTTCCAATCATTCGACGATCGCGCCGACCGCGCCGCCACCGCGCCGCGCGTCGCTGCGTTGCGCGCGGAACTCAAGGTCCGCGGGCTCGACGGCTTCATCGTGCCGCGCGCCGATCGCTTTCAGAACGAATACGTGCCGCCGAGCGACGAGCGGCTCGCCTGGCTCACCGGCTTCACCGGCTCGGCCGGCCTCGCCATCGTGCTCGCCCAGCGCGCCGTGCTGTTCGTCGACGGCCGCTATCAGGTCCAGGTGCGCGAGGAAGTCGACGGCGAGATTTTTGCCATCGAGCATCTGGTCGACAATCCGCCGCCGGCCTGGATCAAAGCCAATCTCCCCGCCGGCGCGCAGCTCGGCTACGCGCCGTGGCTGCACACCGTCGACGGCGCCGAGCGGCTCGCCAAAGCCTGCAGCGAGGCACGCGCGACGCTCCTTGCGGTCGAGGACAATCCAATCGACGTCGTCTGGACCGACCGGCCCGAGCCGCCGCTCGGCGCCGTGGTCGCGCATGAGCTGCGCTATGCCGGCGAAGAATCGTCGAGCAAGATTGCGCGCATCCAGGCGGAGATGGCGGGCAACGCCGCCGATACGCTGATGGTGTCCGATCCGCATGCAGTGTCCTGGCTGTTCAATATCCGCGGCAGCGATGTGCCGCATACCCCGGTGGTGCTCGCCTTCGCCACCGTGCCCAAGGAGGGCCGGCCGACGATCTTTGTCGACTTGCGCAAGGTCGGTAACGAAATCCGCTCGCGCCTGGAAGAGATCGCCGACGTCCGCCCCAACGCCGCATTCGAGCGCGACCTTGCCGCGCTCGGCCGCGAGCACCGCGCCGTCTGGCTTGATCCTGCCACCTGCCCGGAAGCGATCGCGCGGCTGATAATCGACAACGGCGGCTCGCTGGTGCGCGGCTCCGATCCGATCGCGCCGATGAAATCGGTGAAGAACCGGATCGAGATCGACGGCGCGCGGGCGGCGCAGCTGCGCGACGGCGCCGCGGTGACGCGCTTCCTCGCCTGGTTCGACCACCAGGCGCCGCGCGGCGAAGTCACCGAGATCGACGCCGTCGAAGCGCTGGAAAGCTTTCGCCGCGACACCGGTCTGCTGAAGGACGTTTCATTCCCGACCATTTCCGGCGCCGGCCCGAACGGCGCCATTGTCCATTATCGCGTCACCCGCAAGAGCAATCGCCGCATCGCCTCGAACGAACTTTTTCTGCTCGATTCCGGCGGCCAATACGAGGACGGCACCACCGACATCACGCGCACCGCCGCGGTCGGGATTCCGACCGCCGAGATGCGGCGCAATTTCACGCTGGTGCTCAAAGGCCATATCGCCATTGCGCGGGCGGTGTTTCCCGACGGCACCACCGGCGCGCAGCTCGATTTATTCGCGCGCCAGTATCTGTGGCGCGCCGGGCTCGATTTCGATCACGGCACCGGCCATGGCGTCGGCAGCTATCTCTCCGTGCATGAAGGGCCGGCTCGCATCTCCAAGCTCGGTAACGTGGCGCTCAAGCGCGGCATGATCCTGTCCAACGAGCCCGGCTATTACCGCACCGGCGCCTACGGCATCCGCATCGAAAATCTGGTGCTGGTGACGGAGGCGGCGCCGGTGCCCGGCGCGGAAAAACCGCTCAACGCCCTAGAGACATTGACGCTCGTGCCGATCGACACCCGCCTGATCGAGCCGGCGATGCTGAGCGCCGAGGAGCGCACCTGGTTCGATGCCTATCAGGCGCGGGTGCGCGAAGCGCTGGCGCCGATTCTTGATACCACCACGCGCGCCTGGCTGCTTGCCGCGACGATTCCGCCGCGGTGGCCATAGATTTTTTTCTGACGGCGGAACATCGGCGCTCGTAACAACGGAACATCCACGGGATAGCGGCGTTTCCCTCGCAAGGGTTGGGCAGGGCGAGAAAACGCGATGCTCGGGACCATTATCCCGGCGGCGGACTCGGCCTGACCCTGATCATCGTCATTGTTCCGGTTTTGGTGGGACGAATTTAGCGGCGCCTTGTGATTGGGAGCCAACAGGCCCGGCCCGAAGTGGCCGGCCTGACGACAAACTCGGCGAATCAATCCAGTCACCTCAAGGCACTGGATTGTTTCGCCGCTTCCGCCTTCGCTCCGGCACGACGCAAGCCGCCATAGCTCGCGCAGCGAGCCAACGCGGGTTGCTCCTCGTGATGATGATCAACGAATGAGCTTCAGCCACTCGTCTTCGGTCAGCACCGCGACGCCGAGCTTTTTGGCGTCAGCGAGCTTTGAACCGGCGCCTGGGCCAGCGACGACATAGTCGGTCTTTTTCGAGACCGAGCCCGACACCTTGGCGCCGAGCCGTTCGGCCGATGCCTTGGCCTCATCGCGGGTCATCCTTTCCAGCGTGCCGGTGAACACCACGGTCTTGCCGGCGATCGCCGAATTGCCGCGCGGCTTCTCGGCATCGCGGATGCGGACCTGCGCCGCGAGCCGCTCGATGCGCCGGCGGTTGTGCGCCTCGCCGAAATAATCGCGCAGGCTCTCGATCACCGTGTCGCCGATCTGATCGAGCGCGTCCATCTCCTCCTGCGCCTCGGCATCGCCGTCGGCGAGCTTGCGGCAGGCGTCGTGGAACGCGGTCCAGCTGCCATAGCCGCGCGCCAAAGCCACGGCCGTGGTCTCGCCGACGTGGCGGATGCCGAGCGCATAGATGAAGCGCTCCAGCGGTATCTCGCGGCGCGCGGCGATGGCGGTAAACAGATTGCGCACCGAGGTTTCGCCGAATCCTTCGACCTCTTCGAGGCGCGTTTTCTTGCCGCCGTCTCGCAACGCAGCTTTCTCGTTGCGCTCTTGCAACGTGAAAATATCGGCCGGTTCTTTTACCCATCCCTGCTCGTAGAACAGCTCGATCTGCTTCTCGCCCAAGCCGTCGATATCGAAGGCGCGGCGGGAGACAAAGTGTTTGAGATGCTCCACGGCCTGGTATGGGCAGGCAAACTCGCCGGTGCAGCGCGCAACCGCGCCCTCCTCGCCGGTCGCCGTCGGCTCGCGTACGACGTCAGTACGCAGCGGACATGGGCACTTTTTCGGAAACGGATAAGGCTTGGTCCCGCGCGGCCGCCTCTCCTCGACCACACCGAGAACCTGCGGGATGACGTCGCCGGCGCGCTGGATCCGCACCGTATCGCCGATGCGCACATCCAGCCGCGCGATCTCGTCGGCGTTATGCAGGGTCGCGTTCTGCACGACGACGCCGCCGACGGTGACTGGCTCGAGCTTGGCGACCGGGGTGATTGCGCCGGTGCGGCCGACCTGGATCTCGATATCCTTGACGACCGTGGTCGCCTTTTCGGCCGGGAATTTGTGCGCGATCGCCCAGCGCGGATTGCGCGACACGTAGCCAAGCCGCTCCTGCCAATCTAGCCGATCGACTTTGTAGACGACGCCGTCGATGTCGTAGTCGAGCGTGGCGCGCTGCGCTTCGATCTCGGCGTGAAATTTCAGCAGCGCCTCGACCGAGCGGCACATTTTGGTCAGCGGATTGGTCTTGAAGCCGCAATGCTCGAACCACTTGATCATGCCGGACTGCGCGTCGGCCGGCATGGCGCTCATCTCACCCCAGGCATAGGCGAAAAAGCCGAGCGGGCGCGAGGCGGTGATCGCGGCATCGAGCTGTCGCAACGAGCCGGCCGCCGTATTGCGCGGATTGACATAGAGCGGCCTGCCGGCCTCGGCCTGTTTTTTGTTGAGGGCGAGAAAGGCCTGTTTGGTCATGTAGACTTCGCCGCGCACTTCGCACACCGACGGAATACCTTTGCCTTTCAGCGACTTTGGAATGTCGTGGAGCGTCTTGGCATTGGCGGTGACGTCTTCACCCTCGGCGCCGTCGCCGCGGGTCGCGGCGGTGACCAATTGGCCGTCCTGGTAGCGCAGCGACATCGATAAGCCGTCGATCTTCGGCTCGGCCGAAAACACGATCTCCTCGTCGTCGCGGAGACGCAGAAAGCGGCGAATGCGGCCGACAAAGTCGATCACGTCGGCGTCGGCAAAGGCATTGTCGAGCGACAGCATCGGCACCGCGTGCCGCACCTTGGCGAAGCGCGCCGCCGGCGCCGCGCCGACCCGCTGGGTCAGGCTGTCGCCGGTTGCGAGCTGTGGGAAGCGCGCCTCGATCGCACCGTAGCGCCGGCGCAGCTCGTCATATTCGGCATCGGAGACCGTCGGCGCATCGTCCTGATAGTAGCGCCGGTCGTGGCCGCCGATTTCCTCAGCCAGCCGCCCGTGCTCGGCTTTGGCCTGCTTTTCCGTCAAACCGTCGATGGGTGTTAAGCCGTGGTGCTTCGATGGCATTTATCGTCATTCCGGGGCCAGCCTCAGGCCGGAGCCCGGAATCCATAACCACAGGTCGTGGGTGTTGTGTACTACGTTTATCTCATGGCCAGTCATAAACATGGAACCCTGTATATTGGGGTGTCCAACGATCCTATTCGGCGCGCCTATGAACACAGGACCAACGCGGTCCGAGGCTTCACGTCCCGCTATCATGTCCACCGACTCGTTTGGTTCGAGTGCTATGACGATGCTCTCACGGCAATCGCCCGCGAAAAAGAAATCAAGAAATGGCGACGAGAGTGGAAGATCAACTTAATCGAGCAAACTAATCCGGAGTGGGTCGATCTATTTGAGACACTTGCGGCATAGACGGTGGTTATGGATTCCGGACTTGGCGCCTTGCGCCAATCCGGAATGACGGTCGGGCCTACCCCGCCGCGCGGATCAAGCGTTCGGCGGCGGCGCGGGCTTCCGCCGTGATTTCGGCGCCGGCCAGCATGCGGGCGATTTCCTCGCGGCGACGCTCGGCTTGCAGCTCGGTGACGCGGGTCGCGACCCGCCTGCCCTTGGCCAGCGCGTCCTTGGTGATGAGATAATGCCGGTCGGCGCGCGCCGCTACTTGCGGAGCGTGCGTGACCGCGATCACTTGCACGCCGGAGGAAAGCCGCGCCAGGCGCACGCCGATCGCGTCGGCGGTGGCGCCGCCGACGCCAGTGTCGATCTCGTCGAAAATCAGCGTCGGCGCCGAACCGCGGTCGGCGAGCACCACCTTGAGCGCGAGCAGGAAGCGCGCCAATTCGCCGCCGGAGGCGACTTTCATCAACGGACCTGGCCGGGTGCCGGGATTGGTCCGCACCCAGAACTCGACCCGGTCGAGCCCGTCCGGACCTTCGCCCTCGCTGTCGATTTGCGTGGAGAATTGCGCACGCTCAAGCTTGAGCGGCTTGAGCTCGGCATTGACCGCCTTGTCGAGTTTTTGCGCGGTACGCCGGCGCGCCGCCGACAGCGCCTGCGCTGCCGCGCGGTAGCGCGCGACGGTTTCCTGCGCCTCCTTCTCCAGCACGGAAAGCCGCTCGGCGCCGGCATCGATCAGCGCCAGATCGGCCTCATAGCGGCGCGCCAATGCCGCAAGCTCATCGACCGGGACATTATATTTGCGTCCGGCGGCGCGCAGCGCGAACAGCCGCTCCTCGATGCGTTCGAGTTCGTCCGGATCATAGTCGGCAACGCGCAGCGCATGTTCGAGATGCGTGCGCGCCTCATCGAGCGCCGTCAGTGCCGCGTCGATCGCCTTGACCACCGGCTCGACCAACGCCGGCGCCTGCGCCGCCCGGCGTTCCAGCCGCCGCACCGCGGTGGCGAGCGGCGGCACCGGCGATTGCGGTCCACCGACCGCCTCGAGCGTCGCCCGCAAATCCTCGGCGGCCTTCTCCGCCTGCATCATGGCGGCGCGCCGGTCGGCAAGCGAGGTCTCCTCGCCGGCCTGCGGGCTGAGACGGCCGAGCTCCTCGACCGCATGGCGAAGCCACTCAGCCTCGCGGCGGGCGCGCTCGACCTCGGTCCGGTGCGCCGCGACCGCGGCCTCTCGCGCGCGCCGCTCGTCCCACAGCCGCGTGACCTCGGCGGCATCGGCCTCGATGCCGCCAAATGCGTCAAGCAACGCGCGATGGGTCGCCGCCTCGACAAAGGCGCGGTCGTCGTGCTGGCCGTGGATCTCGACCAATGCCGCGCCGAGCGCGCGCAACACCTGTACGCTCACCGGCTGGTCATTGATGAAGGCGCGGGTACGGCCATCGGCAAATTGAACCCGGCGCACGATCAGCTCGTCCTCGACTGCGGGATCGGCGATCAGATCGTTCTCCGCCAGCAGGCGGCGCGCCGGATGCTCGCTGCCGACGTCGAAGGCGGCCGTCACCTGGCCCTGCTCGGCGCCTTCGCGCACCAGAGCCGTGTCGCCCCGCGCACCGAGCGCCAGCGCAAACGCGTCGAGCAGAATCGACTTGCCGGCGCCGGTCTCGCCGGTCAGCGCGGCAAGGCCTGTGCCGAAGTCGATATCCAGGCGATCGATCAGAACGATATCGCGAATGGAAAGGCGGGCGAGCATCGGATCATGGGCGCCAGATGAGGGACGACAGATGATAGTGGTGATTCCCAGTTCTGTCGTGTGTCGTCCGTCCTCTCTCGTCCGGACGGTCAGGCCCCTTTGAAGGCGCGGCTCATCCAGGATTCCTTGTTTTCGGTGGGCTGGCCGCCGGCGTTTTGCACCAGCCGGTAGGCATCCTTGTACCAGGGACTATCCGGGAAATTGTGACCGAGCACCGCGGCCGCGGTCTGCGCCTCGTCCAAAATGCCGAGGGCGATGTAGGCCTCGGTCAGCCGTTCCAGCGCCTCTTCGACCTCGCGCGTGGTCTGATAATGCGTCACCACCACTTTGAAACGATTGATGGCGCCGGTGAAGTCGCGCTTCTTCATGTAGAAGCGGCCGATCTCCATTTCCTTGCCGGCGAGTTGATCGCGCGCCATGTCGATCTTCTTTTTGGCATTGAGCGCGTATTCGGTATCCGGATATTTGCGTACCACCTCTTCCAGCGCGCCGACTGCCTTGTCGGCCCGCGCCTGATCGTGAGCCACATCGAGAATCTGATCGTAAAACGACATCCCGATCAGGTATTGGGCGTAGGCTGCGTCCGGGCTGCCCGGATGCAATGTCACATAGCGCTTGGCGGCGTTGATGCAGTCCTCATACTTCTGCGCCTGGTAGTAGGAAAACGCCGACATCAACAGCGCTTTGCGCGCCCAGTCGGAATACGGATTCTGCCGATCGACTTCGTCGAATTTCTTTGCCGCGCCGGTGTAATCCTGCTTGCTGTTCAGGAGGAACAAGCCCTCGTTATAGAGCTTGTCGGCTGGATCCTCGGGGACGTAGTCGTCGTCCTTGTTGAACAGGCAGCCGGCGAGCAACACCGCGAACATGAGCGCCAGCAGCGTTGCCAGCACACGCGGCCAGCGGCCGGATCCGAGCGATCCCTGTGAACGCCACATCATGTGCGCAATGAAAATCCCGTGCCACCCGCGCTCAGCTTCCCCGCAATGCTACACGCTTTGTGCGCGTCGCAGGGAGGCTGCACCGACCCGATATTAGCTAGACCGACAAATCGGCCGGGATTAAGGCGAAAAATCCAACGATATCAAGAGATATCAGGGCCGTAAGCCACCGCAAAGCCAGCAAGATCGGCGTGGCCGCGCGAACGGCGTACCGGCTCTTCCATCTCGCCATAAGTCCAGGCCGTCGGATCCGCCATCAAGGCTGTGACCACCGCGTGATTGAGCTTGTGACCGCCGCGCACCGACCGATAGGCGCCGAGCAAAGGAGCGCCGGCGAGCGCCAGATCGCCGATCGCGTCGACCGCCTTGTGACGAACGAACTCGTCGGGAAAACGCACGCCGTCGGCGTTGAGAACGCGGTCTTCGGCAACGACCACCGTGTTCTCGAACGAGGCGCCGAGCGCATAGCCGGCATCCCAGAGTTTGGTCACGTCGCGCATGAAGCCGAAGGTGCGCGCTCGCGCCAGCTCGCGGCGGAACGCCTGCGGCTCGACATCCAAGGCAAATTTCTGCAGCCCAATCAGCGGGTGATCGAACTCGATTTCGGTTTCGATGCGCAGGCCGCGCGCGTGCGGCCGCAATTCGCCATAACAGCCGTCGCCATTGACGCGCACCGGCCTGAGCACCTTGATGTAACGTCGCGGCGCCGGGCTCGTCGCCGTGCCGGCCCGGTCGATGGCATCGACGAACGAGGCGGCACTGCCGTCCATGATCGGGATTTCCGGACCGTCGACTTCGACGATCGCATTGTCGATGCCGAGGCCAAAGAGAGCGGCAAGCACGTGCTCGGTGGTGGAAACGGCGGGGCCGCTATTGTCGCCGAGTACGGTCGCGAATTCGGTCGCGGTCACGGAACGGAAATTGGCGGGGAGCTCGCGGTCCTTGTGGCCGTTGGCACCACAGCGCACAAAGACGATGCCGCTGTCGGCCTCAGCCGGATAAAGCGTTACGGTAACGGGCCAGCCCGAATGCACGCCGATGCCGGAAACCGCAACCGGCTCGCGCAGGGTCGTCTGCCTGCCAGCTTGCATGCCCCTCGTCATGCCCTACACCATATTAGCCGGGCCGCTGAGCGACCGGGCCAACCCCACCCTGAGGAGCGCGAAGGTTTCTACAAAAGGAGTCCGCCACCCCGTTGGACCCCCGTCTACCAATACCCCCAACGCAACTCCCCGATGACGCGTAAACCATACCGGGGACACGATTTGGCGCCAACTCACGGTTTCTTACCAAGTGTTACCTTGTTCTCGCCGCACTGATGTCGGCAATGCGCCAAAGGCGCCGCGGTGGCCACGAACCGAAACGGCGCCGCGCGGCACCTAATCGGCGCTTTTCGACCGCGCGAGATCAAATAACAACTAAAATATCAATAGTTTAATAATAGTTCCGGCGCCAAGCACCGCCGGCGTAAGGACGCCGGCGCCGCTCCGAATTCGCGCCTCAACAAGGCGTCAGTTGGCCTGCCGGCGCAGGAATGCCGGAATATCCAGCTGGTCGTCCTCGCTGCGGTTATGCACAGGGGCCTGCCGTCCGTGGTGGTCCAATCCATGCGGCGCCGACCGCTTGGCGTATTCGGACACCGGTTCCTGACGTGGTTCCTGACGCAACTCCTGCCGCGGCGCCGGCCGTCCGGAAAGCCGCTCGGGCGGCCCGTGCGGCATTGGCGGCAGCGGCGCTGGCTTGGCAGGCATCGATAGCGCTTCGTCGTCGTCCTGCTCGCGGCGGCCGAGACCGACCGCGGCCAGCCGCTGCAGCAGCGACGTGCGCCTTTTCTCCGGATGCTCTTCCGGCAGTTCGCCACGGCGAGCACGGAGCTCGTTCTGCGCCGGAACCGGCAATTCGTCGATGCGCGGCATGCGCATGTTGCGCGACGGCATCCGTTCCGGCTGCGGCGGAATGAACGCCTCCGGCTCCTGCAGCTCCGGTCCGTTGACCGCCGGATCGATGAACAACGAAGGCTTCGGCCCGAGCGGCCGGATCGTAACCTCCGAGCCCGCGCCCTGCGGCAGGATCGCTGCGGCCACCGCAGCCTTGGCGGAATTCGATCAATTCGTTGAGCGTCGCCGGCGCTGGCGCCGCCGCACCAGGAGGCGCAGCGGTGGGCCGAACCGGCTCGGTTCGCTCGGGGCGGTGCGCGAGCTTTTCGTTGTCGGAGCGCAGCCGCTGCGCGACTTCGGCGATCCTTGCCTCGGCCGCCGCCGCCGCCGGCCGTTGCGCCAACGCGTGATCGATGCCGGTGGCGACAACCGAGACCCGGATGATGCCCTCGAGACCTTCGTCGAACGTGGCGCCGACGATGATGTTGGCGTCCTGGTCGACTTCCTCGCGAATGCGGGTGGCCGCCTCGTCGACTTCGTAGAGCGTCAGATCGCGGCCGCCGCTGATGGAGATGAGGAGGCCCTTGGCGCCCTTCATCGAGGCGTCGTCGATCAGCGGATTGGAGATCGCCGCTTCGGCGGCGGTCATCGCCCGCTTGTCGCCTTCGGCTTCGCCGGTGCCCATCATCGCCTTGCCCATTTCGCGCATCACGGCGCGAACGTCGGCGAAGTCGAGGTTGATCAGGCCTTCCTTGACCATCAGGTCGGTGATGCAGGCGACACCCGAATACAGCACCTGGTCGGCCATGGCGAAGGCGTCGGCGAACGTCGTCTTCTCGTTGGCGACGCGGAACAGATTCTGGTTCGGAATGATCAGCAGCGTGTCGACGCACTTTTGCAGCTCGGTGATGCCGCCGTCGGCGACGCGCATGCGCCGCTGGCCTTCGAAATGGAACGGCTTGGTGACGACGCCGACGGTGAGGATGCCGGCCTCCTGTGCCGCGCGCGCGATCACCGGCGCGGCGCCGGTGCCGGTGCCGCCGCCCATGCCCGCGGTGACGAACACCATGTGCGCGCCGGAGAGGTGATCGCGGATCTCGTCGATCACCTCTTCGGCGGCGGCGCGACCGACATCGGGCTGCGAACCGGCACCCAATCCCTCGGTCACCTGCACGCCCATCTGGATGATGCGCTCGGCCTTCGACATGGTGAGCGCCTGCGCGTCGGTATTCGCCACGACAAAATCGACGCCCTGCAGCCCGGCACTGATCATGTTGTTGACCGCGTTGCCGCCGGCGCCGCCGACACCGAACACGGTGATGCGCGGCTTGAGCTCACGGATGTCGGGAATTTTCAGGTTGATGGTCATGATTGCCTCTTCTCTCATGGGCGGGCGTCTTCGACGCCCGCCGCCGGCTGGTCCGCCACCGGCCGGTGTGATGCCAGTCGCAACGTCAGTCGCAACATTTGGCTTCGTGTCTTGCTACGTGTCTTGCTACTTGTCTTGGCCATCAGAAACTCTCACGAAGCCATTGTCCGACGCGGGCGAAATAGCCGCCGCCCGCGCCACTCATCAGAACCCGCCTGCCGCGTGTCTCGAAATGTTCGAGGTGCGCGGCTTGCGGATAAACCAACAGTCCGGTCGCCACCGCAAACGCAGCACCCTTGGCCGCATCCGGCAGGCCGGCGATTCCGAGCGGGCGGCCGATGCGTACCGGCCGGCCGAGAATGCGCGCCGCAAGTTCGGGCAGACCCGTCATCTGACTGGCGCCGCCGGTGAGGATGATGCGGCCGCGCGCCTCGGCGGCGAACGAAGACGCCGCCAGCCGGTCGCGCACCATTTCCAGAATTTCCTCGACGCGCGGCTTGATGATGTGAACCAGCGCCGACCGGGGCACGAACTGCGCCTGTTCGCGCTCATCTTCTCCGATGGGCGCAACCGTGATCATGTCGCGCTCGTCCGAGCCACCGACGAGGACACTGCCATAGAACGTCTTGATTCGCTCGGCGTCGGCGACGCTGGCATTGAGCCCGCGCGCCATGTCAAGCGTCACATTGTGTCCGCCGAGCGCGAAGCCTTCCGAATGCACGAAACGGCCGCCGAGAAACACGGCGATCGTCGTCGTGCCGGCGCCCATGTCGACGATGGCGGCGCCGAGATCGCCTTCATCGTCCGCCAGCACGGAAAGACCGGCGACGTAGGGACCGGCCACCATCGCTTCCACGCAAAGATGGCAGCGCTCGACCGCCAGCATCAGATTGCGCGCCGACGCGACATCGGTTGTCGCCACATGCATATCGACGCCGAAGCGCGAGCCGAGCATGCCGCGCGGATCGCGAATCCCGTTGCCGCCATCGATCGAATAGCCGATCGGCAGTGAATGCAGTACGGCGCGGCCCTCGCGCAGCGAATGACGGTTGCCGGCGGTGAGGACGCGGCCGATATCGCCTTCGGACACTGCCGCGCCAGGAAGCCTGATCTCGGCGGCGAACTGATCGCTGGCGAGCCGCCCGGCCGACACCGACAGCACGACGGATTCGATCTCGACCGAGGCCATGCGCTCGGCGCCGTCAACGGCTTGGCGGATCGCGTCTTCGGCCTGGGCGAGATTGACGACGCCGCCGGCCTTGGTGCCGCGCGCGGCGGCATGGCCATAGCCGACGACCTCCACGGCGTGGCTCCGGCGCGTCAGCACCTGCTGCGGCGGATGCGGCCGCAAGCGCGCGATCAGGCAGGCGACCTTGCTCGAACCGACATCGAGCGCGGCGACCAGCGCGCTGCGCCGCGGCGAGATCGGTTTCATCTTCGGCGTCAGGCCATAGTGAAGGGCGCTCACGCGTCACCTCCTTTTTTCTTCTTCTTGTCCTTGAGCGCCTCGTCGCGCGCCTGCGCCGCCGCCTCCGACAGCCGCACCGTGACGCGATCCGGCAACCGCAGATCGACCGCGACGATGTCGCGCGACAGCAGCTTCTTGTCGCGGTCAAGCGCCGCCAGCCGGTCGAGCGCCTGCTCGACATCGGTTTCCGGCAGGCGTACGTCGACGCCGCTATCGAGCCGCAGATTCCAGCGGCGCTCGGCGACCAACACCGAGGCGCGAAGCGCCGCGCGGATGGCGGGGTAGTGGTCGATAACGGCAAGGAAATCGTGGCCGGCGCGCTCGGCGCCCTTGCCGACCAAAAGCGGCAAGCCGCGATAACGATCCTCGACGAACGGCTCGAGCACGGTGCCGTCGGCGGCGATCACGCTCACGGTGCCGTCCTTCTGCCACAGCGCAAAAGCCTGCCGCTCGGTGATGCTGATCTGCAACCGGTCCGGATATAGCTTGAGCACCGCCGCGTCGGCGATCCAGGGATTGGCCATCAGCCGCGCCCGCGCCGCTTCGGCATCGAGAAACAGCAGCGAGGCGTGCCCGGTCACGCCGGCGATGGTCAGCACCTCTTCGCGGCTGACTTCCTTCGGCCCGGTGAGCGCAATGGCGGCAATGCGAAAGCCGGCGGCGTTGGCGGCCTGGTCGCGGGCGTCCTTGAGCCAATCGATGATATCGGCGACATGGCCGCCGGCGACGGCGCCGTAGCCGAGCGTCGCGACCAGCAGGAGGACCGAACTGGCAATGCCAAATCCGCGTGGCGGCAGCCGGCCGATCCGCACGCAGCAGCGGTCGATCCAAGCCCGATACGCCGCGAGCCAGGCGACGCGATCGAGCTGGTCGCGCAGCGGCGCAAAATCGAACCGTCGGCGCAGCCGATTTTTCCGCGCGCGCGCACGGCGCGGCGGCGCGTCGGAAGGCGCGCCGAGCGCTTCCGCCCCTGCTCCCCGTTGCAGCCCCGACCGCATCAGCGGTTGGTCGAGGCGTCCTCCACCATCCATTTCACCAGCTCGTCGAAGGTGATCCCCGCGTATGCAGCAAGCTCGGGCACGAGCGAGGTCTCGGTCATGCCCGGTTGGGTATTGATCTCAAGACAGACCAGCTTTCCCGTTCCCCGATCGTCGTAGCGAAAGTCGGCGCGGCTCACGCCGCGGCAGCCAAGCGCTTGGTGGGCAGCCAAAGCGAGTCTGCGGACCTCCTGGTAAACATTTGGTAAAATTTGCGCCGGCAGAACGTGCCGGGAACCGCCGGCGGCGTATTTTGCCTCATAATCGTAAAACCGCGTCGCCGGCACGATATCGATGACATCGAGCGCCCGGTCGCCGATCACCGCGCAGGTTAGCTCCCTGCCCGGGATATAACGCTCGATCATGACCTGTTCGCCGAACGACCAGTCGTCGCGGTAAAGCTCCTGTGGCGGATGCGGCTGGTCTTCGGCGACGACGAAGACGCCGACGCTTGAGCCTTCCGCCATCGGCTTGACGACATAAGGCGGCGGCATCAGGTGCCGCTTCGCCGCTTCAAAGCGCGAGGCCACCACATCCTCGGCCACCGGAATGTCGGCGGCGCGGAAGATCGCCTTGGCGTAGCCTTTGTGCATGGCAAGCGCCGAAGCCAGCACGCCGGAATGGCTGTAAGGAATGCCAAGCACCTCCAGCACGCCTTGCAGCGTGCCGTCCTCGCCGGGACGGCCGTGCAGCACATTGAGCGCGGCGTCGGGGTTGGTTTTGGTCAGCGCGGCGGCGACGTCGCGGCCGGCATCGATCGCGGTAACGCGATAGTTCAGACGCGTCAGCGCCTCCGCGCAGGCATTGCCCGAGCGCAATGAGACTTCGCGCTCCGCCGACCAGCCTCCCATGAGTACGGCGACGTGCTTAGTCATTGCCCAGCCAGTGCCGCAGCGGCCGATTCCGCTGATTCGCTGGGTCACCAATAAAATCCACAATTGTGGAAAGGTCGAGTGTTTCTGCCAATTTTGGCGGACACCGGTTCGGCAAAAATTGATGCAAGGCGTCGTGGCCGACACGGCAAAGTGAGGCCGCATTACCGAGGTCAACGTTGACCGGCAGGTAGCGGCCGCTATTGCTTCTCTTTTCCGTCAGCCGACGAAGGGCGCCATCGATGGAGACGCACCAGGTTCGCTACTTCCTGGCCGTCGCGCGGACCTTGAACTTCACCAAGGCCGCCGAGGAATGCAACGTCACGCAACCCTCCCTGACCCGCGCCATCAAGAAGCTGGAAGACGAATTGGGCGGGCCGCTGTTCCATCGCGAGCGCGCCAATACGCATTTGACCGAGCTCGGTCGCGCTATGCTGCCGCATATCGAGCAAAGCTACCTGGCGGCGCAGTCGGCGCGGGCATTGGCCGAGGCATTCAAGCGCGGCGACGTCGCGCCGTTGCGGCTCGGACTGAGCGATTCCGTGTCGAGCCGCCTGTTCACCGACGTGCTGAACGGAGTGCGCACTGGCGTGCCGAATTTCGAGCTCGCCGTCGAAGGCGGTCCGGAGAGTCAGGTCCGCGAAGCCGTGCTGAAGGGCAATGCCGATCTGGTCATTTTGGCCGAGAATGGCAGCATTCCGGAGCGCATGCGGGCATGGCCGTTGTTTCGCGAGAACTTCCGCCTGATCATGTCGGCGTCGCATCCGCTCGCAGCGAAAGCGGCACTCATGCTGCAGGACCTTGACGGCCAGGACGTCATCGAACGCGCCAGGTGCAAGGGATGCCAGCGGCTGCGCCAGCTTTGTGCGGCAAGCGGCGTCATGCCGCGCTTTCGCCATCGCGTCGACAGCATCGAGCAGCTACTCAATCTGGTTCGCGCCGGGTTTGGGGTCGGCTTCACCATGCGGAGTTGCCGCTTGACCGAAGGCCTCGTCGGCCGCCAGATCGACCGCGTCGAAGTGACCAGAGAGGTCAGCCTGGCAACCGTCGCCGGCCGGCCGTTCTCGGCGGCAACCGACGCTTTTGTGAAGCTGGCGCGGATGCGTGATTGGACCGAGGATCTTGCCGCCATCGAAGCTTGAAGCGCACTAAGGCGCAAGGCTTCCGCACAGCGTCCGGCGATAGTCTGCGTGCATCGAAACGATGTTGCCTTTTTATTTCCGCACGTCGGGAAAGTCTGCCAATTTTGAGATGTCAACGCTCAGGCTGCTGGGCAATCTTGCAGAACCAATGCACGGCCTCTTTTCCACGAACGAAAGTCATTGCTTGCCTGAAAAGTGGAACCGCCCATGACGGAGATCGCCCAAAAGCCCGACCCGAGCACGGCTAGCGCCGCCGGCATGGTCGCTTTTCAGCAACAGCTGAGAATGCTGAACGAAATCATCATAGTGGCGATCAATGCCGCGCACGCCATCGCGAGTCGGCAATCCGCGGCGGTTTCGGAGCTTAATCAGCAAATGGCGGCGCTGGCGTCGCGTTCCACAACTCCAGCGGCACCACGAGAGGGCGTCGCGGCGGCTCTTGCATTCGCCAAACAGGCGTTCGACGCCAACATCGCGCACCGCATCGCCATCACCGAAATCGCAGCGAAGATGGAAACCGACGCATTGGCGATTTTGAGCAGGAGCGTTTCTGCCGGGCTCGATGGTTTCGGCGGCACCATGCAAAAAATCTCCGGCGCCAAAGGATAAAGCGCAGACGGCTAGGCGTTCGCCGACGATCAATGACTAGCGAGGAGCACGAAGATGAATTTCCCGTTTGCCAAGGTCTTCGTGGTCCTCGCCCTCTCAGCCGCAGCTGCCGCGATCGGTTCGGCAAACGGCCATAGCCAATCGGCCGATGATGGCGTCATCCGCGTAAAAAGCGCCTACGGCGTCGAGGAAACAGTGAAAATCCTGGAGCGTGACATCGGGGCGAAAGGCATCAAATTCTTTAGCGAGATCGACCAGGCCAAACTCGCGGCGGAAGCCGGGATTCAACTGCGCCCGTCGATACTTCTAACGTTCGGCAATCCGCCGCTGGGCATACAGTTTCTCACCGCCGATCCCTATGCGGGCCTCGATTGGCCGGTCCGCATGTTGGTTCTCCAGGACGCGGCCGGCCAAGTCTGGATCGCCTACAGCGATTTCGCCTATATCGCGCGACGTCATCACATCGAAAACCGGGCCGATCAGTTTCTAATGGCGTCGCAGGTCGCCGCTTCGGTCGCCGCATCCGCGCAATCAAAACAATGAGCAAAACAATGGGCGGCGGATCGTCGCGATAACACGACCTGTTCTTTATCAAGGCTTCAGGCTTTGCACGGCGCGCAGAATATCCTGCGGCTCCATGCGAAAGCGGAAATCCGGATTGACATAAGCCCGGCTGATCTCGCCGTGCGGCAGCACGATATACGTAGCGGGGATCGGCAGAAACCAGCTGCCATTGCCGTAGACTTGCGTCAGATCAAGACTGTCGCCCAGATATTTCCTGATGACGTCTTCCGTCAGGCGGAACAGCAGGCCGCATTGCAGCGCCAGTCCGTTGTCGAGGTCGCACAGCATCTTGAAATTTAACCGCTGCTCGCGGCGCGTCGAGAACGACAGATGCCCGGCTTCGGGCGAAATGCCGATCACGGTCGCGCCGGCGGCGCTGATCGCCGGCGTGGCCGCCGACATTGCTTCCAACGTCGCGGCGCAAAATTGGCACCATCGCCCGCGATAGAAACTGATGACCAGCGGCCCCGATTTCAGAAGGTCAGACGACAGGACAAATCTTCCGTCGTCATCCGGCAGCACAAATTCCGGAAACACGTCGCCTTCTTTGAGCGCGCCTTCGGCAGTTGCCGCGTCGGTCAGGCGCTTCACGAGTTCGTCATAGAGACGGCGGGCCGGCGCGCTCAGCGTCTCCCGCAGCGCAGCCATCTTCTCGGAAAGCATTTGTGTCGCCAGCATCGGCGTTCACCTTAGCTTTGGCCGCGCGCACTCTCAACTGAGCGGTCCATAGCCGGCAGCTATCGAATCCCAAGCCAATTGGCAGTTCCGTTTTCTGTTTGTTTGATCGATCGTAGCCCGCGGGTCGGGGCAGCGAACTTTAGTCAAATGGAGACATGCAATATGGGTACGATGCTTGCCCGGTTGTTGACTGCCGCGGCCGTTGCCGGGCTGACCCACTTGGCGGTTTCGGCCGGCGCGTACGCAGCCGATTGTCCGGCCGGCAAAACCGGCACCGATGTAACCAAACCGGGCCCAACAGCGCCGTCAGGCGTGACCGACATGGTCATTTCGTCGATCGATCTGTCGCCGCTGGGCAGCGGGTTGGCCGGCCGCAAGATGCGCATGCGCAAGCTCGTGGTGCAGCCCGGCGGCATCGTGCCGTGGCACAGCCACGAGGCGCGCCCCGCCGACATCTACATTATTTCCGGCTCGATCACCGAATACCGCAACAGCTGCTCGGTGCCGATCGAGCATAACGCCGGCGACGTGACGGCGGAATTCGGACCGATTGCGCATTGGTGGAAGAACAACACCAAGCATCCGACGGTCCTGATCTCGGCCGATCTGCTGTCGCCGGACATGAATCCCGACGAAAGCATGTGACGTCGTGGCGGCAAGGCTGCTGGTCGTCGGCCTGATCAGCTTTCTGACCCTCGTCGACCTGTTCGCCGCCCAAGCGATCCTGCCGGAGCTGGTTGCGGCGTACCAGACAACACCGGCGATGATGGGCGTTGCGGTCAACGCCAGCACCATCGGCATGGCGGTCGCCGGCGTCGTCGTCGCGCTCCTTAGCCGCGGTCTCGATCGCCGCCGCGGCATCTGGATCAGTCTGGTGCTGTTGGCGATCCCGACAGCCTTGTTGGCGAGCGCGCCGGATATCAGCTGGTTCACGGCGCTGCGCGTCGCGCAGGGGCTGTGCATGTCGACGGCGTTTACGCTGACCATGGCCTATTTGGCCGAACAATCGGGCGCCGAGGATACGGCAAGCGCGCTCGCGGCCTACGTAACCGGCAACGTCATGAGCAATCTGGTCGGCCGCGTCATGGCGGCGGCGGTCACCGACACGATCGGTTTGGCCGGTAATTTCTACGCTTTCGCGGCGCTCAATCTCGCCGGCGCCGCGCTGGTTTATTTCGGCTTGGCGCGAACCGAGCCGATGCGGGCGATGACAACGACCATGGGCGGACCGCTTGCGGTCCTGCAGACGCATCTGCGCAACCCGGCGCTGCGCACCACCTTCGGCATCGGCTTCTTGATCCTGTTCGCCTTCATCGCCACGTTCACGTACGTCAATTTCGTGCTGGTGCGCAGCCCAATCTCGTTGTCGATGATGTCGGTCGGGCTGGTGTACTTCGTGTTCGTTCCTTCGGTGCTCACCACCCCGTTTGCCGGATATCTGGTGCGCCACGTCGGCGTGCGGCCGGCATTTCTCGGCGGAATTATCGTGGCGTTGGCAGGACTACCGCTGCTCTTGGTGGCTCGCCTCGAACCGATCCTTGCGGGCCTCGTCCTGGTCGGCGCCGGAACGTTCTTCGCTCAAGCCGTGGCCACAGGTTTTGTCGGCCGCGCCGCCACGACCGATCGCGCGTCAGCAAGCGGCATCTACCTTGCCTGTTATTATCTCGGCGGAGTTGCCGGCAGTGCCATTCCGGGCGCGCTGTTTCAACAATTCGGCTGGCCCGCCTGTGTGGCGGCAACGGCCGCGGCTTTGCTGCTTGCGGTTCTCCTAGGATTGGCGCTGAAGCTGCCGGACCCGGCGGCGCTCAAGGCGCAGACCGTACTGACGTGACCGACAAAGGCGCAAACAGCCATGACCGACATGCCCAAATTCGATCGTGCGAAGCTCGGCCAAATTGTGCTGGTGCTGCAGGGCGGCGGCGCGCTCGGCGCCTACCAGGTCGGCGTCTATCAGGCCCTGTGCGAAGCCGGCATCGAGCCCGATTGGGTGATCGGCACGTCGATTGGTGCCATCAATGCGAGCCTGATCGCCGGCAGCCCGCCCGGGCAGCGTCTACCGCGCCTCGAAGAATTTTGGCGCCGGGTCACCCACCCGCCGCTGTCGCAGCTCACCGCGATGGCGCCGTATTTCGGCCAATGGACGGCAAACATGATGACCATCGCCGGCGGTCTCTCGGACTTCTTCAAGCCCAATCCGTTGGCGCTACTCGGCCTCGTGCCGCTCGGCCCTGAACACTGTGGCTACTATTCAACGGAACCGCTCGAACACACGCTCGAGGAGCTTGTCGATCCGGTCCAGCTGAATAAGGGGCAGCCGCGCATCACCGTCGGCGCCGCAAAGGTGCAAACCGGCGAGATGCATTATTTCGACAGCCGCGAGTGCGAATTGACGATCCGACACGTAATGGCTTCCGGAGCGCTGCCGCCGGCCTTCCCCGCGGTGCGCATCGACAGCGATCTTTACTGGGACGGCGGCATTCTCTCCAACACGCCGGTCGAGGCAGTGTTCGACGACAATCCGCGCCGCAGCGGCCTGGTATTCGCCGTGCACATGTGGGCGCCGAACGGGCCCGAACCGGATTCGATCTGGAAAGTGCTGGCGCGCCAAAAGGATCTGCAATATGCCAGCCGCGCCGCCAGCCACATCGCGCGGCAGAAACAGCTGCACAAGCTGCGTCATGTGATCCGCGAGCTGGCGACAAGGCTGCCGGCCGATGTGGCGGCGACAAACGAGGCTGCCGAGCTCGCTTCTTATGGCTGTACCACCCGCATGCACGTCGTTCGCATGCTGGCGCCGCCTCTCGCCGGCGAGGACCATGCCAAGGACATCGATTTCAGCCGTGGCGGCATCAAGCAGCGATGGCAGGCTGGCTACGCCGACACCAAACACGTGCTGCAGCAGGCGCCCTGGGAAGAGGAGTTTGATCCGCTGGAAGGTTTCATCCTCCACGAGGCCAAGGCCGGCAAGATGATGTTCTAGGGCAGCGTTGATCACGCCTGGTCACGCCGCGCACGCCATACGGCTCGTTTAGCTGGCAGCGACGCCGATCCGCTTGATCTCCCATTCAAGATCGATGCCGGAATTCTGCTTGACGCGCTCGCGCACCGTCTCGCCGAGTTCTTCGATATCGGCGGCAGTGGCGTTGCCGAGATTGATCAGAAAATTGGTGTGCATCTCCGATACCTGCGCGTCGCCGCGGCGGAGCCCGCGGCAGCCGGCGGCATCGATCAGCTGCCAAGCCTTGTGACCGGGCGGATTTTTGAACGTCGAGCCGCCTGTGCGGCTTTTCACCGGCTGCGTCGACTCGCGGCTCTCGGTGATCTTGTTCATCTCTGCGGCGATGCCAGCGGCATCGCCGGGGACGCCTTGGAACAATGCCTGCGTAAAGATCACGTCATCGGCGACACCGCTATGACGATAGCTGAAACCCATGTCGGCATTGTTATAGACACGCGCGACGCCACGCCGATCGACGCCGCGCGCCTCGATCAGAACGTCTTTAGTCTCGCCGCCATAGGCGCCGCCATTCATGCGCAAGGCGCCGCCGATACTGCCGGGAATGCCGCGCAGAAAGGACAGCCCGGCAATGCCGGCTTCCTGCGCCGCGCGCGCGACTTTGACGTCCGGAACCGCCGCGCCGGCGCGGATACGCATGCCCTCGACCGCAATGTCGTTGAAGCCGCGCCCGAGGCGGATCACAACGCCCGCAATGCCGCCGTCGCGCACGATCAGGTTTGAGCCGAGGCCGATAGGCGTGACGGGAACGTCTTGGGGCAGATTGGTGAGCAGATAAGATAGGTCCTCCTCGTCCTCCGGTATCAACAGAACTTGCGCCGGACCGCCGACGCGAAACCAGGTCAGCTCGGCAAGCGATTGGTTTGACAACAGCCGGCCGCGCAGTGCTGGCATTTTCGACCTCAATACGCCGACAATATCGGGAAAGCTCATGCGGCTAGCCCGACCGCCCGGTCGAGCCATATCGAGAGCACCTTTTGGCCGAGCTCGCGCGTCGCCGGTCCGAGCGTGCGCGCCTGGTTGCGCAGCTCGCGCGGATCGATGCCGGCTTTGCCGAGCTCGACGGTGTGGCCGACCAGCCAGCTTTCGAACCGCGCCGGCTCGGTTTCCAGATGAAACTGCAGTGCGAGCTGCGACGGCGTGCGCACGAAGGCCTGCACCGGACAATGCAGGGTCGATGCCAGCTTGGTGCAGCCGGCGGGCAATTCGCAATTGTCGCCGTGCCAGTGCAGCACCGGCGTCGCGGCAAGCGGCGCCAGCACCGACCTTTGACCTTCGGCGGTCAGCGTCAATGGCGCCCAGCCGATCTCCTTGACCGGTCCCGGCGCGACGCGCGCGCCGAGCGCCGCCGCCATCATCTGGGCGCCGAGACAAATCCCCAGCGTCGGCTTGTCTGCCTCCAAGCGCGCCGCGACCGCCACGATCTCGTCGGCGATGAACGGATATTCCTTGGTCTCATAGACGCCGATCGGGCCGCCAAGCATGATCAACAATTCGGGCTCGAGCAGCGTTGCCGCGTCGATCGGCTGCACGCCGGCGTCGTGATAGCGCACGCCATAGCCCCGGGAAGCGACCAGCGGACCTAAAAGCCCGAGGTCCTCGAAGGCGACGTGGCGAACCGCCAGGCACTTTTTGATGCCGACGCGGCTGCTCGGCCGCGGATGATCCTTGCCGAGGACTGCACGCACGCTGCGAATGAGTTCCGGGCCAGGCTTTTTTCGTGTCATGCTAACCTGCCGCCGCCAATTCTCCAGGCAGCGCATAGGCCCATTGCGTGATCGAACCGGCGCCGAGGCAAACGACGTAATCGCCGGATTGCGCCATGCCGGCGACCAGCGACGCCAGTCGTTCCGGAGTGTCGAGTGGAACGACGTGACGATGGCCGTGCGTACGCAATCCCTGCACCAGCGCATCGCGATCTGCGCCCTCAATCGGCGCTTCGCCGGCCGGGTAGACGTGCGCGACGATGACCGCGTCGGCATCGTTGAAGGCGGTGCAGAACTGCTCGAACAAAGCCGCCAGCCGGGTATAGCGGTGCGGCTGCACCACCGCGATCACCTGGCCCTTGGTCGACTCGCGCGCCGCTTTGAGCACAGCGGAGATCTCGACCGGATGGTGCCCATAATCGTCGATGATGGTGACGCCGTTCCAGGCCCCGGTACGGGTGAAGCGTCGACGCACGCCGCCGAAATGCGCCAGCGCTTCCTTGATGCGGCTGTCGTCGACGCCGAGCTCATGCGCGACCGCCACTGCCGCCGTGGCGTTGAGCGCGTTGTGGCGGCCCGGCATTGGCAGCGCCACGTTCTTGATCTCGCGCACCGACTGTCCGGCGCGGTCGCGCAAAGCGATGCTGAACAGCGACGTCCCGCCGGCATGCGACACGTCCATCAGCCGCACGTCGGCCTGAGGATTCTCGCCGTAGGTCACGACCCGGCGATCCTCGATGCGGCCGACCAGGCTCTGCACCACCGGATGGTCGGTGCACATGACTGAGAAGCCGTAGAACGGCACATTGTCGACGAACGCGCGGAACGCCTCCTGCACCGCCTCGAAGCTCTTGAAGTGATCGAGGTGCTCGGGATCAATGTTGGTGACGACGGCGATGTCGGCCGGCAACTTGAGAAACGTGCCATCGGATTCGTCGGCTTCGACCACCATCCACTCGCCGGCGCCGAGCCGGGCGTTGGTGCCGTAAGCGTTGATGATGCCGCCATTGATCACGGTCGGATCGAAGCCGGCGGCGTCAAGCAGTGCCGCCACCATCGAGGTGGTCGTGGTTTTGCCGTGAGTGCCGGCAATGGCGACGCAGCTTTTCAGCCGCATCAGTTCGGCGAGCATTTCGGCCCGGCGCACGACCGGCAGGCGCTGCGCCCGCGCGGCGAGCAACTCGGAATTGTCGGATTTGACCGCCGAGGATACGACCACGACCTTGGCGTCGCCCAGATTGCTTGCAGCATGACCGATGGCGATGTTGACGCCCTTCTCGCGCAGCCTTTTGACATTGGCGCTATCGGCCTGATCGGAACCCTGCACGACATAGCCGAGATTCACCATCACCTCGGCGATGCCACTCATGCCAATGCCGCCGATGCCGACGAAATGCACCGGGCCGATGTCGCGCGGTAGTTTCATGGGCGCTCCTTGACCAGTGCCGGCCCGACATACCGAGCACGCGGGCGGATCAATTGGCCGGTCGCCGTTTGCTCAAGGGCGTGGGCCATCCAACCGACCGACCGAGATAAAGCAAAGATGACAAACGGCGCCTCTCTAGGCAAAGCATAGCTATCTGCCAATGCCGCAAGGGCAAAATCGACATTAGGCGGGTCGCCGGTCAAATCCTCAGCCGCCTGCCGGATATCGGCAAACATGCCGGAAAGCTTGCAATGATGCATCAGGGCGGCGGCGCGCGGGTCGCCTTGCGGATAGAGCGGATGCCCGAAGGCCGGCAACAACTCGCCCCGCGCCAGCCATTCCCGGACCGCCTCATTCGCCCCGCGCTGCCGCGCCGCATTGAGCAACGCTTGCAGCGCCCGGGCCGCGCCGCCATGGAGCGGGCCGCTCAAGGTCGCGAGACCCGCCAACAGGCAAGCCGACAACGCCGCGCCGGTCGATGCGGCGACGCGCACAGCAAAGGTCGAGGCGTTAAGCTCATGGTCGGCGAGCAGGACCAGGGCGCGACGTAGAATATCCTTCGCTCCCGGCTTGCGCCACGCCGCGGCGATGCGCGCGTGCGCTGAAAAATCGGCAGCAGCGCTACTGTGGCCGAGCGCAGCGGCTAACAGTGTGTCGAACAGCACTTGAGCTTCAGATTTCAGAATTGCCGGCGACCGTCCGAGCAGCGGCGGATCGACCGCGGCGCGTTGCGAAACGGCGATGAGAAGGTGTTCGAGCGGCGTCGTCCCGAGGCCGGATTTTGTTGATCTCACCGGCGGCGGGCCGGTGCGCCTCGGGGCGGTTTGCGCTTGCCAAAGAATGGCGGCGACCTCCTCGAGCGTCGCCCGTTCGGAAAGTTCCACGGCATCGGCGCCGCGATACCACAGCCGCCCGTCCGCCACCGTCGAAATCGCCGAGGCCAAGATGGGATCGCCCCAGCCGATCGTTTGCGCTGCTACCGTATCGGCGGACCGGCGGCCGGCCCGCCGGCCGGCCAACCGAGCAACATCAGCGCCGCTGTAGAGGCTGCGACGCGAATTGTCGGGGTCCCGCTTGGCGCGAATTTTTCCACGGCTGACATTGGCGTAAAGCGTTTGCGCGCGAACGCCGAGGAACTTCAGCGCCTGCTCGGCGGTCAGCCACGTCATGGCAGCGTTCATGTTGATCGATTACATCAAGATTGACGTCAATCTTAGCGGCCGGCAGGGTCGGGCTCAAGCAAAGCCAAAACTTCGGAGAAGGATCCATGACCTATCGCGCATTGGTCGCCGCGGAGGCTCCGCCGCGGGCCAAACAGACCAACTATCCCGAGCCGTTCGCAGCGCGGGTGGCCGGAAGGCTCAAGCGGCCGCTCGGCGATCTGTTTGGCCTCCGCAACTTCGGCGTCAATCTGACCCGCTTGGCACCGGGTGCCTCATCCTCCCTGCATCACCGGCACTCGCGGCAGGATGAGTTCATCTACGTTCTCGAGGGCGAAGCGACGCTGGTCGACGACGACGGCAAAATGCGGCTTCGCCCCGGCATGGTGGCGGGCTTTGCCGCAGGCGGCACCACACATCATTTGGAGAATCACGGCGAGCGGGACTGCGTCATCTTGGAGATCGGCGACCGCACCCAAGGCGACGAAGCGAGCTATCCGGCTGACGACATAGAGGCCGTCATGGGCGCGGACGGCAAATGGCTGTTCGCGCACAAGGACGGTACGCCTTACCCGACACGATGACGTTCTCGGCTCGGCGTTAGTTTCCCGAACGGCCGGCGACTTTCAGAACGAGGTCGGCGAGCCGTTCGGCGGCGTCGAGCCGGCCCAGGCTGCGCGCAGCAGCTGCCATGCCCGCGAGCCGCTGCGGCGCGGCCACGAGCGCGGCAAGCTCACTGGCGAGCCGCCGCGGGGTAAACTCTTGTTGCACCAGCCGCATCGCGCCGCCGGCGCCTTCCAGCACGCCGGCATTGGCGAACTGATCCTGGTCGAGGGCATGCGGCAGCGGCACCAAAATCGACGGCCGGCCAATGGCCGAAAGCTCGGCGACGGTTGAAGCCCCCGACCGCGCCACGATCAAATGACTGGCGGCGAGCCGCGCCGGCAGATCGGCGAAGAACGACGCCACCTCGGCCGCGACAGACATATTGCTGTAGGCGCTGCGAACGCGCGCCAGGTCCTCTTCGCGGGCTTGCTGAACGATGGCGAGCCGCGCGCGTAGACGCGGTTCGAGCGCTTCGATCGCCGCGGGAACGACATCGGCCATGACCCGCGCGCCTTGGCTGCCGCCAAACACCAGGAGCCGCAGCGGATCGCTGATCGCCGGATAAGGTATCGCGGCCGCGGCAACGACCGCCGGCCGCACCGGATTGCCTGTGAGCGTCGCTTTGGCGGCAAGCCGCGGCTCGTCGCGAAACACGCCGGGAAAAGTCGTCGCGATCGCGCTGACGCGCGGCGCCAACAGCCGATTAGCCCGCCCGATGACGGCATTGGCATCGTGGATCAAGGTCGGCACGCCCCGCCACGCCGCTGCCAGGACCGGCGGCACCGTCGGATAGCCGCCGAAGCCGATCACCGCGGCAGGCTTCAGCCGCCCGATCAGCACCCACGCTTGAGCAATGCCGGCGCCAAGCGTTGCGGCGGTTCGAACGAGCGCAAACGGATTGCGGGCGCGTAACGTCGCGCTCGCGATCACATGGGCGGTTTCATCGACGAACGCGCCGCCATAGCGCGCGGCGCGGCGGTCGGTTGCGAGGTGAACGGCGACACCACGCTGCACCAGCGCGGCGGCCAACGCTTCCGCCGGGAACAAATGCCCGCCGGTTCCCCCGGCCGCGACCAGGACCGGCGCGCCGCCGGCCGCCTGCATCACACCGCGCTCGGGGCGAGCATGGTCCCGCCGGAAAGCTGCGCCTGCGGCCGCTCGCGCGTGAGCGCGATCAGCATGCCCATGCCGTACGCGAGCGAGATCAGTGACGAGCCGCCGTAGGAAATAAACGGCAGCGTCATTCCCTTGGCCGGCATCAGGTGCAGGTTCACCGCCATATTGATGGTCGATTGCAGCCCAAACAGGATCGCCAGCCCGGCTGCGGCAAAACGAATGAATGCATCTTCGTTGCGCATCGCTTTGAGCAAAGCCCGGATGACAATGAAAGCAAATAAAGCCACCAGAATAAGGCAGAGCACAACGCCGAATTCCTCGCCGGCCACGGCGAAGACAAAGTCGGTATGACCCTCCGGGAGAATGCGTTTGATCGTGCCCTCGCCCGGGCCACGACCGAACCAGCCGCCGCGCACGAACGACTCGGTGGCGATGTCGATATTGAAGGTGTCACCGGAGGCCGGATCGAGGAAGCGGTTGATGCGCTGCGCGACGTGGGGAACGGTATAAAAAGCCACCAGCAGCCCGGCGCTGGCGGTGGCACCGAGGCCTAGCACCCAGATAAAGCGCATGCCGGCCATATAAAACAACGCGCCCCACACCAGCGTGATCAGCATGGTCTGGCCGAAGTCGGGCTGCAGCACCAGGAGACTCACGACGATAACCAGGAGCGCCAGCGCTACGGTGTTAGCCGGCATGTCGGGCCGCTTGCCGGACTCGCCGAACAGCCAGGCGATCAGAACCACGAAGGCGGGCTTGAGAAACTCCGACGGCTGAATGTTGACACCGAGGATCACCAGCCAGCGCCGCGCTCCTTTGATCTCGGCGCCGAAATACGGCGTCGCGGCGACCAGCAAGAGACTGACGATAAAAACCAGCAGCGCGACTTTACGAATTTCGCGCGGCGACAGAAACGACGTCGCGATCAGCACCGCGGCGGCGGGAATGAGAAAGATCACCTGGCGATTGACGAAATGGAACGGATCGAGACCGATGCGCGCCGCGACCGGCGGGCTGGCGGCAAGGCACAGCACGATGCCGCCAAGCATGAGCGCACCCAAAGCCGCCAGCGTCAGCCGATCGACCGTCCACCACCATTCGCTCAACGGCGTCGGTTGCGCGCGCGAAGCCATCACGTCCCCAAATGGCGTCCCGACAATTTGACCCGCTTAGTCCTGACACCGCGATGGTTTCCAAGGGATTAAAGACCGCGGTACGTCCTTTCAATCGGCCGGCCTTGGCTCTGTTCGGCGACTGGTCAGGAGTTGGGGCCGGTAAATTCGAGGTGGAAGTTCGTTGGCGGTGTCGCGATACCGTACATGTGGCGCTGCACCGTGATGTCGAGCTGCTCGGCGTTTGCATTCAACGCCTTGAGGTTGGCGCGGCACGCCGCGTCGTCGGCGAAACAGACGCCGACATAGCCCTTGCGCTTGAGCTCGGACGGGTAATCGATCCACGGCGAATAGCCCGGGTCGAAATCGGCATACATTTTCGGATGATCGGGGCTGTAGAAGACGATGTGCGCGGCAACATCAAAGCCCGAAACAACGATCGGCAACGGCGAATGAAAACGGTCGTGCCACAATTGTGTAATCTGGGCCGCCGCCTCGCCGAACGGCCGGTAGAGCCCGTCATCCGGCTCCGTCTGGAACCGGACCCAGGAATAAACCGGCGCCCCGGCCAACAAGCAGACGGTGAAAATCGCCGCGATCATTGCCGCTCTGGCGACCGCTCGGCGGGTCACCAGCACTTGCGGCAACAAGGACACCACCGCGATCGGCACCAAAAAGAAAAACTGATTGCCCCAATCGGGTTTGAGGAAAACATTGAATGCGAGTCCGACAAAAACCGGGCCGGCGACCAGCACTCCGGCAATGATCAAGACGAGCGACCGTTCGCCGGGCAACGGCGCGTCGTTATGGGCGGACCGCCACCGCCACGGCCATAGCGCGATTGCCGGTACGATCAGACAAAAGGCGAGAAGCGCGAAATGCTGCCCGAGATAGGTCAAAACATGAGCGCGATGGGAAGCTTCGCTGACGAAGCCTGTCGCCCAGCGCAGCGTAGAAAAATCATTGTGGACGAGCCAAAGGACGTGGGGCGACAAGGCTAATAGATAGACAATCGCGGCGACATAGGGCGCAGGGCTTGTGAAGAATTGCCCTCGCCGCGGGTGCAGCAATGCGGCAAGCCCGATCCCAGCGAGCCCGAAAGCGGCGGAATAGATGGTAAGCGTCGCGGCCGCGGCGGCGACCCCGAGCGCCAGGCCCGCACGCGCGGTCGGCTTGTCAAACGCCCGCAGGAACAGCCAGACGGTCAGCGGCATGACCGCGAGCAGAACCTGATAATTGTTGAAACGATCGGCCTTGGCGCCGAAGTAAAGCGGGTAAAGCATCATCGCAAAAACGACCAATGTCGCGCGGCGCGGGCCCAGGGTGCGCCGTCCGATCAGATAAATCGAACCGAGCGAGACGCCGGTCATGACTTCGGACAAAGCGTAGGATGACCAATTGGCCGCCGGGAATGCGCTGTACCAGAGGCGCGCAATCCACCCGGTCAGCGGCGGATGCCGGCCATAGCCGCCGAGGAATTGCATGCCCCAGGCATACGCCTCGCTGCTGTCCATGAAGAGGGTTTCGGCGCGCGTGCCGAGCACATGGATGCCAAGACCGAGGACGCAAAAGACGACGATGCAAACGGCCATGCTTGCCGCCGCGCGCCGCGGCGTGAGCAGCATCGCAGCGAGCCAGACATCGAGCCTATTGACGCGTGTCGCCGCAGGCCGCAAGGCGCTTCGCTGCAGCACCGCCGTCACGTCCCGCGTGTCGTTGCCGCGATCCCCGGCAAAGCCTGAACGAGATTGCGGAACGCATCGCCGCGCACCTCGAAATTGCGATATTGGTCGAACGAGGCGCAGGCCGGCGAAAGCAGCACCACCGGCTCGCGCGCCGTCGACATCCCGGCGTCATGGGCGGCGGCGGCGACGGCTTTATCGAGTGTGCCGGTGATCTCGTGAGGCGCCGCATCCCCAAGTGTCGCGGCGAATTCCACCGCCGCCTCGCCGATCAAATAGGCCTTGCGGATGCGTGGGAAAAATTCTCGGAGCGACTCGATGCCGCCGGTCTTCGGCTTGCCGCCGGCGATCCAGAAAATATCGTCGAAACAGACCAACGCCTGTGCGGTGGAGTTGGCATTGGTCGCCTTGGAATTGTTGACGAACAGCACGCTGCCGCGGCGGCCGACCTCCTCCATGCGATGCGCCAGCCCCGGAAACGAGCGAAGGCCGGCCTGAATCGCTTCGTGCGACAGCCCGAGCGCCAGCGCGGCGGCGCTGGCGCAAGCGGCGTTCTGGGCATTGTGCTGCCCGCGCAGCGAGCCGATGCCGCCGATCCCGGCGATCGGCGTGGCCTGGCCCGCGATCGCACGCATGATCCGCCGGTCTTCGACATAGATGCCGTCGGTGAGGGGGTGCCGCACGGAAATGCGCACGACACGCCCGCCTGATTGCGCGAGGCGATCGGCGATGGCGCGACACCATTCGTCGTCGACGCCGACGATCGCAGTTCCCTTCGCCGGCACGCCTGCGACCAGGCGCTCCTTTACCGCCGCGTAATGCGCCATGGTGCCGTGACGATCGAGATGGTCCTGACTGAGATTGATGAGGATGCCGACTGAAGGATCAAGCGACGGGGCGAGGTCGATCTGATAGGACGAGCACTCAATGACATGAACGCGCGGCGGCTTGCTCGCAGTCTGCGGCGGCTTCAGTGACAGAATAGCGATGCCGATATTGCCGCCGAGCTGAGCATCCAGGCCGGCGGACGCGGCGAGATGCGCGACCAACGCCGTCGTCGTCGATTTGCCGTTGGTGCCGGTGATGGCGACAAACGGCGCGTCGGCTGCAAGCCGCCGCCGTTCGCGGCAGAACAACTCGATGTCGCCGATGACGGGGACCCCGGCCTTCTGCGCCAACTGGACGCTCCAGTGCGGCGATGGATGCGTCAGCGGGACGCCCGGAGCCAGCACCAAAGCTTTGAGCTTCGACCAGTCGACGCCATGCAAATCCGCGATCGGAATGCCGGCGGCATTGGCCTTCGCCACGCTATCGGCGCTGTCGTCATAGCCAACGACATCGGCGCCACCGGCCAATAACGCGCTGGCGCTGACAAGCCCCGAGCCGCCCAGACCAAACACGGCGACCTTTTGACCGGCAAAGGTCGTAATCGGAATCACGAAGATGCTACCGCAACTTTAGGGTCGAAAGCCCCGCCAGCGCGAGCACGACCGCGACAATCCAGAAACGAATGACGATCTGCGGCTCGGTCCAGCCGAGCTGCTCGAAATGATGGTGGATCGGCGCCATCTTGAAGACGCGCTTGCCGGTCAGTCGAAATGACACGACCTGGACGATGACCGACACTGCCTCGAGCACGAACAGGCCGCCGATGACCGCGAGCACGATCTCGTGCTTGGTCGCGACCGCAACGGCGCCGATCATGCCGCCCAGCGCCAGCGAGCCGGTATCGCCCATGAAGATCGATGCCGGCGGCGCGTTGAACCAGAGAAAGCCGAGGCCGGAGCCGAGCACGGCGCCAAGCAGCACCGCGAGCTCGCCGGTGCCGGCCACATAGTGGATTTGCAAATAGTCGGCGAACACCGCGTTGCCGGAGAGATACGCGATCATGCCGAAGCTCGCGGCCGCGATCATCACCGGCACGATGGCGAGGCCGTCGAGACCGTCGGTGAGATTCACCGCATTGCCGGCGCCGATGATAATGAAGACGCCGAACAACACGTAGAACCAGCCGAAATTGATCAGCAGCTCCTTGAAGAGCGGAAACACCAGCGAGGTCGAGAACGGCGCCCGGCCGAGGTGAACAAAGGCGGCGCAGGCCGCCGCCGCAATCGCCGCTTCGATCGCAAGCCGCGCCAGTCCCGGAAATCCCTTATGCGTTTGCTTGGTGACTTTCAGATAATCGTCGTAGAAGCCGACCAGGCCGAAGCCGAGCGTCACCCCCAGCACGATCCAGACATAGGGGTTGCTCGGATTGGCCCACAGCAACGTCGAGACCACCATGCCCGACAGGATCATCAAGCCGCCCATGGTCGGCGTGCCGGCCTTGGCGATGATGTGAGATTGCGGACCATCGGTGCGGATCGGCTGACCCTTGCCCTGTAGCGCGCGCAGCCGATCGATGATTGACGTGCCAAACAGAAACACGAACAGCAAAGCGGTGATGACCGCGCCGCCGGTGCGGAACGTGATATAGCGAAAGACATTGAGGACGGTGAGTTTGTCCGACAGATCGATCAGCCAATAGAGCATCGTATCAACCTTGTGCGGACGCGGTTTCGAAAGCGTCTTTTTCCGGCGCGCCGGCTTCCGACGTGTCGGTTTCGGCCGTGTCTTTTCCCGACTCCTGGCGCGCCGACAGCTTTTGCAACCCCTTGACGATCGGCGCCATGCGCGAGCCGAGCGAGCCCTTGACCATGACGGCATCGCCGGCACGGATCGCCGACAGCACCTGCGCCTCGAGCGCGGCCGAGTCTTCTGCATAGCCGCCGCGGCGGCTGGCGGGAAGGGCCTGCCACAAAGCCCGCATCAGCGGGCCGCAGCAGAACACCAGATCGATGGCATTGGCGACGACCGGCTCGAGAAGGCCGCGATGCAACGCCCGGCCACGCGGGCCGAGTTCCAGCATGTCGCCGAGTACGGCGATCCGGCGGCCCTGGGGACCGATTTGCGTCTGACCGAGCAAGGCCAGTGAGGCGGCGACGGACGCCGGATTGGCATTATAGCTGTCGTCGATCAGGAGCGCTTTGCCGCCGGGAAGATCGACCTCAATCAATGCGCCGCGTCCGGAGGTCGGCTTGAATTCGGAGAGCGCGAGCGCCGCCAGCGCCAGATCGGCGCCGACCAGCTCCGCCGCCGCCAGTACGGCCAGGGAGTTGTGTACCAGGTGGCGGCCGGGTGCGCCGATCTTGTAGGTCAGCTCGGTGCCGAGGATGTTGGCCTGCACGGTAGAGCAGCCGGCATGCAGGGCGCATTTGATCAAGCGCGCGTCGGCCTTGGCGTGCGCACCAAACGAGACCACGCGCCCGACGGCCGCGGCTTTGGCGCGGCTTTTGAGATGGCTGAACTGCGGACCGTCGCGATTGAGCACCGCCACGCCGTCTTTCTCCAGTCCGAGAAAAATCTCAGCCTTGGCGTCGGCGATCTTGGTGAGCGAGCCGAAAAATTCCAGATGCACCGGCGCGATCGCGGTGATGATCGCGACATGCGGACGCGCCAGCCGCGATAGCGGCTCGATCTCGCCGGCATGGTTCATGCCCATTTCCAGCACGGCATAGTGCGCGCTCTCCGGGCAGCGCGCCAGCGACAGCGGCACGCCCCAGTGATTGTTGTAGGAGGCGACTGACGCATGGGTGTCGCCATCTTTGGAGAGCGCCAGTCGCAACGCTTCCTTGGTGCTGGTCTTGCCGACCGATCCAGTGACGGCGATCACCTTGGCGGACGAGCGCGCCCGCGCCGCAGCGGCGAGCGCGCGTAAGGCGGCAAGCACGTCGCGCACGACCAGAAGCGGCGCGTCGATCGGCATCTCGGCGCGGCGGTCAGCGGCGACGACCGCGACACCGGCATGCGCCGCCAGCGCGGCGCCAACGAATTCATGTCCGTCGCGGCGATCGGCGATGGCGAAGAACGCTTCGCCGCGGCCAATGTTGCGGCTGTCGATCGAGATGCCGGAGACCGCCTGCGGCAACGGGCCCTGCCGCACGGCGCCCATCGCCGCCACCATATCCTCGACGGTCCACAGCCCGGGCGCGCTCATGCGGCAAGCTCCTTCAGGGCCGCGGCGACCGCCTCGTGATCGCTGAACGGCGTTACCCGGTCGCCGATGATTTGGCCGGTTTCATGGCCCTTGCCGGCGATCAAGAGAACGTCGCCGGAGCGCAGATCGGCAATGGCGGAGCGGATTGCCGCCCGCCGATCGCCGATTTCGGTGGCGCCGTGTGCGGCGCTCATGATGGCGGCCCGGATCGCGGCCGCGTCTTCGCTTCGCGGATTGTCGTCGGTGACGATCACCCAATCGGCCTTGGCGGCCGCGACCGCTCCCATCAACGGGCGCTTGCCGCGGTCGCGATCGCCGCCGGCGCCAAACACCACCACCAGCCTGCCGCGCACGGCGGGCCGCAAAGCCTCCAGCGCCTTGGCCAGCGCATCAGGCTTGTGGGCGTAGTCGATGAAAACCGGCGCGCCGCGGCTGGTGCCGACCAGCTCGAGCCGGCCCTTGGCGCCGGTGAGATGTTCGAGGGCCTGAAACACTGCGGCCGGATCGCCGCCGGTGGCGATGGCGAGCCCGGCGGCGACGAGCGCGTTTTCGACCTGAAATTCGCCGACCAGCGGCAGCCGCACGCGGAAATTTCTTCCGCCGTGCTCGATGCGCAGCGTCTGCGTAAATCCGTCGATGACGGATTCGACGAGACGAATACCGTGGCCCTGCCGCCCGACGCTGATGATGTTCAAGCCGCGGGCTTTGGCGGCAGCGACAACCGCATCCGCTCGCTCGTGATCTACATCGATCACCGCCACGGCGCCCGGCTCGACCAATTCAGCAAACAGCCGCAGCTTGGCGGCCAGATAAGCTTCGAGCGTCGGATGGTAATCGAGATGATCGCGGGTGATGTTCGTGAAAGCCGCAACGGCGATGCGAAGCCCGTCGAGCCGATACTGATCGAGCCCATGCGAGGACGCCTCGATGGCGAGATGCGTGACTCCCTCGCCGGCCAGAGCATCGAGCGAACGATGCAGCGCGACCGGGTCCGGTGTGGTCAGCGAGCCGTAAGTCTCGCCGCGCGGCGAGACGATGCCGACAGTGCCGATGCTGGCGGCGCGATGGCCAAGAGCGGTCCAGATCTGGCGCGTGAAGGCGGCGACCGAGGTCTTGCCGCTCGTGCCGGTGACGGCGGCGATGGTCTTCGGCTGGCGCGGAAAAAATTTCGTCGCCATCAGCGCCAGCGCGCGCCGGGCATTGCCGACGCGCACGAAAGCGACGCGCGGCGGCAATGGAGCGTCGGGCCGCCGTTGTGCGAGGATGACGGTCGCGCCGCCCGCAATCGCCAGCCCGACAAATTTAAGCCCATCGGTCTTGCCGCCTTCGATGGCGACAAACGCCTCGCCGGTTTTGATCGCGCGCGAATCCGCTGAGACACCGCTGACGTCGAGCTCGGCGCTGCCGGTCTCGATGGCGGCGTCGGGGGGCAGAATCTCGCGAAGCTTCATGGCGGTTCGCCTAGAGCATGATCCCGAAAAGTGGAAGCCGGTTTTCGGAAAAGATCATGCTCCACCAACAATGATAGAGCGAGGATCGATTCAGCTGAAGCGATCGAGCTCTAACGACCCTCGCCTTACCTGCTTTCCTTGATCGAGGCCAGTATCAGGTGATCGGCGGTCGGCAGGTCCATGCGCGGCTCGATGCCGAGGAGCGGCGCGATCCGCGCCACCACGGCGCCGCCGACCGGCACCGCATTCCAGCCCGAAGTATTAAAGCCATGGGTCTCCGCAATGATCTGCGGATCGTCGATCATGACCAACAGCACGTATCTGGGCTGGTCGGCCGGCAGCACCGCCATGAAATCGGTGAGCACCTTGGTCTTGGAATAGTGGCCGTTGATGACCTTGTCGGCGGTTCCGGTCTTGCCGCCGATGTAATAGCCTTTGACCTCGGCCTTCTCGGCCGTACCTTTTTCCACATTGAGCCGCATCAGATAACGCATCATTTCCGAGGTCTCGGGCTTGATGACGCGCTTGCCCAGCGCGGCGGCGTCGGCCTCACTGCGCTTGAGGAAAGTCGGCGGAATCAGAATGCCGCCATTCATCAGTGCGGCGACCCCCATCACCGCCTGCAGCGGCGCTACCGAAAGGCCGTGACCGAACGCGATGGTGATGGTGTTGAGCTCGCCCCAGCGCTTGGGCACGATCGGCTCGGCGCTCTCCGGCAGTTCGGTGCGCAGCCGATCGAGCTGCCCCATCTTCTTCAGGAACGCTTTGTGCGCCTCGACGCCGACCGCGAGCGCGGCGCGCGCCGCGCCGATGTTCGAGGAATAGGTGAAGATTTCCGGCACGGTCAGCACGCGGTTCTGCGGATGGAAATCGTGGATGTCGAATTTGCCGAAGCGCAACGGCATGCGTGCATCAAACGACGATTTCAGCGTGACCTTGCCGGAATCCAGCGCCATGGCGATGGTGAACGCCTTGAAGGTCGAGCCCATCTCGAACACACCGGTGGTCAGGCGGTTGATGCGGGTCGGATCCAAAGCCTCGTGCGGATTGTTTGGATTGTAATCCGGCTCGGAAACCAACGCGATGACTTCGCCGGTGCGCACGTCGAGCACGATGCCGGCGGCGGCGAGCGCCTTGTATTTGGCGCGGGCGGCGACCAGTTCGTCGCGCAGCGCGTGCTGCACGCGCAGATCGACGGAGAGCTCGACCGGGTTTTGCAGGCGGTCGGTGGCGAGTCCGGCCATGTGCAACGCGGCTAGGCCATGGCCGTCGAGCCACTTCTCCATGCCGGCGATGCCCTGATTGTCGATATTGACGTGGCCGATGACGTGCGAGACTTCCGGGCCGCTCGGATAGTCGCGCTTGTTCTCATTGAGGAAGCCGATGCCCGGCAAGCCCTGGCGGTAAATCTCGCGCTGCTGTTCCGGAGTGATGTCGCGCTTGAGCCAGACAAAGCCGCGCTTGGACGACAGCCGTTCGCGGAGCTCCGCGGCATCAAGATCGGGCAGGTCGGCAGTGAGCAGTTCGACCGCTTCATCGACGTCGATGAGCCGGCGCGGTTCGCCATAGAGCGAAGGCACGCGCACGTCGGTCGCCAGCACTTCGCCATTGCGGTCAAGGATATCGGGGCGCGCGGTGGCGATGGCCTCGCCGCCGACGCGGTGCGCGATGCGGCCATCGGAGGCGATACCGAACAGGACAAGCCTCACCGCGATGACGAAGTAGACCATCGCAAACGCGATGATTGCCAGTCCGACGCGCGCCCGCGCCTTGCTGCTGCGATCGACATTGTTGCCGTACAGGAGCCCGCGGACCAGGCGACGCCACCGCGACTCGGCCGGCGCTTCCGCCGCTCGCTCCATCGATTGCTCGACCGGCGGCTCGGCCGGAGGCGCTGCGTCGGCGTGTGTGGTATCGCTCATCGGTCAAGCCGCCCGGATTTATTGGCGGGCGACTGCGCCGCGCGGGTGCTGTCGGCATTCGGCGCAGGCGTCTGCACTTCGGTCGCGTCGGCGGGCGGCGCGGCACTGGTCGGCGGCCAGATGCTGCCCGTCACTGGGACCGGCTCCTCCAAATTCTCGATGACGTCGCCAATCGGATCGGTGCTCTCCGGCTTGACGATTTGCGGCGGACGCTCGGGCAACTGGTTGAGCTGGTCGAACTGGGTCGGCGCGACCGGCTTGAGCAGCAGGTGACGTTTGGCCAGCGCCTCGATGCGCGCCGGATTCTCGAGCTCGCCCCAGGTGGCCCGCAGCGCGGCGATGGCGTCGCGCTCACGCCTGACTTCGCCGCGAATTTTGGCGAGCCGTTCGGCCTGCACTGTCGAGTCGAATTTGATGCGATAGACATAGGCCGCCGCGAAGATGAGGGCGCCGATGACGACGAAATTGAGCAGGCGCAGGGTCATGCGCGGCTCCGCATGACAGCGGCGAGCGAAGGCAACCGCGGCAGCAGCGATTCACTGTTGGCTGCGCGCGCGGCGGCGTCGGTGCGCTCGGCGGCGCGCAGCTTTGCAGAACGCGCGCGTGGATTGGCCGCAAGCTCGTCGTCATCCGGCGTTTCCGGCCGCCGTGTCAGTGGGCGGAAGGTCGGCGCGGCCGCCACCATTTCCGGCTGATGCCGCGAATAAGCCGGCGCGCGGCTTCGCGCGGTGATAAAATTCTTGACGATCCGGTCTTCGAGCGAATGGAAGGCGACGACGACCAGGCGCCCCTCAGGCTTGAGCGCGCGCTCGGCGGCAGCGAGACCAGCCGCCAGCTCGACAAGCTCTTCGTTGACGAAAATGCGCAGCGCCTGGAAGGTGCGGGTCGCCGGGTGGATGGCACTGTCGCCGGCTCGTACGACGCGGGCGACGATGTCGGCGAGCGCATGCGTCGTTTCGATGGCGCGCTCGGACCGTGCCTTGACGATGGCGCGCGCGACCGCGCGGGCATGACGCTCCTCGCCCAGGGTGGCGATAACGGTGGCGAGCTCGCGTTCGCCCGCATGAGCGACGACGTCGGCTGCGCTCGGGCCAACGCGCCCCATGCGCATGTCGAGCGGCCCGTTGAACCGAAACGAAAATCCGCGCCCGGCTTCGTCGAGCTGCATGGACGAAACACCGAGATCGAACACCACGCCGTCGACCGCCGCCGTACCGCCGATCAATTGCAAATTGGAGAACCGGTCCTCGACCAGTTCGAGCCTGCCTTGCGCTTGACCGACGAGATCGGCGCCGCGCGCGATTGCGCTCTGGTCGCGATCGATGCCGATCACTTGCGCGCCCGGCGTTTGCAAGATGGCGCGGCTATAGCCGCCGGCTCCGAATGTGGCGTCGACATAGACGCCGCCATCGCGCACCGCGAGCCAATCGACGGCGCGCCGGACGAGCACGGGAGTGTGGCGGGCTGGTCCGCCAGCGACAGCGTGGCTGTCGCCGCCCGTCATCGTTCCCGTGCTCCAGGCGGTTTTGCCGCCGGCGTCTGGGCGCCCAGATCCGCTTTGAAAGCGCGGACCTTGTCGGTGGCCTCCGCAAGTTCCGCGCGAAAGCGGCCAGGCTCCCAGATTCGAAACTTGTGACCGAGACCAACAAAGATGACCGCCTCCGTGATCCCGGCGTGCGCTTTGTGGGCATCGGTCAGCACCACACGGCCTTCGCCGTCGATCTTGAGGGTTTCGCTGGTACCGAACAGCGCCAACGAAAATTGCTCGCGCTCTTCCGAGTACGGCGAAAAGCCCGTGATCAGCGCCTCGATCTCCGCCAGCAAGGCGTTGCCGCCGGCATCGAGCGCCGGCCGATCCAGCGCGGGATGACAATAGAGGCCGTCGAAACCATCGCGGGCGAGAACCGCGCGGAATGAAGCTGGCACCGAAACGCGGCCCTTGGCGTCCAGGCGGAGCACGTGGTGGGACACGAACCGGTCCATCTCGCTCCTCGGCCATTTCAGCAGGTCTTGGGAGAAATTGGGCTATCATGGGACAATATGGGCGTCAACGAAACGGCTCCGTCGTGTCGCCCTTCCGGTTCGCATTCGATTAATGAGCGGTAAGCTTAAGGAAAGGTTGAAGTCTCCTGCCGCTCGCCGATGGCCGTTGAGACCGCTAAGAGCAAGGGATGTCGGCGGGCCAACAACGGCAAAGCAGAAGCGGTTCCGCAAGGTTCGTTGTATGCCTGCAACGTTCCCGACGTTTTTCGCCGCTACACTGCCCGCATGCTTGTAGGCCCAACCGCGCGACCTAATGTCATGTTCATGTCGCGCGGCGTATTTGCAGCAGAGTCATCTGTAGTTGCCGATGTGCGGCCTTCGCCTAATCATGGCGAACGCAGCGGCGGCGTACGCCCTGACATGATCCTCCTCCACTATACCGGTATGGTCGACGCGGCCGCCGCACTGGAGCGCTTGTGCGCTCCGGGCAGCGACGTATCAGCCCATTATCTCGTGCTCGAAGACGGCCGGGTGATCCAGATGGTGCAGGAGAACCGCCGCGCCTGGCACGCCGGCGCCTCGTTCTGGTCGGGTCAGACCGATATCAATTCGTGCTCGATCGGGATCGAGATCGCCAATCCCGGACACGACTTTGGCTATCCGCATTTTCCCAAGCGCCAGATCGCGGCAGCAACCGCGCTCTGTCGCGGCATCCAGACGCGTTACACCATTCCGCCGGCGCGCGTGCTGGCGCACTCCGACGTAGCACCGTCGCGCAAACAGGATCCGGGCGAGAAATTCCCTTGGCAAACCTTGTGGGATTCGGGTGTCGGCCACTGGGTCCATCCGGCGCCGATCAGCGAGGGCGGCACGGTGCTTACGCTGGGCGACCGCGGCGATGCAGTCACCGAGGTGCAGGACCTGCTCGGCAAATATGGCTACGGCGTCACCGTTACCGGCACGTACGATTCCAACACCCATGACGTGGTGAAAGCCTTGCAGCGGCACTTCCGGCCCGAACGGGTCGACGGCATGCTGGATGAGTCGACGCGCACCACACTTCAGGATTTGTTTAACCAACGTGGGCGAGTGCGAACCGTTGCCGCCCGCGCCCGCGACGCCGGCCGGCTCGCCTCTTGACGGCGGCGTTGCGCCTCCCCATCCCTGTTGCCGTCAGTCGGTCGGACGGCCGCTCCGGCGAGACCGAAAGGTTGCCGGGGAGGAAAGTCCGGGCTCCATGGACAAACGGTGCCGGATAACATCCGGCGGGCGCGAGCCTAGGGAAAGTGCCACAGAGAACAAACCGCCGCGGCGCGTTGCGTAATCCGCGGTAAGGGTGAAAAGGTGCGGTAAGAGCGCACCGCGCCGGCGGCAACGCCGGCGGCACGGCAAACCCCACCGGGAGCAAGACCGAATAGGGACGGCACGAGCTTTGACGCGCAAGCGGCAAAGCCTCAGGCGATGTCTAGGGCCGCCGTCCGGGTAGGTTGCTGGAGGCGCCGGGCAACCGGTGTCCAAGATGAATGGCCGTCGCGTATGCGGGCTTGTACGTAACAGGCTTGCCTGCATGCCATCCAGAACCCGGCTTATAGATTGACTGACGTGACTTTAGGGCGCTCGGCGGCATCCCGCCGGGCGCCCGCCAAGTTTTAAGACTTACAAGTCTCGAGACTTACAGGTCTTGGGAAGCTCTCGGGGTGCAATGGATTGGCACGGCAATTGAATGTCGAAGCACCGCGAGGTGTGAATTTGTCTCGTTCGGCCTTCGCGTGAATGATTCTCCCATGGAGGAGGCCAAGCTTGCTACGTTATTCTAAATTAAGGCGGCAGGATTGCCAAAAAAGGCAGAAAATTCTATGTCCCCGGTTGAGGTAACGATTTTCGCATGAGCCGCGACCCAACCGAGATTCCAGCGGCGCGCATTGGGCGCCTATCGCGGCTGCCAGCGTTCTTTGCGCTTCAGGGCAAGCGCGCCGTCGTTGCCGGGGGCGGTCAGGCTGCGACGTGGAAGGCGGAGCTGCTATCGGCGGCAGGCGCCCAGGTCGACATATTTGCTCCCGAAGTGTCCGACGACATGCGTTCGCTGGTGGCAGCGCCGCCGGCCGGTGCCGTAGCCGTGCATTCGCGCCGTTGGATGCCGACCGATATCGCCGGAGCGGCGATCGCCGTGGCCGAATGCGCGAACGATGTCGAAGCCGCGCAATTCACCGCTGCAGCCCGCGCCGCCGGCGTGCCGGTCAATGTGATCGACCGGCCGGCCTTCGGCGATTTTGCCTTCGGCGCCATTGTCAACCGCTCGCCGCTTGTCATCGGCATCTCGACCGACGGCGCCGCGCCGGTGTTCGGCCAGGCGATCCGCGCCAAGATCGAAGCCCTGATCCCGAAAGGCTTTGCGCGCTGGGCCGACGCCGCCCGCTCATGGCGCCCGAGGGTGCAGGCGCTGGCACTGTCATTCCGTAGCCGGCGACATCTCTGGGAGAAATTCGCCGACCGCGCTGTCGCCGCGCCCGACACGATCCCGACCGAGGCCGAGTTCGATGCTTTGCTTCGGCCGGATGGTGCGACCGAGGCCGGCTCCGTCATCCTGGTCGGCGCCGGGCCGGGTGATCCGGAGTTGTTGACGCTACGCGCCGTCCGCGCGCTGCAATCGGCTGACGTGATTCTATTCGACCATCTGGTGTCAGCGGAGATTCTCGATTTCGCCCGCCGCGAAGCCAAAAAGATGCTGGTCGGCAAAACCGGCCACGCGCCGTCTTGCCAACAGGACGATATCAACGCGCTGATGGTGTCGCTCGCCAAGGCCGGACGCCGCGTCGTGCGGCTCAAAGGCGGCGACCCGATGATCTTCGGCCGCGCCGACGAAGAGATCGCCGCCTGTCGCGCTGCCGGAATCGCGGTCGATGTCGTGCCGGGCGTGACGGCGGCGCAAGCGGCGGCGAGCCGGCTGAAGGTATCGTTGACCCGCCGGGCGCAAGCGCGCCGCGTGCAATACATCACCGGTCATGGCCGCGACGGCGCACTGCCGGACGATATAGATTGGGGGAGCCTGGCCGATCCGGCGGTGACGACGATCGCCTACATGCCGGTTAAAACGCTGCCGGCTCTGGTCGCCAAGGCCCGTGCGGCCGGCCTCGATCCGGCCACGCCTGCGGTCGCCGTTGCGCAGGCAACACGCGCGGACGAGCGCACGATCGCCGGCGATATCGCCGAACTGCCGGCATTGCTGGCAGCAGATGCGCTTTCGGGACCCGTGGTGGTGATGATCGGCAAAGTCTTTGCCGGCTACGCCGCGGATCGCGCCGGCGACATGCCGCACGGCGAAGCCGAATGCGCCGCGCGGTAATTGTCATTTGCGAACGTCATCCGGCCGAGCGCTCGAGCGCCGGTTGTTCCAGGCCAAAGCGCTGTCTTAGTTCGACGGCCTCGCCGCTTCGTCCGGCGGCCTCGAGCGCCTGCGCCACGACGCCCGCGGCATCAAGCGTCCAGGCATGCGACGGGCCGAGAGCGGCCTCGTGAGCCGCAAGCGCTGCAGCGCCAAGCTTCTCGGCGTCCGCAATGTCTCCCATTGAGAGTAGCGCTTTTGCCAAATTCGAGCGTGCTCGATTGGTGTTTGGGTGAGCCGAGCCTAGCGCGCTCTCGGCGATATTGAGCGCGCGTTCGAGAAGCGGCCTCGCGCGGGCGGAGTCGCCCTGGTCCTGCAACAGGCCGGCGAGATTGTTCAGGCTAACCGCAATCGCCGGATCGTTGGGAGCCAACGTCTTCTCATTGATCGCCAGCGCCCGCTCATAGCACGACTGCGCGTCCGCCAACTCGCCCTGGTCGTGGAGAAGCGAGGCCAAGTTCGCAAGAGTCCCAACGGTGTGGGGATGGGTGGGGCCCAGCGCCTTTTCATAGATGGCCAAAGCGCGCTCATAGAGTGTTCGCGCTCCACCAAAGTCGCCTGCTTGCTTGAGCAGGAGGGCGAGATTGTCAACATCGTTCGCCGTGTCCGGGTGATCGGCGCCAAGAGCCTTCTCATCAATCGCCAGCGCGCGCTCGAAGAGCGCGCGTGCCGCTGCGAGGTCGCCCTGGTCTTTAAGCACGAGGCCGAGATTGCCGAGGCTTGTCGCCGTCGCCGGATGATCGGCGCCGAACATCTTTTCGACGCCGGCAAGCGCGCGCTCAAACAGCGGCCGCGCCGCAGCGAGATCCCCCTGCTCGCGGAGCAACAAGGCCAGATTGTTGACGCTCGTCGCCGTCGCGGCATGCGCGGGTCCGAATGCCTGCTCGTTGATGGCGAGCGCTCGTTCGAACAGCGCTCGCGCCGCTTCGTAGTTACCCTCTTCGCGGAGCGACAAGGCGAAACTATTGAGCGTCTCCGCGGTATCGGGGTGGTCGCGGCCGCGGCACTTTTCACGGAGCGCGAGCGCACGTTCGTAAAACGGACGGGCCTGGGCAAAGGCGCCGAGGGCGTGTTGACGGTAGATTCCAAGTCCGTGCAACAGGCGCCCGGCCGCCTCTTCGACCGCTTCGGATGGCGTCGCGTCGAGCAAGGCCAGCGCCAGGGCGTCAAGACGCCGCGCTCGCGGCCAGGTCCTGGCATCGGAAATCTCATCGGGATAAACCGCCGCAAGCGCGCTCATCAGAGCGCATCGCGCGTTTTCCCGCTCCACATCGGGGCAACGGTCCGCCGCGACCTGGCGCACTAGGCGGTGCAGGCGAATGGTCTCGGTGACAATCTCGGGATCGCGCTCATCGGCGATCGATTGACGGTCGATGAGAGCGAAGGCGCGGAGCGCTGCCAGCGCTTCGTCGAGGCCGTCATCGGCAAGTTCGGCGGCGAGCGGCTCGCCGAGCTTCTCCCGGCCTTCCTCAAACAAAAACAGCGGAATGGGCTCCGGCGCCAGCAACGCCGCGTGCTTGATCAATGGCTCGACGGCGCTGTGCAGCTTCGCTGCCTCGTCGATGGCGAGCGCGAACGTCTTCGTCACCGTCAATCGATCATGATATTCGGCTGGAGCATCGCGGGCATCGCCGAGCATCCGCGCCGGCGCCGCCTCGAAGCGCTTGCGATATTCCGCGAGCGGCTTTTCCAGGCGCTCGCAATAGGCGGCGGCTTGCTCGTGGGCCAGCGGCAGTCCCCCCAGCGTTTCCGACAGCGATTCCGCCGCGCTGCGCTCCTCGGTGCGGCCGGTGCGGGCCACGAGATAATCGGCGCCGACCTCTTTGCTCCAGACGCCGATTTCAACCGGGGTCGCGATCCCGCGCCAGGCGTGGGTGTTTGACGTAATCAGAACGTTGCAGCGTCCGCCGCGCGGCAAATAGGGTTTGACGGCGGCCGCGTCCGGCGCGTTATCAAAGATCAGCAGGATGCCTTCGCCTTCCTGCTCGAGCCGTTCGGCGACGATCGCCAGCGCCTCGGACTCCTTGTCGTCAGCGGTGACCCAGCGCAACCGCGTGCCGAGCGCGACGAGATCCGTGCGCATCCGGTCTTCGGTCTGCGCGCCGACCCACCATGTCGCGCGGTAGTCGGAGCGATGCCGCTCCGCGTAGGCTGCGGCCAGCGTCGTCTTACCGATACCGCGAAGGCCATAGAGCGCAGCCACAGTCGGGCCGTCGGTCGCGCGCCGCAGCGCCGCTTCGATGGCGGCCAGCGCATCGTCCCGCCCGAGGAAATGGGCGGGCACATGCAACGGGATATTGGCGACCGCAAACGCCTGACCGGGAAAGGCAATCCGGTCAGGCGCCTCGCGCTTCTGCAAAAATTCGCGAAATCGATTGCGCGCCGTGCCCTCATCAACGCCGAACAGCTCGCAACGCCGGATATGATCCGACAGCACCGGCAGCCGCGCCGGCTTGACCGCGACAAACAGCACGAAGCCCGGCCGGCTGTCCGCCGCCTTCCACAGCGCCGCGTTGCGTTCCAGCGTCGAGTAGGGAGCCTTGAGATATTCGTCGGAGACCACGCACAGCACGTGGTCGGCGGCATCAAGCCGCTGTTCCATCCAGCCGTAGATGTCGCCGCCGCGCTCGATCTCCCATTCGTGAATATGGGCGACGTGCCCGAGCGCGGTGAGCTCCTTGCCGATCCAATGCGCCCAATAGCGATCGGACGAGGTGTAGGAGATGAAAAAATCCGCCATCAGTGCCGGCTCGACGGCGCAGCCGAGCGCCGTGCCCGAAAAATCTCGGCCGCGTCTCGTTCCCGGCTGGGCAGGTTATTAACGCAGCTCGCCGGCCGCCGTACCGAACATCGATGGATCGGTGTTCGGACCGTTCGCCGACCAGACCGCGCGCAGCGGCAGCGGCGTCTGCGGTTTGATGGCGCGGGCATCGGTGCCGAATTGATTTTCAATCCAGCCGACGCACTCGGTCTTGACGGTTGCATCGACCCTTTGCGCAATTTCGCCTTTCTCGGCGATGTCGGTTTCCGACGACGAGATTTTTTCGACGTTGTCCGACAGGCAGTCGAACACGATGCGCTCGGCGCGATAACGCAGCGCATAGCCGTTCTCGTTCTGCCGCAAGGCGATCTCGAATTTACCGACCGCCGCATTCGCGGTATGCGTGATCATATCGGTAGCATTCTCGCGCAACTGATCATCGGCGTGACCGCCGTGGGTCTGATAGAGGCGCTGCACGAACAGCGCCGAGCCCCGGTTTGCCGCCATCAGCTCGGAAATCTCAAACAGCCGCCGATAAGTCGCCTGCGCGGCGTGCTGAATCAACTGGTCGAGTTCCTGCATCGGGGCGTAGCCGCGGCTATTGCCGTTGAACAGGCTGTCAAGATCGGCATCGACAAGACGAAGCACCGCCGCTCGCAATTCTTCGGTGGTCCAGTTTTCGCCGAGGAAACTCGCGAAGGTGTCGAGCTTGGCGTCCTTGATTGCCTTGTCGAGCGATTGCTCGATGGCATGTTGAGTGACGTCGCCAGCGGTGGTGACCCGCTTGTCCTGTTTGCGGCTGATGTCGTCCAGGATTGTCTTCACCAGTTCGGTCCAGTCGCGATCGGCCTCCCTGGAGACAGCCTTGCCGAACGGCATCACCGCTTTATTGGTGCCGCCGTCGGCGGAGGCCAAGCCAAGCGCATCCGGATTGAGGAGCGCAACTTCGTGGAGCAGGAAATTCTGCTCCTTATTGGAAGGCGGCGCGAGACTGGCCGGGCGATCGTTGCGATCCTGCCGTGAATTATTGTCGTCGTTGTCGCCGCTGCCACCGCCTCCACCCCTGCCGTAATTGCGCCTGCCGCCATAGCCGCCTCCGCCGCCGAACGGCATGGGCCCGAAGCGGGGGATAAACAAGCCGAACTGCGCCTGGGCCGGCTCCGGCAGGCTCAGAACGCCCATCGCCAACAACGCGACGCACGAAAATGTCGCCATGAAGCTTGGCAGGTACCGTTTCATGTCGGGTCTCCAAACGTCCTATCTCTTCCCGTATAGCGTCGTTCTCGAAGCTCTGCAGCAAGTCGCCTCGTCATCGGCGGCGCCTCCGCCCACTGTCATCCGATTGGCTCGGGGGCTTGGCTTGGCCCTCCAGCGTCTGAATGCGTTGGGCCAACAAGTCGGCGAATGCAACCTTGCTCTTCTTGGCCTGCGAGAAAACATCGATGAGGGTGGCGCGCAAATTGACGTTGTAGCTGCAATCGTCCAGGCGCTCATAGTAACGAATCTGGAACTCGGTCGGCGATTCGGTGCGGCCCCAATCCCAGACCCACACTTCCTCCGGGTAGTACCGGTACTCATCGGCATCGCAAAAGATCGGCACCCTGAAGCTGCGGACCTTGACCTGCTTGGTAGCCGGATCGACAGCGCCGTAGTAGCGCTCGAGACGGTCGACCTCCTCCGGCGTCAGCAGCGGTCGTCCCAAGGCGTCGACGGCTTCGCCTCCCTTCGCCATCTCGGCGAGAAGATGCGCGGCGCTGAATTCGTAATAGGGGTTACCGTCACGCGTAGTCGGGTCGGCCAGAACCGCGAGGTCAATGGCGTGATACGCCAATTCCATGGCCTTCATTGGATTCTTGTCTTCGCCAAGCTCGCCGTTGCGATAAATCTGTGCCAACGCCACCGCCGCGTGCGCCGAGCCCTGACTCATCGCCCGCGTCAGCATCGTGATCACCTCGCTCTGCCCGTACTCCTCCTTCACCAGGAGGAGTCCATTGCGCAGCTTGTCGGCAAATTCCACCTGGGCAAACGCATCGCCATGGTTGGCGGCAAGCCGCCAATACCGTTGCGCGATTTCCGGCTGCGGGGCGGGCAGGCCTTTGCCGTTCTCCATGATCTGCGCCACCTGCACCTGCGCATCGCTGAACCCCGCCTCCGCGGCCCGGCCGTACCACAAGAGCGCAAGCTGCCAGTCGTGTTTTCGATAGTAAATGCTGCCCAGCCAATGCATCGCCCGCAGCGATCCGGCATCGGCGGCGCGCTGCAGCCATTCGACGGCGCGGCGTGGGTTCCGTTTCGAATCTGCCTGCCCGCGGCCCAAATACAGATCGTGGCCGTACTCGACCATCGCCGAGACGAGGCCCGCGCCGGCCGCCCGCGCAAACCATTCCGACGCCTGGCCATCGTCACGCAGCACGCCGTTGCCGTCGCGGTAGTGCAGCGCCAGGTTATACATGGCGAGGGGATGGCCCTGCTGGGCGCCACGCCGCAGCAGATCGATCGCCTCGACAGTGCGGCCATCCATCTCGTCCAGCACCGCAAGATCATTCAAAGCGCTGACATAGCCCCGACGGTTGGCGGCGTCGTCATAAGCGAGCCGCGCGCTGTCGGCGGCGCGCCGGCGCTCGTCATCGCCGATGCCCGGCCGCATCGCCAGTTTCTGATAGGCTCGGCCGAGATTGTAGAGATAGCGGCCGACCCGCGGGAAGTCGGCCACGGCCTTGTTGCACGCCGTGATCGCCGCCTCGGCATCGAGATTTTCCGTCGTCACGCCGGTGCCGGGCGGGCGCGCACGATCCATGTCAAGCGGCGAGGCGGCAAGCGCGTCGCAATCGTTCACCGACTTGTCGGTCCTCACCGACACTTCGATCGGATCGTCGGAGTTTAGCGCCAAGTTGCTCAGCGCGCGACGAGCCAGTTCGGCAGAGCCATGGGGACAAAGGTCGAAGCGGCGGATGTGGCGTTCGTAAAGGTCGCGCTTTTGCAGCGTCGCTATTTGTTTCCAGTCGGCCTCTTCCCCGGCGCAGCGGTCCTCGGACATCTGGAAACGTTCGCGTCCGATCGAACCGACGAGGGTGAAATCGTCGAGGCTGGCCGAATTGCTGTCATCATAAAATAGTTCGGGCTCCTGCTGACGGCCCTTCTCGCTGGCGATGGCGCCCACTGCCAGCTTGATGCGTTCGCCGAGCTGAATGGCCGACTGTCCGGGCCGCTGCAGCTCCGAGCGTAACACGCCGGTAAATAGCGAGTTCTGGCCGGTATCGTCGCTGCCAAGCGTCTCGGCCGCCTGCTCGCCGAACGAAGCCGAAAATAGGATGAGGAACCCTGGCGGCGGCTTTCGCGCTTTCAACAGACGGCTGCCGGAATCATCGCCTCGCTTGACGAGCCTTACTTCTTGTCCGCCGGGAGCGTCGCTTTGCACCAACGACCGGCACGCGTCCAAGATCATGATGACGACCTTGGGGTTTTTCTCGGCGATCCGGCGCTCGATCTCATTGGCCGAAACGCCTTTGGTGATTTCGTTGGTCTGGTAGGCGTCCAGATATTGGGAAATCCGCAACCGTACCACGTCCGGATTTCTACGGTCCTGGTCGCTCATTTGGGACTTCGCGTAGCTGAACGGGCTTTTCAGATCAGCGAACAAAAGATAGTTGGTCTGGTCCGCCTCGATCCCGAAGCCATGGCCGGAAAAGTAGAAAACCACGTCGTCGCCGGGCTGGATGGTATTGAGAAAAGCGGAGAACTCCTTCTCGAACGAATCGCGGTCGCGCAGGTCGGTGGCGACTCTGATGTTCTTTTTGTCGAAGCCGACCTGTTCAAGGTCCTTGGCCAAATCCTTGGCGTCGTTCGCGGCGCGCTCCAGCCGCTGGATGTAGCCGTCCGAGTAGCGCTGGATGCCGACCAGGAAAGCGCGGCGCGTTTCGACCGGAGGCTGGCTGGACGTTTTGGTGTCCGTTTTCGTGTCCGTTTTCGTCTCGGAATGGCCCGCAGTCGCCGGCAGCAGCAGACACAAGCCGACAAAAAAGGCGGCAACCGCGCGGCCGCCGCCTGTCAACTTGAAGGATTGCACCTTTGTTGCCGGCACCGCCGCTAAACCGGCCGCGGCGCCGCTTACTTTTGTGTCGCCGGCCTCTACGACACCTGCTGAGATCAGCATCGTCTCTACCCCTCATCGCGTACCACGGTCGCAGCTACTTCAGCATTGCGGCCAATTCCCGGTAAGAAATCGATAAGGAAGATTAAAAGTTGTTAAAACAATACCGTGGCGGCGGGTCGCAAACAAGGCTTTCCCCGGGCGAAAGCACTTGATCTTCAACAAATAACCTTACGGCTCGCCGCTTTAGTCGCGTAGCGTGCGCGCCACCCTAAATCCGATCTCCGCCCGTCTTTCCGTCGTCATCTCCCAGCTGCGTTTGGCTGACCGCAGATCCTTGGGCTCGTCAGCCCAGGAGCCGCCGCGCACGACATGGCTCGCGCAGTCGCCGGTTTTCCGGGCCGTACCGTCCCGCGGCTCCCCGGAAAGGTTTGCATTCCAACAATCCTCGACCCATTCGCGCACGTTGCCATGCACCTGGAAAAGGCCGAATGGATTGGCCTCGGCAATATCAGTTGCGACCGTGCGCCGCGGCGGCTGCGCCTTGGCGCTGCCGGCATAGGAGTAGCGCCAGTCGTAGTTGGCGCGTTCCGGCGAAATCTCGGCGCCGAACCAGAATGGTGTCGAGGCGCACGTCGACGCGCAGCCCCGGGTCACGAACTCGCGCTCTGCTTCGCTGAGCAGGCGATATGGCGCACCGGTCTTTTGTGACAGCCACTTCACATAGGCCTGGGCGTCATTCCACGACACATTGATGACCGGACGCTTTCCGCCGCCCCAGCCGTAATCGCCCGGCCGATAGGCGTTGCAGCCACCCTCCGCCACGCACTCATTCCATTCGGCGAAGGTTACCGCCGAGAGCCCTACGGCAAAGGTGTGCCCGAACGTGATCTGCTGTTGCGGGCCTTCGTCGGCGGTTCGCGACGGCTCATTGCCGGGCGAGCCCATGACAAAGCCGCCACCGGGCACGACCACCATTTCCGGGCAATTGTCGCACTCCTTGAAGTGCTCTTGCGGCTTGAGACCGCGTTCCTGCTCCGGCGACAATTGGCCGACAATGACCGGCACCGGAGCGGCGGACTTGGTCTTGTCCGATTGCAGGCGTTTCACCACCGCATCCTGCTCAAGCGCGGCGATCCGTGATCGCGCCTCGCCGGTCCGCGCGCCTTGCGGATACTTTATGATGAAGCGCCGCAACGATTCGGCGTCGGCCGTGTCTTTAACCGAATCCCAGGCGATTTCTTCCGTCGATTGGGAAACATTCACCGGCGGCGGCACACCGCCGGCCGCCGGGACGAAATAAAAAGCGCCGTCGATCGGCGAATTCGACATCCAGGGTTGCTGCCTGCCGCTGGTCGCGCGTTTTACTTTCAATCCGACCTGATTGAACGCATCGAAAATGCCCAGTCCGGGCGTGCGAATGGTTTCCGCCAGCGCCTTGGCGTACGGGCTGTCGCCATCGGCGCCATCCGACGCGACGTTGCCGGGCTGCGTGGCGAACGAGATCAATGTGCCTTCCGGCGCCTGCATCTCGGCCAATCCGCCGCCGCCAATGTCGCGCATCTTGACTATCTGGTTGTCGCGGCCGCGGCCCATGACGAGGGCACGGCCGCTGAACGGATCGTTACGACACGCATCGAGGATGACGATATTGAGCTTCGTGCCGGTCCCTTCCATTTGGTTGAGAATGAGATTGGCATCGAGCGTCTGAATGCCGACGTCAGCCTCGCGGCTCGGGTTGGCGTCGATCGGCACGAGATAGTTGACGCCCCGCATCTGCAGACCGTGGCCGGCATAGTAGAAAAGCGCGACGTCGGCGCCCTGCAGCTTGGCGCCGAACTCCTGAACAACTTTTTCGAAGGCCTGCTTGTCGAGATTGAGCTGCGCGCCGTCGCCGATCACCGTGAATCCGATCGAGCGTAGCGCGTCCGCCAAGAGCCGCGCATCGTTGATGGGATTTTGCAGCGGCGAAACGTGGCTATAGGTGGCGTTCCCGACCACCAGCGCAACGCGTTTTTCGGCGAAAGCGGGCAGCGAGAATAGTGCCGTGAGCAGCAATGCCAGCGGCCAGAACAGCAGCCGACGCATCGGGTATACCCTCAATGCCTGGTTGCCCGCCCCCAAGGCATTTGATAGCGCCGAATTTCAAACGCGAGCTGTTTACCATATCACGCGCGTCTCTCAACACGCATATTGCCGCCGGACCCGGCCTGAATAGCTGCCGCCGAGGCTCCCTGTTCTTTTTCAGCGCAAATGCCTGCAAATCCACGATTCTTGGCGCGGAGCCGCCGGCGGCAAACAACATATTGCAGACCCTGCCCCGGCCCGCTTATTTATGGCCACATGGATACGATGACCGCACCGGCGCCCGCAGCCGCCGCCCAGACCCCCGAAAGCGCCCGGCACGCCGTGATCGACGTGCAGGTGGCCGCCATCGAGACCGTCGCCCGCGACACCAACGTCTATACCTTTGCGCGTCCCGATGGCGCCAAGCTGCCGCCCTACAAGCCCGGCGCCCATGTCGATATTCATTTGCCGAACGGGCTGATCCGGCAATTTTCGCTGCTCAATCCCAACGCCGACCCTGATCGCTACGTCGTCGCCATCAAGCTCGACGCCGCCAGCCGCGGCGGGTCGCGCTATATTTTCGATGAGCTGCGGGTCGGACACGCGCTCAAGATCGGCGCGCCGCGCAATAATTTCCCGCTGGTCGAGAATGCCGAGCACATTGTGCTGTTTGCCGGCGGCATCGGCATCACGCCGATCTGGTGCATGGGCCAGGAGCTGAACGCGCAAAATCGCTCGTGGGAGCTCTATTATTCCTGCCGCTCGCGGGCCGACACGGCCTTTCTCACGACGCTGGAGAAGCTCGGCGCCGAGCGCGTCCACCTGCATTTCGATGACGAGGCTGACGGCAAATTTCTTGATCTCGCCGGCGCCATCGCCAGGGCGCCGGCCAATACGCACTTCTATTGCTGTGGGCCCAATCCGATGCTGACGGCGTTCGAAGCCGCGGCGGCGAACCGGCCCAAGGCAAATGTGCATGTCGAATATTTCACGCCCAAGGCCGAGGCGGCGACGTCCGGCGGCTTCTGGGTCGAGCTCGCCCGCTCCGGCGAGGAATATTACATTCCCGAGGGCAAGAAGATTCTCGAAGTGCTGTACGAGGCCGGCATCGACGTCGACTATTCCTGCGAGCTCGGCATTTGCGGCGAGTGCGTGACGCGGGTCATTTCCGGCATCCCCGAGCATCGCGACTCGGTGCTCAGTGAAGAAGAGCAGGCGTCGAACGAGAAGGTCATGATCTGCTGCGCCGGGTGCAAGAGCGAGCGCCTGGTCTTGGACATGTAAGCTTGCGGACACGCGAGTGTCTGGCAACGCGCAAGTGCCCTCTCATTGGAATGATGGCGCCGATATTGTCGTCGTCGGATCAGGCGCGACCGGGCTTCCCGCCGCCCTCGTCGCTCGCGAGGCAGGCGCGTCCGTTATTGTCGTCGAAGCGGAGAACCACATCGGCGGCCATGCCATTTGCAGCGGCGGCAACCTGCCGCTCGGCGGCGGCAACAGCCACCAGAAAAAATACGGTGTCGACGACTCACCCGACTTGTTGTTTCGCGATCTGACCGACTGGTCGGTGGTCGAGCCGAACGGCGCCGCGCCCTATCGCTACAACGACCACGAGATCGTTCGCGCCTTTGCCGACCATAGCGTCGCGGCGTTCGATTTTCTGCTGGCGCATGGCGTCAAGATTGTCGACTGCGCGCCGGACAATCTCAGCGGACACGAAATCGGCATGTCGGTGCCGCGCACGCTGCACTGCGCCACCATGGACTGGCCGATGGTGCAAACCGGCAAGCTCGCCGATCCGGCCGTCCGCGCGACGGCGTCGTCCGGCTGCGGCTTGATGCTGCCGCTCCATGACGCGGCGCTTAAGGCCGGCGTGAAAATCCTGCTCCGGCACCGCATGACGGCGATCCACCGCGAGACGCCGCAGTCCGGCCGCGTGACCGGCATCGCCGTCGATCATAACGGCATCGAGCTCCACATCCGCGCCCGCAAGGCGGTCATCATCGCCACCGGTGGGTCGTCCGGAAACATCAATTTCCGCCGCATGTTCGACCCGCGTCTCACCGAAGAATATTGCGGCCTCGCCGGCATGCCGTGGTCCGATCAAGACGCCAGCGGCGAATTGGCGGCGATGGCGGTCGGTGCGTCGCTGTGGGGACTGACCAATTTTGCCGGCGAATACGGCACCGGCATCACCAAGCCGGGCTCGATCGGCTGTCAGTATGGTTACGCCAATCTGCGCTGGTATCCGGGCAGCGCCGTGTTCGACAAGGCGCGCGCCGCCGGGCTGAAAGTGGCGGATTGGCAGGACGTTATTCTGGTCAACATGCTGGGCCAGCGCTTCTACGACGAGACCGGCCGCCAGTTCACGCCCAACATTTTCGGCAGCTTTGCGCCCTACGAGCCCGGCAGCTTTCGCAATGTCCGGATCGTCAAATACGATCCGAGCAATTTCATCAATGCCGCGCTCGCCGGCATCGGCGACGGGCAAAACGGCGGCGGGCCGATCTGGGCGATCTTCGATGCCGACGCTGTCGCGCGCGAAGGCTGGGAGCCGACGGCGCCGCATGTTGACAGCGACGGCGGCTTCTTTTTCAGCGCCGAAAGCATCGAAGCACTGGCCGCCAAGATCGTGATGACCCACCAGCGCCAGCCGATGCCGCCGCAGAACCTGGCTAAAACCGTGCGGCGTTATAACGGCTTTGTCGAAACCGGCATCGACGTCGACTTCGACAAGCCCAGGCCGCTTCACAAGATCTCGAAGCCGCCCTTCTACGCGGCATGGGCGACGCCGGTCATCCACGACACCAGAGCGGGGCTGCGCATCAACGCACGCGGCCAGGTGCTCGATCTCTACGGAGCGGTGATCGAGGGACTCTATTGCGGCGGCGAGTTGGCCGGCGGTTTCAGCCTCCACGGTCTGCCGCGGGCGATCTGTCAGGGGCTCATCGCCGGGCGTAATGCGGCTGTGGAGCACGCCGCGACTTGAGGGTTGGAATGGCGCTTCTGCCGGCGCCAAAAGCGCGGCTATCCCGTTGCTCTGGGCGCGCAATTACGCTAAGCCCGCGCCCGACGGCACTGGGCTAGCGGTTCGGAGAGGCGCAATGGACGACCACGGTCAAGTCGAGTACGCGACGGCGACGGGCAACGATTACGCCGCGCATGTGCAGACCTACCGAAATTTTGTCACGTTGGTGAAAAGTGTTATTGGCGTCGTCGTCGTCATTCTGATCCTGCTGGCGTATTTCCTCGTCTGAACTTGACCGCGCCCGCGGCCCGTGGCGTAGCAAACCGGCCGGCGCGCAGCCAATATCCCCATCGACCCGACCACGCGTTCGCAGCCGTCGGAGGAATCATGAAAGTTGCGGTTGCTGGCGAGGTCGATGCGGGTGAGCCGCGGGTCGCCGCGACGCCTGAAACCGTCAAAAAAATAATCGCGCTTGGCGCCGACGTCGCCGTCGAACCGGGCGCCGGCGTGAAATCCGGAATCCTTGATGCCGACTATTCCGCCGCCGGGGCGACTGTGACCAAGGACGCGGTGAATGGCGCCGATATCGTGCTCAAGGTGCGGCGGCCGCTCGCTTCCGAACTGTCACATTACAAACGCGGCGCCATCGTCGTTGCCATCATGGACCCCTACGGCCACGACGACGCGCTGCGCGTGCTGGCCGACGCCGGCGTGATCGCCTTCGCCATGGAGCTTTTACCGCGCATCACCCGCGCCCAGGTGATGGACGTGCTGTCGAGCCAGGCCAATCTCGCGGGCTACCGGGCAGTGATCGACGCCGCCGCCGAATACGGCCGGGCGCTGCCGATGATGATGACCGCCGCCGGCACCGTGCCAGCAACGAGAGTCTTTGTCATGGGCACGGGCGTTGCCGGCCTGCAGGCGATCGCCACCGCGCGGCGGCTCGGCGCCATCGTCACCGCGACCGACGTGCGGCCCGCGGCCAAGGAGCAGGTTGAGAGCCTTGGTGCCAAATTCGTCGCCGTCGAGGACGAAGAATTCAAAGCGGCCGAAACCGCCGGCGGCTATGCCAAGGAAATGTCGAAAGAATATCAGGCGAAGCAGGCGGCGCTCGTCGCCGACCACATCAAGAAGCAGGACATCGTCATCACCACCGCCCTCATTCCGGGCCGGCCGGCACCGCGCCTCGTTTCCAAGGACATGGTGACATCGATGCGGCCCGGCTCGGTGATTGTCGACCTCGCCGTCGAGCGCGGCGGCAATGTCGAAGGCGTCAAGGCCGATGCAGTGGCCGATCTCGGCGGCGTCAAGATCGTCGGCTTCAGCAACGTGCCGGGCCGGCTCGCGGCCACGGCATCAAGTCTCTATGCCAAGAATCTCTTGGCCTTTCTCGACGTGCTGATCGACAAGAAGACCAAGGCGCTGGCCGTCAACTGGGACGACGACATCGTCAAGGCGACGGCGCTGACCCGCGACGGCGCCGTCGTGCACCCGAACTTCAAGCCGAAAAGCGCGGCGTAAAGCGCAAGGAGGCCACAATGGTGACTCTCTCGGTCCTCGCGCAGCTCGACATCATTGCCACCGCGAGCGGGGGCGCGATGCATGCGGTCACTGACGCGGTCGATCCGTTCGTGTTCCGCCTGTCGATCTTCGTGCTGGCGGTGTTTGTCGGCTATTATGTCGTCTGGTCGGTGACGCCGGCGCTGCATACGCCGTTGATGTCGGTAACCAACGCCATTTCCTCGGTGATCGTGGTCGGCGCTCTGCTCGCGGTCGGCGTGGCGCTCGTCGCCGGCGATGACGGACCGCTCTGGGCTCGCGCCTTCGGTTTCGTCGCGCTCGGTTTCGCCTCGGTCAATATTTTCGGCGGCTTTCTGGTGACGCAGCGCATGCTCGCCATGTTCCAGAGGAAGCAAAAGAAATCATGAGCGCCAATCTCGCCGCGCTGGCTTATCTGGTCGCGGGCGTCCTCTTCATCCTGGCGTTGCGCGGACTGTCAAATCCGGAAACCGCCCGGCGCGGCAATCTGTTCGGCATGATCGGCATGGCGATTGCGGTCGCGACGACGCTCGCCGCGCATCCGCCGGCCGGCCTCGGCGCCTGGGCCCTGGTCGTGGTCGCGGTTGCGATCGGCGGCGGCGCCGGCGCGGTGATCGCCCGGCGCGTGCCGATGACGTCGATGCCGGAACTGGTCGCCGCCTTCCACTCCCTGGTCGGCATGGCGGCGGTGCTGGTCGCTGCCGGCGCGCTCTATGCGCCTGCCGCGTTCGACATCGGCGCCGAGGGCGCCATCCATGGCCAGAGCCTGATCGAAATGTCGCTCGGCGTCGCGATCGGCGCCGTCACCTTTACCGGCTCGGTGATCGCGTTCCTGAAGCTCTCGGGGCGGATGAGCGGCAAGCCGATCCTGTTGCCGGCGCGGCACGCGATCAACATCGCGCTGGCGATCGCACTCGTCGCTCTGATCGTCTGGTTCTTCGAGGCGCAACACCATGTCGCCTTCTGGCTGATCGCGGCGGTGTCGTTTCTGCTCGGCGTGCTCATCATCGTCCCAATCGGCGGCGCCGACATGCCGGTCGTCATCTCGATGCTCAATTCCTACTCCGGCTGGGCGGCGGCCGGCATCGGCTTCACGCTCGGCAATTCGGCGTTGATCATCACCGGTGCGCTGGTCGGCTCGTCCGGCGCGATCCTGTCCTACATCATGTGCAAGGGCATGAATTGTTCGTTCATCTCGGTGATCCTCGGCGGCTTCGGCGGCGAGGTGGCGGGCCCGAGCGGCGCGGCGGAGGACCGGCCGGTGAAAATCGGCTCGGCGGACGACGCCGCCTATCTCCTGAAGAATTCCTCCAAGGTCATCATCGTGCCGGGCTACGGCATGGCGGTGGCGCAGGCGCAGCATGCGCTGCGCGAAATGGCCGACAAGCTCAAAGCCCACGGCGTCGAGGTCAAATACGCGATCCATCCTGTCGCCGGCCGCATGCCCGGCCACATGAACGTGCTGCTCGCCGAAGCCAATGTGCCGTATGACGAAGTGTTCGAGCTCGAAGACATCAATTCGGAGTTCGCGCAAGCCGACGTGGCTTATGTGATCGGCGCCAACGACGTCACCAATCCGGCGGCCGAAGATGATCCGAAATCACCGATCTATGGCATGCCGGTTTTGCAGGTATGGAAGGCCGGCACCGTGATGTTCAACAAGCGCTCGCTGGCGTCGGGCTATGCCGGCATCGACAATCCGTTATTCTATCGCGACAACACCATGATGCTGCTTGGCGACGCCAAGAAGATGACGGAAGCGATCGTCAAAGCCGAATGAGCGGCGCGGATGGCTGCGGACGACCCCTCCCCTAATCCCCGCCCACCGCTCCGCTCCAGGCGCTGGTCCGCACCGCCGTCACCGCGGTCACCGCCGTCAAGCAATCCCAATCGCACCCTGTTCCGCCTGATCGCCATTACGGCGCTCGCATTCGCCGGCGTGCTGATCTATCGCGGCGTGCAGGAGCGCTTCATCTTGCCGGCGTGCGATTCCTCGCGCGCCAAGGCGTCGTTGAACGAGCTGCTCGGTCAGCTCAAGGCCGAACCGTTGCAAGAAGACGCGATCAAGACGATTTCCACGACCAAGCAACAGGTGGTCTGCAACGTCGCGGTGCAAAAATCGGACGGCAGCACCGTCCAGCTCAACTACACCTTCTTCTGGCAAGGCAACAGCGCCGAAATGCGATATGCAATTTCGTTGAAGCCGGCGCAAAGTCCGCCGGCCACGCCACAGCAACAAGTGCCGTTGAGGTGAGCCATGACGCTGTCGTCGTCCGCCACGTGGATGTCGATCGCTTTGGGTCTGTCGCTTTTCGGCCTCGGAGGCCAGGCGCACGCGCAGCCGGCGCCGCGTTTCAAAGCCGTGGCGTTCGATTACTTCGTCATTTTTGACGCCAATTCCGTCGTGCCCGAAGTTGAGAAGGCGTTTCCAGGCAAGGGCGCGGAGCTGACGAGAATCTGGCGCAGCAAACAGTTCGAATATTGCTATCTGCGCACCATCACCGGCCGCTTTGCCGATTTCTCCGCCGTCACTGAAGACGCGCTGGTTTACGCGGCCGAGGTGATGCATCTGGACCTGACGACCGACACGCGGCAACGACCTGCTCAATGCTTATTTGAGCCTGAAGCCATGGCCCGATGCGGCCGACGGCTTGCGCAAGCTCCGAGCCGCGGGCGTGCGTATCATCACGATTTCAGTTTTCAGCGGGCGAATGCTTCGCGCCAATGCCGAGCACGCAGGCATAGCAGACTTGTTCGACGAACTGCTAAGCACCGAAGTGAACCAGAGCTACAAGCCCGATCCGCGCGCCTACGCGCTCGGAATGGAGCGCCTGCATCTGAGAAAGGACGAGATCGTTTTCGCCGCCTTCGGCGCCTGGGACGCTTACGGCGCCAAGAGCTTCGGCTATCCAACCTTCTGGGTAAACCGCTTCAATGTGCCGGGAAGAATTGGGTCTGAAGGCCGACGGCACCTCGACAGACATCCAGGGTTTGCTGGATTTCGTGCTTGGAAAGTCCGGCGGCTAGCTTCTAACGACTAACCGCCGGCGCGCGATAGGCGGCGAGAAAAACCTTCACCGCGATCGGCACGACGCGCTCGATCTGCTCGTGGCTCGGCTCGCGGACGAAGTTGAACACCATCGATTTGAACAACATCGCCTGATAGGCTTCCATCAGCTGCGCGGCGGCGACTTCGCAATCCTCGACGTTGAGCACGCCGGCATCGACCTGCGCCGCGATATATGCCGCAAGCTTCCTGATACCTTTGGCTGGTCCACTCTCGTAAAATTTCCGCCCAAGCTCGGGCATGCGCTCGGCAATGGCGATGACGATGCGAATGGCGGAGGCTTTTTCCGGACGGCAGAGAAAACCGATATACGCAAATCCGAGTCGCGTCAGCACGGCTTCGACGTCGTGGTCGTTCGGATCGAGATCGAAAATTCCTTCCGCCTGTAGTTCGCATTCCTGCTCGATGATGGCCTCGAACAATTGCTCCTTGTGCTTGAAATACACATAGAGCGTGCCCTTGGAGACGCCGGCGGCGCGGGCAATGTCGTTCATGCTGGCGGCGTCGAAGCCCTGTGACAGAAAGATTGCGCGGGCGCCCTCGACGATTTGGCGCCGCTTGGCGCTATCCTCATCGGCCGCAACCACCGGCCGTTCCAGAGTTGCTAATCCGCTCATCGCTCAAGCCTTTTGCAGCACTCTGCCCCAAACGGGACGGTTAACAAACGGTAATCGTTCGAGAATCCACTAGGTTCATATATATTGACCGAACGGTTCGGTCAATATTGACTCTAGCCCTGGGTTCGATAATGATGACCGAACGGTTCGGTCACCAGTTCCGAGGCCGCCGGGCTGCCAGAGGAGTGCGGGGCATGTATCGCAACCAGGACAAGGACAACAGCGCCCGAATTCGGGTTGTTGCCGTGCCGGAAGCGCAGCCGATCGCCCAAGCCGAGTTAGCCAATGTCGATTCGGCAAATGTCGATTCAGCGAAGGTCGACGATGCGCCGGCGCCGCCGATCGAGGCTCAGGCCCCTGCTCCGCCGACGGCGCGGCAAACCCGGCCGGACGCGGCCCCTAAAACGCCACTCGCCAACGACCGTCCGCAACGCCGCAGCCGTCGCAAGCTGGTGCTCGGTGCGATCGCGATATTGGCAGCCGGCGTCGGCGGCTGGTTCGGCTACGACTACGTCACAGTCGGGCGCTTCACCGTCTCGACCGACGACGCCTATGTGCAGGCCTACAACACCACGCTCGCCGCCAAAGTCGCCGGCTATGTGGCCAGCGTCCCGGTCACCGACAACACTTACGTACACACCGGCGATGTGATCGCCACCATCGACGACGGCGACTACGAGCTCGCCGTCGCCTCGGCACGCGAGAAAGTCGCGACCCAGGAGGCGACGGTCGCCCGCATGGCGCATCAGATCACCGCCCAGGAAGCGGCGGTGGAGCAAACGCGCACCCAGCTTGCCTCTGCGCAAGCCGCTGCCAGGCGCATGGAGCTCGAACTCAATCGCCAGAACGCGCTGGTGGCGCACGACTGGTCGAGCCGCCAGTTGCAGGAACAGGCGCAGGCCAATCGCGACCAGGCGCTCGCCGCCGTGCAGGGCGCGCAAGCTGCGATCGATTCCGCGGTGGCCAATGTCGAGGTGCTCAAGGGACAACGGCAAGAAGCGATCTCGACCCTCGACGAATTAAAGACAGCGCTCGCCAAGGCCGAGCGCGATCTGTCTTTCACGATCATCCGCGCGCCGATCGACGGCGTGGTCGGCAATCGCGCGGTGCAGACCGGCGACTATGTGCAGACCGGCCAGCGGCTGGCGAGCGTCGTGCCGCTCGCCGAGGTTTACATCACCGCCAACTTCAAGGAGACCCAGGTCGCACGCCTGCGGCCCGGGCAGGTGGTGTCGATCGCGGTCGACGCGCTGCCGGAGCACGCCATCCAGGGCACAGTGGAGAGCTTCGCGCCGGCGTCAGGCGCCGTGTTCTCGCTGCTGCCGCCCGACAACGCCACCGGCAACTTCACCAAGATCGTGCAGCGGCTGCCGGTGCGCATCCACGTACCGCTCGACGTCGCCCGCGAAGGTCTCCTTCGCCCCGGCATGTCGGTAGTCGTGAGCGTGAACACCAAGTCGAGTGCGGTCGCTGACAACGACAAGCCGCTGCAGGTTCAGAGCGCTTCTGCGCGCTAAGCCGAAGCGAGGACGGCCCGATGGCCAGCGCTGCAACCATCGCACCTTCTGCCGCAGCGGCGATGGCGCCGGCCGACACCGAGCGCGTCGATCCGGCGCGCGTCGTCGCCTTCCTGGCAATGTGCTTCGGCATGTTCATGGCGTTCCTTGACATCCAGGTGGTGTCGGCTTCGCTGTCCGAGATTCAAGCCGGCCTCGCCGCCTCGAGCGACGAGATCACCTGGGTGCAGACGTCGTATCTGATGGCCGAAGTGGTCGCGATCCCGTTGTCCGGCTTTCTCTCCCGGGCGCTCGGCACGCGCGTCATGTTCGCTACCTCGGCCGCGGGCTTCACCTTCGCCAGCCTGATGTGCGGCATGACCTCGACCATGGGCCAGATGATCCTGTGGCGGGCGCTGCAAGGCTTCATTGGCGGCGGGATGGTGCCGACGGTGTTCGCTTCCGCCTACACCATCTTTCCGCGCTCCAAGCAGCCGATCATCACGCCGCTTATCGGGCTGGTGGCGACGCTGGCCCCGACCATCGGCCCGACCGTCGGCGGTTATCTGACCGACCTGATGTCATGGCATTGGCTGTTCTTCATCAACATCGTGCCCGGCATCCTGGTGACGATCGCGGCGATCACGCTGATCGACTTCGACAAACCGGATCTCTCGCTGTTCGACCGCTTTGACTGGGTCGGCTTGATCTTCATGGCGCTGTTTCTGGGCACGCTCGAATATGTGCTGGAGGATGGCCCGCGTTACGACTGGTTCGAAGACCAGACGATCGCCGCGGCCGCGGTGATTTCGGCGAGCTCAGCCGTGATCTTTTTCGCCCGCGTGCTAACCGCACGGCAGCCGATTGTCGATCTGCGCGCCTTCGCCGACCGCAATTTTGCGCTTGGCAGCATGTTCTCGTTCGTGCTCGGCATCGGCCTCTACGGCCTCACCTATCTTTATCCGATCTATCTCGGCCAGATCCGTGGCTTCAATGCACTGATGATCGGGCAGACCCTGTTCATCTCCGGCGCCACCATGTTTCTCACGGCCCCGCTGGTCGGCCGTCTGATGACGCGGATCGACGCCCGGCTGATGCTGGCGTTCGGCTTCGCCGTCGTCGCGCTCAGCAATTGGCTGATGACCTGGCTGACCAAAGACTGGGAGTTTTGGCAGTTATTCCTGCCGCAAGTGTTGCGCGGCTTCGGCATGATGTTCGCGATCGTGCCGATCACCAACATCTCGCTCGGCACGCTTGCGCCGGAGCGGCTGAAGAACGCGTCGGGGCTGTTCAACCTGACGCGCAATCTCGGCGGCGCCGTCGGCCTCGCCGGCCTCAACACCGTGCTCGACAAGCGCATCGATCTGCACCTGGCGCGGCTGCATGATTCCATCAACTGGGCGCGCCGCCCGGTGATGGAGACGCTCAACAATTTTGCCGCCCGCATCCCGAGTTCGGACGCGCAGAACATGGCGCTCAAGCAGCTGTTTCTGTTCGTGCGCCAGCAAGCGACGGTGATGGCTTTCGCCGACGTATTTCTGCTGCTGTGCCTGTTGTTCGCGAGCTTCGCCGCCTTGGTCTGGCTGATGCGCCGTCCGCCGATGATCGGCGCTGCCGCGGCGACCGCTGACGCGCATTAGGTCACGGCCGCGACGCCGATTGCATTGTTTCCGCTCATTCCCGCGAAAGCGGGAATCCAGTGAGTGTGTGGGCTTGCGATGCAGCTACTGGGTCCCCGCCTTCGCGGGGACGAGCGGACTAGCGCAATCTGCCATATCCGCCCGCGGTCGGCGTCTGAATGATGATGGCTTCGCCGGCATCGAGCAGGGTGGCGTCGCAGCCGGCGAGCTTCTCGGTCCGCCCGTTCTCTCGCCGCACGCGGTTCTCGCCAACCTGACCATCCTCACCGCCGGCGAGCCCGAACGGCCGCACGCGGCGGTGGCCGGACAGGATGGTGCACTCCATTTTTTCCAGGAAGCGGATGGTGCGGCGGATGCCGTCGCCGGCCTTCCATTGGCCGCGTCCGCCGGAATCTTTGCGGATGTGAAAGTCCTCGAGCAGCACCGGATAGCGAAACTCCAGTATCTCGGGATCGGTCAGCCGCGTGTTGGTCATGTGGGTGTGCACGGCATCGGTGCCGGGAAAGCCCGGTCCGGCCGGCGAGCCGGAACAAATCGTTTCGTAATACTGGTAGCGGGCATTACCGAAATTGAGATTGTTCATCGTGCCCTGCGCCGCCGCCATGGCGCCGAGCGCGCCGAACAGACAATTTGTTACCTCTTGCGACGTCTCGACATTGCCAGCGACCACGGCGGCGGGGAATTCCGGCGACAGCAGCGACTTTTTGGGAACGACGATGCGGATCGGCCGCAGGCAACCGGCATTCATCGGGATATCGTCGTCGACCATGACGCGGAAGACGTAAAGCACCGCGGCGCGCGTCACCGCTTCCGGCGCGTTGAAGTTGTTCGGCTGCTGCGGGCTGGTGCCGGTGAAGTCGACCGTCGCTTCGCGCTTTTTCTTGTCGACCGCGATGCGCACCTTGATCACGGTGCCCTGATCCATCTCGACCGCGAATGTCGAGTTGTGCAAACGATCGATCACGCGGCGCACGCTCTCGGCGGCGTTGTCCTGCACGTGCCCCATATAGGCGCGCACCACCGGCAGCGTGAAATGGCGCACCATCTTGCGCAATTCCTGCACGCCTTTCTCGTTGGCGGCGATCTGCGCCTTGAGATCGTTGATGTTCTGCACCGGATTGCGCGCCGGGTGCGGGCCGCCGGTCAGTAGCGCCTGAAGCTCCTTCTCGCGGAAGCGGCCGCGGTCGACGAGTTTGAAATTGTCGATGTAGACGCCCTCCTGCTCGATGGTTGTCGCATTCGGCGACATCGAGCCGGGCGATATCCCGCCAACATCGGCATGGTGGCCGCGTGATGCGACCCAGAACAGGATTTCCCCTCCCCCTTGTGGCGAGGAGTTCGGGGTGGGCGTCGAGAGGTATTGCGCACGCGAAGACTGGCGTGCGTGCCCCCGTCTGCTTGATCGCACAACCTCCCGACCCCCCACCCTACCCTTCCCCACAAGGGTGGAGGGAGAAGCAAACACGGGCGTGCAGACGGTGATGTCGGGAAGATGAGTGCCGCCGTTATATGGAGCGTTGATGGCATAGACATCACCGGGGCGAATCTTGCCCGCGTTCTCGCGGATGATGGTTTCGACGGCGCGATCCATCGAGCCAAGATGCACCGGCATGTGCGGCGCGTTGGCAACCAGCGAGCCGTCGCCGTCAAACACCGCGCAAGAAAAATCGAGCCGTTCCTTGATGTTGACCGAGTAAGCGGTGTTCTGAAGCGCCACGCCCATCTGCTCGGCAATCGACATGAACAGATTGTTGAACACCTCGAGCATCACGGGATCGGCGCGGGTGCCGATCGCCCGCGGGCGGGCCAGCTTCTTGATCCGCCGCAGCACCAGATGATTTTTCGCAGTCACTTCAGTCTGCCAGCCGTCCTCGATAACGACGGTCTGATGCGGCTCGACGATAATCGCCGGGCCTTTCACCTTGTGTCCCGGCGCCAGCGTCTCGCGCAGATAGACCAGCGCGCGATGCCATTTGCCGCCGGAGAAGAAGCGCGTGCGTCGCGCCGGCCCCGGCAACTTCGCGCATTTTATTTTGTGCGCGGCTTCCCTAAAACGCGCACCGCCGCCAACCGCCTCGACCGAGATCGCTTCGAGCACCAGCGATTTTTTGCGGTCGATGAAGCCGAAGCGTGCCTTATGTGCCCGTTGGAAGGCGGATTTAATTTTGCTGAGCTTTAGACCATCCGCATCGACGATCAGCGCCGTATCCGTACCGGCGTAGCGAACGTGGGCGCGGACGTGAACCTTGATCTTCTGCGGCGTAACGCCTTGTCCCACAACTTCGTCGGTAGCGGCGCGCGAAAGCTTTCGCACCACTTTCTCGAGGCTCGCGCGCACCTCTTCGCCGAACGGCTCCTCGATCGCCTGCTGGCGGACGCTGCGGATGTCGGCAAGACCCATGCCATAGGCGGACAACAGCGACGAGAACGGATGGATCAGCACGCTGGTCATGCCGAGCGCGTCCGCAACCAGGCAAGCGTGCTGGCCGCCGGCGCCGCCGAAGCAATTGAGCGTATAGCGGGTCACATCGTAACCGCGCTGCACCGAGATTTTTTTGATGGCATTCGCCATATTTTCTACGGCGATCTTGATGAAGCCGTCGGCGACCTGTTCCGCCTTGCGCCCATCGCCGATCTCCTTCGCCAGCGCCGCAAAGGCGCCGCGGACCGATTGCGCGTCAAGCGGCTCACGCTGACGCGGGCCGAATATCTTGGGAAAGAAATCGGGGATCAGCTTCCCGACCATGACATTGGCGTCGGTGACCGCGAGCGGCCCGCCGCGCCGGTAGCATTTGGGGCCGGGATTGGCGCCGGCCGAATCCGGTCCGACGCGAAACCGCGCGCCGTCATAGTGCAGGATCGAGCCGCCGCCGGCCGCGACTGTGTTGATCAGCATCATCGGCGCGCGCATGCGCACGCCGGCGACTTCGGTCTCGAAGGTGCGCTCGTATTCGCCGGCAAAATGCGACACGTCGGTCGAGGTACCGCCCATGTCGAAGCCGATCAGCCGGTCGAAGCCGGCCTGCCGGCCGGTCTCAGCCATGCCGACGACGCCACCGGCGGGGCCGGACAGGATCGCGTCCTTGCCGCGGAATAATTCCGCCGCAGTCAGCCCGCCCGACGACATCATGAACATGAGCTTTGTCCCCCGCGCCGCGCGGGGGGAAGTTTGTTCATCCACCAGATCCCCAGCCACCTGCGCCACATAACGGCGCAGGATCGGCGAGAGATAGGCGTCGACCACAGTGGTGTCGCCGCGCCCCACCAGCTTGATCAGGGGCGAGACTTCGTGGCTGGCGGAGACCTGCGTGAACCCCAAGTCGCGGGCGAGCGCGGCGATCTGCCGCTCGTGCTCGCTGTAGCGGTAAGCATGCATCAGCACGACGGCGACGGCGCGGATGCCATCGTCGCTGGCGCGCACAAGCTCGGCGCGCACTGCATCGATGTCGAGCGACCGCTCGACCGTGCCGTCGGCGCGCACGCGCTCGTCAACCTCGACGACGCGCTCATAAAGCATATCCGGCTTGATGATGTGCTTGGCAAAAATTTTCGGCCGCGCCTGATAGCCGATACGCAACGCGTCGCGGAAACCTTTGGTGATGAGCAAAAGCGTGCGCTCGCCCTTGCGCTCAAGCAGCGCATTGGTCGCGACCGTAGTGCCCATCTTGACCGCGCCGATACGCGCCGCCGGAATCGCCTCGCCCGGTGCAAGCCCGAGGAGCTGGCGCATCCCGGCCACCGCCGCGTCCGCGTAAGCTTCAGGATTTTCCGACAGCAATTTGTGGGTGACGAGCGTGCCGTCCGGCCGCCGGCCGATCACGTCGGTGAAGGTGCCGCCGCGGTCGATCCAGAATTCCCAGCTTCCGGGCATGCGAGAATTATAATCCAAACCGCTTATTCCGGCGAAAGCGGGATCCAGCGGAGCCGTGCAAGGGACTAAAGTCTCCGCCGATGCCTGGACGAGCGGAGTTACGGTTTATCGGCGGCCAACAAATTGGCGATCGTCCGGATTTCGTTGCGCGCGTATTTCGGCAGCCCGGCGCTGATCGAATCGCCGGAATTGAACGACGATTGCCCCATCAGCACTTGCGCCGGCACGAGATTGCGCAGCACCGGCACTTTCTCGAAATCCTTCTTCTTGTCGAGCACGCTCTCGTCGATCGCCAGCACCATGTAGGCGGTGACGGCTGTCTTGTTGGCGTCGGTGGGATGATTTTGAAACACGGCGAGCAGCTTGCCGAACTTCATGATCTGGTTGACATAGAAAATATTCTGCTCGAGCACGCCGGCGACCGGTGTGTCGAGGCCGGTGAGTTCCTTCAATCCGGCCTGATCGACATCGGCCGGCGCGAGCGCCGACAGCTCGCCTTCGAAATCGATGTGGTCGGGGACTTTTTTGGCGGTGTCGCGCAGCTTGTTGACCAGCATGACGCCAAGCGGAATCTTGCCCTCGAGCTTATAGGTCGACTCGATGCAGATCAGCGCCGTGCGACCGGTGCACCATTTGCGGTCCGGATTGGCGTTACCGGTACCCTGCGGCTCGGGGAGCGTGACGTCGCCGGCGGCCATGAGTTTATGCTTGATCGCCGGATCGATCTTTTCCAGGAATGGCAGCGTCACGTAGCGCGCGAGGTTGAATGCGCCCGGCGGCCGTTCGAGCACGAAGCGCGCCTGGGCCACATAGATGTTGAGCTTTTCGAGCACCGGGCCCGCCGGAGCATTGGCGCTGGCCGCCTTGGTGACCGTCGGCTCGGTATAAGCGGGATAAAGCGACAGAAATTTCTTCTGCGCCGGCAGCGTCGCGGTCCAGTCGGCGAAGGCGATCAGATTTGCCGCCGCAGCGGCGCTGGCGGCCCCATCGCTGAACGCGATCATGCCCGGCCTGAGCCGCGCGACGTCGAAATTCGGCGGCGAGCCCGCCTCCTCGATACGAAAGTCTTCCGCGCTCGCAGCCGACAGCGCCCCCAACAGGGCGACCAGCGCGATCGCATAGGCGAGCGAAGCGACGCCGTACTTCGAACGGCTATGCCGTTTCCACATGGCGGTATCTTCCCGTCGTCTGGAGTGCATCTCGATTTCGGGAGCATCGGGATGCACCCCAGATACTATGATCTTGCGCATGTCCTTATCGGAAAAACCAGTGCCCACTTTTTCGGGACATGCGCGAAGCTTCAGTTAGGCCGACCGCCCCAAAATCCGCCGTGGTCCCATGGTGCGAACAGGCCACGCGCCACCGGCTGTCGTCGATCCCCTTGGAAGCCATCCCCGGTATAATACGACGATCCGGCGCCGTGGCCGCCCCAACCCCACGAGCCCCAACTTTGCGCCTCGACCGGCTCGGGGCTGCGCGCCGCCTCGGCGTCGCCGCGCGAAACCAGCTGGTTTTGCGTGTCGTTGACCTTGCCATCAGGCTCGACCCGGAAGTGCTCGATGAAAGTTTGCCCGGTGGGTTGAACGTAAGTTTGGTCACCAAACAGACTGACGGTCTGGCCGCCTCTTTGCCCGCCGGTGATGCGGTTGCCGCTCAGATAGTCGATCGGCAGATCGACCATATGGAGCTTGGCTTCCGGCGACGGCCCGTTGAGCAGCGCCTTCGGTGCGATCCCTTGCGCCCAAATGGTTTGCAAGATCGGCTCAAAGATCGGCAACGCCACGCGGGCTCCGGTCGCAGTGCCAAGGGAGCGGCGCTTGCCGTCGCCATTGTCGTAGCCGACCCACACCGCGATCGTGACGTCGTTGGTGAAGCCGACGAACCAGCCGTCGACGGCATCTTCCGTCGTTCCGGTCTTGCCGGCGACGTACGGCGACAGCGCACCGATCGCGCGAGCGGTGCCGCGCGCGACGACGCCCTGCAGCATGGTCTTGAGCTGATAAAACGACGTGCGGTCGGCGGCGCCGACGAAAGGCAGCGGCGTATCCGGGTATTCGAACACCGTCTGCCCGTGCAGCTCGATCGAATCGATCGCGTGCGGGTGAGGCAGCGCGCCTTCATTGGCGACCGCGGCATAGAAGCCGGCAAGATCGATCATGCGCACCGGCTGCGCGCCGAGCACGAACGGATAGTAGCGGACGCAATCGTTGTAGATTTTTGCCGCAACGGCGGTGGCGCAGACTTCGTCGAGACTTTTCTCCGGGTCGGCGCTGATGCCGCCGTCGAGCAAGTGCGCGGTCACGACGTTGACCGAATTCTCCAGCCCGCGCCGCATTGTGAACAGACCGCCGATGCCGCCGTCGGCATTGCGCGGCGACCAGAAATATTCCGGGTGCAAGGCGGCGGCGCCGCCGATCTCACGGGAGATAATGGTGTTGCCGGCTCCGCCTGAGCCAACGGGTGCCAGCGTGATCGGATCGTCGGGCACCAGCGTGTTGGGCTGCAATCCCGCCTGCAGCGCCGTCAAATAAGTGAGCGGCTTCATCGCCGAACCGGGCTGGCGCTGCGTCTGCGAGGTGCGGTTGAGCTGGCTCAAGGCATACGAAAAGCTTCCCGCCATCGCCAAAATGCGGCCGGTCTTGTTTTCCAGAACCAAGGCCGCGCCTTGCACGGTCGGCCGGATGCGCAATTCAACGCGACCACCGGCGGCAACGGTCGCGCCGGCAACAGCGCCGGCCGCCCCGGGCGCGGTTCTGGGTTTGGCGACGGCCCTGGTTTCCGTGACATGGACATAGACCACGTCGTGGAGGCCCAGGTTGCGCCTGGCTTGCCAGTTCGCGAGGTTCAGCGGCAACACGCGGCCGTCCCGCAGCCCGACCCGAATGGCGCCATCGCCGCGCTTGCCGCCCCGGTCGAGAATGACGGCCGGCTCCCAATGCACGTCGGACAACGGCATGCGCAATTCTTGCAGCGCCTGTTGCCAGGCTGGCAGCGCGCCAGGCGCGCCGGCCGCGACGCTCTGCTTGCTCAAGAGGAGCTTCTGGATGGCGTCGCCGATATTGGCTTCGGGTCCGCGGAACTGGGCGCGGCCGGAACTGGCCTCGTAGCGGGCGAGACCCTCCTGCAGTGCTGCTTCGGCCTCGCGCTGCAACGTCGCGTTGATGGTTGAGTGCACCGTGTACGGCTCGGCGGTCAGGCTTACGACACCATCCGACTTCGCCTCCCGGCCGAGGAAATCAATAAAGTGCAAACCGCTGTCGCGTCGCTTCTGCACGAAAGCGACAAGCTTCGGCGGCGCCGCCAGCGCGCGCTCCTTGTCTTCGGCGGAGATGACGCCGTCCTCCTGCATACGGCCGAGCACATAAGCGAGGCGTTCCTTGGCGCGCTCCGGATGCCGATCCGGATTGAAAAAGCTCGGGCCCTTGAGGAGGCCGGCGAGCATCGCGCCTTCAGCCAGCGTGAGGTTCTTCGCCGGCTTGCCGAAATAGCTGCGCGCCGCCATCTCGACGCCCCAGGAGCCCCGGCCGAGATAGGCGGAATTGAGATAGAGTTCGAGGATCTCCTGCTTGCTGAGCGTGTTTTCGACCCGCGAGGCGACGATCATTTCGCGGATCTTGCGCTCGTAGGTCACGTCGTCGCCGACCAGGAGGTTCTTGACCACCTGCTGGGTGATGGTCGAGCCGCCCTGCGGATGGCCCGGATTGGCGAAATTGCCGATGAAAGCGCGGATGATGCCGCGTTCGTCGACACCGTGATGGTCGAAAAAACGCCGGTCTTCGGCGGCGACGAACGCTTTCTGCACCGAGTCCGGAATGGTGGCGAGCGGAATCCAGACCCGGCGGTTGCGCGGCTCGAACACATTGGCGAAATTGCCGCCCTTGCCGTCCAGCACCACGCTCATGCTCGGGAGCTTGCGGCCCTTGAGCCGCGTCTGGTCCGGCAAATCAGCGGCGGCGTTGTTGTAGAACTCGATCACCTGGCCGAGGTCGACCACCTGATTGTCGACGTTTTCGTTCTTGCAGAACTGATGGTAGGCGGTATTGAGGTCGGCGAAATTGATGCCGTGAAAGGCCTTGATGTCGCCGGCGACCATCTTCGGATCGTTCAAGGCGGTTGAGATCAGGTCGTCGAGGTTGATCGATTCAATATCGAAGGCTTGGCGCATGTGGGCGCAGCCGTCGCGCAGGATCTGCACCACTTGAGCGCGGTCCTGCACCGGGTCGAAATGGGTCTTCACCGCCTGCGGCTGCGTCGTCACTTCGCTGAGCGCCAGCGCAGTCGCGAAAATCTTGACCAGAATCATGTCCATGGCGGGAGGGGAAAACAGCCGAGTTTGAGGGGCACGACAAGAAGGAACATCGAGTATAGCTATCCGATCCTTACAAAAAGACTTTTTTGCGGGTCTTTTGTGCCGTCTCCCGATGGCATCGGCATGACATGCGGCGGTCGCGCCGCCGCCGGCTTGGCCAAAGCCGTCCGGCTGTGCCGGCTGAGGTCGATCCCCTCACGCCTCTAGTTCCCGAAAGCCACGTCACTTTTTCCCAGGCACCAATCCGTCGAAATGATGGCGCTTCTGCAGCCACGCCAGCACGCCCAGCGCCGGCAGCCCGATGAGTGCGCAGATGACGAAATAGGCGGGCCAGCCGACGCCGTGCTGCAGATAGCCCGAGCCGAGCGAGAAAACGGTGCGCCCAAGCGCGGCGAGTGCGGTCAAGAGCGCAAATTGCGTCGCGGTGTAGAGCGGATTGCGACAGAGCGCCGAGAGGTAGGCGACGAAGATTACGGTGCCAAGCGCGTCGGTAAAGAACTCGATGGTCGTGGTGAGCGTCAGCAATGGCAGGCTCTGGCCGACCATCGCCTGCCACGAAAAGGCGAGGATCATAATCGTTTGCAGAGCACCGCCGATCCACAGGCTCGCGGACAGCGGCACGGCGCGCGCGATCAGACCGCCGGCGAATCCGCCGAGGAGCGCGGCGATGAAACCCACGCCGTTGCGGATGGTCGCAAGCTGCGTGAGCGTGAAGCCCAGATCGAGCACGAACGTCGTCAACAACGCGAAAGCGAGTGCATCGGCGAGCTTGAACAGCACCACGAACCCCAGCACGACGAATGCCAGCTCGCGCGAGAGAAAATCGCGGAAGCTGTCCAACGCCGATCGGAATGCGCGCGCCAGCGCATTGCGGTGCTCCGGAAGCGTATGGTCGGCTTCCGCGGCGGCGGAACCTGCGGGCTCGGTTGCCAGCAAGGTCGCCGTGACGCCCACAACGATCAGCACAGCCATGACGGCGTAGCAGGCGGTCCACGCGGCGTGTCGCCCGAGTGTCGACTGGAAGGCTGTCACTAGAAACAGCGCGCCGGCGCCGGACACCAGGGCACCGACGCGATACGCTGCGACATAAGACGCCATGCCGGCGGCTTGCTCGTCTTCCGGCAGGCTTTCGACCCGGAAGGCGTCGACGACAATGTCCTGGGTGGCCGAAGCGGTGGCGACGATGACGGCGCCAACGACGACCATAAGGACCGAGACGGTCGGGTCGCACGAACCGAGATAGAGGATCGCGGCCATCAGCCAGATTTGCGCCAGCAACAGCCAGCCGCGGCGGCGCCCCAGAAGCTTTCCCAACACCGGCACGTCGAGGGCATCGACCAGCGGCGCCCATAGAAACTTGAAATTGTAGGGAACGGCTACGGCCGTCACGAGGCCGATGGTTTTGACATCGATGCCGCTGACTTTCAGCCACGCCTGCAAGGTCGCGCCGGTCAGGACAAGGGGTAAGCCGCTGGAGAACCCGAGCAGGAGGACGATCAGCACGCGCCGCTGCAGATAAACCGCAAGCGAGTCGGCGATGGATCGGCGGGGGGAGACTTGGTGCTGGTCATCAACTGTTGATGGCGCGAACAAACCCTCCCGCACAAGGGGTGAGGGAGATTACTCCCCGGCCTCTAACCTGCGCACGCCTGCAGGGATGACATTCGAATTGGCCGACGCGGGTTTCGCCGCCAGCTCGGCGCTGAGCTCGACCTGTTGAATGCGCTCGCCGTGGGCCTCGATCTTGTCGATTGAGATAATGGCCTGCCGGATGTCCTCGTTCGACTGATTGAAATGGGTCTGCAGCTTGCGCACGCGCTCGCCCAGCAAGCTGACGTCCTTCACCAGCCGCGCCACTTCGTCGCGGATCTGGTCGGCGGCTTCGCGCATGCGCGCGTCCCGCTGGATTTGCCGCACCACCTGGATGGCCAGCATGAGGATCGACGGCGACACGACCACGACGCGCGCCCGGTACGCTTTTTGCACCAGATCGTCGAAACCGTCGTGCAGCTCGGCATAGATCGATTCCGACGGCACGAACATGAAGGCCATGTCCTGCGTCTCGCCGGGGATCAGATATTTCTGCGCGATATCAGTAACGTGCTTGCCGACGTCGGTGCGCAGCCGATGGGCTGCCGCTTTGCGCTCCTCGTCGGATTTGGCGTCGCGATAGGCAGTGACGCCTTCGAGCGGAAATTTGGCGTCGATCACCAGCGGGCGCTGGTCGGGCAGGAACACGCAGCAATCGGGACGGGTCTTGTTCGGCAGCGTCGGCTGAAACGCATAAGCGCCTTTCGGCAGGCCGTCCTGGATGATCGTCTCCATCCGCCATTGACCGAAAGCGCCGCGCGATTGCTTGTTGGCGAGCACGCCCTGCAGCGAGGTTACCTGGGTGGCGAGATCGGTGATGTTCTTCTGCGCCCGATCGATGACCGCAAGCCGCTCGCCGAGCTTTTGCAGATTCTCGGCGGTGCTTTGCTTGGTCTTTTCGAGCGAATTGCCGAGGCGATGTGAGACCGAATCGAGGCGCTCGTTGACGCTATGGGCGAGCTGCGACTGACCCGTGGCGAGCATGCCGATCATCGCCTCGAGCCGCGCCGCGGCGTCGGCCTGCGCCCGTGTCAGCTCCGCCAACACCGGGTCCTCGGCCGGCGCGGCGCGGCGGGAGCGCCAAAGCGCGATCGCCATGGCGGCAAGCGCGATGCAGGCGATCCCAACGACCAAGGCGATGATCGCGGGGTCCGTTATCGGCAAGCCGTCAATGGACAGGCCTTTGATGGAGAAGCTTGGGGTCATGCGCTCCGTCTTACGTGATTCGCCGCAACAGACGCCCAACTAGCATCGCGAGTTCTTAAGAACAAATGAAGAACATTCATAGCGCGGATACGGCTATTGCCGCAACAGACCGCGCGCAATTGACCCCACTTTATGCACCGCTTACATCGCGGACATGGTTGGTGAGCTATGGCTTTGCGGGACATCCTGAAAATTCCGGACAAACGGTTGCGGCTCGTCTCCGAGCCGGTCAAACGCATTGACGCCGGCATCCGCGCGCTTGCCGACGACATGTTCGAGACCATGTACGACGCGCCCGGCATCGGGCTCGCGGCCATCCAGGTCGGAGAGCCCAAGCGCGTGGTGGTCATGGACCTGTCGAAAAAGGACGACGCGCAGGAGCCGCGCGTCTTCATCAATCCGGAAATCACCTGGGCGTCGAACGAGACTTCGACCCACGAGGAGGGGTGTTTGTCGATCCCGGAATATTACGAGGAGGTCGAGCGGCCGCTAAAGCTCAAGGTCAAGTATCTCGACCTCGACGGCAAGGCGCACGAGATCGAAGCCGACGGCCTGTTCGCGACCTGCCTGCAGCACGAGATCGATCACACCAACGGCGTGCTGTTTATCGACTACATCTCCAAGCTCAAACGCGACCGGATCATCAAGAAATTCACCAAGGCGGCGAAGGCAGCGAAGACGGACAAACCGGCGAAGAAGCAGGCGGAGGCGTGATTGCCGCTCCGCCTTGTGTTCATGGGTACGCCGGATTTCGCCGTACCCACGCTGCTCGAGCTTGTCGGCGCCGGCCACGACATCGCAGCGGTCTATACGCGCGCGCCGCAGCCCGCCGGACGCGGCATGGAGCTACGCCCTAGTCCGATCGCGCGCGAAGCCACGCGGTTCAGACTTCCGGTTGTCACGCCGAAGACGCTGCGGACCGTTGACGCAACTCAAGTGATGCGCGCGCACAACCCCGACGCCGCCGTCGTCGTCGCCTACGGATTGATCCTGCCGAAGCCGGTCCTGGAGGCTTTTCCGTTCGGCTGTTTCAACCTGCACGCTTCGCTGCTGCCGCGCTGGCGCGGTGCGGCGCCGATCAATCGCGCCATCATGGCCGGCGACCCTGAGACCGGCGTCATGGTGATGAAGATGGAGGAAGGGCTCGATACCGGCCCGATCGCCATGGCGGATCGCGTCGCGATCGCGGCCGACGCGACTGCCGGCGAATTGCACGACCTATTAGCGCAGCGCGGCCCCAAGCTGATGGTGTTGGCGCTCGCTGCGCTGGAACGTGGGACGCTGCAATTGACGCCGCAGCCCGAGGCCGGCGTGACCTACGCCAACAAGATCGAGAAAAACGAGACGCGCGTCGATTGGACTTTGCCCTGGCACAAAGTCCACGACCATTGCCGCGGGCTGTCGCCGTCCCCGGGCGCCTGGTTCGAGCTCGGCGATATCGGCCGTATCAAGGTGTTGCGGACGACCAAAGGCGCCGGCGGCGGCACGCCCGGCCAAGTGCTCGACGACCAATTGACCGTGGCGTGCGGCGACGGCGCCGTGCGGCTGGTCGAGCTGCAGCGCGCCGGCCGCCAGCCGATGCGGATAGACGAGTTCTTGCGCGGCACGCCAATCGCGGCCGGCAGCATGCTGCGCTAAAGGCGATCATGCCGCGGTACAAGCTCACCATCGAGTATGACGGCACGCCGTTTGTCGGCTGGCAGGTGCAGGACAATGGCACCTCGGTGCAAGGCGTCGTCGCCGACGCGGTGTTCGCTTTCACCGGCGAGCGGACCGCCGTTTCCGGCGCCGGGCGGACCGACGCCGGCGTGCACGCGGTCGGCCAGGTCGCGCATGTCGATCTCGGCAAGGATTGGGAGCCAGACACCGTGCGTGACGCGCTCAACGCCCATTTGCGCCCGCATCCGCTCGCGGTGCTCACGGCCGAGCGCGTCGCCGACGATTTTGATGCGCGGTTTTCCGCGACGCGGCGGCATTATCTCTACCGGGTCGTCAACCGCCGCGCTGATCTCGCGCTTGATCAACAGCGCGCTTGGCGCGTGCCCCGTCCGCTCGACGTAGCCGCGATGCACGCTGCGGCGCAAAAGCTGGTCGGCCGGCACGACTTCACCACCTTTCGCTCCACCGAATGCCAGGCGAAGTCGCCGGTGAAGACGCTCGACCGGCTCGACGTCACACGTGACGGCGACGAAGTACGCATCACCGCCGTGGCGCGCTCGTTCCTGCACAATCAGGTGCGCTCGATGGTCGGCTCGCTCATTCATGTCGGCGAAGGCAAATGGAGCGGCGACGATCTTGCTGCAGCCCTCGCCGCCCGCGACCGCGCCGCCTGCGGCCAGGTCGCACCGCCGCAAGGGCTTTATCTGGTGCGCGTGGAGTATTGAGTTGTCATTCCGGGGCGCGCCGATAGGCGCGAACCCGGAATCCATATTCACGAGCGTCCCTGGAAATGCGTTGCGCAGACTCGAGATGCTGGGGGTTATGGATTCCGGGCTCCGGCCTTCGGCCGGCCCCGGAATGACGTTCACCCAAAATACTTGTCGATGATCCGCCGGTAGATTTTCGTCAGCATGACGAGATCGGCGAGCGGCGCGCATTCGTCGACTTGGTGCATGGTCTGCCCGACAAGGCCGAATTCCAGCACCGGGCAATAATCCTTGATGAAGCGGGCGTCGGACGTGCCGCCCGAGGTCGAGAGCTTCGGCGTGCGGCCGATGAGATCGGCGATGGCGGCGACCGCCAGATCGGTGAACGGCCCCGGTTTGGTGACGAACACGTCGGCATTCGACGGCTGCCAGTCGAAGGAAAACTGGACGCGGCCGGCCGCGGCGGCTTGCGCGCGCCGCTCGATCAAGGCCTTCAGCTCGGCCTGGCTGTGGCAGTCGTTGTAGCGGATGTTGAAGCGCGCACGCGCTTCGCCGGGAATGAGATTGACGGTCGGGTTGCCGACGTCGACCGAGGTGAATTCCAGATGCGAAGGATCGAAATGCTCGCTGCCGCCGTCGAGCGGCGCCTGCAGCGCGCTGATCAACGTCACGAGCCCGCGGATCGGATTGTCGGCGCGATCCGGATAGGCGACGTGGCCCTGGCGGCCGGTCACGATCAGCGTGCCGTTGAGCGAGCCGCGGCGGCCGGCCTTGATGGTGTCACCGACCGCCCCGACATTGCTCGGCTCGCCGAGGATGCAGTGGTCGAACGTCTCGCCGCGTTCGGCGGCCCATTTCAGGAGCTTGATGGTGCCGTTCACCGCGACGCTCTCCTCGTCGCCGGTGATGAGGAGCGACAGCGAGCCGCGTTTCGGCTTGCCGCCGTTGGCTGCGAGATAATCGAGCGCAGCGGCGACGAAGCAGGCAATGCCGCCCTTCATGTCGACGGCGCCGCGTCCGTAAAGCTTGTCGCCCGCGACCTCGCCGGCAAACGGCGGATGCCGCCACGCCCTTTCATCGCCCGGCGGCACGACGTCGGTATGCCCGGCGAACATAAGGTTTGGTCGCTCGGTGCCGATGCGGGCATAGAGGTTCTCGACCGGTGCCGTACCGGGCTCGGTAAATGTCGGCCGGTAAACGGCAAAGCCCGCCTTCGCCAATGTGCCCTGCAGATAGGCAAGCGCCCCGCCCTCCTCCGGCGTCACGGAGCGGCAGCGAATGAGAGCGCGGGCGATGGCAATGGGATCGGCGGTCACGGTCAGAACGCTTTCGGAAGTCCGGCTTTCTTGAGCACGTCGTTAGCAGTGTGCCGAGATTTGGTCGACCGGAACTGACACGTTCTGCTTGCTGACGGGGCTGTACCAGATTTCGTGGCTGCTCTTGCCCTTGCGAACCAGATAACAGCCGTTTGCTTCGAGGATGCCCACGAGATCGCGATAAAGCTCGGCCATTAGGCGCCCGCGACGTCGAGATGCTCCTCTGCTCGAAAGGTGAGCGAGAGGTTGTCGGCTCGCTCGCCCGCCACCTCCAGGAGTTCAGGCAAGATAAGCCTCACTTCCTCGATCATCATAGGACAAGTATCGGCTTCG
>CAWGKB010000005.1:0-241515 GCA_963823135.1 uncultured Alphaproteobacteria bacterium | reverse complement strand
TGCGCGTCACCGAGTACGTCACGATGCTGCACAACGGCCGGCTGTTCAAAGAGGGCACGCCGGAAGAGATCGAAGACGATCCACAGGTGCAGGAAGTCTATCTCGGTGGGCGCCATGGCTGAGCACAGCGGCGAGCCTGCCCTCAAGATCGAGGACTTCACGTCTATTACGGCGAAAGCCACGCCATTCAGGGCGTGTCGATGACGCTCGACCGCGGCGTTCTGGCCGTCGTCGGTCGCAACGGCATGGGCAAGAGCACGCTCTGCAACACCATCGCCGGGCTGAAATCGGCGCGGTCCGGCAGGATCTGCACCCTCGGCCGCAATACCGCGGGGCTTGAGCCGCATGTGATCCACCGCCATCGCATAGGTTATGTGCCGCAGGGACGGCGGGTGTGGCCGAGTCTTCGGTCGACGAACACTTGCGCTTGGTCGCCTCCGGCGGTGCGGACGCGGCATGGACGGTCGACCGCGTCTATCAGACGTTTCCGCGCCTTTATGAGCGGCGCACCAGCGGCGGCTCGCAGCTATCCGGCGGCGAGCAGCAGATGCTGGCGATCGCGCGCGCGCTATTGGGCAATCCGCGCCTCCTGATCATGGACGAGCCGACGGAAGGGTTGGCGCCGGTCATTGTCGAGCGGGTCGAGGCGATGATGGTGCAGCTCGCCAAAGAGCGAGCGATGGCCATCCTGGTCGTCGAGCAGAATATCGGCGTGGCGACCGGCGTCTCCGATCACGTCGCCATCATGATCAACGGCCGCGTCAACCGCATCATGGAAGCTCGCGCGCTCGCCGCCGATCGCGAGCTACAGCAGCGGCTCCTTGGCGTTGGTCGCCAGGACGAGGAGGAAAATCTGTCGCCGCTGGAGAACGCGACCGGCGACAACGCGCAGGCGCTGATGGCCGCGGTATATCGGATCGAGCGCCGGGAGGGGGCTGGCGCCGCTTCGGCCGCCCCGACGGCCGCAACCGATCCGCCGCCGAGTGCGCTGTTGCCCGATCGATGGAAAATGTCGCCGACCGACTTGCGGAAATCGATGGTCGAAGCCGCGCGGTCGCCGCAAGACCGTCCCAATGTGTTCGCCATCCCGTTCGCCGAACGCATCGGCCGCACCGCCTTGGTGGTCGGAACGTTCGACACCAAAGGCCGGGAGCTCAAGTTCATCCGCGACCGGCTCAAAGCGCTCGGCATTCCGACCCGCACGATCGACCTGTCGACGTCGGGAAAGCCTTCAACGGCGGACGTGACGCCGCTGCAAGTGGCAAGCATGCATCTGGGCGGCACCTCGGCAGTATTCTCGCCCGATCGCGGCCAGTCGGTCACGGCGATGGCCGAAGCGTTTGCGCGCTGGGTGGCGCGGAGCCGCGGGTCGGCGGCATCATTTCCGCCGGCGGTTCCGGCGGCACGACGCTCGCGACCGCAGGCATGCGGGCGCTGCCGGTCGGCATCCCGAAGGTGATGGTTTCGACGGTCGCCGCCGGGGATGTGCGCGACTATGTCGGCGCCACCGACGTCGTGATGTTTCATTCCGTCGCCGATGTGCAGGGGCTCAACTCGATCACCGAGCAGGTGCTCGGCAACGCCGCGCATGCGCTCGCCGGCATGGTGGCGCAGATGCCGACCCGAGAAGCCTACGAAGCCAAGCGCAAGCTGGCGCGGCCGGCGCTCGGCATCACCATGTTCGGCGTAACCACGCCGTGCGTGCAGGCGGTGACCAAACGGCTCGCAGCCGACTACGATTGTCTGGTCTTTCACGCCACCGGCACCGGCGGCCGGGCGATGGAATCGCTCGGCGATTCCGGGCTGCTCGCCGGCTTTTTGGATCTCACCACCACCGAGGTCGCCGACATGCTGGTCGGCGGCGTCTTGCCGGCCGACCGCGATCGTTTTGGCGCGCCGATCCGCACCGGCCTGCCGTATGTCGGCTCAGCCGGTGCTCTCGACATGGTCAATTTCGGGCCGCGGGACACGGTGCCGGCGCGGTGCCAAAGCCGCAAGCTCGTGGTGCACAATCCCAACGTCACACTGATGCGCACCACCCCGGACGAAAACCGCGCCGCCGGCGAGTGGATCGGTCAGCGGCTGAACCTCATGGAAGGGTCGGTGCGCTTCCTGCTGCCCGAAGGGGGCGTGTCGATGCTCGACAGGCCCGGCGCGCCGTTTCATGATCCTGAAGCCGACGCGGCGTTGTTCGAGGCGATCGAAAAAACGGTGCGGCCAACGAGCCGGCGCGTCGTCGAGCGCGTGCGCGCCAACATCAACGACCCGGTCTTCGTCGACGCGGTAATCGATGCCTTTAATGCGATAGCGCCGCCGCTCAGCAAGCGAGCCTGACTGCTGGAGGCTTAAGTACGATAATGCTCAAGTGTCGGCGCGGTGCAAAACCCGTATAGAATTGAGTAGCGTTCAATGCGGGCGGCTGTGTGCGCCCGGCTGAATGAGCGGAGAGTGAGATGAGTGCGAACACTTTTGGGGAAGTGCTGCTGTGGCTGATCGGGGTGGCGATCGTCGTGGTCATCCTTGTCTACGTCCTGCGCTGGCTCTACCGCCGATCGACCAAGGAAACCGCGTTCGTGCGCACCGGCTTCCTGGGTGAAAAGGTCGTCGTCAATGGCGGCGCCTTTGTCATTCCGGTGCTGCACGAAATCACACCGGTCAACATGAACGTCATGCGCATCGAGGTGGCGCGCCGCGAAAATGGCGCTCTCATCACCCGCAACCGCATGCGCGTCGATATCATCGCCGAGTTTTTCGTCCGCGTCGGCGCCTCTAGAACAGCGGTGGCGGCGGCGGCGCAGGCCTTGGGCCGGCGCACGCTGCAGGAGGATGGCATCCGCAGCCTGCTGGAAGGCAAATTCGCCTCCTCGATGCGCATGGTGGCGGCGCTGATGACGCTCGAGGAAATGCACGAGCAACGGCGCGACTATGCCAATCAGGTCCGCGATCTCGCCGCCGAAGCGCTCGCCGCCAACGGTCTTGAGCTGGAAAATGTCGCTATCGTCGACCTCGATCAGACCAGCCTGGAATTCTTCGATCCATCGAATGCCTTCGACGCCGAAGGCCTGACCCAGCTCACCGAGTCGATCGAGACGCGGCGCAAGATGCGCAACGAGATCGAGCAACGCACGCTGGTCGACATTCGCAGCCAGAAATCTTGAGGCGCAAAAGAAGGTTTTCGAGATCGATCGCGAGACCGAATATGCCCGCCTGGAGCAGGAGCGCGAGGTCGAATTCCGCCGCGCGGTGCAGCGGGCCGAGCTGACCAAGGAGCGCGCGCTCCGCGAGCAGGAGGCCGAGGAAGCACAGCTGTTCTCACGCCAGGCGGTCGAGAAAGCGCGGCTGGCGCAACAGCTCGCCATCACCCAGGAGCGGATCCGGAGCGAGGAGGATACCCAGCGCCGGGAAATCGCCCGCCGGCGCGCCCTGGACGAAGCCGAGCTGAAGACCCGCGAGCAGACCGAGCGCGAGCAGATCAATCTCGAGCTGCAATTGGAAACCGCGCGGATCGCGCGCGAGCGCGAGCAGCGCGAGCACGAAATCAGCCGCCAGAAGGCGCTGGAGATTTTGGAGCTGGATCGCCAGATCGCGCTCGCCCAAAAAACTCTCGCCGTGATCAAGGCGGAGGCCGAAAAGCGCCGCACCGAGATTGTCGAGAACCAGCTCACCGAAGCCGAGCGCATCGCCCAGGACCGGGCGCTGGATCAGGTCCGGCTGGAACGCGAGCGGCACCTGGAGGGTTTGCAGATCGCCAAGCGCCAGGCCTTCGAGGAAGCGGAAATTGCCGCCGCCGAGGAAGTCGAGCGCGCGCGGATCGCCACCGAGCGCGGCATCGAAGAGGCGCGGATCGCCAAGGATCACGATGTGCGCACGTTGGCGACCGAGCGCGACAAGCTCCTCGAGATGGCGGAAATGGCCAAGGCGATCGAGCTCGCCAAGAAGGCGACCGAGCGCTCAGCGGCAATCGCCGCCGCCGAGGCGGTTCGCGTCAAGGTCATCCAAGCCGAGGAGCAGGCCATCACCGCGCGCGAGCGCGAGATCGCCGAGCGGCGCAAGCTCACGGAAATGATCGCCGCGCAACGCGAGGCCGAGCGCGAAGCGCTGCGCCTCACGGCGAAGGCCGAAGCAGAAATGCGCGCCGCGCGAAGTTTCGCCGAGGCGCAGAAGATCGCGGCCGAGGCCGCTGCCGAGGCGGAGAAGGTCCGTGCGCTCGCCGCCGCCGAGCGTTACGAAGTCGATGCCGAGGGCGCCCGCCAGCTCAACGAGGCCGAGAACATCTTGACCGAGGCGGCGCGCGCCGGCCGGCTGCGCGAAAAGCTTTTGGAACGCCTCGAAGGCATCGTGCGCGAAAGCGTCAAGCCGCTGGAGAAGATCGAAGGCATCAAAATTCTGCATATCGACGGCGGCAACGGCGGAAGCGCGACCCGCAATGTCACCGACGAAGTGATCAACTCGGCGCTGCGCTATCGGGTCCAGGCGCCGATGATCGATACGCTGATGAAGGAGATCGGCATCGAGGGCGGCAGCCTCGGCCGCATGACAGATGTGCTTCGCGATGCCAAGGACATTTCGGCGCTCACCCGCGACAAGAAGGGTACCAAGGAAAAGGCGCCGAAGCAGAGCGACGACGATCGCGACCGCTGATGGAATGTTTGACGTGCGTTACTGGCGGAACGGCCGTGTTGCAATTCAGTTACTTCCGTTATTGGCCCGTTGCGTCAGATCTTGCAGCGCAAGCGAATGTCGGCTTCAGGGTAATAGGGGAAGTCGCTGCTAGATGCTTCAAACGACGCGAATGACCCTAAAGGCGACGAATGTCGCGTCTCATCGCTCCTAGTTCGCCGGCACGCTCGCGCGCATACCGCCCTTTCGCACCGCCAACCCCGAGCCGAGCTCCTCTTCCCCAAACTGCCGACCCCGCGCGCCCGTTCACGGCGCGCTGCCGCGCATTGAGGTAGGATGGCCGAGCAGCTTGAGCGGCGATCCCTCCGGCACCAGCTTTTTGCCTGCGATCCGGAAGGTGACAAGATTCTGTTCGACTCAGTTGGCGATATAACAAATTGGCCATCGGGGCTGGAGGGGCGATGCCCTGGGCCAGCCCGTTCGCCGGCGGTAATTGTTTAGGCAGTTCGACCATCGACGCTCGCGATTGCGGAAAAAACCCGCACAATTTCTGGCCCGAGAAATGCATGTTGTGGAGATGACTGCGGTCGCAATGCATGTCGATGGCGCATCCATTATTATGGCACGGTAATGCCGATTCTCAGCATCAAACACGTCACGACATATCACTATAAGCGCGCGGTCGCATTCGGCGAGCACCGTATGATGTTACGTCCGCGCGACGACGACGATCAAAAGGTTATTGAATCGGAGCTCGAAATTACGCCCAGTCCGAAGCAACTTGCCTGGACGCGGGATAGCTTCGGTAATCACGTGGCGACCGCTTATTTTGGCGACCGGGCCTGCGAGCTTCGCTTTGCCACCAGTATCCGTCTCGACCATGCGCCGGGCGACTTTCGCTCAACCGATATAAATAATTTTGCCCGCACCTATCCGTTTGCCTACGCTCCGGAAGATTGGCCTGAGCTTGAGCGTTTCCTCCAACCGCTGTCTCCGCATCCGGCGATTGATCTCTGGAGCGCCGCGTTCTTCCGTAAGGATGGCTCAGCAGACACTCACGAGCTGCTCTGCGACATGACGCGGACCATCAGGCGGACCTTCAAGCACGTCACGCGGCACGAAAAAGGAATCCAGGCTCCGGCCTGGACACTCAAACTCGGGAGCGGCAGTTGTCGTGACCTCGCCGTGCTCATGATAGCGGCGCTCCGCGCGCGCGGAATTGCCGCCCGTTTCGTGTCCGGATATCTGCATTTGGCCGATGACGACGACGATAGTGCTGCCGGCGGCAACACCCACGCCTGGGTTCAGGTCTACGTTCCCGGTCCGGGGTGGATCGATTTCGATCCGTCGGGAGGCATCGTGGGAAATAAAAATCTCATCCGCGTGGCGGTCGCACCTGACCCGCGCGAGGTAATCCCTCTGCAAGGCACCTGGTTCGGGACAGCGGCGGATCATCTGGCCATGAAAGTCGCGGTGAAGGTCACTGCGGCGGCGGCCGCCGGCGCCTTGGATTGCGGGGACATGACGAATAAGCGCGCTGAAGATGGGACGAAGAAGTTTTCCTTCGCCGCCGCCACGGGACGCTCGAGCGGGTAGTGGCCGTTGGACGAAACTAGCGAGACCAAAAGTGATACCGGTTCGTTGGAAGCCAGAGGCTTTATTCCGGCGGCACTTCATCGGCCCAGACGCGAAATCCAGACAGAGTTCCCGGGCCAAAGGTATGGGTTAGAGGCACGTCCGCGGCATCGCGGCCCTGAGCGATGAGGACACGCCCGATCCGCGGGGCGTTGTTGCGCGGGTCGAACGTGTGCCAACGGCCGCCGAGATAGACTTCGATCCACGCTGCGAAATCATTTGGCGGATAGGGCGGTGGAATGCCGACATCGGTAAGGTAGCCGGTGCAATAGCGTGCCGGGATGTTCAAGCAGCGACAAAAAGTGATGGCAAGGTGAGCGTAGTCACGGCACACCCCGTTGCGCTCTCCAAATGCTTCAAATGCCGTTCTGGTTGCACGGGAATGCTCGTAACCGAATGTTACGTGATTATGCACGAAGTCGCAGATAGCCTGCACCCGGGGCCATCCTAACGGCGTGTTGCCGAACAGCCGCCAAGCCTCGTCGGACAGACGATCGGTCTCACAGTAACGACTGCCAAGCAAAAACAGTATAACTTCCGCCGGCAAGTCCCGAACTTGATGCTGCAGAGCGTTCAGGACGATCGGGTCCGGCATGCCCGAGTCGCGAATAATGGCGTCCGTGCCGAGGCTGAAATGCCCGCGAGGCGCAACGAGGCGACTGCACCAATTTCCGAAGCTGTCGCGGTAGCCCTCAACGGGAGCCGGAGGGCTCGTTATCAGATAGTCTGGACGTTCCAGTTCGGGGACGCGCGAGAAGTGCACGTTCAACGTCAAAATCATAGGTGTCGTTTGCGGAAACTCGAAGTTGAGCTCGCAACCGAGATGAATACGCATAAGTTCATCGCCACCGGTTTACCTTCCTTTGTATCGACCCCTTTGCAGGAAGGACAGGCGAAGATGAATCGTTTCGGACGCACTCCAAGTTTTGCGATCGTGCGGAAGTGTTTCATCGTGTCGCCGCAGGAGACACACAGCATGGTCCGCGCCCTGTCGGGTACAGAGGGCAAGCGTTCGATCGCGGAAGTTACGAGCGTGTAATGCAGCATGTGCGACTCCACTGAAACAGGCGGGAGCGCTACCGAACTCTCAGCCACCGACGCCTGGCAGGGGGCCGCTGTCGGTGATCAACACACATAAGGCTGATGAGGACGGTTTGCGAGGCCAAGTTTTAGACAGAAGACTCGGAATTTGGACAGCACACGGTTTGTTTTATGGCATGCGAGGGCGCAGAGTTGTCCGGCTACCCCTGCAACACGGGTCGACTACGTTCGAGTTGATTTAAACCGGAGGCTGGCCATCGCGATTCTGAGGAGGCGGCCATAAGCGCCGCGATGGCGCAGGTCGTTCTCAAGGGCGATGGCCTTGGACAGCAGCAACTGGCGGTGGGTCAGCAGCATCCGCAGTTTCTGACTGCGTAACGTCTTTACATGTACCGGACGGTAAAGCCCCACCCTCATCATCTGTGCCATGCCACGCGCATCGTTGCGGTCAGTCTTGTTGATCTGCGCCTTCAGCACCGCCCGCATGTGCCGCGTCTCGACGCAGATCACTGGCAAGCCTGTTTCGGCGAGCGCGCTGAACAGCCATTGCGACAGTGGCCCAGCTTCCAATCCAATTCGCTTGAAGTGATAGGAGGGGTTCTTCAGCACCGCCACTAACGCGTCAGGTCGCTCGCCAACTTCATTTCCCGGACAATCTTGCCCGTCTCATCCACAATGCAGACGCTGGTCTCCTTGACCGATACGTCCAGTCCAGCAAAATGGTCCATGCTGCGCTTCTCCTTCTGATGCTTGAGGCCGTAACCACGGACCTCGTTTCACCATCAGCCTGAAGCGCAGCACCCAAAATCTTCAGCTATCCCGAGGCTGAGGGCCGATTCCCATCTATTGGAGTAACAACGGACATCGATCGGCACAGGTACTGAATGCATCGGTCGTAAATGACCTAGCCTGTGTGAAAACGCACTTGGTTATTTGATTCGCGATGTATGATACCGACGCGAATTGCGGAGGGATCGGATGAGGCGTTTCGTGGAGGGGATTGATCGGGGCCAAGCGACGCTGTTTCCGGAATGCCTGGAGGACTGGATCGATCAGGACACTCCGGTTCGGGCGATCGATGCTTTCGTTGGCAAACTTGATCTCCCTGGAGTGGGGTTCGATGGGGTTGATCCCGAGGCTACTGGCCGGCCTTCATATCATCCGTCCGTGCTGCTGAAGCTTTACATTTACGGCTATGTCAATCGTGTTCAGTCGAGCCGGCAGCTGAGCGCGAGGCTGGACGCAACGTTGAAGTGATGTGGCTGACGTGTCGGCTTATTCCTGATCACAAGACGATTGCCGACTTCGCAAGGATAATGGGCTAGCGATCAAGCAGGTTTGCGTGCAATTCGTCGAACTGTGCCGCCAGATGGGCCTGCTGACGACCGCGAGCGTTGCGATCGATGGGAGTAAGTTCAAAGCCGTCAATACTCGCGACAAGAACTACACGCGCGGCAAAGTGGAGCGACGGCGTGCACAATTGGAGAAGAGTGTAGCGCGCTATCTGGCGCAGCTCGACACGGCCGACCTGCAGGAGCCGTCCGAGGAACTAGCGGCGAAGACAGTCTCATTTGAAGGAGAAGCTGGTCAAGCTGGAAAGCGAGATGCAGCGCCTGGCGGCGATGGAGAAGCTGATGTTGGCATCACCTGATCAGCAGATCTCGCTGACTGATCCCGACAGCCGTTCGATGGCGACCAGTGGCCGCGGCTCCGGTGTGGTCGGTTACAATGTACAGGTCGCAGTCGATACCAAACATCACCTGATCATCGCTCATGAGGTTACGAAGGATGGCTCAGATCGAGCGCAACTCGCCAACATCGCTTGCCAGGCCAAGGAAGCCCTTGGCGTCGATAAACTCGAAGCTGTTGCCGACCGTGGCTACTTCAGCAGCGATGAGATTTTGAGCGTGCGAAGAAGCTGGCGTCACGGTTACGCTGCCAAAGCCGGTGACTTCTGGGGTTGAGGCAAAGGGTCGCTTCGGCAAGCAGGACTTTGTCTATCTTAGCGACGAGGATGTGTATCGCTGTCCGGCTGGACAAAAGCTCGCTTACCACTTCACAAATGAGGAGAATGGGTTAGTTCTGCACCGCTACTGGACCAACGCCTGTCAGAGCTGCGCTATCAAACAGCGCTGCACCACTGGCAAGGAGCGACGGATCACGCGCTGGGAGCATGAGCATGTGCTGGAGGCCGTACAGAAACGCCTCGATAAGAACCCTCACGCTATGCGCCAGCGTCGCGAGACGGCTGAGCATCCCTTTGGCACGCTGAAGATGAGGATGGGGGCGACGCACTTCCTGATGAAGCGTCTACCCAAGGTCGCCACCGAGATGGCACTCCATGTTCTCGCTTACAATCTCACCCGGGTGATGAACATCATGGGCATTCAGCCGCTGATGGCTGCGATCCAGGCGTAGTAAAAGCCAGAAAATTAGCTAGCGTCGCCGGTTCGCCTAGTTCCCTGCCCAATTCGTCAAAATGTTTTGAAACAACCAAGACCCAAGACGGACATTGACCCGACGCCTTGCCGGCGTACGCTCAGGCCATCAGCCACCCAAGGAGCGACCCTTCATGGAGACGAAGGGATCGTGGAAGCCGGACCGAGATACCGATCCTACAAAAGCTGCTGCTTGGTGAAAGGGGTATCGCATGAGCGACCGCTGACACAACGCGGACCGTCGCTCAAAGACTAGCAGGCGCGCCATGAAGGTATTGAGTACCGTATTGACGGGTGCGCTTCTCCTCTCCGGATGCAGTCAGATTAGCGAGCATTTCTATTCGAAAAGGAACTTCAAGTCGCAATCCTTCGAAGCCGAAATCGCCGAATGTAAACGGCAGAACGCATCATTCATGGCATGGCAAAGTCCAGCGGCTGACGCCAAGGAACGGGTCGACGACGCGGTGGTCCGAGAGTGCATGAAGGCAAAGGGCTATACGATCGAGACAGAACCTGCGTCGTCGCATTGATTGATCCTTTCTGGGCCTCGCATCGCGTTCTCTCCAAACCGCGAAGGCGCTTGGGTTGAGCGTCAGAGGTGGCCGCCGACACATATGATTGTGTGTAGCTGCACCCCGCCTCCGAACGGCTCAACCGAGTTCTAATTCAATTGTTTTCAATATGGGACGCCGCACTTCAGTCAACGCTGCCCTGGCGCGGGCATATTGTTCATCGTCGAGCGTCCACGCCCATTCGACAGGCTGAACAGGCACGCCAAAGAGCACCTGCGGCAGAGGAAGATCGGAGGGCCAAGTTTCCTTAATACGCTCCAACACGATTTCATGCGTTCCATTGACGCGACACTCCATATACCGGGCTCGGAAAAAGCACCGACTGGCGAACTGGTAAAACCCGCGAGCGATCGCGACTAGCTGCGATTCCGTCTGCTCTTCGGACCCACGGCCGCAGGGTGGAAGCTGAGGTCTATTCGGCGATGCTCGGCGCTTCTGCTACTTTGGCGACGTGGGAAATGCCGTCCGACACGATATTAGTCAGCTGCATCACCGACTACTTGATGGGGCAAATTCCACAATATCGTGATGAATTCGCGCCGCCTCATCATCTAATTTTTGCCGAACGTGGCTAGCCCGCCGATCAGATGATTGACCTCGCGAGTAGCATCACCCGAGACGCGATTCACCAGGGATGCAAGCTCGCGAGCCGCGTCTTCATAGTTATTGTTTGATTGGCGAACGGCGCTGCGTTGTCGGCGCACCAAGTCCCGAATGTTTCCTTCGACCTCGGCTGGCTTATCACTCCGCTGCAGCCCGCGCTGTTTCAGAATACTCATAACGCCACCCCTCACTAGCGATCATTTTCATGACCAAACAAACAAACGCTATAGGAGCGAGGCGTGCGAAAATGTGGCGGATTTTTGATATCGTTGCCACATTTCTAGGATTAGTGTTTGTTTGTAGACAACTAAATCAAGGCTGGGTTGGCCCGAACCCGCCGTGCAACAAGCGCCTGAAAATGTCCGCTTGCTGGGGAAGAGCAGACATCAAAGTAAGCAGGCGTCACTTCCGCTGTTGACCTAGCCTGTGTGAAAACGCACTTGGTTATTTAATTCGCGATGTATGATACCGACGCGAATTGCGGAGGGATCGGATGAGGCGTTTCGTGGAGGGGATTGATCGGGGCCAAGCGACGCTGTTTCCGGAATGCCTGGAGGACTGGATCGATCAGGACACTCCGGTTCGGGCGATCGATGCTTTCGTTGGCAAACTTGATCTCCCTGGAGTGGGGTTCGATGGGGTTGATCCCGAGGCTACTGGCCGGCCTTCATATCATCCGTCCGTGCTGCTGAAGCTTTACATTTACGGCTATGTCAATCGTGTTCAGTCGAGCCGGCGGCTGGAGCGCGAGGCTGGACGCAACGTTGAAGTGATGTGGCTGACGTGTCGGCTTATTCCTGATCACAAGACGATTGCCGACTTTCGCAAGGATAATGGGCTAGCGATCAAGCAGGTTTGCGTGCAATTCGTCGAACTGTGCCGCCAGATGGGCCTGCTGACGACCGCGAGCGTTGCGATCGATGGGATAAGTTCAAAGCCGTCAATACTCGCGACAAGAACTACACGCGCGGCAAAGTGGAGCGACGGCGTGCACAATTGGAGAAGAGTGTAGCGCGCTATCTGGCGCAGCTCGACACGGCCGACCTGCAGGAGCCGTCCGAGGAACTAGCGGCGAAGACAGTCCATTTGAAGGAGAAGCTGGTCAAGCTGGAAAGCGAGATGCAGCGCCTGGCGGCGATGGAGAAGCTGATGTTGGCATCACCTGATCAGCAGATCTCGCTGACTGATCCCGACAGCCGTTCGATGGCGACCAGTGGCCGCGGCTCCGGTGTGGTCGGTTACAATGTACAGGTCGCAGTCGATACCAAACATCACCTGATCATCGCTCATGAGGTTACGAAGGATGGCTCAGATCGAGCGCAACTCGCCAACATCGCTTGCCAGGCCAAGGAAGCCCTTGGCGTCGATAAACTCGAAGCTGTTGCCGACCGTGGCTACTTCAGCAGCGATGAGATTTTAGCGTGCGAAGAAGCTGGCGTCACGGTTACGCTGCCAAAGCCGGGGTGACTTCTGGGGTTGAGGCAAAGGGTCGCTTCGGCAAGCAGGACTTTGTCTATCTTAGCGACGAGGATGTGTATCGCTGTCCGGCTGGACAAAAGCTCGCTTACCACTTCACAAATGAGGAGAATGGGTTAGTTCTGCACCGCTACTGGACCAACGCCTGTCAGAGCTGCGCTATCAAACAGCGCTGCACCACTGGCAAGGAGCGACGGATCACGCGCTGGGAGCATGAGCATGTGCTGGAGGCCGTACAGAAACGCCTCGATAAGAACCCTCACGCTATGCGCCAGCGTCGCGAGACGGCTGAGCATCCCTTTGGCACGCTGAAGATGAGGATGGGGGCGACGCACTTCCTGATGAAGCGTCTACCCAAGGTCGCCACCGAGATGGCACTCCATGTTCTCGCTTACAATCTCACCCGGGTGATGAACATCATGGGCATTTAGCCGCTGATGGCTGCGATCCAGGCGTAGTAAAAGCCAGAAAATTAGCTAGCGTCGCCGGTTCGCCTAGTTCCCTGCCCAATTCGTCAAAATGTTTTGAAACAACCAAGACCCAACCCGGACATTGGATCTGCATCAAAAAGCTGACGTAGCGCGTATCTCCAGCCCTCTGTTAGCTTGCTGATCATATCGCAGGGCGCAAGACTTAGGGCATCAATAGCCGTGACCCGAAAAGGAAAATGCATTCACAACTGAATTAGCGCCGGATCGTCATCCGGCGTTGTGGCGGGTTCGGGGGCGATGTGAGGACCGTCGGTAAGCCGCACTTTCTGCGCGCTTCTACCCACAATTCCACATCCGCCCGATGGGCGTCCAAGTCCAGCACGGGCCGAAACTGCCGCCATTGTAGCGTCCACGGAAAAACCCAGGATCGCCGAAATAGTACCACCCGCCATTATACCAGTAGCTTGGCGCATAGCCTGAAGTGCCGCGGATTGATCCCTTCGAACCATAAACTGGAACGCTGTTGTTGGGCGGCTGATGATAGCCGGGAAGGAAGCCGTAGCCATGCCAGCGATAGATGTGCCGCTCGTGAGCGGGCGCGGCGAACGCAATGGCTGGCAGCAGCGACAAGAGCATTGCACTTGATGCCGAGAATGTGCGCGACATTGGTGCAACGTACACGGTCGGCTATTCAAATGCGACAGGTCGTCAGAAACTTCGGTCCCAGCCCAGTGCGCTGGGATCTGACCAGCCGAATGACGGCCTCGCTGCCGAGCTGCAGTCCTGCGCCATTTGTCGGTTCTTGGCCCATCTGTATGGACCGGCCGCGCGTTGCAAGCCGAAAGTGATGATTTGGAGAAGTTGGTCTTGCGCTTCTGTATCCGGCCTATTGATGGAGCGTTTGAGCTCCTGGCCATCATGGATATCCGCGCGCGTTCGATCTCATTCGCAACTCGGCCCCGAAGGCCAGATGGGCCACCTGATCACGAACGCGCTGGCGAGACCTTTTCTCCATCTCCTCTTTCCGACTCGCAGACCTCGGCGGGAAAGCCAACTATCAGCCTAAGCCGTCAGCCATCCTCTTGGTGAACTTGAGCGAGTTCATTTCAGGCTGCTGCCTTCATGATGCGCGCTTCATAGCTGCGCTCTTGTGCCAGCACAGTCCAGGCGATCCGCGCCAGCTTGTTGGCAAGAGCTGCAGCCAAAACGTTGGGATGGAGGCGCTGAGCGGCGCGAGCGAGCCAGATCCCGAAGCCGTGCTTCGGCCAGCTCGCCGGCCGCAGCAGAATGACCCGGGCTGCCTGCATGAAGAGCGTGCGCAAGTAACCGTTGCCGCGCTTGGAGATACGCCCGAGGATGGTTCGGTCTCCAGTCGACATCTGCTTAGGGACGAGGCCGATCCAAGCCGAAAAATCTCGCCCTCTGGCGAATGCCGCACCGCTGCCGATCGCCGCAACCATCGCACTCGAGATGATCGGACCGATGCCCGGCACGGTCATGACCCTTCGACAACTGTCATCACTTTTTGCTAACGTCTTGATCTCATCGGTCACGGCTTCAATTCGTTCATCGAGCTGCCGCCAGTCACCGGCAAGATCAGCAGCGATGCGCACCATGCGTGGTGACAGAACGTCCGTCCGTTTGGCGAGGATGTCAGGCAGCGTCTGGCGAAGGAAGCGCAGTCCTTGTCGGACGATGATGCCGCGCTCTAGAAGAAAGCCGCGAATTTGATTGATCACTGCGGTCCGCTCGCTGACCAGGCGAGACCGGACCCGGTGCAGCGCTTGCAGATCCAGTTGTTCGTTGGTTTTGGCTGGAACAAAGCGTGTCGTCGGCCGCTGTACGGCCTCGGCCACGGCATGGGCATCTCGAAAATCATTCTTGTGCCCCTGCCGAAAGGGCTTTGCGTACGTCGGCGGCACCTGTTTCACGTCGTGGCCTAGCGCCGCAAGCTCGCGAGCAACGTAGTGGGTCGCCATCCCAGCTTCGATACCGATAAGACAGGGCGGCAAGTTCGCGAGCCTCGATGTAATGCGCCCACGCGAGACCTTCTCTCGCAACACGATGCCGCCGCGGGTATCAAGGCCAATCATGTGAAGCGTGTTTTTGCCCATATCTATTCCGATGGTGGTCACTGCGTGAACGGCGAACGTACGAGGCATGGCGGTGCTCCTTATCCTGGCAAGCCCCCACGTACTCTTAGAGCCATCGGGGCGGGAGCGCGGCCGGTCCATCCCATTCGCGACCAATTTCTCATTAGGACCTGACGTCAGCTTTTGATGCTGTGGACGGCTCCTCCACCGGCACGGAAGTGCCAAAGATGGGGGCACCGATAAGGCTCCCACGATTCGGAGGAGCTACCCATGCAGACGGTCACGACAATCGGTCTCGACATCGCGAAGTCGGTCTTCCAGGTCCACGGCGTTGATGCTGCCGGCCAGGTGCTTATCCGCCGCCAGTTAAAGCGTCGCACCGTTCTGGCGTTCTTCGAGAAGCTGCCACCATGCCTGGTTGGCATCGAGGCTTGCGCCTCGTCGCACCATTGGTCGCGCGAGCTCCAAGCGCTTGGCCATACCGTGCGCCTGATGCCGCCAGCCTACGTGAAGCCCTATGTCAAACGGCACAAGAACGATGCGACCGATGCGGAGGCCATCTGCGAGGCAGTCACCAGGGCGAACATGCGGTTCGTCGCGACCAAGACGCCCGAGCAGCAGAGCTGCCTGACACTCCACCGCACGCGCCATTTACTCATCCGGCAGCAGACGTCGGTGATCAATGCCATCCGGGCTCATCTTGCGGAGTTTGGCATCGTCGCACCGATTGGACGGAATGGTGTCGAGCAACTGCTCGGCGTCGTCGCGGACGCAAATGACAAGCGGCTGCCCGAGATTGCCCGTGCGTGTGTGGCGGCTCTCGGCGTCCAACTGCGGATGCTGAAGGCGCAAATTCTGGAGTTCGACCGGATGATCAGCGCCTGGCATCGATCCAACGAGACGAGCAGGCGGCTCGATAAAGCTCCCGGCATCGGTCCGGTGCTGGCCACTGCTCTGGTCGCTACCGTTGCCGACCCCAGGACTTTCCGATCAGGGCGCAACTTCTCGGCCTGGATTGGGCTGGTGCCGAAGCAGCATTCGAGCGGCGGCAAGGACAGGTTCGGCCATATCAGCAAGCAAGGTGACCGCTACCTGCGCGGCCTGTTCGTGGCCGGTGCGCTCGCCGTCATCCGCTATGCTAAAATCCATGGCACCAAACATCGGCCCTGGCTCACGGCGTTATTGACGCGGCGGCCAACCAAGATCGCCGCCATCGCGCTTGCCAACAAGATCGCAAGGATGGCCTGGGCCATGATGGTCAAGGGCGAGCGTTACAAGGAACCCGTCGCGCTTGCGGCGTAACGGATCGCGTCGGACATCCGACGTGATGTGAAGGTTGGGAGGGCGAACAGCACGTAATGCAGAGCCGGTCGATCCGGCGATCAGGACAACCCACTCGCCCCGATGCATTCTCGAATGCGGGCTTTCGATCGGGACCTGATCCGCGGAGGGCATTATGGCCAGCGGTCATGTGAACCGCATCTAAAGGCCGAACACACGGCTGCAACGACCAACCCTGCGACGTGAAGAAAACTCTTGCCAACTCGGAGCCGTCCACACACGGGGCGAAGCGGACCTGGGCCGGGCGGCAGAGTTCGCTGCCTCGGTCGAAAATGACCCAAATGTATGGTCCGGCCGTGCGTAGCAAGAAGATTTCGACGAGTTGGCGGTGAGCGGTCTTGCATCAATGTATCAGACCTCTGATTGGAGCATCATGCTCCGGGCCATCATGGATATCAGCGCGCGTACGAGCTCATTACCGGAAAGGCCTCAACGGACCATTTGGGTCACCAGTGTTCGCATGCGCCGGGAAGACCGAACCTCCGTGTCGTCTCATCCTCTCGCAGACCTCGGCAGGTGGATAATTCGATTACTCAAGAACGATTACGCGGCTTGAAGCTTGCTTGCTTCGAAGCCGCGACCACGAGCAAGCACGCTCCAGGCGATGCGCGCGAGCTTGTTGGCAAGTGCAATCGCAAGGACATTGCGGTGTAGCCGTTGCTTTGCTGCGTCAAGCCAGCGTTTGAGCCCGTGACGCTCCCAGCTCTGGGGTTTGATCAGCACCACCCAGGCGGCCTGCACGAACAGCACGCGCAAATATCGGTTTCCCCTCTTCGATATCTTGCCGAGGATGGTGCGGTCGCCGGTGGAGATCTGTTTGGGCACCAGACCCAGCCACGCTGCGAAGTCGCGGCCTTTGGAGAAGACGTCACCGGTCCCGATTGCGGCCACCATGGCGCTAGAGATGATCGGGCCGATGCCAGGAACACTCATCAGCCGTTCGCAGCCGGCGTCCCGGCGCGCAAGGGCTGTGATCTCGCCAGACAAGTGTTCGATGCGCTCATCGAGCCGGCGCCAATCCTCGGCTAGGCCCTCGATGACGCCTACCATGCGGGGCGACAGGACATCGGGCGGTGTGGCCAGTAGGCGCGGCAACTCAGCGCGTAAGAACCGTAGGCCCTGCCGCACGGCAATGCCCCGCTCCAGGAGGAAGGCGCGTATTTGATTGATGATGCCGGTGCGTTGGCTGACCAAGCGTTCGCGCACCCGATGGAGAGCCTGCAGGTCGAGCTGTTCGGCGGTCTTAGTCGCCACAAACTTCATCGTGGGGCGCTGGACCGCCTCAGCGATTGCCTCCGCGTCGCGGAAGTCGTTCTTCTGTCCCTTCGAGTAGGGCGCACGTACTTGGCCGGCATTAGCCGTGCCTCATGACCAAGCGTCCCGAGCTTGCGACTGAGGTGATGTGCACCGACGCAGGCCTCCATGCCGATCAGGCACGGCGGCATATTGGCGAGTCGTGCTTCAACTTGGCCACGCGACCACTTCTGACGCAGCGCGATTGCACCGCGTTCATCAAGACCAACGACATGGAACCAGTTCTTGCCGATATGGCCGATTACGGCAATCGGACCGCCCAAAGAAATCGAAAATTATTGGCGGGAGACCATCAATGTTTGCGAGCAAATCGGTAAGTCGGGTGCGTGCAGCATGTCAGATAGGGACTGCTATCTCGCAGGCTAATCCTTCCGGATGCCAGTCAAACCCTATCTCGCCTCTTGACAGGTGGATCATATTCGCAATCACCTTGGTGCCGAAGCCTTTACGAGTAGGCGGTGTTACGGCAGGCCCACCAGTTTCAGTCCAGCGAACGATGAGCCGTCCAATTTCTGGACGGGTCCAAGAAACGCCAATTCTGCCCTTCCACACGGACAAAGCGCCGTACTTGACTGCATTGGTCGTCAGTTCATGGAAGACCACAGCTATTGTCTGCGCCGTGCTTGATTCAAGCTTAAGCGCGGGGCCTTCGATAGCGACGCGCGTGCCGTCCCCTTTGCGGTAGGGGGCGAGTTCTTTGGCGATAATGTCATGCAGTTCGGCGCCGGACCAATGCGACTCAACGAATAAAGTATGGACATTTGCGAGAGCCTGGACACGCCCCTCGATCGCATTCTTAAAGTCCGCGACGGTTTCGGCTTCCGTGAGATTTACGACCGCTTGGACGGTCGCCAATACGTTCTTAGCTCTATGCTGTGCCTCGCGCGCAAGCACTGAGATGTGCGCTTCGCTTCGCTTGCGCTCCGTAATGTCTCGCGCGATTTTGGAAGCACCAATGACCCGGCCGTCGGCAGCCATGATTGGCGATACGGTGAGGGAAATATCGATTAGGCTTCCATCTTTGCGACGCCGGACGGTCTCATAATGCTCGATTCGCTCGCCGTGCCGAATGCGACGGATGATTGCGGGTTCCTCGTCGAGCCGTTCAGGTGGAATAAGCATTTCCACCGACCGACCAATCGCCTCGCACGCCGTGTAGCCGAAAATTCGCTCGGCTCCCGCGTTCCAGCTTTGGATTATGCCTTCGAGATTCTTGCTGATAATTGCATCGTCAGAGAATTGCACAATCGACGAGAGAAGCTGTTTGACGTCTTCGGCGCGTTTGCGATCCGTAATGTCAATCAGCATGTTCACAGCGCCAATGAGGGCGCCGGAAGCGTCGAAAAGCGGTGTCGGGTAAGGCTCGAACGGCACGCGCGTGCCGTCCGGGCGCTCAGCAATCGCTTCCATGCCCCGCACAGTACGCTCTTCCTTGATCGCTATCGCCATGGGACATTCCCCATGAGGCAGCGCGCGTCCGTCAGGCCAAAACAGCTTCCAAGAGCCGCACCATTCGCTTGTCCCGATGGTGGGGCGATGGCCCCACAGCGTCGCCGCGGCTTCATTGAAATACGTGATGCGACCAAGGGCGTCGGTCACATAGATCGCGGCCGGCAACTCGTCGAGAATCTTGCGGAAATAACCGTCACGAGAATCGGCCTCAAAGGGCGCAACAAAGAAATTGTCGCCACCCGCCTTGGGAATTCGGTCTCTGTACGTATCAATCATGCCACGGTCCCAAAAACCGGACAGTTACTCGCCCGCGTGACTAAGCGATAAGCACTGTCCGTGAGAAGAAGACATCTGGCAATCCGATAAAAGCTAAGCCGTGTCCGTATGAGTAAACGCGGCTATTCGCGTATTTTGCGCTGGCTGAGCACACCGTAATCGCTCGACTTCGCCCCCTCAGTGGCGACTGACCCGGCCCCGGTCCCCGCCACGGTAAGGCCGAGACGAAACAATTCCCGAACTGCGGCGGCTCGACTGGGCATCCTGTGCGCAAAGCGGAATGTGTCCACCGCGCGCAATTCATCGGCGTCCAGCATGATTTGAAGGCGCTCTTCCCTGAGGGCACTCTCTGTTTGCCCGTTTTTCCCATTCTTCATGAAATCCACTCCGATGAGAGGACTTAGACTATCAAGTAGAATTGCGGGAGTGCGCAACCACTCTCAGCCACCGACGCCTGAACCCAATGCCGCTGTCGGTGATGAAAAAGGTATGCGCCCCTTTGAGGGGTCGGGTCGTGACCTTTACAGCCGGGGCGCCCGAAGAGATCGCGCCAGTGATGGAAAAGGCTAAGGCATCGGGGGCCGCTGCGTTGAACGTGCTGACTGCGCCGCTGTTCTCCTTCAATCGCCGTATCGTCATTGAGCGGGCCGCGGCGCTAGCCTTGCCGGCGATCTACGAATGGCCGGAAATGGCGGAAGAGGGCGGTTTGATCGGCTACGGCCCGCGTCTTAAACTGATCTATCGGCAGTTGGCGCGTCTGCTTGTCAAAGTTCTTCGCGGTGTTAAGCCGGAAGACCTTCCGGTAGAGCAACCCACCAACTTCGATCTCGTCGTCAATCTCACAACCGCTAAGGCTCTTGGCCTGACGATGCCCGAGGCGCTGCTAGTGCGCGCCGACAAGGTGATCGAATAGCGGCCGCGATGTCTCTTATTCACTTGCCGTAGCGCAGCATTTGGTCGCGATCGGGGGAAAAGCGGAAATCGCGCAGACATCGTTGATCGGTCGAAAATGACCCGTTCCGGACATGCTGGCTGATGCGCCAACGCCAATCTCGTCGTCCGCTCTTCGCGTTCAGCCTCGCGCAGAAATGTCTCAGCAATTTCCCGCGCAAACCTGAACTCGCCGCACGCGATGTTGCCGGCCCATAGACCGTAATTTGCGACGAACCGTTCGATGGCGTTGCCGCCGCTACTAGCGAGCTGCTGCACGCGAGTTAAAGCAGCCTTCATTTCATCGGCGCCGAAACCTTTGGACCACAACAGCGCTTTGCCGTAGTCGGATTGGCTTGAACCCTTGGCTCAGCGACGCACTCGCCGCAGCCTCGGGTCTGGTTCCGGCGCGAACCGGACATGAGCTGGGCAAGACCGATCTGTTTCAGTCAAAAATGAGCTGACGACAAAATTTCGCGGCGCACCCGTCAAAACGGATATTCGGCGATGCTATGGCTCGTAAAGAGCTTACGAAGACGCTCGGTTAGAAATCGGATGAATCATGCGACCTCCCACATAGTTTCCGGGCGAGCGCACCAGCGACCCTAGAAAATTTTTCACGCACCCCCCAAAAAAGGTTTTGCAACACAATCCCTCCGAAACCGGACATCGTTTAGCGCCGTCTTCATATTCGCGATGTGCCACCAGCGGCGCCGTTTCTGCGGGCATTGCGTGAGCGGTTCATCACGCTCTTTCGCTCGACAAGGCTTCCTTGCAGCAGGCGTGTCTTATGAAAGGGCCGCTGGCTCTCGCTGGTGTCGAGGCTCAGAATTTCCGCGGCGATGTCCACCATCTCCGCGATCGGCTGGCGAATGGTCGTCAGCTCGTAGGCTGGCCATTTGGCCGCCACGATGTCGTCGAACCCGACGACCGAGATGTCCTCGGGCACCCGCAAGCCCGCCGCGCGGATCGCCTCGATCCCGCCGATCGCCATGATGTCGCTGGCAAAAAATATGGCGTCCGGCGCCGGCCGGCGGCTGATGAGCCGCCACGCAGCGTCGTATCCCGCAGCGTAGGTGAAATCGCCGCCGATCTCGTCGGCATAGAGGTCGATACCAAGTTCGCCGAGGCGCGCGGAAAAGCCGCGCGCGCGATCGAGCGTGGTGGTCACGTCGCTCTCGCCGGACACGAAGGCCGGGCGGACATGGCCGGCGCTCAAAAGATAATCGGCGACGGTGCGGCCGGCCGCGATGTTATCGCAGCATACGGCGGCGACCTTCAGCCCGGGCACATAGCGATTGAACAGCACCACCGGGATGCCTTCGGCCACGCACACCGCCGCCATGCGTGACGACACCGTCGATGAGGTGATCAGGATCGCGTCCACTCTATATTGCAGGAGCGAGGGCAGCACCTCGTCGACGTGCTTCCCCGGCGGGATCATGAAGAACAACACTTGCCGACCGCTCGACTGAATCCGTTGCGCCAGCTGCTCGAGCACGAGCGGATAAAACGGATCAGTCAGGTTGGACATCGCCACGGCGACGATGTTGGTGCGCCGAGTGATGAGGCTGCGGGCGATGACATTCGGTTGGTAGCCGAGCAAGTTCGCCGCCTTCATCACCCGTTCGCGCGTCTTAGGGTGGATACTGGCGGTGTGGGTGAACGCCCGCGATACCGTGGATTGTGACACCCCAAGCTTCTTGGCGATCCGCTGCGCGGTTATTCCGGGCACGATGCGCGCACGCTTGCCGGGCTTGTTTCCCATTGTTGCTGTCAGGACCGATGCTATCGCGCAACGCCAGTGCCACCGCATGAATTGCGGCGACGCTCGGCGTGCAATGCGGGCATTATTTCCATAGCTAAGGTCGAAAGTCCATTGCATACGTATGCAGAAGATTTAGAAATTGACATCTTTGGAGAGTGGCGGTGCAAAGGCCGGAAAGGCGGGCGGCCAATGATGCGTCTCGCCAATGCAAGGGTGGAGTCAAGGAATCAGCCATGAGCGAAGTCTGGAATCGTTTCGGCCCCACGGCCGCGCGGGAGCACGGCAAGCCGGGCCGCGCAGTCCGTCCCTCATCGATCACGATCGACGTTCATTCGCACGTCGCCGTACCGGAAGCGGCGAGTTTCGTGAAGCCGCATCTCGACCTCATGTCGATACCGCTGGTGAGCTTCGCGACGCCGGAAACCAGGACGCTCAACCAACAGCAGGACGCCGCCCGCACCTCGCGCATGACGCAATACGACGAGCGCCTTGCCGATCTCGAGGAGATGGGCGTCGATTTGCAGGTGATCAAACCGCCGCCGCCACAATGCTACTACACGGTGCCCATCGAGATTGCCGACAAGGCCTCGCGCATGGTCAATGACGCGCTCGCGGAATATGCGGCCCGTAAGCCCGATCGCTTCGTCGTCTTCGGGACGGTGCCCTTGCAAGACGGTGCGGCCGCTGCGGCGGAGCTTGAGCGCTCCGTCAAGCAGCTTGGCTTCAAGGGCGTACAGGTTCTAACCAACGTCGCCGGCAAGGAGCTGTCAGATCCGGCGTTTGCGCCGTTCTGGGCCAAGGCTGAGCAACTCGGCGTGCTGGTCGTTCTTCATCCCAACGGGTTTACCCAGGCCGAGCGTCTGACCCGTTATTACTTCAACAACGTCGTTGGCAATCCGTTCGATACCAGCGTCGCGCTCCACTACCTTATCTTCGACGGCGTGCTTGAGCGCCACCCCAACCTCAAAATCCTCGCCGTGCACGGTGGCGGCTACCTCGCTTCCTATTCCGGGCGCATTGATCATGCTTGGGGCGCGCGGTCCGATTGCCGCGGCACGCTGCCGAAGCCGCCGACCTCGTATTTGAAGAAGAATGTATATGTCGATTCGGTGGTGTTCACTCCGCACCAGCTCAAGTATCTGGTCGAGGTCTTCGGCGCCGACAAAATCTTGATGGGCACTGATTATCCCTATGACATGGCGGAATCCGATCCCATCGGGCATCTCGCCTCGGCCGGACTCGACGCCGCCACGGTGGCGGCGATCGCCGGCGGCAATGTCCGCCGGCTGCTGAATCTTTAGCTTCTCAAGAACCCGCGCAGCTTTTTTGGTGGCTGCGGCAGTGTTTCAAAACGGCGCGCTTGGCAGCGCCGCGTGCACCGTCGCGAGGGACGCGCGCTTGTGTCATGCGCGCCGGCTCTGCCTGATTTTTCTGCATCGCAAGCTGACTGCTTGGGCAGGTGAACCAATGCTCGGCCACTGGCGGGCGGCACGCAGAATCTTGCATACGAATGCAAATCTCTTGTCGCATCCCGCAGCCCATGATCTACTATCCGGCGCCTACGCCAGCGAGAGACGTCATGTCCGTTGAGCAGTTCATCCAAGGCATCATCGGCGGCCTCGCGATCGGGTGCATCTACAGCCTCATCGCGCTCGGCATCACGATGATTATCCGCGCGACTGACATCCTTCACTTCGCCCAAGGTGAGATCGTGATGATCGGCGCGATGACTGGCCTGTCGGCCGTCTGGATGGTCGGTCTGCCCTTCGTGGTCGTTCTGGTGATCGGGATGATCGGCGGCGGTGTCGCCGCCATGGTCATCGAGTTGTCGGTCTACCGAACGCTACGCTCGCTGCGGGTGCCATTGATCAACGTCATCGTTTCGACGTTGGGTGTTTCGCTCATCCTGCAGAACGTGGCGCGTCTGGTCTGGGGATCGGAGCCGCTGCGCTATCCCATTCTGTTCGCGAAGCACGGGATCGACGTCGGCGGCTTCGCGGTTTCGCCGCAACTCATCTGGATCGTGGTGCTCGGCTTCGCGATCATGGCGCTGCTGCAGCTCTTCTTTCGCTACACGCGGCTCGGCATCGCCATGCAGGCCGCCGCGCAGGATCCGGAAGCGGCGCAGCTCATGGGCGTGAACGTCAAGCGCACCACGACCTACACCTTCCTCGTTTCAGGCGTCATGGCCGGAGCCGCCGGCGTCCTGCTCGGATCGCTGTTCTTCGCCTCGTTCAACATGGGATTCCTCGTCGGCATCAAGGCGTTCGTAGCGGCGACGATCGGTGGCCTCGGCAGCCTGACCGGCGCGATGCTCGGCGGAATCATCTTTGGCCTGATCGAGACGTTTTCCGGCGTTCTGATCTCCACGGCCTACAAGGATGCGGTCGGCATGGTGCTGTTAATCCTCATCCTGCTCCTGGCACCGTCGGGGATATTCATACGCGCGGGCCGCAGGATCTGATCCGTCCCATGAAAACCGCCGCCGTCAGAGTGCTAGTCCTCGGCGCTTTCGTGGCGGCTCCTTTCGCCCAGACCAACAGCTACTGGTTGCATGTCTTCTGCGTCGCCCTCATCGGCGCGATTCTCGCGCTCGGGCTTCAGCTTTTGGTCGGGATGGCGGGCCTATTGTCGCTCGGGCAGGCGGCGTTCTACGGCATCGGCGCCTATGTCTCCGCGGCGCTCACCTTGCACTTCAACGTGCCGTTCTTGCTTGCGTTCGTTCTAGCCGGCGTGGCTGCCGCGCTCAGCAGCCTGCTGTTGGTCCCGATCGTGAGGCTGCAGGGCTCAAGCCTCGCCGTCGCCACGCTGGGTTTCAACATCATCATCTATCTCTTGCTCCTCAACGAGGAATGGGCGACCGGCGGCAGCTTCGGCATGATGAACGTTCCGGCGCCAAACCTGTTCGGCTACACGCTGACCGGTGAGCGGGCGATGTATTTCTTCTGTCTGCTGGTCGGGGTGATCGTCTATCTGTCGATGGATCGCCTAGTTCACTCCCGCTTCGGGCGTGCCCTCAAGGCCATCGCGCAGGACGAAGACGCAGCCCGCGCCTGCGGCATTTCGATCAATTTCTATAAAAGCAAATGTTTCCTGGTGGCGGCGTTCACTGCCGGGATCGCCGGCTCGCTCTATGCGCATCAGGCGCGTTATCTCAATCCCAACGACTTCACCTTCAACAAGTCGATCGAAATTCTGATCATGGTCGTCGTCGGCGGCATCGGTAGCATGCCCGGCGCGGTCATCGGCGCGCTGATCGTCGTCCTCATGCCGGAATATCTGCGGTCGTCCGGCGAACTGCGGCTCATCCTGTTCGGCGCGCTGGTCGTGGTGCTAACGGGCTTCAGCCGCGGCGGCATCGCCGGTCTAGCGTCCGTGTTAGGAGACCTGTTCGCGCGCTGGCGTACGCCTAAAACACCTGCACCCGGAGATGCGTTGCCATGACCGCGCTCCTGCGCACCGAGCAGCTGACGTGCCGCTTTGGTGGCCTGGTGGCGGTCGGCGGCGTGGATTTGTCGGTGGAGGCCAGCCATGTGCATGGCCTGATCGGACCGAACGGCGCTGGAAAGACGACGTTCATGAACCTGATATCGGGTCACATCCGGCCGACCGGCGGCGAGATTTTCTTCGACGGCCGCCGTCTCGGAACGATGCGGCCGGCGCGCCGCGCGGTCGCCGGCATCCGCCGCACGTTTCAGAACCTGCGGCTATTTCGCGAGATGACTGCGCTCGAGAACGTGATGGTGGGTCTGCACGCCGATACCGCGAGCGAGATTTTCCATTCGTTGATCCGCACCGGCAAACAAAGACGCGAAGAGCGCGAGATCGCCAAGCGGGCAAGCGAGGCGCTCGATTTCGTTGGTCTCGCGGCTTCAGCCACCGCGGTTGCCGGCAGCCTTCCCTACGGCCATCAACGGCAGCTCGAAATCGCGCGCGCTTTCGTCGCGCGGCCGAAGCTCATGCTGCTCGACGAGCCGGCGGCCGGCCTGAACAACGCCGAGGCCGGACGGCTGGTTGGCCTCATCCGCCGTATCCAGGCCGCCGGCGTCACGATCATGCTTGTCGAGCATCACATGGAAGTCGTGATGCGCGCCTGCGATCGCATCACCGTCCTCAACTACGGCAAGAAGCTCGCCGACGGCAGCCCGGCGGACATTCGGGAACATTCCGGCGTCATCGAAGCCTATCTCGGCACCAAGCGCGGCCGACGCCGTGGCGCCGACGCCCGCGAAGCCCCGCCGTCCGGGGCGATGGAATTGCGCCATGCTGCATCTTAGCAATCTGCACGTGAAATACGGGCCGATACCGGCGCTGCGCGGCCTCGATATGCAGGTCAATGCCGGCGAGATCGTCGCGCTGATCGGCGCCAACGGCGCCGGCAAATCGACGACCCTCAAGGCCATCTCCGGGCTGGTGCCGCTTTCCAGCGGCGCGATCGCATTGGACGGGCGTTCACTTGCAGGCCTCTCGCCGGAACAGCGCGTCGAACTCGGCATTATTCATGTTCCTGAAGGCCGGCGGATTTTTCCGCGGTTGACGGTCGACGAAAATTTGCAAGTCGGCGCTTACCCGGCGCGTGCCCGCGCCGCAGAGCGACAGGCACGTGATCGCGTCTACAGCCTGTTCCCGCGGCTGGCCGAGCGCCGCCGGCAGGCCGGCGCATCGCTCAGCGGCGGTGAGCAGCAGATGCTCGCCTTCGGCCGGGCGATGATGGCGCAACCTGTCGTCTTGTTGCTGGACGAGCCGTCGCTCGGGCTCGCGCCGATCCTGGTCGAGGAAGTTGCGTCGGCTATCGAGCGCTTCCACCGCGACGGCACAACCGTCCTTCTGGTCGAACAGAATGCCGAGCTTGCGCTCGGTCTCGCCACGCGCGGCTTCGTCATCGAGACCGGACGGATCGTTCTGACCGAGACCGGCTCCAATCTTCTGGAAAATCCAAAAGTCTGGGCGAGCTACCTCGGCCAGGAGGATTGGGAATTCGCCGCCGCCGAGCCGCAGCCGGCGCGCGCCGCTTCGGAAATAACAAACGGAAACCAAGGGAGGACTGAACATGACTAAGCTGAAACGTCGCTTGCTGGTTGCCGGAGTTCTCGCCTCGGCGGTGATGGTCTCGTCGGCCGGCACTGCTTCGTCCGACACGATCAAGATCGGCGTTTTTGGCCCGCTGAGCGGCGACGCCGCCGCCACGGGCGCCTCGGAAAAGCAGGCCGTCGACCTTGCCGTCAACGAGAAGAACGCCAAAGGCGGCATTCGCGGCAAGCAGATCGAGCTCATCTACGCCGACGACGCCGGCAAACCGGAAGAAGCCGTCAATGTCGCTAAACGGCTGACCGAGCGTGACAACGTCGTGCTCATGATCGGCAGCATCAGCAGCCCGGCGAGCCTTGCGGCATCGCAGGTCGCGGCCGCGTCGCAGACGCCGCAGATCGTGGTGTCGGGAACGGCGCAGAAGATCACCATGCAGGGCAACAAATGGGTTTTCCGTTCGCCGGTCCCCGACACCAAGCTGGCTGGAGACCTCGCGACCTTCATCCACGAGAAGTTTCCCAAGATCACGAAGGTCGCCTTCCTCTACGTGAACGACGATTTCGGCCGCGGCGGTTTTGATAAATTCAAGGCTGGCGCCGAAAAATACGGTATCCAGATCGTCGACGAGGAACGCTATACGCGTGGCGACCTCGATTTCACCGCCCAGCTCGGCCGCATCAAAGCCAGTCCGGCGCAGGCGCTGATCGAATGGTCGCGATACGCGGAAGGCGCGCTGGTCGCTAAGCAATTCGTGCAGATGAACATGACGATGCCTCGCTTCGGCTGCGACGGCGTCGCCATCCCGAAATACGTCGACCTCGGCGGCGACGCCGTCAACGGCGTGTTCTATATGACCCATTACAGCAGCGCGACTACTGCCAACATCGCCGCGGCGCAGACCTTCATCGCCAAATTCCAAAAGGCGTATGGCAAGGTCCCCGACGCCTATAATGCCGAGGCCTATGACGCGATTACTGCTGCATTGCTGGCGATCGAGAATGCCGGCAGCGAGGACCGGGCGGCTGTCCGCGACGCGCTGAGCAAAGTCAGCTTCGAGAGCGTCCGTGGCCCGTTCAAGTTCGACGAGCACGGCGATCCGTTGCTGTTGACCCACGTCGTCAAGATCGTCGACGGCAAAGAAACGAACGGCCGCGATATCCCCGTTCAACAATAGCCCTACGTCCACTCGCATCTACGCACGCACGCGATTTCACGTGCGTGCGGTCACGCAAGCATGAGGATATGTTATGCCTATCAAAATTATCAAGTCTGAGATTCCGCAGCCTCTAGCCAATTATTCCGAAGCCTCGCAAGCGGACAATCTTATTTTCGCCGCCGGCCAGCTCGCCAGCGACTGGAAGGACGGGGTGCCGAAGGAGGCGCGCCGGCATCCGAACTTTCCCTACTACACGTCCGACATCAAATTGCAGGCCGACTACATCCTCAAAAACATAGCGAAAACGTTCAAGGCCGCCGGGACGTCCCTGGACAACGTCGTCAAGGCGCAGGTCTTTTTGATGGACCTCAATCATTTCGCCGAGTTCGACGAAGTGTGGCGCAATCACTTCAAGTCGCCGCCGCCGCGCACCACGGTCGGAACGACAGGGCTATTGGTGAAGGATACTTTGGTAGAGATCGACCTGATCGCGGCGCTTCCCAGCCAGAAGGCCTCAGTGATCAAGTCCGAGGCGCCCAAGCCGCTCGCGAATTATTCCGAGGCGATTCGTGTCGGCGATCTCGTTTTCGCTGCCGGGCAGCTTGCCAGCGACTTCAAGACCGGTGTGCCGGTGAGCGCCAAGCGCGGCCCGAATTTCCCCTTTTACGGATCGGACATCCAGCTTCAGACCGACTACATTCTGAAGAATCTCAAGCTGACGTTCGAGGCCGCCGGCAGTTCGCTGGATCATATCGTCAAGGCGCAAGTGTTCCTGACAAACCTCGACGACTTCGCGGGTTTCGACCAGGTCTGGAAGCAATATTTCAAGGTGCCACCGCCGCGCACCACAGTCGGGACCACCGGGCTATTGGTGAAAGACACGCTGGTCGAGATCGACCTGATTGGCTATGTGCCGCGCTCGGGCCTCAAGCACGAGGTCATCAAATCCGACGCGCCGCGGCCGCTGGCGAACTACTCCGAAGCCTTCACCCTCGGCAACTTCGTCTTCGCCGCCGGCCAGATCGCCAGCGACTACAAGACCGGCGTTCCGTCCGATGCGCGCAAGCATGCGAACTTTCCGTTTTACGGCTCCGACATCAAGCTGCAGACCCGGTACATCCTCGACAACCTGAAACATACGTTCAAGGCGGCTGGCAGTTCGCTCGACAACGTCGTGAAGGCGCAAGTCTTCATGACCAACCTGAATAACTTCTGCGGGTTCGACGAGGTCTGGAAGGAATACTTCAAAGTCCCGCCGCCGCGCACCACCGTCGGCACCAGCGGCCTGTTGGTGAAGGATACGCTGGTGGAGATCGATCTGATCGGGACCCGCTAGACGCAATCCCCTGCCCGATACGCACATACGGTCGCGCCGCTTCTCCGGAGCGGCGCTTTCGTTTCCGACGATCAAAAACGGCGTTGTGATCAGGCGCGCACGGCGATGCACTGGACTTCGAGCATAATTTCCGGGGTAGCGAAGCCGCTCACTGCGATCGCGGCGCTGGCGGGAAAGCGGTCGCCGCCGAACAGCGCCGTCCGCAGCTCCGTCATCCGCGTCGTATGACGCGCGTCGATCAGGAAGACGGTCATGGTGACGATGTCCGTTAGCTTGCAGCCCGCTTCGGCAAGCGTCTTGCCGATGTTGCTGAACACCTGGTGGAACTGGGCGTCGAAGTCGCCGGCGAGCGAACGGCCGTCATCCGCCGTCGCGCCGGTATGTCCTGCCACCCAGACAATGGTCTGATTGCCCTCGGTAATGACGGCCGGTGAGAACGACCGTTTTTGTTGCCACGTCCCGCTCACGAATGACTTTTCCATGAACGTCTTTTCCATGTCTGAACGTCCTTTTGCCGATACGAAGCCCGCTCATGGGCGCCGCCGCGCGTCAGCCGCGCATTGCTAGGTCATAATAGGCCGGATCATAATATTTCGCCGCGTCGGTCAGCCCGGTCTTCGCTTCTCTATGGCGGCTACGTAACTCCAACACCGTTGTCAGGCCGTCCAGGTCGATCTTTCCGTGGCGGAAAAATCCTTCGTCGCGGTCGAGCAGCAGATCGTAGCTCTGTTGCGCCAGCGCATGCGGCATTTGCGGTAGATGCTTCGTCAGAACATGCACGGCTTCGTCGCGATGGGCGGCGTCATACAACCAGTCGATGGCGGCCACGTAGGCGCGAATGAAACCGACCACTTCCTCTTCATGTGCCATTGCCCAGGATCGCGTGGCGGCGGCGACGTTGCCTTGATAGCGGCCGATCATGCTGGTCGCACGCGCGAGCCTATTGAGTCCTTGAGCCACAGCCAGAATGTCGTATGGCGCTGACAGCAGAGTTGCGTCCTGCTTGCCGTCGCGCAACGCGTCCCAGCGCTGGACCATGCCGCCGACCTTGACGATCTCGTAATCTGACTCGGCAAGGCCGCCGCGCCGGAGCATATCGAGCAGCACAAAAGCATAGCCGGTGGTCCGCGCATCGACCGAGAGCGTTTTGCCTTTCAGATCCTCGATGCGCTTGATCTCCGGGCGCGCCACCAGGCTCAAAAAGCCGTTGTCGCTGCCCATGAACGCAAAGAAACCCGGCTGCGGTCCGATCGGGGCTTCGCCCTGTCCTTCGACATAGGCGACGATATTGTCCACCGCTGTCATGGCAATATCGAACGCGCCATTGGCCAGTCCGGTCATCTGCGCCACGGAATTCGTTGTCGCTTGCAGCGTCACCTCAAGGCCGTTCGCCGCGAACAAGCCTTTGTCCAGCGCGGCGAAGGAAGGCCAGTTGAAGCCGCCGGGAAAGGCGTTGAGCGTGAGAGGGGAGAGCGGCTTTGCCGCTCCGGCCGCTGCGGTCATCGTGCGATCCCGGCTGTTTTATCCTTAAGCCGCATTAAATCGACGTGAGCGCGCGCCGGCAACGTCTTCCTGAACTACGGGAGGGGCGCATGGACGCCCTGCACGTGGGCGTGTGGTCATGCCGGGCGGCGGATGATATCGCCGCCACGGCGACCGTCGACGTGCTGTAAGATTCTCAAAGGGGAAGAGCCCGCCAATATTCCGGTCGAGCAGCCGACCAAATTCGATCGCGTGATTAATCTGAAAACCGCCAAGGCGCTCAGCCTCACCGTGCCGCCAATTCTACTCGCCACTGCCGACGAGGTGATCGAATAGTGGGGCGCGATGTCGCTTATTGGCCCAGCGCGTCCAATCACGGCGCTGCAATTGTTTGGTCGCTGTTGGGGGCATAACGGACATCGGGATGCGCTGGAGCCCGGAAGGCTCGGTCGCTCGTGACCCAAAGGCGACTTCGCCAACGACGTTCGCGGATGTTCTGGGGTTCGCGGATCGTTCCCTTAGGACCCCCGGGTACTGGCCCCCGTCCGCATCGCGAATCTGAAACAAACGCGCTCAGAGAATCGCCCGATCAGGCGGAATGTTTGGCAAGGAACGCAAGAATAAGACTCGCGATCTCGTCGTTCTTCTCGTCCAAGGCGAAATGGCCGGCATCGAGCAGGTGGATTTCGGTATCCGGCAAATCGCGCTTGAACGCCTCCGCACCGGGAGCGACGAACGAAGGATCGTTCCGCCCCCAGACTACCAAAACCGGGGGCTTGCGCTTGCGCAACCACGCTTGCCACGCCGGATAGGACGCGACGTTCGTCCTGTAGTCGTAAAGGAGATCGGCCTGGATCTCGCGTTGGCCGGGTCTCGACAGGTGGGCGTACTCGTCAGTCCAGGTGTCCGGGTTATAACGCTCGGGATGCGAGGTGCCGAGGGTGTGACGCTGTTCGGTCGCTGTGAGCGACACGAACGCATCGAACACTTCAGAATGCGCTTTTGGGTCGGCCCAATATTGCGCAATACCAGCCCACTTGGCGCCCAGGCCTTCGTTATAGGCATTGGCATTCTGGATGATAAGCGCCTGCACCCGCTCCGGATGCGCCGAGATGATGCGGATTGCGGAAGCCGACCGGGCCGCCATAGTCATGAAGATAGAAGGTGTATTTGCTGATCTTGAGTTGCTCGAGGAGACCGTTGATCGTCTTGGCCAAGTTGTCAAAGGTGTACGCATACGACGATGGTGGCGGGGCGTCACTCTGACCGAATCCTGGGAAATCCGGCGCTATCAGATGATAGCGTGTAGCAAGCGGTGGAATGAGCGTATCGAACTCGCGCGAGGAAGAGGGGAACCCATGCAGGAGCACGATCGTCGGCGCGTCCTTCGGACCAGCCTCGCGATAGAAAACTCCGACGCCATCAACCGTCATGCGGTGGTAGGTTGTTGTCGCGGACGTCGATTCTAGTGAAGTAGCCTGAGTAGGATGATCAACGATTAACGCCACCGCAGCTTTCGGAGAAGTACCAGTTGTCATAATTTCGCTCCGTGTCGGCCGGACGCTCAGTCATTGGGCGGATTCAACTACCGAGAATGCGCGGCATCAGAGTAAGCGCGCTGATTAAGAAATCAGTCGTAGAATGCCGGGAGCAACTTTAGCGTGTCAGCTTGCGCCTTGTCATGATTGATAAACAGCTTCGCGTTGTATGTTGCGATCATCCGCCTGATCTTATCCATGGAGGCGATTGACGCGGCCTTATCGGTGTTCAAGGACGGCACCGTGTTTTTCTCAAAATTCTCTTCCAGATGAACCACGTCGCCGGACAGAATGATAAAGCCTGAATTCTTCAGATTGACCAGCAACGATTGGCTGCCGGGAGTGTGTCCTGGTGTGGAAACCAAGGTAATACTGCCATCGCCAAATACGTCCGTATCACCCTCGAGCAGTTTGAGATGTTTTGGAGTACCCAAAAGCTTGCGTGCGAGAGCCTTCAATTGATTCACGTTGTCGTTCGGGCCGTCCGGAGAGCTGATCCACGCATACTCGGCTCGCTGCATCAGAACTGTTGACTTCGGGAACAGGCGAACATTGCCAATGTGGTCGCCGTGAGTATGGGAGAGCGCAACATAAGTAATGTTGGTTGTCCTAAGTCCGATCGCGGCAAGTTGTTCAGTGAGTGTCTTATCGAGATGGTAGACGATTAATTTAGGCAGCGTTGACCAGCCTTTGAGGTCGTTCAACGCGGATTCAGGAACACCCGTATCCCAGAGTAACCATTCGTTTCCCCGCTGTGTCAGCCAACAGGTCGACGAGAATTCGATGCTCTTTCCAACATTTTCGCCAGGGGTCCAGACCGACTCGTCGTTTGCAAGGGAGTGACCGCAATCCAGCCGATAAAGCTTGTCGGCGAAGCCGGCCCTGGTCGCGTCCGGCAGCCTCGAGCCAGCGGTTGCAGTCGGCGTGCCGCCTAGCAAGAGTGCAGCGGCGGCCAGAAGCGACAAAATCGCAGTTCCTGTAAGGTTTAACATATCCAATCCTCCGGTCGGAAACCTGCGCGTCGAGCTTTGCATTCGTTCACCGATCGGCTCAAATGCAAAGATGCCGCGCGGTACGCTAGGAGCTGGTAGCGTTATGATAAGCGACATCGATGATGTAGTCATTCTCGCGGCCCGTCTTCTTCTCGCGACACTGTTTCTGATTTTCGGCTGGAGAAAGCTGAGGGATTATTCGGGCACAGTAAGTCAAATCGAGCAGCTTGGCGCCCCGATGCCGGTGCTGGCTGCTGCCGTAGCGATCTTCATGGAGCTTCCGGTCGCGTTCGCGGTCGCTGTTGGCGCGTTCGCACGTCCCTCGGCACTGCTCATGGTTTTATACACGCTGGGAACTGCGCTAATTGGGCATCGTTATTGGACAATGACAGGTACGGACTATGTCGACAGCATGGATGGCTTTTATAAAAATCTCAGCATAATGGGAGGCTTCTTGCTGTTGTACGTTACCGGTGCGGGAAAATATTCGATCGATGTATTTTGGGGCATCCCCGCGCCATAACTACCGTCGAGCCAATCGATCGTTCTTTGGTCTATGTCACGGAGCTTTTGCACGGGGTTCAAAATGAAAAGGAGTTGTCTATGAACCAAGTACAAGTCGAACAGAAAACCTATCAGATGCCGCCGCAGGATGGGTTTACCGTCGCACACTTTCTCACCGTCGCCGACGTCGAGCGATCGCTTCGATTTTACGAAACGGTCTTCGGAGGTCGCGTTCTGAGCAAGGGCGACAGCAAAGGCGCGCCAGGGTACATCCAGATCGCGAACACGTGGCTCCTTGTCAACCCCGGGGGCGGTCCGACACCTGATAAACCGTCGGTAACGCTCAGCGTACCCGCCAATCCCGATTTAGTCAGCAGCTTCATGAATATCCGCGTTGCCGATATTCATGCGTGCTATGAACTATGGAAAAGCCGAGGAGCCAAGTTCATCACCGAGCCAAAGCCCAAATACGGCGAGACGCGCTGCTATATTCGCGATCCTGACGGTTACATTATAGAAGTCGGGCAAAGCAATCCGGGCGTCACTTACGGCTAAACGGAACGACACGTGAAAGCATCTGTGGGCGCTGCCTACTTTCTCCCAACGTTTATCGTGCCGCTCTTTCTGATCACGCACAAACTCATGTTTTGGCTTCTACTACGAAACGAAAACGAAGCCGCCGTGCCGGCCGCGCGGCGGCTCGCCTAAAGTGAGCCGCGCCACGACATGAAGTCCGTGAGGGATGGTATCAACTGGGCGGCCAAGCCAAGCGGAACAGGTTGCGCGGAATGCTTGGCTCAGGGCGGATGGTGGTTGCATCTTCGCAGATGCGCCGAATGCGGTCACATCGGCTGCTGTGATAGTTCACCAAATCAGCATGCATCGAAACATAGCGCCGCGACGGGTCACCCGATAATCGCGAGCTTCGAGCCGGGCGAGCGGTGGTTTTACGACTATCGTACAGAACAATTCATCCCCGGGCCGAAGCTTCCCGCTCCTCACTGCCATCCGTTGGATCAACCGGTGCCCGGACCAGCCGGAGCGGTGCCTTCAAACTGGCAAACGCTGCTGCACGAATAGGGGGCGGCTTTTTGGTTTCCGATCACGGCGTCACAAGGCCCGCGTCTGAGAATCCGACCGGTTAGAGATAGTGCTGTGGCACCTTCGGCCTCGTCGACCGGCGCACCCCCGGCGATTGGGCGGGAGTTCTCCGACCCCAGGCCCGAAGCGGAGTTGAGCGCGGCGCTGGACCGTCTGATTGCGGCCGGTTTGCTGTCCCAGCAGGGCGTGCGGTCCTACGCTAGAATGCGGCATGAGATGCAGATGCTTAGTGGCCTCGTTTCTCACGCTCGCGCCTGCGCGTCCCAGCGGCTTTCTCGGCTTCCTGTTTCAGCACCCCGCTCTCGCGCTTCGTCTCGACGGCTTTCGCGGCAGCCTTTTTCAGTTCTCCGCGCTCGCGCCTGGTCTCAACGCCTTTGGCGGCAGCCTCTTTTCGGTGGAGTTGCGGATGGACGCCGAGCTCGTGCCATGACGTCTCCGAAAGGTCGACATTATAATATTTTGCAGCCTTCTCGATGTTGGCGAAGGCCAAGGCACGATCGGCATCGGAGACATCGATGACCTGATCGAACCGAGCGACGGCGTTACGCACGTGCCGTTCATCGGTCAGCGGCTCTTTCCGCTGTTTCGGAAAGGCAAAAACGCTGTCCGGCAAGTCGCTTTGCTCCGTAAGCCGCCTATGTTTCTCGTGAGGCATCCACGTCGTTCGCATTGGGAACTCCTTTCTCTGGGTTCTTTCAGGATAAGAATCCCGCGACAAAGCCGGTGATCGATGAAGATCAAGTTTCGCGAGCCTAGCGATCCGACCTTTTATCAGTCGGTCGACGGCAAGATGACGTCGCTGCGGGAAAACAGCGAGGCCGTCCCGTAAGGCGTCATTCGAGCGACTGCTAATGATATCAAAGGCGGCATTCAGGCGATATGGCAAATTCCGCCACCCAGTGCAATCTAGTCGACAGTCGCGACTTCCGTTGTTGGTCGATGCTGTTTAAAAAGTACGTCTTTCGGTTGGCGTTATGCTGTTGGGTGGTTTTGAACCGGCTGAGTTGAGCCGGGCCGTTCGATTTTGCGGCCGCGTGGTTGCCGGCGACCTCGACGCGGACGCTGCTGGCGCACTGGTGAGCGATCTCAGGCAAGCGATGCGCGCCGCCGTGCCGGTGGTGGTCCGAGGGTTCGAAGTGCCAGGGTCTTGAGGTTCTGCACGGTAGCAGCGAGAAGGAATTCATCGCGTGCGCCGGAAAGACCTCGCAGCCGCATACGCTCGAAGCCATGATGAATCTTCAAGTGGGCGAAGCGCATCTCGACGCGTTTGCGCTGGTCGCGCGACTTGAGGAACGCCTTTGTCCGCATCAGCCGGCGTGTCACGTCGCGGGCATATTCATGAACATCACGAGGAATTTGTCGCGACGGGCTTTTAGGACAACACTGCTTCTTCAGGGCACAGACATCGCAATCGTACTTGGATGCGAGATAGCGCAGCGTTTTGCCTTCGTGCACCTTGCCGGTGGTGTGCAGCACCTTACCATTCGGGCAGATATAAACACCGCGCCGCCGATCCCAGCGAAAGTCGCTGCGCGATAATGTGCCATCGTCGCGCTCGCTGGCATCGCGGACCGGGATGTGCGGTGCAATCCTGTGGCCAACCAGCCAGCCCAGGAAGCGGCCAGTCCCGTAAGCAGTATCGGCCGCAAGCCGCTTCGGCTTCAGGCCAAGCTGCTGCTCGGTGCGATCGAGCATCGTCTTTGTCGATTTAACCTCGTCATAGGTGCGCGCCGGCGTCGGCTCAACGTCGACAATGATCGCGTTTGCAATGTCGATGAGATAATTGAGCCCATAGCCGAACTGACTCGCTTGTTGGCCTTAGCTGTCCAGGCTGAGCAGGGGTCGCTCGGTGATATCAGCTTCGGCGGCTTGCGATCGGGATTGGGTTGCGCATCGACATCTAGCCCAGCGAGATACTCCTTGACCGCGCGGGTCTGGCGCTCCGGCTCGGCCCACGTGATCTCATCAGGCGTCTTGCCGTGATAGCGGCTGGCATTGGCCTCCATCACGCTGGCATCGACGGCAAACCCCTCGCCCTTGACCAGGCCAGCATCCATGCACGCCCGCACCACAGCCTCGAAGACCTGGCGCAGGATGTCGCTGTCACGGAAGCGACCATGGCGATTGACCGAGAACGTCGAGTGATCTGGAACCTTGTCGTCGAGATCGAGGCGGCAAAACCATCGGTACGCAAGGTGAAGTTCGAGCTCTTCGCACAGCCGCCTCTCAAAGCGGATGCCATAGCAATAACCGACAATCAGCATCCGGATCATCAGCTCAGGATCAACCGAAGGCCGGCCAATCTCGCTATAGAAAGGCACAAGCTTCTCACGAAGCTCCGCCAGTATCCGTGTCACCACCGGATTGATCCGGCGCAACAGATGGCCCGCTGGAATGCGCCGTTCGAGGTTGAACAGGTAAAACAACTGGCTCTGATCGCCCGCCTGCCGACCCATCATGGAAAACCTCCGCCGCCGAATCCCTCGGCAGACGGAATCACTGTTCACCGAAAATCACGAGGCCTTTTTCAACAGCATCGGCCCTTCGCGTCATTTCGCACTCACGCCTTGAGTGGTCGCTCTTGGAGCAACAACGGACATCGGGCGGCAGAGGCGCGAAATCCATCGGTAGCGTTTGATGCTGTGGACGGCGCCCACTCTACGGCATCGATGTGCCAAAGGTGGTTGCGTCGAAACGCACCACATTGAGGGGAGCCGTCCATGGGCGAGGTTAGCACAATTGGTCTCGATATTGCGAAGTCGGTATTCCAGGTTCACGGCGTGGATGCTGATGGCGCGGTGGTGATCCGCAAGCGGATCAGCCGTGCGAAGGTCTTGGAGTTCTTTGCGGCTCTGCCGCCCTGCCTGGTGGGTATTGAGTTGTGTCCGAGCGCACATCATTGGAGTTGCGAGCTTCAGGCCCTCGGTCATATAGTGAAGCTGATGCCACCGAGCTATGTGAAGGCTTATCTCAAGCGCAGCAAGAATGACGCGAACGATGCTGCTGCAATCTGTGAGGCAGTGACGCGGCCGTCGATGCGTTTCGTACCAACAAAATCTGAACAGCAGCAATCAGGTTTGATGTTGCATCGCAGCCGGCAGCTTTTGGTGCGTCAACGAACAATGGTGTCGAATGCGATCCGGGGGCACATGGCCGAACTCGGCATCATCTCGGCCAAGGGCCGCAATGGCACGGCTGAGCTGTTGAAGATTATTGCGAATGCGGATGATGGCTGCATTCCATCAGTTGCGCGATTGAGCCTCGACGCTCTTGCCCGGCAATATGCCAATGCCACGGCAGAGATCAGAGCCATTGAGAAGCATATCCAGGCCTGGCACCGATCTTGTGAAGAAAGCCGGCGGCTCGAGGAAATCCCTGGTGTGGGCCCGATCGTCGCCACCGCGCTAGTCGCTGAGGTCGGCGATTGGAAAGTATTCTCGTCCGGACGCAATCTGGCGGCGTGGATCGGGCTTGTTCCTAAGCAGCTTTCGACAGGTGGGAAAGAGCGGCTCGGCGGGATCTCAAAGCAGGGCAATCGATATCTGCGATGGCTCCTCGTCGCTGGCGCTATGGCTGTCATCCGATATGCGCGCCAGCACGGCACGAAGCGGTTTTGGCTTGCGCGTATCATGGAACGTCGGCCGATTAAGGTCGCGGCCGTCGCGCTGGCCAACAAGATCGTTCGCATGGCCTGGGCCATGATGGTGCGCGGAGAACGCTTCAAGGAGCCGACATTGCTCCCAGCAGCGGCATAGCCGACACCGGCGAAAAAGCTTCAACGAATTGGCGAGGGCACGACGACGTAATGCAGATACGGTCGTTCCGGGGATCGGGAGAACCCGCTTGGGTCAACGCACTTCCAAGTGCGCCAGTTCGATTGGGACCCGATCCGCGCAGAGCATTAGGGCCAGCGGCCACACCGGCCGCATCAACAGGCCGGACACGTGACCGCACCCGACCAATGCTGCACAAACGTCAGAAAGTTCTTGCCAGGGCGCCATCCACACGTGACCCATAGCGGTCCTGGACACCCTCAATTCGCTGAACGATGATTGCCCCCGGCCGAGGGTAAAAGTGCCATCATGAACGTAGGGACTTGGCTGCGGAGCCTTGGCCTTGGGCAGTATGAGGCTGCGTTCCGCGAGAACGAGATTGACGAGACGGTTCTTCCGGGCCTGACGGCGGAAGACCTGAAGGAGCTTGGTGTTGCCGCGCTCGGGCACCGCCGCAAGCTACTTGATGCCATTGCTGCACTGCGTACCGATACCAGCGCGAGCCCAGCGACTACGCACCGCCCCGCGCCAGCCGAAGCCTCCCCTCGGGACACCGCCGAGCGCCGTCAAGTCACGGTGATGTTCTCAGACTTGGTCGGCTCAACGGCACTATCGGCGCGCATGGACCCTGAAGACCTCCGAGAAGTTATTTCGGCCTATCAAAAGTGCGTCGCGCATACGGTGGATCGCTTCGGGGGGTTCGTCGCCAAGTACATGGGCGATGGCGTGCTGGTATATTTTGGGTACCCGCAGGCGCACGAGGACGATGCGGAGCGAGCGGTGAAAGCTGGGCTGGCGCTGGTCGCTGCCATTGACGAACTGAAGACCCACGCGACGCTGAAGACACGGGTCGGCATTGCCACAGGCCTAGTCGTGGTCGGCGATCTGATCGGGTCAGGCGCTTCTCAGGAGCAGGCAATCGTAGGCGAGACGCCAAACCTTGCGGCGCGGCTACAAAGCATTGCTGACCCCAACGCTGTTGTTATCGCTGAAGGTACGCGGAAGCTCCTAGGCAATCTGTTCGAGCTTGAGGAGCTTGGGGCGAAAGAACTGAAGGGTATCGCGGCGCCTGTTTGTGCATGGGCTGCACTACGTCCGGCTTCTGTGGAAGGCCGCTTTGAGGCGATGCACGCGAGTGGCCTGACCGAACTTGTGGGGCGTGAAGAAGAGCTTGAGTTACTTCTGCGGCGCTGGTCCAAGGCAAAGACCGGCGAAGGCCAAGTGGTGTTGCTTTCCGGCGAGGCTGGGATTGGCAAGTCGCGGCTGACGGCTGCGCTCCTGGAACACCTTGCTGCAGAGCCCCACACGCGTTTGCGCAGTTTCTGCTCACCGCAGCATACTGACAGTGCGCTTTATCCGATCATCGGCCAGATTGAACGCGCTGCCGGACTGGCGCGCGACGACAAGCCGCAAACGAAACTCGACAAACTCGATGCAATGCTGGCGCAGAGTTCGACGTCTGCTCAGGATGCGGCACTCTTTGCGGAGTTGCTGTCGCTCCCGAATGACGGACGTTTTCCCGCACTCGAACTAACACCGCAACAGCGCAGGCAAAGAACGCTCGAAGCGCTCGTTATACAAGTTGCGGCCTTGTCGCGCCAAAATCCGGTGCTGATGATTTTCGAGGATACACATTGGACAGACCCCACTAGCCTCGAACTATTTGGTCGCGTCGCGGACAGAATACCAGGCCTCCGCGTGCTGCTGATAGTTACATTCCGACCGGAATTTGAACCGCCGTGGATTGGACGGCCTTACGTCACCGCCCTCACGCTCAACCGGCTTGGGGAGCGCGAAATCGCTGCGCTGATTGACGGCGTAACTGGCAATAAGCCGCTGGCCGCGCATATCAGACGGGACATTGCCGAACGCACAGACGGCATCCCGTTGTTTGTTGAGGAAATGACAAAAGCGGTGTTGGAGGCAGAGAGCGAGGGCGACGCGCAGCAGACCGCTGCCGCGGTTCCGCCCTCTGCTATTGCGGTACCAGCAAGCCTACACGCCTCACTGATGGCACGGCTCGACAGGCTCGGCCCCGCCAAGGAGGTGGCGCAGACTGGGGCAGCTATTGGACGAGAGTTCTCATATGCGCTGTTGGCTGCCGTGCTGCTCAAGCGGGAAGCGGAAGTCAATTCAGCACTCGACCGGCTCGTTGCGGCAGGATTGCTGTTCCGCCAGGGCACGCCGCCCCACTCAAACTATTTGTTCAAGCACGCCCTGGTGCAGGACGCCGCTTATGGCACGCTGCTGCGTGAGTCGAGGCGTTCGCTTCATGCGCGCATTGCTGAAATCCTCGAAAGCCAATTCGTTGACATTGCCGAGGGCCAGCCCGAGATACTGGCGCGTCACTACACGGAAGCTGGGCTAATCGAGAAAGCGGCGGACCTGTGGGGCAAGGCAGGACAGCAATCACTGGCGCGCTCGGCGCTGGTCGAGGCGACTGCTCAGTTCAACCGCGCGCTTGCGCAGATCGCGGTCTTGCCTGCCACGCCTGCGCTTCGTCGCGAGCAGATCAAGCTACAGGTCGCGCTCATACACACGCTCTACCATGTCAAAGGCGCTGCTGCGTCGGAAACCATAGCGGCTGTGGAGCGGGCACGGCTGGTGATCGAACGGGCCGAAGCGATAGGAGAGGCTCCCGAAGACCCCCTGCTGCTTTTCTCTGTGCTATACGGCTTCTGGGTCGCGAGCTTGGTGGCGTTCAACGGCGACGCTGTGAGCGAGCTTGCAACGCAATTCCTAGCGGTCGCCCAGAAGCAAGGAGGCACAGGCATGCGCATGCTTGGGCATCGCTTGAGGGGTATGTCTCTGCTGTGTACAGGTGCCATCGCGGAGGGCCGCGTGCATTTCGATCAAGCAATGGCGCTTTACGATCCTGCCGAGCATCTTCCACTGGCGACCCGCTTCGGCCAAGAAGTCCGGGTGGCGATCAATTCCTTCCGCTCGATAGCTTTGTGGGTGCTCGGCTATCCCAATGCCGCACTCGAAGACGCAAAGCACGCGCTCGATAATGCGCGCGAGATTGGTCAAGTTGCGACATTGATGTACGCGCTAACCAACACGTCTCCGGTGCTCGTGGGCTGTGGGAGTTATGAGCTAGCAAACGCACAACTCGATGAACTTATCACTTTGGCTGACGAAAAAGGAGCTTCGTACTGGAAGGCTATAGGAATGTTGTTCCGAGGCAATCTTTATGCCCTGACTGGCAACGCCTCGGGTGCAGTACAAATGATCACCACCGGGATTACCGCTTTTCGGTCAACCGGAGCAAGACTGCATGAACCGTGTTGGTTATCATACCTGGCGATTGCGCATACCATTCTCGGCGAACTCGACGATGCTCGGCGCTGCATCGGTGAAGCGTTGACCACGATCGAAACAACCAAGGAAAGGTGGTTCGAGGCCGAGGTCCATCGCATCGCCGGGGAAATCGCCCTGAAATCACCTCAGCCGGATGCGGCGAAAGCAGAAGGACATTTCGAGCGTGCATTGATGGTCGCCCGCGCGCAGCACGCAAAATCCTGGGAACTCCGCGCCGCTATGAGCCTCGCCCGCCTCTGGCGCGACCAGGGCAAGGCACGGGAAGCGCGCGACCTGCTGGCTCCGGTTTACGGGTGGTTCACTGAGGGGTTCGATACGCGTGATCTGAAGGAGGCGGAGGCGCTGCTCGGTGAGTTAACGTAGTGTGGTTGAACGCCTACGACTTCCGGCATTGGCACGGAGCGTCGATTGCCGCAAACGATCGGAACGTCAGCGATGGGTGTGGTGTAAAGCGGACCGATCATGGGCATAGCCATTCCGTACCACGCCGACAACAGCCCGCTTGGCTGACCTTTCTAAAGATGCGGATGCTTGTCCCGACGCGCCAAAGCGGGGCCGTCGATGGTTCCGCATGGTCAGTGCTGCTTAACTACAAGTGGGCATCCGCCTTCGTCTAGCGGCCGGAATGCTTGCTCGCCGGGGATCGTGGCCACGATCTTGAACACATCCCATTCGCTGTGCGATTCCGCAGGCGTTTTCACTTCGAGCAAATACATGGGATGTATTGCTCGTCCATCCTCGCGGATCACGACGTGACCGAACAATGGATCGTCATCCGGCGTTGCCTTCATCGCGGCAACCACCGCCTGGCCGTCATTTGGCGAGCCGACTTTGTCGACTGCCCGGAGATAATCCAGCGCGCCAGAATAAACGCCAGCCTGCATATGGTTCGGCATTGCCTTCTTCGGATGGCGCTCCTGGTAACGCTTCGACCAAGCGCGAGTTTGATCGTTCATATCCCAGTAGAACGCGTTGACTGCTTGGAGACCTTGCGCCGCGTTCAAACCAATAGCGGGAACACCTTGCAGATCAAAAATTAACGCCACCAAACGCTGCTTCTCGCGAATGTTAAAGTCGCCCGCTTGTTTAATCGTGTTGACGGCATCGCCGCCGGCATTCGCCAGCGCGATGACTTGGGCACCGGAAGCCTGAGCCTGTAGCAAGAAGGAGGAGAAGTCGCTGTTGCCGAGCTGGTGTCGGACCGAGCCAAGAACCTTACCTCCGTCAGCAATTACCGCTTCGCTCGCCTGCTTCTCGAGATCATGCCCGAAGGCATAATCGGCGGTTATAAAAAACCAGCTCTTACCACCCTGCTGCAGCACGGCGCGTGCAAGCGTATGCCCGAGCGACCAAGCGTCGTATGTCCAGTGAACCGTATTCGGCGTGCACTTCCCGCCGGTGAGCAAGGCAGTACCCGCTCCAGAACCAATGAACACCTTGTTCTTTTCTTTGGCGATGTCCGATATCGCCAATGCCACCGCCGAGTTGGGGACATCGATAATCATATCGACACCGTCAACATCAAACCAACGCCGTGCAATGGCCGACCCTATGTCGGGCTTGTTCTGGTGGTCGGCCGAGAGGATTTCGACCTTACGCTTCGACCCTCTGGCAAAGTCTTCGGCTGCCAATTGGGCTGCCACGACCGATCCTGGTCCTTGGAAATCGGAATAGACGCCGGACATGTCGTTCAGGACGCCGATTCGGACGGTCCCGTTCATTTCTGCGAGGGCAGGGACGCAGCTGACGATAAGTCCAAACGCGGTAACGTGGATAAGCCGCAACACTGTAATCGCCTCCCTTTTGCTGGTTCTGGTTGCGTGGAGCAAGTGTCCCGACACGCGGTCGAGCGGCCTAGCAAGTCTGACTTAGTAAAAAAATCTGAGGACGGTGAAACCGCTCAGCTTCATCATCCAGGAATGGCTCTTACTGCGTCCCTACAAGCTTGTCTATTAAGCGGCGTCGATGTCGCAGTTTGGGCCCTGAACGTCGTTTCCTGCGAGACAGCAATACGTCTGGAATCAGGGGCAAAGCGGAAAGTGACTGGCCCGCGCTCAAAACGTCACTGATGACCGATGCTGTTGAAAAAGGCCTCGTGATTTTCGGTGAACAGTGATTCCGTCTGCCGAGGGATTCGGCGGCGGAGGTTTTCCATGATGGGTCGGCAGGCGGGCGATCAGAGCCAGTTGTTTTACCTGTTCAACCTCGAACGGCGCATTCCAGCGGGCCATCTGTTGCGCCGGATCAATCCGGTGGTGACACGGATACTGGCGGAGCTTCGTGAGAAGCTTGTGCCTTTCTATAGCGAGATTGGCCGGCCTTCGGTTGATCCTGAGCTGATGATCCGGATGCTGATTGTCGGTTATTGCTATGGCATCCGCTTTGAGAGGCGGCTGTGCGAAGAGCTCGAACTTCACCTTGCGTACCGATGGTTTTGCCGCCTCGATCTCGACGACAAGGTTCCAGATCACTCGACGTTCTCGGTCAATCGCCATGGTCGCTTCCGTGACAGCGACATCCTGCGCCAGGTCTTCGAGGCTGTGGTGCGGGCGTGCATGGATGCTGGCCTGGTCAAGGGCGAGGGGTTTGCCGTCGATGCCAGCGTGATGGAGGCCAATGCCAGCCGCTATCACGGCAAGACGCCTGATGAGATCACGTGGGCCGAGCCGGAGCGCCAGACCCGCGCGGTCAAGGAGTATCTCGCTGGGCTAGATGTCGATGCGCAACCCAATCCCGATCGCAAGCCGCCGAAGCTGATATCACCGAGCGACCCCTGCTCAGCCTGGACAGCTAAGGCCAACAAGCGAGTACAGTTCGGCTATGGGCTCAATTATCTCATCGACATTGCAAACGCGATCATTGTCGACGTTGAGCCGACGCCGGCGCGCACCTATGACGAGGTTAAATCGACAAAGACGATGCTCGATCGCACCGAGCAGCAGCTTGGCCTGAAGCCGAAGCGGCTTGCGGCCGATACTGCTTACGGGACTGGCCGCTTCCTGGGCTGGCTGGTTGGCCACAGGATTGCACCGCACATCCCGGTCCGCGATGCCAGCGAGCGCGACGATGGCACATTATCGCGCAGCGACTTTCGCTGGGATCGGCGGCGCGGTGTTTATATCTGCCCGAATGGTAAGGTGCTGCACACCACCGGCAAGGTGCACGAAGGCAAAACGCTGCGCTATCTCGCATCCAAGTACGATTGCGATGTCTGTGCCCTGAAGAAGCAGTGTTGTCCTAAAAGCCCGTCGCGACAAATTCCTCGTGATGTTCATGAATATGCCCGCGACGTGACACGCCGGCTGATGCGGACAAAGGCGTTCCTCAAGTCGCGCGACCAGCGCAAACGCGTCGAGATGCGCTTCGCCCACTTGAAGATTCATCATGGCTTCGAGCGTATGCGGCTGCGAGGTCTTTCCGGCGCACGCGATGAATTCCTTCTCGCTGCTACCGTGCAGAACCTCAAGACCCTGGCACTTCGAACCCTCGGACCACCACCGGCACGGCGGCGCGCATCGCTTGCCTGAGATCGCTCACCAGTGCGCCAGCAGCGTCCGCGTCGAGGTCGCCGGCAACCACGCGGCCGCAAAATCGAACGGCCCGGCTCAACTCAGCCGGTTCAAAACCACCCAACAGCATAACGCCAACCGAAAGACGTACTTTTTAAACAGCATCGACCCGATGCGGACATTTCAGAGACGGGGAATTGATGGGTGGTCCTGACGCAGCGGCAAGCCCATTAGAAGACTATAAGCGGTGAAGGCGGCGCCAACGGCCCGGGCTGTAACCCTCGCTTTTGGAAAATACGCGCGTGAAATGGCTTTGGTCCACAAAGCCGCAAAGCTGGGCAATATCGGCGAGCTCGCAGCGTGGATCCTTTAAGAGCTCTTTGGCGCGCTCGACGCGCATTTTGGTCAGCCACTTGTAAGGCGGAACGCCCGTCGATCGTTTGAAGGCCCGCGCAAAATAGCCGCTTGACAGTCCGCACTCATGCGCGATCTCTGCGATCGAAGGATCGTGTGCCAAATTGACATTGATGAAGTCGCGGGCGCGTCGCAGCTGCCACGCCGTGAGGCCGCCGCGGGCGTTCCGTTCTCCGATCGGGACGCCTCCGTAAGCGCGCACAATGTGAGCGAAAAAAGCAAGCGCGATACAGTCGGAAAACATCGCGGTTCCGTCGCCCGGTTGCTCCATCGCGCCGGAGACCGCTTGCGCCAGCCCGAACATGACCAAATCGCGGGCACCAAAATTCGGCGCGTAAAGTCCTTTCGACCGGCGAATTCCGGCTTCATTGGCCATCTCATCAAGCGCAACCTGCGTGATGTAAAAACGAACCGAATCGAAAGGGATATCCAAACTGACGACCGGATTCTCGCCGAGGTCAACCAGCTGCGCATCGCCGAGACGCAGATCGGGCACTTCTCTGCGCCGTCCTGCCGTCCATAAGTTCGAGAAAAACGGCACCGATAACGGAACATGGAATGCAAAAGCCTCTTCCGGAGTCGCGGACAGTGAACAGCCCCCCGTCGGACGACTGCTCCGCATGCGCGAAAAGCCGATACGCGCTTTTGAAGATTTTCGCGCCAAGAGTGTCGGCGGACGATCTATTCGGAAGCGTCTAGCAAGGTCGTCCTCGATCGCATCCGCAGCCATCATTGCCTCCATAACAGTTGCTAAAGCGGCAATTAATTCTCGCGAGCGACAAACACTCTCGCGCTCTCAACGCGAGCATCCACCGTCCCGGACGGAAACACGATAAAGGCCCCATAATCACAAAAACAGTGGCAAATCGCCGGCCGCGTTATTTGGCGCGGCGATTTTTGGTGCGAAGCCTACAAAGGAGGTCGAATTCGTACAATTTTGCGCGCGCGGTGAACGATAGTGTGAAGTCATCCGCAAACCTGCAAAAGCGGTGTCCCAATCGCACTGTCATTTGAGGTCATGCCATGAAGCAGACTTTTTACGCCGTTGCCGTGTTCTCCGCTGCGCTTGCGGGCGGCACTGTCTTGCCCGCCTGCGCGCAACCCGCATCCAAGGCTGGCATCAAGAACGTCGTTCTGGTGCACGGCGCATTCGCCGACGGCTCCGGCTGGGAAGCGGTCGCCAAGATCCTCGAGAAGGATGGCTACACAGTGTCGGTGGCGCAGCCCCCCGAGACCTCTTATGCCGATGACCAAAAATACACGAAGGCGGCTATCGACGCCATGGACGGGCCAGTGGTTCTGGTGGGCCACAGTTATGGCGGGTCCATCATCACCGAAGCCGGCAACAATCCGAAGGTTTCGGCACTGGTCTACATCGCCGCCTTTGCGCTCGATGACGGCGAGAGCTGCGCGTCGATCGAACAGGCGCTACCGCAAGCCTCCACGGCATTCAAGCCGGACAGCAACGGCAACTGGTGGATAGAACAGGCGCATTTCGCGGCCGACTTCGCGGCAGACGTTCCGCCGGCTGTGTCCCACTTCATGGCCATATCGCAGGCGCCGATCTCCACCAACTCGTTCACCCACAAGGTCACGAACCCCGCCTGGAAGACCAAGCCCACCTGGTACATGGTGGCCAGCGCTGACCGGTCGATCAATCCGCAGCAGGAGCGCATGATGGCGAAGCGCGCCCATGCCACGACGATCGAAGTGAATGCCAGCCATGTCGCCTACATGTCTCATCCGAAAGAAGCGGCCAAGCTCATAGAGGAGGCTGCGGCCTCTCCGCCGGCGGGTCATTGAGGCGACGCTTCCCCTGCTTCCTGCTTTGGGACGCGCGTGCCCCAAAGCAGGCCGAATCTCATTCATGGGGCGAGCACCATGGAAAACCAAGTTACCATCGAGTCTCCGGATGGAACATTCCATGCTTACGTTTCGCGGGCCGCCAAATTGCCCGCACCGGCAGTGGTCGTTCTCCAGGAATTGTTCGGCGTTAACGCCGACATCCGGGCGACCTGCGATGAGCTGGCGAAGCAGGGATTCATTGCGATTGCGCCGGACCTGTTCTGGCGGCAGGAGCCCGACGTTGATCTTGACGTAAGGTCCGAAGCCGACTGGCAGCACGGTCTGCGGCTTTACGGGGCGTATGATCGCGACGCAGGCGCGCGCGATATAGCGCAAACAATCCGCGCCGCTGTTAAGTTACCCGAGTCGACCGGGAAGGTTGCCCTCCAGGGCTACTGCCTCGGCGCATTGATGGCCTTTATCACGGCCGCTCGCCATGAGGTCGACGCCGCCGTTGCCTATCATGGTGGCGATACGGAAAAATACCTCGGCGAGGTCGGCAGCTTGCGCGCGCCCTTGCTGATGCATCTCGGCGAAGAGGACGAATTCATCTCAAAGACGGCGCAGGCCAAAATCAAAGCGGCGCTGGCAAAAAAGCCGAACGCCACCGTTTACAGCTATCCGAGTCAGCGTCACGCGTTCTCCCGGCATAACGGCCTGCACTACAATGCCGCGGCGGCAATGCTGGCGAACGGCCGGACAAGCGAGTTTCTAAATCAACACCTGCGGTGAACTAAGGTCGCTACGGTGTGAATGTCTGCTTTTGGCCGATTTTGTTGAAGAAGTCGGTGAGTAATCAGAGATTAATCAGCTAGCCATTCGAAGGCCCTCGATTGCGAGGCGCTAACGGTCTCAGGCTGGGTGAGGGCTTGGCATCGGTATCAGCTTCGCCAGCTTTCGGAGGTTTTGGGCGGTTGCTGCGAGAAGGAACTCATCGCGCGCACCATTCGGCCCTCTGAGTCTGAGCCGATCGAGCTTGAGAATGCGTTTGAGATGGGCGAACAGCATTTCAACTTTCTTGCGCAGTCGTCGGGCGGTGCGGCCTTCCCACGAGCTTGCGATCTGGCGTGCCATGTCACGGGCACCTTCATAGATCGATCGCGGTACGTACCGGGCCGGTTCCTTTGGACAGCATTGGGGCTTAAGGCGGCAGGCTTGACAGTCATATTTGCTGGCGCGGTAGCGTAATGTTGCTCCGTCATTTATGCGTGAGCCGGTCGTCGTTAGCAGCTTGCCGGCGGGGCAGGAATAGACGTCGCCGACATGATCGTAGGTGAAGTCGTCGCGTGAGAAGGTGCCGTCCTGACGGGTCGACTTATCGAACACGGTCACATGTGGCTCGATGCCATGCTCGTAGACGAGCCATCCGAGCATCTCGGCTGAGCCGTAGGCGCTGTCCCCCAGGAGGCGTGCGGGATAAAGATCGAAGCGATCAATCGAGCGTTCTATCATGCGTTTTGCGGCCAGCACCTCGGCCTGCCGGATCGCGGTTGTGGCTTCGACATCGACAATGATCGCGTTGTCGACATCGATCAGATAGTTGGTGGAATAGGCGAAGAATGCTTGTCCGCCATGGGCTCCGGTCCATCGCGCTGCCGGATCGGCCGGCGAGACGAACTTGGGCACGACATCGGTCGCAGCGCCGAAGGCCTCATCGTCGAGCACAGCCATATATTCTTTGACCGCCCGGCCGGCCGCTTCTGGAGGCAGCCCCTTCTCACCCTCGATCCCTTTCTGCCGATTGGCATCCGCCTTGATCAGACTGGCATCGATCGCAAAGGCTTCGCCGCCAACCAGACCCTCTGCGATGCAGCGCTGCAGGATCGTCTCAAAAACGCGTCGCAGCAGATCGCTCTCGCGGAAACGGCCATGCCGGTTCTTCGAGAAGGTGGAATGATCCGGGACATCGCCGTCGAGCCCGAGCCGGCAGACCACCTGTAGGCCAGATTGAGGTGCACCTCTTCGCAGAGACGCCGCTCCGAGCGGATACCGAAGCAGTACCCGACGATGAGCATCCGGACCATCAGCTCCGGATCAATCGATGGCCGTCCCAGCGTGCTGTAGAACGGCGCGAGCTCGCGGCGCAGTTCCCACAGGTCGACAAAGCGGTCGATCGACCTCAGCAAATGATCCGCCGGCAAATGTGCATCGAGCGAGAAGTTGTAGAACAGCATACCTTGTTCGACTTGCCGTGGTCCCATCATCGACTCAGTTCCTTCCTGCCTCTCAACAGGACTAAATCAGTGAGCCTTCACCGTTTCAACTAGTGAGTTTTTCAACAGAATCGGCCCAAAGCCGACGTGCGACAGCCGCTAATTGATGTCCGCTTATCGGGGTGAAGCGGAAATTGACCAACTGTGATCCATCGACCTCTTTAATAAGCACACGCCCGAATGACAACCGCAGCGAAAACTCGGCTTGCCTTGCATTTTCTTTGCGTTGGGAACGGCATGAAGCGGGCCATCCTGGAGGCTGAATAGTAGTTGCCCTTGTGGCCGCAGAGGGTGCAGCGCCAGTGCTGCGTCCTCGCGCCGGTCACTCTCACGCCGAGAATGCCCATCGCCGGATTTGATGTGCGGCAGTATCAGCCGATGTTGTTTGATCCGACTTTTCAGGACTTCCTGGCTGTCGTATGTCTAGCTGGCGCTGTCCGGACCGCGCTATGCTTATGAGTTTGGGTCCAAAAATGGGTCCAAGCAATCCGCGCTCTTGTGATCCGTTTAACCGCCACCAGCGCTCGATAAAGCATTGAAAAGCTGCGCAGCTTCGCCACCGAACCCGAAGTCTGGCTTTGCGCGCGCCTCGTCGCGCGCGTGAGCCGCTCGTTTCCCCTACTCGTGTTCGTGTTCATGCTCCTTCGGAGAAGATTTACCCCTCATGAAGACCTGTATCTCTTCGATGGTAAGAGTGCCATCTTTGTCGGTATCCATCGCTTTGAAAATCTTTTCGTGAGCAGCTTGAAATTCCTGCAATGAGACGGTTCCGTCACCGTCGCTATCCATCAAAGCGAAGATGATGCGCATGGCGGCCCCGTGTCCCATCATGCCTCCTCGTCCCATCATGCTACAGCCCATCATGCGGTGACCCTCGTGGTCGCGCATACCGGGGCCTTCGTCGGCGACGGCAGCACTACACGCCAGAATGAATGCAAAGGTGGTAAGCGTCAGAACTTGCTTTTTCATGACAATCTTCTCCTATTCGACCCGATGCGCGTTGCGGGCGGACCTGAGCCTATGCCCCTGTTCGATAGCCGCCTGCTCAAATGACGGTGAGCATTCACCCTCCCGCTTTTACCCGGGATGTCTGAATCTGGCCCGAAACTGACGTGCGAGAAGCGCCGATCAATTTCTGCCTTCGGGGGTATAACAGGCATGCTAATTTTAGAGCGTCACTTCCGTTTTTGGACCCAATGCAGACCTTTGGTCTGCTAATCGGTTGCAAATGCTCGGAATGCTAACGTTCCCGCTGACTTATCGTTGCAGGTTTGATATTCTGCTATGCGCTTGCGGCTCTCAGGTTGATCGGATGCAATTCGATCAGTCGAAGCGGCGCGATATCATCAACTGCTCTCGAACGGCAGCCGATGACCCTGCATCGGAGCGCGAGTTAGTTAGTGTCTTCACTGTAGCCTTTTCGACGCTCTCGGCTGGGCCCGCGGCGCTAACCAGCACTAAAAGCTTCTCGGTAGCAAGGTTGCTACCGCGACACTCCCATGGGAGCAGGAAATGTTGAGAGCTGATCGCCACTTTGTCGTGAGCCATGTAGGCAGCATGGTGCGCCCGCCGGCGATGATCCCGTATCTGCAGAAAGCACAAACGGGTGAGCTTTATGACAAGGCGGCATTCGAGTCGTGCCTCGCCGAGTCGATAATCGAGGCGGTGCGCCTGCAGGCTGAGACCGGCATCGACGTAGTAAGCGACGGCGAATACGGCAAATCGGTCAACTGGGCCTTCTACGTGCACCGCCGGCTCGGCGGCATCGAGTGGCGTCCATTCACCGAGGCAGAGGCAAAGGATCCGATGATCGCGGTTATCAGCGGCCGCGACCGCGAGGCCTTTCCCGAATTCTACGCCGAATACGACGCTCGCGTTCTTGCTAACGCACGCAGCACCCCGCGCCCGATCGTCACCGCCCCGCTTGTTTATACTGGGCAGGCCGAGCTGCAGCGTGACATCGGCAATCTCAAATCCGGGCTGGCGCGGACGCAAGGCGTGACAGGCTTTCTCCCCGTGGTGGCGCCTGCCAGCGCGCTGCCCAACGCAAAGAACGAATATTACCGCGACGAGGAGAGCTTCCTGTTCGCACTCGCCGAGGCGCTGCGTACCGAATACCGCGCCATCATCGATGCCGGCCTTGATCTGCAGGTCGACGACGCATTCCTGCCGATGACGTACGAAAAGATGGTGCCACCGATGACGCTCGCCCAATACCGTCAATGGGCAGCGCTGCGCATCGCCGCATTGAACCACGCGCTTGAGGGCCTTCCGCCAGAGCGGACCCGTTATCACATCTGCTGGGGCAGTTGGAATGGGCCGCACATGTTCGATGTGCCGCTCAAGGACATTATCGATCTCGTGCTGGAGGTGAAGACCGGCGCCTTGAGCTTTGAAGCGGCAAACCCGCGGCACGAGCACGAGTGGCGGGTTTGGAAGGATGTGCGGTTGCCGCCGGGGAAGGTGTTGATGCCGGGTTTGGTCGCGCATTCAACCAACATCGTCGAGCACCCGGAGCTGGTGGCCGAACGGCTGATGCGCTTTGCAGAGACCGTTGGTCGCGACAATCTGATGGCCGGCACAGATTGCGGTTTCTCGCAGAGCCCGCTTGCCGGCCGCGTCCACCGCAGCATCATGTGGGCAAAGCTGCGAACACTGGTCGAAGGCGCGGCGCTAGCGTCGAAGACGGCTTGGGGTTAGACACCTCGTCATCGCGGGTCGCCGCGTTTTTACACAGCCAAGACCCACAACGGACATTGGTACTCCATGCTGCTTCCGCAATGAGGGTGAATATCATGCTTGGGTTTTCGCGCTGACAACGCGATCTTAAGCTGTTGGCAGATCCGGCTGCTCGATGCCGCGGCCTCTTCTGTCGAACTCTGGCCAGCTATGACTTTTCATTCTGGGCCCAGCGGATTTACTGCGCTGGCGGCACAGGGAGGAGAGGTTTATGAAGCTTTGTCGCTTTGACGACGACCGACTAGGCGTGGTTCTTGGCGCCGAAGTCGTCGACGTCAGTGCTGCTGTAAAACGCTTACCAATCCCGCGCTGGCCACTGCCCTTTGGCGATCCGCTATTTGGCAATCTTGACGCGTTGCGTCCCGAGCTGGAACGGCTGTCTCAGGCGGGCGTACGAAAGCTACTCTCGGACGTCAAGCTAAAGAGCCCGGTAGCGACGCCGAGCAAGCTGATGGCGGCGCCGGTCAACTACCGAGCTCATCAGGCTGAGGCGATCGCAGATCCCGCAATCAACTTCGGCTCTGACATTAAGACCATCGAGCATTACGGCATGTTCCTCAAGAGCCCCTCTGGCTTAGTAGGCCCGAGCGAGGGCGTGAGCCTCCCTACGGCCGACCGTCGGATGGATCACGAGGTTGAGTTGGCCTTGGTAATTGGCAAATCCGGATTCCAAATTCCGCGCCAGAAAGCGCGCGACTACATTGCCGGCTATTCGATCGGCCTTGATATGACCATCCGCGGCGCTGAAGACCGAAGCTGGCGCAAGTCGTTCGATACTTTCGCTGTGCTGGGGCCGTGGTTTGTCACGGCCGACGAAATTGCCGATCCGAACGGGCTGGATTTTTGGTTAAAGATCAATGGCGAGGTGCGCCAGTCCTCAAACACCCGCGCGCTCATTTTCGACGTCGACCGCCTGATCGAATATGCCTCCAGCGCCTACACCCTGCATCCGGGCGATGTCATCATGACAGGCACGCCGGAAGGTGTTGGCCCGGTGGTACCTGGTGATGTGATGGATTGTTACGTCGAGGGTATCGGCCACATGAGCGTGCCGGTCCAGTTGCGGATGGCGCGATGAGGCGGCCCGTGGATGCGGCGTCCTCTTCCCCTCTGCCGGTCGAGCAAAGGATCAGCCGGACAGTATTGCAAGGGAAGGCCGCCGCACTCGAATTTCGGTATGATATCGTGGCTTGGGGCCGAAACGCCTCGATGACGCTTCTCGCCGCTGAGTAATGCCGCGTTCGAGAATAATCTGACCGAAGGGAGACTTTTAATGTCTGCAGCTGTCGCCGAAGCCGAACCCACCCTGGCGGGCCGAGATATCCCGACGCTGTCAGCACTCTACGAGGCCGCCAGTGGCCTCAATTTTACGCCCGGCTGGGTCCCGCGGAAAAAGCCGATCCTGTGGAGCGAGCCACGACCGGAATTAGTTCCCGCGCGCTGGACCTACGCGGAGGCCAAGGCCGGGCTCGATGCCGCCGGGCGGCTGATCGATGTCTCGCTCGCCGAACGCCGGAACCTAGTGATGCGCAATCCAGCGCCCGGCACCAATTTCGAAACCACGCGCACGCTGGTGTGCGCTTATCAGATGATTCTTCCGGGTGAGCTGGCGCCGTCGCACCGGCACTCGTCGCACGCACTTCGCGTTATCATCGACGGCAAGGGCGCTTTCTCGATCGTCAATGGCGAAAAGACGCCGATGGAAACCGGCGACGTTGTGCTCACCCCGGGCTGGTGCTGGCACGGCCACGGGCATGATGGCGATACGCCGGCATACTGGTTCGACGGCCTCGACGTACCGCTTACGCATCTGCTCGAACCGATGTTCTACCAGGAGCATCCGCAGAAGCATGAGAAAGTCGAGCGCGTGGCGACGACCTCGCCGTTCCGCTTCGCCCGTGCGGACATCACGCGTCTACTCGATGCGGCGAAGGCCCACGCCGAGGGCTTCCACGGTCCGCGCGTTACCCTGGCCGCGCCCGATATGCCACCAATGGGGCTGACGATGGAGCGACTGCCGGCTGGTTCCAAGACCCGGCGCTATCGAACCACGGCGAACACGATCTTCCATGTGACCGAAGGGACCGGTGAAACCACGATCGGCGACAAGCGCTTCTCCTGGGAGCGCGGCGACACGTTGGCAGCGCCGGGCTGGTACCCGATCAATCATTACGCCACGTCCGACGCACAATTGTTCGTGCTGTCAGACGAGCCATTGTTGCGATTCTCGAATTACTACCGATTCGAAGCGATGGAGTAATCCTTCTTATGCACGCGCAACCGCGGCAGCGTAAATCCGTCATAAAGCCAAGCGAGGCAGGTGAACATTTCCTCTTCGCCGCGCCTGGACCAGATCTCGCGTGCCACTTCGCGTTCGATGCCGCCAACGTGATAAAAATTTTCCCAGTGATATCGTGACTCGAACTGAACCCGCGCAGTGCGCAGATAACGGGCGCGCTCGTAGCAGCGAAAGGCCCTGGCAAAATCACCGTCGGCCTGTTCGACCAATTCGGCCAAGCAGACCGCGTCTTCGATCGCCATGCAGGCGCCTTGCGCTAGCGTCTGCAACGTTGGATGTGCAGCGTCGCCAAGCAGCGTTACGCGCCCCTCACTCCAATGACGAATTGGATCCCGATCGGAGATCGCCCATCGGCGTGTCAGGTCCATCATTGAAAGCAATGCCTTCATTGATGGATGGCTATCGCGATTGGTATTGTCGAGCTCAGCACGATAACTCGTGATGTCGCCGCGCTCGAGATAACTCGATGTTTTGAATACCGCGACAATGTTGAACAGCGTCCCCCCACGCAAAGGATAATGAACAACGTGAAAGCCCGGTCCCGACCAAAGGACGACATCGTTGCGAGGTACATCGACCCGCAACTCAGACATCGTCACGATGGTGCGGTGCGCGACGAAGCCGATCATGCGCGGCTCCCCTTCATTCACCAGCTGCCGACGAATACTTGACCGCAGTCCGTCGGCGCCAATGATGGCCGCGCCCTCGATGAGCTTATTTTCCTCGGTGTAGAGATGGACGCGGTCGCCGAGATCGTCATAGTGGGCGGCGCCCGTCAGCGGGATCAATTCGACATTAGGCTCTGCCCTGCAGGCATCCAGCAGGATGCGATGCAAATCGATCCGATGAATTACAATGTAGGGATGTTTGAAGCGCGCTGCGAACGAGGCGCCAGTCGGGATGCGCGCCATAACGCTAGCATCGACCGAATCGAGCATCAGGAGAGAACGGGGAATAATAGACTGCTTCAGCACTTCCCCGCTGACGCCTAGACGATCAAACATGTGAAACGCATTTGGGCCAAGCTGGATGCCATAGCCGATGACCCCAAACTCCGGCGCCTGCTCGAGAACACAAACACGTAAGCCTTTGCGCGCAAGCGCAAGCGCAACAGAGGCCCCGCCAAGGCCTCCCCCGACGACTAGGATTGGGTAACTTGTGCCCGCCATAACCCCCCTCGGATGTCGTTAGGCTAAGTGACTGCTCTCTCGCGGCAAAGATAAAACGCATTTCGTAAGCGGCAATGACCGTTTTGGTCTGAGTTGTCGCCGGTTTACGCGGCGCTCTGGTCGGCCACTTGCTCAGTGCGGTTTCGAATCTCAATCGGTCCAGCAGCAAGATCAGCGAGCGACCGTCATGTGGGCGGCCGCCACAGCGCCTAAAACAAATTCTTCAAGGTTCGGGATCATAGGCCTGCGCCGTATATCTTGGCTAATTGGCTTGGCAGCGATGTCGCCTTTTGGCTCAACTCGGACCTTTCGCCATGTCCGCATTCTGGTTGCTATCGGGTGCAAAGTGGACTCGCATAGTTCTGTAGCGATCCGGCATTTGTTTGCCCTTCTACACGCGACGGCGGGAAGCGCCACATTCGGGTCGTCGCCGAGGAGCGGCACCGGCACTGCGACTGTTCCATAATCTATCATTACGCGAATCGGATTTGCGACGCCGCCGCCACCACTTTCTGATCCGAACCGCGGTTGCTCCAGACACTACGTCAAACTGCGCTATTGTGGCCTGCGATGTAATATGCGCGATAGATGGAATTCGCCTTACTTGACCGACAAATGAATAAAACGATCCTGCCAACTTTTGGGAATGTCGCGCGTGCAGTCTGCGGTATAGAGCTCGGCTATCGCGGCCGCGCGTCGTGCGGAATCTCGCTGACCGAATACATCGAACAGGTTCCTTTCCATCAGAGCACCAAGTGTATCGCGCATCGCAGGTTCCTCCCGCTCAGAACATTCCGTTCGGATTAGCGCGCGGAATGTTCGGCCCGACCAACGGCGCCGAGTTTTTCGGATCGCCAACGAGTTGCAAAGTGTCCCAGTGTTCGATTGCCTTTCCGTCGGCGTCGAACTTGTAGATGTCGACGCCGGCGATTCCCGTGTCACCCGGGTCATCGTTGAAGAGATTCAGAAAGTTCACGTGTGCCCATACATAGTCGCCGGCGGCGATAATGCGGTGCACGACGACGCGGGCCCGGGCGCGTTCCCGTGTGACTTGGCCGAAGAATTTGCCTAGGGCAACCGAACCGTCTGCGATCAGCGGGTTGTGTTGGACGTATGCGGGGCTGACGAATTTGGCCGTGGCCTCCTCCGACTTCTTTTTGTTGATCATCAGATCATAGAGGGCGAGAACATTTTTTTGGTTGCGAACGGCACGGCTATCGTTGACGTCTATGATTTCGATCATGGCTAGCTCCTTTTGTAACAGGGTGATTATCAAGCGGACCTAGCTCAGGCCGGCGAGCTGGAGGCGTAACGCATCCTGCTCGGCGTCGGATTTCTCGCGAACGACCCGCAGCATCTCTTCGGCGTCCGCTCCCACCGGGGCGCGGCTCGGCGCGGGCACTTGCTCGGCCAGCTCGATCACTCTCAGGGCGGCAGCGGCCGAGTCGAGCCCACTGTTCTGCATGCTGTTGAGAGCGGCTGTGAACGATGTGAAGGTTTGTCCGTATAGCTCGCGCTGTTCAGGCGTCATCCCCTCGGCCACCCGCTTCAGGGCCGCAGCCGTTTTTGCGGGGCCGCCGGTTTTCATATTGCCTGCCGGCGCCACCACGACGTCGATGCCGAACCGCTTCAGCTCGGCGCGGTAGACCGTCGCGAACACCTCCATCGCCGCCTTCGATGCGCCCGATGGTCCGTTAAACGGCAGCGGCACGCTGGCGGTCCAAGTGCTGACCTGAACGATGCGACCGCGAGCCTGCCGGAGCGCTGGCAGGAATGCGTTCATGACCGACAGGGCGCCGAAGACATTGACGTCGAATTCGTGCCGGATGGCGTCGAGCGGCAGAACCTCGAGCGGTCCCGGCGTGAGGATGCCTGCATTGTTGATCAGGAGATCAAGGCCGGTACTGCCAAGCGCGTCGGACACGCCTGCGGCCCAGGTCTTGACGGCCTGTTCTTTGGTGATGTCGCAGACCGTCAGGCTGACGCGGCCACCGGAGGCTTCTTTCAGGTCCGAGAGCTCTCCAGCAGAGAATGCGGTACCGAAAACGATATAACCCTTGGCGGCGAGCCCGAGGGCGATATCGCGGCCGAGGCCGCCGCCTGCGCCCGTGACCACTGCGGATCGGCCGGAATATTCGGATGCAGGTGCCATCAGCGTCTCCTATCGAGTTGTTTGGGGCGGGCGTTCCCAGCCCCCTGGACCGGTTGCCGGTCGCTGGTTACAGGGGTATCGTTCCCCGATGCAATGCACTAGCCTCGTCAATTGGCTAACTGTGTCGCGAAAAGTGGAACATGCGACTTGGACCTGGAAGACCTGCAGACATTCGTGGAAGTGGCCGATGCCGGCGGCGTGTCGCCAGCCGCGCGCCGGCTCGGTGTGTCAAAATCCATCGTCAGCCGCCGGCTAGTCCGGCTTGAAGAAGAGCTTGGTATCCAGCTTCTCGCGCGGACCACACGCGGTGCCGCGCTCACCGAAGCGGGCGTGACATTCCGCGACCATGCCGCGCGGGTCTGCGCCGAAATCGATATTGCGCGAGAGACGATCCTGCCTGCCGGTGATCTGCGCGGCAGATTGCGGATCGCCGCGCCGCTATCCTTCGGTCCCACTCATCTGGCACCCGTGCTTGCTCAGCTCGCGCGGAGACATCCGCGCCTTCAGGTGCATGCGAGCTATAGTGACCGTTTCGTCGACATCGTCGGCGAAGGCTTCGACTGCGCCATTCGCGTGGGTCAACTCAGCGACTCGAACCTGATCGCACGGCGGATCGGGCCTATCCATGGAAAGCTCGTCGCCAGCCCCGGATACGTCAGGGAGCATGGCGCTCCCGAAACGCCTGACCAACTGCTCGCGCATCAATGTCTCGTGCAAGGCACCGAGACGTGGCACTTCATTGACGGAGACAAGACGATCGCCTTGCATCCGCAAGGTCGATTCAAAGCGGACAACGGGACGGCTCTTGCGGCAGCAGCCGTCGCCGGGCTCGGCATAGCCGCGCTGCCGGATTTTTTGACGGAACAAGAGCTCGCGTCCGGCGCTCTGGTACCGCTAATGAATAGTTATCCGCTCGCTGAAGGCGGCCTCTTCATTGTTCGACCGCCGGGGCACCACCCGGCGCGAAAGGTGCGGGTCCTTACTGAATTGCTGATTGAGCATTTTGGATAATTTGATCGAACATGGTCTCGCACAAAACGAGCCCACATTCCGGATGCGAGTTTATCGGCGCTGCCGCGGTGAATGTCGCCTCTTGGCCCGTCACGTCACTTGCCGTAGCGCAGCAATTTGGTCGCGATCGAGGGGAAAGCGGAAATCGCGCAGACATCGTTGATTGGCCGAAAATGACCCATCCGCGACATGGCCATCGGCATTAATTCCAAAGCTCCTTGCTGGCGAGTTTTGCGCCCGCCGACAACGCAGTAAGCTTCGCCCATGCGAGCTGCCAATGGATGCGCCCGCCGAGGCCGCAATCGGTGCCGGCGATCACGTTTTCACGACCGACAACTTGCGCAAAGCGAACGATGCGATCGGCGACCAGTTCGGGATGCTCCACAATGTTGGTGGCATGGCTGACAACACCGGGGATCAAAAGTTTGCCGTCCGCAAGCTTGACGTGCTTCCAGACTTTCCATTCGTGCTCGTGACGGGCATTAGCAGCCTCGACCGAGTAGGCTTGCGCCTTCACCCTGAGCAATAGATCCGCAATCTCCTTGAGCGGCACGTCCTCGCTATGCGGGCCGTGCCAGCTCCCCCAGCAGATGTGGAAGCGGACTCGGTCCTCGGGGATTCCCCGCAACGCGTGATTGACCGCCTCTACTTGAAATTCGGCCCACTTGCGGTAGCCGGCCATGTCACCCTTGAGCGAGAACCACCAGTCCCAGATGTCGACCAAAGCCGGATCGTCGATCTGCAGGATGAAACCGGCATCGACGATGGTCTTGTATTCTTCGCTGATCGCTTCCGCCAATTGCCCACGTATAGTCCCGCTGAGTCTTATAGTGTTCGTTGGCCAGGATCTGCAGCGTCGCCGGCGACACTGCAGTGATGAACGCCTCTTCGATCCGGATGCCGCGAGTGGCTGACGTCAGTAGATCGATATCGCGCTGGATCGCTCGCTGCCCAACATATTTGACCGGCCCGGTGCAGGTGAGGCCGAACATCCGGGAGCTGCTGCTGCCGGTTCGGGCGTTGCCCATACCGCCGTCCTCAGCATAGAATTCGGCGAATTCCGTGCGCTCCTTGCTGCCGATCGTCCACGCCGCCCGGCCTTTCTCGGCAGTTTCCGTTCTGACCTCAAAGCCCGCCAGACGGTCATACACGTACGACCACCAGGCGCCGAAATCGATCGCCCGACGCATGGCTTTGCCGAATTCCCCGTCATTGACGATATCGATGCCAGTATCGGCTTGCCGTCTCGACACATCAGTGACCGCCGACTGAAGGCGCGGCAGCAATTTAGAGTCGGGAGCGTTGTTCCGATATAGCTCCATCAAGTCCTCCGGACGCGGCAGACTACCGGCATGTGTGGTGAGGATGCGATCGACGCTTCGCTTCACGTTTTAGTCCTCCCTTAGGGCGATTACGGCCGCGGTTTTCTTGCTCGCAAGCGTTGCGTCTTCCGCCAATGCTGCAGGCTTGGCTCACGCGCAGCAGCCGTGGCGGCGCAAAGGTTACGCTATCTTACTTGCCCCAGAGCTTGCGGCTCGCCAAGGCCGCCCCCTGATTGAGAGCGTCAAGTTTTGCCCAGGCGATCCGAGGATGGACGCGCCCACCGAGGCCGCAATCGGTCGAAGCGACGACACGTTCTCTGCCCAGGATATTGGTGAATCGAAGAATGCGCTGAGCAACGAGCTCGGGGTGTTCCACTACGTTGGTGGCATGGCTGACCACGCCAGGCAAAATGAATTTGTCGTCGGGAAGCGTTGCGTCCTCCCACACCGTCCACTCGTGCTCATGGCGGACGTTTCCCGCCTCGAAAGAGTATGCCTGTGCATTGACGGCCAACATGACATCGACAATGTCACGCAAAGGAATATCAGTGGTGTGCGGGCCGTGCCAGCTACCCCAGCACAAATGGAACCGAATCCGGTCTTGAGGCAAACCCTTGATGGCATGATTGAGGGCCTCAACCCGCACCATTGCGAACTTTTTGTAATCCTGCACCGCCGGCTCGGGATCGATCATGTCCCAATTATCCGCCATTGCCGGATCGTCGAGCTGAAGGATCAGGCCGGCGTCGACGATGGCCTTGTACTCCTCGCGCAGCGCGTCTGCGTGAGCGAAGAGGAGCTCTTCATCGGTCTTGTAATACAAGTTAGCCAACCGCGCGGCGCTCCCAGGAGCCACCGAGGTCATGAAGCCTTCTTCAATCCCGCAAACCTTGAGCGCTGCCTTGAAATGGGCGATGTCGGCCTGGATCGCCGCTTGCCCCTTGTACGAGATCGGGCCGACGCATATCGGCCAATGCGCCGCTCGCGGTCCCGTATACACGCTGCCGTCGGGATCGCCATAGACTTCGGGGAATTCTGTTCGATCGCGGCGATCGGCGGGGCTCGTGAGCACAATCTCACCCGGGCGGGCTCGTTTTGGCGGAGCGTCGTATAGACCAGGCCCGCCCAGATCGAGTCCACTCAGACGATTGAAACTATAGCTCCACCAAGCGCGGTAATTTACCCGATGCCCCATCGACTTGCCGAACTCGCCATCGCCGGGAACGTCTATGCTAAACGTCTGCTGCCGTCGCACCACCTCCAAGACCGCCGATCGCAACTGTTCTTGGAAACGCTGCTCATCGGCCGTTGCGCCGGCCTCGCGGGCGCGATTAGCTTCGATCAACTCGTCGGGACGCGGCAGGCTGCCGGAGTGACTCGTCAAGATGCGGTCGGCGCTCATTCTCATCACAGCTCTCCCTAAAGACGGTCCAGTATTCGGCGCTGAACCATTTGAGCATTCTTTGTTGTTCGCTATGATGCTCTCGCGGCGTACGCGTCGCAAACCCCTGCAATAATTTGTCCGCGCTGTGGACGTGCGCCAGTTTGACCGGCGAAGTTTAAGTCACGTTGGCCAGGAGCAATAAGGCGCGTCCGCGCGGCGTGCGGGCCGGTCCGCCGACTCTCATGCAAGCGGCGTTGTACTACCGGCCGCTGCTAGGCAACTAGCGCTGGCAATCTCGTCACCGCGGCCGGCCAAGCGGCACGACGATCGGCACGACCTCGCGAGGCGAGCAACCGCTACCGACGCACCCGCATGCTTGACGACGTTGAACGGGCAGACGGCGAGTTCGACGCCGATTAACTGCGTGGCTTGATAACTTCCGAAAGTGGCCCATCGCTACCGCGACGAACCGTCAAAGGAACGTCCGTGTTGGGCGATAAACTGGACATGATGCGGACATCGCGAAAACGAGACGTTTGACCCTGAGCGGTCATCTCTTCGAGCAGCATCAGAGCAAATTCGCAGAGGGCATCCGCATCGCTAGGTCTTGTCCCGGTTCCTGGCGATCCACAACGTGAGGTCCCAGGCGCCATAGATGCCGGCGAGCAGCAGGAGCGTGATCGCGCCCGCGATGGCGTAGGGCGCGAAGGGTTTCTCGGCAACCAATCCGGCCGCGCCGGCGATCAGGCTCGCGTTGCCGAGCACCGGAACGACCGAAAACAGAGTCCAGTCGAGCCAATCGGGCGAGACGAAATCGATCTTGCGCTGCTCGAGAATAACGTGAATTTGGTAGACGAAGCCGGTTAGCCCGAACAGCCCCAGAATGATCCCGACCGGCCACGCGGACGGCCAAGGCGGCAGCACGGCCAGGCACTCGAATAGCACGCCCCCGAAACGAATGAGCGTCGGCGTCAAGAAGGCGCGGGTGGCATCTAATCCCTGCGGCGTAGACAAGCCGGCGCCGAGCGTGATGGCGACGAACAGCAAACCGATCAATGTCGCTCCTGCTGTCGCGCCCACAACGAAAAAGTTTTCCCAGCCGTGGAGCATTGGGGGTCCGAAACCGGAAACCGTGCCTTTTATCGGGATAATACGCCGAGCACACCGTTACCACGCCTTATTCGCGGATTTCGTGAGATCATTCACACCTCCAGGTGATGTTTAGGCGAGTGGCGGAATGTCTGCAGATGGCCCTAAGTCGACGTGCAAAGAGCGCTGATCAATGTCCGCTTGTTGAGGTGAAGCAGACATCACGATTTCCGACCGTGACGTCCCTTTTTGACCTTGGTTGTTTCAAAACATTTTGACGAATTGGGCAGGGAACTAGGCGAACCAGCGACGCCAGCTAATTTTCTGGCTTTTACTCTGCCTGGATCGCAGCCATCAGCGGCTGAATGCCCATGATGTTCATCACCCGGGTGAGATTGTAAGCGAGAACATGGAGTGCCATCTCGGTGGCGACCTTGGGTAGACGCTTCATCAGGAAGTGCGTCGCCCCCATCCTCTTCTTCAGCGTGCCAAAGGGATGCTCAGCCGTCTCGCGACGCTGGCGCATAGCGTGCGGGTTCTTATCGAGGCGTTTCTGTACGGCCTCCAGCACATGCTCATGCTCCCAGCGCGTGATCCGTCGCTCCTTGCCAGTGGTGCAGCGCTGTTTGATAGCGCAGCTCTGACAGGCGTTGGTCCAGTAGCGGTGCAGAACTAACCCCTTCTCCTCATTTGTGAAGTGGTAAGCGAGCTTTTGTCCAGCCGGACAGCGATACACATCCTCGTCGCTAAGATAGACAAAGTCCTGCTTGCCGAAGCGACCCTTTGCCTCAACCCCAGAAGTCACCGGCTTTGGCAGCGTAACCGTGACGCCAGCTTCTTCGCACGCTAAAATCTCATCGCTGCTGAAGTAGCCACGGTCGGCAACAGCTTCGAGTTTATCGACGCCAAGGGCTTCCTTGGCCTGGCAAGCGATGTTGGCGAGTTGCGCTCGATCCGAGCCATCCTTCGTAACCTCATGAGCGATGATCAGGTGATGTTTGGTATCGACTGCGACCTGTACATTGTAACCGACCACACCGGAGCCGCGGCCACTGGTCGCCATCGAGCGGCTGTCGGGATCAGTCAGCGAGATCTGCTGATCAGGTGATGCCAACATCAGCTTCTCCATCACCGCCAGGCGCTGCATCTCGCTTTCCAGCTTGACCAGCTTCTCCTTCAAATGGACTGTCTTCGCCGCTAGTTCCTCGGACGGCTCCTGCAGGTCGGCCGTGTCGAGCTGCGCCAGATAGCGCGCTACACTCTTCTCCAATTGTGCACGCCGTCGCTCCACTTTGCCGCGCGTGTAGTTCTTGTCGCGAGTATTGACGGCTTTGAACTTACTCCCATCGATCGCAACGCTCGCGCTCGTCAGCAGGCCCATCTGGCGGCACAGTTCGACGAATTGCACGCAAACCTGCTTGATCGCTGGCCCATTATCCTTGCGAAAGTCAGCAATCGTCTTGTGATCAGGAATAAGCCGACACGTCAGCCACATCACTTCAACGTTGCGTCCGGCCTCGCGCTCCAGCCGCCGGCTCGACTGAACACGATTGACATAGCCGTAAATGTAAAGCTTCAGCAGCACGGACGGATGATATGAAGGCCGGCCGGTAGCCTCGGGATCAACCCCATCGAACCCCACTCCAGGGAGATCAAGTTTGCCAACGAAGGCATCGATCGCCCGAACCGGAGTGTCCTGATCGATCCAGTCCTCCAGGCATTCCGGAAACAGCGTCGCTTGGCCCCGATCAATCCCCTCCACGAAACGCCTCATCCGATCCCTCCGCAATTTGCGTCGGAATCATACATCGCGAATCAGATAACCAAGTGCGTTTTCACACAGGCTAGACCCATAAGCGACATCAGGCACGGCACGGGGTGCGCCTGACCCGCGACAAATCCGCGTCAGGCATTATGGTTTGATGCCAGGGTTCCTTTGCTCAGCAGAGCCGAGGAATTAGATGAGGCGGCGCGAGTTCATCACGTCATTGGGCGGCGTGGCGGCAGCGCTGCCGTTTGCGGCGCGGGCAAAGCGGACGCACCGTGTCCGAATTGAGCCGGTAGATATTGACGCACAATGGCCATCCACGCTGAGTTACCGTCAGGTCGCGATCGTTTTTACCGCTCTACCGCATAGATGTGCCATTCGCCCGGCACGCCCTTGAGCGATTGGTTGCCGCAGTCGGCGAAACGCAAACCTGAACCAGCTACAAGGTCCTTGACCGTGCTCGACACCAACACCTCGCTCGCGCCAGCGAGCGCGGCGACGCGCGCGCCGATGTGAACGGCAATACCGCCAACATCATTATTCATTATTTCGCATTCGCCGGTGTGGAGCCCGGCGCGGACTTCGATCCCAAGCGGCCTGATCTCGTCGGCAATAGCGCAGGCACAGCGCACGCCGCGCGCCGGGCCGTCGAAGGTAGCAAGGATGCCGTCGCCGGTCGTTTTGATCTCATGGCCGCGAAAGCGCGCAAGGTTACTCCGGACGACAGCGTGGTGATTATCGAGAAGATCGCGCCAGCGGTGGTCTCCGAGCGCGGCGGCTTTCTCGGTCGAGCCGACGATATCGGTGAAAAGCACAGTTGCCAGAACTCGATCCCTTTCCACAGGGCCGCGTGACCCCGTCAGGAAATGCCGCACCTCTTCAATGAGATCGCTGACGACATTTGATCGCCACGGAGCATGATCAATTCCAGGTTGCTCGAATAGGCGAGCACCGGGGATATTCCGCGCCAACCAACGTCCATTTGAAACTAGGATGGCGTGATCGCCCGTCCGGTGGAGCACCAGGGTTGGTACCCGCAAGGCGCGCGCTACCGGCCGGACATCAAGCTCCCACATCCAATCCCACGCCTGGCGCGCCATCCGCGGGCTGGCCGACATGCGTTCCAGCTTGGCAAAGAATTGCTGCGCAGCCGGAATATTCTTAACTGAGGGCGCAAAAAATGCGATTGAGTCACCTTCTCCCCAAGCGTGATAGATCGTTTTGCGCATCAGCTCGAAGACTGTTTGCTGTTCAGCGCCTTCCGGATAATCCGGTGCAGCGCTTGCGCGGGCAAAACTCGAGTTCGAGCACAAGAGCTTGCACTCGCTCCGGCTAGGTCGCCGCAAAGAGAATTGCAAGAGGACCGCCTTCTGAAACTCCGTAGACAGCGACACGGCTCGCGCCGACAGCATCGAGGACAGAGTGGATGTCCTCCATCCGCTCTTCCAAAGTTGAATCGACGTCCCGATCGGACATCCCAAATCCACGCTTGTCGAATAGTATTACCCGGCAAAAGGATGCCAACCGCGTGATCCACGCGGTAAACTCCGGAAGTTCCCAGAACACCTCGATATTCGAGATGCCGCCCAGCACGATTATGAGGTCAAGGGGCGCGTCACCCACAACTTGGTAAGCGATGCTGAGGTCGCCGCATTTCGCATATTTGGTCAGAGGGGCGGTTGCCATCCGAACACCTACCCACTGATTGTGTGGTCAAGCGACTTTAGCCAAAGATTAGTCTTCTTCAAACGGTCCTGTGCGACAGACAACTGGCTCAATTCGTGGAGAGCTACTGCAAGCGAATAAGCCGGCATGTCCGAAACTGGCCCATTGCGTCGGTTCGTGCGGTGCAGCGATATGTCCGAGCTGGATGAGAAGCGGAAGTGCTCAAAGAGACGGCGACTGCCGCATCAGCTCCGGCAGCTTGGTGATGTTGGCGGCGATGCGCCGGGCTTCCTCTTTGGTCAAAGGATTAGCTGCGGATCGGCGTCCCAGTCCCTGATCGTAATAGACAAACGCGAGCGCCTGCCCCCCTTGATCCTTCACGACGAAGCAGGTGCCGATGTCCTCGAAATACCAAGGCGGCGGGAAGCGGTCGGAAACGAGCATGGAGCCGATTATGCGCGTCGCACCGTTCGATCCGCAATAAAGGATCGGACGAAGTCCTCGGCGGTTTCCGGTGACGAGCTAACTCCACACGTTGGCGGGACTAAACAATCGAAACGGAAAGAATCGCATGTCGGCCGAAATGACTGCCGCTGCCGCTTCCCGCTGTCCTGGACGGTACTGGCCCCTTTCGATGTCAGAGTGGTCCATTTTGAACAGACTCCCTCGGCAATGCGCGGCAGGATTTGCCGTCCTGACCGTCTAAGCAAAACAACTGCGCGCAAAGGGCTTCCGGTGGAGTACAGGGGAATCAGATACACGGTCCGCGCTCGGATCGAGCGAAACGAATGGACCGTCTCCATTCATCCTGCAGGCATCGAAGGCGCGAAAAGAGTTGTCATTGGCCCCCGTGAGCGAATGGACCTGTTAGCTCGATCTATGATTGACAGGTGGTATGAACGCGCGCCGCGAGCGCAGCGAGGAGCAGTAAACTTATTTAACAGAGAAGCCCGGCGCATTGCGGCCAATATCGAGTCCGTGCACATGGACGCGACAAAAGCGGGTTCAGATGACCAAGCAGATTGACCTCGCGGCTAGTCGCCATCGTTCCGTTCGTCAGCTGAGTGTTTTTCTCGTTGCATTGCTCGCGGCTGGAAAAAGGTCCGGAAGAGAGGGTGCCGTCATTCTCAATCGCGTACCAACCAGACTTGATGTCGCGCATGTCGGATTTGTTTTGATTGATGTAATGGGGAGCGGTCATTGTGGTGCTCCAATTTGCATAGCTTTCCCTCCTCACGGACTTGACCGGTTTGGTCGCCATCGAAGTTCTGGCCGATCAGGCAGTATGGCCGTCAAAGTCGCCCGTCTTTGAAGGAAGGGTTTTGAAAACGTCGGGGCTATTGATGGCCCTCAGGTCGAGTACAGCGTACGTCCCCGGAGCCTTTTTCTGAGCATGCAGTTGCTTGACGGCTGTCGTTCCCATGGCGACACCTGCGAGCATTGCCAGTCCCAGTGCGATAGGTCGACTCATGGCGTTTTCCTGTGAGCTGTTTGTGAATCTTATTAGTCCACATGCACTAATGTCGCGCGCGCGAAGAGCTGCGGCGCCGATAGTCAGTACTGCTCAGGTTGCCCCAGCCATGATGCTTGTCGGGGGCAGGAGGGCTGGGGCTTCCATGTTCGGGACGGCTTACGCAACTCAACGCTTACGGTACCCACCATCGCGGCTACGGGATGTTTGAGCTACGAGTTACGCTGCGGCACGGATGCTGGGCAAGCCGAGTACGCCGCTCTTTTCCATGATCGACTTCATTTCACTTGAGCCGTACCAGGTGCGGGCCTTCGATATGTCGGCGACATCCTGGAGAAGCAGCACATCATTCGGGTCGTCGGCGCTGCGAAACACTTTGCTTCTCGTGATGCCGGCAGACGTGCGATTCTTCTCGTTGCCATTGTAGCTCGTCTGCCATGCGTTGAAGTCCTTGACCTTGAAGTGGAGAGTCAGGTTTTCATTATTCATTGGTATTCTCCTTTGTGAAAATCGCTTTAGTACGCGCGCGACCAGGGGGCCGCACGTCCCCGCCGTGCGTATGCCATCGGCAGCCGCAATGCAGGCCATATCAACTTTTAGATTAAGATTGTGCCAGCCGATGGCACCAGCACTGCCAATTATGAGAGCGGAGACTTCGGTAGGTCGCCGTTTTTTGGGCAGCTCTCGGGCAAGCATCTGCCTGCCAGTACCTTTATATCTGTGGTACCAAAATCAAAGCACAATGGGGGGTCGAGAAATAGGGTCGTGCGCTCGCATGCGCCGTGCACTAAATGCGTCAACAATGATGCAATACTAACTACTCTGCGCTTTGAAGAATTACAAAGTCGCTTCACCGGGAGACGAGGAAGGCATGCTGCGCATCGTCAGCAATGGACTGGAATGGCTTCGAGGTTCCAAACGATCAATTAGTCGAACCTATCACATAGAGCTTCTTTATATTCGGTCGGAGTGCTACAGGCAAAGAGGAATGATTCGCTCTTGATCAAGATCTAAGCGAATCTTTGCCAAATCCACCCGCTATAAGCCCGTTACCACTTCGAACCACAGCGAAGGGGAATGAGGGAGATTTCCATGACGACGATGCTTTCCAATCGTCGTTCCAAATTTGGGATGACCTGCGTTCAATGCGATAATGAGCTGATCGCCCCTGAATGGTCTTATTACCATAATGAGCGGCAAATTCGTCACCTTTGGCATTGTTCGGAATGCGGCCTTTGCTTCGAGTCGCTCGTCTCTTTTCCCGCTGTCAACAACAAGCCTATGAGAGATATCAGGACGGGAAACGTTATTTTCCCATCGCTGTTCCCGTCGTTGCTCGTCGCATAGGGTAGTTCGGTGGGAGCCGCGCAAGTTGAGTGAGGCGCTCTTGGGGCACCTGCTCGGCGTGCAGAGCCGGACTCACCAAACGTAATAAGGCGACGAACTTAGAGGGCGGCTCTAGGGGACCAGATGGCAAATCCATTTCCGCGTACGGAGCCAGCGTGGGGTCTACGGGCTTATCTGGTCTTGATGGGATGCGCGGCTGATCGTCAAACAGTCACTTACGACGATCTTGCTCGCCGTATAGACCGCGGCGGTCCAAATCTATTGGCTAGGCCACTTGAGTTGGTCACACGCTGGTGCCAGCGGCACGGCGTGCCGCCGATCGCTTCCCTGGTGGTTGAGCAAGCGACAGGGTTGCCTGCTCCGGGCTTCGCTGTGGTTAGCAAAGACGAGATTCCTCGCGAGCAAGAACGAGTTTGGGACTTTGATTGGTACGGAATTGTGCCGCCGACAATTGAAGAATTGGCGGAAAAGTAAGAAGGAGCGCGGTCCTCGTGGCCTCCGATTGCCGAGACACTGTAGCGTAACACGCGCAAGGACTGAGGGCGCCGACAAAATGATCGAATAAAAGTTTGCTGCGGTGCGTGAGGCCGGTTTTGGCCCGAAACAGACGTGCCGAACTATCAAACGAATGAATGATGTTGGGAGTGAAGCAGACATCAAAAATTGGAGCCTCCTTCTTATTTTCTGGGCTGCTTCCTTCGTACTATAGAGAGGTATATGACCGCCAAAGCCGCAAGTAACACTCCCCCTGCTATCAAGATTAAGGTTGTTACCATCGTTCAATTCTCATCCGCTGGACCTCACAGGCTGCGGCGCAAACAGTGAATGACGCTTTCGTGTCGAGGAGAGAGGTCATGGATCGGGAAATGATTCGACGAGTGCTGGACGGGCTAATCCCCGGCGATAGCACCGAAATAGACGAAGCAACGCTCGGAATGCTGTTCCCGCCTGGTGAAGCGGCGGGTGTGATTGACGAAAGGACGCGAACCGCAGCCATTAGATTCGCCCGAGACCACTGCTGCCGATTTTTATTCGACGGGCAGTCGTCGAAGTCTACGTTTTTAAAACTGCCGGGTCGATGGCACGAATTGATCGACCGTCTTTGCACGGACTTGGGCAGGGAAACGCCCGGCACCGAAAGCTTTCGAATTAACATCGATCATGAGATCAGCGAAGCTGAGGCGCGTGCATCAAAATCAGAGGCTATCCCGTTTGGCGAAACACCGGAGCAGTGCAAGCGAGAATTTCAGGAGGCGTTGCGCAAAATACTACGCGTGGGTCAGGACCGCGATTCGTCGAATAAAAGAGTGTGGACTGAAGCTCTGCATTTGCTCGATAACCCTTGCGTTCGAGTCCCAAACCATAAGCGACTGAAAGATTCACCGAAGCGATAGCGGGAGCTTCTTCATTGAATAGCGGCGGACGCCGTCGCAGTAGTGGCACGATTTGGCGCGATTACAAGGAAGCGTGAGGACTGGCAGCGCGAGAAACCGGGCAAGCCACTGGATGTGTTCCTGGCCGCCAGCCTCGACTTTTAAGTGGCGATCCCCATCGCAATTATCAATCCCGCCTAAATCAATAGGCGATAGTACCTCTTAACGGTCGCTCGGTTTAGCTCGAACGGTCGCAAACCCGAGTCTTACGGTGATGGTGCCTTCATTAACAACCATGACCGAACTCAGAAGTTCAGTTTGCTTCGATCGACCGGGGAATGTCTTCTGTTGGCCCAACACGGACGTATACTGAGGGCTAACAAGGCTTCCTTTGAACCCATTCTCGCCGGCATCCACTTCGCCGGAACATGCGCTAGATCGGGCAGTGTTGGTCCAGCACGTCGACGGGATCGATTTCATTCATGCGGAAGGCGCTGCGGTGGAGCAATGATCCGGCCTGCAGCCGCAGGGTCGCATCACCATTCGCGGTTTTGATGATGAGGATCGTGTCGTGGGTCGCCTGCCACTCCCCGTTCACGCGCTTGAATGCTGAGCAGTCCAGGGCGGACGCGGCGGCCGCTTTCGGCGCGGCGCTCGCGCAGAAGCGCTGGATCGTCTGCACCACGAACGGCGCCCGGAAGGAGCTGAGCCCATAGTCTGAGGTGCGCTGTGAGTTCCAGGATACCGACTTGAGGACTTCGTCCGGCCGGGGCACGCCATCGCAGAATCCCGAGACCGGCCGAGCGGCCCTGAGGCAGGTCGTCAAGAATGATGCCGCATTCAAAGCGGCGGTCATTCCGGCCCCCTTCGCGCGGGTCACCGCTTCGTCGACGCAGGCTTGCTCGTCGTTGCCGACCGCGAACCGGGTGCCTTCCGCCGCGGCCGATCGGGCCTCGGCTCTCAGGGCGTCGCCGTTCTGCTGCCACCACCAATACCCGCCACCCGCCACCGCCACGACGACGATAAATACTCCGAGGCTGATGAGCAGGACTTTCAACAAGATCGGCATATGACCCCTAACGAGACTTTGGCTCCGGAACTGCGCCGTTCACGTCCGTGGTTCAGTGTTCACGCTCGGACGTTATGGTGCCCACGGCTTTTTTACCGGGCCTAACCGTACTCATCATCTCTGGCGTGCGTAGTGTCAGCTTGCCATGTGATCAATTGTCCATGCAACTGATCTTGTCTCCGATTGCCCTAAGCGGAGGACCGCATTTTGACGACCGACCGTCGCTTTCGGGGGAACAGCGGACGCGCGTGAATAGAGGACCTTGGCTGCCTCGGACGCTTGTGACCCAACACGGACGTGGCGGCCTCCGAGCAGCTAGGCGCTGAGGCCTCCTGTGAAGCCAAAGAACAGTCCCGTCGGATCGTATTTAGCCCGGATCTTTTCCAGCCGCTTCCATTTTTCCGGAGTAAAGGACTTCCTGGCTCGCCAATGATCCTTGACGATGTCGGTTTCACCAACATAGTGCTGACTGGTATATGGCTGAAGAAGCGCGGCCATTTCGTCATGCCACCTCGTGTTGGCTGCATCGTCTTCCGCTTTTTCCCAAATGGACCAGATACCACCGTAAAAGCGGGCATCCATCGATAGCGCGACGTCCTTTGTTGTTTGAACGAGATTGTGACCGCCCGTGGCTTGACAGAAAACAACGACCGACTTGTGTGATGGGGCTTGAATAAATTTGTCGCGTATAGCCATCAGCACTTCGACCGGATCGGCATTTGATCCCTGGTTTTCGCACAAATTGCGATGGTTCTCAGGCCAGGTAGCGCCGGCCGCGTCGAATTGTTTTGCGAAGCTGGTTTCTTGATTGACGGCTTTGGATAGACATTTTGAAACCGATGGTGCTCTTTCAAGTGGTGCGAGGGCCGCTTCTCCTTCTTCTTTGGTATCGGCAAAGGCGACCGCTGAAATCATGCAGACCATGCCATTATGTCTTTTGCATTGTTCGTCTAACTCCGGGGGCGCTTTGATCAGGAAAATAGAAAGTTCGACGGTGTCCGGCATTTTATGCCAACCGATATCGACAGCGTCGCGCGCGGCTTCTTTCAGATCATCCAGAGAATAAAAGTACACGCTTGAGATCATGGCCTTGGGTAGCGGGTAGCACTTCAGGTGATACCGCGTGGCTACGGCAAACATGCCAGGTCCACATCCCCTTGCTGCCCAGAATAAGTCCGGATGCTCCGCGGCGCTTGCTGTTACTTTCTTGCCACCGGCAGTGACGAACTCGATAGCCTCAACACTGAAGCACGCCGGCCCCCAGTGCCCCATATTCCAGGACATGCCACCGTTGAGAAGATAACCGCTGGTCTTGACGGTAGGGCAGTGGCCCAGCGGGAATGCCAGTCCGTGTTCAGCCAAACGTCTGGCCGCGTCACGATTGCTGATGATCGGCTGAATGATGGCTTTAGCCGAATCCTTGTCTATCTTGGACTCGGTTAGCCGCGAAAGATCAATGGTCATGCCACCGTTGCGGACTGCCAGACCGCACCACGTGTGCCCCCCGCCATGCACCACTACTTTTAGTCCGTTCTTGCGGGCGAAGTTTATGGCTTGTACGACATCGTCGTCGTCCGTGACGGTGACAATCACGTCGGGCGATCGATCTGGCTTAATTCCATTCCACACCATTGCAGTTCTGACTGCGGCAAAATCCGGAGCAGCGGACGTTGCGACAGGGCCTTTGACACTTGTACGCAAGGCGTCCCAGTTGATCGCCGCTGATTTTGCCCCGGCACCTTTGCGCGCCAATAGGCCTACTCCCTGAGCAATGGCGGTTGTCCTGGCTAGGAAGAACGTGCTGACGGCAGCAGCGGTAGCCGTGAGAAATTGGCGTCGAGCATAGCCGTCCATTTTGCCGCAAACCTTTCCATTGATGCGTTCTGTCGGTTGCGAATTGTAGCTTCGGTCCGTACTTGACTCTGGAATCCTTACCAAGTCCTCGCTAATTCGCATCCTACCGAGCATGCTTTAGCCCGAGCACGAATCATCAATTGAAGTTACTTCGCGCACGGACTTGCCGCACCCGTCATGGGCCTTGCGCTGGCTCCTCGCAACGAGGACGGTCGTTCCGACCATCGCACAAGGTGAACCGATTCATTTGAATCGGATTGCAAATAAATGCGTACGCCGATGTTAGGTCGCGTCGATTATCGACTGGTGCTTCGATCCCTCCTGAGGAAGTGCCATGAACAGATTTGCCGACCGTTTCACCTGCGAAGCCGTGCCGAACCCCGACCGGCGGGCATTCTTCACCTACACAGCGACGGCAGCCGCTGCCGGCGTAGCCGCAGCGGCCGGTATGCCGGCAGATCCGGTCGCGGCCGCGACGGCCACGTCAACGCCGAGCGCGGACCAGCGCAAATTCATGGCGGAAGCCACGCGGCTTGCGATTGAATCGGTGGAGAAGGGTTGGGGCGGGCCTTTCGGCGCGGTGATCGTCAAGGACGGCCAGATCATCGGCCGCGGCCAGAACCGCGTGCTTTTGACCGGCTGCCCGGTGCACCACGCCGAGATCACGGCGATCATGGATGCCTCAGCCAAGCTCAATCCTAAAGGGCTTCTGGGCACCGAGTACAGCACCGGTACGATGCTGGAAATGATCCCGCGCGAGCCGGGTTCACCCGATCCGGTGCCAATGCGCGCGCGCATGCTAAAGGGCTGCGAAATCTATATCAATGGAGCGCCGTGTCCGATGTGCATGGGCGCTATCTATTGGTCGCGCATTGATCGCGTGTTCTTCGGCAACAGCCTCAAGGACACGAGCGCCATCGGTTTCGACGATGCCTTCCAGTACGAAGACTTCAAGAAGCCATGGGGAGAGCGGCGGATACCGATAGCGGAAAATTTCGAACGCGACACCACGCTGAAGTCTTTCAAGGCGTGGATGGATAAGGAGGACCGGCATCCGTATTGAGGCACGAGGCGGATCACCTGCCACATCATTGCGAGCGAAGCAATCCAGTGCGGCGCTCAAGCCGTGGATTGCTTCGTCGCTCTCGCTCCTGGCAATGACAGGAAGATAACACCAATGTCGCCTAGTGGCCCAAAGCGTCACTTGGCCGCGCCGAACAATAATGTCGCTATTGGAGTAACAACGCACATTGATCGGTACGCGTACTGGATGCATCGGTCGTGAATGACCCATCTCGGACGTCGGGCTCGCATCTTACGTTGTGGTAGCGAAGCCTATTTTCACCCCTATCAATGTTCCCGTTTGAGCCGCGCCGTGTGATCAGAGGCGGTGCACCGATAGGGAATAAATCACCTACCGAAGAAGTCTCTTTGTAACTCACTGCGTCAACTGATGCCGATCATGGACCAGTGGCCGGTGAGCGCTGGAGGCATGGATGACGCTTTACAACCCCGCTCAATCGCTCGATCAGCCGCGCGTCGGCGACAGCCGGAGACGATTCGATATCGTCACGATTGGACTGCATTGGGCGACCGTTACATTGATCGCGGGTTTGTTTGGCAGCGCGTGGCTGTTGCTCGCTAGTGACCGCGAGCACGCCGCAATCTTGCTGACCGTCCACCGTTCCCTTGGCGTAGTGACTTGGGCGGTGGCAATCGTCCGGCTGGGCTGGCGACTTAGCTACGCCTACCTGCCGCCATTTCCGCAGAACATGCCGAAGGTCCAACAGCGGCTCGCAAAGACTAGCGAATATGGTCTGTACGCCCTCTTGTTGCTTCAGCCATTGACTGGCCTAGCCCAGTCTCTGACGCACGGGCGCCACTTCATGCTGTTTGCATGGCAGGTGCCAAAGGTAATGGCGGGCGACAAGCCACTCACTATGCTCTTTCACCAGATCCATACGCTTTCGGCTCGGCTGCTGCTCGGGCTCATCGGATTGCATATCCTGGCGGCGCTGTTTCACCGTTTCGTCCTTAGGGACGAGGTGCTCCAGTCGATGCTGCCGTGGAGGGCCTCACCCGCGGCGGGGCCCGCGCCAAAATCCCTTTTAGCGACTCATGACGTCGCCGCGCGCTGATCAGCGCGGCACCATCTCCGCGGTTGAGGATTTCTGCGCGGCACGGTCGCGCCGAATTTTCCGAATCTTCCGTCACCAAAGAAAATTTCAGGGTGCGGGAATAAATCGCCGCGTCGGCCGCTCTCATCATCAGAAGCCGCTGAAGATCGAAACGGCGGCGCGATCGCGGCCTGGCGCCACGATTACATGATGAGGAGAATGAAAAATGTTGAACGTGCGCAATGCGGTCATCGCCGTGCTTACCTCTGCCTCGCTGTCGCTGTTGGCGATGTCGGTCGCACAGTCCAACAGCCCGCGTCAAAATAATTTCACTGGCGCGGGAATAAACGCCAACTGGCGACGATCTTATCGGTAACGGAGACATTGCTCGGCGGTGTCGTCCGGTCTGCGCGATCAACTCGATGCAAGGAGAACGTCAATGCTAACCATATCCATGTCTCGCCGGAGTCTTCTAACGTCTGCGGCCGCGGCTGCCGCCTTTGGGCTGGACAGAAAGTTGGGTTTCGTCAGCCCGGCACATGCGGAGACACCGCTCGAGCCGACGACGGGATTCTACAAGTATAAGGTCGGGTCCATCGAGGTCACGGCCGTCTATGACGGCATCTGGCGCAAACCCCACGATCCCACTTTCATCAAGAATGCCTCGGTCGAGGACACTAAGGCGGCGCTCGCCGTGGCTGGCCTGACCACGGAATTCATGCCGATCCCGCTGACGGTGATCGTGCTCAAGATCGGCGACAAGCATGTCATGGTCGACGCCGGATCGGGCGTCGGCCAATGGCAGGCGAACGCCACGCACCTGCCGGCCAACATGCAGGCCGCCGGTATCGACCGCAGCCAGATCAGCACAATCCTAGTCTCGCATTTCCACCCTGACCATGTCTGGGGACTGATGGAGAAAGGCACCAACGCGGCCGTCTTCCCCAATGCCGAACTGATCGTCAACGGCACCGAATACAAGTGGTGGACGGAGCCCGGTCGGGTCGAGAAATTGGCGGAAGGCCGCAGGTCCGCCGGCAAACGCATCGCCGAGGTTTTTCCGACGTGGAAGAACTGGAAGCTCGCCCAGGATAACGCAGAAGTGGCGCCTGGCGTCAGGCTTCTCGCCGCGGTCGGCCACACTCCCGGTCACTCGGCCTTCCTGGTTACCTCGGGCAAAGATCAACTGATGGTGTCGAATGACACCATGTACGTGCCTGCTCTCTTGGCGCCGCACCCGGAATGGGAAGGGGTTTACGATCAAGATGGACCGACAGCAGTTGCCACCCGCCGCAAACTCGTCGACCGCGTCATCGCCGACAAGATCATGATCTGCGGCGCGCATTTCCCGTTCCCTGGCGCCGGCGTGTTCGCCAAGGACGGCAATGCTTACACCTTCACGCCAGTCGTCCAATCCTGATCCACACGAGTCCAACCCTGATCACACACGGAGAATTTCACATGAAAACGCTACAATCCATCCTGGCGAGCACAGCGCTGCTTGTTGGTCTCGGCCTCGCGCCAGCACTTATGCCGGCTCCAGCCTTTGCGGTCGACAACATTGAATCGACCGACGCACCCGACCTCAGCTCTGTCCGCGCCAAGATCAAGGCTAAAGACTATGCCGCCGCGCTGACGGAACTGAGGGATATCGCCGAAGATACCCAACAGGCCGATGTCTACAATTTGCTCGGCTACACTCTGCGCAAAACCGGCGACTTCAAAACCTCGCTGACCTATTACACCAAGGCACTCGAGCTTCAGCCAGACCACAAGGCGGCCCGCGAGTATCTCGGCGAGCTTTTTGTCGAAACCGGCAATATGGAGAAGGCCAAGGAGCAGCTCGCTGTCCTGGCGAAACTCTGCCCTGGCGGCTGCGAAGAGCGCGAAGATCTGCAGAAGGCGATCAGCGCCAAATCGGCAAGCAATTGAAGATCGAAGCGGGCGATCGCTCGCCCGCTTCTTTCCTCCAGCCGGAAGCAAATGGGAGTTGAGCGATGGACAAAGTTCTGGGAATAAATAACACGATGCTGGAGAATGTTGTCTTGCTTGCGAGTCGGTTATTGCTTGCGTTGATCTTTGTCCACGAGGGTGCGTTCCTGGCCATGAACTTTGATACTGCTTCTGCAGGCTTGGCCAAGATGGGCGCTCCCGCGGCCGTGCTCGTTCCGACGATCGCCTTGCAGCTGGTTGCGGGTTTGGCGATTGCGATTGGTTGGCATGCGCGACTGGGCGCGGCAGCGCTAGGCCTGTTCTGTGTGGCAACCGCGATCTCGTTTCACAGCAATTTTGCCAGCCGAAACGAGCTGCTGCATTTCGAGAAGGACCTCGCCATTGCCGGCGGAATGTTCTTATTGATGTTGCGTGGTGCCGGAGGTCTATCCGTCGACGCATATGCCGGGCTTAGCGCACGGCAGAAAAGGTCCGGCCGACTTACCAACGGCGAAATTGCCACCAAACGGCAGTCCTCTTAAGATCGAAGCCTCGCACCAGACCGGATCGCGAAACAACATAAAGCCGAAAAGTTGTTCAGGACGACTGGAATATAACAGCATGGCCGATACACCGTCTGACGATAACTCGGTCCTTCTGGTCCATGCCTATCTGGACGGCGAACTCGATGCTGCCAACGCGCTGGCGATCGCGCGGCGGATGAGCACTGAGCCGGCGCTCGCTGCCGAGGGCGAGCGTATCAAGGCATTGCAGCGACTGATCCATGAGCGGCTTCCGCGCGAGCCAGCGCCACCCGGTCTACACGCCCGCATCGAGGCGTCGATCGGTGGTCTGAGACGCCCGCGTGCGCAACCCTCGTGGCGCGCGCTCGCGGCGTCCATCGTACTCACTGCCATGGTAGCCAGTAGCTCGACTTGGTTTATCGCCGGCGCTCCACCGGAAAACACTGTGGCGGACTCGCTCGTTTCAGACCACATCCGCGCGCTCATGGCGCCGCAGCCGACCGATGTGGCGTCGTCGGACCGCCATACCGTAAAGCCGTGGTTCAACGGCCGCATCCCAGAGTCACCGCGCGTTGTCGACCTCGCTAAGGCGGATTTCCCGTTGGTTGGGGGACGCCTCGACGTGGTCGGCCAGACTCCAGTCCCGACGCTGGTTTATCGACACGATAAGCATTTGATCAGCCTGACCGAGATGCCGGCCGAGAGCCATATTGAATTGGCCAAGATCCGCCGCACAATTAACGGCTACAATTTGGTCCACTGGACCGAGAATGGAGTGAGCTATTGGGCGATCTCCGACCTTGCCGTCGCGCAATTGGAAGAGTTTGCCCGGCTATTCCGCACCAACCCCGCCGAATTGTGAACCTATGGGGCGGACGGAACGTCATGCCTCGCTGCGGACCTGCACGGGCATTCCCCAGTTGCCGCAATGAGATCTGAAAGACCAACATTGCGCTTGGCTGCCTCGGGCATCCGAGACTCGATGAGCGGCCTCGACGACAATGCGCGCTTTGCAAGTGTGGTGATGCCGCACATCGACGACGCCTACCGGCTGGCGCACTGGCTGACGGGAAATCGCACCGACGCCGAAGATGTGGTGCAGGATCCTTCGCTAAGCGCCTTCCGCGCCATCCGCGGCTTCGCTGGCGGCAGCGCCCGCGCCTGGGTGCTGAGCATCGTACGCAATACCGCCTATTCCTGGCTCCACAAGAACCGGCCGGCAGCGGTCCTCACCGTCGAGGATCTTGAAGCGGTCGAACTTGCGCACGCGAAACCAGGTGATCCTGATGCCGCGACGCCGGAGGCGGCACTCATCGCCAAGACCGACGCCGAACATCTTCGCATGGCAATCGCGGCGCTGCCGCCACCGTTCCGCGAGACGCTCGTGTTGCGCGACATTGAAGGTCTTGATTACCGCGAGATCGCCGAGGCGACTGAGGTGCCGATCGGTACCGTGATGTCGCGGCTAGCCCGTGCTCGGGGCCGGCTGATTGCGACGCTTGGTGGAAAAAGCCAAGACTGAGCCGCGTCGGGGCTTCAATGATTCTGTTCCAGCAGAAAACCCCGCGCCGGACCGTCCTCATGATGGGCCTAGATGGAGAGACGATGTCGGTTCATGGCCCAGCCTGTGTAAAAACGTATCGCCTGCTTTGATTCCCGCGATAAGATTCTCGTGCGATTTGCGGGAGGATCGGATGAGGCGCTTCGTTGAGGGGGTCGATCGCGGTCAGACCACGCTGTTTCCGGAATGCCTGGAAGACTGGATCGGCGAGGACAATCCGGTTCGCGCGGTCGATGTCTTTGTCGAAGAACTCGATCTGGCCGATCTTGGTTTTGGTGGGGTCGATCCCGAGGCAACCGGGCGACCCTCGTATCATCCCTCGATCCTGCTGAAGCTCTACATCTACGGCTATCTCAATCGGGTTCAGTCGAGTCGGCGGCTTGAGTACGAGGCTGGGCGCAACGTGGAGGTGATGTGGCTGTTGGGTCGGCTTGGACCCGACCACAAGACGATTGCCGACTTCCGCAAGGACAATGGCGCTGCCATCCGCAAAGTCTGTGCTCATTTTATCGCACTGTGCCGCGCGATGGGCCTGCTGACGCAAGCCAGCGTCGCGATTGACGGCAGCAAATTCAAGGCAGTGAACAACCGCGACAAGAACTTCACGCGCGCCAAGATGGAGCGGCGGATGGCGCAGATCGAGGAGAGCGTCGCGCGCTATCTTGAGCAGCTCGACACTGCCGACCGGCAGGAACCGTCAGAGGCCCTCGCAACCAAGACGAACCACCTCAAAGAGAAGATCGAGACGCTGAAGCAGCAGATGCGGCGTCTCGAGCGTCTCAAGGTGGAGATGCTTGCCGCCCCGGACCAGCAGATCTCACTGACCGATCCCGATGCCCGCTCGATGGCGACCAGCGGCCGTGGTTCCGGCATCGTCGGCTACAACGTCCAGATTGCTGTCGAGGCCAACCATCATCTGATCGTCATGCATGAGGTAACCAACGACGGAACCGACCGATCGCAGCTCTCCCATGTGGCCAACGAGACCAAGACGGCGCTGGGCGTGGAGAAGCTCGATGCCGTCGCCGACCGCGGTTACTTCAACAGCGAAGAGATCTTGGCATGTGAGGAGGCCGGCATCACGGTTACGCTGCCAAAGCCGATGACCTCGAACGCAAAGGCGGAAGGACGCTTCGGCAAGCAGGACTTCCGCTATGTGGCTGATGAGGACGTTTACGTTTGTCCTGCCGGCGAGAAGCTCGCCTACCACTACACGACCGAGGAAAACGGATTGGTGTTACGCCGCTACTGGACCAACGTCTGCCAGAGCTGCGCAATCAAGCCCACTTGCACCACCGGCAAGGAACGACGGATCACCCGATGGGAACATGAGCATATTCTCGAAGCCGTTCAGCGCCGGCTCGACGAGCATCCGGAGAAGATGCGCCAGCGCCGCGAGACGGTCGAACATCCCTTCGGCACCATCAAGGCCAGGATGGGAGCAACCCATTTCCTGATGAAGACGCTGCCACGAGTTGCCTCAGAGATGGCGCTACACGTGCTGGCCTACAATCTGACCCGGGTCATGAACATCATGGGCATTCGGCCGCTCATCGCCGCGATGAGGGCATAGCCAAACCCGAAAAAGGCTCCTCAACGCCATCCAACCAAAACTGCTACGCTTCGACACTTCCGGCAAAGCGTTTCTACACAACCAAGGCCCAGAGCTGACGTGGCGCGATGTCTGATATTTGGTCGCTATCGGGGGGTGGTCTCAACCGGTCGACGCAACACTTTACCGTAGAGGGAAAGATCGATTATAGGCCGATAAGTCAGAGATTTCGTGATGGTAAAAGAAAATGTCGTTGTGGGATAGCTGGTTGCGGTGGGACCCGCTGAAAGCGATTGGGCGAGTGTTTGGCAAGCCGTCATCGTTATTTATTGCCGCCTGACCCCGAGTGTTGCGCCGAACGGTTGAACCGGCAGGGGGAAAGCGGACATCCCGCTGATTTCGTCCTTTGACCGACTTTGGCCAAACGCATGAGCGCAATATGGATGAATTTCGAGCAATATTGAGGGACGTCGCCGCGTCAGACCTTCAGTGCCTTATCTGGGGTCCAAAATGCACTGAGTTGCATGCGCCTTCTTTCCGACAAGACGAGTTTCTCAAGCCAGATCAGTTGTTGGCAGAAACATGAACTTGTCGGAATAAGCGTTATGCAAACGAGTATGTCTGACGCCTCTTAATCAGCGGGTCCAAGGTTCGAGTCCTTGTGCGCCCACCAAATACTTCCATGACTTAGTAGCGCCGCGAATTTTCGTTCCGACATGGCAGTCAGCAGGCCACACCTTGGTCGGTCGCAACTCCGTGCCATTCACGGAGGGCAGCGGAAGTAGGTAAATGGATTTCGGTTTGACGTGGGAGGATGCGAGGGATGGCGACCAGGGCTTTGCTGACCGGCACCATGGCCGAAATGACCGCGACGGCTGTGCGCGCCGCCGCGCGACGCGGGGCGGTGGTGCTTCTGCCCGTCGGCGTCATCGAATGTCATGGTCCTCATCTTCCGATCGGGACCGACGCGTTCATTGCGCTCGAACTCTGCCGGCTCACCGGCCGATACCTTGCAGAGGAAGGCCGGGAAGGCGTGATCGCACCGCCTTATTACTGGGGGATCAACAGCATTCTTCAGGATTTTCCGGGCAGCTTTCGCGTTCGCGCCGAGACCGCGGCGGCGCTGCTGACTGACGTCATTGAATCCTTGGTGGCCAACGAATTCCGCGAGGTGCTGATCGTCAGCCACCACGGGGATCGTGCACACAATGAAATGATAAGGGACGTACTCACCGGGCTCCACGCCCAAGGGCGCACCAACGCTCGCTGGCTTTACACGCCGTTCCGCTGGCGAATGTTTGAGCGGATCGGACAGACGGGGCGGGAGCCGATTTGGGTACAGTGGGAGCATGCGCCCGCGCTCGAAACCTTTAAACTCACGGGAGTCCTCGGTGTCCATGCCGATGAGTACGAGACTGCCGCGATGGTGCGGTATTTCCCCGACACGGTCGATTACGACGCCCTCGATGCGGTGCCGCCGACGCGGCTGACGCCGAGCGATCTGCAGCGCTGGCGCACAGGCGGCGAAGAAGCGCGCCGCCTTACACCGGATGGGTACTTCGGCGCGCCCCGCCCAATCGATCCCGATCTTTGGCGGCATTTCGACATCACCGCTAGAATTATGGCCAAGGCAGTTGCAAATGGCGGGTGACGCGCGACGCTCGAACTCGCAGCGAATAAGGCCTTAGGGAACTTTCAGTTGACGGTCACCTGGATTGTGTAGCGACGCTGGGACACAACGCACAGGGTCGCCGTCGTGTTGCAGACGTCGCCTAGCAGGCTGTTGAAGAAGTCAGGCACGATCGCATACGAAGCCTGAATCATCGCGCATTATCTATGTGGAAGTTTCCGACGAGGCGGCCTGTAGTGCGGGAAGCTTTGCCATCAACCCTTTTGGGCGATGAGCTTCGGCAATCGAACCAGATTGTAGGCGGCGGCAGCGAAGGTGAAGGCCCACCCGACGCGACCGCGACCGCGGAACTTCGTCTTCTCCTGCCTGGCCACCGTCTTGATCCAGCCGAACGCCTCTTCGATGCGCTTGCGGACGCGCTGACTGACGGCATAGCCGCCGTGCCGCGTCGTGCGTGCGTCGATCGCCGAACTTCGGCCGCTGGTGTTCTGCGCCACATGCGGTGTCACTGTCATCGAGCGCAGCTCATTGACGAAGTCTTCCGCGTCGTAGGCCTTGTCGGCACCGAGCGTGATCGCGCGCGGCCGGTCGGCGCGCGGTTCGATCATGGCGAGCGCCGCTACCCGCTCGGCATGGCCGTCAGCCGGCGTCAGGCAAGCATCAACCAGAAGGCCATGGCGGTTCTCCATCAAGCCATGGCCGATGAAGCAGAGCTTGGCCTCCTTGCCCGGCCCCTTGCGGTAGAGCCGTGCATCCGGATCCGTCGTCGAGACATGGGTCTCGTTCGACCGCTTCTTGCCATGGAAATCGGCTTCGGTATTGCGCCCGCCACTGGCCGGAGGCTCGTCCGATCCGTCCCGTGGCTTAAAGCTCTTCAACGAAGCCCACGCTTCGATCAGCGTCCCGTCGACCGTGAAGTGGTCGGTGGAAAGCAGCTTCTTCACCCGCGGCTGATCCAGAACCGCCGCCAGGAACCTCGCGGCGATATTCCCTTCGAGCAGCCGGTCGCGGTTCTTTGAGAACACCGAATGGTCCCACACGGCAGCATCGACCCCGATTCCGACGAACCAGCGGAATAGCAAATCATACTCCAGCCGCTCCATTAGCTGCCGTTCCGACCGGATTGAATAAAGCGCCTGCAACAGCATCGCTCGCAGCAGCTTCTCCGGCGATATCGACGGTCGCCCAATCGGCGCATAAAGCCCAGAGAATTCGTGCTCCAGCGCGACCAGCGCCTCGTTCACAAGCCCTCTGATCGCCCTTAGCGGATGATCCGACCGAACCCGCTTCTCAAGATCGACGTAGCTGAAAAGCTCGCCAGTCCGCTTATCCCCACCCCGCATCACCTAACCTCCGAATCGTTTCGGAGAAAGTGAATCACTCAATCAGCCAAACCGCGACCTACTTCTTCAACAGCCTGCTAGGCGGCCCCGTCGCTGAGCGCGAACTTCTCCCTAACCAGATTGAGCAGAGCGCTCTTGATGATCTTGCGCGTCGGCGTCATTGGCATGGCCTCGACGGCAATCAGCCGCTCAGGCCATCGGAGCTTCGCCACGCCTTGAGCTTCAAGCCAGGCGCACAGCGCCTCCAGGCTCAAATCCTTGTCCGGCTTGAGCACGACGCAGCAGCAGGCGCGCTCGCCCAGGATCGGATCCGGCATCGCCACGATCGCGGTTTGCACTACGCACTCGTGCCGGTCGATCATTGCTTCCAGATCGGATGGGTTGAGCTTCACGCCGCCGCGGCTGATGATGTCTTTCAGTCGTCCGGTGATGCGCACGTGGCCGCTCTCGCCCATGACGGCGAGATCGCCGGTACGCAGCCAGCCGTCCGCCGTGAACAGATCGGTGTTGGCGGCGTCGTTGTTGAAATAACCGGCAAACACCGAGCAGCCGCGCACCTGCAATTCGCCCTCGGTGTCGGGCAGGGTCGGGCGGCCGTCCGTATCGACCACGCGCGCTTGGCTGCCGTTTGTGGCGCGGCCGATCCAGTCCGCACGCAGCGCCGCCGGCTCGTCCGGATCGCCGAGCAGCACGGCAAAAGTCTCGGTCATGCCCCAGAGCTCGAAAACGCGGCCGCGCGGCAGCTTCGCCTCGAGCAAACGTTTGAGCTCCGGTGCACAATATGATCCCGAGACAATGACCTGGCGGAGATGGTGAAGCTCGCTGCCGTCGAGCAGACCGGCCTTCAGCAATGCGGCCAGATGCGCCGGCGCCACGAAGGCATGGGTGGGCTTTTCCTGCACCAGTGCAGACGCAAGAGCCGCGGGTGTAAATGCCGGCAGAGGTATGAAAGTCGCGCCGGTGAGAAGCGCGACTTTGACGACGAAAAGTCCGAACGCATGCGTTAGCGGCGCGGCGCTCAATATCCGGTCGCCAGGTTTAGGATCAAACAACGGCAAACACTGGCGCGGATTGGCCAGCAGCGACTGGTAAGTGTGCGGAACGGCTTTCGGCGCCGCCGAGGTGCCGGATGTGTAACACATTATGGCGGCATCGGTCGCGACCGGCGGCGGCGGCAGTAACCCGCGGTCAGCGCCGGCGATCAAGTCCGCAAAGGACAGCACGCCGGGCCGTGGCGGGCCGACGCAGATCACATGCCGCAAGCTTGGCAGCCGGTCGGTCAGGCCGACAAACATGCCGGGTGGATCAGATTTGTCACTGGCGGCCGTGCAAAACACGGCGCTTGTGTGGGCGTGGCGCAGGATCGGCTCGACCTCGCCGCGTCCATACGGCATGTGCAGCGTAGAGAACACCGCGCCAAGCCGCGCCGCAGCGTAGTAGATCACCACGAATTCCGGGATGCTCGGCAGTTGCACGGAGATGACGTCGCCACGCCGCACGCCGAGCGCTGCCAATGCTGCCGCAAGCCGTTCGGCGTCCGCCAGCGCCTGACTGTAACTGACCGGCGGATGACCCGGCGCCGCTATCGCAATCGCGTCCGGCGTATCGCGGGCCTGTCGCTGCAGAATGCCCGCTACCGTCTCGGCGGTCCAAAATCCGCACTCGATCTGGCGCCGGACGTGTTCAACGCCAAACCGCAGCGCGTGGCGCACCGCGAGCGCATGATCCGCGAACTGCGGCTGGTAAAAAGCATCGCTTTCCATTCCGCGCTCGGTGCGAAACCGCCGGCCGCCGCCGAGCTGGAACAGCCGATAGTAGCGATCCGGTTTGAAGCGGCGCTGCTCGAGCAGCACGCGGATGAAAGTCACCTGATCGGCCGCAAGCCCGAGCCGGGCCGCGATTTCGCTATCGCTCAGGCCGGTCGCGGCGCGCTGGCGCTCGATCTCGGCAAAATCCAGAAGGCGGACCGCATCGCCACGGCGATCCTGAACATTGAGGCTGAGGTCAAAGATGATCGGCCCATAAGCCTCGATCATTGCCGGCGTGACGCCGAGGCGTTCACGTCGCGTCAGCTCGGCCATGTTGCGCTTTCGCGGACTGGGCGGCTCGTTGCGCGGCGCCACGTTTGAGCGGATCGGCCAGCGGCGCATTGGTCGCAATCGGGCAAACGCGCATGCATTCAAAACATTGCGCGAACAAGCCGCCGTTGCCGACGGTCATTCGGTACCACAGCACTTTGTTGCGTTCGCCCAGCAGCAACGCCTCGCGCTGTTCCGGATCGTCGGTCGCGATGGCGTCGCGCAATAGCTGCGGCACTGTCTCGAATTGCTGGGTCAGCTCGGCGCAGGCGGCCATGTCGTAATGCATCGACACCTGTTTGCCCGCCGCATCGATCTCGCCGGACAGGCACTGGGCCGGGCAGAACTTCATGCACGGCGTGCGGCCTTCGCGCCGGAACATGTTGACGCAGCTTGGCGCCGGGCATGGATTCTCGGCGAGCGGCTTGTCCGGCGGCAGCGCCAGCTCGGTGAAGCACGACGCGTAATACATGTAGCCGTAGTCGGGGTGCAGCAGGATATCGCCGGCCAGGCTGCGGGCGCCGAGGCCGGCCAGTTCGGCGTGCAATTTGAGGCTTTGGATCGGATAGCGCGCGCCCAGTTCCGGGTCCATGTCGGGAGGACAATAGATTGCCGGCACGCCAAACTTCTGCTCGATAAAGAAGGCGAGCCCGTAGACGATCTTGTAACCGCGGCTCTCGGTGCTGCCGAAATAGCTGAGCGCTTTGGCGGGCACCCGCCAGGCGCCTTGGGTGGCGCCGCCGACACCGACGGCGATCACCGACTTGACGCGGGGCATCAGATCGCTCGGCCGGTGCCCCGCCGGCGCGATCCGTTCCACTGCGTCGAGGTCCGCAACCCCGGCGACCAGCGCGCCCTTGCGCAGGCAATACTCAATGATGGCTTGCTTGGCCGCGACGGGATCGATGTCCGAAGGCTTTTTCATGGGCGTCACGCCGCGGAGAGGAAGCATACCGAATTTGCCGCTCAGGCGGCGTCACTATATCGCTGGCGCGAAGCGAAGGGTAGGCAGGGGCTTTGAGCTTCTCATCAGCCGGCGGTCGGCAACCGCCCCGCAGGTGAACAGGCTCAGCTCGCCGCGCCTTTGAAACTGGCAATCAAAGCGTCGAACTCGCGCACGCTCATCGGCTTGCCGATCAGAAATCCCTGGGCGCAATCGCAATCAAGCTGCCGCAGGGTCTGAAAATCCGCCTCGGCCGAAATGCCGACGGCGACCGCCCGGCAGCCGAAATTGTGCGCCATCTGAATCACGGTCTTGCATATCTTGGCATTGGCCGGATTGGTCGCGCAGCCGTCGATCAGCGAGCGGTCAATTTTGATCTCGCAAAACGGGATTTGGTTGAGCACATTCCAGCTGGTGGAACCGCGGCCGAAATTATCGATCGCGATCGATACGCCGGATTCCTGCAGCTTCGGCGCCCGCGCCTTCAAGGCTTCGATCTTGTTGACGACCTGACGCTCCGGCACCTCGAGAATGATCCCGGCCCAATCGCCGCGTTCGGGACGATGCATCAGCGCCAGATCGGAAATCGGCAGCGCCAAGAGATTGTCGGCGCTGATGTTGATGGCAATCTGCAACGCGATGCCGGTTTGATGGAAGTGGGTGCTGGCGCGAATTGCGTCGACCAGCGCTGCGCGTGACAGATTAAGCAGAGCTTCCTGGTCGGCGCCCTTGAGGAACTGATCCGGCGAGAGCAGGCCAAGCTGGGGATGCGCGATGCGCGCCACGGCTTCGGCCCCGACCACGAAGCCGGTCTTCAGGTCGAGCTTCGGCTGGTAAAGAAATTTCACCGTGTTCTTCGACAGCGCGTCTTTGAGCGAAACGCCGACCGCTGCCGCCGGCGCGGTACCGAGCTTGCGGTCGCGCAGAATATTGTAAATCGTCGCTACTTTGATCGGCTTCTGCAGCGGCGGCAGCATCGTCAGCGCGCTGTCGAGGCCGATCGTCTTGAAGCTCTCGAGGAGCTTTGGCTCGCAATGCCCGAACAGCTGGACGGTGCCGGCATAGCGGCATTCCTTGAGGGCCAATAGCGCTCGCACGCATTCATGCGGCGCCGCGGTGTTCAGGTTGACGAGAACGATGTCGGGATTTTGCGCATCGATCATATCGATCAATCGTGAGCTGGTCGAAAACTCGACGGTGTCGATATCCTCCCGCCGCAACTCCTTGGCCAGGTCCTGGCGGAAGGCGAAATCCTCATCGACGATAAAGCACAGCGGATTGGCCGATCTTTTCGGCACGTTATTGAGCGCAGAGAGGACCTGTGCGTCGCCCATGGTCGGCTCAACCCGGAATCGTTAACGGAGTGGAAAATCCCCCGAACGACTTTAAGTGACGACAGGTTGAAATTTTATTGACGAACGATTTTTGGGCGAGCCGTTGGTCGACATTGGCCAGCGCTATCGGCTCAGCGGTTATCGCCCAAAAACGATTTGCTGATCGAATCGAGCCGGCGCGCGGTGCCGACCGGCACCGGAATGCCCTGCGCATCCCGCACGACATCGATCTCGCAGCGTTTTGAAAGTTCGATGGTGCGGCCCGAATAATTGTCGAACTTCACAAGCTCGCAGCGGCCTTTGTCGGTCTGCTGTGAAATACTGCCGACGCCCATATCGCTTGAATTGGCGGCTTGGACGTCGTCGTGTGAAACCGGCTGCAGGATACGTTCAGCGGCGAATTTCGCGATCACCCCCAGCAGCACCAGCATAATGACGAGGTATGCACTATTGCGCAGAATGTGGACGCGTTTTCGGCGCACGCGGCGCTGAATATTCGTCGCTTTGGGGTCCGCTTGAGTGGTTGACGTCTGACTATTGCTCATCGTTAACCAATTTGGCCGGCGCGGATCGCGCGCGCAGCGCCCGCAGTCGCATACTGCTATTGGAAGTTGAAAATTAGCTTAATTGTAAGACGAAGACCGTCCGCACCTACGTAACTTTATTTCTTGCTGTTTGTTAATCACTCGCCGCCAGGATGGCGGCCATGCTTGTAGCCGGCAGCCAACGCCCGCTGAAGGCGGATAACCGCAGGAAAAGTCCACGATGGTGGATGTGCCGCACCGCGGAGGTGTTCCGCGGCGCCGGCAAAGAGCCGATCGCGTGCCGGATCGTTGACCTGTCAGACGGTGGGGCACGGCTTGTCATTCCCGCGCGTCTGTTGGCGGCCCTGCCTCGCACCTTCACGTTGGCCCTGTTCCGGGACGGCAGCGTCAACCGCGATTGCAAGGTGGTGTGGACCGACAAATGGAATTTGGGCGTCAAGTTTACTTCGGGCTGGTACTCGGCGTTTGATATGAGCACCGCCTCCCGGCACCAAGCCAAGAAGCGCCGCATCTCTCACGTTGCCGTTGCCGCCATGCGCAGCGCCTCGCCCCTTGCCCGCCCGGCAACGTGATTTTCTCAATACGACTTCGGCAGGTCGAGCACCTTCTCGGCGACGAATGAGAGAATGAGCTGCTCGGTGATCGGGGCGATGCGGGTGAGCGTGACTTCGCGCAACAGCCGCTCGACGTGATATTCCTTGGCATAGCCGAAACCGCCGTGCGTCATCACCGCCTGCAGGCAGGCGTCATAGCCGGCGCGGGCGCCAAGGAATTTCGCCGCATTGGCTTCGGCGCCGCACGGCTCGCCGCGGTCATAGAGCTCGGCGGCGCGCAGCGCCATCAGATACGCCGATTCCAGATACATCCAGCGTTCGGCCAGCGGATGCTGAATGCCCTGGTTCTGGCCGATCGGCCGGCCGAACACGACACGTTCGCGGGCATATTTGGCGGCCCGGCGCAGCGCATCCTGGCCAATGCCGATCGCCTCCATGCCGATCAGGACACGCTCGGGGTTGAGGCTGTCGAGAATGTAGCCGAAGCCTTTGCCTTCCTCGCCGATGCGATGTGCTTCCGGGATGAATAATCCGTCGATGAAGATGGCGTTGGAATCAACCGCCTTGCGGCCCATCTTCGGGATCAGGCGCACCTCGATCTTGGCGCGATCGAGGTCGGTATAAAAGATGGTGATGCCATCGGTGGGACGCCGCGCGTCTTCGTAACGCGTGGTGCGCGTCAGCAGCATGATCTTGTTGGCGATCTGCGCCGTCGAGGTCCACACCTTTTGGCCGTGGACGAGATAGCCGCCCGGCACCTTCGCGGCGAAAGTCTTGATGCGGGTGGTGTCAAGACCGGCGTCGGGCTCGGTGAAGCCGAAGCAGCATTGGTCGGTGCCGGCGACCAAGCCCGGTATCCATTCCGCTTTCTGCGCCAGCGTGCCGTGGACGACGATCGGATGCGGCCCGAACAAATTGATGTGCACCGAGGAGGCCGCCGCCATGGCGCCGCCATGGCTCGACACCTCGTGCATCATGATCGCCGCTTCCGCGACGCCGAGTCCGGCGCCGCCATATTCCTCGGGCATGGTGATGCCGAGCCAGCCGCCGTCGGCCATGGCGCGGTGAAAGTCCTTTGGAAACTCGCCGTCTTCATCGCGTTGCAGCCAATATTCGTCGTCGAAGCGGCTCACCACGGCGCGAACGCCCTGGCGAATGGCGTCGAGGTGCGCCTGGCGATTATGGTCTGCGGGACTGCGTGGCGTCATGGTCGTTGACTTGCCGCATTAGAGCATGATCCGGAAAAGTGGAAGCCGGTTTTCCGCAAAGATCATGCTCCGCCAAAAGACTGGATCGATGAAGACACGTACGGTCGGCGCCTCCGGCGCCATGGCGCGCATGGAGGCCTTGCACCCAGCCCCTAGTCACGCCTGTTGGCGGATGTTATCGCCTTCAGATGCAATCGCCCTCGCCAAATCCCGCATCGCCGAGTCCCGCGCCGCCGGCTCCCGGCGCCGAGCCGCTCGACTTCGCTTTTCCCGCGCCGCCGGAGCCCGGGCGCACCATCGAAGTCGCGCCCGGGATTTTGTGGGCGCGGCTGGCGCTGCCGTTTCTGCTCGATCACGTCAATATCTACTTCATCGATGACGGCAGAGGATGGACGCTGATCGACACCGGGCTCGGCAACAAGGCAACGCTCGCCGCCTGGGAGCCGCTGCTCGACACGGTGCTGGCCGATCGTCCGCTGACGCGCATCATCGCCACGCATTTTCATCCCGATCATGTCGGCGCCGCCGGTTTTCTGCTCAAGCGCTTCGACGTACCGCTGTACATGTCGGCGACCGAATATCTGCAATGCTTGAACCTGCATCTCGATCCCGGCGCGCTCGAGGCCGAGCACTATCGCCGCTTCTATCTCGATCACGGCCTCGATGCGGAGACGACCCAGCGCGTGGTCACCGGCGGCCACGCCTATCTGCGGCTGTTGTCAGGATTGCCGCCGACCTATCATCGGGTGGTCGCCGGCGACGTGCTGCGCATCGGCGGCCGCGACTTCGAAGTCCTTACGGGCGGCGGCCACTCGCCCGAAGAAATCATGCTGTTGTGCCGCGCCGACAAGCTGTTTCTCTCGGCCGACCAGGTGCTCGCCAAGATCTCGCCGAATGTCAGTGTCGCCGCGATCGATCCGGAAGGCGATCCGCTCGGCCAGTATCTGCGCTCGCTCAATGCCCTGAAGCGTGACATCGACGGCGACGTGCTGGTGCTGCCCGGACACAATCTGCCGTTCTACGGTCTGCACGCGCGCACCGAAGGACTGATCGCGCATCATCACGCGCGCTGCGACCGCATCCTGCACGCTTGCCGGGCCGAGCCGCGGTCCGCGGCGGAGCTCGTGCCCTTCGTCTATACGCGTAAGCTCGATCCGCACCAGATGGGTTTCGCCTTCGGCGAGGTGCTGGCGCATGTGAACTACTTGCTGCGACGCGGCTCGCTCAAGCCGGTCGACACCGCCGACGGCATTCAACGCATGGTCGTTGCGTAACGCGCGCGGCCTTGCCGCAACCGGCCGCCTTGACGCATTTGGATGTATATGCATTTAATTGAAAGTAAATCCGATGCGATGGCGAGGTTTGCCATGGCCGAAGACGTCGGCAAAGATTTTGATATCAGGGAGTTCCGCAATTGCTCGTGCCTCCGGCTGCGCCGGGTGGCGCGGGAGGCGACACGGGTTTACGACCGCCACCTCGAACCGACCGGGCTCGGCTCCAACCAATTGATCCTGCTGACGATGCTCCACGGCGCCGGGGAGCAATACCGCGATGGCGTGACGGCGAAGGAGCTCGCGGAACATTTTGGTGCCGATCCGACGACGCTGAGCCGCAATCTCAAGCCGCTCATTCGGCGCGGATTGATCGCGGCGCGGGCCGATCCAGCCGATGGCCGGAGCCGGCTTCTTCGCATCACCGCCAAAGGCGAGGCCAAGCTGCGCCAGGCCGGCCCGCATTGGCGCCAGGCGGAAGCGCGGATGCAAAGCGCGGTCGGCAGGGCGCGGCTCAGGTCCCTGCACGATCTTCTTGACCGCGCCGCTGCCGGCTTACAGTCCTGAACAACGGAGGGTCCCGGTTACGCGCTTTCCAAAGCTTCAACGTCGCCAAGAAAAATGCATATGCATCTATATAGGAGGCAAATGATGTCGCTCGATCTTCTGGGCTTGGTTCTGCTCACCGCCATCTCGGCGCTGGCGATCGGCTTGCCGGCGATCTGGTACGTCCGCGCGCCCGGCGGCATCGCGCTCCTCGCCGCGCATATTCTGTGGTTCTTTGTTGTCGTAGCGCTCGCCATCAGCGGCGCCTTGGCCTGGGGGCTCAAGCTTGGCGCGCCGCTTTTGGGTTTGAGCATCGTCACGTCGATCGTCGTACTGGTGATTCTGGCAACGGTCGTGCCGGCAACCAGCCGGGCGCTCGCCGCCATCCCGCTGCCGGCGCTCATTGGCGTCCACGCCATCCGCATCGTCGGCTTCCTGTTCTTGTTGCTGTTCGCCACCGGCCGTCTGTCCGCGCCGTTCGCCACCAGCGCCGGCTGGGGCGATATCATCGCCGGCGCCACGGCGGTGCCGGTCGCCTGGGCGCTGTCGGCCCGCGGCGCCGGCGTGCGCTGGCTGGTGTTGCTCTGGAACGGCTTCGGCTTGCTGGACCTCGTTGCCGCCTTGACGCTCGGCATGACGTCGGCTCCGGGCTCGCCGCTACAGCTGTTCTTCGATCCGCCGGGCTCCACGGCCATGGCGACGCTGCCCTGGGCGATCATTCCGGTCTTCCTGGTACCGCAGCTGATGGTCGGCCATCTGGCGATCTATCGACGGCTGGGCCGGTCAGCGGATAGTCTCTGGCACACTGGTTCGGTCGCAAAGGCGGCGGGAGTGGCGTGAGGCGCGCTTTCAGCCGGATAAAAACGAAGGTCGCGGACGTAGCGAGGGTCGCGCCCCGCCACCGCGCGCCGGCTGAGGAAGCGCGTGCATGGGTTACGACGCCGACGCGATCATCGTTGGAGCCGGCCTTGCCGGCCTGGTCGCCGCTGCCGAACTGATCGAAGCCGGCAGGAAGATCATCATTGTCGATCAGGAGCCCGAGCAGTCGCTTGGCGGTCAGGCATTCTGGTCGCTCGGCGGCATTTTCCTGGTCGACTCGCCCGAGCAGCGGCGCATGGGCATTCGCGACTCGCACGCGCTGGCGCTCGAGGACTGGATGGGCACGGCTGCGTTCGACCGCGACGAGGATTTGTGGCCGCGCCGATGGGCCGAAGCTTATGTCGCTTTCGCCGCCGGCGAGAAACGATCATGGCTGCGCGAGCGCGACTTGCGCTTTTTTCCGGTGGTCGGCTGGGCCGAGCGCGGCGGCGGCAATGCCACCGGCCACGGCAATTCGGTGCCGCGCTTTCATCTGACCTGGGGAACCGGGCCCGGCGTCATCGAGCCGTTCGTCAAGCGCGTGCGCCAGGGCGCGGAGCAGGGGCTGGTGACCTTCAAGTTCCGCCACCGCGTCAATGCACTCACCAAATCTGGCGCGGCAGTTGACGGCGTAAGCGGCGATGTTTTGGCGCCGAGCAGCGTCGATCGCGGCCAGAAAAGCTCGCGCGATGTCGTCGGCGCGTTCGAGCTGAAAGCCCAGGCGGTCATTGTCGCCTCCGGCGGCATCGGCGCCAACCATGACCTGGTGCGGGCGAACTGGCCTGCGCGGCTTGGCCGGGCGCCGCAGCGGATGATCACCGGCGTGCCCGATCACGTCGACGGCCGCATGCTGGCGATCACCGAAGCCGCCGGCGGCACCCTCATTAACCGCGACCGCATGTGGCATTACGTCGAGGGCATCAAAAACTGGAACCCGATCTGGACCGACCATGCCATCCGCATTCTGCCGGGACCGTCGTCGTTGTGGCTTGATGCGCGCGGCAAGCGGTTGCCGGTGCCGCTTTATCCCGGCTTCGATACCCTCGCTACGCTCAAATACATTGTGGACACCGGCTACGATTATTCCTGGTTCATTCTGACGCGAAAGATCATCGAGAAGGAATTCGCGCTTTCCGGCTCCGAGCAAAATCCGGATTTCACCAGCAAGAGCTGGCGCAAGGTCATCGCACGCGCCCGAGCGGGCATTTCGGGCCCGGTCAAGGCGTTCATGGACAAGGGCGAGGATTTCATTGTCGAGCGCGATCTGGCGACGCTGGTGAAACGCATGAACACGCTGGCCGGCGGCACGCCGTTACTGGATCTCGCAAGTGTTGAGCGCGAGATCAGCGCGCGTGATCGGCAGCTCGATAATGCCTATGGCAAGGACGCGCAGATCATGGCGATCCGCGCCGCGCGCGCGTATCTGGGTGACCGGCTCATTCGCACCGCCAAGCCGCATAAGCTCCTTGATCCCGACGCCGGCCCGTTGATCGCGGTGCGCCTGAATATTCTCACGCGCAAGACGCTCGGCGGGCTGCAGACCGATCTCGACAGCCGCGTCATCGGCGTCGATGGCCGGCCGGTACCGGGGCTTTATGCCGCCGGCGAGGTGGCGGGCTTCGGCGGTGGCGGCGTGAATGGCTACGCCGCGCTGGAAGGCACATTCCTCGGCGGCTGCATTTTCTCCGGCCGTGCCGCCGGGCGCGCCGCGGCGGCGGGCGTCACGTAGCTCAAGATCGCCTTGAACGGACGCGGCCAGCGTATCGATCTTATCGACAAGAGACTACTATCCTATGCTGCGGGCATCGAATAGCAACTGATTCCTTGAGTAAGCCTCCGTCGCAGTTCGAAAAAGGCTCGAAATGGAAAAGAGACATCGCAGAAATGGGCCGAGACAGGCCGCTGTGCACGTGGGGACTGGCTCGACCATAGACATTAAGAATGCAGCGATTGCCAATAGTGAGATTGGTATTCGCGGCGAACCCGGCAGCACCATCGCCGCAAGTAACATCACGTTTGACCGTGTCGAAACGCCGTTTGATTTGGAAGGCGTCAAAAGCGCAACGGTCAGCGGCACACGAATTGCCAATGATCCGAAGGCCACAATCGGGCGAAGATCAAGCAGCGTAGGCTGGCGGCGGATAAACGGTCCACCGTTTCCTGCGTTTTGTCCTCAATGCAAGGCAGTTTTCCCTTCCGCAAATTACAATTTTGGCGGCGCTTATTTCCACGCATGGAACAATGAGGAAACGTGCGTCGAGTGTGGGTTTGAGCATGCGCTGCTTAGCGAAGGGGTCTTCAACTTAGAAGCAGAAACAGTTCGCATTCTCAGTGCGCCAGACTTCACATACGTGATGTTGCAGCGCGCAAAGCAAGTTGCCGATGATGTCATTGCGGGTCGCCTAGATAGCAAGACCGGCAATCGAGCGTTCGCTGAGATTAGTCCGAAGCTTGCCAAACTGATTTCTAGAGCGCCAGAATTTCTGTTCAACGCAACTACGCTGATTGCGACAGTCATCGCCGCGTATGCGACAGTCGTCGCTGCGTACTATGCGTACATGCAGTACGAGCATCCCAAGCCGGTTGAGCTCACGGCTGCGACTTTGGACGTATTGAAAGATATCACAATCACCTCATCGGGTTTGCACGGCAAACTCGTTTTAGGCGATCAACGCAGCGCCGAATGCAAGCCAATCCAAGTCAAGTCGTTGCCGAAGACGAAGAAACCGCTGTTCAAAAAAGCGCGGACACGGAAAACTCGTGAACTACATAAGAGCGCTAAACGGACGCGTCCGAACAGTTCGAAACCGAGTCGCTAGCCTTTCGCAGCTTGTGCCGTTTGCCGGTACTCTATGCCGCCGGCGAGGTGGCCGGCTTCGGCGGCGGCGGCATGCATGGCTACGCCGCGCTGGAAGGCACATTCTTCGGCGGCTGCATTTTCTCCGGCCGCGCCGCCGGGCGCGCCGCGGCGGCGGGCGTAGGGTAAATCAGTCAGTTTTCCGTCACCCTGAGGTGCGCGCCGTAGGCGCGCCTCGAAGGGCGACGGCCCGGGCCGTGCATCCTTCGAGGGCCGCTTCGCGGCCGCCTCAGGATGACGGAATCAGCGAACCATCTTCAATGCCCGCAGCGCGGCCTCGGCGATGCCGATGTCGCCGGCTGCGGCGGCCTCGATCAGCTGCTTCATGTCGCTGCCGGCATAGCTGCCGATTTGGTCGTGCACCAGGCGGCCGGCGGCCTGGGCGATCAGCCGGCGCATGCGCCGCTCGCGGGATTTCTGTCTGTCGCCGGAACGCGCGGCCAGTAGCGTATCGATCGTCGTGAGCAGGGTCTCGACGCCGGTATCCTTGATCGCCACAGTTTCGACGATCGGCACGTCGCGTCTTTGGTGGCGGAGCTTGAGCATATTGGTGAGTTGATCGGTGGTGCGCTGCGCCAGCGGCAGATCGGCCTTGTTGACGACCAGCACATCGGCGATTTCGAGCGCGCCGGCTTTCATCGCCTGGACGTCGTCGCCCATATTGGGGGCATTCACGACGACGCAAAGATCGGCAATCTCGGCGACCTCGACTTCCGACTGACCGGTGCCGACCGTCTCGACAATCACGACATCGCGGCCGGCAACGTCCATCACGTCGACAATGCGGTGGATGCTCTCCGACAGGCCGCCGAGATGGCCGCGCGAGGCCACCGAGCGAATGAAGACGCCGGGATCTTCGGCGTGGCGGCGCATGCGCACCCGGTCGCCGAGAATGGCGCCGCCGAAAATCGGGCTCGACGGATCGACGGCGGCGACGGCGACGGTCGAGCCGCGCCGGCGGAGCCCGGCAATGTAGGCGTCGATCAAGGTCGATTTGCCGGCGCCCGGCGCGCCGGTGAAGCCGATCACCGCCGCGCGCCCGACCTTGGCGCAGATGCGACGATGAATGCGGTCCGCCGCGACATCGCCGCTTTCCATAATGCTGATGCAGCGCGCCAGCGCCGCCGCATCGCCGGCTGAAAGCCTGTCGACGATATCTTCGGCCGGCGGCGGTTTAATAGCGGCCGCCGTCGTGTCAGACCACGACAAGGGGATGGCCAAAGCCGAGCTCCGTCCGCAGCAGGCTGACGATCTCGCCGTGCGTCACGCCAACTTCGGCAGCCTCGACGATGCGCTCATAGACGTTCTCACGTTCGCTGTTGGCGGCGCGCTTGAGCGCATCGAGCGCACGGCCCACGTCGGCCTGGCTGCGCTCTTCCTTGTAGGCCTTAAAGCGGGCGACGTGCTCGTTCATGCGCGCACTATCCGGCCGCTCCGTCGGCCGGCTCTGCAGTGCGGCGTTGTCGTCTTGGTAGCAATTGACGCCGACGATTTTTTCCTCGCCGCCCTCGACCTTTTCCTGGAAGCCGAGCGCCGATTCGCCGATCATCGATTGGATCAGACCCGCCTCGGCCGCCTTGTACATGCCGCCAGCGTCGTCGATCTTGCCGATCAGCGTGAGCATTTCCTGCTCCATCCGGTCGGTCAACGTCTCGACATAATAGGAGCCGCCGAGCGGATCGATCACGTCGCAGAGATGCGCTTCCTCGCGCAAGATGTTCTGCGTCGCCACCGCGATCCGCGCCGTCTCCTCGGTCGGCGTGGTGATCGCCTCGTCATAGGCGTCGGTGTGCAGCGATTGCAGCCCGCTCATGATGCCGGCCATCGCCTGCACGGCGACGCGGGCGATGTTGTTCAGCGGCTGCTGCTCGGTGAGATCGACGCCAGAGGTCTGGCCGTGGAATTTGAAGCGCCATGAGCCCGGATCCTTGGCGCCGAGGCGCTCGCGGGCGAGCCGCGCCCAGATACGTCGGCCGGCGCGGAATTTGGCGACCTCCTCGAAGAAGCTGATGGAAATGTCGAAGAAGAAGGTGAAACGGCGCAGCACGTGATCGATATCCATGCCGCGGTCGATGCAGTCCTGCGTATATTGCAAAGCGGTCGACAGCGTGAACGCCATGGTCTCGACCGGCGTCGCTCCGGCCTGCTGCATGTGCTGGCCGACCACCGACACCGGATTCCAGCCCGGCACATGCTGGCGGCAAAACTCGATATGGTCGAGCAGGATGCGCCGCGAGCCCGGCAGCGACAGCCGGTAGAACATATGATTGGCGATGAAGTGCGAGATGTAATCGCTCTGGTTCGAGGTGCCGGTGATCGAGGTCCAGGGAATGCCACGCCGTTTGGCGACGGCGAGCGTGAAGGCAAGGAGCGTGAACGGGGAGGGGTCGTTCATCGCCGTGGAGATTTTGCCGAGCGGCACACCGTCGAGCGCGCGGTCCATATGGTCGGTGGTGTTGATCACCGTGCCGCAGGTGCCGAGCAAAACCGGATCGACTTCGTCGCAATCGACGCCGCGGAAGCCGGAATTGCAGGGCAGCAGGCTGATCGCGGTGGCGCCGGCATCGAGGATGATGCGGACGCGCTTGTTGTAATCCTCGGGCGTGCCCAGCCCGATCAGCTGCCGCTGCGTCCAGGTGCGGCCGCGATGCATGGTCGGATAGATGCCGCGGGTATAAGGGTATTGGCCGGGGAAGCCGAGATTGTCGAGGAACGCGTCGCCGTTCCAGTCGCGCGGCGTGTACAGCGGCTTGATCTCGATGCGCGAGCGGTTCTTGATCACGCGATCGGTGCCGATCTGCCGGCTATAATCGGCGCGCCAGCCGCCGAAGGCCTGCTCGAAACCGGGAAGCGAAAGCTGCACCGCTTCTTTGCTCATTGGGCGATCTCCCCTAGCTCGATGTTTTTCTTGTCCTGCACTGCGGCGGCCAGCGCTGAAACATTGGCGATGATGTCATCGCGCGAAGCGCCGGGCCCAAGAATGGCGGCGACGCCGGCCGCGAGCAGCGCCGGGCGCTCGTCCTCCGGCACGATGCCGCCGACGATCAGGCCGACATGGCTGAGGCCGGCGGCGCGCAACGCCTCCATCAGCTTCGGCACGATGAGATGATCGGTGGCGAGCGAAGAAATGCCGATGACGTCGACGTCCTCTTCCAGCGCGAGCTTGACGACGGCCGCAATTGACTGCCACGGCGGCGTGTAGATGACTTCCATGCCGGCGTCGCGCAGATAGGCGGCAACGATGCGGCTGCCGCGATCATGACCGTCCAGCCCGATCTTGGTGACCAGGACGCGCGCCGGCGACGATAGTTTGCTCGCGGTCATTTTCGCCCTCGCGACGCCTTGATGCCGGCAAGCGCGCGGAGCGGCGCCAGCAATTCGCGGGCGATCGCCGGCACCGATTTGCTGCCGCCTTCCTTGTACCAGACCGGCGTCCAGTTCATGGCGCCGAGCAAGGCCAAGCGGGCGATGGTCGCATCGCGCCCGCGTGGCAGCGTGACCGCAGAAAAATAGCGGTTGAGGCGGGCCTCGTAGCGGTCACGCAGACCTTTCAGTTCCGCGGCAATCTCCGGCGCGTCGGATGGCAGGATGCGTATCAGGACGCGCGCATAGGCGCTGGCGTCGAGGATCGACTGCAAATGCGCGGCCATGGCTTTTTCCAGCCGCGCCCACGGCTCGCGTTCCTTGGCCACGGCGGCTTCGACCCGGTCGAGCAGGCGTTGCACGCCTTCCTCGTAGACGGCGAGCAGCAGCGCCTGCTTGCTCGGCACGTGAAAGTAGATCGCGCCGGGCGTCATGGCGGTCGCGGCGGCAAGGTCGCGCATCGAGGTGGCGTGATAGCCGCGCTCGGCAAATTGCGACGCGGCGGCATCCAGCAAAGCCGGCCACCGGTTCGGCTGACGCTTGGCGCTGGTGGCTGGCAGGGCTCGGCTCCGCAGGCTGATCGCTAAACGATCGTTTAGCACTTGCGGCAGCGCAAAGGAAGCCCAGGGCTGCGGTTTTAGCGACAATTACTGCGGCCAAGAAAATCGATCGTTTGGTCATGAACTTGAGGCGCGACGATGCAGCGATGACTGACCGCGAGCCAGATCAGCAGCAGGGCAAGTCCGGCGCTGAGACCGGCGAACGCAAGCGGAGCGCCGCGGCTATCGACGAAGCGGTCGGAAAAGCCGCGCAGCACCAAAGGCGCAAACAGCAAGGCAAACCCGCCGCCGATAATCGCCGCATACCACGGAACGAAGTGCAGCGCCCCCAAAATCCCGCCGGCCAGAGCCGCGATCATGAGCGCGACCGAACCGAACAGGATAATGGCGCCGAACGCGGAGGCGAACGCCGTCCCCTTTTGCCGGCGCGGGAAATGACCGCTGACCGCCAAGCCGTAAAGCGACGCCGCCAGCATGAGCGCCACGAACAGCGCCAGGGGAACCAGGTAATTGATCAACGACACAGACCGCCTCCCACGCCGTGCAGCAATGCTCTACCATCGGCTCGTCACCGAGGTGCCGGTTCGAAAATGAAAACCTACCAGGGCAGGCGCACCATGGACGGACTTGTCGTCACCGTCGACGGCGCGCCGTTGTCGCCGCACTACGACGTCAAGCAATTCACCAAGCGCGGCTTCGAATGGACTTATGAGGGAACCAGCCCGCAGCAATTGGCGCTGGCGATTCTGTTCGAGCATACCGGCGACCGCGAACGCGCCGTCGCGCTGTCGGAGCCGTTCATGAAAGACGTGATCGCCAATCTCGACAACGATTGGCGGCTCACCGGCGATGAGGTCGAAGCCTATCTGCTGCAGCGCGGCGCCAAGCCACTTTGAAGCCATACGCCGCAGGTATAAGATGCAGTGACGGCCGCGGCGGAAGACGTCAAGCTAACAACAACAAGCCGTCCGCGCAGGGAGAGCGATGATGATCAGCCAGCGCCAAATCGAGTTTCGCCAGGAATACCGCTCCCGCATCCTCGGCTGGTATGACGGCTATATCCACGTCGTCATCATCTATGCGATGGGCGCCGCGGCGTTCTACGTCTATGTCGCGCACCTGCACAACATCAGCCCGCTTGAATGGCTGACGGTGCCGCTGACCTTCCTGTTCACCAATGTGTTCGAATGGGCGGTGCACAGATACATCATGCACCGGCCGGTCGACATCAAAGGCCTGCGCGCGATCTATGAGCGGCACACGCTCAATCATCATCAGTTTTTCAGCGACGAGGAGATGCGCTTCCGCGATCACAAGGATTGGCGGGTGACGCTGTTCCCGCCTTACGCGCTGGTCGTTTTCATCCTGATGTCGATCCCAGCCGCGGTCATTCTCGGCCTCATTTTCACGCCGAATGTCGGCTGGCTGTTCATCTCAACGACGACGGCGATGTACCTGATCTACGAGTTCATGCACTTCTGCTGTCATGTCGACGAGAATTGGTTCGTGCGCCATTGCCCGTTCGTCAACACGCTGCGCCGGCATCACACCGCCCATCACAACGCGCGGCTGATGATGGAGGTCAACATGAACCTGACGTTTCCGATCGCCGATTGGCTGTTCGGCACGTCGGATCTCGACCGTGGCCCGTTCGGCACCTTGTTGAACGGCTACGACACGCGTTTCCTGAAAAAGACGTTGCGCGGCCGGCCGCGGCGGCCGGATGAAGCGGCGGCGGTTCCGGTCGGCGCCAACTGAGCCGCGCCGCGGTCGCCATGCCGTACGATGTCAAAGCGGTTCTCTCGGCCATCGTCCTGATCGTCGCGGCGGTTCTCGCCTATTGGAGCGGCTCGCCCATTCGCCCCGACTTCTCGACGTTTGTGATGGTGGCCGCCGTCTTCATGGTCGCTGCCATGTGGGTGTTCCCCGAGGCCGGCGTCAAAAAGGGCGACGCGAAACGGGTCAAGTGATCGAGGATCTCACGCCGCCTTGGCCTCATCGAATTCATAGGCGGCGCCAATGCGGCCCTCGTCATTGAAAATGAGCAGGGCGGATGCAGCCGCGATCGGCAAGCCGCCGTCGCGCGGCGCAACCTGCCAGCCGATATGCGCCACGTTGTGATGATGCTGCGAGCGGTCCGCGGCCGAAACGGCGATGTTCTTCGCAAGCTGGCTCCGTTGCATGGCCGCCAACGCGCTGGCAAGCTCATCGTGACCGCGGACTTCGCCGTCTTCGCCGATCAGCGCGCCATTCTCCGCCCAAAGCTCGCCGATCAGGCTTCGGCGCCGCGCGCCATCCGTTTCACTGCGGCACGCCAGGTATTTGGCTGCGAGATTGGGCGCGTCATGAACTGAAGGATTGAATTGATAGTCGCGAACGATGCGGTCGTTCTCGTCGATGAGCAAATAAGCCAAGCCGTTCGCTTCCACTTTGCTGCTGTCGGTCGCGAGCATGGCGAAATTCAGTTTGACCGCCCGGTGATGGCAGATGGCGTTGACGGCGCGAAAGACGAATTTGCCGTCACGCAGCCATCGATCCCAGGAGCCGGCGACGCGCGATTCGATTTCCCCGTAGCCGCGGGCATCAAGAAGCCGATAGCAGGTCGTTCCGTCCGGCGCCCAGACAGCGGCGATGCGCCGCCGCCGGGTTTCCGCATCCGGCTCGTTCCAAACCGTCACGTAGGCGTCGACGAAGCTTGGCAGATTATCCATTGGCCCGCTCGCGCGATCGCTGCTGTGTATCGGCATCTGATCGATGCGGACCCGGCGTCGAGCCGGGCCCACATGCGCGTGATGCCAAAGCGGAACGGCGCTCACGCCGCGGCCTGTTGGCGCGCCAATTCGGCCCTGTGCAGCGCCATTTCTTCCCCGAACGCCTTGGCGATGCTCGGCCGGCTCTGCAAGGAATCCCGGTAGCTCTTGATCGCCGGAAATGGGGTCAAATCGACGTTCGTCGGTACCGTCCAGTTTAGGATGGCGTAGAGATAGGCGTCGGCGACGGTGAAGCGATCAAGCAGGTATTGGCGTCCAGTGAGGTGATCGTTGAGATATTTCAACCGCGACTCGTACCTTTTCAGCGTGTGTTCGCGCGTTCCTTCCGGCGCTTTTTGGTCGAACAGGGCAATAAACATGCCCTTGTGCAATTCGGTGCCGATAAAGCATAGCCATTGCTGCAAGTGCGCCCGCTCGATCTCGTTCTTCGGCGCCAGTGCCCCGTCGGGATAGCGCGCGGCGATGTATTGCAGGATCGCGGCGTTCTCGCTCAGCAACGAGCCGTCGTCGAGGCGAAGGAGCGGCACCATCCCCAGCGGATAGATGTCGCGATAATTCGCTCCGTCGGAGGTGCGCTTGGTCTTGCCATCGACCTCGATGAACTGGACGTCCTCGGCGCCGGCCTCGTAAAGCGCGATTCGGCTCGCCAGCGAACAGGCCATTGGTGAAAAATAAAGTTTCATGTAGCTCTCCCCTTGCAAATCGAGCGTCCGCCCTTTCATTTTTGTACTGTCTCGCATAAATTAGAGGCGGTCAAGGATTTCTTGCGAAATGGTACAAAAAAGATCGAAGGCGGCGGAAAAGCCGCAAAAATCGCCGCCCGAGGCCGAAAGCGCGCCGCGCGGCCGCGGGCGCCCGCGGCAATATGATCCCGAGCGGGCGCTGACCAACGCCGCGGAGGTGTTCTGGAAACACGGCTATGCGGCCACGTCGCTCGACGATCTCGCGGCCGCGACCGGGATGAACCGGCCGAGCCTGTATGCGGCATTCGGCGACAAGCGCGACCTCTATCTCAAGACGCTCGAGCGCTATCAGCAGCGCTCGCGCGCGATCGGGCAGGAGATCATCGCCGACGATCCGCCGCTGCGCGTTTTCCTCAAGCGGTTCTACGATGCCGCGCTCGATATCTATCTAGCCACAGGAGATGAGGCGCGTGGCTGCTATTCGATCTCGACCGCGCCGGCGCAGGCGACGACCGATCCCGCGGTGCGCAACTTCCTCGCTGCCAGTATCGGCGGCACCGACGCCTTTATCAGCCGGCAGATCGTCAAGGCGATCGAGCGGGGCGAGGTCCCATCGAAAGCCAATCCGGGGGCGCTGGCCCAGATCGCAACCGCCACCATGCACACGATCGCGGTGCGCGCGCGTGTCGGCGTGCCGCGCAAAGAACTGACGGCGATCGCCACGGCCGCGATGGATTTGATTTGTGGGCCGAAAAAATCGTCGCGTTGATGGTTCGTCGGCTGGTCAATTGGCCTGGTTTCGACTAACAGGTCGCGATTAGGCCAACGAACAAACGCAAGCGACGATCACGCCGCCGACCGACAAAACAATGCCGATGACAAAGCTGATCGACGGCAAAGCGCGCGCTGATCGCCTCGTTGCCGATGTTGCTGCCGCGACTGCCAAGCTCAAAGCGGCAGCCGGCATCGTGCCGGGACTTTGCGCTGTTCTGGTCGGCGAGGATCCGGCGAGCCAGGTCTATGTGCGCAACAAGGGTAGGGCGGCGACCGCCGCCGGCATCGCCAGTTTCCAGGAGACCTTGCCGGCGGCGATCGGCGAAGCCGAGCTGCTGACGCTGATCGCCAAGCTCAACGCCGACGACCGCGTCGACGGCATTCTGGTGCAGCTGCCGCTGCCGAAGCATATCGACCCGCAGCGGGTGATTGATGCCATCGATCCCGGCAAGGACGTCGACGGTTTCCATGCGCAGAATGTCGGTCGTTTGTGGAGCGGCGGGCTCGACCGGGCATTGGTGCCATGCACGCCCTATGGCTGTTTGATGCTGCTGCGCGACACCCTGCCGCAGCTCGCTGGTGCCGAGGCCGTCGTGCTTGGCCGCTCCAATATCGTCGGCAAGCCGATGGCGGCTTTGCTGCTGGCCGAAAGCTGCACGGTGACGCTGGTGCATTCCAAAAGCCGGGACATCCCGGCGATCCTGCGGCGTGCCGATCTTCTGGTCGCGGCAGTGGGGCGGCCCGAATTTGTTCGCGGATCCTGGATCAAAGCAGGTGCCGTCGTCATCGACGTCGGCATCAACAGAATCGCCGGCGCAGAGGGGAAATCAAAGCTCGTCGGCGACGTTGCCTTTGCCGAGGCGCAAGGGATCGCCGGGGCGATTACGCCCGTTCCCGGTGGCGTCGGTCCAATGACCATCGCCTGTCTCCTTCGCAATACCTTGATTGCCGCTTGCCGGCGCCGCGGCCGGGCCGACCCGGAAATCTAAAAATCGTTAGCCGGAATTACCGCGGATTTGGCGTGAAATTCCTGTTGGATTGGCTGCAATTATCGAGTTTTTTCAACAGGATGCGCCGCCCGCCCGGATGCGAAAGCGGCCGTTCGTCTCGTTGCATCGGCTAAGCCGGAAAAAATATCTCTTTTTCAGGCCGAGACCGGCGGAACCTTCCGAAGCTGGGCACGTTCGGCCTACGGCCTAGAAGGAGTTCCCTTGAGGGGGAGATGCATGTCCGATCTGCCGCGGCGTGTGGGGTATGGCCGCGCCGGGCAGTTTCGGGACCTGATCGGACCGCCCGCTAATCCAACTCAACGCCTTGCACGTACCACCCTGTCAGGTGGCGCCGCCCTATGAGTTCTCGGAGACTTACATGCCACGCACCCCTGACGTTGCCGGCGCAACGAACAAAAACGGAGCTGCCGCGACGGCTTCCCTTGCCAAAACGCCTGGGGTCAATGGTGGCGAGTTTGCGGAATTGCGCGAACTTCTGCACGCGTTGCAAGCTATGCGGGTCGGCGATTTCTCGGTGCGGATGCCCGGCCACCAGACCGGCCTCATGGGCAAGGTGGCCGACACCTTCAACGAGATCGTCGCCGCCAACCAGCGCATGGCCAAGCAGCTCGAGCGCGTGGGCCAGGTGGTGGGCCGCGAGGGCAAGACCCGTCAGCGCGTGCGCTTCGGCCTTTCCGAAGGCGCCTGGGGCGAGATGGAATCCTCGGTCAATTCGCTGATCGACGACCTGCTCTGGCCGACGACGGAGGTGACGCGCGCGATCGCTGCCGTGGCGCAGGGCGATCTGCTTCGCACCGTCAGTCTCGACGTCGACGGCCGGCCGCTGAAAGGCGAATTCCTGCGCGCCGCCGAGATCGTCAACACGATGATCAAGCAGCTCAACGTCTTCACCTCCGAGGTGACGCGCGTGGCGCGCGAAGTCGGCACCGAAGGCAAGCTCGGCGGCCAGGCCCAGGTCGGCGGCGTCACCGGCGTGTGGAAGGACCTCACCGAGAGCGTCAACTCGATGGCGTCGAACCTCACCGCGCAGGTGCGCAATATCGCCGAGGTGACGATCGCGGTCGCCAACGGCGACTTGTCGAAGAAGATCACCGTCGACGTGCGCGGCGAGATTTTGCAGCTCAAGGAAGCCATCAACACGATGGTCGATCAGCTACGCTCGTTCGCTTCCGAAGTGACCCGCGTCGCCCGCGAAGTCGGCACCGACGGCAAGCTCGGCGGTCAAGCGATCGTGCCCGGCGTCGCCGGCACTTGGAAGGATTTGACCGATTCGGTGAACGCCATGTGCGGCAACCTCACCGACCAGGTCCGCAACATCGCGCATGTGACCACGGCGGTGGCCCGCGGCGACCTGTCGCGCAAGATCACCGTCGACGTGCGCGGCGAAATCCTCGAGCTCAAGGACACCATCAACACCATGGTGGACCAGCTCAACGGCTTTGCTTCGGAAGTCACCCGCGTCGCCCGCGAGGTCGGCACCGAAGGCAAGCTCGGCGGTCAGGCGCAAGTCCCGGGCGTGGCCGGCACCTGGAAGGACCTGACCGACAGCGTCAACTTCATGGCCGGCAACCTCACCGCGCAGGTCCGCAACATCGCTGACGTCGCCACCGCCATCGCAGGCGGCGACCTGTCGAAGAAGATCACCGTCAATGTCTCCGGCGAAATTCTGCAGCTGAAGGAAACCATCAATACGATGGTCGATCAGCTCAACGCCTTTGCCGGCGAGGTGACGCGCGTGGCGCGCGAGGTCGGCACCGAAGGCCGCCTCGGCGGCCAGGCCAACGTGCTCGGCGTCGCCGGCACCTGGAAGGACCTGACCGATTCCGTCAACTCGATGGCCTCGAACCTCACCGCGCAGGTGCGCAACATCGCCGAGGTGTCGACCGCGATCGCCTCAGGCGACCTGTCGAAGAAGATCACGGTCGACGTCCGCGGCGAAATTCTCGAGCTCAAGGACACCATCAACACCATGGTGGACCAGCTCAACGCCTTCGCCGGCGAGGTGACGCGGGTGGCGCGCGAAGTCGGCACCGAAGGCAAGCTCGGCGGTCAGGCGATGGTGCGCGGGGTCGCCGGCACCTGGAAGGATTTGACCGACTCGGTCAACTCGATGGCGTCGAACCTGACCGGCCAGGTGCGCAACATCGCCGAGGTCGCGACCGCGGTGGCGCGCGGCGACTTGTCGCGCAAGATCACCGTCGACGTGCGCGGCGAAATTCTCGAGCTGAAAGACACGCTCAATACCATGGTCGATCAGCTCAATGCCTTCGCCGCCGAAGTGACGCGCGTGGCGCGCGAGGTCGGCACTGAAGGCAAGCTCGGCGGCCAGGCGCAGGTGCCGGGCGTCGCCGGCACCTGGAAGGATCTGACCGACTCGGTGAATTCCATGGCCGGCAATCTGACCGGCCAGGTCCGCAACATCGCCGAGGTGGCGACCGCCATCGCCGGCGGCGACCTCTCGCGCAAGATCACGGTCGACGTGCGCGGCGAAATCCTTCAGCTGAAGGAAACGCTCAATACCATGGTCGATCAGCTCAACCGCTTCGCCGGCGAGGTGACGCGCGTCGCCCGCGAGGTCGGTACCGAAGGCCGGCTCGGCGGCCAGGCCAACGTGCCGGGCGTCGCCGGCACCTGGAAGGATCTGACCGACTCGGTGAATTCCATGGCCGGCAACCTGACCGCCCAGGTGCGCAACATCGCCGAGGTGACGACCGCCGTGGCCCGCGGCGACCTGTCGCGCAAGATCACCGTCGACGTGAAAGGCGAAATCCTCGAACTGAAAAACACCATCAACACCATGGCCGATCAGCTCAACGCCTTTGCGTCGGAAGTGACGCGCGTGGCGCGCGAAGTCGGCACCGAAGGCAAGCTCGGCGGCCAGGCGCAAGTGCCCGGTGTCGCCGGCACCTGGAAGGACCTCACCGACAACGTCAACTTCATGGCGTCGAACCTCACGGCGCAGGTCCGCAACATCGCCGAGGTGGCGACCGCCATCGCCGGCGGCGACTTGTCGAAAAAGATCACGGTCGACGTGCGCGGCGAGATGCTGCTGCTCAAAGACACGCTCAACACCATGGTCGAGCAGTTGCGCTCGTTCGCCGCCGAAGTGACGCGCGTGGCGCGCGAAGTCGGCGCCGACGGCCGGCTTGGCGGCCAAGCGGTGGTGCCCGGCGTCGCCGGCACCTGGAAGGACCTGACCGACAACGTCAACCTGCTGGCGGCCAACCTGACGACCCAGGTGCGCAACATCGCCGAGGTGACCACCGCCGTGGCGCGTGGCGACCTGTCGCGCAAGATCACCGTCGACGTGAAGGGCGAAATTCTCGAACTGAAGAACACTATCAACACGATGGTGGACCAACTCAACGGCTTCGCCTCGGAAGTTACCCGCGTCGCCCGCGAGGTCGGCACCGAAGGCCTGCTCGGCGGCCAGGCGCAAGTGCCCGGCGTCGCCGGCACTTGGAAGGATTTGACCGACACGGTCAACGTCATGGCAGCCAACCTGACTGAGCAGGTACGCGGCATCGTCAAGGTCGTGACCGCAGTGGCCAACGGCGATCTCAAGCAGAACCTCACGGTGAAATCGAAAGGCGAGGTGGCGGCTTTGGCCGAGACCATCAACAACATGACCGACACGCTCGCGACCTTCGCCGATCAGGTGACGACGGTGGCGCGCGAGGTTGGGGTCGAGGGCCGCCTCGGCGGTCAGGCCAACGTGCCGGGCGCCGCCGGCACCTGGAAGGATTTGACCGGCAACGTGAACCTGCTCGCCGCCAACCTTACCACTCAGGTGCGCGCCATCGCCGAGGTGGCGACGGCGGTGACCAAGGGCGACCTCACGCGCTCGATTCAGGTGGAAGCGCGCGGCGAAGTGGCCGAGCTCAAAGACAACATCAACACCATGATCGACAATTTGCGGCTCACCACCGACCGCAATACCGAGCAGGACTGGTTGAAGACCAACCTGGCGAAATTCACCAACATGCTGCAGGGCCAGCGCGATCTGACGACCGTCGGCCGGCTGCTGCTGTCGGAATTGACGCCGCTGGTCAACGCCCATCAAGGCGTGATCTATCAGAACGAGGAGACGCCGAGCCTTCGCTTGCTGGCGACTTACGCCGACGACGGCGCCAACGGCCACGCGCCGGTGCTCCGGCTCGGCGAGGGCCTGATCGGCCAATGCGCGGTCGACAAGCGCCGCATGCTCATTACCGACCTGCCGGGCAACGCCGTTCCCATCAGCTCGGCATTGTTCAAGGCGCCGCCGCGCAACTACATCGTGCTGCCGGTGCTGTTCGAGAGCCAGGTCAAGGCGGTGATTGAGCTGGCTTCGGTCAACGAGTTCACCGCGTTGCAGACCATGTTCCTCGAGCAGCTGACCACGTCGATCGGCATCGTGCTCAATTCGATCGAAGCGACGATGCAGACCGAAGGCCTGCTCAAGCAATCGCAGCAGCTCGCCGGCGAACTGCAGGCCCAACAGAAGGAATTGCAGCAGACTAACGAGCAGCTCGAGCAGAAGGCGCAGCAGCTTGCCGAACGCAACGTCGAAGTCGAGCGCAAGAATCAGGAAATCGAGCAGGCGCGCCGCGCGCTAGAAGAAAAGGCGACCGAGCTGGCGTTGACCTCGAAATACAAGTCGGAATTCCTGGCCAACATGTCGCACGAGCTGCGCACGCCGCTCAACTCGATCCTGATCCTCGGCCAGCAGCTGACCGACAATCCGGAAGGCAATCTTACCGGGAAACAAGTCGAGTTCGCCCGCACCATCCATGGCGCCGGCACTGACCTCCTCAACCTCATCAGCGATATCCTTGATCTGTCGAAGATCGAGTTGGGTACGGTCACGGTCGACGCGGAAGAAATCTTCTTCTCAAACCTGCTCGACATGGTGGCGCGGCCGTTCCGCCACGAAGCCGAGACGCGGCAGCTGTCGTTCGACGTGCATCTCGATCCCAATCTCGGGCGCACCGTCACCACGGATTCGAAACGGCTCCAGCAGGTGCTCAAGAACCTGCTGTCCAATGCCTTTAAATTCACCGCGCAGGGCGGGGTTCGGCTTAATGTGTCGGCGGCGTTAGGTGGCTGGAGCGCCACCCATCCGGTGCTGAGCCAGGCGCCGGCGGTCGTGGCGTTTGAAGTTTCCGACACCGGCATTGGTATTCCGCTGGAAAAACAGAAAATTATCTTCGAGGCGTTCCAGCAGGCTGACGCCTCGACCAGCCGCAAGTATGGCGGCACCGGTCTTGGCTTGGCGATCAGCCGCGAGCTGGCGAGCCTGCTCGGCGGCGAAATTCATCTGCGCAGTGCGCCCGATTGCGGTTCGAGCTTCACGCTCTATCTGCCGATCAAGTATGTGGGCTCGACCACGGCGCCGCGTCCGCCGGCGGCAAGCGTCATCACGACGCCTGCGGTTACCACGGAACGGACGGTCGAGCAGATTCCCGACGATCGTCTGGAAATCGAGCCGGGCGACGCCATCCTGCTCATCGTCGAGGACGACCCGCACTATGCCCGGATCTTGCTCGATCTGGCGCGCGACAAGGGATTCAAGGTCCTGCTCGCCATGCGGGGCGATGACGCGCTCGATCTTGCCAAACAATACCAGCCGACCGCGGTGTCGCTCGATGTCTTCCTGCCCGACATGCTGGGCTGGAACGTGCTGAGCCAACTCAAGCAGAACCCGCTGACCCGGCACATCCCGGTGCAAATCGTCACCCTCGACGAGGATCGTCAGCACGGGCTGGCGCGCGGGGCATTCTCGTTTGTCACCAAGCCGACGACGCGGGAGGGCATTTCCGAGGCGCTGGCCAGGATCAAGGAGTTTTCGCAGCCGCGGCGCCGCCGGCTCCTGGTGGTCGAGGATAACAAGGCCGAACAGCTGAGCATCCGCGAGCTCCTTGGCCACGACGACATCGAGATCGTCAATGCCGGGACCGGCGAAGAGGCGCTCGACGTTCTGCGCCAAGGCGCGTGCGATTGCGTCGTGCTCGATCTGCGTCTTCCGGATATGTCGGGTTTCGAGGTGCTCGAACGCATGCGCGCCGAGCAGGCCCTGGCGGACGTGCCGGTCGTGGTGTTCACCGGGCGCGAATTGTCGGCCAATGAAGACGCCCAGCTCCACACCATGGCACGCAGCATCGTCGTCAAGGGCGTCGAATCGCCGGAACGCCTGCTCGACGAGACGGCATTGTTCCTGCATCGGGTATTCAGCGGCCTGCCGCCCGACAAGCAGCGCATGCTGGAACGGCTCAACAGTTCGGACGAAGATTTAATCGGCCGCTCGGTGCTCCTGGTCGACGACGACGCGCGCAACATCTTCGCGCTGTCGAGCGCGCTGGAACGCCGCGGCATGCACGTCTTGACCGCAACCACCGGCAGCGAGGCGATCGAGCTGATCGACCAGACGCCGGGACTGGCGATCGTGCTGATGGACATCATGATGCCGGAAATGGACGGCTATCAGACCATCGAAAACATCCGCGGCAATCCGGCCTATCGGCGGTTGCCGATCATCGCCTTGACCGCCAAGGCGATGAAGGGCGATCGGGAAAAATGTCTCGAGGCCGGCGCCTCCGACTATCTCGCCAAGCCGGTCAATACCGAACAACTGCTCTCCGCGCTGCGGATGTGGCTCCATCGCTAGGCTTCCGCCATGCCGGAACTTGGGCCATGAACGACAAAGTCAATGTCCTGCTGGTGGACGATCAGCCAGCGAAGCTCCTTGCCAACGAAGAAATCCTTCGTGATCTCGGGGAGAATCTGATCAAGGCGGCTTCGGCGCGCGAGGCTCTGGAGTTCCTGCTCAAGAACGAGGCTGCTGTCGTCCTGATCGATGTCTGCATGCCGGAGCTCGACGGCTTTCAGCTCGCGGCCATGATCCGCGAGCATCCGCGTTTTCAGCGCACCGCCATCATCTTCATCTCCGCCGTGCAAGTGGACGATGTCGATCGCTTGCGCGGTTACGAGATGGGCGCCGTCGATTATGTGCCGGTCCCGGTCGTGCCCGCGGTGTTGCGCGCCAAGGTCAAGATATTCGCCGAGCTTTACCGCAAGACCCGCCAGCTGGAGCGGCTCAATGCCGAGCTGGAGCGGCGCGTCACCGAGCGCACCGCAGAACTTGAAGCCTCCACGACGCGGCTGATGCAAAGCGAACAGGGCCGCAGTCTGGCGCTGGCCGCCGGGCAGATGGGGTCGTGGGACTTCGATCCGGTAACCGGCGAATGCCAATGGGACGAAGGCCAGCACCATATTTTCGGTGTCGAGCGCGGACGCTTTCAGGTCACCGTCGACAACATCCGCGCCATGATCCATCCCGAAGACTGGGAACGGCTGGTGGCGAGCGGCCGCCGCATGGCGCAGGGCGAGCGCACGGTGCAGACGGATTTTCGCGTCGTGCAGCCCGGCGGCAGCGTGCGCTGGTGTACCGGCACTGCGGCGGCGAGTTTCGACGCCGCCAACCGGCTGGTGCGGGTGAGCGGCGTCACCATCGACATTACCGAGCGCACGGAAGCCGAGCAGCGGCAGGATTTGCTGGCGCGCGAGGTCGATCACCGCGCCCGTAACGCGCTCGCCGTCGTCCAATCGATCGTCCGCCTGACGCGCGCGCGCAATGTCGGTGATTATGTCGCCGCGGTCGAAGGGCGGATCAAGGCATTGGCGCGGGCGCATGCGCTGTTATCGGATTCGCGCTGGCACAGCGCCGACCTCGGCGCGCTGGTGGCGGAAGAGCTTGCTCCGTACCGGACTGGCGAGGTCGACAAGGTCGAGATCATCGGGCCCGATGTGTCGCTGCCGCCGCACATGGCGCAGGGTCTGGCGCTGGCGCTGCATGAACTTGCCACCAACGCGGCGAAACACGGCGCCCTGTCATCGATGCTGGGCAAGGTCAGCGTGAACTGGCAGTTGCAGCCGGACTTCCTGATCCTGAAATGGGTTGAAACCGGCGGCCCGCCGATTTTGCCGCCTTCGGCGCGCAGCTTCGGCCTCAAGGTGATCCGCGCCAGTATCGAGAACCAGCTCGCCGGCCAGGCGGCGTTCGACTGGGCGCCGCACGGCATGCAGTGCGCGTTGTGGATTCCGCTGCGCCAAACCGCCGGCGCGCGCGCGCGCAAGACGGCGTCTAACGGCGCCGGTCACGGAGCGAAGCAGGCCGCCGCGGCAGTCGGCCAGCGCATCCTCTTGGTCGAGGACGAAGCGCTCGTCGCCATGATGATTGCGGAATGCCTGACGGAAAGCGGGCACACCGTCATCGGCCCGCTGTCGCGGGCGTCCGACGCGCTGCAGGCCGCGAAGGACGGCGACTATGACGCCGCGATCCTCGATATCAATCTCGGCGACGGCATGGCCTATCCGGTCGCCGACATCGTGTCGGCGCGCGGCGTTCCGTTTGTCTTTGTCACCGGCTATGACGCCGACACCATCGACGAACGCTTCAGCGCGGTGCCGATCCTGCAGAAGCCGATTGAGCGGCAAATGCTGGAGCGGCTGTTTCTGCCGAGCCCGAGCGCGGCCAAGGCCACCGGCGGCAGGCGCGCGCGCCCGGCCAAGCCGCAACGGCCGCAATTGGCCAGCGTTGGCCCGCGCGCCAAGCGCGCCTGACTTGCCATCACCAGAGCAAGTGCGCTTGCTCGGCTGCGGCGGGCCGAGGCAGTGGCCGCTTGCGCTTGGTCGATGCGGAAGAATGAGACTTGCTGCAGCGGTCTGGCGTGACGACGGGGCGCTGGCCCGTCATCGGCGCGCCTGGGCACAGTCGGCCCGGGCATCGCGATGGCGTCGACCCGAATTTGCAACGTCATCCTGCTATCCAAACCTGCGAACAATTGGCGGATGGCTATCGGCGGCGTCCCGGCGCGGCTGGCCTAGTGGTTCGCCGGGCCGTAGGATTGATGCGACACGGGGAGGGGGCTTTTGATGAGCGCAACGACGGCCGAAAAAATCGAGACGCTGAATGTCTGCTTCGGAACCTACCCGCACACCCGAGCGCTGAAGGACGGCGCCATCAAATCCGACCGGGTGGCGTTTGCATTCACTGAAATCAATCCGGTCAACCGCGCCTTCATGCCGATGGCGCGCGAGCAAAAGTTTGACCTGAGCGAGATGGCGATCGTGACCTATTTGCAGGCCAAGGCTTACGGCAAGCCGCTGGTGCTGATGCCGGCGACGATGATGGGGCGCTTTCAGCATGGCACCATGCTGTACAATTCCGTGCATGGAACGCTGCGGCCGGAGGATCTTCCCGGCCGGCGGGTCGGCGTGCGCGCCTTCTCGCAGACCACCGGCGTGTGGATACGCGGCATTCTCTGGAAGGATTACGGCCTCGATCTCGGCACGGTGAAATGGGTGACGTTCGAGGATGCGCACGTCGCCGAATACCGCGATCCGCCGGGCGTCGAGCGCGCCGCGGCCGGCAAGGACATCGCCAAGATGCTGCTTGACGGCGAACTCGACGCCGCGATTTTCGGCGGCGCCATGCCGAGCGAGCCGCAGCTCAAAAGCGTCATTCCCGATCCCGAAACCGCGGCGCTCGCGTGGTACAAGAAAAGCGGCGCCGTGCCGATCAATCACATGGTCGTACTGAAGGCAACGCTGGCAAAATCTGATCCGGGCGCGGTTCGTGAGGTCTACCGCATGCTGCTCGAAAGCAAAAAGGCCGCCGGCTTGCCGAAGGCGGGCGCAATCGATTTCATCCCGTTCGGCTTCGATGCGGTCAAGCCGTCGCTCGAGCTCATGAGCGATTACGCCTTCGAAATGAAGCTGACGCCGCGCCGCTATGCAGTCGAGGAATTGTTCGACGACACCACGCGGGCGCTGCAGGGCTGATCGTCGCGGCGGTATTTGGCCGGTCCAGCTCGAAGTGATAAAATCAAGCTATTAGGAGCAATGCCATGCAGCTTCAGTCGCTCGGCTATGTCGGTGTGCGCACCGCCGATATCGAGGAGTGGGAAAGCTATGCCACGCGGTTTCTCGGCATGCAGCTCGTCGACACGAGCCGCGCCACGTTGGCGTTGCGTATGGATGACCGCAAGCAGCGCCTGATCGTCAATGCCGATGCCGGCGAGGGTGTCGGCTTCTACGGCTGGGAAGTCGCGGATGGCGCGGCGCTTGAGGCGTTGGCGGTGCATCTGGAAAAGCATGGCGTGGCCGTGGCACGCGGCTCACGGGCGCTGGCCGATGAGCGCCGGGTCAAGGAACTGATCGTGTTTCACGATCCGATCGGCAACCGGCTCGAAGCGTTCCACGGCGCCGAAGTCGCGACCGAGCCGTTCAAGCCGGGACGCGCCATTTCCGGCTTCCGCACCGGTCCGCTCGGCATGGGACACGCGGTGCTGACGACAGCGCGGCTCGACGAGGTGATGCCGTTCTACACCGACATCCTCGGCTTTCGACTCAGCGACTATATTCTGCGGCCGTTCAAGGCCTATTTCTTTCATCTCAATCCGCGCCACCACAGCCTGGCCTTCGTCGATACCGGCAAGAACGGCGTCCATCATCTGATGGTCGAGCTGTGTTATCTCGACGATGTCGGGCAGGCTTACGACCTGGCGCTGCGCGACCCGCAGCGCATCGGCGCCACCTTTGGCCGCCACACCAACGATGAGATGACGTCGTTCTACTCGATATCGCCGTCGAAATTCATGGTGGAGTATGGCTGGGGCGGCCGCTCGATCGACCCCTCGACTTGGGTGCCGCAGGAACGCGCCGACGGCCCGAGCCTGTGGGGCCACGACCGCATGTGGCTCTCGCCGGAGAAGCGCGAAGAAGCGCGCGCCATGCGCATCGCGCTCGCCGAAGCAGGCGGCCGCGTTCCGCTCAATGTGATGGACGGCAATTATTTGCGAGCGCGCGACGTCTGCCCGTGGTGGAAAGCGAACAGCGCCACGCGCAAAACCGGGTCGTAGCCTGGGTTACCAGCCGCCGCCCCGCGACGCGGCCCATTGACCGGAGCATTCGCCGGTAGACGTGCGCCACACGCCGCTGCCACTGTTGCCGGCCAGCCGTCCATAGCCGCTGGCCGAGCGGCCGCCCTCGGCAACCATCACATGGATCGCCCCACTCGGAGCGACCGCGCCGGCGACGCTGTAGTTTCCACCGCCGCTCACCACGCGGCCGCCGACAATGCGCACGCCATAACGCAGCGAACTGCCGCAATCGCCGCGCAGCGTGTTGATCACAACGCTCCAGCTGCCGTCAAAGTTTGCCGCGATCGCGCCGGTCGGGATGCTGATACTGGTGATCAGCAGGGCACCAAAGGCGGTAGCAACAATCGGCCGCAACAAATTCTTCATTGGTTCGCTCCGGTTTTTTGAATGTGACTGGGTTGAGGCGTGGGTCCACTCGGTGGCGGTGGCGGTGTCGCGGCGAAGGCGGTTGCGCCCTTGCCTTGCACAGAGCCGACCTGGAATAGCGCTTTCATGTATTCGGGATCGAAGGGCCCTCTGCTCGGCGCATTGAAGCTCGCCGGGATGGTCGCGACGTTGAATTCCACACCGCTGCGTTTGGCGACAACAAACGCACGATCGATCATCAGGCTGGTGTCGACCGGAACAGCCATGCCGATGGACTGAGTCAAGATCGTCGGCGCGAAGCGATCGACCACCTTGAAATCCCGCTGCAGGCCGGTATTCACCACGATGTAGAGCTGGGTGGCCGGCAGGCGGTAGTCACTGGTACTTGCCATCAATGACGGCGGCGCGACAAAGAATTGTCCGCCCAGGCCGCCGTCGACATGCATCTCCTGGAAGCGCTTGCCGCCCGCCTCGACGTCGATCAGCACCGGCGGGAAGCCGCCGGGAATCGAGGCCGAAGCCAGCAGCACGGCGCAGAACAGCTTGGTCGCACGATCGCCGCCATGAGCGGCGATGGCGCCCATATTCCAGATCACCTGGCGCTGCGAATCGATGTCGGAGGTCGCCACAAAGAGCCGACGCCCGGCGCGATGCGCGGCGGCGATATCAGCCAAGAGCTGTGGCGTAATTTGCTTGGCGATGAAGTCCCGCAGCGGCCACGAATTGACAAAACTTTCACCGGTGCTGGTGCCGGCTTCGAAAATGTCGGCCGCACTCACCTCGGTGAATGCCTTGCGCAACGCCTCGTCATAACGCGACCCGGCAAAGGCGAAGGGCGCGATGAGTGAGCCGGTACTGACGCCGGTAATCACCGCATAATCGGGCCGCTTGCCGGCCTCGGTAAGCCCGTGAAGCAGCCCGGCGCCAAATGCGCCATCCGCGCCGCCGCTGGTGAGAATGAGCCAGGGGCCCGGCTCCGACGGCAGCGCTGCTTTGTAGTCGGCTTCAGAATCGCCCCAGAAACGGACGTCCGGCATGCCGGGAATGGTTGCGACCACGGCTTCCGCCGCCGTGTAGGGCGCCCGCGGCGGTAATTCTGACGATTTGCTTTCAGGCGGAGGCGGATTTTGGCTGTTTGCCGGACCGCCCTTTTTCGACCGCGTCTGAGCCGCCAAATGCAAATGCTGGACGATTTGCGCCGACGCAGCCAAGCCTTTCACCCGGATTGGCGCTGCCGCCAGTCCACAAGGTGCCAAGACGGGTGCAGCGACAATAACGGCCACGGCTGCATGTATGGCCGCATGTGAAGTCCATCGCTTATTGAGGGTCATAGACATGATCGCTGGCGGATGAGGTCTGTCTGTCAGGCGCGATTGCGCAATCCAGACCAGATAAGGCCCGTCCGCAGGAAGTGCAATCGCGTCATTGCTGCCAAACCCCTTGAATTGGCCACAATGTTTAGGCGTCCGATCCGCCGGCGCTGTGACGTAGATCACGCGATGCGCCGCCTTTGGCGACTCGTTCGGCCTCTTCAAACGCCGAAGACGCCTTAGGAGACCGTTGCCGCGGTTAGGAGCCCAACAATTCCTTCAAGGTATTGTCGATAAACTTGACGTCGTCCGGATTGGTGCCGGGCCCGCCGGCAAAATGGCCCCAGATCGACGGCACCGGCAGGAATTTCGCGTTCGGCATGTTCGCGACTTCGTGCTGACTGTCTTCCGGCGGGAAATAGAGATCGGTCTGTCCGGGCATCACATAGGCTTTGGCCTTGATGGAGCCCAGCGCCTTCTTGAAATCGCCGTTATAGACCTCATTGTCGCTGATATCGCCGTTCTGCCAGGTCCACAGCATGGCTAGAAGATTGTTGGCGTCCTTCGGCAGAAAGAAGCCTTCCCAAAACGCCACCAGAAAATCTTCCAGCGATGAGTAACCCAGACGCTCGATATCGAGCCGCTGACGGTAGAAGGCTTGCGAAAAGCCCCATCCGGCGTAGACCCGCGCCATCGCGCGTAGACCCTTGGCGGGCTGTTCCTTGTACCAGCCGCCCGCGTAGGCGGCGTCCGCCGTCAGCGCGGCCTTGACGCCCTCGAGGAAGACGAAGTTATGGCGCGAGCACTTCGCGGAACCGCAGAACGGCGCGATGCGCGCGACCATATCGGGATAGAGCGCGCCCCAATGAAACGTCTGCAGCGCGCCCATCGACCAACCGGTAACCAGGGCCAATTTCCTCACGCCGAATTTCTCGGTCACCAGCCGATGCTGCAAACGGACATTGTCGCAAGCCGTCACGCGCGGAAAGCGCGAACCGTTGTACGGCGCCGGCATGTTGCTCGGCGACGAGGACAGGCCGTTGCCCAGCATGTTCGGAATGATGATGAAGTATTTTTCCGGATCGAGCGCCATGCCCGGCCCGATCAGCCACTCGTTGTCGTAGTGCTGGCCGGAATACCAGGTCGGATAGACGATGACGTTGTCCTTGGCGGCGTTCAACTTGCCGAAGGTCTTGTAGGCGAGCTTGCAGTCGCGCAGCGTCGCGCCGCGCTGCAGCCGCACATTGCCGAGATCGAAGACTTGATAGTCCAGCGGCATGATTCCTCTCCACGCGCCACAATAACAATATTTCAGGAAAGTATGACGGCGATTGCCGCGATGGCAACCGCCGCCGGCGTTTATCTGCGACGAACGACTATCGAGCGTATTGGGTGCGCGGCGCCGTGACGCTTTGCAACACGCCGTAGACGACGCCGGCCACGAGGAACGCGGCGATCGCCGTCGAGTATTGCGGCGCGTATTCACTGACGAAGAACGCAACCACCGAGCCTGCCGCCCAGGCGATAAACGGCATCACTCGCCATTCAGCGTTAGCCTCCGAATTCGCCCGCAAGAGGTATTGATCGACCAGGATGATGGCGCCGATCGGTGGCACGAGGATGCCGAGCAGCGTGAGCCACTGAATAAAGAAGGCCCATACGTTGCAGGCAGCGACGATGATGCCGACGACGCCTAGCGCAACCGCGAGAATGCGCATGTGGCTGCCGAGAATCCGCGACCACCCGGTTGCTGCATTGTAGAGACAATGCGAGCAAACCGAGCCGAGATTGCAATAGAGGAAGATGAAGGCAAGCACCGACAGCCAGGTGATTTGCTTTTCGTTCATGTAGCCGAACATGTTGTCGGCGCCGAACGGATTGGCGTTGGGGGTCGCCAGCGCCGCCGTCATGATGCCGCCGACCAGCATCGCTACGAGATTGGCAAAGGGGAAAGCGCTGAAGGTGGAGATCAGCGAGCTTCTGAGATCCTTTGCCCAGCGGTTGAAGTCGGCCGTGACCGTTCCCGCGTCGACGAACAGCGTCAGCACGATGGTGAGCCCAACGCCCATCGACATGGCGCCTTTGCCGTCGGCGCCAGCATAGGATATCACCGCCGCCCAACCGTGGTTGGCGACGGAATCACCTGCGACCCAGATGCCGAGCACGACAAAGAGCGGTACGGAGACGAGGCCGATATAGTGGAGTCCTCTGACGCCGACGAAAGTGATGGCGATGTAGAGTATGCCGGCGATGATCGTCATCAGCACGTAGTTCAGATGATAGGTTGAACTGATGAGATTGCCGGTGATGCCGGTCTGCACGGCATACCAGCCGAGCAGCAGCGTGGACAATAGGCCGGAGGAGAATACGTAACCCTTGCGGCCGAAGACGATGCTGGCGATCAGCGCGAAATTCATGCCCTTTTTGGTGCCCAATGCGCCAAGCGCGCCGACATAGGCAAACATGATCAGGTTACCGATGATCATGGCCACCAGCGCCCGCTGAAAGCCCATGCCGAGCACCAGCACCGATCCGGTCATTGCTCCCGTGATGATCATCGGGAAGCCGATCCAGACCATGGTGACCGAGAACAGACTTCGCCGCGCTTGTAGCGGCACCGGCTTGTGCTCGTATTCTTCGCCGAGCACGTGGTCTATTTGCTCGACTTCCGTTTCAACAGCAGTGGTAGTCGACATCGCTAACTCCCCAATATCCCCGGCGGTTTGCGTACGCCTCCGAACAGCAAAAAGCCCCTGGACGTCGCAAGACGCGCCAAGGGCTTCCTTGCCGGTATTCCGAGCTTCGTTGCTCGAATAAAAAGAGCCGCGTACGGCTCATGAATTTCGATCGTGAAAAAAAGCTTACATGCTTTTGTTGTCGGGGCAACGGTTGTTTGCTCGACAACAGGGTGAAATAAAAGACGAGACGGCCAAAAAGCAAGCGCCAAGCTGCAAAAAAATGCGGCAGTCAGCGATGCGGTTACATATCAGCGGCGCGGTCACAGCTATGTTGCGACCGAGTACGTCGCGATCACACACCTCGTGAGATACACGTCACGATCACATACATCGGATCACACACGTCGCGATCACATGCGGCGGTCAGCGACGAAGCGCGCGCCTTCGATCAGGATCGCGGCGCCTGGACCGAACGACGCCAGCGCCTGCTCGGCCTCTGCGACCAGCTCGCGAAGCCGTGCCTTCGCTCCCGCGGCGCCAAGCACATCGACCATGGTGGCCTTTCCGGCCCCTGCGTCCTTGCCGGTCTGTTTGCCGACCAGCGCGGTATCGCCTTCGACGTCCAAAAGATCGTCGGCGATCTGGAAGGCCTGGCCGACGGCCGATCCGTAACGTTCGAGCGCCTTGCGCTGTTGCGGCGTCGCCGATCCGAGCATGCCGCCGGCTTCGCAGGCGAAGCGCAACAGCGCGCCGGTCTTCATCGCCTGCAGGGTGCGCACATCGTTTTCGCCGAGACGCTGAGCAACCCGCTGCTTGCCGTTGCCGGCGAAGCGTCCTTCGGCGGCGAGATCGAGCATCTGGCCGCCGACCATGCCGCCGAGGCCGGATGCCCGCGCCAGCGCGCTGACGAGCTCGATGCGCACGCCCGGATCCTGATGCGTCTGCGTTCGCGACAGAATGTCGAAAGCAAAGGTCAACAGCCCGTCGCCGACCAGGATCGCCGTCGCCTCATCGTAGGCTTTGTGCGCTGTGGGCTGGCCGCGCCGCAGGTCGTCATTATCCATTGCCGGCAAGTCGTCGTGCACCAGCGAATAGCAATGCACGCATTCCAGCGCCGCGCCGGCCATCAGCGATTGCTGCCGCGGCACCTCGAACAAGGCAGCGCATTCCACTACCAAGAATGGCCGGAACCGCTTCCCGCCACCGAGGCTAGAATAGCGTATGGCTTCGATCAGGCGGGCCGGGCGGGCCAGCTCGCCGGCGGCCGGTTTGGTCGACAAGAGTTGGTCGAGCAGGTCGTCGATGTCCTTGGCCGTGGCCTCAAGCCGGGCGAGAAAGGGGCTCGTTTTGCCGTTCATTATTTATCGTCAGCCTGCATTGCCCAGACGAACCGGGGTTTCCCGCTGTGTCCGATCTGGCTCTATAATCGAAAAGCAGCCGCGCGGGACCGGGGCAAGTCTCCGTTTCGGCATCGGTAAATGGCATCCCCAATTCAAGGGCTATCTGTGACCACCGACCTCTTGGCGTCAATGGTGCTGGCGATCTGGCTCTATCTCCTCCTGGCCCGGGGGGCGTTCTGGCTTGGCCGGGAGCGTGATCGAGCGATCGTGGGGCAGGGACCCTGGCCGGCGATCACAGCGGTGATTCCAGCGCGTGACGAGGCCGAATGCGTCGGCGAGACGGTCGCGTCGCTCCTGCGGCAGGACTATGCCGGCGAGTTCCATGTCGTTCTGGTCGATGACCAGAGCCGCGACGGCACGGCGGAGGTCGCGCGCGCCGCGGCGGCTGCTCTGGGCGCGATTGATCGCCTCACGGTTCTCTCGGGTCGGGCATTGCCGGCGGGATGGACCGGTAAGCTTTGGGCCCAGAATCAAGGCGTCGAGGCGGCCGAAGCCCGACCACATCCGCCGGAACTCATTCTCTTGACCGACGCTGACATTGTGTACGCGCCGGGCGAGCTTGCACAACTGGCGGCGCGGGCGCAGGCCGGCGGCTACGTTCTCACTTCGCTGATGGCGAAGCTGCGCTGCGAAAGCTTCGCCGAGCGCATGTTCGTTCCGGCGTTCATTTTCTTTTTCCAGATGCTCTATCCGTTCGCTTGGGCGAACGACCCGCGCCGTTCCACTGCCGCGGCGGCCGGCGGCTGCATGCTGGTGCGCCGCGAAACGCTGCGCGCCGCCGGCGGCATGGCTTCGATCCGCAGCGCCTTGATCGACGATTGCGCGCTGGCGAAAGAGCTCAAGGCCCAAGGCCCGATCTGGATCGGGCTCACCGACGGCGTGCGCAGCGTTCGCGCCTATCCCGAGATCGGGGACATCCGCCGCATGGTCTCGCGCACTGCCTATGCGCAACTGCGCTATTCGCCGCTCCTGCTCGCGGGAACCATCCTTGGCCTCGCCATGACCTACCTCGCGCCAGTACTGCTGACGGTCTTTGCGACAGGCTTGGCGAAAATCCTCGGCATCGCTGCGTGGCTGCTGATGGCCGTGGCGTTCCAGCCGATCCTGCGCTTCTATCGGGTGTCTCCGTTATGGGGGCTCGCCTTGCCGGCGATTGCCGCGACCTATATGGCGTTCACGCTGGATTCCGCCTATCAGCATGCCCGCGGCCGCGGCGGCATGTGGAAGGGGCGCGCCCAAGCGAACTTGAAAGGCGCCGATGTTCACGACAATAACGTTTCGGAATTGTCATGAGTGAGATGCGTGCGCATGACGCCAAGGATTGGCGGTCGGGAAAGGGACACCGGGATGAAAACTTCCCGGTCGCTTCGTTCCTGATCCATCCGCGCCATCGCGGCGTGATTCTGGCGTTCTACAATTTCGTCCGCACCGCCGACGATATTGCCGATCACGCGACGCTCGCAGCGCCGGAAAAGCTCAAGCTGCTCGATCGGCTTGGCGCCGGTCTGATCGGTGAGAACAACGAGGACACGGCCGCGGTGCGGCTGCGCGACGCGCTCGCCGAGCGGGCGCTGTCGCCGCGCCATGCCCAGGATTTGCTGGCGGCGTTCAAGCTCGACGTCACCAAGCTCCGCTATCGCGACTGGGACGATCTGATCGGTTATTGTTCGCTCTCAGCGATGCCGGTCGGCCGTTTCGTGCTCGACGTGCACGGCGAGAGCCGCGGTACCTGGCCGGCCAATGACGCGCTGTGTGCGGCCCTGCAGATCATCAATCACTTGCAGGACTGCAAGGACGACTACCGCAATCTCGACCGGGTCTATGTCCCGCAGGATCTTCTCGCCGCGCACGGCATCGGCGTGGAGACGCTCGGCGAGCCGCGTGCATCGCCGGCGCTGCTCGCCGCCTTACACAGCCTCGCGGAGCGCACCGAGCAACTCCTTGCCGAGAGCGATGTGTTTCCGCTCTTGATCAACGACCGGCGGCTTGCGCTCGAAGTTTCCGTGATCAATACGCTGGCGCACCGGCTTACGCGGCTGTTGATCGCGCGCGATCCCTTGAATGACCGTGTGCATCTTTCCAAGCCCGCCATCGCCGGTCTGACATTGGCCGGCGTTGTCGGCGGCGCATTCCGCCGGCTGGGCGGGCGAGCCGCTGTTACGACCCAGAAGCCGCGGGGGGCATGAGTGACCAAGCCCTCGCTCGCGGCCGAGCGCGCCTCCCGCAGCTCGTTCTACAAGGGCATGCGCATCCTGCCGCGCGCCCAGCGCGAGGCGATGTTCGAAATCTATTCGTTCTGCCGCGCCGTCGACGACATCGCTGACGATTTGGGACCGCGCGAGCGACGCCGCGAGCAACTGGCGCAATGGCGCTGCGACATCGACGCGGTCTATCGCGGCGCGCCACCGGCGGAGCTCGCCGGGTTGGCGCAAGCGGTACGTACCTTCGACCTGCAACGCGAAGACTTCATCGCCATCATCGACGGCATGCAGATGGACGTCACCGCCGACATCCGTGCGCCCGACCGGCCGACGCTCGATCTTTATTGCGACCGCGTCGCCTGCGCGGTCGGACGGCTTTCGGTGCGGGTGTTCGGCATGGGGCACGACGCCGGGATTGCGCTCGCGCATTATCTCGGCCGCGCGCTGCAACTGACAAACATTTTGCGCGACCTCGATGAAGATGCCTCGCTCGGCCGCTTGTATCTGCCGCGCGAGCTGCTGCAAGCCGCCGGCATCCTCGCCACCGAGCCGCGCGAGGTGCTGGCGAACCCGGCGGTCGGCAAAGCCTGCGCTGCGATCGTCGATCTGGCCGAGGGCGAGTTTCGCGCCGCGCAGGGCATCATGGCGAAAAATCCGCGCCGCGTCGTGCGCGCGCCCCGGATCATGGGTGAGGCCTATCACATCATCCTCGAGAAGCTGATCGCGCGCGGCTTTGTGGCACCGCGTGAGCCGGTGCGCCTGCCCAAGGCAAGGCTCCTTCTGATCGTGGCGCGCAATCTCATCTGATGAGCGGAACGATCCACATCATCGGCGCCGGTCTCGCCGGCCTCTCCGCCGCCGTGCGGCTCACCGCGCTTGGTCGCAAGGTCGTGGTGCACGAGGCGACGGCGTTCGCCGGCGGCCGCTGTCGCTCCTACCACGACGCATCGGTCGGAATGACGATCGATAACGGCAATCATCTTCTTCTGTCCGGCAATCACGCCGCGCTCGATTATCTGCGCACTATCGGCGCTAATCAGAGGCTGGTCGGTCCGCCGAGTGCCGAATTCAACTTTGCCGATCTCTTAAGCGGCGAGCGCTGGACGCTGCGGTTCAATGACGGGCCGATACCATTCTGGGTTTTCGATCCTGCGCGGCGCGTACCGGGCACGCGTGTGCTCGATTATCTGCCGCTGGCGCGGCTCCTTTGGGCGCCTGCCGGAAAGGCCGTCGGTGAGGTCATCGCCTGCCAAGGCATTCTCTATCAGCGGCTGGTGGAGCCGCTGATCGTCGCAGCCCTCAACATCGACGCGCCGGACGGATCGGCGCGGCTTGCCGGCGCCATCGTCCGCGAAACGCTTGCGGTCGGTGGGCACGCGTGCCGGCCGCTGATCGCACGCGAGGGGCTCGGCACGACCTTGATCGAGCCGGCGCTTGCGCATCTGCAAGCGCGCGGCGCCCCGGTACGCATGGAGCACCAATTGCGCTCTCTGCGCTTTGCCGGCGAGCGGATCGAGGCGCTCGATTTCGGTGCCGAGACCATTGTGCCTGGCTCGGACGACGGCGTCATCCTCGCGGTACCGCCCTATATCGCCGCGTCGCTGGTGCCCGGTCTCAAGGTGCCGAGCGAATTCCGCGCCATCGTCAACGCCCATTACCGTATCGAGCCGCCGGCCGCCCAGCCGGCGATCCTCGGCGTGCTCAACGGTACGGTGCAGTGGCTGTTCGCCTTTCCGGGCCGCCTGTCGGTCACTATCAGCGCCGGCGACCGGCTCATCGACGCCCCGCGCGAGGAACTGGCCAGAACGATCTGGGGCGAGGTCGCGCGGCTGACCGGATTGCCGGCCGAGCTACCGCCGTGGCAGATCGTGCGCGAACGCCGCGCCACCTTTGCCGCGACACCCGCGCAGGATGCCGCGCGCCCGGGTGCGGTAACCCAATGGCGCAATCTCGTCCTGGCCGGCGATTGGACAGAGACCGGCCTGCCCGCTACCATTGAAGGTGCGATCCGATCCGGCAACCGCGCCGCCGACACTATCGCGAAACAATCATGACAATCATGCTCAACGACACGCTCGAACAGCGCACGCAGGCAGTGAAGCAATCCGACGTCGACGACGCGCTCGAACAACGCATTCAAAAAGCGACGCAGGCGCTGCTGGCGGAGCAGCGTTCGGACGGGCATTGGGTCTTCGAGCTTGAGGCCGACGCCACCATCCCCGCCGAATATGTGCTGTTTCGGCATTATCTCGGCGAGCCGGTCGACGCCGAGCTGGAAAGAAAAATCGCGATCTATTTGCGCCGCATTCAGGGCGCGCACGGCGGCTGGCCGCTGTTCCGCGACGGCGAGCTCGACATCAGCGCGACCGTGAAGGCTTATTTTGCGCTGAAGATGATCGGCGATCCGATCGACGCCGATCACATGCGGCGGGCGCGCGAGGCGGTTCTCGCCCGCGGCGGCGCCGAGCGCGCCAATGTATTTTCGCGCATCATGCTGGCGCTGTTCGGCTTCATTCCGTGGCGCGCCGTGCCGGTGATCCCGGTCGAGGTAATGCTGCTGCCGAAATGGTTTCCGTTCCACATCGACAAGATTTCGTATTGGAGCCGTACCGTCATCGTGCCGCTGCTGGTGCTGATGGTGAAGAAGCCGCAGGCGCGCAATGCCAAGGGCGTGCGCATCGACGAGCTGTTCCGCGAGCCGCCGCAGACCATCGGGCCGACGCCAAAGGCGCCGCAGCAGAAAGCCTCCTGGTTCTGGTTCTTCCGCGGCGTCGACAATGTGCTGCGCGCCGCCGAGCCGTTCTTCCCGAAGTCGACACGGCAACGCGCCATCGATAGCGCCGTCGCCTGGACCACCGAGCATCTCAACGGCGAGGACGGACTCGGTGCGATTTTCCCGGCAATGGCCAACAGCGTGATGATGTTCGCGGTGCTCGGCTATGCCGAAAACCATTCCCTGCGCGCCATCGCGCGCAAGTCGATCGAGGAGCTTTTGGTGGTGCACGAGCAGGAAGCCTATTGCCAGCCGTGCGTGTCGCCGATCTGGGATACCGGCCTGACCTGCCACGCCTTGCTGGAAGTCGGCGGCGAGCGCGCCGTTGCCGAGGTCAAGCGCGGCCTCGATTGGATGGTGCCGAAACAGATCCTCGACGTCCGCGGCGATTGGATCGCGCGGCGGCCCGACGTCCGGCCCGGCGGCTGGGCGTTCCAATATGCCAACGCGCACTACCCCGACGTCGACGACACCGCCGTCGTCGCCATGGCGATGGATCGCGAGCAGAATCTTTCGGGGCGCAAGAGATACGACCAAAGCCTGGCGCGGGCCCGCGAATGGATCATCGGCATGCAGAGCGAGAATGGCGCCTGGGGCGCGTTCGATGCCGACAACGAATATCATTATCTCAACAATATCCCGTTCGCCGATCACGGTGCGCTGCTCGATCCGCCGACCGAGGACGTTACCGCGCGTTGCTTGTCGATGCTCGCCCAGTTCGGTGAGACGACGGCGAGCAGCACGGCGGTGGCACGCGGCGTCGATTATCTGCGCCGCACCCAGCATGCCGAGGGCAGCTGGTACGGCCGCTGGGGCATGAACTATATCTACGGTACCTGGTCGGTGCTCTGTGCGCTCAACGCGGTTGGCGTCGATCACGGCGCGCCGGAGATGCGCAAGGCGGCAGACTGGCTGGTCGCCATCCAGAACGAGGATGGCGGCTGGGGCGAGGACGGCGCGAGCTATAAGCTCGACTATCGCGGCTATGAGCGCGCGCCGTCGACTGCGTCACAGACGGCGTGGGCGCTGCTCGGCCTGATGGGTGCCGGCGAAATCGATCACCCGGCGGTCGCGCGCGGGGTCAGATATCTCGGCGAAACCCAAGCCGCCGACGGCTTCTGGGACGAACCGCGCTACACCGCCGTCGGTTTCCCGCGCGTGTTCTATCTGCGCTACCACGGCTACTCAAAGTTTTTTCCGGTCTGGGCGATGGCGCGCTACCGCAACCTCAAGCGCGGCAACACGCAGGCGGTGGTGTGGGGGATGTAGCGTCATTCGGTGGCGCGGGCGCCGGTTCGCGGCGCTCCGGAATGAACAGCTACGCGGCGCTCGCGGATGGCTTGGCGGCTTCATTCTTGGCCGCCGCTTTCTCGCGCGCCTCGTTGGCGCGGATTTCCGACAACCGCAGCTGCACCTGGCTGTCGAAGACGTATTTCGCCGGACGCTGGTTCTCCAGCGAAATCTCCGGCGCCATCGGCCCTTTGGTCTTGATGCCGCGCATCGAGATCGTCAGTGCCTTGAGCGGATGCTGCAAGGTCGCCTCCGCCGCGGTCGCCTCGTAGCCGCAATGCGCCATGCAGTTCGCGCATTTCTCATACCGGCCGGTGCCATAGGCGTCCCAGTCGGTGGTCTCCATCAATTCGGTGAAGGTCTTGGTGTAGCCCTCGCCGAGCAGATAGCAAGGCTTCTGCCAGCCGAAGACATTGCGCGTCGGCATGCCCCACGGCGTGCAGTGGAATTCCTGATTGCCGGCCAGGAAGTCGAGGAACATGCTGGAATGGGTGAGATTCCACTTCTTGTCCTTGCCGAGCGCGAACACCTGGCGGAACAGTTCCTTGGTCTTGCGGCGCGCTAAAAAGTGCGCCTGATCAGGCGCGCGCTCGTAGGCATAGCCGGGCGAAATCGACACGCCGACGCCGAGCTCCTCGGTGAGGTCGAGAAACTTGGCGATGTCTTCGGCCGGATGGCCGTCAAAGATCGTGCAGTTAACGTTGACGGTAAAACCCTTGGCCTTGGCGGCCTTGATCGCCGACATCGCCTTCTCGAAGCCGCCCTCCATGCACACCGATTTGTCGTGATGGGCCTTGAGGCCGTCGAGATGCACCGAGAAAAACAGATAAGGCGAGGGCTCGAACAGATGCAGCTTCTTTTCCAAAAGCAGCGCGTTGGTGCACAGCGAGACGAATTTCTTGCGCGCAACGATGCCTTTGACGATTTCGCCGATCTCCTTGTGGATCAGCGGCTCGCCGCCGGGAATCGCCACCATCGGCGCGCCGCACTCGTCGACTGCGTCGAGGCACTCCTGCACCGACAGGCGTTTGTTGAGAATGGCGTCGGGATAATCGATCTTGCCGCAGCCGAAGCAGGCGAGATTGCAACGAAACAGCGGCTCCAGCATGAGCACCAGCGGATAGCGCTTGCGCCCGGCGAGCCGTTGCTTGAGCACATAAGCGCCAACGGCCACCGTCTGTCGTAGTGATACCGACACTCTCTTCGTCCTTCTTCTTCGTTTCTTCGTTTCTTGCCTCGCCGCACCAATCCCCGCGTGCGGCCATGCACTCTAGACCTTCGCGGTCGCCCGCTCCGGCAGCCTGCCGTCGGTCAGTTCCGGCGGCAGCCGAAATTCGATCGTCTCCTGTCGGCCGGTCAGTTCGGACACCTCGACCGGACCGAGCCGGCGCAGCGCGTCGATGACATCCTCGACCAGCACTTCGGGAGCGGAAGCGCCGGCAGTGATGCCGACGGTGTGCGCGCCGTTGAACCATTCCGGCCGCACCTCGCTGCCGTCGGCGATCAGGTAACAGGGAATGCCGGCCTCGTTGCCGATCTCGCGCAAGCGGTTGGAGTTGGAACTGTTCTTGGCGCCGACCACCAGGATCACATCGACCAGCGTCGACAGCTCGCGCACCGCGGTCTGGCGGTTTTGCGTGGCGTAGCAGATGTCGCGCGTCTCCGGCCCGACGATGTCGGTGAATCTCTTATGCAACGCCGCGATGATGCCGCGGGTGTCGTCGACGCTCAGCGTGGTTTGCGTGACATAGGCGACCGGCGTGTCCTGCGGGAGGTCGAGGGTGTCGACATCATGCTCGGTCTGCACCAGCGTCACCGGCTCCGAAATCTGGCCCATCGTGCCTTCGACCTCGGGATGCCCGGCGTGGCCGATGAGGATGAGCCGGCGTCCCTGCGCGACGTAACGCTTGCCTTGATTGTGCACCTTGGTGACCAGCGGGCAGGTCGCGTTAAGCACCGGGAGCTCGCGCTGCGCCGCCTCCTCCTCGACACTCTTGGCGACGCCGTGGGCGCTGAAGATGGTTACCGCGTGCGGCGGAACCTCGGAGAGATCCTCGACAAAATGCGCGCCCTTGGCTTTAAGGCTCTCGACCACGTGCTTGTTGTGCACGATCTCGTGACGGACATAGACCGGCGGACCGTATTTCTGCAGGGCGCGCTCGACGATTTCGATGGCGCGCACCACGCCGGCGCAGAATCCACGAGGCTGAGCGAGTATGACCTTCATCAATAACCTCCCGGCCAAACCATCGCTGCGGCGTTGCGCCGCAACATAGCCTGTCCGCCATGTTCCACGACCAATACTTTGGTCACAACGTCGTGGCAACCAACTTGGCCACGACACTGCAACAATCAAGTCTGTTTAAGGCCCCTCAACCCGGCGAGTTCGTCATGCCAGCACCCCGCTCATACACCTTCGAGCACAATTGCATCATTGTCCAGCGCACCATATTGCGGCGCAGGGGCCGCAGCCGGCAGCGCACGGCCCCTTGGGCAAAATAGGAAAATATCCCGATTTCACTTTTGCGGGATTTCAGGGCATCTAAGGCCGCTGCCGGGTTCCGCTTTAGAGACTTCACGGCTTCACCGAGAGACTCTATGTACGACCCGCACGCCAATGCGTCTGGTTCCGCCGCGCGACCGCGTTTGCGGCGCGCAGGCCATTGGACCGCGCGTGCCTCCATTTTGCCTTTGTCTTAACGCCAAACGCCGGTTTCCCATATTTAGAGCCCATGAAAACGATCACCTCATTTGTCGTTCGTGCCATCAACCTGTGCATTCATTCCGCATGGTGGGTCATCGCGGCAGCGATCCTGATCACGATCGTATCGAGCTGGTACGCGGCGACGCGTTTTTCGGTTAACACCGACATCAACCAGCTGCTTTCCGCCAACAGCCCCGGGCGGCAGCGCGAGATGGCTTTCGAGAAAGCCTTCCCGCAATTCGACATCACGCTGGCCGTGGTCGAAGCGCCGACGCCCGAGCTTGCCCAGGGAGCGAGCGCCGCACTGGTGGCGAAGCTCTCGACGCAGAAGAATTTCTTCGTCTCGGTCGAGGAGCAGCAGGGCAGCCCGTTCTTCGCGCAGAACGGGCTTTTGTTCGAGCCGGTCGAGCAGCTTGAGCCGCAGATGGCGCTGATGTCGCAAGCGCAGCGGCTGGTGCAGGTTCTGGCCGCCGATCCGAGCTTGCGCGGCGTGGTTCGCGCGCTGCAATTCGGGCTGCTTGGCGTACAGTCCGGCAAAGTCACGCTCGACAAGATGGTGTGGCCGCTGACGCTCGCGGCCAATACACTTGATCAGGTCAATGCCAACAAGCCGGCGACCTTTTCCTGGCAGGGCCTGGTGCAGGGCCAGGAGCCAAAAACCTCCGATCTGACGCGGTTCCTGAAAATCCAACCCGTGCTCGACTATTCGGAGCTGCAGCCGGGCATGAAGGCGAGCAACGCCATTCGCCAAGCCGTCGCCGATCTCGACCTTGCTGCCAAATATCGGGCCCGCGTGCGCCTCACCGGCCCGGTGCCGATGAACGACGACCAATTCGCCACGATCAAAGAGAATGCGGGGCTCAACGCATTCCTGACCATCGCCGTGGTCCTGTTCATCCTTTGGATGGCGCTGCGCTACTGGCAAATCATTCTGGCCGTCTTCATCAGCCTTGCGGTCGGATTGTCGATCACTGCGGCGCTCGGCATCGTCATGGTCGGCGCCTTCAACTTGATATCGGTCTATTTCGCGGTGCTGTTCGTCGGCCTGGGCGTCGATTTCGGCATCCAGTACAGCGTCCGCTACCGCGCCGAACGGCATGAGGTCGACGGTCTATATGAGGCGCTGATGCACGCCGGCCGGCGCGCCGGTGCGCCGCTGACGCTGGCGGCGCTGGCGACGGCCGCGGGCTTTCTTTCATTCTTGCCGACGGCGTATCGGGGACTATCCGAGCTCGGCCTGATTGCCGGCGTCGGCATGCTGATCGCGTTCTTGACCAGCATCACTTTGCTGCCGGCGCTGCTGCACAAGCTCAAGCCGGGCAGCGAGCCGCATCCGCTCGGCTACAAGTGGCTCGCTCCGGTCGACGAATTCCTCGAGCGCCATCGCGCGCCGATTCTCGTCATTACCGCCCTCTTGATTGTCGGCGCGTCACCACTGCTCTATTGGCTGAAGTTCGATTTCAATCCGATGAATCTGCGCAACCCCAATGTCGAATCGGTTGCGACCTATCTCGAGCTCCAGGGGCAGCCGGACAACGCCGCCAACGACATTGTCGCCCTGGAACCGTCGCTCAAGGTAGCCGACGAAATCGGCGCCAAGCTTCAGGGCCTGCCGCAGGTTGCGCGGGTGACAACGCTTTCGACCTTCATCCCGACGGACCAGGACAAGAAGCTGCCGCTCATTCAAAATGCGGCAGAGACGCTCGATCCGGCATTGTCGCCGGACAAGGTCAGCCCGCCGCCGACCGACGCGGAAAATATCGCCATCATCAACAGTACCGTTGCCGCGCTCAACAAATTCGCCGCTCAGTCGCCGGGTCCCGGCGCCGACGCCGCCAAGCGCCTCGCTACGGCCTTGGACACGCTCGCCAAGGGCGATCAGGCCGCCCGCCAGCGCGCCGAGGTTGCGTTCGTCCAGCCGCTGCAAACCGAGCTCGACAACCTGCGCCGCCTGCTCAAGGCGCAACAGGTGACGCGGGAGAATCTGCCCCCGGAACTGGTGAATCAATGGATCACCAAGGACGGGCAGGCGCGGATCGAGGTCATGCCGAGCGGCAATGAGAATGACAACGCGACGTTGCGGGAGTTTGCGCGCGACGTGCAGAACGTCGAGCCCAACGCCACCGAAGGCCCGGTATCGATTCTCGAAGCGCGGCGCACGGTCATCACCGCCTTTCTCGAGGCCGGCGCCTGGGCGCTATTGTCGATCGCCGTGCTGTTGTGGATCACCTTGCGCCGCTTGGGCGACGTGCTGTTGACGCTGATCCCGCTCCTGGTGGCCGGCCTAGTCACGCTGGAAATCTGCGCCGCGATCGGCATGCCGCTCAACTTCGCCAACATCATCGCGCTGCCACTGTTGCTCGGCGTCGGCGTGGCGTTCAAAATCTACTACATCATGGCGTGGCGCGAGGGACAGACCCGATTGCTGCAATCGGTGCTCACCCGCGCGGTCACGTTCAGCGCTTGCACCACAGCGACCGCGTTCGGCAGCCTCTACTTCTCCAGCGATCCGGGCACGTCGAGCATGGGCAAGCTGCTTGCCATCTCGCTCCTGACGACGATGACCGCCGCAGCGTTCTTCCAGCCGGTGCTGATGGGTAAGCCGCGCGAGCGCGACCTGGCGCAACACGAGCGGCTCAAGCGGATGGCCGCAGTCACCGATTGAACGTGTAAAGAGCGATTTTTGGTAAAACAGCGCCCACCCCGGAACAAGGCCCGGGGCGGGTTTTTCGCGGGAACTATTCTAGTGCTTCGCGGCCTTGCGCCCCGTGGCCGCGGCCGGCGGGTTTGGATTGAAGCGCGGATCGATCTCGTTGAAGGCGGTCTCCGGCAGGCGCGTCCAATATTGATTTTTTCCCAGCAGTGAAATTCCGAGGTAGCCGCGCACCACCAGCGTCTGGCCGTCGGGCGTCAGCGTCATCTGCGCACTGTAGATGTCGCCGTCACGGGGATCGAGAATGGTCCCATCGGTATATTTCATCCCGTCCCGCTTCATGCCGCGGATGATCTCCAGTCCCATCCAGGGCTTGTTGCGGCGGTCGTCGGCGCATCTGTCGCAAACGACATTGGGGTCTTCGCCTGGCTTGAGAAACATCTTCACGATCGTGCCGGTATAGACGCCACTGCCGATATCGCGAATGAGAAACCAGGCGTTCGGCTGATGGGTGTCGTCATCCACCGATTGCCAAAGCCCGGTGGCGGTTGGCTCGGGGCCGACCGCGTAGCTCGTACTGACGAGCGACAAAAGGGCGGCTGCAATCATCAAGTATTTTGCTCGCATCTTGCGTTCTCCGAAGCTCAAATCGCCTTCGTGATTGATCCTGCCGTCAGCAACGGCCGCGAACTTAAGCAGCCGACGCCGATCCGGCAAGCGGGGTTTCCGTTTTAACCGGCTCGCCGCCGTCCAAACCGGCGAGCGCGGGCCCGACAAACGGCCCGCATGCAAGCCGATCGAAGCGGCAAAATTTTGATTTTTTATGTGCAATCCAGGGCGGCGCAACGGTGGAAACCGCTACGTCCACGGCACGCCGCGCGCAGCCAAGAACCTTAAGGCGGACGAATAGCTTAGCTGCGCGATCATGGGTGGCCGCCCGGTAAAAGGCGGGATATGACAACGTCCCAGGGGGCCCGCCGCGTAATCCTGCCGCACCGCACGCTGGCGCTCCCCGCCGGCGCCGGCGCGGCAGCGGCGTCGCATCAGGGACTACGCAACGAGGAGGCAACGCCCATGGCGAACAAGATCATCATCAGCTGCGCCATCACCGGCTCGATCCACACGCCGACGATGTCGGAGGCGCTGCCTTACACGCCCGATCAGATCGCCACCCAGGCGATCGATGCCGCCAAGGCCGGCGCCGCGATCCTGCACCTGCACGCGCGCGATCCGCAGGATGGACGGCCGTCGCCGGATCCGAACGTATTCATGCAGTTTCTGCCGCGCATCAAGCAGGCGACCGATGCGGTGGTCAACATCACCACCGGCGGCGCCGTCACCATGACGGTCGAGCAACGCATCTCGGCGGCGCAGCAGCTGTCGCCGGAAATGTGCTCGCTCAACATGGGGTCGATGAACTTCGCGCTCTATCCGATGGCGCGGCGTTATAAGAACTGGAAATTCGATTGGGAGGAGAGCTACCTCACCAATTCCGACGCTTATATCTTCCCCAATACGTTTCGCGACATCGAAAAGATTTCAAAAATTCTCGGCGAGGGCCACGGCGTCAAATTCGAGCATGAATGCTACGATACCGGCCATCTCTACAACCTCGCCCACTGCATCGACCGCGGCATGTTCAAGCCGCCGGTTTTCGTGCAGCTTATCTTCGGCATCCTCGGCGGCATCGGGCCGGACCTCGACAATCTGCTGTTCATGAAGCGCACCGCCGATCGACTGTTCGGCAATCAATATTACTGGTCGGTGCTCGCCGGCGGCCGGCATCAGATGAATTTCGGCACCAACGCCGCGATGATGGGCGGCAACGTCCGCGTCGGGCTCGAGGATTCGCTCTATATCGGGCCGGGCAAGCTCGCCAAAAGCAATGCCGAGCAGGTGGCGAAAATCCGCCGCATCGTCGAGGAGCTGGGCTTTGAGGTCGCGACGCCGGCCGAGGCGCGCGCCACGCTCGGTCTCAAAGGCGCGGACCGGGTGAAGTTCTAGGGACGCGGCGTCATTCCGGATCGCCGCAATGCGGCGAGTCCGGAATCCATCTCCATAGTCACAGCAGAACTTGCTTCGATCGTGGTTATGGATTCCGGGCTCCTCGCTTGCGCTCGGCCCCGGAATGACGCCTGGATTAGAGCGCCCTTGACCCTGTCATCGGCCGAACGTAAATCGGTGCGTTCTCTAGGGCGGTTAGCTCAGCGGGAGAGCACTTCCTTGACATGGAAGGGGTCAGAGGTTCGATCCCTCTACCGCCCACCATCCTTTGATCACGCGACAACCGCAACTTGATCGGCGGGCCTGCCGATACGCCGCCCGGCGAAAGCGCTGTACGCCTGCAATAACGGCAAAAGGCTACGCGGCGCCCTTCAGGTGCTTGTTGCACTCGCTGTAATAACCGCCGCCCTTTTGAATCCATTTCATGCCGCCGTTGCCGCCGTTGGCCTTATTGGCTTTGTACTGGTCGAGGCAGGTATTAAAGCGCGCCTTGCCGGCGGACTCGCCCGAATATTTGGACGAAACGGCGGACGGAAATACCGCGTTGCCGCCGCCGGCGGGCGCGGCCGGCGGAGGCGCGGCCGCCTCCGGCGCCGGCGGTGGGTTGTCAGCGGCCGGCGTCCCGCCGGACATGCATTTCTTGCTGAAATCCCGATATTTCATGCCCTCCGTTTGGTTCGCCGCTTTCATTTCCTGCCATTGCGCGGCGCATTCCTTCATGGTCTTGGCCTGCACCGGCGCGGACACGGCGGCGGCGGCAAGCGCGGCAGCAAAAGCTCCCGAGGCGATCAACAGAGCGGTTTTCATGGCGGCAATTCTCCTGTGCCGGGGATAACGAACTGGTGCGCCGAACGCGCGGTGAAGTGCTTAGCCGCCGGTGGCGTCAGACAAGCACTTCTTGGTGAAGCTCGTCTGCGCCGCACCATGCAGGTTCTGAGCCGCGGCCTGGTCGTTGCAGCACTTCTTGGCGAAGCTTGTCAGCGCGGCGCCGTGCAAATTCTTGCCGGTCGCTTGCACCTTGCAGCTGTCGTCAGCCAGCGCCGCGGTCGCGACCAGGCAAAAAGCGGCGGCGACGGTTGCGCAGGTTCTCATGGTTCCTCTCCCTCGTCAGAGCAATCAATAACGGAATGAATTTGCGTCAACCAACGCCACGGCTACTTCAGCGTTCCGTTCGGCGACGCCTTATCCACAATGTCTGGCAGATATTGCGACAGGTTCTTCAGTGTCTCGTCGACCGGCAGCCCGAGATGACGGGCGAATTCCTGCAGCTGGGTGTTGCCGAGCACGGCTTTCAGCTGGTCTTGGCTGATCGGCAGGTTTGAGCCCGGGCCAAGCCACGATTGCACCTGGGAATTCAGCCCGCCCTTTTGCAGCGCGGTAACCAGCCCATTGAGATCTTTGTACTGCGTCTGCGCCAGAATGTTGTTGATGACCGCCGGCAGACCGCCGGCTTGATCAGCTTGGCCTAACAGGCCCTTGAGCATATCACCAAGTCCGTCCAACAAGCCCATGTTTGCCTCCATGCGCAGATATGACGGCGCTACGCCGAAGTCGTATCAAGACCGCGGCTTAGTAGATTAGTCCAAGCGCGCCGGCTGTGCCAGAGGCGGGCAGCCGGCCCGCTGTAATTTGTTGTTTATTTTCGCAGTTCGTCGGGAACCTTGCCGCCGTTCTCGGCAAGCTTCTGCATCACCTGTTTGTGCAGCCAGATGTTCATCGACGCTGAATCGTTCGTGTCGCCGCTATAGTGGAGTTCGGCAGCCAGCTGCTTGCGCGCTGTGAAGCTCGAGTCGAGATTGAGAAGCTTCATCAGATCGACGATCGACTTCTGCCAGTCGAGCTTCTCTTTATTGTTGGCCGCGAGCTTGGTGAAGATGGCGGCGACGTCGACGGTTGCCGCAGGCGCGGCGCCCGGAGCGGACGCGGGCTTCGGGGCTGCCGAGGCGGACGAGCCCGCGGGAGCGGGGCTGGCGCCGGGTGCGGCGCCCGCCGGTGCCGGGGCGGCGTGGCCGAAGATCGTCGAGATGATGCTTCCAAGAATACTCATGGAATTCTCCTTCGTCCTGGTTTCAGGATCAGTTTTTCAGGTTCCGTTGTTTTTCACGGTCAGGCTGCAGGCCGGGCGTTGCCCGAACTCGGCAAGCGCGCGACCGTAGCAAACAGGGTGGTGGCAAGTCCTTATGTAACGAACAGCAAAGCGAAACAAAAAGACGATATCGGCTGGAACCGACAATTCTTTGACACGGCGGGCGAGCGTTAGTTCCGGTCTTTGTGCGCCGCCAAACCGAGCGCCGCTATGCCGGCGAGTGCGAGCGATATCAAGGCGTTGTAGCCGGCGAGCGAGAGCCCGAGAAAGCGCCAGGCCGCCTCGTCGCAGCGCACAATACGCATCGTGCGCAACTGATCGAGCAGCGGCTTGGCGGTGAAATCACTCATCGGCCCGGAACAATCGGTCGGGCCGGGCCACCAGCGCCATTCGACGCCGGCATGATAGGCGCCGAGAGCGGCGCTGCACAGCATGGCGGCGATAATCGCCAAAAAGCCGACGATAATGAGCGATCGCGGCGCCCGAACGATCGCCGTGATCGCCAGCAACAGTGAAAGCGGAATGACGATATAGTATGGTAGGCGCTGTTCGAGGCAGAGCGGGCAGGGCGCCAGCCCCAGCACATACTGGAAATACCAGGCGCCGAGGATGGTCGCGGTGCTGCCGGCGAACACCACCAGCGCCGCGACGACCGCAGGCTCCCGGCGCAGCTGCTCGCTCCAATTCGCCTTCACCGCCATATCGGTCATCGAGACAACCTCGCAGCGATGCCACTGCACCTGCCCAGCGCCGCCGCAATGTGCCGATCTAGCAGGCGGAAGCAAGGCCGATCCGTTCACAATGCGGCGGGTCCGGTCGTGACGGGTGGCAATTCTCCCAAAACAGGCCTCGGGCGGTTCCGAGGCACTTCTCGCGCAGGACCAACGGATTTGCGGGCCGGGCCGCGACGATATAGATAACGCCGCGTTGCCCGTGTGGCGGAACTGGTAGACGCACGCGACTCAAAATCGCGCTCCGAAAGGAATGGGGGTTCGATTCCCTCCACGGGCACCAGCCTTCGCTGCTTCGCAGCTACGGCTGGCAAGCCAGTCTTCCAGGGCTTCGGCGAAGCGGCGAAGGCTGCCCGTCGTAGCCCACCGGGCGAAGACGGGCTGGGCGACGATGAAATACGTCTACTTGCTTGAAAGCATCAATTTTCCGAATGAGACCTATGTCGGCCTCACCGATGACTTACGCGCTAGGTTCGACGCCCATAACAAGGGTCGATCGCCCCACACGGACAAGTACAAGCCGTGGCGCTTAGTGACGTATATCGCGTTTTCGGATCGCCGAAGGGCGATTGAATTTGAGCGCTACTTGAAATCGGCGTCGGGTAGGGCCTTTGCAAACAAGCGGCTGCGCTAGATTTTAGACAAGTATCAAGAACCAGACGGGCCGCATTTGCGCCGCCCACCAAACTATTCATCTATCTTTTAGGTACTGCGCAAGAGCGTTGATAGCTTCCTTCACCACCCCCGCTCTTCCTCGATTGTACTCAACAGCAAATGATTTCATGCCCGTCGGCAGCGACACGAGGCGCCGCGGGTCAAGCAGTCCAATCTTCGGAAGCATGTCCTGAAAAACGAGCGACGAATGCATAATATCCGGCACCAAGAAGCCACCACCTTCTTCGGGCGGCTTCTCAATTAGGTGCTTTGCGTTGTCGAGTAACGTCTTTTCGATGCTCGATAACTCGGCGTGTAGGGCCACCACGACGGTCTGACGGTCAACATTCCTGAGTTTGTCGTCGCGCCTGCGATTTAGGTGTGCATTGAACAGGGCACCGAGCAACAGCGCGATCAGTCCAAGGGCAGAGCCGGTTAATGTGCCAACAAAGCTCGCGCTCCCTTGAGGGAGCGTGGCAAGCCAGTCCCAAAAGCATTTCCACATTTCAAATGTTCTCGTCGCTGAAGCGTCTGTTATCGCACCCTTCTCGCCTATCTCTGCCTACTTTGCCGCGAATCGCTCCACGGAGACAACCGATGTCGTACAAACCAATTCCTATTCACTTGAGAAAATCGGGTCCCAGTACTGGCGGACGCAACTGGAACCGAGATCAAGAAATCTGCACGCTCAAAGCCTCCACAGGCATGAGCAATGATGAGATTGGCAAACGGTACAAGTTATCGCGCGAGAGTATTCGTTTGATCGTTAGACGTGGTGAAACAGACAAACGCCTCGGTCGAACTCGTTGGATGTCCGCTGCCGAGCGTCGGGCGGAGTTCTTAAGGGAAATCGGCAAAATCTAGCTCTCTATTGCCCGTGGTTCACCACTGCTTGCCGCACCTCGCGTGGGTAGGAAGATGAGGTAGCCCGAATTTCCATACGGGAGATTTTGCTGCAATAACTGAAGCGTTAGAAGCTCAGTTAGCCTGTCTCCACGGGCACCAATCCAACCTTCCGCCGCCGCATGAAATTCGCGCATTTCTCCCACATCTGGGCCAAGCCCGGCATGACGCCGCACCAGCGCTACGAGCAGCTCTGGCGCGAGCTCGCTCTGTGCGACGAGGTCGGGTTCGATCATTCGTTCTGCGTCGAGCATCATTTCCGTCCCGACGAGAGCTGGATGTCGTCGCCGAGCCTCTATGCCGTGGGCGCCGGCGCCCGCACCAAGCGCATGCGCATCGGGCCGATGGGCTATATCGTGCCGCTCTATCATCCGCTCCGCCTGGCCGAAGAGATCGCCATTGTCGACCAGATGCTCGGCGGCCGCATGGAGCTTGGTCTAGTTCCTGGCATCAGTCCGGATTATTTCCGGCCGTTCGGCGTCGACTACCGGCAGCGCAAGTCGCCGACCTTCGAATTCGTCGATTATCTGCACGCCGCGTTCGGCGAAACTCAGCCATTCTCGTTTCACGGCGAGGAATTTCACACCGATTCCGCCACGCTCGCGGTGCAGCCCTTGCAGCGGCCGCATCCGCCGCTGTGGATGATGAGCCGCGATCCGCCGACGCTCGAATTCTGCGCCAGGCACGGCATCCATTCCGGCTACTTTCTGGTCTATCCGCGCGCCGACGCGGCGCCGCGCTACCGCGTCTTTCTCGACAACTGGCAGCGCGCCGGTTGGGCGCATAAGCCGAACATCGCCTACACCTCGATCTGCTACGTCGACGAGACCGACCAGAAGGCGCTCGACGTCGCGCTGCTTCGCGCCAGCCGCGCCTACGAAGGTTTCCTGGCGCCGCCCAAGCCCGGCGAAAGCTTCGAGGATCGCGTTGCCGCCTTCGCCAAGACCTTCGTCGGCCGTGGCGAACCGGGCGCCTCGGAAATCATGGCCAACGTGTTCAATCCGGATTATCTCATGAAGCACGATCTGGTTTTCATCGGCTCGCCGCAAACGGTCGCGGCAAAGCTCCGCGCCGCCGCGGAAGCCGGCGTCTTCAACACCTTCATGGGCGAGTTCAATTTCTCCGACTTGCCGGAGGCCGATCTGATGCGCTCGATCCGGCTGTTCGGCGAGAAGGTGATCCCGACACTGCGCGGCTATGAGCCGTTTTGATCAACGCCCCGGCGCCGAGCCGTTCGGCGCGCACCTGGTCACGAAGCGTTGTATACAAATGGACATATCGTTGAGATATCGTTGTGATGTGCCGGGCCGGCGGCATCGGGGGCGTCCGGCAAAAAATGGCTTGTCGACATCTCTGCAAATACTGAACCCGGGAGGACACTATGAAATTACCTGCCATTTGCACTGCTGCCACGGCGATGCTGGTCGCGATTGGGCTCGGCCAGCCAGCCTCGGCGCTCGACAAGGTGCCGGTGCTCTCGCTCGATCTGGCGAAAAAAAATGGCCGCCGGCTGCGAGGCCAAGGCGAAGGAAATGGGCTGGAAAATGAATGTCTCCGTCGTCGATGTCGGCGCCAACCAGATTGTCTTTGAGCGCATGGACGGCGCCTATCTGGGCGCCGGCGACATTGCCCGCCACAAGGCCGAGACGTCGGCGCGCTTCCCGTTTCCGACCCGCGGCATTGAGCAACTCGCCTACGGCAAGGATCTCAAAGGCGGCACGGTGCCGGGCCTCGCGCTGGTTCCCGGCATCGTCGCCTTTGCCGGTGGATTGCCGATCATGACCGATGACAAGGTGCATATCGGCGGCATCGGCGTCAGCGGCGGCACCGCCGACCAGGACGAGGGCTGCGCGCAAGCCGGCATCGACGCCGTCAAGGACGCGCTCAAATAGGGCTCGACGAAGAAGTTGTTAGGGGATTTCCGGCAAGTCGCCCGGAAGTCCCTCACAACGCCTTCGCCAATTCCGGGTGCGCCCGAAGCCGCGCTTCGTTGAGCACATAGATGGCGAAGCAGACCACGGCGCCGGCGGCAAACGGCAACGCCGACCACATGTAAAGCCGCTGCACCGGCATGCCGACGAACAGCGCGCCGGCGAGCGGGCCGACGATCGAGCCGAGCCGGCCGAGGCCGAGTTGCCAGCCCGAGCCGTTGGCGCGGAGCGAGGTCGGGTAGAGCATGGCGCCGACCACGTTGATGCCGATCTGGATGCCGAGCACGATGAAGCCGGCGAAGAAGGTCGAGGTCAGCAACGCGGCCTTAGACGTAACACCCGCGAAGCCGATCGAGCAGACCACCGGCACCGCCAGTACGAACAGCAGCGAAATGGCGAGGAAGCGGTGCCGCTGCAGCCACCAGCACAGCGACAGCGCGCCGACGGTGCCGCCGATCTGCATCACCGCCGACGCCAGCGCCGCGGTCGCCGGCGGCAAGTTGGCGGCGGTGAGCAAGGTCGGCGTCCAGCCGGACAGGAAGAAATAGCCCATCAGGTTGAGCGCAAACAGAAGCCACGACAGCGGCGTGATCAGCCACAGCCCGTGCTGGAACAGGTAAACCGGATTGGACGACGGCACCTGCCGCTCGTCCTCGATGACGAAACGCGCGTTCGCCGGCACCGCGACCCCCGGGCGCAACTGCTCGATCAGCTTCACCATGCTCGGGCGCTGGCTTTCGTGCAGCGCCATGTATTTGATCGATTCCGGCAGATTGAAAATGGCGGCCAGCGCGATCACGATCGGTACCAGGCCGCCGATCATGAACAGAATCGGCCAGCCGTATTGCGGCACCAGAAATATGCTGACGACACCGGCCAGCGCGCCCCCGGTCGGCACGCAACCGACGGCGACGATCGGCAAGGTGGCGCGCAGGTTTCGCGGCGCCAACTCCGCGCAAATGGCCACAAGGTTCGGAATGACGCCGCCGATGCCGATGCCGGCAAGAAGCCGCAGCCAGAATAATTCCGTCAGGTTGCCAGAATAGGCGGCGGCAAAAGTGAGCACGCCGAACAGCAGATTAGCGCTGATCAGCGCGGGCTTGCGGCCATAGCGGTCGCCGATCCAGCCGAAGATCGCCGAGCCGAACAGCACGCCGATATTGTTGGCGCTAAGCACCGGGCCGAGCGCGCCGCGGTCGATGCCCCACGACGTGACCAGATGCGGCGCGGCAAACGCGATGGCGCCAATGTCATAGCCGTCGATCAGCGAGAGCAGAATCGACCAGCTCATCAATCGGACCTGATACGGGCCCAATCCCCGCTCGTCGAGCAAACGTGAAACTTGAATTTCCGGCTCGCCGGCCATCGTTTCCCCCCAAAGGCTTGTCGCAACGTTTTGTTGTTCTGCCGGCGGCGCCCGCCATGGGAAAAGGTAAGCCAGTCATCGGGCGATGAAAAGCGACAATCAGGCGCACGCACGGTCTGCTCACCGCGCAGCCTGCTTCAGAGCATGATCCCGAAAAGTGGAAGCCGGTTTTCGGAGAAGATCATGCTCCAACGCAAAATCTAGCCGACGACCTCGATCACGCCCATCATGCCTTTGTCTTCGTGATCGACCGCGTGACAGTGATAGACAAAGCGCCCGACGATCACCGGATCGGTGAAGGGAATGACCACCTTCAGCGTGCCCGGACCCTGATCGGTTGCCGGCGGCACCGAGAATGTGTCCCGCAGGCTATCGTCGTTCCGCTGCGCGCCGCCGACTTCCGTCACCAGGAACGGCGTCTGGTGGATGTGAAAGCTGTGATACTGCTGATCGGTATTGATGACCGTCCATTCCTCGGTGTCGCCGAGCTTGGCGGTCTGGTCGATGCGGTCTTCTTCCATGATCCGGCCGTCGATCATGAACACCTTGCGGTCGGGAGTCTTCGAATAGACCAGCGTGCGGCGGCGCACGATCGGCGTGGCGCGGACCTCGTCGATCCATTGCGGCCCGGCGACGTGCTGCCGTAAGATTTCGGTCTCGAGCCCCGCATCCGGTGGCGACCGGCCGCTGCAGGTGATGATGGCCAGTGGCAGGACTGGTTCCGGCGGCCGCCAGGCTTCATTCTGATATGAAATCGTCCGCATCGGGTATTCGCCGGGTGCCGGACCAATCGCGATCGCGTCGATCCGCTCGCCCGGCCCGATGAAAAATTCACTGACCTTGCGCGACTGCGACAACGCATGGCCGTCCGTCGCCATGACATAGAGCGGCATGCCCTCGATGCGGAATTTGTAGAATTCCGACGCGCCGATATGGGCGATACGCCAGAACTGCATTTCACCCGGGCGCATCGCAACAGTCGGATTGATCTGGCCGTTGATCGAGACGATCTTGTTGTCGTCGCCGAGCTTGGCATGCTTGATGAGGAAAAAGCGCTCCGGCAATCCTTGCAGAATAGGAAAGAGCCGCTCGATGCCGTCGACGACCAGCGCGCCCGACAAGCCGCCGAGGATTTGATCGTTGACGAAGCCGTGGGCGTGCGGGTGGTACCAGAACAGCCCCGGGCCTTGGCGGCCGGCAGCGGGAATGTGCACTTCGTACTGGAACGTTTCGCCGGGATGAACATGGACGAAGACATTGTCGCTGTTGCCCCGCGGCGACACGCTCATGCCGTGAAAGTGCAGGTTCGACGGGGTGTCGGTACCGGTACAAATAGGGCCGACGTAGCCAGGATGATCGAGCCGCGAACGATCAGTCAGATCGTTGCGGAATGTGATCCGCAGCGTATCGCCGAGGCGCGCTCGTAGCGTCGGCGGCACGTAGCTGCCGTTATAGAGCATTCCGGCGAATTCGTGATCGCCGAGCCGCACCGGGCCGCACGCCGCGGTTATCGTCGCCTCGAGGATGCCGTTGACGCTGCGAAGCTCGCTCGGGTGGATCAGCGGCTGTGACGTCGACTCTCCGGCGAGTGCGCGGCGGCCGAGCTGGAACAAGCCCAGCGGCAGGAGACTACCGGTGGCCACAGCCGTGCCTGCACGTGCGGCTGCGTTGAGGAAGGTGCGGCGGTCGAACGTCCGGGTTTGCGTGTGGCGCATCGCAGTCCTCATTCCCACGCCCTGCTGCCGGGGAGCGAAATCGCGCTGTTACCGACTCATATCAGGGCTCCAATGACGGAGCCGCGACGGAGTTCCAGAGATTTATTCCGCCGCTGCCGCGGAAGCGCCGCGCGCGCGGTTCCCCTTCGGCAAGCGGCGCGGCGCGCTCATGGTTCGCTGCCGATTTTTCATATTGGCGTAGACGCGCCGCAGGCTGTTTTTCAGGATCGCCAGCTCTTCCGGCCGCACGCCGGCGATGGCGACGGCTTCATAATCGCGCGCGATCGGCACGAGGCGCGCGACCTGCGCCTTGCCCTTGGCGGTGAGCTTGACCACGACCTCGCGCGTCGAGTTCGCCGAGCGCGTGCGCGATACCACGCCCATGGCGACCAGCCGCGTCACCAGCCGCGACAGCGTCGAGACGTCGATGCTGGTGAGGTCGGCGAGGTCGATCTGGCGTTGGCCGCCCCGGCTCGCCAGCACCGCCATCACGCGCCACATGGCGATGCTCAGCCGATAAGGCGCCAGCGCTTCGGCGCCGAACTGCTCGGCAATGATATTGCCGACCCGATTGACCAGGTAGGGCAGGTAATTGTCGAGATCGAGCGTGGCTTTCACCACTTCATCCCCTGCAAAAACGACTCTCCGTCTAGTTGAATTCCCGCCATCGGTCAAAAACTTAGCCACGTTTGCCGCAGCGGCTGCGGGTCGTCGGCTATATTGCATTTACAATTGATGCATTTTCAACTATTATGCCGGTATGGTTCACGCCGTCGGCTTTTACTAGTGTCGGCGGCGCCAAGGGTCCGTTCGAGACCCGAGCCTAACCAGGGAGGAATGCAACATGGCGACTTACGTGCTCGTTCACGGCGCCTGGCATACAGGTGCCGAGCTTGAACCGACGGCTGCGCCGATCCGCGCCGCCGGCCACGAAGTCCACACGCCGACCATTGCCGGCAACAAGCCGGGCGACGCCAAGACCGTCGGCCTCAAAGACGCGATCAAATCGATTGTCGATTATCTCACTCAGAAGAATCTCAAGGACGTGGTCCTGGTCGGCCACAGCTATGGCGGCATGGTCATTACCGGGGTCGCCGATCAGGTCCCGGACAAAATCCGCCGGCTGGTCTACTGGAACGCTTTCGTCCCCAATAATGGCGAGAGCCTCAACGACATGGTGCCGCCGCCTTATGTGGCGCTATTCGATCAGATCGCCGCGCAGCGCGGCGACAGTACGGTAGTGCTGCCGTTTCCGATCTGGCGTGAGGCTTTCATCAACGATGTCGATGCCGCCTCGGCACAGAAGGCCTATGACATCCTCAATCCGCATCCGGTGAAGACATTCAGCGACAAGATTTCGCTGAAAACCAATCCGGCCGATATGCCGATCGCCAAGTCCTACATCAATTGCACGGAAGACACGTCGTTGCCGCATCACTATCCGTGGCACCCGCGGCTGTCGCAGAAACTGGGGCTGTTCCGGCTGGTGCAGGTGCCCGGCAGCCACGAGCTCTGTTTCTCAAATCCGAAGCTTTTGGCGCAGGCGATCATGAATGCCGGGCGCGACTGAGTAGAGAACGCATCACCGGGCGCGGCCGGCCGCGGCCGCGGCCGCGCCCAAACGCAACGCGGTGTTCGAGGAGACCATCATGGACTTCGGTTATTTCACGCTCAGCGACAACCATTACGCCAACAATACCCGCTCCTCCAATCAGTTCGTCGCCGACATCACCGCCGAGGCCCTCTATGCCGACAAGCTCGGCATGCACTCGGCCTGGATCGGCGAGCATCATTTCAACTCGCTCGGCGTCCTGTCTTGCCCGGACATCGTGCTCGGCTATGTCGCCGCCAACACCACGCGCATCCGGCTCGCGCCGGCAGTGACGGTGCTGCCGCTGCACCATCCGATTCGCGTCGCCGAGCAATGGGCCACGCTCGATCTGCTCTCCAACGGCCGCGTCGACTTCGCCTGCGGCCGCGGTTACGACCGCCGCGAATACGAGCCGTTCCATGTGTCGTTCGACGATAATCAGGGAATCTTCGAAGAAGGCCTCGAACTGGTGCGCCGGCTGTGGGCGGCGGAGGACCGCATCTCGCATCACGGCAAGCATTATTCGTTCGACGACGTGCGGATCACGCCGAAGCCGGTGCAGCGGCCGATCCCGACCTATGTCGGCTCGTTCTCCAAGCCCTCGATCGAGCTTGCGGCACGGCTGGGCTGCGGCCTGATCGTCGCGCCGTTCGCCGCCGCCATCAGCTATGGCGGGCTCAAGCAGGTCGCCGACCTCTATCACGAGACTTGCGCCAAGTACGGCCAGAAGCCCGGCCGATTGATGTGCAGCTACTTCACGCACTTTGCCGACAACAAGGCGCAGGAGGACACCCAGCGGGCGCGCCAGATCCGCTACTACAAGGAGTGCGTTATCCCGGCTTTCCCGGGCGATCCCAAGACCGCACCGCCAAGCTATCGCTACTTTGTCGGCATGGTCGAGCGGCTGCAAAACGTGAAGCCCGAGGATTTGACTGAGAACTCGGTGCTGCTCGGCTCGCCTGCTCGCATCATCGAGACCTTGAAGAAGGTCGAAGCCGCCGGTTTCGATGAGGTCATCCTCTACTTCAATGTCGGCCTGAAGCCGCACAGTCAGGTCAAGGAAGAGATGGCGCGTTTCATGGCCGAGGTGGCGCCGGCGCTCGCCGGCGCCCGCAAGGAGCACGCGGCGTAGCCTCCACCGTCATGCCCGCGCATAGCCGTTCGAAGAACGGCGTCGCTTCGCTCGCCTATGTCGCGGGCATCCCGATCCATTTGGCATGGCGATCCCGCTTAAGCGGGATCGCCGGATCAAGTCCGGCGATGACGTGCTGATACGATGCCCGGCGTCTACCGCCGCCGCAGCCGGCCGACGATGCCCTGCGGCAGGAACGTGACGATCAGAATGAAAATGATGCCGAGCCACAACAGCCAGCGGTCCGGGTTGAGCAGCGCCGACACGACCGGCATACCGGACACCTGCTCGCTGACGGCGCCCATCGCGTTCTGCAGATAATACTGGGCCAGCACCACCAGAATGGCGCCGATCACGGCGCCATAAAGCGTGCCCATGCCGCCGATGACGACCATCAACAGAATATCGATCATCAGCGTGAACGACAGCGTCGCGTCGGGGCCGTTATAACCCAGGACCAAAGCCATCAGCGAGCCGGCGAGCGACGCCATGACGGCGGAGAACACGCACGCCAGCGTGCGGTAGGCGACCACCCTGTAGCCCATCGCCTCGACGCGGAATTCATTCTCGCGGATCGCGCGCAGCACCAGGCCGAACGGCGAATTGACGATCCGCAGCATGATCAGGAACAGAATGAGCGACACCGCGAAGGTAATGTAATAGGTGATCACAGGGCCGTTGATGATCACGCCCAACACCTTGTCGGGCACAAGCCGGAAGCTGCGGCTGAGGATGGCGGGCAGGGTGAAAGTGAGCCCGTCCTCGCCGCCGGTCAGGCTTCGCCATTGCTCGGCAACGATCTGAGCGAAGGCCGCGACGGCAAGCGTGATCATCGAGAAAAAAATCGCGCGCAGGCGCAGGCTCAACAGCCCGATCACTGCGGCAATGACGACCGAGACGACGGCGCCGATCAGCGCGCCGAGGATGACGCCGGTCCAGCCGGTCCAGCCATTGGTGATCGCAATCGCCACGCCATAAGCGCCGATGCCGAAGAACATCGTGTGCGCGAACGAGACGATGCCGGTGAAGCCGAGCATAAGATCGTAGCTCGCGACCAGGATGATGAAAATGCAGATGCGCGAGGCGACCGTTACCGCCTTGCTGCCGGGAAACAGGAACGGGGCAAACAAAAACGCCACCAGGATGATCAGCATGGCCACGTTCAACAGCGCCCGGCCGGGCGGATCGTCGGAGACCAGCCAGCTGAGCCACGATCTCTTCTTGCGGTCCAGGCTGGGTTCGGAAGCGGGCGCATCGGCCGCCGTATCGGCGAAGCCGCCGGCGGTCTCCTGCATCGCTTCGTTGATCTCCACCATCGCCGCCTCAGTGATGCTGGGCTATCGGGAACAGGCCGCGCGGATGCCACATCAGGATCAAGGCCATCAGCAGAATGTTGGACCCCAACGCCATCTTCGGCGCCAGGAAGCCGACATAATTGGTGGTCAATCCGACCAGGATCGCGCCGATGAAGCAGCCGCCGACCGAACCGAGCCCGCCGATGATCAGGATGATGAAGACCAGAATGGTCATACTGTCGCCGATCTGGCTCGTGACCGCGGCCTGATATTGCCCCCACATCATCCCGCCCATGCCGGCGAGCGCCGTGCCGGCCATGAACACACCGATAAAGACGCGGCGGATGTGATAGCCCAGCGCTTGGATCATCTCGCGATCCTCGACGCCGGCGCGGACCACGAGGCCGAGGCGGGTGCGGGTGAGAAACAGATGCATCGCCAGCGCCACCGAAAGCCCGACGCAGAGCGCCACCAGGCGATAGGTCTCGATCGACGAGGAGCCGATGAACACGCTGCCGCGCAGCATCGCCGGTCTCGGCAGTGGGATCGCCTGCGGTCCCCAGATAACGATGATCAATTGCTCGATCACGGTCAGCGCGCCGATGGTGATCAGGATCTGGCGGAGCGGTGCGCCGTAGACCTGGCGGATGATGACGCGCTCGAAGACAAAACCCAGCGCACCGCTGGCAATGGCGGCCGCGACCAGCGCCACGAACAACGCCGCAAGGTTCAGCGCCAGCGACATTTCGCTGGTCCAGCCGGCGAGCGGCTGCAGTATCGTCACGGCGACATAAGCGCCCACGGCCACAAAGGCCGCGTGCGCGAAGTTGAGCACGTCCATCAGGCCGAAAATCAGCGTCAGGCCGGCCGCCACCATGAACAACATGATCCCCATGGTGAGGCCGGCGACCGTCAATGTCAGCCACGGCCCTGGTCCGATCGCGGGGAAGGCGGCAACGACAACGAGCGGCGTGAGCGCATACGGCGCCCAGCGCTGCAATCGCTTGGGCCAATCGCCGTTCATGCGCTGTCCGCCATGCTTAGCCCCAACAGCCGGTGCTGCAGGGCGTGATTGGCGGCGAGCGTCGCCATCGTGCCGGTATGGATGATGCGGCCCTCGTCCATGACCGCGACGTCGTCGGCGACGGCCTCGGCGACACGAAAATTCTGTTCGACCAGCAGAATCGTGGTGTGCTCGCGCTTGAGCCGCAGCAAGGCCTCGACCAGTTGATCGACCATCGCCGGCGACAGCCCTTTGGTCGGCTCGTCGATCAGCAGCATCTGCCGCTGTTCGATCATGGCGCGGCCGATCGCCAGCATCTGCTTCTGTCCGCCCGACAGTGCGCCTGCCGGCGAATCCCATTTCAGCTTCAGCGCCGGGAAGCTTTCCAGCACGCGATCAAGAAGCGCCGGCGCGAAGCCGCGCCGCTCGGTGGCGAGCAGCATGTTCTCGCGCACCGTCAACTTGCCGAAGATGCCCATATTCTCCGGCACGTAAGCGATGCCCAGCCGCGCGATGTGCGGCGTATCCAAAGCTTCGATCGATTGGCCGTCGAAAATGATCTTGCCGAGGCGCGCCTTCCACAGGCCCATGATGGTGCGCAAGGTCGTGGTCTTGCCGGCGCCGTTTCGTCCCAAGAGCGTCGTGACGCGGCCGCGGGCAGCGGCAAAATCGACGCCGTGCAGGATGCGATAGCGGCCGATATTGGTGAAAACGCCCTCGACCCGCAGCAACGTTTCGCCGGCGCTGGTCATTGCGCCGACCTACGCCGCAATTCCCCGGCGCCGTGGGCGCCGAGATAAGCCTGCTGCACTTGCGGCAACGCCACCACGTCCTCTGGCTTGCCGTCGGCGATCAGCATGCCGTCCTGCAGCACGATGATGCGGTCGGCGAGGCGGGTGACCACGTCCATGCGGTGCTCGACCAGCAGCACGGTCTTGTGCGTCTCCAGCTTTATTTCCTCGATCAGATCGAGGATCGTCGGAATTTCATCGAGGCTCATGCCAGCGGTGGGCTCGTCGAACATCAAGACCCGTGGCTGCAGTGCCAACAGGATCGCCACCTCGAGCTTGCGCTGGTCGCCGTGCGACAGCGCCGCCACGGCAAGATCGGCGCGCGGCGTAAGCTTGACGCGGTCGAGCCAATGGCGCGCCTGGTCGCGCACCGCGGTGTTGCGCGCCGCGATGCTGAGACAATCGAAGCGGATTTGCGCGACCGATTGCACGGCGAGCCGCACATTCTCGAACACCGTGAGGCTCGGATAAAGATTGATCAGCTGAAACGCGCGGCCAAGCCCAAGGCGGGTGCGGTGCGGCGCGCCAAGGCGGGTGATGTCTCGGCCGAACAGACTGACGCTGCCGCGCGTCGGCCACAATTGTCCCGAGATCAGATTGAAATAAGTCGTCTTGCCGGCGCCGTTCGGGCCGACGATCGCCGTCAACGTTCCGGTATGGAAGGCACAGGTCACGGAATTGACCGCGACCTGCCCGCCGAAGCTGATGGTCAGATCGCTGGTCGACAAAGCCGGGACTTCGTCGTTCATTCCGCGATCCTGTTCACAGGCCAGAAACGCTTAGAGCCCCAAACCCGCCTCATTAGAACGGCTTCCGTTCAAATCGATCGCTCTTACTCGTCATGCGCGGGCTTGACCCGCGCATCCATGCTGACGGGAGGTCGGTCCGGAGCGTCGCCGCACCTTTGAGCGCCAGCAAAGCGCCGCATGGATTGCCGGGTCAAGCCCGGCAATGACGCGCTGAAAAATAGTTCTGCGCAAGCGAGACACTCTAGCGCTTGTTGGCGATAGGGATTTTCATCTCGTCCATGGTGATGACATGGGTGAGCTCCGGGATCGCCCACGGCACGTTCGGATCGACCTTGATCTTGAAGCCGTACATCGGCTGCAGCAGCTGATGGTCTTCCTTGCGGAACAGCACGGTATCCTTCGGCGAGTCGAACGCCATGCCCTCCATCGCGGCGATCAGCTTCTCGGGGTCGGTCGAACCGCCGGTCTTCTTCAACGCCAATACCACCGCCTGCGCCGCGATGAAGCCGCCGCAGGTAAAGAAATCCGGCGGCGCGCCGTTGAATTGTTTCTTGTTCTCCGCCACCAGCGCGTCGTTCACCGCGTTCTTGGGTATGTCGTAGTAGTAATACGCCGCGCCTTCCAAACCGGGGAAATCTTTGTAGGCAACCAAGGCCGGCAGGATGTTGCCGCCGGTCGATATCTCGATGCCCTGCCGCTCCGGCCCCATCGCCTTGAGCGCGGCCAGCGGATTGCCGCCGCCGGCCCAGTTGACGAAGATGATCTTGCGGCCTTGCTCCTTGGCCAACGCGTCGAAGATGCGCTGGATCGGGGCGGTGAAGTCCGTCGTCAGCGGCGGCGCGTATTCCTCGAACACGAGCTTGGCGCCGGTCGACGCCAGCGCGGTCTTGAATGCGGCGACGAAGTCGCGGCCGAACGCGTAATCCTGCGCCAGCGTCGCGATCACCGTACCCGCCTTGCCGATCGCCAGCGCGTTCGACATCGCATCCTGGGTCGAGTTGCGTCCGGTGCGGAAGATGTAGCGGTTCCAGTGTGAACCGGTGATCGAGTCGGCGACCGCCGGCTCGACGATGAAGATCTTTTTGTTGTCCTGGGCGACCGGCAGCATCGCCAGCGCCACCGCCGAACTCGTGCCGCCGACCGCGATGTCGACGCCGTCGTCGTTGTACGCTTCGTTCAACAGATTGCGGCCGACGTCCGGTTTGGTCTGGCTGTCTTTCTCGATGACGATGAGCTTGTGGCCTTCGACCGTCATGGTGCCGCCGGTGGCGTAATCGAGCCCCATCGCAAAGCCGGCCGAGGTCTGCTTGGCATAGGCCTCGAGCGGGCCGGTCTTGTCGGCAATGAGCGCGATCTTGATCGGATTTTCTGCGGCCGAGCCTTGCGCAGCCCACAAAGTCGTCAGCACCGCGCCAAACGCCAGCAACCCAAACCCGAGCCCAAGTTGCCGGCCCCGGCGCTGCTTTGCCGCGCTCTCGACCTGGCGAGCCTTGTCTTTCATTTCCTGCTCCCTCTGGAAACAACCATTCGTTGATGGTCTTTGTTTGCCGCTGTTATCAGATCAGCAGCGGTCATAGACCTCACCCCGAGCCAAGCTTGGTCTGAATCAAGCCGGCACACAAGTCTCAATGCCGAGGCTTTCAATGCCAAGCGATGGTGCACATTGGCGCAGCGCGCGGCACCAACGATCCGGCGGTCCGACGCACGATCCGGCAACGATTATGGATCGAGCTCGGTATCCCAGTACAGATAGTCGAGCCAGCTGTCGTGCAAGTAGTTCGGCGGGAATAGCCGGCCGTTGCGGTGCAGGTGCTGCACCGACGGCTGAAAGGGCCGCTGCGACGGCCACATCTTCGACTCGTCCGGCGTCAAGCTACCCTTCTTGAGATTGCACGGCGAGCACGCGGCAACCACGTTGATCCAGGTGGTGTGCCCGCCGCGCGAGCGCGGCAACAGGTGATCGAACGTCAGGTCGTCCCGCGCGCCGCAATACTGGCAGACGAAGCGATCGCGCAGGAAGACGTTGAACCGGGTGAAGGCCGGATGGGTGGACGGCTTCACGAAAGTCTTGAGCGAGACCACGCTCGGCAGCTTCATTTCCAAGCTGGGGCTGTGAACGGCGCGGTCGTAGTTGGCGACGATGTTCACGCGCTCGAGAAAGACCGCCTTGATGGCGTCCTGCCAGGACCACAGCGACAGCGGGTAATAGCTCAGCGGACGAAAATCCGCATTCAACACCAGCGCCGGAAACCCCGATGGCGATACGTGGGCGTTCAAAGCTGACGTTCCTACCGCGACTCACTTGCCGCACTGCGGCGACGAGCCCTAGTTTATAGTTAGGCGTGACAGGATTGTGAAGCCCGTCCCGAGGCTTAGCAACCAAGGCTTCAGTCAGGGCTTGACCGCAAAGCCTCGCGCCAGGAATTCGCCGCCATGGCGAAGCCCTTCCGGGTCGATGCCGTGACCGACGCCGGCGGACAAGTGCCATTCCGCCGGCACGCCGAGCGCGGCAAGGCCCTGCGCCGCCTGGAACAACGCCTGCGCCGGAATGAGATCGTCCTGGTCGCCGTGCACCAAGAGCACCGGCGGCCGCGATCTGATCTCGGCGGCGAACGCGTCCAGATTGCCGTCGGGCGGCAGCACCAATAGTCCGGAATAGCCGACGATCGCCGCCGGCGGCGCGGCGCGGCGCAGCCCCACATGCAGCGCCATCATCGTTCCTTGGCTGAAGCCGACCAGCGCCAACGCCGATGGCGGCAGACCGTGCCGGGCAAGCTCGGCATCGACGAAGCGTTCCAGCACCGGCGCCGCCTTGTTGACGCCGACCCAGCGTTCATTGGGATCGCGGAACGTCAGGGCGAACCATTGTCGTCCCATCGGCGCACCGCCGCACGGCTCCGGCGCGTGCGGCGAGACGAACGCCGCCTGCGGCAGCAATGGCTGCCACGCCCGGCCGAGTTCGATCAGGTCGTTGCCGTCGGCGCCGTAGCCGTGCAGAAACACCACCAGCTGCCGCGCCGCGCCGGAGCGCGGTGAGAGCCGCGGACCATCAAGCACAGCGGCCATTCACCGTCCCTCAGGCTTGCTGAAGCGTTGCTGCGGATGCCGGGCGCCAGCGCGTGTCCGCCTTTCTGCTTAGCCGGGACCGTCACCGCCTGTCCATGCCGTCCGCGTCAGAACGCGGCGTGGAAGCGGCCGGCGAACACATTCACCGGCCCGCGGTCGGTGTTGTAGCCCGGATTGACCACTAGCTGATAATCGACGGACACCCGCGTCGCAGCGGTCAGCGCGTAGCTGTAGTAAGTCTCGATAATCTGCTCAAACCCCGGATGCGGCAGTTGCCCGTCGCCGATAAGGATACCCAGCCCTCCGTCATTCAAAAAAGCCTGGTGCACGCCGGTAATTCCGTTGACGACGCCGGCAACGCCGATCGTGTCGTTCGGTCTGCCCCATTGCTTGCCGTTGAGTGAAAGGCCGCCGGCAACGGTACGATCGACATCGGTGAATTCGTATGGCTCGATGTTGCCGTTGGCCCAGCCGGCGCGGACGAAAGCCCCGAGATCGGATGTAATTTCCTGCTCGATGTTCATACTGACGCCGCCGCGGCTTTGATATTGACGAACGGCGGCGATATCAGCCGGGCCGCCGGTGACCGCCGCCAGCGCGATCGCGTCGGCGAAGGTTCCCATGCGCCCGCGGGTTAGGAAGCCGGTGACGGCGATCTTGCCGGGATGCCCCCACAATTCATAGCGGCGCTCGATTTCGCCGACCGACTGGAATTGAGAGAATGTCGGATCGAGATCGACACTGTTGGGAACGATCGAGAGATCGAACAAGCCGGCGCGCACAGTCCAATACCCCTGGTACCATTCGGCGGTCGCGCCGTAGGTATAGCCCCAGGCCTCGGCGGCGTAGTCAAAGGTGCCGGTGTCGACAATCGCCCAGTTCAAGAAATCGCTCCGCGGATCATGGGCGTATCTGTTGGTGTCGAAAATGTCGACAACGGACAGCTTGCCGACCGTCAATACCAGCCGGTTCGCGCTCTGCGATCCGGCGAATTGAGTCGTGCCGGCTTCCACTTTCTCGCTATCACCGCCGAGGTCGATCGTCTGGCGGATGAAGGCCCGCGGCAGTCGCGCATAGGGATAGGTTTGTCCGACCTTGTAGGCTTCGCCGCTGGTGAAGCCGGCGACGCCGAGCGTACTGGCGAGCCCGAAGCCCTGGTCGATCTCGGGGTTGATCCACATCTCGGCGCCGCGCCAAAGCCGCACGCCGACAAACAGCGAAGCATCCGAAGTCTCACGGCCCTGTCCGCCGCCGGGCAGACTGTTCTGCCCCTGATACGGCGAGCGGAATGCCGGATAAGCCTGCTCGAGGAATGTCATCTGGCCGTGAAAATTCACCCGGTCCGGATCAGGTAGAGCCGGCGCCTTGGTGACCATGGGCGCCGCATTCGCCGGCAGCACATCGCCGCTGAACTGATAATTCAACCCGGCGCGTATCTCGTGCAGCATGAAGTCGGAATCGAAGCGCTGGGCGCCGCCGAAAAAAGTCGTGCCGCTGTTGCCGTAATCGGTGAACAGATATTCGAGCCGTGCCGTCCAGTGCGGCGCAACCGGTGCTTCGACGCCGGCGCCGGCGGCGAAGCCCGGGCGCCACAAGAACGGTTGCTCGGTCGTGCCGGTGGCAAGCTGGGTGACCGTCAGCCGATCGTAGGTCCAGGCAATTCCGCCGGTTGCGTAAAACAGCCAACTGCCGGGCGCGTAGCCAACGCGACCCCGTACCGTACCGGAAGCGAACACCGTTTCGCTGTACGTCTCCGGGCCAAGCAACGGCGACGTCAGGTTCGACGTGCCGCCAATGGAAATGCCGTTGTTGTCGGGGAACGCCGGGAAGGTTACGTCCGCCTCCGCGCCGATGACGATGCGGTTTGGCAGCATATAATTATAGCCGGCCTGCAGGCCCTGGGTGAAACTTCCGGTATCGTTGAACGCGTTGAGAGGTTGAAACAGGTCGATCGAGCCGGACACATTCGGTGTTCCGGGCGAACTTGCGGTCCAATTGGAGCTGCCGAAGGCGTAACCGACGCGGCCGCCGGCATAGAAGCCGTTCCAGTTATAAGCGGGGCCGGCAAACGGAATTGCCGCCGCCTTTGTCACAATAGCTTCGTCGGCCGCCGCGTTTTCTGAGGATGCAACGGCCGCGAGCGCGCCAAAAGCCAGCGCGCCAATGAGCAAAAGATGCTGACTGGCGCAAAGGGAACCGGCAATGCGATGGACAAAATTCCGCAGCATCCCCGCGAGCACCCCCCGATGCCAACGCCACAAAACCAGAACATCGACGCCGAGGCAGCGTCAACCTGTTTAACTTTGGAATTAATACAGGTCGGCGAGTGGAGGCCGCCCCGTAGGCATGGCCAAGCCATGTGCTCAATCCGCGCTGCCGTCATTGCGGCTTGAGCGCCAGCCCGGCACATCGGGAAACAAACGTAACTTCTTTACCCCCGTCCTCTCTTACCATTTACGTCACTTTACAGCATTGGCTACATTTTGCAATACGCACTATAAAATATTGGCTTATGCCAGAATCGAACCGATCTCGCGCCGAAGCCCTGGCTATTTCGACTGGGACCACCTGAACATAATTTGATTCCGCGCACGATGAGGCGCTACATGTCGTGCCGAAGGTGAGGAACGTGACAGCGCGCCATTGGCTTGCCGCCGTCGTCGCCGTCGTTTCAGCGGTTGCGACACGCACGGCTTGGGCCGCCGATCAGGTCCACGATGAAATCCAGGTCTACAACGCCAACATCGCAGAAGTCGGGCAATGGACCTACGAGCAACACCTCAATTTTGCAGCAGTCGGGCAGACGGTGCCGGAATTTCCCGGCGGCTTCACGTCAAACCATAGCCTGCAGGGCACGCCGGAATTTGCCTACGGACTGACCAAATGGTGGGAGGTCGGCTTCTATCTGCCATTCGCAGTCAGCGGCACCGGCGAAGTGCTTTCCAACGGCGCCAAGATTCGCAATCTGTTCGTGGTTCCGGATGCGGACAAACGCAACTTCTTCTACGGCGTTAACTTCGAGCTCGGCTATGAGATGCCGCAATTCTCGCCGACGCCTTGGAACATGGAAATCCGCCCCATCATCGGCGTGCGCAACAAGGAGTGGGAGTTTATCGTCAATCCAATCGTGGACGTCAGCTTCGGCCCGCCCGATGAAGCTGATTTTGCTCCGGCGGCGCGGTTTGCGCGCAATCTCGGCGAGGATCGGTTTATTGGTCTCGAGTATTATTCGGACTTCGGCAAGATCGGCAATTTCCTGCCGCTGCAACAGCAAAGCCAACAATTGTACGCGGTCACCGATTTCAAGGTGAAAGAGGTCGACGTTGAGCTCGGCGTTGGCTATGGCTTCGCCCCCGGATCGGACCGGCTGATGTTCAAGGCGATCATCGGTTACGCTTTCCCGGTCCCCGGCACGAGAAATGACAACGACAGCGGCAGTTCGCAGACCACGCCGCTGGCGATGGGCACGCCGCGACCGTCGCCGAATCCTCTGATCGCCAAGTAGCGCCCGACCTCGTTGGGTGAGGACCGCTTGGAGGATCAGCGCCAGGCGATCAGGCTTCGATCGGGCTTGTCGCTCAGCAATGGCTTCCCGAACAGGGACGGCAGCAGATCGTCAAGGAACAACAACAGTTCCGCGCGGAAGCCCACGCCGCTGCCGCCGTCGCGGTTGAGCGGCACAATCGCTTCGGCCGCGACCTGCCAGGTGACGGCCACATAGGCAAAGCCCGGATTTATCATCGCGGCGGTGGTTTGCCCGAGCGGGCTGTCGAAGCTGAATTCGACCACCGGCACCAGCTGATTGAGCGGCTCGTCCTTGGGAGGTCCGCCGGTGAATTGGCTGGTCAGATAATAGGTGCTGTATTGGAGCGAAAAACCCCAATGAAGGGTTTGGACCTGAGGCACCGGCATCGCTTCGAATCTACCCGTCGTCGCATTCGGCGCGAGCGCTTTTCCGGTCGGCCCCATCGGCGCGGCATCGACGATGGCCCCGGTTACGGCAAGAGGTCGTGCCCAAGCCAACCATTCAGGCAGATCGCCGAAGCCTTTGCCGAAGAATATGCCGGGCTGAAGCGTGTTGGGTTGGTCGGCGCCGACGGCCTGCGCGCCCGACTGGCCGATGCCCAAGGCGAGCCCGACCGATACCAGCGTTTCATGCTGGTTGTTGCGAAAGGCTTCGTATTTGAGACCGACATCGGTCGTGTCGAACCCCGATGTCTGGCGCGTCGGCCAGTTTTGATGGATCCAGCCGCTGTCGATTTCAACTTGCAGAGTCGGCGTGAGCAGTCGGGAAAACGACCAGTTGATCCTGTCCTCGACGAGTTGGCCGCCGCCATCCGCCGGATGGTTGAGGGTCGAAACGTTCGGCACGATCGCCTCATCGGCGATCGCCGGATCATCGAAGGTCAGAGTGCCGACGAAGTAGCGATTTCCGGCGATGCCGTGAGCGCCTGACGTCTCGCAGCTCACACCGACAAGCAAAGCGGCGAGCCACCATTTGAGCAATCCGGCGTTCATAAATGACTCGTCAAAAACCCGGCGTGCGGCAAGCCGGCAGACACTCGTCAACTCATCATGTGTAAACATGAACACCTCATGCCGGTCTGATCGGACAGCGCACGCGGCGGCCGCGCGCATGACGGTTCAGATCAGAGACAGAGGTTTTGGCGCACGATCGAGACGGCTTGGATCGGCGTCGGCGAGCGCAACCAGCCGCGCGGGCGCCATCCGCACGCCCAACGAATTGACCGGCACGACGTTGGCGACGCGCGCGGCAGCGGACCGGCCAACGTGTGCAGCGCGCAGCACTGATCGTGGAAGTCAAGGATGCCGTGATGGTGATCGGCCAAAGCGGCTCGTAACCAATGGATGGTCCGCGCGAACGACATGCCTGCAGCGACCGCAAGAGACAGATGCATCGCATCATAGGCCGGCCGTCGCGCATCGAGTGTTGCGGGAATGTCGCATCGCGGATTTTTCCGCTCCGGCTTCTGTGTTTTAGCAGGCCGCGGCCGGATCATCCCACGACCAACCCCGCAGGTGTCTGCTTTGAAGTTCAGTCCGCCACATGTTTGCATTTTCGGAGCGGTGGTCGCGTTGATTGCCGGCGCAATCGTGCCGGGGTCGACCGCGCGAGCCGCCGAGAAGGAAAAGGAGGCCATTGCCGAGCTCGAGCTTGGAGTTGCGGGCGATTGGGACACTACGGGCGGCACTTTCAGTGTCGGCCCCTCGCTTGGCATCGAAGTCACACCAATAAAAAATTGGCTGGAAGTCGAAGCCGAGGTTTCACCGGGTTTTGGCGGCGGCCGAACCGAGTGGGAAACCGAGCTGGTGTTTAAGAAGCCCTATGACTTGTCCGACAATGTGGAGGTGATGCCCGGCATTGGACCGGCATGGTTCTACAAGACCGGCAATGGCGAAACCAGCAGTTCGATCGGTGCTGTCGCCCTGGTGGATATCCAGATTTGGCCTTCCGCCGAGCGAAAGGTCGGCTGGTTCATCGAGCCGAGCTACGGCTACGATTTCGGCCGCGAACATGAGCAATCGCTTGGTGTCACCGTCGGCATTTTGATTCCGCTGCGGTGAACGTCGTTGCTGGCGGTGGCGAAAGCGTCGTCAACGTGCGCGTATTGACGCCGGGCGGCTGCGAGTTTTTCGGCGGCTATTGCGAGACGGCGCACGGCGCTTTGGCCGCGGAGGCGAGCGCGGCGCCGCCGCTCGCGGCCGCGCCGGCTTTGCCGGCCTTGCCGCCGCGGCAGCCTTCGCCGCCTCGCCGACCGCCCGGTAATAGCTCCACAGCACGCGGGCCGCGACCGCGCGCCATGGCCGCCACTGCTCCGCCAATGCGTGCATCTCTTTGGCGGTCGGCCGCGCCGGCAGCGCGAACGCGACCTTGGCGGCTTCCTGCAGCGCCAGATCGCCCGCGGGCCACGCATCGGCATGACCGAGCGCCGATAACAGGTAAATGTCCGCGGTCCATGGCCCGATGCCGTGTACCGCGGTGAGTGCGGCATGCGCTTCGTCGGCGGGAAGGTCCGCGAGCGCGGCGAGCGCCAGCTCTTCAGTCAAAACCGCGCGGGCGATCGCCTTGAGCGTGCGGACTTTCGCCGCCGACAGTCCGAGCCGTCTGAGCCGCGCCGGGCGTGCGCGCAAAATGGCGGGGGGATCGAGCGGATCGAAGGCGGCGGTGAGGCGTCCTAGGATAGCGTTGGCGCTCGCGGTCGAAAGCTGCTGCGCCACAATGATGGCGGCAAGGCCGGCGAAACCGTCGCCTCGCCGCCGCAGCGGCGGGCGACCGGCTTTGGCGACGAGCGCGGCGAACCGCAGGTCGGCCGCGCCGAGCGCGGCCAGCGCGGCATCGAGATCGGCTTCGGTATGAATGTGCGAAGGCATGATGACGTCCGGCTGTCGGCTGGTGAGAGCATGATCCCGAAAAAGCCTGCCCTCGGACTTGATCCGAGGGTGGATACCGGTTTTCGGAAAAGATCATGCGCCAATCAAGATATAGACCATGATCCGGCCCAACCTGGTCGGATCATGGCCTATGCGCATTGCGGGTCGCGCGCCCACTTGAGCGATTGAGCGTAGCACGTCGGTTAACCCGCCAGGTCACAGGAAGCATGTACACGCGTATCTTTCGTTTTGCGCCGAGTCCGAACGGGCATCTGCACCTCGGTCATGCTTATTCGGCATTGCTCAACGACGACATGGCGCGGACAGCCGACGGGCGCCTGCTGCTCCGCATCGAGGATATCGACACCGCGCGCTGCCGCCCGGAATACGAAGCGGCGATCCTCGATGATCTGCAGTGGCTCGGCATCGCCTGGCAGCCGAACGTCCGCCGGCAGAGCGAGCATTCCGACGATTATCAGGCGGCGGTAGAGAAGCTCGAAGCGATGGGCCTGCTTTATCCGAGCTTCGAGAGCCGCAGCGAAATCGCCGCGTTGGTGGCCGAGCGCGACCGGCAGGGACATTGGCCGCGCGACCCTGACGGCGTGCCGCTTTATCCCGGCCGTGCGCGCAAGATACCGAAGGCGGAACGCGAGCGACGGCGCCGCGAGGGCGAGCCATTCGCGTTGCGGCTGGCGATCGACGCGGCAGTTGCCCGCGGCGGCGTCTTGACCTGGAACGAGACCGGCTGCGGTCCGCAGGGCCAATCCGGCATCGTGGCCGCGGCGCAGCAGATGTGGGGCGACGTCGTTCTGGCGCGCAAGGAGGCGCCGACCAGTTATCACCTCGCGGTCGCTATCGACGACGCGCTGCAAGGCGTGACCGACGTCGTGCGCGGGCAAGACTTGTTCTGGTCGACCGGCATTCACCGGTTGCTGCAGGCGCTGCTCGGGCTGCCGGAACCGACCTATCACCACCACCGGCTGATTTTGGATGGCGGCGGCCGCAAGCTGTCCAAATCCACGCTGGCGACGAGTCTGCGCGAGTTGCGCGCCTCGGGCACGACGCCGGCCGATGTCAGACGCATGGTCGGGCTTGGACGCTGAGATTCGGCCGTTGCGCTTCGGCCCCCGGCATTGGGCGCTAACCATCTTGTTTGAACGTGTTTTGTTTGCTCCGCCGACGTGGCATGTTGAAGCCGGGCGGGACCGCCATGGCGCGTTCAACATCGAGCAAAAGGACAGCGGCGAAACCGGTGCGACGCCGGCGGCGCCAGGTCGGGGCTGGCACATCGGCGCGCGCGACCGAGGCTTCGCTGGTTGCTTATGCGCATGATATCCGCACCACGCTGACCGGCATCCTCGCGCTTGGCGAGTTATTGGTCAGCTCCAATCTCGGCGACCGTGAGCGGCGCTGGGCGTCGGGCATCAAGGCGAGTGCCGAGCATCTCTCCGCGCTCACGACCTTGATGATCGATGCCGCCAAAGCCGACACCGGCACGCTGACGCTGCGCGAAGATCTGTTCAGCCCGCGCCGTCTGATCGAGGCGCTCACGGATTCGATGTCGGCGCGTGCCGAAAGCAAAGGTCTGATCGCCGAGGTCACCGTCGCCGATAATTTGCCGGAGCTGTTTGTCGGCGACGCGGTACGGCTACGCGCCGCGCTGGAAAATCTGATCGACAATGCGGTGAAGTTCACCGATCGCGGCACGGTTCGGCTTGACGTCAGCGCCGCGCGTGCGGCGCGCCGCCGGGCGAAGGTCGTCTTCGCCGTCAGCGACAGCGGCATTGGTTTAAAACCCGCCGAGATCAAACGGCTGTTTCGTCCGTTCACGCAGGCCAATGCCGATATCGCGCGGCGCTATGGCGGCACCGGGCTCGGGCTTGCCGTCGTCAAGGCGCTGGCGACCCTGATGGGCGGCGACCTGACCGTCACCAGCGCCGAGGGTCGCGGTTCGTCGTTCCGTCTCTCCGTGCTGTTGACCGTCGCACCCGCCGGCGCGGCCGGCCACGCGCCGCTACAGCCGACCGCCGTTCCGGCGCGGCGGCTTACGCTTCTGTGCGTCGAGGACAATCCCTATGGCCGCGTCATCCTCAACACCATTCTCACCGAGCTCGGTCATCGCGCCGACTTCGCCGGCTCCGGCGAGGAAGCCGTCACCGCCGTCGCGCGCGGCTACGACGCAGTGCTGATGGACGTGACACTTCCGGGGATCGACGGCCTCAATGCGACGCGCCGCATCCGCGCGCTGGCCGGCGCCGTCGCGCGAACGCCGATCATCGGCATTTCCGGACGTACCGAAGCGGGCGATGAGGACGCCGCGCGCGCCGCCGGCATGGATGGTTATTTGCGCAAGCCGCTCAGTCCGAGCGCGCTCAGCGCGGCGCTCGCGGCGATGGCGTCTTCGTCAAACAGAGATTGACGTCACATCTCCGCTCATTCCCGCGACCGCGTCCGTACCTTGCGGAGCAAGCGTAGGCGGGTCGCGAGGACGAGCGGAAGTGTATCACTCCGCGGCGTCGGCCGAGGTTTCGACGATGCGCACCACGTCGGCCATGATGCGGTTCAACTCGAAATCCTTGGGCGTATAGACCTCGGCGACGCCGGCGTCTTTCAAGGCGCTGGCATCCTCCTTCGGGATGATGCCGCCGACCACGACCGGCACATCGTCGATGCCGGCCTCCTTCATGCGCGCCATGACGTCTTGCACCAGCGGCAGATGCGAGCCGGACAGGATCGAAAGGCCGACCACGTGCACGTCTTTTTCGGCTGCCGCCGCCGCGATCGCTTCGGCTGTCAGCCGGATGCCGTCATAGACCACGTCCATGCCGGCGTCGCGGGCGCGCGCCGCGATCTGTTCGGCGCCGTTGGAATGGCCGTCGAGGCCGGGCTTGCCGATCAAAAATTTCAGCCGCCGGCCGAGCTTTTTGGACACGCGATCGACCTCGGCGCGGATATCGTCCAGCCCTTCGGCGTCGTTACGCATGGCCGTGCCGACGCCGGTCGGTGCGCGGTATTCGCCGAACGCGGCGCGGAGCGCAAAGCCCCATTCGCCGGTAGTGACGCCGGCTTTGGCGCAGTCGATCGATGGCGGCATGATGTTGGCGCCGCTCTTCGCCGCCTTGCGTAGCGCTGCGAGCGCACCCGCGACGGCTTCGTTGTCGCGCGCCGCGCGCCAGGCTTCGAGGCGGGCGATCTGACCGGTCTCGGCTTCCTCCGGCACGGTGACCACGGCGTCGGCGGCGTCGGCCAGGGGAGACGCCTCGGTCTCGACAAAGCGGTTGACGCCGACCACGGTCTGCTCGCCGCGCTCGATCGCCTCGACACGGCGCGAATTGGATTCGACCAGTTGCTGCTTGAGATAGCCGGATTCGACCGCGGCGACGGTGCCGCCCATGTCTTCGATGTGCTTGAGCTCCTGCTTGGCGGCCTGCTTCAGCTCGGCGACCTTGGCGGCAATCACCGGCGAAAAGTCAAACACGTCGCCGTATTCCAGGAGATCGGTCTCGTAGGCGAGGATTTGCTGTATGCGCAGCGACCATTGCTGGTCCCACGGTCGCGGCAGGCCGAGCGCTTCGTTCCAGGCCGGCAACTGCACCGCGCGCGCCCGCGCTTTTTTCGACAATGTGACCGCCAGCATCTCGATCAGGATGCGGGCGACATTGTTTTCCGGCTGCTGCTCGGTCAGGCCGAGCGAATTGACCTGCACGCCATAGCGGAACAGCCGCTGCTTGGCGTCGGTCACGCCATAGCGCTCGCGGGTGATCTCGTCCCACAATTCGGTGAAGGCGCGCATCTTGCAGATTTCGGTGACGAAGCGCAGCCCGGCATTGACGAAGAACGAGATGCGCCCGACCACCTCGCCGAATTCATCATCGGCGCATTCGCCGGAGGCTTTGACCGCGTCGAGCACGCCGATGGCGGTGGCGAGCGCAAACGCCAGCTCCTGCACCGGGGTCGCGCCCGCTTCCTGCAGGTGATAGGAGCAGACATTCATCGGATTCCACTTCGGCATTGCCTTGGTCGTGAACAAGATCACGTCCTTGGTCAGCCGCATCGACGGCGCCGGCGGGAACACGTAAGTGCCGCGGGAGAGATATTCCTTGATGATGTCGTTCTGTGTCGTGCCGGTGAGTTTGGTCCGCGGCACGCCTTGTTCGTCGGCGAGCGCGACATAGAGCGCCAATAGCCACGCCGCGGTGGCGTTGATGGTCATCGACGTGTTCATCTCGCCGAGCGGGATGCCGTCGAACAGCGCGCGCATGTCGCCGATATGCGAGATCGGCACGCCGACCTTGCCGACTTCGCCCTTGGCGTGCGGATGGTCGCTGTCGTAGCCGGTCTGGGTCGGCAGATCGAAGGCGACCGAAAGGCCGGTCTGCCCCTTGCTCAGATTCTTCTGATAAAGCTCATTCGATGCCTTGGCAGTCGAATGCCCGGCATAGGTGCGGAAGATCCAAGGCTTATCGCGGCGCGGTTGCTCGCCCATGAGTCTCAAGCGTTTCGGTCAAGCGTTTAGGCGCGGGCAATGTGACGCGAATATTGTTGCGATGCAACATGCCGATGATTGGCCGTGGAGATAAGCGGTGACAAGCACGACCAGATAACAGAGCGCCGGCGTCAAGCCGGTCAGCGCGACGAGCCGCGCGGCCGTGGTTTCGCCGCGGTGGCGAGATCGGCGCTCACGATGATCTGCTCGCTCACGCGGTGACGCTGCGCGGCGCAATCGCGCGGCGGGCAATCAGAGCCGCGCCGACAAGGACGGCGGCAAAACCAACCGGCGCTTTCACAAACGGGAAGAGCAGGATCAGCAGAAACGCCAAGCCCATGCCGGCGGTTTCCTGCGGCAAAAATCCGCGCGCGCTGCCGAGGCGGAACAGAAATGCCATCGACACGGCCAGCACGACGAGGTCGTAAGTATAGAGATACGGCGTCGCTAACAGCGCGCCGGCGGCAAGCGCCGCCGCCTTGATGTCGTAAGCGGTGTTGCTGTGCCAGAGCACCGCAATCGCGACTGCTGTGGCAAGCGTGACTCCGGCCTGCACAGTCCACGCCAGCATTTCGCTGCCGCCGAGCGTGCGGGTCAGTCCGAACGCGGTCTGCAGCTTGCTCCAGTCCGCCCAGCCTTCCGATAAAAACGCCTGCGACGTGTGGCCGATATTGCCGAAAAAGGCCTGCCAGGCGTCGCCGCCGAAGGCGAGCCACGATGCCGCCGCCATCAGGGCCGCAACCAGCGCCGCGGTCAAAAACGCCCGCCAATGTCCGCCGGCCGCGAGTGCGACCGGAAACAACAGGCCGAGATGCGGCTTGTAGGTCAAAAGCCCGAGCAAGACGCCGGCGAGGATCGGCCGCCGCTCGAGCAAGACCAGCGCGCCGCCGATCAAAGCGGCCGTGAGAAAACCGTTTTGCCCGACGACGAAATTGGCGAGCACCGCGGGAAAGGCAGCGGCGAGCAGATAACCGGCACGATCGCCGATGATGGCGCGGATCGCGACCAGATAAGCCGGGAACGTGCCGAACGCCCAAAGCGCATAGGCCGCCCCATAGGGCAGTAACGCCAACCCCGCGGCGACGAATAAGAAAGTCGGCGGATAGTGCCAGCCGAAATAACCGTCGAACGTATGTCCGACGGCTGCTTCTTCCATGAGCTTGTGCGTCGGCCAGTCATAAGCGGCGGCCGCGTGCCCGTCGAGCGCGAGCCGTCCGGCGGCCCAGACATTGACGAAGTCAAACTCAACGCCGCCGTTCGGCCCCAGAATCCAAATGCCCGTGAAGAACGACGTGGCGAGATAGACGGCGTAAGCGACGACCAGTGCGAAACAGATGAGCTCGACCGGCCGCGCCAGCTTGGCGCCGGAAGCGTGTTCGGGCGAAATTCCGGTAAGCGCCATTGGCGGCCGAGCCTCGCATGCGATCGCCGCGAAACTAGGCTCGGCCGGCTTGAAGAACCCTTAAGCGCTGCCGCGCCGGAGCGCCGCTAGCGCCTGACCAGTCGCAGAATGATCAAGAGGATGACCGCGCCGATAAAGGCTTCGATGATCTCCCCAATGATGCCGGCGCCGATATAGATCCCCAGTCGCGGCAACAGCCAGCCGGCGATCAAGGCGCCGATAATGCCGATGATGATGTCGCCGACCAGGCCGAAGCCGCGGCCTTTGACGACCAGTCCGGCGAGCCAGCCGGCAATGGCGCCAACAATTAGAAAAATAATGATGCTTTCGATGCTCATCGTAGCCCCCAACTGTCGCGGCGTCGCCCCAAGCGCCGGCGCTACCATAAGACCTTGGGTCGCGCCTGCAAGCCTTACGCGGGAACGACGACGGCCGTGCGTCCAACTACTTATTGCACTGCAATATCAAGTGCGGCACACTCACGGTTGAAACGGAACCCGGCGGGGTAACTGGGAGCCCATCATGGCCGTCGCGCAGAAAAGGCCCTCAGCGGCGCCGCTGAAGGACCTCTACGACATCGGTGAAGTGCCGCCGCTCGGCCACGTGCCGGCGAACATGCACGCCTGGGCGATCCGCAAGGAGCGGCACGGTCCGCCGGAAACGGCGATGCAGTTGGAGGTGGTGCCGACCTGGCCGATCGCCGAGGACGAGGTGCTGGTCTACGTCATGGCGGGCGGGGTCAATTACAACGGCGTCTGGGCCGGACTAGGCATTCCGGTTTCGCCCCTCGACGGGCACAAGCATCCGTTCCACATCGCCGGCTCCGATGCGTCCGGCGTCGTTTGGGCGGTTGGTTCGAAGGTCAAGCGCTGGAAGGTCGGCGACGAAGTCATCGTTCACTGCAATCAGGACGACGGCGACGACGAGGACTGCAACGGCGGCGATCCGCTATTGTCGCCGTCGCAGCGCATCTGGGGCTACGAGACGCCGGACGGCTCGTTCGCACAATTCTGCCGGGTGCAATCGCGCCAGCTGATGACCAAGCCGCCGCATCTGACGTGGGAGGAGGCGGCCTGCTACACGCTCACGCTGGCCACTGCGTACCGCATGCTGTTCGGCCATCCGCCGCACATCCTCAAGCCGGGCGACAATGTGCTGGTCTGGGGCGCCTCGGGCGGGCTCGGCGTTTTCGGCGTGCAACTGGTCGCCGCCTCCGGCGCCAACGCCATCGGCATCGTCTCCGATGAGTCGAAATCGGAATATGTGTTCAATCTCGGCGCCAAGGGCGTCATCAACCGCAGCGAATTCAAGTGCTGGGGCGCGATGCCCAAGGTCGGCACGCCGGAATACGACGCGTGGGTGAAAGAGGCGCGCCGTTTCGGCAAGGCGATCTGGGACATCACCGGCAAGCGCGACGTCGACATCGTGTTCGAGCATCCGGGCGAGGCCACCTTTCCGGTGTCGTGCCTGGTGGTCAAGCGCGGCGGCATGGTGGTGTTCTGCGCCGGCACCTCGGGCTTCAACATCACCTTCGACGCGCGCTACGTGTGGATGCGGCAAAAGCGCGTGCAGGGCTCGCACTTCGCGCATTTGAAGCAAGCCAGCTCCGCCAATCGTTTCGTCATGGACCGCCGCATCGACCCATGCATGAGCGATGTGTTCGCGTGGGAGAAGATCCCGCATGCGCACGAATTGATGCGCACCAACCGCCATAAGCCCGGCAACATGGCCGTGCTGGTCAATACGCCGACCACGGGCTTGCGCAATTTCGACGACGTGCTCGAAGCGGCGTCATTGCCGGAGCTGAGCCGGCAGTCCAATCGGGCGTAACGTCGTCATCTCGGCTATTCGCGTGCAAGCGGGAATCCGCCAGCTCAATCGTCATTGCCAGGAGCGAAGCGACGAGGCAATCCAGAATCCTCGCGCCGCGTTGGATCGCTTCGCTCCGCTCGCAATGACGGACCAGCCTTCCCCTCGCGCACGCGGATGATGGTGGCGTTGAGCTCGCCGCAATAGACGAAAATCCAGGCGCTGTAATAGAGAAACACCAGCGCGATCATCGCCGACGCCAGCCCGGCGTAGTAGTTGACATAGGTGTAGGCGAAGTCGGCAAGGTAGTGGCCGAAGATGAAGCCCATGGCGAGCCACAGCACCAGCGTCGCCAAAATGCCGGGCCAGACCTTGCTCAAGCTGCGCCGCCCGGCCGGCAGCCACATGTGCACAATGAACAGCGCGAACGCGAGCACCAGGCCGCTGATCCCGTACCGCGCAATATCGAAATGCGCTTCGAGCGGCTCGAGCGACGGCACGTATCTGGCAGCGGTCTTGAAGATCAGCGGCCCGAGGATCACCAGAAACGCCAGCACCAAAAGCGCAATGGCGCTGATCAGCACATAGCCGATGGATTCGAGCCGGAGCAGCCAGAAGCTTCGCTCCTCGTGCAGCCCGTAGGCGCGATTGAGCCCGATGCGCAGGCTCTCGACGCCGCTCGAGGCGAAATAGACGGCGAACACGGCGCCAAGCGTGAGCACGCTGCTGTGGGTGGTCGTCAATACGTTGTGGATCTCCCCGGCGATCGGGCCGGCGACTTCTTTGGGCCAGGCGGCGAAGATCAGCCGGGCCACCTCGTTGGCGAGATTGACCGACCCGATCATGCCGGCAATCGCGGTCACGACGATGAGAAACGGAAACATCGCCATCAGGATCGACAGCGCGATATGGCTGGCGATCGCCCAGCCGTCGTCGGCGTTGAAGCGATAGAAAGCGTCAAGCAGGACGCGCAGACTGAGGCGCATGGTATGCACTGCGGCAGCCTTGGCGGACGGTCTCTGCGCCAACAGATATGTCATTCGCCGGCGGCTGCGAAGCCAAAAGCCGCCAGCTAAGCGTTAAGTATAATCGCCGCCGTTGTCGACAATCAGGAACTGCCCGGTCACCGCGTCGCTTTCCGGCGACGCCAGATAGATCAGTGTGCCGACCAGCTCGTCGGCGAACACGTCTTTCTTGATCGCGCGCGTGCTCAGCACGAAGTCGTGCAGGCCCGGCCGGCCGGCCATCGCTGCCGCGACGGAGTCGTTCATCACCAAACCCGGCGCCAGCGAATTCACCCGGATGCCGTAAGCGCCAAGCTCGCGCGCCATGGATCGCGTCATCGCCGTGATCGCGCCCTTAGAGGTGACGTAATGCAGGCGATGCGACAGGCCCGACACCATCGTGGTCGAGGACAGATTGATGATCTTGCCGTAATTGTTGCGGCGCATGGCGGGGATCGCTGCCTTAGTGCAGAGAAACGTCCCGCGCACATTCACCGCCATGAAGTCGTCCCACAGCGCGACATCGATATCCTCGATGGCGACCGGCGGAATGTTCGAGCCGATGGCGGCGTTGTTGACCAGAATGTCGAGGCGACCGAAGGTCTTCTCGGTCTCCGCGACCATCGCCGTGACTGATCCGGCGTCGCGGACGTCGGCAATGACCGGATGCGCCGTTCCGCCGTCGGCGGCGATCTCGGCGGCGACCGAACTGCAATCCTTTACGTCGGCGACCACGACCTTGGCGCCTTCCGCCGCCAGCGCCTTGGCGAATACCGATCCAAGCGCGGCTTTCTGACCCGCCGCCGCACCGGTCACAATCGCGACTTTTCCGTCCAGACGCGGCATCGCAATTTTTCCGATTAATTGTAGGGTAGGTTGAGCGACGCGAAACCCACCATAGGGCGGTGAGGATAAACGATGGTTTTCGCTGCGCTCAACCCATCCTACAAGCGCTCAATTCGCGTCACCGCAATCCGGCCTGCACCAGGAGCGGATAAGTCTCGGTCTTGAATTCGCGCATGCCTTCCTCGAAGCGCGGCCACGACAGCAATAAGCCGTCGAGACCCATGGCCGAGAGCATCTTGAGACCGTCGACAATCTGCTCCCGGGTGCCGGTGAGCGGATAGCTGCCCCAGCCGGCGATGAACAGCTCCTTGAGGTGCTCCATCGCCTCGAGCGGAAAAGTCTTGGCATTGATGCCCATGGTCGACAGCGCAAACGTCACCGCTTCCCAATCGCCTTTTTCCTTGACGACGTAATCGTAGTAGCGGCGCGCCTCGGCTTCGGTTTCCGCCTGGATGATGTTGGCCGACGACCAGATTGCCACCTCGCGGCCGTATTCCTCGCGCGCCAGCTTGCGATAGCCCTCGATCTGCGCCTTGTTCTGCTCAAAGTTCGGCGAGCCGAGCGCCGTGAACACGATGTCGCAATATTTGCAGGCGAAGTGGCGGCCGCGGTCCGAGCCGCCGGCATTCATGATCGCCGGGTAGGGCGTCTGGATCGGCTTCGGCTGCAGATAGCCTTTGATGATCTTGTAATGCTGGCCCTCGTAATCGAACTCGTCGTCCTCGGTCCATAGCCGCTTGACGATCTGCAGCCACTCCTCGGCCGCGTCGTAGCGGGCGCCGTGCTCCTTCATCTCGACGCCGAACATGTCGATCTCCGGCTTGTTCCAGCCGGTGACGATATTGAGAATGAAGCGGCCGTTGGAAATATGATCGATCACCGTCCCCTGCTTGGCGGCGATGATCGGATGGATGATCGAGGTGTGCGAGGTGGCGACGACGCCGGCGCGTTCAGTCGAGGCGGCGATGCCCGAAGCCCAGCTGAAGGTTTCAAAGCCGAGGCCTTGCGGATTGAGCTTGCCGCCGAAGCCGCGCCAGCGTGCCACCGGCAACAACGCCTCGAATTCCATGTCGTCGGCCAGCTTGGCGAGCTTAAGCGTGTTCGGCCAGCTTATCTTCAGCCGGCCTTCGACGTCGGCCATCAGGCAGCCATAGTCGAGATTGGTCTGGAATGTCCCGAGCTTGAGCTTGCGGTGATTGAAGACCGGATTGGTCGAGCGCCGGTCATCATCGATGCGCGTGTTCACTTTTCCACTTGCCGCCACTGTCTCCCCCCTTGCCCGGTCGCACCCGGCGCGCGGTTAGTTTTCATCACAAAAGTACGGCATACTAGCTGTCAACGTTTGCTTTGCATCAAAGGGGCCTGGGTATGCCGAATGATGACGAGCGCCAGATCGAGCAACTCATGCGCGAACTGACCGACGCCTGGAATCACGGCGACGCCAAGGCCTATGGCGCCCGATATCTCGCCGACGCCACCTTCACAAATGCCAATGGCAGTTTTTATGTCGGCCACGACGAATTCGATCGCCGCCACGAGGAGATATTTCGCGGCCTGTTGCGCGGCACCACGTTGGCGATGACGATCAAGAAGCTGCGCTTCGTCCGCCCCGACGTCGCGATCGTCGACGTCGGCACCGGAATCTCCGGCTCGCTGCTGCGGCCGCAAGGGGTCGACGTCGGGCCGGATGGGGTGTTGCAAAGCTGCCTGCTGATGGTGCTTCTCAAACAAGACGGCGCCTGGTGGATCGCCGCCTATCACAATGTCTGGCGCGGCGCGGCGGCTGATCGAAGCCCGTTAGATTTGGCCTTTCCGCGCGCCGAGTAGCGAAATAATTGGCTTTTGTGCAGTGCACGCGTAAGCTTCGCAAGCTTCCGGGATCGTCAGAACCTTAAAGGCTTTCGGAGCCCTTTATGTCGCTTGCCGCTTCCACACTATCCACTGACGGCGAACTGATCGGAACGCTGAGCCAGGCGGTCGATGCCGTCGAAGCCTTGTTCGCCGATGCCCGTCGCGCGGTCGCGGAACGGGTCGTGCGCGACGGCCGCGCCAATGCGCGGGCGCTCGATCGCGAGCAGCGCGCCACCCACGGCCTGGCTTGGCTCGCGACCTACCTCGAGGCGCTGCGTCAGCTCACCGCCTATGCGCAGCGGCTGTCGGCCGCCGGCGACTTCGGCGAGGTCGAAGAGCTTCTGGTCCGCATCGGTGCCGGCGAATATCTGGCGCAGATCACCGGCGGCATCCCAATGAGCCAGGGCGAGATCGTGCGCCTGTCCGATCTCGGGCTTCCGCCGGCGGCCGTGGCGGCGCGGATCAATCCGGCAGCCGAACATCTGATCGCCTATGGCAACACCGCGCAGCGCCGCGCGCGGCTCGCCGAATTGATGCGCGAGCAGCAGGACGCGACGGTTGGCGCCACCGGGCTCGACGACACGCTCGAACTCGATCCGCGAGGAAATGCGCAAGTTCGCCGACGATCAGGTCGTGCCGAATGCGCAACAATGGCATGTGCGCAACCAATATATCCCGCTCGACATCATCGCGCAGATGTCCGAGCTCGGCGTCTTCAGCCTCACCATCCCCGAGGACTATGGCGGCATGGGGCTCGGCAAGGAATCGATGTGCGTCGTTTCCGAGGAATTGTCGCGCGGCTATATCGGCGTCGGCAGCCTCGGTACCCGGTCGGAGATCGCCGCCGAGCTGATCCTCGGCAGCGGCACCGAAGAGCAGAAGCGCAAATGGCTGCCGAAGATCGCCTCGGGCGAGGTGCTGCCGACGGCGGTGTTCACCGAGCCCAATACCGGTTCCGATCTCGCCTCGCTCAAGACCCGCGCCGTGCGCGAGGGCGGCGCCTACAAAGTCCATGGCAACAAGACCTGGATCACCCATCCGGTGCGCGCCGATCTGATGACGCTTCTGGTGCGCACCAACCCGGCGGAAAAGGGCTATCGCGGCCTTTCCATGCTGCTGGCGGAAAAGCCGCGCGGCAGCGACGAGAAGCCGTTTCCCGCCGCCGGCATGTCGGGCACCGAGATCGAGGTGCTCGGCTATCGCGGCATGAAGGAATACGAGATCGCCTTCGACGGCTTTGCGGTGAAGGCGGAAAATCTCCTCGGCGGCGTCGAAGGCCTGGGCTTCAAGCAGCTGATGGCGACATTCGAGTCGGCGCGCATCCAGACCGCGGCCCGCGCGGTCGGCGTGGCGCAGGCGGCATTCGAACAGGCACGCGCTTACGCGTCGCAACGCATTCAGTTCGGCGAGCCGATCGCCCATTTCCCGCGCGTCGCCGACAAGATCGTGATGATGGCGGTCGAGATCATGACCGCGCGCCAGCTCACCTACTATGCGGCGCGGCAGAAAGATTCCGGCCGCCGCTGCGATCTCGAGGCCGGCATGGCCAAGCTTCTCGCGGCGCGCGTCGCCTGGGCCGCCGCCGACAATGCCGTGCAAATCCACGGCGGCAACGGCTTCGCCGTCGAGTTTCCGGTGTCGCGCATCCTCTGCGACGCTCGCATCCTCAATATTTTCGAGGGCGCCGCCGAGATTCAGGCCCATGTGATTGCGCGCCGCTTGCTGGATGGCAGCAACTGAGAGTTGGTTAATTTCTATTCCTTAATATGCTCAGCTATCGCGTTGATGGCTGCCTTCAGGCGCGGCAATTCGTAAATCACCACGTTCCAAACGATTCGATCCGACAAGCCGCTATACTCGTGGCGTAGGACGTTTCCGATGCCAGCTACGCGCGACCAGGGGATTTCAGGCCGTCGGCTCGCCAAGTCGTTGGGAATAGCACGACTGGCTTCTGAAATGATCTCGATGGCCCTTTGAACAAGCCACTGCAGTTGCCAGTTACTTTCAAAATCGGCCAACGTCTTGTTGCGGGTAATCTCTTCGACCCGTTCGATGGCTTCCAGTATGTCGTGAATGGCATGACCGACCTTGCGCGGCATCAGAACACGCGAATAGCCGATCGCTCGATATCGCCGCGCAGCATCGGGTGCAGGCCGTCGCGGGTCGTTACGTCCACATCGACGCCCAAGGCGTCTTCTAAGAACTGCTTGATCCCGACCAAGTCGAAGGCGTTAAAGCGGCCAGCCACGTCGTAATCGATAAAAAGGTCAAGGTCGCTGGCTGCATCGGAAGCGTTCTCCGCGACTGAGCCGAATAAGTAAAGCGAAGTCGCACCCATCGCCCTGATGGCGTCGGTATGGCCCTTAAGTTTTGTAAGCGCTTCTGTTCGATTCATGGTGTCATGCTAGCATGTGCGGCGAAGCCCGGGAACGATCCACCGCCTAAACGCCGGCACCCGGATTTCGCTCGCGCTCAATCCGCGCTACAAGGCCGTATGTCCGGCTTTCTGTCTCACGGCCTCGTGCCGATCGCCATTGGCGCAGTCGCGGTGGTGCTGCTCCTCGGCCTCGTCAACATGATGCGCGGCGGCTCGCCCAATACCTCGCAGAAATTGATGCGGTTGCGCGTGTTGCTGCAATTCGTCGCCATCGTGATCATCATGATCACCATCTGGGTGATGGCGAAGTGATGGGCGGGTGAAGCATGGTCGTTCTCAACAAGATATACACTCGCACCGGCGATGACGGCACTACCGCGCTCGGCACCGGCGAACGGCGCAAGAAATACGACTTACGGATCGCCGCCTACGGCACCCTCGACGAGACCAATGCCGCGATCGGCATGGCGCGGCTGCACACCTCCGGCGATCCCGCGCTCGATCCGGCGCTGTCGCGCATTCAGAACGATTTGTTTGACGCCGGCGCCGACCTGGCGACGCCCGGCAAGGGCAAAGGGCCCGGCGGCGCGCGGCTCACCGTCACCGACGCGCAGGTCACCTGGCTGGAACATGAGATCGACCGGCTCAATGCCGATCTCGAGCCGCTTCGCTCTTTCATCCTGCCCGGCGGCTTCCCGGCCGCGGCCTATCTGCATCTCGCCCGCACCACATGCCGCCGCGCCGAGCGATTGATCGCCGAGCTTCAAGACCGGCCCGGCGAAGATGTCACCCCCGAGGTGCTCAAATACGTCAACCGGCTGTCTGATTTTCTGTTCGTCGCCGCCCGTTACGCCAACGATCAAGGCGCGCGCGACATCCTCTGGCAGCCAGGCCGGAACCGCTGAACTAAAATAACAGAAGGGGGGAAATCATGGGCCGGCTCGACGGCAAGGTCGCGGTCGTCACGGGCGCTGGAAGCGGCATCGGCCGCGCCGCGTCGATCTTGTTCGCGCGCGAAGGCGCGCGGCTCGTCGTCAGCGACCAAAACGCCGACGGCGTCGACGAGACCGCCGGCCTCATCGCCAAGAATGGCGGCACCGCGCACGCGCTGCCCGGCGACGCCGGCCGCGAAGACAGCGTCAAAGCCTTGGTCGAACGGGCGCTGTCGGACTTTGGTGCGCTCGACGTCTTTTATGCCAATGCCGGGATCAGCGGCGGTCTGGTGCCGATCTTCGAGCAGACTGAGGATTATTGGCGGCAGATTTTGCAGACCAATCTGATCGGCCCGTTCCTCGCCATCAAGCACGCCGCCACGCACATGATCAAACAAAGCCGCGGCTCGATCATCCTCACCGCCTCGGTCGCGGGTTTGCGCGCCAATGCCGGCGCGGCGGCCTACAGCGCCAGTAAGGCCGGCGTCATCAGTCTCGCCCAGACCGGCGCCGCCGCGCTGCTCGGCACCGGCGTGCGCGTCAACGCCATCTGCCCGGGCCTGATCGAAACCGGCATGACCAAGTCGATCTTCGACGGCGCCCGCGCCATGGGCAAAGGACACAAGATCGGCCAGCTCAATCCGTTGCAGCGTGCCGGCGCGCCGGAGGAAATCGCGGCGATGGCGCTGTTTCTCGCCGGCGACGAGTTGTCCTACGTCAACGGCCAGGCTTTCGCGGTCGATGGCGGGCTTTCCAGTTCGCTGCCCTTTACCCGGCCGATCCGCTGAAAGCCCGGGGGAACTGCCGTTCCCGTTTCTTTCACCTGCGGACGCCGCCGCGCCGGCTGCCCGCGGCGTTGACCGCAAGCACGCCCGCCGGTACGTTTCCGCACCGCAGCATTGCCACGCTTTGCGGCGCGGCCAACAGCTGCGAACTGAAACCGGGACAAGCCGAACCAAGCCATGAAGATTCTCGTGCCCGTCAAGCGGGCGGTCGATAAGGACGTGAAAATACGGGTCAAGTCGGACGGCTCCGGCGTCGAGCTTGCCAACGTCAAAATGTCGATGAATCCATTCGACGAGATCGCCGTCGAGGAGGCGCTCCGGCTCAAGGAAGCAGGCAAGGCCACCGAAATCATCGCCGTTTCGATCGGGCCGCCGCAGGCCACCGAAACCATCCGCACAGCGCTGGCGATGGGTGCCGACCGCGGCATCCTGGTGAAGACCGAAGGCACCGCCGAACCGCTGGCGGTGGCGAAAATCCTCAAAGCCGTCGCCACGGCGGAACAGCCGGGTCTGATCGTCATGGGCAAGCAGGCCATCGACGACGATTCCAATCAGACCGGCCAGATGCTGGCAGCGTTGCTCGGCTGGCCGCAAGGCACCTTCGCCTCCAAGGTCACGATCGAGGGCGACGCGCTGATGGTCACCCGCGAAGTCGACGGCGGCCTGCAAACCGTGAAGCTGAAAATGCCGGCGATCGTCACCACCGACCTGCGTCTGAATGAGCCGCGTTACGCGTCGCTGCCGAACATCATGAAGGCGAAGAAGAAGCCGATCGACGAGAAGACCGCCGCCGATTACGGCGTCGACATCAAGCCGCATCTGGAAATCGTCAAGACCACGGAGCCGCCGGTGCGCAAGGCCGGCGTCAAGGTCAAGACCGTCGCCGAACTGGTCGATAAGCTCAAGAACGAGGCGGGGGCGATCTGATGGTGCTTGCCCGCTTGATCGTCATTCCGGGGCGCGCGAAGCGCGAGCCCGGAATCCACAACCACCGTCGGAGCGTATTCTGCTTGAACCGTGGCTATGGATTGCGGATAGCCGCTCCGCGGCTTCCGGAATGACTGGTACAGGAGCACGAATGCCCACCTTGCTGCTCGCCGAGCACGACAACAAATCGCTGAAAGATGCGACCAGCAAGGCGTTGACTGCGGCCAAGCAGATCGGCGCCGACGTCCACATCCTGGTCGCCGGCCACAATTGCAAGCCGGTGGCTGACGCGGCGGCCAAGCTCGACGGCGTCAAGAAAGTGCTGATAGCCGACGCGCCGGCTTATGAGCATATGCTGGCTGAGCCGACCGCGGCCTTGATCGTCGCGCTCGCCGGCCCGTACGAAACCATCATGGCGCCGGCGACCACCAACGGCAAGAACGTCATGCCGCGGGTCGCCGCTTTGCTCGACGTGATGCAGATATCCGAGATCAGCAAAGTCGTGGCGCCGGACACGTTCGAGCGGCCGGTCTATGCCGGCAATGCCATCCAGACGGTACGGTCGCTCGATGCCAAGAAGGTCATCACCGTGCGCACCGCGGCGTTCCAGGCGACCGGGCAGGGCGGTTCCGCCCCGATCGAGCCGGCCTCCGCCGCGGCCGATCCGGGCATTTCCGGCTTTGTCGGCGAGGAACTATCCAAGTCGGAGCGTCCGGAACTGACCTCGGCCAAGATCATCATTTCCGGCGGCCGGGCGATGCAAAGTCGCGACAACTTCACCAAATATATAGAGCCGGTGGCCGATAAACTCGGTGCTGCGGTCGGTGCTTCGCGCGCGGCGGTCGACGCCGGCTATGCGCCCAATGACTGGCAGGTCGGCCAGACCGGCAAAGTGGTGGCGCCGGACCTCTATATCGCCGTCGGCATTTCAGGTGCTATTCAGCATCTCGCCGGTATGAAGGATTCGAAAGTCATCGTCGCCATCAATAAGGATGAGGAGGCGCCGATCTTCCAGGTCGCCGACTATGGGTTGGTGGCGGACCTGTATCAGGCCTTGCCGGAGCTGGCCCAAGAGCTTGACAAAAAGAGAGCTTGACAAAAAGAGAGCTTGAAAAGCGCGGTCGCTGACCGCAGATGCTCTTCGAGAAGGGTAAGCAAAAATGGTCGATGTGAAAGAGCGACCGAAGACACGCGGCGATCATGGCGGCGGCACCGCGCATGCCATCCGCAAAATCGGCGTCATCGGCGCCGGCCAGATGGGCAACGGCATCGCCCATGTCTGCGCGCTGTCCGGTCTGCATGTGCTGCTCAACGACGTCGTCGCCGAGCGCATTGCCGAAGGGCTGGCGGTGATCAGCGGCAATCTGGCGCGTCAGGTCAGCCGCCAGCGGATCACCGACGAGGAGCGCGAGGCGGCCATCAAGCGCATCAGTGCCGCCAACACGCTGCACGATCTCGGCGACTGCGACCTGGTGATCGAGGCGGCCGCTGAGAAAGAGGACGTCAAGCGCAAGATTTTCACCTCGCTATGCGCCTCGCTCAAGCCCGAAGCCATCATCGGCACCAACACGTCGTCGATCTCGATCACGCGGCTTGCCGCCGCCACCGACCGGCCCGAGCGCTTCATCGGCATTCATTTCATGAATCCGGTGCCGCTGATGGAACTGGTCGAGATCATCCGCGGCATCGCGACCGACGACTCGACCTTCGAGACCACCAAGCAGTTCATCACCAAGCTCGGCAAGCAGATCGCGGTCTCGGAAGACTTCCCGGCCTTTATCGTCAACCGCATCCTGTTGCCGATGATCAACGAAGCGATCTACACGCTGTATGAAGGCGTCGGCAACGTCGAGGCGATCGACACGGCGATGCGGCTCGGCGCGCATCATCCGATGGGCCCGCTGGAGCTCGCCGATTTCATCGGCCTCGACACCTGCCTCTCGGTCATGCAGGTGCTGCACGAGGGCTTGGCGGATTCAAAATACCGGCCGTGCCCGCTGCTGGTGAAATACGTCGAAGCCGGCTGGCTTGGCCGCAAGACTCAGCGCGGCTTCTACGACTATCGCGGCGACAAGCCGGTCCCGACACGTTGATCATGTAGCCCGGGTTTCGCTTCGCTCAACCCGGGCTACCACTCGGTCATCCGGTTACTTCACCAGTTCGACGAACAGCCCGACGACGCACACATAGCCGAGCACGAAAATGAGCGTGCGCAGGTAGGGTATGCCGACCAGGAAGATGACGGCGTGGGCAAGGCGGAGCCAGAAATAGCTGGTCGCCCAGAACGCGGTCATGGAATCGGCTTTGCCAGTCACCTGGACCAGCAGGACCATGGCCGCGAACGGCGCAAATGTCTCGATGGCGTTGATGTAGGTACGGTCCGCGCGTTTGCCCCAATTCGGCAGCGGGCGCATCGTCGGATCGACATAGTTCTGCGGCGCCAGCGGCCCGTTGGTCATGATCTGGGCGACGACGAACGGAATCCACAGCGACGCCGTGAGCAAGGCGGTGAAAGCAAGATATTTAAGTTCGGTGGACATTAAAGTTCTCCTCCCCCTGGAAAGCGGTTTCGATCAACTCAACAGCGAAGTTGTAACCCGGACGAAGTTCCGTCCGGGATCACCTTTTCGACATGCCTGCGCGAGCGTCAGTCGCAGCAGGAATCCGACGCCTTTGGCTCCTTGTACGTTGCGGTCGGATCGACCACGGCGCCTTCGTATTTGTCGTGATGACGGACCCAGGCCATGCCGAAGCGCAGGCCCGCTTCGTCGCGGCCCTTCGGAGCAATGTCGAGGAAATTGTAGGCGCCGATCAGAATGTCGAGACCGCGCCCGTAGCTTGAATAGGTATGGAATACTTCGCCGGCCGGGTTTTTGTAGAACACGCTGGTGCCCGGCCGCTCCTCGCTCGGGAACGTCGTCTCGACATAGTTGTAGTGCGCGGTGCCTTTGGCCTTCTCGTCCGGCGTCGCCGATACCTGATAATCGAAATTGAAATCGGTGCCGAACGACGACACCCATTTGAAGTGCCAGCCCATGCGCCGCTTGAATTTCTCGATCTGCGAGAGCGGCGCGCGCGAGACGACGACGAAGGCGACGTCGCGCGCGGCGAGGTGGACCACCGCGCCGTCGAAATGGTCGGCGAGCAGCGAACAGCTCGGGCAGCCTTCTTCCCAGTCCGGTCCCAGCATAAAGTGGTAGACGATCAACTGGCTCTTGCCGCCAAACAGATTGGCCAAGGTTTCCTTGCCGTTCGCTCCCTCGAACACGTAGTTCTTTTCGACCTTCTCCCAGGGCAGCTCGCGGCGCTGCTTGCTCAAGGCGTCGCGCGCGCGGCTGAACGCCTTTTCGTCGGCCAGATGCGCCTTGCGTGCGGCGATCCATTCATCGTGCGAGACGATCCGATGCGGTTCCATGTTGCACCTCCTCTTGATTTTTCCTCTCCCCGCGCGCGGGGAGAGGGGCAGCGGCAGCCCGGATTGAGCGGAGCGAAATCCGGGAACGATGGTGAAGCTCGCCTGCAGACCTCGGGTTTCGCTCCGCTCACCCAGGCTACGCAACGTCACTCGGCCGGCGTCATCCAGCCGATGGCGGTGCCGCCGGGCTCGGTCAGGATCACGATGCGGCCGACGCCGGGAACGTCGAAGGCGGGTTGCACGACCTTGGCGCCGGCTTGGGTCGCTTTTTTTACGCGGGCGTCGACGTCGTCGACGGCGATGTAGGCCATCCAGCCTTCGGGAGGGCCGCCGTCGCCGGTCTCGGTGATTCCGGCGACCGGCTCGCCATCGGCACTGGCGATGAGGTAAGTGCCTTCGGGCATCGGCATCGCTTCGAAGGTCCAGCCGAGCGTGTCGGCGTAGAATTTCTTGGCGCGTTCGACGTCGCGCGTCGCCAGTTCGTTCCAATGGAAGTGGCCGTGTTCGGTCATGGGATTGCTCCGTCGTTTGTAGGAATAAGCGAATAGTGAAATAGCGAGTGGCGAATAGCGATCAAGCCGCCAAACACCGGAAACAATTAGCTACTCACTATTCGCTCCTTCCATGACGCTCAGGCGACGAACTTTTCCAGCTTGTCGAGCGAGCCAATCCAGCCCTTTTCGTGGCCGTCGCGCGAGGTTTCGTCGAACAGCTTCTCATGGGTCAATGTCAGCAAGGTGCCGCCGCCGTCCGGCTTGAGCAGCACGGTGACCAGCGATTCATGCGGTGTGTCGCCGGGCGCCGCATCCCACGACCAGGTGAAGACGAGTTTCTCGTTGAGGACATACTCGCGATAGGCCCCGCCGACCGCATGTTTGCCGCCTTCCGGCGACATCATCACGACGCGATAGCGGCCGTCGACGCGGGCTTCGGCGTCGGCGTCCGCGACCGTAAACCCTGCCGGTCCCATCCAGCGTTTTATTTTTTCCGGGTCGGTCCACGCCGCGAAGACCTTGGCGGGCGGCGCCTTGAGGAGGCGCTTGATGGTGAGGCTTGGTCTGACTTTGGTTTCGACGGACATGACTCTTCTTCCTCCAGAAAATCAGCGAGACGAGACAGCGCCTCGGACCAGTATCGTTCGTAGCGATTGAGCCAGGCGATGGCATCGTGCATGGGCGCGGCTTTAAGGCGGCAGGTGACAGTGCGGCCTGATTTGGTCCGCGCCACCAGTCCGGCGTCGGACAAAACATCGAGATGCTTCATGATCGCCGGCAACGACACCGCGAACGGCTCCGCCAGCGCACTGATCGACAAGTCCGGCTGTTCGGCGAGCCGCGCCAATAATGCCCGCCGCGTCGGATCGGCCAAAGCGGCGAAGGTGCGATCGAGCGGGGCGTCGCCATACTTAACCATGTAGTTAAGTGTAAGCCGCTTGCCGCTGCTGTCAAGCGTTGGACCGGCGCATATGCAGCAAAAAAGCCTGTCCTCGGAGTCGACCCTGCGACGGGAACCGGTTTCCCGCCAGGACATGCGCCACATCAAAAGCGAGCGCGGGCAAATACGATCGAATGGGGATGCGAACTGCCCACCTTGGGTGATCGCGCCATGAGTTCCGCGCAATATCGGATGAATTCCGGCAACATGGTGGGCAGCAATGTCCGGCGCACTCGCCTTGACACATTACCAATCCGTTGCCACGCTCGATTGCGTTAGCAGCAAGCAAAGCGCGGCCGGACTCAATGGCCGCTTTTTCGCGCGCACGCTGTTGCGCGCCGGGAGGGACCCATGACGCGAATCGGGAAAACGATGTTGCTTGCGGGAGCGATGACGCTGCCGCTTGGATGCATGGCGCTGGCGCAGGAAACCGGCGGGGGAGGCGGCGGTCGCGGCGCGGCGAGCGTGCCGATCCCGACGGTCAGCCAAGCGATGCTTTCGAGCGCCGCGGGCGACAGCAAGAATTTCCTGCACACCAACGCCAACTACGATCAGACCCGCTTCCATCCGGCCAGTCAGATCAACACCAAGAACGTCAAGGACCTGCACGTCGCCTGGATTTTCCAGACCGATGTTCGCGAATCGATGGAGACCTCGCCGATCATCGTCAACGGCGTGATGTACGTGACCACGTCGTTCGACCATGTCTATGCGCTCAACGCGCAGACCGGCGAGCAGATCTGGCACTACAAGCACGACATGGGGCCGATCACGGTCTATTGCTGCGGCCCGAACAACCGCGGCGCCGCGGTCCTGGGCGACAAGGTCTATATCGGCACGCTCGACGCCAAGCTGGTCGCGCTCGACGCCAAGACCGGCAAGATGGTGTGGTCGCAGCAGATTGCCGATCCGTCGCTGGGCTACAGCGAAACCATGGCGCCGACCGCGGTCGACGGCAAAATCCTGATCGGCACCAATGGCGGCGAATACGGCATTCGCGGCTTTGTCAAAGCCTACGACGCCAACGACGGTAAGCTGTTGTGGACCTTCAACACCATTCCGGAAAACACGGTCGGGGTGTGGGCGACCAAGGACGCCACCGGCCACGACATGCATCGCGACATCGCGGCCGAGAAGGAGGCGCTGGCGAAGAACGGCGATCCGTACAAAACGCTGGGCGGCGGCGTGTGGCAGAATCCCTCGGTCGATCTCGCCACCAAGCGCATCTATTTCGTGGTCGGCAATCCGTCGCCCGATCTCGACGGCGCGATTCGGCCGGGCGACAATCTCTACACGGACTCGCTGGTTTCCATCGATCTCGATACCGGCAAGCTCGCCTGCTACTTCCAATACATCGCCCATGACATCTGGGACCTCGACGCCACGAGCCCCACGGTCCTGGTCAACGTCAAGGACAGAAACGGCAAGACCGTCCCCGGCGTTTTGCACGCCGGCAAGACCGGTTACATCTACGTGCACGATCGCAAGGATTGCAGCCTGATCCGCTTCTCCGAGCCGATGGTGTCGCAGAAGGATCGCTGGGTGCTGCCGACACCGACGCAGCCGCTCGATCCGAAATCGGCGCGCATGTTTCCGGGCGCCAATGGCGGCGTCGAGTGGTCGCCGATCGCGACCAATCCCGGCCTGAGCACCGCCTATGCCATCAATCTCGAACAGGAGATGACCTATACGGTGGCGAGTGCGCCCTATCCCGAGGGCAAGCTGTGGCTCGGCGGCGCCTTCACCAACGTGCCCGGCGGCGTTCAAGCCGGCAACGTGACGGCGGTCGACTACGATACCGGCAAGATCCGATGGCAGGTGAAGACGCCGCAGCCCATGATCGGCGGTATTCTGGCCACCGCCGGCAGCGTGGTGTTCGCCGGCGAGAGCAACGGCTGGTTCAAGGCCTACGACGCCAAGGACGGCAAGATGCTTTGGAAGTTCCACGCCGGCGCCGGCGTCAACGCACCGCCCTCGTCCTACACGGTGGGCGGCAAGCAATACATCGTGGTCGGAGCCGGCGGCAACGTGCAGGTCGATTCCAAGCGCGGCGACAGCGTCATCGCCTTCACGCTGGACTGACGCCAGGTTGATAGGTTAGCCAATCAAGGACGGGACCGGTAACGGCCCCGTCCAATTTTTTGTCGGGGGTGGTCAGTAAGCGAATGAGAGGATTGTTGATCCCGTTGGCGCTTGCGCTGACGGCTGTTGCTTTCGCCACGCACGCGGAAACCATCGAAGAAAAAGTGCAAGTCTGCGCCGCGTGCCACGGCGAGAACGGCGTGCCGGTAGAGCAAGCCGTTCCGGTGCCGGTAATCTGGGGGCAAAATCTCGGCTATCTGTTCTTTCAGCTCCGCGACTACAAATCAGGCACGCGCAAGAACGAGCTGATGTCGCCGATCGCCGAGGGCATCGATCGCGCCGACCTGATGGCGCTGGCGCAATATTTCGCCAAAAAGCCGTGGCCCAAGCTGCAGCAGCCGCATCCTCCGGCCGACGTCGCGGCACTGGCGCAACGCGCCAACGCTTCGGTGGTCTGCACCAGCTGTCACCAGGAGGGTTTCCTCGGCGATAGCACGCAACCGCGGCTCGCCGGCCAGGTCCGCGCTTATCTGGAAAAGACCATGACGGATTTTCGCAGCGGCGCCCGCGGCAACAATCCGGGCATGACCGATCTGATGAAAGCCATCACGCCGGCCGACAGCGCTGCGCTCGCCGCGTGGCTTGCCGCGATGTGATCCGTCATTCCGGGGTGCCGCAAAGCGGCGAGCCCGGAATCCATAACCACAGTAACGTGCAGGTCGGTACGCGAACGCCGACAAACTTCTGGAACGTCAGTGGCTATGGATTCCGGGTTCCAGCCTTCGGCCGGCCCCGGAATGACAGTCACTGCGCCGCTAGCTTCTCCTTCACCTCGGCATTCGCCGCCAGATCAAGCGCGGTCTTGCCGTCCTTGTCCTTGAGCCCACGGTCGGCGCCGCGCTTAAGCAGGATATCGACCGTTGCGGCGTCACCGAGCGCGGCGGCAATCATCAACGCGGTGCGGCCGCGATTGTCGGCGGCGTCGAGCGCGGTCCCGTGGGCGAGCAACAGATCGATCACGCGCTCGACTGCTCCGGCGCCGACACCTTCGTCGTGGCCGGCGGCCCACATCAAAACGGTGAGCTCGTTGCCGTAGCGCTCTTGCGCGTCGACGCCGGCATCCAGGAGCCGCCGCACGATGTCGTCGAAGCCGCGCGAGGCGGCATAGACCATCGCCGCCTTGCCGGTCATGTCGCGGAGCTTCGGATCGGCGCCGTGCGCCAAAAGCGTCTCGACAATGCGGTCGTTGCCCTTGAAGGCGGCGGCCATCAGCGCCGTCAATCCGGAGCGCCCGGTCGTATTGGGATCGGCGCCCTTGTCGAGCAGCAATACGACGGTCGAGTGCTTTTCGCGTTCGGCGGCGGCGAACAGCGCCGTGCCGCCATCGACATTGCGCGCGTCGATCGGCGCCCCTTTGCCAAGGAAAAAGTCGACCAGCGTCGCATGTCCGCCGCGGGCCGCATGTGCCAGCGCCATGGCGCCGCGGCGGTCGCGCGCCAGGAGCGACGCGCCGGATTCGAGAAGCTTCTTCGCCAATTGGTCGCAGCCGCGGTCGGCGGCGGCGAACAATGCCAAATTGGTCTGGATCGAGACCGCTTCAGCCCTGATCAGCTCATAATCGCGCTCGATGTCAGCGCAATTCTGTTCGGGCTTCGGCTGCGGCGCTTGGGCGCGCGCGCCGGCGATCCCGGTAATAGTGGCAAGCGCGACCAGGGATGCGATGCGAAGATTGCGCAAGAGTCGCCGGTTCATGGGTCGATGCGGGCGCCGGATGTGACGGTTAACGCGCTGCTAGCAGCATCAATAAGCTTTTAAGCTTCCCGCGTTAAACGTAAAGCCGCTATGGACCTCAGCCTCGTGACCGCAATGTTGGGCGCACAGGCCGGCATGACTCAGCTTGCCGTCGCCAACAGCATGCTGAAGATGAACGCCGATAACGCCGCGTCCACGGTCAAATTGATCGACGCCGCGCAGCAGAATTTGAATTCGCTCGCCAACGTCGCGCCGGGCATCGGGACCAACCTCAATATCAGCGCCTAGGCTGCCGCGAGCGCGCGATCCGGCGTCGGGTATAGTTAACGACTGCTGAACGCGACGGCCGCCGATTCGCGGCACGCCAATACGGGCTTTCAACACCGCCGGCGTAATCGTGCCGGCATGGACAGCAGCTTCCTGTCAGCGCTTTTCGGTGCCGAGACCGGCCGGCTGCAGCTCGGCGTCGCCGCCTACCTGGCGCGCAGTGATTCCGGCAATCCGCTTAATCCGGACGTCGGCCCATCGATCGCCAAGCTGGTCGACGCCGCGCAGCAGAGCGTCCAGCCGCTCGCCAACGCCGCTTCCCATCTGGGCACCAATCTCGACGTTACTTGCTAGGCGTAGCCCGGATTGAGCGCAGCGAAATCCGGGAACGATAGCCAAGCTTGTACGCCACTCCCGGGTTTCGCTGCGCTCAACCCGGGCTACGGACTGGCGATCGCCGCGCTCACGAGCTTCACGCCCTCCGGGCTCGACCACTCCGCCGGGCCGGCCATCGCGCCGATCTCGCAGCCGTCGTGGTCGACGATCAGCGTCGTCGGCATGCCGAAGGCCTTGCCGGCCTGTTTGAGCTCCTGAAAAACCTTGGCGCTCTGGTCGGCATAAAAGGCGAGATGCTTGACGCCGGCGTCCTTGAGAAAGGCCCGCGGCTTTTCCGCGTCGCGGGTGTCGATGTTGACAGCGACCACCTCGAATTTGTCGCCGCCGAGGTCGCCTTGCAGCGCATCGAGCGCCGGCATTTCCTGGCGGCACGGCACGCACCAAGTGGCCCACAGATTCAACAGCACGGTGCGGCCGCGCCAGTCGGAGAGCTTGCGCTCGTGCCCTGCCGCGTCTTTGAACGTCAGGTCGGGGACCAGGAACGGCGTATGCGTGACCGCGAGCGCCGCGACTTCGCCATGCACGAGCGGCGCAATCCGGCTGGCGGCGGCGACCGCCGGTGCACAGGCGGCGGCGGCCGGATTGCTTCGCAACCCCCCCATCCCGTATACCCCGGCCAGCACGGCCAAAACTGCGATTCCGCTCGCGGCCACCAAGGCGATCAGGCGGCGGCGCGTTTTATTGTGCGGCTCGGCAGACGGCTCGGTCATGGACGGCAAAACCTCGGCGCAACCTTCATAAGCATTGCATCATGAACAACAAAATGTGGGGCGGACGCTTTGCATCGGGACCGGACCCGATCATGGAGGAGATCAACGCCTCGATCGATTTCGACCGCCACCTCTACCGGCAGGACATCGCCGCAAGCAAGGCCCATGCGGCGATGCTGGCCAAAACCGGCATCATCAGCGCGCAAGATGCAAAGCGCATCGCTCACGGTCTAGACACGATCCTGTCAGAGATCGAGGCCGGCACGTTCAAGTTCAAGCGCGCGCTCGAGGACATCCATATGAACGTCGAGGGCCGGCTTGGCGAGCTGATCGGGCCGGCCGCCGGGCGGCTGCACACCGCCCGCTCGCGCAACGATCAGGTCGCGACCGATTTCAAGCTCTGGGTCCGGGATGCGATCGACGGGGTCGATGCGGCGCTCGCCGCCTATCAGCGGGCGCTGGCCGAAAAGGCGCTGGCGCACGCCGACACGGTGATGCCGGGTTTCACCCATTTGCAGACGGCGCAGCCGGTGACGTTCGGTCATCATCTGCTCGCTTATGTGGAGATGGCGGCGCGCGATCGTGGCCGCTTTGCCGACGCGCGCGAACGGCTCAACGAAAGCCCGCTCGGCTCCGGCGCGCTCGCCGGCACGTCGTTTCCGCTCGATCGCGCGATGTCGGCCAAGGCGCTCGGCTTTGCCCGGCCGACGGCGAACTCGCTCGACGCCGTCGCCGATCGCGACTTCGTGCTGGAGACGCTGTCGGCGTGCTCGATCGCCGCCGTGCATTTGTCGCGCTTCGCCGAAGAGATCGTGCTCTGGTCGTCGCCGCTGGTCGGCCTGATCAAACTGTCCGATGCCTTCACCACCGGCTCGTCGATGATGCCGCAGAAGCGCAATCCCGACGCTGCCGAACTCGTTCGCGCCCGCACCGGCCGCATCGTCGGCGCGCTCACCTCGTTATTGATGGTGATGAAGGGCTTGCCGCTCGCTTATCAAAAAGACATGCAGGAGGACAAAGAAGGCACGATCGATGCGTTCGCTGCGCTCGTCCTCTCACTCAAAGCCATGACCGGCATGGTGCGCGACCTGGAGCCCGACATCGCGCGGATGCGGCAGGCCGCGGGCGAAGGTTACGCGACCGCCACCGATCTGGCCGATTGGCTCACGCGCACGCTCAAGCTGCCATTCCGCGAGGCTCATCACCTGACCGGCCGGATCGTGGCCGAGGCCGCCGCGGCCGGCGTGCCGCTCGACAAGCTGCCGCTTGCGGTCATGCAGGCGATCGAACCGCGCATCACCAAGGCGGTCTATGGCGTGCTGTCAGCCGGGGCGTCGGTCAAAAGCCGCACCGTTTATGGCGGTACCGCGCCGAAAAACGTGCGTGCGGCGGCCAAACGCTGGCTCAAAAGGCTTAAAACCTGACCCCATAGCTGATAAGGCCGTGGCAAGATGTGGCCGCCAAAATCTCGCCGCGGCGCTGTGCTGTGCTAAGGTCGCTCTAGTGGGGTTCGGGGATTGTCGGTTTTAGCTCAAATGCGCCTTGGCGACCGCGCGAATAAGCGCCTGCGTGGCGGCTTTCTAGTGGCTTTGCTGGGCGCCGCCGCCTTCACCTTGGCGGCGTGCGGGCGGGCCGGCCCGCCGGAACTGCCGCCCGGGCCGGCGCTCACGGCCCAGCCGGTCGCAGTGCTGCCGCCCCCGCCGGCCGCGCCTCCTGGCTCGAGCGATGATTTGCGCGCCAAGCAGTACGAAAAGGCCGCCCAAAACGGCTTCGACAGCCATGGCAATCCGGTTGCGCCGACCGGCGAGAAACGGTCGTTTTTCCTCGATTTCCTGCTGCAATAGCCCGCCTGCCTCCTCGTTATTGCGAGGAGCACAGCGACGAAGCAATCCCGGCCTCGGCGTCCGCGCGCTGGATTGCTTCGCTGGCGCTCGCAATGACGTAGCGCATGCTCTAAACACGGCCGCATGCATCATTTCGCTTATCGCAACGGCGTCCTGCACGCCGAGGACGTCGATCTGATCGCGTTGTCGCAAGCAATCGGCACACCGTTTTATTGCTACGCGACCGCGACGCTGGAGCGGCATTACCGGGTGTTTGCGCAAGCCTTCGCCGACGTCGACGCGTTGATCTGTTACGCCATGAAGGCGAACTCCAACCAGGCGGTGATCGCGACACTGGCGCGGCTCGGCGCCGGCGCCGACGTCGTCTCCGAGGGCGAACTGTTGCGCGCCCGCAGCGCCGGTGTGCCGCCGCACAAGATCATGTTCTCCGGTGTCGGCAAGACCGCGCATGAACTCGCGCTTGCGGTCGAGCAGGGCATTCTTTGCGTCAACGTCGAGTCCGAAGCCGAGCTGGAACTCCTCGCCGAGATCGCGGCGCAAAAAGGCCGCACCGCCGATATCTCGATTCGCGTGAATCCCGACATCGATCCGAAGACCCACGCCAAGATCGCCACCGGCAAGGCCGAAAACAAATTCGGCATTCCGATCAGCCGCGCCCGCGACGTCTATACCCGCGCCGCCAAGCTCGATGGCGTACGCGTGGTCGGCGTCGACATGCACATCGGCAGCCAGATCACTGCGCTTGATCCGTTCAGCGACGCGTTTGCGCTGCTGGCGGATTTCGTGCGGGTGCTGCGCGCCGACGGTCATGTCATCCGTCATGTCGATCTCGGCGGCGGGCTCGGCATTCCCTATCGCGAAGACAACGAGCCGCCGCCGGACCCGGACGCCTACGCCGCCGTGGTCAAGAGCGCGACGCACGATCTTGATTGCCAGCTGATCTTCGAGCCGGGCCGGCTGATTGTCGGCAATGCCGGTATTCTGCTGACGCGCGTGCTTTATCTCAAACGCGGCGAAGTCAAGACCTTTGTCATCGTCGATGCCGGTATGAACGACTTGGTCCGTCCGACGCTGTACGACGCGCACCACGATATCCGCCCGGTCCGCGAGCCCGAGGTCGGCGCGGCGCGGACCATCGCCGACGTGGTCGGGCCGGTCTGCGAATCAGGCGACTTCATCGCGCTCGACCGTTCCATGGTCGAGCCGAAGCCGGGCGATCTCCTTGCCATCATGAGCGCCGGCGCCTATGGGGCGGTCGAGGCTTCGACCTACAATACCCGCGCGCTCGTTCCGGAAGTCCTTGTCCGCAAAGGCGAATGGGCGCTGGTCCGGCCCCGTGTCACGGCCGCAGAGCTGATCGCGCTCGATCGCATGCCGGCGTGGCTTTGATCTGGCGCTGATTTTGCTTGTGCTTATCTGCACGGCGCGGCTTGCTGTGCGCAAGAGCGCCTTCGAACTGCCCCTTTGATGGGGCGTTGTTGGAGCATGATCCCGAAAAGGCCTGCCCCGGACTTGATCCGGGTGTTTTCGGAAAAGATCTGCTCCAGCGTAATATTTGCACATGATCCGACTCAATTTGCTCGGATCATGGTCTAGGGCGAGTTTGCCGCGGAGAAGTTGGTGACCGATCCCTCGTCGAGCCATCCTGTCGCCGCGCAGCGGAGCGCGGACACGGCCGCGCGATCGCAACTCGGCAGCGCCGTGCGCCGCGCCCGCTGGAGCATCTTTTGGGAGCGGTTGTGGCCGGCGCTGGCGCGACTGGCCGCGATCGTCGGACTGTTCCTCACGGTTTCCTGGCTCGGGCTATGGCTCTGGCTGCCGCCGCTCGCCCGGGCTGCGGGACTCGTGGTATTCGCCGTTCTCGCGATCGCCGCGATCATTCCATTCGTGGCGCTGCGGCTCCCGGCCGCCGCCGACGCGCTGCGCCGGCTCGACCGCGGCAGCGGCGTCCGTCATCGGCCGGCGACCACGATTGCCGATGAACTCGCGGTCACGCCGCAGGACCCCTATTCGTTGGCGCTGTGGCAGGCGCACGTCGAGCGCACGCTCGCCGCGGCGCGGGCGTTCAAGGCCGGCTGGCCGTCGCCGCGTCTGGCAACGCGCGATCCGTACGCGTTGCGCGGCCTCATTCTCATTGCCGTCATCGCCACCTTCATTGCCGCCGGCGGCGAACACTTCAAGCGCATCGCCGCGGCGTTCGACTGGCAAGGCGTCGTGCTGCCGGCGAATTTCCGCGTCGACGCCTGGGTCGCGCCGCCGGCTTATACCGGCAAGCCGCCGATCATCCTTGCCGGCATGCATCCGGGCGAAATCGCCCGCCAGGACCTCGAGTCGAACGAGCCGGTAAGCGTTCCGGTCGGCTCGACGCTGATCGTGCGCGCGACCGGCAAGCTCGATCTCGACGTGTCCGGCAGAGGCGGCGTGACGCCCGCGACCGAGAAGGCGCAAGCTCCGGTCGGCACCCAGGAGTTTCGGTTCAAGATCGAGTCGACCGGCGCGGCGACGCTGCATGGCGCCGGCGACGATCTGACCTGGGCCTTCAATGTCATTCCCGACAAGCCGCCGATCATCACGCTGGCCAAGGATCCCGAGCAGCAGGCGCGCGGCTCGCTGCTATTGTCGTACCGGCTGGAAGACGATTACGGGGTCGTCGAGGCGCGGGCGACCTTCGCCCGCAAGGAGGAAGCGGGAGCGAAAGGGGAGGCGCATCCGCTGTTCGGTGCGCCCGATTTCGCGCTGGTCTTGCCGCAGGCGCGCACCAAGAACGGCGTCGGCCAAACCATCAAGGATCTGACCGATCATCCCTGGGCCGGCGCCGAAGTGGTCATGACGCTCGTTGCCCACGACGAAGCCGGCAATGAGGGCAAGAGCGAACCTTTCACGTTCCGCCTTCCCGAGCGGTTGTTCAGCAAGCCGCTGGCGCGCGCGCTGGTCGAACAGCGGCGCAATCTGGCGCTCGACGCCGGCGTTCGGCCGCTCGTCACCACCGCGCTCGATGCGCTGACCATGGCGCCGGAAAAATTCACGCCCGACGCCGGCATCTATCTCGGCCTGCGCTCGATCTTCTGGACGCTCATTCGTGCCAAGACCGACGATGATCTGCGCGACGTGACGACGCGGCTGTGGCAGATGGCGGTCGCCATCGAGGATGGCGGCATTTCCGATGCGCAAGCCAATTTGCGCAACGCCGAGGAAGCTTTGCGCCAGGCGCTCGAACGCGGCGCCAGCGATGAAGAGATCAAGAAGCTGATGGATCAGCTGCGCGCAGCGATGGACCGCTTCCTGCAAGCGATGCAGGAGCAGTTGCGCAACAGCCAGCAGCTCTCCCGTCCGCTCGACCGCAACTCGCGAACGTTGAGCCAGCGCGACCTCAAAAGCATGCTCGACCGGCTGGAGAACCTCGCCCGCAACGGCGCCAAGGACGCCGCGCGGCAACTGCTGCAGCAGCTTGAGCAGATGATGGAGAATCTGCAGATGGCGTCGCCCGATCAAAACGGCGACGACATGGACGATATGATGTCGCAGCTCGACGAGCTCGGCGACATGATCCAGAAGCAGCAGGAATTGCGCGATCACACCTTCCGCCAGGGCCAGGATCAGCGCCGGCAGAACGGCCAGCGCGGCCAGCAGGGAAAGCAGGGTCAGCAAAACCAACAAGGACAGCAAGGTCAGCAAGGCCAGCAAGGCCAGCAAGGCCAGCAAGGCCAGCAAGGTCAGCAGGGCGATTCGATGAGCGATCTGCAGCAGCGTCAGCAAGCGCTGCGCGACCGGCTCAAGAAGCTCCTGGAAGAGCTCAAGAACCATGGCTTCGGCCAGAATGGGCAGGGTCAGCAGGGCCAAAAGGGCGAGGGCCAGAACAACATGGATCAACTCGGCCAGGCCGGCGACGCGATGGGCGAAGCCGAAGGCGAGCTTGGCGAGGGCAACGCCGACAGCGCCGTCGAGTCGCAAGGCCGCGCGCTCGACGCATTGCGCAAGGGCGCACAGGGCCTGGCGCAATCGATGCAACAGCAAATGGGCCAAGGTCCGGGCCCCGGCCCGAACGGCCGGCTGGGCCAGCCGCGAGCACAGCGCGACACCGATCCGCTCGGCCGCCCGCTGCATGGCCGCGACCCCGACGACTTCAGCGTCAAGGTGCCGGGCGAGATCGACGTGCAGCGCGCCCGCCGCATCATCGAGGAGCTACGCCGCCGCTACGGCGACGTGCTGCGTCCGCAGGAAGAGCTCGACTATATCGAGCGGCTGCTCAAGGATTATTGAGCGAATAAACCGGCGAGCGAATAGCGAAATCGCGAATGGCGAATAGTGGCGGTTGAGGTAACGCCCAACTCTTTCCACTCGCTGTTCGCCATTCGCTAACCGCCACAATTGTTAATTTATTCGAACCGAATGTTAACGCTTCCTTGATATCACTGCGCGTCGTTGGGTTCCCGGCGGCGCAGAGGTTCGTGTGGCATCAATCCGTTCCGAGCATGCGCCGCGGCCGGCTTGGCGCATCTCGTGGTCAGTCCCCGGGTCCATGCCCTGGGGCGAGAAAATCAACAGTGCGCTTGCGCGCGCCCACGCGCTGTTCGCCGACGACAGCGACTCGTCGTTGGCGCGGCGCCTGGCCGGCGCCGCCTTCCTGATCCGGGTCGTCAGCGCGGCGCTCACCTTCGTGTCGCAGATTTTGCTGGCGCGCTGGATGGGCGGCTTTGAGTTCGGCGTCTACATCTACGGCTGGACCTGGGTTCTCCTGATCGGCGGCATGGTCGATCTTGGCCTGGGCTCCGCGGCGCAACGTTTCATTCCCGAATATACCGAGCGCAAAAGCTTCGCCCTGTTGCGCGGCTTTCTCAGCGGCAGCCGCTGGCTGGCTTTGCTGTTCGGTACGGTCGCCGGCGCGGCCGGCGCGATCGCGGTCCGGCTGCTGACGCCGCACATCGACCCGGCGACCATCGTTCCGCTCTACATTTCCTGCGCCGCGCTGCCGCTGTTCGGCGTCTGGGGGACACAGAGCGGCATCGCGCGCTCCTATGACTGGGTCAATCTCGGATTGTCGCCGGTATATGTGCAGCGCCCGCTCTTGCTGCTGGCGCTGGTGGGGCTCGCGTTCGCGGTTGGCCTGCCGACCGATGCGGTGACGGCGACCGCGGCCGGCGTCATCGCGCTCGCCAGCGTCGGCATCGGCCAGATTGTTGTGCTCAATCGCAGGCTCTCGGGCGCAGTCGAGAGCGGCCCGAAGGCTTATGCGGCGCGGCTGTGGCTGACAACCTCGGTGCCGATTTTCCTCGTCGAAGCGTTTTATTTTTTGCTGACCTATTCGGACATCATCGTGCTTAAGCAGTTTCGTAGCGCCGATGAGGTAGCGATCTACTACGCCGCCGCCAAGACGATCGCGCTGGTGTCGTTCATCTATTATTCGGTGGCGCAAACCATCGCGCACAAGTTCGTCGAATTCGACGTCAGCGGCGATCGCGCCGGACTGACCGCCTTCCTCAAGCACGCGGTGCGGCTGACATTCTGGCCCTCGCTTGCGGTGATCGTCGGCCTGCTTGTGCTCGGCCATCCGCTGCTGCGTCTGTTCGGCCGCGAATTCGTCGCCGGGTATTATCTGATGTTCATCATCGCCGTCGGGCTTCTGGCGCGCGCGTCGGTCGGCCCGGCCGAGCGGCTCCTCAACATGCTCGGCGAGCGCCGTGCCTGCGCGCTGGTTTATGGCGCCTCGTTTGCGATCAGCCTGATCCTTTGCGTGGTGCTGATCCCGCGGCTCGGGCTTGCCGGCGCGGCGACCGCAAGCTCCGCGGCTTTGGTGTTCGAGTCGGTGGGCCTGTTCGTGGTGGCGAAAAGCCGCCTGGGGCTGCACTGCTTCATTTTCGGTGCCCCTAAAGCCTAAAGGGCGCGAGCATGACGGTCAGAGTTTCGGCCAGTCAGGCGCCGGTCGCCGCGGTCGATGGCGCGGCCTCGGCCATCGCCAGCGCGCGTCGTGCGGTTCTTGCCGACCGCTTTGCGGCGAACTCGCTCACGGTCGAATGGCGGGATTTCGCCGAGCTGTCGTCGATCGTGCGCGAGTGGCGCGAGCTTGCCGAGTGCGCGCTGGAGCCGAATATCTTCTATGAGCCGGCTTTTGCGCTCGCGGCGACGCCGGTGTTCGGCAGCAACGCCGGCGCGCTCTTGGTCTGGTCGGGCACGAGCCCGCGCCGGCTCCTTGGCTTGTTTCCGGCGCGGGTCGAAAAGCGCCGCTACGGCGTCAATCTGCCGATCCTCTTTGGCTGGACGCATCCGTTCGCCCCGCTCGGCGTGCCGCTGGTCGAGCGCGAGGCGGCGGAGCCGGTCATGGCCGCATGGCTTGCGCATCTCGCCGCGGACGCGACGCTGCCGGGCACGGTGTTGTTGCCGTTCCTGACCGAACAAGGGCCGTTCGCTACGACGCTCGAAGGCATTGCGCGGCGCGCGCAAATGCCGGTCGCCGATTTCGATCGCCATCGCCGGGCGCTGCTCGCGCCGGCGGGCGAGCGCACGCACTACCTCGAGCACGCGATCGGCAAGCACCGGCTCAAGGAAATCCGGCGTCAGTGGCGGCGCCTGAGCGAGACCGGCGCTGTCTTGTTCACCACTGCCAGCAAGCGCGGAGCGGTCGCGACGGCGGTGGAAGATTTCCTTGTGCTCGAGGCGGGCGGCTGGAAAGGTCGCGCCGGCACGGCCGCGGCTCAACATCAAGAGCTGTGCCGCTTCATGCGGACCGCCATGCCGGCGCTGGCGGACGAAAGCAAAGTCGCGATCGATCGCATCCTGGTCGACGGCCGTACCATCGCCGCCACCATCTTGCTGCGCAGCGGCCGCTGCGCCTGGTTCTGGAAGATCGCCTATGACGAGAAATTCGCCCGCTTTTCGCCGGGCGTGATGCTCAGTGCCGTCCTCACCAACGAGCTGGTCGAAGATGCGACTCTTGTCCAGACCAACTCGTGCGCCACCGCCAATCACCCGATGATCGATCATCTTTGGCGCGAGCGACTTATGCTCTGCAACCGTTTGATCGCGGTCCGCCCGCAACTATCGTTTTCGTTGGTCCGGCGCCTCGAGATGCTGCGCTCCGCCGCGATCGCCGCGGCGAAAGGCGTTCGGGACAACATTCGCCAACGCTTTCCGCGCTAGCGCGTGATCCGGAAAAAGCCTGCCTGGACGTGATCCGCCGTGGCAGCCGCCTTTTCCGAAACGAATATGCTCAACCAAAAAGTTAGCGTGGCGATCAATTCAATCTGACACGATCGTGCGCTCGAACGCGCAAAATCGTGCCGCATCCGGTTCCGCCGTTAACGGCAAAACAACCGATTAGTGAATAATCTTCACTAATCGAACAGGTGCGCGCATGTCCAGCGGCCATGTTGTGGCTAAGACCGTCCGCCAATGGGGACTCCTCATGGCGCTGGGTGTCGCCGGTTTTGCCGTGGGCATCGCCGGCTTCTTGCTGCTTGGCGTCGACGGCATCTGTAGCGCGTTGAACGCGCTGCCCGCGGTCGCGGTCGGCATCGCGCTTTCGGCGCTGCTGGCGCTGGCCTTGCTGTCGATCGGCGCGCTGCTCGCGCTCGCGCAGGAACGCTGGCGCAACCTGCTCGCGAGGATCGCGCTCAACAACATGACCCAGGGGCTGTGCATGTTCGACAGCGCCGCCCGGCTCGTGCTCTGCAACGTGCGCTATATCGACATGCACCTGCTTCGGCGCGAGCAGCTGCAGGCCGGCATGCCGCTGCGCGAGATGCTCGTGCTGCGCGCCGAAAAAGGCACCTTCTCCGGCGATCCGGATGACTACGTCGCCGCGTGCCTCACGCAGGTGGCCGAAGGCCGCACTGAAAAGCGAACCATCAAGTTCAGCGACGGACGCATCATTGCTTTGGTCTCGCAGCCGCTGGCGAACGGCGGCTGGGTGACGACGCACACCGACGTGACCGACAAGCTTGCCGCCGAGGAAGAGCGCGATTCGCTGCGCAAGCGCGAGGAGAACCGCCACGCCATCGATGCCCAGATCGTCGCGTTTCGCGGCCGGGTCGAGAGCGTTCTCAACATCGTCGGCCAGAGCGCTGCGGCGATGAAGGCGGCGGCCAAGAGCCTATTGGGCACCTCCGGGCATACGCTGCAGCGCGCCGAGGGCGCGGTGCATGGATCGAACGAGGCATCGGCGAATGTCGAGACCGCGGCCGCCGCCGCCGAGGAACTGTCCGCCTCGATCAAGGAGATCAGCCGCCGGCTCGCGCAGACCAACGAGGTGGTGCGCAGCGCCGCCGCCGCCGCGACCGCGACCAACGACGACATTACCACGCTCGCTGCGGTAGCGCAGCGGATCGGCGACGTCGTCAAGCTCATTCAGGATATCGCCGAGCAGACCAACCTGCTCGCGCTCAACGCCACCATCGAGGCGGCGCGCGCCGGCGAGGCCGGCCGCGGCTTTGCGGTGGTCGCCTCGGAAGTAAAGTCGCTCGCCGTGCAGACCGCGAAGGCGACCGGCGAAATCACCAAGGAGATTTCGTCGGTGCAGAGCTCGACCGGGGATGCGGTCGCGGCCATCCGCGCCATCACCCAGCGCATGGTCGATATCAACTCGCATACCTCGGAAGCGGTCGGCGCGATCGCCCAGCAGGAGCTGGCGACCGGCGAAATCTCGCACAATGTCGCCAGCGCCGCCTCGGGCGCCCGCGCCGTGGTCACCGCACTCGGCGACGTCGCCGCCGGCGTCACCCAGACGAGAAGTTCGGCGCAAACGGTGCTGGCGGCGTCGGAAGAAGTGGAAAACGCCACCGTGAAACTGCGCGGCGAAGTGGAAGACTTCCTGCGCACCGTCGCAGCTTAATCAATCTAGGCTGCTTACGTGTGCCAGGGTGGAGCGTGGGGTGGTTTCATCCTGTCGGGGAGAATCAAATCGTAGGTCACGAGGTGGCCACTTCAACGACCGACTCACCTCTATTCAGAGCCGCGATGATTGCCGGCAGTGCTGCCGAAAGAGTCTTTATCATTGCGTCGCGCGTCGTATTTCCAACGCGAATCCATACGATCGCCGGACCGTCTGGCCGAAGCGCTCGCAGCGTCACAAAATCCTCGTCTTTTGTCACGATCGCAGAGCCGAGCGCGGCGGCTCTTTCCCAAATTTCTGATCGGATGACGCCTCCAATCCAAAATCGCTCACGTGATCGGCTTGATGGCCTGCTGTCACCAGATAGTGGGCGAGCGCAGGCGGAAGCTGCGCATCCACGAGGAAGCGCACGTCAACTCACGCGGATCAGCGGATGGTCGCTGCTGCGCGCTGCATATTCCAACGCCGCTGAAATATCTTCATCTTCGAGGTAGGGGTAGTCGCGCAGAATCTCTGAGCGGCTGGCGCCGCCCGCCAACATCTCCAGGATGTCGGTCACACGAATGCGCAAACCGCGAATCGTCGGTCGGCCGCCGCACAAGTCTGGGCTGGACGTGATGCGGTCGAGCAACCTAGCCATCTCAAGTCCCCTCATCTGTCTTTGGATAAGCATAACAGAACTCAGGCTGAATGCGCAGATGCCTGATCGGCCCGAAGGGAGCCGCGTGAAAGAGACCTGGTGAAGAACGGAGCAACCGACAGTTCAAATCCGGACAATACTAACGCCCAGTCTGCGAAGGTCCCGGATCAACGGTGCATCACGACGTGCTGCACCGCGTCCGGGACACGTCACGTAACTACCGCCCCGCGGCGTAGCCCTGCATGCCGCGTGGATTGGCGGCGGCGCGCCGGCGGCGGCCGTCGCGGGCAGCGGCGGTGAGCCGGCCCTCCGACCAATCGGGGCCGACTTCGACAATGTGGCCGCGCCGTTTCAGCTCGGCGACGGAGTCCTTCGGCACACGGCCTTCGACCACCAGCACGCCGGGGCGCGCCGCGCGCGGCCAGAACGAGGAGGGAAAGTGCTCGGAGTGCCAGGCCGGCGCGTCGATCGCCTCCTGCAGGTTCTGCTTGGCGTGAACATGGCGGAGAAAGAACTGCGTAATCCATTGGTCTTGCTGATCGCCGCCCGGCGTGCCGCAACCGAGATACGGCTCGCCGTCGCGCAGCGCCAGTGTCGGCGTCAGCGTGGTGCGGGGCCGTTTGCCGGGGGCGAGCGACGCCGGATGACCTTCCTCGAGCCAGAACATTTGCGCGCGGGTGCCAAGACAAAATCCGAGCTCGGGGATCACTGGCGATGATTGCAGCCAGCCGCCCGACGGCGTCGCCGACACCATGTTGCCGGCGGTATCGACAATATCGAAATGCACGGTATCGCCGCGCGTGCCGCCGAGCCGGCCGACGGTCGGCTCGCCGGCGCCGGCGGCTGCCGCCGGCGCGCTGTCGCGAAACAGCTTGATCACGGCGCCGAAGCCTTCGATCGAGCCGGGACGCAAGTCCATCGACGCCGTCTCGCCGACGAGCTGGCGGCGTTGCCCATTGTAGGCATCGGACAGCAGCGTCGCGGTCGGCACCTCGACAAAATCGGGATCGCCATAGAACGCCTCGCGGTCGGCGAAGGCGAGCTTGGAGCACTCGACCTGCAGATGAATGAAATCGGCGCCGGTCGGGTCGAGCCCATCGAGATCGAAACCTTTGAGCAGCGCCAGTTGCTGCAGCATCACCGGCCCCTGTCCCCAGGGGCGGGTCTTGCAGACGGTATAGCGGCCGTAATCGTAAGTCAGCGGCGCTTCGACGCGTGGCGTCCACCGCGCCATGTCGTCGGCCGCGAGCACGCCGCGATGGCGCTGGCCGCTCGTGTCCATGATCTCTTGGGTGCGGCAGAAACGGTCGATCGCTTCGGCGACGAAGCCGTGCGACCAGGATTGGCGGGCGCGCTCGATTTGCGCTCCGCGTTCGCCGCCGGCGCTCTCGGCTTCAGCGAGGATGTGCGCATAGGTCGCCGCCAGCTTTTGGTTGGTGAACAGCGTTCCGGTCGGCGGCACCGCGTTGTTCGGCAGATACACCGCCGCCGACGTCGGCCAATGGGTGCGAAAAAGCTCGGCGACCGCGGCGATGGTGGCGTTGGCGCGCTCGACCAGCGGGTGGCCGTGCTGCGCGTAGCCGATCGCCGGGGAGAGCACATCGCGCAACGGCAGCGTGCCATAATCGCGCAGCATCAGCATCCAGGTCTCGAATGTGCCGGGCACGCAGGCGGCGAGGAGGCCGGTGCCGGGTACGAGATCGAGGCCTTCACGGCGATAATGCGCGATGGTGGCGCGCGCCGGCGCCGGTCCCTGGCCGCAAATCACCTCCGGCTTGCCGCGGCGCACGTCATAGACAATGGCCGGCACGTCGCCGCCGGGGCCGTTGAGATGCGGCTCGACGACCTGGAGCGTGAAGGCGGTCGCGACCGCGGCATCGAAGGCGTTGCCGCCTTTTTCCAGCGTCGCCATGCCGACGGCAGTTGCGATCCAGTGCGTCGAGGCGACGACGCCGAACGTGCCTTCGATTTCCGGACGCGTCGTGAACGGATTGGGATTAATGACGCTCATGCCGCTATGTAGCCCGGATTGAGCGGAAGCGAAATCCGGGTGCGGCGCTCCGGCTGTGAGGTCGTTCCCGGGTTTCGCTGGCGCTCAACCCGGGCTACGGGAGCGGGATCAGCTTGATCCCGGCGCGGCGGGCACGAATTTCAGCGCCACGCCGTTCATGCAGTAGCGCAGCCCCGTGGGCTTGGGGCCGTCGTTGAATACATGCCCGAGATGACCGCCGCAGCGCCGGCACGATACCGCGGTGCGGACCATGCCGTAGGTACGGTCGCTCGTTTCCTCGACCGCATTGTCGAGTGGCGCCCAAAAGCTCGGCCAGCCGGTGCCGCTGTCGAACTTGGTCTTCGACGAATAGAGCGGCAGGTCGCAACCGGCGCAGGCGAAGGTGCCGGCGTGATGTTCATTGTTGAGCGGGCTGGAGAACGGGCGCTCGGTGCCTTCGTGGCGCAGCACCTGATAGGCGTCGGGGCTCAGCATCTTCTGCCACTCGGCATCGGTGTGCGTGACTTCGTAGGTTTTCGCCGCCTTGGCGGCATGCGGCCAAGTCAGGCGGCCGAGCACCAGTGTGGCCAATCCGGCGGCGCCAGCGAAGAAAACATTTCGGCGTGTGATCATGTCTCAATCCTCCCAAACTCGTTGCCTGTATAGCGGCGCGTCATGGTGACGTCACGTTCCGAGGCGGTAACGGACGCGGCAACATTTGGTGAAGTCGGCGCCCGGCGCGATGACGGATCGGCGAACGCGGCTGCATCAACGGCCGCCGCAGCGGCCGCATCGGCGACGCGGCCGCGCTACATCAGGGCGCGCTCCATAGTGTCGACGGGCAACCATGGGCGTCGTGCACCCTCTCTGCGTTGATGACAGTTTTGCGTCGCGCAAAAACTTTTCGTCCGCCGCGACCCAATTTCGTCGGCGCGAAAAAAACCGGGCCCTTGCGGGCCCGGCCTCAAGTTCGCCAGCGTGGGGGCGCCAGCAAATCACCTTCCAGAGGGGAAGAAACTGCCAACCAGCGATTGCCAATCTGGGAGGATCACGGTCAATCGCAAGTCCGACAGCAGACCAGCACTATGCAAAGCGATTCCGCGACGCACAACGTGGCGACTGGCATGCCAGCCATGCGCTGCCAGCACGGTCGTCCGGACAAGTTGTGTGACGATTACAACCGCTCCGCGTGCCGGTCATGACAAGAAAAACGCGATGCATCGTGTTCGGAGCATGATCGCGAAGTCGAAGGCGGATTTCGGAAAAGATCATGCTCCAACGACGTTCGCGCGCGGGCGCTGAGAACGCCGGCGAGCGCTGGAATCGCGGCGTTTAAAAGTTCCAACGCTGCGCATTGGCGACAAGAAAGTCGCGAAATGCCTGCACGCGCGCGACGGTCTTGAGCTCTTCCGGATAAACGAAGTAGGCATCGAGCGCGATCGGCTCGCCGTCGGAGAACAACTGCACCAGGCCGCCGTCGCCTTCAACCAGATAGTCCGGCAGCATGGCGATGCCGATGCCGCGCTGGCAGGCGCGCAGAATGCCGAGGATGTTGTTGATGACCAGATGCGGCGTGCGCGGCCCTTTGCCGTCGCGCGCCACCTCGGTGAGATAGAGCGAACGCTGCAGATAGGTCGGGATATTGCCGCCGAGCACCAGCACGCGGTGATTATCGAGATCCTCGAGCGTGCGTGGCGTGCCGAAATGCTTGAGATATTCCGGCGACGCATAGATGTGGAAGTGCACCGAAAACAATTTGCGCTGGATCAGATCCGGCTGGGTCGGCTGGCGCAGGCGGATGGCGACGTCGGCCTCGCGCATGGCGAGGTCGAGCTCCTCTTCGGTGGTGAGGAGCGTGATGCGCACCTCGGGATAGAGCTCGATGAACTCGCCGAGCCGCGGCGTCAGCCAGTGGATGCCGATGCCTGGGGTGGTCGTGACCTTCAGATCGCCGTTGGGCCGCTCGCGGCTGTCGGTGAGCTTGGCGCGCGCCGACTCGAGCTTCATAAAGACGTCGTGGGCGGTGCGAAACAGCAAGTCGCCCTGTTCGGTCAGGATCAGCCCGCGCGCATGGCGGTGAAACAACGAGACCGATAGCTCCTGCTCGAGCGCGCTGACCTGGCGTGACACCGCGGACTGCGACAGCCCGAGCTGCTCGCCCGCGTGCGTGAAGCTGCCGGCTTCGGCGGCAGCGTGAAAGACTTTGAGCTTATCCCAATCCATATTCGTGGTTCCTCTCCGCGCGTGCGACGGAACGGGACTCATTCCGCTGCCATACGCGGTTCGGCCTCGCCGTGAGCGGCGAGGTACTTTTCGGCTTCCAGCGCCGCCATGCAGCCGAGTCCGGCGGCGGTGACAGCCTGGCGATAGACGTCGTCAGCGACGTCGCCGGCGGCGAACACGCCGGGCACCGAGGTCGCGGTCGAGTGCGGCGCGGTCTTGATGTAGCCCCCGTGCTTCATTTCCACCTGGCCGACGACCAGCTCGGAGGCCGGCGAGTGGCCGATAGCGATGAAAATTCCGTCGACCGGGCGTCGCGCGATTTCGTTGGTCTTGACGTTGCGCAACACCGCGGCGCGCACCTTGAGCGGATTGTCGTCGCCGATCACGTCGTCGAGCACGGTGTGCCAGAGCACCGAGATTTTCGGATTGTGATAGAGCCGCTCCTGCAGGATGCGCTCGGCGCGGAAGCTGTCGCGCCGGTGCACGACGGTGACCTTGCTGGCGAAGTTGGTGAGGAACAGCGCCTCCTCCACGGCGGTGTTGCCGCCGCCGATCACCAGCACTTCCTTGCCGCGATAGAAAAAGCCGTCGCAGGTGGCGCAGGCGGATACGCCATAGCCGCGGAATTTCTGCTCCGAAGGCAGATCGAGCCAGCGCGCCTGGGCGCCGGTCGCCAGAACGAGGCTATCGGCAAAATAGACGTCGCCGGAATCGCATTCGATACGGAACGGGCGGCGTTCGAGCTCGACCTTGTTCACATGGTCGGTGACGATTTTGGTGCCGACATGCTCGGCCTGCTTCTGCATCTGCTCCATCAGCCAGGGCCCCTGGATGACGTCGGCGAAGCCCGGATAGTTCTCGACATCGGTGGTGATGGTGAGCTGGCCGCCCGGCTGCACGCCCTGGATCAGGATCGGATCGAGCATGGCGCGCGCGCCATAGATCGCCGCCGTATAGCCGGCGGGGCCGGACCCGATGATCACCAGCTTGGCGTTGGCCGTATTGCTCACCGGTCATTCATCCATCGCGGCAGGCGCTTGAGGCGCTATTGGCCTGCCCGGAAGCCCCTGGAAGTCGGCTGATTTGGCCTTGCGCCTCACCGTGAGGACGACCGGGCTCGGAACCCGCCGGTCCATCAGCGTGGCCACGTCTTTGATATGTAGGGATTCTCACGAGCTATGCAAGCTACGCAATCCCCCCAAGCGGCATCATCCACGCTGCGTTTCGGGCAGCAGCCCTGCCAAAAAAAGCCGCCGCGGGGAGCCCCGCGGCGGTTCATGCGTGGCCGAAACGGAGCGCAGCGCTTAGCCGAGCAACTCTTTCACCCGGTCCGGCGTCATCGGCAGGTGGCGCAGGCGCTTGCCGGTGATCTGGGCGACCGCGTTGGCGATCGCCGGCGCGACGGCGGGGACGCCGGCCTCGCCGATGCCGGTCGGCGGGTCTTCGGTCGAAATCACCGCCACGTCCATCGGCGGGATTTCCGACATGCGCAGCACCGGATAGCCGTCGAAGTTCGTGGCCTGCATCACCCCGCCCTTGATGGCGATCTGCTCCTTGAGCGCGGCGCCAAGACCGAACGTCATGGCGCTCGTGATCTGCGCCGCGATGTTCTTCGGCTGCACCGCCTGGCCGGCATCGACCGCCGCCCACAGATGGTGGACCGTGATCGCGCCGCTCTTGGTGTCGACCGAGACTTCGGCCGCCACCGCGGTGTGGCTATGCAGCGCGTCGGAGTAAGCGACGCCGACGGCGCGGCCGTTGTCGCGCTTGCCGGTGTAGTTCGCCATGTCGGCCACGCGTTGCAGCACGTTGGCCGCGCGCGGCGCGTTCTTGAGCATCGCCAGCCGATAGGCCAGCGGGTCCATCTTCTTGAGCGTGGCGATTTCGTCCATCATCGTCTCGATGGCGAACTTGGTGTAGCCCGCCGCGATGCCGCGCCAGGCGCCGACATCGACGCCGCGTGCGGAGCGCACCCATTCGACGTGATGGTTCTCGACCGCGTAGCTCATTTCGCCGCCGCCGCCGGAGACGATGTCCTGCTTGATCTTGGCGAACAGATCAGGCGGCAAGATGCGCGCCAAATACGACTCGTTGACGATGCGTTGCCGCCAGCCGACGATGTCGTTGTTGCCGTCAAGACCGATCTCGATCCGTTGCGCGGTCAACGGCCGCAGCTTGTCATTGCGGATGTCGTCCTCGCGGCTCCAGATCATCTTCACCGGCTTGCCCGGCATGTTGAGCGCCAGGATCAGCGCCATGACCATGTCGTCGCCGTCGGAGCGCCGGCCGAAGCCGCCACCGAGCAATTGGGTATGGACATGGACCTTGTCCGGCGTGGTCTTGCCGACGATCATGCCGAGGATCTTCATCGTTGACGGCGACTGATTGCCGGACCAGATGTCGATCACCCCGTTGTCGGCCCGCACCGTGACGTTCAACGGCTCCATGCACATGTGGGCGACGTGGTCGGAGAAGTAGTCGGCCGTGAGCACTTGCGCCGCGCCCTTGATGGCGGCGTCGGCATCGCCGGCATTGACCATCGGCACGCCCGGCTGGCTCCAATCGGCGGCGATAGCGCGATAGTCCTGCAGCACGCGATCGTCGTCATAGGTTTGCGCCGGGGTCGATTTCGACCAGGTGACCTTGAGCAGGCCCTTGGCCTTCATCGCCGCCTGCGGTGTCTCGGCGATCACGCCGACGCCGGACGGCAGCGGCACGATCTTGACCACGCCCTTGATGGCTTTGGCCGCTGTGTCGTCGATCTGCTCGGCCTTCTCGTACTGCACTTGCGGGAACAGCACCGAGGCGTAGAGCATGCCGGGAAGTTGCACGTCGATGCCGTATTGCGCGGTGCCGTTGACCTTCGACGGCACGTCGACGCGGCCGATGTCGCGTCCAATGAAACGGAACTGCGAAGCCGGTTTCAGATCGGCCTTGGTCACTTCCGGCAGCGGGTTCGGCACCGTCGCCGTCTTGGCAATGTCGCCGTAGCTGATCTTGCGGTTCGACTTCTTGTGCACGACCATGCTGGGCTCGGTAGTGAGCTCGTCGGCCGGCACGTTCCAGGCCGCAGCCGCATTGGCGATCAGGATTTTGCGCGCCTGCGCGCCGGCTAGCCGCAGTTTCTCGTAATATCCGGTGACCGAGAAGCTGCCGACTGTCGTCAGCTGACTGTTGAAGATCGGGTTGCCATAGACCTTATCGTTGTCCGGCGTTTCCGAAATACGGACCCGGCTCCAGTCGGCGTCGAGGTCCTCGGCCAGGATCAGCGGCAGCGAGGTGCGCACGCCCTGACCCATCTCTACCATCGGCGCGACAATGGTGATGATATTGTCTTCGCTGATCGTGACCCAGGCGTTCGGATCGAACGGCGCGGCCGCGGTCGCGGTGTCAAGCGCCGAACCGAAGGCGACGGCGACGCTGAAGGCGCCGGTGCTCACCAGAAACGAACGGCGCGAGAGCGCCAGCGTGTTGGTATCCTGCAACATGATGCCCTCCCTCTCTAGCCGACGCTCTGAATGGCGGCGATGATCGACGCGTAGGTACCGCAGCGGCAGATATTGCCGTCCATGTGGGAGACGATCTGCTCGCGGGTTGGCTTCGGATTTTTCGCCAGCAATTCGGCGGCCTGCATGATCTGGCCGGACTGGCAGTAGCCGCATTGCGGCACCTGCATCGCGACCCAGGCCCTTTGCAGCGGATGGCTCGAATCCGGGGAGAGGCCCTCGATGGTCGTCACCTTTTTATTGGCGACGTCGGAGACCTGCGTCTGGCACGAGCGCACCGCCTTGCCGTCGACATGGACGGTGCAGGCGCCGCACAACCCGGCGCCACAGCCGAATTTCGTGCCGATGAGTTTGAGATGTTCGCGAACGATCCACAAGAGCGGCGTGTCGCCATCGGCTTCGACGCTCGCAGGCTTGCCATTGATCGTAAAGGCAACCGTCGTCATGAGTACCTCCCCTTCGTTCGGTGCTCGCGGATATTGGCTTGGTTTTGTTGGTCCACGCTTCATCGACGGCGCGGTTTCTTACGTCCGCATTTCGGACGTGCTCACCGCCGACCGTAGGCGAATTTTAGAACCGGTACAAGCTTTAGAGCGTGATCCCGAAAAGTGGCAACCGGTTTTCGGAAAGGATCATGCTCCAACGCAACGTTAACGCCGCCCACAACATGGACGCTGCCCACCGCGCCGCGTGGGAATCAAAAATTGTGGCGTCACCGCGGCGGCATTAACGACCGGCGCGCGTCGGCATTCAATTCTTCAAAATGTTGTGTGTCGCCAAGACGCAAATGGCCGGCACGAGGCCGGCCATCACGCGTCAGCCAATCGGGCGACGATTACTTCCACTCGACCTTCATGACTTCATAGGCCTTGGCGCCGCCGGGCGTGACGACCTCGACCTGGGCGCCCTTCTTCTTGCCGACCAGTGCGCGGGCGAGCGGCGAGGTGATCGAGATCTTGCCCTTCTTGGCGTCGGCCTCGGGCTCGCCGACGAGCTGCCACACCGCCTTCTTCTCGGTGTCCTCGTCGATCAAGGTCACGGTGGCGCCGAAGGTGATGGTGTCGCCGGACAGCTTCGACACGTCGATGATCTCGGCGCGCGCAAGTTTGTCCTCGAGCTCGGCGATGCGGCCCTCGTTGAGCGACTGCGACTCCTTGGCGGCGTGATACTCGGCATTCTCCGAGAGGTCGCCGTGGGTGCGCGCGTCGGTGATCTGTTGGATGATGCGGGGCCGCTCGACCTGCTGACAGTGCTTGAGCTCGTTCTCAAGCGCAGAATAGCCTTCCGCTGTCATCGGAATTTTGTCCATCGTCTTTGTCTCCATCACTTGCAGAGACAAAATCAAAGTCGCGGGCCGAAGCATCGTTCGGCCCCGCGGCTAAAACCCTGTCTCTACCCGTGCCGTCGCCCTGGCTGGTCCGATTTCGCATCAGGGGCGGCCGCGAAATAATCTTGCAGCGCACATACCTCAAGGTCACCCCCGAGATAGGCCCTGATACCCTGCGCTGCGGCGACGGCCCCAGAGAGAGTGGTGTAGTACGGCACTTTATGCAAGAGGGCCGCCCGGCGCAGCGACCGGCTATCGGCCAGCGCGGTGGCCCCTTCGGTGGTGTTGAAAACCAGTTGGACTCCGCCGTTTTTGATGGCGTCGACGATGTGCGGACGCCCCTCGGCCACTTTGTTGATCTTGACCGCGGCGAGGCCTTCGCCGGCGAGAAAGCGCTGGGTTCCCGAGGTCGCCAGCACCCGAAAACCGAGCCCGGCCAGGAGCCGCATGGTGTCGAGAATGCGCGGCTTATCCGCATCCTTGACCGACACGAATACGGTTCCGCTTTTCGGCAGGCGGGTGCCGCCGCCGAGCTGGCTTTTGGCGAAGGCGACATTGTAGTCGCGGTCGATGCCCATCACCTCGCCGGTCGATTTCATTTCCGGGCCGAGCACGGTGTCGACCTTGTCGCCGAAGCGCGCGAACGGGAACACCGCTTCCTTCACGCCGATATGGCGGGCGGCGGCGAACTCGAAGCTCAGCGGCTTGAGGCCGAAGCTCTTGAGCGTTTCGCCGGCCATGATTCGCGCCGCGATCTTGGCGGCTGGCACGCCGGTGACCTTGGCGACGAACGGCACCGTGCGCGAGGCGCGCGGATTGACTTCGAGCACGTAGATGACGCCGTCCTTGATGGCGTATTGCACGTTCATCAGGCCGCCGACTTCGAGCGCCAGCGCCAGCGCGCGGGTCTGCCGGTCCAATTCGGCGATCATTTCGGTCGAGAGATTATGCGGCGGCAGCGAGCAGGCGGAGTTGCCGGAATGGATGCCGGCTTCCTCGATGTGCTCCATGATGCCGGCGATATAGGTATCGGTGCCGTCGGCGAGACAATCGACATCGACCTCGATGGCGTCGGTGAGATAGCGGTCGATCAGGAGCGGCCGGCGATCGGATACCGCAAGCTCCGACGGCCGGTCGAGATCGGCGGTAAGCCGCACCAGGTAGCGGTCGATCTGGCTCCCGTCATGCACGATCTCCATGGCGCGGCCGCCGAGCACATAGGACGGGCGGATCACGATCGGATAGCCGATCTCGTCGGCGATCGCTTTGGCTTTTTCCGGCGACGTGGCGATGCCGCTTTTTGGCTGGCGAAGCTTCAGCCGGTCGAGCAGTTCGCGGAAGCGGTCGCGGTCCTCGGCCAGATCGATGGCGTCGGGCGAGGTGCCGAGGATCGGCGCGTTGGCCTTCTCCAGCGGCTCGGCAAGTTTGAGCGGCGTCTGGCCGCCGAACTGCACGATGACGCCGTGCAGCGTGCCATTGGCTCGCTCGGCGTCGATGATCTCGATCACGTCCTCGGCGGTGAGCGGCTCGAAATAAAGCCGGTCGGAAGTGTCGTAGTCGGTCGAGACGGTCTCCGGATTGCAATTGATCATGATGGTTTCGTAGCCGACTTCCTTCAGCGCGAAGGCGGCGTGACAGCAGCAATAGTCGAACTCGATGCCTTGGCCGATGCGGTTTGGTCCGCCGCCGAGAATGACGACCTTGTTCTTGCCGGAAGGCGCCGCCTCATCGGCGGTGCGGCCGGCGAACGGCGTCTCGTAGGTCGAATACATGTACGCGGTCGGCGAAGCGAATTCCGCGGCGCAGGTGTCGATTCGCTTGAACGCCGGACGCACGCCGAGCGCCCGGCGGCGATCGGCGACATCGTCGGCCGTGAGCCCGGTCAGCCGGCCGAGCCGGGCATCGGAAAAACCAAACGCTTTCAGGCGCCGCAGCGACGTGGCGGTCGCCGGAAGTCCGCGTGTCCGAATCTGCGTCTCGGTTTCGATGATGTCGCGGATCTGCGCCAGGAACCACGGATCGATGTGGCAGGCGGTATGAATGTCCTCATCGCTCATGCCAAGCCGCATGGCCTGCGCGACTTTGAGGATGCCATCGGGCGAGGGCGTGCCGAGCGCGGCGCGGATCGCATTCTTGTCGTCGCCCTGGCCGAGCCCGGGGATCGTCACTTCGTCGAGACCGGTCAGGCCGGTTTCCAGCGAGCGCAGCGCCTTCTGCAGGCTTTCGGCAAAGGTGCGGCCGATCGCCATCGCTTCGCCGACCGATTTCATCGACGTGGTCAGCACCGGCTCGGCGCCGGGAAATTTCTCGAACGCAAAGCGCGGCACCTTGGTGACGACATAATCGATGGTCGGCTCGAACGACGCCGGCGTGGCGCCGCCGGTGATGTCGTTTTCGATCTCGTCGAGCGTGTAGCCGACCGCGAGCTTGGCGGCGACCTTGGCGATCGGGAATCCGGTCGCCTTCGAGGCCAGCGCCGACGAGCGCGAGACCCGCGGATTCATTTCGATTACCACCAGCCGGCCGTCGGCCGGGTTGACGGCGAACTGCACGTTGGAGCCGCCGGTCTCGACGCCGATCTCACGCAGCACCGCGATCGAGGCGTCGCGCATGATCTGATATTCCTTGTCGGTCAAGGTCAGCGCCGGCGCCACCGTGATCGAGTCGCCGGTGTGCACGCCCATCGGGTCGACGTTCTCGATCGAGCAGACAATGATGCAATTGTCGGCTCTGTCGCGCACCACCTCCATCTCGTACTCTTTCCAGCCGAGCACCGATTCCTCGATCAGCACCTCGGAAGTCGGCGAGGCGTCGATGCCGCGCTCGACAATCTCGATGAACTCCTCCTTGTTGTAGGCGATGCCGCCGCCGGTGCCGCCGAGCGTGAACGACGGCCGGATGATCGCCGGCAGGCCGATATCGTCGAGCGCCTGCAGCGCCTGGATCAGCGTCTTGACCTGATGCGAGCGCGGCGTCGCAAGCCCGATCTTGGTCATCGCCTCGCGGAACAGCTTGCGATCTTCCGCCTTGTCGATGGCTTCTGCAGTGGCGCCGATCATTGTGATGCCGAACTTGTCGAGAACACCCATGCGGCGGAGCGACAGCGCGGTGTTGAGCGCGGTCTGCCCGCCCATGGTGGGCAACAGCGCGAAGCCGCCGGGGCGGACGTAGCGTTCCTTCTCGATGATCTTGGCGACGATTTCCGGCGTGATCGGCTCGATATAGGTGGCGTCCGCCAGATCCGGATCGGTCATGATGGTGGCCGGATTGGAATTCACCAGGACGATCCGATAGCCCTCGGCCTTGAGCGCTTTGCAGGCTTGCGTGCCCGAATAGTCGAACTCGCATGCCTGGCCGATGACGATCGGTCCCGCGCCGATGATCAGGATCGAGGAGATGTCGGTGCGTCTGGGCATCTGCTCAGCAAAATCCGGTAAGGTCGCGGCACGAGCTTCGACCGCGAGGCACGCGCTTGTGAAAACCCTCTCCCCAGCGGGGAGAGGGTAGGGTGAGGGGGGCAGGCCGATGACGAAATTCGCCCGGACACTCCGCAGCAACTCGACGGAGGCGGAACAATTGCTCTGGTCCCGACTGCGCGGTCGGCGATTGGCCGGCATCAAGTTCAAACGGCAGGTGCCAATCGCGAACTACATTGTCGACTTTGCCGCGCTCGACCTGAAGTTCATCATCGAGGTCGACGGCGGTCAACATGATCTGCGGGCGGCCAAAGATGCGGAACGCACGCGAATCCTTGAGGAATGGGGTTATCACGTCGTTCGTTTCTGGAACAACGAGGTGCTGAGCAACGTTGACGGCGTTCTTGAAGCGATAATGCAAGAGCTTAAACTCTTCCGCTGAACCCCCTCACCCCGACCCTCTCCCCCTTGGGGAGAGGGAGACAGGAATGACAGGACACAAAAAAAGGGCGCGCCACCGCGCGTCCCCCAATCGGCGCCGAGTTTTAAGACCCCGCGCGAGGGGTCTTTAGACGAGAAACGCCGGGCAGGGAAGGGCCTCGTCGGAACAGCGCACAGGTAGCGAATTACGCCAAAAGGGCGTGCTCGTAGAGGTTGGTCTTGGCGCTATTGCTTCGCTTCCGCGCCGCCGTCCTTGCCCGACTCTTCGGCATCGAGTGAACTCACCGCGCGATAAGCATTCACCAGGCCGGCACCGAAGCCGAGCGGCTTTGAGGTCTGCGACAGCATCTTTCGAATGTCCGCGGGCGTCAGCGACGGCTTGCATTCGAGCAGCAGCGCCACGAGCCCGCTGACATGGGCGGTCGCAACCGAGGTCCCGGTGGTGAGCTGCAAGGCGTGGTCGGGCGCGAGCGCGAGAATGTCGACGCCCGGCGCGGCAACCGCGATGTAAGAGCCGCGATTGGCCATCGCGAACAAGCCGTCGCTCGAATCGGTCGCGGTCACGGCGATGACGTTGGGATCGGCGGCGGGATAGAGCGGCGGCGATGTCGGTCCGGCATTGCCCGCCGCCGCGATCAGCACCAAGCCCTTCTCGTAGGCGGCCGCCAGCATGGTGTGCAATGTCGGGTCGGCCGGGCCGGCAAAGCTCATATTGACGATGCGCGCCCCATTGTCCGCCGCCCATTGCAGGCTTTTGTAGATCGCAAACGAGGTTCCCTTGGCGTCGCGATTGTCGTCGAACGCCCGCGCCGCCAACAGCTGCGCGCCGGGCGCGATGCCCATGAGCTTAAGGTGCGCGGCGATCGCGCCGGCCATGGCGGTGCCGTGGGTATGCGGTTTATCCTCGCCGCCCAGCCCGTCGAAGCTCTTGACGATGGTTGCATCGAGGTCGGGATTCTTGGCGTCGATCTCCGAATCGATCAAAGCGACCAGAATGCTTTTCCCGGTCGCGATGTGATGCGCCTGCTCGACTTGCAGCTTGGCCAGCACGTATTGGGACGCGTAACTCTGCGACTGGGACGCAAGCTTGGGCGCATCCTCCTGCAGCGAGAAGATATAGTTGGGCTGCACTCTGGTGACGAGGCGATCGTCCTCGAGCGCGCCGATCAGGTCGCCAACCGGCCGGCGGCCGTTGATGCGCCAGCGGTAAAGCGTAGAGCCGCTCAACGGCAGGCTTTGCGACTCCAGTTGCGTCAGATTGTACCGGCGCGCCAGCTGCTCGATCGCCGCCGGTGTCGCCGTCGACGAAAAAGCGGTGATGACTTCGTCGAGGACAAAGCGCCGCTCGCCGCGCGGTGGCATGCCGCCGGCTGCACCGCCACCACCTCCGCCGCCACCACCTGCACCACCGCCGCCAGGGGGCAGATTCGCAACGCCTGTGCCCGGAGGTCCGGGCGGGCTGGGGACAACAGGAACGACGATGCCGACGCCGCCATTCGGATAATTCCTGCCCGGATCGCCCCTATAGCCGTTTCCGGTGCCACCCCGAGTCCAGCCGCCGGCGGTGCCCCGGGTCAAGCCGGAAGTCGTACCCCGTCCCATGCCGCGACTCGGCGCCGCGTAACTTCGGCCCGCGCCAAAACTTCTGGAACCGCCGCCGCGGCCAAAGCCGCCGCCGCCGAAACCGCCGCCCATGTGGCCAAAGCCAAAGCCAAAAGCCGCGGCCGGGCTCGGCGCGGCGACATCCGACACGGCGAGAACCGCGCCGCAGAGCATCACCATCACGATCGGTCGCAGCGTCCTAGCCTTGGTTGCCGTCCTTGCCTTGGCAGTCATGGCAAACTCCTGTCGCTCGGCGATTACTCCGGAACCGCGATCAAGCCCACAACGGGGTCGATTTGTAGCGTTTTGATGGTGCGGGTGAGATCTGCTTTCGGCAGCTTCTTCGCCGCGATGCGCACCCGGTATAACCCGTCCGCCGACGGCCCGTCGGCAATGCTGAGCTGGTTGGCTTCCAGGAACTTGGTGATGTCGGCGGCATCGGCCTGCGGCTTGAACTGGATCACCGCGTAGGTGGCGTCGGTGGCGCTGGGAGGCGCCGACGCCGTTTGGTAACCGCCGGCGCTCTGGTCCTTGATCACGAAGCCGCCGATCACCGCCGCCTGCAGCATGATCGCCAATGCCGCAGCGGTTCCCGCATAGGCGAGCGTCCGCGGCGACAGCGAGGCGAAAAATGTGCGTAGCCGCCCGCCGAGATCGAATGACATCGCTGGATGCCGCGCCGGCTCGGCGTCGATCTTGGCGAACAGCGCGTCCATGGCGCGCACCGACGGCGCGCCGAGCGATTCGTTGAGGGCAACGGTTTGCGCCAGCTCCTCGCGCACCAGTTCGTAGCGGCGGGCGAGCTCAGGGTCGCTTGAGAGCGCCGCTTCCACCGACTGTGCCTCGCGCAAGCTCAGCGTTCCCGCCGCATGCCAGGGCAACAGCTCTTCGATATCGCCGCGCTCGTTTTCATTCACCGTGTTCATGGCCAACCTCGATCGATTCCCTGCTCTTTGAGCAGCTCGCCTAATTTCTTGCGCGCATAGAACATGCGCGTCTTCACTGTCGCTTCCGGGATGCCGACAATTCCCGCGGCCTCCTCCACCGATTTCTCGTGGTAGTAGACGAGGTCGATGATTTCGCGATGCTCGGTCGACAGTCTATCCAGGCATTGCCGCAAGACTGCGCCCTTGTCCTTCTTCGCCAGCGCGACCTCCGGATCATCGGCGAGATCCTCGATCGCGTCGGCCGTCTCGTCGTCTAATTCCTCCTCGTTGCGGCGCCGCAGCGCCGACAGCGCCTTGAAGCGGGCGATGCTCAGCATCCAGGTCGAGACCGTCGACCGACCCTCGAACTTTCCCGCCTGCCGCCAGACGTCCAGAAACACCTCGCTGATCAAATCCTCGGCCGTCGCTTCGTTGCGGACCATCCGCAACACGAAGCGATAGACGCGGACATGATGGCGCGCGAACAGCACCTTCATGGCGAGCCGATCGCCGTCAGCGATGCGTCCGATCAATATCTCGTCCGAAGTCGTTTGCATCGGCAGGCTATCGGCTCATGTAGTAGGTCGCGGGCGGCGGCGCGCCGGTTCAAGTCAAATCGATAAAAATTTGCGCGGCTTGCCAGCCTGCACTCGCCAGTTTCGTCCTTCGGACGCGATAGGGCAAGCGAACGGGCCACAGGGGAGCATTTTGGCAGCTTTTTGCGGCCCCGTTCTGTGCCGACCGTCACCGGCCGAGCGGACCGGCTGGCCGTCCGGCCGCGTATTTAACTCTTTACTCTTTAGCCTCTGCGGCGACCGCCCCTGGCGACCATGGTCTGAACCTTTCTCCGGCAGCCGCGACCAACGGGTATCGGAAGTTTTAAAGCGCAACTTCAACCCAACGGAGAACGACCATGTCACGTAAGTTCATCTTCTCTCTCGCAGCGGCAGTCACGATCGCAGCTGCTGCCACCCTTGCCTCCAGCGCGGCTGATGCCCGCGGGTTCGGCGGCGGTGGTTTCGGTGGTGGCCATTTCGGTGGCGGCGGGTTCGCCCGCGGCGGCGGCTTCGGCGGCGGCCATTTCGGCGGCGGCTTCGGCCGCGGCGGCTTCGGTGGCAATCACTTCGCCGGACGCAACTTCGGCCATCCCGGCTTTGGCCACTGGGGTCGCTTTGGCCACTGGGGTCACTGGGCGGGTTGGCATCATCGTCGCTGGTTCTGGCGCGATGGCCGCTGGTTCTACGGCGACGGCGACTATGGTGTCGACGGCGGTGTCGACGCGGCGGTTGCTCCGGTTGCCACGCCTGGTCCGTGCACCTGCCTGACCAAGACCTACACGCAGGACGGCCTCGTCGTGTTCGCGGACATCTGCACCAAGGAAGCGGCCAGCGCGCCCGTCGGTGGTACCGAAGTGACGCCTCCGGCCAAGACCTCGGAAGTCACCCCGCCGGCTCCTCCGACGAATGTCGCGGAAGCCTCGCAGGCGCCGACCATCACGAACTACGCCGGCAAGACCTACCAGGACTTCCTGGCGGCCAACGGTCAGACCCAGAAGAACTAAAGACAACGGCCTACTCGAACTGAACAGCCGCCTGCGAGCTAATCGCAGGCGGCTTTTTTATTTGTTGCAGACGCTAGCCTGGGTTGAGCCAACGGGTCCGGCCCGAAGTGGCCGGCCCGATGACAAGCTCCGCGAAACCCGGGGACTGAGTGCAAGCGTCGCCACTGTTCCCGGATTTCGCTGCCGCTCAATCCGGGCTACCAGGTTCTCGCCGCGGCTTGGCGTAATACGTCCGCCGCGCCGGGTTGTGGCCGATATTGGCGGGCGCGAGCTCGGCGTCGAAGCCGGCGGCCTTGAGCTTTTCGATCATCGCGCCGCGCGCGTAGCGTGTGAGCCCGAGCCGCGAGCGGAGCCGCCAGTAGTTCGAGAACAGCGTGCGCACGAGCCCCCATACCGCAGCAAAGAAAAATCCGTTGGCGTAGCCGAAACGCAGAAGCGCCACGGCGTCGGTCGCCGCCGGCACTTCGGGCGGGATGACATCGCTGACGACGAGCGTGCCGCCGTTTTTCAGCAAGCGATGAAACAACACGAACAGCGCGCTCGCCCCCGCGGCGGTCAGATACTGCACCACCGAATGCAGCACGATGAGATCGAGCGAGTGCTCTGGCACCAGCGCAATCTCATGCGACGCCAGCACGCGGATTTTTGGATTGTCGGAAAAGCGCTGCGCCAATCCTTCGCGCACGCCCGGCGCGGCTTCGCACAACAGCAGCTCGCCGGCGACGGCGGCAACGATATCGGCGTGCAGCGCTTCACCGCAGCCGTAATCAAGGACGCGCGCGCCGGCGGCCGGGACCAGCGCCGCAAGCTCCTTGGCGATCAGCCGATAGTGCACGTCCTTGTGACGGGCGCTGACATAGATCGAATGCGGGCTGTCCCAGAACTTAAGCCAGTCTGTGATCATGCCCGCCACAGCGCGACGAGCGGCCCCTTCGGACCGAACACCGGATCGGTCACCGGATGCGGCACGCTCGGAATGGCGGCGAGCGCCTGGGCGCGCTCGGCCTTGGTGCCGCGGCAAAGATTGTATTTTCCGTTCGGCGGATAGGCGCCGATAACCAAAAGATCGCGGCTTTGCGTCAGCCGCTGATGGCCGGTGCCGGCCGGCAGCACGACGACGTCGCCGGCCACAATGTCGATGGTCTCGCCATGCTCACCGCCGAAGCGCACATTGGCATGGCCGCGGGCGATGCCCATCGCTTCATGGATCATCGAATGATAGTGCACATACGGATAGATGCCGTTGCGCCACAGACCGCCCCAGCCGTTGGCGGTAAAGGTCTGTTCGATCAGCGCTTCGGGGTCCGGCGAGCCGGTCAGGTCGATGCCGCCGCGATACAGCACGAGCGGCAGCACATTATTGGGAATGCGGCCGTCGTCGGCAAAGCTATGCGTGATCGGGTGCGCGGTGCGTTTCTTACCAGGCGACATCGTCGGTATCGGTTTGGCCTCTTGGCGCCCGCGGGCGTGGATTGGTCCTAATAGTATGGGGTTGAAATTTCCTAACACCGGCCCTCGGTCAGGCTTTCCGCCTTGCTTTTAGACCTTTTAGACCCGCTTGAAGTCCCGCATCTGCGCGACAAAGCGCTTGAACAGCCCGTGGCTGTCGCGCGGGCCGGGCGAGGCTTCCGGATGGTACTGGACCGAGAACACCGGCTTGTTCTTGAGCTTTAGCCCGCAATTGGAGCCGTCGAACAGCGAGACGTGGGTCTCGACCGCGCTCGGCGGCAGGCTCGCGCCATCGACGGCGAAGCCGTGGTTCATCGAGGTGATCTCGACCTTGCCGGTGGTGAGATCCTTGACCGGATGATTGGCGCCGTGATGGCCCTGATGCATCTTTATCGTGCGGCCGCCGACGGCGATCGCCAGCATCTGGTGGCCGAGGCAGATGCCGAACACCGGTTTGCACTCGATCAATTCGCGGATCACCGGCACGGCGTATTCGCCCGTGGCGGCCGGATCGCCTGGGCCGTTGGAGAGAAAAATACCGTCGGGCTTGAGCGCCAGAATATCGGCGGCCGAGGTCTGCGCCGGCACCACCGTCACGCGGCAGCGATTGCCGGCGAGCTGGCGCAGGATGTTGCGCTTGATGCCGTAGTCGATGGCGACGACGTGGAATTCCGCCTCGCGCTGCTCGCCGTAGCCTTCGCCCCAAACCCACGGCGTCTCCTGCCAGGTAAAGCGCTGGCCGGTCGTGACCATCGGCACCAGGTCCATGCCGACCAGGCCGGGCCATGCTTTGGCTTCGCGCTTGAGCGCCTCGAGATCGAAGCGGCCGGACGGCTCGTGCGCGATCACCGCGTTCGGCATGCCCTTGACGCGGATGAAAGCGGTGAGTGCGCGGGTGTCGATGCCGGCAAGCCCGATGACGCCGCGGCTCTTGAGCCAGGCATCGAGATGCCGCGTGGCGCGGTAATTCGACGGCGCGGTGATCGCCGAATGCAGGATGACGCCGCGGGCGCCCGGCGTCGCCGCGAGATTTACGGTCTCGATGTCGTCCTCGTTGGTGCCGACATTGCCGATGTGCGGAAACGTGAAGGTGATGATCTGCCCGGCATAGGACGGGTCGGTGAGGATTTCCTCGTAGCCGGTCATGGCGGTGTTGAAGCAGACCTCGCCGACCGCATGACCGGCAGCACCAAAGCCGAAGCCTTCCAGCACGGTGCCGTCGGCCAGCACCAGGAGCGCGGTCGGCTTCGGCTCGTCCCAGAAGGTTTGGCTTTGCGGTTGTGTCAGCATCGGCAAGGGCTTACATCAGCGGCCTGAGTAAAACGCGCGCCGGCCCCCGCCCGCGGCGCATTTTGCGAGAGAGGCCATAGCCGTGTTGCGCGACCAGATCAATGATGCGCTCAAAGGCGCCATGAAGGCCGGCGACGCCCGCCGGGTGTCGACGCTGCGGCTGATCAACGCCGATATCCTCAAGCGCGAGACCAGCGCCGCCGAGCGCGTCAAACTCACCGACGCCGAAATCCTCGACGTCATGGGCAAGATGATCAAGCAGCGCCAGGAATCGCTCGACATCTACGAGAAGGCGGGACGCACCGACCTCGCCGCGCAGGAGCGCGAGGAGATGGCGATCATTTCCGCCTACCTGCCGCACCAGCTCTCCGACCTCGAAGCCGGCGAAGCGATTTCGCACCTGATCAAGGAACTCGAAGCGGCGACGCTCAAGGACATGGGCCGCACCATGACGGCGCTCAAGGAGCGCTTTGCCGGGCGCATGGACTTCGGCAGGGCGAGCGCGATGGTGAAGAAGCTGCTCGCGGGGTGACGGCGCCCTTGTCATTCCGGGGCTGAGCGAAGCGAGGAGCCCGGAATCCATAACCACGGTGGACGCGGTTAGCGCTCGATGCCACTACTTGTTCCCTTGTGTTTATGGATTCCGGGCTCGCGCCTTCGGCGCGCCCCGGAATGACGGCTACGCCCGCTTCTTGCGCTTCTGCTGCACGTGCGCGCGCAGCACCGAGTTAATGCGTCGCTTATAGTCCGGTTCTACCGATTGGAAGTCATTGAGCAAGTCGGCATCAATCCGAAGTGAGATCACTTTCTGTCTGCGCGGACGCTTACGGTTTGGTCGAGCGTTATTTTTCAACATCGTCCGAGATTTTTTGGATTTCTGGCAAGGATTTTCGGGTAGTGGTATCTCACTGAGACACTACCGAATTTTTCCGTCCAATAGCTCCACAATTTGCTGTGGATAACCGGGACAAGGCGGGCAAGCCGCGCCGCGCGCTTCCGCCGCCCGGTATTTAACCCGCTTTCGCGCTAGGCTCGCGAATCACCATGCGATTCTCGCCGCAATTCCTCGACGAGCTGCGGGCGCGGCTTCCGGTCTCGGAAGTCGTCGGCCGGCGCGTGAAGCTGCGCAAGGCCGGGCGCGAGTGGAAAGGGCTGTCGCCATTCAACAAGGAGAAGACGCCGTCGTTCTTCGTCAATGACCAGAAGGCGATGTGGTTTGATTTCTCCTCCGGCAAGAACGGCAACATTTTCGACTTCATCATGGCGACCGAAGGCGTGAGCTTTCCCGAAGCCGTCGAGCGGCTCGCCGGCCAAGCGGGCGTGCCGCTGCCGCTGATAACGCGCGAAGCAGCCGAGCACGAAGAGCGGCGCAAGACGCTGCACGACATCGTCGAGCTGGCGGCGAAATTCTTCGAGGCGAATTTGGCGTCGCGCTTCGGCGCGCGCGGCCGCGGCTATCTCGCCGACCGCGGCATCACCGCGGCGACGCAGCTGAAATTCCGGCTCGGCTATGCGGGCGGCGAGCAATATGCGCTCAAGGAGCATCTCGGCGCGTTGAAGATTTCGGTCGAGGACATGGTCGAGGCCGGCCTCCTCGTCGCCGGCGAGGACATCGCGGTGCCTTACGATCGCTTTCGCGACCGGGTGATGTTTCCGATCGGCGACTGGCGCGGCCGCGTCATCGCGTTCGGCGGCCGCGCGCTCGACAAAGACGTGCCGGCGAAATACCTGAACTCGCCGGAGACACCGCTGTTCCACAAAGGCGCGACGCTCTACAACATCGCCGCCGCGCGCATCGCCGCGCACAATGCCGGCAAATCCGCCGAAGAGAACTTCGCTGGCCGCGTCATCGCCGTCGAAGGCTATATCGACGTGATCGCCATGGTCACGGCGGGCTACGAGGCGACGGTGGCGCCGCTCGGCACCGCGCTCACCGCCGATCAGCTTGCCTTGATGTGGCGCATGGCTGACGAGCCGATCCTCTGCTTCGACGGCGACGATGCCGGCCGCCGTGCGGCTTATCGCGCGCTCGATCTCGCTCTGCCGCTGATCAAGCCGGGCAAGAGTTTGAAGCTCGCGGCGTTGCCGGACGGGCAGGATCCCGACGATCTCGTGCGCTCCGGCGGGCGCGACGCGGTCGAGGATGTGCTTCAAGCCGCCCGTCCGCTCGCCGACATGCTGTGGTCGCGCGAGAGCGAAGCCGGCTCGTTGCAAACGCCGGAGCGGCGCGCCGCGCTCGAAGCGCGGCTGGCCGAAGTCGCCGCGACCATCGCCGACGAAACCGTGCGCCGTTACTACCGGGCGGATTTCGGCCAGCGTCTGCGTCGCTTGTTCGCGCCGGTTGAAGTGTCGACGCGTCGCGGCAAATGGAACGACCAAGGCCGCCGGTCGTCCGCGTCAGTCCGCAACGTTCCATCGCGCGCCGGCTTTGGCAGCGATGAAGGTTATATCGCCGCGAGCCCGCATTTGGCCGCGAGCCCGCTGCATCGCGGTCACCGCACCGCTGTCCCGCGCCGCGAGGCCTTGATCCTGTTGGCGGCGCTCAACCATCCGTGGCTGCTGCACGACCGCATGGAGGAACTGGCCGAGACCGAATTCCGCCACGCCGATACCCGGAAACTGAAGGCGGCATTGATCGACGTGCTCGCCCACCGGTTCGGTCATGATGGCGAAGCCAGTCGCGAGACCGAGGTTGAGCGCGAGGAACTCAAGGCCGAGCTGACCCGCGCCGGTCTTGCCGAGGCGGTCAACCGGATCGCGCGCACCATCACCACGCCGTCGGTCTGGGGCGTCGGTCCGGAAGCGGCACCGGGCGACGTTTTGCTGACCTGGAAGCAGCTTCTTGCCTTGCATCGGCAATGGCATTCCCTAACTAGGGAACTTAAGGATGCGGAATTGGCGCTCGGTCAGGACAACAGTGAAGCGAATTACACGCGTCTGATCGACGTGAAATCCCGGCTCTCCACACTCGATGGAACGGAGGCTCTCATCGAGGGGTTCGGCGATCAGTCGGGCCGGCCTACGCGCTCGTTCTGAGGTCTTGGCCTTGAGTCCGGCGTTTTGGGCCCGGCTTTTTGGGTCCGGTTTTCGGGTCTTGGTTTTCAGCCCGGCTGCGGAGTGTCGGTGCTGGACGCGTCGCGGGCGAGGGAATAAGAGGGCGCTCGCGGGACGACAGGGTTAGTCGGAGCTTAACGGAGTTCCGAGACAAGGTAAGGGGCTCGATTCGGGTGGCGCCGGTGGCGCTGCCGCTTTTTTGAGCTTGGGTTTAGGCTTTGGCTTCAGGCCTTTAAGCCGCGCCCAGCCCGAAAAATGCAAGTCCGTCTGCCCGGCCTGTCCGTATAACCGGAAGTTGGCCGCGTAACGGGACCGCAAAAGGAGAGTTCCGTCCGCCCCGGGGTGACCGTGACCTTGGACAGTCACCATAGGGTAGGGGCCCCCAATCGGAGGTCCGTCTGCCCAGGGTCGTGGACAGTCACCATAGGGTAGGGGCTCAAGGGTAGGGGCTCAAGCGTAGCTGAAGCCGCGCCGCGGCAGCGACAGGCGTTCGTGGAGATGAAGATGGCGAGCAAGAGCGTGGGCAGCATCAAGACGGTCGCGACCAAAACCAAGGTCGCCGCCCAGAAGTCTGCCTCGCCAAAGGACGGCGAAACGCCGGAGAAGGACGCGCCTGAGACCCCGGACGCCCCGCTGCCGCTCCTCGATCTGTCCGACGCCGCCGTCAAGAAGATGATCAAGCAGGCCAAGAAGCGCGGCTATGTGACCTATGAGCAGCTCAACTCGGTGATGCCGTCGGAGGAAGTCACCTCCGAGCAGATCGAGGACGTTCTGGCGATGATGAGCGAAATGGGCATCAACGTCGTCGAGACCGAGGAAGCCGAAGCCGACGAGGAGGAAGGTGCCCGCGAGGAGCCCGAGGAGGAAGAGGCCGAGGGCGGCGACCTGGTCGAGGTCACGCCGAAGACGCCGGCCAAGTCCGAGGCCAAGGAGCCGGCCGAGCGGACCGACGATCCGGTTCGCATGTATTTGCGCGAAATGGGCTCGGTCGAGCTGCTCTCCCGCGAGGGCGAGATCGCCATCGCCAAGCGCATCGAGGCCGGCCGCGAAGCCATGATCGCCGGGCTGTGCGAGAGCCCGCTGACCTTCCAGGCGGTCATCATCTGGCGCGACGAGCTCAACGAAGGCAAGGTCTTCCTCCGCGACATCATCGATCTGGAGGCGACCTATGCCGGCCCGGACGCCAAGAACGCGCCGCCGCCCGGCGTCCCCGGCGATCCGAATGCTCCCGGCGCCGTTCCCGGCGTTCCGGGCTTTGCGCCGCAGCCGCCGCAGGCGGTAGCGCCGCCGTCGGCGCCGCCCGCCGCCACGCCGTTCAAGCCGCCGGGGGCAAGTGGCGCCAACGGCGCTGGCGCTGGCGCTGACGGCGACGAGGCCGCGCTCGAAGCCGCCATCAGCGAAGCCGATCTGGACGAGGACGATCTCGAAAACTCGATGTCGCTTGCCGCCATCGAGGCCGAGCTCAAACCGAAGGTGCTGGAGACCTTCGACAACATCGCCGACACCTTCAAGCGGCTGCGCCGCCTGCAGGAGCTCGACATCCAGGGCAAGCTCAAGAACGAGACGCTGTCGCCGGCGCAGGAGCGCAAGTCGAAGAAGCTCAAGGAAGACATCATCACCGAGGTGAAGTCGCTGCGGCTGAACCAGGCGCGCATCGACACGCTGGTCGAGCATCTCTACGACATCAACAAAAGGCTGGTCGGCCATGAGGGCCGGCTGATGCGGCTGTCCGAGAGCCACGGCGTCATCCGCGAGGACTTTCTGAAGAACTATCAGGGCTCCGAGCTCGATCCGCGCTGGCTCAACAGGGTGTCGAAGCTCTCCGCCAGGGGCTGGAAGAATTTCGTCGCCCGCGACAAGGACCGCATCAAAGAGCTGCGCACGCACATCCATACGCTCGCCAGCGAGACCGGCCTGGAGATCGGCGAGTTCCGCAAGATCGTGCACATGGTGCAGAAGGGCGAGCGCGAAGCCCGCCAGGCCAAGAAGGAGATGGTGGAGGCGAACCTCCGCCTCGTCATCTCCATCGCCAAGAAATACACCAACCGCGGCCTGCAATTCCTCGACCTGATCCAGGAAGGCAATATCGGCCTGATGAAGGCGGTCGATAAGTTCGAATACCGCCGCGGCTACAAGTTCTCGACCTACGCCACCTGGTGGATCCGCCAGGCGATCACCCGCTCGATCGCCGATCAGGCCCGCACCATCCGCATCCCGGTGCACATGATCGAGACCATCAACAAGATCGTGCGCACCTCCCGCCAGATGCTCAACGAGATCGGCCGCGAGCCGACGCCGGAGGAATTGGCGGAAAAGCTCGGCATGCCGCTCGAGAAGGTGCGCAAGGTCCTCAAGATCGCCAAGGAGCCGCTGTCGCTGGAGACCCCGATCGGCGACGAGGAAGACTCCCATCTCGGCGATTTCATCGAGGACAAGAACGCCATCCTGCCGATCGACGCCGCGATCCAGTCGAACCTGCGCGAGACCACGACGCGGGTGCTCGCTTCGCTGACGCCTCGCGAAGAGCGCGTGCTGCGCATGCGCTTCGGCATCGGCATGAACACCGACCACACCCTGGAAGAAGTCGGCCAGCAATTCTCGGTGACCCGCGAGCGCATCCGCCAGATCGAAGCCAAGGCGCTGCGCAAGCTCAAGCATCCGAGCCGGTCAAGGAAGCTGCGGAGCTTTTTGGATAATTAAAGTGCGATGCGATGCCAATCATCGCGATCTTCAATGGCATCATCATTCAGATGTTCTTTGAAGATCACGGACCGCCACATGTTCATGCGGTCTATTCCGGCGCCAAGGCGCTGGTGAGGATTAGCGACGGCGAGATCATCCGTGGCCAGCTTCCCAGAAAGCAAGCGAAGCTGGTAAAAGGTTGGGTGAAACTTCGCCGAGCCGAGTTGATGGAGAATTGGCATCATGCGCAAACGGACGGCCGCTGCTTCCGGATCGCGGGCCCCAATGATTGATGTCGTGTCTGTCAGGCCGTTGGGAGGGTTCTCGTTGCGGATTGCATTTTCCGACGGCTCGGCCGGTGTACATGATTTCACGTCGACGACCTCCCGTAGCGGCGAAATGGTGCAGCCACTTAAGGATCCCGCGTTTTTCGCGCGCGTTTTTGTTGAGCTTGGAGCGCTGACGTGGCCGAATGGCTTCGATCTCGACCCCATCGCGCTTCACGATCGCATGGCGAAAGCCGGAGAACTGAGCCGCGAAGCTGCGGAATGATCCGGAGCTACTCCGGCCTGACGGCGGCTGTCCTCGCGGCCGCCGTTATTGTTTGCGCATCGCTCGCCGGCGCCGCGCTTCGGCGAAAAATCGTGCCGCGAAGCCGTCAACGGCCTCATCAGTTTGCTTGACGCAAAGACCGACAACACCGCGCTCTATCGCGACACCAATGCCGTCGTCGTCAACACCTGCGGGCCCGCCGCGACCAAAGCCGAGCCAAAGCCGGCAGCGCCGCCGCCGGGCCGCGACGCCTGCCATGATCTCGCTGCGGCCCTGGTCGACCTGATCGAAGACGGCAAGATGAACACCAAGGCGTTCGTCGAGGCACGTGGCCGCTTCGCCCAAGCCTGCCCGCCGCGGTGAAAAAGGCGATGATTCCTCACTTGACGCGGATAGCCCCTGGGCACGGGTGAACATCCCTCACTTGACGGATACCCCCCTTGGGGCACCCTGCTACTGGGAGACGCGATTCCCCCGGAGGGATACCTATGGCCGCGTCGGAAAGGGATGATCCTTGGGCTTGGCTATACCGCCTTTTCGCACTCGATCCGAGCAGAAACTACGAGGCGGAACGATTGGCCGAAGCCGAACGGCAGAGACTGGCATACCAATCTACAAGCCTCCGACAGGACATCGCCAACGCTATCGAACAAAGGGAGCGATCTGCGGAGAAAGAACCAATGGCCCATCCGCCTCCTACTAATGATCCGCTCCTGCTTGAGCGCGCCTATATCGAAGGGTGGGTCTTGGCGCTTACTTTCGGCGCGGAAGAAGAACTACGCGCCGGCCACATCGTCACCGGCCTAGTGGTTTTGGCCGTGTCGATCATTGGACAAATAGTTGTCATTCGGTGGCCGAAGATACGGGCGCGCATTGCCGTGCGAACTCCCGTCTTCACAGATAAATTTAGCCACCTTGTTTCGGACCCGAGATGGTGGGTTGTGACTTTGATGGTTTTCATGGGCTACTTGGCACTGTCGCCCTATGTCCAACAACAACGATGGCCGTTTTCTACAGTCTTTCACGAGCCGCCAACAGCCGAAGAAATGGCCAAAGCAATCGCCCCTCTTCAAAGGCAATTAGACGCGGCAAATATGATAATCGCAGATTTGCCTCTTATGCAAATTCCATGGACAGCTTGTCCATCTTTATCACCACCCATCCATGCCGCCTTTGCGCGACAATATTTTCCAAACATGGGACCGCACGCCACGAAAAAGGTCCCTGAAAAATGAAAACTATTTGGGTTTCCCAAATGGCAAATCTAATTGTTCCGGCTCCGGTTTGCTGGCCTCTTTGCTTTCAAGGTGAGACGGTGACCAGTGACCACGTCTCAGCATCCTGCTATCGCCGCGGCGAAGATGTCGGGATGGGTGCGGTTGTTGTAGCCGAACTGAAACTCCGCGACGTACAGCGGCGAATACTTTGCGCTGACTTTGCGGAACGTGCCAGCCGCGCCGCCCGGCGAAAATTTGTCACCGGAGACAGGACGACCCCTTGACAACCGTCCCCGTTCCAATTACATAACGTCCCAGCTCGCTCATCCGAGGGACGCATCCGGATGCGATCCGACGTGCGGAGCGAGTGCGGTCCCTGCGGGCGGTTTCGCAAGCCGCTCCCGGGCGGTCCGGGCATCGTCCCCGCCGGCATTACGACCGGCGTGCGAGGTGCTTCGCTTAAGCGCGATCGACGGTGCGGGTAGCGCCTGCATCCTGTTGGTCGCGTGAAGCGCGGCCTGGGCTGAGCCAAGCGTTAGCGCGCTTCGGTCAGAACCGCGGTGAAGCGCCGGAAGGCGAGCGCGCCCCGAAAAGAGCGCGCTGCCGCGCGCCGGCCTCGGCAGACGGCAACGTTTGTTGGGGCCGCGCGGCCAATGGCTGGATTGCGCCTTTCGGCGCTTCGCCTCCCTCGGCTTATTTGCCGGAGGCGAACCTATTTTGGAATGGCGTCGTGGTTGGCAGAACTCGGACGCACAAGCGCGCCGCGAGAACGATTTTATTCGTCGTCATTGCGAGCGTCAGCGAAGCAATCCAGGGCGGCTTGCGCGAGACGCTGGATTGCTTCGTCGCTGGCGCTCCTCGCAATGACGACGGTGCATGTCGTCCCGGCGCCATCCGCGTCGCGCGATCGCGTCATGTGAACGCTCCCGCCGCTGAAAGGACAAAACGACGATGCCGAAGCGACGAAAAAAGCCGGGCAAGCGCAGCGTCTATGACGAGCGCCTGATGCGGCAAGACGAAGTCGTGCAGCGTGAAGCCGCATTCGCCGTCATCAGGCGCCTCTATTGCGAATCGCTGCCATTGTGGCGCTCCTGCGGGCGCGGTTACTGCCGGCGTCACCATTGCTGTATCGGCGAAGCCAGAAGCTGCCTCAGGCGCGGCTGGCCACTTACGCCGGCGCCGCTGCAGGCGCTTGCCTGCCGGGAAGTCATCGCAGGAGGTCCGCAGCGGCGGCCGCCGGCGACGCCTTTGGAGCGGCGCTTGCGCCGCTATCCGCCGACGAACTTTGTTCTGTAACACTGACAATCAGGCAGACGGATTTGCTATTTCACGATTGCTGGCTTCGAAACACCGCCGGCAGGGAGATCAGCGATGAAAGCAGCGCGCAGCAGACGCCCCGCGAAAAAGTCCGCCAGAGCCGCCGCGGGCCCGCCGCGCGATTTCCGCGGCTATGGCGCGCATCCGCCGCATGCGCAATGGCCGGGCGGCGCGCGGATCGCGGTCAACATCAATCTCAACATCGAGGCCGGCGGCGAGCATTGTTTGCTCGAGGGCGACGCCGCGTCGGAGGGCATGCTCACCGATATCGGCTTTCCGCCCTACGCGGGCGTGCGGAGCCCGATGGTCGAATCGGTATTCGAATATGGGCCGCGGGTCGGCGCGTGGCGGCTCCTTCGCATCTTCCGCCGCTTCGACATCAAGGTCAGCATCCTCGGCGTGGTGCGCGGCCTGCAGCAATATCCGGAATTGACGCAAGCCTTCGTCGCAGACGGCCACGAGATCGTCAGCCACGGCTGGCGCTGGCTCGACTATCATCAGATCAGCGAGCGCGAGGAGCGCGAGCATATCGCCCGCGCGGCCGCGGGCATCAAGGCGTTGATCGGCTCAGCGCCGGCCGGTTGGTTCAACGGCCGGCCGAGCATCAACACCCGGCGCCTCGTGATCGAGCATGGCGGCTTTCTCTACGACCGCGATTATCTCGGCGACGAATTGCCGTTCTGGATCAGCCACGGCGGGCGCCACCATCTCGTCATCCCGTTTTCGTTCGAGACCAACGACAACCGGTTCGACCAGAATAGCGGCTTCAGCACCGCCGACGATTTCGCCACCTACCTGACCGACTGCTTCGATCTGCTCTACCAAGAGGGTGCGGAAATCCCGAAGGTGATGAGCATCTCGCTGCACGATCGTCTGATCGGCCGGCCGGCCAAGGCCGTGGGCTTGATCAAATTTCTCGATCATGCGCGCAAGCACGACAGGGTGTGGTTCGCCACCGGCCAAGACATCGCCGAGCATTGGCGCAAGGTGCATCCGCCGGGCGGTCCTGCTGCATCCGCCACCGCGAAGTGAAACGGAGCGGGGGAGGGGGACCACCCGAAGGGTGGTGGAGGGGGCATGCGGCGCTGACGCTCGCTGCGAGGCCGACGCCCCTTCCACCACCCTGCTTGCGCAAGGTGGTCCCCCTTCCCCGCTTCGCGGGGCAGGATGATTTTACAGCGCCGCCACGGCGGCGACTTCGACCAGCAGGTCTTCGCGCACCAGGCGGTCGATGATGAGCAGCGTGTTGGGCGGATAGCCGCCGCCGGGAAACAGCCGCGGAAATTCGCGGGCGCGGTATTGGGCGAATTTGGCAATGTCCTGCGAATGCACGAGATAGCTGGTGAACGAGACGATGTTGGCAAAGCCCGCGCCCTGCGAGGCAAGCGCCGCGCCGATATTGGCGAACACCAGCGCGCATTGCGCCTCGAAATCGGCCGGCGCCTTGCCATCCTTGTCGGTGCCGATCTGGCCGGCGATGAACAGAAATTCGGAAGCTTTGACGCGCGCCACGTTGGAATACGCGGCGAGCGGCCTGCCCATGCTTTCGGGATTGAGAAATTGGATGTTGGACACGGATGCTTCCTCCCTGTTCGCTTTGGTTTTTGCAACAACGAAGAGATTAAACGCGTCGAAGACCGTCGCGAAGGAAGAATCACCTCTCCCCTTCGGGGAGAGGTCGGCGCGAAGCGCCGGGAGAGGGGAATTCGGCGCCAGCCCTCTCCCGCCGCCCCAACTTCGTTCGCGCGGCGGCCTCTCCCCAAAGGGGAGAGGGGAAGGGGAGTTGAACTGAAAGGAAGACCTTCAGCCCGCCCGGGCGAGCTTCGGCCCGCCGGCGCCGATGCCGGTTTCGCCGACCACGCAATTTCGCCCCGCCGACTTGGCGAGATAGAGGCGGCGGTCGGCGCAGTCGAACAGGCCCTCGTAATCGGAGGCGTCGTCGGCACAGGTGGCAAGCCCGATGCTGACGGTGACGAGCGGCACGTCGGCTTCCATGTGGCTTGCGACGTCGCGGCGGATGCGTTCGCCGAGCGCCAGCGCCGCGGCGCGGGTGAGATCGTCGGCGATGACGATGAATTCCTCGCCGCCGAAGCGGAATACGGCGTCGCTGGGCCGAACCGTCGCGCTGATGATGCGCACGATCCGCTGCAGCACGATGTCGCCGGCGGCATGGCCGAAGCGGTCGTTGAAGCTCTTGAAGTGGTCGATGTCGATGATCAGGAGACTCAAATGCCGGCCGCCGAGCGCCGCTTCTTCGACGCGTTTCCTCCCCAGATGTTCGAGCCGGCCGCGATCGAGCGCGCCGGTCAGCGCGTCGCGGCCGGTGCGCGCTAGAAGGTCCTCGTAGCGCTCGCGGTAGGTGAGGAGATCGAACACGTCCATCAGGCGCGGCGGCCGTTTGCTGCGTTTGCGCGGCAGCTCGACGTAGCGCAGGTAAAACCCGCTGAGCACGCTATAGATGGCGACCGCCGCCATTTTGGCGATCCAGCCGCCGAACAGCACGGCAAGCGGCGCGCCGGTGAGATAGCGCAAGCCGGCATAGAACGCGACCTGGTCGAAGCTCAGCACCAGCGCGCCGGTGAGCGCGAGCCGCGCCAGCATCCGGCCGCCCAGGAAGGCGCGCGAGCGCTCATACAGCAAAATCATGATGATGCAGTCGGCAAACAGGATCAGCGTGCCCCACACCATCAGCGCGCCCATTTCGTCGAGGAAGGCGAAATCGGCGTGGCGGTTCGCCGCCAGCGTCTCGGCGCCGTGCTGGCGCGTCAGGAAGGCCAGCGCGAACAGCAACAGATTGCCGATCAGAAGCCCGTAGATGGGCTGGCGCACCACCACCGCGTCCTCGCGGATATAGACCAGGAGCAGCAGCATCAGCTTGCCGGTGAACAGCACCGTCGAGCCCGGCGAGGCGACGATGCCGAACGGCAAGGCGACGTACAGGATGCTGGCGAGATAGGTCTCGAGGAAGTGCATCACGCCAAGCGCGCAGAAGAAGGCGCCGATGCCGATGCGATGCCGCGCCCGGAACAGTCCGGCCAGCACGGCGAAATAGATCAGCGCGTCGGCGGTGAGCAGCAGCGCGTTGGCGGCGGCGTTGGAAGAGAACTGAGCGGCCAAGGCCGCCGCGAGCTCGGACATCGCAGGCATACTCCGGCGAGCACGCTCGAAATCTCCGGGCGCACTCGCCCTGACGTTGTATCGGCTATCGGTTAACGGACCGCAATCGCCCGGTGCAAATCCCTCCCTTTGTGGGGAAGGGTAGAGGTGGGGGTCGGCAGGTTTATTGCCTACGCTGATGGCGGCAAAATCGCTTCAAGGCCCGACCCCGCGGCTTCGTTCGCTCCGCGAGCGAAGCCGGCGACCCTAGCCGGCGCGGTGTTCCGAGAAGTCGCGGTCTTTCTTCTTGGCGCCGGCGCGGGTGATGCTTTTGATCTTGAGCACCGGCCGGCCCGATTTCTCGGCGATGTCGCGGTCCTGCTCGATCAGGAACTCATGCGCCGGCTTGTCGCCATCGAGGCCGCCGGTCAGCGTGCGCGGCACCTTGCGGTTCGAGCGCTGCGAGCCGTCTTCGTAGATGACGTCGAACATGACGAATTCGGAGTTCAATCCCGGTTTTCTCGGCATGGCTTTGTCCCCGCTTTTTTTCTTGATGCGCTGGCGCCGGATAGAAAAGACAAAGCCGGCGCCAGTATGGCGCCGGCATGACGCATATAATGCGTGATCAGGCTGCTTGTAGGTTGGTTGCGGCATTCTTGCCGCTGCGGCGGTCGGCCTCGATGTCGAACGAGATCTTCTGCCCTTCGTTGAGCGTGCGCATGCCGGCGCGCTCGACGGCGGAGATATGCACGAAGATGTCCGGGCCGCCCGCATCTTGCACGATGAAGCCGTAACCCTTCTGAGCGTTGAAAAACTTGACGGTACCTGTAGCCATGATGGCCTCCTATGGAAAACGCCTAACGCGTTTTGCGGCCGCACAAACCATTTGTACGGTCCAATCCGGATTTTGCGTGTTCTTGGGAAAGGCCTTTTTTAGCTGGCGCATGATCTTGTCCGAAAACCGGGTATCCAAGCTTCGGGATCACGCCTTACGGCCGAGACTGCAAGGCAAGCTCAATCGCGAATGGCGCGTATATAGAGAGGCTTTGCCGATTTTGCAATCAGGCGTGCGTGTGGTCGGTCAAGGGGCGGTTAACGCCTTTCGTCATCTGCTTATTTCGGCCGCTTTTTTGCGGCTCGTTTTGATGTGACAGATGCGGGGGGCCGATTCGTCTCGGCTGAAGTTGGGGACAATCAATCGATGCTGCGCGCAATGGCGTGTTGCGTGCTTACGCTGGCTGCTCTGGCGCGGCCGGCGGCTGCCGCCGATGAGCGCGCCGCTGTGAACGCCTTGATCGAGCAGCACGCCAGCGCAAACGGCCTGCCGATCGCGCTGGTGCGACAGGTCATTCGCCGCGAGAGCAATTTCAACCCGCGCGCCGTCTATCAGGGGAACTACGGGCTGATGCAAATTCGGCTTGGGACCGCACGAGCGCTCGGCTATCGCGGCACCGCCGAGGGCCTGCTCGATCCCCAGACCAATATGACCTACGGCATGCGCTATCTCGCCGGCGCCTATCAGGCCGCCCATGGCAATGAGGCGCGCACGCTGGTACTTTATTCAAGCGGTTATTATTCACGCGGTCATTAGGGTCGCGCGCGGACTCGCGAGTGGGTCCATGCTGCAGCGAACCCCGCCGTAGCGGAGTTATTTGATGTTGCGCGTCTCGTATTATCTTGCGATCGCCGTTGGCGCGGTTGCGCTGCTGGCGCTGCCGGCTGTGGCGCAAGCACGGTCTGCGCCCTCGCACCACGCCGGTTACCGGCATCATCACTATGGCGCAGCCTATGGCCGTCGCGATCTGGCCGACACGCTGATCGAAGTCGCGCGGTCGCCGTTCTATGGACCGCTCGGCGCTTACGAAGATTCCTACGCCGCCTGGCAATATCCCGGTCCGAACCAGCGCCACTATTTCGGCTATGGCTGGGATCCACGTTATGGCTATGGGCTTTGACCGGCGTTTCGAGCGCGCGAGCGCAAGCCGGCACTGTGGATGACGAGCGATGTCGTTTCTCAGCGCCCTGTTCGGCAAGCTCGCTCCGTCGCAAGCCGAGAAAGTCGTCGAGGCGGTCGACTATAAGGGCTTCATCATCCGCCCGGCGCCATTCAAGAGCGAGGGTGGCTATCAGACGGCCGGCACCATCGAGCGCGAGATCGGCGGCGTACGCAAGGAGCATCGCTTCATCCGCGCCGACGCGTTCGCCTCGTTCGACGATGCGGTAACTTTTGCGCTCAGCAAGGCGCGGCAGATGGTCGATCTGCAGGGTGAGCGGATGTTCGGGTGATCGCCTTGAAGTGGCGGCTTTTGAGCGACGCGAGCGAAGCGAGCGGCCAAGCGCAAATTAAGCATGAGCTGTCGCCCAACGGGCTCTTCTTTTGGCGCCTCGCCCCACCATATTTACCTTCGGTGGATGCCTCCTGGGTCCGCTTGGTTGCCGCCGGGACGGTTTGATCCTGATCAGGGAACCGCAAACCCGCATTGATATTACCCAGTGACGATGTTCCGATCGCGCCGTCAGGGCGTTTGGAATAGGCCGAGGGAAAAGACATGAATTTCGACAAATACACCGACCGCAGTCGCGGTTTCATCCAATCCGCCCAGTCGCTCGCCCTGCGCGAGGGACATCAGCAGTTTTCACCCGAGCACCTGCTCAAGGTGCTGCTTGACGACCCCGAGGGGCTCGCCGCCGGTTTGATCGATCGCTCCGGCGGCAATTCGCGTCAGGCCTTGTCGGCGGTCGAGGCGGCGCTCGCCAAGCGCCCGAAAGTCTCCGGCGGCGGCGCCGGTCAGGTCTATCTCGACCCGGCCTTGGCGCGGGCGTTCGACACTGCCGAGAAGGCTGGCGAGAAGGCCGGCGACAGCTTCGTCACCGTCGAGCGGCTCCTGCTTGCGCTGGCCCTGGAGAAGGGCAGCGAAGCCGGAAAGATTCTCGCTAATGCCGGCGTCACGCCGCAAAACCTCAACGCCGCCATCGAGTCGCTGCGCAAGGGCCGCAGCGCCGACAGTGCGTCGGCGGAGAATGCCTATGACGCGCTGAAAAAATACGCGCGCGATCTCACGCAGGCCGCCCGCGACGGCAAGCTCGACCCGGTGATCGGTCGCGACGAGGAAATCCGCCGCACCATCCAGGTGCTGTCGCGCCGGACCAAGAACAACCCCGTGCTGATCGGCGAGCCGGGCGTCGGCAAGACCGCGATCGTCGAGGGCTTGGCGCTGCGCATCGTCAACGGCGACGTGCCCGAAAGCCTACAAGACAAGAAACTCCTGTCGCTCGACATGGGTGCGCTCATTGCCGGCGCGAAATATCGCGGCGAGTTCGAGGAGCGCCTCAAGGCCGTGCTGCAGGAGGTCACGTCTTCCGCCGGCGCCTACATTCTTTTCATCGACGAGATGCACACCATCATCGGTGCCGGCAAAGCCGACGGCGCGATGGATGCCTCGAACCTGCTCAAGCCGGCGCTGGCGCGCGGCGAGTTGCATTGCATCGGCGCCACCACGCTCGATGAATACAAGAAGCACGTCGAGAAGGACGCCGCTTTGGCGCGCCGCTTCCAGCCGATCTATGTGGACGAGCCGAACGTCGAGGACACGATCTCGATCCTGCGTGGGCTCAAGGACAAGTACGAGGCGCATCACGGCGTGCGCATCACCGACGGCGCGCTGGTCGCGGCGGCGACGCTGTCGCACCGCTACATCACCGATCGCTTCCTGCCCGACAAGGCGATCGATCTGGTCGACGAGGCCGCGGCGCGGCTCAAGATGCAGGTCGATTCCAAGCCGGAAGAGCTCGATTCCATCGATCGCGAGATCGTGCGGCTCAAGATCGAGCAGGAGGCTTTGAAGAAGGAGAACGATCCCGGGTCGCGCTCCCGGCTCGGCGGTCTCGAAACCGAGCTGGCGGCGCTGGAAAAGCAATCCGCCGATCTGACGTCGCGCTGGAAGTCGGAGAAAGAGAAACTCTCCGGAGCGCAGAAGCTGCGGACCGAGCTTGATCAGTTGCGCGTCGAACTCGCCAACGCGCAACGCCGCGGCGAATATCAGCGCGCCGGCGAAATCTCCTACGGCCGCATCCCGGAGCTGGAGAAAAAGCTCAAGGCGCTGGAGGGCAGCGAAGGCCGCGGCGCCATGGTCGAGGAGGCGGTCACCGCCAACCACATCGCGCAGGTGGTGTCGCGCTGGACCGGCATTCCGGTCGATCGCATGCTCGAAGGCGAAAAGGAAAAGCTGCTCCGCATGGAGGAGCAGATCGGCAAGCGTGTGGTCGGCCAGGCCGAGGCGGTGAAAGCCGTGTCGACGGCGGTGCGCCGTGCCCGCGCCGGCTTGCAGGATCCGAACCGGCCGATCGGTTCGTTCATGTTTTTGGGTCCGACCGGCGTCGGCAAGACCGAGCTGACCAAGGCGCTCGCCGAATTCCTGTTCGACGACGAAAACGCGCTGATCCGAATCGACATGTCGGAATACATGGAGAAGCATTCGGTGGCGCGGCTGATCGGCGCGCCGCCCGGTTATGTCGGCTATGAGGAAGGCGGCGCGCTGACCGAAGCGGTGCGGCGGCGGCCGTATCAGGTGGTGCTGTTCGACGAGATCGAGAAAGCGCACCCGGACGTGTTCAATGTGCTGCTGCAGGTGCTCGACGACGGCCGCCTGACCGACGGTCAGGGCCGCACCGTCGATTTCCGCAACACCTTGATCGTCATGACGTCGAATCTCGGCGCCGAAATCCTGGTCAACCAACCCGAGGGCCAGGACACCGACGCGGTGCGCGATCAGGTGATGGCGATCGTGCGCGCGAGCTTCCGGCCGGAATTCCTCAACCGCATCGACGAGATCATTCTGTTCCACCGGCTGCAGAAGTCGGAAATGGCGCGGATCGTCGATATCCAGTTCAAGCGTCTGGCGCGGCTCCTGGAAGAGCGAAAGATCACCATCAAGCTCGAACCCGCCGCGCGCGACTGGCTTGCGGACAAAGGCTGGGATCCCGCCTACGGCGCCCGTCCGCTCAAGCGCGTGATCCAGAAATCGGTGCAGGACCCGCTGGCGGAAATGATCCTCGCCGGCCGCATCAAGGACGGCGAGAAGGTCGTCATCAGCGCCAGCAAGCAGGGGCTGAAGTTCAACGGCGAGGTTGCAGCGGCGGCGTAGCCGCGGCGGCCTCGTTGATCCGCTCGCGCACGTGCTCGACGAAGTAGCGGGCCTGTCCCTTGGGCAGGCCCGAAACGACCAGCGGGTTAAGCCCGCCCGAGCTTTCGACGCTGATCTGGTCCCAGATCAGGCCGCGGGTGTGACCGACCTCGGCGATGTGCGACATCGGCAGATGCTCGTCGTTGCGCCGCCACGGCGTCAGCCAGAACAACACGATGTTGGTGGAAACGCCGACATGATCGGCGATCATGCGCGCCGGAAACAGCCAGCGGGTGAGGCTGAAATGAACCAGCGCCCAAAAGCGGCTCGAGTGCACTTCGAGGCGGTCGTTGACGGCCGTATTTGAAGTCACGAAAGCCTCCTGCTCGGGCCGTCACTGCGAGCCGCACCGTCGGACAGCAAGCCGAAACTATCATGAATGCGGCGAGATTGCTTCGTCGCTGCTCTGGTAGGTGGGAAGAAGAAAGGCGCTAACGAATTTGCGCGACGCGCCCGGGCACCTGCGCCATCAGCGCGTCAAGCTGTTCGCGGCCCTTTTCAAATACCGCCAGCGAAGTCCCGTCGAGGACGCGCCCGCGCGGCAGCTTGACCGTCATCGGATTGACAAAGCGGTCATTGATGAGGATTTCGAAGTGAACGTGAGCGCCGGTCGACAGCCCGGTCGAACCGACAAAGCCGATGATCTGGCCCTGACGCACGCGGCTGCCGACATTGAGGCCGCGCGCGAACGCCGTCATGTGGCCATAGGCGGTCTGATAACCGTTGGCGTGGCGGAGGCGCACGTACTTGCCGTAGCCGCCTTTGAGGCCGATTTCGTCGATGGTGCCGTTGCCGGCGGCAAAGATCGGGGTGCCGTACGGCGCCGCCCAATCGACGCCGGTATGGGTCTTCATATAGTGCAGCAGCGGGTGGTTACGTTCGCCGAAGCCCGAGCGCATGATGCCGATCGGCACCGGCTTGCGCACCAGGAACTTCTTGGCGCTCTTGCCGGTCTCGTCATAGTAATCGTAGGAGCCGTCGTCGGCGGTCTGGTAGTGATAGTACCGTTTGGTTTCGCCGCCGACCGTCAGCGAAACGTAGCGCACCTCGTTTCGCCCTTCGTTGTTCTCATCGTCCGAATAGAGCACGTCGAAGCCATCGCCGGGCTGCACTTTGCGCTGGAAGTCGACGTCGTAAGAATAGATGCGGATCAGCTCTTCGATCACCGCGTTGGGTACGCTGTTGCGCAGCGCGGTTTCATAGATGCTCTGATAGAGCCGCACGCCGCTGCCGTCATCTTCGCCGGCCTCGTCTTCGCCGCCCGCGGCGGCTTCGGTAACGACATTGCGGATATCGACCGGCACGTATTTGCCGTTGTCGGAGAGCGCCACCGCCGCTTCGACGCCGCCGTCGCCGGTAATAATGATACGCAGCGGCTGCATGTGCCCGGGGCTGGAGGCGGCCGTGAGCACGCGCAGCTTCTGGCCCTCCTTGACGCCGCCTTCGCGCGCGCGCGCGCCGAGCACCGCCAGGATGCCCTTGATCTCGTCGGGCGAGGCGCCGAGTTCGCGCAGGATCGAACCGACGGTCTCGCTCTTTTTGACGATGACGAGATGTTCGCTCCAGTCGGCATTGGCGCTGGTCTTGGGCAGCAGCGTGATGTTTTCGGGGACGACGCGAGCTTCGAAACCGATATACGGGTCGGTGTCGCCTTCGGCGGCGTAGTTGAACTTGATGCCCGGCGTGGCGCTGGCGTCGGCAAGGAACGGCGAAGAACTCGCGGTCTTGCTCGCCACATCGCGCACCCGGGCGATGACGTCATCGACCGGCAGCTGGCTCGACGACTTCACTTTCGAAAGCAGCGAATTGAGGTCGCAAACCGCCGAGCTCACTTTGCTCTTGGGAGAAGCGGGCACGAAATCGCAGGTGACAAACGAGACCTCGGCATCCGGTTCGGCCGCGGTCGGCGCCTCGTCGGAATTGGCGACGCCGTCGGTCAGCAGTTTTTGCGGATTGAACGGCGGAATATTGGCGGACAGCTCCGAAACCGACAGCGCAAGATTGCCGGAGACGCGGATGAAGTTGCGCGTGCGCACCAATTCACGCTCGCGCACCCGCGTCGTGATCGGCACCCGCACCAGCTGCCGCGCCACGCTCGGCTCGCTGACGGCGGCGATCCGGTCGGTCTTGTGAATGCCGCTCAAGCGGCCGCCGGCCCCGGCGATCGCGCCGCGCAACGCCATCTCGACGCGTTCCGGCGCGGCCGCGAAATTGGTTTCGCCGTCGAGCGAAGCAAAAACGGCGCCCCCCATCAGGGCGGCGCCGCACAAACCGGTCAGGATGGTGCCGCAGAACCATTGTACCGAGAAGCGGCGTCGATCAACCAGGACGCCGGCGCCGCCATCAACGGAAAGCGGCGGCTCATTGCCGAGATTGATAGCCTCGGCATCGAACCGTCGATTTGCGCCGCGCAGCTTTGCCTGGTCCAAGACCACCGTCCCCTGCACTCGCGATCGCACTCTATTGTCCGGATTCCGAAGCTCGCACCTTCATGCCGCACATCCCCTGATGCGGACCTCGGAAATCAAAGCACCCCTGCAAACCACGACAATCTGCACTGCCGCCTGCGCCGAGACCTTGGGCCAAGAACTTAAGCCACAAGAACTTGGGCCAGAACTTGAGCCAAAGAACCAAGCCAAGGCTTAAGCGGAAGCCAAAGACTTTGTCGCCGGACCAGTCGGGTGACTGGACGGCGAAAGCCTCAACGGTTATCGGATAACGGCGCTCCCCCGAACATGGCGCATTTCCCCGACGCGATTGTGCAAGAACGGCGGAGGAATGTGGCCGCAGTACGGCGCTGCTTTGGACGCCGAGGGCCTGTTGCAGTGCGATAAGACGGGTTCGGGGCAGGCCCGACGGGCCGGCCGGGATGGCGGATGCCGTGGCGATCCACAGGCCGCATTTTGGCAGCCAAACCGTTGACAATGCCCATAGCCGAAGACTATATAACCCGTCTTGGCGCGCCGCCGCCTAGCGCGATGGCGCGTCTGCGAAGCCCCTCACTGTTTACGCGGTGAATCATCCGGCCATGAGCTATGGCCATGTCGGATGTACGGGCATCGGCGGCTCCGGAGCTTGCCGGAGACGGGGCCGTAAGGTTCCGGGATGTTTGAAAAGTGAATTGGAAGAAAGAGAAACGTGGACGGCGGAGTCCTTGCGGGCCGCTTCCTCGAACGGAGAAGGTTTCGGCTTTTTCCGGGAGAGCGCGGCCATGGAAGAGACTTCGGCGGTCGACGTTTCAGGTCAACACTATGATCGTGACGGTGAGCAATCACCGGAACGGACAGAGTGGGACCTCGTCAAACGTTGTGACTTGCCGAGATCAAATCTCTTCAACTTGAGAGTTTGATCCTGGCTCAGAGCGAACGCTGGCGGCAGGCCTAACACATGCAAGTCGAGCGCCGTAGCAATACGGAGCGGCAGACGGGAGAGTAACACGTGGGAACGTGCCCTTCAGTTCGGAACAACCCAGGGAAACTTGGGCTAATACCGGATACGTCCGTAAGGAGAAAGATTTATCGCTGAAGGATCGGCCCGCGTCTGATTAGCTAGTTGGTGAGGTAACGGCTCACCAAGGCGACGATCAGTAGCTGGTCTGAGAGGATGATCAGCCTCACTGGGACTGAGACACGGCCCAGACTCCTACGGGAGGCAGCAGTGGGGAATATTGGACAATGGGCGCAAGCCTGATCCAGCCATGCCGCGTGGATGATGAAGGCCCTAGGGTTGTAAAGTCCTTTCGGCGGGGAAGATAATGACGGTACCCGCAGAAGAAGCCCCGGCTAACTTCGTGCCAGCAGCCGCGGTAATACGAAGGGGGCTAGCGTTGCTCGGAATCACTGGGCGTAAAGCGCACGTAGGCGGCTTTTTAAGTCAGGGGTGAAATCCTGGAGCTCAACTCCAGAACTGCCTTTGATACTGAGAAGCTTGAGTCCGGGAGAGGTGAGTGGAACTGCGAGTGTAGAGGTGAAATTCGTAGATATTCGCAAGAACACCAGTGGCGAAGGCGGCTCACTGGCCCGGTACTGACGCTGAGGTGCGAAAGCGTGGGGAGCAAACAGGATTAGATACCCTGGTAGTCCACGCCGTAAACGATGGATGCTAGCCGTTGTCGGGTTTACTCGTCAGTGGCGCAGCTAACGCATTAAGCATCCCGCCTGGGGAGTACGGTCGCAAGATTAAAACTCAAAGGAATTGACGGGGGCCCGCACAAGCGGTGGAGCATGTGGTTCAATTCGAAGCAACGCGAAGAACCTTACCAGCCCTTGACATCCCGGTCGCGGGAACGAGAGATCGATCCCTTCAGTTCGGCTGGACCGGAGACAGGTGCTGCATGGCTGTCGTCAGCTCGTGTCGTGAGATGTTGGGTTAAGTCCCGCAACGAGCGCAACCCTCGCCCTTAGTTGCCATCATTTAGTTGGGCACTCTAAGGGGACTGCCGGTGATAAGCCGCGAGGAAGGTGGGGATGACGTCAAGTCCTCATGGCCCTTACGGGCTGGGCTACACACGTGCTACAATGGCGGTGACAATGGGACGCAAAGGGGCAACCCCGAGCAAATCTCAAAAAGCCGTCTCAGTTCGGATTGTGCTCTGCAACTCGAGCACATGAAGTTGGAATCGCTAGTAATCGCAGATCAGCACGCTGCGGTGAATACGTTCCCGGGCCTTGTACACACCGCCCGTCACACCATGGGAGTTGGCTTTACCTGAAGACGGTGCGCTAACCGCAAGGAAGCAGCCGGCCACGGTAGGGTCAGCGACTGGGGTGAAGTCGTAACAAGGTAGCCGTAGGGGAACCTGCGGCTGGATCACCTCCTTTCTAAGGATGATCCTTCAGAGGCGCCTTACGCGTCTTTATCGGATCTCTTGGAAACATCAGGGCCGATCGATTTTCGGATCGAAGAGCCCATTGGCGGGACACCGCCGTCTTCATTTCTCTTTCTTCGCGAACGAGCAGACCAGGAGTCAGTAATCGGTGTTCGGTAATCAGATGCTTTTGACTACTGATTTCTGATCACTGACTCCTGGTTCGGGCTTGTAGCTCAGTTGGTTAGAGCGCGCGCTTGATAAGCGTGAGGTCGGAAGTTCAAATCTTCCCAGGCCCACCAACTCCGGCAATCAGGTATCAGATGTCAGGCATCAAAATTCTTTTGCTGCTGATTTCTGATCCCTGCTGTCTGTCCCTGAGGGGGCCATAGCTCAGTTGGGAGAGCGCCTGCTTTGCAAGCAGGAGGTCGTCGGTTCGATCCCGTCTGGCTCCACCA
>CAWGKB010000004.1:0-137612 GCA_963823135.1 uncultured Alphaproteobacteria bacterium | reverse complement strand
CAATCGCAAAAATTGCTTTTGATACTGCTTCGTTTTTTGCGGAAAAGTCCCACCCTAAAAACCGGACATGCGCTCGCCACTTCCGGCGTGTCGCGCTCTGCTTGTCCGCTTTCGAAGGGAGACCAGACGTAACCCGCTTGTCGCGCGATGTCCGCGAATGACCCGGAACGGACATCTGCAGCAACGCCGGCGACGGCACCGCGGTTCATCTGTCAGCCCCCGGGGCCGTCCGTCATGATGTAGCCCATCAGGTCGCCCACGTTGTGCTCCAAATTTCGGATGATGTCCTTGACGACGTCTCCAATCGAGATCACGCCCACGACCTTGCCCGCGTCCAGCACTGGTAGATGGCGAAAGCCGCGCGCAGCCATCATTGCCATGCAGCCTTCCAGTTGGTCGTCCGGCTTGACCGTCACCGGGTCGCCCGTCATCACTTGGCCCACCGGAGTCTGCTTCGCATCGAGCCCGGGCAGCAGCACTTTTATGGCGCAGTCACCCTGGGTCACGATACCGACCAGGACGTCGTCGTCGATGACCAGCACCGACCGGACCCGGTTGTCGCGCATCTGGCGCAAGGCTTCGACGACCATGTCGCCGGAACGAACATGGATCAGGGCGCCACTCTTCTGGGCCAGAGCGTCTTTGACTGTGTTCATCGAGTCTCCTCTCGTGGACACTGTCCTAGCCCGCCTAATCTAGCTCACTACGCGGCTATCAATCGAGGGGCTGGGCTCGTTCGCGTCGCATCTCTGCCGACGAGGTGATCGAGTAGTGGACTTTTTTGCGGCGACTGCTCAGGTTCGGTTATGGCACTTAGCCGACATGCCGGTGGTGTCGATTGATGGCCGCTTATAAGGAAGATACGGACACGCGACGCGGTCGAAAATCGGTGGGACAATCTCGAAAATGTCCATTGAGACTCAATGGGACGTTTGGCAATAGTGGGACACGATAAGCCATTGATAACGTTCGTGTGCCGTTCCTCTCTCCTGGGCACCAGCTTGGTCCGCGTCGCCGTTGACTGACGTACCGTTATTCGGTACGTTTGGTAGCCGTGATCAAAAGCTTCGCCGACAAGCGCACAGCGGCAGTGTTTGCCGGCTTCGTCGTCAAGGCTCTGCCGAATCAGATCCAAAATCGGGCTCGCGTTAAGCTTCTCGCCATCGATGCAGCCAAACAGCCCGACGATCTGCGTGTTCCGCCGGGCAATCGCCTTGAAGCGTTGCACGGCGACCGGCGCGGACAACATAGCATCCGCATCAACGAGCAGTGGCGGATTTGCTTCGAATGGCGCGAAGCTGCGGCATGGAACGTGGAGATTGTGGATTACCACAAAGGATGACGACATGAGCATCAAGCGCGAAGATTTGGACGCTGGCCGGATCGATTTCGCCGACGTCGGCACCGGCAAGCGGCTGCCGCTCATCCATCCCGGCGAAATTCTGCGCGACGAATTTTTGCGGCCGATGAAAATTAGCGTTTACACGTTGGCACAAGCGATCAAAGTGCCGCGGTCGCGCGTGAACGACATTGTGCTTGGGCGCAGAGGGATTACCGCGGATACCGCGTTCCGCTTGGCGCGCTATTTCGGTACATCACCGGATTTTTGGATCAACCTGCAGGCCCGCCACGACTTGGACACCGCGGATCGAAAACTCCGACGCCGCATCGAACGCGAGGTCAGGCCGCGGGCAGCCTGAAGCCGCGGCGCGCCCCGCCAAACGGCCGCCCCATGATCCGACTGTCGATCAGGCGCAAAATCATCGGCATCGCACTGATCCTCATCGTGCTGATGACCATCGCAGCATTGCTGTCGATGGCCCTGATCGTGCAGGTCGCCGGCCGGCTGGACGATCTGACGCAAAGCTATGTTCCGGCCTACGCCGCCTTGGCGCAGGCCAACATCCACTCGCTGGGGCGCGCGGTGGCGTTGCGCCGCATGGTCATCGAGAAACTGCAATCGTCGCCGGACGAGGCGCAATTCGCCGCCGCACGAAAGAGCTTCGAAGCCAGCGGTCAGACGGTCGATCGGGAGACCAAGACGGCACGCGCCTTGATCGATGCGCTGATCGCCAAAGGCAGCACCTTTGGCGACGCATCGGCTTTGGTCCGCATCGATACCCGCCTCGCTGATCTGACCGACGCGACCCGCCGCGATCTCAACGAGGAGATCGCGCGGGTGCTGCCGTTGCTCGACGGCCGCGACCGCAAGGCCATCGCCGCCGGGCTCGATCGGATCGACGAGCTGCGCGACCAGCTGGACCAGCAGCTCAACGCGGTGCGCAATGACATGATCGGTCTGCTGCAGGCCGACTCCGCGGCAACGGTGCGCAAGCAGCAGACGGTGCTGGCGATCGCCATCATCCTCACGGTGCTGGCCGCCGCTTTGGGCCTCCTATTCTCGTTCATCGTCAGCGGCGGGCTGACGCGGCCGGTGCGCCGTTTGTTGGAAGGCGCGCGCGCGATTCAAGCCGGGCGGCTCGATGAAACGCTGGCCGTCACCTCGCAGGATGAAATCGGCCACCTGACCGTGGCTTTCAACAGCATGGTCGAGCAGCTGCGCGCGAAGGAACGCATGCGCGAAACCTTCGGGCGCTATGTCGATCCGCGCATTGTCGAACGGCTGATCAGCGGTGCGGCGCTGGCGACCGAGGGACAGCGGCGGGTGATGACGGTGCTGTTCTGCGACGTCAAAGGCTTCGTCGGCGTCAGCGAAGAGATGACGCCGCAAGGCCTGGTCAAGGTGATGAACCGCTACTTCTCGACGATGTCGGCGCCGATCCACACACACGGCGGCATCATCGACAAATATATCGGTGACGCCATCATGGCCTATTGGGGGCCGCCGTTCACCGCCGACGGCGATCAGGCGAAATTCGCCAGTCTCGCCGCCCTCGACATGCTCGATCGCGTCGCGCCATTCCGCGCCGAGTTGCCGGATTTGCTCGGCCTGAAAAACGTGCCGATCTCATTCGACATCCGCATCGGCGTCGCCACCGGCGAGGCGCTGGTCGGCAGCGTCGGCTCCGAAGTGATGATGAGCTACACAGTGATGGGCGAGACCGTAAATCTCGCCTCGCGGCTTGAAGGCGCCAACAAGCTTTATGGCACCCGTATCCTGGCCTTGGAGCAGACCGTTGCCGCCGCCGGTGCCGCGATCGAGACCCGCGAGATCGATCGCGTGGCGCTGGCCGGGCAAAGCCATTCGCAGCAAATATACGAAATCATGAGCCGCGGTGGCGGCTTGATGCGCAAGCAGGCCGAGCTGCGCGCGCGCTATGCGGACGGCCTTGCGGCCTACCGCGACCGTCGCTGGGAGGAGGCGCGTAGGGCCTTCGCCGCGGCGCTCGAAGATGATCCGTCCGACGGACCGTCCTTGACCATGGTCAAACGCATCGACCTGTTCGTCGCGGCGCCGCCGGCCGCAGACTGGGACGGCGCTTGGCATCTCGAACAGAAATGAGGGACGGCGACGGCGCGGAAAGGCCGGTCGTCGCCGTTGCGGCGTAGCAAAGCCGCCGATGCAGCCTACATCCTATGCGACGGAGGTGCGGCCATGGCGAAACCAAACGGAAAAACCGTGCTGATCACCGGCTCGACCGACGGCCTCGGCCGCGTGGTGGTGACAAGGCTGGGGCAGGACGGCTGGCGCGTATTGGTGCACGGCCGCGATCGCGGACGCGGGGAGCGCGTCGTCAGCGAGATCAAGGATGCCGGCGGGGCGGCGGAATTTCTGGCCGCCGATCTTGCCTCGCTGGCCGACGTGCAGCGTCTGGCCGATGCGGTGCAGAAGACTACGGAACGGCTCGAGCTTCTTATCAACAATGCCGGCGTCGGCAGCGGCGGCTCGCAAGGCGCGCGGCAGACCAGCGCCGACGGTTATGAGTTGCGCCTTGCGGTGAATTATCTCGCCGGTTTCATGCTCGCGCAGCTGCTGTTGCCGCTGATCAAAAAGAGCGCACCGGCGCGCATCGTCAACGTCTCTTCACTCGGCCAGCAGGCGATCGACTTCGACGACGTGATGCTGACCCGCGGCTATAGCGGTTCGCGCGCCTATTGCCAGAGCAAGCTGGCGCAGATCCTTTTCACCATCGATCTTGCCGACGAGCTCGAGGGCACCGGTGTGACGGTCACCGCCCTGCATCCGGCAACCTACATGAACACCACCATGGTCCGCCTGTCCGGCGTCACGCCGATCTCCAGCGTCGAAGAAGGCGCCGACGCCATCCTCAAGCTTGCGGTCTCGCCGCAAGTCGAAGGGCAGAGCGGGCGTTACTTCAACGGCCAGCGCGAGGCGCGAGCCGACGCGCAGGCGTATGATGCCGACGCCCGGCGGCAACTCAAGGCGCTCAGTTTCGAGCTGACCGGTTTGGCCCCGAAACGATCCGTTGCCGCTGGCCGGTAAATGTCGCGCCAGCCGGCGTTGAGGCGAACTGCATTCCCGGCGCCAGGTGCGCGGTCATGAGTGATTTTCGCCAGGACAGTTATTTTGACGGGCCATGTGGCTTGCGATACTGCATTGCCGCATGACCATACGCCTGCACCGCGGCGACTTGCCGGACCTGTCGCGTTACACCGGACCCGTCGCGATCGACACCGAAACCATGGGACTTTCGCTCAGCCGCGACCGGTTGTGCCTGGTTCAGTTGTCGCCGGGCGACGGATCCGCCGACGTGGTGCAGATTCCGGCGCACGTCAACGATGCGCCGAACCTCAAACGGCTGCTCGGCGATCCCCAGGTGCTCAAGATTTTTCACTTTGCGCGCTTCGATCTCGGTATGCTGTGCAACGCCTTCGGCGTGATGGCGGAGCCGGTCTATTGCACCAAGATCGCTTCGCGGCTCGCGCGCACTTACACCGACAAGCATGGTCTGAAAGACCTGGTGCGCGAGGTGCTGGGTCACGAAGTGTCGAAGCAGCAGCAATTGTCCGATTGGGGTGCGCCGGATTTGACCGACGCGCAGATTTCCTACGCCGCTTCTGACGTGCTCTATCTGCATGCGCTTAAGGAAAAACTCGACGTGATGCTGGCGCGCGAACGGCGCGAAAAGCTGGCCGCAGCTTGTTTCCGCTTTCTGCCGGAACGGGTGCGTCTCGACATGGCGGGTTTCGCCGATCAGGATATCTTCGCCCATTCGTGATCGGCGGGAGCCCGCTACGGGGGCGCCTGCGACAGTCCGGCGTGGGCTTGCCATACTTTCGACCTGCGCCAGAGCCGCGGATTCTGCTAATATTCGTAGCGAATAGTGCGCCCGGTGAGTGCGGGCCGCGATTGACCGCTGCAATCCTGCCCGGTCGAGGCCATATTCGCAGGCGACAATGCATTAGCGGAACCGCTAAAACGGTCCGCGATGGCGAATCGGGGCGCCAGTCGTTAGGGGAAAAGCCGCTGACAACCGCCTACCCTGTCGAGAGCACAAGGCGCGGATTTTCGGCTGCGTTGCGGGGCGACGCCGAGCAGCGGTATCGCGCGGCGCTGCGGCACAGCCGGCACGTGCGGTGGCTTCGGATCGGCGTGCCGATCGTTCTGGCGATGGCGCTGATCGCAATTGTCGGCGCCAATTACATGCCGACCGGCGTAGCGCTGCGATTGCCGGGAGACCTCGGCAACCTGGTGATAAAGGGCACCAAGGTCACGATGCAGCAGCCGCGGCTCAGTGGTTACACCGCGGATTCGCGCCCGTATGAGTTCACGGCAAATTCGGCCGAGCAGGACATCACCAAGCCCGATTTCATGGACCTGCACCAGATCGCCGCCCGGATCGAGATGGAAGACAAGAGCATGGTCAATCTCACGTCCAACGCCGGCACCTACGACATGAAGACCGAAATGCTGACGCTGGTCGATAACGTCCACGTCGTGTCCTCGAACGGCTACGAGGCGCGCTTGAGCGAGGCCACCGTCGACGTCCACAAGGGCAACGTACAGTCGGAAAAGCCGGTCTGGGTGAAGCTCACCAACGGCGTGATCAACGGCAAGAAGCTCGACGTGCGCGACGGCGGCGACGTCATCCGTTTCTACGGCGGCGTGACGATGGTGGTTCTACCGGAGCAGGACAGCTCGCGGGCAAGCAACCGATGAAACAACGGCTTTGGCTTTATGCAATGATGTTGGCGTTGGCAGTGCCGGGCTCGGCCGCGGCGCAGAACCCGCGCACCGGCGCCGCGGCACCGGCGGCCTCGCCGCCGAACATCCTGCAAAACGAGAATCAAGACCAGCCGATCCAGATCGATGCCGCCACGCTTGAAGTTCACGACAAGAACAAGATGGCGACCTTCTCCGGCGACGTGGTGGTGGTGCAGGGCGACACCACGATCAAGTGCCAGACGCTCAAGGTCTTCTATGGCCCCGAACACGGCGCGGCCGGCAATCAAACCGGCGCTGGCGCTAAGCAGGCGGCGAACACGCCGCAACCAACACAGCAGGGCGCACAGCCGCAGCCGCAACAATCGGGTACCGCGCCGATGCGCCAGCAGGACATCCGGCGGATCGAAGCGAGCGGCGGTGTCACGGTCATCTCCAAGGATCAGAACGCCACCGGCGACCTCGGCGTCTACGACTTGAAGAAAAAGACCATCACGCTGACCGGCAATGTCGTCGTCAGCCAGGGCAAGAACGTGCTGCACGGCGAACGGGTCGTGGTCGACACCACGACCGGCAACGCCCATTTCGACACCGCAGGCTCACCGACGCCGAACAGCCGGGTCCGCGCGCTCATTCTTCCCAACAAGAACGAGAATGGCGGGCCGTCGAACGTCATGTCGATCGGTCCTCCGAAGGCGAATTAACGCACGATCCGGGACAAGTCCGGCCTTGGAAGTGATCCGGGCGGCGGGCGCCTTTGCCGAAAAGACCATGTTCGACCAGAAACTTAGAGCGCCAGTCGATGCGGCTCAAACGATTGCGCCCTGGCGTTTGCAATAAAGCATCGCGGCGCAAAATCGGATAAAATCCCGGCGAGAGGGCGGGGACCCCTCGCGATTCGAAGCGACCTTTTCGAGGCTGGCTGGCGTGGTCGACATATTCTCATATTTTCGCCGACGCCGCGGTTTGGCGCCGCGCCAGCCGGTCGCCGGCGGCGACGACGCCATCGACCTTGCCAGCATCGGCGGCACCATCAACGGCACCTATGTCGATATCGCGAGCGTACCCGCCGAGCCCAAAGCGCGTGGCCGTCGTCCGCCGCCGCCACCGCCGCCCCAGCAGCGCCGACAGCGGCCGCCCGAACGCCAACCGCAGCAGCGCCCGCCGCCGCCGTCAGAAAGCGCTCCACCGCCATCACCGCCGCCGCGGCCGCGCCGCCACGATGGCAACGGCGCCGCACCGCCGGATCGAAAAGGCGTGCTGTCGGTTCATGGCGTGGAGAAGAGCTTCGTCGGCCGCAAGGTCGTCCGCGGTGTCAGCCTTTATGTCCGCAAGGGTGAGGCGGTGGGGCTTCTTGGTCCGAACGGCGCCGGCAAGACCACCGTCTTCTATATGATTACCGGCCTCATCAAGGCCGACAAAGGCCGCATCGAGCTTGACGGCCACAACGTCACGCCGCTGCCGATGTATCAGCGCGCCCGTCTCGGCATCGGCTACCTGCCGCAGGAAGCGTCGATTTTCCGCGGCCTCAGCGTCGAGCAGAATATCCGCGCCGTACTCGAAGTGGTCGAGCCGAGCGCCAAACGGCGCGAGCGCGATCTCGACGAATTGCTTGAGGAATTCAACATCACGCGGCTGCGCAAGACGCCGTCGATTGCGCTGTCAGGCGGCGAGCGGCGGCGCGTCGAGATTGCGCGCTCCCTGGCGACACGGCCGAACTACATGCTGCTCGACGAGCCTTTTGCCGGCATCGATCCGATCGCCGTCGGCGACATTCAGGCGCTGGTCCGCCACCTCACCAATCGCGGCATCGGCGTCCTGATCACCGACCACAATGTCCGCGAGACCCTCGGCCTGACCGATCGCGCCTACATCATTTATTCCGGCGAGGTGCTGATGGAGGGCCGCGCCGCCGACATTGTCAATAACCCGGACGTGCGGCGGCTCTATCTGGGCGAGCAATTCCAGCTCTAAACCTTGTTCGCGAATTCGGTTGACGACACGGCGTCCGAATTGCTGTAGTTCACCTACAAGCAAGAATTGGACCAGTCAGACCGGATTCGATGGCGCTCACGCAAAGATTACAGATCCGCCAGAGCCAAGCGCTGGTGATGACACCGCAGCTTATGCAGGCGATCAAGCTCCTGCAGCTGTCGAATTTGGATTTGGTGGCCTATGTCGAAGCCGAGCTCGAGCGCAATCCACTGCTCGACCGTAGCGCCGAAGACGAGCGGGCACCTGCGGAAGCTGCCGCCGAACCGCCGCCCGACCAGGCGCCGACGGCCGGCGACGGCTGGAATGCCGGCGAGACCGAGGCGAGCCACAACCGGATTGAGGATGCGCTCGATACCCGCACGGAAGACGTGTTTCCCGACCATGCCGAAGTCGCCCGGCCGCGCGCCACCGAGGGACCGGCGGGCTATTCGGAATGGGCCGCGGTCGGCGCCGGCGGCCGCGATGACGGCGAATATAACCTGGAAGCCTTCGTTCCCGCCGAGACCACGCTCGCCGACTGGCTGCGGGAGCAGCTCATGCTCGCCGTCACCAAGCCGGCGCAGCGCTTGATCGGACAATACCTCATCGATCTCGTCGACGAGGCCGGCTACATCAGCGGCGATCTGGACTCGGCTGCGGAAAAACTCGGCACCAGTGTCGCCGAGATCGAGGCCGTGCTCGACACGCTGCAGAGCTTCGATCCGCCGGGCATCTGCGCACGCGATCTGGCCGAGTGCCTGACGCTGCAGCTGAAAGAGCGCAACCGATTCGATCCCGCGATGGCGGCCTTGATCACCCGCCTCGATCTGTTGGCGAAGCGCGACTTCGCCGCCTTGAAAAAAATCTGCGACGTCGGCGATGAAGACCTCGCCGACATGATCGCGGAAATCCGCCGCCTCAATCCCAAGCCCGGTCTCGCCTTCGGTTCGGCGATCGTGCAGCCGATCGTGCCGGATGTGTTTGTGCGGCCGGGTCCGGACGGCGGCTGGATCGTCGAGCTCAATTCCGACACCTTGCCGAAAGTGCTGGTCAACCAGACCTACTATGCCGAAGTGTCGGCGACGGCGCGGCGCGACACCGACAAATCATATCTCACCGAATGCTTGCAGAGCGCCACCTGGCTGGTGCGCGCGCTCGACCAGCGGGCCCGCACCATCCTCAAGGTCGCCAACGAGATCGTACGCCAGCAGGACGGCTTCTTCGCCCGCGGTGTCGAGCATCTGCGGCCGCTCAATCTCAAGACCGTCGCCGAAGCGATCAGCATGCACGAGTTCGACGGTGTCCCGCGTCACCGCCAACAAATACATGGCGACCAGCCGCGGCATCTTCGAATTGAAATATTTCTTTACCTCGGCGATCGCCGCCGCCCATGGCGGCGAGGCGCATTCCGCCGAGGCGGTGCGTCACCGCATCAAGCAATTGATCGAGGCCGAGGCCGCCGCCGACGTGCTGTCCGATGACACCATCGTCGACAAGCTGCGCGAGGCCGGCATCGATATCGCGCGGCGGACGGTGGCCAAATACCGCGAGGCCATGCGCATTCCCTCCTCGGTGCAGCGGCGGCGGGAGAAGCAGGCGGTCCCCGCCACGTGAATTGCGGGGGCTGTCAGAGCATGATCCCGAAAAGTGGACACCGGTTTTCGGAAAAGATCATGCTCCAACGCAAGATCTGGCCCTAGCCGCCCCGCGCCAAGTTGACTCCACGACGGCCGATGCCTAGGTCCGCAATAAGCGGCTCCTCGTGCCGCCATCCGGCACGACGTGCCGCAAGGCGCGTGGTTGCCGAGCTCAAGTCCGGCGGCGCTCGAAGGCACCTGCCGATTGCTCCGCGGTTCCGCTCCTTGCGAACGACTGAGCGGAGGCTGCCATGTCATTTCGCGTTTCCGGCAAGAATCTCGACGTCGGCGATGCGCTGCGGGCGCGCATCAACGCGCGGATCGGCGAAGCCATGAGCAAATATTTCGACGGTGGCTATTCCGGCCATGTGACGATCGCGCGCGATGGCTCAGGCTTTCGCACCGAATGCGCCGTTCACCTCGACTCCAAGATCACGCTTTACGCCGAAGCCAGCGCGCCCGACGCTTACGCCAGCGCTGACCAGGCGGCTCTCCGGGTGGAAAAACGGCTGCGCCGCTATCATCGCCGCCTCAAGGATCACCGGGCTTGACCGCTCGCAGCCCGTGTCACAAGGAACTCACTGATCTCACAATCGTTGTGTCGGATGCCCATTGACGCGGTTGGCCGCTCTCCCTATGGTCCGCCGCCTTTGAGCGCGTTCCCGGACAGCGGGCACCGCCGTTCGGCGACGATCATTCGAGCATGGTCCGGAAAAGTGGAAACCGGTTTTTCCGAAAACATCATGCTCGGCCGAAAGTTAGAATATCGCGAGGTTTGGCCTTGGTCGCCGAGTCTGCATCTCGCCCCGTGTTCAACCCGCAAGTCTGGAACGCGCAAGTCTGCAACGCGCAAGTCTGCAACGCGCAACTCCTGGACTCGCATCTCGCACGTCTTCACCTCGTCAGGTCCTAAAGATGCCGCTCATTGATCTTGTCGCTCCGAACGCGATCCTTCCGGCATTGAAAGTCAACAACAAGAAGCAGGCGCTGCAGGAGCTGGCCGCACGCGCGACGGTGCTGACCGGCCAGAACGAGCGCGCGATCTTTGATATCCTGATGCAGCGCGAGAAGCTGGGCTCGACCGCGGTCGGCAACGGCATCGCCATTCCCCATGGCAAGATGGCGAATCTGACGCGGCTGTTCGGCCTGTTTGCGCGGCTCGACCGGCCGATCGATTTCGAGGCGCTCGACGGCCAGCCGGTCGATCTGATTTTTCTCTTGCTGGCGCCGGAAGGCGCCGGCGCCGATCATTTGAAGGCGCTGGCACGGGTGGCGCGGCTGCTGCGCGATCCCGCCGTTGCCGATAAGCTGCGCGCCTCGCACGACGCCGAGGCGCTCTACGCTGTGCTGGCGATGCCGTCGGCCAGCGCTGCTTAGCGGCCCTGGCCAGATATCAGTGGTTAGTAATCAGAACCCGAAGCCGATAAAGGGCCCGGCGGCGATCCGTCCGGGCCCTTTTCTGATGACTGACTTCTGATGACTGACTTCTGATGACTGACTTCTGATGACTGACTTCTGATGACTGACTTCTGATGACTGACTTCTGATGACTGACTTCTGGTCAGTGTACGCTCACCGCTTCCAGCTTCTGGCTGGCGGCGTTGGCGATTGCCGCCTCGCGCGAGTCGGTCAGCATGATCGGCGTGCCGTCGGCGGCGTGCAGCGCGAACAGCTTCAGGCCGGGCTCGATGTCCGGCACTTGCGGGAACAGCGCGCGCACGTCCTCGGAACGGATCGTCTTCACATAGGCGATTTCCCCGTCGCCGAGTTGCGCCAGCGCTTCTGGGGAGATCTCGATGTCTTTCATATCCGTATGGCTCAAATCCGACGTCATGGCCGGGTACTCCTTCCTACGATAACGCGACCGATACCGGTTCGGTTTCTTCACTCCGACTCCTTGATCGAGATCGACTTGACGATCCGCTCCGGCGGCGGGCGGATCAGGTCGATCGACAACAACCCATTTTTCAGGTCGGCGCTCTGCACCTCCATCCCCTCCACCAGCACGAAGCTGCGCTGGAATTGCCGCGCGGCGATACCGCGGTGGAGATATTGGCGGCTTTTGTCGTCCTGCTGCCGGCCCCGAATCACCAACTGGCTTTCCTCCAGCGTCACATCAAGCTGATCGCGGGTAAAGCCCGCGACCGCGAGCGTGATGCGCAGCCGCTCCGGGCCGGAGGCATCGCGCGGGATGCGCTCGATGTTGTACGGCGGGTAGCCATCTGCCGCTTTGGCGACTCGATCGAGCGCCCGCTCGATCTCGTCGAAGCCAAGCAGAAAGGGTGACGAAAGCGACGAAACCCTGGACATGGTTTCAAAGCCCTTTGGCAAGCGACTTTGCGGGGCCCTTGCGGCGCCCCCTTTATCGGGCGACATCAGCTTCGCCCGACGCTTCTATATGGCGTCCCCGCAGAAGTGCCGCAAGGCGCGGCAGGCATGCCACCAGCGTCGGGATATTGAGGTTTAGATGTGCTTCAGCGGCCCCGGCAGCGCCCGCTCGGCTTCGGCAATAAGCTGCGCCTCATGGCTTCTGATGAAGAAGGCGCCGGCCGCGAGCGCGATGACGACAATGGCGCCGACGACGATCATGATCGGCCCGGCGACGTGCTCCACTTCGTGCCCCAGCAGGTAGGCGGCGAACCCGAACACGCTCGCCCAGGCAAACGCGCCAACGACGTTGGCGAGCAGAAATTGCGGCCAAGGCATGCGATTGGCGCCGGCCAACAGGCCGACGATGCTGCGCAGTACCGGCACAAAGCGGGCGACAAAGACGATCATGCTGCCATAGCGCAGGAACAAATACTCGCCGAGCTTGATGCGGCCTTCGGTGATGTGCAGGTATGGGCCGAAGCGCAGCAACAACCGGTAGCCGAACTCTCGTCCGATGACGAAGCCGATCGCCTGGCCGGCAACAGCCGCAAGCGCCGCCGTCGCCACCACCGCGAAGATGTTGAGGTCGTGTTTGGTGCCGGCAAAGATGCCGGCCAGGATCAGCACCGTCTCGCCGGGAAACGGCAGGCCGATGCTCTCCAGACCGATGACCAGAGCGACGACGACGAGGCCGTAAACGTGAATCAGATGGGCGATGTCGTGGGTCAAGGAGGGTGAACACCAATACCAAGGGGCGCCGGGCGGCGGACCTTATAGGGCTTTTCCCCATATGGCGACACCGCCCGACGCCGCAATGGTGTATGCCGCCGTTTGCGACTAAACCCGGGCGCGTAACGGGCGGTATGAAGGGCGCGGCAATCAATGCGCGGTGACGGTTTGCGGCGGGTTGCCGGTCTCGCTATCGGGCTGATCTTTGTTGTTGGCGCCTTGGTGCTTGGCGCCTGCTCGCATCACTCGCCCTCGACCGCGGTGGTCGAAAACCCCGAACTCAACGCGCCGCCGACCGACTATCGGCCCGAGATTGTTGCCGCCATGCATGCGTATCTGAACGATCCGACCGGCATTCGCGACGCTGAGATCGCCCAGCCGGCGATCAAGACCGTGAGCAGCTTGCAGCGTTACATCGTCTGCGTGCGCTTCAACGCCAAGAAGCGCGGCAACGAATATGCCGGCGTCAAGGAGGTCGCGGCGGTGTTCATGGTCGGGCGCTTCGACCATTTCGTCGACAAGGCGAAGGAGCTGTGCGCGGACGCGAGCTTTACGCCATTCCCCGAGCTGCAGAAGCTCTCGCGCTGAGCGCCAGTCCCGTTGCCGCGCGGCCCGAAACTTACCGCAAATTGGGGTGACATTGCCGAGCGGGGCGTAACCGGGCGGATGAGGGCATCATGACATTCCCGCCAATCAAATACGCGCAGATCGCTTTAGGGACCGCGGCGCTGATCGCGCTGTCCGCTGTCGCCGCGCAGGCCGCGCCCGCGCTTGCCACCAAGAACGTCAACATGCGCCAAGGGCCGGGCACGTCTTACCCGCTCGTCACAACCATTCCCGGCGGCAGCACGGTCGACGTCAGCGGCTGCCACGGCGGCTGGTGCACCGTCGTTTGGCAGGGCAGGACCGGCTACGCGATCGCCTTGAGCTTCGATCGAGGCACCGGTACCGTCGGCCCGCCGCCGCCGGGCACCGCGGGTCCGCCGCCGGGACCCGAGGGCGCGCCGCCACCCGGAGCGCCGCCACCACCGGTGGCCGCGGGTCCCGTGCCGCCCGGCGTGATCCCGTCGCAGCCACCGCCACCCGGCGGTTATCCACCACCGCCGCCCGGCGCTTATGCGCCACCGCCGCCCGGCGCGATGGCCGATGTCCCGGTGAGGGCGCCACCGCCAGGAGCGCCGCCGCCTCCGGGCTATCCGCCGCCGCCCGGTTATTATCCGCCGGGCTACTACTCCGCTTACGGTCCTTATTACGGTCCGTACGGCTATTATTACGCCCCCTATTGGCGTCGGTGGTGGTGGTGAGAGGGCATCAGTTCCATGAAGGAGATGGCAATGAGCGAGGCCAGCTGGGTTGGGCTAACAGCGAGCGATCGTACGCTTCTATTGCAAGCTCTCGCGATGATGGTGCGATTGCAAAAAGATCGTGCCCGGAAGGTTGAAGCGCTGGCGACCAAACTAGCCCACGCGGCGCCCCATCCAAAGATCACAATTGGCGTTCACGGCGGGCAGGTGCAGTGGGCACTTGGAAATCCTTTTCCGATCCGCGTGTGCGATTACGATGGCACCTCCGACGACGATTTACCTGATCTCGACGAGCAAGGTCAGCGTTGCAGGATGTGGTGGGAGCCCGCGGACGACGTGCAACTAGCAACTACTTAGTCGAGAAAGCGATTTTGGTTGTGCCAGTGCAGAAAATCTGGATTTGGCCAGTCGGTCTTGCCCTTCGGTAGTCGAAGCGCGCTGCCATGTAGCCGCAGATATTCTTCACCGTTGTTGAAAACTTCCTTCACTTTCTTACTCACGACAAAACGAAAATCCTTATCGACCGTCGCATATCCTGCATCAAACACACTGTGGATGTCTTTGCGGAGTAAAATGCCATTTGACTTCGCGTGATAGCCACCCTCGCTATAAGGCCTGATATGAGCGGCATCCAGCGCCGGGAGGACTTTGCCACCCGTGATAGCGCATTGTCTTTGGTAAGCCTCCGTCACAGCCACACGAAATGCTCCTTGCCCAAGTCTAGGTGTCATGAGAGTTGGGGCGCCGTAGCGCGCCTGTACCTCAGCCATCTCAGAAGCTACCGGCAACGAGCACGCCTGCGCGGCGTCTTGAAGCTGGTTCCAAAGCTGGAAACCTTCCGCACTTTCACTCGAATAGAGCTTGCCGCGCTGGATACTTGGTGACCACGAGAGCGGGGGATCGAACCAGAGATCGGGTGGAAGGAAGACTGGCTCAACGAGAATAGTGCATCCAATGTTGGTCATTGGCCCGACGGAATGCCCACCTCTGTATGCCGCAATCGCATTTCGCAATGTCTCGAATGATGAAGCACCGTTCGAGCGACCAAAACTGTCCCAAGCAATTTGAACAGGCAAACGGGAATAGTTACTGAACACTCCAAATCCGCTAATTTTGTTTCGCGGACTTTTCAATCTAAAGACCAATAGCTCACCCGGTTCAATGGCGCGAAACGCTGTCTCGCCGGGCCACCAAAAATTCACTTCGTCGATATTGACTTCCGAGGACAGGAAGTCGAACCACGCGTTGTCTGTATTGGCGATGAAGAGATTGATCAGAATGGTTCAAATATGATGCAGCCAATACCACTTTAAGGATAGCTCCAACAATGGAGTTGCGTACACTGCTAACAGGTTTTTGGTCCTATCTGGAGTCGATCGGCGCAACAAAACTGATCCGCGACAGCCCGCCGCGCGGCGTTTTAGTCGGAAGCATGGACGACCTTTAACGAAACCGCGCGGCTGCGCGCGGTGTTCCTCCCACGGGGCGACACTTCCAAACAAGGAAGATCGCCATGAAAGCACGAACGACTATCGCACTTGCCGCGGCGGCGTTACTCGCCGGCATTTCCGCGGCATCGGCGGCCCCGCCGGAAAATGGGAAGATGGCCGCGCCGCCGGCCGGCACCAAGATGGCGCCGCCGTCGAGCGACACGCTGACGCTGACCACAGCACAGCAGAAAAAGGCTTGGGCCGACCTTTACACCGGCATGCTGAATCAAAAAACGCCATCGGGATTCCAGGCGACCGTAGGCGCTGCTGTTCCCAGCACCATCGTGACGGCGCCGGTGACGGCGAGGGCGGCCGGCGACGTTCCGGCGCTCAAGCCCTACAAATTCGCGATGGTACAGAAGAAGCTGGTGATCGTGAATCCGAGCGACGGCAAGATCGTGGACGTCATTACCCAGTGATCTTCCGGCGTCATGGCCGGGCGTGGCGTTTCGAGGAACGGCATCGCTTAACTCACTGATGTCCGGCGATTCCGCTCAGATGGACACCGCGTAGGTAATCGGCCCTCACCGAGGTTCGACGCAGGGCGCGCGTCGACCTCGGCGGGTCAAATTTTCGTTTGTTCCGACGGCCTTCGGCGCCCGTTATAGTCGCTCCGGTGAGCGCGGCGCGGACAGGAAAGGTCTGGTTTCGGGTGGCGACGGTCGGCGCCGCCGTTTGCGTTACTGCTGCCTGCTTCGCCGCCGTGACCTTTGCCGCCGCCATCGCCGCTGAGCCGAAAGCCACCGCTCCGGAAAAGATCGCCCCGGACAAGACGCTCAACTTTCCGAACAGTGACTGGAGCGGGTTGGCGGAAACCGGCCCAGACAAAAAGGTGCGGCAATGCGTGCTCACCGCCAAGCGTGCGCGCGCGGGCGGCGGGGGCAATGTCGACACCGCCTTGAGCCTCATCATCAGCCGCGGCTCCGGGTTGGTGTTCGCGATCAGCGACGGCAAAATGCCGCCGGAGCGAATTCTCGACGATCAGGCCGAGGCGGTTGCCGACGACCATGCGTTTCCGGCGGTGGCGTTCACGGTCGGGTCGACTACACTCGCTTTCCATCCCGGCAACGCGGCGGCGGCGCTGGCCGCGCTGGAGAAGATCACGACGCTGCGGCTGCGTTCCGACGGCGCCGGCGTCGACACCGGACCGATCGCGATCGATCTGCCGGGCGACGTGCTCGGCTGGCTCAAACAATGCGACAAGCAGTTCGACATCGCGATCGATCGCCCGACCGATCCGAAGGCGGGTCCGCTGCCGGTGCCGCGCCCGCGCTCGCCCGAAATCGCGTCGACTGATCCGACGCCGGCCGGGCCCCCCGGCATCGAGGACAAACAAAAAGTCAGCGGCTGGGACGCGTCGGAGCTGCGCGGCTTCGACGGCAAGATCGCGGTCTGCTTCATCCGCCAGCACTACGCCATCAAGGGCAGCGCGCACGTGATCGGCACCTATCTGATGGTCAGCCGGGCCAAGGGGCTGACCATGATGGTCAAGGACTCGATCCTCAAGCTGCCGGAGGGTCAGGACGTGCCGGCGACGCTGAAGATCGAGAACAAGCCGTTCACCGGCTTTGCCGCGCGCGCGCTCGGCAGCGACGAGATCGGAATTTTCCCGCAGCACGGCCTGGCGCTAGCCGACGCGCTCGGCGACGGCGTCGCTGTCGCATTCGATGCGCAGAAGATCGAGAAGCTGGAATTTCCGGTGCCGAGCGGCATCGTGCCGTGGCTGCGCGCCTGCGCGCGGCGGAGCGGCATCGCGTTTGAGACGGATGAAGCCAAGCCGTGACTGCATCCAAATCCCTCCCCCTTGTGGGGAGGGCAGGGTGGGGGTCGCGAGCTTGGGCGCATGCGTAGGCGGCAGCACCCATCTCTTCGCTGAAGACCAACCTCTTCGCTGAAGAACAACCCGCGAGAACATAAAGTGAACTAAGCGCAAGCCGCTAGAGCTTGGGCCGCCGGCGGCCGTTCATTGCCATCGGCGGGTGTTCGACGCCTTCGAGGACGGCGGACGTTGAACCGGAAATGCGGCTGCGGCGACGAACCAGTGAGGGAAAATCAGAAAATCAAAGGTGATCTATGGCAAAGAATTTGGCGGCCATCGTGGGCGCGGCGATCGCGGCGGCGGTGCTGACAGTGGCTATATCCCCCGTCCTGGCGGCCACCGCTCAAGACGATGGAAATTCCTGCATCCGCGATTCCGGTGATGCCGCAATTCTGGCATGCACGCGGGCCATCGCTTCAAACCTTTACTCCCGTAGTGATCTGGCTTTGCTTTATAACAACCGCGGCGTCGAATACGCCAACAAAGGCGACGTCGATCGCGCCATTGCCGACTACGATCAGGCGATCGCGCTCAACCCGAAACTGGCGGACGCTTACTACAGCCGCGGCGTCGCGTACCGAGACAAAGGCGACCTCGACCGCCCCATCGCCGATCTCAGTGAAGCGATTGCGATCGATCCGAAATATGCGAAGGCCTACAGCAACCGCGCCTTGGCGTACCGAGCCAAAGGCGATCTCAACCGCGCCATTGCCGATCTCAATGCAGCGATTGCGCTCAACCCGAAATTCGCGCTGGCCTACAACAACCGCGGCTTCATGTACGAAGAGACCGGCGACGTGGATCGCGCCATGGTCGACTATGATATGGCGATCGCCCTCGACCCGAAACTGGCGAGCGCTTACTATAACCGCGGGCTCGCGTACCAAAACAAAGGCGACCTCGATGGCGCTATTGCCGATCTTAGTGAAGTGATCGCGATCAACCCGAAATACGCGTCGGCCTACAACAGTCGCGGGGTGGCGTACTACGCCAAGGGCGACCTCGACCGCGCCATTGCCGATTTCAGTGCGGCGATTGCGCTCAACACGAAAGACGCATTGGCCTACTACAACCGCAGCGTCGTCTATAAAGCCAAAGGTGATCGGGCCCGCGCCGTCGCCGACCACCAAGAGGCAATCCGGCTCGATCCGAAATACGCCATCGCTGACGCTATCGGTTCGTTACGGAACTGACCGTTTTGCCCGAGTCAATCCGGCGAGCTTGCACTCGGGCGCGCGCGAGCGCGGCCCGGCTGGGGGAGGGCACTGCGCCGGGCGGCGATCAGCCACGGCAACAGCACGACGACGAAGCCGAGCGGCGCCAGCGCCACCAGAATGATCGCGCACAGCGGCCACGGCCCGAGCGCATAACCGAACGGCGGAATGTCTTTGATGTCGGCGGGATTGCCGACGTAGCCGTAATTCGAGCCGAGCGCCAGATTGACCGGCACCACCACCGCGATATAGACGGCGCTAACCGCGATGGCGCGCGCGAGATCGCCCCAGCCCGGACGAAAACCCAGCACCACCACATCGTAGACGGCGCAGGCGGCGATGATGGTGTGCGCGGTCCAGAAGGTCCAGAACACCGGTGAGGTCGGTCCGGCCGTCAGCGCCGGCTGAATGAAGGCCTGCAGCGTCAGCGCCGCGGTCCAGAAATAAAGCGCCGCGCGCGCCCAGCGCCAGCCGGTGATCAGCGCCAGCGGCGCGACCAGCCCGTTGAAGTCGCAGAGCTGCAGCGGCAGCCCGTTGCGCCAGTCAAGACCGTTCCAATTCCACCAAATATTGTAAGCGAGCCAATAGCAGACTGCGAACGCGGCGAGCGCGCGGCGCAATGCGACTTCGCCGCTTTTCGATAATCGGCGGCCAGCCAGGCTCGGCGCCACGATCAAGAGCGCACAGACGACGAGCGCGAGCGCGTGCAGCCCGCTGTAAGGAACAAAAATGTCCATCGTGCTCTTTCTGACGATCGTCTCTTGCCGGCCGTCCTACACGCGCAGTGATAAATTCTTGTGTCAGCGGAAAAGAGTGCGCCTGCCGTTTGTCCGTCACCCAGAGGTGCTCGGCGCGAAGCGCCGAGCCTCGAAGGGCGACGGCCTGGGCGCCTCGGCCGCATCCTTCGAGGCACGCTTTCAGCGTGCACCTCAGGATGACGGGATAGGCTTAGCGTCGGCGCGACGGCTTCCAGCCGCCGCGCATGCCGGGGCGGCCCAGGGTCGAGCGCGGGCCGGTGCGATCCTTGGCGGGAACGCTTTCCACGCCCGGCCCCATCTCATCGAGGCTCGGCCTGCGCGGGCCTTTACCGCCCGGCCGCGCCGGCTTTACTTCGTGATAGAGCGCGATGCCCATTTCATCGAGCGCGGGCTTGTGCGCTTTGCTCGCGCCTTCAGTCCTCACGGCGCCGCGCGAAGCGCGGCGACCCTCTCCCGCAGCAGGGGAGGGCAAAGCGGGCCTCTTCGCCGTCGGGTCGTCGGTTACCGCGAGCTCGGTGGTGCGCAAGCGCTTGATCTCGTCGCGCAGCCGCGCCGCTTCTTCGAAATCGAGATCGGCGGCGGCAGCGCGCATGCGTGCCTCCATGTCGGATATCACCGCCTCGAAATTGTGGCCGATGGTGGCGGCCTCCTCGAACTCGCCGCCGCCCGCCCCGCCCGCTGAAATCAGCACATGGTCGCGCTCATAGACGCTTTGCAGAATGTCGGCGATGCCCTTGCGCACGCTTTCCGGCGTGATGCCATTCTCGACGTTGTACGCCTCCTGCTTTTCGCGCCGCCGGTTGGTCTCGGCCATGGCGCGCTCCATCGAGCCGGTGACGGCGTCGGCATAGAGGATGACGCGGCCGTCGATATTGCGCGCGGCGCGGCCAATGGTCTGGATGAGGCTGGTCTCGCTGCGCAGGAAGCCCTCCTTGTCCGCGTCAAGGATGGCGACCAGCGCGCATTCGGGAATGTCGAGGCCTTCGCGCAACAGATTGATGCCGACCAGGGCGTCGAAGGCGCCGAGCCGCAAATCGCGGATGATCTCGATGCGCTCGATGGTGTCGATGTCGGAGTGCATGTAGCGCACCCGAATGCCCTGCTCATGCAAATACTCGGTCAAGTCCTCGGCCATGCGCTTGGTCAAGACGGTAATCAGCGCGCGATAACCCTTTTGCGCCACCTGCCGCACTTCGCCGACCAGATCGTCGACTTGCGTCCGCGCCGGGCGAATGTCGACCGGCGGATCGATCAGGCCGGTCGGGCGGATCACCTGCTCGGTAAACACGCCGCCGGATTCGTTGAGCTCCCACGGGCCCGGCGTCGCCGACACCGCCATCGTCTGCGGCCGCATCGCGTCCCATTCTTCGAAGCGCAGCGGCCGGTTGTCCATGCACGACGGCAGGCGGAAGCCGTATTCTGCCAGCGTCGCCTTGCGGCGGAAGTCGCCGCGATACATGCCGCCGAGCTGCGGCACGGTGACGTGGCTCTCGTCGACGAACACAAGCGCGTTGTCCGGCACATATTCGAACAGCGTCGGCGGCGGCTCGCCCGGCTTGCGGCCGGTCAGATAGCGCGAATAATTCTCGATGCCGGCGCAGGCGCCGGTCGCTTCCATCATTTCCAGATCATAGATCGTGCGCTGCTCGAGCCGCTGCGCTTCGAGCAAGCGGCCGGCGGCGTTGAGCTGGTCGAGGCGGTAACGCAACTCCACCTTGATGCCGGCCATCGCCTGCAACAGCGTAGGGCGCGGCGTCACATAGTGCGAATTGGCGTAGATTTTGACGAATTCCAGCTCGTCGGTCTTCTGGCCGGTGAGCGGATCGAACTCCTGGATCGATTCGACTTCGTCGCCGAACAGCGACACGCGCCAGGCGCGATCCTCGTAGTGCGCCGGGAAAATCTCGATGGCATCGCCGCGGACCCGGAACGAGCCGCGATAAAAATCGCCGGCAGTGCGTTTGTATTGCAGCGCCACCAGGTCGGCGAGCAGCGCGCGCTGATCGAGCCGCTCGCCTTGCTTGAGCGAAAACGTCATCGCCGAATAAGTCTCGACCGAACCGATACCGTAGATGCAGGACACCGAGGCGACGATGATCACATCGTCGCGCTCGAGCAGCGCCCGCGTCGCCGCATGGCGCATGCGGTCGATCTGCTCGTTGATCGAGGAATCCTTCTCGATATAGGTGTCGGTGCGGGGGATATACGCTTCCGGCTGGTAGTAATCGTAGTAGCTGACGAAATATTCGACCGCGTTGTCGGGAAAGAAGCTCCTGAACTCGCCGTAGAGCTGCGCCGCCAGCGTCTTGTTCGGCGCCAGGATCAAAGCCGGGCGCTGCGTCTCCTCGATCACCTTGGCCATGGTGAAGGTCTTGCCCGAGCCGGTGACGCCGAGCAGCACCTGGCTGCGATCGTGCCGGCGGACACCTTCGACCAGATCCGCGATGGCCCGCGGCTGGTCGCCCTTCGGATCGAAATCGGACTTGATGATCAGCCGCCGGCCGCCTTCGCTCTTTTCCGGCCGCTCCGGCCGGTGCGGCACCCAGATTTTGTTGGCGCCGTCGTCTTGGCGGAATTCCGGCCGGCCTTCGCGCAGCAACTGGTCGAGCGATTGCTGGCTGGCGAAGCCCGCGACCGTGCCGACTTCGCCGCGCACCGGCCGGCGGCGCAAGCGGGCAGGGCCCATGTCGGGCGTGATCACACGCTGCGGGTCTTCAGCCTCACGCTCGTCCTCTTCGTCGATGCCGAGGGCGCGGGCGAGATCGGGATCGAGTTCACCGGGCGGCACCGGCGTCTTGCCGACATAGCCTTGCTGCGGCGCTTCGCCGAAGCCGCGCGCCACCGACGCGCGGGCGCGGTGCGCCTTGGCGAAGTCGGCGCGGCGATCGAAGGAGTTGTCCGATGGCTGTGCGAGCTTTGACGCTGGCGTTGCCGCTTGCTCTTCCCCTTCCCCTCCCCCTTGTGGGGAGGGGTTAGGGGTGGGGGTCGGGAGGCGCGACGAATGCTGTTGCGCACCCGTCGCCGCTCGAGATTTCTCCTCCCGACCCCCCACCCCACCCTCCCCCACGAGGGGGGAGGGAGCAGCGTCGCCGCGCGTCTCGTGCTTGATCCCGGTCTGCGATCCGACCCCGGCTCGGCCCTGGCCGATGGCTGGGTTGAGCAAGTCCGCGAGCGCCGGGTCCAGCACCGGCGTGTCCGGGCGCGCCGCCTTGGAGCGCGTCGGCTTGGCCGGATCTTTTTTCGAATGCTTGGCCGGATCGCGCCCTTTTGGCGCGCGCGGCCGGTCAGGGCTTTTCGCCATGGGCCCAATATGGGCCGAGTCTACCAGTCGGGAAAGTGGTAAGGAGTTGTCGACGGAAAGGTTGCACAGTACGCGCATGCCACGGGTTGTACCTGAAGTTTTGATTTGGGCACGCGAGACGGCGAGCTTGTCGGTTGAGGCGGCAGCCAAAAAGCTGGGCGTCTCTCCTCGCCGGCTTGCCGAATTTGAGGCTGGACAACGCGAGCCCACTCGAAATCAGCTTATTGCGATGTCGAAGCGTTATCATCGCCCTCTCGTTGCATTTTACCTCACGAAACCACCTAACAAGGGCGAACGACCTCACGATTTTCGGTCATTGCCGGAGCACCCACCTCCCGGCTCGGAAGCGCTAGTTTCCGCACTTATCCGAGACGTCTTGTCCCGGCAGTATCTAATCAAGGCCGCTCTGGAGGAAACGGAAGAAGACAGAACTCTCCCGTTCGTAGGTTCAGCACGAATAGTGGCCGGCGTCGATACAACCGTTGCTTCGCTGCAGAAATTACTCGGGGTAACGCGCGAAGAGTTTCGCGCTCAGCGAACTGCCGAGGGAGCATTTTCGATTCTTCGGTTGGGCGCGGAGAGAGCCGGCGTATTTGTGCTGTTAATGGGAAATCTCGGAACGCACCATACCGATATTGACGTGCGATTTTTCCGTGGATTTGCGCTCGCCGATACGGTAGCGCCATTTGTAGTAGTCAATGAGAAAGACTCTCGCGCCGCTTGGTCATTCACCCTTTTACACGAGCTTGTACACGTCTTGCTCGGTGAAACCGGGATAAGTGGCTACAATGGCAGTGCGGAAATCGAGAAATTTTGCGATGCCGTTGCTGCAAGATTTCTTCTTGATCGCTCTGAGCTAAATCAGATTGATCTGCGAGATAAACCTAGCGTCCGTACCCTAAGTGACCGAATTTCAACGTTTTCTAGCTCACGTAACTTGAGCCGGAAGATGGTTGCTTACAATTTGCTGGACGCAAATCTGATCACTGGAGCTCTTTATCAAGAGCTTAGCAGAACCTTCGACGCGGAAAGGATGGGACGAAAGGAGGAGGAGGATGAGAAGGAAGGCGGTCCCAACTACTACGTTGTTAGACGGCACCGACTTGGTTCGAGCTTGATCAGTTTTGTAGATCGAATGATTTCTGCAGGGGCACTTTCTACGCCCAAGGCTGGAATGGTGTTGGGGGTAAAACCGACCGCTGTTTATCGGCTAATCGAACAAAGCAAAGCTGCCTAGCAGGCTGTTGAAGAAGTCAGGCACGATCGCATACGAAGCCTGAATCATCGCGCATTATCTATGTGGAAGTGTCCGACGAGGCGGCCTGTAGTGCGGGAAGCTTTGCCATCAACTCTTTTGCGCGATGAGCTTCGGCAATCGAACCAGATTGTAGGCGGCGGCAGCGAAGGTGAAGGCCCACCCGACGCGACCGCGACCACGGAACTTCGTCTTCTCCTGCCTGGCCACCGTCTTGATCCAGCCGAACGCCTCTTCGATGCGCTTGCGGACGCGCTGACTGACGGCATAGCCGCCGTGCCGCGTCGTGCGTGCGTCGATCGCTGAACTTCGGCCGCTGGTGTTCTGCGCCACATGCGGCGTCACTGTCATCGAGCGCAGCTCATTGACGAAGTCTTCCGCGTCGTAGGCCTTGTCGGCACCGAGCGTGATCGCGCGCGGCCGGTCGGCGCGCGGTTCGATCATGGCGAGCGCCGCTACCCGCTCGGCATGGCCGTCAGCCGGCGTCAGGCAAGCATCAACCAGAAGGCCATGGCGGTTCTCCATCAAGCCATGGCCGATGAAGCAGAGCTTGGCCTCCTTGCCCGGCCCCTTGCGGTAGAGCCGTGCATCCGGATCCGTCGTCGAGACATGGGTCTCGTTCGACCGCTTCTTGCCATGGAAATCGGCTTCGGTATTGCGCCCGCCACTGGCCGGAGGCTCGTCCGATCCGTCCCGTGGCTTAAAGCTCTTCAACGAAGCCCACGCTTCGATCAGCGTCCCGTCGACCGTGAAGTGGTCGGTGGAAAGCAGCTTCTTCACCCGCGGCTGATCCAGAACCGCCGCCAGGAACCTCGCGGCGATATTCCCTTCGAGCAGCCGGTCGCGGTTCTTTGAGAACACCGAATGGTCCCACACGGCAGCATCGACCCCGATTCCGACGAACCAGCGGAATAGCAAATCATACTCCAGCCGCTCCATTAGCTGCCGTTCCGACCGGATTGAATAAAGCGCCTGCAACAGCATCGCTCGGAGCAGCTTCTCCGGCGGTATCGACGGCCGCCCGATCGGCGCATAAAGCGCAAAGAATTCGTGCTCCAGCGCGACCAGCGCCTCGTTCACAAGCCCTCTGATCGCCCTTAGCGGATGATCCGACCGAACCCGCTTCTCAAGATCGACGTAGCTGAAAAGCTCGCCAGTCCGCTTATCCCCACCCCGCATCACCTAACCTCCGAATTGTTTCGGAGAAAGTAAATCACTCAATCAGCCAAACCGCGACCTACTTCTTCAACAGCCTGCTAGGAGGCTTCTATGCTTTACCTCCTAGATGCAGATACGCTCATCAGAGCGGATCGCACCTATTATCCGCTCCAGCGTTTCCCCGTCTTCTGGGAGTGGCTATTTTATCATTCGGGAATTGGAAATATTAAGATTCCGCAGGAACAATTTGATGAAGTAATAGCCGGCAAAGGTGAACTTGTAGATTGGCTTTCGGAAAAGACGAAAAAGGAAACATTGCTTTTGCCCGGAGTAGTGGATCCGCAATTGGTTTCCACTGTGATCGAGCAAGGTTACGCGCCTGATTTGAACGAGACGGAACTCCTTACAGTTGGGCAGGATCCCTTTTTGATTGCGTACGCACTTGTGTCGATTGCTGATCGAACGGTTGTTTCATTTGAGACATCGGCGCCAGCCAAACAACGAGCAAACAGAAAGATACCGGACGTTTGCGCAGGGCTTGGAATAAAGTGCATCACACTGTTCGATCTCATCAAAACTCTCGACTTTACGACGAACTGGACGCCCCCTAAAGGCGCGTGAGGTGCGCTAGAAACCCTTCACTACCTGCTGGACGTGCTCCACCTCGGGCGGTGTGGCGAAGCAATGGCCGACCAGCTTTCGCCATTCCTGAAAATCCGGCGAGCCGCGAAAGCCGACGTTATGATCTTCGACCGTTTCCCACTCGATGAACAGCCGGTATCGGCTCGGCTTCTCGATCGAACGCCGCAGCTCCATGCCGTGGCAGCCTTTAGCGCGCTTGAAAATCGGCGCAGCGTTTTTCACGCCGGCTTCGAATTCCGCTTCCATCCCCGGCTTGACGTCGATTTGAGCGATTTCAGTGATCATGGCTCATTCCCGCAATGGCGTGGATAAGCCTAGCACGACTGCCGGCGGGACCAAGCCGGGCCGGAGCGGTATGCATGTGGCGTGAGGGAAACATGGTATGTGGGCGCCCACGACTGCTATTCAAGCATCGCGCGGCGATAGCAGCGATGCATCCTTGATGCCGTTCCAGGCTTCCGGGCAGCAGGGCTGAGGCGCTAGACTTTATTTTTCTTTCAGCACAAGCGGGCTTGTCATGATCGATCTCTACTACTGGACCACGCCGAACGGTCACAAGGTGACGATTTTCCTCGAGGAAGCCGGGCTCAAATACAACATCATCCCGATCAACATCGGCAAAGGCGAACAGTTCAAGACGGACTTTCTGGCAGTCGCGCCGAACAACCGCATTCCCGCCATCGTCGATCACGCGCCGGTCGACGGCGGCAAGCCGATCTCGATTTTCGAGTCCGGCGCCATTCTGCTCTATCTGGCCGACAAGACCGGCAAGTTCGCCGGCAAGGATTTACGCACCCGCAACGACGTCATGCAGTGGCTGTTCTGGCAGATGGGCGGACTCGGCCCCATGGCCGGCCAATACAACCACTTCGGCAACTACGCGCCGGAGAAGATTCCCTACGCCATCGATCGCTACCGCAATGAGGTCAACCGGCTGTACGGCGTGATGAACAAACGGCTGGCCGACCGCGGCTATCTCGCCGGCGACTATTCGATCGCCGACATGGCCTCCTACCCGTGGGTGGTGCCATGGGAACGCCAGGGCCAGAACATCGAGGACTTCCCGCACCTCAAGCGCTGGCTCGAAGCCATCAAGGCACGGCCGGCGGTGGTGAAGGCCTACGAATGGTCGCCGAAGATCAATCCGAATGCCGGCGGCATCCGCACCGCCGAGGAGCGCGCCATTCTGTTCGGGCAGACCGCGAAATCCGTCGAGGCCGCGGTCAAGCATTAGGACGTCAATTTCCGCTCATTCCCGCGCAAGCGGGAATCCAGTTCTGGTGCACGTTAACTGGGTCCCCGCCTCAGCGCTAAGCGCTTCGGCGGACTCAAACCCGCCGAAGCTCTGACTGAGCGTAGGCGGGTCGCGGGGACGAGCGGACGAGAATCTTTGCTTGTTCAGTTCTGCCGCACGATCACGTGGGTGCCGATCGGCACGCGATCGTAGAGGTCCATCACGTCCTCGTTGACCAGGCGGAAGCAGCCAGAAGAGACGGCGTGGCCGATCGTCTCCGGCGCGTTGGTGCCGTGGATGCGATAGACGGTGTTGCCGAGATACATGGCCCGGGCGCCCAGCGGATTGCCGGGGCCGCCGGCCATGAAGCGCGGCAGATAAGGCTGGCGCGCGATCATGTCCGGTGGCGGGTGCCAATCCGGCCATTCGGCTTTGCGCGAGATCTGCAGCATGCCGGACCAGGTGAAGCCGTCGCGGCCGACGCCGATGCCATAACGCAGCGCCCGCGTCTCGCTCTCGATCAGATAAAGATGGCGATCGGCGGTGTCGATGATGATGGTGCCGACCGGATGCTGCGAGCGATAGAACACCGCCTGGCGCTGATATTGATCGCCAAGGTTGTCGCTGGTGTTGCCGTGGTCGACGCCGGGCGGGGGCTCCTCGATGGTCGGCGCAAAAATCATCGGAGCCTGCGGGCGCGGCTGGGTCGAGGCCGGCAGCGGCACAAGCAAGATGGAAAGAAAAGCGGCGCCCACGAACGTGCGCGCGCAGCCGGTGATGGCTTGCCTCAGCCCCGATCGCTTCATTGCCCTATTCTCCTCGCCAACCCGCACTTTCGATAGCCACGACCGCCGCCAAGTTTGCGGCGCTATTGCGAAGCACCGCCGAAATAGCCGGTGATCTTCCAGCCGCCGCCATCCTTGATGTAGCAAATCTGGTCACCGCCCAGGCTCGACATCGTTTCCAGCGGCACGAAGCCGGATTTGCCCGACGGCGTCGCCACGTGCAGGAACGGCTGCTGGTCCGGATTGTCCGGCCCGCCATTGTCAGGCAGCACGCGCACCAGCGTCAGTCCAAGCTTCTCGATCACCGGCGCATCAGGTTTCCCGGCGCTGCGCACCTCGACGCCGTCCTTGTTCGGATAGCCCCATTCCGGCGGCTGGGTCTTGGTGTCATTGACCAACGCCTCGAACGCTTTCGGATCGATGTTCGGCTCCGCCGGCGCGCACATCACGCCCTGATGGTCGGACAGCGGCTCGGCGGTCGGCTCGCCGGCGTAGCTCGACAGCAACTCCCAGCCGGATCCGTCCTTGGCGTCAAGGTCGATGGCGGCGGCGAAATTCGCGATGCCCGGCTTCTTCTTGTCGGCCAGATCCTTGTCCTGCATCCAGAAGAAGCCGGAAGCCGCCACCAGCTTGGCCAGGGCCGCGCGATCCTTCTTCTCGGCGATGGCGCTGAGCTGTTTGCGGAAAGCCTCGAAGCTCTGATCGTTGAACGGAACCGGGAGCGTTATGGCGATTGGCTTGTACGGTTTGATCGGCGCCGCCGGCGGCGGCTTGAAGCCTTGCGGCAATTGTCCGGGTTGGGCTTGCGGCTGGTCCTGCTTCTGCTGCGCAAAGCTGCCGTGAGGAACAAGCGTCATCGCCGTCGTCGCGGCGAAGATCATTGACGCGGCAATCAAAGAGTGGCGCATCGCACAAATCTCCGGTCTTGAGCTTCAGTGCAAAATGACTGGGGGCAATGCCGTTTCGAATAATGGCGAATTGCGACCACGATGCGGCAACCCCGGCCCGACCGGGATTTTTCGGTCTTTGGCCGACCCTCCGTATTCATCCTTTCAGGCCGAAATAAGCGCGCCGCAGCGCGTCGTTCTCCTGCATCGCCGCGACCGTGCCGGAAAAGCCGATTTGCCCATTGTCGAGCGTGTAGACCCGATCGGCGAGCGCCAGAAATTTCACGTTTTGCTCGGCGATCAGCAGCGCCAGCTGCTGATGACGGAATTGGCCGAGCACTGCGATCACCTCCTTGACATAAAGCGGCGACAGGCCGGCCGACGGTTCGTCCATGACCAACAGGCGCGGATCGCCGACCAGAGCCTTGGCGATGCCGAGCATTTTGCGCTGGCCGCCGGACAGGCTGCCAGCCGGCGCGCGGCGGCGTTCGGCGAGCGCCGGGAACACCGCATAAAGCGCCTCGATCCGCTCGCGCGCCCGGCGGCGCGGCAGAAATTGGGCGCCGATCAGGACGTTCTCCTCGATGGTCAGCCCGGGAAATCCGGACGTTTCCGACATGAAGACAATGCCGCGCCGCACCCGCTGATCGGTGCGCAAGCCGGTGATGTCTTCGCCGGCAAATGCGATACGGCCCGCCCAACTGTCGACCAGCCGCATGATCGCTTTGAGCAGCGTCGTCTTGCCGGCGCCGTTGGCGCCAAGGAGCACGACCGTCTCATGCTCGTGAACGGCAAGATCGACCCCCCACAGCACCTGCAGGCGCCGATAGCCCGCGGTGACGCCGGCAACTTCGAGCAAAGGCTGCCGACGCTCAGACGGCATGCTCGTCCCCCAGGAAGACTTCGACCACCTGCGCGTCCTTGGATGCATCGGCCAGCCGGCCTTCAAAAATCTCCTTGCCCGCATTCATGACGATGATGCGATCGGTGATCTGATCGATGAATCCCATCAGGTGCTCGACCACCAGGAGCGCGATACCGGAGCGGGCGAGCTCCTGGAGCTTATTGGCGACGCGATCGAGCTCGACGGGATTGAGCCCCGCGGCCAGTTCGTCGATCAGCAACAGCCGCGGCCCGGTTGCCAGCGCGCGGGCGAGGTCGAGCATTTTTTGCTGGGCGCTGTTGAGTTCGCCGGCGGGCTTGTCCGCGAAGCCCGCAAGATCGAGCGAGGACAATAACGCCACGACGTCGGCGGTGCCATCGCCGTTGCGCCCATAGGCCGCGGCTATCTCGACATTCTGGCGCGCCGAGAGCGTCAGGAATGGCCGCGGGATCTGGAAGGTGCGATTGATGCCGGCATGCACCAGCCGGTGCGACGGCAAGCCGCCGATCGAGCGTCCGTCGAACCGGATCGCGCCGCCGTCCGGCCGATAGAGGCCGCAGATGACGTTGATGCAGGTCGTCTTGCCCGATCCGTTCGGTCCGACCAGGCCGAGAATCTCGCCGGAGCCGACCTCGAAGCTCAGGACGTCGAGGGCGCGAAAACCACCGAAGCGTTTCACCAGGCCTTCGACGCTCAGAAGCGGCGCGCGGTCAGGGGACATCGATCCCCCACTTTTGCAACAACGACACGATGCCGTTCGGCAGGAACAGCACCAGGCCCATGATCAGCGCGCCGTACAGCAGCTGAAAATATTGCGGCGTCGAAATGCCGACGGCGTTGTAGATGCCATAGAGAATGACCACGCCAAGGATCGGCCCGACGACGGTGGCATTGCCGCCGAACAGCGCGAACACGATGGCGAAGATGGTGAACTCGACGCTGAACACCGTCTCCGGATAAAACACCGACACGTACCAGGCGAACACGCCGCCGGCGAGACCGGCGATCAGCGCGCTCAACAGCCAGGCGATCACGCGCTCGCGCACCACGTTGATGCCGGCCATGCCGGCGCTGATCGGGTCCTCGCGAATTGCTTGCAGCGCCATGCCGAAATGCGAGTTGCGCAGATAGATGACGAGCGCCAGCGTCAGCGCCAGGATCGCGAGCGCCGTGGCGTAGCCGAGCGTCGGATTGAACACGCCGCTTAAGCTGATGCCGTACGGGCCCTTGGTGATCTCTTCCAGGTTGGGATTGGACACCACCTGCAGGAGTGCCAGTGCGGCGGCGAGATTGGCGATGGAAAAATACGCGCCCGAGAGACGAAACAGCGGCGTCAGCAACAGCGCCAGCACCACGGCCGCGGCGGCGGCGACCGCGAGCGCAGCGAATGGCGGCGCGTGCAGATGCAGAACCATCAGCGAGAAGCCGTAGGCGCCGGCGCCAAAAAATCCGACATAGCCGAACGGCAAATAGCCGGTGAAGCCGTAGATGACGTTGATGCCCTGGGCGAGCGTCATGAAGATGATGAAATTGAACAGCAGCAAATGATTGCTGTAGATTGCCGGCAGCACCGCAAAGATCGCGACCACCGGAACGAGGATCAGCAGCAGGTGCCAGACGATCCTAGGCACGGCGGACCTGCCGCCCGAGCAAGCCGCTGGGCCGTACCAGCAGGATCGCAATCAACAGGACGTAGGGCAACAGATTGGCCCAGGAGCTGTAATAACTCTGCATCAGCATGTAGGAGATGCCGTAAATCACGCCGCCGAGCACGGTGCCGAGCGGATTGCCCAGCGAGCCGATGACGATGACCGCGAACGCGGTCACGGTGATCTCCGCGCCCATCGCCGGCGTGATGCTGCCGAGCATGAACGGGGCAAACACGCCGGCGGCGGCCGCGAGCCCGATGCCGATACCGAAGGCGATGGCGGAGATGCGATGCACGTCGATGCCGGTCGCGACCGCTTCGTCACGATTGTCCATCACCGCGCGCGTCAGATAGCCGAGCCGCGTCTGATAAAGATAAAGATAGACGAACAGAACGGCGGCGCCGCTGACAATGCCGCTCGCCACCCACGATGCCGGAAACGTCTGGCCGAAAAGCTCGACCGGCCCGGCCTCGACCTTATGGCCGGCGAACAAGCTCGCGACGGCGGCGACCGCGTTGCCAAGCTGATCGCCGGGGATCGACCGCTCGCTGGTGCCGAACGCGATCGTGGTCACCGCCTCGATCACCTGCGACAGGCCGAAGAACAAAATGAACGACAGCATCTCCGGGTCTTTGGCGCGCAGCAGCCGCGGCACCAGGAGATAATAGAGCGGCAGGCCGATCGCGACGAACGCGACAAAGCCAATCGCCACCGCCGGAACCGGATTGACGGCGAACAGCGTGAATAGCCAGAACGCCAGGAAGGCGCCGAGCATCAAAAAGTCGCCGTGCGCCAGATTGACGATGCGCATGACGCCGAATACCAGATTGAGGCCGAGCCCGATCAGCGAGAAGTAGAGACCGAACAGCAGGCCGGCCAACAAGCTGTAAGTGAGCATTCAGCGCTCCGCCAGCCGCCGCGGCCCAATGATACGGGCGCTATTATGGACGCGGATAAATCGGCTTGCCGTTGGCAAGCTCGTGCGGCCAGACCGTCAGCAGCTTGGGTTTATCGCCTTCGTTGGCGACGAACTGCCCGATCGGCGTCAGTTCGCCGATCTGGCCGCCGGTGGCATCGAGCTCGAAGGTGCCGTCGAGCGTCTTGAGATTGCCCGACAGCGAATAGATCGCCTTGCGCAGTTCGAGTTGATCAAGGTTGGCAGCGACGGTGAGCGCCTTTTCCAACACCATGCCGGTGGTGTAGCCGGCAATGGAGTTGAAGCCGAACTCGACATGGGAGTCGGCATATTTCTTGTGCCAGGCGTCGCTGTATTCCTTCAGCGACATGCCGAACTCGGCCTTGTACGCGAGGTCCATCGAGGTGACGTAGGTGAACACATAGTTCAGGGCCTTGCCGCCGAGATTTTTCTCAAGCAGCTCGGTTTCGACCCCCGGATAAATGCTGAACAGAAACTTGAACTTGATGCCGCTGTCCTGGACGTTGCGCAGGAACGCGATGTCGTTCGAGGCATAGCCGAGATGCAACACGGCGTCCGGGTTCGACGCGCGGATATTGTTGAGCAGCACGGTATAGTTCGAGGTCTCGGTCGGCACACCTTGATCGAACACAAACTCGAGGCCCGAGTTCGATTCGGTGATGAATTTGCGGATCGAATTCGCCTGCGTGCCGGTGAAATCGTTGGTGGCGTAAAGCATGGCGATGCGCTTGATGCCGAGGCCCGGGCCGTCGCGGGTGAGAAAATCCGTCAGCGGTTTCGGCCAGATGCTGGAAACCGGATCGGCCATCAGCACGATGTAGGGATTGTCCGGCGTGAAAAACGCCGCGCCGGTGCCGGTCTGGTCGATCAGCAGCATCTTGTGATCGCGCGCGATCGGCACTGCCACCGAAGTGAGCACCGATCCGGAATCGGCGATCAGAATGTCGACCTTGTCCTGGGTGATGAGCTGATTATAGAGCGTGGCCGCCGTCGCGGTGCTGCTCTGGTCGTCATAGGCGATGAGCTTGAGCGGAATTTTCTTGTCGAAGGCTTTGACATAAACGCCGCCGGCGGCGTTCTTCTGATCGATCCAGAGCTTGAGGCCGTAATGCACCGGCATCGAAATGCTGGCATAGCGGCCGGACGAGGCATAGAGCGTGCCGAGCTTGATTTCCGCGGGGGCATCGGCCGCTTGCGCTGACAGTGTCGTGGCCGAAACCAGGAAGGCGGCGAACATCGACAGCCGGATCATGAGCATTCTCCCCGCGTTACTTGTTGCAGCGTCAAGCTAAGACATCGGAATAGCTGGAGCAATGCGGCTTATCGGGCAGAAGCGTCGGCCATTGTGTCGATGGCGCCGTCGAGCGTGGCGCCGCTGTGCAGCAGCGTCGCGATGTCGTCCGCGGCGACGCCGGCTTCTTTGAGGATCGCAACGCTGTGCTCGCCTAAGCGCGGGGCGTGGCGTGTGATCTTTAGTGCGGTTCCGCTCCAGCGGCTCGGAATGCCGGTATAGCGGATATTGCCTTCGGTCGGGTGCGCGAGCGTCTGGAAGAAGCCGACCGCGGCGAGATGCGGATCGTCGATCAGCGCATCGAGGTCGTTCATCGGCGAACACGGAATATCGCAGCGTTCGAACAGCGCTAGCCACTCCGCGGTGGTGCGCGTTCGCAGCATGTCGGCGACCATGCCGTAGATTTCGTTGTAGTGGCGCGAGCGCGCAACATAATCCGATAGACGCGGGTTGGCGGAATATTCGGCGGCGCGGCCGATGGCCGCGAAAAAATTCCGCCAATGCTTGTCGGTATAGATCAGCGCGCACACATAGCCGTCGCTGGTCGCGTAAGGTCGGCGGTTGGCCGTCATCAGTCGGTTGTAGCCGGGCTTGCCGATCGGGGGATCGAACGTGCGCCCGCCAAGATGATCGCCAAGCACGAATTGCGCCATGGTCTCGAACATCGGCAGTTCCACCGACTGGCCCTTGCCGGTTCGGTCACGCTGGAACACGGCGGCGAGGATCGCATGCGTCGCATTGATGCCGACGATGCGGTCGGTCAACGTCAGCGGCACAAAGCGCGGCTCCGACGCGCCGGCTTGCGCGGCGGTCGCCGGCAGCGCGGAGATTCCCTGGATCAGATCGTCATAGGCCGGCTTGCCCGCATACGGGCCGGTTTCGCCATAGCCGATCAGACTCACATAAATGAGCCGCGGATTGACGGCGCGCACACTCTCATCGGTCAGCTTGAGGCGGCGCATCGCCGCGGGGCGATTGTTGTGTACGAGCACGTCGGCGCTTTCGCACAAACGCAGCAACGCATCACGCGCCGCGGCCTGCTTGAGATCGAGAACGATGCTGCGCTTGTTGCGATTGAGCTGCAGATAAAGCGCGCCCATGTCGGCGCTCTTGATCGCTCCGCCCTTGCGCATCAGGTCGCCTTGCGGCGGCTCGACCTTGATGACGTCGGCGCCGTAATCGGCGAGGATTTGGGTCGCGTAGGGGCCGAGCACCATCGAGGTAAGATCGAGGAGGCGCAGTCCTTGAAGCGGCGCGTTTCGCTGCGGTGCGGCTGGCGACATGATGTTTGCCCGTGTTGTCGGCGGTTCGGATTGCGTACGCGGTCAGGCTCAAGGATGCGTGGCGCCGCCGTCGACCGTCAGCTCCTGGCCGGTCATGAATGCGGAGGCGTCGGAGGCGAGAAACATCACGACGCCGATCAGGTCGTCCGGGATTTGCGGCCGCGGGATGCTTTGCATGGCGATGATACGCTCCTTCTGCTCCGGCGTGACGGTCTTGCGGGCGATCTCGGTATAGGTCGCGCCGGGCAGAATGGCATTGACGGTGATGCCTTCGGGGCCGAGCTCGCGCGCCATCGAATGGGTCATGCCGGCCAGCGCCGCCTTCGAGGCGATGTAGTGCAGATAATTCGGCCGGCCGAGCGTCACGGCGCCGGACGCCATGTTGATGATCCGGCCCCATTTGTGCTTCCGCATCAACGGCAGCATCGCTCGCGCGCACAGGAACGGCCCGGTGATATTGACGCGCAGCACCTGCTCCCATTCCGCCACCGGGATCTGGTCGAACGGCCGCATCTCCAGCGTCGAGAAGATCGCGGCATTGTTGATCAGCACGTCGGCGCGGCCGAACGCCTGGTCGATGTTGGCGGCGAGGCTCTTGACCGAATCCTCGTCGGCCACGTCGGTCTCGAAAACTTTGGCGTGGCCGTTGCCGGCGGCGATTTCCTGCTCGACCGCGCGGGCTTTCTCCATGTTGCGCTCGGCAATGACGACGCGCGCGCCGGCGGACGCGAATGCCTTGGCGAAGCTTCGGCCGATGCCCTGGCCGGCGCCGGTGATGACCACGACTTTGTCGGCGACCGAAAATGTTGCGGACATGGTTGCCTCCTGCGCCCTCAGGCTGCTTGTGCGATGGCGCCGAGCGCGGCAGAGGCGTCGGCCGGCTGCCACCAAAGCTTAATGCCGAGATCGCGGGCAATGATGCCGGCGGTGATGTAGCCCGCTCCGCCCGAGATGGCGCCGCCCGGATGACCCGACGAGCCGGCCATGTAGAGATTGGGGATCGGCGTGCGATAGCCGAAATGGTTGTACATCACCTGCTCTGCGTTGAACGCGCCCATGAAGATATCGCCGTTGCGCATATTGATCAGCTCGTGGGTATATTCCTGGGCGGTGTAGATGTACCGCCCGATGATATTGTCGCGCGTGAGATTGGGGCAGTAGCGCGCGAACGTGTCGATGATCTTCTCGGCGAACTCGCGCTTGAAGTCCTCCCAGTCCCGGCCGCCGAGATCGGGCTCAAGCGGCATCACATGCCAGCAATAGGTCGTGTGCTTGCCGGGCGGCGCCTGCGTCGGGTCGATGACGCTCAAAGGTCCCGAGCCGAACTGCACGATCCGCGGCCCGCGGTTAGCTTTGACGTCCTCGAATGCCGCGAACAGATCCTCCATCGTCTCGGCGCCGATGCTCCATTTCAGCGTGCGGTTGATATTCGGGTCGAAATCGGCGGCGGCAAATTTGGGAGCCTCGTGCAAGGCGAGATGCAGCCCGAACAGTGTCCAGCCGGTATATTGGAAGCGATCAAGCTTGGCCGCGAACGCCGCGGGCAATTGCGAGCGTCCGATCAGATTCTCGAAGGTCTGATGCACGTCGATGGTGCTGGCCACGAATTGCCGCGCCCGAACGGTCCTGCCGTCGGCAAGCGCGATGCCGCGAGCGCGGCCGCCTTCGATCAGGATGCGGTCGATCGCGACCTGCGGCGCAAACGTTCCGCCGGCGGCGATGAACGTCTCCATCAAGCCGCGCGCCAGGTTGAACGAGCCGCCCTGGCAGAGCTGATAACCGGTCTCGAGATCGAAGGCGCGGATCACCGAGCCCATCGGGCTCGTCTTCGACAGCGTGTCGGTCAGCCAGGTGCCGAACAGCGAGACCTTGAACAGGAAGAGCAGCTTGACGTGATCGTTCTCGAACAGCTCCCGCACTAAGTCGAGCGGCTGACGGCGGCTGATGGCCAGAAAATCGCGGCCGATCGCGGTCCGCCCGAGCAAAGCCTCGCGTTCGGCCTGCGGCAACGGCTCGGCGTAGCGTTCGGGCATCAGAATCTGTGCAGTGATCTCTTCGGCGCGGCGGTTCCAGTCGCGGAACGTGTCGGCGTCTTTTTTCGAGAACCGCGCCACGTTGGCGATGGTCTCCTCGCGATCGCGGCCGAAGACCAGAGCTGTGCCGTCGCGGTGCGCCTGGCCGAACTCGTAACGCGGCGTGATGTAGGTGACGCGGTCTTCAAGCCCGAGATCCTTGAACCACGGCGTCTCGGAAATGTGGAAATGATTGATGGAGTGCAGGTTGTGATAGAAGCCCGGCGCCGTCACTTCCTGGGTCGAGAGCCCGCCGCCATATTGCAGCCGGCGGTCGACCAGGAGGACGCTCAAGCCCGCCTTCGCCAGGTAGCTGCCCAGAATCAGGCCGTGATGGCCGGCGCCGATGATGATGCCGTCGTAGGTCTTTTCCAGCGCCTTGGTCACGCCTTCCTCCCGCGCGTTTTGCCTGGAAGAGAACGGCAAATTCGTCGGCCTGAGAACCCGGATTTTCGCATGGCCTTGCTGCCGTACACGCGGTGTTCGTCATTGCGAGCGAAAGCGAAGCAATCCAGTTGCGGTCCGGAGTCTGAATTGCTTCGTCGCTTCGCTCCTCGCAATGACGAGACTATGCTGCCACCTCCCGGCGAGGCGCGCAGAGTGTGAGCGACCCAAAAATCCTGTTCATCGGGCCAGGCGCCATCGGCGCCTCGGTCGCCGCCTGGGTGGCGGAGCATTATCCGTCGGTCTTCATCATGGGCCATGGCGCGAGCCAGGCTGCGCTCCGGCAAAATGGGATCACGACCTACGCTTTTGCGGCGCCGGACCAAACCCGCCGCACCGTCCATGTGCAAACCGTCGACCGGCCCGGCGACGTTACCGACGCCGAAGTCGTCGTGCTGGCGGTGAAGAATTATGACTTGGAGAACGTCGCGCGGCGGGTAGCGGAGGAACTGGGTGACCGGCCGATCGTGGTGTCGATGGCAAACGGCATCGACAATCAGCGCATCCTGCCGAAATTCTTTTCCAAGGCGATCTATTGCGTGGTCGGCTACAACGCCCGCCGCGACCAGCCGGTCGTGGTCGGCTATCAGCGCAAAGGCCCATTGGTGATCGGCACGCCCGACAACACGCTGGGCGATGAATTGCGCGTGGTGCAGTCGATCCTTACGCGCGGTTGCCCGACCGAGATCACCGATCGCCAGCAGGACGCGGTGCACACCAAGATCGTCTTCAACCTCACCAACGCGCTGGACGCCTTGCTCAGCCGCGGCGCCAAGCCGTTATCGAGCCCGGCCATCTATCAACAGCTGTTGACGCAGACCTTGTGGGAAGGGGTGCGCGTCATTCGCGCCGCGGGCTTCCACGAGCACCGCATCCCGGGCTTCCCCCCATTCGCGCTGTTGCATGTGGTGGCCGCTCTCCCCGGCTGGTTGATACGTCCATTGTTCGCGCGCGAGCTTCGCGCCATGCAGATGTCGAGCATGACGCAAGATGTGGTCTTGCGCGGCGCGAACGACACCGAACTGGATTCGATCACCGGCTACATCGTGCGGCTCGCCGCCGAGCATGGCGTACCGGCACCGTACAATGGCGCGATCTATCGTTTGGGCCGGGAAAAATTTCGGCCGGGCTTCGAGCCGCTGTCATGCGAAGAAGTCCTGGCCACCGTCGAGCGCGCCAAGGCCGCGGCCTAGACAATCGGCAGGACTTTGACTCTGCGCGCCAATTCTTTTCATACTCGCCCAGCCAACACCGCCAGCTTTAATGGACCGTTTCGCACACTATGAAGCCCGCGCCCTTTCGTTACGTCGCTGCCAAGACCGTCGAGGAGGCCTTGGCGCTGAAAGCCGAACACGGCGACGAGGCGCGCTTCCTGGCCGGCGGTCAAAGCCTTGTTCCAACGATGAATTTCCGGCTGACCCAGCCGGCTTTGCTGATCGACATCAATCGCCTGAGCGAGCTGGCCGGGGTCAGAAACGGCGCCGCCGATCGGCTCCGCGCCGGCGCGATGACGCGCTATCGCAGTCTCGAGCGCGATCCCGCGACCGAGCGCAAATTGCCGCTCATCCACGAAGCGCTGCCGCTCATCGCGCATCCGCAAATCCGCAACCGCGGCACCATCGGCGGCAACCTGGCCCATGCCGATCCGGCTTCGGAGATGCCCGCCATCGTGTTGACGATGGGCGGACGCCTGCGCGCGCAGTCGATCAAGGGCGAGCGCTGGATCGACGCGTCCGATTTTTTCGTCGGCGCGCTGACCACCGCGCTCGAACCGGACGAAATGCTGATGGAGGTCGAACTGCCGATCGCAGCGCCGCACTCCGGCGCCTGCTTTCTGGAAATGTCGCGCCGGCGCGGCGATTTCGCCATTATCGGCGTCGCCTGCATCGTGCGCGTGGACGAAGCGGGGCACTGCATCGAAGCGCGCATCGGTCTCTGCAATGCCGGCGACGGGCCGGTCTTTGCCACGGCGGCAAGCCGATCCCTGGTCGGCAAGGCGATCGGCGCAGCCGACATCGCCGAGGCGGCCGCTTTGGTGCAGGGCGGCATCGATCCGGGCGGCAGCATTCACGCCAGCAAGGAGTTTCAGCGCCACATCGCCGGCGTCCTGACCACGCGCGCGCTGACCACGGCGAACGAGCGGGCGGGCCGTGACCATTGATCGCCACGACGTCACCGTCACCGTCAATGGCACGCGATATCAGCGCACCGTCGAATTGCGGCTGCTGCTGAGCGATTTTCTGCGCCACGATCTTTTGCTCGCCGGCACCCATGTCGGCTGCGAGCACGGGGTTTGCGGCGCCTGCACGGTGATTGTCGATGGCGCCGCGGTCCGCTCGTGTTTGATGTTCGCAGCACAGGTCGACGGCCGCGACATCACGACCGTGGAGGGATTGGCGCCGGATCGCGAGCATCTGCATCCGCTGCAGGAATTGATGCGCGACTGCCATGGCCTGCAATGCGGCTATTGCACGCCCGGCATTCTGATGACGATGAAGGTGTTCCTCGAGGAAACGCCGTCGCCGGACGAGGCGCAGATCCGCGAAGCTTTGTCCGGCAATCTGTGCCGCTGTACCGGCTATCAGCATATCGTCCAGGCCATGCAGCTCGCCGCCGAACGGCTGCGGAAGCCGCAGCCATGAGCACGCGCAGCTTCGGCGCGCCGGTCCGTCGCAACGAGGACGCGCGGCTGCTGAGCGGGCAGGCGCTGTTTGTCGACGACGTCGAACTGCCCGGCATGGTGCACGCCGCATTTCTGCGCAGCAACCTCGCGCATGCCCGCATCCGCTCGATCGACATCTCTGCGGCGCGCGCCCGCGACGGCGTCGTTGCGGTCTATACCGCCGACGATCTCGGCGCCTATTGGGCGCCCGGTCCGCTGTTGGTGCCGCCGCCGCCGATCAAGAACGCGATCTTCAATCAGCGCACCCAGGTGCCGCTCGCCAAGGACAAGGTCCGCCATGTCGGCGAGCCGCTCGCGGTCGTATTCGCGCAAAGCCGCTATCTCGCCGAAGATGCGCTGGGCGACATTGCCGTCGACCTTGAGCCGTTGCCGGCGGTGGTCGGTCTGGAAAAGGCGGTGAACGGCGCTTCCGCCACGGTGCACGACGATGTTCGCGGCAACATCGCCGCGCACGTCTGGCAGGGTCGTGGTGACTATGCTTCAGCCCGTGCCAAGGCCGATCACCTCGTCGCCCGGCGCTTCCATTACGATCACGGCGCGTCGTCGCCGATCGAGACCCGCGGCATCGTCGCCAATTGGGATTCGCGCGCCAATCAGCTCACCATCTGGGATACCACTCAGGCGCCGGTATTCTTGCGCAACGGGCTTGCCGGTATGCTCGGCTTGAGCGAACGGCAGGTGCGGGTGATCGCGCCGTTCGTCGGCGGCGGTTTCGGGCCGAAGATCATGTTGTTCTATCCAGAAGAGGTGGTGATCCCGTGGGCGGCGATGAAGCTCAATCGCCCGATCAAATGGATCGAAGACCGACTCGAGCATTTCTTCGCCACCACCCACGAGCGCGGCCAGACCCACGATGCCGAAATCGCGCTCGCCGCCGACGGCCGCATCCTCGGCATCAAGGACGTGTTCCTGCACGACACCGGCGCCTACAACCCATACGGACTGACGGTGCCGATCAACAGCCAGTGCACCCTGCTCGGGCCTTATGTGGTGCCGAATTACGACTCGACCTTCACTGCCGTCTTCACCAACAAGCCGATCGTCACGCCCTATCGCGGTGCCGGACGGCAGCATGGCGTGTTCGTGGTCGAACGGCTGCTCGACATCGCCGCGCACGAATTGAAGATCGACTGCGCCGAAATCCGCCGCCGCAACCTCATTCCGCCGGACGCGTTCCCCTACAACAACGAGATCATCTATCAGGACTTCGCACCGCTCTCCTATGACAGCGGCAATTACGAGCCGATCCTCGACAAAGCTTTGGAGATGATCGGCTATGAGAAATTTCTCGCCGACGAGCAGAAGCGGCTGCGGGCGCAGGGCCGTCATGTCGGTGTCGGCGTCGCCTGCTACGTCGAGGGTACCGGCATCGGGCCCTACGAAGGCGCTAAGGTGCAGGTACAGGCGAACGGCAAGGTCAATGTGGCGACCGGCATTGGCACGCAGGGGCAGGGGCATTTTACGGTCTTTGCCCAGATCGTCGCCGACCAGCTCGGCGTCGAGGTCAGCGACGTCGATGTCGTCACCGGCGACACCGATCAGTTCTATTGGGGCGCCGGCACCTTCGCCAGCCGCGGCGCCGTCGTTGCCGGCAACGCCGTCAATGAAGCGGCCAAGGCGGTGCGGCAGAAAATCCTCAAGCTCGCCGCCGAGCATTTCGAATGCGCCGAGGAAGATCTCGAGATCGCCAACGGCGAAGTGTCCGTCGTCGGCGTTCCCGGACAATCGGTGAAGCTCGGGGCGCTGGCGCTCGCGGCCAATCCGATGCGCGGCGCTGTCAAGCCTGGGACCGAGCCGGGGTTGGAATCGACGCAGTATTTCGGCCCGCCCGGCGGCGCCACCGCCAGCGGCGTGCACGCCATGATCGTCGAAGTCGATCCGCAGACGTTTTCGCTCAACGTGCTCAAATACGTGGTGGTGCACGATTGCGGCACCGTCATCAATCCGCTGATCCTGGCCGGCCAGATCCATGGCGGCGTCGCGCAGGGTATCGGCAACGCCTATTACGAGCAGCTGGTGTTCGACGACGACGGCCAATTGCTCAATGCCTCCCTGGCCGACTATCTGCTGCCGACGTCGCTGGAAGTGCCGCGCATGGAGATCGCCCACACCGTCACGGCTTCGCCGCTCAACCCGCTCGGCATCAAGGGCGCCGGCGAGGCCGGCGCCATTCCGGTCGGGCCGTTATTCGCGCAAGCGATCGAAGATGCGCTCGGGCTTCTGGATCGGAACGTCGAGTTGAACGAAATTCCCTTGAGTCCCGGCCGCCTGTTCGAGCTGACGGCCAAATTGCGATGATGTGGCGATGATTCTGGTGACCGGCGCCGCCGGCAAGACCGGCAGAGCCGTGGTCAAAGCGGTGGCGGCAAGCGGCAAGCGCGTGCGCGCGTTCACGCGCAATCCCAACCACGCCAACGCGCTGTTCGCGCTCGGCGCCGCCGAGGTCAATGTCGGTCAATTCACCGACGCCCGTGCGCTGGCGCTGGCCGCCGGCGGGGTGGAGGCGATCTATCACATCTGTCCGAATGTCAGCCCGCACGAAGTGGCCTACGCGCGCGCGGTCGCCAGTGCGGCGCGGGATCACGGCGTCAAGCGCTTTGTCTATCACTCGGTCCTGCACTCGCAGATCGAAGCGATGCCGCATCATTGGCAGAAGATGCGGGTCGAGGAGATGCTGCTGGCGTCGGGCTTCGATCTGACCGTGCTGCAGCCGACCGCCTACATGCAAAATATCCTGAACGTGTGGGATGGCATTATCGCCGACGGCATGTTCCGGGTGCCTTATCCGGCCGAAACGCGGCTGAGCCTGGTTGATCTTGAAGACGTCGGCGAGGCGGCGGCCATCGTGCTGATGCAACACGGCCATGGCGGCGCGACCTACGAGCTGGTCGGCACCAAGCCGCTGAGCCAGACCGAAGTCGCGTCCGCGATCGGTGTGGCGTTGGGGCGCGTGGTGCGGGTCGAAGCGGAGACGCCGACGGCATGGGAAACGCGTGCCGCCACGCGTGGCGTCGGCGAGCAGGAGCGCGCCGCGCTGGCGGCGATGTTCCGCTATTACGCGAGCCACGGCCTCATCGGCAGCCCCAACACATTGCGATGGCTGCTCGGCCGTCCGCCGAACGATTTCGCCGCGTTTCTCGGCCGCGTCGCCGCGCAGCCCGAAAGCTGAACGGTGCGGCGGAGCCGAAGAGCTACGGCAGCGCCAGGAGCGCGGTCGCCGTCGCCAGCATCGCCAGCGCCGCTGCGGCCAGCGACCAATGCACGCCGATCAGGCTGCCGAGGACCCCCACCGTGACGCCGCTGAAGGCGCGCAGGCCGAGGCTCGCCATGCCGAACAAGCCGACGACGCGTCCACGGTTGTCGGGCGGCGCATTGATCTGCACGAGGCTCAGCGCCATGGAGTTGAACGACAGCTCGAGGAAGCCCGTGGCGAACAACAGGCCGAGCGCCAGCGGATAATTCCACGAAAGCGAAAATCCGGCCAAGGTCAGGCACCACAGCATCGCCAGCACGATCGCGGTGCGCGGCCGCGGTAGCAGGAAGCCGCCGCTTTCAAGGAGCACACCGGCAAGGAAGCCGCCGCACGCATCGGCCGCCAGCAGCGTGCTGTAGGCCAGCCCCGGATCGCCGTGTCCGAGATCCTGCGCAAAGCCCGGCATCTGCGGGCTCAAGGCATTGCCGATAAAGAACGATGCGGCCCCGGCCAACAACGTCATCGAGACGATGACCGAATGGCCGCGGATATCGCGCGCCGTCTGCACGATGTCGGCGAGGCCACGCACCGCGCGGCGCGGCGGTGGCGCGCCGGTGCGAAAGCGCGGCCCATATGGCGCATTCGCCAGCCACAGCAGCAGCGGCAGATAGAATACGGTATTGAGAAAGATGCCGTAGGACGGCCCAAGCGCCAGCAGGATCAGGCCGCCGGCCGCCGGGCCGATCAGCACCGCGAGATAACGCGCGGTGGCGTTTAGCCGGACTGCGCTGATCAGGTCGCCGGGACCGACGATGTCGTAGAGCAGTACCTGGATCGGGGTGAACCACAGCACGGCCGCGCAGCCATGGAGCACCAACAGCAGCATCGCCTGCCACATCTGCAACGTGTCGGTGATGAAGAAATAACCCCAGCCGAGCGAGACCAGGATGAACAGCAGCATGCCGCACTGGATGATGCGCCGCGGATCGAAGCGGTCGCTGAGCGCTCCGGTGATGACCGAGAACAACAGGAACGGCAGCCAGTGCGAGACGATCGCGAACCCGGCCAGCGCCGGCGAATGGAATTTCTGAAACATCACCCAGTAGCTGATGACGTGCTCGATATTGTCGGCCATCATTGCAAACACAAAGGTGATGAACTGGGCGCGAAATCCCGGATGACGCATCGCCGCGAACGAGCGCTTCGCGGGCGCCGGCGGCGCAGCCGTGTCCTTGGGCTGGATGTTCAAGGGTGGACGCTTCCAGGGTGAGCGGCGGCAGCCGCATGGTTGCAGAACCCGGCAAGGTCTGACGTATCATTGCTAATGGCATCAATCGTAGCAGCCGCCAACCGACGATGCCGCTGGGCGCCTATGCAAGAATGCTCCGTTTTTACTTATTGTAATTTGATGCAGACGAATCGAATCAGGATGCCGATCGCGCGACTGGCGATGGCGCGAGGCCGTCGTGCCGCCTAGCAACGTTGAAGTCGTAGTGGTCGGCGCCGGCGCCGCGGGCATCGCCGCGGCGCGACGGTTGCACGACGCCGAAGTGGATTGCCTCCTGGTCGAGGCGCGGCCGCGGCTTGGCGGGCGGGCCTGGACCATCGTTGGTGACAACGGCTTGGTGCTCGACCTCGGCTGCGGCTGGCTGCATTCGGCCGATCGCAATCCGTGGGTAGAGGTCGCCCAGCAACAAGGCGCCACGATCGACAAGAGCCGACCGCCGTGGACGCGGCGGTCACCGGAAATCGGCTTTTCTTACGCGGAGCAGGATGAGTTTCAGCAGGCGATTGGCTCGTTCTTCACGCGGCTGGAACGCGTGCGCGACCGGCAGTCCGATATCGCCGCCGCGGCTTATCTCGATCCGCACTCGCGCTGGAACGGCCTGATCAATGCGCTCGGCACCTACATCACCGGCGCCGAATGGGATCGGGTTTCGGCGATCGACTTCGACCGTTACGACAGCACCGACGTCAACTGGCGCGCCGTTAAGGGTTATGGCGCGCTGATCGCCAACTCCGGCGCCGGTCTGCCGGCCATGCTCGATTGCGTTGTCCGCAAGATCGATCATCGCGGCAAGCGGCTGCGTATCGACACGGCCAAAGGCGCGATCGCGGCCGATCAGGTGATCGTGACTATTCCGAGCGCGCTCATTGCCGCGCAGCAACCGCCGTTCACGCCGGCGCTGCCGGAAAAGACGCAAGCGGCGCAGGGTCTGCCGCTCGGCCTTGCCGACAAGTTGTTCATGGCGCTCGAAGGCGCCGAGGAGTTCGGCAACGACATCCGCATCTTCGGCCATACCGATCGGGCGGGGACCGGCGCTTATCAGTTCAGGCCGCTCGGCCGGCCGATGATCGAAGCCTATTTCGGCGGCAGCTTTGCTGCGGAGCTGGAAGCGGGCGGCGATGCCGCATTCTTCGACTTCGCGGTGTCCGAACTGGTCGGTCTGTTCGGCAGCGCGTTCGCCAGCCGCGTCAGGCCGATCGGCCTGCATCGCTGGGGCGTCGATCCGTTTGCGCTCGGCTCCTATTCGTATGCAAAGCCGGGCTTCGCCGATTGCCGGCTCAAACTCGCCGAGCCGATCGACGGTCGCCTGTTCTTCGCCGGCGAAGCCTGCTCCGCCGGCGACTTCTCGACGGCGCATGGCGGCTGGCACACCGGCGTGCGCGCCGCCGAAGAGGTGATCGCGGCGCGCAAGAAAACTTGAAGACGGTGACCGCCGCCCTGAGACTTACATCAACTCTGCGCTTGCCAAACCCCTGCATGAAGCGCGGCAGCTTCGTCCTCCAGGAGCGGACCGACGACCTCGACTTGGCGCTGCCCGGCGGCGAACACGGTGCGGCACGGCAAATCCAGCGTCGGGTTCTCGGGGTGATTGCCGGTGATGGTCTTGAGCCGGCGCTCGGACAGGCCATAAACGATGCGCCCGATGCCGGCCCAATACAGGGCGCCGGCGCACATGCAGCAGGGTTCCGCGGAACTATACAGCGTGCAGCCGGCGAGAAATTTCGGGTCGAATTGTTTCGATGCCGCCGTCGCCAACAGCCGCTCCGCATGGCCGGTCATGTCCCGGTCCGGCATGTAGCCGTTCTCGACTTCGAGCAGCACCGCGCCGGCCGGATCGACTAGGATGGCGCCGAACGGATGATTGCCGTGGGTCTGCGCGCGTCGCGCCACCGCGAAGCTGCGGCGGAGCAGGCTTTCATCGTCGAGCGGCGGCATGATGGTTCCACTTTCGATCAGGATCGCTTGCCGAGATTTTCCGCGGCCGTCTACTGACGAACCTCTTGCGGCCGATATCGTGGTTGTTGGCACATTACTTGCCTTGATTTGTTTGTTGTGCGCAAATGACGCTTGGCAACAGCTGGACAAAATATCGTTGAGTTCGCATCACGCGTCATGACCGCAGCCTCGACCAGAAGCAGTCTGCAATTTCTCCGCAGCGGCCGCCGCATGCGCCTCGACGGTTTTTCGCCGTTCACCACCGTACTGGACTGGCTGCGGCTGCAGGAGCGGTCGACCGGCACCAAAGAAGGCTGCGCCGAGGGCGATTGCGGCGCCTGTGCCGTCGTCGTCGCGCGCGAGCGCGACGGCCGGCTGGTCTACGAGCCGGTCAATTCGTGCATCACGCTACTCGGCCAGCTCGACGGCGGCGAATTGATCACGGTGGAAAATCTGGCCGCAGACGGCGTGCTGCATCCGATCCAGGAAGCGATGGCGCGTCTGCACGGCTCGCAATGCGGCTTCTGCACGCCCGGCATCGTGATGAGCCTGTTCGCGCACTATCACGACGATCACGGCGGTACGACCCGCGACAAGATCAACGATGTGCTGGCGGGAAATCTGTGCCGCTGCACCGGCTATCGGCCGATCGTCGACGCGGCGCTCGAGGTTTGCAATGCCGGCACCGATGATCGCTTCACGCGCAACGCCGCCGAGCAGCTGCAAGCGCTTCACTCGCTCGATGACAAAGTCGATCTTCTCGTCGGCGACGCCAATGCGTTTTTTGCGGCGCCGGCGAGCGAGCATTCGTTCGCGCAGCTCTATCTGAAACATCCCGACGCGACCATCGTCGCCGGCGCGACCGACGTCGGGCTGTGGATCACCAAAAAACTGGCGCCGCTGGAGAAGATCATTCATGTCGGCCGCATCGCCGAGCTGGCCAAGATCGTGGAAAACCCCCTCGGCTATGCGTTTGGTGCGGTGGTGTCGCTGGCGCGCGCGGAGCCGGTGCTCGGCGCGATCGATCCTGACATCGCCGAGGTGTTGCGGAGATTTGGGTCGGTGCAGGTGCGCGCCTGCGGCACCGTCGGCGGCAACATCGCCAACGGTTCGCCGATCGGCGATCTGGCACCGATGCTGATTGCGATGAATGCCAAGGTGGAGCTGCGCCGCGGCGACCATATTCGCGAGCTTGCGCTAGAGAGTTTCTTCCTCGATTACGGCAAGCAGGATCGCCAGCCCGGAGAATACGTACGCCGGCTGTTGGTGCCGAAGCTCGCGCCGGATACGCATTTCCGCGCCTACAAGATCACCAAGCGGTTCGACGAGGACATTTCGGCGGTGCTGGCGGCGTTTTGCCTGCGCGTCGAGGGCGGCCGGATCAGCGAAGCGCGCGCGGCGTTTGGCGGCATGGCCGGCATCCCCAAGCGCGCCAAGACCGTCGAAGAGAAACTGCGCGGCCTGTCGCTTGCCGATACCCGCGGCTGGCGCGCCGCGGCCGACGCCGTCCGCGATGATTTCACCCCGCTCACCGATGTGCGCGCCAGCGCCGCCTATCGCAGCCGCGTCGCCGGCAATCTGGTCGTCAAGGCGATCGCCGAAATCGCCGGCATCAGCCCCGACATCACCCGCATAGCCGATCATCGGATGGTCGCCGATGCCGCCGAGTGATGTACTCGAGGCGCCGCTGCGCCACGTCCATAAACCGCTGCCGCACGACAGCGGCGCCAAGCATGTGCAGGGCAGCGCCGAATATATTGACGATATTCCTGAGCCCATCGGTACGCTGCATATCGCGGTCGGCGGCACGCCGGTGGCGCGCGGCCGATTGCGCGGCATCGACCTGAGCGGCGTGCACGCGACGCCCGGCGTGGTCGCCGTCATTACCGCAGCCGACATTCCGGGCAAGAACGACGTGTCGCCGGCGCTGGGCGATGAACCGGTCCTGGTGCAGGACCAGGTGCTGTTTCATCAGCAGCCGGTGTTCGCCGTGGTTGCCACCTCGCGTGACGCCGCGCGCCGGGCGGCGCTGCGCGGCACGATCGAGATCGACGCGGAAACGCCCAACGTCACCGTGGAACAGGGCAGGGAGTCCGGCGAGGTGGTGTTGCCAGACTATGCCTTCATCAACGGCGATGCGGCCAAGGCCATCGCCGCGGCACCGCTGCGCAGCGCGGGCGAGATCAGCATCGGCGGTCAGGAGCACTTTTATCTGGAGGGCCAGGTGGCGCTTGCAGTGCCCGGCGAAGACGGCGCCATGCTGGTCTATTCGTCGACCCAGCATCCGAGCGAAGTGCAGCATGTCACCGCGCGCGTGCTCGGCGTGCCGGATTCATTCGTCACCTGTCGCGTGCGCCGCATGGGCGGCGGGTTCGGCGGCAAGGAGACGCAGGCCACCCAATGGGCGGCGATCGCCGCGGTGGCGGCGCGTGTCACCGGCCGGCCGTGCAAATTCAGGCTCGACCGCGACGACGACATGGCAATGACCGGCAAGCGCCACGACTTCGCCGTCGCATACGCGGTCGGCTACGATGTCGACGGCCGCATTCGCGCCGTCGATCTCGACCTTGACGCCCGCTGCGGCTGTTCGGCGGATTGCAGCATCGGCGTCGTCGACCGCGCCATGTTTCACGCCGACAACGCCTATTTCCTCCCGGAATCCAGGATCAACACGCGGCGCGTGAAGACCAATACGGTGTCGAACACCGCGTTCCGCGGCTTCGGCGGTCCGCAGGGCATGATGGTGATCGAGCGGGCGATCGACGCCATCGCCTGGGATCTCGGTCTCGATCCGCTCGATGTGCGCAAGGCCAATCTCTACGGGCCGGGGCGCGACGTCACGCCCTATGGGCAGACCGTCGAAGATCACGACGTGGCGCCGGCCTTGATCGAGCAGCTCGAGCGTTCGTCAAACTATCGCGGCCGGCGCAAGGAGATCGCCGCCTTCAACGCGCGGTCGCCGATCCTCAAGCGCGGCATCGCGCTCACGCCGGTGAAATTCGGCATCTCGTTCACGCTCACCCATATGAATCAGGCCGGCGCGCTGGTGCACGTTTATCAGGACGGCTCCGTCCATCTCAATCACGGCGGCACCGAAATGGGCCAGGGCCTGTTTCAGAAAGTCGCCCAGGTGGCGGCGGAGGAGTTCGGCATCGGGCTCGACCGCGTCCACATCACCGCGACGTCGACCGACAAGGTGCCGAACACGTCGGCGACCGCGGCGTCGTCCGGCACCGATCTCAACGGCATGGCGGTGCAGCTGGCGGCGCGGCAGATCAAGTCGCGGCTGGTCGATTTCGCCAGCGAGACCTGGAACGTGCCCGAGGATCTGATCTCGTTTCGCGACGATCGGGTGTTCATCGGCAACGAGAGCGTGCCGTTCGGCGAATTGACCAAAAAGGCGCATGGCGCCCGCGTGCATCTGTCGGCGGCGGGCTTCTACAAGACGCCGAAGCTCTACTGGGATCGCGACAAGGGCAAAGGCCGGCCGTTTTTCTATTACGCCTATGGCGCCGCCTGCAGCGAGGTCGCCATCGATATCCTGACCGGCGAGATGAATGTGCGCCGCGTCGATATCCTCCACGATGTCGGCCGCTCCATCAATTCGGCGTTGGACATCGGCCAGATCGAGGGTGCTTTCGTCCAGGGCATGGGCTGGCTGACCACCGAGGAGCTGGTCTACGACGACAAGGGCCGGCTGCTGACGCACGCGCCTTCGACCTACAAGATACCGGTGGCCTCCGACGTGCCGCTGGACTTCCGGGTGGCCCTGTTTGAGGGCAGCAACCGCGAGGAGACGATCTATCGCTCCAAGGCGGTCGGCGAGCCGCCGTTGATGCTGGGAATTTCGGTATTCGCGGCGATTGCGGATGCGATACACTCGGTGCATCCGGGCAAGCCGGTCGCGCTAGACGCGCCCGCGACCCCGGAAGCGATCCTCAAGGCGCTCGGCCCGGTCGATGCAGTGGCGGCGCTGGCACCGCTTGTAAATCCCTAGTGGAGCATGATCTTTTCAGAAGGCGCCGGAACAAGCGTGACGGAAACCGGCTGAACTAGCTCACATGGCGAAGGTCTGGGCCCGCATTCGCGAAACCATCGAACGGCACGGCGCTGCCGGCCTGCTCAGCGTGGTCGGCGCGGCCGGCTCGGTGCCGCGCGAGGCCGGCGCCCGCATCGTGTTGCGGCCGGACGGCGGCTTTTACGGCAGCATCGGCGGCGGCCGGCTGGAATACAAGGCGATCGCCGCGGCGCGTGCAGCTTTGCAGGACGGCCGCAGCAAGGCGCAATTCCGCGATTGGCCGCTCGGGCCGAATCTCGGCCAGTGCTGCGGCGGCTTGGTGAAGACGCTCACCGAGACGTTCGACATCCGCGACATGGCGGCGGTGCGGCGCCTGGAGGAGGCGGAAAAAGCCGGCGCGTTCGTCACCACCAGCCGCGTCGATGACGACGGCCGGATCGCGCGCACGCTCGCGCCGCGCGGAACAGCCGGCAAGTACGAGGAAGCAGCACCGGGGCGCTTCGCCAAAACGCCGTTCCCGGAGCATTTCGGCGAAGCGACGACGCCGGTGCTGTTGTTCGGCGCCGGTCATGTCGGCCGCGCCGTCGTGCTGGCGCTGGCGCCATTGCCCTTTACCCTGCGCTGGCTCGACAGCCGGGTGGATCAATTCCCGCAATATGTGCCGCAGAATGCCGTCACGGTCTCCACCGACGCTGTCGAGCGCGAATTGGCGGAAGCGCCGCGCGACGCCATGGTGATCGTCATGACCCACTCCCATCCGCTCGACTTCGACATCACCGTCGCCGCCTTGCGGCGCCGGACCTTCGATTTCGTCGGCCTGATCGGATCGGAAACCAAACGGGCGCGCTTCACCAGCTTTGCCCGGCAGATGGGCGTCGCCGAGCGCGACATCGACCGGCTGGTCTGTCCGATCGGCGTCACCGAAATCAAAGGCAAGGAGCCCGCGGTCATCGCCGCGGCCTTGGCTGCGCAACTCCTCATCGTCAGTGAGCAGGTCTCGGTGGCGCAGCCGAGTCCGGCCATTCAGCCGGCGTGAGCGACCCGCAATATCATTCTCTGTTTATCTCTATCCACTCTTGGTACTGTTCCCTTTGCGAAGTGACATGTCCCATTTGAATTTCGCCGCTGATACCTTTTGCATGGGATGTGACCATGATGCCGGGGATGAAACTTTCGGACCCAGACAATTGGGTCAAGATAGCCCGACTGAGCGTTGGGGCGAGCGCGGCTCTAATAGTGGTGACGATCGGGATATTGCTGTTCGTAAAGCCGCCCAATCAATGCCCTTACTGGCACGGCCTTTGGGAGCTTGTGATCTTCTGGGGAATACCTGTCACAATTGCACCAAGCTTCATTGTAATTCGCTGGAATTGGTTCGCCCGAAGGATGACTGAAAAACCGGAAGGACTGTTTTTTGCCCCGAGGGCCGCGCCACCAGTGCCCGTGACTTTCATCATGACCTGCATGTGCGTCGCGGGCGCGTTGGTTTCGCAACTCCCCCAATTCCTGCTTATCACCCAATGCGTTCGATAAGGCTATTAGGTCGCGTCGGCGGCCCAGTTCGGCCATTCAGCCAGCGTGAGCCGGCCGCTTCCCGTTAATTCCCGCCGGTTCCGCCGCTCCCGCCGGCGCTAAGCCGATCCAGCGCTTTCTTCGCCTGATCCTTGGCCCAGGCGTCGATCGGCCGGCCGTCGCCCGGCTTGTCGATTGCGGCCTGATAATCGGTGCGGGCCTTGTCGAGGTCCTTCATCGCCTCGTAGGTCTGACCACGGTCGTAATAAGCACTGAGGAAATTCGGATCGATCTTGATCGCCTTGGTGTATTCTGCGATGGCTTTGTCGTTGTTGCCGCGCAACCGCCAAACCTCGCCGCGATTGTCATGGGCGAAGACATAGTCGGGCGCGATCGCCATCACGCGGTCGAGATCGGCCATGGCGAGGTCGAGCTTTTCCAGCTTGATGTAAAGCGCGGCGCGATTGCTCAGCAACCTAGCGAGATCAACGCCCTTCCATTGGCCGCCCTTGATCAGGCGGGTACAGACAGCGACGCCGGTCTCGCTCTGCTTGGCGTCGGTCGAAGCCTTGAAGCAGTCGCGGTAATCGTCGTCGGCACGGGCCGGCTGAGACAGCGCGATCAGTGCCAGGACCAAAAGGACAATCGAGTAGAGCAGCCGCATGATATCCCCTTAGCGCTGCCGCGGCGCGCAATCGGCGTTCGCTGCTGTTCTGTCAGCGTAGCATACCCGGCCTCAAACGTTGTCCGCCAGGACACGCTCGACCTCGGCCAAACCCGCCGCTTTCCCGGCCGCGCTCATCAGCGACGCTTGAAAGCCGTTGCGCACGATCGCCACGATCTCGTCGCGGCCGAGCGACAGGGCGTCCGAGACCGCGCGGTAATTGTCGTTCACATAGCCGCCGAAATAGGCCGGATCGTCGGAATTGACGGTGACGACGAGGTCCTTCTCCATCATCCGCCGCAGCGGATGGGCTTTGAGGTCCTCGACCACCCGCAGCCGCAGATTGGACAGCGGACAGACGGTCAGCGCCATGCGCTCGCGCGCCAGGCGCGCGACCAGCGTCGTATCCTGCAGCGAGTGATTGCCGTGGTCGATCCGGCCGACGCCGAGCACGTCGAGCGCCTCCCATACATAGCTGGGCGGCCCTTCCTCGCCGGCGTGCGCGGTGAGGAAAAATCCGGCGTCTCGCGCGCGGCGGAAAACGTGCTTGAATTTGCTCGGCGGATTTCCGGTCTCCGATGAATCGAGGCCAACGCCGACGATCTTATCCTTAAACGCCAAAGCGGTATCCAAAGTCCGCTCGGCGTCCGCCTCGTCGAGATGACGCAGGAAGCACATGATCAGGCTCGCCCGCACGCCGAGTTGGCGCTGCGCATCGGCGATGGCGCGAGTGAGCCCGTTGATCACGGTGGCGAAGGCAATGCCGCGGGTGGTGTGGCCTTGCGGATCGAAGAACATTTCCACATGCCGGACATTGTCGGCATGCGCCCGCTGCAGGTAGGCCAAGGCCAGGTCGTAGAAATCCTGCTCGGTGATCAGCACCGACATGCCCTGATAATAGATGTCGAGAAAATCCTGCAGATTGCGAAACCGGTAGGCTTGGCGCACCGCGTCGACCGATTGGTATTTCAGCTTGACGCCGTTCCGGCGCGCCAGCGCCAACATCAATTCCGGTTCGAGGCTGCCCTCGATATGAATGTGCAGCTCGCACTTGGGCAGCCGTTCGATCAGAGTGTCGATCTCGTGCATGTTTTCGTGTCTCGCGCGTTGGGGAAGGCCCTTTTTTGCGAGGCGGCGTATGCCTAGCAAACCGACGCGTTACTTGGGAAGTGGCGGGGCCGGCTTGGTTATAACGAGCCGGTCCAACGATAAGCGCCGATGACAAGGCCGGAATGAAGACGCCATGCCGCTGGACGTGAACAAGATAGCCGCGACGCTGATGGCCGAACACGGCAACCGCGTCCCATACCGGCCGTTCGCCGCGGCGTGCGGCATAGCGAGCGTGACCGACGCTTACGCGGTGCAGCGCGAACATGTGCACCGGCAGATGCAAGCCCGCAATACCAGTGCGGTCGGCTACAAGATCGGCATCACCACCAAACGCATGCAGGCAATGTGTGGGATCGACCGCCCGGTCGCCGGCGTGGTCCTGGCCGACCGCGTCCACGCTTCCGGCACGCGCCTGCGAACGTCCGCCTACGGCAGAATGGGGCTTGAGTTCGAAATCGCCGTGCGGCTCAAGCGCGATCTTTCGCCTGAGGGCGGCGTGCCGGCACTCGTGCATGTCGCCGCCGCGGTCGATGCGGTGGCGCCGGCGATCGAAATCATCGACGATCGCAACGCCGACTATGGCTCGCTGGATGCGCTGTCGTTGATCGCCGATAATGCCTGGAACGCCGGCATTGTGCTCGGTGACTTCGTCCACGCCTGGCCGGACTTGCCGTCGATCGAAGGGATCGCTTGCGTCGACGGCAAAGCCATTGACCGCGGCTATGGTCGCGACGTTCTTGGACACCCGTTTCACGCGGTGGCCTGGCTCGCCAGGCATCTCGCCGAGCAAGGCGGCGGATTGCGCACCGGCGATATCGTGATGACCGGAAGCGTTGTGACGACCAAATTTCCGGATCGGCCGATGGCCTATCGGTTTGACGTTAACGGTCTCGGCCCGGTCGACGTGACGATCGAAAGTTAACAACTAAAATTGTGGCAGCGCCGTCGCGCGACCAATCAAATATTACAGCAACATTAAATCTGACGCCGCCTGAATCCGGCCATCGGTCGGTCATGGCCGCGTCCCGGTTCGCCGTCATCGGTGCGCGAACGAGGGGAAAATATCGATGCGCGCCTGGTGGTCTGATGCGCGCCACTTTCAGGTGGCGGCGCTGTCGATCTTGCTCGCCATCAATTTTGTTTGGATCGATTTCGGCGCCAAGCCGCTGCACAGCGCGCTCGCGATCGCCAGCGCGCTGGCGACTCAGGCGGCCTGTTCGCGCCTGTTTAGGCTTGAGCGCATCGATCTGCGCTCGCCGCTGATCACTGGATTGTCGTTGAGCCTGTTGCTGCGCGCTGACGCGCCCTGGCTGCCGGCGATTGCCAGCGTCATTGCCATTGCGTCCAAATTCGTGCTGCGGATCGACGGCAAGCACCTCTGGAATCCGGCCGGCTTCGCTATCGTCGCGCTGCTTTTGAGCTCGAACGGCGTCTGGATCTCCCCCGGGCAATGGGGCGACGGCGTCTGGTTGGTTTCGCTGGTCGGGTTTCTCGCCATTGTGGTGCTGCAGGCCTCGCAACGCTGCGACATCGCACTGTTCTTTCTCGCCAGCCACGCCGCGCTGCTCGCGGCCCGCGCACTGTGGCTCGGCGATCCGCTCGCTATTCCGCTGCACCAGCTGCAGAGCGGCTCACTCCTGATCTTCGCGTTCTTCATGATCTCCGACCCGCGAACCACGCCGGATTCGCGCTTCGGCCGCTTCGCCTTCGCGTTTGGCGTGGCGCTCGTTGCGCACTACCTCGCCTTCTTCATGCAAATGCGCCCGGCTTTGTACGTGGCTTTGGTCGCCCTCTCTCCGCTCACGTTGCTGCTCGACAGGCTTATTCCTGCCCACAGGTTCGAATGGTCACCAACCATGCAAGGAGCTTCTCGATGACGCCAACGGTTCGTTCCCGGTTGAAAGCGAGTGTTGCTCTTGCCGCCATCTGCGCCCAGCTTGCCGTCTATGCCGGGCCGGCAAGCGCATTCTGCGGCTTCTACGTCGCCAAGGCGGATGCGAAAATGTTCAACAAGTCCTCGAAGGTCGTGCTGGCGCGTGACGGCCAGCGGACCGCCATTACCATGGCGAGCGACTATGAAGGCGAGCCGAACGAGTTTGCGCTGGTGGTTCCGGTGCCGACCTTTATCGAGAAGAACCAGATCAGCGTCGTCGAACCGAAAATGGTCGATCATCTCGACGCCTACACCGCCCCGCGGCTGGTCGAATATTTCGATCCGGACCCGTGCGAACACCGCTACCTCTCGGCAATGCCAGCGCCCCAGACTGCCTCCGCAGTCATGGCCTATGACGCGGTCTCGCAGCGCGTCGCCTACCGCGGCGTCAAGGTCGAAGCGCAATACGACGTCGCCGAATACGACATTTCAATTTTGTCGGCGGAAGAGAGCGACGGCTTGATCAACTGGCTCAACGACAACGGCTACAAGATTCCCGCCGGCGCCGAGCCGGTGATCGGCAGCTACATCAAGCAAAAAATGCGATTCTTTGTCGCCAAGGTGAACGTCAAGCGCATGCAGCAGCTCGGCCGCGCTTACCTGCGGCCGCTGCAGGTGCGTTACGAGACCTCGAAATTCATGCTGCCGCTCCGCCTCGGCACCGTGAACGCCAATGGGCCGCAGGACCTGATCGTCTTTGCCTTAAGCAAGCGCGGCCGGGTCGAGGCGACCAATTATCGCACCGTCAAGGTGCCGTCGGATTTCGACGTGCCGCTGTTCGTCAAGGATGACTTCGCCAATTTTTACCGGGCCACTTTCGACCGCGCGGTGACGCGGGAAAAGATGCGCGCTGTGTTCGTCGAATACGCCTGGGACACTGGCTGGTGCGATCCGTGCGCGGCCGATCCGATGAGCGTTGGCGAAATGGTCGATCTCGGCGCCGGCTGGATCACCGACAATGCGCTCGGTAACGCCAGCAACAGTCCGTACGTGACGCGCCTGCATGTGCGCTACGACGCGACATCCTTCCCGGAAGACCTCAATTTCGTCGAGACCGGCGACCGCGAGAATTTCCAGGGCCGCTACATCATGCATCATCCGGCCCCGATCAGGATGAGTTGCGCGGCCGGCGATGCGTACCGCGCCGCGCTGCCGGCGCGGTTTCGGCACGAGGCCAAGATCCTGGCCGATGCCACCGGCTGGGCGCAGAACGACATCGAGGCGCGCATGAGCGCCAACGGCCAGTCCGTGTCCGGCTCCAAATGAGCCGATGGCGCGGCGCCGCTGCGCCCGAAACTCCATGTTATCGCGTGAAGCAGGCACTGCCGCGGGCTTCACAGGCAAAGTGTTTTAGGTCTAAAATATTCGCGAGCGGCGCAGCAGCGTCGAGCGCGGACGATTGCAGATGGCCGAACTGAACGCGGAGCTGGTCAAGCGCCGCGCCAAAAAGCTGGGCGCCGATCTCGTCGGCATCGCCAGCGCCGCAACATTGAATGCCTTTCCGCCCGACCCGCGTTGGCCGCAGACGCCCGAGCGCATCTCGCCCTATTGCAAAAGCGTGATCGTGCTGGTGCAGCGCATTCCGGCCGGCGCGTTTCGCTGCAAGACCAACGTGCCGGTGCAATATATCGACATGTTGGTGCTGCGAAAGATGGACAAGGTCGCCTACCGCCTGGCTGAAGAACTGGAGGACGCCGGCCATCCGAGTTTCGTCACCGCGGCGCAGGAGACCGACTGGAGCTATAAGCGCGCCAGCTACGGCCGGCTGTCGACGCGGCATCTCGGCGTCGAAGCCGGGCTCGGCACGCTCGGCCTCGAGGTCAATATCCTGACGCCCGAGTTTGGGCCGCGCGTTTATCTCACCGGTATCCTCACCGAGCTCGAGCTCGAACCGGACCGGCCGCTGACCGAGCAAGTCTGCATCGGCGAGTCGTGCAGCCGCTGCCTGCATGCTTGTCCGGCCGACGCCGTCCTTCATTTCGGCATCGACAAGCGCGCTTGCGCCACCGAGGCACAGGAGTTCGGCTTCTCCACCATCCTGCAATTCTTCGAGCGCTTCATCGACGCCCCCCCCGCGCAGAAGGCGAAGATGGCGCGCTCGCGCGACGTTTACGGCTTCTGGCAGGGATTGCTGCGCGTCGTCGGCTCGTTCGGCGATTGTCCGCGCTGCCTCGCCGTTTGCCCGGTCGGCAACGACTATCACGCCCATCTCGCCGACGCGCAGAAAGCGATTCCGGAAAAGACGCCGGAGAAGGTCGCGCTCGGCAAGAGCTATCGCGACAACCGCGCGCAGGGCGCCGACATCGCCGGCCTCAATGACTGGAACAGGCGCTGGGTCGGGCCCGAAGGCTACCAAGGCATGGTGGCGCGGCAGCTGCAGGAATTCAAGAAAGCGCAGCAGCAGCGCAGCAAGGACGCTCAGGTCGCAGCCGACGACAGCGGGCAGCGCTGAACATGGTCGCGGTGTTCAAGCAGCCGTTGACCGCCGCCGAGATCAAGGCGAAGGCCCGCGCGCTCGGCGCCGATCTGGTAGGCATCGCCGACGGCGCGACGCTCGAGCAAAATCCGCCGGACCCGCGCGATCCGCGACGTCCCTCCGACATCACCGACTTGGACGCCGGCCGCGTCATCGTGCTGGCCAAGCGCGTGAGCCGCGGCAGCGCGCGCATCGCCGCCTGGAACGATCGGCACAAATACTACAACGACGAGCTCGCGCTCTCCCGCTTGGAGGAGGCCTCGCTTGAGCTGGTCTATTGGCTCGAGGACAACGGCTTTCCGGCGATCATCGTGCCGCCGACCCATGTCGATCCGTGGCGTTATGACGGCGACCCGAACCGGCACATGACGCCATTGCTGTCGCTGCCGCATGCTGCCGTCGAGGCCGGCCTCGGTACGCTCGGCCTCAATCTGCAATTGTTGACGCCGGAATTCGGACCGCGCGTGCTGCTGACTGCGATCCTGTGTTCGGTCGATGTCGCTTGCGACTCGAAGATGGAGACGGCGCTTTGTCTCGGGCCAAGCTGCGGGCGCTGTCTCAAAACGTGCCCGGCCGATGCCGTCGGCCATTGGACGCGCGACTGGCCGGCCTGCGACAAGTTTCGTTCGCCGCATGGTTTTGCGCAACTGAGCGAGCACGTCACCCGCATCATCGCCGAGCCGGATGCGCTAAAGCAGAAGGAGCTGGTCCGTTCCGAGGACAGCTTCAACCTCTGGCAAAGCATCTTGCGCGGCGCCGGCGTCATTACCGGCTGCCGCCGCTGCGCCGATGTCTGCCCGGTCGGCGCCGACTATGAAGCGATGCTGAGCGATGCGCTCGAGGTCATTCCCGAGGACACGCCGGCGAAGGAGGTTCGCGTTGCCGCCATGGAGGCCGAAGAAAAAGCTGGGCACTTGCCGGATACCTATGCCGAGCAGCGGCGCTGGATCGGCGCCATGCCGCGGCGCGGCTCCTAATGACGCCGCTCGTTGATCTGCCGAAGACGCGAGCCGAGATTGAGCGCATTCAATCGGACCGCAAGAAGCGCGCGCTCATGCAAGCGCGCCGCGCGCCGTTCTTCAAGGGCAAACTGGATCACGTCGACGCCGACCGGCTCGACGATCCCGACGAGTGGCGCAAGATTCCGATCCTGGACAAGGACCTGCTGCGCCGGCTCGGCGACCGGGAATTCTACGATCAATTCTGCGTCGCGCTCGACGACGGCATCGCCGAATACTGGCGCTCCGGCGGCTCGACCGGCACGCCGCTGTTCTATCCCCGCAGCTACGACGACATCGCCGCGGCGATGATCGGCTTCGCGCGGATTTACGACTGCACGCGCTGCCGCCGCGGCGGGCGGGCGCATGTGTCGTTTCCGCTCGGCATTCACCCGGTCGGCCAGATGCTGGCGCGCGCGGCCGGCACGCGCGGCATCGCCGTCAATTGGGCAGGCTCCGGCACCACGACGCCGTCGGCCTTGCAGCTCGAGCTGATCGACCGCCTCAAGCCCACCATCTGGATGGGCATGAGCAGCTACGGCCTGCATCTCGGCAATCTCGCCGAAGCGCGCGGCCTCGATCTCGCCGCGCGTTCGATCGAAACCATCCTGTGCTCGGCGGAACCGCTGTCGGACGCCAAACGCGACAAGCTTGCGCGCCAGTGGGGCGCGCAGGTGCGCGACACCTTCGGCATGACCGAAGCCGGCATGATGGGCGCCGAGGATGAAGCCGGCCACGGCTTTCGCATCTGGACCGATATGTTTCTGATCGAGGTGCTCGATCCGGATACGCATGAGCCGGTCGGGGAGGGCTCGGTCGGCGCGCTGGTGGTGACGCCGCTCTGGACCAACAACGTCACGCCGTTCTTGCGCTGGAGCTCCGGCGATCTCGTTACCTGGCAACGCGGCGACGACGATTCCAGCCCGTTCGCAGTCTTTCCGCTGGTCAAACACGCGCACCGCACCTCAGGCTTTTTCAAGATCCGCGGCATCAATATCAATCACGCCGAGTTCGAGGATTTCATGTTCCGCAACGTCGACATCAGCGACTTCAAGGCCGAGCTCGTCACCGAGCGCGACCTCGATATGATGCTGCTGTCGGTCGAGGTGCGCCGCGGCGTCGATCCCGCTACCGCCATCGAGCGCCTGAAAGCGGCGGTGCGCGATCAGTTCGAACTGACGCCGCGGATCGTGGTGGTCGAGAGCGGAAGTCTTGCCAAGGAATTCGAAGCGAGCGTGAAGATGCCGCGCTTTTCCGATCGACGGCAGTAAGTATCATTTCCTTTAAGGACACCGCATGCAGCAAGATCCGTTCGTGCCGCCCGCTGCCGCGTTCACCCGCAGCGTGCCGATTCGCTTTTCGCATTGCGACCCGGCCGGCATCGTCTACTTCCCGCATTACTTCAACATGTTCAACGGCGTGATCGAAGACTGGTACACCCAGGAACTGGGCTACAATTACGCCGAGCTGATCATGGGCAGTCAGTTCGGCTTTCCGTTCGTTCACATCGAATGTGATTTCAAGATTCCGAGCCGGATGGGCGACGTCATCGACCTGACATTGTTGGTCGAGCGCGTCGGCCGCTCCTCGCTCGGGGTCGCCATTGTCTGCCATCGCGACGGCGTCGAGCGGCTGCGCGCCCGCATGGTCACGGCGATGATGTCGATTGCGACCGGCAAGCCGGTCGCGCTGCCGCAGGGGCTGCGCGACGCGATCGAGACGTACCGCACGCGGACGTCGGCTTAGCGCCGCGCCCGCGTTGGAATTTGCCGCAACACCGCCGGCCAATTTTCCGGATTGATCGAGATCAAAGTGCTTGCCGCTGGGCTGCTTACAAAGTGGGCGTGTTGTTGCGACGACCGTCGCTTCGAGGATTCTTGAGCCTCACGGGAGTTCTTCATGCCAGAGCAAGCCAAAGAGACCGTCGGCTCTCCAGAGCAGATCGAGCTTGTCGAGGTAGCCGCGACGGATGACGGCGCGGAACAGCATCGTGGCAATGGGGTAGCCACGGTAGTCACGGTCGCGGCAGTCGGGATCGGAGCGGTGGCGTTGGAAGCTGCATTGCTTCCCGGCGTTATTCTCGGCGTTGCCGCGATGTGGCTGCCGCACGATGCGCGCCAGGCATTCGCTCCGCTCGCCCGGTCGACCGCGCGCGGCGTCTACCGCGTCGGCGAAAAAACCAAAGAGCTGGTCGCCGACATCCGGGAGGAGATTGAGGACATCGTCGCCGAGGTCGAAGCCGAAAATGCCAAAGCGTGACTGACGACGCCGTCTTCTGTCGTCATGCCGTCTTCTGTCACACACCTGTAACAGTTCCCAGCCGTATGATGGCGCGTTTCATTGTGGAGGGCTGGGGACATGTCGACGGACACTTTAGAACTCGATCAAATGCAGGCCGCCTACAAGGCCGCAGTCGAGGAATGGATCGCCACTATCAAGGAGGAAGAGGCGCTGGCCTCGGTCAATCATACCGTCGCCGAAGTCGATCAATGGGAAGGTGCGCATTTCAAGGAAGACGACATGCGTAAGAAAGTGAAGGCGGCGAAGAAACGCTACGAAGACGCGCTGCGCGAAAAGTTCTTCGGCTTCTAGCGAGAGGGGCAGACGCGCAGCCTAGCCAAACCGCGCAATGATGTCGGCGGGAATGGTTTGTGCGCTGATCTTTTCCGGGCTTTCTTTGTCGCGCACCGCCCAGACCCGGGTCTCGCCGCCTTCGACCGCAAGCTCGCCGTCAACGCTGATGCGGTGGTCGACGTCGAAGCTCGAGCGGCGAAACGCGGCGACGCGGGAGGCAACCTCGATGGTGTCGCCGAATTTCACCGCCTTGCGGCACGCCAGCCGCACGTCGACCAGCGGCAAGATGCCAAAGGTGGTGAGGAAATCCGCCCGCTTGATGCCGAGTGCCGCCTCGAACAGCGACCAGGTGCCGGTATCGAAATATTCGAACAGCCGCTTGGGCGAGACCATGCCGGCGGGATCGCAATGGCCGAATTCGACGGTCATCTGCCAGCGGAATACCAACGACGTCAAAGCCCGCGCCTCCAAAATCTGCACGCGCAGGCTACTCTACTCGGCCAGCGCCGGGCGGCAAATTTCGGCCAGCCGGCGGACGCTCGTCCTGTCACCCTTCAAATGGGGCCTCGTCCATCTCGGGCGCTTTGCGCACGACTATCGCATGCGGTTCGGCGAGCTGCCCTCCGACACCTTGCGCAAGGGTCGAGGCGGCAAAATTTCACCCTCGCCTAACCGATCCAACAAGCCCGATCGTTCGTAAATACCTGATTGTGCTTTTTTGATCGGTCGCCTCGCGGCCGAGTCATTGGCAGCAAAAAGCCCGTGACCGGCATGTGAAAAGCCAAGCGGACCGCACGATAATGTCAATTAGCGTCGCGTGCCAAATTTACTTGACACTCGAGTCTGAACCGCCACTAGTGCCGCTTCCATCTCTATCGCATATAGGGGCTATCATGAGAGGCGTCTTCCTTGCATTTATCATGACCGTTGCGGCGCTGACCGGACCGTCGGCATTTGCCGCGGACGAGCGTAACGTCACCGTCGTCAACGGTACCGGCTACGGCATCAAATTTCTGGGCTTCAACAATCCGGGCGACAACGACTGGTCGGACAACGAGCTCGGCGGCGTTCTGGCGAACGGCGGCAGCATCTATGTCAAGTTCAACACCGCCGACAAAGGCTGCAAGTGGAATTTCAAGATCGAATGGGCCGATCCCGGCTATCCGGGCGTGCTGTGGGACGCGATCGACCTGTGCAACATCGACGTCATAACGTTGAAATACGATCGGGCCACCGACACCACGACCGCCGAGGTCAAATAAGCCAACACCACTCGGTGCAACAAACGAGTGCGCGTCTGGAGCATGACGGTTCTAGACGCGCACTTCTGCGTTTGGGCCCGGCGTTTCTTCCGCGAGTCAGGCGTCCGCTTTGCCTCGCCGCGACGGCTGCCCTAATGTGCCAGGCCTAAGTCCCATTGGGCGCGCAATCGCGGGGTTGCGCACAACGAAGCACCGGGACTCCACGGGAGGGCACAATGGCGAATTTCGTTCTGGTTCATGGTGCCTGGATCGGCGGCTGGTGCTGGCGCCTACCAGCGCAAGCGCTGCGCAAGGCCGGGCACGAAGTCTTCACGCCGACCATGACCGGACTCGGCGAGCGTATCCATCTCATGAGTCCGAGTATCAACCTCGACACCCACATCGCCGATATCGTCAACGTCATCAAATGCGAGGAATTGTCGGATCTCGTGCTGGTCGGCCATTCCTATGGCGGCATGGTGGTGACTGGCGTCGCCGATGCGCTGCCCGGCAAAATCAGCTCGCTGGTTTATCTCGACGCCTTCGTGCCGAAGAGCGGCCAGGCGCTGGTGGGCCTGTTGCCGCCTGGCAACCCGCCTCCCGCATTCGCCAGCGAATATACGCTGGCGCCGTTGCCGGCCGCCTTCTTTGGCGCCAGTCCCGAAGTCGCGGCTTACGTTGACGCCCGTTTGACGCCGATGCCGGTCGGTTGCTTCACCCAGCCGCTCAAGCTCACGGGCGGCGTCGATCAGGTCAAAAAGAAAACCTACATCTACTGCAACGTGCCGGCGCCAACGACCTTCACGCAATTCTACGACAAGCTGAAGGACGACCGCGGCTGGACCATGCATACGCTGCCGTGCACGCATATCGTTCAGATCGACATGCCGAACGAATTGGCAGCGCTGTTGCTGCAGGCGATCGTGTAGCTGCGCGCGGGCCCGGGGCGTGAACTCGTAATTACCTTAGACCAATGTCAGCTCTCTGGGAGAAAGCGGACATCGTCGCGACGTAGGGCAGTGTCGTCTGATGACCGCATAGCTGACATTGATCCGGCGTGCCATCGGCATAAGCTTCCCTTAGTGGCCACGTCGGCGCCATGAAGAACATCGCGAGATCCCTTTCGAGAGCGCGAAGCGCATGCTTCTGACACAGGAATCCAACATGCCTCAGATCCCGGAAACGTCTTCAAACGCCGCGCAGATCGAATATTGGAATACGACAGCGGGCGAAACCTGGGCACAGTTTCAGGAGGCGTTGGACCGTCAGGTTCAGCCGTTGGGTCTTGCGGCCATGGAAGTGCTTTGCCCGGGAGGAGGCGAGCATATCATCGACATCGGCTGCGGGTGCGGCCAGACCTCGCTGGCCCTCGCTGCCCGAGTGCAACCAACAGGCTCGGTCGTGGGTGTCGATATCTCAGGGCCTATGCTTGATGTGGCCCTCCGCCGACCGCGCTCAGCTGACTTACAGGTGGCCTTTCGAAAGCTGGACGCACAAACCGGCGATCTTGGACGTGGTCGTTTCGACGCGGCTTTCTCCCGCTTTGGCGTGATGTTCTTCAGCGATCCTGTGGCTGCGTTTGCCAATATCCGTGCATCGTTGAAGCCAGACGCCCGCATGGCCTTCGTCTGTTGGCGACCTCTCAATGAGAATCCGTGGATGCAGGCCCCGCTGCAAGCCGCACTTCCACTCCTGCCACCCGTTGCGCCGCCCGATCCCACGGCGCCTGGACCGTTTGCGTTTGCTGACCCGGGTCGCGTGCGCTCGATACTGGCTGACTCAGGCTACGGCTCAGTGACGATCAAACCGTTTGACGCTGATATTGGCGGTGGAGACCTCGAGCAGACATTGAAGCTGGCGTTGGGAGTCGGACCGTTAGGCAGAGCGCTTCGTGAGCATCCCGAGCTTGCGGACAACGTCGTCGATGCGGTTAGAGATGTGTTGTCAAACTATCTCACTTCGAACGGCGTGCGAATGCCTGCCGCTGTCTGGATTGTTCTGGCCCGTACCAGCTGAGTGCGATCCGGTGCGGCTAAGATCTGTGCTTCTGAACACCGTCAAGATCTTCAGCCTCTTCCTCATCGTCATCGCCTTTTCGGCCTCGCCCCGATCTTTTGCTGCGGACCAAGCCTCGGACGTTCCGGCTTGGCTGAGGGCTCATGTCGGCGAAGGCGAAGGTCAAATCGCGCAAGTCGTCTTGCAGAGGGCGCGTGCGCTTTATCTGCAAAAGGTGGCCAAGGGCGCTGTCAAAAATCCCTGCTACTTCGCCATGGACGCTACGCGTCCGCACGATCTAAGCGATGGCAGATTGGGACCGCGGTTTTACGTTATCTGCGAATCCAGCCGATCGTTCCGTGCGACTTCGGCGGGTCATGGCGGCGGCCGCGATGTGAAGGGTATCGCGGATTTCGCCAACGGCAAGCGGTGCGCCAAGAACTTCGGCAATGCATTGGATTCGAGACTGACGGCCGGTGGGGCCTATGTAACCGCCGAGACAATAACGTCTTTCAAAGGCTATTACCGCGCCTCGGCGAAACAAGACGTCGTTTTGATACGCTCGTTCGTTCAGTTTGACGGCGAAGGCGAAACCGCAAACGCCAGACAACGCGAGATCGGCGGGCACCCGGCCGAATTGTTGCGGAACGTCTGTCTTCGAAAGGATCCGCACAGCTCCCACGCGGACCGGGACGGATACGTTCCGTTCGGGCAGCTGGAGGAATACGCCAACGGCCGTAGCAACGGTTGCACCAGTTGGTCGCCGTCGGAGGCCGGGCAAATCATCGCCATGGTGAAGGACGCTCCGACGACGCTGTACATCTACCCTGAATCAGCCGACATCGACGCCGTCGCGCAAACGGCGAAGGCCGGTCGGTCGTTGTCGAGCGCGGCACCGTATTGGAACGCTTCCTGTTTGAAAGAAATCGGCTCTCCGAAATTTTGGTCCAAGAAAATCCTTGAGCCGGTCCTCGCCCAATACAACAAGGATCATCCGGCACCGCCGCAACGGCCACCGCCGATTTGCAAGGGGCAGTGAAATTGTCTCCTGTTCCTTGTCCGTTGTATCGCCTAACCGCCTGATTGCGGCCTTTTGCCCGGGGCTTCGAATTTTCGATAATGCTGCGAAGCTGACGTGCCGCGATGTCCGTCACTGGTCCGTTCTTCCGGTCTAAAACGGACGTTACGCTGATTTCGGGCGACTTCGGCTTTTTGACCCAACCCGGAAGTCGGGTATGCATCGCAACAATCCAGACAATGATGGTTTACAGCTTGTCTTTGGCGCCCCTCGCCAGCTTCAATCGCTGGCGGGGCTGGACCACGACCGGACCATTCCATCAGCGGATGCGCTGTTTGATAGACCTGTTCGCCGGTAAAGCTTACATTCCACAGCCAGTCGGTTGGTAAGGCGGACCTCGTTGTAAGGCCCTATCGGTGCCCTGGAGTGGGGCGACCTGATGGCTACCAAGCATGACGATTGCCGGGGGACTGAGAGCATGACCGTGAGTAATCTCGGACCCGTCTTCAATGACGCGCCTTTTCACGAGAGATTTGACAAACTCCGCGCGAGTTATGCGAACCATGACAATCTGGTCCGGGAACTGGAGAGATTCGTGCGGACGGCGCCCGACGATCAGATCGTGCGCATCAATCCGATCCAATATGCAGCGGATCATGGCCGCGATGAGTCCGAAATCATTGATCTGTTCCTGCATGCGCGCAAGGCGGGTTTGCTTGGCATGGAGTGGCACTATGCGTGCCGCGGGTGCGGTCAAATCGTAGAAAGCCTTCAGACGCTGAATGCGGCGGGTGAGCACTATTTCTGCAACACCTGCTTGGTCAACCGCGATACGGATCTGAGCGATTTCGTCGAGATCGGATTTACCGTCTCGAAAGCCGTACGCACGTCGCGGTTCCATGATCCGGAGAACTTGAGCGCGAAGGAGCGTGTTATCGACTACAACATATCTGCAAACGCGATCTGGATGGATGGCACGAAAGCACGCGATTTTTTTCGGCGGCATCATGTGTTCTGCACCTATGTCGAACCGGGCGAAAACAGGACGTTCCAGGTCAACCTGGAGCCCGGATTTTTCGTTTTGCGATATGGTCCGGGGTTTATTGTAGATCCCTCGTCGGACAATCGCGTTGAGCGGATCGGTATCACGCATCGTGACGGCCGGCCGGCCGAGCCGACGCAGACGGTGGCGCCGGGATCGTTGACATACAATCTGACAAACGCCAGCCCGGCTCGCATCATTGCGTACGCGCTCAGCATCACAACGGCCGGACGCAGGGCCTACAGTGGGACCCCACAAGGCTTCAGGCTGGGAGGCTTCCTGTCGGGTTCGCGCCTTTTGTCGACGCAGACATTCCTCGATCTCTTCCCGTCGGAAACGGTGATGAGCGCCGGTGGCTTGGCGGTCAAGCGTGTGGCGCTGCTGTTTACCGACATCAAGGGCTCGACCGCGCTCTATGACCGTATCGGGGACATGAAAGCGTTCAACCTGGTGCGCCAGCACTTTGGCGTGTTGCGCGATGTCATCGCAGCGAACCGTGGTGCGCTGGTCAAGACGATTGGCGATGCGGTCATGGCGAGCTTTCACGAACCGCTGAACGCCATTCGTGCTGCGCTGGACATGCTTGCGCAGATCAGGCGCTTCAACGATAGCGTGGGTGAGGAACTGATCACACTGAAAATCGGAGCGCATGTCGGGCACTGCCTAGCGGTGACGTTGAATGGACGGCTCGATTATTTCGGGCAGACAGTCAACCTGGCGGCCCGCGTGCAGGGGCTGGCCGCGGAGAACGACATTTATATGAGCGACGAAATATACCGCTTACCCGGCGCCGCGGACTTGTTGGCGGCAATGCAGTGTGAGGCGCAGACCGTCCACGTCAAGGGCATCGCGCGCGAGATCGGCGTTCACGCATTGCGCTCCCGCCATCAGGGGAGGCCGTGACAGTAGGGCTCTATTTGCTGCGGTGCATGAGTCGGCAAGTGGCCCAAGGCGGACGTGACGACAGCGCTCGGCGATTTCCGCCTTCAGGGGTAGACCGGAAATCGACCCATCGACGGCGATTTATCGGCACGCGTCCTGTTACGGCGAGAGCGCCGGTTCGCCGGCGATGTAAGTCTGCCGCACCGCGCGGTCGTCGCCGAGCGTCATCAGCACGAACAGCTCTTCTTCCAAATTCCGCACCGTCTCCATGCGATGCGCCATCGCCGGCGTAGAGCGGGCGTCGAGCACGACGAGATCGGCAAAAGCACCCGGCGTGATGGCGCCGATTTCGTTTTCAAGGCCGAGCGCGGCGGCATTGCCGCGCGTCATCAGATCGAACGCGGCGAGCGCCGGCAGGTTCTGGCCGCGCAGCTGCATCACCTTGTAGGCCTCGGCGGCGGTGCGCAGCATCGAGTAGGACGTGCCGCCGCCGACGTCGGTCGCGAGCGCGATGCGCACACCGGCGGCGGCAAGGCCGTCATAGTCGAACAGCCCGCTGCCGATGAACAGGTTCGAGGTCGGGCAGAAGACGGCGACCGATCGAGTGTCGCGCAACAAGGCGATTTCATCTTTGCCGAGATGAATACAGTGCCCGAGCAACGAGCGCGGCCCGAGCAAGCCGAAGCGTGCATACACGGCTGTATAGCTCGGATCGTTCGGAAACGTGCGTTTGACGGCCGCAATCTCGTCGAGATTCTCGGCGAGATGCGTCTGCATCAGCACGGTAGGGAATTCCGCCAGCAGCGCGCCCAACTCCGCGAGCTGCTCCTCGGTCGAGGTGATGGCAAAGCGCGGCGTCACCGCGTAACGTTGCCGGCCTTTGCCGTGCCAGCGGCGGATCAGATCGCGGCTGTCGGCAATCGCGGTTGGTCCGGGCGCGAGCAGGCCGGGCGGAGCGTTACGGTTCATCACCGCGTTGCCGGCGATCATACCGGCATTGCGCCTGTGCGCGGTGGCGAACAGCGCTTCCGCGGAGCCGGGATGCGCGGTGCAATAAGCGACCGCGGTTGTCGTGCCGTTGCGCGCCAGTTCGTCGAGGAAGAACTCGGCATTGCGCGCCGCGTGTTGCGGATCGGCGAATTTCTGCTCCTCGACGAAGGTGTATTTCTCCAGCCATTCGAGCAGCTGCGCGCCGTAGGAGGCAATCACCTGGGTCTGCGGATAGTGGATATGCGGGTCGATGAAGCCCGGCATGATCAGCGCGTGCGGAAAATGCTCGACCGGCACTCCGGCCGGAAGCCGCGGCGTCAGCTCGGCCGCCGGGCCGACGGCTTCGATTTTTCCGTCCCGCACCAGGATGACGCCGTCGTCGAGGTAGCGATAGCTTTGCGCGTCGCCGGCGCCATTTGGCGCGCGCAGGAAGGTCAAAACTCGGCCGCGGATCGCGCGCAAGCTTTAGCTCCGCGGCGTCACTGCGCCGGCGCGCCGGCGGCGAGCCACGACGCCAGTTTGCGGCGTTCCTCGCCGGTCATGTCGGTGATGTTGCCGGGCGGCATGGCGTTCGAGCGGACGGCGGCGATCTCGATCAGCGGCGCGTGCTGCCGGATGTGCTCGTCGGTATCGAGCAAGATGCCCTTCGGCGCGGCGGCGATGTCGGCCCAGACCGGCTCGGCGGCGTGACACATGGCGCAGCGCGACATGACGATGCTGCTGACGTCGGCGAATTTCGGCGCCGGCGGCAGCGCGCCGACCGCGACCGTGCGCGGTCCGGCCGCCGACAGCCAGGCGACCGCCCCCATGCCGGCCGCCGCCACGCCCCACGTCCACCACGGGCTGCCTTTGCCTTCATGGCGCGAATTGAAGAAATGGCGGATCACCGGGCCGATTGCCAGCACGATGGCGACGATCAGCCAGTTGAAGCGGGTGGCGAACAACAGCGGATAGTGATTGCTCAGCATCAGAAAGACGACGGGCAGCGTCAGATAATTGTTGTGCACCGAACGCTGCTTGCCGAGCGCACCCCAGGCCGGGTCGGGCACCTTGCCGTTGAGCATCGCGGCGACGCTTTTCTTCTGATACGGAATGATGATGACGAACACGTTCGCCACCATGATGGTGCCGATGATCGCGCCGATCTGGGTGAAAGCGCCGCGGCCGCTGAACACGTGGGTGAAGCCGTAGGTCAGCGCCACCAGAAAAACATAGCCGACCAGCGCCAGCGCCACTTCGTGACGTCCGAGCGGCGAGCGGCATAGCCCCTCATAAGCGAGCCAGGCGACCACAAGGCTGACAAAGGCGATCGCCGCGGCTTGCACTGCCGTAAGATCAAGCACCGACTTGTCGATCAGAAAGAGATCGGCGCCGAGATAGTAGACCAGCACCAGCAGTGCGAAGCCGGACAGCCAGGTCGTGTAGGCTTCCCATTTGAACCAGGTCAGGCTGTCCGGCATCTGCGCCGGCGCCACCAGGTATTTCATCATGTGATAGAAGCCGCCGCCGTGAACCTGCCACTCGTCGCCCTTGACGCCCGGCGGCAGTCCCGGCCGCGGCTTAAGGCTCAGATCGAGATGGATGAAGTAAAACGAGCTGCCGATCCACGCGATACCGGCAATCACATGCAGCCAGCGAAGGATGGCGCTTGCCGATTCAACGAGTATCAGCTCCACGACCTCTCCACGATCTGGGGGGCTCCGGCAAATTCACCATGACAGAAGCTGCGCGACCTGTGCAAGCTTAACGCCATGGCGCTGTTTTGGGCAACTTTGCCTTTTGTTGCCGCCGATTTTGTCGGATGATGCGTGTAACAGAGAAGGCAAAGATCGAGCCGATCATGGAACGATCCTTGCAACGAAACTTGCAAGAAGGCTGCAAGAAGCCTGGTAAAGGGTAGGGTATGCGCGGCGATTGCGATGCTTGATGCGACACCACAAGCGCCTTCGGCGCGGTCCGGGCCGCTGCTCAGTGCCGTTTCCATAAGCAAGCGCTACGGCGATTTTCTCGCCAACGACCAGATCGACCTGGACCTGTTCCCAGCGGAGATCCATGCGCTGCTTGGCGAGAACGGCGCCGGCAAATCCACCCTGGTCAAAGTGATGTACGGCCTGATCCAGCCGAGCGGCGGCGAACTGCGCTGGATGGGCGACAAAATCGTGCTGGCCGGTCCGTCCGAGGCGCGCACGCTCGGCGTCGGCATGGTGTTCCAGCATTTCTCGCTGTTCGAGAACCTGACCGTCGCCGAGAATGTCGCGCTCGGCCTGCCGCCGAGCGATTCGTTCACGGCCATTTCCGAACGGCTTGCGGAAACCGCACGGGTCTACGGCCTGCCGCTCGATCCCAAGCGCGAGGTCTGGCGGCTGTCGGTCGGCGAGCGCCAGCGCATCGAGATCGTGCGCGCGCTGATGCAAAATCCGAAGCTTCTGATCCTCGACGAGCCGACCGCGGTGCTGACGCCGCAGGAAGCCGACCAGCTCTTCATCGTGCTCGATCGGCTCAAGAGCGAAGGCCGCGCCATTCTCTACATCAGTCACAAACTGGAAGAGGTCAAACGGCTGTGCGGCACGGCGACGATCTTGCGCCTGGGCAAGAAAGTCGCGACCTGCAATCCGCGGCAGGAGACCGCGGCGTCGCTGGCGCGGATGATGGTCGGCGCCGAAATCGGTGAGGTGAAGGCGACCAAACATGCCGCCTCGGTCCCGCGTCTGGTCATCCACAAACTGTCGCTCGAGCCCGACGATCCGCACGGCACGCGGCTCAAGGACATATCGCTCGAGGTCCGCGGCGGCGAGGTTCTCGGCATCGCCGGCGTCGCCGGCAACGGTCAGGACGAGTTGTTCGCGGCGCTGTCGGGCGAGCGCCTGTCGGCCGGCGAAGGCGACATCGTCATCGACGGCACGGCCGCGGGCCTGCTCGACGTCAATCGACGCCGCCGCATGGGCGCCGCGTTCGTGCCGGAGGAACGGCTCGGCCACGGCTGCGCCCCGCGCATGAAGCTCTCCGAGAACGCGCTGCTCACGCTGCATGCGGCGGGCAACATGGTAAGACAGGGCTTCATCAACAAACCGGCGACGCTCGCCTATGTCGACCGCACCACCAAGAGCTTCGATGTGCGCAAGGCCAAGCGCGATCCGGAAGCGGTGAGCCTGTCCGGCGGCAATCTGCAGAAATTCCAGGTCGGTCGCGAGATTTTGCGCGAGCCCGGCATTCTCGTGGTCAGCCAGCCGACCTGGGGGGTCGATGCCGGCGCGGCGGCGACCATCCGTCAGGCGCTGGTCGATCTTGCTGGGCGCGGCAGCGCCGTGCTGGTGATCAGCCAAGACCTCGATGAATTGGCCGAGATTGCCGACCGCATTGCGGTGATGTTTCACGGCAAGCTGTCGGCGCCGCTCGAAGCCGCCGCGGCGACGCGCGAACGGCTTGGCTTGCTGATGGGCGGCGCCAACGCCGCGGGCGAAGCCGAGGCGCAAGAGGCGAAATATGCAATTGGTGCTTGAACGCCGCCCGGAACGCTCGGCAGCGATCGCCATCACCTCGCCGTTGATCGCGGTCGGGCTCACGGTGATCACGTTTACGATCCTGTTCATGATCATGGGCAAAAATCCGCTGGAGGCGCTTTACGTTTATTTCGTCGAGCCGCTGACCGATCCGTTCTCGCTGCAGGAAATCGCCGTCAAAGCCACGCCGCTGGTGATGATCGCGGTTGGGCTCGCGCTCTGCTACATTGCCAACGTCTGGAACATCGGCGCCGAGGGACAGTTCATCGTCGGCGCGGTGTTCGGCAGTTGGCTCGCGGTGCGCACCAACGGCACCGAGGTCGGGCCCTGGCTGCTGCCGGTCATGCTGTGCCTTGGCGCGCTCGGCGGCGCGCTCTACGCCATGATCCCGGCGATTTGCCGGGTGTATTTCGGCGCCAGCGAAATCCTCACCAGCTTGATGTTGGTCTATGTCGCCAATTTCGGCATGGACTATCTGGTGCGCGGGCCCTGGCGCGATCCGCAGGGGCTCAACTTTCCGACCACGGCGGCATTCGATCCCGCGGCCAGCATTTCGACATTGTTCGAGGGCGGCGGCCGCCTGCACGGCGGCTCGATCATCGCGCTCGTCATCGTCATGCTGGTGGCGGTGCTGCTTGGGCGCACCATCATGGGGTTTGAAATTCGTCTGGTCGGCGCGGCGCCGAAGGCGGCGCGCTTTTCCGGCTTCAGCGCCAACCGGCTGGTGCTGTTTACCTTCGCGGTGTCCGGCGCGCTCGCCGGCCTTGCCGGCATCATCGAGGTGGCGGGGCCGATCGGACATTTGGACCCCGGCGTGTCGTCGGGCTACGGCTTCACCGCCATCATCGTCGCCTTTCTGGGCCGGCTTAATCCGGTCGGCATTCTGATCGCCGGACTGTTTCTGGCGCTGACGTTCATTGGCGGCGAGGGCGCGCAAATCTCGATGAAGGTGCCGCTCGACGTCACCAAGGTGTTCCAGGGCATTCTGCTGTTCTACGTGCTCGCCTGCAACTCGCTGATCGTCTACCGCATCCGTCTCCTGCGAACCCTCCGAAAGCCTGCGCATGCTGCTGCTTGAAGCTATCATCCTGTCGGTGATTGCCGCCTCGACGCCGCTGTTGCTGGCGGCATCGGGCGAATTGGTGGTCGAGCGCTCCGGCGTCCTCAATCTCGGCGTCGAGGGCATGATGATCGTGGGCGCGGCTTGCGGCTTTGCCGGCGCCTATCTGAGCGGTTCGACGCTGGTCGGCGCGCTATGCGGGATTCTGGCCGGCGCGGCGATGGCGGCGGTGTTCGGCATTCTCACGCTCGGGCTTGCGGTCAATCAGGTTGCGACCGGCCTGGCATTGACCATTCTCGGCGTCGGGCTTTCCGGATTGATCGGCGCCGGTTTTGTGGGCATGCAGATCGTGCCGGCGCCGCACCTTTACGTTCGGTTTCTCACCGACATTCCTTTCATCGGCCGCATCCTGCTCGGCGAGGACGCGTTCGTCTATTTCTCGGTGGCGCTGATCATTGCCATTTGGCTTTTCCTTTACCGCAGCCGCCCGGGTCTGGTGTTGCGCGCGGTCGGCGACAACCATGCTTCGGCGCACGCGCTCGGCTATCCAGTGCTGCGCATCCGCATGCTGGCGGTGCTGTTCGGCGGCGGCTGCGCCGGCCTGGGCGGCGCTTTCCTGCCGCTGGCCTATACGCCGTTCTTCATTCCCGGCATGACCGCGGGCCGCGGCTGGATCGCGCTGGCGCTGGTGGTGTTCGCCTCCTGGCGGCCCGGCCGGCTGGTCGCCGGTGCCTATCTGTTCGGCGCGGTCAGTATCCTCCAGCTCCACACCCAGGCGCTCGGCTTCGGCATCCCCTCGCAGTTGATGTCATCGCTGCCCTATCTTGCCACGGTCATCGTTCTCGTGTTGATTTCAAGGACGCGCGGCACCGCCGGGTCCGCTGCGCCTGCGTCGCTGGGTCTGGTCTTTGTGCCGGATCGTTAAGGATCCTGAGAATGCTGCCGGCGTTCGCGCCGCGGAGAAAACGTAAACAGACGTCGTCCGTCAGACAGAGGAGGCGGGCGTTTCTGCAACCCGGAGTAAGATCATGAAGAAATGGAACGTTGTGGGGATGGCTGCGGTCCTTGGGATTGCCGCCATAACGGTTCACGCTTACGCCGCCGATAAGCTGAAAGTCGGCTTCATCTATGTCGGCCCGATCGGCGATCTCGGCTGGAGCTACCAGCACGACCTCGGCCGCAAGGCGATGGAAAAGGCGCTCGGCGACAAGGTCGAGACGACCTTTCTGGAGAATGTTCCGGAAGGCGCCGATGCCGAGCGCTCGATCGAGCAGCTCGCCCGCACCGGCCACAAGCTGATCTTCACCACCTCGTTCGGCTTCATGGACGCGACCGTGAAAGTCGCCGCCAAATATCCGAACGTGTTCTTCGAGCACGCCACCGGCTTCAAGCGCGCCAAGAACCTGAGCACCTATGCGGCGCGCTTCTATGAAGGCCGCTACATCCAGGGCCAGATCGCTGCCAAGATGTCGAAGAGCGGCATCATCGGCTATATCGTGTCGTTCCCGATCCCGGAGGTCATCTCCAACATCAACGCCACCATGCTCGGGGCGCAATCGGTCAACCCCAACATGAAGGTGAAGATCGTCTGGGTGAATTCCTGGTTCGATCCCGGCAAGGAAGCCGACGCCGCTAAGGCGCTGATCGACCAGGGCGCCGATATCCTGACCCAGCACACCGACTCGCCGGCAGCCACCAAGGTCGCCGAGGAGCGCGGTGTCCACTCGTTCGGCGAATCGACCGACATGATCAAGTTCGGCCCGCATGCGCAATTGACCGCCAACACCGACTATTGGGGCGGCTACTACACCAAGCGCGCCCAGGACGTGCTCGACGGCAAGTGGAAGGAGAGTGATACCTGGGGCGGGCTGGATTCCGGCATGGTCGTGATGGCGCCCTATACCAACATGCCTGACGACGTGAAGAAGATGGCCATGGCCACCGAAGCGTCGATCCGCTCCGGCAAGCTCCATCCCTTCAAGTGCCCGGTCATGAATCAGGACGGCAAGGCGGTCGAGTGCAAGGGCGGCGACCATCTCGACCCTGGCCAGATCCTGAGCATGAACTGGTACGTCAAAGGCATCGACGACAAGTTCCCGGCGAAGTAATCCGCGTTTTGCACGGTTGAAAACCAAAGATGGCCGGGCGCGTGCCCGGCCATTTGTTTTTTGCTCGCAGTCTTCCTTGTCTGACGGAAAGCAACGGGATCGGACACAGTCATTGGATCGGACACAGTCGTTGGATCGGACAATGTCGATGGCGACCGCGGCATTCATCGCCGGCCTGCCCAAGGCCGAGCTCCATCTGCACATCGAAGGCACGCTCACCCAGGAGAAGCGCAAATCCTTTGCCGAGCGCAACCGCCTGCCGCTGGAAGCCAAGAGCTTCGCGGCTTTGCGCGTCGAGGCGCCGTCGGCTGGCGATCCCGCGGAGGCGTTGCGGCAAAAAAACATCGCCCAATACAAGATGTTTCTCGACTTGTACTACGCCGGTCTGAAAGTGCTGCGGACCGAGCAGGACTATTACGATCTCGTCTTCGACTATTTGCGCCGTTGCAAGGACGACAACATCGTCTATGCCGAAATCTCGTTCGACCCGCAGGCCCACACCGATCGCGGCATTGCCATGCAGGCGGTTGTCGAAGGCCTAGCCGCCGGGCGCAACGCCGGCGCCGCGGCGTTCGGCGTCGAATCCAATCTCATCATGTGCATCAACCGCGATCTGCCGCTCGACAATGCGCTGGCGATGCTGCGCGACGCCGCGCCTTATCGCGACCACATCATCGGCCTTGGCCTCAACTCGGTGGAGGATGGCCATCCGCCGATCAAGTTCGTGTCAGCTTATGAACGGGCGCGCGCCGACGGCTATCGGCTGACCGCCCATTGCGACGTCGACATGACCGACGCGGTCAAGCATATGTGGCAGTGCCTCGATGACCTGCGCGTGGAGCGCATCGATCACGGCATCAATGTGCTCGACGACGAACGCCTCATCGCCGCGGTGCGCGAACGCAATATCTGCCTGACCACCTGTCCGACCTGGCGCAACGGCGATCCGGGACCGCGCCGGGTCGATCGCATCCGGCGCATGTACGATTTGGGTTTGCCGGTGACGCTCAATACCGACGATCCGGGCTACTTCATCAGCGGCATGATGAACAACATGCTGCCGCCGGTGGCGGCGGTCGGAAAATTCAGCGCCGCCGAAGTGGCGCAGTTCATGATCAACGCCTTCGACGCCGCCTGGCTGCCGCGCGAAAAGCGCGACGGCTACATCGCGCAGGTCAACAGCTACCTCGCCGGCAACGATCCGGATCGGGTCGTGAATTAGGGGGCGCGTACTCGCGGGAGCGGTGACAGCAAACCTAATCAACGTCCGCTTTGGTGCTGTTTCCGGACTTAAGACAGACATTTCCCAAGGTCCCGGAAGTACCAGGAGCGGAAGTGACAGGCCGCTATTCGATCACCCTGTCCGCACGGGCCAATAATCCCGGGGAGACCGTCACACCCATTGCTTTTGCGGTTTTGAGGTTGATCACCAGCTCGAACGTGGTTGGCTGTTCAACCGGGACGTCGGTTACTTTGGCACCCCGGAACAGTTTGATGATCTGCTGAGGCATCACCTCTACGAAGAGCCGACCAAGTCGCGGTCCGTAGGCGGCAAAGGCGCCTTCCTCCGCCTCTTCGGGCCATCCGTGCATCGTCGGCAGGTGCAGCGCGGCGGCGCGGTCCATAATGAGCTGACGATTGGCCCATAGAAGGACGCCGCCTGCACAAACGTTGAGCGCCGTAGCGCCCGATGCGTGCGCCGTGTCGATGGCCGGTGCGATCTCCTCGGCTCTGGCGATGCGATAAATCGAAAGCTCGACGTTATGTGCGCGCGCCCCCTCCTGCAGTGCTTCAAGCTTCGCCGCTGTATTGTTGACGTCTGTAAGGGCCGCCAATCGGCGAAGTCCCGGCACTGCTTCGATCAGAAGGTCCTGTCGTTTTCCGTCAAGGTCGACCGCGAGGAGGCTTACGCCCGTGGTATTGCCCTCCGGCCTCGCCAGCGACTGCACGAGCCCGGACTCAAGCAAATCGTCTACGAGCGCAACAATCGGAATTGTCTTGGTCGCCTGCTGCGCGGCGCGAGTTGCTTCGTCTCCTGCGGTTGCGATGACATCCACCCGTACACTGACCAACTCCGCCGCATATTGCGAAATCAGATTAAGGTCCTTGCCAAATGCGCGCCATTCGACAGCAAGGTTTTGCTCCTCGATGAAACCGCAGCGTCGAAATTCCTCCAGGAAGGCCACGTTCACAGGCACATCGCGCGGATGGCCCATTAGGGCACCTAGACGATACGTTCGCCCCGGTTGCTGCGCTCGCGCCGCGAACGGCCAAGTTGCCGCCACGCCAAGCGCCGTGATGAACTCCCGACGCTTCATTGCCCCTTCCCGAGTCATTGCATCGTAGCGCCTCAAACTAGCACACTCGATGGGCCCTGCCGATGTCGCAGTCTGGATTGCTTCGTCGCCTTCGCTCCTCGCAACGACGGGGTGGCGTCAAAGCAGGCGCTCAACGCGCCGCGTAGGCGTCAAGCTCGGCGAGGTAATGGGTCTTCGCCGCCCGCGGCAGCCAGGTGCTTTCGAAGGCGTTGCGGGTGAGCTGCACCAGGTCCTTCTTGCCGAGCTCGGCCTCCTTCTGCGTGCACTCGAAATTCTCGTTCATGTAGCCGCGGAAATAGGCCGGGTCGTCGGAATGCACGGTGGCGCGGATGCCGAGATCGAGCATGCGCTTTATTTCCTTGGCCTTGCTGCCGTTGGTGACAAAAGCATTGGAGACCGGGCAGACGGTCAGCGCCAGTTGCCGCTTCGCCACCTCGTCGATCAGCTTGTTGCTGTCCAACACGTTGACGCCATGGTCGATGCGGTCGACGCCGATCTCTTCCAGAACCTGCCGGATATGCTCGGTCGAGTTCTGCTGATCGACGTCGCAATGCATGGTGAGGAAAAAGCCTTCGCGGCGGGCGCGGGCGAACACGTCCTTGAATTTCACCGGCGGGTTGTTCTTTTCGTCGGAATCGAGGCCGACGCCGACGATCCATTCGCGATACGGCAGCGCTTGCACCAGCGTCGTCATGGCGAACTCGGCGCTCCAGTCGCGCAGGAAGCACATGATCAGCTGGCTCTTGATGCCGAGGATTCGCTCGGCGTCGGTCTGGGCCCGGCGGATGCCGCGGATGACGACGTCGAACGGCACGCCGCGCCCGGTGTGCGGCTGCGGATCAAAAAACATCTCCGCATAGCGCACGTTCTGCGCATGCGCCTTGGCCAGATAGGCGAAGGTCAGGTCGTAGAAATCTGGCTCATGCACCAGCACCCGCATGCCCTCGTAATAGATTTTCAGGAACGAGGGCAGGTCGTAGAAATCGTACGCCGCCCGCATCTCGGCGACGTCCTGGTACGGCAGGCTCATGCCGTTCCGCTTCGCCAGCTCGAATTTCATTTCCGGCTCGAGCGTGCCCTCCAGATGCACGTGCATTTCGCACTTCGGCATGCCGGCGATGAAGTCGCGTAATTCGCTCATGAGGTCCTCTTACCGCTCGCGTGTTGGAGTTGCGCCGCGAAAGATGCCCGGAATGCTTTCGCTAAAAATCTTTGCGCTGCATCATGCCTGCCCGCAAATTGCGGTTCAAGCCATGCGCGGATGCCGGCGACGCACCTCGTCAATCACAGCGTGTCCGGCATCGGGATTGCCTTGCCGTCGTTGAGCGCGAATTGCGGGATATGTCCCAGACCCTGGACGAGGGACGCGTCGGCGCCGAGCTTGTTCTTCCAGTCGTGGCCTTCGGTCAGGATCACGCCGGCGCCGACGATCTGCGCGCCGGCCGCACGCGCCAGAGCGAAAGTCGCGGCGAGGCTCGAGCCGGTCGCGACGACGTCGTCGACGATCGCCACGCGCCGTCCGGCCAGGAGCGGCACCGCTCGGCGATCGAGCATCAAGCGCTGCTTGCCGGCCGACGTCACCGATTCCAGTTCCTGCACCAAAGCGTCCGCCAGATGGATTTTCGGCGACTTCTGGGCGATCACATAGTCGTCGAGGCCTAGCGCCCGCGACACCTCGATCACCACCGGGATGCCGAGCGTCGCCGCGCCGACAATGATGTCGGGCTTGAGGGGCCCGAGCCTTGCGGCCATCGCAGTGCCGATGCGCTCGCCGAAGCGGACGCCCATGTCGAAGACCATCAACAGCGAAATCGCAAGTTTCTGGTTGATCGGCACGATCGGCAACGTCACCGGCGCGCCGGCGATATCGACAGTGTAGGTCTGCATGTGTGGTGATCTCCTAGGCCAAGGCCGTCATTCCGGGTCCGAGCGAAGCGAGGAGCCCGGAATCCATATTCACAATATTTGCGGAAGTAACTGTGCCAGTCCCGCGTGATCCGTGGCTATCGATTCCGGGCCCGGCCTTCGGCCGCCCCGGAATGACGATCAGCCCTGCAATTTGCGCGCCGCCGCCGAATGCCGCCTGATCAGATCGGCAAGATCAAGTCCGCGAATTTGGCCGTCCTCGACGATCCAGCGGCCGCCGACCATCACCCGGTCGGCGCGATGCGCGCCGGAGAGCACGAGCGCCGCCAGCGGATCGCCGGCCCCGGAAAAGCGCAGCTCGTCGAGCTTGAATAGCGCCAGATCGGCCATGGCGTCGAGCGCGATCTCGCCGATGTCGTTGCGCCCGATGCAGGCGGCCGAGCCTTTGGTCGCCCAGCGTAGCGCATCGCGATGGCTGACTTTGCCGACGCCATAGCGGGCGCGCTGCAGAAGGAAAGCCGCGCGGACTTCCTGCATCAAATTCGATGCATCATTCGAGGCCGAGCCGTCGACGCCGAGACCGATGCCGACGCCAGCCTCCTCCATGACGCAGACCGGGCAGGTGCCGGAGGCCAGCGTTTGATTGCTGCACGGGCAATGGGCGATCGTGGTTCCGGCGCGCCCCAGCCGATTGATCTCATCGGCGTCGAAATGAACGCCGTGCGCCAGCCAGGTCCGGTCGTTGAGCCAGCCGCAATCCTCCAGATAGTCGAGCGGCCGGCACTTGTAGGTTTCCAGGCAATAGCGGTTCTCGTCCTCGGTTTCGGCGAGATGGGTGTGCAGGCGCACGTCGAGGCGCTTGGCCAGCTCGGCGGTGGCGCGCATCAGCGAGGTCGTCACCGAGAACGGCGAGCATGGCGCGAGCGCTATCTGCACCATCGCGCCGTCGCCTTTCTGGTGATGACGCGCCACTAGACGCTCGGAGTCGGCGAGGATCGTGTCCTCGTCCTGCACCACGGCCTCCGGCGGTAGGCCGCCGTCGCGCTGCGACAGGTTCATCGAGCCGCGCGTCAGCAGCACGCGCAATCCGAGACGCTTGGCCGCCGCGACTTCGAGATCGATGCCGTTTTCGAGGCCCTTGGGAAAGACGTAGTGATGGTCCGTCGTCGTGGTGCAGCCGGACAGCATCAGCTCGGCCATCGCCAGCGTCACGGCAAGATCGAGCGCCTCAGGCGTCAGCCGCGCCCAGAGCGGATAAAGCGCCTGCAGCCAGGGAAACAGTTCGCGGTCGAGTGCGGCAGGAACGGCGCGGGTCAGCGTCTGGTAGAAATGATGGTGCGTGTTGATCAATCCCGGCAGCACCACATACGCGCCGGCATCGAAAGTTTTCACGTCCGGCGTCGTCGGACTGCGGCCCGCCACGACCAGTTCGACAATGCGGCCGTCGCGCACGACGACGCCGCGCGCGGCGCCGTCAGCCAGAATCGCGAGCGGGTCTTTGATCCAGAGCGGAAATGGTTTGTCGCTGGTCATATGCACCGCCGAACTCGAGATCGATGCAAGCGCCGTGCCCAACGGCTCCCCGCCGGAGCCTCAGTTGCCGCCCGCAATCGGCGGTCGCCCCACCTTGCTCGCATGGTGAATGAGCCGCGCGACCCTTAAGATCAGCGGCTCCTCGAACCGCGGCGCCACGATTTGCATGCCGATCGGCAGTCCATCCTTCGACAACCCGGCCGGCGCGGTCGCAGCCGGCAGGCTGACCAGCGTGATCAGATAAGCGGGCGCGATCCAGTCGATGTAATTGTCGAAACTCTTGCCGTTGATCTCCTTCGGGAAGTTCATCTCGACCGGATACGGCTTGACCGGCGCCGCCGGCGTCAGCAGCACGTCAAAGCGTTCGAACAAGTGGCGGAAGCGGTGGAATATTTTCTCGCGCTCGTGCTCGGCCGCGGCGAAGTCGAGCGCATTCAGCTTCAAACCGGCCTCGACATTGCCGCGCAGGTTTTGGCCAAACTCATTGATCTGGTCGAGCCGCTGATATTGCTGGCCGACCATCCAGAAGCCGCGCCAGGTCTGATAAGCCGCGCGGCCGCCGCTGGCATCGAATTCGATGTGCTCGACCCGCGCGCCGAGTTTCTCCAGGGCGGCGGCCGCGTCGCGGCAGGTTGCGTCGATCTCCGCTTCGACGCCGATGCCGGCAATATCGGAAACATAGGCGATGCGCAGCCCCTTGATGTCTTCGCGCTTTTCAAGCTCGGCCAGCGCGCTTCCCCACGGCGGCGCCACCGAGATCGGCGAGATGCGGCTGAAGCCGGTGAGCGCGTCGAGAAACAATGCAGCGTCTTCGGCGTCGCGCGCCAGCGGGCCGTGGACCTGTCCCGGGTCCCACGGCAGATGCAGCGGATAGCTCGGCGTCAGTCCCGGCGTCGGGCGGATGCCGACGATGCCGCAAAACGCCGCCGGGATGCGGATCGAGCAGCCATAGTCGGTGCCCTGCGCGATCGGCACCATGCCGGCGGCGACGGCAACCGCCGAGCCGCCGGATGAGCCGGCCGGGCTCAGCGCCGGATTCCACGGATTGCGCGTCGGGCCGAACAGTGTGTTGTTGGTGTTGGCACCGCAGGCGAATTCCGGCGTGTTGGTTTTGGCCAATATGATCGCGCCGGCGGCCTTGAGGCGGCGCACCGCTTCGGCGTCTTCCGCCGGCACGTAATCCTTGAACAGCGGCGAGGCGAAGGTGGTGCGGATGCCGGCGGTCGGCGTGACGTCTTTAACGCCGATCGGCAGGCCGTGCAGCGGGCCAATTTTTTCGCCCTTCATTGCCGCCGTTTCGGCGCGTCGCGCGGCATCGCGCGCCTGGTCCGCCGCCAGCGTGATAATGGCGTTGAGCTTGGGATTGAGCGCCTCGATCACATCGAGATAAGCGTCGAGTACTTCGACCGGACTGACGGCGCGGGTGCGAATGAGCCGCGCCAGTTCACGCGCCGATTGGCGCACCAAAGTTTTGTCGGTCATCGCAAACCTATTTCCCGGACCAATGGACGAAGCGCCGCTCTATGAGCAGGAACAGAAGGTTGAGTCCATAGCCCAGCGCGCCGGCGGCGAAAATCGCCGCATACATGCGCGGCATGTCGAACAATTGCTGCGCTTCGAACACGCTGTGGCCGAGCCCGTCCTGCGAGCCGATGAACATTTCCGCCACCACGATGATGACCAAAGCGAGCGACACGCCGTTGCGCAGCCCGACGAAAGTCTGCGGCAACGACTCCAGCAGCATGACATCGAACAGGATGCGAAGTTCGGAAGCGCCCATGACCTTGGCCGCCAGCAATCGGGTCTTGCGCGCGTTCATCACGCCGTAGGCGACGTTGAACAGGATCACGAGCGCCGCGCCGAAGGAGGCGACCGCGATCTTGGTTTCGTCGCCGACGCCGAACAGCACCAGAAACAGCGGGAACATCGCCGAAGCCGGAGTGGAGCGGAAGAAATCGATGACGAATTCGAGCGAACGGTAGAGCCGCTCCGACGAGCCGAGCACGATGCCGAGCGGAATGGCGATTACGGCGGCGATCAGTGTCGATGCCGCCGTGCGGTAGACGGTTTTCACGAAGTCGAAGCCCAGCGGCCCGCCATCCATGCCGTGCCACAACGAGGCGAATGTCGCCAACGGCGACGGCAGCAGCACCGGATCAACCCATTGCTGCCACGTCACCAGCGACCAGATGGCGAGCAGGCCCAGGACGCCGACGGCCGGCAACAATGCTTCGCTTCTGTGTGCATTCATGCGCGCCGCACCTCGCGCTGGAAGATGTCGAGACATTCGGCCTTGGTGCGCACGAAATCCGGTTCCGACAGCGTCGCATCGGTCCGCGGCCGCGCCGCGGCAACCGGCATGAAAGCCGCGACCCGGGCCGGATGCCGCGACAGCAGCAGCACTCGGTCGGCGAGGAACACCGCCTCTTCCAGATCGTGCGACACCAGGATGGTGGTGGTGCCGGTCTCCAGAAAGATGCGCTGCAACTGCGCGCGCATGAACAAGGTCATTTCATAATCCAGCGCCGAGAACGGCTCGTCGAGAAACAAAATCTCCGGCTCGACCACGAGGGCGCGTAGGATCGACACCAGCTGCTGCTGCCCGCCGGACATCTGATAGGGATAAAGCGCAAGATCGAGTTTGATGCCAAGATGCGCCACCAGCTTTTCGGTGCGGGCGCGGCGCTCGGCCCGCGGCACGTTCATCAGCTTGAGCGGGTAGGCGATATTGTCGAATGCGCGCAGCCACGGAAACAGCGCCTCGCGATAATTCTGGAACACATAGCCGAACTTGATCGCGGCAAGCCGGCGGCCGTCGAATAATATTTGCCCGGCGTCGGCGGGAACGAGCCCGGCGATCATGTTGATCAAGGTGCTCTTGCCGCAGCCGTTCGGCCCGAACACCGAGATCAGCTCACCGCGCGGAATATCGAGATCGAAATTGTCGTAGATGACGGTTGAGTTGAACCGTTTGCTCAAGCCGCGAATGGTGACGTGCGGCCGCTTTGTTGTTTCGCTTGGCAACGGGGGCGGCGCGACAGCCGCGGCTGGTGCGAGAGCCTGCGGCACGCTTATCAGAACGCTTGGAGGTATTTTCGCACGTCGACCTTTTCCGGCACGACGCCGATGTCGTGACCGAAATCGGCGAACGTCTGCAGGTCGTCGATCTGCTTTGCACTCATGTCCTTGACCATGACATAGCCCAGCATCGGAATGCTATCGACGACATTCTCCGGCGTCAGCGTGTTCTTGAGGAGGTGCCTGCGCGCCTCCTGCGGATCGTTCCTGATCAGCACCAGCGCCTTGGCCCAGGCTTGGGCGAAGCGCCTGGCGACGTCGGGCCGCTTATTGATGAAATCCGACGAGAAGGCGCAGCCGGCGGCGAACGGATCGGCCTCCGGATCGCCGAGCACATATTTGGCGATGACGCCGGCCTCCACCGTCTTGGCGTAGCCCAGTTTGTTCATCACCGTCGCGTTCGGCTCGAGCGTGTAGCCGCCGTCGAAGGTGCCCGCCTTCATCGCGTTGATGTGCTGGCCCATGTCGAGCTGATCGATGGTGTAATCGCCGTCATGCAGCCCGACCTTGGCGAGAATGCCCTTGGCGGTATTCAAATTGGCCGGCCCGGGCGCCGACATCAGCTTGAGCCCCTTGAAGTCCTTGAGCGAGGTCACCTTGTCGGCGAGACCGGAGCGCACGACGAATTGCTCCATCCGATGGCTGGCATTCTGGCCGTTCATGGCGACATACATCGCCACGCCGGGCTTTTTCAAATTGGCGTTGAGGCCTTCCAGCGTCACCAGCACCACCGACACCTCGATCTGGCCGGTGATCAAAGCCGCGACGTTCGGCGGACCGCCCATCAGGGTAATGGTTTCAGGATCGATGTTGAGCTCGGTGAAGTAGCCGAGATCGCGGGCGATGAAATAAGGCAGTGACGAACTGACAGGGAAGACGCCGACTTTTACTTTGTCGAGGGTCCCGGCGCCGGCCGGCGCACCACCAAGGGCGGCGGCCAGCATCGCTGTAGCGAAGATTTGTTGAAGAGCCTGCAGGAACCGAACCATTGTTGCTCGCCGATGCACGAAAACTAGCTTCCGTCACCCTGAGGTGCGAGCGCAGCGAGCCTCGAAGGGTGACGGCCGTGGCGCCCGGGCCGGCATCCTTCGAGGCGCGCCTTTGGCGCGCACCTCAGGAAGACGGCCAACGATAAGCAAGCCTTATGCCGCGCTCGGCCCTCACTCGCCGGCATCGATGATGGCGATGCAGGGGCCGCCGCCCTGCGGTCCCTGATGCATGGCGTCGACCGAGACGAACACCGCCGGGTCGCCGATCGCCATCGCGGCGACGCCGCCGACCGCGGCCTTGGCGTGGCGATGCCACGGCACGTCGGAATCGTCGAGCATGATCTGGCGCCGGCCGCGCAGCTTGCCGGTGCGGTCGGCCTCGCATTTCATGAAGCAATTGACCAAGCGGCCCTTGAGGTCTTCGGCGCGCGGGCGGTCCGGCAAGTCCAGCCCGGCATTGCGGATCGAGTCGTAAATGCCGTCGATGTCGAGTGCGTCCTTCATCACCGAGTGCCCGATGCGATAGCGGCCGCCGGCGCCGGCCTTGTTGCCCAGAAGCACGATCTGCGCCTGGGTCAGCTCGACGCCCGAGGAGCACGAGGCGACCGAAGAATAGAGGTCAAGGTTGCGGCAGATTTCTTCGGCCTTCGGCATCTTGATCTCGCCCAAGCCCACGGCGATGCCGAGCCCGGTGGTGCCGTTCGACACGCCCATGGAATCGTGTACCTCGCAGGCCACCGCTTTGCCGCGCGCATGCGCATCGAGCACCGAGTTGACCGTCAGGAGCGGCGTCTTGGTCTGGACGTAATGCACGTCGGCCGGATCATCGATGCCGGCGTCACGCATCGCCGCGCGCACGCCGTCGGCGACCTTCTCCACCATCGCCGGCCGGCCGATGTCCTCCGGGAAGATCTCGGCGCTCATCGCCGTGCCGATGACCAAGCGCCATTTGCTGGCCGGCCCGGTCTTGCTGTTGCGCGCAAAAACCGTGGCGTGGGGCGTGATCACGCCGTCGCAGCCGCCGGACCAAACCATCGGAATTTTCGCAATCTCAGCCTCTGAGCGGCTGCCGAGCTTCTTCAGCACCGCGCGAAACGCCTGGTCGGCGAGGATGCGGGTGAAATCGTTGACGCCGCCATTGCCCTCGGTCTTGCCGATCACGGCGATGACGTCGTCGGCCTTGAACTGGCCGTTGCGAATGCACGCTTCGACGCCCGAGGCGTCCTGCACGTTCTTCAATTCGACCTTGGCGACCTCAATAGCCATTACGATTAATCCTCATTGGCCCTGGTTCTCGTCATGCGCGGGCATAGCCGTTCGAAGAACGGCGTCGCTTCGCTCGCCTATGACCCGCGCATCCATGCTCACGCGCCGCAATCGAGGCTCACCAGCAAATTCGTCCAAGTTCGACCGCAGCATGGATTGCCGGGTCAAGCCGGGCAATGACACAGGGCTGAATACTTTCTTCATTTTCAACCCGAACGCACCCACGGCTTGACTTCGCCGCGGAGCATCTTCTCGAAGCCGGTGCCGCGATCGATCATCGCCGGCGCGCTCGTGCGCGCGGCCTTGAGCTCCGCGCGCCGCGCGGCCGTTGTCGCGTCGTCGACCACCAACGGATCCTTGCCGTGAGCCGCGCGCAAGGCCACGCCGTAATCGTCACGTGCGGCCCCAAGCGAGACCTTGCCCTCGAGCACGTCGCGCTGCACCAAGTCCGGCTCGCGCTCGAGCGGATCGCCCCAGCCGCCACCGCCGGTGGTGACCACGCGCACGATCTGCCCCGCCCGCACCGGCTCGCCGTCGACTAGGCCGCCGAGGTCGTGCGGGGTGCCCTCGGCGTCGATGGTGACACAGAACGGCGTGCCGGCCTGGCCGCCATTGACGCCATAGCAGCCGAGCTGCACGCGGTCGGCGGTGACGATGGTGCGGCAATCGACCAGCGCGCGATAATGCTTGTCATAGCCGAGGCCGCCGCGGCGCTTGCCGGCGCCGCCGGAATCCATGCGCAGCGCGAGCTTCTCGACCAGGAGCGGAAACCGCGTCTCGGTGAATTCGGCGGGCTGGTTGCGCGAGTCGGGCACAATGTGGATCGCATCGCTGCCGTCGGCGTAATAGCGGCCGCCGGAGCCGCCGCCCAGCACTTCGCGCGAGAGGAATGCCTTGCCGCTCTGGTCGGCGCCATAGAAACCGGTGTAGCGGATGGTCTCCTGATCGGCTGGCATGTGCCCTTTCGCTGCTTGCGCGACCACGCCGGCGAGGAGCCCGATGCAGCGCAGCAGCACGAATGACCGCGCATTGGTGGCCGCCGGCCATTCCGGCGTGATCAGCGTGCCCTTGGGCGGAAAGATCACGTCGAACACCTCGCACACGCCTTCATTGACGTGAATCTCGGCGGCGCGCTCCGGCGTGTCGGCGAGATTGCGCAGGATCGGCGCGATCCATTTGATCAGGAAGGCGCCGCCCGCGTAGTCGGCCGGCCAGTTGATCGGGCCGGTCGATTGCGGATCGGTGCCGGTGAAATCGAGTGTGATGTGGTCGCCTTTTTTGATCAGCTTGAGCGCGAGCTTGTGCAGCTTTGGATCGGTGACGCCGTCGTGCTCGACATAGTCTTCCCAGCGGTATTCACCATCCGCGATTTTTGGCAGGAGTTCGCGGCGGAAGGTGTCGCGGCAAGTGTCGAGGATCGCCTGAAAGCAGGCTTCCACCGTGTCGCGGCCGAAGCGCGCGAACAATTCCGCCATGCGGCGCGCGCCCATCAGGCAGGCCTGCACCTCGCTGTCGAGATCGGCGGCGAGCGTTTCCGGCACGCGGGTGTTGCGTTTGATGATGGTGAACACCGCGTCGTTGCGGACGCCGGCAGAGTAGAATTTGATCGGCGGGACCGCGAGGCCTTCCTCGAACACCGTCGTCGCCGTGCCAGGCATCGAGCCCGGCACGCGACCGCCGATGTCGTCATGATGGCCGAAGGCCTGGATGTAGGCGACGACTTCGCCGTCGTGAAACACCGGCACCGTGCTGCACAGATCGGGCAGGTGACCGATCGAGCCTTCGGTCAGGTAGGTGTCGTTCATCAAAAACACGTCGCCCGGCTGCATGGTTGCCGGCGGAAAATCGCGCACCACCGCGTTCGGCATGGCCGAATAGGAGCGGCCGGTGAGCTTGCGGCAATAGCGGTCGAACAGGCCGACGCGATAATCGTGCGCCTCGCGGATCATCGGCGAGCGCGCGGTGCGCTCGATGGCATATTCGATTTCCGCCTCGATCGAGTTGAGCGTGCCTTCGACGATTTGCAGGACGATTGGATCGACCTCTCGCCGCGGCAAATCCGGCGCCGTCGGCCACGGCCATTCCTTGGCATGTACATTCATCATCAGCTGCGCTCCGGGAGAACTCGCCCGAACGTGAAGTTTCAAAGTTATATCGGTGGCCCACGATCTTGGCTACGTTCCGTCACCCTGAGGTGCGAGCGCAGCGAGCCTCGAAGGGTGACGGCCCGTGCGCCGGGGCCGTATCCTTCGAGGGCGGCCATAGCGCGTCGAAGACGCGCGTAAACGCGCTTATGGTGGCCACCTCAGGATGACGGCTGCCAAACAAAAGGGAGGTCACGATGGCTCTGCCAGATTCAACAGCGGAACGGGCGCGGCAAGGCGCCAAGGTGCGGCGCGAAGTGCTGGGCGCCGCCTATGTCGATGCCGGCAAGCAGCAGGCGAACGCATTCACCCAGCACTTTATCGATTTCACACAAACCCAGTGCTGGGGCTACGCGTGGCTGCGCGAGGGCCTGCCGCACAAAACCCGGAGCATGCTCAATGTCTGCATGCTCGCCGCTCTGGCGCGCTGGCACGAATTCGAGGTGCATGTCCGCGGCGCGCTCAACAACGGCGTCACGGCGGATGAGATCGCCGAGATTCTGCTGCACACCGCCGTCTATGCCGGCATTCCGATCGCTTCCGAGGGCTTCCGGCGGGCCGACGCCGTCATCGCCAAGGTGGCGGCGGAAAAGGCGTAGGGCGGGGCGGCCGCGTCTTAATGGCGACTTAAGTTTCTGACTATTTTGACACGTGCTGTAGACGAACCCCAAGCTTAGTATGGCGTTGGTGGTTCGTATAATTGCCCAAGGAGGGCCCGAAGGAGGTCTCTGTCATGTCGCACCCAAAACGAGCTTCGAAGCGGAAGCGTCGAAGCAAAGCCGTACCGGTATTAGGCGCCGTTGGATTAATGTCGCTGGCCGGTGGTGCATCCACGCAAGCAGCCGGCCCAGCGGCCGATATCCCGACGCGACATATCGACCCAACTCACGAACTCACGCTCAGTGAGGAAGAAGTCTCCGACGTCAGCCTGGCGACGTTCTACGTCTTCGACAAGGAAAACGCCGCATCGCCCGGCTTTCAGCTTGTCAGAGGCGGGTGCGGCGGGTGCGGCCATGGATGCGGAGGCGGAGGCTGCAGGGGCTGCGGCGGCGGCTGCGGCAGGGGCTGCGGCGGCGGCTGCCGGTGTGGCGGCGGCTGCGGCTGCCTCCGGGCTTGTGGCGGCTGCGGCGGCTGCGGCATCTGGTGGGGGGGCGGCGGCGGCTGTTGCTTGTCGTGGGGCGCTTGCGCGCTTTGCTAGATTAAAAGACGACCGCCAACCTCTAAGGAGCCGTGCGGCGATGACCGCCGCGCGGCTCTTTTTGCGCCGGCATTGCGATCGGCCGGCATGCCGATCATCAGCTAAATCATTGGGTTAAGCGTGCGGCACCGTAGCCGGCGACCTCGCGCCGCGGCGGATTTGCCATGATTCAGCCAAAGCTTTCGCACTATTGTCGGTCGCTTCAGGACGGGGGATTCCATTGTTCCAGGCGCGCCGGTTTGCTGCGGCTGCGACAGCATCGTTGCTGGTCGCGGCTGCATTCTTTGCCTTCCCGTGGTCCGTAGCGGACGCACAGGCCAAAGGCACCTGCGACGAGCTTGATGTCGCGGTCATGCCTTCGCCGCTGGCGCCATGGAAGGGTGCGCCGCTCCGCGTCATTGTCGCCACCGAAAAGCCGCTCGACGGCGAGCTGTTGCTGATCGCCCCCGACGGCAGGGTGGCGGCCAAATCGAGTGAGCGGCGCGGCGGACCGCCGTATTTCTGGTTCGCCGAGGTCAACACGCCGGCGGCGGGAACTTGGCAGGCCAAGCTGTCGGGCGCGCCGGCCGAGTGCGCGGCCCAACAAATCGCCGTGCGCGACGACGAGCCGCCGCGGCCGCGCGGCGCCGAGGGCAGCGTTTGGCCGATCCGCAACAGCTGGAATCGCGCGACCGAGAACCTCTATTCGGCCTGGATCGAGAAGCTGTTCGACGCGCCGCTCGACGCGGCGCCGTCGTGGAATGCGCTGCATGAAGTGTTGCGCGATCGCTCGCGCAACATGCTGTTCGATCACTTGGGTCTGCGTGAAGACGAAATCAACATGATCGTTCGTCCGGACTGCGCCGATCTGCCGTACTTTTTGCGCGCCTATTTCGCCTTCAAGATGGGATTACCGTACGGCTACTCGAAATGCTCGCGCGGCGGCGGTCATGCGCCGAAGTGCGTGGCGTGGCTGAGCATTGCGCACTCCCAAGCCGCGGCAGCGCCGAGCAATCCGGGCGCCGATACCACGGCGACGGCTTCGACCAGCCAGAGCGCCGAGCCGCCGAAGCGGCTTGGGCTCGCGCAGTCGTTCGGCCGTTATCTGCCGATCCTCGCCGACGCCGTGCATTCCGGCTCGGCGCGAACGGCGCTCGACGACAACAATACCGACTACTATCCGGTGCCGCTGACGCAGGAGACGCTGCGGCCGGGCGTGGTCTACGCCGATCCCTACGGTCACGTTCTGATGCTGGTGCGGCGGGTGCCGCAGACTGCGGAGGCGGCCGGCGTATTCTTCGCCGTCGATGGGCAGCCCGACGGCACGGTCGCGCGCAAGCGTTTCTGGCGCGGCAATTTCCTGTTCGCGCAGGATCCCAAACTCGGCGGCCCGGGCTTCAAGCGTTTCCGGCCGATCGTGGCGGCGAAGAACGGCTTGCGGCGGCTGACCAACGACGAAATCGCCAAGGATCCGCAGTACGGCGATTTTTCGCTCGAGCAGTCGCAGCTCTCGGTCGAAGCCTTCTACGACCGCATGGATGACGTGATGTCGCCGGCGCCGCTCGATCCGATGCGCGCCATGAAAGAGGCGATCACGTCGCTCGAAGAGCAGGTCAAGGCGCGGGTGACGTCGGTCGAGAACGGGCGGAAATACCAGAACAGCGGGCGCAGCGACGTCGACATGCCGGCGGGCCCGTCGATCTTCGAGACCACCGGCGCGTGGGAGGATTTCGCCACGCCGTCGCGCGACCTGCGCCTCCTGATCGCCATCGACGTGGTCCGCACCTACCCCGATCGCGTCGCGCGGCGGCCCGACCGCTACGCCATGCCGGCGGGCAAGAGCGTCGCCGACGTCAAGGTCGAGCTCGAGCGCCTGCTGGCGGCGGAGCTGCCGGTGCGCAAGTTTTCCTACTTGCGAAGCGACGGCTCGTCGTGGACCTTGTCGCTCCAGGACGTGATCGACCGCTCGACGGCGCTGGAAATGGCCTACAACCTCAACGATTGCGTCGAGCTGCGCTGGGGCGCGCCGGAGAAGAGCGACGAGGCGTCGACCTGCAAGCGGCACGCCTCGTCGACGCAACGCTCCAAGATGACCGAGTACCGCGCCTGGTTCCACGACCGGCGCCGCCCGGCGCCGCGGGCTTAAGCGGTGGCCAACGCGTCAAAGCTGAATTGCGGCGTCTGATCCGTCATCCTGAGGTGCGAGCCACAAGCGCGTTTACGCGCGTCTTCGACGCGTACGGCGAGCCTCGAAGGATGCGCGGCCCCGGCCGTCGCCCTTCGACGGCCGCTTCGCGGCCACCTCAGGGTGACGGGCAACATTAAGCACGCACCACTCGATCTTGTCGGGTTGGCACTTACCCCTTTTGCCGCGCTTTGATCTCGTTGAATTTGGACTGCGCGCGTTCAAATTTATTGTTGAACAGCCACATCGCGTCGAGAATTTCGCGCATTGTCGCCGATGTCTTCGCCCGGTCAGCGTGTCCAAAGGTGAAGATGCTGTTGTTGCGCAGATATCCCATGATCGTCGGATCGGAGATCGTGTAGTTGGCCAGGTTGGGTGAGGCGAGAGCGGATTTGGTCGGGCCCGGAATGATCTGGATGAGCTCGAACAGCTTCATTTGATCGATCGGATCGGGCAGTGCCCGCACGATAGCCGGCAGCTGCGCAAAGAGATCGGCTTGGGCGTTCATCAGGCCGTCGCGCACCGCGGTCCAGTGATTGAAGCGATGATCTCGGCTGCCGACGCGCGCTTCTTCCGCGGCGTCGCGGGCGATGAGTGCGGGATCGAAGGACGCGATCGATTTTTTGACCGCCGCCCATTTGGTCCGGCCGCGTTGATCCTCCGACACGCCGCTCTGCCAGCTTCCTTTGTACTTGTTCGAGCGCGCATTCCCAATGTTCTGATGGCCGTTGGTCTCGGCAAAGAAGATGCCCAGGCCGAGGCGGCCTGCGACGTCGACATTGTCCGCATCAAGGCCCTTGGCCCGGGCAATGGCGCTCGCCAGGGTGACAACGTCACGAAATGGCGTACCGGAGTTCTGCGCGTCGGCGGGCGGGGCCTGCATGATGTTGAACAGGCTGAGATACTCATCGATCAACGGCTCATTGTCGGCGTCGAAATACGCCGGCGGAATGCCGAACTTGTTGAGCCTCCCGATCTTGGACGGCAGCGCGTCGGTGAGATCCTTGTAGGCGCTCATCATGTGGTTGCGGGCGAGATAGAGCGCCTGTCCGGGCACGTTCGGCAGCTTCTCCTTGGCATCGATCTGCGCGCGCCGCTCGCTCAAGATCGACTTAAAGTCGCCAAGTGCCGTGTTGTACTGATCGAGCGCGGCCGACTGCGATGTCGTCAGTGCCGCCGGTTGCGCCGCCGCGGACGAAATCAAAGTCATTATGCTGATCACAGCGACGGCGTCTACCAACAGCGGCATGAACAACAGCCCGAACGCCAACGCCGCCGCGCACCTGGTTGCGCGCTTTGCGAACGCTGCCGCTTGAGCGATGCGCGCCATGGCGCCGCCAACCCTGCCGTCAATTCCGGGCTTCGGCACTCTTGCCGGCGGCGCGGATGATCAGAATGCCGTGCGGATCGACGGTCAATTCCTGGCCGGGAAACACCACGCTGGTCGAGCCGAATTCCTCGACGATCGCCGGACCGGAAAGCTTGAAGCCCGCCGGCAGCGAGCCGCGCGAGAAAATCGGCGTATCGCGGAATTGGCCGTCGAAATAGACCGGCCGGCTGATGGGTTGTGGCTTGGCGCCGGATTGGTCGAGCGCGGGAATGCTCGGCCGGTCGATCATGCCAAAGGCCGACACGCAGAAATTCACCACTTCGACTTTCTGCTGACCGGCATAGTTATAGCCGAAGGTCTTGCGATGCGCGGCGTGAAATGCGTCGGTGAGGCCGGCAACGAATTGCGCGTCGATCTTGCCGGCCGGCGCCGGTACGCGTACTTCCATCGACTGCCCGGCGTAGCGCACATCGGCTTCGCGGATCAGCGCGATCTTGCCCGGCGGGATGCCGTCCTTTTCCAGCGTCGCGGTGCCTTCCGCTTCGAGCGAGGCATAGATAGCGGCGACCGCCGCGAGATCGATCGTGTCCTCGTGCATCACCTTGGTGACCATGTGGTCGGTGCGCCAATCGACCGCCAAGAGGCCGAAGGCCGACAGATTACCGGGGTTCGGCGGCACGATTGTGGTTTTCATGCCCATCAATTCCATCACCGCCGCCGACTGCGCCGGGCCGGAGCCGCCGAACGACAGCAGCGCAAAGGCGGCGGGATCGATGCCGCGCTGAATGGTCATCTGCCGGATGGCATTGGCCTGATCCCAGTTGGCGATCTCGATGATGCCGTCGGCGAGCTGCTCGGGGCTCAGATTGCCCGGGAGCCGCGCCGCCAGCGCCTGCAAGCCGCTGCGCGCCCGCGCGACGTCGAGCTTGATGCCGCCGCCGATCAGCGCCGGCGGCAGCCGCCCGAGCACCAGATTGGCGTCGGTAATGGTCGGCTCGTCGCCGCCGTTCGGGTAGCACATCGGCCCGGGCACAGCGCCGGCGCTGCGCGGGCCGACGCGCAATTTTCCCTCGCGCGAAATAAAGGCGATCGAGCCGCCGCCGGTGCCGATGGTCTTGATATCGAGCATCGGAATGCGCACCGGAAAGCGGCCGACGCGGCCGCCATTGGTGACTTTCGGTTTGGCGCCTTCGATCAGACAAAGATCGGTCGAGGTGCCGCCGGCATCGAGCGTGACCAGATCCGGAAAGCCGGCAATCTCGGCGATCACCGCGCTGCCGAGCGCGCCGGCGGCGGGGCCCGACAGCGCCGTGGTGATGGGCTTTCGCATCACCTGATCGGGGCTGGCGACGCCGCCGGACGATTGCATCACCAGGAACGGCTTTTTGTTCAGCTGCGGCCCGAGCTCGTCGCCGATGCGGTCGAGATAACGGCTCATGTGCGGCTTGATGAAGGCGTCGACCAAGGTCGTGACCGCGCGCTCGTATTCGCGATATTCCGGCAGCACGTCGCAGGACAGCGACAGCGTGCAGTCCGGATATTCCTCGCGCACGATCGCGGCGGCGCGGCGCTCATGCGCCGCGTTGGCGTAGGAATGGATGAGACAGATGCCGACCGCACTGATGCCGGCATCGCGGAAGAAGCGCGCGGCGGCGCGCACTGAGTCCTCGTCCAGCGGGCGCAACTCTTGGCCGCGGAAATTCAACCGCCCGCCGACCTCGCGCACATAGCGCAGCGGCACGATGCGCTCGGGCTTCACCCAGAAATACGAATTGCCATAGCCTTCGGGCACCGCTTGCCGGGCGATCTCCAGGATATGACGAAAGCCGTCGGTGACGATCAGGCCGAGGCCCGCGATCTCGCCCTGCAGCAGCGCGTTGGTCGCGACCGTGGTGCCGTGTGCCAGCACCGCCAGATCGTCGACGCCGGCGCCCCATTGGCCGAGAATGGCATGAACGCCGCGCACCAAAGCCACCGCCGGATTCGACGGCGTCGACGACACCTTGGTGACGCGCATGGCGCCGGATTTGTCGTCGACACAGACGATGTCGGTAAAAGTGCCGCCGGTGTCGATGCCGATCCGCAGGTTGGGATTGGAGGTCATGTTTATTTCTTCAACTCGAACACAATGTCCTGCGCGCCCTTCCACAGGCACAGCTTGCCGAGCGCGGTGAGATTTTCGCGGCCCTTGGTGATGGTGAGAAAATGATTGCCGGCGAGCTGGCCGACCTTCGAGGCGAACGACACCGCGCCGTAGGCCAACAGGATTTCGGTCTCGCTGATGCCGCCGGGATAAAGGATGATCTCGCCCGGCGCTGGGTAGCTGGTGTGGTTCTCGTAAGCTAAGCCGAAATCGAATTCGCCGAGCGGGATCCAGCAGCCTTCGCCGCTCCAGCGCACATGAATGATCTGCTGCCGGTACGGCAGCATGCCGAGGAATCTGGCGCAGGTGTTCGGCGCCAAAGCTTCGGTCTGCGCTTCGAACTCGTACGGTCCGGCCTTGATGCGAAGCGTGGTCATGAGGTTTCGATCCTGTCGAGGAACGTTTCTAGGGTGGGCTGAGCGGAGCGAAGCCCACGCAGACACCGCGGCCGATGTTCGCAGCGCGTGTGCACGGCGCTTTGCGCCTTTGCCCACCCTACATCGCGCCCCTTGATGCGAAGCGTGGTCATGGGGTTTCGATCCTGTCGAGGAAAGCGGCAAGCACCCGCGCGGCAATGTCGATGTCGGCGGGCGAGGCGAATTCGTCCGGGTTGTGGCTGACGCCGCCGCGACAGCGCACAAACAGCATGGCGAACGGAATGATCTTGTCGAACGCCATGGCGTCGTGGCCGGCGCCGCTCGGCATCCGCTTCGGCGTTTCGCCGCACGCTTTCGCGGCCACCGCCAACTGGTCCGACAGCCGCTCGTCGCAATGCGCCGCGGGTGCCTGATGGCCGGGCGTATAGCGCTGCATCACGCCGCGGCGCTGCGCGATCGCCGCGATCGTGTCCTTGATGTCGGCGACGGCGTTGGTGCGCTCGTCATCGGAGGGGCTACGGATATCCAAGGTAAAGCGGACGCGTCCGGGGATGGTGTTGGGCGCCGATCGCGGCACTTCGAGCCTACCGACCGTCGCCACGAGGTTCGGGTGTGTCCGCGCCCGTTCCTCGACCGCGAGCAGCATTTCGGCCGCCGCCGCGAGCGCATCATGGCGCATCGACATCGGCACCGTGCCGGCATGCCCGGCGATGCCCTCGACGTCGACGGTGCCGCGCGTGACGCCGTCGATCGCGGTGACGACGCCGAGCGGCAGGCCTTCCTTTTCCAGGACCGGGCCCTGTTCGATATGCACCTCGACATAGCCGATGCACTGATCCGCCGGACGTTTCTCGTCCGCGAGACGCGACGGATCGCAGCCGAACGCGGTCAGCGCCTCGCGCCGCGATATGGCGTCTTCGTCGAGTTCATCGAGCGCGCTGTCGTCGAAGGTGCCGGCCAGCGCCCGCGAGCCGGATAGCGTCGAGGCAAAGCGCACGCCCTCTTCGTCGCCGAAAGCGACGACCTCGACGGCGAACGGAAAGCGCTTGCCGGATTTGAATGCGGCCTTCACCACTTCGATCGCGGTGACGACGCCGAGCGGTCCGTCGAACCGGCCGGCATTGCGGACGCTGTCGATGTGCGAGCCGATCAGCAGCGTTTTTCCGCCGCCGTCGTGCGCCTCATAACGGCCGACGACGCTGGCCAGCGGATCGACCCGCACCGACATGCCGGCATCGCGCATCCAATAGGCGACCAGGTCGGTGGCGCGGCGATGCGCCGGCCCGAGATAAAGCCGCGTGAGGCGACCGGGCTCGTCGCTGAGCGCCGCCAGTTCGACGAGCCGGTTGGCGATCGTCTCGCCGAATTTCAGTTGGTCCGCCGCTTGCGCCAGCATGATTCCTCAAAGCCCCAAGTCTTAACCTCAAGTCTTAACCCCAGGTCTTAATGGAGACATCGCCAAGCTTGTCAATTGCGGGCGGCGGCCTCACGACGCAACAGCAACGGGGGCGGCGCAGGCTTGAAGGCCGGGCCGCGCCTCTGCCATGGTGCGGCTGCCCGGGCTTTTTTGCACGCGAGAGCCGCATGCCGTCTCAATCCCCGACCGACTATCCGCGCGACCTCGCCGGTTATGGCCGCAACACCCCCGATCCGCGCTGGCCGGGCGGGGCCCGCGTCGCCCTGCAATTCGTGGTGAATTTCGAGGAGGGCGGTGAGAACTCGATCCTGTATGGCGACCTGGCCTCGGAGGCATTTCTGTCCGACGTCCTCGGCGCGCAGCCCTGGAGCGGCCAGCGCCATATGAACGTGGAATTGATGTTCGAATACGGCTCCCGCGCCGGCTTCTGGCGGCTGTGGCGGATTTTCACCGCGCGCAATCTTGCGGTGACCGTGTTCGGCGTGGCGGGCGCGCTATACCGCAATCCGCAAGTGGTCACCGCCATGCGCGAGGCCGGCTGGGAGATCGCCTCCCACGGCCTCAAATGGATCGACTACAAGGATTTCACCCGCGACGACGAAGCCGCGCACATGCGCGAGGCGATCGCCCTGCACATCGAGGCGACCGGCGAGCGGCCGTTCGGCTGGTATACCGGACGGACGTCGGCGCACACGCTCGGTCTCGTCCTGGCCGAGGGCGGCTTTCTCTATTCGTCGGATTCCTATGCCGACGACTTGCCCTATTGGGTGCACGGACCCAAGAAGATACCGCACCTGATCATTCCGTATACGCTCGATGCCAACGACATGCGCTTCATCAATGCGCAAGGCTTCGAGAATGGCGACGCGTTTTTTGGCTATCTGCGCGACAGCTTCGATGTGCTGTATCGCGAGGGCGAGAGCGCGCCGAAGATGATGTCGGTCGGCCTGCATTGCCGGCTGGCCGGGCGGCCCGGCCGCGCCGCAGGCCTGATCCGCTTTCTCGATTATGTCGCCCGCTTCGACAAGGTGTGGATCGCGACCCGCCTCGACATCGCGCATCACTGGTATCGCGAGCACCATCATCTCGGGCCCCACGCTCCCGGGGTCGCGGAAGACTTGAAGTCGTCGGCATGAATCCGGTTTCGCTCGATAGCCTCAACGCCGCCGACCGCAAGGCCTTCACCGCCGCCATCGGCGACGTGATGGAGCTCGCGCCCTGGGTCGCCGACGAGGCTTTTGCCAAGCGCCCGTTCGCAAGCCTGGCGGCGCTCTATCAGGCGATGACGGACGCGGTGAAGAATGCCGGCGACGAACGCCAGCGCGCGCTGATCAACGGCCATCCCGATCTCGCCGGCAAGGCGGCGCGCGAAGGCAAGCTGACGGCGGACTCGACCGCCGAGCAGGCTGCCGCCGGCCTTGACCAACTGAGCGAGCAGGAATTCGCCGACTTCCACCGCCTCAATGATGCCTACCGCGCCAAGTTCGGCATGCCGTTCATCGTCTGCGTCCGCCGCCACGGCAAGGCATCGATCCTGCGCGAGTTCGAGCGGCGTCTGAACAACGATGCCGCCGCGGAGCGGAACACCGCTCTCGCAGAAATCTTCCGCATCGCCGCGTTGCGGCTCGATCAGCGTGTTACCGCGCTGGACCGTCTGAAAGTGCACGGCCACTTGTCGACCCACGTGCTCGATACCCATGGCGGCCATCCAGCGGCCGGTGTCGCTATAGAGCTATGCGAGATCGGGGCAGGCGGCGCCGCGCGTACGATCAAACGCGCTACGACCAACGCTGACGGCCGTACCGATCAGCCGCTCATGTCCGGCATGCCGATTCCGATCGCGACCTATGAATTGCGGTTCGCCGTCAGCGACTACTTCACCCGACAGGGCGCGCCGATGGCCGATCCGCCGTTCCTCGGCGTCGTGCCGATCCGGTTCGCCGTGGCCGAGCCGGAAGGCCGCTACCACGTGCCGCTGTCGGTCACGCCGTGGGCTTATTCGACCTATCGGGGGAGTTGAGCGTAAATTCATTGTGGTGAACGGCTGTTGGTGAACCGTCATCCTGAGGTGCGAGCGGAGCGAGCCTCGAAGGATGCACGGCCCGGGCCGTCGCCCTTCGAGGCGCGCCGCCGGCGCGCACCTCAGGGTGACGGATAACCGAGGACGCGCCGCTTCAATCCAAAGCAATCATGCAATAGTGTCGCCGCGGCCGGCCAGCACGTCCGGCGTTCTGCAAGGGGAGGTTTGCCGGTGGCCACCACACGTCCGCTGTCTGAAATTCTGCCGAAGGAAATGACCGAGCTGAAGGTGCGACCGATCTTCACGCTGCTCCTCGAAGTGCAGCCGGCGATCAATGTCGGCAAAACGCCCGGCGTCGATCGCCGCGTCGGCGTCATCACCGGCGGCCGGTTCGAAGGCGAGCGGCTGCGCGGCACTTTGTTGCCGGGCGGCAGCGACTGGCAATCGGTTCGCCACGGCGACGGCGCCTGGATGCTCAATGTCCGCATCGTGCTCAAGACCGACGACGACGCCATCATCGGCATGCCGTACACCGGCATTCGCCACGGACCGAAAGAGGTGCTCGATCGCATCGCCCGCGGCGAAGTGGTCAAAGCGAGCGATTATTATCTGCGCATTGCCGGATCGTTCGAGACTTCATCGGAGAAATACGCCTGGCTCAATAACATCATCTGCCTCGGCGTCGGCCACCGGCTGCCCGAGGGCCCGATCTATCAGGTCTTCGAGATGCTGTAGTTCGGTTTGCGAGGTATTCTCGTCATTGCGAGTGAAGCGAAGCAATCCAGGAGCGGCGGCTCCGGATTGGATTGCTTCGTGGTTTCGCTCCTCGCAATGACGAAGTCGGTGGGCGGGAACCTTACGGCGGCCGATGGGCGAATGGGCAAGGCTCGCCGAACGGTCCCGTAGGCGGATCAGCGAAGCGTAATCCGCCTGTTGTTTTTTATGGACGGCGGGTTACGCCTTCGGCTAACCCGCCCTACAATCGGGGCAACGCCGAAAAGGGGGAAGGCGCGTCATGTCCGGCTACTGGCAACACTTCGATCTCACCAACGGCGTCAACATCCTGCGCCTGATCTGCGGGCTGTTCTTCATTCCGCACATCGTCGGCAAATTCACCGAGCCCGCGACCTTGAACTTCTTCAAGGCCGCCAAGTTCAATCCGCCCGCGACCTGGATGTACATTGCCGGCACGATTGAAACCTTGCTGACCATCGGCCTGGTGTTTGCCATTTACACGCCTTATGTCGCCGTCGTTGCCGCCCTCCATCTGTTCGTCGCCGGCGCCGCGACCTGGAAAGTGACCAAGAAGTGGATCTGGGTGATCGGCGGCATCGAATATTGCGTGTTCTGGACGCTGGCGTGCGTCGCGCTCGCCGTGCTGACCTGGCCCGCGGGCGTATGGCCGAAAATGTAGGGCGGATTTGCGAAGTGTAATCCGCCGGTCGCGACAAATCGGCGGGTTACGCCTTGCGGCTAACCCGCCCTACGGGGCGGAAAGGAGTTTGTGAGTATGATCAAGGCGGGCATTGTCGGACTGGGCTGGTGGGGCAAGACGCTGGTCGAGTTGGCCGAGCACAGCGGTGTCATTCAATTCGTCGCCGGCACGACCCGCACCGTCACGCCCGAGGTCGAGGCCTTCGCCAAACAAAAAGGCCTGCGCCTGACCGAAAGCTACGACGGGCTCCTCGGCCACGCCGGCGTTGACGCCGTGGTTCTGGCGACGCCGCATTCCATGCATGCGACCCAGGTCATGGCCGCGGCCGCCGCCAAGAAGCACGTCTATTGCGAGAAGCCGTTCACGTTGACCAAACGCGAGGCGGAGGACGCCGTCGCCGCCGTGCGCAAGGCCGGCGTGACGCTCGCGGTCGGCTATAACCGCCGCTTCCATCCGGAAATGATCAAGCTGCGCGACATGATCCGCTCCGGCGAGCTTGGCACCGTTCTGCATGTCGAAGCGACCATGACCTTTCCCAACGTGCTGTTCATCAACCCGGCGCACTGGCGCGCCAGCAAGAGCGAGACGCCGCTCGGCGGACTGATGCCGATGGGCGTGCATGCCATCGACGGCATGATCGATCTGTGCGGCCCGATCGACCACACTTTCGCGCAGGCGTTCCATCGCGCCGCACCGATCGAGGCCGACGACACTACCTCGATCCTGCTGCGCATGAAGGAGGGCATGTCGGGCTATCTCGGCACCATGACGACGACCGGCCCCGGCTTCAGCTTCCAGGTGTTCGGCTCCAAAGGCTGGCTGCGGCTCGAAGGTCTCACGCACGTCGCCGGCGCTTCATCCGAAGAGCGGCGCACCCGGCTGTTCGGCACCTGCAAATTCCAGCCGGTCAAGGGCGAAGCCAAGGTGTGGGAGGCGGCGACCCTCGATGTCACCCGTGCCGCGCTCGAAGCTTTCGCCAAGGCCGCCGCCGGCGGGCCGCCCTATCCGGTGACGCTGGAGCAGGCGATCCAGGGCGTCGCCGCCACGGAAGCGATCATCCGCTCCGCCGGCTCGGGCAAGCTGGAATACGTTGGGTGATGGCGAAATGGCTCAACATTTCCCGTCACCCTAAGGTGCTCGGCGCGAAGCGACGAGCCTCGAAGGGCGACGGCCCGGGCGCCTCGGCCGCATCCTTCGAGGCGCGCCTGCGGCGCGCACCTCAGGATGACGGAACATTGTCTAGCTTGCGGAACTGAAGAACACAGGAAACAAAAATGGATCTCGGCAACGGTCTCGGCCATCTGACCTACTCGACCTTGGTGCATCCCGCCGACGACTGGGAGCAGCTCTACCATTCGCTCGTCACCTATTTGCCGAAGGTGAAGGCGCGGATCGCCGGCAATCAATCGTTCGGCGTCTGCATCCGGCTGTCGGCGAATTCCGCGGCGACGCTGGCCGCCAGCGCCGCCGAGCGCGACAAGCTGAAAAAGTTTCTCGGCGACAACGACATGTACATCTACACCGCCAACGCCTTTGTCTACGGCCACTTCAAGGGCGACGTGGTGAAGGAGCAGGTCTACGAGCCGGACTGGCGCGGCGAGGAGCGTACCCAGTACACCATCAACGTCGCCAACATTCTGGCCGACGTCTGCCCGGCCGGCGTTGCGCCGTCGATCCAGAGTTCGCCGCTCGGCTTCAAGCCGCGGGTCACCGGCCGCGATGTGGTCGACGCCTATACCGATCACGTGCTGCGCGTGGTCGCGCACCTAGTCGCGCTGGAATCCAAGACCGGACGCACGGTGCGGCTGGCGCTCGAGCCCGAGCCGTTCTGCTTTCTCGAAACCACCGACGAGGCGATCGCGTATTTCAACAAGCACCTTTATTCCGGCGCGGCGGCGGAAAAGCTCGCCAAGCTCGCGCATTTGCCGATCGCCGAGGCGAATGAGGCGCTGCGCCGCCATCTCGGCATCGTCTACGACATCTGCCATCAGGCGGTCGAATACGAGAACATCACCGAGTCGCTGCAGAAGCTGGTCGACGGCGGCGTGCCGATCTTCAAGCTGCAGGAGGCCGCCGCTCTGTATGTCCCGGAAGTGACCCAAGGCGCCGTCGATACGCTCAAGCGTTACGCCAAGACCATCTACCTGACGCAGACGATGGAAAAGCGCAACGGCAAGATCAACCGCTATCTCAATGTCGACGACGCCATCGCCGCTTTCGAGAAGGATCCGAGCGGGCCACGCGAATGGCGCACCCACATTCACGTCCCGGTGTTCCTCGACGATCTCGGGCAATTCCGCACCACGCGCTTCGCCATCGAGGACGCGCTACGCTTCCACAAGCAGAAGCCGCTGTCGCGCCATCTCGAGGTCGAGACCTACACCTGGGACATGCTGCCCGACTCGCTCAAGACCGGCGACATCGTCGAGTATGTCTGCCGCGAGCTCGACTGGGTGCGCGGGCAATTGGTGTAGGGTTTGTCCGTCATCCTGAGGTGGCCGCGCTAGCGGCCCTCGAAGGATGAATTGGCCGAGGCGCTCGGCCGCGCTCAATATTTCTCGTCACCACCGGGCTTGACCCGGTGGTCCATGTTGAAGTGCGGTTCAGCATGGATTGCCGGATCAAGTCCGGCAATGACGCATGGCGATGGGATGAAGCTAGGAGAAGCGCAATGAAAGTCGGATTTATCGGCCTGGGCCGCATGGGCGAGGTGATGGCGCGCCGCCTCATCGAGGCCGGGCACGAGGTCGCGGTCTATAACCGCACGCCGGCCAAGCTCAAACCGCTGACCGATGCCGGAGCGAAAGCCGTCGACTCGATCAAGGCGGCGGCGACCTTCGGTGACGCGGTTTTCACCATGGTGTCCGACGATGCCGCGGCGCTTGAAGTCGTCGGCCAGGCCGGCGGCCTGAAGGAGTCATTGCCGAAAGGCGGCGTGCATATCTGCGCCGGCACCCACAGCGTCGCCGGCATCCAGAAGCTCAAGGCCATTCACGCCGCGGCGGGCCAAGTCCTGATCGCGTCGCCGATGCTCGGCCGGCCGGAGGTGGTCGCCGCCGGCAATGCCGGCATCGTGGTCGGCGGCGCAGCGGACAAGGTCGCGCACTTGCGGCCGCTGTTCATCGCGATCGCGCCGCGCGTCATTGATGCCGGCGCCGAGCCGGAAGGCGCCGCCGTCATCAAGATCGCCAATAATTTCGTGCTCGGCTGCGCCATCGAGGCACTGGGCGAGGGGATTTCGCTGGTGCGCAAATACGGTGTCGCGCCCGACGTGTTTTATCGCGTGCTGACCGAAGGCTTGTTCAATTGCTGGGCCTACAAGACCTACGGCCAGTTCATTGTCGACGAGCGCTACTTGCCGGCCGGCCAGCGCGCGGTGAACGGTTTGAAAGACGCCAACTTGGCGCTCGCCGCCGGTGAAGCCGCCGGCGTGCCGCTGCCCAGCGGCAACGTCTGGCGCGATCGCTTGGTCGGCGCCGTCGCCCATGGCGAAGGCGAGCACGACTGGGCAGTGATGGCGAAGGATCAGGCGCGCGCCAGCGGGCTCGCTTAGCGCGCCGAGCGTCGTCATCGTGCCCTCTCCCCTTGCGGGGAGAGGGCTACCCGGCGATTCAGCAAAAAGAATGGGTGAGGGGTCGAGATCGCAACCCCTCACCCGGCCTTGCGCGCTTAAAGTCCGGCGTTGCCCTCTCCCGCAAAGGGAGAGGGCACACATCCAGCGCTCAGGCAAACAACGCCTTGAAATCCTCGACGAATTTTTTGATCGTGATCGGCTCGCGGCCGACGATGTCGGCGATCGGCTTGACGTTGGCTTTAGAGAAGCTGCCGGTCGCGGCTGCCTTTGCCACCAACAGCATGTGGGTGACCAGCCAGTCCGGCAAGCCGCGCGAACGCACCGCCTGCTCGTTCTGCTCCAGCGTCACCGGTACGTAGCTCACCGTCTTACCCAGCGCTTGCGAGAACGCCTCGGCGAATTGCGGAAAAGTCACGAGCTTGCCGGTGAACTCGTAGGTCTTGCCGGCGTGCGGCGCCGGATCGAGCAGGATACGCGCGCCGACGGCGCCGGTATCGCGCACGTCGATCAAGGCGATGCCCAAATCGGGCGCGGCCGTCCCGACGAGCTTGCCGTCGTTCTTGATCCCGGCCGCCTGGCCGAACGTGTTCTGCATGAACAGGCCGGGCTTGAGGATCGTCCAGCCGATGCCGCTGGCCTTGAGCCGCTCTTCGATCGCCAGGTGGCCGCGACCGACGACCGACGGCGTATCGGGAAACACGATTCCCGCGCCGCCGCTGACCCGCACCAGATGTTTGGCGCCGCCCTTGAGCGCGGCGTCCAACACATTGTTCTGCTGCTCGACCATTCCCGGATTGTGACCGGTGACGACGAACACGGCGTCGACGCCGGCCAGCGCCTTGTCCAGCGCCGCCCGGTCGGTCAGTTCGGCGACCGCCGTTTTGGCGTCGGCGCCCAACACCTCGCGCGCTTTGTCCGCATTGCGAACAACGCAAACCGGGTTCTGGCCGAGCGCCTTGAGTTCCTTGACTAGTGCGCGTCCGGTGTTCCCGGTCGCGCCCACCACTGCGATCGTCATCGTTGTTTCCTGCCCACTGGTTGGTTTCTGCTGCGCCTGCCCCTTATAGCTTTTCTTTCATCTTGAAAATCCCCGTTTGCGCCGTGAGCGCCATACGCTAATTGTCTTTTGTGCATCCGTTTTCGGTGCATATCATTCTGATGCCGTGCAGAAAATCAAGGAACGCCCGATGAAATATAACCGTCCGCAAGCGACCGCCTCCTGGGGCACGATGGCCAAGGACTGGGAGAAGGGCATCGACTACGATCGCCTGCACAAGCAGCGCTTACAGCGCGCGCGCGAAGCGATCCGCCATGCCGGCCTCGGCGCGGTGCTGGCCTTCAACTTCGACAATATCCGCTACATCACCGGCACCCATATCGGCGAGTGGGCGCGCGACAAGTTCATGCGCTATGCGCTGTGCCCCGTCGTCGGCGAGCCGCTGTTGTGGGATCCGGCGCCGCCGGCCAAGCGCATCTCCTCGCCATGGATCGCCGACAATGTCGCCGCGCCGATTTCCACCATGCAGGGTGGCCTGCCGCTGCAACTCAACATCCAGGGCGACTTCGCCAGGCAGATCAAAAAAGTGCTGATGAAGCTCGGCATCGACAAGGAGCCGATCGGCATCGACATTATGGAACTGCCGATGCTGCGGGCGCTGGAGAAAGAAGGCATCGAAGTGGTCGACGGCCAGCAGGCCATGCTCGACGCGCGTGAGGTCAAGACTGCCGACGAGATCGAGCTCCTGAAAATGGCCTGCTCGATGGTCGACGCCACCTATGTCGATATCGCCCGCGCCATCCGTCCCGGCACCCGCGAGAACGAGCTGGTCGCCATCGCCAACGACCGCCTGTTCCGCATGGGCTCGGAGCGCGTCGAATGCGTCAACTCGGTGTCGGGCCAGCGCGGCCGGCCGCACTCGCACACCTTCTCCGACCGCATCATCCAGCCCGGCGACATGGTGTTCCTCGACATCATGCATTCGTTCAACGGCTACCGCACCTGCTATTACCGCACCTTCATCTGCGGCGAGCCGAACAAGCATCAGATCGACGCCTACGAGACCGCGTCGAAATGGATCTCGGCCTCGATCGACCTGATCCGCCCCGGCATCACGCCCGACCAGGTGGCGCAGGTGTGGCCGGACGCGCAGGAATTCGGCTACCGCGACGAAGCCGAAGCATTCCTCTTGCAATACGGACACGGCGTCGGGCTGTCGTTGTGGGAGCGGCCGATCATCTCGAAGCGCTACACCGGCCAGAACACGCCGCTCAAGGAAGGCATGGTGTTCGCGCTCGAGACCTGGAAGGGCGCCGAGGACGGCTCCGGCGCCGCCCGCATCGAGGAAGAGGTCGTCGTCACCAAGGACGGCTGCCAGATCATCACCAATTTCCCGTCCGACCGGCTGATCTCCTGCGGCCTGCCGGGCTGCGAGGTGTTTTGATTTTTGTTCCTCCCCCTAAAAAGGGGGAGGGCAGGGTGGGGGTCACGCGCCGCTGGCGCGGCGTTCCGGACGTCATTGCGAGGAGCGTAGCGACGAAGCAATCCAGTCTTCGTCGCAACACTGGATTGCTTCGCTCCGCTCGCAATGATGAGCGGAGGTTGCCAACCCCGGATTTCGCTGGCGCGCAATCCAGGCTACGCTCGCGGCCAGCGGGGGCGGTCAGGGAGTTGAAGTTGGGCAGCGCCAATCCGCGATCGAGCGCGACAAAGCCCACGGCCTCCGCATCAGCGCTGTTCCCGGCCGTCATCTATCTAGCCGCCTTCACCACCGGCGCGATCGTCATGAGCTTCGAGATGCTGGGCTCGCGCTATCTCAATCCATATTTCGGCAGCGGCATCTATACCTGGGCGGCGCTGATCTCGACGGTACTGGCGGCGCTAACCGCCGGCTATTTCCTCGGCGGCTTTCTCGCCGACCGCACCGTGTCGGCGGCCGTCCTCGGCGCAATCATCGCTCTGGCGTCGCTTTATCTGCTGGTGCTGCCGAGCTTCGCCGAGGCGATCCTTGGCTTCGTGTTCGACCGCGTCGACAATATCCGCCTCGGCAGCCTCTATTCCGCGTTCGCCATCATGTTCCTGCCGGTCACGCTGTTCGGCGTCTATTCGCCGTTCGCCATTCGCCTCGTGCTGCGCACCGCCCAGCAATCCGGCACCGTGTCGGGCGCCGTCTACGGCGTCTCCACCTTCGGCTCGATCGTCGGCACGCTGGGCACGACGTTCTTCCTCATTCCGCTGATCGGAACGCGCGCCATCACGCTGCTGCTTGGGGCAGCCGGGGTCGTTTGCGCGCTGTGCCTGATCGTGCTGGATCGCGTCAGTGCGTCGCGCGGCGCCGGAAAGTCTGCGGCGGGGCTCGTCGTCTTTGCCGTGCTCGTCGTCGCCTCCGGCCGCGCCGGCGCTGCGGACCTGTTCGACCAAAGCGTCCGGGCGCAAATGCTCAAACACAATGACGGCCGCGTCGCTCACCTCGAAACCGAATACAACAACATCTACATCAACAAATATGGCGCGCTGTTGTCGATGACCACGCGGGTGCGGAACGAGATCAACTATCATTCGATTGTCGATCTGGCGGACCCTGACGACCTGCAGGTGCCCTATACGCGGCTGATGGCGGCGGCGCTGCTCTACCCGCAAAATATTCAGCGCATTCTGATGGTCGGGCTCGGCGGCGGCTCGATCTCGACCTATCTGGGCCGCGCCATGCCGGACGTCCAGATCGACGTCGTCGAGCTCGATCCCGGCGTGGTCGCGGCGGGCAGGAAATATTTCGGCCTGCAGGAAACCGACAAGGTCCATTTCATCGAGGCTGACGGGCGCGTCTATCTCAACCGCAACAAGGAGCCTTACGACCTGATATTGCTCGATGCCTATCGCGAGCTCGGCGTGCCGTTTCATCTGTTGACGCGGGAATTCTATGAACTGGTGAAAACGCGGCTCGCGCCCGGCGGCGCCGTGGCCTCCAACCTGTCCGGCAACACCAAGCTCTACCTCTCGAGCCTGAGCACCTTTCGTGCGGTGTTTCCGACCGTCGATGTCTATCCCGACTGGAAGCAGCCGGACGAAGCGCAGGCAGTGGTCATCGCCACGCCGACGGCGCGGCCGGGCGCAGATGTGCTGATGCAGCGCGCCACGGCGCTGCAAGCGCAGCACCATTTCCGCTACCCATTGTCCGATTTTGTCGGCAAGCGCGTCATCGACGGCGACGCCGGCAACGGCGAGGTGCTGACCGACGATTTCGCCCCGGTCAATCTCTACGAGACCATCCCGTTGCGCGCGCAAAAGCGCGAGTAGCGCGGACGCATTTCGCACATTCCGTCATTGCCGGGCTTGACCCGGCAATCCATGTGGCAGCGGCGTTCGCTCATGTGCTCAGCATGCGTTGCTGCCCGTCTGCATGGACCCGCGGCTCAAGCCCGCGGGTGACAACAAGAAAGTGTGTCCCTTTATTGCGGACGGCCCTCGAGCGGGGAGAGGGAGCAGACCAGCGCTTTCTTCCATCCCTCCCCGCTGCGCGGGGCGGGATGGAAGCGCAGGCACTGTTTTCGGCATATATGTATCAGGCGAGATCCATCGGTTGACCTCGCTGTGGAGCTGCAAAACTTGCCTCAGACGCCCGTCACCATCCTCACCGGCTTCCTCGGCAGCGGCAAGACGACGCTGCTCAATCGCGCGCTGCGCGATCCGACCATGGCCAACACCGCAGTGGTGATCAACGAGTTCGGCGAGGTCGGCCTCGATCATATGCTGGCGGCGCAGAGCGACGACACCATCATGGTGTTGGAAAACGGCTGCCTGTGCTGCACCGTGTTCGGCGATCTCGTCACCACGCTGAACAATCTCTATCACGCCCGCGAGGCCAACGAGATTCCGCGCTTCGATCACGTCGTCATCGAGACGTCGGGGCTCGCCGACCCGTCGCCGTTGATCCAGGCGTTCCTGTCCGATCCGACGCTGGCCGGGCTCTATCGCATCGGCGCCGTGGTCGCGACCGTCGATGCGGTCAATGGCCCCGGCACGCTGGACAATCACATCGAGTCGGTGCGCCAGGTGGCGCTCGCCGAGCACATCCTCATCACCAAGCTCGATCTCGTCGACCCGGCGCGCGAGAAAGAAGTAGAAGCCTCGCTGACTGCGCGGCTGCTCCGCCTCAATCCGGCAGCAAAAATTTCGCGGATCGATGATCCGGCCTTCAGCGTCGGAGAACTCTTGCGTGTGGAGGGCCTCGATCCGGCTGATACTAACGCCGACGCGCACGCCTGGCTCAATGCCGCCGCCTACGAGCAGGCCGACGCGCATCATCATCAAGACCACGACCATGATCACGACGATCACGATCATCATCACTTGCACGATCGCGACATCGCCTCGTTCTGCTTCACTCGCGAGGCGCCGATCGCGCGCGAGGCACTGCGGCTTTTGCTCGACGCCCTGCAGCAAAATCTCGGACCCAACCTTCTGCGCGTGAAAGGCATCGTCAATGTCGCCGAGGAGCCCGATCGCCCGGCGGTGATCCAGGGCGCGCAGCACCTTCTGCACAATCTCTCGTGGCTTGAGCGCTGGCCGGACGCCGACCGGCGCAGCAAGATCGTCTTTATCACCCAGGGCTTCGACCGCGCCGAGGTCGAGGATATGATCGCGCTGCTCGACCGGGTGGCGACCCGCACCGCCGCGGCGCGGGCCCGCGCGCAAGGCCAGGTGCAGCCCGGGTTGAGCGAAGCGAAACCCGGGAGCTGAAGGGAAGCTTCACGATCGTCCCCGGATTTCGCTCCGCTCAATCCGGGCTACGAGCTGGACCTTTAGGTACAAACAACAAGTCACCGCACAACATAACGCGGGGCGCAGAGGGGGCGACATGCCGGAAGCAGCATACGATTACATCATTGTCGGCGCGGGTTCGGCCGGATCAGTGCTGGCCAACCGCCTGTCGGCCAGACCGGAGATCAAGGTGCTGCTGCTCGAGGCCGGCGGCTCCGACAAGTCGCTTTATGTGCGCATGCCGGCCGGTATCGCCAGCCTCGCGGGCCCGCGCTTCAACTGGGGCTACGAGACGGCGCCGCAGGCGGCAATGCAAGGCCGGCGCATGTATTGGCCGCGCGGCCGGCTCATCGGCGGCTCGAGCTCGGTCAACGCCATGGTCTATATGCGCGGCCAGCCCGCCGACTACGATCATTGGCGGCAGCTTGGCAATGCGGGCTGGAGCTATGCCGACGTGCTGCCGTGGTTCAAGAAGGCCGAGCGCAACGAGCGCCTGCACGATGAATTCCACGGCAGCGACGGGCCCCTCAATGTCGCCGAGCGGCCCTACACCAATCCGCTCAGCCAGGCCTTCGTCGAGGCGGGACAGCAGGCCGGCCTGCCGTTCAATCCGGATTTCAACGGCTCAGCCCAGCTCGGTGTCGGGCTGTTTCAGGTGACGCAGAAGAACGGCCGGCGCTGGAGCGCGGCGTCGGCCTATCTGCATCCGGCCGCGGCACGCGAGAACCTCACGATCGTCACCAAGGCGCAGGCCACCCGCGTGCTGATCGAGAAAGGCCGCGCCGTCGGCGTCGAATATGCCCGCGGCCGCAAGCGGCGCACGGCGCGTGCGACGCGCGAAGTGGTGCTGGCCGGTGGCGCCATCAACTCGCCGCAGCTTCTGTTGCTTTCCGGCATCGGCCCGGCCGCCGAGCTGCGCACGCTCGGCGTACGCGTCGCGCTCGACCTGCCTGGCGTCGGCAAGAACCTGCAGGACCATCTCAATGTCAGCATCGTGCGCCGGGCGAAACGCGGCTCGGCGCTCGACGGCAAAGGCCGCGGCCTGGCGCCGCTCGGCGTGGCGCTGGAATTTCTGATTTACGGCACCGGCCCCGGCACCAGCAACCTCGCCGAGGCAGGAGCGTTTGCCATGAGCGGTCTCGGCGCGGCAACGCCCGACATCCAGTATCATTTCATTCCGGTGCAAGTGGTCGATCACGCCCGCCAGCCGATGGATGGTGACGGCGTTACGCTGCATTCGTGCTGCCTGCGGCCGCAAAGCCACGGCGAAATTCGCCTGGCTTCGAGCGACCCGCTAGCGCCGCCGATCATGGATCCGAATTATCTCGCCGCCGGATACGATCTGAAGATTCTGATCGACGGCTTGCGCAAGGGGCGCGAGATTCTGGCGGCGCCGGCCTTCAGGCCGTGGCTGGAAGAGGAGCGGATACCGGGTGCCGCCGTGCAGTCGGACGCCGAGCTGGAAGACATCATCCGCGCCACCGCCGAGACCGAATATCACCCGGTCGGCACCTGCAAGATGGGCAGCGATGCGATGGCGGTGGTCGACGACCAGCTCCGCGTGCGCGGCATCGAGCGGCTCCGCGTCATCGACGCCTCGATCATGCCGACGGTGGTCAGCGGCAACACCAATGCGCCGGTGATCATGATCGCCGAGAAGGGCGCCGACATGTTGCTGGCGGCGGTCGCTTGAAACGGTATTGTGAGCGGTCGGTTGAAGGCAGAGGACTATGGATCTGATTTTAAAGAACGCCCGCCCAATAGGCGCCGAACAGCAACTGACCGACATCGGCATCGCCGATGGCCGCATTGCCGCGATTGCGCCGCGTCTCGCCGCCGAGGGCGAAACTATCGATCTCGGCGGCCGTCTGGTGTCTCCCGGCTTTGTCGAGACCCATATTCATCTCGACAAATCCTGCATCCTCGATCGCGTCAAATCGGACAAGGGCGATCTCGACGAAGCGATCGCCGAAGCCGCCAAGGCCAAGGCCGGCTTCACGCCCGAGGACGTCCACGCCCGCGCGACGCGCACGCTGGAGAAGGCGATCCTGCAGGGAACGACGCACATGCGCACGCATCTGGAAGTCGATCCCGGCGTCGGCTTGCGCAGCCTCGAGGGCGTGCTGCCTCTGATCAAGGAATATGCCTGGGCGATCGACCTTCAGATCTGCGTCTTTCCTCAGGAAGGCCTGCTCAACAATCCCGGCACCGACGAGCTGATGGTCGAAGCGCTCGATCGCGGCTGTCGCGTGGTCGGCGGCGCGCCCTATACCGACTCCAATCCGCCGGGCCAGATCGACCGCATTTTCGAGCTGGCGCGCGAATACGATCTCGACGTCGATATGCACCTCGATTTCGGCCCGACTGCCGACGGCATGGACCTCGATCATGTCTGCAAGCGTACGCAGGAATTCCAGTATGGCGGCCGCGTTGCGATCGGCCACGTCACCAAGGCGGCAAGCCTGGCGATGCCGCAATTCGAAGCCATGGCGAAGCGGCTTGCCGATGCCGGCGTCGCGCTCACCGTGCTGCCGTCGACCGATCTTTTCCTGATGGGCCGCGCCCACAAGCACGACCACAACGTCACGCGCGGCGTCGTGCCGGCGCACAAGCTTTTGCACCACGGCGTCAATTGCTCGCTGTCGAGCAACAACATCCTCAACCCGTTCACGCCGTTCGGCGATTGCTCGCAGATGCGCATGGCCAACCTCTATGCCAACATTTGCCAGGTCGGAAAGCAGGCCGACATGCGCGAGTGTTTCAACATGGTGACGCGGCGGCCGGCACAGATGATGCGGCTGTCGGATTACGGCCTCGCAGTCGGCAAATCCGCCGATCTCATTGTGCTCGATTCCGAAAGCCCGGAAATGGCGGTCGCCGAGCTCACGCCCGTGCTCTACGCCTTCAAGCGCGGCCGCAAGACGGTGTCGCGTGCGCCGGCGACGCTGCACCGGCCGCAATGATCCCGGACGATCCGTATGGCGCGTTCTGCCGCCACACCCACGTCGCGTTGGATGGCGCGCCGGCGGGTCCGCTTCACGGCCTGACCTTCGCGGTCAAGGATGTCTACGACATTGCCGGCCATCGCACCGGCAATGGCAATCCGGTCTGGCTCGACACGCATCCACCGGCGGCGCGCACCGCTTCCGCCGTCGAGCGCCTGCTCGCCGCCGGCGCGACGATGGTCGGCAAAAGCCAGACCGACGAATTGGCCTACAGCCTCAACGGCGAGAATGTGCATTACGGCACGCCGACCAATCCGCGCGCGCCCGGCCGCATTCCCGGCGGCTCGTCCAGCGGCTCGGCAGTCGCTGTTGCCGGCGGCTTGGTTGATTTCGCCCTCGGCACCGATTGCGGCGGTTCAGTGCGGCTGCCGGCGAGCTATTGCGGCATCTACGGCATCCGTACCTCGCACGGCCTCGTGCCGATCGACGGCGTCGCCGATCTGGCGGCAAGCTTCGACACGGTCGGTTGGTTCGCGCGCGATGCGGCCATGATGCGCCGGGTCGGCGACGTGATGCTGCCGGCAGCGCCGGCCTTTGTGCCGAAGCGGCTCTTGATCGCCGAGGATGCCTTCGCCTTCGCCGGCGCCGACATCACGGCTGCGCTGGCCGCTGCCGTGACGCGGCTGAAATCCGCGCTCCCGGATCATCGGCAGGTCAAGGTCTATACCGGCGATCCATCGGCCTGGTCGGGAATTTTCCGCATCCTGCAGGGCGACGAAATCCGCCGCCGCCACAGTGCCTGGATCGATGAATATCACCCGACCTTCGGTCCCGGAATCGCCGAGCGCTTTCGTTGGACCCGCACTATCGATCCCGCCGAAGTCGAGCGCATGCGGCCGCAGCGCGAAGCCGTGGCTTCGCAGATGGACAAGCTTCTTGGCGACGACGTGTTATTGTGCCTGCCGACGGCGCCGGGCATCGCGCCGAAACTCGCGACGCCGGCCGCTGAGCTTGAAACGTTCCGAGCCCGCGCCTTCGCGCTCCTCTGCATCGCCGGGCTCGCGCGTCTCCCGCAAATGTCTTTGCCGCTCGCCACCATGGCGGATTGCCCGCTGGGAATTTCGCTGATCGCCCCGCGCGGCCGCGACCGCGGGTTACTCGCCTTCGTCGCCAATAATTTAGCTTGAGCGCTGCGATCGATCCGGAAGCGGTGCGACGCCGATCGGACAACGGTCGTTCAGACCGTGACGCAAATCGGCAACCGCCGTATGAAATCGCCATGCGGCTGCCCATCGCGCGCGACGTCGCCGATCACCTCGATGCGCGCGAAACGCTCGACCAGAAGACGCACCGTCTCTTCGAGTTCGACCAGCGCGACCGGCCGTCCAAGGCAGAGATGACGACCGGAGCCGAAATTGAGAATCGGCCGCGGCCGCTCGCGCGTGATCCGGAATTCATGCGGCGCTTCAAAGACCGCAGGATCATGATTGCCGGCGATAATGGAGGCAAAGAGCCAGGTGCCTTTGGTCAGAGCCACCCCAGCGAATTCGTGATCGTCGCGGGCAATTCTCGGATCGGACCAGTTGTTCGGACGCATGCGAGCACATTCCTGCACGGCGTCGGGCACGGCGCCGGGATTCTTGCGGAGCGCATCCCATTGCTCCGGATTGTCGGCGAACGCCATGACCGCGTGCGAAAGGCTGGCGTTGGTATTGTCGGTGCTGGCCGCAAGGATGGTGAACAAGATTTCGACGATCTCGTCGGTGGTCGTTTCGCCGCGCCGTTCCGCTTCGAGCAACTGAGACAAAGCGTCATCGCCGAGGTCCTTGCGTTTTCGCTCGATGTGGCGGCGGACATAGTCGATGAGGGTAAGCGTGCCATTCTCGATCTCGTCGCGGTACGCGGGATCGGCGCGAAATGCCTTGATCATGGCGTCGGAGCAGGCGGCGACAATCGACTTGTCGCTCAAGGGCGCGCCGATCAGGTAACAGAAGAATGCCGACGGCACATGCGGCGCCACATCTGCAGCAAAATCAAATTCGTCGCTACCCAGGCCGTCGAGCAATTCCTCGACGATCTGGCGGGCCACTTGGCGAGCCCGTTCGATCGCCGCTGGACTGAAGAGAGGCGCAAGCAGCCGCCGTTGACGGCGATGCTCCTCGCCCTCCAGCGCCGCCGTATTGCGCGTGAAGAAATGGTATGCGGTACTTTCGGGTGCGATCCCGCCCATTACGAGCAGTTCCTCGAACCCGACCGGAAACCGCTCATCGCGGAGGAGCTCCCATGACAGGTCGTAACTCAGGCATTCCAATCCGCGCGGGCTGCGGGCCATCGCTCGGCCGGCGCCGAGCGCGGCTATCGTTTCGAGCGGATCCTTTGCGTATTCGGGAGAGAAGACGTTAAGAAATGGCAGCGATTCGTACGCGACAGTGGCCGACGGTATCATGGCACCACCCCTATTCATTTCAGCGTAGCTAGAGTCATTCTTCTGTGATCAGAGTATAACTCTAGTTAAATGAGTCAGGGTTTGCAATAAGCAGGCTGCGATGGCTAAAGCTTCACGACTGACACGCCGCGAGGAATATGCCCAAGCGACCCGGCAAGCGATCCTGGATGCCGCGCGCAAGCTGTTTGCCGAACGCGGTTATTTCGCCACCAAGGTCGACGATATCGCGGCGCTGGCGCGTGTCGCGCCAGCAACGGTTTATGCCGTGTCAGGCGGCAAGCAGGGCTTATTGAACGCGCTCATCGATGTCTGGAGCTTGGACCCGATCGTCAAAGCGAGCCTCGACCGTGTGGAGAAGCTCAACGATCCGGCGGAGACTCTGCGGTTCGTCGCCTCCGTCGTCCGGCAGATGCGTGAGGAGTTCGGCGACATCATGCGGGTCTTGCTCAATACCGCGCCGCACGATCCCGCCGTCGCCAAAAGCCTGGCCGCAGGTACGGCCCGATACCGCGAAGCCTTCCGGCAGTTGGCGCAGCGCCTGCAAAGGCTTAACGCATTCCGGGAGGGAATCGACGCGACTACGGCGCTCGATGTGCTGTGGTTTTATCTCGGCTATTCAGGTTTGTTCGTCCTGCACGACGATAACGGTTGGTCCTACGACCGCGCCGAACAGTGGCTGTATGAGGAATGCAGCCGCGCGCTGCTTCGCAGCCCTGCGACGTCCGCGCGCGGCAAAAAATAATTGCTTTATAAACTCCGCGAAATAAGAAGCTTCATGATCTCGTTGGTGCCGGCATAGATGCGCATCACCCGCGCGTCGCGGTAGAGCCGCGAAATCGGATACTCGTCCATGTAGCCGTAGCCGCCGAAGAGCTGCAGGCAGCGGTCGACGATCGTGCCGACGAGGTCGGTATGCCAGTACTTCGCCATCGAGGCGGTGACGGTATCGAGTTCGCCCTTGACGTGGCGCTCGATGCAATGGTCGAGAAACACCTTGGCGATGGTGGCTTCGCTCTTGCACTCGGCCAGCACGAATTGGGTGTTCTGAAAGTCGATGATCTTGTGGCCGAACGCCTGGCGCTGCTTGACATAGTCGACGGTCAAGGCGAGCGCGCGCTCCATCATGGCGACGGCATGGGTTGCCACGATCAGCCGCTCCTGCGGCAGGTCCTGCATCAGCTGGTAGAAGCCCTGGCCTTCTTCGATGCCGAGCAGGCTTTCCGCCGGCAGCGCCACGTCCTCGAAGAACAGTTCCGAGGTATCGGCGGAATCCATGCCGAGTTTTTTCAACTTGCGGCCACGGCGAAAGCCTGACGCATCGGCGGTCTCGACCACCATCAGCGAGATGCCTTTGGCGCCCTGTTTCGGATCGGTCTTGGCTACGACGATGATCAGGTCGGCATGTTGGCCGTTGGTGATGAAGGTTTTCGAGCCGTTGAGCACATAGCCGTTGCCCGAGCGTTTCGCGGTGGTGCGCACGCCTTGCAGATCGGAGCCGGTGCCGGGCTCGCTCATGGCGATGGCGCCAACGAGTTCGCCGGTCGCGAGTTTGGGCAGCCAGCGCCGCTTCTGCTCCTCGGTGCCGTAGCGCAGAATATACGGCGCGACGATGCCGGAATGCAGTGACGCGCCGAACGTATCGAAGCCGGCCAGCGAATATTCGCGGTCGATCACCGCTTCATGCGCAAACGTGCCGCCGGCGCCGCCATATTCCTCCGGCATCGAAGCGCACAGCAATCCGGCCGCGCCGGCCTTGGTCCACACCTCACGCGGATAGAAATGGTCCTCGTGCCATTGCTCGAGATGCGGCGCGAACTCGGCGGCGATGAAGCGCCGCGTCTGATCTTCCAGCAGGACGACGTCTTCGGTCATCCAGGCCGGGCGCGGCAGATTGAGCACATCGGTCACTCTCATTCCTCCCGGAGCGTCACGTGGAAATCATTTTCTTCTCGATGCCGACGCCGGCAGCGACCGCGCGCTCATATTCGAGCGGCACGGTGGCCGAATCCTGGAGTGCGATGCCGGTCGAGTCAAACAGCGTGATTTCGTCGTCGGACCGGCGGCCCGGCTTCTTGCCGGCGATGACCTCGCCGATCTCGCCGGCGATATCGGCTTCGCGGATCAGGCCCTGCGCCAGCGGCACGTTGATCTCGCCGTCGGTTCGGCATTGGCGGATGTCGTCGACAAAAATCCGCGCGCGTTGCACGATGCGCGGATCGAGCTCTTGGTCGCCGCCTTTGTCGGCGCCGAGCGCGGCAATGTGCGTGCCGGGCGCGATCCATTCGTCCTTGACCAGCGGCGCCCGCGCCGGCGTCACGGTGACGACGACGTCAGCACCGCGCACCACCTGCTCGAGATTGCGCGAGGCGTGAATCGGAAAGCGCGGATATTTCGAGCCTTGCGACTTGACGAATTCGTCCAGCGTCGCTTGCGAGCGGCTCCAGAGGCGCACTTCGTCCCAGGCAAACACCGTGTCGCAGGTTGCCAGCGTGCCTTCGGCCATGTGGCCGGCGCCAACGATTGCCAGCTTCTTCGAATTCTTGCGCGCCAGCCATTTCGTCGAGACTGCGGCGGAAGCGCCGGTGCGCATCACCGTGTGGTAAGAGCCGTCGCAGATCGCCAGCGGAAACCCGGTTTCCGGATGGGTGTAGATCAATATCGAGAACACCGTCGGCAGATCGAACTTCTCGCGGTTGCGCTCGCGGATCGAGACCCATTTGCACGCCGCCGCCTCCGGCTCCTCGATGTAGGACGGCATCGCTTCCCATTCGCCGGGATACTTGTCGAGCACGATGTGGCCCTTGGGATCCATGTAATAGCGGCCCTCGCCGTGCATGCGATAGGCCTGCTCGACGCAGCTCACGTATTCGGCCGGCGTCACCAGCCCCATCATGTCGGTACGGCTGAGGATCAACGTCTTGCGGCTTCGCCAACTTTCCATTGTCGTCCCCCTTCAACGCCCGGCGCGCGGGGAGAATACGCCGCTACGCGCCGCCGCCCAAGCCGTCGCGACCGCCTGCGAACGCCAGCTGCGGTTGATGCGTGCCAAGAAATTCGCGCGTCTTCGATCACCGCGCCGGCCGCAAGTCGCCTATGCAAAACTTATGAGCGCGCTCGCGGCGTCTCCTCGAAATCCTTCCCCAATTCGACCACCTTGATGTGGCTAGCGTCCGTTGTCTCGGCGCAGGAAGGCTAGCAGAGCAAGGACCGATCATGCGCGCTGACTTTGGCAGCCAGGCTTATTTTCGCGATCCGTCAGCGGAGATCGAGAAGCTGAGATCGGCCGGCCCTGTGGTCGAGGTTCGGTTTCCGATGGTCGGCAAGGTCTGGACGACGACAACGCAGGACTTGGCCGATCGAGTCCTCAAGGACAGCGAAACGTTCACGATTCGGAGTGGCATGGGGGGTGTTGCCGGATTGCAATGGTGGATGCCGCGCATCGTGCGGACGCTGGCCAATCATATGCTCTCGAAGGACGAGCCGGATCACCGCCGGCTGCGCGACATCGTCGACGAAGCGTTTCGCCGCCGCGCCATCGTCGACATGGAGCCGCGTATCCTCGCGCTCGCCGATGAACTCGCCGACGAGCTGTTCGCGGAAGGAAGCCCCGCCGACCTGGTCGACCGCTATGCGCGCAAGCTGCCGCTCTCGGTGATTTGCGAGTTGCTCGGCCTCCCCCCAGCCGACCGCTCGAAATTCACCGCCTGGGCCAGCGGCTTTACGCGCCTGACCGGCGCCATCGGCCTCATGATGCTGATACCCAACATCCTCGCGATGCGGCGTTACCTGGAACAGCACCTGGAGGAAGCCAGAAAGAACGGCGGCAAAGGTCTGATCGCCGAGCTGGTGCGCGCTGAAAAGGAAGGCGGACGAATCAGCCGCGACGAGTTGGTGTCGATGGTCTTTCTGTTGCTGTTCGCCGGGCACGAAACAACCACCCACCTGATCGCCGGCTCGGTCTACGAGCTTCTGAAAAATCCCGGTCTGCGCGACTGGCTGGAAGAAGACTGGAGCCGGGCAAATCTGGCCGTGGAAGAATTCCTGCGGTTCGTCTCGCCGGTGCAGTTCACCAAGCCGCGCTTTGTCCGCAAGGATGTCGAGCTTGGCGGTGTCCGGCTGAAGGAGGGCGAGATGATCATGCCGATGCTGGCGGCCGCCAATCTCGATCCGCAGGCTAATCCACATGCGGAAAAGCTCGATCTGGCGCGCAAGCCGAACCGGCATCTCGCTTTCGGCACCGGCATTCATTTTTGTCTCGGCCATCAGCTGGCGCGCATCGAAGGCGCGTGCGCGCTCAAGGCCTTGTTCACGCGCTGGCCGAAATTGGAGCTGGCAGTCGACGAGTTCGAGATCAGATGGCGCCAGCGGCCGGGGCTGCGGGCGATTGAATATCTGCCGGTCGCGGACGGAGCGGCGCCAGGCTAAAAGTTGAAATGTCGGATCGGCAGGCCCAAGGACGCGCGACCGACCGGCGCCCAGAAGTTCTCATAAAGCGCCGACGGATGCACGCGATACATTTGTGCATCACGGAAGTACCGTTCCATGCGGCTGCCTTTGCGCGTGACCGAGGTGCCGGCGGTCTTAAACAGAAGCTCGACCGCATCGCAGGCCATTCGGCCGGCCTGCTGCATCATCGCCCACAGCCGCAGGTTTTCCTCCACCGCGATCAGCGTGCCCGCGGCCGCCCAGCGCTGGCACATTTCCATGTAGACCTCGGCGCCGCGGATCAGGAGATTCTCGGCCGCGTCGGTGAGAATGATCGCCTGCCCGAGCGCGCGCTGATAGTCCTCATGCTCGGCGCGCGGGATGATCGGCGGAAACGTGGTCTTTTTGCTGCGGATGATGTCGCGATATTCGTCGAGCGCGGCCTTGGCGGCGCCGATCGCCGGCGTGATCAGCGACATGTGATAGGGGCCGGCGACGCGCCCAAGATACATCGGATTGCCGTGCAGGCGCGTGCCCGGCGTGCCGTCGCGCATGTCTTGCGGCCGGGTGAAAAGGCCCTGCATGGGGACGGCATGATGCGCCGGGACGAAGGCCTGCTCGACCTCGACGCTGTTCGAGCCGCTGGCGCGCATGCCCAGCGTTTGATCGCCGCCCCAGTCGTCGAGGATGCGCAGCTTGTCGCGCGGCACCACCACACAGAAAATTTCCGGCGGCCCGTCTGCGGCCGGCAGCCGCGCCCCGCAAACTAGATGCGTCGCATACGGTATGCCGGAGCAAAAATCCCACACCCCGCTCAGCCGGAAACCGCCGTCGACGGGCGTGAGCACGCCGTTTGGCGGCACGCGGTGCGGCGCCGCGAAGTGGCCCTCGGATCCAAACAAATCGCGCTGTGCCTGTTCCGGCCAATGCGAGGCGATGAGGAAGGTGTGGGACGCGCACAGCGCCAGGCACCAGCCGGCCGATGGGTGTCCGTGCGAGATTTCGAGCATGGCCTTGTAGAAAGTCGGGACGTCGAACTCGTAGCCGCCGAACATGCGCGGCTGCAGCGTTCGATACAGGCCCGCCCTCACGAACGCCTGGTGCAGCTCCTCGGAATAGGAGCCGCGCTCGTCGTTTTCCGCCTGCTGCCGCCGCAGCAGCGGTTTGAGCGCGGCGGCGCGCGCGATCAACTCCTCGGGCGTAAGATCGGGCTCCGGAACGGTCAGGAGAGCCGGACCTACCGGTCGTTTCGCAATTGATGCTTCCATGGATTTTCGCGTCGGATTGGTAGCTGCGCAAACAGATTGGCGCCCCAATCAGGATAACATCGCGCGCGCGCATGTGCCAATCTTACGGGCCTCTCCCTGTCCGAAGCTGGAGACGAGATTTTCAGAATTGCGGCGGCGTAAGAAATTGGTGCAGTGACTCCGAATTACCGCCTTTAGCGCCCTCATTCAGCCGTGGACGTAGCCCCGCAACGCCGAGGCCATGCGCGCGATGACTGGGCGCCAGTCGCGCGTTGCATCCTGCCGAAAAAGCCGGGCCGTCGGGTACCACGGACTGTCGTCGCGATCGACCAGCCACCGCCAGCAGGTATTGTAGCGATTGATCAGCCAGAACGGCTTGCCGAGCGCGCCGGCGAGATGCGCCACGGCGGTATCGACGGCGATGACCAGATCTAAATTCTCGATCAGCGCGGCGGTATCGGAAAAATCATGGAAGTCGGCGGACCAGTCCGTGATGCGGCGGCTTAACGTGCTGCTGCGCAATTGCGTTTGCGCGTCGTCGCCTTTTTGCAGGCTGTAGAATTCGCAGTCGTGTACCTCCAAGACCGGCGCCAGCTGGTCGAACTGGAGACTGCGCTGACGGTCGATCCGATTGGCGCCTGGCAGGCTTTTTCGCGGATCGCCCGCCCACACCAGACCGACTCTCGGTCGTTCGTGGTTGCCAAGTTCGTGTTTGCCAAGCCGGTCACGCCAAGCGCTAGTCTTATGTTCGGGCGCGGCGAGATAAGGCGTCTGCGACGGGATGGTTTCGAGCCGCGTGCCGAATGCCAGCGGCAGGCTGAGCAGCGGACAGTGCAGATCGAAGTCCGGCAAAGCCGCGCCGCGCGGTAAGATCTTTGCTCTGCCGGTGAGGCTTTTCATCAGCTCGCACAGCGGCTTCTGCACCTCGACAACGACATGCGCGGCGCGCTCCACGACCTGCGGCACATAGCGGCAGAACTGGATGGTGTCGCCGAAGCCCTGCTCGGCATGGAGCAGAATGGTCTTGCCGGCTAGATCACTGGCGCCGGTCCAAAGCGGTTGCGAGAACCGTCGCTTGACCGCTCGCAGCTGCTTGGTTTCCCACCGCCATTCGTGTTGTTGCCAGCCCCGGGCGAAATCACCGCGCAGCAGCCGGCACACGGACGCGTTGAAATGGCCGTCGGCGAAGTCCGGCCGCAGCGTCAGCGCCCGCTCGTAGCTCGTCAGCGCCTCATCGAATCGCCGCAGCTCCTGGAGAACATTGCCGCGGTTCGAATGGGCCTCGGCAAAATCCGGCTGTAACGCCAGCGCGCGGTCAAAGCTCGTCAGCGCGTCATCGAACCGCCGCAGCTCTTGGAGGGCATTGCCGCGATTGGAGAGCGCCTCGGCAAAGTCCGGCCGCAGCGCCAACGCGTCGTCCTGACTTGCCAGCGCTTCTTCATATCGTGTCAGGTCATGCAGTGCGACGCCGCGGTTGGTGAGCGCATCCAAATGGTCCGGACAAAGGCGCAGCGCACTCTCGTAGCATGCGAGCGCGTCGTCGTATCGCTTCAACGCGTTGAGAGCCACGCCGCGATTGACCAGCGCCTCGACGTTGTTCGGCTCGAGCGCGATGGCGCGATCCAGGCTAGCGAGTGCCCCCTCATCGCGATCGAGCGCGTGGAGAACCGCGCCGCGGTTGGTCAGCGCCTCGACGTAGTCCGGCCGCAGCGCCAACGCGGCGTCCACGCTTGCCAGCGCCTCCTCATGGCGCTTGAGGGCGTAAAGCGCATTGCCGCGGTTGTAATGCGCCTCGGCATAGTTTGGCTGCAGCGCCAGCGCACGGTCAAATGCCAATACGGCTTCCGTGAACCGATCTGACGCGTGAAGCGCGTTGCCGCGGTTGACATGCGCGTCGGCAAGATCAGGCCGCAGCGCCAAGGCGCGGTCGCAGCTCGAAAGCGCTTCATCGTACCGCCGCATCGCCGTCAACGCCGCGCCGCGGTTTGCGAGTGCCTCCACATGATCCGGCCGAATGGCGAGCGCGCGGTCGTAGCTGGCGAGCGCCTCGTCGAAGCGCCGCAATTGTTGAAACGCATTGCCGCGATTGTTCAACGCCAGAATATGTCGCGGCTCGACTTTGAGGGCGGCGTCGATTTGCAGAACCGCGGCCTCGGCGTCGCCGCGCTGCATGAAAATAACGCCGAGCAGATGCAGGCTGTCGAAATGCCGCGGCTGCGCTGCAAGAATTTGCCGGTATATTTTCTCCGCATCTGCCAATCGGCCGGCCTGATGGAGCGCCAGAGCCTGCGCAAATGCCGCGGCCGCCATCGTGGCGCTAAGTACCTGCCGCGCGGAGAAGGAATCACTCGCCTTTTGGTCCATGATTGTCGTCTCGATGACTCCAGCACCGTTGGTGTCACACGCGACAACTGCCTGACGGTTTTTCGGGATTGATCCGGGTACGCGGATCCCCGTTCGCCGCCTTGCGAATCAAATGCCGGCTGACACTAATGTTGGCACAGTTTCGCGCTCCGCGCCCAAGTAGTGGCTACGAAAGCCGCGAAGGCGCCGCAGGAACGGAAAACTGCCGATATTGCTGCGACGGCCAGAAGTTATACGATGCTGATTTCTTGCTCTGCCAAGCTGAGAGGAAGTAGCTCGCGGCGGGGGCTAAAGCGATTCAGGAATGTAAGTTTCCCACATTTTGGTTTTGGCGTTCCACTTCAATTCGTCATTGTGTGTGCCGTGAGCTTCATAGGGTTCACCGCCTTTAGCGCCCCGGGCCGGGTCATGGCTAAAGGCGAATCGCTTTCGCCATCTTTGACCGAATATGTCGGTGTAGTTGACGTATCCTCTAAGGAAGAAGCGTTCTGTACACGTATATGGTCCGTCCCCGGGTCGTGGATTAATAATTCTTCCCACGTTCTGATTTGGGGGAATATGGCCCGAGACTGGTTGTCGATCTGCTTCAGATAATTCCTCATCAAGACTTGCCGGGATTTCGGTCTCTATTCGAGCGTACATCGAAACATCGAACGCTGGTGTTCTGCCGTAATTCCACTCAAAATATTTGGCTGGACCGCTAGTTCTACTGCCGTCTGTAGTGATGATAATCGGATTTTCGAACGGCGCCCCATAGTGACCGATATAGGCACGCAATTGCCGCCGTGTGGTTTCCTCAGTCGATTCTAGAGCTGCTTGGGAAATTTTGGTTTGAAGTGTGGCAGCGTCGGCGGATACCTTAGCAGCTTCCGCAGCAATTCTGGCGTCGGTCAAACTTTGGTTGATCAGACGCAATTGCCACAAAAACAAAAATACTTGCCCTGCCGCGGCAGCAAAGAGCAAAAGCGTGGCAAAGGCCAATACCCAGGTAGCGACGGTGAGGCCGCGTTCATTCGCCGCCTTTTCGCGGCGATCTTGTTCGTCACGCTGGGTTTCGGCTGTGTTCTTTTCGGCGCCGGTGTTGTTGCGCTCTATCGTTGGCGGTCCACCGGGGGACGGCAAATACGAGACTGCGAGCAGAAAACTACAAACAATTGCCGACCCAAAAATCACAACAAATCCGGCAAGGAACGCCCAGTTTCGAAATTGTGCTATCGATTTTAACATTCGGCGACCAGTGCGCCGACCGGAGCCGGTCTCTAGCTTTCCTTCGAGATTTGCCCTCTTCTTCGGCTAACCCCGACGACTAGATGAACTCGATGAGCCGGATGAATTAGAAGAGCCGGACGAATTTGATGAATTGGATGAGCCGGATGAATTTCCCATTTTGCATTGTCCTTCGAATCACGAAGCACCACGAGTCTGCACCGCCTTCGCGTATGAGTTGAATCTAGCGTCAATAGCTCGAAGGCGGATGTAGATGATCCGACTTTGATCGAACCGGTGCTCGTAACGGTCTAGGAGTTGAGGGTTGGCGATGATGCACTCGGTATCCAAATTGCCGAGTTTGCATCTCCGTACGCGATGGCGCGTCCTTCCAGACAACATACCGCTACCCAGGCGCACACTACTGCATCAAGCTGATCTTCATAAGCCTTGAGCTGAGAGCCTGTAACGTCCACCGCCAGTGGGGGAAGGGCTTTTGTGACGCCTTCTATCTGGCGTTCTAATAGAGCCAATATCGCTGCCCACTGTCGATACAGGTTACCGCGTCGTTCGATTGATGTTGCGTTTGGCCAATAAGTCCTCACCCTTGATGCTTTGTAGGGAAGTCGCTCCGAGGCTTCGGTAAGTTCGACAAGCGCGGGGTGTGGGTAAACTTCAATCAAGCCAGGTGGTGCGGTTTTCTCCGTAAGCAGCGGAAAGCCAGCTTGCGCGAACCCGTCCCTTAGCGCCTCGCTTAGGGGGCCAGGACGTGTGGCATTCGGCGAGTGAGTCCCGCATTTCTTCGCGCCGTAAGCGGAGGACACTTTGTTATCTGCCGGGCGCCGCCCAACGATGCGGCATCTGGACAGCGGCATGTCGATCGCGACTAGATCGATCGCTTGCCCGCATAGTTTCGATCCAGCGCTTAATAGATCACTCGGTGCGATCGAGAGCCCGTTGCCAAGTTGATGATCCGCCCTAGCGCAGAATTCTTGGTACGAACTTGCCACTTCGACAAGAGCCCAACCGTTCGGCTTTTCACGAACTACAGCGACGCCGCTTGGTCGAATGAACGTCCACGCTGCATCGACGCCAAGCACAGCGCGCATTTTTCGCATGACTTCGGCTCGGTAGCTAACCGGTACCTAAACGACTCAACCACCATCTTACGTGGCTGCTAGCCATCGTGATTAATGGCGCGCCCGAAGAGATTCGAACTCCTGACCCCCAGATTCGTAGTCTGGTGCTCTATCCAGCTGAGCTACGGGCGCTTGACGTCGCTTGGAATAATAGCACCGTTCGTTGGTGCAGCCTGCGGCGCGCGCCATTAGCTATAGCCTAAAGCCCTTATTGGCAAGCGCAGGGCCGGCCGGCGGATTTTGGCGACAACCCCGCGCTTCCCATATGATATGAACAGCGGCGATCGGGCAGGAATGCGGAGCAGAACGTGTGGCGGCCACCGCAACGGCTTAGGTACACGGCTTCGGCCGGACGGATACCGTCAGCGGCGGAAGCCGCGGCGTCGCGGCTGTTTTCGCCCGTCGATATCGGCCCGGTGTCGCTCCTGCAGCGGACCTGGGTTCCAGCCATGGTGCCGTGGCGGGCGACCGGAGAGGGCTACGTCACCGAAGACGTCATCGACTGGTACGAGCGCTTCGCTAAGGGGATGCCGGGCGCGATCGTGGTCGAGGCGACCGGCATCCGCGACGTGCCGAGCGGACCGCTGCTTCGCATCGGGCATGACCGCTTCTTGCCGGGCCTTACCGGCCTGGTCGAGGCGGTGCGGCGGGCGAGCGAAGGCCGCACGCGCCTTCTCATCCAGCTGATCGATTTTCTGGCGATCCGCCGCCGTCCCGAGGCCAAGAAATTCTTCGAGCGCTTTCTCGCCATCACCGATCGCCATCGCGCCGCGTTGCCGGGTTTGTCCGAAACCGACATCCGCGCCCGCTTGAGCGCCATGGGCGAGGACGAGCTTTCCAACGTGCTGACGGCTGGTGAGCTTGAGGCGCTGCAATCCGGCTACCGCGAGCGCATCACCGACATGCAGCTCCCGCATATTCGCGAACTGCCGCAAGTGCTGCCCGGCTTGTTTGCTGACGCGGCGTTGCGCGCTGAGCAGGCCGGCTTCGACGGCGTCGAGCTGCACTACGCGCACGCCTATACGATGGCGTCTTTCCTTTCGCGCACCAATACGCGCGACGACGGCTATGGCGGATCACGCGAGAATCGGGCGCGGCTGCCGCTGGAAGTTTTTGCCGAAGTGCGCCGCCGCGTCGGCAGCGGGCTTGCCGTCGGCTGCCGTTTCCTCGCCGACGAATGCATCGCCGGCGGCAGCGACGTCAGTGACGCGGCGTATTTCGCCGCCGCGTTCGCCGGCGCCGGCATGGACTTTCTCTCGACCTCGCGCGGCGGCAAGTTCGATGACGCCAAGCAACCGGCGGTCGGTGCTGCCGCCTATCCCTACACCGGGCAAAGCGGCTACGAGTGCATGCCGCAATATATTTCCGACGAACGCGGGCCGTTCGGCCGCAACGCCGAGCCGACGGCAGCGGTCCGCAAGGCGGTGCGCGACGCCGGCAATTCGGTGCCGGTCGTCTGCACCGGCGGCATCCACAATTTCGAAATGGCGGAAGATTATCTGGCGCGCGGCGTCTGCGACATCGTCGGCGCGGCGCGCCAGTCGCTGGCCGACCCGGACTGGTTCCGCAAGACGCTCCTGGGATTCGGGGCCGATGTGCGGGTGTGCGAATACACCAATTACTGCGAGGGACTCGATCAGAAGCACAAGCCGGTCACCTGCCAGCTCTGGGACAAGCTGCCGTCCAATGGCGGCGATCGGCGGACGCCCGACGGCAAGCGCCGTCTCACGGCGCCGGTCTGGCAGCCGCCGAGCCGATAACCCTTTTGCGAGCCGGTAAACCTTTTAACGGTCAGTGCCCCGTCTGACATCGATGTCAGAAATCCCCTGGGATTGGGGCTTAGGGGTCGCTTGCTCAGCCACCTTTGTGACATTTCAACGACTAAAGGCGAAACCCGGATTCTAGGGCAAATCCTGAATTTACTTCCATTGATCTGTGCTTTATTCAAAATTAGCCTGTCAGCTTGGGATTGGGGGCGATCTCAGTGGCATACGCGTGGGTTGACTGTGACTACGTCACGGTGCGGAATCGCTACGACCGTATCGCAAAGTACATTCCGCTATTCGATCGGGTGCTTTTTCTGCCGCAGGATTCGCGCAGAAACGCAGTGGCTCGTCTTGACCTGAGACCGGGCAGCAGCGTGCTCGATGTCGGCTGTGGCACCGGCCGAAGCCTTCGTTATTTGCAACAGGCGGTGGGTCCGACCGGGCGCGTTTACGGCGTCGATATTTCCCAGGGGATGTTGCGGCAGGCGCGAAAACTGCGCGCCGCCAATCGCTGGGACAATGTTGAACTGTCGGAGTGCGATGCAGCCGAATTCACCGCGCCGACGCCGCTCAACGGCGTGCTGTTCAGCCTGTCGTATAACACCATGCCGCATCATCGTGCCGTGCTGCGCAACGCGTGGGATCAACTCCTGCCCGGCGGCCGCCTCGTCATCATGGATGCCAAGGTGCCGCCGGGGCTGAGCGGCAAGCTGGTTTTGCCGTTCAGCCTGTGGTTGATGAAACACACGATGCTCGGCAATCCGCTGATCCATCCGTGGGAAGAGCTCGCCGCTCTGACCGACGACATCGAAATGACCCAGCGCCTGTTCCACTCATACTACATCTGTTGCGGCGTGAAGCCGCTGAGCGCGCCAATCGAGGCGGCGAACAGCGACGACAGCGACGTTGCCTATCGGATTGCCGCCGAATAACCTCGGCCGCAAAGCCAAAACGCTCGCGGCTCCGGCCTTCCCTGTCAAAGCGAGCGAGCGGCTTCCACCATGTTTTCCATTTTGGCTCGCAGCACTGCGACGTCGCGTGACGGGTGGCGTCCGAAGCCGCAGGATGGCGAGACCCAAAGACGCTCTTCGCCGACGACGCGCGCCCAATCGGCGATCCGCTCGCGGATTTTCTTGACCAATTCGATCCAATAGCTGCCTTCGTCGACGATGCCAGCCGCGAGCTGCATGTTTTTCGGCATTCTCTTGAACAACTCGCGCTCGATCCATTGGAAGAAGTATTTGACCTCGAATGCGGCGACATCGACGACGCCGTCGAGGCGCTCCAAAATGTCGACCCAAGGCGCGCAGTGCAGCGCATGCGAAATCGGCCGTCCGCGGAGATTGCCGTTGCAAAAATGCAGCGACCTCGTTGCTTTGACGCCTTCGAAGCATGGCGCGATCAAGTCGGCCGCTTCCTGCGCTGTCATCATTCCCATATTGACTTCGCCGCCGAAGATCGGAGCATCGAGCTGCACATTCGGGCAGCCTTCGTCGGCCATGGCGCGCAGCTCCTGATTGACGATTTTCGTGATCGCCGGCATCTGCGCCTTAAGGGCGTCGAGCTGATCGCGGCCGGCTACGACCACCTCGTAGGGGGCAACGATCGCGGCCTTGCGCACGCCACCGGGCAGTTTCTTCTCCCGCCGAAAAGCTTCCAGGTAGCCTAGACCATTGGGCGCGCTGATCTTGCCGACGATCTTGGCGTGGGTCATATCGTCATAGTCGAAGACGTCGTCGGCTTGCGGCTTGTCGACTTCGAGCCCGGTCAGGCACTTGTGCATGTGCAGAATGAAATTGTCGGTGTTGTATTCACCACCGGTCCATTCATCGAGACCGAGATCGCGCTGCTCAGCAATGGCTTTGGCGGCCGCCCGGTTGAGGACCGCCTCGCCCTCCGCAGGCGAAAGTTTGCCGGCATGATAGCGGGCCAAATCCTGCTCCATTTCGGGATGAAGCCACCAGGATCCGACGACGGTCGTGCGAACGGCCATTTCCAGTCCTCCCATAACTGTTTTTGTCAGCGTGCTCGTCACACGAGCGTGTCAGTCCCCGGCCGCGACGGCCGGGGACGTTTGTTGCAAAAGGATTTCGGGCGCGGCGAAAATCGGGATCGCGAGTCAAGCCGCAAGTCCCGCGTGTCCGTTCACGCCCAGCTGGTTTTCGCCCTGACCGCCACATAGTCGGAATCGGGGTAACCGACACCGCCGACCGCGTGGAACCAACCATCCCGCCACTGGCCTACAGTGTAGAGCCGGTTGAGCAATTGATTGCGCATGTCGAACTCACCCAACAGGGTCTTGTAGGTGTGGCTTTTGATGTGCGCGGCGATCGCCTCGCGGTCCATCGAGCCGGCGCCTTCGATCGCCTGCGTGAGCAGCTGGTTGTTGGCGTAGTATAGAGGGCTGCCGTTGAAGTCGGCATCCACGCCGGTCACCGCCTTGTGCAGCTTGTAGAAGGCGCGCATGTCGGCATTGTCGGGCACGCCGCCCCAGCCGAGAACGTTCTCAGCCGCAGCGCCGAATTTTCCGGCGTAGCCCGGGAAGGCGCAGCCGATGCCGTTGAAGTACACCTTCACATTGAAGTTTTCGATCTTGGCCTGCTCGGTCAAGCCGAACGTGTCCGGCGGATAGGACCAGGCGATGAAAGCGTCAGGCTCGGTCGCCTTTGCGCCCTTGATGACCGGCGTATAGTCCTGCGTGCCCAGCGGGTATGATTTGTTATAGACGATTTCGAAGCCGGCGGCCGGGAACTGCGTCTTGCTGATGTTGGAGATTTCGATGCCGTACTCGTCGGCGATATTGACCATGGCGATCTTATTGCCGATCTGGCCGGCATCCCGGAACTTCTTGAGGATGTCGATCACCGTCGTGCTGTAGTGGGTCAGCGTGCCGTTGCCGAAGAACAGCAGCGGATATTTCTTCACCAGTTGCGGCCCGAGCTCGGTGACGCAGGCGACCGGAATCTGCGGATAGCCGAGCTTGGCAAAGGTCGGCACGGCGGCGACGTTGAAGCCGGTGCCGTACAATCCGGCGATCCAGTCGACCTTGTCGACCGCGGCGAGACGTTCGATCGCCTTGATCGCTTCGGCCGGCTGCGTGTGGTCGTCGTATTCGACCAGCTCGACCTTGTGCTGACCGTCCTTGAGCTTGAGGCCGCCCGCCTCGTTGACTTGATGCGCCCAAAGCCGCCATGGCGGGAAATGCGTGACTGCCGCGCCAGGGGCGAGCGGGCCGGTTTTGGCGCCGACCACGCCAACTTTGACGGCTGTCAGCTCCGCACGCGCGGTGCGTATGAATGGTGCGGCCAGCGCCGTGGCGCCAGCATATTTCAGCAAGTCGCGTCGTCGCATGTGAACCTCCCTGTAGGTTTTGATTTTTTGCCGGGGACGAGCCCGGTATTTTTTTGATTTTGCTGTGGTACGCGTCATGCGCGCATCGACCGGAATGCGTGCGGCCGCGCAGACGCAAACAAAATATCCCAATCCGCGAACTCGCGCACTGAGCTTTCGCCGTCGCGCCGGCATGGGCGGCGAGATTCCGCGAACCCAGGCCGTAAACTTGGGCGCAGCCGGTGGGCACCGCCCGCCGGCTGGGTCCGGCGTTACGCCGCCAGCAGCCGCTTCACCTCGGGCCAGCTCTGGGTGCCGAACGTCTTGAGGTCGCTGGTGAGATCCGGCGGGCACATGTCGAGCAGCGACGGCTTGAAGCTTGCCCGCGATTTCATCCGCTCGAACCAGTCGGTCAGCAACGGCCGGCTGCCGATCCACATTTCCGACATGCCCAACATGTCGAGCCGGTTGACGTAGGGCGCCATGGCGATGTCGGCGAGCGACAACGTATCGCCGGCGAGCCAGCGCTGCGCCGCCAGCGTATCTTCCATCTTTTGCAAATAACTGTCGTAGAGGCGGAAGGTCCGCCCGACGCGCGGCGCCGCCATGCCCTGACGTACGATTTCCTTCTTGCGCGCATGCCAGTCGGCGGTCACCGAGATCGGCGGCGTGCTTTCGAGAAATGCGTTGAGCTTTTCCGGCGGCAGGCGCCCGATGATGTAACGGTGGCAGGAGGCGAAGGTGAGCTCGGCACAAGCCGGATGCAGATATTCGTCGACCGCCTTGGTCCATAGCCGCATCGCCGCGCGCTGCGCCGGATCGGCAGGCTTGAGCGGCGGATTCGGGAATGCGTCGTCGAGATATTCGCAGATCACGCTCAATTCGATGATGACCTTGCCGTCGTCGACTAGCGTGGGCACTACGGCCTTGGGATTGAGCTTCATGTAGGCCGGGTCGAACTGATCGCCGCGCAGAATGTCGACGTAAATTCCATCCCAGAGCAGCGATTTTTCCGCCAGCACGAGCCGCACCTTGGCGGCGCAAACCGACGATCCGTGATGGTAAAGCGTGATCATTGCGGCGTTCCTCCCGGCGCTTATTTCGTGCACGGCGGCCCGTACACGATGCGGCGAAGCTCGGGGCGGTCGCGGAACAGCCGCTGCTCCCAGGGCGGCTCGCCATCATACTGCTCGGCGAGATATTTGAGCAGCATCCGCACTTTCGCCGGCAGGCGCGGCGAACTGCGGTAGAAGGCATTGAGGATGGCGGCTTCAACGCGAAACTCCTCGAACACCGGGGATAGCGCGCCGCTTCGCAGTTCCTCGACGATCGAATAGATCGGCAGGATAGCGACGCAATCGCCGTTCAATGCCGCTTCGCGGATCATCCAGATGCTGTTCGACAACACGGCTGGCCGGATCGGCGGAATCCGCACCGGTCCGTCCGGCCCGGCAAAGGTAATGTCGGCGATCGGCAGAATGTAGTTGTTGTGCGCGCAGCGATGGGCGCCGAGTTCGTCGGGATGGCTCGGCCGGCCGTGGCGCCTGAAATAATCCGGCGCCGCCACCAGGAGCCGCCGCAGCGGCACGATCGGCTGGCGCACGATGCCTTCGCCGCCGACGTCGCTCGGCTGAATGCAGATGTCGTAGCCTTCCTGGATCGGATCGTAGACGCGGTCGTTGTGGTGCAGCTCGACGATCAAGTCTGGATGCTGTTGCTGAAAGTGGCAGACATCGCGGCAGAGCTGATGAGCGAGGAACGAGGCGATGCAGCTCACCCGCAGCGTGCCGGTGAGCCCGACGGTGAGCGAGCGAACGGCCGATTGCGCCTCATCCAATTCGGCGACGATGCGCACGCAGCGTTCGAAGTAGCTTGCTCCCGCGTCGGTCAGTGTCAGCCGGCGGGTCGAGCGGATCAACAGCTGCGCCTTGAGCCGATCTTCAAGCTCTTTGACCCGTTTGGTGATCACGGATTTGGACACGCCAAGCCCGCGCGCGGCGGCGACAAAGCTGCCGCCCTCAACGACGCGGACGAACATCCGAATTCCGGCCAACTCGTCCATGTTTGATTGTGCGCGTTTTGAGAACGATCTATTTCCAAATTCGCCGATTATCAAATATTTCGGCCTGATCTACTATCAACGGACTTAATCAAAAGCAAAATCTAATTGGGAGGATCGGGTGCCAAGCCGCGATTGCGCAGCGCTCTCCGGCGCGGAAATCGCCGCATCCGCCTCCGCCACACTGGAGGCCGGCGCATGATCGTGACCCCGACCAACAACAGCGTTAACGCGCTCGAAGGTCTGCACCTGTTCCACGCCGACATTTCGAACTGTTCGATGCGCGTGCGCATGGTTCTGGCGGAGAAGGAATTGCCGTGGACCAGCCATCATCTCGACTTGCGCAAGAAAGAGACGGTGACGCCCGAATATTTCGGCATTCATCCCAAGGGGCTGGTGCCGACCCTGGTGCACAACGGCGTCGTGCACATCGAGTTCGAACGAGATCATCGAATATCTCGACGAGACCTATCCTGATCCGCCGCTGCAGCCGCAATCGGAAACAGAGCTTGATGAGATGCATCGGTGGCTGCGCACCGCGACCGAGATCCATGTGCCGGCGGTGAAGACGCTGATCTATACGCGCAAGATCGGCAAGGTCCTGCACAAGAACGAAGCTGAAGACGCCAAATATCGTTCGTTGCAACGCGATCCGGAACTCCTTGCCTTCCACAGCGGCGCCTCGACCGGCATAGGCCTGCCGCAGGAGCAGGTCGACAAGGCCGAACAAACGTTGCTCGGCTTATTCGACAAGGCCGAGGACGCGCTGTCGCAGCATCAATGGCTGGTCGGCGACCGGTTCTCGCTCGCCGACATTTCCTGGGTGCCGCTGCATTTCACACTGTCAGGCGTCGATTTTCCCTTCGGTCGCTACCCGCGCGTCAGCGCCTGGGCAGACGCCATCCGCGAACGTCCGAGCTTCCAGGAGGGCGTGTTGCGCTGGTGCGCGAAATTCTGACAACGCGCTCTTTGGGGGGATGATGTCCAGTCTTGCGGGTAAAGTGGCGCTGGTGACCGGATCGTCGCAGGGCATCGGGGCAGCGCTGGCGTTGGCGCTCGCGGCCGCAGGCGCCAAGGTCGTCGTCTCGGACATCGCGGATTGCAACGACACCGCCCGGCAGATCATGGATCAAGGCGGCGAAGCGGTCGCAGTCTTGGCCGACGTGACCAGCAACAAATCGCTGACCGAGCTCGTCGCTACCGCAGAAACGGCGCTCGGCCCGATCGAGGTCCTGATCAACAATGCCGGCGTGTTCGGCACGCTGGAGCTCAAGCCGCTGTCGCAAATCACCGAAGACGAATGGGATCTGGTGTTTCGCGTCAATGCTCGCGGCGTGTTCCAGGCCACCAAGGCGGTGCTCGGCAGCATGAAGCGGGCCGGCGGCGGCTCGATCATCAATATCTGCTCGGGGACCATCCTGCGCGGCGCGCCGATGTTGCTGCATTATGTCAGCTCGAAAGGCGCGGTGTTCGCCATGACCCGCTCGATGGCGACGGAGCTTGCCGCCGACAACATCCGGGTGAATTCGATCATCGCCGGCTTCACCGCCAGCAAGAGCGTGCTCAATCACCCGGCGATGATGGAAAAGATCCGGCCGCACACGCTCAACGCCCGCATGATCAAACGTGACATGACGCCGGACGATCTCTGCGGCACGGCCGTGTTCCTCGCCTCCGACGCCAGCGCCTTCATCACCGGCCAGGCCATCAACGTGGACGGCGGCGCCGTCACTTACTAGCGCGAGGCGGCCTTCAAGTTTGCAGGCGCGTGAACAGGCGCGCCGCATTGCCTCGCTGGATCGCGGCAAGCTCGTCGGCCGAGAAGTCCAGTTTCTGCAACGCACCGGTCATCTTTACGGTCGACAGAAACGGCTCGTCGGAGCCGTAGAGCAGTTGCGAATTCGGCATCAGCTTACGCAGGCCGGCGATGCCGGCCGGGTTAAAGCCGATGCTCGCCAGCTCGTAATATTGCCGGGTCAGCTCATATTCCGGGCCCTTCGGCATCTTGATCGTCCGTTCGTCGGGCTTCATCCGCGCGGCTGCACCATACAGCCGCTGCACGATCGGCAGCAGCATGCCGCCGCCATGGGAGAAGATGAAGCGAGTGTCCGCGTAGCGGGCGAAGCCACCGCTGAACAAGAGGCTCGTGATCGTCCGCGTCGAATCCATCGGGAACTCGATGGTCGTCGGGCTTATGCCCGGCATCGGATTGCCGCAGCACGACATCGTCGGATGCACGAACACCACGGCCTTGCGGCGATTGATCTCCTCGAACACCGGCGTGAATGCCGGATCGCCCAGGAGCTTGCCGGCGTAGCTGGTCAATAGCCCGATGCCGTCGAGCTTGAGCACGTCGAGCGCATACGCGATCTCCTTGAGACTGCCATCGGTGTCGGGCAGCGGGATGGCGGCGAACATGCCGAACCGGCCGGGAAAGTCGCGGATCATTTGCGCGCCGAATTCGTTGCAGATGCGCGCGCGGGCTCGGGCGGCATCGCCGTCTTCGAACCAGACGCCCGGGCTGGTCATCGAGTTGATGGCGGTCGCGACGCCGGCCTGGTCCATATTGTCGATGGCGCTGCGTGGCGACCAGCTTTGGATTCTGTTGGCAAATGCGCCGATCGACTTTGAGATTTGCTCGAAATTGTCGGCGAGGTAACGCGGCGGATAGATGTGATGATGCACATCGACCGTGCGGAGTGCGGCGCTTGCGGTTTCGGCCCTGGCAACGGCTGGCGAGAGCACCGCCGCGGCGCCCACCGCCGCCGCGCCGGTGAGGAAGGCCCGCCGCGAGTGGCAGGCGCAGGCCGAAGCGTTGCCGAAGGTTTGGCCGTGATAGCGAAGGCCCAAGCGCGAGATCATGGCGTCCTCCTGTCGATGACGAGATGGCGCGGCGGGTTGAGGTCATTCGCGCCCGCCGGTGAGATCCGAAACAGCCTAGCAATGAATAAAGACGATGAGAATGCGGCGCAGATAAAGAAGAAGGACGCGCCGGAATGCTCGGTGGCCTTGGAACGGAACGACGGCGAAGAAATTGTTGGCGCTATGGCCAAGATGCAGGCCTATAGCGATTTTGCCATTCAGAAAGCCACGCCGGCTCCTGCTGGGTCGGAGCGGCTACGCGCTCATCCCATCCACAGCAGCACGAGCGCCAGCGCAGCCGGAACGGCCTGGATCAGAATAATTCGGGCGCTACCGAGTAGCCGCCATAGAGCCCGGCGACGACGACGCACAACAGGAAGAATACCTTGATCTGAAATCCAGTGCCGGCGACCGGATGCATCAATCCCCAGATCAGTCCGGCGGCGAGAAAGCCGTTGTACAGGCCTTGATTGGCCGCCAGCACGGCGAAATCGTCCGCCTTCTGCTGGCTCTGCCGAACGTCTTGAGACCAAGCGGTTTGGTCCACAGAAACATCTCCAGCACCAGGAAGTAAATATGCAGAGCGGCGACAATGCCGATGAGAATGTTTGCGGCAATGATCATGACAGCGCCTCCGCGTCTATGATGCCGCGCTCAGTGCATGATCCTTGGCGAGCTGGCGCATCGCCTTGAGCGTCGCCCGCACCGCCATCAGATAGCCGTCCTCCATCTGGCTGGTGAAATCCTTTTCCTCGGCGCTGCCGGCGGCTATGCCGTCGATCGATAGGGTGAAGGTGAATTTCAGCGCCAATCGCCGTCGCCGTCCTCGATGATCTCATTGAGGATGGTGCCGAGCATGCGCCCCGACGTCGTTCGATTGACCATCCGTTCGGATGGACGCCACCACCTCGGTGATGGTATCGCCCTTGTCGACTATTTCGCGAACGATGCCGTCGCCCCGCCGCTCCAGAACCTTGCAACTGGAAATGACCGGAACGAACGGCAGCGGATTCTCCGCCTTCATCACCAGCCCGCGCCAGACCAAACTCCGCGGCAGCGGCAATTGGCGCGGATCGTCGTTCACTTTGATGGTTCTTGATGCGTCGACCATGGGACCATTCCTGGTGCCGGATGAGCGAAGCGACATCCGGGGATCAGTTTGTAAAACCTCTGGATCGTTCCCGATATCGCTGTGCTCATGCGGGCTACGAATTTCCTTATGAGCACGCGACCTTAAACGGCCTCAATTTTACCCGGGCGCCCTGACGAACAGCGTCCGCTCATAATGCGGATCGAGGCCGGGAATGCCGGCGCGATCGCCGGCGCGCCGGCGATCATTTTTCAGATCGCCGAACAGCGTGAACAGTCCACCGCCGATCTTATGGCGTCGACCTTCACGACCGGCCCGCGCTCGCCGGCGGCGCGCCGACCGCGTCACGCTCGGCCACGACCTCGCCGTCGACCATCCAGGAAACCCGGTCGTGGGCGCGGTCGTAGCGGATCGTGTAACGATGCCACTCGCTTTGTTTGGTAGGCACGTCGATCGGGATCATTTCGTGAATGCCGGATAGCGTTTGGCGTCGCTGACGCCGAACGGTAATCGCTCGTAGAGCGGGACGATCCGGCTGCCGCTCACGAAGAAGTCGAACACCATCCAGGTCCTTAAATCGATGGTGTTGAGCGCGCCGCAGCCGAGCCGCACGTCGCCCGCATCGACGCCGTAACGATTATTGCCGGTGCCGAAAGTCGTCACTTGCATGTCGGTCGATACGCCGATTATCCCGCGTTCGCC
>CAWGKB010000003.1:0-1156579 GCA_963823135.1 uncultured Alphaproteobacteria bacterium | reverse complement strand
TCGATGGTGGCGCATGACTTTCCGGCTTGGACCGAACGGCCCGCTTTCTTGCCGTGAAGGCTACGAGCTGACCGGCCATCGCGGCGGCAACTGCAGTCATGCCAAGCGTCACCGTGCCGTCGGCATTTTCACGGTACCGAATGTTGTTTCGACATCGTAGAGAAGTTCGTCGGGAAGCTGGGAACCAGGACGGTCGGCATCTGGATCTCCTACAGGCTCAAGCGATTTCGGCGGGCTGCAAATTTGCTTCGGACCGACGAAGCGGCCGCGACGAACAGCAGAATTCACCCAATCCCGCATTTTCGAGCTTGCCGCCGATGGAGAGCACCAAATCGGCGCGCCACCATGGCGCCCAGCCGAAGGCGGCGTGCGGTGTCTGCGCCTGCGGGTTCGAGGCTGACGAGATTGCGGTGATAGACCAGCTCGCGACACGTCTCACGGCAGGCGTTGAAGCTTGCGTCGCCGCGGGCACCCTGGCGATGGAGAGCCAACAGACGAAAGCCCTCGGCTGTGCGCGTCGTCGGCGTTGTGTGGTGTGCCGTCAGCCAAATCTCAAGGATTAATTCACCGAGCGACAATAGCTCGTTAGCGAGCACTGGCGCGGCCGCGACGAGAGCCGCATCCGGCGAGTCAATGATCGCATCGAGACGCATGGCAATATCGTCAAAGCGTTTGATGGGCGTGCCGGTCATCAGCCCAATCCTCGGGCGCGCAGCAAGGCAGAAGAGTCGAAAGATTCTCGTGCACGCCGACCTTGCGTGCTGAAAGGCCGAGCGCCATGCCGAGAAGCTGGGTGAAATAGAGAATTTTCACCGAGGTCTTTCGACCAAACACCTTTTCGGCGCGGACCTGATGCATCTCGAGTCCGGTATGGCAGTAGGGCATTCGGTGGCGATGACGTCCGCGCCGCAAGCTTCCGCCGTCGTCAACAGATTGAGGACCAGCTTGGTCGAGGTATCGCAGTCCGAGAGCGTGTGGGCGCCGCCGCAGCAGGCGGTCTTGAGCGGATATCGACATTTTCGGCGCCGGCCGCCGCAAGAAGATCATCCATGAAATGGGGCTTGGCGGTGGATTCCGAGCCCGGCCCCTTGTCTTTCTCCGGAAAGATTGACGAGGCCGCGTGTACATGCAGCCATAGTAATTGGCGACCTTGAGGCCCTTCAGCGAATTCTTTACGCGCGCCTTCAGACCCTCTTCGCCGATCGCCTGCTTGATCCAGTCGAGCGCATGGATGGTCTCGACTTTGCCGCTTTCGTAGGTCGTGTGCCCGGCCCTTTGTGACAAACGACTATTGACCTCGCGCGAGCTCGCGTCGTTTGCGAGGTCGTATTCCGCCTTTTTCAGATTGTGATAGCAGCCGTTGCACGGCGCCATGACGATATTGAAGCCCATCTTTTCCGCGATCGAGAGGTTGCGCGCCGAGAGATAGGTCTGCAGCTTAGGATCGATATTCTTGACCTCCATCGCGCCGCAGCAATTCCAGTTCTCAAGCTCGGTGATCTCAAGCCCGAGCGCCTTGCCAAGTTCCTTGGTGGAGCGGTTGTAGGCGTGGCCGGTGCCTTCCAGCGCACAACCCGGATAGTAGGCGACATTTTTGTACTTGCCGCTCATCACTCCGCTCCTTGCGCATCAAGACCCAGCGCATGGCGATCCGCCTCCTTGCGCTCGTCCACGTACTCCGCGATAGCCGCGCTCGCCCGCCCCAGCCGCGCGTGCGCGGATGAAACAATGTGGCGAGGCCGAGCTTCATCAACAGGCCGACCGGCAACCGCATCGCCAGGCCGCGCACCAGCGCGATGAGCCAATCCTGGAACAGCGGCTGCTTGGTGCGCGCGAAAAACTGGCGCAGCACCAGTCCGTCCTCGATCTTGCCGGTGGCGAAGACCTGTTCAGAGAAAACCTCGTCGAACACCATCGACGGCTTCTTCTCGGTATGGCCCTTGAGCTCGAGCCAATGGGCCGTCGCCTTCATGACGCCTTCCGGATTGACGTCGCGCGGGCAGGCATAAGTGCATTTGTTGCAGGACACGCACTGCCAGATGATGTCCTTGTCGCGCAGCAGTTCTTCTTCGAAACCCATGCGGATCAGGTAGATCCAATAGCGCGGGTTGAAGTCCGGATTGATGGCGTTGACCGTGCAGGAATTGGTGCAGGAGCCGCATTGCCAGCAACGGTGGATGAACTCGCCGCCCGGCAGCGCGGCGATCTCCTCCTCCATCTGCTCGTTGTAGTCGGTGACGGCACGCGAGTTGATAAACGTGCTCCAGTGCCCGGAAACGTCGACGCCTTCGATCTCCAAGTGCTCGTGCGTGACGAGGTTCTCGGGGCGGATCAGCGATTTTTCGTGAATTGGCATCGTCGCTCCTTCACGAGCTCAGCTGGCGCGGCTCGCCGAGCACATAGGCTTCGCCGTCGATCAGCTTGAGGCGGGTGCGGCCGGATTTGGTATCGACTGCGTCGAGCCCGAGCAGGCGGCGCGTATGCGCCATCGCGTCGGCCTTGGCGCCGCCGCAGAAATCCGCGTGCAGATATTGGCCGCCCCTGTCGTTGATGTAGGCGGCATAGATGTGGGCGCAGAGCAGGTCGGTGTAGAGCGTCAGGTCGCGGAACACGCCGTTCGCCTGCAGAAACCCTTCCAATTCCTCGCGCAGCGTCACGAAGGTGGCAAAGCCGTCGCCGACAGCGATGGTGCCGGCGTCGACATTGTTGTCGCTGTGCCAGATTTCGCGCAACACGCCGGTGTTGACGCGGGCGTCCCACATCCAACGCGTCATCAGCGGATAGCGGTCAGGCGCCGTGAAGTGCAACACCTCGGCCGCGAGATCACGCGACCAGCGGTGTTCGCGGTCGGCGGGAAAGCTTGCCACGAAGGCGTTGAGCCGTTGATCGGTGGTACCGAGATCCGACCAGCCGTCAAGCAGCGCAACCAGCCGGGAGCGCATGGCGGGGAAACCGTTGCGGCCAAGCCAAGCACCGATGCGCCGGCGCACCGGCGTGGTGAAGGCGGCGAGATCGTAGAACTCGGGCTCCGTCAACGCGCTGACCTGGCCCTTGCCGAGCACTTCCTCGAACAGGGAGGCCTTGAGCGCCAGCGCGCCGACATAACGCTCGACGCCGCCGGTGTCCTCGGCGGACTCCACCAGGTTCTCGAACGCTCGCCGCAGCTTCGGACCGGACAGATCGAGCACCGGCCGCGCCGATACGGGCGCCGCTTTGGCCTTATGGCTGCCGATCGCCCACATCACTCGGCCGCCTCCAGCAGCGCGCTGCGGACCAGGGTCAGCGCGGCCATCGCCGCGGATTGGCCTTGCGCGATGGAGTTGTCGATGGTCTCAGGTCCCGTCGCCGCGCCGGCGACGAAGACGCCGGGCCGCGAGGTCGCCGACATGTTGGAATAGGTCGACGCCTTCTGGATGTGGCCGTGCTTTTCCAGCTTCACGTCGAACACCGCGGACAGCGTCATGTTGTCGACATTGGGGTCCATGCCGATGGCATGCACGACCATGTCGAACGGAATGGTGATCGGACGCTTCACCAGCGTGTCCTCGCCCTTGACGATCAGCCGCTTGCCGTCTGACGTCACTTCGGCGATGCGCGCCTTGATGTACTTGACCTTGTACTTCTCTTGGCTTTCCCAATAGTACTGGCCTTCGTACAGGCCGAAGGTGCGGATATCCATGTAGTAGATGTAGACGCTGCACTTCGGCAGCGCCTCGCGGATTTCCATCGCCAGGTTGGAAGAAACCGTGCAGCAGATTTTCGAGCACCATTCGCGGCCAATCTGGCGGTCGCGCGAGCCAACGCAGAGGAGAATGGCAACCCGCTGCGGCTCGCGCCCGTCGGACGGACACCGCACGCCCTTGCCGGAGGAGAACATCTGCTCGACCTGGGTCGTGGTGACGACGTCGGGATAGGTGCCGAAGCCCCATTCCGGTTTGTTGATCGAGTCGAAGTGCGTGAAGCCGGTGCAGAGGATGGCGGCGCCCGCCTCGACCTGCGTCCCGTCGGACAGCGTCGCGCGGAAATCGCCGGGGCCGCCGAGGAAGGTCTTGACCGTCGCGTTCTTTCTGACATCGACGAGCTTGTTGCTCTCGATCCGCTTGGCCATGCCGCCGATGGCATCCTTGGCCCACTCGCCGCTCGGCACCAACTTGGCGTAGCCAGACAGAATCGGCGCGCCGCCGAGTCGGTCGGCTTTATCGACCAGCACGACGCGCTGCCCGGCGGCGGCCAGCGCGTGCGCGGCCGATAATCCGGACGGACCGCCCCCGACGATGAGGACCGGCCGGTTCATGGCGCACCTCCGGGAAGTGCGGCGACAGTCTTGGGCTTGACGTAGCCTGGGCCCGAGGTGATCGCGCGCTTGGCATCATAGAGAGTCTCGATGCGACCAGCCTTGACCTCTTCGAGATATTGCTCGAACTCGATCTTGGCCTTCTGCCAGTCGATGCCGAGCTTCTCCAGCAGTCCCTCGAACGGCGAAGCGTGCCAGTGCAGTTGCGCGAGCTTGTAGGGATGGGCGCCCAGCGCGAGCGCGGCAAATTGGCAATCCGCCAGGATCGGCAGCGCATAGACCTTTTCCACCGCCTTGCCGATCCACTGGTTCTTGTCGAGCGTAGTGATGCAGCCGGTGTCATGGCCGACCATCACGTCAGCCCTAGCTTCCTCCACCGCCACCTTGATCTTGCGATCGATGGCGAAGGAGCGGGTGAACTCGCGCTCGCCGATGATGTGGCGGAAGCCGAAGCCGCAACAATCGTACCAGGTGGAATAATCGATCACCTGGGCACCGAGCGTCTGCATCAGACCGGTAGACACGGCGACGCGGTTGCCGTCCATCACCGTGTCGTCGTAGATCACGTCCTCGGGCACCATCTTATAGACGTGGCAAGCCGGATGGATGGTGGCGCGGATGTTGCCGACGTCGACCACCTGATGCTGCTTGATGCGGTCGCGCATCACGTGCAGCCATTCCGAATAGTGGACCACCTCCTCGGGGATCAAGAGCTTGCCATCGACCAGACGGCCGAGCTTGCCGAGAATTTTCCTGACCTGCTCGCGCAGTTCAGCTGAGTGCATGAGGAAGATGCGCATCTCCTTGTAGTTTCCGAATGAGGTGCCGCAATGCACGAGCGGATAATAGGTACCGATCGGCAGGCCCTGCGCCTTCGCCGACACGTAGGCCTGATGGAAGTTGCGCAAGAACACAGCGGCGAGGCTGACGACGTTGCCGATGCCCGAGCCATGGTAGTTCCAGGCCGTGCATGAGGTCTGGTCGGTCTCGTCGATGTAGTGCGTGCCGAGCTTGTTCATCAGCCACATCACGCTCGACGGATAGCCGGGGATGTTGCCGCATTGGCCGCACGACTTGTGATGCCACAAGTTGGTGGTGGGGATGCGCTTCTCCCAGCCATAAAGGGTACGCGCCACTACCGGCTCGTGCCGCTCGTCGATCCGGTGGACGAGAATCTCGCCCTCCCTCTCGAGCTGCCACATGGCATCGCGCACGTCGGCGACGCGATCCTTATTGGTCAGCATCGAGCGGCGGTCGATTTTCGCCTCCACCCAGGAAGTGGCCGCCCGCGCCTCGCTCGGCGTCAGGTTGGACGGGCGCCATTCGGCGCCAAAGCCGGTAAAGGCCGACGTGCCTTCGTTACGCTTGTCGTCCATGGCTCCCTCCGTTGCTCGGTGACTGAGGTTGACTCGTCTCATTCATCCACGTCCTCTTCTTTCTGTTCCTCCAGCCACTCGTTGTACTCTTCGCGCTTCTCGTCCATCACGTCATTGACGACGTCGAACAGGTTCTCGTCGACCATCTCCAACTGATCGAGCACGCCGGTGGCTTCCCAAATGGTGTAAAGCTCGACCGAGGTTTTCAGGTTCACCTCCCAGGCCGTGTCCATGGTGTGCATGGTCGGCACCGGGATCGCCTTGCGCAGGATGTTGAGCGGGGCGTCGATCTTGGTGACGTTCGGCCCCCAATCCGGGAACGCGTCGCGGGTGATCATGTTGGGCGCGAGCTGATTGCCGGTGGAGATCACCTTGAGCAGCACGCGCGAGAACGGCCGCAAGACGTCCTTGGCCGACTGCATGCCGTGCTTGATCGCGACCTCGCGCATGATCATGACGAGGCCGCCGGGCGAGTTGCTGAACGGGCAACGCGCGGCACAAGTGTAGCACTGGGCGCAGGACCAGATCTTCTCTTGCATCGCGTCGTAGATGCCTTCGAGATTCTCGGTCCAAAGGAGCTGGACGATCTCGCGCGGCGAGTAGTCGTAATAGTGCGCGGACGGGCAGGTCGCGGTGCAGATGCCACAGTTGAGGCAGCCGTGCAGTTCGTGGTCGTACAGGACGTGCGAGCGAATATCGTCGAAGACTTCCTCGAGCTTTTCGTAAGGAACGACCGGCGTCAGCGACACCGGATCGCCGATGAGCTCGCTATGTTCGGCCGTGTGGACTAGGTTCGCGCTCATCAGTAGGTCAGTACCCTGGCGTCATCATCTTCCATGACCTCTTCGATCACCTTGGCGCCGCCCACGATGCCGGCGCATTCGGGAATGAGGTCTCCTTCGGTCATGTCGAAAAGATCGAGGTTGGGCGAACAGCAATAGAATTTCACGCCGGCGTCGTGTGCGTCCTTGATGAAATCGTAGACGGTCTTCGGCGAGCCCGGCTTGACGACGAGCTTTTCGGCGACGCCCTTTTTCATGAGCTGCCCGGCCGTCGCCGTGCACACCACCTCGACCTCGTAGTCCATCGCCGCGGCGACCGTCGCCTGAAAGAAAGGCGCGCCGAGTTCCTCGCCGTTGCGCGGGTCGGTGTTGACCATGATGATGATGAGTTTTTTTGCCATTCTTTTCTGCCGTTCCTCGGGCCGCCCTTACTGACTTTTGTGCGCCGCGAAAATTTCCCGCGCGCAAGCGACCGGCGCATTGATCTCGGTCAATGTCTGCGGTCGCTCGCCTACATATTCCAAAACGTGAATGAGTGCCATAGGTCAGTTAGAAAAAATTGCATGTGTTCTCGCAACGCCCCGGCACGTGTTAGGAACCTGACTTCATCAAATCGGTCGCGTCGACCAAGCCGACCATGATCGCGGCCAAAGCCGCCGCGATATCGGTCTGCAGGGCGCGCAACGCGGCGAGTGTTTCCGCCGTGTTTTCAGGCACCTCGTCGAATTCCATAATCAAGTCCTCGATCAGTGCCGACTTGATGCCGGGATGACCGACAAAACCGAAGCAATTGTCCCTAAATTGAAAAAGAACCGCTTCGTCTTGGGCGCCGACCGCAAGAATCTTGGCCGAGGCGGGCAAAACCGGACGATCGCGCATGTAGACCGCGACCGGAAACGTCGGCGGCAAATGCCCTTTGAGCGCGTCGGGGATGATGCGCCGAGCGTGGTCGAGCGCGAAGCGGAGCGGCCCCTCTTCCGCCCCGCCACCGGCCGCCGTGCTGAGGATGCAGGCCCCAATACCGACGCCAATGACGGGCAATCCGCGATCGAGATAGTCCCGGGTCAAGCGCAATTCCGCGCCGAGGCTTGGAATCAAATCACCACTGACGATGCCTTTGGGGCCGGCGCCGAGCAGAACGAGACCGTCGCTATCTTCGGCGCTCAATGGAATTGACGCGCCGGGTGTAAACGGCCGGCAGTAGCGGAAGCGGATATTGCGGCCCTCGAAATGATCCTCAAGCAGTCCGAGATATTCGGCTTCCACGTGCTGGAGGACGCACAGCGTTTTCATGCGTTCAGGTCACTCACTAAGCGCCGTAAGGCGCTGGACCTTGATCCAAATCAATTGAATCTGATCAAGGTACAGATACTTCGTTTGGGCCTGAGCTTATCCGAGGTCCGGTCGCAACCCCGGATCAGGCTTTTTCGGGATCACGCTCTAGCGTCGCGCCAAAAAAACATATATGAGTTTGTGAATATGATAAGCTGACGTAGAAAGTAAATGGGGAGACGATGGCCTGGTTCGAGCTATTGCAGCAGATCGAACCGTTCGACGAACTACCCTTCGACCGGGCGCTGGTTGAAGCGCTGGAAGGAGTGGCGCATGAGCAACCGCTTGGCGTGTTACGGTTTTTCACCCCGACCTTCCGTTCCTATGCCAGCGATGAATTGAAAGGCTGCGGCAAGGCAAGCTTTCCGGCATTCTCGATTACCGGCGGCGCCTGCGCGCTCAATTGCGACCATTGCCAGGCCAAAATTCTCGAGCCGATGATCGCGGCGACGAGCCCGGCGGAGCTTGAGCGTAAGGTACGCGACTTGGTCTTGCTCAAGGATTTGCGCGGCTTCCTCCTCTCCGGCGGGTCCAATCGCCGTAACGAGGTTCCCTACGAGCGTTATTACCCGACCGTCGAAAAGCTCAAGCGCGATTTCCCCTACCTGCGCATTGCCGCGCATTCGGCCTTATTGGACGAGCGGCGGGCCAGGCAGATGGAGGCGGCGGGTATCGACGTGGCGATGACGGACGTGATCGGAGCGCAGCAGACAATCCGCGACGTCTATCATCTCGATCGCCCGGTCGCCGACTTCGAGGCGACGCTCGCGGCGCTGACCGCGACCTCGATGCAGGTCGTGCCGCATATTGTGATTGGGCTTCATTACGGGCGCCTGCTGGGCGAGGAAAACGCCCTCGACATCGTGGCGCGGTATCCCGTTGCAGCGCTGGTGCTGGTCGTGGTCACGCCGATCTACGCGCCGGCAGAAAAGCCGTTCGCGACGGTTTCGACCAACGATGTCGCCAAGGTCTTTGTTGCCGCGCGCCGCCGTGTTCGTCGCGCGCCCGTACAGCTCGGCTGTATTCGTCCCCCTGGGCGGCACAAGCTGGTCACGGACGCCTACGCGGTCATGGCCGGCTTCGACGGTATCGCCTATCCAGCCGAAGGCATCGTGGCGCTTGCCCGCGCCATCGGTCGTCCGATCGAGCAAGACCACGCCTGCTGTTCCATCGCACTCGACGGTTTGGCTGGACGGCGCGCCTGCGCCGCATAAGGAGCCTTATGCAAATCGAAACACCGGACGTTCTTGTTGTCGGTCTCGGGCCGGCCGGAAGCCGCGCCGCCGCGGTCGCCGCACGGGCAGGCCTCTCGGTGGTTGTGCTAGAGCGACGCAGGACTGCGGGTTCGCCGGTGCAATGCGCCGAATTCGTGCCGGCTATAATCGAGCATGACGTGCCCGGCGTGCGGGCCGTGACGGCGCAGAAGGTCACCCGCATGCTGACCTTCGTGAACAGACAGCGGCCGAAGCAGACCGATTATTTTCACGGCCTCATGATCGACCGCGGCGCCTTCGACCGCATGTTGGCGCATGAAGCGGCGTGGAACGGTGCTGACTGCCGATACGATGAGACTGTCTTGACCGTCAACATCGACGGCATGGTGACAACGTCAGCTGGCGCCCGATTGCAGCCGCGAGTACTGATCGGAGCTGACGGTCCGCACTCCCGCGTCGGCATGGCGATTGGGCAGATCAACCACGACCTCGTCGATACGCGCCAAGTCACTGTGCCGCTCGTCCTGCCGCACGATGCGACTGACATTTTCCTGAGCCCCGATTACCGCGGCGGCTACGCCTGGCTGTTTCCCAAGGGCGCCGTCGCCAATATAGGTCTCGGCGTCGCGCTCGAATCGCGAAGGTCGCTCAAGCCGATGCTCGCCGCGCTTTGCGACACGCTCGCGAAGGAGCGCCGCATCGGGACCAAGATATTTGCTTTGACCGGCGGCGCTATACCGGTGGGTGGGCGTTTGCGAGCGGTCGGGCACTTGGGGCGCACGGCCGTGCTGCTGGCAGGCGATGCGGCCGGTCTGACCAACCCGGTGACTGGCGCCGGCATTGCTTCGGCCGTCCAATCCGGCGCGCTCGCCGGGCGGGCGGCTGCGGATTTTCTTGGCGACTGCGCCGGGGCGATCGACGATTACGAGGAAGAACTTGGCGATATCTTTGATACGGCCCTTAACCGCGCGTTGCGGCGGCGGCGCGACGTGCTGGTTTGCTACGCGGATGGCGGCCGGCCGGACGCGCGCGCCCTGAGCGACGGCTGGATCGCGTCGCCGCATTATTGGGCTGCCTGAACATCAACGCACTGATGAAGGAGGCGTGATGAGCTGTCTCGAAATGCCACGAAATCCGGTGCCGGATTTCCTCGGCGAGCCGCGGCGCGCGTTCAACGATGCCGACACCATGCAGCCACGCGCGCCGGCGGCGGTACCCGCTGATGCGCGCAACGGCGCGCGCGTGAAGACGCAGGATGTGCGGCCCGCGGGCGTCTACCGGCCTAACTACAATGTCCTGACGCCCAACATGCGCTCCCCGGACTACGTGCAGATGTCGACCGCAGCCGCGATCACGCTCGGCGTGATGGGTGGCTACATGCACCGCACCAGCTGTACGCGCTGCCTGAATTTGCTGCTCACTTATCCCGAAGGCTGCCGCGCCAACTGCGCCTATTGCGGCCTTGCCCGCCATCGCGAAGCCGAGCGCAACTATGCCGATCGCAACTTCATCCGCGTCGACTGGCCGGCGGTGCCCTACGATCAGGTGATCGATATCGTCGCCGCCGGCGGCGACGGCGGACGCTTCCACCGCATGTGCATTAGCATGATCACGCATCCGCGCTCGGACGCCGATACGCGGGTGGTGCTGAAAAAGTGGGTCGAGCGCGTCAAGCACGTGCCGGTATCTATTCTTTCCAATCCGACGACGATGACGCGGCAGGACGTGCAGGAACTCAAAGACCTCGGCGCCGATATCTTTACTGTCGCCCTCGACGCGTGCAACCGCGAGATATTCGACCGCACCCGCGGCTCCGGCGTGCAGTCGCCGCATAGCTGGGAAAAATATTGGGAAATTCTCCATGCCGCGGCCGAGATCTTCGGACCGGAACGGTTTGGCGCCCATCTGATTGTCGGCATGGGCGAAAGCGATCACGACGTGCTCACCCAGGTGCAGAAAATCCGCGACCTCGGCGGCCACAGCCATATGTTCGCATTCTTCCCGGAGCGCGGCTCGCTGATGGACCATCTGCCGCCGGCGCCGCGCCCGCAATGGCGGCGCATCCAGCTCGCCCGCTATCTCATTGATTATCGCAATCATCGCCTTGGGCGAATGGGCTTCGATGCCGATGGTACGCTGAGCGACTTCGGCCTGCCGCAAGATGAGATTGATGCGATGATCAAGGCCGGCACCGCTTTCCGCACTTCCGGCTGTCCGGGCAAGGAAGCCGACGATGTCTCGGCGTGCGATCGGCCCTACGGCGATTCCCCTCCCCGCGACATCGCTTCCTATCCGTTCAAGCTGAACCGCCACGACATCCGCACAGTGCGGCGGCAGATCAAGGCCGGCATGGGCGGCATTGATTTCGCGCGTCGGGGTCGTCCGTAGAGGAGGGCAAAGAGCATGAACATCATGGGATCGCCGGCTAAGCCATTCCGCGTGATCGAAACCGGATTGCGCAGCGGACGCGCCAACATCGCCTTCGACCAGGCGCTCATCGAAGCGCGCAGCGAAGGAAAGATTCCCGATACCATCCGGTTCCTGCGCTTTCGCCCCTCCGCCTTGATCGGCATCCACCAATTCCTCAGTCACGAGATCAAGCTCGATTACTGCAAGACGCACGGTATCGAGACGGTGCGGCGGATCACCGGCGGTGGCGGCCTCTATTTCGACGAGGGTCAGATCGGCTGGGAACTGGTGTTCGATCGCGCTACTTTGGGAGTGAGCGACCTCGCGGAAGTCATCCGGCGCATCTGCGAGGCGGCCGCGCTCGGCTTGCAAAAACTGGGCATCCCGGCGCGATACCGGCCGCGCAACGACATCGAAGTTGACGGCCGCAAGATCAGCGGCACCGGGGGCTTTTTCGAAGGCAATCTCATTTTCTATCAGGGCACATTGCTGATCGATTTCGATCCGGCGAAGATGCTCGCCTGCCTCAACGTGCCGGCGGAAAAGCTCGCCAAGCGGGCAATCGATTCGGCGGCCCAGCGTGTCATCACAATGCGTGAGGTTCTCGGCGGCCGGGTGCCCGATCTGCAAACCATCTATGACGGCCTGGTCGCCGGCTTTGCCGACGGCCTCGGCATCGCCCCGCAATGGGGCCCGATCACAGCCTATGAGGAAAAGCTCGCCGAGCGCGTTCTTCGCGAGGAGATCGGCACCGACGCCTACGTCACCATGCTCGATGCGCCGCCAGCAGACGACGCCCTGGTCAGTGCGTTGCTGACCGGCCGCGGCGGCACTGTGCGCGCCGATATCCGCCTCGAAGGACCGCACCGCGACCGTATACGCGAAGCGCTGTTCACCGGCGATTTCTTCATCACGCCGCCGCGCGTGGTGTTCGATCTCGAAGCCGCGCTGCGCGGCGTGAACGTCGCCGACGCCGGGCGCGCGGTCGAAAGCTTCTTTGCTCGTACTCCGACCGATTTTCTTAGTTTGAGCGCTGGCGACTTTCGCCAAGTCATCGAGATGGCGCTGCGACAGCGTGGCGTGACGGCAGCCGCCAGCTAACGATGCGCACCGGCGTGATCGAGTATCCCTACGCTAGCATTCACGTGTGACTCTATAGGGGAGGAAAATTATGATCAGTCGTCGCGTGATGGTAGCGGGCGGTGCGCTCGCGGTTGCTGGTTCATGGCCGCTTTCGCGCCTGGGGGCGGCCACTGAAAAAACGTTTCTGCCGCAGGGACTACCGGAAGGCGTTTACAACTCCGCCACGCTCGAGGCCCTGCCCGGCAAAAAACCGCTGATCAAGCTCACCTATCGTCCGCCCAATTACGAAACGCCGCTCTCTTACTTCACCTCGGAATTCACCTCAAACGAGTCCTTTTTCGTTCGCTACCACCTCGCCGGAATCCCGGAAGAAATCGACGCCGCGCAGTGGAGGTTAAAGGTCGGCGGTGAAGGCGTTGGCAAACCCCTCGAATTGAGCTTGAGCGAACTCCGTTCGAGCTTTGAGGCAGTGGAAGTCGCCGCAGTCTGTCAATGCTCGGGCAATCGCCGCGGCTTTTCCGAGCCGCATGTGCCTGGAGTAGAATGGGGACTTGGCGCCGTCGGCAATGCGCTATGGCGAGGGGTGCGGCTGAAGGACGTTCTTAGCCGCTCAAACCTGCGCCCGGAGACGGTGGAAATCGTCGTCAGCGGTGCCGACAGTCCAGTGCTCGACGGGACCCCGAACTTCGTCAAGAGCATTCCCGTGGACCAGGCGCTCGACGATAACACGCTCATTGCTTTCGAGATGAACGGCGCGCCGCTACCGCACTTCAACGGCTTTCCGATCCGCCTGATCGTACCGGGTTTGACAGCAACGTATTGGATGAAACATCTCGACTCGATCGAAGCCTCCTTGATTCCCATGAGACCTTTTCCTCAAGAACTATTGGGTATCAAGTGGCAAAATATCTCAGTGCGCGGGCTCGCAAAGCACTGAGGGGCTGTGTACGGCTCCCAAAAAATCCAGAAAAATCATTTTGGCTCGTCGATTGAACGGGTCGCCAGCACGCGGTTGCCCTGCCTCGCGCAAACCCACTAGAAACTATCGTCGCTTCGAAGCCCATCGGCTTTGATGATGGGTCGGAGCCAGGCCTCGCTATTGACGTGTTCATGATCCCCTCGTCGCCAAACAATGGCCGCCCTTCCTTTTTGTCTGCAAACTGGGCGCCGCTGGTCGACACGAAATTGCGAAGCTCCTGCAATAGCCTTCATGGAACACAATAAACGCAACTAATGACGGGCCCGCAGGGTTGTCGTTGTGTCAACGGAAATCAGATGGAATACGGCGAGCAATTAGAATAAGCTCCCAATGGCATTTCTGCAAAGTCCTTCGGCCAATTCGATGTTCAATCCAACGCTGATCGTCATCGAAGCGTTTATCGGCGAACTTCTCACGATGTACGAACGGACCTATGGAATGCTGGAGCCCGGCTATCCCGGCATTATTAGCTTTATCGCCCAGCTTGCTCTCGAAAATATTGCGACCAGCGACGCAGCCTACCACGACGTCAATCACACCATCATGGTCACGCTTGTTGGGCAGGAAATTCTACGCGGTCGGCACATTAGCGCTGGCGGCGTTACCCCGCGCGACTGGCTGCATTTCATCGTCTCGCTACTAGGTCATGACATCGGGTACGTGCGTGGGATCTGTCAAGGCGATGGGGGTGGGTCATATGTCGCGAACCTGGCCGGTGATAAGGTGACGCTGCCGGAAGGAGCCACCGATGCATCAATGGCGCCGTATCATGTCGCTCGGTCCAAACTGTTTGTACGCGAGCGTGCCGCCAAAGCTCTCATCCATCTGGACACTGCGCAGATTGAAGCCAATATAGAGCACACCCGCTTTCCGGTTCCTGAGGACGAGCAACACGAGTCCACTGACGATTTTCCAGGCCTCGTACGCGCAGCGGATCTTATTGGGCAGCTTGCGGACATCAACTATCTGCGAAAGCAGGCTGCCTTATTCAACGAGTTTCGCGAGACGGGGATGAGCAATAAACTGAAATACAACAGCGTCGCGGATCTTCGGGCAAACTATCCGGATTTCTTTTGGAAAACGGTCCGACCTTATATCGGTGACGCCCTGCGCTACCTTCGAGTCACGCAAGAAGGCCAACAGTGGGTTGCCAATCTCTATGCAAACGTCTTCTCGGTGGAGCATAGAGATCAAATTATTTAGATGATTTCGCTGTAGATAATGCAACGTATCCATTCATCCTGCGGGTATTGACGCAACATCCAGCACAGGGTGCGCTACACCGAGCTATCGCCGATGCGGTTTAAGGATTTTTGGCGGGGGTGACGCGCAACGACGCCTTACTAAGCCGCGGCGCGATGCATCGCGGCTTTTTCACGTGCACCGCGGATTACCTTAATCGACTTTTCGATGGCTGACCACAAGCCGCTAATTTCAGCAATCGAGCAGGGATCGGAATCGTATCCCTTCACGCCTTCGTTTTCAGTAAGTGCAAGCGAGAAGCTTGCCCGGTGGCTGATCTGTCCGCCCCACACGGGGACTTCCAGCTGAGCCAGGCACCTACGAGCTAAGCTTACCGCTGGCGATTCGATCTCCTGACGTCTTGGCGGCGCGGCATTAAAAACAACGGCGTAGGGCGTGCGTGCCTGCCGCGCGAATGCAATGGTTTCCTGCACGGCGTCGATATCAAACAATCCGGGTCGACACGGGATAACAACGAGCGTTGCTGCTTCGATGGCTTCAATTACGCTCGCTGAGTTGTTTGGCGGAGTGTCAATGAATATCCATTCAACGCCGTTTCGCTTTGCCTTTTTTACAATATGGGCAATGCCACGTTTCACTATTTTTAGGGGCAGAGCGGATTCGGCGCGCAGTTCATTCCATAGCGTTAGCGAGCCTTGTGGATCATCATCAATGAGCAGACATGGCCGCGTCAGCCCGTGCACGTGGGCAGCAAGGTGTGCAGCCAAAGTGCTTTTGCCGGCCCCTCCTTTGCGCGACGCAAAAGCAAGAACATTCATCGACGCAGTCCGAGGCACGGAATGAAGGGCTAAAAATAAGTCGCGATAATCGAGGCAGCTTCTCCTCACTGAGTTTGGAATTATAAGATGAATAAGTTGTGTACTGCCGTGTCGTACAGCTGTCGCAGTCCTTAAATCCGGACCAAGCCGTTGACGAGGCGGAAAATCGCGCCCGCTCACGGGCGATGGAAACCAGTAAGAAATGTGGAAGGAGGCCGCCATGAACGCGAAGCAGGCCGAGGTCATCGCGCTGACAATCCTGCTCTTCTCGGCGACCGGCGCGGCGGCGCAGATTCCTCCGCCAACAGTTACCGCGCCGGTACCCCATCCAAACCCAAGCAGTTCGCTCGTTCTGCCGGCGCCTGGCGGAGTCCCTGTATCCCCGACGACGCCGGGCAGATCGTTTGGATCGACGAGCGCAGCCGGTCTTTGGTATGGATATCGGTCGTTCTGCGGCGTTTTCCACCGCGGGCCGTGCTTCCCGCACCACCTGCCGCCGATCGGCCAAGACCTACGTCTGACCGTCGTCTCGATCGATGACAATGATCCATCGACCAAAAGCGGTAGCGGTGCCGACAGCAGCGCAGATGCAAATAACGGCAATGGAAATTCAGACGCCGCGGCGGACAACCACCGTCTCGATTCGATCGGCGAGATGTTTGCTGCGCTGCGCGCCTGTTGGGTGCCGCCACCGAAGGACGTGGCGCGTCACGGCATGCAATATACCATACGCTTCGCTTTCAAGAGCAACGGCGAGGTGATCGCTGCGCCGCGCGTGACCTATTCGAGCCACGACGCGCCGGCCGCGGTGCGCGATGTCTACCGCAACGCTGTTGATGCGGCGCTGAAGCGCTGCACCCCGCTGCATTTCAGCAAGGGCATGGCTGGGGCGGTCGCGGGCCGGCCGATCGCCATCCGCTTCGTAGACAATCGGACTATCGACAACGTCAAGGACCTGCAATGATCGACGCCCTGCGCCGTGAGATGCATATAGTGCTAGACGAAGCCCTGACGGGGGAAAACCGCAGCAAGCTCGCGAACTGCTCACTCCGGTTTACGGTTGGTTCACTGAAGGCTTCGACACGCTCGATCTGAAGGAGGCGAAGGCGCTGTTGGAGGAGTTGGCGGCGTAACGGTTCGTTAGACGAACACGAAATCCTCATCAACCCCTCGAGTGCTGATGGCTGTCGAAGATGCTGTGAAAGTCGAACCAGTGGGTGAGTTCGCGCTCAAGGGGATCAGGCGGCCTCTGGCGGCATACAATGTTGTCGATCGCTTTTCTCCTTCGTCGCACCTGAGGCGAGCCCTCAGATCAGCTGCACGAGCGCCACGACGCCAGCGATTTCGAAACAAAGACGCAGGACAAGGTTGGGAAAAGCAAGCCTACGAGCGGCTTTTGATTCCAGCGGCAAAGCTTGCCACGGGACGATTTGAACCTGATATTTCGCCGGGATGGCTGTGAGCTAAATTCAGCGCTTCGAGTGCGATCAAGGTACTTTCGCTGTTACGGTCGATGGCGCCAAAGCTCTAGCGTTCCTTCCGGCGATCTACCGAGATCGGCAAATCCCGCTGCCCGTCAGGATGCGCGCGGCCATTGAGGCGCTGCCACTTGAGAGCCCGAAGCTCTCCGCGACCGCGGTGTTTGCCATTGGCGAGAACTTCGCCGCGCTGCTCGATCGTGCAATCGAACGGAGCGGGAAGGGCGAGAGGTGAAGCAGATCGAAGGCTAAGTGTGTCCTGCTGCTGACACTAATGTGCTGTACAATGCCGCTGCTAGCCGGTTCGTCGGCTAGCGATTTGGGAGGAAACTATGAAAACCCGATACACCGTTGCATTGTCAATGCTTGCCGGCGTCGCGATCGGAGCAGTCTCTGTTGGTGGACTATATGCACAGGGTAAGGCTCCAGGGGCTTACGCTATCGTTACCTACACTGACATAGGCGATCCCGCCGCTTACAAGGCCAACGTTAGCGACAAGGCTGGAGCGATACTCGAGAAGGCTGGCGGGCGTTTGCTTGTCGCCACGAATGACATCACTGTACTTCGTGGAGGAACCCCGCCGTTCCCACTCAAGCGAATTGCCATCATTGGCTTTGATACCGTTCAGCAGGCAAAGGACTGGTACGCCTCGCCGGATAGGAAGGACATGCAGGCGTATGTAAATCAGAACACCAAAGGTCGCGCCTTTGCCGTCAAAGCCAACTAACGACAAGCTACACAGGGCGCCCGTGTAGAGGCCGCCAACCGAGGGCGGCCCCATTTTAAGAGGTCTTGCTATCTGGATTCTGCCGCGGCGCCTGGATCGCCTTTTGGCCCAGCCTCGCCTTTCGGGCCTCTTGGTCCAGCTGGCCCGGCCGAGCCCGCTGGACCCGGGGGGCCAGGTGGTCCAGTTGGCCCGGCTACTCCGGGAGGACCCTGCTGACCAGCGGGACCTTGGGCACCCGTATCGCCTTTCGGACCGGGTGGACCGGCTGGTCCTTCAAAGCAGCCCGCGAGCGCCAAGCAGGCTGCGAGCGCAATTGCCGTCACGATACGCATAAGAGCCCCCTCCCATTATTTCTCTTACTCAAGGTCGAGCCAATTTGGCGGCCGAGTCAACTTGAAAGGACAATCAGCCACGAAATAGTTGAATGACTGACGTTATAACTACATCCAATCTCAACCAGCGCCTCTCCCGCCGCCCGTCGTGCGAGCGCCTCCTTCCGCTGATGTGGTGTTAGCTTGAGCTTGCGCTTGCGCCCAAACCTTACCCCCGCCGCCTGCGCCCGCTTCCGCCCCTCATCCGTCCGCGCCTTTATCAACTCCCTCTCAAACTCCGCCAGCCCGCCCAGCACCGTCAGCATCAACCGTCCATGCGGCGTGGTGGTATCCGCCCAGGCATCCGCAAGCGACCTGAACCCGGCGCCAGCCTTACCGACAGCGTCCAGCAAGTTCAGCAAATCCCGCGTTGACCGGGCCAGCCGATCGAGCCGCGTCACCAGCAGCACATCCCCCGCGCCCAGGGCCGCGATCGCCTTGGCCAGCGCCTTCCGATCTGTCACCGCCCCGCTGACCTTCTCAGCAAACACCCGCTTCGCACCAGCTGCGATCAGCGCCGCTTGCTGAGCGTCGAGCGTCTGTCTATCTGTTGAAACCCGCGCATAGCCGACGATCATTTTGTCTCCCCATTTTGCGCATGACATTTGAACAACCGAAGTGCTTGCAAATCAGCCCTCGCGCTTTGTGCAGAAGTGTTAAGTCTTGCACGACGCTTCGCAGCGTCCTCAGCTTCCCGGCGCTCGACCTTATCCCGCGCCTCGACGATGATCTCGCGAAGGGCGAGGATGTAGTCCTCAGCCATCGCGACGATCTCGCGCACCGGCACCTGGGCGACCTTGATCCGACCCTCGCGCTGTATCTTTGCCTTGACCTCTCGGATCGCCGCCTCCTGCGCTAGCACTCGCACTGCGATCCTCCGCCGCATGGCTTGGCGCTGAGCCTGCGATAGGCTGGGAGTAGCCTCGTCCATCTTGATGCTCCAGTTAGTTGGATGGGGTTAGGGCTGGCGGAGTTTGATAGCCCCCGCCAGCCCGCTTTTCAGCACAACGATTTTAAAATGAAATCGAACGCGGCGCTGTTGTTTGTTCGATCGATTTGTTTGGTCGATCCGCATTCCGCACAATGTGTTTTCTCACTAACGCTCAACGCGAAGCAATTCTCGAAATCGGCCATCGGACCGTACCCCCACCCCCAAAATTGTCTTCGCTGGACCGCGCATTGAGTGTGCGCAAACTGTGTGAAAAATCGATCGGGCCATACCTTAAACGCGCAGGAGCGGCCCGCCATCACCATGAAGCCGGGACCGGCGCGCGATTAACGTTAAGCCTCCGCTGCTCAGGCATCGCTGGCACAGTAGGTCTATAACATTGTCATGGGAGAAAGCAGAATTGCGCGAACTGAAATGCATCGGCTCGGGCCGTGCGCGGCCGCATTGCGTGACCTTGCAAAATCGAATGATCCGCGTCGCTCTGTCTTGATTGAAAGACATATCGATGAATATCTGAAAGCCGATCCTTTCAGTCTTGCCCATGCGCTTGAACGACTTCGCAGAGCGATCCATTACGAAGAGCTAAAAAGCCGCGAACGCGAAGATTGGAGCATCGCGAGGAATTACGTTCGCTTACTGCTAAGCAGGATGACGTAGCTGTTGTTAGATCAGTGGGTTTGTTTGATCAGCTCGCAGTGGCGTCGACGATTATTGTATGACCTCGGCCCTCTGGCCTACCCGGCCTCCCAAAATCGCTTGCCGCTGAGCGCGCAGAGGTGCCTCGGAAATTATGTAAAAAATTCTAAACCGAAACTTCGTTGCCGTTATGCGGGGCGTGACGGTAGGCGTATGCTTCACTTTCGCGGAAATTGCATGGTCAAAAGCGCGGAGGGGGAAACAATGGTTCTCAAGCTTTATCTGACGATAGCCGCCGTTGTCGCAATTCTGTACGCACTTGCCTTCTTACTGCTTCCAGTACAAGCGTCGCTGTTTTTTAGCGGCTTTGCAGAACCACGCGCGGTCTTGTACTTGCGGTTCTGTGGCGCGGCAGTTTTGGCGTGGGGACTGATTGTTTGGTTTGCCCGGAACTTCCGGGATTGGCCCGCAGTGCGCGGAGTTCTCATCGCGAGCATCGTGGGGCTACCGGTCAATATCATTCTGAACATCTCAGCGACTTTTCAGGGCTGGCTTAACGCGAATGCCTGGGGATCAACAGTCGTGCTAGCGTTGCTATTGCTTGGGGGCGTTTATGAGGTCGTAGTGGGCGGAGTGAGGGAGGGGTAGGGTAGGCCAAGACGCGTCGTTGACCGCGCAATAGTGCTTCGCAAAAGGGCCCTCGTTCCCCCACGAAATGTCGCCGTTCTCCAACTGAAGCGGGGACCGGCTCGATATCGAGGGATGCCGTTTACCAATCGACGGCACTGCGCTTGACAGACAAGCGCTTCGTTTTGGAAATGGATGCCGACAGAGCTACGGGGCCGGAGTTGGGGGTGCGGAAGTGAAAGTCATCTTTGCAACTGCGCTACTTTCCGTCTTATTGTGCTCCTGTGCGGCTCACAATGATGCGAATTACCGAAATTTGGTTGGCCTGACCGTTGTCGGCGACGACCAACAGGTGATCGTTTCGCATGTGCGAAATAAAACGGATGGCTTTCCACTCGCCGACAAGCACTGCAAGCAATTTGGGAAGAGCGCACTGTTCAATAAAATGGAAGGCGCACGAGCAATTTATAATTGCCAGTCCCTTCATGACGCTAGACCTCCATCGGGGATGCAGCCTTAGCGAGATGCAAACGACAATTGGGCAAGAGAACTCAGTGATGTTGGCCGCAATTAGTGCCGTATTCCTATTTCCCATCGGAAGTCACGTCGCGCTGAAGCGGATAATCGCTACTCTCATATAGGCGACAAATCTCATCACTGTCGAAACGCTCATCTCCGACTTGCATCCAAGCGCCGAGTGTTCTGACGCCAGGGGCCTGCTCGACTGCAAAGCGGATAGCGTCCGCGGCAGTCGCGAACCGACGATAACCTGTCGGCGTTCGGCGACCACCAACACCCTTGCGTTTGGGTATAAACAACTCGGCCGATGAGTTGTAGTCGAATGTCATGCGGGATCACATTGCCCGATCGAGTTCATTTTCTCTGACCACTCGATCATACCAACTTCTACGCTAGCTGCTATCCGACGCGCTTCGCCTCGCGTTGCACGAGATCGGTGCGGTTGCCTCCGATCACTCAGCGACGTATGCTAAGCATCATTAGACGGGGGCGTTTCATGATAACGAGCAGCGCGGGGCGCTATTCGCCGACTAACAAGCCTTTCTTCAAGTGCCCGTATTGCGACGCCCTTTATCAAATTGTCCAAGTTGAAGCCGACCCAAAATCGGCTGATCGTGAAATAACGTGCCGGGCTTGCGGTGGACCACTCCCTGGCCGCGACGGAAAATTCGTCATGAAGTATTTTCTGTTGCGGAAAGCTGGCCGTGTCCAAAAGTGGCAAAGGGCGTAGCGCCGTAACGGTCCGCGCGGCCGATGCTTGCTTTTGTCAAGACCATTTCTTTTTAAAGAGAACCGGAACAATCGCTCGAGTGGCTGGTATTACAGATTTGTGACCAAGGGGAACGCGATGCCAGGCTCGACCGCAATCTACGATCCGCCAAAAGAGGGACTGCCGTATCTGGTTGTTACCTTCACTCCTGAAGGTATGAAAATCGCGACCGCCAATTCCAGCCTCGCCGCGCGAACTATTGCCTCTGATCGGGTGATCAGACGGAGAAGTGAGCGGCAGGGGCGAGGACACGAGGCGGGACCGGTCGACCGCGGCCTAATCCCTGCTGAGTGAGTGGGCTTTCGTGACCCAAACTGAGGCGCTATATCCGCCCCATACACGGAAGTACAGGTCTCCCTGCTTTCATGGACAATGGAGCGCGACGTCGCCCTCATCTTAGTCTGTTGCGGTTAGGCTGAGGCGGCACCCCCCATCCCCCGACAGAGATGCGTTGCCGTCCGATTTGCAGGCTGTGTGGCGTCCCCCATCCCCCCAGATGACCCCGCCCCACCGCCTGATGCCTAATAAGAGCGAAAGCTCAGGAGCCCCGGGCCCCCAAGCTCGGGGTTCTTCGCTTTTGCCGCGGGGCTTCCTCAGGCGAGCCTCGCTGGTGCCGCAATCTCGTTGTGACCTGGTGCCGCAATCTCGTTGTGACAATGTGTCGTCGGGCAACGGGGTGCTAAGAGGGTCGGGGCCAAATCTCGAAAACAGAATTTGTTAGTTGCTTAGCCCACTTCGGCGAGCCCCTTCATTGCTTGGTTAGGGGCTCGCTTTTTTATTTCAGTCGTGAGGATGCTGCTCACGAGCTTCGTCACGAGCCTAAGATATATGTGCTTGGTCAGGGCGTCCCGCGATCACTGTGCGCTCCGCGCCTGTCACTCGTGGAGGGGCATAACGGCCCGGCTCGATCGGCTCGGCATCGTAAAATTTAACAATCTGCCCGTAGTCCACATCCGCGCCGAAAGCGCGCTCTACCGCGTCCACATAAGAGCGTAGCGAGTCGGACGAAATCTGTACGCGATTGCTCAGCCGCTCCGACAGGTTGGTCATAAACGCCACGGCGTTGTCACGGGTGCGCTTGCCGACGCGATAGGCCGGGACCAGCTTGGTATCCGGGTCAATCGCCACAAACGTCCACTGGTCGCCGACCTTGGTGCGGTCGGTGAAGCGCGGAATGTGCGCCTGCTTCATCCCTCAAAATGTCCAGATTTCGTCGCATTGAATGCGGCGGCAATCGAGATTGCGCATCTGGTCATTGGCGAGTGCAGCGCAGCCAGTTCCGACCTCGACCATAAGTCGCATGATCGTATCGCGATGCGTATCGGTCATCCGTTCGGTTGAGCGGATGGAATTTCCTTCGACCAAGCAATTAATGATTTGGGTTCGGCGGGCGAGTGGCAAACGGTTCATGTCTTTACCCCTGAGAATGGGATATTTGTACCCACAAATGGTCAGCCGGGTAAAACGGCGCATGCTCATACGCATCGTGAGCTTTTGCCTCTCGACATGGCTGGTCGAAATCCAACGCTTTCAGCAAGAAGTTTGAAAACTTGCAGGCAGCGGTAGCCCTGCATTTTGCGCATTACAATCTCGTTCGGCTACACAAGACCTTGCGCGTGACGCCAGCTATGGCGGCAAACGTGACCGATCGGGTGTGGTCGCTAGAGGAACTGGTGGACCGGACTTCGCGCTAGGAAGGGCTCAAATCATGAAGTGGGAATATCAGGTCGTGGCGAAGGCGGACCTGGATGATTTCATCCAGTGGCTAAACCAAATGGGAAATGACGGCTGGGAAGCCATTTCTGGGACTTACGTTCCAGTTGTTGGCGGCATTATACAGAGACCACCAGGGTCGACTCAATGGGTGGCCGTCATGAAACGACAAAGGGCAAATTAGGACACTACCCGCGATTGAGGTCGCTAACTGCTAAAGTCACCGATTTCTACCGGACGGTCGGGTACCCGACGGTGGAGTACCGGACGGTGGGGGTTTCGGTTGTCTATTCTCCATTGCTGGGGCTCCGCAGCCTCTGCAGCCTCTGCAGCCTCTGCAACCCCACCACCAGGCCAATTGTTCACCCCGGACCTTAGCTTTGTCTTCCTTGTCGAAGACGGCGAACGTCGACAGGCTGACGTCGGCGATTTCCTCTTCCGTGAGAACGGCTTCGTGACGCGGCACTGTATTGCTTGATGCCGGTCCCGTGGTCGATGCGGATGCCCCGCTCGCCAGCGACAAAGAAACCCCAGCGATTCCCAATACCGCCTTACTCCGCCGCCGCTTTCGCTTTGTTACGCGCGACATGGTTTTGCTCCCATGCTATTTGTTTTGGTCAATGCACCGCGTAGCTGGAGTAGAAATTCCCCGACACATTGGGGCGCCGCCGCAGCGAAGCATGCGCAAACATTTGATGCAAGCGAGAGTTTGCAGACTTGACCTTCTTCATGGGCGTGCAGCGAATCGGTAGCAAAAAAGCCGCCGCAGGACGGAGGTGTGCTGGTGAACATTCTCGGAATCAACTCGGTATTTCACGAATCCGCCGCAGCGTTGATCATCGATGGCGCGGTCGTCGCCGCCTGCGAGGAGGAGCGGTTCAACCGTATCAAGCACGCCAAGACGGCGCTGGTCGACAACCCGCATCAGCTGCCCGAGCATTCGATCCGTTTCTGCCTGGACTACGCCGGACTTCGCGCCTCCGAGATCGACCACGTGGCATACTCGTTCGACCCTCGGCTGCGTCGAGCGAAATTTTCCGCCAACTGGTGGTGGGAGCCGCGCTTGGAGAAGGTTTTCCTGCAGCGGCTCGGCGAGGTCCGCAGCGCCGCCGAGCAGCTTCTTGGGCGGCCGCTGCAGCGACGGTTGCATTTTGTGCCCCACCATCTGGCGCATGCCGCTTCAGCGTATTTCCCGTCCAGCTTCGACCGCGCGGCGATCCTCACCATCGACGGCATCGGAGAAGTCGCCTGCTCGACCCTGGCCAGGGCCGACGGTACTCGGATCCGGACGCTCGAAACATTTTCATATCCGCATTCGCTCGGCTTCGTGTGGGAGCAGATCAGCATTCATCTCGGCTTCTCTGCCGACGATGCCGCCAAGGTCATGGGCTTGGCGGCCTACGGCGATCCTGAAGTCTTCGGCGGCGAATTCAAGTCGATCATCCGCACAAGCAAGGAGCATTACGCCGTAGACCCGGAAGCGATCGGATTTCAATCGGCCGCATCCAGCAACCTCGAGGTGCTGCTCGGCCCGCCGCGGTCCCCGGCGTCAAAAATTCTTCCGCGCCATGCCGATATCGCCGCGGCGCTGCAGGCCGCCACCAATGCGGCGGTCGTGGCTCTCGTTCGCCGCCTCAAACGCAAGGTGCCGCTCGATCACCTGTGTCTTGCCGGAGGCGTCGCGCTTAATTGCGTGACCAATGCGCTGGTCCGCCAATCGGGGGAGTTCTCCGAGGTTTTCATACCTTCGGCGCCGCACGATGCGGGCACCGCCATCGGCGCCGCCCTCGTGGTACATTGCGCCAAGCAGAAAGGCCATCCCGAGCGCGGCAACGCGACGCCATTTATTGGTCCCGAGTTCGAGCGGCACGAGATTCTGGCGGCCACCAGAGCTGCCGGTCTCACCCCGCGGCGCAGCAAAGTCCCCGCACGCGATGCCGCGGATATGATCGCCGATGGCAAGATCGTCGCCTGGTTTCAGGGTCGCATGGAATTTGGGCCCCGAGCCCTCGGCAACCGCTCGCTACTTGCCGACCCGCGCCGGTCGGATATGCGCAACATCCTCAATCAAAGGATCAAGCACCGCGAGGACTTCCGTCCGTTTGCGCCGAGCGTAATGGCCGAACGCGCGGACGAATGGTTCGAGGTAGGCAGCCATTCGACGAGTCACGAATACATGCTGTTTTCTTGTCCGGTGAAAGCTGAGCGCCGCGACCGTATTCCTGCGGCCGTGCATCGGGACGGAAGCGCACGGCTGCAGCTTGTGCGGCGCGAGTCAAATCCGCGCTTTCACGAACTCATATCCTGCTTTTTTGCGCGAACCGGCGTGCCGGTCGTCGTCAATACGTCCTTCAATGACAGCGAGCCGATCGTCTGCACGCCCGCACAAGCAATCGCAACGTTTCGCAACACCGCTATCGATGCGCTGTTCATGGACGACATCTACCTGACCGCGTAACTTGACTAGGCGCGGTCAGGATCAGACGCTTGGTGCCTCAACATGCGCATCCCGACGAAGGCGGCCGCCATACCGATTTCCCTGTGCTCGCTTTTGACCGACAAGGTTGCAGGGCAAGAATGCGCTGCCTCAGGTCGACACCCTTGGCCTCGACACTGTGCGCGAAGATCTTCGCGTTGTTGCCGGTGTCGAACAAGATACGCTTGCCGCCATACTCGATGAGTGCGAGACGGCGGCACCCCTCCCTTGCAGCAGACGCAGCCGCAAGCACCGATGAAGAAGCAAACGATAACGCTGCGGCAATGGCGGCTACAGACGCACCTTTGGCGAGAAGCGCCATATGGCTCGCCCCATTTTGGGTCGATCTCTTACGATGCTGCCGCAAGCTTATGACGCCAACTCCTCCAGCAGCACCTTCGCCTCCTTCAGATCACGCGTGTCAAAACCCTCCGTGAACCAACCGTCACTCTGAGTTTACGGGTTCATGCCCTATGTCGCAAATGCCGAGACAGCGAGTGGCAATCATATACTCCACAACAGAGTGATCACGGTGCAACTCGAACACCAATGGGCCCACGCTTAGCATATCGACACTTTTCAAAAATTAGTACTTTGAACGCACCGCGCCCATTCGTTCGGCTGCGGCGCTGTAGCCCGTTTCAATGCCGCTTCCCATCCTTCGCGAGTCGCGCATGATCGCGTCATGATGGCCGTACTGGATACCTTGAGTCTCCCGTGGCGCGGGCAATCGAACCCTGTGGCGTTGCCAGTTTTGTCGAGCGCGGCAGCTTCTGCCCCGCGGATTGGACAGTAGCCATGAGCCATCGTCGGGGGGCTAGCTCGGAACCCAATAGGTTGTTCTGACGCAAGGAAATAGAGCAACAGGTTCAGAAAAATCGACAGGCCGGCGTGGTGCTTACTCCTGAGGCGCCAATCGAACAGCGTCGCGGCGTCGTCACTCCGCAATGACGGAACGTCGTAATAGGTCGAGCGAGGCAGACCCATCAGCCGGCATCCTTCGGCGATTGAGAGGCCACGGGGCCGGTGATGACGGATGTACTCGCGCTTCTCGGCCGCGGTGCGCTTTTCAGAGCCCCTTTTAGAAACTCGATTTCGAGGCCTGCCGACCGACCATGCGTTCGAGCGCCGCGATCTTTGCCTCGTAGTCTTGAAGGAGATCAGCCGCCCGGGCATCATCACCGAACGCTCCAGCTTCAAACTTCCGCACCCAGATTCGGATGAGGTTGCGCGACATGTCGTGTCGGCTGGCTAGAGCATGGACCGGTCAATTCCCAACCTGCAAACTGTCCACCGTCAGGGGCGCACTCCAGTATCGTCGAACGCAAATTGCCGAACTTCGTCCCTATGAACCTGGGCGAAGACCTCGAAGGAGTGAGCGTTTCGCTGGCCGACAAAAGGCTGGTTCCCCAAAAGCGGGCGACATGATCGCGCGCAATCCAAAAAACCATACTGATCAATGGTTGGTGGACGCGAAGTTCTTTGCCGAGAACTTTGAGCCACTCAAGGCGCAGACGAAGGTCGCTTAGAAATCGGTCGCATTAGTTCTTGCGCTTCACCAGCTAGCGATGCGCCGCGCCTCGTCGCGCGTGAGCACATTGGTGGCCGCGCCTGACTATTAATTGCGCGCGGTCGATCGTCGAGCAGCCTTCGATTAAGAGCAACATGGCGAAATGATGTTTTCGCATTCTGCTTGATGGCAACTGGCTTGTTCGTGACATGGGGGATGAAGAAAAAGTTCGCGTGTTCTTTGACAACCGCAATCGCCTTCGGTCTGACCGACGCTCTAAGTGTTACCCGACTGCCCCAAGAGCTGAAGGTATGCAAGAGCACGTTTGCTTTGTGCACCATCGCGCAGTGCGACCCGATCCCCGGTAACAACAAGCGGGTTTCCTGTCATTGCACCGTCAACCACAGCTATTCCGCCGGCGCGGAGCCGTGAGTGGGTGAGAAGGATACCGCCGAGGGCCAGCAAATTCATTCTCGTTACTATCCGGTCAAGAGCTATGCCGTATGCGCGAGTGACCGGCCGTGGGCGTGGTGCCTGGATACTGCGATCACTCACCGAGACGTCTGCTTAGCGGCGCATCGCAGACTAAGGACGGACATCGTACGAGGTCGCCGACGTGCCAAACCGCGACATTGACGTTGGCTTTATTCGATTACCTCGTCAGCGGCGGTGATAGTATGCTACCAGGTCAGTGGTATTGACGTGACGTCTACACGGAGGGGCCTATGTTGCGTAAGAAGCCAAGCTCAAAGCGGAGGCGTTTGAAGGAAGCACTAGGCATCGCTGGCGTATCTTTATCGCTGGCTGGCGCATCATCCGCGTCCACCACGATGCCGGCACCGTATGCAGCGTCGCACCTTCTCCACGATGAGGAAGTTTCCGATGTGACTTTGGCGACGTTCCATTACTTCGACGAAAAATCCCATTCCTTCGCCGAGGAGAACGCTTTCAGGATTGCAGCAAGCAAAGGCACAGGCGCAGGCACGGGTGCAGGCCCCGTGCCGGGTACTAGACCAGGTGTGCGTCCTGGGCCGTGTAACCGTCTCTGCGTTAACTGCTACCATTGCAACTACTGCATCAGTGCCTGCCAGCGAAGCTAGCGCTATTGATTACTTATATCGGGCGCAGCCAATCGTCGCCTCCTCGGATCGGAAGAGGCGGCGACGTACCGGGCTTGAAATGTCGTCTAATGGGATGGTCCGCCGCGTTCCCGTTTTGCGCCCCGTTTCCTCGTGCGCGCGAGGGCGGCGCCTCGGCCAGCGGTTTCGATCCGGCGGCGCCGGCGCGCAGCTATGGGGACGGTTCGGCGCGAGCCGATCGAAACCGCTGGCCGAGGGGTGGCTGCGGCGTGTGTGCGCTCTGGCATTTCAGGCTGAATGATCGGGCTCTTGATCCGTGGGCATGCGGGCGCCGAACGGCGCGCGGCCAACTCCTGGTCGCCGTGGTCGCCGATGCTGGCCGACGGCGAGGCCCGCCGCTGTTTTCTGTTTGGGACTTGGAGATCGGCGGTGGCGGAGCTTTTCGCCAACCGCCGCTCGCAACAGCTGGCCGCAGGGCAGCCTTCGGATGTGCTCGCACGCTGTTGGATTTTGGCATCGGCCGAGCGCGACCGCTCCTTGAATCTGCTCGGAAAGGGAGCCGCGTTTCACCTTTGCTGCGCGTTTCCTCGTGCGCGCGAGGGCGGCGCCTCGGCCAGCGGTTTCGATCCGGCGGCGCCGGCGCGCAGCTATGGGGACTGTTCGGCGCGAGCCGATCGAAACCGCTGGCCGACGGTTAGCTGTGGCGTGTGTGCGCTCTGGCATTTCAGGCTGAATGATCGGGCTCTTGATCCGTGGGCATGCGGGCGCCGAACGGCGCGCGGCCAATGAAGGAAAACAAGGCGACTGCTAATCAATCGCCCTGTCTCAAGCTTTACGAAGAGTCCGATCCAAAGGAACGTCTAAGCGTCAGCAATTGGATTGTGCAAGGACTCTATGATGATGCAGTCAAGGAAACCGTCGAACTCTGATTTCTGGCGGTCTTTCAACATGTAGCTGACCCAACCCGCGTTTGCACCGTCGCGGCCGCTGCCCCACTCGATTTTAGCCCAGCAGTTGCGGATTAGCCTTTCAAGGGCGACAGCATCGAAGTGCGAGGGCAATTCAATTGCACAATGGATATGCCATCGACCGCATGTGCCACGCTCCCATGAACGTAACGCGCGAGCGTGGACCTCGCCTTTTTCAAGTACCGGCAATACACGAACACGTTTGCCGTACCGACGAAACGCAGCTCCGTACACTGCTCTGTTGAGTAGACTCATGAAGTGCCGAAAAGCTTGTCGGCATCGATAATCGTCGATCTTTATCCAAGTATGTCGGATTGGCGAGTTTGCTTCAACGTTAGGGTGACGTCGCAAAAGGCACCCCAGCTGCTCGTATCAAAGAAGTGCGACTTGGCGGATGCAAACGGATCAGACCTAACAGCCACATCGTTGTGAAAAGCCGGATCGTACGTCGGAGCGGGCGGTCCAGCGGAGGTGAAGCTCCGGCTGATCGTGGTAGCGGAGAGGTGGGTCAACGCTCAGGTCCTGCTCGCGGGTCGAGACCGCCCCGCATGAACGCGGCAGCAGCTTACAGCGTTAAGGTCCGCAGCAGCTGACATCGAGAACTCGCGCGCTGTAGCCGCCGAATTACCATAAGCCGGAGCTGGCTCCTCATGTCCCAAGTAGGGAAACGATCTTGCGCGAGATTTTGCTTGCGCCCCAACAATCGCCGGCCGTGACGCCCGCGCCCAACGCAGCAAGTAGCATGCGATATCCCCTCCGGAACATGACCCAAGAGCATGGCTGAGATATCGTCTGGTACCTTGCAATGGTCCGTAGCAATTGTTTTGACGTTCGCCGCAGGGCGTGGACAAAAGCCGGCAGATTGTCGCGTGTCGGGTTATGACGAGCGCCGGGAAAGATCAGGTCGCCTGGCGTGGCGGTAAAGCTATCCGCATGGTAGCGGTGGAGACAAGGGTTCTGGGCTCTTGACCGCAAATGCGTCGGTGACGGGTGGACGTGCCTCATGCGAAGATGAATTCCTCGCCAGAACGCTATGGGATCACGACAAAACCACGACTAGTGCGGTTGTCAGGTGTCATCCCTAAGATTCAAAGACTTGCGGGTGTAGCTCCAATGGTAGAGCAGAAGCCTTCAAGCGTTTTTAACAGCGGGGGTTGGAGGGGTCCCCCGTGGCGGGGAGGCGCGTCGAAAGCCTCTCCACTGCGCCTCGTTCGACGCCCAAAGCGATGATCTTTCCTTGCTTGAGTCCCGGAGGTTCCCGGGAACGAATGACAAGAAACCATTATGGAATGGGAATAACATACTTGTCGTGATATCTGTCGGAGAAAATGCTAGCAGGTATGCGCGGTCCGTGGAATCGGATTCTCGAAAGGAAGCTCAGGCCATGACACGCAGCCGGCCGATCAGCGAGCACATCGCCTATCTTCTGGCGCAGGCCAACCGCCAGGTTCACCTGAAGCTTGATGAGGAATTTCGCGACGAAGGCGTGCCGGTCGAGCACTGGCGCATTCTTAAGCTCTTGGCCGAGAAAAACGGCCGCTCCATGAGCGACTTGACCCAGGCTGCCCTGCTCAATCATCCAACTCTGACCAAGATGATTGACCGCATGGTCTCCGATGCTCTGGTCTACCGCCGTCCCGATCCGAAGGACGGCCGCAAGGTGCTGATCTTCATTTCGGAACGTGGGCGGGCGCTCAATGAGCGGCTCAGCCGTCGCGCCAATCTGCGCCAGGCCGAGATTGTCGAAGGCTACGGCGATCGCGAGACCGAAGAACTCAAGCGGCTGTTGTCCGAGCTGATCAATCGCACCGCGCCGTAGCGTCCTGCTGTCGAGCGGACGTCGGGGGGCTTTGGCGCGACCGCCTTGCTGATTTTATCGCGGATGGCGGAACCGGCGCCGCGGCGGCGGGCGCTGCTATTGACAGCCCAAGGGAGATACTTCACTTTTCAAATAGTTCCGGGTGAGAGCCGTGAGGTGGGTATGGTTATCCTCGGCTGGGTATTGGGCATTGCCGTCGCCGTCGTCGTGATTGCGATCGCGGTGATGTTCCTCAACCGGTTCTACCGCAAATCGACGCGCGACATCGCCCTGGTCCGGACGGGTTTCGGTGGCCAACGCATTCTCATTTCAGGCGGCTGCCTGGCCCTGCCGTTCCTGCACAAGGTCGAAGAGATCAACATGCGCACGCTGCGCATCGAGGTCCGCCGCGTCGGCGACAAATCGGTCATTACCGAGGATCGCATGCGGGTCGACGTCGAGCTCGAATTCTATGTGCGGGTGATTCCGAGTCAGGAGGGGATCGCAACCGCGGCGCAGGCGCTCGGCGCCAAATCGTTCACCGTCGACGGCATCCGCAACCTGCTCGAAGGCCGTTTCGTCGATGCGGTGCAGGCGGTCGCCGCCCGCCATACGATGGACAGCCTGCACGAGGGCCGCGCCGAGTTCGTCGCCAGCATTTCCGAGCTGTTACGCGAAAATCTCCGGCAGAACGGCATCCTGCTTGATTCAGTGTCGCTGACACGCCTCGACCAGTCGGCGTTTTCCTCGTTCGACGAGAACAACGCGTTCAATGCCGTGGGGCTGCGCAAGCTCGCGGAAATCATCGCGGTCAACCGCAAGAAGCGGGCCGAGATTGAAGCCGATGCCGACGTCTCGGTGCGACAAACTCAGCTCGAAGCCACCAAGCAGCGGCTCATTCTCGCCCAGCAGGAAGAGCAGGCGCAGATCAATCAGCATCTCGAGATCGAAAAGATCAAGGCGGCGAGCGACGCCGAGGCCGCCAAGGCGCGCGAGCAATCGATGATCGCTTCCGAGGAAGCGCGCATCGATCGCGAGCGGCAGACCAGGGCCACCGAGGTCGCCAAGCAGAGCGAATTGCGCAAGCTCGAGGTCGAGTCGCAGCTTGGCGTCGAGATGAAGAAAGTCGACAGCGCCATTCAGCTCGCCGCCAAGCACGTCGAGGAAGCAAAGTCGCGGGCCCAGGCGGAATTGGCCCGAGCCGAAGTCGTGCTGGCGGAGGAACACGTTCAGACCGAGCGCGACCGTGCCGTGGCCGACCGCTCGCACGAGATCGCGATAAAGCGGGTGAACGAACAGGGCGCGGTGGAGCAGGCTAAGGCCGAAACCGAGGCTGGCGTGCTGCTGCGGCGCATTCGCGCCGAGTCGGAAGCAGTCCGCACCAAGGCCGAGGCCGAACGTCTGCGCCTATTGGCGCAATCCGAGGGCGAACGCGCCGTGATCGAGGCGGAGAATTCGCAGACCGACGCGCTGATCCGCATGAAGCTCGAACAGTATCGGCTTGACCGCTTGCCAGAGATCGTTTCGCAAATGATGAAGCCGGCGGAGAAAATCGAATCGATCCGCATTCACCAGCTGACCGGCTTCGGCGGCGGCGCCCCCGGCACGACCGGCGGCAACGGCGATGCGGCGCAAAAGACGCCGATCAACCAGGTGATGGACAGCATTCTCGGCATGGCTCTGCAGCTGCCGGCGCTGCGGAGCATCGGCGATTCGATCGGGCTGGACTTTTCTTCGGCCGTCGAGCCAACCGGCGCGTCGGTCGTCGAGCGAAAGAAAGGGCGCGACACCGATCGAAGCGAAAAATAGCTGCGGTCGCCTCTTGCATCTCCTGACAATCAGCGAACCCCGAAGGAACACGCCATGACCATATCCCGCAGGACATTGCTTCATACCGCCGGCGCGACCGCCTTGTTGACTGGCATGCCGCTCATTAGTGCGCGCGCCGAGGATGGGCCGATCAAGCTTGGCTGCATCGAGGACAATTCCGGCGTGCTCGACATCTACGGCAAGCCGATTGTCGCGGTGAACGCGATGGCGGTCGACGAGCTCAATGCTGCAGGCGGCCTGCTGGGCCGCAAGATCGAGCTTAAGCAATACGACAGCCAATCCGACATCGCGCTCTACACCAAATACGCCCAGCAGCTGGTGCGCGACGACAAGGTCGATGTTGCTCATGCCGGCATCACGTCGGCCTCGCGCGAAGCGATACGGCAAACGTTCCGCCGCGGCAAAACGCTATACTTCTACAACATCCTTTATGAAGGCGGCGTCTGTGACCGCAATTGCTTCTGCACTGGCACGACGCCGGCTCAGGCAGTGGAACCGATCATCGATTACGCGATGAAGAAGTGGGGCAACAAGACCTACGTGCTGGCGGCCGATTACAATTACGGCCAGATCACCGCCAAGTGGGTATCGCACTATGTCGAAGAGCGTAAAGGCACGGTGCAAGCCACCAGCTTCTTTCCGCTCGACGTCTCCGACTTCGGCTCGACCATCGCCAAGATCCAGGACGCGGCGCCGAACTTCGTCGTCGCCGCGCTGGTCGGCGGCGCGCACATTTCGTTTTTCCGCCAATGGGCGGCGTCGGGCATGAACAAGAAGATTCCGCTGACGTCGACGACCTTCGGCGTCGGCAACGAGCACTTGGCACTGTCGGCGGCCGAGGGCGACGGCATTCTTATCGCCGGCAACTACAGCCCTGAAATCGACACCCCCGCCAACAAGAACTTCCTGGCCGCCTACAAGAAGCGTTACGGCAACGCCAACCCGGTACACGAACTCGCGGTTTCACAATATCAAGGCATCATGCTGTGGGCTGAAGCGGTGCGAAAGGCGGGGTCGGTCGATCATGACGCCCTCGTCAAGGTTCTTGAAAGCGGCTTGAAGATTGAAGGGCCGGCGGGAACCGTTACGGTCGAGCCCAAGACGCACCATTGCGCACTCGATATTCATCTGATGCTCGTCAAGGATCAGAAGCTCACAATCATCGATACGGCCAAGCAGCGGCCGCCGGCCGATACCGCGCAATATTGCGATCTGCAGAAGAACCCGGACGACAATAAGCAATACGAGGTCAAGATCTAGCTCATCACTTGCCCCGGGCGGCCATCGCTGACGGACCTGTGGAATGGACTACGCGGCGATCGTCATTCTTGAAATCCTCTACATGATCGCCTTTCTCACGCTGATCAGCGCGGGTTTGGCGATCGTGTTCGGTATGATGCGCGTCATCAATCTCGCTCACGGCGAATTCGTGATGCTCGGCGGCTACGCGACGATCGCCGCCGCCAAAGCCGGCATCAATATCTATTTCGCTATGCTGGTGATCTCGCCGATCGTCGTCGGTGTCATCGGGCTCGTGGTGGAGCGGCTGATCGTCCGCTTTTTGTACGGGCGCATGATCGACGTCATGCTGGCGACCTGGGGCTTAAGCCTGCTGCTGATCGGTCTCGTCACATTGATCTTCGGCAACACGCCGGTCAGCGTGCCGACGCCGATCCCCGGTTACCAGATCGGCCATTATCAGATGGGCGGATACAATCTGTTCGTGATCGCCGTCGCCGTCGTTCTGATCTGCGCGATGTGGTTCACGCTGCGCTACACCCGCGTCGGGCTGATCGCGCGCGGCGCGATGCAGGGCAGGGAGGTGGTATCGGCGCTCGGCTATAATCCGAGCCTGATCTATATGCTCACCTTTACCGTCGGCGCCGCACTGTCCGGATTGGCGGGCGGTGTGATGGCGCCGCTGACGGGACTTCTGCCCTCGATCGGCGGCGCGTACATCGCCAAGGCGTTCATCACCGTGATCACCGGCGGCGCTGCGGTGATTTCCGGCACGCTCACCACCGCGACGCTTTTCGGCACCGTCGATCAGATCGTTTCCTTCGCCACCACGCCGGTGCTCGGCGAGATCGCCATGCTGGTCCTCGCTCTCATCCTCCTGCGCCTGATGCCGCAAGGCATAACCGGGCAGTTCTTCCGCAACTCGACATGACCGGCGCGGCATTCGGCATCGGGCGTATCCACTGGAACTGGCTGGCAGCGCTTGCCATCGTGCTCGCGGCACTGCCACTGGTGAGTGAGACCAATACGCCCACTTTGCTCGCGATCTGGGCGCTGTTTGCGCTGTCGCTGGCGCTGATGTGGGGTTACGCCGGGATCCTCAGTTTCGGGCACGCCGCCTATTTCGGTCTCGGCGCGTACACTTACGCCATTGCTTCGGTCAATATCGGCGAAAGCACCGTGCCACTGCTGCTGGCATTGATCGTGCCGGCGGCCGTCGCCGCCATTATCGGCGCGATGATGTTTTATGGCCGCATCAGCGACGTCTATCTCGGCGTCATGACGTTGGTCGTGACCCTCATCCTCAACCGCTTCATGAATGCCACCGCCGGCGATGCTTATAAGATCGGCAACGCGCGGCTCGGCGGGTTCAACGGCATTCCGGCGTTCCCGACGCTCAACGTGCCCGGCGAACCGAGCATGGAGGTCTACGGCACCGCTTACTATTATGTCGTGATCGTCAGTGTGCTCATCGCCTATCTGATCGCCCGCTGGATCTTGGCCAGCGCGTTCGGCCGCACGCTGATCGGCATTCGCGAGAACGAGCTGCGGATGGAGCTCCTGGGCTACAACGTGCCGGCCTACAAGACCGCGATCTTTTCGGTCTCCGGAGCGATGGCGGGGCTTGCCGGCTGCCTGTTCGCCAATTGGGCTGAGATCGTGACGCCGAGCGTGTTCAGCCTCGGGACGACTGCCGAAGTGCTGATCTGGGTGATCGTCGGCGGGCTCGGCACGCTGATCGGCCCGATGATTGCCGCCGTCGCGCTCGGCTCGCTGAAGCTTGAGCTGGGCCACCAGACCACGGTCGATAATTCGCTAGTCCTCGGCGCGATCCTGATCCTGGTCGTGCTGCTGCTCCCGCGCGGCTTTGCGCCGAGCTTTGTCGCCTGGCGGCGGCGCTTCGCGCAATCGCAAGTGCATCGGCGCCAGGCGCGCGGCACGCGCCGCCGTCGTATCGCGCTGCAGGAAGCCAAGCAGTGAGTGAGCCGGTCGTCGAGACGCAGGAACTGGCGGTGCGCTTCGGCGGCGTGCTGGCGGTCGATCACGTCAATTTCCTGCTGCGCGAACGCGAGCTGCGCTGCCTGATCGGACCCAATGGCGCCGGTAAGAGCACATTCTTCAAATCCATCACCGGCCAGATCCGCGGCGCCAATGCCAGCGGCCGGGTGCTGATCCGCGGCCAGGATGTCACCGGCTGGTCGACGCACCAGATCGTTCGGCTCGGCATCGGCATCAAAACCCAGGTACCGTCGGTGATGAACGGGCTTACGGTTGCGGAAAATCTCTGGCTCTCGGCCCGCCGCACCGCCGGGCATGACGGCGCCGAAGCCGCGGTCGATGAGGTGCTCGCGGAGCTTGAGCTGGGCGCAATCGCGCGCCGACCGGTTGGCGAGCTGGCGCATGGGCAACGGCAGTTGGTCGAGATCGGCACTGTGCTCGCCAACAAACCGTGGCTCGTTCTGCTCGACGAACCGGCGGCGGGCCTCACCAATGTCGAGACCGAGCGTTTAATCGCCATCATCAAGCGCATCAATCAGACCGCGACGCTGATCGTGGTCGATCACGATATGCATTTTGTGCGAACGCTCGACTCCTTGATCACGGTGTTCCATCAAGGCGCCATTCTGGTCGAAGGCCACGCCCAGAAAGTACTGACCGACCCGAGTGTGCGTGAAGTCTATTTGGGGAACCGCGCATGAGCATTCGCGAAGGCCGCGATCCGGACCTTGGCGGTGGCGGGACCGACGCCGCTGAGCCGGATGGGCTCGTGCTCGATGTGACGGACCTGCATGCCGGCTATGGCGAGGTCCCGGTGCTGCACGGCATCTCGCTGCAGCTGTGGGAGGGCGAGGCGATCGGGATCGTCGGCCACAACGGCATGGGCAAGACGACGCTGCTGCGGACCATCATGGGGCTATTGCCACCACGCGGCGGCAAGATCGTGATCGACGGCGTCGACGTGACCACCTGGGCGGCGCACGAACGAAGCCGCCTCGGCATCGCTTATGTGCCGCAAGGCCGCGGCATCCTTCCTGGCCTGAGCGCACACGAGAATCTGCGCCTGGCCTGGACGCCGGATTCCGGCGAGACCGAAGAACGGGCGATCGAGCGGGTGCTCGGAATTTTCCCACGGCTGACGCGGTTGCTGGAGCGCCGGGGCGGTGCGTTGTCGGGTGGTGAGCAACAAATCCTCGCGTTGGCCCGCGCACTTGTGCCATTGCCCTGGCTCCTTCTGCTCGACGAGCCGTCCGAAGGCATTCAACCCTCCATCGTCCAGGAGATCGGCGAGCTTCTGGCGGCGCTGCGCGACAAGCAGCACCTCTCGATGCTGATTGTCGAACAAAACCTTGAACTCGTGCTCGATGTGGCAAGCCGCATCATGCTGGTGGAGCGCGGCCGCATCAGCCGCGAGCTCGATGCGGCCATGGTGCGCGGCGGTGCCATTGCGGATCTGGTGGGTCTCGGCGGTGCGCGAAGCACGTATGCGGCCTCGAGCGGGATAGCGATGCCACCTCGCCCGCAGCCACCGGCCGCGCCGTCGCACGATGGTCCGGCGCGCTCCGTATCAAATGGCGAACGTCCCGGGCCGAATGGGGCGCGACCGTCGAATGCCGCCCGCAATTCCGCCCGCAACGGGCCAACGCGAAATTCGGCGCCGGCGATACCGGCCGCTGCCACATCATTGGGGGGACCCATGTCGACTGTCAGACGGCCAACGCTCGAGCAAATGCATGACGTCGTCAATTCGCTGCATATGAGCATGTCGCAGGGCGAAGTCGCCGAATATCTCGATGTTCTGGAAGGCACCTTCCAAGCCTACGACCGGGTCAATCAATTGCCGGACTATCTGCCGCCGGTGCGCTATCCGCGCACTCCCGGCTACCGGCCCGGCGCCAATGAGAATCCACTCAACGCCTGGGCGGTTAAGACGGAAGTCCGCGGCGCCGCGCACGGACCGCTTTCGGGAAAGCGCGTCGTGCTGAAGGACAATATCTGCCTCGCCGGCGTGCCGATGATGAACGGCGCGTCCACGCTGGAAGGCTATGTGCCGGATATCGACGCCACGCTCGTCACCCGAATCCTCGATGCCGGCGGCACCATCGTCGGCAAGGCGCACTGCGAATATTTCTGTTTGTCCGGCGGCAGCCACACTTCAGCGCTCGGTCCGGTGCACAATCCGTACAAACACGGCTACTCGGCCGGCGGCTCATCGTCGGGATGTGGAGCTTTGGTCGGCGCCGGCGAAATCGAGATGGCCATCGGTGGCGACCAAGGCGGCTCGATCCGCATGCCGTCGTCTTATTCGGGTTGCTACGGCATGAAGGCCACGCACGGTCTCGTACCCTATACCGGCGTCATGCCGATCGAGGCGACCATCGATCATGCCGGGCCGATGACGGCGACCGTTGCCGACAATGCAATGTTGCTGGAAGTCATCGCCGGCGCCGACGGTCTCGACCCGCGCCAGTACGACGTGCAGGTGGAGAAATATAGCTACACGACCGGGCTCGGCCGCGGCGTCTCCGGCATGCGCATCGGTCTGGTGACGGAAGGGTTCGACTGGCCGTCAAGCGAGCCGGACGTCGATGCCAAGGTACGCGAGGCGGCGGAGCGTTTACGTGGCGTCGGCGCCATGGTCGAGCCGGTGTCGATACCCATGCATCGCGACGGCAGCGCCATCTGGACGCCGATCGCGCTTGAAGGGCTGGTCGCGCAGATGATGCACGGCAACGGCATGGGCTTTAACTGGAAAGGCCTCTACACCACGAGCCTGCTTGACGCGCACGCCAATTGGCGCGCGCGCGCCGACGAACTGTCGCGCACGCTCAAGATCTCGATGCTGGCCGGCGAATATTTCATCAAGCACCATCGCGGCCACTTCTACGCCAAGGCGCAGAATCTCGGGCGCCTCCTGCGCAAGACCTACGACGACGTGTTGGCACGCTACGATCTCCTGCTGATGCCGACGCTGCCGATGAAGGCAACGCCGCTGCCGCCAAACAACGCGCCGCTGGCCTTGTGGTGTCAGCGCGGCTTCGAAATGCTGCCGAACACCTGTCCGTTCGACGTCACCGGCCATCCGGCCATGAACGTCCCCTGCGGCCTGAGCGACGGTTTGCCGGTCGGCATGATGCTGGTCGGCAAGCATTATGCCGAGACCACCATCTATCGGGCCGCGCACGCTTTCGAACAGCTCGGCGATTGGCGGAATTTCTGATCTGCTGCCGGTCCGATAGCAACACGGCCGTCGCCGGTGAGCACCTACAACCCGTTCAGCTCGGATTTTCTGCAGGGCCGCAGCGACGATCACCTGCGGCCACAGGGTACTTTATCTTACGTCGCCGGCTCGACCGACGTGCCGCTCAAATTCATGACTATTCCGCAGTTGTTGGACCGCGCTTGTTCCCGGCATGGCGGCCGCACCGCCGCGATTTTCGCGGCCAATAATACGTCGCTATCCTGGTACGATCTGCGGGAGCGCTCCAACGATATCGCCGCGGGCTTGCTTGCGCTTGGTATTGGGCGCGGCGACCGGGTCGGCGTCTGGGCGCCCAACCGCGCCGAGTGGCTTTACGTCCAGTTTGGCACCGCCCGCATCGGCGCCATTTTGGTCAATATCAATCCGGCCTATCGGACGTCCGAGCTTGAATACGCGCTCAACAAAGTCGGCTGCAAGGCGCTCATCATGGCGCCGCGTCATCGTTCAAGCGATTATGTCGACATGCTCCGCGCGGTCGTCCCCGAAATCGACGCCGAGGCAGCCAGCCTGCAGGCGGCGAAATTGCCGAAGCTCAAGCACGTCATCATCCTTGACGACGGACCGCATCCGCGGGGCGCCCATTCATTCGCGAAACTGATGTCGCTGGCCGGTCCCGGCCATCGCAGCCGCCTCGACGTGCTGTCGGCAGCGCTTGATCCGGATGACGCCATCAACATCCAGTTCACCAGCGGCACGACCGGCTCGCCCAAAGGCGCGACGCTTTCCCATTTCAACATCGTCAACAACGCACGCTACGCCGCCAAGTGCATGGCGTTGTCCGCCGACGATCGGTTGTGCATCCCGGTGCCGCTTTACCACTGCTTTGGCATGGTGTTGGGCGTGCTGTGTTGCACGGCCGTCGGCGCCGGGATGGTTTTCCCGGGGGAGAGTTTCGACGCTGAGTCGACGCTGGCCGCTATCGCACGCTACCGATGCACCGCTCTGCACGGCGTGCCGACGATGTTGATCGCGCAGCTTGAGCATGCGAATTTCTCCGACTACGACACGTCGAGTTTGCGGACCGGCATCATGGCCGGAGCGCCGTGCCCGATCGATACCATGCGCGCCGTGATCAGCCGCATGCATATGCGCGAAGTCACCATCGGTTACGGCATGACCGAGACCAGCCCGCTGTCGTTTCAGTCGCGCACCGACGATCCGGTCGACCGGCGGGTGGCGACCGTCGGGCGCATTTTGCCGCATGTCGAGGTCAAGATCGTCGACGCCAACGGCAACGTCGTGCCGATCGGCGCGTCGGGAGAATTGTGCACCCGCGGTTATGGTGTGATGCGCGGCTATTGGGACGACGCTGAAAGGAGCGCCGAGGCGATCGACGCGTCGGGCTGGATGCATTCGGGCGACATCGCGACCATTGACGCGCAGGGCTATTGCAGCATCGTCGGCCGGCTCAAGGACATGCTGATCCGCGGTGGCGAGAACATCTATCCGCGCGAGATCGAGGACTTTCTGCTCCGCCATCCGAAGGTCCAATCCGTTCAGGTATTCGGCGTGCCCGATCATCGGCTTGGCGAAGAGGTCTGCGCGTTCATCGTGCTCAAGCCCAACCAGTCGGCGACCGTCGAGGAGATACAGTCCTTCTGCCGCGGGCAGATCTCGCATCAGAAGGTGCCACGCCACATTCGCTTCGTGGCCGAATTCCCGATGACCGCGACCGGCAAGCCGCAAAAGTATGTCATGCGGGAGCAAATGATCGCCGACATCGCCGCCGCGGGATCGCAACGGAATGCAACGGCGACTGCAACTGGCCCTGTTGCCGGTTGATGGTGATAAGATCGGCGCAAGCCGTTCAGGCGGTGTTCGGCACCGCCGCATAAAGCGCCCGCTCGAAGCCGATCATGGTCTGTTGGACGTGCGGGTCGCCGATCGGCAGGATTTGCATCAAGGCGACAGCAGTGATGCGCTTCTTGAGATCGATCCAGTAGTAGGTGTTGTGGACTCCGCCCCAGGTCAGGCTTCCGCCGGACCGGAAGCCTTCGACGTCCTGTGTGTTGATCAAGAAGGTCAGCCCCCATCTCTTGACCTGCCCGGGGAAGGTCTCGACTTCGAGCGCCAATGCGGGGTTGTTGCTGCGCACCATCGGCACGTCAAGATCGCCGATGGCATTGCGCGTCATCAGCTTGACCGTCTCCGGCTTGAGCACCTCCACGCCGTCAAGCGTGCCGCCCGCCAGCAGCATGCGGGCGAAAGTGAGATAGTCCGGTGCGGTGGAGAACAGTCCCGCGCCGCCGGTGTGGAACTCGCCATCGTCCGCGGGCTCCAGGTTGACGGCGATCGGTTTGCCGTCTGGTCCGCGAACATGCGTCCCGACCAGGCGCTGTGCCATGTCATGACGTAACAGGAAGCTGGTGTCGTGCATGCCGAGCGGATCGAGGATGTGCTGCCGAAAATATCCTTCCAGGTCCTGACCGCTGATCGCTTCGATCACCTTGCCGACAACATCGACGCCGACGCCGTATTGCCAGCTGCTCCCGGGATCGAACAGCAAGGGTACACGCAACGCGTCGTTCTTGCGGGTCAGGATGCTCGGCAGGCCGGTGACCTCGATGTAGCGCGCCAGATCGGCGTTGAAAATGTCGTAGCCGTAGCCGGAAGTATGCGTCAGCAAATGGCGCAGCGTGACCGGGCTTTTCGGATCGCGAAGCCGCGGCGTACCGTCCGCATTGAATCCTTCCAGCACCTTCACGTCCTTTACCAGCGGCAATAGGGCGCCCACCGGGTGCTCGAGGCCGATACGTCCCTTTTCGACCAGTTGCATAGCCGCCGCGCCGGTGACGGCCTTGGTCATCGACGCAATGCGGAATACCGAGTTGAGCGTCATCGGTTCGGTCTTGTCAGCCGCCCGTCGTCCGAAAGCGCCCCGGTAGAGGACGCCGCGATCATCCGCGGCCAGCGCGACGACGCCCGGAATGAGACCGGCTTCGATCGGTTTCTTGAGGATTGTGTCGATATCCATAGTCAGCCTGCTCCAGAGCGGGCCGCGCCGCGGCCGTGTTTTATTCCTCCCACCGAGTGTCGCCAACGTTTTCGGCAAGCCGCTTTACCGGACTGGTCGAAAGCATGCGATCAAGCATTTCGCCGATCGCCACCGCGACCTGTGCGTCGGTCCACGGCCCCTTCAGCGAAAACCATTTCGGCACCCAATGGATGGCGCCGAGCACAACGAAGATCGCGAGCTTAGGATCGCAGGTCACGATGCTGCCATCGCGTATGCCCTCTTTGACCACGGCGCGCAGATCGCGCTCGAAGGCGTCGCGCTTCTCGATCAGCTTGGCGCGGTCGCTCGGCGTCAGCGCATGTTCCTCGGTCAGCAGCAGGGATTCGTTCAATTCGCTGGTCACGGTCTTGAGATAGCGCCGCAGCATCAAGATCAGATTCTCGCGCCCGTCGTGGCCGTCGCGCTTGGCGTCCGCGAGGCTGTCGTTGGCGAGCTTCATCGCTCGGTCAAAGCAGGCGGCGACCAGCGCGCTCTTGGTCGGAAAGTAATAATAAAGCGCGGCTTTGGTGACGCCGAGATTTTGCGCAATCTCGTCGAGCGATGTCTGGGCGAAGCCGCGGCGATTGAAGGCGGAAACCGCGGCGCGCAGTAGCGCTTCGCGCTTCATCTCGCGTTGCTCGGATCGGCTGGGCAGAACGTCGTGCCAAACGCCCGTCGGCTTGGACTTTGTCGCTGCCTGGCGGCGCTTTGCGGTTTTGGCGCGTGGCATCGCCATCAGCTCGCACGACCGATCGCGCGCTGCCACGGGGCAACTATCGTATCGTTCGCGCGCATCGCGCGCTGCGCCGACGTTCCCTGTGCCAAAGTTCTTGTCATCAAAGCTCCAGTCACCGGGTTCCTATTAAAGCGCGGAAATTCCCCCGGTTACGCTCAGCGCCTGGCCGGTCATCTTGCTTGCCGCTGGCGAGGCCAGAAATACCGCGATCTCGGCCAAATCGGTCATGTTGACAAGGCCCAGCTCGGCTTTTTGCTCCGCCTTACCAAATAACCTGCCGGCGAATGGATCCGCCATCAGACGTTCGTAGAACTCCGTCCCGCCGACGATGGAGGGCGTGAGCACGTTGGCGCGGATGCCATGACGCTTGCCTTCGACGGCCAGCGCCCGCGTGAACATGACGATCCCGGCCATGGCGGCGCCGATAACGCTCTCGCCGGGCGTTGGAATTTTGGCGGCATCGGAGGCGATGTTGATGATGCAGCCGGTATTCGCCTCGCGCATGTATGGCAGCACGGCCCGGCAGCTCAAAAGCTGAGCGAGCAGACAGCGCTGGATAATGCCAGGCAGATCTTCGATAGCGATCTCGTGTAGTAGCGCGGGGAAGTCGTTGGTGCCGGTCGAATTGACCAAAATATCGATGCGGCCGAGTTTTTCGACTGCCGCGTCAACGACCGCCTGGGCGTCGGCGAGTTGCGCCATGTCGCCGAGCACTAGGCTGATACGGGCGCCGGGAAAGCGGCCGGTCGCCGCGAGTGCTCGCTCGCCACGTTCGCGGCTGCGGCCATTGATGACAACCGCCTCGGCGCCGGCCGCAAGCATCGCTTCCGCGCAAGCTTTGCCGATCCCGGCAGTGCCGCCGGTGATCAGTGCAGTCTTGCCTTCGAGCGGATTCATCGAGCGCCGTCGTGCCCGCCTCAGGCCAGCACGTAATAGAAGTCGGTGGCCTTGCCTTCCGGCTTATCGATCCATTTCACTTTAACGCGCGCGCCCGGTCTGACGCGGGCGCTGCCGGTTTGCAAGTCGCTCATATCGAACTCCTTGGCGAAGTTCACCATGGCGGTGCTCGCACCGAGCAGCCCACATAGCCGATGCACCATGGAGATTTTGGTAGATTTTCGAAATGTGCCGACACGATTGTTGCCGCTTCAATTGGGGCTCCCCTGCAGGACTCGCCCCATTCGCCGCATTGCGCGAACGATCGCTTGCAACAGGCGTGGGGCGGTAAACAGGTCAGACTCGACTTGCCGCATTTGGTGGCCAGAATCTCTTGCGCGCCTTGGGCCCACCGAAATACTTCCCAGCCATTTTTCGGCCGGCGGGTGCGAAGCGTAGCCGATGACATAAACATCCATGCCGACTGCAATCGCCTCCGGAAGACGGTCGCTTTTTACCTAACGGTAGAATTACTTACCGATAAGACTTAAGTCAACTCGTGGACGGTGCACCGGTTCCATGCGCGTCAATCAGGCCACTCGCACGCGTCGCAATCATGCGCAACAATAATGACGGCGCCGGCGACGACCGGAACATCAATCTCAGCGCCGCTTCGCTTCAGGCGGTGTCATAGGCGCGTCGCAGCGCAAGCCCAAGCTTGACGTGGATCAAAGGCAACCCGCCGATGTTTCGGATAATGAAATAGTTCGGGCCTGGATCAGTCAATCAATGTCGACGTATCGCCTCGAGACGCTGTTCGCGCCCCGCTCGGTCGCCGTCGTCGGCGCGTCGCCGCGCCCCACATCGACCGGCCGCGCGGTGCTTGCGAATCTTCGCCAAGCCGCATTCCCAGGTTCGATCTATCTGGTCAATCCGCGCTATGACGAGATCGAGGGCATCCGGGCTTTTAAATCCTACGACGCGCTGCCACAGCCGCCCGACGTTGTCGCCGTGGCTGTGCCGCCTGCCGCGGTGCCCGACGCCGTTGCAGCGGCGGCGCGCAAAGGCACGGCCGTCGGCATCATCATCACCGCCGGGCTCGGTCGCGGTCCCGGCTCGCTCGCGGAGCGCTGCGAGAAAATTGCCCGCGCGGCCGGCATGCGGCTGGTCGGCCCCAATTGCCTCGGCGTGCAGGTACCGCGGGCAAAGCTCAATGCGAGCTTTGCTGCCGCCGCGCCGCCTCCGGGCGACCTGGCGCTGATATCGCAATCCGGTGCGATCGCTGCGGGGCTGGTTCAATGGGCGTCGGGCCGGGGCGTCGGATTCTCCGCTATTGTCTCGATCGGCGACAGCATCGATGTCGATTTCGCCGATCTGCTCGACCATTTCGTCTATGATCGCAGTACGCGGGCGATCCTGCTGTACATCGAGTCGATCAAAGACGCCCGCAAGTTCATGTCGGCGGCGCGGGCGGCGGCGCGCATCAAGCCCGTCCTGGTGATCAAGTCCGGGCGGCATGCGCAGGGCGCCAAGGCGGCGATGACTCATACCGGCGCGCTGGCTGGCTCGGACGCGGTTTACGATGCTGCGTTCCGTCGCGCCGGGCTGTTGCGGGTCATCGATCTCGACGAGCTGTTCGCGGCCGCTGAAACGCTGGCGCGCTTGTCGTCGCTGGCAGGTGAGCGCCTCGCCATTTTGACCAATGGCGGCGGCGTCGGCGTGCTGGCGGTCGATCGGCTGATCGATCTCGGCGGCGAGCTTGCCGGCATTTCACCTGGCACCATGCAGAAGCTTGATGCCGCGCTGCCGCCGATCTGGTCACGCGCCAATCCGGCGGACATCGCCGGTGATGCCGATGCCGAGAGGTACGCCGTGGCGCTCGAAGGCCTGCTCGACGATGACGCCAACGACGCCGTTCTGGTGATGAACGTGCCGACGGCACTGGCGTCGGCTGCCGACGCGGCGAAGTCGGTCATCGCCGTGATCGCGCGGCATCGCGGCAAATGCATGCTTCCCAAGCCGGTATTTACGATGTGGATGGGCGAAAACGGTCCGGCTTCACAGGCGTTTGAGGCGGCCGGCATCCCGAACTATCCGACCGAGTTGGCGGCAATCCACGGATTTATGCATCTCGTTCGCTACCGCGAAGCCCGCGACCAGCTGATGGCGACGCCGCCAAATCTGCCGGAGGATTTCGCGCCCGACGTCGCCGCGGTGCGTCCGGTCATCGATGCGGTGCTGCGCGACAACCGCGCTTGGCTCGATCCGATCGAGCTGACGCGTGTGCTGTCGGCTTACGGCATTGCGGTCACGCCGGCCGCGCTGGCGTGCGATGCCGATGAAGCCGTGGCGGCGGCAAGACCTCACCTGGCGAACGGCATTCCCGTCGTCCTGAAAATTCAGTCTCCGGACATCGTGCACAAATCGGACGTCGGCGGCGTGCGGCTTGACCTCGCCAGCGAGCAGGCGGTGCGCGCTGCCGCCACCGATATCTTAAGCCGTGCGCGAGCGGTAAAGCCGGATGCGCGCATCGCCGGACTGACGGTGTTCCCCATGATCGTGCGCCCCAAGGCGAGGGAATTGATTATAGGCGTGGCCGACGATCCGACCTTCGGCCCGGTCATCGTCTTCGGGCAGGGCGGCACCGCTGTCGAGGTCATCAGCGACAAGGCGCTGGCGCTGCCGCCGCTTAATCTCGACCTGGCGCGCCGCCTGATTGCGCGCACGCGCGTGTCCCGGGTCCTCAAAGCCTACCGCAATGTGCCGGCGGCCGACGAACGCGCTATCGAGTTGTTGCTGGTCAAGCTGTCCCAGCTGGTGGCGGATTTTCCGGAAATCCGCGAGATCGACCTCAATCCGGTTCTTGCCGACGAGACCGGCGTCATTGCCGTCGACGCGCGGGTGGCGATCGCGCCGGTCGAAAAACGTCACGCTGGCGCTACCGGCAACCCACGTTTCGCCATCCGGCCCTACCCGAAGGAATGGGAGCGGCACATCACGCTGCGCGACGGCACGGCGGTTTTCGTCCGTCCGGTCCGGCCCGAAGATGAGCCGCTCTATGGACCGTTCTTCGCCGCGGTGACGCCTGACGATTTGCGGCTGCGTTTCTTTGCGCCGGTGAAGGATTTCAGCCACACCTTCATCGCGCGCTTTACCCAGATCGATTATGCCCGCGCTATGGCCTTTCTCGCTATCGACGAGGCCACCGGCGCGATGCTGGGAGTTGTCCGCGTGCACGCCGACGCCGAGTACACCAGCGGCGAATACGCCATTCTCGTGCGCTCGGATCAGAAAGGACACGGCCTCGGTTGGCTGTTGATGCAATTGATCATCGAATATGCCCGTAGCGAAGGATTGCGCACCATCAAAGGGCAGGTGCTGCGCGAGAACACCGGGATGCTGGACATGTGCCGGGAGCTCGGCTTTGACGTCGCATCCGACCCGCACGAGCCGTCGTCGGTTATCGCCACGTTACCGCTTTCAGCGTGAGATCAAGCGCTCAAGATCTTCTCGGCGGGGGCGTAGGGTAGCGCCAGCGCATCGGCCACGGCGCGGTAGGTGACACGGCCGTCCTGCACGTTGAGGCCTTCGCGCAGATTCGGGTCGTCGCGCAGCGCCGCCCGCCAGCCCTTGTCGGCCAGCGCCAGCACAAACGACGTAGTCACGTTGCTCAAAGCAAAGGTCGAAGTGCGCGCGACCGCGCCGGGCATGTTGGCGACGCAATAGTGAACGACGTCGTCGACGATGTAGGTGGGATTGGAGTGCGTCGTCGCCCGCGAGGTTTCGGCGCAGCCGCCTTGGTCGATGGCGACATCGACGATCACCGAACCCGGCTTCATCGCCTTGACCGTCTGCCGCGAGATCAATTTCGGCGCCATCGCGCCGGGCACAAGCACGGTGGCGATGACGAGATCGGCGCGCCGACACAGCACTTCGACGACGTCGCGGGTGGAAAACAACGTGCGTACCCGCTCATTGAATTGCGTGGCGACGCGGCGGAGCGCCTCGGGGTTGCGGTCCAACACCACGACGTCGGCGCCCATGCCCGACGCGATCAAGGCCGCGTTGGTACCGGCGACGCCGCCGCCAAGGACGACGACGCTGGCAGGGGACACGCCCGGCACGCCGCCAAGCAGCACACCGCGCCCGCCATTTTCTTTTTCCAGGCAGTGCGCACCGACATGGGGCGCCATGCGCCCGGCCACTTCCGACATTGGGGTCAGCAGCGGCAAACTGTGACTGGGGCTGGTGACGGTCTCGTAGGCGATCGCAGTGACGCCCGACTGCAAAAGGTCTTCGGTCTGCGCCCGGTCCGGGGCCAGATGCAGATAGGCGAACAGAATCTGATCCTTGCGCAGCTTCTTGCGCTCCGCTGCCAGCGGTTCCTTGACCTTGACCACCAATTCGGCCTTGCCATAGACGCCGTCAGCGTTGGCGACGATCACGGCGCCGGCGGCTTCATAATCGCTGTCGGGCAAGCCGGCGCCAGCGCCAGCGCCGGTTTCGACCATTACTTGGTGGCCCTTATCGGTGAGTTCGCGGACCGTCGAGGGCACGATGCCGACGCGGTACTCATTGTCTTTGATTTCTTTCGGCACGCCGACCAGCATGGCCACCTCTTCTGCATCGGACCGGCGCCGCGCCGCATCCCAGCGGAGCTGCCACGACGAGCCGGAAATTGTTTGGACTTTACTCTAGCGCTCGCGCAGCGGGCGATCTGTGTCAATCCACCGACTGCTAGCGATGCCGCACCGCACGCGCTCGCGTTAATGCATGCCAGAGCGGCAATCAACCTCGACGGGAACAGGGTACTGTCGGACGCCGCGGCACCCGCGCGCACCGGTCCTGACATATGGTATCACACAGCCGAGATTCTCCTTCAGGTTCGGTGGCCGCCGACGAAAGCGGCGGCTGCGGGCGGACCCGAACGGCGCCCAAGCTTTGGAGATGCAATTGAGAGTTCACGGAAATTCGCCGGCCAGCCGCGATATCGCGACCCTGTTGCATCCTTACACCAACCTCAAGGCGCACCAGTCGAAGGGGCCTTTGATCATCACGCGCGGCCGCGGCGTCAACGTCTATGACGACCAGGGCAAGGAATATATCGAAGGCCTGGCCGGGCTGTGGTGCGTCTCGCTCGGGTTCAACGAACCGCGGCTGGTCGAAGCGGCGCGGCGGCAGCTCGAGACACTGCCCTACTATCACAGCTTTTCGTCCAAATCGCACGGCCCGGCGATCGAGCTGGCGGAGCGCATCCTCGATCTCCTTCCTGACACGATGTCGAAAGTGTTCTTCAACAATTCCGGATCGGAAGCGAACGACACCGCGATCAAGCTGGTCTGGTACTACAACAACGCGCTGGGCCGGGCGCATAAGAAGAAGATCGTCTCGCGCATCAAGGCGTATCACGGCGTCACTATCGCCAGCGCCAGCCTGACCGGACTGCCGAACAATCATCGCGATTTTGATTTGCCGATCGCAGGCATCGTCCACGCCGGCTGTCCGCACCACTATCGCTTCGCCGGGCCCGGTGAAAGCGAGGAAGCCTTCGCCTCACGGCTGGCGGAAGAGCTCGATGCTTTGATCGAAAAGGAAGGGCCGGACACGGTCGCGGCTTTCATCGCCGAGCCGGTGATGGGGGCGGGCGGTGTGCTGGTGCCGCCGCGCACTTACTTCGACAAGATCCAGCCGGTGCTCAAGAAGCACGACGTGCTGCTCATTGCCGATGAGGTGATCTGCGGCTTCGGCCGGCTCGGCACCATGTTCGGTCACGAACTTTTCGACATTCAGCCCGACATGGTGGTGATGGCGAAGCAGCTCACATCGGGCTATCAACCGATGTCGGCGACGGTAATTTCCGGCGCTATCTATGATGCACTGGTGAGCCAAAGCGAGAAGATCGGCGTCTTCGCCCACGGCTTTACCTATTCGGGGCATCCAGTCGCCGCCGCGGTCGGGGTCGAGACGCTGAAAATCTATGAGGAGCGGCGAATCCTCGACCATATTCGCGCGGTCGCGCCGCGCTTTCAGGAGCGCTTGCGACAACTGGGCAATCATCCGCTGGTCGGCGAGGCCCGCGGCATCGGCTTGATCGGGGCGGTCGAGCTAGTCGCCGACAAGCAATCGAAAAAGCCGTTCGACGCCGCGGTGGCGGCCGGCCCGTTGGGCGCGGACATCGCGCTCGACAATGGTCTGATTGTCCGGGCCGCGGGCGACACGCTCGCGCTTTGTCCTCCGCTCGTCATCGAAGACAAAGAGATCGATCAGTTGTTCGACCGATTGGCGACGACGCTCGACCAAACGCATGCGCAATTGCGGCGGCGAGGCGCCCTCTAACCGGCGCGCGGGAGCTCACAATGAAGCTCAAAGGCAAAGTCGCGATCGTCACCGGCGGATCGCAAGGCATTGGCGAAGCGATTGCGGTTCGTTATGGCGCCGAGGGTGCGCGGGTCGCGGTGGTCTATCACAGCAATGATGCCGCCGCGGCCGCCGTGGTGAAGCGGATCGTCGGCGCCGGCGGCGACGCCAGACCGGTCAAGGCCGATTGTTCGAAAGTGCCAGACATCGAGCGCATGGTCGCCGAGGTGATCAAGCATTTCGGCACCATCGACATCCTGGTCAACAATGCCGGCGTGTTCCGCACCGTGCTGGTTGCGGAGACGACAGAAGCCATTTGGGACGAGCAACTCGACCTTAATCTTCGCGGCGCGTTCTTCTGCGTCAAAGCCGTGCTGCCGGAATTTCAGAAAAAAGGCGGCGGCAAGGTCATCAACATCACCTCGATTGCCGGCGTTGGCGCGTTTCCGAACTGCCCGGCCTATTGCGCTTCCAAAGGCGGCCTAGAGATCTTGACCAAGGCGCTCGCCGCCGAGCTCGGCAAGCAGAACATCAACGTCAACTCGCTCGGGCCGGGTAATGTTGCGACCCCTTTGAACGCGCATCTGCGCGGGCCCGGCAACGAAGACTACATCAATCTGATGCGGACGATGACGCCGACCGGCCGCGATTTTCTGTCGGTCGAGGAAATGACCGGCGCCGCGGTGTTTCTCGCGTCCGACGACGCCTCGGCTATACACGGCGCGACCCTGATGGTCGACGCCGGCTGGTCGGCAATTTAAGCTCTCGAGGCGCCGGACGGGCGATAGCCCGAGAGAAATACGCCGACGAACATCAGCACCATTGCGGCGAGCACATAGATCGACAGCCGCTCGCTGAAAATCACCGCGCCCCAGGCCACGCCGGCGAGCACGGCGAGGTAGTTGAATTGTGCGAAAAATACCGGGCCGGCGCGCCGGATGATTTCCAGAAACAGCACGAGAAAGACGGCGTTGATAGCGATGGCGATCAGCGTCGCGATCGCTCCGTCATCAAGCTGGGTCGGAAACCACGCCTGCCCCGCAAATAGCATGATCGGCAGCAGCACGGCGGCCGAGCCGAGCATGACGCCGGCGCCGGTCGCGACCGACGAAGACGCCGGCGGGCGTAGAACAGCAGCAGACACGTTCGATCCCGCGAACATGACCGGCGCCAGCAATGCGAGCAGGAACCACTTCCAGGCTCCGCCGCCGCCAACACTGGCGCCTGGCGCAACGATCAGCACGACGCCGGCGAATCCGAACAGCAAGCCAATGAGGCCAAACCAGCGAAAGCGCTCGACGCGGGCGAGTACGCTGATCGCGAAAGTGAAAGGCGGCGACAGCGCCAACACCAGCGTCATGACGCCGGCAGGAAGCTTGGGCGCGATGTAAGTCAAGAGCGAGATCGGCAGGCCGCTGACCAGCGCGCCGATGACGAGATAACCAGTCAGCGCCGGGCGCGACAGATCGAGCCGCTCGCCACGGAGCGTCAGCACGATCCACAGCACTAGCCCGGCGCCGAACGATTGCCAGAATGCATAGGCGAGGGGAGGCGCGCCGCTGGTCGCGGCCATCTTGTTGACGCTGAACACGGCGCCGTAAATCACGGCGGCGCCGACCAGCATCACATAGTCCAGCGGCGCGCGCGCTTGCTGCCTGCCGGTCACGGCGTTTTTCACCGGCTCGTTCACGGCGTCTTTCGCAAGGTCGTTCAAGCGGTTTTGCCGATGGCCGTATCCTTGAGCTCGATCTCGATGAAGATCATCTCGCCCGGCCCGTTGTTGATGACGTCGTGCTCGACGCCGGCATTGCGGAAATAGGATTTGCCCTGCTGCAACTGCGCGAACGAGACTTCGCCCTGCGGACCGACAAGCTTGAGTTCGCCGTCGCGGGTTGGCACGACCACATAATCATGTTCGTGACGGTGCCATCCGGTGGCGGCGCCGGGCGCGAAGCGCCACTCGGTCACCCGCAAATGATTGTTGTCGATCTGCACCGTCGGCGTGGCTATCTCCTTGCACATTTTCCTCTCCTGTTATCGATTTTCGGCGGTGGCAAGCTCGCCACGCGAGTCGCAGCAAACGAACAAAGCGTCAGGCGCGGGTAGCGCGAACGCGGTCGAGGAAGATCGCGGCAATGATGACGCAGCCGAGCAAGATCTGTTGGACGTAACCGCCGACTTCGAGCAGGTCCATGGCGTTGGACAGCATGGTGACGAAAATCGAACCGAGGACCGCCGGAATGATGCCGCCGACTCCGCCTTGCAGGCTGACGCCGCCAATGACAGCGGCGGCGATGCTCTCGAGCATCAGGCTGCCGCCGAGATTTGGCTCGCCCGAACCGGTGCGCGCCGTGAGCATGAGCGAGCCGAACGCGGCCAGCAAGCTGCACGTCACATACGCCAGGAACAGGTAGCGCTTCTGCGGTATGCCGGCGAGGTTGGCGGCGCGCGGATTGTTGCCGATCAGATACAGTGCGCGGCCGAACACCGTGCGGTCGAGCAGCAAATAAAGCAAGATGGCGACAGCGATGGCGAGCGCGACCGGTATCGGAATGCCGGGTATGAAGGTGCCGTCATAGAGCGGGCGAGTGAAGGCATCGGGCACATTGAACACCGGCCGGCCGCCGGAGATCGTGGTCGCCAGTCCGTAGCAGATATTCAGGCTGCCGAGCGTCACCACGAACGGGTTGACGCCGACCCAGGACACGAACAGCCCGTTGAACGCGCCGACCAGCAATCCGACGCCAAGTCCGACGCCAAGTCCGGCGACGAAGATCAGCCACGCCGGCGCGCCGGCCGCGGCGAGGCCCGTGGTCGCGAGCGCCGTGGCGACGCTGATCACCGACACCGCCATGCCCAGCGAAAGGTCGAAGCCGCCGGTCAAAATGACCACCATCTGAGCCGAAGCGAACAGCAGCAGGTAACTGGACTGCACCAGAATGTTGGTGATGTTGCGCAGCGACAGCACGCGCGGCTCGATCAGCGAGACCCCAAGCTCCATCGCAACGATCAGGAGCGGCAGCAGCAGCGCGTAACCCCAGCGTGCCGTGTTGCGGTGCCGGCTTGGCTCGGCGGCCGGTGGAAGGCTCACGCCGGAAATGCTGGCATCAGACAAGCGCCGCCCTCCGTTGCGAAAACTCGTCCAGCGCCACAGCGAGCACGACGATGATGCCGAGAAAGATCGCCTGAATGCGAGGATCGATGCGCAGCAGGTCCATCGCATCAGTCAGAGTGAGAAGCAGGATGGCGCCGAGTGCCACCATTTCGACCCGGCCGACGCCGCCTTTGATGCTGACACCTGCAATCACCGCCGCCGCGATACTTTCGAGCGTCAGCTGCGCGTTGATCACGGCCTGGCCCGATCCGAGCTGCGCGGTGAATGCCAATCCCGATACCGATGCAAGCATCGAGCAGATCACATAGGAAAGGATCAGATAGGTCTTCGCCGGCACGCCGGAGACGACCGCCGCCTGCATGTTGCCGCCGATGGCGAGGATGTAGCGGCCCATCCGCGTGTAATTCTGCATCACCCATATGACGGCGACGACGGCCGCCGCGAGATAAAAGGCCGTGGGTAAATCCAGCCACAAGCCGCGGCCAAAGCCTTCGACATAGCTCCTGGGCATGCCATAGACCGGAATGCCGCTGGTCAAGAGCAGTGCAAAGCCGGTGGCGATGGACATGGTGCCCAAAGTCACCATGAACGGCGAGATCCGCAGAAAGGCGACGCAGACGCCATTGACAAGCCCGACGATGGCGCCACAGCCCAGGCCGGCAAGCACGCCGACCAGGATGATCAGACCGGGCTCGTTCGCAAACGTGTCCTTGAACGCGACCATGACCAGCGCGCTGGAGACACTGGTCAGCGCTACCACCGCGCCTTGCGAAAGGTCAAAGCCGCCGACGATCAGGACCAGCATCTGGCCGGCGGCAATGATGACCAGATAGGACGAGCTGCGCAGAACATTGAGGAGGTTCTGCACCGCGACGAAGTTCGGAACGAACAGGGCGAACGCGACCAAGAGAACTGTCAACAGCACGGGCAGGAATCCGGCCACGCGATAGGATCGGAAAATCCGCTCGAACAGGGATATCGGCAAGGCAGAGTCGCTAGTTGAATTGTTGCTCATCGCCATTGCGGTCAGCTCCGGTCACGCACTCGCTTGCAATTCGCGCGCCACCGCGCCCTCGGCCTGTTGCTCGCGGAAGAAATGTGCCAGCACCGCCGGCTCGTTGATGTCGGCGCCGGTGAGCTCGGCGGCCATCCGCGACCGATGCATGACATAGAGCCGATGCGACAGGTTAAGGACCTCGGGCAGATCAGAAGAGACCAGAACGATCGCCACCCCGGTCGCCACCAAACCCTTCATCAATTCGTAGATTTCGATTTTGGCCCCCACATCCACCCCCACGGTGGGCTCGTCGAAAAGGTAGACCGAGATTTCCCGCGTCAGGCCGCGCGCCAACAGGATTTTCTGCCGGTTGCCGCCGGAAAAGGACGCGACCGCGCGTTCGATCAGCGGCGGACGCAGCGACAACTTCTCGACGATCCCCTGCACGATCCGCCGCTCGCTGCGACGCTGCAGAATCCGGTGGCGGGAGAAGCCGGGCAGATCGAGCGCCGCCATCGAGACATTCTCGCGCACCGGACGCGCCAGCGCCAGACCTTCGGCCACCCGGTCGGACGGGAAATAGCAGACGCCCTGTTTCATCATCGCTGCCGGCGTCGGCGCCGTGACGGCGGTTCCGCGCACGCGGATCACGCCGGACTCGATCGGCTCAAGCCCGACGATGGCGCGGATGATCTCAGACTTGCCACACCCGACCAATCCGGCGATGCCGGTAATCTCGCCGGCGCGCGCATAAAAACTGACGTCATTCACGGTGCGGTCGGCGAGCGTGACGCGCTCGGTCTCCAGAAGCTTGTCACCGGGCGTGTGCTCGATCTTTGGGAACAGCACGCCGATCTTGCGGCCGGTCATCAGCTCGACCAGCTCGGTCTCCGAGACGTCGCCGGCGGCAACGGTTTTGATCTTGTGCCCGTCGCGCAACACGGTGATGCGGTCGGCGATCTGTTTTATTTCGCGAATGCGATGCGACACGTAGATGATGCCGACGCCCGAGGCCTTCAGCTTGGCGATCAAATCGAACAGCTTGGCCGCCTCGGCGTCGGTCAGCGACGCGGTCGGCTCGTCGAGGATCAGCAGGCGGACCTCGGTGAGAAAAGCTTTGGCGATCTCCACCATCTGCTGATGGGCGCGCGACAATTGCGCGACCTTGTAATCGGGCCGCAGATCGAAATTGAGCTCGCGGACGATGGCGCGGGCGCGCGCCCGCATCGCCGGCCGGTTGAGAAAGCCGCCGGCGGTCAGTTCGCGACCGAGGAAAAGATTTTGCTCGACGGTGAGCTCCGGCACCAGGCTGAATTCCTGGAACACCGGACTGATGCCGATGACCCGTGCGCCGTGCGGCGTGAGATGGGTGATCTCTCTGCCCTGATATCTGAACGCACCGGTATCGGCCGGATAGGTGCCGGCGATGATGTTGATCAGCGTCGATTTGCCGGCGCCGTTTTCGCCGAACAGGACGTGAACTTCGCCGCGCCGTAGGTCGAAGTCCACGCCGTCAAGCGCGACGACGCCGGGGAACCGCTTTGAAATATTGGTGAGTTCGAGAAGGAGGTCGGCATTGTCGCGGGCCGCTTCGGCGGCCCGCGTTTCTCGGTTCGTTGCGACCGCGGTCATCTGCGCAACCGTCAGTCATGAATTGTGCCAATCACGGCGCCTTCACGGAATAGGCCGCCTTGAAGTCGGCCGGGGCCAGCACCAGGCTCATGTTGATCTTGTTGATGTTGCTCTTGGCGATCATGTCGGGGATCGCCTTGGCGCTCTTGACGTAGTCCTTCTTTTCGAGAACGCGCACCGCCGTGTCGATGGCGATGCGGCCTTGCATCACCGGATACTGAGTGGCGAAGCCGAGGATTTCGCCCTTGTTAAGGGCGTCGAGCATCGCCTGGTTCTCGTAAGACGACATGATCAGCACGTCTTTCTTGCCGGCCTGGGCCACGGCGCCGACAGCAGCTTCAGCAGCCGGAGCGCAGCCCCAGATCACGTTCATGTCGGGATAGGCCTGCAGCGCGTTCTGAATCAGACCGAGCTGCACCGCCACGCCGGAATCGCCGAACTTGTCGTCGAGCATGGTGACGTTGCTCTTGCCCTTGACCGCCTTCTTGAAGCCGTCGAGGAACGCTTCAGCCCAACCCGAGCCCGACGGACCGGGAAAGGTGCCGACCTTGACCGATTTGCCCTTGAGAAAGTCCAGGAGATAAGTGCCGGTCTGCTGGCCCATGATGTCGAAGTCGACGGTCATTTTCGACGTCACGGTCGACTTGGAGACCGGATTGACCGTCGAGATGATCGGCTTGCCCGAAGCGACGCCCTTGGCGAACTGCTTGTCGAGGCCGGCTTCCGAGATCGGACCGATCACGATCGCATCGAAGTTGCCGGACAGGCAGTCGTCGAACTGCGACAGCTGCTTGGGCAAATTCTCATAGCCGCCCGCCTGATAGAGCGTCATGTTGACGCCCATGCGCTTGGCTTCCTCGACGACGCCGTAGTCGACCGCCACCCAGAAGGTATCCTTCATGTGCGGAAACAGAACGCAGATGTTCCAAGGCTTCGACGCCTTCTCGAGCGGTGTGTACTCGGCGACCACCGGCGAGCCGGAATTGAGATTGTAATATTTTGCCGGCCACCACTTGGCGTCGGCCATGGCCGGGCCAGCGCCGACTAAAGCGGTGGCGACCATCGCCGCTCCCGCCAACAGCGTTGCGTGCTTCATTTTAAAACTCCCTGAAATCTACCGAACAGAGGACCGCCGGTTGCCCGGGTACCGCGTTGCGGCGGAATTTTCGCAAGATTTCCGCAGCCGCGCAATCTGATAAGTGCAACGGCCGCCGTTTTTGATCGTGTTGCAGGCGACGCCGACGACGAGGCGTTGTTATTTCCGCGTGATCACGTAAGAGCCGCTGACATCGAGCCGGGCCGACCATTTCGGCTCGATGACGATCGTGGTCGTGACCTCCTCGATAATGGCCGGTCCCTTGATTGTGGCGCCGGCGCCGAGCTTCGAGCCGTCATAGACCGGCGTATCGGTCAATTTGCCGTCGGCGGCGAAGATCGCCTTGCGGCGCCCGACCACCGCTTTGGCCGGCGGCACGCCCTTCTTTACCCGCGGCGGTTGCGGTTTCTCGACGTGTCCGTAAAGCGTGCTTTCGATGTTGACGACTTCGACCGCGTTGTGCGGCTCGGAATAGGTGTACAATTCCTCGTGGCGCCTGTGGAACGCGCCTTTGACCTTCTCCAGCGCCTTGGCATCGTCGGCGAAGTGGCCGATTTCGACGGTGCATTCGTGGACCTGTCCGACATAGCGCATGTCGAGGCTGCGCTCGATCCGGATCGCCGACTTGGCGAAACCGTCGGCGACCAGATGCTTCACGCCTTCCGTCTCAATCTGATCGAACAGGCGGTTGATGGCGGCGTAGGCCTCGCCTTCAAGGCGCAGCGGGCTGGTCGCCATGTAATTATACTTCACGTCGGAGATGATCTGGCCGAAGGCGCACAGGCCCGATGCAAGCTTCGGCAGGATAACGGTGTCGATGCCGATCTCGCCGGCCAGCGAGGTGATGTGGGCGGCCGTCGCGCCGCCGGCCCCAACCAGCACGAAATCGCGGGGGTCGTAGCCGCGTTCGACCGACACGCGGCGAATGCCGTTGACCATGTTGCTGTTGACGATGGTGAACATGCCGTAGGCAGCGCGCTCAATGGATAGGCCGAGCGGATCGGCGATCGTCTTGATCGCCTTGCGCGCCTTTTCCAGATCGAGCGGCAACCGGCCGCCGAGCAGTCCCTTCGGACTGAGGTAGCCCAAGACCAGATTAGCGTCGGTCACCGTCGGTTGGGTGCCGCCTTGGCCATAGCAGGCGGGACCCGGCGTCGCGCCGGCGCTCTGCGGACCGACTTGCAGCAAGCCCATGGTGTCGATCCAGCCGATCGAGCCGCCGCCGGCGCCGAGCGTCTCGACCTGAATCATCGGAATGCCGATCCGATACCGCAGCATGTCGATGTTCTTGTTGATATTGGTGACGCCGTTGCGGGTCAGCGTGATGTCGAACGAGGTGCCGCCCATGTCGATGGTGATGACGTTCTTCTTCTTGAACGGTGCGGTGACGAACAAGCCGGCCTGCGGCGCTGACGCCGGCCCGGAATTGATGGCATAGACCGATCGCTCGGAGATCGCTTGGCCGAGGCCCAAGCCACCGTTCGACTGGAAATAGCGGACCGGATGTTTGGCGCCGAGATCGCGGAAATAGCCGTCAACCGCGGTGACGTAGCGCGACAGGATCGGCGCCAGGTAGGCGTTGACGACGGCAGTTGACGTGCGGGTGTATTCGCGCACCTGCGGATAGAGTTCGCTGCCGACGGTCAGCATGACGTTCGGCATCATCTCGCGGACGATTTCCGCCGCTCGGCGCTCGTGGCCTTGATTGAGGACCGACCAGACGAACGAGATCGCCATCGCCTCGATGCCTTCCTCGATGAAGAAGCGGCAGGCGGCACGGACATCCTCTTCGTGCAGCGGCGTCTTGATCGAGCCGTTCGAGATCACGCGCTCGCGTACGCCTTTGCGCAGATAGCGCGGCACCAGCATGATCGCTGCCGGGTATTCGGGATCGTAGCGATAGCCGTCTTCCTTATGGCCCAGCCGGATCTCGATCGAATCCTCATGGCCGGCGGTGCAGATCAGGCCAATCTTGCCGCCTTTGTGCTGAATCAAGGCGTTGAGGCCGACGGTCGTGCCGTTGATGCAGAGGTCGGAATTGGAAACGATCTCGGCCGGGCTTTGCTCGAGATCGTCAGCGATCAGCTTCATGCCCTCTTCGATGGCGCGGGTAGGATCGGCCGGCGTCGACAGCGCTTTGTAGAGACGCACATCGCCGGATTGGTCGGCTAGGACCAGGTCGGTGAAGGTGCCGCCGGCATCGATGCCGAGGCGATATTTTGTACGCATGATGAGGCTCAGGCGTTAGCGCGCCGCGACGGCCATGGCCGCGCTGCGCAGCTTATTGGTTTCAGCCATATCGACAGCGAGCGTCTTCGGGTTGCTGATAACGACGCCGTAGTCGTCGCGCGCGCCTTTCACCGACACCAAACCGTTCTTCACGTCCGACACGATCTTGTCGACCGGGCGCTCACACGGATTGCCGTAGCCGCCACCGCCCGGATTGAGATTGGTAACGGTTTCGCCGGGCTTTACGTTCTCGATCACGTTCTTGCGGATGGTCTCGACCTTGCCGTTGCGCTTGACCTCGATGCGGCCGACCTTGGCATCGACCATTTTCGAGTTCGCGCCGGCCGCGCCGACCGCCGGGATGCGGCGGCCTTCACCGAAGGTGATGAAAGTCATATCGCGGTCGAGCGGCTCGACTTCCCAAGCCGTGCCTGATCCTCCGCGGAACTTGCCGGCGCCGCCGGAATCCTCGATCAGCGAATAGCGATGGATGACGATCGGGTAGGAATATTCCAGAAGCTCGACATCGCCTGACGTCAGCGCACCAAAACAGCATTCCGGACCGCAGGCGTGCCAGCCATCCTGCTGCGGCGTGGCGCCGGCGCCGGAGATGATGGTCGCCAACACCATCGTCACATATTCTTCGTTGGTGCGGGTGTCCCAGCCGGCAATGTTGAAGCCATTGGCGTGGCCCCACGACGCCGAAACCTTGGACGGCACCGCCTTTTCGAAAGCGAGCCGCACGGCGTCTGTCAGCGTTTCCATCGGCGTCGTCGTGCAGTTCATGTGCGGTGCCGGCTCGACGGCGTTGCACAGCGTTCCTTTTGGACCGAAATCGACGGTCACGCAGCGGTAAAGCCCCTCGTTATAAGGCGGCGGCAATTGCGCGAACATCATCAGTCCGAGATAGACGCCGGAGTGCGAATTGCCTTCGTAGGAATTGATGAAATACGGCACCTGCGGCGGGCTCTTGATGGCGATGTGGCAGGTGTCTTTCTTGATCGTCACGTTCGCGGTGATCTCGAAATCGCCGAAGCCGTGGCCGGCGTCTTCCAGGATCGCGGTGCCTTGGTAGACGCCGTCAGGCACGGCCTTGATGAGGCTGCGCATATGGCGATCGGCCATGTCCAGGAGCTGATCGATGCAGGCGTCGGTTTGGTCGATGCCATATTTTTCGATCATGCCGAGGAGGTTGCGCTCGCCGACCTGGCATGCACCGATCAAGGCGTTGAAGTCGCCCTCCTGGTCGCGGCGGGCGCGCATGTTGGTGAAAATGAGATTGATGACGTCGGCGCGCGGCTTGCCGCGGGCCCAGATTTTGACCGGCGGAATGCGCAGGCACTCGGCGTAGATTTCCGTGGCGTTCGGATTGTAGCCCGCGGGCACGGGGCCGCCGATGTCGGTGAGATGCCCCTTGCAGACGGTCCAGTAGCGCAACTTGCCCTTGTAGAACACCGGTTTGTACATGCAGACGTCGATGGCGTGGCTACCGCCGAACGCCGGATCGTTGTGCAGGATCAAGTCACCTTCGTGGATGTCGTCGCCGAAATAGCGCGCCACCGACTTCATCGCCGGGATCAGCGAGCCGAGATGGATCGGGATGTCCTGCCCTTGCAGGATCATTTCCGGCACGTGATTGAACAGCGCCGTCGAATAGTCGTGCGCCAGATTAAAGACGCTGGAGCGTGCGGTCTTTTCGAGCGACAGCGTCATCTCGCGCTGCGTCGTCTCGAGAATGCCGCGGATCACTGAGAGCGTGATCGGATCGACAGTGGCCTTGGCTGCGGATTTGGCTGCGGCTTTGGATTGGGTCTTGGTTTGGATCTTGGCTTTGGTCTTGGATTTTGCCGCACGGCCTACCTTGCCCGACATGGTGTACTCCGTTGCCAACGCCCCGAGCCAGCACGACGTCGATCGTCATCCGGCGCTGTCGGCTGGCTTTATTGCAGGCTAGCCTGTCGGTCAACAAATGCAAAGTTGGCGCGCCTTCTGGTTGGCAATCGCCGTCGGCAGCGTAACGTCAGATCGACATCGACGGCTTCCATAACATCCGCATTATTGATTAGGATGCCGCCCGCCGATTTCGCCGCCGGCAAGTATGACCGGCTGGCGGGTGAGGAGTTGGAACATGGCCACGGCTAGACCAAACGCGAAGCTCGCCATCAATTGCGACATGGGCGAGAGCTTCGGTCTCTATAAAATGGGTGACGACGAGGGCTTGATGCCGCTCATTACCATCGCCAATGTCGCCTGCGGCTTCCATGCCTCCGACCCGACGGTGATGGCGCGCACCGTGCGGCTGGCGAAGCAGCATAACGTCAAGGTCGGCGCCCATCCTTCTTTGCCGGATTTGCAGGGCTTTGGCCGACGCGAGATGAAAATGCGGCCCGAGGAGCTGACCGATTGCATCGTCTATCAGGTCGGCGCGCTCAAGGGCTTTCTCGATCGCGAAGGCATGGAACTCTTCCATATCAAACCGCACGGCTCGCTCTACGGCATGGCGGCGCGGTCGGAAGAGGTGGCGAAGGCCGTTGCGGATGCCGCCAGGGTATTTGACGTGCCGCTCATGGGCATGATCGGCACCTTGCACGAGCGAGTTTACAGCGCCGCGGGCCTGGAATTCATTTCCGAATACTACGCCGACCTCGACTATGATGACCAAGGCATGGTCATCATCACCCGCGAGCATCATGCGTTCGATCCCAAGCGCGCCGCCGAGCGCGCTTTGCGCGCGGTACGGGAAGGGGTGGCGGTGTCGGTCAACGGCAAGGATGTGAACGTGCGTGCCGATTGCATTTGCGTGCATTCCGATACGCCGAACGCCATCGAGCTCGCGCGCGCCGTCAAGACGGCGGTTGCGGAATATTTGGGTTAGAGCATGGTCCCGAAAAGTGAAGGCCGGTTTTCGGACAAAATCATGCTCAAACGAAAAATCTGACCGACACGGAGAGGGGGTGCGCGATGGCGCAGCATGAGGTGTTAAGTCCGCTGCCCGGAATTTTTTATCGGCGGCCGGCGCCGGAAAAGCCGCCCTACAAGCAGGAGGGCGATCGGGTCGCCGAAGGCGACATCATCGGCCTGATCGAGGTGATGAAGCAATTCACCGAAATCCACGCGGACGCCGCCGGCAAGATTGTCCGCTTTCTGCTCGACAACGAAGCGCCGGTCGAACCGGGACAGCCGGTCCTGTTGATCGAGACGGCTTGACGCTTAATCGTCGCTCGGAGGACGCGCGCTGCGCCGTCTCTGACGAACGTGATAATGGTGACGGCGATATACCGATGCTGCCTGTGGCGGAAGCGGAGGCTAGGTCGTCGCCTTCTTTGGCATCGCCGATATGACTTTGGCGGACGTCGTTACGAACCCAAAGCACTTCTTGATGTTCCACAATGTCGCTTCGGCGCAGAAATCCGGCGACGTCGTGCCGCAACAATCGTCGACAAGCACGCAATTGTAGCCGAGGAAGTGGGCGTCCGTCAGCGAGTGCAGCACGCATTGATCAGTGTTGACGCCGCTGAAGAAGACCGTCTTGACCTCAAGATTTCGCAGAATGCTGTCGAGCGGGGTGTCCCAAAAGCCGCTTATGCGGTATTTGTCGACTTTGATGTCTTCCGGCAATTGCGCCAGTTCGTCGACCACCGCCGCCGACCAACTGTCCTTCTCCAAAAGATGGGCGCCATTGCCAGGCAACTCGCCGCCGATGCCGATGCCTTTGCCGTCCGGATTGAAAACGTAAAGAATTGTCGGCGGCAAATTCTTGCGATCGGGCCGGTTGCCCCAATTTAGCCAGATAATCGGGACGCCATTGGCGCGCAACGCCGGCAGGATCGCCTGCAACGGCTTGATCGGGGCGCGCTCCGGCGTCAGATCGGCGCCAAGCCAATCGACCCATCCACCCGGAGCGCAAAAATCGTTTTGCATGTCGACAACGATCATAGCCGACCGGGCAAGATCGACGGTGATATTTTGAGGTTCCGCCGAAATGGTCGCGGGAGCCGGTTCCTTCGCCGGCATCGAGAGATCGACGTGCGAGGGACCGACCTTCCAGGCATATGCGCCGGTACCCAGCCGCACCGACTCCACGTCGCGTCCGCCAACGATGCTAGGGGCGGCCGTTGTCGTGTTTGACATCCCAACTTCCTCCTCGCGATAAAAGCTTGCTCGTCTGCCAAATTCCTTCGGCAGGCGACGCATTTGCCCGCGATCTTCTTGCAAGCGATATGCCAAAGCCCGCGCGAGCCGGCTTGCAAAACCTACTCGCGCTCGATCGGCATGTTGCGGCGGACCTCAAGACGGCCACTGTCATATTCGATGCGACAGAAGTCGATGAACGCGCGCGCCTCCGCGCTTGGATCACGGGCGCGCGACCATACCAAGCCGGTATTCATGGTGGGAATATTGGCCGCCACTTCGCGAACCTGGATGCGGCTTCCTTCCAGCGACCACGGCCGATACATCATGTCTGAAAGTATTGTGACGCCTTGGCGAAAGGCGATGAGACTGCGAATCGCCTCAACCGACTCGGTGCGCATGATAATGTTCGGCTGCAGATTGTGGGTGCGCCAATAGGCGCCCGTCGTGATCTCGGCGTCGTCGATGACAAGTTGAATATACGGCAAGCTCGAGACATCGGCGAGTGTGATGATCTCTTGATTGAGCAACGGATGTTTCGGCGGCAGCCAGAGCCGGCGCATCGAATGCACGAGGGTGTGGCTTAACAACTTCTGCCGATTGGAAAGATTGGACACGAGCATCAGCGCCAGATCGTGTTTACCGTCAATCACCCCTGCTTCAACATCCAGCCTTTTCTCTTCTACAACCTGCACCTGAATATTTGGGAAGGTTTTCTGAAAACGCGATAACAACGGCGCCATGAAGTAGCCCGCGACAGTGATGGTGGTAGCTAATTTCAGCGTGCCTTCAACTTCGCTGTCCGGCCGCGTTAACGCGTCGTTGGCGCCCTCGACCGCGGACAGAATGTTGCGGCAATGCGCGAGAAATCGGTGGCCTTCATAGGTAAGATCGAGGCCGCGCGGTTGTCGTTGAAACAACTTCATGCGCGACAGCGTTTCCAGTTCGCCGACCGCCGCGGTGACCACCGACGGCGAAATGCCGAGCATGGACGCCGCCGCGCTGATTTTGCCGCTTTCGGCGACGGCGATGAAATAACGGATTTGCCGGAACGTGACCAAAGCCATGAAGCGCTCGGGCCGAATAGCTCCGTCGCGTCCCACGCTCTTAGGTCCGCCTTGCCTACTCATAGGGCATTTCTTTGCGCACATGCGCATCAATTAGCCAGAATGCGCTTGGCTTTTCCGAAAGCGCAATTCTGGAATTCGAAATTTACAAAATCAAAGCCGCTTGCAACGTTGATGCCATCCGCTGCGCGCCGATGGGTGCGACAGTGATCGCTTGTTAGTTTGCAAAATTCAACGCGCAAATACAGGCGTCGCGAGGCGCGCTTGGTTGCGAAGGCAGACGCGCTCTGCCGGCCGAGGTTCGCGATCAGGCCTGAACAAATGATGGGTTTGTGGACAATACTCTCCTCGGCGGCAACAACTTTGTGGACGTTGGTGTCAACTGTGCGCGCAATCGGCGCGCCCTGACGGCGCCGCCATCATCGCCACCCTCGAAATCGACCGCCGCATCGGGAACGTTCGCTCAGCGCTGCAGCAACGGGCGAACGTGAGTCGACGGATCGGATTCTATCTTCGTTTAACACAGGGGCACAGGATGACACACTATCTCGCATTATTTGGAAAGCGCGGCCGCCCGCTCTTGGCTATCGGCCTGTTGGCGATCGGCGCGGTACTGGCAGTCGCCACGGCGCGGCAAGTCGCAGCCGTCGAAATGTCGGCGGCGGCAAAAGCCGTGGTTGATTACGACAAATCGGGTGACAAGCCGAAGCAAAAATACCGGATCGCCTATCTCACCGAATGCGTCGACAATCCTTATTGCCTCGCCCGTCTCGCCGGCCTCAAAGCGGCCGCCGCCAAATACGGCTTCGAGTTCAAGATATTCGACGCCAACTTCAGCCCGGCGACCCAAGCCAAAGTCGTCGAAAATGCCGTCACCGAAGGTTTCGACGGCTATCTGTTCGGTCCCGCGGCGGCGCAGCCCGGCTGTGGGTTGTATAATCGTTTGCTCAAGCCTACCGGCAAGCCGATCGTCTCGATCGACATCGCCATGTGTGGCGATCCGGACTATACGCCCGGCCTCGCCGCGACGCTGACGATGCAAGGCCCGGCTCACTTTAACGAAGCCATCGAGACCGCCTTTGCGTCGTGCAGCGGCACGTGTTCGGTGGCGGCCGTCGGCGGTTTCGTCGGCTCGGACCTATTCACCTACTGGGAAAACGCCATCAAGGCCGGGGCCAAGAAGTATCCGAACGTGAAAGTCGTGGTCGACGAGCCGGCGAATTTCGACCCGCGCATTGCGCTGACCAAAATTCAGAGTGCGCTGCTCGCGCATCCTGACATCAGCATTATTATCTCGTCGTGGGACGACATGTCGCGCGGCGTCGAACAGGCGGTCGTTGCGGCCGGCAAGACTCCGGGCAAAGACATCAAGATTTTCTCCGGCGGCGCCACCAAGGTCGGCGTCGGCAAAGTGCGAGCCGGCACTTGGGCGCAGACCACGGCTTACCTTCCGTATCAGGAAGCTTACTACGGCTCGGCCGCTTTGATGATGGCGCTCGAAGGCAAGCCGATCAACGCCTATATCGATGAAGCGTTGCTGCCAGAGATCGTCAACACGACTGGCACGATCTTCATCACCAAAGCCAACGCCGACAAGTACGAGCCGGTCTACTGAGGCGTAGTCGCACGGCGCCGTCCGAGTATCGGGGCCGGTTTGGCCCCGATAACTCGAAAACCTCAAGTTAAACGATGGTCCAGTCCCCGATCGGCAGCAAACGGATCAGCGAGTCGACGCTGGCGATCCGCGTGCGCAACGTCTCGAAGTCGTTTCCCGGCGTACAGGCGTTACGCAAAGTCAGCTTTGTGCTGGAGACTGGGGAAGTTCACGGCCTGGTCGGCGCCAACGGCGCCGGCAAGTCAACTTTTATTCGCATGCTATCGGGAGCAAGCACGCCCGACACCGGCGACATCGAGGTGCAGGGTTTGCCAATCTCTTTTGAAGACCCGCGCGCCCAGCGCGACAACGGGATCGCGGCAATCTACCAGGAATTGACCATCATTCCGGAAATGTCGGCGCTGTCCAATGTCTTCCTGGGCGAAGTGCCGAACCGCTGGTTCATCGTCGATCGCCGCGGCATGGAGAAGCGCTTCCGGGAGCTCGCGCAATGGATGGGCGTGAACATCTCGCCGCACGTCAAGGCCACTACGCTGTCGGTCGCGAACCAGCAGATGTTGGAAATCATGCGAGCGGTCCACGCCGAACATGACGTGATCATAATGGACGAACCGACCGCGCCGCTCGGTCCGTTCGAACGTTCCCGACTCTACGATTTGATCAAACGGCTCAAGGAAAACAACGTCTCAATTATTTTCATCTCGCACGATCTCGACGAAGTCTTGCGCCTTTGCGACCGCGTCTCGGTGATGCGGGACGGCCAGCTGATCGAAACGCGGCGCTCGGCCGCGTGGACCAAGGACACCCTGGTAAAATCGATGTTGGGCGATGTGCAGATTGTCCGCGGCCGCAAGCGCGAGCGCGAGAACGTCAAACCGCTGTTGCGCGTTCACAATCTGTCACTGCCCGGCAAAATCAGCGGCATCAGTTTCGAACTCGGCGAGGGCGACGTACTCGGCATTGCCGGCCTAGTTGGCGCCGGGCGAACGGAAGTCCTGCGTTCGATCGCCGGCCTCGAGCTGCTGGCCGAAGGCCGCATGACAATCGACGGCCGAGAGCGCCCCTGGCCATCGTCAGTTCGCGACGCCATCCAGCAGGGCATTGCGCTGGCGCCGGAAGACCGTAAACGCGAGGGTCTCATTCTGTCACGCTCGGCGCTTTGCAACCTGTTGCTCGCCGACATCGGCTCAGTCTCGAAGGGGCCGATAATTTCGGCGGGTGCACGCCGTGCCGCCGCGACGGTTTTGGCGCGCAAGATCGGCTTCAATCCTGACCGTCTCGACTCTGACGCGCTGCACCTGTCCGGTGGCAATCAGCAGAAGCTTGTCATTGGCAAATGGCTGCACCGACGCCCCCGTATCCTGCTGCTGGATGAACCGACTCGCGGCATCGACCTCGGCGCCAAGCAGGAGATTTTTCAGACCATTCGCAGCCTCAGTGATCAAGGCATGGGAGTCATTTTGGTCTCGTCCGATTTGGAGGAGGTGGTTGAGCACGCCGACCGTGTGCTGGTGATGGCGCGCGGCAAGCCGATCGCTACGCTGGACAGTCACGAGGCAAGCGTGGAGCGCATCCTCAATCTCATCTTCGAGGTCGAAAACCGGCCAGTGCCGGCGGGAGTAAACTAGCTGTGCGAGTCCTCGGATGACGACAATGAACACGGCGCGTCCCGTGACCCCGCCTATCGCGGCGTGGCGCGACCAACTGCCAACGCTGATCCGCATCTATGGAATCATCGTGACGTTGGTGCTGCTCGTTGCGGTCGTCGGCGTCGGCAACCCGGCGTTTCTGTCGGGACAAAATATTTTTAACATGCTCTCGCAATGGGCGCCGGCCGGGATCATGGCCGTCGGCATGACGTTTGTCATCCTGACTGGCGGTTTCGACCTCTCGGTCGCGTCAGGCTACTCGCTGTGCGCCATCGTCGCCGCCTATGTCGGACAAAGCTATCCGCCATGGATCGCATTTGGCGCCGCCATTATCGTCGGGCTGCTGTTTGGGCTCGTCAACGGCCTGCTTGTCGCCGTCGTGCGTATCAATCCGTTCATCACCACGGTCGGCAGCGGTTTTGTCATCAATGGCGTCGCGTTGGTCATGACCAAAAACGCGGCGTTCCTGGTCGACAATCCTGACTTCGGCACGCTTGGTGCCGGCCGATGGCACGGCGTTCCTTATTCCGGCATGCTGCTCATCCTGTTTCTCCTGGTTTTCGGCTTTATTCTGGCACGCACGATTTACGGCGAGGCGATCTACTCGGTCGGCGGCAACTATGAGGCCAGCCGCCTGTCCGGGATTCGCGTGCGTGCGGTGGTTGCCAGCACCTACGTCGTCCTTGGCGGCTGCATCGGCTTGGCCGGCAGCATCATCGCGTCGCAATTGTCGTCGGCGCAGGCTAATCTCGATCCCGGGATCATCTTCGACGTTCTCACCATCGTCGTGGTCGGTGGCACCTCGCTGTCCGGCGGAGTGGGAGCGATGTGGCGAACCGCCGTTGGCCTCGGAATCATCGCCACCATATCGAACGGTTTCGTGCTGCTCGATATCAGTCCCTATTACCAATCAATCATCAAAGGCACGATCATCGTCGCGGCGCTCGCACTCGATGGCGGCCTGACGCGGCTCGTGCGCGCCAAATGAGAAAATTCAATGCCGCGCGGCGGTGTTGACGCCCGGCAGGCAGGTCTTTCGGATCGGAATCATCAAGGAGAGTTCGGTGTTGATGACCAAGACGTTTGCGCTGGAAGAAGCAACAATCGACAATATTCACGCAGCATTTTACGAAAATACGCTGACGTGCGTCGAACTGGTGCAGGGCTATCTGGACCGGATTGCGGCTTACGACCAGAGCGGACCGGCGCTCAATTCATATGTAACGCTCAATCCGGCCGTGTTGGCCGAAGCAGCGGCGCTCGATGATGCTTTCAAAAAATCCGGAAAACTGAGCGGTCCGCTGCATGGGATACCAATCGCGGTCAAGGATCAGGCTGAGACCAAGGGCATCCCGACCAGTTTCGGGTCGATCGCGCTTAAAGGTTATGTGCCGAGAGAGGACTCAACGCTGGTCGCCAAGCTTAAGGAAGCCGGGGCCGTCATCCTCGGTAAGACAACGTTGCCTGACTTTGCCACCTCCTGGTTCGGCTATTCGTCCGCCAGCGGCGAGACCAAAAATCCTTACGACATGGCGCGCGATCCGGGCGGCTCCAGCGCCGGCACGGGCTCCGCGGTTGCCGCCAATCTTGCCGCTGTCGGAATCGGCGAGGACACCGGCGGCTCGATCCGCCTGCCGGCGAGCTTCGACAACCTTGTCGGTGTTCGTGTCACGCCCGGCCTGATTAGCCGCAAGGGATTGTCTCCGCTGGTCGTCTTTCAGGATACTGCCGGCCCGATGGGCCGCACGGTCAGGGACACCGCCATCGTGCTCGACGCGATCGTCGGTTACGATCCGAAAGATCCGTACACGGCTGCGTTCGCCATCGCCGGGCATAAAGGCAGCTACACCAAAAATCTCGATGCTGGCGGGCTCAAGGGCGCGCGCATCGGCGTCTTGAAGGAAGCCTTCGGCAGCGACAGCGACCCGGATTGCGCCGAAGTGAACAAGGTCATCCGTGCCGCGATCAAGTCGATTGCGGCCGCTGGAGCCGAGGTCGTCGATGTCAGCCTGCCGAACCTGATGGACTTCGTTATGGAGACGTCACTCTACATCACCCACTCGCGGCACGACATCAACGCATTCCTCGGCAGGAACCCGGACTTCGCCTATTCTTCGCTCGACGCCATTTATAAGGACGGCAAGTACCACAAGAATCTCGATCTGATAAAAGACATCATGACGGGGCCGGTAAATCCGCAGGACGACCCGGAATATTATCGGAAGCTTGCAGCGCGCGATGCATTTCAGCGTGCGGTAGTCAATGTCATTGCCGCCAACCGCCTGGATGGCATTTGCTTCCCGTGTTGCCAAGTTCTACCGCCGACGCGCCAAGAATTGAACGACGGCCGGTGGACGGTTTTGACTTTCCCAACCAATACCCTGATTGCCGCGCAGACTTGGCTGCCGTCGATCTGTCTGCCGGCCGGCTTTTCGGCGGCGGGAATTCCCGTCGGGTTGGAGATGGTTGTGCTTCCTTATCACGAGCCCGATCTGTTCCGCCTGGGCTATGCTTTCGAACAAGCAACGCTGCACCGTCGGCCGCCGGCGTGTGCGCCGGCGCTCGGATGACAAAGCGGCCCCACGACGAAGTCGATTCTTAGGACACCCGCCGCGCGGTAGCCTCCCGCTTGTCATCCCCAGTGCAAGGGTGGCATTGCACGGGAATATTGGAGCATCGCATAAGCTTGACGGGCCGATGAGATAAAGAGAATGTCCGCGGCTCGGCGAATAACAGCTGCGGAATGTGTTAGCGTGTTCGACAAGCTCCTGGTTGCTAATCGCGGCGAGATTGCCGTGCGGATCATCCGCGCGGCCAGGGAGCTCGACCTGCGCACCGTCGCTGTATTCAGCGATGCCGACAAGGACAGTCTCGCCGTGCGCTTTGCCGACGAGTTGTTCCATATCGGTCCGGCCCAGGCCGCGAAAAGCTATTTGAATATCGACGCGATCATCGCCGCCGCGCGCCAGAGCGGCGCGGGGGCGATCCATCCCGGTTATGGATTTCTGTCGGAGAATCCGCGCTTTGCCGAAGCAGTCGCCGCGGCGGGCCTGGTCTTTGTCGGACCGAGTGCGCAGACCATCCGCATGATGGGAGACAAGGCGGCGGCGCGAGCGGCCGCGCAAGCGGCGGGCGTGCCGGTCGTTCCCGGCAGCGACGGTGAAGTCGCCGACCTCGATCACGCGCTGGCCGCGGCGCGCGATATCGGCTTTCCGGTCATGCTCAAGGCCAGCGCCGGCGGCGGCGGCCGCGGCATTCGTGTTGCGCTCGATGAAGCGGGCTTCGAGCATCAGTTCCATACCGCGCAGGCCGAAGCCAAGGCGGCGTTCGGCAGCGGCGCGCTTTATCTCGAACGCTTCCTGCAACGCGCCCGGCATCTGGAGGTTCAGGTGCTCGGCGACGGCGAGCGCGTCGTGCACTGTTTCGAGCGCGAATGCTCGCTGCAGCGGCGACGGCAGAAAATCTGGGAGGAGGGACCGTCGCCGGCGATCGATGAAGCCACCCGGCTGTCGCTCTGCGCCTCGGCCGTTCGCCTCGCCGAACGCGCCGGTTACCGCGGCGCCGGCACGCTCGAATATCTCTATGACGACGAGACCGGCGAGTTCTTCTTCATCGAGATGAATACCCGCATCCAGGTTGAGCATCCGATCACCGAGATGATCACCGGTATCGACCTGGTGCGCGAAATGATCCGCGTCGCCCAGGGCGAGCCGCTCGGGCTTACGCAAGCGGACGTGGCGATGCGCGGCGCCGCAATTGAAGTGCGGATCAATGCCGAAGACCCGGACCAGAATTTCCGGCCGTCGCCGGGCAAGATCGCTTCGCTCGCGCTGCCGGGCGGGCCCGGCGTGCGTGTCGATACCATGCTGTATCCGGGATATTCGGTGCCGCCATACTATGACTCTCTTCTTGCCAAGATCATTGTCCATGCGGAAACTCGGCAGCTGGCGCTGGCGCGGCTGCGGCGGGCGCTCGACGAGTTTGACGTTGAAGGGGTTGTCACAACCGCAGGGCTGCATAAACGGCTGGCCCGATTGGAAGACGTGCAGTCGGCGCGGTTCGATACTGGATTTTTGGAGCGACTGCTGACGGCGCCAGCGCTTTCGCGATAGGAAACTAGGGGCGGAGATCGGCATGAGCGGGATTCGGTATTCCTTCGGCGCTGACGAGCATATCTTCGCCGAAATCGACGAGGAAATGTCGCTCGAAGCCTTCTTCAAGGGCATGGCGATCTGCAAGGAGCTGGAGAAGCGCCGCATCCCCGGGGTCTCGGAAATCTGTCCGTCGAACGCCTCCTACCTGGTGCGCTTCGACCCGGACGTCATTCACCCCGACAAGATGTTGGCCACGCTCAAGGAGATCGAGGCGCAGATCGGCGATGCCGAGATCGACTTGGCGACCCGCATCGTCGAACTGCCGGTGCTGTACAACGATCCCTGGACCAACGAGACCGGTCAGCGGTTCCGCGAGCGTCACCAGGATCCGAACGTAAACGACATCACATATTCGGCCCGCATCAACGGTTTCAAATCCATCGACGACTTTATCGCCGCCCATTCCGGCGCGCCGTGGTTCGTGTCCATGGTCGGCTTCGTTGCCGGCCTGCCGTGGCTTTATCAGATCGTCGAGCGGTCGAAGCAGATCGAAGTGCCGAAATATTTGCGGCCGCGCACCGATACGCCGAAGCTGACCATCGGCCACGGCGGCTGTTTCATCGCGATCTATTCGGTGCGCGGCGCCGGCGGCTATCAGATGCTCGGCATTACGCCCGCGCCGATTTACGATCCTGAGCAGAAGCTCTCCTATTTCAAGGATTTCCTTGCCGTGTTCAAGCCGGGCGACATCGTCAAGTTCAAATCGGTGTCACGCGAGGAATATGACCGCGACGTCAAAGCGGTCGAGGCCGGTACCTTCGATCTGACCTTCAAGCCGGTAACGTTTTCTTTGAAATCCTTTCACGCCGATCCGTCTGGCTACAGCCGGCATCTGGTGGAGGCGCTCCATGGCCATTGAGGTGATCAAGCCGGGACTGGCGACAACCGTCCAGGACGCCGGCCGGCCCGGCTATTACAATGTCGGCATTCCGCTGTCCGGCGCGCTCGACCAGTACGCCTTGCGCGTGGCGAATCTGCTGGTCGGCAACGATGAAGGCGCGGCGGTTCTGGAAGCCAGCCTGCTGGCGCCGGAACTGGTGTTCCGCGCGCCTGCAATCGTCGCGATCGCGGGAGCTGAAGCGGCCCCGAAAATCAATGGCGAGGCGCGCCCGCGCAACGAATCCTTCGCCGTCAAGGCGGGCGATCGGCTCACCTTCGATTTCATGAAAAGCGGTGCGCGCAGCTATATCGCGGTCGCCGGCGGCATCGACGTTCCCATCGTGCTCGGCAGCCGCTCGCTGTATGGACTCGGGGCGTTGGGCGGATTTTCCGGCCGCAAGCTCGCGGCAGGCGATGTGGTGCCGGTCGGAAAGCCCAAGCCCAGCGCGCGCGCCGGGCGTTCACTTCCAGCTGACTTGACGCCAAGCTATCCGAAGTCTCTGGAGCTTCGCGTCATGACCGGCCTCTATTTCCACCGCATCACGGATGAGTCTGCCAAGACGTTTTTCGAGGACACCTGGACGGTGGCGCCTGAAGCGGACCGCATCGGCTATCGCTATCGCAAGGGCCGGCCGCTTGCTTTCCGCGAGCGCAAGCAACCGTTCGGCGCCGGCTCCGATCCGTCCAACATCGTCGATGCCGGTTATCCTTATGGTTCGATCCAGGTGCCGGGAGGGCTCGAGCCGATCATTCTGCATCGCGACGCCGTGTCTGGCGGCGGCTATGCCATGATCGGCACCGTGATCAGTGCCGATATGGACCGCGTCGCGCAGATGCAGCCAAATAATCTCGCTCGCTTCGTTGCGGTTGATATGACGACGGCGCTGAAGGCGCGCGCCGAGTACAAGGCCCGGGACGCGCGATTGCGATCGGCGTTGGCAGCGTAGGTCGGCAATGTGGCGCGGTCGGTCTCGTCTGCTCGCGCGATAGCATCATCACTTATCGCCGAATTGCGGCTGCCGCCGCTCGAGAAACGCGGTGACGCCTTCGCGAAAATCCGCCGTGCCGGCGGCGCGGATGAATCCATCCCGTTCGGCATCAAGCTGCGCGTCGAGCGATGTGTACGGAGCCTGATCGATGAGCCGCTTGAGCGTCGCGTGGGCCGTCGCGGGGCCGCTCGCGATCCGGCGCGCGAGCGCGTCGACCGCGTCGGCGAGCCCATCCCTTGGGACGACGCGATTGACCAGACCCATGTCCTTGGCCGCGCGCGCATCTTTGGTCTCGCCCAGCATCAGCCATTCGAGCGCGCGCTGCGGCCCAAGAAGCCGCGTCACCGTCCAGGTCGTGCCGCCGTCCGGATTGGTGCCGAGTTTGGTATAGGCCGGGACAAAGGTGGCGTCGTCGCTGGCAATGACGAAATCGCACGCCAGCGCGAGCCCGAGTCCGCCGCCGGCAGCGGCGCCGTGCACGCCCGCCACGACCGGCGCTTTGAGCCGGCGGATCGCGCGAATGATGCGATGGAACAGGCCGATCAGCTGCCCGATCGCTTCCGGCGCGTTGTTGCCAGCGGCCTTGAAGGCGGTGATGTCGCCCCCGGCCATGAAGGCGCGACCTGATGCCGTCAGCGTCGCGACCCGCAACGCCGGATCTCGTTCGAGACTTTCGAACGTGTCCGCCAGCGCCGACGCCAAGGCCTGGTCGAGCGCGTTGAGGCGGTCTGGACGGTTGAGCGTGATGCGCGCGATGCCCTGCTCAGTCGTAAGCAGCACAAGGCTTTGCTCCGGCATGGCTATCCTCCCGAGAGCCGCATTGTCATTCTGTTGCGGCTCATCTACTGTCGCGCAAAAATGAATCTAACTCAATATGGGAGGGAGCCGTGCCGGATGTGCGTCGCGAGCGGAAAGGGCAGGCGCTGTGGCTCACCATCGATCGCGAGGAACGCCGCAACGCGCTCAACGAGTCGGTCCTCGACGGCCTGCGCGCAGGCGTGGTGGAAGCTGACGAGGCGACCGAAATCCGCGCCGTCGTCATCACCGGCGCGGGAGACAAAGCGTTCTGCGCCGGCGGCGATCTCAAGCCGAATGCCGAAGGCGACCCGTTCAGCGTCGATCCGGCAGAGCGCGACAATCCGGCGGTGAAATTGTTCCGCGCCATTGTCGAGTCCCGCGTCCCGGTGATTGCGCGCGTCAACGGCCACGCGCTCGCCGGCGGTTTCGGCCTGGTCTGCGCCTGCGATTTCGCTATCGTCGCCGATCACGCGCGGCTTGGCGTGCCCGAGGCGCGCATCGGCATTTTTCCGATGATGATCCTGCCCTTCATGCTGCGCACCATCCCGCGGCGCAAGCTCCTTGAATTGTGCGTCACCGGCGAACCGATTTCGGCGGCAGAGGCGCTGGCGCACGGCATGATCAATCACGTCGTGCCGGCCGCAGGGCTCGACCAGAAAGTCAATGCGCTGATCGCCTCGATTGCCGCGTCATCGCCGACCGCGATCAGTATCGGCCGGCGCGCGCTGGCGACGATTGACAGTCTGTCGCTGCAGGCTGGGCTCGAATATGCGCAGCGTGTGCTGCCGCAGCTGGCCCGCACGGAGGACGCTCGCGAAGGCTTTCGCGCCTTCAATGAAAAACGCCCGCCGGTTTGGCCCGGACGATGAACGGCATGGTCCGCGACACTGTCCGGATCGGCTGCGCGTCAGCCTTTTGGGGCGACAGCAATGCCGGCGCTGAGCAACTGGTTCGGCACGGCGACATCGACTTTCTGGTGTTCGACTATCTGGCCGAGATCACCATGTCGCTGTTGGCGCGCGCCCGCGCCCGCAAGCCCGAACTCGGCTACGTTCCGGATTTTGTCGACGCTATCGCGCCGCTGCTGCGCGAGATCCAAGCAAAGCGTATTCGCTTGGTGTCGAACGCCGGCGGCATTAATCCGCATGCTGCCGCGGCGGCGCTGCGGCGTAAGGCTGAAGAGGCCGGCGTTACGCTCGAGATCGCCGTCGTTACCGGCGATGACTTGAGCGATCGCGCGGGCGAGATTCGCGCTGCCGGCGTGACCGAAATGTTTTCCGGTGCAGCTTTGCCCGAGAAGCTCACCACCATGAACGCCTATCTCGGCGCGCAACCGATCGCGCTGGCGCTCGACCGCGGCGCCGACGTGGTCATCACCGGCCGCTGCGTCGATTCCGCGGTGGTCCTCGGCCCGCTGGTCCACGCGTTGCGCTGGTCGTGGACCGACTACGACAAGCTGGCGCAGGGCAGTCTTGCGGGTCATTTGCTGGAGTGCGCCGCGCAGGTCACCGGCGGACTGTTCACCGATTGGCGTGACGTGCCCGGTTGGGACGATATGGGCATGCCGATCGCGGTGTGTAGCGCCGACGGATCGTTCGTCGTCACCAAGCCTCCCGGTACCGGCGGCCTTGTCAGTCCGCTCTCGGTCGGCGAGCAGATGCTGTACGAGATCGGCGATCCCGGTGCCTACATTCTTCCCGATGTCGTGTGCGACTTCCGCGATGTACGGATGGTCTCGTGCGGTGTCGATGAGGTGCGTGTGGCCGGCGCGCGCGGGTATCCACCGACGCCGACACTCAAAGTCAGCGCGACCTGGCACGACGGCTATCGCGTGATCGGGACGCTGACGATTGGCGGTTACGAAGCCGCGAGCAAGGCGGAACGGACCGGCGAGGCGATCCTGGCGCGCGTTCGCCGCCTGTTGGCGGCGCGCGGCCTGCCATATTTCTCCGAGACGTCGATCGAAGTGCTCGGCGCCGAAAGCATGTACGGACCGTGGCGTCATCCGGCTGCGAAGACGAGCCGCGAGGTCGTGCTGAAGATCGGCGCGCGCCATCGCGACCAGGAAGCGCTCGAGGTGCTGGCGCGGGAGATTTTCCCGCCCGGATCTTCGATGGCGCAGGGCATCACCGGCTTTTTTGCCGGCCGGCCGAGCGTCCAGCCGGTACTGACGCTGTTTTCATTTCTGTGGTCCAAAGACAAAGTCTTTCCGGTGGTGCATATCGGCGGCGCCGAGGTGGCCGTTCCGTTCGCGGCTTCGCGGCCTTTGTCGCCGCCGGCAGCGATGCCGGCGTCGCCAAAAGCGATTGGCGTTGCCGACGCCACAGTGCCGTTGATTGCGTTGGCGGTTGGCCGCAGCGGCGACAAGGGCAACTCCGCCAATATCGGCCTGATCGCGCGCAAGCCGGAATATTTGCCATGGCTGCGCGCGACGCTGACGGCGGACGTCGTCCGCGATTGGTTCGCCCATCATGGCGTGAGCAGAGTCGAGCGCTTCGATCTGCCCGGCATCCAGGCGCTCAATTTCGTGCTGCATGATGCGCTCGGCGGCGGCGGCGTCGCCTCGCTTCGCGTCGATGCGCAGGGCAAGGCGTTCGCCCAGATGCTGATGGACTATCCAATCCCGGTGCCGCGTGCGCTGGCGCAATCGTTGGCGGATGCCACCGGCGCGCGCGAAGCCGTAACGACCGCGGCGACATGAGCGACAAATTCGGCAAGACCGACGACGAATTGGCGACCATGCCGCTGACGTTTCGGGATGGCTTGTTTGCCGGCCAGGTGGTGCTGGTGTCCGGCGCTGGCCGCGGCATCGGCAAGGCGATTGCCTTTCAGTTCGCGCGGCTCGGCGCCAAGCTGGTACTGTGCGGGCGGGATGCCGAACGGCTCGATGCGGTGGCCGGCAACCTCTCGCGACTGGGAGCCGAGGTGCTGGCACATCCGATGTCGATCCGCGATCCGGATGCAGTGGCGCGCCTGTTCGATGCGGTGACCGACCGGTTCAAGACTATCGACGTCCTTGTCAACAATGCCGGCGGTCAATTCCCGCAAGCCGCGATCGATTTCGCGCCGAAGGGCTGGAACGCCGTCATCGAAACCAACCTCACCGGCACCTGGTACATGATGCAGCAGGCGGCGCGGCGCTGGCGCGACGCCGGCCGCGGCGGCCGCGTTGTCAACATCGTCGCCGTCATCTCGCGCGGCATGCCGGGCGTCGCGCATACTGCGGCGGCGCGAGCCGGCGTGATCGCGCTGTCGAAAACCGTGGCGATCGAATGGGCGCCGCTCGGCATCCAGATCAATTGCGTCGCGCCCGGTATCATCGCCACCGAAGGCATGAACGTCTATTCGCCGGAGGCGCGCGAAGCGCTGCCAAAGACCAATCTGGTCCGCCGCTTCGGCGACGTTCGCGATGTTGCCGACGCGGTCTGTTATCTCGCCGGCCCGTCAGGCTCGTTCATCACCGGCACGGTCGTGACCGTCGACGGCGGCAACGAGATCTGGGGTGACCAGTGGACTATCCCGCGGCCCGACTGGTTCAACGTCAGCTGAAGTGCGCTAGTCCCGCATCAACTCGCCGCCGATGATCAGGCGGCGGATTTCCGACGTGCCGGCGCCGATCTCCAGTAATTTGCTGGCGCGATAGAGGCGGTTGATCTCGGTTTCGCGCATATAGCCGGCGCCGCCGAAAATTTGCACTGCGTGATCCATGACCCGCGTGCAGCCCTCGGCGGCGTAGAGAATGCTCGCCGCGGTGAGCTTGTGGATCTCGCCGCGGCCGCCGCTGCCGACTTCCAGATCGTTGGCCTCGGCCAGCGTGCGGTAGCAGAAGGTCCGCATCGTCTCGATCGTGGTGTATATGTCGGCGAGCTTGGACTGAATGAGCTGAAATTCACCGATCGGCCGGCCGAACTGCTTGCGGGTCTTGGCATAATCGAGCGCCAATGCGAAAGCGCGCTCCGCCATGCCGACATTGATCATGGCGACGATGGCGCGCTCCAGATCGAGGCCGCTCATCACCACGGCGACGCCGGCGTTTTCCGTGCCGACGAGATTCTCCGCCGGCACACGGCAGTCATCGAACACCAATTCGGCCGTAGTACTGCCGCGGAAGCCCATTTTGTCGAGCTTTTGCGCGACGCCAAAGCCGGGCATGCCGCGTTCGATGACGAACGCTGATATGCCTTTGGCGCCCTGCGCTTTGTCGGTCTTGGCATAGACCAGCAAAATGTCGGCGACCGGCCCGTTGGTGATGAAGAGCTTGCGGCCGTTGAGCACGTAATGATCGCCGTCGCGGCGCGCGGTCGTGCTCATCGAGCCGAGCGCGTCGGAGCCGGCGCCGGGCTCGGTCAATCCGAGCGCGCCGATGGCGCTGCCGTCGCATAGCCGCGGCAGGAAGCGCGTTCGGATTTCGTCCGAGCCGTTGCGCGCGATGTTGTTGAGGCACAGATTTTCGTGCGCGACATAGCTCAACGCGATCGACGGGTTCCAGCGCGCCAACCCTTGAGTGATCAGGCCCGACGTAAAAAAATCGCCGCCGGCGCCGCCGAGCTGGGTCGGGGCAGTGACGCCGAGGAAGCCCATGCGGGCAAGCGCCGGCATCGCCTGCGGCGGCCACCATTCCTCGTCATCCATGCGCTGCTGCAGCGGCCAGAATTCCGCCTGCGCAAAGCGATCGCTGGTCGCCAGTATCTCTTCCTGGTCGGCGCTGAGCCGAAAACCGTTGGCAGCGAGTGAATCAGCCCGCGACTCCGCTCGTGCCGCAGTCATGCGGAATTCCTCCCATCGTCTTGTCGCCGAGACCTGTAGCCGGGCTCGCGTTGACATGTCAAAGTGAAGCGTATTCAATATGGACAATCAAGAGCCGGCGGCAGTAAGGGTCGAGCCGGGCGGCAAAAATCGGGGAGGACGGCAAAAACATGCGCCGATTCGGCCATTTAGTACTGTCTCGCGCGTCGCCTGACGCATTTTTTCAATCGGCTTTGGCCGCCTGCCTTAGGATGGTTTTTTGCGGCGTGAGCGCCTGATGCCGGCCATCAGCCCCGAACGCATGCGCGACCGCTACGAGACCATTCTCGCAGCCGCCTCGCGCGCCTTTGCTGAAAAAGGCTACGAAGAAACTTCCATCACCGAGATCGCACGCGCGGCCGACGTCTCCGATGGCCTGATCTACAAATATTTCTCCAACAAACGCGATTTGCTGGAGCACGTGCTGCGCGCCTTCTACGAGCGCGTCATTGAGGATCTGGCCGCCAAAGTGGCGGGCGGTAAGGGCTTCCGCGAACAGCTTTACATTCTGATCAGCGAGCATCTGTCGACCTTCGTCGCCGAGCGAAATCTGTGCCGCCTGTTCATCTCGGAAGTGCGGATCGCCAGCGATTATCGCGGCTCGGCGATCCAGCAGCTCAATCGCCGCTACACGTCGATCCTCATCAACATGGTCGAAGAGGCCGAAGCCAGCGGCGAGATTCCTAGGAAAGTCGATCCGCGCGTGGTGCGTGACATGCTGTTCGGCGCCATCGAGCATTCCGCCTGGCGTCACACCATCGGCAAGCGCCCGATCGACGTGGAGAACATGGCGCGCGCGATCACCGACATCTTTCTGACCGGGCTATGTCCAAATTCGACGCAGCCATGACTGCGAAAATCGCGCCGGCGGCGCGCGGCGGCTGGCCGTTTTCGCGCGTGCTCATCGCCAATCGCGGCGAGATCGCGCTGCGCATTTTGCGCACGGTGCAGGCGCTCGGGCTCGAAGCGGTCGTGGTCTACCACGCTGCCGACACGGCGACACCCGCCGTCATGGCGGCCGATCAGGCGATTGAAATCACCGGCCCAACGCCGGTTGCCGCCTATCTCGACGGCGCGCAGATTGTCGCCGCGGCGCGTGAGGCCGGCTCGCGTGCCATTCATCCCGGCTATGGCTTTTTGTCCGAGAACGCGCCATTCGCGCGTCAGGTCGCGAAGGCGGGGCTTACATTTGTCGGCCCGCCCGCTGAAGCGATCGAGCTCATGGGCGACAAGGTGCGTGCCCGTGCCTTTGTCGCGGCCCGCGGCTTTCCGGTCGCGCCGTCAGCAATCGAAGATGACGACCCTGCCACCTTTTCCGATCGTGCGCGTGCAGTGGGATTTCCGCTCTTGATCAAGCCGGCGGCCGGTGGCGGCGGCAAGGGCATGCGCATCGTCCACGAGGCGGCAGCGCTCGACGACGAGATTGTGCGCGCGCGCAGCGAGGGCAGCCGCTATTTCGGCGACGGCCGGCTCTATGTCGAGCGCTATGTCGAGCGGCCGCGCCACATCGAGGTGCAGGTGCTCGGCGACGCCCACGGCAATGTGGTGCATCTGTTCGACCGCGAATGCTCGATCCAGCGCCGGTTCCAGAAAATCGTCGAGGAAGCGCCGTCGCCGGCGCTCGACGATGCGGAGCGCGAACGCATCTGCGATATCGCCGCCGGCATCGCCCGCGCCGCGGGCTATCGCAATGCCGGAACGATCGAATTCATCTACGGCGACGGCGAGCTCTACTTTTTGGAGATGAACACGCGCTTGCAGGTCGAGTATCCGGTCACCGAGATGATCACCGGCATCGACCTCGTAGCCGAGCAGCTGCGCGTCGCCGCCGGCGAACCGCTCCGCTTTACGCAATCGGCGTTGCGGATCGACGGCCACGCCATCGAATATCGCATCTATGCCGAAAGCCCAGCCCGCGGGTTCGTCCCGACCACTGGCCGCATCGTTGAGATGGCAATGCCGCGCGATGGTCGCGACGTGCGGGTCGATACCGGTGTCGCCAAAGGCCAGGCGGTCACGGCCGCGTTCGATCCGATGCTGGCGAAACTCGTCGTCCATGGTCGCGACCGCGAGATGGCGCGCAGGCGCGCTTACGAGGCGCTTGGCGATCTCGCCATACTCGGCTGCGAAACCAACACCGCCTTCCTGCGGCGCCTGACCGCCGATCCGGACTTTGCCGCGGCTCGGCTGCACACCGGTTTTTTGGACGAGCATCCCGCTCTCGCGGAGGAGCCGCCGATCACCGCCGATTTGGCAGGCAAACTGATCGCGGCCGCGGCGCTGTCGACCCGCGCCGCGCGCGATGCCGCTGACGCCATGCCGGAATTGTTCACCGCCATAGGCGCGTGGAGGAATTGATGCGGCGCTGCGGTGTTGACCGGTGAGGCCGACATGACCTTGCCGTATGCGTTGAAGAATGTGCTATCGGTGCCGGCAATCGGCGCGCCGATGTTTCTGGTGTCTTTTCCGCTTTTGGTCACCGCACTCTGCCGCGCTGGCGTCATCGGCGCATTCCCGCATGTCAACGCCCGGCCGTCGAAAGAGCTCGATCGCTGGCTTACCGACATCGAGGCCGATCTGCGTGCGTACAAGAAAGCGCATCCCGCCGCCAAAGTGGCGCCGCACGCCGTCAATCTCATCGTCCATCGCACCAATACGCGCTACGAGCCTGACCTCGAAATCGTCGTCACTCACAAGGTGCCGCTGGTCATCACCTGTCTCGGTGACCCGCGGCGCACGATCGAGGCGGTGCATGGCTATGGCGGCATCGTGTTCTGCGACGTCGTCAATGCGCTGCATGCCAGGAAGGCGATCGAAGGCGGCGCCGATGGCCTGATCTGCGTCGGCGGCGGCGCCGGCGGCCACGCCTCGAACCAGAGCGGCTTTTCACTGGTGCGCGAAGTGCGCGAATTCTGGGACGGCTGCCTGGTGCTGGGCGGCGGCATCAGCGACGGCCATCAAATCCGCGCCGCAGAGGTGCTCGGCGCCGATCTCGCCTATATGGGCACGCGTTTCCTGGCGACGCGCGAGTTGAATGCGCAGGACGCCTACAAACAGATGATTGTCGATTGCAGCGTCAAGGACATTATCTATTCCGACCGCTTCTCCGGCGTATTCGCCAATTTCCTGCTGCCGTCGATCACCCGTTACGGCATCGATCCCGAGCAATTGCCGAAAAAATCCCCCGACATGAGCGGGCTTTCGGATTCCGAGGCGCGCACCTGGAAGGATATTTGGAGCGCCGGTCATGGCATCGCCACGATTTATGACGTGCCGGGCGTCGGCGAACTGGTCGGCCGGCTCGCCGCCGAGTACCGCGCCGCCTGCGCGGTGCCGGCGTCGCCGGCGGTGGCGGTATCCTGATGCAGCATACTTTCGTCATCGGCGAGACCGAGCATGAGGCGTGGTTGTCACGCCGCGGCCAAACATATGAGCTCCATCTGGCCGATCAGGTCATCCCGATCGCGCTCGAGGCGGCCGAGGGCGGCAGTGAACTTCTCAGGATCGGACCTGACACCTGTCGCGTCCTGATCGCGACAGATGGCGATTTCGTCCACATTCATCTCGACGGCTCGACCTACACCATTCGCTATGTCGATCCGGTGCGGCGTTATGGCAGCCATGCCGGCGGCAGCGCCGACGATGTTGCCGAGGCGCCGATGCCCGGCGTGGTGATCGCCGTCCACGTCAAGGAGGGAGAGCAGGTCGCCACCGGCGACACGCTGATGGTGATCGAAAGCATGAAGCTCGAGACCGCCATCAAGGCGTGGCGCGAAGGGTCGGTCGCTGCCGTGCATGTCGGGATGGGGCAGGCGTTTCAGCGAGGTGCGCCGCTCATTTCGCTCGCGCCGCAATCGGGAGCCTGAACCATGCGGCGGATCGAGAGCAAGATCGACGTCGCCTCCGAGGAGTTTCGGTTCAACCGCTCCCATAATCGCGGCCTGGCCGATACGCTGAAGGAACGCCAGCGCGCCGCCCGCCGCGAGCGGCCGACCCGCGACATTGAACGCTTGACGCGGCAGAACAAGATGTTCGTGCGCGATCGTATCGAGCTATTGCTCGATCCCGGCACGCCGTTTCTCGAATTGTCGACGCTCGCCGCCAATACCGAATATGGCGGCGAAGTTCCTGGCGCCGGCATCGTCAGCGGCATCGGTATCGTCAACGGCCGCGAAATCATCATCCATGCCGACGATGCCAGCGTGAAGGGCGGCGCCTGGTATCCGCTCTCGGTGAAGAAGATCGTGCGCACGCTCGATATCGCCATCGAGAACAGATTACCGGTGGTGCATTTGTGCGACAGCGCCGGCGGCTTCCTGCCGCTACAGGCCGATATCTTCGCCGACCGCTACCTGGCCGGACGCATTTTCCGCAACCAATCGATCCTGTCCAAACTCGGCGTGCCGCAGATTGCCATCGTGCTCGGTCACTGCACCGCCGGCGGCGCCTATGTGCCGGCGCTGAGCGAATATAACGTCATCGTTCGTGGCACCGGCGCGATCTTCCTTGGCGGTCCGCCGCTGGTGAAAGCGGCGACCGGCGAAGATGTCACCGTCGACGAATTGGGCGGCGCCGACGTGCACACGCGCATCTCCGGCACTGCAGATTATCCCGCCACCAGCGAGGAGCAGGCTATCGCCATCGCGCGCGAATTGGTCGGACAAACGCAGCGGCCGACCAAGCTCGATGTCGAGCAGATCGCGCCGGAGCCGCCCTATTACGATCCCGACGAGCTTTACGGCGTCATTCCCCGCGACATCAAAGTCCAGTTCGACATCCGCGAGGTAATCGCCCGGCTGGTCGACGGCAGCCGCTTCCACGAATATCAGCCCGCGTACGGCAACACGCTGATCTGCGGGTTCGCCCATATCTGGGGCTTCAAGGTCGGCGTCCTCGGCAACAACGGCGTCCTGTTCAACGACTCTTCGCTCAAGGGCGCGCATTTTATGCAGCTGTGCAATCAGAGCCGGGTGCCGATGATCTTCCTGCAGAATATCACCGGCTATATGGTGGGCCGCGACTACGAGCATCGCGGCATCACCAAGGATGGCGCCAAGATGATCATGGCGGTCTCAGGCTCGGAGGTGCCGAAGATCACGGTGATCTGTCACGGCTCGTTTGGCGCCGGCAATTACGGCATGGCGGGGCGCGCGTTCGACCCGCGCTTTTTGTTCATGTGGCCGCAGAGCCAGATTTCGGTGATGGGCGCCGAGCAGGCCGCCAATGTTCTGGCCGATATCAAGATCCGCCAGCTTTCGCGCGAGGGGCGGGGTCTTTCGCCCGCTGAGATCGCCGCTATCAGGGAGCCGATTCTGGAAGAATACCGCCGCCAGTCCAGCGCTTATTATTCCACCTCGCACCTGTGGGACGATGGCATACTGGACCCGCCGGATACCCGTAACGCGCTGGCGATGGCGATCAGCGTAGCGCTGAATGCGCCGATCGACCGCCCGCATTATGGCGTGTTCCGGATGTGACCCGGGACGAGGCGATGAGATCACCCGCCGAGCGATACCAAGGCGACAGCCTGCTGCGCTGCCGCGATATCGAGCTCGCGTTCGGTGGCCTGCGCGCGCTCAAGGAAGTTTCGCTGGACATTACCGAAGGGCAGATTTTCGGACTGGTCGGACCGAACGGCAGCGGCAAGACCAGCATGGTCAACGTGATCACCGGCTTCTACCGGCCGCAGGCCGGCAGCGTGAATCTGTTCGGTCAGGAAGTGGTCGGGCTCAAGCCGCACCGCATCGCCGCGCGCGGCGTGGCGCGCACCTTCCAGAATCTCGCGCTATTTCGCGGCATGACAGTGTTGGAAAACATTCTTCTCGGCCGTCATGTCTTCATGGGCGCGAGCGCACTGGCGAGCTTGTTCTATTGGGTCTGGGCGTTGCGCAATGAGGTCGCCCACCGCCGCGTCGTCGAAGAACTGATCGACTTCATGCAGATTCAGGATATCCGCGACGAGCCGGTCGAGGTCATTCCGCTCGGCATGCAAAAGCGCGTGGAGTTGGCACGGGCGCTCGCCGCCGAGCCGCAGCTTTTGATCCTCGATGAGCCGATGGCCGGGATGAATCAAGAGGAAAAGGAGTATATCGCCCGCTTCATCCTCGACGCGCGCGAGGAGCGCCACACCACGATTCTGCTGATCGAGCATCACATGGATGTCGTGACAGCGCTCTGCGACCACGTGCTGGTGCTGAGCTACGGCGAAAACATTGCCGAGGGCGAGCCGGAGCAGACGATCGCTGACCCGCGTGTGGTCTCGGCCTATCTCGGGCAACGCGCCGCGCTCCGGCGCGCGGAGGCGGCGTCATGAATATGCCGCTGCGTCAACCTTTGGTGACATCGTGGCCAGTGACCAAGGACGGCGGCCCCGCAACGCTGATCGCCGCGCTGGCGCGCAACGCCACCGAATCCGGCGGCTGTGCCGCGTTCCGCGAGCGCGACCGCGGCGTCTGGCAAGAGCGAAGCTGGGCCGACACCTTCGCCGAAGTGATCGCACTGGCAGCGGCGCTCGAGGAGCTGGGGCTTCGCCCCGAACAGGCGCTCATCGTCATCGGCGACAATCGCACGAGGCTCTATAGCGCAACATTGGCGGCGATGGCGCTGCGCGCCTTTCCGTCGCCGGTCTTTCCCGACGTGCCGCCCGATGAGCTCGTGGCTTACGCGCGTCACGGCGCACCGAACATCGCTGTCGCCGAAGACCAGGAGCAGGTCGACAAGCTTCTCGAATTGCGTGAGCGCACCGGCCGGCCGGCAACGATCCTCTACGACGATCCGCGCGGGCTTTCAGGCTACCAGTCCGAGGGATTGCTGTCGCTCGACGCCACGATCTCGCGCGGCCGAGCGCGGATCGATGCCGATCCGGCGTTGGCGGCCGATCTGGTAGGACGCGCGCAGGCCAACGACATTGCCGTGCTCTTGCATTCGTCGGGCACAACGGGAACGCCAAAGGGGGTACCGCTTCGCCATCGCAACATCGTTGCCGGCGTAATGAACGCGGTCGCCGGCGGCTATTTCCAGGAATACGAGGACCACTACGCCTATCTGCCGATGGCCTGGGTCGGCGATCTCGTGTTCACTGTTGGCGCCGGCACGCTGCTCCGCTTCACCACGCATATCCCCGAGCGTCAGGAAACGGTGTTGCGCGACATCCGTGAAGTGGCGCCGACCATCTATCTCGCCGCGCCGCGCGCCTGGGACAACATGCTCACGCGCATCCAGATCGGCATGGCGGATTCCACGCCGCTCAAGCGCAGGCTGTATGATTATTTCATGCCGCGGGCGATCGAACGCGAGCGCCGGCGGCTCGCCGGCAAATCGCCGACAGTCGGCGAACGGTTGTCAGCCTTGCTCGGCGAAGTGCTGGTGTTCGGCCCGATCAAGGACTTTCTCGGCATGACGCGCATGCACCGCGCCTATACCGGCGGCGAGGCCATGGGCGAGGACACATTCCTGTTCTTCCGCGCGCTCGGCATCGATCTCCGCCAATTCTACGGTCAGACCGAAACCGCGGCGCTGACCGCGGCGCAGCCCGAGCGCCAGGTGACGCTGCACGGCGTCGGCAACCCGATGCCGGGCGTGGAAGTGAAGATCGACGACAACGGCGAAATTCTGGTGCGTTCCGGCTCCGTCATCGACGGCTATTTCGACGATCCGGAAGCGAGCCGCAAAGCGCTGGTCGACGGTTGGCTGCGCACCGGCGATGCCGGTTATCTGGAGCCGAGCGGACAATTGGTGGTGCTCGGGCGCGTCAGCGAAGTGGTGCGCACCCGCGCCGGCGAGCGCTTCATTCCCAATTACATCGAGAACCGCATCAAGTTCAGTCCCTATGTCCGTAATGTCGCCGTCGTCGGCGCCGGCCGCGACGAGCTCACGGCGATCGTCTGCATCGACCTCGAAGCGGCCGGCCATTGGGCCGAAGAGCGCGGCATCTCCTTCACATCCTACGCCGACCTGTCGCAGAAGCCGGAAGTCGCCAAGCTCGTCGCGTCGGTCCTGGCGCACGTCAACGGAAGCCTGCCAGAACCGCTGCGCATTCACCGCTTCGTCAATCTTCACAAGGATTTCGATGCCGACGATGGCGAGATCACGCGCACCCGCAAGCTCCGCCGCAACGTCATCGAGGAGCGCTATCAGGCGCTGATCACCGCGCTCTATTCCGGGGCGCGCTCGGTGGTCGAGAACACCCGCATTACCTACGAGAGCGGACAGACCGGAACAATCAGCCGCATGCTGTCGATCTGCGAGGTGGCCTAGCCGTGGATTTTGGGCTGTTAGGGGAGCTGGCGCTGACCGGCGCGCTTGTCGGCGCGATGTACGGTCTGGTCGCGCTCGGCATTGTCCTGATCTACAAAACTTCGGGCACCGCCAACTTTGCCCAAGGCGCGATCGCGATGATGGGCGCCTATATTACCTGGGTTTTCGCCGCCGCGGCCGGGTTGCCGATGTGGCTTGCGGTGGCGGCCGCCGTCGCCGTCATGTTTGGCTTTGGCGTCCTGGTCGAGCGCACCGTGCTCCGACGCATGGTTGGTCAGCCGGTCATCATGGTGGTGATGCTGACATTCGGGCTTGAGCTTTTGCTGCGCGGCGCGGTGCCGGGATTGCTCGGCTCGGCGGTGAAGCGGCTCAGCCTTGGCGTTCCGCAGGCGCCGGTTTTCCTCGGCGACATGCTGATCAACCGCGCCTACCTGATCGGCGGCGGGATTTCGGCGGCGCTGATCATCGCCACGGTGGTGATCTTCAACTCGCGCGCCGGCGTCATCATGCGTGCGGTCTCCGACGATCAGGGAGCGTCGTGGTCGGTCGGCATTCGCGTCGAGCGCGCGATCGCGGTCGCCTGGGGGCTTGCGGCAGTTGCAGCGACCGCGGCCGGTATTCTCTGGGGCAGTATGCAGGGCGTCGACTGGAGCCTGTCATTGCTGCTGATGAAGGCGCTGGCGATCGCCATCCTCGGCGGGCTGGACAGTATTATCGGCGTGTTGGTGGCGGCGCTGATCGTCGGCGTCTGCGAGAGTCTGGCGACCGGAGTCATCGACCCGCTGATCGGCGGCGGCACGCGCGATATCGTCGCCTCGGTCATCATCGTGATTACGCTGATGATCCGGCCCTACGGCCTGTTCGGCCACGAACAGATCGAGAGGGTGTGATGTTCTACCGGCGCGCCGGCATCCGCCATCTCGACTATCGCCATGAACGCCAACTCTGGCCGCTGCCGTTCGACCGCCTCTTGGTCGGCGTCGTGGTCGCGCTTCTGCTGGCTGCGCCGTTCCTGGTCGACCACCTTTATCTGGTCGCTTATCTGCTGCCCTGGCTGATCTGGTCGTCGGCGGCGCTCGGCCTCAATCTGTTGATGGGCGGCGCCGGCCAGATTCATCTCGGCTATGGCGCGGTGATGGCGATCGGCGCTTATACCGGCGTGCATCTGGTGCGGTTTGGCGCGCCGTTGGAACTGGCGATGCTGGTGGGCGGGTTGGCCAGCGCGCTGATCGGCGTGGTGTTCGGCTTCGCTGCGCTGCGGGTCAAAAGCCTCTATCTCGCGATGGCGACGATCGCGATGCAATATATCGTCGATTTCGCCATCACCCATATCCCCGGCGTCAGCGGCGGCGGCATGGCGTCGATCGCGGTGCCGCCGGTGCGTTTCCTCGGCATCCGCATCGAGGGTGACCTGCCGACTTACTATATGGCGCTCTTGGTCGGCGCCGTCATCACGATGTTCATGCTCAATGTCGGGCGTACCGCGTTCGGGCGCGCGCTGGCCGCGATCCGCGAAAAGGACTACGCCGCCGAAATCATCGGTATCGACACGTTCAAATTCAAGCTGCTGGCGTTCTGGACCAGTTCGTTCATCGGCGGCGTCGTCGGCTCGGTTCTGGTGGTCTGTTACCTGCGCAGTGTCTCGCCGGAGCAATTCCATCTCGATCTTTCGGTGCAGATCCTCGCCATGGTGATCGTTGGTGGGCTCGGCAGTGTCCTCGGCAGCTTCTTCGGCGCGGCTTTGGTGCTGTTTGCGCCGATCGTGTTCGACGACTTGATCGGCTACGGCGCTGCTAAGCTCGGCATCGCGCTCGGCGCCGATCTGCGCGCGCATTTGCCGCTGATGCTCTACGGCGCGCTGATCATCGCTTTCCTGGTGGTCGAGCCGCTCGGGCTCGCCAAAATCTACGACAATGTCCGCAATTACTTTCTGGTCTGGCCGTTCCGCACCGCCAGGAGGTGAAAACTCAACCGCCCGCCGGCGGCGGAACTGTCAAGCCGGCAGCGAAAGGGAGGAAGACATGAGACTGACACGGCGTACTTTCGTTGCCAGCACGGCGGCTACGGCCTTGATCGGCTTGCGGCCGGCGATCGCCGCGGATGAGAAAATCGTTCGCTTCGGCATGCCGCAGGATTTCACCAAGATTTATACCTTCGTGACCGCAGAATACAGCCAAGGCCAGCGCGACTATTTCAGCCTGATCAACGGCCGTGGTGGCGTCGGCGGTTACAAGATCGTCGCCGAGGTCAGCGACCACGCCAACGATCTGCCGCGCGCCATCGAAGCCTACGAACGGCTCAAGCGCGAAGGCATGGTGCTGTGCGATCCGTTGTCCACCCCGGTCGCGCGCGCCTTGGTGTCGCGTGCGCTCGAGGACAAGATCAATCTCGTCACCGCGTTTTCCGGCCGCAGCGACGCCGCCGACGGCTCAGTGTTTCCCTACGTGATGCCGCTGTCGCCGAATTACTGGACACAGGCCGGTCTGATCGTTGATTTCTTCCGCCAGCAGGACAAGGACCTCAAGGGCAAGAAGATCGTGCTGGTGCACATCGACACGCCGTTCGGCAAAGAGCCGATCCCGATCTTCCAGGCGCTGAGCCAGAAGCTCGGCTACACGTTTGAGACTTTCCCCTACACACCGCCCGGCAACGACCAGGCCGCCATCTGGCCGCAGGTCCGCCGCGCCAAGCCGGACTGGGTGGTGTTCTGGGGAGCGGGTGTCGGCCAGACCACGGCGTTGAGCGAGGCGATCCGCAACGGCATTCCGATGGATCGCATGTCGTCAAGCGTCTGGATTTCGGAATCGGATATGGATGTCGTCGGCAAGGAGGCCGCCAAGGGCGTGCTCAAGATCGAGCCGTGCGCCAGCGGCCGCAGTCCCAAGGTCATCGCCGATATCCTCAAGGACGTCGCCGGCAAAGGGCAGGGTGCCGGGCCCGAGGCTAAGATCGGCACCGCCTACTACAATTATGGGGCGATGATGGGAGCGATCATGGCGGAAGGCGTTCGCGTCGCCGCCGCCAAGGCGCCGGACGGTCCCGTCACCGGCCCGTGGCTCAACGACGGCCTGACCTCGATCACCAACTTCACCGCCGAAGGGTTGTTGCCGGCCATGACGGTCACCAAAGAAGACCATCAGGGCGGTGGCAAGGGACGCATCGCGCGCTGGGATGGAACGAAATTCGTTGCGCAGACCGACTGGTTCTCGGCCAATCAGGACGTGGTGTGGGCCGAGATCAAGAAATCCGCGGAGACGTTCAAGACCACCGGCAAATAGTCCGGCGATCGCGAACGTGCTCAGCCTCAACAATATCGAAGTCGCTTATGACCGCGTGTTTCTCGCGGTCAAAAGCGTTTCGATCGATGTGCCCGAGGGGGGCCTAGTCGCCCTCCTCGGCGCCAACGGCGCCGGCAAGAGCACGACGCTCAAGGCGATCAGCGGTCTCCTGCGCCCCGAGCGCGGCGAGGTGACCAAGGGTGACATTACCTTCGCCGGCAAAAATCTTCTGGCGCTTGATCCGCCGGACCGCGTGCGGCTTGGGCTCGCGCACGTGCTCGAAGGCCGCCGCGTGTTCGTGCATCTCACGCCGCGGGAGAATCTCCTGGCGGCGACGTCGATGCACCGTGACCGCGGTCACGTCAACCGGCTGATCGAGCGCACCTTCACTTGGTTTCCGCGGCTCGCCGAGCGCGCCAAGGCGCAGGCCGGTTACCTGTCCGGCGGCGAGCAGCAGATGCTCGCCATCGGCCGGGCGCTGATGACCGAGCCGAAACTCTTATTGTTGGACGAACCGAGCCTAGGCTTGGCTCCAATGCTGGTCGACGAGATCGTCGACATCATCAAGCGCATCAATCGCGAAGGCAAAGTCGGCGTGTTGTTGGTCGAGCAGAACGCCGCCATGGCGCTCGATATCGTCGACCACGCCTATCTGATGGACAGCGGCCGCGTCGTCATGAGCGGCCCGGCCGAGGTGGTGAAGGCCAATCCCGACGTCGAGGCGGCGTATCTCGGCGGCGCTCACGGCGTGGACTATCTCGCCGTCAAACATTACCGCCGGCGCCGGCGCTGGCTGGCGTAAGGAAATATATAGCGCGCCGATCAGACCCGGCCGTGCGCTTCTTTGACCTTAGCTCGATCGATCGCGCCCCCCGGCGTCTTCGGCATCGTTTCGACGAACTCGACATATTTTGGCCGCTTGTAGCGCGCGATCCGTCCGCCGACGAAATCGATGACCTGCTGCGCCGTCGCACTCTGTCCAGCTTCAAAAGTGCAGACCGCCTTGATCGCCTCGCCCCATTGCGCGTCAGGGACGCCAAGCACGACGACTTCGGCGATAGCGGGATGTGCGGCGATCTCGCGCTCGACTTCGGCCGGGTAAACGTTTTCGCCGCCGGGCTTGATCAGCTCTTTCGCCGGCGAACGGCCCTTGTACCAGAGGTAGCCCTCAGGATCGAAGGCGCCTTGATCGCCGGTATGATGCCAATCGTTGCGGAAGGTGAAGGCATTGTCGGCGTCGCAGTTCCAATAACCCTTGAACACGGTCGGACCGCGCACCGCGATCTCGCCGACCTCGCCGGTGGCGACCGGCAGATCCGCGTCGTCGAGCACCGCGACATTGGCCAAAAAGGTCGGCTTGCCGGCAGCGCCCGGCTTGTCGCGAAACCGGCCCATGGTGACAAAGCCTGAGGTTTCGGTTTGGCCAAACACCGACCAAAACCGCGCCTGCGGGCACATGCGTTCGAAACGTGTGATCGTGTCCGGGCCGTCTAGCCCGGTCACGATCCGCAAGCTCGCAAGTTCGGCCGGACTGATCTGGGCAGCGTCAAGCAGCGTCGTCAGGATCGGCGGAAACTCCGCAAGCATTGTCACCCGCTCGCGGTGGATGACATCCAACGCGGCGCCGGCGTCGAATTTTTGCACCACTACCGTTGCGCCGCCGGCATATTGGGCGGCGAGCAGCATGCCTAAGCCGGCGACATGAAACAGCGGCAGCACGCCAAGATTAATGTCACCCGGCGTCAGCGACCAATACTGCAAAAGCTGCACACTCGAGGCGATGAGATTTGCGTGCGAGAGCAGCGCGCCGCGCGGGCGGCCGCCGACCGCGGCGGTGTGAATCATCACCAAGCCGGCATCAGCATCCGAATACGGGGCGGTTGCCTGGCCGCTTGCCGCGCCGGCTTCGAGCAATTCGGCATATGGCGCGAACGGAGCGGCGCTGGTGCCGATCCCATACCAGCCTTCGACCGTGGACAGCTTTTGCTGTGCCCCTTCCAAGACCGCCCGATTGGCGGCGTCGGCGATCACGATCTTGGGTGCAACATCGCCGGCTATGTAGGCGATTTCGTCGGCGCTGAGCCGCCAGTTGATCGGCACGACAATGGCGCCGAGCCGTGCGGCGGCGCCGTAAAGATCGACGAATTCCAGGTTGTTCTGCGACAGGACGATGATGCGGTCGCCCGGCTCGACGCCGGCGTGGGCAAGGCCCGCAGCCAGCTGTTCGACCCGGGCCAAATACGCGGCATGCGTGATCCGCTTATCTTCGAAGGCAAAAGCCAGTCGATCCGGATACAGCCGCGCGTTGCGGGCGACGATGTCGAACAGCGTGAAGTCACGCAGCCCCATGGGCATCCTCCCTAGTGGGAGCTTTATAGGAGGCCTGTGCGGATAGGAGCAAGATACGGAATTGCGACCCTGCTTGGCCTCTTTGCCCGCAAGTTTATCGAGCTCAGGCGCCGCACAGATCGGTTGCCGCCTCGAATTTCTTCGCTACGATGCGGGACGCTGACGAGAGGAGCCGATGCCCGTCTACGATTATCTCTGCGCCCGCTGCGGTTCTTTCACCGAGATGCGGCCGATGGCCGAGTGCGACCTGCCGCACAAGTGCCCAGAATGCGGAAAGAAGGCACCGCGTGCGTTCCTGACCGCACCCTACTTTGCGGCGGCGTCCGCCGAGCGGCGGCTCGCCCCCATGGGCGGCGAGCGAGTCGCTTCGGCGCCAAGACTATCGGGTGCGGGCCACGGCGGCTCGTGCAGCTGCTGCTCGGGTCGATCGCTTCGCTATCGCGGCGGTCGCCGCTGATGTCGTTATGACGGCCGCGTCCGCCCCTCATATTTCAAGGTTAACGGCTCAGCCGTATTCCGGGACGGCAAGCACTCTGGCACGTGTATAGTACGAATGCGGCTTCGGATTTGACGTCCCTATGCTGGCTCGCGGCTTGATCTTAGGAACTTCAAGTCCGTCGCCGCACTAGTGTGCGAGCCAAATTGCCATGCCGATCATCGAAAGCCGCGTCGATCCAAATTCCGAGGGCTTCCGCGCCAACCGCGAGCAGATGCTGGCTCTGATCGGCGAATTTCGCGCGCTGGAGCAGAAAGTGCGCGACGTCTCCAATGCCAAGCGCGACCGTTTCCGCGCCCGCAAGCAATTACTGCCGCGTGAGCGCGTGGCGCTGGTGCTCGATCCGGGGGCGCCGTGGCTCGAATTGTCGACGCTCGCCGGCTTTCGCATGCACGACGACGATGGTGCCGAAGGCATTCAGGGCGGCGGTGGCATTGCTGGCATCGGCTATGTCTCGGGTGTCCGCTGCATCGTGTCCGCCAACGACAGCGCGATCAAAGGCGGCACGTCGACACCGATGGGCGTGAAAAAACATCTGCGCATCCAGCAGATCGCGATGGAGAACAAGCTGCCGATGGTGCGGCTGGTCGAATCCGGCGGCGCCAATCTGCTTTTTCAGGCCGAGATGTTTGTCGAAGGCGGGCGCGGCTTTGCCAATCAGGCGCGGCTGTCGGCGGCAGGCATTCCGCAGGTCACGGTGGTCCACGGCTCCTCGACGGCGGGCGGCGCTTATCTGCCCGGCCTTTCGGACTACACGATCCTGGTGCGCGGCCGCGCCAAAGTCTTTCTCGCCGGTCCGCCGCTCCTTCGCGCCGCAACCGGCGAGATCGCAACCGACGAAGAACTCGGCGGCGCCGAGATGCACGCGACCGTCTCCGGGCTCGGAGAATATCTGGCCGAGGATGACGCGGACGGCATTCGCATTGCGCGGGAGATCATGGCCAAGCTGCCCTGGAATGCGCAGCTTCCCACGCAGTCCCAAAAATCCTTCAAGGAGCCGCGCTACCCGGCGGAAGAGCTCGCCGGCGTGGTGCCGACCGATTATCGCAAGCCTTACGACGTCCGCGAGGTCATTGCCCGCATCGTTGACGAATCTGACTATCTCGATTTCAAGACGCTGTACGGACCGCATACGGTCTGCGGCCAGGCGGAGATCGAGGGTTACGCGATTGGTCTGGTCGGCAATAACGGCCCGATCGATGCGGATGGCGCCAGCAAAGCGGCGCAATTCATCCAGCTTTGCTGCCAGGCCAATATGCCGATCGTCTATCTGCAGAACACCACCGGCTACATGGTCGGGCGCGAAGCCGAGCAGGCCGGCATCATCAAGCACGGCTCGAAAATGATCCAGGCGGTCGCCAATGCGACGGTGCCGCAGCTCACTATGCATGCTGGCGCCTCGTTCGGCGCCGGCAATTACGGCATGTGCGGACGCGCCTACGACCCGCGCTTCATCTTTGCCTGGCCCAGCAACCGCATCGCTGTGATGGGGGGCGAGCAGGCCGCCAAGGTGATGGCGATCGTTACCGAAGAGAAGCTTAAGCGTGAGGGCAAGCCGGTCGACCCGGCGAAACTCGGGGCGATGGAACAGGCCATCGTCAAGCGCATGGAAGGCGAGTCCACCGCGCTTTATGCGACCGCGCGGCTGTGGGACGACGGCCTGATCGACCCGCGCGACACCCGCAAGGTGCTAGGTTTCTGTCTGTCGATCTGCCGCGAGGCAGACTTGCGCCCGCTCAAGCCCAATACATTTGGCGTCGGGCGCATGTAGAGAAGCACATGGAATAAAGAGGAAACGCCATGTTGTTCACCCCCGAGCATGAGGAGCTGCGCCGCAGCCTGCAGAGATTCATTGCCGCTGAGGTCAATCCTCATGTCGATGAATGGGAAGAGGCCGGCATTTTTCCCGCTCACGCGCTGTTTAAGAAAATGGGCGATCTTGGCTTTTTGGGTCTGACCAAGCCGGTCGAATATGGCGGCCAGGCCCTCGACTACTCCTATGCCATGGTGATGGCCGAAGAGCTCGGCAATATCGCCTGCGGCAGCGTGCCGATGGCGATCGGCGTGCAGACCGACATGGCGACGCCGGCGCTGTCGCGGTTCGGCTCGGCAGAGGTCAAGCGCGAATTCCTGGCGCCGTCGATCTGCGGCGACTACGTCGCCTGCCTCGGTGTCTCCGAGGTCGGCGCCGGGTCCGACGTCGCCTCGATCAAGACCACGGCGCGCAAGGACGGCGGCGATTACGTCATCAATGGCGGCAAGATGTGGACCACCAACGGCGTGCAGGCCGACTGGATGTGCCTCCTCGCCAACACCTCGGAAGGCGCCGTGCACAAAAACAAATCGCTGATCTGCCTGCCGATGAAGACCAAGGGCGTCGAGATCGCCCGCAAGCTCGACAAGCTCGGCATGCGCTCCTCCGACACCGCACAAATCTTCTTCGACAACGTCCGGGTGCCGCAGCGCTATTTGATCGGCGAAGAGGACAAGGGCTTCACCTATCAGATGATGCAATTCCAGGAGGAGCGGCTGTGGGCGGCGGCGGCGTGCTTGAAATCGATGGAGCGGTCGATCGAGCAGACCATCGACTATACCCGCAACCGCAAAGCCTTCGGCAAGATGATCCTCGACAATCAGGTCGTGCATTTCCGCCTGGCGGAGCTCGCAACCGAGATCGAGCTTCTCCGCTCCATCACCTACCGCGCTTGTGAACTCTATCTCGCGGGCAGCGACGTCACCCGGTTGGCGTCCATGGCCAAGCTCAAGTCCGGGCGGCTGCGCCGCGAAGTGTCGGACGCCTGCCTGCAATATTGGGGCGGCATGGGCTACATGAGCGAGACGCCCATCAGCCGCGCTTACCGCGACGGACGGCTGGGTTCGATCGGCGGCGGCGCCGACGAGATCATGTTGAGCATCATCTGCAAGCTGATGGGGACGCTGCCGGGCACGTCGAACGCGCCGGAGCAGACTGCCGGTCATGGTTGACCCACTGCATCTCGTGCGGGCGATGTGAAGAACACGACGGCTCGAGGCATGAGTACGTTCGGCAAAATCCTGATCGCCAATCGCGGCGAAATCGCATGCCGCGTCACGCGCACAGCGAAGGCGTTGGGCTATCGGACCGTCGCGGTGTTCAGCGACGCAGACGCGGGCGCACTGCACGTGCGCCTCGCGGATGAAGCCGTCCGGATCGGGCCGCCGCCGGCCCGCGACAGTTATCTGAATAGTGACGCGCTGCTCGCCGCCGCAAAACTCGCTGGCGCCGATGCGGTGCATCCCGGCTACGGTTTTCTGTCGGAAAACGCCGCGTTCGCCAAAGCCTGCAGCAATGCCGGCCTCGTGTTCATCGGCCCGCCGGCGGCGGCGATCCACGCCATGGGCAACAAGGCGCGCGCGAAAAAGTTGATGGCCGCGGCCGGGGTGCCATGCGTGCCGGGGTACGAAGGCGCCGATCAGTCCGACACCAAAATGCTGGCTGAAGCCCGGCGCATCGGTTTTCCGCTGATGGTCAAAGCTGCGGCCGGCGGCGGCGGCCGCGGTATGCGGCTGGTGGCTTCGCCTGATGATCTTGCCAATGCGCTGGCGCGGGCGCGCTCGGAGGCGGCGGGCGCGTTCGGCTCCGACGAGCTGATCCTCGAACGCGCCATCGCCACAGCGCGCCACATCGAGTTTCAGATTTTCGCCGATCAGCACGGCAGCGTGATCCATCTCGGCGAGCGTGACTGCTCGGTGCAGCGCCGGCATCAGAAAGTCATCGAGGAGACGCCGTCACCTGCGGTCTCGACCGAATTGCAGGCGCAGATGGGCGAGGCGGCGGTCGCCGCGGTGCGCGCCATCGATTATGTCGGCGCCGGCACCGTCGAGTTTTTGCTCGACGGTGCCGGAAAATTCTATTTCCTGGAAATGAATACCCGGCTCCAGGTCGAGCATCCAGTGACCGAGGCGGTGACCGGCCTTGATCTGGTAGCATGGCAGTTGCGCGTTGCGGCCGGCGAGAGACTGTCGCTCGAGCAACATGAAGTGCAGTGGCGCGGACACGCCATCGAGGCGCGCGTCTATGCCGAAGACCCGCACAATGGCTTTTTGCCGCACAGCGGAACGCTGCTCGACTGGCGGCCGGCGAGCGGCGAGGGCATTCGCATCGATCACGGGCTAACGTCCGGCGCAGTGGTAAGCCCTTTCTACGATCCGCTGTTGGCCAAGGTGATCGCCCACGGCGCGACACGTGACGAAGCGCGGCGGCGATTGATCGTCGCGCTCGAGGACACGGTGGCGCTCGGATTGATCACCAATCGTGGTTTCCTTGTCGCTCTACTTCGGCATCCGGTATTCGCCGCCGCCGCGGCGACGACGGATTTCATCGATCGATATTTTCCCGCCGGCGGCGAGGCGATGCGCACGCCGGAGCCTGACCAGCGTACGCTGGCGTTGGCGGCGGTGCTCCTGTTCGAGGCGCATTCGCAGACGGCCAACATACCGAGCATCGCGCAAAATTGGTCGTCGACCGGCATTGCCGTCTGGCCGTTGCGGCTGGCGCTCGGCAACGCTCACCATGCCGTCAGCATTACGACCACCAGCCCAAACGCCTATGTGATTACATTCGACAATGACAAGGTGAAGGTTTCGATCGACCAACGCAGCGACAGCGCGGTGCGCTTTGCTGCATCTGGTCTGCAGCAGACCGCGCATTTCGCCGTGCAAAACGGAACGCTGCATGTGGACCTCAACGGTCAGGTCTTTACGCTGCGCGAGACCACGCTTGACGTTAGTGGCTCCGCTCGGCGCGATGGCGCCTCGCGGCTGGTCGCGCCGATGAATGGGGCGATCGTCAGCGTGCTCGCCAAGCCGGGCGATCCGGTCGCCAAGGGACAACGGATTGTCGTGCTTGAGGCGATGAAGATGCAGCACGAGATCAGCGCCGAGCGCGACGGCACCATTGCTAAAATCTTGGTCAAGCCGGGCGATCAGGTCGCCACCCGTCAGGTGCTGGTCGAGCTCAAGCCGGAGGAGAACGCCGCGCCGGCTCCACTGCAGGCGCCGCCATGAGCGACAAGGCCGTGATCACCTGCGCACTTACCGGCGTGCTCACCGATCCCAGGCAGCATCCGGTGCCGGTGACGCCCGAGCAGATGGCGCGCGAGGCGAAGGCCGCGTTCGATGCCGGCGCCGCCGTGATGCACGTGCATTTTCGCCAGCAGCTGCCGGGCAAGGGGCATCTGCCGTCGTGGGAGCCGGACGTCGCCGCGACCATCATGCAGGCGGTCCGCGATGCCTGCCCGGGCGTGATCCTCAACGAGACGACCGGCACGCTCGGCGCCGACATTTCCGGGCCGCTCGCCTGTCTGCGCGCCGTCAAGCCGGAGATCGCCGCCTGCAATGCCGGTTCGCTGAATTATCTGAAGGTGCGCGCTGACGGATCGTGGGCGTGGCCGCCGCACGTGTTCGATAATCCGGTCGAGAAAGTGAAAGCTTATCTGGACGTCATGCGCGAGACCAACACCCAGCCGGAATTCGAATGTTTCGACGTCGGCATCGTGCGTTGCGTCGGCATGTATGCCAAGAACGGCATGTTCGCCGGCCTGCCAAAATATAATTTCGTCTTGGGCGTGGAGTTGGGCATGCCGGCGGACCCCGACCTCTTGCCAATCTTGCGCAAGCTCATCATCGCCGGCGCGCCATGGCAGGTCACTGCCATCGGCCGGGCCGAGATCTGGCCGCTGCATCGCCGCGCCGCCGAGCTCGGCGGCCATCTGCGCACCGGGCTGGAGGATACGTTCTATTTGCCCGATGGCAGCAAAGTCGGCTCGAACGGCGCATTGGTCGAAACGCTGGCGCGTTATGCCCGCGACGCCGGCCGCTCGGTCGCAAGCCCCACGGAAGCGCGCGACATCATGGGGCTCGCGGCCTAGAGCGGCATTTGGTGCCGGCCGAAGAGCGGGCTTTCAGTCTGTCAAACCGAAGTCCGTTCCACGGCAACAGGTTAAGGCTGATGCCGTGCAGAGTCTTGATTGACGGATGAGTTCCGAGGCTGCTCACTAACAAAGACGGTGATTCGCGCCCTCGAGCCCGCCACGGCGAACGGAATGACCAATACCGCATCGTTGTTCGCTGACGGCGTCAAGCAGCATCAAGCCGGCCAATTGGCCGATGCGGAACAGATCTACAATCGAATTCTGGCAATGCTGCCCGATCATTTCGATTGCCTGCATTTGCTGGGCCTTATTTTTCTGCAGCGCGGCAATCATGCGGCGGCGTTGGAGCAAATAAACACGGCGCTGACGCGCGATCCCGATAACGTTTTCGCGCTGAACAATCGCGGCATCGCCCTCAAAGAACTCAGGCGCCTCGATGAGGCGTTGGCGAGCTACGACCGAGCACTGACTTTGCGGCCGGATTATGCGGAGGCGCTGTCGAACCGCGGCAACACCCTGCAATTGCTGAAACGCTTCGCCGAGGCTTTGGAAAGCTACGACCGCGCGCTAGCCCTGCGTCCGGACTATGTCGAGGCTCTGCTCAATCGCGGCAATACGTTGAAGGAATTGCAGCACTACGACGAGGCACTGGCGAACTACGCGCGCGTCTTGGCAATGGACCCGAACTCGGCGCAGGCGCATGGCAATTGCGGCGCCGTGCTCCATGAGCTCAAGCGGTTCGACGAAGCGCTGGCAAGTTGCGACCGGGCGCTGGCCTTGCGTTCGGACCTCGCCGAGCTGCACGCTATTCGCGGCAACGCCTTGTGCGGCTTGAAGCGCTACGGGGAGGCGCTGGTCAGCTACGACCGGGCGCTGGCGCTGCGGCCCGCGATCGCCGAGGTCCACTATAACCGCGGCAACGCGCTGCACGAGCTGCGGCGGTTCGAAGAAGCGCTGGCGAGCTACGACGGCGCGCTGACGTTGCGGCCGGATTATGCCGAGGCACATTATAATCGCGGCAATGCCTTGCATCTCTTGAAGCGGTTCGAGGAGGCGCTGGCGAGCTATCAAAGCGCGCTGGCGCTGCGGCCGGGTCATGCCGAGGCCATCGCCAATCGCGCCGCTACGCTCCATGATCTCAAGCGCTACGACGAGGCGTTGGAAGGCTACGAGCGCGCGCTGGCGCTGCGGCCGGATTTTGCCGATGCGCACTACAACGAAGCGATCTGCCGGTTGCTGTTAGGGGACTTCGATCGCGGCTGGAAAAAACACGAATGGCGGTGGCAGACGGCGCAGCTCAAAAGCGCCAAGCGCGATTTCCCGCGGCCATTATGGCTTGGATCTGAGGAGATCGAGGGCCGGACCATGCTCCTTCACGCCGAACAAGGCCTGGGCGACACGATCCAGTTCTGCCGCTACGTCGCGCTCGTGGCCGCACGCGGCGCGCGCGTCATTCTGGAGGTGCAAAAGCCGCTGCGCCAACTCATGACCACGCTCAACGGTGCCGCGCAGGTTGTCTCGCGCGGCGATCCGCTGCCGTCATTCGATCTGCACTGTCCGCTGCTCAGCCTGCCGCTGGCAATGGCGACGCGGCTCGACACCATACCGTCGGCGGCGCCCTATCTTGCCGCACGCGAAAGCAAGACGCGCGCCTGGCAAGAGCGGTTTGGCGCCGACGAAAAGCCGCGCATCGGCGTAGTGTGGGCCGGAAGTCCGCGCAAGGAATTGCCCGGCGCCAACCGGATCGACAGCCAGCGCAGTATTGCGTTCGATCAACTGGCGCCGCTGTTTCAGACGGCCGAGTGCGCGTTCTACAGCCTGCAGAAAGGCGACGATGCAGTGCGGCAATTGCGCATCAGCTCCTGGCGCGACGCGGTCGTCGATTGGACCGACGATTTGCAGGATTTTTCCGACACCGCGGCGCTGATGGAAAATTTGGACTTGATCATTTCTGTCGATACGTCGGTTGCGCATCTCGCCGGCGCGCTCGGCAAGCCGTTTTGGCTGCTCAATCGCTACAACACCTGCTGGCGATGGTTAGCCGATCGTGAGGACAGCCTCTGGTATCCGACCGCTCGTCTGTTTCGTCAGGATTCGAGCCGCGAGTGGGCCCCCGTCATCGCGCGCGTCGCCGAAGCATTGGACGACTACGTGCGGGTTGGTGAACGAGCCGTCACTTCGATCTGATAGCGACACTCGGCGCAGCAGCCGCGATCGAATGCGCCGAGTTTGTCCGATGATCCTAATGTGTCGATTATCATTTGTGGCTAGCGTTTGATCGCCGGGTTGTCGTCTGAGCCCCGGTAGAAGTGGGGGGCCCCGGTCGCAAGGCCGGGGTTTCTCTTTGGTCGCCGCGGCGCGTGCCGCCGCTTGGCGATGTCGCGATGCTCGAAGCTTAACTCAGCCGGACGGCTTTTTTGGATTACTGGACCGCCTTGCCGTCGCGCGAGCTTTCTTCCAGGAGGTGCAAATTCGCCTGGATATGCGGATTGCCCGGATCCTTTGTCAGCGCTTCCTGCAGCGTCCGCTGCGCGCGCCCATAGTCTCCGCGCAAGATGTAGGAGAAGCCCTGGTCATTGAGGACTTCCGGGGTCCGGCCGACGATTCTGATCGCCTCTTGATAGGCCCGGTCGGCGAGGTCGAAGCGGCGCAATCGATCATACGACGCTGCCAGGCCGACCCACGCTTCGGCATCGCGCGGATGCTTTTCCACGGCGGCACGGAAGCTTCTTTCAGCGTTGGCAAAGCTATTGGCGCGGAAAAATCTCTTGCCGTGCTGCAGGTCGTCATTGGGGTCGTCGCCGAGCAGACCCGGCTTGGCCAACGGCGCGACCGGCTCGCCGCTTCCGCCTGGTTCTGCCGGCGGCGTGACGATGGAGCCGGTCGTTTCGGTACTGCCTTGGGTCGCGGCGCCGGGATTTGCCGCGTCTTTGGGCGTCCACAGATCGCTGAGCTTCGGCGTTGACGTGCAACCAGCGAGTGAAGCGAAGCTCACCGCTGCAATCAAAAGAGCTAAAAACAACCGAACACACATCGATGCGATCTCAGCCGGAACGCGCTCACTCAAAATCGGCTAGACGGACGGGTCTTTCGCGGGCGGACAGGCGGACCGACAGCCTAAAACTAATTGACGATGGTTAAGGAATTGCTTGTCGGTACCGCGGGTTATTCGGAAGGCCGCGCCGGCCAGCGACCGGCCGGTTGAGCAGGGACGCGCGGAATCTTACCAATTGCCCGTGGAGAGCCGGACGATGACCGGGGCCAGAATCACGATGAACAGCACCGGAAAGATGCACACCATCATCGGTACGGCGAGCTTCGCCGGCAGGCTGTAGGCCTTCTCCTCGGCGCGCGACATCCGCTTGTGCCGCATGTCATCGCTGTAGACCCGCAGCGCCTTGGAAATGCTGGCACCAAGCTCGTCCGACTGCTGGATCAGGGCGGCGAAGGCGCGCGCCTCTTCGAGGCCAAGGCGATCGCCGAAATGCTCAAGCGCTTCGGCCAGCGTGCGGCCGGCGCGAATTTCGAGATTGGTGATGTGAATGTTGGCGCCAAGGGAGGGATAGGCATGGCTGAGCTCGCGCCTGATCCGGTCGAGCGCCGCCTCCATGGCTAAGCCGGCGTCGGCGCAGACCACCAGCAGATCCATGAAATCGGGAAATCCGATGCGATGCTCGACGCGTCGCGCCTTGACCCGGCGATCGAGATAAAACGTTGGCGCCAGATAGCCGCACAGGCCGCCGCCCATGACGAACAGCCAAAACGCCGCTTTGCCGTTCAAGCCGAGCAAGGGAAGAATGAAAAACAGGGCGATGGCCAGACCTGCCGCCAACGTCGCCCGGGCAATGAAAAAATAAGCCGCCGCACGCGGCTCATAGATGCCGGCCTGGATGAGCCGGCCGCGCAGCACCTTAAGGTCCTTGCCGTCGCCCGAGGCGTAATGCTTCACCGCATAGTCAACGACTTTTTGAGCGAGGTTCGAATAAGTCAGCGAACGCCGGTTGCCGGCGGCATCCTCGTCGAGGCCATAGCCCGCCGCCCGGCGGCGTACCGCCTGCCGTGCGCGCACGCCCAGCATCAATGCAAAGCAAACAGTGCCGGCGGCGAGGAAGATGAGAATGCTCAACATCGTCGCCGAGCTGTCCGCGAACAGTTCGAAGCTTGGGTCCATCGCTCAGATCTTGAAGTTGACCATCTTGAACATGATCAGGTTGCCCAGCAGCATCCAAGCGGCGGCGCCGCCGAGCAGAATCTTGGTGAGGTTCTCATGCCAGACCGAGGCGTAGAAATCGGGCGAGGTGACTTGCACGACGATGAACAGGCCGATCGGTAAGGCCGACAGGATCATCGCCGAAGCGCGGCCTTCGGACGCCAGCGCCCGTACCTTGCGGCGCATCTTGAAACGCTGGCGGATGACGCCGGACAGATTGTCAAGGATCTCGCCAAGATTGCCGCCGGTGGTAGTCTGAATGCCGATCGCGGTGACGAACAGCGGCAGGTCTTCCGAGCCGACGCGGCCATGCAGATTGCGCATCGCCGTCTCGAGATCGGCGCCGTAGGTGATTTCGTCGGTGACGACGCCGAACTCGCTGCCGATCGGGTCGGGCATCTCGCGGCCCACCATGGCGATCGCGGTCGGCACCGGATGGCCGGCGCGGAGGCTGCGCACAATGGTGTCGAGTGCGTCGGGAAACTGGGCGCCGAACTTCTTCTGCCTCCGGCCGCGAAGCAGGCGAAGGATCAGATACGGCAATGCAGTCGCGCTCACCACGCCGGCCAGCGCGCCCTCCATCACGCTGCCGCGCAGCGCCACAGTGGCGGCAAATACGATCAGGCTGGTGAGGCCGATGACGACCAACAGACGCGTGAGCCCGATGGTGATGCCGGACTGAAGAATCAGGCGGTTCAAGGCGACGAACTTGAGCAGGTAACCGCCGGTGTCGGTGAGACCGCGCTCCCGGCGCCATTCGACCAGGACGCTCTCCCGATCCGGGCGGTCCTTGGCCAGCATCAGCCGCCGGTTGATTTGGCTGCGATACGACGCCGAGGACGAGCACAACAGATAGATCGCCTCGGCGATCAGCACTGCCGAGCCCGCGACCAGAAGCCAGATCAGATAGATCGGATCGAAATCGAACGACATCGCGATCACAGCGGTTGCGAAGGATCAAAATAGGAGCCGGGAATCTTGATCCCCAAAGCCAGCAGATCGGCGAGAAACCGCGGTCGCACGCCGGTCGCCTGGAAATGACCGGCGACCGCGCCGTCCAAGCCGGTGCCGGTGCGAACGAACTTGAAGATCTCCTGCATCTGAATGATGTCGCCTTCCAGCCCGGTGATTTCGGCAATGCTCATGATGCGACGCTTGCCGTCGGACAGCCGCGAAAGCTGTACGATGACGCGGATGGCGGCGGCGATTTGACCGCGAATGCTCGCCACCGTCATCGGCATGCCGGCCATGCCGATCATCTGCTCGAGACGAGAAATCGCGTCGCGTGGCGTATTGGCGTGGATCGTGGCCATCGAGCCTTCGTGGCCGGTATTCATCGCCTGCAGCATGTCGAAGGCTTCTTCGCCGCGGCACTCGCCGAGGATCACCCGGTCGGGACGCATGCGCAGCGCGTTCTTGACCAGGTCGCGCTGACGGATTTCTCCTTTGCCTTCGACGTTCGGCGGCCGGGTTTCCATGCGGCCGACATGCGGCTGCTGCAGCTGCAGTTCGGCGGCGTCTTCGATGGTGAGCAGGCGTTCCTTCGGCGAGATGAAAGACGACAACGCGTTGAGCATGGTCGTCTTGCCCGAGCCGGTGCCGCCCGAGATGATCAGCGTCACCCGCGCCTTGACCGCTGCCGCCAACAACTCGGCCATCGGCGGCCGCAAGGCCCCGACTTCGACCAGCTTGTCGAGGTTCAGCGGCTTCTTGGAGAATTTGCGGATCGACATCAGCGGCCCGTCGACCGCGACCGGCCGCACCGCGACGTTGACGCGCGAGCCGTCAAGCAGCCGGGCGTCGCACATCGGATGCGACTCGTCGACGCGGCGGCCGACCGCGGCGACGATCTTGTTGATGATGCGCAACAGGTGCGCCTCGTCCTTAAAGCGCACTGCGGTCGGCTCGAGCAAGCCCTGTCGCTCGATGTAGACGCATTCATGACCGTTGATCAGAATATCGTTGACGGCCGGATCTTTCAGCAGCGGCTCGAGCGGGCCGAGCCCGCGCATCTCATCGAGAATTTCGGAGATAAAGTCGTTGAGCTCCTGGGCGTTGAGCGCCAGCCGTTCGACCAGGACATATTGCGAAACCAGCTGCTGCACGTGGCCGCGGATTTCTTCTTCCGGCAATTTTTCCAGCGCCGAAAGATTCATCTCCTCGATCAGCCGGCGATGCAGCCGTACCTTGGCGTCAAGCAGTTTCTCCGTGAGCAACGGATTGCCGACCGGCTCCGGTGCGGCCTCGACGATTTCGGGCTGTGCTTGGGGCTCGGGCGCGACGTCGTCGCCCGCCGGCGCGAGCTCCGGAGCGGCAACGCGGCGAAGTGAGAAACGGCTGGCCATCGGCTATCCCGGCAGCGCGGAGGCGCGTTTGGCTTTCCACGGCGCGGACGCAAAGGCCGCGCGCAGGCCTGAGTTTTTTGCCGGCGTGGCGCCGGCGTTGGCCAGGTTGGTGGCCGGAGCGACAATGAACTTCTTTAGTTGCGCGGTGATGGCGTTGCCCGGCTTGACTTCGTTAAGCGGCACGCCGCGGTCAATGGCTTCGCGCACCAGACCGTAGTTGTTTGGTATGAAGGCGGCCAGCGATCCGCCGATCGCCCGCTCGATGTCGGCGCGGCGCAGCCCTGGTGAGAACAGCTTCTGTTCGAACCGATTGACGATGACCTGTGGGTTGGGCTGCTCGCCGAGCCGCTCGCGGATGGCTTCGACCAGTTGCCGCGCCTGGCGCAAACTCGGCACCGTCGTCTCGCTGACGATGAAGACTCTGTTGGACCCGAGCAGCACGTTATCGGTCCAGGAGAACCAGGTGCGCGGCATGTCGAATACGACATAGTCGAAGTGCGACGAGACCAAGTCGAGAAGCCGCGTCACGACCAACGGATCGAACGAGCGCATTTCCGCCGGCCGGTTCGGTGCGGCGACCACCGCCAGACCCGAGGCGTGGTAGGACAGCATGACTTCGAGCAGCTGCCGATCCAGGCGCTCCGGCCGCGGCTCGATCTCGCCGAGATTGAGCCGCGGTTCGATATCGAGATAGTCGGCGCAGGCGCCGTGCTGAAAGTCGAGATCGACCAGGCAGGTCGCGGTCTTGCCGCGCGCGCCGTTATTGAGCAGCAGCATTGCCGTCTGCACCGCGAGCGTCGTCACGCCGGCGCCGCCGACAGCGGGCAGGAACGTGAATATCTGCGCCTCGGTCGTTTCGGTCCTGGCGTGCGCCTTGGTGACCCGCGCGCAAGTGCGTACCAGTTCCGTCGCCGGTACCGGCTTGATGACAACATCAGCGATCCGCATCTGCATCAGCCGGCGCGCCACGGCGTTGTCAAAGGTCTTCGCCACGGCGACGACCGGCGGCCGATGACCGGCCCGGGTCACGATCAGTTCGAGCGCGTGCAGCTCGATTTCATCGCTGTCGCCAAGATCGGCAATCAGAACTGCGGCGCCCTCGAAATCGATCGCCTGTGCCGTTGACAGCTTTTCGCGGACAATCTCGAGATCGACCTGCGCGCTGGCCGCGAAGGCGGCGCGCACGCCGTCAGCAAAGGCCTGCTCGTCGGTCACGACGACGATCTTGACCCCTGCTACGCTGACGAACTGCGCGCCGGACATGTTTCATCCTCTCGTTGCGGACGTCACTGGCCAGATGCGGTCGTGGTGGTCGTCGTTGAACCGCCGCCGCCCGGCGCGCCGGCATTGCTCGGGCCGCCGCTCTGCGATCCATTGTTCTGCGATCCGCTGTTCTGTGATCCGGTCTGCGCGGCCATCATCGACGGATTGCCGCTCTGCAGCGCCGTCGGCGAAACCGGCGGTGTGACCATGTTGCGGCGGTAGCGTTCGATCGCCGACTGCATCCGTTGGCCATTGGCCGCATAGTTGACGTTGCGGCTGTGTTGCGGCCACGGATCGTAGATCTGCGCAGTCTTGTTGGCTTCGACGGCGTCGCCGGCCGTGAACGCGATGCTGTCGCGATGGTCCATATAGATATCGGAACAGCCGCCGAGCAGCGCGGTAGCGGCTATCGCGGCCGCCGCGCCGGCGCAGGCAAGCGCGCTCGTTCTTGTATTAGTTCTTGGCCGACACATAGTTCGCTCCGTTCTTCGGCAGGTCGAGGATGTGGCCGACATAGGGCCGGTTCAGCGCGCCGGCGGCGAGACGAACCAGCGCCGGGCTGACCTCGGCTTGGCCATTGAGGAAAAAGTCGATGTCGCTACCCGGCAGAGTGTTGTCGAGCGGCGTATGGGCGCCTTCGTTCGGCCGCATCGGATGGACGATGTGCGGCGTCACCAGGATCACGAGGTCGGTCTCGTTCTTCTGGTATTGGGCGGAGCGGAACAGAGCCCCGAGCACCGGCACGTCGCCGAGCCAGGGCAGTTGGTCTTGCGCCGTGGTGGTCTGGTTCTGCAACAGGCCGCCGAGCATGAAGCTCTGGCCATCGCGCAATTCCAGCGTCGTCGAGGCCTTGCGCGTGATCAGTCCCGGCACCGAGGTGCCGGCGACGGTCACGGTATGGGTGGGATCGATCTCGCTCACCTCCGGCTTGATCACGAGATTGATCAAGCCGTCCCTGAGGACGGTCGGCGTGAACGACAGCCCGACGCCATATGGCTGATAGGCGAACGTGACCGTGCCAAGCCCGTTGGCCTCCGGGACCGGAAATTGGCCACCGGCGAGGAAGCTCGCCGTATCACCCGACAGCGCCACCAGGTTGGGCTCTGCCAGGCTGCGGGCGAGGCCCCGCTGCTCGAGCGCATTGATCTGCATTTGCACCGAGCCGCCAAGTTGGCTCACCAGGAAGCCGAACGGTGACGAGCCCGACAGCACGCCCGCGGCGACAACCGGCGACAGTGGCGTACCGGTGACGCCCTGCGGCAGCACGCTGTAGCCGCCGACACCGGCGCCGGGTTGCTGAAACGCGCCGCCGGGCGTCGTGATCGGCAGCTGCAGAGCCGGCTGCTGCGAGCCGATATTGGCCACCGTATGGCTGCCGAAAACGTTCCACTGCACGCCGAGCTCACGGCTGGCGTTCCGCGAAGCTTCGATGAAGCGAACCTCGAGCATGATCTGCTGGGCTTGCATCACCTCGACGGTGTTGATCGGATCCGGCACGAATTGCCGCGCGATCATGACCACCTTGTCGAGCGTGACGGCATCCGGCGACGTGCCGCTGAGCATGATGCGGCCGTTGACCGACGATACCCTGATGCCGCCGCCGGACAGATGCGCGATCTCGGCCGCCAGCCGCGAGATGTCATAGGCGACCTCAACGTCGAAAATTCCGACCGGTTTCTTGTCTTCGCCGTACACGGTGACGCGCGTCGTGCCGATCTTCTTGCCGAGGATCGACAGAGCGTGGTCGGTGAGCGGATTGACGTCCGCGACTCCCGGATCGCCGACGGCGATATCGACCAGGCGCTGATCGGTATGCACGTCTTCCGACTTGCCCAGGACCACGGAGACCGTGGTCGTGTGCGTCTGGTTGGCGAGCGCGATCCGCGTCTGCGCCTGCGTCTCCCCGGACGCAAACGTCAACGCCGCCATCAGCACCAGCGCGGTTCGCGGCAGCCAAGTGCGGCTCCGCGTCCGCAGTCCATTGGCGACCTGCCGGCCCAGCCCGGCAGTATCGCTCGTCGGTTCGTTCTTCGTTTCCACGTTGGCCTCCCAAGCCCCTTACTCGCTGTCCCAAACTTCTGTTTGCTCGCCCCAAATTCTCAGTCGTGCGACATAGCCCCCGAAAGCGTGTACGAACCGGCGCGGCTGTTCTCGACCGGCACGCTGTAGTCCTGTCTCTTCGATGCGCGGGTGACGCCGACGGTGACGAAACGCAGATCACGCACCGGATCGGCCGCCTGTCCAAGGTCGGCAAGCGTGACGCGGCGCGACATCGTTTCGGCGAGCTCGCCGGCCTTGCGCAACATCAGCGATAAGGTGCCGACGGTCGAGGCCAGCGCCAGCTTCTGTCCGCTGGCGACGTCGACTTCGAGCGTGACCGCCTTGGCAACGGAAGGCTTGTCGGCGCGCTCGTCCGCCAACTGGTCGATGGCCAGCACGCGCGCGTTCTGAATCACCACGTCATTGGTCGCCGCGTTCTGGTCCGAACGCGACATGACGACGTCGACGTGGTCGCCCGGCAACACGAAGCCGGCGACGCCCTCGACATCGTTGACCCGGATCGTGACCGCCTTCATTTCGTTTTGCAGCGTCGCGGAAAGCGTGGCGCGCTGGCCCGGGCCGGTGATCTTGGTGGCGAGGACCGCTTCATTCACCTCGATCGGCATGACCACGACGCGCTTTCCCGCGCTAAGCTCGGAAATCTTGCTGAACGCGCCGGCCGGCAGTGCGTCACTCGGCCACGGCACTTCGCGAAGCGCGCGGGCGGAGACATCGTCGCCGAACCGCATCGGCTGACTGGCGACGACGATGGTGTGGGCCGGCGGCTCGGCTTTCTTGTGCGCCTCGAGACTTCGCATACGAAGCTCGGCTTGGTTGTTGAGCCAAATCTGCGCCAAGAACACCGCAAGCGCCCCGAACAGGACCGCAAAGCCGATCATGACGAAAGTGCTTGTGCGCACTGCTACCCCCTGCACGCCACAAATTCTTTGTGCGCGAGCAGTAGTGACGTTCGCTGGTGTGCAATTCGTGAAGCTGATCGGAGTCTTAGCCGTGTGTAAGGTCTATGCTGAAAATTGGCTGAAAGCCTAATGTTTACGAGGTGTGTATCGTCGATCGGGAAATAGTCAGATAACCTTACGATGTCAGAAACACTAACAATGCGTATCGAGCGACCGACGCGATCTCAGCCGATTGTCCTTCTATAGGACAAAAGCGACGCCGATGCGTTTGTTTGATCGTGGAGCGATTTGTTTACCGTCGCGGCGCGGAGCTTCGCTGGTATTACGCCGTTATCTGCTGGCGGGCGCTAATGCACCTGGCGCTCCTGGTCCACCCAGAATGGCTTGCGCAGTTCGCGCTTGAGGATCTTGCCGGTCGGCGTGCGCGGCAGCGTGTCAACGAAATCGACCGAGCGCGGCGCTTTATAGTGAGCGATGCGCTCGCGGGCATAGTCGATCAGCTCGTTGGGCGTTACCGTTGTGCCGGGCTTTCTGACCACCATCGCCTTGACGGATTCGCCCCAGGTCTCGTCCGGCACGCCGATCACGGCGACGTCGGCGACGGCGGGGTGGCCGAACAGCGCGCTTTCGACCTCGGCCGGATAGATGTTCTCGCCGCCGGAGATGATCATGTCCTTGACGCGGTCGTAAATGTAGATGTAGCCGTCGGCGTCGAGATAGCCGGCATCGCCGGTATGAAACCAGTCGCCGCGGATGGCGCGGCGCGTGGCTTCCGGCTGATTCCAGTAACCAAGCATGTTCTGCGGCGATCGAGTGACGATCTCGCCAACTTCGCCGGTGGCGACGTCGCTGCCTTCAGCGTCGACTACGCGGATGTCGATCCCGGTCATCGCCTTGCCGCACGATTTCAGCCGCGCGGCATTACTCTCGTCGTGATCTTCCGGCGGCAGGTAAGTGATGGCGCCGGTGGTCTCGGTCAGCCCATACACTTGCGCCAATCCGCAGCCGAACACCTTGAGCGCTTTGCGAACCAGATCGATCGGCGCCGGCGAGGCGCCGTACGCGATCAGTTCGAGCGAGGAAAAATCGGTGGTCTGGCATTGCGGCACCTGCATCAGGAACAGCATCAGCGCCGGCACCAGGAACGCCTTGGTGATGCGGAACTCCGGAATCAATTGCAGGATCCTGACCGGATCGGGATCGCGCATCAGCACGGTCGGCACGCCGCGATAAAAACCGATCAGGCCCCAGCCGCTGCCGCCGATATGAAACAGCGGCATGCAGACGAGACTGACGTCGTTGTCGTGCCAGGCGCCGAATTGTGTGAGCGCGCCCGGCAACAGCGTCAGCAGGTTGGCATGACTTAGCTGCGCGCCCTTCGGACGTCCGGTAGTTCCGCTGGTGTACATCTGGATGGCGCAATGGTCCCGCGCGACCGCCAAGCCCGGATCGTTCGCCGGCTGCGCCGCCAGCCATTCGGCGTAGCCGATCCAGCCGGCGTGCGGGCCGTCGAGCGCGACGATGCGGCGCACGGATTTCAGATCAGGCGCGACCTTCTCGATCAGCGGATAGAAATCGGCGCCGACAAACAAGACTTCCGCGCCGGCATCGTCGACCACGTAGGCGACCTCCGGCGGCGCCAGCCGGAAATTGACCGGCACCAGCACGACATCGGCTTTGGCGGCGCCGAACCACAGTTCGAAGAAGGCCGGCGAATTTTTCGACAGATAGGCGATGCGCGCCTGCGGACGCACGCCTTCGGCGATCAGGCCGTTGGCGATTTGGTTGGCGCGGCGGTCGAGCTCGCCGAATGTGGTGCGCTTGCCTTCGAAATGGATGGCGACGCGATCCGGACGGATCCTGGCATGATGGCGCGTGACGTCGCCGACGGTCGCGATGTCCGCAAGGCTCTCGACGTCGAGCATGACAATCTCCCCAAGGGCTTTGTTGTTATCGCCGCGACTTTTTGCGCGTTAGGCTTTGCAGCGACATTTGTAGGCAGTTTTCGCGCCAGCCGGAAGTGCAAATACGGCCGCGCTTTCGCAGCGCGAAAAGCTGCCGGGCCGGAGCCGATCGGCCGCTTTATTTCTTGTCGACGCGGGTGGCGGTCAGATCCTGGTCAGTCAGCCCGTCCTTGACGATCCGTAAGTCGAGATCGGGCCGCAGGTTCCTAAATTCCTCGACCGCGGAATGTGGCATCAGCAGCCAGGCCGGCGGCGTCAGCGCTGCCATGCCGTTGAGGTCCAGGCAGCGCAAGGAGACGTGCAGATAAAAGAACGGATTGGTGTCGAGGCGCAGGCAATAAGCCGGCGCCGGCGCCGTGTCGATCGCCTGCTGCATCGACTGGCCGGCCGCCCGAGCCTCGCCAAATCGGTCGGCGAACAGCGGTACAGCCACCGTGACGAGAACGAACTGATAGAGCACGAGCAGACAAAGGACCGTCGTCGCTACGCGCCGCAGGATCATGTAACGGGACTGCTCCAGCCGGTCCCAGGCGATGGCGGCAAGCACGGCCACCGAAGGTGCGATCGGCATGGCGTAACGGGTGTTGAATCCCGGCCACCAGACCAGGATGGCCGTGCAGACACCGGAATACAGAATCATCGGCGCCACGATCGGCGGAATGTCGTTTGCTTTCTGATCTTGCCGCCACGGCCAGGGAACGAAAGGGATCAGCAGCGTCGCCGGCAACAATTCCAGATAAAGGCTGCCGATATCGTGGACATTTCGCGTGATATAACTAAAGAAGGGCGGCCATCCATTCAGCCGTGCATAGGACAGCCAGCCCGCTTCGTCACCCGGCCGATAAACAATCGCTGCCCAGGCGGCCACCGCGGCGGCCGGCATCAGCATGCACAGCAACCAGCCCGGCAAATCCCGCCAGCGGCGCTCGATGAGGATGTACGCGGCCACCGCTAAGCCAAAAAACGCTGCGGGCTGCGGACCTTTCGCCATGGCGAGCGCAGCGAGCAGAAGACCACATCCGATCCAATGCAAGATGGTCAGCCGGCCTGGCGCGACGCCGCTCCACCACAATAGCAACGCGGCAAACGACAGCGCCATGATCAGCGTGTCGGGCTCGGCGACCGTCAGCTTTTGCAGCAACAGCGGGCAGAAAATGAGCGCCAAAGCCGCAAACAGCGATGCGGTCAAGCTGGCATGGCGGCGCGTCACCCGTTGCACCATCAGCGCGGTGAGCAACACCGAGAGCATGGTCGGCAGCCGCGCCGACCATTCGCTGACGCCGCCGGTGAGGAGGGCGAAGCCGGCGATCAGCCAAGACAGCAATGATGGTTTTTCGTGCCAGCGCACGCCGTAGACGTAAGGCTGCAGAAAATCGCCGTGGGCCAGAATGTCCCGGGCGATCTCGGCGTTGGTGCCCTCTTCGTAAATGAAGGACCGAAGCGAGAGGTTCGGCAAAGCCGTGCAGGCCCATACCAGAACGATAAGGGTCGGGATGGCCCCGGGGCGCCGAAGGTAGGATTCGAATCCGGAAGCTAAGTCGGTGATCGATCGATTGAAGCCGGCAAAGATCGACCCCGCAGTCATTTTCACCCCGCGTTGCCGGAGCGCTGGGGCCCCATCGACCGCATACCATAGCATCGATGGGATCGCTGCAAAGCGCCGCCGGGCTTCCCGGATTTGATATGGCGCGCCGACGGCCTAGGCAGAAAGCCCCACGCCTATGAGGCTTTCTTCCTCGGTACTTTCTCACCTTTCTTTCGCGCCTCGGACAGGGCGATGGCGATCGCTTGCTCGCGGCCCTTCACCCGGCCGCCTTTACCGCCGGGTCCACTTTTGGCGGTACCACGCTTATAGCGGCGCGTCTCATTTGCAACGTCACGGCTCGCGTTACGGGAATATCTTCGTGGCCTTTTCGCCATGCCGTACCTCCTTCAAGATATCTCTGTGCTGTTTGGTGGGCCGCAGAGCATTCGCAAAGCACACCAGCCGCTTTCAAGAAAACGTCACGATCGGATGATCGTTCCGCGCGCAACCGGCTGTACCGCAACCGAAAAGCGCCGCGACAGGCCCGGCGACCGATCAAATTGTCTGCTGCGAAAGTCGAAGGCACGCATTCGCTGAAATCATTTTGTCAAATCGGCCGGGCACCATAGACTTGCACGAACGTCATTGCGGAACCGGTGGCCGGGATGTGCGTTATGCGCTCGGCGACGGGGTGAGTGAGAATTCAAGCTGTGCATCAGCTCAATCGGCGTCAGCTCCTCGGATCAAGCGCGGTAGCGCTGCTTTTGGTGTCGCCGAGCGCGCGGGCGACCGTGATCAAAGGCGGGATGCCGTGGACGCCCGGATCCGCCGATCCGCCGTCGATTGTCACCGCGGACGGTTGGCACTTTTTCACGCCGCAAGAGGCAGCAACCGTCGAAGCCTTTGTCGATCGCCTGATTCCGCCTGATCCGGAGACGCCCGGCGGCAAAGATTGCGGCTGCGCAGTCTTCATCGACCGGCAGCTTGCTGGGCCGTACGGGCGTAACGAGGCCTTCTACATGATGGGGCCGTTCCAGGAAGGCACCAAGCAACAAGGGCCGCAATCGCCCGACACCACGGCGCAGCAATATCGCAAGGCGCTGGCCGCGCTCGAGGTCGCCTGCCGCCACAAATTCGGCGGCAAGTCATTTGCCGCACTGTCTGACGACCAGAAAGACGACGTCATCAAGGGCCTGGAAGACGGCTCGTTCAAGCTCGAGGGCTTCGACGCCAAGACGTTTTTTGGTCAGATACTGACCGACACGAAAAACGGCTTTCTGGCCGATCCGATCTATGGCGGCAACAAGGACTTGGCCGCCTGGAAGATGATTGGCTTCCCGGGCGCACATTACGATTACCGCGACTGGATCGATCGTCACAACCAGCGCGTCACTTTGCCGGTCGTCGGCATCAGCACGCATCCGAATTGGTCGCAGTAATTTTTCGTCTCACGAAGGCCGTCGCCGCCCGACTGAGCCGAATTGCAAGCGAGACTGACAATGGCCCGTAGGCTCCCGCGCAAGGATGCAGTGATCATCGGCTTGGGGTGGACCGGCTCAATTCTCGCCAACGAACTTACCGACGCCGGACTGGACGTCGTTGCCATCGAGCGCGGTCCGTGGCGCGACACGGCGACCGATTTCCCCATCTCCTACGCTCAGGACGAATGGCGCTACCGGCTGCAACATGAACTTTTCCTGCGGCCGGCGCAGACCACGGTGACGTTTCGCAACAATGCCAGCCAAACCGCCCTGCCGGTGCGCAACTGGGGCGCGTTCATGCTCGGCAACGGCGTCGGCGGCGGTGGCCTGCACTGGAACGCCGAGACGTTCCGGTTTCTGCCGAGCGACTTCGTGCTGCGCTCGCATTTGACCGAGCGTTATGGCGAGAAGTTCTTGCCGGAAGACATGACCATTCAAGATTGGGGCGTTACCTACGACGACCTCGAACCGCATTACGATCAGTTTGAATACCTTTGCGGCACATCGGGCACCGCCGGAAACCTCAACGGCAAGATCGAGGAGGGCGGCAATCCATTCGAAGGCGCGCGCTCGCGGCCGTACCCCACGCCGGCGCAGAAGCAAGGCTACGGCCATATGCTGTTCGCAGAAGCCGCGAAGCAACTCGGCTATAAGCCATACCCTCAGCCTTCCGGAAATCTGTCGCAGGCCTACACCAACCCGCTCGGCGTCAAGCTCGGCCAGTGCACCTTTTGCGGCTTCTGCGAATGGTTCGGCTGCGCCAATTATTCCAAGGCCACGCCGCAAACCACCATCCTGCCGGTGCTGCTGCGCAAGTCGAATTTCGAGGCGCGCACCGAGTGCGAAGTTATGCGCATCAATCTCGACCGCGCCGGCAAATGGGCGACCGGCGTGACCTATGTCGATTCGTCGGGGACCGAGTGGGAGCAGCCCGCCGATCTGGTGCTGCTGTGCGCGTTCCAGCTTTTCAATGTCCAGCTGCTGCTGCTTTCGGGGATAGGCACGCCCTACGATCCGCAAAGCGGGAAGGGCCAGATCGGGCGCAATTACACACACCAGACGATGTCTACCGCGGTCGGCTTCTTCGATAAGGACAAATACAATTTCAATCCGTTCATCGCCTCAGGCGCGATCGGCATGTGCATTGACGAGTTCAACGGCGACAACTTCGACCACAGCCAGCTCGGCTTTGTCGGCGGCGGCTATATCGGCCAGGTCCGCACCAACGGCCGGCCGCTCGAAAGCATGGCGGTGCCGCCCGGCACGCCGGCTTGGGGCGGCAAATGGAAGCAGGCGCTGCGCGACAATTACCTCAGCTCGATCATCGCCGGCGGCGCCTGCCACGCCTCGTTCCAGGCTTATCGCGACATCTATCTCGATCTCGATCCCACCTATAAAGACCGCTTCGGCCGTCCGTTGATGCGCATGACCATCGATTTCCACGACAACGAAATCAAGATGAGCGCGTTTCTCACGGACAAATACGCGGAAATCCTGGAAAAGATGGGCGCCAAGCAGGTCGACAAGAAGCCGCGCAAGGGACCCTATGATGTGACCGACTATCAGACATCGCATCTGTGCGGCGGCGCCATCATGGGAGAGACACCGGATAGCAGCGCGGTGAACAGATATTTGCAGAGCTGGGACGTGCCCAACCTGTTCGTTCAGGGCGCGTCGTCGTTCCCGCAGAATGCGGGTTATAACCCGACCGACACGGTTGCGGCGCTGGCCTTCTGGTCGGCGAAAGCGATCCGTTCGCAATATCTCAAAAATCCGGGGCCGCTCGTCCATGCCTAACCTCGCACCATTCTCCGGCGTGTTGGGCGCGTTGCTGTTGACAGTGTCGGCGGGCGGTGTGCTGGCCGACGGGATCGACAAGCAGGATTTCAAGCAGATCGAGCGCGGCCGCTATCTGTCGATCGTCGGCGATTGCGCGGCCTGTCATACGCTGCCGGGCAGCGGCCACGACCTTGCAGGCGGGCGCGCGATCGAAACGCCGTTCGGCGTCATCCTGGCGCCGAACATCACGCCCGATCCATCGACCGGGATCGGCGCCTGGACCGACGACGAGTTCATCAACGCGATGACCAAAGGCACCGGCCGCAATGGCAGGCACCTCTATCCGGCCATGCCCTACACTTATTACACCAAGGTGACGCGCGCCGATGCGCTGGCGATCCGCGCCTATCTCAACACCGTTCCGGCCGTGCAGAATCCGGTCGAGCCAAATCAGCTGCCGTTTCCGTTCGACATTCGCGCGACCATGAGGGTGTGGAATCGGCTGAACTTCACGCCCGGGACATTTGTGCCTGATCCAAACAAGAGCGCAGAGTGGAATCGCGGCGCCTATCTGGCCGAGGGCCTCGGCCATTGCGGCCTCTGTCACACGCCGAAGACCATTCTCGGCGGCGACAAGACCGGCGAGCGGTTGCAAGGCTACCCGCTGCAGGGCTGGTTTGCCGCCAACATCACCAACGATCCGCGCCGTGGCCTCGGTAGTTGGTCGGTTGAGGAGATCGCCAACTATCTCAAGACCGGTCACAGCCAAAGCAGCATCGCCACTGGCCTGATGGCGGAGACCATCGGCCAGTCGACCTCACGCTGGAGCGACGCCGATCTCAGGGCCGTTGCGACATATCTGAAGGATCAATCGGGCCCGGACGTGCAGGTCGATCCGCCGGCTGCCGATCAGCCGGCGATGAGGATGGGCGCCAAGATCTATGTCGACGAGTGTGCCGGTTGCCACGTTGCCAACGGCAAAGGCAGTGCCGGCCTGTTCCCGCCGCTCGCGGGTTCGGCGGTGGTGCAGCAGATCGACCCGACCTCGCTCCTTCATGTGGTGTTGCGCGGCGCACGCAGCGTTGCCACCGATCGCGAGCCGACCGCATCAGCGATGCCGCAATTCGCCTGGCTGCTGAAAGACGACGAAGTCGCCGCGGTGCTGACCTACATCCGCAACAGTTGGGGCAACGCCGCACCGGCGGTGAGCGCCGGCCAAGTCAGCCGTGCCCGCCGCGCATCCGTCGAGCGCACGGACTAGCGGAGAATTTTGGCAATCAGCCAAGCAGAAACGACGCGATGGCTCGCCATTACGCCGTTTTCTTGTTTTGACTGAAAGTTACGCGGACCAGGCCGGCGAACCGGTTAGTGCATGGTCTTGAGCCAATCGTCGATGTCCTTGCGGGCTTTGTCCCGGGCAATGCCGTAGCGTTCCTGGATCTTGCCTTCGAGCTGCTGGCGCTTGCCGTCGATCAGGGTGAGATCGTCGTCGGTGAGCTGACCCCACTTTTCTTTGACCTTTCCCTTGGTTTGTTTCCAATTTCCTTCCACGCGATTCCAGTCCATCGTCGTTCCTCCAAATCAGGTTCGTGTTGGAAACATTCGGGCTCCTCCGAAGTTCCTGCCAACGAGGCGAAGCAGTGCCGGCGCCGTGGTGGCTGCCATTTTTGGCCGCCGTCTTTGAGAGTTCGGGCGAAAACCGCCGCCGGCTCAGCCGAAGTCTTCTAAATTCGCAGCCCTGCACAACGCCACGATGCCGGTGGTGAATATGGTCAATGGGTGTTAATCCTTGGCCGCAAAGCCATATATGGCGCCTCAATTACGCGGGATCCTGACGGAGAAAGACATGCGCATCGTCTGCATCGGCGGCGGCCCGGCGGGGCTCTATTTCGGCCTGCTGATGAAAAAAGAGAATCCGGCCCACCACGTCAGGGTGATCGAGCGCAACAAGCCTTACGACACCTTCGGCTGGGGCGTGGTGTTTTCCGACGCCACCATGGACAATATGCGCGCCTGGGATATCGAGACCGCGCAGGAGATCGAAGACGCCTTCAACCACTGGGACGACATCGAGGTCCTGATCAAGGGCCGGCGCATGCGCACCACCGGCCACGGCTTTGTCGGCATCGGCCGCAAGAAGCTGCTCAATATCCTGCAAGCGCGCTGCGAACAGCTCGGCGTCGAGCTGGTGTTCGAGCGCGAGGTCGATTCCGATCTCGAGTTTCCCGATGCCGATCTCATCATCGCCTCGGACGGGATCAATTCCAAGATACGCAATCGCTACCAGGACGCCTTCAAGCCCGACATGGTGATGCGGCCGAACCGCTTCATCTGGCTCGGCTCCAAGAAGTCGTTCGACGCCTTCACGTTCGATTTCCGCCGCACCGAGCACGGCTGGTTCCAGGCGCACATCTACAAGTTCGACGCCGACACCTCGACCTTCATCGTCGAGACCACGGAAGACGTGTTCGCGGCACACGGCCTCGACCAGGCCGACGAGGCGCGCTCGGTCGCGTTTTGCGAGGAGCTTTTCAGCGAAGTGCTCGACGGCGCGAGCCTGATGAGCAACGCCCGGCACTTGCGCGGCTCGGCATGGCTGAATTTCGGCCGGCTGATCTGCGGCAAGTGGAGTCACTTCAACGGCAAGAATCACGTCGTGCTGATGGGCGACGCTGCGCACACTGCGCATTTCGCCATCGGCTCCGGCACCAAGCTGGCGCTCGAAGACGCCATCGAGCTGACGCGGCAGTTTCGAAAGTTCGGCGCCACGGTGGACAAGATCCCCGAGGTGCTTGCCGCCTACGAAGAGGTGCGTGCGGTCGACGTCGCCCGCATCCAGAATGCGGCGCGCAACGCCATGGAATGGTTCGAGGTGGTCGGCAGCCGCTACGCCGACACACTCGAGCCCGAGCAGTTCATGTACTCGCTGCTGACGCGTTCGCAGCGCATCAGTCATGAGAATCTGCGGCTGCGCGACAAGGCCTGGCTGGAAGGCTATGAACGCTGGTTTGCCGCCCGCGCCGGCATCAATATCGACCCGGACGGGCCGCCGGTGCCGCCGATGTTTACGCCTTACCGGGTGCGCGGGCTGACCTTGCAGAACCGCATCATCATGTCGCCGATGGCGATGTATTCGGCCAAAGACGGCGTGCCCAACGACTTTCACCTTGTGCATTTCGGTAGCCGCGCGCTCGGTGGCGCCGGCTTGTTGTTCGGCGAGATGACTTGTACCTCGCCGGACGCGCGCATCACGCCGGGTTGCCTCGGCTTGTGGAACGACGAGCAGGCCGCGGCCTGGAAACGCATCGTCGACTTTGTCCATACGACGACGTCGGCGAAATTCGGCCTGCAGCTCGGCCACGCCGGGCGCAAGGGTTCGACGCGCGTCGCCTGGGAAGGCATCGATCAGCCGCTGGACGACGGCAACTGGCCGCTGATTTCCGCCTCGGCGCTGCCGTACATGCCGAACAGTCAGATGCCGCGCGCCATGACGCGGGCCGACATGGACCGAGTGAAGGGGGACTTCGTCGCCGCGGTGAAACGCGGCGTCGAGGTCGGCTTCGATATTATCGAGCTGCACTGCGCCCACGGCTATCTGCTGTCGAGCTTCCTGTCGCCGCTGACCAATGAGCGCACCGACGACTATGGCGGCTCGCACCAGAACAATGCCCGCTATCCGCTGGAGGTGTTCCGCGCCATCCGCGAGGTCTGGCCGGCGGACAAGCCGATGTCGGTCCGCCTGTCGTGTCACGACTGGACCGAAGGCGGCAACGAGCCGGCCGATGCGGCGATCTACGCCAAAATGTTCAAGGACGCGGGCGCCGATCTGGTTGACTGCTCGTCCGGCCAGGTGTCGAAGGCGGAAAAGCCGATCTACGGGCGGCTGTTCCAGACGCCGTTCTCCGACAAGCTCCGCAACGAGGTCGGCATTGCGACGGTCGCGGTCGGCGCCATCTCCGAAGCAGATCATGCCAACTCGATCATCGCCGCCGGCCGCGCCGATCTGTGCGCGCTGGCGCGGCCGCATCTCGCCGACACTGCCTGGACGTTGCACGAAGCCGCCAAGATCGGCGTGAAATCGGTCGCCTGGCCGAAGCAATATCTCTCGGCCAAGCTGCAATACGAGACCAACCTCGCTCGCGCCGCCGCCGGGCCGCGGCCGAGCTGAGGCGATTTCGATATCGTGACCGAGCAGACGCTCAAAGATCGCCACGCGCTGGTTACCGGCGCCGGCACTGGCATCGGAGCGGCGATTGCGATCGCCTGCGCGAAAGCCGGCGCACGGGTCAGCCTCGCTGGCCGCCGCGGCGAGCCGCTGCAAACGCTGCAAGCGTCGCTCGGTGACGCGCAATCTCAAGCGTTGGCCGATTTCGACGTCACCGATGAAGAAAAAGTGCGGTCGGGCGTCGCGGCAGCGCGCGGCAAATTCGGGCCGATCGACATCTTGGTCAACAATGCGGGTGAGGCGCCGAGCGCGCCCTTTATGAAGACCGACCTCGCGGCTTGGAACAAGGCACTGGCGGTGAACCTCACCGGCACTTTCCTGGTCACCCGCGAGGTCGTGCCGGACATGATCGCCAAGCGCGCCGGTCGGGTGATCAATGTCGCCTCGACCGCCGGCCTGATCGGCTATGCTTATGTGTCGGCCTATGTGGCGGCCAAGCATGGCGTGGTCGGGCTCACGCGCAGCCTGGCGCTCGAATTCGCTCAAGCCGGGATCACGGTCAATGCGGTCTGTCCGGGCTTCACCGAAACGCCGCTGTTGGAGCGCGCCGTCGACAACATCACCGCCAAGACCAAGCGCAGCCGCGACGACGCGCGCGCCACGCTCGCTGCCACCAATCCGCAGGGCCGTCTGGTCACGCCCGGCGAAGTCGCCGACGTCGTGCTGTGGCTCGCTTCGCCGGCGTCGCAATCGATCACCGGGCAAGCGATTGTGATTGCCGGCGGCGAAGTCATGGCCGGTTAGACCAAGACTTTCGGCTACTTGAAGCCTATAAATTTGAACCTTAAAATGATTCCTCAAGTTGTGGAATTGTGCGGGCGCGCTGGCGCGCAACCGATACGAGAGGCATCGCGTGCAGGATACGACGGGCGTCCCGCTGGACGCGGAAACCAAGGTTGCCGAGCGGCCTGCCGACCATGAAAGCGAGCTCCGGCTCTGGCTGCGGCTGTTGACCTGCACCACCTTGATCGAGGGCGAAGTGCGCCGCCGGCTGCGGCAGGAATTCGACGTCACCTTGCCGCGCTTCGACCTCATGGCCCAGCTCGACAAGGCGCCCGGCGGCATGACGCTCGGCGAATTGTCGAAGCGGATGATGGTGTCAAACGGCAACGTCACCGGGCTGTCCGAGCGGCTGGTGGCGCTTGGGCTCCTGGATCGGCGGCAATCGCGCAGCGATCGCCGCGCCCAGCTGGTGAGCCTGACGCCCGAAGGCCGCCGCGCGTTTCGCGCCATGGCGCGGGCGCACGAAGGCTGGATCGCCGAGATCTTTTCGCAGCTGGCGCCGGCCGACGTCGAAGCGCTGATGCGGCTGCTGGCGCGGACCAAAGCTTCGGCGCGCGCGTCGGTCGCGGGAGCGCCGCCGCGATGACAATGGCCAATCCGGTGACGCTGCCGCTCTCGGGTTACGAGGCGCAGCACATTCGGCTCGCCGTCGCCGATGCCGTCGCTACCATCACGCTCAACCGGCCGGAACGCAAAAATCCGCTGACCTTCGAAAGCTATGCCGAGCTCGGCAACATCTTTCGCGCCGCGGCCCACGACAAGACCGTCAAGGCGGTGGTGATCACCGGCGCCGGCGGCAATTTCTGTTCCGGCGGCGACGTGTTCGAGATCATCAAGCCGCTCACGGAAATGGGTGCCAGCGGCCTTCTCGATTTCACGCGCATGACCGGTGAACTGGTCAAGTCCATGCGCGCCGCGCCGCAGCCGATCATCGCCGCGATCGATGGCGTTTGCGCCGGCGCCGGCGCCATCATCGCCATGGCGTCCGATATCCGCATCGGCACCGCCAACGCCAAGGTGGCGTTCCTGTTCAACCGCGTCGGTCTCGGCGGCTGCGACATGGGCGCGTGTGCCATTCTGCCGCGCATCATCGGTCAGGGCCGCGCCGCCGAGCTGCTGTTCACCGGCCGCACGCTCGGCGGCGAAGATGCCGAGCGTTGGGGTTTCTTCAACCGGCTCGCGACGCCCGCCAATGTGCTCGCCGATGCCCAGACGCTGGCCGGCGAGCTTGCGGCCGGACCGACCTTCGGCAACGCGATGACCAAGCGCATGCTGGAGATGGAATGGGCGATGTCGGTCGAGACCGCGATCGAGGCCGAGGCCGTGGCGCAGGCACTGTGCATGGAGACCGAAGATTTTGTCCGCGCTTACCGGGCGTTCGCGGACAAGCGCAAGCCGGTGTTTGAGGGCAACTGAATCCGCGGCCGGGTGGCGACCCGATCGGCGGCTGAAGGACGACGCACCATGATCCGCTCGGCACACATCGACACCTTCGCACGCGACCATCTGCCGCCGCCGCAGCAGTGGCCGGAGTTTTTGTTCAAGTTGCCGGAGCTGCGTTATCCCGATCGCCTGAACTGCGTCACCGCGTTCGTCGACGATTGGATCGCCGTCGGCCATGGCGACCGTGATTGCCTGATCTCGCCGGCGGAACGCTGGACTTATGCGGAGCTCGCCGAATATGTGAACCGCATCGCCAATGTGCTGACCCGCGATCTCGGCGTTGTGCCGGGCAATCGGGTGCTGCTGCGCGGGCCGAACAGCCCGATGATGGTGGCGGCCTATTTCGCCGTCATCAAAGCCGGCGGCATCGTGGTTGCGACCATGCCGCTGTTGCGCGCCAAGGAGATCGCGTTCCCGCTGACCAAGGCCGAAATCCGGCTGGCGCTGTGCGATGTGCGGCTCGCCGATGAAATGGAGAAGGCGCGGCCGCTCGCACCCAGGCTCGACCGCGTCGTCTATTGGGGATCGGCCGCGACCGACAGCCTCGAAACGATGATGATGCGGGCGGGCTACGAGTACTTCGACGCCTGCGACACCGCGAGCGACGATGTCTGCCTGATCGCCTTCACCTCCGGCACGACCGGCGTGCCCAAGGGCACCATGCATTTCCACCGCGACATGCTGGCGATTTGCGACACCTTCGGCAAATACGTGCTGCGCGCCAATCGCGACGACCGCTTCATCGGTTCGCCGCCGATCGCCTTCACCTTCGGGCTCGGCGGCCTGGTGCTGTTTCCGCTGCGCGCCGGCGCCGCGACGATCCTGCTGGAGAAGGCATCGCCGGACGATCTGCTGCCGGCGATCGGCAAGCTGCGCGCCACCGTCTGCTTCACGGCGCCGACCGCGTTTCGCGCCATGCTCGGCAAGCTTAAAGACTTCGACCTCTCGTCGCTGCGCAAATGTGTCTCCGCCGGCGAGACGCTGCCGGCCGCAACCTTCGAAGCGTGGGAGGCCGCGACCGGCATCCGCATCATCGACGGCCTCGGCTCCACCGAAATGCTGCACATCTTCATCGCCTGCCGCGAGGAGGATATGCGGCCCGGCGCGACCGGGAAGGCGATCCCCGGATACGAGGCGCGTGTCATCGACGAGACCGGCACGGAGGTTCCGCTCGGCACGCCGGGCCGGCTTGCGGTACGCGGCCCAACCGGTTGCCGCTATCTGGGCGACAAGCGGCAAACCGAGTATGTCCAGAACGGCTGGAACGTGACCGGCGACACCTATATCAAGGATAATGACGGCTATTACAGATATCAGGCGCGCTCCGACGATATGATCATCTCCTCTGGATACAACATTGCCGGGCCGGAAGTGGAAACGGTCCTGCTGACCCATCCGGCGGTGGCCGAGTGCGGCGTGGTCGGCCAGCCGGACGATGAGCGGGGCCAGATCGTCAAAGCCTATGTCGTGCTCAAGGAGGGCTTTGCGCCCGACGCGGGTCTGACCCGCGTGTTGCAGGATTACGTCAAGGCGACGGTTGCGCCATTCAAATATCCCCGCGCCGTCGAATATGTCAGCAATCTGCCGCGCACCGAAACCGGCAAATTGCAACGCTTCGAATTGCGGCGCCAGGCGGCGCGATCCGCCGCCAGCAAGCTCGCCTCGTAAGGTTTCACAAGGAGAAACGTATTGTCCGACCGTCCGACCGATACTCTGCCGCCGCGCGCGCGTAATACCGTGTTGCAGCCTTTGGACTGGCCGCAGCCGAAAGGCTACGCCAACGGCGTCAAGGCGCGCGGCGATCTTCTGTTCGTCGGCGGCTTGGTCGGCTGGGATGAACACGAGCGCTTTGCCTCCGATTTCGTCGGCCAGACGCGGCAACTGCTCATCAATATCTTGGCGGTCCTCGCCGAAGGCGGCGCGTCCGCCGAGCATATCGTGCGTATGACCTGGTATGTCTGCGACATGGACGAATATCTCAAAGCGCGGCCGGCGCTCGGCGACGTCTGGCGCGAGGTGATGGGCGATCATTATCCGGCCATGGCTTTGGTCGCGGTTACGCGTCTGGTCGAGCCGGCCGCCAAACTGGAGATCGAAACCACCGCGGTGGTGCCGGATTAATTTGTAGGGTGGGCTGAGCGAAGCGAAGCCCACGCGGTCCGGCGCGGAGCAATAGACGCGTGGGCACGGCGCTGTGCGCCTTTGCCCACCCTACAAATCTCAACCCACCGGACAAAATCACACCTGCAAGTAACGCTGCCGCACGGTCGGATCGTTGACCAGCGCTGCCGAAGTGCCCGACCAAACAACGTGGCCTTTTTCAATCACCACGTGGCGATCGGCGAGCTTCAAGAGCGCGTCGATGTGTTTGTCGACAAGCAGAATCGCCTGGCCTTCGGACTTGAGCTTTTTCAGGCTCGCCCAGATTTCATTGCGGATCAGCGGCGCCAGTCCTTCGGTCGCCTCATCGAGGATGAGGAGCTTCGGGTTGGTCATCAGGCTTCGGCCGATCGCCAGCATCTGCTGCTCGCCGCCGGACAATTGATTGCCCATGTTGCGGCGGCGCTCGGCGAGGCCCGGGAACAGCGCATAGACGTCGGCAAGCCGCCAGCGCGGCGTACCGAAACGCGCTGCCGCGGTCGCAATCAGATTCTCCTCGACATTGAGCGTCGGAAAAATCCGGCGGCCTTCGGGCACCAGGCCAAGCCCGGCCTGAGCGATGCGATAGGGCGGCAGGCCGCCAAGCTGCCTGCCGTCAAACGCGATCCGCCCGCCGGCGGCCGGCATCAGGCCCATGATGGTCGAGATCGTCGTGGTCTTGCCCATGCCGTTGCGGCCAAGGAGCGTGACCATCTCGCCATCGCCGACGGAAAAGCTGACGTCGAACAGCACCTGCGCCGCGCCGTAGGCGGCTTTGAGGGTTTCGACGTGGAGCATTCAATTTCCCTTTGCGTTCTCATCTTTAGCAAACGAGAGGCCCGCTGCGAATCATCCCGCCCCGCGAAGCGGGGAGGGGGGAAGGTCTGCTTCCTCTCCCCGCACGCGGGGAGAGGGTCGGGGTGAGGGGGCCTCTCGGCTGGGCTGAGGTCCGCGCCCAAAGCCTGTAGCGCCGTCGCACCGACCGCTCCGCTCAGAATCGCGGAGAGGCCCCCTCACCCTCGGTCGCTTCGCTCCCTCCACCTCTCCCCGCGCAGTGGGGAGAGGTGGGGACAAGCGATAGCGTTCTCGCGGCGCATGTGCGTCCGAGTTTTGCCGGTACGACGCGCAAGAAGCCGAACCTGATCCCGTCATCAGGCGCCGGTGGTGGGGCCGGCTGCCATCTCGATCACGTTCGGCCTTCAGTGGAGCATGATCTTTTCGGAAAACCGGTTTCCACTTTTCCGGATCATGCTCGAATAGAACAGGACGGCGAGACGCCGATAGACGCGTAGCCTTCCGTCCGCATCCTACGGGATGCGGTCGCGCGCTGAGCGCAGCGCGCTCGCCTGTCGGCGTCCCACCACGGCACTTGCGGCAGCGAACGAACGCCACCGCTCAGCTCCAGAACGTTCTTCCTGGGACGCGGCTCAAAAGCGGGCGTTACCCGCCCCCGCCTGTCCCAGTCCAGCGGCATGGCTGCAGACCGGTCATAGTGCCGGCCGGACGTCTTCCCGAAGCCGCCCGGGAGCCAAGGTGACGAACCTAAAGCCCGCGGGAACCGCTCCCGCTCCGCCAGCCGGCGTGACCGGCTGGCGTCCTGGCACGTGAGCGAAATTCGTCACCGAATGTAGCTATAACGGCGACGGCTGTCAAGCAGCGCGTCTCCGGTGTTGTGACGAAAAATAAGGCAGCTGAGCGCGGCGAAACCCATGTGGCATACACGTCCCTGGCCCAAAGAACCGGGAGAGCGTACCTGCGCTCGGCAGAGTTATGTCAGCAACTCCTCCGGAAGTTGATCCGGCGCGTAGTCGCGCGGCGCGTTGGCGAGCGCGCGGCGGCCAAGCTTCCAGCAGAAATATTCGCCGACGACGAGAAGCAAGAGGCCATTCCACAGGTGATAGAATAGATAGCCGCCGAGCCCGGCAAGCGCGAACATCGGCGCGGCGGCGATCGCCGAACCGAGCATCACCATGGAGCGCCAGCGCGGCACGCCGGCGGTGAAGCGGATTTTCAGGATAACGGTCGGAGGCGAGACGCGCGTGCAGGTCGCGCACGAAATCGCGATAGTGCGCGGCGCGTTCGGCATCGCGATAGCCGCCTGGATCGGTGTTGACGATCAATAGCCCGCTGCCGTCGGCGAAAGTGATTGTGCACCGATCGAAGGTGGTCTTTTGGCCGGCGGAATTTAGGTGCACCGCGACGATGTCGGTGAATGCCGTCTCCATGGCGTCGCCATCCATGGTCCAAGCGATGGTATCGTTGCCAAGTGTGATTCCGTGATTGGGGTTGCGCCAAAACAGCCGCCGCCCGGCGACATTGATGCAGAGATCGTAAGTGCGCGAACCTTCGGCGGACGGGGCGAGCATGGGCGGGAGTGTGGCCCGGCAGCGCTTAACACCGGGTTGCCTGCGGCCGGCACAGAAGGGAACAGTAGCTCACGGGTTGGGCCGAAATTGCCGACTTCCGCGCAATGGTAATGTCTGCCATCCGACCGGTGAACCTGACGTCCGAAGTTGGCGGATAAACGGTCGTGCCGGGAAGGCTCACTCAGGGTAGCTCGTGACCCAACTGCGACATCGGCGGGCGTTTCTTTGGATGCTCGGGTGGGCAGCCGCCGCATAACATGACAACGCCCACAACCATGATTGGACAGGCCACGATCGCCGCTCTATCCATTCGGCGAAGCTGCAGAGCGACAAACGCGAGCCCAACATGACTGACACACCTCAATACGCACCGCCGGAAGTCTGGGTTTGGGAGAAGGATGACAGTCCCAATTGGCGCTATCGCAATATCAATCGCCCTACCGCGGGTGCGACGCGTGAGAAGGAGTTGGCACGCGGAAAGCATCCGCTTCAGCTCTATTCACTAGCGACGCCTAATGGCGTCAAGGTTACAATCATGCTGGAGGAATTGCTGGCCGCCGGCCACAGCGGAGCGGAATATGACGCTTGGTTGATCCGGATCGGTGAGGGCGACCAGTTTGGTAGCGGATTTGTCGGGGTGAACCCGAACTCCAAAATCCCGGCGCTCATGGACTACAGCGAACAGACCCCGCTACGCGTATTCGAATCCGGCGCGATCCTACTCTACCTTGCGGATAAATTCGGCGCCTTTCTGCCAAAGAATCGCGGCAAGCACACTGAGGCGCTGAACTGGCTCTTCTGGCAGATGGGTTCAACACCATATCTCGGCGGCGGCTTCGGGCATTTCTATGCCTATGCTCCGGTGAAGATCAAATACGCCATCGACCGTTTTACAATGGAGCTGAAACGTCAGCTCGACGTGCTCGATCGGCAGCTTGCGAGCAATCAATTCATCGCTGGCGACGAATATACGATCGCCGATATGGCGATCTGGCCGTGGTACGGCAACGGCGTGTTGAATGGCGCCTCCTACAACGACCCACGCGAGTTCCTGCAGACGCACGAATATAAGAACCTGACGCGCTGGACGAAAGAAATCGGCGAGCGCCCGGCCGTCAAGCGCGGGCGAATGGTAAACCGCACCAACGGGCCGCCTGAAGAACAGTTGCACGAGCGCCACGACGCCAGCGATTTCGAGACAAAGACCGGACAAGATCGACGCGCGCCGGCAACCTCATCGTAAGCCCAACCTCACTTCTTTTGCGTACTGACGAAGTAATCGAATGAGAAAGTGAATGTCGGCTTCTGGCCCATCTCGGAAGTGGCGGGACGTCCGGCTTGAGTCCGGGATGCGGGGTAAAGCCGACATTGATCGGGTCGCTCTCTCACCGCCGATTGATACGTACACACGGCCCAGCCCACCTTGCCGTCACTCCATTTGCTCGCCCAGATAGGCGGTGACGACTTGCGGGTCGGCGCGGACGGCGGCGGGCGTGCCGGTCATGAGCAGGCGGCCGCGGATCAGAACGGAGATGCGATCGGCGAGGGCGAATACCGCGGCCATGTCGTGCTCGACCAGCACCATGGTGAGTTGGCCCTTGAGGCGGAGCAGCAAGTCGACTTGCCGCTCGGTCTCCTCACGGCCGATGCCGGCCATCGGCTCGTCGAGCAGCAGCAGCGTCGGCTTCATGGCGAGCGCGATGGCAAGCTCGACCGCGCGCTTCTCGCCGTGCGATAGTTCGCCGGCGCGGACGTAAGCGCGGTCGGCGATGCCGGTCTGTTCGAGCGCGGCAAGAGCCGGCCCATTGAGCGCCGACTCCTGCGCGGCGCGGCCGAAGAACTTCAGGCTCGAGCCGGTACGAGCCTGGACCGCGAGCGCGACGTTTTCCAGCACCGCAAAGCCCGGCAGGATCGAGGTGATCTGAAAGCTGCGCGACAGCCCGCGCAAGGCGCGCGCCTCCGGCGGCAAGGTGGTGACGTCGTGGCCGGCGAAGACGATGCGGCCTTCGTCCGGAGGAATGAGCCCGGAGATCTGGTTGATCAGCGTGGTCTTGCCGGCGCCGTTCGGGCCGATGATGGCGTGCATCTCGCCCGGCATGACGTCGAGCGTGACATTGTCGGTCACGGCCAGGCTGCCGAAATTCTTGCGCAAGCCGTCGAGGTGTAAGAGCGGCTCAGGCATGAGGAACCCGCCGCCAGAGCCAGGAGCCGAGCCCGATCAGGCCGCCGCGCGCGAACAGCACGACCAGCACCAGGATCGGTCCGAAAATCACTTTCCAGTTTTCGGTGATGCCCGACAGCCATTCCTCGGCGAGCAGATAAGCGGCGCTGCCAAGCAGCGCGCCGTCGAGCGTGCCGACGCCGCCGAGTATCACCATGACGATCAGCTCGCCGGATTCCTGCCACGACATATAGGCCGGCGCCACGAACTCGGTCAGGTTCGCGAGCAGAAAGCCGGCGAAGCCGCCGAGCCCGCCGGCGATGACATAAGCGACCAGCTGAAAGCGCCGCACCGAAAAGCCGATGGTCGCCATGCGGGTCGCGTTCTCCTTGGTGCCGCGCAGCACGCGGCCGAAGCGCGAGCCGACCAAAGCGCGGCAGAACAGATAGGTCGCCAGCAGACAGAGCAGGGTGAAATAGTAAAAGGCGCGATCGCTCTTGATGAGCGGCCAGCCGGCGATGGTGTTGCGCGCGGCGATGGTCAGGCCGTTGTCGCCACCATAGGGCGCCAGCGAGGTGGCGATGAAATACACCATCTGGCCGAAGGCGAGCGTGATCATAATGAAATAGGCGCCTTTGGTCCGCAGGCAGACGATGCCGGTGAGCCAGGCAAACAGCATGGAGACCGCGACCGCGACCGGCAGCGCGATCAGCCCTTCGCCGATGCCGTGGGCGGAGAGGATGCCGACCGCGTAGGCGCCGAGCCCGATGAAGGCGGCGTGGCCGAACGAGATCAAGCCCGCATAGCCGACCAGAAGATCGAGCGCGACGGCGGCAACCGCGAACACCATCATGCGGGCGCCGACATCGAGCAGATATTGCCTGCCGGCCAGCGCGGCGATCACCGGCAGCAGCGCGAAGATGACAAAGATCAACGCCGGCAGCACGACGTCGCGCGCCGGGCGCAGCGGGCGCGTCGCGGTTTTTGCAGCGAGCGCGGCGTCGGACATCTCCGACCCTGATCCGATCAGGTTGAATCGGATCATGGTCTATATGTTTGGTTGGAGCATGATCTTTTCCGAAAACCGGTTTCCACCCACGGATCAAGTCCGAGGGCAGGCTTTTGCGGGATCATGCTCTAACGCCCTCGCGCCGGAAACAATCCGGCCGGCCGCACGTACAGCACTACCGCCATCAGGACGTAGATCAGCATCGAGGCGATTGCCGGGCCGGCCATGCGGGCAGGCGAGGGGCCCATCATCAGGCGGAGAATATCGACCGAGAACGAGCGGCCCAGGGTGTCGACGAGGCCGATCAACAAAGCGGCGAGAAAAGCGCCGCGGATTGAGCCGATGCCGCCGATGACGATGACGACAAAAGCCAGGATCAAGATATTGTCGCCCATGCCCGGCTCGACCGAGATGATCGGCGCGATCATGATGCCGGCAAAGCCGGCCAACATGGTGCCGAAGCCGAACACGATCATGAACAGCCGCTCGATATTGACGCCGAGCGCCGAGACCATCGGCGCGTTGGTGGCGCCGGCGCGCACCAGCATGCCGATGCGGGTATGCGTCACCAAAGCATAAAGTCCGGCGGCGATGGCAAGGCCTGACGCGATGATGACCAGCCGCCAGACCGGATAGAGCAGGCCGCTCATCAGCACCACCGTGCCAGTGAAGAATTCGGGCACCGGCAGCGTCAGCGGCGCGGCGCCCCACACCACCCGGACCCCGTGATTGAGGAACAGGATGATGCCGAAGGTGGCGATCACCTGATCGAGATGATCGCGATCATAGAGATGGCGGAAGACCAGAAACTCGAGCAGCAGACCGAACAACAGCGCGGCGCCGAGCGCCAGCACGAGCGCCACGAAAAAATTGCCGACCAGGCCATAGAACGCCACCGCCAGATAGGCGCCCAGCATGTACTGGACGCCGTGGGCGAGATTGATGAAGTCCATGACGCCGAACACCAGCGTCAAGCCGGCGGCGATCAGGAACAGCAGCACCCCGAGCTGCAATCCGTTGAGGATTTGGACGAGAAAAAGCGTGGGGGACATGGCGTAGGATCGTTCTGCGTATCCCGGATCAGCGGTGCAGCGCTTGCGCGCTGCACCGCGTCCGGGAAATGCGGATTATACGGCGCCTGTCCCGGCAGTGCTGTGGCACCGCCCGTCACTTCATCGGGCAGTTCTTGGCGTAGGAGTCGCCGTAATTGGTGAACACCTTCTTGACGATCTCGGTCTGGTATTTGCCGTCGGGGCGCTTGGCGACCTTGGTCAGATAAAAGTCCTGGATCGGATAGTGGTTGTTGTTGAACGTGAAGCCGCCGCGCAGCGACTTGAAGTCGGCTTTCTTGAGCGCGGCGCGCAGCGCATCCTTGTCGGTGAGGTTGCCCTTGACTGCGCGCACCGCCGAATCGATCAGCATGGCGGTGTCGTAGGCCTGCATGGCATAGGTCGCTGGGATAGCGTTGTACTCTTTCACGTATTGGTCGACGAACGCCTTGTTCTGCGGGGTGTCGAGATTGGGCGCCCAGTCGGAGCCGGCGAGCATGCCAAGCGCGGCGTCCTGCTGCGCCGGCAGGGTCGATTCATCGACAGTGAACGCGGACAGGAAGGTGATCTTGTCGGCGAGACCCGATTGACGGAATTGCTTGACGAAGTTGATGCCCATGCCGCCCGGAATGAAGGCGAAAATGGCGTCCGGGCTTGCTGCCGCGATTCGCGAAATCTCCGCCGAGTAATCGAGCTGGCCGAGCGGCACGTACATCTCGTCGAGGATTTCGCCGGTGAATTTGTGCTTGAAGCCCGCGGCCGCGTCCTTGCCGGCCTGATAGTTCGGCACGATGATGATGACCTTCTTGACCCCGGAATCCTGGGCGTACTGGCCCAACACTTCGTGCACTTGATCGTTCTGGTACGAGGTGACGAACAGGTTCGGGTTGCACTCCTTGCCGGCGAAGGTCGACGTGCCGGCATTGGGGCTGATCAGGATCACGCCCGCTTCGGTCACCGGCTTGGCGATGGCGCCGAGGATGTTGGAGAAGACCGGGCCAACGACGAAATCGACCTTGTCGCGGTCGATCAGCGACTTGACCTTAGTGACGGCGACGTCGGGCTTGAGCTCGTCGTCGACGACGACGATCTCGGCGTTACGGCCGCCGAGCTTGCCGCCCAGATTCTTCAACGCCATCGTGAAGCCGTTGCGCAATTGCTGGCCGATCACCGCCGGCGGGCCCGACAGCGTAGCGATGATGCCGACCTTGATCGGGTCCTCGGCATGAGCGGCGGACGTCAGCGCCGCGAGCGCGGCGGCGACGGCCAGCAGCGATGTATGCTTGAACATGTTTAAGTCTCCTCACTGGGGCCGCGACATTTTCGGTGCCCCGCGCTTGCAACGCCCCACGCTATCTTGTCCCGGCGCCATTTGGCGCGGCACCGGTTCAAGCCGATACTTTAAGGTTAAAATACTGGCCTTGTGAAGCTTTATGAGCGACAATAACAGCGGCTGCCGCTGAGGCAAATTTACGCTGTCGGCTGAATCGGTGCGCCCGACATTGGCGCTCCATGATGCGCATGCTTGAATGGGCTGCATGCTTGAATGGCCTTGCGTGCTTGAATGCGGTTCATCGTTGGAAGGAGTAACGGTCCGATGACTTATGTCATGACGCCGGGCATCACCAAGGCCGGCACGGGTATCGACGGCATCTCCTGGAATATCCTCGGCCAGACCTATGTGCCCAAGCAGCTCAGCGAGAATTCGTTTTCGTGGCACGCCACGTTTCCGCCCGGCACCTTCGTGCCGCCGCATATCCATCCGACCCAGGACGAGTTCATCTACATGCTGGACGGCCGGTTCGACCTCGTGCTCGAGGGCCGCGAATTCGTCGCCACCACCGGCGACCTGATCCGGCTGCCGATGAACTTGGCGCACGGCATTTTCAACAAGACCGACCAGACCGTGAAATGCTTCTTCTGGGTGACGCCGACGCGCAAGCTCTACGACTTGTTCTGGGCGATTCACAGCATGAAGGAGCAGAGTCCGCCGGACGTGGTCGCGCTCTCGGCCAAGCACGAAGTCATGTTCCTGCCGCCGCCGGAGTAAGTTTTTCCTGCCCCGCGGAACGGGGAAGGGGGACCGCGCTTTTGCACGGTGGACGTGGAGGAAATTGAGGTTACGCCGCCTTCAGGCGCGCCATCTCGGTATCGAATTCGAACCTCAGTTGCGCGGCTTCATCCTCGGGCAGCCAACCAGCCATTTGCGGAAAGATCGTCCGGTAGACCAAAAGCTTGTCCTGATCCCAGGGAAGCTTCGCCGCCGCGCGTGCTTCGGCCAGAATCTTGTGCAGCCGCGCACGAACATCTTCCGGATCGGGCCGATAGGCCGGAGGGGCCGCTTCGGGTTCGAACAATTCGGCCTGCGCTTCAGCCTCGAACAGGTCTTGTTGGGGCGATCGTGCCATGGCCCTTATTTGCCTTCCACTGATGCCTGTCGATTTCGTAAATAGGACAACAGGTAGCATGAGTCTCGCTTGCCAAGCCGTTATCAACGACATTTGGTATCCGCAGCCGAACCGATACCCATTTTGTCGAGGTCGAGGGAAGTTTTTGACCGATAATCCGCGTACTCGCGCGCTTCTGCATCATCTTGCCACCCGTCCGGGTCACGACGAGGTGAAGTCGGACTTTCGCCAGCTATTGGTGGAGGAATTCGGTGTCGAGCTTGGGGCACTCGATTTCGAGCGTCGCGTTCCCGAGGTGAGAGGTCGACTAGATGCTCTGATCGGGAGGACCGTTTTCGAGGCCAAGCGGAATCTCGACCAAGAATGGGACGACGTGGTCCGGCGCATGCCGGATTATCTCGCCGACCGCGAGCGCGAGGAGGGCCAACGCTTCGTCGGCATCGCCTCCGATGGATCGAAGTGGGTGGTATTCGAGCGGAGCGGCGATCAGCTTATCAAACTGAAGGACATGACGCTTGATCCCGACAAGCCGGACGTTTTTCTCGCGTGGCTCGACGGTGCCGTTGCGCTCAAAAGCGCGCTTTTTCCCGATCCACTCACCGTACGTCTGCAGCTGGGGCAAGATTCGCCTGCGTTTCGGCGCGCCAGCGAAGAACTTCGGGCGATTTGGGAGGGAGTAAAGGGCGATCCGGCTGTCGCATTAAAGAGGCAATTGTGGGCGCAACTCCTGAAGCTGGTGTATGGCCGGGAGGTCGAAAGTGACGCGTTGTTTTTTCAGCATACCTTTCTGGTAATCGTCTCGAAAGCGATCGCGCTGGCCGTTCTTGGCCTTCGCGATGATAACCCGCGGCACGTGCTGTCGGGAGCGGCGTTCGAAGCGGCCGGCATTTTCGGCGCGGCCGAGAGCGACTTCTTTGATTGGGTTGTTGCGGAGCCCGAGGGCGAGGCGCTTGTCCGCAGAATCTTGGCCCATATTCGGCGCTTCCGCTTGGATCAGGTCGAGAGCGATGTGCTCAAGATTCTCTATGAATCATTGATCGATCGGGAGGAGCGCCACGGTCTCGGCGAATACTACACGCCTGACTGGCTGGCGGCGAAAATCGTGCGTCACGCGGTCGAACGGCCGATTGAGCAACGGGTGCTCGATCCGGCGTGCGGCTCGGGGACCTTTCTGTTTCACGCCGTCCGAAACTTCATCAAGGAGGCCGAAGAGGCAGGCTTGGAGGAAGGGCTGCGGGCCGGAGAGGCGACGAACCACATCGCCGGAATGGACATTCACCCGGTCGCGGTGATCATCGCCCGCGTGACCTATCTGCTGGCGCTCGCGCCGGTAATCGCCAAACGCGCAGGCTCGGTCTCGATACCTGTGTATCTTGGCGACGCGCTGCAATTATCCACCGCGACGACCATGCATCTTAAAGAGCTGGTCATTCGCGTGCCGCCGCCGCCCGAGGGCACCGATCTCAAATTTCCGGAAGTCTTCTGCAAGGACATTCACCTGTTCGACAAGCTGGTCGCGCGGATGCGGCAGGGCTCGGAACAGAAGATGAAGACGCGGCAAATCGAACAGGCTTTCAGGCTCGAAGTCGAACGGCATAACAAGCGCGATATGACGAAGGCGGAAGGCGAGGGCGTCCGCGAAATGGTCGCGACTTATGCCACGTTCGACGAGCTTTGCCGGCAGGGCAGGGATTCGGTCTGGACCTATGTCGCGCGCAACCTGTCGCGGCCGCTGGCGCTGTCCTTTGGCGCCGGTTGGGCGAACGTGGTCGTTGGCAATCCGCCTTGGGTTGCCTTCCGGCACATGAGCGCGGACCTGCAAAAGCGGTTTCGCGAACTGGCGGGCGGCGAGCGCGTCTATGTCGGTGGCAAATTCGCGACGCACAATGACCTCGCCGCGCTGTTCACCGTGCGCGCGGCATCTCTTTACCTGCGGTCGGGCGGGCGGATCGCATTCGTTTTGCCGCTCGCAGCGCTGACACGCGGTCAGTTCGAGAAGTTCCGCAAGGGCTCTTTCTCCAGCGCGCGGATTGCGTGGGACGAAGCCTGGACCATGAACGACGACGTGCAGCCGTTATTTCCGGTGCCATCCTGTGTCGTGTTCGGCCGCCGCCGCGCGACCGCCAAGGCTTTGCCCGACACGGTCAGAGCCTATTCTGGGTAACTGCCGGTTCGCGATGCTTCGGAGGGCCAGGCCGATGCAACGCTGTCAGCGCGAGAGAACGCGCTGAGGCCCGCCGAAGGCCGCTTCACGGGTGGTTCCCCGTATCGTAAGTCGTTTCGGCAAGGCCCAACGCTCGTTCCGCGCATGTTGTGTCTGGTGGAGCGGAAAAGCTTGGGCCGGTTGGGCGAAGACCGGACGGCGCCCTTCGTCGTCAGCCGGCGCAACAATCAGGAAAAGGAGCCCTGGAAATCGCAGCCTGGGGTGGAGCATCGGTTAGAAGCGGAATTTTTGCATCCCGTCCTGCTCGGTGAAAGCATCTTGCCGTATCGCGTGTGGCGGCCGTTCGAAGGGGTCGTGCCGGTCACAGCTCAAGGCGAGGTGCTGGACGCAGAAGCAGCGGCTAATCGCGGCTACACAGCTTTGCATGGCTGGATGTCTGCTGCGGAGACGATTTGGAATAGCTTCAGACCGTCTGAAATTTCGCTCGTTGATCAATTTAACTACTACGGAAAACTCAGTGTTCAGTTTCCGATTCCACAAGTTCGGGTGGCGTATGCGAAAGCAGGGACTTTGCCTGCCGCCTGCCTCGTGCGAGATGAAGCGATAATCGACCACATGCTGTATTGGACGTCTCCGCGTAATGAATCCGAGGGCTACTACCTAGCTGCGATTCTCAACAGCGAAACTTCGCGCGGTCGGGTGGCTGAGATGCAATCGCGAGGCCAATGGGGTGCTCGGCATTTTGATAAGGTGATGTTCAATCTTCCCATTCCGCAGTTCGATCCTGCGGGACACCTTCATAATGAACTTGTCGCGGCAGCCGCTGAAGCCGAGCGAATCTCGGGTACTTTCCAACTGCCCGCGACCGTGAAATTTCAGCGCGCACGCAAACTTATCCGTGACGCACTTATCGAGTCAGGCATCGCGCCGCACATTGATAGGCTCGTCGCGCAGCTCCTTGACCAATCACCCGTTGAAGGCGGCGAAATCTAATGCTGATTGTTCAAACGGCACAGCATCCTGCGAATGCGCGACACGCATTAGTCGACTTGTTGAAGGGAGGTCATATTAACAATATTCAAATAGCCTCCGCTTACATAACGGTCGCCGGCAGCGAAATCGTCCTGCAGTGTTTGAGGGCGGTCATGACCTCGAAGCAATTCGAGATTGCCCCTAAAACCGTTGTCACAAGCTTCGATTACGGCCTTACCGAGCCGGACGCCTTGTCGTTGTGGAACAAATTTCCGGAGACGGTCGTGCGAGTTGCCGGCTTCGATGCGGTATCAAAGGGAAGCTTGCAGCCAATCGAGGCTTTTCATCCAAAGATATATGCTTTCGGAACCGGGCCGAAGAAATGTAACGTCCTCGTTGGCTCCGGCAACATGACAAGCCGTGGTTTTACGATAAATACTGAAGTCGCTTGGTCTCAGAATCAGGTGGCCAGAGCCATAGTCGATGGCGCGTTCAAAAAGATTAGTTGTGGTACGACGCCGTTGTCCGACGTACTACTGAGTCAGTATAAGGCATTACGTAAAAAGGCGCCCCCACCACCTCAAATTGCTCTTGAAATCAAACCGGTACCTGTTCCGAAACTCCTTGTAGTCGGTTCCCTAAAGCCGTTTCGAGAAGCAGTCGAAAGCGGCTCTTTGGACCCCACGCGTTTCGCGCAAATGTGGGTGCAGTGTGAAAAGCCCGGAGGAGGGTCAGGTAATCAGATCGAGCTCGCTAGAGAGGCGCACCGATTTTTTAGGCTGACGTTTTCGAAATATAATTTTCCGGACAAGATCACCATCGGAGTGTTGGTTTTGCGCTCGGGACGAAAGACTTGGACAGACCGGTTGATAACGTGGCACGGCAATAACAAAATGGAGCGGATAAACCTTCCGACGTTGGCGCAAGGCGGCTATGGGTATGCGAATAGTGCCGTAATGTTTCGTCGCCTCACCGACAGCTCCTACGAGCTTATAGTGACTCCATGGGGTTCGGACCTCTCTCGCTCATGGCAAGAGGCATCAGTCAACAGGTCGCTCCTTTTCGCAGTGGGCGTCGGCGCGAGCACTCGTCTCACTGGTTTGATTTGAGGTGAGTGCCTGTTCCGATTGCCGGTCAGGCCGAATTAGAGCGGCTTAAGCTGAATAGCCGAATCTACGCCGCCTTGTTGACCTGCTCGCGGGCGAAGCCGGCCTTTGACGCGTAGCCGCGGACGATCGCCTTGCGCTGCTCGAACGACAGCACGTCCTCGATGTTGGAGAAGCCGTCGGGCGCGCGTTCTTCGACCGCGTCGATGACGCCTTCCGGGCCGCCGCGGCGGTTGCTCTGCACGATCTCGGCGGTCACGGGAAGCCGCGCCTGCTCGTAGAGCCACAGCGCGTGCACCGGATGCTCGGAATCCTTGAGCCGGTCGGCCAGGCAGCGCGCATCGAGGATCGCCTGCGACGCGCCGTTCGAGCCGACCGGATACATCGGATGCGCGGCGTCGCCCAAGAGCGTGACGCGGCCGAAGCTCCAGCGCGGCAGCGGATCGCGATCGCACATCGGATATTCCCAGAACTCGTTGCTTGCTTCGATCAGGCCGCGCGCGTCGACGTAAGGAATGCGGAAGCGCTGCACATGCGGCATCAAATCCTCGAAGCGGCCGGGCCGCGACCAATCCTGCTTCTGCGGCACCGGCATCGAGGGATCGCCGACGCGGCCGACCACCGCCCAGTTGGTCAGCCTCTTGTCGGGCCGTGAGCCCTCGGCGATCGGATAGATCACGAGCTTGGCGGCAAGTCCGCCGGCGACCACCATCGAGCGTCCAGTCAAAAACGCTGGCCAGTCAATGGCGCCGCGCCACAGCATCAGGCCGTTCCAGCGCGGCGGCCCTTCTTTCGGGAAGAGCGTGTCGCGCACCACCGAATGGATGCCGTCGGCGCCAATGAGCACATCACCGCGGGTAGTGTGGCGATGCGCGCCGCTGCGATCGAAGAAATACGCGGTGACGCCGCTGTCGTCCTCCTTGAACGAGCCGAGCCGGCAATTCATATGAATGCGCGATTCACCGAGCCGGGCGCGCGCCGCCTGATAGATCACGTTTTGCAGCCGGCCGCGATGGATCGAGAATTGCGGAATGTCGTAGCCGGCGTCGAGCCCACGCGGCTCGCGCCAGATCTCCTGGCCGAAACGGTTGGTGTAGAACAGCTCGTAGGTGCGGATGGCGACGGCGTCGAGCCGCTCCAGGAGGCCGAGGTCGGCCAATTCCTTGATGGCGTGCGGCAGCGTGTTGATGCCGACGCCAAGCTCGCGGACCGCGTCAGCCTGCTCGAAGACTTCACAGTCGATCCCGCGCGCGTGCAGCATCAGCGCCGTTACCAGCCCGCCAATGCCGCCGCCGGCGATGATCACCTTCATGACGCTACTCCCACCACACGCTGATTAACGTTGGCTGCAGTCTGCCGCGGGCGGCGAAAAAAGCAACGATTTGCCGCCGGAATGGTTATGAGGCGGTACCCTCGGCCCGCGCCTTCAGCGCGCGTTTATCGATCTTGCCGACGCCGGAGCGCGGCAGCGCATCGATGAATTCGATCTGCTTGGGCAATTTATATTTGACCAGGCTCTGCTTGCAGTAATCCAGAAGCTGGTCGGCCTCGAGCGTGGCGCCGGGCTTGCGCACGACAAACACCTTCACCGCTTCGCCGCTGAACGAGTTCGGCACGCCGACGGTGGCGGCTTCGAGAATGGCCGGATGCTTGAACAAGAGCTCGTCGATCTCGCGCGGATAGACGTTATAGCCGCCGACGATGATCATCTCCTTCTTGCGGTCGACAAGGAACATGTAGCCGTCCTCGTCGTAATAGCCGATGTCGCCGGTATAGAGCCAGCCGTCGCGGATCTGTTTGGCGTTCTCTTCCGGCCGGTTGCGGTACCCCTTGGTGAATTGCGGGCCGCGTACGCGAATCTCGCCGCGCTCGCCGGTCGGCATCACCCGCGTTCCGGTCTCGAGATCGACGACCTCGGCTTCGTAGCCGGCGGCCACGATCCCGACCGAGCCGATTTTGCGCACGCCGTTGAGCGGATTTGCATGAATCGGCGCGCCCTCCGACATGCCCCACCCCTCGAGCAGGAGCGATCCAGTCGTGCGCTCCCAGGAATGAATGAGTTCGACCGGACAGGCGGCGCCGCCGGAGAGACAGACACGCAAGCTGGAAAAGTCCGTGGTGGCGAAATTCTCGTTGGCGCGAAGCCCCATATAGAGCGCCGACGGACCGCCGGCGAAGGTGGTGATCCGCCGCTTCTGAAATTCCTCGAGCACCGCCGCCGGCTTGTAAGCCGGCAACAGGTCCATGAAGGCGCGCAGATAAACCGGAAAAATCAGCGTGTAGCAAAATCCCCAGATGTGAAACAGCGGCGCGACATTGAGAATGTGCTCGGTGTCGAGCGGCAACGCCCAGATCGAAGCGACACCGTAACAGAACGCCATCAGGCCGGCGTGCCGGTGCTCGGCGCCTTTGGGCAGGCCGGTGGTACCGCCGGTGAAGAACGTCGCGCAAAGATCGTCGGGCTCGGGAAGGGGCAGGGCGGCAGTTGGCTTGGCCAGAAGCTGCCCGAGCGTCATGCCTTCAGCGCCGAGCACAATGACCTTCGGATCGCCGACGAGTTTTGCGAGCTTGTTCGCCCGATCGGCAAACTCGGTGTCGCAGACAATCAATCGCGGATCGACGTCGCGGACCAAAGGTTCGATCTCGCGGTCGGTGTAATTCGGATTAAGCGGCGCCACCTCGGCGCGCGCCGCCATACCGGCATAAAGCGCGACCGCCATCTCCAGGCTGTTACGCATCACATAAGCGATCCGCTCGCCGGCAACGCCATGCTCGGCGAAGATGCGCGCCAGCGCGGCCACGGCCTGCGCATACTGGCCGTAGGTCAGTTCGCGATCGAGGCAGGCCAGCGCCGGCGCGTTGGCGCGATGCGCGGCCGCATAAGCGAGCGCGTGAACGATGGTCGGAAAGTCCGGATAGCGGGGATCGCGACGGGGCGGGGTGACACGCGGCATGGCACGTTTTTGGGCAATTATGCTCGTGTTTGCAATGGCCGACGTTCCGTGCTCAAGCCGTAAACCCGACCGCTGACCGGGAGGATAGCCATATGAGCCGGACCGCGCATCTGCGCCTTCCGTTCTTTGACGCGCAGCACCGCGCCTTCGCCGACGACCTGGATCAGTGGGCGCGCGCCAGGGTCGCGGAGGTGGAAGGCGGCCCCCACCCTAACCCTCCCCCGCGTGCGGGGGAGGGAAGGGAGGGGGACGTCGACGCGACCTGCCGGCGCTGGGTTGAAGCGCTCGGCGCCGCTGGCTGGCTCCGCCAATGCGTGCCGGCCGGTTATGGCGGCGCCCATGACCCGCTACAATCGCGCTATCTGGTGATCGCCCGGGAAACGCTGGCGCGCCACTCCGGCCTCGCCGATTTCGCTTTCGTGATGCAGGGCCTCGGCAGCGGCCCGATCGCGCTCGCCGGCTCCGAGGAGCTGAAGCAGCGTTATTTGCCGAGCGTCGGCCGCGGCGGCGCCATCGCCGCGTTCGCGCTCACCGAGCCGGACGCCGGCTCCGACGTCGGCGCCATGGCGATGTCGGCGCGGCTCGACGGCAACGACTATGTGCTCGACGGCGAGAAGACCTGGATTTCCAACGGCGGCATCGCCGATTTCTACACGGTGTTCGCGCGCACCGGCGAAGCGCCGGGCGCCCGCGGCATCTCGGCTTTTGTCGTCGATGCCGGCACGCCGGGCTTTGCCATCGCCGAGCGGCTCGAAGTCACCGCGCCGCATCCACTGGCGCGGCTGCGCTTTCAGTCGTGCCGCATTCCCGTCTCGCAGCGCATCGGCGCTGCCGGCGAAGGCTTCAAGATCGCGATGCGCAATCTCGATATCTTTCGCGCCTCGGTCGCCGCCGCCGCGCTCGGCTTTGCGCGCCGCGCGCTCGACGAGGCTTTGGCGCGGGTGACGACGCGCAAGATGTTCGGCCAGACGCTCGCGGATTTCCAGTTGACGCAAGCCGCGCTCGCCGACATGGCGACCGAGATCGATGCCGCCGCCTTGCTGACCTATCGCGCCGCGTGGCTGCGCGACGTCGAGGGCGTGGCGACGACGCGCGAGGCGGCGATGGCGAAGATGGCCGCGACCGAAAGCGCGCAGCGGGTGATCGATCGGGCGGTGCAGATGTTCGGGGGCCTCGGCGTCGGCGTCGGCTCGGTGGTCGAGCACCTCTACCGCGAAATCCGGCCGCTGCGCATCTATGAAGGTGCGACCGAAGTGCAGAAGCTGATCATCGGCCGCGATCTGCTAAAAGCGCGCAATTAGGTCGTGCCATTCGATCACCTCGTCGGCGCGCGCCGTCGTCCTCGCATACGTAGCGGAAGTCCTGTTTGTCAAAGCGTCCCAGCGCCTTTGTTCAGATCACTTCGTATTGGAATAGTCCTTATCGTCGACCCACCACTCGGTGTCAGACAATCGGCCATCGGTGAGCATCTGGACGTGGATTTCGTGCTGGTTCGCCCAATAGCTGATGACCTTGACCTTGGTCGGTCCACTGATGAATTGCCACGCCTGGCGCGTGTCGAGAATGATTTGCCGATAGGTTTTCACGTCCTTCGGCGCGAACGCCTGACGGACCCGCTTCCACACCGCCAAATCCGACTCTTCGGTGAACCAGATCGAGTTGTTGGCGATGTATCCGGTATCGCCGTCGTGAATCTCGGAAGCCTCAGCGCGTGCACCGGCAAAGCATAGGATCGCCGCGGCGACCAATATCGCCGGCCTTTTCCGCATCAGCGTGCGATTGGATTGCTGTCTCATTCGATCACCTCGTCGGCGGGCAATTGCATAGAATTCGTTACATCGATGCCAACCGAAAGAGTTGACGGTACACTCGGCTAGCCGCTGCGCCTTCGCGCCAAGGAGTGTCAACGCGTGAAATATTGGATCGACACCGAGTTCATCGCCGGGCCGTACAGCATCGATCTCATCAGCATCGGTCTGGTCGCCGAGGATGGCCGCGAGCTCTACGCCGAGAGCAGCGAGGTCGACTGGTCGAAGGCCAGTCTGTGGACGCTGGAGAACGTGCGCCTGCAACTCGACGGTAAGGCAATGCGGCGCGTGGAGATTGGCTATGCAGTGCGCCAATTCACTGATGGCGACGAGCATCCGGTGTTCTGGGGCTACTTCCCCGCTTACGATTGGGTGGCGTTTAGTTGGCTGTTCGGACACTTGGATGAAATGCCGTTCCACTATCCGCAACTTTGTCTCGACATCAAACAATGGGCGATCGAGCTGGGCGATCCGGAATTGCCGCATCAGCTGGGCGCCCGGCACCACGCGCTGCTCGACGCCAGATGGACGAGAGACGCCTGGGCGTTTCTCGCCCGCCTCAATCCCGCCGCCGGCGAGCGGCGCGCCATCGGTTGCAAGAATCCGGATCAGTTGGGCGCGCAGCGCAAGTAGTCCGCTGCTGACTTGTGTTGACGGTGCCTGGCGTCAGCGGAACCACGAAGCCGCTCACGCCCCCGCCAGCATTTTCGCCAGCATGAAGCCGGACGCCGCGCCGGTGCCGGCGCCCGGCCAGGTCGAGGCGCCGACCATGTACAGGCGATCGATCGGGGTGCGGTAGCGCGACCAGCCGAACGCCGGGCGGAACAGAAAATACTGATCGAGGTGATGACTGCCGGCGATGCTGTCGCCGCCGACGAGGTTAGGATTATCGCGCTCGAGATCGGCGGGCGAGAGCACCGCGCGGCCGAGAATGTTGGCGGCAAAGCCCGGCGCGTAACGCTCGATGATGGCGATGACGCGGTCGGCGTAGGCTTCCTTCACGGCGTCCCAGTCGGTGCCGGCGATGACGCCGGCCGCATCGCCGCGAATGCGCGACGGCAGCACTCGGACCTGCACCCACAGCACATGCTGTCCCGGGGGCGCGCGTGAAGGATCGATCGCCGTCGGCTGACCGACGACCAGGCCGGGTTCGGTCGGCAGGAGTCCGTCAAGCGCCTCGGTATAGGTCTTCGCCATCGCGGCGAAGGACGGCGCCAGATGCACATAGGCGAACTTGCGCAATTCGGCGCCGGCGCTCCAGACCGGCAAATCGGACAGCGCCAGATGGATCATCATGGTCGCCGGTCCCGGACGCATTTTGGCGAGCCGCAGCGCCGCCGGAGGCGCGTCGCGCACCAAATCGGCGAACAACACGCGCGGATGCAGATTGGCGATCACGGCGCGGCTCGCTTCGATACGCTCGCCGCTCTCGAGCACTACCGCTTTGGCGGCGCCGCCTTCGACGGCGACGCTTTGGACCGGCGCGCCAAGCCGCACCTCGCCGCCGGCGGCCTTGAGCGCGCCGACCATGGCGGTGACGATCGTTTCGGCGCCGCGCTGGCCGATCGCCATGCCGAAGCTCTGCTCGACCATCGGCTCGACATAGGGAAACAGCGCGCCACCGGCGACGTCGGGGGCGAAGTCGAGGTGCATGCCCCAGATGCCGAGCATGGTCTTGAGCTTGTCGTTCTCGAAATTCTCGTCGAGCCATTCCCGTGGCGAGGCGATCAGGAGACGCGCAGTGTCGGCGACCCAGGCGGTGCCGCGCGCGCGCCACGCCGCATAGATGGCGCGCAGTGCCGCCCATGACGGCATCGGCGACGCGAGCAGCGCGAAGACATGCGGCGCGTCCGCCCCGAACGCGGCGACCATCGCGCGCCAGCGCTCGGCGTCGGCCGGATTGAACGCGGCGATCCGTTTCGCCGTGGTGTCGAGATCCTTGTCGACGCCGAGCCAGGTACCGTCGGGAAACGCGGTGGCGAAACATTGCTCGGCGACGACAAAGCCGATGCCGTGGGCGATGAGGCGCTCCTTGTGCGCGGCAAAAAACGGCGAGCCGGCGAACATGCCGAGATTCATCGCATAGAGGTCGTGGCGAAAACCCGGCCGCGTGATCTCGCGGGTCTTGACCGCGCCGCCGGCGACGTCGGCACGCTCGACCACGGAGATCTTCCAGCCTTTGGCGGCAAGATGGACGGCGGTGGCGAGACCATTGACGCCCGAGCCGATCACGACCGCGTCGTAAGGCATTCGTTCGCTCCTACTCTGCACATTCCGCTCGTCCCCGCGCAGACGGGGACCCAGCCTTTCGCGCCAAGTCTGGATTCCCGCCTTCGCGGGAATGAGCGGAGGATTTCGACGGCCTCGCGGGGGTCGCTTGCCAGCGCAGATATTTCATATCTAAAATGTTTGCGCTAGGCTTAGGGCCACTGAGCACGCCACCTGCAAAAACCATCATCAGCGCCACGGAGACACCCATGACCAGTACCCAAGTTCTCAGCGATTTTGCCTCGGCGCTGGCGTCCGGCGCCGTCGAGGTGGTGGACCTGACCGCGCCGCTCGGTGCCGACACGCCGTTGATCAAACTGCCGCCGGAGATCGGCAAGAACACGCCGCCGATCGAAGTTCACGCCATCTCGAATTACGACAAGGACGGCCCGTTCTGGGCGTGGAACTGGCTCAAGCTTGGCGAGCATTCCGGCACCCATTTCGACGCGCCGGTGCATTGGATCAGCGGCCGCGACTATAAGGACGGCTCGACCGACACTATTCCGGTGAAGAATTTCGTCGCGCCGGTCTGTGTCATCGACTGTTCGGCGGAGACCGCGAAGAATCCGGATTTCCTTCTCACCGTCGACGGCGTCAAAGCCTGGGAGAAGAAGCACGGCGATATTCCGTCGGGCTCGTGGGTGTTGATGCGCACCGACTGGTACAAGCGCAACTCGAGCGAATTCGAGCTTCCTCAACGCCGACGCCAAGGGGCCGCACTCGCCGGGCCCGGCCGCGGAGACGATCCACTATCTGATCTCCAAGGGCGTCATCGGCTGGGGCTCGGAGACGGTCGGCACCGACGCCGGCTCGGCGGGCGGCATGGATCCGCCGTTCCCGGCGCACACCTTCATGCATAAGGCCAACCGTTACGGTCTCGCCAGCCTGTGCCAACTCGACAAGCTGCCGCCGAAGGGCGCGATCCTGATCGCGGCGCCGCTCAAGATCGTCAAAGGCACCGGCAGCCCGTTACGGGTGCTGGCGATCGTGCCTAAGCGCTGAGGCGGACAGCAAAGCCGAACAACCAGCCGGGCAGGCGACAATGGCGGCGGCCGACTACGTCATCGTCGGAAGCGGAATCAACGCACTGGTGGCGGCGGCCCAGCTCGGCCGCAAAGGCCACAAGGTCCTTGTGGTCGAGCGCAACGACCGTATCGGCGGCTGCATCCGCACCGAGGAAATCACCGCGCCGGGCTTTGTGCACGACGTCATGGCGACCACGTTCGTGCTGTTCATCACCTCGCCGGCGTTTGCCGAACTCGGTGCCGAGCTGGAAAAGCGCGGGCTGACCTTCGCGCATTCGCCGACGCCGACCGCGGTGCTGCTGCCGGACGGACGTCACTTGATCCTCGCCATGGACCGCAAGGCGAATGTGGCCGCCTTCGATCAATTGGCGCCGGGCGACGGCGCGCGCTTTGCCGCTGACGTCGATCGGATCGGCGCCGACGCGCCGTTTTTGTTCGCGCTGCTCGGCGGCTCGCTGTGGTCGGGCGCGATGCTCAAGCTGGTCGCCCGCGAAGCCTGGAAGCGCGGGCTGCGCGGCCTTGCCACTTACTTCGGCGAAGGGCTCGGCACCGCGCGCGGCTGGCTGGAGACCCGCTATCAGTCGGAACTCGTACGCGCGCTGTTTGCGCCGTGGGTGCTGCATACCGGGCTCGGGCCGGAAAGCACCTATTCCGGCCAGATGGGCAAGGTGATCGCGTTTGCGCTCGAAGTCGCCGGCGCGCCCATTGTCAGAGGCGGTGCCAAGCACGCGCTCACAGCCTTCGAACGGCTGATCCGCGATCACGGCGGCGACATCGAATTGAGCGCCGACGTCGAGCGGGTGCTGCTCGACGGCGACGGCGGCGCCCGCGGCGTGCGGCTGGCCGGCGGCAAGGAAATCGAGGCGAGTAAGGGCGTGATTTGCTCGGTCACGCCCAATCAGCTCTACGGCCGATTGCTCGCGGACGCGGCGGTGCCGGCCGATATCAAGGACTCGGTTGCCGCCTATCGCTACGGCAAGGGAAACTTTCAGGTCCACTACGCGCTCAAAGCGCCGCCGCAATGGAAGGCGCCGGCGCTGGCGGGCGTCGCGCTCACACATTTGACGCCGGGGCTCGACGGCGTGTCGAAAGCGGCTAACGAAGCCGAACGCGGCATGCTGCCGGTGGTGCCGACGATCTGTGTCGGCCAACCCGCGGCGCTCGATTCGAGCCGCTGCCCCGAGGGCAAGTCGATCCTGTGGCTGCAGCTTCCTGAAGCGCCACGTTTCATCAAAGGCGACGCTGCCGGCGAGATTGCCGTGTCGGCCGACGGCAAGTGGACCGAAGCGGTCCGGGAGAAATATGCCGACCGTATTGAAGCGATCCTCGCCTCGCACATCGAGAATTTCCGCGACAATGTGATCGCGCGCAAGGCGTATTCGCCAGCCGACCTGGAAACGTTGAACGTCAATCTGGTGGGCGGTGATCCTTACGGCGGCTTCTGCGGCATCGACCAGTTTTTCATCTGGCGGCCGTTCCACAATTCGGTCAATCACCGCACGCCGGTCGCGCGCCTCTATCACATCGGCGCTTCGACCCATCCGGGTCCAGGCCTCGGTGGCGGGTCGGGATACCTGGTGGCGAAGGAGCTGGGGTGATCAATACACGTCGGCCAGCGCCTGCGTTTTACGACCACCTAAGTCTTGCCGGCTGCCCGTTTGCGCTATTGGCGGCACTCTTTGGATCGATGCGATCTGCAAGCGTTGATGGATTGCTACGCCAAGCTGGCTCGCATCAGCTGCGCTAGTCCAGCCGGCGTGGCGAGCGGCGGTGTCCAGCCCAGCCGCGCCAAGGCGGATGGATCGGCGACCAGCGAACCAGACAAACGCTCGTAGACGTAATCTCGGCCGGCGGCGCGCAGCGGAAGTTCGAGCAGGCGTGGCGGAAATGAAAAAACATTCGGCCGGCGCCCGAGCCCACGGCGCATGGCGGCAATCATTTCCGCGATCGTCAACGCCTCGCGATCGGCGACGATGAAAGGTCGTCGCAGCGTCCCCGGCGCCGCCAACACGGTGTCGATCGCCGCCAACAAATTTTCCACCGCGAGCAACGAGCGGCGCGCCTGCAGACTGCCGAACGGCAGCGGCCAGGGCGCGCGAGCCAGCCGCATCAGTTGTGCCATGTTACCTTTGACGCCGGGGCCGTAGGCGAGCGCCCCGCGCAACGACACCCAGTCGATGTCGAGTTCCGCCAGGCCGCGCTCCGCGGCGAGCTTGGAACGTCCATAGGCATCCGTCGGTTTCGCTTCGCCGGCCTCGTTCAACACCGACTCGGCCATCGATCCGCATTGGGCGCGGATCGACGACAGGAAGACAAAGCGCTTGGCGCCGGCGCGCCGAGCCGCGCGAGCGAGACCGATCGTCGCCTCAGTGTTGATGATCCGGTAGTCGTCGTCGGGAACGCCGGACATCGCCTGCGCGATGCCGGCCGAGTGAATGACGGCATCGACGTCTTGCAGCGCCGCCGACATATTTTGCGGCCGGGCGATATCGCCGATGACCGCGCTGGCCGCCTCGATCGGCATCACCGTCGGCCGGCGCAGCAGAACGCGCAGACGATAACCGCGTTTGGGCAATTCCCGCAGCAGATGTTGGCCGATAAAGCCGGTCGCTCCGGTGAGCGCCAACAGCATGGAGCGCCTTCTCCCTGCCGGCAATTCGTCTGAATTCCCGCCAACGCGGTATTTCAGCTTCGCGTTCCACTTATGGCACGTTTCGCGCGGGCGGTGACGCCCACTATTTGGTTCAATCTGCCAAGCCTTTCAACGCCGCGGCTTTGACAGCTTCGGCAGCCTCATTTTCTTCGGTCTTCTTCGAGCCGATCATGCCGGGCCGTTGATGTGGATGGAACCGGCCTTCTCGAAAGTGCGATCCATAGAGGCGCCGCGACAGCGCCTGGTTCTTCAATTCGGCCCGATCGGGTCATAGATTCGACCCTGCCGACGGATGGCCGATTCCGGCCTTCGGACAAAAGAGACTTCTCCATGGACGCCAAAGCTTTCGTTCCACCGCCGCGGCTCTCGGTCGACTCATTCGACGGACCGCTCGGCCGCAGCATCATCGACACCCATATCTGGGCCGTCCACCAAGGGCTGCGCGGCGCCGGCGCTTACGCGCTGTTCGACGGTTACTGCCAGCGGCTGGTGATCCATGGCGTGCCGCTATGGCGCGCGCAGACCGGGATGCAGACTCTGCATCCGCACTGGGGCGCCTACAGCTATCTGTGGCGGCGCGACCTCAACGCCATCCAGCCGGAGCAACATGCCCGCCGCGATATGGGCAATCCGCAATGGCTGCGCAGCCCGCTGTACGATTTGATCCGCCGGGCGAATGGCGGCGAGAACAATCCGTCGATGCGCCGCCACCTTGATGCCGGACCGGACCAACGCGACTTTGCCGCCCTTGATGAATTCTTGGGCCAAGGCGCGACCGACTATTTCGCCCAGCTCTTCACCTTCGGCGAGGGCGGCGACCCTTCGCAGGGCGCCGGTGCCGTCTATTCGTTCACGACGGATCGCGCCGGCGGCTTCCACGACAATGACATGGCGCTCCTGCAATCGACCCTGCCGGCGCTATCGTTGGCGATGAAGGCGCACGCGAGCCATGAGATTGGCTCGGCTTTGCTGCGAACCTATCTGGGCCAAGAGACGGGACGGCGCGTTCACGCCGGCGCGATCGAGCGCGGCTCGGTCGAGACCGTCCATGCGGTGCTCTGGTTTGCCGACATCCGCGGCTTTACCGCGATGAGCGATTCGTCGCCTGGCGCTGTCGTGATCGATCTTCTCAACAGCGTGTTCGAAGCTGTGGCCGCCGCGCTGCGCTCGCGCAGCGGCGAAATATTGAAGTTTCTCGGCGACGGCATGCTTGCCACTCTGGCCTTCGACGAAAGGGATCGCGCCACGGCCTGCCGGGCCGCGCTTGATGCGGCCGCCGACGCCATTTCGGCCATCGCAGCACTCAACGCGGCCCGGACCGCGGCCGGGCTTCCTGCCGTGACGGTTGATCTGGCGCTGCATGTTGGCGACCTCCTTTACGGCAATGTCGGCGCGGCCGATCGGCTCGATTTCACGGTGATCGGTCCGGCGGTTAACGAAGTCGCGCGCATCGAGGCTTGGTGCGAACCGCTGCAGCACGCGGTGCTGGCGTCGTCGGAATTCGCTGCCGCGCTGCAAGACACCGACAACAGGCTGATCTCGCTCGGCCGTTACAATCTGCGCGGCGTGCGCGAGCCCAAGGAAATTTTTGGTCTGCCACCAAGCGCGCCGTCCGATAAGAGCGCCTAGCGTCCCCGAACGGAGCCGTCGAGCTATTACGGCAAGCTGGCGGATCGGTTTGGCGTGCAATGGATGCTCAACTTTCCAATCCGTTCGCGTGCCGCTTGATTTGAAAGCGACATTGCCGGTTGATCCGTCGGGCACGATTTCGTGCGCGCTCGCGGCGTGGGCTTGTCACATATCCTTCATCAGATTGTTGCTGAATTGTCGAGGGGCGGGCAAGCGAACCGCTCTGTCGGCTGCTTACAATTCGGCCTGCTCATAATAATGCCAATACGAGTGAACCGACATACTCGCGGACGACGATCTTGTCCGCTGAGGCGAGGGGGGATGCCATGCGTATATTGCTGCTGCCGCTGAGCGCGCGCTTGATTGTCTACACAGCGGTCGTGCTGATCACGGCGATCCTGCTTGCGGCGCTGGTATTCTGGTCCGCCTCGATCTTCCTGGCGATACCACTTGTCGCGTTCGGCGCATTGGCGGTGCTCGGCACCTACGATCTGATCCAAAAGCGGCACGCCGTGCTGCGCAACTATCCGCTGACCGCGCACATCCGTTTCATCCTGGAAGAAATCCGTCCGGAGATCCGCCAGTATTTTCTGGAAAGCGAAAAGGACGGCACCCCGTTCTCCCGCGACAAGCGCGCCATCGTCTATCAGCGCGCCAAGCGCGCCCTGGACAAACGGCCGTTCGGTACGCAGAACGACGTCTATGCGTCGGGCTATGAATGGCTCCACCATTCGATTGCGCCGAAGCACCCGGCAAAGGAGCAATTCCGCGTCGTCGTCGGCGGGCCTGACTGCGCCAAGCCTTATTCGGCGTCGATCTTCAACATTTCGGCGATGAGCTTCGGCGCGCTCAGCCCGAACGCCGTCCGCTCGCTCAATATCGGCGCCAAGAAGGGCGGGTTCGCCCACGATACCGGTGAAGGCGGGTGCAGCGTCCATCACTGCGAGCATGGCGGCGATCTAATCTGGGAAATTGGCTCCGGCTATTTCGGCTGTCGCGACGGCGACGGCACGTTCTGCGCCGAGAAATTCGCGCAAACCGCGCGGCAAGATCAGGTCAAGATGGTCGAGCTCAAGCTCAGCCAGGGCGCTAAGCCCGGCCATGGCGGCCTGCTGCCCGGCGCCAAGGTCACGCCAGAGATTGCTGCGGCACGCGGAGTGCCGGTCGGCGTCGATTGCGTATCGCCGGCGTGGCACTCGGCGTTCGGGACGCCGATCGAGATGATGCAATTTATCGCCACCATGCGGCGCCTCTCCGGCGGCAAGCCGGCCGGCTTCAAGCTCTGCCTCGGCCATCCTTGGGAGTTTCTCGCCATCTGCAAGGCGATGCTAGAGACCGGAATCTATCCGGATTTCATCGTCATCGACGGCAAGGAAGGCGGCACCGGCGCCGCGCCGCTGGAATTCGTCGATCATCTCGGCATGCCGCTGCGCGAAGGGCTCAATTTCGTGCACAATGCGCTGATCGGCATCAATGCGCGCGACCGCATCACGCTCGGCGCCGCCGGCAAGATCGTCAGCGCCTTCGACATCGCCCGCGTCATGGCGCTCGGCGCCGACTGGTGTAACGCGGCGCGCGGCTTTATGTTCGCGCTCGGCTGCATCCAGTCGCAGTCGTGCCATACCGACCGCTGCCCGACCGGCGTGTCGACGCAGGACCGCACCCGCCAGCGCGCCCTGGTGGTCGCCGACAAATCCGAGCGCGTTTACAATTTCCACCGCGCCACCATGGAGTCGCTGGCCGAGCTCGTCGGCGCCGCCGGCCTGGATCATCCGGCCGAATTCCATCCGGCGCATTTCTTGCGGCGGGTTTCCGCCCACGAGGTCATGACCTTCGCCGACCTTTACCCGACATTGACGCCGGGCGAGCTGATTGCCGGCACCGCCGACAAGCGCTTCAGCGCCGGCTGGGCCATGGCCAATCCGGGGCATTTTCGCGCCGCGGCCTAGAGCGCGCCGGACATCAGCAAAAAGATATCGAGTTTTAGATAGCTGCGATCGATCCGCTTTACGGCGCCGCAACGAGTGCAAAACCTAATATTCCGGCTGCGAAACGTCGGCCCCGGCCGCGTGCTTGCTGTCGGGGCGACATTGCAGCGGAGGAACGCGCCATGTCGTCGGAAGCCAAAAGCGTCGTGTTGACCGTCGGCCTCGCCGTCGCTTCGATCGCCGTGCCGCTTGGAACAAATTCGGCGATCGCCCAAGGGCCGCCAACAGCAGATCAGTGGCAGGACTCAAGGGGCTACTATCAGGACTCCAGCGGCTACTATAATGGCTACGCCGCGCCCGGCGGCCCATGCCGCACTGGTTTTGGCTATATCTATGTGCCCGGCCGCGGCATCCTCGACGCACCCTGCGGCCTGCCGACCAGCGCCTGCACGAACAGCGAAAACGGCGCGGACTAATCTTCGCCGGCGCGAAAGATGCGAAACGTCGCGTTGCCGCGAGCGATCGGCTGATCGTCGGCACGGACCAGACAATCGACAAAGCCGAGGCTGCCGCCGGCGCGTAACACGCGCGGCACGAATTCGAGCCATTGGTCGAGCCGCCCGGCGCCGAGAAAGTCGAGCGAAAGCGTAATGGTTACGAGCCCGCTCGGGCGTTCCTTGTGCAAGTCGCCGAGCGCTTCGCTCAGCGACAGCCCCATGGCGTTGTCGGCGAGCGCGCTGATCAGCCCGCCGTGGGCGAAGCCGCGGCTGTTGCAATGGGCCTTTCGGATGCGCAGCGCCAAAAGGATCGCTCCGTTCGCGGCTTTGGAATAAAGCGGCTCCCACGGATCGGTCAGCGGGCTGGTGCGGAAGTGGCGGCTATATCCTTCCGGAATTTGCTCTGGGGCCGGCGTCATAACGCCGGAAAGATACGTTCGCGCCGAGCCGTTGGCTACAGCGTGGCGATGGTCTTGAGCGCGCCGTCGAGGGCGATGCCTTGCTCGTCAAGGAGCGCCGCGTCGCGCAGCCGGCGCATCCAGTCGGCGCCGTCGGCGCGCGGCGTCAAGAGCGGCACGGCGGCGATGACGCGGTCGAATTTGGATTCGCCGCGCGCATGGGTGTCGGAATAGCCCTTGATCAGCCGGCGCGCGTTGAGCACCTCGACCGCGACGTCGTAGTTCTGCGCGATCTCCGCCGAGGCAACGGCAAGCCATTTTTCCAGATGTGCGGCCTCGCGTTGATGGCGCAGCGTCGTGCGGCGGATCGGCTTGAACGCCGAAAGCACATACAGCATCAGGAACCAGTGGATGGTGCCCGAGCGCACGCGCCGGCCCTTGCGGAACGCCCAGCCGAACAAAGTCGGGTGCGATTCCATGAAGCGGCCGAGCGGCGCCGGCATCGTGCCTGCCGTCTCTTCAAGCCGGGGATGCATGTATTCGGTGGTGTAGACGATCTGGCCGTCGCCGACGCTGTTGTCGCGTATGACGCGGTCGTAACGGCTGCTTCGGGTTTTCAAATCGGCGACGCGGATGACGTCGTCATAGGCCATGGCGACGGCGATGTATTTCGCCCCCGCTGCGGTGAAGGTGTAATTCCTAGCCGCGCCGCCATTGGCCTTGTCGAGCTCGTGGAGCTTGCTGACGCGGTCGAGATACTCGCCCGCATAGGCCGGGTCCTGGAAGTCGGTGAGATGCTTGACGCCGGCGTAAAGGATCGGATGCAGCGGCTCCGGAAATTCGCGGATGCGCGCCACGAGGTGGTCGAGGTCGGCACGGCCGGCGGAAGCGGGCAGGGCGGCGAAACGCTTGGCCGGCCGCTTGGCGAGCGGCTTTGCCGCAGTCGGCGGCTGCACCGTCTGGTCGTGCGCGGCGCGGAACGCCTTGAGGCTTGATTCAACGCCGCGGCCGCCCGAGCCGATGATCGCCTCGAAGGCATCGCGCTTGAACGGCAGCGTGCCAGATGCCGCCAACGCCCCGAACAGGCAGGCGGAGATCATGCTGTTGTTCTTGGTCGCCAACGTCTCCATGTCGAAGGCGATGACGCGTTTTGCGGCGACGCCGGCGGCCTCGACAATCACGTTCGGATCGATGGTGGCGTCGCCGGGCTTTTCCTTCTCGGCCACCGAATAAAGACGATGCGTCGAAGCGATCAGCGTCGAGCGATCCGGTGTAACCAGGCCGCGCAAAATCGAGCGCCCGGCCTCGGCCAGTTCGGCGGCGAGCACCACGTCGACTTCGCCCGGCGCCGGCATCAGGGAGAGGATCGGGGCGCGGCCAGCCTTCGGCGGCAGCATCTCGACATAGTAAAGAGTGGAGCCGGTGCGCTGGGCGACGCCTGGCACCGACGTCGACTGCGCGTGCCAGCCCTGCGACTCCGCCAATTCGACGATCCAGTCGGACAGCACGCCGCCGCCTTGGCCGCCCATCGCGAGCACGGCAACGCAGATCGGCCGCTCGGTCGTGTACCGCATCCGTATCGGCGTGCCCGACAGGTCATTCATGATGCCGCGTCCACCTCAGTCGGCGAAAGCGATGCGGTTCGCCTCGCGCCGGCGCTGCAGGAAAGAGATCACCGACCGGCGCAGGTTGGACATGAAGCGATCGAACCAGGTCGGATTGTGAATAATGTCGGCCCGATAGAAGGATGGGCAGAGCACCGCGGCTTCCGACACCTCGCCGCAATTGCCGCAGCCGACGCAGTTGTTGTCGATGGCCGCCACCGGATCGTCCTTGATCGGATCGTCGGTGTGCTTGACCGACAGCGACGGACAACCGGACAGCCGGATGCAGGCGTGATCGCCGGTGCAGACGTCTTCGTCGACGCCGAAGCGCTCGCGCACCATGCGTTGCCCGTCGCGCACCGACTTCTGGAACAGCGGCTTCACCCGCCGCTGTTTGTTGAGCATGCATTCCGACGACGCGACGATGACTTTCGGCCCGCCTTCCTTGGTGGTCAGCGCTTCGCGCAACGTCTCGCGCACCTTGGCGACATCGTAGGTGCGATCGATGTGGCGCACCCATTTGACGCCGACACCCTTGACCGCGTCGACAATGGTGTTGTTGGTCGAGCGGGCCGGGTTCAGGGCGCGCGACGACATGATGTCCTGGCCGCCGGTCGCCGCCGAGTAGAAATTGTCGACCACCATGATGACGCCGTCGTGCTTGTTATAGACGGCGTTGGCGACGCTGGTGGAGAGGCCGTTGTGCCAGAAGCCGCCGTCGCCGATCACCGAGATCGGTTTTTTGTCGGCCTTGACGTTGAACGCCGATGACGACGCCGGGCCGAGCCCATAGCCCATGGTGGTGCCGCCGATATTGAACGGTGGCAGGCTGGCGAACAGATGGCAGCCGATGTCGCCGGCGATCTGATGCGGGCCAAGCTCCTGCTCGACAAGCTTCATCGCCGCAAAGATCGGCCGTTCCGGGCAGCCGATGCAGAAGCTCGGCGGCCGCGGCGGCAGCGTTTTCACCAGCTCCTTGACCTTCGGATTGGCGAGCACTTCGGAGGCATCTGGCGGTGGCGGCGCGTTGCCGAGGAGCGCCTTGCCGTGCAGCTCCATGAACGCCTTGATGCCCTTGGTGACGACCTGCGGGGTGTATTCGCCGGCCATCGGCAGCACGTCCTTGCCGCAGATCCTGGTCTGGATGTCGCGGCGGCGAAGAATGGTATTCAGCGCCTGCTCGATGAATTCCGGCTGCCCCTCCTCGACCATGAGGATCGCCTTCTTGGTGGCGGCGAACGCGGCAACCTCGTCGTCGATCAGCGGATAGGTGACGTTGAGGCAATAAATCGGCACCGAGGTCTCGCCATAGACATCGGCAAGGCCGAGCTGCTGCAGCGAGCGCATCACCGAATTGTACATGCCGCCCTGGACGATGATGCCGACATCGGCAGTCTCCGGGCCGAAAAATTCATTGAGCTTACGCTCCTTGATGAACCTCACGGCGGCCGGCCAGCGCTGCTCGATCTTTTCGCGCTCGTGCAGATAGGAGGCCGGCGGCAGCACCACGCGCTCGGTGTCGCGCCGCGGGTTTTCCAAGGCCTCGCGCAGCGAGAAGCTCGGCTTCTTGTTGGCCTTAGCAGTGAAGCGGCCGTGCACATGGCAGGCGCGGATGCGCACTTCCAGCATCACCGGCGTATTCGAGGCCTCCGACAATTCGAAGCCTTCTTCCACCATGCGCACGATGGTCGGCAGGTTCGGCCGCGGATCGAGGAGCCAAACTTGCGATTTCATGGCGAACGGATGCGAGCGCTCCTGCATGATCGAGGAGCCTTCGCCGTAATCCTCGCCGATGATGATCAGCGCGCCGCCCTTGACGCCGCCCGAAGCTAGATTGGCGATGGCGTCGGAGGCGACATTGATGCCGACCGGGGCCTTGAACGTCACCGCGCCGCGGATCGGATACATCACCGACGCCGCCAGCGTCGCCGCTGCCGCGGCTTCCGACGCCGAATTCTCGAAATGCACGCCGAGCTCGTCCAGCACGTCCTTGGCGTCGGCCAGCACGTCCATCAGATGCGAAATCGGCGCACCCTGATAGCCGCCGACATAGGACACCCCGGATTGCAGCAGCGCCTTGGTAATGGCGAGAATTCCTTCGCCGCGGAATTCCTCGCCGTCACCGAGTTTGAGATCCTGCACTTCGCGTGCGAACGAGCGTTCCGCCATCAAAGCCTCCAGGCCGGCGCCTGATCAGGCAAGTCCGCTCCAGTAAGTCCGCTCAAGCAAGCCTGAGCGAGCGAGTTCTTGCCGCTCGAATACTTATGGGACCTTCGCCACGGTCTTGCAACGGGCCCAGTTGTCCGCCAACAGCCTGGCTGCCGCGGCGCACAAAGCACCTGCCGGCGCCCGCCGTGACATGCCGCCGCTGCCGCCAGTGCTGCCTAAATATTGGGTTAAAAAGCCCATTGCGTTAGCTTGTCCGCTGTTTGCTTTAGGTTTAAAGTATCTCTGTCTAACATGCCGAGCAGCTATGCATGCGACCTGTTTGTGTATGCAATCAGGTACGCATGACAAAGCTTAGCGTCGAGCGAAGCAGTTGCCGCCGGCGGCGGTCAAATTGGGGGAGTTGCAGAACATGTTCAATCTCACGCGTCGTCAGGCCCTAGCGGCGAGCGGCGGTCTCCTCGGCACGCTGTTGGCGCCTTCGCGCTTTGCCAGCGCCGCCGTCGGCTCCACGCTCAACATCGCCTACAACGTCAACCTGCCGTCGTTTGATCCGCAAACCGGGCCGTCCTCGGTCAACCCGACCATCCAGGCGATCTACCGTTCGATCTTCGATCAATATATCGGGCAAAAGCCCAACCTGTCGTTCGAGCCCGGCCTGATCACCGATCACGGCTACAGTGACGACAAGAGCAAGGTCTGGATGGACGTGCGCGAAGGCGTCGTCTGGCACGACGGTACGCCGTTCACGCCGGAAGACGTGATCTGGTCGATTCAGCGCAAGGCCAAGCCGGACGGCGGCAACCCGGTGTCGTTCATCTGGGCCGGCATCGGCAACTTCAAGGTCGACGGCAAGCGCATTACCGCCGACGTCAAGCAATACGACCCGGTGCTGTTCAAGTGGATGGCGTTCCTGACCGGCTATGTGCTGCCGAAAGCCTATTTCGAGAAAGTCGGTCCGGAGGGCTTCGAGAAGAAGCCGGTCGGCACCGGCCCGTACATGGTCGATGCCTATGAGGGCAACGCTTATCTGCGGCTCAAGGCCAACCCGAAATACTGGGGCGGCAAGCCGGCATTCGAAACCGTCGTCTTCAAGTTCGTGCCGGATGCGACCAGCCGCGTCGCCGAAATCGAAAGCGGGTCATCGGACATTACCCTTGAAGTGCCGTATGAAGAGTTCGACCGGCTCAAGAGCAAGGCTGGCCTGAAAGGCGTTTGCACGCCGATTTCCGACATTGGCCAGATCTTCATCACCAACGGTGGGGTGATGGACGACAAGAACGTGCGGCTGGCGATGTGTCATGCCGTGGACAAGCAGACCATCATCAAGCGGCTCCTTCGCGGCTATGGCGTCGCCATCGACACCCTGTTGGCGCCGGAATACGCGGGGTTCGATCCGTCGATCAAAGTGCCGCACGATGCAGCCCTGGCGAAGAAGCTCTTGGCGGCCAGCGGCTACTCGAAGGAGAAACCCGTCAAGTTCACCATCCAGACGACGCGCGGTTTCAAGCCGAAGGATTACGAGATGATCCAGGCGATCGTCGGCATGTGGCGCGATGTCGGCATCGAAGCCAACATCGAAATCTACGAAATCGCCAAGCATTTCGAGTTGCGCATGACGCACAAGCTGGCGCCGGCGGCGTTCTACAATTGGGGCAACGCCATCGGCGATCCGACCACGTCCACCGGCTTTGCCATGTGGAGCAAGTCGCCGCATTCGGGTTGGCACTCTGACGATCTCGACGCCAAGATCGGCCCGCTGTGGGGCGAGAAGGACGAGAAGAAGCGCATCCAGGGCTGGACGGAGGTCGATCGCTATATCGCCGAGCAGGGATACATCCTGCCGCTTCTCCAGTACGCGCAGCCGATCCTCTACAAGTCCGATCTCAAGGTGACCCCGAACGTTTCCGGCGCTCTGCAGCCGGCGACGCTGGTGTCGAAAGCCTAAGGCTAACGTCGAAGCGGTCCGCCGCCGCGCCGGGGCGCGGCGGCCATCGACGCGGTCAGCCTTCGACGCGGCAGTCAAGGACCGTTGATGTTGCTTGCAGTCGTCGCCAATCGCCTGGCCATGGCGCTGCTGACGCTCGCGGGCGTGGCGGTGGTGGTGTTTGTCCTGCTGCGCGTCGTGCCTGGCGACCCGGTGGCGATGATGATCTCGCCCGGCGCCGGGCCGGCCGATATCGCCGCGCTGAAAGCCCATTACGGGCTGGACGCGCCGCTCGCCACGCAATTTTGGATTTGGATCAAGGGCATTGTCACCGGCGATTTCGGCACCTCGATCACCTTGCATCTGCCGGTGACCGAGGTGCTGGCGTCGCGGCTGCCGGCGACGATCGAGCTTGCGATCCTGGCGTTGATCGTCGCGGTCCTTTTCGGCGGTGGCGTTGCCGTCGCCGGCACGTTGATGCGGCGCACCATCGGCGAGACCATCATCGACGGCCTGAACTCGATCCTGCTGGCGGTGCCGGATTTCATCTGGGCGCTGGCGCTGGTCCTGCTCTTCGCTGTGGCGATACCAGTCCTGCCGCTCACCGGCCGCATCGATCCCGATCTGGCCGAAGGTTTCACCACCCGCTTCTATCTGGCCGAAAGCGTCGTGACCGGCCGCTTCAGTGTCGCGGCGGACATCGTGAGCCACATGATCATGCCGACGCTAGCGCTCGCGTTGCCGCTTGCGGCGGTGATCGTGCGGCTGCTCAAGCAATCGCTCAAGGAAGCGATGCTGCAGGATTATGTGCTGCTGGCACGGATCAAAGGCTTTCGCGAGCTTCGCCTGGTGCTGCAGGAAGCGCTGCGTAACGCCGTCGGTCCGACACTGGCGCTCACCGGCGTTCAATTCACCTTCCTGATCGGCGGCACGGTGATTGTCGAGCGCATTTTCTCCTATCCGGGCATCGGCAATCTGGCGATCGATGCCGTCATCAACCGCGACTTCCCGCTGATCCAGGGCCTGGTCCTGCTGTTCGGATTGATCTTCATCCTCATCAATATCGGGGTCGATCTCACGGTTGCGGCGCTCAATCCGCGGCTACGGCACGCCTGAGCATGATGATCCTAAATCGACCTATCCCGTCATTGCGAGGAGCGATAGCGACGAAGCAATCCGGCTCTTCTGCGAGGCTACTGGGTTGCTTCGCTTCGCTCGCAATGACGATAGCAAATCGAACCCAAAGTCATTCCGTCTAGAGCGCACCGGCAACGACGTGGAACACTGGTCACCAACATCCATCGCTGCGGTATCGGACACCGGGCCGGCGCCGCCGTCGATCGCGCTGCGGCTCCTTCGCGACCCGAAGGTCGTGTTCGCCGGCGGATTTATTCTCCTCCTGATCGTGCTTGCGGTGTTCGCGCCATGGATCGCGCCGCAGGATCCGCTGGCACAGAATCTGCTCACCGCGACGTCACCGCCTGCCGGCTTTCCCGACGCCGAGCCCGGATTTTTGCTCGGCACCGACGGGCTCGGCCGCGACGTGCTCTCCCGCGTCATCTTCGGCGCGCGGATTTCGCTCACGGTCGCCTTCGTCGCCGCCGGCCTTGCCTGCCTGATCGGCTCGCTGCTCGGCCTCCTCGCCGGTTTTCTCGGCGGCTGGGTCGAAATCGTGATTTCGCGGTTGGTCGAAATCTGGATGGCGTTCCCGCCGGTGCTGTTGTCGATCCTGCTGGTCGCCGTGCTCGGTACCGGGCTGCATTCGGTGATCGCCGCCATTGTGGTCATCGACTGGACGCGCTTTTGCCGGGTGGTGCGTACCGAGACCATGGGCCAGGCGCAGATGGATTACGTGGTCGCCGCGCGCACCATCGGCTTCTCGCGCCCGGCGATTCTGTTTCGCGAAATCCTGCCTAACGTCATGCCGGTGCTGATCGCGCTGTTGACGCTGGAAATGGGCATCGCCGTCGTCGTCGAGGCGATCCTCTCGTTCGTCGGCCTTTCGGTGTCGTCGGACACGCCGACCTGGGGCGGCATGATCGCGGAGGGCCGCCAGATCGTTCATGAAGCGTGGTGGGTTCTGGCCGCGCCGCTGACGGCTTTGTTCGCCACTGTGGTGGCATTCAACCAGCTTGGCGACGGCCTGGCCCGCAGTCTCGATCCGGTATTGCGCCGATGACCGAGCCGCGCCTGGCCATCGAAAAATTGAGCGCGATCTCGCTGCGCGACGGCAACAAGCCGGTGCTGCGCCGGGTCTCGCTGACCGTCGGCACCGGCGAGGTGCACGGCCTGGTCGGCGAAAGCGGCGCCGGCAAATCGACCATCGCCAAAGCGATCCTCGGCATCATTCCGTCGCAAGTGAAGATCACCCACGGCCGCATCGACTTCGAGGGCAGCGATCTGCTCACCCTATCAGCCAGCGAGTTGCGCGCCGTCCTTGGCCGCGACATCGCGCTGATCGCCCAGGATCCTTCGACCGCGCTCAACCCGGCGCGGCGAATCGATGCACAGATGACCGACGGGCTGCGCTTGAAGCGCGGCCTTTCGGCCAAAGAGGCGCGCGTCAGGGCCCACGCTTTGCTGGAAGAGGTGCAGATTCGCGATCCGGAGCGCGTGCTCGCGAGCTATCCGCATCAGCTGTCCGGCGGCATGCGCCAGCGCGTGCTGATCGCCGCCGCCTTCGGGCTTGAGCCGAAACTGGTGATCGCCGACGAGCCGACCACCGCGCTCGACGTCACCGTGCAAAAGCAAATTCTGCGGCTGATCCGCGCGCTGCAGGAGCGCCACGGCACCAGCGTGCTGTTCGTCTCCCACGATCTCGGCGTGGTGGCGAAAATATGCGACCGCGTGACGGTGCTCTATATGGGCAAGGTGGTGGAGCAGGGGATCACGGCGGACGTGCTCACCAATCCGCACCACGCCTATACCAAGGCGCTGCTTGCCGCCAATCCGCGCTACGACCGGCCCGATACCGGGCTCGAACCGACGCCGCCGGAAGTGATCTCGGCGCTGCGCGCGGAAATCTCCGCCTTCGACGTCAGCCTGCTGGAGTCGCGCGATGGCTGACGATCTGTTGGTAGCCAACGATCTGGTGGTGTCTTATGGGCGCGCGGGCGGCTTGTTGGCGCGCGGCCAGCCGGCCGCGACGGTGTTGCATGGCGTCGATATTCGTGTCGGCAAGGGCGAGACCGTCGGCATTGTCGGCGAATCCGGCTCCGGCAAGACCACATTGGGGCGGGCGCTGCTCGGCCTGGTCAAGCCCAAGAGCGGCACGATCGTATTCGACGGCGCTGCCATCGCCGAACTCGACGAGCGTGAGCGCCAGCCGCTGCGGCGGCGCATGCAGATGATCTTTCAGGACCCGATGTCGTCGCTCAATCCGCGCCACACCATCGGACGCATCCTGATCGAGCCAATCCTGCTGCACGGTCTCGCCAAGACGCGGCGCGCCGCGCTCGATCTGGTGTACGGCGTACTCGACCGGGTCGGGTTGTCACGGATGACGGTCGATCGTTATTCCTACGAGCTTTCCGGCGGCCAGCGCCAGCGCGTCGGCATCGCTCGCGCCGTCGTGCTGCGGCCGGATTTCGTGCTCGCCGACGAGATCGTCTCCGGCCTCGATGTCTCGACCCAGGCGCAGGTGCTCCGCCTCCTCAAGGAGCTGACCGGGGAGATGCATCTCGCGCTCGCCTTCATCAGTCACGACCTCTCGGTGATCCGCTCGATCTGCCAGCGCGTGGTGGTGATGCACGACGGCCGCGTGGTCGAGGAGGGGCCGTGCGAGCGCGTCTTTGCCGCGCCGGCGGCCGACTATACCCGCATGCTGATCGACGCCATTCCGCTGCCGTCAGTGGATCCCGGATGGCTGACGCGTGGCGCCGCGGTGGAGGCCGCGGCGACCGCCTAAAGACAATATCGCGCCGTCGGCACCGGGCGGCCCCGGCGCGGTGGTTAAACCAGTCCCGACAGGAGAGAAGCGTGTTTGGATGTACCAAGAACTTCGCCATCGCCGTGATCGGCGCCGCAATGCTGGCGAGCGCACCTTTTGCGTATGCCGACGGCGTTCCCGGTTTGCGCGGCCATGATCACACCGGCATCACCGTGCCGGACATCAAGGCGGCGACCGACTTTTTCGTCAACGTGCTCGGCTGCAAGCAGGCGATGTCGTTCGGTCCGTTCGCCGACGAAAAGGGCGACTTCATGACCCAGCTCGTCAACGTCAATCCGCGCGCGGTGATCAATCAAATCACGCTGGTGCGCTGCGGCTACGGCTCCAACATCGAGCTGTTCCAGTATACCTCGCCGGACCAGAAGAACATGACGCCGAAGAACAGCGACATCGGCGGCTATCACATCGCCTTCTATGTCGACGACGTCAAAGCGGCGAAGGAGTATCTCGACTCTAAGGGCGTGAAGACCTTCTTCGGTCCGTTTCCGGTGAACGAGGGTCCGGCCGCCGGCCAGACCATCACCTATTTCCTTGCGCCCTGGGGCCTGCAGATGGAAATCATCTCCTACCCGAAAGGCATGGCCTACGAGAAGACCTCGCCGATCAAGCTGTGGTCGCCGACCGACCCCGCAAAATAACGCCGCTCCGCACCCGTCATGGCCGGGCTTGTCCCGGCCATCTCGCGTGCCTAGGCACAACGCCACATGATCGGGATGCCCGGCACAAGGCCGGGCATGACAATCATGAGCATTCGGTCGGTTATCAGCGTCCGCGCACGTGCCTGATGATCGCGGAAAAATCGGCGCCGCTGTGGCCTTGCTCCGCAAAGTGCTGGTAGATTTCCGCGGCCTGCTCGCCGAGCGCGGTGTTGGCTTTGACCGAGTGCGCGGCCTCGCGGGCGAGCTTCAGATCCTTGAGCATCAAAGCCGCGGCGAAGCCGGGCTTATAGTCGTTGTTCGCCGGGCTTGCCGGCACCGGCCCCGGCACCGGGCAGTAGCTGGTCAGCGACCAGCACTGGCCTGACGACGCCGAAGCGACGTCGAACAAAGCCTGATGCGACAGGCCGAGTTTCTCGCCGAGGACGAAGGCCTCGCTGACCGCGATCATCGAGATGCCGAGGATCATGTTGTTGCAGATTTTCGCCACCTGGCCGTTGCCGGCTTCGCCGCAATGGACGACGCGCTTGCCCATGCGCTCGAGCACGGGCTTGCCACGCTCGAACGCGTGATGGCTACCGCCGACCATGAAGGTGAGCGTCGCCGCCTTGGCGCCGCCGACGCCGCCGGAGACCGGCGCGTCGAGCGTGGCGATGCCGCGTTCGGCGGCGAGCTTGTGCGCCGCCCGCGCGCTCGCCACGTCGATGGTCGAGCAGTCGATGAACAGCGCGCCCTGGTTCGCCGCCGGCAGGATGTCGCTCCAGACCGACAGGACGTGCTCGCCGGCCGGCAGCATGGTGATGACCACGTCGGCATTTTCGACACAGCTTTTGGCATTGGCGACAATCTGCACGCCGTCGCGCGTAGCCGCGTCGCGCGATGCCGGCACGACATCGAAGCCCGCGACATGCTCGCCCGCTTTGACCAGATTGGCCGCCATGGGCCCGCCCATGTTGCCGAGACCGATGAATCCAATGTGCGGCATGAGCGTTGCGCCTCTCTCGTTCAGGTTGGTTCAATCTGCGAATTTCAGTTCCAGTTCACCGACCGACTTGAAATGCCGTTCGACGATGGCGGGCGAGACATCTTCGAGCCGGTCCGGACGCCACCGCGGATTGCGGTCCTTGTCGACGATCTGGGCGCGGATGCCTTCGATGAAATCGTGTCCGGCGATGCAGGCCAGCGCGATGCGGTAATCCTGCTGGAAGCTTTCCTCCAAGCGCTTGAAAGATGCTGCCGCGCGCACGTTGCGCAAGGTCACTTTGAGCGAGGTCGGCGACATTTTCGTCATGGTGGCGTGGGCGGCCCGCGCGGCTTCCACACTGGATGCGGCGAGGCGATCCATGATAGTCTCGATGTCATTGGCGCCGAAGCAACTATCGATCCATTGCCGCGCCGTGGCCATCTTGCCGGCGGCCGGGGCGCCGGACAGTGCACCGAGCCGCCCGCGCACATCATCGGCAGTACGGCAGTCGGCGAGCGCCACCGGCAGCCCTGAAAGTTTCGCGGCGGGGATATGAATATCGGCGAGCCCGCAATAAATGGCGTCGGCCGCGGCCATGCGGTCGCCGGTCAGCGCCATATAGGTGCCGGCCTGGCCCGGCGCGCGCGCCAGCAAATAAGAAGCGCCGACGTCAGGAAAAAATCCGATGCCGACTTCGGGCATCGCCACCGCCGAGCGCTCGGTGACGATGCGGTGCGCCGCCGGCGTCGAGAGGCCGACGCCGCCGCCCATCACCATGCCGTCCATCACCGCGATGAACGGCTTGGGGTAGCGCGCGATCAGGACGTCGAGATGATATTCGGTGGCCCAGAATTTGTCCGGCAGGGTATCGCCCGACTTCGCCGCATCGTAGAGCGCGCGAATGTCGCCGCCGGCGCACAGCCCGCGCTCGCCGGCGCCGTCGAGCAGCACCGCGCCGACCGCCGGGTCCGCCGCCCATGATCGGAGCAGCGTCGTCATCCGAACGGCCATGTCGAGGGTGAGCGCGTTGAGCGCTTTCGGCCGGTTCAGCGTGATCCGCCGCAGCGCGCCGTGTTCGCGAACGATCAGTTCGCCGTCTTGCAGCCCGCCTTGCACACCGTTTTGCACGTTCGTTCCGCTCATCGTCCGACGAGGCTTCTCGCAACGATGAGGCGCATGATCTCGTTGGTGCCTTCGAGGATCTGGTGCACGCGCAGATCGCGCACGATCTTCTCGATGCCGAATTCCGACAGATAGCCGTAGCCGCCGTGCAGTTGCAGCGCCTGATTGGCGACGTCGAAGCAGGTGTCGGTGACAAAGCGCTTGGCCATGGCGCAGAGTTGCACGGCGTTTGTATCCTTGCGATCGAGCGCCGCCGCGGCGCGCCACAGAAACGTGCGCGACGCTTCGAGCCCGGTCGCCATGTCGGCGAGGCGGAATTGCAGCGCTTGAAATTCGTCGAGGCGTTTGCCGAACGCCTTGCGCTCTTTCATGTAGGCCAGCGACTTTTCCAAGGCGATCTGTGCACCGCCGAGCGAGCAGGCGGCGATATTGAGCCGGCCGCCGTCGAGCCCGGCCATCGCGATCTTAAAGCCGATGCCTTCGTCGCCGAGACGGTTCGCAACCGGCACGCGCGCGTCCTCAAAGATCACCGCGCGCGTCGGCTGCGCATTCCAGCCCATCTTGCGTTCGTTGGCGCCGAGCGAGATACCCGGCGTGTCGCCGGGGACGACCAAGGTCGAAATGCCGGACGGGCCTTCGCCGCCGGTCCGCACCATCACCACATAGAGATCGCCGGCGCCGGCGCCGGAGATGAATTGCTTCTGGCCGTTGATCACATAGTGATCGCCGTCGCGGACCGCGCGCGTCGCCAGCGCCGCCGCGTCCGATCCCGCGCCCGGCTCGGTCAGGCAATAGCTGGCCAGTAGCTCCATGGTGCAGAGCTTCGGCAGCCATTTCTGGCGCTGCGCGTCCGAGCCATAGGCGTCGATCATCCACGCCGCCATGTTGTGGATCGACATATAGGCCGCGACGGTTGGACAGCCGGTGGCCAGCGCCTCAAAGATTAACGTGGCGTCGAGCCGTGATAGCGCCGATCCGCCGACATCGGAGGAAATATAAACACCGCCCATGCCGAGTTCCGCGGCCTGGCGCATTTCGGCGACCGGAAAATGCTTGGCCTCATCCCAGGCGATCGCGTGCGGCGCAAACACTTCGGCAGCGAAGGTGCGCGCCATGTCGCGTACCGCGACCTGGTCTTCGGCGAGGGAAAACTGCGGCGTACTGCCGGTGGATGTATCGAGCATGGAGCCATCCTAGCGGCAGTCGCGGGTCCAACTTGCTGGACCCAAAGGATTGTCGCGTCAAATTGCCTATGTTTCAGGCGTGAAATAGCATTGTCGTTTTCGCCCAGCAATGCGAGAATTCGCACCAACATAAGAGCATGATCCCGAAAAGTAGATGCCGGTTTTCGGAAAGATCATGCTCCGGCGTAAACACCTGGACGGTGAGCCGATCAAATTTGATCGGATCATGGTCCAGGCGAAATAACCAAGCGCCAATGGCCTTGATGTGGGGGAAATTGACGGCTTTCACGTCGCTTTCGCGGCGGGATACCGGGCCCCTTGAGGCTCGGCGGCGTCTTTGGAGCTAAGCGGGGCGGCTAGCCTTTTTGCGAATGGCGCGGTTCCGCGAAAGACGCGATCCTGCAATGGCGAGCGGAGGGAAACCGGGTGCTCTCGATTGATCCTGGCTTAGATACGCTGCCGAAGCTTTTGATCCACAACGCTGCGACCCGTGGCGCGCGCCCGGCGATGCGGCACAAGGATTTGGGCATCTGGCAGAGCTGGACCTGGGCGCAGATGCTCGAAGAGGTCCGCGCCTTCTCCGTCGGCCTTTCCGAGCTCGGCCTCAAACGCGGCGACAAGTTTACCATCATCGGCAGCAATCGCCCGCGGCTCTATTGGGCGTTCTGCGCCGGGCAGGCGCTCGGCGCCGTGCCGGTGCCGGTCTATGCCGACGCGGTGGCTGACGAGATGGCCTACGTCCTGGCGCACTCCGAAGTGACGCTGGCCGTGGTCGAGGATCAGGAGCAGGTCGACAAGCTCATCGCGGTATCGGATCGGCTGCCGCATCTGCGCCAGGTCGTCTACGACGAGCCGCGCGGGCTGAAGGACTACGACCACAGCCGTCTAATAGCGATCACCGATGTGCAAAGTATCGGCCGCAAGAAGCTCGCCAACGATCCGGCTTGCCTGCAGTGGTGGGAGGAAAACGTCGCGGCCGGCAAAGGCAGCGATCTCAGCGTGATCCTTTACACCTCCGGCACCACCGGCCGCTCCAAGGGCGTGATGCTGACCTACCAGAACACGATTATCTCCGCGCGCAATGCCAACACCTTCGACCGTCTCGACGAGAAAGAGGAAGTGATCGCTTATCTGCCGCTGGCCTGGGTCGGCGATTATGTTTTCTCGTACGTCCAGGCTTACGCCGCCGGCTATTGCGTCAATTGTCCGGAAACGGCCGAAACCGTCGTCCAGGATCGCCGCGAGATCGGCACGACCTATGCGTTCGCGCCGCCGCGCGTTTACGAGAATCTCCTGACCTTGACCATGGTGCGCATGGCGGATGCCGGCGTAGTCAAGCGCAAGCTGTTCGATTTCTTCCTCGCGTTCGCCGGACGCTGGGGCGAGAAGATTCTCGACGGCGAAAAGGTGCCGCTCGGCGTTCGCCTGCTCTACCGCATCGGCGACTTGTTGGTCTATGGACCGCTCAAGAACCAGTTCGGGCTCACCCGCATCCGCATCGGCTATACCGCCGGCGAAGCGATCGGCCCGGAAATTTTCCGCTTCTATCGCGGCATCGGTCTCAACCTGAAGCAGCTCTACGGGCAGACCGAGGCATCCGTCTACATCACCGCGCAGCCGAACGGCGAAATTCACGCCGAGACCGTCGGCAAGGCGTCGCCCGACGTCGAGGTCAAGATCTCGGACAGCGGCGAAGTGATGTTCCGCTCGCCGGGCGTGTTTACCGGCTATTACAAGGATCCAGAGAAGACCAAGGAGGTGCTGACGCCCGACGGCTGGGTGCATACCGGCGATGCCGGCTTCTTCGATCCGAAGACCGGCCAGTTGCGCATCATCGACCGTGCCAAGGACGTCGGCCGTCTCGAAGACGGTACGGTGTTCGCGCCGAAATACATCGAGAACAAGCTCAAATTCTATCCCAACATCCGCGAAGCGGTGGCGATCGGCGCCGGCCGCGATTTCGTCTGCGCCATGATCAATATCGATCTGACCGCGGTGGGCAGCTGGGCCGAGCGCAACAACGTGGTCTACGCCTCCTACCAGGAGCTGGCCGGCAATCCTCGCGTCTACGACATGATCGCGCGGCACATCGACGAGGTGAACAAATCGCTGGCTGAGGAAGAGGTGATGGCGGGCGCGCAAATCCACCGCTTCCTGATCCTGCATAAGGAGCTTGACCCCGACGATGGCGAGCTGACGCGCACGCAGAAACTGCGCCGCGGCCATATCATCGATCGCTATTCGCCGCTGGTCGAGGCGTTCTATAGCGGGGCGACCGAGGCGCAGATCACGACCGAGGTCACCTTCGAGGACGGGCACAAGGGCGTGATCGCGGCGCGCGTGGCGATCCGCGACATGAAAACCCATCCGGCGCCGGCGGCGAAGATGGAGCGGGCGGCGTGAGAGCGCCGTCCTCCCGCGAGGCGGCGCTCGGCGAGGCGTTGCTCGCCGTCGAGGACGTTTCACTCTCGTTCGGCGGCGTCCGCGCGCTTACCGGCGTGTCGTTCGACATCCGCAAAGGCGAGATCCGCGCCATTATCGGCCCCAACGGTGCCGGCAAAACCTCGATGCTCAACGTCGTCAATGGCTTCTACCAGCCGGACTCCGGCCGCATCACCTTTAAGGGGCAGGTGAGGAAGAGCATGCGGCCGCATGCGGCGGCCGCGGGCGGCATTGCCCGCACCTTCCAGAACCTGGCGCTGTTTCGCGGCATGACCACGCTCGACAACATTCTTGCCGGGCGGGCGCTGAAGATGCAGCGCGGATTTTTCTGGCAGGTGCTGCGCTATGGGCCGGCGATGCGCGAAGAGATCGAGCATCGCCGCCGCGTCGAGGAGATCATCGACTTTCTCGAAATCGCCGCCATTCGCAAAACTCCGGTTGGCCGCCTGCCTTATGGCCTGCAGAAGCGCGTCGAGCTCGGCCGGGCGCTGGCGATGGAGCCGGACCTCTTGCTGCTCGACGAGCCGATGGCCGGCATGAATCTCGAAGAGAAAGAGGACATGTCGCGGTTCATCATCGATGTTAACCAGCAATACGGCACCACCGTCGCGCTGATCGAGCACGACATGGGGGTGGTCATGGACCTGTCCGACCGCGTGGTGGTGCTCGATTACGGCCGCAAGATCGCCGACGCCACGCCCGACGAGGTCAAACGCGACAAGAACGTGATCCGCGCCTATCTCGGCGAGCCGCACGGGGTCAGCGTATGACGCGCGGGTGCGCAGACCACCTCCGGTCATTCCCGCGAAAGCGGGAATCCAGCGGCGGCTTGCTGAGAATCTGGGTCGCCGCCTTCCGCCTTCGCGCACGGCGCTTCGGCGGACTTGAACCGGCCAAAGCTCGTCAGGAGCATAGGCGGGTCGTAGGGACGAGCGGTTCTGCGGAGGCGGGATAGGGCGCGATGGATATTCTCTACAAAATCTTGATCGATCCGTTCGTGCAGATGGGCACGTCGCCGGATCTTCTGGTGCAGACGCTCTGGGATGGCCTGGTCGCCGGCGTGCTTTACGCGCTGATCGCGCTCGGCTTCGTCCTGATCTTCAAGGCCTCCGGCGTGTTCAATTTTGCCCAAGGCATCATGGTGGTGTTCGCAGCGCTGACGCTGGTTGGTTTGCACGAGCGCGGCGTGCCGGCCTTTGTCGCGCTTGGCTTGACCATCGTGGTGATGTTTGTCTTGGCCTACGGCGTCGAACGATTGATGCTGCGCCCGCTGGTCAATCAATCCGACATCATTCTGTTCATGGCTACCTTCGGCCTGACCTATTTTCTGATCGGCGTCGGCCAGCTCGTGTTCGGCGGCAATCCGAAAGTGATGATCGCGTCCGACCTTTATCTGCCGAGCGGCGCCTTCGAATTCAAGGCGCTCGGCGGCTTCGTCTCGCTGCAGAAGATCGACATCGCCGCTGTCGTCATCGCCTCGGTCATGGTCGGCGTGCTCGCGGTGTTCTTTCAACGCACCCGCATCGGCCGGGCGCTGCGCGCGGTCGCCGACAGCCACCAGGCGGCACTCTCGGTCGGCATCTCGCTCGAGCAGATTTGGGTGATCGTCTGGTTCGCCGCCGGCGTCGTGGCGCTGGCGACCGGCATCATGTGGGGCGCCCGCTCGGAGGTGTCGTTCTCGCTGCAGATCATCGCGCTCAAGGCGCTGCCGGTATTGATCCTTGGCGGGCTGACCTCGATCCCGGGCGCCATCGTCGGCGGGCTGATCATCGGCATCGGCGAGAAGCTCGGTGAATTCTATTGGGGGCCGCTGCTCGGCGGCGGCATTGAGACCTGGTTCGCCTACGTGATCGCGCTCGGCTTTCTGGTATTCCGGCCCCAGGGTCTGTTCGGCGAGAAAATCATCGAGCGGATCTGACCATGCTTTACCGCGAGGCCGGACAGTACAAGACCAGCTACGCCGCCGACATGGCGGTGTTTCCGATCCTGCAGGATCGGATCGGGCTTGGCGTCATTCTGTTGATAGCGTTCGTGGTCATTCCGCTTTCGGGCAACGAATTTCTGCTCAATTCGGTGCTGATCCCGTTTCTGATCTTCGCGCTCGCCGCGATCGGACTGAATTTGCTGACCGGCTATACGGGGCTCCTCTCGCTCGGCACCGGCGGCTTCATGGGGGTCGGCGCCTACGCCTGCCTGAAGCTGACGACGTTCTTTCCGCAGGTCAACATTATCATCTGGATCCTCGCCTCCGGATTTTTCTCCGCTGCAGTCGGCGTGTTGTTCGGGCTGCCGTCGCTGCGCATCAAGGGCTTTTATCTGGCGGTGGCGACGCTGGCGGCGCAATTCTTTCTGGAGTGGTGCTTCATCCGCATCCCGTGGCTCTACAACAACAGCGTCTCCGGCGCGATCGAAGTGCCGTTGCGCACGTTGTTCGGCGTTCCGATCACCGGCCCAACGGCGACGCCGGTCACTCGTTATCTGATCGTGCTCGCCATTGTCGTCGCCATGACGTGGGTCGCCTCCAATCTGGTGCATGGCCGGATCGGGCGGATGTGGATGTCGGTCCGCGATATGGACCTGGCCGCCGAATTGATCGGCATCCGGCTCCTGCCCGCCAAGCTGCTCGCGTTTGCCGTTTCGTCGTTCTATTGCGGCGTCGCCGGCGCGATGATGGTGTTCCTCTGGTACGGCGGCGCCGAAGCCGACGTGTTCGCCATCGACCAGAGCTTTCTGGTGTTGTTCATGGTGATCATCGGCGGGCTGGGCACGCTGATCGGCTCGTTTTTCGGCGCCGCCTTGATCTATATCCTGCCGATCGCGCTGCGGGCGGTGCCGGCGGCCTTTGGTCTGCCGATCCACCCGGCGGCCGCCGAGCAATTAACCTTTGTGATCGTCGGCGCTTTGATCGTCGTGTTTTTGGTGCTGGAGCCGGCCGGCCTGGCCCGGCTGTGGCAAATTGGCAAACAGAAATTGAGGGTGTGGCCCTTTCCGTACTGATAGGGCAAACTCCGCCTCAATTCCCGCTTCGGCGGCAGCCGGCCGGGATCCCTGGTCCTCGTTCTTGGAGATCAAGGGAAGCAATGGACGGACCGGCGCGAGCCGGCGCAAACAAGGGAGAAACGGCCATGCGTCTGAAGCATATCGCTCTCGGCTTGGCGGTGGTAACGGCGGCGCCTGCTGCCGCGATGGCCACCGCGCAAGCGGCGGACGGAATATATATTCCGCTCTTTACCTATCGGACCGGCCCTTTTGCCGGTTCGGGCATACCGGTCGCCAACGGCTTGGCGGACTATTTCACTATGCTTAACGAGCGCGATGGCGGCATCGGCGGTGTCAAGCTCATCGTCGAGGAGTGCGAGACCGGCTACGACACCAAGAAAGGTGTCGAGTGCTATGACTCAGTGAAAGGTAAAAACCCGGTCGTCATCACTCCCTATTCCACCGGCATCACCCTGCAGCTTATTCCAAAAGCGTCGGTCGACAAGATTCCCGTCTTGTCGATGGCCTACGGACTCTCGGCCTCTGCCGATGGCAACCTGTTCCCCTGGATCTTCAATCCACCGGCCACATACTGGGACGGTGCGTCGGCCTTCATCCGCCATGCCGCCGATGTGGAAGGCGGCTTCGACAAGCTCAAGGGAAAGAAGATCGGCCTGGTCCATCTCGACGCACCATACGGCAAGGAACCGATTCCGTTGCTGGAGGCGCTGGCCAAGGATTACGGCTTCGAGCTCAAGCTCTACCCTGTCCCAGCTTCGCAAATGCAGAACCAGAGCTCGCTCTGGCTCGACGTGCGCCGCGACAAGCCCGACTGGATTTATATCCAGGGCTGGGGTGCCATGAACCCGACCGCGGTCAAGGAAGCGGCCAAGATCAACTTCCCGATGAATCGGCTGGTCGGCGTGTGGTGGTCGGGTGGTGACGACGACGCCCGGCCGGCCGGCCCGGATGCCAAAGGCTATAGCTCGCTCGACATCAACGGCGTCGGCGCGAATTATCCGGCCATCCAGGACATCATCAAATACGTCGTTGACAAGGGCAAGAGCCAGGTCGCATCCAAGGACAAGGTCGGCGAGAATCTTTATGACCGCGCGGTCCTGAACGCCGTTCTAATCGCCGAAGCGATCCGCACCGCGCAGAAAATTACCGGCAAGAAGCTGGTCGATGGTGCGGATGTGCGCCGAGGCTTCGAAGCGCTGAGCATCACCGAGGCACGCTGGAGGGAGATCGGTCTGCCGAACTTTGCCGGCCCGATTCATCTGAGTTGCGCCGATCATAACGGTCACGGCGGCATCTCTCTCGTCCAATGGGATGGAACGAAGTGGAACACGGCGGTTCCCTCGATCCAGCCGATCAAGGACAAGGTGTTGCCGTTGATCGACAGCGCGGCCGAAAACTATGTGAAGGCCAACACCGGCTGGCCGAAGCGGACCGAGCCGTGCGACAAGTCCTCGTAGGCTGACCGTCTATCGTTTCCCGGACGCGGCGCGGCGCGTGAGCGCTGCGCCGCTGATCCGGGAGCTTTAAGAACTCTGAGCTCGTATCGATCCCCGGTCTGCGGCGCACCATTTCATGGCGCGCCGCGCCCGTGAAAAGCGAAGAGGCCACATGACCGCCGTTTCGCCGATCAAAGCTGTGCCGGATCCGGCGGCGGATTCCATTCTCACCCTTAACAATATCGAGGTGGTGTACGACCGCGTCATTCTGGTGCTCAAGGGCGTGTCGCTGGCGGTGCCGAACCGCGGCATCGTGGCGCTCCTCGGCGCCAACGGCGCCGGCAAGACCACGACGCTCAAGGCGATCTCCAACCTGCTTCATTCCGAGCGCGGCGAAGTCACCAAGGGCGCGATCGTGTTCGACGGCGCCGAGGTGCAGGACCTTTCGCCCAACGAGGTGGTGCGGCGCGGCTGCATTCAGGTGATGCAGGGCCGCTTCTGCTTCGGCCACCTCACCATCGAGGAAAATCTGCTGACCGGTGCGTTCACCCGGCGCGATGGCTCCGCCGCGATCCGCGCCGATCTGGAGAAGGTCTACGCCTATTTCCCGCGGCTGCGCGAACGGCGGCAGGCGCTCGCCGGCTACACCTCCGGCGGCGAGCAGCAGATGTGCGCCCTCGGCCGCGCGCTGATGTCGCACCCGAAGATGATCCTGCTCGACGAACCGTCGATGGGGCTGGCGCCACAGATCGTGGAAGAGATTTTCGCCATCATGAAGAGCCTCAACGACAGCGAGGGCGTGGCGTTTTTGCTGGCGGAGCAGAACGCCAATCTGGCGCTCAAATATTCCGGCCACGGCTACATTCTGGAGAACGGCCGCGTCGTGCTCGACGGGTCGGCGGCGACGCTGTCGGAAAACGAAGACGTCAAGGAATTCTACCTCGGCGTCGCCGAAGGCAAGCGCAAGTCGTTCCGCGAGGGCAAGCACTATAAAAGGCGCAAGCGCTGGCTGGCGTGACTAAAGTCGTCATTGCGGGCGCAGCGAAGCAATCCGGCTTCGCGTCAGCCATACTGGATCGCTTCGTCGCTTCGCTCCTCGCGATGACGACGGGGCGAAGCGGCTTTGATCAGTGGAAGCCGGCCTCGATCTTGACGCCGTGCGGCACCGGAATGTCGCTCGGCACGAAGAAATCCTGCGCCAGCTTTTGCGTCGGGTCGGCGCGGTAGTGTTCGAAGTCGGTAACGCCGTTTTCCGCCAGGAACGTGTCGTCGATCAGAAAGTTGCCGGTGAATTGGCGCGCCGGTTTTGAGAACACGATGTAGGCGGCATCCGCCATGATCTCTGGCTTGCGCGAAGCCCGCATCAATGCCTCGCCGCCGAGCAGATTGTTGACCGCGGCGGTGGCGATCACCGTGCGCGGCCACAACGCGTTGACGGCGATGCCCTTGCCGCGCAGCTCGCCGGCGAGCCCGAGCACCACGAGGCTCATGCCGAACTTGGCGATGGTATAGGCGGTGTGCGGCGCGAACCACTTCTCCTTCATGTCGAGCGGCGGCGAGATCATCAGAATGTGCGGATTGGCCGCCTTCTGCAGATGCGGGATCGCCCATTTCGACACCACGAAGGTACCGCGGGTGTTGATCTGCTGCATCAGGTCATAGCGCTTCATGTCGGTCGCGACTGCCGGCGTCAGCGAAATCGCGCTGGCATTGTTGACCACGATGTCGAGGCCGCCGAACCGCGCCGCGGTGGCGTCGATCGCCTCCTTCACCATCGCTTCGTCGCGCACGTCGACCACGAGCGGCAGCGCCTTGCCGCCGGCGCGCTCGATCTCCTCGGCGGCGGTGTAGATGGTGCCGGGCAGCTTGGGGTGCGGCTCGGTGGTCTTGGCCGCGATCGCCACATTGGCGCCGTCGCGCGCCGCCCGCAGTCCGATCGTAAGCCCGATGCCGCGCGAGGCGCCGGTGATGAACAGAGTCTTTCCCTGCAGTGACATCGCTGTCCTCACTTTCTGCGCGCCAGGAACGCGGCGAACGCCGCGCGCGCCTCGTCGGACTGCAACAGCTCCCGAAAATGCATCGATTCGGTCTCGATTCGTTTGACGATCTCGTCAACGTGGCCGCGCATCAGGCCTCGGGTCACCGCCACGGTCTGCGGCGGCAGCGCCGCGATCTCGCGCGCCGCCTTGAGCGCGGCGTCGTCGACCGCAGCAGGATCGACCACGATGTTGACGATGCCGGCGCCCTTCGCCTGCGCAGCGGTGAGCGGATGGCCCATGACCAACAGCGAAAAGGCCCGCGCATAACCCATGCGCATCGGCGCCAACAGCGTCGACGCCGCTTCGGGAATGAGGCCAAGCCTGATGAACGGCGTCGACAAGGTAGCCTCAGTGCCGGCCACCACGTAATCGCAGTGCAGCAGCATGGTGGTGCCGACGCCGATCGCCACGCCGTTGACCGCGGCGACCAACGGCTTTTGCCGCCGCGCCAGCGTGTGCAGAAAATCATGCGCCCGCGGATCGATGCCGCCGCCCGCGGCTTGGAGAAAATCGGTGATGTCGTTGCCGGCGCAGAACGCGCCCGGGCTGCCGGCGATCATGACGCAACGGATCGCCGCGTCCGGATCGGCCTCGCGCAGCGCCCGCGTCACCTCGCCGTACATGGCGAGCGTCAGCGCGTTCTTCTTCTCCGGCCTATTGAGCCGGATGACGCGGACGCCGGTCTCATCCGTAACCGTGACAGCATCGGTCGTCATGCCTGCCCCTTTTGTTCAATGTGCTGACTGTTCGCGGTGCGGATGCTCTAGACCATGATCCGATCAAGCTAAATCGGATCATGGTCCAAAATTTTGCATTGGAGCATGATCTTTTCCGAAAACCGGCTTCCACTTTTCGGGATCATGCTCTACTCGGCGGCTTTGTGGTTGTGGCGGATCAGTCGGCCGATGGCGCGGAACTCGCTGCCGGCAGCGGCGCGTGCTTGCGACTCGATGGCGCGATAGAGCCCGACGACCCGTTCGCCGACCGGCGTGACGGCGGCGCCGCCGCCGCGAACGCCGCCGGTTTCAGCGGTGACTGCAGGCTGCCGCAGCGCTTGGTTGATCTCGTCCACCAACAGCCAGGCCCGCCGGTACGACATGCCGATCGAGCGCGCCGCTGCGGAAATCGACCCGGTTGATCGGATCGCCTCCAAAAGTGCGATCTTTCCGGGGCCGATGCGGCCTCCGGACGCCAGATCAATGCGGATGGAGAGGTGTGTGCCGGCCATGGTCGAGCCCTTGGAAGCACCCCTTTGGACGGGAAATGCGCTTATGAGGTCACGCGGCTCGCGGCCTTCGTCAAGAGGTCTGTCGGCAGGCCGCACAGAAATGCGCGGAAATATTTGACGACGCCGACAGCGCGGCAGCTTCTGGCCGCCGCGCTGCAAGCGGAAACTCCGGTCCTAGTGGAACAGCTTCATCGCATTGGTGATCGTTTCGGCCACGCCCCACGCGAGCGGTATGCCGACAAATCCCCACGCCAGCACCAGCTGCAAGATGGTCGTGCCGTTCTGACTTTCGCTTGCCATGGCTCACTCCTCTATGCGCTGGCCGGTTTGCGCACGGCGCGGGCCGCCGCCTCTCTGCCGGCTTCCGCCGCCGCGCCAAGCGCCGTATCGCTGTCGGACATCATATGGTAGCGCTGATGGACCGCCTTGATGAACAGGTTGCAGAAGAAGCCGACGATCAGTAGCCCGGCCATGATGTACATGGTCACATTATAGGCTTGCGCCTTCGGCACCCCGTGATCGATCTGGTATTGGCGGATATAGTTCACCAGCACGGGCCCGAAAACGCCGGCTGCCGACCACGCCGTGATCAACCAGCCATGAATCGCGCCGACATAGCGCGTGCCGAACATGTCCTTGAGGTAGGCTGGCACCGTGGCGAAGCCGCCGCCATACATGCTGATGATCACCAGGAAGCAAAGCACGAACGCGGCAACGCTGCCGATCGAGCCGGTATGCGGTACGGCGCAATACAAGACGAAGCCGAGCACCATGAACACGAAGTAGGTGTTTTTTCGTCCGATGATGTCCGACGTCGACGCCCAGAAAAAACGACCGAGCATGTTGAACAGGCTCAACAGTCCAACGAAGCCTGCCGCAGCTATGACGGTCACCTTGCCCGGGAACATTTCCTGGCTCATGGCCGAGGCCTGCCCGAGCACGCCGATGCCGGCAGTGACGTTGAGGCACAACACCCACCAGATCAACCAAAACTGCGGTGTCTTGATCGCGTCGTAGACATAGACGTCATTCTTGGTGATGAGCTTCTGCGCCGTGGCCGGCGGCGTATAGCCTTCCGGCTGCCAGCCCGGCGCGGGAATGCGCACGATTGCCGCGCCGACCCACATGAAGATCAGATAGATTACGCCCAGCCCGATGAACGCTTCGGCGACGCCGACATGGCTTGGCGTCGAAAATCTCTGCATCAGCCAGACTGACAGCGGCGAGGCGATAAAGGCGCCGCCGCCGAAGCCCATGATGGCCATTCCCGTCGCCATGCCGGGGCGGTCGGGAAACCATTTGATAAGCGTCGAGACGGGAGAAATGTAACCGAGGCCAAGTCCAATCCCGCCAAAAAATCCGTAGCCGAGATAAACAACCCAGAGGTTGTGTATGTAAACGCCGATGGCCGAGAGCAAGAATCCGAACGCCCAGCACAGACCGGCGGTGAACATTGCCCGGCGCGGACCGCCTTCCTCAACCCAGCGGCCACAAATTGCCGCCGAAACTCCCAGCATGAAAATGGCGATGGAGAAAATCCAGCCGAGTTCGGTGAGCTTCCAGTCGCCGGGAGCGGATTGGCTGATGCCGATGAGCTTGGTCATCGGCAGATTGAAAACGCTGAACGCGTAGGCCTGGCCGATGCACAGGTGAATACACAGCGCCGCTGGCGGCACCATCCAGCGGCTGAATCCTGGTTTGGCGATCGTCCGGGTTCGGTCGAGAAACCCGAAAAGCCCCGCCGATGATTGCGCTTGCGCGATCGTCGTCATCGTCTCCCTCCTGGTCCTTTTGTTTGTTACGCGTTCTTGCTTGTTACGCGCTTTTTTGTTGTTACCGATTTTTGTTGCTTACGTGTTCTTGGCGCTCCGCTTGCCTCAGTGCTGCGCCGCCTCAGTCTTTGTTGCCGCGAGTTGCTCCAGCGCCATGCGGGCGACCGGGTCCAGGCCGGCGCCGCCCGCCTTGAGATGCGCGAAGATTGCCGCGCGCATCCGCGGATCCCAGAATTTTTTGATGTGATCGGCGGTGCCGGCCACGGCTTGTTCCTGTCCCTGACTGGCGAAGAACTTGCCTATTTGATTGGCCATGTAGACCAGTTTGTTGTCAAGCGACGACATGGGTGGCTTCTTGAGTCGTGTGTTGTTTGTCGGCCTGTTTGATGCGCTGCGGATGAGCAAATACCTCGAAGCCGTCGCTGCGCGCGACCGCGGCGAGCGTGATGCCCGCGGTCTGCGCGGTGCGCACCGCCAGCGCGGTCGGCGCCGAGACGGCGACGATCAGCGGTGCGCCGATAATTGCGGTCTTCTGCACCATCTCCACCGAGACCCGGCTGGTCAGCAACACCATGCCGCCGTCGCGGGCTACGCCGTCGCGCGCCAGCGCGCCGGCGAGCTTGTCGAGCGCATTGTGTCGGCCGACGTCCTCCCGCACCGCAACGAGGCCCTTGGCGGGGTGCCAAAATGCCGCAGCGTGAACGGCCCGGGTCTGCCGATTGACCTCCTGGCGCTGGGGGAGCGACTCCAGCGCCCGCATGATCTCGGCCGGCGCAAAGGCGGCGCCGTCCGGTACGCGCGGCAACGAGCGCGCCGCTTCTTCGAGGCTTTCGATGCCGCACAGACCGCAGCCGGTCGGACCGGCCAGATGCCGCCGCCGCTCGCTCAAGGCGGCAGCGCGCGGTTCGGCGAGCCACATGCGCAATTCGATGCCGGCGTCGTGTTCAACAATCTCAAGCTGGCGGACGTCGCCAGCGCCGGCAATTAGACCTTCGGTGAGGCTGAAGCCGAGCGCAAAATCTTCCAGGTCCTGCGGCGTCGCCATCATCACCGCGTAAGTGCCGCCGTCGTAGCTGAATGCAACGGCGGCTTCCTCGGGCACGATACGCTTGCCGGCGGTGGCGCCTTGTCGGCGCCAGATCGTGCTCTCGACGGTAACCGTCGGCTCGCGCATGCCGCTACTCCGCGGCTTCGACCGTCGCGGCTATGCGGCGGCTCTTGCGCGCGAGCTCTTCATATTGCTGCTGCCATTCGGTCGGGCCGTTCGACGGCGACACCTGCACCGCGGTCACCTTGTATTCGGGGCAGTTGGTGGCCCAGTCGGAATATTCGGTGGTCACGACGTTGGCCTGCGTGTTCGGATGGTGGAACGTCGTATAGACGACGCCCGGCGCCACCCGCTCGGTGAGGAGCGCGCGCAGCGAGGTCTCACCGGCCCGGCTCGCGAGCTTCACCCAGTCGCCATCGCGAATGCCGCGCTGCTCGGCGTCGTGCGGATGGATTTCCAGCCGGTCTTCCTCGTGCCACACGACGTTTTCGGTTCGGCGGGTCTGGGCGCCGACATTGTACTGGCTGAGGATGCGGCCGGTGGTGAGCAGGAGCGGGAAGCGCGGCCCGGTCTTCTCGTCGGTCGCGATATATTCGGTGATGACGAACTTGCCCTTGCCGCGCACGAAGCCGCCGATGTGCATGACCGGCGTGCCTTCCGGCGCCTTTTCATTGCACGGCCACTGCACTGAGCCGAGCTTGTCGAGCTTGTCGAAGGAGACGCCGGCGAAGGTCGGCGTCAGGTGCGCGATCTCGTCCATGATCTGCGAGGGATGGTCGTAGTGCATCGGATAACCCATCGCCTCGCTGATCAGGCAGGTGATTTCCCAATCTTCGTAGCCATTCTTCGGCGCCATGACTTTGCGCACCAGCTGGATGCGCCGCTCGGCGTTGATGAACGTGCCGTTCTTTTCCAGGAACGTCGAACCAGGCAGGAAGACGTGCGCGTAGTTCGCCGTCTCGTTGAGGAACAGGTCCTGCACCACGACGCACTCCATTGCCGCGAGACCGGCGGCGACGTGATGGGTGTCCGGGTCGGATTGCAGGATGTCTTCGCCTTGCACGTACAGGCCTTTGAACGAGCCGTCGACCGCGGCGTCCAGCATGTTCGGGATGCGTAGCCCCGGCTCGCTGTCGAGCGGTTTGTGCCACAGCGCCTCGAACATGGCGCGGGTCGCATCGTTGGCGATGTGCCGATAGCCTGACAGCTCGTGCGGGAATGAGCCCATATCGCACGAGCCCTGCACGTTGTTCTGGCCGCGCAGCGGATTAACGCCAACGCCCGGCCGGCCGATATTGCCGGTCGCCATGGCGAGATTGGCGATCGCCATGACGGTGGTCGAGCCTTGGCTGTGTTCGGTGACGCCGAGGCCGTAATAGATCGCGCCGTTGCCGCCGGTGGCAAAGAGCCGCGCCGCGCCGCGGATTTGCTCCGCCGGCACCCCGGAAAGCTTCGCCACTTCTTCCGGACTGTTGCGCGGTTCGGAGACGAACGCCGCCCAATCGCTGAACTCGTCCCAATTGCAGCGCTCACGCACGAATTTTTCGTTGACCAGACCTTCGGTCACGATGACGTGCGCCAGTGCCGAGAGGATCGCGACATTGGTGCCGGGGAGCAGCGGCAGATGATAGGACGCCTCGACGTGCGGCGTCCGCACCAGATCGATGCGCCGCGGGTCGATCACGATCAGCTTGGCGCCGGCCCGCAGCCTTTTCTTCATCCGCGACGCGAACACCGGATGCGCGTCGGTCGGGTTGGCGCCGATCAGGATCATGACGTCGGTATGTTCGACCGAATCGAAGTCCTGCGTGCCCGCCGACGTTCCAAACGTCGTGCTCAAGCCGTAGCCGGTCGGCGAGTGGCAGACGCGCGCGCAGGTGTCGACATTGTTGTTGCCGAAGGTCGCGCGCACCAGTTTCTGCACCAGGAAGGTTTCCTCGTCGGTGCAGCGTGACGAGGTGATGCCGCCGATCGAGCCGCGGCCGTATTGCGCCTGGATGCGCTTGAACTCGGACGCGGTACGGGCGATTGCCTCTTCCCAGGACACTTCGCGCCACGGATCGCTGATCTTGGCGCGGATCATCGGCTTGAGGATGCGCTCGCGGTGATTGGCGTAGCCCCAGGCGAAGCGGCCCTTGACGCAGGAATGGCCGCGATTGGCCTTGCCGTCCTTGTACGGCACCATCCGCACCACTTCATCGCCGCGCATTTCCGCCTTGAACGAGCAACCGACGCCGCAATAGGCGCAGGTCGTCACCACCGAATGCTCAGGTGTGCCGATCTCGATCACCGACTTCTCGTTGAGCGTCGCGGTCGGGCAGGCCTGTATGCAGGCGCCGCAGGACACGCATTCGGAGCTGAAGAACGGCTCCTGCATCCCCGGCGACACGACCGAGTCGAAACCGCGCCCGGCAATAGTCAGCGCGAAGGTGCCTTGCACTTCCTCGCACGCGCGCACGCAGCGTGAGCAGACGATGCACTTGCCTGGTTCGTAGGTGAAATACGGATTGGATTCGTCGAGCCCCGGATTGGGATGTTTGGCGCCGTCATAGCCGTAGCGCACCTCGCGCAAGCCGACCGCGCCGGCCATGTCCTGCAGCTCGCAATCGCCATTGGCCGAACAGGTCAGGCAATCGAGCGGATGGTCGGAGATGTAAAGCTCCATCACGCCCTTGCGCAGCCTTTTCAGCCGGTCGGTGTGAGTATGCACCACCATGCCGTTGGCAACCGGCGTGGTGCACGAGGCCGGCGTGCCTAGCCGGCCCTCGATCTCGACGAGGCAGAGTCGGCACGAGCCGAACGCGTCCATCATGTCGGTGGCGCAGAGCTTGGGAATCTTGGTGCCGAGCTCCATCGCCGCACGCATGATCGAGGTGCCCTCAGGCACGGTGATCGAGGCGCCGTCGATAGTCAGCGTGACGGTTTTCTCCGCCCTTGCGCGGGGGGTGCCATAGTCGATCTCTTGGATGAGCGACATGACGGTCTCCTTCATTCGGCGGCTTGCAGGCGCGGCTGCGCGCCGAAGTCTTCGGGGAAATGGGTGAGCGCGCTCATCACCGGATACGGCGTGAAGCCGCCGAGCGCGCAGAGCGAACCGAACTTCATGGTGTTACACAAATCCGTCAGCACTTCGATGTTGGCGGCGCGATTGTCGTTCTTGATGATGCGATCGACCACCTCGACGCCGCGCGCCGAGCCGATGCGGCAGGGCGTGCACTTGCCGCAGGATTCGATGGCGCAGAATTCGAGCGCGAAGCGCGCCTGCCTGGCCATGTCGACGGTATCATCGAACACCACAATGCCGCCATGGCCGATCAGGCCGTCGCGGGCGGTGAAGGCTTCATAGTCAAACGGCGTATCGAACAGCGCGCGCGGAAAATAGGCGCCGAGCGGGCCGCCGACCTGCACGGCGCGCACCGGGCGGCCGGAGTTCGTGCCGCCGCCGATATCGTCGACCAGTTCACCGAGCGTAACGCCGAACCCGGTCTCGAACAGGCCGCCATACTTGACGTTGCCGGCAAGCTGGATCGGCATGGTGCCGCGCGATCTACCCACGCCGAAGTCGCGATAGAAAGTTGCACCCTTGTCGAGGATGATCGGGACCGACGCAAACGACAGCACATTGTTGATGACGGTCGGACGGCCGAACAGGCCGTGATGCGCCGGCAGCGGCGGCTTGGCGCGAACCTGGCCGCGCTTGCCTTCGAGGCTGTCGAGCAGCGACGTCTCCTCGCCGCAGACATAGGCGCCGGCACCGACCCGTACTTCCATGTCGAATGCAAACGACGAACCGTCGATGCGATCGCCGAGAAGCCCGCCCTTGCGGGCTGCGACAATGGCCGCTTCCATCGCCGCAACCGCGTGCGGATATTCGGAGCGGATATAGATGTAGCTCTTGGTCGCGCCGGTCGCGATCCCGGCGATCGCCATGCCCTCGATCAGGACGAAGGGATCGCCTTCCATGATCATGCGGTCGGCGAAGGTGCCGCTGTCGCCCTCGTCGGCATTGCAGACGATGTATTTCTGTTCGGCCTTGGTCTGCGCCACGGTGCGCCACTTGATGCCGGTCGGGAAGCCGGCGCCGCCGCGGCCGCGAAGCCCCGACTGCACGACTTGTTCGACGATCGCATCGGCGCCGAGCGACAGCGCCCGTTCGAGGCCTTTGCCGCCGTCGTGGGCGCGATAGTCCGCGAGCGAGCGTGGATCGACGATGCCGCAGCGGGCGAAGGTCAGGCGCGTTTGCCGTTTCAGCCAGGGAATGTCTTCGGTGAGGCCGAGCCGCAACTTGTGCCCGCCATCGACCCGCAGCGCGGCGACCAGGCTTTCGGCGTCATGGGGCGCGACGGGTCCGTAGGCGACGCGGCCCGCCGGCGTCTCGACCTCGACCATCGGTTCGAGCCAGTAGAGCCCGCGCGAGCCGGTGCGCACGATCTCGATCGCGACCTTCTGCCGCGCCGCCGCGGCGCTGATCGCGTTCGCCACCTGCCCGGCGCCGACCGCCAAGGCCGCGGCATCGATCGGGATAGTGAGGCGCAGCGTCATTGCTGGGTCTCCGCCAACAGGCCGTCGAGACGGGCCTGGTCGAGCCGGCCGATGACGCGACCGTCGAGCATCGCCGAAGGCGCGACCGCGCACAAACCGAGGCAATAGACTGCCTCCAAGGTAACGCTGCCGTCCGGGGCGGTGGTTCCCATCGGCACGCCAAGCCGGGCCTCGGCATGCGCCGCGAGCGGGTCGCCGCCGGCTGCCTGGCAGGCCTCGGCGCGGCACATTTTGAGCACATGCCGCCCGGCCGGAGCGCGGCGGAAGTCGTGGTAGAAGGTGATCACGCCGTGCACCTCGGCGCGGGTGATGTTCAAGGCCTCGGCAATCAGCGGTTCCGCGGCTTCGTCAATATAGCCGAACTCCTCCTGCAAGGCGTGCAGCATCGGCAGCAGTGGACCTTCGCGATCAAGGCAGCTTCGAATACACGCAAGCGCGATGTCCTTGTCCCAGGGAACTGATTTATTCGAAGAAACTTGGCCTTGTTTCACGGACATCGGGGGTTGCCGTTCGTCGCCAGCGCCATTTTGCGGATCATGCGCCTGAAGTATGTATTCTATAGTAATTACAAAAGGCTGTCGCACCAAATTGAATATCGTCGCAGCGCTATTTTTGCACTGCGTCAGGGCCGCTTGGCGTCAACGCTTAGTTGCTGGTCGGCGCGGGCGCTCGCCCATCGCAACGACGGAAAAGCCGCAAAACGCGCGAGCCTGACATCACGACGATAAAAGCAAGAGCATGCTCTAAAAAGCCGCTCGGCTGAACAATTGCTGGCCTTGACAGCCTTGCCACCGCGCAAGGACAATTTCCCTTAGCCTGCCCAATTTCACGACGGGTGGGCGACGGGGCGGGCGCTATGGCCACCGCAATTCGCGATATCACCGGCAGCGAATTGAGCCTGTTCGGCGATATCGTCGCGCGTCTTGAACGTCTCGGCGCCGAGAGCGACGCGCGTTCGGTCATCTTTCTGGATGTGATGCGGCTGCTGCGCGGCGATTTCGGCGCCTCCTACGTTTGGGATGCGCGGAAAAACCGCTTCGACGAGGCGGTGAACTTCAATATGACGCCAAGCAACCTGCGTCGCTACGAGGAGTGGTATCAGTTCCGCGATCCGATGACATTCGAGCTGCGCGCGCGCCGCCGCGCGACGCTGGTCGACGAGGTCATTGCGCGCCACAAGCTTATTCGAACCGAATTCTATAATGACTTTCTGGCGCGCGACGGCCTGCACCACGGCGTCAACATGTTCATCTTTGACGGCGATCGCGACCTCGGCGACCTGCGGATCTGGCGGGCAAGGGGCCGTCCGGATTTCTGCGAGCGCGATCTCGACCTGCTCGACGCGCTCGAGCCGCATCTGCGCCGGGCGCTGTTGCGCTGCGAGCGATGCGACCGGCTGACGCCGCGCGAGCGCGAGGTCGCCGCGCTCGTGGCGCGCGGCTGCACCGACCGCGACATCGCCCGCATCCTGGGCATCGGCTTCGGCACCGTCCGCACCCACATCACCAACGCCATGAGCAAGAACGGCTGCTCCAACCGGGCCGAGCTCGCGGCGGCGTTTGCGCGGCAGTCGTAACCCGCGCGTAAATCCCTCCAGCCTTGTGGGGAAGGGGAGAGCTTGCCGGCCGCTGGTCGAGCCGCTCGGCATTTATGCCGATGCCCTCCCGCCAGGTCGGCGCGATACACTGGCGCAGTTGCGGACAAGGTGGCGTCAAAGTGCATGGCCATGCGGAAGCTTCACGACCTTGGAGTGGCCGAGGCGGCGAATGCGATCCGCACCGGCGAAACCACGGCCGAGGCGCTCGCTGACGCGCTGCTCGCGCGCGCCGCGTCCCACGCCGATCTCAACGCTTTTATCGCGCTTGACGCCGAGCGCGTCCGCGCCGCCGCCCGCGAAGCCGACCGGCAACGCTCGTACGGCTCGACCCTTGGCAAGCTCCACGGCGTGCCGCTGGCGCTCAAGGACAATCTCGACACCGCCGAATACGCGACGACCGGCGGCACGCCCGCGCTTGCCGGCAATCGGCCGAAGCGCAATGCCGTGATTGTAGAGGCGTTGCTCGGCGCCGGCGCCATCACGCTCGGCAAGACCAACCTGCACGAGCTCGCCTACGGCATCACCAACAACAATGCCGCCCATGGTCCGGCCCGCAATCCCTACGCGCCGGATCGGATTCCCGGCGCATCGAGCGGCGGCACTGGCGTCGCGGTCGCCGCCCGCATCGCGCCCGGCGGCATCGGCTCCGACACCGGCGGATCGGTCCGCATCCCGGCGGCGCTGTGCGGCATCGTCGGACTTCGTCCGACCACCGGGCGCTGGTCGCAGGCCGGCATCGTGCCGATCTCGCATACCCGCGACACCGCCGGCCCGATGACCCGGAGCGTCGCCGATTGCGTGTTGCTCGACGGTGTTGTGACCGGCGGACCGACCGAGGTAGCGCCGACGGCGCTCAAGGGTCTGCGCATCGGCGTGCCGCGCCAATATTTCTGGGAGAATTTGGAGCCCGAGCTCGCGCAACTCTGCGAGCGCGCGTTGCTGCGTCTCACCGATGCCGGCGTTGCCTTGAGCGACGTCGATATGAGCGAAGAAGCCGCCATCGATGGCGAGGCCGGCTTCCCGATCGCGCTCTACGAAACCGTCACCGACCTCAACAAATATCTGGCCGAGCACGAGACCGGTATGGATTACGCAGCCCTGGTCGCCAAGGCGGCGAGCCCGGACGTCAAGGGAATCCTGCAAAGCCTCGTCGGCGCCGGCGCCGTACCGGAAGCGGTCTACCGCAAAGCATTGCAGCAGCGATCGGTCATGCAGGAAACCTATCGCCGCCATTTCCGCGAGCACGGCATCGCCACCATCATCTTTCCGACGACGCCGGCGCCGGCGGCGAAAATCGGCGAGGATGAGACCTTCATGCTCAACGGAAAGGCGATGCCGACCTTCGCGACCTTCATCCGCAATACCAGTCCCGGCAGCGTCGGCGGCATCCCGGGCATCAGTCTGCCGGTCGGGATGACCAAGGCCGGCTTGCCGGTCGGCATTGAGCTGTCCGGTCCGCCGCTGAGCGATCATCAGCTTCTCGCCATCGCCGCCGCGATCGAACCGTTATTGCCCAAGCTGCCCGCGCCACCGGAACGCGGTTAACCTCTCAGTTAAGACTGCGAACAGGAGGGAGACTTCAATGATCGTGCACAAGCAAGGACCGACGCGGCGCGCGCTGCTCGGCGCCGCCGCCGCCGGCGCCGCGTTCGGCGCAATGCCCGGGCTGATCCGCCCCGCCGCCGCCGCGGGCGATTTCAAGATCGGGCTGTTCATCGCGCTGAGCGGCCCGGCCTCGTTGTTCGGCCCGACGCAGAAGGCCTGCGCTGAACTCGCCACCGAGGAGATCAACAAAGCCGGCGGCATTCTCGGCCGGCAGATCAAGCTGATCCCGACCGACGCCGGCGGACCGCCAGCCGAGTCGACCAAATCGGCGATCCGCCTCATGCTCGAAGAGAATGTCGACATGTTCGTCGGTTCGCATGACAGCGCGACGCGCGAGGCTCTGGTCGCCACCATCAAGGGCAAAGTGCCCTACATCTACACGCCGGTGTACGAAGGCGGCGAGTGCGCCTTCAACACCTACGTAGTCGCCGACACGCCGGAACAGCAAATCCGGCCGTCGGTCGCCTACATGATGAAGGATCGCGGCGCCAAGAGCGTCTATCTGATCGGCGACGACTATGTCTGGCCGCGCAAGTGCAACGAGCACGCCAAGAAATACGTGGCCGACAACGGCGGCAGCATTGTCGCCGAGGAATACGTGCCGTTCGGCGCGCCGAACAAATTCGAAGAGATCGTTACCCGGATCAAATCGGCCAAGCCCGATATGGTTCTGATCACGCTGGTCGGCGCCGACAACGTCAACTTCAACCGCACCTTCGCCGGCTTCGGCCTCGACAAGGACATCGCCCGGCTGTCGCTGTTGTTGGAAGAGAACACACTCCTCGGCATCGGCCCCGAGAGCAGCAACAATCTGTTCTCATCGATGTCCTACTATGCCAATGCGCCCGGCGAAGCGAACAAGAAGTTCAAGGCGGCGTATTTCGCCAAGTTCGGCGACAAGGCGCCGCAGCTCGGTCTGATCGGCGCCGATTGCTACGGCGGCATCTACTGCGCGCAGGCGCTCGCCACCAAGGCCGGCGGCACCGACGCGAAAAAGTGCATGGCCGCTTCCGAGGGCTTAAGCTTCCCGACCGCGGCCGGACCGGTGACCATGCGCGGGCGTCACGTCGACAAGACCATGTTCCTCGCCACCTGCAAGGGCACCGAATTCGATATCATCAAGACCTTTGCGGACGTCAAGAGCGGCGACGAGTGTAAGGCTTGAAGGCTTCTCGCAGGTCAGGAGTCAGCAAAGAAATAGAACAGTGTTTATTCCGAAAGAGCAGAGTCCGCTGGCGAAACTAGGTGCTTCCGCTTACTGGTGCGAACTCCCTCTCCCTGGCGGGGAGAGGGTTGGGGTGAGGGGGCTCTGATCGAGAGGCCGTACCCCCTCACCCCCGCCCTGTCCCCCTTGGGGAGAGGAAGCGGTGAGCGATGCCGGCTCGCTTCCGAATCGTTCCGGGTTTGGCGGACAATTTCTTCTACGCTCTGAGGAGGCGTCGTAATGGATCCGCTGATCGTCACGCAGGCGATCAACGTACTGTACGGAGTCTCGACGCTTGCGGTGCTCGCGCTTGGGCTCGCCGTGATCTTCGGCCTGCTCGGCGTGCTCAATATCGCCCACGGCGAATTCGTCATGATCGGCGCTTACTGCGCTTACGTCACGCAGGCCGGCGGCTGGCCTTATCTCGCCGCCGTGCCTTTCACGCTCGCGGTGTGCGCGATACTCGGCGTCGCGGTCGAATGGATCATGATCCGTCCGCTCTACCGCCGGCCGTTCGACACGCTGGTGGCGACCTGGGGCTTGAGCCTGCTGTTGCGCAAGATCGCCGAGGCGATGTTCGGTCTCGGCTTTCGCAGCGTCAGTATTCCGTTGCCGGGAACGGTCAAGCTCCTGGGCACCGAATACCCGATCTATCGCCTGCTCTTGATCGCGATCTCGCTCGCGGTCGTTGCCGCGCTGGCGGTCTGGTATGGGCGCAGCCGCACCGGCAGCCGCATTCGCGCCATGGTCAGCAATCCGGAATTGGCGCAGGCGCAGGGCATTTCGGTGCGGCGGCTCGCGGCGGGCACATTTGTCGTCGGCACCTGCCTCGCCGGGCTCGGCGGCGTCATGGTGGCGCCGCTCGTGCCGGTGCAGCCCTTCATGGGGCTGGATTATGTGCTCAAGACATTCTTTGTTCTGATCGTCGGCGGGCTCGGCAGCGTGTCCGGGCTCTTGTCGGGAGCGGTCGCCATCGGCGGCGTCGACAGCGTGATCTCCGCCGCGACCAATGCCGCCAACGGCTATTTCGCTGTCTTGGGGCTGGCGATCATGTTTCTCTGGTTGAGGCCGCGAGGGATCGTTGCGCGCGGCTAGCATTGTCGTCCTCATCGCCATCGTGCTGCCGTTCGTGCTCGGGCAGTTCTGGGCTTATCAGCTCGGCCTGTACGCGCTGTACGCGGCAGCCGCGATCGGTGTCGGCTTGTGCTGGGGCCAGGCCGGATTCCTGCCGCTCGGTCAGGCGTTGTTCTTCGGGCTTGCGGCCTATCTGTCGGGCCTCGCCTTCATCGCGTTTGCCGACACCCCGATCATCGCCGTTCTGGTGGTGCCGTTGGCCGCTTTGGCTTCCGGATTGCTGGCTTACGCGATCGGCTTTGTGGTGTTTCGGCGCTCGGGCGAGAGCGGCGCCTATTTCTCGATGATCACGCTGGCGCTGGCGCTGCTCGCCTTTCAGATCGCGACCAGCTGGAATTCGGTCACCGGTGGTTTCAACGGGCTCAAGGGAATTCCGGGGCTTCCCGGCTTGGACGATATCTCCGACGTCTATTATGTCTCGGCTGCGATCTTGTTGACGATCCTGGCGCTGGCCGGCTGGCTCTACGCGGCGCCGATCGGCGTGCTCTGGCGGGCGTTGGCGCAGAACGAGCGCCGCCTGAAGCTGTTCGGGTTCGACACCGACCAGCTCAAGTCGGTGGCGTTCGGCGCCGCCGGGCTCATGGCCGGCATCGGCGGCGCGATCTATGCGCCGCAGCAGGGCATCGTGACGCCACAGGTCGTCGGCTTTGGCCTCTCAGCCGAACTCGTGATCTGGGCCGCGGTCGGCGGTCGCGCCAGTTTGTTCGGACCGGTCATCGGCACCTTGTTGGTCGGCTCGCTCACCGCGCAGCTTCGCGACACGCTGCCCTTCTGGGAAGTTCTGATGGCGCTGTTCTTCATCGCCATCGTGCTGGTCTTTCCCCGCGGCATTGCCGGCCTGCCCGAGCCGTTGTTGCGGCGGTTCGCGAAACAGCGGCCGAGCAAAGCGTCGATCGCCGCGCCCGGCGATCCGGCGGCGCGGCCGCCGGTCACGCTCGCGCTCGACGGCGTCAGCGTCCGCGTCGGTGAAGTCACGATCCTCGACCGGCTTTCCGTCGACTTCGATCAGGCCGGCGTCTTCTGCGTCATCGGCCCCAACGGGGCCGGCAAGACCTCGATGTTCAATGTCGTCAGCGGGGAACTCGCCGCGGCATCGGGCGCGATCGGTCTCGGCGGCGCGGCCATCGCCGGACTTCCGCCCAATCGCGTCAGCGGTCTGGGCGTCGCCCGCAAACTGCAAATTCCAAGCGTGTTTCCCGATCTCTCGATCGCTGACAACCTGGCGATCGCGTTGTGGAGCGGCCGCGCCGGCAAGCTCGCCTTGCTCGATCCGCGGCTTCGCCGCTGGACCAGCCCGATGCTCAAGGAACTGCAAGCACGCTATGCCTTCCTGGCCTCGGGCGCGCGCAAGGCGGCGGAACTGTCGCACGGCGAGCAGCAAATCCTCGAACTGGCGATGGCGCTTCTGACCGAGCCGCGCGTGCTGTTGCTCGACGAGCCGTGCGCCGGCCTGTCGCCCGAGGAAACCGCGGCAGTGATGGAGATCGTGCGCTGGGCGGCGGCGCGGCTCGGCGGCGCCATCATCATCATCGAGCACGATATGAGCCTGGTGAAGGAGTTGGCGCAGGTTGTTTACGTGCTGCATAACGGTGCGCTCCTGGCCAAGGGCAGCGTCGCCGCGATCCAGGCCGATCCGGCGGTGCGCGCCGTCTATGTCGGAGGCGAGAAATGAGCGCCTCGCGCCTGGTGTTTGAAAATGTCACCGGCGGCTATGGCTCCACCACGATCGTGCGCAACCTGAGCGGTGCAGCGATTGCCGGCGAGGCGTTGTGCGTGCTCGGCCGCAACGGTGTCGGCAAGTCGACGCTGATGAAGCTCCTGCTCGGTTATCTGCCGTGCTCGAACGGGCGCGTGCTGCTCGATGGCGAGCCGATCGACGGGGTCGATCCATCCGCCCGCCACCGCGCCGGTTTGAGCTATTGTCCGCAGGAGCGCCCGGTGTTCGACGATCTGTCGGTGCGCGACAATCTCACGCTGATGCGCCCGAGCCGACGATTGACGCCATTCCGCCGCTATTTCGATCGCTTTCCGATCCTCGAGCGCCGGCTGAGCCAGCATGCCGGAACGCTGTCCGGCGGCGAGAAGAAGATGCTGTCCTTCGTCCGCGGGCTTGCCGAGGATCAGCCGGTCGTGCTGCTCGACGAGCCGAGCGAAGGCGTGCAGTGGGAAAACATTCTGCACATGGACGCTTTGATCGCCGAGAAGAAGGCGGCCGGCACCGCCTTCATTGTGGTCGAGCAAAATCTCGCTTTCGCCGAGCGCATCGCCGACCGCTACCTGGTGATGGATCAGGGCCGCATTATGCTGGAAGGCCCGCGCTCACAGATCGATCGCAGCCACGTGCTGGCGCATCTGCACGTGTGAGTGTCGCTTGCGCCGTTCGAACGGCGCCCGGGCAGAGCAAGCCGTCATTGCGAGCGCAGCGAAGCAATCCAGTTGACGGTAAGGCCTGGATTGCTTCGTCGCTTTGCTCCTCGCAATGACGATCAGCTTATCCGCGGTGTTCCGCCTCGCAACATCGCCCGATCGTCGCGCGGCGACGCCCCGAACGCTTCCTTGTAGCGGCGGCTGAAATGGCCGAAGTCGGCGAAGCCGCAGGCCAGCGCAACTTGCGCGATGCTGTCGCTGCCGCGCAGCGGGTCGGCGAGATCGCGCCGGCTTTTGTCGAGCCGCCGCTTCCAGATCCAGTCGCTGACCGTCGTGCCTTCGGCGTGGAACAGATCCTGCAGATAACGCGGCGAAATGCCGACCAGCTCGGCGAGCCGCTCGGTATTGAGCCCGTGATCGTGCAGATTGCTGTCGATCGCCGCCTTGGCGCGAAAGATCAGCGCGGTGCGCGCCGTACTGCGGCCTTCGGCGACATCGCCGAGCCGCTCGCCGAGCGCGGCCGTCACCAGCGATAGACACGTCTCCGAGAGCCGGCTCGCGGTCGCCGGCGCGATGTCGGCAACGATCGACGCGGTCCGCTGCACGAACGGCAGCACCAGCGAGCCGACCGGGCTCGTGCCCTCGATCCGCTGCGCCGTCCAAACTTCGGTGCGGCCGATCCGCCGCACCATCGCCTCGCGCGGCATGTGCAGCACCAGTTGCTCGAACCCGGCATCGAAGTTCAACGTGTAGGGGCGGGTGCTGTCGTAGCAGGCGAAGTCGCCGGGCTCGAGCCGCGCCTCGCGGCCGTCTTGCGCGATGATGCCGATGCCGCGAACCTGCACGCTGATCAGCATGACTTCTTCGCGGGCGCGCCGGATACGGCTGTGGGTGCGTTTGACGATCTGGCCGTCGGATCGCACGTTGGAAAAGTGCAGGCCGTCGCACTGCGCGGTCGTGATCTCGCCAAAAAACGCCCGCTCGGCCCGCGCCTGGCAATCGAGCTCGACGAACGTGTCGCAGACCGCATCCTGCCAGAATTGAAAGCGGTTGCGTTCGGCGACGTCGGCCGTTGTCAGCACGGTTCTCATGTCACCGCACCTTTCGCGGGCATGATCCCGAAAAGTGGAAACCGGTTTTCGGAAAAGATCATGCCCCAACGCAATATCCAGTAGACCGGCGCGGCAGCGTAGCACCGCGGCCCGCGCCTGCAAAACCGAAGAAAAGCCCGGCCGAGACCATTGCGCCGTCAGGCAATATTTACTGCGCGCGCAGCCAAGAGCGTTGGCGCAAGCCGCCTAAATTGGGGCCCTATCGACCTTTGCTCCGAAAATTTCACTTGGACCCTTGAGGAGGGAACCGGCCATGGCTGTCGCGCATCCGAAATATAAAGTCGCCGCCGTCCAGGCTGCGCCCGCTTTTCTCGACCTCGAAGGCTCGGTCGACAAAGCCATACGCCTGATCGACGAAGCCGGCGCCGCCGGCGCCCGTCTGATCGCCTTCCCGGAGACCTGGATACCCGGCTATCCGTGGTGGATCTGGCTCGGCGCGCCCGCCTGGGCGATCATGCGCGGCTTCGTCTCGCGCTATTTCGACAACTCGCTCGCCTATGACAGCCCCGAGGCCGAGCGGCTGCGCGCGGCGGCGAAGCGCAACAAGATGGTGGTGGCGCTCGGATTGTCGGAGCGCGACGGCGGCAGCCTCTACATCGCGCAATGGATCATCGGCGCCGACGGCGAGACCATCGCCAAGCGCCGCAAGCTCAAACCGACCCACGCCGAGCGCACCGTGTTCGGCGAAGGCGACGGTTCGCATCTTGCCGTGCATGACATCGAACTCGGCCGGCTCGGTGCGCTGTGCTGCTGGGAGCATCTGCAGCCGCTGTCGAAATACGCGATGTATGCGCAGAACGAGCAGGTCCACATCGCCGCCTGGCCGAGCTTTTCGCTGTACGATCCGTTCGCTCACGCGCTCGGCGCTGAGGTCAATAACGCCGCGAGCAAGATCTACGCGGTGGAAGGCTCATGCTTCGTCATCGCGCCGTGCGCGACCGTCTCGCAGGAGATGATCGACGAATTGTGCGACACGCCGGAGAAGCACCAGTTCCTCCATGTCGGCGGCGGCTTCGCGGTGATCTATGGTCCGGACGGCGCGCCGCTGGCGAAGCCGATGCCGCCCGACAAAGAGGGTCTGCTCTACGCCGACATCGATCTCGGCATGATTTCGGTCGCCAAGGCGGCCGCCGATCCGGCCGGACATTATGCTCGGCCGGACGTGACGCGGCTCCTGTTCAACAATCGCCCCGCCAACCGCGTCGAGACGATGGCTTTGCCGGTTGACGGTGAGGTCAAGGCCGATGCCGCGGTGAAGCCGGAAGCCAAGGCGCCCAACGTCGCCGCGTTCGCGCCGCCACAGGCCGCCGAGTAGGCGCGCCATGGAAACGGCGATCCCTCCGCATCTGCAGGTCAAGCGCACCCGCCACCGGCGGGTGCCGGACGACTACCACCGCCATATCCGGCATTCGTCGCCCGGCATCAGCCGGCGGTCGAGCGGGTGGTGATGGCCTATTTCGGCATCCAATATCGCGGCGACGCGCCGCCGGCGCGCGCGGCGGCGCTCAATTGGATCGCGCAGGCGTTCGCAGCTCCCAGCGGACCGAAACACTGGGACCGCGCCGAATATGTCGATGAAGCCGGTTACACCAACGTCGTATCCGTCGCCTATTGGGACGATCAGAAGACGTTCGACGGATGGTTTCCATCCGCGCGCGACGGCTGGACTGGCGCAAAGAATAACTTCGCCGGCTTGGGCACTTTCATCGAAGTCTTGAGCCCTTCAGTCAACGACTACGAGACGCTGTTCTCCTCGCTCGGCCGGCCCGAAGGCGTGGCGACGCTCGCCGACAACTTGAGCGGCGAGATCATGGAGCACGCTTATTGGGGCGGCATGCGCGACCGCATTCCGAATTCGCAGACCAGCGAAATGGCGCCGGCCGGTTCGCCCGGCCTCGTCCGCGACGGCGATCGCGTGCGGGTAAAGCCGCACGACAATATCTGTCTGATCCGCTCCGGCCAGGATTGGAGCGACACCGCAGCTGCCGAGCGCAAGATGTATCTCGACGACGTCGAGCCGGTGCTGCGCGAAGGCATGGATTTCCTGCGCGATGAAGGCTTGTCGATCGGCTGCTTCGCCAATCGCTACATGAAGGTCCTCGATCGCGATAGCGGGCCGACCGAAAAATCCTACGGCATGAGCTGGTGGAAGAGTCTGGCGGCGCTGGAGCGCTGGTCGGAATCGCATCCGACCCATGTACGCATTTTCGGCGCCGCCATGAAGTACCTGTCGAGCCTCGGCCCTGCCGCCAAGCTGCGGCTCTATCACGAAGTGACGGTAGCGCGCGCCGCCGACCAGTTCTTTGAGTATCGGGGCTGCCACGAGCGCACTGGCATGCTCAACGCCGTTGCCGAGACCGCCGCCGCCGGCACCTGATCCCGGCCGCGCGGGGCCTATCAGCACCTATAGACTGAAGGCCGCCGTCGCGCGGCAACGCTGTCGCACCCGCTATTTTTGCCGATGCCGCGGGGCAGCGAAGCGGGCTATATTGTCGCCAAATGCCGCGTCCATCGCGCACCCCAAGGGAGGTTCCTTTGCAGACAGTCGCCGTCCGCCCGGCGCCCGCTGAACCGGTTTTTGGCGCGTCGTTTGCGCGCGATGCCGAGGCCGCCAGCAAATATTTCACTGAAATCGAAGCGCTGGTACAGGCCGGAAAAGCTGGCGAAACGACGGCCCTCAAGGTTCAGACGTTGAACGCCAAGGAAAAGTTCTTCCGCCATCATGCCGTCGCGCTTTACGACGAGGTGACCGGCCGCGGCGAGCGTTTTCTGCGTGTTGGCGAATTGTTGATGGCGGTGTCGAGCCGCTATCCGGCGCTGTTGCCGACCCGTGAGCAGATCGAGGCCGAACGGGCCTTGAAGCAGCAGAGCGCCAAGGAAGGCCGCGAGCTCGATCAGGGCCTGTTCCTCGGGCAAATCCTCGCCGACGAACGCTGCGGCATGCATCTCATTCACGCCATGCTCAGACCCAAGCGCGAAGCGTTGGAGCGCATCGCCGAATTCCGGCAGAGCGGCTTCGCCGATCTCGGCGAAGCGACGGCCGAGCGCAAGGGCAAAGTCGGCTACGTCACCTTGCGCAATACCAAATTCCTCAATGCCGAGGATGATCGCGCTACCGCGGCGCTCGAAATCGCGCTCGATCTCGTGTTGCTCGACGACGCGATCGAAGTCGGCGTGCTGCGCGGCGGCACCGTGCAACATCCGAAATACAAGGACCGCCGCATCTTCAACGCCGGCATCAATCTCACGCATCTCTATTACGGCCAGATCTCGTTCGCCCATTTCATGGTCGAGCGCGAGCTCGGCTTGCTGCACAAAATCTATCGCGGCCACTGGCGCTCGGACTCCTATGACGAGCAGTACGAGGACTATGTCGAGAAGCCGTGGATCGCGGCGGTCGAAGCCTTCGCCATCGGCGGCGGCTGTCAGCTGCTCTGCGTCATGGACCGGGTGCTGGCCGAGACCGGCTCATACTTTAATCTTCCGGCCAGCAAGGAAGGCTTCATTCCGGGCGCCGCCAATTTGCGCTTCCCGCGCCTGGTCGGCGGCAAGCTGGCGCGCGAAGGCATTTTCTTCGAGCGCGTGTTCCACGCCGACACGCCGGAAGGCCGCATGATCTGCGACGAGGTCGTTCCGGCGGGCGGGATGGATGCGGCGATCGAAGCCAACGCGGCGCAACTCGTGCGCGCCGGCATGATGAGCGCCGTCAGCAACCGCAAGGCGTTGCGCGTCGCCGAAGAGCCGCTGCCGGTCTTCCGCCGCTACATGGCGACTTACGCGCGGCAGCAGAGCCGGTGTCTGTATGACCAGAAGCTGATCGATAATCTCAAGCACAGTTGGAAGCCCGACACCCGGCGGATGTGACGCTGCGCATGTGATGAAGCGAGCTATTGCCGCTCGTCCCCGCGAAGGCGGGGACCCAGAGCTGGATTCCCGCTTTCGCGGGAATGAGCGGAGGAAACATCCAGGCTGAGGAAATGTAATGAACGCCCCCGAACCCGCCATGACCCAACAACTCAGCTCGGTGACCCGCGTCACCGTCGCCGAGAGCGACACCGTCGGCGCGCTGGTGCCGGGCATGCCAATGGTGGCGTCGACGCCTTACCTTGTCGCCGTCGCCGAGATGGCGTGCGGCCGCCTGGTCAAGGATCTGCTTGAGCCGGGACAGATCACCGTCGGCAGTCGCGTCGTCATCGATCATCTCGGGCCGAGCAAGGTCGGCGCCGAACTTGTCATCAAGGCCGCGCTGGTCAATCGCGAAAAGAACCGGCTGCGGTTTGCGGTCGAGATCGAGGACGGCGCGCGCACCGTCGCCAAGGTCGAGCACGAGCGCGCGGCGGTGTCGCTCGAAAAGATCATGAAAACCTTGGGCTAACTTCAAGCCTCTCCGGGAGAAAGCGCGCGGATGCGGACGATCGCGGAAATGCTGCGTTGGCGGGCGCGGCGGCATCCCTCGCTCGACGCCGTCTGGTTCGACGGCAAGTCCACGACCTTCGCCGCGTTCGACGAATCGACCTCCCAGCTTGCCGCGGGCCTCCTCGACAAGCTCGGGCTGCAACCCGGGGACCGCGTCGGCATTCTCGACAAGAATTGCGCAGCGTATTTCGAATTGTTCTTCGCGCTCGACAAAGCCGGCCTGGTCGCGGCGCCGCTGAACTGGCGGCTGACGCCGCACGAAATCAAGCAGATCGTCGACGACGCTAAACCGAAACTGATGGTCACCGGCGCCGAGTTCAAGGCGACGGCGGCCGCAACCGGCGTCGCGACCATGACGTTCGCCGATCTGCCGCGCGGCGGCGACGACCCGCGACGCGACGTCGACGGCGCGGTGTGTGCGCAGTTCTGCACCTCCGGCACCACCGGCCTGCCGAAGGGCGCGATGCTGACCGGATGGAATTTGCTCAATGTCGGTTCGGCCGGCGCGCTCGAAAGCCCGGAGCTGCGCCAGGGCGGCCGGTCGCTGGTCTGCCTGCCGCTATTCCATATCGGCGGCACGATCTGGGCGATGTGGGCGATGCAGACCGGATCGACCGTCTGTATTGTGCGCGAGCCGGTCCCGGACGTGCTGCTTAACACCATGGTGGAGCAGCGGATCGAAAGCGCGCTGCTGGTGCCGACGCTCATGCTGCTGATGACCGAACTGCCGGCCTCGCGCACCGCCGATTTCTCCGCGCTCAACCTCATCACCTACGGCACGGCGCCGATCTCGCCCGATCTCCTTCGCCGTTCGATCGAGACCTTCAAATGCCGCTTCATGCAATTGTATGGACTGACGGAAACCACCGGCCCCTTCACGACGCTGCCGCATGAGCAGCATGTCGGCGACCGGCTCCTGTCCTGCGGCCGGCCGATGCTCGGCGGCCGCGTGCGCATTGTCGATGCCGACGGCAAGGACCTGCCGCCCTACGAGGTCGGCGAAATCCTCTATCAGGGCGAGAACCTGATGGCCGGCTACTGGGCGCGGGAGGACGCGACCGCGCAGGCGATCCGCGATGGCTGGTTTCACACCGGCGACGCCGGTTACGTCGACGACGAAGGCTTCATCTTCCTCAAGGACCGCATCAAGGACATGATCATTTCCGGCAGCGAAAACGTCTATCCGGCCGAGATCGAGGGCGTGCTGATGGGCCATCCCGAAGTGCTGGAATGCGCGGTCATCGGCGTGCCGGATGCAAAATGGGGCGAGACCGTGAAGGCGGTCGTGGTCCGCCGCCAGGGCGCGAGTTTGAGCGAAGCCGCTTTGATTGCCTGGAGCCGCGACAAGCTCGCCGGCTTCAAGCGGCCGAGCTCGGTCGATTTCATCGACGCGCTGCCGCGCAATGCCGCCGGCAAGCTTCTCAAACGCACGTTGCGCGAGCCATATTGGGCCGGCCATACGCGGCAGATTAGTTAGCTGGTGCACCTCATCCTGAGGTGGCCGCCATAAGCGCGTTAACGCGCGTCTTCGACACGCTATGGCGGCCCTCGAAGGATGCAGCTCATGCGTCTCGGCCGTCGTCCTTCGAGGCGCCCCGACCACGTCGGGGGCGCACCTCAGGATGACGGGAAACAGAAGAGCTATCGGCCTGGCCGCAAATTTCATTTATAGTCGTTCCAAACCCGATGGGGTGAAAACGGCCGTCCCACACAGCGAAGGGATGACGGCAATGCCGGTGACCTACGAGGCTTGGCTCGTCCTGCTTTCGATCGTCATGGCGATCCAGGGCGCCTATGTCGGCTTGAGCCTTGCCGTGCAGATTTCGCAAGCATCCGGCATGCGTCGCCGGCTGCTTTTGGCCGGCGCCACCGTCTCGTTCGCCGTCGCCATCTGGACCATGCACTTTGTCGGCATGCTTGCGGTGCAGCTGCCGTTCCAGGTCGACTACCTGGTGCTGCCGACATTGCTGTCGTTCCTGGTCTGCGCGATCGTGGTCGGCGGGGCGGTCTATGCGACCAGCTCCGGGCCGCTGACGGTGCAGCGGCTGACGCTGTCGTCCTGCCTGATGGGCGGCGGCATTTTTGCCATGCATTACATCGGCATGAGCGCACTCGATGCCAGCACGCATATGATTCACGAACCCATCCACGTCGCCGCCAGCATGGCGATCGCCATCGCTGCGTCCGGCTTGGCGCTGTGGCTCGCGACCGGAACGGGCGGGCGCCCGCCGCTGATCCTGTCGTCGGTCGCGTTCGGGGTCGCCATTTCCGGCATGCATTACACGGCGATGACCGGGGTGACGCTCTATCCCTTCGTCACCACCACGTCCGGCGCGCCGGCGCTGTCGACCGATCTTCTCGCCATCGTTGTCGCGGTGGTGGCGTTCTGCGTCTCCGGAATATTCCTGCTGCTGCTGTTGCCGGATTCCGCCCGGGCGGAGGCGCAGCCGATCGCGGTCACCGCAGGCGCGGCCATCATGCCAGCGGTTGCGGCCGCGGCGTCGGCGCCGTCAGCGCCGGTGGCAGCCGCGGTCGCGCCGGAGCAAAACATCGAATTCGGCCGCGGCGGTTATGCGCCGCTTGGCGGCGCCGGCGCCCCGCCGCGGCGTTTTGCCCGCCATCTGCCGATCGAGCGTGACGGCGGCACGCATTTCCTTGCCGTCGAGCAGGTCGTCGCCGTTCATGCCAATGCGCACTACACCACCATCTTCGACGGCAACGACAAGCTGTTCTGCCCGCTTGCTATCGGCGACGTCGAATTGCGGCTCGATGGCAGCCGCTTTGTCCGCGTGCACCGCAGCCACATCGTCAATATCGATCGGGTGGTCGGCTATAAGCGTTCCGGCGACAACGAATTGGTGGAGATGGACGCGGTCAATCATTATCTGGTTCCGGTCAGTCGCAGTCGGATCGGCTCGCTGAAATCGCGCGTCGCCACCCTCAACGGCAGCGTTCCGGAGGCGGCCACGCGGCGACGGCATCGTTTCGCGACGCAATAGAATCGAATCGATCCAGTCGATTGCGTCAGCCGACTTGACGCAATTCGTGCGCGCTTCGCCGTCATTCGTGCAATCCGGCAGCCTTTGGTGCATTCGCTGGCGCTTGGTGCACCGGCAATTGCTGCTGCGCCGCACAATTCCCCAGACTTCGATAAAGGTATTGCGCCCGCCTGCGGACGGCCTTGGTGACGACCTTGGCCGCGCGGACGGCGCGTCAGGGAAATGCCCAGGGAGGATGCCCATGATACCAGGCGCTTTCGCCTATCATCGACCGTCATCCGTCAGAGAAGCTGTCGGCCTATTGGCGCAGTTTGGCGATGACGGCCGCGCGCTCGCCGGCGGCCACAGCCTCATTCCGATGATGAAGCTTCGCCTCGCCACGCCGGCGAACCTCGTCGATCTCGGCGGCATCGCGGATCTCAAAGGCGTCCGCGCCGAAGGCAATGACATCGTCATCGGCGCCATGACGACCCAGCACGATGTCATCGGTTCGCCGCTGCTCGGCGACAAAATCCCGATCCTGCGCGAAACCTCCGAGCAGATCGCCGATCCGCAGGTGCGCTATCTCGGCACGCTCGGCGGCAATGTCGCCAACGGCGATCCCGGCAACGACATGCCGGCGGTGATGCTGTGCCTCAACGCCACCTATCACGTCATGGGCAAAGGCGGCGAACGCCGCATCGCCGCGCGCGAATTCTATCAGGGTGCCTATTTCACCGCGCTCGAGGCCGGCGACGTATTGACTGCGGTGCGCATTCCGGTGCCGGCAGCGGGACACGGCCACGCTTACGAAAAGCTCAAACGCAAGGTCGGCGATTACGCGACAGCTGCCGCGGCTGTCGTGCTGACCATGAACGGCGGCAAGGTCGCTGGCTGCTCGATCGGCCTGACCAATGTGGCCGAGACGCCGCTATGGGCGCAGGAGGCGGGGCGGATTCTGACCGGTTCGACGCTCGACGCGGCGACGGTGAAACGCGCGGTCGCCGCCGCCGAGGCGATCACGGCGCCCGCGACCGATGCCCGCGGACCCGCCCAATACCGCACCAAGATGGCCGGCGTGATGCTGGCGCGCGCACTCGCGCGCGCCAAGTCCCGCGCTCGCGGCTGATCATCGGGAGGCAACGACCATGGCCAAATCGCACGTCACCATGACGGTGAACGGCAAGACCATCGAAGCGTTGGTCGAGCCGCGCACCTTGCTCATCCACTTCTTGCGCGATCAACAGAACATCACCGGGCCGCATATCGGCTGCGAAACCAGCCATTGCGGCGCCTGTACCGTCGACCTCGACGGCAAGTCGGTGAAATCCTGCACCGTGTTCACGGTGCAGGCCAACGGCGCCGACATCCGCACCATCGAAGGCATGGCGAACGCCGACGGCACACTGCACGCGCTGCAGGAAGGTTTTCGAGAAATGCACGGGCTGCAATGCGGCTTCTGCACGCCGGGCATGATCGTGCGCGCCTACCGCCTCCTTCAGGAGAACAAGAACCCTTCGGAGGAGGAAATCCGGCACGGCATTTCCGGCAATCTCTGCCGCTGCACCGGCTATCAGAACATCGTCAAAGCCATTCAATTCGCCGCCGCGAAAATCAACGGCGTGCCTTTCCAGGAGGCCGCAGAATGAACGCTCAAACCCCCACCTCCGCCGAACGCGCGGAAAAACTCGAAGGCATGGGCTGTAAGCGCAAGCGCGTCGAGGACATCCGCTTCGTCCAGGGCAAAGGCAACTATGTCGACGACCTGAAATTGCCCGGCATGCTGTACGGCGATTTCAACCGCTCGCCGCACGCCCACGCCCGCATCAAGAAGATCGACACCACCAAGGCCGCGGCGGTGCCCGGTGTCATTGCCGTGCTCACCGCCGAGACGCTCAAGACCGTCAACCTCGCCTGGATGCCGACATTGGCCGGCGACGTGCAGATGGTGCTGGCCGACGGCAAGGTGCTGTTCCAAAATCAAGAAGTCGCGTTCGTGATCGCCGAGGACCGCTACGTCGCCGCCGATGCCGCCGATCTGGTGGAGGTGGAATACGAGGCGCTGCCGGTCAATGTCGATCCGCTCAAGGCGATGACGCCGAGCGCGCCGATGATCCGCGAGGATCTAAAAGACAAGACCGACGGCGCCCACGGCAAGCGCAAGCACTATAATCACATCTTCTCCTGGCAATCGGGCGACCAGGCCGCGACCGATGCGGCGTTTGCCAAGGCCGATGTCACGATCAAGGAGATGATCGTCTATCCGCGCGTGCATCCTTGCCCGCTCGAAACCTGCCAGTGCGTCGCGTCCTTCGACAAGATCAGAGGCGAACTGACGCTGTGGGGCACGTTCCAGGCGCCGCACGTCATCCGCACCGTCGGCTCGCTGATCTCGAAAATCCCCGAGCATAAGATCCACGTGATCTCGCCGGACATCGGCGGCGGCTTCGGCAACAAGGTCGGCGCCTATTCCGGCTATATCTGCTCGATCGTGGCCTCGATCGTCACCGGCCGGCCGGTGAAGTGGACCGAGGACCGGATCGAGAATCTCTCGACCACCGCGTTCGCGCGTGATTTCTGGATGGAGACGGAAATCGCCTGCACCAAGGACGGCAAGGTGACGGGCTTGCGCTGCTACACCATCGCCGACCACGGCGCGTTCGACGCCTGCGCGAACGCCACCAAATGGCCGGCGGGATTGTTCTCGATCATCACCGGCTCCTATGACTTCCCCGCCGCCCACGTGCTGGTCGACGGCGTCTACACCAACAAGGCACCGGGCGGCGTCGCCTATCGCTGCTCGTTCCGGGTCACCGAAGCGGCCTACGCCATCGAGCGCGCCATGGACATCATGGCGCAGAAGCTCGGCATGGACCCGGCTGAATTCCGCATGAAGAACCTGATCCGGCGCGAGCAATTCCCCTACACCTCGGCGACCGGCTGGCAATACGATTCCGGCGACTATCAGACTGCCATGAACAAGGCGATGGAGTTGGTCAACTACAAGAAGCTGCGGGAGGAACAGAAAGCCAAGCGCGAGGCGTTCAAGCGGGGGGAGACGCGCGAGCTGATGGGCATCGGCGTTGCCTTCTTCACCGAGATCGTCGGCGCTGGTCCCTCGCGCGCCTGCGACATTCTCGGCATCGCCATGTTCGACTCCGCCGAAATCCGCATCCATCCGACCGGCAGCGGCATTTGCCGGCTCGGCACCAAGTCGCAAGGTCAGGGGCACGAAACCACCTACGCGCAGATCATCGCCACCGAGCTCGGATTGCCGGCCGACAACATCATGGTGGAGGAAGGCAATACCGACACGGCGCCCTATGGGCTCGGCACTTACGGCTCGCGCTCGACGCCGGTATCCGGCGCGGCGACCGCGATGGCCTGCCGCAAGATCAAGGCCAAGGCCCAAATGATCGCCGCCTATATGCTCGAAGTGCACGACGACGATCTCGAATGGGACGTCGACCGCTTCCGGGTCAAGGGCAACCCGGAGCGCTTCAAGACCATGACCGAGCTGGCCTGGGCGGCTTATCACGAAGTGCCGCCCGGCATGGAGCCAGGCCTCGAGGCGATCAACTATTACGACCCGCCGAACTTCACTTATCCGTTCGGCGCCTACATCTGCGTGCTCGATGTCGACATCGATACCGGGCAGACCAAGGTGCGCCGCTTCTACGCGCTCGACGATTGCGGCACGCGCATCAATCCGATGATCATCGAAGGCCAGGTCCATGGCGGCCTGACGGAGGCGTTTGCCATCGCCATGGGCCAGGAGATCCATTACGACGAGGAGGGCAACGTCACCACCGCCTCGTTCATGGATTACTTCCTGCCGACTGCGGTCGAGACGCCGCACTGGGAGACCGATTGGACGACGACGCCGTCGCCGCATCATCCGATCGGCGCCAAGGGCGTCGGCGAGAGCCCGAATGTCGGCGGCGTGCCGTGTTTCTCCAACGCGGTTAACGACGCCTTCGGCTTCCTCGGCTCGACCCATATCCAGATGCCGCACGATCATTGGCGCACCTGGACGGCCGCGGAAAAGCTCGGCCTGCATGGCTGAGCTGCCGTCATTCCGGGGCGCGGGCAAAGCCCGCGAACCCGGAATCCATAACCTCCGTCGTCTCGGTGTGGCGATGGCGGTGCAAAATTCTTATGTCTGTGAATATGGATTCCGGGTTCGCTGCTGCGCAGCGCCCCGGAATGACGCACCACAATGACCCTCGCGCGCGAAGAAATATCCGACAAACTCGCCGCCGTCGGCTATGTCGCCGACCGCGACATCGCCACCGCGTTGTGGCTGATGGAATTCCTCAAACGCCCGCTGCTCCTGGAAGGCGAGGCCGGCGTCGGCAAGACCGAAGTCGGCAAGGCGCTTGCCGCGGTGCACAGCTCGGAACTGATCCGCCTGCAATGTTACGAGGGTCTCGATCAGAACGCCGCGCTCTATGAGTGGAACTATCAGCGCCAGCTGCTCGCGATCAAAACCCGCGAGGGGATCGGCGAAAACGCCGATGCCATCGAGGAACATATCTTCTCGGAAAAATATCTCCTGGAACGGCCGCTACTGGCCGCCATCCGCCGCGTCACGCCCCCCGTGCTGTTGATCGACGAGGTCGATCGCGCCGACGAAGAGTTCGAAGCGTTTCTGCTCGAGCTTCTATCCGACTTTCAGGTCAGCATTCCGGAGCTCGGCACGGTCAAGGCCACCTCGATCCCGCGCGTCGTCCTCACGTCAAACGGCACCCGCGAACTGTCCGACGCGCTGCGGCGGCGTTGCCTCTATCACTACATCGATTTTCCCGAAGTCGACCGCGAAGCCAAGATTATCCTGACGCGGACGCCCAGCATCGACACGACGCTGGCGCTGCAGATTGCGCGCATGGTTGCCGCCGTGCGCAAGGAGGATTTGCGCAAGGTGCCGGGCGTGGCGGAGACACTCGATTGGGCGGCGACGCTGGCCGGACTTGAGGTTCACGACCTGCGGCAGGAGCCGGAGACCGTCTACGAGACGATGATGTGTTTGCTCAAGACCCACGAGGACCGCGCGCGGCTCACTCGCGAAGTCAGCGAGCGGCTGCTCGGCAAGGTGGCGTGATGACTATGTCCCGTCACCCTGAGGCGCGAGCGCAGCGAGCCTCGAAGGGCGACGGCCCGGGCCGTGCATCCTTCGAGGGCGGCTTGCGGCCGCCACCCCAGGGTGACGGAAATATCGCCGCGCCGATGCGCCGGAGGCTCGCCGGCTTCGCGCGGACCCTACGCGATAACGGCTTCCGTGTCGGGCTCGCGGAAACCGGCGATGCGCTCGCGGTGCTCGCGTCTCCCGCGGCGCTAAAGCCCACATCGCTCAAGCCCGCGCTGCGCGCGCTGTTCTGCGCCACGCATTCGGACTGGGAGCGTTTCGACGAAATCTTTGATGCCTATTGGCGCGGCGAAGGCATGCGCCAGCGGCAGGTTTTGTCAGGCGCCGCGGGCACGCAGCAGGGGCCGGCGCGCCGGCTTGCCGAAGCGCAGGTGCCGCAGGACGCGCTCGGCCATCCGGATCGAGTTCGAGCGGCGCCATGACGGCGACGGTGAAAGTGCCGCGCGAGGCCGCGGCCGCCGCGAAGGCGCTTCGCGGGTGGAGATGCTATCGACGACCGACCTGCGCCACATTGCCGATCCCGACGAAATCGCCGCCACCCACGCGCTCGCCGCGCGTCTTGCCCGCACCATGCGCGCGCGCCTCGTCCGTCGCGAGCAAATCCGCCGCCGCGGCCGCCGGCTTGATCTGCGCCGCACCATCCACCGCAATGTGTCCCATGGCGGCACGCTGATCGACCTCGCCTGGCGGCGGCGCAAGATCAAGCCGCTACGGCTCGTCGTGCTGCTCGACGCCTCGGGCTCGATGAGCCTCTACACTGCGTTTTTTGTCCGCTTTCTGCACGGCGTCGTCGACAGTTTCCGCGAAGCCGAGGCCTTCGTGTTCCATACGCGGCTGGCGCACGTGTCGCCGTCGCTGCGCGACCGCGACGTGACCCGCGCCGTCGACAAGCTCGCGCTGATGGCGCAAGGTATCGGCGGCGGCACCCGCATCGGCGAGAGCCTCGCCACCTTCAATCGCTGGCACGCGCGCCGCGTCATCAATTCACGTACCGCCGTGATGATCGTGTCCGACGGCTATGATACGGGCGCGCCCGAGCAGCTCGGCGAAGAAATGCGGCGACTGCGGCGGCGCTGCCGCCGGATCATCTGGCTCAATCCGCTGATCGGCTGGCGCGATTATTCTCCGCAGGCGCGCGGCATGCAGGCGGCTTTGCCTCATGTCGATCTGTTCGCGCCGGCGCACAATCTGCAAAGCCTGGCGGCGCTCGAGCCTTATCTGGCGAGGATCTAAAGTGGACCGCGCGCCCGACATTCTCGACATCATCTCGACGCGCAAGGCGGCCGGCGAGCCGTTCGCGCTCGCGACCGTGGTGCGCACGGTCGCGGCGACGGCAGCGAAAGCCGGCGCCAAGGCGGTGATCCTGCCCGATGGCACGATTTCCGAAGGCTGGATCGGCGGCGGCTGCGCGCGCGCCGCCGTGCTCAAGGCGGCCAAGGACGCATTGGCCGACGGCCGCTCGCGCCTCGTCTCGGTGCAGCCGCCCGATCTTCTCGCCGATCACGGCGTCGAGGCCGGCGACGAGCAGGAGGGCGTGCGCTTCGCCAAGAATATGTGTCCGAGCCAGGGCACGATGGACATTTTTGTCGAACCGGTTCTGCCGCGACCGCAAGTCATCATTTGCGGCTCGAGCCCGGTAGCAGTTGCGGTGGCCGAACTCGCCAAGCGTTCCGGCTTTGCCGTGACGGTCTGCGCGCCGGCGGCCGAGCAGGGCGTATTCGCGGAGGCCGAGCGCCGGATCGAAGGCTATGCGCTGCCGGTTGAGGAGGCCGGCGCGCGCTATGTGGTGGTCTCGACGCAGGGGCGCGGCGATGAAGCCGCGTTGTCGGCGGCGCTCGCCGTCGACGTGGACTATGTCGCCTTTGTCGGCAGCCGCAAGAAAGCCGATGCGCTGAAGGCGGCACTGTCGCAGCGCGGGATTCCCGCCGAGCGGCTGGCCAAGCTCAAGGCGCCGGCGGGCCTCGATCTCGGCGCCATCACGCCGGACGAAATCGCGATCTCGATCCTGGCGGAAATCGTTGCGGTGCGGCGCGGCCAGCAGGCGCGCGGCGTCGCGCCGCGGCCATCATCAATTGGCTGAGTTTGCGGCCGTCATGCGCCGCCGAAAATAGCGGTGCTCGTCAGAATTAGGACAATCTGCTTTTGTAGGGAGGACAGGCACCAAATTCGGTGGGACGAAAGAAGGTCCGTCATGAAGCGAATATTCTACGGACTACTTGCAGCTGGTTTCCTGCTAGCCGGTCACGCCTTTGCCGGCGAGCCGGTGCTCACCGATGGGAAGGGCCGCCAAATGATTTTTGACTCGACGGCCAAGCTGCAAAAAGAGTGGAACGCCTATGTCAAAGCCCACGGCATAATGAGGAATGGCTATATCTACACGCCGTACAGCTCCAAATTCCGCCGCGGTGGAATTCATTGCGATGACACGGGCACCAATATTTCGCCGGCCTGTGACGTCGAAGACACCACTGTTTACGGCGGCAGCTAGGAGGGAGAGGCGATTTCCCTCTAACGGCTGCCGTCGGGACGAACGGCTGGAGATTGGCACAAGTACTCAATACCCGCTCAAAATACTCAATACCCGCTCAAAACATGACCCGATCAAGTTGAAGTGGATCAAGGTCAAGCGCGCCGCGGCCGCTCTCCAAATTTGAACGAACGCGGAATATTTCGCTTTTTTGTCGCGTTTGCGGCAAAGAATATTATTTTTGCGCCTTGCTTACTTGACTGGCGGGGAAGATTATACTCCGTACCTTGGTGGGCGCTGACTGAAAATCAATAAACACGCGTTTTGCATTCGGGAGATCGGACTCATGTCTTCATCGTCAAAGCATCCGGAAACCATTGCTCTTCATGCCGGCTGGCGTGCTGATCCCGCGACTGGCGCAGTTGCCGTGCCGATCTATCAAACCACGTCGTATCAGTTTAACAGCACCGAGCACGCCGCGAACCTGTTCGCGCTCAAAGAGCTCGGCAATATCTATACCCGGATCATGAATCCAACCAACGACGTCTTAGAAAAGCGCGTCGCCGCGCTCGAAGGCGGCGTCGCTGCACTGGCGCTGGCGTCGGGCCAGGCGGCTTCCGCGTTCGCAATTCAGAACGTCGCGCGCGCCGGCGACAATGTCGTCAGCTCGACCGATCTTTACGGCGGCACCTGGAATCTTTTCGCCAACACGATGAAAGATCAGGGCATCGAAGTCCGTTTCGTCGACCCGATCGATCCGCACAATTTCCGCAAAGCCACCGACGATCGCACCCGCGCCTACTACGCCGAGACCCTGCCGAACCCGAAGCTCACGGTGTTTCCGATCGCCGAGGTTGCCGACATCGGCCGCAATTTCGGCATCCCGCTGATCATGGACAACACGGCGGCGCCGATCCTGACCAAACCGTTTGAGCACGGCGCGGCGATCGTGGTCTATTCCTCGACCAAATATATGGGCGGCCACGGCAACTCGATCGGCGGCATCCTGGTCGATAGCGGCACGTTCGATTGGGCGGCGCATCCGGTGCGCCAGCCAGCACTCAATACGCCGGACCCGAGCTATCACGGCGCGGTATGGACGGAAGCCGTGAAGCCGCTCGGGCCGATCGCGTACATCATCAAGGCGCGCGTCACGCTGCTGCGCGACATCGGCTCGGCGATATCGCCGTTCAACTCCTTCCTGACGCTGCAAGGATTGGAGACCTTGGCGCTGCGCATGGCCAAGCACTGCGAGAACACGCAGCTGGTGACCGACTATCTCAAGAAGCGGCCGGAAATCACCCGCGTCATCCATCCGTCGGTGCAGAGCGGCGTGCATCGCCAGCGCGCGGAAAAGTATCTCAAAGGCGGACTGGGCGGTCTGGTCGGCTTTGAGCTCGCCGGCGGCAAGGAAGCCGGTCGCCGCTTCATCGACTCCCTGGAAATGTTCTACCACGTCGCCAATATCGGCGACGCGCGCAGCCTTGCTATCCATCCGGCGACGACGACGCATTCGCAGCTGTCGCCGCAGGAGCAGGACGCGACCGGCGTGTCCGACGGCTATGTCCGCCTCTCGGTCGGCATCGAGCATATCGACGACATCATCGCCGACATCGAGCGCGGCTTGAGCGCCGCCGGCAAGCTCGCCAAGGCGGCGTAGCTAGCGCGTCATTGCGAGCGAAGCGAAGCAATCCAGCGTTGGCGTGAAATCCTGGATTGCTTCGTCGCTTCGCTCCTCGCAATGACGAGGTTCTAAAACGCCCCGGCGGAAAAATTCAGCCGCTGGGTCACGTCGTACGGCTGGTGCGCGATCGGATAGGCGTAATCGACCCGCAGCCCGCCGAACGGCGAATCCCAAATCAGGCTGCCGCCGACCGAAGCGCGAACGGCGCGCGAATTCGCGATCTGCTGCGACGGCGACAGCGACGCGAGCTTGGACGCGCTCGAGGCGTTGTTCGCCCACAGACTGCCGGCGTCGGAGAACAGCGCCACCTTCAAGTGCGCGTCGGCAGTGACAAGCGGCATCGGCGCCTGCAATTCGGCGGTCGTGGTCCAATAGACATTGCCGCCGATATTGTCCTGCGTCGTTCCGGGCGTCACGTCGCGCGGCCCGAAGCCATTGGGGGCAAAGCCGCGGACAAGTTGCGGGCCGCCAAAGAAGCCGTCGAGCAGCGGCAATTGCTGGCCGCCCCACGGCGTCACATAGCCGCCCTGGGCGCGGACCATGCCGGTCACGTCGCCAAAAATCTCATGATAGTAGCGCGCGTCCTCGGTGGTGCGGGCGAACTTGGCGGCGCCGCCAAGCCCCGCGAACTCGTTGTTGGTCTGCACCCGCACGCCGTTGGTCGGGTTCTTCGGATTGTCGAGCGTCGAATAGGTCATGCCGGTGCCGACCGACGACACCCACATCGGGCCGGCGGCGGCCGCCTGCTGGATCGGCAGCGACGCCATGCCGACTGACGGGTCGAGCGACACCGCCTGATTGTAAATCGAATAGCTCCAGCTGACGCCGAGCTGATCGTTTAGCGGCGCCGTGGTGATGATCTTGGCGCCGTAGAAGGTCGAATTATACGACTGATAGGGGCTGGCGAACGTCTCCTTGCCGAACAGATCGCCGCCGAGCGACACATGCGGGCCGAGCGCGTAGGGATCAGTCAGCGAAACGTCGAAGCCGCGGGTATACTGGCCGACCGTCGCCGACGCCTTGGCGACATCGCCGGTGCCGAGGAAATCGTTGTCGCCGACGGTAACGGTGGCGGAAACGCCGTCGGCGCTCGAATAGCCGCCCATCACCCAGAAGAAACCGGTCTTGTCCTCCTCGACCGCGACATTGACCACGACGCGGTCGGGCGCCGAGCCGGGCTCGGCGCTGATCTTCACGGTCTTGAAATAGCCGAGCTGTTTCAGCCGCCGCTCGCCGCGATCGATCAGCGCGCGGTTATAAGCATCGCCCTCGACGAAATCGAACTCGCGCCGGATCACGTCGTCGCGGGTTTTGTTGTTGCCGTGAATGTCGATGCGCTCGACATAAAGCCGCCGGTCATCGACGATGGCGTAGACGAGATTAATGACTCCCCCCGCGCCGCCGGCGTGCGGGGGCAGGCGTTCGCTGCGCGGCAAAGCGGTAGCGAACGGCACGCCGTTCCTGGCCAATCCCATGCCGATGTCTTCGATGGTCTTGTCGACGGCGCCGGCGTCGTAGATCTCGCCCGATTGGGTGCGCAGATAGGCACGCAAGCTTGCCGGATCGACCGATTTCACGTTCGAGACAATGTCCACCTGGCCGAAGCGGTATTGCGGGCCTTCATCGATGGTGAAAGTTACGAGGACGCTCTTCTTGCCGGCGTCGTAGCTCGCCGCCGAATGGACGCGCACGTCGGCATAGCCGTGGGCGCGATAGAGGCGGCGTAGCAGATCGACATCGCCCTCGATACGGTCGGCGTCGTAGGCGTTGTTGTTGAGCAGAAAGCTCAAGAAATTTGTCTCACGGCTTTTGATGACGCTCATGAGCTTGTTTGATGGATAGGCGTCGTTACCGGCGAACTGGACTTGGTGAACCGCGAGCTTGCCGCCTTCGGTGATCTCGAACACCAGGCTTAGGCGCTCATTCTTGGCGGCGATGGTCTTCGGCTCGACCCGCACCTCGAAATAGCCGTGCTGCCGGTAAAGCTCGGCGATGCGGACGACATCGTCGTGCACCAGCGCGCGCGACACTGGGCCGCCGGCTTTCGACTGCACGGCTTTCTTCAGGTCCTCGTCCTTGATCTTTTTGTTGCCCTCGAAGGCGACGCGATCGATGGCTGGATTTTCGACGACGCTGACCGCGATGCGATCGCCGTCGTGGGCAATCTTCACATCTTGAAAGAGGCCGGTGCCGTAGAGGCCTTTCAGCGCGGCATCGAGGGCGGCGCCATCAAAAGTCCCGTCGCCGGCGGGATGAAAGAACGCGCGGATCATGTCCGCATCGGTGTGTCGATTGCCGCTAACCATGATCGCGGAATCGGCGCCGGCTGCTTGGGCCTGCGGACACGGCGCGAAGCTCTGAAAACCGAACACAAACAGGCAGAGAAAAGCGCCTGCCAGGCGACCTGCCATCAACGCGGCTCCCTGACCAAACACGCAGGATTAGACGCGATTGCGGGGGCGGAACCGTGTCGGATTGTGTCGGAAAACGGGGAATTGTTGCGTCGGGTTTCGACACAATAGTTTACGGCGTTGGTTTACCGGTGCTTGCGGCGCCTTTAAGTCTTTGCTTCGCCGTATTGCAGCACCTGAACCTTCTCGATCGTGACCAACCCACTGGTCATCATCTGGTCGAGCACGGGGAGAAAGGCGTCGATCCTCTCCTTGGAGTCGACGATTTCCACCACCACCGGCAGGTCCTGCGACAGCCGCAAGATCTTGCTGGTGTGAATGTGGCTGGAATGGCCGAAGCCCATGTGGCCCCGCAGCACCGTGGCGCCGGCGAGCTGCAGCTCGCGGGCCTTCAGCACGATGGCTTCGTGCAACGGGTGATGTTGAAATTTATCGTCCTCGCCGAAGAAAATTCGGAGCAGGACGGCGTCCCGGGGTATCTGCATCTTCTGCTCCATTTTATTTCATCGCGTTGATCAGGCTGGCGAGCGCGACGCCGACCCACACCGCGATCAGGCAAAGCGCCACGGAGAGGCCGATATTGGCGCCGGCGCGAAACCATTCCCCGTCGTTCGCCAGGTTCAAGGTCTGCAGGCTGAAAGACGAAAACGTCGTATAGCCGCCGCACATGCCGATCATGACGAACTGCCGCGCGGTCGAGCCGACAAACCATCGTCCATCGGGTCCGGTGAGCGCACCAAAGAAACCGATGACAAACGAGCCGCTGATGTTGATGACCATCGTGCCCCACGGGAACGTCTCGCCGACCGAGCGGGCGACCACGCCGGAGAGCCAATAGCGCGCGGTCGTGCCGAGCGCGCCGCCGAGTGCAACCCAAACATAGGCTAGCATTGAGTCCTTGATCCCCATGAAAGACGACAGAACCCGGCCTCATCATCGTCCCCTCCCGTGAACGAGCACTACGCGATTCGCCGTATTGCCAAACTGCGAGTTCGGGCTACGGTCTCATTTCACCACCAGCACTGGACAATGCGCAAGCTGAACCATGCGATCGGCGCGGCTGCCGATCATCCGCTCATAAAGGGCGGAATGGCCGGTGGCGCCGATGATCAGGAGGTCGGCGCCGATGTCCGCCGCGAGCTTGACGACGTCGCGGACCGGGTGGCCGGTCAGGAGATGGGTGTGAAGCTTGATATGCGACGGCTCAGCCATGTCCTGCGCGCGCTGCAGAATGCCACGAAAGCGTCTGGCGGCCCGGCCGGTTTCTTCCCTGATCTCCTCGACGAACTCGGGCAGGTAATCAACCTCCATGACCGACACCATGTGTAGCTCGGACTGGTTCTGCTGCGCCAGGGTGAGCGCGAGCTTAAGCGCGTTGAACGCGGGCGCCGAGCCGTCATTGGCGTGCAGAATCTTGGCGAACATGACGATGACTCCGAAGCGTTATTCGGACGTGCCGGAAACGTTGCGAATCGGAATTGCGGCGCGGTCTGCTGCCGGCGTGGGCGCCGGCCCGGACTGCGGCAGCAAGTGACGCGGCAGAAAGAAGGCGTTGGCAATCACAGTCGGAACAACGGCGCTCGCAATAACCGTTGCCACCAGCGCGGAATACTGTGCTTGATTGATGATGCCATGTGACAAGCCAAACAGCGAAGAAATCGTTCCAAATGTCAGTCCGGTAGACATCAGGAGCGTCGTATACATGGCCTCTTGATTTGGTGATCCAAACAGCTTCGTGACCGGATAGACGCCGACGATCTTGGTTCCGACCTTGACGATGAGGAAGAAGACGAACGCTGCCGGCGCGGCCAAAAGCGCCGGTATCGATACAAATGAACCGGCACGGATAAAATAAAACGGCGTCAACAAGCCGAATGTCAGGGTGCGCAAACGCCTGATCAAGGCGTGATCCTTGCCGACGGTGCCGGCCAGCACCATGCCGATCAAGTAAGCCGGCAGCACCGCTTCGCTGTCGGCCCAGGCCGCGAGCGCGCCCATGCCTAACAGACACAGCAGCAAAAACTTCGTCTCCAGTTCCGAAGGGCGGTTGCCGTACAGCCGGAAGAACCGCGGTGTCAGCCAAGGCAGCACCACGAAGACGACAATGCCGACTGCGATGAAAATCAACGTTTTCATAGTGAAGGGCGCGAAGATAAGGCCCAGCGCGACAACGGTGCCGAGGTCGGTGACGAAACAAGCGGCAAGGATGGTCTTGCCGTATTCAGTCGTATTGAAACCGAACTCGATCATCACCGCATAGACGACAGCGACAGACGTGGTCGACATCGCCACGCCGGCAAGCCAGCTCGGCATGATCTCCCAGCCGAGCAGATAATGCGCGGCGGCCGCGCAGCCCAGGAACGGAAACAGGAAGCTGACCAGCCCGACCGTGACCGCTTCCTTCCACTTGAGCCTGAAGACGACCGGATCGAGCTCGGCGCCGGCGAGGAAAGTCAGCACGATGGCGCCGATGCCGGACAGAAATTTGACCCAGGATTCGTCGGTGCCGAGCATCGCCGAGCCGACAGCGGCGCCGATAATCAGCTGCGCGATCGTTCCGACGACGATTTCCGACAGTGCCGACGAGATGCGGAGCCAGATCGCCAGCAGGCTGGCAATCAGCGCCAATCCCAACCAGAGCGAGGCAAGCGCCCAAACGCCCGTCATGCTGCCCTCCTGCAATCCACTAGCCTCGACGCCAAGCGTAACGCGCCGGCGTCGAGCGGTCAGACAATGCTCTTGGAGGCAGCGGGAGCCCAAACATAACTCCTACCGACGCCAAGCGCGCGGCAGGAGTCATCAGCCTCATCGGCGGTTACGGGGGGACTCCATCCCAGAAGTGGCGATTATTCTAACGGCAAAACCGCGCCTGACAAGCCGTCGCGATGTCGAGAGCCGCGTCAGACCGCAAGCCGCTCCGGCGCCCGCGCCGCAGCGGCGATCTCCGGAAACAGCAGGTCTGATTCCACGGCATATTGCGCCGCGGTCCGATGCAGCCGCGTGTTGTTCGCCTCGCGCAATGCCGCGTCCGCCTCGCTGTAGAGAAAGGCAAGAAAGGCATAGCGCCGCCCGCTGGTGACCGGCGTCACCTGGTGCAAGGCGCCGCAGGAAAACACCATGGCGCCGCCCACCGGCGCGCGATAGGCGCGGCGGCCGAATTCCGGCAGCACCATGTCGCAGCCTTGGTAATCCCTGTTGAGATTGATGGTGACGGCGAAGCGCCGGTGCTGCGCGCCGACATTGACGTTGTCGCGGTGCCGGTAGAAATGGCCGCCGACGGCGCTGTCGTAGCAGGCGACGATGTAGCGATCCATGCGCGTGGCTTGAAATTGGAAGAATTGCCCGATCGCCGGAACCAGGCGGCGGACGATCTGGTTGCGGATCGCTTCGCGCAATAGCGGATGGGCGACGGTGAGATCGCTGCGCCGCTTGAGGCGATGATCGACCACACGGGTGGTCTCCCCGTTGACGTCGAACAGAAAGCCGGATTCCTCGCCGCCAAGCTTGTCGTAGAACTTGATCAGTGTCTCGCACAACACCCGCGGCACGATCAAAACCGGCGCGGTGAGCGGGACGCCGGCGGAATCGTCGACCGCCGGCAGGCTCGCCAGCACTTGGCGCACAATTGCGGCGTGGCCGTCGGCATGATCCCACGGGATATTTGCGACCGCCCGCAGCATCGGATCGAGCACGATGGTGCGGGGCATGGCGCCGGCGCCGAACGTGCGCCCGATCGCGCCGTCATAATCGGCGAGGAACGAGACGGCTGAAGTGGTGCGCGCAAGATACGGCGCCGGATTGTCGGGCGGCGCGGACAATACGCCGTAGAAGACGATGCGATCCTCGTCGAACAGATGCGACAACTGGAAAATCTCGGCCAGCTCATGCTGCGCCCGCGGGTTGGCCGGCGAGCCGAGGAAGCTCAGCACGATCCAGCGACCGGCCGCGACCGACAGGTTGAAGGCGCCATCGCCGATCAACGGTGCGGCAAACCACGGAACGGGATCGCCCAAGACGATCCCGGCGACGTCGGCGTTGGTCCGGTCCATGTGGGTGCTTTCGGTTATAGGCCGCCCGGCGGCATCATTTGGCGTCATGGTTAATTTTGTCCTAACGCGGGCCGGCTGCATTATCGGTTGGGGCACAAGTGATTCGCGGAAAGGCAGACCGGGACTGGCTAGGTGAACAAGCATTCGCCGCTCACGACGCATAGCCGCCTTCAAGAGCTCGACCGCCTGCTGGAGCGGGACCCCGATGCCCGCGACGCCCGGTACGAGCGCGCCAGCCTGTTGCGCGAGCAGGGTCAATTCGAAGCGGCCAAGCGCGACTATCTGGAATTGCTCCGCTGCACGCCGACCGATTTCGGCGTGTTGAACGATTTCGGCACGCTCGCTCTCACCGCCGGCTACAAGGACGCCGCGCGCTCGTTATTCGCCGAGGCCGTGCGGCATCATCCGGATAATCCGAACGGCCAAGTCAACCTGGCGAATTTGCTGTTGCTCAGCGGCGAGCCGGAAGCCGCGCGTATTCATTTCGAAGCGGCGCTGCGGGCCGATCCAGACCACATCCATGCCCATCGCGGCATGGGCAATCTGCTCGCCGAGCTTGGCGACCTCCCCGGCGCGCGCCGGCACCGGGACAAGGGCTTCACACGTCATTTTCAGACGACGCTGCCATACAGAGGCGAGGGTGCGCCAATTTCCGTCTTGCAGTTGATCTCGGCGGCGGGTGGCAACATCCCGACGTCGACGCTGCTCGATGACCGGACCTTTCAGACGACCGTGTTAGTGCCGGAATATGCGGATGCCAAAACGCCGCTGCCGCCTCACGATCTGGTCTTCAACAGCATCGGCGATGCCGATCTGTGCGAGGAAGGCCTCGAAGCGGCCTGCCGGCTCCTCCCGCGGACCGATCGGCCGGTGATCAATCAGCCGCGCGCCGTGCTCAAGACCGGACGCGCCGCCAATGTCGAGCGCCTGCGCGGCCTGCCGAATGTGATCGTGCCGCGGGTCGTCACCATGCCCCGCGCGGTGTTGACAAGCGCCGCAGCCTCGGCGGTTGTTGCCCAACGCGGCTTTTCATTTCCATTTCTGGTGCGGACGCCGGGCTTTCACACCGGCCGGCATTTTGTTCGCGTCGAAAACCCAGCTGAGTTGAGCACTGCGGTGGCGCAATTTCCCGGTGACGATATATGCCTGATCGATCAGCTCGATGCGCGCGATGCCGATGGCTTCTATCGCAAGCTCCGCGTCATGATCATCGACCGCAAAATCTATCCGCTGCATCTGGCGATCTCGCGCCACTGGAAGATCCATTATTTCAAGGCCGACATGGCGCACTCGGCGGAAAACCGCAGTGTCGATGAAGCGTTCCTCAACGATATGTCGCATTTCATCGGCGCGCGCGGCATGGCGGCACTGGAGCGGATCAATGCGGAGCTCGATCTCGACTATGGCGGTATCGATTTCGCGGTGAATGCCGACGGCGACATCCTGTTCTTCGAAGCCAACGCCACCATGGTGATGGTGCCGCTCTCAGGCGACCCGAAATGGGATTATCGCCGGCCGGCGTTCGATGCGGTTTTTACCGCCATACGCGACATGCTGTTGGCGAGAGCGATCGGCGACGCACCACGGTCCGTCGCGAAAGCCTAAGGTGGTCAGCGACCCTGCCGGAGATAGCGCAGGTCCTTGATTTTCAAAAGAAGGACCGGGAACGCCATCAACACCGCGCCGAGCACGAGCGAGCCGATCAAGGCGCGCAGGTGGAGAGGGCCATTATGCGAGGCGCGCCAATAGCAGGCGACGCCGATCGGATAAAACAGCACGATGGCGGTGAACAGGCCGGGTGAAAAACGGCCGCGGCTCCATAGCGTCGGCAGCACGTGAAAGAACGTGGCGTTGATCAGCATCAGCGCCGGAAAGGCGAGCGCAATCCCCGGGTGATCGCGAGCAAGATTGGCGGCGACAATGCCGAGCACGATCACCAGCGCATTGACGACATAGAAGTCGCTCCACTCGACGGGAAGGCGAAGTACGCCCCGCGCCCAGTCGCGCCAGTTCAGCTGGTATTCCTCGAGGATGTGCAAGCCGTAGGCGGCGGTGGCCAGCCACATCAGGTCGGTCAGCGACATGAAAGCGACCCCAGCAATTCGCGTCGTTCATGCCATCCTAGCAGACCGCGAGGGAAAAATTGCTCATTCCTGATGCACAGGAATCGGTTGAGGCCTGCCTATTTTTTAGTCAGCACCGGAAGCTGGGTTGGCGGGTAATCTAAGGCCGCCACGACTGCCGGTATTTCCCTAGCGGAATCAAGGTTATTGGCCGGTCCCGCCGGCGCCCCGTTGCTGGCATGGGCCTTGCGAACGGTCAGATTGCCAATCGAAGAGCATCCATCGTCCTGATGGATCGATGCAGCGGCGCGACCCGCGCTCGCTTGCGTACAGGGAGCAAGTCATGACTTTCGACAAAATTTCACGCCGTCGCGTCCTGCAGGGAACGGCGGCCTTGACCCTCGGTACGGCCTTGCCGCTGCGCGGGGCCATGGCTGCGGAGACGACCATCGGCTTCATCTATGTCGGCTCGCGCGACGACTATGGCTACAACCAGGCCCATGCCGCAGGCGCCGCCGCGCTCAAGAAAATGCCCGGCATCAAGGTGGTCGAGGAAGAGAAGGTCCCCGAGACCGACGCCGTCGAAAAGACCATGGAGTTGATGATCAATCTCGACGGCGCGACGCTCTTATTCCCGACGTCGTTCGGTTACTACAACCCGCACATGATCAAGATGGCGCTGAAGTTTCCGAAGCTCCGCTTCGAGCATTGCGGCGGCTTGTGGACCGACAAGGATCCGAAAAACGCCGGCAGCTATTTCGGCTACATCGACGAAGCGCAACATGTCTCCGGCATCGTTGCCGGCTACTCGACGAAATCCGGCAAGCTCGGCTTCGTCGCCGCCAAGCCGATCCCGCAGGTGCTGCGCAACATCAACGCGTTTACGCTCGGCGCCAAGCTCGCCAATCCGAAAGTCACCACGCAGGTGATCTTCACCGGCGACTGGTCGATGCCGGTGAAGGAAGCGGAAGCCACTAACAGCCTGATCGATCAAGGCGTCGACGTTCTCACCTGTCACGTCGACGGCCCGAAGACTGTCGTGGAGAACGCAGCCCGCCGCGGCGCGATGGTGTGCGGCTATCACGTCAACCAATCGGTGTTGGCGCCGCAGGCCTATCTCACCGGCGCCGAGTGGAACTGGGAAGTGCTCTATCCGCGCTTCGCCAAGATGTTCACCTCCGGCGAGACCATTCCGAACTTCTATCGCGGTGGCCTGAAAGAGCAGATCGTCAAGGTATCGCCGTACGGCCCGATGGTCAGCGCAGAGGCAAAGAAGAAAGCCGACGAGGTCAAGGCGGCGCTCACCGCCGGCAATTACGTGATCTTCAAGGGGCCGCTGGTCGACAACAAGGGCAATACCGTCGTCGCCGCCGGCGTGTCGCGCGGCCAGACCGATCCTGAGCTGGAAAAGATGAGCTATCTCCTACAGGGCGTCATCGGAGCGACTTCGTAAAGGAGCGACTTCGTGAAGGCCGACGTCGACACGACCTCTACAACTGCGGGGGTGGGCGAATTTCTTCGCCTGCCCCCTTTCGGCCGGAAGTTCGGCGCCTGGGCGGAATATATCGTCATCCCGGCGCTGGCGCTGCTGGCTTCGCTGGTGTTGTTCGGGATTTTCGTCGCGCTGTTCGGCAAGAATCCGCTCGATCTTTATTTCTTTATGTATCAGGGCGCGTTCGGCACCTGGTTCTCCTGGCAGAATACGCTGACGCGCGCCGCGCCGCTCATTCTCACCGCATTGTGCACGGCGCTGCCGGCGCAGCTCGGCATGGTGATCATCGGCGGCGAGGGGGCGCTCTTGATCGGCGCGCTGTGCGCGACCAGCGCGGCTTTGGCGCTGCAAATGGCGCCGCCGCTGGTCGTCGACGTCGCCATGGCGATTGCCGGCATGATCGGCGGCGGCCTGTGGATCATGCTGTCCGGCGCGCTCCGCCAATATCGTGGCGTCAACGAGACGATTTCGAGCCTGCTGCTGGTCTATATCGCGCTCGCCGTCCTCAACTTTTTGGTTGAGGGCCCGATGCGCGATCCGACCAGCCTCAACAAGCCGTCAACGCCGGAAATCGGCGCCGCCAACATGATCGGCAGCATTCCGGGCACCGACGTGCATTGGGGGTTGGCGTACGGCATCATCGCCGCGGTGCTGTCGTATATTTTGATCTATCACACCGTGTTCGGCTTTGCCGCGCGCGTCGCCGGCGGCAATATCCGCGCTGCCAAGGTCGTCGGCTTGAGCGTCGGCAAGCTCATCCTCATCATCTGCTTTCTGGCCGGCGCCGCGGCCGGTCTCGCCGGCATGATGGAAGTCGCAGCCGTGCAGGGGCGTGCCAACGCCAATCTCGCGGCCGGCTACGGCTTTGCCGGCATCCTGGTGGCGTTCCTGGCGCGGCAAAATCCACTCGCCATTATTCCCGTCGCCGTGCTGCTTGGCGGCATCGGCGCCTCCGGCGGACTGCTGCAACGCCGGCTCGGCTTGCCCGATGCGTCAGTGCTGGTGCTGGAAGGCACGATCTTTGTCATGGTGCTGGCGAGCGACTCGCTTTACGGCCGGCTCCGCATCTTCAAGGGAAAATCCTGACCATGGCGGCGACGTCCGATATCGGCTTGTGGACGGTGCCGCTTGCGGTGTTCGGCGGCGCCGTGCGTGTCTCGACGCCGTTTCTATTCGTCAGCCTCGGCGAGTGCATCACCGAACGCTCCGGCCGCATCAATCTCGGCCTGGAAGGCACGCTGGTGATGGGCGCCATGGCCGGCTATGGCGTGTCGTATCTCACCGGCTCGCCCTGGCTCGGCGTGCTCGCCGCCGGGATCGCCGGCGCCGGTATGGGCGCGCTGCATGCGGCGATCTGCGGCCTGCCCCGTGTCAACGACATCGCCGTCGGCATCGCCTTGATGCTGTTCGGGATCGGGCTCGCCTTCTATCTCGGCAAGCCCTTGATCGAGCCGACGGCGCCGCGGCTGCCGTCGATCGATTTCGGCTGGTGGAGCGACATTCCGCAGCTGCGCTCCGCGTTGCGCATCAATGTACTGTTTCTATTCGGCGTCGCGCTGGCGCCGATCCTGGTCTGGGCGTTGCGCACCACGCGCTGGGGCCTGATCATCCGCACCGCCGGCGAAAGCGCCGACGCGGCGCTGGCGATGGGCTATTCGGTCAATTGGATTCGGCTGCGCGCCACCATGTTCGGCGGCTTCCTCGCCGGCATCGGCGGCTCGTTCCTGTCGCTGTTCTACCCCGGCAGCTGGAACGAAGGCTTGTCGAGCGGACAGGGCATTACGGCGGTCGCTCTCGTCATCTTCGCCCGCTGGAACCCGATGCTGTGCATGTGGGCGTCGCTCCTGTTCGGCGGCGCCGCCGCCTTGGGACCGGCCTTGCAGTCCATCGGTTTCAGCTACGGCTATCATCTGTTCAATGCCGCGCCCTATATTCTGACGTTGCTGATCATGATCGCGACCTGCTCGCCGAAGCGCACCCTGATCGGCGCGCCGGCCGAGCTGTCGATCACGCGATGAGCCTTTGACGAAGTGAAGTCTTTCACGAGGTAAAGTCATGCCCCAGTTGGCGCACAAGGAAAGCAGCGCGGCGGAGCGCTTTGTCGCCGCCGATCCATACATGTGGCCTTATAACGGCGATCTTCGCGCCGCAAACACCGCGCTGCTCATCATCGACATGCAAACCGACTTTTGCGGCGTCGGCGGCTATGTCGACAAGATGGGCTACGATCTGTCGCTGACGCGCGCGCCGATCGAGCCGATCAAGCGCACGCTGGCGGCGATGCGCGCCAAGGGCTTCCACGTCCTGCACACCCGCGAAGGCCACCGTCCCGATCTCGCCGACCTGCCGGCCAACAAGCGCTGGCGCTCGCGGCAGATCGGCGCCGGCATCGGCGATCCCGGGCCGTGCGGCCGCATTCTGGTGCGCGGCGAGCCCGGCTGGGACATTATCGATGAGCTCAAGCCGCACCAAGGCGAAACCATCATCGACAAGCCGGGCAAGGGCTCGTTCTGCGCCACCGATCTCGAACTGATGCTGCGGCTTGCCGGCATCGACAATATCGTGCTGACCGGCATCACCACGGACGTCTGCGTGCACACCACCATGCGTGAGGCCAACGATCGCGGCTTCGAATGCCTGCTGCTGGAAGATTGCTGCGGCGCTACCGACAAGGGCAATCACGACGCCGCCATCAAGATGGTCAAGATGCAGGGTGGCGTATTCGGCGCGGTTTCGGACTCGGCCAAATTCATCGAGGCCATCGCGTGAGCGAGATGGCGACGCTGATCCCGCCGGGCGGTCTGCCGTCGCCGACCGCCAACAAGCGGACGTTCGGCGTCGAAGCGCTCAGCATGACCAAGCGCTTTGGCGAATTCACCGCGCTGGACGCGGTCTCGCTCAAGGTCGTGCCCGGCACCTTCCATGCGCTGCTCGGCGAGAACGGCGCCGGCAAGTCGACGCTGGTCAAGTGCATCATGGGCTATTACCAGGCCGACAGCGGCGAGCTTCTGGTCGACGAGCGCCAGGAGGTGATCAACAATCCGCGCGCCGCCCACGCGCTCGGCCTCGGCATGGTCTATCAGCACTTTACCCTCGTGCCGGCGATGACAGTCGCGGAAAATTTTGTGCTCGCCCGCGATGACGTGCCGGCGGTCGTCGACTGGGCGCGGGAGCGCAGGGCGCTGGAAGAGTTTCTGGCGAAGATGCCGTTCCGGGTGCCGCTTAATGCCAGGGTCTCGGCGATCTCTGCCGGCGAACGGCAGAAATGCGAAATCCTCAAGCAGCTTTACCTGCGGCGCCGGTTTCTCATTCTCGATGAGCCGACCTCGGTGCTCACGCCCGGCGAAGCCGACGAAGTGCTCGGCATGCTGCGCGGCATGGTCGCGGCCGGCGATCTCACCATCCTGATGATCACCCACAAATTCCGCGAGGTGATGGCGTTCGCCGACGAGGTGACTATCCTGCGGCGCGGCAAGCTGGCGGGGCAGGGGCTGGTGAAGGAGCTGAGCCCCGACGCCATGGCGCGCACCATGATTGGCGCCGAAGAACTGACGGTGCAGCCGCCGCGCACCGGCGAATTCGGTGCGCCGCGGATCGAGATCGAAAAGCTCAACGCGCTGGACGATGGCGGACAGCCGGCGGTGCGCAACGTCTCGCTGTCGATCCGCGGCGGCGAGATTGTCGGCGTCGCCGGCGTCTCCGGCAACGGCCAGCGGCAACTGATCGAGGTGATTGCCGGCCAGCGCGACGCCGAAAGCGGCAAGATCCATCTGCAGGGCGAGGACTATCACGCCACCCGGCAGGAGATGCGTCACAATCATCTCTCGGTGCTTCCCGAGGAGCCGCTGAAGAATGCCTGCGTGGCGCGCATGAGCGTCGCCGACAATCTCGCCTTTCGCGAGTTCGACCGCGCGCCGTTCGCCTCCGGCGGCTGGTGGCTCAACCGCGCCCAATTCCACGACGATGCGCTGCGCAAGATCGAGCGCTACAAGATCAAGACCCGCTCGGACGATACTGCGATCGGCGAACTGTCGGGCGGCAACGTCCAGCGCACCGTGCTGGCGCGCGAGCTTGGCGGCGAGGTCGATATCCTGGTCGCCGCCAATCCCTGCTTCGGCCTCGACTTCGCGGCGGTGGCGCAAATCCACGCCGAGATCATGGCGGCGCGCAACCGCGGCGCCGCCGTGCTCCTGGTCTCGGAAGACCTCGACGAGCTCCTCGAGCTCGCCGATCGGCTGGTCGTGATGTTCCACGGCGAGATCGTCTACGAGACCCGCGCCAGCGACGCCGATCTCACCGTTATCGGCCGGCACATGGCCGGGCATTAGGCGTGGACATCTCCTGGGGTTCCCGCTGGCGGATGAGGGATCAGGCCGCTGCCCGTGAGCGGCGGAGCCATTCGTTTAAACCGATGCGGCCGAGGCGCGCCTCGCTCAGCGGCACGAGTGATCGCTCCTCGACGCGGCCGCGCCAGTATCGAGCCTCGGGGTCACGCACAACCTCGCGCGGGTCGCCGACCGCCTTGAGATAGCGGGCGACGATTTCGTTGAATGGCGCTCGTTCCGAGCCGGCGATCTCGACGATGCCGTTTCGCGGCGTCGCGAGGGCCACCTCGGCAACGAAGGCCGCAACGTCGTCCGCCGCGATCGGCTGGAACAGGCCGGGCGAAATCCTGACCGTGTTTCCATCCGCACTCGAAGCGGCGATGGCGCCGAGGAATTCCAGGAACTGGGTCGAGCGGATGATGGTGTAGGGGATGCCGGAGGTCACGATCAGTTTCTCTTGGGCGACCTTGGCGCGGAAATAGCCATTGTCGCTCCGGTCGATTCCGACGACGGATAACGCGACATGATGCCGGACGCCCGCCGCGGTTTCTGCCGCGAGGAGGTTGCGGCCGGAGGTCTCGAAGAATTCCAGAACCGCCTTATCCTCAAATGAAGGCGAATTGGCGAGGTCGATCACCACCTGCGCGCCGGCTAGGGCCTCTTTAAGCCCCTCGCCGGTGATGGTGTTGATACCGCTTTGGGGCGAAGCGGCGACGATCTCGTGGCCGCCCTGGCGCAGAATCGCGACGGTCTTCGAGCCGATCAGGCCGGTGCCGCCGATGACGACGATCTTCATGGTTTTTCCTTTCTTGTCGACGACTGGAGACCCTCAAGTGGATTCCGAATACAAGTGGGGAAATTATCTCGGCCTCAACGCGCGCGCGTAATGCAAACCCGCGAGGAGACAAACACCGAGCCGTGCGTGCTGAACGCGCCGCTCACGACGCTGAATATGTCAAACGCTACACCAGCGCGGATGTCGCGTATTTGTTCCGGCCGCTGAGTTCGTTCGTCGCCGACAAAATGTCGCACTGCATGGGGCCTTCCACGTTATCGACCTAAAGGATAACCACCTCAGCTACAGCAGGAGAGTGAGGCGTTGCGGAATTTCAATCCGGCCTATGACAACTTTGGATCAGGCTCGGGCATTAGCGATGTCAGCGCAATGTCCGGTTTACCGAACAGCGGACTTCGCATGGCGATTTGTGAATGCACACCCCGGAGCGCCGTCGGTCGCACAGGCAAGTATTATCGCCGCGCGCCGCTGCATTGACTCGCCGCTGCGATACTGAGAAAGTTATCGCGAAATCCGGGGTTTTTGCTTAAGAGCGAAGTCAGCGATGAAGCTCGACTACCACATCTGGAAGTCGGCGGTGAACGGCTATTTGGCCCTTCACATCGATCCGAAGCCGCGGCCGACATTTTTTAATATCGCCGACGCCTATCCGGAGCTCGACTTTATCACGGAGGCGTACCCGGCGATTCGCGCCGAGTTCGAACGGTTGATTGCCGACGGCGTCGAGATGCCGCAATATCACGACGTCGATTCCGGCGAGCGCGAAATATCGGATACGACGCCGAAGCGCTGGAATGTCTACGTGCTCGAAGTGCTCGGCTACAAGGTCGAGCCCAACCGGGCGCGCTGTCCGCAAACCTGCCAGGCGATCGCGCGCGTGCCGAATGTCGTCCAGGCGTTTTTCTCGATCCTCGACCCCGGCAAATCGGTGCCCGAGCATGAAGGGCCGTATCTTGGTTATCTGCGCTATCATCTCGGCGTGCACGTGCCGCGCAACAACCCGCCCAAGATCACCGTCAATGGCCGCGACTATGTCTGGAAAGAGGGCGAGGGCGTGTTGTTCGACGACAGCTGGCCGCACGCGGTCGTCAATAACAGCGACGATTTGCGCGCGGTCCTGATCGTCGATGTGCGCCGGCCGTTGCCGTTGACCGGCGACCTGGTGAACCGCTTTGTCACCAATGTGGTCGGGCGCTATGCCTATGGCCGCGCCGTCGCTCGCAAGGCCGATCAATTCACCCGCCTGCAATTCTCCTGAATTCATTGCGCAACGTTGTTGTCGGCGCCGGGCGCGGTTTCGCGCAGCTGTCCGGCAATGCAGTGATGCTGTCGGCGCCGTGGTGGCGGACGTTGTGAAGGGGCGGCGCACTTCATAGATAGTTTGACAGGTGCCTTCCGCCCGGCGGCTGGCCGCGGGCGGGTATCGTCGCTCCGAAGATTTCCGGAGACCGCGCCATGGCGAAGAGTCACGAGAATGCCGTCGTTGTGCGCCTGCGCACATTCAAGGAACTCGACGATCAATTGGACCTGGAATTGGAGCAAACGTTTCCGGCAAGCGACGCGCTGCAGATCACGCGCGATCGCCCGCCGGTGCTGCGACACCAGCGCCGGCGGGCAGCGATGAAACGCGAAAAGCGGCGCGTTGGAGCAGGATGATTTTTGCCCGAATCACGTCGTCATTGCGAGAAGCGATAGCGACGAAGCAATCCACTCTCCCTCGCGCGCAACTTGCCGCCCTCCAACCCAAGTTGCGCGCGAGCGGGTTGGAGGGCGGCGCGAGCGCGCAACTGAAAGCTGGATTGCTTCGCTTCGCTCGCAATGACGAAGGTGAACCTAACCTAAAATCATCCCTCTTTCAGCGCGGCGGCAGGCGTGCGTTCCAGCGCCGGGTTATGACCAAGCGCCAGCACGATCGCCATGGCGATGATCGCCAGCGCCGCGATCAGGAGTAGCCCGCCGGTGAAGCTGCCGGTCTGGTCCTTGATCCAGCCCATGGCGTAGGGCCCGGCGAAACCGGCGAGATTGCCGATCGAGTTGATCGCGGCAATTCCGGCGGCGGCCGCGGTGCCGGAGAGCACGGCCGTCGGCAACGTCCAGAATACCGGCAGCGTGCCGAACACGCCGCAGGCGCCAATCGTAAAGGCGATGATCGTCAGCGTCGGATTGCCGGTCAGGGTCGAGGCGGCGATGCCGGCGGCGGCAATCAAGAGCCCGACCGCGGTGTGGCCCTTGCGTTCGCCGGTGGCGTCGGAGTGATAGCCGTACCAGACCATGAATACGGCGCCGATGGCATAGGGGATGGCGGTGACCCAGCCGGTCGCGAAATTCGTCAGGCCGAACGCCTTGATGATTTGCGGCAGCCAGAAGCCGACGCCGTAATTGCAGGCCACCAGGCCGAAATAGACCAAGGCCAGCGCCCAGACGCGCGGGTTGCGCATCACCTCCCAGACCGACAGCGTTTGCGCCGCCTCGCGCTGCCGGCGCTCGGCGTCAAGGCGGTCGCGCAACCAAGCGCGCTCGTCCGCTTCGAGCCACTGCGCGTCGGCCGGCAGGTCGGTGAGATAGAAGTAAGTGACGAAGGCGAGCACCACGGCCGGTGCGGCCTCGATGATGAACAGCCACTGCCAGCCCTCCAGCCCGGCGATGCCGTTCATGCCGAGGATCATGCCGGAAATCGGCGAGCCGATCGCCGAGGAGAGCGGAATCGCCGCCATGAACGCGCCGACGATGCGGCCGCGATAGACCGACGGATACCACAACGTCAGATAAAAGATGATGCCGGGAAAGAATCCCGCTTCGGCGAAGCCGAGGAGCGCGCGCAAGGTGTAGAAGGTGATCTCGTTGCTCAGCCCGGTGGCGGTGGCGATGTTCGGGATGAACGCCATCAGCCCGGAGAGAATGCCCCAGCTGAACATGATGCGCGCGATCCACTTGCGCGCACCAAAGCGGTCGAGCGCCAGGTTCGAGGGCACCTCGAACAGGAAATAGGTGAGAAAGAAAACGCCGGAGCCGAAGCCGAACATGGTCGCCGTCAAACCCAGCGACTTGTTCATGGTCAGCGCGGCGAAGCCGACATTGACGCGATCGAGATAGGCGACGAAATAGCAGATCATCAGGAATGGGATCAGCCGCGCCGACACCTTCCGGATGGTGCGAGCCTCCAGGTACTCCATGGTGTTCCTCCGTCCCCCGGGCTGATGAACCTGCACGGCGGTGCGTGGGTTCCCGCTTTCTTTGCCCGCGACGCAAGCGTTATAGCACAACCGGGCGTTTGCTGGCGCGCCACCAATGACGCTGGCAATTTTTTGCATTGCGGCATGACGCGCATCGCTTGGCTTGTTCGCGCGCGCGCGCCGCTCTAACGTGTGATGCCATGCAGCCATGTCGAATGAGCGCCGTCGCGCTGCTGGACGCTTATCGTCGCCGCGCGCTGTCGCCGCTTGAGGCGATGCAGGACGTGCTGGCGCGCGTTGCGTCCTTCGATCCGCATATTCACGCGACCTACCTGCTCGAGCCGGAACGTGCGCTGGCGCAGGCGCGCGCGTCGCAGGCGCGCTGGCAGCGCGGCGAACCGATCGGTCCGCTCGACGGCGTGCCGGTGACGATCAAGGACAATATCGCCACCAAGGGCGAGCCGGTTCCGCTCGGCACCGCGGCGAGCGATTTGGTCCCGGCCACCGAGGACGCGCCGCCGGCGGCGCGCTTGCGCGAAGCCGGCGCTATTTTCTTCGCCAAGACGACGATGCCGGACTACGGCATGCTGTCGTCGGGGCTGTCGAGCTTTCATCCGCTGACGCGCAACCCCTGGGATTTGACGCGCAATCCGGGCGGCTCGTCGGCCGGCGCGGCGGCTGCGGCGGCGGCGTGCTGCGGGCCGCTGCATCTCGGCACCGACATCGGCGGCTCCGTGCGTTTGCCGGCGGGCTGGTGCGGAGTCTTTGCGTTGAAGCCGAGCCTGGGACGGGTGCCGATCGACCCGCCTTATATCGGGCGCGTCGCCGGGCCGATCACCCGCACCGTCGGCGATGCGGCGCTGATGATGGCGACGCTGGCGCAGCCGGATACGCGCGACTTTATGAGCCTGCCGCCGCAAAGCCTCGACTGGCATATCGCGCCGTCGAAGCTCGCCGGCTTGCGCATCGGGATGTTGCTCGAAGCCGGATGCGGGTACGCGACCTCGGCGCCGACGCGTGCAGCGGTCGAACGGGCAGGGCGCGACTTGGCCGCTGCCGGCGCCATCGTCGAACCGCTACAGCCGTTTCTGACGCAGGAGATGCTCGATGGTCTCGACCGCTTCTGGCGGATGCGGGCGCTGGCGGACTTTCGCACCAAGCCGCCGGAGCGGCGGGAAAAAATCCTGCCTTTCATCCGCGCCTGGGGAGAATCGGCCGCCGACTTCAGCGGCGAGGTGGTCTTCCACGGCTTCAGCCAGACCATGGCGATGCGCAAGGCCACGATCGTCGCGACCCTGCCATACAATTTCGTCATCGCGCCGACCGCGCCGATTACCGCATTCGCCGCCGAGCTTGCTTCGCCAAGCGACGATCCGCTCGATCCGTTTCCGCATATCTCCTTCACCGTCGCGTTCAACATGTCCGAGCAGCCCGCAGCCTCGATCAATTGCGGCTACAGCGACGACGGCCTGCCGATAGGCCTGCAGATTATCGGCCGCCGCTTCGACGATCTCGGCGTACTCGGCCTCGCCAGCGCGTTCGAAAACATGCGGGCCTCGCAAGCGCGGGCCTGGCCTGAGCCGCCGGCAACCAACCAACAAGGAAAAAAACTTGCCTGAGAGGAATGCGCATGGACGACTATTCCAAGATTTTCGATCTCAGCGGCCGGCGCGCTCTCGTGATCGGCGGCGCGAGCGGCATCGGCCGCGCCAGTTGCGGCGGTCTGGCGTGCTTCGGCGCCAAGGTGATTTGCGGCGACCTCGAGATGACGAAAGCCAACGACACGGTGCGGGCGATCACCGCAGACGGCCGCTCGGCTGAAGCTTTGCACATCGACCTCTGCGATCGCGACAGCGTTGCCGCCGCCGCCAAGACCGCCGGCGTTCCCGATGTGCTGGTGATCTCGCCGTCGATCAATGTGCGAAAGCCGCTCCTTGACGTCACCGAAGAAGAGTTCGATCGCGTCGTCGGGCTCAACCTGAAGGGTATTTTCCGTGCGCTCAAAGCCTTCGTGCCCGGCATGGTCGCGCGCGGCAAGGGCAGCGTCATCGTCTTCTCCAGCATCCGCGCGCAGGTGGTCGAGCCGGGACAAGGCGTTTACGCGGCCACCAAAGCCGGCACGCTGCAGATGATCCGGGCGCTCGCCGCCGAGCTCGGCCAGTCGGGCGTTCGCGCCAATGCCATTGCGCCGGGCGTCGTCGAGACGCCGCTGACCCAGCAAATCAAGCAAAACGACGCCTGGTACCGCGCCTATTCCGACAAATCGGTGATGCGGCGATGGGCCAAGCCCTCCGAGCTTGTCGGCGCGGTCGTCTATCTGGCGTCGGATGCGAGTTCCTACGTCACCGGTTCGTATCTCTTGGTCGACGGCGGCTGGACCGCGGCCGATGGACGCTTCACGCCGCCGCTGCCGGTGGGCGATCATGCCGCGGCTTTGGCGGCCCGATAGCCATGCTGGCGGCGGCTGCGATCGAGCGTGTCGGCGGCCCGCGATGGCCACGTGAAATTGATTGCAGCCGTATTGGCCGCGTGTTGGGCGCGGCGTAAATCTTCGGTCACGGGGATTGCCGGAACACAAGCTGGATCGGAGGGCCGTCATGACATCGCTTTATGCGAATCTTGACAAAGCACGACCTTATGTCCTGAGCATCATACGCATCATTGTCGCGTTGTTGTTCATGGAGCACGGCCTGCAGAAATTCTTCGCCTTTCCTTCGGCTGGGCCGGCCGACATGACGCCGCTCCTTTATGTCCAGGGCGTGATCGAGATCGTCGGCGGCATCTTGATCCTGATCGGTCTGTTCACCCGCCCGGTCGCCTTTATTCTTTGCGGCGACATGGCGGTGGCCTATTTCATGGCGCACTTCCCGCGCTCGTTCTTTCCGGCGGCAAATTTCGGCGACTCGGCGGTGTTGTACTGCTTCATCTTCCTTTACATGGTGTTCGCCGGCCCCGGTGTGTGGAGCGTCGACTGCGCTGCCGGCATGGAGAAATATGACCGGCGTGCCTTAGCCTGACGACAGCGGGGCACCAGCCGGGCGGCGCGGCACCAAGCCGTTGGCGATGATTTCCTGCACGACCTCGCCGTTCTGATTGAAGGTGCGGGTCCGCATTTTCAGGAGCCCACGATCCGGCCGCGACTGCGAAGGTCTGGTTTCGAGCACCTCGCTCTCGATGCGAAGCTCGTCGCCGGGAAAGACCGGGATCGGCCAGCGCATGTCGTCGAAGCCGAGCCCGATGGTGCCGCCCACGGGGCGATATTCGCTGCGCGCGATCAGGCTCATGGTCATCGCGGCCGTGTGCCAGCCGCTGGCAACCAGGCGGCCAAAGATCGAATGCCGTGCGGCGTCCTCGTCGAGATGGAACGACTGCGGATCGAACTTTCTGGCAAAGGCGATGATCTCGTCTTTCTCCACGCGCACGCGGCCGCTCGGCTTGAAAACCTCGCCAACGGCAAAATCCTCAAAGTATCGCTCACTCATCAGTCGACGGCTCCGCAATGGGGATCGGTAGGCGGGCAACGCCCGCAAGTATATCGCGCGCATAGCCGCCGGGTGTGGACGAAATCTCCGCCGCCGCCTTTGCTTCGGCGTACGGCTGCGGTTATCATTTCCCAACTATGGCGGAGCAGGGCCGTGATGGGCTGGCGGGCGGTATTTGCGGGCTGTGCGTTTGTTCTTGCATTGAGCGTCGGACCGGCGACGGCCGACGAATACTGGTGGCGCTTTTGGCATTGGCACCACGATCCCGAGTGGCGGGCCATCCACTACGGCATGTATGGGCTGTACAATCGCAACGCCTATCTGCAGGCGAACCCGGAGATCGACGAAGCCTATAAAGGGCCGATCACTACCGGAAATCGCGCCGACATCGGCAGGCTGCAGGCGACGCTCGACCCGCCGCGATGGCGCTGGGGCGCACCGTGCTGCTACGGTCGCAGGCCGATTCACATTCCGTAGTTTCAACCGGAGCCGTCGTTCCGTGGCGGCCCGCAGGGCCAAACCCGGAGTCCATAACCACTGCGGCGACGGCTGAATTTCCGCCGTTGCGAAATTTCCCTCACTGTCGGCGAATATGGATTCCGGGCTCGCGCTTTCAGCCCGCCCCGGAATGACGAGGGCTACTCTCGATTATCCCGCCGCTGGCGCAGCGGACGGCCGCAGCGGCCGGCGCCGCATCCCCCGCCGCGCGCGCTGCGACCAAGTGCTTAACCAGTCCAGATAAAGATAGAGCACGGGCGTGGTGTAGAGCGTCAGCAACTGGCTGATGATTAGGCCGCCGACAATGGCGATGCCGAGCGGGCGGCGGATTTCGCCGCCATTGCCGAAGCTCAGCGCCAGCGGGATGGCGCCGAGAATGGCGGCCGAGGTCGTCATCATGATCGGACGGAAACGCAGCAGGCAGGCTTCGTAGATCGCGTCGTACGAGCTCAAGTCGCGCGCGCGCTTCGCCTCGATGGCGAAATCGACCATCATGATGGCGTTTTTCTTGACGATGCCGATCAACAGAATGACGCCGATCAGGCCGATGATGTCGAATTCGACGTGAAACAGCATCAGCGCCAACAGCGCGCCGATGCCCGCCGACGGCAGCGTCGACAGAATGGTAATCGGATGGATGTAGCTCTCGTAGAGCACGCCGAGCAGGATGTAGACGGCGGCGATCGCGGTCAGGATCAGGATCGGCTCTTTGGACAGCGACTGCTGGAACAGCTGTGCAGTACCGGCCAGCGTGCCGGTGATCGCGCTCGGCATGTTGATGCGGGCGATGGCGGCGTTGATTTCTTCGGCGGCCTGACCGAGCGATTTGCCCGGCTGCAGGTTGAACGAGATGGTCGAGGCGACAAATAATCCCTGGTGATTGACCGACAGCGGCGTGTTGCCCGGGTGGTGGTGGGTCACCGCGGCCAGCGGGATCATGGTTTCCTTGCTTGTGCTCACCGCCGCTCCCGCCGAAGTCGAGCCGCGGCCGGTATTGGCGAGCGCGTTGGTGAAGGCGTTGCGCACCGAGGCGGCGTTGAGCGTGGCAAGCGCGTTGGTGCTGGCCTTGTTCGACGACAGGATGGTGCGGCTCGTGCCGTTAGGTGATGAAACCGGCGGCGCGATTGGGGCAGAAGTGGTCCCATTTGTGGTCGCGGCGGACACCGTGCCGCCCGGCGCATTGGTCGTCGCCGTGCCCGGCGCCGTTCCGCCCGTCGTCGCCACCCAAACGTCGCGCAGCGAGGTCGGGAACTGCGTGTAACGCGGATCGATCTCCATCACCACATGGTACTGATTGATGGCGCTGTAGATCACCGACACCTGACGCTGGCCGAACGCGTCGTACAAGGTGTTGTCGATCTGTTGCGGCGTGATGCCGAGCCGCGCGGTGGTGTCGCGGTCGATGTCGAGATAGGTCTCCAGCCCGCGCTGCTGCTGATCGGAGCTGACATCGGTCAGCACTGCATTGTGCTCCAGCGCGTCGACCAGTTTGGGCGTCCAGGTGTAGAGATCCTGCACGTTCTCCGACTGCAGCGTGTATTGATATTGCGCGTTGCTCTGCCGGCCGCCGGCCCGCAGATCCTGTACCGCGGCCAGATAGAGACGCCCGCCGGGCACCTGCGCCAGCTGCGGCCGTAGCCGCGCGATCACTTGATCGACCGACACCCGCTGGGTAATCGGTTTGAGCGAAACGAAGACGGTGCCCTTATTGATCTGGGCATAGCCGCCGCCGCTGCCGACGCCGGTAAAGCCGACCACGGTGTCGACGGCGGGATCGGCGCGCACGATGTCGATCATCTGCTTGAGCTTGGTGCGCATCGACTGGAATGAGATGCTTTGGTCCGCCTCCAGCGAACCGATCAATCGCCCGGTATCCTGCTGCGGGAAAAAGCCTTTGGGCACGACGATAAACAGCGCAACGTTCAGAACGATCGTGGCGATGAAGATCACAAACACCAGTGCATGGTGGCGCAGTCCCCAGGTCAGAGTGTGGCCGTAGCCGCGGCGAATCCGCTCGAATATCGTCAGGCGGCCGGTCGCCTCTGCGGTTGGCCGTGTTTTGAGGAACAGCGCGCACATCATCGGCGTGGTGGTCAGCGAGATCACGAGCGACACCATGATGGCGATCGACAGCGTCACCGTGAATTCGCGGAACAGCCGGCCGAGAATGCCGCCCATTAGCAAGATCGGGATGAATACCGCGATCAGCGACAGACTGATCGAGAGCACCGTGAAGCCGACTTCGCGCGCGCCACGGAACGAGGCCTGCAGGCGCGGCATGCCTTCTTCCATGTGGCGCGTAATGTTCTCCAGCACCACGATGGCGTCGTCGACGACGAAACCGGTGGCGATGGTCAGCGCCATCAACGAGAGAATGTCGAGGCTGTAGCCGAGCAGATACATGACGCCAAAGGTGCCGAAGATCGAAATCGGCACGGCGACGCTGGGAATGAGCGTCGCACTGACATTGCGCAGAAACAGAAACACCACGATGGTGACGAGAATGACGGCGATCACCAGCGTCGTTTCGGTGTCGTGCAGCGAAGCGCGGATCGTGGTGCTGCGATCGATCGCGACATTGACGTTCATGTCGGCCGGCATGGCCGCTTCCAGATGCGGCAATTCGGCTTTGACCGCGTCGACGGTCTCGATGATGTTGGCGCCCGGCTGGCGGTATAGGATCACCAGCACCGAAGGTTGGCCCTGCGACATGCCGAGATTGCGGTTGTCCTGTACCGAATCCATGACAGTGGCGACGTCGGAGAGGCGCACCCCGGCGCCGTTGCGGTAGGCGATCACCAGCGGCGCGTAATCGGCGGCGACGTTGGCCTGATCGTTGGTATAGATCTGGTAACGGCGGCCGCCGTCGTCGATGGTGCCTTTAGGGCTGTTGGCATTGGCCGAAGCGAGTGCGGCGCGGACGTCCTCGAGCCCGATGCCGTAATTGTAGAGCGCCTGCGGGTTGAGCTCGACGCGCACCGCCGGCAGGCTCGAGCCGCCAATATTGACGTTGCCGATGCCGCTGAGCTGAGACAGCCGCTGCGCCAGAATGTTGCTGGCGGCGTCGTACATCTGGCCCTGGGTCATGGTCTTGGAGGTCAGCGCCAGAACCATGATCGGCGCGTCGGCCGGATTGACTTTGCGGTAGGTCGGATTGCTCGGTAGGTTGGTCGGCAGGTCGGCGCGTGCAGCATTGATCGCCGCCTGGACGTCGCGCGCGGCGCCGTCGATGTCGCGGCTGAGGTCGAACTGCAACGTGATGCGCGCCTGGCCGATGCCGCTTTGCGACGTCATCTCGGTGACGTTGGCGATCTGGCCGAGATGACGTTCGAGCGGCTCGGCGACACTGGTAGCGACGGTTTCCGGGCTGGCGCCGGGAAGCTGCGCGCTGACCGAGATGGTCGGGAAATCGACCTGCGGCAGCGGCGCCACCGGCAATCGCGAGAATCCCATAATGCCGGCGAGCGCGATCGCCAGCGTCAACAGCGTCGTCGCTACCGGCCGCGAAATGAATGGTGCGGAAACGTTCATTCGGCCGGCTCGTTCCGCGCGATCGGGCCGGCGGGCCGGCGGCCGGTCAGGCGCACCGCCAAGCGGTCGAAGTAGAGATAGATCACCGGGGTGGTGAACAAGGTCAGCACTTGGCTAAACGCCAGCCCGCCGATGATGGCGACGCCGAGCGGCTGGCGCAGCTCCGAGCCGGTTCCGGTACCGAGCATCAGCGGCATGGCGCCGAGGATCGCCGCCATGGTGGTCATCAGGATCGGCCGGAAGCGCAGCAGGCAGGCTTGATAGATCGCCTCGCGCGGCGGCAGGCCCTCATTGCGTTCGGCGTCGAGCGCGAAGTCGATCATCATGATGGCGTTCTTCTTGACGATGCCGATCAACAGAACGATGCCGATGATGGCGATGACGTCGAGGTCGTAATGCAGCAGCATCAGCGACAGCAAGGCGCCGACGCCGGCCGACGGCAGCGTCGACAGGATGGTGATCGGGTGGATGAAGCTCTCGTAGAGGACGCCAAGCACGATATACATCGCCACGATCGCGGCGATGATCAGAAACACCTCGTTGGCCAATGACGACTGGAAGGCGGCGGCGGTGCCCTGAAACGCCGTGGTGAAGCTGATCGGCAGGCCGACCTCCTTCTCCGCCTGGGTGATGGCGTCGACCGCCTCGCCGAGCGAGACGCCGGGCGCGGTATTGAACGAAATGGTGGTGGCGGGGAGCTGGCCGTAATGCGTGATCAATAACGGGCCGGTGTGCTGCTCGTAGTGCACGAAGGCAGACAGCGGCACCTGGCCGTTGGTGGTCGACGACGACGACGGCAAGTAGATCATCGACAGTCCGTCGAGCGACTTTTGCAGCGCCGGGTCGACCTCCATGATCACGCGATACTGGTTCGACTGCGTGTAGATGGTGGAGATGATGCGCTGGCCGAAGGCGTCGTACAGCGCGTTGTCGACCGTCGCCGGTGTGATGCCGAAGCGCGCCGCGGTGGCGCGGTCGATGACGATGTTGAGCGTCAGCCCTTCTTGCTGCAGATCGCTGGCCACGTCGGTGAGCTGCGGCAGCGCGCTCAGTTTCTGTACGACCTTGGGCACCCAGGTGTTGAATTCGGTGGCGTTGGCATCCTCGAGCACGAAGTGATAGGGGGCGCGCGCGATCGTGGCGTCGATGGTCAGATCCTGCACCGGCTGCATGTAAAGCGTGACGCCGATAATCCCGGACACCTCCTGCTGGATGCGGCGGATGATCTGGGTCGCGGTGAGCTTGCGCTCGTCGTGCGGCTTCAGATTGATGAGAAACCGGCCGGTATTCTGCGTCTGGTTGGTGCCGTCGACGCCGATGAACGAGCTCAAGCCGGCGACATCGGGATCGGTCAGGACCGCCTCGGCGAGCTGGTTCTGCAGCTTCGCCATGGCCTCGTAGGAGATGCTCTGCGAGGCCTCGGAGATGCCCTGGATCATGCCGGTGTCCTGCACCGGGAAGAAGCCTTTGGGGATCAGGATGTAGAGAGCCAGCGTGACCCCGAGCGTCAGCACCGCGACCAGCAGCGTCAGCGGCTGGCGATCCAGCACCCAGGTCAGCGCCCGGGCGTAGAGATCGATCGTCGCGTTGAGAGCATGTTCGGCATAGACGTCGAAGCGCGAGCGTTCGGCCTCGGGACGATGGCGGATCAGCTTGGCGCACATCATCGGCACCAGCGTCAACGACACCACTGCCGATATGACGATGGTGACCGCGAGCGTGATGGCGAATTCGTGGAACAGCCGGCCGACCACCTCGCCCATGAAAAGCAGCGGGATCAGCACCGCGATCAGCGAGATGGTCAGCGAAATGATGGTGAAGCCGATCTGCTTCGAGCCTTGCAGCGCCGCCTGCAGCGGTTCCATGCCGCCTTCGACGTAGCGCGCCACGTTCTCGATCATGACGATGGCGTCGTCGACCACGAAACCGGTGGCGATGGTCAGCGCCATCAGCGAAAGGTTGTCGAGACTGAAGCCAAGCAAATACATGACGCCGAGCGTGCCGACCAGCGACAGCGGCACCGACAGGCTCGGAATGATGGTGCCGGGTATGGTGCGTAGGAACACGAAGATCACGACCACGACCAGCACGATCGCCAGCGCCAGCTCGAATTCCACGTCGGCGACCGAGGCGCGGATGGTGACGGTGCGGTCAGAGATCACGCCGACATCGACCGCCGCCGGCATCGTCGAGACGATGCGCGGCAGCAACGCCTCGATGCGGTTGACCACCTCGATGATGTTGGCGCCGGGCTGGCGCTGGACGTTGAGAATGATCGCCGGCGTCGTATTCGTCCAGGCGCTGAGCTTGCTGTTCTCGGCGCCGCTGATGACGTTGGCGACGTCCGAAAGCCGGACCGGATCGCCATTGCGATAGGCGATGATGGTATTGGCGTATTGGGTGGCGTTTTCGAGCTGATCGTTGGCGTTGATGGTGGTCGCCTGGGCCGGCCCGTCGAAATTGCCCTTCGGCGTATTGACGTTGAAGTTGCCGATGGTGGTGCGGACGTCGTCGATATTGAGGCCGTAGGCGGCCAGCGCCTGCGGATTGAATTGGATGCGCACCGCCGGCCGGTGGCCGCCGGAGATGCTGACCAGCCCGACGCCGGTAAGCTGCGAAATCTTCTGCGCCAGCCGGGTTTCGCTGAGGTCCTCGAGATCGGTGAGCGACATGCTCTTCGACGTCACCGCCAGCGTCAGGATCGGGGCATCGGCCGGGTTGATCTTGGCGTACACCGGCGGAATCGGCAGGTCGCTTGGCAGCAGATTGTTGGCGGCGTTGATCGCCGCCTGCACTTCCTGCTCGGCGATGTCGAGGCTAAGTTCGAGGCTGAACTGCAAGGTGATGATCGAGGCGCCGGCGGAGCTTGCCGACGTCATCTGATTCAAGCCGGGCATCTGGCCGAGTTGGCGTTCCAGCGGCGCGGTGACCGACGACGTCATCACCTCCGGGCTGGCGCCCGGATAAAACGTCTGCACCTGGATCGTCGGATAATCGACCTGCGGCAGCGTCGACAGCGGCAGAAAGGTGTAGGCGACGATGCCGGACAGCATGATCGCCGCCATCAACAGCGTCGTTCCGACCGGCCGCAAAATAAATGGTTCGGAGAAGTTCATGGCATTGTTTCGCCGCCGCGCGCCTGCGCCGGCGCGAGACTGTTATGGCTGCATGATCGCTTTAAAAAGCCGCGGTCCGCTTCTCCTGATCATGCTTTATTGGCCGCCGCCCTTGCGCCGATTCTGGTGATCGGGATTCTGGGTTTGCGCGTTCGGCGGCGGATTTCCCGTTGCCGCCGGCCCTTGTGCTGCAGAACCTTGGCCCTTTGCGCCGGGCACGATCACGCGGGCGCCGTCGCGCAGGCGATCGGTGCCGTCGACCACGACGCGCTCGCCGACCGCCAAGCCGGAATTCACCGCCGCCATCGGGCCGTCGGTTGGACCGATATTGATCGGCCGCACCGACACCGTGTTGTCGGCGTTGACGACGTAGACATAGCTTCCCGGCGCGCCGCGCTGGATCGCCGCGGTCGGCACCGTGACGACGTTGTGCAGCGTCTTCACCAGGAGCTGGGCGTTGACGAACTGGTTGGGAAACAGCGCGTTGTCGGTATTGTCGAACTGTGCGCGCACCTTGACCGTGCCGGTGGTGGTGTCGATCTGGCTGTCGAGCGCCGCGACGCGGCCGGTAGCGAGCATTTTGACATTGGCGCGGTCGTAAGCCGAAACTTCGAGCGTCGTGCCGGCATTGAGCTGCGGCAGGATATCGGGCAGATCGTCTTCCGGAATCGGGAAGATCACGGTGATCGGCTGCATCTGGGTGACGACCGCAATCCCGGTGCTGTTGCTGGTCTGGATGTAATTTCCTGTATCGACCAGGCGCAGCCCGATGCGGCCGGTGACCGGCGACACGATGTGGCAATAGAGGACGTTGAGTTTCTGCTGATCGACCTGGGCCTGGTCGAGCTTCACCACGCCTTCGTCCTGCTGCACGATATAAATCTGATCTTCATATTGCTGGCGGGCGATCGAATTCTGCTCGGCCAGTTTCTGATAGCGCGCCAGGTCGACCTTGGCCTGCGCCAGCAGGCCCTGATCGCGGGCGAGCTGGCCTTCGAACTGCGCTTGTGCAAGCTCATAGGGCCGCGGATCGACTTGCGCCAGGAAATCGCCGGCCTTGACCATCTGCCCTTCGGTGAAGGCGACCTGCAGAAGCTGACCGCTGATCTGGGTCTGCACCGTCACGGTGGCGATCGGCGTCACCGTGCCGAGCGCGTTGACGATGACGCGGATGTCGCCCTGGCCGATGGTGGCGGCGCCGACCGACTGCGGCGCGCCCTGCAGGTTGCGTTGCGCGCTGCCGGCCGGCTGCGTCGCGTAATAGGTTCGGTATGCCCAATAGCCGCCGCCGATGACGGCGATCAAAATGATCAAGCCGACGATCAGCCCGGACCGGCTGCCGTGCTTCGTCTCAATAATAGGACCAGGCGCCGTACGGCGAAGTTCGGGCGCCGTCTCATCGTCCACTGTGCGCGTTCGCTCGTCCATGTGCCTTGGTCGTGGAAGGGCGTTTGTGCGTTCGAAGGAGTTGGCAGTTTATAGCGGCAGCCGGATGGCCGCGCCTAATGAAAATTCGCTAATGAATGAACGGGCATGGGTGGTTTTCCACCTCCGCGTCGCCAGCGGAATATGACGCCGAATCAGTGGCTTGCCGGGTTATCCGGCGGTGGGTCAAGGCGCAGCGCCGCCCCGTTGGGCGGCAGCTGCGGGAAAAGCGTGCTATCCCGCTTCAGTTCTTCCTTGGTCGGCAGCAGATTCGCATCCCAGCCGCCGCCGAGCGCCTCGATCAGGCTGACGCTGGCAAGGAAGAGATTTTGGCGGATGGTCAATAAGCTCTCCTCGTCGGAGAGCAGTATGATCTCGCCCTGGACCACGGTGGTGTACGCGACCGTGCCGGCCTGGAATTGATTGATAAAGACATCGACCGCCCGGCGCTGGTCCGCCACCGCTTGCTGCTGCAGGACGAGCTGCTGCTTAAGCAGGCGAATGGCCACGAGCTGGTCCTCAACCTGCTGAAACGCGGTGAGCGTGGTTTGCCGATAATTGGCAACGCTCTGGTAGTAGACGGCGCGAGCGGCATCGACTTGCGCGCCGGTCAGTCCACCGTTGAACAGTACCTGCGTGCCGGTGGCGCCGAGCGACCAGACGATGTTGGCGACGTTGAACGGCGCCGGCTGGCTGCCGGTCCACTGCAACATCCCGGACAGGCTGATATCGGGATAATAGCCGGCCACGGCGACGCCGATCAGGGCGTTTTGCTCCTGCATGGTCCGTTCGGCGGCGGCGATGTCGGGGCGCCGCTCGAGCAGCGATGAGGGAACGCTGACCGGAATTCTCGGGATGGTGCCGATCAGCAGATTGGTCCCGATCGAGAATTCGGCCGGCGGCCGGCCGATCAGGATGGCAATGGCGTGCTCGAATTGCGCGCGCTGCACCAGCGCCTGCAGCGCTTGCGCTTCGGTGCTCAGAACCTGCGCCTCCGCCGTTTTCACGTCGCCTTCGGTAACCGAGTAGCCGGCCTTGAACTGATTGGTCACGATCACGAGGTTCTTCTTGTATTCGGCGGTGTAGCGGACCAAGAGAGCGTGCAAGGAATCCGCCGTACGCAAATTGAAATAAGCGGTGGCGAGCGCCGCCTGCGCCGCAAGCTTGGCATTGTCGAGATCGGCGGCGCTGGCCTGCGTCGCCGATGTATTGCTCTCGATCTGCCGTTGCACTTTGCCCCAGACGTCGAGATCCCAGGTGCCGGTGAAGCCGGGACTGAATGTCGTCGTGTGGCGACCGGAGGCGGCGATCACGCCGGCGGTGCCGGTTGCCGGTCCACTGAAGGAGCGCGTCCCAGGATAGCTTGCCGAAATGACCGGCAATAAAGCCGACTGCGCCTCGCGGATCAGCGCCCGTGCCTGCAAATAGGCAGCCGCTTGTGCGGCCACGGTCTGGTTGGAAATTTCGACCTGCTTCAGAAGAAACGCGAGTTTAGGGTCGTGATAGAACCTCCACCAGTCGCCGCGATCGAGCTGGTCGCTCGGCGTCGCCACCTTCCAGCCCTTGAGCTCCTTGAAGGTGTTGGGGACCGGCGCCGCCTCAGGCACGTAATCGGGGCCAACGGTACATCCGGCGAGTGCGATCACCAGCGCCACCGGAAATATCAGTGCAGGCGCCCACGCCGGAATGCGCCAACGCGCTCCGCGTCGGGCCCAATCGCTTCGACCGCCACCAAGATGGGCCAACGCAACCACAGCCGCAAACCCGTCGCTCTGCGCCCCAAATTCAAATGATGCCGCGCCAGGCTTCGCTGCCGCCCGCGGCGGCTGCCCCAGACAATCCGGACGATTAAGCAGCGAACCCCGCCCCCCGGCGATCGTTGTTAACCATGACCATGCCCGACCCCCCGGTGAATATCAACGGAACGCGGGCAGGCCCCGGGATGTTGCATTTGTTTCATGTGACCGTGTGTTGTTCGGGCGACAGTGCCACGCTGCGGATCGCAGGCGGCCGCACCCGGCAGCCCCAGCACGCGGCGTGGATGTCATGTGCGCGCGATCGGACCGGCCTATGATGCGGTCATGTCGAAAATGGCGCGGTCGGCGGCGAGGCGATTGGGTCGTCCGCTCGGCGCGCGCGTTCGAAGGAGGCCACCATGCCGTACACGTTCACCCTGACCGCCACCATCCCGGCCACTCCTGTGGAAATCTATGAGGCCTGGCTCGACAGCATCGGCCATTCCGAGATGACGGGCGGCGAGGCGACGACGTCGGACGAGGTCGGCGCCGAGGTCACGGCCTGGGACGGCTATATCAGCGGCCGCAATGTTGAATTGGTCCGCGGCGAACGCATTGTCCAGTCGTGGCGGACCACCGAATTCGGCGACAAGGACGAGGATTCGATCATCACCGTCGTGCTGCAAGAGGTCGACGAGGGGACGCTGTTGACGATCGAGCATAGCAACGTGCCCGACACGCACCGGAGCTATGAAGAGGGCGGCTGGCAGTCGAACTATTTCGAGCCGATGGTCGCCTATTTCAGCGAAATCAAGGCGGATATCCCGGAGCCGGCGCCATACCAGGCGCCGCCAACGACGGCGCCGAAAAAGGCGGCCAAAGCGCCCGCCGGAAGCGGCGGCAAGAAAACCGCCGGCAAGAAGACTGCCGCCAAAAAAAGTGCCGGTGGAGCCAGGCGAACCGCGAGCGCGAGAGGAGCAAAACGGCAACGCCGCCCGCGAAAGCTGCGCCGAAGAAGAAGCGGGGGAAAGGCAGGGCGAAGGTTTCCGCCACAGCAGCGCGCACGCGCCCCAAGTCGAGCGCACGCCGAGCCGCTCGTGGCAAGAGGCGATAAAAGCTTAGCCCACGATCCGTTTGAACGGATCGTGGGCTGTTGAGCCTATACCGCCGACGTTTGTTACCGAATTTCCTGGCGCCCCTGCGCTCGCCGCGAGCGCTGCCCCGGTTGCTGATCGCCGCCACCGAACAGCCGCGAGAAGAAATTGCCGCCGCCGCCGCCGCCGTCCGAATAGTAGTTCCGGCCGCCGAATCCGAAGAAGCTCTGCTGATCGGGCAGCGCCAGCGCTTCGCGGCGTACCCCATCAACCCGGTGCTCGACCGCAATATCAGCCACCTTGAGCTCGGGGCCTTTGAGGATCGTGAGCAGCGCCTTGTCACGGCCGTAGACGTCCTCGCGGAATTGCAAATTGCCGTCCTCGTCGACAAAGGCGGTCTGATAGGTCAGGTGCACCGGCAGGAAGTGCGGGAACTGAATGTCCTGCTCGTTCTGGCCGAACATCCGGCGGATGCGGTCCTGGGTAAAGCCCTCGCCCGGGCGCACGATATTGAGCACCACTTCGGCGTATTTCACCGGATCCTGCACCCGCATGCAGCCATGGCTGAGCGCCCGCTTGTCGAGCGCGAACAGATTTTTGTTCGGCGTGTCGTGCTGATAGACCAGGAATTTATTGGGGAAGTTGAAGCGCACGCGGCCCAGCGCGTTGGCATCGCCGGGCGGCTGCGAGATGTGCACGGTGCCGTCCGGATTGGTCGAGACCTTCAGCCCCATGCGCGTGAGCACGGTCGGATCCTGCGACAGCGCCGGCATGTATTCGCGGGCCACGATCGAGGGCGGCACGTTCCAGGTCGGATTGATCGTGATGTACTTCATCTCCGCGCTCATGATCGGCGTCGGCATATTGGGCTTGCCGTCGACGATCCGGGTCATCCAGACCTGTTGGCTATTCTGGAAAACGCGCAGCGTGAAATCGGGAAGATTGACGATCACATAGTTCTTGCCGAGATCGTGCGGCGCCCAGCGCCAGCGCTCCATGTTGACGAGCACCGTATCGATCGGCCGATCCGGCTGACGGCCGTTGAACGCCTCGATGGTCTGCTGCGTCAGCAGGCCGCTGACCCTCAGTTCGTGCTCCTGCTGGAATTTCTTGACTGCGTTGGCCAGCGCCTTGTCGTAGATGTCGTCGTCGCCGGAGAGACCGAGCCGCTCGCGCAATTGCGGAACGCGATTGTCCTGCGCGCCGATCCGGGGCGCCGGTCCATTGGCAATCGGAGCCTTGCCCGGCTCCATTTTGCCGCTCCGCAGCTCCGCGAGCTTGGCCTTGAGCGCAATGTAGTTCGGCGTCTGCGGCTCGTAGCCGGCGAGCAGGGCAGGGATGTCCTTCGCGTCGGCGATCGCCCCGAGCACGTCGGATGGTGCCGGCGCCTTCAGCTCATAGAGAATGTCGCCGCTGACACGCGACCAATGCACGCGTCCGATCGAAGCGTGATGCGCGTAGGTGACGACGGACGCGGTGAGCCGCATCTCGGCATCGGCGAGCGTCGCCGGATTGGTCGCCGCCGCGAAGTTCGGCACCGGATAGTCGGCCGGATCGAGGCCGTCGGCGTCGACCTGGCCGAGATAAGCGATAGCTTCCTTGGCGCGAGCGTTGACCTTGCCGTCGGTGATCCAGAGCGGCGCGTAGTTGCGCGCGGCATAGAACGCCTCGAACGCCGGGCGATCCTTCTTGCCGCCGACGAAGCGGTCGAACTTGCCGTTACTGAGTTCGCGCAATTGATCGGCGATCGGCGTGTTGGCGTCGGCGACCGTGCTCGGCGTCGCCGCGGCGGGCTCATCGGGCGTTGTGGCGGGCGGCGCTGTCACCACTGGTACTTCGTCGCCGCCGGTCGCCGTGATCGGTTGCGTGCTCGGCGCTGGCGCCGGCGTCTCGGTCACCGCCGGGGCCGGCCGCTCGGCCGGCGCTCGCGGGGTGACAGTCGCCGTCGGCTGGTCGTCTAGCGTCGGATTTGCTTCTGGCGGCGCCGCGGCCGGTTGCTCGGCCGGCTGTTCCGGCATTGTCGCTGCCGGGGCCGGCTGGTCATTCATGTCTTCCGGCCTGGCAATCGCCACCACGGAATTGTCGGTCGCTGCCTGCGGCTTCGAAGCGGCCGGCGCTGCCGGCTCGGAGAGCGACTCAGGCGGCTTGGCCGCAGACGACGGCGGGGCAGTCGCATCGACCATCGAGCCAAACTTCGGCTCGGCGAAGACACCACCGGCCGCGCCGGACAAGAGGAGAACGACAGCAGTCGAAGCGAGAAATCGGTCAATTCGGACGCCCGGCATGGCATTTTCTCCATTAGAACCGGCGAATGGATCGCAAAGCTCTCTCTAAGGTTGGGGAAAGTGGTCCCCAACCTCGTCATTTTTACGAAGCACGCCCCGAGTCTTGACGAAGCAAGTCGGAACTCCATACGCGAAGCTGCCCTTTTTGTCGCGCCGTCAACCTGCAAAAACGGGCTCGTTCAGGCGATTTTCCGCGGCTGTCGCTCTGCTGCAACGCCTTCCGGCTCGGCCTCGGCGTTACCGGTGTTAAGCCCGAGCGCTTCCAACTTCCGATAGAGGGTCGAGCGGCCGATCTGCAACCGTCGCGCGACTTCCGACATTTGCCCGCGATAATGGCTGATGGCGTAACGGATCAGCTCGGCCTCGATATCTTCCAGCGGCCGGACGTCGCCGGTGGCATCGAGGAGCGGCAAGGCATCGAATGGCGGCACCGGCGGCATCATCGGCTGAGTCGGCGACGGCGCCGATGCCTCAGCGGCTTCGGCTCGATAATCCGCCAACGCCTCCTCGACCTCAGCCTGCACCGGGGCTGCAATCACCGCCGACAACTGCGCTGAAATCTGCGGGAATTCGCCGACGCCAATGTTGTCGCCTTCGGCCAGCACCACGGCGCGGAACATGGCGTTTTCCAGTTGGCGGATATTGCCCGGCCACTGAAAGGTGGTGAGGAGCCGCAGAGCCTCCGGCGTCACCACGCGGATGCGCTTGCCCTCCTCGGCGGCAAAGCGCGCCAGAAAATGCCGGGCGAGTGCGGGAATATCCGCCGGTCGCTCGCGCAGCGGCGGCACAGTGATCGGGAAGACATGCAGTCGATAGAACAGATCCTCGCGGAAGCGGCCCTGCTTAACATCGGCGATCAGGTCGCGGTTGGTGGCGGAAACGATCCGCACATCGACCTTGACGGGCTTGCGCGCGCCGACCGGTTCGACTTCGTCCTCCTGGAGGGCGCGCAAAAGCTTGACCTGCGCCGCCGGCGGCAATTCGCCGACTTCGTCGAGCAACAGCGTGCCGCCCGAGGCTTCGACGAATTTGCCGATGTGGCGCTCGGTGGCGCCGGTGAACGATCCCTTCTCATGACCGAACAGGATCGACTCGATCAGATTTTCCGGCATGGCGCCGCAATTGACCGCCACGAACGGCTTGCTCCGCCGCTCGGACGAGCCGTGAATGGCGCGCGCGACCAGTTCCTTGCCGACGCCGGATTCGCCGGCGATCAGAACCGGGATGGTCGAAGCGGCGGCCTTCTCGGCCATGCGCAGCACCGCGAGCACGCCGGGGCTTTTGGTGATGATGTCGTTAAAGCCGAGCGTGCCGGACCGGCTGTGCTTGATGCGATTGAGCTCGCCCTCGAGCGCGCTGGCATTGAGCGCGTTGCGCAGACTGACCTGCAGCCGCTCGGCGCCGACCGGCTTGACGAAAAAATCGATGGCGCCGGCGCGTATTGCGGAAACCACATTGTCGATGCCGCCATGAGCGGTCTGCACAATCACCGGCACATTGATCGAAGCCTGGCGCAGTTTCGCCAGCACGCCGAGGCCGTCGAGATTCGGCATCACCAGATCGAGGATGACGCCGTCGATCCGCCCGCCGTCGGCCGCGGTGAGCAGCGTCAAGGCGGCGTCGCCGTTGTCGCGCGTCACCGTCTCGTAGCCGAATTTTTGCAGCATGCCGTCGAGGAGCCGGCACTGCACCGGGTCGTCGTCGACAATGAGGATGGCCATGATCCCTCGGCAATTGCGCACGGCAGCTGTTCCGTTTCGGGGCACTGTCGCCGAGGGGACTTAACGGACTATGAAATATAAATAGATCGCGCTGCGACTTTCAGCATCGTTTGGTGGGACGCAAGTGATGAGCGAGATCAACACCATTCGCACCTTGTTAACCTCAAAGCCGCGGCCGGAAGGATGGACCGAGCGGCGGGCGCGGCTCGACGAGGTCGGTTCGGTTTGGCCTCCTGCTGCTGACGTCAAATTCACCGAGGTCGATATCGGCGGCGTCGACGGCGAATGGTCGATAGTTCCGGGCAGCGACGAAGCGCGCGTGCTCATCTACTTCCATGGCGGCGGTTACTGCTCGGGCTCGATTCGCAGCCACCGCCGCATGGTCAGCGAGGCGGGCAGGGCAGCCGGCATCCGCACCCTTGCGGTCGGCTATCGGCTGGCGCCTGAGCATCCGTTTCCCGCCGCGTTTGATGACGTGCTGACAGCGTGGCGTTTCGTTCGCCGCCAAGGCGTCGCGGCGACGCACGTCGCCGTCGGCGGCGACAGCGCCGGCGGCGGGCTCACGGCGGCGTTGATCAACCGCTTGCGTGAAGTGGGCGACGAGCGGCCGGCCTGCGCGTGGCTGGTGTCGCCCTGGACCGACCTGACCATGTCGGGCGCAACGCTTTCGAGCAAAGACGCCGTCGATCCGCTGATCCACAAGCCGTATCTCGAAGAATTGGCGGGCGCGTATCTGCCGGCGGCGATTGATCGCAAGGATCCGCGGGTATCGCCGCTCTATGCGGACTTGCGCGGATTTCCGCCGACGCTCATCCAGATCGGCTCCGACGAGACGCTGCTCGACGATTCCGTCCGCTTCGCCGCCGCTGCCGGCGCCGCCGACGTCGCGGTAACGCTCGAAATCTGGCCGCACATGATTCATGCCTGGCATCTGTGGAATGCGCACTTGGAAGACGGCCGCCGCGCTTTGGCCAGTGCCGGCGCGTTCATGCGGGCGCATCTGCACGGCGGCTCCGCGACAAGCCGCTAGGACAAGCCGGCGGACGGAACCGGGAACCGGCCGCCGACGTTTCTTGTCGTCGGCGTCCCGGCGGTCCTCATCAATCGCAGACAAACGATGGACGTGGTCGCACCTCATCACCGAGCTCGGCTGCGCCACGCCGCTGGCCGTTACCGCGACGCACGGCGGTCGCTGCATGCGCCGGCCTCGGCGCAGAGCCGGCGCAGCCTCGACTGGATGAATTTTTTCATCGCCGACGTGCAGACCGGCTTCGGCACGTTCGTCGCGTTTTATCTGGCGCAGCAGGGCTGGTCGGAAGGCAGTGTCGGCGTCGCTTTGGCCGTCGGCACGTTGGCCGGGGTGCTCAGCCAGATTCCCGGCGGTGCGCTTGCCGACGCGGTGACCTGGAAGCGCGGCCTGGCGGCGCTCGGTATTGTCATGACCGGCGCCGCGGCGCTCATTCTCGCCTTCGCGCCCAATTTCTTCTCGGTGTTGTTCGCGCAAATCCTGCAAGGCGCCACCGCGGGCGTCCTCACACCCGCGATCGGGGCGATCAGTCTCGGTCTGGTGGGCCGTAGCGCCATCGCGGTGCGCACCGGGCGCAATTACCGCTACGCCGCCGCCGGCCACGCCTTGACCGCGGCGCTGATGGGCGGGGTCGGCGCCTATGTGGCGAAGAGCGCGATCTTTGTCGCCTCGGCGGCGCTCTGCATTCCGGCGCTGATCGCGCTCCACTTCATCCGCAGCGACGAGATCGATTACGCCAGGGCGCGCAACGCCAAAACCATCAAGCACGACCACGGCAAAGAGATCGCCACCGCGACCCGCGTCTTCGATCTCTGCAAGAATCGCAAGCTCGCGCTGTTCATCGGCGCGACCGTGCTGTTTCAGTTCGCCGACGCTTCGATACTGCCGTTGGTCGGTGAAAATCTGGCGATGTCGCTTGGCCCGCACGCGGCGATCTGGATGTCCGGCCTGATCATCGTGCCGCAGGTCATCGTCGCGATCTTCGCGCCGTGGGTCGGCTACCATTCGGAGAAAACCGGGCGCAAGCCGTTATTGCTGATCGGCTTCGGGCTCGAGCCGATCCGCGCGCTCTTGCTCGCATTCAGCTCCAGTTATCCGTTGCTCCTCCTCGGCCAAAGCTTGAGCGGCATCACGGGCGCCATCATCGGCGTGCTCACGACCGTCGTCGTCACCGACCTGACCGCGGGCACCGGCCGCTTCAATCTCGCCATGGGTATGCTCGGCGCGCTGAGCGGCGTTGCGGCGGCGCTGAGCACCGGCGTCACCGGCTATGTTTTTCAGGCGCTCGGCCCGCGGCTCGGCTATCTGCCGCTCGCCGTCGTCGCCGCTGCCGCGACGGTGCTGCTATGGATGTTCCTGTCCGAGACCAAGCCGCACACGTATGAGGATTAGGGCGCGATGATTTGGTCGAACCATCATCGAGGAGCGAAAGCGACGAAGCAATCCAGCCTATCCGCGAGTTTCTGGATTGCGTCGCTTCGCTCGCAATGACGAGGGCCAGGGCCCCGACCTGGGGCGTGTACCCATCTGTGGACGCCCCTCCAAGTGCAAGCGGTTTCTTGAAGAAGATTGGCACGTAGTCGGATGCTGCCATCTGTCCGGCCTCTGATGCAGCGATGGAGCTGCGGGCCTGTATGGGAGTTCGCGGACCGGAACCAAATCATAAATGCGTGCTCCAGGCACGATGAGTACATCTGGTTCTTCCGGCCCCGTCTCGCCGACTGTTGCGCCATACCCTCCTTCGACCGACTACACCTGCGACGACCTCAGGTCCGCCAGGCTCACGCCTTGGCTGCGACCGGAGCTCTGTAGTTTTCCTGCTTTATAAGTAGCGCCCAGATGATCCGCGCCGTCTTGTTGGCGAGCGCGACGGTCACCAGCATGCGCGGTTTGCGAGCCAGCATCTGTTCGAGCCACGAACCCTTTGGGGCGCCGCGTTTGCTCGCCTGAAGCACGACGGCGCTGCTGCCGATGATGAGTAGGCGCCTGAGCGTGCGTTCGCCCATTTTGGATGTCGCCCCAAGCTTCCGCTTGCCGCCTGTCGATCTTTGAAGAGGCGTGAGACCGAGCCAAGCGGCGAAGTCGCGGCCCTTGGCAAAGGTCTCGGCCGGCGGTGCTAGAGCGGCGATCGCGGTGGCAGAGATCGGGCCGATGCCAGGAACGGTCATCAGCCGGCGCGATACTTCGTCCTCGCGAGCCCGCCGCGCGATCTCCTTGTCGAGATCCGCGATCTTGCCGCCGAGACCGGCGAGCAGGTCTAACATCAATCGGAACATGGCGCGGGCCGCTTCGGGAAGCGAGCTGGCCATCTCTTCTTCCTCGAGCAGGTCGGCAAGCATCGCCACATGCGACGGCCCCTTGGGTGCGATCCAACCATATTCAGTGAGGTGACCCCGGATCGCGTTGATGAGCTGGGTTCGCTGCCGCACTAACAGATCACGGGTTCGAAACAGCAAACCTGCCGCCTGCTGCTGTTCGCTCTTCACCGCCACGAACCGCATGCTGGGGCGCTGCGCCGCTTCGCAGATCGCCTCGGCATCGATCGCATCGTTCTTTTGCCGCTTCACAAACGGCTTTACATAGGCGGGCGGGATTAGCCGAACTTCATGGCCAAGCTGGGTGAGCTGACGGGCCCAGTGATGCGCTCCACCGCATGCCTCCAGCGCTACCCTGCAACTCGGATGGGCTGCGAAGAAATCCAGAAGCTTTCCTCGACTGATCCGCTTGCTGAATATCGCTCGACCCCGCTCATCCGCTCCGTGAACGTGAAAAACGTGCTTGGCGATATCCAGACCGATTATGATAACTTCCGACACGGACGCCTCCCTTAAGTGGTGCTCAACACCTCCACTTTGGCACATCGATGCCGTCGGGGGGCGTCCACCCCATCATAAACGCGCACCGATGGCCGCTTATCGAGGTGAGGCAGACATCACGATTTGGCCGCGTCACGTCCGCTAGAGACCCAGAGTCGACGGGGGGCGCTGGAGATTTCCGCGGCGTAACTTTTATATTGAACCCCACTACACGGTCCCAGAATGCGCGGCGCAATTAAGTCAAGCTGCTGCTAGGTTACTGACGCGCACTCGCAGAGCTGCTTAGCGCATCGCGGGGGAAAAAGTGTCACGACGTTGAACTTGTCACCTGTCGTCAGCGACCAATTCGCAACGGGCCTTCCGCCGAGGCCGACGACGCTCGCTCAGACGCTCGTCCAGATCGGAGCTCCTCAGTCATCGAAGATTTGGAGTCACCACAATGACAAGGCTCGATATGACAAGGCTCAAGCGTCTGGTTTACGTTTGCGTCGGCGCAACCTGGGTCGGTGTCGGCTTGGGATGGGTTGGTTCCAGCTTGGCGGTATGGGGCGGCAGTGAAACCGCCTCCGCTGCCGTTTTCTCTGCCGTTGGCGGGGTCATGGTCGCTACCACAATGACGGCAGCTGCCGGCTGGTTAGCGTGGTGGATGCGCCGAAACTGACGCCCACTGGCCCGGGTTCCGGGTCTCGCTGCCGGATTTTGGCGGGGGCCCTGATGTCTGCCGTTGGCCCTTCGCGTCGTTCGGAGCGCCGCAGGATAATGTCCGAGATTGAGGGATAAACGGAGGTAACGCGGACTTCGCGTTTCGGGAGCGATTGACCGATCGCCGACGTCGAGGATGTACGTGGCTGAGGCGTCGTGCCGATGAAGCGGTCGGAGACTCCAGGGCGCCGCGCATCACTGGGCGACATTCGACCTCGGGAGGCTCCGAGATTGAACTTTGTCACCCAACATCGCGACAGAATGGGTATGGACCAAATTAAGGGAATCACCCATGCGCCGGACTATGGGCATGACGCTGATGGTCATCTGCGCTTTCGCGGGATCTGCATCGGCACCCGCGCCCGCAATCGCGTGCGGAAGCTACAAGCCGAAAAATGCCGTGGCGACAGTCACGGTCATCCAACCACATTGCCGCCTACCGCCAACTGCCTTGCAGTCACGCGGTAACAAGGCGCATTTGGCCACAAAAGCACCGAATGGATGAAATCGTCGCCAATTCGCATTGTTGCCGCGGTCCGGTGCACGATCAGCTGCGGCTTCAGTTGTTTACCTGATTACGAGAAAGCTGAAAGCCATGAACCGACGCTTATTTCTCCTGTTGGGTGTTGCGTATTGTGGCGCCGGCCTGACTGCGCCCGCATTTGCAGCGCGGCCGCCTGCAAGCAAATTGGTTGTCAATGTTCTGTCGGTGGATCGCGAATCGTCCAGCCGCCGCGAATACTCGGGCGGAGTCAGCGTGGAGACAACGAAGTTCGTTGCCAAGGCGCAAATCCAGCAGGTGTTGGTCAACGAACACCGATTGAGTCCGGGCGCCCTCATTGAAATTCGCTATGAAGTCGACGTACGGCAACCGCAGTTGCCCAAAGCTCGCGACCGAGGCCGTCTAAATCCCGGAGAGGTAGCCACGATCTGGATTATCGGGGATGGCGGCCAATTCAGATGGCTCCGGTAAATCCGCAATCTCTAGGCAGGCGCATTCAAGGTGTTTTGTCGGCTCGTTTCGGATTGGGGCGGCCGGGTGGTTGTTCGATCGCGCCGTCGACTTCCGTCCGAATAATTGGAGCTGTTACGAAGCTATCCTGATTTAGCTTCAGCCGGAGCGCCTCCTGGCCGCCAACGAGCCGCCAACGACGAGTACCCCAGCGGCCGCGGCGGCGGCGCCGAGCACCCAACCCCATCCATATCCTTCCAACCCCAACACACCGCCAACGACCATTACCAGGCCGGCGCCGGCACCGAGCATCCAACTCCATCCACTCATGCCAGCACCCCATCGTGCGTTGCGCGATTAGGCATTGGGCATCCAGAATCCGCGGATCAGAATGAACAGGAAGAGCGTACAAAACACTACAGCGCCGAGACACCCGACGACATTGCCCCAATCCCATCCGCTCCCGCTGAATTTGACTACATAAAGCCCAAGGACGAAGGCGGAGATCGCCACCACGAGTACTTGCATCGTCTTCGGCAAAGGCGACTTGAAGTCTTGCTTCTCCATCGGATCAATATGCCACGGCGCCGACCGCGGTAGTCGAAAATTTCGGATTTGGAAGCGCCATAATGCAAGGCCTGCCCCGTAGGACGGCCTCCACGGCAATCTTCGCATTGTCATTTCCGCGATACTCGCTAACCGGACGTCGGACATCGTGCAAGCGACCTGAACGACCGTTTCTGACCTGTGGGCGCCCGACCGAGCGATCCAGCTCCGTTGGATCTTGGGTGATGTCAGCGGGCGTATTTCTTCTTGACCTTCGCGATATCGTCGGGGGAATCGATCCATTCTTCATTGAAGCCGCAAGAGGCACAGAGATAACGCGTATGTGAAACGGGCTGCTTAAGTTCACCTCGCGCTCGTCGCGTTCGGTATTTGGCCTGTATCGCTCGACGTGCCGCGCGAACCGGCCGATGACCGTAATTGTCGCGAATGCACAATATCTGCAGTTCGTGGCTATCCGAGTGAGTTAGAACGCTAGGCGCCATGGTACCCTGGGCTGCGTCATATGCTGAGGTGTAATACACACAATGGCCGAACCGCGGTCCGCACGCTCGCTCCGGCACGTCACAGGGCGCCGCCAAGTCCGTTCCGCCCGGTCATCGGTTTGCTCCGCAACGCGGCGGATTTCCGGCGCCGCGGCCTTTGTTTCAGCTCTGGTTTTTTTCTGGATCGCGGTGGGCATCGGCGCGGCAAATAGTTCGCCCTGTCCTCCCGGCACGGTGCCAGCACCGCCTCCGCTTAACGGGTGCCTCGTGTTGACGCCCTGTCCTGCCGGCACAGTGCCAGCCCCACCTCCGCTGAGCGGGTGCCTCGTGTCCTGTCCGGTGGGTCAGACATTTCAGAACGGCACCTGCCAGCCTAACGCGTCACCTGCGCCGACGACTTCGACCTGTCCGCCTTTCCAGAGTCCGGACGCGAGCGGCAACTGCGTGTGTTTTAACGGCAGCGCGCCGGGCGCGAACGGCTTTTGTCCAGGTCCGAACATTTGTTTGCTGGGGGGCACCTGTTGCCCGCCGGACGGCGAGACAGGTACGGGGACCTGCTGCCCGCAGGGTCAGATTCCCATGTCGGACGGCACCTGCGTGCCGTTCAACCCGACAATTGCCAAGGTCATAGCGAACGAAGGACTCTGTCCGCTTTCGGAAGAGCTACAGGCCGACGGCACCTGCCTTTATAGTACTGACACTCCGGGATATGGCACAGCCTGCACGGTCGCTCCGCCGATACCAGTATCGTTTTACGGAGGTCCTCTGCCGGGGCCGTCGCCGTGCTGCCTGCCCGGTCAGCTTCCGGCGACAACCGGCGTGCCACCGTCAGCGAATTACACAGGCAGCTTGAAGTACACGGGCACTTGTTGTCCCGTTGGGCAGGTGCCGCAGTCCAATGGCACTTGTTTGCCACAGCAGCCGTTCATAAGCCCCTGTACGGGGGAAGGCGCCGGGGCCTATAACGCGCAGACGAATTCGTGTTGCCCAGCAGGCTACTCGATTTCCAACCACTACACCTGTTGTCCACCCGACCACGCGCCGCAGCCGAATGGGACTTGTGGCTGTGCGGCCAACGCTCAAACACTGCCCGACGGAACTTGTGTGCCGTGTGCAACCGTTGCAATCATCGTTCAAGGGCAGTGTGTATCCTGCCCCGACGAGCAGATCGGGACATTGCAGAATACGTGCTGCGTGCCCGGCCAAGTGACCAGCAGCGGTTATTGCTGCCCCTCGGGCTTTCATCCGCAGGGTGCGTACTGCTTTGGGAACACATCCCAGAGCCGCGCCCCGAACAATTGCCCTCCCGGCACGACGCGGCAAGACAACGGCATCTGCAAGATGACCCAGCCGGTCATAACGCCGGAGACCCCGGGGCTGATAGCGCCGCCGCCTCCGCAGCCATCGCCTTCTGTCCCGTCGCGGCTATGCAACGCGGGCGAGACAATGCTGCATGACGGCGACTGCTGCCCTTCCGCCCAGGTGACGTCGCGAGGCGTCTGTTGCATCCCCCCTTACTTGCCCGCAGCGGACGGGACTTGCAGACGTCCGCCGCAACAACGGCCGGCCGAATCCGATGCGCCATGCGGAATTGGCTTGCTGCCGCGAGAAGCATTCCAGAGCGACCGGGTGTGCGTGACGCTGGCGGTGCACGACCAGACGATTGCGGACAACGTCGCTGCACCATCGCGCACCAAGCCGGACGGGAGCTGTGTTCGGGGTTACGTATGGCGTGAGGCCAGTGCGAGTGACCATACTTGCGTGTTGCCGGCGACGCGGGCTCAAACTTGGTCCGACAATAGACGCCAGTGTGGCGACGAACGTTGTACAGCTCGCGGCGTTCCTGCTGTTACGGAGCACACGCAGCGGAACGTTCTTAGGCCAAATCCGTTGCGCGGGGGTGCAATGTCGCATCGATGGACGGGGCACAGGACCACGACGCACGCATTGTCGGGGCGTGGAGTTGTTTTTCAAGGCAGCGGCCTCCACCCTCGCGGCGGTGGTGGCGGTTTCCGCGCCGGTGGCTTTCGCGGTGGTGGTGGCTTCCACGGTGGCGGCGGCCGTCGACGCTGACAAGTCACACGATCAGGAAGAGGTTGGCTCGCCGACGATCTCGATGCTGCCGCCGCACACGGTGACCTAAAAGCAGCTCATGACGGCTTAGGAAGCCACTTTCTTTTCGCGCTCCGATAGCATCGCCCCGAACGTCTTAGCAAAAGTGTGCACGTCGCCCGGCCAGCGCGCCGACACATAATTGCCGTCGCGCACAACGAAAGCGGGGCTGTCGTCGTCGAACGTATCGCGCACCATGCCGCTCACCTTGACGCGGTGGTTGGGATCATCCGGTGGAACGTCGAGAAAGTCTTGCGGCCCCGCCAGCGCACGGGTGACCTCCTGTTGCACCGACATATAACCAAAAGGGTCGCCGGGCCCGTCCCGGTAGGTCCGATAATAGTGCGGGTCCCAGAAGCGCACGATGCGCCCGACCTGTTCGGCCTTGCGCTCGAACGCCCAGGTCAGCGCCGTGGTGCGCCGGCCGTAAAGCACTGAGCGGTCATGCGCGGCGCGGCTGCGCGCAGCAAGGAGCACGCCATGGCAGATCGCGGCGACCGGCAAGCCGGCGGCGAAAAACTCCGCCACGAGTTTTTGCAGGACTTCGCTTTCCAGATATTCGCGCATGCCGCGCGCGCGATGCCCGCCGGGCAGCAGCAGCCCGTCAAAGCTCTCGCGGCGCACCTGCCGCCACGTTAGCGGAGCTTTGAAGGCCGGATCTTGCTCCATCGCTGCATAGGCGTTCCTGGCATCGGCGTTGGCGCGCATCAGCCGGCCGATGCCGACGAGGTGCTTCAGTCCCGGGATAAAGCCCCAGATGTCAAGGCCCTCGCCGGTGAGCATCAAATCGTCGGCCTGGCCCGGTTGCCCGTCCGATGTGGCGAACGTCACGCTGTGACCGAGGCGTCTCAGCACACTAAAGCTGATCGCGACTTCGCTCGGATCGAAGTCACGGCGCGGCAATGGGACGAGGACCTTCGCCATGTTGGAGCCCGGCTCGGCCGGCCTATCCTGGCGCAGTTCATCCGGCATTGCCACCGGCTCGCCTGCCGCATTCAACCGCCACTGCCAGCAACCCTAAGGGTCTGCGCCTAAAGTGCCGCGCGGCCTTGCGCCTGCCTTAGTGCTGCGCCACATCAGCAGCAGGTCAGGCCAGATTCTCCAGCTTAAAATTCTTCAACTTTAAAAAAATCATGCGCGCAAACACGATGCCGAAAAACACCGCCGTCAAACACCAAGCCAAAAGCCGTCCCCCACACCGAAAGGCCGAACAGCGAAAAACCGCACAGCCGAAGAGCCGATTGGGTTCGCTGCCGGAATGGAATCTGGCTGACCTTTATTCCGGCCTCGACGATCCGGCCATCAAGCGCGACCTCGATCGCATCGACGCCGAATGCATCGCTTTCGAGAGCGCCTTCAAGGGCAAGCTCACCGAGCTGGCGCAGTCGCCGCAGGCCGGCAGCGCGCTTTCCGAGGCGGTGCGCCAGTATGAATTGATCGACGATCTGACGGGCCGGCTCGGCTCCTATGCCGGCCTCATGCATGCCGGCAATACGCTCGATCCCGCCCGCACCAAATTCTACGGCGATGTGCAGGAGCGGCTGACGGCGGCGTCCACGCACCTGTTGTTCTTTGCGCTTGAGCTCAACCGCATCGACGACAAGCTTCTGGAAGCGGCGATGGGCGATCCGGCGCTGGGCCATTACCGGCCGTGGCTGGAGGACGTGCGGCGCTACCGGCCGTACCAGCTGGAAGATCGCGTCGAGCAATTGTTTCACGAAAAGTCGATGACGGCGTCGGCGGCCTGGAACCGGGAGTTTGACGCGACCATCGCCAGGCTGCGTTTCAAAGTCGCGGGCAAGCTCTTGGCCATCGAGCCGACGCTGAGTTTGTTGCAGGACCGCTCCGGCGAAAAGCGCAAAGCGGCCGCGCAGGCGCTGGCGGCAACCTTCAAGGACCATGTCCAGCAGTTCGTGCTGATCACCAACACGCTGGCGAAGGACAAGGAAATCTCCGACCGGTGGCGCGGCTTCGCCGACATCGCCGACGATCGGCATTTGTCGAACCGGGTCGAGCGCGAAGTGGTGGATGCGCTCGTGGCCGCGGTGCGCGCCGCCTATCCGCGGCTGTCGCACCGCTATTATGCGCTCAAGGCCCACTGGTTCGGCAAGAAAAGGCTGCCGTACTGGGACCGCAACGCGCCGCTGCCGCAGGTGCCGACCCGCACCGTCGGCTGGACCGAGGCGCGCAACACCGTACTGACCGCCTATGGCGCGTTCTCGCCGAAGATGGCGGCAATCGCCGAACGCTTCTTCGACGAGCGCTGGATCGACGCGCCGGTGCGGCCCGGCAAGGCGCCGGGCGCGTTCGCGCACCCGACCACGCCGTCGGCCCATCCCTATGTGCTGCTCAATTATCAGGGCAAGCCGCGCGACGTGATGACGCTGGCGCACGAACTGGGCCACGGCGTGCACCAGGTGCTGGCGGCGCCGAACGGCGCGCTGATGGCGCCGACGCCGCTGACGCTGGCCGAGACCGCCAGCGTGTTCGGCGAAATGCTGACCTTCCGCAAGCTCCTTGCCGCCACCCGCGACAAGAAAGAGCGCAAGGCGATGCTCGCCGCCAAGGTCGAGGACATGATCAATACGGTGGTGCGGCAGATCGCGTTCTACACTTTCGAGCGCGCCGTCCACACCGAACGCAAGAGCGGCGAATTGACCGCCGACCGCATCGGCGAGTTATGGCTTGAGGTGCAGCGCGAGAGCCTCGGCCCGGCGATCGAGATCAAGCCCGGCTACGAGACGTTCTGGGCGTACATCCCGCATTTCATCCATTCGCCGTTTTATGTGTACGCCTATGCGTTCGGCGATTGCCTGGTGAATTCGCTCTATGCGGTCTACGAGCACGCCGCCGACGGCTTTGCCGAACGCTATCTCGCCATGCTCGCCGCCGGCGGCACCAAGCATCACACCGAGCTGCTGGCGCCGTTCGGCCTCAACGCCCGCGATCCGTCGTTCTGGCAGGGCGGGCTAGGCGTGATTGAACGGATGATCGGGGAGCTGGAGGCTCTGGAGCGGTAGGTTTTGCCGTTCTCACGCAATCTCTGATTGCAAGGCGGTTGCGTTCGCCGTAAGCTTTCCCCAGCTGGGGAGAAAGCCTGCCATGACTGAAAGCGGCGCGGGCAAGTCGCAGGCTGATTTCGGCAAGACCTATAAATTTCACACAGTCTTTGCCGAAGAAATCAAGCTTTTCATCAACGTGCGGCGTGAAACCGGTGGCCTGCCGCGCGTAGAGCTGGAAGCGGAATCGGAAACTGAACCGCAAACCAAGCCGCACTCCAAATCCAAATCCCAAGCGCATACCGAACCGCAGTCCAAACAGAAGTCTGGACAAGAATCCGGACGGAACTGCGAAGATGCCAGTTGCCAGTCGGTTCTGACGCCGCGCGACGAGGCAGGGCTCGTCGGCCTTTCGCTATCCGGCGGCGGCATCCGGTCCGCAGCGTTTTGCTTGGGCGCCCTCCAGGCGCTGGACGCGGCCGGAGTCCTCAAACGGGTCGACTACCTGTCAACGGTTTCCGGGGGCGGCTACATCGGCTGCTCGCTGACGGCGTCCTTGGAGCAGCTGGGACGCAAGCATGGAAACCACGGTTGGCAGTTTCCCTATGCCAGTCGACTGCAGGAGGATGAGCCGCCGGCACTGCAACACATTCGGGACAATTCAAATTATCTGTTCCCTCACAGCAACGCGCTCATCCGCAATGCATCGATCTACGCCCGCGGGCTCGCGGTCAACGTGTTGCTGATAGCGCCTTTCTTGCTGGGCGTGTCGGCGGTCACGCTGCTGCTATATTGGTTGCGGGTCGCATACGAGCATCCGCCGTTTCGCCGTGTGGTCAATCCGTTCGCGCTGCCGCATTTCTTTTTCACGCTGGATCTGGCGATCGTTGTTGCGCTGGTCGGCATTGCCTGGGGCGCCTACCGCTCGCTTACGCAGCGGCAGAACGAGCCGGAAATTCCCGGCGGATGGGTCGGCCGCATGGTCGGCTTGCTGGCAATCCTGCTTTTCATTGTCGCATTCGGCGACCTCCAGCCGCTTGTGCTTGGCTCGATGGCGGAGCATTCCGGCAATCTGTTTGTCGCGGTCCCGACCTGGATCAAGGCCGCCACCGTGGTGCTGACGCCGGTCGCGACCATTATCACCTTCCTGGCCAGCAAGATCGGCGAGTTCATCAAAAGCACGAACGAGTTGACGAGGCTGCGAACCCAAATAGCCGGCATTGCGATGCGCGGATTGATCTACCTCGCCGCGCTCATCGTCCCGCTCGGTATCTGGACGATCTATCTCGGGATCACCTATGCGGGATTGCGCATCAATTGCACGATCGGCGCCTGCGACCCGGCGGGGCTGACGCCGTGGCAGCCGGCGACGTGCTACTACGCCGCTGTGGCGCTGGTTTGCCTCGTTCTCACGCTGCTGATGCGCCCAAATGCCAACTCACTGCACCCGCTTTACCGGGACCGCCTGGCCAAGGCGTTTCTGTTCGAACTGCCGCCGCCGACGCCGGAGACACCGCTCAAGGCGTGGCGCCCCAGGCTCAGCGGGCTTTCCGGGTTGTACGGACCCTATCATTTGATCAATACGGCGCTCAATGTCGAGGCGTCGAAGACCGCCAACAGGCGCGGCCGTAACGCCGATTTCTTTTTCTTCAGTAAGGAATTTATCGGCAGCAAGTCGACTGATTATGTGAAGACCTGCGACATGGAGGAAATCGCGGTCGGCCTCGATCTCGCCACCGCAATGGCCGCTTCCGGCGCCGCGGTATCATCAAACATGGGCGCGCAGAGCATTAGGCCGTTGACGCCGAGCATGGCCTTGCTCAACGTGCGGCTCGGCTATTGGATGCGAAATCCCAACAAGCTTAACTTGGCCAAGGCGCCTGAAGCGGGCGCACACTTCGCCGGCGTCGCCAACTTCAACCGCACGCGCAATCCTTTCGTGAATTACTACTTTTTGGCGGAGATGTTCGGCTGGCTCAGCGACACGTTCAAATCGGTTTATCTGACCGACGGCGGCCACATCGAAAATCTCGGCATCTACGAGCTGTTGCGCCGGCGCTGCCAGGTCATCATCGCGGTCGATGCCGAAGCCGACTCGCAGATGGCGTTCGGATCGTTCAACACGCTCGAGCGCTACGCGTTGATCGACATGGGTATTCGCATCGATCTACCGTGGCAGAAGATCGCCGATGAAAGCCTCGCCACCGGCGCGGCCATTGATAACAAAGCCGACGCGCCGAAACATAAAGGGCCGCATTGCGCGATCGGAGAAATTACCTATCCCAACGACTGCAAGGGGGCGCGCAAAGGCATCCTCGTCTATATCAAAGCGTCGCTGACCGGAGACGAGAACGACTACGTCTTTGATTACAAAAGGCGGAACTCGGACTTCCCGCACGAGACGACGATCGACCAGATGTTCACCGAACAGCAGTTCGAAGTATATCGGGCGCTCGGCTTCCATGCCGCCTACGGATTTCTTTCCGGCACGGATCAATATGCTTTCCTCGACCTCAACGAGAACCGCGACTCGCTGCCCAACATTGCCGCGTTAAACGGCCTCTTCTCTGGCGTCACGATCAATCCCCCGGCGACGTTCGGGAGTTCATCTTTCTGGGGTTGGTAGCGCCGCGGGGCTAGCCTGCGACGCGCTGGGCCGATCAGCCGAACCCTTGGGTAATTTTCCGCATCAGCCGGTCGAACATCCGATCCGGCAAGATGGTGCGCAGAAACAGAATCGTGCGCGCGCCGCCGCCGGTGGCGTAGCGGGTCTTCGGCCGCCGCGCGCCGACCGCGCGGACAATGGTCTTGGCGACCACCGTCGGCGGCGAAGCGAAGCTCGACGTGTCGGCCGCTGCCAGCATGCGCGCATGGCCCTTCGCTTGCTCGGCATAGGCGCCGCTGCCGGAGGTCTGCAGCAGGCCGTCGCGGGCGATGCCGGCCCATTCGGTGCGGATCGCGCCCGGCTCGATGATGATGACGTCGATGCCGAAGCCTTCGACCTCGGCCCGCAGGCAGTCGCTTAATCCCTCCACAGCGAATTTGGTGGCGTGATACCAGGAGCCGAGCGGCTCCCAAATCTTTCCGCCGACCGAGGTGATGTTGACGATCTTGCCGGACTTCTGCGCGCGCATCATCGGCAGCACCAATTGGCACAGCCGCGCCAGCCCGAACACGTTGACATCGAATTGCCGCCGCGCTTCGTCGAGCGGCACATCTTCGAGCGCGCCGTAGGACCCGTAGCCGGCGTTGTTGACCAAGACGTCGAGGCGGCCGGCGCCGGTTTTGATCGCTTCGATTGCGGCGACCATCGCGGCATCATCGGTCACATCAAGCTTGAGCAGCGTGGCACCTGCCGCGGCCAGGCCGGCCATGCGGTCAAGGCGGCGGGCGCCGGCGAACACCTTATAGCCAGAGGTCATGAGCGCGCGGGCGATGGCTTCGCCGATGCCGGAGGATGCGCCCGTTACCAACGCGATTTTGGTCATTCGCCACTCCACCGACGAGGAGAGACGGGTTATAACCGTGGACCAAAGTCCACGGTCAAGGCTTTGGCGGAGGGCCGATGCTGATTTCCGAATTCGCTCGGGCGACCGAGCTCTCGCGCGACACCGTGCGCTTTTATGTACGGCGCGGATTGCTCAAACCGCTCGCCGGCAACAAGGGCGGATCGAATCCGTATCAAGTCTTTACCCATGAGCACGTGCAAACGGCGCGCGCTATCCGCATGGCGCAGTCACTCGGCTTTCGCTGCGCGAGATCGCGGTGTTGGACGTCGAATATCAGGCCAAGCGCATCACGCCGGCGCGCGGCGCCGAGATCATGCGCGCGCGGCTTGCACGGCTCGAGGAGAAGGCAGCGCACGTCGGCGGCATGATCAGCTACATCCACGCCAAGCTGGCGTGGCTCGAAGCCGGCGGCAAAGGACCCGAACCGAATTTCACCGACTATGAGCACGGGCCGCGCGGCGCCGGGCGCAAACCGCAGGCGAAGCGCGACGAGGCAATCGCTATCGCGCGGCGATCCTTTCGCAAGAATGCTGCCACTTACAAGACGCTGGCCAAGTAGCCAGATAAGTCACCGTACTCTGCACGGCGATGCTCATTCGCTTGACTAAAAGCGCGGCCAGCGCCGGCCACAATTGCTTGTTTCATTGCATGCGGCATCCTGCCAATGTGTCGCTTGTCGCTATGGAATCGCTGACTGATGCCCGATCGTGAAAAGAACCGCTTCTCCGCCCGCGCCGCGCGCTACGCGCGGGTCGGCGCCAATGTCGGCGGCGTGGCGGCGCGCTATGCAGGGCGGCGGCTTCTCGGCGGCGAGCCGAATCGCGCCGGCGAAGCGTCGGCGCTCGCCTCCGCGCTCGGCAATCTCAAAGGTCCGCTGATGAAGGTCGCCCAGCTGATGGCGACCATTCCCGATCTGTTGCCGCCGGAATACGCGACCGAATTGCAAAAGCTGCAGAGCGAAGCGCCGCCGATGGGCTGGGCGTTCGTCAAAAGGCGGATGAATGCCGAGCTCGGGCCCGACTGGCAGAGCAAATTCGAAAGCTTCGAGCATCGTCCCGCCGCCGCCGCCTCGCTCGGCCAGGTGCACCGCGCCCGCTCGCTCGACGGCGCGCAGCTGGCCTGCAAGCTGCAATATCCCGACATGCAGTCGGCGGTCGAAGCCGATCTGCAGCAACTGGAGTGGCTGTTGGCGTTGCGCCGCCGCTTCGACACCGCGATCGACACCAGCGAAATCGGCAAGGAGATCGGCGCGCGGGTGCGCGAGGAGCTCGACTATCGGCGCGAGGCCAAGCACGCCGCGCTCTATCGCGCCATGCTCGACGGCGTCGATATCGTGCGCGTGCCACGCGCCTGGCCCGAATTGTCGACCGGGCGCCTGCTCACGCTCGACTGGCTCGATGGCACGCGCATGCTGGCGCATAAGAACGATCCGCTCGCCGTGCGCAATGCGCTCGCCACTGCGATGTTCACCGCCTGGTGGTTTCCGTTCAGCCGGTTCGGCGTCATTCACGGCGACCCGCATCTCGGCAATTACACGGTGTTCGACGCGAGAGTGGAAGGCCGGCCGCGCAAGAATGTCTCGGAGCCGGCCGGCATCAATCTGCTCGACTATGGCTGCATCCGCATTTTCCCACCGCCATTCGTCCAGGGCGTGGTCGACCTTTATCACGGGCTCCTGCGCGGCAACGATGACCTCATCGTCGGCGCTTACGAGACCTGGGGATTCCGCCGGCTGTCGCGCGATCTGATCGATGCGCTTAACATCTGGGCGCGCTTCATCTATGCGCCGCTCCTCGACGATCGCGTGCGCACCATCGCCGACGGCGTGGCGCCCGGCGAATACGGCCGGCGCGAAGCGTTCCGCGTGCATCAGGCGCTCAAGCGCAAAGGCCCGGTGACGGTGCCGCGCGAATTCGTTTTCATGGACCGCGCCGCGATCGGGCTCGGCGCGGTGTTTCTGCATTTGCGCGCCGAGGTCAATTTCTACCGGCTGTTCAACGAAGCGATCGAGCATTTCTCGCTCGACCGCGTCGCCAAACGGCAGCAGGAGGCGCTGGCGGCGGCGGGACTGTTGGGGGAATAGGCATCATGGCGAACATCTGGGCGCGCAAATCGCTGGCGGTGCTGGAAGCGGAAGCCGAAGAGCCCGAAGTGCAGGCGCTGACCACGCACACTGGCGTGCCGCTCAAACGCACCTTGTCGGCGGCGAGCCTGGTGGCGCTCGGCATCGGCGCCATCATCGGCGCCGGCATTTTCGTCCTGACCGGGCACGCGGCCGCGGCCAATGCCGGACCGGCGATCACGTTGTCGTTCATCCTCGGCGCCTTTGCCTGCGCCTTCGCCGGCTTGTGCTACGCCGAAATGGCCTCGACCGTGCCGATCGCCGGCAGCGCCTACACTTATGCCTATGCGACGTTGGGTGAGCTCATCGCCTGGATCATCGGCTGGGACCTGATCCTCGAATATGCGCTCGGCGCCGTTACCGTCGCCATCGGCTGGTCGGGCTATGTCGTCAGCTTCCTGAAGAATGTCGGCATCGCGGTGCCGGCGGCTTTTGCCGGCTCGCCGTTTTCCTATGACGCCGCCGACCGGGTGTGGAACACGACCGGCGCCATCATCAACCTGCCGGCGATGGTGGTGATCGCCGCGATTTCGGCGCTGCTGATCGTCGGCATTCGTGAATCCGCCCGCGCCAACGGCGTCATGGTCGTTATCAAGCTCGTGATCATCGTGGTGTTCATCGCCGCGGCGGCGCCGTTCGTGAATCTTTCGCACTGGGTGACCGCGGGCAACCCGGACGGCGCGCTCATTCCGCCCAATGCCGGGCCTGGGCAATTCGGCTTGAGCGGCGTGCTGCGCGGCGCCGCTGTGGTGTTCTTCGCCTATATCGGCTTCGACGCGGTGTCGACGGCGGCGCAGGAGGCGAAGAACCCGAAGCGCGACATGCCGATCGGCATCCTCGGCTCGCTTGTCATCTGCACCATTCTCTATGTCGCGGTGGGTTTCGTGCTCACCGGCATCGTGGCTTACGACAAGCTCAACGTGCCTGATCCGATCGCGGTCGGCATCGATGCCGTCGGCCTCTCATGGCTCTCACCGGCTCTCAAATTCGGCATCATCCTCGGCCTGACCTCGGTCATTCTGGTGATGCTGCTCGGCCAGTCGCGGGTGTTCTATTCGATGGCCCGCGACGGCCTGTTGCCGCGCGGCGCCAGCAGGGTGCACAGCCGATTCCGCACGCCTTATGTCACCACACTGACGACCGGGGCCGTGGTCATGGTGCTGGCGGGTTTGCTGCCGATCGGCCTGGTCGGCGAACTCGTCAGCATCGGCACGTTGTTCGCCTTCGCCATCGTCTGTGCCGGCGTGCTGGTGCTGCGCATCAAGGAGCCGGCACTGGTGCGGCCGTTCCGCACGCCGGCGGTCTTTGCCGTCGCGCCGCTCGGCGTCGCCTCGGCGGTGTTTTTGATGTTCGGACTGCCGCTCGACACCTGGCTGCGCTTCGGCGTGTGGCTGTTGATCGGGCTCTTGCTGTACGCATTCTACGGCACCAGGCATAGCCGCAGCGCGTTGCGGAGCGCTGCCTAGGAAATTTCATGCCATCGATCTTCACGACCAGTGGGTCAGCCGCGATCCCGATCTGGTTCGTCACGGCGGCGAATTACAACGAGGTGCGCGAGCGGCTTCCCGCCGGCGCCCGCGCCTTCGCCGATGCCGCCGGTTTCGAGCCCAAGCCCGGCCGCTATCTGGCCTTGCCTGGGGAAGGCGGCCTGAGCGGCATCCTGTTCGGGCTCGAAAACGCCGACGACGCCAAGGACCTGTTTTTGCCGGGACAGCTGCCGCAGCTGTTGCCGAGCGGAGCCTACCGCTTCGCCAACGATCCACATGACGCGCGGCTCGCCGCCTTGGCGTTTGCGCTCGGCAGCTATCGCTTCACGCGCTACCACAAGTCGGAAGGCCGCGACGTCAAGCTCGATCCGCCACAGAGCGTCGATCGTGAAGATCTGCAGCGCGTGGTCGAGGCGGTCACGCTGGTGCGCGACCTGATCAACACGCCGGCGAACGACATGGGTCCCGCGGAGCTTGAGGACGCCGCGCGCGCCGTGGCCACGCAGCACAACGCCGATATCCGCGCGATCGTCGGCGACGATCTGTTGAAGGAGAATTTTCCGCTGATTCACGCGGTCGGCCGCGCCGCGGCGCGGCCGCCGCGGCTGATCGATCTCTGTTGGGGGGAAGCTGATCATCCGCGTGTCACGCTGGTGGGAAAGGGAGTTCTGTTTCGATTCCGGCGGCCTCGACATCAAGCCCGAGACGTCGATGCTGAATATGAAAAAGGACATGGGCGGCGCGGCTACCGCTTTGGCGCTGGCGCACATGATCATGTCGCGCCGGCTCAAGCTGCGGCTGCGGGTCCTGATTCCGGCAGTGGAGAATTCAATCTCCGGCGGCGCCTTTCGTCCGCGCGACATTTACAAATCGCGCAAAGGCATCACCGTCGAGATCGGCAACACCGACGCCGAAGGCCGTCTCATCCTCGCCGACGCGCTCACGCTTGCCGACGAGGACAAGCCGGCGTTGATTGCCGATTTCGCCACCCTCACCGGCGCCGCGCGCATCGCGCTCGGCCCTGAGGTGCCCGCCTTCTTCACCGACGACGACGACTTGGCCGACAGACTGGTGGCATGCGCGGCTGCCGAGGCCGATCCGCTGTGGCGCCTGCCGCTGTGGCGTCCCTATGACGAGATGCTGGAGTCCAAGGTCGCCGACATCAACAATGTCGGCTCGACCGGCCAGGCCGGCGCCATCACGGCGGCGTTGTTCATGCGCCGTTTTGTGGCGGCAAAATCGTGGGTGCATTTCGACCTGTTCGCCTGGACGCCACGGGCGAAGCCCGGCCGGCCGGAAGGCGGCGAGTGCCAGACCGCGCGCGCGCTCTACGCGTTGCTCGCCGAGCGCCACGGCTGACCGCAGGACCATGGGCGCGTTCGATCCTCGCCTGACGCCGGCCCGCGCCGACCTCGCCGCGAGGGCGCTCGAAGGAAAAGTCAAAGCGCCGCGCTATGTCGACGGCCGCGCTTACGAGGTGATCGAGCCGCAGGCGGCGCTGCGCGCCGAGCCCAAGCCCGACGCGCCGCTTTCGACCGAGGCGCTTAAAGGCGAGCGGGTCACGATCTACGATATCGACGCCGAGGGCTGGGCCTGGGGCCAACTCGCTGCCGACGGCTATGTCGGCTGGCTGCCGGCGAACGCGCTGGTCGCAGCCGGCCCGCCGCCGACCCACAAGGTTGCGGCGTTGCGGACGCTGGCGTTTCCCGGTCCGTCGATCAAGCTGCCGCCCATCGAAGCGCTGCCGCTCGGCGCGCGCCTGCACATTGTCCGCGTCGAGGATCGCATGGCGGTGACGCGCTCCGGCGCCTACGTGCCGCACGCGCACCTGGCGCCGCTTGATAGCCACGAGACGGATTTCGTCGCCGTGGCCGAACGCTTCGTCGGCGTGCCGTATCTATGGGGCGGCAAGACTGTCCTCGGCCTCGATTGCTCCGGGCTGGTGCAGGTGGCGCTGACGGCGTGCGACATCGCCTGTCCGCGCGACAGCGACATGCAGGAGCGGGCGCTCGGCGCGCCGGTCGCCGCCGCTAATCTCACCCGGCTCCAGCGCGGCGATCTCATCTTCTGGAAGGGCCACGTCGCCATCGCGAGCGACCACGCCACGCTCATTCATGCCAATGCATTTCACATGGCGGTCACAATCGAGCCGATCGCGGACGTGGTCGCCCGCAACCGTGCGGCCGGGAGCGAAATCAGCAGCGTGCGGCGCGCGACTTGGTAAGGGGCATGGCGCTTCCCGCCCACGCGGGCCCCGGCCGCCGACAAAGCAAAACCTCGAATTGAAGCAGTGCACCAGCGCCCAAATACGCGATTCGATCAAACGGATTTGATTCAGATCAACCCACGCCCGGTCGGAATGAATCAACGTAAGAGTTGCAAGTTTTGATCCTTATTTCCCTGTGCAATGGAGGATTCTATGGGTAAGCGACTCTCCGAACAACTCGCCGACATGTCAGTTCGCGTGAAGAATGCAGAAGACGCGGCGATGGCAGCAGAGAAGGAAGCTCACGACAAGATCGTGGCTCGCAAAGAACAGGCACGTACCGCTGCTAAAGCGGCGGTTGAAAAAATAAACCAGGAAATCAAGACCGTTGGCGACTCTGCCGCCAAGGATTGGAGTACGGTGAAGGCGAAAATCACCGCCGACATGAATGCCTTGAAGGCCGACGTGGCCGAGGCGAAACATGAACACGATGTCAAGCGTGCCGAGAACCGCGCCGAGCGACTCGAATGGGAAGCAGGCTTTGCCATCGACTACGCCGTCGCATCGATCGAACAGGCAAGGTTGGCTGTGCTTGACGCCATTGACGGTCGCCACTCCGCGCAGGAAGCTAAGCGGCCTTAGGCACGATGAATTCTGGCGAATCACATCGTCATTGTGAGGAGCAGCGATAGCGACGAAGCAACCCCACCCTAACCTCTCCCCCGCATGCGGGGGAGGGAAGGGCGAGGGTCGCCGAGCTAAAACGCGGCGACCTGATATTCTGGAAAGGCCATGTCGCGATCGCGCACGATCACGCCAATCTTATTCACGCCAATGCCTTCCATATGGCGGTCACGGTCGAGCCGATCGCCGACGCGATCGCGCGCATCCGCGAGTCCGGAAGTAACATCACGAGCGTGCGGCGCATCGTTACTCAATCCGACGGTGGCGTTGCGTGACGTAGTTGCCGGTTCACTCTCGCGTAGACCGCGCGTGGCGGGCGGTGCACCATCGAATTTTGCGAAAGTCTTCGTCTTAGTCTTGCGAATGCCGGTAGCCATGGGCCTGCCGTTGGAGTCAAAATCACGCGCACATCGTCGAACTATGAATTTTATCACACCAGGGAGTTGAGACATGCTGATGGGCAACATTCAGAGTCTGGACGTCCAAATTTCCCACGAGGTGGCGCAAAACTGGGGCTGGTTTCTGGCACTCGGAATCCTGTTGTTGGCGCTGGGCGTCGCCGCCGTCGTGCGCTCGGTTGCGGCCACTGTCATCTCGATGCTGTTTTTCGGCTGGGTGCTGCTGTTTTCGTCCGGCGTTGAGATCGCGCAAGCCGTGATGGTCGGACACTGGGCCGGGTTCTTTCAACACCTGGTCGCCGCCATTCTGTTCGGGGTCGTCGGCGTCATCCTGCTCACCAGGCCGGTGATCAGCGCCGAAGTGTTGACGGTCTTCATTGCAACGTTCTTCCTGATCGGCGGATTGTTTCAGTTTATCGCTGCGCTAGCTGTCATGTCGGCGGGCTGGGGCTGGCACGTGGTGGACGGAATCATCACCGCGCTTTTGGGCGTGTTGGTGCTGGCGCAGTGGCCGGTCTCGGGGCTTTGGGTCATCGGCCTGTTTGTCGGCATCGACCTCATTCTCTACGGCGGCACCTGGATCGCGGTGGCGCTGCGCATGCGCGAGAGTTGAGCGCCGGGCGCCAGTCCTGACGGTCGTCGGTGCGCTGAGTACCGAGCCGTTTAAGGCCGAAAGCAAGCGCGAGCCGATCGTCGCAAGTGGCGACAACCGGCTCGCCCAAATGCGCGCGTCTTGTCGTTCTGGCCTTTAGGCTTTCGAACCGGCAATATGCAGCGCCGGGCCAGCTGCGGCTGGCCGCAGAGATTACGGCAGGGCGCGGAGCAGAAGCGATGACCGATCAACACCACGCTTCACCGAGCGCCCCGCAGGCCGTGCCGCAAGACGCGGCGCCCGCCAAGACCAGGCACGCGAGCTTTTGGATCAGGGAGCTGCCGTTCACCATCGTCCTGATCCTCACCATTGCCGGCGTCGCCTATACCAGCTTCTCCAAGCAGCCGATCGCGGCCTATTGGGAGATACTCGCCCCGATCATCGCGCTGGTCTGTATCGGCGCCGGTTGGCACGAGGCCGGAGATAAAGACGCCCGCTTGCGTCTTGTTGTGACGCAGGCCCTGCACTGGGGCGCATTTCTGCTGGTAATGAACATGCTGTTGTTAAGCGGCGTGCAGCGGATTTTCACGGCGCAAGCCACGGCGCTGGCGATCTTCACGCTGCTGGCGCTCGGCACCTTCACCGCCGGCGTGCAGGTGATGTCATGGCAGGTCTGTCTCCTCGGCGTGATCATGGCGTTGGGCATTCCGGCTATCGCCTGGATTGAAAACTCGGCGTTGCTGGCGGTGCTGATCGTCGGGGCGCTGCTCGGCATTGTCGCGGTCATTTGGTGGCATTGGCGTCAGCGCCATGCCCGCGCCGGCTGACCTGACGTACAAACTCACCCATCAACGTCCGGCAGCTTGCTAGTGGGACGAGGCGGTAGGTCGTTCCGCTCGTGAAGTGGGCGGCGCCCACTATGCGATCGTCTTGCCATTGCGCGGCACGCGTATACGCTGTTCCTGCACGAAGGCGTCGCATCGCGATGTTAGCGTCGCTTGTGTCGCCATCATAAGAACACACGAGGGGGAGGTTCATCATGCGCATTTTCAACTATGTCGCCGTTGCCGGCGCTGCCGCCTTGGCCGCGACTGCTGCTTTGCCTCTGAAGGCGCACGCCGAGACACCGGTCGAGCGTGGCGCCTATCTGGTCGTGGTTGCCGGCTGCAACGATTGCCATACGCCCGGCTTCTTCTTCGGCAAGCCTGACAAGGACAAATTTCTTGCCGGATCGGATGTCGGCTTCGAAATTCCCGGTCTTGGCGTATTCAACGGCCGCAATATCACGCCGGACAAGGAAACCGGCATCGGCGCCTGGACCGACGAGCAGATCGCAGCGGCGATCACAACCGGAAAACGCCCCGATGGCCGCCAGTTGGCTCCGATCATGAATTACCCCGCTTTCGTCCACCTGACGAAGGAGGATGTGGCGGCGGTGATCGCCTATCTGCGCAGCATCCCGCCGGTCAACAACAAGGTGCCGGGGCCGTTCAAGCCGGGCGAGCAGGTATCGATCTTCACCTTCTCTATTCTGCCGCCCGGACACACCGCGGCCGAGGCGCCGAAGTGACGCGGAGCGTCATTCCGGATCGCCGCGTAGCGGCGAGTCCGAAATCCATATCCCCTGCGCCGGGGTTATGGATTCCGGGTTCCTCGCTTCGCTCGGCCGCGGAATGACGGCTATTCCGCCACCACGCCGGCCGGCGCGGTATCCAGATTGAACGCGGCGGCGAACAGCGCGCGCGTGTAATCGGTCTTGGGGTGCTTGAAGAGCGCGGCGGCGTTGCCTTGCTCCACCACCTTGCCGTCGCGCATGACCAGGAGCCGGCTCGCCAGCGCCGCGACCACGCGCAGATCGTGCGAGATGAAGAGATAAGTCAGATCGTGTCGTTTCTGCAGGTCGCGCAGCAGATCGACCATTTGCGATTGGATCAGCATGTCGAGCGCGCTGGTCGGCTCGTCGAGCACGATGAAGGTCGGCTCCAGCACCAGAGCGCGCGCCACGGCGATACGCTGACGCTGACCGCCGGAAAATTCATGCGGGAAGCGATAGCGCGTCGCCGGATCGAGGCCGACGTCGTCGAGTGCGCGGATGACGCGCTTCTCGCGCTCGGCTTCCGGCATGTCGGGGTAGTGAACCCACAGGCCCTCTTTGATGATGTCGCCGACCGACAGCCGCGGCGACAGCGAACCGTAAGGGTCCTGAAACACGATCTGCATGTCGCGCCGGAACGGCCGCATCTGCTTGAAGCGCAGGCCCTGCAGCTCATTCCCCATAAAGAGGATCGGGCCGTCCGAGGAGATCAGCCGCAGAATGGCAAGCCCGAGGGAGGTCTTGCCGGAGCCGGATTCGCCGACGACGCCGAGCGTTTCGCCCTTGCGCAGCTCGACGCTGACGCCGTCGACTGCCTTGATGTAGCCGACGACCTTGCGCATCACGCCGCGCTTGATCGGAAACCAGACTTTGAGATCGGTCGCCTGCAGCATCACCGGCGCGTTCGGCTGCGGCGGGGCCGGATCGGGCTTCGGTTCGGCGGCAAGGAGGTCGCGGGTATAGGAATGCTGCGGCGCGGCGAACACGCGCGCTACGTCGCCCTGTTCGACGATCTTGCCGGCTTTCATCACGCAGACCCGCTGCGCGATCCTGCGCACGATGCCGAGATCGTGGGTGATGAAGAGCAGCGACATCCCGGTCCGCTTCTGAATGTCCGCTAGCAGCTTGAGGATCTGCGCCTGCACGGTGACGTCAAGCGCGGTGGTCGGCTCGTCGGCGATCAGGAGATCGGGCTCGTTGGCCAGCGCCATGGCGATCATGACGCGCTGGCGCTGGCCGCCGGATAGCTGATGCGGATAGCTGGCGAGCCGCGACACCGGATCGGGTATGCCGACTTGCGTCAGCACTTCCACGGTCCGTGCCGTTGCCGCGGCGCCGGTGAGGCCGCGATGCAGCAGCAAAATCTCGCCGATCTGCTTCTCGATCGTGTGCAGCGGATTGAGCGAGGTCATCGGTTCCTGGAACACGATGGTGATGTCGTCGCCGCGCACCCGCCGCATGTCGCGTTCGGCGAGCGGCAACAGGTCGCGGCCCTTGAACGTGATGGTGCCCGAGGGATGATGCGCCGCCGGATAGGGCAGGAGCTTGAGGATCGAGAGCGCCGTCACCGACTTGCCGGAGCCGGATTCGCCGACCAAGGTCACGGTTTCGCCCTTGCCGATGTCGAACGACACGCGATCAACGGCAAGCGTCGCCCGTGCGCCGGAGCCGAAGGCGACCGAAAGGTCACAGACAGAGAGCAGCGGCTCGCTCATCGGAACGTCTTTCGCGGATCGAAGGCATCGCGCACTGCTTCGCCGATGAAGATCAGGAGCGACAGCATCAGCGCTACGGTAAAGAAGCCAGCCAGTCCGAGCCACGGCGCCTGCACATTGGATTTGCCCTGCGCGAGCAGCTCGCCGAGCGAGGGCGAGCCCGGCGGCAGGCCGAAGCCGAGGAAGTCCAGCGCCGTCAGCGTCATCACCGACGACGACATGATGAACGGCAGGAAGGTCAGCGTCGCCACCATGGCGTTCGGTAACAGGTGCCGGAACATGATGACGATATTGGAGACGCCGAGCGCCCGCGCCGCCTGGATATATTCGAAATTGCGCCCGCGCAGGAATTCGGCGCGCACCAGGCCGACCAGCCGCACCCAGGAGAACAGCAAAAGAATCCCGAGCAGCACCCAAAATCCCGGCACCAGCACGGCGGAGATGATCAGCAACAGATAAAGCTCCGGCACCGACGTCCAGATTTCGATGAAGCGCTGGAACAGAAGGTCGGTCCAGCCGCCGAAATAGCCCTGCACCGCGCCGGCGACGACGCCGACGATGGAGGAAATGACAGTGAGCGTCAGACCGAACAGCACCGAGATGCGAAAGCCGTAGATCAGCCGCGCCAGGACATCGCGGCCCTGGTCGTCGGTGCCGAACCAGTTGTATTCGAGATCGCGGCAGCTCTTGAGGCCTTTACGCTCGACCACGGCCTTGCACTGCGCCTCGGTCAGCATCCAGGTCGGCGGCGACGGCGCCGGCGTCGGCAGATCGAGATTGTGCGTCGAATAGGAATATCGGATCGGCGGCCAGATCATGGTGCCGCCTTTGTCGGCGATGAGCTTTTGCAGAAACGGGTCGCGATAGTCGGCGGCGGTCTCGAAGTCGCCGCCGAACGTGGTTTCCGGGTAGTTGAACAGCACCGGAAAGTACGACTTGCCATCGTAGCTGACGTAGAGCGGCTTGTCGTTGGCGACGAATTCGGCAGGCAAGGTGATGAAGAACAGCGCGAGGAAAATCCACAACGACCAATAGCCCCGCCTGTTGGCCTTGAAATTGATCAACCGCCGGGTGGTGAGCGGCGCCAGCAACGCCGCTTCGGGCAGCGCCGCGACGCCAATCGACCCGATCGGCTCGACGCCCTTCGGCTCAAGCGTCCCGGCGTCGGCGTCACTGACTTTGTCGCGGCGGATGTCGACGGCCACCTCACACCTCCCGCGTTCCGAAATCGATGCGCGGATCGATCCAGGTGTAGGTCAAGTCGGAAATCAAATTCACGACCAAGCCGATGAGCGCCAAAATATAGAGATTGGCGAACACCACCGGATAATCGCGGTTGAGCACGCTCTCGAAACTCAGGAGCCCGAGGCCGTCCAGCGAGAAGATGGTCTCGATCAAGAGCGAGCCGGCGAAGAAGACGCCGATGAAGGCGCCGGGAAAGCCGGCGACCACCAACATCATGGCATTGCGGAAAATGTGGCCATACAGCACCTGCCGCTCCGAACAGCCCTTGGCGCGGGCGGTCAGCACATATTGCTTACGCAATTCCTCGAGGAACGAGTTCTTGGTCAAGAACGTCAAGGTGGCGAAGGCGGCCAGCGACATCGATATGATCGGCAGCGTCAAATGCCAGAAGTAATCGAGGATTTTCTGCCACCACGGGAATTGCGACCAGCCGTCGGACGTCAGCCCGCGCAGCGGAAAGATGTCGAGGAACGAGCCGCCGGCAAACAGGATGATGAGCAGGATGGCGAACAGGAATCCGGGGATCGAATAGCCGATGGTGATGACGCTCGAGGTCCATACATCGAACGGCGAGCCGTCGCGCACCGCTTTGCGGATGCCGAGCGGAATCGAAATCAGGTAGCTGAGCAGCGTCATCCAGATGCCGAGCGAGATCGAGACCGGCAATTTCTCCTTGATCAGTTGCAGCACGCTGACATCACGGAAGTAGCTCTTGCCGAAATCGAAGCGCACATAGTTCCACAGCATCAGGAAGAAGCGCTGATAGGCCGGCTTGTCGAAGCCGAACTGCTTCTCCAGGCTCTTGATGAATTCCGGATCGAGCCCCTGGGCGCCGCGGTACTTGGCGGTGACGTCCATCTGCGCGCCGCTTTGCAACGCGCCGCGGTTGCCGAAATCGCCGCCAGCCGAGCCGGAGATGCGCGAGGTGGCGCCGGTGTCGTTGCCGGAGAGCTGCGCGATGACGCGTTCCACCGGCCCGCCGGGGGCGAACTGTACGACCACGAACGACACCAGCATGATCCCGAAGATCGTCGGGATCATGAACAGGATGCGGCGGATGATGTAGGCGCTCATCTGTTCAGTTCCGTTATGCTCGGCCATAGACGTCCGAAGGACGGCGTCGCTTCGCTCGCCTGTGTGCCGGGCATCCACGACTTATTACGGCGGCAACATAAAGACGTGGATAGCCGGAACAAGTCCGGCCATGACGCTCTAGGTTAACCCGCGCGCTGCGATTTCGCTGCCTTGTCGCGGTCATACCACCAAGTTTCCGGAATGCCGCGGAAATAACGTGGCTGAGCCGGCGGCCGGCCGAACACGTCCCAATAGGCGATCCAGTGCGAGGGCTTGTACCAGTGCGGAATCCAGTAACGGCCGGCGCGCATGACGCGGTCGAGCGCGCGGCAGGCGGTAATCAGCTCGGGCCGCGAAGGCGCGGCGATGATGCCATCGATCAGCGCGTCGATCGCCGGGTCGGCCATGCCGGCGAGGTTGTTGGAGCCTTGCAGCGCCGCCGCCTGCGAGGAGAAAAACGAGCGCAGCGAATCGCCCGGCGTATCGGAGAAACCGAGCCGGTCGACCGTAATGTCGAAATCGAAGCCGTCGCGGCGGGCGCGGTATTGCACCGGATCGACCAGGCGCAGCGAGGCGTCGATGCCGAGCAGGCCAAGATTCTTGATGAACAGCGAGTGGTGCGGTTCGAAGGTCGGTTCGTCGATCAGAAACTCGATGGTGATTGGCTCGCCGTTCGGCAAGACGCGCTTGCCGTCCTTGATCACGCAGCCGGCGTCTTTGAGAAGTTGCGAGGCCTTGCGCAGCAGCGCGCGGTCCTGGCCGGAGCCGTCGGAGACGGGCGGCACATAGGGTTCGCCGAACACCTCGTCCGGCACGCGGCCGCGAAACGGCTCGAGCAGAGCGAGCTCGTCGGCGCCCGGCCTGCCCTGCGCCATCATCGGCGAGTTCTGAAACACCGAGACGGTGCGATCGTAGGAGTCCCACATCAACGACTTGTTGGTCCACTCGAAATCGAAAGCGGTGCCCAAAGCTTCGCGCAGCCGCGGATCGGCGAACTTTGGCCGCCGCGTGTTGATGAACCAGCCTTGCCCACCAGACGGCGTCTTGTCCGGCAGAATATTGCGCTTGACCCGGCCGTCCTTGAACGCCGGAAAGTCGTAGCGCGTCGCCCAGGTGCGCGAGGTGAATTCCTCGCGGAACAGATAATTGCCGGCGCTGAAGCCGACGAACCCGACCTCGCGGTCGCGATAAAACTCATAGCGGACAATGTCGAAATTATTCTGGCCGCGCGCCACCGGCAGGTCGGCGCCCCACCAATCGGCGACACGCTGGTATTCGATGAAGCGGCCGGGCTCGAAGCGGCCGACCTTGTAAGCGCCCGAGCCGAGCGGAATGTCCAGCGTCGATTCCTCGAACGGTTTGGTCGCGTAGTAGGCGCGCGAGAAGATCGGCAGCCCGGCGACGAATAGCGGCACGTCGCGGGCGCGGTTCGCGGCGAAGGTCGCGACCACGCTGCCATCATCGGCGGCCTTGGCGCCGGTGAAGTCGCGCAGCAATTGGGTGATCAGCGGATGGCCCTTGGCCTTGAGGATCGTGAGCGAGAAGGCGACGTCGTGCGCCGTCAGCGGCGTGCCATCGTGGAATTTCGCCTCCGGTCGGATGAAGAACCGGTAGGTCAGGCCGTCGGCCGAGCGCCGCACTTTTGACGCCGCCAATCCATACATGGCGTCCGGCTCGTCGCCGCAGCGCGCCATCAGCGTGGCGAAGGTCAGCTCCATGCCCTGCGCCGCGTCGCCCTTGAGGATGTAGCTGTTGAGCGAATTGAAGGTGAGAAAGTTCTGGTTGAATTGCCGCGACGGCCCGATCTGCGAGAACGTGCCGCCCTTCGGCGCGTTCGGATCGACGTAGCTGAAATGATGAAAATCGGCTGGATAGGCGAGGTCGCCGAATGCCGACATGCCGTGCGATTCGATCTCGTCCTCGGCGCCGGCGAGGCGCACTGGCGAGCAAGACGCCGCGGCCGCGACACCGGCGGTGAGCGAGAAGACGCGTCGGCGTGTCAGCTCGGGCATGCTGCGATAAGTACCGCCAAGGCGCTCACTGCCGGCTTCCGGTCTTGGCCGCCTTGTCCGCGTCCCACCACCAGATGGTGGGAAAGTCCGACGCGCCGTATTTCGGCAGCATATCGGGGTGGGTGAAGCGGTCCCAGCGCGCGGTGCGATCCTTGCCATAGGTCCATTGCGGCACGACGTAATGGTTCCACAGCAGCACGCGATCGAGCGCGCGCGTCGCGGCGACCAGGTCGTCGCGGCTTTTGGCGAAGATGACCTGATCGATCATGGCATCGACCGCCGGATTCTTGATGCCGATCAGGTTGTATGAGCCGGGCTGGTCGGCGGCCTGCGAGCCCCAATAGCCGCGCTGCTCGTTGCCCGGCGACAGTGATTCGCCCCAACTGTTGGTGATGATGTCGAAGTCCCAGCTGCGCAGCCGGTTTTGGTATTGCGCATCGTCGACGGTGCGGACCGACACGGTGATGCCGAGCCGGTCGAGCGACGGCTTATAAAACAAAAACACGCGCTCGAAGGTCGGGTCGTCGGCAAGAAATTCGACCGCGAATTGCTCGCCGGTCTTGGCGTTGACCATCCGTTCGTTGCGCACTTCGTAGCCGGCTTCCTTGAACAGCCGCAGCGCCTCGCGCAGGTTGATGCGCACTTTCTGCGGATCGCCGCCGACCGGGTTCGTGTAGGGCGTCGTGAAAACCTCGGGCGGGACTTTGTCGCGGACGGTTTCGAGGATTTCCAGCTCGCGCCCGGCCGGCAAGCCGCTTGACGCCAGTTCGGTGCCCTCGAAATAGCTGGCAATGCGTTTGTATTGACCGAAGAAAATCTGCTTGTTCATCTCCTCGAAATCGAAAGCGTAATTGAAGGCAAGGCGCACGCGCGGATCCTGGAATTTCGGCCGGCGGATGTTGAAGGCGAACGCCTGCATCACGCCACGATTGTTGATCGGGAATTCCTCCTTGATGACGCGCTTTTCGTTGACTGCGGGAAAATCGTAGGCGGTGGCCCAGTTCTTGGCGCTGTTTTCGGCGCGCCAGTCGATCTTGTTGCCGCGAAACGCTTCCAGCGCCACCAGTGTGTCGCGAAAATAGACGAAACCGACCTCGTCGAAATTGTTGCGGCCGACATTGACGTTGAGGGCTTTGCCCCAATAGTCGTTGACACGTTCGTAGACGACGTCGCGGCCGGGCGAGAACTCCTTGACGCGGTAGGCGCCGGAGCCGAGCGGCGGCTCGAGCGTGGTGTTGCCGATCTCGCGCTTGTTGCCGTTCTTGTCGGTGCCTTCCCACCAATGCTGCGGCAGGACGAAAAGCTGACCGACGATTTGCGGCAGCTCGCGATTGCCGGGAGCATCGAATGTGAATGTGATCTCGCGGTCGCCGGTTTTTTCCACCTTGACGACGTGACGGTTGTAGGCGGCGAATTGCGGACTGTGTTTCTTGAACGCGTAGAACGAAAACACCGCGTCCTCCGGCGTGACCGGTTTGCCGTCGTGCCATTTGGCTTCGGCGCGCAGCCGATAGGTGGCGGAGGAAAAATCGCCCGGGTAACTGACCGCCTCGGCGAGCAAACCATACTCGGTCGACACCTCGTCCTGCGCCGACGTCAGCAGCGTGTCGTAAATCAGGGTAATTCCGGTCGCCAGCGTTCCCTTGATGCCGGCCACGACCATGTTGAAGTTATCGAACGTGCCGACCGCAGCTTCGCGTACGGCGCCGCCTTTCGGCGCGGCCGGATTGACGTAGTCGAAATGCGCAAAGCCGGCGGGATATTTGACGTCGCCGAACAGCGACACGCCATGTCGCCAGATTTTGTCTTCCGCCAGCGCGGGTCCGATCCAGGCGGGGAGGGGAAGCCGCCCGGCGCCGAGCGCCACCAGGGCGGACGTAAGGAAGGTTCGGCGATCCACCGCAAATGCTCCAAGAAATGTCGCCGCCCCAAGCTTGGAAGCGACCAATGGCGTGATCCAATGGCGCCGATCCAAGGACGGTGATTATGTACTTTTTGCGAACGGCGCCAGCGCAGGGCGCCCACGCCGCGACAAAACGCACTTCACATCCGCGTGCTCGCGCGCCCAAGGTTTTGCGCGCCAAAGGTTAACGCGCTGTCATGTTGCGGGCACGTACAAACGCGCCGCGCCGGTTGTTTCGCCGGCGCGCTTTATTTTTGCGCCGTCGGCAACGGCAGCGGATTCTTCGACAGCGTATTGAGGTAGGCGATCACGTCCGCCCGCTGCTTCTCGTTCGCCAGGCCGGCGAACAGCATCGCCGTGCCGGGAACGTCCGCGCGCGGATCAGTCAGCCACTTGTTCAATGCATCGAACGTCCAGGTGCCGCTCACCGCCTTCAGGGCGGTCGAATAGTTGAAGCCGGCAACGGAAGCGATCTTGCGCCCAACGACGCCATAGAGATCGGGACCGACTTTGGGGCCTTGGCCCTCCTGGAAATTGTGGCAGGTGCCGCACTGCTTGGCGACCTGCACGCCATGCTCGGTCGAGGCGCTGGCCAGCAAGCTTTCGATCGGCACTTCCGCAGGCTTGGCCACTTCCTGCTGGCCGGGCTTTTCTTCCTTGACGACAATGTCGTAGCCGGGCTTGGCCGGCGCCGGCGTCGAGAAAATCGCGCCTGAGGCGATATGAACGGCGAGCAGAATCAAGCAGGTCCCCAGCAACGCGCCGAGAATCTTGTTGAGTTCGAACGAATTCATTGGGCAACGGCTCCGCGGAGGCAGAGGGGAGGGCGACGCAGAGATAGCCGGTTTGCCGCGCGCCTTGCAACCCGTATAAGCAGGCTCCCGGGGGCTTTAAACTGGGCAATGGCTGACGTCGTTATTCTTATTCCGGCCCGCATGGCGGCCACCCGCCTGCCAGGGAAGCCACTGGCGGATATCGCCGGATTGCCGATGATCGTGCATGTGCTGCGCAGAGCCGAGGCCGCCGCGGTCGGCCCGGTGGTGGTGGCGACGGATTCGCCCGAGATCGAAGCGGCTGTGCACAAGGCCGGCGGGCAGGCGGTCATGACCCGCCCCGACCATGCCTCCGGCTCGGACCGCATTTTCGAGGCGCTCGGCAAGGTCGATCCTACCGGCGACGCCGCGATCGTCATCAATGTGCAGGGCGACCTGCCGACGCTGCAGAAAACCGACATCACCGCGCCGCTGTCGCTCCTTGCCGACCAGGCCGTGGATATCGGCACGCCGGCGGCGCCGATCAGCCGCGCCGAGGAGCGAGACGATCCGGCCGTCGTCAAGGTCGTCGGTACGCCGGTTGGGCCGTCGCGGCTGCGCGCGCTCTATTTCACCCGCGCCACGGCGCCTTTCGGCGACGGGCCGCTGTACCATCATATCGGGCTTTACGCCTATCGACGGGCGGCGCTCGAGCGCTTCGTCAAGCTCGGGCCCTCGCCGCTGGAACAGCGCGAGAAGCTCGAGCAATTGCGGGCGCTCGAAGCCGGCATGCGGATCGACGTTGCCATTGTCGGCTCGGCGCCGCTTGGCGTCGACACGGCGGACGATTTGGCGCGAGCCCGCGCCATGCTATCGGGACGGTCATGAAACGACGCAAGAAAATTGCCTTCCAGGGCGAGGCCGGCGCCAATTCGCACATCGCCTGCGACCAGGCCTATCGCGGCTACGAGCCGCTGCCGTGTCCGACCTTCGAGGACGCCTTTGCCGCGGTGCGCACCGGCCGGGCCGAATTGGCGATGATCCCGATCGACAATTCGGTCGCCGGCCGGGTCGCCGACATCCATCATTTGATGCCGAGGTCCGGGCTGCACATCATCGGCGAGTGGTTCCTGCCGGTGCAGCACCAGCTGATGGCGCCGAAGCGGGCAAGCCTCAAGACGATCAAGACGGTCGAAAGCCACGTGCACGCGCTCGGCCAGTGCCGCAACATCATCCGCGCGCTGCGCGTCAAGGCGGTCGTCGCCGCCGACACCGCCGGCGCCGCGCGCGAGGTGGCGGAATCAGGCGACGTCACGCGGGCGGCGCTGGCAACCAAGCTCGCGGCGAAAATCTACCGCCTCAAAATCCTCAAGAAAGACGTCGCCGACGACAAGCACAACACCACCCGCTTCGTGGTGCTGGCGCGCAGCCCGAAATGGGCCAGCCGCAAGGAGCCCCGGGTGATGACCACCTTCATCTTTCAGGTGCGCAACATTCCGGCCGCGCTCTACAAGGCGCTCGGCGGCTTCGCCACCAACGGCATCAACATGACCAAGCTTGAAAGCTACATGGTCGACGGCAATTTCGCCGCCACCCAGTTCTATGCCGACGTGCAGGGCCATCCGAAGGACCGGGCGCTCGAACTGGCGCTGGAAGAGCTGGAATTCGTGTCGCAGCCGAAGTCGCTCAAAATCCTGGGCGTCTATCCCGGACATCGATTCCGTGAGACATTTAAGTAAGGCAGTCAGTAGGGCATGATTCACATTGGGCGTGGTTCATAGCCAAAGCCGGATTCCGAAGTGGGGAGCGAGCTTTCGCCATATCGCTCCGACGCGAAATCCGTAACGCTTGGCGGCGGCGTCGACGGCGCACAGCTGCAACCAAGGATGCGCGCGATGAGTGATGAAGAAGTAAAGGTTCGGCGGACGTTGCACTTGAAGTTCACGCTGCCGGGCGCGGATTCCGAGCAGCTGTCGTCGATGATGCGCAGCGCGGCGCCGTTCTTTCAGATGTTCGGCAAGGCTCATTTTCGCCTGCTGCAGAATGCCGACGACCCGACCAAATTCATCCAGGTGGTCGAATACGAAACGCCGGAAGCCTTGGAGCTCAACCGGCAATCGCTGGCGAGCGACTTGCGGTTTCAAGCCTACCTGCAGATGTGGCGCGCCATGCTGCCTGGCGGGCTCGAGGTCGACGTTTATCAGGAGGTTTAGTTCCGCCCCGCGCAGCGGGGGCGGCCCGCGGCAGAGCACTGCAGGGCCGTTATTCTATTTGATCCGCGCAGATCACACCCAGCCGGCATCGACGACGTAATGCTGCGCCGTGCATGCCGAGGCGTCGTCGGACGCCAGGAACACGCAAAACCGGGCGATGTCTTCCGGCTCGACCCATCGTTTGAGGCACTGCGCCTCGAGACGCTGCCGGTCGCCCTCGGGCGTCAGCCATTTGGTCACTTGCCGTTCGGTCCTGACCCAGCCCGGCGCGATCGCATTGACGCGGACATTATATTGTCCGTAGTCGCGCGCCAGTGACCGCGTCAGTCCGATCACCGCCGATTTCGCGGCGGTATAGATCGGCATGCCGCCCATGCCGGCCATCCATGACATCGACGAAAAATTGACGATCACGCCGCCGCCCTTGGCCTGCATTCCCGGCAATACGGCTTGAGCGGCGAAGAATGCGTGCCGCAAATTGACGGCGATGCGTTCGTCGAACATCGCCGGCGTCACCTCGGGCGTGGCGTGACGCTCGTCGTGCGCGGCGTTGTTGATCAGCACGTCGGCAGGGCCGAGCGAATCGGTCAAGGTCGCAATCGCGGCCCGCAAAGCATCGATGTCGCGAATGTCCGCTTTGGTAAACCAAACGCCCGGCTTGGCACCACCCAGTTCTGCGACCAGCGCCTGCGACGGTGCTTCGGCGATGTCGATGAAGCCGACTTTGGCCCGCTGGCGGACAAAGGCGCGCACGATTGCCGCGCCGATGCCCGATCCGCCGCCGGTGACGAGCACCGACTTTCCTTCGAGATCGGGGTAGATGGCTCCTGAAGACCCTCGGGCCATGCGTCGCCACGCCTTTGCAGTTTTATGTCGCGGCCCGACCGGGTGGCGATAACTGGCTCATATCCGCGGCAGGTAATGTCATCTCAAAGACTGCTCCGCGTTCGGCGCCGGAACGCGCTGCAAGACGCCCGTCGTGAGCTTCGACAATTGACCGGCAAATCGACAGGCCCATGCCCATGCCTTGGGATTTGGTGGTGAAGAAGGGGTCGAAGATGCGGTTGAGGTTCTCCGCAGCCAAACCGGGGCCGGAGTCCGTCACGGCAACCAAAACATCGCGCGGTGCGCGAAACGCCGAGCTGACGACGAGCAAGCGGTTATCATCCGCTGCGTCATCCATCGCCTCAATGGCATTGATGAACAGATTGAACATGACTTGCTGCAGCTGAATGCGCCTTCCAAACACCGGCGGCAAATCGTCGGCCAAGTCACTGCGCAGTACGATCCGGGTTTTCTGCGCCTTGCTGCGCACCAGTTCTAAAGTTTCCCGAATCAGCTGATTGATATCCACGAATTCCTTCTCTTGGCGTCCCTTCTGGAACATCGCGCGAATACCGTCGATCACTTGATTGGCCCGATCGCCGTTGTCGGCAATCAGGTCGAAGCAGGCTCGAACTTCCTTGAGATTAGGCGGCTTCTTGGCGAGCCAGCGCTGGCCCGCGCTGCTGCCCATCATGATGGATGTGAGGGGTTGTTTGATTTCGTGGGCGATTGAAGCCGCCATCTGGCCGATGGTGGTTAGTTGTGCGACCCGCGTAAGTTCCGACTGTGTCGCAAATAAATTATCCTGCGCCCGCTTGCTCTCGGTGATATCGATCATGGTTCCGATGAACATTTCGGGTTCCGACTGCGAAGCTCGTGCCACCGAAGCTTGGCCCCAAATCACCGTTCCATCTTTCCTGCGGTACTGCTTTTCGACGACGTAATGATCGATCGTGCCCTCGCGCAGCGCGGCTAGACGGGAGTCGGCGTTGCCGCGCTCTTCCTCCGCGGTGATGTCGAGCGGCGTGAGCTGCCGCAGCTCCTCGTCGGTGTAGCCGAGCATGGCCTGAAACGCCGGATTGGTCGCCGTGTAGCGCAAGTTTTGATCAAATACGGTGATAGCGAGGGTCGAGGTCTCGAATATCGAGCGCCAGCGCGTTTCGCTCAGCCGAAGCGCGGTTTCCGAACGGGTGCGGGCCAGCGCTTGGGCCATCACTTCACCGATGACTGTGACCCGCGCGATGAACTCGACCGGCCACTCCCGCGTGGTGCTCAACGCGCCAAAACCGATTGCCGCGGCGACGCGGCCGCCGACCGGCAGCGGAATGACCAGCACGGAGCGAATGCCGGCGCGACGGTTAAACTCCGCGGCGGCGGCTGCTTCCGGCGGCAGGTCTTGGTCGGATCGAATGACGACGGTTCGTCCCGCGCCAAGCTCCTGGGCAAACCAACTCAACTCGGGTGGTATCGGGCCGCGCAACGGCGGCTCGACGCCTTCGACCGCCACCGAACATAGAAAGTATGGCTTGTCGTTATCGACGAATTCCCAAAAGGCGCTGCGATCAAAGCCGAGAAATTTCAGCAGCTGCTTTAAGGCGCTCTCAATCTCGGGGACAATATTGTCAGCGGCAACATTGGCAAAACGGACGGAAACATCGGACAGCAGACGTTCGAACGTCAACAATTCTTCCAGCGACGCGTCGCTGGTACGTTCGGATGTGGCGATCCTGGTCACAGCAAAAATCGGGGCATGAGCGCCTCGCTGCTTACAGCCATGCGGCTTTGAGCGAACCTCTGCGGCGAATGGTAGTTGAGAGTCGGTTTCGGCGCCAGCGAGCCGCCGCGGTCAGAGCCATGTCCGAGTTCTGGTCCGCAATGCGTGGCGAAGCCGACATCGGCGCCCGACAAGCCCGACGCGTCCGGCCCTAAATCGTCTGATTATAGGCGCCGACTTCGTTGTGGGTGCGCAGCACCGCGTCGATCGATTTGAACATCTCGCGCATGCGCGCTTCCGACACCGGGCTTTCGACCACGACCACGAGCTCCGGCTTGTTCGAGGAGGCGCGTACCAGGCCCCAGGTGCCGTCTTCGACTGTCACGCGCACGCCGTTGACGGTGACGAGGTCGCGGATCGGCTGGCCGGCGACCTTGCCGCCGTTTCTCTGCTCCGCCTCGAAGTGCTTCACCACCTGCTCGACCACGCCGTATTTCTCCTCGTCGGCGCAGTGCGGCGACATGGTCGGCGACGACCAGGTTTTCGGCAGCGCGTTTTTCAGGTCCGCCATGCTCTTTCCGGGATTGCGGTCGAGCATGTCGCAGACCGCGAGCGCGAAGATCAGGCCGTCGTCATAGCCGCGGCCGAACGGCTCGTTGAAAAAGAAATGACCGGATTTCTCGAAGCCGGCGATGGCGCCGATCTCGTTGACGCGGCGCTTCATGTAGGAATGGCCGGTCTTCCAGTAATCGGTCCGCGCCCCGTTCTTGATCAGCACCGGGTCGGTCGCAAACAAGCCGGTCGACTTCACGTCGGCGACGAACAGCGCGTTCTCATGCTGGCTGGAGATGTCACGCGCCAGCATGACGCCGACCTTGTCGGCGAAAATCTCCTCGCCCTCGTTGTCGACCACGCCGCAGCGGTCGCCGTCGCCGTCGAAGCCGAGCGCCACGTCGGCCTTGTTGGCAAGGACGGCGTCGCGCATGGCGTGCAGCATCTTCATGTCTTCGGTATTGGGATTGTAGTTCGGGAAGGTGTGGTCGAGCTCGCAATCGAGCGGCACCACCTCGCAGCCGACCGCCTGCAGCACCTGCGGCGCGAACGCGCCGGCAGTGCCGTTGCCGCAGGCGCAGACCACTTTGAGCCTGCGCTTGAGCTTCGGCCGGTTGGTCAGGTCGGCGATGTAGCGCGCCCGAAAATTGTTGACGAAGGCGTAGACGCCGCCGTCGCGCGTCTGATAGCGGCCGTTGAGTACGATGTCCTTGAGCCGCGTCATCTCGTCGGGGCCGAAGGTCAGCGGGCGGTTGGCGCCCATCTTCACGCCGGTCCAGCCATTGTCGTTATGTGAGGCAGTGACCATGGCGACGCACGGCATGTCGAGATCGAACTGGGCGAAATAGGCCATCGGCGTCACCGCAAGCCCGATGTCGTGCACCCGGCAGCCGGAAGCGACCAGGCCGTTGATCAGCGCCATCTTGATCGACGCCGAATAGGAGCGGAAATCATGGCCGGTGACGACATGCGGCCGCACGCCCAATTCGTGGATCAGCGTGCCGAGCCCGAGCCCGAGCGCCTCGACCCCCATCAAATTGATCTCGGTGCCGAACAGCCAGCGCGCGTCGTACTCACGAAAGCCGGTGGGCTTCACCATCGGCTCGGATTCGTAAGCATAGGTGTTGGGCTTTAGTTGCGGCTTGGGCTTGGGAAACATCGGGGTCTCGTGACGACGGCGAACGGCGAAATAGCGAATGACGAATAGGGGCGAACAGGCAAATAGCGAATAGGAAATGGCGGTTCCAACGGATTTTTACAATTCGCTACTCGCTATTTCGCCATTTCGCCCTTGTCATTTGCGACTTCGCATCCATCCCGTAAGCAATTCACCATCTTGAATATTGTTCGCCTCAATAGCTGGTCAATTGCAAAATACTCCTCTATCAGCGGCTTGCTTCGGGATCGGAAAGGGGGGAGGGGTCCGCTGCCCTTTTGTCGCCGCATTGTTTGCTCAAACGGCATGCGTTGGATGGGGCGTGTTTACCACATTCGGCTCTGTATGCTGGCACATCGGGTGCAAGCCGGGTGGGACAATTGCTCCACATGGTCGGACGCTTACCAGGAAGATTAAAATCGATGCCGTCCGGACCAGGATTGTCGGCAGCCGCGCGGGCGACGCGACCCGCAATGGGCGCTAACGGGTAGCGGTTTCTACCCCCGGCCGATCGCGACTTCACGCAATTTGATCGGGTCATCATCGGCGGCCACCAGCCGCGATCATGGCCGCTTCGACGGAGAGGACTTTTTCGACGCAATGCCGTTCCGCCAATCCCACACTCTTGCCTGCTGCCGGGCGCGATGAACCTTACGCTCACGCTCGCCTCCCGCAATCTGTTTCATGACCGCCTGCGATTGATCGCGACGGTCGTAGGCATCGTGTTCTCGATCGTGCTGGTCACCGTTCAGCTCGGCGTGTTCTTGAGCTTCGAGCGCATGGTCACGACCATGATCGATCATGCGCAAGCCGATTTCTGGATCGTGCCGGCCGAGACGCGAAGCTTCGAGGAATCCTCGCTGCTGTCCGGCCGCCAGCGCCTGCAGGCGCTATCGATCGACGGCGTCACCGCGGTGGTGCCGGTGGTGGTCGGCTACGCCTCGTGGCGCAAGCCGAATGGCGGCGCCGCGACGCCGGTGCTGGTGGTCGGCGCGCCGACCACCATGGCCGGCCTGCAGCCGTGGAATCTGGTCGAGGGCACCGCCGACGATCTGTCGACGCCCGAGGGCGTCGCCATCGACCGCTCGTATTTCGAGCAGCTCGGCATCGCCGACATCCGCGAGCGCGCCGAGATCAATAATCAAAAGGCGCGGGTGGTTGCGGTCACGAACGGCATCCGCTCCTTCACCACGACGCCGCATGTGTTCGCTTCGCTTGAGCGTGCGCGGGCCTATCTCGGCGTGCCGCCGAACCGCGCCAATTATTATGTCGTGCGCATCGCGCCGACCGCGAACGCCGCGGTGGTGCGCAGCCGGCTGATCAACAGCCTGTCCGACGCCGAAGTGCTGACCGCCGACGAGTTCCGTCATCGCACCCGCGTCTTCTGGCTGTTCGACACCGGCGCCGGTGCGGCGCTGCTCGGCAGCGCCATCCTCGGCATCATTGTCGGCACCATCATTGTCGCGCAGACGCTCTATTCGAGCACCAAAGACCATCTCAAGGAATTTGCGACGCTGCGCGCCATCGGCTCGTCGCGCAACTACATCCTCAAGGTCATTCTGGCGCAGGCGCTGATCAGCGCCGTGGTCGGCTTCTCGATCGCGGTGTCGATCGACCTGTCGCTGGTGAAGATCACCCGCGATGCCGCGTTGCCCATTGTCATGACGCCGGAGCTGAGCATTGGCCTGTTCGTGCTGACAATCGCGATGTGCGCGATCGCCGCGGTCGCGGCCATCCGCGTGGTGACGCGCATCGACCCGGTGCTGGTGTTCGCCCAATGACCGAAACCATGATCGAAGCCACCGAGATCGGCATGGCGCTCGGCGAGGGGCCGGCGCGGGTCGACGCGCTCAAGGGCATCAATCTGTCGCTCGCCGGCGGCGAATTGACTTTGCTGATGGGTCCCTCGGGCAGCGGCAAGACGACGCTGCTCTCGGTGCTCGGCTGCATGCTGTCGCCGAGCAGCGGCAATGTGCGCATTCGCGGCCGCTCGACCTCCGGGCTCAGCGCCGAGCAGCTGGCGCAAGTGCGCCGCGAGCATGTCGGGTTCGTGTTCCAGTCCTATCATCTGTTTCCGACCCTGACCGCGGCGGAGAATGTCCGCTTGGCGCTCGACGTGCGCGGCGATCACGCGCTACCGGCGCGCGCCAAGGCCGACCAGGCGCTGGCGACGGTCGGGTTGTCGCACAAGGCGAACGCATTCCCTCGCGCGCTGAGCGGCGGCGAGCAGCAACGGGTCGCGGTCGCCCGCGCCATTGTCGGCGATGCCTCGGTGATCCTGGCCGACGAGCCGACGGCGGCTTTGGACAGCGAAAACGGCCAGGCGGTGATGGCGGTCTTGGCCGAGATCGCCAAGGATCCGGCGCGGGCGACGTTCATCGTCACCCACGATCCGCGCATCATGCCGTTCGCCGATCGCATCCTGCGCATCGAGGACGGCCGGATCGTCAGCGACCAACGCGGCGGTGCCGACGTCCGCATCGTCCACGCCCTGAAATACGCGAGCTGATCGGAGAAGAAATGCAGATCCGCAACAAGAATTTATTGCTGCTGACGATCCTGGTGACCGGCATCGCTTTGGTCGCGCCGGAATCAGCGCCGGAATTCCGCGCCGACGAGTTGCATCCGCCGCTGTCCGGCGCCGCGTCGCAAGGCGCAGCCGGGCAGGGCGCGGCGACACAAGGCGCGGCGACACAAGGCTCCTGGGAAGCGGTCACGCTCGGCCGTGTCGAGCCGCGCAGGGGCGAAATCAGAATAACGGCGCCGCTGCCGGGCGGCCGTATCGCCGACGTGCTGGTGAAGCCGAACGAAGAAGTGTTCGCCGGCGAATTGCTGGTTCGCCTCGATGACGAGGAAGCCCTGGCCCGCGTTGCCGAGGCCGACGCGCAGGTCGCGCTGCACAAGCGCGCGCGCAACGATCAGTCGGCGCCGGCCGCTTCGGCGGATCGGCGCAAGGCCGAGGATGCCGCCGCCGATGCCGAGCGAAGCGTCGCCGACGCGCGCTCCGCGCTCGACAAGACCACTACCGACTGGCGCGCCGGCAGCGCTCCCAAGAATGATCTCGACGCCGCGCGCACAGCGTTGTCGCGCGCCGAGGATCGGCTGCGCGAAAAACGCGACGCGCTTGCCAAGCTCAAGGCGTCGGCTGACACGCCGTTGCCGACGCGCCTCGAAGGCGAGCTCAACGTCGCCCAGGCCGAGTGGCGCGTGGCGCAGGCGACGCTGGAAAAGACCCAAATCCGCGCGCCGGCGGACGGTGTCGTGCTCCGCGTCGACGCCAAGGCCGGCGAGTTGTCGATGCCGTCGATCGGCCCGGCGATGGTGGTGATCGGCGATGTTTCGGCCTTGCGGGTGCGCGCCGAGGTCAACGAGCAGGATCTCGGACGCATCCGGGTCGGGCAGGGTGTGCTGGTGCGCGCCGGCGCGTTCCACGGCCGCGAGTTCGAGGGCAAGGTGTCTGCCGTCGCCCGTGTCGTCGGTCCGAGCCGGATCAATTCCGGCGATCCGCGCAAATTCAGCGACGTCGACGTGCTCGATGTCCTGGTCGATCTGCCGAGCCCGGGACCGCTGGTGGTCGGCGAGCAGGTCGATGTCTATTTCAAGTCGGATCGCGCCGAGCAAGTCGAGACGCAGTAATTTTTGCTGAGAAGGCTCGCTCTGCCTCGTCACCACCGGGCATAGCCGTTCGAAGAACGGCGTCGCTTCGCTCGCCTACGACCCGGTGGTCCATACTGAAGGGCGGCTCTGCATGGATTGCCGGGTCAAGCCCGGCAATGACGGATGAAGAGCGCCAACGCATAACGTTGTCGCGAACCGCAATGTCCGCTGAACGTCGCACCGGCTACTTGATCACGTCGGCCACGGTGCGGTCGGCGGGACTGACAAGCACGATTGCGTCAGCGGTGACATAGAATTTGTGCGACTTTGCGCCGGGGACTTTTTTGCCGAGCTCCGCCGTCATGTCGTGGAGCTCGACATCGGCTGGCACCGGATCGCCAATTGATTCCGGCGCTCCCGCTGGTGCTCTTGGCACTTTCAGGTCCTTGTACACGATCTCTTTGATGATGAAGCGCTGCTCGGCCGTCAGATTAACAGTGCGAGGTGCGGTCGCAATCGCGGGCTCGGTATCTGATTGTGCTTCGACCGCGGCGAGCGGCGCGAACAGAAGGAGGGCAGCAATGGCGGTCAGGCAGAGCAGAAGCTTTTGCATGGCGTTCTCCCGCCACCGGCCAATGATGGCCATTCAGCTTACTAACAACGCGGCCTGAACCGGCGCGGTTCCATGCTGCGCTGCGAGAGCGGTTCGATGACGGGAAGGGGCGGACGACGCGGCCGCGTGCGAACTCGGCCGTCAGCGGAAGAAATTCAGCGGGAAGATGTCAAGGACCAGCGTCTTCCACTGTTTGTACCGTTCCGGCGGCAGCATGTTGTAGGGCTGGCATTTTTCCAGAGCGGTGACGGCGCTTTCGAACAGCGCCTGCTGTTTCGATGACGGCGGTGGCCCAACCAGGCGCGGCGCGCCCGCCAAGGTGCCGTCGCGGTTGAACGAAACGCGGATCTTGACCGTGACCTTATCGTTGGAGGTGACCCCGCGCTGCAGGCTCGAACAGAAACTGACGCGTTCGCGGAACGGGACGGTGAAGTCGTAGCCGGCTTGATTGGTATCGACCGGCGGCGCGGCAAAACCGCCGCCGAGCGGTCCGCCGGCCAGCGCGTATTGGGCGACCGCTTCGGCGATCTTCGGCTGATCCGGCGTCTCATCCGGCTGCGTCTGGGAAGTCGCCGGCTGCGGTTCGGATGATTGACTCTCTGTGTCGGATGGCGTGGGACGCTGTGCCGAAGACGCCTCGGCGTCCGCTGGTGGTGGACGCTGCTGCGCTTGCTGCGCCGGCTGTTGGTGCGATCTGGGCGGCGGCGCTTGGCTGACCGCGCTCGGGCCATTGGACGGGGAGGAAGTTTCCGAACCCGACGACCGCCGCATCGAAGGGGTTCCTTGGAATCGCGGCATGTCCTCCTGCGTCACAATCTCGACCACCATCGCATCAGGCGGCGGGGGCGGCGGCTGTAATACGCTGACGCCGGCCAATAGCGGGCCGACGATCAGCAGCCCGACATGGGCGATGATCGAAACGGCGAGTGCAGGGCGAATATATCGCTTCAGTCCAGTCATACGTTTTTGTATCGATGTCGCCCCCCCGGCGAGCGACCATCATATCGGCTACCCCGGAAAATTGTCACCTTATTGGCGTTGCGCTTGGAATGACGCGTTGCCGGCACACCCCGATACCGCGCTAACCCGCCCGCGGCTTGGCGCGCCGCGTCGGCGGCGCGGTGAGCGGATCGTCCGGCCAGGGATGCTTGGGATAGCGGCCGCGCATCTCGGCGCGCACCGCCGCGTAGCTGCCGCGCCAGAAGCCGGGCAAATCGCGTGTTGTCTGTACCGGCCGGTGTGCCGGCGAGAGCAGTTCAACAACGAGCGGGACCTTGCGCCGACGATCGAGTTCGAACAGCTCCCGACGTGCATTCCAGGTCCGATCGCGCCCGAGCAGGCCGAAATGCAATAACCTTTGACGACAACGCGCGACATCTACGGTCGGCAAGGTTCGACAAGCGCGTCGGTGATGGCCGACGTAATTGGCAGACCCGTCGCTGCCTCGACCCACATATACGCCCCTCCTGGATTAACCTCCAGGAATACGTAGCGGCCGTCGGGCGTTACAATGAAATCAAACGCGCCATAGACGAGGCCGAGAGATTCCATGAAGGCGGTGATCTTCGTTGCGATTTCGCTCGGCAGGGTGACGGCTTCATAGGCGACATCGTGTTGAGCATGGCGCCAATCGAGTTGGGTTTCGGCAAGCGCTTGGGAATCGATCTTAACGGCAAAGATACGCGCTCCGATCACTGTGATGCGCAATTCATACGACTTGTCGATGCGCTCTTGAAAAATTCCGGGCGTAATCCGGATGAGGTCGAGTTTTGCCAGCGTTTCATCGGTGATCAGGCCGGTGAACAGGGCCTTGTCCGGTGCGAAATTTCGCGGCGGCGACGACGCTTTGTAGATGACTTGCCCCGGCGCGGCGGCGATGAAGGCACGAACCTCATCCGGGTTATTGGTGATGACAGTTCGCGGAATCTCCAATCCGACGCTGCGGGCCGCGAACAACTGAGCGGCTTTGGAGTTGGCAAGCCGTTCGCACGTCGGATGGTTGATCCAGGCGAGTTTGGCGATCGTCGGCAGCGCGTTCACCGCGAGCTCGGCTTCGCGCTCGGCAAAGCGCCGTTCCGCAGGACTGAGTTCGGCGGGGAAACCGGCCGGCTGATCCCACTGCCACCAGACGCTGCCGATTGAAGCGAGATCGATCGTCCGCCCGTCGGAAATGATCTCAGCGGCAAAGCCGCTATGCGACGCCCGGTAAGTCAGGAGCGAAGAGATTGGAAATTCGTAAGTGTTCCAGCGCACGCACGGAACACTCCGCCGGCGCAGCTCCGCGATAACCAGATCTGCCTGTGGGTCAAAGGACGCGGTGATGATTAAGACGGTTTTCATCACCGCGCACCGCGTTTCAGCCGCTGCCGCCGCAACCTAAGCGAACGCGTAGTTCGCCGATTTTGCGGCGAACAGCATGTGGTATTGCGCTGGTTCGACGATCAGTTGGCGTCGTATTTGGGACAATTGCTGCAGCCGGCGGTCACCTTCGCCATTCTTACTTGCTTGTTGTCCTGATAAATCGGCCGCAACGTCGTGGGGTCAACCATCATTTGCAGATTTGGATCATAGACCATGTTGGGGATGTCCATCGCCGCCGCCTTGTCGAGGAACTGGCAGGCAAAGACGTTGCCCGACGAGGCTTGACCCGGCCCCGTTGCTACCGCACCAGCCGCACCGATCCCGATAATTGTCAACAACGCACGGCGTACCGACAGCGACTGGATGACGCTCGCTTTCATGAGTGTGTCTCCTTTGACCTAACCGATTTTCGCAATTTCTTCACACAATTACGCAAACAGCAGCGTACGATCTAAGGAACTGGAAATCAATGCAATGGCGCACCGCTCCGACGCTCGCGCTGTTGCTCGTCCCCAATTGCGCAGACCGGTTGCGCGCTAACCCGCGCGCGGCTTGGCGCGCCGCGTCGGCGGCGCGGTCAGCGGATCGTCCGGCCAGGGATGCTTAGGATAGCGGCCGCGCATCTCGGCGCGCACTGCCGCGTAGCTGCCGCGCCAGAAGCCCGGCAGATCGCGTGTCGTCTGTACCGGCCGGTGCGCCGGCGACAGCAGTTCGACAACGAGCGGGACCTTGCCGCCGGCGATCGCCGGATGGCGGTCGAGGCCGAACAATTCCTGCACACGGATCGCAATTTTCGGTCCGCCTTCCGCCTCATAATCGATCGGCACCTGCGTACCGGTCAGCGCCGTGAAATGGGTCGGCGCTTCTTCGTCAAGCCGCCGTTGCAGCTTGTAGGGCAGGCGGGCGCTGAGCGCAGCGGCGAAATCTTCCGCCGACAGCCCGGCGAGCGCCGTCTTGCCGAAAAAGATCGAAGCCAGCCAATCGGTGTCCGCGGCGAGCGCCGCGTCGGATAGATCAGGCCAGGCATGCTCAGTTTCTTGGCCCTCGGCGGCGCGCAGAAACATCACGCGGTCACGCCATTGCTGCAGCGACTTGGTCCATGGCAAGCGATCGACGCCGAGCCGCGCGATCCCCTCGGCCAAGATGCGCGCAGTGGCTTCGTTCGGCTCAACCGGCATCGGCCGGTCGGAAAGCGCGAGAGCGGAAAGCCGCCGCAGCCGGCGCGCGCGCAGGCTCCCGCTCGCCGGATCAAACGAAACCTCGTCGCTTGTGACGATGCGGTCGGTGAAACGCGCCTCGATGTCGGCGAGCGTGATCGGCGCCGCAAGCAGGATGCGACCCGCCGCCGCGCTGCCGGTCAGTTCGGCGACGGCGAGATAGGGCTCGCGCGCGAGCGGCGAGGCAGCGTCGACTTGCGCGCCACGGCCATTGGCGAGCAGAAACGCGCCCGCCGCGCCGCCGCGATTTTTTGCGATCCGCTCAGGGTAAGCGAGGGCGAGGATCGCGCCGATACTGATTCCATCAGAGCCATTTACCGGCGATCGCGCTGGTTTTGCTTCACGTGAAGAATCCGATTTTATGGCCTCCACCCATCTTGCCGCCATCGCGCGCGCATCGCGCCCGCGGGGCGAGCGGTCCCGGCGCAACGCATCGAGCCGATGGGTGAGGTCGACGTCATCGCTGCCAAGGCCGCGCTCGCCGATCAGCACGGCGATCTCGGCGGCCGGCAACGCCGCGTCTTCCGCCGCCGCATCCACCACCATGCGCGCGAGCCGCGGCGGCAGCGGCAGGCTGCGCAGCTTCTGTCCCTCTTCGGTGATGCGGCCGTCGCCGTCGATGGCGCCGAGTTCGACAAGCAAAGCTTTGGCCTCGGCAAGCGCCGGGCGCGGCGGCGGATCGAGGAAGGCGAGTTGCTCGGGCGCGCTGCCCCAGGCCGCAAGATCGAGCGCGAACGACGACAGATCGGCGGACAGAATCTCCGGCCGCGAAAATGCTTCGAGCGAAGCCGTCTGCGGCTCGTCCCAGAGCCGGTAGCAGATGCCGGGCTCGGTACGGCCGGCGCGGCCGCGCCGCTGGTCGGCCGCGGCACGCGACACCCGCACCGTTTCGAGCCGTGTCACGCCGACGTCGGGCTCGTAGCGCGGCACCCGCGCGAGTCCGGAATCGACGACGATGCGCACGCCCTCGATGGTGATCGAGGTCTCGGCGATCGACGTCGCCAGCACGATCTTGCGCCGCCCGGGCGGGGCAGGCGCGATGGCGCGGTCCTGCTCGTCGCCGGCGAGCGCGCCGTAGAGCGCGACGATGTCGGTCGCCGCATCGAGTCGGCCTTCGAGCTGCGAGGCGGTGCGGCGGATCTCTGCGGCGCCCGGCAGAAACGCCAGCACCGAGCCCGGGTCGGCGCGCGTCGCGCGTAAAATTGCGTCGGCGATTTGCGGCTCGATCGGCCGCGCGTCCCGGCCGAGATAGCGCGTGTCGACCGGAAAGGCGCGGCCTTCGGAAGCAATCACCGGCGCGTCGCCAAGGAGCCTCGCCACGCGCGCGCCGTCGAGCGTCGCCGACATGACCAGCAGCCGCAAATCCTCGCGCAAGCCAAGCTGCGCGTCGCGGGCAAGCGCCAGTCCGAGATCGGCGTCGAGCGAGCGCTCATGGAATTCGTCGAACAAGACGGCGGCGACACCATCGAGCATCGGATCGTCGAGAATGAGCCGGGTGAAGATGCCCTCGGTGACGACTTCGATGTGGGTCCGCCGCGAAACTTTCGAGCCGAACCGCACCCGCAAACCGACCGTGTCACCGACCCGCTCGCCGAGCGTCTTGGCCATACGGTCGGCAGCGGCACGGGCGGCGAGCCGGCGCGGTTCGAGCACCAGGATGCGGCGCGCTTTATTGCCTGCTTTATCGCTCGCTTTATCGCCTTCTTGGGCCCAAGGCTCCTCCGCCAGCACCAACGGCACCCGCGTGGTCTTGCCGGCGCCCGGCGGCGCCACCAGCACTGCCGTATTGCGGGCGCGGAGCGCGGCGGTGAGTTCCGGCAGCGCCGCGTCGATCGGCAGCGGAGAGGAGAATTTCATCGGCTTTTCTACCGTCATTCCGCGGCGCGACGAAGTCGCGAGCCCGCAATCTATAACCCCCTCGTCATTGCGAGGCGTCAGGGCGTTCACGCCCGTCTTCGACGGGGCTATGGCGGCGAAGCAATCCAGTGCCTGCAAGGCGGATTGGATTGCTTCGCTTCGCTCGCAATGACGGGGGATAACCCGGACGTCGGCGGCTTCCGCAATGACGCCAAACCCATATATTAAAGTGCATCATGCCAGCCGCACAGAAGTCCCAGGCCGCCAAGACTTCGGCCCAAAAGTCATCGGCGCAAAAGCCGGCGCCGAAGGTGTCGGCCCAAACGGCGCCAATAGCCGCAACGCCGCTCAAGAAAGGCGATCACGTCTTTCTGGTCGACGGTTCCGGCTACATTTTCCGCGCCTATCACGCGCTGCCGCCGATCAACCGCAAATCCGACGGGCTGCAGCTCAACGCCGTGTTCGGCTTCTGCAACATGCTGTGGAAGCTGCTCCGCGATATGAAGCCCGACGAGCAGCCGACCCATCTCGCCGTAATTTTCGACAAGTCGGAGAAGACCTTCCGCACCGAAATGTATCCCGATTACAAGGCACACCGGCCGGATCCGCCCGACGATCTGCGGCCGCAATTCAAGTTCGTGCGCGAGGCGGTGGCGGCCTTCGACCTGCCGTGCCTGGAGCAGGACGGCTTCGAGGCCGATGACCTGATCGCAACTTATGTGCGCGAGGCGACCGAGGCCGGCGCCACCGCGACCATCGTCTCGTCGGACAAGGACCTGATGCAGCTCGTCACCGACGACGTCATCATGTTCGACACCATGAAGGACAAGAGGATCGGCCGCGCCGAGGTGATCGAGAAATTCGGCGTGCCGCCCGAGAAGGTCATCGAGGTGCAGGCGCTGATCGGCGACTCGACCGACAACGTCCCGGGCGTGCCCGGCATCGGCGTCAAGACCGCGGCGCAGCTGATCGTTGAATATGGCGACCTGGAAACACTGTTGTTTCGCGCGCCGGAAATCAAGCAGGAGAAGCGCCGGCAATCGCTGATCGAACACGCCGAAGCGGCGCGGCTGTCGAAGAAGCTCGTCACGCTCGATGGTCACGTCGCACTCGACGTGCCGATCGGCGATCTCGCCGTGCACGAGCCCGACTACAAGAGACTGATCGCCTTCCTCAAGGCGATGGAATTCAACGCGCTGATGCGGCGCGTGGCTGAATTCTCCAGCATCGATCCTGCCGACATCGAAGCGCAGTCGCGGCTGACCGGCCACGCCGGAGCGAACGCAGATGTTCTACCCTCTCCCTTTGCCGGAGAGGGTGGCGCGGCCCGAAGGGCGGTGCCGGGTGAGGGGACCGCGGAAAGCTTGGCTTCCTCCCCACCACGCGCCGCGCCCGCGGGCGGACCGGACATGCGCCTGCCGCTGACCGGCGGCGGCATGACGCCGCGCACGCCGGTGAGCGGCGACCGCAGCGGCAACTATACCGGCACGCCGCAAATGCTGGCGGCGGAGCGCACGCAGGCCGCGCGCAACGCCAAATTCGAGCGCAGCAAATACCAGAGCGTGCGCACGCTTGATGCTCTCAACACCTGGATCGAACGCGCGCGCGAAACCGGCCTCATCGCCATCGACGCCGCGACCGCGAGCCCCGATCCGATGCAGGCGGAGCTGTGCGGCTTTTCGCTCGCGGTCGCGCCGAACGAGGCCTGCTATGTGCCGCTGTCGCACCGCCAAGGCGGCGACAGCGAGGGCGGCGGTCTGTTTCGCGGCGACCGCGTCGCGGACCAGCTTGCCGAAGGCGCCGCGCTCGATGCGCTCAAAGCTCTGCTCACCGATCCCGGCGTACTGGTGATCGGCCACGATCTGAAACTCGCCTTCCAGATTTTTGCGCTGCGCGGCATCGAGATCGCCGCTTACGACGACGTCATGCTGATGTCGTACGCGCTCGACGCCGGGCGCAACAGCCACGCGCTCGGCCCTCTCGCCGAGCACACCTTCAATCACGCCGCCGCCGACATCAACGCGCTGATCAAGGCCGGCAAGAGCAAGATCACCTTCGATGCCGTTGGCATCGACCGCGCCACCGAATATGCCGCCGAGCGCGCCGACATCGTGCTGCGGCTGTGGCTCGCGCTCAAGCCGCGGCTTGCCCCCGAGCGCGTACGCACTGTGTATGAGACTTTGGAGCGGCCGCTGCTGTCGGTGCTGGCGCGCATGGAGCGGCGCGGCATTTCGATCGACCGCGATGTGCTCTCGCGCCTGTCCGGCGAATTCGCCCAGGAAGCCGCCGGCCTCGAAGACGAGATCAACCGCGAGGCCGGCGAGACCGTCAATCCCGGCAGCCCCAAGCAGCTCGGCGACATTCTATTCGGCAAGCTTGGGCTTGCCGGCGGCACCAAGACAAAAACCGGCCAATGGGCGACCGGCGCGCGGGCGCTGGAAGAACTGGCGGAGCAGGGCCACAAATTGCCGCAGATGATCCTCGACTGGCGGCAGGTGTCGAAGCTGAAATCGACCTACACCGACGCGCTGCCGGGCTTCGTCAATGCGACGACGCATCGCGTGCACACCAACTACGCGCTGGCGTCGACCACGACCGGACGGCTGTCGTCGTCCGATCCGAATTTGCAGAACATCCCGGTGCGCACCGAGGACGGCCGCAAAATCCGCCGTGCCTTTGTCGCCGCGCCGGGAACCAAGCTCGTCTCCGCCGATTATTCGCAGATCGAGCTGCGGCTTCTGGCCGAGATCGCCGGCATCGAGCCACTGCAGAAGGCTTTCCGCGAAGGCCTCGACATTCACGCCATGACCGCGTCGGAAATGTTCGGCGTGCCGGTCAAGGGCATGCCGCCAGAGGTGCGCCGCCGCGCCAAGGCAATCAATTTCGGCATCGTCTATGGCATCTCCGCGTTCGGGCTAGCCAACCAGCTCGGCATCGCCCGCGAAGAAGCCGGCGCCTACATCAAGAAATATTTCGAGCGCTTCCCCGGCATCCGCGACTATATCGAGACCACCAAGGCGTATGCTAAGCAGCACGGCTTTGTGTACACGCTGTTTGGCCGCAAGTGCCACTATCCCGAAATCCGCGCCTCGAACGCCTCGATTCGCTCGTTCAACGAGCGCGCCGCCATCAATGCGCGGCTGCAAGGCTCCGCCGCCGACATCATCCGCCGCGCCATGGTCCGCATGGATGCCGCGCTGGCGAAGAAAAAATTAAACGCGCAGATGCTGCTGCAGGTGCACGACGAACTGGTGTTCGAGGTGCCGGACGCCGAGGTGGAAAAGACCCTGCCGGTGGTGAAGAAAGTGATGGAAGACGCCCCGCATCCGGCGGTGTCGCTCTCGGTGCCGCTGCAAGTCGAGGCGCACGCCGCGGATAATTGGGACGCGGCGCACTAAAATTTAGCCCGGATGGAGCGAAGCGACATCCGGGGTCAGCGCGAAGGAGCGCCGGATTTCGCTAACGCTCAATCAAGGCTAGTTGCTTTCAAAGCAAGATGACGGAGGTTACATCGGCCTCGTCATTGCGAGCGAAGCGAAGCGAAGCGAAGCGAAGCAATCCAGAACCTCCGCAAAGGACTGGATTGCTTCGTCGCTATCGCTCCTCGCAATGACGATGCGATTTGGCCAAAGAGCGTCGCGCTTACAAGTGATAGTTTGCGCCGATCCGCACGATGTGATCGCGGACCGAGCTGTTGGTCACGACACTTGCCGGCGTTGCCGCGGTTCCGATATTGACCGTGTTGCTGCCGATGCTGCCAAGATCCATGTAGAGATATTCGACCTTGCCGGTCCAGCCGCCCCACAACGCCGCCTCGATGCCGCCACCGACAACAAAGCCGATCAGGTCAGCCGCCGTGCTGCCCGAAGCAAAAATCGCCGGCGTCGACAGTGATGAATTGACGTTGACGTTTTCCGTCACGTGGCCGTAGGCGGCGCCGCCGGTGGCGTAATACAGGATGTTGTTGTTGACCGCGCCCAGGCGTCCGCGCAGCGTCCCGAAATAGTCGAGCGTCTGCTGGACCGTGACGAAGTTGGTGCTGGTGGCGCCGCCGGTGGTCTGATTGAAGCAAACCAGCGGACCGCAGGCGGTATCGGTTTGGCTTGAGCCCTGGAAATCGGCTTCGAAGCCGGCCAGCCAATGGGGGCCACCCTGCCAATTGTATCCAATCTGGACGCCGCCGATGAGGCCGGTTGGCGCGATGGTGGTATTTGCCGTCGAAGTAGCGGTGAAGGGTGCGCCGCCTGCGACTGTGACGGGCTCAAACTGGGATACTGGATCGTTGCCGAAGCTATAGCCAACGTTGGCGCCAGCATAGGCGCCTGTCCACCCATACGTGACCAGGGGACCGTTCCCCGGAACCGGCATATCGGCATTGTAGATGGCCACCGGCGTTGGCTGGGCGCCGACGCGATAGTTCAGCCCGACACGGATAATGTTGTCGCGCAGCGTGCTGGTGGCCGACAGGGTGAAAGGAGACGGTGGAGCTGGCGAAATGCTTCCCGCCAGGGTGCTGCTGATGCTGCCGAGGCTCATGTACAGATATTCGATCTTGCCGGTCCAATTGCCGGCAAGCGCGGCTTCGATGCCGCCGCCAACGACAAAGCCGAAGTTGTTCTGGGCAGTCGTCGCGCTCGAAAATGTGCCTGCGCCTCCGGTGTTCACGGTGGAGGCGAGAGTTTGCTCGACCCGTCCATAGGCGCCGCCGCCGGTTGCATAGAACAGCGTGTTGTTGCTCACATAGCCCAGCCGCCCGCGGACCGTGCCGAAATAGTCAATCTGATGCTGGGCTGTCAGCGTAAGCAAGCTGCTCCCGACGTTGGTGCCGTTGCCGGGAATGTTGTCGCAGGAAATAACGCAACTTGTGCCCTTTTCCTGGCTGCCCTGGAAGTCGGTTTCGAAACCGAAAAGCCAGTGAGGCCCGCCCTGCCAGTTGTAGCCAATCTGCCCGCCGCCGATGACGCCAATCGGCGCGACCACCGCGTCCGCACCCGATGCATTAAGGATGGATGGGGGGCCGGGGAGATTGAAATTCGACGACGCCCGATCGTTGCCGACGCTGTAGCCGACGTTGACGCCGGCATAGAAGCCCGTCCAGGAATATAGCGGCGGAAGCACGAGCGGCGGCGCTTTGAACTCCATCTCGTTGACGTAGTCCACCAAACCAGGGCTCAGCGTGACGGGCTCAGCGCGGGCCATCGCCGTCGTGGTGGCCGGGGTCGGGCTCGGCGTGCCCTGGCGCTGCGGCTCGAGCTGATTAAGCCGCGCGTGCAAATTGGCGTTTTCCCGTTCCAGTTCGAGGCGGCGGATGCGTGCGCGCATCGCCGCATTTTCTTTTTCCAGATTTTCGACGGTGCGCGCATCCGAGGTGCCGGCGCCCGTGGACTGAGCCGACGCGCGGTCCGCACCGGCGGCAGTCAATGTGGCTAGCGCAACAACGGCAACGCTACCAAGGAATACGTTCCTCATAGTCACCCGCCCCCCGCGGCAGACCACGCCGAATGCTAGCCGCTGGCTCCAGTCTTGGCTGTATCGCTTCGGCCACACCTTTTGCCAAAAGCCGGCTTATCTTCAAGAAAGCAGAACGGGAACTTTGTTCGGCAAAGCGATTAGCCGGCATGACTTGTATTCAATCGACAACGGTTACCGCCTTGGCAACAGAAGGGTTTCAGCGAAAGGTGCGCACAATGGAGCCGGTCAAGCGATCCAGAATGAAGCGTCTCGTCGTCGCCATCGGCGTCACAATCCTGCCTTTCGCGCTTGCTTCGAGCGCCGGAGATGCCTTGGCGCGAACTAACAAGACAAACAAACAAAGGCCGGTGGTCGTCGTACCTTACGTTCGGCCGTCGCCGTATGCGCCTTACTATTACTCGCGCTGGAATCCCTATTCGGCCTATTCGGTCTATGACCATTTGAGCGGCGGGCGGCAGCAGTGCCAATTGCCGACCGAGCCGTGCGACAATAATCACCGCGTCACAAATTAGGCGGCAGCGGCTCGCTGTAGGAATCCGCGATCACTGAGGTGCGGCGGCTCTGCGCGCTTTGGCGACGACCTTGGCCAACACGGCGCCGAGCAAGGCCGGCACGCCGACGATAACGGCCCACAGCACCAACTCGAACGGCCACAAACTGTGCGACGTCGGATCGGCGATGAGATCGCGGATCAGCAACACGATGTGAGTGGCGATAACGCCGAGTAAGATCGCCAGCGCCGGCCGCGGCAGGTATCCGGGCCAAACCAGATCGCGGGTCATCCGCAGCCGAAATTCAAGGACAAACGAAAAGAAAAGGATGACGGCCGGCCAAACTGCCCACAGCTGCGGATGGATGCCGAGCAGCGTCGGTCCCGGCGATGAGAGCCCGTTCCCGACCACCACAATGTCGGACAGCGCGCCGATCGCCAACGCGATCAGTGTCGAGAGGACGATCGTCGGCGTCATGACGTGTAAATCTTGACCCTCAATCCGAGCTGAAGCTCGGCACTCGCCGACCTGATCGTTCATTCTAAGCCGCCTCTCGCCAGTTGGCGAGCAGTGGACTACGCTGTCGGCAATCCGCCGTGCGCGCGGCGGTCGAAAATCACAACGAAAACGCCATCGGAGGAAGCCATGCAATCCCAGCACGCCGTTCGGATGGATTTGCTCGACACCCAGACGCCAGAGGAGCGCTTGCGGGCGCTCGGCATCGAGCTGCCGCCGGCGGCGCCGCCGGTCGGTGATTACCTGCCGACGATCATCACCGGCAATCTCTTGTTCATGTCCGGGCAGGTGCCGTGGATCGCCGGCGACCTGAAATTCAAGGGCAAGATGGGTGCGGAATTGAACATCGAGCAGGGCTATCAGGCGTTTCGCCTGTCCGCGCTCAATGCCGTTGCGCAGCTGAAAAAAGCGCTCGGCAGCCTCGACCGCGTCAAGCAGATCATCCGCCTCGAAGGCACCATGGGCTGCGCGCCGGGCTTTCAGGATCAGCCCAAGGTGCTCGACGGCGCTTCCCATGTCGTCAACCAGGTGTTCGGGCCGCGCGGCCGCCACACCCGCATGGTCTATTCCAACAACGAAATGCCGATGGATTGCGCGACACTGGTGGTGCTCACGACCGAGATCTTTCCGCGCGAGCGCGGCACCCGCTTCAGCGACGCGCTGTGGTCGTGACGACGCAGACGCTGGCGACTGTCCTTGGAATCATACTTCTGATCGCCGGGCTGGTGTTCATGGGGCAGGGCTCGGGTTACTTCCCCTATCCGGCCTCAAGTCACATGATCAACCAGAGCCGATGGATCTATTACGGCGCCGGCATCGCGGTCGTTGGATTGCTCATTCTGATTTTCGCGCGGCGCTAGAGCATGATCCCGAAAAGTGGAAACCGGTTTTCGGAAAAGATCATGCTCCAACGCAAAATTTAGCCGGGCGTTCCCGCCGCCGCCCGCCGGTGGGTTCTCGGCCGCGCCGTCGTTTGCTATCGTCTCGAAGCGTTACGGAACTTTCGTTCGGGGAACTCACCGGGAATGAGTGCAACGAAGGTCTTCAGAGTCAAAGTCGACCGCGAGCGCTGCCAGGGTCATGCGCGCTGCTTTGCGCTGGCGCCGGAACTGTTCGAGCTCGACCCGCTCGGCAACGGCCGCGAGCGCGGCGACGGACGAGTGGCGCCATCGCTTGAAGCCAAGGCGCGGCTCGCCCAAGCCAACTGCCCCGAGCTTGCTATCGAAGTCATCGAGGAATGACGGGAGGAGACGATGAGCAAACGGCCGCCGGCGACCGATTGGGCAACGGACTTCGACCATCTCGATCCGCGCTGGAGCGAAAACCCCTATCCGATCTGGGACGAGCTGCGGCAGAAATGCCCGATCGCCCATACCGAGCGGTTCATGGGCGCCTATTTCCCGAGCCGCTACGAGGACGTCCGCGCCATCGCCTACGACACCGAGCACTTCTCCTCGCGCCGCCCGGTGGTGCGCGAATCCCGCCCGCCGCTGATGCCGGCGCCGCCGATCACCTCCGATCCGCCGGAGCATCGGCCGGCCAAGCAGATTCTTCTGCCCGCGTTCACCCCGGACATGGTCGCCCGCCACGAGCCGCGCACCCGCGACATCTGCCGCGAGCTGATCGGCCGCATCGCCGGCAAAAGCCGTTGCGATGGCGCCGTCGACTACGCCCAGGAAATCCCGGTGCGCGTCATCGCCCACATGCTGGGCGTGCCGCAAGACGACGCCGATCAGTTCCGCAAATGGATCAAGGAAATCCTGGAAATCGGCGTCACCGACCTCGAGGTGCTGATGCGGGCGCAAAACGAGATGGTGGCGTATTTCGACGACCAGATCGCCGCGCGACGCCAAAGCCCGCGCGATGATCTGATCGGGTACCTCATCAACGTGCGCGTCGACGACTGTCCGTTCACCGACAGGCACATCAACGGCATGCTGCGGCTTCTGATGATCGCCGGCATCGACACCACCTGGAGCGCGATCGGCTCCTGCCTGTGGCATCTGGCGCAGCACGCCGACGACCGCCGGCGGCTCGCGGCCGACGGCGGCCTGATGGGCGCGGCGGTCGAGGAGTTCCTGCGCGCCTATGCGCCGGTGACGATGGCGCGCGAAGTCGTCAAGGAGACGCAGCTCAACGGCTGCACCTTCAAGCCCGGGCAGATGATCCTGTTGTCGTTCCCGGCCGCCAACCGCGATCCGGCAATGTTTGCGGACGCCGACCGCGTGATCCTCGACCGCGCGCACAATCGCCACGCCGCGTTCGGGCTCGGCATCCATCGCTGCATCGGCTCGAACCTCGCCCGCATGGAAATCAGCGTGGCGCTGACCGAGTGGCTCAAACGCTTTCCGGAATTCCGCCTCGACCCGCAGATGCAGGTCACCTGGTCGGTCGGCACCGTGCGCGGACCGCGGGCGCTGCCGCTCTTGCTCGACGCATAACTGCGTCGTCTTTAGGGGGCTGAGTTTGTAGGTTGGGCTGAGCGAAGCGAAGCCCACGCGGTTTTGGACTGCTCTACGGACACGTGGGCACGGCGCTTTGCGCCTTAGCCCACCCTACAGATCGGGCGCTGCCGAAATCGGTCGACCAAGCCCGATTGTCACACCAGCTTCATCCAAAGCGACAAGTTTCGATTCCTCCGATTGTTATCCGGCGCTTCGCCCATGAACTTCGTCCAACGCTTTACTTTTCTGTTCTCGGCTCCGACCTTCGAAGCCGAGGATCTCGAAGGCCTGCGCGTCGCCGAGATCATCACCGCGATCCAGCGGATGGGCTTTCAGGTCATCCGGGCGCGGCGGATCGAAGACGCCGAGATCGCGGTGCAGACCGATGCGGCCATCGGCTGCCTGGTGGTCGACTGGGGCAAGAAGGGCCTCGACGGCAAGGCCGCTTCGCTGATCAGCCTGATGCGCCGGCGCGGGCTGGAAATGCCGATCGTGCTGCTGGTGCGCAGGAAGCGCTTCGAGGACGTGCCGGTCGAGGTGCTCGATTTCATCGACGGCTATGTCTTCCTCGCCGAGGAGACGCCGGAATTCATCGCCCGCAATCTGGTCAGCCGGCTCAGGCAGTATGCCGAGACGCTAAAGACGCCGTTCTTCGGCGCGCTGGTCGACTATGCCGAGCAGGGCAATCAATTGTGGACCTGTCCCGGACACAACGGCGGCATTTTCTACAGCCGCAGTCCGATCGGCCGCATCTTCATGGAGCATCTGGGCGAGGCGATCTTCCGCGACGATCTCGACAACTCGATCATCGAGCTCGGCGATCTTCTCACCCACGAAGGCCCGGCACTTTTGGCGCAGAAGGAAGCGGCGGCGATCTTCGGCGCCGAAAAGACCTATTTCGTCCTCAGCGGCACCTCGGCCTCCAACAAGATCGTGTTGTCGGCGTTGATCGCCGACGGCGATCTCGTGCTGTTCGACCGCAACAATCACAAGGCCGCGCACCATGGCGCCTTGTTGCTGACCGGCGGAATTCCGATCTACTTGCCGACCGATCGCAACGCCTATGGCTTGATCGGCCCGATCAAACCCGCATCGCTCGACGAGAGCGCGATTCGCGAGGCGATCCGCACCAATCCTCTGGTCACGGACAACGACGCCTGGCAGCGCCAACGGCCGTTTCGCGCCGCCGTCATCGAGCAATGCACCTACGACGGCACCATCTACAGCGCCCAGCATATCCTCGAAAAGATCGGCCCGCTCTGCGATTACATTCTGTTCGACGAAGCCTGGGCCGGCTTCATGAAGTTTCATCCGATCTATGCCGGCCGGTTTGCCATGGGGCTGCCCAATCTCGACGCCAACGCGCCGGGCATCATCGCCACGCAATCGACCCACAAGCAGCTGGCGAGCTTTTCGCAAGCCTCGCAAATCCACGTCAAAGACAGCCACATCCGCGGCCAGCGGCGCCGGGTCGAGCATCGCCGCTTCAACGAAAGCTTCCTGCAGCACGCCTCGACCTCGCCGTTCTATCCGCTGTTCGCCTCACTCGATGTCGGCGCGCAGATGATGAAGGGCCGCTCCGGCGAAGTGTTGTGGGACGACACCATCCGGCTCGGCATCGAGCTGCGCAAGAAACTGCGGGCGGTCCGGGCGGAATTCGAGCGGCGCGAATCCGATCCGGCGCGGCGCTGGTTCTTCGATCCCTTTGTGCCGGATGTGGCGCGGCTGCCGGATGCCGCCGATGAGCGCGGTGTTCACGAAGTGCCGTGGGAAAGCATCGCCACCGACGCGCTGGCGAGCCACGCCCATTTCTGGGAGTTTTCGCCGGGCGCCCGCTGGCACGGCTTTGAAAGCGTCGTGCCCGGCTACGCCATCACCGACCCGAATAAATTGACGCTTCTGACGCCGGGCTTCGATCGCACGACCGGCGAATACGAGGCGTACGGCATTCCGGCGCCGGTCGTCGCCCAGTACCTGCGCGAGAACCGCGTGGTGCCGGAGAAATTCGATCTCAACTCGCTGTTGTTTCTGCTCACCCCCGGCGTCGAGGCGAGCAAGGCCGGCACGCTGGTCAGCGCGCTGGTCGCGTTCAAGCGGCTGCACGACGACAACGCGCCTTTGGAAACCGCCATCCCGCGGTTTGTCGCCGCCCAGCCGAAACGCTATCGCGGCTTGCGGCTGCGCGATCTGTGCCGGGAGATGCATGATTTCTTTCGCGCCGCCAATGTCAGCGCGCTGCAGAAGGCGCAGTTTCAGTCCGATCATCTGCCGGAGCCGGCGATGACGCCGCACGAGGCGGCGCGGCAGCTGACTCGCAACAATGTCGACTACCTGCCGATCGACCAGGTCGAGGGCCGTGTCGCCGCGACGCTGTTCGTGGTCTATCCGCCCGGCATCGCCACCATCGTGCCGGGCGAGCGGCTTTCCGAACGCGCGCGCCCGATGATCGACTATCTCAAGATGTTCGAGCGCTCGAGCAACCTGTTCCCCGGCTTCGACACCGAGGTCCAGGGCATCTATCGCGAAGCCGATGCGTCCGGGACGGTCCGGTTCTACACTTACGTGGTGCGCGAGTGACGGCGCACGCTCGATCGGCGCATCGGCACGGGTGTGTACTCATCTGTGGACGCCCCTCCAAGTGCAAGCGGTTTCTTGAAGAAGATTGGCACGTAGTCGGATGCTGCCATCTGTCCGGCCTCTGATGCAGCGATGGAGCTGCGGGCCTGTATGGGAGTTCGCGGACCGGAACCAAATCATAAATGCGTGCTCCAGGCACGATGAGTACATCTGGTTCTTCCGGCCCCGTCTCGCCGACTGTTGCGCCATACCCTCCTTCGACCGACTACACCTGCGACGACCTCAGGTCCGCCAGGCTCACGCCTTGGCTGCGACCGGAGCTCTGTAGTTTTCCTGCTTTATAAGTAGCGCCCAGATGATCCGCGCCGTCTTGTTGGCGAGCGCGACGGTCACCAGCATGCGCGGTTTGCGAGCCAGCATCTGTTCGAGCCACGAACCCTTTGGGGCGCCGCGTTTGCTCGCCTGAAGCACGACGGCGCTGCTGCCGATGATGAGTAGGCGCCTGAGCGTGCGTTCGCCCATTTTGGATGTCGCCCCAAGCTTCCGCTTGCCGCCTGTCGATCTTTGAAGAGGCGTGAGACCGAGCCAAGCGGCGAAGTCGCGGCCCTTGGCAAAGGTCTCGGCCGGCGGTGCTAGAGCGGCGATCGCGGTGGCAGAGATCGGGCCGATGCCAGGAACGGTCATCAGCCGGCGCGATACTTCGTCCTCGCGAGCCCGCCGCGCGATCTCCTTGTCGAGATCCGCGATCTTGCCGCCGAGACCGGCGAGCAGGTCTAACATCAATCGGAACATGGCGCGGGCCGCTTCGGGAAGCGAGCTGGCCATCTCTTCTTCCTCGAGCAGGTCGGCAAGCATCGCCACATGCGACGGCCCCTTGGGTGCGATCCAACCATATTCAGTGAGGTGACCCCGGATCGCGTTGATGAGCTGGGTTCGCTGCCGCACTAACAGATCACGGGTTCGAAACAGCAAACCTGCCGCCTGCTGCTGTTCGCTCTTCACCGCCACGAACCGCATGCTGGGGCGCTGCGCCGCTTCGCAGATCGCCTCGGCATCGATCGCATCGTTCTTTTGCCGCTTCACAAACGGCTTTACATAGGCGGGCGGGATTAGCCGAACTTCATGGCCAAGCTGGGTGAGCTGACGGGCCCAGTGATGCGCTCCACCGCATGCCTCCAGCGCTACCCTGCAACTCGGATGGGCTGCGAAGAAATCCAGAAGCTTTCCTCGACTGATCCGCTTGCTGAATATCGCTCGACCCCGCTCATCCGCTCCGTGAACGTGAAAAACGTGCTTGGCGATATCCAGACCGATTATGATAACTTCCGACACGGACGCCTCCCTTAAGTGGTGCTCAACACCTCCACTTTGGCACATCGATGCCGTCGGGGGGCGTCCACCCCATCATGATTTGGCACGCCCGTCTGACGTACTCTGCGACGACTGGCCTCGCCTGAGAGATGAACAATGAACGAAACCTATTCGGTGGAACTCTGTCGGGAGGAGGGGGCCAAATTTCGCTCGGTGCGTCTGACGGTTAAACCCGATGGTTCGGTACTTGTGGACGCCCAAGACATGGGCAAGCGCGTCCAGGAAATATGGGGAGACGACGACTATGAGTTTTGGGTCGATGTCCCCGCCACGGCGATTCGTAAGCTCGTGTTCGCGCTCCTACGTGATCGATATGCCGGTCGGTCCCGTGCGGTCGATGAATTTAACGAGTTCTGTGAAAAGGAAGGGATCGACCACAAGTGGGATAATTGGGTTTGATCAAGCGCAGAATCGCTACCCTTCATGAGTCTGGACGCCACCATCTATCCGCCGCTGGCAATTCGCGCCTCGCACGACGGCGATGTCGAGGCCATGCTCGCCATCTATCGGGCGCACATCGCCCGCGGCGTCGAGCCTGCCTTCGCCCATGACCCGGAAGCGCTGCAACCCGACGACATCAAGCGCCGCCGGCGCAATATGCGCAAGCATCGGCTGCCGCATCTCGTGGCCGAACGCGCCGGCGCGGTGGTCGGCTATGCGTACGCGGTGCTGTTCCGCAAGCGGCCGGCCTACCGCTTCACCGTCAAGCACTCGATCTATGTCCACCCGGACCACTTGCATGCCGGCATCGGACGCGTGCTGCTGCCGGCTCTGATCGATGCCTGCGCGGCCGCCGGCTACCGGCAGATGATCGGCTATATCGACGCCGCCAATAAAGCGTCGATCGGGCTGCACGAGGGTTGCGGCTTTCGCCAGGTCGGCTACCTGCCGTCGGTCGCCTACAAGTTCGGGCAATGGACCGACATGGTCATGATGCAGCGCTCTCTCGGCTCGGGCGGCACCACCGCGCCCGGCGTTTGGCCGGCGGTGGCGATCGATAACGACGGCTCGTAGACCCCGTCCTATTATCGGCGACGTACCCTTGACATTGGTCCCCACTCTAGTTACTTCCCCAATCACCTCGCTCACTCAAAGGGCACCTGTCCGGCCGGCATGCCGTAGAGGCGGAGCGAGAGGCGGTCCCCCGCGGGCGGAATTGCCAATCCGCACTCGGGCGGCTCTGGGGCACCGGTCGACCGGCAAAAGGACCGGTCTGCAGGGAGCCTGCTTAACCGACGCTAGGATGTAAGCGGGCAAAACACCCGCGAGCTCGAGATGTCGGGAAACCCGGTTCTAGGGCTGAGCCATCGGGGTAAGAGCCGGTGGCGAGTGCCGCGGTGAAGCGCCGGAAGGCGGGCGCATCTCATCAGGATGCGCAGCCGCGCAAGCGGCAATTGGTAGGACAATGCGCCTTTCGGCGCTTCGCCTCCCTTTTGTTGCCGGGGGCGAATTTATTTTGGGAATTGCGTCGTGGTGGTGGGCCTAACTCGGACGCAACAGCGCGTCGCGAGAATAAATGTGTTTGTGTGATTGAAAGCCGCCGTGTCCCGGACGCGGTGCAGCGCGTTAGCTGTGCACCGCAGAGCCGGGACCTTCGCAAACTCGGCATCCGTAACGATCCCGGGTCTGCAGCGCATCACTTCGTGCTGCGCTGCGCCCGGGAAACGTGACGTGATTTCGCTCCGCCTCCCCCGCTTCGCGGGGGCGGATAAAGCGTCACTGCGCCGTCAGGCCGCCGTCGATCACGAACTCGGCGCCGGTGACGAACGCTGATTCGTCGGCGAGCAGATAGACGCAAAGCTCGGCAACTTCGACCGGAGTGCCGAAGCGGCCGAGCGGGACGGTCGCGGCGAGCTTGTAGCGGGCGCGGGCGGGATCGCGGAATTGCGCGATCATGCCGTCCGCCATCGGGCCTTCGATGAAGGCCGGATGCACCGAATTGCAGCGCACCGGCGGCTTCTGCCGCGCGCCATGGAGCGCGACCGATTTGGTGAGAAGCCGCACGCCGCCCTTCGAGGCGTTGTAGGCCGCAAGATTGTGCCCGCCGACCAGGCCGGAGACCGACGAGATGTTGACGATCGAACCGCCACCGCGCCGCAACAGCCGCATGCCGTGCTTGCAGCCGAGGAACGTGCCGTCGAGATTGATCGCCATGACGCGGCGCCAGGTGGCGAAGTCGGTGTCCTCGACGGTGCCGATGGCGACAATGCCGGCGGCATTGACCAGGCCGTCGAGCCGCCCGTCATTCCGCTCGATGGCGGCGATCACCAGTGTCCAGTCGTCTTCCGAAGTGACGTCCAGCGCGTGGCTGACTTTGGCGCGGCCCGGCAGGTCGGTGGTGATGGCAACGCCGCCTTCGGCGGCGACCGCTTCCGCAATCGCGCCGCCGATCGCGCCTGCGGCGCCGGTCACCAGCACGACTTTGTCTTTCAGCCGGGGCATTTCCGCTCGTCCTTGTTTGCTCAGTCACATTATCCGCCCCCGCGAAGTGAAACGGAGCGGGGGAGGGGGACCACGCGAAGCGTGGTGGAGGGGGCATGCTGAGGCCCCGTCTTGCGAAAGGCGAGTCGTCCGCGCTGCGCTCCTTCCACCACCCTGCTGTGCAGGGTGGTCCGCCTTCCCCGCTTCGCGGGGCAGGATGAAATTATTTCTCCGGCACGACGGCGATGGCTTCGATCTCGAACAGATATTCCGGCGCGGCAAGCTCGCCGACTTGCACGGCGGTCGAGGCCGGCGGCGCTTTGGTGTCGATGTAGCGGTCGCGCACTTCGCGGAAGACGGGAATCTGGGCGATGTCGATAAAGTAATTGGTGGTCTTGACCACATGCTCGAAGCCGGCGCCGGCTGCAGCCAAAGCCGCCTTGAGATTCTCGAAGCACTGCGTCACCTGGGCGCGAAAGTCGCCCGCGATTTTTCCGTCAGGCGCCATGCCCACCTGGCCGGCGATATAGACGGTGCGGCCCGGGCCGGTCGCTTCGACCACGTGGGTATAGCCGCGCGGCGCATGGATGGTCGATGGATTTTGATGGCGATGAACGGGCACGCGTGGCTCCTGCCTGCAAGCCCGGCGTACGGCCGGGCGATTATCGGTTCGCCGCACAATACAAGCGGCAAAACTTCGTGGCAAAGTGCGCCGCATGAGTCCCGCCTTCGCGCCGCACATTCTGTTCGGCCTCAATCCGATGTGGGTATCGCTGGCAGTGCTGGCGGTGACCTATGCCTTCATTATTACCGGGCGCTTCAACCACGCCGTGGTGGCGCTGATCGGCGCCGCGGTGCTGATCTTGATCGGCGCGCTCGACCAGGACGAGGCGATCAAGGGCATCGACTGGAATACCATCGGCCTTCTGACCGGCATGATGATCCTGGTCTCGATCTCGCGCCGGTCCGGGCTGTTTCAGTTTCTGGCCATCGCCTCGGCGCAGCGGGTCAAGGCCAACCCGGCCGGCATCCTGCTGACGCTGCAGCTTGCGACTGCGATCCTGTCCGCCGTCCTCAACAATGTCTCGACGGTGCTGTTGATGGTGCCGGTGACGCTGGTGATCGCCGAGGAGCTGGAGCTGCCGCCGTTTCCGTTCCTGTTCGCCGAGGTGTTCGCCTCCAATGTCGGCGGCACCGCGACGCTGATCGGCGATCCGCCCAACATCCTGATCGGCTCGCAGGCCGGTCTCGGCTTCAACGCCTTTCTCGCCAATGTCGCGCCGGTCGCGGTCGTGATCATGGCAGTGCAGGTGGTGCTCGTTCATTTTCTCTGGGGCCGTTCGCTGCGCGCCAGCCCCGAAAGCCGCGTCCTGGTCATGGGCATGAATGCGCCCGGCATGGTGACCGACTGGGTGCTGCTGCGCCGCTCGGCGGTGGTGATGGGCGCGGTGCTGGCGGCGTTCATCCTCGCCGGGCCGCTGCATCTGCAACCGGCGACCATCGCGCTCGCCGGCGCCGCGGCGCTGATGCTGCTCGACAATCTCAAGCATCGCGGCCCCAAGCAGGCGGACAATGTGCAGACCACGTTCGCCGACATCGAATGGACCACGATTTTCTTTTTCATCGGGCTGTTCGTGGTGGTGCACGCCGTCGAAACGAGCGGCCTTCTGGCGCTGGTCGGCGGCAAGCTCGTGACGCTGACCGGCGGCAATCTGGCGACCGCCGGCGCGCTTATTCTGTGGGCGTCGGCGATCTTGTCGGCGATCCTCGACAACATCCCATTCGTCGCCACCATGATCCCGCTGATCAAGGGCATGGCGCCGGCCTTCGGCGGGCAAAGCGCGATCGAGCCGCTGTGGTGGTGCCTGTCGCTCGGCGCCTGCCTCGGCGGCAACGGCACGCTGACCGGCGCGTCGGCGAACCTCGCCGTCGCCGGCATCGCCGAGCGCAACGGCATCCGTTTCAGCTTCGTCCAATATCTGCGCTACGGCGTGCCGATGACCTTTATTTCGATCGCCATCTGCCAGCTCTACGTGTGGCTGCGGTATTTTTAACGCGTCATTCCGGGGCCGCGCAAAGCGCGGAGCCCGGAATCCATAACCACAGGTCTTTAAGAATTGGCTCCGGGGTATGTTCTGAAAATTCGGTGGTTATGGATTCCGGGCTCGTGCCTTTGGCGCGCCCCCGAATGACGGCGCGGCTGTCACGCCGCCAACGCATCGACGACCTCCTCCGCCAGCGACAACGACGATGTCAGTCCGGGCGATTCGATGCCGAACAGATTGACGAGCCGCGGCAGGCCGTGCGCGGCCTCGGCCGCGATCATGAAATCGGCCGGCTGCTCGCCCGGTCCGGTCAGCTTCGGCCGGATGCCGCAATAGTCCGGGACCAGCGAGCCGTCGGGCAGGCCCGGCCAGTAAGCGCGAACACGCTGGTAGAACGAATCCGCGCGGCGCGGATCGACGGTGTAGCTTTCGTGATCGATCCATTCGACGTCAGGCCCGAAACGCATGCGGCCGGCGAGATCGAGCGTGACATGCACGCCAAGTCCACCGTCGACCGGCGTCGGATAGATGAGTTGCGAGAACACCGGCCGCCCGGCGAAGCCGAAATAATTGCCCTTGGCGAGGACGAGCGGCGGCACCGCCTCGGCCGGATAGCCGTCGATGCGGCGCGCCAGCGGCTGCGCGCCGAGCCCGGCCGCATTCACCACCGCGTCGAACTTCACCGTGTCGGCGTCATGGCCGGCGAATTGCACCAGCCAGTGCGGCGCCACATACCACATGCGCTCGACGCGGGTTTCGAAGGCGATGCTGCCGCCGTGATCCTCCAATTCGCCCCACAGCGCCAGCATATAAGCGTGGCTGCCGACGATGCCGGATTCCGGCGACGACAATGCGCCGATGCAGGCGAGCTCCGGTTCGAGCGCGCGGGCGGCATTGCCGCCGACGATCTCCAGGCCTTCGACGCCGTTCTCCTGGCCTTGCGCCAGCAGCGTCTGCACCTTGGCAAGTTCGGCGTCGCTGGTGGCGACGATCAGCTTGCCGCATTTGTTGTGGGCGACGCCGTGCGAGGCGCAGAAATCGTAGAGCAGGCGCCGGCCGCTCGTGCAGTGCCGGGCGCGCAGCGAGCCGGTCGGATAATAGATGCCGGCATGGACGACCTCGCTGTTGCGCGAGGACACGCCATTGCCGATGCCGCCAGTGGTTTCGGCGACGATCACCTCGTGGCCGCGGCAAGCGGCGGCGCGGGCTATGGCAAGCCCGATGACGCCCGCGCCGACGACGAGTACTTGCATGCTTTCAGCCTGTTGCGTTTATTCTATGCGTGGAACCTGATGGAGGAATTCTTGATGGCCGACAATGGGCCGAATGTGGTGCGCGTATGCTCAAAATCCGACGTGGCGCCGGGCTCGGTGAAAGCCTTTGCGGTCGGGGCCAACATGTTGGCGGTTTATAACATTGACGGCAATTTTTATGTCACCGACGACGAATGCACCCATGCGGCGGCAAGCCTCGCCGATGGCTTGCTGGAGGGCGACGTGATCGAGTGCTGCATGCACATGGGGTCGTTCCACGTGCCCACCGGCAACGTGGTCGCGCCGCCCTGCGAAGTGCCGCTGCGCACCTATCAGGTCGTGCTCAGGGGTGACGATATCTTAGCCGATCTTGGCAGCAATGCCGCCGGCGAGCCGCAATGAGGCGGTAGCGTCCGCAAATGCAGGACAAAGTCGTTATCGTCGGCGGCGGCATTGGCGGGCTTGCGGCGGCGTTGGCGCTGGCGCGGCGCGGGATCGCCGTCGAGGTCTACGAGCAGGCGCCGGAACTACGCGAGCTCGGCGCCGGCGTGCAGATCAGCGCCAACGGCACCCGCGTGCTCCACGCACTCGGGCTCAAGGCGGCGCTGGAGCAGGTGCAAGTGCTGCCTTCCGGCAAAGCGATCCGGCTGTGGAATACCGGGCAGACCTTTCCGGTATTCGAGCTCGGCCTTGAATTGGTCGAGCGCTACGGCTTTCCCTACATCACCATTCACCGCGGCGATCTGCACGATGTGCTGGCGCAAGCGCTCCTGAAAGCCAAGCCCGATGCGATTCATCTGAACCGCAAATGCGTCGGGCTCACCCAAACCGCCGAGTATGTCGAAGCGCATTTCGAGAGCGGCGGCTCGGCCGCGGCGCGGCTCGTGATCGGCGCCGACGGCCTGCATTCGGTGATCCGCGAGAATCTGTTCGGCGCGGCGAAGCCGCAATTCTGCGGCATCATCGCCTGGCGCGGCGTCGTGCCGATCGAGCGCGTGCCGCCGGCGATCGCCTGGAATATCGGCACCAACTGGATCGGGCCTGGCGGCCATGCGGTGCATTATCCGCTGCGCGCCGGCACGCTGCTCAATGTGGTTGGCCTGCGCGAACGCGCCGGCTGGACCGTCGAGGGTTGGAACGTGCGCGGCACGACGGAAGAGATGCTCGACGATTTCCGCGGCTGGCATCCCGATCTCTTGGCGCTGTTCCGCAGTATCGAGGAGCCCTATAAATGGGCGCTGGCGCTGCGCCCGACCATGCAGCAATGGAGCAAGGGGCGCTGCACGCTCCTCGGCGACGCCTGCCATCCGATGGTGCCGTTCCTCGCCCAGGGCGCGGTGATGGCGATCGAGGACGGCTTTGTGCTGGCGCGCTGCATCGAAAAATACGGCAACGATTACACGGCGGCCTTTGCGAGCTATGAGGCGGTGCGCCGCGACCGCGCCAACAAGGCAGTGACCGGCTCGGCTGAAATGATTGCGCGTTTTCATAATTCAGCGATGGCCGACCCCAAAGAAGCGCAGGCTCATGTCGCCCGGGAATTTCGCGACGACCGCGTGCGGGAGCGCTACGATTGGCTGTTCACCTATGACGCGATCAGCGTGCCGGTGTAAAACTACACGCTGTTGAAGGACTAAGAAGGACTTTCGCAATGGATACCGGAACAGGCGTGAAAACCGATCCGAAGTTCCCGATTCCACAATCGATGAAAGCCTGGGTGCTGGGCGATCCGGGTGTGCTCAAGCTTTCAGAAAAGCCGGTGCCCGCACCCAAGCGCGCCGAAGTGCTGGTGCGGATCGACGCGGTCGCGATCTGCGCCACCGATCTGGAGATCATCGACCATGGCTCGCCGGCTTTGGTTCAGGGCGGCATGCCGTTCAACAAGAATTTCTCGCCCGGCCACGAATATATGGGAACGGTGGTCGCGCTCGGTCCCGGCGTCGACGAATATCGGATCGGTCAGCGCGTCACGGTCGAAATCCATGCCGGCTGCGGCCAGTGCAAGCGTTGCCGCCAAGGCATGTACACGGCGTGCCTGAACTACGGCCTCAATTACGGCGACGTCGACAAAGGCCATCGCGCCAACGGCTTCACCACCGACGGCGGCTTCGGCGAATACCAGGTCAACAACATCAATACGCTGGTCGCTATTCCTGACTCGATGTCGGATGAAGAAGCGACGCTGGTCGTGACCGCGGGCACGGCGATGTACGGACTGACCGAGCTCGGCGGGCTGGTCGCCGGCGAGAGCGTCGTCGTCACCGGACCGGGACCGATCGGGCTTCTCGGCGTCGCCGTGGCGAAGGCGCTTGGCGCCTCGCCCGTGATCCTTACCGGCACCCGCGACAACCGGCTCAGGATCGGGCGCGAGCTCGGCGCCGATCATGTCGTCAATGTCCGCAACGACAATGCGGTCGAGGCGGTGCGGCGGCTCAATGGCGGCAAGGGTGTCGACTATGTGCTCGAATGCTCGGGCGCGCCGAACGCGGTGAACGATGCCATCCACATGGTCGGCCGCGGCGGCAAAGTCTGCCTCGCCGCGTTCCCGCATCAGGAGACGCCGGTCGACGTCGCCCACATCGTGCGCAACAACATCTATCTCTACGGCATTCGCGGCGAAGGGCGGAGCGCGACCCATCGCGCCGAGGCCTTGATGTCGCAAAAGCGCTTCGACGCCAGAAAGATTCATACCCACACCTTCGCGCTCGACGACCTGCCGACCGCAATCCGCTACGCCAAGGAGCGCATCGACGACGCCATCAAGGTGGTGGTGAAGGCCAAAGGTGTTGCCGCGCATCAGGTCGCGGCGGAGTAAGCCACGGTGTCATGCCCGGCTTCGGGCCGGGCATCCCGCGAAGGTGGGCACGGAGCATGGAGATCGAGATGGCCGGAACAAGTCCGGCCATGACTTATCGTTTCTTGATTCGAAAGGTGAGCACCGGCGCCTCGTTGCGGATCTCTTCGAGCGCATCGCCGGTCTCGCGCAGCAGCGCCGGGATATCGATGCCGGCCAGCGGATCGGTGCAGCTGACCACCAAAATGTCGCCGGGCGCCATGCCGGCCAGCGCCTTACGGGTGCGCAGCACCGGCAGCGGGCATTTGAGGCCGCGCAGATCGAAGGTCTTTTCCGCCATCAATGAGGGTCGCAAAAATCAAGGCTGGTCCTTATCATAGCGGCAACGGCTACATTTAAGCCAAAACTTGAGCTCGGGACTCTCGTCTAAACGATGTCGATGCGTGTCATTGGCCTTGCCGGCTGGAGCGGCTCCGGCAAGACGACGCTGATCACCAAGGTGATCCCGGTGCTGGTCGGGCGTGGCTTGAAGGTTTCAACCATCAAGCACGCACACCACGCGTTCGATATCGACCGGCCCGGCAAGGACTCCTGGCAGCATCGCGAAGCCGGCGCCTCCGAAGTCGTGGTGGCTTCGAGCCGGCGCTGGGCCATCGTGCATGAGCTGCGCGATCAGCCGGAGCCGCCGCTCGAGGCGCTTTTGGCGAAGCTGAGCCCGGCCGATCTGGTGGTCATCGAAGGCTTCAAACACCACGCTCATCCGAAGCTCGAAATCTATCGCGCCTCAGTAGGCAAGCCGCTGATCTATCCGCAGGACGATTGCGTTGTCGCCATCGCCAGCGACGCGTCATTGCCGCACGCGCAGCTGCCGGTGCTGATGCTCGACGACATCGAGGGCATCGCCAACATGCTGCAGGCCGAGGCGGTGCCGCGCGATCAGATCGGAGCGGCAATAGGCGAGGGATGACGAGCGTCAAAAGCTCAGGCGTCCGGATAAAGCGCGGCGAGCCGCTCGGCTTCGGCGAGGTCGTCGGGCGTGTTGATGTTGAAGAACGGATCGACCGGCGTGGCGGGCCAATCCGCGAAGCCGATCGTAAAGCGGGCAATCCAGTTGCCGACCTTGCGCGCACCTTCACCCGTGACGGCGCGCCGCAAGTCCTCGCGCAACGAAATCGGCCACAGCGCAACGACCGGATGTCGCCGTTCCCCCGAGCGCGCGCACGCGAGCTGGGCGCCGCCCGCGACGCGGGCATCATGCAGATGGGCGACCAGATCGCGCGGCAAAAACGGACAATCGCTCGGCACGCTCACGACCCATTCGATCGCCGGCGTCTGTTTGGCTGTCCAATCGAGGCCGGCCAAGATGCCGGCGAGCGGGCCTGGATAGTCCGGCACGCTGTCAGAGACCACCGGCAAGCCAATGTCGGCAAAGCGTTCCGGCGCGTCATTGGCATTGAAGACGAGGCCGGCACATTGCGGTCGCAGTCGCTCCACCACGCGTTCGAGAATGGGGCGGCCGCCAACGCGAATACGCGTCTTATCGGCGCCGCCCATGCGGCGGGCAAGCCCGCCGGCGAGCACGAGGCCAAGCGTTTGGGGAAAGGCCACGCGCCGTTCGCCGGCTGACTTAAACTTAAACGCCGCTGCCGAGCACGCGGTCGATCTGCGCCGCTGTCGGCGTCACGTGATAAAACATCGTGTAAAAGAGCCGCGCCAGCGTCTTGATATCTTCAGGGAAGCGGTCGGGATATAGGATCTTGCCGAGCCACCACAGCCCGATCAGCCGGTTGACAGTCGGCGGATAGTCGATCCAGCCGAACGGCAGCTTCGGCGGCAGATAGACCCGGCCGTTCTTGACTGCCGCGATGGAAGCCCAAGCCGGATCGGTTCGCACGCCCGCCGCAAAGTCGGCATCGCTGGCGATGATGATTTCCGGATCCCAGCCGCGCACTTGCTCGACCGTCGCCGCGCCGTGCGAGCCGTGCAAATCGGCGGCGACGTTGCGGGCGCCCATGAATTCGATCGGCTCGCTGATCATCGAGCCGCCGAAACCGGTCTGCAGGCCGCTTTTGTTGCGCGCGTAATAGACTCGCGGGCGGGCGTCGCTCGGCACCGCGGCGACACGCTTGGTGACCGCCGCAATGGTATTGTCGGCGGCGGTGGCGAGTTTCTCCGCATCTTCGTTGCGGCCCAGCAGTTGGCCGAGCGCGCGATAGGTGGCGCCGACCCGATCCAGATGGCCGTCAAGCAGGACGTAGGGAATGCCGGACTCCTGCTGCACCTTCTCGGCCAGCGTTTTGAATTCGGCGGTGACCGTGCCGATATCGATAATGATGTCGGGCGTGGACGATTTCAGCGCGTCGATATTGACGCCGCCTCGGCCGGTGAGCCGCGGAATTTGCGGCCGCGCCGCGATTTCAGGTAGCAAAAATTCACGCGCTTCCGGCGTCGGCGGCTCGATCCAGCCGATCAGCAGGTCCGGCGCCAGCGTATAAATCTCCACCGTTGCCGGCGGGCCGGCCGGATAGACGCGGGTGATCTTGTCCGGGCCGCCCACCGTGCGGCCGGTGGCGTCGGTGATGCTGGCGGCGAAACTGGGAAACGGCGTGGCGAGCGCTGCCGCGAGCCCGCCAGAAAATGTTCGGCGATCGATTCTCATCAGATTGTCTCACTCCGCTTAGGATTCCGCGCATTGAAGCCGTTGCCTGTGATGGAAACAAGGCTATCGCTGCGGGTAGGGTGACGATTCACCGACGCGTGATCGCGCTCCCTGCGTTGCCGCTCAGCTCTTCTCGTCGGGGATCGCCAAGGCGCTGATGAAGATGGCGGTCGAGACATAAAATCCGATCAGCATCGTCAGCTCGACGATCTCGCGTGGCGAAAAATCCCGCCGCAGCTCTGCAAAAGCGCCGTCCTCGACCGGCAGCCTTTGCGCGATCTTCTCGGCGAAGCCGAGCGCGGCCTTTTGCGCCGGCGTGAACGCGGCGCTGTCGGTCCAGTGCTCGAGCTCAGAGAGCTGCTGCTCGCTCACGCCGCTCGCGCGCGCCAGCGACAGGTGGCGGGTGAAGACATAGTCGCTGGCGATGATCTGCGCGGCCCGCAGGATAGCAAGCTCGGCCAGCGGGCGCGGCAGCTCGGTGTCACGGCGGAACGCCAGCGCCATGTCGCCCGACGCCTTCATCAGCGCTGGCGCGTGCGCCATCGTCCGGTGCAGGTTGAGGATGCCGCTGCCGGACGCAAGCTTGTCGAACTGTTCGCGAAGCGCTGGATCTTCGGGAGTTTCGACCAGCGGCAGACGTGGCGGCGTCGGGCCGGAAGCCGTCACGGGATCACCAGGAGCTTGCCGGTGGTCGCGCGCGATTCCAGCGCGCGGTGGGCGTCGGCCGCAGCTTCAAGCCGGTACTTGCCGAAGATTTTCTGTTTGAGCCGGCCTTGCGCGATCCAGGCGAAAATTTCGTCAGTCCGGCCCCGGAGCTCGTCGCGGTCGGCAATATAATGGTCGAGGCCGGCCCGAGTGAGGAACAGTGATTTGCGGAACAACAGCTCGCGCGGATCGATCGGCGGCACCAGACCGCTCGCCTCGCCGTAGAGCGCGAGCATGCCGCGCGGCCGCAGCGAATCCATGCTGCGGATGTAAGTGTCGAGCCCGACCGCGTCGTAAACGACGTCGACGCCGCGGCCATCGGTGATGCGTTTCACCGCCGCGGCGAAATCTTCTTGCGCATAGACGATGACGTGGTCGGCGCCGGCCTGCCGCGCAATCTCGGCCTTCTTCGCCGACGACACCGCGCCGATGACGTGCGCGCCGCGGATTTTGGCGATCTGGCACAGCAGAATGCCGCAGCCGCCGGCTGCGGAATGAACGAGGCAACTCGACCCCGGTCCGAGCGCAAAGGTCGACGTGGCGAGATAATGCGCGGTGAGGCCCTGGAAGATCATCGCAGCGGCGTCCTCGAATCCGACGCCGTCGGGCAATGGCACGACGCGCCCGGCCGGCGCCAAGGTGTGCGTGGCGTAGGTGCCGGTGGCGAAGATGAAGGCAACGCGGTTGCCGACGCCGATATCGGTGACTTCGGGGCCGACGGCCTCGACAATGCCGGCGCCTTCGAGACCGAGCGTCAGCGGCAGATCGCGCTTATAAAGGCCGCTGCGCAGCTGCGTGTCGAACAGATTGACGCCCGCGGCCTTGACCTCGAGCAGAACCTGGCCTGGCCCGGGCGAAGGCAGCGGCAGTTCCTCGAGCACCATCGCTTCCGGACCGCCGCAGGCGTGAACACGGATCGCTTTCACGGCCGTGGATCGCTCAATGCGACTGGCTGCACAATGTGAAATCGACCGCTACCGGCGTCGCCTTGAAATAGGCCTCGCGGAATGCCGCCGGATCAGGAAAAACGCCGCGGTCGAGGTGACGACGGATGAGCTGCACACGCAGCGGATTGACGTCGAACGGGAACGGATCGACCGCGATGGTCGTTCCTTCGATGGTCTGCAGCGAGAGCTTCACCGGCGCCGACGTGCCGTCATAGGACGTCGGCACCGGCTCGATAAAATCGTCGACGATGTCCTTGTTGCACAGGAACAGCGAAGTAAAGTCGAACGCCTGCAAGAGCTGATAGTTGGTCCAGAACTCGCGTTCGTCATAATTGCGCAACGCGGCGGCCTGCGCCTCTTCGTTGCGCGCCAGAAAATCCTCGTTGTCTTCCGGCAAATTCTGGGTGTTGAACATTTTCGGATGCGCGATCTTGTCGTAGCGTCCGCGCTGCAGCCCGGTGCGGTGCTTGCTCAACAGCAATCCCGAATACGGATCGATGCGCGTCATCCAATCGATCGCCCATTCGAAGGCGCGCCGTTGCGGTTTGCCCCAAACGACTTGCAGGAAGTTGAGCGGCTTGCCGGTATCCGGCGCGATCGAGGGGCTCGCCTCATAGTCATACCAGCCGCTGTCGTGAAACATCGCGGCGCGGACTACGGCTTCATAAGGCTGCGGCCGGGCGAAGTCCTTGTTGCCCCAATGGGCAGCGCATTGTCCGGAAAGCTTGGCGTGATCGGTCTGGCCGATCAGAATCAACGAGCCATCGGCCCGCTCGCGTACGATCATAGTCTCGGTCTCGCCCCATATGTTGCGTTTGTGTTTCTTGTTGCGGAAACGGTAGCAGATGCTTGTCGGGGCAGGCAATGCGCGCCGCCGGCGGCATCGGTACCCGCGGATGGTGTGAAAAGCGGCCGCTTAAGCCTCAAAGCTGCAGCTTCTGCCCGCTGCGGCATTCGCTGGTTCCGCGCGGGTTGTACCGCCAAGCGGCCTCGCTATATTGCGCGCTTCCCCGGAGGGATGGCCGAGTGGCTGAAGGCGCTCGCTTGGAAAGCGTGTATACGGGCAACCGTATCGTGGGTTCGAATCCCACTCCCTCCGCCAGAGACACTATTCGCCGACATTCGCCACCGTCCGCTGCAATACATTTGAGGCGTACGCGAGATTGAGGTGGACCTCTTCGCAGAGGTGCCGTTCGGAACGGATACCGAAGCAGTACCCGACGACGAGCATCCGGATTATCAGCTCAGGATCGATCGACGGGCGACCCATCGAGCTGTAGAACGGAGCGAGGTCGCGGCGCAGTTCTGACAGATCAACAAAGCGGTCGATCGACCTCAGTAAATGATCCGCTGGTACATGCATATCGATCGATAAGTTGTAGAACAGCGCACCCTGTTCGACTTGCCGTGATCCCATCATCGACTCAGTTCCTGCCACTCCATAGGACTGAATTAATCCTCTTAACGGATGTTTCGCGGCGCGACGGGATAATGTCCGACATTGAGGGATAAACGGATCTAACTCGGACATCGGATTTCGGTAGCGATTGACCCAACACCGACATCGGCCGGACGTTCGGCGACCCGGGAGATCTGATCTCACACGTTGCCATTTTCAGTGTGCTACGTTGGAATAGGGACCATGCCTTGTCCTGAGCCTCTCGCCTGGTCCTCTTGGTCGGGGGTCGCCCCAGCCGCTCTCGCCGCTCACGGCCTCTGACAAGGTGCAAAAATTTAGGCTCGTGGAAGAAGCAGTCGGCGGCCGACTGGACGAACCCGATCTCCGGAGCGGAGCTTCGCCATCCGGGAAATCCTAAAGCGCGAGGAGCGAACAATGGCTTATGAGACGATTCTTTATACGGTGAAAGGCGCGATCGCGACGATCACGCTCAACCGACCCCAGGCGCTCAATACGATTGTGCCCGCCATGCCCGAAGAGATCGAACACGCGCTCGGACAGGTAGATCGCGATCCCAATGTGAAAGTGGTCATTTTGCGCGGTGCCGGGCGGGCCTTCTGCGCCGGCTTCAATTTTGGCAAGGACTTCCACGAATGGACCGAGACCCATTCAACTGATGGCAAATGGGATCCGGGCAAGGATTTCACTCACGCAACTACACTCTCGGTATCGCCAACGCAGAAATTTATGAGCATCTGGCGCTGCTCCAAGCCTGTAATCGCGCAGATACACGGTTGGTGCATCGGCGGCGGCAGCGAATATGGTCTGTGCGCGGATCTCGTGATTGCCAGTGACGATGCCCAAATCGGCACGCCGTATTCTCGGGTCTGGGGCTGCCATCTGAGCGGTATGTGGATTTACCGTCTTGGTCTCGCAAAAGCGAAGGAGTACGCGCTAACCGGCAAAGCTGTCTCCGGCAAAAAGGCAGCAGAAATCGGCTTGATCAACCAATCGGTGCCGTTCGCTGAACTGGAAGCGACAGTGCTTAAGCTGGCTGAAAGCTTAGCGAAGAGTCCGCTTTCCCAGCTTCAGGCCATGAAGTTGATAGTCAATCAAGCTTACGAGAACATGGGCCTTCATTCGACCCAGCTGCTGGGCCCGATTCTCGACGGTCTGATGCGCAACACCGCGGAAGGACTCGCCTTTGTCGATGTCTCTCGTCGGGATGGTGTAAAGGGCGCGATCACCAAGCGCGACGAGGCGTGGGGCGATTACAGTCAAGCGCCGAAGGATCAGCAACCTGATCCGCACAACATCATTTACGTTGAATAGCGCAAGAACGCCGCCAGAACTTGCCGTGGGGTACTGAGACTTGGAGCCACCGGTATCGCAAAGCGGTTTCCGGTCATGGCCCATTTCGACGTTCGCGACGCTGCAACATATGTCTGAGATTGGGGGATGAACGGACGCAACGCGGACGTCGCGAATATGGCGGTTGTGAATGTCATCGCGCCATCATGCATCTCCCAATGCACAATACATGCTGGAGGGGGAGCGGGTGTCCGCATTGCAGCCACCCGTGAGAGCATTTACGGTGAAAGGGAATTTGCCATCGGCGAAGGTCTATCAGGATCAGCTTCGCACGGTGTGATCTTTGAAGTTGGGAGGAAAGAACAATGGATGCGACGGGGCCGACGAAAGTGCCGGTGCCTGAGCCCGACCTTAAGCCGGAGGAGATGATTGGGCGAGCCCGGGCGCTCCGCTCGATGGTAAGAGAGGAAGCAGAGGCGGCAGAGCGACGCGGCTACTATTCAGAGGCCTTGCATAACGAATTCGTCAAAGCCGGATTTTACCGCTGCCTGCAGCCACGACGTTTCGGCGGTTATGAATTCGATATCCGCACCTTCTTCAAGACTATGGTGGAAATCGCCAGCGGCGATCCAGGGATAGGCTGGTGCCTCTGCCTCGCCTCCGGCCATGCACTGCAAATCGGCACCAATTTCAACGAAGCGGCGCAAGCTAAAATTTTCGGCCAAGACGGCCATTTCATCGCACCTTACTCCCCGAGCGGTCCGTCGCCGGATGCCGAATGCCTCGCCGAGCCCGGGGGCTACCGCATCAAAGGCAAATGGCGTTATGCCTCGGGCGTTCCTTACGCGACCCATTTCATGGGTATGGCGCCTCTTAAGGGATCGCATCCCGGCGGGCCAACACGAAAAATGGTCAGCCTTGTGGTGCCACGCGACCAGTTTGAGATGCTTGATGATTGGCACGACATGTTTGGTCTCAAGGGCAGCGGATCAAACAGCGTCGTCATCAAGGATGCTTTCATTCCCGAGGAATTCGTGGACGAAACGATCATCGGCGATGACGGTGCGGGTAATATGCCGGGTGTCAACGTGCATGGAAACCCGCTGTACAACGGCATTTTCATGGCGTTCGGTGCGGGCGAGCTTGCTTGCTCGCAAGTCGGCGCCGCCTGGGCTGCGCTCGAGGAATTTGAGAAACATATTCGCACCAGCAAACCGCTGCTCTCCGCCCAACCGATTTTCAAATACCAGCACCATGATTGGCAGCGCATCTTCGGTCTGGCGCTGGCAATGACTAACGCCGCGGAAGCCGTGCTGCTGCGCACCGGCGAGCTCTATGTCGAATTCGCTAGAGCGCGGACGGACGGAACTGGCCAGTTCACTGGCAAGGAAACGATGCTACTGATGGGTATGCAACATCAGGCGTCTCGGATCGCCTGGGAGGCGGGATATGATCTTTTTCGCGCCTCTAGCTCAGCGAGCATCCGCGACGGGCAGCCGATGCAACGCTTCTTCCGCGACTTCGCCACCTTCCGGAACAACCCGGTGCATCAGCCTGATTTCGCTGCGTCGCGTATCGCCCAGGCCTATTTCGGTTTGCCAATCCAGGATTTCGACTTGTGACGAGATCGATAGCACTGGCGCGATCAGGACAAGCGCGATAAGGCCCCGCGGCCTCCTCATTTCGGCCCCAGGGTATGTTCACTGAGTTCTTCTGATGCTGAAGGAGAAAAAGAACACGAGACAAAAGTTCAGGCCAACTCGGCGTGGAAACGCGGCCTAGGCGCGTTCGTAGATCAGATATTCCTTGGCGACCAATGCGCTGCTGCGCGTGGGATCGACGAAATTCGGCTCGTCGGGGTGGACGACGTCCATATATTGCCGGCCGAAGCATGCTTCTAAGTCCTCGGCGTTGTCGAACCAAAGCTCGGCCATACCGTCGTAACGCATTGGCGGTAAACCGCCGATGCCGTCGGCGAGACTGTGGGACTGAACGTAGCGGCGAAGCGGCTTGATCATATCGGTGGCGCCCAGCACCAGCGGCCCGTGAGTCTCTCGCCAGTAATGCTGGCATTCGGATCGGCTCATGTCGCGGCGGCGCACCGGTAGCTCGAATAGCTTTACGCCGCCATGAATCGGCGCCGCGGGCCGTTGATAGACCAGATGCTGCGACATCAGGAGGATGACAGTCCCGTCCATGTCGAGGAATTGCCTTTCGTCGGGTGTTACCAGCTCCGCGAATTTCGGCTCCTCGAACATCTTCTGCGCAGCCTCGATGCTTTCACACCAGACCTCCGCAACGCCTTCGTAAAGCGGCCCGTCGCCGGCGAGAAAGCCAAACCAGTCGGGCTGCGTGTGCGATTGGACATATTTGACGACGTGACGCCGGATGTCGGTTATCGACATCACCAGCGGGCCGTGCACGCGTTGCCAATAATCATGGAACGCGGCGCGGCTTATGCCGGGCTTGCGCACCAGCAGTTCGGAAATTTTGATCATCGATTGGCGAAGCTTGCTTTCGCCGCATGAATGCCGGCGATGCGGCCGAAGGTCAGCGAACGCAACACCGACGTGCCGGCCGGGTACTCGTGATAGAATAAACCGACGATCTCGCCGGCGGCGTAAAGGCCCGGCAGCGGAACCCCGTTGGCCGTGACGACCCGCGCATCCAAGTCGGTGCGGATGCCGCCATAAGTGAAACAGATCGCCGAGGTCAGCGGATAGGCGAAGTAGGGCGGCTTCTCGAGCCGATAAGCCCAGTTCGATTTTTCCGGCGTAAGACCCTGCGTATGTTTGCCATCGCGTTTGTAAGGATCGAATTCGCCGGGACCGATCGCGGCGTTGTACTCGTCGACGGTTCGCGCCAATTGCGCGGGATCGAGGCCGAGGAGCTTAGCCAATTCAGATATGGTCGCGGCTTCCACCGGCGGCTTGTCGCTGTCGAACAAGACCATAATGCCCTTGTGGCTGGTGATGGTCTGGTCGGCGATGAAGTATGCACTCTGGTTCTGATTGCGCCAGACCTCGAAGGCGATCAGCTCGAACGTCTCCTCGAAGGTACCTTGCCCTTCGTCGTAGAAGCGCTTGCCGTGCTCGTTGACGACGATGCCGAACGGATGGGCGTAGATGTATGCATCCGGCCGCGTGGTGCGGCGATCGACCAGTTCGGTGTGGATCATATCGAACTGACCGGAAGTACCGGCGCCGATGTCCATAGCCATCATGATGCCGGCGCCTTGGTTGAACGCCAGGCCCGGCGCCAGCAATGGCAGATCGCAGGCATTGGCCCCGAGATAGCGCGTGAGCATCTCCTTGTTGCCCTCAAAGCCGCCGCACGCGAGGACCACTGCGCGACCGCTCAGCGTCCGCTGCAACCCATCCTCGCCGCGCACCACCACGCCGTGCACGCGGCCATCGGCACCGAGACTGAGCCGCACCGCTTCGGTTTGATAATGAATTTCAGCGCTGCCGGTCTTTTCGACGGAACTGACCAAGGCCTCGACAATCGCCTTCCCGCCGCCCTCGGGCGTGACTTCGTGCTCGACCCCCATCGCAACCGGCGGACCGTAGTGCAGGAGTTTCACGCCGTTGCCTTCGAGGAAGCGCAGCGTGGCCGGCACTTCCCGTTCCAACACGCGGCAATAGTCCAGGTCGGATAATCCTTTGGATACTTTCGCCACTTTGCCGACGAAATGTGGATCGAGGCTGAAGTCTTCGCGCGCGCGAAACCGCGCCGTGGTCCAGCGGGTCGCACCGCCGCGTTGTTCTTTCGGTGCGCTTTCGAGCACGGCAACGCGGGGCGTACGCCCTTGCAGCTTGGCAGTTTCGACGTAATTCACCGCCGCCGACAGTCCCGCCGCGCCGCACCCGACGACAATGAAGTCATAGCTGTCCGCGCTGGCGCTCATCTCTACCCTCCCTGATGCGCCTGCTTGTCCCGGACGGCTCGCCGGAATCGTTTACAGGCCGGTTATCTTGTCGTATCTACCTTAATACAACTACATTGGCCGGCTGCCCGTCAAGGGTGGCGGGTTGCGTTCAATAAGGTTTCGGGGCAAGAGGCGGCGCAAAGATGAAACCAGACTTTCGCTCCGCATTGAAAGCGGAACAGCCGCTGATCTTGTTCGGCGCCTACGACGCGCTGAGCGCCCGCCTGATCGAGCGCGCCGGTTGCGCGGCGTGTTTTGTCAGCGGCTTTTCCATCGTCGGTTCGCGCTTCGGCGTTCCCGATCTCGGGCTGCGTGCTTTCGGCGACATTTCGGCAGCGGTGCGCGACATCCTGCAGGCGACGAGCCTGCCGGCTTTGATCGACATCGACGACGGTTATGGCGATGTGAAAAACGCCGTGCACACGGTCCAGAGCTACGAGCGCATGGGCGCCAGCGCGCTGATGATTGAGGACCAGACCTGGCCGAAGCGTTGCGGTCACATGGCCGGCAAGTCGGTGGTGCCGCAGGTCGACATGGAAGCGAAGGTGCGCGCCGTTGTCGGCGAACGCATCGATCCGAACACCTTCATCCTGGCGCGGACGGATTCGCGCGCGGTGCTCGGACTGGACGAAGCGCTCCGGCGCGCCGAAGCCTATTTGCGCGCCGGCGCCGACGGTCTGTTCATCGAGGCGCCGGAATCGGTGGAGGAGATGGCGACCATCGGTAAGCATTTCGACGTGCCGCTCTTGGCCAATCCGCTGGAGGGCGGCCGCTCGCCGATCCTTACACCGCAAGAGTATGGCGAACTCGGCTTCGGCATTATCGGCTACGGCATTACGCTTGTATTGCGCGCCGCCGCGGCCATGCGGAGCGCGATGGAAGATATCCGCGCCGGCCGCTTTGGCGCGCCGCCAAACGCCATCGGCCTCGATCAATTCAAGGACATTGTCGGCTTTGCCGATTGGTCGCGGATCGAAGACAAATATCGGCCGCGGTGAAACACCGCCGATGCCGGGAGATCGCTTGTGGCGCTGACCTTGCTCGATAAGCTCTGGCAACGGCATTCGATCGCTGATTTCGGCGACGGATTCCATCTTTTGTTCGTCGACCGGCATCTACTCAACGATCTCGCCGGCCGCGGCTTCCTCACGCTCAATCGCCGCTGCCTGCCGCTTAAGCATCCCGAGCTCACCTTCGCCACCGCCGATCACACGGTGGCGACGCTGTGGAACGCCGACGCTGACCCGCGCGGGCTGCACAACGATTACGTCAAGAACTTGCGGGAAAACTCAGCGACCCACGGATTCCACTTGTTCGACGTCAGCGACGCCAGTCATGGCATCGTTCACATCATCGCCGCCGAACAGGGCTTGCCGCTGCCGGGCCTGACCATCGCATGCGGCGACAGCCATACCTGCACGCTCGGCGCGATGGGCGCGCTCGCCTGGGGCATCGGCCAGTCGGAACTGGTGCACGTCTTGGCGACGCAGGCGAGCGTGCAGCGGAAGCCTGCGGCGATGCGCATTGCGCTCGAAGGCGCCGTGTCCGACAGCGTCACCGCGAAGGACATTATTCTCCATACGATCGGACGTCTTGGTGTAGCCGGAGCGGCCGGCTATGCGGTCGAGTTCGCCGGGCCAGTCATCGCGCGCATGCCGATGGAGGGCCGCTTCACCGTTTGCAACATGGCGGTCGAGCTCGGCGCACGTTTCGGTTTGATCGCGCCCGACGACAACACCTTAGCCTATCTGAAAGGACGGCCGTTCGCGCCGCGCGACGATCGATGGGAGGAGGCGCTGCGCGACTGGAAGACGCTCCATTCGGACCAGGGCGCGGCATTCGCCGTTGAGCGAACGATCGACGTTTCGTCGATCGAACCGCAGATCACATGGGGCACGAATCCGGGGCAGGTGATCGGGATCAGCGAAAATATTCCGCAGCCCGACGCGGCCGGCGGTGAAACCGCAATATCCGCCCAAGCCGCTCTGGACTATCTCGGCCTGACCGCCGGAACACCGATCAAGGGCACGCCGATCGATCTTGTCTTCATCGGCTCATGTGTCAACGGACGCCTCTCCGATCTGCGCGAGGCAGCCAGCGTTGCGCGCGGCCGCAAGATTGCGCCGAATGTCACGGCCTGGATATCGCCCGGCTCCGAGCCGGTGCGGCGTGCGGCGGAGGCGGAGGGCCTCGCCGACATTTTTCGCGCCGCCGGTTTCCAATGGGGCCGGCCGGGATGTTCGATGTGCGCGGCATCCGGCGATCTTATGCGCGAGATCGCTTCGCCCAGGCAGCGCGTCGTCTCGACGACCAATCGGAATTTTGTCGGCAGACAAGGGCCCGGCAGCCGCACCCATCTGGCAAGCCCGGCGATGGCAGCCGCGGCCGCGGTCGCGGGCTATATCGCCGACGTGCGGGAGCTGAGCTGATGGCCGAGCCATTCACCAGCCTGATCGGCGCAGCGGCGCCACTTCTCCGCGACAACATCGATACCGATTCGATTTCGCCCGGATCGCGCTTGCCGCGGCGTGGCGGCACCACCGAGTTCTCCGAAAAAGGAACCTCCAAGCTCGCCGAGGATTTGTTCGCCAACTGGCGTTACGACGAAAACGGCAATGAGATTCCCGGCTTCGTGTTGAACCAGCCGAAATTCCGCGATGTCAGGGTGCTGATCGCCGGCGCCAATTTCGGCTGCGGCAGTTCGCGCGAGTCCGCCGTATGGATGCTCAAGGAATTTGGCATCCGTTGCATCATCGCGCCGAGCATTGCCGAGATTTTCACCAACAATTGTTATGCCAATGCGCTGCTGCCGCTGACATTGCCGGCAGCAATTGTCCGCGAGCTCGCCGCGGAAGCGGCGCCTGGCGCGCCGGCCGCCCTATTCACCGTCGATCTATCCGCAAACATGCTCATGGCGCCGTCGGGGCGGACCGTCCAGATTTCGCTGCCCGAGTTCCGCCGCCGCGGATTGCTGGAAGGCTTGGACGAGTTAGCCGTGACGTTGCAGGATCAGAATCACATAGAAGCATTCCTGGCGCGGGAGCGCCGCGCACGGCCCTTCGCTTATCCGCCGGCGCCCTCGGTGTAAGATGACCGCGACATTAATAGGACGAAAGACGGCCGGGCACGGCCCTTTGACCAAAGCCGTTCCTGTCAGCAGACAGCTTGGCAATCCGCTGCACCAGCAGGTGTTCCTGGTGTTGCGCGACCGTATCCTGTCGCGCCGCTACGATGTCGGCGCCATGCTGCCGAGCGAGGACGATCTGGCGCGGATATTCAATGTCTCACGCACCACGGTGCGCAACGCCCTGGCGGCGTTGCACGCGGGCGGTCTCATCAAGAAGCGGCAAGGGATCGGGACCTTCGTTCGCGAGACCGGCACGGCGACGCCGATCCGCACGTCGATGTCGGACATGGTCACCCACATTCATGAGATTGGGCGCTCGACCATAGTCCAGGTCGTCGAATTCGGTTTTGAGAAGCCGCCGAGGCAGGTCCAGGAATTGTTTTCTGCCGAGGACGATGCGGTGTTCCAGCGCGCTATTCGCGTGCGCCGGCTCAAGAAGCGGCCGATCCTCTACGTCACGAGCTACATACCGGAAGCGATCGGTCGACGCTTTGGCACCGCCGACATGGAAAAGCGGCCGATCGTCGATTTGCTCGCGGACGCCGGCATTCGTCTCAAGGCGGGAGAGCAATGGGTATCCGCCACTCTCGCCGAGCCGGTCGTCGCGTCGCGACTGGCAATCGAAGTCGGCTCACCTTTGCTGCAGATCGAGCGCATCCATTTCGACGAGCAGAATGCGCCGGTCGAGTATCTGGAAATCTTGGCCGTGCCGCGATTCTTCGAATTGCGCATGCGGCTCGGGCCAGCGGACGAAACCAACGGGAAGTAGCCCGGACAAATTCTCAAAGGCGAAAAACTAGCCGAGCTGCCGGTGCAGCAGGCCGTGAAGATCGAACTGGTCGTCAATCTCAAGACCGCCAAGGCGCTCGGCTGACGATCCCGCTCCCGGTCCTCTGCCGCGCCGACGAGGTGATCGAATAGGGATGCTGCTTGCTGCGCTGCATTAGTCCGGTTATGGCCCATTCCGACGTTGGCGACGCCGCAACATTTTGTCTGAAATGGAGGGATGAACGGACGTAACGCGGACATCGCGTTTCGGTAGCGATTGACCGTTATCGGACATCGTCGGTACTACCGGGTACAAGCATTATTGCCAGTGAATTCCCTCCCAGCCGTGATGATGTCGGCAAGAGTAGGTAATCCGGCTTCGTTGCCAAGGTGTTGGATTTTGTACGCGGAGGCAGCGCGCGCGAACTGAAAATGTTGCTCCCAGACTTTCGCTGCATCGTTGAGGTAAGAATAGATGTAGGCGCCGTGGAAGACGTCACCGGCCCCACTCGTATCTAAAACCCGATTTGGCGGCACAGCTAGGGCAGGAAGCGATCGGACCGTGCCCGTCTCGTCGTACCAGATTAGTCCACGCTCTCCGAGTGTCACGCCGCCAATGCTGCAGCCGCGAGTTTTGAGATAGTCGAGCATTCCTGCCGGCTCAAAACCCATCTGCTCACAAAGGCGCTCGGATACGATCGCAATATCGATAAAGGCAAGAAGCTCATGTGTGTTTGACCGCAATCCGCCGCCGTCGAGCGAAGTAAGTATCCCGGCTTCACGGGCGAGCTTTGCGTAATACATTGTCGCATCGGGTTGGTGGCCATCCAAATGAAGTGCGCGCCAGCCGGATGGGTTTAGGCGGGGGAAGGGGTCAAGATAATCATCGTCGCGACAGCGGATGATGGCCCGTTTGCCATCGTTCGGCATGATAAACGACAGCGACGACGTTCTAACTTTCCGCGGATGAACCGAAATCCCATACTTCGTGGCCATATCCACGAACATGCGACCGAGCCAGTCGTCGGCGACCGTCGCGAGCAGTTCGGGCACATATCCCAATTTTGCGCAACAGAATGCAGCCGTGACCGCGTTGCCACCAAACGAGATAGCGTAATCCGAGGCGACATGCTTCTCGTCTCCGGTCGGCATCCGATCGGTCAAGAAAGTCACGTCGATATACGTCTGTCCGATGAAGAGCGCTTGCATTTCAGGGGCTCGCCATCAGGCTGCAAGGGCCTGCATTAGTGTCGCAATCTTTATTGTCGCGAAATTGGAGAAGGTATCAGATATCGCGTAAGGCAAGATGATCTGGTCGCCATGACGCATAGCACCACAGGTATAGACAACATTGGGCACGTAACCTGCGCGTTCAGTAGGCTCGGGACGGACAAGTGGCTCATGCGAGCGTGCGAGAACCTTTGATGGATTCTCTTTATCCAGCAGAACCGCCCCGATTGAATATTTCCTAACCGGACCAACTCCGTGTGTCAGCAGAAGCCAGCAGTCGTCCAGCTCGACGGGTGAGCCACAATTGCCGATCTGAACGAATTCCCAAGGATACTCGGGCTGAAGAATGGAATGACCGCCGTCCCATGTGTGAAGGTCGTCGGAATAGATCAAATAGAGGTTCTCATTGTCCTGCCGACCGATCATCGCATAGCGACCATCGATTTTCCGAGGAAACAGAGCCATCCCCTTATTGCGTGCCGCCCCTCCGCGGAGTGGCGTCATCCGGAATGACCGAAAATCTGTCGTTTCGATCAGCTCAGAGCGAATCGCCCTCCCGCTATACGCGGTGTAGGTTGCGTAATAAGTTTTTTGTGCGCCGTCGTTAAACTCGACGAATCGGGCGTCCTCGATGCCGTTTGCCTGAGCGTCGGTGATTGGAAAGATGACGCGTTCGCTCAGCTCTTCGTCATCCCGGAATGTCACCTCGATGTCATCGCCATTTGGCGAGGGCGTCCGCCTTCGGACCTTTGGGACCGCTGCGAGGCGCGCGGGCGGATCGACGGCGACGCTACCGTCGGCAGCTATGGTACCGGACCGGAACGTCAGCGACGAAATATGTCCCTCGCCAACGGCGCGCAAACTCAAGATGAACCGACAGCCGCCTTCTGGCGCGCCCGTCTGGTCCGGGTGTCGTACGATGCTCGGGTTGAATAGAGCGGATGCCTCAAACGAGTATTCGTTGAGAAAATAGGCACCAATCAGACGGCGTTGCGTCTTGTTCAATTCGGCATGTGGTTCCAGCGCGTCTTCCATTTCTGCGGCGCGCGTCTCAAAAATATCTATTAAATTCCTATGACGGCCTTCAAAATTGTCGAGCACTTCGCTCAATTGTTGGGCGGCAGTCTCGGGATCAAGCCGAACGACCCTGCCAACGATATGATTGGCTCGAACCTTGTCGGTGGGGTTGAGGTCTCGGGGTTCAGTTGCGGGTTTGAACGGTCTGACGACGACCCTTGCCGGATCCGGACGCAGATATAAGTTCTGGCGATTCGTGAATCGGAATTGGGACAAAGAGGCTCCCTGGCGCGGTTCGAGGTGGGATCGTGCGACTAGCGCCGTTGCCTACGAACTTGGCTGCGGGTCGCGGTCGGTCCATCGCAGTCACACGCTTGAGCTGGCGAATCTCGACGAGACCGAGAAGATACGATAGCACTGATTCTGCCCCCTTGTTTTCATTGGATCGGTCCGGATGAAGCCCATCCGAACAGCTGCCAGTTTCTGGATCGATTAGTGCTGTCTGCAGGTCGTTTTCGCCTAGAAACCATTCGAACGCGCGTACCGCCTCAATCGGCCATTCCGCATCGTCATCGACCCGCCAGGCAACGAGGCAAGCGGAAATTGTTGCGGACGCCTCGACTGGCTGCTGATCGAACGCTTCTGGCTTCTGGCGGTGTCTGCCGAAGCTCTTGGTCCCAACCGGTCTAAAGTATCCCGATGATGTGGTCTGAAGCGAGTTGAGCCAACGGAGCGACCTGAGGCCAGTCTCGACGTAAGGTGATGTGCCGGTCGTCAGTCCGGTTTGGATCAGCGCCTGAGGAAGCCGTGCGTTGTCGTATGCGAGCAGGTCTTCAAACCAGACCCAGTCTTTGGTTTCGGTCACAGAAACCAGCGACATCAACCGGTCGGCCAATAGTATCCGGAGACGGTTGGCGAGAACGTCGCCGCCGGCCATAGCGCAATACGCATCCAACCCAAGGAGCGAGAACGCCCAGGCCCGTGGCGACGAGAACTCCTCGATGACGGGAAGCGCGGTCTTGAACAGCCCTGCGGCCCATCTGCGGCGAGATGGATCAATGTCCTTCCTTGCGCATTCGGCCAACGCCCAAAGTGTCCGGCCATGGCTATCTTCCGAACCTTGTTCTTCCAGCCATCGGCGATCGTAGCTCATAAAGTTTCGAAAGCGACGGGTGTCTGGGTTCCAAGCATGCTGGATGAATGCTGCAAAGCGTGCGACGATCGATTTGGACAATTGCACTTCACCGAAGTTCGCAAGCAAGCTCGAGAACAGCAAAGCGCGAGCGTTGTCGTCGACGCAGTAGCCATGGGAGCGATCTGGCACTGAATGGACGGCGTGTTGGAGCAAACCCGTACCGTCGCAAAGCGAAAGGAAATGCCCGGTCCGAATCTCCGGTATAACGTGCGCGTCTCTCCCAGAGACGATCGCATCAGTGGGAAGTAACAATCGAGGCCGGGCATTCTCGCTCACGGTCTCGAAGACGGTATGATAGCGTTTGGCCGTTTGCACCCACGTCATCGATCGGCTTGCCGCGTACGCGCACTTGCGCATGGAATAGCGACGGGCGTCGTTTGTCAGCAGACCGGCGATCTCGGCGCTCAAGGCTTTGGCATCGCCAAACGGAACCAGAATACCGCACTCTTCGCTCAGCAGCTCCTTGGCGTGCCAGTAGGGCGTCGATACGACTGCCTTACCCAATCCAAAACTGTAAGCGAGCGTGCCCGATGTCATCTGGGCTTCACTGAGATAGGGAGTCACATAGACGTCGCACATCGAAATGAAGTCGAGCAATGTGGCTTGATCCACGAACTGGTTAAAAAAAACGACGTGGTTCTGGATGCCAAGGTTCCGCACACGCGCCGTCAGGCTGTCGCGATAGGCCTCGCCCTGTTGCCGCAGCAGCTTCGGATGAGTCGCGCCAAGAATGACATAGACGGCGTTCGGGCAGGATTTGATGATTTCGGGCATCGCATCGAGCGCGGTCTCAATGCCTTTGTTTGGCGACAGGAGACCGAAGGTCAGAATGATCATCTTTCCGGCGAAGTCGAATTTGGCCTTGGCGTGATGTGGTTCGAGGAACGGAAAATCCGGTATTCCGTGCGGTATGACCTCGATCTTGCGAGCCGGCACGTCATGAACGGAACGGAGGAATTTATGGCCTGTTTCCGACATGACGACGATTTTTGCCGAAATGTCTATGATCCGTCTCATCACGTCGTGCTGGATGGCTGTCGGCTTGGCGAGCACGGTGTGCAGTGTGGTGACAACCGGCATCTCAAGGCGCGACAGGAGTTCGACGATGTTGCCACCGGCGTCACCGCCGAAAATTCCATATTCGTGTTGAAGGGAAACAACGTCGAAGCCTGCGCCGTTGAGGAACTCGGCCGCCTTGACATAATCGCCGATCGTTTCGTCGTGAATCTCGATACGGACGGCCGGCGGATAGTCGTAGGTGCGGTCTAAATCCGTCATGGCGAGGATGCAGGTCTCAAGATCTGGCCGAGCAGCTGATACTGCCCGGTGAAGGTCTTGGGTAAACGTAGCTATCCCGCAAAGGCGCGGGAGATAGTTCCCGATGAAGGCAACACGCTGAAGAAGTTTCATCTTATCGTTTCCACGCGACCGGCCTTTGGGAGATTCTTTACTGGACGATGAGAAGCACGCACCTGCATCTCCGGCGGCCGGCCGACATTGATTGAGCCGGGCTGTGGGAGACGCAGCAGCAAGTTGGGAATCGGACGGCCGCCCGTGTATGCGACGAGGCCTACGACACCGGCGGCGCCGGGGTGAATGTCGACGCGGTCCGTTTGCGCAAAAAGCGCATCGCCCGTGGCAACATCGAACGATCCGGCAATAGCACTGCCGCTGAAAACGAGAAGCCAAGTTTCTTGATCGGCATCCAAATACCAAGAGGAGTTCGGAGCCAGATCGATCCGTTCGAATACGAAGTGCGGGCTGGAAACGAGAAGCTTTCGTTCTGCTGTAAACTGGCTGGGTCGTACCTGAAGATCGGCCGGTCCGGCGTTCGCCACCACGATGGCGTTTTCGATTTGAAGTTCACGCTGCCGACCGAAATCGAACATGCGGAACGTCGCGTCGCTCCGCTGTTGGAGTTCCGCTATCACGAGACCCGCGCCAATCGCGTAAATCGTTCCAGCAGGCACGAAAATGACGTCGTCTGCTGACACTTTGTGCCACACGACAAGATCCGAGATCGAGCCGTCGTCGATGGCCTCACGTAGTTGTTGCGGGGTCAGGCATCGACTGAGGCCGAGAGCAACCTTTGCTTCAGGAGCGGCGCTCAGAATGTACCAGGCTTCAGTCTTGCCGCGTGGCAGACCCATCAAGTGCGCAGCCGCATCGTCCGGATGGACCTGGATCGAAAGTGGCTGGCTCGTGAAAAGCAACTTGAGCAACAGCGAAGGATCTACGGCCGCGATGTCGGATCGCTCGTACCAGATTTCCCCGATCGCACTGCCTTCGCGGCTCGCGGTGCTCCAAGGATGGAGGTCTTCAACGCCCCAGGGCTTTGGTAACGCGCGCGCACGCGCATGTTCAATCGCCATAACCCCTATCCGATGTTCGACCGACACAACCTATTTCTGTTGCAGAGGTGCGTCGAAATCTTCCTCCAGCGCGTTGTCGGGGGTGCTGATACCACTGGCGGACCTCGCTTCGGGATCAACACGCTCGACAGCGACATGATCATGTAGTTGGCGGAAGTTATTTGACGGTCTCCTAGGCGTGCGTGCGCACCGCGCGAGCGATCATGACGCCGCCACTCTACAGTAATTCTAGTTGGATGCTGTTGCGCTGACCGACGGCACCAGAGCTGCAAATTATGGGAATCGGAGACTTCGGCACGTCGCCGATTTTCGCGCGGCTCTCAGACAAGTCCTTGCTTGTCAGTGCCTTATTAGTTGGGGTGCCCTAGCGTATACTACAATGGCGGATCGAGAAATTATGCGCTGATCCGATACGATGATGTCGCGGTACGGCGGGCACGGTTTGAACGAGTATTGCTTGGCATCCGTTCCTCGACGTGTGTTGCAACATCGACCAAAATCAACGGACGCTGGTGGCCTACGAATTTTTTGCGAAACCACGGCGGTTGCCAACCGGGCAGGAAAGAGGCCCTCACGCCGCTTTCGACCGAATTCCCTTCCCGACCGTGACACTTCGCTTCGGTTCGACGCTAGGCCGCAATGCGTCCCGAGTCGGACTACGACAACAAACGCCCTCGAATAAAGACGCTCTTTGCTGCGGCGCATGAGCCCGGTTGTGGCCCTTCGCGACATGATTAGGCCAAAAGGCCGCCAAATGAGGCGGCCTGTATCATCCCATTTGCATTTGCTTGAACCGACGAGGGCGCCGGATTGCATTCGCTAGTCTTATCCGTTCGTCTGCCATTTCGCGTTGAATGCGACGCGATTCCTGATCCGTTGTCGCGGCCACCATGTTCAAACAATTCTCAGCGTAACACGCGTAGTCCTTGTACTTGTCATTTTTCGGCATCGTCATGATCCGCTGCCTGACGACTCCTCTTCAGGCGGGAAATCTGTCGCGCATTGTCGAGATGAGTCTGTTCAAAAAGGAACACTCTCAAACCCAAAAGGGGCCAATGACATGGAAAGGGATCAGGTTGATGCGGAGCTTTCGCGGCGTCCCGAGCTCGGCTCGACCATCGTGCCGCCGTGAAGAGAACGGCTCCTCAAGGGCGCCGACAATTGCCGGCCGCGCTTTAGCGGGCTCCTAAGATTCATCGCGTTCATCGACGCGCGACCGCGGCAATCTGTTTCGGCCACGCTCCCTCTTGGTGACGAACAATCTCCCCTTGACTCGCTGAGGCCATCCATATACCATCCATATAGATGGTCTAGGGATGGTTAGGCATGGTGGAGAACGTATATCAGCTACGACCGAAGCCAAGTGACAGCGAAAAGATCACGATCAATCTCGGCTACGTCGATCTTGGCCATATCGATCTGATGGTCGAGGACGGCTTCTATTCGAACCGCACCGATTTCATTCGAACCGCGATTCGAAACCAACTCGAACGCCATGCCGAGGTCGTCAAACAGTCCACCGCCCGAAAGAGTCTGGATCTTGGTCTGCGGAGTTACAGCCGCGAGGATCTCGAGGCGGCACGTCGCGCCGGGGAGATGCTGGCGATCAATGTATTAGGCCTCGCCACTATCGCAGCGGAGGTCACCCCCGAGCTCGCCCGAGCCACTATCGCTTCCGTCGTCGTGCTTGGGGCGCTTCACGCCAGTCCAGAGGTCAAGGCCGCTCTCGCCGATAGAATGCGATGACGGGGAAATTGGAGCCAAGCAAGTTTCGCCGCGGATTGGCAGCGTCTGCTCCGATTGTTCCGAGCAAAAGGTAGCTTTCGATATGAATGACATGATGCTCCGGGCAACGCGCCTCACGCGTGAAAATAGGCTGATCGAAGCCACGGCGCTCATTCAACGCATGCTTCGAGGCGGGACCGAGCTGGGCACTACGATCTGTCCGCGAGATGAAATTGCTCCTATCGGAAACAAGCCATCAATCATTGACGCGGATGCAGAGACCATCGATGAAACGCCACAAACGTACTTAAATTGGGCTCGGTTCGCTCAGCTGCAGTATTTCCGTGCGTTGCGCGATTCGGCATATCACGTCGACCGGCCCTCGAGGCACGGACTGCGGGGGTGGATGCAGCAGCCCGTGCCGGCATCCACAGCGGACATCGTGCCAGAGGGCGGAAAGTTCATTGAAGCAACTTATTCCAACCCGGCGGGAAGCCGCGCCTACAAGCTATACATCCCCAGGGGCTATCAGGGCCAAGCGGTTCCTTTGGTCGTCATGTTGCACGGCGGCACTCAAACGCCTGACGATTTCGCCGCCGGGACGCGAATGAATGTGATCGCGGAGGACGAGACCTGTCTCGTGGTCTATCCCGCCCAGCCGAGTCATGCGAACCCGGCGAAGTGTTGGAACTGGTTTCGCCCGGATGACCAGCGCCGAGATCGCGGTGAACCTTCGCTCATCGCCGGCATCACGCGCCAAGTCATGTACGATTATTCCGTCGATCCGCAGCGTGTCTACGTTGGGGGATTGTCAGCCGGAGCCGCTGCGGCCGCCGTGATGGGGGCAACCTACCCGGATCTGTATGCGGCAATCGGAGTACATTCTGGCCTCGCCTGTGGAGCCGCCGACGATGTTATCTCTGCATTCGCCGCCATGCGGCAAGGTGGTTTAGGATGCGCTTCCGAGTTCGGTGAGACTTCGGCCGTTCTCGAAGACGGGCCGGCTGTCCCGACCATCGTTTTTCACGGCGATCGTGACACCATAGTACACCCACGAAACGCCGATCATGTCATCACCCGTTCCATGAGAGCCACAAGCTGGCAAAAGAAAGTGCGTCGCGGGCAGGTACCTGGTGGCCATGCCTATACCTGCACGATCCATACCGATGCTAACGGGCAGGCAATCTTGGAGCAATGGTGCATCCATGGAGCTGGCCACGCTTGGTCGGGCGGCAGTCCCGCCGGCTCCTACACCGATCCGCGAGGACCGGACGCGGCTAAGGAAATGCTGCGGTTCTTTCGCGATCACCCCGCCGTCGAACGCTATGCAGAAGCTTCAAATCGTGAGAGCGCCCGATGATCCCTAGTCAGCGTCGCGAAATTGCTTTTTAGCGTACGACGTCTACAGTCCATAGTTTCGGACGGCATCTTCGCGGTCGCAATTTCGCGAGAAATTTCAAAAAATCACTTAGGCGTTAGCCTGAGGCAGATCCACCAAAAATGCTCTGAAAGGTAAAACATCATTCCGTCACTTCATCCGCCCAGACGCCAAACCCCGACAAGGTTGCGGGGCCAAATGTATGGGTCAGAGGCACGTCCGCGGCATCGCGACCCTGCGCAATGAGGACACGACCGATTCGCGGTGCGTTGTTGCGTGGGTCAAAGGCGTACCAACGGTCGCCCAGATAAACTTCAATCCATGCGGAAAAATCCATGGGCGCGTAGGGTGGGGGAAGGCCGACGTCAGTGATGTAACCGGTGCAATAGCGCGCCGGGATGTTCAGGCAACGGCAGAAGGCGACTGCAAGATGCGCGTAGTCGCGGCAAACCCCGCGGCGTTCTTGGTATGCTTCGAACGCCGTTCTGGTGGCGCGGGAGTGCTCATAGCCGAAGACTATGTGATTGTGCACGAAGTCGCAGATAGCCTGCACCCGTGGCCAACCAAGCGGAGTTTTTCCGAAGAGCCGCCAAGCCTCGTCGGACAGACGATCGGTCTCACAGTAACGACTGCCAAGCAAAAACAGTATGACTTCCGCCGGCAAATGCTGAACTTGGTGCTGTAGAGCGTACAGATCGATTGGGTCCGACACGCCCGAGTCACGAATAATCGCGTCCGTGCCGAGGCTGAAATTCCCGCCAGGTGCGACGAGGCGACTGCACCAATTTCCGAAGCTGTCGCGATAGCCTTCAATGGGAACCGCAGGGTTCGTTATCAGATAATCTGGACGCTCCAGTTCGGAAACGCGCGAGAAGTGCACGTTCAACGTGACAATCATAGGCGTTGTCTGCGGAAATTCGAAGCGGAGCTCACAACCAATGCGGATACGCATGAGCTCTCCGATACGGAAGAAGCAGCGCTTCGTAGTCACGCGTGATCTATTTTTCAAACCGATGCCAAGTGAGGCTCCCTTACGGCCCCAGCTTAACTTCCTTCGTATCGACGCCTTTGCAGGAAGGGCAGACGAAGATGAGCTGATCTTTACGCACTCCAAGTTTTGGGATCGTGCGGAAGTGTTTCATGGTGCCGCCGCAGGAGGGGCACACTATGGTCGGCGTGCTGCTGGCTGCAAGAGGCGAGCGCTCGACAACGGAGGTTGAGGGCGTGTCATACGGCATGCGACCCTACTGAAAACAGCGCGAGCGCTACCGATTCTCAGCCACCGACGCCTGGCACGGAGCTGTCGATGATGAACGTGCACCCGCGTCGGCCGGCTTGCCGCCATCGACAATCAGGTATTCGTTCCGAATCGGACGATCCTTAAATCAGCATTCCAGGATTTCCCCGGCTCTAGCCGCACGGTGGGTCTGGGCTGATAATGATGTCCAAGTGGTGTGTGGCGTCATTCCGTGATGGGGCATCGTACGTGCGTCGCCGCCGATTGACCGCCAGGGACAGCGGTCGATTTTCGGAATGCCATCCCGAGCATCGGATTTGGGATAGCCGCCGATGGGATCGTCGTGGAGGACGCATAAGATTTTCGCCATCTCTTCCTCCCGTTACCGCCGTAGTGCGCCGGATTAGAACGGGAAACCGGACATTCTGTGCTGACACCCAGGATGCTATGTGCGTGCGCGTAACTTCACTAATGGATCGTCAACAACAACATCCCAATAAACACAACGATCGCGGCTGCCAGCGAAAGAAATACCGCTCGCATCACGTAATGGGGAAGATCATTGATAGTCAATGGCCTCTCTCCTAATAACGTTCCTCACCGCCTCTTTCACTGGAGTGCAGCTGACTTCGGCGCAAGCAACAGCGTGGAGCAGGCGTACACAAGGGCGGAACTCGAGTACGTTTCACCCGTGAGGGTCACAAAGTCCTTGGGGAACTCCTCTCCACGCTTCCACGAGTTGACCTTCGAGAGCGCGACAGTTTTCGCCGCCGCGTCAGGTAGCGCAGAATTTATCGGCACACACGGGCGCCAACGCCGCGACGACCGCCAGCTCAGACCGCTCTTTCGCCATCCTGTCGGCGCTGCTGCCGAGCGACCGGCCGCCCCGGCCAAAGCCAACAACGATCGTTGCGACGGCACCGGTGGCTGCGCCTTGCAACAGGTGCTTCAGTGATTCTCCTTGAAGGATTGAAGGTACTTGCATCAGGTATCCTTCCGCCCGACATGCTTCGGGGCGAGGCCGCGAACACCCGGATGGGTTTCCAGTTCAGCTTGAATTGAAGACCCAACGCTTTGGGATGGCGTTTCGATCGTTATTCACTTAAGCCTTTGTTCAGTCCGAAATCTGAGCAAAATAGCTCACGCCAACGCACCTACATTGCTGGTTCGGATAAGCGACATCGGTCCCATCAGTGAGAAGGCGCGCCGTGCCGGATGCGCTGGTAATTGGCGGGACGGAAGGCGAGCGGTCTGCGAGAGCGCAGCGGCGGGGAAAAGGACGGTAGCTAAGGAAAGCTATGGCAAGTCGGCTCATTTTATATGTCCGCTTTATCGCGAGCCAATCGCACGAAAACGTCTGTTGGAGGACTTTGTCGACAGACCAAGCAAAGACCCCAGCTGGGTGCTGATGCCTCGCTGGGGTCTTGTACGCACGCATACCGTACGGGCGCTTTGGGAGCCGGGAGGCTCGAAGCGCCCGGCAATCTGTTAACTTTGAGCCGGATCACTTTCGGAATCTGTATCAAATAGCTCACTCTGAGCGGCGGTGGAAAAGTGGGATAACTCAACACGGTTGCCGCTCGTAGGCGGCACGTCCTCGAAGATTACTCAGGCCGCCTTTTCTGAGGAACTATCCGTATATGTGGCCAACTGTCTTTCGCATCCGCAACCAAAACTCCGCAGTCTTTGCACCCGAGAGTTTGAAGCTCACACAGTCCGGCACTGGGTGGAACAGTTCGCGAAAGGCCCATCGCCTTTCCGTAACTCGGACACATCTGCGCCAATGTCATGCGTTCCCCATCCATTGCACCAACATATAAGATAGGCCGCGACCTAACGGTGATACCGATCACATTTTTCCTCGTCTTACTCTGCCGATGGGCTTGTCATTTGCTGGCATGACGAGGCGCGGCCCATGGCGGTCAATTTTGCCAGGCTGCCGGAACTGCTGTGGAAGGGTTGAGGCTAGTAATCGCCGGCAAGCCTGAAGGCAAGGCAATTCCACTTCACGACCGCCACGTTTGGGTCAATGGCATCTCGTTGCCGTCGCCCTCTGAGGGTCCAGATTTAATTGGCGTCGTGAGCTTTGCGATCGGAATCGGCGCGGGTGGCTCGACAACTGTCACTTCGGCGCCGGCCGTCGGCAGCCACCCACCTAACGCGACATCCGTTGGAAAGTGGGAGGCAGTGGCTCGCGCACGAGTTTGCGCATATCGAGTGTCTCTTCGCTTTCCGTGATGTCGGACAGCAGAATATCCACAAACGGATGCTGGCGGTTGAACGTCTTTCCGCGCTGGTACTTGGAGACGGCAATTCGCTCAATCGCCGTGATTGGTCGCGGCCTTTGGCGCGGCCGCTCGTCATTCCTGCCGGCCACTTTCCATGTCATTGGCCCACTTTTGAGTTTTGAGAGTGTTCCATTTTGAGCAGATTCACCTCGACAATGCGCGGCAGATTTCCGCCTCAATAGAGTCGTCAGGCTGGGGATGATGGCAATGCCGAAGAATGACAAGTACAAGGACTACGCGCGCTACGCCGAACGTTGTTTGAACATGATGGCCGCGACAACAGATCAGGAATCGCGCTCCGTTCAACGCGAAATGGCCGCCGAATGGCTGAGACTAGCCGACGCGATTCGGCGCCCTCGTAGGTCCAAGCAAATGCAAATGGGATGATACAGGCCGCGTCAGTTGGCGGCGTCGCAAGGGTAGCGAATAGTGACGCGTGCAAACTGCTCATGTCCAGCGTGTAATGCCAAGCTGCTGAAGCACCAGCGCCGTGAACCTGCGAAAGTTGGTGAACAAGCGTTCTGTCCGCACTGCATGGCGGGACTATGAGCGCGAGACGGACCTTACACGCTAGGTTATGAATTGGTCGAAGCACCGCCTAGTGATCGATAGCAGGAAACCCAGAGAAGCCGGGGGCCCCGGCTTCTGCTGGTTTTCATATCAAATCCAAAGGTCAAAAGGGGCCGACCGTGAAATCCAAAAGGGGCCATCGGCATGGAAGAGGGCCAGCACCTCAAGTTGGTGATTACGTCCAGTGGACCTCAGATGGCGTCGATCAATTTAAGCCCGCTCGGAAGGTTACGCAGATTCAGGACCGCCACGTTTGGGTCGATGGCAGTCAAACAGGGATGCCCATAAGCGAAGTGACAGTTGTCGAGCCGCCCGCGCCGCTTCCGGTCGCAAAGCTCACGACGCCAATTAAATCAGGACCCTCAGACAAAGAGGGCGACGGCAATGAGATTAGCGTCTTAGTGACGCCTCAAGGTCGTCTGCAAATCTCAGCCGATTTGGATATCAAGGGTCTTGGAAAGCTCAAGCAAATGCTTGACCAGTACGAGCAGATTTTGAAACTCGTACAGTGACGAAATCGCAAACTGAGGCGGCCCTAAGCCGCTCCGGCACAATTAGCGGCGGCTGTTGCCGTTCGGCAAATTCGCGTTCGCGCTGCCGCAACCCCTCTTTGGTTTCCTTGCGCCGTTTGTCGGCTTCTTTGTTAGCCACATAACCACGCTGATAGGGCAGGATGATTTTGGACCTTGCGACCATGACTTTGTCCCTCCTTTAGGACAAGTAAGGCTCCAGTCCCTTGATTCCAAGTCAAGCTAAAACCTGCAACCGCGAATCGCTTGGGACGCTATCTCGGTCGGTTACTCGCGTCGTTCTTCCTAATCTCAGGCTTGTCGTACAAGACGACGTTCAACAGGGAGCTGCGGATTTCCAATTTTCCGTTGTATTCGATATAACCCAATTTGCGGAATTTGTTCATGAAAAAGCTCACGCGCGACCGGGTCGTGCCAATCATCTCCGCCAGGGTTTCCTGACTAAACTTCCCGATGATCGGTTCCACCGTGGCTTCTTTGCCGAAATTTGCCAGAAGCAGGAGCACTCGCGCCAGCCGCTTCTCGCTGGAATTGAACAATTGATCGATGAGATCCTCTTCGATTCGACTATTCCGATTCAATAGATCCGCCATGAACAATTCGGAAAACTGCGGCTGATCATGCAAAGTAGCAATCATTGCCGCCTTGGTGATGCGCGTAATCAGGGATTGATCGATCGCCGTAGCCGTTGTGACCCGCAGCGGGTGACCATTGAGACACCCTTCGCCAAAAAAGTGCCTCGGTTCCAGGATTCCGACGACCGCTTCCTTGCCCCGCTCAGAAACGACGGTGAGCTTGATCCTGCCCGTCTGGATGTAAAAAACTGCGTCGGCAAGGTCGCCCTGCGAAAACACAATCTGATCTTTCCGATATTTCGATATTGCTTTTCCATCGCCTACTTTGGCGAGAAATATCTTTGGATCGAACGCTACCTTTCTAACCTTCTTCACGAAACGTCCAGTTTTTCCGAATGATGTCAGTCAAGTCAGGCGAACTATAGCAACCCAATCGCAGAAATAAAATATGCGGCTGACGTCATGCTGACGCGCTTTACCTCGTAAATCCCTCATTCGAGGCCAGATGCGGGCCGCGGGCGATCGACCCACCGCCGTTCGGAGTGAGCTATTTGATACAGATATGGGAAACTACTCGCGTGCAAACTCCTCCAGTGGAATACAGAGGCATACGATATACCACAACGGCGCGACCTTTGCCGCCGATCGGCCGGCAAAGCCGCGGAATGAGCAATTTCGCACAGCCTTCGCCCTGGCAATAGGCTTTCATCACCGAAGAGACCGTTCTGCTGCGATCTGCGATTGGCGGTTATCACGTTCATTACTTCGCGGAGGTAGGTAGCGGAAATCATCTTTGCCAAACAGTGAGGGCGGCCCGCTCCGTTTTCTTTGTACTTCAACCGCGGGCGCGACTGCGATTGCCGGCGTTCCACCTGCCTCGAACGGATCGCACTGCGATGGAAGAAAACGGCGCACAATCGCGCCATAGCGGTTTGATGACGCTGGAGGATACGAAGATGCATATGTCGGGCGAAAGTCTCCTGATCATATTGTTGGTCGGTCTCATTGCCGGATGGCTGGCCGGGCAAATCGTGCAAGGCACCGGGTTCGGAATCATCGGCGACCTCCTCATAGGAATTGTCGGCGCCTTCATTGGCGATTGGCTCCTTCCTGAACTCGGCCTCCACCTTGGTTCGGGCATTATCTCGGCGATCGCCAACGCCACCATCGGCGCGGTGTTACTGTTGCTGGTCGTCAGGCTCGTTCGTCGCGGCGGCGGATGGCGCAGAAGTTGGAGAGGAAATTGGGGAAGACGGTGGTAGTCATCCAAACAATTTCTTGTTCGATGCAAACCGCGCGTCAGGTCGCTGTTGTTGCCCCCTAAGATGCACCTCTATTTTGGGCGGACAGCTGGTTCTGCCGGCTCGGGCTTGACGGCCATGTCCCAGATCATTCCACCTTCTCGAAGAACCGGCATGGCCGATTGCGCGAGGTGATCTCCTGCGGCGCGTCTTTGAGACGGTCTTGCAGCAGCGCTGCATCCCAAAGGGTCTGGTTGGCGGCTTGGCGCCGAAATCAATCGGCGGCTCCGTTGCGGCCGCTTGATCGCGGAATGTTCGTCCAAGACGCTTCAATCAGCCGAGACGACGACCACGGAAAAAGCCCTTATTTGTGGTGTTCTGCTTGATATTTGCAGTGTCGCCTTCTTCGGCCGAGTTTGCATGGTGTTCATGCTTCGCCAATTTCTTGTCCTTCGATACGTCCGTCTCGCTTTTTTGGCCTTTGTTGCTGCGATTGGCCGGCGGTACCGGCGGCATATGGCTCGGCATAATTAAAAATCCTCACGTTGTGTGTTTGCTTCAGTGGAAACCCTAGCGTTCGCCGTTAGCGTCGCGTCGGATTCGAGCGTGCGGCGTCGCCAGGAACAAGAACGAGCGACGCCGGCGTCAGCGTTCGACTGATTGACGGAGGTATCGAAGCCGTGACGGGCGGCGGCATCGTCATAGGAAACTCTTTATAATCAAAATCCAATCATCATCAACGCACTGAGAAGGCAAAGCCCGAGAAAGAGCCGAACCGGGCGACGGGGGATTGCGGATAGAAGCCGCGAGGAAACGTTCATACAACTCAAATTTACGGCAGGCGTTGAATTCGCCCACCGGGAGGCCGACGGTGACGGCCGGCTTCCCGGTGGAAGTTTTTTACTTCTGTTGAGTGCTTTTCGTATTCGCCGTCTTGGACTGCTCGTGTGCGCTCTGCGCATGCTGCTGGGCTTGGGTCGCGTGCTCCTTGCCTTTGGCATGATCATTCCTGCCATGAGACTCGGCAGCGGCGCGATGGGACTTTGCGGCGGAACTCGTGAAGTTCCGCCGCCTTGTTGTGTGACTCTTTCATTTTGATTTCTCGTGTTGGCCGACAAATTCCGGCTACCCCCAATAAGCAATCAAATAGTGGCCGTACAAGGCGCCATTCGTGTCCTTAGCAAGATAGGCTGAGGGAGCTTGGAAGTGAGCAGTTTTGCTCAGACTGCCCAATGTGAAGCATCCACAATTGAAACTGGTGAACGCGTGCCATCAGATTTGCCAAAAAGCGGCAGTGTTTGGAAGTTGCACACTCCGATCGGCACCTAGCACCGGCCAATGTTGCTGCGCGCGCTGCATAGGGCGTTTCGCCGCTGATCGAAGGACCAAAAGTCATGCAAGTTCCATCAATTCTGCGGGGCGAGTTGCGGACTCGTCTCCTACAAGGAATCGCTATCGGCGCTGTCGCGTCGATGGCCATCGGATTTTCTTGGGGCGGTTGGGTGACCGGCGGAACCGCGAACAAGCTTGCGGCTGACCGGGCTGACGCCGCCGTCGTGACAGTCCTTACACCGATCTGCGTCGCGAAGTTCCTCCAGGAGGGCGATGCGCAAGCAAATTTGGCAACCCTGAGAAAGATCGCCTCCAACTGGGAACAGGGCCAATACTTGGAGAAGGGTGGCTGGGCGACACGGCCGGGGGCTGCCTCTTCCGACTACGAGCTGGCTAGGGCGTGTGCAGCGAAATTGATCGAAGCCAAAGCTGCATCTCAATGAGCTCCACCGCGTACGGCGGTGCCGACCGTAATGGCGACGTAGCGTTAGCTGATGATCTTGAGCAGCTTGTCTCGCGTAGGCCTGGTCTGACCGAACTGGCCCTCGCTAAATCTATGTTCGGTCGCATGGGCTATCAGCAGCGCGTCAATTCGACCTGTCGGCACCTCTTCAAGGAAGGCCGCGTTGAACGGCATGGGACCGGCGGTCCCGGCCATCCGTTCACGTATTAGCCAGGAAAGGTCAGCCGCCGAGGCCAGGAGACTAGTTCAAGGCTCCAAATGCAAGAGAGAAATCGCCTCACTTCCTGATTTGGTAAGTCGCAGCAGGCAACGCAAATGAACCAACTCTTCGTTCTGACCGTGCTACTTCTGGTTCTCGGCTCACATGCGTCACACGCGCAAACTTCGTTGCACACGCAAAGGGTGGATGAACAAATCGATGAGACGTCATGTGCTTCTAGTGACTGGCTTTCACGGACAGCTCAACTCGCAGAATCGACCCAGCGTAACGTTCGCGACGCCGTTTCCATTGCGATTGAGACATGCGGTGATAGTGCGCGACTAAGTGGCAACTACGTCATTGCAATGAAATGGTGGCGCCGAGCCGCCGATAGAGGAAATGCGGCTGCCCAAATGAAGCTGGCAGGCATGTATGAGGGCCGGGGTGGCATCGCTGCAGATTATACTCAAGCCTACAAATGGTATGACATTGCCGCCGCGATCATTGGCGCAAAAATAGACGCGCTTCCTGTTGCATCAAGTCACAACGGGGAAAAGGATAATTCAGATCAACTATGGTATCGCGACCAGGTCGCCAAACATATGACGGCCGAGCAAATCGCCGAAGCCCAGAGGTTAGCCCGTGAGTGGAAGCCTCAATAGGACCGCATCAATTCCGTAAGTGGCCGTCGACGATCTGTCGCGAAATCGCCAAGGCCCCCGGCGGCCATGCGCCAAGACAAATAGGTGCTGTCCTAGCGCCAAGGCCTTTGTCCTAATTTGCCGAACACACTACCCCGACTAATGCCTGCTCATCGGAGCTAGGCAGACATCGACCTGTCGATCTGCCACAATGGAGTCCTTACACGATTGAGATTGCAATGCTGCAGCGAGGCGAGGTCCGCGGTTACGACTTCAATCGGATGATCTTTGAGTTCACGATGCTCAATCAGGGCAAGGTAATTCTGTGCGCGATCAGCACTGCGGCAATGGACGATCTTGACGGTAGGCGTGACGTCAAGCCTGATGAGCGGGCTGATCAATTTATCCGGCTGCGCGAAGTAATTGAGGAGCGAGCATCGCGTAAGTTCTTCGAAGAGCAGGTTCAGGCTGATCGACCCGTGGTGTTGCGATCCATCGATTTCCGTTAGATAGACGTCAGAATCCCTTGTCGCGAGTTTTCTGCGGGCGCCGCCGCGGCGTCTGGCCCCGAACATGGGCGGACGATGCCGGAACCAAAGAAACCGTTTTTTCATCGGCAAATATCTCAATCCGCCATTGTGTTTTACGTTCCGACATCCCACGTGTCTAGACACTGGCAAGCAACGGCTTGTTCGAGAGCTGCCCGAAAATCGGCGACGTGCCGAAGTCCCCGGTCCCGCATATTGGCAGCCCTGGTGCCGTCGGTCGGCACAAATGACACTCAAAAATAGAGTTTGGCTCACGAGCGGGCGCCATGAACGCCTGCGTCTCGTCGAACGGCGAAGCTATACAAGTTCGAGCGCTACAATGGCCGTGCCTTATTACATCAGTGAAAATAAATCCGACATGCGCGGTATCAAACACGGCTGGTACGCGATTGAGGAAGACGGCGCCCTTTGCTTCTGGACCTTTTCCGAGTTTCGAGGAGTGCATCAGGAAAATAGATCAGCCGGCGAACCGGACGATAGCGTCTAAGTTGCAACGAGGGCCGAGCTAAACACTTTTCTACAGGCATCTGGCGTTAGGAGCGGCGTCAGGAGTTTACCTAAAACCCGCCCTCTGAAGGACAAGTGCCATGACCGAAACCACTACTGCTGCCCACAAAGCCAAGACTGCGGAGCGCGCCGCCTCATCGTTTACCCCGCCTGACCACGGCATGCCGAAATTCGAGACGCCAAAATTCAACCTGCCGAATGTGGAAATGCCAGCGGCATTTCGTGAGATGGCCGAAAAGGGCGTCGAGCAAACCAGGGACACCTACGCGAAGGCCAAGGTCGCCAGCGAGGAAGCGGCCGACTTGCTCGAAAATACCTACGAGGCTGCTATCAAGCGCGCCACCGACTGCAATCGCAAGCTTTTCGCGATTGCCCGCACCAACACGAGCGCCGCCTTTGACTCTATCCAAGAGCTGTTGAGTGCGAAGTCCCCGTCGGAGCTTATCGAGCTGTCGACCGCGCAGATGCGTCGGCAATTCGAGATCGTGTCCACGCAGAATAAGGAGCTTTGCGCGCTCGCTCAGCAGATGGCGACTGAGGCTGCCAGCACAATCAAGACAGGCGTTTCCAAGGCATTCAATAAGGCCAATTGATCGCAAGGTCCCTCAATACCGGACCGATCACGAAACACCTTCGAAATAACGTTTAGCCCCACAAATCCGCCAGACTTTTTGCGGAAACCGCAGGAGAACACCCGTGAAATTCCGCCCACTGCACGATCGTGTTGTTGTCGAGCGTATTGATCCCGACGCTAAGTCCGCCGGTGGCATCATCATCCCCGACACCGCCAAGGAAAAGCCCTCGCAGGGCGAGATCATCGCCGTCGGCCCGGGCGGCCGCGACGAGAGCGGCAAGCTGATCTCGATCGATCTGAAGGTCGGCGACCGCGTGTTGTTCGGAAAATGGTCCGGAACCGAAGTCAAGCTCGACGGCGTCGATTACTTGATCATGAAGGAGAGCGACATCATGGGCGTACTCCAGGAAACGGTAGCCAAGAAGAGGGCCGCCTAACCATCCCTATCGCCGGACCAGAAAAATAAGGAGAAGCAAAATGTCTGCCAAGGAAGTTAGATTTTCGGTTGATGCGCGCGACAGAATGTTGCGCGGGATCGACATACTCAATCATGCGGTGAAAGTGACACTCGGCCCGAAGGGCCGCAATGTGGTGCTCGACAAGTCTTATGGGGCGCCCCGCATCACCAAGGACGGCGTTACCGTCGCAAAAGAGATCGAGCTCGAGGACAAGTTCGAGAACATGGGCGCGCAGATGGTGCGTGAGGTCGCCTCGAAATCATCTGACTATGCCGGTGACGGCACAACGACCGCCACAGTTCTTGCGCATGCGATCGTACGGGAAGGCGCCAAGTCCGTGGCCGCCGGCATGAACCCGATGGATCTCAAGCGCGGCATCGATCTTGCGGTCGAAGCAGTGGTGGAGGACCTGAAAAAGAATTCGAAGAAGGTTACTTCGAATGAAGAAATCGCCCAGGTCGGCACGATTTCCGCCAATGGCGATACTGAAATCGGCAAGTTCCTCGCCGATGCCATGAAGAAAGTCGGCAACGAGGGTGTCATCACGGTCGAAGAGGCCAAGAGCCTCGAAACCGAATTGGACGTCGTCGAAGGCATGCAATTCGATCGCGGTTACATTTCTCCCTATTTCATCACCAACGCCGAAAAGATGCGCGTCGAGATGGACGACCCTTATCTCCTGATCTACGAAAAAAAGCTCTCGGGCTTGCAGGAATTGTTGCCGTTACTCGAGGCGGTTGTACAGACCTCGAAGCCGCTCGTCATCGTCGCCGAAGACATTGAGGGCGAGGCTCTGGCTACGCTCGTCGTCAACAAGCTGCGCGGTGGCCTCAAGGTTGCGGCGGTGAAAGCACCCGGCTTCGGTGATCGCCGCAAGGCCATGCTTGAAGACATCGCGATTCTTACCGGCGGTCAGGTGATCAGCGAGGATCTTGGCATTAAACTCGACAAGGTCACGCTGAACATGCTCGGCCGCGCCAAGAAGGTGACGATCGAGAAGGAGAACACCACGATTGTCGACGGCGCCGGCAAGAAGTCCGGCATCGAAGCTCGCATTGGCCAAATCAAGGCGCAGATCGAGGAGACCACCTCGGATTACGACAGTGAAAAGCTTCAGGAGCGTCTCGCCAAGCTTGCGGGCGGCGTCGCGGTGATCCGCGTCGGCGGTGCGAGCGAGGTCGAAGTTAAAGAGCGCAAGGACCGTGTGGATGATGCCATGCATGCGACCCGCGCAGCAGTTGAGGAAGGCATTCTTCCCGGTGGCGGTGTCGCTCTCCTGCGCGCCGGCGAGGTGCTCAAGAAGGTGCGCACGCACAACGACGACCAGAAGACCGGTGTCGAGATCGTCCGCAAGGCGCTTTCCGCTCCGGCCCGCCAGATCGCGTCCAATGCCGGCGAAGACGGCTCCGTGATCGTCGGCAAGATCCTTGAGAAGGATCAATACGCCTACGGTTTCGACGCCCAGAATGGCGAGTATGTAAACCTCGTTTCTAAGGGCATCATTGACCCGACCAAGGTTGTTCGTGCGGCCCTTCAGAACGCAGCGTCGATCGCCGGGCTACTAATCACCACGGAAGCCATGGTGGCCGAAAGGCCGAAGAAGGACAGTGGGGCCCCGGCTATGCCTGGCGGTGGCATGGGCGGCATGGACTATTAAGCCCATCCTCAACCGAAATTACCAAGGCCCGGGATTTACTCCCGGCCTTTTTTCTTATCCCTCGCACGATTCATCGTTTTTTCTTCTTCGCGTTCTCCCTCGAGAAAATAGCGTTCCAGTTTTCCTTGTAGGCGGCGCTAACCGGTTTTTGGCCTTCCCCCCGGCTGTAGTTTGAAGGGGCGTTGGCGGTTGCCTCGCCGCCTTCAGTCTTGGATACGGCTTCACCTGCCGTGCTTTTGTCCTTCGCCGCGGCCTCGCTTTTTGGAGTCGGGTCGGCTTTGGCTCTTTTGTTGTCGCTGGCCATCGTCGTTCCTCACGCTAAGCGGACGGATCCTTGGTTTTGCGAGTTGGTTGTGGGCTATCGCAAGCGATCGGACAATAGGAAACGGAGGGTGCCAATGTCCGCTCCTGGCCCCTTCTCGGACGTCGATAAAACTCAGACCGAAGTCCGCGATACGGGCCAATCAATCAGGCCCTTTGGTAAGCGACTACTACACTCGTGGGTCAAATTGTGGGCTGGCAATCGGATTTATACTAACCGATTGTAGAAAATAGATTATTTGCAATGATTGGCGGACACTCCCTCCGCCAAGTGTCGCTTCGAGCCAATAGCTGAATTCTCAGCAGACATCCGGTCGATAAAGACAGCACATGTGAAAACTAGGAGTCCGCCACCACGCATTGCGAGCGCACGGCCTATTCATGGCGGTATAATGATCGACTGCACGACGATCATGGGGTGGAATAAGCGAGAGCGACGATGGGTCACGGATATGGTGCGAACGAGCCGGAGCTCAGCAAAGCGCTGTCGGCGCTGCGCGCCGGCGACCTCGATGCCGCAGACATCATTGCGCAACGCCTTTTAGCCGACACGCCCAACGATCCGGCCGTTCATCAGCTTGCCGCGATCATCGCGCTGCAGCGGGGCGAGGTCGAGCAAGCCGCGCGCGCGGCGAGCGCAAGCCTGGCGCGGCGCCCCGATCATGTTCCGACGCTCATCATAGCCGGCCGGGCGGCGCGCGCGTCGGCGGACCTCGCCGCCGCCGCCGCTTTCTTTCGCCGCGCCATGGCGCTTGCGCCCGAGCGCGCCGATGCCGCGTTTGGCGCCTGCGTAACGCTGCTCGAACGCGGCGATCCGGAAGCGCAGGCGTTGTTGCCGCTGCTGCTTGCTCAATTCCCTGATGACGCCGAGGGCTGGCGCCACCTCGCCGCAGCATTGCAAAAGGCCGGTCAGCTGGAGGCGGCGCTGGTTGCGCTCACGCGAGCGGCGCACGCCGCTCCGTCCGTCGCACTGCACCTGCAGCGCGGTATGCTTCTGGAATCACTCGATCGCAGAGTTGATGCAATCGCCGCGTACCGCGCCGCGACCGACGTGGCGCCCGACAACGCCGATGCGTTACTCAAGCTCGGTCTTTGTCTGCGCCGTTGCGCCGACACGGACGCGGCCGCGGTGCTCGAGCGAGCGGTCGGTTGCGACCAAAACAGCGCCGACGCCTGGTTCGCATCGGCTCTGGTCAGGCAGGATCAGCGCGACTTTGCCGCCGCGGCCGAAGCCTATCAGCACGCTCTCGATATCCGGCCAGATTTCGCCGAGGCCGCGGTCAATCTTGGCACCTGTTATCAGGAAATCGGTGATGTCGGCACGGCCAAGGCGAACTACCGCCTGGCACTGCAGCTGAAGCCAGAGACGTTCGGCCGTATCGCCCAAGCCTTGGCGACGGCACCGGTCGGCGAGGTTTGGCTCGATGCTGCGGCGTTGCGCAAATCACTCGGCGGCTGATCAGCGGCCGCGCCGGGCGCGGTACCGCCGGCGATAGATGCCGGGCTTCGAAAGCAAAGCAGCACCGGTCTCGTCGTAACGTCGCTGCTTTTCTTGCGAGAGTGGTTCGAACACCAGTTCGGCGGCGTCGCGCGCGACTGGAAAGCACTGCGCCACCGGGGTGCCGGCTTGCAAGACGCCCCGAAAGCCTGGATCGACCCAGACCGCCGGGAACAAAATACCGACATCGCTGAAGCGATCGGAGTCGACGAGGCCGGTGAGCAGGCGGAACGGCAAGTCCTCCCGGTTCACCGGATGGGTCGCGAACAGCGAGTAGCCCGCTTCAAGTTCGATGGTCCAGAAACTGTTGAACTTGATGACGGCGCGCGCCGGGTCGTGGAATGGCGTTCCGGTGACCTGCGCCGGCACGTGAAAGCTCAGCGGCGAGCGCGGATGCGCTTCGACCGCCAGCGGCGGTAAATCCCACGACCAGGAAAATTTGCTGTCATCGACGGTGACATCACAGGGCAGGGGGATGATGAAGCCGTGCGCCATGGCATCGACAAAAGGCGGACATTGCTTGACAGTGCGGATCTGTTGGCCGTGAAGCTCGGAAAATGCCGATGCCGGCATGTCGCGCAGCCACGCCGGCAAGACGCTACGCGCCGCTACCGGCCGCGGCAGCCGATCGTAGAGCGCCGGATCGCAGCGAAACACAATGCGCATGGCCTTCCCGGCTTAGACGCCTCGATAGAGGCCGAAATTGAAAGCTACCGAAATGCGCAAGCCATTCCCTCGATAGGGCCGCACCGCATGCAGCAGAAAAGATGGAAACAGAAACATCAACCCGGGACGCGGACGAATCGTCTCGGCGCTGCCGGCCGACAGGCCGTCTTCGCCGCCGAACTTGAGCGCCGGCGCGTGCATCATCGGCGCCGGGCCACGCGGATCGAACATTTCAAACTCGCCGCCGAGTGACGGATCGTCTGCGCAGCCGCCGTCGCTAACATAATAGCTGCCGGACCAGAACGAACCCGGATGATAGTGGCAGGCATTCGAGTCGCCTGAACCGCTGACATTGGCCCACGCCTCCGTGGTCCAATCCGGGCGCACCGAGTGTCCGTCGCGATCGGTTGTCAGCTTGGTCGCCAAGTCGCGGGCGAACGCGAGGACTTCCTGGGCGCGCTGACCGCCCCATTCGGCGAAGTCCCGCGTCGAATGCCAACCGCCCATGTTGGAAGCGCCGATGCTGGGATGCTCGGCGCGGCGACGCAGAATGATTTCCTGCAATTCGGCATTGCGCGCCTCGGCGTCGGGCAGAATGACCGCCGCAACCGGCGTCGCGAACAAGCCTTTTACTTGTATCTCAATGCCCGACATGCGCGTTTCCTGGCGGTCGACAATACGGGCTATTGCACAATGAATTTGCCACGATATTGGGCCATGAAACTTTCCAGGTTCGCCACCTGCTCCTTGGAAAGCCGAAGGCCCAGTTTGGAGCGCCGCCAAATAACGTCGCTGGTCTCCTCCGCCCATTCCTCGCGCATCAGATAAGTAACCTCCGCCTCGGTCAGTCCGTTGCCGAAGTCGCGGCCGAGCGAGCTCAAGCTGGTCGCGCCATCGAGAATGGTCCGCGTTCTCGTGCCGTAGGCGCGCGCGAGCCGGCGGCAATGACGTGCGTCGAGCCAGGGATACGCGCGGCCAATGTCCTTGACCAGAAACTCGAAGCCCAAAACCGGAAAATCGCCGCCGGGCAGCGGCACCTGGCTCGACCAATTTCGGTCGGCGAGGAAATTTGGCGGCAGATGTCGTGCGAGCTTATCCAGGGCATGCTGGGCGAGTCGGCGGTAGGTGGTGATTTTGCCGCCGAAAATCGACAGCAGCGGCGGGCCGGTTTCATCGAGGTCGAGCACGTAATCCCGTGTCGCCGCCTGCGCCTCGCTGGCGCCGTCATCGTAGAGCGGCCGCACCCCCGAATAGGTCCAAACCACCCCGGCGGGCGAAATCGCGGTTTTGAAGTACTGGTTCGCAGACCGGCAGAGATATTCGATCTCCCCTGCGGTAGTCGCAACATCGCTCGGATCGCCGACATAGTCGCGTTCGGTCGTGCCGAGCAGCGTGAAATCATCTTCATACGGAATCGCAAAGATGATGCGCTTGTCGGCGTTCTGGAAAATATAGCAGCGGTCGTGGGCGTAGAGCTTAGGAACGACGATGTGCGAACCTTGCACGAGGCGGATGCTCGCCGGAGCGTTTCGCCGCTTGGCCGCGATGAGGACATCGCCAACCCACGGCCCTGCCGCATTGACAAGAATCTTGGCGCGGACCGGTTCGGCAGCCTTGCCGGAGCGGCGGTCGACTGTGGTCAGGTGCCACGTGTCGGCGTTGCGCTCCGCCGCAACGGCTTTGGTCCGCGTGCGGATTGTCGCGCCATAATCCGCCGCGTCCCGTGCATTGAGGATGACGAGGCGGGCGTCGTCCACCCAACAATCGGAATATTCGAAGCCAAGCGAATATTGGCCGGGTTCGAGTGCCTGGCCGACCACGTCCTTGGTCAGATCGAGCGTTGTCGTCGGAGGCAACAGCTCGCGTCCGCCGAGATGGTCATAAAGAAAGAGGCCGAGCCGCAGCAGCCAAGCCGGCCGCAATCCTTTGTGGTACGGCAGCACGAAGCGCAACGGCCAGATGATGTGCGGCGCCATCCGCCACAGAACTTCGCGCTCCATCAGCGCTTCTCGCACCAGGCGGAATTCGAGATACTCGAGATAGCGGAGCCCGCCATGGATCAGCTTGGTCGCCGCCGACGAGGTGCCGCTCGCTAAATCGGCTTGCTCGCAAAGATAGACCGACAGACCGCGACCTGCCGCGTCGCGCGCGATGCCACATCCGTTAATTCCGCCTCCGATGATTGCGACATCGTAGGTGACGTCCGCCACTATGTTTCCCCCGGCAGTCAGGCTGACATATTCGTTTTATGATCATCCTGACCGTACGCGAATAGTAATTCGCGCACAAGCGCGCATTTCGAAATTTGAAACGAATATTGCGAAAGCGCGGTCAGATCGCCCACGTTCGGGAGAGGGGCGCGGCAATTAACCGGCGGGCTCGGTCAGCTTCTCCAGCGTCGCGGCGGTGTTTTCGGTGGCCGTCTCGATCACTTTGACGCTGTGAGCGGCGCAGACATCACGGAGCTTGGCGGAGGTCAGTCGGTCGGTCACGAATGCGTCAATTTCGGATATGTGGCCGACCCTGACCGGCGCCGCCCGTTCGAGCTTGGTCTGATCGCAGACCAGAAACACCCGCCGGGCGTTGTCGATAATGGCGCGGGAGACGTTGACCTCGCGCGGATCGTAATCAAGCAGCGATCCGTCGTCGTCGAGCGCGGAAGCGCCGATCACCGCCACGTCCACCTTGAACTGCCTGATGAGGTCGACCGCCGAACTGCCAACGACCGCTCCGTCGGAGCGTCGCACCGGCCCGCCGGCGACGATGACTTCAATGGTTGGGTGGCGATAGAGCGCCATGGCCACGTTGAGGTTATTGGTAATGACCAACAGGTTTTGATGGCTTGTCAGCGCCGTGGCGACCTCTTCGGTGGTCGTGCCGATGTTGATGAACAGGGAGCTTTCGTTCGGGATGAGCGCCGCAGCGGCGGCGCCGATTGCGCGTTTCTCGGTCGCCGCAATAAAGCGCCGCGCCTCGTAAGACAAATTCTCGACCGAAGAGGCGATGACCGCGCCGCCGTGTGTCCGCGACAAGACCCGAAGGTCGCACAACTCGTTGAGATCTCGCCGGATGGTCTGCGGCGAAACTTCAAAGCGAGCCGCAAGGTCTTCCACAATCACGCGGCCGACGGAGCGGGCCAATCCGACAATGGCATTCTGACGATCGCTAAGTGGTTGCATCAGCCGAAGTCCTGGTCGTTCCCCTCCGGTCAAAACCCGGCTCCTTCCAAGGTCGCTAAGGCGCTCGGCAGGGATTCCGCGAAAGCCGGAATTTCCCTTTTCATTTTCGTTTTGAGCGTTTATGCTCGAAATTGAGTTCGAATGCAAATCAGTTCGCCGGACGAGCGAACGCGGCAACAGGGGGGAATCGCGGGTGGATGCCGCTTGCTACCCAGCCACTAAACCTGCGCGATTGCCCGCTCGCTGTTCCGGCGTGTTGTACGCCACAGCGGGCGCGTCCGCCCGCGCGCGCATCCTGCCAAAAACATCTTTCGCTCAACTTTACCTATCGGCCGAAATGCCCGGCCCGTCGGCCGGGAGCGCATGAGCATCAGGCTTGAGAGCGTGAGCATGGTTTCGATGGGGCAGAGCATCATCAGTGACGTTTCGCTCACCGTCGAACGAGGGACGATGAACGTCCTGCTCGGCCCGGCCCTGGCCGGCAAGACCACGCTGATGCGCTTGATGGCGGGTCTCGACGGACCAACGTCGGGCCGCATTCTGGTCGACGGCAAGGATGTGACCGGGTCTCCGGTGCGCGAGCGTTCGGTGGCGATGGTCTACCAGCAGTTCATGAACTATCCGTCGCTGTCCGTCTTCGAGAACATCGCGTCGCCGTTGCGCGTCGCCAAATTGAAAAATGACGAGATCCAGAAGCGGGTGCAGGCTGTCGCGCGCCTGCTCGGCCTGCAGTCCATGCTGAATCGCCTGCCGCATCAGCTTTCCGGCGGCCAGCAGCAGCGCACTGCCATCGCTCGCGCCATTGTCAAGGGCGCCGATCTGGTTCTGCTCGACGAACCGCTGGCTAACCTAGACTACAAGCTGCGCGAAGAGTTGCGCGAAGAGCTGCCTGCGATCCTCAAAAAATCGGATGCCATGGTCGTCTATGCGACCGCGGAACCGCTGGAAGCGCTGTTGCTCGGCGGCGTCACCGCGGCACTGTCGAAGGGCCGAATGGTCCAGTGTGGACCGACGCTCGAGGTCTATCAGCGTCCGGCGCAGATCGAAGCGGCGCGCGTATTCTCCGATCCGCCGCTCAACGAGATCGTCGCGACCAAACAAGGCGGCCAGCTCCGTCTTGCTGACAACCTGGTGGTTCCGGCCGCCGGCGTCCTCACCAAGCTTCCCGATGGCGTCTATACGCTCGGCTTCCGCGGCGACATGGCAAGCGTGCAGGCGCTGTGGCCGGCCTCCATCAGTCTGCCCGGCCGGGTCACGCTTGCAGAGATCAGCGGCTCGGAAAGCTTTGTTCACATCGAAACGCCGCTCGGCATCTTCGTCTGCGTGGAGCGCGGGGTCAGCACGCGGCAGCCCGATCAGTCGGTGGTGTTGCATGTCGATGCGGCGCGCATGTTTGTGTTTGATCGCACAGGGCAGCCCGTCGGCCGCGGGCCGCATTTGTGATCGGGGCTCAAATGGCGCGCATCACGCTCGACGGAATCGCCCACGCCTACGACGCGCGCTCGCCGAACGCGCTGGAGCGGCTTGATCATGTGTGGCAGCAGGGCCGTGCCTATGCGCTGCTCGGCCCCTCCGGCTGTGGCAAGACCACATTGCTCAACATCATTTCGGGCTTGATCGCGCCGGCCGCCGGCCGCGTTCTGTTTGACGGCAAGGACGTCACGCACCTTCCCACCGAGCGGCGCAACATCGCCCAGGTGTTTCAGTTTCCGGTCATCTACGACACCATGACGGTCGCTCAAAATCTGGCGTTTCCGCTGAAGAACCGCGGTGTCGAGCGCGGCGCGATCAAAAAGCGGGTCGCCGAGATCGCGGCGCTCCTTGGCCTGACCGAGGATTTGCCGCGTCGCGCCAGGGGCACGACCTCTGAAACCAAACAGAAGATTTCGTTGGGGCGCGGCCTGGTGCGCGCCGACGTCGCCGCCATTCTGTTCGACGAGCCGCTGACCGTGATCGATCCGTCGCTGAAGTGGCAGCTGCGCTCCAAGCTGAAGGCCGTGCACCGCGCCCTCGACCTGTTGATGATCTACGTCACGCACGATCAAGTCGAAGCGCTGACGTTCGCCGACGAGGTCGTGGTGATGAAAGACGGCCGCGTACTGCAGACTGCGACGCCGGCGCGGCTGTTCGAGCAGCCGGAGCACACCTTCGTCGGCTATTTTATCGGCTCGCCGGGAATGAATTTGGTCGCCGCCAATGTCGCCGGCAACGTCGCCCACGTCGCCGGCCACAAGATCGAGCTGGCCGGGCGTTATCCGTCGCTGTCGGATAAATCGACGGTTCTCGGTTTCCGCCCCGACTATGCCTCGCTGGTGCCTGACGGCGGCGTTCCCGTCCAGATCCGGCGGCTCGAGGATCTCGGGCGGCGGCGGCTGGCGCGGGTGGCGCTCGGCCCGCACGAGATTTTCGCCACCGTGCCCCGGGACATGACGATCGACGGCGAACAGGCCGGACTGACGATCCGGCCGGATCGGCTGTTCGTCTACGTGAACGACCAGCTCGTCAGCGGAGACCGTCGCTGATGGAAAAGCCGTACAATAATCGCGCCTGGCTGATGGTGGCGCCGGTTTTCGCGCTGGTGCTGTTTTCGGCGCTGCTGCCGATGATGACGGTGGTCAATTATTCGGTGCAGGATTCGCTCGGACAAAACCAGTTCTTCTGGAACGGCGACGGCTGGTTTCGCGACCTGCTCAACCCGTCGACTGAAATCGGAGCACGCTTTGCCGACGCGCTGTTGCGCAACCTGGCCTTCTCGCTGGCGGCGTTGTTGATTCAAATTCCGCTCGGCATCGCCATCGCGCTTTGCTTGCCGCGGCGCGGTTGGACGATCGGGCCGCTGTTAGTGATCATCGCGCTGCCGATGCTGATTCCGTGGAACGTGGTCGGCACCATCTGGCAAATTTTCTCGCGCGCCGACATCGGTCTGTTCGGCGCCGCGTTGACCGGCCTGGGCCTGCATTACAACGTGACGCAGGAACCGATCTCGGCGTGGTGCACAATCGTCGTTATCGACGTCTGGCACTGGACGCCGCTCGTCATCTTGTTGGTCTATGCGGGCCTGCGTGCCATTCCCAACGCCTATTACCAGGCGGCGCGGATCGATGCCGCGAGCCGCTGGGCCACGTTCGTCAATATCGAATTGCCGAAGCTGCAGAAGGTACTGGTCATCGCGGTGCTGCTGCGCTTCATGGAAACCTTCATGATTTACACCGAGCCGTTCGTCGTCACCGGCGGCGGACCGGGCAGCGCTACGACCTTCCTGTCGATCGATCTGGTCAAGATCGCGCTGGGGCAGGTCGACCTCGGCAGCGCGGCCGCGATGTCGCTTGTCTACAACCTCATCACGCTGACGCTGTGCTGGATTTTCTTCACTATCGTGACGCAGCTCGACCGCCGGAGGTATGCCTAATGGGCGCCGACATCGTCTCCGAAGCCGGTCTGGCCGAAGTTCGCCCGCGCAGCCAGCCGGTTGCTGCCGGCAGCCTCTCGGGCGTGCTACCGAAGCTTGGCTTCGCCGTTTATTTGCTGGCGCTGATGCTGCCGATTTACTGGCTCGTGAACATGAGCTTGCGCAGCAACGAGGACATCACCTCCCGGCTGGCGTTCTGGCCGCATCATCCGTCGCTGGAGAAATACTTTTTCATCCTTAGCGATCCGACTTGGACCCACGCCTTTCTGATATCGCTCACCTACGTGGCGATAAACACCGTCATCTCGGTGACGGTGGCGTTGCCCGCCGCGTACGCGTTCAATCGCTACCACTTCATCGGCGACAAGTATTTGTTCTTTTGGCTGCTTTCGCTTTTGATGGCGCCGGCGGCCGTCTATGCCATGCCGTTCTTCAATCTCTATTACGCGATTGGCCTCTTCGACACCGTTTGGGCGGTGGCCTTGGCGCACTGCCTTTTCAACGTGCCGGTGGCGGTGTGGATTCTCGAGGGCTTTGTCGCGGGAGTGCCGCGGGAGATCGACGAGATGGCGGCGATCGATGGCTATTCGTTTCCCCGGTTCTTTATCCGCATCTTCCTGCCGCTGATCGCCAACGGGGTAGGGGTCACCGCGTTCTTTTGCTTCATGTTTTCGTGGGTGGAGCAACTCCTCGCGACGACGTTAACGGCAACCGACGCGCTGCCGTTCGCGGCCGTGATGACGCGCAGTTATTCGGTGGCCGGGATGGATTGGTCGCTGCTCGCCGCAGCGGGCGTGCTGACGATGATCCCCGGCGCCGTCGTCATCTGGTTCGTGCGCAATCATGTCGCCAAGGGCTTTGCCCTAGGCCGGGTCTGAGAAGGAGGCCGCCGCATGTTGGCGTGGATGGCATGGACCTGGCAAACCGGGCTCTTCTTCGGGCTGATCGCGTTGGCGCTCGTGATCTTGACGCTGCTGGCAGTTTTTCGGCGGCAGCCGCCGCGCATGGGCATCCTTGGCTTTCCGACCCAGCGCGGCGACCGCTTCTTCGTGTCGTTGATCGGGGCTGCCTTCATTTTCATTTTGTGGATGCGCTTCGACGGCGGCGCCTTGTGGTACCCGCTCGGGCTGTCCGTCCTGTTCGGTGCGGCGATGTTCAAGTTTGCCTGAAAAGGCACAAACACCCACGCGCATGGAGCGCGGGGAATTGAGTGGAGGGAATGACCATGGACATGAAACGACGAGACGTCTTGAAAGGAGCGGCCGCAACCACCGCAGCCGCCGCCGTCGGAGCGCCGGCGTTGCTGACGCCGACCCCAAGCTATGCCCAGCAAGTGGACGCCGCGAAAAAGTGGGTGGATAACGAGTTTCAGCCTTCGACGCTGACCAAAGATCAGCAGATGGCCGAAATGGAATGGTTCATCAAGGCGGCGCAGCCCTTCAAGGGGATGAAGGTCAGCTGCGCGTCGGAAATTATCAGTATTCACGAATATGAGTCGAAGACGCTGACCAAGGCCTTTGCCGAGATCACTGGCATTCAGGTCAACCACGAGATGATGGATGAAGGCCTGATCGTCGACAAGATCGAAGTCGAGATCCAGTCAGGCCGGCCGATCTACGATTTCTGGATGAACGATTCCGATTTCATCGGAACACACCCGCGCTACAACGACATCGTCGGCGGCTCACTCACCGACTTCATGGCTGGCGAAGGCAAGGAGATCACCAATCCGAATCTGGATTTGAATGATTTCATCGGCTTGTCGTTTGCCACATTCACCGACGGCAAGCTGTACCAACTGCCAGACCAGCAGTTCGCGAACCTGTACTGGTTCCGCTACGACTGGTTCCAGCGGCCCGAGTTTAAAGAACGATTTAAGAAGCAATTCGGCTACGATCTCGGCGTGCCGGTCAACTGGTCCGCCTACGAAGACATTGCGGAGTTCTTCACAAACACCATCAAGGAGGTCGACGGCCAACGTGTCTACGGCCACATGGACTACGGCAAGAAAGATCCGTCGCTCGGCTGGCGTTTTACCGACGCTTGGCTGTCGATGGCCGGCAACGGGGATCGCGGATTGCCCAACGGTCGTCCGGTCGACGAATGGGGCATCCGTGCTGAAGACGGCATTCCGCGCGGATCGTCGGTCACGCGCGGCGGCGATGCCAACGGCCCCGCCGCAGTGTACGCCCTGACTAAATTTGTCGAGTGGCTCAAGAAATATGCCCCGCCGGAAGCGGCGGGCATGGACTTCCTTGAAGCCGGCGCGGTGCCTGGCCAAGGACATGTTGCCCAACAGATCTTTTGGTACACCGCATTCACCCACGCGCTGAGCAAGCCGGATCTTCCGGTTATGAACCCCGACGGCACGCCGAAGTGGCGCATGGCTCCGAGCCCGCACGGCGCCTATTGGAAGGAGGGCATGAAGCTCGGGTATCAGGACCAGGGCTGCTGGACCTTGCTCAAATATGCGCCGATGGAAAAGATCAAGGCTGGATGGCTCTACAGTCAGTTCTGCGTATCGAAGACCGTTACGCTCAAGAAGGCCGTCGCAACGCTTCATGTGATCCGCGAGAGCGATATTCAGAGCGCTGCCATTACGGCGCTCGCACCGAAAGTGGGCGGGTGGGTTGAGTTCTACCGCAGCCCAGCGCGCAAGCTGTGGACGCCGACTGGTGTCAACGTGCCCGAATACGGCAAGCTGGCTCAGGTCTGGTGGCAGAACGTGTCGAAGGCGATCTCCGGCGAGCAAACCCCACAGCAAGCCATGGACGGTCTCGCCCGAGACCAGGACGCCATCCTGGCCCGCCTCGAGAAATCCGGCGTTCAAGGCAAGCTTGGGCCCAAGCTGAACGAAGAAAAGCCGGCCGAATACTGGTACGCTAAGGCGGAGAAGGACGGCAATCTCGCTCCGCAGCGCAAGCTTGCCAACGAGAAGCCGCCCGGAATCACCGTCGACTACGACGAGCTGATCAAGTCGTGGAAGGCCGAGAAGCCAAAAGGCTGAGAGTTGCGGGCGATCGGAGCAGGGCCACCAATGGCCCTGCTCTTGGCGAGGCGCCGCCAGTCCGGCGCCTCGCTCGTTTTTTGAGTGGGACATTTTGAGACGCGCCAACGAAATGTATTCTCACCGTTGGTCACGGCAACGGATAGCGCGCACCATCAGCTTTATCCGAGCCAAAGCTTGCAGCGATTATAGTTGTTTGACGTCGCTGAACCCGCGCCCTCGCCGTCGGGCGAAAGGCCGAGGTGGAATTCGCAGACGTCCTCATTCTGACTCAATTTTTCGCGCGAGCCATGCAGCGCTGCGACCGTTCTCGATGATGCGGCCGTAGTCGCCCACTCCCTTCGCCACGTGCGCATTCTCACTGGCGCGCCGTTCGCCGGCCAATGATTGATCGACGAACCGCACGGTCGTTCGTTCTTATACGGTCCGCCGCTACCTTAGTCGGGTCTAGCCGCTTCCGCGGTCGGATCGGCAACAGAATTATATTCGTGCTGGAACGCTTATTTGTTGAGCTTTGCCTCAACCTGGGCCGGCCATCTACATTCGCTCGGCCCATTGGGAACGAGATGGCCCAGGCTGAAACGGGTCACCGAAATATTGGGTCTCACGGATAGCCTGTTCATCGCTAAATTCCATGATACTTACCGTATACGATGGCTGTCCATCGTAAGTGAGGATGAATTCGGTCACCCAGAGATTGGCAGCGCCAATAATTCGCCGCACTGAAAATCGCTTGTAGTTCGGCTGCGCCATTCGAGACGCCTGAATTCTGTCGCGGCCGCGAATCCGCTCGCCCGATTGCGGATACTCAAGCACCGCGTCCTGTCGGTAAATTTGATGTTCGGCATCGAAATCGTTGGCGTCAGAGGCTGCCCAGTGGCGCTCCAGAGCGGCTCGAATGTCCGAGTTTGCCATGGCATTACCCTCACCTTTCGCTCTCGGTCGTAAACCAAAGAAAGCCGCTCGCTATTCGTGAAGCAGCGTTTGCCAGTTTGAAGGCACCGCTCCGGCCGGTCCGGGCGCCGGTTGATCCAACGGTCGTGAGTGTGGCGCCTGAAGCTTCGGGCCGGCGACGAATTGCCCTGTACGATAGTCGTAAAACCACTGCTCCCCCGGCTCGAAACTCGTGATTATCGGATGACCCGTGGCGGCGCTGTGTTTCGATGCATGTTGACTTGGCGAACTATCGCAGCAGCCGATGTGCCCGCATTCGGTGCATCTGCGAAGATGCAACCACCATCCGCCCAGAGCCAAGCATTCGACGCAACCTGTTCCGCTTGGCTCGATCGCCGGGTTGATACCATCTCTCTTCGACTTCATAGGCTCCTCTCTGACTTGCTCTTGCTTCAGCTCAGCGCTGATGCCCAATATGCAATTCGAGTCAAAAAGTGCGGGTTAAGTGCCAGCCAAGGCGGACGATCGTTATTGTCCAGCGGGATGCGGAGGCCACGCTGGTCATTGGGATCCATACGCGAACCGTGGTATCCAGACATCACCATGCCATGCGGCAAGCTCCGCGTGTTCGAACACTTTCAGGTTATAACGTCGGGTCTGGCCGAACTGGCGCAAGCAGGGATCAAAGAAGCCGAGGCTCCCAAGATCGAAAGCTGACTCGAGGCCCCGATCGCACTCACTGCGAGTTGAGCTTGTCGCCTTGTCGTGTGGCACTTGCACAAAATTTGATCTGAAAGCCCGTCCGTCGAAAGAGACCCTATGTCGGCGCCCCGCGATGACCGTATGCTGTTGGTTCCATCGCTTGCGGGTGCAGTCGGGAACCTCTTGGAATGGTATGATTTCGGACTCTACGGCCTGTTCGCGCCAATCTTCGCGCAGTTGTTCTTTCCCGGTCAAGACCGCATCGCCTCGTTGATCGGAGCTTATAGCGGCTTTGCAATCGGCTTCGCGGCGCGGCCCCTAGGCGCCGCCGTGCTCGGCCATTTGGGCGACCGTGCCGGACGCCGCGCCGTCCTGGTGTACTCGATCGTACTGATGGGCTTGGCGACGACAGCGACAGCCATTCTACCCACCTATCACGCGATCGGCATCGGCGCTCCGATGCTTTTGCTCTTCATGCGCTTGCTGCAAGGTTTCTCGATCGGAGGCGAGTTTACAGGCTCAGTCGTGTACCTGGTCGAGACCGCGCCCGATAAGCGGCGCGGACTCGCGGGCAGCATCGCCAACATCGGCGCAACCGCCGGTATGCTGCTGGCCTCCGGCGTTGCCACGGCGACCGTCATGCTCGCGAATTCCGCGGAGGTCCAGAGCTGGGCATGGCGCATTCCATTCCTGTTCGGCGGCATCATCGCAATTGTCGGCTACCTTCTGCGGCATCGTCTGCGCGACGCCGGCTATACGCCGACAGCGTCGGCGCCACCTTCTTTGCCGCTACGAGCTGCGATCGCCGACGCACCAGGCGCCATGCTCTGCGCGCTTGTGTTCACCTCCGGATACGGCATTGTCAATTATCTGACGATGGTGTTTCTGCCGACCTACGCCGCTACATTCGGCGGCGTCGCCGAAGAAAAAGCGCTGCAGGCCAACACGGCAGCGCAGGCTCTGGCTCTTTTCATCGTGCCGCTCGCCGCATGGCTGACGGATCGGTCCGTGCGGCGGCGGACATTACTGATCATTGCGTTCGCCGCCGAATTTGTCGTCGGTTGGGGTGGGATCGCTCTGGCGTTGCGCGGTGGCATTGCTGGTGTGTGGACGGCGCAGCTCGGATTCGCGTTCCTGCTGGCGCTCATCATGGCCGCCGCGCCGGCTACACTGGCCGAGCAGTTCCGCAGCGAATTCCGCTTGAGCGGCTATTCCGTGTCTTTCAATCTTGGGATCGGCCTTGCCGGCGGTACGGCGCCGATAGTCGCAACGGCGCTGATCGCCGCGACAGGAAACGGTATGGCACCCGCGTGGTATCTGATGCTCGGTTCTGCAATCGCCGCGGGGGCAGCCTTTCTGATGGTCGATTGGAGTGGCAAGCCGCTACGCTGACGTGCTCCGCGGTGAAACGATCGCGTGCGAAGCCGCGACAGCGAAACGGGGGACAGTCAAGGACACCGCACCGGCGGAAATGTTCAGCGACGCGACGTAAAAATAGTTCGCAGGCGGCGGCCGTCGCGTCGCAAAAACTTTGTCTCAACGGCTGTGCGGGAGCGGCTGGTCGGCCAACGGACCGGCATCATCAATCAAATCCGCGCCGCGCCAGTGGAGTACTGCCCGATCATTGCAACGGCTTGAGCTGGTCCATCATGGTCGGAATAAACTCCGACACTGTGGGATGAATGTGCATCGCGCGCTGTATCACTGTGTAGGGCGCCCTGGCGTACATGATATCGAGTACGCAATGGATGACCTCGTCACCCTCGAGTCCCAGGAAGGAGGCACCCAGTATCTGTTTGTTATCCCGATCGACAAGGATTTTCATGAAACCCTTGGTCTCGGCCCTCTCATGCGCGCGCATGACGTCCTTCATTGCCATGGTCGAGATCAGCGCCGACTTGCCGGTCTTGCGGACTTCCGCTTCCGTCATCCCGGCGCGGCCAAGTGGCGGATCGGTGTAGAGCGCGTAGGCCGTGATGCGGTCGCTCACTCGTCTCTGATCGTTGTCGAAAAGATTCGCTGCCACGATCTCGAAGTCGTTCCACGACGTGTGCGTGAACGCGCCTCGACCATTGCAGTCGCCCACCGCCCAGACACCGGAAATGTTGGTACGCAACTGGTCGTCCACCTTGATATAGCCTCGCGCGTCTGTGCCGATACCCGCCTTGTCGAGACCAAGGTCGTCAGTGTTTGGTCGCCGACCGGTCGCAACCAGCAGATGAGTTCCGGCAATCTGTGAGACCCTCCCGGTCGATTCGACTTTCGCCACGATCGAGTTTCCCTGCTTCTCCACACCGACGATCTCGCTGTTGACGCGCACGTCGATGCCTTCCTCCTTGAGGAAACCGGCAACAGCTTGCGAGACGTCGTCGTCCTCCCGCGAGATCAAGCGCGGTCCAAATTCGATCACGGTCACCTCGCTTCCGAAACGACGATAGGCCTGAGCAAATTCAAGGCCGACGTAACTGCCGCCCAGGATCACGAGATGTGAGGGAAGGAAATCGATGTCCATCATCGAGCTGTTGGTCAGGTACGGAACTTGGTCGAGGCCGGGTATCGGCGGAATCGCGGCTCGTGCGCCTACATTGATGAAAATCTGATCGGCCGCGAGCTCGGAACCGTTCACCGCTACTTTCTTTTCCCCAACAAAGCGGCCATGGCCTTCGTAAACCGTGCATCCTTGTAAGGTCTTCAGTGATTGCTCCACCCCGTTGCGGAACACCGCCACAACTGCGTCCTTTCTCGCCTTGACCGCCTTCATGTCAACGTTGATGGCCCCCTCGATCCTGACGCCGTAATCGGCAGCACGCCGTGCCACATGCGCAACGTAGGCGCTCGCGATTAGCGTCTTAGTCGGAGTACAACCTGTGTTCACGCAGGTGCCGCCGAACAGCTTGCGTTCGATGATCGCGACCTTCCGGCCTGCAGCCACCAAACGCCGCGCCAAGGCCGGCCCGGACTGTCCGGTGCCGATGATAATCGCGTCGTAGTGCGGCATGATGGAGCTCCGATCTCGTGATGTTCAGGCTAATCTACTGCTCGGCGCAAAATTCCGCGGCTCTGATTGGGCTAAGTTCCAGGCGTGCACAAACATCGCGCATGGTCCGCGTTGTGGCAGCGCATGATTCTGCACCAATAAAGCCGAGCCGATGAGGATCCGTCGTCTGGGACCTCACGCTATTCGGTAGCAAACTCACCTGCCGATACCGGGGAGCGGCGTAGGTCGTGGCGCGGCTCACTTTAGGCGAGCCGCCGCGCGGCCGGCACGGCGGCTTCGTTTTCGTTTCGTAGTAGAAGCCAAAACATGAGTCCGTGCGTGATCAGAAAGAGCGGCACGATAAACGTTGGGAGAAAGTAGGCAGCGCCCAATTGACCGGCTTGGACGCCTAAGTGAATGCCTTGGTAATTGGCATGGAGGATATCGGCGCTGCCCCAAAGATTGAATACCCAGGCCGCGACGATGCCAAGCCTGCCGGGCAGTAAGGCCAGCGTTAGCAAAGCGAGCGCCGCGGCGACGATATCGCCATAGGCGGCGCCTTCGGCGAAAGCCGCCGGCAAATCGGGGGACACGACGCCGGGGACCAGGAACGCCAAGCCGACGAATCGGAAAGAATGAAACATGAGCAGCGGCCGCAAGGCTTCGTTGCGACCTCGGCGGCGCAGTTCCGGCACGATCAGGCTACCGGTGACTGCACCCCAAGCGACGAAACTGAAGACGATGCTGACAAAAAAGCAGATTTGCGCCCGCATGACCGACCCCGGATGCTTTCATGTGTCGTTCCGTTTAGCCGTAAGTGATCCCCGGGTTGCTTTGCCCGACTTCAATAATATAGCCGTCGGGATCGCGAATGTAGCAGCGCGTCTCGCCGTATTTGGGCTTTGGCTCGGTGATAAACACGGCTCCTCGACTTCGCCAAAGTTTGTAGCAAGCTTGAATATCCGCAACGCGGATATTCATAAAGCTGCTGACTTTATCAGGATCGGGGGGGACGCTGAGGATTACAGTTGGTTTGTCCGGTGTCGGACCGCCACCGGGATTGACGATGAGCCACGTGTTCGCGATCTGAAGGTAGCCCGGCGCGCCCTCGCTGTCGCCTCTGCTCAGAATACGGCCGTCGAAGACCTTTTCGTAAAATCGGAGCGATCGTTCGACGTCGGCGACGGTGAGAAAGTGTGCGACGGTAATCCCGTCCTTCGGCGGCATCTGATAGGTTTTCTGGCCGACTTCTACCTGGGACATGAAGGACTCCTATTTTGATTTGGCGGATATACAGTTGAGAGGCGCGTGGAACAATTTACCGATCGGTCAGACGGAATGTTTGGCCAGGAACGCAAGAATGAGACTCGCGATCTCGTCGTTCTTCTCGTCCAAGGCGAAGTGGCCGGCGTCGAGCAGGTGGATTTCGGCGTCCGGAAGATCGCGCTCGAACGCCTCCGCACCGGGAGCGATGAACGAGGGATCGTTCCGCCCCCAGACCACAAGAGCCGGTGGCCTGTGCTCGCGCAACCACGCTTGCCACGCCGGATACGAAGCGACGTTTGTCCGGTAGTCGTACAGCAGATCGGCCTGGATCTCGCCTTGGCCGGGTCTCGACAGGTGGGCGTACTCGTCAGTCCAGGTGTCCGGGTTATAACGTTCGGGATGCGAGGTGCCCAGCGTGTGACGCTGTTCGGTCGCTGTGAGCGACACGAACGCATCGAACACTTCAGGATGCGCTTTCGGATCGGCCCAATATTGCGCAATGGCGGCCCACTTGGCGCCCAGACCTTCCTTATACGCATTGGCATTCTGGATGATAAGCGCCTGCAGCCGCTCCGGACGTGCCGGGATGATGCGAAACCCGACGGGCCCGCCATAGTCATGAAGGTAGAAGGTGTATTTGTTGATCTTGAGCTGCTCGAGAAGGCCGTTGATCGTCCTGGCCAAATTGTCAAAGGTGTACGCATACGACGACGGTGGCGGCGCGTCGCTCTGACCAAATCCTGGAAAATCCGGTGCTATCAGATGATAGCGTGTTGCGAGCAAGGGGATGAGCGTATCGAACTCGCGCGAGGAAGACGGAAACCCGTGCAGGAGGACGATAGTCGGCGCGTCGTTCGGACCAGCTTCGCGATAGAAAACTCCGACGCCATCAACCGTCTTGCGGTGATAGGTCGTTGTCGCGGACGTCGACTCTAGCGAAGCAGCTTGCGTATGACGACCAACAATTGACCCCGTTGCAGCTGTCAGAGAAGTTCCGCTTGTCACAATTTCGCTCCGGCGCTCAGTCATTCCGCTTGATGTATATTACTTCGGTCGCCATCGAACTGATCACCCAAGAAAGCGCTGGCGTCAAATCGGGAGCTTAAGCGCGCTGATGGAGATATCAGTCGTAGAATGCGGGGATCAGCTTTAGAGCGTCGGATTCCGCCTTGTCATGATTGATAAAAAATTTCGCCTTGTACGTTGCGATCATCCGCCTGATCCTTTCCATGGAGGCGATTGAGGCGGTCTTATCCGTGTTCAAGGACGGCACCGTGTCCTTTTCAAAATTCTCTTCCAGATGAACCACATCGCCGGACAAGATGATGAAGCCTGAATTCTTCAGATGCACCAACAATGATTGACTGCCGGGAGTATGTCCTGGTGTGGAAACCAAGTTAACACTGCCATCGCCAAATACATCCGTATCACCATCGAGCAGTCTGAGATGTTTTGGAGTGCCCATAAGCTTGCGTGCCAGAGCCTTCAGTTGATTGACGTTGTCGTTCGGGCCATCGGGAGAGCTGATCCATTCATACTCGGCCCGCTGTATCAGAACCGTCGAATCCGGGAACAAGCGGACATTGCCAATGTGGTCGCCGTGAGTATGAGACAGCGCAACATTGGTAATATCGGTTGTCTTAAGGCCGATCTCAGCGAGCTGATCGGTTAGTGTCTTATCCAAATGGTAGACGATTAATTTAGGCAGGGTTGACCAGCCCTTGGGGTCGTTCAACGCGGATTGAGGAACACCCGTATCCCAGAGTAACCATTCGTTTGCCCGCTGGATCAGCCAGCAAGTCGACGAGAATTCGATGCTCCGCCCGACATTTTCGCCGGGAGTCCAGACCGACTCGTCGTTCGCAAGCGAGTGACCACCATCCAGCCGATAAAGCTTATCGGCGAAGCCAGCCGCGCCTGGGTTCGGCAGCCCCGAGTGAGCGGTTGCAGTCAGCGTGCTATCTAGCGACATATCCGAGCCTCCGGTCAGAAACCCTAACTAGCTCAGAGCCCGCGCGGGGACTCCCGGAAGATGTGACTACTTGCCGGCCGATTTGTACGATGCTCGAGTGCCGGATTTTGGAGTTGGAATTTGTGCCTACCGATGGCACCAGGCTGCCAATTGATAGGCAACGGCAAGTTCGGTGCGTTGCCGTTTTTTTGGCACCCAACTCAAGCAAGCCGCTTGACCATTGAGAACGAGGTTATGCGTCGTCGGGGTGGGTGTCGATGAGATCGTCGATCACATGTCCGGTACCGGACATAAGCGATATGAGGCTGCATCGTCGGCCCAGTAGCCGACAGGTCATGGCGCGGCGATGCTTAGCAATGCATCGATCGAAAATTTTCCGGCACCGGTAATGTACAACAGCAAGAAGCCTCCCATAATGCTGAGGTCTTTGTAAAAGCCGTCCAAGCTGTCGACAAAATCCGCACCTTTCACCGTCCAGTAGCGATGCCCGATAAGCGCAGTTCCCAGCGCGTATAAAGCCATGAGTGCGGCCGAGGGACGCGTGAATGCGCCAACAGCGACCGCGAACGCAACCGGAAGCTCCATGAAAGTCGCCACAGCAGCAGCCAGTACTGGCGTCGGAACCCCAAGCTGCGCCATTTGACTTACCGTGCCCGAAAAGTCCCTCAGCTTTCTCCAGCCGAAAATCAGAAATAGTGTCGCGAGAAGAAGCCGGGCCGCAAGAATGAGCGCATCATCAATGCCGTTTATCATGAGAAATCTCGAGGAACAGAGCGGTCCCAGTCGCGACGCTCGATTACGCGCACAGCTTTCGGAGAAGTCGTGACAATCACGGTGGGCCACTCATGATGGCGGCGGTTTGTCGGCGTGCTCCGGCATCGGAAGAAGATAATCGGTGAGGATCCGGTGTTACGCGGCGTGCTTATTCATCAGGCCCAGGATCAGGGCATCGAGGCTGTAAGGCCCGGCGCCGGCCGAGACGATTATGATCAACATAAAGGCATAAAGCGTCTCCGGTAAATAGAGCCAATCGTCGATGCGATCTCCTTGGTCGATCGGCTTGTAGAGTTTGATTCGCTGCCGCCCGGACGTGGCGATGGCGACGAGGATGATGACCAGTAGGCCAAGCGCGGCGAGTGGCGCCAAGAGCCCGACAAGGACGGCGGCGCCGGCGCTGAACTCGACCGACGGCACCCACCATTGATTGAAGCCCAACGCTGGAACGCCGAGCGCCTTGAGTTCATCGACGAATGTACGGTGGCGCTCTGCGTTGAACAGCTTGTGATATCCCGAATGCATAAAGAATGACCCAACCGCGATGCGGTTCAGGGTGAGTGCGATGTCGGTCCATCCGACACCATTGAACAGTAAATCCATCATGGTCCTAATCCTGTCCCTCGAGAGTTTGGACGTACGTTTTACCGGACTGATAAAAAAGTTCCTTGCGATCTTGTTGCCACGCTGCTTTGAGTTCGGGCGTTGTGATGTCCCAGTCCATCCGACATTTCTTAGTCACGGCACGGCGGTCCTGGCGGAGATCCTCGTAGTGGGACATTCCTTATGCCCTGTCCCCAGAAAGCTCCCCGACATAAAGTAAAGAGCGATCGATTGGCTTGACGATAGATTGCGGACACCCGATCATAAATGACCTCCGCCTTCGCGCGACGTCGTATCGCACCCTAAATAGCACACGGCTGGCTGAATAAAGCTTTTGCGAATTTGCCAGGTTTTCGTCTTCCTAGCGTGTCATAGACCGATCTGCTTTCACGTCGGCAGCGCGAGCGCTCACTATAATGTCATAATGAAAGCAGACATCACGATTTGACCGCTTCATGTGCGTCAATATCGTCGAGTCCGCTTCTCTTAGCGTGAATAAGTTCCGAGCCCTTCGCTGATGCAGATTTTCCCGGCGGTGCTGAAATAGATGTGGTCTAGCGGGAAAAGCCGATGCCGTATCCAACCAACGCCGATCTTCCGATTTCCGTCCGGGCGCATTTGCCCGAACATGCTCAGGATATCTACCGCGAAGCGTTCAACCACGCCTTTGCGGCGCACGCGGGTGAATCCCGGCAGGAGGAGGCCGCACATCGCATTGCATGGGCGGCGGTCAAGCGCTCCTACGTCAAGGTCGGCGGCAGCTGGGTCGCCTGCCAGTCATAATATACATTCAGAGAAAGTCGCCATCGGCGGCACACCTAGTTTGCTCGTTAGGCGGCTTTCGCATGGATGGTGGTTGCTTCGCGCTTGGGCTCTGCAGGGCTTTGTTGAGCGGCTTGTGGCAAGCGCCTCGTCTGGTGCTCAGCCCAAGCTAAAACCACCCCGAAAATGATGAACATGGTCACGATGGCTGCAACGATGAAAGCGTCAATGATCGGCATGGCGCGCTCCTTCTCACGACATCACCATGCCGTTGCGCCTGCGCGTGAGCTTTGATTTGAATCAAACGCCCGCCCGCAGTGTTCCGATGACGAAGATGAGGCGCGTTTAGATTTTACTAATCAACATCCGTGGACTGTCGCGGTGACGGCATGTCGTCATCAGGCAGGATGCGGACCGCGGCGCCATCGAGGTCGTCATATTGGCCGCTCTTGAGCGACCACAGGAAAGCGATCAGCCCGGTCAGCCCGAGCATCAACGCCACCGGCACGAGATAGAGCAGTACATTCATGCCGCAGTCCCCGGGCGGAATCGGGCGCGTAGCGCATTGACGGTGACGAGCAGCGAGGAGCCCGACATGGCGACGGCCGCAATCAGCGGCGTCACGAGGCCGGCGATCGCCAGCGGCACGGCGAAGACATTATAGATTGCCGCCAGAGCGAGGTTCTGTTTCATCAAGGCGCGGGCGCGCTGCGAGATGACGACAGCGGACAGCACCGGCTTAAGCTGCTCGCCAAGGAACAACGCGTCGGCATGCGCCTGGGTGAGATGGGCGGCGGTAATCGGGGAGAGCGAGACGTGAGCGGCCGCAAGCGCCGGCGCGTCGTTTAATCCGTCGCCAACCATAAGAACGCGGCGGCCCTGCGATTTCAAATCTTCGATGGCGGAGATTTTCTCAGTTGGCGTCAGGCCGGCGCGCCAATTGTCGATGCCGAGCTCTTGCGCCACGGGCCCGACCGCAGCAGTCCGGTCGCCGGAGAGCACAATGAGATCGAGCCCGCGCTTGCGTAGTGCCCTGGTCACGGTGACGGCGTCGGGACGCAACGTCTGGCGAATGGCGATGGTCGCGACTCTGCCGTCATGAGCGAAGTGGATGAAGGATGCGTCGGCGCGGTGCGACGGATGCGCGTCCTCGACGGCGCCGCAAAATTTCGCGTTGCCGAGGCGGGCTTCCTTGCCATCGATGATGGCGCGCACGCCGTGTCCGGGCTCTTCGACCGCGTTTGGATAGGGGCGGCGGTCGCGCGCCAGGCGGGCGAGCGCGGTCGCCAGCGGATGGCGGCTCGACAACGCCAGCCGCGCCGCCCGTTCAAGCATCGCCGGATCGATGTCGACGCCCGCGTCGGCGCGCGGTTCCGGCAGTGTCAACGTCCCGGTCTTGTCGAATACGATCGTGTCGGCCTCGGCCAGCCGTTCGATGGCGTCGCCGCCATTGAGAATGACACCGGAGCGGAACAGCGCGCCGGCAGCGACCACCTGCACGGCGGGGATGGCGAGCGCGATCGCGCACGGGCAGGTGATGATGAGAACGGCGATGGCAATGACGATGGAGTCGTGGATGCCAGCGCCGGCGACGAGCCAGCCGATCGCTGTCAGCGCCGCTGCGGTGTGCACCAGCGGCGCGTAAAGCCGCGCGGCGCGATCGGCAAGCCGCACGGTTTGCGACCGTGCCGCGGTCGCTTTTTCCAAGAGCCGCTCGACTTCCTCGACCAATGTGCCGGCGCCGACCGCCGTCACGCGCACAGTCAACGCCCCGGAAACGTTGATGCTGCCGGCATGGATGGTCGCACCGGCACGAATGGCGCGGTAGAGCGTCTCGCCAGTCACCAGGCTTTCGTCGATTTCCGAGGCGCCGTTGATCACAGCGCCGTCGGCGGGCACGCGCTCGCCAGCACGCACCAGCACGCGATCGCCGGGATATAAGGCCGCCACCGGAATCCGGGTGAGCTCGCCGCTTGCGTCCAGGCGGTGCGCGAAGTCCACTTTGATGCTGGCAAGATTGCCGGCGAACAGCCGTGTCTTGCGGCGCATGGCCAGATCGAGATAACGGCCGACCAGCAGGAAGAACAACAGCATGATCGCGGAATCAAAATACGCGTGCGTGGCGTGGATCGCGGTCTCGTAGACGGAAAGGCCCAGCGCCAGGGTGACGCCGATCGAAATCGGCACGTCCATGTTGACGTGCCGCGTGCGCAATGCCCGGAACGCGCTGCGAAAGAACGGCTGGCCCGCGTACGCCGCCGCCGGCAACGCGATCAGGGCGGAGAGCCAATGGAACAGATCACGGGTCTCCTGGGTCATGTCGGAGACGTTGCCGGCCCACACCGACACCGACAGCAGCATCACGTTCATTGCGGCGAAGCCGGCTACGGCCAGGCATCTGAGGAGCCGCTTGGCTTGCGCGCTCTCGTCGGCATCGGTTCGCTCTGGCGCGAACGGATGGGCATGATAACCGATCTGTTCAATGGCTTCGATGATACGCGCTGCGTCGATCTCATCGTTGCGCCAATCGACCGCAAGGCGGCGCTCGGTGAAATTGAGCCGTGCGTCGATCACGCCCGGCAGCTTGGCGAGCCCGCTCTCGATCTTGCGGATGCATCCGGCGCAGGCGACGCCTTCCACCGCCAGCGTCATGTGCGAGGCGCCGGCATCACCTCGTTCGACGAACAGCGAAAGATCGAGGGCTTCAGCCATCGCACGCACTCAATGCAGCACGACGCGATTTTTGGAGCGGAACAGCCGCTCGCCCTGGCGCGACAGATCGATCACCAAATCCCACTGGCCGGCCGGGATATCCAAATTGCCGCGGAAGCGGCCGGGCGCGCTCTCGCTGACGGCGAGGCTGCGATCAAGGCGCCGGTCGGTAGGACGGGCGAACAGCGCGGTCGCGCTGAGGCCGGTGAGCGGAGCGCCAGCCGCGTCGCGCGCGACAATGTCGAGGACGGCGCCGCCATCTGCTGCTGTCGTCACTTTGACGTCGACCTGCCAATGCTGCTGGTCCTGCGCTTTCGCCATGGCGACGTCGCGCTCAAATGTCTGGCCGGCGTGATACGAGCTTTCGGTCTCAACGCCGCCGAACGTCGAAATGGCCATGTGCGCCATGTAGGCGTTGACGCCGAAAATGACGGCGAAAAAGGCGACGATCAGGCCGAACACCATCCAGCCGGTGAGTTGGCGCGACTGCTTGCCTGTACCGCGGTCTAGCGGGGTGAAGGAATTGGCGTCGTCGGCGAAGAAGTCGTTCGACATGCGTTGCCTCATGGTCCGAAGAAATGATCGCTGGCGCTCGCCGCGTAGCCGCCGGCTCTTGGCACGATGCTGAAGACGATCGGGATCGATCCGCCTTTGGCGAGCGGGTCTCGGTCAGTCACCAAGACGCGCACTTCGCGGGATTGATCAGGCCCGACCTCGATGAGCGGATTGGCGCCGGCAAAGCTCGAGCTGCCGATCACGTCGATGTCGGCGTCGGGCAGGCCGGCGACTGACAGCACGTAGGTTTTTTGCTCGAGGCTCTTATTGAGGATGCGCAGCGTATAGGCGTTGCGCAACGAGCCGTCGGAAAGACGCACAAACAGCGGATTGCGATCATGCAGCGCGCTGACGCCGTCGCTATGCCGCGTCGCCAACGCGAAGATCATTACGGCGGCCACGATGACAATGATGAGCGCGTAGAGCACCGTACGGCCGCGGACGATGCGATAGACCGCCTGTTCGCCATGCTGCCGGCGTTTGATGTTGATATCGGTGTCGTAGGCGATCAGCCGTGTAGGCCGCGCGATTTTCTGCATCACCGCATCGCAGGCGTCGATGCACAGGCCGCATTGGATGCAGCCGAGATTGGGCCCGCCGCGGATATCGACGCCGGTCGGACAAACGTGCACGCATTGCAGACAATCGATGCAGTCGCCGGCCGGCAGGCCTTGCTCGTGCAAAGCCGCGGCCTTTTTGACCGAGGCCCGCGGCTCGCCGCGATCGTAGCGATAGGTGACGTTCAGCGCATGTTCGTCGGTCAGTGCCGCCTGGATGCGCGGCCACGGACACATATAGACGCACACCTGCTCGCGCATCCAGCCGGCAAGCGCGTAGGTGGTGAACGTCAGTAGACCGATGAACACATAGGCGATCAGTGGCGCCTGGAATGTCGCGAGGTCTTTCACCAGCGTCGGCGCGTCGGCGAAGTAGAGAACCCAGGCGCCGCCGGTCCACCAGGCAAGCATCAGCCAGAGGAAATGTTTGGCGCCGGCTCGCGCCACCCGCTCCATGCTCCAGGGCTGCCGGTCACGCTGCAGATGCTCGCGCCGGTCGCCTTCCGTCCAACGCTCGATGGTCTGAAAGAGATCGGTCCATACCGTCTGCGGGCACAGGTAGCCGCACCAAAGCCGCCCGGCGACGGCGTTCATCAAGAACAGCGCCATCGCCGCGAGGATGAGAAGGCCGGTCAGGTAGTAGAATTCCTGGGGCCAGATCTCGATAAAGAAGAAGTAGAAGCGGCGGCTGGGGAAATCGATCAGCACTGCTTGGCTCGGCGCGTTCGGTCCCCGATCCCAGCGCACGAACGGCAGCAGATAATAAATGCCGAGCGTGATGCACAGCACCGCCCACTTCACGCGGCGGTAGGTGCCCTTGACGCTTTGCGGATAGACCTTCTTGCGCGCGGCATAAAGCGGCCCCTCGTACTCTGGTTCGTCGAAATCCGCGCCCGGTATCAGCGGCGTGCGCGCCGCCTCGTCAGCCAAGCCGGCGAGTCCATGCCGCGCCGGTTGCGGCGAACCACCGTGCGTTACGGCCACTGCCATATCACTGCTGGGGCACACGTTTACTGCTCTCCGCCGCCGAACGTGTGGACGTAGACGGCGAGCGCCTTGATGGTCACGTCGTCGAGTTTGCCGCCCCAGGCCGGCATGACGCCGCTGCGGCCGTTGGTGATGCCCTCCATGATCGTCTTCTTGTCCGGCGCGTAGAGCCAGATGTTGTCGGTGAGGTTGGGCGCGCCGATTTCGCGATTGCCCTTGCCTTGCGGGCCATGGCAGACGGCGCAATTATCAGCGAAGACTTTCGCGCCGGCCGTGAGGTCGGCGCCGGGTGTCGTCGGCAGGCCGGACAACGAGCGCACGTAATCGGCGACGATCGAGATTTGATCGGACTTGAGCAGGCCGTCGCGGCCGAACGCCGGCATCGAGCCCTGATGGCCGGCGTCGTCGCCGGCGCGTACGCCATGAGTAATGGTCTGCGCGATCTGCTCGAGTGTGCCGCCCCACAGCCACTTGTTGTCGTCGAGATTGGGGTAGCCTCGGCTGCCGGCGCCGCCGGCGCCATGGCACGGCGCGCAATTGTCGGCGAAGGCCCGCCTGCCCAGCGCGCGGGCGAAATCGAGCAGTTGCGGGCTCGACTCGATCTCGTTGAGCGACGCCGATGCAAGCTTCGCCATCATCGCGCTGCGCTCCTGTTGCAACTCAGCGAGCTGGGTGGCGACGGCGCTGCGGGTGTTCCAGTTCAACACGCCCTTACTGTAGGACGACACCAGCGGCCACGTCGGATAGACGACCCAGTAGCCGATCGACCAGATGATCGTGGCGTAGAACAGCCACAGCCACCACCGCGGCAATGGCGTGTTGAGCTCCTCGATGCCGTCCCATTCGTGGCCGGTGGTTCCGACTTTGGCGCCGGGCTTTGGCGCAGGTTTTTGTTGCTCCGCCATCGCTCAGTCCTCCCGCAGCGGCAGGCGTGCGGTCTCGTCGAATTGCTTCTGGCGCGACGGCCACAACGCATAGATCAGCACGGCGACGAACAGCACGACAAAATAGACCAGCCCCCACGTCTGTGCGATTTGCGCGAAAAATTCGTATGTCGGCGCCACGATTTTCTCCTCAGCGGATGTTGGCTTTGTCGTCGTAGAGCTTGAAGTCGACCAGCGTGCCGAGCATTTGCAGGTAGGCGATCAGCGCATCGGCCTCGGTAACGTGGCCGGGGTTGCTGGTGAAATCGCGCGCCTGCGCTTTCGGGTAGCGCTTGAGGAGCGCGGCGGCGTCGGGCGCGTCGTTGGTGGCCTGCGTTCGCACATCGGCAAGTGCGTTGGCGATCATCTCGTCGCTGTACGGCACGCCAAGCAGCGCCTGCACCTTCATGTCCTCGGCGATGTGGCTGAAATCGAGATCGGTGCTGAACAGCCAGGGATAGGCCGGCATGATCGAGGCGGGCACGACCGAGCGCGGATCCAAGAGATGGTCGCGGTGCCAGTCGTCGGAATACTTGCCGCCGACGCGCGCCAGATCGGGTCCGTTGCGTTTCGAGCCCCACTGGAACGGATGGTCGTACTGGCTCTCGGCGGCAAGCGAGTAATGGCCGTAACGCTCGACCTCGTCGCGCAGCGCGCGGATCATCTGCGAATGGCACAGATAGCAGCCTTCGCGCACGTAGATGTTGCGGCCGGCGAGCTCGAGCGGCGTGTAGGGCCGCATGCCCGGCGCGGTCTCGATCGTGCTCTTCAGATAGAACAGCGGTACCACTTCCACCAAGCCGCCGACCGCGATCACGATCAGGATGCCGATCAGCAGCAGGATCGAGTTGCGCTCAAGCAGCCAGTGTTTCCGCCAAAGATTGGTCGCTAGCGACATGGATCGATCCTCTATTCGGCGGGCGCCAAGCGCGCGATGGGCGTGGACAGTGCTCGCGGATAGACCGTCCGCCACAGGTTGAAGACCATGATCAGCGCGCCGATCAGGAACAGCGCTCCGCCGATGGCGCGGATGATGTAGAAGGGATGCATGGCCTCGACCGTCTCGATGAACGAATATTCGAGGAAACCGAGACTGGTGTAGGCGCGCCACATCAGGCCTTGCAGGATGCCGGCGACCCACATCGAGGTGATGTAGAGGACGATGCCGATGGTCGCGATCCAGAAATGCCAGCCCACCAGCCGCAGCGAATAGAGCGGGCGATTCCACAGCCACGGCACCAAACAATAGATCGCGCCGAACGAGACGAAGCCGACCCAGCCGAGCGCTCCGGAATGAACGTGGCCGATGGTCCAGTCGGTGTAATGCGACAGCGAGTTCACGGCTTTCACCGACATCACCGGCCCTTCGAAGGTCGACATGCCGTAGAAGGCGACCGACAGCACCATCATGCGCAGCACCGGGTCGGTGCGCAGCTTGTCCCACGCGCCGGACAGCGTCATGAGGCCGTTGATCATGCCGCCCCAGGACGGCATCCACAGCATCACCGAGAAGGTCATGCCGAGCGTCTGCGTCCAGTCCGGCAGCGCCGTGTAATGCAGGTGATGCGGGCCGGCCCAGATATAAAGAAAGATCAGCGACCAGAAGTGAATGATCGACAGGCGATAGCTGTAGATCGGCCGCTCGGCGCGTTTCGGAATGAAGTAGTACATGATGCCGAGAAAGCCGGCGGTGAGGAAGAAGCCGACGGCATTGTGGCCATACCACCACTGCACCATGGCGTCCTGCACGCCGGACCAGACGACATACGATTTCGGCGAGAAAATCGACACCGGCACGGCGGCGTTGTTGCCGAGGTGGAGGACCGCGATGGTCAGGATGAAAGCAAGATAGAACCAGTTGGCGACATAGATGTGCGGCTCGGTGCGCCGCATGATGGTGCCGAGAAAGACCAGCAGATACACCACCCACACGATGGTGAGCCACAGATCCGCGTACCACTCGGGCTCGGCATACTCCTTCGACTGAGTGATGCCGAGCAGGTAGCCGGTGCCGGCGATGACGATGAAAAAGTTGTAACCGAGCACCACGAACCATGGCGCGATGTCGCCGACCATGCGCGCCCGGGAGGTGCGCTGCACCACATACATTGAGGTAGCAATCAGGACGTTGCCGCCGAAAGCGAAGATCACCGCGGAGGTGTGCAGCGGCCGTAACCGTCCGAACGACAGGAATGAAAGGTCGAGATTGAGCACCGGAAAGGCGAGCTCGAGCGCGATCCACAGCCCGACGGCAAAACCGGCGATGCCCCAGAACACCGCCATGACGGTGGCGAACTTGACCGGCCCCATATTGTAGTTCGGCTTGCCGTCGATCATGAGCGGCGCCGGCTCATGGCCGCGCTCGAAGTAGCGATTGACGATCACGAATACCGCGGCAACGCTGCCGGCGGCGAAAAGGTAAGCGTGAAAGGCGTATTCGGGTGTGTAAGCCTTGGCCGCGACCACGATTGAGCAAAACGCCAGCGCAACAAAGGCAGCAGCCGTGCCGCCTTCGCCAAGCGTCATGTATTTTGCCGATGCTTGTGATTGCGCCATTGATCACCCCAAAGATTCGCGAGCCAGCGAGCCCGACGAAGCGCCTATAAGAAGCATGTGCCCTCGGTTACGCTCTTGACGCAGATCAAAGGCCGGGGATTTGTCCCGATAGATTCAAGTTTGCAGTTTTCCGGCGCTGCGCTTGCAGCGTCCGCGGGGGCGAGCGGAAAACAATTCGCGATCCGCGGCGACTAATTTTCCAGCGACTTCAAGTAAGCGATCACGTCGCCAACCTGTCCGGGATCGAGCGCGAACTCCGGCATCGACGGATGGCCGGTGACGATGCCTTCGGCCAGTGACTCCTGCAACGTTTCGACCGGATAACGCTCATGCAGCTTGCGGAACGGCGGCGCGACCGGGAGCGGACTGGGGCCGACGCGATCGACCGAGTGGCATTTGGCGCAGTGGGCGCGCACAAAGACGAGGCCTCTTTGCGCCGCGGGTGAAAGCGCTTCTTCGCTACGCGCGGCGGCCGGCAGCAGCGCGGCTGCGGCCACAAAGACCGCGAGCAGCGAGCAGGCGCTGATCTGGCCATTTGATAACTTCATCTTTGGCATGATCACCCGTCCCCGCGAGATAGCGTGTTCCAAATATCCCGCTTGCGTGGTCTAGATTTCGCGTTGAAGCATGATCTTTTCCGAAAACCGATTTCCACTTTTCGAGATCATGCTCTAATGAACTGCATTCTGCGACGCGACCGAGCGCAGCTTGGCTTCGTCCTCTGGTGAGGGAAAGGACATGCCGGATACCGGCTCAACCCAGACCAGATGATCGTGCACTTCCCGGACGCCGCCGACATTTTCGGCGGTAACGATACAGCCTTGCCGCTCGCGCTCGTCGGTGATTGTTCCCCACAGTTCCGCGATGCCGTTCTTGACCACGACGTTGATCCGAGGCGCCCATGGCTGCTTGGCGATGGCCGCGAGAATGCCATCACGGATCGCGGAGTCCCCACCGACAGGCGCGGCGGTATCGCGCGCCAGACTGACCAGCGCATGCATCAGATTGGCCCGGCTGACGACGCCGACGATCCTGCCGTCGCGCAGCACCGGAAGGCGCTTGATGTGCCGGCACTCCATCAACTGCACCACAGTGCTGAGCGCATCGTCTTCCGCAACCGTCGCGGGCTCGGAGGTCATGACGTCCTCGACTTTCCGTCCGGAGGCATGAACGTATTCCTGTGCCATCCGTCCGGGGCCGAGCAGGAACTCGAGCCATTTCGGCCGCCGCCGTTGCGTGCCGAGTTCGCCGCGACGAAGAAAATCGCCCTCCGTCACGATGCCAACCAGAGCGCCATCGGCGTCGACGACCGGCAGACCGCTGATCCGGTTTTGCAGCATAATCCGCGCCGCGTTGACCACTGTCTCGTTGGCGGCAACGGAAATGACGTTGCGCGTCATGACATCACCGACCTGCATGGCCGATCCTCCCACGCGCCTAGCTCTCAGCCGTTCAGCTGGCTCAGCGCCGAGCGATTGCGCAACACGATACGGCGCGAGGTCGGTACTTCGATCGCCGCCGCGCTCTCCAAGCCGGTCAGCGTCCGCGAAACGGTCTCGATGGTGAGGCCGAGATAGTCGGCGATATCCTGGCGCGACATCGGCAGCTCGACGGTATTGCCGGCGCTCGCGCGCTCAGCCATTTCGAGAAGGAAAGTTGCCACACGTTCCTGTGCACTCTTGACCAGCAGCAGGACATGATTCTGCACGCGACGTAGCTCGCGGCCGGTGATGGCTAGCAATTCGCGGCTGATCGTGGCGTTGCGCGTGGCCAATGCCGTCAGCGCGGTGCGCTTGACCAAGATCGCCTTGGTATCGGCAATGGCCTCGGCCGAAAAGGTGTGCTCGTCGGCGAATTCCAGCCCAAAAATATCCCCGGGCAGATAAAATCCGCCGACCTGACGGCGGCCGTCATTGAGGATCTTGTAGGTACGAACACTGCCGCTGATCACCTGGTAGACGTAATCGGCCGGCTCGTTCTCACCGAAAATCTCGGTATTGCGCGAAAACGACATCGCCGTGCCCATCATCTGCATGGCACGCGTCAGGGGATTGATCTCGCCGAGATCGTCGGTGGCGCGACTTTGCGCCCGCGGGGCGATACGTGTCGAAACCGGATAATGGATTGGGTCGGTGCGGACGGCGGGCTGCGGGAACATGGCTCTTTACCTCCGGTAATGTCGGGAGGTATTGCTAAGCCTCGGCTAGACGCCGAGAAATTCAGATAATCCCCCTAAGGGGTTTTCCGGAGGCCGGCGAGGGGCTGCGGCGCCGCCGGAGGTCATGAAAAGTCATAAGTCGCGACCATATCGACATTGCGATGACTGAAGCCCTCCCGAATACAGCACCGTCCGTCTCCGAGGCGGCGTCGAGCCGTTGGACATGGCGCGGCGTCGCCGGGCAATACGGCATCGCAATCGTCGCGATCGCCGTCGCCCTGATCATGCGGGTCGCGCTGGCCTCGGTGCTCACAGGCGAGGCGTCTTATTTGTTTTTTTTCCCGGCTATTCTCATCGCCTCGGCGCTCGGGGGGTGGGGACCCGGCATTTTTGCCACGTTCTTCGGTCTGCTGCTGGGTTTGTTTTTTGTCACCGATGACCGAACGCTGTCGAACGCGGATGTCATCAACGCCATCGTTTTCACGGCGGTCGGCGTCGGCGCGTCATGGCGCGGCGATCTGCTGCGGCGTTCGCGTCGCGCCGCCGCGGCCAACGCCGAACAGGCGTTAGCCCGTGAAACACATGTGAAATCCATTCTCGAAACTGTTCCCGATGCCATGATCGTCATCGACGAGCGCGGCATCATGCAATCCTTCAGCGCTGCCGCGGAGCGGCTGTTTGGCTATAGCGCCGAAGAAGCGTTGGGACAAAACGTCAAGATTTTGATGCCGGCGCCGTACGGCGATGCTCATGACGGCTACCTGCAACGCTATAAGCTCACCGGCGAGCGGCGGATCATCGGCATCGGCCGGGTTGTCGTCGGCGAGCGCAAGGACGGCTCGACGTTTCCGCTCGAGCTTGCGGTCGGCGAAACCAAAATCGGCCAACAGCGTTTTTTCACCGGCTTCATCCGCGATCTCACCGAGAGTCAAAAAACCGAGAGGCGGTTGCAGGAACTGCAATCCGAACTTGTTCATGTTTCGCGATTGACCGCCTTGGGCGAGATGGCGTCGGCGCTGGCGCACGAACTCAACCAGCCGCTGTCGGCAATCGCCAATTATATGAAGGGATCGCGGCGGCTGCTGGAAGAGAACAGCGACGAACGCTCGGCGACGCTGCGCGACGCCATGGACCGGGCGGCCGAACAGGCGCTGCGCGCCGGGCAGGTCATCCGCCGGCTGCGCGATTTTGTTGCCCGCGGCGACAGCGAGCGGCGGGTGGAGGACGTCAAGAAGCTGGTGGAGGAGGCAAGCGCTCTGGCGCTGGTCGGCGTCAAGGACAAAGGCGTGCGCGTTCGTTTCGAGTTGGATCCCAAGACCGATTTCATACTTGCCGACAAAGTGCAGATTCAACAGGTTTTGCTCAATTTGATGCGCAATGCCATCGATGCGATGGAAGACTCGGACAGGCGCGAACTTTTGATCGCGACGGCGCCTAGGCCCGACAACATGGTCGAGATCAGCGTCGCCGATACCGGCGCGGGGATCGCTCCCGAGATCGCGGCCCAACTGTTCCAGCCGTTCGTCACGTCGAAACGCCAGGGGATGGGCGTGGGTCTGTCGATCTCGCGCAGCATCGTCGAGGCGCATGGCGGCTCGATCGCCCCGCGGCCGAATCCCGGCGGCGGCACGGTGTTTTCTTTCACCTTGCCCGCCGTGACCAAGGAGGAAATCGGCGATGCCGTTTGAAAAGGGCAGGGTATGCGTCATCGACGACGACGATGCCCTTCGCGAGTCTCTGGCTTTCTTGCTGCGCACGGCGCAGATCGACGTCGTGAGCTATGCGTCCGCTAAAACCTTCCTGGATGCGCTCCCCGACGCGCATGCGAGCTGCGTGATTACCGATGTCAGAATGCCGGAGATGAGCGGAATTGACCTGCTGCGGCGGTTGCAAGAGCTCAAGATCGACGTGCCGGTGATTGTCATTACCGGCCACGGCGACGTTCCGCTGGCGGTCGAAGCAATGAAGGTTGGGGCGTCCGATTTCCTGGAAAAGCCGTTCGACGACGAGGTGTTGCTGGCAAGCGTGCGGTCGGCGCTGAAGCGGCAGGACGGCGAGAAGAAGCGCAACAGCGAACGCACGGAGATCGAAAATAAGTTGGCTACTCTCTCCAACCGGGAGCGTGACGTGCTTAACGGGCTGGTGGCAGGCCGGGCCAACAAGCAGATTGCCTACGATCTCGGGATCAGCCCCCGCACGGTGGAGATCTACCGCGCCAACCTGATGAACAAGATGCAGGCCGGAAGTCTATCCGACCTGGTGCGCATGGCGCTGCTCGCGGGGATTTCTGGCTCCGAGTAGCTATGGCGGTCGCTGCCGCGAATTTGAGCCACATCAATGCGGATCACATGATCTCGGTGCATTCAAGCGCCAAGTTCATGCGAACAAGCGAGGATTTACGTGCAATCCGGAGCGGCGATGGCGAGATTTCCATTCGCAGGTAAGCCCCCAATGGTCGTCATCGTTGACGATGATTCGGCCGTTTGCGGTTCGCTGAAGTTTTCCCTCGAATTGGAGGGATTTGGCGTCCGCACCTATGGTGGAGCAGCCGATCTTCTCGACAGCGGCGACTTGGCCTGCGACTGCTTTGTCATCGACCAAAGAATGCCGGGAATGAGCGGAATGGAACTGATCGCGAAATTACGGGGTCTGGCAGTGCAGACGCCGATGCTGCTTCTCACCAGCCAGCCAAATCCTGCGGTGAGCGCACGTGCGGCGAAAGCTGAAATTCCTATTGTCGAGAAGCCTTTGCTCGGTGACACGCTGGTGGACAAGATTCGCGAGGCGTGCGGGCAAGACTGATCACTTGCGTCGCGACGAATCAATACCGACCAGGCGTGAATATCTGTCACCTTATTCCAGCATGTGCAGAAGCCGCGCTTCCTGGTCGGGCGTCAGGTCAGCGGCTTTGTCGTCCCGATCTCGGTTGGCCTCCAGCGCCAGATAAAGCGCCTTCGCGGCGTCGCGAATCGCTTCACGGTGGGCGAGATCGGCGGCAGGCAAGGACGCCGCCGTCTTTGCCAGGTCAAGCAGAATTTCCGCGAACAGCGCATAGTGAAAGTGCATGCGCACCGATTTGCGCACGTTATCGCCGCCGGTCCGGTGCAGGCTGAGCGAAATGCCTGCCTCGTCGAGATGGGCGTCAAATCGTGCCGTGCGCTCGAAAGTTCCGATGTAAAGTTTATCCGGATATTCGATCGCAACTTCCGCCTTGTCTGGAATTGGCTTGGTCATGGCGCGTCACCTTAATCGATCTCGACGTCTTCTAGGGCCATTGCCGTTGTCGGGCTTGATTTGAATCAACCTGCGGAACGGAAGCTATTCCTGGATCGAGCGCAGGTACGCGGTCAAGGCGCGAGCGTCCTCGCGACTGAAACGAAACGTCGGCATGTCGGGGTGGCCGCTGATCAGCCCTACGCGCAGCTGGCGTACGAACGCGTCCAGCTCGACGCGGCGGTCGAGTTGACGGAAGGCGGGGGCGCCGATGTGCGCGCTGGCCCCGGTCTTGCCGACGGCATGACATTGGGCGCACATCCGTTCCGCCAACGCCAAGCCGTCACGCTGAAGCGCGCCCAGCTCACTGTCTTCGGCAAGCGAGGCCGATGCGATGAGCACCATTGGCGTGATCGCAAGGGCCGTGGCCAAAACCTTCAAGCTGATCTTCAAGCTAAGCCTCGTTCCATTCCCGCCAGTGCGTCGGACGAACGTCGATGGGTTGCTTGGTTTGAACGCCGATCCAGCCATGCGCCGTGCGGCGGCATGCGAATGTCAGGGCGTGCGGACCATCCCTATCGATCACGGAAAGCTCAAGGTCACGATCAAACGGCGCGGAAGTTATGGGTTGCCATTGCATCAGACAAGCCTGGGACACTCACTGACCTAGATCCGGATCAAGTCGCGCCAGCCGGCAGAAGCGAAGGGAAACGGCCGTAATCACGCGGCCTTGCTTCGTACCTCCGTGTCGTTTTCGTAGACGACTGTCGCCGCGGCGGTGTTGGAGATCGGAATATGGTAGTTGCGACTGAGCTCGCTCACCCGCCCGGTCAACGCCCCGCGCATGGCCATCCAGTTGAGAAATTCCACACCCTGCGAGCCGGATTGTTCGACCCAATCGTGGATCGAGTAGCGGGTCAGCGCTTCGGGCTCGGCCACGATTTTGTCGAGGCAAAGCTTGTCGAATTCCTTGTTGATGAAGCCGGCACGCGCACCGTCGAGCTGGTGCGACAGCCCACCGGTGCCGACGACCACCACCCGCAAATCCCGCTCATAAGACTCGATCGCCCGCCCGATCGAGCGGCCGAGCTTGAGGCAGCGCGTCAGATTTGGCAGTGGGTGCTGCACGGTGTTGATCTGAATTGGAACGATTTTCACCGGCCAAGGCTTCGTCGCGGATGCGGAACCCGGCCACATCAGCGCCATCGGTATGGTCACTGCATGATCGATCAACATCTCCTGGCAAGTCGTCACGTCGAATTCGTCGGCGACGAGCGCATTGATCAGATGCCAGGAAAACGCCGCGTCGCCGGGAATAGGCCGTGACACCGGGATGCCCCAGCCCTCGTCCTCGCTGCGATATTCGGCGGCGGCGCCGACGGCAAAAGTCGGCATTTTGTCGAGAAAAAAGTTAAGGCCGTGGTCGTTGTAGAAGACTATGGCGACGTCGGGCTTGGTCCGCGTCAGCCAGTAATGCACATAGTCGAAGCCTTTGAAGAACGGCTTCCAATACGCATCGTTCTGTTTCTTCTCGGCGATCGCCTTGCCGATCGAAGGAACGTGCGTCGTGCCGATGCCGCCGACGATGACAGCCATGATTATGCCCCCGCTGACAGAAGTTTTGACTTGAACGCTTCGACGGTCATGCCGCTCTGCTGTGCGCCGATGTCCTGCACATTGAGGCCGAAAATGCCGGCGAGCTTGGCTAAGTAATAGACGTTGCCGCCGGCCTCGATCAGGCTCAGCACGTTGCGGCTCTTCACCGCTGCGCGTTGCTGCTCATTGAGGCCGTATTTGCTGCAGTAGGCGTCTTCGTCGCGCAGAAAAGCGGCGCGATTTTCGGCGCTGTTGAACGAGAAGCACATGCGATTAAGCGCCAATCCCTTTTGCGCCTCGTTGCCATCGAATATCGTCGTGCCTGGTATGTCCTGCTGCATCGCAATTCCTCGCCAGCGTGTGCGAACCTGCTACCACTCTTGCCGCACGGCCCAAGGCTGCGCGCTCAACGCGGTGAGCGTCTGCGCATTGGGGCAGTAGCCTTTCCATGCGGGATCGAGCGGATCACGGGCGAGTTCGCGCACGCAGCGATGCTGGCAATTGCACATCGTGCAGACGCGCTGCAGGTCCTGCATCGTCGCCGGCTCGGTGCGGGCGACCTCGTTCTCGTCGAGGTCGAGCGCCGCCATGCGCTGCAACAGAAGATTGGCCGATCCCGACCCGTGGCTTGCGAGTTCCCGCAGTTCGGTCGTGGAAATTCCGAGATCGTGCGCCATGCGCTCGATACCCTCGTCGCCGCAATTGCCGAAGCTCGATTGCCAGCCGGTCAGCGCGCGACACCATTGCCAAATGGCCTGGAGGGGCGTGTGGCCTTTTGGGAAATTCAGCATTTGACCCTCCTCTCGATTGGGGGCTTGTGAGGGAGTACCGACGGCGCGTTACCCCCGTAACCGCGCCGCCACCCGCAAACAAAGCCAACAGACCGATCGTTGCGAGCGTGAAATCTTGTTTCGAGAGCGGTTGATCTGCCTTGATCTAAGTCAAAGGCTATTTGCGCCGTCGCGCGGGCTGCACGCCCATCAGCGCTTCGAAGGCCACGGCAAATGCCGCCTCCAATCCGCGCACCAATTCACCGCCGTTGGCGGCAAGGACTCGACCGCCGATACCGGCATTGTTCGGCAGCCTCGACAAACCAGCCATGCAGCCGCAGCCGGCAACGCGACGCTCCAACAGCTCGGCGTCGCAACGTTCCGATCCGTCGCCAAGCACCAAGATGGTGCCCACGGCGCGGTGCGGTCCGAGCGGGGAGGTTGGTCCGATCACCGCCTCGCCGGTCAGGGAGCCGCGGTCGGCGAGCAGGAGCGAACCGGCGGCATTGCGCACGACGACATTATTGCTGTAGGCGTCAAACGGCCGGTCGCAGCCCTCGGGATCGTGGTGCGCCAAGCCGTCGATCAGGATCGCGCATCCGGTCGTCGCCAGCGTCACGTCGGTGAAGCAGCAAATCTCGGCGCCGGGAAACAGCACAAGTGGATCCGGCGTCATGGCAACAAAGGCGCGTTCGCCTACATGGAGATGGGTCCGCTGCATGACTGCGCGCTGATGCGTCCGGTGCACGATCGTCGAAGCCTGCGTGGTCACGTGCGCCGCCGCGTGCGGCTCGGCAGTGATCGACAACGCAACGTCATCGCCGCGATAAAGGCCGCCCGCGGCCGATTGCAGATAGAGCGTCGCAATATCGCGCCGTGCCCGGTCGAGATAGAACGGCCGCGTCGCGTGGAACGGGTAGGGGATGCGCTGCCGCGCCAGCACCGTGCGCCTGCCGCCGTGGCAGAAGTGCAGCGACGCTTCGACCGGGCCGGAAACGGACACTGAACCGAGCGGCGTATTGGTGGTATCCAACACTGCAAGCCGCCTTTCGCAATCAGCGAAACAAAACCGCTTGGCTCATGGCGTCGGCCACCGCCGCGACGCCGTCACCGGTGCGGGCGTTGGTCGCCAAAATCGGCCGGCCGTCGCGCACCGCACGCGCTTCAGCCAGCATCGCCTCGAGATCGACGCCGACGAATGGCGCCAGGTCAATCTTGTTGACCACCAAGAGGTCGCAGCGCAGTACGCCCGGTCCGCGTTTGCGCGGAATATCATCGCCGCCGGCAACATCGATCACAAAAATCCACCAATCGACCAGATCGAGCGAGAAAGTCGACGCCAGATTGTCGCCGCCGGATTCGAATATGATCAGCTCGACGCCGGGAAATCTGCGCTCGAGATCGTCACCGGCGGAAATGTTGAGCGTCGGATCCTCGCGGATGACGGTGTGCGGGCAGGCGCCGGCTTCGACCGCAGACACCCGCTGCGGATCGATCAAGCCGGAGCGGCGCAGCCGCTCGGCGTCTTCTTTGGTGACGAGATCGTTGGTGACGACGGCAAGATCGACGCCGCGTCCAGCGAGAATGGGGATCAAGCGCTCGATCAGCGCCGTCTTGCCGGAGCCCACCGGGCCGCCGATGCCGACGCGTGCCGCGCCGACGGTTCGCGCCTTCGATGGTGTTGCAAGCGCCAGGCGATCGTGCATGTCGGTCACCGCAGCATGTAGCGCTGCGCCAGCGGCAGCTCGCGCGCCGGCTCGCAGGTGGCGATCTCGCCGTCGACATAGACGTCGAAGGTCTGCGGATCGACGCGGATTTCCGGACAGGCATCGTTCCACAGCATGTCGGATTTCGAAAGCTTGCGGGTGCCGCGCGCCGGTAACAGCGTCTTCGAGAGGCCAAGCTCGGCGCGAAGCCCGCGCGCGATGGCGAGCGGGTGAACAAAGCTCGCCGACAGCGCGGGCGCGGCGCGGCCGAAGGCGCCCCATTGCGGCCGCATCAGGATCGGTTCGCAGGTCATCAGCGAAGCCGCTGAATCGCCCATCGCGCCCCAGGCGATGAAGCCGCCCTTGATGACGAGCTCGGGCTTGATGCCGAAGAAGGCGGGCCGCCAGACCACAACGTCGGCCATTTTGCCGTCTTCCAGCGAGCCGATGTGATCGGCGATGCCGAAGGTGCGCGCGGCGTTGATGGTGTATTTGGCGATGTAGCGGCGGATGCGGGCATTGTCGCCGAAGCCGGGCCGCTCCTGCGGCAGCGCGCCGCGCTGATCCTTCATCTTCGAGGCGAGCTGCCAGGTGCGGCAAATCACTTCGTGGATGCGGCCCATGCCCTGGCTGTCGGAGCCGAGCATCGAGATGGCGCCGATATCATGCAGCACGTCTTCCGCGGCGATCGTCTGCGCGCGGATACGGCTTTCGGCAAACGCCACGTCTTCGGGAATCGCCGGATTGAGGTGATGACACACCATCGTCATGTCGAGGTGTTCGTCGAACGTGTTCACCGTGTAGGGATTGGTCGGGTTGGTCGAGGACGGCAGGCAATTGGCGATGCCGGCGACACGGATGATGTCGGGCGCGTGGCCGCCGCCCGCGCCTTCGGTGTGATACATATGGATGGCGCGGCCGCGAATGGCGGCAAGCGTATCCTCGACAAAGCCGGATTCGTTGAGCGTATCGGTGTGCAGCTGCACCTGAAAATCGAGATCGTCGGCGACGGCTAAACACGCGTCGATGGTCGCCGGCATTGAGCCCCAGTCTTCGTGGATCTTTAAGGCCACGCAGCCGGTCTGCATCTGCTCGACGATCGAGGCCGGCTTGTGCGAATTGCCGCGGCCGAGAAAGCCGAAATTGATCGGCCAATGCTCGGCGGCCTGCAGCATCTTGCCGACATTGAACGGTCCGCCGGAATCGATGCCGACGGTGATCGGGCCGAGCGAGCCGCCCAGCATGGTGGTAATGCCGGACGCGATGGCGTGCTCGCACAGCCCGGCCGAGTCGAAATGGACATGAACGTCAATGGCGCCGGGCGTCGCGATCATGCCTTCGCAGTCGCGCACCGTTGTCGCCGCTGAAACAATCAGCCGCGGATCGACACCGTCCATGATCGCGGGATTGCCGGCCTTGCCGAGGCCGACGATGCGGCCGTCCTTGATGCCGAGATCGCCTTTGACGATGCCGATGACCGGATCGATGACGAGGACGTTGCACAGCAGAAAATCGAGCGCGCCTTGCGCGCTGGTCACGCCGGCGGCAAGCCCGATGCCGTCGCGCAACGTCTTGCCGCCGCCATGCAGACATTCATCGCCATAGACCGCATGATCCTTCTCGACGACGGCGACCAGTGAGGTATCGGCGAGGCGCACGCCATCCCCGACCGTCGGACCATAAAGCGCCGCATAGTCGCTTCGTGCGATCGAGACCATGGCGGTAGCCTCACGCGCCCTTGAAGCCGGCTTCGCGGGCGCGGCGCAGCGCCGCCTCGCGCACCGCCTGATCGCTGGCCGGGCCGTCGGTCAGGGCGTTGAGGCCGGAGAGTTCGCGACGGCCGCCGAAGCCGACCAAAGCCACCTCTTTGCGCTGGCCCGGCTCAAAGCGAACGGCGGTGCCGGCCGGAATGTCGAGGCGCATGCCGAACGACGCCGCCCGATCGAATTCCAGGGCCTTGTTCACCTCAAAGAAGTGATAGTGCGAACCGATCTGCACCGGGCGGTCGCCGGTATTGACCACCGCGAGCGTGGTGCGCGGACGCCCGGCGGACAGCTCGATCTCGCCGTCGGCGGCGAGAACCGCGCCGGGCTCGAGCGCATCAGCGGGGGCGCCGGCTCGCGGCCGGATCGGCTCGTGCACGGTGACGAGCTTGGTGCCGTCGGGAAAAACGCCTTCCACCTGCAGGATAGGCAGCATGGCGGCGACACCGGGCATCACGTCGCCCGTCGTCAGGATCGTCGAGCCGAACGACATCAGGTCGGCGACGCTTTTGCCCTCGCGCGCGCCTTCGAGGATTTCGTCGGTGATGATCGCGACCGCTTCCGGATAGTTGAGCTTGAGCCCCTTAGCGCGGCGCCGTCTCGCGAGCTCCGCCGCCGAAAAGATCGTGAGGCGTTCCATCTCGGTCGGCGTGAGCAGCATCGCACTCCCCCTAACTGGCAAACAAACGCAAATGCGCGCGGGCATGGCGCGCGGCGGCGGCGTCGACCCACGGCATGAAACTTTCGATGGCAGCGTCGGATCGCACCGGCAGCGCGAGCGCATCGATCTCCGGCAATACCGCCGTCAGCACCGCCTGCGCTTCGACCGCGCCGACGCACCCGAGACGGACCGCTGCGGCGATGAGACCGGCGGCGGTCGAATAACCGGAGACAGCGATCGCGTCGGCTTCGCTCAAGCCGCACGCGCGCCAGACAAAGCCCTGCACCACGGCCAAATGACCGAGCGCCCTGCCGGCTACGATCAGGGCGCGTAATTCCGCTGCGCCGTTGGTGGCTAGCCGCGTGTGAGCGGCCAATAAAGCATTGCCGTTGCGCTTCGATCCGGTGCGCAGCGGTTCCGCGAACGTCGCCGCCTCGACCGCACGATCGATCTCGGCAATGTCGTCCAAATCGCCGTCTGCACCATGGGCAAGCGCAACCGCGATACGGTCCGAGGTCGCCCAGCGATGACGCAGGACCATCGTCACGATATCAGTCAAGCGGCCGCGGTCGAGTGCGGCGTTCATGGCCACGAGCCCTTCGATACCATTGGAGAATGCGAAGCCTCCACTCGGGAACGCGGAGTTGGCGTGCTGAAGGATCGTGAGCAGGTCGATCAAGGCACTGTCTCGTCGGTGTCAGCCAGCGAATAGGTAATGCGGCGGCTGCCGATCAGAACGGCAAGGCGGGCAAGATAATCGTCCATCGGCGCTTCCATGGCGACCAACACCGCTTCGCCGGCGAAGCGCACCCGCCAATGCAGATTGCCGGCGAGATAGCCGAGTTCGATCGCATCGGCGACGGTGCGTGGCTGCAAGCGCAACCAGCGCTCCTGTGCCACGCGGACGACGACGGCGCGGTCATTCTCCAGCACCAGTACGGCGCCGTCGAACAGCCGCTGATCACGTGGCAAAGCAATCGCCACTTCGGTGCCGCCCTCGGTAGTCCCGCGCAAGCGATGTCGTGAAACATCCGCTGCCGGCATGGTCAAGAGATCGACGGCGCCGCGGTGCTCCAGTTGGTGAATCCGCTCAGCAAAAGCTGGATCAAGACGGCTGCCGAGCACCTGCTCGATCCGCAGCATCGAAATTCTCCTGGACGAGACTTATCGACGTCGGGTCCTTCGCCGGGCGGACCGGCCGCGCTCCGACGGGGACGACGCCCTTTGAGAGCAACGGTGCCGATCACATGATTTATTATGCCGGCATTCCCGTCCATTCTTTTCGCGGCGCCGGCTGTTGCGGTGTGCACTTGGTCATTGAGGCTGTTCGGTTATTCGCGAGGATTTAAATTCGCGGCTGCGAATACGGCCGAGGACAACGAAAAAGACGTATGCGGGGCGATGGACAGGAACAGCATTCCGGTCGTTGAAGCAGGATTGGCGGCAGAAATCCGGGCCAACGTTGCGTCGGGATCCGAGCGCGGAGGCGCTCGCGACCGCTACCGGCGTACCCGAGAAAGGGGACCTTGCCGTGAGGCAGTGCCCGCCAGCGGTGGCGCGCTCGGACGAATGCGCGAGGTCGCCGGCGGCAGTTTCACAGCGTCATAACCCCAATTATTTCCGGCATTAAGATCGCCTGAAACGACTAAAGCGTATTGCGTAATACCAAAGATTTGGCTTATGCTTTCATCTAACGAACCGAACATCGCGGCGCCAGCCTGGCGAGAGCGTTGATTTAGTTCGCTGGCGTGCGGCAGCGTTGCCGCGGATATCGGGCATGGACGCCCCACACCATCTCCTTGCGGAGAGGGTGGGGCGTTTTCTTTTTTTGGCTCAACAGGAGGGAGATATGGGCATCACGCGAAGGCGAATCTTGAAGACCACCGGCGGAGGGCTAGCCGGTATTCTCGCAAGCGGCGTCGCCCCCTACGATTTTGTCAGAAACATCGCCAAGGCGGCGGAAAGCGACACCATCAAGGTCGGCATTCTCCACTCGTTGAGCGGCACGATCGCAATCATCGAGACGTCGCTGCACAATGCCGAATTGCTGGCGATCGAAGAAATCAACGCCAAGGGCGGCGTGCTCGGCAAGAAGCTTCAGCCGGTGGTCGAAGACCCGCAGTCGGTGGTGCAGGTTTTCGCCGAAAAAGCGAAAAAGCTCCTGCTCGAGGACAAGGTCGCAGCCGTGCTGGGCTGTTATACCTCGGCGAGCCGTCAGTCGGTGTTGCCAATCTTCGAGCAGTATAACGGCGTGTTGCTTTATCCGACGCTGTACGAAGCCCAGGAATGCAGCAAGAACTGCTTCTATACAGGGGCCGTGCCGAACCAACAGCTCGACGATTTCGTGCCCTGGATCATCAATACCCTGGGCCGGAAGAAATTCTATCTGATCGGCGCCAACTACATTTATCCCAAAGAGACAAACCGCGAAGTCAAGGCGCTGCTGCAAAAGCACGGCGGCACCACCGTCGCCGAAGAATATTCGCCGCTCGGATCGACGGAATTCTCGACCAACATCAACAAGATCGCGTCGAGCGGCGCGGATATCGTGTTTTCCGATCTGGTCGGCGATCAGATCGTCGCGTTCTACAAGCAGTTCAAGGAGTTCGGGATCACGGCTAAAGATATCCCGATCTGCACGCCGATCACGACCGAGCAGGAAATCGCGGCGATGGGACCGGAGAACGCGGTTGGTCACTACACGTCGTTCAATTACTTCCAGAGCGTCGACACGCCGCAAAACAAGAGCTTTGTCGAACGCTACAAGGCAAAATACGGCAAGAACGCAGTGACCAATGCGGTGATGGAAGCGGCGTACTTCCAGACTTACTTCCTGGCTCAAGGCCTCGCGAAGGCCAAGTCGACGGACGCCGATGCGCTGATCTTCGAAGGCCTGCCGGGTCAGGAGTTCCAGGCGCCGCAAGGCAAGGTCAAGATTGATGAGAAGAACCATCACACTTGGCTCTGGGCCCGGATCGGCAAAGCCAACGAACAGGGGCAGTTCGACGTGGTTTGGAAGTCGGAAGACTGGATCAGGCCGCAGCCGTGGGTGCCGTATCTCTATCCCGACAAGACCTGCGACTTCACCGACAAACGGGTCCTCGACCGGATCAAGAAGCCGTGGGCCGAAGAGAAGAATTGATCCGGAACGATCAATCTCTAGGCTTGCTTCTGCTACGTGAAGCGCGACACTTGCGGGGGCGCCGCAAAACGCCCCCGCAAGAAAAATGGCCAACGATAGATTGCCAAGCGATAAACAGGCGTTGCCTTTCGGATCAGCGGAATGGCCCAGTCGATCATTACCCAGTTCCTCAGCGGGTTCAGCGTGGTCGCGATCCTCGTCATCGCGGCGCTGGGCCTGGCGATCATCTTCGGCGTTGCCGGGGTCATCAACATGGCCCACGGCGAACTGATCATGGTCGGCGCCTACACCGCCGCGATCGTCGGCAAGCTCGGCGGCAATACATTTATCGCCATACCGGTGGCGTTTGTGGTCGTCGGGCTACTGGGACTGATCATCGAACGGGGCATCGTCCAATGGATTTATGATCGACCATTGGAAACGCTGCTCGCCACGTGGGGCGTTGGCATCATTCTGCAGGTGGTGGTGAAGCTGATCTTCGGGCCCGAACTCTACTATGTCGGTGCGCCAAAGATCCTGGAAGGCGGCTTCCGCATGATTGGGCGGTTGCCATTCCCCTACTATCGCCTGTTCCTCATCATCATGGCGATCCTGCTGCTGTTGCTTGTCTTCTACGTGATTTTTAAGACCAGCCTCGGTTTGAAAGTTCGCGCTGTCCGCCGCAATCGAACGATCTCCGGCTGTCTTGGCATCGACACCGCTCGGGTCGACATGACGATTTTTGCCTTCGGTTGCGGCCTTGCGGGCATCGCCGGCGCGGTGCTGGCGCCGATCAAGTCGGTCTCGACGACGATGGGATTTCCCTACGCGGTCGATTCTTTCATGGTGCTCGTGCTTGGCGGCGTCGGCAGCCTGTGGGGCGTGCTCACCGGCGGCGCTCTGATCGGCGAATCGGAAACGGTTCTGTCTTTCATCTTCAACAACGTCATCGGCCGGCTGCTGGTATTTGTCTTCATCGTCGTTATCATCCGCATCGTGCCAAGAGGCATTTTCGGCTACTACGAACGACGCTGACGGATGAACGATCATGGCTGATGCGGTTGTTCGAGACGAGCTGTCCGAGTCGCATGCGGTGAAGGAAGCCGCGGCGGCCAAGCGCCGGCAATATCGAGCGCCCCCCTTTATACCGCTATGGGCCTTGATTGGCGGCGCTGCCGTCGTAGCGTTGATCGGCGCCTATCCCTATTACGGCAGCAACGCCTACGTGCTGTCGCTGTTGGGCAAGTTTCTTTGTTATTCGATCTTCGCGCTCAGTATCGATCTGATCTGGGGATTTGCCGGCATACTGAGCCTCGGCCAAGCGGTCTATTTCGGCATCGGCGCCTATGTGGTCGCGTTGTCGCTCAAGCTGAATTACGCGCTGACCCACCCGACCCGCTATGGCGGCAAGATTCCGGACTTTATGGAATGGAACAGCCTGACCAGCGTGCCGGACTTCATGACGCCGCTTTACAACTTGCCGCTGGCCATCGTCGCGGCTTTAGCCCTTCCGACCCTGCTCGCCTTTTTGTTCGGCGTGATCACGTTCAAGCGTCACATCTACGGCGTCTATTGCGCGGTGATCACGCTCGCGGAATCGTTGATCCTGCAAGACTTCATCATCGAGTACCAGGCGTATACCGGCGGCTTCAATGGCATTACCGACTACGCCAACTACGCCACGCCGGAGTTCCTGTGGTTCATCTTGGCGGTCGCCGTCGTGTTTTTGATCGCGTCACGCGCGCTGACCCACTCGCGCGTCGGCACCGTCCTGAAGTCGATCCGCGACAACGACGTGCGCGCCGAATTCATGGGCTACAACGTCGCCAATTACCGCATCTTCGTGTTTTGCGTTTCCGCATTCATGGCGGCGGCTGCGGGCGCGATGTACGCGGCCTGGGTCGGCATCGTCTCGTTTCTCGACGCTGGGCCGGTATTTTCGATCGAAGGCGTGATCTGGACCGCGGTGGGCGGCCGCGGCACGCTGATCGGCTCGTTCGTTGGCGCCTTTCTGGTCAAGGGTGCCGAGTTTTTCCTCAGCGGCAAGCTCGCCGAATGGTGGCAGATCATCGTCGGCGGCCTTTTCATCTTTGTCGTGCTGGTGATGCGCGACGGCATTGTCGGTACGATCGGCAATTGGCTGCGCCGGCGAAAGAAGGGCGCGACGATGCATCAGATCATGCAAGAGTCGGATCAGAAGGCACACGACCGCCAGCTGGATTGGAGTCCGGGCGGCCCGCAAGTCGATGAGCCGGTGCGCTGATCGCGGAACGGCGTCGTACGCGAAGAGGACAGCGAAGGGATGGCGAACCTCCTGGAAATCAAAGGCCTCACCACGCGCGTGTCGGGCTTCACCATCCTCAATGATCTCGACTTCAGCATCGAAGAAAATGAGCTGCGTGTTCTGCTCGGTCCGAACGGCGCCGGCAAGACGACGCTGATCTGCATGATAACGGGTCAATTCAAACCCGCCGCCGGCTCGATCCACTTCGCGGGACGGGACATCACCGGCTGGGCCCCGGACGACATCTTCCAGGCCGGCATCAGTCGCAAGTTCCAGGTCCCCAACATGTACGAGACGTTGTCGGTGTTCGACAACATCATGGTCTCGCTGCAGGGCCGGCGGCGGGTGTTCGCCACGCTTTTTCAGCGGCTGAGCGGCCAGGAGCGAGACCGCATCTGGGAGATACTCGAATTTGTCGATCTGGCCGACAAGGCCAGCGATCCAGCGGACTCGTTGGCTCACGGCGAGCGGCAATGGCTCGAACTCGGCATGCTGATCGCCTCGAATCCGAAGATGCTGCTGCTCGACGAGCCGACCACCGGGATGACCGAAGAGGGCAAACGCAAGACTGCGGAACTGATCACCAGGATAGCGAAGACCCACACCGTGCTGCTGGTCGAACACGACATGCATATCGTTCGTCAGATCGGCAAGCGCATCACCGTGTTGCACCAGGGCCAAACGCTCGCCGACGGTCCGATGAACGAAGTGATGAGCAATGAAACGGTCCGCCGCGTGTATTTGGGAAAGGGCAAGTTCCAGTGACGCTGCAGGTTCGCAACGTCGATACGTTCTACGGCACGAGCCATATTCTGCACGGCGTCTCGCTGGAAATGGCTGACCGCGAGTTGTTCGCCGTTCTTGGCCGCAACGGAGCCGGCAAGACCACGCTGCTCCGCAGCATCACCGGCATCAATTCGCCGGCCCTTGGGTCGATCTTGCTCGACGGCACCGAGATCGCCCACCTCAAGTCGCACCGTCGTACATGGCTTGGCGTCAGCTACGTGCCGCAAGGTCGCGATATCATTGCCGACATCACGGTGGCGGAAAACATCTATCTTGCGCTTCTGGGAAAGGGCCGCAAGCAGAAGAAGGTACCCGACTTCGTCTTCGAATACTTTCCGGCGCTAAGGCCTTTGGTCGGCCAAAAGGGCGGCACCCTATCGGGCGGCCAGCAGCAGCAGCTGGCGATTGCCAGGGCGTTGGTGCAGGAGCCGAAGCTGCTACTCATGGATGAACCGACGGAAGGTTTGCAGCCATCCGTGGTGGAAGAGATCGAGCCGATCATCAGGCGGATTCCGGAGGAGCGCAATTGCGCCGTTCTCCTCGTCGAGCAGAACCTGGAATTCGTTCGCGCAATCATGCAGAAGTTCGCGATCCTGGAAACCGGCCGGATCGTAGCGAGCGGCAATATCGGCGACCTTACGCCGGATGTGGTGCAACGGCATCTGTCGGTGTGATAACCACCAAGCGGCTGCTACGGCTGGCGAATCCGCAAGTTTAGTAAGGTTCCTGCCGGCCTGAACAAGAGTAGGCGCCGGCCCGTCGCCGACGCGCCACCGCGAATTCCGCCTTGGCATTATTCCTGCATGGGCAAATGATGCTTGGGCGCTTGCCAACTTGCCGGGGACGACATTTACTCGTTCGCGGCACCCCGTCGGTCGGCGCCCTCGAATGCGTCCGCGTTGGCCCACTCGGTGACGGAGGTGGCTTTGACGCAGTGCCAAGAAGGTCGTTCTGCGCCTTGGCGGGTGGGAGTTCTGTTCTCTCAATCCGGCGTGCTAGCTGTCATCGAGGAAACACAGCTGCGCGCCACCCTGCTCGCAATCGACGAGATCAACCGAGCGGGCGGGGTGAATGGCCGCGAAATCGTCCCGGTCATTTACGATCCGCAATCCGAGGCCCAGGCGTACGCCTTGTGCGCCAAGCGCCTGATGATCGAAGACGGCATAACAATGATCTTTGGCTGCTACACGTCGAGCAGCCGCAAGGCAGTGCTGCCGGTGGTCGAACGGCTGAATGGATTGCTGTGGTACCCAACCTTATACGAGGGGTTCGAATTCTCCTCGAACGTCATCTACACCGGCGCCTCTCCCAATCAGAACAGCGTGGCGCTGTGCTCCTATCTGGCCCGAACTTATGGCCGGCGGTTCTATTTTGTCGGATCGGATTACGTTTACCCGCGTCAATCGAACCGGGTGATGCGCGAGCTGTTGCGCAGTCATGGCTGCACCGTCGCCGGCGAGACCTATCTCAATCTCCGCGCCAAGCCGGGCGACTTCTGGCCAGTGATGCAGCACATCAAGAGCGTCGGCGCCGATGTCATTTTTTCCACGGTGGTGGGAGATTCCACGGTTTATCTCTACCAGGCCTTTGCCGAAGCTGGGCTTGACGCCAGCGTGACTCCGATTGCGAGCCTGACCACGACGGAATTGGAGGTGCGCGCGATGGGATTTGACGTCGCCGCCGGCCACATCACGGCCGCCTCATATTTTCAGTCCGTCGCCGGCGACCAGAACGACTCTTTCGTGCGACGCTATCGCGCGCGTTATGGTGACGACGAGCCTACCAACATGTGCGCCGAGGCGGCCTATTTTCAGGTTCATCTGTTCGCCAACGCGCTGGCGCGAACGAATTCAATCGAAACCGATCTCATCAAACAAAGCGTTTTGGGATCCGAGTTCGATGCGCCGCAAGGCCGCATCTCCATAAATGCCGCCACCAGTCACACCAATTTGTGGTCTCGGGTGGGGCGCGTGGACCGTCGCGGCCAGTTCGAAATCATGCAGCAATCGACGATGCCGGTCTGGGCGGATCCGTTCCTGATCGGGCGCGTCACGCAGGCGCTGTAGGATCTCGGCATGAGCCGGCGGCAAGACCCACCGTTCAAGTCCGCGAGCCGGGGGCCGATGCGCGAACCGCCCAATGCCGCGTCGGAGGTATCGTCGCTCGACATCGTCGTGGCGGTGCCTCAGGACGAGGACGGCGACCTGCTGGCGCGAGAGCTGTCGCGAACCCGCAGCAGCGTGCGGCGCATTTGGCCGTTTCCGCCGCGCTTTGCCGAGGGAGCCGATGTCTTGTTCTGCGAGCTCGCCCCCGACTTGCCGCAATGCCTGCCGCTTCCCGGCCAACCGTTCGCGGCTTTGGTGGTCGTGACGCACGCGATGCAGCCGCCGCAATTGAAGCTGTTGCGCAATTGTGCGCCGCATGCGGTGCTGCACCGTCCGTTTACCAGCGCGACCGTCTTGACCAGCCTTGCGGTCGCGCGGGCCCAGTTCCTTTATGAGCAGCGGCTGCGCGCGCGCATCGATAAGCTCGATGAGACTTTAAGATCGTTCCGCAGCGTCGAGCGCGCCAAGAGCATTCTCATGCAAAAGCGCAAGCTCGATGAGGAAGAAGCCTATCATTTCATGCGGCGGCAAGCGATGAGCCAGCGCGTTTCGATGGGCGCCGTGGCGGCGGCTATCATTGACTCACATGATATTCTCGGATAGCTTTTTTAAAGCTCCTTTTCAGGGGCGCGGCAATGGCGCCGCATAAATCCAACGGGCAAGGACGCCCTGCTACGACCACGGCTGTGGCGGAGCGGGCTTTTTTTATGCTCTAAAGCCGGCCTTCAACAGGTCACGCAGCCCGAGCCCCGGCAAGCGGCCCTGAGCGCGAGAGCCAACAAAACAGCCTAAGGAGACCAACATGCTTCACGGTGACATCGGCAGCAGTAATGACACGATCGGCGTTGCCGTCGTCAATTACAAGATGCCGCGTCTTCATACCAAGGCGGAAGTGCTGGCCAATGCGCGGCAGATCGCCGAAATGCTGGTCGGGATGAAAATCGGCCTGCCCGGCATGGATCTGGTGATCTTCCCCGAATACAGCACGCACGGCATCATGTACGACTCCAAGGAGATGTACGACACCGCTGCGAGCGTGCCCGGCGAAGAGACCAAGATTTTCGCCGACGCCTGCAAGAAGGCCAAAGTCTGGGGCGTGTTTTCGTTGACCGGCGAGCGGCACGAAGATCATCCCAACAAGGCGCCGTACAACACCCTGATCCTGATGAACGACAAGGGCGAGATCGTTCAGAAATATCGCAAGATCATGCCGTGGGTTCCGATCGAAGGCTGGTATCCCGGCAACTGCACCTATGTGTCCGAAGGTCCCAAGGGACTGAAGGTAAGCCTGATCATCTGCGACGACGGCAATTACCCGGAGATCTGGCGCGACTGCGCGATGAAGGGCGCCGAACTGATCGTGCGCTGCCAAGGCTACATGTATCCGGCCAAGGATCAGCAAGTGCTGATGGCGAAAGCCATGGCGTGGGCCAACAACGTCTATGTCGCGGTGGCGAACGCTTCGGGTTTTGACGGCGTCTATTCCTACTTCGGACATTCGGCGATCATCGGCTTCGACGGCCGCACGCTCGGCGAATGCGGCGAAGAGGATATGGGCATTCAATATGCCCAGCTTTCCAAATCGCTGATCCGCGATGCGCGCCGCAACATGCAGGCGCAGAACCACCTGTTCAAGCTGGTGCATCGTGGCTATACCGGCAAGATCAACTCGCGCGAGGATGTGCGCGGCGAGGCGATTTGCCCCTATGACTTCTATAAGAAGTGGGTCACCGATCCGGAAGGTACCCGTACCATGGTGGAGGCTCTCACGCGTCCGACCGTCGGCACCGATGAGTGCCCGATCGAAGGCATTCCGAACCAGAAGACGGCGGCGCATCGCTGATGCGCGGCGTCTGCGCTCTCGCGCTTTCCCCGCTTCGCCGCGGGGAAAGTGGAGCACGCCGATCGCATAGGTTCCGACGGCATGGAGCTTGACGAGTTCAGGATCCGCGAACGGCCGTACTACCGCGCCATCGCCGATGAAGTGCGGCTGTTCGAGGCGGCTTACGCCGAGCGTATGCCGATCATGCTCAAGGGGCCGACCGGCTGCGGCAAGACGCGATTTGTCGAGCACATGGCGTTTGTCCTCGAGCGGCCGCTGGTCACGGTCGCTTGTCACGAGGACATGACGGCTTCCGATCTGGTGGGGCGTTATCTGCTCGACGCCCAGGGAACCGTCTGGCATGACGGGCCGCTCACCATGGCAGTCCGCCACGGCGCGATATGTTATCTCGACGAAATCGTCGAGGCTCGCCAGGATACCACGGTGGTGATCCACCCGCTGACCGACGACCGCCGCGTTCTGCCGCTCGAAAAGCGCGGCGAGCTCGTCAAAGCCCATCCCGATTTTCAGCTCGTCATCTCCTACAACCCGGGATACCAGAGCGTCCTCAAAGACCTCAAAGAGTCGACCAAGCAGCGCTTCGGTGCGATGGACTTCGGTTATCCGCCGACCGCAATCGAAGCGGAGATCGTCGCCCATGAGGCGAAGATTGATACCGCGGTGGCCGGAAAGCTCGTGGAAATTGGCCAGCGCTCGCGCAATCTCAAAGGCCACGGTCTCGACGAGGGCGCGTCGACCCGCATGCTGATCCAGGCGGGACGGCTGATTGCTCATGGCGTTTCGATCGACGCTGCATGCCAGATCGCGCTGGTGCTGCCGATCACCGACGACGCCGATATCCGGGGGGCGCTGACGGCCGCGATCGCCGCCTCTATCTAACGGTCTATGGCCCGGATCCTCTCAGAACAGCAGCAAACGCTGATTGCGTCTCTCGGCGACCAGCCGGAGCTTGCCGGCACGCTGGAATTGGTGTGGCGGCAGGCGAGGGCGAGCATCCCGCCCGCGCTGCTGGACGATTGGGTGGCGGCATGCCGCAACATCAACACGCGCATTGGTTCCCACGCGGCGATGGGCTTCATTCGTAATTCGCCGTCCGTTGCCGCCGCTGCCCGGCCCGAGGCGCTAATGTTGCTGGCGGCGTTTGCTCCCGATTTCGTCCGTTTGGCGGGCCGCAACGCCGCGCTCACGCTGTTTGTCTCCGCTCCCCACGCGGCTCGGCGGCTCGGGACCAGTCAGGCTTTTTCCGAATGGCTTCGCGTCATCCGGCGCGTCGCCGAAAGTGCGCCGGAATCCGTCGGCCTGCTGCTGGAGCGATCGGGGCGACTCCTCGACAGCCTCGATCTTCGCTCGTTCGAAACCTGGTCGCTCGGCGGCATCCGCGCCGCCGAAAACGACCCGGAACGCCGGCTGAAATTCTTCGCCTTGCTCGATACCCGGTCGCTGCATTCGCTCGAGCACGGCGCCGATGCCGTCGCCTTTACCGATGTCGAGCGCGAACTCAAAACCTTCGTTGCGGCTTTGTGGCGGACCACTCCGGCGATTCGCATCTTGCCGCCTGCCGGGTTCGACACGCCGCGGCGACCTTGTTTCGACGGTGGGATTGTCCGAATGCCGCAATCGTCGCGCGGTGTCGATGGACAAACCGGCAAGGATCTGTTCCGCGCGGCGCTCGCCCATATCATGGCGCATTTTCAGTTCACGCCCGGCAAGTTCGCGTTGGGCGGACTAAAGCCGGTGCAGATTGCGCTGATTTCGTTGATCGAGGATGCGCGAGTCGAGCAGCTGGCCATCGGCCGCTTTCCAGGATTGCGCCGGTTCTGGTTGCCCTACCATCTCGCCGAGGCGAGCGGCGTTCTCACGGCGCCGGCTTTGATGGCGCGGCTCGCCCGCGCGTTGCTCGACCCGAGCTATTTCGATCCTCACGCCTGGGTGAACAAGGGCCGGGATTTGTTCTTGGCCGAACGCGTGCGTTGGAGCGACCCCGCGATCAGCCGCAGCATCGGCGGCCTACTGGGCAATGATCTCGGGCAGATGCGCGTTCAATTCAATCCCAGGACCTATGTCGTTGAGCCGGCTTATCGCGACGACAATCAGGGGCTCTGGGACTTTCCGGCGGCCGCGGCGGCGATGGGGGAGACCGTGTACGAGGCCGTGCGCTTCGAACAGTCAGAGGTGGACGCTGCGGATCGGGAACGGGAAGCCGGCGCAGGCGGTGAGACGGCCAATTTCGCGCGCCTGGTGGGCGAGGATACCGAAGTCGGCATCCCGGTCGCACGTTATCCGGAATGGGATTACATGATCAGTCGCGAGCGCAGCGACTGGACGACCGTGTTGGAATACAATCCGACCGACGGCCGCGCCGAACAGATCGAGGCGATCCTCGAACGCTATCCGGAAACCGCCTATCGCATCGCCGCGCTGGTTCGCTCCGCCAAGGTCAGCCGCCCGGTGCGCATGCGCCGTCAGCGGGAAGGCGACCGGCTCGACATCGAAGCCACGATCACGGCGGCGATCGACCTGCGGGCGGGGCTGACGCCAAGCCCGAACATCTATGCACGTCTCGAGCGCCGCTGGCGCGACCTCTCGGTGCTTTTGCTGATCGATGCGTCGCAATCTACCAATGATGTCGTCAAAGGCAGCGGCCAGTCCGTGCTCGAGCTCGAGCGCGACGCCAGTTCGCTGCTCGCGTATGCCATGGATGGCATGGGCGATCCTTTTGCCATCCATGCCTTCTGTTCCGACACGCGAGAGGACGTGCACTATTATCGACTAAAAGACTTCGACACGATTTGGGGCACGGCGGCGAAGCGGCGGCTCGCAGGTGTGACCGGGCGGTTTTCTACCCGCATGGGCGCCGCGCTGCGCCACGCCGGGCGGTGCCTGGTCACCAGTCAATCATACCGCAAGCTTTTGCTGTTGATCAGTGACGGAGAGCCTTCCGACGTCGACATCGCCGACCGCCGCTATCTGGTGGAGGACGCCCGTCGCGCGGTTCTATCATTGCGGCACCATGGCATTGATGTGTTTTGCGTGGGACTTGATGCCGGTGGAGACTCCTACCTGACCCGCATATTCGGCCGCTCCAATGTCATTCAGCTGGATCGGATCGATCGGTTGCCGGAAAAGCTGCCGCTGCTTTATTTCAGACTGGCCGGATAGCCTGGCCCAGTTGCAAAAACGACGCGGTGCGGCGACGGCGGCCGCTTTTTGCTTGGTCGGTTGATCGTTCAGGGCGATGAGTTGATCGGCAGAAATACTTGAAAGATCGATCCGTGGGGCTCCGCGGAGACCACCGCCAGACGCCCGCCGTGATTTTCAATGATCGACCAACAAATCGACAATCCCATGCCCATGCCCATGCCGTGAGATTTGGTGGTGAAGAACGGCTCGAAGATGCTGTCGAGGTTTTTCGGATCGATCCCCGCGCCGGAGTTTTCCACCACGATCAGCAAATTGTTTTTGTCGTGGAGCTCCGTCTTGATGCGCAGGAGGCGCTGACGGGTCGCGACACTGTCCATGGCGTCAACGGCGTTGGTGACCAGATTCACCAAGACTTGCCGCAATTGGACTGGATTGGCCGGGATTTGCGGCAGTCGGTCGGCCAGTTCGGTGCGAACCGAGACGCGATGATTCTCAATGTCGCCTCCGATCAGCGCAAGGACCTCGCCAATGAGGTGGTTGACATCAACCAATGCCTTGGCCGGGCCATCGGTCCGAAACATCAGCCGTATGCCGTCAATCACTTCGTGCGCGCGATAAGTATCATTGACAATGCGCTTCAAGACCGCGCGTGCCTCGTCGAGGTTGGGAGGCGAGGCCGCCAGCCACCGCAAGCCCGCATTGGCGTTTGCCGCGACCGCCGCCAACGGCTGATTGATCTCGTGCACGATGGAGGCTGCCATCTCGCCCATTGCCATTCGCTGCGTAACTCGCGCCACGTCGCCACGTGCAGCGCGCAGCGCATTGCGCTCCGTAAGGTCGCGCAGACAACCGACGAACAGCATGCTGCCGTTTCCTCGAACCGGCGAAATCGACAGCTCGACGGGAAATTCCTCGCCGTTCTTTCTAAGCCCCGACACTTCAATGCGCCGGCCCAAAACATCGCCTCTGCCGGTTTCGAGATAGCGCTGCAAGCCGGTTCGGTGGGCGTCGCGGTAACGCTCCGGGATGATAAGGTCGGCCATGGTCCGCCCGACTGCCTCGTCGCGCGACCAGCCGAACACACCCACCGCGCGATCGTTCCAATCTTCAACGACGCCGTCGGACCTCATGACCACGACGGCGTCGAGCGCGGTTTCCAAGACCAGGCGCAGGGCATCTCGCGGCAGAGGTGCGCGAATGGAGCTTTGTTGCGCGTCGGCACTGACTGACATCTTGAACCAGACTCAAGTCGCGTACTGATAGACAGCAAGATCCCCGGCAACCCTGGGGGACATCCGAAACGGCGTTTTGGACGACAAACCAGAAGCGTGGATTCTACCATATCCTCCGACGCTTTTTCGCATTTCAATTTAGTGTTCCAAGTCATGCTCCGGTAATGCAGGTAAATCCCTGAGGTTGCTGTGCTTCGCGAGCGGGGAACACAACAACGCTCGCCGCGATTGGTATGCCGCTACGGCTGTACGGCCGCGGTCACACAGGTTAGGTTTTTCCGGGTTTACTCTGAAAGCGGACCGATCGCAGAGCGGATGAGGCCTAGCTTGCGCCACGGCGGACGAGCTTTTGCCTTGATAGCGGTGGCGTCGCTCGCCGGCTGCTCGGAGGGCGTTCTCGATCCGAAGGGCCCGATCGCGTCCGCCGAGAGGATGATACTTTTCAACTCGCTCGGCATCATGCTGGCGATCGTCATTCCGACGATCGTCGCCACGTTGGGGGTGGCCTTCTGGTTTCGCGCCTCGAACAGCCGGGCATTTTATTGGCCCGAATGGAAATATTCCGGCCGGTTGGAGCTGATCGTGTGGTCGATACCGGCCATGACGGTCACGCTGCTCGGCAGCCTCTGCTGGGTCGGCTCACACGACCTTGATCCGACCAAGCCGCTCGTCGCCTCGGTGAAGCCGCTGCACGTCCAGGTCGTTTCGCTCGACTGGAAATGGCTGTTCATCTATCCCGAGCAAGGCATTGCCAGCGTCAATGCCCTCACCATTCCCGCTTCCACGCCGATCAGCTTCGAATTGACCTCATCGGGGGTGATGAACAGCTTTTTCGTGCCGCAACTCGGCAGCCAAATTTATACGATGGGCAAAATGACCACCCACCTGCAGCTGCAGGCGGACAATCCGGGAAGCTATGAGGGACGCTCGTTCAATTTCAGCGGCGACGGATTTTCCGACATGTATTTTTTCGTCCACGCCGTGCCGCCTGAGCAATTCGCGGCGTGGACCGCCGCAACAAAGGGCGCGGGGGCGGCACTCGACCCGCAAAGCTACGCCGAGCTGGAAAAGCCGAGCGAGTTGGTGCCGCCGTTCACTTATGGATCCGTCAGCCCCGGCCTGTTCGCGACGCTTGCAGGTGGGATGCCACTCATGCCTTCCGGGAACCGCCCCCACAATTGATCCGCGGAGATTGAGATTTGAATTTGCTCGGCAAACTGAGCTGGAACGTCATCCCCTTCGATCAGCCGATCCCGCTGTTGGCGTCGGGCCTGATGATCCTGGCCATATTCCTCATTCTCGCCTGGATCACCCTGCGCGGGCACTGGCCTTACCTTTGGCGCGAGTGGCTGACGTCGGTCGATCATAAGCGCATCGGCGTTATGTATTGCGTCCTGGCGCTGGTGATGCTGCTGCGCGGCTTCACCGACGCCATCATGATGCGCTCGCAGCAGGCGCTGGCGGCCGGCGACGCCCAAGGCTATCTGCCGCCCGAACATTTCGACCAGATTTTCTCGGCGCACGGCGTCATCATGATCTTCTTCATGGCGATGCCGATCATGATCGGGTTGATGAACTTCGCGGTGCCGCTGCAGCTCGGCGTCCGCGATGTGGCGTTTCCGACCTTGAATTCCGTGAGTTTGTGGCTGACCGCGTCGGGTGTGCTGCTGACCAATCTTTCGCTGTTCATCGGCGAATTCGCCAAGACCGGCTGGATGAACTACCCGCCGCTGAGCGAGCTGCAATACTCGCCCGGGGTGGGGGTCGATTATTATCTCTGGGCGCTGCAAATTGCCGGCATCGGCACGCTGATGACTGGAATTAATTTCACCACCACGATTCTGAAAATACGCGCCCCCGGCATGCGCTATATGTGCATGCCGGTTTTCTGCTGGACCGCGCTCGCCACCAACCTGCTCATCGTCGCCGCCTTTCCGGTATTGACCGCGGCGTTCGCAATGCTGTTGCTCGACCGCTATCTCGGCTTCCACTTTTTCAGCGTCGACGGCCAGGGCAACATGATGATGTACGTCAATCTGTTCTGGGTGTGGGGTCACCCGGAGGTGTACATCCTGGTGCTGCCGGCATTCGGCATCTTCTCCGAGGTGATGGCGACCTTCTCCGGCAAGCCGCTGTTCGGCTATCGGTCCATGGTCGCCGCGACCATGGCGATCTGCATCCTCTCCTTCCTGGTTTGGTTGCATCATTTTTTCACCATGGGCGCCGGCGCCGACGTCAACGCCTTCTTCGGCATCATGTCGATGATCATCGCGGTGCCGACCGGGGTGAAAATCTTCAACTGGCTGTTCACGATGTACGGCGGCCGGGTGCGTTTCAACGTGCCGGTGCTTTGGTCGATCGGCTTCATGGTGACTTTTGCCATCGGCGGCATGACCGGCGTGCTGCTGGCAATACCGCCGGCGGATTTCGTCCTCCACAACAGCGTGTTCCTGATCGCGCACTTTCATAACGTAATCATCGGCGGCGTCCTGTTCGGCGCGATGGCGGGCTACAATTATTGGTTTCCGAAGGCATTCGGCTTCCGGCTCGACGAGCGCTGGGGCGCCGCCTCATTCTGGTGCTGGCTGGTCGGCTTCTACCTGGCGTTCATGCCGCTCTATGCGCTCGGGCTGATGGGCATGACCCGCCGCATGCAGCATTACGACAACGTGCACTGGCAGCCGCTGTTGATCGTCGCCGCCGGCGGCGCGCTTGTGATCTTGGCAGGCATCGTTTGCCAGATCGTGCAGCTCGTGGTCTCGATACGCCATTGCCAGGAGTTGCGCGACGCGACCGGCGATCCGTGGAACGGCCGCACGCTCGAATGGTCGACCACGTCGCCGCCACCGCCATGGAATTTTGCGGTGCTGCCGCGCGTGGAGGGGGTCGACGCATTCTGGATGCAAAAACAACGGGCGCGTTTGGGGCAGTTGCCGAGTTCACAGCCGCCCGACTATGAGCCGATCGAGGTGCCCAAGAACAGCCCGACCGGCTTCATCATCGCTTTCTTCGCCGTCGTCACCGGCTTCGCGCTGATCTGGCACATCTGGTGGATGGCGATCCTCGGCGCGTTCGGCGCGTTCGTGACGCTGCTGGTCTTCGCTTTTCGCGAGACCGAGGAAATCGAGATGCCGGCCGCGGAGGTGGCGCGGGTCGACCGCGGCTATCAGATGGGCGCTGCCTCATGAGCATCGCGATCGAGACATTCCAGGAGCGCTACGAGGCGGAGCCGGCTTCAGATGCCGGACCAGCGCCCAAGCGCATCGTCGTCGCCTTCGGCTTTTGGATTTTCCTGTTAAGCGACATCGTGATGTTCTCGGCGCTGTTCGCGAGCTATGCGGTGCTCGTCAACGCCACCGACGGCGGCCCGACCGGCGCCCAGTTGTTCAACCAGACCAGTGTCGCGATTGAAACCGCCTGTCTTCTGTTGTCGAGCTACGCCTGCGGACTGATGTCGCTGGCGATCAAATCGGAACATCGCCTCGGCACCTATATCGGCGCCGCCGTCACCTTCGCGCTCGGCGCCGCGTTTCTGTCGCTCGAGCTTCGGGAGTTCGCGACGATGGCGGCAGCCGGCGCGACGCCACAGCGCAGCGCTTTCCTGTCAGCCTTCTTTACGTTGGTCGGCTGTCACGGACTGCATGTCACCATCGGCTTGCTGTGGCTGGTGGTGATGATGGCGCAGGTGGCGGCCAGAGGTTATCGCGCCACCGTGGTGCGGCGGCTGTTCTGCTTCAGCATGTTCTGGCACACGCTCGACATCGTTTGGGTTGGAATATTCTCCGTGGTTTATCTGATGGGGATGCTGGCATGACCGAGCTTCACGGCGATCGCGCGCCCGGCGACGTCGCGCCGCCGGCATCGGCTGAGCGGCAAGCGCAACTGCGAACCGGCCTCTTGGTCTATACCATCGGCCTCGGTCTCGCGGTGATCCTCACGGTGACGTCGTTCTGGGCGGCCAACACGTCTTTGCTGTGGCCTCCCGGCGTGCCGCTCGGGCTCGCCGTCCTAGCCATCGCCCAGATGGGAGTCCACATCGTGTTCTTCCTGCACATCACGACCGGGTCGGACAACACCAACAACGTGCTGGCGCTGGCTTTTGGCATGCTGATTGTCACGGTGGTGATGGCCGGATCGCTTTGGATCATGACGAATTTGAACGCCAACATGATGCCTGCGGCGGATTTGATCAATCTGCACAGCCAGCACTGACCGTTGAGTGTTGCGTTCGATTTGCGCTCGGACATCATGGTCGGACGCACCAGCATCCCGCGCCGAGGGAGGGCCTATCATGATGCGTATTGCGGCACTGGCTTTGCTGCTCGTCGCGACGTTCACGCTCCCCGCCGCCGGGAAAGACCCGGGTAATGAGGCCTACCTGATCCGCATGCTGGTTTGTGAGGGCGAGGATGCGCCGATGGAGCTGTATGTGCCGGAATCGATTGTGTTCGGTAAAACGCCACTCGTGCAAGCGCTGGCGCGGCCGGTGATCGGTTATTACACGCTCGATCTGAGCGGTGCCAACAAGGGTAAGTCGCTCGAACCGGTCAAGGTTTCGATGACGGCGGACGGCAAGACTGTCATCGTCAACCAATATACCCGCGGCTTGCCACCAACGCGCATCCCGGTGGACGGCGGCACCGTCGACTTCGATCAGCGTTTCGGCACCCAGGCCAAATGCGGTCCGTTCCAGTCACAGGACCCGAATTACGGCAACAAAAGAACCGACCGATGAATGTCAATCTGCCGACGGGACGCCTCAGTGCCGAGGCGCTGCGATGATCGGCTTGTCCCTGCGCAACGCGTCGATCGTCTTCTGATTGAGATTCAAATGGTCCTTGACCAGCTTGGGCGGCGACAGCGCCATCCATTGGTTGAGCGAAACGTCCATGAAACGCGGACTGCGAAACATTTCCAGATACAACAGCGGCTCGTCGCCGAGATTCTCAGCATAGTGCGCCATTGCGTGCGGGATAACGCCGACGTCGCCGGCCTGGTAGTTGAAGGTCCGTGCCTTGCCGCCTGAGGCGAACACGGTCATGCGGGCGCGCCCAGAAATGTAATACTGCCACTCGTCGGTCAGGTGCCAGTGAATTTCGCGCATCGCGCCCGGCTCGACATGCACCAAGGCCGCGGCGATGGTGCTCGCTGCCGGGAAATTCGTCGAGTCGGTAATCCTCACCCAGCCGCCGTCGGTGCGGATTGGCTCCTGCGCCATCATGCGATGGCTGAACCTGTTGGGTACGAGGCCCGCAGCGGACTGCACGGTGTCGCCAGCGATCGGGCCTGGGATCTGTCCTTCGAAAATATAGCGCTCATGCTCGACGTCGACTGGGATGCCGGCGAAGGCGGCTTCAGCGACGCCGAAATTCTTGGCCAGTACGTCGCGCGGAGTGTGAGCGAACAAGTCGGTGAGCAAGAACGTCTCGTTCTCCGAGAAGCTGCCATTGTCGAACACCAACAGAAACTCGCAGCCGTCCTTGAGGCCCTGGATCGAATGCGGGATGACGGCCGGGAAATTCCACAGATCGCCGGGGCCGACGTCATCAATGAAAGTGCGGCCCTGTTCGTCGACGGCGGTGATGCGTGCGTGGCCGGCGAGCATGTAGGCCCATTCGGCCTCCTTGTGCCAATGCATCTCGCGGATGCCCCCCGGCTTCAGCCGCATGTTGACGCCGGCAAGCTCGGTTGCGACCGGCAATTCGCGCACCGTGACCTCGCGCGCCCAGCCGCCGGTGAGCAAGCGATTGCGCGCGGTCGCAAAGGAGAATTTGAGGTTGGGGATCGTGCCGGAATCCGTGTAAGGCGAAGCCAGCTGGTCCGGATTTTCCCTTTCCAGCGGCGTGTTGCGAGGCCCAAGGATTGAGGCGCCAAGGTCGCCGCGGATCGGTTCGTGCTCGCCACTACTCTCTTTCGCAGTCTTTGCCATGATCGTTCAGCCTTTCTCGTGATTCATCTGAATATCTGTCCGGCAATAGCTGACGGCGAGGCTTCGTCAGGCGGTGTAATTGGCGCTGTCGCCGCCGGTCACGTCGTAGGTTGCGCCGCTCACCATCGAGGCCTCGTCCGAGGCCAGGAACACAAGCACTGGCGCAACCGCCTCGGGCTCGATCCAGGGAACGCCAAGCGGAGACTTGGCGATCAGCTTTTTCTTTGCTTCCGCTTCCAAGACGGCTGCCGGTTCTCTGGATTCGAAATCATCCGCGGCTTGTGCATAACGATCGCGGTGGCGGGTCAGCGGCGTGTCGATGAGTCCGGGAATGACGGCGTTGACGGTGATCTTGTACTCGCCAAATTCCAGCGCCGCCGATTTCATCAGCCCGATAATGCCCCATTTTGAAGCGCTGTAGGCGGCGCCGTATTTGGTGCCGTGTCTGCCTTGCGTCGACGATATAACGATGATGCGTCCGCCGCCGTTTTTGACGAGGTGCGGTGCGACGGCGCGAACGGCATTGCAGGTGCCGGTCAGATTGACGTCAATGGTGTCGTGCCAGTCGGCGTCTTCCCATTCCAAGATTGGCTTGAATCCCTGGATACCGGCATTCGCTATCAGGATGTCGAGCCGGCCGAAGGTGGCGCGCGCCTGGTCCGCGGCGGTACGCAAGGCCGGCAAATCGCGCTGATCGAGGCGCGCTTCGCACCAGCGCGCGCCGGCGGCTTCAACCAAGCGGCCGGTTTCCGCCAATTCGTCTCGCGTCGCGGGCGCGACCTCGAGCGTCGAGCTCACGGGGCCGGCAATATCGATGCCCATCACATCCGCGCCCTCGCGGGCAAAGGCGACCGCCGCCGCGCGCCCGATCCCGCGCGCCGCGCCGGTGATGACGGCGGCCTTGCCGAGCAGCCGCCGTGAATCTCTCTTTGCAGGCATTTGGACGCCGTCGTTCATTGCGCCAATCTCCGTTAGGTGAAAATCGCCCACGTCCGGTCGGACGCTATCGAGTTCACGCGACGTGGTCTATTTAGTATCTCGCGCGACCGGATGATGAGCGAACAGCAAACGGCGATCTTTCATCGAATTGCACCAATCGCAATTGGCCTGTTACCCTTTCGTCTCCAGTGCAATACGAAACCTTCAATGCTCTTGCCGTTAAGCCATTCAGGCCACTGAGCGATGTCGGAACTCGATGCCATCGTCATCGGCGCCGGTCACAACGGGCTGACCTGTGCGGCCTACCTCGGCATGGCGGGGCTGCGGGTGCGGGTCCTGGAGCGCCGCGAGGTCGTCGGCGGCGCCTGCGTGACCGAGGAATTTCATCCCGGCTTTCGCAATTCCATTGCCGCCTACACGGTGAGCTTGCTGCAAGCCAAGGTCATTGACGATCTCAAATTGCGGCAGCACGGCCTGCGCATCGTCGAGCGCCGCGTCCAGAACTTCCTGCCGCTTCCGGATGGGCGCCACCTCCTCACCGCCGACGGGCGCACGCAGCGTGAGATCGCAAAATTCAGCGCCACGGACGCCGAACGTTATCCGGTTTATCAGGCCGAAATCGGTCGGATTGCGGCAGTGCTGCGCAGCACCGTGCTCGATGCACCGCCCAATCTGGTGCTCGGGAATATCGGGCAGAGCGTACGTGACCTCGGCAAGATCGCCGCGGTCGGAAAAAAGCTGTGGCAGGGCGACGGCCTCAAGACTGCGTTCCGCCTACTCCGCAAATCGGCAGGCGACATATTAGATGGCTGGTTCGATACCGATCCGATCAAAGCTTTGCTCGGTTTCGACGCAGTCGTCGGCAACCTGGCGAGTCCCTATACGCCTGGCTCAGCCTATGTGTTGCTGCATCATGTATTCGGTGAAGTGAACCGCAAACTCGGCACATGGGGCCACGCCATCGGCGGCATGGGCGCGATCACGCAGGCGATGACGCACGCGGCCGCTGCGCACGGCGTGCGCGTCGACGTAAGCTCGCCAGTGCGCGAAATTATTGTCGAGCGCGGCCGCGCGGCCGGCGTCGTTCTCGCCGATGGCACGCCCGTGCGCGCCGGCGCGGTCGTTGCCAACGTCGATCCGCAACAGCTTTTCCAAGCGCTGCTGCCACGCGAGGTGGTTCCGCCTGCCGTCGATAAGCGGATGAAGGCGTGGAAAGCGGGCTCCGGTACTTTCCGCATCAACGTCGCGCTGTCGGAACTGCCGGATTTTTCCGCTTTGCCGGGCGCGGGTGACCATCTCACCGCCGGCATTATCATGGCGCCGAGCCTCGCCTACATGGACCGGGCTTATCGCGATTGTATCCAACATGGCTGGAGCCGGGCGCCGATCGTCGAGATGCTTATTCCGTCGGTGCTCGACGACAGCCTGGCGCCGCCCGGCGCGCACGTGGCGAGCTTGTTCTGCCAGCACGTCGCCCCGCGCTTTGACGATGGCTCGTCATGGGAGCAACACCGCGAAACCGTCGCCGACCTGATGATCGACACCGTCGAGACCTTCGCGCCGGGCTTCAAAGCAAGCGTAATCGGCCGTCAGAGCCTGTCGCCGCTCGATCTGCAGCGTGTCTTCAGCCTGCCGAGCGGCGACATCTTCCATGGCGCGCTGACCCTGGATCAAATCTATTCGCTGCGCCCGATGCTGGGATATGCTGCCTATCGCATGCCGGTTCCGGGACTCTATTTGTGCGGCTCCGGAGCGCATCCCGGCGGCGGGGTAACCGGCGCGCCCGGTCACAACGCGGCACAAGCGGTCATTGCAGACTTGATGCCGAAATGAGCACGCTGCTTGGTTTGTGGAAGGAGCCGCAGGGGTCTTGCCACAGCCTTAAGATTGGGGATGACATCGGCCGAATTTTGCGGTGAATCTGACGCGATGTCCTCTCGTTGCTTTCGCATTGGTCGTTCGACGACCGGACTTGGTCTCTTCGCCATCAAGCCCATCAAGCGGGGGGCTTACATTGCGACCTATCGGGGCCCGCGCATTTCCACGGAAGAATCTGATCGGCGGGAGCGGTTGGGCGCCAAATATATGTTCGAGCTCAACAGCCGCTGGACCATCGACGGATCGCCGCGATGGAATATTGCGCGCTACATGAACCATTCTTGCTGGCCGAACGCCAAACCGATCACGCGTAAGGGCCGGATCGTGTTCGTGGCGTTGCGTCTGATCGCGCCGGGCGAAGAGCTTACCTACAATTACGGCCCGGAATATTTCGAATACTTCCTGCAAAGTAAAGGCTGCCGTTGCGCGGCGTGCCTGATCAAGGCCGCCGCTCGCCGGGGCAAACGGGTCGGGCGCAAAAAGCGGCGGTGAGGTCTTAGACCACGATCCGATCAGTTGAACCGGAGCGTGGTCTAGGTGTTGCATAGGAGCATAATCTTGACCGGAAACCGGTTTCGACTTTTCGCGATCATGCTCTAAGCGAAGTCGCTATCGTCACCGCCAAAATCGCCGCCGTCATCATCCTGGTCTTGGTCCTGGTCCTGGTCCTGGTCCTGGTCGGCTTGGTCCTGCTCGTCCTGGTCCCGGTCCTGATCCTGGTCCCGCCGCTTCTCAGCCAGATCGCTGTGGCCAATGGTGCCGATCCCGCCGGCGTGCGCCAAGCCGGCATGATCGCCGAACATCGAGCGGATGCTGTTAAGCAGCAGCCCGCCGCCGATCACCCCCGCTGCTGTCGATGCGGCCGTGCCGAGAAACGATCCGCCCGACCCGAAGGCCGGGCCCATGCCCAGACCCGCAGGATAGGGCGGCGTTTGTGGGGGATATCCGGCCTGTGACTGATAGGGCGGGGGCGATACGGATGAAGATTGCGCTTGCGCGCGCACCGATGGCACCGAGCCTCGCGGGTCGCGCCGTCCGAGCACGGCGTCGCGCATGCTGTCGAGGAAGCCGCCCGATTGCGGTTGTCCTTCGCCGCCGACCTGCGCCTGCAGCTCCTCGATTCGTGCATTGGCGCGCTTGAGCGCCTCGTCCATGACCAGCGCCGTCTGCACCAGCGCGTAGACTGCATGCGGCGCCCGTCTCACGCCATCGGCGATGACGCGCTCGGCGTCCGGGTCGCGAGGGTTATTCTCCAATCCGGCCAGACGATCGAACAATTCATCCACCAGCTGTCGCTCTTGCGGTGTCATGCGGCTCTCCCTGGTGTGCATAACCGCGGGATATGTGGGTAGCGGGTTCGGCAGTGGGAGAGGGGCCACGAAAATGTCGCGCGGTCGGCAAGCTGTCCCAATTTGCCCATAAAAGCTCCCTAGCTTCGCGAAGCCCATGTCGGGTAGGTCTGACCTTGGACGCTGACGATCCTTGATGCACGGGGTCGCTCCCCACATGTGCTGGTCAAGTAGCGCGTCCATTGTTAGGCGGAGGAGCCGGGGGTCGCTCCCCCGGCATCCTCTACGCCACCGCACCACCGCATTCCGCAACCGAGCTGGTTTCCCGCACGCGCCGAAGCCGACGCTGGTCACTACTCGCCACGGTGTGGTAGTCGTGAATGTGAATCGACTAGGCGCCGTTCAGGGGTACGCAGTGGGGATTGTCATTCAGTTTCGTCGGCCCGTTGCCTCACCTGAGGTGATCGCGAAACTTGTGGAACTTGGATATCTGCGGCTGACCAAGCGCTATAAAGCTGGCGTCGTCGAAAATGCGATGGAACGACTGCGACACGATCTGCATCGGGATGGGGTGATCAGTGCGGGCGATTTATCGCCTCCGCCTGCGAAAGCGGCGTCTGAACGTGATCCCGCACCGCGGGCAATGTCGTCGTCGGACGCGGATTAGACAGTTTTTTGTAGTAATAGCGAAAATCTGCCTAGTATTGGCAAAGCTCTCGACAACAATGACGCGGGAAGTCGCTTAACGCATATGGGCGACGCGCCGGAAACCGGTCGGATCCAGGATCGCCAGTGAGCGGTCGCTGATCTTCACCAGGCCGTTGCGACGAAACTCCGACAATACCTTGCTGACATGAACCGGCGTCAGGCCGGTGGCGTCGGCGATGTGATGCTGGCGGAGCGGAAATTCCATTTCCATTGGTTCTTTCTTGGTCGTCACGCCGCGCTCTGCAAGTCGTTCCCATAGGTTGAGAATCAGCCGAGCGATCCGCTCATCGGCGGTGCGGCGGCCGAGGTCGACAATCAGCTGATCGGCCCGGTGTTTTTCTTCGATCCAGGCTTTCGAAATTTGCTCGAACACGTCGGCATGCTTGAGCATGGCCTCTTTCAGGTCGGCGCGCTTGAACATGCGGTATCGCACGTCGGTGATGGCCTCGATCACGCAGTTGGGCCGCGGATCGAACAACAAAACCGTGGACACCATGTCGCCGGGCAAGAGGAACGACAGGATCTGGCGCCTGCCGTCCGACAGCATCACGACGGACGCCGCCCAGCCATCGCAAATGACGGGCACGTCATCGTGCAGATCATGCTCGCGGAAAATGATCCGCCGGGCCGATGCCCGTTGCAAGGCGTTGCGGGCATCGAGAGCCGCATCTGCGTGCGCGACCTGCGACAACCGCAAGTCATAAACCTCGCACATGGCGCTCAGCAGCTGATTGTTGGGATCAGTGTGGTATGACGCTCGCTGGGCCGTCGACCTGGTTTGAACGTTCATTTGAATTCCCAGTTTCAACGTGGCGGGTATTTACAAGAAATCCAATGAACGCCACTTTGCAGTCTACTATTGGGTAATTCCCGGTCGCCTTGCCTGGTGGAGGTCACCTCATTATCAGTTTGCACCGCCGGGCGACTTCTGCGGGCTGATCGGTCATGCGGCCACTTTTTTTATCTTTCGAATCAGCCAGCAAAAAACGGTAGTTGAAGATTTACGCCGGTTAAAGCCCCACTTGTCATCACTAGCAGTTGTATTTGCAGATATCGCCGGTCGCCGTGCATCTTAAAGCTGCATCGTGCGTTGGCCGACCTTGTTTAGCAGGTGTGATCTTATCCGAGTTGGGCGAGCGGCGGAAACATCTGATGTGAACCGGGCGTTGCCCGCGATCCGCAAAATCGTGGCGCACCGTCAAGCAATCACGCTTCGGAAAAGCGGCGCGGCGATCGCCGGGCGCGGCGCGCGCTGCTCGTTCAGCGTCACGGAAAACGGCTTGGGTATTGCGACTGGCACCCGTCGCCGCACGCGGATCAATGCCGTTTTCAGGAAAGTATTATCTTAGATTATTATTCGTAGTTGTTGTTATTGAACAACATAGTATTAGATCGCCTTCATACTTGCAGATTAACCAATTTTCAAACGCCTTCGACTTAAATTCTACTTCAGGCGGACGTTGAATTTTCACGACGTGCGGCGGCTTGGCGTCATCAAATCCCGTGATGCCCGGTGCCCACCGACGACCGAACATCCGCCCTTCGAGGGACGGAACGAGTTTTTGAGTGCTATGACCATATCAGCCGCTTCAGTTGCCGCAGACGCCGCGCCGCTTGGTTCCGCCGCGATCGGTATGGGGCAGGAGGCTCAGGGAGCCGCTCCGACACAGCTCATCAGCTTCGCCATCGGCGACGACCAGTACGGCGTCGACATCATGGCGGTGCGCGAAATCAAGGGCTGGACCGACATCACCCACCTGCCGCGGCAACCGGATTATGTCCGCGGCGTGCTCAATCTGCGCGGCGTCATCGTGCCGATCATCGACCTGCGCTGCCGCTTCGGCCAGGGACTGACGCAAGCGACGCCGCTGCACATCGTCATCATCGTGCAGATCGCTTCGAAGCCGGTCGGACTGTTGGCCGACCGGGTGCTCGATATCGTTTCGCTCGATGATAGCCAGATCCAGCCGGTGCCGCGCATTGCGCAGGCTTCGCGCGTCGAATTCCTGTCCGGCCTGGCGACGGTCGAAGGCGCCATGATCGCGCTGATCGATCTTCCCAACCTGCTGTCGGTGCAGATCGATCTGGATTCGGCCGCCGCCAAGTCCGCGGCAGCAGTTAACTAACGCAACGCGTCGCAGACCAAACGTCCAATCAACCCACGATCGCTCGAACCAAGCTGACAGCGCTCGCCTCGCCAGCCCAAGGAAGGGCACAACGGAGACCATCATGTCCTGGTTGAAGAAATCAACTTCCCGCAGCGCCTCAAGCTCGAACGAAGGGGTGATCGCTGCCATCAATCGCGTGCAGGCCGTCATTGAGTTTGACCTTACCGGCAAGATTCTGCACGCCAACGACAACTTCCTCCGGGCCATGGGCTACACGCTCGAAGAAGTCGTGGGCCAGCATCACTCGATGTTCGCCGATCCGGCTTACCGGAGCAGCCATGAATACAAGGAATTCTGGGCCAAGCTCGGCCGCGGCGAGTACGACGCCGGTCAATACAAGCGCATCGGCAAAGGCGGCAAGGAAGTCTGGATCCAGGCCAGCTACAATCCGATCATGGATGCCAGCGGCAAGCCCTATAAGGTCGTGAAATTTGCCACCGACATCACCGAACAGAAGCTCAAGAACGCGGACTACGAGGGTCAGCTCGCCGCCATCAGCAAAGTTCAGGCCGTGATCGAGTTCAGCCTCGACGGCAAGATACTGACCGCCAACGACAACTTTCTCAACACTTTGGGTTATTCGATCAACGAAGTCCGTGGTCAGCACCACTCGATGTTCGTTGACCCGGTCTATCGGTCGAGCCCCGAATATCGGGAATTTTGGGCCAGACTTGGCCGCGGCGAATACGACGCCAATCAGTACAAGCGCATCGGCAAGGGCGGCAAGGAAGTCTGGATCCAGGCAAGCTATAATCCGATCATGGACGCCAGCGGCAAGCCGTTCAAGGTGGTGAAATACGCCACCGATGTCACCGAGAAAGTGAAGGCGGCCGAAGCTTTGCAAGAGGCGGTCCGCCAGACCCAGGACGTCGTCAACGCGGCCAAGGAAAACGATCTCACCCAGCGCATCCCGATGGACGGCAAGACCGGCGAGATCGGGGCGCTGTGCGGCGGCGTCAACAGCCTGCTCGAGTCGATGTCGGCGGTTATCGCCGAGATCAAGACCGCGGCGCGGGAAGTGACCAACGCATCGTCGGAAATCTCCGCCAGCACCACCGATCTGTCACAGCGGACCGAGGAGCAGGCCGCGAGCCTCGAAGAGACCTCGGCGTCGATGGAGGAAATCTCCGCGACCGTGAAAAAGAACGCCGAGAACGCTAACCAGGCCAATCAGTCTGCGAGCGGCACCCGCGAGGTCGCCGATCGCGGCGGCCAGGTGGTGGCCAAGGCGGTCGAAGCGATGGCGCGGATCGAAGAGTCGTCGCGCAAAATCTCCGACATCATCGGCGTGATCGACGAGATCGCCCGCCAGACCAACCTGCTGGCGCTCAACGCCGCGGTCGAAGCGGCGCGCGCCGGCGAAGCCGGCCGGGGTTTCGCGGTGGTCGCGTCCGAAGTGCGCAGCCTCGCCCAGCGCTCGTCGCAGGCGGCCAAGGACATCAAGGACCTGATCACCAACAGCAACGGCCAGGTCAAAGACGGCGTCGACCTCGTCAACAAGGCCGGCACGGCGCTGACCGAGATCGTCGACTCGATCAAGAAAGTCGCCGATATCGTCGCCGACATTGCCAATGCCAGCGCCGAGCAGGCGAGCGGCATCGAGCAGGTCAACAAGGCGCTGACGCAGATGGACGAGGTGACGCAGCAGAACTCGGCTTTGGTCGAGGAGAACGCCGCCACCGCGAAGACGCTCGAGCATCAGGCGAATGCGATGAACGAGCGGGTCGAACTCGTTCCGGATTGGCGGTGACATGGCGCCGGCGGCGCGTCCGCCCGCGGCCAGGGCACCGGTCGCAGCCAAGCCGCAAGCGCCGGCCAAGCGAGCCGAGAAGCCGCAGCTGGTCACCGCGAAGCGCGCCGCTGCCGGAGGCAACGGGTCCGGGCCGGTGCCGCGCATGCAGGCGGCGCTCGCCACCGCGGTCAATCAGGATGCCGACTGGAAGGAATTCTAAGAAATTCCGGTCGCCGCTTAAAACATACTCGCGCCTGCATCAAAAACGGGCGCGAGCATTGCGTTGCGCACTTGGTTTTTTAACCACTTTTCAATCGCATCTTTCGTAATGTGATTACCGACGACGCCAATCTCGCGTCAACGCGGGTGGTTTCGTTGTGATCGCAGCGCTTTCTTCGTTACCGCAGCTTACGCGGGCGGCAAACCGCGCCGTTCGCAGGAAATTGTGAGTCTTTCTGCGTCATGAGTGAACAAGCCTCGCCACTGCTCGCCGACTCCGGTGCGAACGGTTCGGCGGCGCTCGGCGCTGGGAATGGCACCCGCGTCGGGCCGGCTTCGACACAGCTCATCAGCTTCGCCATCGGCGACGACCAGTATGGCGTCGACATCATGGCCGTCCGTGAGATCAAGGGCTGGACCGAGATCACGCACCTGCCCAGGCAGCCGGACTATGTTCGTGGCGTGCTCAATCTGCGCGGCGTCATCGTGCCGATCATCGACTTGCGTTGCCGCTTCGGCCAGGGGCTGACGCAGGCGACGCCGCTGCACATCGTGATCATCGTGCAGATCGGCGGCAAACCGGTCGGGCTATTGGCCGACCGGGTGCTGGACATCGTTTCGCTCGATGACATCCAGATTCAGCCGGTGCCGAATGTGGTGCAGGGCGCGCGACAGGACTTCCTCTCCGGCCTGGTTACGATCGGAAGCACCATGATCGCGCTTATCAACTTACCGAATCTGTTGTCAGCCAATGTCAGCGGGGCCGCATAAGCGCCGCTTGCGCCGACCGGTGATGCTCCCGATGCCTGCCACAACGACCCCGCCAAATGAGACCGCCCGAAGGAATTCCCATGCTTAATCGCCTGACGATCAACACACTTTTGAAAGCCGTCATCGCCACCCTCGGCGCGGCGGTCGTGATCATGCTGTCGCTCACCGCGTGGAATTCCTGGGAGCGGCTCGGCAGCGCGAACCGCGCCTTGGCGGTTGCCGATGCTTCGAGCTATCTGTTCACGGCGCTGCACCATCTTCGCTTCGACCGGGCGGTGTCGCGCACCGAGCTGCTTGCCGACAGGCAGGCCACGACGATGAATCCGATCCTCCGCGACGCGCGGGCCAACGAAATGCCGGCGCTGCAGTCGGCGCTGGTGGCGCTGGAGCGCGTCGACATTTCCGACCGAAATGCGGCCATCACCGCGCTTGCCGAGCGCATCAAGCGGTTGACCGCGCTGCATGAAGAGACGGCTTTGGCCATGGCGCAGCCGAAAGCGGCGCGGCGGCCGGGAATTGCCGAAGAGATGTTCAAGGCCGCCGACGACCTGATCAAATTCATCGACAAGCTGTCGACGCAGCTGACGCCGTCGACCAAGCTCCAGGACCCGTACATCGATCAGTTGATGGAGCTCAAACAACTCGCTTGGATGGTCCGCAACGGCGCCGGCGATGCCGCTGTTATGGCCTCTTACGCGCTGGAAGGCCGACCGCAGACCGCTGCCAATGTGGAAGACTACATCGCCAAGGTCAGCAAGGTCCGCAGCATCTGGGCCGCACTCGAAGATCTGGCAAACGGTCTGCCCTTGCCCGCCGCTTTCACGCAGATGCGGGAAAGGGTCAACCACGAATACTTCGGCTCCGACTATATCGACATCGGCATGAAGGCGATCAAGGACGCGATTGCCGGTCAGCCGCCGGCGATGACGGTCGATCAACAGACGGCCATGGGGCTGACTCGGCTCCGTCCGCTGGTCGGCGTTGCCGAGGTCGCGCTCGAAACCGCGCGGGAGCACGCGACCAGCAAGCATACCAGCGCGCTGTATAATCTTATCGTCCAGCTGGTGCTGCTGATCGCCGCCATTGCGCTGTTTGTCGGCGCCATGATGGTGGTGACGAAGCGCGTCACCAATCCACTGCAAAAGCTGAGCGAAGCGATGCGCAAGCTTGCCGGCGGCGACTTTGACGTGGTTTTGCCCGGGCTCGAACGTCAGGATGAAATCGGCGCGATGGCCAATGCCGTCGAGCGATTCAAGGTGCTGGCGCTCGAAAAAGCGCGGCGCGAGACCGATGAAGCGATGCAGCGCCAACACGCTCAAGCCGAGATCCAAGCCAATGCGGCGGCCGAGCAGCGCAGACTGGCCGAGGCCCAAGCACAGGCCGCGCAGGAGCAAGCGCGTATCGTTCAGCTCTTGGCCGACGGCCTCGTCAAGATGTCCGAAGGCGACCTGACCCATCGGCTCGGCGACGGCTTCACCGAGAGCTACCGCCAGATCAAGGACGATTTCAATACTATGGCCGCGCGGCTGCAGGAAACCATCGGATCGATTGTGGTGGCGACGCGGGAGATTTCGAACGCTTCGGCGGAATTGTCCGGCAGCACCAGCGACCTGTCGCAGCGCACCGAGGAGCAGGCGGCCAGCTTGGACGAAACTTCCTCATCGATGGAGCAAATCTCCGCCACCGTGCGCAAGAACGCCGAGAATGCGCAGCAGGCCAATCAGTCGGCCAACAATACCCGGCAGGTCGCCGACCGTGGCGGCCAAGTGGTCGCCAAGGCGGTCGACGCCATGGCGCGCATCGAAGAATTGTCGCGCAAAATCTCCGATATTATCGGCGTGATCGACGAGATCGCGCGGCAGACCAATCTCTTGGCGCTCAATGCCGCTGTCGAGGCGGCGCGCGCCGGCGAAGCCGGACGTGGGTTCGCCGTGGTGGCCTCGGAAGTGCGCAGCTTGGCGCAACGCTCGTCGCAGGCCGCCAAGGACATCAAGGACCTGATCACCAACAGCAACAGTCAGGTGAAGGACGGCGTCGATCTCGTCAACCGCGCCGGCGCGGCACTGCAGGAAATCGTCGGGTCCATCAAGGAAGTGGTGCACATCGTCTCCGACATCGCTCATGCCAGCGCCGAGCAGGCGACCGGGCTTGAGGACGTCAACAAGGCGCTCGCGCGAATGGATGAGGTTACCCAGCAGAACTCGGCGCTGGTCGAAGAGAATGCTGCGACGTCGAGAACGCTCGAGCACCAGGCCAAGGCGATGGACGAGCGCGTCGCCGCCTTCCGCCTCGGCGCCGTTCGGGCCGCGACCTCGGCGGTTGCCGTGCAGCGCCCCGCCGCCGGGGCGGCGAGGGCCGTAGCGGCCAAGTCGCAGCCGATTGTGGCGCCGAAGCGGGCGCCGGTCGTTGCGCCCAAACGCGCCGCCGCCCGGTCGAACGGCGGCAGCCCCGCGGCCCGCATGCAGGCGACGATCGCCACCGCGATCAATACCGACGACGATTGGAAGGAATTTTAGAGCGTGATCTTGCGGCGGCGTTGGGCGAATGGCCTCGCGGTGCCGCCCGCAGCCGGCCCCGCTCAAGCGCGCCCGCCAAATCGCCGGTGATGGCGGCACAGGCCGGTGGAGGCAGCCGTCCAGCCGATTGGTTGCGATAGATTAATAGTCCTCACTGTTAATCGCCCCAACATCGGCGACGCCCTTTGCGGGCGCGTAGATGTTTGAATTTTAACCAGTTTTCAATCGCACTGTCGGTACTGTCGCAATCAACAGAGCGCGTTTTCGCCTAGCCCCGAACGGCCGTTCAGGGCGAGGAGCGGGCTCCTACGACGCGGAAGGCACCGACGACTAGACGGCCGCCGGAGCAAAGAGCGAGTCCTCACGCATCATGACCTTAGCAGCCGCATCATCGCCCACCGACGCCAGCCCAGACGGTTCAGCGATGCAGGTTTTGGGCAACGAAAGCCGTACCGGCGCGATCCCGACGCAACTTATCAGCTTCGCCATCGGCGATGATCAGTACGGCGTCGACATCATGGCAGTTCGCGAGATCAAGGGCTGGAGCGAGATCACGCATCTGCCGAGCCAACCGGATTACGTGCGCGGCGTGCTCAACCTGCGCGGCGTCATCGTTCCGATCGTTGATCTGCGCTGCCGGTTTGGCCAGGGGCTGACCCAGGCGACGCCGCTCCACATCATGATCATCGTGCAGATCGCCGCCAAGCCGATCGGCTTGTTGGCGGATCGTGTGCTTGACATTGTTTCGCTCGAGGAATCCCAGGTGCAGCCGGTGCCACGCATCGCGCACGCGCAGCGACTCAACTTTCTCTCCGGCCTGGTCACGATCGAAGGCGCCATGATCGCGCTCATCGATCTGCAAAATCTGCTGTCGATGACGGCGGCAGCCGGCGACGACAATGGCTCGATGCACTGAAGTGTTTGGATGACGAACCGGGAACTTGGGGGTGACGGGCAACATTATGGTTCGAATTTCCGACATTCGCATTGGCGTCAAACTCGCCGTCGTATCGGCTCTCGGCGTTTTGCTGGTGGCCGGCATGCTGGTCGCTTGGCTTTACAGCTATGAGCAAATTAAAGCAGCAAATGAACCCGCTTTGTTGCAGCGGAATATCGTGCACGACCTCGATCGCCTTGAGCTTCCGGCGAACGCCATGAAAGAGCGCGTCGCCGCCTTCCGAATCAATGATGCGGGCATGGCCTCGTCGGGCGGCCACTATCGCCCGGCCGGCGGGATGAAAGCGCCGGCGGTCGCCACCTTGCCGAAGCGGGCGGCGCCCACGCGTCTCGTGAGTGCAGGCGGTGGAGCCGCGCAGGTGCGAGAGTTTTAGGAACAAGGGCAACAGAAAGTAAAGGTGTCAAGAAATGACACTTGCGACTCGCAAAACACCGACTGCCGTCGCGCCCAGCGAAGCCGTAATTGCTGAGCCGGCCCGCGAATTCGCGTTCTCCGACGCCGACTTCCGTGCGCTGGCGCAGTTCGCCTATGAGCAGGCCGGAATCGCGCTGTCCGACAGCAAGCGCAATCTCGTCTATAGCCGCCTGTCGCGTCGTCTGCGCGCGCTCAGCCTGAGCTCGTTTCGTCAATACCGCGACTATCTTGGCGCTAACCCACCGGAGCTTGAGAGCTTTCTCAACGCGATCTCGACCAATCTCACGAAGTTTTTTCGCGAAGAGCACCATTTCGAGCACTTCCGCACTCATGTTGCCGCGCCGTTTGCGCGCGGCGGCAGCGCCGCACGCCGACTGCGAATCTGGTCAGCGGGATGCTCGACCGGAGAGGAACCGTACACCGTCGCGGTCGTGCTCAAGCACGAGATCGGAGATACCCAGCGCCGCGACACTCGCATTCTGGCAACTGATATCGACACCGACGTGCTCAGGAAGGGCGCGCGCGGCCTGTATCCGTCAAATTCGCTCAGTGAGGTGCCGAAGTCGTATTGGGAATTTTTCGAACCGGAGGAGTCCGACGGCGCCAACAAGAATGTCGTGGTCCGTGACGATGTCCGCGCGCTGATCGCATTTCGCCGCCTCAATCTGATGGAAGCGTGGCCGTTCAACGGCCCGTTCGACGCAATCTTCTGCCGCAACGTCATGATCTATTTCGACGGTCCCACCAAGGCGGCTTTGGTCGAGCGTTTTACCCAGAAACTGGTGCCCGGCGGCTGGCTCTATATCGGCCATTCCGAATCGCTGATGGGCGTGCATCCGGGATTGCAGCTCGTCGGCCGCACCACCTACCGGAGAGATAAATGAGTGGCGTCGCGGCAGCGCAGCGGCCGGCCGACGGTGCCTGGGGCGAAAGTGGCGCCGACTCGCGCGCCGGGCGGCGTTTTTACGATGCCGCCGGCGCGTCGTGGATGGTGAAAGTTTTTCCGGGCGAATTCTACGTCACCGACAAGCCGGACGAGGTGCTGGTCACCGTGCTTGGATCGTGCGTCTCGGCCTGCATCCGCGATCCATTGATCGGCATCGGCGGCATGAATCATTTCATGCTGCCGCACCACAAGTCCGGCACATGGGGCGACGATTTGCGCTCGACGCGATTTGGCAATTTCGCGATGGAAAAGCTGGTCAACGAGCTTATCAAGGCCGGCTGCGCGCGCGAGCGGATGGAGATCAAGGTGTTCGGCGGCGGCAACGTCACCGACATGACCACGGCCATCGGCAGCGAGAACGCCGAATTTGTTATGCGCTATCTGCAGCTCGAAGGCCTGCCGTGCGCGGCGCAAGACCTTGGCGGATCGCTGCCGCGGCGCATCCACTATCACCCCGCCGATGGACGGGTGGTCCGCCGCTTGCTCGGAACTACCGATCGATACGCGGTCAATCGCGAAGAGCACGACTACGAGAAACGGCTGCTTGTACAGCAGCCTTCAGGAGAAATCGACCTTTTTGGGGATGCAGATGACTAATTCAAGCACACCGGTGCGCGTTCTTATTGTCGACGATTCCGCAGTGATGCGGCAACTGCTGGCCACGTTGCTTGAGGCCGATCCGCAAATCCAAGTCGTCGGCACCGCCGCCGATCCGCATATCGCGCGCGAGCGCATCAAGGCCCTCAATCCCGACGTCATCACGCTCGACGTCGAGATGCCGCACATGGACGGGCTGACATTCTTGCGCAAGATCATGGCGCTGCGGCCGACGCCGGTGGTGATGATCTCGACGCTGACGCAGCGCGGCGCCGACATCACGCTCGAGGCTCTGGAAGTTGGCGCGGTCGATTTCATTGCCAAACCGACCGACGGCCTTGCCGAGGCGATGGCCGAACTGGCCACCGAGATTCAGGCCAAGGTCAAGGCCGCGGCCGGCTCGCGCGTTGGCGCGCGTCGTGCGACGGTGCCGAGCGTTCCCCGGCCCCAGCGGCCCGCCCGCCTCGCCGACAAGATCATTTTTGTCGGCGCTTCGACCGGCGGCGTGGAAGCGCTCAAGGCGCTGTTGCTTGGTCTGCCGGCCGATTGCCCGCCGGTCCTGATCACCCAGCATATGCCGCCACGATTTACCACCGGATTTGCCCAGCGGCTCGACCGCGAATGCCCGATGCGAGTTTCCGAGGCGATCCACGACGAAGCGATCGAGGCCGGCCACGTTTATATCGCGCCGGGCTCACATCATCTCGAAATTGCCAGGCAAGGCACCCGCAATGTCTGCCGCCTGTCGGACGGCCCGACGGTAAGCGGCCATCGGCCCTCGGTCGATGTCCTGTTCCGCTCGGCCGCTCGCGTAACCGGAAAGAAAGCGGTCGGCGCCATTCTCACCGGCATGGGGAAAGATGGCGCGGAGGGCCTGCTCGAGTTGCGCCGCGCCGGAGCCGTAACGCTCGGCCAGGACGAGGGATCATCGCTGATCTACGGCATGCCGCGGGCGGCGTTCGAGCGCGGAGCGGTAATGGAGCAACATCCGCTGGATCATATGGCGGACGCGATCCTCCGCGCCTGCGCGTTCGATGCACGTCATGGCGGCGGCCGCGGCGACAGCGAACCGAATGCAGCGTGACGAGCCCGATCGATCAACGGACAAGCGAGCCATGACCATGCACAACGGTGCGGACAAGTCTCAGCTGAAGTTGCCGGCGGTCCTCGACCTGGCGGCGGCTGAGAGCTTTATCACTACCATGCGCGAACAGCTGCAGGCCGGCTCGCCGCCGTCATTCGACGCTTCCGGCGTCGAAACCCTGACCGTGCCATGCATCCAAATCATCTTGGCGGCACGGAAAAGCTGCGATCGGCTGTCGGTCAGCGAGCCGTCGGCGGTGTTCATCGCCGCCTTCGAGGATCTTGGTCTTGATTGGACCGAGCTATGCCAAACGCAGCCGACCGATGCAGAGCCGCAATCTGAAGTTCGTGCCCCACCCAGCGAAATTGTTCAGCCTGCTGAGCAGGCGGAGGACCTCGCCATGGCAAAGCGTATTTTGACGATCGACGACTCCAAGACGATCCGCGACATGCTCATGCTGACGCTGGCCGACGCCGGCTTCGACGTGTTGCAGGCGGTCGACGGCCAGGACGGGCTCGAAGTGCTCGACAAGGAACGGGTCGACGTCGTCATCACCGACATCAACATGCCGAGGATGGACGGCTACGAGGTGATCCGCCAGATGCGGCGGAATAACACGCACAAAAGCACGCCGATCCTGGTGCTGACGACCGAAAGCGAAAAGGAAAAAAAGAATCTCGCCCGCGAGGCCGGCGCAACCGGATGGATGGTCAAGCCATTCGATCCTGACCGGCTGATCGCGACGATCAACAAGGTGGCTCCCTAGCATTTAAAAGTTTGGCGCGAAGGCAAAAAAGATCATGGCGAGCTTGGACCAGCTGAAGGCGACCTTCTTCGATGAATGCAGCGAAGCGCTGCAGCAAATTGAGGCAGGCTTGACCGACCTCCGGGAAGGCGCCGCCTCGGAGGATACCATCAATGCCGTGTTCCGCTCCGTTCATTCGGTCAAAGGCGGCGCCGGAATTTTCGGCTTTGACGGATTGGTGGGCTTCGCCCACGTTTTCGAGACGGTGTTGGACGCAATGCGCAGCGGCAAGCTGGCGGCGACGCCGGATGTCGTCGATGTGTTGTTGCCGGCGAACGACGTGCTGTCGGATTTGATCTCTATGTCGCGATCGGGTGAAGCGATTCCGCCCGATCTCGGTCATGAATCCCGCGCCGCTTTGGAGCAATTGCTGCACGGTGACGGTGTCGGCGGCGACGATTCGGCGGCGCCGGCGGATTTTGAAGGCATCGACTTTACCCCGGTGCGCTTCGACGAGGTCGATGAGGGCGCCGACGGCGGCGAGCAGACCTACCAGATCGTGTTTCGGCCGAAGCCGGAAATGCTGAAGAAGGCGAACGAGCCGCTTTATATCGTGCGGGAGCTGCGCAAGCTCGGCACGCTCGACCTGGTCGCTGAATTGGACAAGCTGCCATCGCTCGAGCAGCTCGAATACGACCATCCGTATCTTGGCTGGACCGGCACGTTGCGGACGACCGCCAAGCGCGAGCAGATCGACGAGGTTTTCGAATTCGTCACCGGCGATTGCGAAATCGAGATTACCAAGGATGGCCCGCCCGAAGCTTTCGATCCGCCGGGCGAGATTGTCGAAACAAACAGTCCACCGATCCAACCGGCGGCGATGCCGGTTGCCGGCGATCTCCGCAGCGAGCCGGCTACGGCCGCCGCCGCTGCAAATCCGGAAGTCGAATCCGCCGCCGCCGCACCGTCGCGTCCGGCTTCCGTCAAAGCGCCGGCCGCCGGCGCCACCACGACGCGCGTCGAGCTCGAAAAAATCGATCGCGTCGTCAACATGGTCGGAGAACTGGTGATCGCCCAGGCGATGCTTGGGCAGGTGGTTCACAGCCTTCCGGAGGAAATCAGCGGTCGGCTGGCGCAGGTTCTCGAAGAGGTGGTGCACCACACCCGCGAACTCAAAGACAGCGTCATGTCGATGCGGGCGCAGCCGGTGAATGCGGTATTCCAGCGCATGCCGCGCCTGGTCCGCGAACTGGCGACGAAGACCGGCAAAAAGGTCCGTCTGGAATTGGCCGGCGAGAACACCGAGGTCGATCGATCGATCATCGAGCGGTTGGGCGACCCGTTGACTCACATCATCCGTAATTCGATCGATCACGGCATCGAACTGCCGGCCGATCGGCAAACGTCGGGCAAGACCGAAGAGGGCACCATCCGCCTCGGCGCGGAACATCGCGGCGGCCGCATCGTCATTTCAATCAGCGACGACGGCGCCGGTATCAATCCCGAGCGCGTCCTCAAGAAGGCGAGGGAGCAGGGATTGGTCGGCGCTGACGCCGTTCTCAGCGATGACGAGATCAACAATCTGATTTTCATGCCCGGCTTCTCGACCGCCGAAAAGGTGTCCGACATTTCCGGCCGCGGCGTCGGCATGGACGTCGTTCGGCGCAACATCCAGGACGTCGGCGGCCGCATTTCGCTCAAGTCGGAGCGCGGCCGCGGCATGACCATTCAGCTTGCCCTGCCGCTGACGCTCGCGGTGATGGACGGCATGGTGATCCGCGTCAGCCAAGAAACCTACGTGATGCCGATGTCGGCGATCGTCGAATGCCTGCGTCCGCCGGCGTCAGATGTTCACAATCTGATTGGCACCTCGGGCATGCTGCGGCTGCGCGGCAATCTCGTGCCGCTGGTTCAGCTTTGCGATCTGCTGGATATCAGCTCGATGCTGAACGCATCCGACGAGCGCGTCGTCATTATCACCGACGCCGGCGAGGGCGCGCATTTTGGCATCGTGGTCGACGAATTGCTCGGCCATCAGCAAGTCGTCGTCAAGAGTATCGAGGAGAGCTACGGCTCCGTCCCCGGCATCGCCGGGGCCACGATCTTGGGCAACGGTCGGGTCGCGTTCATTCTCGATGTCGAGAAGCTTTCCGATCTCGCCAACAGCCAGAATGTGCAAGCCGGTCTTCAAGCAGGTCTTGGACGCTTCGCCAATGGAGAGTCGAAGATGACGGCCACCGCGAACTGAGGTGCAGTTCGTACTCTTCGCAGGAGCGATCTGCCGTTTTATTAGGAGCGATGACAATGCCAGCCGCAGCAGTCCTCAAGGTCCTCGTTGTCGACGATCAGAACAGCGTTCGACAAATGACCCGCATGACACTCGAACAGATCGGTGTCCGCGTTATTCACGAAGCTGAAAACGGCAAGGCCGCCATGGATACGGCCGCGCTGCAGCCGCTCGATCTAATCATTTCCGACTACAATATGCCGGAGATGGACGGGCTGGAGCTCTTGCGCGCGGTGCGCGGCCATCCGTCGGCGCGCAAAGTACCGTTCATTCTGCTGACCGGACGCGGCGATCGCGAGCTCGTGGTCAAGGCGGCACAGGCCGGGGCCAACAACTATCTCATCAAGCCATTCACCGCCGACATCCTGCGGCAGAAGATCGAACAGGTGATGGGCAAGCTTTCGTAGTGAGTGAGTAAGTAAGAGAGAGTCGCATGTCCGATGTCCCGGCTACGCCGCCACTGACCCACGAAATCGCGACCTTCGTGGCCGCCATCGCCGCGGCACTGCGTGAGTCGTTGACGCGATTCGAGAAGACGACGGCGCGCATCAGCGAGACCGTGGCAGCAAAGCCGTCGCTTGCCGACCGCGATCTCATCGTCGCGTTTCAGGATTTTGATCGTCTACAGCAGGAGCTCGCCACGCTGGCCGATGTTTTGACGCTGGCGGCGCGCAAAACCAGCGATTCCTGGCTGCGCACCGAAGGCGGCGGTCATCCAGCCGAGGATGCCATCGCAACGGTAACGCTCGCCGAGCTCAAAGACCGGCTTAAATACAGCCTCAGCCCTTCGCCACTGGACGTGGCGGCCGGCACCGACGAGAGGGTGTTCTAGCGGAAGCGGCCGCGCGCTAGGTCGAAGGCTGGGCCGTGACCCGCTTGACGACGCGATGCAAGCCGTTGGTCAAATCCGGCACCTGCTCCGGCTTCAAATGCCGATAGGATGCCTGCGCCGCAAGCAGCAAGGATTCGATATGGCAGATGATCAACTCCATATTGCATTCGCTGCCGGCTTCAATCGAATCCAGGATTTCGCATAGCGAGCCGGAGATAAAGGCGAGCAGCTCGAAGTTCAATGTGATCGCGCTGTCGCGCAGCTGGCGGCTGTGAAAGTTGGCGGTCTTGATCCACTCCGCATCGGCTGTGCTGCCTTCGACTTTTTTCATCAACTTCTTGAATTCCTGCAGCTCGTCGCCGAGCCAGTTGTCGAAACGGGGTTTAACACCTTCAATCTCGTTTTGCGCCTGCTCGATCGCCTTTTCGCGCGGTACGCCGCCCTCGCGTTTCGCCATTTTTTGAAAGCGCGTCTCGACCGGGAAGACACGGGCGTCAGCTTCCGCCGCCGTTTTCGCCTTAGCCGCCGGTTTCGATTTTGCCGTCTTTGTCATCAATCTGATCCCGACCGTACCGCGGTGAACAGGCTGTCGATGTCGTCCTGTGCGAGGGCGGGGCCGCTCTCCTGAGCAACCTCGGTAATGTTGTCGCCTTTGCGGCGGCCGACGCCCCCCGGATAGCCTTCGATCTTAAATCGCCGATCCGGCCCAAAATAGGTAGAGGTATCGACGAATTTACGCGGATTGAAAGCGATCCAGGTTAATCGATCGTAGAGGCTGGCGGGCGACAGCGGCTTGGCGATAACCATGTTGGCGCCGGCGTCGCGTGCCTGCTTGATCGTCGATTCGCGGGAATCGGCCGACATCATCAGAATCGGTATGGTGCGATGCTCGTTGTCGCGCCGGGCGCGAATCGCGCGCGTCAGCTGCAGCCCGCCGTGCAGAGGCAGCCGGGCGTCGCAAATCAACAGGTCGATGCGTTGGGCGGTCAGCGCGTGGAACACGCCCATGGAGTTGCGAACCTCGAGCACTTTGTTGGAGCCAAAGCCGCGCAGCATGCTGTGGATCAGCATCGACATGTATGAACTTGGATCGGCGACAAGGATCACCAGATCGCGCAGGTTCATCTTAGGACTTGCCAAGCCGTCTCTCCAGACGAGGTATGGGTTGCGGCGTCAGGCCTTGCCGATAAACAGCGCTTGCGCATTGGGTGCGAGGGCTGTCACGTCATCAATTCATCCGATTCGCGGTCCTGCGCGAAGGGCATTTTTCTTAGTCTAGCCTTATGATTCGACCCAGCGGGACGGACACGCCCGTGACGCATCCTATTGCCGCGGCCGCCCGGCCAGCCCTGAACGATCAGGGACTGATTCGCGAAATGCTTGCAATGCGGTTTCCGGACAAATTCGGCAACGACCGCCCCGCAGCACGGCCGGCCGGCTGCTTGTTGCAGGCCGGCGGCGCGCGCCGCGTCGTCAGTTGCGATAGGCCGACTTCCGCGCCATCGCCTCGACCAGATCGATCAGTGAGGCGCGCAGCTCCTTGTCGGAGATTTTTACGAAGGCTTCCGCGATGCGAAACGCCTGCGGGTCGAACGCGACAGACTTTGTCGCGAACGACGTACGAGTGGTCTCAGCCGCGCCGGCGAAAAATTCCGAGACCGGAACGTCGAGCGCGGTCGCCACCAAGTGCAGCCGGCTCGCGCCAACACGATTTTTGCCGTTTTCGTATTTTTGGACTTGCTGAAAGGTCACGCCCAGCGCTTTGCCGAGCTCCGCCTGGCTCATCTTGCGCCGTTTGCGCAATAGCCGAATCCGCGAACCGACCAACACATCAACAGGATTGGGCCCCTTAGGTCGCATGCCACCCTCTATACAAACAAAAGACAATAGCGGTTTTTTCAGCGACTGCAATGTTAGTCCAGTTTAACAAACAAGGAGCAGCCCCTGACCAACCCTCGGAAACTAAAGTCTCGCTGAGTTCCGCCGCATTCGGCGAGAAAAGGCCGGCTTCCCGGCCCGATCTACCAAAACCAACGGGATTCTCGGTTCCGGCAGCCAACAAAATTTCGCCGGCGTGCCGCACTGCCACATGACATAGCGCGACGAGGGACAAGGGTCAAAAAAAGGATTGCGCGTGGCGCTTAAGCGCGGCCGCAATGATGCGGCGCCGACGTATAATGTCGATCGCCAATATCATAATGGGAGTTGCCGCGATGCTGCGCCGTTTGTTGATCGTGATGTCGATCGTATTCGCTTCGCTGCAGGCCCGGGCCGCCGTTGTGCCATTTCCGACGGGACTTCGCGAAATCGAAATTGCGTCGGGCGACGCGACGCTGCACGTGCGGGTCGGCGGCCACGGGCCGGCGGTCGTCATGCTGCACGGCTTCGGTGACACCGGCGACATGTGGGCGCCATTGGCTCACGATCTGATCGGCGATCACACCATCGTCATTCCCGACCTGCGGGGCATGGGACTCTCGTCGCACCCGCAAGGCGGCTATGACAAAAGAAACCAGGCGGCCGACATCGCCGCTATTCTCGACCAGCTCGACATCCGGCAGGCCGATTTGGTCACGCACGACATCGGCAACATGGTCGGCTACGCGTTTGCCGCGCTGTTCTCGGATCGCGTCACCCGTTGGGTGGCGATGGACGCGCCGCTGCCCGGCATCGGCGACTGGGAACAAATCATACAAAGCCCGCTGCTGTGGCATTTCAACTTCCGTGGACCGGACGTCGAACGTTTGGTGCAAGGGCGTGAGCGCATTTATCTGGATCGCTTCTGGGACGAGTTATCCGCCAATCCGAACGCGATCGACGAAGCGACGCGCGAACATTATGCGGCGCTTTATGCGCGGCCCGGCGCAATGCACTGCGCGTTCGAGCAGTTCGCGGCGTTTTCCCGCGACGCCGTGGACAACAAAGCCTTCGTGGCAAACGGCAAGCTGACGATGCCGATACTCGCCATCGGTGCCGAGAAATCATTCGGCACCGCCATGGCCGATCAAATGCGGTTCGTCGCGCTCGATGTCACTGGCAGCGTGATCGCCAATTCGGGCCACTGGCTGATGGAAGAGCAACCGGCGGCGACCGTGGCCGCCATCAGCGCGTTTCTGCGGCTGCCGCGGCAGATTGGCGAAAGCAAGCAACGGCTGACGCCCGCCGAGGTCGCCGGCCTGCCGCGCGGCGCCGCCGGCGCTGGAACATCAGGGGTCGACAGCATCGAAACGAGCGTGCTGCTCGGCGATCCAACGAAGCCCGGCGTCTACACCATCGCGCTGCATATTCCTGCCAATAAGGTAATTGTGGCGCACACCCACCGCGATGATCGCGTTGCCGTGGTTGTTTCCGGCACCTGGTATTTCGGTTACGGGGTCCGTCGCGACCCAGCGGCGCTCAAATCGCTGCCGACAGGGAGCTTTTACACCGAGCCGGCCGGCGAGCCGCATTTCGCCGAAACCAAGGCCGAGCCGGTCACCGTCTACATTACCGGGCACGGGCCGACCGACCCGGTCTATGTCGAAGCCGGAGCGAAACCGTCGATCAAATAGATGGTGGGCCGGAGGCAGGAAAAACCGCGGCAATATTAGGGCGCCTTTCTCGCCCTATGGCGAGGGCGGCCGTTGGTCGGCAACAGCGGCAATTCGCCAACAACATATGGTTTACGGATCTTATTTCAGCTCCTGGAAAAATGAACGCGCGCGGTCAATGAAATATTGACCGTGTGCGCGATTAGCGGGACGAATTCTACCGATATGCAAGCGCGACCGGCGAAAACTGCTGCCGAAAAGAATTGCTTCAAAATAATCGAGGCGCTCGGGAGCAAGTAGATCAATGCCGATGATCCGCGCAAATGGCACGGCGCTTTACTACGAAGATACCGGGGGCTCCGGCGCACCGGTCGTTTTCAGTCACGGACTGTTTTGGAATACCACGCTGTTCGCCCCGCAAATCGCTGCCTTAAAAAACCGGTATCGTTGTATTGCCTACGACCATCGCGGGCAGGGCCGCAGTGCCGACAATGTCGGCCGCGCGATCGACATGAAGACTGTAACCGACGATGCTGCCGCGCTGATAGAAGCGCTGGGGCTTGGTTCGGTGCATTTCTGCGGCCTCAGCATGGGCGGCATCGTGGCCATGCGTCTTGCCATTAGCCGGCCAGATCTGATCCGCTCGCTGGCGCTTTTGAATACCACCGCCGATCTCGAGCCGCAGAAGCTGAAATACCAAGCGTTGAATCTCCTCGTTCGGTGCTTCGGATTTGCCGCGGTGGTCAAGCCAGCCATGCGGGCGCTGTACGGGAAATCCACGCTGAAGGATCCGGCGCGCGCCGAGGAGGTTCTTGAGTGGCGGCAACAGCTGACCGCTAACCGGCGGTCGATCTGGCGGGCCGCCGCCGGCGTGTTCGAGCGCGAAAGCATCTACGCGGAGCTGCACAACATCGCCGTGCCGACCCTGGTCGCGGTCGGCGACGAGGACGTCGGCACGCCGCCGGCAATGGCGGCGCGGATCGCGGGCGCGATTGCCGGCGCGAAACTCATGGTCATTCCGGACTCCGGTCACGCCTCGACGGTGGAGCAGCCCGCGATCGTCGCTGCTGCGATCGGCGCATTTCTTGACGGGCAAAAGCAGCTGGGGGCGCGGACCGGATCGCGCGGCGCGGCGGCGTGAGCTCAGCCGTCGTACCTTCCTCCGTTAGGGGCTAATGGCACTCGGCCCAAAGTCAGCTCCGTCTTCAGCAAGACCTAACGCTTTCCGCCTGCTCAATTTTTGGACAGACGGCCGCCGCGCTTGTCGGCTTTGCCGAGATGTATCAGGCGCTTTAAGCCGGTCTGCCGAGGTGCCCGTCACCCTGTGAATTTACTGGGTGCGAAGACGTTAAAATGCTTGGTTGCCGCGCTCCATAAGCCTTTTCTTCTGCCTTTTCTTCGCGTTTTCCCAAAAAAATTATCTTGTTACCAACGGTTGTATCCGTATGTTCCACATCTTAAACGGGGGATGGTCCGAAATGTCCGAGCAGTCGTTGCCCTACGTTATTCACAGCGACGAAGAATGCGAACGCCTCGAGTTGCAGGCGCGGCTCGCGAACATAGTGGGGCATTTGCGGCACCTGCCGGTGTCGTCCCATGGCCGCGTGCTTGACGTCGGCTGCGGCTCGGGGTCGATGTCGAGGCTTATCGCCCGTTCGTTCCCGCAAGCCGAAGTCGTCGGCGTCGATGTGCGGGAGCAATATCTTGATTTCGCCAGGGCGCGGGCTCGTGAGGAGGGTATCCGCAACCTCAGATTCCAGAGCGGCGACGTCTTTGCGCTACCGTTTCCCGACGCCAGCTTTGATCTGGTTTGGAGCAAGTATCTGCTGCAGTGGTTGAAAGAACCGCGCAGCGCGCTCGCCGAAATGAAGCGGGTCACCAAACCGGGCGGTTTTGTTGTTTCCTGCGATTACGTCGGCTTCGGCATCGAGCATTATCCAATCGCGCCTGACTTCGAGCGTGAGGTTCGCGATGTCATGGCCGCATTGGTCGATGTCAATATCGGGCGCAAGGTGGCGTCGTTCATGATATCGCTTGGATTTCGCGACGTGAGCGTCGAAATGGAGACCGACACGTTATTCACGGTCGTCGGCAGCATCGACTCGCAACGGCGACAAAATTGGCAGACGCAATTTCAGGCCGCCCACCCCCACATCGCTCGCATCGTCGGCTCGGAAGCGAAAGCCGACGCGATCATCGATCGCTTTGTCGGGCACTACGACGACCCTGCGACCTGCAGCTACGCGGCGCTCTATTTCACCCGCGGCCGAGTCGCGTGACGTGAGATGGTCCGGTGGTCCTTTTTCGTCCGCCCCTTGACTGTCTGCAGCGCTGAAAATTCCTATTTTATCTTGGCTTAGCGAAGATTGCTCAGCCGGCGTATTGGCTTCTTCATCGGCACGGCATTGGCCGAATATCGTTGCGTAGTATTGTGAGGTTAGCCGCGATTCTTGCGTCTAGGTGCGGCAATGGCCACGCAACGCGAAGCTCAGCCTTGACCAACCAATACGCCGTATTTCGCCGACGCCGCCAGCAGCCACTCGCAAAAGCTGGCGGCAAAACTCCGCGACACGGCAAGTTGATAGGCCGGCGAAAGGTCGAGCGGCCACAAATGCACGTTGATATGACCAGCCAGCGTCAACGCAGTATCGCCGGGCCCGAACACCCGCGGATCGATGTCGATGGGAAGCCCGTGAGCGAGCGTGTCTCGCGCTTTCGGTCCGCTGACTTGGAAAATGCAGCGTCCATCCGTCTGGTTGGCCACGGAGGCGAAGCCCGACAGCTCGCTTCGCAGCATCGCCTCGAACGCGGCAGGCGTTCGTGTCGATGTGGCGGCGAGCCAGCGTTCAGGGCCGGCCCAGACGAAGCTCAAGCCGCTTTTTTCGACGCGCTGGGCGGTCGACGGTAGCGTCAAATCAAAGCGATCCTGCACTCGCTGCCGTAGATCTTCGGTCTTGCCCTTGCGAGCCATCACCAGAACCAGCGCCAGGTCCGTGCGCAGCGCCAGGACCACGCCCGGCGTATCGCGGTCGGCGCCGTGAGTTCCCGGGAGCAGGACATGCTCCAGGCCCGAACGCGGCGTGAGCGCAAAATCAGGCACGGAGCCGCTCTCCTTTTGGATCGATGAAAACCGGTGCGCAGACTTCTGCTTCGATAAAGCTGTCGCGCATAAAATCGACCATCATGATGGTCTGACCATTCCGTTCCGTGCCGCCGGCGAGGAGCCCAAGCCCGATCCAGTGACCCAAGCTCGGCGAATAGGCGACCGATGTGATCACGCCCTGATCGTTGTCAGCGACCAGCGGTGCGCCGACCGGCAGGAGGTGCGCGCCTGCGTAAAGCCGCTTTCGCGGATCGCACGGCCGCAAACCAATCAGCTTTTGGCGCCGCGGATCGATCAGGGCCGGCCGCGCCGCCATGACTTGCCCGATGAAGTCCTTCTTCGCAGACATCAGGCGGCCGAGGCCGAGATCGTCCGCAGTGGTGCGACCGTCGATTTCGTTGCCTGAGGCGTGCCCCTTCTCGATGCGCATGACGCTAAGCGCCTCCGTGCCGTACGGCGTTATGCCGAAGGTTTCGCCGGCCTGCATCAACGCGCCGGCGAGCGCCTCGCCGTAGCGCGCCGGCACGCCGATCTCATAGGCAAGCTCGCCGGAAAACGAGAGTCGATAAAGACGCGCCGGGATGCCGCCGCACACTTCGAGCTCGGCGACAGCCATGAAGGGAAAGTCAGCGTTGGCGATGCTAAACGGCGGGTCGACGAGCTTTGCCACTGTCTCGCGCGCCTTCGGCCCGGCGACCGCATATTGCGCCCACTCGTCGGTGGCGGAAACGAATTGCACGTCGAACTGAGGCCACAGCACCTGGTGGCAGAACTGCATGTGCTGAAAGACTCGGCCGGCATTCGCCGTGGTCGTGGTCATGAAATAACGCTCTTCCGCCAAGCGTGACGTGGTGCCGTCATCCAGCACCAGGCCGTCTTCGCGCAGGATGACGCCATAGCGCGCCCGGCCGACCGGCAGGGTCGAGAACGTGTTGATGTAAAGCCGATCGAGGAAGGCGCCCGCGTCCGGGCCGTGCAGCTCGATTTTGCCCAAGGTCGAGACGTCGCAGAAGCCAACGGCAGAGCGCACCGTAGCCACCTCGCGCTTGACCGTATCGAGCCAGTCCGTTTCGCCGGCGCGCGGAAAATATTGCGCCCGCAGCCAGGCGCCGGCTTCGACGAAGATGGCTTTTTGCTCGGCCGCCCATTGATGCGAAGGTGTCAACCGCGCCGGCCGATAGTCGTTGCCGCGGTGATGACCGGCGAAAGCCCCGATGGCCACGGGCACCTGAGGCGGCCGGTACCTGGTCGTGCCGACCGCGGGAATCGCCTGGCCGGTCAGCGCCGCCATGATCGCGAGACCATTGACGTTGGAGAGCTTGCCTTGATCGGTCGCCATGCCGAGCGTGGTGTAGCGCTTGAGATGCTCGACCGAGCGGAAGCCTTCGCGCTCGGAGAGAGCGATATCGTCTACGGTGACATCGTTCTGGAAATCGACGAACGCCGTGCCGCCGCCGACGTGCGGGAACGCGCCAACGGCAACGGTTTCGTCGTCGACCCTGGGAGGATGTGGCGTGCTCACGGTGAAGCCGATTTCCGCGGCCGCGGCGCAGCCGGCTTCGGCGCCTTCGACAAGACATTGGTGCAAAAGCAGCTTGCCATTCGCCGCGCCGACGGCGGTGAGTCCCGGTGGCACCTGTCCGGGCAGGAACGCGGCCAATTCCTCGTTCCACACCGGGGGGCTCCCGTGATGGCAGCACAGCCCGATATCGGGGTTCCAGCCGCCGGAAATCGAAAGCGTGTCGGCAGCGATACGCTCGGTGCCACGCCGCGTGGTGACGGCGATCTCGTGCAGCAAAGGCGAGGCCTTTGTCGCAGTCACGCGAGCGTCGGTGATGACGCGGACGTCCTGACATTGCGCCTTCAGGTCGTCGGACACATCGGGCCGGCTATCGACCACCGCGGCGATTTCCATGCCGCATTTCCGCAAAGCCTTGGCGGTTCGCCACCCGTCGTCATTGTTGGTGAACAGCGCCACGCGTTCTCCGGGCCGCACGGCGTAGCGATGAAGGTAGCTCCGTACCGCCGACGCCATCATCACGCCTGGCCGGTCGTTGCCCGGAAAGACCAGCGGCCGCTCGATCGCCCCGCCAGCGAGAATGGCGCGCTTGGCGACAATCCGCCAAAGCCGCTGGCGCGGCTGGTACGGTGGCGGCACCGGCAGGTGATCGGCAACGCGCTCCAAAGCGCCAAAGGTATGACCGTCATAGATGCCGAACACGCACGTGCGCAACATCAGCCGCACATTGGACCGGCTGCGCAATTCGGCGGCAATGCTCTGCGCCCAAACATGTCCCGGCGCGCCGCCAACTTCGCGGTCGTCCGACAACAACCGTCCGCCGACAGTGAAATCCTGCTCGCACACAATAACGCGCGCGCCTGAACGCGCCGCGCTTTGCGCTGCGGCTAGCCCAGCGGGCCCCGAGCCGATGATCAAGATGTCGCAGAACGCGAAAGCCTGCTCGTAATGATCGGGGTCGGGCTCGGTGGCGGTGCGGCCCATGCCGGCGGCCGAACGGATTAGCGGCTCGTAGACTCGCTCCCAGAACGAGGGCGGCCACATGAAGGTCTTATAATAGAATCCGGCCGGGAAGAACGGCGCCAGCAGCGCGTTGAGCGAGAGAAGATCGAAGCGCAGTGACGGCCAGCGATTCTGGCTCGCCGCTTGGAGCCCGTCGAACATCTCGATCGTCGTTGCCCGCGTGTTGGGCTCGCGGCGGGCGCCGTCGCGCAATTCAACCAGCGCATTCGGCTCTTCCGGCCCGGCAGTGACGATCCCGCGCGGGCGATGATATTTGAAACTGCGGCCGACCAAGCGGACGCCGTTCGCCAGCAATGCCGACGCCAGCGTGTCGCCGGCAAATCCGACGATTTCTCTGCCGTCAAAACGTGCCCGTAAGCGTTGCGAGCGATCAATTAAGCCACCGCTCAAGCGGTGCGGTTGCGCGGCGTCGGGCGACGAAGAGGCAGGCGCACTCATGCGCCGGCCTTGTAGGAGCGGACGCCGGCAATGGCGTGCGTGCGGGTATCGCGCTCGACGGCAAGCCACGCCTGACAGCCGGCGCCGTGATACCAGAGCTCGCGGTGCGCCCCCGCCGGATTGTCGCGCAGATAGACATAGGTGTTGAACCGATCGACGGCGTCGGCACTGTTCGGATCGGGCCGCTCCGGCGTCGCGTCACCCAGATAGGTGAATTCGCGCACGTCCCGAAGGCCGCAATGAGGGCAAGGGATGCGCATCGCCGGTCAATGCAGATTGGGCTGTGGGCCGGCGCCGCGTTCGTCGATCAGGTCACCTTTGAAATATCGATCGAGACGGAAAGCGGAAGCCGCGAGATGAGGCTCGTCGCGCGCGATCAGATGGGCAAAGCACCAGCCCGATCCCGGTGTCGCTTTGAAGCCGCCATAATTCCAGGCGGCGTTCAGGTAGAGGCCCTCAATCGCTGTGCGATCGATGATCGGCGAGCCATCCATCGACATGTCGACCAGGCCGCCCCATGAGCGCACGATGCGCAGACGTCCAATAACCGGCATCAGCGCCACGCCGCCCTCGCAGACATCCTCGACGGTCGGCAAATTGCCGCGTTGCGCATAGGAATTGTAGCCGTCGATATCGCCGCCGAACACGAGGCCGCCTTTGTCGCTTTGGCTGATATAAAAATGGCCGGCGCCGAAGGTGATGACGTGGTCGATCAGCGGCTTTACGCCCTCGCTGACGAAGGCCTGCATGATGTGGCTCTCGATCGGCAGACGCAGTCCGGCCATGGCGGCGAGGCGCGAGCTGTTGCCGGCGACAACGATGCCGATCTTCTTGGCGCGGATAGTTCCGCGGGTCGTTTCCACGCCGGTGGCTCGGCCGTTGTCGATTTTGATACCTGTGACTTCGCAATTCTGCACGATATCGACGCCGCGGTCGGACGCCGCGCGTGCATAGCCCCAGACCACCGCGTCATGTCGCGCCGTGCCGCCGCGCCGCTGCATCAGCCCGCCGTGAATCGGAAAGCGCGCATTGTCATAGTCCAGATAAGGCACCAGCGCGCGGAGCTGTTCGCGATCAAGGAGCTCGCCGCCGGCGCCGTGCAATCGCATCGCGTTGCCGCGACGGGCATAGGCGTCGCGCTGGGTGTCGGAATGATAGACGTTGATGATACCGCGCTGGCTGACCATGGTGTTGTAGTTGAGGTCCTGCTCCAAGCCTTCCCAAAGCTTCATCGACCATTCGTAGAAGCGCTCGTTGCCGGGAAGAAGATAATTGGAGCGGATGATGGTGGTGTTGCGCCCGGCATTGCCCGAGCCGATCCAGCTTTTCTCCAGCACGGCGACGTTGGTGATGCCGTGCTGCTTGGCGAGATAGTGCGCGGTGGCGAGACCGTGGCCGCCGCCGCCGATGATGACGACGTCATAGGACGCCTTCGGCGACGCGTCGCGCCAGGCCGGTCGCCAATTCTTGTGACCGCTCAGCGCGTTCCAGGCAAGCGTCCATCCCGAATAGTGCATTCCGGCACACCAGAGGCGCTCAGCAGTCGAGCGTCGTCTGGCGCTCCCAATCTGTCAGGTGGCGGGAATAGGCATTCCAGTCGTCGGTCTTGAGCTTGATATAGGAGGCGAGCGTTTTTTCACCGAGTGCGTCCTTGAGGACGGCGGATCGATCGAGTGCGCGCAATGCGTCGAGCAGATTGAGCGGCAGCTTTTTCGCGCCGGCCGCCTTGTGCCCGTCGGTGTACATATTGAGATCGAGCCGCCCGCCGGGATCGCGTTTGTTGCGCATGCCGTCAAGCCCGGCGGCAAACACCGCGGCTTGCAGCAGATATGGATTGGCGGCACCGTCGGCGAGCCGCAGCTCGAAGCGGCCGGCATCGGGAATGCGGATCATGTGCGTTCGGTTGTTGCCCGTATAGGTGACGGAATTCGGCGACCAGGTCGCGCCGGAGAGGGTAGGCGGCGCATTGATGCGTTTATACGAATTCACCGCCGGGTTGGAGATCGCGCACAAAGCTTCGGCCGAATGCATGACCCCGCCGATGAAATGATAAGCCTCGGCCGACAAGCCGAGCTCGCCCTTGGGATCGGCAAAGACATTGCGATCGCCGCTCCAGAGCGAGGCGTGCATGTGGCAACCGTTGCCGGTGAGATTGGCGAACGGCTTGGGCATGAAGGTCGCGCGCAGCCCATGCTTCTCCGCGATCGATTTCACCATGTATTTGAAGAAGCCGTGCTTGTCGGCCGTGCGCAGCGCGCTGTCGTATTGCCAATTCATTTCGAATTGGCCGTTGGCGTCTTCATGGTCGTTCTGATAGGGCTTCCAGCCGAGGCCAACCATGGCGTCGCAGATTTCGGCGACCACATCGTAGCGCCGCATCAGCGACTGCTGATCGTAGCACGGCTTGCTCTGCTGGTCGGCGAGGTCGGAAATGGTGCTGCCGTCCGGCGCGATCAGGAAATATTCGCATTCGACGCCGGTTTTCAGATCCAGGCCGCTGGCGTCGGAGCGCGCCAGAACGCGCTTGAGCACTTGTCGCGGATTTTGATCGACCGGCGCGCCGCCCATGACGAGGTCGCCGGTGACCCAGGCAACTTCCGGTTTCCAGGGCAATTGGATCAGCGTGTCGAGCTCCGGAAAGACGAGGATGTCCGGATCGGCCGGTGTCATGTCGAACCAGGTGGCGAAACCGGCGAAACCGGCGCCGGCTTGCGCGACGTCGTCGATGGCGCTCGCCGGCACGATTTTCGCGCGCATCGTGCCGAACAGATCGACGAACGAAATCAGGAAATACCGGATGCTCTTTTCTTTGGCGACTTTGCCCCAGGACGACATCGCTAATTCCCCTCTAAAGCTCGCGGCGGCGCCGCTGCTCACCCTTTGCTCCGTCCCGGTATCCAATCAGTGCCCGCCAACGGCACGCGCGCCATGGCGGCGGCCTCGATCGTCAGCGCCACAAGGTCTTCAGGCTCGAGATTGTGCACGTGCGACTTGCCGCAGGCGCGGGCCAGGGTCTGCGCCTCGAGCGTGAGGACGGACAGATAGTTGGCGAGCTTTTTGCCGGCGATCACCGGATCGAGACGGGAAGCGAGCACCGGGTCTTGGGTGGTGATCCCCGCCGGATCGCGGCCTTCATGCCAGTCGTCATAGCATCCGGCCGTAGAGCCAAGCGCGCGATAGTCATGTTCCAGATGCGGATCGTTGTCGCCCAATGCGACCAGCGCCGCAGTACCGATCGACACCGCGTCGGCGCCAAGCGCGAGCGCCTTGGCGACATCGGCACCGTTGCGGATGCCGCCGGAAACGATGAGCTGCGCCTTGCGGTGCAAGCCGAGATCTTGCAGCGCCTGGACCGCCGGCGGAATGGCGGCCAGCGTCGGAATGCCGACATGCTCGATGAAGACTTCCTGTGTCGCCGCGGTGCCGCCCTGCATGCCGTCGAGCACAACGGCATCGGCGCCGGATTTAACGGCCAGCGCCGTATCATAGTACGGCCTCGATGCCCCGACCTTGACGTAGATCGGCTTCATCCAGTCGGTGATCTCGCGCAATTCCTGGATTTTGATCTCGAGGTCGTCGGGGCCGGTCCAATCCGGATGCCGGCAGGCCGAACGCTGGTCGATGCCTTCCGGCAGCACACGCATCTCGGCGACGCGCTTGGAGATCTTTTGGCCGAGCAGCATGCCGCCGCCGCCGGGCTTGGCGCCCTGGCCGACCACCACCTCGATGGCGTCGGCCTTGCGCAGGTCGTCGGGATTCATCCCATAGCGCGACGGCAAAAGCTGGTAGACGAGGATGCTGGAATGTTGGCGCTCTTCGGCGGTCATGCCGCCATCGCCGGTGGTCGTCGAGGTGCCGACGGCGCTGGCGCCGCGGCCGAGGGCTTCCTTGGCCTGCGCCGAGAGCGAGCCGAAGCTCATGCCGGCAATGGTGATCGGGATTTTCAGCTCGATCGGTTTCTTCGCAAACCGCGCGCCGATCGTCACATCGGTCCCGCATTTTTCGCGATAGCCTTCGAGCGGATAGCGGCTCATCGAGGCGCCGAGAAACAATAGATCGTCGAAATGCGGCAGCTTGCGTTTGGCGCCGCCGCCGCGAATGTCATAGATGCCGGTTGAGGCGGCGCGCCGGATCTCGGCGAGCGAAAATTCGTCGAACGTCGCCGACGGCCGCGGCGGGGTGTGGATCCAACGGTCCGGCGGCGCCATCAGTATGATCCGACGTTATCGATATGAAAATGATAGAGCTGGCGCGCGGAGCCGTAGCGGCGGAATGAGCCGGGATCGATTGCGCCATTGAGGCCGGCCGCTTCCAGCAATTTGCCGAGCTCGGCTTTGTGACGCTCCTCGAGCGTTTTTTCCACGCAATCAGCGCCAAGACTGCTGACCGAGCCGCGAACAAATAAGCGCGCCTCATAGATCGAGTCGCCGAGCGCCTCGCCGGCATCGCCGAGCACCACCAGGTTGCCCGCCTGGCCCATGAATGCCGACAAATGCCCGACCGATCCTTTGACGACAATGTCGATGCCTTTCATCGAAATGCCGCAGCGCGCCGACGCATTGCCGTCGACGACCAGGAGCCCGCCGCAGCCGGTGGCGCCGGCCGCCTGCGAAGCGCTGCCTTTCACATGCACCCGTCCCGACATCATGTTTTCGGCGATGCCTTGGCCGGCATTGCCGTGCAGCACGATGGTTGCTTCCTTGTTCATGCCGGCGCAGTAATAGCCGGCGTGGCCTTCGATCTCGACCGTGATCGGCGCATCGACCCCGGCGGCAATCGCGTGCTGGCCGCGCGGATTGAGCACGCGCCAGTGGGTCTCGTTGGTGTCTGCGCGCAAGCTATGGAGCGCCGCGTTGAGTTCGCGCAGCGAGGTCTGTGCGAGATCGACGGTGCGCATCAATGCAGCTCCCACAGATACGCTTTCGCCGGAACCGGCTCCCATACCGTCGCCGCGTCGATACCGGGCAAATCCACCAGCGCCCGGTATTCGGTGCCGAATGCCACCCAGCGGTCGTTCTCCGCCATGACGGCCGGCTTGCACGCGATCGGATCGCGCAGCACGCCGAAGCCGGTCTCGGTCCCGACCACGAACGTATAGAAGCCGTCGAGCGCGGCGAGCGATGAATTCAGCGCTTGCTCGAGCGAGGCGCCCTCGCGCATCCGCCAGCTCATGTAGCCGGCGGCGACTTCGGTGTCGTTCTCGGTCTGGAATGAGAGGCCTTGTCGGCGCAACTCACGGCGAAGCGCGTTGTGGTTCGACAACGAGCCGTTGTGCACCAGGCATTGGTCGGGCCCAGTGGTGAACGGATGCGCGCCGTCGGTCGTGACCGCGGACTCGGTCGCCATCCGGGTGTGGCCGATGCCGTGTGTGCCCGACATGGTGTCGAGGCCAAACCGTGCGGCAACATGATCGGGCCTGCCGACTTCCTTGAAGATTTCCATGCGCCGGCCGCTGCCGACCACGGTCAGCTCAGGCATCATGGCGATGCCGCGGCGCACCACCGCTTCCTGCGTGGTCGGCACGGTCAACACGAGATGAGTGTCGCGAACGATATACGGGATACTCAGCCCGCCGACCTCGAGGCGGCGAACGATAGCCGCATGGTCGGAACCGCGTGGGCCGCGAACCGTCAGCTTCATCGCACCCGGTGCCGCGCTGCCGTAGATGGCAAAACCCGCGGAGTCAGGCCCGCGATCGCACAATGTACCGAGCATGCCGGCGAGCAACGCGCCGAGTTCCGGCTCCAAGGCGCGGTCCTTCAGATAAAGTCCGACGATGCCGCACATGGCCGAAAGCTCCGATCAGGGTGTGCGATTGCCAAAAAGTTACCTCTACTCCGGTCCGCCGTGGTGTCAACCGTCAAGCACTTTTTTTTCCCTACAGGAAAATGTTGAAATGCTGCCTGCCGGGCGCGAAACCGGCGCTTGCCTGTGCAGCCGGTAGCTCACGGAACCGAATTGGCACAGCTTGGCGTCTGACGGCGCCACAAACAACGCTAACCGACGTCATCCCCACTGTCATCGCCGCCCGCGCGCGGCTTTTTTCTCTTCAAAAGAACAATGATATAGATTTGGGGAACGTGCGGCCGGGAATCGCCGGTCAGTGTCAATCAGCGTCCCAATCCACCGATAGCTCCGATCGAGAACCGCAGAGGCAATCCCGATGGCCCGGCGAAACAAAACCAAACAGCGTCCGGCCGTCAGCCCGCTGGTGCGCAAGACGGCGCGCCGGACACGTGCCTTGGAAACCGACAATAGTCTGCGGACCGGCTCGCGGGCGCCGAGTGAGCTCTCGCCCCGCGCGCTCGAGGCCAGCATCGGCTTCGAGGTCCGGCGGCTGCGCAAATCGATGGAGCTGACTGTTTCCCAACTCGGTCTAATGGCGGGAATCAGCGCCGGCATGCTGTCGAAGATCGAGAACGGAAGCATTTCGCCCTCGCTGTCGACCCTCAGCGCACTCGCCAGGGCCCTTAATGTGTCGATGAGCAGTTTGCTCGCCGAGTCCGAGGAGCGTCGCGATTGTTCGTTCGTCAAAGCCGGGCAGGGCGTGCGGATCGAGCGCCGCGGCACCAAGGCAGGCCACCTCTACGATTTGCTCGGCCACTCGCTCGCCGGCAGTATTGCGGTCGAACCCTTCCTCATTACGCTCAAGCGCGACGCCCAGCCCTATACGAACTTCCGCCACGCCGGCGTCGAATTCATTTACATGCTGTCGGGCAAAGTGCGCTACCGCCACGCCGAGGGCACATACGTCCTGGAACCGGGCGATGCGCTGTTCTTTGACGCCGCGGCGCGGCACGGGCCGGAGGAGTTGATCGAGGCGCCGATGCAATATCTTTCGATCATCATCTATCCGCGCCAATAGGGCGATCGGGGCGCGATCGCGTCCCGGCCAACTCTCGGCGGGCGAAATTTGATCTGAATCATGGTGCGGTCACGCAACCAAGCGATATTTGAATTGTTCTCGAAGAAGACCTGAATGGGTACCATGGCAGCACAACCGGGTTCGCGAGAGTTATTGGCTTTGGAGAGCGCCGGCGCCAACGCGATGCCGTCTGTGATTCCGCCGGACGGGCCGGTCCAGTCTGTCCAAAACCCGACCGACGGGCGCCGTCCTAGCCACCAGCACGACCGCGATTCATACAGCGTGACGGCGCTGGCCGATATTACCGACCGCGCCCTGCATGCGGCCACGGCGCGTTTCACCGCGGGAATTTCACCGGCGGCGCTCGCCGCGGCCTATCTGGATTGGGCCGCTCACCTTGCCTACGCGCCGGGCAAGCGCATTCTGCTTCTGAACAAGGCGCTGCGCAAAGCAATGCGGTTCGGCACCTATCTGCAAAAGCACGCCGTTAGCGCAGGGAAAACCGAGGACTGCATCGAGCCACTGCCGCAGGATCACCGGTTCGCCGATGAAGCTTGGCACCAATCGCCATTCAACTTCTTCTATCAAGGGTTTCTGCTGCAGCAGCAGTGGTGGCACAACGCCACCACCGGCATCCGCGGCGTCTCTAGGCAACATGAAAATCTGGTCGAATTCGCCGCGCGGCAAATCCTCGATATGATGGCGCCGTCGAATTTTCCGTTGACCAATCCGGAAATCCTGACGCGCACGGTTGCCTCCGGCGGCGCCAATCTCGCGACCGGCTGGCAGAATTTCATCGAGGATGCCGAGCGCGTCTTTGCCGGCAAAAAGCCGGTCGGCTCCGAGAATTTCGTCGTCGGCCGCGACGTGGCGAAGACGCCCGGCAAGGTGATCTATCGCAATCGGCTGATTGAATTGATTCAGTACGCGCCGGCAACCGACACGGTACGGCCGGAGCCGATCCTGATCGTGCCGGCGTGGATCATGAAATACTATATCCTCGATCTGTCGCCGCATAACTCCCTGGTCAAACACCTCACCGAGCAGGGCTTCACGGTGTTCATGATCTCCTGGAAAAATCCCGGCCCGGAGGATCGGGATCTGGGAATGGAAGATTATCGAACGCTCGGGGTGATGAACGCCCTCGACGTGGTCAATGCCGTCATGCCGGATCGGAAGGTGCACGCGGTCGGTTATTGCCTCGGCGGGACGTTGTTGTCGATCGCAGCGGCGGCGATGGCGCGCGACGGCGACCAGCGGCTGGCAACGCTGACTTTGTTGGCCGCTCAGACCGACTTCACCGACGCCGGCGAGATCACGCTGCTGATCGACGAGAGCCAGATCGCCTTTCTTGAGGACATGATGTGGGAGCAGGGCTTTCTCGACGGCCGGCAGATGGCCGGCGCGTTCCAGGTGCTGCGCTCCAACGACCTGATCTGGTCGCGCGTCGTGCATGATTATCTGCTCGGCGAGCGCGAGGCGATGACCGACCTCATGGCCTGGAACGCCGACACGACGCGCATGCCGTACCGCATGCATTCGAACTATCTGCGCAAGCTGTTTCTCGACAACGATCTCGCCGAGGGCCGTTTCGCGGCCGGCGGCAGGCCGGTTTCGTTGGCCGACCTTCGCGCGCCGATTTTTGCCGTCGGCACCGAGCGCGACCATGTCGCCCCTTGGCGGTCGACCTATAAGATCAATCAGCAGGTGGAAAGCGACGTGACGTATCTGCTTACCAGCGGCGGCCACAATGCCGGGATCGTGTCGGAACCGGGACATGCCGGGCGCCGCTTCCGTGTCGGCACCAAACGACCCAACGACCATTACCTCGATCCGGACAGTTTTTACGCCGGCATCCCGCCCAAGGACGGGTCGTGGTGGCCGGAATGGGTCGGCTGGCTCGTGGATCGCTCCGGCGATCCGACGACCTTACCGGCGATGGGCGCGCCACAGTCGGGCTACCCGCCGCTTGCCGACGCGCCAGGCGCTTACGTTTTAGAAGATTGAGCCGCCGCGCGGACTAAGACTTGCGGCTTCAGCGGCCGTCAGGCGTGCGCAGGCCAAACCAGGCATCACGCACCTGCTGGTAGTGCACCATCGGATCGTAGATCGAGACCGGCAGGTGCAGCTCCTGCGCCGACAGGCGGCCGACCGCGGACACGAGACTATACGAGGCGACGACGCGATCGTGCTGCGCCACGATCAGGCTGACGCGGGCATTGACGAGCGCCTGCTCGGCGTTGAGCACGTCGAGGGTGGTGCGCTGGCCGGCCTGCGCCTCGTTGCGCACACCTTCGAGCGCGCGCTCGGCAGCGTCATTCTGACGGATCGCGGCTTCAACCTGCGCCTTGGCCGCCTGCAGCTGGCCCCAAGATTGAACGACGTTGGCTTGGGTCTGGTCGCGAACTTGATTGACGTTGAGCCGCTGCTGGCCCTCGGTCTCCTTGTTCAGGCGGATGGCAGAATATTCGGCGCCGCCCTGATAAATCGGAATCGAGAGGTTGAGGCCCACCGTGCCGAGAAACAAATTGGGCGTCAGGATGTTGGAAAAAGCCTGCTGTTGCACGCTGCCCTGCAGGGCAAGCGTCGGCCATAATGCGCCCTCGGCGATCTTGACCTGCAGTTGCGCGACGTCGACGCCGTACAGCGCGGCGGTCACCGCCGGGTTTTCGGCGAGGCCCGCGGCGACCGCCGCATTCAGCGTCGTCGGCGCCAGCCGATCAACGGGCGTAGCAGGCGAAAGGTTGGCCGGCTGGACGCCGATGATGCGCCGATAATTGGCCTTGGTCGTCATCAGCGTCGACTCTGCCCCAGCCAAGGTCGCTTCACCGGCGGCCAATTGCGCCTCCGCTTGAGCGACGTCGGTCGGCGTCACTTGGCCGGCGGTGAAGCGGTTGCGTGTATCCTTGAGCGTGCGTTGCAGGACACGAACGTTGTTCTGCTGTACCTCGAGATTGGCGGTGTCGCGCGACACGTCCATGTAAGCGGTCGCGGCCGAGAGCAGCACCGATTCTTCCATCAGGCGCAGTGTCTCGCGCGCGGCGGAAACTTGGCTTTCCGCCTTGCGCACGTTGTTGGCGGTCTGCTGACCGTTGAACAGCGTTTGCCCGCCGGCAACGCCAACCGAACGCTGGGTGGTGTAACCCTTGACGTTGAAGTTGATGCCGTTGGGCAATTGCGGCGGCACCGGCGGAAATACGCCGCTTTCGTTGGTGTACTGTTCGCCGACCGAGGCCGTCGCCGAAAGCGTCGGCCGATATCCCGACAGGGCTTGCGGGACCCCTTCGTCGCTCTGGCGGACGATGGCGCGTTGGGCGTTGAGCTGCGGGTTGCCTTGATAGGCGCGCGCTAGCGCCGATTCCAAAGTTTCGGCTGCGAGGTCGGCGGGCGCAGCCAGCACGAAAACCGAGGCCACCACAGCCGTCGCCGCGACCGCGCTCTTGACTCGTGCCGCTGCCGACGATTGCGACTTCTTAAAAGCCCCCGAAACCACCACTCCGCGCGTCACAACCAACCCCACTCAGAGCATGATCCCGAAACGTGGAAGCCGGTTTTCGGATAAGATCATGCTCCGCCAAACATCCAAATCATGATCCGATTCAACTTGAGCGGATCATGATTTAGCGCAGCGAAAACCCTAACTTGGGGGAATCCGCCTTACAAGGTTCCGGGTTCCGTTACGCACCGCGATCGCTGGGCGCGGCGGCAGGGCGTGCCAGCAGATAGAGTTCCCGCAAGCCGAGTGAAAATGTGGCCAGCAACAGTGGCAGCACGAAATAGAGCGCACGAAACGTCAATAACGCCGCCAAAAGCTCTTCGCGCTGGAATTGCGGAAGGCCGACCAGCATCGTGACCTCGATCACGCCAAGACCGCCCGGCGCATGGCTGACTGTCCCCAAGAGCGTGGCTGTCAGGAAGGTGACCATCATGGTCAGAAAGCCAACCGGAGGATTGGCCGGCAGCACCGTATACATCGCCAAGCTGATCAGGGTCAGGTCGAGCGCCCCGATCCCGATCTGCAGGAGGGTGAACCGCAGATTCGGCAACACGATGCGCCATCCGGAACGGCCGATGACGCGCGGCCCCGGCGCCAGCCAAAGCAGATAACAGCCGATGGCGAACAACGCGGTCAGTCCGATGATGCGATTGATCCACAATGGCAGGTGATCGACGGACGCGGCCGCTTCCGGCATATAGGCGGTGGCGCCGCCGAGCAGGAACGCGTTGCCCAGCCAGAAAGTCATGCTGGTGATGAAGGCGATTTTGGCGATGTCGACGACGGTCAGGCCCCAGGCCGAATAGATGCGAAATCTGATTAGACCGCCGGTGAAGACCGCCGCGCCCAGGCTATGACCGATCGTGAAACTCGTGAAACTCGCCAGCGCAGCGATGGTGTACGGCACTTTGTGCCGATCGATGGCGCGGAGCGCGAAGTAATCGTAGAAGGTCAGCGTGACGTAGCCCGCAATCACAAAGATGCCGGCGGTCGCGATTTTCTGAAATGACTGCGCTTTGAGGGTCGCAACAACTTTGGCAAAATCGGCGTCACGCAACAGCTTGTAAAGAACAAAGGAGGCGACAGCCAACACTGTCAGGCTGATGGCCGCGCTGATCGCGCTGCGGCCAAGCCTTGACGTAAAAAGCCTTGACGTAAAAAGCCTTGACGTAAAAAGCTTGGAATTGACCGTCTGCGCGATGGTGCTCGTCACGTTTGGCTTTTGCTGAGGGGCGATGTAATTCAACAAAAAACGCCCCCAACGCGATTCGCGGCGAAAATTGTCATTTGAGTGTAACAGCAATGTTACAGCTCGAAGGCATTTGGACGGCACCGCGGCCTCGCCGTCATACGATTGAGATAAGAAATGGCAATGGTTGTCGCAAGCGATTCGTTAACAACAAGGGGCGGTTTTTAGCCGCAAGCCCAATGAAGGTTCTTGTTGCCACGGATGCGTGGCATCCACAGGTTAACGGTGTAGTGCGTACATTGGGCTCGCTGGCGCGTGCGTCGAGCAAACTTGGTGTGATGATCGAGTTTCTGTCGCCGGAAGGCTTTCCGTCCTTTCAGCTGCCGACCTATCCCGGTTTGCGCCTCGCCATTCCGAGCCGCCGCGGCATTGCCGAACGCATCGAAGCGGCAAATCCCGACGCCATCCATCTCGCGACCGAAGGTCCGATCGGGTTCGCCACGCGTGCCTATTGCCGGCGCCGCGGGCGGCCGTTCACCACCAGCTACACGACGCGCTTTCCGGAATACATTGCGGCCCGATCGCCGATACCGGAAAGCTGGATCTACGCAATTCTTCGCTGGTTCCACGCCGGCGCAACGGTGACGATGGTGGCGACGCCGTCGCTGACGAGCGAGCTCACGCAACGCGGCTTCGAGCATTTGGGCATGTGGACTCGCGGCGTCGATGTCGATCTGTTCCGCCCCGATCGCGCCATCGATCTCGGCTTCGAGCGTCCGATCTTCATGACGGTCGGACGGGTCGCGGTCGAAAAGAATCTGGAAGCATTCCTGTCGCTCAATCTTCCCGGCACCAAGGTGGTGGTCGGCTCAGGGCCGCAGGAAGCGAAACTCAAGCGCGACTTTCCTGACGCAAAATTTCTCGGTCCGCTCGAGAACGGCACGCTCGCCGCGCACTTGGCGGCGGCCGACGTTTTCGTTTTTCCGAGCCGCACCGATACGTTCGGCATCGTGCAGCTCGAGGCGCTGGCCAGCGGCGTTCCGGTCGCCGCTTTTCCGGTCACCGGTCCGAAAGACGTCGTCGGCGATCGGCCGATCGGCGTCTTGGACGAGGACCTCGGTCGCGCCTGCATGGAGGCATTGCAGCTCTCGCGCGACGCCTGCCGCGATTTCGCGCTCAATTACTCCTGGGAAAACAGCGCACGGCAATTTATCAGTCACGTCCGCAAGGTGGCGAACGGCAACAGCCGCGAAGTCGAAACCGCGATGACGGTCAGCGAAACCGTCACCGGATAAAAGCGGGCACAGCGGACTTTTCATGACAGGGTGGCAACAAAGGGATTAGCTATGACCAGCCTCTCGAATGTCGATCTCGACAAGCAGACAGTAACCAAGGCCTATGACCGCTGGGCGCCGGTCTATGATCTGGTATTTGGTGCAGTGTTCGAGCGCGGCCGCGACGCCGCCATCGCCGCCGCCGAGCGCGTCGGCGGACGCATCCTTGAAGTTGGTGTTGGCACCGGCATTGCGCTGCCGCACTATTCGAGGAACTCCCGGCTGTGCGGTGTCGACATTTCCGAGCAGATGCTGCGCAAGGCGCAGGAGCGCGTGACCGAACTCGGGCTCAGCAATGTCGAAGGGCTGTGGGTAATGGACGCCGAGCGCATGACCTTTCCTGACAACTCATTCGACGTCGTCGTTGCGCAATACGTGGTCACGACCGCGCCAAATCCGGAAGCGACGCTTGACGAGTTTGCGCGGGTGCTCAAGCCCGGCGGCGAGATCATTCTGGTCAGCCGGGTCGGCGCCGAGGCGGGGATGCGGCGCGCGCTCGAGCATTGGTTCGCGCCGGCGGCGCGCAAGCTGGGCTGGCGTACGGAATTCTCGTTCGAGCGCTACGCCAGATGGGCCGAGCAGACCCCCGGCGTGCGGCTGGTGGAGCGCCGCGCCATGCCGCCGCTCGGGCATTTTTCCCTTATCCGCTTCGCCAAGGAGGGCGGCGCGGAGGTCGGGCGCCCGCGCTTCGCGCAAGACAATTATTCGGCGGCGCGCGCCGCCTCCTGATCACTGCACCGTCGCCTCGGCGGTCCCGTCAGGTGAACTTTGTTCGCCTGTCATCTGGGATTCACCGAATCGCCATATCCAGGACGAATGACCTCATGACGGGGGACTAAGATGGACGGCTTTCGCGAGGCTTTGCGTATCCAGCGCTGGGACGATCATCGCTACTATCATCACAGCCGAATCAACCAGTCGCTGCATTTTGTCAGCGCCATCAGCTTTTTGTTTTCCTATGTGATGATCTTCAAGGACCCCGCCATTTCGGCGCTGGCCGGCTGGCTCGTGGCGATGACCTCCCGCCAATGCGGGCACTTTTTCTTCGAGCCCAAGTCCTACGACACCGTCAATCACGCCAGCCACGAACACAAGGAAGAGATCAAGGTCGGCTACAACTTGCGCCGCAAGGTGGTGCTGCTCGCGATCTGGGCACTGTCGCCGCTGGTGCTTTATGTCGATCCGACGCTGTTCGGCATCTTCACGCCGGCCGCAGGCAAGATGGATTTCATCCGTCAGGTTGCGGCGATCTGGCTGGTCATCGGCGTCGGCGGCGTGCTGTTCCGCACCGTGCAGTTGTTCTTCGTCAAGGACGTGCAGACCGGGTTGGTCTGGGCGACCAAGATCCTCACCGACCCGTTCCACGACATCAAGCTCTATCACAAGGCGCCGCTGGCGCTGATGCGCGGCGAATTGATCGATCCGGGCATCGGCGTCGAAGTCGCCGAGTGGGAAGAGGAAGAAGAGGCCGAGCCCGAAGAGCTGCCGCGGCTCACGTAAGCACGCGCGGTTTTCCGTCATCCTGAGGCGCGCTCCACGCCTCTCAGGGTGACCGAACAAATGTTTCGGCAAATCGCGTTACGAAAACAGTCGGCGGGCGATCGTTTCTTTGAGGATCGCCCGTCTGATGGATTTGTTCGTCAGCGCCGGATCGCTCCACCACCAACCATCCTGCTGCATGGCTTTGGCAGCAGTGATGAAGCGGTCGGCTACGGCGGCAAAATCGGCCTCGGTATAATCGAGGCTGAAGATCAGCCGCCCGGTTCCGATCCAGCTCAGCGCCAAACCCTCGGCCCGCAGGTAATATTGCAGCATCCAGTTGTAGCGCGACGGCCGAGTGTAGCAGACGGTCCAGATCGAGGAGATATTGGCGACCTCGACCGGCAAGTCTTCGGCGCGCAGGCGTTCGTTGAGCTGCTGTGCGCGCTCGTTCCAGGTCCGATCGAGGTCCTGATAGACCGCCTTGCCCTCAGGCGTTTGCAGATGGCGGAGGAATTCGTTCATCGCCGCCATCACGTAAGGGTGCGAATTGAACGTGCCGCGGGCGAAGCAGACGTCGGCCGGGCGATCGTCGCGAAAACGCTTCATCAGTTCGTGGCCGCCGCACACCATGCCGATCGGCAGCCCGCCGCCCAACGTCTTGCCGTAGGTGACGAGATCGGCGCGCACTCCGAAATATTCCTGCGCGCCGCCGGCGGCGAGGCGAAAGCCGACGAACACCTCGTCGAAAATGAGCACGATATTGCGTTCGGTGCACACCGCGCGCAGCTGCTTGAGCCACGCGGTGTAGGCATCCCTGTCGAAGTGCGCGCGGCGCCCGCTGTCGAGCAGCGAGGAGTCGCTCGGCGCCGAAGCATTGGGGTGCAACGCCTGCAGCGGATTGACCAGCACGCAGGCGATGTCGCGCCGCGTGCGGATGACGCGCAGCGCCTCGGCCGACATGTCCTTCAGCGTATAGGTCTCGTGCGCCGGCACCGGGTTGCCGATACCCGGCTGCACGTCGCCCCACCAGCCGTGATAGGCGCCGCAAAACCGCACCAGATGCGAGCGCCGGGTATGATAGCGCGCCAGCCGTACCGCCTGCATGACAGCTTCGGTGCCCGACATGTGAAACGAAACTTCGTCGTGGCCGGAAATCTCCTTCAGAAGTTTGACGTTCTCGACGATCAAAGGATGGTAGAGGCCGAGCACCGGACCGAGTTCGCGCGCCCGCGCCGCTCCGCGCTCGATGGCGCCCTTGTAGAAGTCGTAGCCAAGGACATTGACGCCGTAGGAGCCGGTCAGGTCGTAGAAGCGGTTGCCGTCGAGATCGGTGACGATCACGCCGGCGCTCGATTGCATGAAGGCGCCGGACGGCAGGTGCTGGCAGAGGTAACGGCTATATTGAAACGGCACCCGATAGGCGCCGGTGAATTGCAGGTCGGAAATGCTTGTGGCGGCCTCTTGCGTGCGCCGAATGGTCTCGGCAAAGCGCGTCTTGTAGAGGGCAGACAAACGCGCGAAGCCAGCGCGGCGGCTTTGTGCGACATCGGCCGGCGCACCGTCGGAGCAGAAGAAGCGCGCCTCGTCGTAGTCGTAGAACGGCAGCAGCGCTGCCAGACGCCGGGCCATGCGGGAATGGCCGGCGAGCGACCGATGCTTCGCTTTGGACAGCTCGTAGCGCCGTCGCAGCTTGAACAAAGAGGTGGCGACCGCCGCACCGCCGACTCCATAGAACGCCAGTGTCGTAGTAGCCCAGGCTGTCATGGCTCGTCCTGATCCACAGCGTTTCGTCCTAAGTCTTTGTGACCCCAATGGTTCCGGGCACTGTGTGCAAATCGCGGTGTACGCGCCGGAGTTGACAATGCCATGACGGTACGCTCCCAGCTGCTGCGGCTGTTGGAACAGGAGGACATCAATTTCCTGCTGACCAACCGCATCCCCCGCCGACTAGCGACCCAGTTCATGGGCTGGTTCAGCCGCATCGAACAGCCCCTGGTCCGCGACGTCTCGATCGGCGTATGGCGGCTGTTTTCGGACCTCGATTTGCAAGAGGCGAAACAGACGCAGTTCCGCAGCTTGCATGATTGTTTCACCCGCGAGCTCAAGACGGGCGCGCGCCCGATCGACGGCCGAAGCGACATCCTGATCAGTCCATGCGATGCAATCGTCGGCGCCTGCGGCAGCATCGCCGGCACCGAGCTTTATCAAGCCAAGGGCTTTCCCTATCTGCTGGACGATCTGCTCGGCGATCGCGACCTGGTCGCGGCTCACCATAGTGGCTGCTATGCGACGCTGCGACTGACCTCGAGCATGTATCACCGCTTCCATGCGCCGCATGACTGCCGCATCGAACAGGTGATCTACATTTCCGGCGATACCTGGAACGTCAATCCGATCGCGCTCAAGCGCGTCGAGCGGCTATTCTGCAAGAATGAACGCGCCGTGGTGTGCACCAAACTCACGGCCAATGGTCAACCGGTGACGCTCGTGGCAGTGGCCGCCATTCTGGTCGCCAGCATTCGTTTGCACTGCCTCGACGGACCGCTCAATATCAAGCACCGCGGTCCCAACGCGATGGCGTGTGCCACGGAGGTGCGCAAAGGCGATGAGCTTGGCTGGTTCGAGCACGGCTCGACCATCATCGTCTTTGCGCCGGAAGGCTTCGTGCTGTGCGACAACATCGGCGACGGCGCGCGGGTACGGATGGGCGAGCCGCTGATGCGGCTGCCCTGATGATGTACTGCCCCTCAGCTCGCGGCCTTTTGCATAAGCGCGTTATCGAGTTCTTGCGCCCGCACGAAAGCCGGGCGCGCGGTGAGGCGTTGAACGTATTGTTGGAAGGCGGGCCGCTTGTCGATCGTGCCGAACATCATGCCGAATGCGAGATGCGACCCGACGTAAAGGTCGGCGGCGCTGAACTTGTCGCCGACCAGGTATTGGCCCTGCGATACCGCATCCTCGAGCGTCGCCAGGGCACGGTCGACGGTACCATAGCCCATCATCCGCTCGCGCTCCTGCGGCACGACCAGGCCGAGCGCTTTGTTGCTCACCGCCGCCTCGATCGGTCCGGCTGCGAAAAACATCCATCGATAATAAGGAGCGCGCAACCGATCGCCGGGCGGCGGCGCGAGCTTGGCTTGCGGGAACGCGTCGGCGAGATACGCGCAGATCGCGGCGCATTCGGTGACCACGGCATCGCCGTGCGCCAGCGCCGGCACCTTGCCCATGGGATTGATCGCGAGATAGGCGGGCGCCTTCATGGTCGTGCCGTAGTCGAGCACCTCGGTGCGGTATGGCTGGCCGACTTCTTCAAGCATCCACCGAACCATACGGCCGCGTGATTGCGGATTGGTGTAGAACACGAGCTCATCGGCCATGGCCATCATCCTCCATGCTTGATCGCGCCGCCGGAGGTATGGACTGAGGCCCTCCAACTGGCAATAGCAAGCACCGCACCCTTAGTTCATCTAGTCGGCGGCGAGCGTGCGGTAGATTTCCGCCCCGTCGCGGGCCCGCCGCAACGCCGCCATGATGGCCGGATCGCGCAGCTTGCGCGCCATGCAGGCCAGCGCGCCAAGCCTTTCTCCGTTGGGCGCGTCCGGCAGCAAGAGCAATACAATGGTGTCGACCGGCTGGTCGTCCACAGCATCGAACGCGATCGGCCGTTTGAGGCGAACGAGCATGCCGAACGGCTTGGCGACCTGATGAAATCGCGCGTGCGGTATGGCGACTCCGCCGCCCATTCCGGTCGAGCCGAGCTGCTCGCGCTTGACCAGTTCGGAAAGGATCAAGGCCGGCTGCACATCCACGATCGTCGCGGCCCGGCGCGCCAGGTCTTCCAGCAGCTTTTGCTTGTCGGCGAACGCGACGTCGGTAATCACGTCCGCCGACGACAGGAAATCTGAAACTTTCATGGCATTATTACAAAGAGTGCGAAAGATGAAGCGGCGATGACGGCACTCAATCCGGAGCCCGCAGCCGATAGCCGATACCAGTCTCGGTGAGAATATATTGCGGTTGCTCGGGATCGGCCTCGATCTTCTGCCGGAGCTGGCGCACATAGACCCGGAGATACTGGGCGTCGGTCAAATCGTCCCATAATTCGCCGAGCAGCAATTTGTGCGTGAGCACCTTGCCGGCATGCTGAACCAGGACGCGAAGCAAGTCGTATTCCTTGGGTGAGAGCTTCACTTCCCGATCGCCGACCTTGACGATCCGGCGAACCAGATCGACCGAAAGATCGCCGACTCGGAACACCGGCCGCTCGCCGTGGGTCTGCAACTGGTGGCGTAGCGCGGCGCGCATCCTGGCCAGCAGTTCGTCCATGCCGAACGGCTTGGTGATGTAGTCGTCGGCGCCGAGGTCGAGCGCCTGCACCTTGCCGGCTTCGTCGCCGCGGCTCGACAACACGACGATCGGGACGCTTTCGTTGCGGGCGCGGATGGTGCGCAGCAAGTCGTGGCCCTGCGTGTCGGGCAGGCCGAGATCAAGGATGATCAAGTCCGGTGATTGGCTCAGAAGATCGAGCGCGGCCTTGCCGTTCGGCGCTTCGAGCGTCTGATAACCCTGTGCGGTCAAGCCCATGCGCAGGAGCTTGCGGATCGGCGGCTCGTCGTCGACCACCAGCACACGGAGCGGGGCGGCACTCATGCGGCGGCATCCAGGTTTTGCCGCTCGCGCGGAATCGGCAGGGTTATGGTAAAGGCGGCGCCGCTACGGTCGGTGCGGTTGGCCGCGGCGATGGTGCCGCGCATGGCTTCGACAAAGCCGCGCGAGATGGCGAGGCCTAAGCCGGTGCCGGCGCGTACCTGATCGGTTTTCTGCGCGCGATAGAACTTGTCGAAGATGTGATCGAGGTCGCCGGCCGGGATGCCGCTGCCTTCGTCGAGCACGCGCAGGCAAACCGAATCCCGTGTGCGCCAGCTCTGGACGCGGATCGTCGTTTCAGTCGGCGCATATTTCGCGGCGTTGTCGAGCAGATTGAACAGTGCCTGCTCGAACAACACGGCGTCGACTTCGAGCATCGGCAAATCCGGCGCCAGTTCGAGCTCGACGTGATGATGCGACAGGATGCGGCTGGCGCGGCGCAGCGCGCTGCCGACGATCTCGCCGATATCGTGCAGCCCGACGTTGGGCGACACCGCGCCGGATTCGAGCTTGGTCATGTCGAGGAGGTTGGCGATGAAGCGGTTAAGCCGTTCCGATTCATCGATGATGGTCGCCAACAGATCGGCCTTCTCGGCATCGCTGAGCTTTTGGCCAATGTCGCGCAGCGCACTGGCGGCGCCGAGGACCGCCGCGAGCGGCGTCTTGAGGTCATGGGAAATGGAGGTGAGGAGCGCCGAGCGCAGCCGCTCGGTTTCGGCGACGCGTTCGACCCGGTCCATGTCCTCGACCAGCCGCACCCGCTCGATCGCGAGCGCGCCTTGATCGAGCAGCGCGTCGAGGAGCCGCCGCTGGTCGGGCGTGAACAACGGCCCCGGCTTGTCGCTGTCGATCCCCATGACGCCGATGGCGCCGCGTCCGGTATGCATCGGCAGGAACAGACGTTTGGCGCCCGGCAGCGTGTCGGAGCCGCGACCGGCGGCGCGATCGTTTTCCCACGCCCATTTGGCGGCGGCGAGATCGGCATTGTCGAGGATATCTTCCGGCGGGTAACCGGCCCGCACCGCGATCGTGCCGCTTTCGGGCAACAGCAGCACGACCCGCACTTTGAGCATCAGCGCGGTTTGGTAGGCCGTGGCCCAGAGCACGTCGTCAAGCGTGCCGGCGCCGGCGAGCTTACGGCTGAACGAGTAAAGCGACTCGGTGACGCGCGCCCGTTCGGTCGCTGCATTGGCTTGGGTGCGGCCGCGCGCGGCGACACCGGACACGATGATGGCGACGAGCGTGAAAAGGCCGAAAGCGACGACGTTGGCGGGGTCGGCAATCGTGAAAGTGTAAATCGGCGGCAGGAAAAAAAAGTTATAGGCGACGGCGGACGCGAAGCTTGCCAACAAGGACGGCAACAGGCCAAGGCGAACAGCCACGGCGACGATTGCGGTCAGAAAGACCAGATCAACGTTGCCGATGCCGACCCACCGTTCGATCAACAGCCCGAAGCCAAGCGCAAAAGCCACAGCGACAAGGGCCGCCAGGTAGGGCTGGGGATTGAAAGCGTCATCGTGCTCGGCCGCACGCACCGATTTTTTCGAGATCGGCTCGCCGGCGACGGTATCGCCGGCGATGACGTGGACGCTGATATTGCCGGAGCGGCGCACCAGGTCATGCACGACCGAGCCGTGCAGCATCTCGAACCAGCGTGTGCGCGCTGACTTGCCTATGACGATCTGCGTTACGTTGTTGGCTTGCGCGTAGCCAATGACATCGTCGGCAATCTGCCGGTCGCCGGCCGGCAGCGTGATGGCTTCGCCGCCGAGCGCTTCGGCGAGCCGCAGCGTGTCGGCGATGCGGTCGCGTTCTTCGTCTGACAGCTGCAGGCTCCGCCGGCTCTCGACATAGAGCGCGACCCAGGGTCCGTGCAGCCGATCGGCAACGCGCTTGGCGTAGCGCACCAGGCCCGCGCCGCGTGGATCCTCGCTGATGCAGACCAGAATACGTTCGCCCGCGGCCCATGGCCCTTGGATGGCATGGGCCTGCATTTCGGTGAGTAATTGCTCGTCGACGCGATCGGCGGTCCGGCGCAAGGCGAGTTCGCGCAGCGCCGTGAGATTGGCCGGCGAGAAGAAATGCTCGAGCGCGCGCTCGGCCTGCTTGGGAACGTAGACTTTGCCTTCTTTCAGTCGCTGGATCAGATCTTCCGGCGTCAGGTCGACCAGCTCGACCGCATCGGCGCGATCGAACACGGCGTCCGGAACGGTTTCACGCACGCGCACGTGGGTAATCTGCGCGACCACGTCGTTGAGGCTCTCGATGTGCTGGATATTGACGGTGGTGTAGACGTCGATGCCGTGGCTCATCAGCTCTTCGACGTCGAGATAGCGCTTGGGGTGGCGGCTGCCGTCGACATTGGTGTGCGCCAACTCATCGACCAGCACGATCTGCGGATGCCTCGCGATGATCGCATCGAGGTCCATTTCCTGGAGCGCTTGCCCTTTATAGTCGATGTGGCGGCGCGCAATGATCTCGAGTCCTTCCTGCAGCGCTTCGGTGTCCTTGCGGCCGTGCGTCTCGACGACGCCGACCACGACGTCGTAACCGTCTTTCAGGCGCGCGTGCGCTTGCTGCAGCATCTCGTAGGTCTTGCCGACCCCGGGCGCTGCGCCGACGAAGATGCGCAATTTGCCGACGCGCCCGTCTTCACGGCGCGCCGCCTCGAGCAGCGCCTCCGGGGAGGGCCGATGTTCGGATGCGCGTCGCTGATCCGCCATCACTGATCAGATCTCTCGGCGTTTCGGGCTGCTCGATGTTTCAGATCGCTCGACATTGCGGCTCTGCTGCCCTAACCGGCCGACAGCCGGTCGAGCGCAAGATTTAGCAGCAGCACGTTGACGCGCGGCTCGCCTAAAACGCCTAGAAAGCGCTCCTCAACGTGATCGCTGACGAGCTGCCGTACTTTATTTTCGGCCAAGTTGCGCGCCTTGGCAACACGGGGCACCTGAAAGTACGCCGCCTCCGGCGATATGTCCGGATCGAGCCCGCTGCCGGACGTGGTCACCAAATCGACGGGAACGGCAGCCGACGGGTTTTCCTTCTTGAGCACGCCGATGTCGCGCTCCACGCGGTCCTTGAGCGCCTGGTTTGAAGGACCCAGGTTCGAGCCGCCAGAGTTGGCGGCATTGTAGGGAGCGGGCTGAGGGTTGCTCGGGTCATTGGGATTGGGCGTGGTGGTCGCCGACGGCCGGCCGTGGAAGTATTTGTCGTTCTTGAATTCCTGGCCGATCAACGCCGAGCCGACGACTTTGCCGTCGCGCTCGATCAAGCTGCCTTGCGCCTGCCGGTTGAACACGACTTTGGCGATGCCGGTCATCGCCAGCGGATAAACCAAGCCGGTGATGAGCGTCAGCGCGACCAGGACCACGATCGCCGGACGGATCTCGCGCAACATGTGAGTCCTCTCCTTAAGCGAGGTGCAAGGCGGTCACCAAAAGGTCGATCGCCTTGATGCCGAAAAACGGAACGATCACGCCGCCCAATCCATAGATCAAAAGGTTGAGCCGGAGCAGCGCGGCGGCGCCGATCGGACGATAGCGCACGCCCTTCAGCGACAGCGGAATCAGCGCGATGATGATCAGCGCATTGAAAATGATGGCGGACAGGATGGCGCTCTCAGGCGTCGACAGCGCCATGATGTTGAGTTTCTCCAGCGGGCCGTGCGCGGCCCCCGGCGGCCGGTAGAAGGTGGCGAACATCGCCGGGATGATGGCGAAATATTTGGCGACGTCGTTGGCGATCGAGAATGTCGTCAGAGCGCCCCGGGTCATCAACAGTTGCTTGCCGATCTCGACAATCTCGATCAGCTTGGTCGGATTGGAGTCGAGATCGACCATGTTGCCGGCTTCGCGGGCAGCCTGCGTGCCGGTATTCATAGCAACGCCAACGTCGGCTTGCGCCAGCGCCGGCGCATCGTTGGTGCCGTCGCCGCACATGGCGACGAGCTTGCCCTTGGCCTGCTCGTCGCGGATCAGCTTCAGCTTGTCCTCGGGCGTCGCCTGCGCCAGGAAATCGTCGACGCCGGCTTCCGCCGCGATCGCCGCGGCCGTCATCGGATTGTCGCCGGTGATCATGACGGTGCGGATGCCCATGCGGCGCAGCTCGGCAAATCGCTCGCGGATGCCGCCCTTGACGATGTCTTTAAGATGAATGAGGCCGAGCAACCGGTTGTCTTTGGCGACGGCAAGCGGCGTGCCGCCGGATTTCGCGATCGTGTCGGCGATCGCCTGCACCTCACGCACGGTCTCGGCGCTCAAGTTTGGCCGCAGCGCCTGCACGGCGCCGCCGGCGCCGACGGCGGTCGGTGAGCTGTTGAGGTAGTTCAGGATGGCGTCGACCGCGCCCTTGCGCACCCAGGACAAGCCGACTTCGACGCCGCTCATCCTGGTCTGCGCGGTGAACGGAATGAAGCTGGCGTGGGCGTCCGCGAGCTCGCGGCCGCGAATGCCGTACTTCTCTTTCGCCAGGACGACGATGGAGCGGCCCTCAGGCGTTTCGTCGGCCAGCGACGCCAGCTGCGCCGCGTCCGCCAATTGCTGCTCGCTGACGCCTTGCACCGGCCTGAATTCGGTCGCCTGGCGGTTGCCCAGCGTGATGGTGCCGGTCTTGTCGAGCAACAGCGTGTCGACGTCGCCGGCAGCCTCGACCGCGCGGCCGGACGTCGCCAGCACGTTGAACCGCACCAGGCGATCCATCCCGGCGATGCCGATCGCCGACAACAGCCCGCCGATCGTGGTCGGGATCAGGGTCACAAACAGCGCCACCAGGACGACGACCGAGATGGTGCTGCCGGCATAGGCGACGTAACTCGGAATTGTCGCGGTCGCGAACACGAAGATGATGGTCAGGCCGACCAGAAGAATGTCGAGCGCGATCTCGTTCGGGGTTTTCTGCCGTTCGGCCCCTTCGACCAGCCGGATCATCCGATCGAGAAAAGTCGAGCCCGGCGCCGCGGTGATGCGCACCCGAATCCAATCGGATAGCACCTGGGTGCCGCCGGTCACAGCCGAGCGGTCGCCGCCCGACTCGCGAATGACCGGTGCCGATTCCCCGGTGATGGCGGCTTCGTTGACCGACGCCATGCCCTGGATCACTTCACCGTCGGAAGGGATCAGGTCGCCGGCCTCGACCAGAACCAGGTCGCCGACTTTCAGGCTCGTGCTCGGCACCAGCCGGTAGTTCTGGTGATCGCCTGCGCCGGTGATGAGCTTGGCTTGAGTTTCCTTGCGCTGCCGCCGCAGCGTTTCGGCCTGCGCTTTACCGCGGCCCTCGGCGACAGCGGTCGCGAAATTGGCGAACAACAGCGTGAACCACAGCCACAGAATGATCTGAAATTCGAAGCCGATATTCGCGCCTCCGGTTGCGAGATCGCGAACCAGAATTACCGTGGTCAGCGCGGCGACCACTTCAAGCACGAACATCACCGGATTCTTCATCAGCGTGCGCGGATTGAGCTTGACGAACGCGGAGCCGATCGCGGGTACGATGATCTTCGGATCGAGCAGCGCCGATACCGGTCTGGCGTTGCGTAAGGTCGACGATTCCATTGCCGTGGTTCCGCGTTAATTCGCCGACGAAAACAAGATGCCGGCATTGATCGAAAGCTGCTCGACGATGGGGCCGAGCGCCAACGCCGGAAAGAATGTGAGGCCGCCGATAATCAGGATGACCCCGACCACCAGACCGACGAAAAGCCCGCCGGTGGTCGGGAACGTTCCGGCCGACGGCGGGATCGACTTCTTCGCCGCCAGCGAACTCGCAATCGCCATGGTCGGGATGATCATCCAGAACCGGCCGACAAACATCGCGACGGCGCCGGTGAGATTGTAGAACAGCGTGTTGGCGCTCAGTCCCGCAAAGGCGGAGCCGTTGTTGCCGGTCTGCGACGTGAAGGCATAGAGGATTTCGGTAAAGCCGTGCGGTCCGGGATTGTTGGTGGCCGTCACCGCCGACGGTACCAGCACCGCGACGGCGGTCCAGCCCAGAAACATCAGCGGCAAGACCAGGATGGCGAGCATCGCCATCTTGACTTCCTTAGCTTCGATCTTCTTGCCGACATATTCCGGCGTGCGTCCGACCATCAGGCCGGCCACGAAGATCGAGAGGATGACGAACAGCAGCATGCCGTACATGCCGGAACCGACGCCGCCGACAATGATCTCGCCAAGCTCGATGTTGATAAGCGGGATCATGCCGCCGAACGCGGTGAAGGAATCGTGCATGGCGTTGACCGCACCGCACGAGGCGGCGGTGGTGATGACCGCGAACAGCGCGGACGCGGCAATGCCGAAGCGGGTTTCCTTGCCCTCCATGTTGCCGCCGGTGAGGCCGAGCGCATTGAGCGCGTCGTTGCCGTGCGCCTCCGCGGCATAGCAGGCGGCCACGCCGGCGACGAACAACACCCCCATGACGGCGAGTACCGCCCAGCCCTGGCGCTGGTCGCCGACCATGCGGCCAAACACGTTGGTCAGCGCGGCGCCGAGGACGAAGATCGACAGCATCTGGACGAAGTTCGAAAACGCGGTCGGGTTCTCGAACGGATGCGCGGCGTTGGCATTGAAAAATCCACCGCCATTGGTGCCGAGCATCTTGATGGCGATCTGCGAAGCGACCGGGCCGACCGCGATGGTCTGCTTGGCGCCTTCCAGCGTCGTCGCCTCGACATAGTGGCCGAGCGTCTGCGGAATGCCCTGCGAAATCAGGAACAGCGCGTAAGGCACGCAGATCGGCAGCAGCACGTAGAGCGTGCAACGCGTGACATCGACCCAGAAATTACCGACGGTGCGCACCGAATGCCGCGCAAAGCCGCGGATCAGCGCGACGGCGAGCACAATGCCGGTAGCCGCCGACAAAAAGTTCTGATGCGTCAGCCCCAGCATCTGCACGAGATACGACAGCGTGCTTTCGCCGCCGTAATTCTGCCAGTTGGTGTTGGTGATGAAGCTCACGGCGGTGTTGAACGACAGATCCGGCGCGACGGCCGGCTGCGCCTCCGGGTTCCACGGCAGCACCGCCTGCGCGCGCATCAGCACGTAAAGAATGAGGAGACCGCCGGCATGGAACAGCAGCATGCCGATGGTGTAGGTGACGGCGTGCTGCTCGCCGCGTTCGTTGACGCCTGCCATCTTGTAGATCGCGCTTTCGACCGGTCGCAGCAGCGGCGACAGAAATGTGCGCTCGCCGGAGAACACGCGAGTCATGTAGGCGCCGAGCACCGGCGTCGCGGCGACAATGATGGCGCAATAAATCAGTATCTGGACCCAGCCGAGGACGGTCATGGTCGCAGCCCCTCAGAACTGCTCGGGCTTGAGTAGCGCGTAGGTCAGATAGACCAGAAGCCCCGCCGTGACTGCGCCGGCCAATGCAAAGTCGAAGATCATCGCAACTGTCCTTAGAGCAGGTCGCAGGCGTAGACGTAGGCGATCGACAGCGCGAAAAAGACGCCTCCGACCGCCAGCATGACGACGTCCATCATGGAAAGTGCTCCCGGTGGGATTCTATAGTTGCCAGCAGAGGCCCGCCGGCACGGCTCGCCCTTGACCTACGTCAAAACGCGTCCGGATTTGCGCGGTTTCACGGGCGATTAGCTGTCACGCCTCGCATAGGAATTCGAGAGGGCGAGGGGCGACGGCGTATAGGAATCTTATAAAGATTGCCCGCGCAACGGCACTATGACTTGCAGTTAAGGCGCTGAATAAGCTGGACGAAAATGTCGCCGGGCGCGCAGGTAGACAAGGCACGGAGAATTGGCTCGGCGCTACCCATCACGACGCCGAATAATTGTGTCTGGTCTTCTTCTGGACTTCGGGAGTTTGTTGCGAGTCTTGGCCAGTGCCTCCCGGCTTTTTTCGGGACGCTGGTCAACCGGGCGAGCGGTGCACGATCTGTGTCGTTTACGCTCCTATGCCGGCTTTATGCCGACGCTCTCCGCCAAGTCTCGAATTCATACGCCAAGCGGCGCAGATTCGGGGCAACAAAACTGACACAGGAGAGACCGCGATGAGCGTCATCCTTATCGATGAACCGCCGGGCGCCGCCGCTGGCGAACCAACGCGCCGTAGCTTCTGGCAAAGGCTTGCGCGCATTGTCGATCGGCACTTTGCCGATCGCTCGAGGCGAGCGGTATCCCCGCTGACGCTTCGCCGTTCCAAATACGATGTCGACCGCTGCCGTCGGCTGCTGGGCAAAAGTGGATTGGCGCCGGCCGGAGCGAGCTACGCGACGATTTCGCATCGCCGCATCGTGTAAGTGCGACCGGCGAATCTGCTTGCTTGGCATGTCAAAAGCTTCGGCGCGGATGCTGCCCTAATCCGGCTGCGGCGGGAAGAATATTTCGAACAGGCCCTCGCGGCGCTCGACGACGGGTCTAGCCTCGCCGGTGCCGACGTTAAGTGTCTTCTCCGGCGGCGGCACCGCGCGATTCCACCATCCGCCGCCGAGCGCGGTGAACAGAGCCGCCGTGTCGGCGAGCCGCGCCGCACGCGCCTGCACCACTTGATTGACCGCCTGCAGATAGGTCTGCTGAGCCGTCAGCAGGATCAGGATATTGGCATTGCCGGATTGCAGCTGCTTCTCTGCAAGGTCCAGGCTGATCTTGGCGGCGCGCTCGAAATCGCGCGCCGCTCGAAGTGCGTCGGCATCGTTCTGCACGGCGCGGAGCGCATCGGCCACGTTCTGCACGGCGCCGATGACGGTGCCGCGATAGCTCCAGGCGGCGGCGTTGTAGGTGTCTTTCGAGGCTTGCAGCTGGTGCACCAGAATGCCGCCGTCGAATATCGTTTGCGTGGCGTTGCCGGCGACAGTCCAGAACAAATTCTCCGGTGCGAACAGCCCGGCCAGCGTCGTGTTGGTGTAGCCGCCATTGGCGGCGATGGTGAAATTCGGCAGCATGTTGGCGATGGAGACGCCGATCTGCGCGCTGGCCGCGTGCAACATTTCTTCCGACGCCCGCACATCCGGCCGCTGCTCGATCAGCTGCGACGGCAGGCTGACCGGAAGCTGTTCCGGCAAATGCAGATCGGCGAGCTTGAAAGTCTGGCGCGGCTCCTGGCTCGGATAGGCGCCGAGCAACGCGGAGAGCGCATCGCGCTGAATCTGCAAAGCCTTGCGCAGCGGCGGCAACGTCGCTTTGACCTGGGCGAGAGCGGCTTCCTGCAGCGCGACGTCGTTGCGGTTGGCGTAGCCCGCACGAAGTTGAGTCTGCAGGGTGACGAGCATCTTGGTATTGATTGCAATGAGCTCGTTGGCGGCGTCGATCTGGCCGCGCAGAGCCGCTTCGTTGATCGCGGCGACGACGACATTCGACGTCAGCGCCAGATAGGCCGCTTCGACTTGGAATTGCTGATCATCGGCCAGCGCCTTGAGGGATTCGACCGTCCGGCGATTAAGGCCCCAGACGTCGAAGGTGTAGGAGACCTCAAGCTGCGCCGTATACAGGGCGAAAGGATTGGCGTTGCTGTTGAGAACCGGGGTGATCGAGCCGGGGGTCCGCGTGTAGGTCGGGTTGAAATTGGCGCCGACCAGCGGGAAGTACTTGCCTTCCTGCGCGTACGCCATCTGTCGGGCTGAACGCAGCGTCGCCATCGCCGATTGCAGCGACGGATTGTTGCTCAGCGAGCGTTCGATCATGGCGTTGAGCGCCGGCGAGCGAAACAGCGCCCACCACTCTTGCGGCATGTCGCGGCCCTGGACGAAACGTTGCGATCGTCCGGTTGGCGCGTCGCTCGACGAAGTGCGCGACGTCAGCGGCTCCTTGGTGTAGCGGGCGTCCTCGGGCGGCGCGGGCTTGAGAAAGTCCGGGCCGACCGCGCAACTCGCCAAAAGCAACGCCGCCGCGACAGCGGCCGCGCCTGCCTTCAACCCCCTGACCCACGGACCGCACATCTTGGACTTAAAATCATTGGAAACATTGAAGCGACGCGTGGCAGCGGTCTGCACGTGACTGCCGCCTTTTATTATCGACGAACCGGTGCTTGCTGGCTGTGCCCACCCGGCCACAGTGTTGACGATTTAGCCCGGATTTGCACTGGTATCTTTCACAGTGGTCATCGAGATTTCACATGCGATCCGCGACAGTGGAGCGGCGATCGAGCGTTATTGACGAGAAATAGCGAAATAGTATCGGGATGATAAACTGCGATGAGTCGTTGTGCACCGGCGGACTAATCTAAACGCCGATCCGGGAATCAGTCGAAGTCTGTGATTAATGACAGTAGACGGCAAAGCCGCGTGGTGGCCATTTCGCTGCAATCCCGACGAGTTTGGACGCGGTTTCACAGATGTTTCCCCGCATGACCCGTGGCCGAGTTGCAATCATCGCACTTATCGTCATCGCGGCCGCGGCCTATGGCGCGTGGCATTTTATCCAAAATACGAAGCCCGAACTCAGCGCGACGGCGCACGCCACCGCCGAATCGAGCGGCCGGCAGAACACCCCGCGGCAAGAAAGGGACAGCATCGATCTGTCGGACTGGCAGCTCGCGTCCGTCAAGGTTGAGCCGCTCGAGGAGCGTGATTTTCCGGTCGAGAAGGACGCGATCGGCAGCATCGACTTCAACGAGGATATGTCGGTGCAGGTCTTCACGCCCTATCAGGGGCGCATCATCGGGCTGTTTGCCTCGATCGGGGACGATGTGAAGAGGGGCCAAACGCTGTTCACCATCGACAGCCCCGATCTGTTGCAGGCCGAGTCGACGTTGATCGCGGCCGCTGGCGTTCTGGAATTGACCACCCGCAGTCTGACGCGGCTTCGCGAGCTCTATAAGACGCTTGCGGTAGCGCAGCGCGACGTCGACCAGGCGACGTCCGATCAGCAGACCGCCGAGGGCAACTTAAGGGCGGCGCGTGATTCGGTTCGTTTGTTCGGCAAGTCCGACGCCGACATCGATCGCATCATCGGCGGGCGCACCGCCGATCCGACGCTTATCGTGCCCAGTCCGATCTCCGGGCGGATCACCGCGCGCAGCGCGGCGCCCGGGCTATTCGTGCAACCGGGCAATGCGCCGGCGCCATATATCGTCGCCGACACCAATACCATGTGGATGCTGGCGCTCGTCCCTGAAGCGGACAGTCCCGCGTTTCGCCTCGGGCAGCCGGTGCAAGTGACGTTGGGCGCGTTTCCGGGCCGCCAGTTCGATGGCAAGATCACCACGATCGGGGCGAGTGTCGACCCCAATACCCGCCGCGTTCTGGTCCGCTCCGAGATCAGCGACCCGCAGCACGAGCTGCGTTCCGGCATGTTCGCGAATTTCGTCATCACGGTGGGCCCGCCGGTCCGTTCGCCGGGAATTCCAGCTGACGGCGTGGTGCGTGAAGGCGACGGCACCATGACCGTGTGGGTCACCGCCGACCGGCGCCGATTCACCAAGCGGACGGTAAAGATCGGCAAGCAGTATCACGGCTATCGGCAGATTCTGGAAGGCGCGCAAGTCGGCGAACTGGTCGCCACCGAAGGCGCGATATTCCTGAGCAATGCGATCGCCATCGCCGAATGAAGGCTTGTCGATTCGGCGGAGAACGCGCGTGACATCGGAGCGAGTTAGCTAGGGTGATTAGAGGACTGCTCACATTCGGGCTGACGAAGCGGCCCCTGGTCTTGCTCGGCCTCTTGATTTTCTTGGGTGCCGGGCTGTTCGCATTTTCAAAGCTGAATATCGAGGCCTATCCGAATCCGGCTCCGGTCATCCTGGAAATTACCGCTCAAGCGCCCGGCCTGTCGGCCGAGGAGATGGAGCGCTACTACACCATTCCGCTCGAAGTCGGTCTTGCAACGACGCCGGGGGTTGATGTCATTCGCTCGACGTCGTTTTACGGCCTCTCGTTCGTTCGTGTGACGTTTTATTACGGCATCGATTATTACTTCGCTCTCACCCAGACCGCGATCAACCTGCAGCAGAACGTCAGTCTACCGAACAACGTCACGCCGCAAATCCAGGCCACCAGCCTGGTCGGCGAGATCTACCGCTATCAGGTAACCGGGCCGCCGCACTTCGGGTTAACCAATCTGCGCACCCTCCAGGACTGGGTGCTGCAGCGCCGGCTGCTTACCGTCCCCGGGGTCGTGCAGCTCAACACCTGGGGCGGCACGACCAAGGAGTATGACGTCGAGGTCGATCTACACAAGCTCGACGCCTACAATGTCACGCTGCCCCAGGTCATTTCCGCGCTAGGCAACGCCAACGTCAATGTCGGCGGCCGCACCATCAATATGGGCCAGCAATCGGTGAATATTCGCGGCGTCGGGCTAATGGACACCGGCGGCGCCGCCGATTTGACGCAAGGCTATAAGGTCGCGGACATCGAAAACGTTCCGCTCGGCCAGTTCAACGGCGTGCCGGTGTTCGTCAAGGACGTCGCCAACGTTTCCGTCGGTTATGTGCCGCGGCTCGGCAAGGCGGGCCGCGACCACCAGGACGATATCGTCGCCGCGATCGTTATCATGAATCGCACGCTGCACACCAACGACGTGGTGGCGCGTGTGCGGGCGGAGATCGAGAAGATCAACACCGACGGCAGCCTTCCGCCAGGCGTGAAATTGGTTCCGTACTATGACCGCACCACGCTTGTTGCCGTTACTACCAGCACCGTCATGCACAATCTCATTTTCGGTTGCGTGCTGATCTTTTTCATTCAATGGATTTTCCTCGGTGACCTGCGCAGCGCTGTTATCGTCGGCGCCAATATTCCGTTCGCATTGTTCTTCAGCATTATCATTCTGGTGCTGCGCGGCGAGGACGCCAATCTATTGTCCGTCGGCGCGGTCGACTTTGGCATCATCGTCGATGCGGCCGTTATTCTCGTCGAAAATGTCTATCGGAATTTCCAGCTGCGCCCGGAGCAGCAACAGGTGCTCATTGGTCAGCTGGCGGAAGGGCGCTGGGGCGCCGATCCGACAGACGCCGGGTCATCCGGCAGCAATCCGACATGGACCGATCGACTGCGGCTCATTCTGATCAGTGCGTTGCAGGTCGACCGCGCGATATTTTTCTCCACTGCCATCATCGTCGCGGCGTTCATTCCGCTGTTTACCATGCAAGGCGTCGAAGGCCAGATCTTCAGTCCGATGGCGCGCACTTACGCCTACGCGCTGGTCGGAGCGCTGTTGGCGACATTCACGGTAACGCCGTGTCTCGCATCGCTGCTGCTCCCTGAGCATGTGCGCGAGATCGAGACCGTCGTGGTGCGTGGGATCCGTTCGGTTTATACGCCGGTATTGCGCTGGTCGCTCGCCAACCGGAAGACGACCATCATCATCGGCGTGGTTTTCCTCGTCTTCAGCCTGTTCCTCGGATCGAGGCTGGGCAGTGAATTTCTGCCGACGCTGGAGGAAGGCAATCTGTGGATTCGGGCGACCATGCCGCCGACCATATCGCTTGAAGCCGGCATGCCGATCGTCAACAGACTGCGGGAAATCCTTCTCAGCCATCCCGAGGTCATCACGGTGACATCGCAGCAAGGCCGCCCGGACAATGGCAGCGATGCGGCGGGGTTCTTCAATGCCGAATTCTTCGTGCCATTAAAGCCTTTTGACGAGTGGCCGCGGGGCTACACCAAAGAGAAATTGATCGAAGATTTGCAAGCCGAATTCAACAAAGAATTCGTCGGCATCGACTTCAACTTCTCGCAATATATCCAGGACAATGTCGAGGAAGGGCTGTCAGGGGTCAAAGGCGCCAACTCGGTCAAAATCATCGGCCCGGATCTAGCGACGTTGGAGCAGATTGCGCGTTCGGCCTTGCGCGAAATGGCGAAAGTGCAGGGCATTACCGATCTCGGCGCATTTTGGGTGCTCGGGCAGCCCAATCTGAACATCGCGATCGATCGCGCCAAAGCCGCGCGCTACGGTCTGAGCGTCAACGACGTCAACAGTGTAGTGCAAGCTGCCTTGGGCGGAACCACCGCAACCACGATCCTGGAGGCTGACCGCCAATTCGCCGTTGTCGCGCGACTAGCACCCGAATATCGCAACAACATCGACGAGGTGCGCAGTCTCAAGGTCGGCGTACAGACCCCGGGCGGCAACGCCTATATTCCGCTGAGCGAGGTCGCAACCATCACGCTCGACACCGGCGCGTCCTATATCTTTCGCGAAAAAAACCAGCGCTACGTGCCGATCAAATTCAGCGTGCGCGGCCGCGACCTCGCCGGGGCAGTTGCGGAGGCGCAGGAGCGCATCACCCGCAACGTGAAACTGCCGACCGGTTATCGCATCGACTTTGCCGGCGAGTTCGAGTGGTTGCAGCAGGCCAAGAAGCGGCTTGCCGTCATCATGCCGGTCACCTTTCTGCTGATCATGATCCTGCTCTACGGTCTGTTCAACTCGTGGCGCGACAGCGTGCTTGCCTTGCTCGGACTTCCGTTCGCGATTTCCGGCGGTCTCGTCGGGCTCTACGTTTCCGGATTAGACTTGAGCATCTCGGCCGCGATCGGATTCATCTCGTTATTCGGCGTATCGGTGATGAGCGGCATCCTGATCCTCAACGGCTACTATCGCGTCGTTGCCGGCGGTACCACCGACCCGATCGAAGCGATGTTCCATGCCGTGCAGGAGCAGATGCGGCCGATCCTGATGATGACGCTGTCGGCTTGCATCGGCTTGTTGCCAGCCGCCATATCCACCGGCATCGGCAGCCAGGTGCAACGGCCGCTTGCCACGGTGATCGTGGGTGGCATGCTGATCGGACCGATCATGTTGCTGGTGATCGTGCCGGCGCTACAAAGCCTCTTCCTCGGCCGAGAGGCGCCCGCGCGGCCGGCAACGGAGCCCGGCCCGTCGCACGCGGGAGGATGAGCGATCGATGGCGAGAACCGAGTGGCTGACCGTCGGTCTTTGTCTGCTTGCCACCGTCCTATTCGACGCGTCCCCTCAACGGATGGCCAGCGCCGAGGAGGCGCCCGCCAAATCAGACCGTCAACCCACGCCAGACAGTAAGGGACAGTCCGCAGTGGAGCCCAAAGGCGGAGCCGGCGACCATGCGACAGGCGAGGGCGGCGCTGGGGCGCGCCAAACCAGTCCAACCAACTCCTCCACCGGTCAGGAATCGACGGGTCGCGAATCGGATCCTGTCGATACACGCGTCAGCGCCGAACCGCACCGCTCGACCTCTCGACAAGAAGGCGGCAAGGCATCGACGTTGAGATTCAAGTCGTTTACTCACAGCAATGGCCGGCCGCCTCGTTGGACGCACCCGTCGTCGGGACTGGTGCGTAACGCGATCGGCGTGGCGGTTGCTCCGCGCCAACCGGGACCTCGCGAGAACCATGCCGTTCCGTTGGCTGCTCGCTATGCCGCTAGGCCAACCGGCGTCGCAATCGGGGCGAGCGCCGGTATCGGCAAGGCAACTGCTGCTCCTGATGCAAACAAGCTCCTTCACCCCCCTCCCATGCCGGGACCGCCAGCGCCTTCGGTGCGCCAAGGAACGATCAACGGAACTGGCCTGCCCAATCGAGGCTCTGGTCCATCTCAGATCGGGGGCCCGGCCAAGACCCTTGCCGGCATCAACGGAACGACAATCAAGCCTAAGCGCTGAGCCCGCCACGCTTCGAAGTCTAAAAGAGATGCTGCGACGCAGAACTTGTGTCGCGGCGGCCTGCCAGCCAAGCCCGCAAGGACGCATTGCCTGCCGATAAAGCCAGCTCATTTTTTAGGCTGGCCGACGTGCAAATCCTTGGTTCTAAAATAAGTTCTCGAAAAAGTTGGCTCAAGAGCGCTACCGGCACGATCTCTCATATTACTATTTTTATATTTTATATGCGGTGCACAAATACAGGTCCTGTATCTTGTGGGCGAATGAGCCTATATTGCATTTATTGGCCCGCCGGAAGTTGGAGGAGTCAATAGACCGAAATGCCAACCGATTGGGCACAGCACACCGGTCCTGCTGAGGCGAATCCTAGGGGCGCCAAGTCATCGACTGCCAGAGTGCCGCTTGGTTTGCGCATCGCCGGTTTGCTGTCGCGCACGATCTTTATCCTGGCGCTGCTCGTGGTGATTATCCTGGTCAGCAAGCCGCAGAGCGAAACAATCTGGACGGTCTACGAAACACCGGCCGACCTCATCCGCGTAGCTTTGGGTCTTGCGGTTTCCTCGTGGATCGCGGTCCAGCTTTTCATCTTGCCCAAGGACGCTCAGGCACATCGGACTTGGCTGTACCTGGGCTTGGTCGGAGTGCCGTTCGCGCTGTTCTGCGCCGCCGCCCTCTGGTGGAACTATCTGAATGTTTGGATGGTGCGGCCTCTTTGAGGTCGCCGCAAACAGATTGACTACAACTCTTGCAATCCGGCGCTGACGGATGATTAAAGTTGCCTGCGTTTGAACGCGAGGCAAGCCGTGTATCGTTGGCTGTTTGTTTTTACGACACTTTTTCTTGCTGGCTGCGCCACCCATTCCCCTGAGACGGAAGCGCAGGCCCAGGCGGATGCCGTCACGAAGGACGCCGCCAAATGCCAATCCTATGGTTTGCAGCCCGGAAATCCCGAATACGAAAAATGCCTGACGCAACTCGCCGACAAACGCGCGCAGGCAGACACCAATAATCGCTCGGCTCTCGCCGGGCGGCTGCAAGGTCAGCCGCCGCCATGGGCGCATTGACTCATGCGCTTCACTTAGCTCTGCCCGCCTGTCGAAGTCTTTGGAACGAGACGTCGGCTAATTTTGGCTACTGTGACCGAAGTATCACAGTCGGCGCATTTGCATTGTCGACGACACGCGCCTTCCACCGCAATGGCTTGCAGTTCTGCCAATTCTCGACACGATGGGTGTCGCGAATTTGCCGACATGACTGCGGGTTTGCGATCGCTGCCTTATTGAGCTTCAGCAAGCTCAATTGAGCGATATCGGTGCAAAACCGCGCTGCGTCAGGTTCGAAGCTATTTTTTGGCTATTAAAAATCGCCTCGGACAATATCGACTTCCGTGATGTTCCACTGCGAAAAATCGCAGGTGCTGGGGATCGGTGGCTGAGAAGTCGTACAGATACGCGCAACGCGACGTTACGTCATCTCAGACGCGGTAAGAATAAAGGGGACGGGGTCATGCGAAGAGTGTTTCTGCTCGGCGCACTGCTGTTGCTGGCAGTCGCCGCGTCAAACCGCGCGATCGCGGCGGACGCGTTCGGTGCCTGGACGAACGGATTGCCGACCGGATGGGTCGAGGCGCCCGCCTGCGATCCGTACGTCGATTACAACTGCACGCCGAGCAAGGCGATCATGGCGCTCAAGTCGAGCGCGTACGGCCCCTGCGATCCGTACGTCAATTACAAATGCCTCGACGACTATCTCGGTGACAACGTCGCGCTGCGGTTCCTCCGCTACTATCAGCTCGAGTGGGGTAAGGGCACGGCTCCGGCCGATCCTTCCGCACCGCCAGGCCGCCGCTCGGACGCCGCTTGGCCGCCGACGCCACAGTCCAGTCCGCCAATGCCGTTCACCGAATGGCCGTACGGCGGAACGCAAAATATTGCCGTGACCCGGCCGAATTCCGTCGACAGCCCGCTGATGGTGGCGATCGCCAACACCGGCTTAGGGAAAGCGATGAGCGACGCTCACGTCCAGGTCTATGGCTGGATCAACGCCGGCGGCAACATCAGCACCAACTCGGTGAAACCGGGCGGTAACGCCCCCGCCGCTTATGACTACACGCCAAACACCGTCCAGCTCGACCAGGCCGTCGTCTATATCGAGCGCCTCGCCGACACCGTGCAGAACGATCACATCGACTGGGGCTTCCGCATCGCGACCCTGTATGGCGAGAACTATCGCTATACGACCGCTTACGGCCTGTTCAGCGAACAGCTTCTCAACCACAATCTGGTCTATGGCATCGACTTTCCGATGGTCTATACCGACATCTATTTCCCGGTGTTCCAGGGCATGGATGTGCGCCTCGGCCGCTTCATCTCGATCCCCGACATCGAGGCGCAGCTGGCGCCGAACAACTATACCTACGTTCACTCGCTGACATACTCCTGGGACAACTACACCAATACCGGCATCGAGATAACGACGGCGTTGACCAAGAACTGGATCATTCAGACCGGTCTGAGCGTCGGTAGTGATACGATGCCTTGGAACATCGGTAAGAATTTGACCAACCAAATGCCCGGCAATCCACTTTATCCCGGCGCGACCTTCCCCAAGGATCCGGGAGCCATACCGTCGGTTACGTTGGGCGTTCGCTGGACTAGCGATGACGGCCGGGACGACCTCAACTTGGTCGCCGACGCCATCAACGACGGACGATGGGGCTACAACAACTTGCAATGGTTTGGTGCCACCTATTATCACAAACTCAACGACTACTGGCACTTGGCGTTCGAAACCTACAATCTTCATGAAAACAATGTGCCCAACGCCAACAATCCCGTTGCCGCGGCGATCGTTGCCGGCGGCGGCACCCCGTTCAGCCCGCAGTTTATTCCGTTCAACGCGCCCAACGTCGCGCAGTGCAACAACGCCGCGGTGCTGACCTGCACTGCCTCGACCCAGACGTTCCTGACCTATGCCAACTACTCGCCGAACAAGTTGAACAACTTTTCCCTGCGTCTCGAATATTACGACGACATGGAAGGGCAACGGACCGGCGTCAAATCCCGCTATGCCGACGTTGCAGGCAGCTGGCAGCACTGGCTCTCGCCGCAGATCGAGGCTCGTCCGGAAATCGCCTACTACAAGTCGCTGGACGCGCCGGCATTCAACGGCAACTCCAATGCCGGAATTGCTCCCAACAGGAGCTACGCGGTCGTTGGCGCTGCCGACCTCATCATTCACTTTTGAGGCTTTCGCTCGCTTATGAGTTTTTTATATCTTCGAGGGATCGAATGCCTGGACTTCCTACAAGTGTTGAGGCGAACCTGCACGCGGGGTCGGGGGCATGCCACGGTCTTCGATGGTCAGCGTGCTTTTCATTGTTGAAGAAGCGGAATGTCGGAGCCGTCTGCGTGCTGCGTTCGAGCTTCATGGATTCATGATCGCCGAAGCTGGCAGCGGCGCATCAGGGCTGAAATTCGCAAGCTTCAAATCTCCCGATCTCATCATATTGGATCTTGACCTGCCGGATCTCGAAGGCTCCGAGGTGCTCGAGCGCATTCGGTCCTGGTCCAACATTCCGGTTATCGTCCTTTCCATCCATACCGACGAGCACGAGAAAGTCCGTTTGCTGCGCCTGGGCGCCGACGACTATGTCGTCAAGCCGTTCGGAATCTCCGAACTGTTGGCACGCAGCGACGCCGCGCTGCGCCGGCATCTGCGCAGCACCAACCGCGACCCGGTGGTGCGGGCCGGTCCGCTTTCGATCGATCTGGTGTCCCGCGTCGTTATCCTTGACGGTAAACGCGTTCAACTAACGCGCAAGGAATATGCGCTGTTGCATGGGCTCGCTACGCATGCCGGGCTCGTGGTGACGCATCAGCAATTGATCCGCGAAATCTGGGGCGGCCATGCCGGCAACATTCAGTATCTGCGCATTCTGGTGCGCAAGCTCCGGCAAAAGATCGAGATCGACGCGACCCAGCCGCGCTTGATCGTCAGCGAATCCGGCGTGGGCTATCGGCTGGATCAGGGCGAGGCCGGGACCACACCCGGCCGGCGAGGCGCTTCGTCGGATACATTTTGCGCCTGACGTGCCGGTTTAAGCCGCTACGGCTCGATCAACTTTCCCGTGGTAGCCTTGATGACGGCCTCGGTACGCGTGGCGGCGCCGAGCTTGGCGCGGGCATTATCGATATGGAAATCGACTGTCCGCTTGGTCAGACCGATAATTTGCGCGATCTCGACCGAGGTCTTGCCGCGGGCGACCCAGGTCAGCACTTCCACCTCGCGATCGTTGAGCTCGGCGAGCTTCGGCCACAGCCCGGTGCGCGCTACGCCGGCGAGCCGCGCGGTGATGATGGTGTCGAGAACGTCGAAGTCGATCGGCTTGGTGACGTAGTCGTCGGCGCCCAATTGCCGCCCCTTCAGCTCGTTGTCGCGGTCGGTCAGGGCGGTGAGAAAGACGAACGGCATTTTGGCGAACCGCGGCGCCAGATCGATCAGGCGTTCCAACAGCTCGAACCCGGACATCAATGGCATGCTGATGTCCGACAGCACCAGATCGGGCATGGTCTTGAGAATGGCGGCAAGCCCTTCACGGCCGTCATGCGCCACGGTCACCGCATAGCCGCGGTCGACCAGTTCTTCGGCAATCAGTGCCGCGGTTTCACGGTCATCCTCGATGCACAATATTTTCCGTTGACCTTCGGTCATCAAAAAATCCGCAAGTTCGCGCGCCGCCTACGCTTTCGGGTTCCCGGCACGGCTTCGTTCATATATAGATCAATCTATAAAATGTATTGCCTTGGACCGGCCGCGACCGGCATTAAGGCTCCAAAACCACCGACGGTCGGTGCTCATGCGGCAGCCGCATTCGATCCGATTTCACCTGACGGCGGTGTTCCTGCTGTTCTTCCTCCTGGTCGTCGTGCTGGGCATGTTCAGCATCTGGCGCCTGAGCAACTTCAACCGGCTGTCCGCCGACGTCGCCGAGGTGTGGCTGCCGAACACCCGCGCGCTCGGCGATCTCAACAATTTCACCTCGGATTTCCGGGCCTTCGAAGGCAGTAGTCTGCTGTCGTCGGATGCCGCCGACGTCGCGGCGACCGAACAGCAAATGGCGGCGCTCGACCGCTCCATCGCCGAGGCCGAGCGCAGCTTCGAGCGGATACGACGCGACGCCGCCGAGAACGACTTATACGGCCGCTTCAAGCAGCACTGGAACGACTATCGCACCGACGTCAACCAGATCGTTGCGCTGTCGCATGCCAACCGCAAGACCGAGGCGCTCGCGATCTACGCCGGCGCTTCGCGCGCGGCCTATGACGCGGCAAGCGACACGCTCGGCCAATTGACCGACCGGGCGGTCGCCAACGCCCAGGCCGCGAGCGATCGCCTCGGCGTCGCCTATCGGCAGGCGTTCTGGCTCATCCTGCTCGGCATGGTCATCGCCGGCATCATGGTGGTCGCCGCGCTCATTCATGTCAGCCGCTCGATTTCGTCGCCGCTCCTTCACCTTGCCGACCGGATGCGGCGCCTGGCGGCGAACAATACCGACATCGACATTCCGGAGACGGAACGGCGCGACGAGATTGGCGAGATGGCGCAAGCCACCGTGGTGTTTCGCAACAACGCCATCGAGCTGATGCGCAGCCAGCGCATGCTGGCCCGCCAGGCCGCCATGCTCGAGGAGCAATTGGCGCAGGAGCAACGGCTGGCGCTGGCGCAGCGCAATTTCGTGTCGATGGCGTCGCACGAATTCCGCACGCCATTGACCATCATCGACGGCCACGCGCGGCGTCTGGAAAAGATGCGTGAGGGGACGGTGACCGCCGAGACCGGCGAGCGCGCCGGTAAGATTCGCGCCGCGGTGCTGCGGCTGACCCACCTGATCGACAATCTGCTCAGTTCCGGCCGCCTGATCGACGGCGGCGTCGGGCTATATTTTGATCCCGCCGGGATGGACCTGACGGAGTTGCTGCGTGAAGTCTGCCAGCTGCACCGCGAGATGGTGCCGGGCACGGATATCGCCGAGCGATTTGGTGGCGCGCCGATGCCGATCGTCGGTGACGCCAAGCTGTTGCTCCAGGTGTTCAGCAATCTCTTGGCGAACGCGGTCAAATACTCGCCGAACGGCGGCACCATCGCGGTCGAGGCGGCGATCGATGCCGATGAGGCGGTGGTCGCCATTACCGATCGCGGTATCGGTATCCGGGCAAGCGACCTTGATCGGCTGTTCCAGCGCTATTACCGCGGCGGCAACGTGTCGGGCATCGTCGGGACCGGCGTCGGCCTCTATCTCGTCAAGATGGCGGTCGACCTGCACGAAGGCCGCATTGAGGTGGCGAGCGAGGAAGGCCATGGCGCGCGCTTCGTCGTTCGCCTGCCGCTCAAGCGCCCCGCGCCGTCACTGCCGATCGACACTGAACCGAAAGCTGCGTCTGATGCCCCGTCAATCGTTTCATCGGATAGCCTGACATGAAAGTTGTCGGACTGGCTCTAGCGATTGCCTTGTTCGCTTGCGTGGTGACAACGACCTCCGGGATCGCCGCCCCGCCGGTCGTTCCGCCGCAGCGCACTGCCGTCATCCAGGCGGATTGGCAATGGCCGCAATTGTTGCCCCGGCGATTTCGCAATCATTGCGCCATCGATACGATCAGCGGCCGTCCTTATTGCTCCGACCACTGCGGCTTCGATTACCAATTCTACCTCTGCTCGCCGGCGTCCTTCGGCTGCTGCCGCATCGGCTACGGCTACTGCGACTGGAGCGGATTGCTGCGCTGTCATCCGTGAGGCTGCTGCGCCCCGGAATCGTTCAAATCCGAGTGAATTCGTTAAGCGATGACTGAGCATCGCGAGCCAAAGTCGCTCAAGCGGTGGCTCCATTAGCAAGCCATTCGCTCGCGCGTGATGAGATGGCGTCGACCAATTGGCCGATCTCATGCGCTCCATCTTCGTCTTCGCCGGTCTGGCGCTTGCCGCCGCAATTGTGGCTCCGCGCTATGTCTCGCATTTCGACGCCGCTGCTCCGGCGCCGCTGGTGCTGCAGGCTCATCCGACGCCGACGCCGGCTGCCGCGGGATCGAATTCGCGCTCGGTTGTCGTGCCACGCGACGGTCGCGGCCATTTTGAGGTCGATGCCCGGGTCAATGGCCGCCACATCGACTTCATGGTCGACACCGGCGCTTCCGTCATCGCGCTGACGGCGCGCGACGCCGCCCGTCTCGGCATTCATCCGGCGCAAAACGCGTTCGTGGCCGAAGTCAGGACGGCAAACGGCACGGTGCGCGGCGCGCCCGCCCGTCTCGACGTGGTCGAGGTCGGCGATCTCGTACTCCACGACGTTGCCGCTTTGGTGCTGCCGGACCAGGCTTTGAGCGACAATCTGCTCGGCCTGTCGTTCCTCTCGCGGCTGCGGCGCTTTGAGTACAGCGACGGCAAGCTCGTGCTGGAGCAATAGGCGTCGGCACAGCTGCAGTAGCGAAGCAATCGGCTGTTAACGATAGCAAGCCCGTTGTTACGCGGTCTGGGCAAGGAAAAATCAATGCCTCTTATCTATTGGTAAGGAGCGGCAAGCACGGATTTTCTTGCGTCAAATGCCGGCTGGGCGCCTGCCGATGAACGGCGCCGGAACAATTGACGGCACAGCTGCAAAACAGGACGCCTTGGCGATGCTCAAATACCTGGCGAAAAGCTCTCGGCGCGGTGCACGGCATTTGTCGCGCTTTGGCCACGCCTCTCAGGGTGCGATGGCGGTCGAATTTGCCCTTGTCGCCCCGATTTTGATCGCCGTTTTGCTCGCAGTCCTCGAAACCGCGATTTTCTTCTTCGCCCAGCAATCACTGCAAAATGCCGCGACCCAGGCCGGTCGCCAGTTCATGACCGGTCAGGCGCAGGGTAATTCCCAGAGCGCGTTCAGAAACCTGGTCTGCACCAACTATCTGCCGTCGATATTCAATTGCAATTCGCTCGTTGTTGTCGTGCAAAGCGCGTCGAGCTTTGCTGGCGTCAATACGGCGGCGCCAAATTTGTACAGCAACGGCCAACCGCTTCCCGTCACCAGCTTTGCCTATAGCCCCGGCACCCCCGGCCAGGTCATGGTCGTGCAACTCGTTTATCCCTGGTCGGTCTTTGGCGGGCCTCTGGGCTTTTCGCTGGCTAACCTTCCGGGCGGCGCCGCGGAAATGATGGGAGTGAGTGCTTTTCGGGTGGAGCCCTATTGATCATGGCAGCAGCAAGCATCTTCCGCCGTTTTGCCGCATCCGTTCGCGGCGTGGCTGCGATCGAGTTCGCGCTGGTTCTCCCGTTCCTGCTGTTGGTGTTTCTGGCATCGTTCGATGCCGGCAACGCGATTAGCATCTATATAAAGGTGCGTTCGGCGACCTTCGCGCTGGCTGCCATCACCAACACGTACAACAACAGCAACGATACTATTCAAGCCACGGACATGACGACGATTGTGAGCGCCACGTCCGCGGTGCTGGCGCCGTATTCGAGTACGCCCATCGTCGTCACGATTACACAGATCAAGGCCACGTCTTCCACCGCCGCCACGGTGAGCTGGAGCTCCTCGCTCAATGGCACCGCCTATACACAGGGATCGCCATGGACGAAGTTTCCGTCGCAGCTGACGTCGACTAACTCCTGCAACTCCTATCCGTGCTATCTGATCTTTGCCGAAGTGAAGTATACCTTCACGCCATCGTTCGGCTATTTCGTCACCGGCCCGATTGCGCTTTATGACAATGTGTATGTGGCGCCACGCAGTAGCATCTGCATCGCCTATGTTCCCCAGACCGGCAGCACGTGCTGAGTCATTGTTCGGCGGCTTGAGTAGCGACAAGCGTTTTTGCCCGAACTGAGTCCCGCCGCCGCGACACGAGCAGGGCGGCTTGTTCGGCACGAAATCCAACCGTCGTGGCGCGCGCGGCTCTCCGAAATCGCCTCTTCATCCGCCGCATCGAGCGCCGCGCAATAAGCCGCCTAGCGGCCATAAAGCGCCTCGCCGAATTTGCGCATTTCACCCGGCACGGCGACATCGCCAACGCCCATTTCGCTCAAGTTATCGCCGAGGTTTTCGGTGAGCGACGTTTGCCGCTGCACCCGCGCGCAGCCAATAAGCACCGATGATGCCGGCGAGAGTGACGGATTGCCGCTCGTGAAGGCGCGATCGCGCTTAGAGCGCCATTCAACGCACGCGCGGACAAATAGGTCGGGATTATTCGCGGACTTCTCGCAGCGCCCGCGGCGCAAGACTAAAGCCTTAGAGCATGATCCAGGATATGGCAGCCGGCTCTAGTGCGTCAGATGCGCCGTGCTGACAGCCTGCTCGAACATCGTGATCAGCGCGTTCTGGATGTCCGTCGGCGTGTTCGCGGTGTAGAAGAAATTCGGTGATGCGCAAGTCTGGAGCGCCGTCGGGATGTTTGGAATATTGTTGTTGGCGTAGCCGTCTTCGTTGCTGGCAAAGCTGGCGTTGGCGTTCTGGATGGTTTGATAGGGAATGTAGAGGATCGCGATGGTGATGCCGTTATTCTTCATCGTCGTGCAGTAATCGGTCGAGGTTACGGTGTTCGGCGGAATAACGGTCGCGGAATTCTGATTGGGGACCGCCGATGTCGAATGCCAGTTCTGCGACGACCAGTTGCCGCCCGATTGCGTTTGGTAGTCCTCCGAGCCGTCGGTGACGATGAACAGATAGGGGTACGGAGTGGTCGACGATCCATTGCCCTTAGTGCTGGGAAGGACGGTCTTATTCATTGTGTTCAGAGCATTCTCGAAATGCGTGCCGCCGGATCCCAGCGTCGCGTTCTGGCCGGTATCCAGCAAACTGGCGAGCTGCTGAGCAAAAGTGTTGATCGTGCCGCCGGTGATGCTGGTGGTCAGGCCGACCGAGCAGGAATTGCTCGAATTGACGCTGGAATAACAGAGATTTTGGATGAAGGGAAACAATCCCACTCGGAATTCATTGCTGATTCCAGTCTGGGTCTCGGTGTTCTGCGCTTGCTGCAACAAGGCAGTCACCGCATAACCGACGGCATCGGCGCGCAACTGAATGCACGAGGTGGTTCCGGCATTAGGACAGGAGCTGACCTGCGGGTTGGTCCAGTTCACGTATTGGCCGCAGTTATTTGGTGCGCCATTGGTGCAGCTGCTTGAGAGGCTCGCGGGCGTTGTTCCCAGACGCGAAATGGCAAAGCCTTGGCAATAGCCTCCTGGAGATGGGTTGGTAGGTTTGCCCACGGCGGGGTACGGTCCTTGACCACTTTGTCCACAAGCGCCCTGCGCGGTGAAGTGGCAGGCGAACGTACAACCGCTGGGATAATTGCCGTAATTGTCAGGATTGACGCCTTGCAGACGCGTCTGCTCGGCCGTGGTCGAAGGGAAACTCATCGATCCGGAGACGTCGAGCATCAGGTAGAAGTCGATGTAGGTCGGCAGCGAGAAGCTTGCGCTCGATGTGCCGTTGAGCGCGATGTTCTTGTAGCCGATGATGCCGAGGAAGAACGTCGGCACTTGCGCGGTGAACGATACCTTCGCCGTAACGGTTGTCCCGCTCATGGTGACGGTGGAATTCGGCACCACGCTCATGTTCGCGGAATTGTTGATGGCACTGACGTCGGCGTTGAAGAAATTGTTGGCGTAGGCCGAGCCACCGGTGACGCTGCCGTTCAGCCTGGCCGAAGCAACGATCGGCGAGTTGTTGGAGACGGTGGCCAGCGCCGCCGAGTTGGCGGCGGACTGCAGCTTGGCATTGACCATCGACGCCATCGAATAGTCGACGACACAGCCGATGGCGGTGAAAACCGGAATAGCCGAAATGGCGGTAATGATCGCGACGTTGGCACGGGCATCCGTGCGAAAACGTGAGATCAGTGCGCGAGCCCGGGCGGCCTCGGCACGCGGAATTCTTGCGATGGATTTGAACATGGCGCACTCGCTCTGATAGTGCGCTTGTATGCTGAAATTGCTAGTAAATTGTTACTTTGATCGCTTAAAGACTGGTGCTGCGGCTGGCGGTTTCTGAGGATTAATTGTTTGCTGCCGCGATCTAATAATGTCGCGAGACGGCGTCAGGGGAGGAGTGAGTGGCATTGTATGTACTGGCGATCGACCAGGGCACGACTTCGACCCGGGCCATGCTGTTTCGCGCCGATACTTCGGTGGCAGCCGTCGCTCAGCAGGAATTTCGGCAATATTTCCCGGCCGACGGGCAGGTCGAGCACGAGCCGGAAGATTTGTGGACGACGACGCTCGACACCTGCCGCAGCGCCATGCGCGACGCCGGGGCCACCGCCAAGGACGTTGTCGCCATCGGCATCGCCAATCAGCGGGAAACCACCCTGTTGTGGCACCGCAGCGCCGGCCGGGCGGTACACCGCGCCATCGTCTGGCAGGATCGGCGGACCGCGGACATTTGCACGCGCCTCAAAGACGACGGCCGCGAGCCGATGTTTGCGGCCAAGACCGGTCTTTTACTCGATCCCTATTTCTCCGGCACCAAGTTGTCCTGGCTGTTGCGAAAAGATCCCGGCATCGAAAAGCTCGCGGCGCGCGGCGAGCTCGCGTTCGGGACGGTCGACACTTATTTGTTGTGGCGTCTTACCGGCGGCAAAGCTCACGCCACCGACGCCACGAACGCATCGCGCACATTGCTGTTCGACATTCATCGCGGCCGTTGGGATGACGAGCTGTTGGCGCTACTCGGTGTTCCGAAATCCGTGCTGCCGCAAGTGCTCGATTCCTCGGCCGACTTCGGCGTGACCGATCCCGACCTGTTCGGCGCCGCGATTCCGATTTACGGCATTGCCGGCGACCAGCAGGCGGCGTTGATCGGGCAGGCGTGCTTCGCGCCGGGCATGATCAAATCCACCTACGGCACCGGCTGTTTCGCCTTGTTGAATACCGGCGATACACCGGTTGCGTCGAACAACAGGTTGTTGACGACCATCGCCTATCAGCTCGACGGCAAGCGCACTTATGCGCTCGAGGGATCGATCTTCGTCGCCGGCGCCGCCGTGCAGTGGCTGCGCGATGGTTTACACATCGTGCAAAGCGCGGAAGAGACCGGGCCGCTCGCCGCAACCGCCGACCCGACGCAAGACGTATTTCTGGTGCCGGCTTTTGTCGGCCTGGGCGCGCCCTATTGGCGGCCGGACGCGCGCGGGGCGCTGTTCGGCCTGACCCGGGCGACCGGACCGCGAGAACTGGCGCAAGCCGCGCTGGAGAGCGTGTGTTTCCAGACCGCCGATCTTTTGACCGCCATGAACGCGGATTGGCGCAGCGCGGAAAGCGCGCGCAGGATTTTGCGGGTCGACGGCGGCATGGCAGCGTCCGATTGGACCATGCAACGTCTCGCCGATCTGATCGACGCTCCCGTCGACCGGCCCCGGATCAAGGAAACGACGACGCTTGGCGCGGCGTATCTGGCCGGCCTGCGTGCCGGGTTCTTTCCGGAGCCCGACCGCTTCGCGAGTCTGTGGCAGTCCGAGCGGCGTTTCACTCCGCACATGGACCCGGCGCTGCGCCAACGAAAGCTCGCCGGATGGGCGTCCGCCGTCCGCCGCCTGCTGGCGTGATGGCGGCTACAAATATCCGGTGCTCATTTCCTGGGCGAAGCGCGCCGGATCGCCTTGCCAGGTGATGCGGCCGTGATCGAGAACGTAGACGCGGTCGGAATGGGGCAGGGCGAATGTCACGTTCTGCTCGGCGAGCAGGAGCGTCAGCGAGCGTTCGCCGCGCAATCGCTCGATCGCCTTGGAAAGCTGCCCGAGGATCACCGGCGCCAGCCCGAGCGTCGGCTCATCGAGAATCAGCAGCTTCGGCTGCATCATCAAGGCGCGCCCGAGCGTCAGCATTTGCTGTTCGCCGCCCGACAGCGTCCGTGCCGCTTGCGTCTGGCGTTGCTCGAGGATCGGGAACAGGTCGAACACCCAAGCCAGTTGCCGCTGCCGTTCGGCGTTGCTCAAATGGCCGCCGCCAAGATCGAGATTCTCGCGCACGCTCATGTGGCCGAACAGTTCGCGTGTCTCCGGACAATGCACCACGCCGGCGCGGGCGATGGCCGCCGCGGTGAGATTGCGCAAATCGCGCCCGTCAAAACGGATGGCGCCGCGATACGGAACCAGCCCGGAAATCGCGTTGAACAAAGTGGTCTTGCCGGCGCCGTTGAGGCCGACGATCGACACAAACTCGTCCCGCTGCACGCGCAGGCTGACGCCGTCGAGCGCATTGGCCTTGCCGTAAAGCACTTCGACAGCCTCGATGTCGAGGAGTATGGCGCCTTCGGCGGCAACGGCCTTGCGCTCGACGGTTTCGATCTTACCGCCAATATAGACTCGGCGGACCGTTTCGTTCTGCATCACCGCGTCGGCGCTGCCCTCGGCGATGCGCTCGCCCAGATACATGGCGATGACGCGGTCGGCGAGCGCAGCCACGCTCTTGACGCTGTGGTCGACCAGCAGCACCGCGCGCCCCTCGTCGCGCAGCGTGCGGATCAGGTCGGAAAACACCTTGATTTCCGCGGTCGTCAGCCCGGCGAACGGCTCGTCGATCAGCACCACTTTGGGATCGCGCGCCACCGCCTTGGCCAGCTCCATGCGGCGTAGATCGGCGAATGGCAGCGTCCACGGATGCCGGTTCAAGACGCCGCCAAGCCCGACGCGCTCGGCGATGGCCTGCGCCCGCTCGGCCGCCGAGGCTTCGGTCGCGAGCCGCACCAGCGAGTCGGGCAACAACGCCAGCTTGACGTTTTCCAGGACGGTCTGGCGCTGCAGCGGCCGTGAATGCTGGAAGACGATGCTGACGCCGGAGCGCGCGATGCGGTGCGCCGGCCAACCGGCAATGTCGACGCCATCGAGCTTGATGGCACCGGCATTGGCGCGAGTGAGGCCCATGATTAGTGACATCACCGTCGACTTGCCGGAGCCGTTGGGCCCGATCAGGCCGGTGATTTCGCCGGCGCGCAGATCGAAGCTCATATTCTTGACGGCGATGACACCGCCAAAACGCTTGCCGAGGCCGCTGACCTGCAGACGGACGTCGCCGCTCATTCGCGCTCTCCGCGGTGCAGCGCGTAGCCAAGCAGGCCCTCGGGAAAGAACAGGATGACGGCAAGCGCGACGGCGGCGACGACGAAGGTATTGAGCTGGCCGAGTGGGCGGAGAAATTCGTTGGCGACAATCAGGAACACCGCCCCCAGGGCGGCGCCGAGGATGGTGCGGCGGCCGCCGAGTACGGCGGCGATGATGATCTGCACCGCGATGGCGACATCGACCACGGTGTCGATCGAGGCGGTGCCCAAGTAGAAGATCAGCATGGCGCCGGCGGTGCCGGAGAACAGCGCGCTCACGCAAAACGCTGCAATCTTGTGCTTTGTGACGTTGAAGCCGAGCGCCGAAGCGCCGACGGCGTCCTGACCGCTCGCCTGCAAGATCAACCCGACTGCCGAGCGCGACAGGCCGAACAGCAGCACCGCGCACAGCACCAGGAAGGCCAATGCGTACCAATAATTCACATCGGCATCGATCGACAGTACGTCCGGCACAGTCATGCCGATTTCGCCGCCGGTAATGCCGGCAAAGATCACGATGAAATTCTGTAACAGCAATACCGCCACCAGCGTCACCAGTCCGAAATAGGGTCCGCGCAAGCGGAGCGCCGGGACCGCGAGCAGGATGCCGCCGACCACGGCGGCAAATGCCGCGGCAATGACGCAGAGCGGAATCGGCAGGCCGAAGGTGTTGAGAATGGCGGCGGTATAAGCGCCGAGCCCGATCAGAAAGGTCGGGCCGAAATTGACTTCGCCGGCGAAGCCAAACAGCAAATCCCAGGCCATGGCGAAGACGCCGAAATAATATGCCGCCGTGAGGATGCCGAGCAGATAAGCGGACAACCAGAGTGGCAACAACGCGGCGATCACTATCACCGCCGCTCCGATCCAGACGATGCGCGAGCGAAGGATGCCCAACAGGTGCTCCTATCGCCGACCGAGCAGACCTTGCGGCCGCACATAGACGACAAGGACCAGAAGGATGAGCGAGGGGATCGGCCGCAGCGTCGGCGCGATCAAATACGCCGTCATGGTTTCCAGGTAGCCGACCACGTAAGCGGCGATCAGCGAGCCGGAAACGCTGCCGAGGCCGCCGAGCACCACGATAGAGAACGCGCTGGCGGTGAGCTGCCCGGCATTGGTCGTGCTGACGCCGAGGAACGATGCCAGCAGCACGCCGGCCATGCCGGCAAGGATGCCGTAAATTCCCCAGGCGACGAGGTAAAGCTCAGTCAGTTCGTAACCAAGCAGCGTGATCCCGCGGGGATTCATCGAGGCGCCAAGCAGAGCCTTGCCGGTCCGCGTGCGATTAACCAGAAGCCAGAGCAGACCGATGGTCGCCCAGGCGATCACCGCAATCAGGATCTCATTCGCCGGTGTGCGGACGCCGAACACGTTGACGACGCCGGCGATCAGCGGCCGGATGGTCACCGGATTGTCGCTGAACAGATAGGCCATGCCGACCTGGATCATGATGCCCCAGAGCAGCGTGCCGGTCAGGACAAAGATCTCGGTCTCTTCCGGACGGATGGCGCGCGAGCGCTGGATCGGCCGCACCACGATCAAATAGGTCGCGTAAGCGGTGGCGAGGCCGGCGGCGACGCCGATCAATGTACCGGCATAGGTGCCGAGCCCAAGGTCACCGGCGGCCGCCCAGCCGATGATCGCGGCCACCACCATGATGCCGCCATGAGCCAGATTGAGCACGCCGGAAACGCCGAAGATCAGCGTGAAGCCGACCGCGGCGAGGCCGTACAGCGAGCTAATCGCAAATCCGTCGACAAGGATCTGGACTGCCCGCATCGACCTTGCCCCACCACCCCAATAGCCAGTCGAATGGCGGAGATTAGCTCAGCCTGACGCGGCCATCGAGTCGAGAGCCCGATCCGACTTCGGCTTTTGTCGGTGCAGGCTCAACTCGGCGTTTTGACGAACGACGGAAAGCTGACCTTGCCTTTGCACTTGTCGGTCGGCCAGACGCACACCTGTTTGCCGTTCTGCCATTGAATGGCGATGGTGGTGACCAGACCGGGCCCGTATTTCATCGCGTGGGTGAATTGGTTGTCGCGGCCATAGAACTGGATGCGGCCGACGCTGCCGACATGATCGGTGGCTTCCAGCGCCGTGACGAGTTTGTCAGGGTCGGTCGAGCCGCCGGCACGCTCGATCGCCTCGGCGATGACATGGACCATGTCGTAGGCCGAATAGCCGACATAGGCCGGGGTGACGCCATGCTTCTTCACGTAGGCCTCGGCGAATGGGATCGTCACCGGGGTGAGCGCGACGTCGGCCGCGGCAGCCGTTCCGGTGATCACGCCTTCGGCGGCGCCGTTGGTGTCTTTCCAGAAGGTGCTGGTGGTGGCTTGCGAGCTTTGCCCGACCATCGGCATCGGCACTTGCTGGTCGTGCCACTGTACCGTCGGCTGCACGCCGACATGGCTGATGCCGGTCATGATCACGTCCGGGTGCTTGTCCTCGATCTGATGGAAGATCGGCGTGAAGTCGCTGGTGTCCGGGTTGAAGCGGATATGGTCCAACACCTGCAGTCCCGCTTTGGGGAGGCATTCGAGATAGCGTTCATCGAGCGGCGTGGTCCAGGCGGCGTCCTCGCTCATGACCACGGCGGTTTTCATGTGCATCGGTCCGACCAGCATGTCCTTGGTGTAATCGCAGATCGCCTGGGCGATGAACGCCGACGTCAGCCAGCCGTGGAACGTGTACTTGTAATGGTCGTAGTCGTCGTGGACGGCCTTGGAGATCAGATTGCTGGCGGCGCCGGGCGTGATGAACGGCATGTGCAGCCGCGCCGACCATGGCTCGAGCGCCAGCACCACCTCGCTGATGTAGCTGGCGATGACGGCGACGACCTTGTCCTGGCTGACGGCGCGCTGGAAGGCGCGCACCGCGTCGGACGCCGACGAGTGATCGTCGTAGGTGATCACCTGGACCTGGCGGCCGTTGATACCGCCATGCGCGTTGATGTCGTCGGCCGCCATGGCGGCGGCTCTGGTCAGCGACGCGCCGGCGACGGAGGATTCTTCGCCGATCACGCCGATCTTGATCGGATCGGTCGACTGCGCCAGTGCGGCCACGGGCGAAAGCGCTATCGCAAGCCCGGCGCATCCGAGAAACCATGAACGCGCTCGGCTCATTATGCCTTGCATGGTCGTCCTCCCATTGTCCGCGAGACTTGAGTCTGCCGCGTCGAAAACCGCGCCCCCGCAGGTTGTCGTGAGGTTATAGGAACGGCTAACGGGTGACAAACGTGCGGGCTAACCGCGCGTTCCACCGCCCGCCATTCGGGGCGCGTACCCGCGCGTTTTTGCCGAGAGGCGCAAATGCTATATGAAGTGGCCGCAGTCGCCGGCGCGGGTGTAGCTCAATGGTAGAGCAGAAGCCTTCCAAGCTTATGACGAGGGTTCGATTCCCTTCACCCGCTCCAATCTTCGCGCCGGCGCGCTTCCGTTAGCTCGCCCCGCCGCACTCAGTGCACATAAAGCCCGCGCAGGGTTTGCGGCTTGCCGTCGATCTCCCAGGTAATGTCGCGGATGCGCCACTCGTTCTTGTTGGTGACGAGATCGAGGGAGACGACAGCCGGCTTGCCCTGATTGGAAAACTTGACGGTGGCGACGGCCTGGCTCGGGGCCTTATCGGTCACCGCGATGTCGAAGGCGGTAATTTCCCAATCCTGAGCATTGACGAACGGATCGAAATCGAGCGTGCCGACTTCGTCGCGTTTGGCGGCGCGTTTGCGGTCCTTGATCATCAAGGTTGCCAGCGACGGCTCGAAATAGCGCCGGATTGCTGCCTCGCTATCCAGCGCACGGCCGGGGGAGTCTTTGCCCTTGTAGCCATTATAGATGTCGGTGACGAACACGAGCGCGGAGGCGTCGGCTGCCAAAGCCGGCGTTGCGAAGACGATCGGGGCGCAGGCGGCGCCGAGTGTGAACGCGCGTCGTGTCAGCATGAATGCATTGGGCCTGTTGGGATAGGGGCGGGCGGGACAGCGTTCATTAGAGCACGATTTTGTCGGAAAACCGGTTTCCGCCCTCGCACCGAGTGCCGGGGAGGCGGGCTGTTTCGGTCCATGATCCGATTGGCAATGGCGGCAAATTTCCGCAACATAGGTCGCCGCATCGATCGGCTTCGCCACCGAGGCCTTGCTTTGCGGATCGCCCGGAGGCATGTGAATTGCGGCGGGTGAAACGGCGCCTAGGAGTGTAGCTCAATGGCTAGAGCACCGGTCTCCAAAACCGGGGGTTGGGGGTTCGAGTCCCTCCACTCCTGCCAGCCGCACTGCTAGCCGGTCGATTCTCCGGAAAGGTCCGCGGAGCGGGATACTTCGCGTTTCCCAGCCCCAATCCCCGGCAACTCATTGGCTGCCGCGCAATCAAGCCGTTTTCGAACGCGGCGGTCGCCGAGGGTCGAGAGGACAAAGCAGGCCAACCCGGCCAGTTGCGGATATGATTTGCGCCTGATTCGCGTGCACTGCGTCGCGGCGCGGCTGGCTGCAGGATGATTTCTAGCGACACTACGGGGGCTGTGTTCGTGAGGCAACTCGTGATCATGGCCGGGTTGGTTTTGACCGCATGCGCCGCGCCGGGCGTATCCGGCATGGGTAGCTTCATGAGCGCGATGCACCCGACGCCAGAGTTTTGTGCTTCGCGGGGAATGACGCTCGACGCGACGACAAAGCAATGTGCGACGCCGCCGCCGGCCGCCGCCGCCCCCCAGCAGTCGCAGGCGCCGGTATCCGTGACCGGATCATTGCCTCAAGGCGCTTCGGGTCAGTCCAAGTCGGCGCCGGCACAATCAACAACGCCGCCGCAAACGCCGGCGCCATTGGCACAACCAACACCATCTCCACCAACGCCACCAATGCAACCGCCTGCACCGCAGCGCAGGTCGGCTTCGCTATCCGTGCCTCTTGAACCGAACGCGGTGATCCACGCCGGGCTCCAGCAGGATTTTGATCTATCGGAGCTCGCCCATTATGTCCGGGCGAGCGGCTATCGCTGCGACAGCATCAGCGCGCTTCAGCCGCTGCCGTCTGCTCAGGGGTTTAGATTGGTGTGCAATCACTTCACCTACAAATATGCCATCGAACAAAAGGATGGCCGCTCGACTGTGACCGTCGAGTAACGCCAATGACGGGATCAAGTTGAGACTGGACCGCCGTGCACGCTGTTTGGGCTCGCCCCGGCGCATTTGAGCCCGTAACCCCGGTCCCTAGGCGCTTGACGATTGAAGCGGCCGGCAGTAGGAACCTTGCCCATCGCTGGCGGCCCGGTGACGGACTTCCGCGGCGAACATTCCCCAAAAAGGATGGCTCAGAAGGTCTCCTCCTGAAAAGCGGGTGGGGAATACCCATTTGGCGAGCCGAACACTATCTGTTGCTCATGATCAAAAACCTATTCAAGTTCCTGCAGGAAGTGCGGGCCGAGGGGCAGAAGGTCACCTGGCCGACGCGCAAGGAGACGACCGTCACCACCATGATGGTGTTCGTGATGGTCTTCATCGCTTCGATCTTCTTCCTGATCGCAGATCAGATTATGCACTTCGGTGTCGGCTTGCTCCTCGGCATCAACTCCTAGGCAGTCTTTGGCCAGAACCAATCACGACCCGGAATTCATGACATGACCAGCCGGTGGTACGCGGTCCACGCTTATTCGAACTTCGAGAACAAGGTCGCGGATTCGATCCGCGAGCAGGCGAAGCAGCGCGGCCTGTCCAACCTGTTCGAGGAAATCCTGGTCCCGAAGGAGAAGGTGGTCGAGGTGCGGCGCGGCCGCAAAGTCGACGCCGAACGCAAATTCTTCCCGGGCTACGTGCTGGTGAAGATGCAACTGACCGACGACGCCTACCACCTGATCAAGAACACGCCAAAGGTGACCGGCTTCCTCGGCTCCGACAACAAGCCGATGCCGCTCTCCGATGCGGAAGCCGAACGCATCATCCATCAGGTCCAGGAAGGCATCGAGCGGCCGAAGCCGTCGGTTTCCTTCGAAGTCGGCGAGCAGGTGCGCGTGTCCGATGGACCGTTCGCCTCGTTCAATGGCACGGTCGAGGAAGTGGACGAGGGCCGGTCGCGGGTCAAAGTGGCGGTGTCGATTTTCGGCCGCGCCACGCCGGTCGAGCTTGAGTTCGGGCAGGTGGAGAAATTATAGCGCGTCATTGCCGGACTTGATCCGGCAATCCATGTGACTGCGAGGCTGCACGGATGCCCGGGTCAAGCCCGGGCGTGACGAAGTGAGTGAACCACGTGGGAGGTGAGGCGGCCGCCAACCGTCGAAAACCGCACCACTAACAGGAGTAGCGAATGGCGAAGAAAATCACCGGCTACATCAAATTGCAGGTGCCGGCGGGGGCGGCCAACCCGTCGCCGCCGATCGGCCCTGCGCTCGGCCAGCGCGGCCTCAACATCATGGAGTTCTGCAAGGCGTTCAACGCCCAGACCCAGAAGCTCGAGAAGGGGACGCCGATCCCGGTCACCATCACGGTCTACGCCGACCGGTCCTTTTCCTTCGAGATGCGCAACCCGCCAGTGTCGCACTTCCTCAAGAAGGCGGCCAAGCTCGAAAGCGGCTCGAAGGCGCCCGGCCGCGACGTGGCCGGCTCGGTGACCAAAGCGCAGGTCCGCGAGATCGCCGAGCAGAAGATGAAGGACTTGAACTGCGATACCGTCGAGGCGGCGATGCGCATGATCGAAGGTTCCGCCCGCTCAATGGGGGTGGAGGTGAAGTCATGACCGCGCTCGGAAAACGCACGACCAAAGCCCGCGAAGGCGTTGATCGCGAGAAACTCTATCCGCTCGCCGAAGCGGTGAAGATGGTCAAGGAGCGGGCCAAGGCGAAGTTCGACGAGACCATCGAAGTGGCGATGAATCTCGGCATCGATCCCCGCCACGCCGATCAGATGGTGCGCGGTGTCGTCAATCTGCCGAACGGCTCCGGCCGCTCGGTGCGGGTCGCGGTGTTCGCCCGCGGCGTCAAGGCGGATGAGGCCAAGGCCGCTGGCGCCGACATCGTCGGCGCCGAGGATCTGGTCGAGAAGGTGCAGGGCGGCGCGATCGATTTCGACCGCGTCGTTGCCACCCCGGACCTGATGCCGCTGGTCGGCCGGCTCGGCAAGGTCTTGGGTCCGCGCGGTCTGATGCCAAACCCAAAGGTCGGCACCGTCACCATGGACGTCACCAATGCCGTGAAGGGCGCCAAGGGCGGCTCGGTGGAGTTCCGCGCCGAGAAGGCGGGCATCGTGCAGGCCGGCATCGGCAAGGCGTCGTTCAGCGAGGACAAGCTGATCGAGAACATCAAGGCGTTCGCCGACGCGGTGCAGAAATCGCGGCCCGGCGGCGCCAAGGGGCATTTCATAAATCGCGTGGCGATTTCCTCGACCATGGGGCCTGGTGTGAAGATCGAACCGGCGAGCTTGTTCGCCGGGTCCGAGCCCGCGCGCTAAACAAGGCTTGGCAAACTCGCCAAAAGCCGCTAAATGAAGCCGAAGGGCGTGCCGGCCCGGTTTGTCGGCGCGCTCTTTTACGTTCCGCAAAAACCGATATGGCGAGGCCGCTCTTAGCATCGATCCGCTATGGATTTTTCTAAGAGACGGAGAAGCTTAGCGGCGTTTGTGAACGTATCCTGTCCGAGACTGCCGGCGCCGGCAACGGCTTAATTGAAGCCCTCAAACGGGGCTTGAGCCAGCATAGACGGGTGAAGAACAAGGGCCAGATTTCGTATGTCTGTTGCCCTTCGGTTCTGATCTCGACGGCCCGGTTCGGCGAAAGCTGGAGCCGGGGGGCAGGCTGTAAAATGTCGTCCTGCCGTGGCCCGTCGATGAAGCCTTCGTCGATCGCTGCAGCGGGACGGCCGGTATCAACCCGGCGGCTTCCGCAAAAAACGGACCGCCAACCGGAGAGAGCTTTTGGATCGCGCGGAAAAGAGCGAGCTCGTAGCGGCGCTTGGCGAGGTCTTCAGGGCCACCAAGGTCGTCGTCGTTGCTCATTATTCCGGGCTCACGGTCGCCCAAATGCAAACTCTGCGCCGGCAGATGAAGCAGGCTGGCGCGAGCGTGAAGGTCGCGAAAAACCGCCTCGCCAAAATCGCTCTGGAGGGCAGCGACATCGCCTCGATCGGTTCCTTGCTCAAGGGACCGGCGCTGATCGCCTATTCGGGCGATCCAGTCGCGGCGCCAAAGGTCGCCGTCGATTTCGCCAAGACTCACGAACGGTTCGTGATCCTTGGCGGCGCGATGGGCACGACCGCGCTCGATCCGAATGGGGTCAAGGCGCTCGCCACCTTGCCCTCGCTCGACGAACTACGAGCGAAGATCATCGGCCTCATCTCGGCGCCGGCGACCAAGATCGCGCAGGTGGTCAACGCCCCTGCGGCCAAGGTCGCCAGAGTCGTGCAGGCCTATGCCTCGAAGAGCGCGGAAGGCGCGGCTGCCTGAAGCTGCCTCAACGCAAAGATTAGAACCGAAGGACAAAAGTCATGGCTGATCTGCAAAAAATCGTCGACGACCTTTCCACCCTCACCGTGCTGGAAGCGGCCGAACTTGCGAAACTGCTTGAAGAGAAGTGGGGCGTGTCCGCGGCGGCGGCCGTCGCCGTTGCCGCCGGTCCCGCGGCTGGCGGCGCCGCAGCGCCCGCCGCCGAAGAGAAGACCGAGTTCACGGTCGTTCTCGCGGCTATCGGTGAGAAAAAGATCGAGGTCATCAAGGAAGTGCGCGCGATCACCGGCCTTGGGCTTAAGGAAGCCAAGGACTTGGTCGAGGGCGCTCCCAAGCCGGTAAAGGAAGGCGTCAACAAGGACGACGCCGCCAAGATCAAGGCCCAGCTGGAAAAGGTTGGGGCGAAGGTTGAGCTTAAGTAAGCAGTGCTTACTTGAGGGATATCCCCGGGCGAACGGAGTGGAACCGGGGATTTCGGATCAAGTGGTCAGGGCGGCCGGTGGAAAACGGTGATTTCGGCTTGATATTGCCGGAATCATCGTGATCTCAGCCGGGTAGCGAGTGTAAGCAATAAATTCGGCGCGTTGTCGAAGCCGAATCGTGGAAAATAAGGTGGTTCGACGCCTGTCCCGACGGTCGCGATGGATGGCGGCCTTCTGGAGAGTCGTCTTGATCGCCTGACGCCTCGGACCTGCATGGTCCGGGGTCATGGCTCGAATCCGGCGGTTCGAGCCCGATGGATCGGTTGAGCGAGAGGACATAATGGCGCAGACGTTTATCGGTCGGAAGCGCGTTCGGAAGTTTTTCGGAAAAATCGAGGAAGTCGCGGAGATGCCGAACCTCATTGAGGTTCAGAAGGCGTCCTACGACCAATTCCTCTTGGTGGTGGAGCCGCACGGCGGCCGGCCCAATGAGGGCCTCCAAGCCGTGTTCAAATCGGTATTTCCGATTTCGGACTTCTCCAACACCTCGATGCTCGAATTCGTGAAATACGAGTTCGAGGGTCCCAAATACGACGTCGACGAGTGCCGTCAGCGCGGCATGACCTACGCGGCTCCGCTCAAGGTGACGCTGCGCCTGATCGTGTTCGATATCGACGAGGAAACCGGCGCCAAGTCGGTCAAGGACATCAAGGAACAAGATGTCTACATGGGCGACATTCCGCTCATGACCAACAACGGCACCTTCATCGTCAATGGCACCGAGCGCGTCATCGTCTCGCAGATGCATCGCTCGCCCGGCGTGTTCTTCGATCACGACAAGGGCAAGACCCATTCGTCAGGCAAGCTTTTGTTTGCCGCCCGCATTATTCCCTACCGCGGCTCCTGGCTCGACATCGAGTTCGACGCCAAGGACATCGTCTATGCCCGCGTCGACCGCCGCCGCAAAATCCCGGTGACGTCGCTGCTTTATGCGCTCGGCATGAGCGGGGAGGAGATCCTCAACACCTTCTACAAGCAGGTGCTCTACAAGCGCGCCAAGGAAGGCTGGCGTGTGCCGTTCGACGCCAACCGGCTGCGCGGCTACAAGGCGGTCAACGATCTGGTCGACGCCGACACCGGCAAAGTGGTGCTCGAGGCCGGCAAGAAGCTCACCGTTCGCCAGGCGCGGCAATTGGCCGAGAAGGGGCTCAAGGCGCTGCGGCTGAGCGACGAAGAGCTGATCGGCCATTACCTCGCCGAGGACTTGGTCAATCCCAAGACCGGCGAAATCTACGCCGAGGCCGGCGAAGAGATCACCGAAAAGAACCTCAAGCTCCTCAACGAGCAGGGCTACAAGGAGCTGCCGCTCCTCAATATCGATCACGTCAATGTCGGCGCCTATATCCGCAACACGCTGACGATCGACAAGAACATGACGCGCGAGGAGGCGCTGTTCGACGTCTATCGCGTCATGCGCCCAGGCGAGCCGCCGACGATCGACACCGCGCAGACCATGTTCAACTCGCTGTTCTTCGATTCGGAGCGTTACGATCTCTCCGCGGTCGGCCGCGTCAAGATGAACATGCGGCTCGATCTCACCGCCGAGGACACCATGCGCACCTTGCGCAAGGAGGATATCCTTGCGGTGATCAAGACGCTGGTCGATCTGCGCGACGGCAAAGGCGAGATCGACGACATCGACCATCTCGGCAACCGCCGGGTACGCTCGGTCGGCGAGCTGATGGAAAATCAGTATCGCATCGGCCTGTTGCGCATGGAGCGTGCAATCAAGGAGCGCATGTCATCGGTCGATATCGACACGGTGATGCCGCAGGACTTGATCAACGCCAAGCCGGCGGCCGCCGCGGTGCGCGAGTTCTTCGGCTCCTCGCAGCTCTCGCAGTTCATGGACCAAACCAATCCGCTGTCGGAAATCACCCACAAGCGCCGTCTGTCGGCGCTTGGGCCGGGCGGTCTGACCCGCGAGCGGGCCGGCTTCGAGGTGCGCGACGTGCACCCGACCCATTACGGCCGTATCTGCCCGATCGAGACGCCGGAAGGCCCGAATATCGGCCTGATCAATTCGCTCGCGACGTATGCGCGGGTGAACAAATACGGCTTCGTCGAGACGCCGTACCGCAAAGTCAAAGACGGCCGCGTCACCGACGAGGTGATCTATCTCTCCGCGATGGAGGAGGGGCGCTACACGGTCGCGCAGGCCAACTCCGCGATCGACGCCAAGGGCCGCTTCACCGACGATCTTGTGGTGGTGCGCCATTCCGGCGACGTCCAGCTCATTCCGCCGGACAAGGTGGATTTCATGGACGTGTCGCCGAAGCAGCTCGTGTCGGTGGCCGCCGCGCTGATTCCGTTCCTTGAGAACGACGACGCCAACCGCGCGCTGATGGGCTCCAATATGCAGCGGCAAGCGGTGCCGCTCGTTCATGCCGAGGCGCCGTTCGTCGGCACCGGCATGGAAGGCGTGGTGGCCCGCGATTCCGGCGCCGCGATCGCCGCGCGCCGCACCGGCGTGGTCGATCAGGTGGACGCCACCCGTATCGTCATCCGCGCCACCGACGAGCCGGACCCGACCAAGCCGGGCGTCGACATCTATCGGCTGATGAAATTCCAGCGCTCGAACCAGAACACCTGCATCAACCAGCGGCCGCTGGTGAAGGTCAGCGATCAGGTCAAGAAGGGCGACATCATCGCCGACGGTCCCTCGACCGATCTCGGCGAGCTGGCGCTCGGCCGTAACGTCCTCGTCGCCTTCATGCCGTGGAACGGCTACAACTTCGAGGACTCGATCCTGCTCTCCGAGCGCATCGTCAAGGACGACGTCTTCACTTCGATCCACATCGAGGAATTCGAGGTGATGGCGCGCGACACCAAGCTCGGGCCGGAGGAGATCACCCGCGATATTCCGAACGTCTCGGAAGAGACGCTGAAGAATCTCGACGAGGCCGGCATCGTCTATATCGGCGCGGAAGTGCGCGCCGGCGACATCCTGGTCGGCAAGATCACGCCGAAGGGCGAGAGCCCGATGACGCCGGAGGAAAAGCTGCTGCGCGCCATCTTCGGCGAAAAAGCCTCCGACGTGCGCGACACGTCGCTGCGGGTGCCGCCCGGCGTGCAGGGCACCGTCGTCGAAGTGCGGGTGTTCAACCGCCACGGCGTTGAGAAGGACGAACGCGCGCTCGCCATCGAACGTGAAGAGATCGAGCGGCTCGCGAAGGACCGCGACGACGAGCAGGCGATCCTCGACCGTAACGTCTATGGGCGTCTGGCGGAGCTGTTGGAGGGACGGCAAGGCATCGCCGGACCGAAGGGCTTCAAGAAGGACACCAAGATCACCCGGACGATCCTCGACGAGTATCCGCGCTCGCAGTGGTGGCTGTTCGCTTCGCCCAACGACAAGGTGATGGCGGAGATCGAAGCCATCCGTAAGCAGTACGACGAGTCGAAGAAGAGGCTCGAGCAGCGCTTCCTCGACAAGGTCGAAAAGCTGCAGCGCGGCGACGAGTTGCCGCCCGGCGTGATGAAGATGGTCAAAGTCTTCGTCGCGGTGAAACGCAAGATCCAGCCCGGCGACAAGATGGCCGGCCGCCACGGCAACAAGGGCGTGGTGTCCAAGATCGTGCCGCTCGAGGACATGCCGTTCCTCGCCGACGGCACCGCGGTCGACATCGTGCTGAACCCGCTCGGCGTGCCGAGCCGCATGAATGTCGGCCAGATCCTCGAGACCCATCTGGGCTGGGCCTGCGCCGGCTTGGGGCTCAAGATCGGCCATGCCGTCGACCTCTACAACAGCAAGAAGGACTCAAAGCCGCTCAAGGAGCTGCTGCGCAAGGTTTACGGCGAGGATGAGACTATCAAGTCGCTCGACGACAGGGGCCTGATGGAGCTCGGCACCAACCTGCGCCACGGCGTGCCGATCTCGACGCCGGTGTTCGACGGCGCGAAAGAAGCCGACATCGAGCACATGCTCGATCTCGCCGGCCTCGATCATTCCGGCCAGGTGACGCTCTATGACGGGCGCACCGGCGACACGTTCGACCGCAAGGTCACGGTCGGCCACATCTACATGCTCAAGCTGCATCACCTCGTAGACGACAAGATCCACGCCCGGTCGATCGGCCCCTACAGCCTCGTCACCCAGCAGCCGCTGGGCGGCAAGGCGCAGTTCGGCGGCCAGCGATTCGGCGAAATGGAGGTGTGGGCGCTCGAAGCCTATGGCGCCGCCTATACGCTGCAGGAAATGCTGACGGTGAAGTCGGACGACGTCGCCGGCCGCACCAAGGTGTACGAGGCGATCGTGCGCGGCGACGACACCTTCGAGGCCGGCATTCCGGAATCGTTTAACGTGCTGGTCAAGGAGATGCGCTCGCTCGGCCTCAATGTCGACTTGCACAATTCCAAGCAACAGCGCGGCGACGGTCTGCCGGAGGCGGCCGAGTAATACCAAGTGTCATGCGCGGGCCTGTCCCACGCATCCCGATCCGAAGGCACTGCCTTCCTAAACGAGATGGCCGGGACAAGCCCGGCCATGACGGAAGGAAAGAGATAGCGATAGCGGCCGACACGGTCGGCAAGCGGAGAAGACGATGAACCAAGAGATCATGAATCTTTTCAGCCCGCAGGCGCCGGCTCAGGTCTTCGACCAGATCCGGATTTCGATCGCCAGCCCGGAAAAGATTCTGTCCTGGTCGTACGGCGAGATCAAAAAGCCCGAGACCATCAACTACCGCACGTTCAAGCCGGAGCGCGACGGCTTGTTCTGCGCGCGCATCTTCGGCCCGATCAAGGACTATGAGTGCTTGTGCGGCAAGTACAAGCGCATGAAGTATAAGGGCATCATCTGCGAGAAGTGCTCGGTCGAAGTGACGCTCTCCCGCGTGCGGCGCGAGCGCATGGGCCATATCGAGCTGGCCGCTCCGGTCGCGCACATCTGGTTCCTCAAGTCGCTGCCGTCGCGCATTGGGCTCCTCCTCGACATGACGCTCAAGGACCTCGAGCGCATCCTCTATTTCGAATACTACGTCGTACTTGAGCCGGGCCTGACCGCGCTCAAGGACCGTCAGCTGCTGAGCGAAGAGGACTACACCAAGGCGCAGGACGAGCTGGGCCCCGATAGCTTCACCGCCATGATCGGTGCCGAAGCGATCCGTGAGATGCTCAAGGCGCTCGATCTGGAGAAGATGGCCACGGATCTGCGTCAGGAGATCGCGGAATCGACCTCCGAGCTGAAGCCGAAGAAGCTCGCCAAGCGGCTCAAGCTGATCGAGGCGTTCGTCCAGTCCGGCAACAAGCCGGAATGGATGATCCTGACCCATGTGCCGGTGATCCCGCCCGATCTGCGGCCGCTGGTGCCGCTCGATGGCGGCCGCTTCGCCACGTCCGACCTCAACGATCTCTATCGGCGCGTCATCAACCGCAACAACCGTCTCAAGCGGCTGATCGAGCTGCGCGCGCCCGACATCATCATCCGCAACGAGAAACGGATGCTGCAGGAGGCGGTGGATGCGCTGTTCGACAACGGCCGCCGCGGCCGCGTCATCACTGGCGCCAACAAGCGGCCGCTGAAGTCGCTCGCCGACATGCTCAAGGGCAAGCAGGGCCGGTTCCGGCAGAACCTGCTCGGCAAGCGCGTCGACTATTCCGGCCGCTCGGTGATCGTGGTCGGTCCCGAGCTCAAGCTGCATCAGTGCGGCCTGCCGAAGAAGATGGCGCTCGAATTGTTCAAGCCGTTCATCTATTCGCGGCTTGACGCCAAGGGCCTCTCGACCACGGTGAAGCAGGCAAAGAAGCTCGTCGAGAAGGAAAAGCCGGAGGTTTGGGACATCCTCGACGAGGTGATCCGCGAGCATCCGGTGCTGTTGAACCGGGCGCCGACGCTGCACCGCCTCGGCATTCAGGCGTTCGAGCCGGTGCTGATCGAAGGTAAGGCGATCCAGCTGCACCCGTTGGTCTGCGCCGCCTTCAACGCCGACTTCGACGGCGACCAGATGGCCGTGCACGTGCCGCTGTCGCTCGAAGCGCAGCTCGAAGCCCGCGTGCTGATGATGTCGACCAATAACATCCTGCACCCGGCCAACGGCTCGCCGATCATCGTGCCGTCGCAGGACATCGTGCTCGGTCTCTACTATCTCTCGCTGATGGCCGAGGGTGGTCCCGGGCAGTGGAAATTCGAGCTTCATTCGGAAAAGGAGATGGAGCGCGATCCCAAGAAGAAGAACGTCGTACAGGGCTTCTATCGCAACCTGAGCGAAGTCGAGCACGCGTTGCAGGAGAAAGCCGTCGGGCTGCACACCAAGATCAAGTATCGCTGGGAAGGCGTTGACGACGACGGCAATCGTTATCGGAAGGAGTACGAGACCACGCCCGGCCGCGCCATGCTCGGCGAAGTGCTGCCGAAGCTGCCGAAGATTTCGTTCGAGCTCGTCAACAAGCTGATGACGAAGCGCGAGATCTCGTCGATGATCGACACCGTCTATCGTCACTGCGGGCAGAAGGAGACCGTGATCTTCTGCGACCGCATTATGGCGCTCGGCTTCCATCATGCCTTCAAAGCCGGCATCTCGTTCGGCAAGGACGACATGGTGGTGCCGCATTCCAAGCGCGCGACCGTCGACAAGACGCGCGAACTCGTCAAAGAGTTCGAGCAGCAATACAACGACGGCCTGATCACCCAGGGCGAGAAATACAACAAGGTCGTCGACGCCTGGTCGAAGTGCACCGAGACCATCGCCGACGCGATGATGAAGGAAATCTCGACCTCGCGGCCCGCCGCGGACAAGGGTCAGGAAGCGCAGGTCAACTCGATCTACATGATGGCGCATTCCGGCGCCCGCGGTTCGCCGGCGCAGATGCGTCAGCTCGCCGGCATGCGCGGCCTGATGGCCAAGCCGTCCGGTGAGATCATCGAGAGCCCGATCATCTCCAACTTCAAGGAGGGGCTGTCGGTGATGGAGTACTTCAACTCGACCCACGGCGCCCGCAAGGGTCTCGCCGACACCGCGCTGAAGACGGCGAACTCCGGCTATCTGACGCGCCGTCTGGTGGACGTGGCGCAGGACTGCATCATCACCGAAGAGGACTGCGGCACTACCCGCGGTATCAAGGTGCGCGCCATCATCGATGCCGGCACCGTGGTGGCCTCGCTGGCGAGCCGCATCCTTGGCCGCACCACGGCCGAGGACGTGCGCGATCCGACGAGCAACGAGGTCCTGGTTGAGAACGGCACGCTGCTGGAAGAGCCGCACGTGGAGAAGCTCGTCACCGCCGGCGTGCAGGAGGTGCGCATCCGTTCGGTGCTGACCTGCGACACCCAGCCGGGCGTGTGCGGCAAGTGCTACGGGCGCGATCTTGCTCGCGGCACGCCGGTCAATATGGGCGAGGCGGTCGGCGTCATCGCCGCCCAATCGATCGGCGAGCCGGGCACGCAGCTGACCATGCGCACGTTCCATATCGGCGGTGCGGCGCAAATCTCCGAGCAGTCGTTCGTCGAGTCGAACTTCGAGGGCACCGTCAAGATCAAGAATCTGAACGTCGCCCGCAACTCCGACGGCGACGTGATCGCGATGAGCCGCAATCTCATCGTTGCCGTGCAGGATCCGGACGGCACCGAGCGGGCCGTGCACCGCATCCAGTATGGCGCCCGGCTGAAGGTCAACGACGGCGAGCATATCAAGCGCGGCCAGCGCATCGCTGAGTGGGACCCGTACACCCGGCCGATCATGACCGAAGTGGAAGGCACGGTCGGTTTCGAGGATCTGGTCGAAGGTCAGTCGATGACCGAGACGCTCGACGAATCGACCGGCATCGCCAAGCGCGTGGTTATCGATTGGCGCTCGGGCTCCGCCCGCGGCCAGCAGGACCTGCGCCCAGCCTTGGTGATCAAGGGCAAGGACGGCAAGATCCTCAAGCTCGCCCGCGGCGGCGACGCCCGCTACATGCTGGCGGTCGATGCCATCATCTCGGTCGATCCCGACGCCAAGATGAAGGCCGGCGACGTCATCGCCCGGATCCCGACCGAAAGCGCCAAGACGCGCGACATCACCGGCGGTCTGCCGCGCGTCGCCGAATTGTTCGAGGCCCGGCGTCCGAAAGAATCGGCGGTCATCGCCGAGATTTCCGGGACGATCCGCTTCGGCCGCGACTACAAGAACAAGCGGCGCATCACCATCGAGCCGACCGACAAGGGCGAGGAGCCGAGGGAATATCTGGTTCCCAAAGGCAAGCACATCCACTTGCAGGACGGCGACGTCATCGAGAAGGGCGACTTCATCGTCGAAGGCAACCCGGCGCCGCACGACATTCTGGCGATCAAAGGGGTCGAGGAGCTGGCCGGCTACCTCGTCAACGAGATCCAGGACGTCTATCGGCTCCAGGGTGTCGCCATCAACGACAAGCATATCGAGGTGATCGTCCGGCAGATGTTGCAAAAGGTCGAGATCGACGAATCCGGCGAGACCGACCTGATCCAAGGCGAGCAGGTCGACAAGGTCGAAATGGACGAGGTCAATGCCCGGGCGGTGGCCGAAGGCAAAAAGCCGGCGGCCGGACATCCGGTGCTGCTCGGCATCACCAAGGCCTCGCTGCAGACGCGTTCCTTCATCTCCGCGGCTTCGTTCCAGGAGACGACGCGCGTGCTCACCGAGGCTGCCGTCAGCGGCAAGGCCGACACGCTCGATGGGCTGAAGGAAAACGTCATTGTCGGCCGTCTGATCCCGGCCGGCACCGGCGCGATGATGAACCGGCTGCGCGAAGTCGCCGTCAAGCGCGACCAGCTCATTCTCGCCGAGCGCGAGAAGGAAGCGGCGGCGAAGGCGGCCGCAGCCGCCGCCGAGCCGGCGGCGCTTCCGGCCGCCGAGTAAGCGCCGGGCATCACGAGACGACGGAAGGCCGCCTTCGGGCGGCCTTTTCGTTTCGTGCGACCTTTATTGTCGTCTGGCAAAGGCCCATGCGCGGTGGGATGGTTCGGCGTTCGCGGAGTCGGAGGCGACGATGAGCGTCGTTCTGGTCACAGGCGGTTCAGGCTTTATCGGCAGTCACTGCATCCTGCAGCTTCTTGGCGCCGGCCACGTGGTCCGCACCACGGTGCGCAACCTCAAGCGTGAGGGCGAGGTGCGCGCCTTGCTCAAGCGGGGCGGTGCCGAGCCGGGCGAGGGGTTATCGTTTTTCGCGGCCGAACTTGAAAATGACGCTGGCTGGGCCGAAGCGGTGAAGGGTTGCGACTACGTCCTGCACGTGGCGTCGCCGCTGCCGCCGCATGTTCCCAAGAACGAGGACGAGCTGATCGTGCCCGCGCGCGAGGGTACGCTTCGCGTCCTGCGGGCCGCCCGCGACGCCGGCGTCAGGCGCATTGTGGTGACTTCTTCATTCACCGCGATCGGCTACGGCCACGCGCCGCAGAAAACGATGTTCGACGAGACCAGCTGGACCGATCCCAATGCGGCCGGCGTGCTGCCGTATGCGAAATCGAAAACGCTGGCCGAGCGGGCGGCGTGGGATTTTGTCGCCCGCGACGGCAGCGCTCTCGAGCTTGCTGTCGTTAATCCGGTCATGGTGTTCGGTCCGGTGCTGGGACCCGACTACTCGGCCTCGATTCTTCTGGTGCAGCGGCTCTTGGACGGCGCGGTACCCGGCTGCCCGCGGCTTTATTTTGGCGTCGTCGACGTGCGCGACATCGCCGATTTGCATCTGCGCGCCATGACCCATCCCGCCGCCAAGGGCGAGCGCTTTCTCGGCGTCGCCGGCGATTTCATGTCGGTCAGCGAGATTGCCAAGGTGCTCAAAGCGCGCCTCGGCGCGGCGGCACGGCGCGCGCCGACACGCGAGGTGCCCAACTGGCTGGTGCGCCTTGTAGCGCTCGTTGAGCCAGCGACGCAGCAAATCCTGCCGGAACTTGGCAGGGTGAAGAATGGCACCGGCGACAAGGCGAGGCGCCTGTTGGGCTGGTCGCCGCGTTCGCGCGAGGACGCGATCGCCGCGACAGGCGAAAGCCTTCTGCGGCTCGGGCTCTTGAAGGACAGCGCGAGGAAAGCGGCCTGACGGCGTGCCGCGCTGCCTGCTAAAGAGTGGAAATGTCGGAGCCCATGGAAATCAACGTGATCAGCGGCGGTGCCATGCGCCGCTTCTTGATCGAAGCCGTGCCGTTGTTCGAGGCGGCAAGCGGCAGCAAAGTCGCGATCCGGTTCGGTTTGACGCGCGAGATGAAGGCGGTGATCGAGGCCGGTGCGGCGTTCGATATCGCTTTGTTGCCGCGCTCGGCGATCGATGAGCTTGTGCAGGCGGGCAAGATCGCGGCCGGTACGGCGACGGACGTTGTCCGTTCGCTCGTGGGCTTGATGGTGCGCGCCGGCGCGATTGAACCTGACATCGGCAGCGTCGAAGCGTTCAAATCCGTGCTGCGGCGGGCGAAAGCGATCTCCTATAGCAAAGGTCCGAGCGGCCTTTACGTGGCGGAGCTGTTGGAGCGCCTGGGACTTGCTTCTGAGATGCAGGACAAGACCGTGTTCGCGATCGGCCGGCCGGTGGGCGAAGTCATTGCCAGCGGCGAGGCCGAGATCGGCATGCAGCAGATCATCGAAAATCAGCCGGTTAAGGGCGCCCATCTCGTCGGTCCGCTGCCGCGCGAGCTTGTCAATTACGTAATGTACTCGGCTGGATTTGCGCCAAATGCCGCCGGCAGCACCGCCGCGCGCGCGTTCGTCAAGTTCCTTGCGTCTCCTGAGGCAGTACAGATCATCCGCGCCAAGGGTATGGAGCCGGCGTAGCGCCGGTCATTAACGAAGCCTCCTGCACCCGCGCGGATATGCAAAAACGCTTGCGGCATCGCGGTTTCGTGCCCATATCAGCTTGACTTCGCACGGTAGCGCCGATACATAGCGCGCACTTTACGGCAGGCGGTGAGCTTCGCCCGTCGGAACGGCATGTCCGGGTCCAGCTAAGCTATTGAAAGTCAACTGGTTTTGTTGACGGCTTGGTTCGTCGGATTCGGCACGACGCCTCGACGAAGGAAGCTCAAACGCTGCCTCTGACGACGCAAAGTCAGACTGACGAAGGCGCATGACCGCGGGCGAAGGCTTTGCGGTCCTCTGTGAATTTAAAGCGCTCTTCCGCTTTCGAACGCGGATGGCGCGATTTCGTTTGCGCGAATGCGTTCGCGCGGAACTGGGCGCAAGCCCCGCGTTGGAGCCGAAAGGGCGCAAGCCCGTCTTGGAGCCAAAAGGGCGAAAGCCCGTCTTGGAGCAAAAGGTAACGAATGCCGACGGTCAACCAGCTCATTCGCAAGCCGCGGGTGACGCAGCACGCGAAGAAGAAAGTGCCGGCTTTGCAGCAGAGCCCGCAGAAGCGCGGTGTCTGCACCCGCGTCTATACGACGACGCCGAAAAAGCCGAACTCGGCGTTGCGCAAAGTCGCCAAGGTGCGCTTGACCAACGGCTTCGAGGTCATCGGCTACATCCCTGGCGAGGGCCACAATCTGCAGGAGCACTCGGTAGTAATGATCCGCGGCGGCCGCGTGAAGGATCTGCCGGGCGTGCGCTACCACATCCTGCGCGGCGTGCTCGACACGCAGGGCGTGAAGAACCGCAAACAGCGCCGGTCGAAATACGGCGCGAAACGGCCGAAGTAGTTGGAGCTGAGACATGTCCCGCCGCCACAGCGCCGAGAAGCGCGAGATCCTGCCGGACCCGAAATTCGGCAACATCGTGGTCACGAAATTCATGAATTCGGTGATGCACGCCGGCAAGAAGTCGGTGGCGGAAGGCATCGTCTATGGCGCGCTCGAGATGATCGAGGGCAAGACCCGCGGCAACCCGATCAGCGTATTCCAGCAGGCGCTGGACAACGTCATGCCGTCGATCGAAGTGCGCTCGCGCCGCGTCGGCGGCGCCACCTATCAGGTGCCGGTCGAGGTGCGGACCTCGCGGCGTCAGGCGCTCGGCATCCGCTGGATCATTACCGCGGCGCGCGAGCGTAACGAAAAGACGATGACCGAACGGCTCTCGGCGGAGCTGCTCGACGCATCCAACAACAGAGGGAACGCAGTCAAGAAGCGCGAGGACACGCACCGGATGGCGGAAGCCAACCGCGCATTCTCGCACTATCGCTGGTAACGCCGGCGACAGCGAAGGAATTTTCCCCATGCCCCGCAACCATCCGATCGAGGACTATCGCAACTTTGGCATCATGGCGCACATCGATGCCGGCAAGACCACGACGACCGAGCGCATCCTCTATTACACCGGCAAGAGCCACAAAATCGGCGAGGTGCATGACGGCGCCGCCACCATGGACTTCATGGAGCAGGAGCAGGAGCGCGGCATCACCATTACGTCGGCCGCGACCACCGCGTTCTGGAACGGCAAGCGCCTGAACATCATCGATACGCCCGGCCACGTCGATTTCACCATCGAGGTGGAGCGCTCGCTGCGTGTCCTTGACGGTGCGGTATGCGTGCTCGATTCCAACCAGGGTGTCGAGCCCCAGACCGAGACGGTGTGGCGTCAGGGCGACCGCTATAACGTCCCGCGCATCGTGTTCTGCAACAAGATGGACAAGATCGGCGCGGACTTCTTCCAGTGCCTCAAGGACATCGTCGACCGGCTCGGCGCCAAGCCGGTCGCCATTCAGCTGCCGATCGGCGCCGAGAGCCAGTTCAAGGGCATCATCGATCTGGTCCGCATGGTCGGCGTGGTGTGGGACGAGGAGACGCTCGGCGCCAAGTATCACGACATCGAAATTCCGGCCGAGCTGCAGGATCAGGCCAAGGAATATCGCGAGAAGCTGATCGAGGCTGCCGTCGAGCTCGATGACGATGCGATGACTGCGTATCTCGAGGGCAAGGAGCCCGACATCGCGACGCTCAAGCGGCTTATCCGCAAGGCCACCATCTCCAGCGCGTTCTTCCCGGTGTTTTGCGGCTCGGCGTTCAAGAACAAGGGCGTGCAGCCATTGCTTGACGCAGTGGTCGACTATCTGCCGTCGCCGGTCGATGTGCCGGCGGTGAAGGGCGTCGATCTCAAGGGCAACGAGGTTGAGCGCAAGCCGTCGGACACTGAGCCGATGTCGGTGCTTGCGTTCAAGATCATGGATGATCCGTTCGTCGGCACCATTACCTTCTGCCGCATCTATTCGGGCACGCTCGAGAGCAGCGCCGGCGTGTTGAATTCGACCAAGGACCGCAAGGAGCGCGTCGGCCGCATGCTGCTGATGCATGCGAATAACCGCGAGGACATCAAAGAAGCCTATGCCGGCGATATCGTCGCGCTGGCGGGCCTCAAGGACGTCCGCACCGGCGATACCCTGTGCGATCCGCAGAAACCCGTGATTCTGGAAAAGATGGAATTTCCCGACCCGGTCATCGAGATCGCGATCGAGCCGAAGTCGAAGGCCGATCAGGAAAAGCTGGGCGTGGCGCTGGCCAAGCTGGTCGCCGAGGATCCGTCGTTCCGCGTCACCACGGATCAGGAGTCCGGCCAGACCATCATCAAAGGGATGGGCGAGTTGCATCTCGACATCAAGGTCGACATCCTCAAGCGCACCTACAAGGTCGAAGCCAATATCGGCGCGCCGCAGGTAGCCTATCGCGAGAAGATCACGCGGAAGGCGACCGTCGACTACACCCACAAAAAGCAGACCGGCGGCCACGGCCAGTACGCAAAAATCAAAATCGTCGCTGAGCCTGCTACGCCGGGCGCGGGCTTCGAATTCGAGAACGAAGTCGTCGGCGGTGCGGTGCCGAAGGAATTCATCCCGGCCGTCGAGAAAGGCCTCGAAGGGGTGCTGGGCTCCGGCGTCCTTGCCGGCTTCCCGGTGGTCGACGTCAAAGTCAGTCTCGTCGATGGCGACTCTCACGACGTGGATTCGTCAGCGATGGCGTTCGAGATCTGTGCCCGTGGCGCGATGCGCGAAGCGCTGCAGAAGGGCGGCCCGGTGCTGCTCGAGCCGGTGATGAAGGTCGAGGTGGTGACGCCGGAAGACTATACCGGGTCGGTGATCGGCGATCTCAATTCGCGGCGTGGCCAGATTCAAGGCCAGGACATGCGCGGCAACGCCAACGTCATCACTGCGATGGTGCCGCTCGCCAACATGTTCTCGTACGTCAATAACCTGCGCTCGATGAGCCAGGGGCGGGCGACGTTCACGATGCAATTCGATCACTACGCCGAGGTGCCGCGAGCGATCGCGGAAGAAGTTCAGGCGAAGTTCGCCTGACGAATAATTGGAAGGTTAAGCAGGAGCCGGAACGGAGAGCCCTATGGCCAAGGAAAAATTCAACCGCACCAAGCCGCATTGCAATATCGGCACGATCGGGCACGTCGATCACGGCAAGACGTCGTTGACGGCGGCGATCACCAAGATTTTGGCTGAAAAAGGTCAGGCAAAGTACACCGCCTACGACCAGATCGACAAGGCGCCGGAAGAGAAAGCGCGCGGCATCACCATCGCCACCGCGCATGTCGAGTACGAGACTGACAAGCGGCATTACGCGCACGTCGACTGCCCCGGGCATGCCGACTATGTGAAGAACATGATCACCGGCGCGGCACAGATGGACGGCGCCATCCTAGTGGTGAGCGCCGCCGACGGCCCGATGCCGCAGACCCGCGAGCACATCCTGCTCGCCCGTCAGGTCGGCGTTCCGGCGCTGGTCGTCTTCCTCAACAAGGTCGACATGGTGGACGATCCGGAACTCCTCGAGCTCGTCGAGCTCGAAGTTCGCGAGCTTCTCTCCAAGTACAATTTCCCTGGCGACAAGATTCCGATCGTCAAGGGCTCGGCGCTGATGGCGCTCGAAGACAAGGATGTAAAGCTCGGCAAGGAAGCGATCTTCGAGCTGATGAAGGCGGTCGACGATTACATCCCGCAACCGGAGCGACCGAAGGATCAGCCGTTCCTGATGCCGGTCGAAGACGTGTTCTCGATCTCCGGCCGCGGCACGGTCTGCACCGGCCGCATCGAGCGCGGCATCATCAAGGTCGGCGAGGAAGTCGAGATCGTCGGCATCAAGCCGACCACCAAGACAGTGGTCACCGGCGTCGAGATGTTCCGCAAGCTGCTCGACCAGGGCGAGGCCGGCGACAACGTCGGTTGCCTGCTGCGCGGCACGAAACGCGAAGAGGTCGAACGCGGGCAAGTCCTGTGCAAGCCGGGCTCGGTCAAGCCGCACACCAAGTTCAAGGCCGAGGCCTACATCCTCACCAAGGAGGAGGGCGGTCGCCACACGCCGTTCTTCACCAACTACCGGCCGCAATTCTATTTCCGTACCACCGACGTGACCGGCGTGGTGACGCTGCCGGAAGGCACCGAGATGGTGATGCCGGGCGACAACATCGCCATGGAAGTGACGCTGATCGTGCCGATCGCCATGGAGGAGAAGCTGCGTTTCGCCATTCGCGAGGGCGGCCGCACCGTCGGCGCCGGCGTGGTGGCGAGCATTATCGAATAGGGATCACTCCGTCGTCATGCCCGGCCTTGCGCCGGGCATCCACGACTTAGGTTGGACGGAAGACGTGGATGGCCGGGATAAGCCCCGCCATGACGAGGCAGAGAGACGAAAATGAACGGCCAGAACATACGCATCCGGCTCAAGGCGTTCGATCACCGCATCCTCGATGCGTCGACGCGTGAGATCGTCAACACCGCCAAGCGCACCGGCGCGCAGGTGCGTGGCCCGATTCCGCTGCCGACGCGGATCGAGAAATTCACCGTCAATCGCTCGCCGCATATCGACAAGAAGAGCCGCGAACAGTTTGAGATGCGCACGCACAAGCGCCTGCTCGATATCGTCGATCCGACGCCGCAGACGGTGGACGCGCTGATGAAGCTCGACCTCGCCGCCGGCGTCGACGTCGAGATCAAGCTCTAAGGCGAAGGGCGAAGGCGCGAAGGGGATTTGGAAAATGCGTTCCGGGGTGCTGGCACAGAAAGTCGGGATGACCCGCCTCTTCACCGAGGCCGGCGAGCATGTGCCGGTTACGGTGCTGCGGCTGGGTAATTGCCAGGTGGTCGGTCACCGCACCAAAGAGAAGAACGGCTACGTGGCGCTGCAGCTTGGCGCCGGCATGCGCAAGGTGCAGCGCACCACTAAGGCGGACCGCGGCAACTTCGCCGTCGCCAAGGTCGAGCCCAAGCGCAAGCTCGCCGAATTCCGCGTTGACGCCGACGCGCTCATTCCGGTCGGCGCCGAGATCACCGCAGACCATTTCCTGGTCGGCCAATATGTCGATGTCACCGGCACCTCGACCGGCAAGGGCTGGGCCGGCGGCATGAAGCGCTGGAATTTCGGCGGACTGCGCGCCAGTCACGGCGTCTCGATCTCGCACCGCTCGATCGGCTCGACCGGCGGCCGCCAGGATCCCGGCAAGACCTTCAAGAATAAGAAAATGTCCGGCCATCTCGGCGTCGACCGCGTCACCACCCTCAATCTCAAAGTCATGCAGACCGACGTCGAGCGCGGCCTCATCCTGGTCGAAGGCGCGGTGCCGGGCGTCAAAGGCGGCTGGATCACCGTGCGTGACGCGGTGAAGAAGAAGCTGCCGGACGGCGTGCCGAAGCCCGGCAAGTTCAGGCTCTCCGAAATCGCGTCTGCCACCAAGGAAGAGCCGGCCGCGAAGGCAGAGCCGGCGGCAGCCGAAGCGAAGGAGGGCGCGTGACATGGAACTGAAAGTCACCTCCCTCGACGGCAAGAAATCCGGATCGGTCACGGTCTCGGACGCAATTTTCGGGCTGGAGCCGCGCTCCGACATTATTCACCGCTGCGTCGTCTGGCAGCTTGCCAAGCGGCGAGCCGGTACGCACGCCGTCAAGAATCGCGCCGACATCCAACGGACGGGCAAGAAGATGTACCGTCAGAAGGGCACCGGCTCGGCCCGCCACGGCTCGGCGCGGGTTAATCTGTTCCGCGGCGGCGGCCGTTCGTTCGGTCCGCATCCGCGCAGTCACGAAATTGGCCTGCCGAAGAAGGTGCGCGCCCTGGCGCTCAAGCACGCGCTGTCGGCCAAGGCCAAGGACGACGGCATCGTCGTCATCGAGGCGCTGGAACTGAAGGACGCCAAGACCAAGGCGCTGCGCAATCAGTTCGAAAAGCTCGGCCTGTCGAACGCGCTGATCATCGATGGCGCCGAAGTCGCCGCGAGTGTCCGCACCGCGGCCCGCAACATCCCTAATATCGACGTGCTGCCGATCGCCGGCATCAACGTCTACGACATCCTGCGGCGGCAAAAGCTGGTTCTCACCCGCGCCGCCGTCGATGCGTTGGAGGCGCGATTCAAATGAGCACCAGCGATCCGCGCCATTACGACGTGATTTTGTCGCCAGTCATCACCGAGAAGGCGACGAATGCGTCCGAGCATTCGAAGGTCATTTTCAAGGTGGCGCCGCATGCGACCAAGCCGCAAATCAAAGAAGCGGTGGAGAAGCTGTTCGACGTCAAAGTCAAAAGCGTCAACACCCTGCATCGGCGCGGCAAGTGGAAGGTGTTCCGCGGCCGCTACGGGCTGCAGCCGCAAACCAAGCGCGCGATCGTGACCCTCGAAGAGGGCCAGAAGATCGACGTCACGACCGGTCTGTAAGGGGACGGCGCGATGGCACTCAAGAGCTATAACCCGACCACGCCCGGTCAGCGCCAGCTGGTGCTGGTCGACCGTTCCGGTCTGTATACCGGCGCGCCGGTGAAGGCGTTGACTGAAGGCAAGAACTCGACCGGCGGCCGTAATAACTCCGGCTCGATCACCAGCCGTTATCGCGGCGGCGGCCACAAGAAGGCCTATCGGGAGATCGACTTTAAGCGCCGCCGATTCGATGCGCCGGCCAAGGTCGAGCGGCTCGAATACGATCCGAACCGCACCGGCTTCATCGCCTTGATCAAATACGACGACGGCGAATTAGCTTATATCCTGGCGCCGCAGCGTCTTGCGGTCGGCGATACCGTGGTGTCCGGCGAGTATGTGGACGTCAAGCCCGGCAACGCCATGCCACTGGCCAACATCCCGGTCGGCACCATCGTCCACAATATCGAGCTCAAGATTGGCAAGGGCGGGCAGATTGCGCGCTCGGCCGGCACTTACGCGCAGCTCGTCGGCCGCGACGGCGCTTACGTGATCCTGCGGCTCAATTCCGGCGAGCAGCGCCTGGTTCATGGCCGCTGCTTGGCCACAGTCGGGGCAGTGTCGAACCCCGACAACATGAACATCTCGATCGGCAAAGCCGGGCGCACCCGCTGGAAGGGCCGCCGCGGTCACGTCCGCGGCGAAACCATGAACCCGGTCGATCATCCGCTCGGCGGACGCACCCGCGGCGGCCGTCACCCGGTGACGCCGTGGGGCAAGCCGACCAAGGGCATGAAGACCCGCAAGAACAAGAGCACGACCAAATTCATCATGGCTAGCCGCCACGCGCGGAAGAAGAAATAGGATCGCTTAGGAGCAATCATGACGCGTTCGGTTTGGAAGGGTCCGTTTGTCGACGGCTATCTGCTGAAAAAGGCGGATGCGGCGCGTTCGTCCGGACGCCATGAGATGATCCGCATCTGGTCGCGCCGCTCGACCATCCTGCCGCAATTCGTCGGGCTCACCTTCGGCGTCTATAACGGCCAGAAGCACGTTCCGGTGATCGTCACCGAGGAAATGGTCGGCCACAAGTTCGGCGAGTTCGCGCCGACGCGGTCGTTCTACGGCCACTCGTCGGACCGCAAGGCCAAGCGCACCGGCGGCGCGCCGGCGGCCGGTGGCGGTGGTGCCGCGCCTGCGGAAGGCGCAGCGCCGGCGGCTCCGGCAAGCGGGTCGTAGGAGAACTTCCATGAGCAAGAAAAAGCGCGACCGCGCGCTCTCCGATACCGAGGCCAAGGCGGTGGCTCGCAACTTGCGGGTCAGCCCGCAGAAGCTGAACCTGCTGGCGCAGCTCATTCGCGGCAAGAAGGTTGCGACGGCTCTGGCCGATCTCGAATTTTCGCGCAAGCGCATCGCCCGGGACGTGCGCAAGTGTCTGGAATCGGCGATCGCCAATGCCGAGAACAATCACGATCTCGACGTCGACGATCTCATCGTCGTCCAAGCCCATGTCGGCAAGGGCTTGGTGATGAAGCGGCACGCGCCGCGCGCGCGCGGCCGCGTTGGGCAGATTTTCAAGCCGTTCTCGCACCTCACGATCATCGTGCGTGAGGTCGAGGCGCAGCAGGCGTCGTAGCGAGCGGCAGGAGAGCAAGATGGGTCAGAAGGTCAATCCGGTCGGGCTTCGGCTTGGCATCAACCGCACCTGGGATTCGCGCTGGTATGCCGGCAAGACATCCTATGGCTCGCTGCTGCACGAGGACATGAAGATCCGCGAAGCGCTGATGAAGGAGCTCAAGCAGGCCGCGGTGTCGAAGATCGTGATCGAGCGCCCGCACAAGAAGTGCCGCGTCACCATCCATTCGGCCCGTCCGGGCGTGGTGATCGGCAAGAAGGGCGCCGACATCGAGAAACTGCGCCGCAAGGTCGCGGCGCTGACCGACAGCGATGTCGTGATCAACATCGTCGAAATCCGCAAGCCTGAGCTCGACGCGCAGCTGGTCGCCGAATTGATCGCCCAACAGCTCGAGCGCCGCGTCGCCTTCCGCCGCGCCATGAAACGCGCGGTGCAGTCGGCGATGCGGCTTGGCGCCGGCGGCATCCGCATCAATTGCTCGGGCCGTCTCGGCGGCGCCGAGATCGCACGCATGGAATGGTATCGCGAAGGCCGCGTGCCGTTGCACACGCTGCGCGCCGACGTCGACTACGGCGTCGCCACTGCGTTCACCACCTACGGCACCTGCGGCGTCAAGGTCTGGATCTTCAAGGGCGAGATCATGGAGCACGACCCGATGGCGCAGGACAAGCGCATGGCCGAAGGCGATGCCGGTCGGCCGCGCCGCGATGCGGCGTGAGCGAACAACAGAAGGTCTGAGAGAAGGCGTCCGCCATGCTGCAACCGATGCGAACCAAATTCCGCAAGGCGCACAAGGGCCGTATCCACGGCATCGCCACCAGCGCCGCGACGCTGGCGTTCGGCCAGTTCGGGCTCAAGGCGATGGAGCCGGAGCGGATCACGGCGCGCCAGATCGAAGCCGCCCGCCGCGCGCTCACGCGCAACATGAAGCGCTCGGGCCGGGTTTGGATCCGGGTGTTTCCCGACGTGCCGGTTTCGAAGAAGCCATTGGAAGTGCGCATGGGCTCCGGCAAGGGCACGCCGGAATTGTGGGTGGCACGGGTCAAGCCGGGCCGCATTCTGTTCGAGATCGACGGCGTGCCGGTCGCGGTCGCCAAAGAGTCGCTGGCGCTGGCCGCCGCCAAGCTGCCGATCAAGACGCGCTTCGTCGAGCGCATCAGCGAGTAGCCGTGATGAAACCACCCGATGTCAGAGCGATGACGGTCGATCAGATCGACGACGAGGTGCTCAAGCTGAAGAAGGAGCAGTTCAACCTGCGCTTCCAGCGCGCCACCGGCCAGTTGGAGAATACGTCGCGGGTGCGCGAAGTGCGGCGCGACATCGCGCGGCTCAAGACCATCGCGCGGCAGAAGCGCGCGCCCAAAACCGCGTCAAAGACGGCGGCCAAAAGCGCGGCCAAGAGTTAAGAGGTTTAGAAGATGCCCAAGCGCAGCCTGCAAGGCGTCGTGGTGAGCGACAAACAGAGCAAGACGGTGGTGGTGCGCGTCGAGCGCCGCTTCACGCATCCGATCTTCGGCAAGACCATCCGCCGGTCGAAGAAATACCACGCCCACGACGAGAGCAACGAGTTCAAGGTCGGCGACACCGTATGGATCGAGGAGCACCGGCCGATCTCCAAGCTCAAGCGCTGGGCGGTGGTGCGCGGCGAGAAGAAGAAAGCGTCGTAAGGCCGGCGCCGGATTTAGGAAATAAGTGGGATAGCCCATGATTTAGATGCAAACCAATCTCGACGTGGCGGACAATTCCGGCGCGCGCCGCGTCATGTGCATCAAGGTGCTGGGCGGCTCCAAGCGCAAATACGCCACCATCGGCGACGTCATCGTCGTCTCGGTGAAAGAGGCGATCCCGCGCGGCCGGGTGAAGAAGGGCGACGTGATGAAGGCGGTGATCGTGCGCGTCGCCAAGGACATCAAGCGGCCGGACGGCTCGATCATCCGCTTCGATCGCAACGCCGCGGTGCTGATCAATCCGCAGATGGAGCCGGTCGGCACCCGCATTTTCGGCCCGGTGCCGCGCGAATTGCGGGCGAAGAACCACATGAAGATCATCTCGCTCGCGCCCGAGGTGCTGTGATGGCGGCGAAGATCAAAAAGGGCGACACGGTGATCGTGATCGCCGGGCGTGACAAGGGCCGCAGCGGCGAGGTGATCGAGGTGCGCCGCGACGACGCGCGCGCCTTGGTGCGCGGCGTCAACATGGTCAAACGTCACCAGCGCCAGGATGCCACCCATGAGGGCGGCATCATCTCCAAAGAGGCGCCGATCCATTTGTCGAATATCGCGCTGACCGATCCCAAGGACAAAAAGCCGACGCGGGTCGGTTTCAAGTTCGTCGGTAAGGGCGACGATCGCAAGAAGGTGCGGGTCGCCAAGCGTTCGGGAGCAGAGATCGATGGCTGATACGGAAGACAAGAAGGCCAAGAAAGGCGACCAGAAGGCCGACAAAAAGCCGGACAAGCAGCCGCGCCCGGAGGTCGCCGAGCAGGCGGCCAAGGCCAAGGGTGACAAGGCGCCGAAAGCGGCCAAAGGCGAAAAGCCGGAGAAAGGCGACAAAGCCGAGAAACCGAAAGCGCCGCGGGAGCCGGAGCCGAAGGTACCGGCGCGGCTGAAAGTCCAGTTCAACGAGGTGATCCGCCAGCGGCTGGCCGAACAGTTCAGTTACAAGAATCGCATGCAAGTGCCGGCGCTCGACAAGGTCGTCATCAATATGGGCATCGGCGAAGGCGTCGCCGACCGCAAGAAGGTCGATGCCGCCGCCGCCGATCTGGCGCTGATCTCCGGGCAGAAGGCGGTGATCACCAAGGCGCGCAAGTCGATCGCTACCTACAAGCTGCGCGACGGCCAGGCGATCGGCTGCAAGGTGACGCTGCGCAAGGCGCGGATGTACGAGTTTCTCGACCGGCTGATCAATATCGCGCTGCCACGGGTGCGCGACTTCCGCGGCCTCAACCCGAAAAGCTTCGACGGCCGCGGCAACTACACCCTCGGCATCAAAGAGCACATCGTGTTCCCGGAGATCGACTACGACAAGACCGCCGAGGTCTGGGGCATGGATATCACCGTTTGCACCACGGCGCGCAGCGACGACGAGGCGCGCGCCCTGCTGACGGCCTTCAATTTTCCGTTCCGGCAGTGAGGCGGCGAAGGCCTCAGACGCGGAACAGCGAGGAGCACTAGATGGCGAAGAAGAGTTCGATCGAGAAGAACAATCGGCGCCGCCGCATGGCGAAGAAGTTCTCGGGCCGCCGGTCGCGGCTCAAAGCGATCGTCGAGGACAAGACCAAGCCGGTCGAGGAGCGCTTTGCCGCCACGCTCAAGCTCGCCGAATTGCCGCGCAACTCGTCGGCCACCCGCATCCGCAACCGCTGCGAGGTGACCGGGCGGCCGCGTGGCTACTACCGCAAGCACAAGCTGTCGCGGATCGCGCTGCGGGAGCTCGGCTCGAAGGGGCTGATCCCCGGCCTGTTGAAGTCGAGCTGGTAAGGAGGATCGCGCTATGTCGATGAACGATCCGCTCGGCGATCTGTTGTCGCGCATCCGCAATGCGCAGATGCGCAACAAGAGCAAGGTTTCGAGCCCGGGCTCGAAGCTGCGCGAAAGCGTGCTCGAAGTGCTCAAGACCGAAGGCTATATCCGCGGCTATACCGTGACTGAGCGCGAAGGCCGCGCCGAGCTCGATATCGAGCTGAAATATTTCGAGGGCGAGCCGGTGATCCGCGAAATCGAGCGGATTTCCAAGCCCGGCCGCCGCGTCTATGCCTCGGTCAGGAATTTGCCGCGCATCAATAACGGCCTCGGTGTCGCCATCGTCTCGACGCCGAAAGGCGTCATGGCCGATCACGCCGCCCGCGACGCCAATGTCGGCGGCGAAGTCCTCTGCACGGTGTTCTGATGTCTCGTATCGGTAACAAGGCGGTCGCGGTTCCGTCCGGCATAACCGCCAATGTCGAAGGCCAGACCGTCAAGGTGAAGGGCCCGAAGGGCGCGTTGTCCGTCGTGCTGCCCGACGAGGTGTCGGTCAAGCTCGACCAAGGCCAGATCAAGGTCGATCCGCGCTCCGAGACCAAGCGCGCGCGGGCGCAATGGGGCACCTCGCGCACGCTGGTCGCCAACCTGATCGCCGGCGTCACCAAGGGCTTCGAGCAGCGGCTTGAGATCAACGGCGTCGGCTACCGCGCCGCGGTGCAGGGCAAGAACCTGCAGCTGGCGCTGGGCTATAGCCACGACGTGGTCTATCCGATCCCGGAAGGCATCACGATAGCGACGCCAAAGCCGGTGGAGATCGTCATCACCGGCATCGACCGCCAGAAGGTCGGGCAGGTCGCGGCGGAAATCCGCGAATTCCGGCCGCCGGAGCCTTACAAGGGCAAGGGCGTCAAATACGCAAGCGAACGCATCTTCCGCAAGGAAGGCAAGAAGAAGTAACGGAGCCGCCGATGACCAAGCTCAGAGACCGGACCGAGCGGCGCAAGGGGCGCGTGCGCGGTACATTGCGGCTCGCCGCCGGCGAGCGCAAAAGGCTGTCGGTATTTCGCTCGTCAAAGCACATCTATGCGCAGCTGATCGATGACGATCACGGCGCGACGCTCGTTTCCGCATCCTCGCTGGAGAAGACTGTTTTGGAGCCGGAAGGCCTGAAAACCGGCGCCAGCGTTGCCGCGGCGAAAGCGGTCGGCAAGCTGATCGCGCAGCGCGCGCGGGAAAAGGGCATCAAGGACGTGATTTTCGATCGCGGCGCCTATCTCTATCACGGCCGCGTCAAGGCGCTGGCCGACGCCGCGCGCGAGGCGGGACTCAATTTCTAAGGACGACGCATGAACATCACCAACAAGACTTCGGCGGATCAACATGGCACGTGAACCACGCGAGCGGCGGCGAGACCGGGACGACGAGCGCGACAGCGAATTCGTCGACAAGCTCGTCCACATCAACCGCGTCGCCAAAGTGGTGAAAGGCGGCCGGCGCTTCGGCTTTGCCGCTTTGGTCGTCGTCGGCGATCAGAAGGGCCGGGTCGGCTTCGGTCACGGCAAGGCGCGCGAAGTCCCGGAAGCGATCCGCAAGGCGACCGACGCCGCCAAGCGCGGGCTGACGCGGGTGCCGCTGCGCGAAGGGCGCACGCTGCATCACGACGTCTCAGGACGGCACGGCGCCGGCAAGGTGTTTCTGCGCGCCGCGCCGCCCGGCACCGGCATCATCGCCGGCGGTCCGATGCGCGCGGTGTTCGAGACGCTCGGCATGCAGGACGTGGTGGCGAAATCGCTCGGCACCTCGAATCCCTACAACGTGGTGCGGGCGACCTTCGATGCGCTCAAGCGCCAGGACTCGCCGCGCACGGTCGCGGCGCGGCGTAACGTCAAGGTTTCGGCCCTGCAGGCTCGCCGCCGCGATGTCGAGGCCACCGAACAGGCGGCCGATTGAGGCCGCGGGAGCATGCGATGAATACCGGGACTGCGAACAAGCACGCCGGCAAGGCTTCCGCTAAGACGACCGTCAAGGTCAAGCAGATCGGCAGTGCGATGCGCCGGGATCATACCCAGCGCGAGACGCTGGTGGGCTTGAAGCTCAACAAGATCGGCCGCGTCGCTGAGCTCGCCGACACTCCGGCGACTCGCGGCATGATCGCCAAGGTCGCGCATCTGGTGCGCGTGGTGGAATAAGAATCAAGCCCGTCACCCTGAGGTGCCCGCGTGTCAGCGCGGGCCTCGAAGGGCCGGGGCCGTCGTCCTTCGAGGCTCGCTACGCTCGCACCTCAGGATGACGGTGAACAGAAAGGACTAACGACGATGAAGCTTCACGAACTCGCCGGCCGCGCCGGGTCACGCAAGGTGCGAAAGCGCATCGGCCGCGGCATCGGCTCGGGCAAAGGCAAGACCGGCGGCCGCGGCGGTAAAGGCCAGACCGCGCGCTCGGGCGTGCGCATCAAGGGCTTCGAGGGCGGCCAGATGCCGCTGCATCGCCGCCTGCCCAAGCGCGGCTTCAGCAATGTGAAGTTCGCGGTCAAGCTTAATGAGGTCAATCTCGGCCGCGTGCAGCAGGCGATCGATGCCGGCAAACTCGACACGGCGGGCAAGATTGACGCGGACGCCATGGTCAAAGCCGGGATTTTGCGCCGCGCCAAGGACGGCGTGCGGCTTCTCGGCAATGGCGAGCTCAAGGCCAAGATCGCCGTTTCGGTCTATGGCGCGTCGAAATCGGCGGTCGCCGCGGTCGAGAAGGCCGGCGGTACTGTCGAAATCCTCGCGCCCAAGCGCGAGGCGAGCGAACAGGCGGCCTGATGGTGCGTCATGCCCGGCCTTGTGCCGGGCATCCATGACTTCTACCTGTCACAAGGCGTGGATGGCCGGGACATAGGCGAGCGAAGCGACACCGTTCTTCGAACGGCGACGCCCGGCCATGACGAGCAAGGAGGGGGGCTCGGAGTAGGATATGGTCTCTGCAGCTGAACAACTGGCAGCCAATCTCAATTTCGGGGCGTTGGCCAAGGCCGAAGAGCTCAAGAAGCGCATCTGGTTCACGCTCGGTGCGCTGCTGGTCTACCGGCTCGGCACCTACATTCCGCTGCCCGGTATCGATCCGAACGCCTGGAATACGATTTTCAATTCCCAATCCACGGGCATTCTCGGGATGTTCAACATGTTCGCCGGCGGCGGCATTCACCGCATGGCGATCTTCGCGCTGAACATCATGCCGTACATCTCCGCCTCGATCATCATCCAGCTGATGACGACGGTGTCGCCGACACTCGAAGCCCTCAAGAAGGAGGGTGAGTTGGGCCGCAAGATCATCAATCAGTACACGCGCTATCTCACCGTGCTGCTGGCGGCATTCCAGGCCTACGGCATCGCCGTCGGGCTCGAAGGCGCGCGCAACGTCGTCACCGACCCGGGCATGTTCTTTGTCATCTCGACCGTGATCACGCTCACCGGCGGCACCATGTTCCTGATGTGGCTCGGCGAGCAGATCACCCAGCGCGGCATCGGCAACGGCACCTCGCTGATCATCATGTCGGGCATCGTGGCGCAGCTGCCGTCCGCCGTAGTCAACACCCTCGAACTCGGCCGGCAGGGGGCGCTGTCGACCGGCCTCATTCTGATCGTCCTGGTGATGGCGGTCGCCGTCGTCGCCTTTATCGTCTTCATGGAGCGCGCGCAGCGGCGGTTGTTGATCCAGTATCCGAAACGTCAGGTCGGCAACCGCATGTTCGAGGGCCAGTCGTCGCATCTGCCGCTCAAGCTCAACACTTCGGGCGTCATTCCGCCGATCTTCGCCTCATCGCTGTTGCTGTTGCCGACCACGGTCGCCAACTTCACCGCCGGCCAGGGGCCGGAATGGCTGTCGTTCATCACCTCGCACTTGTCGCACGGCCAGCCGCTGTTCCTGGCGCTTTACGTCGCGCTGATCGTGTTCTTTGCCTTCTTCTATACCGCGATCGTGTTCAATCCGACCGAGACCGCCGACAATCTGAAAAAGCACGGCGGCTTCATTCCCGGCATCCGGCCGGGCGAACGGACGGCCGAATACATCGACTATGTGTTGTCGCGCATCACCGTGATCGGGGCGGCGTATCTCGCGGTCGTCTGCCTGTTCCCGGAAATGCTGATCTCGTACGCGGCGGTGCCGTTCTATTTCGGCGGCACCTCGCTCTTGATCGTCGTCAGCGTCACGATGGATACGGTGGCGCAGGTGCAAGGCTACCTGCTGGCGCACCAGTATGAAGGCCTGATAAAAAGATCAAAATTGAGGGGACGCCGTAGATGAGATTGATCCTGCTGGGCCCGCCGGGGGCGGGCAAGGGTACTCAGGCCCAGCACCTCGTCGCTAAATACGGAATTGTTCAACTTTCTACCGGCGACATGCTGCGCGCTGCCGTCAAAGCCGGAAGCCCGCTGGGCCAGCGGGTGGCGGACATCATGGCGCGCGGCGCACTTTGCCCTGATGAAGTGGTCATTACCATCGTCGAGCAACGCATCGCCGAGCCGGACGCGAGCAAAGGATTCATCCTCGACGGCTTTCCCCGCACCGTGGCGCAGGCCGAGGCGCTCGACCGCATGCTGGCGAGCCACAGCATTGCACTCGACGCGGTAATCGAGCTGCGGGTCGACGAGGCGGCTTTGCTCAAGCGGATCGAGAACCGCGTCGCCGAGATGCGAAGCCGCGGCGAGGCGCTGCGGCCCGACGATAACCCTGACGTGCTGCACCGTCGGCTGCAGGCCTATCGTGAGCAGACCGCGCCGCTGATCGCCTATTACCGCAGCCACGGCGTTCTGCGCTGGGTCGACGGCATGGCGCCCATCGCCGACGTCGCCGCGGCAATCGACAAGGTCTTGGCAGCCTCGTCGGCAGCGTCGTCGCTGGAACCGAAACCCGCCAGCACGCCTGCGGCCAAAAGGGCGTTACCGGCGGGGAAAGCCAGGATAGGAAAAAAATCCAAGACTCATTCCAGGACGCGTGCGACCTCGCGGAAGCCGGTCGGAACCGCCCGCAAACGCACCGCAAGCAAGGCCAAGGCCCGGAGCCGAACCAGGCCTGCTGCCAGGGCCAAATCGGCCAAGCGACGCCGCTGAACGGGCCGCCGGACCGGCCGTTAAATCAAGTTGTACACGAAGTCGTTCGCCGGGTTGACGAAAGCGCAAGGAGTCCATTAATAAGCACCAACATCCGGTTCGAGGAACAGCAGCGATGCCCAGCCGCGGCGGCAGGCATGCGCTGGCTTTTTACGTTTGTGGCCTTCTCAGGTGACATTCGAATCGATAGATAGCGGCCGGGCGGCGCGGGAACACCAGCGCTGGCCTGCATAAGGAGCAACTGACGTGGCCCGTATCGCTGGCGTCAATATCCCAACCAACAAACGCGTCGTGGTCGGGTTGCAATATATCCACGGCATTGGCCCCTCTAAGGCCAAGGAAATCATGGAGAAAGTCTCGATGCCCGAGACGCGCCGGGTGTCGCAATTGACCGATCAAGAGGTTCTGCAGCTGCGCGAAGTGATCGACCGCGACTATGCCGTCGAGGGGGATCTGCGGCGCGAAGTGGCGATGAACATCAAGCGGCTGATGGATCTCGGCTGCTACCGCGGGCTGCGTCACCGCCGCGGCCTTCCGGTTCGCGGGCAGCGGACCCACACCAATGCCCGCACCCGCAAAGGACCGGCCAAGCCGATCGCGGGCAAGAAGAAATAGCGCGCGTCAAACGGACAGGATGTGACGGCAACCGGCGCGGCTGGTTCCGCTCCGAAAGGGTTCAGAATGGGTAAGGAAGCCACGCGCGTCCGCCGTCGCGAGCGCAAGAACATCGCCTCCGGCGTCGCGCACGTGAACGCGTCGTTCAACAATACGATGATCACCATCACCGACGTGCAGGGCAACACCATTGCCTGGTCGTCCGCCGGGACGATGGGTTTCAAGGGCTCGCGCAAGTCGACCCCGTACGCGGCGCAGGTCGCCGCCGAGGATGCCGCCAAGAAGGCGCAGGAGCACGGCATGCGCACGCTCGAAGTCGAAGTGGCTGGCCCGGGCTCGGGCCGGGAATTGGCGCTGCGTTCGTTGCAGGCCGCCGGTTTCACCATCACTTCGATCCGCGACGTAACTCCAATCCCGCACAACGGATGCCGGCCGCGCAAGCGGCGGCGTGTATAGGACATCCGGCCTATGGAAATTGAACATTCGCCGCCGCTCGATCATGGCACCGATTTTGGCTCCACGGAGCGGAGTGGGGCGCGCGACGCGTTGGCGCCGCGCAACGCGATGGGTGATAACGTGACGATCCAGAAGAATTGGCAGGAACTGATCAGGCCGGGCAAGCTCCAGGTCAGCGCCGGCACCGATGCGCGACGCGTCGCGACCGTGGTCGCCGAGCCGCTCGAGCGCGGTTTCGGCGTAACGCTCGGCAACGCGCTCCGCCGCATCCTGTTGTCGTCGCTGCAGGGCGCCGCGGTGCAGTCCGTGCACATCGACGGCGTGTTGCACGAATTCTCGTCGATCGCCGGCGTGCGCGAGGACGTGACCGACATCGTGCTCAACATCAAGGACATCGCCATCAAGATGCAGGGCGACGGGCCCAAGCGCATGGTGGTGAAGAAGCAGGGCCCGGGCACGGTCACCGCGGCCGACATTCAGACCGTCGGCGACATCGTCGTGCTCAATCCGGACCTGGTGCTGTGCACGCTCGACGAGGGCGCCGAGATCCGCATGGAATTCACCGTCAACACCGGCAAGGGCTATGTGCCGGCCGAGCGCAACCGTCCCGAGGATGCGCCGATCGGCTTGATCCCGGTGGACAGTCTCTATTCGCCGGTGCGCAAGGTCTCCTACAAGGTCGAGAACACCCGCGAAGGCCAGATCCTCGACTACGACAAGCTGACGCTGTCGCTCGAGACCAACGGCGCCGTGAGCCCCGAGGATTCGCTGGCTTACGCCGCGCGCATCCTGCAGGACCAGCTCAACGTCTTTGTCAATTTCGAGGAGCCCAAGCGCGAAACAGCGCAGGAGGCGATCCCGGACCTCGCCTTCAATCCGGCGTTCCTCAAGAAGGTCGACGAGCTCGAACTGTCGGTGCGTTCGGCCAACTGCCTGAAGAACGACAACATCGTCTATATCGGCGACCTGGTGCAGAAGACCGAAGCCGAAATGCTGCGCACGCCGAACTTCGGTAGGAAGTCGCTCAACGAGATCAAGGAAGTGCTGGTGCAGATGGGACTGCATCTGGGCATGGAAGTGCCCGGCTGGCCGCCGGAGAATATCGAAGAGCTGGCGAAGCGCTTCGAGGACCATTACTGAGCAGGAGGCGGTAATCAGTAATCAGTAATCAGAATGCCTTTCTGATTGCTGACCACTGAACACTGATATCTGGATGCGTCACGGAAAGACCCACCGCAAGTTCAGCCGGCGCTCGGATCATCGCCGTTCGATGCTGGCGAACCTGGCCGCGTCGCTGATCAAGCACGAGCAGATCACGACGACGCTGCCGAAAGCCAAGGACTTGCGCCCGGTCGTGGAGAAGCTCGTCACGCTCGGCAAGCGCGGCGGTCTGCACGCCCGCCGCCAGGCGATCGCGCAGATGCGCGACCTCGCCATGGTCAAGAAGCTCTTCGAGGTCATCGGCCCGCGCTACAAGGAGCGCAACGGCGGCTATACAAGGGTGATGAAGGCCGGCTTCCGCTATGGCGATTCCGCGCCGGTCGCGGTGATCGAGTTCGTCGATCGCGACGTCGAGGCCAAGGGCAAGGATTCCGGGCCGGTGCAGACCCACGCCGAGGAGCCGGCTCCCGCCGCAGCGTGATGCGAGCGGGCTTGGCATAGCCCCGCCTTCTAAGGGCCGGTTTGCGCGCCCATATGTGGCGGCATTGATTCTCGAGGTCTTGCCATGCCGCATCTGCGCGCACCCGCCGTCAGCTTTATCGCCGCGGTTTTTTCCCTTTGCGCGGTTGCCGCGATCGCGGACGCGCAAGACCGCCGCGTCCCATCCTCACCCGCTGAGCTGCAGTTATCCTTCGCGCCGGTGGTCAAACGGGTGACGCCTGCGGTCGTCAACGTCTACGCGGCGCGGGTGATCGAAAACCGCAACCCATTCCTGAACGATCCGCTGTTTCGCCAGTTCTTCGGCGCAGTGCCCCGCGAGCAGGTGATGCGCTCGCTCGGCTCCGGGGTCATTGTCGATCCATCGGGACTGGTGGTCACCAACTATCACGTCATCGAAGGCGCGAGCGAAGTGAAGGTGGCGCTGTCCGACAAGCGCGAGTTCGACGCCGAGATCGTGCTCAAGGACGAGCGCAGCGACCTCACCGTCCTCCACCTGAAAGGCGCCAACGAAAAATTCGCGGTGCTCGACTTCGCCAATTCCGACGACCTGCAGGTCGGCGACGTGGTGCTGGCGATCGGCGATCCGTTCGGCGTCGGCCAGACGGTCACCCACGGCATCGTCTCGGCGCTGGCGCGCACGCAAGTGGGCATCAGCGACTATCAGTTCTTCATCCAGACCGACGCCGCGATCAATCCCGGCAATTCCGGCGGCGCGCTGGTCGACCTGAGCGGCCGGCTGGTCGGCATCAATACCACGATCTATTCGCGCTCCGGCGGCTCGCAGGGCATCGGCTTTGCCATTCCGGCCAACATGGTGCGGGTCGTGGTCGCTTCCGCAAGAGGCGGCAGCGCCGCGGTCAAACGGCCGTGGCTCGGCGCCAAGCTGCAGGAAGTGACCGCCGAGATCGCCGATAGTCTGGGCTTGAAGCGGCCGAGCGGCGCGTTGGTGGCGAACGTGGCGGCCAGCGGCCCCGCCGCTCGCGCCGGCATCAAGACCGGCGACGTGATCGCGGCGATCGACGGCACCGTGGTCGACGATCCCAACTCGTTCGATTATCGCTTCGCCACCAAGCCGCTCGGCGGTAGCGCGCAGGTTACGCTGTTGCGCCAAGGCCGCGAAATGACCGTCGCCGTCGGCCTGCAGACCGCGCCGGAATTGCCGCGCGACGAAGTCGAGATTCAAGCGCGCTCGCCATTTGCCGGCGCCAAAGTCGCGAACCTGTCGCCGGCGCTGGCCGACGAGCTGCGGCTCGACACGGCGGCCCAGGGCGTCGTGATCACCGGCGTCGCCGACGGCTCGACGGCGCAGACTATCGGCTTCCGCAAGGGCGACATCGTGCTTTCGGTCAACAATCAGAAAATAGAAAAATCGGCCGACCTCGACCGCGTCACCCGCGCCGGTGGCCGGGCGTGGCGCGTCACCATCAATCGTGGTGGCCAGGAAATTTCGGTCATGTTCAGCGGATGAGCGCTGACGTCATTTTGCCCGTCATGGCCGGGGATAGCCGTTCGAAGAACGGCGTCGCTTCGCTCGCCTATGCCCGGCAATGACGGTGTCAATGGCACGGCGTTGCCACTCCATCGGGATGCCCGGCACTTAGGCCGGGCTGACGATGCCTATATACTTATGCGATGACTTCGCGCCCAAAATCGAGAACGCCGACGCTGTTCGCCGCCGCCGGGCTCGAACGCGCCGCGCCGCGTCCGCTTGCCGATAAGCTCCGTCCCGACCAGCTTGCTGATGTCGTCGGCCAGGATCACCTGCTCGGCCCCGACGGCATTCTCACCCGCATGCTGGAGACGCGCTCGCTCGGCTCGCTGATCTTCTGGGGCCCGCCGGGCACCGGCAAGACCACGGTGGCGCGGCTCCTGGCGCAGGCGACCGATCTGCACTTCGAGCAGATCTCGGCGATCTTTTCCGGCGTCGCCGATCTGAAAAAGGTATTCGACGCGGCGCGGGCGCGCCGCGAGACCGGACAGGGGACGCTGCTGTTCGTCGACGAGATCCATCGCTTCAACCGCGCGCAGCAGGATTCCTTCCTGCCAGTGGTCGAGGACGGCACCATCGTGTTGGTCGGCGCGACCACGGAGAACCCGTCGTTCGAGCTGATCGCGCCATTATTGTCGCGCTCGCGCGTTCTCGTGTTCAGGCCGCTTGACGCCGCGGCGATCGAGAAGCTTCTCCAGCGCGCCGAGGCGATCGAAGGTAAGCCGCTGCCGCTTGACGGCGAGGCGCGCGCGTCGCTGATCCGCATGGCCGACGGCGATGGCCGCGCCGCGCTGACGCTCAGCGAAGAAGTGTGGCGCGCCGCCCGCGCCGGCGAAATCTTCGACGCCGCCGCTTTGCAGGAGGTGGTGCAGCGCCGCGCGCCGATCTACGACAAGAAGCAGGACGGCCACTACAATCTGATCAGCGCCTTGCACAAGTCGGTGCGCGGCTCCGATGCCGACGCGGCGCTGTATTATCTCGCCCGCATGCTCGATGCCGGCGAGGATCCGCTCTATCTGGCGCGAAGGATCGTGCGCATGGCGGTCGAGGATATCGGCTTGGCCGATCCGCAGGCTTTGGTGGTCGCCAATGCGGCCAAGGACGCCTATGACTTTCTCGGCTCGCCCGAGGGCGAGCTGGCGCTGGCCGAAGCCGTCATCTATCTCGCCACCGCGCCGAAATCGAATGCCACCTACGCCGCGTTCGGCGCGGCGATGCGCACCGCCAAGGAAGCCGGCTCGCTGCTGCCGCCCAAGCACATCCTCAATGCGCCGACCAAACTCATGAAAAGCGAAGGCTACGGCTCAGGCTACGAATACGATCACGACGCGGAGGACGCGTTCTCGGGGCAGGACTATTTCCCGGAAGCGCTGGGCCGGCAGCAATTCTACGATCCGCCCGAGCGCGGCTTCGAGCGCGAGATCAGAAAGCGGCTCGAATACTGGGCCAAGCTGCGCCGCGAGCGGAGCGGACGTTGAGGGGCTCGCGCGGGCCGCGGCAGCCGGGCGGCGGCAAGCAGATTGCTGGGCCGCGGCATCGGCATGGTGCGAACGCTTCCCGTCACCCTGAGGTGCGAGCGAAGCGAGCCTCGAAGGGCGACGGCCCGGGCTCTCGGGCTGCATCCTTCGAGGCGGGTCTTCGACGCGCGCCTCAGGATGACGGAGCACAGCCGAGCGCTGCGGTACCGCCACGCGCGGTCACTCGCAACGACTCGCAAAAGGAAAAGCAGGCACCAACCACCGTCCAAAACGTCTCAGTAACCGGCGACGAATCCGGCATGCGCGTCGACCGCTTTCTGGAAGCCCGCTTTCCGGGCTTGAGTTTCTCCCACATCCAGCGCGTCATCCGTAAAGGCGAGGTGCGGGTCAACGGCAAGCGCACCCAGCCGAAGAACCGGTTGGAGGCGGGGCAGACGGTGCGTATTCCGCCGCTCCGGCTCGAAGCGCCAAAGCCTCGCGCGGCGGGCAGCACAGCCGACGAAAAGACCCGGGCGTTCCTCAAATCGATCATCCTCTACGAAGACGCCGACGTGCTGGTGCTCAATAAGCCGATGGGGCTTGCGGTGCAGGGCGGCTCCGGCACCACGCGCCATATCGACGGCATGCTCGAGGTCCTGCGCGATGCGCACGGCCAGCGGCCGCGGCTGGTGCATCGGCTCGATAAGGATACGGCGGGCTGCCTTCTGGTCGCCAAAACCCGCTTCGCCGCGTCGGCTCTGGCCAAGTCATTCCGCTCGCGATCAGCACGCAAGATTTATTGGGCGCTGGTTGCCGGCGTTCCCAAGGTGCAGCAGGGCCGCATCTCGACCTACCTCGTCAAGGAAGAGCGCGAAGACGAATCGCTCATGCGCATCGCCCGCCACGGCGAGAAGGGGGCGAGCCATGCGGTGACTTATTACGCCGTGGTGGACACCTCAGGCCCGCTGCTGTCGTGGCTTTCGCTCAAGCCGGTCACCGGCCGCACCCATCAATTGCGCGCCCACATGGCGCATATCAATCATCCGATCATCGGCGATCCGAAATATTTTACGCGCGAGAATTGGGAGCTGCCCGGCGGCATGCAGAACAAATTGCATCTGCTCGCCCGCCGCATCGTCGTGCCGCACCCGCGCGGCGGTGTGATCGACGCCACCGCGCCGCTGCCGCCGCATATGCAGCAATCGTGGAATCTGCTCGGCCTTGACGCCGGGCGCTACGACCCGATCGTCGAAGCGCCGGAGGAGTGACTGTGGCGCGCCTTTCAGTCGTCATGCCCGTGCTTGTCACGGGCATCCCGCTTATTTGAGCAAGGCGCCTCGGTAAGCGAGATGGCCGGGACAAGCCCGGCCATGACGACACTTGGCCGTGTTGGCTCCGCTGCCGCGCCGATCAGCGCAAACTGGCGTTGAACTTGTCGAGCACCGCCGAGCCGGGGCACAGCTCCCTCTCGCCCAGCGAATTGAGCGGCGTCTGGACCGTGGCGAGATGGCCGTGCAAATCCTGGCTCTCGGCCGCGACGTAGAGCAGCCCGGTAACGATCTGCCCCTTGGCGGCGTGATGGTGCAGGAAACCCATCGCGGCGTTGCGATCATGCACGTCATAGTCGGCGTCGAGCTTGCGTAACGCAATCGTCGAGCCGTCGTGCTGCATCACGAGTTCAACGCTGCCCGGCTCGTAGTCGACCTTGATCGGCGCCCGGCCGGTGATGAAGTCGAGCCGGTTCACCGTCTCGTTGTGCTCGCGCACATAGTCGAAGCTCTTGGTCGAGCCGGCGTGATTATTGAAGGCGACACAGGGTGAAATGACGTCGATAAAGGCGGCGCCGCGATGCTCGATGGCGGCCTTGATCAGCGGCGTGAGCTGTTTCTTGTCGCCGGAGAAGGAGCGGCCGACGAAGCTGGCGCCGACCGAAAGTGCAATGCCGACCAGGTCGATGGCGCTGTCGGTATTGACCACGCCGCGCTTCGACTTCGAGCCGGCGTCGGCGGTGGCGGAGAACTGGCCCTTGGTCAGGCCGTAAACGCCGTTGTTCTCGACGATATAGACCATGTCGACGCCGCGGCGGATGGCATGGGCGAACTGGCCGAAACCGATCGAGGCGGAATCGCCGTCGCCCGAGACGCCGAGATAAATGAGATCGCGATTGGCGAGGTTGGCGCCGGTCAGCACCGACGGCATGCGGCCATGCACGGAGTTGAAGCCGTGGGAATTGCCGAGGAAATAAGTCGGCGTCTTCGACGAGCAGCCGATGCCGGACAGCTTGGCGACCCGGTGCGGCGCGATCGAGAGCTCGAAGCAGGCTTCGATGATCGAGGAGGAAATCGAGTCGTGGCCACAGCCGGCGCACAGCGTCGATACCGCGCCTTCATAGTCGCGGTGGGTGAAGCCGAGCTCGTTCTTCGGCAGCTCGGGGTGATGGAATTTCGGCTTGACGACGTAGGTCATGAGACAACTTTCCGCAGCGGAGTGACCTTGAGCGCATCGAGATGATCGGCGATGGCGCGGGCGATGAAGCGCGCAGTAATCGGCGTGCCGTCATAGTGCAGGATCGGCACCAGCCGCACCGGGTCGATATTGCATTCGTTGACGACCAGCGAGCGAAGCTGCGCGTCGCGGTTCTGTTCGACGATGAACACGAAGTCGTGCTCGCCGATGAAGCTCGTCACGCTGGAATGGAACGGAAAGGCGCGGACGCGAAGCCGGTCGAGCGCGTGGCCGCCCGTCTCCAATATCGCGCTCGCCTCGTCCATTGCCGGCGAGGTCGAGCCGAAATAGATGACGCCGTATTTGGTCGGCTTGTCGGCATTGGCCTGCAACGGCCGCGGCACCAGGTCCTTCGCGGTCTCGAACTTGCGCAGCAGCCGCTGCATGTTGTCGGCGTAGGCCGGGCCTTCCTCCGTGTAGCGCGCATAGCGGTCGCGCGAGGTGCCGCGGGTGAAGAACGAGCCCTTGGTCGGATGCGTGCCCGGATAGGTGCGATAGGGAATGCCGTCGCCGTCGACGTCGAGATAGCGGCCGAAATCCATGCCGGCTTCCAGCGCGGTCGCGGTCATGACTTTGCCGCGGTCGAATTTGCGGCTGTCGTCCCAGGTCAGCGGCCGCGACAGCCGGTGGTTCATGCCGATGTCGAGATCGAGCATGACAAAGATCGGGGTCTGCAGCCGGTCGGCGAGGTCGAACGCTGCGGCGCCAAACTCGAACGCCTCCGCCGGGTCTTCGGGGAACAGCAGAACGTGCTTGGTGTCGCCGTGCGACGCGTAGGCGCAGGAGATGATATCGGTCTGCTGCGTGCGTGTCGGCATGCCGGTCGAAGGGCCGGCGCGCTGCACGTCGAAAATCACGGCGGGGATTTCGGCGAAATAGGCGAGGCCTAAGAATTCCTGCATCAGCGAGATGCCGGGGCCCGAAGTCGCGGTGAAGGCGCGGGCGCCGTTCCACGCGGCGCCGACCACGATGCCGATGGACGCGAGCTCATCCTCGGCCTGGACGATGGCGAACTTGTTCTTCTTGGTCGCCGCATCGACGCGCAGGCGCTGGCAGTGGCGCGTGAACGCCTCGGCCAGCGACGACGACGGCGTGATCGGATACCAGGCGCAGACCGTGGCGCCGCCATAGACCGCGCCGAGCGCGGCGGCCGAGTTGCCTTCGATGAAGATGCGGTCGCCGACCGCTTTGGCGCGTTTCAAGCGCAGCCCGATCGGGTGCTCGAGATTCATCATCACCCAGTCGCGGCCGAGATGCAGCGCGTGCTTGTTGGCGTCGAACAGCTTCTCCTTGCCTTTGAATTGCTCGCCGATCAGCTTCTCCATCTCGGCGACGTCCATATCGAGCAGCGCCGAGAGCGCGCCGACATAGACGATGTTCTTGAACAGCTGGCGCTGGCGCGCGTCCTGGTATTCGCGATTGCAGATCGCGGTCAGCGGCACGCCGATCACCGTGATGTCGTCGCGGAATTTCGACTTCGGCATCGGCTTGGTGGAATCGTAAAGCAGATAGCCGCCGGGCTCGATACCCGCGACGTCCTTGTCCCAGGTCTGCGGATTCATCGCCACCATGAAGTCGGTGCCGCCGCGGGCGCCGAGGTGGCCGGCTTCGGAAATGCGCACCTCGTACCAGGTCGGCAGGCCCTGGATGTTGGAGGGAAAAATGTTGCGCGGCGCGACCGGAATGCCCATGCGCAGCACCGAACGGGCGAACAGCTCGTTGGCGCTCGCCGAACCGGAGCCGTTGACGTTGGCGAACCGGATGACGAAGTCGTTTACGCTTTGGATTGGCATGCTTGTTCTGCGTGAGTCATATTGATCAGATATTTCTGCATGTCCCAGGCGCCCGTGGGACAGCGCTCCGCGCACAGCCCGCAGTGCAGGCACACGTCCTCATCCTTGACCATGATGCGGCCGGTCTTGAGGCTGTTGCCGATATAAAGGTCCTGGGTCAGGTTCGGCGCCGGCGCCTGCAGCCGCGCGCGCAAATCCGCCTCTTCGCCATTGTCGGTGAAGGTGATGCAGTCCATTGGACAGATGTCGACGCAGGCATCGCACTCGATGCAAAGCTGGCCGGTGAACACGGTCTGGACGTCGCAATTGAGGCAGCGCTCGGCTTCTTTCAGCGCCAGCTCGACGTCATAGCCAAGCTCAACCTCGGCCTTGATGTCACGCAGCGCCACGACCTTCTCGCGATGCGGCACCCGGTAGCGTTTGTCGAGCGCGATCTCGTTGTCGTAGCTCCACTCGTGGATGCCCATCTTCTGGCTGGAGATGAGCATCTCGGGCGCCGGCCGCACGTCGACATCCTCGCCGCGGCAGAATTGGTCGATCGAGATCGCCGCCTCGTGGCCGTGCGCGACCGCCCAGATGATGTTCTTCGGGCCAAAGGCGGCATCGCCGCCGAAGAACACCTTCGGATTGGTCGACGCCATAGTCTTGGTGTCGACCTTCGGCATGTTCCATTTGTCGAACTCGATGCCGCAATCGCGCTCGATCCAGGGGAACGCGTTCTCCTGGCCGACGGCGACCAGCACGTCGTCGCAGGGGAAGTGCTGGTCAGGCTCGCCGGTCGGCACCAGATCGCGGCGGCCCTTGGCGTCGCGCACCGCTTTGACCTTCTGGAATACAATGCCGGTAAGCTTGCCGTTGTCGTGGGTGAACTCCTTCGGCACCAGATAATTGAAGATCGGAATATCCTCGTGCATGGCGTCCTCCTTTTCCCAGGGGGACGCCTTCATCTCCTCGAAACCGGAGCGCACGATGACTTTGACATCCTCGCCGCCGAGCCGGCGCGACGAGCGGCAGCAATCCATCGCGGTGTTGCCGCCGCCGAGCACGATGACGCGCTTGCCGATGCTGCCGATGTGACCGAACGACACGCTGGAAAGCCAGTCGATGCCGATATGGACATTTTTGGCGGCTTCCTTGCGGCCGGGAATGTCGAGATCGCGGCCGCGCGGCGCGCCGCAGCCGACGAAAATCGCGTCATAGTCTTCAGCAAGCAGCGCCTTCATGCTGTCGATGCGCTTACCGCCGATGAAGTCGACGCCGATGTCGAGAATGTAGCCGCACTCCTCGTCGAGCACGCTTTCGGGCAGGCGGAATTTCGGAATCTGGGTGCGCATCATGCCGCCGGACAACGGATCCTGGTCGAACACGACGCACTCGTAACCCATCGGCGCGAGGTCGCGCGCCACGGTGAGCGAGGCGGGGCCGCCGCCGATCAGCGCGATGCGCTTGCCGTTCTTCTGCGCCGCGGGCTTCGGCAGGCGATCGCGGATGTCGTCCTTGAAGTCGGCGGCAACGCGCTTCAATCGGCAGATCGCGACCGGTTCTTTCTCGACGCGGCCGCGGCGGCAGGCGGGCTCGCACGGGCGATCGCAGGTGCGGCCGAGCACGCCGGGAAACACGTTCGAATCCCAGTTGATCATGTAGGCGTCGCTGTAGCGGCCCGCCGCGATCAAACGGATGTATTCGGGAACCGGCGTGTGCGCCGGGCAGGCCCACTGACAGTCCACGACCTTGTGGAAGTAATCCGGGACCAAAATGTCGGTAGGCTTCATTTATTTCCCTTGCCCGCAGCGCGTTCCGCCAATCTCACTCAAGGCGGCACCGAACAGAGACCGCTGCGCGGATCGGCGTTCCCCACACTCCGTCCGCCGATTCCGGGCGCGGATACTAGTCGAGCGGGGTGGGGATTTCTACCGCTTGTGCTTGTTATGACAAGGTTTTGTCGCTCCCGGTCGTTAACAAAAACGCGACTGTGAATCGCGCTGGACGCATTGCACCCAAAGGCGCCAAAGTGCTGGCCCTGGTTCGACTTAAATCGTTGAATATATTGGCTATTCCGCGTAAGGCCGCAGATGCGGCAGTGCGGGGTAGGCGCGGCAGGTCCGCGCGCTATAATTTTCCACTATGAACTAATGTCTTATGCGCGAACGGTTCGACAATCCCGCCCCGGACAATCCGCTTGAAGCGGCGCGCCGCGGCGCGCGGCCGGTGTTGCGCAAGCGGTTCTACAACCGCGCCGCGACGGTGCGCGAGGATGGAAACCACGCGGTGCGGCTCGACGACAAGCCGGTGCGCACACCGGCTGGCCGCTCGCTCGCCGCGCCAACGGCGGCGCTGGCCGAGGCGCTCGCCGCCGAATGGAACGCGCAGCGCGAAGTGATCGATCCGGCGCGGATGCCGCTGACGCGGCTCGCCAACGCCATCATCGACGGCGTCGCCGACCGGCCCGGCCCGGTCGCGGACGAGGTGGAGAAATATCTCGCCTCCGACCTTGTCTGCTACCGCGCCAATTCGCCGCGCGGTCTCGCCGAGCGGCAGGCGCAACATTGGGACCCGATCGTCGCCTTCGCGCGCGATGCGCTCGGCGCGCACTTCTTGCTCGGCGAAGGCGTGGTGCACGTCACGCAGTCGGAGCCGGCGCTCGCCGCCGCGCGGGCCGCGATTCCGCTCGATCCGTGGCGTCTCGGCGCCGTACACACGCTGACGACGCTGACCGGCTCCGCGTTGATTGCACTCGCGCTGGCGTGCGGACGACTCACCGCCGACGAAGCGTGGGCGGCGGCGCATGTCGATGAGGACTGGAATATGGAGCAATGGGGCCGCGACGAACTTGCGCTCGAGCGGCGCGCGTATCGCTTCGCCGAGCTGCAAGCGGCGGCGATGGTGCTACAGAATTTGTAGCCCGGGTTGAGCGGAGCGAAACCCGGGAGCGGCGCCTGGACCGCGCGATCGTCCCTAGGTTTCGCTTCGCTCAACCCAGGCTACAATTAGGGACTTGTCTTTATCAGCAACCATTAACTGAAAGGAAGGAAACTAAATATATTCTAAGTTGCTTTTCTCAACTGAGAGATTAGCAAATGGATACTGTCAACGGTAAGGAGGTCGCCGCAGCCGGGCCTGAGCAGCCCGGCGAGATTGACGACCGCAGAAAGACGCCGGATCGCCGGCGCGCGTTGCGCCGGAAAATATTGAAGGCCGGCCGCACATTCTGGCCGAACGGCAATTCATCGGCATGCCTCGTTTACAATCTGTCGGAATCCGGCGCCCAGCTGGAAATTCGCGATCCAGTGCCGAACTGTTTCGATCTCGTCATCGAAGGCGACTCCTGGCGCCGCTCATGTGTCGTGGTTTGGCGCAAGGCCAATAGGGCCGGAGTGAAGTTTCGCGATCAAGCCCAACTCGTCGCATCCCACAAGGGTCTGTCCCATCAGTTCGGTCGCTACCGGCAGTTTGCCGAAATGTGCCAGAGCCTGGCCGAGCGAACGCCGTCGTCCGAGCGCGAATTGCTTCTTGAAATGTCGGCCGCCTGGCTGACGGTCATTCGGCAACTGCGAAGAAAATCCCGCCGCCGCGAGGCCTGATCTTTTAGCTGCCGCGCCGTCTCTGAACAGGCGATGATCTCTTGACATTCGTCCCCATTACAGATACATATGGTGACGAATCTCGCTCACCTACAACTGCGACAACGGCAAACTTTCGATCACCTTCATCGGCTGCTGCCTGAGGGGTAGGGGGGTCGGCCCGGTGCCTGCGCGGTTTGGAGGATGATGACGAATTCGTATGTTGAACGAGCCGATGTCTTGTATCCGTGATTAACTTTCGCATGTCATGAAGAATCCCCCGATAGTGCCGCGAGCGCATCATGGGACCAGTCGGAAAAACTGCGATCGGTTGTCTGGGCGTGTGCCTGGCCCTGTTTGCCGGCTTGGTTCTATTTTTGTATTTCACTCTCTTTCACGAAACCCACGTTTCCTACCGCTATCGTCTTACGATATCAGTCGAAAGCGATGGCGCGGTTCACTCGGGATCGAGCGTGATACAGGTCGACTGGGGTTTTTGGTCCAAGGCATTTAGCGGGCTGGTCGGCGGTAATCCGGGCCACGGCAGCGTCATTGGACAGGGTGTAATGGTGGACCTGGGTGCGCGCGGGGCCTTAGTGGCAGCTCTGTCCGGGTTGCCATACGACTACTGCAGCGCGCGGGCGATTGATTTGGTGTCGCTGGCCTATAACCCGGTTGACCGCGGCCGTAACTGTACCATCGGGCACCCACTGTCGCTTGAAGGTGAGAAAGCGCTGGCGCAAAAACAAGGGGTCGCCCAACTCCCGGTGAAAAGTATGCCGGCTTTCATTTGGTTTCCCGACAAAAGTGATCCTGCGTTGGCGCGCAAGGTCGACCCCGCGGATTTTAATTCCGTAATCGGCGACTCAACTCGTCTTGTGTCCGCTCAAGTCGAAATTACCAACGACCCCGTTGTATTTGACCTTGACAAGAGGCTGCCGGCTATCGCGGCGATGCGCGATCCGACGGATAGAGGCCTCTGCGATACGAAGTGTATGTCGTCGATGACTCCCTGGCAGTTTATCGTACGACCGGGACACTGAGAGTCACTGAGTTTGCGTATCCCGTCGAGACGCCGTCGCGAATGTCGCATAGATTGGTCGCGTGATGACCCAAAGCAATCCCCACACAAATCCGATTGCGGAAAGCCCCTCGTTGCCCTGAACGAAGTTATTCCAGTTACCGGCAAGCGGAAATAGGAGCCAGGGTACGGCAACTCCGATTATGGGAATCAGTATCAGAGACAGCCATCGCGCGCCTCGTTTAGCGGCCGCTGCCTCAATCGGAACGAAGATGGCGAAGACGACGATTGTCGCCGGTATTCCAAGCAATAAGGGGAGCAGCAGGACTAAAACGGCCTGGGGCGATTGCGATGTCGCAATGAACACGCAACAGCCGATTGCGACGATGCCCGCTTGGATGAAAAAGCGTATCCAGATCTCGGCCGCGCTCACGATACCGCTCCCGCTCGGGCGAGACGGAAGCGTAACGCCCGTCGGCTTAATTCCGATATAACTATCGGGGTTATCAGCCGGTAAGGGAAGAAACCGGCATTGTGCCGGGTCCCTAATGGCGGGTCTCGACGCGCTACGACAAACTCGCCGCCAACTACCTTGCCGTTACCCAGCTGGCATCGATCAGGTTATGGCTCCGCGTTAATGAATCCACGCCCCAGGCAGAACGAGTCTGGACCGACGAGGCGGCGCTCCTGGGCCCGCCATCGCGCAACAAACTCGATTCTCCTTGCTTTAGATTTCGTCGCAAATTGCGGGACCTCGTCTTGACATTCGTCCCCATTACAGATACATATGGTGACGAATCTCGCTCACGTGCCAGGACGCCAGCCGGTCACGCCGGTTGGTGGGGCGAGAGCGGTTCCCGCGGGCCAAGGTTCGTCACCTTGGCTCCCGGGCGGCTTCGGGAAAACGTCCGGCCGGCACTATGACCGGCCTGCGGCCATGCCGCTGGACTGGGACAGGCGGGGGCGGGTAACGCCCATCTCTTGGCCGCGTCCCAGGAAGAACGTTTCTGGAGCTGAGCGGTGGCGTTCGTTCGCTGCCGCAAGTGCCGTGGTGGGACGCCGACAGGCGAGCGCGCTGCGCCCAGCGCGCGACCGCATTCCGAAGGATGCGGACGGAAGGCTACGCGTCTATCGGCGTCTCGCCGTCCTGATTTTATTCGAGCATGATCCGGAAAAGTGGAATCCGGTTTTCCGAAAAGATCATGCTCCACTAAAGGCTGAACGTGATCGAGATGGCATCCGGCCCCACCGCCGGCGCCTCATGACGGGATCAGGTTCGGCTTCTTGCGCGTCGTACCGGCAAAACTCGGGCGCACATGCGCCGCGAGAACGCTGTTGCTTTTCCGCCACCGCACGAAGTGCGGGGGAGGGGGACCATGCGAAGCATGGTGGAGGGGGCTGCTGAGGTGCCGTCTTGCTCTACGCGAGTCGTTCGCGCGGCGCGCCCCTCCCACCGCCCTTCGGGCGGTCCCCCCTGCCCGCTACGCGGGGCGGGATGAGGTACGGGCGACCGGCTCGGGAGACGGCTTTTCTGTTCTCTCTCCCACATAGGACAGAGAGAGGGAGACACATGCGATGACGTCACTGAGTTTTAGCCGCCGGTCACGCTCATATGGCGCGCCAACGCCGGGCGCTGGTGGCGGCGGTCGATGATGAAATCGTGGCCCTTGGGCTTGCGCGAAATCGCTTCTTCGATGGCGGCATGCAGCAGATCGTTGCCCTCGGAGGCGCGGAGCGGCTTGCGCAGATCGGCGGCGTCTTCCTGGCCGAGGCACATATAGAGCGTGCCGGTGCAGGTAACGCGCACCCGATTGCACGCCTCGCAGAAATTGTGGGTGAGCGGGGTGATGAAGCCGAGCCGGCCGCCGGTCTCGGCGACACGCACATAGCGCGCCGGTCCGCCGGTGCGATAATCGAGCTCCTCGAGCGTGAAGCTCTCGTTGAGCCGCGCCCGCACCAGCGACAGCGGCAGATATTGGTCGAGCCGGCCTTCGCCGATTTCGCCGAGCGGCATCACTTCGATCAGCGTCAGGTCCATGCCGCGGCCGTGCGCCCATTCGACGAGCTGCGGAAGCTCGTCTTCATTGACGCCCTTGAGCGCCACGGCGTTGATCTTGACTTTCAGGCCGGCAGCCTGCGCGGCGTCGATGCCGGCCAATACATCGGGCAGCGCGCCCCAGCGGGTAATGGTGCGGAATTTGTCCGGATCGAGGGTGTCGAGCGACACGTTGATACGGCGCACGCCGCACGACTTCAGCTCGGTCGCATATTTGGCGAGCTGCGATCCGTTGGTGGTGAGCGTGAGTTCGTCGAGGGCGCCGGAGGCGAGGTGGCGCGACAGCGTGGCGAACAGCGTCATGATACCGCGGCGGACCAGCGGCTCGCCGCCAGTCAGGCGAAGCTTGCGGACGCCGCGTGCGACGAACGCCGAGCACAGCCGGTCCAGTTCCTCGAGCGTCAGGAGGTCGGCCTTGGGCAGAAACGACATATGTTCCGCCATGCAATAGACACAGCGGAAGTCGCAGCGGTCGGTGACCGAAACGCGCAGATAGGAGATTTGGCGGCCGAACGGATCGACCAGCGCCGGGCGCGCATCGTCAAGGCCGTTCAATTGCGGGCCATCCGGCACGCGGTTCATTTCCACGCTGTCCATCGGCAGGCGTTTCCATGACTTATCGAGCAGGATCGCTTCGGAAATCGCGTTGTCACCCCGGATGCGGTCCGGGGCTGATTTCGTCCGGATCATGCTCTCGGCTCCATATGAGCCGACACGGGTTTTCATACGCACCCATGTAATCAGCTTTTTTGCCCGATAAAGGCCTGATCGTCCATAGCATTCTTCACAGGGGCGAGAGCAGCGATGGCGCCGGGCAGGTCGGCAAACGAACCGATGACCAGGTCCGGTCCAAGGGTCGCGACCGGCACGTCGGTATAGCCAAAATCCACTGCCACAATCGGCACATTCGCCGCTCGCGCAGTGCGGATGTCGGTAATGGAATCCCCGACCATGATGGCGCGGGCAGGCTCGCCGCCGGCCCCGCACTACGGTCGCACGGAACATCTGCGGGTCGGGCTTTTGGATACCGAAGGTATCCTGACCGCAAATGGCAGCGAAGCGGCCGCTGAGCTCGAGCGCGTCGAGCAGCCGTTTCGAGAGCCGTTCGAGCTTGTTGGTGCAGACCGCCAGCCGATGACCTGCACCGGCCAGGCGGTCGAGCACCGGCAGCAGCCCCGGGAACGGCCGCGAGCGGTCGGCGATGTGCTCGGCATAATGGGCGACGAAGGGCGCATAGAGGGCGTCTACGTCGGCGCTCCTTGCGCTCCGTCCTTCCAGGATCAGCGCCCGCTCGATCATGGTTCTCGCACCACCGCCGATCAGCGGCCGGGCATCGTCGTACGGAACCGTCGGCAGGCCGTGCTGCTTGAGGGTGAAATTGAGCGTCTCGATCAGGTCGGGCGCGGTGTCGACCAGCGTGCCATCGAGATCGAACACAATGGTGAGCATGGTCTTTGCGTCGCCCGCGTTCCCCGGCCAGTCTATTCGCTTTCGCTACCGATTTGTCATACACAGCGCGCCATGGACGTTGAGGAGCAAAAACGTGCGGCGGCGGCTCGCGCGCTCGATTTCGTCCGCCCTGGTATGCGGCTTGGGCTTGGCACTGGCACGACCGCCAAACACCTGGTCGACCTCCTCGGCGAGCGCGTCGCCAAGGGCCTCGCCGTCGTCGCGGTCCCGACCTCCGAAGCGACGCGGGCGCAGGCGCAGCAGCTCGGCATTGCGCTGACAACGCTCGACCAGACGCCGGAGCTCGATCTCACCATTGACGGCGCCGACGAAATCGCGCCTGACCTGACACTGATCAAAGGCGGTGGCGGCGCGCTGTTGCGCGAGAAGATCGTGGCGACCGCCTCAGCGCGGATGATCGTCATTGCGGACGAGTCGAAATTTGTCGCGGTGTTGGGCCGCTTCCCGCTGCCGATTGAGATCGTGCCGTTTGGTGCGGTAGCGACGGATCGGGCGGTCGACGCCGCCATCGCGGTGGCGGGCTGCGCCGGGCCGGTGATCTTGCGGAAAGCCAAGGATGAGCAAGTCTTTGTGACCGACAGTGGACACTGGATCCTGGATGCCCATTTGCAGCGCATCCCTGATCCGCAACGACTGGCGGACCGGCTCTGTACAGTGCCCGGCGTTATGGAGCACGGCTTGTTCATCAACGTCGCCCAGACTGTTATTCTCGCCGGTCCAAACGGGGTGCGCCTCATCGAGCGGCAGCCCTGATCTGAAACTCTTTCAGGAGTGCCTCGGCACCGACACGCATGTCCGATTACGACGTCGATCTTTTTGTCATAGGTGGTGGCTCGGGCGGCGTGCGCGCCGCGCGCATCGCCGCGCAGCATGGCGCGCGGGTGATGGTGGCGGAGGAATATCGCGTCGGCGGCACCTGCGTCATCCGCGGCTGCGTGCCGAAGAAGTTGCTGGTCTACGCATCGCGTTTTCGCGGCGAATTCGAGGATGCCGCCGGCTATGGCTGGACCGTGCCGCAATGGTCGTTCGACTGGCCGACGCTGATCGCCAACAAGGACAAGGAAATCGCACGGCTCGAAGCCGCCTACACGATGACGCTGGAAAGAGTTGGCGTCACCATTGTCAAACAGCGCGCCGTCGTCGCCGATCCGCACACCGTACAATTGGCGGACGGCAAGCGCGTGCGCGCCGCCTATATTCTGGTCGCGACCGGCGGCGCACCGACTTATGGCGATCCCATTCCCGGCATCGAGCACGCCATCTCTTCCAACGAAGCGTTCCATCTGGAGCGGTCGCCGCGGCATGTGCTGATCCAGGGCGGCGGCTATATTGCGCTCGAGTTCGCCACCATCTTCGCCGGTCTTGGATCTCACGTCACCGTCATCTATCGCGGCGAAAACATCTTGCGCGGCTTCGATGACGAAGTGCGATCGCATGTGCGAATGGAGATGGAGAGGCACGGCATCAAGGTCATTACCGGATGCAAAGTCGCGGCGATTGAAAAAGACGGCGATCGTTTGTTCGCGCGCTTTACCAACGGTTTTCAGCACACCGCCAATTGCGTGATGTTCGCCACCGGCAGGGCGCCGAATATCCGCAAGATCGGGCTCAAGGAGGCGGGCGTCGAGATCGCCAAAAACGGCGGCATCGCCGTCGATGAATATTCCCGCACGGCCGTGCCGTCAATCTACGCGGTCGGCGATGTCACCAATCGGGTCAACCTCACGCCGGTCGCGGTCCGCGAGGGCATGGCGTTTGCCGACACGGTGTTTGGTGGCAAGCCGACGGCGGTCGATCACACCAAGGTGCCGACTGCGGTATTTTGCGATCCCGAAGTTGGCGTGATCGGCCTGACCGAGGCGGAGGCACGCGCGCGGTTCGCGCGGACCGACATTTACCGGGCCATGTTCAAGCCGCTGAAGGCGGCGCTGTCCGGCCGCGATACGACGGTCTTGATCAAGCTCGTGGTCGACGGCACGACCGACCGCGTCGCCGGCTGCCATATCGTCGGCGAGGGCGCCGCCGAAATGATCCAGATGGCCGCCATTGCGGTGACGATGGGCGCCACCAAGGCTGATTTCGACGCCACCATGGCGCTGCATCCGACCACGGCCGAGGAGCTGGTGACGCTGCGGACCAAAACCGCCAGCTACGTGCGGGAAGCCGCGGAATAGGCGGCTTTTTCGGCCCTGTCGCCGCCCTGCGCGGTTGTGTATATATCGCCGGTCATTCCGGGGCGCGGGCTGAAAGCCCGCGAGCCCGGAATCCATATCGACGACAGGTGGTTATGGATTCCGGCTCACGCCGCTGCCGCGGCTCGGCCGGAATGACGATTGGAGATGTGGATGCCAAAGCTGGCAAATTCGCAAAAGTGGAGCCCGGATACCTGGCGCCACAAGCCGATCGTGCAGGTGCCGGATTACCCCGACGCCAAGGCACTCGCCGAGGTCGAGGCCCAGCTTGCGAGCTTTCCGCCATTGGTTTTTGCAGGTGAGGCACGCAACCTCAAACGCGCTTTGGCGCAGGTTGCCGCCGGCCAGGCATTCCTCCTCCAAGGTGGCGATTGCGCCGAAAGCTTCGCCGAGCACGGCGCCAACAATATCCGCGATTTTTTCCGGCTGTTCCTGCAGATGGCGGTGGTGCTGACCTATGCCGCGGCGTCGCCGGTGGTGAAGGTCGGCCGCATCGCCGGACAGTTCGCCAAGCCGCGTTCGTCGCCGGTCGAAAAACGCGGCGCGGTGGAGCTGCCGGCCTATCGCGGCGACATCATCAACGGCACCGACTTTACGGCGGAAACACGCACTCCCGATCCACGCCGCCAGCTCGAGGCCTACCGGCAATCGGCGGCGACGCTCAATCTGCTGCGCGCTTTCGCCACCGGCGGCTATGCGAATCTTTCGAACGCGCACCAATGGATGCTGTCGTTTGTCAACGACAGCCCGCAATCGAAGCGTTATCAGGAGCTCGCGCATCACCTGACCGCGGCGCTGGAATTCATGCGCGCCTGCGGCATCGATCCGGAAGTTCATCCGGAGATGCGGACCACCGATTTCTTCACCAGCCACGAGGCATTGCTGCTTGGCTACGAGCAGGCGTTCACGCGTGTCGATTCGACCACCGGCGACTGGTATTGCACCAGCGGGCATATGCTGTGGGTCGGCGACCGCACCCGGCAGCCCGACCACGCCCATATCGAGTTCTGCCGCGGCGTCAAAAACCCGCTCGGCCTGAAGACCGGGCCGACGCAAAAGCCGGATGAGCTCCTTAAGCTCATCGACATCCTCGATCCGGACAACGAGCCCGGTCGTCTCACCTTGATTTGCCGCATGGGGGCCGAGAAGGCCGCCGAGCATCTGCCGCGGCTCGTCCGCGCGGTCACGCGCGAAGGCCGCAACGTGGTGTGGTCGTGCGATCCGATGCACGGCAACACCATCACCTCGGTGACGGGCTACAAGACCCGGCCGTTCGATCAGATCCTCAAAGAGGTGCGGACGTTCTTTCAGGTGCATGCGGCCGAAGGCAGCTACGCCGGCGGCGTGCATCTGGAAATGACCGGCCAGAACGTCACCGAATGCACCGGCGGCGCGCGCGCCATCAGCGACGAGGATCTTAACGACCGCTACCACACGGTCTGCGATCCCCGTCTCAACGCCGAGCAATCGCTCGATCTGGCGTTCCTGCTCGCCGATCTCTTGAAAACAGAGCGCCACGGCAAGGCGAAGCCGGCCCCGGCCGCGGCGGCTCTATAGGTGTTGCCGTTGCGAGCGGAGCGAAGCAATCCGGTCGGCAACGACGAACTGGATTGCTTCGTCGCCTTGCTCCTCGCAATGACGACGCGAAATCGCTAAATCTTGGTCATGAACAGCCGCCCCGCCGATCGTCTGGCCATTGCCGTCGCGCAGCTCAATCCGATTGTCGGCGACGTCGCCGGCAATCTGGAGCGGGCGCGTCAGGCGCGCACGCAGGCCGCGCGCGATGGCGCCGACATCGTGGCTTTTTCCGAGTTGTTTATCGCCGGCTATCCGCCGGAAGACCTGGTGCTCAAGCCGGCCTTCCAGGCGGCCTGCCGCGCTGCCGTGGAAACGTTGGCGCGCGAGACTGGCGCCGGCGGCCCGGCCGTCCTGATCGGCACGCCCTGGGTCGAGGACGGCAAGCTCCATAACGCCTATGCGCTTCTGGCCGGCGGCGAGATCGAGGCGATCCGCTACAAGGTCAACCTGCCGAATTACGGCGTGTTCGACGAGAAGCGGGTGTTCGCGTCGGGGCCGGTGCCCGGGCCGGTCAGCTTTCGCGGCGTGCGGCTTGGGCTGCCGATCTGCGAGGATACCTGGACCGATTGGGGCGACTACGAGAATGTCGTCGAAACGCTGGCCGAGACCGGCGCCGAGCTGATCATCGTGCCCAACGGCTCGCCTTATTGGCGCGACAAGGCGGAGGTGCGGCTGAACGTAACGGTGGCGCGGGTCACCGAAGCGGGGCTGCCGCTGCTCTATGTCAATCAAGTCGGCGGCCAAGATGAGCTGGTGTTTGACGGCGCCTCGTTCGCGCTCAATGCCGACCGCTCGATCGCGTTCCAGCTCCCGGCGTTTCGCGAGATGGTCTTCACGACGCATTGGTCGCGCACGCCGTCCGGCTGGCGATGCCCGCCCGGGCCGATGGCGCCGGCGGAGGAACTGGATCAGGCCGATTACAGCGCCTGCATGATCGGCTTGCGGGACTATGTCGACAAGAACCGCTTCCGCGGTGTCGTGCTCGGCCTTTCCGGCGGCGTCGACTCGGCGCTGTGCGCGGTGCTCGCCGCTGATGCGATCGGCGCCGATCGCGTGCGCGGCGTGATGCTGCCGTACCGCTTCACTTCGCAGGAATCGCTCGATGACGCGCAGGCGGTCGCGCGCGCGCTCGGCATCCGTTACGACATGGTGCCGATCGAACAGGCTGTGCACGGCCTTGAAGCGGCGTTGACCGGCATCTTTGCCGGCGCGCCGCGCGACGTCACCGAGGAGAATTTACAGGCGCGTGCGCGCGGCGTCATCCTGATGGCGATCTCCAACAAATTCGGCCTGATGGTGGTCACGACCGGCAACAAATCGGAAATGTCGGTCGGCTACGCCACGCTTTATGGCGACATGAATGGCGGCTTCAATCCGATCAAGGACCTCTACAAGACCGAAGTGTATCGGCTGTCGCGGTTGCGCAACCGCTGGAAGCCGCATGGCGCGCTCGGTCCGGACGGACGGGTGATCGTCGAGAACGTGCTCACGCGCGCGCCAAGCGCGGAATTGCGCGAGAACCAGACCGATCAGGATACGCTGCCGCCGTACGACGTGCTCGATCAGATCCTCGAACGAATGGTCGAGCGTGAGGAGCCGCTGGCGACGATCATCGCCGCTGGCTTTGATCGCGACACGGTCATGAAGGTCGAGCGCATGCTCAACCTCGCCGAATATAAACGCCGGCAGGCCGCGCCCGGCGTGAAGGTGACGTTGAAGAATTTCGGCCGCGACCGGCGCTATCCGATCACGTCCAGATTCCGCGATTCCGGCACCGCGCTGCCGGCGCCCGAGAAGGCGTCGGGCAAAAGTCAGGTCCGGGCCAAGGCCGGCGCCGCGGATTTTTGATGCTGTTGTCTAATGCGCCGCGACGAAGGGCGGGCCGACGCTGCGCACCGCCGTTTTCGGTGCGTCTGCAGAGGGAGTCGCGGCAGCCGGGGCGTCGGTCGCCACGGGCGGCTGCGTTCCGGCACCAGCAGCGGGCGGAGCGGCATTCGCTGCAGTGCCCGGCTTGGTGGGCTTCGCCCCTTTCGGCGCCGGCGGCTGCGACAACGCCTTCGCATTCTGGTCGGTGACGACGATGTCGCCGCTCTCGAGCGTCGAGGCGTCATCGGCGCCTTTGAGCGCGTCCGCCCAGCTCTGACCCGGCCGCCGGCACGAGCATGTCGGCGAGAATTCTTTGCGATACTGAAAAGCGGTCGGCAAAGCCGTATAGGATTGGCCGCTGAGCGAGACCGCTTGGGCGATGTCTTCGCCGGGATTGCGATAGGTATAGAGCTCGGCCGCGGTCGCCGGGCACTCGCGCTGACAGGTGCGCGCGTCGTCGGCAAACCGGCTCTGCACCGTCGAATAGGAAATCGGGAAATAATAGCCGTCGCAGGCGCGCACGCAGACGGTGCGGAAGGTGCCCGACGGCGCGCCATCGCCGCCCGGACTGATGATATGGCCGCCGAACAGCGAGTTGAGGAAGCCGGCCGGACCGGCGGCGGCCGCGGCGGCGCGGTATTGCGGCCCGCAATTGTTTTGCGCGAGCTGGCCGATGAGTTGGCGGCGCTGGCCATCCTGATCGTAATTGTTGCCGCTCTTGAGACGCTCAAGATCGCTCATGGTGCGATCGAGACCGTCGCGCATCTGCTGGATTTGCGCGTTGATCGGCTGGCATTCTTGCGACTGCCCGGTGAAAAGCGAGAAAAATCCGCCGCCCTCGCAGCCTCGACGTTTGGCCTGCGCCAGCATGCGATCGAGATCGACTTGCTGTTTGGCGACTGAATCCTCGTAGCGTTTGATCTGATCGGCGCGACCGGGATCGGCGCCGCCGCGGTTGACAATCGCCAACTGGCCTTCGAGGCGCACGCAAACCGGATTGGACCCAGGCTGGTCGGGCGCGTTCGAGGCGGCTCCGGGCTGACCGGCAACGGGTGCCGGCGGAACCGGCGATTGGGCGGCGACCGACGCCGAAAGGATGCCGGCACCGAGAATGCCCAACGCAAAACCGCAGCCGAGACCGCGCCAACGCTTGATCATTCTACTGGTCCCGACCCGTCCGCCCCATTCGGGTGGGATGAAGCGATGGAATGGTGACTAAAGTGTGAATAAGCCGGGGCGGGCCCAGGCCGGAAGGCACGACACTCACTCGGCGTCCGGCTGGTTCTCCGGGCGGGCGCGATCGAACGCCGGCAGCTTGAGACAGGCGGCGTCGATGGCGACGATTTTGGGGAAATTGTCCAGCGGCACTTTCAGGCGGCGGGCATTATAGACCTGCGGCACCAGGCAGATATCGGCGATCGTTACGTCACTGCCGCAGGAAAAAGGGCCACTTCCCAACAAGGCCTCATAGGCCTCGAAGCCGGCGATGACCCAGTGATGATACCAGGCGTCGATCGCGCTCTGCTCCTGGTGCATCTGGTTTTTGAGGTAGCGGAGCGGACCGACATTGTTCAGCGGATGGATGTCGCAGGCGATGATCTGCGCCAGCGCCCGGCTGCGCGCCCGGGTGATCGGCTCGGTCGGCAGCAGCGGCGGGTTGGGATGGGTCTCGTCGAGATATTCGATGATGGCGAGCGACTGGATCAGCACGTCGCCGGTCGACGCCACTAGAGCCGGCAGGCGCATCTGCGGGTTGACTGCACGGAATTCGGCCCGCCGGTTATGGCCGCCGTCTTTGAGCAGATGAACGGACTCCGTCTCGTAGGCGAGGCCTTTGAGATTGAGCGCGATGCGCACGCGATAAGCGGCCGACGAGCGGTAGTAGGAATAGAGCTTCATGTCGATCAAACGCTTTCGCGCGGTTTATCCCAGCGCGATCCCGAAAACCGGTTCGCAGGTCTCGCGATCATGCCTTAAGCAAACACCGAATAGACCACCGCCGCCAGCACCAATCCCATGATCGAATATTTGACGGCGTAGTAGACCCTCTTGTTCCAGGCCTTCATGCGTTTGCCGACCAGCCGCACCTGATAGATATAAGCGAACATCTTGTTGAAGACGCCGACCGGCTCGCCGTCGACGTTTTGCGTCTTGGTTTGCCGGACCACGTGGCGGCAGACCCAGCGGTTGAGTGCTGTCACGACGCGGGTGTGTAACGGCCGCTCGACGTCGCAGAACAAAATGATGCGCGTGTCGTTGGTGGTGTTTTCCGCGTAGTGCACGAAGGTCTCGTCGAACAGCAGATCGTCGCCGTCGCGCCAAGTGTAAGGCTCGCCGTCGACAAAGATGCGGCATTCGCCGGGCGACTTCGGCGTCACCAGGCCGAGATGATAGCGCAGCGATCCGGCATAAGGGTCGCGGTGCCGCACCAGTCTGCCGCCGGGCGGCAGCGTGGCGAACATGGCGCCCTCGATGCCGGGGATCGAGTTAAGCAACTCGACAGTGCGCGGGCAGGTCGATTTCGCCGACGGCAGCGGCTCGTCATACCATTTGAGATAGAACCGCTTCCAGCCGGTGCGGAAGAACGAATTGAAGCCGAAGTCGTTGTACTTGTCGGCGGCCTTGATGCGGCCTTGCTCGGACAGCGCCAAGGCTTCGTCGCGGATGATTTCCCAGTTCTCGCGCAGCTTGGCCAGTTGCGGTATGCTCGCGGTCGGCAGCACCGGGCGGTTCGGCAGCGCCGAAAACCAATACATCAGCACATTATAGGGCGCGAGCAGCGTCGAATGGTCGGTGAGTTGCCGGGTAAAGGTCAACCGGTCGCGGCCGCGGAAATGCACGATCATCGCGGTGATCGCGAACCAGTACAGCACCAGGAATTGCGGAGCGAATAGGCGAGCGACCATTAAAGTCCCCCAGCAATGTCCCCGGCGAAACCGTCCTCCAGGCCACCATCTAGCACGGAAATTCGGTACCTTGAATACCGGTGGCGCTACTCGTCATCGTCCTTTTCGACGCCGGCCTCGGCCACGAGCTCCGCCGACCGCGCGGTCAATTGCTTGAGCGCGCGATTGAAGGCTTCGCGGTCGCTCGGCGACAGAATCTCGGTCAAGCGCTGCGCGAATTCGAGCGCATGCGGCGCGACCTCTTCATACATGGTGCGGCCGGCACTGGTCAGCGACAGGAACGTCTCGCGCATATCCTCGCGGTTGGCGCGGCGCGCGATCAGCCGACGCTTCTCCAGGAGCGCCACCGCGCGCGACACCTTAGTCTTGTGCATGTGGGTATGCGCGCCGATCGCTTTTGCGGTCATGACGCCATACTGGCCGAGCGTCACCACCACCCGCCATTCCGGCACGCCGATGCCGTAGCGCCGCGCGTAAACGCGGGTGAGGGCCTGGGAGACCAGGCTCGAAACCACGTTGAGCTGGTAGGGCAGGAAATGCTCGAGCTTGAGCGGCGCGTGGTCGCCAAGCCTTGGCTCGTCCGCGGCGGGTTCGCGCCTGATCTCGCCTTCGATCGCCCGCTGACCAGCCATGGCATCAATCCAAGCCATCAATCCTGCACGGCCTTAATGCCAGCCCGCCGCGCCGGCGCCGCTTTGCTTTGCCGCACTGTGACGGCGAACATGAACGAAGTCAGGATGCCACGCAACGGCGTGACGGCTTGCTGGAATGAGGCCGGTCCTCTAGGTGATGGATGCGGTGACCGGGAGGAAATCACGATGAGCGCGGGTTTCGCCTCGACTGGCGATCTGGCCGACAAGACCATCACTTTCGATGCCATCGGGCCCGACCTCTACGCCTTCACCGCCGAGGGCGACCCGAATTCCGGGATCATCGTCGGCGACGACGGCGTGATGGTGGTCGACGCTCAGGCGACGCCGGTGATGGCGCGGCAGGTGATCGAGCGCGTCAAGACGGTCACCGACAAGCCGATCAAATACGTCCTGCTGACGCACTATCACGCCGTGCGCGTCCTTGGCGCCAGCGCCTATGCCGGCGCCGAAATCCTGGCATCGGCGGGCACGCGCGAACTGATCGAAGAGCGCGGGCAGGCCGACATGGATTCGGAAATCGGCCGGTTTCCACGGCTGTTTCGCGCCGTCGAAAGCATCCCCGGCCTGACCTGGCCGTCGATCACGTTCCCCGACCAGATATCGGTCTGGCTCGGCCGCCGCGAGGTGCGCATCATGCATATCGGCCGCGGCCATACCGCGGGCGACGTCGTCGCCTTCGTGCCCGACGCCAATGTTGTTTTCTCCGGCGACCTCGTCGAGTACCACTCGGCCTGCTATTGCGGCGATGCGCATTTCACCGACTGGCCGGCGACGCTGGATCGGCTCGCCGAGTTTTCCGCCAGCGCTCTGGTGCCGGGGCGCGGTGCGGCGCTGAAGACCTCCAAGCAGGTCGCCGAGGGCATCGCGTTGACCGAGGATTTTCTGACCACGCTTTATGACTCCGTCAGCGACAGCGCCGGCAAGAGCCGCTCGCTCAAGGAGGCCTACGACGACGCGCGCCGCGTCATGGATCCGAAATTTGCAAGCTTCGCCATCTACGAGCACTGCATGCCGTTCAATGTCTCGCGCGCCTATGACGAGGCCAAGGGTATCGAGCATCCGGTGATCTGGACGGCGGAGCGCGACCGCGCCATGTGGGCGGCGCTGCGCGGGTAATCTTTGGATCGTCATTGCGAGGAGCGTAGCGACGAAGCAATCCAAGCCTGGAACGGAGCTGGATTGCTTCGCTTCGCTCGCAATGACGAGGCGACTTGGGACAACGAATGACCAACATCCACAGATCGATCTACCGCTACGATTATCGCCGCTCGTCCGATCAGGACTCCGCCGCGGTCGTGCGGCGTCCGGTCGTGGTGGTCGGCGCCGGCCCGGTCGGGCTCGCTGCCGCGATCGATCTCGCGCTGCACGACGTGCCGGTGGTGCTGATCGATGATGCCGACCGTATCGGCGAAGGTTCGCGCGGCATCTGCTGGTCGAAGCGAACGCTGGAAATTCTCGATCGGCTCGGCATCGGCGAGCATCTGGTGGCGCAAGGCGTGACCTGGAAGCTCGGCAAGGTGTTCCGCGGCGATGAATTGCTGTTCTCGTTCGACCTCCTGCCGGAGGAAGGGCACAAGATGCCCGCCTTCATCAATCTGCAGCAATATTATCTGGAAAAGGCGCTGGTCGACCGCGCGCTGGAGCTTCACCATCTCGATCTGCGCTGGAAACACCGCCTCACCGGCCTCGATCGCCTCAACGACGGCGTGCGGCTGACGATCGCCGCGCCGGACGGACCCTATCATCTCGATGCCGATTGGCTGATCGCCGCTGACGGCGCCCGCTCGACCGCGCGGCGTCTTCTTGGCCTCGACTTTGCCGGCGTCACCTTCGAGGACAAATTCCTGATCGCTGACGTGCATATGGCGGCGGAGTTTCCGACCGAGCGCCGGTTCTGGTTCGCGCCGACCTTCCATTCCGGCCAGTCGGCCTTGATGCATCGCCAGCCCGACAACGTCTGGCGCATCGATCTGCAGCTTGGGCCCGACGCCGATCCGGTTGCCGAGCAGGAGCCGGAGCGTGTGCGCGCGCGGCTCGACAAGGTGCTTGCAGGTCACGCCTACGAGCTCGAATGGGTCTCGGTCTACACCTTCAATTGCCGCCGCCTCGATCGCTTCGTGCACGATCGGGTGATCTTCATTGGCGATGCCGCGCATCAGGTTTCGCCGTTCGGCGCCCGCGGCGCCAATTCCGGCATCCAGGATGCGGAAAATCTGGCGTGGAAGCTTGCCGCCGTGCTCAAGGGGGAGGGCGGCAGCGCCCTGATCGCAAGCTACGATACCGAACGCATCCAGGCCGCCGACGAGAATATCGGCCACTCGACGCGCTCGACCGATTTCATGTCGCCGCATTCGACGGCCGAGCGGCGGCTGCGCGACGCGGTGCTGGCGCTCGCGCCCACGGCCGAGTTCGCGCGCCGCATGGTCAATTCCGGACGGCTGTCGCTGCCTGCGATCTACGACACGCCGCTGTCTACTCCTGACGGCGCGCCGTTCGCCGGCACGGCGAAGCTCGGCGCACCGCTCCCCGATGCGCCACTTGCGCGCGCCTACGGCTCGCCGACGCATCTTCTCGAAAATCTGCGCGGCGATTTTGCGCTCATTCATGTGAAGAACGGCGCCACGGGCGGCGCGGCGCCGCGTGCGTTCGACGGCGTCGCGCTCACTGTCATTGGCGAGGATTTGATCGACCGGGATGGCAAGTTCACGCAGCGCCTCGACGCGACGCCGGGCGCGACCTATCTGGTCCGCCCGGATCAGCATTTGTGCGCCCGCTGGCGAAACTTCGACGCCGCCGCGGTGAGGCACGCGCATCAGCGCGCACTGGCAAGGTGATGCCGATGCCCAAGCTCGTCACCGCCTCGCAATTCGCCGATCCCGATGCCGCTTATCTGACGCTGGTCGAAGCGCGCCGCCACCTGTCGGATGCAGAAGCCGCCGAGCTCGACACCAAGCTCGTGCTGATCCTCGCCAACCATGTCGGCGATCTCGACGTGCTGCGCGAAGCCATCGCGCTGGCGAAGGCGACGGAGTAGGCGTTTCCCGGACGCCGGTGCAGCGCGTCAGCGTTGCACCGGCGATCCGGGATCGTTTCAAACTCTGAGTTCCTGAAGGTCCCGGTTCAGCAGCGCACCATTTCATGCTGCGCTGCGCCCGGGACACGCAGCTCAAAAAAATTAGAGCGCCGGGGGCGCTCTAATTTCATCCCACATCGTCACGCCCGACAACCGGCCGGGCATGACGAATTCGAGATCAGCGCGAGCACTCGATGGCGACGAAGTCGTCGCAGTGCGCACCGTGACATGAGCCCGGGCCGCTCGCCGGGATCGCGCCGGTGATGTCGTCGCGATCGACCTTGCGGTAGGACAAAGCCTGGCCGAATTCGTGCGTGCGGCAATAGGAATTCGCCGCCGCGGCGCCGCAGGCCGCGCCCGAGGCGAGGCAGCGGTCGACGCCATAGCCGTCACCGTTATTGGCGACGATGAACAGCCGCTTCTCGGCCTGTGCGGCGCCTGCGGCCGTCAACACGGCCGCAAGGACGGCAAGTGCGATCGAAGAACGCATGAAAATCCCCACCCCCGGGCGCCGAAGCGCCCGCAAAACGGCATTGCAATGATGCTGAAGAATGCGACGATCAAGTTAAGACCGCGTTAACCCCCACAAGCCGACGGGCACGTCAAGCCGATGAGGTCGCTGATTCGGTGGACAAAGAAGGCGAGGGGATAGAACGCGCAACTCCATTGCGGTCCCAACGCCGCGCGGGCGGCAGACAAAGGGGCGCGTGGCAGCTGGGAATGCGGATGTTATATGATGCCAACGTAGCGGGCGATGGGTGGAAGAAGGCTCAAGTGATCGCGGAATCGACACTGACCTGTCCCCGGTGTGGATATCGGGCGACCGAGACCATGCCGACGGATGCGTGCCAGTTCTTCTATGACTGCAAAGGATGTGGCGAGCGGCTAAAGCCTCTCCCAGGCGACTGTTGCGTGTTCTGTTCGTACGGCTCCGTGCCGTGCCCGCCCATTCAAGCAAACGCCAGTTGCTGCTCGTAGAATTCGGGTGCCCCTAAAGGCCCCAATAAGGCCGGACCGCAAGCCGCCGACGGAAGATTACAACCGAGTCACCACCGCCGAGCCAAACCCTTGACGCCAAACCCTTGACGCAATGACTATCCTCGACCATTGTCCGCGCCATGAACGGCCCGACCCATATCTGCGGTATTTGCCGGGGGATTATTCGCTAGCGATCCACGCTGGCTGCGGCCGTCTTTTCTCTTCTTCGAGATTGTGGACACGCCCGGCCAGCAGGCCTGGGTGCACGCCTATTTGCGCGTAAGAATTTAGACCATGAACACGAAGATGGACCTCAAGCTCTACGATACGCTCACGCGCGAGAAGCGGTTCTTCATCCCGCTCGATCCGGCGAATGTGCGCGTGTATGTGTGCGGGCCGACGGTCTACGACTTCGCCCATATCGGCAACGCGCGCCCGGTGATCGTGTTCGACGTGCTGTTCCGTCTGCTGCGCCATCTCTATGGCAACGATCACGTCACCTACGTCCGCAACATCACCGACGTCGACGACAAGATCAACGCGCGCGCGGCGGAGGAATATCCCGACCTGCCGCTCAACGAAGCCATCCGCAAGGTCACCGAGCAGACCGACAAGCAATTCCACGAGGATGTCGCCGCGCTCGGCTGCCTCCCGCCGACCTTCGAGCCGCGGGCCACCGAGCACATCGCCGAGATGCGCGCAATGATCAACCAGCTGGTGAAATCCGGCAACGCGTATGTCGCCGAGGACAACATCCTGTTCAGCGTGCCGTCAATGCCCGACTATGGGCAATTGTCGAAGCGGCCGCTCGACGAGATGATCGCCGGCGCCCGCATCGACGTCGCGCCCTATAAGCGCGATCCGCAGGACTTCATCTTATGGAAGCCGTCAAAACCCGGCGAGCCGGCATGGCCATCACCCGTCGGCATCAAGACGCCTGGTCGGCCCGGCTGGCACATCGAGTGCTCGGCGATGTCGTGGAAGTATCTCGGTGAAGTTTTCGACATTCACGGCGGCGGGATCGACCTCGTCTTCCCGCATCACGAGAACGAGATCGCGCAGTCGCGCAGCGCCTTCCACACGCCGGCGATGGCGAATTTCTGGATGCACAACGGCTTTCTGCAGGCCGAAGGCGAGAAGATGTCGAAGTCGCTCGGCAACTTCGTAACGATTTACGAGTTGCTGAAGGGTTGGCGAGGGCTTTCTTGGCCGGGAGAAGTGATCAGGTTTGCGCTGCTCCAAACTCATTATCGACAGCCGATGGATTTCACCGAACATGCCCTCGAAGAAGCGATGATCGCTCTTCGCGGCTTTTCCGTTTTTGCGTTCGATGACCCGAGCGTTGGTCCATCACCTGAATTTCTCGAAGCGATGGCTGATGACCTCAATACACCACGGGCCGTTGCTGAATTACACCGATTGCAAAAAGCTGCGCGTGACGGGGCGAATGTTCTTGCAACAAGAATGGCTCGGCCAGGCGCAATGCTCGACGAGTCGGATTTCCTTCCGGCCAGCCAGTTAGCAGCGGGACTTTCGCTGCTTGGCTTCAGGATCAAAGAATATGATCAGCAGTGGCTTCAAAAGCAAATTTCGGCAAAGCGCGATGCAAAGGAAACGCAGGAAATTGAAAGATTGGTCGAAGCGCGCAACGCCGCGCGCAAGGCCAAGGACTTCAAGGAGTCCGATCGCATCCGCGACGAGCTCGCCAAGATGGGCGTCGTGCTCAAGGACACCAAAGACGGCACCACCTGGGAGATCGCGCGATGAGTGTGACGCGCGCACCAAATCCCTCTCCCCTTGCGGGAGAGGCCGCCGCGCGGACGCGCAGCGTTCGTGCGGCGGGTGAGGGCCTGGGCCGTGCGGTTGTCGTCGGCGGTGTTGGCTCCCGCGAACCCTCACCCGGCCACTCGCTGCGCTCGCGGCCGTCCTCTCCCGCAGGGGGAGAGGGAAAGAGCAGCGCCGCCCAGATGCGTCGGCGCGCCCGCGCGTTGCGCGCCTGCATGACCGAGGCCGAGCGCAAATTGTGGTTCGCGCTGCGGGACCGCAGGTTCGCTGGTTTCAAGTTTCGCCGGCAAGTTCCGATCGATCGCTTCATCGCTGATTTTGTTTGTTTTGAAGCGCGTCTGGTGATCGAAGTGGATGGCAGCCAGCACGCCGGTTCGATGCAAGATCGGTGGCGGGATCGCTGGTTCGCAGCGAACGGATTTCGTGTGCTGCGGTTCTGGAACAACGAGGTGTTATCGAATCTCGAAGGGGTCCTGACCGTGCTTTCGAATGAGTTGGACCAACGTCGATGACTCACCGCCCGCAGACCAAGCTGGCAATGCGGCCGATGCTGCCGACCGACGTGCCGCTTTTGGCCGAGATCTTCCGCGCCAGCATCGAGGAATTGGCCGGCGACGATTACGGCGAAGCGCAGCAGGAAGCGTGGGCGGCGGCGGCGGACGATGAGGAGGAATTCGGCGCGCGTTTGGCTGCCGAGTTGACGCTGGTGGCGACCTATGCCGGCGCGGCGATCGGCTTCGCCTCGCTCAAGGACAACACCCAAATCGACATGCTGTACGTGCATCCGGCGGCAGCCGGGCAGGGCGCCGGCGCCATGCTGTGCGACGCGCTGGAGAAGCTCGCCGCCGCGCGCGGCAGCAAACAGCTCAGCGTCGACGCCAGCGATACGGCGCGCGGTTTCTTTGAGCGCCGCGGCTTTGTCGCCAAGACCCGCAATACCGTGTCGCTCGCCGGCGAATGGCTCGCCAACACGACGATGGTAAAGCCGCTCTCCGCCGCCACGACGAGCGAGCCGCTGAGCATGCCGGGGAGCGGGCGATGAAACGCGACGACCTGCCGTTTCAGCGGCACGTTATCTATTATGTCATCCTCAAATACGCGGTGATGGCTCTTGCCGTCGCCGTCACGCTCTACACCGTCTATCGTTTGATCTAAGGGTTGAAAGATCATGGCGCGCGAAACCTTCTTCGGCCTGCGGAGGCATCATCTGGTGATCGCGCTGATCGCGATCCTGGTCGCCGTCGCCTTGGCGTCCAACTACTATCTGTGGTGAGGCTATGTCCCGCGAGCGGCTCTATTTGTTCGACACCACGCTGCGCGACGGCGCGCAGACCAACGGCGTCGACTTCACGCTCGCCGACAAGATCGCCATTGCGCGCATGCTCGACGAGCTCGGCGTCGATTATGTCGAAGCCGGCTACCCAGGCGCCAATCCGACCGACACCAGTTTCTTCGCCGAAAAGCGGCCGGCCCAAGCGAAAATCACCGCGTTCGGCATGACGCGGCGGCCGGGCCGCTCGACTTCGAACGATCCGGGGCTGGTCGCGCTACTGGACGCGCAGGCCGACGCCATCTGCTTTGTCGCCAAGTCCTGGGACTACCACGTGCGCGTGGCGCTGGAGACGACGGACGAGGAAAACCTCGCCTCGATCCGCGACAGCGTCCGCGCCGCCAAAGCCAAGGGTCGTGAAGTTCTGCTCGACTGCGAGCATTTCTTTGACGGCTACAAGGCCAATCCCGCTTACGCGCTGGCCTGCGCCAAGGCGGCCTACGATGAAGGCGCGCGCTGGGTCGTGCTGTGCGACACCAACGGTGGCACGCTGCCACACGAAGTGGAAAAGATCGTCAGCGAGGTCTGCAAACAAATTCCGGGCGATCATGTGGGCATCCACGCCCACAACGACACCGAGCAGGCGGTGGCCAATTCATTTGCCGCCGTGCGCGCCGGCGCGCGGCAAATCCAGGGCACGCTCAACGGCCTCGGCGAGCGCTGCGGCAACGCAAATCTCGTGTCGATCATCCCGACGCTGAAGCTGAAAGCCGAATACGCCGACAAATTCGACATCGGTGTCTCCGAAGCCGCCCTCGGTCACATCGCCCGCGTCTCACACGGGCTCGACGATATTCTCAATCGCGCCGCCGACCGCCACGCGCCCTATGTCGGCGAGAGCGCCTTCGCCACCAAGGCCGGCATTCACGCCTCCGCCATCATGAAAGACCCGGCGACGTATGAGCATGTGGCGCCGGAGCGCGTCGGCAATAAACGCAAGCTTCTCGTCTCCGACCAGTCCGGCCGCTCAAACCTCCTCGCCGAGCTCGACCGTATCGGCTTTGCGATCGACAAGGACGACCCGCGGCTGTCTCGGCTGCTCGATGAAGTGAAGGAGCGCGAAGCGATCGGTTATGCCTATGAAGCGGCCGATGCCTCGTTCGAATTGCTGGCGCGGCGGCTCCTCGGCAAGGTGCCGCGCTATTTCGACGTGGAGAAATTCGATGTCAGCGTTGAGCAGCGCATCAATGCCAAAGGCGAGCGCGTCACCGTCAGCATGGCGGTGGTAAAAGTCCGGGTCGGCGAGGAGCTATTGATCTCGGCCGCCGAAGGCAACGGTCCGGTCAATGCGCTTGATGTCGCGCTGCGCAAGGACCTCGGTAAATATCAGAGCTACATCACCGGCCTCGAACTCACCGACTATCGCGTGCGTATCCTCAACGCCGGAACAGAGGCGGTCACCCGTGTGCTGATCGAGAGCGCCGACGAAACCGGCGATCATTGGACGACGATCGGAGTCTCGTCCAACATCATCGACGCTTCATTCCAGGCACTGATGGATTCGATCGTCTATAAGCTCATAAAGTCAGGCGCACCAGCGTGAGCGTCATTCCGGGGCGGGCCAACGGTGCGAACCCGGAATCCATGTTCACCGTCCGCGACGTTTTGCGTAGAGATACGCCGCTCATCTCGTGGTTATGGATTCCGGGCTCCTCGCTTTGCTCGGCCCCGGAATGACGGTTGGAATTTGCTGGGAGAGGGTCTTTCATGATCGACCACATTTCCATTGCTGTGCGCGATCTTGCAAAGGGCGAGCAATTTTACGCCGCCGCGCTCGCACCGCTTGGTCTTGCCAAATTGCGCGAATGGCCGAATGCCGCGATCGGCTTCGGCAAGAAATATCCGGAATTCTGGATCAACCGGCGCGACGCCATGGATCGCATCGCCGATGATAGCGGCGTCCACATCTGTCTGCGCGCGCCCGACACCGCCGCGGTCGACGCCTTCCACGCCGCCGCACTCAACGCCGGCGGCTCTTCCGACGGCGAGCCGGGACTGCGGCCACATTATTACCAGGGTTATTATGCCGCATTCGTCCGCGATCCGGACGGCAATCGCATCGAAGCGGTGACGTTTTTGCGGGACAAGGCGGAATAGCCGTCATTCCGGGGCGCGGGCCTTTGCCCGCGATCCCGGAATCCATAACCACAAGTTTGGAGGTGTTACCTCAGCGCGAGATCGCGTTGACTGTGAATATGGATTCCGGGCTCGGCCCTGCGGGCCGCCCCGGAATGACAAGTCACAACCGGTCCGCCGGCACGGCCATCTTCTTCTGCTCCTCGCTGACGGCGCGCGCCGCCGCCTGCAGCTTCGGCAGGATGTCGTCGACGCGCTCGACCACCAGCAATTCCACACCTTTGGCCGGCGGCGGCACGAGCCCAAGCACGCGCATGTGCGCAAGCAGCGACAGCAGCGGGTCCCAGAAGCCGTTGATATTGGCGATCAGGATCGGCTTTTTGTGGCGCCCAAGCTGCGCCCAGGTCATCTGCTCGACCAGCTCTTCCAGCGTGCCGATGCCGCCCGGCAGGGCGACGAAGGCGTCGGCGCGATCGAACATCGTGCGTTTGCGCTCGTGCATGTCGTGGGTGATGATTTGCTCTTGCCCGAGCCGCCGCGGCCGTTCCTTGGCGGTCAGGAATTCCGGAATAATTCCGGTGGCGGCGCCGCCATGCTCGATGACCGACGTCGCGAGCGCGCCCATCAGGCCGACCGAGCCACCGCCATAAACGAGCCGGATGCCGTTCTCGGCAAGGATTTTGCCGAACGTCCGCGCGGTAGTGGCAAAGGCCGGGTCGGTGCCCGGGCTCGATCCGCAATAGACGCAGATCGCATTGATTTTGCTCATAGATCACACTCTCAAAACGGTACATGTGGCGGCGATTTGCAGCTTCCGCAAGCTCTTTAAGCTCTATCGAGCAAGTGCCGTGCCGATGCGGGAGGAGGGGAGAATCTCTATATGACGGTATCGGGGCGCGGCGTCACGCCCCGCCCGGGTCCCGTCCTCAAGCCGCAGCCGCAATGAGAGAATACGCCACATCCCCCGTAAGCCAGAGCCGAGAGGTTAAAGCCGACCGCGCCGGGCTGTTGTCGATGTTGGTCCATCTGTGGCCCTACATCTGGCCGTCCGACCGGGCCGATCTCAAGGCGCGCGTCCTGTTTGCGACCGTGCTGATCTTCGCCGCCAAGCTCGCCACCATCGCGGTGCCGTTCACCTTCAAATGGGCGACCGACGCGCTTGCCGGCCATGGCACCGCGCCAATCGGCGCCAACGATTGGCTGGTCTGGGTGGTGGCAACCCCGGTGGCGATGACGGTCGCCTATGGCGGCACCCGCATCCTGATGGGCGTGCTGACGCAATGGCGCGACGGCATCTTCGCCAAGGTGTCGATGAACGCGGTGCGGCGGCTGGCGATGCTCACCTTCGAGCACATGCATCTCCTTTCGCTGCGTTTTCATCTCGAGCGCAAGACCGGCGGATTGACTCGCATTCTCGAGCGCGGGCGCAACGCCATCGAGACCATCGTTCGCATGCTGCTGCTGCAGCTTCTACCGACCATCGTCGAGGTCGCCTTGGTCGCGTGGGTGCTGCTATTCCACTTCGACTGGCGTTATTTGGTCATCATCCTGCTGACGGTCGCGCTTTATGTCGGCTTCACCTTTTACGCCACCGAGTGGCGCATCGGCATCCGCCGCAGCATGAACGAAAGCGACACCGACGCCAATGCCAAGGCGATCGATTCGCTGCTCAACTACGAGACCGTCAAATATTTCTCAGCCGAGGAACGCGAGGCGAAGCGCTACGACCGCTCGATGGAGCGCTACGAAGTGGCGAGCGTCAAAGCCTACACCTCGCTTGCCGTGCTCAATGCCGGTCAGGCGATCGTGTTCACCATCGGGCTCTCGGCGGCGATGGTGCTGTGCGCGTACGGCATTGCCGCCGGCACCAACACCGTTGGCGATTTCGTCATGATCAACGCCATGATGATCCAGCTTTATCAGCCGCTGAATTTCATGGGCCTGGTCTATCGCGAGATCAAACAGGCGATCATCGACATCGAGATCATGTTCTCGATGCTGCAGCGCCAGCCGGAAATCGAGGACAAGCCAGGCGCGCGGCCGCTTCATGTGCGAGCCGGCGCCATCCGCTTCGAGAATGTCTCGTTCGCTTACGAACCGGCGCGGCCGATCCTCAAGGGTCTGAGCTTCGAGGTCGCCGCCGGGCGCACCGTGGCCATCGTCGGGCCGTCGGGCGCGGGCAAGTCGACCATCTCGCGGCTGTTGTTCCGCTTCTACGACGTGACCAGCGGCCGCATCCTGATCGACGGCGAAGACATTCGCGATGTTACGCAGGCGTCGCTCCGCGCTTCGATCGGCATGGTGCCGCAGGACACCGTGCTGTTCAACGACACCATCCGCTACAACATCCGCTACGGCCGGTGGGATGCGACCGATACCGAGGTGGAGGAGGCGGCGCGGATGGCGCAGATCGACGGCTTCATTCGTTTGGCGCCCAAGGGCTATGAAACCGAGGTCGGCGAGCGTGGCCTAAAGCTCTCCGGCGGCGAGAAGCAGCGCGTCGCGATCGCCCGCACCATCCTCAAGGCGCCGCCGATTCTTCTCCTCGATGAAGCCACGTCCGCGCTCGACAGCCATACCGAGCGCGATATTCAGGACGCGCTCGACCGTGTGTCGAGAAACCGCACCACGTTGGTGATCGCGCATCGGCTCTCTACCATCGTCGGCGCCGATGAGATTTTGGTGCTCGACCAGGGCGTCATCATCGAGCGTGGCACCCATCAGGAATTGCTGGCGCATGGCGGCCTCTATGCCAGCATGTGGAACCGCCAGCGCGAGGCCGAAATGGCACGCGAGATTCTCGCCGAGGTCGAAGAAGAGCCGGCCGCACCCAACCGCAATCCGCCAGCGGTGCCGGAAACCGACGAGGAAGACCTCGTTCCCGCCGCCGACGCCGCCGAGTGAGACGCCCGCTGCACTAAAGACGCCAGCGCGAGTAATAGAAATCCCCTCGCCCCTCCGGGGAGAGGGTGGCTCGGCCGAAGGCCGAGCCGGGAGACGGGACGTGAGCCTCGGCCAAGCCAAACTTCTTCGTCGCAAAATGACGGACGCAGAATGCCGACTTTGGTATCACCTTCGTGCCCATCGGTTCGTCGGTCATAAGTTCAAACGGCAAGTTCCGATCGGGCCGTACATTGTCGACTTTGCCTGTCTCAATCGCAAACTGATCCTGGAAGTCGATGGTGGGCAGCATGCCGAAAGCCTGAGCGACAAAAGACGTGACGCTTGGTTGAAAATGCAGGGCTTTGAAGTGTTGCGTTTCTGGAATAACGACGTGTTGAAGAACACCGAGGCGGTATTGGAATTGATCTTCGTGACGCTCGAAGAACGGCCCTCTCCCGGCGCGCTGCGCGCGCCGCCCTCTCCCCGGAGGGGAGAGGGGAACGATCGCGGCAGATCCTAGAGCTTTGTGTTCATCATGTCCGTCCTCAACTCGATCCGCTCGCAGCTGTCACCGATCCATCCGGAAGGCTATCCGTTCATCGGCGGCTTTGCACTCGTCGCCATCGTGTTGTTGTGGGTGTGGCCGCCGCTCGGCTGGCTCGCGGTGGTCGCGACGGCCTGGTGCGCCTATTTCTTTCGCGATCCGCCACGGGTCACGCCGACGCGAGAAGGTCTCGTGGTCGCGCCAGCCGACGGTACCGTGAGCCGCGTGACCGAAGCGGTGCCGCCGGCCGAGCTCGCGCTCGGCGCCCGGCCGCGCACGCGCATTTCCATCTTCATGAGCGTGTTCAATTGTCATGTGAACCGCAGCCCGCTCGCCGGGCGCATCGAGCGCATGGTCTATCGCAAAGGCGCCTTTGTCAGCGCCGATCTCGACAAAGCGAGCGAGAGCAACGAGCGCAATATGTTTGTCATCGCCACGGCCGCCGGCGCTCGCATCGCCGTCATCCAGATTGCCGGGCTCGTGGCGCGGCGCATCGTGCCGTTCGTGCGTGAAGGCGAGACGGTCGCGGCCGGCCAGCGCATCGGCATGATCCGCTTCGGCTCACGTGTCGATGTCTATTTGCCGGAGGGCGCACGCCCGCTGGTCGGCGAAGGACAGACTGCGATCGCCGGCGAAACCGTGCTAGCGGATTTGAAGGCTGCGGAACCGAACCGCGCGTTCAGCATGACGTGAAGCAGCCGGCGTCGCGCGTGGTAAGCCCGGCCCGGAAAGGCTATATTGCCCGCATGGCAATGCGTCCTTCCCCTTTCGGCGATCCACGATTGCGGCGGCGGCAGTTCCGTCGCATTCCGGTACGCACGCTGGCGCCCAATCTGGTTACGCTGTTGGCGTTGTGCGCCGGCCTGACCGGCATCCGCATGGCGTTCGAGAACCGCTATGCGCTGGCGTTGGCGGCGATCGTGTTCGCTGCTGTCCTTGACGGCATCGACGGCCGCCTGGCGCGGCTGCTGAAGGGCACCTCGAAGTTCGGCGCCGAGCTCGACAGCTTGTCGGATTTCGTCAATTTCGGCGTCGCGCCGGCGCTGATCCTCTATTTCTGGGGCCTGCACGATTTGAAGTCGGCCGGCTGGATCGCCGCCATGGCATTTGCGATTTGCGCAGGGCTGCGCCTTGCGCGCTTCAATGTGATGATCGCGGACCCGGACCGGCCCGCCTGGGCTGCCAATTTCTTCGTCGGCATTCCGGCGCCGGCGGGCGCGATCATTGTGCTACTGCCGATCTATGCGGCTTTTCTCGGGCTGCCGCGTTCGCAGTTTCTCACTTGGATGACGCTGGTCTACACGCTCTTGATCGCGTCCCTGATGGTGTCGCGGCTGCCGGTGTTTTCCGGCAAGCGTTTTGGCACGCGGGTGCCGCCGGAATTGGTCGGACCGGTGGTCATCGTGCTGGTGCTGTTCGTCGCCATGCTGATCGCCTATCCGTGGATCATTCTTACCGTCGGAACGCTCTGCTATCTGGCGAGCCTGCCGTTCGGGTTGGTGTCGTATCGCGGCTACGAGCGACGCGCGCGCGAGAGCAAGGTCGAAGCGCCGGCCGCCGCCGCGTCGCCGGCGCCAGCGCCGGGTGGCATGCTTCATCTCTCCGACGAAGACGAGGAACGTCCGTCGCGCCTCAATTGAGCCGCATCGCTAAGGTTCTAAAACTCCGATGCGCTTGACCCGCCGCACGCTTCTGACTTCGACTATGGCGGCGATGGCCGCTCCAACCGTGTTGCGGCTGGCGCGCGCCGATGCGCCGCAAGCGACGTTCAAGCTGCATCATTATTTCTCGGCAGTGTCGGCCGGGCACGAGAAATTCCTGGCGCCATGGGCGCGCAAGATCGAGGCGGAGTCGAACGGGCGCATCCGCATCGAGCTTTTCCCTTCGATGCAGCTCGGCGGCGCGCCGGCGCAACTGTTCGATCAGGCGCGCGACGGGTTCGCCGATATCGTCTGGGCCGTGCCCGGCAGCACGCCGGGACGCTTTGGCAAAATCGAAGCTTTCGAATTGCCGTTTGTGTTGTCGCATCGCGCGCTGGTCAATTCGAAAGCGATCGAGGATTTTGCCGGTGCCAATCTGCGCGACGAATTCCGTGAAGTTCATCCGCTCTGTTTTTCGTGCCGCGATCCCGGCGTGGTGCACGCTGCGCGCACCGTCGCCTCGATCGAGGATCTCAAAGGCTTGCGGCTGCATGTGCCGAACCGGCTCGCCGGCGAGGCGATCCGTGCGCTCGGCGGGCAGGGCGTGACGGTGCCGACGCCACAGGTGCCGATGGCGCTCACCATGCACGCCATCGACGGCTGTCTCGACCCATGGGACGCGGTGCCGAGCCTGCGGCTCAGTGATGTTCTGAAGAGCCACACCGAGTTCGGCGCTTCGCCCTTGAGCACGGCAACGTTCGTGCTGGCCATGAATAAGGCGGCCTATGAGCGCTTGCCGCGCGACCTGAAGACGGTGATCGATAACAATTCGGGTCAGGCCGCTGCCGGCATGGCCGGCGCCATGTGGGATCTCGAAGCCAGGGCCGTGGCTGAAGCGGCGCGCGATCGCGGTGAAGCCATGACGCTTCTGACCGCAGACGAGGTGGCGCATTGGCGCAAAACGACCGAGCCGGTGATTGCGGCCTGGCAGAAGCAAATGAAGGAGCGCAGGCTCGATGGCGGCAAGCTGGTCGCCGCCGTCCGCCAACTGGTGGCGAAATACGCCGACGAACCGGAGCCGCAACCTCCACAAAAGCCGCAAACGTCGCAACGCTCGCAGCCGTCCGATCAGAGGGCCGCGACCGAGCCGCCCCAGCGGGCTGAGCCGGCGTCGCAGCCTCCACAAGCGAAAACCGAGCCCTTCACGCGCCCGAAGGCAGATGCTCCGGCGGTCGAAGCGGCCGCGCCATCGCCGCGGCAAGCGGCCTCGCCGCCGGCTCCGGCGTCTGCAGCACCACCGGCGCCCGTTGCGAAACCGGCGCCCGCCGCCGTGACCAAGCCGAAGGAGCTGGATATTCCGCTCTAGACCATGATCCGATTAAGTTGAAACGGATCATGGTCTAGATGTTTTCGTTGGAGCATGATCTTTTTCCGAAAACCGGTTTCCACCCTCGGATCAAGTCCGAGGGCAGGCTTTTTCGGGATCATGCTCTGTTGCGTCACGCCGGCAGCGGGTAACCCGGCATCAAATCGTAGGGATGGCCCCAGCGCGGCAGCGCCTTCATCCGCCCAAGCCAGGCGCCGATGTTGGCGTATTGCGCCGCGATGTCGAAGCCGAACTCCTCGGACGGATAATAGAGATAACTCGTCATCGAGACGTCGGCGATGGTTGGCTCGGCGCCAAGCAGATACGGGCTGTGCGACAGTCTTTTGTCGACGATGGCGAGCGCGCCATGGGCCCGGCCTTTGAGAAATTCGAGCACCGCCGGCTCGCCGGGCGGCTTGGCGAAATTGCGAAAGAAGCGGTAGGGGCCGAGATTGCCGCCGATTTTCTGATTATCGAAAATGATCCAGCGCAATGCCTCGAGCCGCTCTTCTTCGCCGCGAAGCAGGAATTTGCCAGAGCGTTTGGCGAGATATTCGAGAATGACGCCGGATTGGCTAAGCTTCTTGTCGCCATGAACGAGCACCGGTGCTTCGCCCATGTCGTTGACCGACGAACGATAGGTAGCGGTGCGTGTCTCGCCGTTGAAGAAGTCGACGAATATCGGCTCCCAGTCGGCGCCGATGAGATTGAGCATCAGCGCCGCGCGGTAGGCATTGCCCGATTGGGCGAAGCAATAAAGCTGATATTCGGCCACCAAAATCCTCCCGATATTTTCAGATGTGAAACGTTTAAAAACTCACGACCTTGGCATCCGGCGCCTTGGCGGCGGCGTGGAAATCGTTCATGCCGCCGAGCTTGACCCTGCGATCGAGCGACGTCGCGGCGAGCCCGCGCGATTCGACGCACGGCTTGCAGGCCCAGAGCGTCACGTTGGAATTGCCGGCGATCTCCTCATAGCGGTTCGGCGGCCCGACCGGCACCAGCGTTTTGCCGACGCCGTCGACCGCCATCAGCACGGCGTCGTGGAACAGCATCAGCGTGACACTGTCGCCGGCCTGTACCGCTGATGCGGCGAACAGAAAGGGCAGCATCGCTCGTGTCGGGTCGGTGGGTCCCCACGTGCCGGAAATCACCCAATTCATCGTCGTCCTCCCATTACGCAGCACCCTCAACGCGCCAGCGACACCGCGCCGCCGCCGGTTTGGTGCCCTTCGAAACGCCCGCTGGCGAAGGCAAGTTCGGCCAGCACCTCGCTTTTATGGTCGCGGATGATCAGCGCGCCGTGCTCGAATGTCCATTTGCGACTGGTGAAGAAGTTGCCGGGGCAGCCGCCTTCCGGTGCGATCGTGCCTTGGGCGGCGGCGGGCATATGGCCGAAATTCATATAGCAGCCGCCGCCGGCTGCGGCCGTAAGCCGCCAGCGGCCGGTGAGATCGGTCGGCGGCGGGCTAGGCGGCGGCGGAGGCGCGGCTGCGACCTCGGGCGCCGGCTCGGTCCGGCTGCCGGCACATCCGCCGAGCGCGGCGATGACCAGCAATGCCGCGGCTATTTTCGCCGCTGGCCCGCTCCATCGTCGTGTTTTCGTCACAGCCGGCATGAGCAGATCAAAAAAACCCGAATTGCGGCGGCAATCACGGCGTTCACGACTGCCGGAACGCCCCACTTGCGCCGTTATTCCTAACCGAAATTAACCGATACTCCATGCCGAGGGAGGGCATGCCATGATGACGTCATTGCCCGCGATTGTTCAAGCGACCCGCGCCCATATCCGGGTTGTCGTGCTAGTGGTGTTGGTGCTTGGCTGGCCGGCGGCTGTCGCCCACGCCGAAGACACAGACACCGCCGCCAACTCGCCGGTCGGGGAATTCTCGGCGCAGCTCGAAGCCTTCCAGAAGACCGTGCCGGATCTCAACAAATCGATCCAGGACAGCGCCGGCGCCATCGACAGCGCCACCGACGTCGAGAAGGCGCGCGCCGAGATCAACCGGCTGCGCGAAACCGTCTCCACGCTTCTGGGCGCGGTGTCGGACAACGGCCCGGTGTCGCAGCTTGGTGCCAAAGCGCTCGATCACATCCACAACAAGCTCAAAGCGCTGGCGCAGGACAACCGCTTCAAGCCCGAAGAGCGGCAATTCCTGATCGAGCAATGGAAGAAGCTCGAGACACAGACCGAAGGCGCCACCAAGGAGCTCGACGACGCGCGCGCGCAATTCGCCGGTCTGCTGCATACCTTGCAGGACAATGAGGATTTCATCGGCGAACTGATCGAAATCCGGCAGGCGGAGAAAGCGCTGGAAGTCATCCGCCAGCTGACCCACGACATCCGCGACGCCTCAGCTCAGCTCAACAAGCTGATCGGAGGCATCAAGCCGCCGGGAGCCTGATGTTCACTCTGACCAGGCAGCAGCTGCTCGGGGTTGGCGTCAGCGTGCTGGTTGTCGGCGCCGCGATCACCGCTTGGCGGCCGACCGCCGACGTCGGCTATGTCGAGATCAAGACGGTGCCAATCGCACCGGTGACACAGACCGCGCTCTACATCGATTCCACCAAGCTTGCGCCGATCAAAAAGGGCAGTGCGATCCTGCGCCAGCCGATCGGCACGCTCAAGCTGCAGGCCGACGGCATCGCCGGATCGTTGGCGCCGCTGTGCGAGATCGTGGTGAAACGAAACCGCATCACCACGGTGACCGTATCGGTCCTCGACCGCCCGCCGCGCTGCCAATGCCGCAACAGCGGCGGCGATGGCGCCCATGCCTGCGTGAGTTGACCAATTTGGCTCGTCATTGCCGGGCTTGACCCGGCAGTCCATCTTTTGACTGCTCTCAACGCGAAGATGGATCACCGGGTCACGGCGCTTCGCGCCGGCCCGATGATGACGCCGAAATAGTCACTTCATCGTTGGGATGACGAACTCGGCGCCTTCCTTCACGCCCGAAGGCCAGCGTGCCGTCACCGTCTTGGTCTTGGTGTAGAAGCGCACCGCATCGGGGCCGTGCTGATTGAGGTCGCCGAAGCCCGAGCGCTTCCAGCCGCCGAAGGTGTAATAGGCGAGCGGCACCGGGATGGCGAAATTCACGCCGACCATGCCGACCTCGACGCGACTCACGAAATCGCGGGCGGCGTCGCCGTCACGGGTGAAGATGGCGACACCGTTGCCGTATTCGTGCTCGGACGGCAGCCGCACCGCCTCCTCATAGTCCTTGGCGCGCACCACCGACAGCACCGGGCCGAAAATCTCTTCCTTGTAGATGCGCATTTCCGGCGTGACGTGGTCGAACAGGCAGCCGCCCATGAAGTTGCCGTGCTCGTAGCCCTGAAGCTTGAAGCCGCGGCCATCGACCAGGAGCTTGGCGCCTTCCTTGACGCCGAGATCGACGTAGCTCTTCACCTTTTCCAGATGCGCGCGCGTGATCATCGGCCCGTAGTCGGCCTGGGTATCGGTCGAGGGCCCGATCTTGAGGCTTTCGACCCGGGGCACGAGCTTCTTGAGCAGAATGTCGGCGGTCTTTTCGCCGACCGGCACGGCGACCGACACCGCCATGCAACGCTCGCCGGCCGAGCCATAACCGGCGCCGATCAGGGCGTCGACCGCCTGATCCATATCGGCGTCCGGCATCACGATCATATGGTTCTTGGCGCCGCCGAAACATTGCGCGCGCTTGTTGTTGGCGCAGGCGGTTGAATAGACATATTCGGCGATCGCGGACGAGCCGACAAAGCCGATCGCCTTGACGCGCGAATCGGTGAGCAGCGTGTCGACCGCCTCCTTGTCGCCGTTGACGACGTTGAGCACGCCGGCCGGCAGGCCCGCCTCCAGCAACAGCTCGCCGAGCCGCATCGGCACCGACGGATCGCGCTCGGACGGCTTGAGGATGAATGCGTTGCCGCAGGCCAGTGCGGGAGCGAATTTCCACATCGGGATCATCGCCGGGAAATTGAACGGCGTGATGCCGGCGACCACGCCGAGCGGCTGGCGGAGGGAAAAAAGGTCGATGCCGGGACCGGCGCCTTCGGTATATTCGCCTTTGAGCAGATGCGGAATGCCGCAGGCGAACTCGACGACTTCCAGGCCGCGCTGCACGTCGCCTTTGGCGTCGGCGAAGGTCTTGCCATGCTCGCAGGATAGAAGCCGTGCCAAGTCGTCGAATTCCTTCTGCGCCAGTTCGAGGAATTTCATCAGCACGCGGGCGCGGCGCTGCGGATTGGTCGCGGCCCAGGCCGGTTGCGCCGCCTCGGCGACGGCGATGGCGTGCTCGACTTCGGCATGTTTGGCCAGCGCGACCTTGGCTTGCACCTCGCCGGTATTGGGATTGAAAACGTCGCCGAAGCGACCCGATCCCCCCTTCACCTCTTTACCGCCGATGAAGTGGCCGATCTCGCGCATGACGTTTCTCCTTGAACGTTGAGCGGCGTTGCAGCCGCCTTGACGATCCTATTGTGCAGTTTTTTGCGTGCCGGTCACGAGGGCCAGTGTCGAAGCAAGTGACGCATGGATTGTTCATATTCGACATACGGCCCGCCAGCCGTGGAATCCAGACGAGTCTTAGTCTTCCGCGATAAAAGAAGCCCGGCCCCGGCCTTCGCCGGCGCGCCCCCCGTCGTCGCGAGCCCGGTTCCCCAGGTAACCCTCCCTTAAGCGCAATGGCAGTACCGTGGGCTGCGGTCAGAAGAGCGCGTCTCGCACGGGCGGGAGTTAGTAATGGACATTTCAACGGGCCTCGGCCTTCTTGCCGGGGCGGTCGTCGTCCTGACCATGATTTTCATGGGCGGCGACTTGCGTATGTTTATCAGCGATCATGCGATCATCATCATTTTCGGCGGCTCGTTTGCCGCCACCCTGATCCGCTTTCCGCTGTCGTCGATGTTTCACGGCTTGCCGCTGGGCGCCAAATTCGCCTTCACCATGCGGCGCATGACCCAGCGCGAGCTGGTCGACGAGATCGCCGGCCTGGCCGAGATCGCACGCAAGCAAGGGCCGATCGGCCTGGAAAAGGTCGAGGTGGAGGACCCATTCCTGGCCAAGGGCATCCGTTTCGTCGCCGACGGCTACGACGCCGAGTTCATCCGCGACAATCTCGAGCGCGACCGCGACAACTTCCTCACCCATCTCGACGAGGGCCAGAAAATCTACCGCGCGGTCGGCGATTGCGCGCCGGCGTTCGGCATGGTCGGCACCCTGATCGGCATGGTGCAGATGTTCGCCAACATGACCGACCCGTCCAAGCTCGGCCCATTCATGGCCACCGCGTTGTTGGCGACGCTCTACGGCGCCGTGCTCGCCAACATCATCTGCCTGCCGATCGCCGACAAGCTGCACGGCAAGCTGGTCGACGAGGAAGTCAACCGCACCCTGATCATCGACGGCGTGTTGATGATCCGCGACGCGAAGAGCCCGACGCTGGTGCGCGAAATGCTGATCGCGTATCTGCCGGAGAAGCACCGCTCGCCAGAGCCGGAGCCGGCGCCGGCGTGATATTGCGCGCTGTAAGGAATTAGCACGGGACACGAGCAAATGGCACGACGCAAGGAAGCGCACGGCGGCGGCCACGGCTGGTTCGTCACCTTCGCCGATCTCATGGGCCTGTTGGTGAGCTTCTTTGTCATGCTGGTGGCGTTCTCCAATCAGGACCAGAAGAAGCTGCAGATCGTCGCCGGCTCGATGCGCGACGCTTTCGGCGTGCAGAACAATGTGCGCTATTCCGGCGTCATCGAGGTCGACGGCCTGCCGACGCGGCCGAAGCTGAAGAACGCCTCGCATGTCGATCCGGAGGATGCGTCGGCGACGCCGACCTCCGACGAACAGGATCACAAGCGCGAGCACGGCGCGGTGCTCAAAAACGACCAGGCCTTCGCGCTCGCCGCGGCGTCGCTGCGCCAGGCGCTGCAGGAAATGCCGGAGCTGGCGGAAGCGTCCAAGCACATCATGGTCGAGGAGACCAAGGAGGGGCTCAATATCGATCTGGTCGACCAGGAAGGCCGCTCGATGTTCGCAGAAGGCTCCAAGGAGCCCTACGAACGGACCCGCCGCATCATCGAAAAGCTCGCCGGACTGCTCAAGGCGACGCCCTATCGCGTCGCCATCACCGGCCACACCTCCGCCTCGAAAACCCCGCCAGGGCCGGACTACGGTCCCTGGAACCTGTCGGTGGACCGCGCCAACGCGGTACGGCAGATTTTGGAGGAGGAGGGACTGCCCACCGCGAGTATCTTTTCGGTGGCCGGCAAGGCGGATACTGATCCGCTGTTCCCCGAGGACCCCTACATTGCCGCCAACCGCCGGGTGACCATCACGCTGATGCGCGAGGCGCCGCCGGTTCCGCCGGATTTGCAACCCTGAAGTCTCGGCCGCGCCGATAAACGGCTGACATACTTGGTGCTTTTTGACGTCCCTGCCGGCGTGATGGCAGCCGGGAGCTGCGGGCACCCGGATAACCGGGTGCGGCGTTCTGCGCTCACCAAGTCCCTTGAAACCCTCGTGGGCGGGTAAAACGGGGCCATGACTCCACGGCCGGGACGGTGTATAGGCGCGACCCTGCATCCGTCCCCGATGCGGTATCAGGAGCAGGGCCAGGTCCTGTTTCGCGTTTCATGACAGACAGCGTCACCGCTCCGGTTGGGAGCGACGTGCCGGTCGGCGGCACCGACCAGGCTCGCGCCAGCATCGGCCTGTGGGGGCTCGCGCTCGGCAGCGTCGGTGTCGTCTACGGCGATATCGGCACCAGCCCGCTCTATGCGTTGCGCGAGGCGGTGGTCGCCGCCGCAGGGCCGAACCACGACGAGCTCACCCGGATCAGCGTGCTTGGGGTCGTGTCGTTGATCCTGTGGGCGCTGATCATCGTCGTCACCCTTAAATACGTGCTGCTGCTGCTGCGCGCCGACAATAACGGCGAGGGCGGCACGCTCACGTTGATGGCGCTCGCCTTGCGCGCGGTCGGCCGAGTCGGCAGGGCCGCCACCACGGTGGCGCTCCTCGGCATCATCAGCGCCGCGCTGTTTTACGGCGACGCCGTCATCACGCCGGCGCTGTCGGTGCTCTCTGCGATCGAAGGCATCGACGCGGCGGCGCCGGCGTTTCACGAATTCGTGGTGCCGCTGACCGTCGTCGTTCTGCTTCTGCTGTTTGCGTTCCAATGGAGCGGCACGGCGAAAGTGGCGGCGCTGTTCGGGCCGATCATGACGATCTGGTTCGTCGCTATTGCGCTTCCCGGTTTGTTGTGGATCGCACGCGACCCCGAAATCTTATGGGCGCTCAATCCGTTTCATGGCGTGCATTTCCTGATGCACCACGGGATCATCGGTTTGTTCACGCTCGGCGCAGTGTTTCTCGCCGTCACCGGCGCCGAAGCGCTCTACGCCGACCTCGGTCATTTCGGCCGGCTGCCGATACAGTTCGCCTGGTTCTGCCTGGTGCTGCCGGCGCTGGCGCTCAATTATTTGGGGCAGGGCGCGCTGGTCTATGCGCACCCGGAGACGGTGGCCAGTCCATTCTTTCTGCTCTACCCCCACTGGGCGCGCGTCCCAATGGTGGTGCTGGCGACGGTCGCGACCGTGATTGCGAGCCAGGCGGTCATCACCGGCGCCTATTCGATGACCAGCCAGGCCATTCAACTCGGGCTATTGCCGCGGTTTGAAATCCGCCACACCTCTGCGCACCAGGCCGGCCAGATCTACATGCCGCGCGTCAATGGCTTGCTGCTGATCGGCGTGCTGCTCCTGGTCGCGATGTTTCGCTCGTCGAGCGCGCTCGCCTCGGCCTACGGCATTGCCGTCACCGGCACCATGGTGGTGACCGGCATGATGGCTTTCATCGTCATCTGGCGAATCTGGCGTTGGACCGCGCTCGCCGCGGCGGCGTTGATGCTGCCGTTCCTGATGATCGACCTGACATTCCTCTCCGCCAACATGCTCAAGGTCATCGAAGGCGGCTGGGTCCCGCTGGCGCTCGGCGTCGTCGTGATGCTGGTGATGTACACTTGGCGGCGCGGCTCGCGGCTGTTGTTCGAGAAAACACGCCGGCTGGAGACACCGCTCGACGATCTGGTGCGCATGCTCGAGCGCAAGCCGCCGCAGCGCGTGCCGGGCACGGCGGTGTTTCTCACCAGCGATCCGAAGAGCGCGCCCACGGCGCTGCTGCACAGCCTCAAGCACTATCGGGTGCTGCACGAAAAGAACATCATCGTTTCGGTCGAGACCACGCACACGCCGCGGGTCGACCCCGGCAAGCGCGTGCAGATCGAGCCGGTCGGCGCGACCTTCATGCGCGTATTGTTGCGCTTCGGCTACATGGAGACGCCGAACATCCCCAAGGCGCTGGGTGTGGCGCGCAAGCTCGGGCTGCAATTCGACATCATGTCGACGTCGTTTTTCCTGTCGCGCCGGGCGCTGCGCCGGGCGCCGCGTTCGGGGATGCCGCGCTGGCAGGACCGCCTGTTCATTACGCTGGCGCGCTCTGCCAACGACGCCACCGACTATTTCCAGATACCGACCGACCGCGTGGTCGAGGTCGGCACTCAGGTCAATATCTGAGTAGTTGCCGCCGCTCATCGGTAAGGCCGTGACAAACACAACGCTGCAAAAGCTGTTTGGTTGGTCTAGATATGACCCTGGGGCGCAAATGCTGCTGACGGCCGCGGCTCGCCGATAGGAGGCAAGGAATGTCGGACCAACCTGGTGACGGGCACAAGGTGCGCGACCTGACGCCGGAGGAGGTGGCGCACGGATTGAAAGACGGCCGCGTGGTGCTGGTCGACGTCCGCGAGCCGAACGAGACCGCCGTCGAGCGTTTTCCCGGAGCGGTGCTGGTGCCGCTCTCGGCCTTCGATCCGGCGACGATCCCGGCGCCGCCGGGAACGGAAGTGGTGTTTGCCTGCCGCTCCGGCCGCCGTTCGGCGGCCGCGTCGCTCGCCGCCCAGGAGCAGGGCTTCGACTATGACGCGCATCTCGCCGGCGGCATCCTGGCATGGAAGGCGGCGGGCTTGCCGACGGAGACTTGACTAAAGCTTACGTGATAAGCACGCTGAATTCTCCGCTCATTCCCGCGAAAGCGGGAATCCAGCGCTGGGTCCCCGCCTTCGCGGGGACGAGCGGGGCTTGGCTTGTTATCGCCACGGTTTTAGCCGCTGCCGGCGTGCTTGCAACAGTCCCGCACGCCGGCGCCGAACCCGAGCGCGTCGTCAATTTCTATAATTGGTCGGACTATATCGACCCGACGGTTCTCGACGACTTCAGCAAAGCGACCGGCATCAAGGTCCGCTACGACACTTTCGACTCCAACGATACGCTCGAGGCCAAGCTCCTTGCCGGCAAATCCGGCTACGACGTCGTGGTGCCGACCGCGTATTTCCTGGCGCGCCAGATCCAGGCCGGCGTGTTCCTCAAGCTCGACAAGACGAAGCTGGCGAACCTCGTCAATGCCTGGCCGGAAATCAGTGATCGCTTGGCGCGCTACGATCCGGGCAATCAGCATGGCGTCAATTACATGTGGGGCACGACCGGCGTTGGCTATAACGTCAAGGCCGCCCGCCAAATCCTTGGCGCCGGCGCCGATCCATTACTGGATTCCTGGGACGACATCTTCGATCCGGCCCGGATCGCGAAATTCAAGGAATGCGGTGTCCATTTGCTCGATTCTTCCGACGACATCATGTCGGCGGCTTTGCATTATCTGCATCTCGATCCGGATTCGAGCGACCCCGCCGACCTGCAGAAGGCGGCCGATCTCTTGATCAAAATCAGTCCCTACGTCCGCAAATTTCATTCCTCCGAATATCTCAACGCGCTGGCGACCGGCGAAATCTGCCTGGTGGTCGGATTTTCCGGCGACGTCAAGCAGGCGCAGAAGCGCGCCGCCGAGGCCAAGGCTGCCGTCGCCATCGGTTATTCGATCCCGAAAGAAGGCGCGCAATTGTGGTTCGACAATCTCGCCGTCCCCAAAGATGCGCCGCATCCCGACGAGGCGCATGCGCTGATCAATTATCTGCTCAGGCCGGAGGTGGCGGCGAAAAACACCAATTTTCTGTCGTACGCCAACGGCAATCTGGCGAGCCAGAAATTCATCGACCAAGCGATCCTCGACGACCGCACCATTTATCCGGACGCCGCCACCATGGCCGGGCTCTACACCATCACCGCCCACGACCAGAAGACCCAGCGGCTGATCAACCGGCTGTGGACGCGGATCAAGACCGGACGGTAGGCGGCGTCAGGCGGCGCCGAAACTTTTCGCTGCCGAGATCGCGCGCCATACCGCTTCCGGCGTCAGCGGCATCTGGATATCGGTCACGCCGAGTGGACTCAGCGCGTCGAGCACCGCACTGACGATCGCGGCCGGCGCGGCGATCGATCCGGCTTCGCCGCAGCCTTTCGCGCCCAACGGATTCTGCGTGCACGGCTGGCTCTCATCGAGCTCGGATTCGATCAACGGCAGATCGCCGGCGCGCGGCAGCGCATAGTCCATGAACGAGCCTGAGAGCAGCTGCCCGCTGCGGTCGTAATGACAAAGTTCGCGCAGCGCCTGACCCAGGCCTTGGGCGACGCCGCCGTGAATTTGTCCGTCGACGATCATGGGATTGATGACGGTGCCGACGTCATCGACGCCCCAATAGCCGATGACGCGCGTTTCGCCGGTTGCCGGATCGACTTCGACCTCGCAGACATGGGCGCCGTTGCTGAAGGCAAAGGCCGGCGGATCGTAGACGGCGGTTTCCTGCAGGCCCGGTTCGAGCGTCTCCAGCGGAAAGTTATGCGGCACGTTGGCCGCATGGGCGATCTCGGCGAACGAGATGCGCCGGTCGGTGCCCGCGACAGTGAAGATGCCGTCGGCGAAGTCGATGTCGCCGGCGGACGCCTCTAAGAGATGCGCGGCAATCAGCTTGCCTTTGGCGACGATCTTGCCCGCGGCGCGATCGAGCGCCGAGCCGCCGACGGCGATCGAGCGTGAGCCGAACGTGCCGGTGCCGTAGGGCACGAGATCGGTATCGCCTTCGACAATGTCGATCTTGGCAAGCGGCACGCCGAGCCGGGTGCAGAGGATTTGCGCCAGCGTGGTCGCGTGACCTTGGCCGTGATTGTGGGTGCCAAGGAGCGCCTGGATGCCGCCGTCCGGCTGGACGCGGATGGTCGCGGCTTCGAAAAATCCGGTGCGCGCGCCAAGCATGCCGGCAAAGCGCGATGGCGCAACGCCCGACGATTCGACGTAGCAGGCCATGCCGACGCCGCGCAGGCGCTGGACGCGTGCCGCTTGCGCGCGGCGTTTGGCAAAACGCTCATAGTCGGCCAGCTCGAGCACGCGGGCGAAGATTTTGGGAAAATCGCCGCAATCATAAGTCGGGCCGATCGGCGTCTTGTACGGCATTGCCGAGGAGGGGATGAGATTGCGGCCGCGGATTTCAGCGCGGTCGATGCCAAGCTCGGCGGCGGCGCGGTCGGCGAGACGCTCGAGCACGTAGCAGGCTTCGGGCCGTCCGGCGCCGCGATAGGCATCGGTCGGCAGCGTGTTGGTGAACACGCCGGTTACCTGCACGAAGATTGCCGGCGTCCGGTACACGCCGGCAAGGAGCGCGCTGTAAATCGCGCTCGGAATCGCGGCGCCGAAGGTCGAGATATAGGCACCGAGATTGGCGACGGTTTCGACACGCAGCGCGACAAAGCGGCCATCGGCATCAAGACCGAGCTCGGCATGCGTCAGATGATCGCGGCCTTGATTGTCGGCGACGAAGCTTTCGGTCCGGCTCGCTACCCATTTGACTGGCCGCCGCAATCGCCGGGCCGCCCAGGCGACGACGGTCTCCTCGGGATAATGCTTGCCCTTATAACCGAAGCCGCCGCCGACATCGGGCGCGATGACGCGGATGCCGCCTTCGGCGAGGCCAAGCTGCTCGGCGACATAGCGACGAATGTGATGCGGCACTTGTGTGGAGGAGTAGAGCGTCAGCTTGTCGCTCGCCGCATCGGCGACCGCGAGCACGGCGCGCGGCTCGATCGCGGCGCCGATCAGCCGGTTGTTGACAAGATCGAGGCTAGTCACATGGGCCGCGCTCTGCAGCGCTTCCCGTACCGCCGCTTCGTCGCCGCGCGCCCAGTGAAAGCAGATATTGTCGGGCGCGGCGTCATGAAGCTGCGGCGCCCGCGCGCCGGCATCGGTCACGGCCGGCAGCGTCTCATAGTCGATCTCGACCAGTTCAGCCGCATCGAGCGCCTGCTCGCGGGTCTGCGCGATGACGATAGCGACCGGTTCGCCGGCATGACGCACGCGCTCGCGCGCCAGCGCCCATCGCGGCGGCTCCGCCATCGGTTTGCCGTCGACGCCGCGGATCGCCCACAGCGCGCGCATCGGGCCGACGCGGTCGGCGGCCATGTCGGCGCCGCTCAGCACCGCGGCTATCCCCGGCGCCGCCTGCGCGCGCGAAGCATCAATGCTGCGGATGATGGCGTGGGCGTGCGGCGAACGCACGATCGCGCATTGCAATTCACCGGGGACGGCGATATCGGCGACGAAACGTCCACCGCCGCGCAACAACCGGACATCCTCGACGCGCCGGACCGAGGCGCCGATCCCTTCGGCCGCGGCCTTGAGCGGAGCGTCTATTGCAGTTCCTCGCGCAGGAGATCGAGCCGCTCATACGCGGACTTGTCGGAGACGACAAATAGATCGGCGTCGCCGTCGAGCGCCTCGTGGCTCGCCCAGGTCCAATGTGGGATGCTGAACACGTCGTGCTGCGACCATTCGAAACTATGCTCGCCGATCTGCGAACGGCCGGAGCCGGAAGCGACCAGGCAGACCGCGTTGGCGGTCGAGCGCCGCGGCCGCGTCGGCGTCTTTCGCGAAAGCCGCGCCGCGTAGCAATCGAGCGCCGCCATGACTGCGCCGCCGGTCAGCGGATTGGTATAGCGCACGGTGCGCGCGCCATCGGGCCCCGCCGGCAGCGCTGCAAGCAATCGTCGGGTGCCTTCGCCGGAATAGCGGTATTTCGGCGAGTGTGCGGCATCGCGCGGCAGGTCGGCGCCGGCAAGCCCTGGCTCGGTCCAGAACCGCTCCTCGCCCTCGTCCACCTGCCAGAATTCGTTGCTGCCCGGATCGCCGGGCTCGAAAAAGTTGGCGTCGAGCGCGCGGATCAGCGGAATGTTGGCGGCATCGAACCAGACGATGCGGTGATTGCTTTCGTTGACGTGGCCGTGCCAGCACATCGGCGGCGTCAGAATGAGATCGCCCTCGCGCATCTCGCAGCGCCGGCCGTTGACGATGGTGGCGGCGCCGTCGGCGCGGGTGGCGAAGCGAATGGCCGCGAAGGTGTGGCGATGCGGGCGCGCCCGGTCGCCCGGATCGAGCACAGTGAACGCCGCGATCAGGTTCGACGTCGTCACCGTCTCGCCGGCAAAGGCCGGATTGACCAGGATGAGCGCACGGCGCTCGACGTCGTCGATGGCGACTTCGCCGGCCGCGCGCTGCGCATATTGCTCGATGTCCTTCCAGCGCCAGATCAGCGGCGCGTCGCGCGGCTGCGGTCGGATCGGCGTGATCTTTTTGAAGCGGTCCCAGAGCGGATGCAGGTTCGCCGCTTCAAGCTCGGCGACGAAAGAATTCCCGGCCGGATCGGCCGACACGCGCTTTGCCGTTTCAGCGGCCTTGACCAAGGCCTGGCCTCCGTCTCGGTTATTTTCGTCGGTTCTTTTGTCGCTCTTGATCAGCTCTTGGTTAGCTTTTGGGCGGCGCCATCTTCGCCAGCACCTGGTCGACATTCGAGCTGTCGATGATGACGTGTTTGATGAAGACCCGCGGCTCGACCTTGTCGCCCTTGAGATAAGTCGCCAGCACATCGACGCCGAGCCGGCCCCACAGCACCGGGTTGAGCTCGACGGTCATGGCAATGTTGCCGTCCTTCACCGCATGCAACGCCGGCGGCACGCCGTTCATGCCGGTGACGATGGTTTGCCCGTTGCGATTGGCTGCCAGCACGGCCTGCATGGCGCCGAGCGCGAGATCGTCGTTGGCAGCGTAGATGGCCTTGAGGTCAGGATTGGCGACCAGCGCGTCCTCGGTATTCTTCAAGCCGCGCTCGCGCGTCAGCGGGCCGTCGGTCTTGAACACGATCTGGATGTCCGGATATTTCGCCATCACCTCGGTGTAGCCTTGCGCCAGATTGCGGAAGGTCGGCGCGCCGCTCGGGCCCTGCAGCATCGCCACCTTGCCCTTGCCGCCGAGCTTCTTCGCCGTCCATTCGGCGATGTCGCGGCCGACTTGCACTTCGTCCATCGCCACATGGATGGTCTGGTTCGGCGACGTCGAGCCGCGGGCCAGCGAGACGATTGGGATTTTCGCCGCCGCTGCGGCGTCGTAGGCGGCGTTGACGCCGACCGCGTCGATCGGCGAGATCAGAATGCCTTTGACGCCCTTGGCGACGAGGTCCTGCACGCCGTTGATCTGTTTGAGCTTGTCTTCGTTGGAGGAGACGGTGGCGACGTCGAAGCCGATCTCGGCGGCGCGGGCGCGGATGCCTTTGAGCATGCCGATGTAGAACGGATTGTCGTCCTGCGGCAGCGACACGCCGATCGTTATTTTATCTTCGGCGCGCACGGCGGACGACAGCAGCAAGGACGCCGGCAGCAATACGGCTGCAGCCAACGCCAACGCGCGGTACTTGAACATCGCCAATCTCCTCGACCCGTTTCCCGGTCAGCGCCGCGAGCGTAGCCGATCTGCCGCGGCAGCCGCAACAATGACCGCCCCGACCGCGACCCGCTGCCAGTACGAATCGACGTTCAAAAGGTTAAGGCCGTTACCGAGCACGATCATGATGAAGACGCCGATGACACTCTTATAGAGTGTGCCTTCGCCGCCGTGCAGCGAGGCGCCGCCGAGCACGACGGCGGCGATGGCGGTGAGTTCGTAGAATTCACCCGCGGTTGGCTGGCCGGACTGCAACCGCGCCGCGAGCATGACGCCGGCGACACCGGCCAGCGCGCCGCACCAGACGTAGGTCGAGGCGACGACGCGCTCGACGGCGACGCCCGAGAGGTACGCCGCCTCCTTGTTGCCGCCGGTCGCATAAACGCGCCGGCCGTAGGGCGTCAGATAGAGGAGCGCCGACAGCGCGGCGAGCAGCAACGCCGGCACCCAGACCAGATAATGGATGCCGAAGAGCCGGGAATTGCCGAAGGCAATGAACGCGCTCGGCAAGCCGTCCTCGCCGGCGACCGGCGCGCCGGCGGTGATGATGTAGACGACGCCGCGAATGAGCACCATGCTGCCGAGCGTGGCGATGAAAGGATTGACCCGCAGCATAGCCACGACAAGCCCGTTGGCCAGACCGACAGCCGCGCCGGCGGCGATACCGGCGGCGACGCCGGCGAGAATGCCGAATTTCAGCATCACCATGCCGGCGATGCAGCCAGAGAGCGCCACGGTCGAGCCGACCGACAGATCGAAGCCGCCGCCGACAATGACGAACGTCATGCCCATCGCGATCACCGCCATGATCGACGACTGCACCAGGATATTGGTCAGATTGAGCGGCGAGAGGAAACGATTGGTCAGCAAGGCGGTGACGACGCAGAGCACGATGAGCGTGATCAGCGGCGCCTGGCCGGCCCAGTTCAGCTGCATCGTCTTCCCGCTGGCTTTCATGTGGCGATGGCCGCATGCATGCGCTCTTCGTCGAGGCGATCGCCGCGCTCGATGCGGGCGACAATGGCGCCGTGGCGCAGCGCCAGCACCGCGTCGCAGACATTGGCGAGCTCGGAGAGATCACTCGACGACAGCAGCACGCCGCCGCCGCGCGCGGCAAAGTTACGGAGCAGGACGTGGATCTGCGCCTTGGCGGCGATGTCGATGCCTTGCGTCGGTTCGTCGAGCAGCAGCACCTCGACGCGGCGCGCCAGCCATTTCGCCAGAATGACTTTTTGCTGGTTGCCGCCGGACAAGGCGGAGACTTTCAGCTCCGGCCGGCGCGGACGGATGTCGAGGAGGTCCATCAGTTCGGCGACCAGGCGGCGGGCGGCACGGCGGCCGCGCAAGCCAGGGCCGTGGCGGCCCAGGCTCGGCAGCAGGATGTTGTCTTGTACGGACTGGTTCATCACCAGGCCGAGCCGACGCGATGGCGGTACGAGCCCGATGCCGCTCTCGATCGCAGCGATCGGATTGTCGAGACGGCGGAGCCGGCCGTTGACACGCGCGGTGGTCGTTGCCGGCGCCAGACCGAAGAAGCGTTGCAACACCTGCGTGGTGCCGCTGCCGAGCAAGCCGGCAAGCCCCACCACCTCGCGGGCGCGCACGACGATGGAATTGGCGCGGCTTTCGGCGTCTTCGAGTCGTACATCGCCCGGCGCGACGGGCTCGACAGTTTGTTGCTCCGCGGCGCGGCCGGTCATGGCCTGCACCAAATCGGCGGAAACAAATTCGCCGCGACGGACCAAGGCGGCGACCCGCCCGTCGCGCAGCACGGTGCAACGGTCGGCGAGCGCGACGATCTCCTCCAGCCGATGCGACACATAGACGATGGCGGTGCCCTGATCCTTCAAGCGGCGCAGCACCGCGAACAGCCGGGCGATCTCGCGATTTTCCAGCGCCGCGGTCGGCTCGTCGAGGATCAGCACGCGGCAGCGGCGGCGCAGCGCCCTGGCAATGGCGACGATCTGCTGCTCGGCGAAGCCGAGCTGCCGCACCGGCAGATCGGGATTTGGTGCGAAGTCGAACGATGCAAGCTGCGCGCGCGCCTCGTCACGCATCCGCGCGCGATCGATCACCGCTACCCCGAACAGCCGCCGCACCGGTGGATCGCCCAGCCCCAGGTTCTCGGCGATCGACAAGGCCGGTACGAGCTGGAGCTCCTGCGGAATGGTGACGACGCCGGCGGCGATGGCGTCATGCGGGCTTAAGAGATGGCGTTCCTGCCCGCCGATCGTCACTTGCCCGGCGTCGGGCCGTACGACGCCGCCGAGGATGCGCACAAGCGTCGATTTGCCGGCGCCGTTCTCGCCGACCAGCGCGTGAATCTCACCCGCTATCGCCTCGAAATTGACGCCATCAAGCGCCGTCGTCGCCCCGAACCGTTTGCGTACGTTCTGGGCGCCGGCCGCTACCTCATTCATAAGCAACCGCTTTCGCCGGAATTGCGCGACCGTATTACGGAGCGGCAAAAGCGGTCAATGTCCGCCAATCCGACGCCCGCCACTTTGCGCCTGCGTTTTTGCTAGTCTTCGGCATCGGACCGGGAGGTCCTGCTGTTGGTCGAGTTCTAGGAGGAATGAAATGGGCGCGCTGGACGGAAAAGTTGCCATCGTCACCGGCGGCACGAGCGGCATCGGCGAAGGCATCGCGGAGCGTTTCGTCGCCGAGGGGGCCAAGGTCGTGGTCGCCGCGCGCCGGCGGGATGAGGGCGCCGCGCTGGAAAAACGCCTCGGCGTCCGCTTTGTCCGCACCGACGTCGCCAACGAGGCCGATGTCCAAGCGATGATCGATCAGGCCGTCGCGGCGTTCGGCCGTGTCGATTGCCTGGTCAACAATGCCGCGCTGCCGGCGCCGATGGTGAGCATCACCGACATCGACGTGGCAACCATCGACCAGCTCCTCGCCGTCAATGTCCGCGGTGTCCTGCTCGGCGTCAAGCACGTGGCGCCGGTGATGCTCAAGCAGGGCAGCGGCAGCATCGTCAATATCGGCAGCATGGCCGGGATTCGCGGCGGCGTCTCGGGTCATATCTACAGCGCCACCAAGGGCGCGGTGCTGGCGCTCTCACGCTCGGCCGGTGCCGAGCTCGGCGAAAAGGGCGTCCGCGTCAATTGCCTCTCGCCGGGCGCGATCGTCACGGGCATTTTTGCCAAGGCCGCCGGCGTCGAAGGCTCGAAGGCCGATCGTTTGACCGACGTGATCAAAGCCGCGTTTGCCTCGGTGCAGACCATCCCCCGCGCTGGCTTGCCGGCTGACATCGCGCAAGCGGCGGTCTTCCTCGCCAGCGACGGTTCAAGTTTTATCAATGGCCAGGACATCGTGGTCGATGGCGGCCACTCGAGCGTGACCAAAGGCTGGACCTATATGGCCGGCATGCGCGGCGAAATGTTGAAGCGCCTCAAGGAGGCCGCGGCGAAGCTTTAGGCGCGGAAGTGTCAGCCAAAGGAACCTCCGTACCAACAGTTCGGTTCTATCCAAGTGACGTGATCGAGCGCATAATATTCGAACCGCTGTCGCTTATCGGAGCCGACCATGCGGACAATGACGCCGTCTCAAAGAGGAACGGTCGGTCGCCGTACCGTGCTTAAGGCCGGCTTGGCGTTGACCGCCTACGGGCTGGCGGCGCCCGTCGCAATCCGCGCGCGCGCCGAACAACCGGTGAAAGTGGGCATGGTTGAGCCCCTCACCGGCGCCTACGCCGCGCTCGCCGAAGCCGAAGTGACCGGTGCCCGGCTGGGCATCGAGGAGATCAATCGCGGCGGCGGCATTCTTGGGCGGCCGATCGAGTTGCTGGTCGCCGATTCCGGCAACGACATCACGGCGGGCGTCGAAAAAACCTACGAGCTGATCGACCACGATCGGGTCGATTTCGTCACCGGCAACGTCAACTCGGCGATCGCGCTGGCGATGACGAAGGTGACCGCAGAACGGCGCAAGCTGCACATCGTGACCGGTGCGCATATCGACGAAATAACCGGCAGCCTTTGCAGCTGGAATGTGTTTCGCATTTGCAAGAGCATTGCGATGGAGGTCAATGCCATCGCCGGCACGCTGATCGAGAAGTTCGGCACCAGGTGGTACTTTCTGACGCCCGACTATATCTATGGCCGCTCGCTGCAGGCGGCGTTTGAGCGCAAGCTCACGCAGTATGGCGGCACGTCGGCGGCGAGCGCGCTTCCGGTCGGCACGGTCGACTTTTCGCGAGCGCTGAGCGACGTCGGAACCTATCGACCACGGGTCCTGATCAATCTGATGGGCGGCGAAGACCAAGCGAAGAGCTTGCGTCAGATCGTGGAGTTCGGGTTGACGAAAGACATGGCGGTTGGCGGCGCGCTGTTCGAGCTTGAGAGCATTTTGGCGGTACCGGAAGAGGCGCGGATTGGGTGGTGGACCATGGAATGGTGGTGGAACCAGCCGAATGTCCCGCAGATCAAGGCGTTTGACGCGGCGATCCGCAGCCGCACCGGCAAGGCGGCCAGCGCGCGCAACTGGTTCGGCTATGCCGCTTTACGCACCGTGGCGCAGGTGGCCAACCAGGAAAAATCACTGGATCCGGTCGTTCTTGCCCGCGCGCTGCAGGGATATGCGCTGCCAGCCGACATCGCGCTTGACGCCGAGCGCGCGGTCTTCCGCGAACGCGATCACGAGCTCATGAGCACTGTGCTCATCGGGGAAGTACATCCACCACGCGGCGATCCGTTCGACGTCTTCACGGTGCGCAAGGCGGTCAAGGCCGAGGATGCGGCCGGTCTGCCCGAAGCAAGCGAATGCAGACTGGCGTTTCCGAGCTGAGCTGACCGCCCCTTAGGAGAGCTGCGCCGGCGGGGCAGGGCGGATCTCCACCTTATGGCCGTCGGTCAGGTCGACCGGGGGGTTGAGAATCACCTGATCGCCATCTTTGACGCCGGCACTAACCTCGACCGTCGTGCCGAAATCGCGCACCACCGTCACGTGACGGATGCGGGCAACGCCATTCTCGACGACCGCGACGTTAAGACCCTCGCGATTAAACACGATTGCTTCGGATGGGACGATCAGCGACGGCGTCCGGCGCGGGATTTTCAGCTCGACGTTGCAGTAGATCCCCGGCGACAAAACGTGATCGGGGTTGGGCACGTCGATCTCGGTCAACAGCGTGCGCGTGCCCGGCTGCAGAGCAGTGGCGATGCGCGTCACCTTGCCGGGGAAATCGCGACCGGGAATCTCCGGCACGCGGATCACGGCGTCGACCCCGGGCGCCACGCCGAAGGCCTCATCCTGCGGCACATAGAGCTGGATGCGCAGGACATCGCTTTGCATCAGGGTAAAAAGGAAGGTGCCGCTGGCAGCGTCGGCCTGGACCAAACTGCCGACGTCGATATTACGCTGCGTGATGACGCCGTCGAACGGAGCGACGACGCTCTGATAGGCTTTCTGCTGGTTAAGCACCTGCAATTGGGCCTTTTGCGCCACGATATTGGCTTGCGCCACCGAAACCGCGGCGTCTCTGGCCGTCAGGGTCAGCCGATCGGTGTCACCCTGTTGCGCGGTCACCCAGCCTTTCTGCACCAACGGGTTGTCGCGGTCCCAGGTGACGCGGGCGAGGTCCCGGTTGGCTATGGCCTGTTCGAGCGAGGCTTGCATCTGCGCGAGCGTCCCCTCGGCGTTCGCTATTTGGTGATCGAGCTCGGGCGCGGTAATGTCGATCAGCAGTTCGCCGGCCTTGACGCGGCTGCCGATATCCACATTGCGCTTGGCGATGTAGCCGCTGGCCCGCGCATAGATGTTGGCCTGCTCGAAAGCCTCGGTCGTGCCCGGCCAGGTCACGGACATGGTGCTGCCGCTGGCGCGAACCAGCGCTGTCCGCACGCTCGGCACGAACTCACGGCGGGCCTCGGCGGTGGCTATCACTTCGGCGTTGAGGCTGTAGTGCCGCCAGAATCCAAAGCCCAAAGCTGCGATCAACAGCAGCGAGATGCTGATCATGAGAATCCAGCGCCCCGTGCCCGTAGTCTTGGGCGGTGCCGCGGGCAGGTCCGTTTTGCGGTCAGCCGGCGTCTGGCGGTCTTCGACCAGGTCGTCGGACGTGGGGCCCCGCTCGATCTTGTTCATACCAGTTCCTCTTCGAACACGCCGTGCGCCGGCTTGCCGTCGTTGCCCTTGCGCAGCATCGCGAACAGATAGGGCACCACGAAGAGCGTCGTCGGCGTTGCAAACAACAGGCCACCGATCACCGCGCGCGCCAGCGACGCATTCTGCTCCTCGCCGGCGCCGCCGATCGCCATCGGCACCATGCCGACGATCATCGCCGCCGCGGTCATCAGCACCGGCCGGATCCGGGTGCGGCCGGCGGAGATCGCGGCCTCGAACGCCGGCATGCCGGCGAGCTGCTGCTCGCGGGCGAAGGTTACCAGCAGGATCGAGTTCGCCGATGCTACGCCGATGGCCATGATGGCGCCCATGAGCGAGGGGACACTCAACGTCGTCCCGGTAATATAGAGCATCGTGACAATACCGCAGAATGTCGCCGGCAGCGCCAGAATAACGACGAACGGGTCGCCCCAGTTCTGGTAATTGACCACCATCAGCAAATAGACGAACACGGCGGCGAACAGGATGCCGATGGCCAGGTCGCGAAACGCGGCGTTCATGCTGCCGATCTGGCCGATGACCTCGATTCGATTGCCGGGCGTCAACTGCTTCTGGTACTCGCCCACGATCTTGTAGATGTCGTTTGAGATGCTGCCGAGATCGCGGTCCTCGGCATTGGCATAGACTTCGTAAACCGGCTGGATGTTGGCCTGATTGGCGTTGGTCGGAACCGAATCGCGCTTGAGCGTGGCGACGTTGCTGAGCAGGCCCGGGACCGGATTGCGGCCCGGCGCGCTGAATGTGGCAATCGGCGTGTTCTTGAGCTCATTGACCGAGTTCACACGGTGTTCCGGCGTCTGCACCGCCAGATAGTACGGCGTGCCGTTGCTCGGATCAGTCCAAAAGTTCGGCGTAACCTGTTCGGACGAACTCAGACTTGTGTTCAGGTTCAAAGCTATGTTGTTGGCCGTGAGGCCGAATTGCGTGGCGCGGGCGCGGTCGATCTGAGCGAACAGTTCCGGTGCGTCGACTTCCTGCTGCAGGTGCGCGTCGGCGACGCCGGGGATGGCGCCGATTTTCTGCACCAGCTCCTTGGTGATGCGCAGGTTCTTGGTGCGATCATATCCGACCGTGCGGACGTTGATCTGCGCCGGGATGCCGAAGTTGAGTATCTGCGTCACGATGTCGGCGGGCTGGAAGTAAAATACCGTCTCCGGGAACGCGGTCCGCAGCTCACGCCGCAGCTTTTTGATATAGGTGGCGGTCGGCACGTGGTCCTCTTTCAGTGCGATCAGAATCACGCCGTCATTGACGCCGATCGCGGTGCCGTCGCCGAACGCGTAATTGTAGGAACGGGCCGGCAGACCGATATTGTCGACGATCAGGTCGCGCTCGTTTTCCGGAATGATCTCGCGGATTTTGTCCTCGACCGCCTGGAAAATTTGCTCGGTCTTCTCGATCCGCGTTCCGGCAGGCGCGCGCACGTGCAGCTGGATCTGGCCGGCGTCGATGATCGGGAAGAAATCGCGGCCGACGAACATGAACAGCGTGCCGCCGAGTGCCAGGATAACGACCGCGACCGCCGGCACGATCAGCCGTCGCGTCAACAGGGTGTGCAAGATTTCCGTGTAGGCGTTGCGCATGGCCGCAAAGCCGCGCTCGAACCGCGCGAAAAGCCGTCCGAACCAGCCGGTTTGCGCGTCCTCGCCATGCCGTTCGTTCTTGAGCAGCAGGCCGATGGTGATCGGCGTCAGCGTTCGTGAGAAGCCGTACGACGCCAGCATGGCGAAAACCACCGCGAGCCCGAGCGGCGTGAACAGGTATTTGGCCGGACCGTGCAGGAACACGACCGAGACGAACACGCAGCTGATCGCCAGCGTCGAGACCAGCGTCGGTACGGCGATGCCGGCGGCGCCGTGCAGCGTCGCCTGCGGCAGCGGCATGCGTTCCTCGGTCAGCAAGCGGTGGGTGTTCTCGATCGTAACCGTCGAATCGTCGACCAGGATGCCGATCGCCAGCGCCAGACCGCCGAGCGTCATGGTGTTGATCGTGTCGCCGAGGAAATAGAGAACGATCAGCGAGCTCAAAATAGCGAGCGGGATCGAGATCATCACCACCAGCGTCGAGCGCCACGAGCCGAGGAACAGCACGATCATCAGCGCCGTCAGACAGGCGGCGATCGCCCCTTCTTTGAGCAGTCCCTGGATCGAGGCTTTGACGAACACCGATTGATCGAACAGCTCCTTGATCTGCATGCCGGGCGGCGCCGCCTTGCGCGAGACGACGAGCGCCTGCTTGACCGCGTTGACGACGGCCAGCGTCGAGGCATTGCCGTTCTTGATGATGCTGAGCAGGACCGCGCGGCGCCCGTCGGTGCGCACGATATTCTGCTGCACGAGGTTGCCGTCGTGCGCCTGGCCGACGTCCTTCACGAACACCGTCTGGCCGTTGACGTATTTGACCGGGATGTTGTTGAGGTCGTCGATGGTGGTCGGCAGCGCGTTGGTGCGGACGGTATATTGCGTATCGCCGATCTTGGCGGTGCCGGACGGCAGCGTCAGGGCCTGGGCATTGACGGCGTTGACGACGTCGAGCGGCGTCAGTCCCTTGGCTTGGAGTTTGAGCGGATCGATGTCGACCATGATCTGGCGGTACTTGCCGCCAGCCGGCGTCGGCAACGTGATGCCATGGATCGGCGCCAGCTGCTGCCGCAGGCGGTAAATGCCGTAGTCGTAAAGCTGCTGCTCGTTGAGCGTGTCGGAAGAGAGCCCGATCTGCAGCGCCGGCACGCTGGAAGCGTTGTACTGCACCACGATCGGCGCTTGGATGCCGGGCGGTAGCAACGACCGGATGGCGTTGGTTCCCGCCACGATCTGAGCTATGGCGAGGTCGAGATTGACGTCAGGCTGAAAGAAGACCTTCTGGACGGAAATGCCGTTGAGGGTTTGCGCCTCAATGTCCTGGATGCCATTCACGCTGGTTGAAAGCACATACTGGCCATACGTCGTGACCCGCTGCTCCATCTCCGGCGTACTTAATCCGGTGTATTGCCAGATGATGGTGACGACCGGGATATTGATCTCCGGAAAGATGTCGGTCGGCATCGCCAGTATGGCGGTGCCGCCAAGGAACAGCACGAGCACCGCAAGCACGTAGAACGTATGAGGCAGCCTCAGCGCAAAACGAACGATGCCCATGATCTACCGACCTGAAGATTCATCGACGTGAAACACGCAAATCCGCTCCGCTCCGTTACCGGTCCCTCGGCGTTGCTCCCGGGACGGCGGGGCGGTCGAATGGCACGATGTCAACGCGCGCCGTGCTCGATCAACGCCCATAATGCCGGATTGTTTGCGAAGTATTCTTGGCAAGCCTTGTTCTGTGCAAGGCTTGTTCCACAAGTCCTGCCGCCGACACGTCCCGTGGCGAAAAACCGTGTGGCGAAGAGGCTGCGGACGCCCGGCTAGAGCCTTCATGGATCGACAGGAATCGGCGCGTGGCGCAGGGCATGTCGTTCCATATAAGGCACTGGCACAATAAAACCAGCCATCCGCAAGTGTGGCAGCCACGGCGTAACGCGCGTGTGATCGCCGCCGCTGCCCGCAGCAGGCGCGTCGCTAATGGGTCGCTTTACCGGGGCGCGTCGTCAACCGGTCGGCGGCCCGGCGGCCAAATTGCATTTACAACAATTGCCGATTCACCCATAGTTTCGGCGATAAATGCCGCTGCGGCGCCAGCAGCAACAAGAACGCGCCGCAGATCGAAGCGGAGGAAAACATGAAGACGACGCCTGCCGGCCTTTTGGCCGCGATCCTGGCGGCTGCAACGGCGGCTGCCGCCCCTGCGCATGCGGCCGACAGTGTCAAGATCGGTTTCGTCGGTACCTTCAGCGGTCCGGCCGCGGCGATCGGCAACGACATGCGCGACGGGTTCAGCCTCGGCATCGAGAGTCTCGGCCGACAGATGGCGGGCCGGCCGGTCGAGGTCATCTACGAGGACGACACCCAGAAGCCGGACGTCGGCAAGCAGAAGACCGACAAGCTGATCGAGGCGGACCACGTCGACTTTCTTACCGGTTACGGCTTTTCCAACGTGCTGTTGGCTTCGCTGTTGCCGGCGGTGAATTCCAAGACCTTCATCATCAGCGCCAATGCCGGTCCTTCGCAGATCGCCGGCGAGCAATGTTCGCCGTATTTCTTCTCGGTGTCGTGGCAGGGCGATCAGGCGGCGCAGGCGACCGGCGAATATCTCAATCAGAAAGGGATCAAGACCCTGTTCATCATTGATCCCAACTATGCGGCGGGGAAGGACGTCGCCGCCGGCGTCAAGGCGAACTTCAAGGGCGAGGTGGTCGGCGAGGAATATACCGCCTGGCCGGGCCAGCTCGATTTCTCCGCCGAGTTGACCAAAGCCCGCGCCGCGAAACCAGACGCGGTGTTCGCCTTCTATCCAGGAGCGGCGGGCGCACAGTTCCTGACGCAATACACGCAGGCCGGACTCAAAGGCCAGATTCCGCTCTACACAGCCTACATGATCGACGCGATGTCGCTGCCGAAGATCGGCGATCTCGCGGTCGGCGTAGCGACCGCCGGCCACTGGGCGATCGATCTGCCGAACGCGGCCAACCAAAAATTCGTCGCCGATTTCCGCGCCACCTATAAGCGCGATCCGTCATTCTATGCCGCGCAGGGCTACGATGCGGCGAACTTCATCAACAGCGCCGTCGTCGGGGTCAAAGGCGATTTCGCCGACAAGGATGGTTTGCGCGCAGCCATGGAGAAGGCCGACTATGCCTCGGTGCGCGGCCCTTACCGCTACGGCAACAACCACTTTCCGATTCAGAACTTTTATCTGCAGGAGGTCGTCAAGAATGCCGACGGCCACTTCGAGATCAAGACCGTGGCGACGATCCTGAAAGACCACCAGGACCGCTATCACGACAAATGCCCGATGAAATAAGCGGCCCGACTTTTTGGCGGAGCATGATCTTTTCGGAAAACCGGTATCCACTTTTCCGGATCATGCTCAAAAGCCGTCAAAATTTCATGTTCAGCCGCGTGACCGCTTTAAAATCGTAGACCGGATAATCCTTGATGATCGGCACGCTCAGTTCCAGCGACACTGTGAGGTTCTCGGTCAGATCGCGGCCGAACAGGAAATCCATCGGCAGAAACAGCCGTCCGGTCTGTCCGGTGTTCGGATCGCCATAATTGATGCGGATGTCGGGATTTGGATAGAGCGTGACGAACCAGTGTTGCGGCAGATTGACGTTCAGCGTCGGCGCCAGTTGCAGATTGCTGATATTCCGTTTCGACGGATCGCCGGCAAAGCTGACATCGTAGCGCGCCAGGCCGGTGAAGAAGCTGCCCTCGCTCAATTCCGGCAGCATCACCCGCGCGCCGACGATCGGCAGCGCCTGCCATTTGCCGCTGGTGAGATCGGGGTCGCCGGTTGGAGCGACGGTACGGAGCGCGGCGCCGGCTGCCCAGCGGGCGTTCAAGGTGTTGATGATCGCCGCCTGGACGTCGGCGTCGCCGACGCCCTGGACGAACCCGCCGGTTGGATTGTCGGCGGAGATGGGGTTCCGTTCGGAAAACGGCAGGTCGGTGCGCAGCGCCACTGTCCATTGCGGGGCGATATCGAGCCTCCCGTCGGCCCGCAGGATGAATTGATTGGTCGTCACCGTGCGGGTCGTGCCGGGCTCGCTGCCGGTTCCGGGCGCGGTCCGGTATTCGCCGCGCACCTGAAAAAGATTTTGCGGCCGGGTGAAATCCTCGCCGTTGTTCTCTTCCGTGCCGGCGGCGTCGCTTTGTTGGGAAGCCGACTGCGAGTTTGCTTGCTGAGCAATTGCCGGTTCGGCGTTTGCGAGAAAGCCAAGCGCTGTCGCGCTCGCCAGCCAAGCCGTCACCGCTCTACTCGGGCCGAAACGAAGATCTGCCTTCATCGCTGCCTCCCCCGAGTTGCGAGCGGAAATCAGAACTTCCACACCATCCTAGGCCGGATCGCCAGGGTTTAACATCGCGAACCTCTTGAAGCGGGTCTGCTCCACAAGTTAACCGGCGCATTATCTGCGGGCCGCCGCCGCGGCGCCCAGCGGCCTCATATTCAGCTTCCGCGCATCGGCGGACGCGCTTGCTGGCGCGCCCGCCGCGCCGTTGCTAATCGCCGGCGTGCGACTGCATCGCCTTCTCGATCTGCGCCTTGACGGCTTCCAGATTAAAGCTCGCGCCCTTTTGCATCGGCGGAAACTCCAGTGCGGTCCGGGCGAGCTTGCCGACTTCTTGCTGGGCGAACTGGAAGCGCCAGAATTGGTAGACAAAGTAGTTGTAGAACGCCAAGGAGCCCTTGTCGCCACCGCCCGGGATGCCCGTACGTTCGAAGGGATCGAGGCGGAGGTTGGTGATCACCGGCCAATCAAGCTTGACCGTGCCGCCCAGCCAACCGCCCGGCTGATCGGTGAAGCGATACTTGTAGTCGTCGATCCGCACCGCGCTCAGCGTGCTTTCGGTGAAATAGAAAATCTCGTGACGGGCCGACGGGCCCTTCCCGGTGATGAGGTCCATCTGGTTGTAGCCGTCGAGGTGGACTTTATAGGTCGTTTCGCCAATCTGCTTGCCGGCTTTCAGCTCGTCGGCGATGTTCGGATTTCCAGCGGCGGCGACAAAGGTCGGGAACCAATCCAGGCCGGAGACGATCCCGTTCTCGATCTTGCCGGCCGGTACGCGGCCGGGCCAGCGGATCATGCAAGGTACGCGGAAGCCGCCTTCGAGCGCCGTGCCCTTGCCGCCGGCGAACGGAGTTTGGCCGCCATCCGGCCAGGTGAAGTTCTCAGTTCCGTTATCGGTGGTGAACGCGACGATGGTGTTGTTGTCGAAGCCCTCGTCGTTGAGCTTCTTCATGACGGCGCCGACGATATCGTCAAGCTGCGCCATCCCGGCTTCCGACTCGGACCATCCGTTCTCCGAATTCCGCATCTTTTCATATTTCTCCGAGAGGTGGGTAACGACGTGCATCCGCGTCGGGTTGAGCCAGATGAAGAACGGCTTGTTGTCGCGCTTTGCCTTGTCGATGAACGTGAGCGTGTTCGCAAGAATCTCATCGTCCACCGTCTCCATCCGCTTCGGATAGAGCGGCCCGGCATCCTCGATGCGTTGCTTGCCGATCTTGCCCCAACGCGGCTGGATGGTCGGGTCGTCACGATCCGTCGCCCAGGAGTGGATCATGTTGCGCGGACCGACGCGGTCCAGAAGCGCCTGCGGATAGTTCGGATGCGCCGGGTCCTCCATCGCATCGAGGTGATAGAGGTAGCCATAAAACTCATCGAAGCCGTGCACGGTCGGCAGGAATTCGTTGAGATCGCCGAGGTGGTTCTTGCCGAACTGGCCGGTGGCGTAGCCCATCGATTTAAGGGCGGTGGCGATGGTGACGGCCTGCGCCGGGATACCGATCGGCGAGCCGGCCTGGCCGACTGTGGTAAGGCCGGTACGCACCGGCAGCTCGCCCGTGATGAAGTTGGCCCGCCCCGCTGTACAACTCGCCTCGGCGTAGTAGTCGGTGAACATCATGCCTTCGGTGGCGAGCCTATCGAGGTTTGGCGTGCGGCCCGCCATGACGCCTCGGTGATACGCGCCGATGTTGAACCAGCCGATATCATCGCCCATGATGAAGACGATGTTCGGCGGCCGGCCCGATGCTGACGGCTGCTGCGCTTGCGCCTCGCTGACGCTTGTGGCCGCACGGAGTGCGGTCGCGGCGGCGAGCGTGGTGGTTCCGAGCAATACGTTACGACGATTGAAAGCGTGGTGGTCTAAGCTCGACTTATCTCCTTTGGCGTCGTTGGACATCAATCGCTCCCGGTTCTGGTGACACAGCGAAATCCGATGTGACTTGTCGAGGTGTCGACCGGCTGCGCATGGCGTGCGGCCGGCCGGTAGCGGCGGCAATAGTTCGGCGCGCAAAGGTGCGAGCCGCCTTTGAGCACCTTGCGTGGAATTTTGATGTCGGGGAGCTGTGGGTCGTAGCTCCTCTCTTCGGCCGCGCCGCGCGGATTTGCCGGAATGCAGCACGGCTGCGCCGCTTCGCCCTCGTGCTTGGGCGCGTACCAATCCGTGGTCCACTCCCAGACATTGCCGATCATGTCGCGCAGTCCGTAACCGTTCGGCGGGAACGCCGTCACCGGCGACGTGCGCTCGTGTCCGTCAATGGCGATGTTCTGATGCGGAAATTCGCCCTGCCAGGTATTGGCAAGATGCTTGCCGCCGGGCGTGAACTCGTCGCCCCAGGCGAATTCGGCGCCCTCGAGGCCGCCGCGTGCGGCAAACTCCCATTCCGCCTCGGTCGGCAATTGCTTGCCGGCCCAGGCGGCATAGGCTTCGGCGTCGCGATAGGCGATATGCACGACCGGATGATCGTCGAGACCGCTGATATTGCTCCGCGGGCCATAGGGCCGGCGCCAATTGGCGCCGAATTTGAATGTCCACCACTGCGACCAGTCGGCAAGATCGACGGCATGCTTCGGCGGCGCGAAGATCAGCGAGCCGGCTTTGAGCATCTCGGGCAGTGCGCCGGGATAATCCTTGGCCTGCGGCGCGATCTCGGCGAAGGTGACGTGGCCGGTCTCATTGACGAACTTGCGGAATTGTTTGTTGGTGACGGGTATACGGTCGATCCAGAAATCGCCGACGCTGACGCGGTGCGTCGGCGCCTCTTCCGGATAGTGCCGGTCGGAGCCCATGCGGAACGTTCCGCCTGGGATGAAAGCCATGTCAGGCGCGCTGTCGTGAACCACGCCGTATGCCCCGCACTGGTTCCTCGCAGCTTGCATTAAATCATGCCCGCGCCCGGGAAATTTGTCCCCCGCAATCACAACGGCGCGACGCGGCCGGAACAAATGTCAGCAACACTGACAAGTAAGCGAAGTAAACGATCCCGTTAGCGGAAAATTGTCGTCGATATCGGGCAAAGGCCTGAGGTTTCAAGCCGAAGCCGCCGTCGTCTCCGCTTATGTTCGTCCGACCCATAGCAAAGCTCCGGCTCGGCACGATGACAAAATTCCATTATTGGTTCCCATCGCGCCGCGATGGGCGGACGCCAGCGGTAAGTGGGGCATCATGACGAGGGGTTTTTGCGCGCTGACCGTTGCGGTTCTTACCGGAATGCTTTTGGGCACGCCGGCGTCGGCGCAGACACCGCTCGCCGAGAGCCCGATCACGCCTGGCTTTTGGTTATTTCCAACCAAAAGGATTGCCGCCGCAGCCGACATCGTCGCTGCTTGTCGCAGTCATTTTGAGATTCGCTTCGCCGACGGCCATTTCATCGGCTTGCGCCTGCAGCGGCGGGACGTGGGCCTCATCCAACGCGAGGTCGAGAAAGTCGGCCGCTGTACCTTCAATCGGGAAAAGCAGATCGACAGCTGCGACCTCAAACTCATTCACGCCGATGGATCGATCTTGGCCGGCGCGGCGGAGATCAAATACTCGTTCGACAATCAGAAAGTTTCGAAGATGACGGTGACGCCGAAGATGATCACCGATTCGCCGGTCGACAACGCGCCGTTCGACGCTTTTCCGGTGCGCTGTCCCGACGACGCCGTGTGGAATTTTCTGAACGAAACCAGCCTGCCAAAGTGAGCGAGCATGATCCCGAAAATGCCTGCCCTCGGACTTGATCCGAGGGTGGAGACCGGTTTTCGGTGGAGATCATGCTCCAACGCAATATCACGGTCTAGCACCGAAACACTTGCGTAACAGTCCGCTAATCAATTGGTGTCATGGTGACGCATTGCGCTGCCAGCCCGGCCGAAATCCCGCTGTCGTGTGATGTCATGAAGAACCTTCGGATTGCGCTCCTAACGATCACCGCGGTCGCCGCGGTGACGTCGGCCATGTCGAGCGCCGCGGACGCGCGCTGCTTCCGCGACTGCCGCTCTCATCCTTGGGTGCGCAACCAATGGAGCTATGGCGGCCTGGTCCAAACCTGGGGTCTGGGCGGCCCTGCCAATGCGCCCTGGGTCGGTGGCGCCATTACCGGCGTTACCCCCTACGCCCGTTACCCCTACGACCGCGTCCGCGGCCTTTAGTACGTGATCCGAAAAAGGCTTGCCCCGGATCCGATCCGGGTGGAAACCGTTTTTCGGAAACAATCGCGATCTAGGAAAGCCGCGAGATGACTCGCCGTCAGCTGCTTGCTGCGTTGCCTGCGGCCGCGACCAGCACGTTTGCGCAGCGCCCCGCAAAGGCCGAGCCGCTTCTGAAAGTCGGAGCCGCGCTTCCCGACCCGCCCTTCGAGTTCATGGACAAAGACGCCCCGTCCGGCTTCGACGTTGCGTTGATGCGGCACATTGCCGAAAAACTCGGCCGCGCCTGGCAACCGGTGCGCTACCAAGGCGCCGACTTCAACGGCATCTTCGCTGGTCTCGACTCCGGCGCCTACGATTGCGTCGCCTCCGGCACGACCATCACCCCGGAGCGTGAAAAGATCGCGGATTTTTGCGCGCCCTATGCGGTCTCCGGTCAATCGCTGGTCGTCGACACGACTCGCCATCCGAATGTGCACGGAATTGCCGACCTCGAAGGCCTGGTGATCGGCGTGCAGCAGGGCAATACCAGCCAGCCGGTCGCCAACAAGCTCGTCGCCGAGCATCGCGCCGCGCGGGTGCGCGTTTATGCGTATGACCAGATCGAGCAGGCGCTCAACGATCTGTCGAGCGGTGGCTGCGATGCTTTCATGAAGCTTGCGCCGGTCATGAAATGGTTCGTGCGCGACCGGCCGAAGCTGAAGGTGGTCGAGGTCGGCATCACCCGCGAGCTGCTCGGCGTCTGCGTGCGCAAGGGCAATGCCGCGCTGCGCGACGCCATCGGCAAGGCGCAAGCCGAGTTGATGGCGGACGGCACAATTCCGGCGCTGATCAAGCAGTGGCTCGGGGAGGGCGCCTCGGCGCCGGGTTAGGACGGCGCATCTCCTTCATCGCCAGCGGCGATGCAGCCACAGCCATTGCTCGGGGTGCTCGCGCACCCAGCCTTCGATCACCGCCGTGATCGCCTGCATGGTACGCGCGACATCGATGCCGCCTTCGGCGTCCCGCGCCGGCTCGATCGGCTCGGTGACCTCGACGGAGAAGCTGTTGCCGTCGGGCTTGCGCACCACACGCATACCGCGGATCGGACATTCGGTCTGCCGGGCAAGAAGAGCGATCAGCGGGTTGGCCATGCAGCGGCGGCCGAAAAAAATCACCTCGACGCCTTTGGTGTAGTGCTGGTCGACCAGCATGCCGATATGGACGCCGGTTTGCGCCAGTCGTGACAATTGCACCGGCGCCGACAGGCCGGTCGAGACCAGTTCGCCCATCAGCGGCTCGCGCAGCTTGACGATGGCGTCGCTTACCGGCGCGATATTCGGCCGCCGATAGAGTATCGCAGCGTTGGCGCCGAGCGCTTTGACGACGACGGCTGGCAGTTCCCAATTGGCGAGATGCGCGGCAAAGCCGAGCGTCGGCTTTTCGCCATGCAGGATGTGCTCGTAGCGCTCCGCTGTTTCCGGCGTGTAGCCGATCGGATCCGCCGTCTGTGGTCCGACGCGTTCGACGCAAAACTCGTCGAGATGCGCGAACTCGACCGCGATGCGGCCGAGATTGTCCCAGACGCCGGCAAGGATTTGCTCGATCTCGGGGTCGGATTTCTGCTGAAATGCTGCACGCAGGTTGTCGCGTCCGGTGCGGTGCTCGGGCAGGAACGGCCCGATCCGGCGCATGAAGGCGCCGACCGCATTGGCCGTACGCCGACGGTCCATGCGCTTGATGGCGCCGAGCAGGCCGACCACCAGCCCGCCGACGATCGAATCCAGAAAAAGCTGAAAGCGGCTCCGGACGGCCATTAGAGTATAATCCGGAAAAGTGGCATCCGGTTTTCCGGAAAGATCATGCTCCACCAAATCAGAACATAACGATGATCTTGCCGAAAACCTGCCGGCTTTCGAGCCGCGCCAGGCCGCGTTCGAAGTCCGCGAGCGGCACCTCGGTGTCGATGACGGGGAGCAGGCCGGCCGCCATCTTGTCGAGGCTCTCGCGGATGTTGCGGATCGAGGCGCCGAACGAGCCGAAGATGCGATATTGCTGCAGATAGAGCTGAAAGAGATTCAGCGTCGTCGACTGGCCCGAGGTCGAACCGCAGGTGACAAGGCGCCCGCCGCGCTTGAGGCAGAGCAGCGAGCCGTTGAACGTGTCGGGGCCGACATGCTCGAAGGCGACATCGACGCCCTTCTTGGCTGTCAGCTTGCGCACCACGCCTTCGAAACGCTCGGTGCGGTAATTGATGACGTGGTCGGCGCCGAGCGCCTTGGCCTTGGCCGCCTTCTCGTCGTCGCCGACCGTGGTAATGACAGTGCAGCCGATCGCCTTCGCCATCTTGATGGCGACGGTGCCGATCCCCGAGCCGCCGGCCTGTACCAGGATGGTTTCGCCCGGCTCGAGCTTGGCGTTGTCGAACAGCATGTGCTGCACGGTGGAAAAGGCGACCGGCGCGCAGGCGGCGTCGCGAAAGCCGATGCCCGCGGGTACCGGGATCACTAGCCGCGCCGGCATATTGATGAGATCGCGCGCGAAACCGTCGACATGAAAGCCCATGATGCCGGCGACATTCTCGCACAGATTATCGCGGCCCTCGCGGCAGGCCTTGCAGGTTCCGTCGGTCAGTCCGCCATAGGCAACGACCGGATGGCCGATGCGAAAACCACTGACGCCCGCGCCGACGGCGCGGATCTCGCCGGCCGCTTCGGCACCGACCACCAGAGGCAGCTTGCGCTTGGCGAACGCCATGCCGCGCCAGCCCCAGACGTCGATGTGATTAAGCCCGATCGCCTTGACGGCGATCTGCACTTCACCCGCCGCGGGCGGCGGCGGTGCCGCGACCTCGAGCAGCTCGATCTTGCGATCAGCAACGAGCGTCAGCGCGCGCATGGTGTGCGCGGCAACCGGCGCCGGCTGATCGAGCAGCGTCACGCCGGCTCCAGCGCGACGACCAGGCTGACATTCTGGCCGCCAAAGCCGAACGAATTGGAGATCGCGCGGTGCACTTTTGCATCGCGCGCCACGTTGGGCACGACGTCGAGCTCGATCGACGGATCGGGAATTGCGTAGTTGATGGTCGGCGGCAGCCGCTGGTGCTGTAGCGTCAGCAGCGTGAACGCCGCTTCAACCGCACCGGCCGCGGTCAAGGTGTGGCCGATCATCGATTTGTTCGACGAGATCGGAATGCCGCGGATGCGCTCGCCGAAGACGGCGGCGACGCCGAGATGCTCCATCTTGTCGTTCTCCGGGGTCGAAGTGCCGTGGGCGTTGATATAGTCGATGTCTTGCGGACCGACGTTGGCGTCGGCAAGCGCCTTGTGCATGGTGGCGATGATCGGCTTGCCGTCGGGGCTGCTGCGGGTGCGGTGGAAGGAGTTGGATTTTTCGCCGTAGCCTTCGAGGATGCCGAGGATGCGCGCGCCGCGGGCACGGGCATGTTCTAGGCTTTCCAGCACCAGAGCCGCCGCGCCTTCCGCCAGTACGAAGCCGTCGCGGTTTTTGGAGAACGGTTTTGAGGCGCGCTCCGGCGGATCATTTTGTGTCGACAGCGCCGACAGCAGCGAGAAGCGCACCAGCGATTCCGGGGTCAGCGAAGCGTCGGCGCCGATCGCCAAAGCCGCTTCGCATTCGCCGCGGCGGATGGCTTCCATGCCGAGCTGAATGGCGCTGGCGCCAGATGCGCAGGCGGTATTGAGCGAGACCGGCGACCCTTGGGTGCCGAAATGTTCGGCGAGATCCTCGCCGATGACGGCGAACCTGAAGGCGCCATGGGCCGCCGCGAAGTTGCGCGCGACCCGCATCAGGTCGGGATAGCCGGTGTCGGCGTTGGCGGCCGCCATTTCCGCCATCCCGATGCGATCGGTCCATTCGATTTCGAGCGGCGTCGGCGCGAGAAACAGCGGACCCGGAAAATTGCCCTTGGAGCCGATATCGGCCTCGGCAATTGCTTCGTCGCCGGCGAGTAGCGCGACGCGCTCGGTCAGTTGTGCCGGCGACATGGCGTCGCGATAAACATCGTCTACCGCGCCGGCGATAGTGGTGCGCAGCCCCTCGGTGGCAAAGCGCGAGATGCGCCGGATGCCGGAAACGCCGCCGGAAAGCTTGGCCCAGTTGTCGGATTTGCCGATGCCGAGCGACGTAACGATGCCGGTGCCGGTGACGGCGACGACGGGACGGCCCTTCTTATCGCGTGTTGCCGCTGCCATACCGCTCTCCCTCAATCGATCCGCTTAACCAGCGCCAGCCCTTCGCCGCGCCAGTTGCCGACGCTGGTAACGACGACCTGCGACAGGCCCGGTGGACTTGATCCGACATCTCCCGTGCCCGCCGCCTCAGACAGCTTGCCATGCTCGATCGCCGCACAGGCAATGGCGAGATTGGCGATGAACTGAGCCTCAACGCCATGACCGGTATACGTCCCGGTATTGCGGACGGGAAGGCCGATCTCGGTGAGGACCGCGCGCTCCGCCGACGTGGCCGGATCGAGCCCGGTCGCGCCGGAAATCACCGCGGCATGCGGGCGGTCGATCTCGGGCTCGATCGCATTCCATTCGCGCTGCAGTGTAGCTTCGATCTCGCCCGGCTGGCGGCGATTGCGGTCGGCGCGTACCGATGACAGTCGCGCCCGCGGGCGGGCGCCCCGTGCTTGCGCATGCTCGCGACTTTCGAGGACCAGGAACGCGCCCATGCTGCCGAGCGCAAGCCCGCCCGGCTGGCCGCGATCCCATACCGGTGCGAAATGGTCCTTCAGCGCGACGCCGGCTTGCTCGAAGATCAAAAGAACGTCCCAGCGCGTCGCGTGATAAGCGCCGCCGACCAGCGTCAATTCGCTTTGGCCGGCGGCGATCCGCGCGTGCGCGACCCGCACCGCGTCGACGCTGGCCGCCTCTTCGCCCAAGAATGTCCGCGACGATGCGACGACGCCGTGGACGATCGAAATGTTGCCGGCAAGGAGGTTGGGAAGCTGCGCCAGAAACAGGGTAGGGCGCAGATCGCTCATCAGCCGCTCATTGAGGAACGGACCGCGCTCGGCCACCTTACGCAAGCCGGTGAGGATGGCGCTGTCGGCGGGAACGTCGCGCTCGCCACCGCCGGCGGCCACGATCATGTCGGTCACGTCGAGCAAATCCGGCTTGCCGGCAATGCCGGCATCGCCGAGCGCCAGGCCCGCGGCATAGACGCCGATCCGCTGCCACGGCTCCATTTGCCGCTGGTCGCTCTTTTTCGGAATCTGCTTGTCGAAATTCACCGGCGCCAGCGGATGCACGATGTAAGGCGCGAAGCTCTTGGCGTCGTAAGGCGGCGGGTCGCCGCGCTCGAGATGATTCCAGTTGGCGTCGAGCCCTTCGCCGAGGCAAGTGATCAGACCGACGCCGGTGATCCACACCTCGCGGCGTTCCGTCACTTTATCGGCTCCTCGGCCAGCGCCTTGACCGGCACGTCGATCCGCTCCGCCCATTCGATCATGGCTTTGCGGAATTCCGGATTTGGAAACGGCATGACGCGATAGGTGATCTGCGCTTCACAGATCGTCTTGCCTTGCCGCCGCCCTTTGCATTCGCCGACCGTGAAGCCTGAGCCCTCGTGGACGATCTTGCCCTCGATCTCGAGCTCATCGCCCGGCAGCACGGGGCTGCGGAATTTTGCTTCCTTGACCCCGATCAAAAACGGCATCGCCGTAAAACGGTTGATGGCCGTCACCAGCCAGCCGCAGGTCTGCGCCATGCATTCGATCTGCAGCACGCCCGGCATCAGCGGATAGCCTGGAAAATGACCTTCGAAAATCGTGCTCTGTTTCGGTACGATGCAGACCGAGCGGACGGTGCGCTCGCCGACATCGAGCGCGGCAATGCGGTCGATCATCTGAAAATATTCGAAACGCATCGCTCGGCGCCCTTTAGAGCACGATCCCGAAAAAGCTTGCCCCGGACCTGATCCGGCATGGAGACCGGTTTTCGGAAAAGATCATGCTCCGATGGAGGTGCTAGACCATGATCCGATTTGATCGGGTCATGTCTAGGCGCCTTTCGCCGCGATCAATTTATCGATCTGTTCGCTCAAATTGTTCAGCACGAAGTATTGATCCGTGGTGGCCTTGCCGTCGTTGACCTCCTGGGTCCACTGTTCGAGCGGCAATTTGATGCCGAAGGTCTTGTCGATGGCGAACGCGATGTCGAGGAAGTCGAGGCTGTCGATCTCGAGGTCGTTGATGGCGTGGCTTTCCGGCTTGATATTATCACGCGGAATGTCGCAGGTTTCGGCAATGATATCAGCAACTTTATCAAACGTGGCAGACATCGGGCGTGCTCATTCCCTTGCAGCATGAATGGCGCCGCCGCAGGCGGCGGCGCCCAACAAGCCCGATCGCTGCGGGCCCCTCCGGTCGAGAAGCCCGTATAGCGAAGGATGCCGGCAAGTTCAACGCCGCCGCCTTCTGCCGCATTCCGGCGGGCCGCCGCTTGTCGTAAATCTGCGCTGCGCGCACTTTCGAAGCATTCGGGAGGACGTCATGACAGAATATGCCCGCAACTATATCCGCAGCGGTTTCGCCGGTGCGCTCGCGCTGGCCGCCATGCAGCTTGCTGCCGCTGCCGCTTCGGCCGCCGACTACGATGTCGGATCGATCCACATCACCCAGCCTTGGGCGCGGGCGACGCCGAAGGGCGCAAGTTCCGGCGCCGGCTACCTGACCGTGACCAACAATGGCACCGCGGCGGATCGTCTGAACTGCGCCGGCAGCGACGCTGCCGCGCAATGTCAGATCCATACCATGACCATGGACAACGGCGTGATGAAAATGCGGCCGGTCGAGGGTGGCCTGGAAATCAAGCCGGGCGAGACCGTCACGCTGCGGCCGGGCAGCTATCACATGATGTTGGTCAACCTCAAGCATCCGCTTGAGGCCGGCGGTGCGGTCGAGGCGACGCTGCAGTTTGAAAAGGCCGGCACGGTCAAGGTGGAGTTGCCGGTCGTCGCCATCGGTGCCGCGGCGCCCGGGGTGACCACTGGCGGCGGCACCATGGGCGGCGGCAACATGATGCAGGGCGGCGGCATGCAGGGCGGGATGATGTCGAACAAGCATTGACGCGGACGAGCGTCCGGCAAATTAGTCCCCCACCGGCTCCCTGAACGGCAGCGGCGCCCCTTGCGGCAGCGGCATGCGGAAGACGTTGAGCGTCATCGATATCAACGCGTAATAGCCGAGGATGCCGACCAGTTCGACCGTGCCGGCGTCGCCGAGGATTTTCTGCACGCGGGCGTAGGTGGCATTGCGCACGCGCCGCGTCGCGTACAGCTCCTTGACGAATGCGTAGATCGCCAGTTCGTCGCGCGGCGCCGACTTGGGTGTACGGCCGGCTTTGAGATCGCGGATCGTCGCGTCCTTGACACCCGCCTTGGCGGCGATCGTCGCATGCGCGTGCCATTCGAACTGCGCCTTCCAGAATCGGCCGGTGCACAGGATAGCGAATTCCGAAAGCCGCGGCGGCACGCCGGTATGAAAGCGTAAGTGCCCGCCGAGCTTTTGCGCCAACAGCCCGTAAGCCGGTGCGTGCAGAAAGACCGCGAACGGCCCTTCGTTGCTGAAGCGGCCGCGCGGTCCGGACTTGATCGCTTCGACCAAAGCTTGCCGCTCCGGCGTCAGGCTGTCGAGGCTGATCGCCGGCAGGCGCGGCGTGAGCTGCTTCGGTGGTTTCGCGTTCGCACGCGGCAATGGCTTTTTCGGCATTGGCTTGGGTGCACTCTTTTGTGTTCGGTGGATGGTGCGATAAGTGTACCGGATGCCGTCTGCCGTAAAGGCCCTGTTCTTCGACGTGTTCGGCACGCTGGTCGATTGGCGCACCTCGATCGCGCGCGAAGCCAAAGCATTGCTCGGACCGCGCGGCCACGCGCTCGACTGGCCGGCGTTCGCCGACGCTTGGCGCGGCGAATATCAGGGCGCGATGGAAGAGGTCCGCGCCGGCCGCATTGCCTTCTGCAAACTCGACGTGCTGCACCGGCGCAATCTCGATCGCATCCTGCCGCGCTTTGGTCTCGACGCGCTGGGCGAGGACGACCGCCACGCGCTCAACACGGCGTGGCATCGGCTCGACGCGTGGCCGGAGGTGACCGGCGCGCTGCATCGGCTGCGGCGCCGCTTTCTCCTGGCCCCGGTCTCCAACGGCAATATTTCGCTGATGGTCGATCTGGCGCGGCGCAACGATTTTCCCTGGGACGCCGTTTTGGGCGCTGAGATTGCCGGCGATTACAAGCCGAAGCCGCGCGTCTATCTGGCCGCGGCCGAAGCCTTCGACATGCAGCCGGGCGACTGCATGATGGTCGCCGCGCACTCGAGCGATCTTGCGGCCGCCGCTGCCGCGGGCTTGCGGACCGCGCACGTCGCGCGGCCGGCCGAAAAAGGAAAAGGCCGCGGCGAAGGAGCGCCTAGTGTAGGCGTCGACGTCGCGGCCAAGGACCTTGGGGACTTAGCGGGGAAACTCGGCGTCTAGCAGCTCGGACGGCTATCGTGGAAAACGGTGCGAGTGGATGCGGATTTTCACTGCGGCGCGCTGCATGCGCGCCTCAAAAAACCGGTCGGTGAGCTCACCCAGATACTTGATGGCGGAGAGGGCGAAGATCATTGGAGGCTCCCGTGTTCCGATGTTGAATTAGCTTTAACGTCGATCGCGCCGGCTCGAAGTGATCGGCGTCACAGGAATGCGCTATTATCATAAGCTATTGAAATAACTTATAAATATCAGAAATCCCTTGGCCGTTCTCTCGTCATCGCGAGGATCGAAGCGACGAAACAATCCAAACTGCTGCGCTCGGAAGCTGGATTGCTTCGCTCCGCGCGCAACGACGCGAGCTACCCGCGCAGCGCCGGATAATCGGTGTAGCCCTTTTCGCCGCCCGCATAGAAGGTGGCGCGATCCGGCGGATTGAGTCCGGTGCCGCGCCGGAAGCGCTCGGGCAAATCCGGATTGGCGAGGAAGAGCGCGGCGAACGAGATCAGATCGACAACACCGTCGCGCAACGCGGCGTTGGCGCGGGCAAGGTCGTAGCCCTTGTTGCCCATCAGCGTGCCGGACCAGATGCGGCGGAAAAACTTGATATCCGGCCGCTCGCCGGCAGCGACCGGATCGGCCGGCAGCGGCTCGACAACGTGCAGATAGGCAAGCCCGAACCGTTTGAGCTCGCCGACCGCGACCGCGAACGTGGCGGCCGGATTGCTGTCGGCAATGTCGTTGAACGGATTGGTCGGCGCCAGCCGCACGCCGACGCGATCGCCGCCCCATACACCGACTAGCGCTTCCGCGACCTCGATCAGAAACCGCGCGCGATTGATGGCGCTGCCGCCATAACGATCGGTGCGCTGGTTGGTCTTGTCGCGAATGAATTGGTCGACCAGATAGCCGTTAGCGCCGTGCAGCTCGACGCCGTCGAAGCCGGCGGCTTTGGCATTGGCGGCGCCGCGGCGATAATCATCGACCACGCCGGCGATCTCGTGGGTTTCGAGCGCGCGCGGCATGAGGAACGGCTGCATGCCTTGCGCCGTCATGGTCTGTCCTGGCGGCTGCAGCGCTGACGGCGCGACCGGAAGCGCGCCATTCGGCTGCAGCGACGGATGTGAGATGCGGCCGACATGCCAGAGCTGCAGGAAGATGCGGCCGCCGGCGGCATGGACGGATTCGGTCACGCGCTTCCAGCCGGCGATCTGCTCCGGAGTGAAGATGCCGGGTGTGCCCGGATAGCCCTGGCCTTGCTGCGAAATCTGTGTGCCTTCGGTGACGATGAGACCGGCGCTGGCGCGTTGCGTGTAATAGGTGACGGCGAGCGGGCCGGGCACTTCGCCGGGCCCGGCGCGATTACGCGTCATCGGCGCCATCACCAGGCGGTTGGGTAATTGCAGCGGGCCGAGCTTGTAAGGGAAGAAGACGTCGAGGTCTTGGGTGTTGTGGGTCATGGCAGCTCGCGACTGTGGCCGCACACACATAGGGCATGCTGTGTTCTTTGGCGAGCACGCCGAGCCAGTTATGGACGCAGCCTTGCCGCCAGCGGCTCCGCCGCGCGGCTGCTTTTTTATTCAGCACACTGCAACTTCGCATTTGGATCGACGCACAAGAATTCGATGGGGATGCGGCGGACGCTTGTCCCCGCGGCCGACATTAGCGTCTGCTTTAAGCTTATAAGGTTCGATGACTAACCTCATTCAAAGCAAATTGACTCGATGCGGAAGCATTTGAGTTGCACTTTCGAAAACACGTTGAGTTCCATCGCTGGACATCAATCCACATCGGAACCTAGGGTATTTGCGGTTCCGCTGGAAACGCCGCTGACCCTAGGCAGCATGAGCACCAACAACCGTCGAACCTCACGCCAAGAGGTCAACTCGCCTGCCTGGCTGGAAATCGGCAATGACGCTCGGCTGCGCCGATGCAAGCTGATCGATATTTCTGCAAATGGAGCGAGACTTATTGTCGAAGACGTGGAAAACACGCCCGATAGTTTCAATCTGTTGTTATCCCGCTTCGGCAGCCCGTCCTATCGCTGCAACGTCGTCTGGAAGCAGGGCGACGAAATGGGCGTCGAGTTTCTGGATGCGGCGGCGAGCGATGGCGGCGAAACCGCCGACAGTGACGCGGCCCAAAAGTAACCGACGCCCATCAGCCGACCTTTTGCGTTCTTCGCGGCGCGAGGGCTTTCAGTTTTTGAGGGCACCCTGGCGCTGCCCGTCCCCCGAGGGCGCCTCGACGCGAAAGCCGTCGCCGGCATCGAGGGCGATGCGGCCGTCGGCGACGGCGCTCGCCCAGCGGCCGGTCGCCGGCACGCCGCCGAACGAGAAGAAATGCGGCACGACGCCCGACGGCGCCGCCGCGGCGAGCGTGCGGATCAGATCGTCGGGCGCGGTCAAGGCGAACATCTGCCGCATCAGGCTGGAGCGGCGTGCCAGGCCCTGCGCCGAGGCGCGCACGCCGCAGCGGCTGGCATAGCGCATCAGCGAGGTCAGACTGGTCGGGCCGACCAACCCGACCCGCACGCGATGCTCAAAGCCGAAGCCGCGCAGACGGGCGATGAAATCGAGGATCGCCGGCGCGTCAAAGCAGAACTGGGTGACGATTTCGACGGCAAGCCCGGTCGCTTCCGCCGCCGCGATCTTTTCAGCGAGCGACCGGTCGAGCTCGTCGTCGCCGATCCGCGGATGGCCTTGCGGATAGCCGGCGATGCCGATGCCGCGGATGCCGCGGCGGCGCAAAACGCCGTTGTCGATGACGTCGAGCGCGCGGCGAAACGGCCCGTATTCATTGCGGTCGCCGGCGATGACCAGGACCTGGTCGACCTTGGCTTCGCCGTTCAGCCGCGCCAGGAAATCGTCGAGCGCCTGCTCGGTTGAAAAGTTGCGCACCGCGACATGCGGCACCGGTTCGAGGCCGGCCGCGCGCACGGCCATCGCAGCGGCAAGCGACTCGTCTGCTGGCCGGTTCGGCACCGCACTGAGATAGACACGCGTGCCGCGCCTGAGCACCGAGAGCGCGGTGATGTCGGCGGTCGACGGCCGTGTCGCCTCGATGGAGAATCCCGCCATGACGGCGGCGATGCGCGCGATCTCGCCCAGTAGTGGTTGATCTGGAACGGGCAAGGCGGCAGTCATCTCATCCGCCCCAGCGGAGCGTAGCGCAGCGGAGGAGGGGATGCGGCCTCACCGCTTGCGCCAGGCATTGGATACTTGCCCCTTCCGTCGCGCTTCGCGCGACACCTCCCCCGTAAACGGGGAGAAAGAAAAAACCAACAACGTCACGCGCGCCGGCGCGAAATCACGTAGGACTCGTCGAAGAACCACAAGCCGCCGCGCTCGCGCAGCACGTCGCGGGTGGCGTCGATGTAACGGCCGTCCGCCACCGCGTTGCCGAGCCGGTCGTCCTCTACCTGCGCCACATAGATCGCCGCGTTCCATGCCGCGAACAATGTCGAGGTGCCGATCGATTCGGAGATTTCCGACGGCAGCGTATGCATGACGTAGCGGAACAGCGAGCGGTTATCGGCATAGGCGTTGAAGTTGAGGTCGCGGCCGGCGGGCCCGAGCTCGTGCTTCACCGCTTTGAGAATCTGATGGCGGTCGTGAATGAACGGATGGTCGCCCGGCCACACTTTCTGGATGATCTCCATGCCGGGATCGTGGCCATGCGACTGAATACCGATCAGCCGGCCGCCGGGGCCCAGAGCACGCGCCAAGGGTGCGATCACCCGCTGCGCCTTGAACTCGAGCGAGGCGCGCGCCCGATAAGGCTGCGAGGCGATCACCAGATCGTAGTTGGCGAGCGTGCCGCCGGGTCTGGGAATGATCGGATCGAGCAGGAAGCGATGATCCTCGCGATAGACGACCAGCACAATCGGACGCTCGTAGACCGGATTGCCGGTGCGCGCGCTCACCCCAGCCTTCCAGTTCTGTGCCAGGAACGGCTCGAGATCCATGATCTGCTGCTCGAAGCGATGCGCGGAATTGCCGGTGAGCGGCAGCTCGTGCCACACCATGCTCGAAGCGGCGTTGAGCGATTTGACCGCGAGCCAGGGCGCGTCGGCATAAGCGAGGTTGGTCAGCACCAGCACCGAAGCCGGATGCTCAAAGAAGCGGTCCGACATTTTCTGCAGCGTCAGCCGCACGTCTTCGAGGCTGATTTCCTTGCCGACCACGTAGAACGGCATGTGGGCGAAGCGGTCGTGCATGGCGCGCATCACTCGCGTCAGCACCGAGCCGTCGCCGACGCCGGCGTCGAACACGCGAACCGCCGGCGGGCGCGGATGCAGGTGCGCAAGCTCTTCGGAAACGCGATGCGCCACTTCCCATTTTTCGCTGCAGGTGTTGACGAACAGCAGATACTTCTGCCGGTTGTCGAAGAAGCGGAAATTGCGCTGCGGATCGGTGGGCTTGGTGCCGGCGGCGGGTTGCGCCGCCGGCAGTTGCGCGGCGAGCGGCTGCAGCGGCGGAGAAGTCGGACGCGTTTCGCGGGATCTTTCAATCACGATTGGACGTGGCCCCTGTGGCGGATGGGTGGCCATAAAGCCGTGGATACGGTCGAGCGTGTCGGTGGTGATGCGGCCGCCGTTGCGCAGCCGCGCGGTGAGCTTGCCGTCATTGACGGCGCGGCGTCCGAAAGTGGACTCCGCCAGCCCCGTCGACCGGCAATAGTCGGAAATTTCCTGCAATAGTTGTTGGGCGTTCATGGCACGCCGCTTCCTTAAGCTTCCTCGACCCGTGCGGATTGATTCCCGTGTTCTTGTTGCGCACGGTTTCCGAGAGTTAGCGAACCGCTCGCGGGGCAGGAGGTCAACCACAAAATGCCCCACTTTCTAGTGGGCTAGATAGTGGGCTATTTCCCAATCTCAAGCGGCGACGGTTCATGACGGAAAACGACATTTCCGCCTGATGATGGCGGTATTTGCCAAGTCAAATGCACCCTTGGTGACGATTTTTCGAAGGAAACCCATGCCGCGCTTCGCCGCCAATCTCGGTTATCTGTTCGCCGAGCGTCCTTTGATCGAGCGGTTCGGCGCGGCGGCCGCCGCCGGCTTCGACGCCGTCGAACTCCTGTTTCCATACGATATCGCGGCGCCGGCGGTGAAAGCGGAATTGGCGCGACACGGCTTGACCCCACTCGGCATCAACACCCCGTTCGGCCGCGATGGCGAATCCGGCCTCGCCGCCATCCCCGGACGCGAGCGCGAGTGGGAGAGCGCGTTCAAGCTCGCGCTCGATTATGCCGCCACCATCGGCGCCCGGTCGGTCCATTGCCTCGCCGGCTGCGTGCCGCCGGAGCAGCGGCCGGCCGCGGAAACGGTGTTCATCAGAAATCTGACGCACGCGGCCGAAGAGGCGGCGGAGGCCGGCATCTTGCTGTTGATCGAGCCGATCAATCCGCGCGACCGCCCGGACTATTTCCTCAATCGCGTCGAGCATGCCGCCGACGTCATCGGCAAGATCGGCGCGCCGAACCTGCGCATCCAGTTCGATTTTTATCACGTGCAGATTGTGTCGGGCGACCTGATCCGCCGCTTCGAAAGGCACCTGCCGCTGATCGGCCACGTCCAGGTCGCCGGCGTGCCGCTGCGGCGCGAGCCCGATGAAGGCGAAGTCAATTATCCAGAGATTTTCGCGGCGCTCGATCGGCTCGGCTATGCCGGCTTCGTCGGCTGCGAGTACCGCCCGCGCGGGCGCACCGAGGACGGGCTCGTCTGGGCGCGGCCTTACGGGATCGTGCCGAAAGGATAGGCACACAGCCGCTGTTCCGCGCCTACGCCTTGATGTATCTTGGCTTTTAGGGACGTACGCGCGATGTGGGGTCGAAAAAGCAAAAGTGCCGCGACGGCGGGCGAGAGCACTCAGCCATCGCCGCTGAAAGAGGCCATGCACGCGGCACGCATCGAGGCCGCCGAGCGCACTAGCGTCGTCGTCGATCTGCGCGACGCCGAAGTGGCCCGTCTCGAGCTCCTCAATGAGGCGCTCGATCCGTTGTTTGCGCAAATTCCCTCGGAGGTCGATCTGTTTGATCGCGGCGTCTCTCGCGGCGACACGCCGCGGCTGTGGATCGATGCCGTCGCCCATGTCGCCATGGGGCGCGACAAGCGCATGTACCGCTTCCTGCACGACACTCGGATCGGCCGGCGGGTGCTGGCGGAGTCGCATGACATCGCCGACATCGTGAAGGCGGTCACCGGCTACGTGGCGCGCCGCCTGGTCGAGCGCGAGCGGGCGCTCGACGAAGATCCCGAATTCATCACCCGCGTTGGGAAACCCGAGGCCGCACGCACGCTGCGGCGTCGGCGGCGCGGCCGATGGGGTACGTTTGTGCTCGGCTTTGTGCTCGGCGCCATCGCGCTGTTGCTCGGCACGTTGCTGGTGGCGAGCTATTTTTAGAAATAGTCGTCGGGTTCATATCAGCGTCTGCCGTTCGACATCGTGCACGCCGCCGTCTGCGCCGCGTTCGCGGGCGATCATCTCGCAGCGCCAAGCATTGCCGTCGGCTTCGATGCGAAACAGATGATAGCCGGCGGCATTCTCGTGGCGATGAGCGACCCGCGCCGACGCCGACGTGACGCCGACCGCGGGAATCTTCTTGTCCGGGCCGTCGAGCCACGTGAGTGCGCGGCGATGATCGTGGCCGTGGAGCACGAGTTCGGCGCCGTGGACGGCCAGCACCTGGCGAAATTCAGCGCCGTCGGTCAACCGGCGCAGATAGCGCTTGGGCGGGCTCTCCGGCGGGTGATGAATCAGCACGATGCGAAACAGTCCGCGGGTTTGCTCCAGCGCTTCCGCCAGGCGTGACAGCTGCCCGTCACCGAGTTCGCCGGTCGCCATGAACGGTCCGGTCGGCAACGCCGAGGAGAGCGCGATCAGCGCTACCGGTCCGCGCCGGCGCACGAACGGGAAGGTGCCGGGTTCGCTGCCGTCGTCGCCGCGCATATAGTCGCCCCAAAATTTCTCAGGTCCGCCCAGCGCTTGGCGCACATAGGCGTCGTGATTGCCGGGAATCACGGTGACGTCGTGCGGCGGACCGAGATTGTCCAGCCACGCCCGCGCCGCCGCGTATTCGACCGGCAGCGACAGATTGACCAGATCGCCGGTGACGGCGATGTGGTCGGCGGCGGCGGCTTTGACGTCGCGGGTGATGACATCGAGCGTTTCGCGGCGGTGGATATATTTGCGGCCGCGTTGCCAGTTGATGAAGCCCAGTCCGCGCTTGCCGGCGAGCTCGGAAAGCCGCGGCGTGAGCGCCATGTGCAGGTCGGACAAGTGGGCGAGAACGAACATCGCCGCATGATGCTACGCGAATCATGCCGTTCTCAACCGCCGCCGCGGCGACTTCGCGCGGCTGGTTAAGAACTGCCAATCAGGATGCCGGCACCGAACACCAAGACGCCGCCGACCACGACCTGAAACGCGGCCTGCAGGAATGGCGTGTCCATATAGCGGGTTCGGATCCAGGAGATCGCCGCGAGCTCGATCGCGACGACGACGAAGGCCAGCACGGTGGCGGTGAAGAAGTGGGGTATGAGGAAGGGCAGCGTGTGGCCCAGTCCGCCGACCGCGGTCATCAGGCCGCAGACCACCCCGCGCACCAACGGCGCGCCGCGCCCGGTGAGCGATCCGTCGTCCGACAAGGCTTCGGCGAAGCCCATGGAGATGCCGGCGCCGATCGCGGCCGCGAGCCCGACCAGAAACGTCGCCCAGGTATTGTGGGTGGCGAAGGCGGCGGCGAACAGCGGCGCCAACGTCGACACCGAGCCATCCATCAGACCGGCGAGCCCGGGCTGCACGTATTGCAGCACGAACATCCGCCGCGCGGTCTCGTCCTCGGCGGCACGCGCGCTCGGGTCAAGCTTCTGGCCGAGTTCGTGGGCGAGCTCTTGGTGTTTGTCTTCGGCGGCGGCAAGACGCGTCAGCAAATCGCGCACCGCCCCGTCGTGGGACGCTTCGGCGGCGCGCCGGTAGAACCGCGCGGTTTCGAATTCCATCTCCTCGGCGTACTTGCGCACGGCATCGAGCCCGAGCGGCCGGTTGAGCCAGATGGCGCGGCGCGGCACGAAGCCCTTGACGTCCTGGCGTCGGATCAGCGGCAGAAAATCGCCGAACTTTTTTCGATAAAGATCGAGCAGCATGTCGTGATGGCTGATCTCTTCCTCGGCCATCTTGTCGTACATCGCCGCGGTGTCGGGATAAGAGGCGCGCAGTCCATCGGCGAACGACCGATAGATGCGGTTGTCCTCGTCCTCGTTCGAGATGGCGAGCGCCAGAACCTCTTGTTCGTTGAGATCGGCAAAGCTTTTCATGGCGGCGCCTCACTGGCGATTATTTATATTAGAACGCTTCTAAACTAATCGCCAGTGGGCTTATCGGGCAATTTTTCAACGGCCGGCGGCCACGATTTGTCGCGGAAGAGCGCGTCGTTCGGCCGATCGCACGGGGCGAAGGAATGCTAATGCTTCAATGCGACAGACATTGGAAATTTGCTTTACGCATCGCGGCGGCGAAGATCATTGGTCATGAAGCTTGAGTCTTTGCGCCGATCCACCGAGCCGGCGATGCGGCGGTTGCTGCACGTTTATTGGCGCTTCGCGCGCGGGCTGACGCTCGGCGTGCGCGGCCTGGTGATCGACGGTGCCGGACGCATTTTCCTGGTCAAGCACAGCTACATCGCCGGGTGGCATTTGCCCGGCGGCGGCGTCGAGACCGGCGAGACGCTGATGAGTGCGCTGACGCGTGAGCTGCGCGAAGAGGGCAACATCGAGCTGAGCGAGCAGCCGCCGTTGTTCGCGGTCTATTTCAATCGGCGCGCCTCGCAGCGCGATCACGTCGCGTTGTATGTCGTTCGCTCGTTTCATCAGAGCGCACCGCCGCAGCCGAACAGTGAAATCGTCGCGCATGGCTTTTTCGCGCCGAATGCGCTGCCGGAGGATACGGTGCGGGGCACGCGGGCGCGCATCGCCGAAGTGCTGGACGGGAATGCGATTGCCGAGAACTGGTAGCTCGGTTTCGGCGGGTCGCCGCACATTAACGTCCGGTAACACGATCCGCGTCATTTGGTCGTAGCGCCGCAAGGTTTCCGCAACGAACCCACGCTCGAGGCGTTGGCGTGCATGGGGCTGCGACGAACGGCAAAAGGAGAGAGTTCGATGCGGAACAAAACAATTGCGCTCGCTGCAGCCGTCGCGCTCGGCACGGCGGCGATGTCAAGCAGCGCTATGGCGTTCGGCCACGGTGGCGGCGGACATGGCGGCGGTTTCGGCGGCGGACATTTTGGTGGTGGTTTTGGCGGCGGCCATTTTAGCGGCGGCTTCGCCGGCCCGCATGTCGCAGCCGGTGGTTTTGCCGGTCCGCATGTGGCCATGAATGGCGGCTACTGGGCCGGCGGTGGCGGCTGGGGTCGCGGTCATTGGGGCCACAACGGTTTCCGCCGTGGATTCGGTGTCGGCGGGCTCGCTCTTGGTCTCGGCGGCCTGTACGCTTATAGCCCCGGCTACGACTACGGCTATTGCGACCCGAGCGATCCGAACGCATACATTTACGGCTACTGCAACGGCTTCGCCAACGGCTGGTAGTCGTTCACCGCGCGATAGCAATACCGCCGTGCCTTGTTTGAGGCACGGCGGTTTTGCTTTCAGTCGAAGCGCGCGCGGTCGTGCGGCAGCGTGAAATCGATCAGCGGGCCGATCGGAACGATCCCGGTCGGATTGACGTTGCGGTGGCTGCCGTAATAGTGCCGCTTGATGTGATCGAGATTGACGGTCTCGGCAACGCCCGGCACCTGATAGAGCTCGCGCAGATAATTCCACAGATTGGGATAATCGACGATGCGCCGCAGGTTGCATTTGAAGTGGCCGTAATAGACCGCGTCAAAGCGAATGAGCGTGGTGAACAGCCGCCAGTCCGCCTCGGTGATCTGCGCGCCGACCAGATAGCGCTGCCGCGACAGCCGCTCTTCGAGTTGATCGAGCGTCGCGAACAACGCGCGCACCGCCTCTTCGTAGGCGCCTTGCGTGGTGGCGAAGCCTGAGCGATAGACGCCGTTATTCACCGTCGCGTAGACGAGGTCGTTGATGCGGTCGATTTCGGGGCGCAACGCGGCTGGATAATAGTCGGTGCGCACGTCGGTGAACGCATCGAACGCCGTGTTGAGCATGCGGATGATTTCGGACGATTCGTTGTTGACGACGACATTCTGCTTCTTGTCCCAGAACACCGGCACGCTGGCGCGGCCGCTATAGTGCGGGTCGCCGAGCACATAGACGTCGGCGATGGTCGATTTGCCGTTGATGGTATCGAGGGTGGCGCCGGGCTCGGTGCCGAATTCCCAGCCCTTTTTGCCGAACAGCGGCACCGTGACCGAGACCGAGATGACGTCTCCCAGTTTTTTCAGCTTGCGGAAAATCAGCGTACGATGCGCCCACGGGCAAGCCAGCGAAACATAGAGATGATAGCGCCCGCGCTCGGCCGGAAATCCGCCTTTGCCGGTCGGGCCGGGACTGCCGTCGGCGGTGACATAGTTGTGGAATGCGGTCGCCTTGCGGACGAAATGGCCGCCCTGGGTGCGCATATCGACGTCCTGCCAGGCACCATCGACGAGAAGTCCCATTTATCGTCTCCACCGCTGTCGACACGCACGTTGCTGTCGTCCATGTAGTCATTCTCGGCAGCTACGACAGGGCGCGGCCAGAATGAAAAACCGCGGGCCGAGGTGGGGACCGTTCGGCTGGACCGACAGCGATGTAGATGCTAGGCGGCGCGGTCATGAACGATATTTCTCTCACCATCCTCCCGGAGGCGCAGGGCGACGCCAGCGCAATCGAGCGCCTGCATGAGCGCACGTTCGGCCCGGGCCGCTACGCCAAGACCGCGTACCGTCTGCGTGAGCAGGTGGAGCACGATCTTGATCTGTCGTTCACCGCGCGTATCGGCACGCTGTTGGTCGGCTCGGTCCGCCTGTCGCCGGTGCGGATCGGCGAAGCGAGGGCGCTGTTGCTCGGGCCTCTCACCGTGGAGCCGCCGTTTCGCGAGCGCGGCGTCGGCCAAGCCTTGATTGCGCGCGCGCTCGAACAAGCGCGCTCAAAGGGGCATCAATTGGTGATCCTAGTCGGCGACGAGCCGTACTATGGCAAGTGCGGCTTCAAGCGCATTCAGTCGGGTCGCGTCATCATGCCGGGTCCGGTCGATCCGGAACGCCTTCTGGTCGCCGAACTGCGCGATGGCGCCTTTGACGGCATCGCCGGCCCGATCCGCGGCGAGTGGGAGGAGTAATTGGCTCGTTATTGCGAGCGATAGCGAAGCAATCTAGCTGTTTGCCGTGGACGCTGGATTGCTTCGTCGCTTTGCTCCTCGCAATGACGAGAGCGACTACCGCCCCTCGCGCGCCCAGGTGCCAGCGAGACTGCCAAGCAGCAAGAGGAGTCCGAGAAATCCGGCGAACACCGGCAGCACGCCGATGCCGCGCACCACGCTGGCGTCGCGCATTTTCAGGCCGATCCAATCGTCGCCTTTGTAGGTATCGCCGGAGCGCACCGCGAGTATCCTTGGCACGCTGAGGCCGCCGCCGTCATCGAGCCGGCGCGAATCGCCGCCGGTGGCATTGGCGATCGGCGCCAACACTTCGGTGGTCGACGTCACCTCGGCGAATTCACGCGGATTGACCGGACCGATATTGATCAGCGCGCTGAGTTTGCCGTCGGTCGCGCGCCACAATCCGAGTTCATTGGCGGCGACGCTCGTTTCCCAAACGCCCGGTTCGTTCGGCGTCAGTTTAAGCGCGCGCGTCACGCCTGACGGCGAGGTCAACGTCACCTCCGAAACCTCTTCGGCCATGGTCTGCCGCCGGACCAGGAGCTGATGGCCGCTGACCGTGAGCCGCAACGCTTCCTCTTCGAGCTCCGGCTCCTTCATCAGCCAATGCGACAGCCGCCGCAGCAGGTCGAGATGCGGGCCGCCGCCCTGGAAGCCGCGCGCCCACAGCCAAAGCTGGTCGGACAGAAGCAAGGCCACGCGGCCTTCGCCCTCGCGCGACAGCACCAGAAGCGGTTTGTTGTCCGGCCCGTGCATGATCGCGGTGCCGGTGGCACTCACGGTATCGACCACCCGGAACCATTGGCTCCAGCGTGGCGGATCGGTTTCGGAGCCGTCGAGGTCGCGGGTCACCGGATGGCGCTTGCCGAGATCGGTGAGGCGCGCGTGGAAGCCGCGCTCGGTGACGTTGCCGCTGGGCTCGGCCGGCAGGATGGCATTGAGCGGCGTGCGCCAGATGCTGGTCTGGCTCGCATAATCGGGACCGGCGGCGACCAAAACCGCCCCGCCGTCGCGCACATAGCGGGTGATGTTGTCAAAATACAGCATCGGCAATACGCCCTGACGGGCGTAGCGGTCGAAGATGATGAGCTGAAACTCGCCGATCTTCTGCTGGAACAGTTCGCGCGTCGGGAAAGCGATCAGCGACAACTCGTTGATCGGCGTGCCGTCCTGCTTCTCCGGCGGGCGCAGGATGGTAAAATGCACGAGATCAACCGACGCGTCGGACTTGAGCAGGTTGCGCCAGGTCCGCTCGCCGGCATTCGGCTCGCCGGAAACCAACAGCACCCGCAGCTTGTCGCGCACGCCGTCGATATTCACCACGGCGCGATTGTTGACCGCCGTGAGCTCGCCGGCGAGCGGCGCGGCTTCGATCTCGACGATGTTGGGGCCGCCATGGGGGATCGGGATATCGACGCGCTGCGGGACGCCGATCGGCACGGTGCGCGTTTCCACGACGTCGCCATCGCGCCGCACGGTCACCACGGCGCTGCGTTCGCGCGCGCCCTGATCCTCGACCTGGTAGGTAATGGTCTGCGTCTGCCCAACGATGCCAAAGCGCGGCGCGGCGATCAGCGCTACCCGGCGATCGCGCTCGTTCTTGTTGCCGGTGATGAGCGCGTGTAACGGCGCGGCGAAGCCGAGCGCGCCCGCTTCCGCCGGCACGTCATGCACGCGCCCGTCGGTGATCATGATGGCGCCGGCGATGCGGTCGGCGGGCACGTCGGCCAGCGTCGAGCCGAGTGCGGTGAAGAGCCGCGTGCCGTCGGTTTCGCCGTCCGACTGGCCGGCTTCGACCACGCGGACGTCGAGGCCGGGAATGCGGCCTAAACGTGCGACAATGGCGGCGCGCGCCTCTTCGGTCTGGCGGGTGCGGTCGCCGAAATTCTGGCTCGGACTTTTGTCGACCACGACGACGGCGACCGAAGAGAGCGGGTCGCGGTCCTCGCGGGTCAGCGACGGATTGGCGAGCGCCAGCACGATCAGCGCCAGCCCGAGCGCGCGGATAGTGGCGCCACGGCTGCGCGAGACGAACAGCAGCAGAGACAGGACGACAGCGGCGGCGATCGCCGCCCAAAGAATTGGAGCGCTAACCAGCGGGGCGAAGGCGACGCCGAGATTCACGATCGCCCTCCTATTGCCCGAGCCGCTCGAGCAGTGCCGGCACGTGCACCTGGTCTGCCTTGTAATTGCCGGTCAGCGTGTACATCACGATGTTGACGCCGGCGCGGAAGGCAAGTTCGCGCTGGCGTGGCTCGCCTTCGAGCATCGGCAGCATCGGCTGACCGTCGGGCTGCAACGCCCAGGCGCCGGCGAGGTCGTTCGAGGTGATGATGATCGAGGAGACGCCATCGCCGCCGCGCGCCGGCCGGTGCGAGGCTTCGTCGTCGTCATTGGCGGCCGGCAATGCCTCGACCCAGAGCTGGCCGGAATTAAACCGGCCGGGGAAGTCGCGCAGCAGATAGAACGTCTTCGTCAGGACGTGATCGCGCGGCACCGGCTCGAGCTCGGGGATGTCGAGCGAAGAGAGAATCTTGCGCAATTCGAGCATGCCCGGACTATGGGTCTCGCCACCGGATCCGGGCGGCGCCACCACTGCGTCGCGGGTGTCGAACAGCACGGTGCCGCCTTGCTTCATGTAGGCATCGATGCGCTTGAGCGTTTCCTCCGACGGCCGCGGCGCGCCCGGCACGATCGGCCAATAGATCAGCGGGTAGAAGGCGAGCTCATCGCGGGCGATGTCGAGGCCGATCGGCTCGCCGGCTTCGAGCGCGGTGCGTTGCGCCAGGAACAGCGTCAGCCCGCCGAGTCCGGATTTACTGACCGAATCCACGTCGCGGTCCCCGGTCATGACGTAGGCGAGCTTGGTCTCCAGCGCCGAGCGCGGCACGTCCCGGCTCGGCTGCTCGGCGGCGCGCGCATACGAGAGCGACAAAGCCAGCGCGCCGATCACGATTACCATTACCATCGCAGCAGAGGCGCGCGAGGCGCGCGATAAGCGCGGCAACAGCCGGGCGATGCCGCCGCCGAGATAAAGCACCAGCAAGGTATCGAGCAGGAACAGCGACAGCGCCGCGAGCAGGATCGGCCCGCGCAAGTCCTGCGGCTCGGTCTTGCGGTAAATCTCATGGCTGGCGTTGACGAGCGGCGAGAAGTCGAGCGGCGTCAGCCGATCAGCGGCGGCGAGCGTGTTGACGGCGAGGAGATTTTCCGGCGGACCATAAAAACCGGGCGGATGCTCGGCGCTGGCGCTGCCCGCATAGTCGGTCGGCACCGGGCGGGCGGTTGCCGGCGGCGACGTGAAAATGCCGAAGCCGTCAAGCACGCGGCTTGCCGCCACCGCTTCGTGCGTGGTCTTGGTTTTCTGATCAGCCGCCGGTTCGGTGACGGCCGCGGTGCCGGCCAGCGCGACAATTCGCTTGAGCATGTCGACAAAACTGCCGGACAGCGGCAAATCCGACCAGCGGGTGTCGCCGGTGACGTGGAACAGCACGATCAAACCCTTGCCGCGCCGCGCGGCGGTGACAAGCGGCGTGCCGTCGGCGAGCGTCGCCCAGGTATTTTCCGTCAGCGCCGCGTCGGGCTCCGCCAAGACCTGGCGGCTCACCGTCACGTCGTTCGGCACGCTCATGCCGTTGAACGGGCTCTCGCGCGAAAACGCCGCCAGCGGCTGTGGCTTATCCCAGCTCAGGCTGCCGCCGAGAATGCGGCCGCCGCGGCGCAATCGCACCGGGACCAGATCGTCGTCGGAGGCGGCAAGCCGCGGGCCGGCGAAGCGCACCAGCACGCCGCCGTCTTCGATCCAGCGCCCGAGCCGGTCATGGGCATCACCGGCGACATTGCCGACGTCGGCGAGGATCAGCATCGGCAGATGCTGGTCGAGGAAATGCGACACCGCCTCGGCCGGCGACTCGCCTTGCGCAACGCGCACGTCGGCGAACGGGCCGAGCGCCCGCGTGATGTAGTAGATCGACGACAATAGCGGCTGCGACGTGTCGGCGGTGGCGCCGGATACGACGCCAACGGTGCGGCGGCGCCAGCGCTTGTCGAGAAGCTGCACGGCGCCGGCGGAGCGTTCACCGGCAATCTCCATGCGGGCGATGTCGTTTCGGATCTCGACCGGCAGGTCGAAACGCGCTTCTGTCTCGACGTCCGCCGGCTGGAACACAAACGGCGCTTCGCCGAGCGGCAGCCCCTTCAAGTCGAGCGCGCGCACCGTGCCGGACTCGGCGCTGCCGGAGCCGGTGCGCAGCACTTTCACGCTGAGCGCGCCGGCCGCATTGTCGGCGGCGTTGAGCGCCCGCGTGCCGGCGATGCCGCCGGCAACGATCGTCAGCGGCCGGTTGTCGAGCAATGGCGCCAGACCCTTGGCGAAATCGGCGCCGCGGCCGAGATCGACGGCGTCGGAGAGCCACACCATCTCGACCTCGCGCGTCGCCGCAAGGAAGCGCGAGATGGCGGGCAGCGCCTCGGTGCGGTCGACGGTGTGCGGCTGCGGCTTGATCAGTTGCAGGTGCACCCGCGCCGAGCCGGCCGGCGCAAACGAAATATCGCGCGGGCCTTCGGACAACGGAATGAGTGCGACGGCGCGGCGGTCGCTTTCCGCCCGCGAGATTATGTCTTCGGCGGTGCGCATGCGCGCGTCCCAGGTCGCAGCCGCGGCCCAGCCGTCGTCGATCAGGATCGCGATCGGCGCGCGCGTCGTCTGCGTCGTCAATGGCGGATTCCACAAGGGGCCGGCGGCGGCGAAAATCACCAAAGCGGCCAGCAGGAGCCGCAGCAGCGTCAGCCACCACGGCGTCCGCGCCGGCGTCTCTTCGCGCGGCGCGATTTCCAGAAGCAGCCGGGTCGGCGGGAAATCGATGCGGCGTGGACGCGGCGGGATCAGCCGCAACAGCCACCACAGCACCGGCAAGGTCAATAGTCCGATCAGCACCAGGGGTTCGGCAAAGCCGAGCGGCAATCCACCAATCATGCCGGCGCCCTCGGCTCGGCGCGCGCCGGCATGCGCGATCCGCTGTCGCTGATGGCGGCGCCGATGCGGGCATGCAACGCCAACAGAAGCTCGCTCGCCGGCCGATCGGTGCGGTGGATGGTGAAGGTCCAGGACAGCCGGTCGGTCTCGGCCCGGATTTCCGCACGGTGGCGCTGCACGCGGGCTTCATAATCGGCACGCCAGGTTTGTGCCCGGCCGGCGGTAATGCGGCCGCCGCCTTCCGGCTCGACGAACTCGATGCGGCCCCAATACGGAAAACTCTCTTCCGCGGGATCGACGATCTGCACCACATGACCGCGCGCGCCGCTGCCGGAGAGTTGCGTGATGGTGCGCCGCACGTCGGCGATGTCGCTCCACAGGTCGGACAGGAGCACGATCTCGGCCAGCGGGGAGGGCGAAAAATTCGGCGGCAGGCTTGCGCGATCGCTCCGATCATGGACGATCGCCTGCGCCATGCGCTGGATGACATTGCGGCTGCCGGTCGGGCGCATCAGGCCGGGAATGCCGACGCGCTCGCCGCCTTCGACCAGAACTTCAGCCAGCGCCAGCGCGATGACCAAGGCGCGGTAAAGCTTGGTGTCACGCACCAGCGGCGAAGCAAAAACCATCGACGGCGAACGATCCGGCCAGATCCAGACGGTGTGCGCGGCTTCCCATTCGAGTTCGCGCACATAGAGATGATCGTCGCGCGCGGAGCGCCGCCAATCGACCCGAGACGCCGGCTCGCCGGAGACAAAGCGGCGGTATTGCCAGAAATTCTCGCCGGGTCCGGCGCGGCGGCGGCCGTGCAGTCCGTGAATCACCGTCGCCGCGACCCGCCGCGCTTCCAGGATCAATCGCGGCATGGTGGCGGCGAGCGTGCGACCTTCGCCAACCGCACGCTGCACCGCCGGACGATCGTAATCGGGCGTGCGCCTTGCCTCGGCCGCCATCCGTTTATCCGATCCGCGCCTTCAGCCGCCCGATCACCGCCTCGATGGTCTCGCCCTCGGCGCGCGCCGAGAAGGTGAGCGCCATGCGGTGCTTGAGCACCGGCTCGGCGAGATCGATGACGTCGTCGACCGAGGGTGCGAGCCGCCGATCGAGCAACGCCCGCGCGCGCACCGCGAGCATCAAAGCTTGGCTGGCGCGCGGCGACGGTCCCCAGGCGATGAGCTTGGAGGAGTCGCCGCCTTCCGGCCCAGGCCGCGCCGACCGCACCAGCGCTAGGATCGCCTCGACGACGGATTCGCCGACCGGCAAGCGGCGCACCAGACGCTGCGCGGCCATCAAGTCTTCGGCACTCATTGCCAGCTTGGCTTTGGTTTCCTCGGCGCCGGTGGTCTCGAACAGAATTTTCCGCTCTGCCGCCCGGTCCGGATAGTCGACGTCGATCTCCATCAGGAAGCGGTCGAGCTGCGCTTCCGGCAGCGGATAGGTGCCTTCCTGCTCGAGCGGATTTTGCGTCGCCAACACGTGAAACGGGCGCGGCAGATCGTGGCGCGTGCCGGCGATGGTGACATGCTGTTCTTGCATCGCCTGCAGCAGCGCCGATTGCGTGCGCGGGCTGGCGCGATTGATTTCGTCGGCCATCAGAAGCTGGGCGAACACCGGCCCGGACAGAAAACGGAAGCTTCGCTTGCCGGTCTGGCTTTCCTCCAGAACTTCGGTGCCGAGAATGTCGGACGGCATCAGGTCGGGGGTGAATTGGACGCGTCGCGCATCGAGCCCGAGCACGGTGCCCAAGGTATCCACCAGCTTGGTCTTGGCGAGGCCGGGAACGCCGAGGAGGAGCGCATGTCCGCCGGACAGGATGGTGACGAGCGCCTGCTCGATGACCTTATCCTGGCCGAAAATCACGGTTCCGATCGCGGCCTTGGCCGCGCGCACATGGTCGGCGCTTGATTCGGCCGCCCGCACGATCATGTCTTCAAGCTTTTCGAGCCCTTCTCCGCCGACAGCGGGCATGGTTTCACTCCTTCTCTAGTGCCGCATTCGCGAGCGAATCAGATTCGGCGCGTCGATACGAACGAAATCTGACACGAACGAAAGCCGCCGACTTTGCATCGCGAGTGGCGGATGCAATATACGCGCCAGCGGCACGTGCCGGATCAAAAAGCAGGACTTTGCGCCAGTTCTTTCATTCACCAGGAACACAACTTAAGTCTGGCGCGACGCGACCACCGCAAGCAGTCACGATCTCGCGAGCGATACTGCCCCCGGACTTAATGTCCAAGGATGCAAGTTCAAGGCAAACCATGGCGAAGGCAGGGCAATCCGGCCTGGAAGCGATCACAGGCGCGCTAAGTGAGGCCGGTGCCGCAGCCAAGGGCCCGCCGCCGGTCGAGTGCTGGAACCCGCCATTCTGCGGCGATCTCGACATGCGGATCGCCGCCGACGGCACCTGGTTTTACTTAAAGACGCCGATTGGGCGGCTGCCGCTGGTCAAGCTCTTCGCCTCGGTGCTCAAGCGCGAAGGCGACAAATACTTTCTCGTTACGCCTGTGGAAAAGTGCGGCATAACGGTCGATGACGCGCCGTTCCTCGCCGTCGAGCTCCTCGTCGAAGAATCATCGTCCGGCCGCGTGCTCAACTTTCGCACCAATGTCGATGACTGGGTGCGATGCGGGCCGTCGCACGCGTTGCGCTTCGAGCCGGAAGCGGAGACCGGCGGGTTGAAGCCGTATCTGCATGTGCGCCGCGACTTGTGGGCGAAGGTGACGCGACGACTTTTCTTCGATCTTGTCGAGCTCGGCGAGGAGCGCGAGGTTGAGGGCAGGGCGATGTTCGGCGTGGCATCGATGGGCGTATTCTTTGCGATGGCGCCGGCCGAGCAGGTGAGGGATTTCGCGTGACCGACCAGACCGCGCCGGTGCGGCCAACGGTCGGCGAGGACTTCTTTGATCGCGCGCGGACGCGGCTCACGCTCCAGGTGCCGCCGTCGCTCACCGATCCGATGGCGCAGGGGGCGCGCGGCGATCTCGATCTCAATCCGTCGATGTGGGAGCGTGCCGGCGTCGCCGCCACCAAGCCGGCGGCGGTGTTGGTTCCGGTGATCGACCGCGACGAGCCGACGGTGCTGTTGACGATCCGCACCCAGGATCTGGCAAGCCATGCCGGTCAGGTCGCCTTTCCGGGTGGCAAGATCGACCCCAAGGACGAGAGCCCGGTCGCCGCAGCGATGCGCGAAGCCAAGGAAGAGGTCGGGCTCGCGCCGGCGCTGATCGAGCCGCTCGGCTATCTCGACCTTTATCTGACGTTTTCCGGCTTTCGCATTCTGCCGACAGTCGCGCGCGTGCGACCGGACTTTATGCTGAGGCTCAATCCCGGCGAAGTGACCGAGGCGTTCGAAGTGCCGCTGTCCTTCCTGATGACGCCGGCCAATCACCAGCGCCGCAGCCGTGAGTGGAAGGGCATCGAGCGGGAATATTATGCGATCCCATTCGGAGATCGCTACATCTGGGGCATTACCGCGGGTATTGTGAGGAACCTCTACGACCGGGTTTACGGATGATACGGCCAATCGCCACGGAGATCGGGCTTTTTCTCACTCCGTTTGTGCTTTATGCGGCGTATCTCTTGGCGACACGTGCCGGCGTTTTGCATCCGAAGGCATGGACGTTGTCGCGGCTTGCCGGTCTCATCATCGCGTCCCTGGTATTGATGACCGGAAGCTTTCTGATGCTGGCGCAGTTCGGGCGCGCGCCGCCGGGCTCTACTTATGTGCCGGCGCATATCGAGGACGGCAAGTTTGTGCCGCAATCCAACCGGTGACGGCTGCGCCGCTTCTGCGCGATGTCGCGTGGCTTAAAGGTGGCGACGTCGCGCGCCTGTTGGCGCTGCTTGATCGCGACGGCGAAGAAGCGCGCGTCGTCGGCGGCGCGGTGCGCAACGCGTTGATTGGGCTTGCGGTCGCCGAGATCGACATGGCGACCACGGCCGTGCCGTTGGAGGTCATCCGCCGCGTCGAAGCGGCCGGCGGCAAGGCAATTCCGACCGGCATCGAACACGGCACAATTACCGCCATCATCGATCACCGCCCGGTCGAGATCACGACGTTGCGCGAGGACGTCGAAACCTTTGGCCGCAAAGCCCGCGTCGTGTTCGGCCGCGACTGGCGGGCGGATGCGCAACGCCGTGACTTTACCATCAACGCGCTCTCGGCCACGGCCGATGGGAGGGTGCACGATTATGTCGGCGGTCTCGACGACATCGCGGCGCATCGGGTGCGCTTTATCGGCGAGCCGCAGCGGCGGATCGAAGAGGACTATCTGCGCATCCTGCGGTTCTTTCGCTTTCACGCCCATTTCGGCGAGGGCGCGCCGGACCAGGCGGGCGTACAGGCGTGCGTCCGCGCCCGCGCCGGCTTGGAAATGCTGTCGCGCGAACGCGTGCGCATGGAGATGCTGAAACTCCTGATCGCCGACCGGGCGACGCCAACGCTGGCGGTGATGGCGGAGACCGGGCTCCTCAGCTTGGTGCTGGGCGGCGTTGGCTATCTCGCGAGCTTCGAGAACACCATCAAGGTCGATGCGGCGCTCGGCGTCGAAGCCGACGCCATCCGCCGGCTCGGCGCGCTCGGCGTCTGGGTCGAAGAAGACGCGGAGCGGCTGACGCAACGGCTGCGGTTGTCGAATGCCGAGTCCGAGCGGCTATTGGCGCTGGATGGTTGGTGGCGGGTGGCGCCGGAGGCCAGTGGCCGCGCGGGCCGTGCGCTCCTTTATCAGCTCGGCCCGCAATCGTTTTCCGATCGGGTGTTTGTTGCCTGGGCGCGCTCGGAAGCCGGCGCCGCCGACAGCGTCTGGCGCGAGCTGGCGGGCCTGCCGCAGCGCTGGACGGCGCCGGTTTTTCCGCTCAAGGCCGCCGATTTCCTCCGCCGCGGCGTCGCGGAAGGACCGCCGCTCGGCGTGGCGCTGCGCGCCGCCGAGGCGGCCTGGATTGCCGCGGATTTTCCGACGGAGACCGCGGTGCTGGAGACGATTGCCGATGGGGTGGTGTGATTACGACATCCGCTCGCGCAGCGAGCGCAGATGCCGACGCGCGCGCGGCGCCACCGCGGCAAGTCGCGGCCGCATCCGCGCCATCACATTGCGCGGCCGCACGCGCGCCATCATCCCGCGTGGACGCAGACGCTCAACCTGCATTTCGTTGCCGCGCCACACGAAGTCATCGCCTTGCAGCGCGCTGACGAACAGCACCGGAAGCAGCGCATCGCGGATCAGACAGGTCAGCGGATAACGCACCGAGACATGCCAGCCGACAATGGCGGCGAGTAACGTCTCGCCGCCATACCAGAGTAGACCGAACGACACCACGCTCGCCGCGGCCGGCAGACCGATTGCGGGTGCGACGACGGCAAACGCAATCATCGGCAGCACGCCGCCGGACACCGCCTCGGGCAGAAAATAAGCAAAGAAGCTGGCGCGGCGCAGCCGCGCCCAGCGCACCTGCCGATGCCAGACCTCGGCGGCGGTGCGATAGCCGAGCGGCTGCGCGAACGGCCGGTCGACCAGCCGCACCTTGAGGCCTGAGCCGCGCACGATCTTGGTGGCGGCGGCATCTTCGGCGACCTCTTTGGCGAGCGTTTCAATGCCGCCGGCGCGCTCGAGGTCGGCCCGCCGCCACAGCATGGTCTTGCCCTGGGCGAAGCCGAAGCCGAAGGCGTCGGCGATGAATTGCCAGCGCGCCTGATAGGTGTTGAGGAAGGCGCATTCCAGCTCCGCCCATAATCCCTCCGGCTGTGAGCCGATCGGCGGCGAGGCGACGAGGCCGGTGTCGGCGCACCAGCTGGCGAACAGGCGCTCGAGGTAATCGCGCGGCATCAGCACGTTGGAATCGGCCAGCACGATCCAGTCGTATTTCGCCGCCCACCAGCCCTTGAGCACATTATTCAGCTTCGGGTTGTTGTTCACCCTCTCGTCGCCGACGAGCAGCCTGGCGTCGGCTTCCGGCTCGCTCGTCAGCAACGTTTCGATAAGCGGAATGACGGGATCCTTTACGGAAGCGACGCAGAACAGGATTTCGTAGCGCGGATAGTCGAGCGCGAACGTCGAACGCAACGTGTCGGTGGCATAATTGTCTATTCCGCATAGCGGGCGCACCAGGCTGACGGGAGGGAGCTTCTGGAAAGGCTGAGGATCGCCGGCCGCGCTTCGCCGCAATCGCAAGGCCGCGATCGCGATGCTCGCAACGTGGACGCTGGTCGTGGCGAAGAGGAAAAACGCGGCGGCGAGAATCGGCGCTGTCATTAGCGAATCATTTAACGCAGCGGCGTGACAGCGCTGTGACTCGGCGGGCGCGGCCGGACGCCGCATGAAGCCTATATGAAATGTACGTTATTATTTGTTGCTGCCGTCGCCGGACGTTAACTTTTGCTGTCATCTTGCTGCAATGCGACGCACTTATACGCCTGACAACGTCGAAACCACGTCGCGGCAACGAGAGATCAAACATCGTGGAACTTGAGCACGGTACGCGTCTGTTCCGTACTCTCTTTATTTCAGATGTTCATCTCGGCGCGCGCGGCTGTCAGGCTGAACGGCTCCTCGACTTCCTGCGCTACCACGACGCCGAGACGATCTATCTGGTCGGCGACATCGTCGACGGCTGGCAATTGCGCTCGGGCTGGTATTGGCCGCAGCCGCACAACGACGTGGTGCAGAAGCTGTTGCGCAAGGCGCGCAAAGGCGCCCGCTTCGTCTATCTGCCGGGCAATCACGACGAGTTTCTGCGCGACTATTACGGCACCCATTTCGGCGGCATCGAGGTGGTGGAAAACGCCATCCACGAAGCCGCCGACGGACGGCGCTATCTGGTCGTGCACGGCGACGTGTTCGACATGGTGGTCAAGCACGCGCGTTGGCTGGCGCTGCTGGGCGACACCGCTTACGACTTCGCGATTTTCGTCAACCGCTATTTCAACGCCGTCCGCCGCAAGCTCGGTTTTTCCTATTGGTCGCTGTCGCAATGGGCCAAGCATAAAGTCAAGAACGCGGTGAATTATATCGGCGCGTTCGAGCAGACGCTGGCCGACGAAGCGCGGCGCCGCGAAGTCGACGGCGTCATCTGCGGCCATATCCACCACGCCGTGATCCACGACAATTTCGGCATCCGCTACATGAATTGCGGCGATTGGGTCGAGAGCTGCACGGCGTTGGCCGAGCACGAAGACGGGCGCTTCGAGATCATCAACTGGTCCGATACCGGCGCCGAGCGGCCGCTGCCCAGCCCGCGCCTGGTCGAGCAGGACCAAGAAGCCGAGATCGCCGCCTGAAGCAAAGTAGGATGGGTTGAGCAGAGCGAAACCCATCGTCTTTGGATGATCGGTGGGTTTCGCTTCGCTCAACCCACCCTACGCGTTCGCGCTCAATGCCCGAAAATCAGCTGCGAGGGGTGATCGTTGATGTTCTTGATCACCTTGTGCAGCTCGGCGAGCGTGCGGCGGCCGTCGACCGCAAAGGCCTCGTATTCCTTGAGGCCTGAGTTGGAGAAACGCACCAGCCCGGCCGAAATCTCGTCGGTGCGCTTGTCGAGATTGTCGGCGAGCTTGCGGATCGAGGCGGCGGCCTCGGCGAGCTCGCCGCTCTTGTCGCCATTGCCGGTCAGGTTTTCGACCCCCGCCATGACCTTATCGAGCCGCTGCGCATTCTTGGCCAGTGTCTCCGTCACCGTCTGAATGTTGCGCATCGAGGCGCGCATCGCCTCCTCGTTCTCGGCGACGAGGCCATCGACGCGCGCCAGCACATTGCGCGCCGCCTGCGTGACGTCGGCGGAGGCGCTCGGGTCGGCGTACAGCGTCGGCTGCCGGCCGCCGTCGGCGAGCACCGGCGCAGCGTCGGCGGCGCCGCCGGTGAGCGAAATCTCGGCGAGCCCGGTCAGGCCCTGGAATTCCAGCGCTACCTTGGTGTCGGCGCGCACCGGCACCGAACGATCGAGCGCGATCAGCGCGTCGACCTTGCGCGGATCGTGCGGGTCAAGGGTAAGCTTGGTCACTTCGCCGACCCGCATGCCGTCGAACAGAACCGCGGAGCCGGCGTGCAGTCCCGAAACCGATCCGGCGAACACGACGCGATAAGCGGCGCGGTCGCTCGTGGTCCCGCCGCTCTGGACCCAATAGACGAAGCCGAACACGCCGGCGATGACGGCGAGCGTGAAAGCGCCGGTGACGATGTAGCTGGCCTTGGTTTCCATAGTTGGTCTCTCGCGCTCTTTTGAGCATGATCCGGAAAAGCATGCCCTTGGACGTGATCCGAGGGTGGACACCGGTTTCCCGAAAAGATCATGCTCCTACTGTAAGAGCCCCTGAACTTGCCGCCCCCGTTTTCCGCCAAAGTATGATCGCAGCCACGGATGCTCGGACGCCAGCATGGTCTCGATCGGACCGGTGGCGATGACGCGGCCTTCGGACAGTACCGCGATGCGATCGCAAACCGCGTGCAGGCTGTCGAGATCGTGGGTGACCATGAAAACGCTCAAGCCCAGCGTGCGTTGTAGGGTCCGGATCAGCTCGTCGAACTCGGCGGCGCCGATCGGATCGAGCCCGGATGTCGGTTCATCGAGGAAAACAATGTCAGGATCAAGCGCCAGCGCCCGCGCCAGAGCCACCCGCTTGATCATGCCGCCGGACAGCTGGGACGGATATTTGCCGCGCACGTCGGCGCTCAAGCCGACCATTTCCAGCTTGGCCAGCGCGACCTCTTCGATCAGCCGCGGCGACAGCTTGAGATATTCGCGGATCGGGAATTGAACGTTTTGCAGCGCCGTGAGCGATGAAAACAACGCGCCCTGCTGGAACAGCACGCCCCAGCGCTGTTCGACGGCGCGCCGCTGCCGCTCGTTGAGCGCGGCAAGATCGTAGCCGAATACTTCGATGGTGCCCTGCTGCTTCGGCACCAGCCCGATGATGGCGCGCATCAGCACCGATTTGCCGGCGCCGGAGCCGCCGACAAAGCCGAGGATCTCGCCTTCGAACACGTCGACGCTGGCGCGATCGAGCACGGTCGTGCCGCCGAAGCTGACGACGACGTCGCGCACGCTGATCACCGGCGGACTGTTGGTCATCGTCACATCCCGATGCCGGCGAAGAACATGGCGAACATGCCGTCGAGCACGATCACCAGAAAGATCGATTTGACGACCGAAGCAGTGGTTTGGCGACCCAGCGAGGCGGCGCTGCCCTCAACCTTGAAGCCCTCGCTGCAAGCGACCAGCCCAATGGTCAGCGCCATGAACGGCGCCTTGATCATGCCGACCGCGAACGTCGGCAGCCAGATGGCTTCGCGCAGCCGCTCGAGGAAAATCTCAGGCGCCATCCCGGCATAGAGCCAACACACCAGGCCAGCGCCATAGAGCGCGGCAACCGAGCCGATAAAGGTCAGAAGCGGGACCGCAATGACCAGCGCGATGATGCGCGGCAGCACCAGCACTTCGACCGGATCGAGGCCCATGGTGCGCAAGGCGTCGATCTCCTCGCGCATCTTCATCGACCCGAGCTCGGCGGTATAGGCGCTGCCGGAGCGCCCGGCCACCATGACGCAAACGATCAGCACCCCGACCTCGCGCAGCACCAGGACGGTGACCATGTCGACGACGTAGATGTCCAAACCGACGGTGCGGAAACGGAATATGCCCTGTTGCGCCAGAATGGCGCCGATCATGAACGTGCTCAGCACGATGATCGGCACCGCGCGCCAGCCGACGCACTCGAGATGATGCACCATCGACGTCAGCCGCAGGCGCGTCGGGTGGACGATGGTGCCGAGCGCCGCCGAGGCCAGCGCGCCGAACATTTGCACCAGCAGGACCAGCGACCAGCCGATTTCGGCGATGCTGCGGCCGACGGCATCGAGCGCCTGCAGAATGCGGTTCGGCGCGGCGCGCTTGGGCGCCGGCGCCTGATTGACCAGTCGCAGCTCCTCGATCAGGCCGCGATCGATGTCGGACAAGCCGGTGATGCGAGCGGCCGAGCCGTGGATGAGAAATGTCCGCTTGAGCCGCTCGATCAGCCAGGCGCCGAACGTATCCAGCCGCTCCAGGCTTCCGAGATCGATATCGACGCTGCGCGCGCCGACGTGGCGCCGCGCCGTCTCGTCGATAATCTTTTCAAGTTCGGCGGCGCGCTCCGCCGTCCAGCTGCCTGCCGCCACCAGCGCCAGACGTTCGCCGTCGGTCTTGGCGGTGAGCGAGACTGCGCTCACGGTCCAATACCCGACGCCGGCGCCGCGGCGCGCCGCCCTTGAGGGTTAGGGAAAACCACGGTCATACTGCCCCGCGCATGGAGCTCTCCGTACGGATCGAGCGCTGGCCGATAGCCGGCGCATTCACAATCAGCCGCGGCAGCAAGACCGAGGCGGTCGTGGTGGTGGCCGAACTCAGCGATGGGACCCACCGCGGCCGCGGCGAGTCCGTCCCCTATGCACGCTACGGCGAAACTCCGGACGGCATTGTGGCGTCGATCGAGGCGTTGCGCCCGGCGCTGCGGCAGGGCCTTGACCGCGCCACCCTCCAGCACGCGCTGGGCCCTGGTGCTGCCCGTAATGCACTCGATTGTGCTTACTGGGACGTTAACGCCAAGCAGGCCGGGCGCCGTGTCCACGAATTGGCCGGCGTTTCAGCCCCGGTACCGCTGACTACGGCCTATACGATCTCGCTTGCCCGGGCTGCGGCGATGGCGGCAGCGGCCGAGCGGGCCGGCTGGCGGCCGCTGCTTAAAGTCAAGCTCGGCGGCGGGGAGGGTGACCGGGAGCGGATCGCGGCGGTGCGGCGCGCCGCACCGCTGGCCGAGCTGATCGTCGACGCCAATGAGGGCTGGAATGTCCACAATTTCGCGGAAAACCTTGCCGCTTGCGCCGATGCCGGCGTCACATTGATCGAACAGCCCTTGCCAGAGGGCAGCGACGACGCGCTTGCCGGGATCGAACACCCCGTTGCGGTTTGTGCCGATGAGAGCGTCCACGACCGGGGCTCTCTGGATGCGCTTGCCGGCAAATACGACGCCATCAACATCAAGCTCGACAAGGCCGGCGGTCTGACCGAGGCGTTGGCGCTGGCGGCCGCCGCCGAACAGCGAGGCCTCGCCATCATGGCCGGCTGCATGGTCGCCACCTCGCTGGCGATGGCGCCGGCCATGTTGGTCGGGGCGGGGGCGCGTTATGTCGATCTCGACGGTCCTTTGCTATTAGCCAGGGATCGTCCCGACGGTTTGCGCTATGAAGGGAGCCTGGTTTATCCGCCCGAGTCGGCATTGTGGGGCTGAGAGCAGGGCGGAACTTGCCACGACAATCGTGCCGGGCGGGATTTTTTTGTTTGGTCGCGGCGGCTATGATGCTCGAATCGCCGTGACCGGTGAAAATGATGTCCAATGAACTTTTGCCGCTGCTGGACATTTTGGCTGGGCCGCCGAAAAACGCCGACCATGAGGAGACATTCGTCGCCGCCGTGAACGGCAGCGGCGACGGCTTGCTGCCGCACGACCCAAGTGCCGATCCAAGTCCGAATCCAAATCTTGATCCAAATGCTCATTCGCATCCGCAGACGAATGGCGCCTCCACGACGGCCAATTATCGCGACGCGGCGACGGCGGACGATTCGCCCACGCCGGTGTCGACTGGATTGGCCGATGGCCTTGCCCGCGTGGCGGCAACGATCAGGCAGATCGAATCGGTACTCAAGGCGAATGGCGCGCTGGCGCTGGAGGTCCACTTCGCCATCGAGCGCATACAGGACGTGGCCATGGCGCTGCGCATGCGCGAGGTCGACACGGCGCTGTGCGATACGCTGGAAGCCTCCATACGCGAAGTCGGCGACGCCGTCGTCCGCAACGACGCCGCGGCGGCGCGGACGCAGGGCGCGGCGGCGCTGCTCTGCGATCTGGGCAAGCGGATCGATCAGCTGCTGCCGCCCGTTTCGATCGTTGCCGTCGAGCCGGCCAAAGCGGACCGAGCGGCCAAGCCGGCGAGCGCCTCCGTAAGCGCTGCCGTCAACGGCGATCACGCGACCAAGCCGAACGGCGCTGCGGCTGGGCCAACGGCTGCTGCCGTCGACGTCGTCGTGCCGTACGACGATCACGCCCATCCGCTGCCGCAGCCCGCGTTCGTGCATCCGGCGTTGCCGGACATGCAGCTGTCGGCCGGGGCGGAACAACAAACGGTGAGGTCGGTCCAGCCGGTCCTGTTGTCGATGCCGAGTCCGGTCGGTGAAGATGAAGACGCGCCGCCCAACGATGAGCCGGTCGATCGCGAGGCGGGGGAGCGGGAAGCACAAGCGGCCGCCGAACAGATTGCGGTGGAGCTGCTGGCCGCTGCCGCATCTCGTGACGCAGAGCCAGTGGCACCCGCCACGACGACGTCCGCAACGGCTTCGCCATCGGCTGCCGAAACGAACGGGGCAGCGCCGTCAACGGCCGAGTCGAATGGAGCGGCGCCGCCAAATTCGCGCACGTCGGCCAACGATCCGCTCGCGGCAATCTATGGGCTGAGCGAGGAAGAGCTGATCGCGCTGTTCAGCTGAGCGCGATGCCAAAAAGCTCGCGTCATGATTCGATCTGATCGGATCGTCGCCGCGCGGCTGCCACGTTGCTGACAAAGTTCCAACCGCCCGAACGAAAACCTGCGCGAACCGTTGGCTCGCGCGAATATTTATTTTTTGTTAAGAAAAAATGTCATCCAATTGGAGTGATTCGTCAAACGGCACGGAAGTTGCTTTCCATGAGTCGATGCGGATCAACAAGGAAAGGCAGGCAAGAAGCTTTCTCTCCAGGTCTGCCGGACCTTGTTGCTGTCGGTCCGCGTAACACGATCATCTGGAGGCCACGATGCACAAACTCACCGGTCCTTTGTTGGCGGTTGTGGCGTTGTGCACGAGTGCTTTGATTTCGGACAATGTATCGGCGCGTGATGATGGCCGCTACGCCAATGAGCCACTTCACGCCTGGTTCGATCAATTGGCGAGCGGCAAGGGCTTGTGTTGTTCTTTTGCCGATGGGTTCAAGATCGAGAATGTCGATTGGGATACGCAGGACGGCCGTTACCGCGTGCGGCTGCACGGCGAATGGATTGTCGTTCCGGATAACGCGCTTGTCACCGAGCCGAACAAATTCGGACCCGCCGTGGTGTGGCCGTACATGAGTTCGGACGGGACAACGCAAATCCGTTGCTTCCTGCCCGGCGCCGGGGCGTAGCGCATGATGCTGAAAAGCTTGCCCCGGGCTTGCTCCGGGTTGAGGTCGGCCGTCATGCTCGGAGAAACATCTAGATTATGATCCGAAGATCATAATGTAGATTCGCTGCCTTCGTTGTTCCCGCGCAAGCGTGAATTTTAGGCAGCCCTGTGTTGTTGAATTTTTGCGAGCCTCGCCGCCGGCGCGGCGGCGAGGCGCAGCATTTTTTTCTAGGCGACCAGCCGTGAAAACAATTCGGGGTCGATGTTGCCACCGGACAGGACGGCGACCGCGATCTTGCCGGTGACGTCCACCTTGCCGGTCATCAAAGCGGCGAGCGCCACGGCGCCGCCCGGCTCGACCACAAGCTTCAATTCCGAGAACGCGAAGGCGACGGCGGCGGCGACCTCGGCGTCGCTGGCGACGACGCCGGCGCCGACCAGCGACTGGTTGATGGCGAAGGTGAGCTTGCCGGGTGTGCGCGCCATCAGCGCGTCGCAGATCGTGCCGCTGACGGCGGCGTTCTGCTCGCGCTGACCGCTGCGGAACGAGCGGGCGTGGTCGTCGAAGCCCTGCGGCTCGGCGGTGTAGAGCACGGCGTTCGGCGCCCGCGATCTGACCGCGAGCGCGATGCCGGCCGTCAATCCGCCGCCGGAGGCCGTCACCACCACCACGTCGGGCACGAGGCCGAGCGCTTGAAGATCGTCGACGATTTCAAGGCCGGCGGTGCCCTGGCCGGCGATGATCATGGCGTCGTCGTAGGGCGGCACCAGCACCGCGCCGCGCCGCGCGGCGATATCGCCGGCGATGGCTTCGCGGTCGTCTTTGACGCGGTCGTAAAGCACGACCTCGGCGCCGAGCGCGGCGGTGCGCTCGCGTTTGGCGCGCGGCGCGTCGTGCGGCATCACGATGACGCAGCGCATGCCGAGGAGCCGCGCCGCCGCGGCGACGCCTTGGGCGTGATTGCCGGACGAGAAGGCGACTACGCCGCCGGCGCGTTGCTCGGGCGGGATCGCCGCCAGCTTGTTGTAGGCGCCGCGGAACTTGAATGAGCCGGTGTGCTGCAGCGTTTCGGCTTTCAGAAAAACGCGGCCGCCGGTCATCGCGTCGAGCGCCGCCGAGGTGAGCAGCGGCGTGTGCAGCGCCACCCCGGCGAGGCGGCGTGCGGCCGCCTCGACATCCGCAGCGGTAGGCAAGGAAACCGAAGGTTCCATAACCGTTAACGGTAGCGCCGCCGTCGCCCAATGGGCAAGGCGGCCATTGACCCACGCATCGGGTCACTGGCCGAATCTACAATTCCCTGACCGAGTTTGCACTCTCGCTTCCGGCGCCGCAGCCGCAGGCTGGCGCCGCGGGGTCATTGCCGCAGGGCGGGGCGCGTTACTGATCGAACCGGCCGGCGGCATGCGCCAGCATGGTGTAAACCTTGCCGGTGTCCGAGGTCAGGTAGTTGCGCACCACGGCCGCGCCGCGATCGCCGCGCGAGACGTCATCGAGCAGCCGCTCGAACTCGTGGATGTATTGCTCGACGGTCTGCCGGAATTCCGGGTCGGCGCGGTACTTGCGGCGAATTTCGTCGAACGCCTTTTGGCCCTGGGCGGTGTAGAGGCGCCTGGTGAACAGGCCGCGTTCGCCGCGTTTGTAACGCTCCCACAAGTCGGCAGCCGCTTCGTGGTCGATCATGCGCGCGACATCGACCGCGAGCGACTCAAGCGAGTCGGCGCCGTCACGCGGAGCACGCTCCTCGCCGCGCGCCGTCGGCGGCGCGATCGGCGGACTATCCTCGCGCGACGCGCGGGTCAAAAGATCGCTGAGCCAGCCGCCGTTGTTGCGGCCATTGCCGCCGCCGCCATTCTGGCCGACCGGCGGCTGCTCGGGCCGGCGCGGCGGAGCGCCGGTGATGTCGCCACGCGTCGCCGCCGGTGGCGCTCCGGTGATATCGCGCGGCGGCCGCGCCGGCGGACGTCCGCCGCCGCCGACATAGGCTGGCTCCGCCTCGCGCCGCAGCGGTTCGGGACGCGGTGGCAGGGGCTCCTGCTGACGCAGCGGTTCCGGCCGCATCGGCTCGGAGGTGTCGAGCGAGCGTCCATGGCGGGCGACGATGCGGTTGAGCTCGGCCAGCGCCTCGATCTGGTCGACGATGACGCGGCGCATTTGCGCGGCGCTCTCGGCGGTCTCTTGCGGCAACTCGAAAATGCCGCGGCGCAATTCGGCGCGCGTCGTCTCCAGCTCCTGCTGCATTTCCGCCGCCATCTGCTTCATGCCTTGCATGATCTCGGCGAAACGCTCGGCCGACTGGTTGAGCATGCCGTGCACTTGCCCGGTCGCTTCGTCGTAAATCGCGCCGAACGTTTCGCTGGTGTGCTTGCGTTCTTCTTCCGAGGTGGTGCGCACCAGCTCGTATTGCTGTTCGATGGTTTGCACGCTGGTGTTGCTGGACTCGGCGATGATGCTGGCGATCTCCCGCGCCCGCGTCGTCGCCGCGTCGAGCGATTCGTCGAGCAGGCCGGAGAAGCGGGTCAGGCGCTGGGCAAAATCGTCGGTCCGCGTGTCCAGCGTCGACACCAGCGCCTCGATATTGGCGCGCTTGGTGGTGACCGATTCCTCGGTGCGGCGGTTGCTCTTTTCCAGGAGCTCGACCGCCTCGGCCAGCGAGCGGCCATGGACGTTGAACTGCGAGGCCAGTTCGCCGAGCTCGCGCAGCGCTTTCGCGGTGATGGCGTTGAACGAGCCGACATGCTGCTGCACCACATTGGCGCTGGTGTCGCTCTTGAGCGTCAGGTCGTTCATGGCGGAGACGAACTCGGAAACGCGCGTCACCATGGTGCGCTCGAGCGAGCTCATGTTCTCGTGGGCGCCGCTCAAGACTTCCTGCAGCAAGATGTTGGCCTCGCGCAGCCGCTCGAACAGCGCGGTGGTGTCGGAGCGCAGCATGCCGTGGGTCTCCAGCATGTCGGCCACCGTCGCCGATGCCGTCTGCTTGGATTCCTCGATGGCGGAGCGGGTAGCGGCATGCAGGTCGTCGAGCGTGCGGGTGATCGTCGCCTTGGCCGCCTCGCTGACGCCGTGCGCGCCTTCCTGCAGCTGCCCGAGCGTGCGCGTCATGGCGGCGGTGGCGGTTTGGCTGGCGTCATTGATGAGCCGCGCGATCTCCTCGCTGTTGTCCATCATCGTCTGGGTGAAGACGAAGCTCTTGGCTTCGATCGACTTCACCGCCTGGTCGGTGATGCGGCTGACTTCGCCGGCGAGCTCCTGGCCCTTGCCGGAAATCGTCGCCAACAGCCCGTTCGACTTCTCGTCGAGCAGCTGCGACATCTCGCCGACCCGCTGCGATACCGTCGCGGTGATCTCATCAGCCCGGCCGGCGATGTTGCGGCCGACTTCGGCGCTCATGCTGACAAGGGTGCGCTCGGCTTCGCTGGCGCTGCGGCCGATCGCTTCGCTGGCGGCGGTGGCGCTGCGCGATAGCGCGTCCGCGGCTGAGGTCGATGTCTTGCCGATCGCTTCGCTCGCCGTCCCGGCGCTGCCGGTGATGGTATTGCTCAAGGCGGTGGCGCTGCGGGTCAGCGCGGCGGTCGCCTCGGCGGCGCTGCGCGCCATCAGCTCGGCGGCGTTCTGGCTGGTCTTGCCGATCGCTTCATTGGCGGCGGCGGTGCTGCTGGCGACCGTGTTGTTGAGCGCGGCGGCGGTGCGCGCGACGACGTTGGCCGCGTTATCGCCGGTCTTGCCGATCGCTTCATTGGCGGCGGTGACGCTGCGCGAAATCAAGGCGGCGGCGTTCTCGGTGGTCTTGCCGAGCGCTTCGTTGGCGGCGGTGGCGCTGTTGGCGATGGTGTTGCTGAGCGAGCCGGCGCTCCTATTGAGCGCAACCGTCGCCTCGGCGGCGCTGCGGTTAAGCGCGTCAGTCGCGGCGACGGCGCTGCGGTTGAGCGTCTCGCTGGCGGCGGTGCTGGCGGCGGCGCTTTTGCCGAGCGCTTCGACGGTGCGGGCGGCCAGCGCGCCGAGCGCCTGCTCGGCGTTGCCGGAATTTGTCTTGATCGATTCCGACAGTTCCTCGAGCCGGGCGTTGAGCAGATCGGCGGCCGCGCGGCTTCGGGTTTCGATCTGCTGGCTGACCGCTTCGGCGCGGCCGACCAACAGATGCTCGAGATGGCCGATGCGGCTGTCGAGCGTATTGGCGACCCGCAGCGCCTGCGCGCCGAGCACCTTGTCGATTTCGGCGCCACGCTCGCCGATCAATTCCGTGAGCTTGGCGCCGCGCGCGTCGATCACTGCGGTGACGTCGGAAATACGCTTGTCGACCGCGGTGACGACCTCGCGGCCGCCTTCGCTGAGCGTCTTGGCGATCTCCGCCACACGGGTAGCCAACGCCTCGGTCAGGGTCTGGGTGCGGCTGTCCAGCGCCTGTTCGAAGTTGCCGAGGCGCTGGTCCAGACCGGTGGTGACTTCGGTTGCCTTGGCGGTGACGCGTTCGTCGAACGAGTCGACATAGCTGCGCATCGACTCCGAGACGTCCTGGGTGCGGGCGCCGAGCCGTTCGACGAGCTCGGAGCCGTAGGTCTTCACGGTGCGGTCGAACTCGGCGAGATGGCGGGTGATCAGGTTGCCGAGCGTCGAGGACTCCCGCGAAATCTTTTCGCCGAGCTCGGCGCCGGAATGGCCGAACATCTGTTCGAAGGCGGCAAGCCGGGTCTCCAACAACTGCTTGACCTCGTCGCCGTGTGCGGAGACGACGCCTGCCACCTGATCGGCGCTTTCGCGCAGCGTATCGGTCACTTCGCTGGTGCGCGCCGCCAGCGTCTCGGCGATCTGTTCGGCGGTCTCGCGCACCGTGTCGGTCATCTTGGTGGTGCGCGCGATCAGGCCCTCGGCGACCCGCGCGCCGGCGGTTTCGAGCTTCTTGGCGACATCGCCGCCGCGCAGATTGAGATCGAGGATGATCGATTCACCGGAGGCCTTGAGCGTCGAATTCACCTCGTCGGCGCGGGTCGCGATGGTTTCGGCGAGCTGGCTCGAGGTGTTGACGATCGCGTCCGTCAGCTCCTGCGAGCGCCCGACCATCATGTCCACGACCTCCAGCGACTTCTCCGAGAAGCCTTCGGTCACGGCCTCGAGCCGGGACGTCATCATGTCCTCGAGGCCGCGGGCGATTTCGGAAAATTCGTCGCCGATGTGATCGGTCTTGAAGTTGAGGCTGGTGGTGAGCTGGTCGCTGGCAGTGGCGAGCGCGCGCGAGGTTTCCTCGCTGGCCGTTTCCAGGCGCACGATCAGATCTTCGCCGCGCCCGCTCAGTTGCTGGATCATATTGTCGCCGATTTGACCCAGCGCCAGCGTGATCTGCTCGCCTTTCTCGGCCAGCGAATGGGTGATGCGCTCGGCCGCCTCGTTGACCTGCTGGCCGACGAGGTCGCTGATGGTCGAGAGGTCTTGGGTCAGGTCGATATGGACATTGTTGATGGCGGAGCGCACCTGCTCGGCCTGACCGACCAGCGTGTCGCGCTGATTGGCCAGATCCTGAAGCAGCCCGCGAATGCGAACCTCGTTGTCACTGTAGGTTCGCTCCAGCGCCGCCACCTCGTTGCGCACCAGCGCTTCGAGCTCGCTCGCTCGCGCCAGCGCCCGCTCGACGCCGTCGCCCATGGCCGCGACCTCGCGGCGGATCGCCTGCCCGACCGTGACGATGGAATCGCGCGCCACGCTCTCCGGCTCGGCGAGCCGGACGGCGACCTGCGCCATCGATTGCGCGACGAGCCGCAACTCCTGGGCGCGCCAGGCCATGTGGGCGACGCCGAAGAAGAAAATGATCGGCAACAGCGCGGCGGTGCCGAGCCCGATCAGGATCGCGAGCGGCGAGTGGTTGGGACCGAGCGCGGCATTGACGTCGCCGAGATAGGCGACGGCGAGGGCAAGGCAGCCGACGATCCAGACCGCCGACAAGATCGCGGCGATAAAATAAGAGGTGCGGGCGGGGCGCTTCTGCAGCGCCTGGAGGACTTGACCGATCGACTGCTGGTCGTCATTGGCCGGGAAAGCGCGCTGGTTGGCGGCCGGCGCGCCGATCTCGTCGGAGTCGTAGTAGGTGGGGGGGAGCGCCGGCGGGGCGTCGTGCCAACGTTCCTGCTCGGCGACGCTTGAGGGCGGCTCGGGAATGCTGGCCACCCGCTGGTCCGGCTCGCCTTCGTCGTCCCTGACCTTGAGCGCCTCCTGGATCGCCGACAGCGCCGCCTCGGTCGGATCCACGATTTTCTTCGGATTGTTGGCCATCTCGGTCGTCGCCTCGCGTATTACGCCGGACTAGGGCCGGTCCGAACGAACTTCAGACCTCGCCACGAGCGCGCGTGATCGTTCAGTAGCCCCTTCGGGACGAGGGCTCCCCCGCTCTCATGTCCCACTGCCGGACCCCATCCTATTGGTCTGGCGGATCGAAGGAAACCAAACTTGGTAACCTCCTTTTAATCATCGTTAACGCATTAACGCTTTAGTTACCATGATTGCAGATTTCTGCCGGCCAAGGCTCGTTCAAAGCCCGAAACGCCATTGTGTCGCCAACAATACGGCCGGTCTGGGGCCGCCTGGGGGCAAGTCCGCCCGTGCGGCCGTTCCCGGCGGCCTGTGGAAAACGTCAGATTGCGGCATTTGACGAAAGAAGTCACTTACCCACCGAGCCGAAAGCACAGGCAAATTTCGCGCGGCACAGGCGGTATTTACCGGTTTTTCGCGGCTCCCCCCACATGGTCGCAATTTGGTGGAGAACGTCGGGGAGGACGTCGTGAGCCAATCAAATGCAATAACCATGCCTGCACCCCAAAGCCCGCTGACCATCGACGAGGTTCATCTCGAACGCATGACGCTCGGCGACCGCAGTCTCGAACGGGAAGTTTTGGAGATTTTTGCGCGCCAGACCACGATGACGCTGGAGCGGATTGCGGGCTCGGGCCCGGCGCGTGCGGCCGCCGCCGCCCACACCCTCAAAGGTTCCGCGCGCGGCGTCGGTGCATGGCGAGTGGCGCAGGCGGCCGAACGGCTTGAGGAAGCCGCCGCCGGCGAAGGCGATGAAACGGCGATGCTCTGCGCGATCGCCGAACTCGAAGCCGCAAGCTTCGAGGCGCGCGTGGCGATCGGGCTGCGCTTGGGTCATGGCGCAGAACGGCAGGCTAATAAGACGCACGGCCACCGATCGCGCGATCACTAGTCGATCGCTCTGCTACCGGCGCGTGATCCGGTCACGCTGACCATTCCGCTCATTCCCGCGTAAGTGGGAATCCAGGGGCGGGTGCAAATAGCTGGGTCCCCGCCTTCGCGGGGACGAGCGGAGTAGTAGAACGGCTGCATCAAAGTTGATTAGGCAGCGCTACTAGCGCGGCGCGGCCCGAGCCGATAGAAGACGAGCCGCCGGCCGGCTTCCCATCTTTGCTGCTCCTCGCCGGCCGACAGGTTCGGCTTCTTCCACTATGGTCAAAATCACTTTTATCGACACCGAGGGCACGGCTCGCACGGTCGAAGGCGAGGTCGGCTCGACGGTTATGGAAACAGCGATCAAGCACGGCGTGCCCGGCATCGAGGCGGAATGTGGCGGCGCCTGCGCCTGCTCGACCTGCCACGTCTATGTCGAGGAGGCGTGGCGTGGGAAGGTCGGCGAGCCTTCGCCGATGGAAGAGGACATGCTCGACTTCGCCTATGGCGTACAGCCGAACTCCCGCCTGTCATGCCAAATCAAAGTCACCGAGGAGTTCGACGGGCTGATCGTGCGGACGCCGGAGCGGCAGGCTTAACGGTCAAGCGTTTCGCAGGATGGAATGGACACCAGTTTAGCGTTTTCGCTGGAACGCGACGGTTTCGGAGAACCACTTTCCACGCTTGATCAAATGCGGGGCAAGCTTTTCTGATCGGGTGTTGGCTGGCACAAATCCATACGCCGCTGGAACAAATCGGGCAGGGGGTTTGGCGCCCGACATCGTGCTTGCTCTTCCCCTCCCGCACTCATCACGCTAGACACTCGCAACCCCTGAAAAACCCTCGGACGCAATCCTTAAAGAGACGAGTACGGATACGACATGGACGAAGCTATCAAGACAGATGTTGTGATCATTGGCGCCGGACCGATCGGCTTGTTTGCGGTATTCGAGCTTGGTCTGCTCGACATGAAGACGCACCTCATCGACATTCTCGACAAGATCGGCGGGCAGTGCGCGGAGCTTTATCCGGAAAAGCCGATCTACGACATTCCCGGCATTCCCTATACCAGCGCGCAAGGCCTGGTCGACGCGCTGATGCAGCAGATCAAGCCGTTCAATCCGCAATTCCACCTCAACGAGATGGTGGACAAGGTCGAGAAGATCGGCGACCCGCTGTTCCGCGTCACCACCGACCAGGGCAAGATTTTCGAGGCCAAGGTCGTCGTCATCGCCGCCGGCGGCGGCTCGTTCCAGCCCAAGCGTCCGCCGATACCCGGCGTCGAGCCTTATGAAGGCAAGTCGCTGTTTTATTCGGTGCGCAAGATGGATGCGTTCTGCGACAAGCGCATTCTGATCGTCGGCGGCGGCGACAGCGCGCTCGACTGGACGCTGAATCTGGCGCCGATCGCGAGCCACCTGACGCTGGTGCACCGGCGCAGCGAATTCCGCGCCGCGCCCGACAGCGTCAACAAGATGATGGCGCTGGCCGGCGAGGGCAAAATCGATTTCCTGCTCGGTCAGGTGACGTCGCTGCACGGCGATGGCGGCCAGCTCAGCAAAGCCGTGGTCAAGGGCAACGATGGCTCGATCCACGACCTCGCCTGTGATGCGCTATTGCCGTTCTTCGGTCTCACCATGAAGCTCGGGCCGGTCGCCAATTGGGGCTTTGAGCTCAAGAACAACGAATTAATCCCGGTCGAGACCGCGGCGTTCGAGACCAGCGTGCCGGGAATTTTCGCGATCGGCGACATCAATTGGTATCCGGGCAAGCTCAAGCTTATTCTATCGGGCTTCCACGAAGGCGCGCTGATGGCACAAAAGGCGTACCACTACGTTTACCCGGAGAAGCGTCTGGTATTCCAATACACCACGTCATCGACGAGCTTGCAGAAGAAGCTCGGTGTGGCGCCGGAGCAGAAGAGTCCGCAGCCGGCTTAGAGCATGATCCGGAAAAAGCCTGCCCTCGGACTTGCTCCGAGGGTGGACGCCGGTTTTCCGAAAAGATCATGCTCCGCCAAAAAGAGCGCAATCGTTTCAGTCTGAAACGATTGCGCTAGCCGCGGCGACGTCATCTCGGCGATCGCCGCAACGGGAGCGCGAGCGTGCCGAACGCGACGGTCGTCACCAGCTGCGCCATTGCCGGCGGCGGGCCGGCCGGGATGATGCTCGGCTTCCTGTTGGCGCGGGCCGGCGTCAAGGTCGTGGTGCTGGAAAAGCACGCCGATTTCTTCCGCGATTTCCGCGGCGATACGATTCATCCCTCGACGCTCGAGTTGATGGTCGAGCTTGGCTTGCTTGAGGAGTTTCTCAAGCTGCCGCACCAGAAGGTCGATCGGCTGACCATGCAGTTCGGCGACGAGCATTTGCGCATGATCGATCTGACGCACCTGCCGACGCACTGCAAATACATCGCGCTGATGCCGCAATGGGACTTTCTGAATTTTCTCGCCGCGCGCGGCGAGCGCTACAAGACTTTCGATTTGCGGATGCAGGCGGAGGCGACCGACCTGATCGAGGAGGGCGGGCGCGTCACCGGTGTTCGGGCAACCACGCCCGACGGTGAACTGACGATCCGGGCCGATCTTGTGGTCGGCGCCGATGGCCGCCACTCGATGGTGCGCGACAAAGCCGGTCTCAAGAGCGACGACTACGGCGCGCCGATGGACGTGCTGTGGTTCCGGCTGCCGCACAAGGGCGCCGATCAGACCGAGACGTTCGGTCACATCGAGGCGGGCGCGATGATGATCATGCTCGACCGCGGCGATTACTGGCAATGCGCGTATGTCATCCCGAAAGGCGGGATCGATCAGGTGAAGGCCGAAGGGCTTGAAGCGTTCCGTAAGCGGGTCGTCTTCATGTCGCCGTTTCTCGCCGACCGCGTCGATGAATTGAAAAGCTTCGACGACATCAAGCTCTTGAGCGTCACCGTCGATCGTTTGCGGCAATGGTGGCGGCCGGGGCTGATCTGCATCGGCGACGCGGCCCACGCCATGTCGCCGATCGGCGGCGTCGGCGTCAACATCGCCGTCCAGGATGCGGTCGCCGCCGCTAACCGTCTCGCCGCTCCGCTCAAGGCCGGCACCGCAAGCGACGATGACCTGCGCGCGATCCAGGAACGGCGGACGTTCCCGGTCCGCTTCACCCAGGGGATCCAGCTGACCATGCAAAACCGGCTCGTCCGCCCGATGCTGGCCGGCAAGGAGCGGCCGAAGCCGCCGGCCTTGTTCAGGCTGCTCGCCATGGTGCCGGTGCTGCAACGCATACCCGGCCGCTTACTGGCTGTCGGTGTGCGCCCCGAGCATGTGCAGACGCCGGAAGTGCTCGCCGCGTCGTAATCCACTGTCAGCAAGCGCGCTGCCAAGGTCCAAAGCCGCGAGGTCTTGACCCAGCGGCGGCCGGTCGCCATCTCCGCACCAACAAAATCTGACGAACAGTTCGTCGTTGAGTGCGCCGGGGATGCCGCCATGACTGAAACAATGACTGAGACAATGACCGAGACCGTGACCGAGGAGACCCGGTCAGAAAGCCGCCCATTTGAGGCCGATGTCGCCAAGCTCCTGCAGCTGATGGTGCACTCGGTCTATTCCGAGAAATCGGTGTTTCTGCGTGAGCTGATCTCGAACGCCGCCGATGCCTGCGAGCGGCTCCGCTACGAAGCCATCGCCGCGCCGGCGCTGCTTGGCGATGACGCAAAGCCGCGCATCACGCTCACGGTCGACGCCGAAAAGCGGCAATTGATGGTCGAGGACAACGGCATCGGCATGAGCCGCGACGAGATGATCGAGGCGCTCGGTACCATTGCCCGCTCCGGCACCAAGGCGTTTATCGACCGACTGGATGCGGCGAAAAGCGAGGAAGAGACGGCGCTGATCGGCCGATTCGGCGTCGGCTTCTATTCGGCGTTCATGGTGGCCGAACGCGTCGAGGTGTTTTCGCGCCGCGCTGGAACCGAGGCCGCCTATGTCTGGTCCTCGGACGGCAAGGGCTCGTTCGCGGTGTCGCCGGCCGAGACGGCCTACGCGCCGCTCCGCGGCACCCGCGTCGTGCTGCATCTGATGGAGGACGCCAAGTCCTATACCGAACGCGCGACCCTCGAGCGGCTCATCCGCGCTCAATCCGGCCACGTGCCGGTGCCGATCGCGATCATGGAGAGACCCGGCGCCGAGCTTGCCGAAGTGACCGACGGCGCCGCCTTGTGGGCGAAGCCGAAGTCGTCGATCACGGCGGCGGACTATACCGATTTTTATCGCAGCATCGCCGGCCAATTCGACGAGCCGGCGCACACCATCCATTTTCACGCCGAAGGCCGGCACGATTACACGTCGTTGCTTTTCGTGCCCGGCTCGCGGCCGTTCGATCTGTTCGATCCGGACCGCAAAGGCCGGATCAAGCTTTACGTCAAGCGCGTCTTCATCACCGACGACGCCGATATCCTGCCGCGCTATCTGCGCTTCATTCGCGGCCTGGTCGACTCGGCCGACCTGCCGCTCAACGTCTCGCGCGAGAAAATCCAGGAAAGCCCGCTGCTCGCGGCCATCCGCAAAGGCGCCACCAGCCGCGTGCTGGCCGAATTGGAGCGGCTCGCCGACAAGGAGCCGGAGGCCTACACCAAAATCTGGGACCTGTTCGGCGTCGTGCTCAAGGAAGGCGTCTATGAGGATTTCGAGCGCCGCGACGCGCTGCTCGCTTTGGCGCGTTTCAAGACCACCGGGCCGGCCGACACCTGGCGAAGCCTCAAGGACTATGTCGCCGCTTTCAAGCCCAACCAGACCGCGATCTATTATCTTGCCGGCGACGATCTCGCGCGCCTGAAATCTTCGCCGCATCTGGAAGGCTTCCGGGGGCGCGGTATCGAGGTGCTGCTGCTGGCCGATCCGGTCGACTCGTTCTGGGTGATGTCGGCGCCGTCGTTCGACGGCAAGCCGCTCAAATCGGTGACGCAGGGCGCGGCCGATCTCGCGGCCATTGCGTTGCTCGATGCCAAGGAAGCGCCGGCGCCCGAGCTTGCGGACAGCGTCAAGCAGTTTCTGGCGTTCATGAAGAACACGCTCGGCGACACCGTCGCCGAAGTGCGCGCGTCCGAGCGGCTCACCGACAGCGCGGTCTGCCTGGTGGCCGCCGACGCCGGGCCGGATCGGGCGCTGGAACGGATCCTGGCCGGGGCAGGGCGGCTGAACACCGCCTCGAAGCCGATCCTGGAAGTCAATCCGCGGCATCAGCTCGTTGTCGCGCTGGCGGGGCTGGGCGGCGATCAGCACACGCTGAAGGAAGACGCCGTTTATTTGTTGCTCGACGAGGCGCGCGTGCTCGAAGGCGACCGGCCGGCCGACCCGCGCTCGTTTTCCGAGCGGCTCGCGCGGGTGCTGGAGAAGAGCGTGGGGAAGGGTGGGTAACCGTCATTCCGGGGCCTCGCGAAGCGAGGAACCCGGAATCCATAACCACCGAATGGTGCAAGTTCTGCTCGACCTGTGGTTATGGATTCCGGACTTGCCGCTTCGCGGCAATCCGGAATGACTAATGAAAATCGCGGCTCTTGAGCAGCAGCTGCGTATCCACCGGATGCGCAGTGCCGGAAAATTTCGGTGCGAACAAATCGCCGCGATCGCGCATCCCGTCACGTAACATGGGCAGCTCCGCCGACAGATCGATAAACGTCTCCGCGACCACATGGATGACAAGGCCGGCGCGTTGCAGGCGGCCGCGCACGGCGAGGAAGCGCGCCGTCATCACCGTGCGGCGGTTTTGCGCGAACGCTTTCGGCCAGACGATGATGTTGGCGATGTCGGTCTCGTCCTCGAGCGTCATGAAGATGACGCCCTTCGCCGTTCCCGGCCGCTGCCGCACCAGGACGAGGCCGGCGACGGTGACCCGCGCATCTTGCCGCAGGTCGTCGCCGCGCAGCGCGGTGTTGCGCATGGCGCCGAGCGCGGTGAGACGGTCGCGGAAGAAGCGCACCGGATGCGCCTTTAGCGACAAGCCGGTCGCCACATAATCTTCGACGACGTGCTCGGAGAGCGGCATGGCGGGAAGCGCGACCGCCGGCTCCGGGAACAATTCGTCGCTCATGTGCGGGGCCAGAAGCGGCAGCTTTTCATTACCGTCTTTTTTGTCCTTCACAATTTCGTCTTTCGCCAAAGTCTTTTTCGCCAAAGCTTTGGGGCGAGTAGTGCGGATGCCGATCACGTCGAGGCGGCGCGCCGACCATAACGCCGCGCGCCGATCCAATCCCAGCGAGCGGAACGCATCGGCTTCCGCCAGCCGCTCGATGGTGAAACGCGAAACGCCGGCGACCGCCGCCAGCCGCTCGATCGAGGAAAAGCCGTTGCCGCGCGCCGCAATGAGCTTCGTCAATTCGTCTTCGCTCAGCCCGCTGATGAGGCGAAAGCCGAGGCGGACGGCATGCTGGCCATCCGTGCTCGGTTCCAATGTGCAATCCCAGTCGCTGAAATTGACGTCGGCCGGGCGGACCTCGACATGATGCTGCCGCGCGTCGCGCACCAGCTGCGCCGGCTGATAAAAGCCCATCGGCTGGCTGTTGAGGATGGCGGCGCAGAACACGTCCGGATAGCGGCATTTGATCCAGGCCGAGGCGTAGACCAGAAGCGCGAAGCTCGCCGCGTGGCTTTCGGGAAAGCCGTATTCGCCGAAGCCCTCGATCTGGCCGAAACAGTTTTCGGCGAAATCCTGCGCATAGCCGCGGGCGGTCATGCCGTTGATGAACTTGTCGCGGAACAGATGGACGTTGCCGTTGTGGCGGAAGGTCGCCATGGCGCGGCGCAGTCCATCGGCCTCGTCGGGCGTGAACTTGGCCGCGGTGATGGCGATCTGCATCGCCTGCTCCTGGAACAGCGGCACACCGAGCGTGCGCTTGAGCACGTTCTCCAGTTCGTCGGCCGGCCCGTGCGCCGGATCGGGGGAAGGGTAATGCTCCGGGTCGATGCGGTCGCGCCGGCGCAGATAGGGATGCACCATGTCGCCCTGGATCGGCCCCGGCCGCACGATCGCGACTTCGATGACGAGATCGTAGAAGCAGCGCGGCTTCAATCGCGGCAGCATCGACATCTGCGCGCGGCTCTCGACCTGGAACACGCCGACGGAATTGGCGCGCGACAGCATCTCGTAGACCGCGGGATCGTCCTGCGGCAGCGTGGCGAGCGAATAGCTCTTGCCGTAACGTTGCTGCAGCAGATCGAGCCCGCGGCGCAGGCAGCTCAGCATGCCGAGCGCCAGCACGTCGACCTTCATCAGGCCGAGCGTATCGATGTCGTCCTTGTCCCACTCGATGAAGGTGCGGTCCTGCATGGCGGCATTGCCGATCGGCACGGTTTCGTCGAGCGGCTCGCGGGTCAGCACGAAGCCGCCGACATGCTGCGACAGATGGCGCGGGAAGCCGATCAGTTCGTCGGCGAGATGCACCGCCTGCCGGATCGCCGGATTGAAGGGATCGAGGCCGGCCTGGCGGACATGATCGTCCGGCAATCCGTCGCCATAGCCCCAGACGGTTTTCGCCAAAGCCGCGGTGACGTCCTCGGTCAGCCCCATGACCTTGCCGACTTCGCGGATGGCGCGGCGGGAGCGGTAATGCACGACGGTCGAGCAGATCGCCGCGCGGTCGCGGCCATAGCGCTGATAGATGTACTGGATCACCTCCTCGCGCCGTTCGTGCTCGAAATCGACGTCGATATCAGGGGGTTCGCCGCGGTTCTCGGAAATGAAGCGGGCGAACAGGAGCTTGGTCTTTTCCGGATTGACCGCGGTGATGCCGAGGCAAAAGCATACGGCGCTGTTCGCCGCCGAGCCGCGGCCCTGGCAGAGGATTTCTTTGTCGCGGGTGCGGGCGTAGTGCACGACGTCGTGCACGGTGAGGAAATAGCGGGCGTAATCGAGCTTGGCGATGAGCTTGAGCTCGTCGTGCAGCCGCGCTTCGACGTCTTGCGGAATCCCGTCGGGATATTTGTCTTTTGGGTAGCGCTCCCGCGCGCCCGCCCAGGTCAGATCTTCCAGATGCTGCTGGGCGGTCTTGCCCTCCGGCACTGGCTCGTCGGGATACTCGTATGTCAGTTCGCCGAGCGAGAAGGTGCAGGCTTTGGCGATGGTCAGCGTGCGGGCGATGGCGTCGGGAAAGCGGGCGAACAGCCGCGCCATTTCCGCCGGGCTTTTCAGATGCCGCTCGGCATTGACGGCGAGCCTTAAGCCCGCCTCCGCGATGGTGCATTTTTCGCGCACGCAGGTGAGCACGTCGAGGAGCGGCCGGCGCTCCGGCAGGTGATAGAGAACGTCGTTGACGGCGACCAGCGGCGCACCGAGGCGCGCGCCGAGTTCGGCTAACAAGCCGAGCCGGCGCGGCTCGTCGCCGCGATGGTAATGCGCGCCGGCCAGGAAGGTGCGGCCGGGCGCGGCGCGGACGAGGGCCAAGAGGCGTTGGGTGAAGGTGTTGGTTATCCGCTCGTCCCCGCGCAGGCGGGGACCCAGTTCTGGATTCCCGCTTTCGCGGGAATGAGTGGAGTCTGAGAAAAGATTGAGCGGCGGCAGCGCGATCAGCATCTGGCCTTCGCCGGCGCCGAGGATTTGCTCGAAGGTCAGATGGCATTCGCCTTTCTTGGCCTTGAGATTGCCGGCGGTGAGGAGGCGGCAGAGCCGGCCGTAAGCCGCGCGGTCGGTCGGATAAGCCAGCACCTCGAAGCCGTCGACCGTGACCAGGCGGGTGCCGACGACGAGCTTGATGGCCCGGTTCTTGGCTTCGTCATAGGCGCGCACCACGCCGGCAAAGGAGTTGCGGTCGGCGATGCCGATGGCGAAGCAGCCAAGCTCATCGGCGGTGGCGACCATCTCGTGCGCATGCGAGGCGCCGCGCAGGAAGGAAAAGTTAGTCGCTACAGCCAGTTCGGCATACGCACTCATCTGCAGTCTCACGCGAACAAATTCACGCAAACAAGCCATTCACGCAAACAAGCCATTCACGTAAACAAACCATGGACGAACCAGCGCGCCGCCGCCGTTTCGCGCTCATAAAGTCCCTCGCGATAGAGCCAGAAACGGTGGCCGCCGGAATCTTCGACGAGGTAATAGTCGCGGGTCAAAGCACACTGCCGCTCATCCCCGCGAAGGCGGGGACCCAGGGTTTGCGCCTCAGCCGCAGCTGGATTCCCGTTTGCACGGGAATGAGCGGGTGGGGTTCCCAACCACCACCATTCGGCGGCGATGCGTTCCGGTCCCTGCGCGCCCGTGACTTCGTAGGTCACGCCGCGCCAGCGGAAACGCCGCGGCGGACCGTCGGGGATGAGCGCCATGACTTCGGTCGGCTCGGCGCGGGGCAACAGGAGCAGCGGCCGCGATTTTTGCTCCGGCTCCGGCCATGCTTCAGCCGTTTCGACGGTGACCGGCTGCAGCTTTTCGGCGCGCTCGGGAAGGTGACTGGCGACCGGCGCGAAGCCGCGCACGCTGTGCGGCCCGAGCCGTTGTTGGAGCTTATCGACGAGCCGCGCACAGCTTTCCGTGCGTTCGGCAACGCCATCGGCGATCAACTCGTCCTGCCGCGCGGCAATCCTTTCCGCGCCCGTGACCGCAAGCCCGACCGCTTCGAAGCCGAAACCGGCATCTTCCGCCGCCGCCAGCTTTTCGAGCTTGAGATCAATCAGGCGCATCATGTGCGCCACATTGCGGCTCGGCAGCGTCAGCGCGATATCGATCGTCTCCACCGCGCCGTCGACGTTATAGAGCGAAAGCCGCAAACCGCGCGCGCCGACGTCGTCGCGGGCGAGCACCTGCACCAGCGTCTGCATGAGGCGGCTTGCCAGTGCGACGATCGCTTCCTGCGTGAGCAGCGGCTCGAGCAGATAACGCAGTGTGTGATAGACCGGCGGCGCGACGATCGGAATGAGCGGCTCTTCGATGCGGCCGAGCGCCTGGTCGATCCGCCGCAGCAATTCAGCCGGAAACCGCGCGGCGAACGGCGCGCGCGGCTTGTCGAGCAGCGCGCCGATGGTCTTGAATCCGAGCCGGCGTAGCGCCCGGCAGGTGTCCGGCGAAAGCCGCAATGCTTCGACTGGAAGCGGCGCCAGGGCTTGCGCCTCTTGGCCCGGGGGCAGGACAGGAGAGGGGGCGCGCGCAAAGTGCGCCAGCGCCCAAGCCATGCCGGGCGTATCGGCGACCGCAAGCCGCGCCGGCAGGCCGAAATTTTTTTCCAGCCGGAGCGAAAGATCGACCAGCAATCGCTCCTCGCCGCCGAAGAGATGCGCGGCGCCTTCGATGTCGAGAAAAAAACCGTCGGCGCCGTTTTCTTCGCTCCAGGGCGAAGCGGTCGGCGTGTAGCGCGTCGCCCAGAGCGCCAGCTGCCGCAGCGCCGCGTCATCGGCGGCGCTATCGATCGCGCGCGTCTGCAGCTCGCCGGCTTTGGCGCGCGCATCGGCGAGCGGTTCGCCGAGCGCTAAGCCTGCCGCCTCTGCCGCCTCGTTCAAGGCGGCAATGCGCAGCCCGCCGGAACCAGGAACGGCGAGCACGAACGGCGCTTCGGGATCAACCGGCTTGTCGGAAAGGTTCCTCGCCTGCGCGGCGAGAAACCTTAAGATCGGCCAGCGCGGCAGCCAGACTGAAACGATGCGCGACATGATCGTACTCCACCATCCATTCCCCGGTGCGTCCGTTGCGGCAGCACTCGAGCGTGAGCCGCCAGCGCGCGCGCGTGATCAGGCCGAAGCGGTCGCGCGCGGCGGGCGCCGGGCCGACCCGCCAGCGCGTCGTCGCGGCGCTTCCCCCTCCCCACCCTCCCCCGCATGCGGGGGAGGGTAGGGAGGGGGCCGGCCGCAGCAGCAAGAGCGGCAGACCGCAATCGGCGGCGGCGAGATGCAGCCTTTGACTGGTTTTCAGATCGAGCTGATCGATGATGCCTGCGACCGCAGCCGGCGCGCGCGAGCGCAGCGCTTCTTCCATGGCCCAGAGCGAGTTCTTTGCGATGCGCCGTCTCGGCGAGGATCAGTCGGCTCGGATCAAGCCCGAGCGCGCGGATGCCATGCCCATACGGCCGGCCGTAATCGCGCAAGCCGTAGGCCGGGAGGACAAGGAAAAGCGGATGCGTCCGTGACAGGCGGGCGAGCAGCGCGACCAGGAAACCGAAGGCGGCGGGGGTAGCACCCGCTTCCGGCACGATCTCGTGCAGCGCGCCGCAGACGAGCCCGCCCTGCGGCAGATGACAATCAATGGCAGCGAGCCCGAAGGGGATGGGCCGAGCGGCCCTAACGCCTTCCATTTTCGGCAATAAACGGCGTAATTCCTCCGCCACGGCGGCCCGGTTACGCATCACAATTTGGGCGGTCGGCTGGGTCATAGGGCTTGGTCCTAAGGGGAGGCGATCTTAGAACAAAACAGGAACTATGCCAAGGGTGCTTCCGCTCCGACAGCCTCCGTCATCCACCGGCCGCTTGACCAATCAATAACCTGGTGGTTATGGATTTGCCGCGTGTCCAAGCATCGCGGCGTCCTCACGCTCCCGGTTTGGTGCGGACCGCTTCGACCGCCTCGAAGCTTTCTTGAACAGGATGGACCAGTGACCGAAGCCGAGACGCGCACCGTCGTCGTCGAACGCGAAATACCGCATCCGCCGGAAAAAGTCTGGCGCGCTCTCACCCAACCACACCTGATCGAGGAGTGGCTGATGAAGACCGACTTCCAGCCAGTCGTCGACCACCGTTTCAATCTTCGCGCCGACTGGGGCGCCGTCGACTGTCAGGTCCTCGCGGTCGAGCCGAACAAAGCGCTGTCCTACACTTGGAATGTTACGCGCGACGACATGGCCGCTCTGACGAGCGTCGTGACCTGGACTCTCACTCCAACGAGCACGGGGACCCGCCTGCGCATGGAGCAGTCCGGCTTCCGGTCGGATCAGCCACGGTACTACCAGGGCGCCAAATACGGGTGGCAGGGATTCTTTGCCAACCTGGAGCAGGTCTTGGCGCGGATAGATTGAAGTTCGCCGGCACAATTCAACGCTCAACTTTGCTTAAGAGCGGCACACACCTTCAACGCGACAAACGAGGACTAGCAATGAAGATCAAGTTGACCAGCGTGTATGTCGACGACCAGGAAAAGGCCCTGCGCTTCTACACCGACGTGCTGGGCTTCACCAAGAAGGCCGATTTCAGCAATGGTCCGTTTCGCTGGCTGACCGTCGCTTCACCTGACGAGCCGGACGGAACCGAGCTGCAACTCGCGCTCAACAACAACCCGGCGGCCAAGACCTACCAGCAAGCCCTATTCCAACAGGGCCAGCCCGCGGTCATGTTCTTTACTGACGACGTCAAGGGCGACTACGAGCGCATCAAAGCACGCGGCGCCGGATTCGCCATGCCGCCGACCGAGGTAACCGGCTCGACCATCGCCCAGCTCAACGACACCTGCGGCAATCTCATTCAAATCACGCAGCTGGCGCGCTGGTAGCGCGGCGTGAATGCCGCTGAACGGTCGCCCGATCTCTTTAAGGCTCTTCTTCAAGGGAGGTCCCATTGAACTGGAACAAGTGGCTTCGTCAGATCCACCGCTGGCTATCGATCGTCTTTACCGTGACCGTGATCGCCAATTTCGTCGCCATGGGACTGGAAGCCATGGGACTGCGAGCCATGGGACTGGGGCAATCTCCGCCGTGGGTGGTTTACGCGCCGCTGCTCCCGCTCGCCTTGCTGCTGTTCACCGGTTTGTACATGTTCGCGCTACCCTATACTGCCAACTGGCGTAGCGGGCGAACGGAGGAGAAACGGGCATGAAGAACAGCGGGTCACTGCAAAGCAAATCTCCTTCGCAAAAGTCTCCTTCCCAGCTGATAGACGCGAGAATCAAGGAGCTGGGTGATTGGCGGGGCGAGACGCTCGCTCGGGTCCGAAGTCTCATCAAAGAGGTCTGCCCCGACGTGGTCGAGGAGTGGAAGTGGCGAGGGGTTCCGGTATGGGAGCACGCCGGTATCATCTGCACCGGCGAGACCTACAAGGCGGTCGTGAAGTTGACCTTTGCCAACGGCGCCTTGCTGGAGGACCCCTCGGGCCTCTTCAACTCCAGTCTCGACGGCAACGTCAGGCGCGCGATCGACATACACGAGGGCGATAAGATCAATGAGCGTGCTCTGAAAAATCTCGTCCGTGGCGCTGTTGATCACAATCAGAACAAATTGAGGAAGAAAGCGCCTGCGGCCACCGGAGCGAAAGTACCCAAACGCAAATAGACGTGACACCGCTTCCCAGATGCCGGTCTCGCTCCGTCGTGGTGCGCGTAGGCCGCAAATCCATCGTGGCGGCGGTGAATAGTTCCGGCTTGCTGCAACAGGAGCGATGACGCATACGTTCGCTTGGGTCGCGCCATGCGATCGGCGCAAACTAAAGTATTCCAGCGAGGTGCGTCATGCCGGAAGTCGACAGGGAAGGCGAACGCTATGCGGCTGACCGGCCGCAGCAGACGCCGGGCTTCTATCTCAAAGGCTCCCACCAGCTCGACTGGGGCATGAAGAACCGGCTGGCGCGGGTGTTTGCGCCGACGTCCGGCCGCACGGTGATGCTGGCGATCGATCACGGCTACTTTCAGGGCCCGACCACCGGGCTCGAGCGCATCGATCTGTCCATCCTGCCGCTATTGCCGTCGTGCGACGCGCTGTTCTGCACCCGCGGCATCCTGCGTTCGATCGTGCCGGCGGACTCGACCAAGCCGATGGTGCTGCGCGCCAGCGGCGGCCCGAGCATTTTGCGCGAGGAACTGTCGGACGAGCAGATTGCCATGGACATGGACGACGCGGTGCGGCTCAACGCCGCCGGCGTCGGCATCCAGGTCTTCATCGGCGGCGAGCATGAGACCCGCTCGGTCCACAATATGACGAGGCTGGTCGACGCGGGCTTGCGTACCGGCATTCCGGTCATGGGCATCACCGCCGTCGGCAAGACCATGGTGCGCGACGCCAGATATTTCCGGCTCGCTTGTCGCATCATCGCCGAGCTCGGCGCGCAATACGTCAAGACCTATTATGTCGAGGACGGCTTCGAGACCGTCACCGCCTCGTGTCCGGTGCCGATTGTGATGGCCGGCGGCAAGAAACTTCCCGAGCTCGATGCGCTGACCATGGCCTATAACGCCGTGCAGCAGGGCGCCGCCGGCGTTGACATGGGCCGCAACATTTTTCAATCGGACGCGCCGAAGGCGATGATCGCCGCCATCAACGCCGTCGTGCATCGGAATGCCAAACCGAAAGAGGCCTACGAGCTGTTCAGTGGGTTGAAGGCGAAGGGCTAGGGCCTGTCATTCCGGGGCGGTGCGGTTTGCAATGCTATCCTTCAAACGCCTACTTGCCTGCGCTCCTCCCGGGCGACCTCGACCACATCTGCGGGCGCTAGCAACGGTGCATGAACCGGCGGCACGAGCGGGCTGCGGTTGGGCGCCTCGTTTAGGACGCCGACCTTCGACTGCGGTTGTTTGATATTTCGCGCCTTGAAGAACACGGCAACCGACAGAAACGCGCAGACGGCAACGAGTATGTTCGCGATCACACTGAACACATGATGTTCGCTGCCCGGCCGGCTCTCAGGATGCGCGTTCAAGTATTGATCCAGGAAGGCGAGATCGTACAGGAAAGCGAGAAATCCTGTTACGCCGGCGATCAGCAGGATCGCCAGCAAGAACGACGGCCCGCGGCTTTTGTCGTTGCGGGCCGAGGACATGAGGTACCAGGTCGTGAGCAAACATACCGCAAGGGTGATGAACGACTGGAGTACCGGCAAGGTCAGTCGTAGCGGCGACCGGGCTTCGGCCGGCAGATTGAATGTGCCGTATTCCGAGAACATCTGGCCGACCTTGATCGCCACTGTCGCCAGGATGAACAGCAGCAAAACCGAGGCGTTCGACCGGACGAAATCCAAGAAATCGTCGAACAGCGACGAATTGGTGTCCGCGTCCGGATCGGGTAGTCGAATCTTGTCGCGCGGGACGAGCTTGCAGACGGCGAGGAACATGCAAACGCCGATCGGAAGCGCAATCGACCATAGCTCGTCGAAGGAATATTCGAGCGTGGAGGGCCATAAACCTTCGGTAGTGCTCTTGCCGAACATGGCGTCAACCGGGCCGGCAAGCGATAGGAGAAACTCGGCGATCAGCAAAAGGCCGGCAAAGAACAGGACGCCGCTTGCAAAGAACAGGACGCTGCTGGCCAGCAACCCGGCGATCCGCGGGCCGACGTTGTCGCGCTTTAAATCCGCTAATTGGACCTCGAGCTTTTGCGCCACTTTGGTCAGCGGCTGCGGCCCCGACTTGCGCGACACCGCAACGAGCGCGCACAGGACCAGCCGCTCTATCAAAGAGCGGAGCTCCTTTACCGAGCTGTCGTTGATCGTAGCGTCCAGCGCCCCGTCGTCGACGCCGAGCTTGCCAAGCTGAAGTTTGTAGAAAGCGAGGTCGCCGTGCGGCTGCAGACTTGTCAGGAAATCGTCGCCGACCAGCTTGCGCACCTCAGCCGCCAGCCGTTGCTTGTCCTTTCCGGCGCGCGCTTCAATCGCAACCGTCAGGCTTTCCGAGAGGTCGATGATGCGCCGCGGGACCTCGATCTGGTCGTGAAAGAAGTTCAGTTGCGCCGCTTGGAACTGTGACAGTCCTGGAATGATCGGCTGCGTGAGGCCCATGAACAGCGCCGCAATATAGAGCGGGAGCGGGACCCCCTGGGCTATCTTTTCGGCGTCCGCATTATCGCTCAGGAGCTTGACGGCGCCGATGAGAACGTTCGGGGAAATCATACAAAGTAGCGAATAAACGATCAGGCTCGCGACCAGGAACGCAACGAGCGCCCAGTTGTAGGCATGGGGCCCGGCAAAGTCGCGAACGCCAGCGCCGGGCAGTAACGAGACGTAGCGGCTCGTGACAGGATCCCCGGCGTAGATGTCACCGAACCTGGCCGCCTGATAGATCAGGATCAAGGCTGCGCCGACCACGAACGATTGCTGCTGCAATGCATCCCACATGGCAACCTCCCAACCTCCAGCAAATGTCGCGTCAGCAACGCCCGTTTGGACAATACCGTTGCGCGGTCACGAAGCTGCCGTCAGTCTGAGACTTGGGGCCTGAGGCCAAGGGTGCGCTTGCGGTCGTGGTCACAACGACAGCCAACATCGCCGCTATGATGAATTTCTTCATGTCCGCCTCCATCACGCATCATGAAGGGAATTGTTGTTTGGCGAAGTCTAGCGCTGTCTTGAAGCGCGTGCGTGTGACCAGAATCACAGGGAACGATCATCCTGGGGCCGCCCAGCGAACCCCTTGGGCACCGATCGCCTTTCAGTTCCGTAACGACTCGATTGAGGTAGCAAGGGCGTATTTCGGATCGAGCCGGGCGGCCTCTTTATAATCGGCGACAGCGCGGCCGTGATTGCCCTTCGTTTTGTACACGGTCCCGCGGTTGTAGTAGGCCAGCGCGTAGTTCGGATCGAGCGCGATCGCTTCACTGAGATCAGCAATAGCGCGGTCGAGATCGCCCTTGGCGTAGTATGCGGTGCCGCGGTTGTTGTAAGCCGGCGCGAATTTCGGATTGAGCAGGATCGCCAGATCGTAGTCGGCGACGGCGCGGTCGAGATCACCGTTGCCTCGGTGCGCGTAGCCGCGGTTGTAGTAGACTATCGCGTCTTTCGGATCGAGCGCGATCGCCCGATCGTAGTCGGCAATGGCGCGGTCGAAGTCGCCTTTGTCATGGTACGCCAGGCCGCGGTTGTTGTAAGCCGCCGCGTGTTTCGGATCGAGCGCGATCGCTTCACTGAGGTCGCCAATGGCGCGATCGAGGTCGCCTTTGACTTTGTACGCAGAGCCACGGTTGAAGTAGGCTATCGCAAATTTGGGATCGAGCGCGATCGCCTGATCGTAGTCGGCAATGGCGCGGTCGAAGTCACCCTTATTGCCGTACTCGATGCCGCGGTTGTTATAGAGCAACGCGAGATTACGGTGAGAGTATCGGTTTGAAGCGATGGTTCGCGTGCATGCTGAAATCGCGGCATCACCGGAATCGCGCATGCAGGAAGTTGCATCGTCTTGGGCGGTAGCCGCCTGAACGGGGGGTATCGCCACCGCCCACACCGCCGCCGCGACCGCCACGCCCATGACGGCTGCCAATCTCTTTGCCACAGATCACCTTTGATGTTGTCCCATGGGTTCGTCGCAGTAGCGGGATTTGCGGTTCAAAGTACGCCGTGAGCTGCCTGCCGGAATTGGCGAACGGATTCGGTTGAGTTGCGGCTAGATCGGTGAATTCGCCGACCGTGCGTAGGTCACCAGTCGCCCATTTTAGGCGTGCGACGCATCGCGCGAATTATGCGAAGGGCTTTGCAAGGCGAGCTGGCCGCTCGCCCCGAAAACGGACTGAGGCTTACGCAGTAAAATCCCCGCCGGAGTCCGCTGTTGTATTTGGAAATATCAGATGATCGCTGTCGCCGCCGGGCACGAAGAAGCGCCAAGCTTCAGATCTGGTGGCGGCGGGAAACACCAGGATCGCGGAGCCGTTCGAGAACTCGAGCTTGATGTCGCCGCGCTCTGTCTGCTCTGTGCCGGTCACGACAAATCGATCGCTGGTATTTACCCAAGAGCGCGTGTCTTCGTCGCGGTCGAACAAGCGGCTCCATTTTTGATCCTGCAAGCTGAGGCCGTCCTCATGCGACCATCTGGGCGGACGCTTGCCCGGCCCGGCATAATCCCAAAGGTCGTCACGCCCCGTGACCGTGCCGTGCGGGCCGTCGAAGCGCCACGGACACTGGATGTGCAAGGCGTAAGCGCCGATGCTGCCCGCCCCGGCCGGCAGCACGCGAACATCGCCGAAATGAAGCACCAGCATGTCGGCCGCTCTGCGAACGATGGCGAGCCGCAGGCCGATCAGCGGCGCGAAGGCGTTGAGTGGCATGGCTCGATGGCGGCCGTCTCTGCGAATAATGGATAGTTTCAGACAGACGCCTATTATTCGCTAACCACCCGCGCGCTATTCGCTCACTTCCACCCGCGGCGGTGCGGAGCGCATCAGAAACCAGGCGACGGTACCGGCCGCAACTGCGCCGCCGATCGCTGCCAATATCTCCAGGATCCACGAGGTGGTGCTCACCTCCGGCGTCTGTGCCTCGACCAGCGCGGCGCTGGCGGACTCCAATTTTGCCGCCGGTGCCGTGGTCGCGGTCGGCGGGACGGTGCTCGCGAGCTTAGGCCCACGCGATGCGGCGTTCGCCACGTTCGCGTCGCCGGCGGCGAGATCGATCTCGTTGGCCTCGTCGGCCGAAGCGACCTGGACGGTTTGACCGTCGACGACGAGCTCGGTGGGTGTTCCGGCCGTTGGCGCCACGATCTGCGGCGCCGCGGGCATCTGCTGCACCGGCGCCAGCGTCGCGGCATCGGCGGTCATCGCGGTCGGGGCCGCCGGCCAGGCGTTGTCGGACGGCGGCGGCGCTGCCGCTTGCAGGGCGGATTTCGACCTGATGCCGCTTTCGTTCAGCCACCGCGAAGTACGGTCGCGGCTTCTTTCGCGATGCGACCCGGGTCTTGGTCGAGGACTTGGTCGAGGACTTGGTCGAGGACTTGGCAGGGGACTTGGCGGTCCGCTCGGTAACGGACTTTACGGCCGCGGTTTTGGCGAGTTTGACGTAAGGTCTCGCTTCCGATTTGCCCGGATGCATGAGTTTCAGAAGTTGCAACGGCCCGCCGACGGGCTCGGCGCTCTGCGCCACGGCGCCGCCGCTGAACAGACCAGAAGCAAACAAACAACCGCAGACGGCAGCGCTCCCTACAAAGACGCGGAACCTGCGCATTGCGTCCCTCCGTCGCTAGAGCATGATCCGATCGGCCTGGATCATGGTCCAGTTTCTGCGCTGGAGCATGATCTTTTCCTAAAATCGGTTACTGCCCTCGGATCGAGTTCCAAGGCAGGCGTTTTGGCGATCATGCTGCAAGCATCCCGAAGTCATCGGTACAGACCGGAATGACCCCAAGGTGACGCAATTGCGGATTTTTTGGCGCAAAGCGCCGACCAAAATCCGCCGCTCTTAACCATGTCGCGCCGCTGCGCTATCGTCGGCTGTCACAGCCGGCGTTTCCCGGACGCGGTGCAACGTGAACGCAGTGCGGTGCTCCGTTACGCCGTCATTCCGGGGCCGAGCAAAGCGAGGAGCCCGGAACCCGTAACCACTGTCCGAGAATATGGATTCCGGACTTGCCGCTTTGCGGCAATCCGGAATGACGTCGTCAGTGGTGCCATGCTGCGCCTGGGAAATGCTGGGGAATTGAACCAATGATCGACGTGAAAACCGAAGATGGAATCGCCATCGTCACCATGAAGCATGGCAAGGCGAATGCGCTCGACATTACGCTGTGCGAAGCCTTGGCGAAGTGCTTCGAGGAGCTTCGCGCGTCGGATGCGCGCGCCGTGGTGCTGACCGGGCAGGGCCGTATATTTTCCGCCGGCGTGGATTTGCTGCAGGTGACCGCCGGCGGCGCCGATTATCTGCGCAAGTTCCTGCCGACCCTGCACCGCCTCTATGACGCCGTGTTCTTCCATCCGCGGCCGGTGGTGGCGGCGATCAACGGGCACGCCATCGCCGGCGGCTGCGTGCTCGCCTGCTGCGCCGACCGGCGGATCATGGCGCGGAGCGGCGGACGCATCGGCGTGACCGAGCTTCTGGTCGGCGTGCCGTTTCCGGCGCTGGCCTTCGAGATCATTCGCTTTGCGGTGCCGGCGCGCCATCTGCCTGAATTCACCTTCGGCGGCGCCACCTATGACGTCGATGCGGCGCTGGCGCACGCCTGGATCGACGAGGCGGTGGAGCCGGACGCGCTGCCGCGGCGCGCCGTTGCCGCAGCGCAAAGCCTCGCCAACCTGTCGCCGGCGGCTTTCGCGCAGACCAAGAAACAGCTTCGCCAGGAGGCGGCCGATCGCGTCGAGCGAAGCGGCGCCATGACCGATCAGACCGTCACCGATATCTGGATCGAGGCGCTGGGTTACGTCCGCGATTACGTCACCCGCACGCTGAACAAATAGCGGCTCCCGCTCTTGCGGTTTGCGCCGGCTTTGGTCACACTTTCAGCACGGCCGGTTGTGCCTGGTTGTTGTGCCGCGTGGCCTTAGAGCATGATCCGGAAAAGTGGAAGCCGGTTTTCCGGAAAGATCATGCTCCAACGAAAGATCTAGCGCGCTGCGCCGCGCGGTGTTTGGAAACATGCCGATGGATGTCAGTCGTCCGCTGTTGGCAGATGCGGCATTTCCCGACGAGTCTTTAGTCTTCTCGTCGCGCGATTTCGACGCCGTGCGCGCGGGCGTGGCGCGTATTTTCAAGCCGCATCTGCTGCGTCTGCATGGCACCGGCGTCAACTTGCAGGCGCGGATGCATCACCTGCGCCAAGGCAACGCGTCGGTCAATCGTCTCGAATACGGCGCCGAGGTCGAAATCGATCCCAACCGGCTCGATGATTTTTTCCTGGTCCAGATTCCGGTTGCCGGTCACGCCTCGATCGCCTGCGGCAACCGGCGGTTCGAACTCGACGCCGCAGGCCGCTTCGCTCGTGTCGTCGACCTTGCCGCTGCACATGCGCTGGTATGCCGGCAACGCTCAAGTCTGCGTGCGCTTCGAGCGCGCCATGGTCGAGCAGCATTGTGCCGCGCATCTCGGCCATGCGCTCGACGAGCCGCTGGAATTCGAGCCGGAGCTGCGACTCGACACCCCGGCCGGGCAATATTTCTTGCGGCTGGTGAAGCTGTTTGCCGAGGAATTGACGTTGGCGCGGCTCGACGGCTGCGCGCATCCGCTGGCCAATGCGCATGTTGCCGAGCATTTTGCCTCGACGCTGCTCAATGCGCTGCTCTACGGGCAGCAGAGCAACATCAGCGAAGCGCTGGCCCGGCCCGAGACCGCCGCTGCGCCGCATTTCGTGCGGCGGGTCGAAGATTATATCCGGCGCCATCACGCGGAGCCGCTCACCATTGAAAAGCTCGCGGGCGTTGCCGGCGTCAGCACGCGAACCTTGTTTGCCGGCTTTCGCGATTTTCGCCGCGTGTCGCCGATGACATATCTGAAATCGTTGAGGTTGGACAAAGCGCGGCAAGCCTTGCAGAGCGGCGAGGTCGGCGGCGTCGCCGGCGTCACCAAGGTCGCGCTTGACAATGGCTTCTCGCATCTCGGCCGCTTCGCCAAGCATTATCGCTCGCGCTTCGGCGAACTGCCGTCCGCGACGGCGCGCATGAAGCCGGGACCCAGAACTCAACGACTAGGGCGTCGCTCGTTGGCGCGGATCACTAGTGTCCCGATTCCGAAGTTCGCAGGCATTTCCGGCTCGCGTGCATGCGAACTTTGGAATCAAAGAGACACTAGAAAATCTATAGTGCTAGTGCGGTTTTTTGGATTTGAAGTTCCTACTCGAGCTTGCCGCATGATCTTAGGAACTTCAAATCCACCGCACTAGTAGACAAACACTTTCAGCGCATCAAACAGCGCCTTCGGATCGTATTGACCCTGATAAACGGGCGGCGGCGCGGGGCCGCGCTTGAGCAGGACGTAGATCACTTCCCACGCCGTGCGGACGGAGCATTCGATGGTGAAGGCTATTTCGCTCGGAACCTCGACGTACTGGCCTATGAGTCCGAGATTGGTCGAGCCTTCTGGAACCGGGGGAGGCCTGTCGCCGCGGCTGCGCGGGAGCCAGATATTGTTGACGTAGGGCAAGTCGCAAGGCACGCAAATCGATGACGCCATGATCGCGTCCAATTGCCGGTCGAACCGCAGCTGCCGCAGCGTCTCTTCCAGGATTTCCGCGCCGGTGCATTGATCCATGCGTTTGCGTATGAAATCGCCGGTGCGATCGGGATACAGACCGTAGCCCCACCAGACGCTCGTGCCGCGCGGCTGGCCGATGATTTCCGGCTGGTGGAAGAGCGACAACGACAGCACCCAGCCCGAGTCCTTGAGAGTCACGAGCCCTCCACGTCCCGGCTGGCTGCCGGTCAGCGCGGACATTTGGTTGATGAATTCGCTCCCTGTGTCGGTGACCGTGAACGTCACCCAGCGCGACAAGGGGATCCGGGCCTCCCCGAAGAATGCGTCGGGTTTGCCGAATTCCGGGCGCCCCTCGGCGAGGCGCGTCCACAGCGCCCACGACTGTCCGCTCGGCCGCGGGCGCGGCGCCTCGCTCATCGATCCCGCCGAAAGGTCGGCCGCTTGCGATCCGGTGGTCACGAGCACGAGGTCCTCCGGTGCGACCGCGACCGAGGTCACGCTACCGCCCCGTGCATAGTCGAGCCGGTCGACGGTCATGCCGCTGGGCGACGGCGCGAAATCGATGGCCTGCACGAAGGCGCCGGTGAGGAAGTTCACGCTGCGCGGGCGCAGCCACGCGACCAGCGGTTCGATGAACGCCTGGTGTTGATTGATGGGCGTTCGCATCACGCCGGTCATGTCCGACAGGTGCCCGAACAAGTATAGGAAGCGGTTCATATAGCGCCGAAACTCGATCGCGCTGTGCGCGGGCAGCGACCCCATGATCGTCGACCAGATGAACCAGAATTCGGTCGAGAAAAATCGCCGAGAAAAGAACTCGTCGATGCGCCGCCCGTCCAGCATCGCTTCGGGCGTCAGCAGAACCCGCGCGAGGCTGAGGCCGTCGCCCAGACTAAGACCGAAACGCGGGCCATGCACGATGCGGCCGTCGCGATCGAAGATGTGCGCGCGGTCTTGGTACGGCTCGCCCGTATTGAAGGCGAAGAATTCGTCCGTGACGGACATAGATGGATTGCTTGCGGAGGGGATCGAGTTGAGCAGCTCGAAGGTGCACCGAAATTCCTTGTCGAACACGGAGCCCGGCAGGTTGTAGCCACTCTCCGCGTTACCGCCGAGAAAGAACCCGCCGCCTAGCCGCTCGTCCGCCTCGTAGATCGTGATGTCCTCGCCGGACATCCCCGCGTTCCGGATGAGCAGCGCGGCCGCCGCCAGTCCGCCAAATCCTCCGCCAACGATGTGCGCCCTCATGAACCTTCTCCCTGGACTCGACGGCGGCAAAGCTGCGCGTCGAGGAGCGTTTGCGGCTGTTCGTCGCTTATGAGCGGCAAAGATCTTGAAGCCTTCAATGAATGCCTAGCTTTTCGGCTGTCATTTTCGTTTCCCGCGACGCGATTGACTGGCTTGACACGCAAGCGTTGAGCGCTCGCCGGCGGATGAAAGTTCAATGGCAGGTCAGCGAACTGCAGGCTCGGGACACTGGGTAAGTTCACTTGGCCGTCACAGTCAGCTCGAAGGTCCCGTGTGGCGGCTTCTGCGTTTCCCAAGACCGCCGATAGGAAGCGCGAAGCGTAGTCTGCCCTTGCTTGGCGACCTTGAACACCAAGTCACGCGTGCCGCCGGAACCGCTCACTCCATTACGCAGATGAGTAAAGGCATCGTGCTCTAAAATTAATACGCCGTCTTTGTCATTCTCGATGTACCAGCGAAAACCGGTCGTAGGATTTTCCTCTAGCCGGAGTTCCACGCGATCTCCGGGTGCGACTATTACAGTCTGACCTGAGGAGTGAAGATCGAGCCTAAGGGTCGTCATAGCCTTTCACCGCGGATCAACACTCACGACCCTCCGTTTGTCCCCGCAGTTGCATAAGCGACTTTGATGCCGAAGGCGCACCACGTAGCAGGTATGCCTAGCGATCCGTCGGAGCCAAACGGAGGCCCGTCCCAACAATAGATTGACACGCCACCCTAGCGCGTATATGTTAAAAACACACGCAAAATATTTGGACGGGGATCGCTCATTCTTGTCGCGTCCGGTTGCGTGAAGCGCCGCTGCCTCGGCGAATAGCTGGCTAAAGCCACGCCGATGGGGCACCAGGCTAATCGCTGATCAAGCGAACTGGACGGATTTGCAAGGACGAGTCCCAATATGGGAGAGGGAAATTATGGCCAGCTATTACAAGGGATACGTACGTCGTCCGGATAAGGACCATCTTATATCGCTTTCTTACCGAACACACCAAGCGCACCTCAAGCAATTGCAAGCGGTTCCTCAGCCGCCGCAGTGGGACTCTCGAACGCAGAATCTTGTTGGTCCCGTAAAGGATCAAGCCGCTTGCGGATCCTGTTGGGACTTCAGCGGCACAGGGATCATCGAAATTGCATTTAACAAAGCAGGGATCGGCGGTGGTCCGAGCGCTTTCATTCTGTCAGAAGAATATACTTTGTCATGCTATCGGAACGGCGGATGCAAAGGCGACGACAATACCACCGTTCTCGATTGGGCCAAAAGTCATGGGCTGCCGCTGACCAAAGATTATGGGCAATACACCGCCTCTGTTGCCGCGTGTCACTATAAGCCAAGCATGCCATTATACAAATTGGACGACTGGGGATTTGCGGACTCAAGGGGTGGGTCTGGCGTGACACCGCCAAATGATATTAAGGCCGCCATCATGCAATATGGGGCCGTCGGCTGCGGCATCGCAGCAGATGACGCGTTCATGAACCATCCCGCCGGGAGTGTTTTTACGGGCTCGGGATCGAAGACTATAGACCACGACGTAATTCTCGTGGGTTGGGACAATGCGACGAACTCGTGGATACTACGAAATTCATGGGGGCCGAGCTGGTGCGAAAACGGCTATATGCGGATCGCGTATGGAGCTAACTTGGTTGGTACGGAATCTGTTTGGAGCGTCAAGTTTGCTGGGGCTACCGCGTAGCCGCGATGCAGAAGCGTCTGGCCTTAGATATTGAGGGGCGAACGGAGTCTCTTGGCTCCGAATAGGGTGACCCGCAACTTTATTCCGCAGAGTGCGCTGACGAGGGCTGCGGCGGCTAGGAAGTTTTGGGCTTGTTTGGCGTAGCGCGTGGCAATGCGGCGCCAATCCTTGATGCGGCAGAATTAATTTTCGATTTTGCGGCGCTCCGCGTGGCATGACGCGCCTTAATGGTTGCCGCTATGTCTCCTCATGGGCCCTTGGCGGACGTCACCGATTTCCGGTCCGGATTCAGCTTGCTGGGCTAAGCGGACATCCTGAGGTTATGAGCACACGGCCTGATGCCGTATTGCGGAGTGCCTACGCCGCCGCGATGAACTTCTCGGCTTCGGCCGGGTCGGCGAGCCACGGGAAGAACGTGCGCGGATCGTCGAAGCCGTTGACGAACGCCTTGCCGACTTTCGGCTTGCTTTGCGCCGCGCCCAAAAGGTTGATGACATGCGGCGGCGGCGGCTGCAGGAACGCGTTGGTCCAGCCGGTGACGAATTGCGCGTAGGCCCAGTATTCATCGAAAGTCTGCTGCATCCAGGCGCCGTCGAACGGCTTTGAGCCGTTGCCGACAATCCGCTTCAGATAAAGGCGGGCCGCCTTGGCGGCGTTGTTCGAGCCTTGCCCGGTGATCGGATCGTTGAGCACGACGGCGTCGGCGAGGCCGAGCACCAGCGCGCCAGACGGCAGCTTCGCGATCGGCTTGCGCACCGTCGGCGGAAAGCGGCCGGCGAGAATGCCGTTGGGGTCGGTGAGCTTGGCGTTCTTCGAGCGTTCGGCCTCCCAGGGATAGAATTTCTTCAGGACGTCGAGGCTGCGTTCGAGGTGCTGGTCCGCCGTCTTGACGTCGTTCCAGCAATCCATCGGTCCGCCGGGGATGCCTTCAAACACCATGATCTCGCACGGCCCGGTCGTGGTCAGCGCCGGGAACACGAAATATTCGCCGACCGTCGGCGCGATGTTGAAGGCGACGCGGGTCGGCTTATAAGGGGCGAGGCCGGTGACGTAAGTCAGGGCCAGCGCGCGCTGCGGCTGGTCAAACGGCGAGCGCTCGGCGTCGCGCTCGAACAGTTTGACGATGTCACCCTTGCCGCCGGCGAGGATCACGAGATCGCTGCTGCGCGCGTAGTTTTCCAGATCGGCCACGCCGGCGTCATGGATGACCAGCTCGCCGCCGCTGTCCGCAAACATCTTCATCCAGCCGGGATATTTGACGCGCTGATCGACTGCCTGTCCGGGCTTGTCGAGCACGTACACCCAATCGATAACCTTTTTGCCGTCAGGCCCGGCGATGCTGACGCCGAGGCCGTCGGTGTACGGACACTGCTTCTCCCAGTCGTTGAGACCGAGGTCGCGTTCAGACTGCAGCGCGTCGTTGAACATGAACTGGCTCGACATCACCTTGCCGGTGGCGATGTCTTGCGCCGTGCGGTTGGTGATGAGCCGGACCCGGTAGCCGTTCTTGAGGAGACCGAGGCCCAGTTGCAGGCCGGACTGGCCGGCGCCGACGATGGTAATGTTGCGCATGTTGGTTCCCCACGCGAAAGCGTTGTTTGCTCGTTATTCCATCAGCAACGGAATTGCCGGATCGGCGCGTTCCGGACCCATGGCGGTGTAGCCGCCGTCGACGCGAATGTCGGTCCCGGTGATGAAGCTCGCATTGTCGGACAACAGAAACGCCACCGCTTCGGCGACTTCGCCCGGATTGCCGGTGCGGCCGAGGAGGTGGAAGGGTTTGGCCACATTGTCGGTCTTGGCGCGGTTGTCCTTGGTCAACTCGACCATGATGTTGCTCCAGGTCCATCCCGGCGAGACCGCGTTGACGCGGATGCCGTCGGGGGCGAGGTCCATGGCCTGGTTGCGGGTCAATTGCAGGATCGCGGCCTTGCAAACCGGATAGACCCAGCGGCCGGTTTGCGCCACCCGCGCAGAGATCGAGCCGAAATTGACGATCGCGCCTTTGTTCTTTTTCAGATGCGGCCGCGCCGCCTGCATCAGCATCACCGAGCCTAAGACGTTGACGTTGAAGGCTGTGAGCCAGTCGGCACGTGTCGTGTCGGCGCCGTTGTCGAGATAGGTGCAGGCGACGTTGACCAGAAAATCGAGCCGGCCGGTCGCCTCGACCACGGCTTTCACCAGCGCCGCGACGTCGGCGTCGCTGGTGATGTCGCAACGGATGAAGCGCGCCTTGCCGCCGAGTTTTTTGGCCGCCGCCTCGCCGTCCGGCACATTGATGTCGGCAATGACGACGGCACAGCCATATTGCGCGAGCGTTTGCGCGACGGCTTGTCCGATGAGAGTCGAGCCGCCCGCGACGATGGCCGTCTTGCCGTCGAGCCCGCGCATGGCGCTGCCTCGCTTTCATCCCCACTCAACCCTCCCCGTTCGCGGGGAGGGAAGGGAGCATTGTCCAAAAGCGGCGCCGCGGAGCCTATCCGCTTCGTGCGCGTTTTATCCGCTTTGTGCGGGAAAAGGATAAAACGCCAGCGGGCATCCGGCTCACTCAGGCAAGGCGAATACCATCAGCGTCGAGCCGCGACTCGGAACCGGGATTTCCGGCGTCAACTGGCGGACCACGCGGTTGCCGATCAGGCTCAAGCCGGTCGGAATCGCCACGTATTGCTTGCCGGCGGCCATGTAAGTCATGGGAAATCCGCCCGGCTGACTGTTGAGCGGCAATTCCCAAAGCGTCTTTCCGGAGGCCGCATCAAATGCGACAATCCGGCGATTGGTGTCGCCGCCGAAAACCAGTCCTCCTGCAGTTGCCAACAGCGAGCTCGATAAATACGGACGCCGCTGTTGCGTCCATTGCGTCTCCCGGTTCTTCAGGTTGACGGCGTCGACGCGGCCTATATTGCCGCTGTCGTCCGGGGCGCGGCGGAACACCATGCGGCCGCGGCCATAGTCCTCGCCGGGAGTGGGCTCTTGCGCGACCGTCTTATAGTCCATGCACAGATTATTCAGCGGCACGAACAAAGTCTTTGACGCCGGATTGTAGGCCGTCGCCATCCACAATTTACCGCCATAGTTCGACGGGCAAACAAATTTGGTCTCGTCGAGCTTAGTCGGAATCAGGTCTTCGTTGATCGTGACTTTCCCGGTCCGCGGATCGATGTGCTTATAGACCGTCTGGTACGTCGTTTCGCGCTCCCAGAGAAACTCACCGGTGCGGCGGTCGAGAGCCCAGATGATGCCGGGCTTGCCAATCGCCAGCAACGCCTGCCGCGGACGATTGTCGACGTCGATATCGACCAGCACCTGCTCGAAGACGTGATCGAAATTCCAGTTATCGCGCGGCAGGAACTGGTGGTACCAGACGATCTTGCCGGTGTCGGCATCGAGCGCCAGCGTTGAATCGGTGTAGAGTACGGCGCCGTCGCCGGTGCCGCGGACGATTTCGCTGTGCGGGATCGGGCCGCCGGTGCCGAAGTACAAGAGGTTCAGCGCTGGATCGTAGCTTCCGGAGGTCCAGACCGAGCCGCCGTTGCGTTGCTCGGCCGGCAATCCATGCCAGCTGTCATCGCCCGGCGAGCCGGGCTGGGCGATTGTTTTGGTCCGCCACAGTTCCTTTCCAGAGTTGGCATCGACGGCGACGATGAAGCACCCGCTGGTGCCGGGGTTGGTGCAGCCGGAAATGCCGGCGACGACCTTGCCGCCAGCGACGAGGGGGCCGCCGGTGAAGGTATAGCCTTGGTGATAATCGGCGACCGCGGTGTCCCAAACGACCTTGCCGGTGCGAGCGTCGAGCGCCAGGATGTGCGCGTCCGCCGTCGCCAGCACCACCTTGTCGGCATAAAGCGCGATGGTGCCGCGTGCCCGATTCAAGAGATCGTTGTGATAGCCCCCCTCGAGCTTCGGCAGCTCACGCCGGTACTCCCACAATAGGTCGCCGCTGCGGCCATCGAGCGCCTGGACCACATTCTTTGGATTGGCCAGAAAGAGGACGCCGTCATGGGCGAGCGGCGCCTCTTCCTGATATCCCGGCTCCATGTTCCAGGCCCAGGCGAGCTTCAGGCGGCCGACGTTTACGGCTGTAACCTGATCGAGTGCGCTAAAGCCGGAGGCGCGATAATCGCCGCGTCGCATCAGCCAGTCTTCCGGCGCCGGCTTTGCCAGCATCGCGTCGGTGAGGGGCTTGAGTGCCTGCAGGACATCGTCGCCGGCGATCGCGCTGGCGTGGGGAACCAAAAATGCCGTCGCGCCGAAGGCGACAACCAGTGCCGAACGCATAACGGCACCTGAGGCTGCACGCATAAAGGGCTTGGTGTGCCGCATGATCATCTCCTGCCGGGCTGTGTGAGGCGAGGAGGTTAGGGAGCGGCGATGACAGTGCGATGAAGCAAAGCTGCGGTTGCTCGGCGGAGCAAAAACACGGCGGTTCGGCAGCGCGGGGATCGGGCGTCTTTGTCGTCACCCCAACTCGGTGATCACTTCCGGGAAGCGATGCAGCCGCTCGCCCGGTCCGTCGGCCTCGATCAGGTAATTGTCGCACACCCAGGACAGCACATGACCGCGGATGTAGGTCGGGTGCACGACGATGTTCATGTCCTTGGCGATCGCCATCGGCTCGTCGCTGCGAATGAGCGGCCGTTCCACCAGATCGTAGCCCTGGCCGTGGCAGTGCAGGCGCTTTTCCTCGGGCCGGCCGTTCTTGCGCATGAAGTCGTTGTAGGCGGCGAAAATGTCCGCGCTCGGCGTGCCGGGCTTGAGCAGCCCGAGATTGAACTTTCGTGCCTCCAGTGCGAAGGCGAACTCGTCCTTCAGTTCGGCTGATGCCTTGCCGACGACGCAGGTGCGGCCAAGCTCGGTATACATGCCGCCGGGGCCGGAATCCTCGACCAGAAGCGCGACTACGTCCCCTTGTTCGATGACGCGGTTCTGGTAGTGGCGCTGGCTGAACGCCGAAGGCGTATCGGCCGGCATCGAGGCGCACAGGTAGATGCCGTTCTCGCTGCCATGGCGCTGACTGTAACATTGCGCGATGGCGGCGACGTCGCGGTCGCGCATGCCCGGCTCGATCGCGGCAAAAGCGGCGCGCATGGCGCCGTCCTGCATGGCGGCGGCGCGGCGGATGAGCTCGCGTTCCTCGGCGCTCTTGATGACCTTGATGCGATCGACCAGGTCGGCGGCGTCGACGAACCGGGAATTCGAGAACCGGCCCTTCTGCAGATAATCGACCAACGCAAACGACATGGAGTAAGTGCCGACCAGGCCGATGGTGCCGCCGGCATACGGCGCCAGAGCCTTGGCCGCCAACTCCGGATCGTAACTCGCAGTGTAATAGCACGACGCGAAGCTCGGCGTGGTCAGCCATTGCTTGACGCCGCGGCTCAGGCCGTCGCCGTTCGCCGCCGGGTGGGTCTCGCCGCCGAACGGGCCCATGCTGACCAGCGTCATCAGATCGTCACGGGGGAACACGACCGTCAGCGGATAGCCGTTGGTCGCCGGCAGATCGGTGAAATATTTGACGTAGCCGCCCATGTGATCGTTGTTGTTCTGCATCAACAGAACATCGATCTTTTCGCGTTCCATGGCACGGCGCACCGCGGCCCAGCGGCGTTCCAGCTCGGCGGTCGAGATTGGCGTCTGCAGGCGTTCCGAAAGCTTGGTCATGTGGTGTGCGTCGCTTCCCTTCGCGTCCCTTCGCTTCCCTTGGCCCGCTCCACGCCCGGTCGGGTGCGGCCGGGGCCGGTATAACGTCGTGCGTCAAGCGACGCCAGCCGTCGCGCCGTGTTACAACCTCGGCTACACTATCGGCCGACGTCGTTTAAGCACGCATTGCCGAACGCATAGAACCAGGAGCGAGAAAAATGCCGATCGACTTGTCGACTGTGAATTGGATGTTCGTGTTCCTGATGGGCGTGTTCGCGTTTGTTGCCGCTTTGCTGGGCAGCCTGATTGCGTTTCGCAACCGCTTCGCCGGCGCCGTCATTGCCGGCGTTCTCTTTGCCGTGGTTTTCGTCCTATGGAATCACTATCCCCACCCGACGCTGCCGCTGCCGATCATCTCCACCTATACGACGCCGGCCGGTTGACCTTTGCGCCGGTCAAGTTATCCGTAAGCGGATCTGCGTGATTTAGGATTTTCCCGGAAGCAATGGAGCGGTCATGAATAAGGTCTATGCCGACCCGCGCGCCGCGTTGGCCGGGCTCCTCAAGGACGGCATGATGATCATGGCCGGCGGCTTCGGCCTGTGCGGCATCCCCGAGACATTGATCCTGGCGATCCGCGATTCCGGCGTCAAAAACCTGACCGTCGTCTCCAACAATTGCGGTATCGACGGCAAGGGGCTCGGCGTGCTCCTTGATACCCGGCAGATCAAGAAGATGATCGCCTCGTATGTCGGCGAAAACAAAACCTTCGCCCAGCAATATCTCGCCAACGAGCTGGAGATCGAATTCAATCCGCAGGGCACGCTGGCCGAGCGGATCCGCGCCGGCGGCGCCGGGGTGCCAGCGTTTTTTACCCGGACCGGCGTCGGGACGCTGATCGCCGACGGCAAGGATGTGCGCGAATTCGACGGCGCGCGTTACGTGATGGAGCACGGCCTGGTTTCCGATCTGTCGATCGTCCATGCCTATCTCGGCGATACCGAAGGCAACCTCGTCTACCGCAAGACCGCGCGCAACTTCAATCCGGTCATGGCCACCGCGGGCACAGTCACCGTCGCCGAGGTCGAGCATCTGGTGAGGACGGGCGAGATCGAGCCGGATCACATCATCACGCCCGGCATCTACGTGCAGCGCATCATCCACGTGCCGAACGCCGCCAAATACATCGAGCAACGCACCGTCCGCAAACGCACGCCGGCCGACGCGCCGGCCGGAACAGGAGAGGAAGTCTGATGCCTTGGACCCGCGACCAAATGGCGGCGCGCGCCGCCAAGGAGCTTGAGGACGGCTTCTACGTCAATCTCGGCATCGGCATCCCGACGCTGGTGTCGAACTTCATTCCGGACGGGATGAGTGTGCAGCTGCAGTCCGAGAACGGCATGCTCGGCACCGGGCCGTTTCCCTTTGAAGGCGAGGAGGACGCCGACCTGATCAATGCCGGCAAGCAGACCGTCACCGAGCTGCCGACCACGAGCTATTTCAGCTCCGCCAACTCATTCGCCATGATCCGCGGCGGCCATATCGACCTTGCCATCCTCGGCGCCATGCAGGTGGCCGAGAACGGCGACCTCGCCAACTGGATGATCCCGGGCAAGATGGTCAAGGGCATGGGCGGCGCCATGGACCTGGTCGGCGGCGTCAAGAAGGTCGTCGTCGTCATGGAGCATTCGGCCAAGAACGAGGCCAAGCTCCTGCACAAATGCACCCTGCCGCTCACCGGCGCCGGCGTCGTCGACATGGTGATCACCGATCTCGGCGTCTTCGCCATCGACCGCAAAGGCGGCGGCATGACCTTGATCGAGCTCGCCCCCGACGTGACGCTCGATGACATCAAGGCCAAGACCGAGGCGAGCTACAAGGTCGCCAATACGGTCAAGCACTGAGCAGTAGGGTGGGCAAAGGCGCGAAGCGCCGAGCCCACGCGTGATCTCACGCCACCACTACCGACCTTCCATCGCGTCATACAGAGCATTGCGGTCGGCAATGTCGACAAGATGGCCGCCGCTGTTGAATGTCGGCAGCGGCTTAGGCCGTGAGCCCAGCATCAGCCGCAGCGCTATCTCCACGATTTCTGACATCGGTCGACCCTGGCGCGCAGCTTCGCGCTTGAGGTCGGCCATAAGCGTATCGTCAATATTGAAAGTCGTTTTCATATCGAAAGCCATAATCAATAATATGGCTATACGGCGAAATCTCTCGCAAGTTTGTAGGGTGGGCGAAGGCGCAATCCCGCACCGTGAGGCGCGGCACTGAGGAGCTGAATTAGTTTGTAGGGCCGGCAAAGGCGCGAAAGCGCGGTGTCCGCGCGTGCCTGGCGAGTGACTACGTCCGATTGCTTCCGGCTGGCGGATTCTTATTCACTGTTGTTCGCCGGCAACAACGAGCGACCGTTCGCCCAATCTATGATGATTAGCGATTTGCAGAGGGCAAACATGCGGAAACCCGCGATTGCGGTTGCCGCCATCGCCGCGCTGACCAGCACGTCCGTTTTGGCAGCCGACATGGCCGTGAAAGCACCGCCCGACCCGGCACCGACCATTTGGAGCTGGTCCGGGCTCTATGTCGGTGCAGGCGGCAGTGTCAACTGGACCCATTTCGATCAGTCACTTCAGGGAGTATCCGGCGTCACCAATGTCCTTGTCGGCCCATTCTTGGTCGCCCAGGGGCAGGCCGGCGGTCCCTTTTTCGATTTCAACCGGAACGGATTCGGCCTCGCGCCCGATATTCAGCTCGGCTATCTCGTTCCGTTCGCCGATGGCCCGTGGCAGGCCGGGCTCAAATTCACTTACAAATACGCAAACATCGACTCGAAGGAGAATGTGAGCGTCCCGCAAGCGGGGTCCTTCACGACTATTGGCGGAGCGACCATAAACTTCCCCGGCTTCGTGACGATCAGCCCGGCGGAGATCAATCTCAAGCACCAGCTCGCGTTCATCCCCACTATTGGCCGCGCGTTCGGTAAGGTGACGATTTATGCCGGCGGCGGCCCAGCTTTGTTCGACGTCCAGACAAAGTTCATCAATGGGGTGGGCTTTGCCGTGATCGGCGGGCAGACGCTCAGTGTCACAGGCGCGCCGATGAACGCTTCGAACGACAATTGGGTGTGGGGCGGTGCGGCGCAAGTTGGCGCGACCTACGCTTTCGCACCGCACTGGTTCTTGGATGTTGGCTACACCTATGCGCGATCGGCGAGCTTCAACATCCAAGATTTTTTCAGCTTTTCGAACCAGAACGGAGCGCTCACGAGCAGCGGCACTGCATTCCTGAACGCCCAGGAGCGGGTCACCAACCAATCCGTCGTGCTCACGCTCAATCGGCAGTTCTAGTGACAATTGGGATTGCGAGGGTTGTGAGGCCTCACCTCGACGCCGCGTTGAGTCACCGAGAATCGTGTTCCCGGGCGCGGCGCTTAAAACCGCATGACCATGCGGGTCCCCAGCACCAAGGCGTTGGGAATGACCGAGGTCGGATTGGCCGGGTTCGGAATGTTGCCGCCGGGATGGAAAATGTACTGGAGATCCGGCTGCACGAACCATTTCTCGGCGAGCTTCCACTGGTAGGTCAGTTCGATGACCGCTTCGTAATCCCGCACCGGGTAGGGCCGGCCTAAGGCGGTCGCGAGATCGCTGTCGAAGGCCGCCGCCGCGGGGGAGACCCGGCCGACCGCAAAACCAATGCCCGCGAGGTCGTTACCGCGCCGTTCCAGCGGGCCTTTGAAGGTGAAACCGCCGTCGGCGTAAACGTCGATCAGATTGCGGTCTCCTGGCGCCGCCATGCCGCGCATGAAAACATTGAGCGCCCGATCGCCTGGCCCTGGGACGCGCCACAGCATCTGATCGACGACGCCATAGACCGCGTCATCGCCTTGATGCTGGGGCGGCGTGCCGGCCGCGACCGCCAACGCGCCTTGCGCGTTGAAGCGCTGATCGGGAAATGCGCCGGTATTGATCCAAGCCCCGAGATTGATGGCGCCGGGCAGCGTCGACCCCGGCGTCGCGACGCGCCGTCGCTACTGCCGCGAAGTCGCCCTCCTGGTTGCGGTCCACGGCAGCCGCCCCGGGACCGGCCTGGCCGTGCTCGTACTCGAACTCGGCGATGAAGAATGGCGGATCGCTGACGCGAAACGCCAGCCCGTACGGGTCGCGAAATACCGGATTGCCGATGCCGGGCCCGGCGGGATTGCCGTCAAAGATGGCAGCGCGGAAGGTGAGGTGATCGGTGACAGCGATTTGCAGCCGCGCGCCCGGCGTCGCTTCCGGATAATTCGGCCCGCCGCTCGGCAGATCGGCGGAGGCAAGGAGCGGCCAGCCGAACGTGGCGTTGACGAACAGATTGGCATTGTCGCTGACCATGAACTCCTGCGCCGCGGTGAATTGACCGACGCGCAGGTTGAGCTGATTGGCAAATTGTTGCTCGATCCACAGATTGAACAACCGCGTCGAGGTCGGCGCCTCGATGCCGCTGACCAGCATCAGGTTGTCGAGATTGACGGCGCTGAATTGGGTGCCGAAAATCTGATGAATGCTGGTGTGGAAGGTCGCGCCCGACCATCCGATGAGCTTTTGGAGATCGGCGTCGATAATGGTGCCGAAGCGTCCGTCATAGCCGGGCCCTTGCTTGACGCCGCCAGCCGGGTTGGCGAAGGCGTCGCCGTAATAGCTGAAGGTGAAGCGGACGCCGTCTTGTTCGAGCCTGGAACGCAGGCCGCCGGTATCGGTGATCTGGCGCAGGAAGGTGGGGAGGGAAAATGCGGCCGCCGTGTCTTGATTCGTTAAGCCTTGGTTCGTCAGGTCTTGGCCATCGTTGTCCGCGCTGGCGGACCCTTGAACCAGGACGAGCAGCGCAAACGCCGTAGCGAGCCGGAACACTATGCACGCGTGCATAAAACAACACGCCCCCGGCTTGCCGATCAGTCGGCGCCGATCCAAAACCCATCAGCCCAAAACCCATCAGCTACAGTGCGGAAAAGCCGCCCGAGCCGCCCCGACGCAGTCAATATGCCGGCGCCGTGCAAGGGAACTGTGACAGGCACCGCCTTCATGCGGCGAGGGCGCCAGCGATCACGTCACTGTGAACGTGACGGCGTCTTGATTTCGGTCACCGATATAGCTACATGCTTCATCACCTCGCTCGTCTACAGGACGCCAGCCGGTCACGCCGGTTGGCGGAGCGAGAGCGGTTCCCGCGGGCTTTAGGCTCGTCACCTTGGCTCCCGGGCGGCTTCGGGAAAACGTCCGGCCGGCACTATGACCGGTCTGCGGCCATGCCGCTGGACTGGGACAGGCGGGGCGGGTAACGCCCGCTTTTGAGCCGCGTCCCAGGAAGAACGTTTCTGGAGCTGAGCGGTGGCGTTCGTTCGCTGCCGCAAGTGCCGTGGTGGGACGCCGACAGGCGAGCGGCCCCCGCTGGGGTCGCGACCGCATCCCGATAGGATGCGGACGGAAGGCTACGCGTCTATCGGCGTCTCGCCGTCCTGATTTATTTGGCTGAACGTGATCTGGAGGCAGCTGGGATCCACCATCGGCGCCTCATGACGGGATCACGTTCGGCTTCTTGCGCGTCGTACCGGCAAAACTCGGGCGCACATGCGCCGCGAGAACGCGTTCGCATGTTCGCATCTCTCCCCGCCGCGCGGGGAGAGATGGAGGGAGCGAAGCGACCGAGGGTGAGGGGGCTTCTCCGCGATTCTGAGCGAAGCGGCGGTGCAGATTCTGGCCGCGAGGTTAGCCGAGAGGCCCCCTCATCCCGACCTTCTCCCCGCACGCGGGGGAGAAGGAGACCAGTAGCGATGAAAACTTGCGCATGGTGCGCGCTTGCGTGCCCTTTACCCGCGCCGTGAAGCCGTTGACAATGGAATGCGTGGGGGAACGCCGTGCCTGAAGAACCGATCCTCGAAACCGAGGACCTGACCAAGGAATTTGCCGGCTTTGTCGCGGTGCGCGCGGTCAACCTGCGCGTCACACGCGGCAGCATCCACGCGCTGATCGGACCAAACGGCGCCGGCAAGACCACCTGCTTTAATCTCCTCACCAAATTTCTGGCGCCGACGCGCGGTCGCATCGTGTTCGATGGCCGCGACATCACCGCGCTCAAGCCGGCGGACGTTGCGCAACTCGGGCTTGGGCGCTCGTTCCAGATCTCGGCGGTATTTCCCCATCTCACGGTGCTGGAGAATGTGCGCATCGCGCTGCAGCGCCGCCGCGGCTCCTCGTTCGATTTCTGGCGCTCCAAGAGCGCGCTCCGCGTCCTCGACGACCGCGCTAAGGCGATCATCGCCGACGTCGGGCTTTCGCCTTACCTCAGCGCGCTGGCGGTGGAGTTGCCGTATGGCCGCAAGCGGGCGCTGGAAATCGCCACCACCTTGGCGCTCGACCCCGAGCTTTTGCTGCTCGACGAGCCGACCGCCGGCATGGGGCGCGAGGACATCGCCCGCATCAGCACGCTGATCAAATCGGTCGCCGCCAAGCGCACCGTGCTGATGGTCGAGCACAATCTCAGCGTCGTCGCCGATCTTTGTGATCGCATTACCGTACTGACCCGCGGACAGGTGCTGGCCGAGGGCGACTACCGGACAGTCTCCGCCGACCCCGCGGTGCGCGAAGCCTATCTGGGGACCGGCCATGCCTGAGACCGGCGCGCTCCTTGCAGTCAACGACCTCGAAGCCTGGTATGGCGAGTTGCACATCCTGCATGGCGTCACCTTCGACGTGCAGCCGGGTGAAGTGGTGACGCTGCTCGGCCGCAACGGTGTCGGCAAGACCACCACGCTCAAGGCCGTCATGGGCATCATCGAAAGCCGCACCGGCTCGGTGCGGTTCGAGGGCCGGGAGCTGATCAGACGCCCGTCCAATGCCATCGCGCGCGCGGGTATTGCGTTTTGTCCGGAAGAGCGCGGCATCTTCTCGACTCTCGACGTCAAGGAGAACCTGCTGTTGCCGCGGCAGGTGCGTCCAGGCGGGCTGTCGCTCGATCGGATTTTCGAGCTGTTTCCGAACTTGAGGGAACGGCTGGCGAGCCAGGGCACCAAGCTTTCAGGCGGCGAGCAGCAGATGCTGGCGATCGGCCGCATCCTGCGGACCGGCGCGCGGCTGTTGCTGCTCGACGAACCGACCGAAGGTCTCGCCCCGGTCATCATTCAGCAGATCGGGCATACCATCGCGACGCTCAAGGCGCAGGGCTTTACCATTCTATTGGTCGAGCAGAATTTCCATTTTGCCGCCACGGTGGCCGACCGTTACTACGTCATGGAACACGGCCGCATCGTCGATCAGTTCTCCGCCGCACAACTAAAGGCCAATACCGAAAAGCTGCACGAATACCTGGGGGTTTGATATCAAGACCCAAGCACGCTTAAAGCGCCGGACGCGCGGGCTAGAGCATGATCCCGAAAAGTGGAAGCCGGTTTTCGGAAAAGATCATGCTCCACCGCAAAATCTAGACCATGATCCGATCCAACTTGATCGGATCGTGGTCTAGGGTCCGCAAACAAGGAGGTTTGTCATGAGACTGGCTGGCAGAACGCACGCTGGTACATTCGCGCTGGCGCTCGCCGTCCTCATCGGCACCGCCGCCGCCCCGCGCGCGCAGGATGACGACGTCGTCAAGATCGGCGTCTTGACCGACATGTCGGGCCTTTATTCCGACATCGGCGGGCCGGGATCGGTCGCCGCCGCCAAGCTGGCGGTCGAGGATTTCAATCCCGCCGCGCACGGCATGAAGGTCGAGGTGGTCGTCGGCGATCATCAGAACAAGCCGGACGTCGGCGCCAATCTGGCGCGGCAATGGTATGACGTCGATCATGTCGACGTCATCGTCGACGTGCCGACCTCGAGTGTGGCGCTGGCGGTCAGCGACGTCACCCGCGAGAAGAACAAAGTTTTCCTCGGCTCCGGCCCGGCGACCTCCGATCTGACCGGGCCGAAATGTTCGCCCAACACGATCCAGTGGACCTACGACACCTGGATGCTCGCCAACGGCACCGGCAAGGCGGTGGTCAAGACCGGCGGCGATACCTGGTTCTTCCTGACCGCCGACTATGCGTTCGGTCAGGCGCTCCAGCGCGACACCACCAAGGTCGTGCTCGCCAATGGCGGCAAGGTGCTCGGCGACGTGCGTCACCCGCTGCATACCAGCGATTTCTCCTCGTTCCTGCTGCAGGCGCAAACCTCGAAAGCCAAGATCATCGGGCTCGCCAATGCCGGCGGCGATACCGTCAACGCGATCAAGCAGGGCGCCGAATTCGGCATCACCAGCCGCGGCCAGCAGTTCGCAGGCTTGCTGGTGTTCATCAATGACGTCGAGGCGCTTTCGCTTAAGACGGCGCAGGGCCTGGTGCTGACCGAAACCTGGTATTGGGACATGACCGAAGCCAACCGCGCCTTCACCAAGCGCTGGCAGCAATCGCGGCCGGGCAAATTCCCGAGCATGGTGCCGGCGGGCGTCTACTCCTCGGTCATTCACTATCTCAAAGCGGTCGAGGCGCTCAAAAGCGACAGCGACGGCCGCGCCGTCGTCGCCAAGATGAAAGAGATGCCGACCGACGACCCGCTGTTCGGCAAGGGCTCGATCCGAGTCGACGGCCGCAAGATTCACGACGCTTATCTGTTCGAGGTGAAGAAGCCGGAAGAATCCAAATATCCGGGCGATGACTACAAGCTGCGCGCCACCATTCCGGCGGCCGAAGCGTTCCGGCCGCTGAAAGACGGCGCCTGTCCGCTGGTCAGCGGTTAAGCGATTGCAAATGCGAACGGCCGCTTGCAACGGCAAGCGGCCGGGTGGGGGGAGGGCATGTTCGAAATTTTCGGCATTCCTTCGCAGGCCTTGTTCGGGCAGTTGCTGCTCGGCTTGATCAATGGCTCGTTCTACGCGCTGCTCAGCCTCGGGCTTGCCGTCATTTTCGGCATGCTCAACATCATCAATTTCACCCACGGCGCCCAGTACATGATGGGCGCGTTCGCCGCCTATTTTCTGCTCAACGGCTTCGACCTTCTGATCCCACACTTCACCGGGACATGGCCGCCGACATTCACATCGGTGCACTTCGGGGGAGGGCTCAGCTATTGGTGGGCGCTGATCCTGGCGCCCATTCTTGTCGGCATTACCGGCCTGATTATCGAGCAGGTCTTTCTGCAGCATCTGCGCAAGCTCGATCCGCTTTACGGGCTGCTTCTCACCTTCGGCCTCGGCCTTGTCATCGAAGGCTTGTTCCGCAACGCCTACGGATCGTCCGGACAGCCTTATCAAGCGCCGGCCGCGCTCCAGGGCGGCCGCAACCTTGGTTTCATGTTCCTCCCGAACTACCGCGCCTGGGTCATCGTCCTGTCGTTCGCGGTTTGCCTCGCCACCTGGTTTGCCATCGAGCGCACGCGGCTCGGCTCGCACCTGCGCGCGGCAACAGAAAATCCGGTGCTGGTGCGCGCCTTCGGCTTCAACGTGCCGCTGATGGTGACGCTGACCTATGGCTTCGGCGTCGCCTTGGCGGCGCTCGCCGGCGTGATGGCGGCGCCGATCTACAATGTCTCGCCGCAGATGGGCACCGATCTGATCATCGTCGTGTTCGCGGTGGTGGTGATCGGCGGCATGGGCTCGATCCTAGGCGCGATCCTGACCGGCTTTGCGCTTGGCGTCATCGAGGGGCTGACCAAGGTGTTCTACCCGGAAGCGTCGAACACCGTGATCTTTGTCATCATGGCGATCGTGTTGCTCATTCGCCCGGCCGGCCTGTTCGGACGGAGAGCGTGATGGAGCGCGCTCTCGAACCGCCCATCGTTGCCGCGAAAACCCGCGACGCCAACTGGAGCCTTGGCGCCGCGTTCATCGTGATGGTGGTCGTATTCGTCGCCGGGCCGTTCGTGGTCTATCCGGTGTTTCTGATGAAGGCACTGTGCTTCGCCTTGTTCGCCTGCGCCTTCAATCTCCTGATCGGCTATGGCGGCTTGGCCTCGTTCGGCCACGCCTTGTTCTTCGGCTGGGCGAGCTACGTCACGGCCTATGCGGCCAAGACCTGGGGCTGGCCGCCCGAGCTCGCCCTCGTCGGCGGCACGGCGACGGCTGCTGTGCTCGGCGTCGTTGCCGGCGGGCTCGCCATCCGCCGTCAGGGCATCTATTTCGCCATGATCACGCTGGCGCTGTCGCAGATGATGTATTTCTTTGCGCTCGAGGCGAAGTTCACCGGCGGCGAAGACGGTATCCAGGGCGTGCCGCGCGGGAGGCTGTTTGGACTGTTCGACCTGTCGCACGAAATGACGATGTATTTCTTCGTCCTCATCGTGTTCCTTGCCGGCTTTCTGCTGATCTACCGAATCATCAATTCGCCGTTCGGCGAGGTGCTCAAGGCGATCCGCGAAAACGAGCCGCGCACCATCTCGCTCGGCTACAAGACCGAGCGCTATAAGCTCGTCGCCTTCGTGCTGTCGGCGACCTTGTCGGGACTAGCCGGCGGCCTGAACTCGCTGGTGTTTCAGCTCGCCTCGCTGACCGACGTGCATTGGACCATGTCGGGCGACGTGCTTTTGATGACCCTGCTCGGCGGGCTCGGGACGGTATTCGGGCCGGTGGTCGGCGCCTTCATCGTCATCGCCATGCAGAACTATCTGGCGCCGTTCGGCCAATGGGTGCTGGTCATCCAGGGGGCGATTTTCGTGGTCTGTGTGCTGCTGTTCCGGCGGGGCATCGTCGGCGAAATCGCGCAGCTTCTGCGGGTGCCGCTCTGAGCATGATTCGGAAAAAGCCCGCCCCGAACTTGATCCGGGGTGGAAGCCGGTTTTCCAAACAACTCATGCTTCACTGGTCCGTATTTTTCCACAGACTTATCAACAGAATCAGTTTACTCAGGATCGAGCAGTGCACAGGACGAGTCGGTCTGCCTGCGCATTTTCGTTGCGTAGCCGCAAGTTCCAAGTGAGTTTCAGTGCACGGTGAGGTGGAACGATTCCTCGGGCTTGTCCTGTCCAGTAAGTTTGTGACTTCCGCGGTTTTCCGGTTGCCACCGCAAATTGTGTCGGCAGTGAACGTGTGTCGCGTGCACGCGTCCCCTTGACCATTGCGAATCCCGATAGGACGGGCACTTCTGGTCTTTTCTCATGTCGGAACGGCAAACCAGCCCGTACGACAGTATCGCGCGCAGATGGCACGCCTTGGCGGAGCGTCGCCGCGCCCATGTCATCGAGCTGCGCGAAAGCGGCCGCTGGAAGCACTACTACACCGCCGAAGAGCTGCTCGAGGCATTGCGCGAGGCGGTCGGCATGCGCGACGCCTGGGCGAAGATCGCCGGCCTCCAACAGGATGAGGCGCCCCAAGCGGACGATGAAGGCGACGAGACGCTTTTTCGGCAGGCCGGCTGAGCATGATCCGGAAAAGTGGCCGCCGGTTTTCCGAAAAGATCATGCTCCACTAGAGAACGAGAGTATCGTTCTAAGAGCGTGGCTCGGCGGCCACACGCCAGATCGCATTGCCGACATCGTCAGCGACGAGGAGGGCACCGGTCGGATCGATCGCGACGCCGACCGGACGCCCATAAGAGATGCCCGGCCGGTCCGCCGGCATGAATCCGGTCAGGAAATCCTCAGGCTTGCCGTCCGGTTTTCCATCGCGGAATGGCACGTACACGACCTTGTAGCCGGTGAACGGACGGCGATTCCACGAACCGTGTTCGCCGATGAAAGCGCCGCCGCGAAAATGCGCGGGAAAAGCGTCCGCCGTATAGAAGACAAGGCCGAGCGCGGCGACGTGCGACCCAAGCGAATAATCCGGCGCGATCGCCTTTTCGACCAAATCAGGCCGCTGCGGCTTGACGCGCTGGTCGATATTCTTGCCCCAATAGCTGTAGGGCCAGCCGTAGAAGGCGCCGTCTTTCACGCTGGTGAGATAGTCGGGCACCAGATCGTTGCCCAACATGTCGCGCTCGTTGGCGACCGTCCAAAGCACATCGCTGCCCGGCGCGTATTCGAGCCCATTCGGGTTGCGGATGCCGGACGCAAACACCCGCAAACCCGAACCGTCGGGATTAATCTGCAGAATATTGGCGCGATGAAACTCGTTGTCGATGCCGTTCTCGCCGACATTGCTGCCAGAGCCGACCGTGACGAATAGCTTGGTGCCGTCGCGGCTGGCGACGATGTTACGCGTCCAATGATTGTTGTAACCGCCGGCCGGCAGATCGAGAATTTTTTGCCCATTGCCGGCAAGACGCGTGTCGCCGTCATGATAGGGAAAGCGCCACACGCCGTCGGTGTTGGCGACGTAGAACTGCCCGTTGAGGAAGAGCATGCCGAACGGCTGGTTCAGCCCCGACGCAAACGTGAACCGGCCGTCGACCTCGCCTGATAGCCGGCTGTCGCGCAGGAGCGTGATGCGATTGGGGCTTGGTTTGATCGAGCCGGCACCGCGCTGCAGCCAGAATTGAACTCGGTCGCGAATGGACTCCGGTTCGCGCGGCGCAGTGCTTGCTTCCGCCACCAGCACGTCGCCGTTGGGCAGGACGTAGAGCCAGCGTGGATGGTCGAGGCCGGCGGCGTAAAGCGTCACCTTGAAGCCGTCCGGAGCAATGGGTTTTTGGCCGGCCGGCCAAGGCTCCGCCTGCGAGAAGTTGATCGTCGGTATCAAGCTTTTGTCGGGCTGCGGCAGCGCTGGATCGGCGCCGACCAGATCGCCATTGGTGGACGGCGGCTCTCTGCCGAAAGTCAAAGCCAGCCAAAAACCCAAAATCGGAATTGCCGCGCCGACGAGAATAGCCGCGGCGATCCTTCCAATGCGACCCATGATCAAGACGTTGGTTGGGGAACCGTCGTCGCGAAGCTAGCCGATCCTGGTTCCGCTTTTAATGCGACAAAGCTGCCACTTTAGCGCACCCGGTTGCCGCCGATCGACAACTGCGCATAGCGGGCGGCGCCGTCTTTGGCCAGATCGCCGGTGACGACCTTCTTCCACTCCATGCCGACGATTGCGCCGCTGCGGACATCGGAGATCATGTTGTCGGTTATCACTGCTGCGCCGGCGCCCGGCGCCACCGATACCGTGATGCCGAACTCAGCCCGGCGGATGACGTTCGAGGTGATGGCGACGTCGCGCAGATAGGCGCCCCAGCCGGCAGCGATGCCGGCATAGGGCACGTTCTCTATGACGTTGCCGGTCACCACCGTGTCGGCTTCGATACCGATGCCGATGCCGGCGCTGTCATTCGGATCGGTGCCGGGCGGCCGGCGGCCGACCAGGTTGCGGATCAAATTGCCCTGCACCACCGCGAGCCGGCCGCCTTGGTTGAAGTTCGTCACCGACACGCCGATCGCCGCGCCGTCGACAATGTTGTTGGCGATCACTGCGCCCTCGAAACCGAATTCGGCATAAAGCGCCACTTCGCCGATGTTCGTGCAGGTGTTGCCGGCGATCTGCAGGTTCGACGCCGCATTACCGCGCACCGCGGAGAAGGCTGCATTGCGGATGCGGTTGCCGCGCACGATCACATTGTCGGCGCGGAAGACGTTGATGGCGTTGCCCCATTGGCCGGAACCGCCGGACTTGTTCATGATGCCGTCGATGCGGTTGTCGACAACGAGCGTGCCGTCGTCGCCCTGCGTCGAGCGCCAGACCAGAATGCCGCCGTTGCCGGCGCCATGGATCGTGTTGGCCGCGATCCGCAAGCCGCGCGCATCGATCGAGAAAATGGCGGCGTCGCCGCCGCTGATCGTGTTGCCGCTCACGTCGCCTTCGACCGACGCGAGCGCGATGCCGTTGCGGCCGGAATTGACGATTTCGCAATCGGCGACGCGGACGGCGCGGCCCTGAGCAATATGCAAAAGTCCGCGCCGCTCCGGGAGCGGGATTCCGGCGCCGTCAAGGACGAGACCACTGATGCCGATATGCTCGGCGCCGGTGGCCGACAGCATGGACGGCCCACCCGACATCACCAGGCGCGTCGCACCGGCAACGCCGGCGATCGCCGCATGGGACGGCAGCTGTAGCGCGCCGGCGCGGTAGAAACCCGGCGGCAGGCGAAGCACGGCGCGCGCGGCCGCGGCCTGCTCGATGGCGTGCTGCAAAGCCGCCGATTGGTCGTCGGCGGCGTTCGGGCGCACGCCGAGCGAGGCGGCGTCGATTTCGGCGCGCGTCGCGTCGCGCAGCGGCATCGACCGCACTTCGCTGGCCGCTCCAATCGCGCCGGCCCCGGCCATGACCGCGAACAGACGGCGGCGATCAATGCTCATCGCAGAACTCCTACAAACGCGACAGTGCGCGTGCCGGCGCGGCTCGCAAGAGCTTCGCGGTCCGGCAGAGCCGACTATTCCACTGCAGGGTTAACGCCGGTTTGCAGCTACGTGCGCGATGAGACCGCGCACACGCCGTTACTTGCCGAGCATGTCGGCAATCTCCTCCGCCGCCACGTTGGCAGCGAGACGTCCGGCGGCGACTTCGGCTTCGATCCGCGGCAGCGCCGCTTTGAGCGTGCGGTCCGAGCGCAACGGCGCAAACAGGCGCTCCTCGAGCATCGACCACATCCATTTGACCTGCTGTTCGCCGCGCCGCGCCGCAAGCTCGCCCGACGCGGTGAGCTTCTCGCGATGGTCAAGCGCGGCGGCCCACAACGCGACGATGCCGTCGCCGGTGAGCGCCGAATAGGTCACAACCGGCGGCGACCAGTTCGGCGAACGCGGCGAGAGAATATGCAATGCCGCCCGATATTCGGCCGCCGCGGCCCTGGCGCGCACGACGTTGTCGCCATCGGCCTTGTTGACCGCGATCATATCGGCGAGTTCGACGACGCCTTTCTTCAGTCCTTGCAGCTCATCGCCGGCGCCCGGCAGCATCAGCACCAGGAAGAAGTCGGTCATGTCGGCGACGGCGATTTCCGATTGGCCGACGCCAACGGTCTCCACCAGCACCACGTCGTAGCCGGCAGCCTCGCACAACAGCATGGTCTCGCGGGTCTTCGCTGCCACACCGCCGAGCGTGCCGGAAGCGGGCGAGGGGCGGACGAAAGCGTTCATGTCGTTGGCGAGGTGCGCCATGCGGGTCTTGTCGGCCAAGATCGAGCCGCCGGTGCGCCGCGACGACGGATCGACCGCCAGCACCGCCACTTTTCGCCCTTGCTGGGTCAACATGCTGCCAAGCGCGTCGATGGTGGTCGATTTGCCGACGCCGGGCGCGCCGGTGATGCCGAGGCGCACCGCTTTGCCGGTCGCATCGAGCAGCTTCTGCGTCAGCGCCGCCGCGCTGCGGCGATGATCGGCGCGTTTACTCTCGATCAACGTGATCGCTCGCGACAGCATGGTGCGGTCGCCGGCACGGATATCGCGCGCCATCCGGCCAATATCTACACCGGGGGGAGACGAAGCCATAATTTCTCTTCAGCGAGTCAAGCTTTTACGTCAAGCGGCGTGGTCAGGCGCTGTGTGTATGCGATCGCGTTTACATTTTGCTAGCTGTCGCGCGAGGCAGTCAGAATTCTTCGCCGAATGACCGCGATGTTGTCGAATTGCAGCCGCATCGCCGCGTTGTGATCTCGCGTTCTCCAGGGGGAGATGCAACGTCGCTCGTTCCATCCTCAGCAACAGGGAGATGCCGATGAATTGGGATCAAATTCAGGGCAACTGGGTGTTATTCAAAGCCAACATTCGCGGTAACTGGGTCAAGATCACCGACGAGGACCTCACCCGCATCGGCGGCCGCCGCGAAGAATTGGCCAAACGACTGCAAGCGCGTTACGGCTTCGGCAAGGGCGAGGCCGAACGCGAAATTGAGGCGTGGGTGAAAACGCAACGCCACGCCGCATAGCCGATCGTGGCGCAGTTCCGGAAATCGCGGAACTTGCAAGCGCGGAACCCGCAAATGGCCGGCATTCGCCGGCCATGACGCCGCTCAGCGCCAAAGCTGTTTACTCGCGAGTGCCGCGCCTTGCGCGAGCGCCTCGAGCTTGGCCCACGCGACCATCGGATGGACGCGGCCGCCGAGCCCGCAATCGGTCGCGGCGATGACGCGCTCGCGGCCGACGCTCTTGGTGAAACGCAGAATGCGCTGGGCGACGAGGTCGGGATGCTCCACCACGTTGGTGGCGTGGCTCACCACGCCCGGCAGGAGGATTTTGCCCTCCGGGAGCTTGACGTCTTCCCACACCGTCCATTCGTGCTCGTGGCGGACATTGCCGGCCTCGAACGAATAGGCTTGGCATTTGACTGCCAGCATCACGTCAACGATGTCGCGCATCGGAATGTCGGTGGTGTGCGGGCCGTGCCAGCTGCCCCAGCACAAGTGAAAGCGGATGCGGTCTTGCGGCAGTCCTCTGATGGCGTGGTTAAGCGCCTCGATCCGAACCATGCAAAACTTTTTGTAATCCTCGACCGGAGGCTCGGGATTGATCATGTCCCAATTCTCGGCGATGGCCGGATCGTCGAGCTGCAGGATCAGTCCGGCATCGACGATGGCCTTGTACTCCTCGCGCATCGCTTCGCCGACGGCGTACATGAACTCCTCGTCGGTCTTGTAGTAGACGTTGCTCAGGCGCGACCCGCTCGCCGGCGCGACCGATGTCATAAAGCCCTCTTCGACGCCATTGGCTCTGAGCGCGGCCTTGAAATGGGCGATGTCGGCTTTGATCGCGTCGTGGCCTTTGTAGACGATCGGGCCGGTACATACCGGCCATTTGGCCATTCCCGGTCCGGTATAAACGCCGCCGTCGGGGTCTTTGTAAACCTGCAGGAACTTGGTGCGGTCGCGACGGTCGGCAAAACTCGTCAGCACGACTTCGCCGGGTTTGGTCCGCTTCGGCGCCGCGTCGTAGAGGCCGGGTCCGCTGAGATCCAGGCCGCCGAGGCGGTTGAAGCAATAACTCCACCACGCCCGGTAATTGACCTTGTGGCCCATCGATTTACCGAACTCGCCATCGCCCGGGACGTCGATGCCGATGTCCTTCTGCTTGCGGACAACGTCCACCACGGCCGATGCCAGCGTCTTTTCAAACGCGGCTTCGTCGCTCGCTTGCGCGGTTTCGCGGGCGCTGTTGGCTTCGATCAGATCGTCCGGTCGCGGCAGGCTGCCGGCTTGGCTGGTGAGAATATGGTCCCGGCTGATGCGCATGCGGCGTCTCCGATATTCCGCGTCATTCCGGGGCGCGGGCGAAGACCGCGAACCCGGAATCCATAATCACGGAAGGTGAGTTACCGAACGTTCGAACGAAATTCGGACGGCGGTGGATATGGATTCCGGGTTCGCGGTCTTCGCCCGGCCCCGGGATGACGATGTCGTCGTCAGATTGCGTGGAACGGCTGCTCTTTGACCGACGCGACCAGGCCGTGGAACACTTCGTTCACGGGCCCCCAGCTCGGCAGCTTCTTCATGTTGTTGAGCCAGCGCTGGACATTCGGATAGGCCGAGAGGTCGCAGCGAATGACTTCACCGAGGGTGACCAAAGCGGCGCCGAAATAGTCGGCGATGGTGATCTGGTTGCCGCATAGATACTGGTTGTTCGGGCCGATCCAGTAGTCGTTGAGGATTTTCAGCCAGCGCTTGGCGTTCTGCTGGCCGATCTCGATGGTGGCCGCCTGCGCCTCGTCGCTGCGCCGCTTCTGATTGGGGAACAGCTGCGGATAGGCGAGGTTGTAGGCCCAGTCGCGATAGAAATTGGTGTTGAGCCAATCCATCATCTCGTTGACCTTGGCGCGCTGCTTCAGATCCTTCGGATAAGCCGGCGAGCCGATCTTGTCGGCGAGATATTTCAGGATCGCGGAGCTTTCGGTCAGCTTCAGGTCGCCGTCTTCGATCATCGGCACGAGGTTGTTCGGATTGACCGCCGTATAGGCCGGCCCATAGTGCTCGCCCGTGAACAGATCGACCGTCACTTCGTCGACCGGAATCTTGTTTTCCGCGATGAACAGCCGTATCGGCCGGCTCGTCATTGACACCGGATGCATGTAGAGCTTCATGACTTTCCTCCCAAAAGCACGCTAATCGGCAAGGCTTATAGAGCATCTTCGCGACAGGTGAAATGCGCAGTTCTGCCCACCTAAAAACGTTCTCGTGATGGGCAGTAGTCTCGTCCACTATGCGAACGTCGATGGGACAAACCGGAATTATCGACGCGCGGCTTTGGCGACCAGGTCGGCAATAAAACGCGGCAGTGCGAACGCGGCGACGTGAACTTCGGGCGTCCAGTATTTGGTTGAGAAGCCGCCGGCCCGGCGATGGCGCGCAGCCAGCATCTTGGCTGACGTTTGCCGTAGTCGCTTGTCGTCGGTCGCGAAGCCCATCGCCATGTGGCCGCCGATATAAGTCGGGATCGCGGCGAGGTAGCAGGTGCCGTCGGCGAACAGCCGCCGGAACGTGGTGACACTGGCGAGGAGTTCGCGCGGCTGCAACATCGGCACCCCGTTCTGCGTCACGAGAACGCCGCCGTCGCTCAGGCAGCCTTTGCAGGCGGCGTAGAATTTCCTGCTGAACAGCACCTTTCCCGGTCCTTGCGGGTCGGTCGAGTTGACGATGATCACGTCGAAACGCCGCCCGGCCCTGGCGCATTTGGCGACATATTTCATGCCGTCATCCATCACGCTCGCGAAGCGTTGGTCGGCAAATACCGGTTTGGCGAATTCCGGAAAATGCTTCTTGGCGAATTCGACCACCGCCGGATCGATCTCGACCTGGGTGAGGCGTTTGACGGTTTTGTGCTTGAGGACCTCTTCGGCGATGGCGCAGTCGCCGCCGCCAATGATCAGCACGTCGCGGGCGCTGCCGTGGGCAAGCAGCGGCACGTGCGCCATCATCTCCTGATAGATGAATTCGTCGCCTGCGGTGATCTGGGTGGCGCCGTCGAGCATCAGCATCTTGCCGAAGAATGGTTGTTCGAACAGCACGAGATGCTGATGCGCGGTGTGTGCCTCGTACAGCACCTTGTCGACCCGATAGCTCATGCGAACGCCCAGGTCGTCGAACAGTGTTTCGGCAATCCATCTGTTGCCGTCAGGGCTGCCAGCGGCGAGCCCCTGAGTGGCCGCACTGTTGTCGGACATGACAGCTCCCCAAATTTCGTTGCCGCAAAAAAACAAAACGGCCGGGATACCCGGCCGCCCAATCCGAGCATCCTTAAAACGCTCAGGCGGCGCGTCCGCGCAAGATTTCGTTGACGCCGACGCGGGTTGCCGAAAACGCTTCGCCCAGCACCGGAATGCAGGCGTCCGGATTGGCGGAGCCGCACATGAACAGGTCGAGCGCGGCATAACCGGCATCCGGCCAAGTATGGATGGAGATGTGGCTTTCGGCCAGCACCGCGACGCCCGATACGCCGTTCGGCTGGAAGTGATGCAAATGGATGTGCAGAAGCGTCGCCTGCGCCGCCTCGACGCAGCGGCGCAGCGTCGCCTCGATATGATCGATGTCGTCGAGCCGCTTGGCGCCGTGCAGATCCACGATCAGATGAACACCGGCGCAGCGCACTCCCTGGCGCAGCGCAAAATGATCGAGCCGATCATCCAGCGGCACTGGAGCGGCGACTTTGAGCTTGGCTTTCTTTTCTTCGTTTCGAGCGGTACCTGGGATCCCCAAGCCCTTCGCCGATCGTAAGAGGGCGTTCCGGCTCATGCCGTCCTCCCCAACCAGAGATTAAGAACCCGAGATGCCGGCAGGTCGGCGCCGCGGAAAGCGAAAGCCGCCCGATCGAGCCTGCCTTCGACCGATCAATAGCGGCGAGGTCCCCACATAAATGCAAGCCCCCTAGAGTCAAGCAATTTCTGGAGAAAAAGCCCTCAGCCGCGGCAAAGTGACGAGACGTTGGGTCGCACTCAACAGAAATTCAAACCGGCGCGAGGGCGCGCGAGATCGGGTCATATTTTCGCCCGCGAATGTCTTATTATTTTGGTTAAGCATTGCATTTAGTGTGAGCTCCCAAGAGTGAATCTCCAAAGCGAACCCGAGGAGCAACTCTTGGCAGCGCTGCGGTGGATGGCAGCCAGATCGCCAGGACATGCGAACGGCGATGGAGGGAGAAGGGACATGATGCGGATATTGGGGGCTGGACTGTTTTTGGGACTGGCGGCGTTGCTGCCAGCGCAGCAGGCATCAGCACAAGACCCGGTTGGCGGTGCGATCGTTGGCGGCGCGCTTGGCGGTATCATCGGCGGCGCGCTCGGCCGCGGCGGCGGTGCGGTTGCCGGCGCTTTGATCGGCGCTACGACCGGCGCCGTGATCGCGTCGGAGGCTCAGCGCCGGGCGAGCGGCTATTATTGGTGGCGGGGCGGTTGCTACTACCAGTATCCGAACGGCGCATGGCTGCAGGTGCAGCCCGGCTATTGCGCTTACTGACGCGTCGGTCGCGGCGCCGACTTTAGCCGTTGACAGCGACCGCCGGCGGGACGGTCGGCCCCGCCGGCTTCTTCACGCGCGTGCGGAAGAAGCCGAGGACGCGGGCGGCGGTATCAGGCTGCAGCCGGTTGAAGCTGGTCAGCGCCTGATCGAGATCTTTGGCCGACATGCCGCGGTCGGCCGCACGCAGCAATAGAATGGCTTTGGTCGTGGTCGCCGACAGCCCGGCGACCTTGGCGAGAATGAGCACGATCTCCGCACCGGGATCGAGCAATGCCCGCTCGACCACGTCGATCGGCGTATCGCACAGCAGCGATAGCGCGATCGCGGTCTCCTCGAATTTGCGATCACGCGCATATTGATAGATTTCGGCTTCGCCGATGCGGCGCAGCCGGTTCTGCCGCTCGACGGCAGCCTGAGCGGCGGCGAAATCCGGCGAAGAATTGCGGGCGTCCTTGCGAATGCCGCCGACCACCTCGGCGACCACGCCTTCGATAGCGGCGCTGGCTTGTGGATGCTCGGCGGCGAGCCGCGTGCGCACCGCGTTCGACGCTTTTTCCAGCAACACCAGAAAGTGCGGACGCGGGATATCGCTACGGGCGCCGACAATGGTGGCAAGATCGTCGTCGCCGGCCGAACGCTTGACCAGGATGCGGAAGCCGGCGTCGGAAAATCGAGCGCCGGCATTCTTGACCACCGAATGAACGACTTCGCGGTCGCCGCGCTCCACCAGAACGTCGGTCACCGCTTCGCTCAAGGATTGGCGCTGTGAAATGGCGAACAGGTGCTGCTGGCTCTTGGTGGTGGCGTTGGCGACCAGGGCCGGGTCTTCCAGCCGTTCCGACTGTTTGAGAACCTGCTGCGCGACATTGATGTCGTCGTCGAACGCGAGCATGTGGATCACGCTCGACGGGGCGTTGACGATCGGCGCCAACCGGTGCGCGAGCCTAGCGCGCGCCTTGGTTTCGATGGTGCTGACCAGACGCACCATGACGTCATCGAATATGCCGATCTGCTCTTCCGAATAACGTGCGGCGCCGCCGACAAACAGGTCGGTGATGCGGGTCAGCATTTCGACGCGGCGCGAGTTGGTGCCGGACGTGAGTGCGGCCTCGAGCTCGTCGATCAGCGGAAGACTACGCATCATTGCACGGTGCCGGCGCCCCATTGAAACACCGACGACAATGGCGCCAGAACCGTGAAGAAAGGCTTGCGGCAGATGGCAGGCAATTAAGAAAGCATAAATTCATTCATGCCGAGCGCCGGCTGGTGCCGAACACGCCCATCCGATTTCGCACTTCTGCGGGCACGCCGTACTCGCGAAGTACCAATCGTTGGTCGCGAAGCCCGCAAGCTTCGCGCTGGACGATAAAGCACCACAACGCGTCGCTTGCCTCCTCGACCAATCGCTGTCGCAACGGAGCGGCGGGCGAGGGGAGGTTCGCTGCATCGCCATTATGCCCGGTGTCGGCGCGATCGTGGCGCGACAACGCCGCCAGCGCAGCTTCCAGCGCGCGGCCAAGCCGGCCAAGGGCGGCGGCCTGCTCCTGCGCGATTTCATAACCGAGCGCGCTCTCGCGCACGGTGTTGACGGCGTTGGCGTTGGATCGAGGCGCGCGCAGTGTCATTGCGGGGGCGTCGTGTCGGTCAGGATCATGGCATCGATTTGGCAGATTTTTTTGTTGGCGTGAAAGCGGTCATTGGCTCAGGCGCTCAAAGGTCGTGAGCGTGATGCCGGCGGCGGCATCGATGTCGCGCGGCGGTCCGGCGCGCAGGCCGGAGCGCGCGAGTACATCCTGCGGCGTCGTCTCCGGGCCGACTTGCGGAAACAGCGGCCGTCCACCTGGCATATGTGCATGCGCGGCGCGGGTCAGGTGGAAGGCGTCGTACAGCGGCAGAAACCAGCCGAAAATCTCGGTGCCGCCGATCACGGCGATGATGCCGTCACCGACGTCGAGCGCCGCCATCGCCTGTTCGAGCGCGGCGCCCGCGGGATTCCACAGCACCGCGTTCGGGTTGGCCCGGTCGGGCGCGACGGCTGCAATCTGCCGCGTCACGATAATGCGCTTGCGCGTTGCGGCGCGCGGACCGCCTTCGTGCGAGTGACGCCCGTGCACGATCACAGCGGCCCGGTCCATCGCACTCTGCAAAAATCTTTGATCGGCGTCGTTGCGAATCGTCTCCGGCATTTGGCCGTCGTGGTCGGCGATCATGCCGTCGGCGGACACGATGGCGTAACCTTCGACGCGGCGCGATCCGATCATGGAGCGACGATAGCGACGCCCGCAGCCTTAGTCATTGGCCGCCGCGGTACGGCCCGCCCGGCTCGCCCGCACCGGCCGGGCGCCAGCGAAGGGGCCAAGGGCGCCGCCGGAACCCGGCACCCGCAAAATTTGCATTCTTGCCACCAAACGCGTATTTGGAATTCAAACGAGGGTTTGAAAAAGGCCGATAATGACCCGACCGTCCGAAATCACCCGCGACCGCATCCTAAAAGCTGCGGAGCGGCTGTTCGCCGAGCGCGGCTATGACGCCACCAGTGTGCGCGCCATCGTCGCCAAGGCGCGGGTCAACCAGGCCGCCATCAACTACCATTTTGCCGGCAAGGACGGGCTCTATCGGGAAGTGTTGCGGGCATCGTTTCGCGCCCTGACCGAGCACCAGCTCGCGCACGCCGAGGAGACCAAGGCGATGTCGCGCGAGCAGGCGCTCGGCGAGTTCGTCCGCCATCAGTTGCGGCCGCTGGCGGCCCGCGACGAGCTCAGCCGGCATCTGCGCATCTTCAATTGGGAAGCGGTGCGGCCGACCACGGTATTTCGCAAGCTGATTAGCGAGGAGGCAGCGCCGTTCATGGGGCTTGCCGTCGACCTGGTGCGCCGCTTCATGCCCGAAGCGGACGGCCGCACGCTCACCATCGCGGCGGTTTGGCTGGTCGGGCAATGCAGCATCTTCGTGCGCAACCGCGAGCAGCTTGCCAACCCGCCGGTGTCGCTGCCGATCGACGAAGCCAGTATCGGACGGCTGGCCGACCTCTTGACCGTCTGGGCACTCGCCGGGCTCGCGCAGCGGACTTAAGGCCCGCGTCCGCAGGAAATCCCCGGGGTTGCCCCAAAAATTCCTTGTTCCCGGCCAGCGCCCGCCCATAACGGGTGTTTGAAATTCAACCGGCCGTTTGAAAAATACAGGCCAAGGGAGAACGAGGTCATGCGCTTCACGATGCCGCTGTTGAGGCGTTTCGTCGGTAAGCTTATCCACGACATCCTGCCGGCGGCTTTGGCAAGCCTGCTTGGCGGTTTCCTGATCACCCATTTCCAGCTCAATCGCCCGCCCGAGCCGGTCACGGTGCCGGTCGCCCGCGCCTCGCCGGAAATGATGCAGCTGCTGCGCGACGAGCACGGCCTGATCGGCAGCTTCGTCAAGGCGCAAATCGCCAACGAAAAGAACGCCATCGAAAGAAGCTTGAACGAAAAGAAGCAACTCCGCGCCAATGCCGACGATAGTGCGGGGCCGGTTCCGGCGGAGGCACAGCTGGGCGCTGTGGCCGCGCCGCCGCCGACCGCGGTCGTCGCCGTCATCCCAGGAAAGCCGGCTCCGGCGCGCGTCAAGCCGCCGGTGGTCGGCGCGTCGCTGCCAACGCTTGCAACCTCGCCGGCTCAGCAGAGCGAAAACACACCGCCGCAGCCGGCCGCGCGTAATGACGATTCGCTGCTCGCCAAGACCATCGGCTTCAAGGACAACGTGGTTGCGGTCACGCAACGCGCCGCCGCGGCGATCGGCGGCATTCCGTCATGGTTTGGCGCGATCGGCGACCGCATCGGCGGTGAGGATCCAAGCCCGCGCCCGCCGGCCCACCTGATCAGCGAGTTGTGAAGTCAGCTGTGCCGTAGAGCACAGTACAATAGCCACCCACGCGCGATAAGCGGGTGCAGCCGCGCTTAAAAGTCGTTACGCGCCGTCAACAGTTCCTTTGACATACGCGTCTCGGCTTCTTGCTCGCGGCCGTGATGCCCGCTAACCAACTCGCGGTGGGGCAGGAACCGGCGCCACGTTTGCTGCGTTTTATGCTTCGGCGGTGGTTCTGACACTGGGGGTTCGGGCAGCAATCGGCTTGCCTCGGAGGTCCAGATGCGTCGCGCCGCCAATTTCAACCCGGAATGGGGCTATCTGGCCCCGGCGCCCACGTTTATGCGTTCGGCTCGCCTCGTCCTGGTCGCCACCGCCATCGGCGCCAGTGCCGGCGCGGCGGTGGTATTATCGCTGGTCGATCGGCCGGTGGCGGAACAATCGGTCGCGGCGCGGACCCTGGTGCAAACGCCGCTCGTGTACGAACCGGCGAAAGTCAGTGCGGTCGCGGCTCAACTGCAAACCGAATCGCAGCACGCCCAACCGCATGCGGACGCGCCCGGCGCGGTTCGACGGCAAGCGGCGATGGTTTCGCCGGCGAACGCCGGTGCGGCCGGCCTGGCCGCGGGAGAATCGGGCACGACGTCGACGACGCAACGTGCGGCCGGCGCGGTGGCCTTGGCAGAAGCTCCGGCCGTAACGGATGCGCCGCCGGTGCCGGCGGTCAATGAGGCCGCAGCGGCGCCGCCAGAAGCAGCGCCGGCGCAGAAGATGCCGAACAAAAAGCCGCGCGTAGTTTGGCGCCCCGCACCGCGATACGACGCACCGCGCTATTACATGTACGCACCGCGCTACTATGGCGGACAGCCCTACGATCGGCGCTATGTGCAGACGGAGAGAAATTCTTTCGGCTGGTAGCGCTTATTGAGCGCGAACTGCCCGGCGACGCTTCGGCGCGACAGCGATTCAAATTTCTTAGGCGGCAGCGATCAAAATTGCGCAGCAGCGTTGGTGCGGCCGGTTCAGTGACAGAGTTGCTGCGCGATCGCCGTGTCGAGCGCGGCCTGCGCCGCCAGATAATCCGGCAAGCCGGTGGCGATCTTGGTCCAGCCGACACCCCACGGCGTGCCGGCGCTGTCCCACCAAATCCGGCAATAACCATCGCCGAATTGCACGACGGCATAGTCGTCGGCGCGCGCGGATGACGAAGTGGCGACAGCCACGGCCAGCAAACCAACTGCCAGTGCCAGTTGTTTCATGACGAGCTCCTTGCTGGATCTGAAACTCGCAATCCGGTCGGCCGGTTCCGACGCTGCAAGTCGAGCTCAAAACGGTTTGCTGCAGAGAAAAAAACATGCCCGCCGCGCGATGCAGCGAACTCAAACGCTTTTTCACATTAGGCTTTGGATCGGCAGCCTTTGGATCGGCGCTAAAGCACCGCCCGCCTCTTCGAGGCGGGCGGTAGCAGTAGGGTTGAACGCGAGCTTAAGCGCCCCACCAATGCGTGCACCGATGCCAATAAACCGCCTTGTGCAGCTTGTGCTCGGCGATGGGCCAAGTCGGCAGACGGTAATACCAATGCCAGCCCCAATGCCACCAGAGAAAGTGTCCATCCGGCGGCGCGACAGCGGTGTCTCTCCAGATTCGGCAGTAGCCGCTGTTGAACTTCACAATGGCGAAGTCTGCGCGTGCCGGCACGGAAGCCGTGAGGCTGAGCGCCAGCACGCCAATTGCGAACGCAAGCTTTTTCATAGTCAAACCCCCCATGTTGCGCCTTCCGCCGCCAGCGCAGATATTAGCAGACGGCCTCAGAAGGCAATGAGTCACCAAACTAACGACGCACACCGGCGATGCCATATCGCCCGGGTGCCCATGCCTCAGTCCAGCTCCGCAGGCAAAACCCGACGGTATTTCCATCGAGCATGCCGTGGCGTCGCCTTAGTCAGCACTAGCTCCCTTGTACGACCCCACGAGGTTCCGATAGACGGAACACGTACTTGAGGCAAGTCCGAAGCCCACCCTGATGCGTAATTTATGCTGACTGCAGCATCTGAAACACACGAGGGAACTCATGCCGGAAATCATCGTCTATTTGCTCGAGGGCCGCTCGATCGAGGCCAAACGCGAACTGGTAAAGGACCTCACCGCCGCGGTGGTCAAGAATATCGGGGCGCCCGCGGAAGCTGTGACGGTTTCGCTGGTCGAGACCCCCAAAACGGCGAAAGGCAAAGGCGGTGTGCTGTTCAGCGACATGCCAGGGCGTTAGCGCCGCGACGCCTTCAAGGCGCCTAAGTGGCTGTGGCGGCAAGGTGTTTGCGCCTTGCTGGGGCCGCTATACCCTGCCAATGAAATTGGGCAATTATGTACTTGACGTACCGCCCAACGTCGGCCTAACCCGTGGGGGACAGGCCGACGCCCTGGCCGGGCGGGGAATCCCCCGGCAACGAAATCGAAGTCACGCCCGAGATGCTTGCGGCGGGTCTCCGTGCTTTTTATCTTTTTGACCGAGGGGACAACCCAGAATGGGTCGTATGGGCCGTCTTTATCGAAATGGCGAAAGCCAATTTACGGCAGTCTCGGTAACGATGGAGCGTCCGGTCTCTCTCGTGTTCGGGCATTAAAATCCAAAAGCCAGACTGCAATTGTATGACAAGCTGTCAGATATCGCATTTTCGGATGCGACGGATCACTAGCTACTTCCGCAAGCGTGGGCACACGTGAAATGACCTGCGGTGCTCGCGCATAGTCCGTGTCGGGCAGCAGGAGATTTTTACACATTTCCGTCACTGCTGACGTCTCAAAAGTGAGAGGCAATCGACAGTGAGCAAATCCGTTTCTAAGTACGCGAATTATATACAGGTCATGTTTCGTCTTAGTCTCGAATAAGTTCAAAGCAAATCCAATTGAGATTTTTGCGGAAAACGTACCAAGCGGCGCGTCAAAATCGAAAAGGGCTCTTACCTCAGAATGTTCTCGCAAAAGTCTTTGAACGGCTTCGGCAATGGCCCACTCGACTATGGTGGCTGAAAGTAAAATTGACGCTCTTGGACTATCGCCGTAAAATTCCTGCTCCATACTTGGCAAATCGCTGAATGTCGGTGGTGACTTGGTTAGTTCCTTAAAGGCCACGATGTATGCTGGATCACTCATCGGAAGAACCCTGCAACGAGAAAGAAACAGCGCAGCGCCGCGACGCTACTTTGTTGCGAATGCTGAAAACGCCTCCCAAGCCCCACAGCGAAATGAAGCTTGGAAAGCCTAGATCACAAAAGGCTAAGAGTCCCAGCCGAAAAAGGCCTTCCGCCGAGCGATGAACTTGGCCGCTTTGGTTTTAAACCGTTGTTTCTTGCCTGTTAGTCTGCCGGTACGTGAGACGCTTGCCCCTTGCACCAGCAATGGCGCGCGCCGCACGTTCCCCATCAGTGTAGCCAAGCTTGGCGCGATGGCTGTAACGGAAATCAAATTCCGCGAGATAGCGGGGCAAATGTTCCGGGCTGACGTGGTGATACACACCATAGATGCCGCGCTTTAAGATCGAAAAATAGTTCTCGACCGTGTTGGTGTGAACGTCGCCGCGTACGTATTCGCCCTTAGCGTGCTCGGTGCTTTCGTGGGTCGAAAATTCCTCGCCAATGCGCTTGTACCAAACAGCATCATCGGTCATGAGCCGCGACTTGCGCGAAGCGGCCTTGACGATGGCGGGTCGCAGCGACTTAGGCGACACGCTTGCAACACGAGTTGAGCGGACGGTGCCATCCCGCTCAACGAGCGACAGAACGGTTGCCTTTTTCGGGATCGGGCCGTACCGGCGGTTCTTAGCCTTGCCGCCGACTTCGGTTTCGTCAACTTCAACGATCTTGTTCTCGCCGCCGAGCGGGGACGGCGCCGCCGGTGCCATTGCTTCGCGGATACGGTGCGCCATGAACCATGCAGTCTTGTAGGAAACTCCAAGCTCACGATGGAGTTGATGTGCGCTGGTGCCTTTCTTGCCCGAATTAAGCTTGTGGGTTGCATACAGCCATTTATTCAGCGGAACGTGACTCGACTCGAACACGGTGCCTACGGTTACGCTAAAGGGCTTCTCGCACTCGCGGCATTTGTAGACGCCGGGGCGTGTGCTTTTTCCCTCAAGCTTAGTGATCCGGGTCACATCGGCGTTGCCGCAATGCGGGCAGAACGGACCCTCAGGCCACAGGAGCTTTTCGAGGTGCTCACGAGCCTTGTTTTCGTCGCTGTAAATGGGGTCCGTGATGTTCATTTTGGCCAATCCCCGAGTATGGCCAATCATATACCGCGCCGCACGGTACGTCAAGTACATAATTGCCTGAAATTGTCGTGAGTGCAGCGCACAATTTTCTTGCTGCAATGCGGTAGAGGGCCGATAATCGGTCTGTCAAAACGAAAATGAACGCAGGTACAGACATGAACGAAGTGTGGGAGACCAAGGACGGCCGACGACGCGTGCGGCGCGATCCGCCGACGATTGAGGAGGCGGTGGTCGCGGCACAAGGGCTCACCGACGAGCTCAAGGAGCAGGTCGAAATCGTTGCGTCGCTCATGGAGATCACCGTCGACGAGGCGCGCGGCGTGGTGCTGCGGATGGGACAGCGCAAGAAAGAGATCAACCGCGTGACCGTCACCGGCCGTGTGGGTGCGCCGCGGGCTGTCGTGGTCGAGCGAAGGACGTCGCGCTTTGCGATTGCGCCACGTCGGTCGATCGGCAGCTGAGAGACGACGACGTAACCGCCTGGAAGCGGCGTCAGCTGCCGCTGCCTGGGTCGGGGATTTTGTGCATCGCCACGAGTCGGTGCCAAATGAAGAGCACGACCACGGCGCCGACCACCGAGGCGATTAAGCCGGCGCCCTGCTGCGGGCCGTACCAGCCGACCGCTTGGCCGATCCATGTCGCGACAAACGCGCCGACGATGCCCAGGATCGTGGTGAGGATAAAGCCCGCCGGATTGTTCGGACCCGGCGCCAAAAAGCGGGCAATGAGGCCGGCGACGAAGCCGATGATGATTATCCAAACGTAATTCATGGCGTCCTCCGTACAATGCGGCGATCAATGCCACACGGAAATAACGGTTCCATAACGCAGCGTTGCCAGCGCGCGGTACCATACCGTAGCGCGTCGGTCATGCATACCTCGCCTTGGGACCGAGCCGGCGCGCCAGTTATGATTGCCGAGTTCGCACGAGCTTGCTCGCAAAAGTTTGAGCCGCGGAGCATGCAGCCATGACCAAGACTCTGGTGAAACCGCGCACCAAGGTGCAGCAGAAGACGCAGCGTCCGCCGCTGTACAAAGTCATCCTGCTCAACGACGATTACACGCCGCGCGAATTCGTCGTGATCGTCCTCAAGGCGGTGTTTCGGATGAATGAGGATCAGGCTTATCGGGTGATGATGACCGCGCATCAGAAGGGCGCCTGCGTCATCGCCGTCTATGTCAGGGACGTTGCCGAGACCAAGGCCAAGGAGGGGACGGAGCTTGGCAAACAAAAAGGCTACCCGCTTTTTTTCACCACCGAGCCGGAAGAATAAGCCGGACAAAGCAGCGAACGCCGCCGCTGCCGCGATTGGCAGTGATCCCATGTGACAGAATCATCACACGCTGCCGAAAAAGCGAGGATTGGCTCGCAGGCCAACGACCTTTAATTGCGCAAAAATCTCGGTAATTCAGTCCCTTGATTGTGCTTCTGTGACCCGCCTCGGTCCACACGCGCCAAGCGACAGAAATTGCTGGCTCCCGGCCTGGGCGTTATAGATTGCGTCAGGGGATTCCTACGTCACGGGATTCTTGGGGCGCATCGTGAAAAGGAAACTTTCACTCGCTTTTCTTGCGCTGGCTTTGTGCGCGGCTGCAGCGCCCGCCATCGCCGCCGACTTGCCCTTGCCGGTGAAGGCTCCGCTGCTGCCACCCTATGATGCGTGGAACGGCTGGTATGTCGGCGGCAACATTGGCGGCAGCTTCGGGCGGGCGCGGGACAACTCGACGTTCGGCCCGAACGCCACCGCCTTCAGCACGACGTCGACCAATCTCGACGGCGTCGTTGGCGGCGCGCAGTTTGGCTACAATTGGCACGTGAGCCCAGTGTGGCTGTTGGGTTTTGAGGCTGACATTCACGGCACCAGCGAACGGGGCACCGCGACGTCCAGTTTGGCCAGGACGATCTCGGCTTTTATCCCGGGCATCGGGGTAATCCCGCTGACGCAAACAGGCAGACTGTCTGACGTAGAGAAGCTGCCGTGGTTCGGCACGGTGCGGGGTCGGCTCGGCTGGACGCCCACACCGACGTGGCTGGTCTATGTGACGGGGGGTCTGGCCTACGGCGAGATCTTCAGCGATCCGACACTCGCGGTCGGCACCGGCGGCGCCTCGGTCGCCAACCGATTCAATACGGTGCGCGCCGGCTGGACGGCGGGCGGCGGCGGCGAGGTGTTTGTCGCCCCCAACTGGACGGTGTTTGTCGAATATCTCTATGTCGACTTCGGCAGCTTCAGTAATACCTTCAACAGCCTCGGCTTCTTCGGTCCGACGATGACGCTCAACACCCATGTGACCGACAACATCGTGCTCACTGGTTTCAACTATCATTTCCCACCGAGATAAAGATCGCATAATCTGAGCAATGCGAAATCCTGCGAGCGTCGCTTATCCAGGCGGCGCCCGCTTTGTTTTTCCGGACCAGGGATGGCGGGACCGTTTCGCCAAATCCGATCGTCATGCGGTTGGTTCTGATTTTCGTCGTGTTGGCCGCTTCGCCTTACGCCGCGAGCGCCGCCGGCCTTGGCGAGACCTGCGGCGGCGTTGCCAATATTTCCTGTGCCGAGGGTCTTTGGTGCGAGCGTCAAGTGGGCCGGTGCACCGGCGCCGATGTTTCCGGCACCTGCGTGCGCGTGCCGGAGGTTTGTATCGAGACCTACATGCCGGCCTGTGGCTGCGACGGCAAAACCTATGGCAATGATTGCCAGCGACGCGCGGCCAAGGCGCAGAAGGCGCACGATGGCGCCTGCTCGTAGCGGCGCCGAACTTTAGCGCCCAGGAACCATGGCGCGGCGAGGCGGTCGGCCCGCTTGCCAGTCGCCGCTGATGGCGGTCGGCTGATCTTGCCGGCGCCCCTGCGCAACGTTCATGAAACAACAGGCCTGCTCTGCGGACATCGCGGTTGCGTTCAGCGCCACCGCGAGCCAATTCGGGACGGCGATCTGGCGCGACGGAATAATCGTTCGGCGCCGCTCCGACGAGGCGCTAACCTAAAATGCAAGGATTTGGCGGTAAAATACGCAGTATGAGCCGAAACACGCCTCGCAAAGTTGCCCCCGACGGCGCTCACGGCATCGCCCCCGACCTCATCGTCGCCGACGGGTCGCCGGCGCCGGCGAACGACCAAGCGGCGCGGCGGCAGATCGAATCGGCGGCGTTAGCCCGAGGACTGCGGGATACGGGCGCCTTGCCCCGGCTCGATCACGCCGCCATCCACACCGTCATCGCCGGCATTACGCTCGCGATGTTCCTGTCCGCGCTCGAGCAGACCATCGTCGCCCCGGCATTGCCGGCGATCGGCAAAAGCCTTGCCGACTTCGACAATCTGCCCTGGGTCGTGACCGCCTATCTGCTCGCGGCGACGGCGGCGACGCCGCTATTCGGCAAGCTCACCGACATCCACGGCCGCCGCACCATCATGTTGCTGGCGATCGGCATCTTCATCGTCGGCTCGCTCGTCTGTGCGCTGGCGCCGACAATGTGGGTGTTGATCGTCGGCCGCGGCCTCCAAGGCATGGGCGGCGGCGGGCTCATTCCGATAGCGCAGACCATCATTGCCGATCTCTTGAGCCCGCGCGAGCGGCCGATGGCGCAGAGCTACACGTCGGTGGTGTTCATGAGCGCCAGTATTCTCGGTCCGGTGCTCGGCGGGCTTCTGACCGATCATCTGCATTGGTCGTTCATCTTCTGGATCAATCTGCCGCTCGGCGCCGTCGCGCTGGTGATGACCGGCCGGGCGCTGCGCCGGCTGCCGCGGCACGACCGCCCGCATGAACTCGATATCCCGGGCGTTACGCTGATGGTCGGCGCCGCGGTGGCGCTGCTGTTGGCGCTCGATTGGGGCGGCACGCAGTTTCGCTGGCTGTCCTGGCAGATCATCGGCCTCGTCGCCGCCTCGGCGATGCTTTGGGCGCTGTTTGCGGCCCGACTTCTGACCGCGCGCGAGCCGTTGATTCCGCTCGCGATCCTGCGCGGCAAGGTGACCAGCGCGATAACCTGCGCCGCATTTTTCTCGATCGGCACGATTGTCGGCGTGACGATCTTTGCGCCGCTTTATTGCCAGCTCGTGCTGCATGCCTCGGCCAGCCTCTCCGGGCTTGCGCTGATCGCCTTCATGGTCGGCTCGACCATAGGCGCGCTGCTGATGGGCCGGCTGATCGTTCGTCTGACCCATTACATCCGCGCGCCCGTCATCGGCCTCGTCATCGCCATTGCGACATTTGGTTTGCTTGCCGTCGAAGCGTCGAATTTATCGTTTGTTGGTTTCGCGGCTTTGCTTGGATTGCTTGGCCTGGCGATCGGGCCGATGTACCCGACCAGCACCATCGTCATGCAGAATGCGGTGAAGCCGCATCAGCTCGGCACCGCCACCGGGACGTTGAATTTCTTTCGTCTACTCGGCGGCGCGATCATCGTCGCCGCGTTCGGCGCCATCGTGCTTAGCAGCGCCGGCGATCTCGGCGGCGCGGTAACGCTCGACAAGCTCGCCACCGGTCACGCCGACTTTGCTCCGGCGTTCCGCCTGGTTTTCGTCGCCGGCGCCGCTTTTCTCGCCGTCGCGCTGGCTTCGTTGCTGGCGGTCGAGGAACGGCCGCTGCACGGCCCGGTTCGGTTCGCCGATCAGGCGGATTAGCACCGATTTACCGCTGCGGCGGCGGAAAGCCGCACGTCGGCCGTTCAGGTCTTGTTCACTGGCCGAGGTCTAAGTGTTGATCTGCAACAGGGTGTAGCCGGTCCCTCCGGAAAGTTCAGGCTCGCCCCGACAGGGCCGTTGTCGACGTCATTGGTCGGCTCGCTGGTCGATACGCCGATCGGGCTCTTAGAGGCTGCATGGGTATCGCTGGACGCGCGTCTGCCGCCACGCTGCTTGCGCTTGCCGTCACACTGGCGCCGGCCCGGGCGCAGGAAGTCGCCCGACCGGCCCACGGCGCCGATCCCGGCCCGCGCGCTTGCCTCAATCAAAAGGAACGCCGGGCGCTGGTCGAGAACGGTGCGGTGATGCAACTGGCCGCAGCTTTGAACGCCGTGCGGCCGCACGTGCCGGGTACCTTGGTGCGGGCGCGGCTTTGCCGCCGCGGCGAAGGGTTCGCCTATGTGCTGACAGTGCTGGGCCACGATGGCAAAGTGACGCGCGTCGTCGTCGACGCGGTGAAAGGCTCGCTGGTCGGCGAACGTTGAGCGGAGCTGTTATTGCGCCTTCTTGTTGTTGAGGACGATCCGGATCTCAATCGGCAGCTCGCCACCGCGCTGACCGATGCCGGCTATGTGGTCGATCGCGCTTTCGACGGCGAGGAAGGCCACTATCTCGGCGAGAGTGAGCCCTACGATGCGGTGATCCTTGATATCGGCTTGCCGAAAATGGACGGCATCTCGGTGCTGGAATCCTGGCGGCGCGCCGGCCGCGCCATGCCGGTCCTGATCCTCACCGCGCGCGATCGCTGGAGCGACAAGGTGCAAGGCTTCGATGCCGGCGCCGACGACTACGTCGCCAAGCCGTTTCATCTCGAAGAAGTGCTGGCGCGTGTCCGAGCGCTGCTGCGGCGCTCCGCCGGTCACGCCAAGAGCGAGTTCACCTGTGGGCCGGTACGGCTCGACACCCGCACCGGGCGCGTCGCCGTCGACGGCAATCCGATCAAGCTCACGTCGCACGAATATCGGCTGTTGTCCTATCTGATGCATCACACCGGGCGCGTGGTATCGCGCACCGAATTGGTCGAGCATCTTTACGATCAGGATTTCGACCGCGACTCCAACACCATCGAAGTGTTCGTTGGGCGCATCCGCAAAAAGCTCGGCGTCGACGTTATCCAAACGGTGCGCGGTCTCGGCTATCTGCTCACGCCGCCCGATGCGCGCTAACTCGCTCGCGTTTCGCCTGTTTCTTTGGGCGACCGGTCTGACGGTGGTTATTCTCATCGTCACCGGCGTGGCGCTGTCTTCGCTCTATCGGCATGCCGTAGAACGCGCCTTCGACGGTCGGCTCGACGTCTATCTGCGCACGCTGGTTGCGGACGTCGCGTCGCCGGAGGAGGGCAACGAAAAATTCCCGCAATCGATCGGCGAGCCGCTGTTCGAGCTGCCGCTGTCCGGCTGGTATTGGCAGGTCACACGGCTGGATGCGGCGAAGCCGGAGCTGCACGCTTCGCGCTCGCTGTGGGATTCGAACCTGCCCCGGCTTGCCGACAAAGCGGTGGATTCCGCCGTCGGCGGCTACCGCAAGGGCTACGCGCAGGGGCCCGAGGACGTGCGGCTGCGTTTGGTCGAACGCAACATCGATCTCGGCGATGACGGCCGTTATCTGATCCAGGTCGCGGGCGATGCCTCCGAGATCGACGAAGAAATGCGGAGCTTCGACCGCACCATCGGTGCGATCTTTGCAGCGCTGACGCTGGCGCTGTTGTTGACCACCCTCTTGCAGGTTCGCTTCGGGCTGTCGCCGCTCAAGCGCATTTCGGAAAGCCTGGCTGCGATCCGCTCCGGCCGCGCCGAGCGGCTGGAGGGTGATTTTCCGGTCGAGATCGCGCCGCTGGCGCGCGAGACCAACGCGTTGATCGACGCCAATCGCGAAATCGTCGAGCGCGCGCGCACCCATGTTGGCAATCTGGCCCACGCTTTGAAGACGCCGTTGTCGGTGATCGTCAACGAGGCGGCGGCGCGACCGGCCGATCCGCTGGCGCAGAAGGTGCTCGAGCAAGCCGACATCATGCGCGACCAGGTGACGCGGCAGCTAGAGCGCGCCCGGCTCGCGGCGCGCTCCGCCGTGGTCGGAACCCTGACCGAAGTTCCGCCGGTCGTCACCGCGCTCGCACGAACCATGGAGAAGCTGCACCGCGATCGCGACATCGCCATCGCCGTCGACGTGCCGGCCAACGCCTGCTTCCGCGGCGAAGAGCACGATCTCGAGGAGATGATCGGCAATCTGGTCGATAATGCCTGCAAATGGGCGCAGTCACGGGTCGCCATCGAGGTTGTAGCAACTGAGCCGGCGAGCGACGGCAACGGCCGGGTACGCGTTATCGTCGACGACGACGGCCCCGGGCTTTCCCCGGCCGAGCGCGAGCAGGTGGCGTTGCGCGGCCAGCGGCTCGACGAGAGCAAGCCTGGCTCCGGGCTTGGGCTATCGATCGTCGTTGAGCTCGCAGGCCTCTATGGCGGCGTGCTGACGCTCGGCACCGCGCCGATCGGCGGTCTGCGCGCGGAACTCGCCCTGCCGGCCGGCTGAGCCAGGACCGCCCCGGCGCCGACAGAGTTTTGCCCCATTCATCGCCGTGGATGGCGCAGCGCAAGCCGGGCGCGGTCGCTGTTGTCCGGATCAAGCGGAGTGCCATGGCGGCGACGAGATGTACTGCGCTGATGCTGGCCGCGCTAAGCCTCGCGGCATGCTCCGCCGACAGCGGACCGAAGGAGCTTGCCGGCACGGCCGCGGGCGCCGTTGCCGGCGGCCTCGTCGGCAACGCGATCGGCGGCACCGGCGGCAACCGGGCCGCTGGCACCCTGATCGGCGCGGCGCTCGGCGGTTTCGTCGGCAACCGGATTGGCGCTTCGCTCGACGAGGAAGACAAGAGACGCGCGTATGCCGCGCAGATGCAGGCGCTCGAGACCGGGCCGTCCGGCGCGCCGGTCGCCTGGCGCAACCCGGATACCGGACGTTACGGCAACGTCGTGCCGGGGCCGGCCTATCAAATGAACGGCGAACCCTGCCGGGAATATACCCATACCGTCTACATCGACGGTCAGCCGCAAACGGGCCGCGGCACTGCCTGCCGCAATCCGGACGGCAGCTGGACGACCATCAGCTAAGCCGGCCCCGGACAAGGCTTTTTCGGCGCCGTCGAAAGCGCGTTATGGCGCTGAATTCCCGGGGCTTTGCGTAACGCCTTCTTAAGCGGCCGGCGCCTACAAGTATCCAATGCCTTCCAGGTGCGGGTGATGGCCGTCATGACGAGCGACGGGCAAGCCGTCGAACGGCTGCGTGATTATCTCCGGACGCTCAAGCCGGAAGCCCGCGCCATGCTCATCACCGAGCTCGAGCGCGGCCTGCTGCGCGGCGAAGAGTCCGCCGGCAGCGACCTCATCCTGCAGGAACTCCGTCGCACCATTCGCGCCGCCGGCCAGCCGGTGACGCGCATCGGCAACGCCGCCCGCCTGTTCTTCGCGCCGGTTGAGCCGTTCGTCGTTGATGACGCCGCCGATCACAAGCGCGCCGGGCGGATTGCACGCGTGTCGCTCGAACCGATCTGGGAATGGATCGGCCGTGATCTGATTCCGGCCGAGGCCAGGGCGCTGACCGAGGATATCAACCGCGCCTTGCTCGACAATGATCGCCTCAAAGCCGAGCAGATGACCCGCGCCTTGCATGATCGCGCGCTGTTGCGCATGCGCGATGCCATCGCCTCGGTCACTGGCGACGACAAGGCGCGCCGGCGCCTCGCCGTGCAGGTCGGTACGCCGCGGGCGCTCGACGATCTGGCGACGCTGACCGGCATTCTCGCCAATCGCGATCTGCTCAACGATTTGGCGCGGCGTTTGCCGAACCACCTGCGCTCGTTCGAGCGTGAGGAGATCGAGGCGGTCAAAACGCTGCTTGAAGCCGCAACCACACAAAAGGGACACGCCGGCGCGGCGGTCGGCAAGACCGACGTCTTCGTCTATGGCTTCGTCCTGATCATGAGCCGGCTGGCGGCGCCGTGGCAGCTCATTCGTATTGCGACGCGCGCCGCGGAAAGCGACGAGGTCGCCCGAATCGCCGAAACGCCGTACGCAGCCGCGGTCGCGATCGTGATCGGCGAAGTCGAGTGCATGGTGAGCGATCTGCGTGTGGAACTCAAAGCGCGACGGTCGATCACGTCGCTGTTGAAAAACATTCATGATGCGGCGCGCGGTTTGCGCACCGAGATCGATCTTTCCGGCGATTCGCCCTGGAGCCGGCAACTCACCGGGATCCGCACCGAAGTCTCCAACGTCCTGCGGTTGGAAATCGAGTCGACGCCTGGCCGCGTTCGCCGCTTGCTGCGGCCGCGGCCGAGCAAGGAAATCGTGCCGAACTCGCAGCTCGACGCGCTGGACGTGGGTGAGGCCGAAATGCTGGTCGAGTTCGTCGCGGCTTGCCGCACTTACGCCGCCGAACTCGCGGTCAACGAAATGGCCGTGCGCAGCTACATGGAGCTGCAGAATTATCTGGAGAGCGGAACCAAAACCCTGCTCGACGCGGTGCGCCAGGCCAACGACGCCGAGCGGCCGTTCCGCCAATCGCAGATGGACGCGGCGATTCGCTTCTGCCGTATCATATTCGGCGCCGACTATGCTGGCTTGCTCGCCAAAGCGGCCGAAATCGCGGTGCAGCCCGCGACCGTCGAACGCAAGCCGGCCCGGGCGTAGCCATGCGCCTGCGGTCTACCGCCTCACAGTGCGCAATTGCCGCGCCCGTGCTCCCATTGCCGCCGCTTTGACGCCGTGATGATGTAACCCCGGCGCAAGGGCGCGCCGCTCCAGCTTGCGGCTTCCGGCACTCAATATTGGCTTGGATCAATATGTTCCCGGCGCCCTGCGGATTGAATGGCGACTATGATTTTGTGGGTCATTTTTGCGGTGATGACGGCAGCGGCGACCCTCGCCGTATTGTGGCCCCTTGGCCGCGTCCCGCGCTCCGTGCGGGGCGGCAGCGATTTTTTGGTCTACAAGGACCAACTCGAGGAGATCGGCCGCGACCGTGCCTCTGGCCTGATCGGCGAAGCCGAAGCGGAAGCGGCGCGACTCGAGGTTTCGCGTCGGCTTCTTGCCGCCGCGGAACCGCCGCCGTCGGCCGCCGCCGCCGCCGCCAGAGCGCAACGGCCGGACCGCCGCGGCGTGGCGGCTGCCGCCGCCTTGGTCATTCTGATTGCCGGCCCGCTCGGCCTTTATGTCGCGCTTGGTTCGCCGAGCATTCCGGGTGAGCCCGCGTTCGCCCGCGTCAGCACGCCTCAAGGCCATGAATTGATTGCGAGCCTTGTCACTCAGGTCGAAGCCCATCTCGCGCGCGATCCCAACGATGGGGCAGGGTGGGAAGTGCTGGCTCCCGTCTATGCCCGGCTCGGCCGCCTCGACGACGCCGTCGCGGCTCGAAAGAAGGCGCTGGTGCTCAACGGCGCCACCGCCGCCCGCGAAGCCGATCTCGGCGAGGCTGAGACCGCTGCGGCCAACGGCGTGGTAACGGCCGAAGCCAAAGCCACGTTCGAGCGCGCCGTGGCGCGTGACGCCCACGAACCGAAGGCCCGGTATTATCTCGGTCTCGCCGCCGAGCAAGACGGCCAGAGCGATGACGCCGCCGCCATCTGGCGTTCGCTGCTCGCTGAGGCGCCGGCCGGCGCACAGTGGGTCGGCTTCGTTCGTGACGCGCTGGCGCGGCTCGGCAATACCCCGGTCGCTGTAGCGGAACCCGGGCCGAATGCCGGCGACATCGCCACTGCCGCCGCCATGAGCGACGACCAACGCCACGACATGGTCCGCGGTATGGTCGCGCGACTTGCCGATCGGTTGCGCGCCGATGGTGCCGACGTCGAGGGCTGGGTGCGCCTGGTGCGCGCTTATGTCGTGCTCGGCGACCGTGACAAGGCCAAGAGTGCGGCGGCCGATGCCAAGCGCGCGTTGGCTGAACGCCCCGACGACATCAAGCGGATCGACGATCTTGTCAAAGGACTCGGGCTCGAAGGCTGACTAAAAGATCATGCCGGAAACACGTCAGCCATGACTCGCAAGCAGCGACGCCTCGTCTTGATCGGCGGCGCGCTCGGCGTGCTCGCCATCGCCGTGGCGTTGATGCTCAACGCCTTTCGCGATTCCATCGTGTTCTTCAATTCGCCGAGCGACGTGGCGGAGAAACACATCGCGCCCAGCACGCGCATCAGGCTCGGCGGCTTGGTGAAGACCGGCAGCCTGGTGCGCGGAGATAATCTGAAAGTCCGTTTCGACGTGACCGACGGCAATCGCGACATCGCGGTCGCTTACCAGGGTGTGTTGCCCGATCTATTCCGGGAAGGGCAGGGCGTCGTCGCCGAAGGCGCACTGGACGGTTCTGGCCTGTTCATAGCCGACACCATCCTCGCCAAGCATGACGAGACCTATATGCCGAAGGAAGTCGCTGACGCGTTGAAAAAGTCCGGACATTGGAAGGACGCATACGGCCGCCGCGCGGCGATGCCGGTCGGGGAGGCTGGCAAGTGATCGCCGAGCTCGGCCATTACGCGCTGATGCTGGCGCTTGGGCTATCGCTGATCCAGGCCACGATGCCGATTGTCGGCGCGCGCAATGACGATCCGACGCTGCTCAGCGTGGCGGCGCCCGCAGCGCTCGCGCAGTTCTTTTTTGTCGCCTTGTCGTTCGGCGCGCTCGCCGTTTGCTACGTCACTTCGGATTTCTCGGTGCTCAATGTCTACGAGAATTCGAATTCGGCGATGCCGTTGATGTATCGCCTGACCAGCATCTGGGGCAACCACGAGGGCTCGATGATGCTGTGGGTGTTCATCCTGGCGTTGTTCGGCGCGCTGGTCGCGGCGTTCGGCGGCAATCTGCCGGCGAAGCTTCGAGCCAATGCGCTCGCGGTGCAGGCCTGGATCGCGGCCGCCTTTCAGCTTTTCATTCTCACCACCTCGAATCCTTTCCTGCGCATCGCCGACGCGCCGCTCGAGGGTCGCGATCTCAATCCGATCCTGCAGGATCCGGGCCTCGCCTTTCACCCGCCGCTCCTTTATCTCGGCTATGTCGGCTTCTCGATCGCGTTTTCGTTCGCGATTGCGGCGTTGCTCGAAGGCCGCATCGATGCCGCCTGGGCGCGCTGGGTGCGGCCGTGGGCGCTCGGCGCCTGGATGTGCCTGACGCTCGGCATCGCTGGCGGTTCGTACTGGGCTTATTACGAGCTCGGTTGGGGCGGCTATTGGTTCTGGGATCCGGTGGAAAATGCCTCGCTGATGCCGTGGCTCGCCGGCACTGCGCTGTTGCATTCCGCAGTGGTGATGGAAAAGCGCGGCGCGCTCAAGGTCTGGACCATCCTGCTCGCAATCCTCGCCTTCTCGCTGTCGCTGATCGGCACCTTCCTGGTGCGATCGGGCGTGCTCACCTCGGTGCATGCGTTCGCCACCGATCCGCGGCGCGGCATTTTCATCCTCGCCATTCTGGTCGCCTTCATCGGCGGCGCGCTGGCGCTTTATGCGTGGCGCGCGCCGCTCCTCAAGCAGGGTGGCCTGTTCGCGCCGATCTCGCGCGAGGGCGCGCTGGTCTTCAATAATTTGTTCCTGACCTGCGCCTGCGCCTCGGTGTTCGTCGGCACGCTTTATCCGCTGGCGCTGGAGGCGCTGACCGGCGCCAAGATTTCGGTCGGACCGCCGTTCTTCAACGCCACCTTCGGCCCGCTGTTCGTGCCGTTGTTGCTGGCCATGCCGTTCGGGCCGCTGCTCGGCTGGAAACGCGGCGATCTGCTCGGCGCCGCGCAGCGCTTGACGGCCGCGGCTTTCATTGCCGCCGTGGCGATCGCCGCCGCCTTTGCCCTGCAACACGGCGGCCCGGTGCTGGCGCCATTTGGCGTCGGGCTGGCGCTGTTCGTCATGGCCGGCGCTTTGGTCGATCTCGCCGAGCGCACCATGATCCTGCGCGTGCCGCTCGGCGCCGCGCTGCGCCGCGCCGCCGGTTTGCCGCGTTCGGCCTGGGGCACGGCGGTCGCTCATTTCGGTATCGGCGTCACGCTCCTTGGCATCGTCGTCGTCAGCGCCTGGGGCGCCGAGCGGATCGCCGCGCTCAAGCTCGGCGAAAGCATCGACATCGCCCATTACCGGCTGACCTTCGACGGCTTGTTCAACCAGCAGGGCCCGAATTATCGCGACGTTGTCGGCCGCTTCACCGTGCGCCGCACTAACGGCGACCTGCTCGGCGTCATGGAGCCGAGCCGCCGCATGTTTCCGGCGCGCAACATGGCGACCACCGAGGCGGCGCTGATGCGACGCGGCGTCAGCCAGCTTTACCTTTCGCTGGGCGATCCCGATCCTGACGGCACGGTTCCGGTGCGACTCTATTTCAAACCGCTGGTGTTGCTGATCTGGCTCGGCGCGGTGATCATGTTTGTCGGCGGCGGTCTGTCGCTGTCCGACCGGCGGCTGCGCATCGGCGCGCCGCGGCCCGCCAAAGTGCAAGCGGCGCTGCAGGCGGCGGAGTGATGGTCGTGAAAGTCTGTCGCCACGCGATCCTTACGGCATTGGTAGGCCTCGGTTTGCTCCTGCTCAACGCCTTGCCGCTGCTCGCCGTCGAGTCGAAGGAGATGCTGACAGATCCCGCGCTCGAAGCGCGCGCCCGCAATTTGTCGAAGGAATTGCGCTGCATGGTCTGCCAGAATCAATCGATCGACGATTCCGAGGCGCCGCTGGCGCATGATTTGCGCGTCTTGGTGCGCGAGCGATTGAAGGCCGGCGACAGCGATGCCCAGGTGGTGAATTTTCTGGTCGCCCGCTACGGCGAATTCTTGCTGCTGCGGCCGCCGCTCGCTTGGCATACCGCAGCTTTATGGGGCTTGCCGCCGGCTGCTTTGCTGATCGGCATTGTCACTATCGTTGTTATCGTCCGGCGTCGCCGCAATGTGCCAACACCGCCGCCGGCGAATCTCACAGCTGCCGAAGAAAGCCGTTTGTCCGAGCTGATGCGCGAGGGCTGACCGCTGCCATGACGCCGTTTGGCGTCGATAACGGCGCGCTTAGTCGCCGCGGCCAAAAGTTCCGTTCGCAACATTACGAAGTTTTAATCCCGCCGACAGCGCGCGGTAAGGCGGCGTATTCCACATTCGCCGGCAAATACAGGGCCTGGGGTGCCTTCCGTCGCAAGACGGCCAACGATTTGGAGACGGTAATGAACGGTAATCTTCCTCCCTCACGCCGCGTGTTGTCGGTGCGGCGATTGGGGCTTCTGGCGACAACGATCGCCGGCCTTGGCGCTGCGGCTTTCTTCATGGCGCCCAATCTGACGCCGGACGCCACCTTCCTTGCGGGCCCGGCGCACGCGCAAAACCTGTCACAGGAAGCGCAGAAGCTTCCGCAACGTCCCATCGGATTTGCCGACATCGTCGCCAAGGTCAAACCGGCGGTGATCTCGGTTCGCGTCAAGATCGACCGGCCGGCGATGCCGTCGCTCAGCGAAGACGAGACGCCGTCGTTCCCACCCGGCTCGCCGATGGACCGGTTCTTCCGTCGCTTCGGCGCGCCGAATGGCGGCGAAGGTAACGGCGGCCATCACGTCGTCACCGGCCAGGGCTCCGGCTTCTTCATCACCGCCGACGGCTATGCCGTGACCAACAATCACGTCGTGCAAAATGCCGAGAACGTGCAGGTTACTGCCGACGACGGCAAGACCTATACCGCGAAGGTTATCGGCACCGATGCGCGCACCGACCTGGCCTTGATCAAGGTCGACGGCAAGGACTTCCCCTACGTGAAGCTTGCTGACAGCGCGCCGCGGATCGGCGATTGGGTGCTCGCGGTCGGTAATCCGTTCGGTCTCGGCGGAACCGTGACCGCCGGCATCGTCTCCGCCCGCGGCCGCGATATCGGCGCCGGCCCGTACGACGACTTCATTCAGATCGACGCGCCGGTCAACAAGGGCAATTCCGGCGGCCCGACCTTCGACGTCGACGGCAACGTCATCGGCGTCAACACGGCGATCTTCTCGCCCTCCGGCGGTTCGGTCGGCATCGCTTTCGACATTCCCGCCGAGACGGTGAAGAACGTCGTCGCGCAGCTGCGTGAGAAAGGCAGCGTGACCCGCGGTTGGATCGGCGTGCAGATTCAGCCGGTCACCGCCGACATCGCCGAAGGCCTCGGCCTGAAGAAGGCCGCCGGCGCGCTGGTGTCGGAGCCGCAGCCCAACAGCCCCGCGGCCAAAGCAGGCATCGAAAGCGGCGACGTCATCACCGCTGTCGACGGCAATGCGGTCAACGATGCGCGCGAGCTCGCCCGCCGGATCGGCACCATGGCGCCGGGCACGTCGGTCAAGCTCACTGTCGTGCATCAGAGCCAGGAAAAGACCGTGACGCTGACGCTCGGCACGCTGCCGAACGAGAAGGCGGCGTCGAACACCAAGGACAACCAGCAGGCCACGCCTGACAGCGACATGCCCAAGCTCGGGCTGACGCTGGCGCCCGGCAAGGGCTCAGACGATGGCAATGGCGGCGTGGTCGTCACTGCGGTCGATCCGAGCGGCGTTGCCGCCGATCACGGCTTCCAAGTCGGCGACGTCATTCTCGACGTCGGCGGCAAGACGGTCTCGAGCCCGGCGGACGTTCGCAAGCAGCTTGCCGACGCCCGCAAGGAGGGCAAGCACGCTCTGCTGTTCCGAGTGAAGTCGGGCGAGGGCACCCGTTTCGTTGCTCTGCCGCTCGGCAACGCCTAAGCGCGATCGCCGAGAGCCGGCCACCGGCTCTCGGACCAGATCATGCTCAGGCGGCTCTAGGGTAATGGGGCGATCCGCCGGCATCCGTCGCCCCCGCTGGCGGGCGTACCCTGGGGGCGGACCGCAAGGTCCGTCCCCGCCAAATACCAACTCTACCTCCCGGCATCCGTCGCCCCCGCCGGGGTGGAGTTGGTCGAGGGGCGGCGGGCAACGCTCGCCGACCCCTCAGTTTCTCTAGGAGGTACCGTGCAAAACGATATCATAGGTCACGAGACCACCCAGTCGGGTCTGCCGATTGCCCCCCAAGCGCAGCGATCGACCATGCGCCTTCTCATCATCGAGGACGACCGCGACGCCGCCGATTATCTGGTGAAGGCGTTTCGTGAGGTCGGCCATGTCGCCGACCGCGCCACCGACGGCGAGGAAGGCTTGGCGCTGGCGCTCGACGGCCAGTACGACGTGCTGATCGTCGATCGCATGCTGCCGAAACTCGACGGCTTATCGGTGATCGGCAGCTTGCGCAGCAAGTCGGTTGAAACGCCGGTGCTGATTCTCTCGGCGCTCGGGCAGGTCGACGACCGGGTCAAGGGCCTGCGCTCCGGCGGCGATGATTATCTCGCCAAACCCTATTCATTCTCGGAGCTGTTGGCGCGCACCGAGGTGCTGGCGCGCCGCCGCGGCAGCCGTGGCGAGGAGACCGTCTATCGCATCGCCGATCTCGAGCTCAATCGGCTCTCCCATCAAGTCAGTCGCGCCGGGCAGGAGCTGCAATTGCAGCCGCGTGAATTTCGCTTGCTCGAATATCTGATGCGCCATGCCGGCCAGGTCGTCACCCGCACCATGCTGTTGGAAAACGTCTGGGACTACCACTTCGATCCGCAGACCAACGTCATCGACGTGCACATTTCGCGGCTCCGCTCCAAGATCGACAAGGGCTTCGCCCAGCCGCTGCTGCACACGGTGCGCGGCGCCGGCTACATGATCCGCGACGACGGCAAGTAACGCTGCTTGCCCTGTTACTCCGCCGGCACTTTTTGTACCGCAGGCTCGCCCACGGCTCCGCCGGCAAACAGTGCCGCGATCCGCTCGCTTGGAATACCCCAGGCGGCAAGCGCTGAACGCGTGCCTTCGCCGAGTGCCTGGGGCGGTGTCGGTTGGGCCGACGGCGTTCGGCTAAAGCGCGGCGCTGGCCCAGGCTGGATCACGCCGTCGACTTCGACGAACGTGCCGCGCGCAATATTGTGCGGATGATGCGGCGCTTCCTCCATGGTCAGAACCGGCGCGAAGCAGGCGTCGCTGCCTTCCAGAAGCGCGCACCACTCGTCCCGGCTGCGCATCTTGAAAGCCTGTTCGAGCTTGGCCTTGACGTCCGGCCCGTCGTCGGTGGTGTAGGGCATGCCAAGGAGCTCAAACAGTTCCTTGCGGAACTTCAGCTCGATCGCGGCGACCGAGATAAATTTGCCGTCGGCGCATTCGTAGGTGTCGTAGATCGCCGATCCACTGTCGAGGAGGTTGGTGCCGCGCTCGAGACGCTGCTGGCCGGCGGCGTAGAGGCCATAAAACATGGTCATCAATGACGCGGCGCCTTCGGTCATCGCCGCATCGACGATCTGACCCTTGCCCGAGCGCTGCGCTTCGAGCATCGCGCAAGCGACGCCGAACGCGAGATAGAGCGCGCCGCCGCCGAAGTCGGCGGCCAGGTTGAGTGGCGGCGTCGGTTTCGATCCCTTGCGGCCTATGGCGGCGAGCGCGCCAGTCAGTGCCAGATAGTTGAGGTCATGCCCCGCGGCTTGGGCCAGGGGACCGGTCTGTCCCCAGCCGGTCATGCGGCCATAAACCAGCCGCACGTTGCGCTTGAGCGCAACGTCCGGGCCAAGGCCGAGCCGCTCCATGGTGCCGGGCCGAAATCCTTCGATCAGCGCATCGGCTTTGCTGATGAGATCGAGCGCCAGCGCCACGCCTTCGGGATGTTTCATGTCGATCGCCACCGAAGGACGCGAACGCGCCAGCAAGCCGAACCGCACCGGCGTCTCGACGCCAAGCCCGCTCGGCGTCAGCCGGTCGATACGAATAACCGCGGCGCCGAGATCGGCGAACAGCATCGACGCCATCGGCGCCGGCCCGATGCCCGCGAACTCGACGATGCGAAAGCCGGCCAGAGGTCCCATTGATCAGCCCTTCTGGGGTCAACCTTTCCAGTTTTTCATTGGCCTCGGGACCGCTACTCTGGCAAGGATCAAGCGAACCGGGAAGAATGAATATAACGTCTTGTCAACAAGGATATCTTATTTCGTCCGGGCGCGGGAGATCGCGATGTCCCCAGCCAACGCCGCTCGTTGTCTCACAGCCGATCAGCGCGTCGGCGAGAGAGCGACGCCGGAGTTCCGAGCGGATGATTTATCCGAGAATACGCCGCGCTTTGAGTACGAACGAGTCTGAACCGTGACGGCGCTGGGCAAGCTTCTGCGCACTACGGCGTTTCAGTTGACGCTGGCTTATCTGTTCATCTTTGTGCTGTTCGCGGCGACGCTGCTGGGCTACTTCGCGCTCAATACGCGCCGGCTCATCAACGAGCAGATCACCCGCATCGTCACTGCCGAGGTCACCCGCCTGCGCGACCAATATAACGAGGCTGGCATCAGGGGGCTCGTGCTGTTCATCGACGTGCGCTCGCGGCGGCCGGGGTCCAGCCTTTATCTCGTGACCACGCCGAACGGCGAGGGGCTCGCCGGCAATGTCGGCTCGCTCGAGCCCGGCGTGCTCGATCATCCCGGCTGGCTCGAGACCTCTTATCGCCGCATCGAGGCAACCGATGACGTCGAGCATCGCGCCCTGGTGCAGGTTGTCGAACTGCCGGGCGGCTTTCGCCTTTTGATCGGCCGCGATCTCGAAGAACGCGAAAGGATCTACAGCATCATCGCCAATGCCGGACGCTGGTCGTTCGCGCTGGTCGTCGTTCTTGGGCTCGCCGGCGGATTTTTTGTCAGTAGCCGGGTACTCAAGCGGATCGACGCCATGACCGGCACAGCGAACACCATCATGGCCGGCGATCTGTCCGGGCGACTGCCGATCGCCGGCACCGGCGACGAGCTCGATCGCCTCGCCAACAATGTCAACGCCATGCTGGAGCGCATCGAAGCGCTGATGCGTGGCCTCAAGGAAGTGTCCGACAACATCGCCCACGACCTGAAAACACCGCTGACCCGCATGCGCAATCGTTGTGAACAGGCGCTGCGCGGCGCCAAGAGCGACGGCGATTACCGCGCGGCGCTCGAAGCCACGATCAGCGAGTCCGATGAATTGATCCGCACCTTCGACGCGCTGTTGATGATCGCCCGCGCCGAATCCGGGCAGGCGCGCGACAACATGATTGAATTCGACGCCGCCGACATCGCCCGCGACGTTTGCGAATTGTACGAACCGCTGGCCGAACAGAAAGGTCTGGCGCTCAAGGTCGAAGCGCCGCTCACGGCGCCGGTGCGCGGCAATCGCGAGCTGGTCAGCCAGGCGCTGGCGAACCTCGTCGACAACGCTATCAAATATGCGGGGCCGGAAGCAGCCAAAGTCAATGGCGCGGCCGCCGAGATCGTCCTCGGCGCCGGCGCCGACGGCGATCGCATTGCGCTGTCGGTCGCCGATCGCGGTCCCGGCATTCCCGACGCCGATCGCGGCCGCGTGGTCGAGCGCTTTGTGCGGCTCGAGGCCAGCCGTTCGCTGCCGGGTTCCGGCTTGGGGCTCAGCCTCGCGTCGGCGGTCGCGCGCCTGCATGGCGGCGAACTGAAGCTGGAAGACAATCACCCGGGCCTGCGGAGCGTATTGGCGTTGCCGCGCGCCGGATCCGTGGGTGCGTGATGCGGCGGCCCGCGTCCGGCAAGCGGCCGAACTACATATTCCACCAAACCGCATTGGGCCGACGCTTGGCAGGCGCGTTGCCACGGCCGTCGCCGCAGGGCCGCGCCCGCGTCGCCGAATGGCTGTCGAGCATCCGACGCGCCGTTGCCGGCAAGGCGATTGCATCGCTGGTCGAGGACCATGCCCGGCTGGCGAGCCTGCTCGGCGGCATCGCCGAGACCTCGCCCTACCTTTGGGACCTCGTAAGTACCGATCCGGCGCGGTTCCTTCGCCTCATCAGCGGCGATGCGGATGCCGCGCTGACCGCGCTGCTGGTAACGGCGCGCGATGCTGCCGCGGCGGCAAAGGGAACGGCCGAGCTGATGCGTATCCTTCGCCGCGCCAAGGCCGAAGCGGCGCTGTTGATCGCAATCGCCGACATCGGCGGGGTGTGGCCGGTCGCCCGTGTCACCGCGGCGCTCACCGACGTCGCCGAAATGGCCCTCGGCGCGGCCGTCCGTCACCTGCTCGGCGAAGCCGGGGTGCGCGGCAAGCTCGCTCTCACTGGTGCGCAAAATCCGGCGGCCGGCTCCGGCTACATCGTTCTGGCGATGGGAAAAATGGGTGGCCACGAGCTGAATTTTTCCAGCGACATCGATCTCATGGTGTTCTTCGACCCGGCGGTTTCGCCGCTCGCGCTCAATATCGAGGCTTCACCGTTCTACGTGCGCATGACGCGCGAACTGGTGAAGCTTTTGCAGGAGCGCACCGCTGACGGGTATGTGTTCCGTGTCGATCTACGGCTTCGTCCCGACCCGTCGTCGACACAGATCGCCGTCTCGACGGAAGCCGCGCTCAATTATTACGAGAGCCGCGGCCAGAACTGGGAGCGCGCGGCTTTGATCAAGGCGCGGCCGTGCGCCGGCGACTTTGCCGCCGGCGAGCGGCTCATCCGCGAGCTCGCGCCGTTCGTCTGGCGCAAGTACCTCGACTACGCGGCGGTCGCCGACATTCACGCTATGAAGCAGGAGATTCACGCCTATCGCGGCCATGGCGAAATCGCGGTGGAAGGTCACAACATCAAGCTCGGGCGCGGCGGCATCCGTGAGATCGAATTTTTCGTCCAGACGCAGCAGCTCATCGCCGGCGGCAGGCACTCGCAGCTGCGCGGTCGCAGCACTGTAGCGACGCTTGCCGAGCTTGCCGCCGGTGGTTGGATCGATGCCGCCGCTCGCGACGAATTGACGTCGGCTTACGATTTTCTCCGCCGCGTCGAGCACCGCCTGCAGATGATGGCGGACGAGCAGACCCACACGCTACCGGCCGACCGCGACGCGCTCGGCGCGTTCGCCCGTTTCCTCGGTTTCAAGAGCCGCGACAGCTTCGCCGCGGCTTTGCTGACGCATTTGCGTGCCGTCGAGAAGCATTACATCAAACTCTTCGAAAGTGCGCCGACGTTGCTGGCAGAACAGCAGAATTTGTCGTTCGCGGCCGGAGAGGGTGACACCGCCGGTGAAACGCTCGATCGCCTGGTGGAGATGGGCTTTCGCCACCCACGTGAAGCCGCGGCCGCCGTCCAGCGCTGGCAAACCGGCACCTATCGCGCGCTGCGAAGCGAGCAGGTGCGCAAGAGCCTGATCGAGCTGGTGCCGACCATCTTCGATCAATTCGCACGAGCGGAAAATCCCGACGCCGCCTTTGCCTCGTTTGACCAGTTCCTCGCCGGCTTGCGCCCCGGCAGCCGCCTGCTGCCGCTATTGCGACAAAATCCCGAACTTATTCGCTTTATCGCGCTTATTCTCGGCGCCGCGCCGCGGCTGGCGGATATTCTCGCCCAGCATCCCCATGTTATCGATCCGCTGATCGATCCGACATTTTTTGGCGCGCTACCCGACGCCAAGCGCCTAGAAGCGGAGTTGGCGCGGGCGATCGGCGAGGCCCGCAGCTACGAAGACGTACTCGACGCGGTCCGCCTGTTCGGCCAAGAGCATATGTTCCTGATCGGCGCCCGCATTCTTTCCGGCTCACTGTCGGCGGAGCAGGGAGGCGACGCGTTTGCGACGCTGGCCGACGTGCTGATCCGCGCCGTGCACGCCCGCGTGGAAGCTGATTTTGCCGGCGTGTACGGCCGCATCCGCGGCCAGCAGACCGCGATTCTTGCGCTCGGCCGGCTCGGCGCGCACGAGATGACGGCGAGCTCCGATCTCGATCTCATCGTCATCTACGATTTCGACGCCGAGCATCCGAACTCCGATGGCGCGCGGCCCTTATATGGCGGCCAGTATTTCGCGCGGCTGACGCAGCGCCTGATCAACGCGCTCACGGCGCGGACCAATTACGGCGTGCTGTACGAAGTCGACATGCGGCTGCGCCCATCCGGTCGCTCCGGTCCGCTCGCCACGCATATCGACAGCTTCGTCGGCTACCAGCAGAGCGAAGCCTGGACCTGGGAGCATATGGCGCTGACCCGGGCGCGGGTCGTCTCGGCGCCGCCGGCCTTCGCCGCGCGGATCGAAGCGGCGATCCACGATGTGCTTTGCCGCCGGCGCGAAGCGCCGGCGATCGCCGCCGATGTTATCGAGATGCGCGCGACGATCGCCAAAGAAAAAGGCGATGCCGATCCCTGGGAGCTCAAATACGCCGCCGGCGGGCTGGTCGATATCGAATTCGTCGCCCAATATCTGCAGCTGGTCCACGCGGCGACGTCGCCCGAAATCCTCGACACCTCGACCGCGCGCATGCTGGAGAAAGCGGTGCAAGCCAATGTGGTCGAGGCCGAAGACGCTGAAGTGCTACGTCCGGCGGTATCGTTGTTTCATGGTCTCACGCAGATTTTGCGGCTGTGCCTGCCCGGCGCCTTCGATCCGAAATCGGCGAACGCCGGCGTGCTGGCGCTGTTGGCGCGGGCGGCCGATTTGCCGGATTTCCCGGCGCTCGGGGCGCACGTCGTGGAGACACAACGCCAGGTCCGCGAAAGCTTTGTGCGGATTTTGGGGAAGGGGCCCTAATCGGATTTGGCTTTGACGGCGGCGACTTCCATCGGTCCGCCCGTTTTGCGCCAAGCGCCGAAGCCGCCTTTGATATGCGCGACCGGATGAAGGCCCATGCGGTGCGCCGTCTGCGCGGCCAGCGCCGAGCGCCAGCCGCCGGCGCAGAAGAACACAAAGCGTTTGTCCTCAGCAAAGATCGGCTTGTGATACGGACTTTGCGGATCGATCCAGAATTCGAGCATGCCGCGCGGACAATGAAACGCGCCAGGCACGCGGCCCTCGCGCTCGAGCTCGCGGGCGTCGCGGACGTCGATGAAGATCGCGTCGCCGCGGCCGTGCAGTGCGATCGCGTCCTCGACCGCCAGCGTGTCGATCTCGCGTTCGGCGGCGTCGATGAGCGCCCGAAAGCCGGTGCTAATGGTCTGCGGCATGATGGCCTCGCGAAAACCCGTTCGGTTCGCGGCGAGACTACACCAACGCCGCGTGATAGTCGGCGAGGGATGGGGAGGGGACGCTATGGTCGGCCCGCATGGCGGTTTCCGCTTCCAGCGGCAGGCGAACCACGACCGCGGTGCCGGAACCGAGAACCGAGCGGATACGCATGGCGCCGCCGTGCATCTCGACCAGCGATTTGGCGATAGCAAGACCAAGGCCCGAGCCTTGATGGCGTTTGGTCAGTTGGCTTTCGACCTGCTCGAACGGCCGGCCGAGCTTATGCAGCGCATCTTTGGGAATGCCGATACCGTCGTCTTCGATAGCGATGGTGACCATGCCGCCTCGCGCTCGCCCGCGCACCGTGACGGCGCCGCCGTCGGGCGTGAACTTCACGGCGTTCGAGAGGAGATTGAGCGCGATCTGTTTCAGCGCACGGCGGTCAGCATTGAGCGTGATGCCCGGTGCGATCTGCGAGTTCAGCGTCAGGCGCTTTTCGCTGGCGCGGCCGCCGACCACGCGCAGGCTGTCGGCGAGAATATGATCGAGCTCGACGGTTTCCGGCGTGAAGTGAACGCTGCCGGCCTCGATCTTCGACATGTCGAGGATATCATTGATGACGTCGAGCAGATACTGGCCGCTTTCGCGAATGTCGCGCGAGTATTCGGTGTATTTTTCCGCGCCCAGCGGGCCGAACATCGCCGATTCCATGATTTCCGAAAAGCCGATGATGGCGTTGAGCGGTGTGCGCAGCTCGTGGCTCATATTGGCGAGGAATTTCGACTTCGCCTGGTTGGCTTCCTCGGCGCGGGTTTTTTCGTCGGCGTATTTTTCCGCCAGATCGGCGAGTTCATCGGTCTGCCGCTCCAACGTCTGCTGTGAGTGGCGCAGGTCGTTGATGGTCGCGATCCGCCGTTTCTCGCCTTCGATGAGCTTCTGCTCATGCTGCTTGATCTTGGTGATATCGGTGCCGACGGAGACGTAGCCGCCGTCCTTGGTGCGGCGTTCGCTGATATGCATCCAGCGGCCGTCGGTCAGTTGCGCCTCGAAGGTGCGCGCGCCTTGCGGCTGGCCATCGTCGGTGATGCTGGTGGTGCGGATGATCGGCTTGGTTCCCGCCGCCACCACCGCTTCGTAGGGCGTGCCGGGGGCGACCGCCACATCCGGCAGGCGGTGCAGTTCCTGGAAGTTGGAGTTGCACAGCACCAGGCGATTGTCGGCGTCCCACAAAACGAACGCTTCCGGAATAGTCTCGATGGCGTCGCGAAGCCGCAAATCAGCCGCCGTGGTCCGCTCGACCAGATTCTTCTGTTCCGACACGTCGACGGCGATACCGATCAGATGCAGCCCCGTCTCGCCCTCCTGGCGCGCCAATTCGCACCGCGCCCGCAGCCATAGCCAGCGGCCGTCGGCATGGCGCATGCGGAAGGCGTGGTCGATCGACTGCACTTGCGCATCGGCGAGTTGCCGGGCGAGCCCGTAAAGGTCGATGTCGCCAGGATGCACCAGCGCGTTGAGCTCGCCGAAGGTCAACAGATCTTCCCGCGCCGGCAGGCCGAGAATGTCGAACATCGAGCGCGACCAGAACACCCGTCCGCGCGCCAGGTCCCAATCCCACAGCCCGCAGCGGCCGCGATTGAGCGCGGTATCGATGCGGCCCCGCACGGTATCGTGGATGAGGTCGGCTTCGCGCGCGCGCGTCGCCTGCCAATGGAAGGCGAAACCAAGGATCAAGACGACGAAGCCGGTAGTCGCCGACAGCGTTACCGTCAGCGCGGTGGTGGCACGCCAGTTGATGAGCGCGTCGCTCGCCGTCTGCACGACGGCGACGGCGCCCAGCGGATTGTGCAGCGCCCGCACCGTCGCGAGCGCGGGAGCGCCGTCCGGCAGCGTGATCTCCAGCGTTCCGGCGGCGGCGCCGAACGTGGTCAAGGGCTGCGATGGACCGAGCAAGTCGAGAATGGCCCGGCCAAGCTTTTGTGGATCGTTCGGCAGGCTGGCGACGACCGTGCCGTCGGCATCAGCCAGCAAGATCAAGCGATCTTGCGCCGCCGCCCAGGCCGGCATGATGCGCTCGAGCAGCGCCGCGGTGCGCTCGGAATTGGCTTTCAGCTCCCGCGCCGGATGATCAAGCCCGAGCGCGACCTGGTCGGCCAGCGCCTCGACTGCCAAGCGGGCATCACGCATCACCAGCCGGCGCTGCTCGAGCACCTGCACCGCGGCGCCGACGCAGATCGTGATCAAGAAGGCGATGATGAGTGCCGGGACAGCGCGGCGCAGCAGCGGCTCAGCGCTCAGCAGCCGGCGGTAGGCAGGCTTGGCGATCGATTTTGCCAACCCCTGGATAGAATCCGACTGTAGCGACGCACTCGCCGTGTCGGCGCGCGCCATGCCTGCCTCCGCTCGGACTGTCCCCTGCCACCACGATTGGAAGGATGTGCCGCATCTCTTTCCGAATCATGATCATAAGAATTGATGCGAATCGATTTGTCGAGAGTCACGAGTTCAATATTTTTGCCGCTTTATCCCGGACTTTATTTGTAGCCGCGCAAAGGGCGCGCCAAAGCGCGAGTCAAATCAAATAACTAGCTGGATGTTTCGTTTGCGCATGATCTTTTCCGAAAGCCGGTTTCCACGCCGGATCAAGTCCGGCGCAGGCTTTTTCGGGATCATGCTCTCGTCAGTGCAAAGTCTGATACGCGGCAACCACGAGTTCGACCGCGATCAAAACCACGATGACGATTTCGAGCCGCAACGATCGGCGGGTATCGATGATATCGGTGAGAACTTCAGCGGTATCGGAGATCACCGCCAGCTTGCGGGTGAGCGTCTCGGCGCGTTCCTTGAGCTCGTACTCGTCCTCCAGCCGCGCATAGAGACGATCCAGATCGGGACGGTCCCAGACCACGTCCGGCTTCTCCGCGACGGCGGCACGGCCGGAAACGCGATGCTGCACCAACAGCGCGTTGCCGATGATCTTTAGGATCGAGCGCCGTCCGTCGGCGGCGCGGCCGCCCTCGGCAAGCTGCCGGGCAAAGGGCTCGACCCGGTCGAACACGGAGGCCACCTCCCGCTCGTCGCGCGCCAGCACCACGCTTTTCGACAGCGCATCGGCAATGACGATCAGGTGGTCCGGGGTCAGCTTTTTCAGCGCGATCGGTCCGCCGGGCAGGATTTGATCGTCCTTGTCGGGGATGATCTCGACCTGGACGGATTCTTCCTCGGACGGCGCCACCGGACGGATCAAGCGCGGCCGCAAGGTGCGCAGCACCTCCTCTTCCTCCGCCGCGGTAAGCCCCATCAGCACCGCGACGCCATAACGAAACAAGGTGACCAATCCGTCAGCGCCACATTTAAAAGTCAGCGGAGCCATCGACACCACGCCGTCGTGTTCGAGGTTCGCCGTGTCGATGCGATCGCTCAGCAACAGCGCCCTGACCCGCTTGCGGGTTCTGGCGGCTTGCGGAATTTCGGCCGTCGTCAGCGTGTCGGTCGTCGTCAGCATGGCCTGACCCAAGGGTGCGATCGTCCGTAAATGGCGCGAAGACTCTATGTCGGCATTGCCGGCGCGATATGCAAACAACCTAAGCGCGCCGACTGCAGTTATGTCCGGCTGCTCCAAATCGGCGGGCGCCCCGCCAGCAGCGGACCAAAGAAGACCGCGAAGCCGCCGAATGCCAGGAACCAGGCAAATCCGGCGGCGTAAAAGAGCGCGACCGACGGCTCGAATGCCGCGATGATGCGGGTGAGCGCGGCGATGAAGGCGCACAAATAGATCGCTTGGGTCGGCGCCGCGGCGACGAGTGGCTGCCCGGTATGGCCAAGGCTCGCGCGCGTCATGACCGCAAGCGTCATCAGACCGACGGCACCGGCGGTCCAGGCATGAATACCGGCGCTGGTCGGCCAGATCGAGGGCCACAGAGCGGCCGCGCCGATCAGCAGGAAACCGATCGGCACAAAGGCATACGCAACATGGAGCACAAGGACCAGACGATCGGCGAGCGTCCGATCGCCGGCCCAGCGCAGATGACGAATGGCCTGCAGCACGCCAGCAATGATCAGCAATATTCCGGATAGAGCGGATTGGGGGAGGGCGATCCAGGACACCAGCGCCAACGTGCTCACGCCGATCGTCGCTGCGTCGTAGCGCGAGAATGCTTGTGGCAGCCGCCCCGGATTATTCCGCGCCAGCCAATTGTGGGTGAAGCTCGGCACGATGCGTCCACCCACCAGCATGATCAATCCGATCAGTGCGGCAATGCCGATACGGATGCCGTAATCGGCGGCTCCGTAGCGGATGGCTTCAATGTGAAAAACCATATTGCCGGCGATCAGCACGCCGAGCACGATCAGAACACGAAGATTGCGCCAATTCCGGCCGGCGACGATCTCACTGATGGCCACCACCGCGAACGTGAGAAGAAAGGCAACGTCGATCGCGGCGGCGAGCCAGGCGCCCCAGATTGTGGAGCCGGCAATCGCTACGCGGCCTGCAAGCCATAGTGCAAACAATGCGGCCAGCGGATAGCCATTGACCGGCAGGCGCCCCGTCCAATTGGGAATTGCGGTGAGAAGAAAACCGGCGATCACGGCGGCGACATAGCCATAGATCATCTCGTGGATGTGCCAGTCGAGCGGGCTAAACGCCGTGGGCAAAGCGAGGTCGCCGAAATATTGCGGCAGCCATAGCAGGATGCTCAGCGCCGCCCAGATCGCCCCGCCGAGGAAAAACGGCCGAAAGCCGTAGGAAAAAATCGCCGGGCCGACATAGTCGAGACGTCGGCGAAGGGCGGCAGGCGCAGCCATGATCAATCCTAGTGGCCCATGCCCGACATCACTTCGCCGTTATAGATTTCGGGATTCGGCGGGCCTTCAACGCGCAGGACGCCGAGCAGTCCACGTTCGGCGCGAGCGAGCGCATGGTCAACCAGCGTGTAACTACCCGGCACCTTGGTCTTGAATTCGACGATCACCGCACCGCCCGGCGCGACGCTGGTTGTTTGAATACCTTCGAGCGGTGTCGAGAGCACGCCGCCCAGCGCGTAGACCCTGTCGAAAATCTCGCCGATCACATGGAACGACGAGGTGAAATTCGGGCCGCCGACGCCGAAGAAGATGCGCACGGTCTCGCCGACTTTGGCGTGGAGCGGATGCAATTTGGTGAGCGCGCCGACCGAGCCATTGAAGACGAAATATTCCGGGCGTTCGTTCAACAATTTCTCGACGCTGAATTCGGCGCTGCCGTGCTGGCCGTAGGGGACGTCGGTGTAGATTTCACCCTGCATGACATAGAACTCGCGATCGACCGGCGGCAGTCCGTCCTCCGGCTCGACCAGGATGAGACCATACATGCCGTTGGCGATATGCTCGGACACCATCGGTGTGGCACAATGGTAGACGAAAAGACCCGGCACCAGCGCTTTCCAAGTCATCGACTTTTCTTTTCCTGGGTCCACCTGCAAAGCGGCGGCGCCGCCGCCCGGTCCGGTCGTGGCGTGGAAGTCGACCGAATGAATCATCGCACTATCGGCGGAATTTTTCAGGTGAATATCGACGGTATCGCCAACTCTCACGCGAATGAACGGCGCTGGAACCTTGCCGTTGAACGTCCAATAGCCAAATGTGGTTCCCTCCGCCAATCGCCCTTCCACCTCCACACTTAAGAGATCGACGCGGACGGTCTGCGGTTCACGCTTGCCGATCGGCGGCGGCAAGTCGGTCGGCTCGCGCGAGATGTCGGCTTCGACCAGCGTCTGCGGCGGGGGCCGCGACGTGACGATGAATTGGCCCTGCATGCCTGCGAGCTGATGTCCGGGGACGCCGCAGAAATAGATGAAGTCGCCCGATTTCTCGGCGCGAAATGCGATGGTGGTACTTGATCCTTTTCCCGTCACCCGCGGCGACTTGGCGTTTTGGTCGGGGAAGACGATGTCATGCTCCGCGCCCTCGCCATTGATCAAGGTGAGTTCGACCACCTGCCCCGCAACGGCCGTCAACACCGGATTGACCTTGCCGTCGATCGAACCGCCGACGCCGACATAGACCATGCGGCCTTCCGCAATACCCGAACGCAGGGTGTATTTGGCGTCTGATGAGATATAGCTGGCGTCAGCGTTGGGCGCAGCTTGCGCCGGTTGATTGGGCGCCGGCGTTTGTTGCGCCGTGGCGGCCGGTGGCGCGGCGGCTGCGGCCGGTGGAGCACCGCCGCCGCCGGCAGCTGCGACAAAGAAGGCGATGATATCGGCGCGATCATGATCAGTCTTGAGCCCCGGGAAGGGCATCTTGTTTCCCGGGATGAATTTCTGCGGGTCGCTCAGATAAGCATCAAGCGTTTTGGCATCCCACACAATGTTGGCCTGCTTAAGCGCCGGCGAATAATTGTAGCCGGCTTCGGAGCCGGCTTTGCGTCCGATGATGCCGGCGAGCGAAGGGCCGAGAATCGCTTTGCCCGGCTCCATCGAATGGCAAGCCTGGCATTTTCGAAACACTAGCCGGCCCGCCGCCGGATCGCCGCCGGCCGGCGCGAGTGCCGCGGTGGGCTGAGCCGCCGCGCTCGTTTGCGCATCGGCGGCAGCTACGACGCGTGACAGATCGCGTTGTTCGGCTGCCGCCGGAGAACATCGGGCGGCAAGTTCTGGGTGGCCGGCAATTGCAACAGGCGCAGCCGAAGAAGGTGCGTGCTCGGTCTTCGCCAGTGCGGCGGGAGGCTTGGGAGCGGCGGCCGGCAGCGCAGCGTCAAGGGCTTGAGATGGCCGCGATTCCTCGACTTGAGCCACCGCCGATGGTGCGGTCGAAGATCGCGCCGTCGATGACGGCTGGTGCGAGGCGAGGAAAAAGCCGCCCGCAATCAAGCACGCACCGATGATAACGATATACCATTCGCGCGACTTCGCGCGCACCGTCTCCCACATAGATCGCTCCCCGGCGTTTCGATCCTGCCAACGATCGCGCGCAGCGGGCGCCGCACACGAACACGCCCAAAGCTAATAGGCTCGGTGGTTACAACCATGTGTCGCATCGGCGCGGCAGGCGTTGATGCAGATCAATCTGACTGCGGCAACGGGAAATGAGCGCCGGTTAGGTCCGACCGCGCCGTCGCTCAGCTATCCGCGAGCGTGCGCGCGACGATATCGTGGACGTCGCGCGACAGCGCCGGCGCGGCGGCGACACGGCGCAAGCTTGCTTCCGCGGCCGCCCGTCGTTTCGGCTCGAGCGCCCGCCAGGAGCGGAACGCGCCCATCAGCCGCGCCGCGACTTGCGGATTCTTCGGATCGAGCCCGAGCACCGCGTCGGCGATGAAATCGTAACCAGTACCATCGACCCGGTTGAACTGGGTGTGATTGACCTGGGCGAACGAGCCGATCAGCGCGCGCACGCGGTTCGGATTGGCCATGGAGAAAGCCGGATGCGTGGTCAAAGCGCGGACGCGATCGAGCGTCGCCGGCTCCGGAATCGCTGCTTGCAGCGCCAGCCACTTGTCGATGATCAGCGGATCGTCGGCGTAACGTTTGTAGAAATCGTCCAACGCCTGCGACCGCTCGGGTCGATCATGGAGCGAAAGGATGTCGAGCGCCGCCATGCGGTCGGTCATATTGTCGGCACCGCTATACTGGGCGAGCGCCAGCTTGATGGCCGCCTCGTCCTCGGTTGCCGCCAACAGGCCGAGGCAAACATTCTTGAGCGCGCGCCGGCCGGCGCTCTCGGCGTCCGGGCGATAGGGGCCGGGCGTGATCATGCGCCGGTAGGTTTCCGCCAGCGCGGCGCCGAGCCGCCGGCCGATCGCCGCGCGCAAGTGCCGCCGCGCGGCAAAGATAGCGTCGGGATCGACGTCTCGCCCGATCTCGCGCGCGATGTCGGGCTCGCTCGGCGGCGTGAGCGTCAGCGCCATGAAAGCCGGCTCCAGGGCCGGATCGGCGAGGATCGCGCCCAGTGCATGCGCAAGGCCATCGTCTTCGCGGGTCGATACGTTGTTGCGCACGGCCGCGACATTGTCGGTCAGAAGCGACATCGCCAGCGTCTGCGCCGCCTGCCAGCGATTGAATGGGTCGCGATCGTGCGCGGCAAGGAAGCGAAGTTCGCTCGGCTCGATCGGCAGCCCGAGCTTGATCGGTGCCGAAAAACCGCGATTGATCGAGGGGATCGGCGGTTCGCTGACACCGGTAAAGACGAAGCTTTGGGCTGGCGCGGTCATTTCCAATACGCCGCGCGGCAGCACGCCGCCGTTGAGCGCGAGCGGCAGATCGCCGCCGTCCTTGCCGACCAGTCCGACGGCAAGCGGGATGACCATCGGCTTTTTGTCCGGCTGGCCTGGCGTCGGCGGCACCGTCTGGGTGATGTCGAGCCGGTAGGTCTTGGCGTGCGCGTCGTAGTGCGGCGCTACCGACACTTCCGGCGTGCCGGCTTGAGTGTACCACAGCATGAATTGCGAGAAGTCGCGGCCCGAGACGTCGGCGAAGCATTGCACGAACTGCTCGACGGTCGCCGCCTCGCCGTCGTGCCGGTCGAAATAGAGGTCCATGCCCTTGCGAAACAGATCCGGCCCGAGCAGGACCTGGATCATGCGCACGACTTCGCCGCCTTTGTCGTAGACCGTAGTGGTGTAGAAGTTGTTGATCTCGTGATAGAGCTCGGGCCGCACCGGATGGGCGAGGGGACCGGCGTCCTCGACGAACTGGTGTGAGCGCAGCGCCCGCACGTCGCCGATCCGCTCCACCGCGCGCGAGCGCTGATCGGCGGAAAACTCCTCGTCACGAAAGACCGTCAGCCCTTCCTTCAGGCAAAGCTGAAACCAATCGCGGCAGGTGATGCGGTCGCCGGTCCAGTTGTGGAAATATTCGTGGGCGATCACCGCCTCGATATGGGCGTAGTCGGTGTCGGTCGCGGTGGCCGGCGAGGCCAAGACATATTTGTCGTTGAAGATGTTGAGGCCTTTGTTCTCCATCGCCCCCATATTGAAGGCGGAGACGGCGACGATCATGAAAATGTCGAGATCGTACTCGCGCCCGAACACCTGTTCGTCCCAGCGCATGGCGCGCTTGAGGCTGTCCATGGCGTAGAAGCAGCGTTCTTCCTTGCCCGGCTCCACATAGATATGCAGCGTCACATCGCGGCCCGACATGGTGCGAAAGCTGTCGGCGACGCAAGCCAGATCGCCGCCGACCAGCGCGAACAGGTAGCAGGGCTTCTTGAACGGATCGTGCCACACCGCGAAATGCCGATTGGTGGCCGGCAAGTCGCCTTTGGCGATCAGATTGCCGTTGGAGAGCAGAACCGGCGCCTCTTTCTTGTCGGCCTCGATCCGCGTGGTGTAGACCGCCATCACATCCGGACGGTCGAGGAAGTAGGTGATGCGGCGAAAGCCTTCCGCCTCGCATTGCGTGCAATAGGTCGTGCCGGCGCGGTAGAGGCCCATCAGCTGGGTGTTGGCGGCGGGGTCGATGACGGTTTCGATCTCGAGCGTGAATGGCCGGTTCGGCGGCTGCGCGATGGTAAGGCGCTCGGGCGTGGCGACGAAGCTTTCGCTTGGCAGCGGCCTGCCGTCGAGCGACAGCGAACGGAGCCTGATCTCGTCGCCATCGAGCACCAGCGGCGCCGGCGTGCCGTAGGGCTTGAGCTTAAGCTTGGCGCGCACCGTGGTAGCCGTGGGATCCAGCGAAACGTCGAGATCGACAGTTTCGATCATCCAGTCCGGCGGGCGATAGTCCTTGAGGCGGATCGGGCGGGGTTCTTCGGTGCGCATGGCTTGATGTAGAAGTTTTGCGCCGCAATTGAAAGCGTCGGGCTTGCAGCCCGCATTGAGCAAAGCGAAATCCGGGAACGATGCAGCGGTTCGCGCGCCGGCCGCGGATTTCGCCGACGCTCAATCCAGGCTACAGGTGCCGTATGTCAACAATGCGCGCGATGGTTCTCGATCGGCCGCAAACGCCGCTTGCGATGCGCGAGCGGCCGGTTCCGCAGCCGGCGGCGGGCGAGGTTCTGATCGAGGTCGCGGCCTGCGGCGTCTGCCGCACCGATCTGCACGTGGTCGACGGCGAGCTTCCCGATCCAAAACTGCCGATCGTGCCGGGGCATGAGATTGTCGGTCGCGTCGCCGCGATCGGCGGGAGCGTAGCTGGCGTCACGGTCGGCACGCGCGTCGGCGTGCCGTGGCTGGGCGCCGCCTGCGGCATCTGTCCGTATTGCCGGTCGGGGCGGGAGAATCTGTGCGACGCGCCGACCTTCACCGGCTACACCCGCGATGGCGGTTACGCGACGCATACACTCGCCAATGCGCGCTTCTGCTATCCGCTGCCCGAGAATCTTGACGCCGCCGCGACGGCGCCGCTGCTGTGCGCCGGCCTGATCGGCTGGCGCAGCTACCGTATGGCCGGCGACGGTACCGCGCTTGGTCTTTATGGTTTTGGCGCCGCCGCCCACATCCTGGCACAGGTCGCCGCGTGGCAGGGGCGGCGCGTCTATGCTTTCACCCGGCCGGGCGATGCGGCGTCGCAGAGCTTCGCGCGCTCGCTCGGCGCCGTCTGGGCCGGCGGCTCTGACGAGATGCCGCCCGAGCCACTCGAGGCGGCGATTATCTTTGCGCCGGTCGGTGCGCTGGTGCCGGCCGCTCTGGCGGCGGTGAAGAAAGGCGGCCGCGTTGTGTGCGGCGGAATTCACATGTCGGATGTCCCGAGCTTTCCTTATCGCCTGTTGTGGGAGGAGCGCCAGCTCGTCTCCGTGGCCAATCTGACGCGCCGGGACGCGCATGAATTTCTGGCCATCGCGCCGCGCGCCGGCATCAAAATGCAGGTGACGCGCTATCCGCTCGATCAAGCGAATACGGCGCTGGGCGATTTGCGCGCCGGCCGGTTCGAAGGCGCGGCGGTGCTGATCCCTTGAGCCGGAACGCGCCGGCGGATAGCAGTAAGCCGACAAGTGGGAGCAAGAGCGTCGTGGTCAATCTTCACGGCCGTTTCGTCTGGTACGAATTGCATACGACGGACGTGGAGGGGGCGGCGGCCTTCTACACCCAAGTGGTCGGTTGGGGGACGCAGGACGCTTCGATGCCCGGCCGGGCTTATGTCGCATTCACCGTCGGTGCGGCGCCGGTCTGCGGGCTGATGACGCTGTCGGACGAAGCAAGGCGGCGCGGCGCGATGCCGTCCTGGATGGGCTATGTCGGCGTCAACGACGTCGACGCCGCGACCGAGCTGACCAAAAAGCTTGGCGGTGCGGTGCACGTCGGTCCGACCGATGTCGCCAACTTCAACCGCTTTTCGGTCATTGCCGATCCGCAAGCCGCAATGCTGGCGCTGATCAAATCGCAAAATCCGGAGCAGGAGCAGCCGGCCGAGTTCGGCCAACCCGGCCGCGTCGGCTGGCACGAGTTGCTCGCCGCCGACTGGGAGAAAGCGGTTGCCTTCTACGGTACGCTTTTCGACTGGCGCAAAGGGAATGCCGAGACCGGCCCGATGGGCACCTATCAGCTGTTCTCGGTCGGCGGCCATACCATCGGCGGCATCTTCACCAAGCCGGCGGAGGTGCCGGTCCCATTCTGGCTTTATTACTTCGACGTGCCGGACATCGATGTCGCGGCTGAGCAGGTCAAGGCCGCCGGCGGAAAGATCATCGAGGGCCCCAGTGCAGTGCCCGGCGGCTGGATCTTGCGCGCGACCGATCCCCAAGGCGCCATGTTCGCGCTGATGGGCGCGCGCGCCAGCAGGGCGGTCGGATATTTCGAGCGCACCGCACCGCGCGATCCTTCCAACCCGCGCAGCCGCCGCTGGTCTTGGTGATGTGATCAGCCGGAGGCAGTGGCGGCTTTGCCGCGGCCAAGCGCAAACAGACCGACCGGGCCCTCGACGTGAAATTCGAGGCCCGTCAGCTTTGCGAATAGCTCGATATGGTTGCTGCCGATGGCGCAGCCGCCGAGCCCCATATCGGTCGCCATCAGATAGAGCGTCTGCATCAAGACGCCGGTGTCTTTGAGAATAAGCGAGTAGGCGATCGAGCTGTATTTCCATGCGACCCGGCCAAAGCGCGCGGCGATCGTGATCAGGATCTGCGGCACGCCGGATGCGTCCATGGCGAATTGGCCGCCCTGCAGCAGTGCTTCGAATTCAGGCATGGGGACGTCGATCGCCACCAGCGCATGCTCGCCGGCATCGTAATGATAGAAGCCGCGCGCCAGCCCCTCGCACTTGTCGACAGCGAGATAGAGCTCAAGCTCGTGGCTGCTGCCGCCTGAGGGATATGGCCGCATCGCGTAAGTGAAGGCCGGACCGTCACCGCTGGCCGTCGTGCTGAATGTCCCAAGGACGCGCACGGCGCGGTCAAGAAATTGCGACAGCTCGGCGAGCGTGATCGGCCGCGCCGCATCGAAGTCCCGTGTCGAATGACGCTTGCGCAGGAGCTTGGCGGCCGGCGCCATGGCTTCGGGTTGTGAGGCCGAGAACGGCCGCAGGTCGATTTTGTGTCCGGGCCAAGAGGGTCGCACCGCCGGCGGTGAAGAAATTACGTCGGCAAATGCGTAGACGCCGCCCGCGGGATTGGCATGCCGGCCCTCGGTACTGCGGCTATGAAACAGCAAGTCGTGAAAGTCCCACAGAACCAGATGTTCGTCGCCTTCGGTCGGCCGCAGGCCGGCGTCGGCAGCGCCGACCTTGAAAAGAATTTGGCAATCGACGAGCAAACCCAGAAGCTCGAGTCCTGGAAAGCCGGTTTGCCGGCGAAGCTTTCGGATTTGCCGCGGCGTCGACAACATCGCCAGCGCGCCCGCGGTCTTCGGATCGCACATTTTGAACAAGGCCCGGGCGCGCGGCGATTTAAGCACCATGTCGCCGGCGCGCCGCCGCATGTAGGCGAAGCGCGACAGCACGACTGTGTCGGTCTCGCGCAGCGAAGATATTTGCGGCCAATAATCCGGGGCCTGCGGCTCGATGACGACGAGGTCGTCGCCATTTTGCGAGTGCGTGAGCGCATATTCCAGGAGCCCGCGTATCGCCAGGCGGCGGACCAGTTGGTTGATTTCCTTGTCGACGGTGCGGCTTAAGGATGCAAATGAGTCAAGTGGCAGACCCGCACGCAGCTTTTGCGCGCGCTCCGCCGCGCTGGCGCTGAACTTCCCGAGTGGGAGCGAATAGCCCCCGAAGCTTGCGGCAATGTCGCCGTTGGCGCGCGCGTTCAGCGTGACGTGACCCAGAAGCCTCGCCGTCAGGATCGCCGAGGCTACCCGCCGCCCGCTCTTTTTCGCCGGCGCGCGCACGCAAGACCTAGGTCTTGGGGAAGAGCGGGTTGAGCTCGCTTTCCGGCACCGGCCGGTTAAGCCAGCCGAGCTGAATCGGAACATCGTAAAGCCGGCCCGGCGCATAGCGCCGATAGAAATGCCGCAGCCCCGGAACGATCACGCGCGCGACCGGCACTTCGATATCCGGGCGCGTCTGGTCGAGGACGAGGAAATCGAGGCCGGCGCGCTTGACCAGGTCCACGCAGGCCATCACCTGCTCGCGCGTGTCGAGCATGCCGAACTTCGAGCCGAAGTCGGGCCGCACCGCCGGATGGCCGTTCGGCAGCAAATACGGATGATCCTGCAGCCGCCATGGCGCGTGGCCCTCGTGGCCGCCTCCCGCACCATCGCGAAGCCCGACAAGGCCGATCGACAGAAATTGGTTCAGCTCGGTCAGCGAGCGCAGCAGCGCGATGCGCGCGTCGAAGTGCGAGCCGGAGCCGAACTCGACAAAGTCCATCGCGTTTTCCAGCGAGTGCGATATCGCCACATAGCTCGGAATGCCGAGGTCGTGGGTGATATCGAGCACCCACACCCGCCGCCCGGTCTCGCCAAGCTGATTTCGCAGATCGCGGACATAGGAATTGTCGCAGGCGCTGAGGTCCAATTCCGCCCGCTGCAAGCGGTTGTACCACCAGATGGCGTAGGAATCACGTTCGACCAACTCCAGGAATCCCTGGACGATGGCTTCCTCGATGGTATTGCCGGCGGCGCAGCCGTTGGAATCGGCGTGAATCAGGCCGGGGGCGAAGCCGCTGTTGTAGAAAAAATACAGCATGCTGGTCGGCAGATATCTGAAGCGCCGGTCGCGTAGCGACCAGGCCGGCGACCAATCGATCTCGGCCGATGGATCGAACGGGGCCGGCGTCGGCGTGCCCTCGTGATCGTGGTTCGGCGCGTCGTACTGCCGGTATTGCGCGTCGCTGAACAGCATGACGTCGTTCGGCGCGATCGCGTCGCCGGCCGGGAAATCCGTGAACCGCCGCGTCACGCGGATTTCGTCGCCCTGATAAATGCCGGAATAACGCTCGATCGCTTCCATCAGCGCGCTGGCCTCGCCCTGCTCGGCGGTAGAGCCCTTGCCGAAACTGCCGCCGAACAATCCCGACTTGAGCTCCTCGACGGACTCAGGCCGTCCGGCGAAATTGTGCTTGGCGACGTAGTTGGTGTTCAACGGCAAGTCGGCTTCGACCCGTTCGAGACGCGAAACCACGCCGGTGAGGGGGCTGACGTACTTCTTGAAACGCGCCACCGTGCCCGCGGACGAAACGCTGCGGTAGCCGCCGCTGGTCATGATCAGCTTGTTGCCGGTCTGAAGCTCGATGGGCACTGGCGCGCGGCGTGGATCGCGCAGTTTCTTCTTGCCGCAAGCCGGACATTGCGGGCGGGCGGAGACGAAATGCTTGACGACGCTCGATCCCATGAGGTCGAGGCTCACAATGTGATCGCGCAAATCGGTGCGGAACTCGGTGGCGATCGCTTTGGCGATTTCGACCGCCGCCAGCTGAATGCCGGTTTGTCCGAACGGATGCTGGGCCAGCGGCGAGGTGGCGACGCGGTGCGCGTGCCGGCGATCGAGCAGCGCCTTGACTTCGCGGTTGCGCGCCATGCGATCGGCGAGACACATCCAGCAGGCGCCGTCGCCCGGACGCAGCACCGGACCCACCAAGGGAAAAATACCGGAGGGCTGGACCAGCAGCCACGGCGTGCGATCGGACAAATGTTGCCGGTTCAACACCGCCAGTTTTCCTTCGAGATAGTCGTTCACCAGCGTGACGGTGAGGTCAGCCTTGCCCTTGACGATGCGAACGCCGAGCGCGGCGAGCGCAGCGCCGAGTTCCTTGGCGCCCTGCACGTCGATCGATTGAATGCGTACGGAGCATTTCTGCAAATTCTCCTGGGCGACCTCCGGCGGCACGCCGAGGCTTGCCCAGTAAGCGGCCGCCTGGTCGGCGGAAGAGCGGGAGCGTGATGCAGCGCGTGACCGCGGCGACAAAACGAGATAGCGGCGGTCGACCAGGCGCTTGAGCGCTTCCTGGATCTTGTCGGCTGGGAAATGCGGTTCCAGTTCGCGAACGATCTCACGAAAGCTCTTGCCGCCTTCGCCGATTGCCGCGGCCACCGCGCAATAGAGCGTGCCGTGAAGAAAGAACTTCCGGTCTTCGGAGTAGAGGCATACGGAATCCGGCGGCAACACATAGACGCTGAAATTCGGCGCGAAGCGCGGAACGTCCTTGCTGTTGCGCAGGGCAGAGCTATCCCCGCTCGCTCGCGCGTCGCGATCGGCGCGGGCAATCCGACCACTGTCCCGGGTCGGCGCCGGGGACCAGTGTTCCAGCGGGCTCGAGCGCTTCGCTCCCTCTCCACTGCTTCTCGCCACGACTAACCTCTCATACGCAAGCCCAATCGACGCCTGCACCCGTCGCCAACAGATTCGTCACGGGCACATTCGTCACCGACAGATACGTCAGCGACAAATACGTCGCAGACAAGACGAAACTGGCCGGCTCGACGATCGTCAAGCCGGCCATAAGACTTAAGGTCTGTCAATGCAGTGCGGAAGTGCTGCAGATTAGCAGACGGCGCAACGTCCCCAGCGGAAGCAGCAGCCGCAACCACCGCAGCCGCCGCAACCACCGCAGCCGCCTCTCCAGCCGCAGCCGCCGCAACGGCCGCAACCGCCGCAACGGCCACAGCCGCCGCAGCCGCGCCACCAGGCGACCTTTTCGCCAAACTGCGGCTTGGCGTTTTCCTTGTCGAACACGTAGAACGTCGACAAGCTCACGTCGGAGATTTCTTCCTCACCGAGGAAGATTTCATGTTTCGGCGTGACATTCTGCGTCCGCACATCCGTCGCGGCGATGTCGGGTGACGCAGATGCTGCGCCAATCATCGACAACGACATGCCGGCGACGCCGGCAATTCCTAATGCGGGAAGAGCCTTTCCCCCACGCTTTCGCTTCTTCGTTTGCGCCATAGTTGGGCCTCCATACTTGTGAGCCAGAGTTCAGCTGAGCCAGAGTTCAACGAGAAGTATCAAGCCAATATTCGAAAAAGCGACTGCATGATAGCACCATTCGGCTCGTTGTCTACGCGCGATGCGACTGATCGTGCGCGCGGAGTGTACAAAAATGAGCGGAGGCAGATTCGCCGGAATTTGTTAGGGGTTTGGCAAGTGTGACGCGCTTGTTCGCCACGAAGACGTTCATTCACGTGAAGATTCATTCATCTGAAAATCATCAATGTGAAAATTCATTCATCTGAGAATGATTCAGAGATATTGCTGCACTGCATTCAGCCCGATGGGCCTCGCCCGATTCGCGCGACGCAACCGTGGGCCTGCTGCGCCTGCGAACCCATTCAGGCCGTGCGCCGTGGCTCGGCGTGGCCAATCACGCGCGTGATCGTAGGGAAGCGCCGACGCAAGCCGCGCTCGATGCCGTCGACCAAGTCGTGAACCGCGCTGACCGACAAGGCCGGGTCGACGCGGCAATGAAAATTGACGATTTCGCCGTCGGCGGTTTCGCGGGCGCGAACGTGGTGCACTTCGCCAAGTCCGGCGAGGCCGCTGGCCAACGACGCCAAGGCTTCGCGGATTTCAGCAACGCGCGCCACGGCGGCGTCGCGGCCGGCAAGCAGCGCCGCCGGTAGCGGCTCGATGTGAGTTTCGACCTCGACCTCCGGCCCCAATTCCTCGCGGATCGCCTCTTCGAGCCGGCTTGCCGTCTCGTGTGCGGCCGCAAGCGGCAGCGTGCCGTCGACCTCCAGATCGGTCGACACCGACAGACGATCGGCCAGCGCTTGCACGGCGACATGATGAACGGCAAGCCCGCTATTGCGCGCGATCAGCATCACCCGTTCGCGTACCGTCTCGTTGTCGAGAGCGCGCGGGTCGGCGATGATAGTGACTTCGGCCTGGGGAAATTCGGCGCGGATGGCGCGCGTCAGTCGGTCCTTGATCGCGGTGACGCGATCGAGTGGCAGCGTGCGGCTGACGCCGACCGCTAGCTCGACGAACAGCACTGCGCCAGCCGGCCGCACGCGTACGCGCTCGACACTAACGACGCCGGGCACCGGCCGGGCGATCGCCGCGGCCCGCTCGCTCACGCCGGCTGGTGCGGTGTCGGTCAAAGCGTCGATGGTCCGCCGGCCAAGCCGCCAGCCGGCGATACAGATGAACACCGCGACCACCAGCGCCGCGATGGCGTCGGCCGCCGGATAGCCGAGCGCCACTCCGCCGAGCCCGATCAGTACCGCGATCGACGACCACATGTCGGAGGAAAAGTGCAGCGCGTCCGCTTCCAGCGCCTGGCTTGAGGTTTTTTCGGCGACGCGTTCGAGCGTGCGGGCGCGAAAGAAATCGACGACGATCGACACCGCGATGACGGCGAAGGCGTACGGCGTCGCCTCGACCATGTGGGCCTGCCCGACGAACAGCCGCTGCACGGATTCGAAAGCCACGCCGGCGGCGAGCAAAAACAGCAGCGCGGTTTCGGCCAGCGCCGCCACGCTTTCGATCTTGCCGTGGCCGTATTGATGCTCGGCATCGGCCGGCTTGCCGGAAACGCGCACCGCGACATAGGTCAGTACCGTCGCGGCAAGATCCAACAGCGAGTGGCCGGCTTCCGAGAGGATCGCCAGCGAGCCGGTGAGGACGCCGACCACCGCCTTGGCGGCGGTGAGCGCCGCGGAGGCGGCAATCGATCCGAGTGCGGCTTTTTCCTTATCGTTCATAAAAAAAGCTCTGACGCCGATCACGTACTGGCGGAAATGCCGATAAGCAATGCCAGGAACGCACACAGCGGCGAATAGGCCAAGGTGTCGAGCCGCGCAAACCGGCTGTCGCGGTTCCGCTTGAAAAAACCGACATAACGAAAATCGCCGATGGCGCGGAGCGCGAACACTGCCGCCATCAGCCAGGTGCCGATTTCAACAACGACGCTGTTGCCAGGTAAGGCCGGCAGATCGAGCCAGCCGATCCGCAGCGCCACGAGCGCCGCCATGGCGCACAGCCCAACCGCAACCATGGCGGTGCCAAGGGCCGAGGGTTTGATTACCGCTCGTCCGTTTGCGGAGGGAATTGCGGCGCCTTTGCCGGCCTTGCCGCCGGCAGCCCAGTAGACGTGCACAGCGGCCACGATCAGCAGGATCAGAATGGCGACACTGCCTGCGATTACGGGTGCTTGCTGTTGCATGGTCCGATCGGCCGGACGCCGGCGGTCTATTGATCAGAGCGAGAATAGCCGCTCGGCGTTGGTTTGAAAAAATTTTCGCTTGTCGCCGGCGTTAAGCGGCAGGTTTACAGCAGAAATTGCCAAGAAGGACACAATGTCGACGCAAGGCGGACGTCAGACCTACCATTGAACAACGGCTGACGTAATCGTTTTGATGAGGTGGTCTAATCGTGATGTCTGTTTCACCCCCGGGAGATGACGGTAGGCAGATTGATTGCGATCCTTGTCCCGCTCGGGCGAGGCCTGTATCGTGCGCGTGCAACGCTGGAGGTTGAAATGGCGACTGGTACCGTGAAGTGGTTCAATCCGACAAAAGGATATGGGTTCATTCAGCCATCAGGCGGCGGGGGCGGCAGGGACGTGTTCGTCCACATCTCGGCTGTTGAGCAGGCCGGCCTGACGTCGCTCAACGAAGGACAAACCGTCGAGTACGAAATCGAGAGCAATCGGGGGAAAGAGTCCGCAGTCAGGCTCAAGGTCAAGTGACCGATTTTTCGACGCAGCCCACCGAGCTTGCCGCCGCGACGTGTCGGGCCTGTGGTGCATGCTGCTCGTTTTCGCGTGAGTGGCCGCGTTTCTCGCTGGAAAATGACGCCGATCTCGATCAAATCCCGCGCCGCTTTGTTGATGAGGAACGCGGACGCATGCGATGCAGCGGAGATCGTTGTACAGCCCTTGTGGGAGACGTCGGCATTTCGACGGCGTGTGCGATCTACACCATGAGACCCGATGTTTGCAGGGCTTGCTCGCCCGGCGATGACGCCTGCGAAATGGCGCGACGGCGCTTCAATCTGACTGTGCACCTTAGCGACGCCAATTAGGGTCATGATTAAATTTTGACTTATTGCGCCAGGCGCACGCTCGCGCATTGACCGTTGTCGCACCGTCCCTAGACTTTCCAAGACATTTCAGATGTGGCGGACCCGCCGGGCGGCCCTGCCAAACAGGGGGCAACGATGAAATTTGGGATGTTTTATCCGGTCGCCGTGGCCTCGGAAGCGGACCTCGGCAAAGGCTTGTGGGGACTGGACCGCGCCCGTTACGACCAGGCGATCCAGGAGCTTCGCGAGCAGGCGATCTGCGCCGACGAGACCGGTTGGACCTCGATGATGTTCGCCGAACATCACTTCGAGATTGAAGGCTATCACGTCACTCCCAACCCGCTGATGCTGAACGTCTATCTTGCGCAGCACACCAAGCGGCTGCGCCAGGGCCAGATGGGACTGGTGCTGCCCAACTGGAATCCGCTGCGGCTGGCGGAGGACATTGCGATGGCTGACCATCTCACCGGCGGCCGGCTCGATATCGGATTGAGCCGTGGCTACCAGCCGCGCTCGGTTGGTGTGATGGGCCAGCACTTTCACGCTAATGCCGCCGGTACCGGCCGCCCCGAAGTCGAAGCCGTCAACCGCCGGATTGTCGAAGAGTGGTTCGAGGTGATGCGCCGCTCTTGGACCGAAGATCTTTGGGACTATGAGGGCGAATTCATCTCGGTGCCGCCGAAAGGGCTTGAATGGAAGCATCCGATTTCGGCCCGGCTCAATGCCGGGGTCCGCGACGGTATCTTGACCCAGGTTGCGACCGTCCCGAAGCCAAAACAGCTGCCGTACCCGCCGCTGTTCACGACGCTCAGCCAAAGCCCCGAGACGCTGACGTGGTCGGCTCGCATCGGTGCCTCCGTTGTCACGCTCGCCGCCGACCTTGATATCGTTCGTTGGCTGTTTCAGACCTACGTCGACGAGGCGGCAAAGCATGGCCGGAAGCTTCGCTTCGGCGAATATTCGCCGCGCGGCGGCGTCGTCCTTTGCCGCAACGTGGCGGTCGGCAAGACGCACGAAGAAGCGATGGAAACCGCGCGGCAGGGCTCGGCGTTCTGGACTCACTGGCTCGGCGAGTTCGGCTTCTTCGAAGCCCTGCGGATGAAAGGCCAGGAAGGGCCGGTTCCCAAAACCTTCGAGCAAATGCTCAAGAGCGGGCTGCAAATCGTCGGCACTCCCGACACCGTGGGTGAGGAGATCCAGCGCCTCAAAGACACGCTCAATGTCGACTACATGATTTTCATCATGTACGCTGGAATGACAGAGCATAAGCGTATGCTGGAATCCATTCAGTTGTTTGGGGAGAAGGTCATTCCCAAGTTTGCCGATTCGAATGTCCCGGAAACTAAAATGACGGCTGGTGGTGGATAGGCGACACGCATGACCAACCGGCAGTCTGGCGACTTCGCGGAGATCCGCTCCGTCGGCCGGGCACTGGATCTTCTGGAAATCATGCAGCGTGCGGCGCCTGCCGGAATTCGCGTCTGCGATGCGGCGACGACTCTGGGAATCGATCCTGCAACCGCTTCCCGTCTCATGGCGACCTTGATGACGCGCGGCTACGCGAGCCGCATGCCAAGCCGGCGCTATACCTTGGGTGCGCGCTCGTTACGGCTTGCCTCAGGATGGATCGACCGTTTGCTGCAGGTAGCGGACGCGCCAATGAGGCGCATCGCCGACGGCTGCGGCGAGACCGTGTACCTCCTGCAACTGGTCGGCAGCGAGGCAGTCACGTTGGCCCGGCTTACCTGCGGCCGGCGCGCCTTGGTCGAAGGCGAAATCGGGCCGAGCTATCCGCTGTGGGCAACCGCGGCCGGCCGGGCACTCCTCGGCACGCTTTCGGCCTCGCAAGGATTGGCGCTGCTGCCGGCGGAACCATTCCCGGCCTTCACCCTAAGAACCAAGACGACATGGTTCGAAGTCTGCTCGGCGATGCAGGCCGGCCGCCGCAGCGGTATTCATGCCGAAGATGGTGAGATCGATTTGTTCCTGAGCTGTTACGCCACGCCGCTCCAGCACGGCGAAAGAGACGAGAAGCTGGCGCTCGCGGTCAGCTTTGAGGCTGGGCGCCCGGAGAGCGATCGCCGGCTCATCAGGCAAACGCTGCAACGCGAGTGGCGGGAGTTCGCCTTGCACATTTGAACAGTGCACGCGACCCAGGCGCCAACGAAAAATTCGTTTGACCAGAGCGTGCGTTTCGTTCGGGTCCATCCTTCAAAGAAACCGATCGATCGACGTGCAAACCGCTTTTACGCTCCAACAGCTGGCGCAGCCGACGATTGCCGAAGCCGACGGCATCCTGAAAACCTGCGTCCATTACGGCTTCTGCACGGCGACCTGTCCGACCTATGTGCTGTTTCGTGATGAGAACGACTCGCCGCGCGGGCGCATCGATCTCATTCGGGCGATGTTGGAGAAAGGCGGAACGCCGGACGCCAAGACGGTGCACCATCTCGACCGCTGTCTGTCGTGCCTATCCTGCGTGACGACGTGCGCGGTCAGGGTTGATTACACGCATCTGATCGATATCGCGCGCGCTCACATCGAGGACAATTATCGCCGTCCGCTCGGCGAGCGGATGCTGCGGCGGATGATCGCCGAACTGCTGCCGTATCCGCGGCGTTTTGCGTTTGCTGTGCGTCTGGCGCGGCTTGCCAATCCACTCGCCGGTCTCCTATCGGCGCGAGCGCGCAATCTGATCGAGCTGGCGACCAGCTGGCCGGTCGCCGGCGAAATTCTCCGGCCAAGAAACTATCCGGCGCGGGGCAAGCGCAAGATGCGCGTGGCGTTGCTGCCAAGCTGCGCACAACAGGTGCTCGATCGCAATATCAACGCGGCGACCATCCGGCTGCTGCAGCGGCATGGTTGCGATGTCGCCGTTGCGGCGGGCGTCGGCTGCTGCGGCGCCCTGCCGTTGCACATGGGCCGCCAGATGCAAGGCAAGGCATTGGCCGGCGCCAACATTGCCGCCTGGAGCGCGGAATTGCCGAACGGCCTGGATGCGATCGTCATCAATGCGTCGGGCTGCGGCACCACGGTGAAGGATTATGCGCACCTGGTCGGCGGCGAACAGGCGTGCCGTATCGGAGCGCTCACGCGCGACATCACCGAGGTTCTCGCCGAGCTTGGCTTGTCACATGGCAGCGCCGAGCCATACCGCGTCGCCTATCACGATGCTTGCTCGCTGCAACACGGTCAGCGGGTGACCGCTCAACCGCGCAAGCTTCTGGCGCAAGCCGGTTTCAATGTCGTCGATGTGCCCGAGCGGCATTTCTGCTGCGGTTCAGCGGGCACCTACAATCTGTTGCAGCCGGATATTGCGATGGCTTTGGGCCAGCGCAAGGCCGCCCATATCGACAGCGTCGATCCCGACGTCATCGCCGCCGGAAATCTCGGCTGCATGGTGCAGATCGCGCGCTTTACGCAAGCCCCGGTCGTCCACACGGTCGAGTTGCTGGATTGGGGGACCGGCGGACCGATGCCGCCGGCTTTGCGGGGGCGGCCGTTGCGCAAACCGGCGGCGCGCGCTGCACAGGCAACGCCAAGCAAAACAGCGTCCTCGCGACCGCCTGTCGACCCAAATCCTGCCGCCGTCTGGTGACGCCCGCCCGCCGCATGACACAAAGAGGTCTTCCATGAGTGCGACCAATCTCGAAGCATTTTTCGCCGCCATTGCCGGCGTGCTCGGAACGGACGGCGTCAATCGCTCCGAGGAAACGATCCGGCGTTATGGCGAGAACACCATGCCCGGTGGCGATCGGCCGCCGGCTGGCGTGGTCTATCCGGGCTCGACCGCCGACGTGCAACTGATCGTGCGTGCGGCCAACACGCACAAGGTGCCGCTCTTCCCGATCAGCACCGGCAACAATATCGGGCTTGGCACCCGCTCGGCAGCGACGGCGGGGCAGGTCGTCGTCGACCTCGGCCGCAACATGAACCGCATCGTCGATATCGACGAGAAGCTTGCTTTCGCCGTCGTCGAACCGGGCGTGAGTTATCAGACGCTCTACGACGAATTGGTCCGCCGCGGCAACAAACTGATGCTCGACGTCACCTCGGGGCCGCCGCAGGGCGGCATGATTGGCAACGCACTCGACAAGGGCGCCGGCTACTCGCCTTATTTCGACCATTTCGGGTTTTCCTGCGGGTTGGAGATCGTGCTCGGCACCGGCGAGGTGCTGCGCACTGGCGACGGTACGCTCGACGCCAAAGATCTGATCAACTGGCATACGTCGAAATACAGCTTCGGTCCGATCCTCGATGGTCTGTTCACCCAATCGAATTTCGGCATCGTCACCCGCATGGGCGTGTGGCTGTTGCCGCGTCCGCCGGCGGTACGCTCGTTCCATTTCACTTTTCCCGACGACGACGATCTGGAAACGATCATCGAGCTTTGCCGTCCGCTGAAATTGTCGAACTTCGTGCCGACTTTGTTTCGCGTCTCCAACGATCTCTATCTGTGCGGCTCGGAGGGCGAGAGTCCGGAATACCAGGCGAGCGGCGGCAAACGCTCGATCTCCGATGAGGGCCGCCGGCACCTGCGCGAACGCCACGGGCTTGGCGCCTGGAACGTTTCCGGCGCGTTCTACGGTCCGAGCCCCGCGGCAATGGAGCCGCAGATACAGCGGGTCCGCGACATGTTCATGCAAAGCGGCAAGGCGAGCTACATTGCGCACGAGGATGCGGAGGCCATCCCGCCGCTACAAGTCGCGATCAACGCTTTTTCCGGTGTGCCGAGCATGGGCGAGCTTGGCCTGCTGAAGTGGCGGCCGGGCGGCGGCAATATCTGGTTCGCGCCCGGTACGCCGATGGACGGCCGCGTCGCCAACGCGTTTCAGGGACTGTGCCGGAAAATTTACGAAGAATTCGGCCTTGATTATACGGCGATGAACGTCTGCGGTGCCCGCTTCGCGCGCGGACTACATGTGATTACTTTCAATCGCGAGGACGCCGACGAGCGCCGGCGCGCGGACGCCTGTTATCGCAAGATGTCGCAGGAACTCGCCGCTCGCGGCGTGTTCGTCGGACGCGCGCCGGTCGATTATCACGAATTCCACATGGCGCAGACGATCCCGGCCTTCCGTGGCGCTTGTTCCGGCATCAAGGCCGCGCTCGATCCAAATGGCATCATCGCGCCTGGCCGCTACGGTATTGTCGAAACGACAGAACGCTAAGTGCCGCGGCGAACCGGTAGTGCTTTTGCGCTGTAGCTGGTGTTCCACGCGGATGCAAAGTGAAACGGTCGACGGCTGACGCGGGTCGTTCGGTCGTGTGAAGCCATTTCAGGGTGGGCCGGGCAACCTGAAAAGGCGCACAGCGTCACGCTACCGGCTGACCGCTTGGCCACAGCGCTGGCGAGGCGGTAGGGCGGCCGATCATTTCGCCGCCGGCTTCCCTGGCTGCTGGACGCGAGTCAGCAGAAACGCCTTTTGCTCGCCAAAAAACTCAAACATCATCTTCTTATCTCTCGTCGACAGCACCGAGAAGAATTCGGCGATCCATGCGGCATTCGCCTTCGCCGCGGCGCGGAACAGCTTCCGGCCTTTCGGCGTAAGCCGGACCAGGGACGCGCGGCGGCTGTACGGGTCGGCGGCACGCTCGACCAGACCGTCGGCTTCCAACTCGTCGGTGAGGCCGGTGATGTTGCCGGTCGTCACCATCAGACGGTTGGAAATCTCTCCCATACGAAGACCGGCTTTCGTCGAGTTCCAGCTGGGCCATCAGGTCAAAACGCGAGAGGCTCATGCTGAAGGAAGCGCGCAACCGACGGCGCGCCTCGTTGGTCACGAGCTTGTGCACCGCCATCATCCGCAGCCACAACCGCAGATCGAGTTGATCGGTGAGCGCGGCGCGGGTTTCCAGGTCGTCGAGCGGCTCGCTCAGTGCGGCGTTGTTTCGCGCAAAATTCATCGTTGTTGTTCCAAGCTGCCACGCCGGACACCCACCCATCGGCCGGCTACTGCCGCCAGACCTCGCTGGCAACGTCGACTACCAGCTGCAGCTTGGCCCGTTCGTCCTCGAGAGTGAGCGGGCTGCCGGTCAGATTGGTGGCAAATCCGCATTGCGGGCTGATTCCAAGCTGGTCGAGCGGCGCGAATTTGGCAGCTTCATCAATCCGGCGCAATAACGCGGCTTTGTCCTCAAGCTCCGGAGTTTTGCTGCTGATCAGGCCGAGCACAACCATTTTGCCCCTGGGCAGCAGTGCCAACGGCGAGAAATCACCGGCGCGCGGCGAATCATACTCGAGGAAAAATGCATCGATGCCTGGTATGTTGAAAATTCGATCTGCAACTCGACCATAGCCGCCGGCTGCGAGCCAGCGTCCGCGGTAATTGCCTCGGCATAGATGCATTGCAACGACCAAACCTTCGGGCTTATCGCGGACCGCGGCGGACAGTACCTCGATATATGCGTCGATAAGGGTGCCAGGGTCCTCTCCCAAACTTCGGATGCGGTCGTTGACGCTGGCATCCTCCATCATCGCCAACGGCACTTCGTCGAGCTGGACGAAGCGGCAACCCAGCTTCGCCAACTCGGTAAACTCCTGGCGATACACCGCGGCCAGATCGGAGAAGTACTCGGCCATGTCGGGGTAGGCCGCTGGATCGACGCGCTCGCGCCCACCAAGAAAATTGACATAGGGAGGAGCGGGCAGGGTCACTTTGACCGGGCGCGACGTCAAAGCGTGCACGAACTTGAACTCTTCGGTCGTGATGCCGCGCGTGCGTTTGAGCCGGCCGGCCGTGTAGGGCGCATAGGCTTGGGCGGTATCGCCGGCTTCGTTTGAAAATGTGAATGGCGTCGCCTTGACGGCCATGCCCTCGACGGTTTTTACGAAATGACTGAAAAACGCGCCGCGCCGAAATTCGCCGTCGGTAATTGCCGGCAGCCCGATATCTTCCTGAAAGCGGATGACTTCGCGGATGGCGCTGTCTTCAATTGCGGGCAGTTCACCGGTCGCCAAGGTCCCTTCACGCACTTTGTGCCGTGCCTCGATCAACGCGCGCGGTCGCAGTAGGCTGCCGATATGATCGGCGTGAAAGGGCGGCGTGCAGTTCATTTCATCCTGCCGGGTGTTTGACATCCAGCCATCAGTTTAGATATAAATAGTTTAGTTGTAAATAATTCGAAGCGAGCGGCTCCCGCTTGATCACCCAAATCCACCTGACGGGATCAGGGTTGATTGCGGTAGTTAGCCGGCTGATGTGTGCGATTGATCGCCATTCGCTTCGAGATAATGATGGCGACCACATCGTGCACCGAGAATTGCTGCGAGCCTATGAGCGTTGACCTATCCGCCGCCGCACTCGATCCGAGTGCCTTCGTCGACGATTTTGCCCGCCGCGGCCTGCCGCCTGCGCAGCTGTGGCCGGTTATCGATAAAGACGCGCTGGCGCGCCTCGGCTATCCCCTGCGTGTGAACGCCGCAGTCGAGCTGCTCGACCGCGCCGTGGCACAGGGCTGGGGGTCCAGACCCTGCATACGGTCGGCACGTGTGACCTTGAGCTACGCTGAGCTCCTCGACAACGCCAATCGCATTGCCGGCGTTCTGGTCAACGAGATGGGCCTTGTCTCCGGCAATCGGGTGCTGCTCCGTTCGGCCAACAATCCGATGTTGGCGGCCTGCTGGTTCGCGGTTCTCAAGGCAGGTGGCATCGCGGTGACGACCATGCCGCTGTTCCGGTCGCGCGAGCTCGTCCAGATTTGCGACAAAACGGAAGTTCAGTTCGCGCTATGCGACGCGCGCCTGGCGGATGAGCTCGAAGCCACGTTGCCGATCTGTCGAAGCCTCAAGCAGGTTCGCTACTTCAACTCCGACCATCGGCAAGGCCTGGAGCAACTGATGCGCGACCAGCCCGACGTTTTCAGCAATGCCGTGCCTTCGCATGACGACGTCGCGCTCATTGCCTTTACGTCCGGCACGACGGGGCCAGCCAAGGCAACCATGCATTTTCACCGCGACGTGCTGGCGATTTGCGACTGTTATCCTGCCGAGGTGCTGCGCTCGGGCGCTGACGACGTGTTCGCCGGCAGCGCGCCGCTTGGCTTTACGTATGGTCTCGGCTCGCTGCTCTTGTTCCCGATGCGCCGTGGCAGCTCCACTGTTTTGCTCGAGCAGAGCAGCCCGGAAATCCTGTTGCAGGCGGTGCAGGATTTTGGCGTGACCACCTTGTTGATCGGACCGACGATGTATCGCGGCATGGCACCGCATACCGATCATTTCAACTTGTCGACCCTTCACACCTGTTGCTCCGCCGGCGAGCACTTGCCGCTGGCGGTCTACCAGGAATGGTTGCGGCGAACGGGAATCCGCATACTCGACTTCATGGGCTCAACCGAAATGCTACACGCGTTCATCGGCGTTCCGCGCGGAGATATTCGTCCGGGGTCGACCGGGATTGCGTTGCCCGGTTATCAGGTGAGGGTCGTCGATGAGTTGATGAATCCGGTGCCGCCGGGTAACGTCGGCCGTCTTGCGGTGCGTGGGCCGATCGGCTGCCGCTATTTGAACGATCCCGATCGGCAAAAGGCTTATGTGGTCGATGGATGGAACTTGACCGGAGATGCCTTCCACGCCGACGCCGACGGCTTTTTTTGGTACCATTCGCGCACCGACGACATGATCGTCAGCTCCGGCTACAACATCTCTGGCCAAGAGATCGAGGAGATTCTGCTCGAGCATCCAGATATAAGCGAGTGCGCGGTCGTTGGCGCGCCCGACTTGGCCCGCGGCCAAATCGTAAAGGCCTTCATTGTGCTTCGCGAAACTGCTCAAGGCAGCGACGATCTGTCATGTGCCATCCAGGATTTCGTCAAGAAGTCAATTGCGCCGTACAAATATCCGCGTGCTGTCGAGTTCGTTAGTGAACTGCCGAAGACGCAGACCGGCAAAATCAACCGGGCCACACTGAGGGCGCGCGTCCGCGACACTGAAACCGGACCCGCAAACATCAGAAACGCGGCCACCCCAACCAGCAGCACCGAAAAGCGCATGCCCCCCGTTTCAGCGAATGAGTGAGACAAGGTCGAAGTTAATTAAATGACTGATCAATCTCATATAAATCAGCAGAGCCGGCCCTGGCGATTTTCAGTCGCGCCGATGATGGAATGGACCGACTCAGTAAGTCTTGCCGGTAAATAGCCGCTTTCTCCGCTGCGACGACGTGTCTGTAGGACCGTTTGGAGGACTACCAGCAAATGGAGGAGGCTGACTTACTTGCGGCGGTCGAGGATGCTCTGCGGACAATGCCCAGCCGCCAAGAATTGAGACAAGACACCCCGGAAACTTTTAATTGGTTGGGGCGAGCCATCGCGGCCATCGCGAATTGGAGTCCCGATCATGGCGAACGTGCGCGACAGTGCGCCAATCGAATGCAATCGCCGAAGCACCCCCGAGATGCGAGTGAAGGTTACTCCGGTTTCATGATTCTCATTGAGGAGGCCAGAGCCGATCTAAGACTAGCCACGCTCGGTCCAATCAACACTGCGATTGGACAAGGAGATGTGTTCGACTATTTCGACGAAATCCGCAAAATCGCCACGTTAGCGACGGCGGACCTGTTTTTTATCGATCCTTATTTGGACGCAGAATTTATCTCGCGGTATTTGCCGCATGTACCTGACGGCGTACAGATACGGCTACCAGCACGCGAGAAGATTCAAACACTAGTTCCCGCCGTTAGACTTTTTGCCCAGCAGTACCCGCAACGACCAATTCAGGTTCGATCAGCGGCAAACTTTCACGACAGATACTTTCTAGTGGACGGCAAGTCTTGCTACCAATCGGGAGCCTCATTCAAAGATGGTGGTAGGAAAGCACCGACCACTATCACTCAAATCACCGATGCTTTCGCCGTGGTTCGCCAGACCTATGAAGGCTTGTGGGCAAGCGGCCATCCCGAGTTGTGACTGTTAGGCACTAAGCCTCAGTTGCTCGCACTCTTTGCGTGCCGCCTCGATCTGTTTGTCGAGATACGCGGCCAGATCATTGATCGGCACGCTTTTCGCGCATTTCTGACTCGACTCCATGCGAACAATCGGTAGGGAGATTTCGGCAGCTAGAACCTTACGCAGAAACTTCTCGGGCGTGAGGTGCGCGAAGTAATCCTTGCACACAACGTCAACCGGAATAACCGGCAGACCGTTGTAACGCGCCATGAGAAGAAACAAAGTGTTCATGCCGCCCGTAGCGCAGACGTGGCCATGGTCGTCAAGTCGATTCGACGGACAAGCCAAAACCTTTTTATTGATGCGAATTGGTTTTCAAAATGCATTTAAAAACCGCGCTGGTCGCCCTGCTCTAGAGCCACAAATGACACCTTGTTAATTTCACCTTGTTAATTTTTAAAGAGAACAAGAGCAGGAATTGAAGCCCCCGCTACAAAAGGAATTGCCCATCGCCGGTGGTGTTAGGGTTTGAAAAACTTAAAGGAAAACCGCGTTGGAGGCTTTAGGAGGTTCACCAACGCGGTTTCAAGTGTAGGAAGCTGAATGGACTTCCTCAGTTGCTTTTAGTTATCTCGAACGTCTCACTTAGGTAACGTGCGCTACTTGTATTTTCTTGGTGAAAATCAGGTCGTGCCGTCTGCGAAAGATAAGCAGCACGTTGTGCCATCTTTGGGTCTATATGACCATGGCGCGCTTCCATCAGCACACTGTTGTCAATGTCTGCTTCATGTAGATCATCAGAGAGATTTTTTGATGAACGATGGTTTCGACGTGTTGCCGTCTGTTGATGACCGTACATCACATCCTCGTTTTGCAATTGTGCCGAATGGTGATGACGTGCTTCCGATTCTGCAACCAGCCTTGCGTTGTCTCTTTCCGTCAAATAGATTGCCTCTTCCAAATCCTGGATTTTCTGACTGAGAAACGCTGCTGCGTCGATTTGAGGCGCTGAAGCCAATAACATCAATTCAGGATTATCAGTCACCATCTCGGCAAGTTTCACAGCCGCATGCTGCTTCTCACGATATTCATATGCTGACACGAAACGATCTAACAATTCGTCTGACAGACCAGCACCGAAGGTTTCCTTCATCACCTTGTATACATCCGTCTTTGACAATGTTGGCATTGGCTTCTTGGATGTCTGATGATCCTTCAACCCACCCCGATTGCTTTCACTAGTTCCACTAGGAATTCCGTCGCCTTGAAGGTGGCTGCGGAGTGCTGCCTGAAGGAATTTGACTTGGTCTGCTTCCAACTTTGCTGGCATGGTGCCACTTAATTTCTTAAACGATAGAACAGCGGCATTGTGTGGGGCAGACTTGCTCTTTGTCTGGTCTTTCAATGACTGTGCCGCTTCGGTGGATTCATCTATTCTGCATGGTGCGTTTGAGAATGTTTCATCGCATATTGGAAGCATTGTTTCGGTGATTTGGTTCTTGCTCATTTCTTTTGTTCTTTCTTGTCCTTTGGTGCTGAAGCCACGGTCCTCATTTGCTTTTGCTTGACCAGCCTCGTGGACGCTAGGTCTATGAAGCATCTTCTGATGTCCAGGCTCCCTGACTTTAGGCATTTTGCTTCCTTGAATGCATGTTCTTGAGGGATTGAGCATGGATGGCTTGCTCTTCGGTTGGCATTTGAGTTTCACGCTTTCTTGCTTCCATCAACAGGTTCTCTTTGGCCTTGAAATCCTGCATGGCTGTAATGCTCACATTGGTGTCACCAAACGTTGCAGACGAACCATTCTTTAGGTGACTTGATTCAAGGTGACGCAATGCTGCTTGTGCCGTAGCACTCAACGGTGACAACAGGTTTTCCATTATTGGAATGTTGGCCACTTCTTTGCCTTCCTTGATGCCACGCTCCACTTTAGTCTTCGTTCCACATGACCTGCCACTGAGTTTTTCCTCCACGCGGAGTTAGAGTCCGACCTCAAATGGGGGACGGACGATGAAGCGGATCAGGTTCACCGAAGAGCAGATCATCGCGGTTTTGCGCGAGCACGAGGCCGGAGCGAAGACGACCGATCTAGCGCGCAAGCACGGCATTTCGGAAGCCACGCTGTACAACTGGAAGGCCAAATATGGCGGCATGGAGATATCGGACGCGAAGCGTCTGCGATCGCTGGAAGAGGAGAACCGCAAGCTGAAGAAGCTTTTGGCAGAGTTGATGCTGGACCAGGCGGCGCTGAAAGAGCTTCTGACAAAAAAATGGTAGGGCCCGCCGCCAAGCGCGAAGCTGTCGCTCATCTTCGTAATGTCGCGCAGATGAGCGAGCGTCGGGCCTGCATCCTCGTTTCCGCCGATCGCAAGATGATCCGCTATCGGTCGCGCCGGCCGCCCGATGTGGAGCTGCGTACCCGTTTGCGGGATCTCGCCAACCAGCGCCGCCGGTTCGGCTACCGTCGGCTGTTCATCCTACTGCGGGAACAAGGCGAGCCATCAGGCATCAACCGCATCTATCGGCTCTACCGCGAAGAAGGGCTGACCGTCCGCAAGCGCAAGGCTCGGCGGAAAGCGATCGGAACGCGCACGCCGATCCTGCTCGAGGCCAAGGTCAACGCGCGCTGGTCGCTCGACTTCGTCCATGACCAGTTCGCCCAGGGCCGGCGCTTCCGCATCCTCAACATTGTCGATGATGTGACGCGCGTATGTCTGGCGGCAATTCCCGACACCTCGATCTCGGGCAAACGAGTTGCACGCGAGTTGACGATGCTCATCGGCGCGCGCGGCAAACCGCAGATGATCGTTTCCGACAATGGCACCGAGTTCACCTCGAACGCGATGCTGGGCTGGGCGAAGGATCATGGTGTGGATTGGCATTACATCGCACCGGGCAGACCGACGCAGAACGGCTACATCGAGTCCTTCAACGGCCGGATGCGCGACGAGCTTCTCAATGAGAGCCTGTTCATCGATCTCGATCAGGCCCGTCGGCTCATCGGCGCCTGGGTCACCGACTACAACACCGCGAGGCCGCACTCCTCGCTCGGCTACAAAACGCCGGCCGCTTATGCCGGTACACTCACCGCGCCGAAGGGCGTAACGTTGGTCGAGGCTCTAAACGCCGCTGGATGAAAGTTCAGTGGCAGGTCACACAAGCCGCATGAAACTTGGAATGGTCAAAACGTGGATTTTTCTTGGAGAAGATTTCTGCATGATGGTCCGCAAGTTCTTGTCGAACATCGGGACGTTCAATAGCACGAACCGTATTAGCCACTTGTTGGAAGTGCTTGCGAGTGACAGATTCTTTGACAGTTTCACCAAGATTGTTTTGCTGTCGTTGCTGCTCTAAGAACACTTCTTGCTGAAATTCTGAATTTAAATCTGCCGCCATTTGCTGACAGGCTTCTTTCGTCATATAGCCAGAAACGAAACTGTTAGTCAGTAAATTGGCACATCGCCAACCAGTGGATTGGTTGAACCCACTTGCATCCACTGCTTCAAAGGCATTCTGGACTCCAGTGGTCCTCAAAATTGGATTGGCCAGCGGACGACTTGGCTTCTGTTTGTTGAAATCCGTATAGGAATGACCGAAATTATAATCTTTGCCTTTGCGTGGAAATTGCTTGTATGAACTTGCCGAAAATGCCGCCCGATTGCCATAGGCATCGTTCCAGTCCTGAACCTTTAGGGTCTTTAGAAATCGGTTCGTGCCGCCTTCGGAATAGTGTGAGTGCTGGTCAACTGAACTATCCCGATAGGTTTGCTTTTTTCCGAGCATGGCAAGGAACGAAGTCACGTCATCTGTATCAATGTCGTCTGAGCCTTTGATCCTTGCAGTAGCATCTGCAAGGGTCTGACCAACATACTCGCCATCTGCCTCAGATAAACCAATTTCAGAACACCAAGTTTCAAATGCTGCAACAAGGTCCGCATTAGATTCCGACAAGTAAACAGCGAATTGTTTCAAGAGGTCTATGACTTCGCTTGTGTCGTTGCGTTCGGACAGAGATACTTTTTCGGAAGTGTCGTTCAATGGCGTGGTCAGAAATGCACTTTCTTGCAAGCGCCGGTCAAATACTACTCGTGACATATTAGTGTCTGGCTCCTTGGTCGTTCAACTTTCTGGCTTCCGTAAGAGCCAAAGCACGCAACCAAGCAGCAGGATGCATTCGTTGTGACTCTGCCGCTTTGATAATCTCCAATAGTTCATCTGGAAACAGAGTTAGTTCTTTACGAGCGGTGCGTTTGAAGTGTTTTGTTTTCGTCACCTGATATTTAGCAAATACCGTATCTTGATACGGCACACACCGGAATGTTGAATGTCCATAGATGTGCCATACGGAATGTCGAATGTTCATTATGATGGTATGAAGGAGGACCTAATCCTTGTAGCAACCTAGATTCCTTGTTTTAGTTCTAGTGTTGCTTGAAGCAACCTAGTAGCAACCCAGATTCCTTGTTCTAGCAGGCTGTTGAAGAAGTCAGGCACGATCGCATACGAAGCCTGAATCATCGCGCATTATCTATGTGGAAGTTTCCGACGAGGCGGCCTGTAGTGCGGGAAGCTTTGCCATCAACTCTTTTGCGCGATGAGCTTCGGCAATCGAACCAGATTGTAGGCGGCGGCAGCGAAGGTGAAGGCCCACCCGACGCGACCGCGACCACGGAACTTCGTCTTCTCCTGCCTGGCCACCGTCTTGATCCAGCCGAACGCCTCTTCGATGCGCTTGCGGACGCGCTGACTGACGGCATAGCCGCCGTGCCGCGTCGTGCGTGCGTCGATCGCTGAACTTCGGCCGCTGGTGTTCTGCGCCACATGCGGCGTCACTGTCATCGAGCGCAGCTCATTGACGAAGTCTTCCGCGTCGTAAGCCTTGTCGGCACCGAGCGTGATCGCGCGCGGCCGGTCGGCGCGCGGTTCGATCATGGCGAGCGCCGCTACCCGCTCGGCATGGCCGTCAGCCGGCGTCAGACAAGCATCAACCAGAAGGCCATGGCGGTTCTCCATCAAGCCATGGCCGATGAAGCAGAGCTTGGCCTCCTTGCCCGGCCCCTTGCGGTAGAGCCGTGCATCCGGATCCGTCGTCGAGACATGGGTCTCGTTCGACCGCTTCTTGCCATGGAAATCGGCTTCGGTATTGCGCCCGCCACTGGCCGGAGGCTCGTCCGATCCGTCCCGTGGCTTAAAGCTCTTCAACGAAGCCCACGCTTCGATCAGCGTCCCGTCGACCGTGAAGTGGTCGGTGGAAAGCAGCTTCTTCACCCGCGGCTGATCCAGAACCGCCGCCAGGAACCTCGCGGCGATATTCCCTTCGAGCAGCCGGTCGCGGTTCTTTGAGAACACCGAATGGTCCCACACGGCAGCATCGACCCCGATCTCGACGAACCAGCGGAATAGCAAATCATACTCCAGCCGCTCCATTAGCTGCCGTTCCGACCGGATTGAATAAAGCGCCTGCAACAGCATCGCTCGCAGCAGCTTCTCCGGCGATATCGACGGTCGCCCAATCGGCGCATAAAGCCCAGAGAATTCGTGCTCCAGCGCGACCAGCGCCTCGTTCACAAGCCCTCTGATCGCCCTTAGCGGATGATCCGACCGAACCCGCTTCTCAAGATCGACGTAGCTGAAAAGCTCGCCAGTCCGCTTATCCCCACCCCGCATCACCTAACCTCCGAATCGTTTCGGAGAAAGTGAATCACTCAATCAGCCAAACCGCGACCTACTTCTTCAACAGCCTGCTAGTGCTCTTGTCTGTCTGTTGGTTGTCTGGGATTTTGTATTATTCTGAAGGTGGTGGAATCTTGGCAAGACGAGACATCCTCCGGTTTTTACACCCGAGATGTCCCTGCCAAGAGAAGCTTTCCTGAAGTATGGAGCCAACTTGGAATTTCAGCTAGAAAGGAAACTGAAATCTAGAAACCTACTTTATATCGGGGAGCCTTCCCCTCAATGATCCTGCGGCTCGTTTCTTTAGACCACCGCTGCACTTCGTCATATCCCACAGTAATGCATTCCAACCATCACGCCCTGTCGTTATCCAACCCGACGATGTGAGGTCACCTGAAAAATGTAAACGAGATGTGGTCCAGCAAACGAGATATAATCGACGTGTAATAATGGGCAGTCCGGTCCACCTCACAACAGCAACATGTTTCAATTGCAAAGGTTGGCGGTGGGTAGAAAAGAGAAGCCTTTCGGTTTTAGGCTTACTTGGGTTCTCTCAGTAATTATTTATAGCTAACATGGTGTCAGCAAGAAACTCTTTTTGATAATTTGTGAAAGGCAGACTATCAGAAAGAGTTGGGTTAGAGGAAGCAAGGATTAGGTTTTTTAGGTGGATTAAGCCTATTAAAAACAGCTGGCCAAGGCATTTCGGTCCTTGCTTTCGCTTAGTCCTATTTATAGTGCGAAGTATAAGCGTTTCGTTGGTAGAAAGCCAATGATTGTCAGGAATGCTTTTTGTTGTTGTTGTTGGTAGTCGCTCATTGATTCTCTTGTGAGGGCGGATGTTAATGGCATTCAACTTCTTCCTGAGACTGAAAATACCAAGGGGCCAATTCAGCCGTTGGGCTATTTCATCGTAGCTCAATCCGTCATGTGCCAAATGTCGCGCAAGTTTCTTTTCGTTAGATGTTAGTTCTCTTCGAGGGCGTCGTCTAACGATAGAGTTGTCTTGGCCAGCAATGGCTCTTGCCATCCGAGCACGTTGGCCCATGACCGATTTTACTGTCGTCAGCATCTGCTTTTTTCTTTCCTCAATTTCAAATCAGGGAGCGTCAGACCATCGCACAGTCTGACGCTTCGACCCTCTCGCGCATTCCATTCTAGAGTGGCATTGTCGCTTCGAGGTCCGCTCTGGCGACTTAATGGAATGTTGGCTTGACCCGAATACATCCGACACCCAATCATCAATAGCCTGTTTCCCTGGAGGCATCGGATACTTTTTCGTCAATCGGTTCGTTGACGCTTATTACCCAGGACAAGCTAACTCACTTAAAGAAACGGGGACCAGATTTTTAGGTCTGATCCCCGCTTACAATTCAGGAAGGAAGTGATATCAGCAATGCATATTTCAGCACCGTTGTGACCTTGTTCCTTTTCGGATGGTCTTTGTGTCCGTTCCTGACTGTCAGGTTTAGCGAGTGCCTTTCGGCTTTTGTATGCCACTGGTGGGCGGTTTCATCTCGCTAAATTTAGTGGCAAGGTACTTCCTTTTGGGCGTTAGCTTACTCTGGAAGGTTTTTCAGCAAATGCATATTTCAGCACCGTTGGGACCTTGCCATAAAGATTTTAGCTGGAGACTACCAAAGACCTTTCAGGAAATTCTGCTGTTAGTTAAGAACAACCCGAAGGTCTTCTTGGGGGCGCAGAACTTTTCTTAATTTGAAACAGTCGATGATAGCCCCAAGCTAAAATCTAAAGGTCAGATGGGGAAAGAACCGAAGTTCTTTTTTCGAAACAAGCTGAATTCAGTAAACTGAAAACACTTATTGATGAACCCCATCTGATATACCTATTATCGCATTTTGTATTTAGAAAGTCAAGCAAAATCGTTCCAAACAAAGAACTCTTATTTGTTGTTGTCGCGATCATGACGTGTATTCCTGAAGAGCAGCCCACAAAACAATATCACTGTGGCACGTATCCATGAGTTCTTTGGTCGCTTTTCGAATCTTCGCTTCAGCCTCCGCTATCTTTAAGTTTTTGCGTAGTGCCTTTTGTATAGATCGCATGGCAAGTTGGCGTTCTTCTGGAGACGCTTCTGCAACGTCTTTTCGAGCATCTTCCAAAGCGCGTCGTTCAACTATCATTGTGCAGTCGCCATAACTAATTTCGACACCATCAGCTAGCTTGCCTCGTGCAACTTCTTCAGACATCTCCGAATCATTACGCATCAATTGATCTTTGCCAAACGTTGGAAGGTCAGCGGCTGAGTTAAGGAATTTTATATTGTTGATCATGTCGTTAACTCACCACATCAAAAGCATGTGCATCAACTTTTTCTGCTTCGATCATCTCAGCTGCGTCGACTTCTTCAGGCTCTTTTAGTTCATTGCTTCTATCGATGACGTTTTGATTGATGCACCTGTAATCCTTGACCAGACCCTCAAAGTCAGGGTTTTTCTTCAGCGTATGAAACAGCCATCGGAGCGAGACGTTGAACGATTTTAGACCGCTACGATGTGGATTGTAGTGGTTCCAGTACCGCAAATCTTGTCGAATATCACTCCCACCCCAGCCACCATCGTGCAGACCGGCAATGGGACGAAACTCCTGGAAGCTATCAGCGAATTTCGTGGCGACAGCACCAGCAACAATCGGAATGAACGCATAATAGAACTTGCCGTCTTCCTGTTCACACAAGCTGCGACGAACCTTGTCGAGAAGTTCAGGATTATGTGGATCGTCTTCCCATGGCTTGTTCGGGTTGGGTAACAAATCGATCACCGATTCAAATAGATCGACGTTCCAACCGTCTCTCTGAATGTTTCTCAGATAATCGCTGGCTTGCCTGAGGGTATCGCGGAAATCGCCAAATGGTTCTTTTATCATTTAGGCGTCTTCCTTCTTGGTCTTCCGACGTTCAGCTTTCAACTTTTCTTTGTATTCGGTGCGCCATCCTTCAAGAAGTGGCTTGATCTTCTCAATGGCTTCAGGAAGCCAGCCATCGGCCATGTGATCGTAAGCCCGACTCATTGACGTGAACGTGTGCGAGAAAACCTCACCATCTGGCGGCGGAAACTTTCTTTCCTCTTTGCCATCGTTGGAATTCTTGTCGAGTACATGGCAAGGCTTTTGTAACGCCTCTCCAATCGTAGCCTTCGTCTGCAATTGCTTTGTATAATGTCATCACACTTCCTCCACCTCACGCACGTACCAATTCTTTGAAGCCTTACAAAATTTCTGCACCAGTTTGATTGGGTCTTCTCCACCATACTTTTTCAGCCGGGAGACAAACTTTTCCAGAACAATTTCTAGTTCTTCCTTGGAAACTCTGGCAACACCTTCCGCAAAAAGAACGCCTACGGTGAGCATAAAGTCGTCGGGTCTGTACGTTTGAACCATAGCTGAAAAGAAGTCGTGAACGTCGATGCCAGCCGCATCTTTAAATCTTTCGTCTTCAGTACCGCCAGGACCCGTACCATTCAAAATGCGTTGGGCTTCTCGTGATGGAATTGAAATTGTGAACGTAGTCATGGAATTTTCCTTTCTAAAAAAGTTGTCACCTAATTCGATTTCACGGCATCCTATAAAACCAACTACCGTTGGCGGGGACCAACTGAACCGGGTCTTGAACGTCCCGTTGATGACTGGCGGCTGACGTGAAAGGAGCAGTCCCCTGAAAAATCAGTTGTCAGGCTTTTTTAGTTTTCAACTTCTTCCTCGAAATATTCAATGTCGAAATTCATGGTGTCGATGACATCCTGCGACTCCTTAACACATCTGATTTCGTCATTATTGGCCTTGTCGTCTTTTCGATATGGCAGCGTGTCTTCCCCGAAAAGATCAATTATCTTGTGGTCAGCTTCTTCCTGGGTATCAGCCTCGACCTCCCAGACCCAGTGCTCGCTAATTTCAGATCGCGCCCATCCTTGGACTTTAAATTTGGTCATCGTAGCTCTTCTTATCGGGCAACTGTGACTGTGTCCACCCCAGCGCCTTTTTCATTTCGGCCAAGGTAGGTAGTTTTTCTTTGACCATTTTGCCGTTTTATCCGGATAGTATGATAGAAGTTTGCCACTCTTGGACATCATTAAAACACGCATGTTGATTTCCTTTGTCTAATGAATCAGAAAAAAGTTACGCAGCCTTCTGAAGCTGGTCTGCATCGTCGCAGGCTGCTTTGACAATCTGTCGGCAGAGTGCGCTTAGAGAAGCCGTTTTGGACTCAGCCAGCTCTTTTGCGCGATTAAAAGTGTCGTCGTCTAAGTTGATTGATCTTGGTCTGAATGAACTTCTTCATGGTAGTGAAGTGTAGCAAAAATTGAACAACAAGTCAAAACTCAAATTGCCAAATCATCGAACAACAGAAACTCTTTTGATTGATCAGAAAACTGATCAAGCATCGCGTGATGCTTTCTCTAATTCTTGTTTCCAGTTCTGGAACAACGCAAAGGCAGCAGCACGTTGCTCAGCTGTTGGCAGCGGCTTGTCGGGATGCAAGCAATTCACAACTGCGATGTACAGCTCGCGTGGAATGCCGCCCGCTTCCAGGACAGTCTGAAAATTAGCTCGCCACATCCTCCCCATATTTTCTACATCACTCTTCAGCTTTTTGTTTTCAGTTTTCAGCTGTTCGAGTTCATTGGGTGTAGCCGTCGCGATGATCTTCTCAATTTCGTCCACTTTGTCATTCACGATTTCGAGAGTACGGCAACGAATTATATGAAGACCACATTTGCCGTTCCAGTCTTCTGGTTCATGAATGATGTATTGCCTTTGGCGACCAGATGGCTGTTGCAACTCGCACGACGGACCAAGAACTTCAACGCGCTTCCGTGTAACCTCAAGACTCTGTCGGTCGATTTTTGGTTTAGGCTGAAGCTGCTTCTCCTCCGTTCGAGGAAATGCTTTTTCTTCTTCCAGCTCCTTCTGGAACTCGGGACTGATACCAGCTGCCGGTTCGGCGTCGGCGTCGGCGTCATCAGCAAGTACCTTGGCAAGCTGTGCGCGTGCCGCAGGACCGAGCGCCCCAACGTCAACGTCTTTGCCGCCCAGCGTGACTTTATCCTGACCGCTATTACGAGCGCGGGCGGCATCAGCAGCCTTGAACCGTCCACCTTGATTAGCGGCTAATCGCTTGTTGTGCAGCTCGTGGTCGGCAGCGAAGGGACCGGCAGCATCACACCCGTCAGCGTGCCATTTCAGCACCCGGTTGACCCAGGCTTGAGATCGCTTAATGGCTTTCGCAATTTCGCGCTGTGACGCACCGGCAGCTTTTGCCTTCAACAGATACTCACAGCACGCCCGCTCCCAACCGCAAATGGATCGCCGACTTCACCTATGTGTGGACAGCGGAGGGCTGGCTCTATGTGGCTGCCGTCATCGATCTGTTCTCCCGACGCGCGGTCGGCTGGTCGATGAGTGCTGAGATGACGGCCCAGCTCGTGACCGACGCGCTGGTGATGGCGATCTGGCGACGCGGCAAGCCCGACGCGCTGCTGCATCACTCCGATCGTGGCAGCCAGTACACCAGCGAACAGTTCCAGAAGCTAATGTCAGATCACGGCGTTGTTTGCTCGATGAGCCGCTCAGGCAACGTCTGGGACAATGCCGCCATGGAGAGCTTCTTCTCCTCACTGAAGACCGAGCGCATAGCACGTAAAACGTATCGGACGCGCGACCAAGCCAAGGCTGACGTGTTCGACTACATTGAATGCTTCTATAATCCGAAACGCCGGCACTCGACGATCGGATATCTAAGTCCCGTGGAGTTCGAGATGCGGGTGGGATTCGCTTAGGCGGGTGTCAATAGAACCGGGTGCAGGCCAGTTTCTCTATTGGCAGCTCTAACGTGCGTGCCTTGGGTCTACGGTCTAATCTCGCAAGAAACAACGGCTATCGATGCAATTTTCTATGGCGGACCTCTGCCCGATGGAAACTACTATATCACACCCGTAATGAGAGACACTAAACCGGGTAGGAAAATAATGGGCGTGATCTTCCATTACAGAGGCGATGTAGACGTTCTCGATATTAAAGGTCTACAGAAAAGTGAGCCACACGACTACGTTAAAGGCCAAAACGTTTTTATAATAACGCCAGATGATCAATTCCGTAGCGAAGTCCAAAAGGGATACGTCGGAACAAACTATTTTCTATTTGATGTGCCCGATACAATGACCAAAGAAAGCTTCGTTACAATTAGGCAGGCGGAAAGAGACGGAGCTAAGATCATAAGCAAGAACTCTAAAACACCGTAGCTCCAAGCTCCAAGGATCACGTCTGATGGTTTCGGCGCGCTCTAGAAAACTACTGAAACAGTTACCCTCAGACGATGCAATGAATGAAACTCTATTTGGGCTACTAGCCCATGCAAATCCTCACGGATCAATCGGTTGTTTTTCAATGCGGCGTCGGCGGCATCTTCTCTAAGATTTGGCTCTTGAGTTTCGGATAATCATCGGACTTGCCACAGAACGGACAGCCAATCCTTGTGGTCCCTTCTCCTTGAAGACCGCTATGAATGCCCAAAAGATTAGGTGTCAAAGCGACGAACTCTCCGCAAGAACTACAATCAACTCCGAAATAGTTCTCGCCGATTACCAAATCGCCCGGTTTTGGAGCCGCCATCATCACTTACCCCACAGGTTTGTTGCAAAATGAGTCCCAATCCCGCATCAGAGCGACCTGACCAGTGACGTCGGCAGCTTGGCGATGTTAGCTGCTATCCGCCTTGCTTCGTCTCGCGTTAGTAGGTTTGCCGCCGTTCGTCTTCCAGCGTCGGTTTCAAAGTAGACATACGCCAGTGCCATTCCATTATTGTCGCGCACAATGAAACAGCTTTGGTTGTGCTCTTCGATGTCCCATGGTGGTGGGAAGCGTCGGGGGTGCTCGGTCATCGTCTGAACTTGGGTAATCGACCACCGGCCAGTCTGGGGAAAGAGTAATCTACTTTGCCATGTACTCGCGGAACACGGCATCGGGATGTTCAGCAACAGCTTTGCAGCGGTTGAGATACCTATTCGTCAGTGAGGCGAAATTGACGCACTTCCCTTCGGTCAGCTCGTTTTGATCTTCAATGGCCATTTTCAGTCTTGACAGCATAGCGTCTAAGGTCATTCCGATTTTGTCTCCTACATCAAAGGATAAGTCGGTGAACTGTTTTATTATCCGATCCACCTGTTCCAACTGCACCTTCGTAGCATTCTCCGGCGCGCAGACTTTGAACCGTTGCCAATAGGCGGTGCAGTTCGTCAGTTCTAGCTGCACTTCACTCCACGCGGTAATGTCTCTATCGGAGAATTTAGCGTCTTGAGCCAGTGCAGTACTGACTGGCACAAGCAGCGCAATTGCGATCCACTTCATTTGTGTTTACCTGTGGCCAGTCAGTATCGCGGCAAGCCCTATCAACGCGCCCAGAATGCCGACTACTCCGGGCATCCACATCAAAAACAGGTCTGCCTGCGCCTTCCGCTCCCCGCGAACGAGTGCCCTCATGTGATTGATACCGCGTTCGGTAAGAAATGCATGGTTTGGGTCGTCTTTCTCCCACATCGCGTCATCCTTTAGATCAGGCTGCGGCAAAAGCATACGAGAGGCTTGTGAGCACAAATATCGTGAGTGGAGCTTTCTAACTTCATCTTGGAAGTGCCAGCCATCAATAGCTCGGTCGCGTTCCAAGCCGTATAACTCTTCCGACGAGGCTCCCCTTTTCTTTGCTGCTTTGATAAACGCATTGTGTTGCCTATCGAGCTTACGTTCTTCGCGCTCGATCTGGCCCAGCCCCCAGCGGAAACGAAAATATACAATCACCATTGCCCCTCAGAAGTACACTCAACGTGTGTGCTGCATTGAGGGGCAGAATATCACGTCTCAACATCGGAGGTCTTGACGTGCTCCTGGAATTAGGAAGCTTCAATTGACCTACGGTTTCGGTTTGCCACTTCCGACAAATTCCGCTGTATCAATACGGATAACCACGACACGTTTTGCCACTGGCAGATTGCCCAACACATTGACATTGCTGTAATAGGCTTTAACGCCTCTTTGTCTGGCAATGGTTTAAAATCAAAAGGGTAGCCAGTTCGTCATCGCTCTTTTCTTCGTGACCATTCGCCGCAGCGAAACCTGCGAGGTCAGGAACCGTCTCAATATCCCATACCATCACGTGGGGCATGTCAGGCGCTTGGCGTATACTGCCGCATAGGAAGATTTTTTATGCGGCTGATGCGTTTACGACGACGGAGAAAGGTTCTGCGCTCTCGAGTCACATTTAAGTAAATCGCCGCGAAGCTAGGTGCCATACTTCCGTTACCTCCTCGCGCTACGTCGAAACGATAGCAGGGGAGTCGCCATGCGGATGATAGCATCCAAACGTCGTTCGAGCTTCGGGACAAATTGCGTTCAATGCACCAATGAGCTGATGGCCCCCGAAAGGTCCGAGTTTCGGAATGAGGGGCAGGTACGTCATTTTTGGCACTGCTCGAAGTGCGACTGCGCCTTCGAGGTCATTTTGCCTGCGCGCACCAAGTCGATGGAAGACGTTATGAGAAGGATAGAAGATGTCATGAGACGACGCGACGTTCTTCGGTCGCGGTTAGTCGCATAGGAGAAGCGAGTCCACCATTTTTGGCGCTGCTGCCCGCGTTATCACAACGCATGGTCGTGCCGCACTCGCTCGATTTCATCCTTTAGTATCAACTTTCGACGTTTTAACTCCGCGACTTTCAAATCATCGGTCGAAGTGTGAGCTAATGCCTCGGCAATCTCAAGTTCGAGTGCTTTATGTTGCCGTTCAAGGTCGGCAAGATGTGCTTTGACGGTCATATCATTTCACCGCTTCCGGTTTTCCGACGCTAACGCCTTCCTCACATCTGATTGGGATATTCCAAACTGTTTGGCAATCCGTGAAGGCGTAACGCCTGCTTTGAATGCGGCACGAACTGCGTTCAACTTCCCTTGCGTCAAACGGGGGGCTTCAGCGACATCGACATGTCGTCGTTTGCTGGTTTGAGACGGCGGCTTCTTCAAATCAGGATGGATGTCGAACCGACTGCGTAAAGTCTGTAAGTCTGTCTCAACGCCTTTCGGCTTTCTGCCTCGGCGCTTCAGCTCTTCAAGTGTAGCCGCATGCATCAAATCTAACTCGCCGTCACTCAAATGCTTGACGGCGTTACGAAGGTTCTTGGGGAGGACATACCGTTGCGGTTCGCTTTCGGTTATCGCCTCTGGGGCGGACGACGCTGAAGCAGTCGCGGTCGAGAATAGATCAGGCGCTGTACGCTCGGCAGGGTCGCGTCCCATAGCGTCAGGATGCCATCGAACAGTATGGGTCGGCAATCAGCATCGACTGAAAACGGTGCTGCCGGGCGGCGCTTGTGCATCGGACGATCCGCTGCTACCGCACTCGCGAAAGTCGTTCGCGTGGCCAGCATCGCGTGAAGAAGAGAAATAAAAATGCGCGTTGCAGCATTTATCGGGTTTCTGAGGGCAGTTCCATTGCTACCCCATGCTCCTTCGAGCCTTGTAACGTCCGTTTCGTCGCTGCCGTCGTTCTGCATCTTCTGCGGCGGCAGTCCGCTCACGCGCGAGCATATCTGGGCGAACTGGTTTCGCGCGTACCTCCCGCGCACGCGCCCGTTCTATCACTCAGGTCGGATCGTCCTAAACGAGGACAAAACGCAGACGCAAAGCTCGAAGAAAATTGCAGGCGACCCGAAGAGCCGGAAGCTGCGCATCGTCTGCAACAAGTGCAACAACGAATGGATGAGCGTCCTCCAGAACGCGACGAAACCCATCCTCATTCCGCTCCTTCATCGGCAGCAGATTACTTTGAGCGAACCGCGGCAGCGTCAGCTTGCGACGTGGGTGGCGATGACGGTTATTTGCGCCGAATACCTTCAGCCAGCATCCGTTTCGATCCCGGTCACCGCAAGGCGCTGGCTGTTCACCAACCGGACGCCGCCCGACAATATGCGAATCTGGATCGGCAATTTCGACCGTCGGAACTGGAAAGCAGATTGGGCGCACAACAGCCTGCGCATTTCCGAGAACGAAGGGCGGTATCCCTGGACCGTCAATCCCGATGGAACGCCGCGGCCAAACACGCAAACTACGACCTACGTGACCGGCAAGCTCTACATTCACGCCTTCACGTGTCCGTTCCCAGAAATCCTGTATTCGACCAAGCTCACGGGACCAGTCGATAGGGCGCTCGTGCAAATCTGGCCGATCAAACACAGGTTCATCGCGTGGCAACTTCCCGTGGTTACAGATAGACAGGCAGACACGCTTGCGGCGCACATCTTCCGCTCACTCGACGTGAGCGGCAAAGCATTTGGCGTCTAGCCGTCATTGAGCAGCCTCTTTGAAGCCGCGCACAAGCTCTGTTCCGAATTCCTGAAAGAACCGGTCGAGCTTTGGATCTGCATTTGGGAAGTGATTTGCGTACATAACGGCTGACGGTCCCAGCCGCAGCACCATTTCGTGCAGCCAAGCCTTGAGGTTTATTGGCTCTACAAACGGTCCAAGCTCCCCTATCCCCCGCCGAGTTGTCATCGCAAATCCCCTCCAAGTTGCATGCGATGCCAGCTCCGAGAGCTTCCGGTATTGCTCCGCGCGACGCATCTGCGTATCCCCATCGCGCGCATCCAATGCTTCCCTGATTTTGACTGGATCGAAAAACTTCCGGCGTGTCGCGCGGTCGGCTGCCTTCCACGCGACAATTTGCTCGGGAGACGTGCGGAAGTAATCAAGCAGGAAGCCAGTCTCCATGATGTCACGCGCCTGCTGGAACGCCGTCTGGTAATAGCCGGACAGAGCCAGTTTCACGCCGCTTGCCGCGGCATTAAACAGACGAATTCCAAGGAGCTGTACCGTTGCCTCATTCTCGCTGCGTGATGTATGATCGACGGTATAGCCGAACATTACCGTCATCGCCTTCTGGATGACTGCTAGACGCCGCGATAGCTCCTGGTCGGCACGGATCAGCACCATACTCTCCGTGCGCAATTTCTCCTCGTGCTCATGCGTGCCCGCTATATCTGAAAACGATGGATTGTCTGTCATAAAAAGTCTCCACCACAGCGACCAGCACCAATTTATAACGGGCAGCCATAATTTCCTGCGTCTGATCTTTGCAGCCTTGATAGCTTTTGGCTACGCCCATTCAGACCTAGGTCTGCCTTATGTGGTATTCGGTCAGAATAACCGTCCACTACGGTGATGGCGTTCACTCCATTACTGTTTCGCAGAAAACATTTGCGGAAATCCGAGGCGGCAAAGAAATAACGTTGCAGGGCGACGGCTTCGCGACTGAGGAAGGTATTGTTGCGGATTATTGGGAGTTCAATAGCGACACTGTTGGGTCAGTAAGGGTGTATTGCGACAACGGAAGACAATTGTTTCGCGGTGATAGCTGGCAATCCGCAGAAAGAGTGTCGCAATGAGAATCCAGTTCGTTAAGTCAAAAAGCGTCGGTCTTGGCCCACAAGGGAGGATTCCATGCGTTTGAAAGGCAAATCGCAAATTGACCGCGCCATCGGCCAACGGCTGCGTGCCTATCGTCTCGCCGCCGGTATGAGCCAAACAACCGTGGGGGAGCATTTAGGCGTGACGTACCAGCAGATTCAAAAATACGAGAAAGGCGTCAATCGATTGTCCGGCGCACGCTTGGTCGCGGTGATGAACCTGCTGCACGTGAAGCCCGAGCTATTGTTGGGCACCAATGGTTCTGGTCCGTCGCAAGACGAGTTCGCGGTTTTAAATGATCGTCACATAAACAAGATCGTGATCGCCCTCAATCAACTGTCGCGCGAGCAGCGGCAAGCGGTCGCTAAGTCGGTGTTATCGATGGTGCGTGCGTTCGGGGTAAAGGTGTGACTTGATCAGAAGTGGGGGAACCCCTGGACGGGCAGACACGTTATTTGCGCAAATTACCGCAGGACTGGAGGCGACAGGATGTCAAGCCGTAGTAATAAATCCATCGTTCTAGCCATCGTGATCGGCGCTTCCGTTTGGACCGTTGCAACGAAAGAAGCAGTTGCCGCTGACGTTTTCACACTGAAATCATCGACCTTCGAAGACGGCAAGATGATGCCAAAGAAGGTAGCCAACAGCGCAGCCAACACCAAATACAATCCAAACTGCGTTGGCGATAACCTGTCGCCAGAATTCTCGTGGAGCAATGTACCGGAGGGAACCAAGAGCTTTGTTATGCTCATGACCGATCCCGAAGGACGCGGCGGCGCTGGCGTTGTTCACTGGGTCGCCTATGGCATTCCTGCTTCCGTCGCGGGCTTTGCCGAAGGCGAGGTAAGCAAGCTAACGGATAGGTATGTCGGTGGGAAAAGCACTCGGGGCGTGGGCTTCTATTCCGGACCATGTACGCCGCCAAATACGATGCCACATCATTACACGTTCGTCCTTGTTGCCACGGATTTTGATCCAAAGGAACTACCGCCTGGACTGACACGTGACGAAGTCATTCCGAAGATCGCGCCGGACAATGGTTCGCCCGTGCACGCGAAGGGTGACGCTGGGCTGGTAGGACTGTTCGTCAATCCGTGGCGGCAGTGACGGCAGGAAGAACCGGTAGCAACCTAGTGAGCTTCGTCAGTCGCGAACGTATCTTGCGTTGGTGGCAATCCGCCCTGCACCTCTTCCGGCGTTGTTTCCTGTTGCGCCACTGGGGTGCTTACGGCGTCAAGTTTCCGGGGCGGTCTGGGCTTAGCAGCACTTGCACGCCTGGCGGGCGGTCGCCGCGTCGCCGCCGAGCGACGTTTGGCGCCTGTCCGGGGCTTGCTGGCAGTACGTCGTTTTGCAGCTGTCCGCCGTTTTGCAGTTGTTCGGGGCTTTTGCGGAGTCCGCTTTTTTCCAGCTGACGGCGCTGTCGCCGCACGTTTCTTACGTTTCGCCATATGTTGCCTCCTGTCCGCACGAGCAGTGTATCAATGAAACTCTATTTTTCGCTATGCCTGCCTCAACGTCGCACACAGAGAAAGCATCAGGATTTCGCTTGTGCTTTTTGTTAATTGTGCGCTTAGGAGGTGAGCCCATGGCCACAAAAGGGCTCGACCTTGCTAGGACACCCTCATGAGTTGGATTGAACGGGAGCCAGGATGGCAATGACGTGGGACGCGATTTTTGAACAATGGCCATTGTTCGCTGCTGCTGCAGTTGTCCTAGTAATCGTTATTGGACTGCTGGTCGGGCTCAAACCGAAGTCCAAGCGTCAGCTTAAAGCCACAGGTAGGACCGCTGATAACAAGGGATGGGTTTTGACTGGGCGAATCGATTTTGTCGATCCGCATTCAAACGGAGAGTTTGTGCTTCAAGTCGAGGAAACCCAGATTGTTATTAGTCCAGGCGGCATGGAGCATCGGGAAATTCGGTGGCGAAGGGCAACATTAGACGAAGCAAAGACGGTTTTAGTCTCTTACCACGCTCAACGGAAACTCTTGATGTCAGCTAATTTCATCGTCAGCGCGCCTATCGAGACAAGCAGAAGCGCAAATGGTCAGGGCGAAAAGGGTGAATTGAAGCACATCGCTGACCGGCAAGGATTAGCTGATGTGAGGCCAGTTACCGCCGAAGCCAGAGGCGATGCCCCTACCGACGTTTCTTGATCCGATGCACTTGCATAGCTGGGTCTATTTTCCACCGACTGGTCGATGCCTAAACCAAAGTTCACTTTCATCTGCCCGCGCGACTCTGCCAACGCGCTGCTGTTCCAACTGCTCAGAGAGACCTTCTCATGAAAAATGGAAAACGTCGTTCTTGAACGACCGCAGATGTGCGAACCTTGGAGAGTTCTTGCGCGGAAGAAAACCCGCGCCGGTAAAAATTGCAAAAAAAAGCTCAAGCGCACCGATGCGTCTAGTTAACTCGAGACAAAATTCGCGAAACGGAGTAGCCATAATTCAAATCTGATTCGTCTCGGCCAAAAGAGGGGTTCCTCATGAACAGCCGCGGTGACGCGCTTGGCCTGCCTTCCGAATACATCCTGCAAATCGACGGAAACGTGAAAGCGAAGTATCAGCTCTTTGTAGATGCCTTAAAAGCGGGTTTGCAACTTAAACAGCTATATCCGCATAGCGATATCAAAGTACGCGATGCAAACGATCAATCGACTTCAGACTTGATGCAAATATGAGGATTGGCTCAGTTTGTCCACAGGGTGTCGTTCTGGACTGTTGTCATCTATCGCGCCTTGATATTTTGGATCGCTTGCAAGGGAAAGCCAGTCAACCCCGCTGTCCAGGCGCACAGCGGCAACAAGCTGGCCGAGCAAGCTTCTGTCTTTGAAGCCTGAGCCTCGGTGAGAAATCGCCGAGGCTCATCACTGCTGTGTGTTGCCGTTGAGCAAGAACCAGCTTGGCATGGAGACGGGAGGCTTGCCGTGATAAAATCAGAACTGGTTTCGCGCATTGTCGCGCAAAATCCGCACCTTTACGTGCGGGATGCTGATAAGCTCGTCAACGCCATCCTTGATCAAATCGTCGCTGCTATGGCTCGCCGCGAGCGAGTAGAACTACGGGGTTTTGCTACATTCGGCGTCAAAGTCTGGCCAGCTCGCATCGCTCGCAACCCGAAAACCGGAGCCGCAGTGCAGGTATCGGAGAAGGTGATGCCCGCCTTTCGACCGGCGAAAGAAATCCGTCAGCGCCTTAATCCCGGCGCCATGGACATCAGACATCGTGAAGAAGATATCTAAAAAACGTAGTTGGATATCAGTAGACGTTCGCACCTTGAAATCGCTTGCTCGAAGGAAAACCCGCGCTGGTAAAATTGCGAAGAAGCTAAAACGGACTGAGGTAGCGACGCGCCGAGGCAGTACGCTTCCTACGCCGCGAACCACTATGCCGCCAATTCCTCCAGCAACGCCTTCGCCTCTTTCAGATCGAGCGTGTCGAACCCTTCAGTGAACCAGCCGTAAACCGCAGCCAGCAGTTCGCGCGCTTGCTGCACCTTGCCCTGGTCGCGCCAGAGCCGGGCGAGGCTCATGGCGGCGCGGAGTTCCCAAGACTTCGCTTGTTGCTGGCGAGCAACCGTAAGAGCGCGCTCGAAATACGCTTCTGCTTTAATCGAATTCGGTTGGGGCAGCGAAAGCGCGACCTCACCGGCAATGCGATCGATTTCGGCGTTGCACCAACTTTCACCCGTAGCCCCAGCCATCGCTGATGCTTCGCCGATGCAGCGTTCAGCGTCTGCGAATTGGCCGTTTCGGGCATAAGCGCTAGCGAGTGACGACAGATATAGCGGCACCCACAGACTTGAGCCCGTTGATTGGTAGGACGCGATTGACGGAACCAGTAAGCGAGCCGAGTCCAGGACTTTTCCGGTTGCAGCAAAGAGGCAACCTTGAAACATCATTGCGATCATCTTGAAGATGAGTGCACTTTTTTCGTTCGTCAGTTCGACAATTTCGTCGAGCAGCCTGCCTGCTTCTGCGTACTTTCCGCAGAAGGTGAAAGGAAACGCTAGATGAACCAGATACATTGAGTTAGCGGCTTGCCCAATCTCACGTACTTCCCCCAGTGCCGACTCGGCGTCCGCGAGCGCCATCGCGGGATAACCTAATTTCCATAGTGCCCAAGATCGGTTGGATAGGATTGATACGCGAGAATCTACTCCAAATCGCGTCGCTAAGTGGCGATGCTCGGCGGGACTGTACAGAGCGAGTGCTCGGTCAAAATGGGCGCGGCTTTGTCGGATGTCTCCGGTTTGCAGCAGGGACATGCCCACAAGGCGATGTCCGACCATAAAGGGAGCGTTGGCCCCTTGTTTTTCTGCAAGCGTTAGAAACTGAGTGGCTAGATCGCGCATGCTGTCTCCGTTAAATGCCACATGGCTACCTGTCCAAAAACCATATAGCACTGAGAACAACAGCAACGGGTCCTTGGGAGGTTCTCCTATCCGTTCAGCTTGTTCGATCAGCAACCGTGCGCGTTCTACGGCTGCCTTGGTTTCGGGCGCTACGTATCCTTTGATGTACATCAGTGGTGTAATGACCGCGACCTGAAGCTCGATCTGCTGATCACGCAGCGCGGTCGTTGCTGGTAAGGCGGCAATCTGATCGAGGGCGCGGCCAAGTTGTGCTGCCGCCTCAACCAATGCTGAACGCGACAACGACCGTCGTCCAGCTTTACCCCATTGGGTCGCGGCTTTCTCGATAAGACCAGCCTCAGTGTAGTGACGCGCCAACAACTCTGGCTGGCTCTCGGTGATTTCAGCGAACTGGCTTTCAAAAGTTTCCGCGATAAGGGCATGAAGAGCGCGTCGTGGCTGGCGAAGCATTGTGCCATAGGCAGCGTCTTGCACCAATGCGTGCTTGAACAGATAGCTTACGTGCGGTGCGACACCTTGCCGGAAAAGCAAGCCTGCCGTGATAAGACGGTCGAGTGCGGACTGTAGCTTCGCTTCCGATCTGCCTGCCACCGCAGCCAACAGCGCCCGGGAGAACTCTCGACCTATAGCCGCCCCGATCTGCGCAATCTCCTTGGCTGAGCCAAGCCGGTCGAGCCGCGCCATCAGTGAGGCGTGCAGGCTAGCTGGCACGGCCAGAGCAGAGAGCGGAACTGCGGCGGCGGTCTGTTGCGCGTCGCCTTCGCTCTCTGCCTCCAACACTGCTTTCGTCATTTCCTCAACAAACAAGGGAATGCCGTCTGTGCGTTCGACAATGTCCCGTCTGACATGCGCTGGCAGCGGCTTGTTGCCAGTCACGCCGTCAATCATAGCGGCGATTTCGCGCTCCCCAAGCCGGTTGACGGTCACCGCTGTGACGTGAGGCGATCCAATCCACGGCGGCTCAAATTCTGTCCGATAGGTAACGATCAGTAACACGCCAAGGGTTCTTATCCGGTCCACGGCTCGACCAAGCGCTTCGAGGCTCGTAGGGTCGATCCAATGCACATCCTCAAAAATCATCAGCACAGGATTAGACCGCGATAGCGCCTCCAGTTGTGCAGTGAGCGCTTCCAGCGTTTTCTGTCGCCGTTGCTGCGGGGACAGATCATGTGTCGGATAGCGTCCATCACTCGGCAGGGACAACATTTCGGCAAAGAGCGCCGCATCCTGGCGAGGCGTAAAGCTTTGCGCAAGGATAGTATCGAGTTTGTCGAGCTTTGCTTGTGGGGTGTCGTCGTGGGTAAATCGAGCGGCGCGTTCCATCTGGCTGATGATAGGATAAAGCGCGCTATCGGTGTGCTGCGGAGAGCAGAAGTAGCGCAGGCGCGTGTGTGGCTCGGCAGTAAGACGCTCCAGAAGGGCAGCGGTCAGTCGAGACTTGCCGATGCCCGGCTCGCCAGAGAGCAGTACCACTTGCCCTTCGCCGCTCTTCGCTTTCGACCAGCGGCGCAATAGGAGTTCGAGTTCTTCTTCCCTCCCGACAAGGTCGGTCAAGCCGGTCGCGTGAAAAGCCTCGAAGCGGCTCTCGACGGATGATGGTCGCAGCGCAGTCCAAGCCCGCACTGGCGCCGCGATACCCTTGAGGTCTTGTGCTCCGAGGTCATCAAGCTCGAACAGGTTGCCCACGAGGCTGCGCGTGCTCTCGGCAATCATAACGCTGTTCGGCTCAGCGATACCCTGCAAACGCGCTGCGAGGTTGGGCGTCTCGCCTACGATTGCTTGCTCCTGAGAAGCGCCCGACCCGATTAGATCGCCTACGACCACCAGCCCCGTAGCGATGCCCACACGCGTTTGTAGGACCGCATGGGTCTTCAGTTGGCCGACTGCCGCCACCAACTCCAGTCCCGCCCGTAGCGCTCGTTCTGCGTCGTCCTCGTGGGCTTGGGGATACCCGAAGTAGACCAGCACCCCATCGCCCATATATTTGGCTACAAACCCGCCGAAACGCTGGACGATCTCTGTGACGCACTTCTGGTAAGCTGAAATAACCTCGCGGAGGTCCTCTGGGTCCATACGCGCTGACAGTGCCGTTGAGCCGACGAGATCGGAGAACATCACCGTCACTTGACGGCGCTCGGCAGCATCGCGTTGTGACATATCCACTGCTGCTGGAGCGATGGCCGCCCCGGGTGAGGTCTTCGCAGTTGTTTCGAGGTCGGCGATAGCACGCAATAGTTTGCGGCGATGGCCTAACAGGACACCAAGCTTCTCCAGGTCCTGATCCGTCAGATAGGGCAGGACGCTACGCTCTATCGCGTTCTCGCGAAACGCCGCCTCATATTGGCCAAGGCCAAGGCTCCGCAGCCAATCACCAAGGTCCATGATGGCGCTCTAGCTCCGCCCGACGCATGATCACCCAAGCAAAAAGGTGTGTCCAGGGCGACGATAAATCATTCCTGCAAGTTCGGTAGAGTATGCCCCACTTGGCCTGCAAGTCGCGCCACGTTAACTGAGTCCGATTAATCTACGTTCGGGCGCGGTGCAATCGCCCAACCTCGAGGTCACGCATTGCGGGCTGGGGTCGGTTAAAGGGCGGGTCTCGACCATTTTAGTTTCCGGGAAATGCTACTTTAGCAGCCAAACCACTTTTCTTCCGGCACCGAATCATATCTTTCCTTCAAAAGCGCATTTCGCGCTCTTCGGAGGGAAGCCATCATGGCGTTGCCAGTTGAAGCAAAGAAACCGGTCGCTGCGGCCAAAGCTAAGCCTCCGGTTACACTCAAACACCTTGCTGCGGCTTTGGCCGAGGAACATCAACTGACCAAGCGGGCTGGTGAAGCCCTCCTCGGCGATCTCGTTGGCAAAATCACAAAGCATCTTAAAAAAGGCGAGCGAGTCCGTATTGCGGGTCTCGGCATCCTGCAGGTTAGGAAGCGGGCAGCTCGCATGGGGCGCAATCCTGGAACCGGAGAAGCAATCCAGATCAAGGCCAGCAAAAAGGTCGCTTTCCGGGTGGCCAAGGATTTGAAAATGGCGATCTAGCTGCTAAACGCGATCCGTAAGCGCACCGAGGGGGCTACCCGTCGTCAAGAGGCGTTTAGTTTGGGCGTGTCGCTTGACGCTCGAGTCTAGTGCCTGAAGAATTCGCGGGTTGATCCAAAGAGGAGCCGCATCGGCTCCTCTTTTCTTTTTTCGTCGTCGATGATCCAATGCTAATGCTGCGCTAAACAGACACTTTCAATTGCCGCACGATTTGACCCCGAGAATCAGTTACTTGTGTCGTTGGAGTAAACATGCGCCATTTCCTTCTGTACACGGCAGTGGCGATGTATTTCAGTGTGCCTGCTGCAACTGCGGCAGAACGTTATGGCGAATGGTTGTTCGAACAACCACGAAGCTCTGTGCTCACGCTGACTTTTAAACAATCGGTACCGCGCGGCGACAAATTTGCAACTTCTGAGCTTGGATTTGTCTGTGATAAAAGAGATGGATCAGGGATTGTCGGCGTAGTGCTTATACCGTTTGATGGAACGTTCGAATATCGGCAAAATGTGATTCCAGTTTTGTTTCAGAAAAACAGCAAGCAAGACGATCCTTCTGATCTTTTACAGCGTTGGAGAAATGGTACCGACTATATATTCTCGGAGTGGAAAGATGACATCGACGAGCTAGCTTCTTTCCTAAAAACAAATGATGCCGACGGCGTAAAAGCCATACATATCTTTTTTCCGCACGATCTTGATGCGAGTTCTCAAGTGTCAACTCACATGATCATTAATGTGTCAGGCTTTTCTGATGGTTTCGGCGCTTTCCAAAAGGCATGCGCTCCGCCTCAATAGTTTTACCGAAGTCTGCCGTTCACTTCGCCAATCGGAATGACGTAGGTCAGTATTTGCGATATTGTATGCGCTCACGTCAGAGGGGAGTGCAAAACCATGGTAAAAGATAAAAAAGCTGCAGGTCAAATGGACGCCTTTAGCGAACAGGCGATGGCGCAAGCGCATCAAGCCTTGGACACTTATTTTGATTTCCTCAAGAAGACGGTTTCGTCGTTTCCTTCGGGCGGGACGGACCTCGGCGAAAAACTAAAGGATCAGGGTGTTCAAAACATCACTGCTATGCATGAGCTGGTAAAGAGGTTGAGCCAGGCGAAGGATTTTGAAGAAGCGTTTCGAATTCAGACAGCATTTATGCATTCGCAACTAAATGCACTTGGGAAGCAAGCGGCAAGTCTCGGCGAGGCGTATACCAAAGAAGCGTCCGGTGGGATCAAGATGCCGTTCAAAAGCTCGCTTGATTAGTGCGTTGTTTGTGTAGTTACCGTTCATGACCCGCTTCTACGAACCCGATCTAGGTGCTGAGCTTGATAGCCCATTCGCGCGGGATGCTCAGAATAAGCTTGTTCGCCGCAGTTATTGGTTGGATTTGAGTGACCGGAGCCTCGTCATGGTGATGACGAACGGCATTGGTGCGCATCTGACCAACGACGAAAAGAGAGCGCATCTGACTGATTTAAAGCGCGCACACCTCATCGATAAGGTGTGTATTCAGGAAATTTTGCCGCCTGAAAAAGAGTAAGTAATGCTGCCATAACGCCGTGGCATTTCCGCAACAAGCGCGTCAAACGGCTCACGGCTGCATCAAGTAAAGCGAATTTAAAACACGAATCAGTTTACACTCTGCGGCGTCGGGAACGCTGCCGTGGCATTCGGTCTTCGTTCGATGTGCGGCAGCGGTTTGGTGGAAAATCGCATGAAAAGCGCCATCGAGGCTCATCTGCCTGATGAGCATTTTGTCATCCGAGTAGATGGACGAGTAAAATCGCACCATCGCCGTTTCTTGGATGCGCTGAGAGAAGGCTTGCAGCTTCGCGATCAGTATCCGCAGCACGATATAAAAATTCAGTCGATGCCGGCGGACGATCAGCAAAGAGTTGCTTTGCACTGACTTGATGCAGTTCTCACGGCAGTTTGAATTTGGTGTCAGCTTGACGGAAAGATAGGCAGGCGTTCAGCGTATGGCTAACCTGCTTTAACTTCCCCACCAACCTTCCGTTAACAGCTCCCACAAACTCATATAGTTTTATCGTTGCCAAATCGCTATCTGAGCCACGAGCATCTCTAGCGCGCATGAGGCTCACGTCAGTTGAGCCTTTCGCCCCCGGGTTGTTAGATGCGGTCCGAACCGATAGACGGTCCAAAGACCTCCGTCCCGCAACTGTTCATGGACACGTTGGCGAGCGTGAGCGACCCCGTCACCTCCTTCGTTATCGCACAGAAAGCCATCGATGACTTGCTTGCCATACACGAGGATGCGAATCAGCAGCTCAACGCGTTACGAACACTGGAAGAGGAACTGATTTTCGCTCTGCGTTCCACCTCTGGTGAGCGGTTTGACCTTGCAAACAAGCTGATCGATTTGATCGATGTGCGGTCGCGAACCATCCGCGTTTCCCAAAAGGGAACGAAACAGGCTACCGCTCCGGTCAGGGATAGGGACTTTTTCGAAATGGAACAGCCTAACCTACGTTCAGTTGCTTGATGTATTCCTTTTGACTGCTTGACATCACGGTCGGCGCGAACCTCCGCCAATTCGCTTAGAGTGCGAGCAGCGGAGTCGTAGGATACGCGAGCGATGCAGGTAGAAACCACGGATTTCCTGGTCGACCTTGGCGACGTCAATCGCACGAAGACACGTTCGTCTCACTGCTCTACTACGGAGGGCGACGTTCTGCTGAAAGTCGAACAGTTTGCATTCACGGCGAACAACATGACCTATGCCCTTATAGGCGGTGCAACTGGATGGTATTGGGATTTTTTTCCGGCACCACGGGGATGGGGTCGCATTCCCGTTTGGGGGTTTGGCAAAGTCGTCGCTTCGGAAATCGACAATGTGGAAACTGGGGAAGAACTATTCGGCTACTTTCCCATGTCGACGCACGTTCTCCTAAAACCACGGAAGATCAGAAGCGATGGCTTGCACGACGCCAGCGAGCACCGCGTACACCTGTCTCCAGCGTACAACTATTACATACGCACTTCCGCCAACGCCGCATTTGACGCGGGAAGCAAGCGCGAAGTCGCATTGCTGCGACCGCTGTTTTTTGCTTCTTTCCTTGTACATGATCTACTCGCGGAACGACTAGGCACCAATGCGGACACCATAGCAATCACGAGCGCGTCGAGCAAAACAGCCATCGGTCTTGCCCATTTATTGTCGACGCATAAGTTCGGTCGTTGCCATATCATTGGACTGACGTCGGAGCGAAACCTTGATTTTGCTCGCAGCATTGGCGTGTATGATCGCGCCACTACATATGACGATCGCGAAATTCTTAGCGCAGGTTCGGTCGCTGTTGCTGATTTCTCCGGTAATTCAGCACTGATACGGAAACTGCAAGATGCCCTGGGTAATCGGGCTGTGTTCTTTTGTCTAATCGGTTATACACATTGGGATCGCCGGTCGTTGGACATTGTCGAGGATGCAAAAATGGTGCGTTTTTTCGCGCCCGACCAGATTCGCAAGCGAGTGCGCGAATGGGGAGCCGGCGAATTTGATCGTCGTTACAATGAGGCACTGCAGGCATATATCCGTCATTCACGAGGCTGGCTTCACATTGTTGAGGATTTCGGACCAAAGAAAGTTCGTGAGGTATTCGAACGGGTCTCTCGAAACCGGATCCGCCCTAACGAAGGGAATGTGCTCTCTATGCACGGCCAAGAAACTTAAGCGGATTGTCGCCACTCAAGAATTCGTTCGCGACCTGAGCTACGCCGAGGACCGATTTTAAAACGCGAACACGTCATTGATCAGGTCTGCATTCAGGAAATTCTGCCGCCTGAGAAAGAGTAAGCAATGTTGTCATAGTCATAACGTTCACATGTCATTGCGGCTCCGAGTATCACGGATTAACACAAAATTTACCTAAATGTTTAAACGATGGCGACGGAAGCCGAACAACTTGTATTAGTTAGACGGCTGTTGGGGCGAACGATGGTGTTCTCATGAGGAACGACTTCGCCACTGGCCACACTCGCGAACGCTACGTCGTCGAAGTAGACGGGCAGGCGAAAGCCGAATATCGGATTTTCGTGAAGGCGCTGACTGCCGGATTGCAGCTCAGGCAAGAGTTTCCGAATGGCCATGTCACATTGCGCGACGTGGGCGAAGAGACCGCGCACTAGCTTACGTCGCCGTCGCGAACATTTGCAGGTTGAATTGCCATCTTTTGCGCCAGCGGCACATTGCGCGCATACGCCACTCGACATGAAAGGGATTAGCCCACTGTTTCTTTCTTAAACATTGTTGCGCCTTGCCTGACCAAATGCCGTTTGTCCTTACGCTCCCTTGGAGACGATTTATCCTTGCTATGCGGGATTGGCATTGTCCCGATCAGAATGAGATTGCTGTCTTTGCCTTTTGCGTAACCGCGAAGAACTTTTCTCATAGCGTGCTCCCTGGCTGGTATGCTCAAAAGATGTTGCCCAGAGTTTTGACCTTAAGGGCGTAAAAGCTCTGTTCGATATTTGGGAGCGAGGGCTTTGACCTTCGCTGCGAACGCCGCCTCAGCCTCCCTGTCGAGTGAAGGCGGTGGTGTTGTCCGTGTTGCGACGGGAACGCCGACTTCCCTGAAAAACTCTTCCTGCCCTGCCGGCGAGCACACGCACAACAGTCGCGCTGGTTTTCCACTCTTATTTTGGAATTGGTGAGGTGCGTTCGCTGGAATGTTGATCGTTTCGCCGGATCGAATGGTGGTCTTCTTTCCTCGGAAAGAAGCCTCGATTTCACCCTCTAGGACAGAAAACATTTCCTCGAAGTCATGGCGATGAGGCGGAGGTCCGCCGCCGGGTGGAACGTGCATGTCGATGAGACAGTAGCGACCCTGGGTGTCTTTGCCCGCCACAAGGATTGTGTAGGTGTCACCCACCAACCCGATGTGGGACAAGTTCGGGTCGTCTGACTGGGCAAGCGTCAGTTCCCTCGCGGAATCATCCGCTGGTATCGCCGTGTCTGCCCGGTGGGTCATTTTAGTTCCTTTAATGTCCGACGGTGCGAGGAACGTAACATACTGCTGCGCCCACTTAGCGCTCGGTTGCGGCGCTTTTATGGGAAGGCTGGTCAGACGGTGAGTTCCAGCCGGTGCCGTTCATCGTTGGTCAAGCTGACAACGACGGGGTCTTCATCGACGCAAGTGAACTCCGGCGCGCTATCGTCGGGATCGCTGAGGATGGGATGAAGGAACGTTTTGCCTGCGCACTGTACGGCGATGCTCCCGCCGCTCGTCCAGCTGACCTCCACTGCGTCGTTTGAAATGCCATAGAGGTTTGCGAATGTGCGCTTGATGGCTTGACGGTAGATGTCAGTCCGGTTCACGAACGCTATTTCCAATTTGAAAGCAAGAAACGTTTGGTTGCATTCGTCGTACCGAGTTGATCACAGAACTGCGGGAAGAGGGCAACTAGCACGCCGAAAGGAAATCCCCACAATGGCGACAACGAATAGGATCACAGCTAAATGCTCTTGCGCAATAAACAAAAAAGTTTTTCTCAGGAAATCCTTGAGTACAAGGCGGCTCGCTTGACCAGGAATATCAGATGAGGAGAGTTCTCGCTGCGCTCGCCCTTGGCAATATTGCTAGCTGACGAGGTTTAAGCAATTCTGCGCGGGCACGCGATTGCATGATTGCATTCGTCAACAGGGTCATTGACCTGCAGTAATGGCGGTGCTGACGCTGGCAGAGTTCTGACTTCGGGTACGTCGTAGCTGTGGGCTCTCCCTTCTGGTAAGTTTCGATAACCTTCGTGCGTCGCATCTGATCGGGCGGTGTCTCGCCACGAGGCTGCACGAGGTCGGCTGGATTATCAACCATCGCCGCGAGGTTGCGTTGGGTGGTGCAGCCAAAGTTCCAAGGAGGCTGATTTTCAAAATAGTCGCGGTCGAAACTCGGGCCAATGTCCTCGGGCCACAGACCACAGGGTCCGGCTTGTGCGACGATCTTGGGATAGCTGACACGGATCGGCTGGATATTATATCCGGGTGCCTGATAACCGCGCACAACAATACGGTCTGGCGGAACGCTTGCGGCTGCTAGGAGCGAACGAATCACGTGTGCTGTATCCGCAGCTGAGCGCTCATTACTGGCACCGACCGGAATCTCAATGGCGACACCGCCTGTTGCTTCGCGACGCCAGGAGTAGCCGAATTGCGTTACATCAGCTCTTTGGGCGGCATTGAGCTCGCTGCGGCTGGTGCCGACGAAAATTTGGAGCGTGTGGTTGCCTTCGGTCATCGTTATCGGATGCCGCTGGCGATAGTCATAAGGGACGTCAGGAGCGGCTGCGACCACCTGCTGGTCGGTGTTGCATCCGCAGACGAGAAACGCACAGCTGGCGACGACTATGGCACGAACTGCTAATCCAGCGATGCCGCGGCGCTCGGCGTCCATTGCGCGGGCAGTCTGCATCGGTCGTCTCCTTGCGCCGCTGGTCAATCGAGGATGAATCCGTATTTGCCGCGGTAGTTGTTCGGCGGATCGGTGGTTCCGCCGACGCCGTAGATGCGATTGAGCCTACCCAGCAGCACGCTCGCCGGATCGCTCGCGTCGGCAAATCCGTCGTCCGGACGCGACGTATCCTTCTGTGCGACCGCGTGTGCGATGTACGGCGTCACAATAAATACCAGCTCCGTTAGATTATTTTGGTAGTCGCGGCTCTTGAAGAGAGCGCCCAGAACGGGAATTTCCATCGCACCTGGAAGACCGCTGATAGTCTGTTTAGTTTGATTTTCAATCATACCGGCCATGATAAGCGTGCCACCGGACGGGATTTCCGCCACCGTCTCGGCGCGCCGAATGTTTAGACCAGGAATAGTCGTTCCCTCGACCGTCACAGAATTTGCGGGGTCTAGTGCCGAGACTTCCGCTGAGACGTGAAGACTGATGCGACCTTCTGATAGTACTACCGGGGTGAAGTTAAGACCTACGCCGAAAGGCTGAAATGCGATATTTAGCGGACACGGCGATGTGGTGCAGCCACTTACAGTCGGGTATGGGAAGCTGCCGCCAGCCAGGAAACGCGCCGTTTCACCGGATATCGCTGTGAGAGAAGGTTCTGCCAATGTACGGATGACACCCGCTTCCTCTAACGCCTGCAAGTTGGCCGTTATCGACTTAGACGTGCCGGTTAAACCGACAGGGGAATTGGGCACACCTGTAAGAGGAGCGGCAAGACCACCGAGCGGCACCCCCATGGAATTGAAGGTATTTGGGGTTGCCAACGCCCCGTTTACTGGGAAGGGATTGGCGTTGTTGAGATTGAGCACCGTGGAGCCGAAAACAACGCTGCCGTTCAGATTGACACCCAACTGCTTGAGGACAGTGCGGTTCATTTCCGCGACCGTCACTTTCAGCATGATTTGGTCGCGACTGCGAACGACGATTGCGTTAACCACCTTGCTTGCGCTGGCATTGTTCAAGGCGTTGCCGCCAGGCAGGCTAGGTCCTCCGGCGAGATTGAAAGACGTTGCGGTCCCGGACCCAGCGTTTGTGCCGCCGCTGCCATTGCTCCATGCTTCATTGGGGGCGACGAAATGCGATGCGATTTCATAGGCGAGCTGTGAGTCCGCTTGGGTCGCGACGGTGCCGTTCAGAATTATGCCGTCGCCGATGCTCTCGACATCGACTGCTGAATTCGGGATGAGTTTATGAATTGCGGTGCGGATGATCGTCGTATCGCGACCGATCGTGACATCGAACGCGGCTATCAATTTCCCATCCGCGGCGTAAAAGTTGATGGTGGTCGCTCCAATGTTGACACCGAGGATGCTGGCGCGCCGCTGCGAGAGGATCACGGCTTGGGCTGTCTTGGGATCGCCCACGAGTACGTTTCTGATGTCGCGTGCAAAATCATAGACGAGCGACTTGCCTTTACCGATCAAGAGTACACGCGGTGTCGCGTCACCGCCGACCAGTTGCGCCTCCGGCACATATCTGTCGGCTGCTATAGCGCTGCCTCCGAGTACGGCAACCATGCCCCAGACCAATACCGTGCGAATTAGCCCCGCGGGCATCCTTACTTCCCCCAAAACGTAGTTAATAATACGTATTCAATCAGAGTTAACAGATCGTTGCTCTGGGGGAAGTTTCCTTCGGAAAAGCGCAGGGGGTGGGTATTTTGCCGACGCCACATCGCGCCGGCTCGGTCAGCATGAATCTTCTTCAGTCGCATCAACCGGGACGATTACGTCGCCAGCGAGGCTGTGAGTGCTCGGTCGCACGAACCTCAAGGCATCAAGTTCAGTTAAGACGCCTACACTCTTTCAGAGTTACATCACTTGGTTGGCCATTATCTTCGACTAGACCTCCTAGCACGTACTCAAACATCGACGGCTTTGCAAAATTCAAGCTTAAGACCTTCACGTGTCCATTAAGATCATCGCCTAAACCGAAAAACACGGCGCGCCCATCACTTGCCCAAATCAGAGTCCACTTCTTAACGTCACTTACGGCGAGCAAATTATCTTGGGTCACTGGTTTACTCGTGACCTCCAGCGAGCCGTCATCGTCATGGAAAGAAAATAGGTAACTACCTATAAAATTCGCGTGGGAAAATTCCCTGCATTCCAGTTGCCACATATTCGCCCAACAAACACTTGACCAAAACAAAAGGATAATCATGACCGCAATTGAACAGAGTCTGGCTGCGAAGCCCATTTTGTCCCTCAATTCGAAGCTCTGGAGCTGGGCACATGTTGCCTGATTCAGCCAGCAAGCACATCCCCTCAGGTGCTTACCAGCGACAATTTTTGGGGCGCTGAAGTCCTGTCATTCGCGCAGTCGTTCCTCCAGCCGCGGCGATCATTTCGCCGATATCAATCGGTTGTGAGAAATAAAAAAGTTTTTCTCAGGAATTCCTTGAGGTACAAGGCGGCTCGCCTTGACCAGGAATGCCCGCCCTATCCCCTAGGAAGCTCACCAGCGCGGTTTAATGGGTCGGTAGCTTTGCTGACTCGATCCCCGTGGCTCGCCACGTCACGGGAAGATCAATTTTGCGACGTTCAAATCCATTGGGATTTCGTTTTAGTTTTCTCTTCCGGCGTTTCCCCGCTCCTGGAATTTGCCGATTCAAAAAAAGTTATTAGGACTTCAAGGGTGGATTATTCCGGGGAAGGTGCTCGCCAGCGCCAGTTGGCCAGCTTGTCGCCGCCTTGCCTGAGATGGCTATACCGTTTCAAACTTTGCCAGCCACGATGACCAGAGACGGATGCCGCCTGCGGTATCGTCCAACCCATTTCAAACAAGCGTGACACACCCTCATGCCGAAGGTCATGGAAGTGTAGGTCTTCAATGGCGAGCACTTGGCAGGCACGAGTGAACGCTGCGCTGATGGCATCAGTGGAATAAGGGAAGATTCGTTCGCCGTGTCGTGGCATTGATTCGATGATGGCCGAAGCCTCTGGCGGCAGATCGCACCATGTGTCGTTACCGATCTTCTCGCCAGGGTGCTTCATGTCCCTGACTAGAACGCGGTTGCCTTCGTAGTCATCCCATTTGATCGTGACTATTTCCTCTTGCCGCCGTGTCGAGAAGATCGCAAACGGAATGATCCGTTGCATCGGTATCGAACTAGGACGCCTCGCCTTGACCGTCCCGAAATGCTCCATGAGTTTGTCTAGTTCGGGAAGGGTAGGGCGTCGGTCGCGATGCTTACCTTTGGCAGTGACACCGAGACGCTTACTGACGGTGAACGTGTCCTTGATGGTCTGCGGATCGAGGGGATAGCTCCATGCCGCTCTAGCTATCGCGAAGATTGCCGACAGGTGACTGAGGTAATTCTGTCGAGTAGCAGGTCCAGCCGGGATGGATTTCACAAAGGCTACCAAGTCCTCGGTTGTAATCTCGCTACACCTCAGGTCTGCCACGTCATAGGTCTTGATCGAGCGGAGTACTTGCGCCTTGGTGCGTCCGATCTTCTTCTCTGACTCGTCAACGTATCGGTCGATCACGTCGCGCAGCTTGGGATCGTTGCTGGCTTGGTGGGCGCGGTTTATCGCCCCTGGTTTCGATAGCTCTTGCTCGCGCCTAACCATCCATGCGTTGGCCGCTTGCTTGCGGTCGAATGTCTGTGCTTCACGGTGGGCGACCTTGCCGTCGCGTTTGAGGACGATTTGGGCGGTATAGCCGACCGACCCGTCCTTGCGTTTACGTGGTACGATGTGACCCATGGCCGCCTCCTCGCTTTCGGTCCTACATGACCGCAGCAAATCCTACATTGTAGGACTTTGGTAGTCAAAATAGGCGAAAATGGGCGGAAACGGCTGGAAATGAGACAGGAATTAAGGCTCTGGAAATGCCTGTTAAATCGGAAGAAACGCGCAAAATCAGCCATCGTCGCTTCTGTATTGCACCGATGATGGAATGGACCGACCGGCATTGCCGGTTCTTCCATCGCCTGCTGACGCGCCGCGCGCTGCTCTATACCGAAATGCTCACCACCGGCGCGGTGCTGCATGGCGATCGCGCGCGGCTTCTGCGCTTCGATACCGCCGAGCATCCGCTGGCGTTGCAGCTTGGCGGCTCGGAGCCGCGCGCGCTGGCAGAGTGTGCGCGGATCGGCGCGGACGCGGGTTTCGATGAAATCAATCTGAACGTCGGCTGCCCGTCAGACCGCGTGCAGGAAGGCCGCTTCGGCGCGTGTCTGATGGCGGAGCCAAATCTCGTCGGCGATTGCGTCTTGGCGATGAAGGCCGCTGTTGCGATCCCCGTCACCGTCAAATGCCGGATCGGCGTCGACGATCAGGATCCGGAACAGGCGCTGGAGGATTTCGCGCAAACCGTCGAGCGCGCCGGCGCCGATGCGCTGATCGTGCATGCGCGTAAAGCCTGGCTTAAGGGCCTGTCGCCGAAAGAAAACCGCGAGGTGCCGCCGCTCGACTATGAGCGCGTGTACCAGCTCAAGGCCGCACATCCGCGTTTGACCGTGGTGATCAACGGCGGCATCGGCAGCGTCGAAGACGCGCGCGCGCATCTTGCCCATGTCGACGGCGTGATGATGGGACGTGCCGCCTATCAGGAGCCGTGGCGGCTCTTGGCGGTCGATCCGGTGTTCTTCGGCGAGGACGCGCCGTTCGCGTCACCGCGGGACGCCGCCGCGGCGCTCGTTCCTTACATCGCGCAGGAGCTCGCCCAGGGCACGCGGCTGCATGCCATCACCCGGCACCTCCACGGCCTGTTCCGCGCCGTGCCGGGCGCACGCGCCTTCCGCCGCCATCTTGCCGGCGCCGCGACGTCTGATGCTGGCGCCGAGCTTCTGCTCGCGGCGCTGAGCCTGGTGTCGGACCGGCAACCTGAAGTCTCGGACATCGCCGCCTGAGACAATCCCAAGACTGTAAAGTAGCAGAATGTTGCTCGGCGTCGGGTTGCACGAAATCCTCTGGCTGGCGCTGGCTCTGCTCATCGGCGGCGTGCTCGCCGGCTTTCTCGCCGGCTTGTTCGGCGTCAGCGGCGGCTCGGTGATCGTGCCGGTGCTGTACGAAGGCTTTCGCGTGCTCGGCGTGCCGGAAGACGTGCGCATGCAGCTTTGCCTCGGCACCTCGATCGCCATCGTCGTCCTCACCACCACGCGATCCTATCTCACGCATCGGACCAAGGGGGTGGTGATTCCGAGCGTGATCCGGCAATGGGCGCTGCCGTCAATCATCGGAGTCGCGTGCAGCTCTGCGATCGCGGCGTTTGCCCCAGCCGAGGTGATGAAGCTCGCGTTCGTCGTGATCGCGAGCTCGATCGGACTTAAATTCCTGTTTGCCGGCGATCGCTGGAATCTCGGCGACCATCTGCCCGGCCGCATGCCAATGGCGCTTTACGGCTTCGGTATCGGCTTTGCCGGAACGCTGATGGGGGTGAGCGGCGGCGCGATTTCGACCATCGTGCTCACGCTCTACGGCAAGCCGATCCACAGCGCGGTAGCGACCTCGGCGGGGGTCGCGGTACCGATCACGATCGCCGGCACAATCGGTTTCATTCTCGCCGGCCTGCCGCATCAGGCGGAGCTGCCGCCGCTGTCACTCGGCTTCGTTTCGCTGATCGGGCTCGCGGTGACGGCGCCGATTGCCAGCTTCGTCGCGCCTTACGGCGCGCATCTGGCGCACCGGCTGTCGCGACGGACGCTCGAAATCGCCTTCGGCAGTTTTTTGCTGGCGGTGTCGCTGCGGTTCGTGGTGAGCGTGATTTGATCCAGTCATTCCGGGGCGCGCAAAGCGCGCGCCCGGAATCCATAACCACGAGGCTAGCAGCATATGCGCCGAGGAAGTATCGCCAAAACTGCGACTATGGATTCCGGGTTCGGCCCTTCGGGCCGGCCCGGAATGACCGGGACCTACGGATACCCGCGCAGCAGCAGCCGGTCGCCGCGCACCTCCCAGCTTTGCAGCCGGTTGAGGAAGCTCATGCCGAGAAGACTCGTTTTAAGCTGACCCGGCTGGGCGACTAGTGCATCGACCGAACGCTCGACCAGGCCGCCGACGGCGACGCGATCGAGCTTGACCGGCGCGGCGTGGGTGCGGCCATTGGCGGTCTCGATGCTCGCGGTATAGGATAGCACTTCGAGGGGCAATCCGGCGGCTTTGGCGTCCTCGCGGGTCAGCACCACCGCGCTGGCGCCGGTATCGAGGATCATGGCAACGCGCGCGCCGTTGACCTGCGCGGTGACGTCGAAATCGCCGCTCGATGCCCGCGCCAGTTCGACCGAGCGCCCGCGCGTGATCACGTAGCCGGGAACGAGCTCCGCCATCACGCGGTCGGCGACGCCGCGCATTTCGTAGCGGTACGAATAGCCGACCAGCAGCACCAGCGCGATCGTGATCCAAAGCAGCGCCGCGGTGACCGCTTGCCGAAAGCGCCCGCGGAACATGACGACAACCGCGGAAGCGACAAACACCAGGAGTACGATCTTATAGCTGAGCGAGGCAAAATCGCCGGTCGACAACGGACCGATCGTTCCCTCGCCATGGCGAAGCAGCAGAATGAGAAAGGCGATTGCGAGCGCGGCGAGCAGAAGCCACAACAGCCGTTGGCGCACGGACTCTATCCTCTGCCGCGATGTTCAAGCAGCCGCGTATAGCAAGTTTGCTCTTTCCGCGGCAATTTTTAGGTCGAGCGGTTTCAGACGCTGAATAAAGCGCGGCGCGCGCGGATCATTGCCTCGTCGGGCGACGACGACAGCGACGAGGAGGAAGATAGATCCGCCTGCGGCTGGATCGGCGGCGCGCGGCCGCCCTCGGAGATCGGCGCCAAAGCGGACATCACCCGCTCCGGCGGGAAGGTCACGACCACTTCGGTTCCGATGCGCAGTTTCGATCGGAGCGTGAAGGTTCCGCCATGCAGATCGATCAGGTTCTTGGCGATCGGCAGGCCAAGGCCGGCGCCCTGTTCCGCCGACTTGATCGAATTCGAGCCTTGGCCAAACGAGGCCAGCACCACCGGGATTTCCTCTTCCGGGATGCCAGGGCCGGTATCCTTGACGCTCATGTATTGGCCGCCGGATGCGGTCCAGCCGACTTTGAGCCAGATCTCGCCGCCCTGCGGCGTGAACTTGATCGCGTTGGACAGCAGGTTGAGGCAGATTTGGCGCACCGCCCGCTCGTCCGCCCACAGCCGCGGCATATCCGGCTCGAACAATTCGTGGATGGTGATACCGCGGTTGCCGGCGCGCAATTTCAACAGGTGATGGCAATCTTCGACCACGCGGTTGAGCGAGACCGGCTCCTCGTTCAGTTCGTAACGGCCGGCCTCGATGCGCGACAGATCGAGGATTTCGTTGATGAGATTGAGGAGGTGCACGCCGGAACTATGGATGTCGCCGGCATAATCCTTGTACATCGGCACCGCGTGGGCGCCGAAAATCTCGCCCATCATCACTTCCGAGAAGCCAAGGATGGCATTGAGCGGCGTGCGCAGCTCGTGACTCATTTGCGCCAGGAATTGCGACTTGGCGATATTGGCAGCTTCGGCGCGGCGCCGCGCCTCGTCGGAGATCGACTTCGACTGTTCGAGTTCGCCGATCAGCGCATCCTTTTCGGCGCGCGCTTCGAGCGTGGCAAGCGTCGTCGAGTAGAGCCGATAGGCGAGCAGCGAGAAATAACCCTCCGCGGCCAGCACCATGATCGCGAGAATGTAATCGTGCAGCGTGCCCTTTAAGACGAAGTTGAGCGCGATGGCGATGGTGACCGGCAAGGTCAGCGCCAGCACGGCGACCGGCAGGCTTGAGGCCAGCATGCTCGATATGGCGACCACGAGCAGCATGACGAACAGCATGAACGTGCCGGTCTGCTCATCGACGCCGAGCGGATGGATGAGCATGAACGTCCAGGCCATGCCGAAGAACAGGTCGAGCAGGATGAAGCGCAACCGCCAAGACTTGAGATTGGTCGTGCCCGCCGGCTCGTCGAGGAATTGCCGGCAGGCGCGGATGATGACGAGATGGATGATCAGCGCGCCCAGGGTCCACACGCCGGAAATGACGGCACCGGTCCACAGCGCCGAAAGCAATCCGATGGTGAGCACCAACAACAGGATGACCAGCGAGCCCGACAGCCGGTTCTGGGCGAACAGCCGCAGCAATTCGTAGTCGAATACCGGCCGCGTGCCGCTGGTCGAGGTCAGCCGGTCGCGCGCTTCGCGCACGTGCTGCGTGGCAAGGCGGCGTTTGGTCGAGGGGGCGTCGGCGGCGCCGGGCGAAGGGGGTTCGCGCGGATCGCTCAAGGTACTTTGCATTACATTCCGCCGCTGGCGATAATTTGCGTCAAAAGTCGCCCAAATTCCTTAAGAGGAGGCTTAAGGCAGCGTATGCTTTTGACTTAAAGTATGACAAACATTCATCTTTTAGTCCCAGATCGCCTGTTGGGACTACCGCAGATAGGGTTGCGGCGCCAAGGGGATAGGGAAGGGAGCTAGATTTGCGATGAAACTCTATGACGGCGGCCGCGCGCCCAACCCGCGGCGGGTACGAATATTTTTGGCGGAAAAGGGAATCTCGGTCCCGACCGTGCAAGTGGACCTCGGCAATCTGCAACAGCGCACCGAGGCCTATGCCGCGATCAATCCGCTGCAGCGCGTGCCGGCTTTGGTGCTCGACGACGGCACGGTGATCACGGAATCGCTTGCCATCTGCCGCTATTTCGAGGCGCTGCAGCCCGACCCGCCGCTGTTTGGAAAAGGCGCGTTGCAAAGCGCCTTGATCGAAATGTGGAATCGCCGAGTTGAGTTTCATCTCTATATGCCGGTGTCGACGGTATTTCAGCATTTGCATCCGGCGATGAAAGCGATGGTCGATCCGCAGGTGTCGGCATGGGGCGAAGCCAACAAGCCGCGCATCTTCGACTTTCTGCGCTTCCTCGACGGCGAGCTGAAGAGCCGGCCTTATGTCGCGGGTGAGACTTTCACCGTCTCCGACATTCTAGCGATGGTGGCGGTGGACTTCATGAAAGTCTCAAAGCTGACCGTGCCCGAAGAACTCGCCGATCTGCGCCGCTGGTATGCGCTCGTCTCGGCGCGCCCGAGCGCATCGGCCTAACTGCATTGTTGTTTTGAACCGCGGGGAATGAGCCGTGCTTTTTAGCGCTGCAACAGCGCGATCAGGCTCGACGTATCCCAGCGCCGGCCGCCCATGGCCTGCACCTGCGCGTAAAACTGATCGACCAAAGCGGTGAGCGGCAGGCGCGCACCGTTTCGGCGCGCTTCGGCGAGGCAAATGGCGAGATCCTTGCGCATCCAATCGACGGCAAAACCGAAATCGAATTTGCCCGCGACCATGGTCTTGTAGCGGTTCTCCATCTGCCAGGATTGGGCCGCGCCCTTGGAGATGGTGGCGATCAGCTTTTCGACGTCGAGTTCGGCCTGCTGCGCAAAGTGCAAGGCCTCGGCGAGACCCTGCACGACGCCGGCGATGCAAATCTGGTTGACCATCTTGGCGAGCTGGCCCGAGCCCGACGCGCCGAGCAGATTGCAGGCCCGCGCGTAAGCGGCGATCACCTTCTCGGCCTGCGCGAACGGGGCGGGGTCGCCGCCGCACATCACCGTGAGCGCGCCGTTCTCGGCGCCGGCCTGGCCGCCGGAAACCGGCGCGTCGATAAAATCGAAGCCGCGTGTTTTTGCGTCGGCGTAAAGCTCGCGCGCGATCTCGGCCGACGCGGTGGTGTGGTCGACCACGACGGCGCCGTTGCGCACGCCGGCGAAGATGCCGTCCTTGCCCAGCATCACCTCGCGCAGATCGTTGTCGTTACCGACGCAGGCCATGACAAAGTCTTGGCCCTGCGCCGCTTCCTTCGGCGTCGGAGCGCGCTTGCCGCCGAACTGCGCCACCCATTTCTCGGCTTTGGCGGCGGTACGGTTGAACACCGTGACGTCGTGGCCGCCCTTGGTCGCAAGATGCCCGGCCATCGGGTAACCCATCACGCCCAGACCGACAAACGCCACCTTCGCCATCATGTCCTCCATCCATTTCCGTCACCCTGAGGTGTGAGCGAAGCGAACCTCGAAGGGCGACGGCCCGGGCGCCTCGGCCGTATCCTTCGAGGCGCGCACGGCGCGCACCTCAGGATACGGACAGGCGCTCGTCATGACCTCGGAGATGCCGCCGCGTCAACCGGCAGCAATTGAGCCATCGACCGCGCTGTCCTATGTAGGCCACATGATGTGCGGAGACCGGCATGGCATCGCTCAAGGATGAGATTGCGGCAAAGCTCGCGGCCGTGGCTGCGCCCGACGGTCGCCCGCTCACCGCGACCGGCAAGCTGTCCGACATCGTCGCCACGGACGGCAAGGTATTTCTCTCGATCACCGTCGACGCCGCCCAGGTCAAGATATGGGAACATGTGCGCAGGAGCGCCGAAAATGCGGTGCGCGCCGTTCCCGGCGTCCAATCGGTCATGATCGCACTCACCGCTGAACGCGCCGGCGCCTCCCGGCCCTCCCCCGCGAGCGGGGGAGGGCCGGGAGGGGGAAACGCGCCGCCACCACGGCAAGCGCTCGCGCCGGGCGCCGCGCGACCCGGAGCTGCGGCGCCGGGACAGGCGCAACGGCTGGGCGGGCCGGCCGGCATTCCCGGCGTCGCCGCCATCATCGCGGTCGCTTCCGGCAAGGGTGGCGTCGGCAAATCGACGGTGGCGATCAATCTGGCGCTGGCGCTGCGTGACCTCGGCCTCAAGGTCGGCGTGCTCGACGCCGACATCTACGGACCGTCGCTGCCGAAACTCCTCGCCATCAAGGAACGTCCGCAAACCGCCGGCGGCACCCGGCTCAAGCCGATCATGCGTCACGGCATGCCGGTGATGTCGATCGGCTTCCTGGTCGAGGAGGAAACGCCGATGATCTGGCGCGGGCCGATGGTGATGTCGGCGCTGACGCAAATGCTCCGCGAAGTCGACTGGGGCGAGCTCGACGTCATGGTGGTCGACATGCCGCCCGGCACTGGCGACGCGCAGCTGACGATGGCGCAGCAGGTGCCGCTCAAAGGCGCGGTCATCGTCTCGACGCCGCAGGATCTGGCGCTGATCGATGCCCGGCGCGGCATCGCCATGTTCCGCCGCGTCAATGTGCCCGTCCTCGGCATCGTCGAGAATATGTCGACCTTCATCTGCCCGCATTGTGGCACGCGTTCCGACATTTTCGGCCATGGCGGGGCGCGTCACGAAGCCGAGCGGCTCGGCGTGCCGTTCCTTGGCGAAGTGCCGCTGGCGATCGAGATCCGGGAAAAATCCGACGCCGGCGCCCCGGTGGTGGCGAGCGATCCTCATGGGGCGCACGCGGAAAGCTTTCACGCCATCGCCGCACGCGTGCGTGAAGGTCTGATGGCGGCAAGCCGCCCGGCGCCGAAGATCGTGATCGAGGCTTAGCGCGCGTCGTTCCCCGGAATGACGGTTCGGGCTACTGCATATAATTCTGCGCCATGAACTTCAGCGCCGATTCGCTCAAATGCCGGCGGTCGCGCTCGCCGCGCTGCGCCATCTCGATGATGCATTTGGCGAGCACCTCGCGGGCGCCGCGCTCGTAAGCCGGCCGGGCAAAGGTGGAACCGGATTGCTTGATCTTCGCCCAGGCGTCGTCGAATGCGGCGCTTAAGGTTTCGACGGCCTCGGGATCGAACGAGGTATTGGCCAACAGCGGAACAATCGACACGGTCGCGACCATGGACGCTACTCCTCGGTCAGGCGGGAGCGCGAGCTTCTTTCAGTCGTCGGGCGCCTGCCTGCGTGTTACTCGCTATCGGATCCAGCGTAATCCTGATTTGTGACGGTTACGATTCCAAAGTTAGCCGTGTGCCGCGGTGGAACCGCCGATAAGGTTCCCGATGTCGACGTTTCTCATCATCAAATTGGCGGCGCACCGGCCTGTTCCGGGAATTCACCGTCAAAATGTTCGGCAAGCGCAAACGTTCGGTTAGCCAACACTTGATTGGAATCAGACAACAACGACCTCAGTACGACTTGGCTTATCGACGTAACTATCGCCTGCAGCTAGCCCAGGTGCAGCTGCTGCGCGTCCTGCCGCGACGGATCACTGCTTGAACGATCTGGGCTCGAACGATCCGCCCGCGGCGGATCGACCAGCTTGGGGCGGCCCGCGTGTCTCGGCCGATCGACGAGGAAATATTTGAGGATATGGCGGTCGGCATGACTCTCGAGCGGGCCGCCGCAGGAGCGGCAGGCGATTGGTCCGCTGGCCGCGACCGACTCGACCTCGACGCGCACAAGCTTGTATCGCGCTCCGCAATGCGGACAGTCGAAACGCGACGCCGGTTCCTTTGCGGTCATGTCGCCAAACTCATTGTGGAGCCACGGCTTTGTAGTCGCCGGAATGGAAGGCGCACTTTACGGTCATTGGTTGACGGTCCCCCCCGTCCTTGCAATTTCAATCTGCAGGCTAGCAGATCGTTCCCGGGAAAATGACGTTACGATGAAAATAAAATCGAAATGCTTTTTACCCTTGCCCAGCGAACGAATCCTGCCGAGGGCTGCGGCCCTCGGAGTCGTTTCTTACGGCAGTCCAAGGCAAGCGTGCCGGCCGTCGGGGAATATCACACGGGCACGGCCGGTAAGGTATGCCCTCTTCGGTAAACCAGTCGGGATGCTGGCGCGCGATGTCGTCCTGGGTCACGCCAGGCGGTTGCGCGGCCGTCGGTCGCGGCGGCGCGGGCTCCGCGGTTTCCGCCAGCGCGCCGGGAGCCAGCGCCAGCAGCGATACCGCAGCGATCATGAATAAGCGCATCATGAGCTCCTCCGCTCCGCGTCCAGCACCAAACTCAGCCGCATCGGGCACAGCGTACAATCGCAGCCCACAAAAGTCTGTGGTGCAAAAGCTACACCGTCTTTGATCAGCCCGACTTTGTGACAACCGGTGGCGTGCCGGCTCTGCGTCTTTTGACGGCGTTGCGGTTCCCGCCGTTACACGCGGGATTGGAACAAGCAACAACAGCGCCTGATCGGCCCACAGCGGACACTGAAGTTCCAACGAATGAACGAGGCCGCCGGATTGGGCAGCCTTACAACCATTGCGACCCAACGCTGCTCATCATTTGAGCTGGGTCGACACGCTGGAATACATCGTGTTGAGTTGCGTGCCGATCGTGGCCACGACCGCGACAATGGTGATGGAAATGCCGGCGGCGATCAGACCAAATTCAATCGCCGTTGCTCCGGATCGATCGCGCCAAAACCGAACAAGAGTTTGATGCATGACAGCCCTTCGGGGGTTTCACCCGTACCCGGCCACAACCTACCGGTGGGTTCCTCCGAAACGGTTAATTCGAACACGAAAAATGTAATGACGAGCCGCGCCGCCACGAAGGCCGGCCGGTCTGCGTTTGGATGATCGAGGCGGCCGGCGCAAGCCGGCAGCGCGCAAGCCAAGCGACCGCTGGCGAAAGCGCGCCGGATTGACGTGCGAAAGTAAGAAAAAGTAACGAAAAGAAGGCCGCCAACAAGACGGCCTTCTTTTCCATTATTTATTTCAGCTGGCTCGAAACGCTGGTGAACGTAGCGTTCAGATTGGTGCCGAGCGTGTTGACGGCAACGATGATGGCAACCGAGATACCGGCTGCGATCAGGCCATATTCGATCGCAGTAGCTCCGGAGCGATCTGTGCAGAACCGGACGAGATGTCGATACAAGCGGGCCTCCTGCCTTTCATCCCCCTCCACGGGCGCGCGCAGCATTGCCTACCAAGAGTTCCGTTTCTGTAAATTCATGCGCGAGTTAAAGCGACAATTGCGTGACAATTCGCGCGAATTAGCTCAGCAATAAATTTAGATTAGGGCACAAGCCGCGGGATCCAGGTAACCGCCGCCCGTTGCCCGGCGGATCGCTCGCAAAATCCCAATTGAAGATTGCCGCCGGCACAAAAAAGTCCCGAGGGTTAGGGCGCCGTCGGGACTAAGTTCTTGGGGAGGATGGTGTGGAGCCACCCGCCGTCATCCTTAGCCGATAAGATTCAAAATCCCGTGTGATGTGCATCACCGCGCAACAACGGCGATTGCAATCAATGGCCGGCGAACGTCCCGACACGGAAGCAAAGGCAAAAGAGGTCGCCAACTGAGGCGGCCTAGACTTCCGATGGCTTTCGCTGCTGTGGCCGCTTCGCGGCTTTTGCGGCGAGTTGCTCCCAATGATGGGCTCGCTCAGTCCAGAGCGCCTTGCGCTGCGCATCCTCCGCCATGTCTGCCAATCGTCGGCAGGCTTCGGCTTTCAGGCGGAGTTGGGCCGGGTCATCGATCATATGCACCAGCCGTTAGGCCCCCTCTGATTCCTTGCGTGCCTTGTGATCCGCCAGCCGGTCCCATTGTGCGGCAATGCGCATCAGGGTCTCGCGTTCAAGCCGGTCGTCGGTGTTATTAGCGACGCGCCGGCATTGCTCGGCGCTCTTACGGTATTGTTCTGACGTCGGCATTTTGCAGGGATAGCACGAATGCCAAATCCGCGTACGCGCCATCCGCTCGCGGCAAAGGGGCCAAAGGCTTTTCTCTCTATAGTGCTTTTGCTGCGCTAGGTATTTCTACCTAATGTTTAAAACATCATTTTTGGAAATTCACACCTTAAGTAGGCTTGTGGCAGTGTCTTCGGTTGCAAAAGTGTGAAAAGGGACAGCTGGAAAAATCAAAAGGGAGCAGCGGCCTCGGAAAGAGACCAATACCCAATTCATAAACGAGATTGGTGCGTTGAGACTGCACTTGGGTCGCGTGCTCGAAATGGCACAGTCGTCGCCCGACAGGGATTCCTACCAACAAAAAATCATGGAACGATTTGGCGGCGAGCGAGAGCTAGAATTACCAATGCCGATGCTTGCGCAGCAAGGGGCGCCAACTGAGGCAACGGCGCTACAATGTTTTCAGCGCGCGCAGTGTTTGTTGCCGTCTCGGTCGTTGCCTTGACCGCTATGCAGGCGCGCGCGGAAGAAAAGGAAAAAGAACCTGACGCAATCGTTGAAATCGGCGGGTCAGGCAATTGGAGCCTGTCCGGTCCTTTTAGCTTTGGCCCTACGGCCGCCATTGAGTTGACGCCAATCGAAAATTGGTTGGAAATCGAAGTCGGCACCGGGCCGATGTTCGGCAAAAGCATTAGCGAATGGGAGACCGACATTCTCTTCAAGAAGCCATTCACCCTGTCGGACAAAGTCGAGTTTATGATCGGTGCTGGCCCGCAATGGGGTTCCGCATTCCGCGGCTCGACGAATGCCGGCGTTGAGATTGCCGGCGATTTCATGTTTTGGCCGTCACCGGATCGGAAGCTCGGATGGTTTCTGGAGCCGAGTTACAGCTATAGCTTTATCGGCGGCCACGAGCAGTCGCTCGGCGTGAGCGTCGGACTGCTCATTCCAATCTACGGAAAGTAGGACAGTCGGAAATTCAAAGGAACGATGACACTGGTCTGTAAATCCTAGGCGCCCTGCGCTATGCTGCCGCCGTAATCGTCGGCTTCTGGGTCTGGGTTGATTGCGCGCAAAACTTTGGCCCCGGATGACCATACCGGGCTCTTTATCTTGGACGGCGTATGAAGGTCAAAACCTTCACCGGGACCGACGCGGCGGCTGTAGATCAGCAAGTAAACGACTGGCTCGCCGAGAACCACGTGAAGGTGCGAAAGACCAGCACCGCCTTTCAACGCCTGCGAGATCACGGAACGGACGCCATCACCGGGAAGGCTACGACCCGTAGAGCTGTCGGTATTGCGCTCTCGGTTTGGTACGACGAAACGGAACCGAGCAAGCGATTCCGGTCACGGCCTATCAGGTGGATTTTTGGCTGATCGAAGCCGCAAAAGAAAAGGCCGCCAACTGAGGCGGCCTCTAAACACCACGCGACTACTTTCAAACTAACTCCCAGGTGTGGCGTCGCCCTGGCGCTCAATGATCTGGGCCGTCACTACGAGGCCGATAGCCAGCGCAATGGTCACTACCCAAATTTCGAACCACATCGGCGATCCCCCTTAGCTTGCGGATATAAAACGCCCAAAGGAGGATTGAGTTTCATTTTACAAATGTTCCGGCTTGTTCTGAGTTCCACACGCTGAAGTTTTGGAAATTCACAAACGCATCCGCCTTAATCTATGTTAGAAATATACTTTGTCGCAGTACCTACGGTTGCAAACGTGAAAAGGGGCCAATGTGGAAAATCAAAAGGGACCAGAGGCTTCGGAAAGGGACCAGTACCCACAGCGGCAAAAAGAACATATTGCGAACTGAGAACAAATAGTGTACAGTGTTCAAATCGGTCAGCCAATGAGGGGCACGGCGGCAAGAGCTTTAGGACCAGGTTTTGCGCCCGGCTTGAAGGCCAGTCGGGCGTCCGTTGTGACCCTGTCGAATCCCCGCCATAAGGAGCACGGAACATGAGTGCAGCGCTTCGTCTCGTCGAAGGATCGTCCATGGACAAATCGAAAGCCCTTGATGCCGCGCTCTCGCAGATCGAGCGCAGCTTCGGCAAGGGCTCGATCATGCGGCTCGGCAAGAACATGGCGGCGATGGACGTGGACACGGTGTCCACCGGCTCGCTCGGCCTCGACATTGCGCTCGGCATCGGCGGACTGCCGCGCGGCCGCGTCGTCGAAATCTACGGTCCGGAATCCTCCGGCAAGACCACGCTGGCTTTGCACTGCATCGCCGAGGCGCAGAAAAAGGGCGGCATTTGCGCCTTCATCGACGCCGAGCACGCGCTCGATCCGATCTATTCCAGAAAACTCGGCGTCAATGTCGATGATCTTCTGATTTCGCAGCCCGATGCCGGCGAGCAGGCGCTGGAAATCGCCGATACGCTGGTTCGCTCCGGCGCCGTCGACGTGCTGGTGATCGATTCGGTCGCGGCTTTGGTGCCCCGAGCCGAGCTCGAAGGCGAGATGGGCGACAGCCAGCCCGGTCTGCAGGCCCGCCTGATGAGCCAGGCGCTGCGCAAGCTCACCGCCTCGATCAACCGCTCCAATACCATGGTGATCTTCATCAACCAGATTCGCATGAAGATCGGCGTAATGTACGGCTCGCCGGAAACGACCACCGGCGGTCATGCGCTGAAATTCTACGCCTCGGTCCGCCTCGACATCCGCCGCATCGGCGCCATCAAGGAGCGCGACGAGGTCGTCGGCAACCAGACCCGCGTCAAGGTGGTCAAGAACAAGCTCGCGCCGCCGTTCAAGCAGGTCGAGTTCGATATCATGTATGGCGAAGGCGTATCGAAGAACGGCGAACTGATCGATCTCGGCGTCAAGGCCGGTGTGGTGGAAAAATCCGGCGCCTGGTTTTCCTACGACAGTCAGCGCATCGGCCAGGGCCGCGAGAACGCCAAGACCTTCCTCAAGGCCAATCCCGATATCGCGGCAAAGATCGAGGCCGCGGTCCGGCAGAATGCCGGCCTCATCGCCGAAAAAATCCTCGCCGGCGAAAAAGGCGAGGGCGACGATGATAACGCCGCGGAAGGCTAAATACGGAAGTCAGTAGCGTAGGCGTATCCCGGACGCGGTGCAGCGCGACAGCGGTGCGCCGTTGATCCGGGACCTTCGCGCGCCTGGCGCCGTCATGCCCGGCCTTGTGCCGGGCAGCTACGTTTTGCCGGCATCACCCAAGACATTACCCAAGACGTGGATGGCCGGTCATAGGCGAGCGAAGCGACGCCGTTCTTCGAACGGCAATGCCCGCCCATGATGTCAGTCGGTGGCAACGCCGGCAGCTTACGAGCGCCGCTCGGCGGTCCACAGACCGGAGCAGGAACTCGTCTTCCACGAGCCGTTGCCGGCATTGGCCGCGAGTTGTCCGGAGCCAGAGGCGTGGGTGTCGCCGCGGCTGACCACGACGGTGACGGCCCCGTCGGCTGCGACCTTGCCGCTGACATTGATGGCGATATCGCCGCCGTTGGCGAGCACGCCACCCGCGATGCGCATGGGATAGCGATAGCTGGCGATGCAATCGCCCTTTTTGGTCACGATCGACACGCTCCACAGGCCGTCATAACGCGGCATCGCCGAGCTTGCGGTCGCGGCAACGGCGATGGACGCAGCAAGAAGTGCGCCGGCAGCAAAGCCGGCGTGGTTATGGCAACGAAGCATTAAGCCCCCCGATTTTGTTGTCAGCGCGCCGACGAAACCGGCGCCGTTTATTTTCCTGCAAACGACGCCAGCCCGACGCCGCCCGCGGACCAAAGTTTTAGTCGATAGCCGTTCAAATCCCGTTGATTGTGAAATTAAAATTGCCGGCAATGCGCCAGCGTTGCCGCATCCGACCGGGCTACTCGCCTTCGCCGTCGCTCGGGTGCGGCTCGTCATAGCCGTGCCGGCTCGAATAGAACAACAGCGCCATCAGGCCGACGCCAACCACAAGCGACATCACAATGCCCAATGTCATCGCCACATAGCCGACCGCCGGCATCGGCGGTCCGGAGATCGTGAACCACGCGCTAGCGGCGTACCACAATGCCGCCGCCATAATGGCGATCAGCGCGACAACCATCGCGATCGTTCCGAGGTTCTGCGCCCGGTGTGACATAGGCAGCAAATAAGCCTGAGTGCCGCACTCTGCCAGCGCCGACGCAAGAATAGCGCCGGTGCCGCCGCAAGCCTCAGCCGCCTTTGCGCAGGAAAACGTAGTCGGCGGAATAGGGGGCGCTGCGCAAGGCGCCGGCTTGCTCACACGGGCCGCGAAGGACGCCGCCCGAGGTATTGATGCGCTGGACGAAATCGGCGTTGGCGAGCGCGCCGGTGCCGCGGCGGCCGATCACCTCGAGCTTGAGCCAGGGAACGTCATTGCCGGTCGCGCCCGGTGCGTTGGCGACGGCTTTGCCGTGCACGCTGCTGCCATCCACGTATTCCCAGACCGGTCCGGTATAGTGGCGCCCGACGGTTTTGCCGTCGAGGATCAAGGTTGCGATCGGCTCGCGGAACGCCCACGCGAGCTTGCCGCCGTCGGCGGTCTTGCACTCGTAAATCTGCGCGCCCTCGGCGTGGAGCGTAACGATCGGGGCCGCACTCGGCGCGACGATGGCGGCCGGCATTTCCGCCAGCGCCGTCGTGGCGCCGATGGCAAAAGTTACGGCCACAAACGCACAAAGAGCAGTGGTATTGCGGGCGCCCATTGACCGGCCTTCGCTCATGCCATCGCCTTTCTCAGGTTCTCATCGACCTTGTCGAGGAACCCGGTGGTGGTGAGCCACTTCTGATCCGGGCCGACCAGGAGCGCCAGGTCTTTGGTCATGAATCCGGAACTCGACGGTGTCGACCGTCACTTTTTCCAGCGTCGTGGCGAAATTCGCCAGCGCCGGATTGTCATCGAGCTTGGCCCGATGCGCCAGCCCGCGCGTCCAGGCATAGATCGAGGCGATCGAATTGGTCGAGGTCTCGCGGCCCTTCTGATGCTCGCGATAATGCCGGGTCACGGTGCCGTGCGCGGCCTCGGCTTCGACGATCTTGCCGTCCGGCGAGGTCAAGACCGAGGTCATCAGCCCGAGCGAGCCATAGCCCTGCGCCACGGTATCCGACTGCACGTCGCCATCGTAATTCTTGCAGGCCCAGACATAGCCGCCGGACCATTTGAGCGCCGCCGCCACCATGTCGTCGATCAGTCGGTGCTCGTAGGTCAGGCCCTTCTTTTCGAATTCGATCTTGAATTCCTTGTCGAAGATTTCCGCAAAAATGTCCTTGAAGCGGCCGTCATAGACTTTGACGATGGTGTTCTTGGTCGAGAGATAAAGCGGGTAGCCGCGGCCCAGCGCAAAATGCATCGACGCGCGGGCGAAGTCGCGGATCGACTGGTCGAGATTGTACATCGCCATGGCGACCCCCGCGCCGGGGAACTGAAAGACTTCGCGTTTGATCTCGGCGCCGTCGTCGCCGACGAAGGTCAGATAGAGCTTGCCCTTGCCCGGCACCTTGAAGTCGGTGGCGCGGTATTGATCGCCGTAAGCATGGCGGCCGATGATGATCGGCTTGGTCCAGCCCGGCACCAGCCGCGGCACGTTCCGACAGATGATCGGCTCGCGGAAAATCACCCCGCCCAGGATGTTGCGAATGGTGCCGTTCGGCGACCGGTACATTTCGTGCAGGTTGAATTCCTTCACCCGCGCCTCGTCCGGCGTGATGGTGGCGCATTTCACCGCGACCCCGACCTTTTTGGTCGCCTCGGCAGCCTCGATGGTGATCTGATCGCGCGTCTCGTCGCGCTTCTGGATGCCGAGATCGAAATAGATCAGGTTGATGTCGAGATGGGGGTGGATCAACTTGTCCTTGATCTGTTGCCAGATGATCCGGGTCATTTCGTCGCCGTCCATTTCGACGACCGGATTGACCACTTTGATTTTCGCCATGAGTGCAACGACCTTTGAAAGCGCGGAAGGATTAAGGAAAGCGGCAGGGACGGTGCGTGTTGAATAGGGCCCCCAACCGCGCCGGCGGCGTCGCTATAGCACCCGCGCCGCGGCGGAGAAAGGCATTGCCTGCATCCGGGCCGGATTGAAAGGCCGGTAGTGTCTCAGTTTGAATGTCCGACCCGGGGCCAGCGTATCGCAGGCTCAGTTTTACGTTCCTGGACGGCCGCCATTGCCGCCCATTCCTGGCCGAGGATTGGTGCTACCCGGCGGCAGACCGTGACCGCCGGGGGTGCCTTTCGTCACGGGGATCGGATTGGGGTTTGCGGCGGGAGGGTGAAGGGGTCCCTGCGAAATCGGAGCATTCGTTGTGCTGCCACCGCTACCCGACCCGCCGCCATGGCTGCCGGCTAAGGCGCTGCCGGTAACAACCAACAGCGCCGCCGCAGCTGCCGCAAGCCCAAGCAGATTCTTCGTGGCCATGCCCGCCTCACTCAATCAAACCGACACATTACCGAAAGGCCGAACCGTAATCCATAACGACCGCGCTAAGGACATTGCCGCAAATCCTTCCGCAACCACACTTTTCGTGGTTATGGATTCCGCATAGCCGCTGGCGCGGCTTCCGGAATGACGCGGAGATTTAAGGCACGATGCCCGGGGCCGGCACCGACAGTACGAAGGATTGGGCGGCGCCGCCGGGGCCGATTGTCATTCTGGTCGAGCCGCAGCTTGGCGAGAATATCGGCGCCGCCGCGCGCGCCATGGCGAATTTCGGCCTCTCCCGGTTGCGCCTGGTGGCGCCCCGGCAGTCCTGGCCCAACGCCAAGGCGCGCGTGATGGCGGCCGGCGCCGATCGCATTCTCGAAGCCGCCGAGCTTTACGACAGCCTTGAAGCGGCGATCGCCGATTGCAGCTTGGTCTTTGCGACGACCGCGCGCGCCCACGATCAGGCCAAGCCGGTGGTCGGCGCGGCCGAGGCTATGGCCCTGATGGCGCCGCACGTCGCTGCCGGCGAAACAGTCGCGGTCGCGTTCGGCCGCGAGCGCAACGGGCTCGAGAATGACGAGATTGCGCTCGCCGACCGCATCATCACGCTGCCGGTCAATCCGGCCTTCGCGTCGTTGAACTTGGCGCAGGCAGTGGTGATCGTCGCCTACGAATGGTTTAAGCTCGTGACCGGCGGAAAATTGCCGTTCGGCATGCCGGAAAAATCGGTGCTGGCGCGCAAGCAGCAGCTGTTGGCGTTCTTCGCCTCGCTGGAGCGCGAACTGGAGAAGGTCGAGTTCTTCCGGCCGCCCGACAAGCGCGAGACCATGCAGATCAATCTGCGCAACATCTTTACCCGCATGGCGCCGACACAGCAGGACATCCAGACCTTGCACGGTGTGATCATGGCGATCGCCGAGGGCCGCAAGGGCCCGGCGCGTGGCGGCGTGCTCGACGGCGCGGAAGCGGAAATGCTGCGCGCGCTACTCGCCGAGCACGGCGAAGGCCGCGTGCCTTCGGAGCGCGGCCCGGTGCGTGGCCTGGCGCGGCTTCTGCGCCGAAATCCGACCGACGCCGAGCGCGCGTTGTGGCAGGCGCTGGTCAATGACCGGCGCTTCGCCCACCGCGGCTTCAAGCGACAGACGCCGATCGGCCAGCACATCTGCGATTTCGTGTCGTTCCCGTTGCGGGTTGTCATCGACGTCGTGCCGGCCGGCGAGGAGCCGGCAGCGGCCAAGGCGCGGGCCGACAAATATTCCTGGCTCGGCCAGCGCGGTTACACCATCGTTCCGGTGCCGGCGGCGGAGATCGAAACCGACATGGCAGCCGCGCTGTCGCGCATCGATGTGGCGCTGGGTTGAAACCGCCGACCCGGGTCGATCCGATTGCCGACAAGTTGAGATAATTCCTTACGGCTTCGCCAAGGCATTGCGGCTATCAGGTGCGCATCAGCTGCGGGGGAAACGCACCATGCTGCGCATTTGTCTGACGATCGCGTTTACGATAGCCGGTGTGCTCGCCGCGCCCGCCGAGACGACGATCGTGCTCAATCCGAAACCGATGATGGTGGGGGCCGAGCAGGTTCGGGTGTCGGTTGGCATCAACATGTTCGTGCCCATGACCGACGGCGGCGATCAAGCGATCAAGGCGCAAGAGGACGCGCGGCGGCTTGTCTACGATCTCGCCGCGCGCGAATGCGCCATTCTGCGCGACGTGCTGGCAAGCGAATGTCGCCTCGAATCGATCAACGTCAATGTGCAGCGCAATCAATTCGGCCAGCAGAAGGGCGGCTTGAACGTCAACGGCAATGTTGGCTTTCGTATCGTGCCGAAATAAGGCTGCCGCTTAAAGCATGATCCCGAAAAGTGGGAGCCGGTTTTCGGAAAAGATCATGCTCCAGCGCAAAATCTAGATCATGATCCAACTCAACTTGATCGGATCATGGTCTAGCCGGCTTTCAGCACCTTGAGCGCCGTGCCGGCGCCGGCACGCAGCATCGCCAGATCGCTCATGACCGCGAGGAAACGCACGCCGCGCTTGGCGAGCGCTGCGGCGCGTTCGGCGGTATGGCAAAACGCGCCGGGTATTTTGCCGGTCTTGCCGCAGGCGGCGATGATGCGGTCGAGTTCGCGCTCGACATCCTTGGACAACGGATCGAGGCTTTTGCCGTCGGACAGCGCGATCGAAAGGTCGGACGGGCCGAGAAACAATCCGTCGATGCCTGCCACCTCGACGATGGCGTCGAGATTGCCGAGCGCGGCGCGGGTCTCGATCATGGCGAGCGTGATCACGTTGTCGTTGGCTTCGCGCAGATAAACTGATTGGTCGGCAAGGCCGGCGAGCGCGGTCACGCGGTGGGGCCCCCAGCTGCGCTCGCCGATCGGCGGATATTTGGCCGCTGCGGCGAAGGCGCGGGCGTCGGCCACGGTGTTAATCATCGGCGCGATGATGCCTTCGGCGCCGAAATCGAGCGCACGCGATACCAGAGCAAAATCGGCGACCGGGACGCGCACCACCGGCGCCGCGCCGCTCTGCCGCACCGCGGCCGTGCCGGTGAGCAAAGCGCTGACGTCCCATAGTCCGTGCTGCGCCTCGAGCGTCACCGCGGCAAAGCCCTCGCGGCCGATCATCTCGGCGACGATCGGATAGGGCAGGCTGCACCAGCCGCTAAATACCGTTTGTCCGGCTCGCAGCGCCCGGGCGAGAGTGAAATTGGGGATTGTCATAATATTCGCTGCCGTGCGCTTGGCGTGACGCTTGGAGCGTGATCCCGAAACGCGGGAGCTGGTTTTCGGAAAAGATCATGCTCCGGCAATATCCATAGCATGATCCGGTCCAACCTGACCGACATGGTCGGCGGTGCTATTTGCCGGCTTTGATGTCAGCGACCGCCTTTTCCATCAGCTCGGTCATGACGCGGCCGATCTGATGATCCGATTGCGCGACGCCTTTGGCGTCGAAATCGGTGCGGATCTTGCGCATCACGTCATGGTCGCCGGCTTCCTCGAAATCAGCCATCACCACCGACTTGGCGTAACTTTCCGCCTCGGCGCCGCTCAATCCGAGCTTTTCCGCGGCCCATTGGCCGAGGAGCTTGTTGCGGCGCGCGGTTGCCTTGAATCTGAGCTCTTCGTCATGGGCGAATTGCTTCTCGAAGCCTTCTTCGCGCTTGTCGAACGTCGTCATGCCCTTCGTCCTGATGCTGCCTGGAACTGCATAAGCGCCGCGCCTTGCATATAGGAGGGTGGCCCGTCAAGGCAACGGTGTCGGGACTGAACATCGACGTTGCGGTGAAGGCGGCACGGGTCTATGTCAATTGTACTCCGCGCCGCGTTCAGCTAGCTTTCCGGTCGCGGATGGGCCGTGTTTAAGTCGCGCGCCCTTTGCCGCCGCCGCGGACCGACAACCGAACTGGAGCCACGGCATTTCCATGGATTTCACCAAGCCACGGTACACTCCAATGAGCCGCCGTCGCCGGATTTATGAAGGCAAGGCGAAGGTCCTTTATGAAGGACCCGAGCCCGGAACACTAATCCAACACTTCAAGGACGACGCCACCGCCTTCAATGCCAAGAAGCACGAGGTGATCGAAGGCAAGGGCGTCCTTAACAACCGCATCTCCGAATATGTGTTTCAGCACCTCAACGATATCGGAGTGCCGACGCACTTCATCCGCCGGCTCAACATGCGCGAGCAGCTGATCCGCGAGGTCGAGATCATTCCGCTCGAAGTCGTGGTGCGCAACGTCGCTGCCGGCTCGCTGTCGCAGCGGCTCGGCATCGAGGAAGGCACCCAGCTGCCGCGCTCGATTATCGAGTTCTATCACAAGAACGACCAGCTCAACGATCCGATGGTGTCGGAGGAGCACATCACCGCATTCGGCTGGGCGACGCCGCAGGAAATCGACGACATCATGTCGCTCGCCATCCGCGTCAACGACTTCCTGTCCGGGCTGTTTCTCGGCGTCGGCATCCGTCTGGTGGACTTCAAGATGGAAACCGGCCGGCTGTGGGAGAACGACCTGATGCGGATCGTCGTCGCCGACGAGATTTCTCCGGACTCCTGCCGGCTGTGGGACATCAAGTCGAACGAGAAGCTCGACAAGGATCGTTTCCGCCGCGATCTCGGCGGGCTTTTGGAAGCCTATACCGAGGTGGCCAAGCGCCTCGGCATCATGAGCGAAGGCGAACGGCCGCAGGGGGCGGGTCCGATCCTCGTGAAGGGCTGAACTTCAGGAGCGCGCTCCGTGGGCGTCCCGACCATCAAAACCGGTCCGATGACGGTGGAGGAATATTTCGCCTTCACCGACACGCGGCCGGACAACGAGAAATGGGAGCTGATCGACGGGGAGCCGATCTTGAACGCTTCGCCGAACAGACTGCATCAAATAATTCTAGACAATCTCGTTTTCCTTCTTGGCATCAAGCGTCAGCGGTCCCACTCGTGAGAATCGACGCCTGGGATCGGCGTGCGTGTATCCGATACCAGTCTGCCCGAGCCGGACCTTTTCGTCGTTCCTGCCGGAGCCGCCAAACGCGATCCATATGGCCGAGAAACGAGCGAAGTATTCGTAACGATCGAAATCCTTTCGCCCTCAACTGAGGAACGTGATCTCCGCTGGAAACGCACAGCATATGCGAGCCTGCCGTCGCTCACCCATTACATTGTGGTCGCGCAGGACGCGGTGGATGTCGTCGTGTTTGCCCGCGAAACAGGATTTGTGGAGCGCCATTATCGCTCGCTTGCTGACACGCTCGAACTGGCGGCGCTCGGTATCTCATTGCCGCTTTCGGAGATTTATCGCGACACCGGGCTGAAATAGTCCATGAGCGCCTGCTGGCGACTGAAAATCGTCGCCTGATGGTTGTAGCGCTTGGTTGCTGTGATAAAATCACGCGTCTTGCCGGATCGGCGGAAGGCGACATGAACAAGCACATTGTTGCAACGGCGCTTTGCGCCGTTCTTTTTGTCCCAGCGGTGGCCTTGGCGCAGAGCCCGGGGGACGACACCTCGAAGCCGCTCAAGCCCGGCGGCGTGCGGGTGACGACGCGCGCGCCCGATGCCGACAAATGGGATGGGCAAAAGTCGCCGAATGGAATGCAGCGGGTGTTCAAGTGCAGGCCGCTGGCCTGCGCCGATACCGAGATCATCACCATCCTGTTTTCGAAAAGCCCGACCCGGCATCCCGATCCGGAGGCGTTGGAGAAGCTTGCCAAGACCGACCTGCCCAAGAGCATCCACGCCGCCGACGCGGCGCGTGAGGTTTTGGCGGACGGCGACGCCAAGCTTGAGACCTTGAGCTCCAAGACCGCGACACTGAAAGGCTATCCCGCCGTCGTCAACGAAACGAAACTGACCCAAGGCAAGGTGTTCATCTACCTCGATACAACGATTATCTTTGCCGGTCCGATCATGATCCGGCTGCAATCGGTGTCGAAGAACCGCACGCTCGCGCAAAAGTCGCTGAACGAGTTTGTCGAGGTCATGAAAATCGAAGAGGGGCCGCCGGGAAGCCCTTCGTTGCCAACGCCGACCGGCAAAACCGAAGAGCTTTGACTCGGTCAGCGGCGTTCCAGCATGAGGCTGTTGCGGCTGTCGCGACTCATGCCTATTGAATGGGCGAATATGGAATTCCCGTTATGAAAGCCCGCGTCTTCGTCACGTTGAAATCCGGCATCCTCGACCCGCAGGGCAAGGCGATCGAAGGCGCGTTGCGCTCGCTCGGTGTGACCGGCGTCGCCAGCGTCCGCCAGGGCAAGGTGTTCGACATCGAGATCGAGGGTGCCGATCGCGCCGGCGCCGAGGCGGCGCTCAAGGCCGCGGCGGAAAAGCTCCTCGCCAACACCGTGATCGAGAATTACCGCGTCGAGGTGACGGGATGAGGCAGGCAGAGGGGAGATGGTGATGCAGTCGGCTGTGCTTGTCTTTCCCGGCATCAATCGCGAGCGCGACATGGCGCGCGCGCTGCGGCTGATCTCCGGGCGCGCGCCGGCGATGGTGTGGCACGCCGACACCACGCTGCCGCTCGGCACCGATCTGGTCGTCATCCCGGGCGGCTTCGCCTATGGCGACTATCTGCGCTGCGGGGCGATCGCGGCGCGCTCGCCGGTCATGGAGGCGGTGCGCGCCTTTGCCGCCAAAGGCGGGCTCGTGCTCGCGGTGTGCAACGGCTTTCAGATCGCCTGCGAAGCCGGACTGCTGCCCGGCGTGCTGATGCGCAATACCCAGCTGCGCTTCATCTGCCGCGACGTTTACTTGCGCGTCGAGCGCTCGGACACGCCGTTCACCCGCGGCTACAATGCCGGCCAGGTGATCCGCGTGCCGGTGGCGCACGGCGAAGGCAATTACATCGCCGACGGCGAGACCATGGCGCGGCTCGAAGGCGAGGGCCGGGTGCTGTTTCGCTACGCCTCGCCCGACGGCATGATCGATCCGGACTGGAATCATAACGGCGCCATGAACGCCATCGCCGGCATCATCAACGACCGCGGCAATGTGCTCGGTATGATGCCGCATCCGGAAAACCATGTTGAGGCCGCCATGGGCCGGACCGACGGGCGCGGTCTATTTGCCGGGTTGACGCAGCATTTTGCCAAGGCGGCATAAACGTTCAGAGCTTAGCGTCTAGCCGCGCTGGCGTGGAGGTCACGATGTTACGCGGCAGTTGCCTGTGCGGCGGCATTCGCTACGAGATCAACGGCAAGCTTTTCGACGCGTTCAATTGTCATTGCTCGATGTGTCGCGAGGCCCAGGGCGCGGCCTTTCGCAGTCGAACGAGAGTGCGATCCGCGGATTTTCGTTTGCTGTCCGGCGATCACTTGCTGACGTTTTTCGCCTCGTCGCCGGGAAATCATCGCGGCTTCTGCCGCGTCTGCGGATCGCCGATCTCGAGCAAATTCGACGCCGATCCGTCGGTTTTCAGCCTGCCGCTGGGCGCGCTCGACGACGATCCGGGCGTCGGTCCGCAGATGCACGGCTTCGTCGCCAGCAAGGCTCCGTGGTTCACCATCGCAGATAACCTGCCGCAATTCGCCGAGCTGCCGTCGTGATGGTAGGGATAATTGCGACGAGGAAGGTGAAATCGGTGGCAGTGAAGGCTAAATCTCCCCCGTGATCCCCAACGAACCGGCCATCACTCCCGAACTGATCGCCGAGCACGGCCTCAAGCCCGACGAGTACGAGCGCATCGTCAAGCTGATCGGCCGGGTGCCGACCTTCACCGAGCTCGGCATTTTTTCGGCGATGTGGAACGAGCATTGCTCGTACAAGTCCTCGAAGATCCATCTGCGCACGCTGCCGACCAAGGCGCCCTGGGTGATCCAGGGCCCGGGCGAAAACGCCGGCGTGATCGATATCGGCGGCGGGCTTGCCGTCGTGTTCAAGATGGAGAGCCACAATCACCCTAGCTACATCGAGCCCTACCAGGGCGCGGCGACCGGCGTCGGCGGCATTCTGCGCGACGTCTTCACCATGGGCGCGCGGCCGATTGCTTGCCTCAATGCGTTGTCATTCGGCGATCCTAGCCATCCGAAGACCCGCCACCTCGTCTCCGGCGTAGTTGCCGGCATCGGCGGCTACGGCAATTCGTTCGGCGTGCCGACGGTCGGCGGCGAGGTGCGCTTCCATCGCCGCTACGACGGCAATTGCCTGGTCAATGCCATGGCCGTCGGCATCGCCGAGAAAGACAAGATTTTCTATTCGGCGGCATCCGGTGTCGGCATGCCGATCGTCTATCTCGGCTCGAAAACCGGCCGCGACGGCATCCACGGCGCCAGCATGGCCTCGGCCGAGTTCGGCGCCGATGCGCAAGAGAAGCGTCCGACCGTGCAGGTCGGCGACCCGTTTTCGGAAAAGCTTCTGCTCGAAGCCTGTCTTGAGATCATGGCCAGAGGCTGCGTCATCGCCATCCAGGACATGGGCGCCGCCGGTCTGACCTGTTCCGCCGTCGAGATGGGCGCCAAGGGCGATCTCGGCGTGACGCTCGATCTCGAGCGGGTACCGTGCCGCGAAACCGGCATGAGCGCCTACGAGATGATGCTGTCGGAGAGCCAGGAGCGCATGCTCATGGTGCTCAAGCCGGAGAAAGAACAGGAGGCCGAGGCGATCTTCCGCAAATGGGGGCTCGATTTCGCCATCGTTGGCGAGACCACGCCGACCCGGCGATTTTTGGTCCGCCATGGCGGCGAGGCGATGGCCGACCTGCCGATCAAGGAGCTCGGCGATGAAGCGCCGGTCTACCGTCGGCCGTTTGTCGAAAGCCCTACACTCCCGGTGATCGATCCGGGCTCGGTCAGGCCGCCGATCGGCATTGCCGATGCGCTGGAAAAGCTCATGGCCTCGCCTGATCTCTGCTCCAAGCGGTGGGTCTGGCAACAATACGATCACATCATCCTCGGCAACACCGTGCAGCGGCCCGGCGGCGATGCGGCGGTGGTGCGCATCCATGACGGCCCGCGGGCTCTGGCGCTGACGTCCGACGTTACGCCGCGCTATTGCGAAGCCGACCCGTTCGAAGGCGGCAAGCAGGCGGTGGCGGAAGCCTGGCGCAATCTCACCGCGGTTGGCGCGCGGCCGCTGGCGCTCACCGACAACCTCAATTTCGGCAATCCGGAGCGGCCGGAGATCATGGGGCAGCTGGTCGGCTGCATTCGCGGCATCGGCGAGGCGGCGCGGGCGCTCGATTTCCCAATCGTGTCCGGCAATGTCTCGCTTTACAACGAGACTAACGGCCGGGCGATCCTGCCGACACCGACCATCGGTGGCGTCGGTCTGCTCGACGATTTCACCGCATCGATGACGATCGCATTCAAGGCGGAGAACGAGTCGATCCTGCTCGTTGGCGAGACGCGGGGCTGGCTCGGTCAGTCGCTCTATCTTCGCGACACCTGCGGCCGGGAGGAGGGCGCTCCACCGCCGGTCGATCTCGCCGCCGAGCGCCGGTATGGCGAATTCGTGCGCGCGTTGATCCGCGATGGTTTGGTAACGGCGGCGCACGACATATCCGATGGCGGGCTTCTGGTCGCCGTCGCCGAGATGGCGATAGCCTCGCACATCGGGGCTGTGCTCGAAGCGCCAGGCAGCATTGGCGATCATGCTTTCTGGTTCGGCGAGGATCAGGCCCGTTACGTCGTCACTGCCAAGGATGCGGACGCCGTCGCCGCGCGAGCCAAAGCGGCTGGAGTGCCGCTAAAATCGATCGGCGCCACCGGCGGCCGCGTGCTCGCGTTCGGCGACGAGCGGCCGCTTCGGGTCAGCGACCTGCAGGCTCGCTTCGAACATTGGCTGCCGGCCTACATGGCTGGCACAACCTGAGCGGCGACAGCGGGCGTATTGCCGCCGCGCGTCGCGCGGCTACCATCAGCGGCTGAGACACCAGGCAAATCCCGGGGAGGTAACAGGTAATGAAACGCAGCACCGACCGCATTCTCACCACCCATTCCGGCAGCCTGTCGCGGCCGACAAATCTCATCGACATGAACCGGGCGCGGGCCAGCGGCGAGAGCAGGGACGACGTGGCCTACGCCAAGTGTCTCGCCGCCGCGGTTGCCGACGTGGTGCGCAAGCAGCGCGACGTCGGCGTCGACATTGCCGACGACGGCGAGTTCGGCAAACCGATGGCGGCAAACTACGATTATGGCGTGTGGTGGAATTATGCGTTCGCGCGCATGTCAGGCTTCGTGCCGCCGGACTCCGTTCCCGAGTCCCGGCACAAAAAGTCGAGCGTCGCCGAGGTCGCGCTGACCACCTTCAGCAATCGCCGCGACTGGCAGAAATTCAGCGAATTTTATCAGGACCCGGAATCGACCGGCGCGTTGGTCGGCAGCGCCGCCCGGCGGCGCCCACGCCGCCCGGTCTGCACCGGGCCGATCAAATATACCGGCCACGCCGCGATCGCAGCCGACATCGACAATCTGAAAAAGGCGCTTGCCGCCGCCGGCGTCGAGGAGGGCTTCCTGTGCTCGATCGGGCCCGGCAGCTTCGCCCGCAGCGAGGACATGCACTACAACAATCCGGAAGAGTTCGTCTTCGCCGCCGCCGAGGCGATGCGTGAGGAATATAAAGCGATCGTCGATGCTGGCATCGTCCTGCAGATCGACGATCCAAGCCTGCCGGACAATTGGGACATGATCAATCCGGAGCCGCCGCTTGCGGAATTCAAGAAGTTCGAGCGGGTGCGGATGGAGGCGTTGAATCACGCGCTGCGTGGGCTACCGGCCGATCGCATCCGCTTTCACATCTGCTGGGGCAGCTGGCACGGTCCGCATACCACCGACATTCCGCTGGCCGACATCGTCGACCTCGTGCTCAGCGTCAATGCCGGGGCTTATTCGGTCGAAGCCGGCAACCCGCGCCATGAGCACGAATGGCGCGTCTGGCAGGACGTCGCGCTGCCTGACGGCAAGCTCCTTATTCCCGGCGTCGTCAGCCACGCCACCAACATCGTCGAGCATCCGCAGGTCGTCGCCGACCGGATCGTGCGTTACGCCAAGGTGGTCGGCCGGGAAAATGTCATCGCCGGCACCGATTGCGGATTCGGCGGCCGCATCCATCCACAAATCGCCTGGTCCAAGCTTGAGGCCCTGGCGGCCGGCGCCAAGCTCGCGACCGCCGAGCTTTGGAAATAGCCGGCGGTCGCTCCGCGTTTATCTGACCGCTCGCGCGATTGCGCCGTAGCACTCGGGCGACAAGCGCGGCGCGTTTTCGGCAAGGCATTCGATGATGCGGCCGCCGCCGGGCGGGACATTGCCGCACAACGCCCATCGCTCCTGGCCGCAGAACGAGAGAATCTGCATCGCCTGGCGCGGCATCATCGGCGGAATCGGTCCGAGCGGCGCGACTGCGGCCGGCGGCGCCGCTGCTGCCGGCGGCGGTGCCGCTCCGGGCGGCGGCGGTGCCGCTCCGCCGGCCTCAGGCGGGGCGCTGCCCTCGCTACCACCGCCCGCAAGCGCGCTCTGGCACGCCGCCGACAGCGCGGCAGCGTTGACTTGCAGGCATCGCAACGCGGCGGGACCGCCTGGCCTGACGCCCGGGCAATGCTCGGCGAATTCTGACCGGCACGCCGGCGGCACCGCAGCGACTGGCCGCGGGCCCGGTCTGCGAGCCTCGGTCGGCCCAGGTCCGGGGGGAGACTCGGCGGCAGGGGGCGGGGCGGCTTGCGCTGGCTCGGCCGGCGCCGGTTGAGGTGCCGCGGCGGCGGGCTCGAGCGTATTGGCTGGCGGACGGGCAGCAGGCTCTGGCTCCGCGGCTGCCGGCTTCGGTCCGACTGCATCAAGCGCCGACTTGCATGGCGCCGATACGCTCGCCGCATTGCGCTTGAGACATTGCAACGCCTCTCGGCCGCCGGGCTGCACGCCGGCACAATGCGACATGAAATCGGAACGGCAGGATTGGCGGATCGCCGCAATCTGCTCGGGCGTCGGCTGCTGGGCGGAAGCTTCGCCCAACCAGCCGCCAGGCACGACGCCAGCCAAGATAAGAAGCGCCAAAACGCCGCCATGCCGAATTGTCACCGTTGTCCTCCCGCTATCGTTTGCACCACCTCGCCCGACCGGTGCATGCCGATCCAGCGTGCGTTGTATTGCCGTATTGCATCTGCTTTGCGACGGCGTCCTAGTCTGTTAATTCAATGTGGCGGGGAGTCGGCAGACGATGGAGGCGCCGGCATGGCCATGGCTGCCAGCGATATCGAACGCCTGATCCGGGCGAGCATCCCGGACGCCAGCGTCACGATCCGCGATCTCGCCGGCGACGGCGACCATTATGCCGCGACCGTGATCGCCGAGTTGTTTCGCGGCAAGTCACGGGTGCAGCAGCACAAGATCGTCTACGACGCGCTCAAGGGCGAGATGGGCGGCAAGCTGCATGCGCTGGCGCTGCAGACCGGCACGCCGGAACGCTAAGCGCGCCGCTTTCGGGCGCCTTCCTCGGGTCGATTTCCCCATTTTACCCCTTACGAGTGGAACGTTGTGCTGCCAGTAGGGGCAGCCGCGCCCATTTGATTTTCCGTCGAAATTTTGTTCACCAGGGTGAAATCATGGCATGGATTCGCGCCCAATTTACGCTACATATATGGGTAACGGAGAGACACGGGATTCGGCGCGAGCTGTACGCGCCGCCGAGCAAGGAAAAACCGCGATGTCCATCGAGCAGTTCATCGATAGCGAGGTGAAGTCCAACGACGTCGTTTTGTTCATGAAGGGAACGCCGCAATTTCCGATGTGCGGCTTCTCGGGCCAGGTGGTGCAGATCCTCGACTATCTCGGCGTGCCCTATAAGGGCCTCAACGTGCTGGAGAACGACGACCTGCGCGGCGGCGTCAAGGCCTATTCCAACTGGCCGACCATTCCGCAGCTCTATGTCAAGGGCGAGTTCGTCGGCGGCTGCGACATCATCCGCGAGATGTTCCAGGCCGGCGAGCTGCAGTCGCTATTCAAGGACAAAGGCGTGCCGGTCAAGGAGGGCGCGCAGGTTTAACCTGTTCGGCGTTCGCTCGAGGCGATGCGCGATGGCCGGGCTTGTCCCGGCCATTTGTTTTTTGTCCGATTGACTCGTTGTGGAAGCGAAATGCCCGCTAGCGCATGCGTCTGGTCAGCATGAAGATCAGCGCCAGCACGATGGCGATCCCGACCAGGCTTTGCGCCGGAATGGCGGCGGCGAATTTCAGGACATTGTCGGCCACTCCGGAGACGAAAACGCCGGAGCTCGGCCCCATGATCAAATAAATCAGCAAGACGGTCAGGACCGTCAAAAATCCCAACTCGACGAAAGCCCAAAGATATTCTTTGGCCTTGTGCAGATAGTCCAGCATCACACGCCCTTAAAGCGTTGGGTGGGAGCTTGCTCGCCACCCAACGTAATCTCGAACACGCGTGTCGCTTTTTCAGAAAGCGTGCTGCGGCCTAAGCCATCCGCCGCGCGGAAAACAGCCAAAGGATCACGCCAAGCGAAATCAACCCGACGAGACCGCCGTCTCCGAGGCTCTTGACCAGAGCCATGATGTTGCCGGTGACGTTACCGAAGAACGGCAGATTTGATCCGACCAGAAGCGCCGCAACGATCGCCAGCGCCAGCAGCATCAGCCCGATGTCGGTCAGTCCGCCGATCCAGCTTTTTACCTTATTCAACGCGTCCATGTACGATCTCCCCTTTAAGTCAGTTGAAGCCCCAAACGTACGCAATCAAAAACATTTGTTTTACGGTTTACGGCGCGGGAGGGTACTCGCCGGGTTTTGTCATTTCAAGTTTGGCCGATCGAAGGGGTGCATAACTTGACCGCGTTCGACTTTCACGTGCCATGACGCGCTGCAACAAAAAATACATCAAACATGGCTGCAGCACGATCTCGAAGACTGCAAACCGGATTTCGGATAAGATGATGCGTTGTTGTAAAATCTGGACCGCAATCCGATTTCAAGTCGATCGGATTGCGGTCTAGCGGGACTTTCAACCGTGCATGACGCGCTGCAACAAAAACAAAAAATTTGAGGCAGCGCAGCAAATTTTTAGTTGAGAGGCAAATTCTCTAGTTGAGAGGTCTGTCGCGGACCGGTCTATGCGGTTGACGCTGCCGTCGAATCACTTGCCGCCGGGCGATGGTCGGGGCGTCGCGGGCTCTGGCGCCTCGCAAACGCGCAGAGCACGACGGCGATCGCGGCGCAAATCCGCCGTGGTCGCCATCGCATTTTTCAGCGGTGCGTCAGCGTGAATAGTATTCGACGACGAGGTGCGGCTCCATCATCACCGGATATGGCACGTCGCCAATCACCGGGATGCGCGAAAGCTTGGCCGTCATCTTGGTGTGATCGACCTCGACATAGTCGGGGACGTCGCGCTCCGGCAGCGCGGTGGCCTCGATCACCAGCGCGAGCTGCTTCGATTTTTCCTTGATCTCGACGAGGTCGCCGACCTTGACGCGGAAGCTCGGTATGGTGACGCGTTGGCCGTTCACTTTGACATGGCCGTGGTTGACGAACTGCCGCGCCGCGAACACCGTCGGCACGAACTTCGCCCGATAGATCACGGTGTCGAGGCGGCGCTCCAGGAGGCCGATCATGTGAGCGCCGGTGTCGCCCTTGAGCCGTCGCGCTTCCTCGTAGATGCCGCGAAAGTGCCGCTCCGACATGTTGGCGTAGTAGCCCTTGAGCTTCTGCTTGGCGCGCAATTGCACGCCATAGTCGGAAAGCTTGCCTTTGCGCCGCTGGCCATGCTGGCCGGGGCCGTATTCGCGCTTGTTGATCGGTGACTTGGGCCGCCCCCAGATGTTTTGTCCGAGCCGGCGGTCGATCTTGTACTTCGCCTCATGGCGCTTGGTCATTCGCGTCCTCGTTTAAGAAATAAAGTTGAGGATCGCGCCCTCCTCTGTCCCAGTTCTTTCCGGAACTGACAGGTCTGCCGCCGAAGCGCCGGGGCAGACCACGGGTCGCGAAACACTGCGCGGGCCATTTGGGGCCCGCGCCGCGGAGGTATTTAGGGATAAACAGGGGTAGTGTCAAACGCCCGCCTTGGAAGCAGCGGCGGCCGCCAACGCTTCGCCAGCGCCGATGCCGAAGCGATGAAGGACCGCTGCCGGCGGCCGACCCGAGGTGAAAACAGCGCGAGTCGTGCCGGCCGGCTGGCCCGCGGGCGCCGGGCCCAAGAGATCGACCACGCGCCGGGCGATTGCCGGCGCCGGGTCGATAAAGTTGACCGGCCACGGCGCAAGCCGCCGCAGCCGCTCGATGATCAGCGGATAGTGGGTGCAGGCGAGCACCACCGTGTCGGTGCGGGCCGTGCCGTCACAGAAACAGGGCGCGATCTCGGCCGTGATCGCCGCGTCGGCGGCCGGCGCGCCGGCGAGTTCGGCCTCGGCATAGGCGGCAAGGTTCTTCGAGCCGACCAGCGTCACCTGACAGTCACCGGCATAGTCGCGAATAAGCGCACGGGTATATTCGCGCGCCACGGTTGCCTCGGTGCCGAGCACCGAGACGCGCTTGGTGATCGAGCCGGCGCAGGCCGGCTTGATCGCCGGCACGGTGCCGACAAACGGCACGGTGAAATTCTTGCGCAAGGCCGGCAACGCGATGGTCGAGGCGGTATTGCAGGCGATGACGATCAGGTCGGGCTGGTGGGTCGCGATCAGTTCGCCGATCAGCGCGACGATCCGGTCGACCAGTTTCTGCTCGTCCATGGCGCCATACGGAAACGCCGCATCGTCGGCGACATAGATGAAATTCGCGCCTGGCCGCACCACCGCGATCTCACGATAAACCGTGAGACCGCCGAGGCCGGAATCGAATACCACAATGGTTTCGCGCGCCGCCATCATGCCACACATGGCATGAAGGATCAGGGTCCTGCAATCGGGCCGCGGGCTAGACCTCTCGCGCGCGCTCAGCGAGCCCGTTCAGCCGGCCAGCACGTCGACCAGACGCGGCCGTTCCACGGTTATTTCCTCGACCAGGATGTCGTCCTCGACTGCGTGCTGTTCGCGCAGCAGCTTCGGTTTCTCCGCCCGCGGCGCCACGAGGCCGCTTACGACAGTGAACGACATCAACAGGATCGCGGCCAGATTGCCGTCATGATGATTGGCGAAGGCGACCGCGCCCATCAGATAGGCCCAGAAGGGAAGGGCGATCGTCGAGACAATAGCGTTAGTGACCCAGGCGTCGCCGTCGCGGCGCACGTACCAGCAAAATAACGGCGTCAGCGCACAAGCGACCAGGAGCGCGCCGGTGGCGATGACCAGCACCGGCACGCCGGCCATGGCGGCGTTCTCGCCGCCGGATTTCATCGCTTGCTCGAGGATGGCGTTGATCAGCATCGAGAACGCGATGATCTCGGCGGGCACGTATTTCACCATGCGTTCCAGATAGCCGTCGCCTGGATCGATGATTGACGCGTGCATGCCGGCGAGACCGGTATGCACTGCGCCTTCGAGGCCGGCGATCTGCGAATCGAGGTCAGCCACCTGCGGCTTACGCACCAATCGGCCCATGGTTGTTCTCCTAAAAAGGATCGTCTCGGCAAAAAAGTTGCGCGACGTTACGCCGGGTTCGCTGAGTCGGGCAAACAGAAAGCGAGCAAAAACCAAAAACGAATCACTTTGGGTTCTGTTTTTCCGCGCGTCCCTCGCACGCGGGGACCCAGACTGGATTCCCGCTTGCGCGGGAATGAGCGGTTCAGCGCGCCGGGCGTGAGGATCAAAGATCAAGCCCGGCCGAACACCCGCTTGAAGATCGTGTCGATATGGGCGAGGTGAAAATCGAGGTCGAAATTGGCGGCGAGCTCCTTGTCGCTCAGATGCTTGCGCACCTCGGCGTTGCTCTTGAGCAGCGTCAGAAAATCGCCATCGCCGTGCCAGGCCTTCATGGCGTTGCGCTGGACCAGGCGGTAGGCGTCCTCGCGGCTGACGCCCTTTTGCGTCAGCGCCAGAAGGACGCGCTGGGAATTGACCAAACCGCCAGTGCGATCGAGGTTTTTGCGCATCGTGTCGGGATAGACGATCAGCTTGTCGACGATCGAGGCCAGCCGCGCCAGCGCAAAGTCCAGCGTCACCGTCGCGTCCGGGCCGATCATGCGCTCCACGGAGGAGTGCGAGATGTCGCGCTCGTGCCACAGCGCCACGTCTTCCATCGCTGGTATCACGTAGGCGCGCACCATGCGCGCCAGCCCCACCAGATTCTCCGACAGCACCGGATTGCGCTTGTGCGGCATGGCGGAGGAGCCTTTCTGCCCCTTGGAGAAATACTCCTCGGCTTCAAGGACTTCGGTGCGCTGCAGGTGGCGGATTTCGGTCGCCAGGCGCTCGATCGAGGAGGCGACCACGCCAAGGGTGGCGAAATACATGGCATGGCGGTCGCGCGGAATGACCTGGGTCGAAATCGGCTCGACCGCAAGCCCCATCGCTTTCGCCACATGGGCTTCGACCCGCGGATCGACCTGCGCGAAGGTGCCGACGGCGCCGGAAATCGCGCAGGTCGCGACTTCGCGGCGCGCCGCCTCGAGCCGGCTTTTGGCGCGATCAAACTCGGCATAGGCATAAGCAAGCTTGAGGCCGAACGTGGTGGGCTCGGCATGGATGCCGTGGGACCGGCCGATCGTCGGCGTGTATTTGAACTCGCGGGCGCGGCGCTCGAGCGCGGCGCAGAGGTTGTCCACGTCGGCGATCAGGAGATCGGCGGCGCGAACGAGCTGCACATTGAGGCAGGTGTCGAGCACGTCGGACGAGGTCATGCCCTGATGCACGAAGCGCGCGTCCGGCCCAACGATCTCCGCCAAATGGGTGAGGAAGGCGACCACGTCGTGCTTGGTTTCGCGCTCGATCTCTTCGATGCGCGCGATGTCGAATTTGGCGTTTTTGCCCTTGGCCCATATCTTCTTTGCCGCTGCCTTGGGGATGATCCCAAGCGCGGCCATGGCGTCGGCGGCATGCGCCTCGATCTCGAACCAGATGCGAAAGCGCGTCTCCGGCGACCAGATCGCCGCCATGTCAGGGCGGGTGTAGCGCGGGATCATTGTCTCCTCGCCGGCCAGAGCATGATCCGGAAAAGTGGGTACCGGCTTTCCGAAAAGATCATGCTCCACCAAAGATCTAGAGCGCGGAGACGATTCAACTTAAGGCCATCGCGCCCTAGGCCCGCGCTGTAGCAGATCACGCCTAGCTGAACAATTGCGCTTGGCTGTGCGATGCTGCGGATGCAACAGCGAATCACTGACGATCATTGGGGCCAGCCATGAAATTGCTTCAGATCGTTCCGCGTGAGGGCACGCGTCTTTACGGCGCCATCATCAGGAAGCAGGCCGAAATCCGCCGCAGCGGTCGCGGGACGTTTTCCCGGGCCCGGGCCAGAAAGCGCAAGGCCGCGAGATGGACGCACGTCCGCTATAAAGGCTCGGTCAATCTCGAACCGGGGTTTTCAGAGGCCGTCGAGGTGGCGATCACTTCGCCGGAACGCGGCGACGAGGCGCGGCTGCTGTCGTCATTTCTCGGCTGGCTCGACCGCCATTTCGGCGAGCAATTGTCGTCCATCAACATTCAGTATCAACACGCAGCGCCGGCCCGTCGTCGCCGCTGAGGCTGCCGCGCACTCACGCCGCGAAGCGGGCGCGGTCGTGCGGCTTCTTGAAATCGACCGGCGTTCCTTCGGGATGATCCGGTCGCAGCCTCAGGAACTTTTTCGCCCGAGCCCTTTACCGGTCGCGCCAGTAATCGAGTGGTCCGGCGGTTGCTGACATGCAGAATGGGCGTCATTAATCAAAAGCGAATGATCTGCTATATCGATTGAACGACAGCGCCACGCGTTCCGTTCGCGAAATCAAGGCTTCTAGCAAATGTCCGACGATTTCTTTCCCTCCATTGCCCGTGAGCTGACCTCGGACGAGCGCCTGCTCTGGCAGGGTCGCCCGCGCGGCGGTATCAGGCTGCGCAGCTCTGATTTCTTTTTGATTCCTGTCAGCCTGCTGTGGGGTGGTTTTGCCATCTTTTGGGAATCTGCGGCGCTGTTCATAATTCCGAAGAAGGATCCCGTCGGATGGCTGTTTCCTCTGTTCGGAATTCCGTTTGTTCTGTTTGGACTCTACTTCATTTTTGGCCGGTTCATCGTCGACAAGAAAATGCGGGAGAGGACGGAATACGCCGTGACAAATCGGCGGGCGATCATTGTCTCGGGATTTTTCACCCGAAAAGTCAGATCAATAAATCTTCAGTCTACGCCAGAGATCACACTCACCGAGCGAGCTGACAAGAGCGGGACGATTACGTTCGGGGCTGCGCAGCCGTTTGTCTGGTGGGCTCAAAGCAGTCTGTGGTTTCCCGGCGCATCGTCACAGCCGTCTTTTGAGATGATCGAGAACGTGCGAAGCGTCAATGACGTCATCGATAAGGCAAGACGAAGCTGACGCCGCGTTAGTGATTGCACTCACGCCGCGAAGCGGGCGCGGTCGTGCGGCTTCTTGAAATCCACCGGCGTTCCCTTCGGGATGATCCCGGTCGGATTGACCCGCGTAATCGAGTAATACCCCATCACATAATAGCGCGGCTTGACCGTTTCGGCGACACCGGGGACCGCGTACAGCTCGCGCAGGTAGTTGAGCAAATTCGGATAGTCGGCGATTCGGTTGCGGTTGCACTTGAACAGCGAGAAATAGGCGACGTCGAAGCGCGCCAGCGTCGGGAACAGCCGCCAATCGGCCTCGGTGATCTGATTGCCGACCAGATAACGCTGGCGGCCGAGACGCGCCTCGATCTCGTCGAGCGTCGCGAACAACGCATCGTAGGCCTCATCGTAGGCGGCTTGCGAGCGGGCGAAGCCGCAGCGATAAACGCCATTATTGACGTTGGCGTAGACCTGCGCGTTGATGCGATCGATCTCGGCGCGCAAATGCTTCGGATAGAAATCCGTTGGGTCGGCGCCGACGGCGGCGAACTCCGAATTCAGCATGCGGATGATTTCGGAGGATTCGTTGTTGACGATCTGCTTGGTCTTTTTGTCCCACAGCGTCGGCACTGTCACCTTGCCGGTATAATGCGGGTTACTCGCCGCGTACACCTGGTGCAGATAGCGGAAGCCGTTGACGCGATCCGGCGGGCAATCCGAAAACGCCGGATTGTCTTCAAACGTCCAGCCCTCCGCGCGCAGCCCGGGGATGGCGATCGCGACGCTGATCGCGCCGGAAAGCTTCTTCAGCGCCAGATAAATCTGGGTGCGGTGCGCCCACGGGCAGGTATAGGCGACATAGAGATGGTAGCGCCCGGCCTCGGCTTTGAAGCCTGAGGAGCCGTCTGCGGTGACGCGGTCGCGAAACGCGCTGTCGATCCGCAGGAAATTTCCGGCTTGGCCGACTTCCGTCGGCGGGTCTTCGTCGCGCCATTGGCCGTCAATCAGCATACCCATTTACGCAGCCTCCCCGCGGACGAGCGCCGCCGCCTGGCGGATCGCCGCGATATGTGCACGGTACGAGTCCGGCGTGCGGTCCTTGAAGACCGCTGAGCCGGCGACCAGCGCGTTGGCGCCGGCGCGCACCACGTCGGGCGCGATCTCCGGCGTGATGCCGCCGTCGATTTCGATGTCGATCGGCCGGCCGGCGGCGAGCGCGCGCAGCTTGCGCACTTTCTCGACCGCGGCGGGAATGAATTTCTGACCGCCGAAGCCGGGATTGACCGACATGACCAAGATCAGATCGACCAGATCGATCACCGGCTCGATGGTGTCGACCGGCGTTCCGGGATTGAGCGTCACGCCGGCCTTCTTGCCGAGCGCGCGGATCGCCTGCAGCGATCGGTGGATGTGCGGTCCGGCCTCGACATGCACGGTGATGATGTCGGAGCCGGCCTTGGCGAACGCGTCCAGATAAGGATCGCACGGCGCGATCATCAGATGCACGTCGAGCGGCTTTCTGGTGTGGCCGCGCAGCGCCTTCACCACATCCGGCCCGATCGAGATATTGGGCACGAAATGACCGTCCATGACGTCGACATGGATCCAGTCCGCTCCGGCCGTGTCAACCGCGCGCACTTCTTCCCCGAGTTTGGCGAAGTCGGCGGCGAGGATCGACGGGGCAATGACGAGTGGGCGCTGCACTGGTCTCCTCGGAAAACGCTGGTTGCCGCTCGTCCCCGCGGAAGCGGGGACCCAGAAATTCCACGCGCTAAGGTGTCTCCGCTGGATTCCCGCGTGCGCGGGAAGGAGCGGACAAAACCGAATACGCGGTTCGCCTAACACGCTACGCCTAGCCCGGCAACGCGCCGTTCGCGGGGCGGCAGAATTTGCCGGGGGCGGTTCAATCGCGGCAAGATTTTAGCACCGGCGCGCTCTCGGTATTGGCGAGACGCCCTTTGTTTTCAGGCTTTTTCGCCGTGGCCCTGCATTTGCTTCGCCCCCGACACGTATCGCATATCGTCGCCCCGGACGATGCGAAGTTGTAAGGAGCGTGCCATGTCATTGTCGGTCAGCGGGTCGAGCAACAATCCGTTCGCTAACCTGCAGTATCTGTTGCAGCAGGACGCGTCGCAAAGCGGCACCACCAATCAGTCCAATCCGCTATCGGCGTTATTGGCGGCGCTCAGCCCAACGAGCACGAGCGCGAACGCGAATTCGACCAGCGCGACTTCAGCCACTGGCACGTCAACAGCTCCGTCAGCTGGCAGCTTCCCGCAATTCGATCCGCAGACCCTTCAGGCATTGTTGGCCGCGCAGATGTCGGCAAACGGCGTGTCCTCGCCGCCGTCGTGGTCGCAATTTGGCGGCGCCGGCGCAGGCCAGCAAAGCGGCTCGGCCTGGTGGCAGCAGAGCGGGCAGGGCGACGGCGGGATGATGGGCGGCGCGAGCGGCTCCGGCCGGCTCGACGGCCTGCTGCAGACGATCGCCGCTGCCGATGTCGGCGCCACGAGCCAGAGCACCAGCAATGCCAACGGCTCGACCACGACCACGATTACCTATGCCGACGGCTCAAGCCTTTCGATGACAGGCGCGCCGACGTCGAGCGAATCCGGTTCGTCGGGCAATTCCGGCACATCGAGCAGCGGCGCGAGCGTGACGGGAAGCATCACCGGCACCAACAACGCCAACGGGTCGAACACGACGACCATCACCTATGCGGACGGGTCGAGCGTGTCGATTACCTCGGCGCCAGCTTCGGATAGCGCCAATTCCTCAAGCGGCGCTGCAACGTCGGACGGCGCGACGTCGGGGCAGGGATCTGGGTCGCCAGATCCCGTGGACGGTTCCCGGGGCGCCGAGCGCCACGAACGCAGATTGCTCGACATGCTCGCCGCGGCGGATGCCGGCGCGACCAGCCAGACGACGAGCAACGCCAACGGTTCGACCACGACCGCCATCACCTATGCCGACGGCTCAAGTCTGGCGATGACGACGGCGCCGACTTCGAGCAATTCCGGCTCGTCAGACAACTCCGGCACGTCGGGCGGCGCCGCCAACGTGGCGCAGAGCACGACCAACAGCACCAACGCCAACGGCTCGACGACGACCACGATTACTTATGCCGACGGCTCGAGCGTCTCGATCACGACGCCGCCCGCCGCCGACAGCGCCAGCGCGTCGAGCAGCGCTGCCAGTTCGAGCGGCGGCACCAATGTCGCCAACAACAACCTGCTCGAGCAGCTGATTCAAATCCAAGCGCAGTTGCTCAACCCGACGACCACCCAAAGCCTGGTCACGGCTTAGCTCGATCTTGATGCCCGACAACGGGCCTTGCCGCCGCGCGCCGGCGTGAGCATACGATAGTCGGTACCCGCAGCGGAGAAACCGTGGCGCATACCGACGTCATTGTGCTCGGTGCCGGCATCGTCGGCACGTCGATCGCACTCCATCTCGCCAAGCGTGGCCTCGCGGTTGCACTCATTGACCGGGCCGGGCCGGGCGAGGGCACCTCCTATGGCAATGCCGGCATCATCGAAGGCAATACGGTGTTTCCTGCCGCGTTCCCGTCGAGCTTTGCCGAGCTTCTGCGCATCGCGCTCAAGCGCTCGCCGGCGGCGAACTATCACCTGGCGTTCCTGCCGCAGATCGCGCCGTGGCTTGCCTCTTTTCGTGCCGCGTCGCAGCCGCCGCGGTTGATCGAGACCGCGCAAGTGATGCGCCCATTGTTCGCGCGCGCCATTGCCGAGCACGAAGCGCTGGCTGCCGAGGCGGGCGCCGATCGCCATCTGCATCATCGCGGCTGGCTCAAGCTTTATCGCAGCGACCGCGGGTTCGCTTCACAGGCGGCGGAACTCGACATTGCCGCGCGTTTCGGCATCGCCAATGTTCCGCTCGATCGCGAGGCGGCGCTTGCGCTCGAGCCGTCGCTCAATGCCGTATTTCGTCATGCCGTGCATTGGACCGGCGCGGTGAGCGTCGATAATCCGTTGGCGCTGACGCGCGCCTACGCCGCGCGGTTCACCGCACTCGGCGGTTTGACATTGCCGGGCGACGCACGCTCGCTGCATCGCGCCGACCGCCACTGGCGCGTCGAGACCGACGCCGGGCCGCTCGACGCCGGCGACGTCGTGGTCGCGCTCGGTCCGTGGACCCCGGATGTACTTGCGCCGCTTGGTATCGCTTTGCCGCTTGCAGTCAAGCGCGGCTACCACCGGCATTTCCACGCACAAGGCAATGCCGCGCTTAGCCGGCCGGTGCTCGATGCCGAGAATGGCTACCTGTTGGCGCCGATGGACCAGGGCATCCGCATCACGACCGGCGTCGAGTTCGCCGCCCGCGACGCGGCGCCGACGCCGGTGCAGTTCGATCGGCTTTTGCCGGCGGCGCGGGCGTTGTTTCCGCTTGGCGCCGCGGTCGAGCCGAAGCCTTGGATGGGGGCGCGGCCGTGCTTTGCCGACTCGCGGCCGGTGATCGGACGGGCGCGAAGCCAGCGCGGCCTGTGGCTCGCGTCCGGTCACGGTCATTGGGGCTTGACGCTCGGGCCTGCAACGGGCCGGCTGATCGCCGAGATGATGACCGGCGCAACGCCGTTTTGCGATCCGAAGCCGTACAGCGCCCAGCGGTTTGTGCAGTAACTGTCAGGCGGGGCCGAGCCGCGTGCCCGTCATTGCGAGGAGCGAAGCGACGAAGCAATCCAGTGTTCGCTGCCGAAGCTGGATTGCTTCGCTTCGCTCGCAATGACGATGGCGCGAAGCTAACTACTCGCCGATGGTGCGGATGACGCTGTTTTCCGGCCGCGTGTTGTTCGACGACAGCTTGTCCTGGTGCGAGACCATTTCGTCGTATTTGGCCAGCGTCGTCAGCTGCCCCTTCGGCACCATGTGGACCACCTTATAGCCGGCCGCTTTGAGCTGGTGCAGCAGCTCCGGCAGCGCTTCCGCGGTGTTTTTCTTGAAGTCGTGCATCAGCAGCATGCCCTTGCCGCGCTTCTCCAGCTGACCCATTACCGACTTAATCACCTGATCGGGCTTGTGCAGCTTGAAGTCACGCGAGTCGATATCGGTCGAGAAGATGCCGATGTTGCGCTGAGCAAGATATTCGAGAAGCTGCGGCGGGTGTTGCAGGTCGGGAAAGCGGAAGAACGGCGCGATCGGCGCGCCGGCGGCGGCCATATGCACCGCGCTGTTGCCCATCTCGATTTCCTCCACGGCCTTGTCGAGATCCTTGGCGTAGGGATTGCGCGCCAGATCCTTGTGCGACCAGGTGTGGGTGCCGACCGTCATGCCGGCCTCGATCACCTGTTTGGTGATTTCCGGATGCCAGGTCGCGTGCTCGCCGATTTCGAAGAACGTCGCCTTCAGGCATTCGTCGGCCAGCGCCCTGAGGACAGCGGGCGTGCTTCCGGGCCACGGGCCATCGTCGAACGTCAGAATAATCTCTTTGTCGCGGAGGAAGTCGTACTGCTTGAAGTGCTCGAAGCCGAAGCCCGGACCGCCGGTGGTATCTATTTCGACAATGCGCGAAATCCCCATTCCGCCGGGTTTGTCGCACGGCGGAATATTGGTGGCAGTTGGCGTAGGCTTGGCTTGCGTGTTGGCTGCCGGCGTATTGCCAGTTTGCGCGCTGCCTTGCCCGGATGAATTGGCGGCGGGGGCGCTCGGCGCGGCGGGCGCCGTGGTCTGCGCCACGCGGGTCTGCGGGGCGGCCGAGTCGGACGCGGCCGGCCCTACGGCAATTGCGGCCTGGGCAATTTGGCTGACGGGCTGGCTAACCGGCGCATGCGGCGGCGCGGCCGCAGCACGCGTTGTCGGCGTGGCCGGCGCGGTCTGAACGGCCGCCATTTTCTGCGCTGAGACGACACCAAAGGCCGCGAGGCCCAGGATCACCAGTGCGGCAACGATAATGAGGACGATTCGCATCGTAAGCCTCTAATGCACCCGGGCAGATTCGCCGATCGTCCACTTTAATCAAGTCAAGCGGCACAAGTGAGGCGCGATCGGCCAAGAGTCAATTGCGGCGGCCCGCACGCCGGGCAAACATAGCAGATCGTGGTTTCCGCGGCACGCTTAACGAAGTGCAAATGCCGAATAATTCAATGCTATGTTACCGAAGGAATTGATCCTTCCAGCTCGGCAGCGCGCCGGGCAGCGGCAGCGGCGTCGCCGCGAACACCCCCCGGGCGATCGCTCGCGCCACCACATTGGCAGCAATTGTGCCAAGCGTTGCCAATGCGAGAAGCGGGTCGGCGAGCGGTTTGTGGCCGGTCGAGGCCGCAAACACCACGTCACCGTCGAGCGGGGTGTGCACCGGGTAGATCGCGCGGGAAAAGCCGGATTGCGCCATGACCGCAAGCCGTTTGGCCTGCGCCTTGGTCAAAGCCGCATCGGTCGCCACCACCACAAGCGTGGTGCTTTCGTGGGCGCCGCCTTTGGCGACCACGTCGAGCGCGTTGTCGGGAAAGGCGGCCGGCCAGCCGCGGCCGCCGAACTCGTCGCCGCGCTCGAACGGCGCCGCCCAGAACCATGGACCGCCGCCGATCGTGACGCTCCCCACGGCATTGACGGCCGCGAGCGCCCCGACCACGTGGCCCTCGGGCGTCCGCGCTGACGCCGATCCGATTCCGCCTTTGCAATTTACCGTGGTCGCGCCGGTGCCGGCGCCGACGCTGCCGAGCGCGAAATCGGCGCTGGCTGCCGCAGCCGCGGCGTAGCCAAGATCGCGATAGGGCGGAAAGCGGCCCCATTCCTTGTCGCCGCCGCTGAGCAGATCGAACAGCACCGCGGCCGGAACGATCGGCACGCGCGCGGTGCGCACGGCAAAGCCGCGGCCGTTCTCCCTGAGCCATGCTTGCACGCCGGAGGCGGCATCAAGGCCGAACGCCGAGCCACCCGAGAGCGTAATGGCGTCGATGCCTTCGACCGTTTGCGCCGGATCGAGCAAAGCGGTCTCGCGCGTGCCCGGGCCGCCGCCGCGCACGTCGAAGGAGGCGACCGCGGGCTGGTCGAACACGATTGCGGTCGAGCCCGAGCCAAGGCGGAGGTCCTCGGCGTGGCCGATTTTTATGCCCGGCACGTCGGTGATGAGATTGCGCAAATTAACGTTCCGTCATTCCGAAGCACGCTGAAAGCGCGAACCCGGAATCCATAACCACCAAAGTCGCGAGCATAACAAGAGACGTTAGAAGCCTTTGTCGAACTCTATGGTTATGGATTCCGGGTCCGGCCTTTGCGGCCGTCCCGGAATGACAAATGATCACATCCTCGCGGGCGCGCGCCGCTACGCTTGCACGGCCGGGATCGTCCGGGCATTGAGGGCCCTAAATAAACGAGTGCATCAATGCATGTGACCATCGCCGCCGCTCTCGCCGCAGGCATGCTGAGTTTTCTGTCCCCCTGCGTGCTGCCGCTGGTGCCGCCGTATCTGGTCTATCTCACCGGCACGTCGCTGGAGCGGTTGGCCGACGCCGAGCCCGGGCCGCGGGTCAAGCGCGAAACGCTCACGGCGGCGCTCCTCTTCGTGCTCGGGTTCTCGACGGTGTTCGTCGCGCTCGGCGCCAGCGCCAGCGTCATCGGCGCCGTGCTGCGCGCTTATTCGGGCGAGCTCGCTATTCTGGCCGGCGTCGTCATTATCATCATGGGTCTGCATTTTTTGGGGCTGACGCCGATTGCGCTCTTGATGCGCGAAAAGCGGCTGGAGGTGCCAAAGCCGGCAGGCTTGTCGGGCGCTTATCTGATGGGCTTGGCGTTCGCGTTCGGCTGGACGCCGTGCATCGGGCCGATCCTTGCGGCCATCCTGGCGGTGGCCGCGTCAGAAGAGACAGTCGCGAAGGGCGCCGGCATGCTCGCCGTCTATTCGCTGGGGCTGGGCATTCCATTCATCATCGCGGCGCTGGCGGTCGAGCCGTTCGCCGCCTTCCTGGCGCGGTTTCGCGCCCATCTCGGCTTGGTGGAAAAAGCGATGGGCGGGCTTTTGGTGCTCACCGGCGTCGCGTTCCTCACCGGCGCGGTCACCCACGCGAGCTTCTGGCTGCTCGACGCGTTTCCGGTGTTGGGAAAGATCGGGTAGGGCCAGGCATCATTGCGAGGAGCGAAGCGACGAAGCAATCCGGCGGGTCGCCAGAAATTGGATTGCTTCGGCACTGCGTGTCTCGCAATGACGACAGCTTGGTCGCCGATCCGTATCAGCTCGGGCCGGTAGTATAAATTTCGTCGTAATTGCCGTCCTTGTCCCAGCGATAGACCGCCCAACCGCCGGCGGTGATGTCGCCTTTCTTGTCGAACGAGATCGGGCCGAGCACCGTGTCCCAGGTGCTCCCGCGCATCGTCGCGGCGACCTTTTGCGGATCGACGGTGCCGGCTTTGGCCGCGGCCTGCGCCCAGACCTGGAAGGCGGCGTAGGTGTAGAGCACATAGCCTTCCGGATCGACGCCCTTGTCCTTGAACTTTTTTACGACCGCGGCGGCGCTCGGGCGCTTGCGCGGATCGGGCGGGAAGGTGATCAGCACGCCTTCGCCGGCAGGGCCGGTGATGGACGCGAATTCGCGCGAGGCGAGCGCGTCACCTGACATCAGGATCGTCTTTAATCCCTGGTCGCGCATCTGCCGCACGATCAGGCCGGCTTCCTGATGATAGCCGCCGTCATAGACGATATCGATGCCGTTGAGCTTGAGCTTGGAAACCAGCGCCGTGAAATCCTTGTCGCCCTGGTTGTAGGACTCGTTGAGCTTCTCCTTCACGCCCGCGGCGTTGAGCGCCTTCTTCACCTCGTCGGCGAGACCTTTGCCGTAGGTGGTCTTGTCGTTGATGATGGCGATGTTCTTGTCCTTGAAATTCTTGGCCAGGTAAGTCGCGGCAAAGCCGCCTTGCTGATCGTCGCGGCCGCAGGTGCGGAAGGTGTTCCACATGCCGCGGTCGGTGAACAGCGGATTGGTCGAGGCCGGCGAGATCTGCAAGACGCCGGCGTCGAGATAGGCGTCGGACGCCGGGATCGACGACGACGAGCAATAATGGCCGACCGCAACGGCGACGCCCATCCCGGAAAGCTTTTCCGCGACCGAGCGCGCTTGCTTGGGATCGCACGCATCGTCGCCGATCTCGAGTCGGAGCTTTCGCCCGAGCACACCGCCGGCAGCATTGATGTCGGCGACCGCCTGCTCGGCGCCGTCGCGCATCTGCCGGCCGAACGTCGCCTGGCCGCCGGTCATCGGACCCGCGGCAGCGACCACGATGTCGTCGGCCATCGCCGGGCCAGCGAGGAGGGCGGAAAGTAGCGCCAAGGCGCCGAGCCGCAGTCTGTTCATGTCTGTCCCCTTCATCGTGCTGTTCCGGCCAGCGTTTTGCTGTTTGGCGAACGATACCATCGCTACCGGTGGTTTTCTTGCCTGATTTCGCGCCAGCCGAGCGGACCGGAACGCGCGTAAAGCCACGGATATTGCCGCACCATCTGATTGGCGCGCGTCGCCCGCCAGGCAAGCATGCCGACGATGATGAAGATCAGCGCATCGCAGCAATAAGATGGCACCGACAAAAGCTCGCCCTCGAACAAGGCAAAATGAAAGAAACGCGCGGCGGCGCCGAGCAGGAGCGCGGCAATCAGCACCTGCCACGACGGCCGCCAGGCAAGCGCGATAGCGCGCCCGGACAGCGCGGCGGCGCCGCCGCCAATGACCACGGTCAACAGCACGACCTGCAGAATGCTTTCGCCGGCATAGAGCGTGCCCATTTCCGGCCTCAGCGCGCCCCGCCTTCGAGATAGGCGGCGCGAATTTCCGGCCGGGCAAGCAAGTCGCGTCCGGCGCCTTGCAATGTGATCTCGCCGTTGACCATGACGTAGCCGCGGTGCGCCAGCTTGAGCGCATGATAGGCGTTCTGCTCGACCAGGAACACGGTGAGCTTGTCGCGTTCGTTGAGCGCGCGGATGGCGGCGAAGATTTGCTGCACCAAGAGCGGCGCCAAACCGAGCGAGGGCTCGTCGAGCAGGATCAGCCGCGGCCGGCTCATCAGCGCGCGGCCGATCGCCAGCATCTGTTGCTCGCCGCCCGAGAGCGTGCCGCCGCGCTGATGCCGGCGGTCGCGCAGCCGCGGAAACAGCGTGAACACCCGCTCGAGGTCGGCGCCGAAATCGCCGGCATCGTTCACTGTGGCGCCGATCTGCAAATTCTCCATCACCGTCATGCGCGGAAAAATCCGCCGGCCTTCCGGCGATTGGGCGATGCGAAGCTTGGCGACCTCGTGCGTCGGCAGCGTCGTGATATCGCGGCCGGCAAAGGCGATGCTTCCCTCCCGCGCCCGCGGATTGCCGAACACCGTCATCATCAAAGTCGACTTGCCGGCGCCGTTGGCGCCAATGAGCGCGACGATCTCGCCTTCGTTGACGTCGAGGTCGACGCCTTTGAGCGCAACGACGTTGCCGTAATAGGCTTTGACGCCGCGCAGCGCGAGCAGCGGCTCGCTCATGCTCCGACCTCCGCCTCGGCTTGCGCGACGTCCTCGTCGGCGACGCCGAGATAGGCAGCGATCACCTTCGGGTCGTTGCGGACGTCGTGCGGCGCGCCGTCGGCGATTTTCACGCCATAGTCGAGCACGATGATGTGGTCGGAGATTTCCATCACCACGCCCATGTCGTGCTCGATCAACAGGATCGACGTGCCGTGCTCGTCCCGAATGGTGCGCAAGAGCGCGTTGAGCTCGGCGCTCTCCCGGTTGTTGAGGCCGGCGGCCGGCTCGTCGAGGCAGAGCAGAACCGGATCGGTGCACATGGCGCGAGCGATTTCGAGGCGGCGCTGCGCGCCATAGGGCAACGCGCCGGCGGCATCGTCGGCGCGCTCCGTCAGCCCGACCCGATCGAGCCAATAGCGCGCCTTGTCGATGGCGCGGGCCTGCGCGTCGGCGTATGAGCGCGCACCAAGGAGGCCGAGCACGGTAAAGCCCGACGCCGCCATCAGCGTGTTGTGCTGCGCGACCAGAAGATTTTCCAGAAGCGTCATGCCGGCGAACAGCCGAACGTTCTGGAACGTGCGCGCCACCCGTGCGTCCTTGGCGATGCGGAAGCCGGGCAGGCGTTCAAGCAGAAAAGTCGCGCCGGCCGGATGGACGAGCCGCATCCTGCCGACCGTCGGCCGGTAGAAGCCGGTGATGCAATTGAACAGCGTGGTCTTGCCGGCGCCGTTCGGTCCGATCAGAGCGGTGATCTGGCGCTCGCGTGCCATGAAGGACAGATCGTTGACGGCGAGGAGGCCGCCGAAGCGCATGGTCAGGTGCTCGACCGTGAGCATCGGCGCGCCGCTCATGCGGCGCTCTCCGTGCGCGCCTCATTGACGATGGTGGCCGGAATGTCCTTGCGCTTGCGCAGAAACACCGACGGCGTGCGGGTCGCGACCAGGCCGCGCGGCCGGTAGATCATCACCGCGACCATCGCCGCGCCGAACACCAGCATGCGGTACTGGTCGAATTCGCGGAACAGTTCGAAGGCGCCCAGCATCACGGTGGCGGCAACGGCGACGCCGAGCTGCGAACCCATGCCGCCGAGCACGACGATCGCCAGTACGAAGGCCGATTCCGAGAAGTTGAAGGATTCCGGACTGATAAAGCCCTGCCGCGTGGCGAAGAAAGCGCCGGCAAAGCCGCCGAACATCGCGCCCATGGCAAAGGCCGTGAGCTTGGTGGTCGTGGTGTTGATGCCGAGTGCCCGGCAGGCGATTTCGTCCTCGCGCAACGCTTCCCAGGCGCGGCCGATCGGCAGCCGCCGCAGCCGCAGCGTCACCCAGTTGGTCAGGAGCGCCAGCGCGAGAATGACGTAGTAGAGAAAAACCGTGCGATGGGTCGCCGAATAGCTCAGCCCGAAGGTCGCGGCGAAGCCGTGCTCGGACGAATTGAAGGGCAGGCCGAAGAACGATGGACGTGGAATTCCGGAAATGCCGTTTGGTCCGCCGGTGAGATTCTGCCAGTTGAGCAGGACCAACCTAACAATCTCGCCGAAACCAAGCGTGACGATGGCGAGGTAATCGCCGCGTAGCCGCAGCACCGGAAAGCCGAGCAGGATGCCGGCGAACGCGGCAAGAATGCCGGCAAGCGGCAGGCAGATCCAGAATGACAGTCCGAAATTCTGCGCGATCAGCGCGTAGGAATACGCGCCGACTGCGTAGAACGCGACATAGCCGAGATCGAGCAGGCCGGCGAGTCCGACCACGATATTCAGGCCGAAGCCGAGCATCGTGTAGGTGACGATCAGGATGGAAAGATCGAGCAAATAGCGGTTGCCGTAGAACACAATCGGGACGATGAGGGCGACAATGAGGAAGGCCGCAGTTGCGTAGGGGATAAGCCCCGCCGCCGCCGTCCTGAAAGACACAGGGATAAAGCGCTCGATCGACAGGCTGGCTTCGCTGCGGAGCAGCGCGAACACCAGCCGGCCGACGAAGGTTACGGCGACCAATTCGGCCACCGCGCCGAAGCGCGTCGTGATCACGAGTGCGCTGGTCGGTCCCTGGTCGGTGCGGATGCCGACCATCAGCGCGAACAGGCCGAAGGCGACCGCGGCGGCGATGGCGGCTTCTTTGACCGCGGCGAGATAGCGGGGCGGAATACTCGGCTCGCTGTCGCGCGGCACGCGGCGCCTGCTCCTCACACCTTTTCGACTTCCGGCCGGCCGAGAATGCCGGTCGGAAGGAAAATGAGCACGATGATGAGGATGGCGAAGGCGGCGACGTCCTTATATTCGATCGAGAAATATGCCGACCACATGGTCTCGATCAGCCCGATCAGAATGCCACCGAGCATGGCGCCCGGCAGCGAGCCGATGCCGCCGAGCACGGCGGCGGTGAAGGCTTTGACGCCGGCGAGAAAGCCGATGAAGAAATCGATCACGCCGTAATAGAGTAGAAACATCAGACCGGCGACCGACGCCAGCGCTGCGCCGATGACGAAGGTAAGCGAAATGGTGCGGTCGACATCGATGCCGACCAAAGCCGCCATTTTCAGGTCCTGCTCGCAGGCGCGCATGTTGCGGCCGAGCCGCGTGCGCGCCACGAGATAGGAGAAGCCAGCCATCAGCGCGAGTGTCGTCACCACGACGATGATCTGGATGTTGGACAGCCGCACGGCGAAATCGTTGCCTTCGAACAGCGTGTAGCCGCCGCGGATGAGCGGCGGCAGCGGCTTGACGCGGGCGCCCTGCGCCACCTGCACGTAGTTCTGCAGCACGATCGACATGCCGATCGCCGAGATCAGCGGCGCGAGCTTGAAGGAATGGCGCAGCGGCCGATAAGCGATGCGCTCGACCGTCCAGCCGTACAGCGCAGTGAGCGCCATGGAGATCAGCAGCACCAGGAGGAGCGCGATCGGCACGGCGCTGATGCCGATGGTGACCAGCACGAGGAAAGCGATCAAGGCCAAAAACGCGCCGACCATGAAGATGTCGCCGTGCGCGAAATTGATCATGCCGATGATGCCGTAGACCATCGTGTAGCCGATGGCGATCAGGCCGTAGATGGAACCGAGCGTGATGCCGTTGATGAGCTGCTGGACGAAATATTCCATGCGTCCGCTGCCTCCCGAATCCCCGGCAGAGCTTGATCCCCGCCCCGAGTCTTAACAGGGCGGCTTCCGCGCGGCAAAGCCGGAAAGCCCGCCTGCGCAGCGACGGAATTGGGCCGTCAGCCTGATCGGAAAGTCGGTATTTTCTTGTGATTTTCCAATTGGTTGCCGAAATATAACCGAGGCCGCGAGGAACCCCGATAGGCGTTCGCGGGTTGTCGTGGCGTTGGAGGGGGGCTTCCAAAAACCATGGAGCACGTCCCGATGGCGAACGAGCAACAGAATCCACAACGCAACCCGCAGCACCAACAGAGCAATCCGCAACAGGGCGGCCAGCAAAAACCCGGTCAGCAGCAGCAAGGCGGCCAGGGCAAGCCTGGACAGGGCGGACAGCACCAGGGTGGCCAGCAAAAGCCCGGACAGGGCGGCCAAGGCGGACAAGGCGGACAAGGCGGACAAAGCGGACAAGGCGGGCAGGGCGGCCAGCACGGCGGCATGGACCGCTAAAGCTTCTGTCAGAGAGTGGCGGCCCGCCGGTTCGGCGGGCTGCCGCTTTTTTGTATAAAACGCCGACGGTTCGTGCAGCGGCGGCTTCTTCTTCGGCCCGATCGGCTTATGCTTGGCGCATGGCCAGTCCGCTGCCCCTGTTCCATCTTTACGGCGATCCGCCGGACGATCAGGCGTTCGATTTTATTCATGTTGAAACGATTGCGTCGCGCTCCTCGGTTCACGACTGGACCATCCGCGCGCATCGGCATCGCAATCTGTTTCAGATTCTCCTGATCGAGCGCGGCGGCGGCGAGATGACCTACGAAGCGGCGAAGCTGCCGTTTTCGGCGCCGGCCGCGATCCTGGTGCCGGCCGCGGTCGCGCACGGCTTTCGTTTCGAGCCGGGTGCGACCGAAGGCTGGGTCATGACCTTCACCGAGGACGCAGCCTTCGCGCTGGCAGACCGCGCCGGCGAAGCGCTGTCGCGGCTGCGCGTGCTAGCGGCGCATCCGATCATTCCCATTAGCGGCGAGGCCGAGCAGGCGCGGCTGTCGGCGCTGTGCACGGAATTGTTCGAGGAAGGAAGCCTGGCGCGCGAGGGCTACCGCATGTCGATGCGCAGCCTGTTGGCGCTGATCGCGGTCAGCGTGGCGCGTCTCGCCGCCAGCCGCGCGCGCACCGGCACCATCACGCTGGCGCCGGCCGATGCCACGGTCGCGCAATTGCGGGCGCTGGTCGACGAATTCTTCCGCCGCGAACATCAGCTCGGCTTTTATGCGGAAAAGCTCGGCATGACCGTCGATCGGCTCAACGATCACGTCAAGCGCGCGACCGGCGTCACCGCCGGCCATCTCATCCGTCAGCGCCTGCTCACGGAAGCCAAGCGACAGCTGGTTTTCACCACCCAGCCGATTCAGGACATCGCCCAGGAGCTTTCGTTTTCCGACCCCTCGCACTTCGCCCGCTTCTTCCGCAAGCATACCGGCACGACGCCGCACGAGTTTCGCGATCATCGGGGGTGAAATGTAATCGCTAGCAATCCTCGGGTGTTAGGAGCTTTGTGGCTTGGCTTAGCTACCAGCTAGCTACCGACAGCTGGCTTGGCGGCTCTTGGCGGTAGCTGTCGGCACGGGGATTTGATTTGCGCACTCCGTCGGCCCCGGCGACCATGGGGGCAAGGCGTCGAAAGGGTAGGAGCGTTCCGCCTTCAGATGAGCGGGTAACGCAGACTACTAGTCCTCGTAGGCGGGAGGTCGCGGCTGCAATGCCGTAGGGCCCGCGCAAGAAAAACCTCGGTTGCACTCGAACCGAGTAGGGCTCGCCACTCCACAAGCATCATCAACCGCAAAGCCGGCCATTTGGTCGGAGGAGTGACGTATGGACTCTCTCTCACGCCTAAACCCACCGCGAATCGCTGCGCAGATTCTCCGAACCTCGGTCCGAACCTTGGAGCGTATGCGAGCAACCGGCAACGGACCAAAGTTCGTCAAGGTCGGTCGCCTTGTTAGTTACACCGATCAGCACCTCGAAGAGTACATCGCAGCACGCGTCGTTAGCTCGACTTCAGAAGCACAGGAGGCTCGATAATGTCTAACGCTGAAAACACTTCCCCTCGTCCGACTCCACCGGCGACGCCAGAGCTCCCGCCAAACCCCCAGGACCTGCCCAACCATCCCGAGCTAGTGGAAAGCTGGCCACCTGCTGATCCCCATGAAGTAGCGGCAATGGGAAACTCGATCAAAGGCCAGGGCATCCAGCTGCCAATCACTATCTGGCGCGACGAGAGCGGCAAATGGTGGAAGATTGATGGGCGTACTCGTACCTCGGCAGCGAAATCAGTCGATCACCGATTCCGTCCGACCGACTTCAAAGTCTTTGTCGGCGACTTTACTGCCGCAGTCGCCTACGTCGAAGCAATGAACGGGCACCGGCGCCATCTCTCCAAAGAGCAGAAGGAAGAGAGGGCGCTAAAGCTAATTGCAAAGTATCCCGGCATGGGATCGCGCAAACTTGCCCTGATCGTGGGTGTCTCTCACAGCACCATCGCACGGCTGCGCAAATCCCAAGACGAAGAAGACACTACCTACAAGGCCCTGGAACGGGCGTGGATCAACGCAAGTGGCGTCGCCCAAGAGGAATTCACGCGTGCGTTCCGAATCGATCTGGTGGAGATGCTGCGACTGTAACAAGTGATACAGCCTAATCCCGTTGATAGCTCGCGGGGTTAGGACTGTAACAAATTTTACAGCACGGTGATGGGGGCGATCTCAAATCGCCCCCACTTCTTTTGCCCTGCGGTTTCGGGTCCACCGTGAAAAAATATTTATAATAAGGCAAGCCAAGATGGTGGCGCTAGCATAGTGGAAAAACATCCGGCGATGGAAAAGTGCTGATCCTTCAATATCTTAGCGCGCCTGACCCCTTGAAATGAGGGGTCCGACACCCACATATAGGGGGTAGGAGGCAGCATGACCCACTGCCAGTTGTTGAGTTTCATGCCGCCCAACGCAACCGTTATGAAGTAATGCAGTGAAATGCAAGTAAGCTCCGTGGCTCTTACGAGTAAGAAACACAACCCACCCGAATGGGAGAAGTGATGCCGATCTTCATCTGCGATTATTGCTCAAGACCTTACCAGCCAACCGATCTCGCTCGGGTCCCGAACCAGAGGTTTTGCTGCACAAACCATAGAGTGCTTTGGCATTACCACGATAAGAAAAACAGACCGGAGCGGCTCAACCTTGCTGAGTTGTTGAAAGACGCGGCGCTGCATGGAGACGCGGCATGAGCGGACCCACGCACCAAAAGGAAATGGCGGAATGTCGTGCCATGCTTGGCAACGAGCAAAAGCTCCGCGATGGCGATAGGGAGCCCGCTACATTTCATTCTTTGGCCAACCTCGACACCGGCCTTGAGGGCCGTTTCGCAAAAGCTGATTACGTGGCAGGGCAGGACGAAGGCGTCTTCTATCCGAGACTCCCTGCAAACTCGCCGTGGGGTGATGGTCCGCAGCCAGGGCCAGAGATGGCCCTGGGATATTCGGTGAACGACCTCCTGCCGACTGGCGAGCCACACGAGATAGCACGCTCACTAGCAGAGTTGTCCGCAGCGGGCGCATCAGCCGAAGCGGACACGGCCGAGGTTGTTGCTCCGACATTGGTAGATCATCCCACCGCCAATGTCGTCGAGCGCACCTCGGCTACTTCATTCGCGAGAGCTTCTGCGGAAGAGACCAAGACGCAGAAGCTCCATCGACCAGCTAGGAGATTTTAAATGGGCTTCGGCATCCACGTCCGCTGTCCTGTCAGCAACGACGCCCTCTTCATGGCGAATGAGGATGAATGGAGCGTGGCCGCCTACCGCAGTCTCGCCCGCCGCTATCAGATCAGCATCTGGGATATTTGCATCATGCTCGGACTCATCCTCTACGGACCCGACGACGTGGCGCTCGCTTCACCTGAGCACAAGATCGAGGGCCGTATCCGCCACGCTGAATGCGATGCAGCTCTGGTTAAGCTCGAACTGCCGATCGACGAGGCGCTAGCGATTTGGCTTCGGGCGAGAGAGGGCCTGCAATGGCTGGCGGCTAATTGCCCTGATGATGAACGCAGGGCGAAGATCGAGGCATTCATCGCCGAGCGGGAGGGCAGGATGGCGGCGCTGATCGCGAAACCGAAGAGGCGCAGCGCATGAGCAGCAGAATGAAGGAGGTGCGCGAGCCGCATTGGGCCGTGCCGCATTTGTCTCGCGTACGCAGGCCCGCAACGGATTTGTATCCATATCTCCCAACGGAACGGGCTACAGCACCACGAGCAAAGCAACAAGTCGGGCCGCTGCTTTCGAATGCAGAGCGTGGTGCAGTGAGCCCGCTGGGAAATGTTGCGTCGCCGAGGAAAGCGAAATGACTTTCACTCTAGGTCAGCGAGGTCAGCGCGTAGCGTGGCTGGCATTGGCGCTGATGCTCGCTGTTCCGGCTTGGGCCCAGCCCGTACTCATTCCTGCAACGACCGCAACGGTGTCGCTGCCAACTTCGACGCAGGCGACCACCAAGCTCCTCTCCGGCGCGTTGAGCAAATCGACAATCATCACCGCCCTGCATATCATCCCCGCCAGCGGCGCCATAGTCACGTGGAGTGCAGGCAGCGGGACGAACTGCGGAACAAACAACGTCGTCCTCGATGGCCCCGTCACCTACGGCAGTGGCGTTGCCGACAACCGCGGGTCTGGCCTAGGTGCGGTGATGATCGCGCCGCTCTCCGCCGACGTTTGCCTAGCGGTGGCGAGCGCAGGCGTCGCGGGCAGCGTGGGCTATGGGCAATTTTAGGAGGCTAACATCTCGACTTACAGATTTCTCCAGGACCATTCTGTCAGCGGCGCCTATTACCAAGCCGGAACGATCGCGAGTACGGCTGATGTTGGTGGGACTTTGCCAATGAATTGGCAGCCTACCGGCGCATGTGAGCCGCTCGATAGCGCAGCGGTGGCTGCCTTCTATGCAATGGGTCCGCAGCTCCGAGCGCTAATCCGCCAGCAGTGGGTGGGTCTCCCGGTGCCAAGACCTGTCACGTATTGGGTGGCGAACCCGAACCCAACGCTGCCCGGCAATCCGGGGCGCGAATATGTGCTCACTGGTCTCGGTAGTGGTTTGCCGTTTGCCCAGCTTGCGACGAACGCGGCTGGTTTTGGTGGAGTGTATCCCTAGCAGTCTGCTGAAAAACCCTCGCCATGGCGAGAGTGTCGTGATTTAGTTTTCTGTCACGAATCGGCGGAGGCTGGCATGCGGGGCACATTTGTAGATCAGGGCGGGCTGTTTTCGTACATCGCACCGGAGGCGCGTGTGCCGGCGAACCATCCGCTGAGAAAGATCCGGGAACTTGTGCGCGATGTGCTGGGCGAGCTGACACGTAGCCTAGGGAGGCTCTACGCGAGCGAAGGCCGCCCCTCGATTCCGCCAGAGCAGTTGCTGAGCGCGCTGCTGCTTCAAGTGTTCTACGGCATCCGCTCGGAACGCCAGCTGATGGAGCAGTTGAACTACAATCTGTTGTACCGCTGGTTCGTGGGACTTTCGCCCGACGACCCGATCTGGGACCCGACCACTTTCACGAAGAACCGCGATCGGCTGCAGAACGGCGAGGTGTTTGCCAAGTTCATGACCAAGCTTCTGAACCATCCGGAGGTCAAGCCGCTGCTGTCGGACGAGCATTTTTCGGCGGACGGGACGCTGATCGAAGCGTGGGCCTCGCACAAGAGTTTTCGCCCCAAGGACGGCAGCGGCGACGAAGACGGCGGCACCAACTTCCACGGCCAGCAGCGCAAGAACGACACGCATGCGAGCACCAGCGACCCCGACAGCCGACTCTACCGCAAGGCCGCTGGGCGAGAGGCGAAGCTCTGCTACATGGGCCATGCCACCATGGAGAACCGGCATGGGCTGGCAGTAGCCGGCATGGTCACGCTCGCCAACGGCACTGCCGAGCGCCGCGCTTCGCAGATCATGCTCAAGGCCAAAGCCAAGGAGGCCGGCTGCCGCATCACGGTGGGCGAAGATAAGGCCTATGACACGGCTGACCATGTGGCCCATCTGCGCGCCATCAACGTTACGCCGCACGTGACGCAAAACGACAGCATCACCGCAACCGGCAAGCGTCGTCAGAGCGCCATCGACGGACGCACCACGCGGCACGAGGGCTATGGCCAGTCGCAATCGTGCCGGGCGATGATCGAATGCATCTTCGGCTGGGGCAAGCAGCACGGCACGATGCGCAAGACCAAACATCGCGGCCTAGCCAGCGTCGCTACCGACTTCATGCTCAATCTGATCGCTTACAACCTGATCCGCATTCCCAAACTGCTGGCGGCATAGGTCGACGTCTGCTCACAACATCCCGACCGCCCCAAACCCCAAGACAAAAAGACGGGAAATGCACCAATCTCCAGGTTCTTCAGCGGACTGTTAGGTGCGACGGCTGCGGACTGACCGCGGAATTCCCTCGCGGTGGCCCTGGATCGTTTATGGCCTGCGTCAGCGAGATCAAAGAGCGCGGTTGGCGGATCACTCGTGGGACCGAGTGGGGCGACTGGGATCATCGCTGCGCGAGATGCAAGGCCAAGGCCAGTGCTGACTTGTTGAACAGGCCATTTGGTGGCTCGAAGCTTCAACGTGTGAAATGAAACTGCAACCAGAGAAGGGAAATGGCAATGAAGCGATCTAATCAACTGAGTAAAGGTGGCGCGGCAGGAGGTCCCGGCAGTCGCGCGCTGGGGAAGCCCACGCAATACTTCGTCGGACAGCCAAGTCAGAGAGTGGCGCCAGGCGGTGCAGACCAGCTCGGCCAACAGATGTCCAACCACGTTACCGGAGACATGGGCGGCCGAAGCACCAAGCTACCCAACCCAGCCACGCCGATGATCGCCGGCAAAATGCCCGGTGTTGGCGCTACCAAATTGGGAAATGAAGTCGCTCTGAACGTCGGTGGCGGCGGACCTGGCGCTGGCCGAACCCTCTACGGCCAGTCCGGAGTGCAGGGTCAGCACGGACCAGTGGCAGGCAGCACCAAACCTGCGGGCAAGGATATTTTGAACAGCTTCGGCCCTGACAGCGCAATCGTCAGTGAGAGGAAATAGCTATGAGCAACAGTGATGACCGTCGTCACGAAGGGATCGGCTTTCGAGGATTGACCAACTACCACCAACCAACCGAGCGTGAAATCCAAGCGGGGATTGATGCCGCGATGAGAGATGTGGTGAGGCGTGATACGCGGGATGTTCATCAACCTGCGTCGCTAGCAACACCAACGACAGAGCGAAGGGTGGGGGCGATGGGGGCTGAGAATGGCTGGGTTGAACCTAAGCCATTGGGCCTCCCGCCTGGCGTCGCGCTGATCGACCAACTCTGCCAAGCGATGCTTCCTCACGCCCCTCAATCGAAGGCCAAGTGAGACGGGGGAGGGCGAGATGGCAGAGGGACCATCGCTGCCACCGGCAATCATCGACAAGCTGCGTCGGCTTGGAGATCGCCCGCCGGTCTTGTCGCGGATCGTCGAGACGCTGCGGGCGATCGATACCGAGCTACTGATGCTTCAGCGATTGCTTGCAGAGATGCGGGCGGAGGGAGTGGAGTAGGAGAAGGCCAATGACCCGAGAAGAAGCTATCAAGCTGCGGCCACACTATGCCGAGCTATACGCCAACATCCCGCCGATGCCACCGAAGTGGAAGCCGGGGCCGGGGCAGGCGAGCATGGCGCAGATCGAGGAGCTGATCCGGTTGGTGCCGGCGCGGGAGGAGAAGATTTGGGAGTTGGTCTACGCTGGCCTAACTGATGAGCAGGCTCGTGGGGTGCTGGAGGTGGCGAGGAAGCCCCGGCTACCTACTGTGGGAGAGGGCGAAGCGGAACGACTTCATTCCCAGAGTGCAGAGCTGCTGGCTGAGCGCCAAGCTGACGAGCTACGCCGGCTGAAGGACAACCGGATCGCAGGGCGCTGGGCAGGCAAACCACCCGATGATGGAATGAGTAAGGGGGAACGTGAGCTGCTCATGCGCCAGCAGCAGATTGCGGATTACTGGCAAGAGAGAAAGCTTGCCGATGCGGCATATGAACAGCGGTTCCGTGAGGAAGGTGGGATCGAAGCGTATGACCGTAACGTGATTTGGGGTGGACGGCGATGAGTAAGGGCGCAGAGGTTAGGGTTGCGGGGCGCGAGTGGCTCGTCGAGCTTCGAGCAGCCAGGGACGAGGGAGAAACGCGGAGGGTTGCTGACCTCCTAACCGAGATTGCTGTGCAAGCACCAGAACTCCAAGGTGCTGCGTGTGAAGTGGTGCGAGGCAACAACGACGCTGGCGCGGTGAAACGGGAAGAGTGGGCGCGGGGATTTTTTATTTCCCGGACTCCACAACTTGGAGAGGAAGCGACCACAACCCAGTTTGCGCCGGGGCCGGGGGTGGTGGTGTTGCAGCGGTTCGGACGGAGGATCGGGACGAAGCCCGCAGGGCTTGAGGAGATGGTCGCGGAGTTGGCTGAGCGGGTGGCGGAGCCCGAGGCGGATGAAGCGAAGTCGGCAGAGGCTGAGCCGGAGCAGGAAGAAGCTGAGGCTGAAACGGCGGCGTGGGCCATTCAAGTTGAGTTCTCAGCAAACAAGCCGATCAACGACGACGAACCAGCATTGCTCACAGCCGATGCCTCCTACGATCACGCACGGGTCTTTGCTCAGCGCAAATGCTGGAAACTCGGCATGCTTGGGGTCTACTACTGGCGTGGGGGTTTCTGGGAATGGGACGGAAGGGTTTATAAGCAACTGCCCGAGCTAGATTTGCGGGCAAAGGTCTATGGTTTCCTCGATGTTTCAAGGAAACGGTCGAAGGGTTTGGAGGATGGCACCACTAGATTTCGGCCGAAGCCAAAGGACACAAACGCTTTACTTGATGGGCTGAAAGCTGGGCTGACGTTGCCTAGCAGTTGCGAACCATCAACCTGGCTCGATACCGGCGAGCATGCCGGGGAAGTGATGATGTTCCAGAATGGAATGGTGGAGCTAGAAAGTCGGCTGTTGGTGCCAGCAACTCCCAAGCTATGGGTCCAAGGTGGAGTTGGCTACGATTGGGACCCGCTGGCGCAATGCCCGCTGTATGACGCCTACCAGGAAAGCATCTTCCCTAGCGATCAGGAGGCAAAGGATTGTTTTGATGAATGGCTGGGCCTCAACATGACCGAGGACATCAGCTTTCAAAAGGGCATGATGTGTGTTGGGCCACCGCGTTCCGGCAAGGGAACGATGTTCGGGATTATCGAGGCGCTGATCGGCGCTGAGGCGTATATGGCCCTGGACATGGAGAAGTGGCAGGCCGGGGAAAACTCAATGGAGCGGTTGATTGCGCGCAAGGCGCTGGTCTTTCCTGATGTACGGCTAAGGCCTGCCAAGTGGTGGGGACAGCGGTTCGATCCAGGCGGAATGGATTACGTCTCTGTCCAACACCAACTCAAAATCATCGGTGGCGACATTATCTCAATCGGCAAGAAGTGGGAAAAGCTTCCCTATACCGGACGGCTCCCGGGCCATATCACAATGGGGATGAACCAAGTCCCTAACTTCAACGATGCGGTGTTGCCTACTCGGTATCTGAAACTGGCCTTTGAGATAAGCTTCCTTGGCCGTGAGGACCACCACCTCCTCGACAAGCTGAAAACCGAGCTAAGCGGCATTGCTGCTCGTTGTCTGAAGGCCTACTCCCGCGCGCGGGATCGAGGCAGGCTAATCCAACCGCGTAGCGGCAAACGCCTCGACCTAGAGATCGCCAAAGGCTCTGATCCCTTTACGCACTTCATCCGTGACACCTTTGTCGCCGACCCTTCGGGGATTGTTGGTTGTGGGAAAGCCTTCGACGCCTTCCATCTCTGGTGCGTTCGCCACGGCCGCCTCGACCTCGAAGGCGCCCCAGGCGGTCAAGGCGGTAGCATCATCCCGCAAAACTTCAAGAAATACCTCTGCGGCGTTCCTGGCTTCGAGGCTGTTGCGCAAGGTCCCCGCGAACACGGCCAACCCCGAACCTTCCGCGGCCTCCGTCTCCGAACTAAAGCCGAACGTCAGGCGGAGGAGGATTAGGGGGCGTAGGGCACGTAGGCTGTGAACCGCTTGAACCGCATGAACCGCTCGAAACCGTACATGTCAGTCTAGGTCTCTCTGCGATAGGAAAACTATAAAACTTTATACTCCGATTTCTAGCGGTTTAAGCGGTTCAAGAGGATCAAGCGGTTCAGATAGAGTTAGGAGAAATAACTGAAAGGAGTTGTTGAAGTGGGATCGTCGATGGAAGAGCAACAACGGATTGTTGATGAGATGAATGGTGAGGGGTTGGTAGTCGCCGGCGACGACCCTCGGGATTTTCTCGATGCAGTTTGGCAAGACCCGCGACAGCCGATGGCGCGGAGGGTCAAGGTAGCGTTGGAGCTGATGCCTTATCACCATCCCAAGCTATCCGTGACGGCACACTTCGGTGACGAAGCCAGCTTCGGGGCACTGCTCGACAAAGCCATCGCCAGATCACAAGCACCACCCAAGACGATTGAGCATAACCCGCGCGAAACCTCGCCCAGCGTCCAATGGAGTGGTCCTATCTCCCGCCCAACGCGAAGGTTGAGCAGCGATGAATGATGAAGAGGGCTACCGAACCGTCCTTGGTAGTGGACTTGGCCCGTGGCTAATCAGCGACAGGCCGAAGGGCAGTGACTTTGAGACGATTGCGCGGAGGGAGCCGAAGCCAGCGCGGGAGAGGTTGGGGCCGCTAGCGCCGTGGAAACCGGAACGCCGACCCCGCCGAAGCTAAGGGCCAACGAATGGGTTGAATTGCTCTACCGTCAACCCAAGGTCCGGGAAACAAAGTATCAAACTGACCGCAATCAAGCAGCCAATTACGCCAACCGCGATCATCGTGATGAGATTGGGATGACCTGTTCGGCGATCCTCTGGCTTTATAATCGGCTCAAGTTCGGGTGGTGGGGGCCAGTGTTTCATCGCATTGCCCTCATCGGGATCCGGCTCAGTCCGATTAGGTAGATGATGAAGGTCAATCTGGCTGTGCCGAACGTCACGCCGAATTCGTCTGCGGGCCGAAGCGCAGAAAAGAAAAGTCCCGACCAGCCCAGTCGGGACTTAAAGTTTCACACATGGGAAGAAAGGAGATCGAACGTCGCCAGGGTAACGAACTCGAACTCCAATGCCAGAGTGTTTGATCGCCCGGCGCGCAGTTTGCCGGGCGCTATTGCATAAAAGTCACACCGCCAGCCTACTCCTGCTCCTCTTGTTTACTCAGTTGCTTGAGAAGCGTCAGCATTCCGTGTGGCAAATCTTGCGGGACTTCAAAGAGCACCCGCAGCTCTAGTCCGATCATCGTGCGCACTGCACGAAGCGCCACCGTTTTCGACCAGGGCGCGTTATCGGGTTCATAGATTGAACCTCTCATGGGCGCACTCGCTACCTGCGCCCCTCATAAGAAGCTAAGGAAAGGAAGCGACAAATCGTTCCTTCCATACTGTGGAACTCTGAGGTCTTTTATCGCCGTTTCGCCTCAACCCAACCGCGAGATAGTCGAATGGCTTACATTGTAACTTCGGCCAATCTCAACTAGCGCTTCTCCCGCTGCCCGCCGCGCTAGCGCCTCCTGCCGCTGATGCTTGGTGAGCTTGGCCTTGCGGCCGAACTTGATGCCTCGCGCTTGCGCCCGCTTCCGCCCCTCATCCGTCCGCGCCCTAATCAACTCCCTCTCAAATTCCGCCAACCCACCCAGGACCGTCAGCATCAACCGCCCATGCGGCGTTGTGGTATCCGCCCAGGTATCCGCCAGCGATCGAAAGCCCGCGCCCGCCTTAGCCACCGCGTCCAATACGTTTAGGAGGTCGCGGGTTGACCGCGCCAGCCGATCCAGCCTTGTCACCAACAGCACATCTCCCACGCCCAGGGCCGCGATCGCCTTCGCCAGCGCCTTCCTGTCCGTCACCGCGCCGCTAACCTTCTCCGCAAAGACCCGCTCTGCGCCCGCTGCGATCAGCGCTGCTTGCTGCGCGTCGAGCGACTGGCCGTCCGTCGACACCCTCGCGTAACCGACTATCATCGCGTGGCTCCATTTCGATCATGACTTTCGCACAACAGAAGTGGCTGCGGCTCAGCGCTTCCCGGCTTGTGCAAATGTTGCGAGTTTCGTTCAAGCTGACGCTGTCGTTTCCGCTCCTCCTTCGCTTGCAGTCGTCGAACTTCATCCTGCACTACGCTCGACGCCTTGGCCTTCGCCAGGAATTCGTCTCGGCGCTCAATCACCATCGCCTTTGCCATTGCGGTAATGTCCCGCGCTGGCACCTTGCACAACTTGATCCGGCCCTCTCGCTGAATGTTGCGCTTGATCTCCTTTCGAGCTTCGTAGAGCGCCACCGCAACGATGGCTCGGACGATCTGGGGATGATAAGCTTGATTAGCCTCGATCATAAACGCTCCTTGTCTGTGATTGAGGTTAGGCCAGTCGGAGCACCCATCCAGCGCTTCGATTGGCCGCTTGCCGCTGGGCTTGGCGCTGGCTACGCGCTAGACTGGGATTAGCTTCGACCATCAGACTGCACCTATGGTTGGGGTTAGGGCTGGCGGTCTATGCGACATCGCCGCCAGCCCGCTTTTCAGCACCACTGAGTTTATCAGATAACGCCGTTGGTCGCGATGTTTATTTGTTTGCTCGACGCACTATTTGTTTGATCGCGGCGTTATTTGTTAGGTCGCATCCGCGGGCAGCGTCATTGGCGAGGAGGGCCAGGCTGGGTGGGGGCGGGGCAAAATTCGTTTGGCCCGATCGGCGCATAGGTCCTGGACATATTTTGTGGAAAATCCAAGCACCCATATCCTTCCCCGCTGCACTCGTTGGTGCTGCGCAAACTGTGCGGAATTCTTGTAAATGGAATGCCCATGCATCGCGATCGAAGTTGAGGAGTTTTAAGCAAACGTATATCTTTCACGTAGAGGGTTGTGGTTTTAAGCAATGCAAAACGAACTTAGAGGCTGGTGTCGCGCAAGGCCAGCTCGCATCGCTTTTTTAATTGAGAACAGCGAGGGTGCTGACGTCGCTCTTGATGCAATTTTCGCAAATTCATACGGTAGATGGGGTGGTCGATTCAGTCTTATCGTTCCCTGTGTGGATGGGAATATTGCTAGTGGCTACTGGCGATGGCTCGAAGTTTTCGATCCCGACGTTGTCTATTCATACGTGCCTTTGAGCCGAGGTCACATCCTTGAACTTCACGAGCGACTCTATCCTTCGGAATACCTCTTTCACAGCTTTCAAAATCCAAAACCATCTTTCAGAGTGGCGGCCTTATCATCTTTATCGACCATCTTTCAGCTTGCCCGGGTGAGGCCTCCGTTTGGTGCTGCGTCAATCAGAATCATCGATAGCTGGCAGACCGAGAAGCCATCCCGATACCTGAAAGACAATTTCGGTACATTCCAGGACAGCCACGGTGGGATTTATCCGCACGATGCAAGTGCAGCCGCTCGTTTACTGACCGTCGTCTCACCCGAGCACCAGACTAATCACCAATTCGTTCCTGCCGACTTACAAATGATTCCGAGCGAAATGCATGCATCGCGTGAGTTCGCTAATCGGCGTGCGACCAGTCTTTCAGTTCTGTCCGCTTTATTCGCTCCAAGATTAGAAATTGCCAGTCATAGGTGGAGCAATTCATTCAATCTTGTGGTTGGCAACAGCTTTGAAGATCGGGTTCTATTTTGGAATGCTCGCTTGTTAATTCCTGCATGGCTCGACGGGGATATCTGTTGCTTCCGTGTTGATCGTGATCAGCTTAAGGATGTGGACTTTTTGGCAGTTCTTGGGGAATTACTCAAACAGCGTAACCGCGTCAATACAGGAGGTGGTGGAGCACCTCGTCTAAAGGTTAGCTCCATATCCCTGGGCTCAAGTGAACTGACGGAAGCTACGGAGCTGGGAAAGTCGACTGGTGCATGGGGCTGGACTGAAAGCGATCCTGTGCCGAATCTAGATGCTGTCGTGCCCTCAGCCGAGGAATTTCAGCACGCCAGGGAAACTATTCGGCATGACGATCGATTTCCAAGACGCAATTGGGTGTCCTTTAGCTGGTCGCCACCTACAATTCGACCGCCCACAATAGCCCCCGATCATCTTGACGATGCCCCGCCCCGGCACATGTTTACTGGAGGGTTTTGGCCCTTGGATTTTGGCTTTCAGTATGATGGTCCCGGGCGATATCCCGGTGGCGATAACAGCTGGGTGTTATCACGTCGTTGGCGGATGGCGGGCGCATTTCAGATTTCTTGGGAGGATGACAAAGTCCCTTGGCTTTCGGCCAGACAAAATCGACAAGGAAATCTCACGTTTTTTGTGAGCTTGGTGAGGCCTGTCGCGTCTATAAAGATTCCCTCAGATCAAGAAGCCTTTCAACATGCTCTCGCGTTAGACGGGATGTGGGCGAACCCGCATGGCCAACACGGCGAGTGTCAACCTTCGCGCAAAGCCTTTTGGATAAAACCATCCAACGAAGCGAGGTACTTAACGGGCATGCTTGGCATGGCGGGCGGCGTGCAGCGAGCCAGCCAATTTCTTTTACATCCGTTCTTACGAGATATGTTTGCCAAGCTCGGTGGATCTTCGAAGGTCTCCTCAGAAACGATCCAGCCGATGTTGAGTCGTGTAGGAAAACTGGCGGAGCAGCACAGGTTATTTGATCTAAGGAGCGACAGGGAAAAAGAGGCGCTTGCTGAGTTGATAGTGAAGGTGGCGCAGTCCCTAAAGAGCCCAATCAGTTCCGTTAGCTACGATGATCTGAAGGACCGCTGGAGCGCATATAGAGAAAAATATTGGGCAGCCCGTCCGGAACAAGAGAGGGGCGAGCCGAAGGAAACTTGGGACAAGATGGAGGAAGCCTCCTTAGATTCCTCTCTGGTCGAGTTGCGCCGAGGGCAGATGGTCTTTCAAGGTCACCAATGGACCTGCAGGAAATGTCACCACAAGAATTGGCTGGACTTGGGCTCGCTCGGTATTGAACTATCATGTGAGGTTTGCAGAACGAGAACACAGACGCCAGTGAACATCGGCTGGTTGTTTCGTCCGAATGAGTTTTTGATCGAAAGCTTGCGCGATCACAGTGTCCTTTCCCTCGTTTGGGTGCTAGCGGCACTTCGTTTCCGCGTAAGGCGATCACTAGTTTTTGTAGGGCCAACAATATTTGGATTTAACGACAATACAGATAGGTCCGATGGGGAGGCCGATTTACTGGCACTTGTCGATGGTGAAGCAATCCTTTGCGAGATCAAATCATCATGGCGCAATTTGCGAAATGTTCATATCCAAGACTTTGTTGCCAAGGCTAAACGTCTTCGCCCAGACAAAGGTCTGGTGGCAGTAATGGAAAAGGGTACTCCCCCGCCAGAGCTTGCCGAGGCAGAATCCGAGCTTGCGTCCGAACGCATTCGCTTCGAATTGCTGACGCCAGAGGATTTTGAAGTATCTGACGACCCGTTCCTGCCGTCCGCCGTCGAGGCTTGATCAAGTAAAGGACACCCTATTCGCCTAACCCCCTGCTATTATTCGGGTCCGCTCAGACGCCCAGCGTGGCTTCCGATTATCATTTGGGGCGCCTATCTTTTTGTTCGAGGGCGAATTGCACGAGGATTCATTCGATGAAAAAGGAGCAGAAATCAGCGCGCGAGCTGGCGGAATTGGTGGCACAGCGGATCGGTATGGCCGACGTGAGGGTCGAAGTGCATCCCGATCCGGCCTATGATTGGCATCCAACGGTTTTCACGACGCCCGGCAAAGCAGTCATCGCTCAGAACGCGGCTGAACGTGCTGCGCAAGAGCTGCGCGCTCTGTACGAACTATGCGACGAACGAGGCGAAGATGATCGGCGACCGCTGACGCGGCCCATCGCGGTGCTGATCGACGGCAAAGAAGAAACGTTGCGCACATTAGGACACGCTGCAAATTTGCTAACCGGGAAACTCGGGCACAGCGCGGATATGCTCGATTGGCAGGCCGCAAATCAGGCGATTATGGTAGCCCAGCAAGACTACACTCCCGAGCACCGCGATCGTGCTACTAGCTACGTCGAACATGTGTGCCGGCTAGCGGGCTTACTCACTGGTACGGCTAGGTAAAACGCCGATCATCCGATCATTTCAGCGACGTGATCCGCCCACCGCTCTAGTGCCTCGCGCATCTCCTTCGCGTAAGTGGCGCGATTGTAGATGCCAGCCACACCAGCGCGATGGCCACTGACATGATTGAGCACCGCTTCGATGACATGCGGGAGAACGCCTAAGTTCGCTAGGCCCGTTGCTACGGTCCTTCGCAGATCATGCGTGCGCCACTCGGCCACTTGCGCCCGTGCATCAAGCAACGCCTTAGCGTCGCTCCATCCTTGGAATCCGCGCGAGCCGCGCCCAAAGACCCACTCGCGTCGGTTCGGCGGGGGAAGGATTGCTAGCGCAGCTGGCGTCAGCGGCACCGCGTGAGCTCGGCAATTCTTAGTTCGCTCTGGTGGAATTACCCAAAGCCTATCCGCCTCGCGAAGCTCCTCCCAGCGGAGCCCGCCGACTTCATCTCGTCGTTGTCCCGTCAGCGCAAGCAAGCGGATGATCCGCCCATAGTCATCGTCCCCGCAAGCGCCCCAAATTGCGGCCAGCTCCGGATCGCTGAGGACCCGTGCCCGCGATGGTCGCTCTGCGGGCCGATTCGATCCCATGACCGGATTGCTGGCGATCTCGTAGCCCTCGCGGATCGCCCAGCTAAACATCGCACTCAGCGCTGACCGCGCGCGGGCTGCTGCCACAGGCCCACGCTCCTTGGCCATCTCCGCCACTCGGGCCGTAACCTGTCGTCGCGTTATCTTGTAGATGCTTTCGCCACCGAGCGGCGACCAATAGACCGTTAGATGCCGCGCGACATTGGTGAAGTTACTTGCCCGCAGTCGCCCGCGCGCGTCCTTGAGGTAGTCATCGGCAACTGCGGCGAGGGTGTCTCGGCCAGCGGGCGCAGGATCACGGCCAGCGGCGACAAGCCCGAGTAGGCGCTTCGCCTCGCGTCTGGCGGAGTCCGGCGTCCAAGGCGCACCATGCGGCCCGATAGTGATGAACCGCTGCCGGCCTCCAGCGCGATACTTTAATATGTAGGTCGGTGCCTGCCGCTGGCGCCGACAACCAAAGCCCCGCACGGCGGAATCCCAAAGCGTCTGGCCAGGGCCAAGTGCTTGCACAGCCTTGATCGTGACCATTCCTGCCTCCCTGCCTGCATGGTCTAGCTACCAGATTAGCTACCAGAGTACCGCGTGACAAGGGCGGCTGGGGTCGGCCACTGTCGGCACCGCGGCCCTGATTTTGCTGGGTCTTTGTGCTGGTGCGTAGCCCTGTCGGCCAGCGGCACGACGCCGCACGAGTTTCGCGATCATCGCGGGTGAAGATCGTAGCCTGGATTGAGCGAAGCGAAATCCGGGAGCGGCATTGCGGCGTCTCGATCGTTCCCGGGTTTCGCTCCGCTCAACCCGGGCTACGAGAGCAAAAACTCCAGCACCGTGTCGGCGTATTTCTTTGGCTGCTCCATATTGGCGATGTGCGCGGTGTCGAGCACCGCAAGCGTCGCGTTGGGCATATGCTGGGCGATGAACTCGCCGGCCTCCAGTGTCGTCGCCGGATCGTGGCGGCCGGCAATCACCAGGGTCGGCGCGTTGATCTTCGGCAAGAGCGGACGGTGATCCATGGCGCGGATCGCCTCGCCGCAGGCGATATAACCGTCGACGTTGGTCGCCAGGAACATCTCGCGGATGCGCGCGACCGCCTGCGGCGAACGCGCGCGAAAGCCCGCTGTGAACCAGCGCTCCATATTGGCGTCGACGACGGCCGAAAGTCCCTTGTCGCGTACCATCTTGATGCGGCCGTCCCACATCGCCTTGTCGGCGAAATAGGCGGTGGTGTTGGAGAGGATCAGCTTCTCGATCCGTTGCGGCGCCTGGGCGCCGAGCCACATCCCGACCATGCCGCCCATCGACAGGCCGCACCAATTGATCTTTTCGATGCCGAGATGATCGAGGATCGCGAGCACGTCGCGGCCGAGCCGCTCCATGGAATAGGGGCCTTTCGGCGCATCGGATTTGCCGTGACCGCGGCGGTCGTAGCGCACCAGCCGGAAGTGCCGCGTGAACGGCGCCACCTGCTCATCCCACATATGCAAATTGGTGCCGAGCGAGTTCGACAACATCAGCACCGGAGCGCGTTCCGGTCCTTCGACCTCTACGTGAATGTTGCAGCCGTCGGCTTTGATTTCCGGCATGAAAGCTCCTCCCTGACGAGCGCTTTGATCTTGATCTGGCAGCCCGCGCGAGGCAATCGCCTGAACCGTATGCGGATAATAGCCTTTCCAGCGGTTGCGCGAGACGCTAAGCGATACCTCTAGCTGGCGTAACCGGCGAAGGAGTGCTGCGCGATGGCCATGACGATGAACGGCGAATACCAGCTCCCGGTCCCGCGGGAGACGGTGTGGCAAAAACTCAACGACGCCGACACGCTCAAGGCCTGCATTCCGGGCTGCGAGTCGCTCGATAAAGTGTCGGACACTGAATTCCAGGCGGTGGCCGTGACCAAGATCGGTCCGGTGAAGGCGAAGTTCAAAGGCAAGGTCACGCTGTCGGACCTCGATCCACCGAACGGCTACAGGATTTCCGGCCAAGGCGATGGCGGCGTTGCCGGCTTTGCCACCGGCGGCGCGACGGTGAAGCTCGAACCCAAGGACGGCGGCACGTTGCTCAGCTACACGGTCGAGGCGCAGATCGGCGGCAAGCTCGCCCAGCTTGGCCAGCGACTGGTCAACGGGGCCGCCAAGAAACTCGCAGACGATTTCTTCCAGAAATTTGCCGCTTCCGTCAGTCCACCAAGCGCTTAGCCGGTATTGCCCAATTTTTGCCCACGGCTTCGTGGCGAGGCCGAAAAAGGGCGGCGCGATACTCCTTGACCGACGACTAGGCCGCGGTTCAGAGTAATTCCAGTTCCAAAATCCGGAATCGGGCGAAAATCGTCGCGTTTCGGCCTTGGAAGCGGAAAACGGCCGCAAGCCGCCCGCAATAGCAAACGTTTTTGGGGAATCCGAGGAGGCGCTTATGGCAGCCGTTTCCCTGACTGTGAACGGCAAACCCGCAACTGTTGACGTCGATCCGCGCACGCTTCTGGTGCAATTGCTGCGCGAAAATCTCCGCCTCACCGGCACCCATGTCGGCTGCGACACCTCGCAATGCGGAGCCTGTGTGGTTCTTGTGAACGGTAAGGCGGTGAAGTCCTGCACGGTGTTGGCGCTGCAGCTCGAAGGCGCTGATGTGCTCACCATCGAGGGGCTAGCACCGGCGGACGGGCCGCTGCATCCCATGCAGGAAGCCTTCCGCGAGAACCACGGCCTGCAATGCGGCTATTGCACGCCCGGCATGATCTTGACCGCGGTCGACATCGTCCGCCGTAAGGGGCATGAGCTCGACGACCACACCATCCGCGAGGAGCTGGAGGGCAATCTCTGCCGCTGCACCGGCTACCACAACATCGTCAAGGCGATTGCCGCCGGCGCGCGTGCCATGAAGGGCCACGGCGCCGCCAAGGCCGCCGAATAGACGGCGATACGGAGGCTGTTCGTAACGAAACAAAAAACCGGAGGAGACCGCCATGAGCGCGACCGGGATCGGCGCCGCCGTGCGCCGCAAGGAAGATCACCGCTTCATTACCGGTAAGGGCCACTACACCGACGACATCAACCGGCCCGGCCAGAGTTACGCGTTCTTCATCCGCTCGCCGCACGCCCACGCCACGATCAAATCGATCGATGCTAAAGCAGCCTCCACGATGCCGGGCGTGCTGGCGATCCTCACCGGTGCCGATCTCGCCGCCGACAAGATCGGCAATCTGATCTGCGGCTGGATGATTCATTCCAAGGATGGTTCGCCGATGAAGATGGCGCCGCATCCGGCGCTCGCGAACGGCAAGGTCTGCTATGTCGGCGATCCGGTCGCGGTGGTGATCGCGGACACGCTGGCGCAAGCGCGCGACGCGGCGGAAAAGGTCAAGGTCGATTACGGCGTACTGCCTTCGGTTGCCGATCTCGCCACGGCGCAAAAAGCCGCGCAGATCCACGAAGTCGCACCACACAACGTCATTTATCAGTGGCACATCGGTGACCACAAAGGCGCGGAAGCCGCTTTCAAGTCGGCCAAGCACATCACCAAGCTCGACATCGTCAACAACCGCCTGGTGCCGAACCCGATGGAGCCGCGTGCGGCGATCGCCGAGTATGACGCGGGAAGCAGTCAACTGACGCTCTGGAATACATCGCAGAATCCGCATGTCGCGCGGCTTGTGATCGCTGCGTTCGTCGGCATGGCACCCGAACATAAGCTGCGCGTGATCGCCCCGGATGTCGGCGGCGGCTTCGGCTCGAAGATTTTCATTTATCCCGAGGAGGTCGTGGCCTTGTGGGCCGCGCGCCGCGTCAACCGGCCGGTGAAATGGGCGTCCGATCGCTCGGAGGCGTTTCTCGCCGACGCCCACGGCCGCGACCACATTACGCATGCCGAGATGGCGTTCGATGCGGAAGGCAAAATCCTCGGGCTTCGCGCCAAGACCATCGCCAATATCGGCGGCTACATGTCGACCTTCTCGTCGGCGATCCCGACCTACATGTACGCGACGCTGTTGTCGGGCCAGTACGCGATCCCGCAAATCTATTGCGAGGTCGATGCGGTCTACACCAACACCGTGCCGGTCGACGCCTATCGCGGCGCCGGACGGCCGGAGGCGAGCTTCGTCGTCGAGCGGCTGATCGAGGTCGGTGCGCGCGAACTCGGCCAAGACCCGGCGGAGCTGCGCCGCAAGAATTTCGTCAAGGCCTTCCCGCACCAGACGCCGGTGATCATGGCCTACGACGCCGGCGACTATAACGCTTCGCTCAAGAAGGCGATGGAGCTTGCGGACTATAAAGGCTTCGCCAAGCGCAAGCGCGATTCGGCGCGGCACGGCAAGCTGCGCGGCATCGGCATCTCCGCCTATATCGAGGCCTGCGGTATTGCGCCGTCGCAGGCAGTCGGCTCGCTTGGCGGCGGCGTCGGCTTATGGGAGTCCGCGGAAGTTCGTGTCAATCCAACGGGTTCGGTAGAAATTCTCACCGGATCTCACTCCCACGGCCAGGGTCACGAAACCACCTTCGCCCAGCTTGTCTCGGAGCGGCTTGGCATCCCGATCGAAAACGTTTCGATCGTCCACGGCGACACCGACAAGGTGCAGTTCGGCATGGGCACCTACGGCTCGCGCTCCGGCCCGGTCGGCATGTCGGCGATCGTCAAGGCGCTCGACAAGATCGAAGCCAAGGCCAAGAAAGTCGCGGCCTTCGTTCTTGAAGCTGCCGAAGGCGACATCGAGTTCAAGGACGGAAAATTCACCGTCGCCGGCACCGACAAATCGGCGGCGTGGGGCGATATCACGCTCAATGCCTACATCGCCCACAAATTCACCGGTCAGCAATTGGAGCCGGGGCTGAAAGAGAGCGCCTTCTACGATCCGACCAACTTCACCTTCCCATCCGGCGTCCACATCTGCGAGGTCGAGGTCGATCCGGAGACCGGCACCACCGAGATCGTCGATTGGACGGCGGTTGACGATTTCGGCGTCATCATCAATCCGATGATTGTCGAGGGGCAGGTCCATGGCGGTATCGCCCAGGGCGTCGGCCAGGCGTTGTGCGAGGCCGCGGTCTACGACAAGGATGGCCAGCTCGTCACCGGCTCGTTCATGGATTACGCCATGCCGCGCGCCGATTACTTCCCGAAGATGAAAGTCGGCACGACGGTGACCAAGTGCCCGTCCAATCCGCTCGGCATCAAGGGTTGCGGCGAGGCCGGCGCGATCGCGGCGCCGGCCGCCGTCATCAACGCCATCACCGACGCCATCGGCACCGAGGCCGTCGCCATGCCGGCAACCCCGCCGACGGTTTGGGCCGCATTGCAGAAAGTACGCCATGCCGCGCCGCGCGCGGCTTAACGAAGAGCTTCACGGAGAGCTTCAATGTACAGCTTCACTTTCCATCGTCCGGAGACGCTGCGGCAGGCGGTCAATCTCTTGACCAAGAATGAAGAGGCCAAGCTTCTGGCCGGCGGCCACACGCTGTTGCCGACCATGAAGCTTCGCCTCGCCGGGCCGCCGCATCTGATCGATCTCTCCCGCGTCGAGGGCCTGGCCGGCATCGAGCTCGCCGGCCGCTCGATCACCATCGGCGCGATGACGCGCCATGTCGACGTCCACACCTCGCCGGTGGTGCAGGAGCACGCGCCGGTATTGGCCAAGCTTGCCGGCATGATCGGCGATCCGGCGGTGCGCCACATGGGCACGATCGGCGGATCGGTCGCCAACAACGATCCGACCGCAGACTATCCGGCCGCCTGCCTCGGGCTCGGCGCCACCATCATCACCAACAAGCGCCGAATCAAGGCCGATGACTTCTTCACCGGTATGTTCTCGACCGCGCTGGAGCCGGCCGAGATCATCACCAAGGTGAGCTTTCCGCTGCCGAAGAAGGCGGCCTATCAGAAATTCCGCAATCAGGCGTCGCGCTATGCGCTGGTCGGCGTGTTCGTCGCCAAGCGCGGCAGCGAGAACAGGGTCGCGGTCACAGGCGCCGGTGCCAATGGCGTGTTCCGCGTCACCGCGTTCGAGGAGGCGCTGAAGAAGCGCTTTTCGCCGAAATCGCTGGAGGGGCTGTCGGTGCCGGCCGCCGGCCTCAACAGCGATATCCACGGCAGCGCCGAATATCGGGCGCATCTGATCACCGTGCTCGCCCGCCGCGCGGTTGCGGAGGCGATCGGGAAGTAGGCCGTCGGACTGCAAGTTTACCAATCGTCATGCCCGGCCTTGTGCCGGGCATCGACGTCTTTACATGCAGCGATGCCGGCCTGAAGACGTGGATTGCCGGGACAAGCCCGGCAATGACGGGTTAGATTGAGCGCATGAACAAGACTTCCCCCCGGCCGCTGCCGGTTTCCATCGACGCCACCGTCGCGCTGCTCGCGGAAGCCGAATATCTGACCGACCGTTCGCTCGGCACGGTGCTTTATCTGGCGCTGAAAATGGGCCGGCCGCTGTTTCTCGAAGGCGAGGCCGGCGTCGGCAAGACTGAGATCGCCAAGGTGCTCTCGGCCACCCTCGGCCGCCGCCTGATCCGCTTGCAATGTTATGAGGGTCTCGACGTCGCTGCCGCGGTCTATGAGTGGAATTATGCGGCACAAATGATCGCGATCCGGGCCGCCGAGGCCGAGGGCGAGCACGACCGCAATCGCATCGAGCGCGACGTGTTCTCCGAGCGCTTTCTGATCAAGCGGCCGCTGTTGCAGGCGCTCGAGTCGGACACCGCCGGCACGCCGGTGCTGCTGATCGACGAGATCGATCGCACCGACGAAGCGTTCGAGGCGTTTCTGCTCGAAGTGTTGAGCGATTTCCAGGTGACGATCCCGGAACTGGGCACGGTGAAGGCGGAGCACCCGCCGGTCGTGATCATCACCTCGAATCGCACCCGCGAAGTCCATGACGCACTCAAGCGCCGCTGCCTCTATCACTGGGTCGGCTACCCGAGCGCCGCGCGCGAGCTTTCGATCGTGCGCGCCAAGGTGCCGGGCATCGGCAAGAAGCTCTCCGAGCAGGTGGTGGCGTTCGTGCAGGCGCTGCGCCAGCAGGAATTGTTCAAGTCGCCGGGCGTCGCCGAGACGCTCGACTGGGCCGGCGCGCTCACCGAGCTTGACGTGGTCGCGCTCGATCCGGCGACCGTTTCCGACACGCTCGGCGTGCTGTTGAAATACCAGGACGACATCGCGCGGCTCGAAGGCTCGAAGGTCAAGGAGCTGCTCGACGAGGTAAAGTCGGAGCTGCGCGCGGCGGAGTGATGATGAGCACCGTGTCTGCTCAATCAAAGCCCGACGGCCGGCTCGCCGAGAACATCGTCTATTTCGCTCGCGCGCTGCGCGCTGCCGGCATTCCGGTCGGACCCGGCGCGGTGCTCGACGCGCTCGAAGCGGTGAAGGCGGCGGGCGTCGGCACCCGCGAGGATTTTTACTGGACGCTGCACGCGGTGTTCGTGAAGCGCCACGAGCATTCGGTCATCTTCGATCAGGCCTTCCGCATCTTTTTCCGCCGCCGCGGCTATGTCGATCAGCTGATGGCGATGATGCTGCCGCAGGCGCCGAACACACCGCCGCGCCCGCCGCCAGCCGGCGCCACCCGCGTGCATGACGCGTTGTTCTCAGGTGTCGAGGACAAGCTCAAGAAAGAGCAGGAGATCGAGCTCGACACCCGCATGACGGTGTCCGACCGCGAGGTGCTGCAGAAAAAGGATTTTGCGCAGATGACCGCGGCCGAGATCGCCGCCGCCAAGGAGGCGATGAAGCGCCTGGTGCTGCCGCTCGCCGAAGTGCGCACGCGGCGGCTGAAGCCGCATCCGCACGGTCATCTGCTCGACATGCGCCGCACGCTGCGCGCAAGCCTTAAGGGCGGCGGCGATTTTATCGACCTGCGCTTCCTCGGTCCGAAGACCAAGCTGCCGCCGATCGTGGCGCTCCTCGATATCTCGGGCTCGATGAGCCAGTACAGCCGTGTGTTTCTGCACTTCCTGCATGCGCTGACCGACGCGCGCAAACGCGTACACACGTTTCTGTTCGGCACCCGGCTTTCGAATGTCACCCGCGCACTGCGCGAACGCGATCCGGACGACGCGCTGGCGGCGTGTTCGGCCAGCGTGCCCGACTGGTCAGGCGGCACACGCATCGCGTCGTCGCTGCACGCCTTCAACAAATTGTGGGGACGCCGCGTGCTCGGTCAGGGCGCCATCGTGCTCCTGATCACCGACGGGCTCGATCGCGACGCCGACGACACGCTCGCCTTCGACATCGACCGGCTGCATCGCTCTTGCCGGCGGCTGGTCTGGCTCAATCCGCTTCTTCGTTTCGACGGCTTCGAGGCGCGCGCCCGCGGCATCAAGACCATGCTGCCGCATGTCGACGAATTCCGTCCGATCCACAATCTCGACTCGATCGCCGAACTGGTCGCCTCGCTGCAGTCGGGCCACGGCCGGGCAGGGGACCCGAAGGCCTGGATGCAAAAGGTCGCCTGATCGCTTATATTCGGTGCAATATAGCGCGTTGGTATGGCGAGTAGCGAAATGGCGGATGGCGAATAGGAAAGCAGCTTTGTTCCCATTCGCCGATCGCCTTAAGGAGGCCCACATGCTCTCAACCGATAGCGACATCCTCAAAGCCGCCGAGGACTGGCGCAAAGAAGGCCGGGCGGTGGCTTTGGCGACCGTGGTCGAGACCTGGGGCTCGGCGCCGCGTCCGGTCGGCGCCAATCTCGTCATCGACCAGGAAGGCAATTTCCTGGGCTCGGTATCCGGCGGCTGTGTCGAAGGCGCCGTGGTCACCGAGGCTCTCGACGTGATCGACAGCGGCAAGCCGAAAATGCTGGAATTCGGCGTCGCCGACGAGACCGCCTGGAAAGTCGGGCTGTCTTGCGGCGGCAAGATCCGCGTGCTGGTGGAGAAGGTGGATTAGTTTACCGTCATCCTGCGGTGGCCGCCATCAGCGCGTTTACGCGCGTCTTCGACGCGCTATGGCGGTCCTCGAAGGATGCGCGGCCAAGGCCGGCGCCCTTCGAGGCTCGCTTTGCTCGCACCTCAGGATGACGGAATAGACGCTGTAGAAAGTCTGGCCATGAAACTTTCCCTCCTCACCGCGCTGAATACCGAACGCGCCGGGCGCCGTGCCGCGATCGTGGTCACCCACGTCGAGAGCGGCGGGCAGCGGCTGGTGAAGGCCGCCGATGTCGCCAAAGACCCGCTCGGCGCGGTGCTTGCCGAACATTTGCGCAGCGGCAAAAGCGGCATGGAAGACACTGCCGAAGGCCGGGTTTTCCTCACCGTCTATGTGCCGGCCGCGCAGCTTGTTGCGATCGGCGCCGTGCATATCAGCCAGGCGCTGGCGCCGATCGCCAAGCTCCTCGGCTATGACGTGACCATTGTCGATCCGCGCACCGCCTTCGCCACGCCGGAGCGCTTTCCCGACGTGAGAGTGATCGCCGAGTGGCCGGACAAAGCGCTGCCGCCGCTCAATGTCGACCACTACACCGCCTTTGTCGCGCTCACCCACGATCCGAAAGTCGACGATCCGGCGCTGCTGCACGCGCTGGCGCGCGACTGCTTTTATATCGGCGCGCTCGGCTCGCGGAAGACCCATGCCAAGCGCCTCGAGCGCCTCAAGCAGCAAGCCATAAGCGACACCGACTTGGCGCGCATCCACGCGCCGATCGGCCTCGATATCGGCGCGGTGTCGCCGGCGGAGATCGCGGTCGCGATTATGGCGCAGATCACCGAGCGGCTGCGTGAAGAGCCGGCGCAAGACCGTCCCTTGGTCAAGGCGGTGTCATGAAATTCGGAGCGGTCGCGCCCACGGAGGCCATCGGCGGCACGGCGGTGCATACCATTCGCCAGGGTGCGATGGTGCTGAAGAAAGGCACCCTGATCGGTCCGGTCGAGGCCGCCGCGCTCGAGGCCGCCGGCATCAAAGACATCGTCGTGGCGCGGCTCGAACCCGACGACGTCTCCGAAGATGTCGCCGCCGCCGGGATCGCCGATGCGATCGCCGGCGAAGCCGTGCATGTCGATCGCGCCTTCACCGGCCGCGCTAATCTGTTCGCGCAAAATGCCGGCGTGCTGGTGGTCGACAAAGAGGCGATCGATCGCCTCAATCGCGTCGACGAAGCGATCACGGTGGCGACGCTGTCGGCCTATAAGCCCGTGGTCGCCGGCGAGATGATCGCGACGGTGAAGATCATTCCGTTCGCGGTGCCCGCAGCCGCCCGCGACAAGGCGCTGGCCGCGGCACGGGCGCCGGTCGTGCGCGTCGCGCCGTATCGCATCCGCAAGGTCGGCGTCGTCTCGACGCTGTTGCCCGGCCTGGCGTCCAAGGTGATCGACAAGACGCTCAAAATCACCAACGAGCGGCTCGCGCCTGCCAATGCCACCATCATCGCCGAGCGGCGCGTGCCGCACGAGCAAGCCGCGCTGGCGCGCGCGCTCGGCGAAGTGCTCAAGCAGGGCGCCGAGCTTGTCGTTGTATTTGGCGCTTCGGCGATCGCCGACCGGCGCGATGTCATTCCGGCCGCGCTGGAAACGATCGGCGGCAAGATCGAGCATTTTGGCATGCCGGTTGATCCCGGCAATCTCTTGTTGATCGGCAATGCCGCCGGCCATCCGGTGCTCGGCGCGCCCGGTTGTGCGCGCAGCCCCAAGGAGAACGGCTTCGATTGGGTGCTGATGCGGCTCCTCGCCGGCTTGCCGGTGCCGCGCGAGGACATCACCGGCATGGGCGTCGGCGGTTTGCTGATGGAGATCGTGACGCGGCCGCAGCCGCGCGACGAGCCGCTGCATCCGGCCCGCAACGTCGCCGCTCTGGTGCTCGCCGCCGGTCGCTCAAGCCGCATGGGCGGACCGAACAAGCTCTTGGCCGAGATCGGCGGCCGGCCGCTGGTCCGCATCGTCACCGAGCAGGCGTTGGCGTCCCGCGCGCGGCCGGTGATCGTCGTCACCGGCCATCAGCGCGAGCGCGTCGAGGCGGCGCTCGCCGGCCTGCCGGTCGAGTTCGTGCATAATCCGGCTTTCGCCGACGGGCTGGGCACCTCGCTCAAGGCCGGCATCGGCGCGCTGCCGGCGCAGTCGGACGGCGTCATTGTCTGCTTGAGCGACATGCCGCAAGTCGACGCGGCGATGATCGACAAACTTACCGGCGCACTTGCGCCGGACAAGGGTACGCTGATCGCCGTGCCGACCATCGCCGGTCAGCGCGGCAATCCGGTGGTGTGGTCGCGCCGCTTCTTCCCCGAGCTGATGGCTGTCGAAGGCGACATCGGCGCGCGCCACCTCATTGGCCGCTACAGCGAGGCGGTGATCGAAGTGCCGCTGACCGGCACCGCGGCGCTGACCGACGTCGATACGCCGGAGGCGCTCGAGGCGGTGCGGGCCGAGCTGGAGGGGACATAGGGCGTTCGGATCTTCGCCTCTCATCGCCGGGCCCGTCCCGGCGATCCGCTTATCAAGCCAGCGCAGTTCCGTTCGGTGTTACTTTCTCGCTCCGAGCCGGCGTGCGAGCACCTTCGTTCCCGCCTTCATCGCGCCGCCTGGCCCGCCGACGGTCTTCACCGTGTCGGCGGTAATCACTTCACCGCACGCCGAGCAGGTGACCTGCGGCTTAAAGTGATGGCCGCAGCTCTTGTGGACGAACAGCATCGGGCTGCCTTCCTTCGGCCGTGCCCAGCGATCGCCCCAGGCGGTGAGCGCTAGAATCGCCGGCACGAGATCGCGCCCGGCCTCGGTGAGCCGATATTCGTAACGGCGCGGCCGGCGCTGATAAGCGTGCCGCTCGACGATGCCGTTGTTCGCCAGCGCGTTGAGACGCCGGGTCAAAAGATTGCGCGAAATGCCGAGATCCTCGACCAAATCGTCGAACCGCACAACGTTGAGATAGAGGTCGCGGACGATCAACGGCGACCACCAGTCGCCGATCAGATCGAGACCGCGCGCCAGCGAACAATGCATCCGGGCAAAGCTGGTTCTTTTCATCCGCTCACTCTACTCAGTTGCATCATTGAACTCAATCGACTAAGGTTCAATCATTGAACTTTGAGAAGCTTCACGAGGTTCATGATGTACCACGCCATCGTCCGCCGCCGTATTCGGGCGCTGTTCGACGCCGTTAACAAAGGCGATGCCGAACCGGTGCTACGGGCGTTTGCGCCACGCTTCGAGCATGCGTTCCTCGGCGACCACGCGCTCGGCGGATCGCGGCAGACACTGCCGGCGACCCGGCGCTGGTATGAACGGCTCTATCGGCTGCTGCCCGACATCCGCTTCGATTTGCGCAGCATCGCGGTCAGCGGCGGGCCCTGGAATACCATCGTGGTGGTCGAGTGGGACGAAACCAATTCCGGCACCGACAATGTGCGCACCACCAATCACGGCTTCCATGTCGTCCAGCTGCGCTGGGGGCGGGCAACGCGGCTCGTCATCTGCCCGGATACGATCGGGCTTAAAGCCACGCTCGATCGGCTCAACGCCGGCGGCACCACGGAAGCTCTGGCGGCGCCGATCGTCGGCTGAATCGTCGCGTCGGAACCCTCGCCCCGAAATCTTCGCGCCGAAATCTCGGTGACCCCCGCCGCGATTCACCAACTAGCAACCCTTCCTCGCTAGCGTTCGCACATTCCCTTGGGGAAGGGGCTTTCATGATCGGACTTATGCGGACGTTCGCGCGCGCCATCGCTGCGGCGTGTTTCGTGATTGCGGCGATCGGCGCCGCGCATGCCGCCGGCGCGTTTGCGGTTGGCGCCTGCGGTTCCTATGGCTATGGCTACGATTATCACAAAGTCGCCGACGCCCGTGTCGCGGCGATTAAGAAATGCTCAGGTCACGGCTGCAAGATCGTGGGCGAGATCCGGCGCGGCTGCGCCGCCATGGCGGTCGACGCCAAACAGCCGTGCGGCTCGTTTGGCTGGGCGATCTCGTCGCATCTCGGCAAGGCGGAAAATGCTTCGCTCCGTCGCTGCTACGAATTCGGCGGCAAGGATTGCGTGGTGCGCGCCTTCGCCTGCGATGAAAAGGGTTAGAGCGCAATCGTTTCAGATTGAAACGATTGGCGCTCTAACTTTTTGGTGGAGCATGATCTTTTCGAAAAACCGGCTTCCACTTTTCCGGATCATGCTCTAAGCGACGGCCCGCGCCGCCGCGGGCGCGCGACGCGCCAGCAAATAGAACGCGATGACGTGCGTGATCATCAACAGCGGCACGTAGATGATCGGGATCGCGTACGCGGCGCCTAGTTCCCCCGCCTGCGCTGCAAGGCCGACCTGATTGCCGTGGTAATAATCGACGATGATGTCGACTGCCCCCACGACATTGAAGGCGACGACAAGCAGCCAAAACAGCGGACGTATCCGGACGGTCAGAAGCGCCAGCATGGCCAGCACGCCGGTTGCGAAGTCGCCGTAGGCGGCGAACGTGGCGAAGCTGGCCGGCAGGTTGGGGCTGACGACGCCGGGAACGATGAAGACGAGCCCGAAGAAGCGGAAGCTGTGCAGGGTGGCGATCGCGCGGTGCGCTTCGACCTGGTCCATTGTCTTGAGCCAGGGCCAAACGTACGCGCCGACGCAAAGCAGCCACGGGACGTAACCCAGAACGAGATGGATCAGGAAGATGGTTGCCGGGGACATTTTCTTATCTCCTCTTCGGTGAGCGCTTTGCGGCTCCCGAACGCCCTAGTTGCTTTGCACTCAGATACGGCCGCTTCTCGCCAGCAACTATTCGCGATAACGTCGATGGGGCATGAAGCAAAACTTCACAGTCCGGCGCGGCGCGCTCGATGGTGTGGAGGCGTTCCTCAGCGTCGCCCAACACCGGAGCTTTCGCCGGGCGGCCGCCGAACTCGGCGTGACGCCGTCGGCGATCAGCCAGGCCGTGCGCACGCTCGAGGCTCGCGTCGGCGCGGCGCTTTTCACCCGCACGACGCGCAGCGTCGGCCTGACGGAGGCCGGCGAGAGATTTCTGTCGCGTGCCGAGCCGGCCTTCGAGGAGCTTGTTGCAGCGAGCGAGGTCGCGCGTGAATTGGGACGGCGGCCGTCAGGACTTCTCCGCCTCTCAGTGCCGCGCGCGGTGGTGCCGATATTGCTGCAGCCTTTGGTCGCGTCCTTCTGCCAGGCCTATCCCGAGGTCGAAGTCGAGATCGCCGCGAGCGCGGAATTGGTCGACCTCGCGGCCGAGGGCTTCGACGCCGGCATCCGGCTAGGCCAGTTCATTGCCGCCGACATGGTCGCGGTGCGGCTGACACCGCCGTTTCGCTTCGCCATCGTCGGCAGCCCGGCCTACCTCGCCCGCAGCGGCAAGCTCGAGCGGCCGGAAGATTTGCGCCACCACGCATGCCTGCGCCTTCGACGATCCGGCGGCGGACTGGCGCTGTGGCCGCTCAACGACAACGGCGGCGCCATCGAGGTAGCGGTTTCGGGACCGCTGCTCGCCAACGACTTTCCAACCCTGTTGGGCGCAGCGCTGGAAGGGATGGGCCTCACGCAAGTGCCCGAGCCGATCGCCGCCGAACATGTGGCGGCCGGAAGACTGGTGCACGTGCTGGAGCCGTTCGCGCCGATGACGCCGGGCGTCTTCCTCTATCATCCCGGACACCACCAAGTGATGCCGAAGCTGCGCGCCTTCATCGATCACGTGAAGAGCCGTCCGAAGCATCGGACCTGAACGTCCCCGCCGTTCGGTCAAACCCTCACGGCCAGCGGACCCAGGCCCTGCGGTTGATCGCCGGTTGGCTCTTCTCCGACCTGCGGCTTGTTTTATGTCAATGATTTTGCGCTCGTTTTGCGAAAGTGTCGCAACCGAATAATCTCCCTTGATTATGACTGACTGGTCAGTCATATATGACTCATGGCCAATATCCCAAAGAAAATGCGCGTTAAGGCCGCGGAAGCGGAAGCGGAACGGAGCGGCGCTCTTGCGGCGCCGCGCCAAAGCGGGAGGGCGCGGAACGCGGCCGCCCGGCGCGACGCGATCCTCGAGGCCGCGCTCGACGAGTTTTACGCCCGCGGCTTTGCCGCCGCGCGGCTCGACGACGTGGCGGCGCGCGCCGGCGTCGGCAAGGGCACGATCTATCTCTACTTCGCCGACAAGGAGGCGCTGTTCGAGGAACTGGTCCGCTTCCAGCTCTATCCGGTGATCGGCACATTCGAGGCCGCGCTGAAGAGCGATCTGCCGCTGCGCGCGCTGATTGATCAGGCGATCGAGATTTTCAGCCACCAGGTTTTTGGCACCCGCCGCGCGCTGATCATGCGGCTGATCATGAGCGAAGGCCCGCGCTTTCCGGCGCTGGCGGAATTCTACTATCGCGAGGTGCTGAGCCGCATTCTCGGGGCGGTCCGCGCCAGACTCGTCCGCGCGCTTGAGCGCGGCGAAATTGCCGACGAAACGCTGATCCGCTTTCCGCAATTGCTCGGCGCCGCCACGGTCGTCGCCGTCGTCTGGCAGGGCCTGTTCGATCGGTTCGAACCGCTCGATGCGCCGGCGATGTTGCGCGCCTATTTCGATCGGCTGTTTCCCCGCGATGGGAGGCCGGCATGACCATGCGCGCGCAGGCGGGGATGGTGCTGATTTGCGCGCTGGCGCTGGCCGCCTGCAGCAAGCCACATGACAACGCTTATCAAGGCTGGGTCGAAGCCAATCTCATCTTCGTTGCCCCCGACGAAGTCGGGCGCGTGCAGACGCTGACGGTGCGCGAGGGCGACACGGTCAAAGCCGGCGATCTTCTGTACACCGTCGACAACGACCTTCAGCTCGCCGACCTGGCCCAGGTCAAAGCGTCGGTGAAGAACGCGCAGCAGACCTTCGATCGCGCTTCGATGCTGATGAAGACCGGCGCCGGCACGATAAAGGATTTCGATGCCGCCGAGATGGTGCTGCGCGACGCGCAGGCGCGGCTCAACTCGGTGCAGACCCGCCTGACGCGGCGGACCGTGTTCAGCGCCGTCGACGGCACCGTCCAGCAAATCTATTTCCGGCCCGGCGAAATGGTGCCGGCGGGGCGGCCGGTGCTGTCATTGCTGCCGCCGGGCAACATCAAGATACGCTTCTATCTGCCGGAGACGGTGCTTCCCGCCATCGCCTATAGCGACGAGATCAGAGTCAGCTGCGACGGCTGCGCCAGCGGGCTTACGGCACGCGTGAGCTTCATTGCCAAGCAATCGGAATTCACGCCGCCGGTGATCTATAGCCTCGAGGAGCGCGCCAAGCTTGTCTTTCTCATCGAGGCGCTGCCCGACAAGCCGGCCGAGTTTCGGGTCGGCCAGCCGGTCGACGTGACGCTCATGCCGCAGCGGGCGGCCGTGGCGGCGCCGAAGATGGCGGAAAAACCGGAGGCGCCGCGATGAACGCCGCGCCGGCCGATGCTGCCAATGTCGCCGCCGCCGCGACGCCGGAAATCGTCATCGACGTACACGGTCTGACCAAATCATTCGGCGGCCGCCAAGTGGTGCGCGATCTCTCCATGCAGGTCAAACGCGGCACCATCTTCGGTTTCCTCGGCCCCAACGGCTCCGGCAAGACCACCACCATCCGCATGCTGTGCGGACTATTGACGCCGGATCAGGGCAGCGGCACGTGTCTCGGTTACGACATCCGCACCGAAGCAGCCAAGATCAAGACCCGCGTCGGCTACATGACGCAACGCTTCAGCCTGTACGACGACCTGTCGGTCCGCGAGAATCTCGAATTCGTCGCCCGCATCTACGGCTTGGCGCGGCCGGCTGCGGCAGCCAAGGCGATGGTCGCGCGGCTCGGTCTGCAAGGTCGCGAGGAGCAGGTCGCGGGCAAGCTGTCCGGGGGCTGGAAACAGCGGTTGGCGCTCGGCGCCTGCACGCTGCCCAACCCGAGCCTGTTGCTGCTGGACGAGCCGACCGCGGGTGTCGATCCGAAAGCGCGGCGCGATTTCTGGAGCGAGATTCACCAACTGGCGGCCGGCGGGCTCACTGTCCTCGTCTCCACCCATTACATGGACGAAGCCGAGCGCTGCCACGAGATCGCTTATATCGCCTTTGGCGAAGTGCTCACCCGCGGCACGGTGGAGGAGGTGATCGCGAATTCGCATCTCGCCACCTTCACCGTCAGCGCCAGCAATGGTGAAAATCTGTCGCAGCTCGCCGGCGAACTGACCGGCCGTGCCGGGATCGCGATGGTGGCGCCGTTCGGCAACAGCCTGCATGTGTCGGGCCGCGACGCGCCGGCGCTGGAAGCAGCGATCGCGCCTTATCGCGACCGGCAAGGACCTTTTCAAGGCCTCGTCTGGCAGCGCGCCTCGCCGTCGCTCGAGGACGTGTTCATCAATCTGATGAGCCAGGCCAAGGACAACTTCCAATGAGCGCGCCGGCGGCCATTCGCTTTGGCGGCTTCTGGCGCCGCGTTGGCGCCATGCTGCGCAAGGAATTCCTGCAGCTGCGCCGCGACCGTGTCACGCTGGCGACCATGATCTCGATCCCGCTGTTGCAGCTCGTGATGTTCGGCTACGCCATCAACACCACGCCGCGCGATCTGCCCACCGCGGTGCTGCTGCAGGAATCGAGCGACGTCGGCCGCTCCATTCTGGCCGCGCTGCAGAACACAAAATACTTCAAGGTGACGCGGCAATTGCGCGACGAGGCCGAGCTCGACCAGGTCCTGGAATCCGGCAGCGTGCTGTTCGCCGTGGAAATTCCCGCCAATTTCGAGCGGGCGCTGCGGCGCGGCGACGATCCGGCCTTACTGGTCGCCGCCGACGCCACCGATCCGGTGGCGACCGGGCCGGCGATTGCCGCGCTGTCGGAGATCGTCAACACCGCTTTGGCCAAGGATCGCGGCCTGCCTGACGCCGGCCAGCCGATGTTCGAGATCCGTGCGCACGAGCGCTACAATCCCGCGGCCTCGACGCCGCTGAATATCGTGCCCGGGCTTCTTGGCACCATCCTCACCTTGACGATGCTGATTTTCACCTCGCTGTCGGTGACGCGCGAGACCGAGCGCGGCACTATGGAAAGCCTGCTGGCGATGCCGATCACGCCGCTTGAGATCATGCTCGGCAAGATCGTGCCCTATGTGCTGGTCGGCTTCGTCCAGGCGGCGCTGATCCTGGCCGCCGGCGTATTGATGTTCGGCGTGCCGATCGTCGGCAGCCTCACGCTTCTTGCTGCGCTCACCACGCTGTTCATCGCCACCAACCTGGCGTTCGGCTACACCTTCTCCACGCTGGCGCAGAACCAGCTGCAGGCGATTCAGATGTCGATGATGTTCTTCCTGCCCAACATGATGTTGTCCGGCTTCATTTTTCCATACTTGGGCATGCCGCGCTGGGCGCAGGTGGTCGGCGAATATCTGCCACTGACGCACTTCATGCGCATCGTGCGCGCCATCATGCTCAAGGGCTCGACGCTGTCGCAGCTGCAATACGACACGCTGGCACTCGCCGGATTGATGGCGCTGGCGATGGTCATCGCCGTCACTCGCTTCCGCCGGACCCTCGACTGAGGATTTTGCGCCGGCTGTTTCTCGGACGTCGCCGCGGCGCCGCGGCGGTCGAACCAATTCATCACGGTCGCAGAAATTTGCACTTTGGGGTCGTTTAGTTCGCGCTTGGACTGAATCTACGCCTACGAGCAACTTAAGGGTGTGTGTTTTTTGGCACAGGTGATGCTGACAGAGGCTTGTAGCTCTTTGCTGCTTGAACGACGCTACTAAAAGTAAGATCGTGAGTTGGTGCGTCTGCTGGGGAGCTGCAGATGCGACAATGCGAGAGCACTGATCAATATTGGGCGATCCAGGCGCTCGATTTTATCGCGGCGCTGGATGCGGCGAGCACCTGCGACGGTGTCTTGAGATTATTCCGCGACGAAATCGGGCAGATCGGATTCCATTCGTTCCTGATGACCGCCGTGAATGATCGCGAGCATGATTTTTCACGTCGCGTGATCGCGCGCTCGTGGCATCCCGAATGGGCGGCGGTGTACGAGAGCGAACAGATGACGGAGGACGATCCGGTTCGTCGCAAGCTGTCGCGCTCGACCAAGCCGTTCCTGTGGAGCGAAGCGCAATACGATCCCTGGCGGGAGCTGCGCGCCAAGCAAGTCATGGAGCGCGCTACCGATTTTCGCATGAACCAAGGGCTTTGCGTGCCGATCTATCATCACGGCGGCTTGGCGGCAGCCATCAATATCTCGGGTGAGAAACCCGACCTCGGCCGTGGCGTGCGCAAAGCCGTACACGTCATGGCGCTCGCTGCGTACAACCGTTTTTGTGCGCTGGTCGAGCCGCTTCTGGACAACGGCAAGCTGCTGACAAATCGCGAGTGGGAAGTGGTGAAGTGGGTTTCGGCCGGCAAATCCAACTGGGATATCGGCACCATCCTCAACATCAGCGAGCGCACCGCGCGGGCCCACGTCACCAACGCCGCCCGCAAGCTTGGCGTAAATAACCGCACGGCCCTCGCCGTCGAGGCCGTTCGGCTTAGCGTCTTCTCCACGCATCAGTTGTAGGACGACCCGCTTTCCCGATTCGGGACAGCGCCGCTGTATATGAGCTGCGCGCTTTGTAAATTGTCGTTTCCGCCAATATCCACATTAATAAAGCCGGCCAAATCGCTTCCACCGCGTCGATGCGAGGGAGCGAGGGATGTTGGGTGTGCACGTCGTCCGGCACGACAATTTGCATCTGTACCACGATGAAATGGAGCAATGTTTCCGCGGCCGCTACGAGGTTTGCGTTCGCGAACGGGGATGGACCGAGCTTGAAAGGTCGGATGGCCGGGAGACCGACCAGTTTGATACCGAAGACGCGGTGCATTTGCTGGCCATCGACGGCCGGCAGGTCGTTGGCGGCATCCGGCTCAATCCGACGACCGGGCCGACGCTGCTGAGCGAAGTATTTCCCTACCTGTCGTCCGGGCCGCTGATCCGCTCGCCCGACGTCTACGACAAGACCCGGCTGTGGGTCGCCAAGGCAAGACGCGGCGGTCCGCGTCCGAGCGTCGAATCGTATTTGATGGCGGGCTGCGTCGAGTTCGGGTTGGCGCAGGGTTTGAACAGCATTCTCTCGATCTGCGAGCCTTGGCGCGTCGCCCGCAACGAGAAACTCGGATGGACGCTGCGCTTGCTCGGTCCGCCGCACGACATCAACGGCGTCCCGTGCGTGGCGATCGAGAAGTACGTCTCCGAAACGATTTGGATCGGCATGTGCCTCAAGGAAACCGTCCCAGGATCGGTGTTGATTTGGAAGGGCACGGCGCGCCCCTCCTATCGTCTTCCGGAGCTCATTCCGGCAGTCGCGTGAGTGTGGCTTTGTCAAGTAGTGCAAATGTACAGAGGAGAGCGTGATGCACACTATGTCGCCGTCGCCATGGCGCGAGACCATGGCTAAGAACCGCGTGATCGCGAAAAATGGCGTGTCCCCGACCATCGATATCGAACTCAAAATGCTGCGATTGGCGGCGGACGCCGCCGATCTTCGCCGGTTGCTGACGCCTCAGGATTTGTCGAGGGCGCCGCGCCTGGCCGCGGCCCTCGACGCCTGTGACGCGTTGTTCGAGGAGCTCGGATGGGGCAACCCCTCGGAGCCGCCGGGGCCCTATGACGAGTTCGAGCACTGACCACGGCGTAGCGGCGAGCGCCGGAGACGGCGCCGATTGCTCGATCGCCCGGCAGCACCGGCAGCGCGCAATTGGCTTCCTCAACGGCGCTCACGCGCTCGATCACTTCGTCATCCTGATCTATCCGACCGTCGTCATCGAGCTTGCGACCGTCTACGGTCGGTCCTATTCCGAGCTGATTGCGCTCGGCACCGCTTCTTTCACCGCATTCGGGCTGTTTTCGCTGCCGGCCGGCTGGCTCGCCGACCACTGGAGCCGCCGCAATATGATGATCGCTTTCTATCTCGGCAGCGGGCTGTCGCTCGTGGCTGCGGCTTTTTCGCCGTCGCTGACGGTGCTCGCGGCGGCGCTGTTCGCACTTGGCGTATTCGGTGCGATCTATCACCCGGTCGGCACCGCGTTACTTCTGGAAAACGCGACGCAGCGCGGCCGCACGCTGGCTTTCAATGCGGTGTGCGGCAATCTCGGCGTCGCGTTCGCCGCCGGCATCACCGCGGCGCTGACCGCGACGTTATCCTGGCGCGGCGCTTTTCTCCTGCCCGGCATCGTCTGTATCGCCGGCGGCTTGGCCTATATCCGGTTTGTCGGCAACGACGCCCGCCGGGCGGTCGCGCGCGCCGCGTCTCCCGAGGTCGCCATGCCGCGCCCGCTGGCGGTGGCGATTTTCGCGCTGTTCGTCGCGGTCGCCCTGACCGGTGGTCTCGTAGTCAATACCATCATCCTGGCGTTGCCGAAGATCATCGACGAGCGCTCCGGCCTTTCGCTCGCCATGGTCGGCGGGCTCACCACCGCGGTCATCCTGTTCGGTGCGTTGGCGCAGCTCGCCGTCGGCCGCATGGCCGAGCAGATGCGGCCGCACGTTTTGTTCGCGCTGGTCGCGGCGATGCAGCTCGCCGGCATTGTTTGGGTCACCTGTGCTACCGGCACCGCGCTCTTTGTCGCGCTTGCCTTTACGGTCGGCGCGACCTTGAGCCAGATCACGGTCAACGATCTGGTCATCGCGCGCTACACCGCCGACGCTTGGCGCGGGCGGGTCTATGCGGTGCGTTACGCGCTCACCTTCATGGTGTCCGGAATATCGGCGTCGATGATCGCGCTGATGTACGCGCGCGGCGGTTTCGACCTCGTCCTCGAGGCCTTGGTGGCGATCGCAGTTGCCTTTCTGGTCGCGGCGCTGGCGATCGCGCTGCTTGCCCATGGCGTAGACAAGGGCAGGGCGCCGCAATTGGCGCCGGCATGAGTGTCGATTGGCGTGACGAAAGGCCGATCTCGAGCAAATTGGGGATTTGCCGAGGCGGCGGGAAAAAGCTGAAAAGGAGACCTCGTGAATGCACAGCGCAATTTTTGCCGTCGACATGCCGCCCGACCCCGACCGGCAAAAATGGGTTCGTTATTTGACAGTGGTCGCTCCGAAGATTGAACGCGCCGCCATTGAAAGAATTGCCGAGAATGTCTGGCAGGTTGATTTTCAAAAATCACCCGCGGCGCTGGCGCACCTGATCGCCGCAGCCGACCAGCAGAATTTGTCATATCGGATCCTGGCGTTGGCCGCCGAACCGCAATGGATTGAGATCGCCCCGCTGGCCGAGGCCGGTGACCTCGCGATTAGCGAAATAGCGAAATAGCGAAATAGCAGCGGGTGCAGTCGCCGCTCCCGATTCGCTATTCGCGGCCTTTTTTCGCCCGGCTGAGCCCTTTGGGACGCGAACCACCAATCCGCATTTACGGCTCGTTAAGGATAACGAAGTAGGTTAACGCACACTACGCCACGTATAGCACGTGGGCTGGCCATTGATCGAGAAGGTACTGGTGCCATGTCCTCCAACATCACCTTGTCCGCAGGTATCCGTCAGAACCTGCTTTCGCTGCAGAACACCGCTGCCAACCTGACGACCACGCAAGAACACCTTGCCACCGGCAAGAAGGTCAACACCGCCTTCGACAATCCGACCAGCTATTTCACGTCGCAGTCGCTGGACAACCGCGCCAACGATCTGTCCGCCCTGCTGGACCAGATCGGGCAGGGCCAGCAAACGCTCAACGCTGCCAACGACGGCCTCACCGGCTTGACCAGCCTGCTCGAACAGGCGCTGTCGACAGCGCAACAGGCGCAGGCGGCGCAGAACGATACCGCCGGAGCCACGACCGGCACCGTCGACCTCACCGCCAACTCGGCTGCGGCCGGCACCCTCCTGATCGCCGCGGGCGGCACGACCTATACTGTTTCGATCGCGGCAAGCGCCGCCCTCAGCACCATCGAAAGCAACATCAACAGCACCGCGGGCCTCGGCAGCACCGGCGCGGTGACCGCCAGCGACGACGGCAGCGGCCATTTGATCCTCACCTCCAACAACCCGAGCAGCAACTTCACTGTCTCCGGTACGGACCAGACGGTGTTTGGTGTCGCCAGCACCGCGGTCAACGGCACCAGCACCACGCGCGCGACGCTGGAAGGCAACTATAATGCGTTGCTGACGCAGATCACTCAGCTCGCCCAGGACTCGTCGTATAATGGTGTCAATCTGCTCAACGGCAACAATCTGCAAGTTCTGTTCAACGAGCAAGGGACCAGCTCGCTGAACATTGACGGCGTCACCTTCAACGCTGCGGGCCTTGGCCTGACTGTCGTTCCCGGCGGCGGCTTCCAGAGCAGCGCCACCATCGCGACGACGGAAACGGCGATTAGTACTGCGATCAGCACCGTGCGCGCCCAGACCGAAACCTTCGGCACCAACTCTTCGACGATCCAGACCCGTCAGTCGTTCGAGCAGAACTTGATCAACACGCTGCAGACCGGCGCCAGCAACCTGGTGCTGGCCGACCAGAATCAGGAAAGCGCCAACCTGCTCACCCTGCAGACCCAGCAGCAGCTGGAAGTCTCGGCATTGTCGATCGCCAACCAGGCGAATCAGTCGGTGCTCAAGCTGTTCCCATAGGCCGGTTCGACGCAGGCTTAGCGACCACCTTCTGAAAAACAGGCCAGCAAAGGCGGCGGGGCGAAAGCCCCGCCGTTTTTTCGCTGCTGTCGTGCGTGCCGCGCTGGCAAAGCTGCGTTAAGCGTCTATAAGACCTGCGGCGGCGCCAAGGCAGGGAAGGCGGGGCAATGTCGAAAGAGAAGATGCGCGAGGAGACCGAGCGTCTGGTGAAGGAGGCCTTGGAACGCAACGCCGTCACCATCAAGCAGGGCAAGACGCGCATCGAGACCAAATGTGGCAAGTGCGGAGCGCCGAATCGGGTGTCGGCGGCGCCGGGCCAGGTTCGCGTGCCATACACCTGCAAGGAATGCGGCGCCAAACAGAAAACCCTGTAAGGGCCGATTGACCGGCTCGGCAAAGGTCGCTCGCCATAGTGATTAACAGCACAGGCCGGTCGCCGCGGGCTTGTTCCAACTCGCGTCCCGCCATCCAGCATGCGAGTATTCGTGCGTTGGGCGGCCTCCATGTGGGAAGATTTGCAAAGGCAGGTCTCACTGCTTTCGTCTCGCTTCGCTAAATCGCCGCGGCTTTTGACGGTCGCGGGCGGGGCCGCACTCGCCGTTTCGATCGGCTTGACCTATTTCGTGGCGGCGCGATTGAGCCTGGCGCTCCTCACCAAGCCCGACGGCGTCGCCGTGTTCTGGCCGGCGGCGGGCGTATCAGCCGGCACATTGATCGCGCTCGGGCCGCGCGCCCGTTGGCCGGTCGTCGCCGGCGCGATGGCCGCCACCATCATCGCCAATCTCTTGGGCGACCGGTCGATCTGGAGCGCGCTCATTTTCGCCCTCTGCAACGCCGGCGAAGCCGTGATCATCGCCGGCCTGCTCGAACGCTATTTCGGTCCGGTGTTCAACCTCGACCGGCTCAGCCATGTGCTTGGATTTCTCGGCGCAGTGGTCGCCGGCACGGCAATCTCGGGAGTCGGCGGCACGCTCGGCTATGTTCTGTTCCACACTTCGACCGCTCCGCCGCTGACCATCTGGTACCACTGGTTCACGTCGGACGCGCTCGGCGTCATCACCGTTGCGCCATTGCTGATCGGGCTGATGTCCTCGGCGCGCGATCCTTCGCCGCGCGGCGAAATCATCGAGGGCACGGCCGCGCTGGCGACGCTGATCGTGCTCAGCGGCGTGATCATTTTTGTGCCCAAAGAGCCCTGGGCGACGGTGGTGCCGATCGCCGCGCTGTTCCCGCTGCTGTTGTGGCTCGCGGCCCGCTGCCGGCCGGTATTCGCCGCGTCGGCCGCCTTTATCGTTGCGCTCACGGTCGTTTGGACGACGACCTTCAGCATCGGCATATTTGGCGACGCCAGGTTTCCGATGGCGGAACGGATTCTGTCGGCTCAGGCCGGCATCCTCGCGGTATCGCTGTGCTCATTTGTCCTGGCGGCGCTGTTTGCCGAGCGGCGCCAGCACGAGGCGGTGCTGATGGCGAGCGAAGCGCGCCTGCAGGAGGCGCTCACCGCCGGCGGCGTCGCGGCGTTCGACTGGGAGGTGCACAGCGATCAGTCGCAGCGCAGCGAAAACGCCGCGCAGATTCTCGGCTTCGGCGCCAAGGAAAATTTCGGCGGGGCGCAATTCCTGGCCCGCGTTCACCCGGATGAGCGCTCGCGCCTGCTTGATCTGTTGCGCAACGTCCGGCCCGACAATCCGGTGTTCGACGCCACCTTCCGCTTTATCCGGCCGGACGGCCGCGAAGTATGGCTCGAGCAGACCGCCAAAGGCGAGTTCAACTCCACCGGGCGCCTCACCCATCTGCGCGGTCTTACCCTCGACATCACCGACCGAAAGGTTGCCGCGGCGCGCCAGGATCTGCTGATCGCCGAGCTCGACCACCGCGTCAAAAACGTGCTGGCGCGCGTCGCCGTTGTCGCCATGCAGACGCGCGAGGGCTCGCGCACGATGGACGAGTACATCAAAGCGGTCGAGGGGCGCATCCAGTCGATGGCGGCCGCCCATTCGCTGTTGAGCCAGACCCGCTGGTCGGGTGTCGGCCTCAACGATCTGGTCCGCGACCAGCTGGCGCCTTACGCCATGGCGGCGAACGCCAAGATCAGCGGCCCCAACATCATGCTGAGCGCCGCCGCGACGCAGGCGGTGGCGATGGTGCTGCATGAGCTGGTCACAAACGCCGCCAAATACGGGGCGCTGTCGACGTCCAACGGATCGGTGTCGGTGAACTGGGACAAATCATCCGACGAGCCTGGAGCGACCAAGGTGACGATCGTCTGGCGCGAGCACGGCGGCCCGCCGGTCGCGGCGCCGTCGCGAACCAGTTTTGGCTCAAGCCTGATCCGCGATCTCATTCCGCACGAACTCGGCGGCACGGTCGATCTGGTGTTCGAGCCTGACGGAGTGTCGTGCCGGATCGAGGTTCCCCTCGAGCGCGCGTGACCCACTCAAACCAACGCGATTGGCGCTCTAGCCGGGCGCCTTCTGTTCGGAGGTCGCCTGCAACGCCGCCAGCAGCTGTGCTTCGACGATCGGTTTTTGCAGGATCGCGGCGGCCTTTTCCGCAGGCACCGGCACAGCCGCATAGCCGGTGACCAGGATGACGGGCGTGCCGAGTTCGTTCAACTTGTCGATCAGGCCGTGGGCCAGTTCACCGCCGCGCAGATTGAAATCGACGATGGCGATATCGGGCACTTGTGCCGCCATCAACTGCTCGGCCTCGGCCGAGCTTGCGACCGGGCCGGCAACCTCCGCGCCGTAGGATCGAAGCAGGCTTTTCAGCGCTACACCGATATGCCAGAGAATCCTCGACCACAAGAATGCGAATGCCTGAAAAATTCGCAGCCTCTGCATCCAGCGGATCGTAGTCGTTTGATGACGCCATCAGAAACGTGCCAATCGGCCTCCCGGCGATGTCGGTCCTCAAGGGGTCAATCTGGCATTGGTGTTTTATGGAGGCAATCCCCGGGATAGCGGGCGGCTGCGCGACCTTTGGTATCAAGCGCGCGGCGATGGCCGGGGCGATCGACAAGGCAGTGAGCAATTCGAGTGGTAACGATGCGCGACATCAAAGCGTCGACACGTGACGAAGCCCGCTCCGTCGATTCCGGCGGCGGCCGTGCGGGCGAAACCGGCGGCGCGACCAGTCAAAACAACGGCGCCGAACGGCACCGCGCGTCGCGCGAGGCGATGGCGTCGATGCTGCGCGACGCGACGATCCGCGCGGTCATGTCGACGATTGCGCACGACGTCAATCAACCGCTGGCGGCCGTCGTCACCAATGCCAATGCCGGCTTGCGCTGGCTCAACCGGCCGAAACCGGATGTCGACGAGGTGCAGGCGCTGTTGGCGCGGATCGTCAGAGACGGTCATCGCGCCGGCGACCTGATCGCCGGTATTCGCGCGAAATTCAGCGAGGAGCCCCCCGAACCGCGTGCTATCAGTCCGTGCGAGGTCGTCGCCGACGTGGTCGCGCTCCTTGGCGATGAACTGGAAAGCCGTCGGGTCGCGGTGAGGAACGAGATGCCCGCCGAACTTCCGCCGGTGCTGGCCGAGCGGGCCCGACTTGCGCTGGCGTTCTTCAACGTGATGGTGAATGCCATCGAGGCGATGGAATTGGTCACCGATCGCGATCGCGTGCTGACGATATCGTCGAAGCGCGGCGACGCCGACGAGCTACTCATCGCCATCGAAGATTCAGGAACTGGAATCGATCCGGACTCGATGGATGGTTTGTTCGAGGCCTTCGTCACCACAAAGGCGCATCGCGCCGGGATGGGATTGCCAATCAGCCGCAAGATCGTCGAGGCTTACGGCGGCCGGATTTGGGCCTCGGCGCGTGATCCTTATGGATCGGCATTTTTTGTCGCGCTGCCGGTCGCGGCCGCGTCGCACAATTAATCCACGGAATGATTGAGGCAGGTGGCCGCGAATATTTCACGCCCGCGAAATGCCGCTGTTGCGAAGCTTGTCCTTAGGACCGGCCGCCCTTGAGCTAGGCACGGCCTCGCGGCCGCTTCAACGCGGCGTCGATATGCTCGACCAGATGATCTTCTTTGAAGGGCTTGCGCAAATAGGCAATGGCACCGCTCTCAAGAACGCGGCGCTCCAGTCGCGTGTCCGGGAATGCGGATACGAATATGGTCGGCATGTCATGGCCGTCGGAAATCAGGCGGTCTTGCAATTCGACGCCGTTGAGGCCGGGCATTTGCACATCGGTGATCAGGCAGGCGGTGTCCTCGATCCGAGTCAATTCAAGAAATTCCTCGGCGGAACCGAAAGCCTCTGCCTTGTAACCGAGCGACCGAAGCAGCGACTTGGTGGCTTCTCTTACGGACTCGTCGTCGTCCACGATTGAGATCAACGGAACGTGCTCCAATGTCGTACCCCCGGTCGAAACCAACCCATTGTCCAGCCTATGCTGATCCGCCGGATGTGACCAAGTGCACGATCCGACTTTTCCTGCATCGGATAGTGCAGGGGAGGCTATACGAAGGTCTAGAGTTGGAACATTGCGGATGGGAACACTCGTAGAACAAGCGCCGTTGGCACGGTGTTCACGCAAAACCTGACCAGCATCACCGCTGGTTGTATGCGGGCGTGACGCCGGGCTGCCCTGCGCAATCGGTGGTACGGCAAGGGAACCGGACGGGCTATACGTCCGCCGCCTGCATTCCGGGACTCATCAATGACCGCTGAAATTTCGACCTCCGAACCGTTTTCCATTGCCGCGCCGGCGAACGTGCTGTCGCAGCGGCGGCTTTCCATCGGTTTTTTGAATTGGGCGCACGCGCTCGATCACTTCGTGATGCTGATCTATCCGACCGTCGTCATCCAGCTGCAGCTCGCTTATGGGCGCAGCTACGCGGAGCTCATCGGGCTGTCGACCGCTTCCTTCATCGCCTTCGGTCTGTTCTCGCTACCGGCCGGCTGGCTCGCCGACCGCTGGAGCCGCCGCAACATGATGGTGGCGTTCTATGTCGGCTGCGGCGTGTCGCTGATCGCCGCCGCTGCGGCGCCATCTTTGATCGTGCTCGCCGTCGCGCTGTTCGTGCTCGGCATCTTTGCGGCGATCTATCACCCGGTCGGCACCGCGATGGTGATCGAGAACGCGACGCATCGTGGGCGCACCATGGCGTTCAACGGCGTCTGCGGCAATCTCGGCATCTCGTTGGCCGCCGGCGTCACGGCAGCGCTCACCGCGGGGTTGTCCTGGCGCGGCGCCTTTCTCGTGCCGGGTTTGATTTGCGTCGTAACCGGTGCGGCCTATCTCTGGCTCATTCCGGACGAGGCCAAGCACAACGCCGGGCGGAGCTCGCATGCCGATGTGCCGCTGTCGGCGGCGACGGCGGCGATCATCTTCGGCCTGTTCATCGTGGTGGCGCTGTCGGCCGGACTGGTGTTCAACACGCTGTCGGTCGCGCTGCCGAAGATCGTCGACGAGCGAGTCAGCAACATCTCGCTGATCGAGATCGGTGGCCTGACCACGGCGGTCTTCATCTGCGGCGCGATCGCGCAGCTGGCGGTGGGCCGGCTGGTGGAGCGCTTCCAGCTGCATGTTCTATTCGCGGTGCTCGCCGTCATGCAATTTACCGGCGTGGTGTGGACCGCGTATGCCTCAGGCGTCATGGTGCTGTTCGCGCTCGCTTTCACCATGGCGGCGATCTACGGCCAGATCACCGTCAACGATCTCATCATCGCGCGCTATACCGCCGACGCCTGGCGCGGCCGCGTCTTTGCGGTGCGTTACTTTCTCACCTTCATGAGCTCGGGCGTTGCGGTGTCGATGATCGCGCTGTTGTATAACCGCGGCGGCTTCCCGATGGTGCTCGGCACCACGGCGTTTCTGGCGTTGGCTTTCCTGATCGCCGTGCTGGCGATCTCCACCATCGCCGCCAATGTCGAGCGCGCGCGGCTGCCGCACGCAATGCCGGCGGAATAACCCTCGTCATTGCGAGGCAAAAGGGCGTTCACGCCCGTCTTCGACAGGCTATGGCGACGAAGCAATCCAGTCCTTTACGGCCGACTGGATTGCCTCGCTCCGCTCGCAATGACGCTGGAGTTGATTTAAGCCGACGTCGGATTGCGCGCCGCCATCGCCATCGCTATCAGCGCCGCGCCACCGAACACCATGTTGATGCCGACCAGCAGGCCGAGCGCCCAAACGGCAGTTCCGGGCAGGCCGGTCAGAATGATCGCCGCGAGGATGATGTCGATGATGCCGGAGACCAGCATCCAGCCCCAGCGGCCGCTCAGCTGATCGCGGTGATCGACCGCGTAAAGGATGGTGGCGCCGCCTTCGACTATGAAGAAGGCGATCAGCACCAGCGTCAGCGACAAGGTACCGTTGACCGGCCAGATCAGCAGCACGACGCCCGCGGCGATGGCGATGATCGCGGAGACCAGCGACCACCAGAAGCCCGGCGCCCCGCGCATCCAGGCGGTCGTGAACAACCCGACGACGCCGGCGATGAAGAACAGCCAGCCGATCAGGATGGTGAAGGCCAGCGTGGCGATCTGCGGCACCACGATGGCGATGACGCCAAGGATGACCAGGATAATGCCTTCGGCCAGAAACAGGCCCCAATGCTCATGCATGGCGCCGGCGACCGCTCGGCCCATCCGTTGAGCAGCCTCGGTTTGATTGATCGACATGGTTCGCTCCCTGAAATTTGAGGCCCCGCCGCCCGGTCACGGGCGGGCGGGACACAAAGAATGCAATGATAATCCGCAACGAATGACCTGTTGTTCCCTCAGTATTGCACAAAAGTGCGGCTCTTGCATAACGGCCGATGGCCCCCATATGTCGCAAAGCGACGTTGATGCCTCTGGCTCCGTCGCTAGACGGCCACGGTTACGACGGGTGACGCCGGATGTACGCGCACTTTGTCGAACGTGGCCGTTGGTATTTCAAGCTGCCCCGGTGCCGATGGTGAGGCCGTTTCGCTCGCGAGCCGTATCGCCGGCCGCGGGGCGATATTGTATGTCATAAAATTGCAATCATCGGCCGTCATGAGACTGAAATAATTTTGTTAAACTTAGGGGGACAGGGATATGGCTGACACGGCCGTGGATTTCGGCATCTTGGCGGGCGCCGGCGCCCCGAGCCGCAGCTTCAAAGCCGGCGAGGTCATCTTCCGTCAGGGCGATCCGGCTGAGGAATTATACATCGTCAAAAGCGGCAAGGTGGAAATCCGGCTCGGCAACCGGCTGCTCGACACCCTGCCGGAGCTCAGCGTTTTCGGCGAAATGGCGCTGATCGATCATAGCCCACGCAGCGCGACCGCGGTGGCGGCGACCGACGCAACCGTCGTGCCTGTCGGCGAGAAGCAGTTTCTGTTCCTGGTCAGCCGCACGCCGCACTTCGCGCTGAACGTCATGCGGGTACTGGCGCAGCGCCTGCGCACGGCGAATTCAATCATTTATTAGCGCGCGCACGGCTTAACAGATCATCGGCGCGACCCTAAAACCGGGACGTTTGAGATGATTTGCCGGCATAAAAGCATGTTTAACGCCGCCCAATCAGCGCACGTCACGCGGTACCTGGCGACGATCTTGATTGTGCTGGTTACTGCTCCCACGTGGGCTAACCAACGCGATTCCATTTTACAACAGGCCGAGGCCCTCGGCGCGCCCATGGCTGCGGTTCGGCGCGCCATTGAGATTTCGCACCAACCCATCTTTATCAAAAAAGACGTGCTTGCCGTCTTCGACATTTCACAGCCGTCGGCGAACAAAAGATTTTACGTCTTGGATTTGAAATCAGGTCGGGCCACCGCCCATTACGCGGCACATGGGAAACATAATGGACCCGGTGCAAAAGCCACCAAATTCAAAGGGTTCCAGACGGACTTGGACATGGTGCCGTTGGGCCCGCTCAAGACCGACCATGCCATAGAACTGGATCCCTATAAGACGATTGTAGACCGGTACGACGGCACCATTTTTCGGAATATGATTGTTGTCGTGCTCGAAGGCGTCACCTCCTACAACAGCTACATCAACGATAATCCCCCGTTCAAGTGGGTCATCCACCCGAGCTGGTATACTACTGCCGCCTTTCGCGCCAAAAATAACGGCTCACTGGGGAGGAGCGACGGCTGTATCGTCCTCGATCCGGCCGAAAGCAACGAGCTGATCGCGCGGCTTCAGGACGGCGCCCTGGTCTATGTGACGGTCGGCGACGCACCAATAGAACAATTCTTGTAATTCCGGCCAGCCGTTTTTGACACCGGATTTTGCATGTTCGGCACGTCCGCTTAAGGCTCCGAAGCGGACCAATCGTGGACAGGGCGTGACGTCAGCTTCGGGGCCAAAAAGCGACGTGGCGAGCCAAACGAAATGGCGTCGGCCGATCGAGCAGATGATGGTCCGTCGTTCTGCTGATCTTTCAGACGTCGATTATTTGGCCCTCTCGTACGGATAAATGGCCTCGCCCGTCTTAAATTCGGGAGGATATAAAATCGTCTGATAGCTCATTCCCCGCCAGGTATCGAGGTTCGCGTCATCGCGAACGTCATGATATTGAACCTCGAGCATCCGCGATTTCGACCATTCGCCGTCCGGACCGAACTGGATGTCGCCCATAATGGTCTTGACTTCGTGGCTGCGCAGATATTCGGCGATCTTATCGTCGTTGAGGCTCTTGGCGCCGGCGACTGCTTCGCCCAGCACTTGGAGATCGGCATAGCCCCAGCCGCCGAGATAGTAACCGAGCGGATCGACGCCCGCGGTCTTGGCGCGTTCTTGATATTTGTCGAAGAACGCCTTCGCCCGCGGCAGCAATTGCGGCGACGGCACCCAGGTTTCGTAGTTGACGATGCCGTTGAGTTTGGACTTCAGCCGGTCCTTGAACACCGTTGCCTGCAATCCGACCATTGCGCCGCCGAATATCCTGGGTTTGAAGCCAAGTTCGTTGGCAGATTGCAGCAGCCCGACCGAACTCAGCGGGTAGGTGCAAGCCATGACCGCGTCGGCGTTTGCCGCCCCCAGCGCGCGGACGATCGGCGAGAAGTCGGTCGTGCCCGGCGGGAAGGTCTTGTCGAAGATGATCTTGAAGCCGAACTTCTTGGCGACGTTGCGGGCGCCTTCCGCAACGTTGCGACCGAACTCGGCATCTTCGGCGATGATAGCCAGCGTTTCCGGCCTCGGGTTCTGCGCCGCCGCGACCGCAAAGAAGCCTACGACCCCCGCCTCTTTCGGCCCCGGGCCGTAGGGAATCATCGAGAAGTATTTTGAATACTTAAACTCGGCGTTCACGTCGAGCGCGAACAGCCCGATCATCACCTTGCCCTTCGGGATGACGATCGGCAGCGCCGGAGCCACCAGGTTGGTGCCGTACGGACCCATAATGAGATCGACTTTGTCGACCTCGAGCAGCTTGGCGTAGATGCCCGGCACATTCGACGGGTTCGATTGGTCGTCATAGACGACGAGCTCGACCTTGCGGCCGAGCAAGCCGCCGGCGGCGTTGATATCCTCCCCCCAGATCCTGGCGCCGAGCAGCGCCTGTTTGCCGTTGGGCGCGAGCGGTCCAGTCTGCGAGAAGCTAAAGCCGATGCGGATCGGATCTTCGGCGCGAGCGGACCCGGCGGCCAAAAGTCCAGCGAGTAGCAGAGCGCCAAGTCCGCCCAGGCCATGCGCCGCAATCTTCCCCAATCTCCATCCCATCGTTTGCTCCCGTTATGTTGTCTCTTTCATGCCACCGCCCCAGGACTTTGGAAAGACTGTGGGAAGAGCATTTCCGAGCCCCAATTAGCACACGGCCATGACCGGATTGAGCGCTAACGGACGTCGCTGTTCGGTCGAACGCGCCGCCTTCGCAATGTCCGCGTTAATCCGCTTATCCTCAAATCGCAGACATGATGTTGCGGCGCTGCAAACGACGCCAAGGGCTGGGAGCCGACGTGAGGCTGTCCGGGGCACGGCCGAACGAAGCCGGCCACGTCAGCAACCTCGGGACGCTGATTCAAAAACCTCGCGTGACAACTTTGTGGTGATCAGCGGCACTTCTACACCGCGTGGTCTCGAATGGATCAGCTTCTCCTCATCGCGAACAAAGCCGAGCTTCTCCTGGATGCGCAGCGATGCTGCATTCTCTTTCAAGACTGCGCTTACGATCAGACGTGCGTTATCGATTTGAAAGACATGGGTTACGAAGGCGCGCACGGCTTCGCTCATGAGCCCTTTGCCCCAATAGGGTTGCCCGATCCAATAGGCGAGCGCGTAGACTGGTCCGGGACTTTGTCCTGGCTTGAAAACCGCCTCAATCATACCAATCAGGCTGCTGTGCAATGTGAGGGCGAAGGTGATCGGACCGTCCTCGATCCTACGAGCCCGCAATCTGCAAAACCGCTCCGCATCTGTCGGGCGATACGGCCACGGAGGTGTGGTGAGCATTCTAATGACCTCCCATTGGCCGAACAGCGGGTAAATCTGCGCAGCATCATCCTCGCGCAATGGACGGAGCACGAGACGGACTGTACGAATCTCTCGAGCGTCGTTGAGCGCCGTCATCAGGATCGTCCTTTAATCCGGCACGAGCGCGGTTGAAGCACAAATCCAATTCTGTCGCCAAAACGGGGGCTCGGCGGCCGGCGAATCAGGCTGTGCTCCATGGAGGGGTGATCCTCCCGGCCCCGAGCAGCGTCCTCGCGCTGCAAGCGTTTTCGCGGGTTTTAGCGGCGTCCCAGCCCAGTAACGATCCGTTAACCAAAGTTCCGTCACCGTGCGGTCATCGAAATTCGACCGACAGCCAACCATGGCACTCGCTGACAGGGGCAGGCGGAACGGGTGGCATCACCAGGCCACGTCGCTCGTTTCTTCACATTCGGCATTGGGGACGACGGCGAAGGCTATCGTCGATCGAGGCGGGCCGTTGTTGCGGCGGCGGCCGCTGGTCGAGGTTCAAGAGCAGGAATTTGGCTCCGCCTCGGAGGAAATCGGCATCGAGCTGGCGAGGAAGCTCGACGAAGCGCGCGCCGAAATCGCCCGCTTGGAATTGCGATTGTCGCACGATGCCGCGGCGGCGCAGGAACTGAGAGAGCAAATCAAGGTATCAGCCGCGGCGACCGAAGCGGCCGACCAGCGCGCGGCCGGCCTGGAACGCAAAATCGCCGCCGCCCGCGGCGGACTTCAGGAAAACATCGATCTGCTCACCGCCGAGAATGCGCGCCTGCTGCAAGGCCACGCCGAGCGGGGCATGGCGCTCGACGACGCCCAGGACAAGATCAAATTTCTCGAAGCGGCGCTGGCCGCAGCCGAGGCTGCTTCTGTCACCAAGCAGGCCGAGAGCGTGGTGGATGCGGCCCGCGCGGCGCGCGTGGAGTTTCAGGAACAACTCGATCTCGCCGCGAGCGAGAACGCGCGGCTCCAACAGACCATTGCTGAAAAGGACGTCGCTTTCGGAGAGGTGCGGGCGCGCATCGAATTTTTGGAGACCGCGTTGTCGACCGCCGAAGCCGAGTGCTCAAGACTCGGCGCCGAGGCCGGCGGCGTGCGCCAACGCCAGCAGTCGGAATCGGAAACCCTCAACGGACGTCTCGAAGCCATGTCGTCACGCGCCGTCGCCGCCGAGAAACTGCTCGCCGAGGCGAGAGAGCGGTTGCTGGCGCGTATCGTCGAGAACGGGGCCTTCCGGCAAAAAGTCGCCGATGCCAAGGCCGCCAACGACAAGGCGTACGCCAAGACCAGGCAGCTCGAAGATGCCGTGACGTTGCGGCAGCACCAGATCGACGAGCTTGAACGGTCGCGCGCGACGCTGGTCGAGGCGACCACGACGCTGGTCGAGACCTTCGAGGAGCGCGACCGGGCGCTGCAGCGCGCGCAGGAGAAGATCAAAGCTTTGGCCGAGCGGAACGCACAGCTCGAGGCCGAACCGAACAGCGCCACGGAATTTGCGGGCCGGAAATCAAAGACCGGACAGGACGGAAAGGGTGCCACGGAAAGTGTCACGATTGCCGACCTTTCCTCCGAGGGTGCGGACCAGACGATGCGCAAGGACTGGTCCGAACTGGCGCGCCTGTTGACCGATTTCGTCGAACGCAAGCGCCAATCGCCGGGGCACGCTCACGGGCGCTCGATGACGTTGTTGGCCAGCACGCTGACGTTCTGATCGGGATCGCTGAGAGCAAATAGACGAGTCAGGCTACCTCGTCATTGCGAGGAGCGAAGCGACGAAGCAATCCAAAACCCTGCCGCTGAACTGGATTGCTTCGCTTCGCTCGCAATGACGAGACGGTCTTGATCCAACTGGAAATCATCACGCTCTGGCGAATTGCTTCTCCGATCGCCGCTCGCTATTCGCCATTCGCCTTCTTCAGCCGCTCGATCAGGGCCATGGCGGCGGCCGGCGCGCGGATTTTGCCTTCGTGAATGATATAGACAAAGACATCGCGCGGCGCGGGCTTGGCCGGCGCATGCGCGGCCTCAACATATGCCAAATCGTCCGGCGCCTTGCCTTGCGCCCAAACGCGCAGGCGCTTTGACCAGCCATCGAGCTCTTTCGGCGGATAGGCGGTCGGTATCTCGTCCTTGCCCTGCTGCAGCCGCGCATAAATAAAGTCGCCGGTGGCGTCGGCGAGCGACGGATAACGCGCGTGGTCGGTGAACACGACCGGTGTGCCAAAGCTGCGGGCCAACGCGACGAAATCCGGCGCCAGAAAACTCGGGTGACGCACTTCGACCACATGCCGCAGCACCCGCCCGTCGGCTTTGGTCGGCAAGAGTTCGAGGAATTTGCCGAAATCGGCGGCGTCGAATTTTTTGGTCGGCGCGAATTGCCACAGCATCGGCCCGAGCCGGTCGCGCAGCTCAAGGACGCCGGAATTGAGAAAGCGTTTGATCGAGTCGCCGGCTTCCGCGAGCACGCTGCGGTTGGTGGCAAAGCGCGGCCCCTTGACCGAAAACACAAAGCCGTCCGGCACGGTCGCCGCCCATTTGCGAAAGCTTTCCGGCTTCTGCGAGCCGTAGAAGGTCGCATTGATCTCGATCGAGGTGAGATGGCTCGACGCGTATTCGAGCTCTTTGACCTGCGCCAGGCCTTTTGGATAAAACGCGCCGCGCCACGGCGCAAAATTCCAGCCGCCGACGCCGACAAAAATGCGGCCGGTTTTTCCTTGATCAGCTTTTGCCGGCATGGCGATGGTTCAACTTAATTCTGCGAGCCGCTGCGTCGCTCGCAACGTTGCTGCTGCAATTCGGGCAGGCCTTTGCGTCAGCCATGCACGGGAAGCCTGCAAAGAAAGTCTTGCATAAAAGTCCCTGATGCAAGGTGGCACTGGCATCGGCGTGCGAACGTCGTCGTGTCTGTGAAGGTTGCATGACACGACGGGCTATCCCTACCAATTTCGCGGCCCATTGAACACTAAGCCGTGGCGTTTAGGACACATGGCCGCGAAATCAACTGCACGTCCGCGAGACTTCAGCGCCGGCGTCATGGCCGGTTCGGAACAGCTTTTATAGAATGTCTCGTCAAGAATTTCGCGTGATCGAGCTGGCGCTGGGCTGCGTGTTTGGACCGGGGCAGTAGGGGCGTTGTGGTGCAAGGTGCAGGTGGTTGTGGTGTGAGGCCGTTGCCGGCAGTTCGCGGCGGCATGTCGGTGTTTGGTGCTGGCAAGGCAAAATTGGCGGCTCCACGAGCGGTGCCGCTGCTGCTCGCCGCAGTGCTTGCGAGCGCGCTCTGCATTTTCGCAACTCCATCTTTTAGCCAAGAGACGGGCGGCGCTGGCGGCGCGGCAGTATCCGGGACCCTTGCTGGCGGCGCCGGAGGGACTCCGGCAAACCCGAATGGCGGCAGCCCGCCCTCCCCCAGCCTTGGCGGCGGCGGAGGCGGCGGTGTCAGCCTTGTCACGGGGTTGGGCGGAGCCGGCGGAGCGGGTGGCCTTACGCTGGGCGGCGATGGCGGGGCCGGGGGAAACTTCGGTCAGGTCATCTCCTCAGGGTCTTTGGTGACCGGCTCTGGCACGCCGGGCGGCGACGGCACAGCAGGCGGCACCATTGTACCGGTGGGCGGTGGCGGTGGCGGTGGTGGGGCCGGCGGCGGTGGGGTTTTGTTGACGGGGCCCGGAAGCAGCGTCACCGGCGGCAACGTCAGCGGAGCAACCGGCGGGGCGGGCGCCGCGGGCGGCGGCAACACCACGGCCGACGCAAATGGCGGCGATGGGGGCGATGGCGGCGTCGGGGCCGCGCTCACCGGCGGGGGCACTCTGACTAACAATAATGGAAACGCTGTTACGGGCGGCAATGGCGGCGCGGGAGGAGATGGTGGCGGCGGCAACAGTGACACCACCGCCGGCAATAGCGGCAATGGCGGCAATGGCGGCGATGGCGCCCTGCTGACCAACGGTGGCACGCTGACGAATGCGGGGTCCATTGGCGGTGGCAACGGCGGCGCTGGCGGCGTTGCTGGGAACGCAGCGACCACCGCCGGCAGTGGCGGCAATGGCGGCGATGGCGGAGCAGGCGTCTTGCTGAGCGCCGGCGGCTCGGTGACAAATTCGGGCTCGATTACCGGCGGCAATGGCGGCGCTGGCGGCGTTGCTGGGAACGCAGCGACCACCGCCGGCAATGGCGGCAATGGCGGCAATGGCGGTGCGGGCGTCTCGCTGAGCGCCAGCGGCGTTGTGACGAATTCGGGTTCAATCGGCGGCGGCAACGCTGGGGCGGGGGCTAATGGCGGGTCTGCAGCTGTTGGCGGCAATGGCGGCAATGGCGGCAATGGCGGTGCAGGCGTCTCGCTCAGTGCCGGCGGCGTGGTGACGAATTCAGGCTCGATTGTCGGCGGCAACGGTGCCGCGGGCGGGCTTGGCGGCTCCGGACCCACCCCGGCAGCGGCGGCGCCGCCGGCAGTGGCGGCGTCGGCGTGACCGGCGCCGGCCTGACCGTTGTGAATTCGGGTACGATCACCGGCGGCATTGCCGGCGACGGGGTGACGCAGGCCAACGCCATCACCTTCACCGGCGGCGCCAACACGTTGCAGCTTCAAGCCGGCTCGATCATCAACGGCAACGTCGTCGGCACTGGCAACGATGCGTTTCAGCTCGGCGGCAGCGGCAGCAGCAACTTCAATCTCGGCAGCTTCGGCGGCACCCAGCAATACCAAGGCTTTGCGATCTTCAGCGTGGTCGGCGGCACTTGGACCCTCACAGGCACTAACACGACGGCGGTGCCTTTTTCAGTCAGTAACGCCACGGCAACGGTCGACGGCACGTTCAACGACAGCAGCGCGACGGTGAACGCCGGTGGCATATTGGTCGTCAACGGCACGCTGAGCGATCCGACGGTCAATTCCGGCGGCACGCTCACGGGCACGGGAACCGTCGGCGCAACGCAGATCAATGCCGGGGGCACCTTCGCGCCCGGGAATGGCACGCCGGGCAGCTCCATGACGATTGCCGGCAGTCTGGCGTTTGCGTCGGGCGCGCTCTATCTCGTCAATCTCAATCGAACGACATCAAGCTTTGCCACTGTCACCGGCACCGCCTCGCTTGGCGGCGGCACTGTGCAAGCGATGGTGTCGGGTTTTCCCAACAAGAGCTACGACATCCTGCACGCCACCGGCGGACTGGGCGGCACGAGCTTCAGCGGGGTGAGCGTCAACAACTTCAATGCCAGCCTGAGCTATACCGCCACCGACGTGTTCCTGACTTTGAGTCCGGCGCTGGGCGCGGGTACTGCACTCAACCAGAACCAACAAAACGTCGCCACAGCGCTCAACAACTTCTTCAATACCGGCGGCACGCTGCCGCCGACCTTCTTGAATCTCTATGGCCTGAGCGGCGGCGCGCTCGGCAATGCGCTCAGCCAATTGGACGGCGAAGCGGCGACCGGCGCCGAGCGCGGCGCGTTCCAGATGACCAACGAATTTCTGTCGCTCATGGTCGATCCGTTTGTCTACGGCCGGGCAGGTGGCTTTGGTGGCGGCGGCGGCGCAATCGGCTTTGCGCCCGAACAAGAGGCCAATCTGCCGCCAGACATCGCGCTCGCCTACGCATCGATCCTGACGAAAGCGCCGCCACCAACCTTCGAACAGCGCTGGACCGCGTGGGGTTCGGCGTATGGCGGCGCTAACAATGCCAGCGGCGATCCGGCGGTCGGCTCGACCAACGTCAGCGCGCGGACCTTCGGCTTTGCCGCCGGCATGGATTATCACGTCACGCCGAACACCATTGTCGGCTTCGCACTTGCCGGCGGCGGCCTCAATTGGGGATTGGCGAACGGACTCGGCGGCGGACGGAGCGACGCCGTGCAGGCCGGCGCCTATAGCATCAGTTATCTCGGGCCGGCTTATGTCGCGGGCGCGCTCGCCTTCACCAATCACTGGTTCAATACCAGCCGCTCGGCGCTGGGCGATCAGCTCACTGCGAACTTCGTCGGTCAAAGCTACGGCGCGCGGCTCGAAGGCGGCTATCGCTTCGGTGTGCTGCCGACACTCGGCGTGACGCCGTATGGAGCCGTGCAAGCGCAAGACTTCCGCACGCCGGCCTATAGCGAGAGCGATGTCACCAACGGCGGCTTCGGGCTTTCGTTTGCTTCAATGAACGCGACCGATGTGCGTACCGAGCTCGGCAGCCGCTTCGATGCGCCGACGCTGGTGGCGGGCATGCCGCTCATCTTCCGCGGCCGCGTCGCCTGGGCGCACGATTTCGTCAGCAATCCTGCGCTCAGCGCCGTATTCGAAACGCTGCCGGGCGCAGGCTTCACTGTCTTTGGTGCGGCGATCCGCCATGACTCCGCGCTCACCTCCGCCGGTGCCGAGCTGTTCCTGACGCCGCGCTGGACGCTGCTCGCGAAATTCGACGGCGAATTCGCCAACGGCTCGCAGACCTACGCCGGCTCCGGAACGTTGCGTTATTCGTGGTGAGGCGAGGGTGTCAAAGAATGATCGCACCCAACGGTCCCGCCAGCCGGCCTGCCGCTCATATCGGCTTCACCCGCAACGTAAGATTGGTATGATTGCCGCCGCTCCAAGTCGATCATGCGGCGCGGGTTGGGGGCCGCAGTAAGTCGAACGGGCTGTTATGCGTTGCGTTTGTCGTGTCAGTGCAATTCTTTTCGGCGTTGGATTGGCGGTTGCCTTCGCGCAACCCGCGACCGCGCAGTCAGTCGACATTCCACTCAACTATGCTCTGAATGCTGGCTACAATTTCGGCAGCCAAATCTCCAACCCCGTTCTCATCTTGACGATCAACGTCGGCGTCAACGGAGGTGCGGCGAAACCCTATGCCTTCGACACCGGATCTGCGGTCTTCCTGACCCCAAGCGGCGTGCTCACCGGGGGCACGTCATCCGTTTTGGCGTCAGCCGTCAGCATCGATACCTACGGGGGTGTGGCCGCATTCACCGGCAATGTGTATCAGGTACCGGCGTCGTCGTTTAGATTCTATGCCGCACCGGGAGCGACCTCCGGCGGAATCTCACTTGGTACGTCGGGCAATTACAACGCCGCCTCTTACACCTCATACACGTTACCCCCTCCCGGTATCACGAGCCCGCAGCCGTTCGGAACCGCGGCGGTTGGTGTTTTTGGTGCCGACGGTCAGGCCTTCGCTGTGTCGGGGGGAACGAACCCCGTTGTCGGCGGCGTTTTCGGTCAAGCGGTCTTGCCAAACACCACGGCGGGCTATGTGGTCTCGGCGAACGGTCAGAGTCTCGCCGCGCTGAACTCGCAACTTGGTACGAGCATTCCCGGCGGTCCCGTCACCGGCGCGCAGCAGTCTGTCCAAAAGGTTCCGCAATCGGTGACGAGCTGCAATCCTTGCGTAACGGTCGGCCTTACGCCGGCGCTTCTGGCGCAATTCCTACCCCTGAATACCGTCAGTGCCGCCCCGGGCGGAACGCCATTTCCGAATTCCAATGTGCCGGGCATCCAGAAGTTCGTGTCGTTCAATTTCACTTTGAGCTCCCCGCCCGGCAGTCCCACGCCGTTGGTGCCGCAGTTCGTGTCTCTGGATACGGGATTCACAGACTTGCATTTGGACACCAGCCCGACGAGTTACCCGAGTAATCATCCGAATCCTGTGCTGACGATTGCTGCTCATAGCGGCGGAACGCAGGAGACGTTCAATGCGAACAATAACGTCGCCGATCCTGTCACTCCCGGCGTGCCATCTCCTTACAGCCTCGTGAATTCGGGCGTGGCCGACTCCAATTTCCTGGGAATTGGGTTCTTCGTGCAGAATTCGGTGCTTTTTGATCTGGCCGGCCAGCAGGTCGGATATTCCCCGAACTTCGTAACCGACGGCAACATTACCACGACCAGCAGGTCCCCGCTGGTGATCGGCTCCAACTCGGTGCCGTTGGGTCTCGCCGGCGTCATTTCCGGCCCCGGCGGCGTCTCCATCACCAATGGCGGCTCGGCGACGCTGAGCGGCACCAACACGTACACTGGTCCGACGTCTATCTTTGGCGGTTACCTCGCAGTGGTTGGCCCGGGCAGCATCGCGACGTCGAGCGGCGTCAATGTATCGGCGGGCGGCATGTTCGACATTTCCGGAACAAACAACGGAGCATCGATCCGCTCGCTGGCCGGCGACCAGAACGGGCTGGTCTGGCTCGGATCTCAGACGCTCACCGTCACCGCGGCGCAAGATGTCTTTGCCGGAATGATCGCCGGCAGCGGCGGACTGACGTTCACCGGTGGCTTCGAGGCGCTGACCGGAACGAACACCTATACGGGCGCCACCACCATCAATGGCGGCATCCTGCAGGTGGATGGAACGATCACCGGATCGTCGAATGTAAGCGTCAATGCCGGGGGCACACTCGCCGGCACCGGCATCGTCGATCCGCTCACCGTGACGATCAATTCCGGCGGCACGCTGGCGCCGGGCACGCCCGGCGGCTTGGGCACGCTCACGATCGACGGCACGCTCCTGTTCAATGCCGGAAGCTTTTACGCGATCGATGTCGCGCCGGGGGCCGGCAATAATTCTGCGGCCGCGGTGGTCGGATCTGCCACGCTGGGCGGCAATGGCACCGTGGCGGTGACGCCGCAGCTTGGCCGTTATAGCGGCGCCGTCTATCAAATCCTGACCACGACGACCGGCCTGGCCGGGACTTTCGCCGGCTTGACCGTCAACGGGACATTTGCCGGCAATATCGTGCTCGACTATGCGAGCAATCCCGGCGGTGTCGATCTCGACGTCTCCGGTGTTTCTTTGCTGACGACGCCGTCGGGCGCCAGCCAGAACCAACAGAATGTGATCAACGGCATCAACAACGCCATCGTCGACGGTCCTGCGAATATGCCATTGCCGTCGCAGTTCCAAAGCCTCGGCAACTTCGCCGGCCCGTCGCTCCTCAACGCGCTGACGCAATTGGATGGCGACGCGGCGACCGGCGCCGAGCGCGGCGCGTTTCAGATGATGACGCAATTCCTCGGCCTGATGCTCGATCCGTTCGTCGACGGCCGGGGAGGGAGCTTCGGAAGTGGTGGCGCCATCGGCTTCGCGCCGGAGCGGCAGGCGAGCTTGCCGCCAGACATCGCGCTCGCCTACGCATCGATCCTGACGAAAGCGCCGCCGCCAACCTTCGAACAGCGCTGGACCGCGTGGGGTTCGGCGTATGGCGGCGCTAACAATGCCAGCGGCGATCCGGCGGTCGGCTCGACCAACGTCAGCGCGCGGACATTCGGCTTTGCCGCCGGCATGGACTATCACGTCACGCCGAACACCGTCGTCGGCTTTGCGCTTGCGGGCGGCGGCCTCAATTGGGGATTGGCCAACGCGCTCGGCGGCGGACGGAGCGACGCCGTGCAGGCCGGCGCCTACAGCATCAGCTATCTCGGGCCGGCTTATCTTGCCGGCGCGCTCGCTTTTCACCAATCACTGGTTCAACACCAGCCGCTCGGCGCTCGGCGATGCGCTCACCGCAAACTTCGTCGGCCAAAGCTATGGCGCGCGGCTCGAAAGCGGCTACCGTTTCGGCGTATTGCCGACGCTCGGTGTGACTCCTTATGCCGCCGTGCAGGCGCAAGACTTCCACACGCCGGCCTACAGCGAGAGCGATGTCACAAACGGCGGCTTCGGGCTTGCGTTTGCCGCCCTGAACGCGACCGATGTGCGCAGCGAAATCGGCAGCCGCTTCGATGCGCCGACGCTCGTTGCCGGCATGCCGCTCATTCTGCGCGGCCGCCTTGCCTGGGCGCACGACTTTGTCAGCAATCCCGCGCTTAGCGCGGTGTTCGAAACGCTGCCGGGCGCAGGCTTCACCGTCTTTGGTGCGGCGATCCGGCATGACTCCGCGCTCACCTCCGCGGGTGCCGAGCTGTTTCTGACGCCGCGCTGGACGCTGCTCGCGAAATTCGACGGCGAATTCGCCAACGGCTCGCAGACTTACGCCGGCTCTGGCACGCTCCGCTATTCGTGGTGAGGCATGGCGTCGGAGCATGCTAGGCTACGCCTAGGCCGCCGGGACGGCTGAGCAAATATTTGAGGTCTTGGCCAACCCGGAGCAGGGCAATGAAAAAATGGCACCTGGTCGCCGCGGCGGCGATCCTCGCGATCGCGCCTTCGACATTCAAATCCCACGCCGCCGCCAAGCTGAAAATCGGCTTTGTCTATCTCGGACCAATCGGCGATCTCGGCTGGACCTTTCAGCACGACGTCGGCCGCAGAGCGCTGGTCGCCGCCTTCGGCGACAAGATCGATACGACCTATCTGGAGAACGTGCCGGAAGGCGCCGACGCCGAACGGCCGATCGAGCAAATGGCGCGCACCGGCCACCAGCTCATCTTTGCCGCATCGTTCGGCTACATGGAGCCGATCATCAAAGTGGCGGCAAAGTATCCGAACGTGCACTTCGAACACGCCACCGGCTATAAGCGCGCGCCCAATGTCAGCACCTACGCCACCCGCTCCTACGAGGGCAATTACATTCAGGGCGTCATCGCCGCCAAGATGTCGAAGACCGGCACGCTCGGCTACATCTCGTCGTTTCCGATCCCGGAAGTGATTTCCGGCATCGACGCGACAATGCTCGGCGCTCAGACCGTCAACCCCAACATCAAGATCAAGATCGTCTGGATCAACACCTGGTTCGATCCGCCGCGCGAGGCGGACGCGGCCAAGGCGCTCGCCGATCAGGGCGCCGACGTCTTGATGGCATATGCCGATTCGCCCGCGACCGTGCAGATCGCGGCGCAGCGCGGAATTCTCGGCTTCGGCCAGAGTTCGGACATGATCAATTTCGGACCGCAGACCCAGCTCACCGCGGTCATCGACAATTGGGTGCCGTATTACACCAGGCGCGTCCAAGACGAGCTTGATGGCAAGTGGACGTCGCAAGACACCTGGGGCGGTTTGGCGTCGCAGATGGTACTGATGGCGCCTTACACCAACATGCCGGACGACGTGAAGACGCTGGCGATGAAGACCGAAGCCGCGCTCAAGGCCGGCACGTTACATCCCTTCACCTGCCCGATCGTCGATCAGGACGGCAGGAGCATCGCATGCCAGGATGGCAACCATTTCAGCGACCCGCAAATCCGCGCCATGAACTTCTATGTCAAAGGCTTCGGCGAGAAAGTCCCGGGCAAGTGACTCACGCGCCGGCGCCGTTACGATCGTCTCGCCGACGCGATTTTGGCTCGCCGGCTATTGGGCTGGCGCAGCCCATCGATAAAAACATCGATCAGGCGGAGCACGCTGGTCTGCCAGCCTGGCCGGTCATTCATGTAACTCATGCCGACGAGCGCCCGCAGCAGATCTTCCGGGCTGACATCGCTGCGGATTTCGCCGGCCGCGATGGCGCGCTCAAGTAGCCCGCCGGCGGCGCGGGTCAGCTGATCGAACGAATAGGAATAGAGCTCCGAGTTCTTGTAGGCGGCGAGCGCCAGCGCCTGCGACATGCCTTTTTTTGTCGCAACGAACCTGACGTTCGAACGCATCCATTGGCGCAATGCTTCGACGGGCTCTGCTTTTTTCTTCAATTGCTCGGCCAGATCGGCAAGCTGCTGCACCTCGCGGCGGTACACCGCCTCGAACAAGGCCTCGCGCGTCGGGAAATGGCGATAAAGCGTGCCGATGCCGACGCCGGCGGTTTGCGCTACGGTTTCGAGGCTGGCATCCGGGCCACCGGCGCTGAATACGATTTTCGCAGCTTCTAGAACACGTTCGCGGTTCCGAACGGCGTCGGCGCGCGGCCGTCGTATCGTTTTCTCCGCCTGCTTGATGCCGGCCGCCAAATTCGACCCCTTGAAAAGCGGAGGATGCCTCCGTATCTGCCCAAGCGGCAGCGCCGAGGCAGACTATCCGCGTCGGGCCATGCCGACAAATCGGGGAAACACCCGGCGGTGGGCGAACGGCTCTCTCTTTCGCCGGAACTTTAGACAGTGTGGTTGCTTCAGCGTAGCGCCGGTATCGGCAAGTACGGCAATTGGCAAGCACAAACGTCCGTCGACCGACGGCCGTCCCTCACCATCGCTCATATGGAGCACTGCATGGGCCTCTCGACGACTCTCACCGTAAATGGTGTCGCGCGAACCATTGCGCTTGACGATCCGCGCGTCACCCTGCTGGACCTCCTGCGCGAACGCTTGAACTTGACGGGAACCAAGAAGGGCTGTGACCGCGGCCAATGCGGCGCCTGCACGGTCATCGTCGACGGACGACGGATCAATTCATGTCTAGCGCTGGCGATCAGTCACGACGGCGCTGACGTGCTGACCATCGAGGGTGTGGCGGAAGGCAACAGGCTTCATCCGGTGCAGGACGCCTTTATCGCGCATGACGGCTTGCAATGTGGCTACTGCACGCCCGGCCAGATCATGAGCGCCATCGGTCTGATCCGGGAGGGCCAGGCGGGCGACGATCCGGAACGCGTGCGCGAAGCTATGAGTGGCAATCTGTGCCGTTGCGGCGCCTATCAGGGCATCACTGAAGCGGTGCTGGAAGCGCAAAGGACACTCGACGCGGCGAGCCGCAAGGAGGTCGCATGAATACGTTCGACTATGTCAGGCCGGCGACGATCGCGGAAGCCGTCGCCGCCGCCTCGGAGCCGGGCGCTGTGTACCTGGCGTCCGGCACCAACCTTCTCGACCTGATGAAGGGCAATATCAGCCGCCCGGCGAGGCTCGTCGACATCACCCATTTAGCCGGCCTCGATCAGATCGAGCAGCTTGGCGACGGCGGCGTTCGGATCGGCGCGCTGGTCCGCAATGCGGACCTCGCGCATGACCGCGATTTCGCCCGGCGCTTTCCGGCGGTCGCCGAGGCGCTTTTGTCCGGAGCGTCGGCACAGTTGCGCAATGCCGCCACTGTCGGTGGCAATTTGTTGCAGCGGACGCGCTGCGCCTACTTCTACGACGTCGCCAGTGCCTGCAACAAACGCGATCCGGGTGCGGGCTGTGACGCCCGCGGCGGCGACAACAGGTTGCACGCCATCCTGGGCTGGAGCGAGCGCTGTATTGCGACGCATCCATCCGATTTTTGTGTGCCGCTGGTCGCGCTCGACGCCGTCGTCGAGGTCGAGGGCCAAGCGGGCCGGCGCGACATCCCGCTTGAAACGTTTCACCGCTTGCCCGGCGATGCGCCGGACCGCGAGAGCGTGCTCGAGCCGGGCGAGATGATCACCGCGGTGCGTTTGCCGGCCACGGCGGCGCAGTTCGGCGCGCACGCCCGCTATCTGAAAGTGCGCGAGCGGACGTCGTATGCATTCGCCGTCGTGTCGGCGGCGGCCGCTTTGCGTCTTGAGCGCGATACGATCAAAGAGGCGCGGCTCGCGCTCGGCGGCGTGGCGTCAAAGCCGTGGCGCGCGCGCGAGGCCGAGCAGATTCTGGCCGGCGCCCGCGTCGACGCTTCCAGCTTCCGTCGCGCCGCCGCGGCGGCGCTCGCGGCGGCGATACCGTCCGGAGACAACGACTTCAAGATCGAACTGGCGCGCCGGATTGTGGTGCGCGCGCTAGCGCTCGCCGCCGCCGGCACGCCGGAGCGCTTGCCGGCGCTGCCGGCATCGCCCTTCGCCACCATTTCCGGAGTTGTCGCTCATGCCTAACATCGCGCTCACGCAGACACCGGCCCATGTTCGGCACGGCTCGAACATCGGCCGGCCGCTCACCCGGCTTGACGGGCTGCTCAAAGTCACCGGTCGCGCGCGTTATGCCGCCGACAATCATCCGCCCGGAATGCTCTACGCGGTGATAGCGGCGAGCAGCATCGCCCGAGGCCGCGTCGCTTTCCTCGATGCCGCAGCCGCCAAAGCCCATCCCGGCGTCGTTGAGGTGATGACGCCCGCCAACAAGCCCGCGCTCGCGCAGGATCCGGACGCGAAGGGCAATCCGTTCATGTTCCGGCTTGATCTGTTGCAGAACGACCGTGTGCGTTACGCCAATCAGCCGATCGCCGTCGTCATCGCGACGACGCTGGAAGCAGCGACGGAAGGCGCCGTGCTGCTGGCGCCGCGATACGAGAGCGATGCGGCGCGGATCGGGCTTGATGCGGCCGAAAGCTTCGAGCCGGAGTTTGTCGGTCCCGGATTTCCGGCCACCGAGCATCACGGTGATGTGGAGAAAGGTCTCGCCGCCGCGGCCAAGCATATCGAAGCGGTCTACGAAACCGCGCCGCAATATCACAATCCGATGGAGCCGCATGCGATCGTCGCCGCCTGGGATGGCGATACACTCTCGATCGACACGCCGAGCCAAGGTCTTGCCATGGCGCAGGGCCGCCTCGCCGGCATTTTCGGCATCGCTCCGGACCACATCCACATCCGCAGTCCGTTCCTGGGCGGTGGCTTCGGCTGCAAAGGTTTGATTGCCGGACCTCAGGTGCTCGGCGTCATGGCGGCTCGCCTCGTTGGAAAGCCGGTCAAGCTGGTGCTGCGCCGCGAGCAGATGTTTGGTCCAGTGGGACACCGTGCGGCGACCCGGCAGACCCTACGGCTCGGCGTCGATGCTGAAGCAAATCTCACGGCGCTCGATCATCGCACCAAGACGACGTCGAGCATGTTCGACGATTTCTTCGAACCGGCGTCGAACATTTCGCATACGCTTTATGCAAGTCCCGCCATCGCCACCTCGCATGTAGCGGTCCGCAATGATACCGGAACGCCGATCTTCATGCGCGCCCCTGGCGAGGCCGCGGGTTCGATCGCGCTCGAAAGCGCGATCGATGAAATGGCAGAAGCCTGCGGCATTGAGCCGCTGACGTTCCGGCTGATGAACTATGCCGACGTCGAGCCGATCTCCGGCAAGCCGTTCTCCTCGAAGGCCTTGCGCGAATGCTACAAGCAAGGCGCCGAGCGCTTCGGCTGGCAGCGCCGGCCCCTCCAGCCGCGGCAGCTGCGCGACGCTGACGGCCTCCTGGTCGGCTGGGGCGTCGGCACGGCGACCTTTCCGGCCTACATGTTCGAGGCGCAGGCGAGGGCGGTGCTGCGCCGTGACGGCAGCGGCATCATGGAGATCGGCGCCCACGATATGGGCCAGGGCGCCTGGACCGCGCTGGCGCAGATCGCAGCCGATGGTCTCGGACTCGATGTCGATCAGGTCGAGTTCAAATCGGGAAGCTCCGACCTGCCGGACGCCGGCATCGCCGGCGGTTCGGGCCATACCGCAACCGCCGGCATGGCGATCCACAATGCCGGCGCCGATGTCATCGCCCGGCTCGCCGATCTTGCGACCAACGACGATCGCTCGCCGCTCTACGGTGCCGGCAACGCCGGCGTGGTCGCGCGCGGCGGCCGCTTGTTGCATCGCGACGACGAGAGCCGCGGCGAAAGCTATGCGGATATCCTCAGCCGCGCCGGCCTCGCCGAGATCGAAGGGCGAGGGAGGAGCTCGGCCGACCCGGCCGCACAATCGACCTATGCCATGCATGCGCACGGCGCGGTGTTCGCCGAGGTCAAGGTCGATCCCGACCTCGGCCAGATGCGCGTGGCCCGCGTGGTTGGCGCGTTCGCTGCCGGACGCATCATCAATCCGCGCATGGTGCAAAGCCAGCTCTGCGGCGGCATGATTTGGGGCGTGTCGTTTGCGTTGCACGAGCAAGCCGTCATGGATCGGCGGTCCGGCCGGCCGATGAACGCCAATTTTGGCGAGTACCACATTCCGGTGAATGCGGATGTACCGTCGCTCGAAGCGATCCTGATCGAGGAGCGCGACCCGCACGTCAACGCGCTCGGCATCAAAGGCGTGGGTGAAATCGGCATCACCGGCACGGCGGGTGCGGTAGCGAACGCGGTTTGGCACGCAACTGGAATCCGCGTCCGCAAGTTCCCGATCACGCTTGATCGTCTGATCGCGGCCTAGTCCGCTTGGCAGAGGCTCTGGCATGGAACCCGGAGCGCGTCACATCGGTGTCACCGCGTCGCGCCATAGTATCAATGCGCCGGTGAAAACCAGCGCCAATCGCGGCCACGGTGTGCCGGTGACGCCGGATGAACGCGCACCGCTCATTCGTGGTCGTATCTTTGCCAAGCTTGTCACCTACTTGTGCTGCAAGCCTTTTCGACCAGTCATTATCTCCAATCTTGTCCCAAGCTGTTGTCCCGAACGATGAAGGCCCGGGTTTGCCCGGGCCTTCATATTTTCAGGCCAGGCGGTTGCGCGCCCGTGTCCTGCGCTGAGCTCGCTTTCGGTGCGCGGCCTGCTTCGCGCGGTTTCCGCAAATCGCCATGCTGCACCAGCGCCGCGAGCGCGCGCGGGTCTTGTCGAGGAAGAACAGCGTACAGCCGTGCCCCTCGCACCCCTTGATGCCGGAGAAATCCTCCGAACACACCAATTCCGCCATCGCCTTGGCGACCGCGATAAGGAGAACCTCGGTCGAGCGCCAACGTCTTTGCACCTCCCATTGGAGGTCTGAGGGTGCGGCCGCGTCGTGTTTGCGATCGCGCGCTACGATCTGACCGTACTCTTCATCGCGCGCCAGCAGCCGATTGAGCGGCTGCAGTTTTTTCAGCGCGGTCGCTGGAAGCGGCTTGCCGTGGTACTCGTTGACGAAACCGCGAAACCACTCCCTCAGCGCCCGCGCCTGCGCCGCGACGTCGTCGAGTTCACCCGGAGCGGCGCGCTTGCGCAATGACGCCAGAACTTCGGCGGGAACGAGCTCAGCGTCCCGCAGCCATTGCAGAAAGTCCTCTCCGGAACCGATGAACTCGACCGGCTCGTCGACCGGCGTCGCAATCGAGTTGAGAAAATCGAGGCCGCGCGAGTCGGCAATGAACATCGCGGCCGGACGAGCGTTTTTCATTCGTGCCGAAACCGTGGCGCTTGCGGACCAAGTTCCCTGAGAAAAGTTCCTTCGTGTAACCAGTATAGTCACTCTTGACAAGTTATGCCTGGTGCGTAACCTCCGCGATGCCATTTTATAGGTTACGACTAGAGCGGCAGATCGCGGTCAGAGCAGATTGAGACGGATACGCAGCTCTAACCCGACGCCATCTGCGCCTGATCCCGAAGCGCACATGACGATCGCACCAGCTACGCGATGGCGACGTAAAGAGAGGTCACGCCATGCCTGCAAATTCCACCGCCGTCATACTGACCCATGGCGCGTGGGCAGACGGTTCCAGTTGGGGCCAAGTCATTCTGCCGTTGGAGCGACAGGGCCTGCGCGTGATCGCCGCTCCGATACCGTTGACGTCGCTCACCGACGATGCCGTGGCACTGCGACGCGCGATCGAGCGAACGAGTGGGCCGGTGATCCTGGTGGCGCACGCCTATGCGGGCGGAGTGATCGCGGCGCTAAACAATGAGCGGGTAAAGTCGCTGGTCTACGTCGCCGCGTTGGCACCTGATAAAGGCGAGACCGTCGGTGACGTGTTTTATCGGGGCAAGCCGCATCCGAAAGCGCCGCAGCTTAAGCCTGACGCCGACGGCCTGATCTGGATGCCGGAAAACGGCTTCAAAGATGCATTCGCACAAAATGCGTCCCCGGACACCATAGCCCTGTTGGCCGCCACGCAGCGGCCGATTGCCTTGCGGTGCATTCAGGAAGCCTCGCCCGAGCCGGCGTGGCGAACGAAGCCGTCGTGGTTCCTGGTGGCGGAAGAAGACCGCATGATCAATCCGCAGACGCAGCGTTTCATGGCCGAACGCATGGGCGCGAAGACGCGATCCTGCCCGGTCGATCACACGCCGCTCGTCACCGCGCCGGATCAAGTCGTGGATGTCATTCTGGAGGCGGCCGCCGCCGCGACCAGCTGATCGCTTGCGCCGCAGTCCAAGCTCCGCACGCTCCAGCGTAACCGCCCGATGACGTTCACGACACTCATGACGTTTCTGAAAAATCCAACTTGGAAGGAAACTCGCAATGACAACGATCACCTATCGCACCGCCAACGTCGACGGATTCAAGGTTTTCTATCGAGAGGCGGGACCGGCAAATGCGCCAACGCTGCTGCTGCTCCACGGCTTCCCGACCAGCAGTCACATGTTTCGCGAACTCATCCCTTTGCTGGCCGATCGCTTCCACGTCGTGGCACCGGACCTGCCTGGGTTCGGACGATCCGACCTGCCGCCGCGCGACGCCTTTCGTTACACGTTCGCCAGGTTGGCCGAAGTGATCGGGCGCTTTACCGAGGTCGTGAACCTCAAGCGGTTCGCGATCTACATTTTCGACTATGGTGCGCCGGTCGGTCTGCGGATTGCGATCAGGCATCCCGAGCGGATTACCGCGATCATCTCACAGAACGGCAACGCCTATGAGGAAGGCCTGAGTGACGGCTGGAATCCCATCCAGGCTTATTGGCGTGAACCGACCCAGGCGAACCGCGACGCGCTGCGGAGCTTCCTCGCGCCCGAGACGACCTTCTGGCAATATACCCACGGCGTCAGCGACCCGTCGGTGGTTTCGCCGGACGGATACTCACTCGACGATTTCTACCTGGCGCGCCCGGGAGCGCATGAGGCGCAGCTCGATCTGTTCCTCGACTATGCGAGCAACGTCGCGCTCTATCCGCAATTCCAGGCTTACTTCCGCAATCATCGGCCACCGCTGTTAGCGGTCTGGGGACGCAACGATCCGTTCTTCCTGCCGGCTGGAGCCGAAGCTTACAAGCGCGACATCCCGGGCGCGGACGTGCGCTTCTTCGATACCGGCCATTTTGCGCTGGAAACGCATTGCGCGGAAATCGCCACCGCCATTCGCGACTTCATCGGCCGAACCGCGGCCGCGGCAGCCTGATATGGGGCGCGGGCAGCATTCTAAGCGATAGCCGAGGGAACTGCGTTATGGCTTGACGTAAATGCTCGCATACGATCCTGCGTACGCCTCCTTCCAACCCCTTTTGCCAACGAGAAACCGCCTCAACGCGTCATGTGCCTTCACCCAAAGCACGGTGTCGATTTGGTATTTCTCAAGCACCGTGTCCCAAGCGGTCTCGTCAAATTCTGATTCGATCAGTTTGAAATAGTCGCGTAGTAACGCGTCCGGATAAGCGGTGGACGCTCGACCATCGACAAACACGGGTATCGCATCTCGCGTGCGAAAGATCAGAATTCCACCGTAGTTCCAGTGGTTGAGCAGCCGCGCCCGCGGAAAATGTGTTTGAAGATAAAGAATATCCCGATCTGACAGCAATTGCGGAAGTGCAAGAGCCGGCTTTATTTGCATATAAACAAACGGCAGAGCGCACGCTGCAACGATGCCGGCTGCCAATAACGATCTTTCTATCCTAAAATCATTCGGCTGTTTAGGCAGCAATCGATCAAGGTGAAGAGCCAATGGGACCGTCGAGAACATGAAAAAGAAAGACATGTACCTGAATTGATACAGTCCCAAGAACAAAAACAGCCACGAAAGCAGCCGTGGCTCTAGAGGGCGTAATCCTCTGTAGCGCAGCTCAAGCGCAACAAACATCAAGATGTATCCGATGCCGGGAATGCTCCCCGGCACGGCTATGTTGCGATAATAAGGCCACCACTCGGTGATGTACGCTTGCGAAAAGTGGCCTAATACGGTCGCCAGGCCCTGGTAGATGTGCCAGCCAAGAGGGTTGATAAATGTTGCTATGAAGCAGCCGCCCAACGCGAAACTGTAGATTTTAAAATTTGCCCGATCCCGTCTGAGCAATGCCACGCCGCAAAAAATGCCGACAATAAGCAGACCAAGCAAAAAGCCGCCGTGCAGATTGGCCCACAGGACCATCATTGCAGGCAGCAAAAAAACGCGCCTCGTTCTTTTCAAACATTCGCTGTAGAATATGACGGAGAACAACATGGTAGAAATGTTCGGCGAAACGGCGAGATAAATGTTCGGGTACGCCGCCGCAAAAGCGGGGTAGAGCAAACACGCCGCAAAAACCGAAATGCAAACTGCAATCGGTGAAGCGCCGCTGTTGAGGCAGACGGACGTAAGATATCCGGCTATGACCGCGCCGCATGCGACTGCAAATAATGTCAGACCACCAAAATTCGTATATTGAAATAATACACTGGCAAACACGTCCCAAAGCCACGAAAGATTGAACCATTGCCGGCCGGCGGACGTAAACGACCACGGATCGTGGAAAGGAATGCTGCCTTGGTCTCTGATAAGGTCGCCGGCGGCCAGGTGCCATCCCAGATCAAAGTGAGCGAGCAACAGCGGCGCGTTTATCAGGTAAAACACACATGCGAATGAAATCAGGAAGACATAAATTCCGGATCTCTGAAAGTAGCAACTGATCGTCCTTAGGAAATAGCTTGATCGAGCGTCATCGAGTCCGGCGTCCGCCATCAGCGCACGCGTCCGGCTGGCGGCAATCGCGCCAAAGCCCTGGTCGTATTTGTCAAATGACTCGCGAATGCCTGGAAGATTGTCGGCCATGGAAATTTCCGCTCGTGAGTTCTGACGAGCTTTAGGCTGTGAGCTTTGGCTACGAGCTTGCGCTGGGAACTTAGGCTATGGCCGGTTAACGTGACCTTGCCGGATGTTAGAGCACGACGTCGGTCATTTTTCCGCGTCCCGCAAATGCCGGAACGTTATTTCCGAATATAGCCGTGGGGACTAACCGACAGCCGCTGTTGCACAGAACTGGCGGGTTTGGCCTAGTGGACGCAACGAGCGAGGGATGGAAAGCTTCGCCTGCCGGTTGGCACGCGCGCAAGGGGCCTGCTATGAACCCGCCATCGGTGGGTGCGCGGCAAACAGCGCGCGGTCTTAACCAGTGAAGGCGATCTTAACCAGCGAAGGATGCGGATTTGGTTGCATTCGGTAGTGCCGCCCTGCCGGAGCGGCGGTACGAAACGACTGTCGCGGTCATTATTGTCTTGCTCGTCGGCGTGCGGCTCGCCGTCGCCGCGTTCACGCCGCTGAGCTTTGACGAAGCGCTCTACTGGGTCTGGTCGAAGCACATCGCCGGCGGCTATTACGATCATCCGCCGGTCAATCCGATTCTGATCCGGCTCGGCACCACGCTGTTCGGCAACACCGAGTTCGGCGTGCGCGCGTTCGGCGTCTTGCTGGCGCTGCCGGCGAGCTTTGCGGTGTGGCGCGCCGGCGCGATCCTGTTCGACGACGAGCGGGTGGGCGCCACTGCCGCGCTCTATTTCAATCTGACGCTGGCGATGGCGGTCGGCTCGCTGCTGGCGACCCCCGACAATGCCGTAGTGGTCGCCACCGCGTTCCTGCTGCTGACGCTGGTCAAGCTCGACGAAACCGGACGCGGCGTGTGGTGGCTCGCCATCGGCGTCGCGTTCGGCGTCGGCATGCTGTCCAAATACACCACGATTTTTTTTGCCCCGAGCATCCTGATCTGGCTTCTGCTGGTGCCGGAGCAACGCAAATGGCTGATGACGCCGTGGCCGTGGCTTTCGGGCGTGATCGCGCTTGTCGTCTTTTCGCCGACGCTGATCTGGAATGCGCAGCATCACTGGGCCTCGGTGCTGTACCAATACAATCGGCTGGTGGTGCACGAATGGTCGCTCCGCTATTTCGGCGAATTTTTTGCTGGGCAGATCGGGATGGCGACGCCGTTTGTCTTTATGCTCGGCGCCATGGGCTTAGTCGGATTGCTGCGCGGGCAGGGCGGTTCCTACAGCGCGCGCGTCCTGATCAACGCGATGCTGTGGCCGATCCTGATCTACTTCGTCTGGCACACCTTTCATGGCCGCGTCGAAGGCAACTGGCCCGAGCCGATCCTGGTGCCGTTCGTGATCGCTGCCGCGATCGCGGTCGAGCAGATCAAATGGCACGGCGTCTGGGCGGCGATCGAAAATGTCTCGCAGCGGCTTGCCGCGCCCGTCGGGCTCGGCATCGCCGCATTCATTTACCTGCAAGGGGTGTTCGGGATCATTCCGCTCGGTCTGGCCGATCCGACCGCATCGAAATTAGGAGCCGGGTGGCGGCAACTCGGCATGGAAATGGACGAAGTGCGCGCCCGCCTCGGCGCGCCGGTCGTCCTCACCTTCGACTATGGGCTTGCCAGCTGGCTCGCTTTTTATCTGCCGTCGCATCCGCCGGTCGAGCAGATCAACGGCCGCATGCGTTACGTCAACGCGCCGGAGCCCGACCCGGCGCTGTTTCGCGGCACCATGATGTATGTGTGCATGGTCGAATGCGGTGACATTGATGCTTTGCACCAGCGCTTCACCAACGTGGAATTGGCCGCGAGCCTGACGCGGACGCGCCACGGCGTGCCGCTCCAGGACTACCGCGTCTATAGCTTGTCCGGCCCAATCGGCCCGCCGCTTGACCCGCCATAGCAAGATCGCGCCTTAAGGAATGCGCCGCCGGCGCATCCGCGCGAACGCCGGTCCATTGACACTGACAGCGCGGAATGCAACGGCAGGGCGATTGCCGCCTGGAGGAGGTCGATGCCGGTGTCTTTGGATGCGCGCGTCAATCCGCGGCTTTCCATCGTTGCGCCCTGCTACAACGAAGAGGCCGGCCTCGAAGAATTTTACCGCCGCATGACGGCCGCGGCGCAACAGACCGCCGGCTCCGACTACGAATTCGTGTTGTTGAATGACGGCTCGAGCGACCGCACCTGGGCGATCATGGCCGAGCTGGTGCGCCGCGATCCGCGCGTGGTGGCCGTCAACCTGTCCCGCCGCCATGGTCATCAGCTGGCGATCACCGCCGGTCTCTACACCTGCCGCGGCGACCGCATCCTGACCATTGACGCCGACTTGCAGGATCCGCCGGAGGTGCTTGCCGAGATGTGGCGGCTCATGGACAGCGCGGACGCCGACGTCGTCTACGGACTTCGCCGGGCGCGCCAGGGCGAGACCATGCTCAAGCGCGGCACCGCCGCGTTGTTCTACCGGCTGATGAAGCGCGTCGGCTATGCCGACCTGCCGGTCGATGCCGGCGACTTCCGGCTGATGACGCGGCGCGTGCTCGACATCCTCAACAGCATGCCGGAGCAGCATCGTTTCATCCGCGGCATGGTGAGCTGGATCGGGCTTCGCCAGGTGCCGCTCGCCTATGACCGCGCGCCGCGGCAATCGGGCGAAAGCAATTACCCGCTCGCCAGGATGATCGGGCTGGCGTTCGACGCGCTGACCTCGTTCTCGATCATGCCGCTTCGGCTCGCGTCCTATCTCGGCCTTGCGCTCGGCTGCTTGAGCCTGTTGATGGTCGGCTATACGCTCGGCAGCTGGGCGCTTGGCCGTGTGGTCGAAGGCTGGACCAGCTTGTTGACCGTGGTGCTGATTCTGGGCTCGACCCAGCTCATCCTGTTCGGCCTCCTCGGCGAATATGTCGGCCGGCTTTATCTGGAAACCAAACGGCGGCCGCTGTTCGTCATCGACCAGGTGCTGACGCAAAACACATCGGCCAGCGAGAAATACCGCACGCCGCGCGAACACGCGACCGTGCCAGGGGAAGTGTAACGCACGTCATTGCGAGGAGCGACCCGCCTCCGCTCGTTACGCCAGCTGCGGCGCGGTGTGCGTCGCGCCGAAGCGCGGAGCGCGAAGGTGGAAGCGGCGAAGCAATCCAGCTCGGCGCTGCAGACTGGATTGCTTCGCTCCGCTCGCAATGACGAAACGCTTCGCGCAATGACGCAAAGCAAAAGGCCCGGGATCGCTCCCGGGCCTTCGCATTTCGACGTGCCGATGGATTAGAAGTCCATTCCGCCGCCACCCGGCGGCATTGCCGGCATTTCCTTCTTCTTCGGCAGCTCGGCGACCATGGCCTCGGTGGTGATCAGGAGGCCGGCGACCGAGGATGCGCCTTGCAGCGCCTGGCGCACCACCTTGGTCGGGTCGATGATGCCCTTCTTGACCATGTCGACGTATTCGCCGTTTTGCGCGTCGAAGCCGTAGCCATAGGTGCCGTGCTCGAGGATCTTGCCGACGATGACGGAGCCGTCCTCACCGGCATTGACGGCGATCTGCCGCGCCGGCGACGACAATGCTTTGCGCACGATATCGACGCCGTGCTTCTGGTCCTCGTTGTGGGTGCGCAGCTTCTTGAGCGATTCGGTGGCGCGCAGCAGCGCCACGCCGCCGCCCGGCAGCACGCCTTCCTCGACCGCGGCGCGGGTCGCGTGCATCGCGTCGTCGACGCGATCCTTGCGCTCCTTGACCTCGACCTCGGTGGCGCCGCCGACGCGGATCACCGCGACGCCGCCGGCGAGCTTGGCGAGCCGCTCCTGCAGCTTCTCGCGGTCGTAGTCCGAGGTGGTCTCCTCGATCTGCGCCTTGATCTGCGTGATGCGGTCCTCGATGTCCTTCTTCTTGCCGCTGCCGTTGACGATCGTGGTGTTCTCCTTGTCGATCATCACCTTCTTGGCCTTGCCGAGCATGGCGATGGTGACGTTCTCAAGCTTGATGCCGAGATCTTCACTGATCGCCTGGCCACCGGTCAGGACGGCGATGTCCTGCAGCATGGCCTTGCGGCGATCGCCGAAGCCCGGCGCCTTCACCGCCGCGACCTTGAGGCCGCCGCGCAGCTTGTTGACCACCAGCGTGGCCAGCGCCTCGCCCTCGACGTCTTCGGCGACGATCAGGAGCGGCTTGCCGGTCTGCACCACGGCTTCCAGCAGCGGCAGGAGCTCGTTGAGCGCCGACAGCTTCTTCTCGTTGATGAGGATGTAGGGATCCTCCATCTCGACGCGCATCTTGTCGGCGTTGGTGATGAAGTACGGCGAGATGTAGCCGCGGTCGAACTGCATGCCCTCGACCACGTCCAGCTCGGTCTCGAGGCTCTTGGCCTCTTCCACGGTGATGACGCCCTCGTTGCCGACCTTCTTCATCGCCTCGGCGAGGAAGCGGCCGATCTCCTGGTCGCCGTTCGCCGAGATGGTGCCGACCTGGGCGATCTCGTCATTGGAGGTGACCTTCTTCGAGTTTTTCTTCAGTTCCTCGACCACGGCCTCGACCGCGAGGTCGATGCCGCGCTTGAGGTCCATCGGGTTCATGCCGGCGGCAACCGCCTTGGCGCCTTCCTTGACGATCGCGGCGGCGAGCACCGTCGCGGTCGTGGTGCCGTCACCGGCGATGTCGGAGGTCTTGGACGCGACCTCGCGCACCATCTGCGCGCCCATATTCTCGAACTTGTCGTCGAGCTCGATCTCCTTGGCGACGGTGACGCCGTCCTTGGTGATGCGGGGCGCGCCGAACGACTTGTCGAGCACGACATTGCGGCCCTTGGGGCCTAATGTCACGCGCACTGCGTTGGCGAGAATGTCCACGCCACGCAACATCTTGTCGCGCGCGTCGACCCCGAATTTGACTTCCTTGGCAGCCATTTTGAGTTTCTCCGTTTGGGTATGGTCCTCATCCTGAGGAGCGCCGCAGGCGCGTCTCGAAGGATGCAGGCCCGTGTTTCCTTGCCCTCATCCTTCGAGACGCCGCGCGCAGCGCGGCTCCTCGGGATGAGGATTTGCGCTGATTACGCGGCCTTCCTCTTGGCCGCGGGCTCGTCGATGATTCCCATGACGTCGGACTCCTTCATGATCAGGAGCTCCTGACCGTCGATCTTGACCTCGGTGCCCGACCATTTGCCGAACAGCACGCGGTCGCCGACCTTGACGTCGATGGGAATGAGTTTGCCGGCCTCGTCACGGCCGCCTGGTCCGACGGCGATGACTTCGCCCTGTGAGGGCTTTTCCTTGGCGGTGTCGGGGATGATGATGCCGCCGGTGGATTTCTCCTCGGCATCGATGCGCTTGACGACAACACGGTCGTGAAGCGGACGAAACTTCATGGTGTCCTCCTAAGGTATTGGCGAGAATACGAGTTTTTGGTTGGCGGTCCCCTCAAGCTTTCTTCGGCTGACCGCATAGTTGCGATTTGGGGCGTGATTTTTTGCCCGCAAGAGGCGCCCGCGGATTTATTAGCACTCAGCAAAACGGACTGCCAACAGCATTCTTGTCCGGCATGGTTAATGAACCCAGCCGGCGTCCGGCGCGACCAAATGATTGTGGGCGCTGACAGGGAAACATTCCCACGAGGCGTCGTTGAACGAGGCGCCGGAAGGGTGCTTTCGACGCTGCTAGCAGGCCTCGCGGTATGCTGCTAGTGCCTTGAAAGTACACAAGTTATTTAAATTTGAGGCTTGAAATGGAGGATCGAGTCTCGGAACAATCCCCGAGATGGGGACGGAGGACATGATGACTGCGAAGGACGGTCGGGTTTCACAAGATTTTCGCCGCCAGCTCGACGGCTACGGACTGACGACAGCCAATATTCTCTACCGCCGCCCGGATCACCGTTGGCTCTTACAGACCTATGTCTGGCAGGACTACGATCTTTGCCCGAACTTCCCCGAGTTGAACAAATTCCTCAATTTCTGGCTCGAAAAGCTTGAAGGCCCGCTGCACTCGGTGACGGTCGCGCACGCGCGCCTGATCAAGCCCGCCGAGATCCGCGCCATTGGCGGCGAGTTTCGCTTGCACTGAGCACGGGCCTTTTTCTCGTCATTGCGAGCGCAGCGAAGCAATCCAGCTTTCGCGCGCGGCTTCTGGATTGCTTCGTCGCTTCCGCCTACGCGCTCCGCGCTTCGGCGGACTTCAAGCCCGCCGTAGCTCGGAACGAGCGAAGGCGGGCTTCCGCCTACGCGCTCCGCGCTTCGGCGGACTTCAAGCCCGCCGTAGCTCGGAACGAGCGAAGGCGGGTCGCTCTTCGCAATGACGAGCGCGCTTCGGCGCGATTTCGCTTCTAACAAACAACGATCTGATTTTTTGTTGTGCCATTTCGGCGCAACCCTCCCACCTCACAATAACGCCGCATTTCCGCCACGGCGCACTAAGCGGCGTTTAACGAAAAGTCGCCTTAATCATCGCGCAGGTGTTGGGGCGTTGCGCAACTCTTGTCGGGGGAGCGCTTAACAACGCTGGTCCGTTTTCGACGCGCCGTTCGCGGCCGTTGCATTGTGCTTGTGCGGACAGCGTCGGTTTGGATTGGGGGAATGACAACTTGGATCGGGGGAATGACAGTTAGTACCGCGTTGCGTGATGAGTACGAGACATGCGGATATGGACGGGTACCGGGAAGTGAGCGTCAAAAAGTCTTAGGGCGGGGGTTGCTGGCGTGCATCGCGTTGGCGTGCGCCTTCATCGCGTGGACCCATCTGTCCGGTAGCGGTACCGATCAAGTCTCGGATCGACAGGCGCTGGCCGCGTCGTCCGCCGCGTCGCGCGAAGGGCGTGCATCGACCGTCGCCGGCGCCTATGCGCGGCTGTCGGCGGCGTTGAAAAACCACATGCGCCGCTCGACCGCGTTGACCAGCGAAGCGGCGCTGTTTGATTCCCGCTTCTCGCTCGGCTTCCCGCCCGGAACGTTTGCGCTTGCCGTCGCCGTCAAGGGCGACCGCGAGCCCATGACTGCTTCGATGACCACCGCGGCATTGAGCCAGTCCACGGCTTCCGCGCAAGCCGCCGCGCCGTCGCTGCGCGAGCGCGTCATGGCGAAAGCGGCTTCCGCGGCGCGTTTCATTCGATCGGCGCCGAGCCGGGTCGCCGCGCTGCGCGATAACGCGCATGCGAACGCCGCCGGTGCCGACACGATGACGCGCGAACCGACCATCTTCGAAAAGCTGTTTGGCAGGCCGTCGCCGCTGACGCTGGCTTACGCCGCCTCCGACGACGGCGGTCTCGGTTCGGGGCAGGGCGTCACCGGCGCCCGCTACGATCAGTATACCGCCGTCTACGATATCGCGGCCCATACCGTGTACCTGCCGGACGGCACGCAACTCGAGGCGCATTCGGGCCTCGGCGCGATGATGGACGATCCCCATCACGTCGACCTGCGCATGCGCGGCGCGACGCCGCCGACGGTCTATGATCTGCGGCTGCGGGAAGCGTCGTTCCATGGCGTGCAGGCGATCCGGCTCATTCCGGTCGACGAGGACAAGGTCTATGGCCGCAGCGGCCTCCTCGCTCACACCTACATGCTTGGCTCGAACGGCCAGTCGAACGGCTGCGTGTCGTTTAGGAACTACGAGGCCTTCCTGCGCGCCTATATGAGCCAGAAGATCAAGCGGCTCGCCGTGGTGGCGCACCTGGAGTGAGAGAGTAGGGGCGTTTCTTTGAATTCGTCATTGCCGGGCTTGACCCGGCAATCCATGCTGAGGTGCCGCTCACTCAAGGTTCGCGTCGCCGTATTCGTCGGACCAACCTCCGTATGGACCACCGGGTCAAGCCCGGTGGTGACGAGGTAAAGCGCGCATTCATCGTGCTTCGCGCGACAAAACCGCGCAGATTCCACGTGAGTTCCCCGAATTAAATCTCCGTAATGACAGTGGAAGTCTGCTCGAAATTCCTTGCTTCCGCCTCAAACATACGTTTGAATTTCAGTCGCGCGTTTGAAAACGCGCCGGCCGGTCGAGCGACTGCGCGAAAGCCGGGCGTGAACTTAAAAAAACCGTGCGTGACTGAACAAGCCACGCAAAGCGTTCGAGGTGGAGCATGTTGGCATTACGAGACCTGATGCGGCCGGTCGGCGAGCACAACGTGCTCCAGCCGGTTTGCCCGATCTGCTCGCGGGCGCTCCGTCTGGCGCGCACTAAGGCGCGCGCCGGCGATCATGCCGAGATTCGCACTTATGGCTGCACCGGCTGCGGCGTGTGGCTGACGGAAGCCTCCCAAAACAGCATGCGAGACGGCGTGGACGACAGCGCCGACTAGTTCCGCAAATAAAATTCCGCGGTGCCGACACACCGCGGATTAGAGCCCCAAGCGACACGACCCCCTCCCATCGCGCTTGGGGCTCAATTTTTTCCGCCAGCTAGTAGCCCGGCTTGAGCAAAGCGAAAGCCGGGAACAGCGTTGAGGCCCATCTCCGGATTTCGCGGCGCTCAATCGGGCCGCACGACGTGCGCGCCCGCAGCAAGGTCGAGGTGACGGCAATCGACTAGTTCGCGTTTCCCGGATGCGGTGCAGCGCCGTGCCCGGGAAACGGCGGGATCTGTATTATGGGTTTGGCCCTAGTTGCCGGGAGAATTGTCAGGCGAATTTTCGGTCGTTCGCCGCTGCGCGAAAAATATCGTCAGATCCCAGGCGTTGCGGATATTGACCAGCAACAACAGGATCAACGCGCCGGCCAGAAGCGGCGGGCCAATCTTTGAACGCGCGAAGATGAAGACAGCGGCCGCGAGCGCCGCGGCGTAGGCCGCAAGCGGGCTCGCGCCATAGCCAAGCCGATCATCCATGTCGATGGTGCGGCTGCGCATGACGCGGCGGAGAATGAAGCTCGAATAGACCAGCGAAAATGATGGGAGCGCCGTATCGGAGTTCGCCGGAATGAGCGCCACCAGGCTCAAGAACAGGACGTAGGTGTAATGGAAGATGATCGGGCTCGTGAACGTGCGCGTCGGGCCTGAGCGTTCGGCGCTGAGATAGCCGGCGCCGATCGAAGCGGCGACGAACAGCAGCGCCACCAACGCCGCCGCCGCGGTGCCGAGCAGCCCGTAAAACTCTCGCCAGCCGTCGAGCATGAATTACCCTCGCCCGACGAACGGCATCTTGTTGGCCATCACCGTCATGAACAGCACGTTGGCGTCGAGCGGCAGGCTTGCCATGTAGGCGACGGCGCGGCCGACATCGTCGACATTCATGCGCGCTTCCGGCAGGACGCGGCCGTCCGCCTGCGGCATGCCGATCGCCATCTTCTCGGTGAGCGGGGTGGCGGCATTGCCGATGTCGATCTGCCCGCAGCAGATGTCATAGTCGCGGCAGTCGAGCGCGGTCTGTTTGGTCAGCCCGGTGACCGCGTGTTTGGTCGCGGTATAGGGCGCAGTGCCCGGCCGCGGCGTGTGCGCCGAGATCGAGCCGTTATTGATGATGCGGCCGCCGCGCGGGTCCTGGGCTTTCATGATCTTGATGGCTTCCTGGGTGCACAGGAACAGGCCGGTGAGATTGGTGGCGACCACCGCCTGCCAGCGCTCGAGCGGAATGTCTTCGAGCGGCATGCCGCGCACGCTGACGCCGGCATTGTTGAACAAAAGATCGAGGCGGCCGAAGGCTTCTTTGGTCTTGGCGAACAACGCCGCGATCGAGGCCGGCTCGCGCACGTCGGTCGGCACGATGAGGTTTTCGCCGTCAAGCTCCTTCGCCACCTCGTGCAGCTTGTCGGCGCGTCGGCCGGCGAGCACGACCGCAAAGCCGCCCTTGGCCAGCGCCAGCGCCGCCGCCTTGCCGACGCCGCTGCCGGCGCCCGTTACTAATGCGACCTTCTGCGCAGCCATCGGCGTCTCCTCCTGACCCGTCATTCCGGAAGCCGCTTTGGCGGCTCTGCGGAATCCATAACCACGGATCGCGAGGCTGCGGAAGGGCGGAGCGCGGTAGCCCGGATTGCGCGACGTGCAATCCGGGTGAGACACGAGGCCAGCGGCTTAAGGATTTCGTCGCGCTTGGCCGCGGATTTCGCAAGGCGAAATCCAGGCTACGTCTAGCTCGCCAGCGCGATTTCCTGGTCGGGATTGCCGGCGGCATAGTCGTCCGGCGACTCGATCCGCGCGGCGATGTCGGCGGGCGGGCCGGGCCGGCCGAACCGGTAGCCCTGCATCGAATGCACGCCGGCGGCGCGCAGGAACAGATGCTGCTCGGCATTCTCGACGCCTTCGGCGGTCACCCGCATGCCCAGCCCGCGGCCGAGGCTGACGACGGCGTGCACGATGGCGGCGGCGTCGGGCGCGGTCTCGATGCTGCGCACGAAGCTAGAGTCGATCTTGAGCTTGTCGAACGGGAAGCGGCGCAGATAGAGCAGGCTCGAATATCCGGTGCCGAAATCGTCGAGCGCGAAACGCACGCCGATCGCCTTGAGCCGCAGCATCGACAGTTCGGCGGTCTCCAGATTGCCAAGGAGCGTGCTCTCGGTGAGTTCAAGTTCAAGCCGGTTGGCGTCGAACTCAGTCTCCTTGAGGATGCGTTCGACGACGTCGACGAAGTCCGAGCGGCGGAATTGCAGCGGCGAGACGTTGACCGCGACCGTCAGGCCTGGCCAGTTGCGGCCTTCGAGGCAGGCGCGGCGCAGCATCCACTCGCCAAGCTCGACAATGAGGCCGGAATTCTCGGCGATCGGAATGAATACCGACGGCGGGATCACGCCGGCGGTCGGATGGGTCCAGCGCGCCAGCGCTTCGACGCCGACCATCTTGTCGCCGGCGGCGTTGACGATCGGCTGATAGGCGGCGCCGAGGCCGTCGTTCCTGATGGCGTGGAGGAGATCGCCTTCCAGGAGCTTGCGCTGCGACAGATCGGCATCCATCGCCGCGTCGTAGATGCAGGCGCGGTTGCGGCCTTCGTTCTTGGCGCGATAGAGCGCCATGTCGGCGTAGCGCAAAATGTCGCCGGCATCGCGGGCGCGGCGGTCGATCACTGCGATGCCGATCGAGGCGCCGATATTGATGTTGTGGCCGCTGATCTGATAGGGCGCGCAGACTGCGGCGATGATGCGGCCGGCGATCGCCTGCAGCGAATAGGAGTCCGACCCGCAAGCGGTGATGATGGCGAATTCGTCGCCGCCGAGCCGGGCGACCAGATCGTTGCCGCGCATGGTGCGGCTGAGCCGCTGGGTGACGGCGAGGATGAGCTCATCGCCGATGTGGTGGCCAAGTGTGTCGTTGACGTCCTTGAAGTGATCGAGGTCGATGTAGAACACGGCGGCCGACGGACCGCCGCGGCGCACCTCCGCGATCACGGTCTCGAGCCGTTCGCCGAAATAGATGCGGTTGGGCAAGCCGCAGACCGGATCGTGCAACGCCAGATGGCGCAGCTTCGTCTCGCCGGCGGCGATCGCCTGGGTGGTCCGCCGGGTATGACGTATCACCAGGCCGGCGAGCACCGCGAAACCCGCAATGGCAACGGCGATGAACGGCAGCACGCTGCCCGCGACGTGGCCGCCGGGTTTGGTCGATTCCCAGGCCAGGCGGGCGATGGCGTTGCCTTGCGGGTCGGCGATGACGGTCACGTGCTGATCGCCGGCTTCGTTAGCGCCGGCAATGACATGCAGGCCGGACAATTGCAGCCGATCGGCGATCTCGCGCAACAAATCCGTGTCGATATATTTGACCGAGACGACGATCGGCGCGGCGGCATTGCCGGAAGCGAGATCGCTGTCGGAGCCGACCGCGACCGCAGCGACGATCGCCGGTTTGTCCAGCACCTGTTCGATCCAGCCGGTGGCGCGGCCGGGCTTGCGCGGATTATGCGAGCCCATCACCGACAGTGCGGTCGCCGGCATGGCGTCGAGCCGGCCGCGCATCAGATTGACGACGGCCATCAGCGGCCCCGGCAGCGCGATCGTTCCGAGATCGCCGGAGGCGCGCGAGCGCGCGAATTCCACCCGGTCGGAACCGTCAACGACGACTATCAGGTCATGATCGAAGAACGCTTCGAGCCAGTTGCCGAGGCGCCGCTCGACCCATGGCGCATCGTAGCTGTCGCGGATCGCCTGCGTGGCACTAGCAGTCGCTGCGACGCTCTCGAGTTCCCGCAGCACGCGGGCGCCACGGCCCTCGAGCGCGTGTTCGATCAGCTGCTGGTCGCGCTTGAGCGACGCCTCATCGGCGCGCCGCGCCGAAACGAGGATGACGACGACCAGGCAGATAATGGCGATGCCGACGATCGTGCCAATGGGCACGATCAGCCGCAGCCGCGCCTGATCCCAGCGCGACCAATGGCCGGCCCCGGCGATGTCCGATTGCGCCGAAAGGTTCACACTCCCACCCTTTGGCGGTGTTTTTCGCCTCGACCATACCGGCAAAAAGATTGCGATTCGCTTGCGCTTTGTGCTGACAGAAGGTTACCGCGATTGCTGAGCCTGATTTCGTCGCGGAAGTTAACGGCTCGTAAACCCGAAGGCTTTGGGCCAGTTGCCGGTACGCTCTCGGGCTTATTGCCGCATTCGGCCGGGCCGTCAGCGCTTATTGCTGTAGGGCGGGCGCGGAATGGCGATGTGCGCGGCGCGCAACGCCGCCGACCAGCGCTCGCGCAGGTCGGTGAAATAGGGCTCGCCGGGTTCGATACGGTAAATCAATTCGGCGTCGCATGCGTCGCGCCGCACCACCAGAAGGTCGATCGGCATGCCGACGCTGAGGTTCGAGCGCATGGTCGAGTCGATGGAGACGAGCCCGACCTTGAGCGCGTCATAAAGATCCATGCCGTATCCGACCGCGCGGTCGAGCACCGGCTTGCCGTATTTGTGCTCGCCGATCTGCAGGTACGGCGTGTCGGTGGTGCACTCGATAAAGTTGCCGGCGGAGTAGATCATAAACAGGCGCATGCGTTCGCCGGCGATCTGGCCGCCGAACAGAAACGACACGTCGAAATTCACATCGGACGCTTCGAGCGCTTTGCCTTCGGTGGCGTGAATGGTGCGGATTATATGGCCGACGCGTTGCGCCGCCTGGAACATGGTCGGCGCGTTCATCAGCGTGTCGCGCTCGCCGGTTTCCAGATTGTCGTAGCCTTCGGTCAGGATGCTGACGACCGATTGGCTGATGGACAGATTTCCGGCCGACGCAATCGCCATGATGCGCTTGCCCGGATCCTTGAAGATATGGAGCTTGCGAAACGTGGCGATGTTGTCGACGCCGGCATTGGTGCGCGTGTCGGCGAACATCACGAGCCCTTCGCGCACGAGAATTCCGCAGCAATAGGTCATCGCTTTGCCAGCTCCCCGCGACGACTATATAGCGGCAGCGGTCCGTTTGCGGCAATGGCGCGCTGGCTTGTGCGGCAGCCTTTACTGGTCGACCTTGATGGCGACCGCCAGGGTTTCTTTGCCGGTGCCATAGCGGGTACCGCGGATCGGCGCGGCGCCGAGTGCGTCAAGGCCGATGGCGATACGGACATAGGCGTCGGTGGGGCAGACACAATTTGCCACGTCGAAGCCGACCCAGCCGAGCCCGGGCACATGGGCTTCGGCCCAGGCGTGACCGCCGCTTTCCTGGTCGGCGCCGCCGCCGCACAGATAGCCGGCGACATAGCGCCCCGGAATTTGCAGGCTACGCGCGGCGCCGAGGAAAATGTGGGTCAGGTCGCGGGTCACGCCGCGTTTGCGCGCGAAGGTTTCCGTGGCTGTCGCCGTCGGCGGCCGCGTCGGGTCGTAGTCGCAGGTCATTTCATCGTGCAAGCGATCGAGCAACGCGTGCAACTCGGCAAGCGTATCGCCGGCATTGGCGCCGCGCAGGCCGAGCGCAAAATCCCGCATCGCCACGTCGGCTTCCGTCAGCGGCGTGTCGCGCAGGAACAGGCTCGGCGGAAATCGTTCGAGCGTGCCGCGCACGACGCCGTCGGTATTCTGCGTTTCGACCTCGCCGTCGACCTTGATGGTCAGCTCGGCAAATGGACCGTCGGCGGCGAACACGTGCGTCAGGTTGCCGAAGGCGTCCTCGTGGGCATTGAGGCGGGCGTCGCCGGAGACGTCGATGCGCCAGCCGATCACATATTGACCGTCGTGGTTGCGCGGGGTGAGGCGCAATACCTGGATGACGCCGGCAGCGGGCGGCTCGTAGCGGTGGACGATACTGTGGGCGACACGAAGGCGCATGGTCAGAAGTCGGTAATCAGTAGTCCGTAGGCAGTAGTCAGAACCGACGGCACATGCAGGATAGACCACCGAACAGCGCTCTGTCCCCGGACTTTGGATTTCTGATTACTGATTCCTGCTGTCCGACTCCTGGCACGCTCACATCAGATATTGCTGCGCGATCGCGGTTCCGAGCTGGTTGTTGTCCTCGACGAAGTCATCGATGAATTCGTGCAGTCCGTTCTGGAATATCTGCTCGATGCGGCTGTTCTGCAGCCGGGCGCGGACTGCGCGGGCTTGGCGCTGCGCATTGCCCTGGCGGCCATAGGCGTGGGCGATGCGGTCGAGATTTTGCACCAGGTTTTCGTAGCAGCTGGCCAGCGACCGCGGCATCTCGTCCTTGAGCATCAAGAGGTCGGCGACCAGCCACGGCTTTACGTTCTCGCGATAGACCCAGTGATACGCGGTCAGCGCCGATACCGAGCGCAGGATCGCGGCCCATTGGAAATAGTCGAGCGGCCCGCCGACCTGTTCGAGGGCCGGCAGCAACAGGTGATATTTGACGTCGAGGATGCGCGCGGTGTTGTCGGCGCGCTCGATGAAGAGACCAAGCCGGGAGAACCAGTAGGCGTCGTTGCGCAGCATGGTGCGGTAGGCGGAGCCATCGAAGCGGAGCGACGCTTCCTGTACCCAGCGCAGAAAGCGCGCGAACTCTTCGCGCGAGCGCGGGCCGTTGCCCCACTTCTTGAGTTCGAGCCAGGCGCTGTTGATGGTGTCCCACATCTCGATGGTGAGCGCGGTGCGCACTGCGCGGGCGTTGAGCCGCGCGGTCTCGATGCAGTTGCGGATCGAGGACGGATTGCTCGGCGAGAAGGCGAGGAACTCGGTGACGGTCTCTTCGTTGGCCTCGGGATAAGTGGCAAAAAACGCGCTGGCGCAGCCGGCGGTCGCCACCGCGGATTCCCATTCGTTGGAGCTGCCGACGTAATTGATCGGCAGCGCCGTGAGCCGGTAGGTGGTTTCCAGGATGCGGGCCAGATATTCAGCGCGCTCGACGTAGCGGGCGAGCCAAAAGAGATTGTCGGCGGTGCGCGACAGCATCGCTAGCTCGCTTTCATCCGGCCAGCACCCACGTGTCCTTGGTGCCGCCGCCCTGGCTCGAATTGACCACGAGCGAACCTTTCTTCAGGGCGACACGCGTCAGGCCCCCGGGCACGATGCGGATGCGATCGCGGCCGGACAGCACGAATGGGCGCAAATCGACGTGGCGCGGCGCGATGCCTTCCTCGACGCAGGTCGGGCAGGTCGACAGCGCCAGCGTTGGCTGGGCGATGAAATTCTTCGGATCGGATTTGAGCTTGGTGCGGAAGGCTGAGATCGCGGCCTTGTCGGCCTTCGGGCCGATCAGCATGCCGTAGCCGCCGGAGCCGTGCACCTCCTTGACCACCAAGGCCTCGATGTTGTCGAGCACGTAGCTTAGATGCTCGGTCTCGCGGCAGCGCCAGGTCGGGACGTTTTTCAGCAGCGGCTCTTCGCCGAGATAGAATTTCACGATGTCGGGCATGTAGCTGTAGACCGCCTTGTCGTCGGCAATGCCGGTGCCGACGGCGTTGGCCAGCGTGACACTGCCGGCCTGATAAGCCGACATCAGGCCGGGCACGCCGAGCGCGCTGTCGGGGCGGAACACCAGCGGGTCGAGGAAATCGTCGTCGATGCGGCGGTAAATGACGTCGACGCGCTTGAGGCCTTCGGTGGTGCGCATATAGACGATGTCGCTCTTGACCACGAGGTCGCGACCTTCGACCAATTCGACGCCGAGCTTGTCGGCCAGGAACGAATGCTCGTAGTACGCGGAATTGTAGACGCCGGGCGTCAGCAGCACGACGGTCGGCTCGGACGAGGCGGTGGGCGGCGCGATCGACTTTAATGTCGCCAACAATTCGTCCGGGTAATTCTCGACCGGCGCCACGCGGTAACGCGAGAACAGTTCGGGAAACAGCCGCAGCATGATCTCGCGGTTTTCCAGCATGTAGGACACGCCGGACGGCGTGCGCGCATTGTCCTCCAGCACGTAGAAGTTCTCGGCGTCGACGCGCACGATATCGATGCCGGCGACATGGACATAAATGTCGTGCGGCACCTTTTGACCGTTCATTTCCGGACGGAAGACCGGGTTCTGAAACACCAGATCCTCAGGCACGATTCCAGCTTTGAGAATTTCCCGGCGGCTATAGACGTCCTTGATGTAGGCGTTGATCGCCTTGACCCGCTGCTCCAGGCCGCGCTGCAGAATCTGCCATTCGGCGGCGGACAGGATGCGCGGAATGACGTCGAAGGGGATCAGACGCTCCTGCGCCTCGGCGTCGCCATAGACGGCGAAGGTGATGCCGATCCGGCGGAAGAAATGCTCGGCCTCGCGCCGGCGGAAATCGAGCACGTCCGGGGCCACCTGGCCCAGCCAATGCGACAGCTCGGCGTAGGCCGGCCGCACCGCGCCTTCGCTGCCGCTCATTTCGTCGAACATGTCGATCCCCGGCCCACCCAAGCGCGAACCCGAAATGCCCGCCATATCAATGGCGGTAGCATCAGTGTAGCAATCTTTGCGCCAATTCGGATCGGCGAGGCGAGGGCGTCAGACCCAGTCATCCACCGGTTTTGCCCATGTTTTAGGCGGTCTGACCACCGGCTTGGCGGCTAGAAGCTCCGCTTGGACGGGGCTACAAGTCCTGGAAGCGCTTCTTTTCCGCGACAACGGTTTCGAGCAACGCGGCAGGCTTGAAATCGTCGCCCATGGTCGCTTCGAATTCCTTCAGCTTGCCGAGGACTTTGTCGGGGCCGATCAGGTCGGCGTAGAACATCGGCCCGCCGCGATAGACCGGCCAGCCATAGCCATTGATCCAGACGATGTCGATGTCGGAGGCGCGTTGAGCCATGCCTTCGTCGAGGATTTTGGCGCCTTCATTGATCATCGGATAGATGCAGCGTTCGAGAATCTCGTCGTCCGAAATGCTGCGCCGGTTGATGCCCTTCTTGGCGGCGAAATCGAGAATGATCTTCTCGACCACCGGCGAGGGCTTGGCGTTGCGCGCCTCGTCATAATCGTAGAATCCGGCGCTGGTTTTTTGGCCGCGCCGGTCCATCTCACAGAGGATTTCGCGGATGGTGGACGACTTGCTGGTCTCCTTCGACCAACCGATGTCGAGCCCGGCGAGATCGCTCATGGCGAAGGGACCCATCGGCAAGCCGAAATCGTAGATGACACGGTCGACGTCCCAGGGCATGGCGCCTTCGAGAATGAGCTTCTGCGCTTCGCGCTGGCGCTGCGCCAGCATGCGATTGCCGACAAAGCCGTGGCAGACGCCGACCAAAGCCGCGATCTTGCCGATCTTGCGCGCCAGCTGCATGACGGTTGCGATCACGGGCTTGGCGGTTTTCGCTCCGCGCACTACTTCCAGAAGCCGCATCACGTTGGCCGGCGAGAAGAAATGCATGCCGAGCACGTGGTCCGGCCGGCCAGTGACCGACGCGATCTCGTCGATGTTAAGATACGAAGTGTTGGAGGCCAGGATCGCGCCTTGCTTGGCAGCCTTGTCGAGCTTGCGGAAGATGTCCTTCTTGATGTCCATATTCTCGAACACCGCCTCGATGATGAGATCGCAGTCGGACAAGGCATCGAGGTTCAGGCCGGGGCTGAGAAGGCCCATCCGCGTTTCGACGTCGGCTTGTGTCAGCCGGCCTTTCTTGGCGGTGTTCTCGTAATTGCGGCGGATGGTGCCGAGGCCGCGGTCGAGCGCGGCTTGCGCCGTCTCGACGATCGTCACCGGGATGCCGACATTGAGGAAATTCATCGCGATACCGCCGCCCATGGTGCCGGCGCCGATGACGCCGACTTTCTTGATCGGCAGCACCGGCGTGTCGTCGGGCACGTCGGCGACTTTCCACACCTTGCGCTCGGCAAAAAACACATAGCGCTGGGCGCGCGATTGCTCTGAGGGAACAAGGTCGAGAAACAGCTGGCGCTCGAGCTTCATGCCGTCGTCGAACGGCAGATCGACGGCGGCCTGCACCGCCCGCATCGCCGATTTCCAGGCTTCGAAGCCGCGGAACTTGCGGGCATTGTCCTTGCGGATTTTCTCGAAGATTTCCGGCTTGCCGCGCGCCGCTTCGATCTTGTCGTTGCGATCGCGGATCTTGGAGAGCGGCATCTGCGTGTCGATCACCTTGCAGGCGAACGCCATCGCGCCGTCGCGCAGCTTGCCCTCCTCGACCACGGTGTCGATGACGCCCCATTCGAGCGCCTGTTTGGCGTCGAACGGCGTGCCCGAAAGAATAATGTTGAGCGCATTCTCGACGCCGCTCAGTCGCGGCAGACGCTGGGTGCCGCCGGCGCCGGGAATGAGCCCGAGCTTGATTTCCGGCAGGCCGAATTTTGCCGACGGCACCACAACGCGGTAGTGGCACGTCAGCGCCACTTCGAAGCCGCCGCCGAGCGCGGTGCCGTGAACGGCGGCGATAATCGGCTTGGGGTTGTTTTCGAGCGCATTCTGGATTTCGGGAACCGACGCGCCCTTCGACGGCTTGCCGAACTCGGAAATGTCGGCACCGGCGATAAAGGTGCGGCCGGCACAGATCAGAACGATGGCTTTGACGGCCGGGTCCGCCGCTGCTTGCTGCGCGCCGTCGCGAAGACCGCTGCGCACATCTGCCGACAATGCGTTCACCGGCGGTGAATTGATCGTCAGGACGGCGATATCGCCTTCGCGGGTCAGGTCGGTTACAGCATTGATCGCTGCCATCGCACGTTTCCTCTTCAACTTGCCGGGTTGTGCTCCGCCCAATAAGCTGGCGCGCAAAATATATGCAAGAGGGCGGAACGCCCGTCGTATGCAAAGAGGGCGGAACGCCCGTCGTATGCAAAGAGGGCGGAACGCCCGTCGTATGCAAAGAGGGCGGAACGCCCGTCGTATGCAAAGAGGGCGGAACGCCCGTCGTATGCAAAGAGGGCGGAACGCCCGTCGTATGCAAAGAGGGCGGAACGCCCGTCGTATGCAAAGCGGGCGGAACGCCGTCGTGTGCAAAGCGGGCGGAACGCCCGCCGGCAAAAAAGGAAGGAACGACCGTGTCGCTGTTCGACCTTAGCGGAAAAGTTGCGGTAGTGACCGGCTCGTCGCGCGGCATTGGCCGCTCCATCGTCGAACGGATGGCCGAGCAGGGGGCCAAGGTCGTCGTCTCCTCGCGCAATATCGAGCCTTGCCGCGAGGTAGCCGACGCCATCAACGCCAAATATGGCGACGGCCGCGCCATCGCCGTGGCCGCGAATATTTCGTCCAAGGAGCACCTTGCGCGGCTGGTCGAGGAGACGACCCGCGCCTTCGGCCAAATCCACGTGCTGGTGTGCAATGCGGCCTCGAACCCGCATTATGGCCCGATGCACACCATCAGCGATGATCAGCTGCGCAAGATTCTCGACAACAACATCGTCTCCAATCATTGGCTGATTGCGATGGTGGCGCCGCAAATGATCGCCCGCAAGGACGGCTCGATCATCATCGTATCCTCGATCGGCGGTCTGCGCGGCAGCCCGGTGATCGGCTCCTACTGCATCTCGAAGGCTGCCGATCTGCAGCTCGCTCGCAATCTCGCGGTTGAGCTTGGGCCGCACAATGTGCGGATCAACTGCATCGCGCCCGGCCTCATTCGCACCGACTTTGCGCGCGCGTTGTGGGAAAATCCGGACAATCTCAAGCGCCGCAACGAACAGACGCCGCTTGGCCGCATCGGCGAACCGGATGAGATCGCCGGCGCCGCCATTCTGTTGGCGTCGCAGGCCGGAAGCTTCATGACCGGACAAACCATCGTGGTCGATGGTGGCGTGACGATCACCTGATCCGCCGCACGTTGGGGCGGCCGCACAAGCGCGGCCGGAGATAAAGGACAAGACGGTGAACGTAGCGGTAACAAAAACATTCCCGGCGCTTTCGCTCGCGCAAGCGCACGCGCTGTTGACCCGTCCCGGCTCGCCGTTCGAGATGGAAGAGCGCGATATCCGCGGTGTGCGCACGCGGGTGTGGAAGAACGCGCCGCCGACCATGCGCGAGGTCTTTGTGTTGGCGCGGGCGCACGGCAGCAAGACGTTTATCGTCTATCGCGATGAACGGGTGAGCTACGAACAGTTTGCTCGGGCGGCACTCGCGATCGCCGACGCCTTGCAGCAAGCCGGCGTCAAGAAAGGCGACCGCGTCGCCATCGCCATGCGCAACCTGCCGGAGTGGCCGCCCGCGTTCTTTGGCTGTCTGCTCGTCGGCGGCATCGCGACGTTGCTCAATGCTTGGTGGACGGGGCCGGAACTGCAATTCGGGCTCAACGATTCCGGCGCCAAGGTGGCCATTGTCGATCGCGAGCGGCTCGAGCGGCTGTTCGAGCATCTACCCAATTGCCCGGCGCTCGAGCGCGTCTTTGTCAGCCGGCACGGCGAGGCCATCGCGCATCCGCAAATCACCAAGCTCGAAACCATCACCGGCGACGTGAGTTCCTGGGCTCAGCTGCCGGATCGGCCGCTGCCGAATGTGCCGCTCGACCCGGAGGACGACGCGACGATCCTCTATACCTCGGGCACGACCGGAAAGCCGAAAGGCGCGCTGGGCACGCATCGCAATTCGACGGTCTCGGTGCTGCTGCGGCCGTTCGGTCAGGCGCGCACCTTTCTGCGGCGCGGCGAGCCGGTGCCGGCGCCCGATCCGAATGCGCCGCAGAAGTGCTCGCTGTTGGTGGTGCCGCTGTTCCACACCACCGGCTGCCACGCGGCCATGATCCCGTCGGTCGTGGCTGGCGTCAAAATCGTGCTGATGCACAAGTGGGACCCGGAATTGGCGATGCAGCTGATCGAGCGCGAGCGGGTGAACAGTGCCGGCGGCGTGCCGACCATCGCCTGGCAATTGCTCGAGCACCCCGCGCTCGGCAAGTACGATCTCTCGTCGCTCGAAAGCATTTCGTATGGCGGCGCGCCGGCGGCGGCCGAACTGGTGGCAAGACTGAAAGAGAAATTCCCCAAATCCGTGGCCGGCACCGGCTGGGGCATGACCGAAGTGTCCGGCGGGTTCACCGGGCACCAGGCGGAAGACTACGAAACGCGTCCGGCGAGCTGCGGCCCGGCCTTTCCGGTCGGTGACATCAAAGTCGTCGATGCCACCGGCAAGGCATTGCCGCCGGGCGGCGTTGGCGAGCTGTGGGTCAAAGGGCCGAGCATCGTCAAAGGCTATTGGCAAAATCCCGACGCCACTGCCGCCACCTTCGTCGACGGCTGGCTCCGCACCGGCGACATCGCCCGCCTCGACGAGGAAGGCTTTTGCTTTATCCTCGATCGCGCCAAGGACATGCTGATCCGCGGCGGCGAGAACATCTACTGTGTCGAAGTGGAGAATGCGCTCTACGAGCATCCGGCCGTAATTGATGCCGCCATCGTCGCTATCCCGCATCATTCGCTCGGCGAAGAGCCGGGCGCAGTCGTCACGCTCAAGGCGGGCATGACGGCCGACGAGGCGGAGCTGCGCGCCTTCGTCGCCGAGCGCCTCGCCGCCTTCAAAGTGCCGGTGAAGATCGTGTTCTCGCCCGACATGCTGCCGCGCAACCCGACCGGCAAGCTGATGAAGGGGGATTTGAAGAAATATTTCGCGCGAAGTAGCTGAGCGCCGTGCCTTAGGTCAATCGGTCGCAATGCTCAAGGCGGATTCGTGGCGGTGGCGCCGTCTTTGCTTGCCGGCCCCATGATGTCCGACGCGATATTGCCAGCCGTTACTCCTGCTGCCAGAACTGCGGCACTTGCGACCCAAAGCCAATAGCCAATTCCGTAAGAAATAATCGGACGCATCTCGAAATCGGCGACATTCACGCCTTGAGGTCCAGAACCTAGAATGTACTTGACCCAGAGAAAACTCAAAGTGAGTCCGAGGGCTGTCACGGCGGAGATCAGTGCCGCGAACCGAACGTCGCGAAGATAGAGAATCCATGCGACGGCGACTATCGGATTTGCAAGCCAAGCAATAGTGAACGCCTCGCTCCGATATTCCCACATCAGAGCACCAGCGACCAATGCTGCAATCACCGTGGCAACGGGCCTTTTGCGCAGGCGAGCACCCACGCGGCGACAACCAACGGCCACATCAGCAGGTTAATACCGTCAGCAAACATGCTGAACCCGCCGAGGATTAATAGTTCCCAGCCGTAAAAAGGAAGTCGTTCGATGCTTCTATCGGACCCGTCAACTACAAATGCGATCTGGGTCAAGGACGCCGCGAAAGTGGTCGCGCCCGTGAGCACGACAACCGAACGCAGCGTTGTCAAATTCCATGGACTATGACGCATCACACCGCCGCATTCGTATATTTGCGCATCTCGAGCCGCGCGATGGCGCGGCAATGGACTTCGTCGGGGCCGTCGGCGAGGCGGAGCGTGCGGATATGCGCGTAGGCTTTGGCGAGGCCGGCGTCGGTCGTCACGCCCATTCCGCCATGCGCCTGGATGGCGTCGTCGATGACGCGTAACGCCACCCGCGGCGCCGCGACTTTGATCATGGCGATCTCGAGCTGCGCCGCCTTGTTGCCGGCCTTGTCCATCATGTCGGCGGCTTTCAGACAAAGGAGCCGCGTCATCTCGATGTCGATGCGCGCTTCAGCGATGCGCTGCTCCCAGATCGAATGCTCGGCGAGCTTCTTGCCGAAGGCGACGCGCGACAATAGCCGCTTGGTCATTTTTTCCAGCGCCACTTCGGCGGCGCCGACGGTGCGCATGCAATGGTGAATGCGGCCGGGACCGAGCCGGCCCTGCGCGATCTCGAAGCCGCGGCCTTCGCCGAGCAGGAGATTGGCAGCCGGCACGCGCACATTGTCGAGCAGCACCTCGGCATGTCCGTGCGGCGCATCGTCGTAGCCGAACACCGGCAGCATGCGAATGACTTTCATGCCGGGCGTATCCAGCGGCACCAGAATTTGCGATTGCTGCTGGTGACGGGCGCGACTCGGGTCGGTCTTGCCCATGACGATGGCGATCTTGCAGCGCGGATCGCCGACGCCCGACGACCACCACTTGCGGCCCTTGATCACATAGTCATTGCCGTCGCGGACGATGGAGGTCTCGATATTGGTGGCGTCGGACGACGCCACCGCCGGCTCGGTCATCAGGAACGCCGAGCGGATTTCGCCGGCAAGGAGCGGCTTGAGCCATTTGGTCTTTTGCTCCGGCGAGCCGTAACGGTGCAGCACTTCCATGTTGCCGGTGTCCGGCGCCGAGCAGTTGAACACCTCCGAGCCCCAGGATACGTGCCCCATCTGTTCGGAACAAAGCGCGTAGTCGAGATTGCTCAAGCCGGCGCCGTGGTATTCGCCTTCGTCATGGTCGGACGACGGCGGCAGGAACAGATTCCACAGGCCTTCGGCTTTGGCCTTGGCCTTGAGCTCTTCGAGCACCGGAATGACTTTCCAGCGCTCGCCGGCGGCGTCCTGCCGGTCGTAGGTCTCGACCGCCGGATAGACGTGCGCGTCCATGAAAGCGATCACCCGGTCGCGCCAATGCTTTTGCCGCTCGGACATGGAAAAGTTCATGACGTTTCTCTCCCTGTGCTGGGCGTGACATATACAGCGGGAAATCGCAATTCGAAAAGGCGGCGTGCAAATTCGGCCCGACCAACGTGCGAGCTTGGCAAGCTTGAGCGGTTTTGGACGGCGCGCTAGAGGAGGTTGAAAGGCGCAGAGAGGTTTGCTGATGAGCGGCGCAGGCGAGGGGCCGGGTCAGGGCCAGAACGAGATCATCACGGCCGGACTTCTGGTCATCGGCGATGAGATTCTTTCCGGCCGCACCAAGGACAAGAATATCGGCTTTGTCGCCGAGTATCTGACGGCCATCGGCATCGACCTCAAGGAAGTCCGCGTCGTGCCGGACGAAGAGCCGGAAATCGTCGCCGCGCTGAACGCGCTGCGTGCACGCTACACTTACGTTTTCACCACCGGCGGCATCGGGCCGACCCACGACGACATCACCGCCGACGCCGTCGCCAAGGCGTTCGGCGTTGCGATCGACTATCATCCGCAGGCGGTCGAAATCCTGCGCGGGCGGCTGGCGCAGACCGGCGGGGTGATGAACGAGGCGCGCATGCGCATGACGCGCGTGCCCAAAGGCGGCGAACTCGTGCTCAACAAAATCTCGGCCGCTCCCGGTTTCCGCATCGGCAACGTCATCGTCATGGCCGGCATCCCCGCGGTCATGCAGGCCATGCTCGAATACATTGCGCCACAGCTCAAGACCGGAGCGAAAATGCTGTCGGAGACGGTGCGCGCCGATTGCCGCGAAGGCGACATTGGCACCGAGCTCGGCGCCATCGCCAAAGCGCATCCCGACGTCATCATCGGCTCCTATCCGTTCATGGACGAGAACAAGGGCCCCAACGCCCACGTCGTCATGCGCGCCCGCGATGCGGATAACCTCGCGCTCGTCAAAGCCGAGGTCGAGACCATGTTGGCGCGGGTGCATGCTCAGCTTTCGGGTGGCTAAGCGCGCTGCAAAACGCTCAAGTCGAAGTGATCGCGAACGCCGATCGTGGCGCCGCGACGAACCTTGCAGCGGCCCAGTACCATAATTACGTGTTGCCGGCGCCCTTTGACGGAAGGGAAGCTCTGATGAGCGAGACTGAAGCCCTTTTTAGTGTATTGCGAAAATCGTCTGATCCCGCCTGCGCCTCGGCGATCGAACAAGCGGTGGGCGAAGCGTCTGATCGCGCACTGTGCCGGATCAATCCGCTGGCTTTTGCGGCCACGCACAAGCTCGACGAAGAGCGCACCATCGCCGCGTTCTTGCATGCCTCGCGGCTCGGAATTTTCGAATTATCGTGGAACGTGCTCTGCCCGGGCTGCGGCGGCGTGCTCGATGCCGGCACCACGCTCAAGAATATCAATCGCGACGAATACGATTGCGGGCTGTGCGCCGCCGGCTATAAGCCGACGCTCGACGAGATGGTCGAGGTCACCTTTACGGTCAGCCCGCGCGTTCGCCGCATTGCCGCGCACAGCCCCGATACGCTCCCGGAAGTCGAATATTACCGCCAGATTTTCTGGAGCTCGGGCGTCGATCTGCCGGAGACGCTGAGCGAAAGTCTTGCCGAATTCACCGTCGATTCGATCGAGCTGGCGCCGGGCGAAAAGGCAGTGCTGTCGGTGCAACTGCCCAAGGACTTTGTCATCGCCTTCGATCCGGTGACACACGGCACCCAGTTCATCGACGTCAAGGGCGAGCCGACCCACGAGCGGCAGACGCTGTCGATGGTGTTCAACAAGGTCAAGCAGCCGGTCGGCACCATCGAGATGCGGCCGGGACCGTTGCGGGTCACGCTGGAGAATCGCACCGACCGCCGCGTGCTGCCGGCTTTGTGGGTCGCCGCCGAGCCTTTGCATCACTTGCTTGGCCAGCGCCGGCCGTTCCTCACCGCCAAGCGGCTTTTGACCAACCAGACGTTCCGCGACATCTATCGGACCGACACGCTCGACGTCGATCAGCGCCTCAAGATCACGAGCCTGACCTTCCTGTTCACCGATCTCAAAGGCTCGACCGCGCTCTACGAGCGGGTCGGCGACCTGGTCGCCTATGATCTGGTGCGCCAGCATTTCCATGTGCTGCACGAGATCGTGGCGGCGGAGGCCGGCGCCGTCGTCAAGACCATCGGCGACGCGGTGATGGCCACGTTCCCGACGCCCGACCGGGCGCTGGCAGCGGCGCTGCGCATGCGCGAAGCGATGTCGCGGATCAATGCCGAGCGCGGCAACGAGGATTTGTTGCTCAAGATCGGCATTCACGAAGGCCCGTGCCTGGCGGTCATTCTCAACGACAGCCAGGACTATTTCGGCCAGACCGTCAATCTCGCGGCACGCGTCCAGGGTCTGGCCTCCTCACGCGCCATCTTCGTCACCCAGTCGGTGGTGGAAGACAAGAACGCGGCGAAAATCCTCGAAACCTCTGGCCTGCAGCCGATGATGCAGCAGGCGGCGCTGCGCGGCATCGCCGACAAAACCACGGTCTACGAGATTCCCTGATTGCCTTTGGTGCTTTCGGTCTGATATCGGGCTTGTCGAGTTGGGCGTGATCCGCGGCAGCGGCATGCTCCAGGTCCAGCTACCCGATACGGGGACCTTCGATGAGCCAAACTGCGACAAATCCGGTCGTGGCCGACAAAGTCGACCAAGCGCCGCCGCGCGATCCCGCCAAGATTTTTCCGGTGTCGTGGGACCAGTTTCACCGCGATTCCCGGGCGCTGGCCTGGCGGCTGAGCGGCGCCGGCCCGTTCGAAGCCATCGTCTGCATCACCCGCGGTGGGCTGGTGCCGGCGGCGATCGTGGCGCGCGAACTTGGCATCAAGCTGATCGAGACGGTATGCGTGACGAGCTATACCGGCACCAGCCAGGGCGACCTGAAGATACTCAAAAACGTCGCTGCCAATGTCGTTGGGCTGGGCGGCGGGCAGGGCGCGCGTGTGCTCCTGGTCGACGACCTGGTCGATACCGGCAAGACCGCGAAGGTGGTGCGCGAGATCGTGCCGCGGGCGCATCTGGCGACCGTCTACGCCAAACCGATGGGCCGGCCGCTGGTCGACACCTTCATCACCGAGGTGTCCCAGGACACCTGGATCTACTTTCCCTGGGACACCGGGCTCGCCTTCCAGCCGCCGATCAACGAAGCCGGCTTATAGTTGGCCGCGCGGACCGGGTGATGCCGGCCTGTTATCATGTCTGTTCAGGGGACCCGTGTTAAATGTCCGCCGGGCGGGCGTGCTATAAAAGGCTCCGCTCCGCGGACGTGGCGAAATGGTAGACGCAAGGGACTTAAAATCCCTTGGCCGTAAGCTCTGATATGCGGTTCGAGTCCCTCCGTCCGCACCAAAAGATCAAGCACCAGCAACGATATGTGGTAGGGCAGCTGCGGCGGGCGCCAGGAGCGCGGCGGCAAGGTACCCCTTGGGGACACGCCGGGGACACAAAAGGGCTATCCTTGAGCCTGCGCGGCCGCCTACGGCGCCTTCTGGCGGAAGCCGGTTTCCCTCAAAACACCCCCACACCATCCCGCCGCAGCCCGGCAGCGATGGCAAGAGTAGCTTGGCCTCACCTGGCAACGGCGCTATTCCGTCGCCATGGCCTTCATCAAAGTCGTGTGCGCGGGATGCTCCCACCGCGGCTATGTCGCCGTCGCCAGGCTGCCGGGCATTCTGAGCTGTTCGGCTTGCGGCCGGGTCGATCTGGTGCTGGCGCCGATCGAGGAGGTCACCGAGCAGATCGCGACGCCACCAAAGCCGAAACCGAAGCCGCCTTGGCGCGGACCGCGCAAGCGCATCCTGGTGCCGCGGGCGTCGATGCCGGTGTGACCGTGCGGCCGTGGGAGCTAAGTCAGATCGGCGACCCGCGGCCCTTAACCACCGGGTAAGCCGACGCTGGGCAGTATTGCCGCAGCCGCAAGGCGGCCTTGCGGGACCGCTTGCGCGGTTCCGAAGTTGACTGCACACTTGCGGGTGCGCCATGGATAGCGGACGGGGTCGCAAATGAACGCCAGGCGGACAAAGCAGCAAGAGGTGGATCGCAATTTTGCGTTTTTCCAGCAAGAGCTGCCCAAATTGCTAGAGCAGCACCGCGGTAAGTTCGCGCTCATTCGAGACAGCGAAATCGCCGGCTTCTACGATACAGCCGCCGACGCCAACACCGCCGGCAGCCAGCTCTATGCCGACGGGCTTTTTTCGATTCAGAAAGTTACCGAAGACATCGGGGATTTGGGGTTCTTTTCACATGCCGTGCATTTGGGGGCAGCATAACGGTTCTCAACTGCTTTGCCCGGTGGTCATACTGCCGGCGAATGCCCCGCCAGCGCCGACGCCGGCCAATCTCCATTCCGCCGTACCGGCGTTGATTGATACCGGCGCGACAACGACGGGCATCACCACCGCATTGGCTGCACAATTGAACCTGCCGCCGGTCGGAATTATTCCGATCCAAGGTGTCGGCGGCGTTCAACACCACAACGCCCATCTATTTTTTGTCGGCTTTCCGTTCACGCTCCCTCCCGGAGCTGTAGCGGTCCCCGGTCAAGCCGCCCCGCAACAACAACAAGGCATCGTTCTTGGCCAGCTGTTCGTCTTAGGCAAGGTCATCCAAGGCTGCGCGTTCCAAGGCGGTCACGCCCCATTCCAGGTTTTATTAGGCATGGACGTGATCTCCACCGGATCGCTCGTGGTGCAGGGAAACGGAACGTTTAGTTTTTCTTTCTAGTCGCAGCGCACCGCTTGACGTGGACGGCCGCGTGAATGCGATCAAAACACCGGCACGCGATCGCGGTGCAGACCAAGAGCGATCAGATCGAGCGCTGCCTGGTTAAGCTTCCGCACCCGCGACACCGGTTTGTGCATACGGTTGGCGATGGCGTGGAGATCGAGATCGTGCGATCGCAGCATCGCCGTGCGCAGCGCCAGCCGACAAAGCACTGGACGCGAAGCGAGGTAGTGCGAGGGCCAGCCGATTGCTATTTCCATGTGGCTCACCTCGATCGAGGTCGGCTTCGGTTTCCGGCGAGCGAAATCAGCGACCGCCTCACGCGCCGCATCCGAGTAAGGGAACAGCCGCCACTCGCGCTCGATCTCCGTCCTGTCGACCCAATCCATGCGCCACCCCGGCCAGTATCCGCTCTTGCTGCTCGGACCTCGCGCCATCGGCATGCGTGCCAAGGTGCGGAACGCCTCAATCAAACGAAGGCCGACGTGCGGGCCAATCCAATGAGCGGGAACGTATTCGGGGAGCGGACCATCCAAGCAGCTAAATTCTTCAACGACTTTGCCGTCGAGCTGAATGAGCCGCTCCAAAGACCGCTCCTGATCGTCGCTGTTGAGGGTGTGGCGAGACTAGCCTACAAAATGCGGCCATGACACGACATCTGATAGCGGCTGCGCTCACCGTCGGGTTGGCGGTGCCGGCGGTGGCGGCCGAGGTGCTGCCGGATCGAAACAAAACACCTGGCTCGGTCCGTCCAGACACTCTCAGTCTGATCTGTGGCCACGCGGTTGAGCATCGCGGCGTGATGACAAATGCGCGACGCGATGAAGTGCTGGCGCGCTACAAGCTGCCGGCCGGGTCGCATCCCGATTATGAGATCGACCACCTGGTGCCGCTGTGTCTCGGCGGGTCCGATGATGCCTCAAACCTATGGCCAGAGCCGCGCCGCAATATCGAGCCGAAGTGGAACGCTGAGGCGAAGGATCGACTCGAACGCACGCTTTGCGATCTCGTTTGCGACGGCCTGCTCGATCTCGGCGACGCGCAGACCGCGATCATCACCGACTGGATTGCCGCCTATCACCTCTATGCGGAATGAGACGCTCAGCCGGGTGGGCGCCAGCCAGGCGGCGCTTGCAGCGGTCCGGCCGAAGCCCGTTGGCACCTTTGCGCTACGCGCTTATCTTTTGTCTGTGACGACGATGGGCTTGCCGTGTTCGATCTGATCCGCGGCCACGGCAGCAACGCGCGCGTAATCCTTTGTGCGTTCCATCTGCTTGAAGTGAACGGCGAGGACATAAGGCGCGAGCCGATCGAGGACCGTAAGCGCCGGCTTGCCGGTCTGCTGCGCCTGCCGAACGACGGTATTGCCCTGAACGAGCATTTCGGCGGGGACGGCGCGGTCATCTACAAGCACGCGTGCGCGCTGGGCTTCGAGGGCATCGTGTCGAAGCGGCCGGGCTCGCCACCCCGCGGGCCGGTCGGCTCATTGGCTCAAGATCAAGAACCCGGCGGCGCCGGCGGTCCGACGTGAGGCCGAGGAGGATTGGGGCAATAGGCGGAACGGGTAATGAGCGACCGAAGCCACTGCCCTTAAAGCCTTACTTCAGCTGGCTGGAAATGCTGCTGAACGTTGTGTTGAGGTTTGTGCCAAGAGTGTTCACCGCGACAATGATCGCGACCGAGATGCCCGCCGCGATGAGGCCATACTCGATGGCAGTGGCACCGCTGTCGTCATTCAGAAAACGTCAAACAAGCTTTCTCATTTGGGAACCCCGTGTTGGCCGCCCGCCGACGAGGCTGCTCAACCCGCCTTTCGATCGAGTAAATCGGGTCAACGAAAGTCGGGCCCATCTCGATGGAGCATCGTAGTGCTTAATGCCTCCTTGCCGCGCATCCTGAGCGGTTAGATGATCTGAGATGCCCGAGCGCCGCTTCCCGCCGCCGTGGGACATTGAGGAGGCAAACGCCTCCTGCTTCATCGTCAAGGACAACAACGGCCAGGCGCTCGCCTACGTATATTTCGAGAGCGACGCCGGCCGGCGCACGGCCGCCAATTTGCTCACGCGCGACGAGGCCCGGCGCATTGCTGCGAACATCGCCAAGCTGCCGGAGTTAGTGCGCAAAGATTGAATGACGCATGGGCGGGACCCGCAGGCGGCAAAGCGAGGGCTTGGGTTGCCGACAACAGCCGTCGATTGCGGAAATGCGCTCAGAACTTATAGCCCGCGCCGACGCGGCCGCTAACAAGCGGCACGTTTATATTTGATATCGGCGCGAACTGGACGAATTCGAATTCACCACGCAGGAAGAAATTCTGGGTCAGCGCCCAATCAAGTCCGGCGCCGACGGAGAACCCCCAGAGCAGAGCATTGTTTTGCCCGGCGCTGTTGAAGAAGGTGGAATCTTGACATGTCGCTGTTGATCCAGCAGGACCCATTCCAGCGCACGAATAATCGGGAGTTGAAGTCGTGCTCATGCTTTGCGTGACGTCTGCCGCAGTCTTTACGCTGTAGCTTGCGAATCCCACCGCGGCGCCCACGAAACCGTACGGCAAAAGATTGCCGACAACATATCCTGCTCGGAACCGTGCTTCGGCGTAATCGGTTAAATTCAGGTTCCCAGTGGCGCTGAGTGCAACTTCGTTATTCAAGCTTGGGAAGATGCGCGCAACGGCCGAGACAGGAGCAGTTGTGTTTAAGTTGGTGTGGTTATAGGTCGCCTCAACGCCGATAATCAGGTCCTGCCATTGTGTGTTGTAACCGAGAAAAGCGCCGCCCCCGAGGGCGTTGTCGGAGCCTCTGCCGAGCACCGCGATACCGGACGGCGTTGCCTGCTGCTCGAGGGTTGTTGAACGCAGACTGAAATGTACCAGAGGCGCCGTAGCATTTATAAAGTCGGTTGTCGCGTTGTTGTAACTGACAACGCCGCCGAAATAGAGGCCGCTCCAGCGGGTGAAGGTCGCGGGGCCGACGGTCACGACCGGCGCCGGCGGCTGACTACTGCCGCGCAGTATCGGAAGATCGTAATCAGCGGCGAGCGCGGACGATGCCATCCCGAAGAGCATCAGAAGGCAGAACACCCAACGCATCGGCCGCTCTTTCATCCGTTTTGCGCGCTCGCCGCCAGGCTCGGCCCGAAACGAATCAGCCGCGGCTCGACAGCGGCGGCTGCATCGGCATGTATTGCTGGGGCGGCGCCGGGACATATTGCGGCGGCGGGGCTGGGACGTATTGCGGCTGCGGCGCAGGCACGTATTGCGGCTGCGGGGCGGCAAAGGCCGGCTGCGCGAACGACGCCAAACCGAAGCCACCGCCGGCGGGGAACACCCAGCGCAAGCCGAGGCGGAAATCCTGTGATGAGGTGTCGCGCAGCGTGTAGAACGCGCCCGGACACGTCGCCGTGTTCTGACACTGGACGACCGCGGTTTGCGGCGAGCCCAGATTCAAATAACGCCAGCTGAAGTCGATCTTGAAATTGTCGTTGACGTTGTAAGTCAGACCGGCTTGGACATCCCAAGCCAGGTTCCACTGGGCGCTGTCGCTGAGCGTATAGCCGAAGCCGACGGTGCCATTCGCTATGATGCCATTGTCCTGTACGCCGGTGATCTGGTTGCGGGCGCCACCAACGCCAGCACCGATAAACGGCGTGATGCACCACCAGGTGCCGAGATCGATATAGGCGTTGGCCAAGAAGACTTCGGACGAAAGGTTGCCCGTATTCACGTCGAAGCAGACAGGGCTGGTAGCGCCTGGGGCCCCGGTGCAGAAGTCGGTGTAGCTGCCGGTCGCCTTGAACATCGCCTTGGTGCGATATTCACCGGTGACGTCGAACCGCAGCCAGCTGTTCCACTCATAGCCGACGCCGAAGCCAAAGATCGCGGTGTCCTGAATGTCTTTCTGGACGATCTGCCAGCTCGGCGGCCACGGGAAGGCTGAGTTGGTCTGCGAGTGATCGAACGAGGTGAAGGTCTGCACGCCGACGCCGACGTCGCCGCGCAGGTACCACCTGCCGGTATCGCAGCAGGGCACGGGCTGATAGACGACTTGAGGCTGCGGCATCGGCATGTCGGCCGCGTGTGCTGGCGTGCTCAAATATGCTGTCGCGCTGATGATGATGGCCGCCGCGGCGGCGATCGAGGATTTTACGCTGACCATCTGCCTCACCCTTTTCTCGGCGCAGCCGCATCGAACTTATCTCGGCGCAGCCGCATCGAACGTAATTCGTTAACGTTAATGATCGGTTAAATTTTTGATGGTCATTTGGAGCAGAGGACCCACATGGAAAACACGGAAAACACAATGTCGCGCGGTCTCGGGAAAATGCAGCGTCTAATCCTCGCCAGTCTCAAACCGGCGAAGCAGGCTTATGTTGAAGGCAAGTTCAACTATGTCGGCGCTGCCCGTTTTGCAAACGTCGCAGACCTGAGCGACCTCTATGATCTTCGGGGAACGCTGCCCTATCTCGCTATCAGGCTTTCGGAACGACCGGGCAAGCGCAAACGGCGGCCTATTTCCGAAGACCTTCGCGTCGTCGACCAAACCTTCCGAGTCGCGTTCTGCCAAGCCACCCACACGTTGGTCAAACGCGGGCTGTTGATCCCGTGCGATTACGAGAACGCTAAGCAACTGCGCTTCGTCAGGATGCGACCCGAAATTGACCGTAGCCGTAGCTTCGCGCACCCACAAACCAGTCAAAAAATTCCAGCGCCCGAACTCACTCGCATGCTCCGTGCTCTCCTCGCCCATGAGAACACCACCGATGCAGAAATCGCTGCGGCACAGCAACTATACGCCGTTGTTGGACTTCTGGCGGCCTCTGGGCTAACGCACGCCTAGCTCGATGGCCCTTCGGGGACGCCCGCGTCCCTCTCGCTGTGGACTCGCCGCACGGCGCGCATCGCCGCCAACATCGCCAAGCTGCCTGAGCTGGTGGGACGGTGCCGCCGCCTCTTTGAGCACGTCCGCTTCTCATCCAACTACGGACATATCGCTGCACCGCACGAACCGACGCTTTGGGCCACAATGAGACATTCCCCGGTCGCTCGGAGCACCTGTGAATTAGGTCGCTGAACTCGGTATCGAGCGTGATATCCTTCCCCGATTTGTGGCGGCGGGGTGTGTCATGGCCGAGACCCGAAAACTCGTGGCGATCCTCGCGGCCGATGTGGTCGGATACAGCCGGCTTGCCGGCACGGATGAAGATCGCACGTTGGCGCGGCTCCGGGCGCTCCGCAGCGATCTGATCGATCCTACCGTCGCCGTGCATAACGGGCGTATCGTGAAGCGCACCGGCGACGGAAGTCTCATTGAGTTCCGCAGCGTGGTCGACGCCGTGCGCTGTGCCATCGAGGTGCAGAACGGCATGGTTGAGCGCAACGCCGGCCTTCCGCCTGAGCGCCGCATTGAGTTTCGCGTCGGCATTCATCTCGGCGACGTCGTCGAGGAGAGCGACGGTGACTTGATGGGCGACGGCGTCAACATCGCTGCGCGACTGGAAGGCGTCGCGAAGCCGAACGGTATCTGCCTCTCCGAAGACGCCTATCGCCAAGTGAGGGCAAGGCTCGATCTTGCGGTCAACGATCTTGGCCTCACCCAACTCAAGAACATCGCCGAGCCGGTCCGGGCCTATTCGCTCGAACTCGGCGGGCAGGTGCCGGCGAAGCCCGCCGCGGCGTTGCCGCAAACTTCGGCATCGTCCTCGGCACCGCGTCTCTCCATCGTCGTTCTGCCCTTCGCCAACATCGGTGGAGACCCCGAGCAGGAATATTTCGTCGATGGTGTCACCGAAAGTCTCACGACTGATTTGTCGCGGATCACCGGTTCGTTCGTGATCGCGCGCAACACCGCTTTCACCTACAAGGGCAAGCCTTTCGATGTGAAACGGATCGGCCGGGAGCTGAATGTGCGTTATGTCCTCGAAGGCTCTGTGCAACGCGACGGGAACCGCATGCGTGTCAATGTCCAGCTCATCGATGCTGCGAGCGGCGCGCATCTGTGGGCAGAGCGCTTCGACAAGCCGCTGGCCGACCTTTTCGACATGCAGGACGAGGTGGTCGCGCGGCTCGCAAGTCAATTAGGCACGCAATTTATCGCCGCCGAGGCCCGCCGGGCGGAGCTGGCACCGCATCCAGACTCCATGGATCTTTATTTCCAGGGCATGGCTTGCGTGAATAAGGGAATGACTCCAGAGTATGCGGCGCAAGCGCGCGGATTTTTCGAGCGCGCCCTGGCACTCGATCCCCAAAATGTCGACGCACTTGCAATCGAGGCGTGGCATGACACCCACGTTGCCAGTAGCTTAATAACCACTGATCGCGCCGCCCGCCTCGCCGCGGCGGAAGCAGCGGCAACCAAAGCGCTGTCCCTGGCGCCCGACCATGCTTTTGCCCATCTTGCGTTGGGCGTGGTGTACTTGTTCAGCAACCGCGCGGCGCAAGGCATTGCCGAGTGTGAGCATGCGCTGGCATTGAATCGGAGCCAGGCCCTCGCGCATGCGAACATCGGCTTGGGAAAACTTGCGCTCGGGCGCGCCGAGGAAACCGAGGGCCATATTCTTGAAGCGCTGCGGCTTAGTCCGCGAGACTTTTTGGCCTATCATTGGATGTTCATGGCTGGCATCGCCAAGCTACAACTTGGCGGCGATGAGGAAGCGGTCGCCTGGGAACGCCGATCCTTAGATGCCAACCGAAATTTGCCGCTAGCGCATTTCTATCTCGCCGCCGCCTTGGTACATCTCGGCCGGTTCGACGAGGCGCGGGCCAGTCTGCAGGCTGGACTGGCGCTCGATCCGACCTTCACCGTCCACCGCTGGCGCAGTATCAAGATAAGCGACAATCCGACCTTTATGGCGCAACGCCAACGCATCGAAGAAGGCCTGCGCAAGGCCGGGGTGCCCGAAGAATAAGCTCAGCGATTTTCCGATTGAATTTTACGCGAGCCGGCATCCGCCCATCTAAAAGATGTGACGCGTTCTAAGGCGCTCGGCTTAACGGTTCCGCAAACCGCTGCTTGTGGTCGCCGGCGAGGTGATCGAACAAACCTTTCGCAATGCGGCAATTGACGGCAGCGAAATGACATTGTGGGTCATTCGCGACCGGGTCGAACCAATCGCGAGTCCGGCCATGTCCGCTATGCCGCCGAAAGCGGAAAATGCTATCGAACCCGCGCGCTTGCGCCTCGACCGCCAGCTCGCGCGTGCTCACCATCGGCGGCGTCCTTTTTCAGATCGACGATTAATGCGCCCATCAATTGCGCGGCTTCGGCTTCGGTGCGCACGACCATCCCAGGTGTCTCGACAAAACCAAGCTCCTGCAAACGGCACAGCTCGCTCTCTGGCAGCGTAACCTGTTGGCCAGGACCAAATTGTTTCATGATCGGCCGATACAGCGCCGAACCGCGCGCATCGAAGCATCTGAAAACGACCTGGCCGGTCGGCTGCTCGACCGTGCGACCGCTGGCGACAATGCCGGTTAGCATGCGCTCATCGAGCGGCGCGGTGAGCGGCGGCGGCACGACGGCCTCGACCTGCATCGCGCCGGCCGTCGACTTCTGCAGCTTTTTCATTTCGCGTCGCTCCTAAAAGCTAGAACGGGCGGCGTTCATACCTTCGGCGGCTCTCACCGCATTTTCGCCGCCCGCTCTATTTCTCGCAACGACCTCGGCCGCGGCCGTGGATGAGCCGCGAGCCGTGATCACACCGGCGGCGGACCGCCGTCGCACACGCGGCTGGCTCTGAACCCACCGCGTTAGCTCCCTCGGCATGACACTCCTCGGAGAGAACGTGAACTCCGAGGCAGGAGAACCGAGGTAACCGTCACCGGGCTGCCGGCGCGCGTAGTGGCGCCATCGGGCGACCCGGCAATTCAATATCTGCCGGCAGTTGTCGGGCATTCAGAACTTCGCGCCACGTACAGATTGGCGCCGGCAGGAAGCTGTGCGCGATCAAGCCCAACTCGACGAACGCCAAACGCCGATTGAGCGGTCCGTGCTTGACGCCCGAGGCGACACACGCGGCCAAAAACGGCGGCGGCGTTATTAGCGAGCTCATTTCAGGCGCGTGCTGGCGCAACCACGAGCGGCAGCTCTCCAGCCACCACCACGGCGATCTTTCCATGTCGAGTCGGTCGCTGCGCTTGACGTAACTGAGAAACATCAAGCCGGCGAGAAAATGCCGCGCGAAGTTGTCGGCGCCCAACGCGACCCTGGCAACGTCGCCGGCGATTTGCTGTCGCACCGACAGCTCGGGATATTGCGCCTCGACCATCTTCAACAAGATCGCGCGCTCGGCCGGCGTCGGCAGCGCGATCTCCTGCATCGGCGGTGCGCCGATCGAAAACCGACCGTCGGACATCAGACTTTCTCACCGCGGGCCAGGCGCGCAGCGCGCAGCGCACTGGCGGCGAAACCGGCGGGATCAGCAACACCGTCGATGACGACGCCGTCGTTCTCGGCGGCTTCGGCTTGCCGCTGGCGCGCCGGCGGCGCGTCATCGGCTGCTGCACGCCGCGGCTGGTCGTTGAGAGCTTCACGTTGCGCCGCTGCGATCGCAAGCCGTTCCTGATCAAGCTCGGCCTGTTCGGCATCGAGAGCCTTTTGTCGCGTGCGCAGATTGGAAAGGCGAATGGAAAGCCGGTCCGGCTCGGTCGATGATGCTGACGAACGAAGCGGTGTGGTGCTCATGTCATTTCAACCTTTGAAAGCCGCGAAGTCCGCGGAACGGTACGACCGATCCCGACAATAGCCGCGGCTGCGCCAGGAGCCCGCCGTCGACGCGATCGAGCGCGCAGGCGAGAATGTCGAGTTCATTTTCGAGGTGGTGCACGCGGCCGAGCGCGGTGCGGCGCCGGCGAATAAGCTGTTCACGCCGCTGGCGGAGCTTGTCTGGATCCTGCTGCATGCTCGGGCCCTACCACACTCGGCCGTTTGGGCGCAGCCAAATAATTCACCATTCGCTTCCGCAGTGCCGCCGGCATGGTGTCGGCGCCGAAATTGTTCAGCCAAAACGTGATCAGATCGCTGAGTCGCGTCAGATATCGCCCAGATTTGGTGTCGAAATGCCCGAGGTGCTTATTGGCACACCACAGCCGGCACGTTTCCTGATCACGCCCCGTCAGCTCGGCAATTTCGCGGGTCGTCAACTGCTCGTCAAAGAGATCGCCGGCGAGCAGCGCAAACAGGTCGCTACAGGCACGGAAGAACTCACGCCGGCCGTGCGATGTGCCAATTTCAGGCCTGCGGCCGAGAAACAATTCGGCCAGCTCAAACAGCGGCGTGACGTCAAGCGGAACAGGTATTGTGCGCGACATTGTGGGACCTCAATAGCGATCAACTTTCCAAGCCGGCGTGCCATCGCCGATCGACGTGGCGCCGCCTGGCGGCAAACTAGGCCGTGGCAGCTGGGCGGCGGGCGGCAGCTTCGCCGATGCCGGTATCCGTGTCTCGAGCGTGTCGCGGAGCTTCTGCCAGCCTGTATCGGAAACCCAAGCCACGCCATACTTGATCGAGGCGGCGATCGCATAGACGGTGCAGTCGAGAATTTCGTTCGGCTGCCGATCCGGCTTGGTCCAGACCCAGGTGGTTTGGCCCATACGTTTAATCGGTGTCCGGCTTTCGCTCACCAGCTCCTGGAAAAAACGATCTTCGCAATTGTTGGGAAACGCCACATAGCCGGCTGCTGACGCATCGTCCTTCTCGAGGTCGCGATAGAGCTGCACCTTGAATTGATTGACACCGATATTGAAGAAATTGCTCGCCGACTTCAACAGCGTGCCGCGCTTGTCGGAACGTTCGCGCTTGACCTTGGCCAGGCGCGGCGTGAAGTCGCCGGCAACGCCGCGGGTGGCGATCAGCCGTCCGGATCCGTAGCGGCGGCAGAATTGCAGCACCGTGTCGGTCTCAAACCCGGCATCGATCGCCGCCAGTGACAGCTTCATTTCCTTGCCGTAGCTGTTGCGCCAACTGCGCGTCAGCAGGAGCTCGAGATTGCGCTGGCAATCGGCTTCAGAGATCGGATAGCCGATCGTGCCGTAATCGACGACGTATTTTTTGTACTCCGGGCCGAAGCCGATCACGACCCATTCAAGATGATCGATCTGCACGTCGATGCCGAGAAACAGCAGCAGACAGCCCTTCGGCACAAAGCCTCTCTCATAATCAGAGCTGCGGGCGCGCGCCGCGAGCTCCTCCCACGGCCGGCCGGTGCCGCGTTCTTCATACGCCTGGCCCAACGTTGTGTTGGTAAAGGTCCGAAGCAAAATTGGGTCCTTGTAGGCCGCCAGAAATTCGCCGGCTATGTTCTGCCAGCTGGCATTCGGAAACAGCGAATAGGCGGTCCACAAGTGAAAGCCGGCGTGGCCGGTGAATTGCTTTTCCGCCACCCACCTGCCAGCGGCGATCATCGCCGGCTTGTGATGTTCTTCAATGATGCAGCCATGCCGTTCACAGACAAAATGCGCGGTGTGCGGCAGATGCGTGCCGTCGGGCGCTTTGTCCCAGCGCAGGTTCTCCCACTTGAGCACCTGAAACTGCCCGCAGCTCGGGCACGGTACATGGAAGTGACGTTGATCGGAATCCAGGAACGCCTTTTCGATGCGGCTTTGATATTTCAGCGTCGGTGTACTGCCCAAGATGCAGCGGCGGTTCCAGAACGTCTCCGAGCGCTTTTGCGCCAGGAGAATTTGATCGCCTTCGAAGCCGGCCTCGAACGGAAAACCATCAACTTCGTCCAGCAGGACAACGCGGGCGCTAATGCGGCGAAATCCGGCCGGCGAATTGGCACCAACGAAAGCAATGCTCGCACCGTTGCGGAACATGCGCTTTAGAATGCGCTGATTGGCATCGCGGGTCTTGATGTCACCGGTAAGCGCTGCCAGCACCGGCGTGTCAGTGAGCATCGGCAGGATTTCCGAGCGCGAGAAGTCCTCGCAGTCCTCGATCCGCGGGAGCACCATGAGGATCGGCGACGGGTCCTGGTGCACGTAGTAGCCGACGGCATGATCAAGGCAACGGGTGTAGCCGACCCGCGCAGATTTCATGATTGAGACCTGGCGCACCGCCGGATCGGTGATGGCATCCAACCATCCCCGCTGGTAGGCGAAAGCCTGGAACCGGCCGGGCATGGCATTGGTGCCGGCCGGCAGCCGCGCGTGCTGGGCTGCCCATTCGCTCAGTGTAAGCACCGGTGGCGGCGACAAGGCTTCACGACGCGCGGCTCTAAGGGCGGCCTGAAGGCCGAGCGCGCCCGTCATGCGGCGTCCCGCGTCAACGCCGCCAGTGCCGCGCGGACCTCGAGATCGAGGAGCGCGCCGGCTTCCTCCGGTGTCTGGGTCGCGGCCAGTCGATGCGCCAGCTTGGCCGGCATCGACAGCAACGCGGCACGCACCGCGGCGTATTCATCAGCGACCTCCTTGGCGACGTCGGCGATCGGCACGATCAATCCGGCTGCTGTATTGGCCTCGATCTGACGCAGCCGCGCTTGGGCGATCTCCTTCTGCCGGATCGCCTCAGCTGTCGACCACGTGCTGGGATCACCCGGCCGCATGCTGCCGGCCTGAGGCGCCTCTGGCGGTTTGACGGGCATCGCGTCGACGACTGGCGCCGGCCGTGTAGGGCGTGTGGATCCACCGCGATAGGTTGCCGGCCGCTGCGCCAGCAATGCCTCACTGGCGGCGACATCGACCAGGCCGTCGTGAAGCACCACAAAACCCTTGGTGCGCCATTTGCTGACGCACGGCTTGGACACGCCACGCCGCTTGGCGAAATCGGCCATGGTCATTGCGGTGGTTTCAGGTTCACTCATGTCAGTTGTTAGGTGGCAACTGCCGCCTGGGGTTAACAGGTATCAGCACCATATGGCTGCCTACACTTCGGGGTTGCGCGTGCCCTCCGCCGGTTGTAAGGCTGCCAAGGACCCTAAGTGGATCAGTGACTTAGCATACAGCCCAAATGGTGGTTTGTCGCACTCCTCTCAGGCTTCCTGCTTCAAGGCGACCTCGATCAGCGAGCGATCGATTTTTGCTCCACCAGCCGCCCGATAGAGCTCGCGCCGCAAGCGATCATAAGCCGTGGCATACGACATCATGCCGCGCCCTTGGGTACGTGCTTGCGCCCGCAGCTGGGCGTACCGGGCGTTGAACACCCGCAGCGTGCCGTCCCGACGCGCGACGTCGAGCGCAGCGGTAATTCGATTGACGCATGCCTGCGCGCGTTGGACCACTACCCCGTGTGCAGTGATGCTGACACGCAGCTCTGCGGCCGCAGCCTGGATGTCGAGACTGCCAATCTTGGTAAGTCGTTTCTTCACCGCGACGATCACCGCGGGCGTACCCCAATAGATGACGATCGCTTGGCGTGGCAGGCGCGCGACATCACGGGCGATCATGACGCTGCGGCCATCGGAAGCGATGCAGGCGATGCCGGCGGCTTTGAGATATGCGCGCAGCCGCGACGGCGGAACTGGAATTCCACCGCTGTCAGATCGGCCGTTGCCGGCGGTTGTCATGGACACGGGCGGCATCTTCAACGGAATGCGACGAGGGTCAAGGGCACGGTTTCTGTGCCAGGCGGCGGAGCTCATGAGTCTCTCCAGGGTGTAACGCCAGGAAGTGACACACTGCGGCTGCACGGGATCCGCCATCCGGTTTTGCTTGGCCGCGGACAGGGGATTAGGTGAGGTATTTGTCGGGCGCGCCCATTGTTTGCTCACCATTGGTTTGTGTGCCTGCGTCGGTTCATTTTTGCGACTGTCGCGGCAGTCAAAATGACCACTTGCGTCAGTGCGACAGTCGTCCCCCCTAAAGGGGGGGGGGACGACTGTCGCACTGGACACGGCGCATCCGGAAATAACCGCCGCGTCAGTCGTGCGTCGGTTCCATTTCGCGACTGCCGCACTAGGTTTCATCATCGTTCCATGTGCCGGGGATGACGAATTCCCGCTCGTGCCGGCTTTTGTCTTTTCGGTTTTCGGTCGCCAGAACACCGTTGCCGAACCAGACTTTGAGAATAGCGGTGATCTTCTTGCGGTCGTCATCTGGGTCGAGCCCTAGCCGATCGGCAAGTGGAAGACCGACCCAATCCGTGGATCGCGCATCACGCCGATAATCGCCCTGGCGTACCGTCTCGCGCATCCAGTGCATATCCGCGGTGCTGACGGTGTCGAGCGGCTTCGGGTAGTCCCAGTTTTCGGCTGCTTGCACATGGTCGCCGTGGTCGACGCCATCGCTATTTGGCAGCTCGACGTCGACGAGATGTATCCAGTGCGCTTTTCCAGGCGGTGCCAAGTTCGTTTTATCGCGACTGACACGTAGGTAATGACGCCGATCCTCCGACGTGATCTTGGGAAGCTCTGCCTCCTGCAAGCTCATCCGGTTGAGGACGCGGACACTACGGGCGGCGTTGACGGTGGCGCCGGCGCCACGACTGTCGTCGGCCGTCAATTCGCCCTGCACGCCTTGGCCGCTCTTGCGGGTGTGCTGCGAAAGTTCACAGCAGCAATCGGTGGCGCACGCGATGTCCTCGAAAGCACGCACCACTTGCTCCATGGCGACGTTGTCGCTTTCAGGTACGCGATGAAAGGCGATAAGCGGATCGAAAATCGCCACGTCGATGCCGTTGTCGGCGATGAACTGCGTGATCTCTTTAAGTAGCTTTTGATCGAGTGCAACATTGCTGCTGCGATCGATCATGGCGATGCGTTGACTACCAGTGATCTTGTTGCCGAGAAACAAACGGCCTTCGAGCCGTGAGGGCACAATCTCATAGCGCAGACAAGCTGCTGCAATCCTGCGTTCGACTTCCTCCGGCGGGTCCTCTGCATTCCAATAAGCAACTTTTAATGCACCGCCGCTGGGCATGGGACCGATTAGACCGAGGCCAAGACACATCTCGATGGTGTTGATGATGATCAGTGAGGTTTTGCCATAGCCGCCGGGAGCAATGGTCATAACGACTTGTTGCCGAATGTAGTGGCCAGCGTGCAGCCATTGGCGGCGCGGTATTTCCGAAAAGGGCCGCGGTACATAGGGATAAAGCAGAGGACCAGTCTCTGCTTTTTGCTCATCGGGTGCATCGGCGGCGGTGGGGTAGGCTCCCATATCCAGGTCCGGGTGCGGACATTTCATGCCGTCGTCGAGGCCGGATTTCAATGTCGCCCTGGTTGCTTCCTCGCCGTCGTCGGCATTGAGACCGCATGAAGCAGCAGCGTCGAACAGAACATCAAACACTTGAGCGGATGTAATCCAACCGCGCGCGACCATAGTGCCGAGCCGGAAAGCTTTTTTGTTTAAGGTGTCATTGCGCGATCCACTCGCGGCCTGTGCTAACTCGTCAGCGCAGCCGTCGAGCGCTGCTTCGGCATAGGATCGTTCGCGAATGCCGACGACTGCCTGCTGGCTTTGCAGCGGCTCCCTGCCGTTCGCTTTGGATTGCTGCCTATCACCCTTCTTTAGCTTAAACCTAAACTCTTCGATCAACAGCTCACTGGCGGCGTCGAGGAAGGTGCGCATGTCGACTTCGTCAACAAGCGGCAGATCGTTGTGCTTGATCTCGCCGGGTTCGCCGCCATGCCAGCTATAAGGCCGGTGGGTTTCCTTGTGCGTGCCGAACACCACGACCTGTTGACCGTTCGCTAGGATCTCGATTTGTTGTTCGCTGCCATCCGGCGCCGTGAATTCGCGCTCGATCTTTTTGAACGGTTCGTCAGTTCGCAACAGGATTGCACGCTTAGGCGCCTTGCCAAACCGCACCAAAATGCGACCACGTTCTCCGAAACGCTCGCGCACCAGCAACTCGACCGCCTCGGCGGCGTCGGGGTACGTGATATCGATATCGACGACTGGAATGCTACGGGTCAAAATTCCGGTACTGATCGCTTCGGAGAATTCGCGTGCCCAGCGATCGATGATGGTGTCGGTTGCCTGGATATCCGGCCACCCCCTGATCGGCGGCTCTTTGCCGTTGACAGGTAGCGGCCGATATCCGGCTGCTAATAAACGTTTACGTACCACCGTAGCGCGATCGAGCCGCTGCCACACTGGCTCGCACTCCGGCAATTCTTCGAACTCGTCGTCGGTCATGGGCAACAAAACTTTTTGTGTGATTGACCTGTTGCTATGTGTGGCAAGCTACGACCGGCGCCACTGCACGGTGCTGCCGGCCTTGCGCCAAAAAGTGTTGACTTCTTCACTGGACAAATCGCCAAGGAAATGATTGTCGCCGTCATACTGGCCGCCCATGCGGAATGCGTAGGAGCCGTAGCCAGCATGAAAATCCAATTTGTGCGGTGCGTAACCGTCAGCGAGCACCGCCAGGTCCGTGTATATGCGTTGAATTGACTCCCCGTCGAACTGCGCGCCAAGAAAAACGCCGAGTAAAGTCGTGTCATTGCGGACAATGCATTCGCACAGACAATGTGGATAGGCGCCGAGCACAAGAACATCTTCATCCTGTTCGGCGCGCCGAACATAGTTACGCACCTTCTCAAGTTCTGGCGCGGTTTTCGCGTAATGCATCACACCGTTTTCGTCACCGACCCATTGGATTGGTTTCACCTCCACTTTGACTACGCAGCTTTGGCCGATCAGTAGAAAGTCGGGAATCCATCCGCCCTGCTCGGGTGGTTCATATTCCCAACGCCAGCCAGCAAGGTCGAAGAACGCTGCCCATCGCAATTCCAACCGAGAGCGGAAGGTTGCACCGGCGTATTCGGTAACAATGCTGCTAATCATGGCCTAGCCGTCCTTTGTTCAGGCTGCGCCGTCTCTCGACGGCGCAGCTGCATTTGTTATTGGCTCAGTCTGCGTGAGCAGCATCACCGAAGTCAGTGAAGTCCGACGGACCAGGGTCGTCGGGTTGGTCCATCCACGGCGGAGGTTCCGCAGCTGCCGTCGCTGCGGGCGCCAACTTGAGCGCGGGCGCCGGCTTCGATGTGGATGCGCCGATCGGCTTGTTCAGCACGCGAACCCGCAAGCCACGGGTCGGCTTGCCAGCCATTATGCAGGGCTCAGTCAAGAGTCCGATCTCGGCGCCGATCCAGTTTGCCGGCGTTCTTCCGAGAGCATCAACAAGAGCCGTCTTGTTGGTGACGTTTAGAACGAGCTCTTTGTCAAGATTGGTAAAACCCAAGATGAATTTTTTCCGGGTCTTACCGTCTTGCTGCTTCAGCTCCTCCATCCTGACGCGGCCGATTTTGGTGCGAAGCTTGCGATCGCCAAGTTCGGTTGCGGACAGGAATTTGGAGCCGTAGCACGCATCGAGATCGGCTTCAGTCGGCGGTAGCAGGTCGTTATCAAATTCACTCATGGTCTACTCCAGGTGCCGGATTTTGGGGGTTAGGCGGACCGTCTGCACCAGGTGACGCGCCGCCTTCGTTCGGCCGCAGCACGATTTTCGCGCCCGGCCATTGCTGCCGGCATGCGGCAGCAAATTTCTGGATCTTCTGGAATTCGCGGGCGTTCTCGAACTCCGCCGGCGTTAGCTTCATGTGCGCGCCCTCGGTAAACTGCGTACCGCCTCGAGACGCGTGTTGAATTCGCCAATCAGGATGTCATCGGCGCCGTAGGAAAAGTGCGTGCCGTCGTACTCGATGACGGTGCCAGCTTTGGTCTGGCCGTCGTAAATCGAAATTCCGTTCGCACTGTCGGCGCGGGGAATAGAGCGCTGATCTGCGCTCACCTTGCGGCGGCGGCGACGAGCGTCGCCCTGGGTCGATGGCTGCATGCCCTTGTCCTTTTGCTTCGTCTGGGCTAAGCAGCGTTTGCGAACGGCTGCTTACTCAGAACTTGAAGTGGTGGAGCAGAGGGGGCTCGAACCCCTGGCGCCCGGTTGGGTTTCAAATCCGGTGAGCGTCGCGACCTTTTCGCCTGCCCATAAAACATTGAAGCCGGACCTCACGCAGGTCCGGCTTCAGACTTTTCCTCCCCCACTAAGCGACGAAGGCTGCGCGCCGAAACGCGGCGCATGCCGTCGATATCGATGAATTCGATCGCGCCTGATTTCCCAAGCTCGTAAATTTTGGTGCGGCTGCAGTCCAACGCCTTCGCCGAATTATCGATCGTCAGGGCGAAGCGCTGGTCGAGGGGTAGCGTGTTGGCGTTTCGTTTGCGCATGCTGATAAACATGGACCAACAGCGCCAAAACAAAAATATTCCTCAAATATTTTCCGGGATGATTGTTGCCGGGATGATTGTTGCGCCTGCGCTGCAGCGATAACTCGCTTGTGTTAATCTCCCCGAAGACACGCCGGGTAGATTTGCGTTTGACTTATGGCTAATGTCCCATAAGTCTTAGTTGACAAAATCGCCGTCAGCGCCTAATCTTGAAATTATGCAGAAGCGCAAAACAGTGGTGCCGCCCGCGCGTGAACGCGGGCGGCACCTCCACAGCGAACATCGGAAAGGGATGGACGCCATGACTTACGAGACAATACGGCAAACTGATCTGACAGCCAACGAACGGCAGGTTCTTGCGAACGACCGCACCCGCTGGCAGAAAATGGGTGCCGGTGCGCATCTTAATGATTGGCTGGCTTACGGTGACGGACTCTCGATCCGCCGTCGCCTGGCAATGAAGATCGCTCACGTCAATCGCCCCGAAGGCAAGGGCTACGTTCAGACCTTCGCTCAGCTCATGAAGCTCGACGGGCTTGACACCATGGACAAGACCTCGATCTCCGCTGTGCTGTGGCTGAATGACGAACCCGAGCGCATAATGGTGTTGCGAGAAATTCTCGACACCATGGCGGTCGGCCAGCGGGCTCGGCTCAACTCTCCGATCTCGGCCCGGCAGCGCGTTGAGAAGGAATTGAAGGTCCGCGCCGGTGGCACCGAGGCAAAGACACCAACCTCGCCGATCACTATCCTCAAGCAAAGCCTGGTCGAGCGTGAGCACAAGATCGCGCACCTTGAGGAGCAGCTCGCGGCTGCCGACGCCGGCTCTCTATTTGATCTGAACAAAGACAGCGCCAACGACATTGGTGATGTCATCACCAGCACGGCGTCGGAGAACAAGGCGCGAAATATTGCCAAGAGGATCAACGACAATCTCCGCACCAAACAGAAGCCGGCCGGGTGAATATCAGCGCGAGCGGAGCCGTATAGATGCCCGGCAGCGTAACTGATCAGCGTCGCTTTGGTGGTGCGCCGGCTGCGCCCCAAGCCTTAGCTTCCAGCACTTGGGCGAGTGCCTTTTTGCGAGCCTGCTCGTATTCAGGCTTAGTGACTTTGAATTTATCCCGGCATTTCCTCAAAAGTTCAGCGTTCGTCATGGTTCTGCACTCAAAGTTAGTTCGAAAAAGCTCTACGAGAAATTTGACGCACGCCTCAAACGCCTTGGCGCGCGCCTTCGCAGTCGAGTGTCGGGCGTTTATTTCGCGTGTGTGCGGCTTCTCAGTCTCAGACCGTGTCACCACCGTCCCGACGATCTCGGCGCGCACGTGCAACGGCTCCTTTGGCTTTGGCGCCATCGTAGCCGCCGAGAAGATGCGCGCGCCATAGAAGAGCTGCCCCTTCGGCCCACGAATAGCGTCATTGTCCTTCTCGAACGACAGGCGACGCGCCACCGCGCCATCGAATGGTTTGGCTTCCCCCTGTAAATCTTCCGAGCTATACGCCTTCAGTATCCAATCGCGACTTTCGAGCTGGTCATAAAGCCACTCGATCACACGCGTCCAAGTGTCTTGTGCATTGAAAACAAAATTCAGCTTTTCAGAATTGGTGAGATCGGTCACACGACCGGTCGCCATGCGGTAGCGTAGCATTTCGTAATGTTTGTGCTCTGGCCAGAAAGGGCAGCAAAGCGCAAGCACATCGCGCAGCGGCAGACCTTCCGCCGGCCAATCAGCAATGATATTTGACGTGTCAGCGATCGCCATGACTTACCTCGTGGCGGTTGTGAGGACCGGTCGGTGCAGCCAATGCACCGGCCGGCCCGTTTTCTTATCTCATAGCAACGACGTTCGTCGCCGGCGGTCCTTTGATGATAGCCGTCAAGCGTCGCGCCCAGCGATCGAGCGCTCGGCGCTTTTCATCAGCACGGCGATATTGATCATAATGCCGGCCGGTCACGTCACTACGTGCATGGTTGAGAATAGCGGCAACATCTTCGGCCGGCACACCGGCTGCGGCCAATCGCGTCGTGCATGTCCTTCTTAAATCATGCGGCGTCGGCGGATCGGATTTCCAGCTAATCGCACCGGGTTCGTTGTCCGGCAGGGCCGACAATCGCGCCATGCTAGTTGCTAGAGCGCTGTTGTCGACGTGACCGCGTTCAGCGTGTGACGAAAAGACAAAGGCGGCGCCGGCGCCAATATTGAGCGCTTCGGCGACAATCTCGCTGCCCAGCGTCGACAGCGGCACGAAATGATTGCGCTTGTTCTTTGACCGAGTGCCGGGAATAGACCAGCCGACGGGTGCGCCATCATCGAATTCGAGTTCGCTCCGCGCCACACCGGCGGCCTCGCCGGGACGGACGCCGGTTGCCAGCACAAGCCGCAAGGCGAGACCAACGGGGCGGGGGGCTATCTCGACGATGCGCTTCCAGAACAACCGGATCTCGTCGTCCGTGAGTACTCGCGTTTTGACGCGTTCGACGCCACGTTTTTTCAGGCGAGCCACCGGATTGGCACCGATCAGATCGACGTCCATTGCGAAACCGAAAATGCCGCTGATCAAACGGTGCACATGATTGGCGAGGGTAGGAGTGCCGGCGGTTACGAGACGCTCAAGCAACGCAATTACGTCAGCACGGCCGATGCTGGCGAAATCGCGCTTGCCCCAACGTGGCAGTATGTGCAGCCGCAGATTTCGTTCGTCCTTAGCCCAGCTGCGCTTTTTCCGCCGAGCGTGTTCCGTCATGTAGCGATCCGCGAGGGCGGCGAAGCTACGCGCCGGTGCCTCTCGCTTTTGACCGAAAGGATTCTTCCCGGCGACGATCTGCTGTCGCAGCTTATCGGCCTTAGTGCGGGCGTCGCGTAAGCCAAGATCGGGATAGGTGCCAAGGGTTAGCCGCTCGACGTCACGGCCACCGGGCGGCCGGGAACGGAAAGCAAACGTCCGGGTGCCGCTCGAAGTCACCCGCAGGCATAGACCACGGCAGGCCGGGTCTGTAACCTCGATGCGTCCCGAGAGCGGCGGCTTGAGGCCACGAATATGGGCGTCGGTAAGGGCCTTCATCGACAAGTCCCTTTGGTTTGGGGACACACCGGGGACACAAAATGCTCCGGCTGATGACAAATGATGATAAACGGAGATAAACAGAAAGCGACGGCGTTGCAAGGGTTAGTGCCCTTCCGACGCACAACGACAAACGGCGACAAACAGTGGAAATGGGACTTAAAATCCCTTGGCCGTAAGGCTGTGAGGGTTCGAGTCCCTCCGTCCGCACCAATGATCAGGGGAACACACGATGAGCAACGGCAGTCCGGTTTCGCTCGCTGAACTCGATCAGCGCATCGCCATTTTGCGCGACAATATCCGGCAGCTGATTGAGATGGCCGCCGCGGTCTCGGGCGCCGAGGATGAAAGCCGCAATGCCGACCGGATCGCGCAGCAAAGCGAAGAGCTTGACAAGCTGATGAAGCAGCGCGACGAGCTGCAGAAGAAGAAATAAGGCCTCGCGACAAGCCGGCGTCTCTCGTTTCCCGATTCCGATTTTGACGCTATTGCGGACATTCAAGGCGCTGCTCCCGAAGCGGCGATGCCGCCGCGCTTTCATACTTAACGCAGCGTTGACGCCACCGGATCGTTAAGCGCGGTCATCGTGCAGTGGCGGATGATCGGTCATTTGCTGCCTCACCAGCACGATCAGTTTTTTTTAACCTTGGGCAAAAGGACGAGCGATTTGTGCTGGCCATCACTTATGCCGGCGCATGACGGATTATTGTTTGATCCAGGGACATGGAGGGTTCGCGCGCTCAAGTGAGTGGCGCGAGATTGAGGAGACCTAAAATGTCCCAAGATGCGATTGCCACCTGGCACCCGGGCGAGCTTCCGCTCATTTCCATGGATACCGACAGCTTCGATTTTGCATCGAGAACTCCTCGGCGCCCTCAATTCAGCCCCGCCGTCCACGATTCAGCAGCCCGCGATCCGGCCGAAGCGCCGTCGGTGTCCCATGCAGACGCCACGGATACCGACACAGCGGTGCCGGGCGTTCTGGACGACTTGCACAACGCGCGTATCAGAACCGATGTCGCCGACGCGCTCGGAGCCAATGATTCACTCAGCTATCACGGCATGCTCCAGGTTCTCGATGCGGCCGCCGTCGGCGGCATGACGGCCGGCAAATTCCACACTCTGGAAACGCTGGCCTCGCTGATCAATGCTCCGGACGGCATTTCGACGTCGGTCTATGTGCAGCACGTCAGCCACAGCCTGATCGACGGCGATCCTGCCAACGCCGAATGGACCGGCGGCGAGTTGACGCCAGTTGCGCTCGGAAATCTCTCGGCGACTTCAACCCAAGCGCAGGTCGACGACCTGATTGGAAAATGGTTCCTGGGAACGGACCTGCCCAGCATGGCCGGTACGGGATCGATCGAAGCTACCTACGAGGTTCACAAAGGCCCGCTGTTTGCAGCGCACGAGGCCCCAAGCTATCTCAATGTCAATCAGGGCAGTCTCGGCGACTGCTGGTTCGTGGCAACGCTGGCGGAGGTCGCGCTGCAAGACCCATCCGCTGTTGAATTGATGATTACCAATAACGGCAACGGCACCTATGGCGTTCGTTTCTTCGTCGACGGAGTGGCAGACTATGTGACCGTCAACAACGAGCTGCCGACCGGGAACGCACCGTGGGCAAACGGATCGTATCTTGCGTTCGCCAATGGCGCCAAGGGCGATCCGTTGTGGGCAGAGTTGGTCGAGAAAGCCTTCGCGGAACTCAATGCCGAACCAAACGCCGTTCACGGTGAAAGCGGCACGGCAAGCAATGCCTACGAGGGCATCGCGGGCGGCTTTGCGGAGAACGCCCTCGCAGAAATCACCGGTCAGGATAGCTTCACGTTCACTTCCAACCACCTGGTTGGCGACGCGGCCGCGATCGGCGCGGCGTTTGACTCGGGCGAGGAAGTGGAGCTCGGCACCGATATCGTGCCCAAGGAATACCGAGGCGATCTTGTCAACAGCCATGTCTTCGAAGTCATCGGCTATAATGCAAGCACTGACGAGTTCACGATACATAATCCTTGGGGCTCGGCATCTGCGTCACCGATGACGTTCACGATGTCAGCTCATGAGCTGGCCGCCGCCGGCTGTTCAATGACCGTCGCCGAAGGGTCGGCGTCCGTCGAACACACTCACGCCGAGATGGAGGCATCAATCGCCAGCGTTATCGGGGCGAACCACGGCGCGATCGGCCATTTCATGTTGTGATCTTGTCCTGACGAAATCCGCGCGGGTCGTCGTCGGCAGCGCCTTGTCAATGCCCGAACCAAGTTGAGCCGAGGTGGGAGACCCAACGCGCGCGCTTCACCTCGGTGCAACTTATGACGCTGGTCTCTTGCCGCCAGCCTGTGTATAGCAGAATGACAATATGTCGTCTTTGACGAGCTGCGGATTGAGGTAGCCGTCTGTATCGACAATGACGACCGTTCTATTATTGCCGCCGGTAAGCTCGCCGATCATTGGTTCTTGGGTGATCTCACCATTGCCAGAAAGAGTTCTGAATGCCCCAGAACCGACGATCCTCTTGGCCCGTAACCTCGATAACGAGGTCCTTTTCTACAAGGCCGGGCTTTTCAAAAGTCCCTTTGTTGGTCGGCCAGTGGCCGCCGCTGCCGCTCATAGCGGAGTCAACGGTAGCGAGCTTCTCGTGTTCGAGACCCGCGCACGCGCTCTCACTTTATTGATGAATGGACCTCCTAGGCTGGCGGCCGGTAGCGCACCGGCACCGCGACGGATCGCGCGATCGGTTTGCGCGGCCGCCGGCCTAAGCGGTACCGCGGCACAAGATGCTTCACGAGACCGAAGCTTGCGAGCAACAGGCTGGTCCAGACCGCGGCGCTGAAATAAAGCGACATCCAGATAATCTCGCCGTCCCAGCGCGCGGCGTCATGGGTGACCACCCAGCGCGTGGCGACGTCATGCAGGCCGGAAAACAGCCCGAAGAATTGCCGTCCGGCGGCGAGGTCCACCTGCCAGCGGGCGAAATACATCGGCACGTCGACGGTGCACATGAAGGCGACATAGCCGGCGATGCCGACCGCCGCGCCGATCAGCGCGAACTTCACGGCGCCGCGATACCGGTTCAGCAGATCCAGAACCGCGATGGCGATCAGCACGAACGCCACCGTCCACAGCGAATTCTCCAGCACGTTGCCAAGATAGTTCGTCGTGATGACTGCGTACCAGGAGCACGCTTCCGCCAGCGCCACCACCGGCACAATCGCCTTGGCGATGTTGCGCGCGGTATCCGCATTGGCCGCCTGCGCCAGCGCCCGCAACACGATGGCCCACTGAATGATGAAGCAAAGCTCCGCGACGGTAGCGACCGACCTACCGACGAACACGCTCGAGAGCCAGGTGTCGAACAAACAAATCCGCTGCACGTCGGCGCGGGGCAGGATAGAGCGGAAGGCGCAGCCGATCACATAGGCGGCGCCAAGCAGCAACAGCGGCTCGGTCGCAAGCGCTCTGGCGTGTTTCCTCAGGCTTGTTCGGCGAAAACGAAAATGCAGGCGAAGCAACAGCGCGATATTGCCGACGCTCACCAGGATCAGAAAGCTCCACCAGATCGCAATCGGATTGGACCAGGCCAGCCAGTCGAGCCGCATCGCTTACCTGCGCGTGTTACCAAAGACACACGGAATTGTAACAATATCGTCACACAACGCCAATGGCGCGCGATGGTTCCCCGCCGTGCCGCGTTGTCGCGGTTACGGGTTGATGAATTTGGCCGTGTGTTTGCCGGTACTGCCTTGCCGAGGGGCTTGCGGTGCGCCGAGCGGCTAGCGGCAGAGCGTAATGCTGATGACACCGCCAAGGTCGCCTTCTTTAGCGCCCTCCTTGGCGAAGCCGGTAATGTCGATCTCGCCTTGCGGGGAGCCGTGGCAGGAGAGGCAGCTGCCGCCATAATATTCCGGAATGAGGGTGCGCTGCACCGGCATCCCGTTCTTTTCGGCGCTTGCCGTATAGGGCTGGTTCTTCGGCCACGATGCCGACATCAGCTTGGCGCGAATGGCGTCGAGCTCCCATTTGTCCGGCTGCACTTTCGGATTGCGGATCAGTTGCGGCGGCGCCGTCACTTTCATCTCGGCGATACCGGCGGCGCGGCGGCCGAACGCCTCATTGACCAGGCGAGCGAACACGGCGGGGATGAAGCCTTTGAAGCCAACGTCCTGGCGATTGATCGTCTCCTGATGGACCTCCATGACTTCGTCGATGGCATCCATCTGCATGCGGATCAGCCGGCCATGCAGCGAATTCGGATCGATCGAAGCCGGAGCGGTCCCGGTCGCTTGTTGGTACAAGACGCCGGCCTCGGCCAGCACCACCTTGCCGTCGAGTCCCTTGTTGCCGATGTTCGGATTGTTGATGCGGTCCTGATTTTTTGAAATCACGGTACGGACGGCGCTCAGCATTGTCGCCAGGCTCTTGCCGATCTGGGCGTCGTCTTCGGCCGTGTTGTTGGCGGCGGGCGCAGTGGTGACCAAAGCCAGCACCAGCGCGGCACAGATGCCGGCGCTCGCCGCGCCGACGGCGACAAGTCGATGCCCTCTAAAGAGACCCAAATGGAATGTCACATTGGCCTCCATTCCCCTCGCGGTCGCGCTCAGACCGCCGTGACCCTTTGCAGAAAGTCGTCCACCGCCTTGTCGATCGTGCCGGTCTGTGCCGACAGCACTTGGGCGACGTCCAGCACCTCCGTGGCGAAGCGATTGGCTTCGCCGATGGCGTTGGTCACCTGCGTCATGCTGCCGGCGAGCTCTTTGACTCCGACCGCCGCCGCCTGAACGTTTCGGGTGATCATTTGCGCGGTGTTGTTCTGCTGTTCGACCGAAGCGGCGACCGCCGAGGTGAAGTGGGCGATATCGTCGGTGACGGCGTTGATCGATTGGATGACGTTGACCGCCTTGATGGTGGAGGCCTGGATGGCGGCGATCTGCGCCGTGATGTCTTCGGTGGCCTTGGCGGTCTGGCTGGCGAGCTGCTTGATCTCATTGGCAACCACGGCGAAACCGCGCCCGGCCTGGCCGGCGCGGGCGGCTTCGATCGTGGCATTGAGCGCCAACAGGTTGGTCTGTTCGGCGACGTCACGGATCAGCTTGACGACGTCGCCGATACGATTGGCGCCGGCCGACAGATGATCGCCGAGCTCGTGCGCCGAGTGCGCGATCTCGGCGGCGCGATTGACCACGCTGCGGGTCTGGATCGCCTGCTCGTTGATCTCGTGGATCGAAACGCCGAGCTCCTCGGTCGCATCGGCGACGGTGCGCACGTTGTTCGATGTCGCCTCCGACGACTGCGCCACGGCGCGCGCCTGGGCGTCCGCCTCGCCGGCGATCGCCGACAAGCCGCTGGCGGTCGCTTGCATCGCCGAAGCGTGGCGCGCGAGCGTTGTCACGACCGCCGTCACGGTGCCGCGAAAGTCTTCAATGATCCGGTCAATGGACGTCACGCGCTGGCGCTCGGTTACTTGTTCGGCGCGCTCGCGGTCGAGGAGTTTCCGCCGCTCCAGCTCGCCGGTGCGCAGCACGTGCAGCGAGCGCGCCATATCGCCCATTTCGTCATTGGTTTGGATCGCGGGCAGGGCGCTGTCGACGTCACCGGCGGCGAGCCGCCGCATGGAGTTGCTGATGGAAAGCAGCCGCCGGACCAGCCGCCGCTGCACATAGACGGCGCCGACCACCGCGGCGGCAATGATGCTGATGAAGGCAACCATCAGCAGCAGCACGCGGTTGCGGCCGAGCGTGTCGATCAAGCCCGCGGTGCCACGTTCGACGCCCTGTTGCGCGGTGTTCACTAGGTTGGCGACGGTCTGGTCCATGCCGCGTTGAATGGCGACGTTTTCATCGATCGTCGCGTCGGCCCGGGTGGCGACGAAGGTCTCGCGGGCGTGACGGGCGAAAATGCTGTTGGCGCCGACGCCGAGCGGCAGCAACTGAGCGGCGATCTTGTTGATCTCGTCGTCGCCGAGCGAGGCCGCCGAGGCGCGCAACCCGTCCGACGCGCTCCGGAGCAGATCCTGGATGTGCTTGAATTCCGTCGGCTCGCGCACGATCGAAGCTTCGCCGATCAGACTCACCAGGAGATGCGCTTTGGCGGAGACTTCGAGCGCCGCCCGCGAATCCGGCAGCTGCGCCAGCCGTTCGACCAGCCGCGCGTGGGTTTGATGCAGCGTGTCGTCGAGCTTGGCGATTTGCGTGCGCAGATCGCTGCGTTCGGCGATGATGTCTGCGAGCGCCGAAAGATTGGCGTTGAGCCGCTGCGACAATGTGTCCAGCTTGGCGACCGCCGGATTGCCGCTGTCGAGTTTTTGCAGTTGCTGCAAAGCGTCGGCCAGATCCACGCGCTTGCGGGCGATCAATGCGGCGATGGCCTTTTGATCGCCGGCGGTCCTGGCATTGATCAAGCGGGCAGCGGCCGCGGAAATTTCCCCGGAGATCGCCGAGAGCTGCATCACATTCGCCACGATCGGCATCTGCCGATCGGCGAAATTCCGCAGGCCGGCCTCGACGGCCGCAAAGCACAGCAGCGACACCACCGTCGAGATGGCGGTCAAGCCGGCGACGATGCTGAACGCCCATTGCAGCTTGCCGCCAACGCCGAACGCCGCGCGCCGCCAAATCGATGATCGCGATGTCGCGGTCGCCTCGAACGGGGCAGCCATGTCGTCCGCTCGCTAACGGTCTGTGTTGCCAGGGAGTCAGTCAATAACCCGGCTTGGCGATCGCCCCGGGCAACGACGCGAACCAATCCTGCAAAGCTCCTAAAACATAGTGAAAAAACGTTTACGGTTCCTTGCGGATCGGTGGCCCGGTTGGCGGCTGCTGGCGGTCGGTGGAACACAAAAAAGTGTTCGACGGAATTTTACCGATCCCGGCCGGTAAGTGTTTGGGTTTGGTGCTCATCGTGACGGCATCGAATCGCGCGCGGCGAACCCGGTATGGCGATGCCCGATCAACCGCTCACGTTGGCGACGCTCGAGGCCTATCTGGCGCAGAAGCACCAGCGCACCAGGTTTCCGCCGGCCATCGAGACTGTCTACAACGAGCAGATGAGCTCGTACCGGCTCGAGGTGATGGAAAGCGGCATTCTGCGCGCCATCATTGTCTACAACGTCTTTTTGCCCTTGCACTTCGTGCTATTGCCGCGGACCGCGATCATTGCGCTGTTGCTCCATCTCGGGGTGATCACGCCGACGATTTTCGCCGTCGGCTGGCTGTATCGCGTCTTGCACCGCCAAGTGCTGCGCGAAGCCGCCGCCGCGATCATTCCCTGGCTCATGGTCACGCAGATCATGTTCATCTATTCGCTCAATCGCGGCGAGATCGCCGATCACTATCAGTATCTGGCGATCATGATCGTGATCTATTCCAATGTGAATCAGCGCCTGAGCTTCCGCGTCGCGGTGATTGCCACGCTGGTGCTGGCGGCGACCTATCTGGCGTTTCTCATTCCCGGTCATTCGCCGTTCGTGACCAAGTTCATCGGCTGCACGCTGGTTGTCTGCGCGGGCTACCTCAGTCTCATGGCCAACCGGCGCATGGAGCAGGACGTCCGGCAGATTTTCTTGAGCCGGCTGCGCGATCAGTTGCGACGCGAGGGCGCCGAGGAAGTCGCCAAGCGCGACACACTGACCGGCCTGTCCAACCGCCGCCAGCTCGACGAGACCGTCAAAGAGCTATGGGCCGGTGAAGCGGCGGTGGCTGCCGCCGCCGTGGTCATGCTCGACATCGACCACTTCAAGCGTTTCAACGACAGCTACGGCCATATTGCCGGCGACACTTGCCTCAAACGCGTCGCCGCCGCCGTCGCCAGCGAGTTGCGCAGCAGCAGCGATCTCGCGGTCCGTTATGGCGGCGAGGAATTCCTGGTGCTCATGCCGGACACCGAATTGAGCACCGCGATCCGCATCGCCGAACGCATCCGCCGCCAGATCGAAGAACTGGCAATTCCACACAACGGTATCGGGCAACTGGGTGTTGTCACGGTAAGCCTCGGGGTCATTGCTGGGCCGACCGCCGCCCACGACTTTGTCGAGCTGGTCGCCGCCGCCGACGCGGCCTTGTATGCGGCCAAGCGCGGCGGCCGCAATCAGGTCTGGCCGCCATTTGTCAGTCGCGACAACCCGGTCGCTTTGCTGAAGCAAACAGCATCGCGCAGCCAGCCATCGCGCGAGAGGTCCAAACCGGCTTAACGGCGCTTTAAGGCGGAATTTCTAGACTAAACGACCGGGCGAAACCGGGCATTTTTGCGCCGGCGGTGCGCGTCAAGTCAGCCACCCGTCTTGCATCGTGATAAGCTTTTCATCAGCCCGTGCCTCCTGGCGATCAGATGCGACCGTCATTGCCTTATTTGCGGCGTAAGAAGCTGCGTACGGAATGCATGGGGATGGCGCTTGCCAAACGGCGCCGGAAATTTTGGTTTGTTGGGCGCTTTCGATGACTTGGCGTGATCGCGTTCGAGTGCTCATCGATCGTTGCGGACGCCATCACGCGGCGGCGAGTGCATCGGCCTGCGCCCCCGTCGCCAAACTTCTGCTCGCAAGTCTTCTTGTCACAAGCCTTCTCGCCGGCTGCTCGACGACCGACGGAGTAGGCACGTTCATCGTCGATCCCGGCCGCTATTCTGTTTATCACTGCGACGGGCTCCAGGCGCGATTGAAGGTTTTGCTCGCGCGCGAGCAGGACTTGAACAATCTGATGCAGAAAGCGAGCGAGGGCGGCGGCGGCGTCCTGATCGGGAACATGTCGTATCGCGCCGACTATGAGAACACCCTGGGCGAGGAGAAAGTCCTGCGGCGCACAGCGGCGGAGAAGAAATGCGAACTGCCGCCGCCGGCCGCGCCGGTGTCGCCGACGCCGACAGCCTATACCACGCAGCCGCCGCCCGCAGCGTATACCGCGCCGCCGCCGCCCGCGGGCGCGCCGATCTTTCAAAGCGATCAGACCATCCGTTGACGCGCCGCGTTAGCGCATACGGTCGTCCGATTGTCACCAACCGCTGACCACCGCAGCGATAATGACCCCGGCGATGGCAAGCAACACCAACACGGCCGCGCTCACCGCGGTCGCGCGGCCGCCGCCAAAAAATGCAGCGTAAGCCGCTTTGAGAATATTGTTCGACGAAGCGGCGATCAGGATTGCCGCCGCCAGCGCGCTGTTCGACATTCCCGCCGTGCCGCCCTGCGCCAGATTGAGCACGAATGGATCGATGTCGGTGACGCCGACAATGGCGGCGAGGGTGTAGATGCCGGACGTGCCGAATTCTGCTTTGGCCCAGTTCGACACGAACGACACCGCGACAAAGAGAACCGCGAACACGGCCGCCGGCCCGAGCTCCAGCGGGTTGACGCCGGTGCGTTGGAGCGCCGCCGCTTCCGGCGCTCTGGCTTGTGGCCTGGCGAGCCAATATTGCAGCGCGCAGACGATGAGGCCGGCCAACGACAGCCCGCCAAGCGAAGGCGCCAGTTCGCGCGCCAGCGGCAGATTGAAGAACGCGACGATCGCCAGAATCCGCAAATACATAATGGCGGTAGCGAGCGTGATGCCGGCCTGGGCTTGCGTTCTCATGGCCGGATTGGCCTTGGCCTGCCGTGCCAGCACGACCGTCGTCGCCGTCGACGAATAAAGGCCGCCTAAAGCGGGCATCCACAGGCCGCGCGCTGCCGCCGCCCAGTAGCGTTGCGCCAGATAGCTCGCGTACGACAGGCTGCAGACGACGACGAGTGCGAGCCACGCCTGGCGCGGCGTGATCGTCGTCAGCGTCGTCACCGGCTCGTTCGGCAACAGCGGCAGGATGATCCCGGTCAGGATCAAAAATTCGCCGGCGGTGATCACCTCCTGCAGGTCGACGCGGCGCGCGAGCGCGTGCAGCTTCTCGCGCCCGGTCAGCAGCAGGACGGCGGTCACGGTGAACGCCACCGCCACCCAAGGCGGCAGCGCCAAGGCGATGGCGCCGAGAATGTAAGCATGGGCGTTGAGCACCGGCACGACCAGGCCGACATTCGGTTCGCCTTCCTCTGCCGGTTCGCGCAGATGCCGCCGGTAAAAGATCGCAAGCCAGACGCCGACCACCAGAAGCCCGGCGGTGAAGGGAATGAAATGCGTGGGGTCGAGCACGTAGAGCACGCCGCCGGCGGAGGCGAGCATTGGAAACGTGCGAATGCCGCCCGGATGCTTGGTGCTGCTGCGGGCAAAGAAATCCTCGAAGGCAAAGCCGAGAAACAGGCTCAAGCCGAGGAGAAGCCCCACGCCGGTCAGTGAAGGCGCAGAAATCATTGAAGCATCGCGACCCGGTTCATTCGCATCATAAGCGCGTCGGCGCGCGTCTCCGACGCGCTATGGCGGCCTGATTGGACCTATCATAGATAGCCTGATACGGCGAACGAGGGCATGGGTGCCGCGGCCGCGGGGGCGGGCGTTGCGGGCCACACAGTTGCGGTGCCTCATTTGGGAGAAGAGCGATGAGCTGGTTACCCGATAAGGATCCGGTGCTCGGCGACAAGTATTCGTGCGACGCGCTTGAGTTGGTGATCATCCCGCGGGTGCGCGATCTCGGTGGCGGCTTTTCGGTGCGCCGCGCGCTGCCCCATGGCAAGCGCCAGATGGTCGGACCGTTCATCTTCTTCGATCAAATGGGGGAGCCGGTGCAACTTGTCGCCGGGCGAGGGTTGGATGTGCGGCCGCATCCGCACATCGGACTCGCAACCGTCACCTACCTGTTCGACGGCCGCGTCACGCACAAGGACAGCGAAGGCAACGATCTGGAAATCACGCCGGGCGCCATGAACTTGATGACCGCCGGGCGTGGCATCGCGCACTCCGAGCGGACGCCGCACAGCATGGGCGCGACCGGCGGCGGCGTATTTGGCATTCAGAGCTGGATCGCGTTGCCGCAAGAACACGAAGAGATGCCGCCACGGTTCGAGCATTTCGACGCGCCGACGCTTCCCACTATCGAGGATGGCGGCGTGCGCGCCCGCGTGATCGCCGGCTCATCCTTCGGGCAAAAATCTCCGGTCGGCATGGTCTCGGAATGGTTTTACGCCGAAGTGATGCTCGAGGCCGGCGCCAGCGCGCCGCTCGATGCCGATCACGAGGAGCGGGCGATCTACGTCACCGAAGGCGAGGTCGACATCGCCGGCGACAAATTCACCGCGCCGCAGCTCCTGATCTTCCGCCCCGGCGACCGCATCACCGTGACGGCGATAAAGCCGTCACGGCTGATGTTCCTCGGCGGCGCCGCGCTCGAAGGTCCGCGTTACCTGTGGTGGAATTTCGTCTCGTCGCGCAAGGAGCGCATCGAGCAGGCGAAAGAGCAGTGGAAGACCGGAAAGTTTGCGCTGATCCCGGGAGACGACAAGGAGTTCATTCCGCTGCCGGAGAACTGAGCCTCGCCGCCCTCAAGACTCGCGTCTTTTCAGTGCTTGCAGTTCGGGAGGCCGCTGGAACAATCGCATTTTGCGCGCGGATCGCAGCAATTCCACATCGCGCCCGGAAGCTTGCCGCAGGCGCACAGCTTCATGCCCTTGGTGCAAAGTCCCGCCGGGCCTGCGGCAAATGCCGGCTGCGCACTGATGGCCGCAACAATGAATGCCGACGCCAGAATTACCTTCTTCATTCACCCCTCCGATCTCGCGAGCCGCTTTACGCGGTCCCCTTTCCCGAAAACCTCGGCAAACTAAGGCACTTTTCTTTCAGATTTTATGACAGCGGACCAGATCGCCCTGCGAAATCACGGGGATTGCCTGTAACCGGGGATTATAACCTTGACAAAGCAGTTTCAATAGGTAGTATGGGGATCAGAAAGGCAAACCCCCATGACCGCGAACTTGCAAAACCCGATCTTCCAAGATGATGCCAAGGCCCGTGAGTGGCTTGAAGCGCGGGTTTGGCCGAATGGCCCAGTTTGCCCACACTGCGGCTCTACAGGCAGCGACCTACGCAAGTTGGAGGGCACCAAGCACCGTCCGGGCGTCTACCAGTGCAATGCCTGCCGCGAGCAATTCACAGTCACGGTCAAGACGGTTTTTGAGCGCAGCAAGATTCCATTGTCGAAATGGCTCGCCGCGCTGTTCCTTTTGACGGCCTCCAAGAAGGGCGTATCCGCGCACCAAGTCCACCGTTCGCTCGGCATCTCCTACAAGAGCGCGTGGTTCATGATGCACCGTTTGCGCGAAGCCATGCGCGCGGGTGGCCTCCTGCCTCCGATGGGCGGAGAAGGCAAAATCGTTGAAGTAGACGAAACCTTGCAAGGCCGCATAGAAGGCGCGCCGCGCACCCCGCGTTGGGGCCAATCTTCCGCGTGGCGTAACCATGTACTTACTTTGGTTGAACGCGGTGGAGCGGCGCGAAGCTTTCACGTCACGGACGCCACAATCGCCAGTCTATTGCCAGTCATCCGCAGCAACATCAAACGCGAGACAACGCTGATAACGGATGAATGGAGGGCCTACGAACGCCTCGGCGATGAGTTCGCTAAACATGAAAGCGTCAATCACTCCGCGAAAGAATACGCGCGCGGCACGGTCACGACCAATACGGTCGAAGGCTACTTCTCCTTGTTCAAACGCGGCATGCGCGGAACCTACCAGCATTGCGGCGAAAAGCACCTGCACCGCTATCTCGCGGAATTTGATTTTCGTTACAACACACGCACCACATTGGGCTTCAACGATCTAATGCGCGCCGAACAACTTGCGACTGGCATCAAAGGCAAGCGCCTGACCTATCGACGGCCTCGTGCAGTCACTCAACCGCGCGCAGATTAGGCGTCAGGTAAAACGCTTCATGGCTTGGAGGAAACGCCACCATGTCAATCGAAATTCGCGAAACCATCGTAATGCCCGATGACGCCGATCATGACGTTGTTCAGCTTCATATCTCTGACGCCGCCAGTGTCGACGAATCTGCAACATTTGATATTCGGATTCTCGTAAAAACGCGCGCCTTATTGATGCCCACGCTTGGGCATCTTCAGCGTCAGGCGATGGCGACGGCGCAAGATGCATTGACACCCCTTCTTCGGCGATTAGCACAAGAAATACAGGAGGCTGGATATGGCCTCGAATTGCCGCCAAAAAACCCGCGGCGTTAGTCCACTTTTTTCTTTTGTTTTTTCTTCCGGGGACTCTTTTTGTCTTTCGTCCTATGTTGCGGCGGGGACTTTGCTACGACATCAACGGCGCGTTCAAAGCGCTCCCACGCGCCTGGCTCTAACTCAGTAGCTTTCTTTTTCTGATCGAATTTAGCCATGGCTCATTCCAAATTGCGAAAGCGTCGCAAGCGTTTCGACAAAGTCGCTTCTGCAATAGGACATATTTGCATAAGCTGGGCGCATCCAGAAAGAGATCTAAACGAATTCATCCAAACTCTAACTCCGCTCGAAGTGGGAGATATTAGCCGCTCTATTACGTCAAACATGGATATTAGATCGAAAGTCCAAGTAATCAAAGCTCTCGCCTATCTGCGCAAACCATCAAAAGAATGGTTCGAAAAAATGATCATTCTGGCCTGCACCCGGTTCTATTGACACCCGCCTAAGCGAATCCCACCCGCATCTCGAACTCCACGGGACTTAGATATCCGATCGTCGAGTGCCGGCGTTTCGGATTATAGAAGCATTCAATGTAGTCGAACACGTCAGCCTTGGCTTGGTCGCGCGTCCGATACGTTTTACGTGCTATGCGCTCGGTCTTCAGTGAGGAGAAGAAGCTCTCCATGGCGGCATTGTCCCAGACGTTGCCTGAGCGGCTCATCGAGCAAACAACGCCGTGATCTGACATTAGCTTCTGGAACTGTTCGCTGGTGTACTGGCTGCTACGATCGGAGTGATGCAGCAGCGCGTCGGGCTTGCCGCGTCGCCAGATCGCCATCACCAGCGCGTCGGTCACGAGCTGGGCCGTCATCTCAGCACTCATCGACCAGCCGACCGCGCGTCGGGAGAACAGATCGATGACGGCAGCCACATAGAGCCAGCCCTCCGCTGTCCACACATAGGTGAAGTCGGCGATCCATTTGCGGTTGGGAGCGGGCGCTTCGAAGCTGCGGTTGAGCACGTTGGGAGCGACGGCGGCGACCTGCCGCTCACCCAGATCGGGCGGCAGTCGACGCCGTCGCGGACGGGCTTTGAGAGCCTGGAGCCGCATCAACCGCTCGATCCGATGCAGTCCACACGACACACCCTCCGCCAGCATGTCGTGCCACACCCGCCTGGCGCCGTAGGTTCGATCGCTCGCAAGGAAGCTGGCACGAACCTTCGCGCCCACCTCTTCATCGCTTCGGCTGCGCCGACTGCGCGGCCGTGTCAGCCAGGCATAGAAGCCACCCCGCGAGACACCGAGCGCCCCGCACAACCATCCCGCCGGCCAGATCCCCCGGTGCTTCGCAATGAATCCGAACTTCACGTCGATTCCTTCGCGAAGTAGGCCGCGGCTTTCCTAAGAAACGGCTGGCTCTGGAGTTGGCGTGTGTGCCTGCAGGACGTAGCCGAAGGCCTTAGCGCGGCGCTGAAGGTTGTAGATGACCCGCTCCCGGTAACGAATCTCGTAATAGGAAGCGCCCGGGTCGACATAGTCCATCCCATGACGCAACGCGTTGTAGAACAGAACCGCGATCTTGCGCGCCGTCGCAGTCACTGCCTTGGCCTTGCCAATACGGGCTGACAGTCGCCGGTAGAACGCACCCAAGGCGGTCTCAGTTCTGCCAACACTCACAGCCGCCAGTCTTAGAAGCGCCGCCGCGCGGCTTCCGGATCTTCGCGTTCGCGACGATAGGACTTTGCCGCCCGAGATCTTGTTGCCTGGCGCCAGACAAAGCCATGAGGTGAAGTGCTTCGCGCTAGGCCATGCAGCCAGGTCGTCGCCGCACTCGGCGACTAGCTTGAGCGCGACGTAGGGTCCGAGGCCGTGGATCTGGGTAACGTCCTTTCCGAGAAGAGCATACAGCGCCGCCCGGACGTCGAAGGTAGGGCCGTTCGATTGCCGAATCGTACGTCGCCGCGACAACCCTATGGTCTCTTCCTTGTGACTTCGACGAGAACTGAGCTGTTTCAGAACGGCCTCGATCCGCATGTCACAGGCGGATACCTTTTGCTGGTACTCATCGTAGAGCGCCACAGCTTGCTCAAGCGCGAACAGATGCTCTGCCCGATAATGGCCCGTTAGAGCTTTCTCGATTGTGTCGACGCTGGCGTGGCACCGCGTATCACGCAATAACGCCAGCGCAGCGGGATTGCGCTGGCCGCCGATGATTGCACGGATAATCCGCATGCCGGTCGCCCCCGTAATATCGGTGACGACGTGTTGGAGCTGGAGGTTCATCTGCGTCAGGGACTTCTGCATATGCTGGATATGGGAGGCGGCGTAATCCAACAGGCGCTCGCGTTGACGCAAATAGGCGCGCAATTCAGCAATCTCACCCTGCGGTCGAAAGCTGGCTCGCAATAGACCATGGGAATGGAGTCGCTGCAGCCATTGCGCGTCGCTCACGTCCGTCTTACGTCCCGGCACATGCTTGGCGTCGCGTGCGTTGACCAGGGATACGTCGACGCCGCGCTCGTCAAGTAGTTCGAAGATCGGAATCCAGTAGACCCCGGTCGATTCCATGACGACCGTCTCAACACCACATTCCGCGAACCAATCAGCCAAACGGTGCAGATCGCCAGTAAAAGTGCCGAAGCTGCGCACCGGCTCGGACGTGCGATCCGCACCCACCGCCGCCACGTGCATCGTCGAACCGATGTCGATTGCCGCTGCGTTCGGATGCACCATCACCATTCTGGAATGCGTCGTGCCTGATGCTCTCTTGCCCTTCATCTCAACCCTCCTGATTGTAGAGTGGAAGGGCTGGGCCGCGCAGTCGTTCAATTTCCTAACCGGGATCGTCCGAAGACGTCGCCACTCTCAAGCCCGCAACAGCCCATGGACCATGTTTTTTAACGGGGTCATCCGCCACCAAAAAGCCGACGGCCGCTCCCTCCCATGGCCACGATAGCGCGCGGCCGTTTCTCTGCCCACAGGCGGACCCAATCCGTGATGGTTTTTTAGAATGTCTCGTTCGGCCTTCAGCCGGATCACTTCGCGCTTGAGCTGCGCGATCTCCAACTGCTCGGGCTTCATCTGACCTTGGCCGGGGAACGCATGCTGCGGATCATCCGCAAGCGCCTTCACCCAACTGCGCAACTGTGACTGATGCACACTCAGATCTTGCGAGGCTTGCGCATACGACACGCCCCGCTGTTTGATCAGCCGCACAGCCTCAAGCTTGAACTCTCGCGTAAACTTCCGCCTCTCCATGATCCACCTCCGGTTCCATCAAAACACCTAACTCGGTGTCTGTGAAACCGGGTGCAGGCCATTCTGCTTGATTACATCGATAACAGCATCCGACCACGCCGCAACCGATATGTACACGATGCTTGGTATGTCCCCGGTGGCAAACTTATTAGGTCCACACACCAAGTGAAATTTGAAAGGCCACAAGCGTTTCAACTCGAAATGCGGACCGAAACAATTACCAAAGCCGATATGCGCGAAATTGGAAAACTCATCGCAGAGATGGATGACCTAGGCTTCATTAATTTCGTGTTTTGGTACGATTTCACTCATCCCGACGAACGGCGTTCATTGCCTGCCAGACGCTGGAAACAATTTCTTCGTCGGGCAAAACCCGATGCTCATCCGACGTATGCAGATTCAGTGCCGCAACACCCGCCTCCACCATCGAAGGGGAAGGTTCGCAAAAAGTCCTGATTCCTTTGGGCGCGCCCGTCCCCGATTTTGGAGACGGCTTCCTATCTACCCTTTGTGCCTGCTTTGTCAAGGTTATAATCCCCCCTGTAAGTTGCGAACAAAAGGGGAATCATGATTCAGTCCAGGCTCAGTCTTTCAATGATTCGAGCCGAAAGCGCTCGATCGCAAAGCCATTTGGTCCCATGCCGGCGGCGCGCCTGGAAAAGCTCAATCCGCAACAGCGCCGCGCTGTCGAGCACGGTGGGTCGGCACTTTCAGAAGCTTTGCCGCTGTTGATCATCGCCGGCGCCGGGTCGGGCAAAACGTCGACGTTGGCACACCGCGTCGCGTTTCTGATCGACCAGGGAGCCGATCCGCGACGCATCATGCTGTTGACCTTCTCGCGACGGGCCGCGGCTGAAATGACGCAGCGAGTCGATCGCATTCTCGCCGGCGTCGCGCAGCAGAGGGGCGGCGCGGCCATCGACACATTGACGTGGGCCGGCACTTTCCACGGCATTGGCGCGCGGCTGTTGCGCGAGTATGCGCAGACCATCGGGCTCGTGCCAGGCTTCACCATTCATGATCGCGAAGACTCGGCGGATCTGATGAATCTGGTCCGCCATGATCTGGGTTTCTCCAAAACCGACCAGCGCTTTCCGACCAAAGGCACCTGTCTCGCCATCTATTCGCGCGCGGTGAATGGCGAATTGCCGCTCGACGAGGTTCTCAGCTCGTGTTTTCCGTGGTGCGAGATGTGGCACGACGAGCTGCGGGCGCTGTTCGCGCAGTATGTCGACGTCAAACAGCAACAACACGTACTCGATTACGACGATCTGCTGCTTTACTGGTCGCACATGATGCAGGAGAGCGCGATCGCGGAAGAAATCGCCGCGCGCTTCGATCATGTGCTGGTCGACGAATATCAGGACACCAACAAGCTGCAGGCTTCGGTGCTGCTGGCGCTGCGGCCCAACGGCAAAGGCCTCACCGTGGTCGGCGACGACGCGCAATCGATCTATTCGTTTCGCGCCGCGACAGTGCGCAACATCCTGGATTTTCCCGGCCATTTCCGTCCGCGCGCCGAGGTCGTGACGCTTGAGCAGAACTACCGCTCGACGCAGCCGATCCTTGCGGCTGCCAACGAAGTGATCGGACTGGCGCCGGAGCGCTTCACCAAGAACCTGTGGTCGGAGCGAAAATCCGCCGAGCGCCCGCTTCTGGTCAGCGTCCGCGATGAGGCCGATCAGGCGCTCTTCGTCGTCGAGAAAGTTCTCGAAAGCCGTGAGCAAGGGCTGGCGCTCAAGGCGCAAGCCGTCCTGTTCCGCGCCTCGCACCATTCCGGTCCGCTGGAGGTGGAATTGACCCGTCGCAACATTCCATTCGTGAAGTTCGGGGGTCTGAAATTCCTCGAAGCCGCGCACGTCAAGGACGTGCTGTCCTTCCTGCGCTGGGCGGAAAATCCGCGCGACCGCGTTGCCGGATTTCGCATCGTGCAGTTACTTCCGGGTGCCGGACCGGCCACGGCGGCGAGAGTCCTGGAGCGTGTTTGCGAGCGCGCTGATCCGGCCGCCGCATTGACGGATATCAAGCCGCCTGTGGCGTCGGCCGACCACTGGCCGGCCTTTGTCGAAACGTTTCGCCTCGTCCGCGGCAAGGCGGCGGGCTGGCCGGCCGAGCTTGATCTGATCCGCCACTGGTATGAGCCGCATCTGCAACGCATCCATGACGATGCGATGGTGCGGCAGCAAGACCTTTTGCAGCTTGTACAGATCGGCTCAACTTATCCAAGCCGCGAGCGGTTCTTGACCGAGCTGACGCTCGATCCACCCGACGCCACCAGTGATCGCGCCGGCGATCCGTTGCTGGACGAGGACTACCTGATCCTCTCGACCATTCATTCGGCCAAGGGGCAGGAGTGGAAGTCGGTTCATATTCTCAACGTCGTCGATGGCTGCCTGCCATCCGACTTGGCGGCCGGAAGCAGTGCCGAGATCGAGGAGGAACGGCGGCTGCTTTACGTGGCCATGACGCGCGCCAAGGATCATCTGCACGTGATCGTGCCGCAGCGCTTTTTCGTGCATGGGCAGAGAAGCAACGGCGATCGCCACATGTACGCTTCGCGCACGCGGTTCATTCCGGACACGATGCTCGACAAATTCGAGCACTGCGCCTGGCCGCGCGCGTCGGCAACGCCGGCATCGGCCAAGCCGCGAGCAGCGCCGATCGATGTCGCGGCTCGGGTGCGCCGAAGCTGGGGATAGGCCGTTTCTCATAAATCCTGCTCTGCGAGCGTGGTTCAATGTCTCCCTCGCTCCGAAAACGACCAACTTGCTGCACGGGGCGAAACGACGCAATGGGCCGATGCTGTTTAAAAAGTACGTCTTTCGGTTGGCGTTATGCTGTTGGGTGGTTTTGAACCGGCTGAGTTGAGCCGGGCCGTTCGATTTTGCGGCCGCGTGGTTGCCGGCGACCTCGACGCGGACGCTGCTGGCGCACTGGTGAGCGATCTCAGGCAAGCGATGCGCGCCGCCGTGCCGGTGGTGGTCCGAGGGTTCGAAGTGCCAGGGTCTTGAGGTTCTGCACGGTAGCAGCGAGAAGGAATTCATCGCGTGCGCCGGAAAGACCTCGCAGCCGCATACGCTCGAAGCCATGATAAATCTTCAAGTGGGCGAAGCGCATCTCGACGCGTTTGCGCTGGTCGCGCGACTTGAGGAACGCCTTTGTCCGCATCAGCCGGCGTGTCACGTCGCGGGCATATTCATGAACATCACGAGGAATTTGTCGCGACGGGCTTTTAGGACAACACTGCTTCTTCAGGGCACAGACATCGCAATCGTACTTGGATGCGAGATAGCGCAGCGTTTTGCCTTCGTGCACCTTGCCGGTGGTGTGCAGCACCTTACCATTCGGGCAGATATAAACACCGCGCCGCCGATCCCAGCGAAAGTCGCTGCGCGATAATGTGCCATCGTCGCGCTCGCTGGCATCGCGGACCGGGATGTGCGGTGCAATCCTGTGGCCAACCAGCCAGCCCAGGAAGCGGCCAGTCCCGTAAGCAGTATCGGCCGCAAGCCGCTTCGGCTTCAGGCCAAGCTGCTGCTCGGTGCGATCGAGCATCGTCTTTGTCGATTCAACCTCGTCATAGGTGCGCGCCGGCGTCGGCTCAACGTCGACAATGATCGCGTTTGCAATGTCGATGAGATAATTGAGCCCATAGCCGAACTGTACTCGCTTGTTGGCCTTAGCTGTCCAGGCTGAGCAGGGGTCGCTCGGTGATATCAGCTTCGGCGGCTTGCGATCGGGATTGGGTTGCGCATCGACATCTAGCCCAGCGAGATACTCCTTGACCGCGCGGGTCTGGCGCTCCGGCTCGGCCCACGTGATCTCATCAGGCGTCTTGCCGTGATAGCGGCTGGCATTGGCCTCCATCACGCTGGCATCGACGGCAAACCCCTCGCCCTTGACCAGGCCAGCATCCATGCACGCCCGCACCACAGCCTCGAAGACCTGGCGCAGGATGTCGCTGTCACGGAAGCGACCATGGCGATTGACCGAGAACGTCGAGTGATCTGGAACCTTGTCGTCGAGATCGAGGCGGCAAAACCATCGGTACGCAAGGTGAAGTTCGAGCTCTTCGCACAGCCGCCTCTCAAAGCGGATGCCATAGCAATAACCGACAATCAGCATCCGGATCATCAGCTCAGGATCAACCGAAGGCCGGCCAATCTCGCTATAGAAAGGCACAAGCTTCTCACGAAGCTCCGCCAGTATCCGTGTCACCACCGGATTGATCCGGCGCAACAGATGGCCCGCTGGAATGCGCCGTTCGAGGTTGAACAGGTAAAACAACTGGCTCTGATCGCCCGCCTGCCGACCCATCATGGAAAACCTCCGCCGCCGAATCCCTCGGCAGACGGAATCACTGTTCACCGAAAATCACGAGGCCTTTTTCAACAGCATCGGCCAATCGCGTCACTTCGCACCGCTGAAAAAAGCGAGCCTTTTGTCCGTGGGACCACCGCGAAGTTGGTCGCAGACCTGCCGATTGGGGCATGATACCGTTCCCCACATTGGAGCGGGTCATGATCCCATTGGCGAGGGGTTCAAATGGTGATCAGCATTGGAAGGCGGCAATTTATATCCGCGCTCGGCGGTGCGGCCGTCGCGCGGCCGCTTGCGGCGCACGCGCAGCAGCCGGTGATGCCGGTGATCGGATTCCTCAGCTCGGCAGCGTTTAACGCATACGGGGATGGCGTGCCTGCGTTTCGCCGCGGCCTCAACGAAACGGGCTTCATCGAAGGTCAGAACGTGGCGATCGAATACCGCTCGGCAGAGGGACAATACGATCGGCTGCCGGCGCTGGCGTCCAATCTGGTTGGCCGCAAGGTTTCCGTCCTCGCTACGGCAGGCGGCATCCCGTCCGCGCTCGCGGCCAAAGCAGCAACCACGACTCTTCCGATAGTCTTCGTCATGGGCTCTGACCCGGTTAAAGCTGGTGTCGTAGCCAGCCTCAACCGGCCGGAAGGCAACGTCACAGGCGTAAGCTTCTTGATCAATTCGCTGGGTACGAAACGGGTTGAGTTGATAAGTCAATTGGTACCAAGGGCTTCAACAATCGGAATGCTTGCTAACCCGAACAATCCCGACGCCGAGATCGAAACAAGAGATGCGCAGGCTGCTGCGCAGGCGCTCGGGCGAAAACTACTTATTGTAAAATCCAGCCCCGGGAGCGACTTGGAGGTCGCATTCGCCACGCTCGTCGAACAAGGGGTCGGTGCACTTGCCGTTTCCGGTGATCCGTTTTTCGAGGCTCACCGTGATCAGCTCATCGCACTGGCGGCCCGCCATATGATGCCCGCAATTTATGTTCTCCGCGAAGACCCGGCGGCCGGCGGCTTGATGAGCTATGGCACCAGTATCAGCGGTGCTTTTCGCCAGGGCGGCGTCTACGTCGGCTCAATCCTCAAGGGCACCAAGCCGTCCGATCTTCCGGTGATTCAGTCCACCAAATTCGAGTTAGTGATCAACCTCACGACCGCCAAGGCGCTCAGCATCGACGTGCCGCCGACGTTGCTCGCCGTCGCCGACGAGGTGATCGAATAAGGGAACGCGACTTCCGCTAAGGGTCGATGCTGTTGAAAAAGGCCTCGTGATTTTCGGTGAACAGTGATTCCGTCTGCCGAGGGATTCGGCGGCGGAGGTTTTCCATGATGGGTCGGCAGGCGGGCGATCAGAGCCAGTTGTTTTACCTGTTCAACCTCGAACGGCGCATTCCAGCGGGCCATCTGTTGCGCCGGATCAATCCGGTGGTGACACGGATACTGGCGGAGCTTCGTGAGAAGCTTGTGCCTTTCTATAGCGAGATTGGCCGGCCTTCGGTTGATCCTGAGCTGATGATCCGGATGCTGATTGTCGGTTATTGCTATGGCATCCGCTTTGAGAGGCGGCTGTGCGAAGAGCTCGAACTTCACCTTGCGTACCGATGGTTTTGCCGCCTCGATCTCGACGACAAGGTTCCAGATCACTCGACGTTCTCGGTCAATCGCCATGGTCGCTTCCGTGACAGCGACATCCTGCGCCAGGTCTTCGAGGCTGTGGTGCGGGCGTGCATGGATGCTGGCCTGGTCAAGGGCGAGGGGTTTGCCGTCGATGCCAGCGTGATGGAGGCCAATGCCAGCCGCTATCACGGCAAGACGCCTGATGAGATCACGTGGGCCGAGCCGGAGCGCCAGACCCGCGCGGTCAAGGAGTATCTCGCTGGGCTAGATGTCGATGCGCAACCCAATCCCGATCGCAAGCCGCCGAAGCTGATATCACCGAGCGACCCCTGCTCAGCCTGGACAGCTAAGGCCAACAAGCGAGTACAGTTCGGCTATGGGCTCAATTATCTCATCGACATTGCAAACGCGATCATTGTCGACGTTGAGCCGACGCCGGCGCGCACCTATGACGAGGTTAAATCGACAAAGACGATGCTCGATCGCACCGAGCAGCAGCTTGGCCTGAAGCCGAAGCGGCTTGCGGCCGATACTGCTTACGGGACTGGCCGCTTCCTGGGCTGGCTGGTTGGCCACAGGATTGCACCGCACATCCCGGTCCGCGATGCCAGCGAGCGCGACGATGGCACATTATCGCGCAGCGACTTTCGCTGGGATCGGCGGCGCGGTGTTTATATCTGCCCGAATGGTAAGGTGCTGCACACCACCGGCAAGGTGCACGAAGGCAAAACGCTGCGCTATCTCGCATCCAAGTACGATTGCGATGTCTGTGCCCTGAAGAAGCAGTGTTGTCCTAAAAGCCCGTCGCGACAAATTCCTCGTGATGTTCATGAATATGCCCGCGACGTGACACGCCGGCTGATGCGGACAAAGGCGTTCCTCAAGTCGCGCGACCAGCGCAAACGCGTCGAGATGCGCTTCGCCCACTTGAAGATTCATCATGGCTTCGAGCGTATGCGGCTGCGAGGTCTTTCCGGCGCACGCGATGAATTCCTTCTCGCTGCTACCGTGCAGAACCTCAAGACCCTGGCACTTCGAACCCTCGGACCACCACCGGCACGGCGGCGCGCATCGCTTGCCTGAGATCGCTCACCAGTGCGCCAGCAGCGTCCGCGTCGAGGTCGCCGGCAACCACGCGGCCGCAAAATCGAACGGCCCGGCTCAACTCAGCCGGTTCAAAACCACCCAACAGCATAACGCCAACCGAAAGACGTACTTTTTAAACAGCATCGGTCATTCGCGACCGATGCCGCCGATCGTGCCTTTCGGCTCATGTCAGCTTCGCCTCAAAAGAGGACCTGAGGTCCGGCGGCGACAGGAAGAAGGCACGTTGAGGCGGGCCGCCCCGCATGCGATTCAAGCTCCGAAAGTAAGGAGCTTCGAATCATGCGCTATGAACTCACTGACCATGAATGGTTTGTCATCAGGCAGATGCCGGATAGTCGATTTCCAGACAATGTCACGACAAACGAGTTGCCATCTTTTATTGAATTAGACCGGCCGGAAGCGCTGGCGGTCACAGCCGGGCGAAGCGCAAACGCAGCGAATTGGCGATCACCGATACCGAGCTGAAGCTCATCGCTGCGGCGGCGACAACCGGACTCAGCAGCAAGCCAAGCGCCGGATAAAGCGCGCCGGCCGCAATTGGAATCCCGAGCACGTTATAGACGAACGCCAGCATCAGATTTTGCCGGATGTTGCGCATGGTCGCGCGGCTCAGCGCGCGGGCGCGCGCGATGCCGGCGAGATCGCCTTTCACCAGCGTCACGCCGGCGCTCTGCATGGCGACATCGGTTCCGTTGCCCATGGCGACGCCGACGTCGGCTTCGGCCAGAGCCGGCGCATCGTTGACGCCGTCGCCGGCCATGGCGACCACATGACCTTCGCTGCGCAGGCGCCGGACTACCGCATTTTTCTGCTCCGGCAAGACCTCGGCCTCGATGTCGCCGACGCCGAGCTTTGCCGCGACGGCCTCCGCCGTCGTGCGGTTGTCGCCTGTCAGCATGACGATGTGAACGCCGTCGGCGCGCAGCCCAGCAAGCGCCGCAGGCGTCGTCGCTTTGATCGGGTCGGCCACGGCGATAACGCCCGCAGCCCGGCCATCGACGGCAACGAATATCGCCGTGGCGCCTTCACGGCGATATTCGTCGGCGCGCGCCGCCAGGGCGGAGGCGGCGATGCCAAGGTCGCCGAGCAATGCGGCATTGCCGACGGCCACCTTGCGGCCGTCGATCGCGCCGATCACACCTTTGCCGGTGACTGAGCTGAAATCGGTTACTAGCCTGAGCTCCAAGCCACGTTCCTTGGCGGCGGCAACGACGGCGGCTGCGAGCGGATGTTCGCTCGACCGCTCCAAACTGGCGCCAAGCGCCAGCAGCGTCGCTTCGTCAAAGCCCTGGCTCGGCGCCACCGCGACGACGCGCGGCTTGCCTTCGGTAAGGGTGCCGGTCTTGTCGACGACCAGCGTGTCGACTTTCTCGAAACGCTCCAACGCTTCGGCATTTTTGATCAGAACGCCGCTTGTCGCGCCTTTGCCGACGCCGACCATGATCGACATTGGCGTCGCCAGTCCGAGCGCGCAAGGGCAGGCGATGATGACGACCGAGACGGCGGCGACCAGCGCGTAAGCAAAAGCCGGCGGCGGTCCCCAAATCATCCAGGCGATGAATGCCACGACAGCAACAAGGATGACCGCGGGGACGAACCAGCCTGAGACGATATCGGCGAGTCGCTGGATCGGCGCGCGGCTGCGCTGCGCTTGCGCCACCATCTGGACAATGCGCGCCAGCATCGTGTCCGCACCGACCTTCTCGGCGCGCATGACGATGCTGCCGGTGCCGTTGATGGTACCGCCGATCACTTTGGCGCCCGGCTCCTTGTCGACCGGCATGGATTCGCCGGTCACCATCGACTCATCGACGGCGCTTCGGCCTTCCTCGACGGCGCCGTCTACCGGCACGCTGTCGCCCGGGCGGACCCGCAGACGGTCGCCGATCTGAAGCTGCTCCAGCGGAATTTCTTCGTCATCGCCGTCGCCGCGGATTCGCCGTGCCGTTTTAGGCGCGAGGTTCAGCAGCGCCCGGATGGCGCTGCCGGTCTGCTCGCGCGCCCGCAATTCCAGAACCTGGCCGAGCAGGACAAGCACGGTGATCACGGCGGCAGCCTCGAAATAGACCGCGACCACGCCGTCCTGCCGCAACGTTTGCGGGAACAGCCCCGGGGCGAACAGAGCGACCAGGCTGTAGCCATAGGCGGCGCCGACGCCCAGAGCGATCAGGCTGAACATGTTGAGCGAGCGATTTCGCACCGAGGCGAAGCCGCGCACAAAGAACGGCCAACCCGCCCACAACACCACGGGCGTCGCCAGCAGAAATTGTGCCCACGCCGATACTTGTGGCGAAATGTAACGATGCAGCTCGAGCACCGGCACGTGCGCGCCCATCTCCAGAATAACGACCGGCGCGGCGAGCACGACGCCGATCCAGAAGCGGCGGGTCATGTCGATCAATTCGGCGCTCGGTCCGGTTTTTTCGCCAACACTCAGCGGCTCGAGCGCCATCCCGCAGATCGGGCATGCGCCGGGGCCGACCTGCCGGATCTGCGGATGCATCGGACAGGTATAGATCGCGCCGTCCGGCGCCGGCTGCGCCGCAGCCGCTTCGGCCGCTTTGTTTAAATATTTTTCCGGATCGGCCACGAATTTGCTCCGGCAACCGCCGCTGCAAAACACATAATCGCGACTCTTGTACTTGTGATGATGCCGGCTGTTGGCCGGGTCAACCGTCATCCCGCAAACCGGATCGGTTGCCGCCGTCACGTGCTCGCCGTGCGCCTGCGCCGAATACTTCACGTCACGTCTCGCTTGAAACAGATACCCCATGGGGGTATATAACGGCCATGCAGGCCAATGCCAAGACATCGGTGCTCAAGCGGCTGAAGCGGATCGAGGGCCAGGTGCGCGGCTTGGCGCGCATGGTCGACGACGACCGCTATTGCATCGACATCGTCACCCAATTGTCGGCGGTGCGCGCGGCGTTGCGACGGGCCGAGGAGGAGATCCTTGCCGATCACGTCGCCCATTGTGTCGAGCACGCGATCGCCTCCGGCAACAAGGGCGAACAGCGGCGCAAGGTCGGCGAATTGATCGAGGTGCTGTCGCGCAGCGACCGCTGAGCGCCGGCGGTTCAGCCTAGTTTTCGGCGCGCCAAAGCCGCGCCTTGCGCCAGCGCTTCGAGCTTTTTCACCGCGACCTCGCGGCGCATCGGCGCCATGCCGCAATTGGTGCAGGGGATGATCTTGTCCTTCGGCACGTAGTCGCTCGCCTGCGCGATGACGGCGGCGACCTGCTCCGGCGTTTCGATCGTGTCTGTGGCGACGTCGATGACGCCGATCAGCACATCCTTGCCGTCAAGCAGCGAGAGTACGCTCATCGGCACATGCGAGTTGATGCATTCGAGCGAAACCTGATCGATGCAGCTCTTGGCCAGCGCCGGGAAGAATTTTTCGTACTGCCGCCATTCGCTCCCGAGCGTCGCCTTCCAGGCGATGTTGGCGGCAATGCCGTAGCCATAGCAGATGTGCACAGCGCTGGTGGCGCGCACGCCGTCGATGGCGCGGTGCAGCGCCTCGATGCCCCAGCCGGCGGCCTCGTCCATGTAGACGTTGAACGCCGGCTCGTCGAATTGGATGACGTCGACGCCGTCGGCAGCGAGCCCGCGCGCTTCCTCGTTCAGCAGCGCCGCGAACGCCATCGCCATCTTGACGCGGTCGCCATAATGCGCGTCGGCGATGGTATCGACGATGGTCATCGGGCCGGGCAGGGTGAATTTGAGCTTTCGCGTGGTGTGGGCGCGCGCCAGCCGCGCTTCGCGCATATGCACGCGCGCGCGCAGCCGCAATTCGCCGACGACGGTCGGGCACATCGCTTTGTAGCGATTGTTGCGAATCCCCATTTCGACGCGCCGTTCGAAGTCGATGCCATCGACCGCTTCGAGAAAGCCGTGGACGAAGTGCTGGCGCGCCTGCTCGCCATCGCCGACGATGTCGATGCCGGCGTCTTCCTGGAGTTTGAGGGCCAGCAGAGTCGCATCGTCTTTGGCGTCGGCGAGTTCATCGCCCTGGAGACGCCACGGCGCCCAGAGCTGGCTCGGCGCCGCCAGCCATGCCGGTTTTGGCAGGCTGCCGGCGATGGTGGTTGGGAAAAGCGGCGTTGTGCAGTCTATTGTCATGGTGGCCCCGGCGCGCATTCGTCTTGACGATGACGAGCGCCGCCGATTATCGGAAATCCTCGAAGCAATAAGCAATCACTTCACGAGGGTGCCCCATGGCAGACGCGGCCTCTGTTCCATCGCTTGAGTTCATCTTCGCGGCGCGCGTCAGCGTCGATCATCCGCTCGACCTCGGCGACGTGGGCAAGGGTGGGCGGCGTATCGTTCCGATTGGCGGCGGCGACTTTTCCGGGCCGAACATCCGCGGCAAGGTGCTGCCCGGCGGCGCCGATTGGCAGATCATACGCACCGACGGCGTGGCCGAGCTCGAGGCACGCTACACGCTGCGCACCGACGACGGCGCCTTGATCTATGTCCGCAACTTGGCGTACCGCCACGGCCCGCCGGACGTGATCGCGGCGCTTGCCGCCGGACGGCCGGTCGATCCGGCAAGTTATTATTTCCGCGGCGCGACGTTTTTCGAGACCAGCGACGCGCGCTATGCCTGGATCACCAAGCGCATCGTGGTCTGCAGCGGCGAGCGCGAGCCAGCTGCCGTCAAGCTCAAGTTCTATCAGCTGCTGTAACCGAGATACGCGATCCGGATCTGAATCCGGACGATAAGCTAGCTAACCGGAACCGGCCCTCGACAGAAATGGCCAATCGCGGCGACGACATCATGGGGATGAGTGTCCAGCATCGCGTGCGTTGCACCCGGGATTGAGCGTAGGTGGACATTCGGCAGGAGCTCGGCCAAGGCGTCGGCGATGGACGCGGCCAGCGGCGGGCTCGCACCGCCAAATGTGATGACCACCGGACGATCGAATGCTTTGAGTTGTGCCGCCGTGATCGTCTCTGAGAACGATGCGCGCACATCATCCGCGTTCTTCGCCGCCAACTCGTTGAGGAAATACTGCTGCTTCGCGGGAATTCTTGCATAGGCGCCGGCGCCCGACCAAAAATCGATCATCAGCGCGATGGCATCGGGCTCGCCGAGTTCGACGCGCACCAGATAGGGGGTGAAGAATGCCTGGGCATCGACGCGAGCCGCGCGGCGGCCGGTAAGATCCAGCGCGTGCATAAAGACCGGTTCGAGCAACAGAAGCCCGCTGATGCACTTCGGGCGGTGCAGCGCCGCGTGCAGCGCAACATTGCCGCCGTAGGAATGTCCGGCGAGCCATACCGGTGTGCCGCAGCGATCGATCAACTCGACGATGGCCGCTGCCATGGCTTCAGTTCGTGGCGCAGTGTCCGGCAGCAGAGGATCGGACCGGCCGTAACCGGGCAGGTCAGGGGTGAGCACCTGCATGTCCGAGGGCAAATGCTTCATGACGCGCGCCCAGGCCCGTCCCGACCCGGGAGAGCCATGCACGAGAATGAGCGGCGGACCGGAGCCGGCCTCGCCGAAACTCAAACGTGCCCCGTTCTTGAGCGTCAGCACGCCGCTCTCTCCCCTCGAATGTAGTCGCGCCGCTAACTCCGCCGTTCCAACAAGTCCTTCAGCGCCATCGCGTTGTTGTGGCTCTCGTCGCGCGCCGCGTAGAGGAGGGTGACCGGCTCGTGCCGGGCCTTCTCGCGCAAGCTCGCGGCGGCGGTCTTTGCCGGCTCTTGCTCGAGCTCGCGGCCGTAAGCGGCGATAAACTCCTTCCACTTTGCCGGGTGATCGTGAAACCGGTGGCGCAGCGTGTCGCTTGGCGCGACGTCCTTGAGCCACTCGTCGATATGCGCTTTCGCCTTGGCGACGCCCCGCGGCCACAACCGATCGACCAGCACGCGAAAGCCGTCGTCGTCGGCGGCGGGCTCGTAGATGCGCTTGACCCGAAAGCCGTGGGCTTTGCTTTTTGTCGGGGGTTTCGCCGCGCTCATTTGCCTGCCGTCGTTCGCCCTTCGCCGTTACCGTTGCCGAATACCATCAGCGTCGAAGTGCCGTGCGAGAGAATGCGGCCGGCGGAATCGAGAATGCGCGCCTCCGCCGACATGATCTGGCGGCCGCGGCCGACCACGCGCCCTTCGGCACGGATACGCCCGGTGTCGTGCTTGATCGGCCGCGTGAAGTTGGCCTTGGTCTCGACGGTGGCATAGCCGACGCCGGCCGGGAGCAGCGTATGCGCCGCGCAGCCGGTGGCGCTGTCGATCAGCGTCAGCGCCCAGCCGCCATGGACGCCGCCAAGCGGGTTGAGCAAATGCGGCCCGGTCTCGCCTTCGAATGCGCATTTGCCTTCACCGACCTCGACCAGCCAGAAACTCAGCGTCTGGGCGATCGGCGGCGCCGGAAGCCTGCCGGCGATCATGGCCTGCAGCATTTCCAGGCCGGTCATGTCGGCAACATCCGCGGGTCTTGCGATGCCGTAGCTCAATGCGGGTGAGGCGGCCATGGGCAATTTCCTTTGAGGCTTTCCATGTAGATACAAATGATGTAGATACATACAACTATGGCCAAACGACCGCAAGCCCCACCGAAGACCCTGGTTCGCGACGCAAAGGCGGCGCTGGCGGGATGCGCCGGCTGGGCCAGCCGGCTGGCGGCCCGCCGCATCAGCAATTTTCTCGCAGAGGGCATGCAGGGCAGCGGCCTGAGCCTGGCGCAATTCTTCTTGATGGCGCAGATCGCAGCAGCGCCCGACGACACGCTCGGGGCGCTGGCAGAGCGCACGGGGCTTGATCAATCGACGCTGTCGCGAAACCTGCGCGGCCTCGAAGCGGCGGGTTATGTGGAGATCGCCATCGCCGAGGACGATCAGCGGCGCCGGGCGGTGTGGCTCACGGAGGAGGGCGCGCGTCGCCTTGAAGCCGCAATTCCAGTTTGGCGCGACGCGCATGCCGCCTTGGCGGAGCGGTTCGATCCCGATCTTGCGCTTGAGCTGCGCGCCGCTACCGAAAAGTTGGTCGACCTAAAGCATGATCCCGAAAAGTGGGTTCCGGTTTTCGGGAAAGATCATGCGCGAACAAAAAGCTAGAGCGCGATGACGACTCGAAGAAAAGTCATCCCGCTCTAGCGGCTCGGTGAGCATGAGGCCCGCGCTTAGGCGGCCCGGCGCAGCCCGCTGCTGCAATAATCCTCGATCCAGCGCGTGCGATAGCCGGAACGCGACCACAGGATCGGGAAGTAGCTCTCATCAAGCGTCGGATCGCCGGTCCGCTGATAGCGGCGGTAAATGTAGCCTCCCGGCCGGTCGCTGAAGCGGGCATTGGCCGGCAGCATGTGGACGCCGATCGCGCGACGCATGCGATCGCCGGTCGTGTTCGCGGCCGAGCCGTGCCAGACTTCGCCGCAATGGAAGACGCAGGATCCAGCCGGCACTTCGATGAAAACCGGATCCGGCGGTTCAACGCCCGCGGCCTTTGCTGACGCTCTCATTCGCGCCCTGTAATCCGGTGTCCCGTGAAACTCGTCGGGCAACGGCGTGAGCGGCCATTTGTGCGAGCCCGCCGCGTATTCGAGCGTGCCGGCATCGCGATGCGTGTCATCCAACGTGACCCAGCAGGTGATGCTCGATGGCGGGTCGATGAAGTCCAGGAACGACGTGTCCTGGTGGAGCGCGATCGGCTTGGTCAGCGGCGCCTTCCACCAGATCGTATCCTGTCCGAGCCGCGTGCTGTCCCAGCCCGACAGTTCGGCGGCAAAGCGGCCGATGCTCTCGGACAGAGCAAGCTTCGCAACCGTCAAATCCGACTTCCAGGCGTTGGCCATATGGCGCGTCACGTCGGGCAAACTCATGCCCTCACGCCAGTACCATTCGTCCGGATAGATGCCGGTATCGAACTTGCCGGCGAACAGGCGCGGAAAGCTTTGGCGCAGGGCGTCGATCTGGCTGCTGTCGAGTAGCCGCTCGACGATGAGGAATCCCTGCGCGTCGAACTGCGCTCGTTGTTGCTCCGAGATCGCGGGAAGATGATCGAAGACATACGGCATGGCGATATAAGTTTGACGATTGGCGCTAGTAGAAGAATAATATACGTTGGAGAAGCAAAGCCAGCGAATTATTGGCGGTATATGGACCAATACACCGATCTTGACCGAACGGACTTCGCCATTCTCAGCCTGTTGCAGAAGGATGCTCGGCTGACCAACAAGGAGGTCGCCGCGGCGATCGATCTGGCGCCGTCCTCGACCCACGAACGCGTCAAAAGGCTGTGGGACATCGGCGCGATCCGCGGCGTTCACGCCGAGATCGATGAGCGCGCGCTCGGGGTCGGCATCGAGGCGCTGTTGATGATTGAGCTTTCCAAACACGAACGCGCCGTGGTCAAGAGCTTCATGCAAGAGGTCGGCAGGATTGCCGAGGTGCGTTCCGCGTTCTTGCTCAGCGGGCGCTGGGACGTGATCGTACACGTCGTTGCGCGTGACACCGCGCATCTGAAGGATCTTGCGCTCGACAAGTTCACCAACCGAGCCGGCGTCACGCGGATCGAAACCGCGATCGTCTATGACGCCAGGCGGCGCCACGAGGTGCCGATGATCCGCGCCGAGCAAAAATAGTTAGACGCGTCGGCCGCTACTGTGTGTGCTCATAAAATCGCGGGTGATGACAGCGACCTGGATCAACGTCCGTTTTGCTTCGCTTTGCGGACTCAAGTTCGACATTTCGCCAGGTCCGGAAGGGCCAGGAGGAGACATTCTGCGGTCGCTCGGAAATCGCCAAAGCTATTTCTGGTCCATGTGCCAAGCGCCGTCCCAGTCTTCCGATAGGTTCGCTGCCTGCAACGACTCCACGCGGTTAAGCAGCGTCACCGACGGTCCGTCATCCGGAACGACCGCAAGGGCCGCTGCGAAGCCGTGGCGCGCTATCTCCCATTGCTTGGCCCGATACGCCGCCAGCGCGTCGGCAAAGCGTGCGCGAAGTTCCGCTTGTGCGGTCGTCAATTCGCCCTTGCGAGCCATCACCTCGAACACGGCCAGCGGCTCTTTTTGACCGAGTACGACTACGCGATCGACCTCGCGTACTTCCACGTCGAGGTCGGCAGCTTTGGCGGTCGCCTCGGAGGCCAGCACCCTTGTTCCATAGACCTTATTTGCCCCTTCCAGTCGCGAGGCCAGATTCACCGAGTCGCCCATGATAGTGTAACTCATCATCAGCTCCGAGCCGATGCTTCCAACCAGCGCCTCGCCGGTAGCCACGCCGATGCGGATGTCCAACGGAGGCACGTTGCGCACGCCCAGAATTTCCGGCAGCTCGGCGCGCAGAGAAGGAAGCAGCGCGACCATGTCGAGCGCGGCAAAGCAAGCGAGCCGGGCTTGATCCGCATCATCATTAAAGGGCGGTCCCCAATAGGCCATGATGGCGTCGCCGATGTATTTGTCGATAACACCACGCTGCGTCCTGATCGGTCCCGACATCGTCGATAAATAACGGTTCATGATTTTCACCAGCCCTTGCGGTGTCATCCCTTCGCTGATGCTGGTGAAGCCCACAAGATCGCAAAACAGCGTCGTCATTACACGCCGCTGTCCGGAGGTCGCGAGCGCCGGTCGGTCGATCAGGCCCTCGACTACCTGCGGATCGATGTATTTTCCGAATGTTTCGCGAATGCGCTCTTTAAGCCGCAGTTGCTCGACCATGCGATTGAAGGCGCCGGTAAGATGTCCGATCTCATCGTTCGACGTGACGAGAAGCGTTTGGTCGAGGTGCCCTGCCTCAATGGCGCGCGCTCCTTCCACCAGCCGGCGCACTGGCCGCATCATTCCGGCACTGACCAAGAGCGAGAAGGCCACCCCCAAGATAGTCGCCAGCGCCGTCAGGGCCGCAGCGCCAATCATGAGCTCGCGTTGTTTATGCAGCGTTGTCGCGGTGCTGGCTTGAACAAGAGTGAGCATGTCGGAGCGAGCGGAGCGCATCTTCCGGCTAAGCTCGTCGCGCAATCCTTCAACGCGTTCAAGCGCGTCGGCGATCTCCTGTGAGTTGCCGCCGTCGAGCAAAGACAGCAGGTGCTTGGTTTCGTCGGCCAGATGACGGCGATCGTCATTAAGTATGGTGTCAAGGAGAGTCTCGACGCGCGTGAGCGCGATCGCATCGGAGAACTCTGTGTTTTCGATCATGTTCTGAATCAGCGCCCGCGCCGCACGCTCCTCACGATCGATATCCGTGAGCTTTGCTTCGGCTACGGCTATGCTCTCGGCATAGCGAATGGGGTCAGGCGGCGTTGCGGTCTTGGCGATGATCATCCGTCGGATTTCGACTGCCCTGCCCAGCGAATTGATCGACGCATCCGATAAGTCGCTGTAGGCCGGGAAATAACTTTCGGAGAGCTGTTGCAGTCTATCGCCGACCCGCATCGCAGCCACCAACGACAGCCCTGCGGTACCGATCATCAGCGCAATCAATCCGACGGCGATGCCGAGGATTTTTGTTCGGATCGATGATCGAAGCATGACGGCGTCCCGCTTGTTGCTTGGGTTGCTTAGGTTTCGCTGTCGTAAAATTTTTCACTATTGATCACATCATGATCTCGGCGTTGATTTTGATCAAACCCGTGATGTGATTAGCGCGCGCTTTATGTTCGTTTTTCCTCGAGGCAAACGTTCGCCAATACGGTCGGCAAGTCCGACTAGGGTCATTCACGTCGTTTTAGGCGTGCGGCAGTAACTTCTGCTTTCGCCCCAATAAGCCGGCATTGTGCTGCCGTATATCGTCTGTCGCGACGGGCGATAAACAGACATCCCCATAGTCAAAATCCACGATCGATTTGCCGCCCAACTCACGCAGCGCCATTAGACCCTGCTATTGTCGAGATGCCGTCCAAGTCCAGATCATCTCGAAATGCGGGGATGCGCATGTTCAAACTAGACAAAATCCGGCTATGGGCAATGCTGCTGACCGGCGGGCTTTGGGGCTCTATGTGCAGCCCGGCTGCGGCTGACGTTCGGATCGATGGACAGGTCCTAGCGGGCGGCGCTCCAATTGTAAGCTCCACAGTCACGTTGTGGGCCGCCAGTGCTGGCGAACCCAGAGAGCTGGCTCAAACAAAAACGGGCAGCGACGGCCAGTTTGAATTTCTCAGCCAAGAAACGCCTGGCCCGGGTGTTAGCCTGTATCTGGTCGCCAGGGGTGGCCAAGCGACAGTCAACAAAGGCAGCGGCGACAACTCGGCCATTGCTCTGTTGACAGTGCTGGGCAACACCCCGCCGAGCAAGGTCGTCATCAACGAGATGACCACCATCGCATCGGTGTGGACCAACGCGCAGTTTCTTAACGGTAGCGCAATCAAAGGGTCTGCACTGAGCCTGCGTATCGCTGCGGGCAACGTGCCCAACTTCGTTGATGTTCAAACAGGTGGCTGGGGAGCCACTATTCAAGACCCGCTCAACGGTGGCCAAACGCCAACGATGGCCAATTTTGCGACGTTGGCGGACATTATTGCTGGCTGCGCCACATTGGTAACTGTCGATGCGTGCGACAGGCTTTTCATAGCGGCGACACCGCCGAGGGGAGCCGCCCCGACCGACACACTGAGCGCGGCCCAGTCCATCGCTCGCAATCCATGGCACGAGCCGCAACGGCTATACGCTTTGTTGAACCAGTTCTATCCGGTCCCGAAGGGCGAGAACCTGCGTCCGGTTCCATTTATGCCGTACCTCAATTGGTCGCCGAGCGCGTGGGTGCTTCCGCTCAAGTTTGACGGTGGCGGGTATCGTGCGGGCGGCAAGGCTATGTTCGACAGTGAGGGCAACCTTTGGGTCGGCGACAACTTCTCGGTCGGTTGGCAGGGACAGGATAGTTTATGGCAAGGTCATGCGACCAAGTTCGCGCCGAACGGTCGCCCGCTTTCACCAAATACCACCGGCTTCACTGGCGGCGGAATGGAAGGAGGCACCTTCGGTGCAGCTATTGATGGCAATGACAATGCTTGGCTCACCAACTACGGCACTAAGTCCATCACTGTATTCGACAAGAACGGCAAGCCGCTGACGCCGCCGAAAGGCATCACATTCGACGGTAGGCTCGGGCTGATGCAGGGGGTCATCGTCACGCCCAGCGGAGATGTCTGGGTCCTCGGTATTGAAAAGAGTTCAGCTCGTGCACTTCCCAAAGGGCGATCTGACCAAGGGCCGGATCGTTTGCGAGGGCAGCAGCGCCGAACCATGCAAATCATTCAGAGCACCATTTCATCTCGGCATCGACCAGCAGGACAGGATTTGGGTGTCCAATAGCGGAGTGGACCACGTCACTCGCTTCCCCGCCTCTGATCCGAGTAAGGCCGAGAACTTTAAGGTCGGGTTCGACAGCAGCGGTCTTGCTATCGACAGCAAGGGCAACGTCTGGGTCACCAACCGGTTCGGCAGTGGGCTGCTAGGTATGGCCCATCTTATCGACATGGGCATCCGCCTGAAACTCAAGGGTGTTGCAGCAGCGTCCGACTATCTGGCGAGGACCGAGTCCGAGCAGAAGGGTGGCCGCCACGGTGGAAGCGTCTCGGTGCTGCGGCCGGACGGCACCCCGTATCCGGGCTCTCCGTTCACGGGTTCCGGCCTCCCCGGACCGTGGGCTGCGGCCGTGGACGGCAATGACAACGTCTGGGTCTCCAACTTCAATACTCCGAGCAGTCCCATTGTGCAGTTGTGCGGGGTACGCACGGAAAACTGTCCGCCCGGCATGAAGACGGGCGATCAGATTTCACCGCCCGGCGGGTACGTTGGTGGCGGACTCCAGATGCAAGTCGATATCGATATCGATCCCGCAGGGAACGTCTGGGTGACGAACAACTGGCAGGACATCGACAGCTGCATCGGTACACCAAAAGAGGCGCTTTCGACCCGCTGCGGCGGACAGGGTGTGGTTGTCTTTTATGGAATGGCAAAGCCGGTGCGCGCTCCACAGATCGGCCCGGCGCAACAACCGCAGTGAAACGGATGGCGCAGCGCAAAATTGGTCGGGCTATGTCGTGTTGGGTCGATGCTGTTTAAAAAGTACGTCTTTCGGTTGGCGTTATGCTGTTGGGTGGTTTTGAACCGGCTGAGTTGAGCCGGGCCGTTCGATTTTGCGGCCGCGTGGTTGCCGGCGACCTCGACGCGGACGCTGCTGGCGCACTGGTGAGCGATCTCAGGCAAGCGATGCGCGCCGCCGTGCCGGTGGTGGTCCGAGGGTTCGAAGTGCCAGGGTCTTGAGGTTCTGCACGGTAGCAGCGAGAAGGAATTCATCGCGTGCGCCGGAAAGACCTCGCAGCCGCATACGCTCGAAGCCATGATGAATCTTCAAGTGGGCGAAGCGCATCTCGACGCGTTTGCGCTGGTCGCGCGACTTGAGGAACGCCTTTGTCCGCATCAGCCGGCGTGTCACGTCGCGGGCATATTCATGAACATCACGAGGAATTTGTCGCGACGGGCTTTTAGGACAACACTGCTTCTTCAGGGCACAGACATCGCAATCGTACTTGGATGCGAGATAGCGCAGCGTTTTGCCTTCGTGCACCTTGCCGGTGGTGTGCAGCACCTTACCATTCGGGCAGATATAAACACCGCGCCGCCGATCCCAGCGAAAGTCGCTGCGCGATAATGTGCCATCGTCGCGCTCGCTGGCATCGCGGACCGGGATGTGCGGTGCAATCCTGTGGCCAACCAGCCAGCCCAGGAAGCGGCCAGTCCCGTAAGCAGTATCGGCCGCAAGCCGCTTCGGCTTCAGGCCAAGCTGCTGCTCGGTGCGATCGAGCATCGTCTTTGTCGATTCAACCTCGTCATAGGTGCGCGCCGGCGTCGGCTCAACGTCGACAATGATCGCGTTTGCAATGTCGATGAGATAATTGAGCCCATAGCCGAACTGTACTCGCTTGTTGGCCTTAGCTGTCCAGGCTGAGCAGGGGTCGCTCGGTGATATCAGCTTCGGCGGCTTGCGATCGGGATTGGGTTGCGCATCGACATCTAGCCCAGCGAGATACTCCTTGACCGCGCGGGTCTGGCGCTCCGGCTCGGCCCACGTGATCTCATCAGGCGTCTTGCCGTGATAGCGGCTGGCATTGGCCTCCATCACGCTGGCATCGACGGCAAACCCCTCGCCCTTGACCAGGCCAGCATCCATGCACGCCCGCACCACAGCCTCGAAGACCTGGCGCAGGATGTCGCTGTCACGGAAGCGACCATGGCGATTGACCGAGAACGTCGAGTGATCTGGAACCTTGTCGTCGAGATCGAGGCGGCAAAACCATCGGTACGCAAGGTGAAGTTCGAGCTCTTCGCACAGCCGCCTCTCAAAGCGGATGCCATAGCAATAACCGACAATCAGCATCCGGATCATCAGCTCAGGATCAACCGAAGGCCGGCCAATCTCGCTATAGAAAGGCACAAGCTTCTCACGAAGCTCCGCCAGTATCCGTGTCACCACCGGATTGATCCGGCGCAACAGATGGCCCGCTGGAATGCGCCGTTCGAGGTTGAACAGGTAAAACAACTGGCTCTGATCGCCCGCCTGCCGACCCATCATGGAAAACCTCCGCCGCCGAATCCCTCGGCAGACGGAATCACTGTTCACCGAAAATCACGAGGCCTTTTTCAACAGCATCGGTCAATCACGTCGCCTTTCGCGATGTCCGCGTCATGTCCGTTTCACGCCGAACATCGGACATTCGTCTGATACTTCGGCACGGTGGCGATCGGCCACTACCAGACAAATCGACAGTGACCCCTCTTACGCGAGGGCGCGGATCGATATAGTTATAATTATCGGAGCTGCCGCCGTGGACATGCGGAAGTCCCTGAGGCGAACAGGCTGCGAGAGTGGCGTCGGCGGGCGAGAACCGAAATCAACTTGAAATCCTTTTTGTTGGCGCCGTCGGTTCCCCGCATTCAAACAGCGCCAAGACCGCTGCGTCGGCAATTCAAAGGGCGATGCTCCATGCCTATCAACTATTCCACTCCGAAGCCGCTCCAGGTCGCCGCAGCCGTGATCGGAAATGCCCTCGAATGGTACGATTTCATTATCTTCGGCTTCCTGACGGTCGTTATCGCTCGGCTGTTTTTTCCGGCCGAAAGTCAATATGCTTCATTGTTGCTGACGACAGCGACATTCGGTGTCGGCTTTTTCATGCGTCCGGTCGGCGGCATCCTGCTCGGGCTTTATGCCGATCACAAAGGCCGAAAGGCCGCTTTGCTTTTGATCATCGTCTTAATGACAGCGGCAATCGCGATGATCGGCTTTGCGCCGACCTATGCGACTATTGGTGTGGGGGCGCCGTTGATCATCGTGCTGGCGCGCTTGTTGCAGGGGTTTGCTACCGGCGGTGAGTTTGCGAGTGCAACAAGCTTCCTTATCGAAAGTGCTCCGGCCCATCGACGCGGTTTTTACGGCTCCTGGCAAATGGTCGGCCAGGGCTTGGCCGTCCTTATCGGTGCACTTTTGGGGGCGCTTTTAACGCGGAGCCTGGCGGCTGAAACCCTCGACAGCTGGGGCTGGCGGGTCCCATTTCTGCTTGGGCTTGTCATAGGTCCGGTTGGGCTCTTCATTCGCCGTCATCTGCAAGAAACCGAGGCGTTCCTTGAGGCACGCGGAGCTACGACAGTTAAGCAAAGTTTCGGAACGACTTTAGCCACGCATGTCAAAGAAGTGCTGGTGTGTATGGGTACGATCACCTCGGGAACTATCTCGTTCTACGTCATCCTGCTTTACATGCCGACTTTCGCACGCACGCAACTGCATTTGCCGTTGGACAAGGCTTTCGTCGCCCAGTCGATCAGCCTCGCGTGCATGATCGTGTTGACGCCGCTTTCTGGGGCACTGTCCGACCGCATTGGCCGCAAGCCGATCATAATCGGCGCGCTAACCCTTTATCTCGTCCTCGTATATCCGCTATTTAATTGGCTCCATAACAATCCCTCTTTCGGCAGTTTGGTGACCGTACAAATAGTGCTCTGCTGCTTACTTGGAGTTTTCTTTGGTCCAATGTCGACGGCAGTCGCGGAGCAGTTTGCGGCCCGGGCGCGTTCAACCGGGCTTGGCATCGCCTACAATCTGGCCGTCATGATTTTCGGCGGCTTCGCGCAGTTCTTCGTAACGTGGTTGATCCAGGCAACCGGTTCACCGATCGCGCCGTCGTTCTACGTGATGTTCGGCGCGGCGATTGGCGTTGTGGCGGCCTTTTTCCTCGTCGATCGCGCGCGAGATATTCGCCTGCCAACGATCGAAGCTGTCACGTCCCGCGCTAGTACTGCGTGAATTACGGGCTTGATCAAGCCCGGCTCTGGGTCAAGAACGCCCGTTTAGCGATGTCCGCTTATCCCTCAATCTCAGACATGGTGTCGCGGCGCCGCGAACGACGCTGCGTTCCGCGTTCCTGCTCAGCGGGCGCTGGGACGTGATCGTACACGTCATTGCGCGTGACACCGCGCATCTGAAGGATCTTGCGCTCGACCCGTAACCCGCATTGAAACGGCAATCGTCTATGATGCGCGGCGGCGCCATGAAGTGCCGATGATCCGCGCCGAGCAAAAGTAGCCAGACCCTTCAGCCGCCGGGTGTACGTTCATAAACTCGCGAATGGTGACAGCGACCTGAATCAACGGCCGCTTTGCTGCGCTCTGCGGACTCAGGTCAAACATTTCGCAAGGTCCGAGAAGGGCCAGAGGGAGAAATCGCAATTAGGGTCGCTTAAATCGCCGGTATCCAAAGTAACTGTTTTTCAGGTTCATTAACAATTGCTTCGCATAGTGAGATCGTAAAGCCTTCGTTTCGGGGGTCTGGCATCAATGCAGTCTGGGGTAAGGAGGGCGCTGCGCAGCCTTTTCGCCGCTGCCCTCTGCATATGTTCGACACCACTTCTCGCCGAAGAATTGATTCTGCGTTGCGACGGGTCTAGCAGGCTGTTGAAGAAGTCAGGCACGATCGCATACGAAGCCTAAATCATCGCGCATTATCTATGTGGAAGTGTCCGACGAGGCGGCCTGTAGTGCGGGAAGCTTTGCCATCAACTCTTTTGCGCGATGAGCTTCGGCAATCGAACCAGATTGTAGGCGGCGGCAGCGAAGGTGAAGGCCCACCCGACGCGACCGCGACCACGGAACTTCGTCTTCTCCTGCCTGGCCACCGTCTTGATCCAGCCGAACGCCTCTTCAATGCGCTTGCGGACGCGCTGACTGACGGCATAGCCGCCGTGCCGCGTCGTGCGTGCGTCGATCGCCGAACTTCGGCCGCTGGTGTTCTGCGCCACATGCGGCGTCACTGTCATCGAGCGCAGCTCATTGACGAAGTCTTCCGCGTCGTAAGCCTTGTCGGCACCGAGCGTGATCGCGCGCGGCCGGTCGGCGCGCGGTTCGATCATGGCGAGCGCCGCTACCCGCTCGGCATGGCCGTCAGCCGGCGTCAGACAAGCATCAACCAGAAGGCCATGGCGGTTCTCCATCAAGCCATGGCCGATGAAGCAGAGCTTGGCCTCCTTGCCCGGCCCCTTGCGGTAGAGCCGTGCATCCGGATCCGTCGTCGAGACATGGGTCTCGTTCGACCGCTTCTTGCCATGGAAATCGGCTTCGGTATTGCGCCCGCCACTGGCCGGAGGCTCGTCCGATCCGTCCCGTGGCTTAAAGCTCTTCAACGAAGCCCACGCTTCGATCAGCGTCCCGTCGACCGTGAAGTGGTCGGTGGAAAGCAGCTTCTTCACCCGCGGCTGATCCAGAACCGCCGCCAGGAACCTCGCGGCGATATTCCCTTCGAGCAGCCGGTCGCGGTTCTTTGAGAACACCGAATGGTCCCACACGGCAGCATCGACCCCGATCTCGACGAACCAGCGGAATAGCAAATCATACTCCAGCCGCTCCATTAGCTGCCGTTCCGACCGGATTGAATAAAGCGCCTGCAACAGCATCGCTCGCAGCAGCTTCTCCGGCGATATCGACGGTCGCCCAATCGGCGCATAAAGCCCAGAGAATTCGTGCTCCAGCGCGACCAGCGCCTCGTTCACAAGCCCTCTGATCGCCCTTAGCGGATGATCCGACCGAACCCGCTTCTCAAGATCGACGTAGCTGAAAAGCTCGCCAGTCCGCTTATCCCCACCCCGCATCACCTAACCTCCGAATCGTTTCGGAGAAAGTGAATCACTCAATCAGCCAAACCGCGACCTACTTCTTCAACAGCCTGCTAGAGGCACGGTCTCGTTCTCTGTGTTGCTTGATCCGGTCAATCGAACCGTCTTGAACATAGGGTTTGGGACTAAAATTAAAACGGAGCAATTTTCGGAAACCGTTATTGTCGCGATCGACAAGGAATCGGCGACCAACCAAAATCTCACTATTGATCGCATTACCGGCCAGTTCCAGCTAACTTGGCCGCCCTCGAACGCTGGTGACAGCGGAGGGAACTATGAGGGCAAATGCGCGCCCGCCCGGCGTCTGTTTTGATCCTGCTTCCTTTGAAGCAGACTGCTTACGAAACGGCGGTTATTCGATCACATCGTCGGCGGTCGCAAGGAGGGTCGGGGATATTTCGAGGCGCAAGGCTTTCGCGGTCCTCGCATTGATAACCAACTCGTACTTGCTGGGTGCTTGTACCGGCAGCTCGCCCGGCTTTGCGCCTCGCAGGATGCGGTCAACGTAATCGGCGGCTTTCCGATACCCGTCGGTATAATCAGGCCCATAAGAGAGCAAACCACCTTCCTCGACAACGAAGCGTCCGAAATAAACCGCCGGCAATTTGTAGCGGGCCGCCAGCGCGACGATTGGCTTGCGGTGGACCGCTGTTAAAAAACTTCCGGTCACGATCATGCCGCCATTGGGCGCGCGTGCGAACGCCGCGAGGGATCGCTCGATTTCGCCCATATCGATCACATTGATCGGTGTCAGCTCGATACCAAGGGACGATGCCACGGTCTGAATCGCAGCCCATTGGCCGATTCCGCTCGTGGCGGCGGGGTCGCGAAGCACCGCGGCGCGCGTCGTCGCCGGCGCGATCTGTTTGAGCAACTCCAGCCATTTCGCGGCGAGGCTGTAGTCGTAGTTCATAAATCCTGTCGCGTTGCCTCCCGGCTTGGCCAGGCTGTCGACAAATCCGGCTCCGACCGGGTCGGGAACAGTGGCAAAAACGATCGGCACCGTACGCGTCGCACGAAGCAAAGCCGCGACCGTCGGGGTCCCGGTCGCGAAGATGACGTCCGGCGCCAGCGCCGCCAATTCGGTTGCAAATTTGCTGGTGCGGTCAGCGTCGCCGGCTGCCCAACGAGTCTCGATCTGCACGTTGCGGCCGCTGGTCCAGCCTCGGTCTTGCAACACCTTAAGAAATGCGGTGTTGCGCGCTTGCGACACCTCATCATCGGCGTCGGCTCCATAGAGTATGCCGAGGCGCCGCGTCCGCTCCGATGGTTGCGCGCCTGCCGCGAGCGGCCACGCCATCGGCAGACAACCGAATAGAGCCAGGATATCCCGCCGCCGCATGGTTGCCTCCGCTGCGCGGGCTAAACTGCGCGCCGCATAACCAGACTATCACATGTCTTTGGAGACGTGCCGTGCTTAACGCTGCTTCGTCCGGAAAGGGTCACGAACGACCGATTTGAGATGGTCGTGCGACTTCCGCTTTTACCCCTGATAGCGACCAGACCGCTCCGCCGCACTATGTGACGCTCAGGGCCAACACCGGAAGTCGGGAAGGCTTATTCGATCACCTCGTTGGCGCGCACCAGTAGCGTCTCGGGAATGTCGAGGTTCAGCGCCTTCGCCGTTTTGAAATTGACGAGCATTTCGAAACGCGAGGGCCGCTGGGTGGGGAGATCGGCCGGTTTGGTTCCTTTCAGCACCTTTCCGGCCATGACGCCGACTTCGCGGTAGAGATCGCTCACATCGGGGCCATAGGACATCAGCCCGCCGGCACGGGTGAAAGCCGAGAACAGCGAAATCGCCGGCAAGCGATGCGCGAGCGCGAGATCGGCGCACTGTTTTGCATAAATCCCCATGATCGGCGACGACAGCATCAACAGCCCGTCGGGCTTGTGCGCGCTCGCGGCTTCGAAGACGGCGCCAAGCTCGGCCGGCGTCTTGACTTGCAGAATCTCGATCTTGACGCCGAGGCATTGCGCCGCCGCTATGGCCGCTTTGGTCTGCACCGTCGATGTCGACGGATCCCAGAGGACCACGATGCTGGCCAGAGCGGGAATGGCTTGTTTCAGCAACCCGAGCCAAGTCGTGCCAAACTCGGGAAAATCGAGGAACATACCGGTGACGTTGCCGCCCGGATGCGCGAGGCTCGATACCAGACCGGCTTCGACGGGGTCGATCTCCAGATCGAATGTCAGAATGGGAATGCTAGTGGTTGCGACGTGAGCCGCACGCGTCTGCGGGGGGCCTACGGGAATTAGGATATCGACCTTACTGGCGACGATCTCGCTAAGAAGCGCCTGCAAGCGCGTCTCATCGCCGCCCATGGCCCGGATCACGAGCGTGAGACGATCCGGCGCGCTGAAGCCTTCACTGCGCAGTCCCTCCAGCACATGCGTGGCGCGTTCGTTCGCAACCGCTTCCGGACCAGGATAAAGAAAGCCGACCTTGGGTACGCGCGCCGCTTCAGCGCGACTAGCCAACGGCAGCGCAATGGCAGCGCCGCCCAGCAGAGAGATAAACTCGCGCCGCTTCATCCACTCCTCCCAGCTTGCATCATAGCCTAGCCACAGGGAACAGAGTCGTGATGCGCCACCGCAAAAGATGCGCATTGATGTCGCAGTTGGGTCAGACTCGGTCATTCGACGGTGCCGGCCTTATGTCCGGGTTTCCTCCGAAAGCGGAAATCAGTCGGGCGACCTATCAGTACTCGCCCTAGCCCTTCTCGCCCGGAATGACGATCTGGGTTTGCGTCACGAGTGCGCAAAGCCTGCCGTCGTTGCGGGTGATTTTCGTCTGCCAGACCATGGTGGTGCGGCCGCGATGCAGCGGCGTGCATTCCGCGCGCGCGGTTTCGCCGACCGGTATAGCGGTGAAGAAATTGGTCTTGCTCTCGATCGTCGCCGTGCGCGCGCCCTTCGGCAGGTTGACCACGGTGGCGACGCCGCCGAGATTGTCGGCGAGCGCCATGATGGCGCCGCCATGCAGAATATCGGGGACGGTCGCCAGCTCCTTGCGCACGGTGAGCTCGGCCTGCACCCGCTCCGGCGAGACATGGGTCAGCTTGATGCCGAGAAATTCGGCGAACGGCGCTTGAAAACCTGATGTGTCGCTCATGACTGCTCTTCCACCGCTAGGGGCGTGACGAACTATGATGAGACATCGTCATTGCGAGGAGCGTAGCGACGAAGCAATCCAGGATCGCGTGCGTTGCCCTGGATTGCTTCGCTTCGCTCGCAATGACGATAGAGATGCAGGACGTGACCTATCATGCTCTAATAAACCACGACACTGCGGATGCTCTTGCCGGCATGCATCAGGTCGAACGCGTTGTTGATCTCGGGTAGCGGCATGGTGTGGGTGATCATCGGATCGATTTCGATCTTTCCCTGCATGTACCAATCGACGATCTTCGGCACGTCGGAGCGGCCGCGGGCGCCGCCGAAGGCGCTGCCGCGCCACACCCGTCCGGTCACGAGCTGAAAGGGCCGCGTCGCGATCTCTTGCCCCGACCCGGCAACGCCGATGATGATGCTCTGACCCCAGCCGCGATGGCAGCTTTCCAAAGCCGCACGCATGAGATTGACGTTGCCGACGCATTCGAACGTGTAGTCGGCGCCGCCAATCTGGTCGGCGCCGCTCTTGGTCAGGTTGACGAGGTGCGCGACCAGATCGCCGCCGACTTCTTTCGGATTGACAAAGTGCGTCATGCCAAAGCGTTCACCCCAGGCCTTCTTGTCCGGATTGAGGTCGACGCCGATGATCATGTCGGCGCCAACCAGGCGCAGGCCCTGGATAACGTTGAGCCCGATGCCGCCGAGGCCGAAGACGATGCATTTGGCGCCGGGCTCGACCTTCGCCGTGTTGATCACCGCGCCAACGCCGGTGGTCACGCCGCAGCCGATGTAGCAGACCTTGTCGAACGGCGCGTCTTCGCGGATTTTCGCCACCGCGATTTCCGGCAGCACGGTGAAGTTCGAGAAGGTCGAGCAGCCCATATAGTGGTGGATCTTGTCGCCGCCGATCGAGAAGCGCGAGGTGCCGTCGGGCATGACGCCCTGGCCCTGCGTGGCGCGGATGGCGGTGCAGAGATTGGTCTTGCGCGACAAGCACGACGGACAGGTCCGGCATTCGGGCGTGTAAAGGGGAATGACATGATCGCCTTTTTTGACCGAGGCCACGCCCGGGCCGACATCGACCACGACGCCGGCGCCCTCGTGGCCGAGGATCGCGGGAAAGAGACCTTCGGGGTCGGCGCCCGACAATGTGAACTCATCGGTATGACAGATGCCGGTAGCTTTGATCTCGACCAGAACTTCGCCGGCGCGCGGCCCATCAAGCTTCACGGTCGTTACTTCGAGCGGTTTGCCGGGCGCGAATGCCACGGCCGCGCGCACATCCATCGTGTTCCTCGTTGGTCGCAATGTTTTCTCGGTGCGGCGCTAAGGTCTGCATGCGCGAGCGTCAAAAGCAAGGGCGCGAGAGCGGCCGATCCGCGGTATGATTTTGATGACGTTATCGATGCCGCGCGCGTCGGCGCGAACGGGAGGTCAAAACCATGCGGCAGATTTGGATTACTAAAGCCGGCTCACCAGAGGTTCTCCAAGTCAAGGACGCGCCCGATCCCGAACCCAAAGCCGGCGAGGTGCGGATTCGCGTTGAAGCAAGCGGCGTCAATTTCGCCGACATACTTGGCCGCCTCGGGCTCTATCCGGACTTGCCACCGATCCCGTGCGTGCCGGGTTATGAGGTCGCCGGTCGGGTCGACGCCGTCGGCGCAGGCGTTGAAGCGAGCTGGGTGGGACGCGACGTGTTCGCGTTGACCCGATTCGGTGGCTATGCCGATACGGTCTGTGCTCCCTTGGCTCAAGTATTCGAGCGGCCCGCCGGGATGTCGGCGCAGGAAGCGGCCGCGATTCCCGTCAACTATTTCACAGCTTGGCAGTTGGTCGTGGTTATGGGCGGGTTGAAGCGCGATGAGACTGTCCTGATTCATTCGGTCGGCGGCGGCGTCGGTATTGCCGCGACGCAGATCGCCAGGCACCTCGGCGCGAAAGTCATCGGCACGGCATCGGCCGCCAAGCACGCCGAGATGCGCGCGCTCGGCGTCGATCATCTTATCGATTACCGGACGGAGAATTTCGAAGCACGCGCCCGCGAGATTACCGGCGGGCGCGGTGTTGAGCTCATTCTCGATGCCGTCGGCGGCGAGTCATGGAAGAAGGGTTATCGCATTCTCGCCCCGACAGGTCGGCTCGGCATGTTCGGCATTTCCGCGGCCGCCAATCGCAAGGAGCGCAGCATGCTTGGCATGCTGGCGGTGCTCGCCGGCACGCCCTGGTTTCAGTTCAATCCGATTTCGCTGATGAACGCCAACAAGGGCGTCTTCGGCGTCAATCTCGGGCACATGTGGGGCGAGGTCGATCGCATTCGCCAATGGGCGGATGCGCTCCTCGACCTCTGGCGCCAAGGGGTAGTCAAGCCGCAGGTCGCCAAAAGCTTTCGCTTCGACGAAGCGGCGGCGGCGCATCACTTCATTCAGGATCGCAAGAATATCGGGAAAGTGCTTCTGGTGCCGTAAAGCTTTTTGCTTCGGCTCTTGTTGCGTAACGCAAGAGCGCGGCACCACCCCAAAAGCTGTGTCCGCCTCGTGCTCGCGTGCACCTACGCCTTTAATATAGCGACATTTCGCGAGAATCTCGAAGGCCGTCTTGTGCCGCTTCTCGTCCGCGTCCTCGGCATGAAACGGTTTGCAAAGCTCATCTTCTCACAGGGTTTGTCGCAGATCGGTAAAGAACGCGGCTACTGGCTCGCGGGTGTCATAGCGAACCAAGACTCCCGGTTGATGGTATCCGCGTGGAGAGCGGCGATGGCGTTCGACAGCAGGCGTCGTCTACCCGGGATCGCATGTCCGACCCTCATAGTTGCTGGATCGACTGATAAGGCCGTGCCGATGCGCCCCGCGAAGATGCTCCGCGACGGCATCACTGATTCTGAACTCGTTGTTATCGATGGCGGCGCTGACCATGCACTCATTTGGACGCACTCCAATGACTTGGGCACTCGGCACACCGGCGAGCTTGACCAGCGCGGCATTCGCACCTAAGCCGCGTTGCATCTGCGTGTCTTGGAATTCAAAAACAATCCGCAATATCAGCGCGCGTCGATTTGGTGAAGCTCTAAAAGCGGCTTGTGGGCGTGATCGGCAGTTCAGACAGGTAACGACAGGCTACCGCCGAGCTTCGCGAGTTCGCTCTGTCGCCGGCAGCCCGTCTTCTGGAACAGATGAAGCAGGTGCGTCCTGACGGTGCTCGGTGCGATACCGAGCTTCTTGGCAACGGCTGCGGGAGCTTCGCCGGCCGCTATCAGTTCGAAGACCCGACCTTCGGCCGGTGTAAGATCGTAGAGCAGCGCCAGCGCGTCGGTTGGCATACGGGGCGGGGCAACCGCAGGCGCGATGAACAATGCCGCCGCGGCGCGCTGCGCCAGGCCGCGTCGCAGGGCGCCACGCTTAAGCGGTAGGACATGGACGATGCACGGTTCGCCGTCGCTGCGCTGTGCCGGTATGCCGATTCCGCGCGACCCCAGCGTTGCACCGTTACCGGCGGCATGGCGCACCGCGCGCTCTAGCGCCGCGTGGGCGGTCCGGATCGGTAAGACCAACACGCCCTTCTCGGAGCGGATGGGATCCCGCACCGCAAGCATGCCCGCTGCCGCCGTATTGGCGTGGATAATACCGAGATTGTCATCGACGAGCACGATGCCAAAACCGAAGCCATCGAGCACTGATCCGAAGGTTGCCGCCTCGATCGTCTTCAAGTCGAATAGGTTGCTGATCGTCACTGCCCTGCGGAAATGCGGTCCGAGCAACCGGAGCGCGCTCATCTCGCCTTCCCCGATTGGCCCCGCAAACTCGGCGCGGTTGAACCCTACAGCCCCCACCATCGCCGTGTCCCGGGCAATCATGACGATCGCCGCATCGATGTCGCCGCGGTCGCGCCACGCGTTGAGATAAGAGTTGTTATCCGCGACCAGCGTGCGCGGTACGGCCTGCGAGTTTACGATCGGCTCATCGAGCGGAAATTGCTCAAACCGTTCCCACCCGCCCCACAGAGCCGCCATATCGGCGCTCATTTCCGGCAGACGGGTCAGCAACTCGGAGTCAACTCCGGTTGACGCCAAGACGAAGGGCTCTCCTGAAAAGCGCACCATGCTCAATAGCGTGGACGAGAAAACGAACTCGCGGGAGATCGCAGCGAGAACGGATTCCCATTTGGTGGGGTCAAGCGCACAATCGTAAATGCTCCCGAGTCTGGCGGCCGCCGTTGGCCTCATCGTCTTACACCACCTTGCACGTTAATTGGTCGGCGCCGCCAAACCTGAACATCGATCTTATCATCGACGACCAAACGGCCAGCCAGTCTAACATCAATAGTGGAAAGCCCGGCGGCTCGGTGACCGGCGGTTTGAAAGGTGCAACGGACTATGACGTCACCAACCTGACGCCAAGTCATAATTACCGGCTGACGATATCCACGCGAAGCCCCCAAAATGGGTGTCTATCGCACGTGGCTCTCGTCCTGACGGCGGCAACACCTTCGACGGCCGACTCCAATACCTGCAAGGCGTACGCAGCCAACGCTGAGGCTCAGCGCGCCGCCTTGCTAGTGAAAGGATGCGCCGCTTTCGCTATTGGACCGAGGTGGGATCCGGTTCAAAGCGATCACTTGCAATGGTGTATTGGCGAGCGCCTGCAACATCAGACCGCGGACATAGGAGAGTCCCAGGCACGCGACGACGCCATCAACGCCTGCCATTTCAATTTAATGAGTGCGGCCTTTCAGAAGTGGATGAAGTCGAATGGCGTCCAAAATGCCACGATCGCTGATGAAACCCACAGCGCCGGCTTTGGCAATCGCCAGGCGGACGGTGCCTATCCCATCGCGTCTCTAACAAAGGCGATCACCGCCTCATGCGTCGCGAACCTGGTCGAGAGAGGCCAGTTGAGCTACACCGACACGCTCGACCAACGCCTTTCCAGCTTCCTGGGAGCGGCCCTCCTGCCAACGCCCCCATTTGCTGGCTAGCCTGGCGCACCTGCGACCGTACTTCCTGCCGATCCTCGCGCAAAAGGCATTATGATCCAACAACTCATCCGCCAGGTCAGCGGTATCCAGGTCGATCCGACCCAACCTCCTTGGGCTGCTGGCATCAAGAATGAGGCCGCGGCCGCACAATCCTTCGTCAGAGCAGCCCTTTCGGTCAAGCTCGCTGCCAACCCTGGAACGCTTCTGCCTGTAACGTCTAATACAACTGCGTATTTCTACAACAATACCAATTACGCCATTCTCGGCATGATGATTGAGCAGGCGATCGGTGGACCCTATGAAGCCTATTGCAAACGAGTCCTCCTGGTCCCGCACCTTCCTGACCGTTCGGGCGTACCGATATCGCGATGGGATGCATCGCCGCAATCGCGAGTGCCGCAGACGGTGCTGGCGCAATTTGCCAACGTCCAGATTCCCGCCGGCACTGCTGGCTTGGGTACCTTCGGCGGATGGCAAATGTCGGCGCGCGACTACGCCAATTTCATTGCCAACAACTACCGCAACATGACTGGGGGCCGCGAACAGTTCATGGAAGCTTCCTATGGTGTGGGCTACGGTCTCGGGGTCCAAGTGCAACAAATCGGAAGCGGGCGCTACATTTGGCACTTTGGGGATTGGCACGGTCCGTCGCCCATAACACCTCCTCAATTCAGCTCCTATTTCGGCCTATTTGAGAATGGCGATCTGATCGTAGTTTTAATGGATATATCGTGGGCAAGCGAACAGCAAAAGGGTTCGCTCGCAACAGCTTTGCGGGGCGCGGTCGGCATCCACTAATGCGTCCAGCAAGCCGCCCCGAGCCAGGGAACCAACAACGTCGATGCGGCGCGCTTCGCGGTCTGGACCGAGCTCTCTCCATGCCTCTTCCCGGCCGACTTGGTAAACCGGAGAAACCTACCGATGCGGCATGCAATCGTAGCTAACGGCAGGGTTAAGGGTCGTTTGTTTGGAGCGACAATGGCCGGGTTGGCGGGGGCGCTTTTCCTTTGTCTCGCCGCAGGTCAGTACGCTGGCGCAGTTATTGGGCCCGGCACCACGGTGACCGAGGCCGAACAACTCGACAAAGGGTTGGTCGCCATCCTCAATACCGGGCAAGAGCCAGCCATCTGCTCGGGGGTGCTGATAGCAAAAGATTGGGTGATGACCGCGGGCCAGTGTGTCATCGACCAACGGACAAACCCGGGCAAAAAACAGGTGCGGCTGGTTACCCCGGATTTGAAATCAGGGAACAGTCAGACGATCGCCGTCCAAGCCATTTATCTCTTTGGCGGATTGGCCGATGTCGGCCCCGATCTCGCGCTGCTTCATCTTCAAAGCGCCTTCAACGTCAGCACCACCAATCAAATCTGGACCGGGGGGCGCGATGCCGTCGTCGGCAAGACTGTTGCCTTTTATGGGCAGGGTTATGGTTCTTGCGCCAAGAACAGCTATGGCCAATATCTGGCTGCCGATCTGCTGGTCCAGTCCGGGGCCTATCAAGCAACGGTAAAACCGGTCAGTCCATCGGAAAACACTAACTATTCCGCAGCGAGTGACGGCGATTCTTATCGGGTTGTACGGAATGCCCAAGGTCGCGTTCCGTGGACAGGCGACGGCGGAGGGCCCGCATTCATATTCAACAACAACATTCGCTATCTGGTCGGAATCCAATCTGGATTTGGAGGGGCATGCGGGACAGACGCATATCAGACGAACTTACCGCCCCTGCGGGATTGGATCGCCGCGGTGTTCATGTCGCAGTGGGCTCCGGGAGCGCAATCGTCACCGGTCAAGGTCTATCCGGCCGAGGTCACTGGCAGCAAGTGGGGACTGCAGGACGTCAACACCGTCAATTGGGCCCAGGCAGCCCGCGCAGCGGCTGCCATGTGCTACAACCGAGGCTTTGCTGGCGGACACTTCGACGGCAATCAGGGTCCCTTCGGCATCCTATGCTCGGCCGGCGACACGCTATGGAAGGACGCGACGTTGGCCGACATCTCACAATCCGGGTGGCCCTTCACTGATATCAATGTCGTCACCTGGGCGCGAGCGGGTCGCGCCGCTCAAGCTATTTGCGACAACCTGAAGCAAGGATATGTCGGTGGCCAATTCAATGGTCAGATGCTCAACGGCAAATTTGGGCTGTTCTGCTATCGCACCGGCGCGCAGCATTTCGACGCAATAGGCAACAGCGAGCTCCGTATTGGCCACGCCCCGCTTGACGAGACTCAATGGGCATCGTTAGCCCGCGCCGCTACAACCTTCTGCCGCAACAAGGGGTTCGGAGGCGGTTTTATGGTAGGCAATCAGACCGCCGAAACATTCGGTGTCGTTTGTCAAAAATAGGAGCGCGCTAGTGATGATGGTGTAGGGCTTAAACCGCGGGGAGACTTAACGGGCAAAAGGCGTGTTTCCGGATGCTGCCGAAATGATGGCGGAAATAGTGTCGTTGAATTGAGTGTCGGTATTTAGAGGAGCGTTGAGCACCTCTGCCGCCGCTTTGGTATAAATCTCGCCAAGACTTTTAATTTGCTCGCCAATGAGCCCCAATTGAGACTGCATGAATTCGGTATGAATTGGCACTGCCTCCAGGGGATTATTTGCTCGGCTCAGTTTATGCATGTAGTTGCGAGCCATAGTTATGTTTTTCTCGGCGCAGTCCTTTGCCTTGCCACCTAACTCAGTGTCGCCCAACGGGTAAGATGAAACAGTCTTCTGAAGAAAATCGAAGTACTTATCGACTGCCTTACGAACTTCTCCTCCCATGATTTCCACAACTTCATCCAGAGTTACGTTTTTCTGCTGTTTTGGCATCGTGGCGCGCCCTCACTGGGAAACAGACATCCGCTGGCAGAGTTCGTCGCTCCGCGCAGCCTGCCGCCTGTTACCGGGCTACCTTGGGGCCACCTGCAAGGCAAGGCCCTTGCTTCATTGATCGCACGGGATGATCGGGCAGGGGGGAACCGGCCACCGAGTTAGCCACCCAATTACCGGGACTGGGCGGCAGCTTGCATTGTTGTCCCCAGCGTTGTCCCAGTCCTAAAGGTCAGAACCAAGCTGCTGATAATATTATAGCTTTGGATAGATCGCCTTTCATGATGAAAGACGTGTCGGCGCCGATTTGGGTCAAAGGACGCCATTGGGGCGGACTCAGAATCGGCTTTCGGGTGTAGGCGTTCTGGTGCTGTGTTCAAAAAAGTTGAAGAGCGCGGCCGAAGCCGCGCTCTGATTCCGAAAGTCTGCGGACCGCCTATTAGTGCGGCTGCGGCACCAGGCGGATATACGGCTTCGGCGTCTTGAAGCCCTGCGGGTAGAGCTTCTTGGCTTCGTCGTCGGTGACGCTGCCGGTGAGGATGACATCCTCGCCTTGCTTCCAGTTTGCCGGCGTCGCGACGCGATGCTTGGCGGTGAGTTGCAGCGAATTCGATCACCCGCAACACTTCGTCGAAGTTGCGTCCCGTGGTCATCGGATAGACCAGGACCAGCTTGATCTTCTTGTCCGGGCCGATGACGAATACGTTGCGAACCGTCTGGTTGTCGGCCGGCGTGCGGCCTTCCGAAGTGCCGGATGTCGCCGCCGGCAACATGCCGTAAAGCTTCGACACCTTGAGCTCGGTATCGCCGATCATCGGATAGTTCGGCGCGAAGCCGGATACATCCTTGATGTCCTGCGACCACTTCTTGTGATTGTCGACCGGGTCGACCGACAGGCCGATGATCTTGACGTTGCGCTTGTCGAACTCGGGCTTGAGCCTCGCCATGGTGCCGAGTTCGGTGGTGCAGACCGGCGTGAAATCCTTGGGGTGAGAGAACAGCACCGCCCAGCTGTTGCCGAGCCAATCGTGGAATTTGATTTTGCCTTCGGTCGTCTCGGCTTCGAAATCGGGTGCGGTGTCGCCAATTTGCAGCGCCATGGAAACCTCCCTCGTGTGGCCAGATCCGCGATGTTCGGAAATGTAATGTTGCCACTACATAACGTCCGCCTGACGCGAATACTAGGCTTTGGGCCGAGGATTGTACGATCGAATTGGCCCGAAAATTAAGAAGAATTGAACCGTCGGCTACCGGGCTCTTGGAATAAGCTTCTGACGCGGTTTTCCGTCAGCTTTGCCGGACCGCGGCGGCCGACGGCGGCGCGCAGACGTGATCGCGGTCACAGAGCGTGCCTCGACTTTGCCCCATCCTCGCCCTTGGACAGCCCGCCGCGCATTGCACATTGCCCCCGCAGCCTGATTTGTTGGCTTCACTCTCAGAGTTTGGCGGGACTGGCAAGGAACTCGGCAAGGCCGCCGGAGACGATAATGGAATCCTCGACCGATCACGATCGAGCCTGGATCGAAGCCCTCACCGCGGCGATCGCGCGTTCGCCGATCGTCGTGCCGCGCCCGGCGACGCTCTTACCCGCCGGTTTCGACGAGGTCGACCTCGCCATCCTCAACTGGATCGCCGCTGAAGCGAGACAGCTCCGCGGCTTTAGGCTGATCTAGCTGGCGCCGGCTTGGCCCGTTGAGTTTGCCCTGGCAACGCCAACCGCTACCAAGAAGCCTCCACAACGAGTAAGAATGCGACGACCGGCGCGCGGTGTCGGCGCTGGTGCCGTTACGGCACGTCGGGCCTTTTGAGCGAGCATTCGGTGCCAATCTCGCAGCGCAGAGTTTTGTATCTGGGGCTGCTGGGATCGGGAGCGGCCGCAATTGTGCTCCTTGGCGCGCTCGGCCTCACGCGGGCCTTCGACCGCAACGCGTTGTGGACCATCGTCCACGACCAATGCGTGCCCAACCAACAACAGCATGCCGATCCGGCGCCGTGCGCGCGCGTCGACCTGCAAGGCGGGGTCGAGCGCGGTTACGTCATTCTCAAGGATATCGTCGGCCACACCCAGTATCTGCTGATAGCGACCGCCCACATCAGTGGCATTGAAAGCCCGGAACTGCTCCAGCCGGGCGCCCCGAACTATTTCGCCGCCGCCTGGCGCGAGCGCGGCTTCACCGAGCGCGCGGCGGGCCATCCCTTGCCGCGCACTGCGATCAGTCTGGCGATCAATTCCGCCCACCGGCGCGGCCAGGACCAGTTCCACATCCATATTGATTGCGTCCAAGCTGACGTGCAGTCGGCATTGCGGGCTCAGGCCTCTCGCATCGGCGACGCCTGGGCGCCATTTCCCGAGCCGCTGGCCGGACACGATTACCGTGCGATCCGCGTCCTCGGCGCCGCACTCGGTGCCGCCGATCCCTTCGTGCTGCTGGCCGACGGCGTGCCTGGCGCGCGAGCGGCCATGGGCGCGCAAAACCTTGTCGTTGTCGACGCCGATTTCGGCGACGCCGGGCCCGGTTTTGTCATCCTCAACGCCACGTCCGATATTTCTGCCGGCCCACCGATCAGGGGCGAGGAGCTGCAGGACCATTCCTGCGCGCTGGCGCATGAGTAGGGCGCGAGCTTCACCTCTCCCCGCGTGCGGGGAGAAGGAGAAGTGCGCTCACGCGCGAGTAGGGCGCCATCGTCATTGCGAGGAGCGAAGCGACGAAGCAATCCAGAACCGCGAGGCTGCCTGGATTGCTTCGCTTCGCTCGCAATGACGAGGTAGCCGTCGGCCAAAGCCTTCACCGCCCCGGCAGCAGGGTCGTGGAAAGCCCCACCGTCCTCCCCGGAAAACCGGCAGCGTCGAAATAGCGGGTGTCGCCGACCGTCTGCATGTTGACAATGGTGGTGAGCCAATTGGACGCCGGCTCGGATACCACGACGCGGCTCGCCACTTCCGGCACCGCACCGTTCGGCAACGCTTCAGTCAGCACGCGGCCGACCAGCTTGCCGTTGTTGCCGAGGTCGAGCCCCATCAGTTGCGCGATGGTCCGCCCGATGTCGGCGTTGCTGGCCGGCGCCGGATCGACGAAGTGCGATTTGAAGTCCGGCCCCTGCATGGCCATGAAATTCCAGGTGTCGGCGCGGCTGAACGAGCCATGCATGCCTTGACCCTGCTGCAGGATGGTGTCGGCGACTTCGACGGCGCAGCGCACCGGCTCGCCGCAAACCGTATCGAACGATCGGAAGTTGATGACGATCGCCGGATGCGGCGTGATCGCGCCGCCTTCGAGCGCGATATCGTCGAGCGCGAGCGTGCCGGGAAACTTGCCAAGCCGCGCATCGACAAAGATGCCGCTCACATAATCCTCCGTCAGCAGCGTATCGGTCGCGCGCCTGGCGAGCTCCCTGTCGCCATCCGGCAGATAAATCAAATCCGACCCGCCGTTGGCGGCGACGACGATTTTCGGGTTGGTTTTGTCGCCGCCGATCAGGCCGTTGCCACGTTTGGTGTGCGCGCCCGGCGCCACGGCTTTGTAGCCGTCATCCGGATCGATCAGCGGCAGGTTCAGCGCCGCCGCCAAGTCGAGCGCGACGAAGCCGAGCGGCAGCTGGCCTTCCGGCGTGTCGGCAAACTTGGTCTTGACGGTCGAGCTGGTGCGGCTCTCCTTCGAGATGGTGGAGAAGCCATGGTCGGCGGCCACGATGATATCGGTCGTGTCGAGGAGCCCGAGGTCGCGCAACGCCGCGCGGAGTTGCGCCAGATTGTCGTCGGCGTTACGGATCGCCTTAAGCGACGTCGGGCCGTTGATCCCGGGCACCAGCGAATTGAGGCTGTCGCCTTGAGCATGCTGCGTGCCGTCGGGATCGCGCGACCAGTAAACCAGAATGAACGGCCGGTCGTGTTCCCGGAACAGCGGCAGGATCGCTTTGGTCGCCACCGCGGAAAAATAATCCTGCTGCACGATGTTGGGCGTGAGCGTGCCGGGATTTCTGTTGGCGCCGCGCGGCGGGCAAATCAGCGGCAGGTTTGCCGCCTTCAGCCGCTCGGTCATTTCCGCCGACAGCGGGATACCTTTGCCGCTGCCGGTCGCGTCATCGACGATGATGGTCGCTTCGCCGGTTCGCGCGGTGGAATCGAAGATCAAGACCGGCCCGAGCTTGCCGATCGCCGCCGTGCTGTAGCCCTTGTCGCGGGCGAGCTTCAGGATGGTGGTTTCATCGAGATAGTTGCCGGAAAAATGCTGGTCGACGTCGCCGAGAACCGTGTCGTTCTCGAGGAACGGCGTGACGCTCGCATTGGCGGCCGCCACTTCGAAGCCGGCATAGATGGTGTTGGAGAAGTCGCCGGTGTCGCCGAGCATATGTCCGGTGGCGAACGCCGACGCGTTCGCCGTCGTGAAGGTGGGAAACAGCGAGTGGCCGTTGCGCAGCGTGACGCCGTCGCGCGCCAGCGCCGCCATGGTCGGGGCCGTGGTGTCGTCGACCATGCGGAATCGCAAACCGTCGGGCACGAACAGCACGACGTTATGCGGCCGGGCCGCCTCGCTCTGCGCCGAGGCGGCCGACATTGTGGCGACGATGGCAATAGCGGCGGCAACAATGGAACGGTGCATGCGAATGACTCCGCTACTCCCTCTCCCGCGTGCGGGAGAGGGTCGGGGTGAGGGCAAGTGTCGGGGTGAGCGCGAGTGTTTGTTGAATGCTCTCCAACACGCCCTCTCGATTTCGCATCACCTCATGGTTCCAAAAGCGCAGGACGCGCCAGCCGTTAGCCGCGAGAAAACGATCGCGGACAGCATCCGACGAACTCTCCGCATGCTGTCCACCATCAAGCTCTACGGCAAGCCGATGCTCAACGCATGCGAAGTGAGCGACGAATGGACCGATCGGCACCTGGCGCCGAAACTTCACGCTATCCAGCCGACGGTCGCGCAAGAGCCGCCATATGATACGCTCGGCGTCGGTCGCGTTGCGGCCGAGCGCGCGGGCGGCGTCTCGCTTCTGGCCTTCGCGCACGTTTACCCTCACCGGGCCGCTACGCGGCCTTCCTCTCCCGCAAGCGGGCGAGGAGAAGAGCGGTCGAAATCCGCGAAAGTTTTGCCCGCCGTCATGGCGGCTATCGCGTTCGCCGCTTCGCGCGCATCCCAGAGGAGGCTCTTGGGATCACGCTTCAAAGACCGGCTCCCGCGAGCGCTCGATGCTCGCCTTCAAATAGGGGTTGCGCATCGCGCCCGGCTCGACGAGATCGATGTTGCGTCCGAACAGCGCCTCAAGCGATTCCTTGAAGCCGAAAAAGGTCTTGAGCGACAGCGCGTCGGGCTCGCCGTGATCGAATTCGACCAGGAAATCGAGATCGCTCCGCACCGGGTCGAAATCGCCGCGCGCCGCCGAGCCAAACACGTCGAGCCGCCGCACATGGAAACGGCGGCACAAAGCCCGCAATTCCTCGCGATGCAACGAAATGTCCGCGATCATCGGCCGCTCGGTGGTGCGCTCGAGTATAGCATGGCGTGAATACGCGAGCCCCTGGTCCGGCCCATCCGACGAGCGGCCAAATCGCTCTTTACGAAGGCTTTGGCTTCCGCAACTTCTTTGGTGTTTTGGCTTGCTTCATAGCAGGTGTGATTTTAGTGCTTCCCGTCTTCTTCTTCTTGGCATCGCGGCGTTCGCGGGCGGCATCGGGGGATATGCCTAGTTCAACGCTTGTAAAGCAATTTGCTGAGATGTCCTGATAAAGCGCATTGAGTTGCGGGCTCAGTGCCAAAAGCGCGGCAATGCGCTGGATCATTGAACGGAACCAACGACGTTCGTCATTGGTCAGCGGTGTACCGTCGCGCCGGTCGGCTTGACGGTAACCAAGCCACTTTTTGAGAACAGGATATCCCGCAAGCTGATAAGTCCAAACTGCTTCCGGAACATTGCTAAAAAACGCTGTTTCATTGATAAACAGATCGCCAGTACGATCTCCCCATGCAATCGCATATTGAGTGTCGGGCTTTTCCTCTTCCGTGAAAGGGCGGGGCCTCCAGCGACCCTTGCCGCCGCCCCAGTAAGTTACCGAAACTGTCAAATCGTCAGAGGCTATCTGCTTGCCATCTCGACGATGGATGAGCCTATGGCCGCCGCACGGTCATGACCGAGTATAGTTTCAATGATGTCCTGCGCGTCGCGATTTGCGTCGAGGAGACGGGCGACTAGTTCGCCTGCTTCGACCAGTTGAGCTAACAGGCTTTTATCCTTCGGAATCGGTAAATGCGCCCAATCCGCCGACAGGGCGCTAGCATGCTCCGCCTGATACGCCGGTGTGTGTAAGATCGCAAAAGCAAGACGAAACAGTTTGCCGACCAATGCCCGCGCATCTTGGTCACGCCGTTCACCCGCCAAACCAAGTACCTCTCGTAACTTGCGCCACGCGTTCTCGTCGATGTTTGCGTCGCGCTCGGTAAAGAGCCCCTCATTGTTAATTTCGCGCGGAAAAACAACAGAGCCGCGCTCATGAACATGTAAGTTTACGAGTGTCGTGGAATAGACTGGCCTGGTTTCCGACACCTTACGAGGCTCGGGGACGGTAACCAGAAATTCGTTTTGGTGCAGGTTGGAGTGGAAGTCGGAGCGCGCCTCATTGAGCCACTTGTATTTATCTGCGTAGTAGATGTAGCGCTGATCAAGCGGGAAGGTTAGAAAGGGCGTGATCGAATTTACCTTGAAGTGGCCTTCTGCCTTTAATTTTGTCCAAACTTCCTCGGGATCAAAACGCGCTCTTTCTGTAGCCATTTTGGCCTGCACCCGGTTTCACAGACACCGAGTTAGGTGTTTTGATGGAACCGGAGGTGGATCATGGAGAGGCGGAAGTTTACGCGAGAGTTCAAGCTTGAGGCTGTGCGGCTGATCAAACAGCGGGGCGTGTCGTATGCGCAAGCCTCGCAAGATCTGAGTGTGCATCAGTCACAGTTGCGCAGTTGGGTGAAGGCGCTTGCGGATGATCCGCAGCATGCGTTCCCCGGCCAAGGTCAGATGAAGCCCGAGCAGTTGGAGATCGCGCAGCTCAAGCGCGAAGTGATCCGGCTGAAGGCCGAACGAGACATTCTAAAAAACCATCACGGATTGGGTCCGCCTGTGGGCAGAGAAACGGCCGCGCGCTATCGTGGCCATGGGAGGGAGCGGCCGTCGGCTTTTTGGTGGCGGATGACCCCGTTAAAAAACATGGTCCATGGGCTGTTGCGGGCTTGAGAGTGGCGACGTCTTCGGACGATCCCGGTTAGGAAATTGAACGACTGCGCGGCCCAGCCCTTCCACTCTACAATCAGGAGGGTTGAGATGAAGGGCAAGAGAGCATCAGGCACGACGCATTCCAGAATGGTGATGGTGCATCCGAACGCAGCGGCAATCGACATCGGTTCGACGATGCACGTGGCGGCGGTGGGTGCGGATCGCACGTCCGAGCCGGTGCGCAGCTTCGGCACTTTTACTGGCGATCTGCACCGTTTGGCTGATTGGTTCGCGGAATGTGGTGTTGAGACGGTCGTCATGGAATTGACCGGGGTCTACTGGATTCCGATCTTCGAACTACTTGACGAGCGCGGCGTCGACGTATCCCTGGTCAACGCACGCGACGCCAAGCATGTGCCGGGACGTAAGACGGACGTGAGCGACGCGCAATGGCTGCAGCGACTCCATTCCCATGGTCTATTGCGAGCCAGCTTTCGACCGCAGGGTGAGATTGCTGAATTGCGCGCCTATTTGCGTCAACGCGAGCGCCTGTTGGATTACGCCGCCTCCCATATCCAGCATATGCAGAAGTCCCTGACGCAGATGAACCTCCAGCTCCAACACGTCGTCACCGATATTACGGGGGCGACCGGCATGCGGATTATCCGTGCAATCATCGGCGGCCAGCGCAATCCCGCTGCGCTGGCGTTATTGCGTGATACGCGGTGCCACGCCAGCGTCGACACAATCGAGAAAGCTCTAACGGGCCATTATCGGGCAGAGCATCTGTTCGCGCTTGAGCAAGCTGTGGCGCTCTACGATGAGTACCAGCAAAAGGTATCCGCCTGTGACATGCGGATCGAGGCCGTTCTGAAACAGCTCAGTTCTCGTCGAAGTCACAAGGAAGAGACCATAGGGTTGTCGCGGCGACGTACAATTCGGCAATCGAACGGCCCTACCTTCGACGTCCGGGCGGCGCTGTATGCTCTTCTCGGAAAGGACGTTACCCAGATCCACGGCCTCGGACCCTACGTCGCGCTCAAGCTAGTCGCCGAGTGCGGCGACGACCTGGCTGCATGGCCTAGCGCGAAGCACTTCACCTCATGGCTTTGTCTGGCGCCAGGCAACAAGATCTCGGGCGGCAAAGTCCTATCGTCGCGAACGCGAAGATCCGGAAGCCGCGCGGCGGCGCTTCTAAGACTGGCGGCTGTGAGTGTTGGCAGAACTGAGACCGCCTTGGGTGCGTTCTACCGGCGACTGTCAGCCCGTATTGGCAAGGCCAAGGCAGTGACTGCGACGGCGCGCAAGATCGCGGTTCTGTTCTACAACGCGTTGCGTCATGGGATGGACTATGTCGACCCGGGCGCTTCCTATTACGAGATTCGTTACCGGGAGCGGGTCATCTACAACCTTCAGCGCCGCGCTAAGGCCTTCGGCTACGTCCTGCAGGCACACACGCCAACTCCAGAGCCAGCCGTTTCTTAGGAAAGCCGCGGCCTACTTCGCGAAGGAATTGACGTGAAGTTCGGATTCATTGCGAAGCACCGGGGGATCTGGCCGGCGGGATGGTTGTGCGGGGCGCTCGGTGTCTCGCGGGGTGGCTTCTATGCCTGGCTGACACGGCCGCGCAGTCGGCGCAGCCGAAGCGATGAAGAGGTGGGCGCGAAGGTTCGTGCCAGCTTCCTTGCGAGCGATCGAACCTACGGCGCCAGGCGGGTGTGGCACGACATGCTGGCGGAGGGTGTGTCGTGTGGACTGCATCGGATCGAGCGGTTGATGCGGCTCCAGGCTCTCAAAGCCCGTCCGCGACGGCGTCGACTGCCGCCCGATCTGGGTGAGCGGCAGGTCGCCGCCGTCGCTCCCAACGTGCTCAACCGCAGCTTCGAAGCGCCCGCTCCCAACCGCAAATGGATCGCCGACTTCACCTATGTGTGGACAGCGGAGGGCTGGCTCTATGTGGCTGCCGTCATCGATCTGTTCTCCCGACGCGCGGTCGGCTGGTCGATGAGTGCTGAGATGACGGCCCAGCTCGTGACCGACGCGCTGGTGATGGCGATCTGGCGACGCGGCAAGCCCGACGCGCTGCTGCATCACTCCGATCGTAGCAGCCAGTACACCAGCGAACAGTTCCAGAAGCTAATGTCAGATCACGGCGTTGTTTGCTCGATGAGCCGCTCAGGCAACGTCTGGGACAATGCCGCCATGGAGAGCTTCTTCTCCTCACTGAAGACCGAGCGCATAGCACGTAAAACGTATCGGACGCGCGACCAAGCCAAGGCTGACGTGTTCGACTACATTGAATGCTTCTATAATCCGAAACGCCGGCACTCGACGATCGGATATCTAAGTCCCGTGGAGTTCGAGATGCGGGTGGGATTCGCTTAGGCGGGTGTCAATAGAACCGGGTGCAGGCCATTTGTAAGAAAAATCGCCAGACGATCCCCTTTATCAATCTTGGCACCGAGAGACTGAAGCAGAAGAAAAAGCTGCAATTGGGCAATCGCGAATGGCGCAGTTAAAATTTCGAATCCAATAACCCGCGATCGAAATGCCTGAGAAAGCTCCATGGCAAGTGCTGAATCATCACCGTCAGCCTTAACCTCTTCGGCAATGCACCGTGCCACTTCAAGAAGATATGCGCCTGTACCGCAGCAAGGATCAAGCACAATGACTTCCGGATCGGCCAGACCGCGGGGGCGGTTTAGTTCAGCCTTTAGCAAGTAATGGATTCGCCGCACCTGGTATCGCACGACCTGCGGAGGCGTGTACCACACGCCGAGCTCTTCGCGGAGCAGCGGATCGAAGGACTCTAGGAATGGTTCATAAAAATATGTGATTGCCGCAATTGCTGTTTGCTCGTCAATGGTCGGAAAGTTCATCCTCGTACGAAACAGTTTGCGATCAACGCGGTTCAAAGTGGCAACGGCTCTTGTTAGATGATCCTCCAAGCCCAGGTGCTTCATCCGCGATGGATGACGTATGTCGTACATTAGCGCTTTAAGAAATGGGATTTGCAGGTGGGTTTGGGCATCATCCGCGTCAAAGCGAGCATCGTAGGGAGCAGTTCGATCCCAAAGTATCCATGCGGCAAACGCACTGTAAAAGATCGTTTGCACCAGCGACGAGCGAAAGAAGCGATCTCCTTTCTCGTCCGTAATGTCAAAGGCCAACCCGAGCGCTTGCCGATAATCTTCCAGAAGAGGGGCCACGGGCTTTAGGTCGTCGGGCAGCGCCAATTTGGCGTCGCGCGCTTGACGGGCGAGGACCTTCGCGAGGTCGGCAGGATCGGCAATCGCGGCGAAGTCCGTTACTGACCGCTCAACAATCTCGACTAGCTCGCTGATAGCAGATTGATCAATTTTCGGATTGCTGAGAGTTCCAGAAGCGGCAGACCAAAGATCGACCGTTTTTAGCAAGTCACGGTCGATCGGTTTTACCGGCACGTCGGGATTGCGAACATATCCAGCGCGACAAGCGAGCAATCCGAACCCACGGATGTTCGAGACAAGAACGACACCAGTGCGCGAAAGATACCGACCTATTTGATCGTTCTGGTCGGTCGAAACCGCGAGATTTTTGAGGCTAACGTCTTCGCGTTTTACTTCCCCATAGACACCCACAAACATCGCTGTGTCGCCGAGGACAAAGTCTGGCATATTTTGCGCTTCGGACGTACTCGTTCGAACTTCGAAGGGCAGCCCACTATCCTTTAGTATCGCGGTGAGTAGAGATTTAATCTCCGGATAGAAGGTCAGCTCCGTGGAAGTCGGCAATGCCGCAAGCTTCTTCGTTTCGACAACATAGTTGGCCGTGAGGGGCGTGAGATTCTGCATGTTGGGCCACAATAATTGCCGGTGCACGTCGCCGATGCCCTGATTCCTCTCCTACCACAAGTTGCGCCGGATGGCGTGCGGCTATGGTCTCTATTACAGAGACCGCCCCTTGACATCCGTCCCCGCTACAGTTACATCCCCCATCACCTCGCTCACTCAAAGGGCACCTGTCCGGCCGGCATGCCGAAGAGGCGGAGCGAGGGGCGGTGCCCGCGGGCGGAATTGCCAATCCGCACTCGGGCGGCCCTGGGGCACCGGTCGACCGGCAAAAAGACCGGTCTGCGCGGAGCGCGCTTAACCGACGCTAGGATGTAAGCGGGCAAAACACCCGCGAGCTCGAGACGTTGGGAAACCCGGTTCTGGGGCTGAGCCAAGGCTGGATGCGTTCGGCCTGGCGAGTGCCGCGGTGAGGCGCCGGAAGGCGGGCGCGCCTCCGTTATGGCGCGCAGCCGCGCTCAAGGCATCGGCAGACGGCAACGTTTGTCGGTGCTGCGCGGCCAATGGTTGGATTGCGCCTTTCGGCGCTTCGCCTCCCTTTTGTGCCGGGGGCGAATCTTTTTTGGAATGGCGTCGTGGTGGTGGGCATAGCTCGGGCGCGGAGCGCGTCGCGAGAACGATTTTCTGTGTCGTCATTGCCGGGCTTGACCCGGCAATCCATGCGGGACGCTGGCTTGCTGAGATTCGTCGCGCTGTTCAGTTCCGCCGCACGTCAGCATGGACCACCGGGTCAAGCCCGGTGGTGACGACTGAGAGGACCCGTCATTGCGAGCGAAGCGAAGCAATCCAGGGCGGCTTGCGCGAGAGCTGGATTGCTTCGTCGCTTCGCTCCTCGCAATGACGGTGTTTCGGCGTTAGGCCGGGACTGGGTCCGCCATGATCTCATCGGGCTGCGGCGATTGACATTCTCCCGCTGACGCCGCAAAGCCAGAGCAACTTTTTCGCGACTGTTTCACGTTGGCGCATGTCCTTGTCGGAAAACCGCTACACACTTTTCCGGGACATGCGCGAGATGCGGCGATGTTCAAGCGAATCCTGATTGCCAATCGCGGCGAGATCGCCTGCCGGATCATCAAATCCGCGCGCCGCATGGGAATCGAAACCGTCGCGGTCTATTCCGAGGCCGACCGCGATGCGTTGCATGTGGAAATGGCCGACACCGCCATCCCCATCGGCCCGCCGCCCGCCGCGCAAAGCTACCTGGTCATCGACAAGATCGTGGCCGCCTGCAAGCAAAGCGGCGCCGAGGCGGTGCATCCAGGCTATGGCTTTCTCTCCGAACGCGCCGCGTTCGCGCAGGCGTTGGCCAAGGCGGGGATCGTCTTCATCGGGCCGAACCCGAAAGCGATCGCCGCCATGGGCGACAAGATCGAGTTCGAAGAAGGCCGCCGCCCGCGCCAACGTCTCGACGGTTCCCGGCCATCTTGGCGTGATCGAGGATGCCGACGAGGCGATCGTCATTGCCGAAAAGATCGGATACCCGGTCATGATCAAGGCCTCCGCCGGCGGCGGCGGCAAAGGCATGCGCATCGCCTTTGCCAAGGCCGAGGTGGCGGAGAATTTCGCGCGCGCCCGGTCGGAAGCAAAATCGAGCTTTGGCGACGACCGCGTGTTTCTCGAGAAGTTCATCACCGATCCGCGCCATGTCGAAATCCAGGTCCTGGGCGACAAGCACGGCAACATCATTTATCTCGGCGAGCGCGAATGCTCGATCCAGCGCCGCAATCAAAAAGTCATCGAGGAGGCGCCGAGCCCGCTCCTTGACGCGGCGACGCGCAAGAAAATGGGCGAACAGGCGGTCGCGCTCGCCAAGGCCGTCGGTTACGACTTAGCCGGCACGGTCGAATTCGTCGCCGCCCAGGATCGCAGCTTCTACTTTCTGGAAATGAACACGCGGCTGCAGGTCGAGCATCCGGTAACCGAGCTCGTCACCGGCATCGATCTGGTCGAGCAGATGATCCGCGTCGCCGCCGGCGAGAAACTCAAGCTCAGGCAAAGCGATATCAAGCTTGACGGCTGGGCAGTGGAAAGCCGCATCTACGCCGAGGACCCGTATCGCAATTTCGCGCCGTCGATCGGGCGCCTCGTGCGCTATCGTCCGCCCGCCGAGGGCGAGCATGACGGCGTCACCGTGCGCAACGACACCGGCGTCGCCGAGGGCGGCGAGATTTCGCTCTACTACGATCCGATGATCGCCAAACTCGTGACGCACGCGAAGACCCGCGTCGAGGCCATCGACGCCCAGGCCGATGCGCTCGACGCCTTCACCATCGAGGGCATTCGCCACAACATTCCGTTCCTCGCCGCGATCATGCAGCATCCGCGCTGGCGCTCCGGCAAGCTTTCCACCGCCTTCATCGCCGAGGAGTTTCCGAAAGGGTTCGAGCGCACCAGGCCGATCGGGGTGGTGGCGCGGACCATCGCCAGCGTCGCCGCGGCGATCGATCACGTCATGGGCGAGCGCAAGCGCCGCATTTCCGGGCAGCTCAACAGCGCGGTGACGCGCGAGCGCCGCCGCGCCATCTGGCTCGGCGATGAAGACCTGCTCGCCGACGTCGCCCACAATGGCAGCGCGGTGACCGTCGCGTTCGAGGATGGCAACAGCCACGTCCTCTCCTCGTCCTGGATTCCGGGCGTGCCGGTCTGGTCGGGCACGGTCGATGGCGCCCCAGTCGCCGTCCATGTGCGGATGATTCCGAACGGCTTCGAGCTCGCCTATCGCGGTATCGAGGTGAAGGCCTTCGTCTATACCGAGCGCGAGGCGCGCTACGCCCGGCTGATGCCGGCCAAGAAGCTCTCGGGCAGCGAAAAGTCGGTCCGCTGCCCGATGCCGGGCCTGGTGGTCTCGCTGGCGGTGGCCGAAGGCCAGGAAGTCAAGACCGGCGAGACCCTGGCGGTCGTCGAGGCGATGAAGATGGAGAATATTCTGCGCGCCGAGCGCGACGGCATTATTAAAAAGATTCAAGTCAAGCCCGGCGACAGCGTTGCGGTCGACGCCGTGATCATGGAGTTTGCGTGAACTCCGTTGGGCCCTCTCCCGGCCAGCTTCGCTCGCCGCCCTCCCCCGCGAGCGGGGGAGGAAAGCGCGCGCAGCGCGCAGGAGAGGGTCCGGGACACCTCGGGGTGACGAATAACGCATGCAAGCGCTGCGCCTCGTTTTCTCGCCGACCGGACGGCTTTTGCCGCAGCCCTTCATCGTTGCGGCCGCCCTTGTTTACCTCGCCGGCATCGCGTCGCATTGGCTGACCACCGCGGATGTCATCCGGCGCGCGGGACTATGGCCCTTCCTCGCGGCTCAGATCGTGCTCGTCTGGATCTGGTACGTGTTGCACGCCAAACGGCTCCGCGACGGCGGACAAAGCACCGGCCTCGCCGCGGGTGTCAGTCTCCTGTATGCGCTTTCGGTCGCGCTCCTGGTGATCGTCGCGGCGTCCTTTTATGCCCCGCTTGCAGGCAACGGTACCGACCCGAATACCGCAAGCGCGCTCGGTCTGATCCTGTTTGTGTCGATCATCGCGCTTTTGGCCGGCGCGCCACACTACGACCTGTCGTGGCTGATCGTGGCGATCCTGTTGTTGCTCGCGTTCGTGCCGATCGCGCTCGCGGCCGCGACCACGATGTGGGCGGCGACGCGGCCGAGCATGGCAAGGCCGGCTCCGTAATGCTGCACTTCGCCTATGGCTCGAACATGAGCCCGACGATCATGCGCAAGCACGCGCCGCTGGCGCAGCCGATCGGCGTCGCGACACTGCCGGACTATCGCTTCCTGATCATGGCCCAAGGTTATGCGTCGGTCGCGCCGCTGCGCGCCAAGACGGTTTACGGCGTGCTGTGGCGGCTGACGCCGCGCGACTGTGTGACGCTCGCCGCCTGGGAGAACATCGCCGGCGGCCTTTATCGCGCGGCGATGCTGCCGGTGCGCCAAGCGGGCCGACGGCGCATGGCCTTGGTCTATCTGGCGTGCTCGCGCCAAGAGGCGGCACCACGGGCCGGCTACATGGAACTTGTGATCGCGGCCGCGCTAGAGTGGCATTTGCCGGACGTCTACATTGATGAATTGAGGGGTTGGTTGCAGCGTCGCTCGCGCAAGCTCAGGGAATTTCGATGGACGTGATTTATGCGGTCACGATCCGCGGCCGTGTACAAGGCATCGGTTATCGCGCCTGGGCCGAAGTGACCGCGCTCGAACTTGGCGTCGAGGGCTGGGTTCGCAACCGCCGCGACGGCTCGGTGGAGGCGGTGCTGGCCGGCTCCGAGGAAGTCGTGCTGACCATGATCGAGCTATGCCGCGACGGCCCGCCCGGCGCGCATGTCACGGCCATCGATCAGCGCGAGGCGGGCGCCGTGGACTTGGCGCTGCGCCGTCCCGGCGATCTGTTCTCGGTACTGCCCAGCTCCTGAGCGTTGGCTGTCGATCCGAACAGCGGTTCGAACGCGGCGCGCAGCTTTTGATCGACTTCCGTCATGGACTTCGGTCGGCCAAGGTCGGCGAGCGACGTGACGCCGAATTTGCGATCGGAGACGCCGCACGGAACGATGCCGGAGAAGTGCGATAGATCAGGCGCAACGTTGAGCGAAAAGCCGTGCAGCGTCACCCAATGCTGCATGCGGATGCCGATGGCGGCGATCTTGTCTTCGGCGCCGTCGCCTTTGTCGGGACGTCGCACCCACACGCCGATGCGGTCTTCGCGGCGCTCGCCGCACACGCCGAAGGCGGCGAGCGTGCGGATGATCCATTCCTCGATGGAAGCGACGAAGCGGCGCACATCCGGCGCGCGCCGCTTCAGATCGAGCATCACATAACCGACGCGCTGGCCGGGGCCGTGATAGGTGAACTGGCCGCCGCGGCCGGCGGCGTAGACCGGAAAGCGGGCCTCGATCAGCTCTTGCGGCCGGGCTGATGTGCCGGACGTGTAGAGGGGAGGGTGCTCGATCAGCCACACCAGCTCGCGCGCCTCGCCGCGCCCAATCGCGGCGGCACGCGCTGCCATGGTGGGAAGCGCGTCGTCGTAGTCGACCAGGCAGTCGCTCACGAGCCATTCGACCGGAGGCGAGCTGGCGGCCGGAAACAGCCCAATTGTCAGATCGTTGCGCGTGTTAACGACCCCATAACTTACGTTGAAAAAAAACGAAGTGTTTTCAAAGTCATGATCCGCCAGATTGGCTAACCGCGCTTGAGGTTAGCCGCTCGATGTTCACTTTTCGTCCGGCAGGAGTCCAAGTGCGGCCTTCGACATAACCACTTGATCAGCCGCCCGAGTATAACGCTCGACTTCACCGAGCGTCTTGTGCCCGCTTACGGCGGCGATCTGCTTTGCGGTGGCACCGTACTCAGCTAGACGCCGTAGGATGGCCTTTCGAAGACCGTGCGGTTTGCACCGGTCGGGCAGCTCCGCAACAGCTACGGCCCTCTTAATGAGCCGCGTGAGGCTTGCGGCCGCGATTGGCCGACCATTCTGGTCGCCAACCAGATAGAGACCTTTGGCCGGTCCCATGCGTATCGCCCGCTCCAGGGCTGGGTGGATTGGGATCGAAAGCGGCACGCCGGTCTTTTGCTGTACCAATTGGATCATGCCGTCGCTAATGTCACAACGCTTAAGCCTTACGACGTCGCCGACACGCTGCCCGGTATAAAGCAGTAGCGCAAAAGCAAGCCGCTCGCGTGTGCCAAGCGGCCAGCGTGCCTCGTAAATAGCAAGTTCTTCATCGGCCCACGTGTGATGTGACCCGAGGCGGTAGCGATCAATGCCGACGACGGGATTATCGTTGCGCAGGCCGATCTTGATAGCGAATGCCATGAGCCTTTTGAGGACTGAAAGCGTAAGGTTGGCCATGCCGGGCCGAGAGGTGCCAACGTTCTGAACAATGGCCCGAGCTTTATTGGGCTCAAGGTCACGCACTAACCGGTGTCCGTGCTTCTCCGCCAGGGAGCCGAGGACCAGCCGGTAAAGGCGCTGCGAGTTGGGTCTAAGATTTGCAAATTCCGGGCTACGATAATAATCGGTCACTAGCTCTCTAAAGGTGCCCGGTCCGTTGCGGGACTGGCGAGCGGGTGTTAGTCCAGACAACGCCGCCTGATAGGCGGCCATAAATTCCGTCGAACCGGGCGCACCGATTAGCGGGACACGAGGCACGCCAGGACGGCGGAAATAGCGCCGGAGCTTACCGTGTCTATCGCGATACTCGTGGATGTAGGGCAGGGTAATCTTTGACATGGCTTAATCTAGAGCCCCGAGAAGTCATCCCAAGAGTTAGGCTCAACCGGCAAGGCGTCAAAGGCAAGATCAAGTTGATGCACATCCCATATCTTTCGGCCGTCTATGCGTTTCGGATTGGGCATTCGGCCGTCGCGTACTAGCTCGTCGAACTTGCTTGCGGAAATGCCGAGATACATCGCGGCCTCTTCCCGCGACAAGCCCCGCCGCGGGATCGGGCGGACGGCTGAGAGGGCCGATGACCGCTTCGGTCCGAGTGGCGCCGCCGTCGGCGGTGCCTGACGATCTAATCCATCTGGATTCTCTTCAGCACGTCGCGGCATAATCTTCGCCTGAGGCGATGAAATACGGGTTTTCATTGCGGGGTCTCCTTATTTGCCCGCAAGGCATTTACAGTTGTCAATTTGGTGCACTTCAAAGCCACGAAGGGCAGATTGCGCCTTAAGGTCAGCGTGCAATAGGGCAGGTGTCGCTAGACTTCGCCTGAAGGTACTTTACGTAGAAATGCTTTTAGCGGAATCGCAATGTTCATCAGCGGGGAGGGCAACGGCTACTCTTCATCGCGGCTCTCGCGTCTCTGCTCCTCCAGCAAGTGAAAGTGTCGGTCGAAGTCGAATTGTCCGTGGGCCACGTCTTCAAGTTTATGTTGAAGCCGTTTCGACGATACACGCGGCCAGCCCTCGACTGCCTTGATCTTTACCATCGCGAAGGTGGTCCCGGCATAGAACAGCGCCCATCCCGCCCGAAAAAGCCACTCCTGGACCTCGGTCAAAAAGTCGTCGGTTAAGCGATGACGGCCCCATAGCCTCTTCAAAGTGATCTCCGCGAGACGAACGCGCGAAGTCTCCTTCTGCTCTCCCGACTGATCTTCGCGAATCAAAAGCAGGAGTAATATCGCACATTCTTGTGCGTCAGGTTGATGAAGTCCCATAACATTAGCCTCCATTTCCATATTGGCTCATAATTATGTATATGATATACATAAATATGGGTGAGGCGAGGAGAAGACAACATGACTATTCGGAGCAATTGGGGCCAGAGCAAAAGCTCTGCGCAGCCACGAAGAAACGCCGCACTGCCAGCCGATCTTAAAGCCGAACTTGACAAAATTCGTGAGGTAGCGCCCCCGCCGCCGACGGTAGATCCGCTCTATAAGTACCTGAGGCGCGTTTATCGGCTGCGGCAAAAGTTAGAGACCTCACACGAGTGGCAAGACGCCGTAGTTCGGTACCACAATGTGCATCGATTGCGGCTTAAGGAAAACTACGTTCGGTTCATCATCCAACAAACGGCGGGGGATCATGTCACCGATAAAATGAAAAACAAATACAAGATCGCCCTACAGCTAGCCCTTGAGGAGGCAATAAAGCCGGTTGACGTAATAGCTTTCATCAAGAAGCACGGCGGCTTGAATGGGTGTATTGAACTTTGGAAGGAAAAATACGGTGGCACGCCTCGAAAAAAGAAGTAACGATGTCCCGCCTCTTAAAGAGCCGTAGGTAGCAAAGCACAGTGTGAAACCGCGATTAGGAGAAGCGCCCTTAAAATCGTACAGACGGTGATCGGCGACGAGGTCGATCGCCAAAAAAGTCTTAAAACTCGACATCGATCACCGTCTCAACGCGCCACCCGTCTGCTCGAACTCTGCAACGCTAAGCCAGCGGGGGAGAGCAACTATCCTGCCCAATATCCCTAGTTAAAAAACTGTCGCTTCGAGGCGGCCGAGAGCCAAGTTCGCTTGTTCGCCCGGGGTGAGGCATGACTTCAAAGGCCAAATCCCACACTCGCATTCTGCGAAAACCAAACTTTGTAAATAGCGCACGGAGCTACTGTCGGCGTGGTGCCGTCAGAGCTGCCTATTGGGAGTGTGCTATGTTCGACAAAGACACGCGACGTTTGGTCAAGATCTTTCAGAACGTATTTTGTCTTAAGCTCTTTTATTGAGCATGACGACCAAGCGAAATACGTAAAGCGGCACGCAAGCTACATTGAGACGACCGACCAGCTATTTGAGTACTTGAGCTTAGCTGAGCTAGATGAGGAAAGCCCGCTCGGTTGGCGGCCGACGCCTGTGCTGCTGTATCTTATGGACGAACAGGCAGCGCGTAAGTCGAAGCCGAACCGCAGGCCGATATCGATGCAGGGCAGACTTCTTATGCACTTGCTGTACGATGCAGTATTTGGTGCAGAGAGCGACAGCTCCTGTGAGTTAGGTTACGCCGTACTGCGTGAGCTTGGATTGGTGCGAAAGGATGGGGAAGGTGAGCACGGCCCCACCCGTCGTCTGCTGTGGCTTTTTGACGACGCCTCCTTTGGACGCCCGCCCAGGAGATGGGGATGTCCGCATGTCCCCCCAGACTATGGTCGCCTTGTAGAAATATTACAAATTTTAGGCCCTAACCATTCGGTCAAATGAAGACAGGAGATCCCGCCGACTAATTTTCGGCGGGATTTCCTTTGCCCCAATGAATCTCTGGAAACTTGCATGGCGTATTTTGCGAGGGCGATCTGACGAGATCGCCTTGGGCGCTCAGAAATGGTGGATCCGCCATCACCCGAGGAGAACCTTGGAGAAAAGCAAGTTCACCTAAGGCAATAGCACGTTTGCAACGCCGGAATCTTACCGTTTCCAACACTTGTAAAGGAAAGGAGGCACGTAGCCATCACGACATCTGGTCCACGCAGATGTCGCCAACGAACAAGTTCAATTACGCGCCAGCCTCGGACGCTGACGCCCCGAGCTGATGAGCTAATTTTGAGCAACGAAGATTGGGCAGGATGCCATGACAAGCAGAACAACTATCCCTCCGAGACCCGACGGTTTTGAGACCTTTGCTGACGCCAAAAAGCGCCGGGCCCAGAAGATTTGAATCTTGAGCAGAGGTAACGTAGAGCAGCAGCGACTAGCCGCAAAACTGGAACGATGCCGGAAGAACAACCGTTGCGAGTCCGGAGCGTGTGACGTTTGCCTGCGTTTGTACCGCCTACACCTGTTCCGCAGCAGTCAGGCAATTTTTTTGGCTCGTCTGGACTGGACCCGTGCGAGCGTCATCCCTGCCGGCTTGTTGGTCACAATTGGAGAACTGTCGAATGCCGACCTCGGTGCTATCGCCTCCATGATCGACAAACGGCTAGAGCGATCCAGCTTGTCTAATCGCCTGGCCTTTGTTGGTATCGATATATCCCACAACCTCCAGGACAACGAAAGCCTAGGCTGGCAAATGCACTTGTATTCGCTGATCGAAGGCAAGAACACGCTGCGACTACGAGAGGCTATCAAGGCCTCATTCCCACCCGAACAAACGGCACCGACACCCTTTCAATTTCAACCAATGAATGACGCTGCCAAGGCGATCACGTACCTGTTCAAGGCCATTTTTAAACGTCGTTCCCGTTACACCACCGCCAATGGTCAACCCAAGACCAAAAGCCTGCCGCTAAAGGGCCCGGAGCTACGGGAACTGCTCCAGTTCCTCGACCAACACTCCGTGGGTGAACGGCTAATTCTCCGGGGCATTCGACGAAACGGCGGGCATTTGGTCATCGTCAACAAGCAACAGAGCCCGTCAAAATGAGTGCGATTTGTCGTCGAGAATTGATGGAGATCGAGGCGAAATTAACGGAGCAACTGCGCAATTGCCTCAGGAATAAGCGGGGAATTGGCCTGTTGGAGCCATTCGACAGTGAAAATGGCAGCAACACTGGCTTGTCGCGCAGGAATGCCGAAAGTCGATATATCTGATGCGTTTGTGTCAGTGAGTAGTGAGTAGTTGGGAGGCAACGAAATGCACACCTGGAATAAAGCTACCGCCAGAAAAAATCCAACCGGCAACCAACAGCTCGCAATCGTCGCCACCGAATTTCATATTGAGCGGCGCGAGAGCTATTATAAGGTCCGGTTCCGCGATCTTGATGGTCAGAAGCGGACCAAACTTATCGGACGCGAGCTATTCACTACGCCATCCAATGTCGTTGCGGAACTCCTCAAGGCTAACGCAGATCTACCGGACGAACTCCAAACCGCCGTCGAGTTGGTTAAAGAGGCGGTGGCGACCAGGAGCAAGCGAAGCCGTCGCATTACTATCCGTACCGGCTGGCATGATACGTCGTTCGTCTATCCGGGGCACACTTTCGGCCCTCTCGACGGAACGCTAAAGCATGAAGGCACGACTGCCATCGATCCCGCATTAGGTCAGACACGCGGATCGTTGCAGGCTTGGGGGGCAGGACTGACAAATTCGTTCTGGTACTCCGATTACTTGATCTTCGCCGCAAGCGTTGCTTTCAGCGGTCCTCTGTTTGAACTGGCTGGAGAGCAGGAAGGCGTGGATTTCCATTTTCAGCCGCAAAATTCAGCGCCTGACAATAACGGATCAAAAACCAAAAGTTCGTCAGGCAAGACATTGGCCGCACGAGTGGCAATATCGACCATTGGTCGAGCCAAGAAAACCGATCTCATCAGCTTCGCTGTGACAGACCGCGGGCTGGAAGACTACTGCTATAGTCATAATAATCTATTTGGCGCGTTGGACGAAGAAGGTCGTGCCCTGTCAGGAACAGGCAGACATATCAAGCCATCGCAACTGCCCTATCAATTGACGAGTGGCCGAGGGACGTACCGCTCGCAGAAGGCCGTCCGGGATCCGGACCTTCAAAATCTCACCTGGTTGTTGCCATTCATTTCCACCGGCGAGAAACCGCTCGACGATCCCAACAACGAATCGGCACGAATGGAAGGCGCGCAAGTGCGGATGGGCCCCATCCCGGTGCCGCGGGGCGCGGAGGGCGGTATTTTCAATCGGCTCGATGGGTCGCGCGAAGCCATCATGGAAAAGGCGCACCTTCTGGTGCGGGAGGTAGAGGAAACGCTGGCCGAGAACTATGGCGTGGCCATGCCTGCGTACTTGGGAAAATTGTGCCCGCAGCGATCCTCGCTGGCACCCCGGGTTGGACGGATAATGGATAAATTCGTCAAAAACGTCGGGGCTGATTCTGAGCCGTGGGAGCGGCGCTTCGCTGAGAAATCTGGGATCGTTTTAGCTGGTGGGATTTTTGCTTCTGAGTTTGGGATCGCACCATGGACAAAAGAAAGAGCCTGGAGCGCCGTCCGCGCCATTTATCGGCGTTCGCGTGCTGCCCTGGCCTCGGTAAACGAAACGACAGATGCTTTGGTCGGCAAGATCCAGAAAGCGTTAACGGCCGGTCGCTTTCCTCGCCTTGATAAAGGGCAAACTATGAAGCCCGAAGATGCCGGGCGCGCTTTGGGCGTCACCAGGAAGTTAGCCACGCACGGTCCAACGATACTTATCACTTTGGAGCAATTAAAGGGTCTGATCAGGCCGCGCGCCACCTCTAGCTCAGTGCTAGCCGATCTGGAAAAGAGGGGCATTTTAATCCAATCAACTGACGGCAAATCGACGCGCGAGACGATGATACGCGGCCTAAATGGGTCAAAGCGCCGGCGCTACGTCGCGCTCAAACTAAGTGCGTTGATGGAAGCTACCCGCAGTCAGGTTTGAAAATCGCGAAATTGAACCATGTAAATAATTGACGACACGCCGGCACAGCGGCGTTGAATCGTTCTTATGGAAAGTCAAAATGAAGCACGCCCTATGGAATATGACCGAAAATATGCATGGCTTGCTGGAGTCTATGTTCACCCATTATGCGCGCACATTACGAACACAATATCCCGGCCGTGCGGTTCGAAAGGCGACTGTGTTTGCTTCTGCAATCCCTGAATTTGAGCGGCTCGGATTTATTGAGCTGGTTGATGGGAGGATCGGAATTCCTGAGGACGTCCCTGATTTTCTCGTTCCTACAATAAAGCGAGCAAGACCGCCGATTTGGATTCCCGGAAGGAATTTCCCCGACGAGCCCTTCGACCTTTATGAGCGGATGAAGCCCTCCCTGCACAACGACGCGGTCGTCTGGAAGCATACACCGTCAAGGCGTCGCGTAACTTGGCGCACGCGCATGTCAGTACGTTCCAATCGGGGCGAGGCTAAGCAGCTGGCGGACTGATTCGATCGCTATTAGGAGGCATGGGCCCGCGAGTCATCCGCGGATTCCGTGCTCGTGACTAATGTAACCTGCGTGGATACCCTTCCTTAAGGCGATCTGACCGGACCACCGCTATCATCATTTGGAATGGGGGCGATTGTCCCGCCTCGGAAACTTCGCATTTGCTAATTTTCGTCGGCGAGCGCGGACCGACAGCCAGTCGAGCCTCAAACACCCCGATAAATCGCATCAAGGGATACCATGTTGACAATGCCCACCGATGAGTTGTTCCAAGAATGCGTCGAGCAGGCCCGCAAGGTGGCCCGCCTCGGGCGAATCGACGATCTGCTGGACCGCGACCGTCTTTTTTGACTGAGGACCTGCCAGATTTGATTTTGAGGGCGCCGGCGCTCTGAAAAAACGGGCTGCTGTTACGCGAAAGATGCATTGAAAGATGCAATCACGAACCAGTTTGGGCGGAAAGTCGATCTTGTAAATATTGGATGGCAAGCAACGGGTTAGGATTGGAAAATGAAAAACGCAAAACAAAGGAGAAAGATTATGGGTGAAAATTCAAAAATCGAATGGACCGATCATACATTCAATCCGTGGATCGGCTGCCAACACGTGTCGCCTGGCTGCGACCATTGTTACGCCGAAGCGCAAAACAACTTCTGCAAATGGAACGGCGGCTCATGGGGTCCGCATGCGCCACGGACGCGAACAAGTGACGCAAATTGGAAAAATCCAATAAAATGGAACGCCGACGGCAAGTCATTTAAAAAAGAACGCGGTCATCGACCACGTGTTTTTTGCGCATCACTCGCCGACGTTTTTGATAACCAGGTACCTTCAGCGTGGCGCCATGACTTGTTCGCGCTGATTCGAGAATGCCGCAGACCAGATTGGTTGATGCTGACAAAGCGACCGGAAAACATTCTAAAGAAGCTGCCGTCAGACTGGGGCGGCGGCTACCGTAACGTTTGGCTCGGCGTGACTGCTGAAGACCAGAGATGGTTTGATCGGCGATGGAAGCATCTTCAGAACATACCCGCAGCAATAAAGTTCATTTCGTACGAGCCAGCTATCGGACCGCTGCGGCTGCCGAAGCAGGGTCCTTTTCCCGATTGGCTCATATCTGGGGGTGAGAGCGGTGGCGGAGCTCGCCCCCTGAAGCCGCGGTGGGTTCGTGAAGTTATTGCCGACTGCCGCCTAAGAGGCGTTGCTCCGTTTCACAAGCAGTGGGGATCGTATGCAAGTAATCCCCTCGTCGTGGAAGAGGGGTTGACCGCAGCCGAAGCCAAGCGCGTCGATACACAGGGAAAAGGAGGCGCGTTTGTTGACGGCGAACTCGTACGAGAATTCCCGTCGCATCGCCGTGATGCCGATCGAGCTGCGGCGTAGCGCCTTTGCGCCTTGCGGGTTCCTGCCCGTGTCGCGGAGGCGATGACGCAGCGACTGTGCGGAACCCTGAACAAGAAAGTGACATTTCATAATGAGTAGTGACAGCAGGGGCGGCGGTCGTCTGCTTTTGGGGGTCAAACGGACATGCCCGAATTGAGTTAGGAAGTCGCCTTTTTGACCCAGGACGGACATTGACCCGACGTCTTGCCGGCGTACGCTCAGGCCGTCGACCACCCAAGGAGCGACCCTTCATGGAGACGAAGGATCGTGGAAGCTGGACCGAGATACCGATCCTACAAAAGCTGCTGCTTAGTGAAAGGGGTATCGCATGAGCGCGCAAATCATCCGCCGCAACACCATTTTTGGCGGATCGACCGTTTCATCCGCTAGAAGCGAAGTAGCAGCGAGCGTCGGGCCCGGTCCCGACCGCGCCGCTTAATCGGGTCGCCATGCTTACCGACGGCTTGCAGCTAAGACAAGAGTTTCCAAACCGCCGCATCGCGCGACGCTGATAAAAATACTTCTGTTCACTAAGCGCCAATTGCGGCGGCGTGATCCTCATCTGCGATCGTGCTAGGCAGACTTCTGTCCAAAGCAATGTACTTTTGCCAAAATTCAGCATTGCTATGTCACGAGCTCCTAGAGCTGACGTGATCTTGCGATGGCAAAGCAAAAGCCGCCAAGCGAAGAAAAGCCGTGGTCAACAATGGATCTGGTCGATTTGCGGCATGCGATCGAACGGGGCGAATCCGTTGAGCTGACCGCTGCTGTTCTCGGTCGATCGGTAGAAGATGTCCAGCGCAAAGCGAAGGAATTGAACCCGAGCGAAAATAGCGACCGCTGACACAACGCTGACCGTCGCTCAAAGACTAGCAGGCGCGCCATGAAGGTATTGAGTACCGTATTGACGAGTGCGTTTCTCCTCTCCGGATGCAGTCAGATTAGCGAGCATTTCTATTTGAAAAGGAACTTCAACTCGCAATCCTTCGAAGCCGAAATCGCCGAATGTAAACGGCAGAACGCATCATTCATGGCATGGCAAAGTCCGGCGGCTGACGCCAAGGAACGGGCCGACGACGCGATGGTCCGAGAGTGCATGAAGGCAAAGGGCTATACGATCGAGACAGAACCTGCGTCGTCGCATTGATTGATCCTTTCTGGGCATCGCATCGTGTTCTTTCCAAACCGCGAAGGCGCTTGGGTTGAGCGCCCGACGTGGCCGCCGACACATATGATTGCGTGTAACTGCACCCCGCCTCCGAACGGCTCAACCGAGTTCTGATTCAATTTTTTCCAATATGGGACGTCGCACTTCAGTCAACGCTGCCCTGGCGCGGACATATTGTTCATCGTCCAGCGTCCACGCCCATTCGATAGGCTGAACAGGCACGCCAAAGAGCACCTGCGGCAGAGGAAGATCGGAGGGCCAAGTTTCCTTAATGCGCTCCAACACGATTTCGCTGCGTTCCATCGACGCGACACTCCATAACCGGGCTCGGAAAAAGCACCGAGCTCGGCGAGCTGGTAAAACCCGCGAGCGATCGCGACTAGCTGTCGATTCGCGTCTGCTCTTCAGGACCCGCGGCCGCAGGATCGGAAGCCGGGTTCTCTTCGGCGATGCTCGGCGCTTCTGCTACTTTGGCGACATGGGAAATGCCGTCCGACACGATATTAGTCAGCTGCATCACCGACTGACTCAATGAGGCAAATTCCACAATATCGTGATGAATTCGCGCCGCCTCATCATCTAATTTTTGCCGAACGTGGCTCAGCCCGCCGATCAGATGATCGACCTCGCGAGTAGCATCACCCGAGACGCGATTCACCAGGGATGCAAGCTCGCGAGCCGCGTCTTCATAGTTATTGTTTGATTGGCGAACGGCGCTGCGTTGTCGGCGCACCAAGTCCCGAATGTTTCCTTCGACCTCGGCTGGCTTATCACTCCGCTGCAGCCCACGCGGTTTCATAATACTCATAACGCCACCCCTCACTAACGATCATTTTCATGACCAAACAAACAAACGCTATAGGAGCGGGGCGTGCGAAAATGTGGCGGTTTTTTGGTGGCCGTTGCCACATTTCTAGGATTGTTGTTTGTTGCAGACAACTAGATCAAGGCTGGGTTGGCTCGAACCCGCCGTGCAACAAGGGCTTGAAAATGTCTGCTTGCCGGGGAAGAGCAGACATCAAAGTAGGCAGGCGTCACTTCGGCTTTTGACCCCAAAGGCGACATTGCTGCGCCGCCTGGCACTCTACTAGACTACGGTGTGCTTAAAACGCCGCCAAAACAGGATGCCACGTGGCAAGTCCTGTATTTTCGCTGTGATCCTTTATAGGGGAAGGTAAATGGCCGAACGTAGTCCGATTTTCAGCGCCAAAATTGATAATCAAAGGATTGGCCACATTGAGGACACTGCAGCATTCGATTTGTTGGGCAACAAGCGTTGTAACTACAACCCAAGCACCGGCAATCTTCTCGAACTTGAGAGTGGAAGAACCATTGGCCATATTTCTTTGGCAGGCCATTTCGTCGGGGTGTCGTGGATTGCTGACGAGCTATTCCCGCAACCTGATGCTATCGCACCCCCACTAACTCCGCCGGACGAGGCCACCTCAGACTCGGCGGAGCCGTCATTTCATTGGGCGATCGCGAAAGACCCCGGAGCATTATCAACGTCACCCAAAGACGCTGAGGGACAGATCGTACCAGCGACGTCACGCGACGAACCGGTCATGGCCGTCGTCGCTATAACGCCAACGGATTCGTCCCGTGAGACGCCCGATACTCGATCCACTTCGTTAGCGCGTTCGCTCGATGAGCCCGTTTCGGCGGACTTAACACCCCTAACCACGTGCTCCGACAAGCCGAGCGCGAGCGGCGCTGCGGCGTCGTTGACGACTTCACTCGACGAGCCGGTCGCCACTAACTCGGTTACGTTAGCGCCGTCATCCGATGTAGAAACACCGCTGTCAGGTGACGCCGAACGAGCCTTGGAAATGATTCGAATGACCTTAGCGATGAAATTTACTGACACTAATAATCAAACAGCGACAGACATTGCGACACAAATGCGCGACCACATAGCACGCACGCGAAAGAAAGCTCCGCGAGCCCGAGTGACAATCCGTTATTCGATGAAGGGCTTCAACAGCTGGAACACGAGCGGTAATACGTCTACTAAATGACGAAGATGCTGCTCTCGTCCAACGAAGCGGGGCTTCGCCTGCCGAGCGCAGGCGATGGGCTTGCTGGCGCTTTTACGAGACGAGCGAAAAGTATATCAGAGGACCTCTGTCATGGCAGAAGATCTCCCCGATCTCGAAATAGCAGTCCTTTGCGATTTACTAGAGGGACATGGCGCGAATCTGAAATCGCACAAGAAGCCTGTCCTCGAGCAGCTAATAGCCAAGAGACTCGTCGAGCCGGCCAAAAACGACCCTACAAAACTCCAACTCAGTGACGAGGCTCGCCACCTTCTCGAGGAGCGTGGCGTGGGAATAAGCGGTGGCTAGTGACTCTATGCGCGCCGGCTAGCTGAAGCGAACATTGCGCGGCGCTTTTCCGTTGGCTGCCGAATGAACCGCTCCTCAATTTCAGTATAAACCTTATGGAGCCACTGTTCGGCGCGGTCCGCCTTATCTCGATAAAGCTCAACCTCAGCCTCCAACTCCGCGATCCGATCTTCGGCCGCGCGTAGCTGATGCGAAAGCTTTTGCGCCACGTCCAGCGCGTGCCTGCTGTTCTCCTCGGCCATGCCGGCGGCCTTGTGAAGCAATTTCAGGATGGTCTGCCCCGCCTTATCGAGTTGATCGTCGTCGTCAGAAACGGCGTTTTTGGATGCAAAGGGGACCACAGAATCGGACTCGTAGTTAGCGCTGCCCGAGTGCACGTTCATTTTACGCCTCCACTTGTGTACCTTAACTTGACTGCCTAATCGCGCTCATAGCGCTCTTTGTGGCCGGGCTCGAGGTTTTCCACCGGGGAGGCGCTTTTGGCTGGGACTGTGGCGTTTCGGGCACAAAAAACATATGCGCCGGACTTCCATAAGTGCGCTCAGGCGCTAAAGCCGTCGCCCGGCTGGGGGGGGAGCGAGGATGGAACCGTGTCAGAAGCTGAGCGTTAAGGCTCACGCTGGGGACAAGTGCTGGGGAATAAACATGCGAACGTTTATTGCTGGGACCACAACGATTGATGTGATTGCCCACATTGGGCCGGACAATCTTGAACTCGACCGATTGGTGCTTAGCCGCTTTGAAGGATCAGAGCCGGTCGCAAATGCAGCTCTCAAATCATTGGTCGAGCGTTATGGCGGCAGACCTTTGGCCGAGTATGCCCTGGCGCCACGAGAGATTGATCTCAGCTAGAAGCGCCCAGCTGATCTCGGCCTAGCCGCGACCAGCCTTCTGGGTTCGCGTGATAATGGCCTAATTGCCTAGCAGTCTGCTGAAAAACCCTCGCCATGGCGAGAGTGTCGTGATTTAGTTTTCTGTCACGAATCGGCGGAGGCTGGCATGCGGGGCACATTTGTAGATCAGGGCGGGCTGTTTTCGTACATCGCACCGGAGGCGCGTGTGCCGGCGAACCATCCGCTGAGAAAGATCCGGGAACTTGTGCGCGATGTGCTGGGCGAGCTGACACGTAGCCTAGGGAGGCTCTACGCGAGCGAAGGCCGCCCCTCGATTCCGCCAGAGCAGTTGCTGAGCGCGCTGCTGCTTCAAGTGTTCTACGGCATCCGCTCGGAACGCCAGCTGATGGAGCAGTTGAACTACAATCTGTTGTACCGCTGGTTCGTGGGACTTTCGCCCGACGACCCGATCTGGGACCCGACCACTTTCACGAAGAACCGCGATCGGCTGCAGAACGGCGAGGTGTTTGCCAAGTTCATGACCAAGCTTCTGAACCATCCGGAGGTCAAGCCGCTGCTGTCGGACGAGCATTTTTCGGCGGACGGGACGCTGATCGAAGCGTGGGCCTCGCACAAGAGTTTTCGCCCCAAGGACGGCAGCGGCGACGAAGACGGCGGCACCAACTTCCACGGCCAGCAGCGCAAGAACGACACGCATGCGAGCACCAGCGACCCCGACAGCCGACTCTACCGCAAGGCCGCTGGGCGAGAGGCGAAGCTCTGCTACATGGGCCATGCCACCATGGAGAACCGGCATGGGCTGGCAGTAGCCGGCATGGTCACGCTCGCCAACGGCACTGCCGAGCGCCGCGCTTCGCAGATCATGCTCAAGGCCAAAGCCAAGGAGGCCGGCTGCCGCATCACGGTGGGCGAAGATAAGGCCTATGACACGGCTGACCATGTGGCCCATCTGCGCGCCATCAACGTTACGCCGCACGTGACGCAAAACGACAGCATCACCGCAACCGGCAAGCGTCGTCAGAGCGCCATCGACGGACGCACCACGCGGCACGAGGGCTATGGCCAGTCGCAATCGTGCCGGGCGATGATCGAATGCATCTTCGGCTGGGGCAAGCAGCACGGCACGATGCGCAAGACCAAACATCGCGGCCTAGCCAGCGTCGCTACCGACTTCATGCTCAATCTGATCGCTTACAACCTGATCCGCATTCCCAAACTGCTGGCGGCATAGGTCGACGTCTGCTCACAACATCCCGACCGCCCCAAACCCCAAGACAAAAAGACGGGAAATGCACCAATCTCCAGGTTCTTCAGCGGACTGCTAGACGCGACCACAAACCAAGACATTTGTCGGATCCGACGTCAGTTTGCATCCTACCCGCCCATTTTTCCAGGTAAGCCATGATACGCAACTTCGTCGCTTGATCCTCCATCAAGCTGTTCAACGAGGCTTCGGCTTGGGTCGTATCGGCGTCGATGGCGTGAAGCCGTTCTACAATCCGACGCTGAAGTTCAATGCGACCCTTGCATTCCTTGAACTGTTCTTCGATGTAGGCAAATCCCGTACTGCTTGTTTGATGGCGCATAAGACACAGTGAGCGCAATTAGTGGGGCTCCGATTTGGCATCAATTGGGCATGTAGTAGTTGTTTGTTGGACTGATCGCCAAAATGGTGCGCGCTAGCATTGTTCCACCGATCGAGGTCTGCGCCCGGCGTATTGGAAATGTCGTCGGCTCCGCATCACGATCTCTGTGTTTCGGCTTCAGCGATCGCCTCACATGGGCGGATGTCCGAGTTCGGAGCTACGAGCAGAAGTGTCGCTCGAGACAGCGATGACGACTGGTGTTGAACCACACGGCCTCTTACCTTTGGCTTGGCCGCGACCCCAACGAAATTCGGCCGGGTCATTTTTTGCCCATGTCACCGTGGCGCAGTTTGACGACGCATTTATGGGCTATGCGTCCGTATGGGCGGAGAATTAGTCGAATAAGCGGGAAGCCATGACCCATAGGCCACACAATCTGCTCACCGCGACTGGAGATTTGACGGACAGCTTTTCCGGCTTCGCCGTCGAGCACCTTGTTCTCGACCCATCGGCCTGGACATCCTCGACCGAGCTGCTCGAGGCGTATTACCTGTGGGGTCGGCGGAAGGAAATGCCAAAGGATGTTACGGGCGTGACCTTCTTCCGGCGACTCCGCGAGTGGGGCGGCGACCGCGTTAAAGGCCTCCGACGCGGCGCAACGGGCGCGCAAGTCAAGGGGTACACCGGAGTGCGCCTCAAGGCCTAAGACGCGCAGCAGACATGAACGCGCTGCTTGACCGCTCGGGGACGAGGGCGGTGGGCGGGGCCACGGCCTGCGCCCCGATGTCGCCTACTGGCCGATTTTGTTGCAAAAGTCATTTGAAGCGACCTACGAACAATGATTCTGTCGTACTGACACGAACATTGGCGGGGCCGCGTGATGATGGGGCGGATAAGCCAGGATCAAGGACAGCTGTTCTATTCGTTTAATCTCGAAGCGGTGGTGCCGGACGATCACTTGGTGCGCGCGGTCGCTCGCGTTCTTGATCTGTCGTGGGTTCGAGCCGAGCTGGCGCCGCACTATTCGCATACCGGACGACCGTCGATCGATCCGGTGTTGATGATCCGGATGCTCATCGTCGGTTACGTGTTCGCCATCCGCTCGGAACGCGCGCTGTGCCGCGAGGTCCAGCTCAACCTGGCCTATCGTTGGTTCTGTGGCCTCGGCATCGAGGACGATATCCCCGACCATTCGGCATTCTCACGCGCACGCAACGCGCGCTTCCGCGACAGCGATATTTTCCGCCTCGTGTTTTGAGCGGGTCGTTGGCACATGCATCGCGGCCGGCCTCGTCGGTGGTGAAGGCTTTGCTGTCGATGCAAGCCTCATCCAGGCCGACGCCAACAAGCATCGCTCGATCCCCGGTGCGGAGTGGAACAAGGATATCGATCCGGAGCAGGCGCATGGCGCGGTCAAAGAGTATCTGGCAACGCTCGACGATCCGGCCTATGGGGCAGCAAGCAGCGTCACGCCGAAGTTCGTCTCACCATCCGATCCCGCCGCCCAATGGACTGGCGCGCTGCGCAATGCGGCATTCTTCGCCTACGCCGACAATTATCTCATCGACGTGAAGTTCGGGATTATCATGGATGTCGAGGCTTCACGGGCCATTCGGCAGGCCGAGGTTGGCGCATCGCAGACGATGATCGAGCGGACAGAGGCCAGCTTTGGCATCAAGCCCGAATGGCTCGCGGCGGATACCGCCTATGGCTCAGCCGCCAACCTCGACTGGCTGGTCTACCGGCAGGGGATCGCACCGCATGTCCCGGTCATCGACAAGTCGCAGCGCGACGACGGGACATTCAATCGGGAAGACTTCACATTCGACAAGGAGCGTAACGTTTACATCTGCCCGGCGGGCAAGAGTCTCGCGACGACGGGCCGGTTGGTCAACGATGGGGAGACGACACTGCTTTACTTCGCGAGCGTGCTCGACTGTCGTGTCTGTCCACTCAGGGCGCGATGCTGTCCAAGGACGCCTGCTCGGAGGGTCCCGCGCAGTATCTACGAGGAGGCCCGGGAAGTTGCTCGTGGGCTGGCCAAGACAAAGGCGTTCGAGCAATCACGCCGCGATCGCAAGAAGATCGAGATGCTGTTCGCACACCTCAAGCGCATTCTGCGGCTTGGTCGATTGCGCCTTCGCGGTCCCGCCGGCGCGCAGTTCGAGTTCACGCTGGCGGCGATTGCACAGAACCTTCGCAAGCTGGCAATGCTGGTCGCACGGCCTCCGCCAACCGTGCCCACCGCGTGTGTTGCATGAATCCTGCGTGGCATTCGTGGCGTACTACTTGAATTCAAGATCGTAAGTCGCAGGCGTCGAGACCGCCTGCTCCTGCCGGAGCAAGGCGGCACATGGCACGCTCTCAAAATTCGTTTTGGCGTGCCGTGCCGGGCTCACAGGCGACTTTCACAACAAAATCGGCCCGTTGCGTCATTTCGCGGCGCCCCAACATCATGTGTCTGAAATTGAGGGACAAGGGGACCTAGCAGGCTGTTGAAGAAGTAGGTCGCGGTTTGGCTGATTGAGTGATTTACTTTCTCCGAAACGATTCGGAGGTTAGGTGATGCGGGGTGGGGATAAGCGGACTGGCGAGCTTTTCAGCTACGTCGATCTTGAGAAGCGGGTTCGGTCGGATCATCCGCTGAGAGCGATCAGAGGGCTTGTGAACGAGGCGCTGGTCGCGCTGGAGCACGAATTCTTTGCGCTTTATGCGCCGATCGGGCGGCCGTCGATACCGCCGGAGAAGCTGCTGCGAGCGATGCTGTTGCAGGCGCTTTATTCAATCCGGTCGGAACGGCAGCTAATGGAGCGGCTGGAGTATGATTTGCTATTCCGCTGGTTCGTCGGAATCGGGGTCGATGCTGCCGTGTGGGACCATTCGGTGTTCTCAAAGAACCGCGACCGGCTGCTCGAAGGGAATATCGCCGCGAGGTTCCTGGCGGCGGTTCTGGATCAGCCGCGGGTGAAGAAGCTGCTTTCCACCGACCACTTCACGGTCGACGGGACGCTGATCGAAGCGTGGGCTTCGTTGAAGAGCTTTAAGCCACGGGACGGATCGGACGAGCCTCCGGCCAGTGGCGGGCGCAATACCGAAGCCGATTTCCATGGCAAGAAGCGGTCGAACGAGACCCATGTCTCGACGACGGATCCGGATGCACGGCTCTACCGCAAGGGGCCGGGCAAGGAAGCCAAGCTCTGCTTCATCGGCCATGGCTTGATGGAGAACCGCCATGGCCTTCTGGTTGATGCTTGCCTGACGCCGGCTGACGGCCATGCCGAGCGGGTAGCGGCGCTCGCCATGATCGAACCGCGCGCCGACCGGCCGCGCGCGATCACGCTCGGTGCCGACAAGGCCTACGACGCGGAAGACTTCGTCAATGAGCTGCGCTCGATGACAGTGACACCGCATGTGGCGCAGAACACCAGCGGCCGAAGTTCGGCGATCGACGCACGCACGACGCGGCACGGCGGCTATGCCGTCAGTCAGCGCGTCCGCAAGCGCATCGAAGAGGCGTTCGGCTGGATCAAGACGGTGGCCAGGCAGGAGAAGACGAAGTTCCGCGGTCGCGGTCGCGTCGGGTGGGCCTTCACCTTCGCTGCCGCCGCCTACAATCTGGTTCGATTGCCGAAGCTCATCGCCCAAAAGGGTTGATGGCAAAGCTTCCCGCACTACAGGCCGCCTCGTCGGAAACTTCCACATAGATAATGCGCGATGATTCAGGCTTCGTATGCGATCGTGCCTGACTTCTTCAACAGCCTGCTAGTGCCCGCAAACTACCGTTCACGGCAATTCCAGGTTCATCCGGGGAATCCCGGGTTCACTCGCGCTCCACGGAATGCGATAGTCGAAACATGAAGTCATCACTGCCGGACCTGGATCGCAGCAACGTCGTCGACGTCGATCTTGGCAGTGCCGAGTTCAAGGCGAACGCGCACCGTTACATGGCCGAATGGGCTCGACGACGCCCATTCTATGTGCTCGGCAAGGGCCCGCCGCAGGTCGTGGTCGGCCGCTACGCTGACGTGCATCGCGTGTTTTCCGACACCGAGACCTTCAAGTCCGAGATGCCGCGCGGCGCGGGCTGGGAGCAGTTCAATAAGATCATGTTCGCGCAATTCGTCACGCAGATGGACGGCGAGCAGCATGCCCGTGTCCGCCGCCTGCTGATGCCGGCATTCTCGTCGCGGCGGATCGAGCAGCTTCAGGACAATATCACCCGGATCGTTGACGGCATGCTCGACCGCATCGAGGCAAACGGCCCCGAGTTCGACGGCATGCAGGACTACGGGGCGCATCTCGTTGTCGATGCCTTGCTGGATGCTATGGTGAATATGGACCAGCGCCGCAAGGCGATCTTCGTCGCGTTCCACGATGTGATCCCAGGCACCACCTACGTCAAGGCGGGCGAGTTGTGGTCGCCGGAATTGCGGCGCGCCTTCGACCGCACAATGGAAGAAGTCAGGGCCATTATCGAAGAGCGGCGCGTGAGCCCGCGCTCCGACTTCATTAGCGATCTCGTCAACGCCCGCGATCAAGGCGACAAGCTCAGTGACAGCGAACTGTTCGACCAGATTTTCGGCATCTGCGGCGCCTCGCTGTCGGCAACGAGCCGTGCGGCTGGCGGTGCCCTCTACCTGCTCTACACGCACCCGGAGCAGTTGGAGCAGTTGATCCGCAACCCGGCGCTTATTCCCGACGCGCTCGAGGAATGTTTTCGTCTCGGCAGTAATGGCTATTTCACCTTCCCGCGCATCGCCACTCGCGATACCGAGGTTGGAGGCACGCACATCCTCAAGGGCATGGTGGTACGGCCGTCGCCGCTCGCCCCGAACTACGATCCCGACGTGTTTCCTGACCCGACGCGCTTCGACATTCATCGCAAGCCGAAGCGGATACTATCCTTCGGTGCGGGCCCGCATCACTGCATCGGCAACATCCTCGGCCGCACTACCATCACCATCGCAATCCGCAGACTGCTGCTGCGCTTTCCTAACGCGCATCTCATTGATCCGGGCTTCACTCCGGTCTATGGCGGAGCGGTCGGCGAATTACGGCTGCAAAGCCTGCCGATGAAAACCCATTGAAGTAGCGGCCCGGTTTGGCCCTTCACGTCGTTCGCGGCGCCGCACCATCATGTCCGAGATTGAGGGATAAACGGACGTAACGCGGACATCACGTTTCGGTAGATGGGGTAATCGGCCGACGAGCTTGTGGATAGCTGAAGATTTTGGGTGCTGCGCTTCAGGCGGATGGTGAAACGAGGTCACCGTGGTTACGGGCCTCAAGCATCAGAAGGAGAAGCGCAGCATGGACCATTTTGCCGGACTGGACGTGTCGGTCAAGGAGACCAGCGTCTGCATTCAGGATGCCACGGGCAAGATCGTTCCGGAAGTGAGGGTGGCGAGCGAGCCCGGGGAAGGCGTGCATTGAAGCTCTCGATGTAGCCGTTCTCCCACGGCCTACCGCGCTCGATATATGCAGTTTTGGCACCAACAGCCGCGATCCACTTTTGCACGGCCTCGGCGACGAACTCCGGTCCATTGTCGAACCGGATGTGACTGGGAATACCCCGGAGGATGAAGAGGTCAGACAGAATGTCGATCACATTGATGGCCTTAGCTTGCGGGCGACGCGGATCGCCAGGCATTCGTGGGTTTTGCCGGACCGCTCGCGGGCCTCCCGCAGCTTGTGCGCCAAGCGTTCGCATCGGTCAGGGCTGTTGATCTCCTCCCACAGCGCACCGATTTGGTCTTGTATTCGCCTGTAGCCGTTTGCCTCAGTGCGTCTTTTCCACTCGTGGCAATACTTCAATCCCCAATCACAGGCAGGTCGGTCGTGCATTTGATCGCTTTTTATTGCGTTGGGCACTCGTTTTTGGCCTAATGGTCGCGGAGGCGTGTGAGCCGGGGATCCACCCATGACCACGGATGCCGTGTCTGCTCCCGACACCCAGCCCAAAGCCAAAATCTTCATCTCTTATTCGCGCAAGGACATGGCTTTTGCAGATCGGCTGGAAGCCGCGCTGAAAGCCCGCGGCTTTGAGCCGCTGATCGACCGCACCGAAATCTACGCCTTCGAGGACTGGTGGCAGCGTATCCAGGCGCTGATCGGCCGCGCCGACACCATCGTCTTCGTGCTCTCTCCCGATGCGGTCACTTCAGATGTGGCGCTGAAGGAGGTGTCGCATGGGGCGGCGCTTAACAAGCGTTTTGCGCCGATCGTCTGCCGGCGGGTTGAGGATCCGGCCGTGCCGGAGCCGCTGCGGCGGCTCAATTTCATTTTCTTCGACGACCCGGACCGCTTTGAGGCCAGCACCGATCAGTTGTCCGAGGCGCTCACCACCGACATTGGCTGGGTCAGACAGCACACCGATTACGGCGAAGCCGCACGGCACTGGGTTGCGGCGGGACGGTCCGGAGGACTCTTGCTCCGTTCTCCGGCTCTGGAAGAGGCTGAGCGCTGGATCGCCTCGCGCCCACACGGGGCGCCGGAACCGACCGCGGACACCCAGGCCTTTATTGCCGAGAGCCGGCGCGGCACAACACGGCGGCGCAATATTCTAACCGGGAGCCTTGCGGCCGGTCTGATAGCGGCACTCGTCCTCGCCGGGCTTGCTTATTGGCAGCGGGAGGTCGCGGTTGCGCAGCGCCAGATCGCCGACCAGCAGCGCAAACGCGCCGAAGATACGCTCGCCGCCGCGACCAAGACGGCGAACAGCCTCGTCTTCGATCTGGCGCAGCGCTTCCGCGACGCGAAGGGCATACCGACTAGCCTGGTGAAGGATATTCTCGACCGCGCCCGCAGCTTGCAGGATCAGCTCCTCAAGTCCGGGGAGGTCACGCCGGAGCTGGAGCGCAGCGAGGCTGCGGCGCTTGACACGACGGCCAGCACGTTGCTGGCGATTGGCGACACGGCCGGCGCGCTCGCGGCCGTTCAAAAGGCCAAGCAAATCGTCGAGGCTCGCCTTGCCGCAGATCCCGGCAATCCGGACTGGCACTTGGGCCGATCCCTCGCCGACGTGGCAGTGGGCGACGTCCTCAAGGCCCAAGGGAAACTGCAAGACGCTCTCGCCTCTTACCAGGAGGCTCTTGCGGAAATAGATAAATTGGGCCGCAGCAATCCAAGCAATGACGCTCGGCAGCGCGACCTTGCTGTCTGCTACGGGAGAGTGGGAGACGTTCAGGCCGCGCAGGGTAAATCCCGGGACGCACTTGCGTCCTACCGCAGAAGCCTCGCCGTCATGCAGCACCTGCACCAGATCGATCCGGGCAATACCGGCTGGCAGCGAGACTTGGCTTCAGACTACGGAAAGATCGGCGAGATGCACTCCGCGCAAGGCGACCTCACCGCTGCACTGACGTCGTACCACAATGCTCTCGCCATCAATGAAGCTCTCGCCAAGGCTGAGCCCAACAACACGGAATGGCAGCGGAATCTGGCGGCCACCCAGAGCAATCTCGGCCAAGTGCTGGTCCATCAAGGCAATCTCGCTGGCGCCCTTGCAGCGTACCGCGAGGACCTCGCCATCATCGACAGTCTTGCAAAGTCGGACCCCACTAATGCCGAGTGGCAGCAGGACCTGGCAGGTGCCCACGGCCATGTCGCCGGCGTGCTGGCCGAACAGGGCAATCTCACCGAGGCAGCCGCTTCCTACCGCGAAGCTTTGACGATTATGGAGCGGCTGACGAAGGCGGATCCAAACAATGCCGAGTGGCAGCGTGACCTTTCCATCGCCTATGACCACATCGGCGACGTGCAAATCGCGCAAGGCAATCTGGCTGGCGCGCTCGGTTCCTACCGCGACGGCCTCGCCGTGGTCCAACATCTGGCAAACGCAGCTCCGGGCAACACGGACTGGCAGCGCGATTTATCGATCTCGTACAACAAGGTTGCCGACGCGCTGCGGGCACAAGGCAATCTTACCGATGCGCTTGCGTCCTACCGCGACGGCCTTGCCATCAGACAACGCCTCGCCAAGGCGGATGCGAACAATGCGGGGTGGCAGCGCGATCTGTCATTTTCGTTCGACCGCATCGGCGAAGTGCAGATGAAGCTCGGCAATCTTGCCGACGCCCTTGCCTCGTTCCGTGACGGCCTCAACATTTCACAAACTTTGGCCAAGGCCGACCCCAGCAACTCGACCTGGCAGCACGATCTTTCGGTCAATTACGAAAAAGTCGGCGACGTCGAGCGCGAACAAGGCGATTTGACCGCCGCACTGGTGGCGTACCAGGACAGCGCCGCAATCAGTCTGCGCCTGGCAAAATCGGATTCCGCTAACGCTGAATGGCAGCGCGATCTGTCGATCTCATATCAGAAGATCGGCAGAACGCTGGACGATCAGGGCAATCTGGAAGACGCGTTGAAATATTTCCAAGATTGCCTGACCGTAAGACAGGGCTTGGTCAAGACTGATCCGAGCAATGCCGGTTGGCAGTCCGATCTGGCGTCGACACTAGAGGATATGGGCGATCTCGAAGCGAAAGAAAATAAACTCGACGACGCGCTTGCCTCATTCCGCGCAAGCCTCGCGATCCGCGACCGCCTTGCGAAATCCGATCCCGACAATGGCGGCTGGCAGCGCGACCTGTCGGTGCCTTACGAGAAAATCGGCGAAGTTTTGTCGACGCAGAACAAGTTGCAGGACGCGCTGCAGTCTTATCGTGAGGGCCTCACTATCATCGGGCGGCTGGCGAAGGGCAATCCCGACAATGCCGAATGGCAGCGCGATCTTTCCGTCACTGACAACAAGGTTGGCGACACCCTCCTGAGGCTGAACAAGCCGCAAGAGGCGCTCGCAGCGTACCGGGAGGGGCTTGCGATTATGGTTGCGCTGGCCAAGACCAATCCAACCAATTTAAGTTGGCAAAGCGATCTCGCTTTCACCTACAATAAAGTCGGCGATGCCCTTTTAGCCACCAGCAATCTGAAAGACGCGCTGGCGACGTATCAGGCGGGACTGGCCGTCATCACAGCGCTGGCCAAAACCAATCCGGCCAATACGACTTGGCAGCGCGACCTTGCGATTTCTTACCGCAGAGTCGGCGATGCGAAGACCGCCCAGCGCGATCTCGCTGGCGCAGTTGAGGCCTACCATGCCGGCCTTGCCGTCGTGGATGCGCTCGCCAAGGCTAGCCCGAAGAACGATTCCTGGCAGGACTTCCTCGCATTCTTGTATGCCCGGCTTGCCAAGGCACAAATGGCGCAAGGCGCTGGCGAAGATGCACTCGCGTCATACGGCGCCGCTCTCGCTACGCTGCAGCAGCTCGCTGCAGCCACGCCAAACGACATCAAACGTCAGCTCAATCTTGCGTCTGCTTATGGCGTGGTAGGCAACCTCCAAGCAGACCTCAAGAAATCAACGGATGCACTGGCGACGTATCAGGATGAACTAGCGCTGTGGCAACGCTTGCTCAAGAACAACGCGGGCAAAAGGGAGTGGAAACGCGAAATATCGGTCGTTTACAACAAGGTCGGCGACGCTCAGATCGCACTGGACAAGGTGGATCAAGCCCTCGTCTCCTATCGTGCCGGACTCGCCATCATCGAGCCGCTAGCGCATAGCGATCCGGAGAACACCTTTTGGCAGCGCGATCTGATGGTTTCGTACAACGACCTGGGCGACGCGCTGGGGAAGCAGGACCACCTGGAAGATGCGCTAGCCGCCTATCGTTCGAGCCTCGCGATCGTCCAGCACCTGCTCTCGCAAGACAGCAAGAACGCGACATGGCAGAGCGATCTGCGATTCGTCGCCGACAGAATTGGCGGGCTTGGTTACAGTTTCGCTCTTGCGCGCGATTTCAACAACGCCATGGGAGCGGCCGAGCAAGCCATATTGGCAACGCCCGCTGAACTGTGGCTCTATGCCATCCGGGCCGATGCACTAATGTTTCTCGGCCGCATCGACGAGGCGCGAGCGATCTTCCTGAAGTATCGCGGCCAAAAGCTCGGCAGCGGACAAACCTGGGAAGCGGTCGTGCTTGAGGACTTCAGCCATTTCCGACAGGCCGGCTTGACCAGCCCGCTCATGGCCGAGATCGAAAAGCAATTCAAGGTGACCGGCTGAGCGGACTTTAAACACAGGCCTGGACGGGCCAGAGACCGAACTCGGAAAAACAAGCAGGTAAGACATCGCCGTGCGCGGCCCCGTTCTCGTTGGTTGGCGCGACGCTGCCCTTGCCGCACTGCAGCGCTATATCGCCTACTGGCAGATTTTGTTCTCTAATTCCGGGCAGCGGAGCGCTAAGTCAAGCCGCTACATTTTGTATACTCGAAGCGGACCACGCGACGATCTCCGCAGCGGCTTCTAGCTCTTTCTCCCGGGCCAGCTTAGTCCACTGCCGTGCCCTCCAAAGAAGGAATTTGCGATCCCCTTCATCGTTGGTCCGAGCAGCGTACCATTCACATTGTCGGGCGTGGTCTAAGCATTCTGCGATGGTAGGTGACATGACACGATCTCCAGGCATTTGCGCTGGATGTGGTGCATGAGCATTACCGCCACATGGCCAGGACCTTAATTCTTGGCAAGACTGTAGCGTTCCTCAGTTCCAAAAAGAGAACCCCGCATCTTGGTGCGGGGTTTCTCCTACTACGGGGACACAAGCAGTCGGGGGAGGGAGGCGATGTTATTGGTCCCCGTCTCACTACTCTTAGTTCAGATCGGAAACGCACTCACCCCAAAAGTTGTTTCCGAAAAAACAAGGATCAAAATACAGACCTTAGCTGTGCGGCTTTCGGAACGATCGCTTAGCATCGGATTTATTTTAGCGTGCTTGCGTAGCTGTGGGAGTTCCCGCGGCGCAAAAGCCGGAAAAGGCGCTCCAGAGAACGTGCCCCGTTTATCTTGGAGCGCCTTTTTCCTGTTTATCGTCTTAGCCAAAAGATGCTCACGATGTCGGCTCGTGAAGGGTGGTCGTGCCCGAGGTGTGGCTCGCTCCTTGTCTTGGGCAGCAATCGAACATCGAGCTTTGATCGATGCGGTTTCGAAACGTATCGGATTGTTTGTAAGCGTTGCGAGACATTACTTATCGCTGTCATCGACCCGGCAGATGACGCGCCCTTAATCTCCGAATTCGAGAGCGCAGCTTCGCAACCATCAGCTCGCCTCGGGATCAAAAAAACATAACGGGCGAGGTGTGCGCCCGCCCGTTACGTTCCCAGTGCTGCTATCTTCGCCGGGAGCCAAGTACATCGGAGCGATGATGCCTCGCCTGATAGCGGCTTCGACATCCAAAATCCGATCTGCTCTTGGCGATCCACACGTCCAGTTGTTAGCTGTCCGTGTCATCTGGTAATCAAGATAACGCGGGTGTGACGCGAGGCAATCAAAACTTGGATGCCCACAATGCCTGGGGATAAGACTGGGGACGCAGCGGAACTAGCGCCCAAATTCATTCTTCGCGCAGAGCCGCCACTGCCTGGCGCTTAGAAATCTGAATATTTATCTCCTGCAGCAATGATTGCTGATCATCGGCGGGTAGTCGATCGAAGTGTTCAAACGCAGACGCAAAGTAGCGAGTGGCTAGTTGGTAGTCCAACTCTTCGGAAACGGAGCGTTCGCGATCATCCATAAGCGCCTCCGTACCCTCCAAATCTGAAGTGTTCACGCCGCTTTGCGCTTGCCGCCCCAATCCTCTTCCGCCTCGCGCTTAACGGCTGGGCGCCGCCGGGTTCTTGATCTTGAGCCAATGAGCCGAACGGCCTGACCGATAAGGCGATCGCGACGACCCTAAAGGAAAAGCCCCGGCAGGAGACCAGGGCTTAAGGACAAGACGATAAGCTCTTCAGACTGCGTCAAGGGGTGCTTCGCGCCGAAGTTGGTCGAGGTTTCAGCACACCAGCCAATTGCCCCATCAGGTAACCGAGCACAGCGCCCAGGATGGAGGAGAGGACGATGAGAAATAGCGGATTTGAGTTGTCCACGGCCGTCAGCGCATCCAGTTTGCCCGTCGACAACGTGTAACCCACCAGTGCGGCATACCCGTAGACATTGGCTGGGACACACGAGAGCAGATCGGCGGAGGCGACGATAACGAGAAAGAAGACCGTCACGCCAACGACAATCGCTGGCCAAACGGTTCCCAATGCCGGCACCGGAACCTTGGAGATGATTAGAAGCGCAATCCAGGCAACGATAGCGCCATAGATCATGCCGACGATCGTCTTGCTAAGCGCTTTGATATCGCCGCCCGCGGCAAAGAAGCAGCCTGCCGCTATGAACCCAACCCACACGAGAGCGAAGCCGCCCAGAGGCCCTAGCGCGATGAAGGCCCAAATACCACCGAGTACGGCGACACTCACTGATAACGCGAGTAATTCCGTCATGGCGTTCCCCATAGATTTGATGTTGCGGGGCCGCGCATTCCCGTGAAGTGTTTTATTGCTGTGTTTTTAGGGAGCACGCCCCCCAGCAAACAATAACATGATTTCCGCACCGGGTGCATTCGTGAAATCCGGCAGCGCCAAGCCTGTGAATTTGTTGCAGCGCATCATCCTCCAAATTCATTCGTCGTGGAGGATCAAAATCTCTCTGCCCGGCGTCGGTTATGCCTTGTCGGCATTAGCTAATATTGTGTATTCGGCTGACACGGAACCCGATCAATAAGCAGAGCACTTTTCAGCGTCGCCGCGGTTGATCTCTCGTCGCTGAGCCGAATGTGTGTGCCGTCGCTCGCCGCTACACGCTCCCGCGCCTGTCAACAAGTACCGACGATGTTCGCATAGGGATCGTGTTCTTTATCCTTGCGGATCAGGGGTGTTGACAGTTCGGGCGTGAGTTCCTGCGGCAACTCGTATTCATCCCGAAGCTGGTGCCCAATCGCCATTTGCATCTCGCGACGCAAAGCATCCGCCCATTTGCGCGGATGCTGGGTGTTAGGTGTTGATCGCAACATTTGGGTCCTCCCGCGCGGGTCAACGACCCACTTGATACTTATCGAGAGGAGGGGGCAGTGACTTGGAACACACACGCGGATGGGTAGATTTGCGACCCACCGCAAAAGAGGCGTGGCTTAAGCATTCAACTACGAATTTCATCTATGGCTGTTAGAGGGGCGGGACCGATCCAAACACAAACCGCCTTTTGCACTTGGCCTGGCCGCCCGTACTCGGCCGGGTCTTTTTTTGCAAGTTTGATCGGCATCAAAGCGGCGGACCGGCGGCCTCAGTACTACTCCACTGCGCCCTAAGAGGGTGTAGGCGGATGGCAATGGCCGAACTGAAATAGCTCCTAGGCACCTATTCGGCTCCGGTCTTTGCCGTCCAACTGAGCCCGTTCCACCCGTTCACGGCATGTGCAGCGGCCGTTCCGCTAGCGAATAAACTCATGCTTATGTTGTTTATTAAACTGGTTGGCGCCGCAGGCCAGGACGGACATGCTCAACGGCTTGCGGCGTTGGTGCGGCTGCAGCGCTGGACCAAGCCAACAAGGATGCTCGCAAGATGGGCGACAAGTACGCGACCTTCCGCACGTTCGCTGTCGAAGGTGTGCCGCAACAATAGCGATGCACAGCAACGGCTCTGCGGTTCATTGGAGGGCTGCAGGGCCGCGCTGCACTGACGCTCGGTCTTCAGCCTTCAAAGTTTGGAAGTACCGCCGCAGCAGCCCCGGCAGCTTGGCGATGTTTGCGGCGATGCGCCGTGGCGGCGCCGTTGCGCGCGCAACCGACGAGCGACCGCCAAGTGAGGTGGCCTGCGATCATCCCATTTGCATTTGCTTGGACCTGCGAGGGCGCCGAACTGTATCCGCTAGTCTCAGCCATTCGGCGGCCATCGTTGGATGGAACGCGATTCCTGATCCGTTGGCGCAGCCACCATGTTCAGGCAGTAATCGGCATAACGCGCGTAGTCCTTGAACTTGTCATTCTTTGGCGCTGTCATGATCCCCTCCCTGACGTTCAGGCGGAAGTTCTGTCGCGCATTGTAGAGTGAGTCTGTTCAAAACGGACCACTCCTCAAATTCGAAAGCGACCACTGACAGGGGGGCGGGACGGTCCAGGGCGGCGGGAAGCGGCGAGCAGATGGCATGGGACTAGTCACTTAGCGTGCGCAGAGCACCACGCGCGGATATCTACTATATCGACGCGCTCACCATTCGGGCCAGCGACGTGGGAGACGACGTACCCCTCGCGCATCAGGCTACATGCTTTCCGCATTGCATCCTCTCGCACGCCGATCTCGCTGGAGCAGATGTTGCGGTTATTGATCTCATCCCAGTAGTGGACGAACCACGCCATTTCGCTCACGCCGGCCTTGGCCCGTAGTGGAAACGCACAATCTCGGCTGCATTATAGACTGGCCCACCAATCACCTTGATCGTTGCCCGCCTCGTTTGCTGGGGCGGCAGCCGATGCCATGCCATCGCCGCCTCTTGCAAGGTGCGGTAATCGGTCAACTTGCCAGCGCCATTGTTTAGCGTCGCGGGCTGCTCGGCATCGACGTAGATTTTATCATCGTCGCTCATCGGCGTGCCCAATCTTCTTCCGCTTCACGCTTCACGGCCGGTTGACCTTGAGCCAGTGCTCGGTGCGGCTGGCGTGACGCACGAAGCGATGGCCGGCGAAAAGACGGTTAAGACCACGTTTACCGCCGTACTCCAAGATAGCGTCGTCTCGCGAACTGCGCACGGGAGAAAACGATGGGCGTTGCGGATGCAAAATCGCCAGGCCTCGACACAGCAACGGAAATGCTCGAGGGAGGCATTCGCGCGCTCGTGCGCCGCAACAAGTTGGCAGTCGCGGCGGAGCTCATAGCGGAGCCCACCGAAGACGCCTTGATTGCCGGAGCGACGTCTATCGCGGATATCGGCAAGCTCATGGAGGAGCTGGAGACGGCGCGCGACTATTTGCAGCACGAAGGCGAACGGCTGCGCCAGATGACCGCCCGCTACGCCCATCTCGCGCAGACCGCATCAGCCTCAGTCAAGGTCATCGCCGAAAGCTTGGGCAAATGGCGCAAGGCCGAGACGGCTAGCCTGGAACATCCGGCGATGCCCAGGGTCCATGCGCCGGACCTGAGCCCGGTCGACCTTCTCGAATCGAACGATCAGTAGCGCCGGCTTCGCTAGCTCACAATGCCCCGGCGCGAATCCAACCCCGCTGGGGGACGCTGTCGGGTCTGCGTCTTTTTTGCTGCTGCGCGTCATTTCGACAAATGGATTCCGAAAACGATCTTCGCCGCGCCGAGGAACTCGTCGCCGAGGGGCGGCGCATCGTACAAGAACAGAAAGGCCTCATAGTCCGTTTGAGGGCTGCTGGGGTGGATACGTGGGAGGCCGAAAGAACACTTCACCTGTTCGAGGCGAACCTGCGGCGCTTTGAGGAACACCGAGACATTCTCAAAACCAGAAAGTAGCTATTGCCACGCGCTTACAGACATAGGCAGCGCGCGGCCGTTCCGATCCTTCACTACGAAAGCACGCCTCGTTGAGGTCTTTGGCGGTCCACGGCGGACTGCGTCGCGCCTCGTCGAGTAGGCGCCGGGCCCCGCAAAATCGTTAGCCCATTGTAAAGCAAACCCAGCGTATTAACGGAAACCGAACTGCTGGCTGCGGAAAAGCGGGGCCAAAATGGATTCCTCCGACACGGCAAAGGCACAGGTTCTTAGCGTCGGGCAATCACCGCAAGACGACAGACAGAAAGTATTAGAATCTGCTGTCAGCACTGTTGCTGCGCTTAGACGTCTTCTTGCCGACTATGAGCGGCTAGAGACAGAACGCAACGACTTTGAGCGCGAGCGCGCTCGCGTGCTTCTTGAGAATAACACGTTGCGCAAGCAGGCTAAAGAAGCGACGGTTCAGCGCGAACTTCTTGTTAGAGCCTTAGAGACGCTCACAACTCGGATGGATGCTATCGGTGTTAGCTGCTTAGAAGCGGCAAAAACGGCACGCGCGCAAAGCTTTGATTCAGCGCCACTGGTGCCGGCCAGTGAGCCGCCGAATGAAGAGCAGAGCTCGGAACCCACAACGTCAAGCGCCGATGTGCCGGCTCAAATGCCAAATGTGTTGGGCCCGGCGAAGTGGCCGGCAGCGCCGAGCACCGCCAACACGGAACGTGCCCCAGCCATGAACTTCCAGGTCCGCAGTCAGTATGTGAGCCGATAACGGATCGACGGTCCACGGCGGCGGGAAGCGGCGGGCGACTTGGCCGCCCTTTTTCACATGAGAGATAGGTTCCCGGACCTTCACTACTCGTTTGGAGTGTATCGGCCCTAAGGACGTCCTGGGAGACCAAGACACGCCTGCTGCCCATTCGGGAATCTCACGTTCGCCGGGCACGGTTTGTAAGGAATGGCCTCCAGGTATTCGGACTTGATATCCGCATCCGTAGTCTCACCAAGCGTAGGCACATGGCGGGGAGCGGCCCCCAACTTATTGCCAGACTTATCGCCAGACTTATTGCCCGACTGATCGCCAGACTGATTGCCAGACGGCATGCCAGGGAGAGTGTCTGAAGAATTCGTCGATCCGCCGGTTCCGACGCCGGGCGTCCCCGCGGGCCTACCAGTGCCGATGCCTGGCGCAGTGCCGATGCCTGGCGTCCCCGCGCCCCCACCAGTGCCGATGCCTGGCGCAACGCCGATGCCTGGCGTCCCCGCGCCCCCGACAGAGCCGATGCCTGGCGCAACGCCGATGCCTGGCGACCCCGCGCCCCCAACAGAGGCACGTCCAGTACCCTGCGCAAAGCCCGCGCTTGTGCTTTCCAAAAGAAGCACCGCCGCAAAGGTCACTGCTATTGTGCGATGCATAGTTACGCTCCCTGAACTTGCCGCGATGCCGGTCGCAACACCACCTTGATGAATCGTCAACACCCGGCGTAACCGATCGTTTCGGCTGATGTATGGAAGCATGGCGGGCAACCGGCGCTCGCGCGGTTAACAATGTACGTCACTTTCGCACTAACTCCGGCAGCGTGGCGATGTTGGCGGCGATTCGCGGCGCTTCAGCACTAATTTTGCAAAGCAAAGCCAGATCGGACGACATCGAGGAACTCGGCGCCGACCTCATGGCCGTGCCGCCAGACCACCTTGTATCTGCTTTCCCGCACCACACCATCACAGGACAAAAGCAGCACAAATTCATTCGGAGCGTCGAAACCGTCGAGGAAGAGCCGCACACCGCCGTCGGAGACATCGATTACGAGGCAGTCGCGCGGCGGAATTCCAGCTCCGATCTTGATCTTCGCTACACGGTAGAGGCGGTGACGCGGCGAGCGGCGTCTCTCCTCATGTACTCGCGGGCGCAATAGTGGACGGCTGCTGAGTGCCCTGGGCTCGGCGGGGTCGCAGCGATTGCCGAAGATATCATTTCGTGAGACATGGGGCAGATGAGCAAGAAAGTGCGACCCATCCATCCCGGTGCTGATCTCGTCGGGATGTTCCTGGTTTTGGACACCACCGATCACGAACACTACCGCGTCGGCCATATCGCGGCCGCAGTCGGCAATTGCTACCTCATTCAGTTCGATAAGCTGGAGGAGAAAGATCCGCTACCACCGATGGAGTTATACACGCTCGATGAGCTCAGCCGGACCTGTGAGAATTGCGGGCAGAAGCTGGCCAACTTGTTCGAGACTCGCGCGGAAATGATGGGGTGGATCGCCTGGCTCAACGAGCCGGAGAAGCCGTCAGGACAATCAGGTAAGGTGGTGCATCTGAAAAAGCCGCATTGAGGGCTTCGGCATTTCAGCAGCTCCGGCAGCTTGGCGATGTTCGCTGCGATGGCCGAACTAAGGGACATGTGGTAGCCTCACGGTCGCCCGGCAGGCGTCCCTGAAAACATTTCCGTTGCGCGCAATGGCGCGGCTCGCGGTCACCCTGCCGGGCGATCGCGGGCCGCACTTCACATTTCGTACCGGGCGGCGCGCGCCCCGGGGCGTTTCGCGCGCGCACACTGAGGGAGGAAATGGAAATGGAAACAAACATCAAAATCGCAGCGGCCGCGATCGGCGGTCTGGTGCTTGGCGCTGGCTTGTCCGGCGGCGATTGTCGCAAATGGCCTAGGCACCACATCATTCAGCAGACACGCCAGAAAGCTCCGATAAATTTCAGGCGACCACCTCAACGGGGGCCGAGGTCGGTCACCAAATCCCACCCAATCGATGGCCAGCGTTGTGAAGCGCGATCCCAGGTGCTCCTGCAGCGGCCACATCTCTCTTCGAGTCGAAATTGAACTGAGGGCTGGCAACATCAGCACGGATAGACCCTGTCCGTGCCATGTCATGCCGACGCGCACAGAATTTCCCTGATATCTCCACTCAATTTCATCCATTCTCATCTGCGATCTTGCTCACAAAGAAACGTCCTGACGAGCGTGGAGGCTACACCGGCGGCCACCTGTTGATGCATCACCGGAAAGATCGAGTGCTCGACGCTTTACTTGACATGGATCAATGCTGCCTGGCAGCGTGATCGTCACATAGATGGGCCTAACCCTGGCAACGCAGACGAAACTTGATGTACTGGGTCGCTCCTGTGATGTGCAGTCAAGTAGTCCGTTCATTGTTAGGCGGAGAAGCCGGGGGTCGCTCCCCCGGCTCCCTCTAAGCTTCCCGTAGTATCGTCAGTATCGCGCCTTTGAGAACGAGATGCGATACCGACCCATCACGATGGACGAACTGCGAGCATGTCTCGGCGCTTGCCCCGCAGAGATACCGGTGGAGACAGAACGCTGCATTCCTGTCGATTCACAGACGGTGGCTGAGTTACGTTCGCTTTCCGCCTGGCCACCCGGCTTGGTCGTGTGCGTTCCTCGTGAGCGTGACCGGTGGAGCGTAGTCAGGGTCGAGCGGGTCTGACCCGGCGGCATTGTTCGAAGAGCCAGTCGGCCACGCGGCTAGTGTGATCTTGCCAGATGCCCGCTCCTCTAGCTGCTCAGCCAAGGCTATTCTATTTTCGCATTGCTCCCAGTCACCATGCGAGCATTGACCAACTCTGCAATCAAATTCACACCGCGCCAGCGCGCTCGGCGCATCTTGCGCGATGTGCTTCTGAAACTCCCGTTTGAGCCACTTGAGCACAAGCACAAGCTTTCGCGTAAACGGACAGGGTACGCTAAAAATAAATTGCATGATTGTTAGCTGAAGAAAAATGATCTAGATCAATAATTGACCGTTGAGCAACAACCAACCGCTCGGCTTAAAATTCGCTTGCCTGCGACGAGGCGCGCCGGATCGCGGCGAACGTGCCTAAGCTGCCGGAGAGTTACTCACTACGGTGGGTGGCCGCTGGGGGCCTTCTCCTGAAGTTCCCGTCAAGAACCTCAGGTTCGACTTCGCCTGCACCACCACAAACATCGCAGCGGCGTCGGCCAGTTCCGCCGCATTCTTTACAGTTGCCGATTGGAACACCTACGATGGATTTTTTGCCAGTGCCACGACATGCAGGGCAGGAAGTCGTTCTTTGGCCGTGGCATTTAGGACACAATATTTTTTGTGGCACTGCTCACTCACAAGGATCTTTTGCGCCACCAGGCGCTCGCGGTTGTCACGGCACGATCAACAGCCACCTCAATTGGCGGCCTCATCAATGGATGGATGTGTAGATGATCAAGATTACAATGATGGCACCCAGAACCACCATCCAATTGGGTAGTTGAACGCCCGCTATCGATGTCCTTTTGATAAACCATTCCATGACTGTCCCTCCCATATTCGAACAACGGCTCACCAAGGGCGAAACGCGACGGAAAGTCCGAGGATTGTACATGTCTAAGTTTTTTTTACCGGCGATGGCCATACCCGCCAGTGTGTCGGCCTTACCTTAAGCCATTTGTTGGTTTCGGCAGCGATCCATCCGCCGACAACGCGACGACAGGGAAACACAACAGCCTGAGGCCCGTCTTTTTTAATGACGGCTATTTCGAGATCGCCGACGTAGGGCGCCGTAGATATGGGCTTCCAATCCACATGAAAATTATCCGCCGTCGGTCGAAGCGCGCTTTGATCTAGATCATTACGTACAAGAGGCCAAGCGGTCATCCGGCTGATAGGGCACGAGCAAGAGGGTGCAACGGCAGGACGGCCTAGACCAATCTTGCGCCGCCGTCACAGTCAAGGATTGCGCCAGTCGTGAATTCGTTGCTGACAAGGAACAGGACGGCTTGTCCAACATCACTCGGTGTACCAACGCGGCCGACTGGGACGCTCGCGGCTGAACGCCGATACATCGTCTGCCGAGCATCCTCCGGCATACGATCCCAATACGGAGTGGCAATCAAGCCAGGCGATACCGCATTGACGCGGATCGGCGCGAATTCGAGTGCCAACGGTCCGATAATCGCTTGCAGCGCGCCATTTACAGCGGCCAGTCCCGAGGTGCCCTTGATGGCGCGCCGCCCAGCAGCGCCCGTGATCAATGTTATCGATCCGGAAGCGCGAATATGACCTAATCCAATGCGGATGGCGTTTAGGTAGGGCCAAAACTTGTTGTCAAAGCCCGCCCGCATCTTTGCCTCATCGAGGTCCTTGAATCCGCCGATGGCGCTGCCGCCACCGAGAGCGACAATCAGGTGATCGAACCCCCCAACCGTTGCAAAAAAAGCCTGGAGCTTCGCGGCGTCGCGTGCGTCTACCGCGTGCCCGGTGGCTCGATCACCGATGGCGGCCGCAGCAGCCGTGGTCTTGTCCGGCGTGCGTCCAGTCACCCAGACCTTCGAGCGCGCGCGGCACAATTCAATCGCCGCAGCCAAACCTATGCCGGAAGTGCCCCCGACGATAACTGCCTTCTGCCCCTCAAGCACATCGCTCTCCATGTTCATGGAAGCATCGCATCCGGTGTGCGCCTAAGCAACACCGCGCCGACGGCTTATAAAAAAGCCCCGCAGATGGGCGGGGCTCAAACTGATGGTTTAGCCTTTGAACTTGTTGATAAGAAAATCAGACACGCGAATCGAGTGACAATCCCATACTGAACGCTTTTTGGCGCGTCGCACCCTCACTTCGCTTTAACGTTTTGGCGATACGTGAAGCGGGCTTTTTCTTTTTAGCTAGTGACTTCAAGGTCCGCACATGTTCTGTCGTCCAGGCGCGACGCTTCGATATTTTCTTAGCCATTCAAATAACTCCCGGTTCAAGGAAAGGATGGCTTTGTAGCCGGAAGTTCGTACAAAGAAAAGCCTAAATACGACGCCCCGTAGCTAAATGTCTCGGTCAGAGGCTACGTCTGATCGCGGCAACCAGCGACACCTAACAAACCAGCTCAATGACCCCGCGACTATGACGGCAATACCATACGGGTTGTGAATCATGATCGCCGAGGTGCGACTCCAGCCGAGGTTGGTCCCACGAAGAGTAGCCGTCAACCTGAAGGGATTGGATAAATGAAAGGCAACACCGTCCTCCAAATCTGGAAATGGACCATCAACGCCTTCGGCCAAATAATAATCTGTTCGATCCTTCTTTTAAGTGCTGCAGGCAGCTCCAAGAGTGACGATGTCACCCAAACGCTCGTCTTCATCCGGCATGGAGAAAAGCCAAACGAAGGACTTGGGCAGCTTAATTGCAAGGGTCTCAATCGGGCCCTAGCACTTCCGCCAGTAATCGCAAACTCTTTTGGTCGCCCAGATGTGATTTATGCTCCAAACCCCTCCGACAAAAAGAAGACGCGGGGGGCCTTATGACTACGTGCGGCCTCTCGCTACCGTCGAACCGACAGCAATATTATTTAAGCTTACCGTGGATACGAGCTTCGGCTTTGCGGACATAAGTGATTTACAGTTGGCACTTGAAAAACGTCTATCCGTAGGACATGAGATCGTGATCTTGATAGCTTGGGAGCACAAAAACATAGAAGCATTGGTAAAGAACCTTTTGACTAGTCACGGCGGTGACGCTTCGGTAGTTCCAAAATGGCATCGCGATGACTTTGACAGCATCTATGTTGTCACAATCAGCACGAAAATGGCCGGGCGTCCTTCGCCCTAAAACACGAAAGTCTGAACGGCCAACCGGAGTCGTGTCCTCACTGAACTGAGTGCGCTGAATGACCTTTGGCTGACTTGGACTTGAGAAATCGAAAGAACTAGCCACTCAGCGCCGTCTCGGACGAGTAAGCCGATGCAGTGGCTGCTCATTCTCAAACTAGTGGTCCTGCTCACCGTCGCAAACGGCGCCCCGGTTATTGCGACCAAGCTTTTCGGGAATTTCCTCAATCGGCCGCTGGACCTTGGCGCCTCATTCGTTGACGGACGTCCGATTCTAGGAGGTTCGAAAACGGTACGCGGATCATCCTTTCACTTATGGCGACTACGGCCTTTGCGCCAATACTCGGGTTTGAGTGGATACAGGGTCTCATCATAGCGAGCGCCGCGATGATCGGCGATCTGTCGTCCAGCTTTTTGAAGCGGCGACTGGATTTGCCACCAAGCAGCCGCGCACGCGGAATTGATCAGATTCCGGAATGTTTGATCCCGGCAGTAGCGATCCGTTCTACTCTTGGTCTGACTGCTATCGATGTTCTTTCAGTCGTGATCATCTTCTTCGCGGGCGCAATGCTTCTTTCTCGACTGCTGTTCAACTGGAACATCCGCAATCGTCCTTATTGACCCGCGCTATCTGGCTGGACGCAGGCGATGGAGAGTAATTTCCGGGGGGCAATTGAACCTCGCCGGTACAATAGAGGAGCCAGCGCCGACGGACGTATATCCAATCATATCACCATACTTCCATGGGCCCGCACCCATGCGGCGTGGCAGGACCGAATCCAAAGTGATCGGAATGCGCCCGGGAAGGCAAATTTGCCCGCCATGGGTATGGCCGCACAGGAGCAAGCCGAAGTCGGCATAGGACGCCTGTTGATAGACCTCCGGCGTGTGCGATAGCAGGATTGAAAAAGTCCCGAACGGAATTCCGGTCGCAGCCTTCTCAATATTGTCCACGCGGTAATAGTGCGCGTCGTCGATACCGGCCAGGTAAATGCGTTGATTGTCACGCTCAATCGCCTGATTTTCGTTCAGCAACATTTGAATGCCCATGTCCTCCAATCCGGGCACCATCCGAATTGTGTCGTGGTTGCCCAACACGCCATAGATTGGTCCTTTGAGTGCTGAGCAAATCGAGGCCATTCCTGCGAGCGCGGGCTCGTAAGGTCCGAACGTTTGCGCCCGGTAGTCACCCGTGAGAACGCACAGATCATAATCGATATCCGGCAACATAACGGCGAGCCGCGTCATGGCGGCTTCACTCATTTCAACATGAAAATCGCTTATTTGGAGGATCGTAAAGCCGTCAAATGCTTTTGGAATACGCGACGAAATTACATCGTGCCGTCTCAATTCGATCTGCGCCGCATTCTTGCGCCCACGTCTGTATAGACCCGTCAGCTTGAGGCATGAACGAATAGCGATATGGGAAGGAGGAAGATTCTCAATATGAAAATAGTTTATGCCTTGCCCAAAAACCTGGGCTTCATGATCAGCCTCGATCCCGAGGCGCAATCGGGCGTGCAGGCGCCCCAGGCGCTTCTCCAAACGCTCATCGATGTGCTGGATCACTTGCTAATCCAAGCGAACAGATTCTAGTCGAGCGAGAGTGGCAGTTCCAGCAGTCCTGTGGTCCATCCGGCGCTAACTCCGCAGATAACCGACGGTTTGCGCGTAGGTGACGAATTGGTCGGTACCAAGTTGCGTGGCTCAACTGAGCTTGTCGCAATCGACGGCACCTCTGAAGACCATTCCGAGTCCTTCCGACGCGCAGAATAAATAGACATTCTGCCCGATAAAGCCGGAATCGACCAAAGCATAGAGGCGTCGCTCCTAAAGCGAAATGTCCCGCATGCTAGCATGTAGCGGCGACGGGAGACCAAAGCCAAGCGGCACCACGCACTCCACTCGAATCACCATGAGCCGCGCGCACGATGCGTGTGTCGATGTCATCAGAAAAAGTGTAAGTCTCGGTAAGAGCAGGAGGTCCCGCGTACAAGGGCAATATGTTGGAAAGGCCACCACCGAGCACGATCACATCGGGGTCCAGGAGGTTAATGACAACCGCGAGGCTGCGCGCCAAGCGGTCCTGATAGACCGTTAGGCACTCCTGTGCAGATTTGTCGCCACCGCTAGCGGCAAGCGCAATTTCCTCCGCCGTCAAATGATTACCGGTACGGCCGCGATAGTCGCGCGCCAGACCGGCACCAGACAAGAACGTCTCGACACAGCCTGACTTGCCGCAATAGCACGGCGCGCCCGGCCGCTCGCTCTCGGTAGCCCATGGCAGAGGACTATGGCCCCATTCTCCGGCGATCTTGTTGTGTCCCGCAATAAGCTCCTTGCCAATCACAATGCCGCCGCCAACACCCGTGCCAAGGATAACTCCAAACACTACATTGGCGCCTACGGCAGCGCCGTCGATTGCCTCAGAAAGGGCAAAGCAATTTGCATCATTTTCCAATCGGATTGGCCGCCCGAGTCTTTGAGATAGATCACGGACTAGCGGCCTGCCGTTCAAGACGGTGCTGTTCGAGTTTTTGAGGAGGCCAGTCCTAGTTGAGATTGCTCCGGGAGATGCCACGCCCACCGAGCCGGTTTGGCAAAGTTCCCTTTCGGATGAATCTACAAGATCGGCGATGGCGTTCAAGGTGCCGACATAGTCTCCAGTCGGCGTTGGCACGCGACGCCGTAATAATGTGGCTCCGTTTTCGTCGAGGGCAATTGCCTCGATCTTAGTTCCGCCCAAATCGATGCCGATTCGCATTCGCGAGATTATTCTTAACGTGTCAGGATCAAAAGCTATTTGCTGCTTTATTTCCGGAAAGCTTCCTTTATCCTATAGCAGTCCGCAAGAGGAACGGAAGTGATCCGTACTTGCGATGCAAGTCCCGCCCTAGCGCGGTTATTCTTGAAGCATCAGGCCCAACATGGCTGATCACTCAGACAAGGCCAGCTATATCCAACTGACCGCCAACATCGTATCCGCCTATGTCAGTAACAACACCGTGTCCAGCGCCGAAATTCCCGCCCTGATCAGCCAAGTTTATTCGGCATTGATGCGCGTCTCGGCTGGCGCGGCTGTTGCCGAACTGGCCGAGCCGCTCAAGCCTTCTGTTTCGATAAAACGCTCGATCACGCCCGAATACCTTGTCTGTATGGAAGATGGAAAGAAGTTCAAATCTCTGAAGCGCCACTTGCGCACCCAGTACCAGATGACGCCGGATCAATATCGCGCGAAGTGGAACTTACCGGCTGATTACCCGATGGTCGCGCCCAATTATGCAGCGGTGCGTTCGCGGCTCGCCAAGCAAATGGGGCTCGGCCAGCAACGGAGCCGCGACAACTCCCATTAAAGCACGAATAGTGGCAGCACCGGTAGATTTCCGACTCAAGAGGCGGAGCACCCGCGCACTAGCGGACGTTGAGGCGGCCCCCAGAGTGCGGGGACGGAGCTGTGATTTCCCACTTTTGAGCGACCTCTAGCCAAGCTGCCGCCATTTGAAGAAAGACTGCTCGCTCACCTTCCGTCTTGGCGGTCTCCGCCCAGCCGAAATGCTCGTCCGCATGGTCATAGAAATCTCTAGCGGATGACACGGTTTGAGCCACCTAAAACTTCTCATTTGGGGAGACGCAACTTGGACGCTACGTCGGTTGAATTTTGCCGTAAAACCGTGACCGCTGTACGACAATATTACTGATTAAAGTTGTGCTTTGTTCGGTGCCTCAAACGTCGAAAAGGTAGTGCGCGACACGCCGATGTAGTCTTGCTTTGCTGCGCCGGGATCGTTACCCGCTCGTGCCGTCGGCCGCCGTTCGATGCCTTGCCGTGACGAGGGCGCAAACGACAATGCCTAGAGGGCGTGCTGTGACGCCAGGGGTGCGTTCGGTGGGATTACGGGCTCGTGTGACCGTCAAAGGATTTTATTGCTGCGGCCTTATTGATTTATTGCTGATCCAAAAGCACGTTTGTTCTCCTGGGGGTCGCACGCACACGATTTGATCGCTCCTTTCATCAATAATGATCTCAGTTCCGTCTTTTAGGGATCGACAACCACCACTCGCTTCGTGCTGTTTTAGCCATTGATTCAAGTCGCTAATTTCATACATAGCATCGAATTTTTCTGGCGTCATCAAACCGCTCTGGAGAACCGGTTTCAGTTCGCGCTGAAACACATCACCCAACTTCTTCAGCGTATAAAAATCGTCTTTGTCTTTGCAACCCTCTTCTCCAAAGATTCTTGCGCCTGGACTCAAGTTGTCTGCCGCGACCGCGTTATAGCCCTTGCTTCCCAACAGCACAGAACCGGCGACAAACATAGCCACACTCATCGCTGCCGCTCCGATTTGTACCGCACGTCGCATCCCATCTCACTCCAATGGATTAAACAAAAGCCACTTTCCGAATTTTCCGTCCGCCCGCTTGGACTTTGGCGCGGTCGTTTGCTTTAAAGGCATCGAAACGGTTGCCGCGACTTTTCTCCTGTCGAACGCTAGTTTTTGCGCCGAACTTTGTTCGCTCGGGAAGCGCCCATTAAGTAGACGTTCCATTCATCTGGATTGTTGCCAGCATCCAGGTCAATTTCCCCGTCGCTTATCGCTTGGTCGCGAGACCGTTTCCATTCGGCATGTTGTGCCGCTGTCGCCTCTCGCACCTGAATGGCGGACTTCCCGTCCCACAGCGGTTTCCCGTCCATATCAACGAGCACCTTCAGATCGGATCGCACGCTGCCTTCTTGATCATCGATCATTGCGTTCGCCTGATCATCGTCCACGGCGCGAAATGTCAATACTGCCTTCCCGCCAATAATGGCGATATAGGTATTCTTCGTTTAACTCCGTTTCAGACTGGAGCGGCGGTCGTGGGGCTTAAGGGACCGCGACTCAATGCATTTAAGGTTGAGTATGGCATCGTTGCGACCAAGACCATTTGCCGCAGCAAACCACGTAGACCGGGCACGGTTTCGATATCCCCCCGAGAACGTGGGGCATGTCATGCGCTTGGCGTATATTGCAGCACAGAAAGATTTTTTATGTGGCTGATGCGTTTGAAGCGACGGAGAAAGGTCCCGCTTTCATCGATTCACATTTAAGTGAGTCCCGCCGGAGCAAAGCGCCATACTTCTGTTACCTGCTCGCGCTGCGTCGAAGCGACAGCACGGGAGTCGCCATGCGGATGATAGCATCGAAACGTCGTTCAAGCTTCGGGACAAACTGCGTTCAATGCGGCAATGAGCTGATTGCCCCCGAAAGGTCCGAGTATCGGGATGGGCGGCAAATTCGTCATTTTTGGCACTGCTCGAAATGCGAGTGGTCTTTCGAGGTCGTTGCGCCTTCGGACACCAAGTCGATAGAAAATATCATGATAAGAATAGAGGATATCATGAGACGACGCGACGTTTTTCGGTCGCGATTAGTCGCATAGGAGCGGCAAGTCCACTATTTTTGGCGCTGCTGCCCACGTTCTCATAATGCATGATCGTGTCGGACGCGCTCGATTTCATCCTTTAATATCAACTTTCGACGTTTTAACTCCGTGATCTTCAAATCATCGGTCGAACTGCGCGCTAATGCCTCGGCAAGCTCAAGTTCGAGTGCTTTATGTTGCCGCTCAAGCTCCGCAAGGTGTGCTTTGATTGTCATTTCACCGCTTCCGTTCATCCGACGCTAATGCCTTCCGCACGTTCGCTTGAGAGATCCCGAACTGTCGGGCAATCCGTGAAGGCGTGACGCCTGCCTTGAATGCTGAGCGAACGGCATTGATCTGACCGCGGGTCAACGTGACGTCGGCCGTATCCATATGTCCTCGTTTGGACTTCTCCGTCGTGGACCGTTTGGTCGGGAAGCCAGGCGGCCGACGAAACGAAGATGTTGAATCTGTCGCAACGGTCCGTGGTAGTCTGCCCCGCCGTGTTGCCTCATCGAACGCCACCTTAAAAAGTTGGTCCAACTCTTCATCACTCAGTTGTTTGACCGCGTGTGCCAGGTTCTTTGGCAGGACATGTCGTGGTAAAGCGGGGTCAGTTATCGTAGCCGTGGCAGAGATCGGTTTCGTCGGCGCCTTGGTAGCATCTCGGACCGCGTGGGTCGAGAATAGGTCGGGCGTTGCTGGCTCAGCGGAATCGCGTCCCATGGCGTAATCATGGCGCCGTCAACGTCAGGCGGCAATCCTAAGTGCTCCAGCGCGTCAAGCCAACGGCGGAAAAATATTGACTCTGGACTATTTGGAAGCTGAGTCCTTGTTCAACATGGCAATGGCTTCCTGCACTGTCGTCATAAATTGTGCGGGGAAGATGATGGTCGAGTTCTTTTCGGTCGCAATTTCGGCCATCGTCTGCAGCGTGCGAAGCTGAAGCGCCACGGGATGCTGCGCGATGATGTCGGCCGCTTGGCCGAGCTTCACCGAGGCTTGAAATTCCCCTTCGGCGGCCACGATCTTCGCCCGACGCTCGCGCTCGGCCTCGGCTTCTTTTGCCATGGCGCGCTGCATGTTGTCGGGCAGAGTAATGTCTTTGATCTCGACTGCCGTCACTTGCGTACCCCACGGCTCGGTGTGCCCGTCGATCACATTCTTGATCTGCTCGTTGATGCTCGCAGTGTCCGAAAGAAGCTGATCAAGGCTAAATCGTCCAACAACATTGCGCACCGTTGTTTGGCTGATTTGATTGATCGCGTTGTAGACGTTCTCGATGGCGATCACCGCTTTCTCCGGATCGGAAATGTGATAGTAGGCGACGGCCGCGATATCTATCGAAACGTTGTCCTTTGTGATGATTTTTTGTGAGGGGATTTGCATTGTAACGGTGCGCAAGGATACGCGCACCATCTGCTGAATGGGAACGAAGACAAGTGTAAGCCCGGCCCCGCGGACGCCTTCGAACTTTCCGAGAAGAAATACCACGCCGCGTTCGTATTGTCGCAATACCCGAATTGAGCCGAGAACATACAAAATTACCGCGAGCACAAGAATATAGAGCCAATACATGCGGGGACCCTTGCACATATTACAATGGTGGTCGAGGGCGCCATTGGCGCGTATCCGCGGCCGGAACGTAACGGGCCGCAACAACAGAGGGGAAACGGTAATGCCGGTCAAGATTTTTTATGTTCAGGGCAACAAGCGATTGGTGAACTGGAATCTGAAATCAACAAATGGCAAAAAAGTCTAGGTCCCAAAGCTTCCGTGACGCACATATCTACCGCTATGACGGAGCATGAAGACAAAGCCGAAGGGTGGCAGACGCGAATGACGGTAACGATTTGGTACGAACTATAGGGCTACAAAGATGCTTGCAGGGCAACTTGCGCTGATCGTCGCGGCGCTATTCGCTGAGGTTGAGGCGCAAACATAGACGGCCGTCCGGCCTCTAGGCATCTGTGCTTTTCCAGCCGTCGCGGTCGCGGATCCATTGCTCGCTCAGGGAGGCGTCATCCAAAGACTCGATAATAATCGAATGCGCCATGATGGCGGGTGTGTTGCCATCCGCCAAGGCAATCGGACGCGCCTCTTCGAGACTTGCAAAATCGCCCGTTGGACACGCGATAAGAGAAGGTGTTGCGTTGGGCTCAGACGGCTTGGCGAAGAAATTAATTCTTACCTTCATGTCCCAACCCTATAGGGCTCCGGAGCGCAAGCACGTCAAGACGACAAAAATTCACGACCGGCGCGGCGCATCACGGCCAACGTGGGAAAGCGCCTTTAGCCGAGTCCGGTTAGCTTAATGCCGTAGTCGAGCGGCCGATACGCACGGGCTGCTCTTCCGCTTGATAGGCATTACGTCACTGTACCACTTCACTATCTCCGAGTGGTCGGCGCGACTCAAATCGTTGCGATTACTCGGTCGGTGGATGGACGCGATGAAGGATTTTTTCGCGAACATCGGGATCATTCTGCGCCACCTCCAGAATTGAGGTGTACTCCTCCACTGACAGGCCCTGATCGGTGACTGCCTTCAGCAGGGCATTGTGCGCCTCTTCAGCAATGCGGTTCCTGTCGGATGGGTCCGCTGCTTTGATTCGCCGCTGATAATCCTCCTTTACGCTGACCACCTGTTCCAATGCCGCCGCCGCCGCATCGAGCTTTTGGTCTGGAATGTTCTTCGGCGTCTGTTCCGAGGAACCCGCCGACGGCGTCTGGGTCTGAGCGTTGGCTAATGGAACGGAGAGAAGCCACGCGACGGTGAGAACTGTGGCGGCGAAAGGCAGCATCAACGGTCGCATAGATTGTCGCATGGTTGTCTCCTATTACTTACTTGCCCGATGCTCCGCTCGCCTTTTGTGCATCCAGGGGGCGGACGTATCGATCTCAAACTGCATGTGGGGTGAGCGGTTCCGGCCAATCTGGGCGACCCTGCCATGTCGAGAAGACATGATGGCAAATAAGTGGAGTTAGTCGCTAAGACACCACAATCAACGTGAACGAAGCGATTTAGTTAGCGTGCGTTAGCCGGTATGACAACTGATCGCGCGGCCCTCTTGATTGCTCGCTTGATCATGCTCAAGCAATACCCCACGTAGTTCCAAACGAACTGTGCCGTTGGCCACCTTGCTGTGAAGGACGTGCAGCGCAGAATGTCTAGGGCGAACCCGTGATTTGGAGCGAGCGATGAAATTGACTTCGGCACAGATCGAGCGAACCCTAAGTCAGTTCGAAGCCCAAGCTATTCCCGAGAGTCATCCTTTGTTACCGCGGCTGAACGAATTGTTTGGCGATCACACTTTCTTCCTCGACAGTAATGGACTGAACATTGTTGAGCCGACCGCCGATCCCGCTGCAGGGAGAACTCAAGCAGCGAGGGTTTTAAGTGTTGCGGATTGGAGCGATGAGACCCAATCCGGCCTGGCTGCTCACGAACCAGAGCCGACTGACGCCATTGTCGAACTTGAGTCCAAACATTGATCCGGGTCGCATTACAGTTCCCGCTTCTGAAGCCTTCCAGACCTCATCACGCCAGCTCGACCTCGATTTTTCAGGGCGCTGGCGCTCGTAACGGACGATCAGGGCCCAATCCGGCGACCATGCGTTAAGCGTGCGAATGCGCGCAGTCTTGGCTTTCATGACTAAGTAAAGGCTCCGAATGGGAGTGACTGTGAAGCTGATTTCAAGGCTCGGGCCAATTTCGATTTCAGCCCGAGCCAAGGGCCGTTCAGTCGTTACTCAGCCGGAGGGCTTATCAACGCGATTGCGTTTCGATGACGCACGAACTTTGGGAGTTTCGGATAGTCCCGAAACCGCAGCGTGAACATGTCGGCGTTGCGACCGATGACGATTGCTTCCCACCACCCGTATTCCAGGGCCTCCTGGGCGATAACCAAATGACCAGGTGCGATGTCGTCCCAGGTTCGGGGCAGGCCGGTCGCGACCGGTGGGTCGTCCTGGTCTTTGCCGACGGCGGCTTTTGGTTCGCCCGCGAGCGTCACGATGATCTCGCTGTATAGGCTTTGCCGGACGTTAGGCACGAAGCCGCGGCCGTTACCGTAAAGCCTGCCCTCCGGCAGCTTCTTGGCAAGGGTAGCCAAGTCATCGGTGGCCGCTTCATAGACTTTGAGATCCATGAGCTGGGCGGCCTTGGCGACCAGCTCGGGATCGGTGGCCGGAAATCGGGCCGCCCGCGGCTTCTGGTTCTCGTCATAGCCGAGCACGATGAGGGCAGCGGAATGAGCGGACTGCTTGGCAGCAGCATTGGCTTTGGTGGTCGTCTTGGTCATGACGGGTCTCCTGAAACGCCGAAGGGGCCCGATGGGCCCCTTTGCGGTGAAATCGACAGGTTTTGGCAGCAGGCCCGCAGTCTTGCGGGCGGATATTTAGGTCTCATGATAGTTGTTCTCCTTGCAATACAGTCCTGAGAAGCATGATCGCCTCTCAGATTAAGATTCTATAGAGCTTTGACATCATCGTCAAACGATTGAATGCTTTGCAATACATCGATAAAGCTTACAATTACTGTGATTTACTTATAACAATACGATCGCAATTACTGCGAATTTGGCAATAGACATTATTGCAAGACTTGCGATCATCGATCCGATTGCCGTTGCAGACGTCGAGGCCGGATTGGGCGCAGTACCGCCAGATCGCATGCTGAACGAACCGCGCAAACGGCTGCGGAAAACCCGGATTGAAAAGCCGGGCATCGATCCGCTGCGCTACGGCATCGATAATGTCGGCGCAGCCGCCAGTCTGGTAGCAGGCTGCGCCATAAGAATGATCGGCCTCGAATTTTGCCAGGACGCCGGTGCGGACCAGAAAGTTGTGCACCAGCGTGTCGATGGCAATCATACTGGCGCCGACCTCGTGCCAGAGGTGCAGGCGTTTCGGGGCGGCCAGCAGGATGGATGACAAGGTCATGGTCAGGACCTTGTCCGAGACGCCAAAGACCTCCCGGAGCGGTCCAATCACAGCTTCCCGCAGTTGGACCACCCGGTTGGCGCTGGCTGGGTCATCAGCAACTCGGAATTGCCGCTCGATCCAGCCGACCAGATCGCCATCGGCAATGTCGCGAATGAACAAGAATAACGAGTAGGCCATCTGGTTGAGCCGACCATTGCGCAACTGGTGGGAGGGCAGGGGACAGGCGTCGATGTGATCAGGTTCTGAACAGGTCCGGCTGATCTTGTCGTACCGGCAGCCGTAAAAGTGCCAGTAGCTTTTCAGCTTCGGGCAGCACGGACTGGCGGCAACCTTGGCGTCGATGTCGTCCCACCTCACGCGACCATGCCGTTCCATGTACTCGGTAGCGACCTGGTCCGAAATGCCTTGATAGCTCAGAGATGCGACTAGCCAATCGAACAACGTCGCGGTGTCGCGGCGCCGGATGGCCGCGGGAATGCCGTCGGCCCGCAGTTCGGCGCGAACATCGTTGATCAGGCTAGCCGAGCCGCTTAAGCAGCAGACGCTGTGCACCACTCGAACCGCGTGATCGATTGCCGACGTGTTGCGACGATCCGGATTTAACCGACCTTGCCGAGGCGAGGAAATCCAAATCTTTGTGCGGGTCGCGGTTCTTGAAATCATGCCGTCAAATCATTGCGACCAGCTTACGCTGCACATCGGTGTCGCCGTCGATGTACCGTTGTGTGGTCTGGATCGAGCGGTGACCGGCGAGCAACTGGACATCCCGCAACGAACCACCAGCCTTGTGGACGAGCCGTGCCGCACGGGTGATGAAAGTTCGACGTCCGGAGTGAGACGAGCAGCCGTTGAGACCGATGTTGCGAAATGCACGATTGAACCAGACCACGATACTCAGTGGCGTCATGGGGCCGCCGCGCTCGGATCGAATCACAGGTCCTATGCCGGTAGAGCGACCGAGATAAGCGGTGAGGGCGTGCCGAACCCCAGGGTGCACTGGGATCAATCGGCCGTGGCCGTTCTTGGCCACGATATCGCGCAGCTCGATCACCGTCCCAATGTCGCCGGTCGGATCGAGGACCATGTCCCAGGTCAGCTTGGCGATCTCGCCAGCACGCAGGCCAGCCTTGGCGGCTAGCAACACGATGACTCGATTGCGGAGGGGATGTCGGGTGCAGCAGGCAAAGACAAGGAGGTCGTTGACGTCGCCAAGAGAGAGTATTTTTGCTTGTTTGCCAGCCATCGCGAGCCGCGAAGTAGATCATCTTTGTATAGCAAAATAAGTTCGAACTCCCAATGACCGTTATCAAAAGTATATCGGTCCTGAACACTGATAAGGAAAGTAGAGTGTCAATCGGCTTCCAAATTTGACCCCTGATCGGCGTCCAATTTTGACCCCCTGTGGCGACGTGTTTTGGCGGTAGCGGTCGCGCCGTCGGAGCTGGTCGGGGTTGCGGAGACGGCGCGAGCGCGGGTTGGTGTGTGATCGTTAGCGCGGCTCTTGAATCGCCAACTGTCATTGCCGGTCTCGATGATGTCGCAGTGGTGGGTCAAGCGATCGAGTAGCGCGGTCGTCATCTTGGGATCACTGAAGACGCTCGGCCATTCTCCGAATGCAAGGTTGGTGGTGACGATGATTGAGGTGCGTTCGTAGAGGCGACTGACGAGGTGGAACAGGAGCTGCCCTCCGGATTGAGCGAACGGCAGATAACCGAGTTCATCGAGAATGATGAAGTCCATTCGAGTGAGTTGATCGGCAATCCGACCTTGCCTTCCGTTACGGGTCTCGATCTCGAGCCGGTTGACGAGATCGACCACGTTGTAGAACCGGCCACGGAAGCCGGCGCGGATGCAGCTTCTAGCGATGGCAATGGCCAAATGGGTCTTGCCGGTGCCGGTGCCGCCGACCAGCACGGCGTTGCGCAGCTGGGCGATGAAGCCCCCGCCGGCGAGATCGTTCACGAGCGTCTGATTGATCGGCGTACCCTCGAACTGGAAGTCGTCGAGGTCCTTGGCGAGCGGTAGCTTGGCGATGGTGAGCTGGTACTTGATCGAGCGCGCCTGCTTCTCGTTGATCTCGGCGTTGAGCAGATCACCGACGATCCGCTGGGGCTCATGCTGGCGTTTGACGGCCGTGGCCATGATCTCGTCGAAGGCAGCCTTCATGCCGTAGAGCTTGAGTTCGCCCATGAGGTCGAACAGTTGGGATCGTTCCATCAGTTGGTTCTCCTGAGGTTGTCGTAACGGGCACAGTCGGCAATGGGCGCGTGGCGCAACGTCAGCGCGGCCGGCGTGAGGATGGTGATTGGCGGCCCAGGATCACGCTGACGGGCAAGGATATTGAGGACGACATCGGCGGAATGGACGCTGTGGGCGATCGCCTCGGCGCAGGCGGCCTCGACCGCCGGCAATCCATCGGTCAGTACCGCGGTGAGGATGTCGACCATCTGCCGATTGCCATCGTCGGCGCTGGCGAGCTTGCGCCGCACGCGCTCCATCGACGCCGGCAGCACCCAGTCCTTGAAGGGAGCGCCATTGCGCAGCGCGCCGGGCTTGCGGGCGAGCACCGGCACGTAGTGCCAGGGGTCATAAACCGTGTCGCCACGGCCGAATGAACGGGGATGCTCGGCGACAATGCGACCGTCCTGGCGGATGACGATGCGATCCGCATAAGCATGAACCTCGACCGGACGCCCGACAGCGCTGGCAGCTACCGAGTACTTGTTGTTGTCGAAGCGCACCAAGCAGGTCTTCGAGACCGATGCCGGCACCGCGTGGAATCCGTCGAACCGGCCGGTATAGGGAACGAGCTTCGGTCGCTCCGCCTCGAACACCTCCCAGATCGTCTGTTCGGTCAGCTCCGGATGGTGATGCACCTTGGCGTGGGCGACGCATTTATCGAGCAGCCAAGCGTTCATCTCGTCGTAAGTCTTGAATCGCAACCGTGGTGTGAAGAAGCGCTCGCGTACCAGCCCGACCTGGTTCTCGACCTGACCCTTCTCCCAGCCCGATGCCGGCGTGCAGGCGACCGGATCGACGAGGTAATGACTGCACATCTGTAGGAAGCGGCGATTGTAGAGGCGACCCTTGCCGACGAAGACCGTCTCCACCGCCGTCTTCATGTTGTCGTAAATGCCGCGTCCGCAGGCCCCCTTGAACAGAGCGAATGCCCGGTCGTGGGCATCGAACACCATCTCCTGCGTCTCGCGCGGATAGGCGCGAACGAACAGCATGCGGCTGTGACAAAGCCGGACATGGGGCGACCTTCACGATCACCGTCACGCCGCTCAGCAGGACGACTTCGTGGCTCCAGTCGAACTGGTAGGCTTCTCCTGGAGCAAAACTCAGCGGCACATAAGCTGCAGCCGTCGCTTGCCCATGCTGCTTGGCCCATCGCCTGGCATAACGACGAACGGCATCGTAACCACCGTCATAGCCGCGCTCACGTAACTCCTCGAAGATCCGGATCAACGTTAGCTGCTCTCGCGCAGGCTTGGCCGCGTTCCCTGCCAGCAGCCCGTCGAGTTCTTCCGTCCATCGCCCGAGCTTCGGTCGGGGCTGAATCTCTCGTTCGTAGTCAAAAGATGTCGCACCCGACCGCAACACCCTACGAACCGTATTCCGGGACACCTTAAGGTCCCGCGCAATCTCCTTGATCGTCTTGCCCTTGATGAAGTGCTCGCGCCGTATCCGGCCGATCGTCTCCACTGTCAGCATTCCCCCACCGCTCGCTTGGAATCAAAGCGAGCAGCGCATCAGCCCAACCTTCAGGGGGTCAATTTTGGACGCCGATCCCCCGGCTCAGGGGGTCAAAATTGCACGCCGAATGACACTCGGGCAGCCGCTTGTCATTTGCGTCCGCGACGACGCCGAGCAGTTGCTCGACACCATTCCGTCCAATCGGTGCGACGATGCCAAACTCCGCAAGATGAGCCCGGATGGCATTGATCACCGACGTCTGCTGCCGGATGAGTAAATGGCGCGTGCGGTGGAGTGTCAGGCAGCTCTGCTGCTCGGGCGTCTTGGTCGCGACGAACCGCATGTTCGCCCTGGTGACTGCCTCGCAGATGGCCTCCGCATCGGTCGCATCGTTCTTGTGCCGTTTGACATAGGGCTTCACGTAGGCTGGCGGCATCAGGCGCACGGTATGGCCAAGCGCTTGGAGCTCGCGCGACCAATGGTGCGACGACGCGCAAGCCTCGATGCCAACCAGGCATGGTGGCAGCTTCTCGAAGAACGCCAGAACGGTGCGACGCTTTAACTGGCGGCGGATAAGCACCTGGCCGGCAGCATCAACGCCGTGGACCTGGAAGACCGACTTCGCGATGTCGAGACCGATTGTCGTGACCGTCTGCATGGGTAGCTCCTCCGAATCGTGGGAGCCTTATCGGTGCCCCCATCTTTGGCACTTCCGTGCCGGTGGAGGAGCCGTCCACAGCATCAAAAGCGGACATTTGACATCACAACGGGCACGTCGGTTTTGGGCCAAGAACCGACAAATTGCACAGGACTGCAGCTCGGCAGCGAGGCAGTCATTCGGCTGGTCAGATCCCAGCGCACTGGGCTGGGACCGAAGTTTCTGACGACCTGTCGCATTTGAATAGCCGACCGTGTACGTTGCACCAATGTCGCGCACATTCTCGGCATCAAGTGCAATGCTCTTGTCGCTGCTGCCAGCCATTGCGTTCGCCGCGCCCGCTCACGAGCGGCACATCTATCACTGGCATGGCTACGGCTTCCTTCCTGGCTATCATCAGCCGCCCAACAACAGCGTTCCGGTTTATGGTTCGAAGGGATCAATCCGCGGCACTTCAGGCTATGCGCCAAGCTACTGGTATAATGGCGGGTGGTATTATTTCGGCGATCCTGGGTTTTTCCATGGACGCTATAACGGAGGCAGTTTCGGCCCGTGCTGGACTTGGACGCCCATCGGGCGGATGTGGAATTGTGGGTAGAGCCGCGCAGAAAGTGCAGCTTACCGACGGTCTCGCCCCTCAAAGCAGACATTCGCTAACGCGATAGCCGGCGCTCCGCCCTATTCCATCACGATGCGCGTGCCGCTTTCACCGTTTAAAAGCCGCTTGAGATGGAAGCTGGCGAGCGGATCGTCGGCGTTGTTGCCGACATGGGCCAAGATGCGCCTACTCTTGTTCGCCGAGGCAGGGATGGCAATCGAGCGAACCACTACGCAACGCGCTTGCGCCCCTCGGCCTTTAGCGAGGGCTTCGCTTCACATCCCTTATGAGTCATCAGCGGAAATGACGGCTCTAGTTTTCGATGTCGGCTTCACCCCTCAACATCAGACATTCGTTTGACAGTTCGGCACGTCAGTTTCGGGCCAAACTGCGACATGACGGCAGATCGCGTCATGTTCGTTCGATGGGCATGAACTGATAAATGAGCGGAGGGCCGTGTCGTGAGATTTCCGCGCGGCGACAATACGTGATCGGGTGTCGGAGCCTCCGCATTGCCGTGACTGATTTGACAAATGCCGAGATCGGAAATGGGCGTTGACTTATTCGATCAGCATGTCGGCGCTGATCAGGATGGACGGCGGGAGGGTTAGGCCGAGCGATTTTGCCACCCGGGCATTGACAATCAGTTCGTGGCTTGTGGGCTCTTCAATCGGAATGTCTCCGGGCTTTGCGCCTTTTAGTATCTTGTCGATAAAATAGCTGTAACGCTTAACTTGGCTCGAAAAGTTTGCGCCGTAGCACAGCAATCCGCCGGCGTCGCAGTACTCTCTGAACCCATACGTTGACGGAAGAAGCTGCTCCGCAGCTAACTCGGCGATCTCCTTGACGTGATAAAATGTCAGAGGGTCGGACAAGGCAATGAGTGCCTGGGGGCTACCAGCCTTCATCGCGGCAAAAGCAGCTTTGATCCCTGACGGATCGCGGATTTCCACTGGCTGCACCTCGATTTCCAATGTCTTTGCCGCTGCCCTTATTTCCTGCAACTCCTCCACTTTTGCGGGAACTCCCCCGTTGAAAAGCACGGCCACTCGCGACAGCCCCGGAACGATCTCTTGCATGAGCTGCAATCGTTTGGCTGCAAGGTCCGACGAGATACAAGCCATTCCGGTTATGTTGCCCCCTGGCCTGGCGATACTTTTCACCAGCCTGTCGGCCCGATCGCAAGCGATGACGACGATCGGGATACTATCAGTCGCTCGCCTGGCCGCTTCGATCGGGGCTGGTCCGAAGGTTGCGATGACATCGACCTTATGTCCGACGAGGTCGCGAGCCATTTCGGCGGTGTCGTCCGGTTTTCGTGGGACGCGATATTCAATGTGAATGTTCTTTCCCTCGACATAGCCAAGCGCCTGCAATCCTTCCAGCAGAGCGTCCTTAATGGGGTCCTTCGCCGGATCATAGTCGGCGCGCGCCATGGCCTCGAGAAATCCCACCTGAGGCACGCGCTGTGGCTGCTCCGCCGCGACGGCAGCCGGTATCCCGACCACCCATAGTGAGATCGCCGCAATGAAAGTGGGACATGCCCGCATGCCAAGCCCCCACGGTTGCTTAGTCGCAACGACTGGCAATGTACCACCAAACGTCATGCCACCAAACCTCATTCAGGCGTAATTCCAGCGAAAGCACCACCTGGAAACGGCCCCGCTCGTTTATGAGTTCAACGCCCTAACTCGGCAGCCTAAAGACTAGAGATGAAACGGCGCGGCAGAGGTCGCCTAGTGTTCTGAATCAGAGATTCGCATAAGATTCATGATCTTATGTGAGGAGCTGGATCATGGGTCGTCCTTTGTCGGTTTTCACTTTGAGCGAGGCTGAAGAGGAAACGCTGCGGAGCTTGGTCAGGCGGCGAACGACGGCCCAGGCTTTGGCGTTGCGAGCCCGCATCGTGCTCGCCTGCGCAGCGGGCGATCCCAACCAGGTGGTTGCAAGGAAGCTCGGAGTTACGCCGCAAACGGTGTGCAAATGGCGAGCCCGTTTCGTCGCGCAGCGGCTGGACGGCCTCCATGACGAGCCGCGTCCGGGCGTGCCGCGCTCGATCAACGATGCCAAAGTCGAGGCGGTGATCGTCGCAACCCTGGAGACGATGCCGCAGGGCACTACTCATTGGAGCTCGCGAGGGATGGCGCGATCGAGCGGGATTTCCACCTCCAGCGTCCAGCGCATCTGGCGCGCCTTCGGCCTGCAGCCGCACCGTACGGAAACCTTCAAACTGTCCACCGATCCACTGTTCGTCGACAAGGTGCGCGACGTCGTCGGTCTCTATATGAGCCCTCCAGACCATGCCCTGGTGCTGTGCGTCGATGAAAAAAGCCAGATGCAGGCGCTCGATCGGACCCAGCCGCTCCTGCCGCTCTCACCCGGCCAGGCCGAGCGGCGCAGTCATGATTACAAACGCCATGGCACGACGGCGCTGTTCGCCGCCCTCGATATTGCCACCGGCCGGGTGTTCGGCCGCTGCTACAGGCACCACCGCGCAACCGAGTTCCGCCGCTTCCTCGATGCCATCGACGCTGCCGTGCCGGCCGATCTCGATATCCATCTGGTCATGGACAATTACGCCACCCACAAGGCGCCGGCCATCAAAGCCTGGTTTGCCAAAAGGCCTCGCTATCACCTCCACTTCACTCCCACCTACGCCTCCTGGCTCAATCAGGTCGAGCGCTGGTTCGCGCTTCTGACCGAGCGCCAGATCCGCCGCGGCGTTCATCGCAGCATCAAGGAATTGGAGCTGGCCGTCGCCGCCTTCATCGCCGACCACAATGCCGCACCGAGGCCATTCCTCTGGACCAAATCCGCAGATCAAATCTTCAGCTCAATTGCCAGATTTTGCCAAAGAACACTCACTGTCCACGCAAATTCTTAAACGAACCTTTGGTTCAGAACACTAGCAGGCTGTTGAAGAAGTCAGGCACGATCGCATACGAAGCCTGAATCATCGCGCATTATCTATGTGGAAGTGTCCGACGAGGCGGCCTGTAGTGCGGGAAGCTTTGCCATCAACTCTTTTGCGCGATGAGCTTCGGCAATCGAACCAGATTGTAGGCGGCGGCAGCGAAGGTGAAGGCCCACCCGACGCGACCGCGACCACGGAACTTCGTCTTCTCCTGCCTGGCCACCGTCTTGATCCAGCCGAACGCCTCTTCAATGCGCTTGCGGACGCGCTGACTGACGGCATAGCCGCCGTGCCGCGTCGTGCGTGCGTCGATCGCCGAACTTCGGCCGCTGGTGTTCTGCGCCACATGCGGTGTCACTGTCATCGAGCGCAGCTCATTGACGAAGTCTTCCGCGTCGTAGGCCTTGTCGGCACCGAGCGTGATCGCGCGCGGCCGGTCGGCGCGCGGTTCGATCATGGCGAGCGCCGCTACCCGCTCGGCATGGCCGTCAGCCGGCGTCAGGCAAGCATCAACCAGAAGGCCATGGCGGTTCTCCATCAAGCCATGGCCGATGAAGCAGAGCTTGGCTTCCTTGCCCGGCCCCTTGCGGTAGAGCCGTGCATCGGGATCCGTCGTCGAGGTATGCGTCTCGTTCGACCGCTTCTTGCCATGGAAATCGGCTTCGGTATTGCGCCCGCCACTGGCCGGAGGCTCGTCCGATCCGTCCCGTGGCTTAAAGCTCTTCAACGAAGCCCACGCTTCGATCAGCGTCCCGTCGACCGTGAAGTGGTCGGTGGAAAGCAGCTTCTTCACCCGCGGCTGATCCAGAACCGCCGCCAGGAACCTCGCGGCGATATTCCCTTCGAGCAGCCGGTCGCGGTTCTTTGAGAACACCGAATGGTCCCACACGGCAGCATCGACCCCGATTCTCGACGAACCAGCGGAATAGCAAATCATACTCCAGCCGCTCCATTAGCTGCCGTTCCGACCGGATTGAATAAAGCGCCTGCAACAGCATCGCTCGCAGCAGCTTCTCCGGCGGTATCGACGGCCGCCCGATCGGCGCATAAAGCGCAAAGAATTCGTGCTCCAGCGCGACCAGCGCCTCGTTCACAAGCCCTCTGATCGCTCTCAGCGGATGATCCGACCGAACCCGCTTCTCAAGATCGACGTAGCTGAAAAGCTCGCCAGTCCGCTTATCCCCACCCCGCATCACCTAACCTCCGAATCGTTTCGGAGAAAGTGAATCACTCAATCAGCCAAACCGCGACCTACTTCTTCAACAGCCTGCTAGGGCAATTTTCGGCCTGCGGGCCGCTCCGCCGTCATGTCGCAGATGGGTCGATACTGTTGAAAAAGGGCTCGTGATTTTCGGCGAACAGTGATTCCGTGTGCTGGAGGCATCCGGCGGCGGAGGATTGTCATGATGGGTCGACAGACTGGCGATCAGAGCCGGTTGTTTTACCTGTTTAACCTGGAAAGGCGCATCCCAGCCGGCCATCTTTTGCGTCGGATTAATCCGATCGTGACGCAGATATTGGGTGAGCTTCGGCAGAAGCTGGCACCTTTCTATAGCGACATTGGCCGGCCTTCGATTGATCCTGAGCTTATGATCCGGATGTTGATCATCGGCTACTGCTACGGCATCCGCTTTGAGCGGCGGCTGTGCGAGGAAGTCGAGATGCATATGGCTTATCGCTGGTTCTGTCGGCTCAATCTTGACGACAAAGTGCCTGATCACTCGACATTCTCGGTTAACCGCCACGGCCGTTTCCGCAATAGCGACTTGCTGCGCCAAGTCTTTGAAGCGGTGGTCCGGGCCTGCATGGATGCTGGTCTAGTTAGAGGCGAGGGCTTCGCCATTGATGCCAGCGTCATGGAGGCCAACGCCAGCCTGCCGGAGCGGCAGACGCGGGCTGCCGCGGAGTTCCTTGGCGGTCTCGAAGACGAAGATCCGGAAGCCAATCGTAAGCTGCCGAAGGCGATCTCTCCGAGTGACCCATGCTCTGCCTGGACCGCGAAGGCGAACAAGCGGGTTCAGTTTGGCTATGGGCTCAACTACATGATCGATGTCGAGCACGCCGTCATCGTCGATGTCGAGGCGACGCCAGCGCGTACCTATGACGAGGTTGCGACAAGCAGGACGATGATCGATCGAACCGAAACGACCTTCGGCCTAAGGCCCGAACGGCTCGCGGCCGATACCGCGTATGGGACAGGCAAGCTGCTAGCTTGGCTGCTGGATAAGGACATCACCCCGCATATTCCGGTGAAGGAAGGATACGAACGGACTGACGGCATGTTCCCCCGTCTTGACTTTGCCTACGACGCTGCGCGCGACATCTATATCTGTCCGAACGGTCGACCGTTGAGGACCTCGGGAACCATCCACGATGGCCGAGCTAAGAATTATTTGTCCCACCCAAGGGACTGCCGCGTTTGCAAACTCAAGAAACGATGCACCCGCGCACCATTCAGGAAGATCGCACGCGACATCAACGAAGAAGCCCGCGATTATGCCCGCTCCCTTACGGGTACCCCTGAATTTGATCGATCGAGCAATCAGCGCAAGAAAATCGAGATGCGCTTTGCGCACCTGAAAACTCATCACCGCTTCGAGCGCATGCGCCTACGAGGACTTTCCGGCGCACGCGACGAGTTCCATCTCGCCGCCATCGTTCAGAACCTCAAGACTCTCGCCTACCATGTCTAGCTGCGTACTGCCGAACCGGTCAGCCTCTTCGTTAATCTGAGTACCCGCAAATCATCAAACGGCGGTCATCCCCAACCTGTTGCGGACTTTATCAACACTATCGACCCCTTCACTGACATGGGGGTCTCCAAGGCTTTTGCATTGCACACCGATGATCCAAATGCGTTAAACGCTTGCCGAGTGACGGCGATTTCGGCTTAATCGGATTGGAGACGTGTGAGCCAGAGGGACCGCCATGGCAGCGGATGCCGTAAGCGCCGGACCATCAACCCGAAGCTAAAATCTTCATCTCCTATTCGCGCAAAAAGACATGGCCTTCGCGGATCGGCTTGACGCCGCGCTCACGCGATGCGAACTCCGAATGAGGCGCCATCAAAAGGAAGGTTTGCGATGCCCCACCGCATAGACAACATCGACCCAAGGACGACAGTCATGATCGTCGTCGACATGCAGAACGACTTTGTCGCCGAAGGCGCGAAGCTGCAGTCGGCGCAAGCGCACGCCATGGTGCCAAAACTCGCCGCGACACTCAGATTTTGTCGGGAGAAGGGCATCCGCGTTGTCTACACGGCACATGTCCATCGCCGCGACGGCTCCGATATGGGACTATACGACGATCTTTATTCGGTGGTCGCGGATCGCTCGGTGTTGGTCGATGGATCGCCGGGGGCCGAGATCTACAAAGACCTGACGCCGGCGCCGGGCGAGCACGTTATCAAAAAACACCGCTATAGCGCGTTCTTCGCGACCGACCTTGATTTGATATTGCGGGAATGGGGCGTCAAAACCGTAATCATATCCGGCACGACGACGGAAAACTGCTGTCACGCAACGGCACGCGACGCCATGTTCCGCAATTATCAAGTCGCGTTCCTTTCGGATGCGACGGGAACATTCGATTATCCGGACGTCGGTCAGGGCGCACTGTCGGCGGCCGATGTCCATCGGGCCACATTGACTATACTCGCGTTCTCGACAGCCGACGTTATGACCGTTGACGAATTCAAAGCGCGCGTGGTCGGCGCCAATGTCGCCGCGGCGAACAAGGCGGCGTAACCGGCAGAGCAAGCGGCAAGCAACCCGGATTTCGAAATCCGGGGAGGAAGCCGACTATCAACGTCTTGCTGCATCTGCTCAGGTCGCTTTCTGGCCCAAATGGGACTTGCAAACCACGTCGCCAAATGTCTGCTTCGGGGGGAGGAGCGGACGTGCTGGAAGAAGTGTTTGCGGACCTAAAACGGTGAACTCCTGAGATGCTTGTTCCGCTCGGCAAGTGCGGCCCAAAAGCAGGAACGGTAAAACGGGTACACTTTCTCACGCCACGCCTTAGTAACTAAAGCCCGAGCCAAACTCCCAAGGTTTAGAACGAAGGTGGCGACAGCGGTTGAGGAGCCTAGCAAACCTCACACCTGCAATTGAATTGTGCTATCTTTTGCTGAAAGCGGGAGAGCACACAGGTGCAGTTTGCGGTTGGCTTTAAAATTCAGGGGAAAACAGGTCACGTTGTCGTTGACGCGGAAGACGCGCTGATCGCCGCCCTCAAGGTTAAGATGCAGCGTCCGGAGGCGCTGATCGCTTATGTCCGCCAGCAAAACAAACGAGGCGACACCCGTCACCCTATGCGCCGACTTAGTAGCGAGAGGCCCTAGTTCGGCTCGCAGACCACCTGGCGCAGTGTGACCGGCCGCGTAGGCCGCCGCTGAGACGGCCGGTCCGTCTAGAAGGGACGTTCTATGACCTACATAGTCAATGAGAGTTGCATCAAATGTAAGTTGATGGATTGTGTGGAAGTTTGCCCCGTGGATTGCTTCTACGAGGGTGAGAACATGCTGGTCATTCATCCGGACGAATGTATCGATTGCGGGGTTTGCGAGCCAGAATGCCCCGTAGACGCGATCAAGCCGGACACCGAGCCAGAGGCTGAGAAGTGGCTGAGCCTCAATGCCGAATACGCGAGGCTGTGGCCTAATATCACCCTTAAGAAGGAACCCCCAGCCGATGCCAAAGAGTGGGAGAGGGTGCCGGACAAGGCACAATATTTCTCACCAAATCCTGGTGCCGGCACGTAATCCAAAGTCTATCGGCCATGCCCGATGCGGCACCGGCACTTCCAAGAGTTCGTCGTCTTCATGATGTTTAGGCCGGCACGAATGTTCGCTCGCGGTCGCCAGTCCGGTTTGGTCTATCGCGTCGGTTTGGGAGGTGCTCGGTGCCAGTCTCGTTTCCCAAGGTCAAAATAGTCCCCAAAGCGGACTAAGGGAGTGGAACGGTAAAACACCGTTGCACACTATCGCGTGAAACCCGTCCGTCCCAACGCGGTTTCGCCCGCTAACACTGATAAGGTAAAATAGTTGTGCGCCCGCGCTTGCCGGTAGGTGCAACGGTGCCATCGCCGATGCACATCATTGCGGCACGGTGAAAGTGTTAGACGCGCTCACGGGCATGACCCGTGGTGATCGTGCCTTCTGCAAGTACACTAAAGATTAAAGCGCGCCCTTGCCATTCGGCAGGCGCCATCTCCAGGCGAACACGCTTTGCAAACATCGGGTCTCACGGCGTAAATCGCGCACGCCGTCGAAATGCCGACGTCTCCTACGAGAGCGGCACAGCGATTGCCATTGCATCGCATCCGACTTCGCTCGTCATCCACGGATTTACGGGGAATTTAACTAAGGCTAAGCTCGCTTTCCGCGGCCATTCCGTCGAGTACGAACAGCACGCGCCACCGGATCGACATGAGGCCGAGGTGAACTCGGCCGGTTCCGACATCAAAACAATCATTTGATCTTGAGGTTGACCGCCGATTCCTTTCCGCGATTGCTCTCGATCTCAAACTCGACGGCTTGTCCCTCGTTCAGTGAGCCGAGGCCGGCCCGCTCAACAGCTGAAATGTGGACGAAGACATCCTTGCCGCCACCGCCGCCCGAGGGCTGAATGAATCCGTATCCCTTGGTCGGATTGAACCACTTCACCGTGCCGCGAGCCATTTCAACTCCTCCATTGTGCTTCCACGATAGTGTCACGAGTTCCGCGCTCACAACGCCATAGCGCGTTGTCCTCGTTTGCCCGTCGTCGTCTTCGAAGCGGGGATTGCGGTCCGCAACACGTCGCCAATTGAACGGGTCAGGGAAAACCAGACGATCAGCGGTCGCTTTGTGAGACCGATGTTTTAATGCCTACGTTCGGTGGGAGCCATGCGATAGACGAGGCTTGGTCGTGGCATATTCGCTTTCACCACGAACATTAGAGCTCAGCTGGCATTCGAGGACATTGCGCTCGTAGGCTTCGGCTTCACTTTTGATGCGGTATCTCAAGTCGAACGCCTGCCCTTCCTCCGGCATCTGTCTCACGACTTTATAAAGACCGGCGGCCTTCTCGCCGACGGGCGTGTACTCAACTGCCTGGCCAACAAAAAACTTAAAAGACATCGGCCCCCTCGTATTAGCGCACGCTATCAGACAGCTGCTCGGGCGTCCAGCAGCGTGTTACTGTGCGGCAAGCCCATCGGAAACGGCGCTCGCCGCGGAGAAGACATCGTGCATATATAAATTAGAAGCTGTTTATCTGATCAGACTAAACAGCATTGGGAAAAACCATGGCCAGAGACGATAAGAAAACTAGTCCCGCGCCCAAAAGTGGCGCCGCCGAAAAAAAAGAGGTCGCTGCGAAAAAAGACGAGGGCCAGCCGAAGGACAAGACCACGCTAGATGCGGATCGATCGAAGGCTGAGAGCGGTGAGAAAGCTGCCAGCTCACCCTCAGGTTATAGTAGGGGCGAGGGCCAAAAGCCGGTTTCGAAAGCATATAGGGATAACTGGAACGCGATTTACGCGAAAAAGAAAAAGAAGAGGCGGTAATTGGTATTGCTGTATCTCAGCGAATCTAAAGCTGACTTGACGCCAAATTGCTAAAGCGTTTCGCTCGATCGGAGCCTCGAAGAAGCCCACGAACCCGATCTGTAGTGAGTGTTAAGCCGTCGCTGATCAATCCGGTCGCTGATCAATGAAGCCTGAAAACGCCGTCCACTGTTTTGATCTCGATCGGTTCGATAACGTGGGAATGCGCAACCGTGACCGAATGCAGAATACCTTCGAGAGATTTCTGCCAAAACTCCAAAAAACCCTGCAGTTCAGGGAAATCTGGGTAGAGGTCGTAGTTCTGCCAGACGTAGCTTTGCAACAGCCAGGGATGGTCAGGGCGCCGGTACAGGACGTTCGCCGTGGTTAGGCCGTACCCCTCGACCTGCTTCTGAAAATCTCGCGTGGTCACGCGAATCTCCGGGTCCTTGATGGTCCAAGTTTTTCATCGTGCCTCGGCTAAGGCAATATTGGAAAATAAATATTGCTCCTAGATTCAAGGCGTTAGCAGCATTGCGGCGGAGTTGTTGGCGACGACTTGGCAGTCGCGCTTGACGAGTGCTAAAGGCACGCCAGTTAAAGAAGACCGGACCGCATTCGTGTTGGCGACCGCGGCGGACCTCTTCTTCGTCAGAAAACTCAACACGAACAGCCTCTTAGGGAGATTGATATGAAGTTTCGGCCGCTTCACGACCGCGTCGTAGTTACGCGCATCGACGCCGAAGATAAGACCGCAGGGGGAATCATCATTCCGGATACCGCCAAAGAGAAGCCTTCTGAGGGAGAGGTGATCGCCGTCGGCCCAGGAGGTCGCGACGAGGCTGGGAAAATCATTCCGATCGATCTCAAGGTCGGCGACCGCGTGCTGTTCGGCAAATGGTCGGGCACGGAGGTCAAACTCGACGGGGTCGAATATCTGATCATGAAAGAGAGCGACATCATGGGCGTGATCGAACAGACCGTTGCCCGCAAGAAGGCTGCCTAAGCGCTGTCGCATCAAACATAACGGAGAATAAAAATGGCTGCTAAAGACGTAAAATTCGGCGTTGAGGCGCGCGACAGGATGTTGCACGGCATCGATATTCTCGCCAATGCGGTTCGCGTGACGCTCGGCCCCAAAGGGCGCAACGTCGTACTAGACAAGTCGTACGGCGCACCGCGCGTGACCAAGGATGGCGTAACAGTCGCCAAAGAGATCGAACTCGAAGACAAGTTCGAGAATATGGGTGCGCAGATGGTGCGCGAGGTCGCGTCAAAGTCGTCCGACTTCGCCGGTGACGGCACCACAACGGCAACAGTTCTGGCGCAAGCGATCGTCAAGGAGGGCTCGAAGGCCGTGGCCGCGGGCATGAACCCGATGGATCTCAAACGCGGCATCGACCTTGCGGTCGAAGCGGTGGTTGAGGATCTGAAGAAAAACTCGAAGAACGTCACCTCAAACGAAGAGATCGCTCAGGTTGGCACGATTTCCGCCAATGGCGATGTGGAGATCGGCAAGTTTCTCGCCGACGCGATGAAGAAAGTCGGCAACGAGGGCGTGATCACGGTCGAAGAAGCGAAATCCTTGGAGACCGAACTCGAAGTTGTCGAAGGTATGCAATTCGATCGCGGTTACATCTCTCCGTACTTCGTCACCAACGCCGAAAAGATGCGCGTTGAGATGGAAGACCCTTACATCCTGATCTACGAGAAGAAGCTTTCCGGCCTGCAGGAATTGCTTCCACTGCTGGAAGCCGTGGTGCAGACCTCGAAGCCTCTCGTCATCATCGCAGAGGACGTCGAAGGTGAGGCGTTGGCCACACTAGTGGTGAACAAGCTACGCGGCGGGCTCAAGGTCGCTGCCGTGAAAGCTCCCGGCTTCGGCGATCGCCGCAAGGCTATGCTGCAGGACATCGCAATCCTCACAGGGGGCCAGGCGATCTCGGAAGATCTCGGCATCAAGCTCGATAAAGTCACTATTGATATGCTTGGCCGTGCCAAGAAGGTGACGATCGACAAGGAGAACACCACCATCGTCAACGGTGCCGGCAAGAAGCCCGACATTCAGGCACGAATCGCCCAGATCAAGGCGGAGATCGAAGAGACCACTTCCGACTACGACAAGGAGAAGCTTCAGGAACGTCTCGCTAAGCTCGCGGGCGGCGTCGCGGTGATCCGCGTCGGTGGCGCGACCGAAGTCGAGGTGAAGGAGCGCAAGGATCGCGTCGATGACGCGATGCACGCGACCCGCGCGGCTGTCGAAGAAGGTATCCTGCCAGGCGGTGGCGTCGCCTTGCTCCGCGCCGCCGAAGCGTTAAAGCGCGTGCGCACGCAGAACGACGACCAGAAGACCGGCGTCGACATCGTGCGCAAGGCCCTCTCCTGGCCGGCTCGCCAGATCGCAATTAACGCAGGCGAGGACGGCTCCGTCATCGTCGGCAAGATCCTGGAAAAGGATCAATATGCTTTCGGCTTCGACGCCCAAAACGGCGAATACGTGAACCTCGTCACCAAGGGCATCATTGACCCGACCAAAGTTGTTCGAGCCGCCCTTCAAAACGCGGCATCGATCGCCGGGCTTCTGGTCACCACCGAAGCCATGGTGGCCGAAAGGCCGAAGAAGGACAGTGGGGCCCCGGCGATGCCTGGCGGTGGCATGGGCGGTATGGGCGGCATGGACTACTAATCCGCCCTCAAGTGAAATGACGAAAGCCCGGGACTTCGTCCGGGCTTTTTTCTTGTCTCCCTCGCGCCGCGGTGCGCTTTCGCGCGTCGTAATCTGCCACCTTGTCACTCGAACCGCGCCACCGCGATTTCGACGTCAATGTCTGATGTTGGAGGTAAAGCGGAAGTCGCGCGGCCTTGGGGCGAAGTCGGGTTTTGACCCTCATCGACATAAGGGGTCCCGTTTGCGCTGCGCCGCACGCTTCAATGACGACGCCGGGACATGGTATGCTGACTTAATCACTATCGGCCGTGGGGAGCCTAATGAGGCGGAGGGAATTCATCGCCCTTATCGGGAGTGCGGCGGCGCTGCCGTTGTTTCGGGTGCCCGTCGCGCGCGCGCAGGAGCCCGGACGCATCTACAGGCTTGGCATATTGACCGGCGCTGCTCGTCAGGCACCACGGATGGTCGCGTTTTTTTGACGAGCTCAAGGCGCTCGGTTTCGTTGAGGGGCAAAACCTAAACGTCGTGGCTGGTGGCTTTGATCTTCACGATGATCAGTTTGCGGGAGTTGCGGCGACATTGGCCAAGGCTGCCCCCGACGCTGTCTTTTGCGTCAGTGACGCGGCTACGCGCGCCATGGAATTGGCCCGCCCGGTTCCTATCGTGGCCCTCTCCACCGATTTGGTCGCCGCGGGTTTGGTTCGCTCACTAGCCCGCCCCGGTGGCAATATCACGGGCGTCAGCATTCTAGGCTCCGAACTCAATGGCAAGCGGCTAGAAATCCTCATGCAGGCCGTGCCCAGTGCGCGGCGGATCGCGGTCCTGGCGGACCCAAGGGTAGCGCCACCGGCGGAGCTGAAGGCGCTCGATAACGCCGCCCGTGCGCGCGGCATCGAACTCGTGACCTTTACAGCCGGGGCGCCCGAAGAGATCGCGCCAGTGATGGACAAGGCTAAGGCATCGGGGGCCGCTGCGTTGAACGTGCTGACTGCGCCGCTGTTCTCCTTCAATCGCCGTATCGTCATTGAGCGGGCTGCAGCTCTGGGCCTACCCGCGATTTATGAATGGCCCGAAATGGCGGAAGAGGGAGGTCTGATCGGATACGGCGCGCGTCTTCACCTGATCTACCGGCAGTTGGCGCGTCTGCTTGTCAAGGTCCTCCGCGGCGCCAAGCCGGAAGACCTCCCAGTCGAGCAACCTACTAACTTCGAACTCGTCATCAATCTTACGAGCGCCAAAGCTCTCGGCCTGACGATCCCAGAGTTGTTTCTGGTGCGCGCCGACAAGGTGATCGAATAGCGATGGAGTTTGCTGCGTTGCGTGAGGCAGAAGATGGCCCATCGGCGACATCACTCGATGTCTGCCGTTTGGTCGCTGTTGGAGGCAAAGCGGACATCGAGCGGACGTTGCCGAAAGACCCAGCGCCTGATCCATGCGTCTTACAGGTCTTGCGGGCATCGATCAGTGGTTAGCGCTCTGGTCTTTACGTTGGTCGGCGCGAAACGGATCAATCCCGCCCATGCCCTTGTCGGTCAATTGTTGCTTGGCGCTCTCGTTCTTAGTCAGATGATCGAGCCCCATGCCGCGTAGGACATTGGGCGCTTTGGTGAATTGAATATTCTCATAATCAACGATCTCAATGCGGTTGCCCCAGGGATCGCGGAAGTCGAGGAAAGGTCCATCGAGCTGTGCGACGCCGGCCTCATGCAGCGCGCGTCGAGCAGCTTCCTTATCGTCAACAACGAGACCGAAGTGACGACCATCGTCGGCAAGTTGTTTACGGCCCTTCTGAAGGGCGATGAACTGATCACCAAGATCGATGAATGCCATCCTGTCATTTTTGCCGCGCAGCTTGAATTCAAAGAGCTGACCATAAAAGGCTAGCGCTTCCTCGATATCACCCACCTCTAGCGCGATATGGTTCAAGCCTATGGCTCGTGGTTTCGCCGGTTCAGCCATCGGACACTCCTTACAGTCACGCTGACACCTACGTCGAGTGCAGCGGAATCAAGCGGCGCAACTACGAAAGGAAATCATAACGGACACAGGCTGAGATCAAGAGCCCCGGCACTGTTTGACACAACATGTCGCGCTACGCGGCACTTATTGGCACAGTTCGCCATATAGAAGATACTACCCGGTGATGCCCGATTAATCGGCGCTGGGAACCGGCTGATTTGCTATTCGGCCGTCGGGCACCGGCAGAGGCCCATGAAAACCGTCGCTATCGCGATTATGACGATGGTTTTGTTACTTGCGGCAGGCTATCTGCTAGGTGCTGTGCTCGGCCTCGTCTTCGGCCTTGTCAGCACGGCGGCGACCAAGCTCCTTTACCTCTGGAACGACGACAAGTTCGCGCCACAGAGGCGCGGTGGTCGCAGAGTCCAAGAGCATGAGGCGCCGGAGCTGGTTGCCACCCTGCGCGATTTAGCGCGGCGCGCGGGAATACCGGTGCCGAACCTCTATGTCATCGAGAGCCCGACGAAAGCCAACGCGCTCGCCGCTGGCCGCGGCCGGCGGCATGCCGCGATCTGCGTTACCACGGGACTTCTGCATGCGCTCTCACGCGACGAGCTCGCTGGGGTACTTGCTCACGAGTTGGGCCATGTACTCCGTCGCTCCGCCGTGATCAAGACGACGGCTGCGGTGCTCGGAGCCGCCGTCTCGTTGCTACCGCCGTTCGGTATATTTTTCGGCCTCGGAATTGGCGTCTCGCTGCTGCTGATGTTCGCCATCCCACCCGCTGCCGTTCTATTGCAATTGGCGATCGCCCGTGCCGACGAATATGCTGCCGACGAATACGGCGCCCGCCTCACTGGCCGACCCGACGTTGTCGCCGGCTTGCTGGGCAGAATTGCGCTCGTGGACGACGCGGGTTCCGAAGATATGGCGAACAGCGCCATGGGGCGAACGATGCTCGCGATCGGGAGACGGATAGTCGGACCGCGGCGAGACAATCCGTTCTCAGCCTACCCTTTGCCGGCAAACCGCGCGGTCGAGCTCGCGCGATTGGCGCATGAAATGGGGCTGGCTGCCGGCGGGCAATCCCATCAGAACCCTTGAACCGATCCGTTGCCAACTTCGCCGCAGGCCCAGCCGGAACCCGGCTCCGCGGCCGGCGGACGCAACCCGCCGGGGCCGCTTTGCCTAGGCGAACAAGGACATTGGCGACGTTTAGAAGCGAGCGCCACCCGAACGCTGTTTCGCTGCTGCGATGTTACCAAGACGCCGGGTCATTCGCTTCCGGAACGGTATCGCTGACAACCTCCCAGCGAAGAAAATTACAGGCCTTGCGAAGTGCAGTTGCGCTTGGATTGCGGAAGAGCACCAGATCTTCCGGTTGCAGTACAATAACGTAATCTTCTTCGTCGCGTCGGATCGCTACCTTTCGCCTCGACGGGCCAGCAAAACCCTCAATCGCTACTGACATGGAACGCCCCCAACTCTGAAAATACAGCGCGAGCGCGGGGCGTGTCCGCCATCCCTCGGCGCCCGCCCCGCACTCCGCCGTCCCGTCCCCCTGGACAGGCGAACATTGTTCCATGCCGAAGATGGCGAGGAAAGGGCGGCCTTTGGCGGACCGCCTCGAAACCATCCTGTCGCGCGATCGTTACAGTCGCAGGATAGGGTTTCGCATGGCGCAGCCTGCGTGTTGCGTCTTCCCAAATCTTCGAAACGAGCGCGCCGCTGGGCGGGCGGTCGGCGACGCTTTTTTGGAGCAATCGACGTGTTATCGGCCGAAGAATTCTACAAGAACGCGGACGAGCATTTCGGCTGGGCGGAAAGCGCGAAGACCGAAAGCGAGCGCGCGATCTTTCTACAAATGGCGGCCGCTTGGCTCGACGTCGCCCAAAAATGGGACGGCGTAAATGTCGACGCTGGTCGTGATCTTCCCAGGGGTCGGCCTAGCTGAGGGCGTACTCGAGCTACTTGGTGCTGTGGTGACCCAGGGTGCAAACATTTGGCTGGCAACACCGTCTCAGTTGGCCGGTAGCAAGGCAACGCTGGGTTGCCACCACGATTCTGGCCCGATAAGCAATTCCCATAACGCGCAAATCAGCTGCGCAATCGAGGTCATAGCGACGCATAAATGACCGCCGTTACGCTTGGGCGTCTGAGCGGGCAGCCGGTTCAACAATTGCTCGCACTTGGGGATCGACCTAGACCACCGTCACAAGCACTCCGCAAACAATGCCCGCGAGTGCAGAACGAGTCCCGAAACATTTGAGCGACCCTCCGACCTCCCGCGTCCTAGATTGGAATTTCCGCTCCGCGATTATGGCAACTTCACGCAGCCGTCGATCGCTCGCTACGAACTGCCGCAGCGACAATGACGCGCCTTCCTCACACGCAGGAAACAAGGTTTGTTCGAGGGACAAATGCTTAGTCCCGAACATTGTCAGCGCCGTGCGGAAAGGCTGCGGATGGTATTGATCTGCACGGCGGAACCGTCTGCTGGGGCGCGGCTGAGAAACATCATCGGCATATAGAGCTTTGGCAAAAAGCGCGTATCAGCCCACCTCTGGTCCCGTCGCCCAATTCAAGAGCGATCTCGATCGCATGGTCGAGAAAGCGCATCATCACGCGGTCGATCCTAGCGTACTCGCCGATTTGCTCGAAGGCAGTGCGAGAGCGTTGCGCGTCATGGTCGCGAAGGATCGTCGTCCGTCGCCGCCGCGTTTCGTCGCGGAAATGGCGCGGAGGGAGTCCCTTTCAGCCCCAAGTCTTCCGCGTCATCCAGAGCCCGCACCTGCCACTACTTAGCCGTGGGTGCGGGGTCTGGAGTGTGTCTGCCGTGAGCGGACTCATGCGACGTGGCTAGCTCCGATTGCAAGAGTGACGGCAATGTAGGCCAATAACCATTAGAGCGGAGGGACCGGTGGCTGCTTCGGCTTCGGGCCGGAAGCCCGCGCCGTATCCCGCTGTGGGCGGCCCACTTTGGATTGAGCGAGTTGCCGTGCATACTCCTGGTCACCGATTACCTTGTATTGCGGGCTCGTCAGCGAGACAAGAAACGCCACCACGTCGTCGATCTCCGGCTCCGTCAGCGCCAACGGCTGCATGTCCTTGTCGAGCCAGGGGTCAGTGATTCCATCGCCCTTGTTGTAATGATCCATGACATCCCAAAGTGTTTGCATCGACCCGTCGTGGAAGTAAGGCCCGGTCACGAGGACATTTCGCAGGTCCGGCGTCTTGAACGACGCGATATCCTCCTGCTTGTGCGTCACGAGGAAGCGTCCGAGCACCGACAAATCGCTGGTGATCGCGGCGATGTCGATCGCAGGAAGATCTCCTTGCGCCAGCTCGCGCTCGGCCCGCTGCGCCAAAGGGACTACGTGATGCCGGAGGATTCCGACGCCAATGTTGTGAAAATCATTGTCCATAAATAGAGTTGCATCCTGGTGATTGTCGGTCAAAGCATGGCAGAGATTGCAACGAGCCTTGGTATTGAACAATTCCCAACCGCGCTTGGCCGCGTCACTGATGGCGTTCGCCTCTCCCGCGATGAAATGATCGAAGGGAGAATCAAAGGAGGCCAGCGTCCGCTCGTACGCCGCAATGGCGCTGAGCATATCCTGCTCGTTCACGGCCCGGCTGAAGGCCTGCAAGAATTCGGTCCGGTAGTCTTTGTCGGCCGCGATCCTTGACACAGCATCACCGACGCTTGCCGAACCCATTTCGAAGGGATCCGTGATCGGCAGCGCCGCCTGCTGCTCGAGCGTGGCGACCCGGCCGTCCCAAAACTGGTGTTTGTTATAGAGGGCATTCAGAACGGTTGGGGCGTTGCGTTGGCCGACGCGGCCATGGATGCCGACTGACACGGGCCTTCCGTCAGTGAAGGCCCGCGCCGGATCGTGGCATGTGGCGCAGGCGACCGTGCCGTCCCCTGAGAGCCGAGACTCGAAGAATAGCCTCTTACCCAACGCGGCTCTGGCAGGCGTGAGCGTGGTCGGTGAGGTGACGTACTGGGTCAAGACAGTGGGAAAGCCGACTTGATTTGATGAACGCGGCTCGGCTAGCGGTCCCGACCCGGGCAAGGGCGGTGCCTGTTCCGGCGCCAGCGCAGGCGGTGTACCGACGCCGATGTCTTGCTCGGTGGCCGGTACGGCAACTACTGCGAAAATATGCGATAGGAGCAATAGTACCGCCAGGGATGTGACGCGGGTCCCACACGTCTTTGCTCTTGAGGTGAACATCACAACATGATTCACAGGAATTCCATCAGAAACCCCGTCCACCACATTGCCGAAATCCGGTTCGCTAGGTTCGGCGCCCAAGTGTTACTGTCTCCGAGGCCCGATTCCCGCCATAGCTCGAAATACACCGTCGCGACGGATCAAGGCATGGAACAGCGCTGCTGCGACGTGTAGCAAGATGGTGGCGAAAAACACGTAGGCGAGCACTGTGTGCGTCGTTCGCAAGATCGAGTGCAACTCGTCGTTATGCGGTGAATACTCAGGCAGATGGAAAGAACCATAGAGCACGATGGGATAGCCGCCGGCGGATAGCATCCCCCAGCCGATCAGGGGCATCGCGATCAAGAGCGCATAGAGCACAACACGCGAGAGCTTTGCGGCCATCGCCTGAGTCCGCGGCAGATCGGCAGGCAATGGAGGTGCGCCAAGCGCCATGCGCACGCCGAGGCGAAGCACAGCCAAGACGAGGATCGAAATCCCGAGCGGCTTGTGGATCGAGATCAACGTCAGGAAGTGAGGCTTGAGCGTCGATACCATCGACACACCGATGAACAGCATGGCGAGCACCATGATCGCCATCAGCCAGTGCAAGACCCGTTGTAAGCCTGAGAAGCGGTCGCGCTCGACTCTCATGGCCGATCCGCTGCCGGGGGAGGAGTGTAAGGATAGTCTGCGACCTCCGCTGTCCGGAGATCGAATGATCTCGCATAGGCAGCAGACCGTGCAGCGAGCAGCGGATCATCCGAAACAGCGATGCCGGTCGGCAGGATCGTTGGATCGTAGTTGAAATCGCGGCATGGACCGTCAGCTTCGGCTTCGGCTTTCTGCACGCTCAGTGTTCCGACATCCACTCGCTTTCTGTCCGACGGCCAAGCTTTCGTCGCGTCATTTGAAGGATCTCCCGGCTCCGCGAACGTCACCACGAGACGCCATGTCAAGGTGCCGTTGGCGAGACGGCTGACCAGGTCATGCTCGAGAAAATCAGTTCCCATGGAGGCCAATGCGGCATGCGGGACAGGCGTGGGTGAAAGTGTCGGCTCCATCGACCAGCGCACGAGATGGCTAGCGCCGCCGGCGCCGATAAAGCGGAAAGCGTCGAGACTGTTATAAGCTTGGTCGGCCCAACTGGCCGTCCAGAGCGCGGTTTGGCTCCATTCAGCAAACGGCGCGGAGGCCGGATGGGTCACGAAGAAGCGCTTCACGGCCCCTGGATCCGGCTTGCCGGTCGCCGGGTCGATATCCTGAGCGAGCGTCAGTTCGTAGAAATCGCGCGGATTGGAGACGACGAAAACCGGAGAATTATTCATCCCGCTCCGCCACTCTTGGCCGTCGGGCGACACGATGCGGACGGCCATGCTTTTTACGCGTCCCATAATATCGGCCGCATCCGGGTTGCCCACCGCTATGGCGAACCGGCCGATAACGGGATAACGGCCCGCGACCAACATGGGCGCGACTGAATATTGTGAAGCCGCCCCGTTGGCATCGAACACCCCGGTGAAGCAGATGCCCTTGGAATGGTTGCGACGATGACCGAGAGGATTTCCGCCCCGGTCGCTCAAAGCTGCAACCATCCGCGTCGGGGTCAGGCGGTCCGGGGTGAGCCACCCGCCCGCATAAGCGAACGCTAGCGCCGAGATGAACAAGACCCCGCCGATGACGGCAAGCCGGCCGGCGACCGCAAAAGGTGAGAGCGCAGCATGGCGCGCGAGATTTTCGTCGTGGGACATTCGGCCTCAAGCAGGTGTCAGCAGCTCGATAGAAACCGACAGAATTTATTCACGACACTGCGGAAGCTTCCGCTCCAACCGGCGAGTCCGATTTTGGTTCCATGCGGTTGGCAGGCCGCATAGAAGATTTTGTCGCTTTGGGTCAAAACCTGCCCTGACGAGGCGGGCAGAGCGTGTCCGCTCTGCCCCCAATGTCAGACGTCGACCTGCTCGGCAAGGGCTAGGGCATCATCCACCTCGATGCCAAGGTATCGAACGGTGCTTTCGATCTTGCGGTGCCCAAGGAGCAACTGCACCGCTCGCAGATTGCCCGTGCGACGGCAGACCGGGCGCGGGAAACCCGTCACTTCGCCTTTTGACCCCTAAACCGACGTGGCAAGATGTCTGCTGTTCGGTCGCTATCGGAGGGGAAAGCGGACGTGACACGGACATCGCTGAACGGGCGTTTTTAATCCATTCCGGTCATGTGCATCGGCGCAAGTTTCGATACGCTAGAGCACGATGTGCAGATTGCACAAGCAGATCTTGCAGCACTCCCGCGGTTGCGCGGAATGTGAAGAACAGCCGCGGTTGCCGCGTTATTTCCGGCAGGAATAAATCCTATGCGTCGGCGCCATCTACCTGGTGACTGATCCTTTTGTCATCTGTGACGTTAGCCATAGTTGGCAGCGATTTTATAAGGGAGGTAGGTCATGAGTTACTTTGACGCTTATCGCGACAGTTTTCCCAATGCTCGACTGACCCGTTCCGAGACAGGCGTGCTGGAAGTGGCGCTTCACACCAATGACGGCACGCTGGCCTTCAACGGATATACCCACGAACAGTTCGTCGACCTGTTTCATGCCATCGCCTCCGACCGCGATAACCGCGTTGTCATCCTGACCGGCAGCGGTGACGCCTTCATGGAGACCATCAGTCCTGAAGGTTTCGACTTCTTCACCCCTCAAGGCTACGACAAAATCTATCGCGAGGGCAGGAAAGTCCTGATGAACATTCTCGACATCGAGGTGCCGCTGATTGCGGCTGTGAACGGCCCAATGCGGCTGCACACCGAGTACATCCTGCTCGCCGACATTGTGCTAGCGACGCCTTCAACTGTTTTTCAGGACAAGCCCCATTTCGAATTAGGCGTCGCGTCCGGTGATGGTGTCCACTTGTTATGGCAGGAAGCCATCGGCACCATACGCGGCCGCTACTTCATCCTCACCCGCCAGGAACTCGATGCCCAGACGGCGAAGGAATGGGGCGCGGTCAACGAAATTGTTCCGGCCGACAAGCTGCTCCCCCGCGCCCGCGAGATCGCGGAAGGGCTCGCCAAGCTGCCATCGCTCACCACGAAGTATACGCGCATCGCGATGACCCAGAAGCTGCGCCGCATCATCGACGAAGGCGTCACACTCGGGCTCGCATTGGAGGGGATCAGCGCCGCCGATGTCGCGCGAGGGAGCCAAAAAAATGAGCCAACGACCTGAAATGCGCGGCGCGAACTCGTTAATCGCGCCGAGTAAGCCTGGCTCTAACTTTTTTTGATTTTTCGGAAAGGCTCCAACAAAATCCCCAAGTCAGCGGCTTGTTGGTAGCTGAGCATTGCGGTGACGGGGATTGATTGGCCCTCAACTTTGACCTCGAAAATTAACTCGACATTTCGCCCTGCATCCCGCGCGTCGAGATATTCTACTGTCGGCAAAATGTTTGGCTCAGTACCATCAATTTTCACGGTCATGGCTGGACCTCAATCACTGAATGAGAGCGTAAAGATTAACAGGTGGGCGACTAGTGATAAAGGAAGTCAAGGCACTAATGGGCTACTCGGAAATCGAGCCACAACACGCCATATTACAGGGCATGCCTCGGCGTAAGCGTTGGGAAGTGATCCGCCTTCAGGCGTCACCCGCAAAGTTCATTGGATACGTCGCACACCGGATGAAGAGACCGCGCGAGGTCGCGATCGAACAATTTCGGTACGACCCGAGCAACAACGGGTCGCTCTTGATCCGAAGGGCATGGCGGCAACCGACCGATGCAGGGGCGCCTCAGTCGGCGGCAAGCTCAGTCGTCGCGCCGAACCGGTCGCTCCGTGCCAGGACGCACGCGCGATCGCAAAGCAGCACCACGCGGCCTGGATTAGCCGCGACAAAGTGCCAATAAAGCGAACGCGCATCAATTAGCTGGTCGTCGCTGGCGATCACGTCCTCGACTCCGGCTGCAAAGCCGCCCGCCCGGCATAACTCGATCGAGTATCTACCCGCCACCTGCATTGATGCCTCCCTTCGCCGTCCTATCCGGGGATTAGGTTGACGACTCCGCCTCGACATCACCGTGACGCTCGTCACAAATTTTCAAGGCAGAGACTTCGTAGCGACGGGAGCAGGCGGCAATGTCACCAGATTGTCACACCACGCAACGACAGTGGTGCTGCAAGCTTTGTCCCTAGACTTGGACTTTAAAAGGCCCCGATCCCGTTTCGGGGCCTTCATTTTTTTGCGCTATAAAGCTGCCATGCCATGCTCAGCTCGCGGCGATACCGGATGGGTTTGCGAGGCGCACGCGGACCGGCCTTGGAATGACCGTCCGAATGCGTGTCGTTGTGGTGAGCCTGGATTGCCCTGCCCGACGTGCAACGAACCGGCGGAAGGTGAGCAACCGCGGATGCCGCAGGGCTTCACGCCGACGATTGATCGCGACAAGAGGCCGATAAACTAGACTTGCGGTCAACGGGAGTAGCGGCGGTAGCTCCGATTTTCGTTGCGAACCACAGGCGCCGCTTGCCGAGTAGGAGCCTGCTGCTGAGCGCTCGTCGCGCTATAAGCGGCGTCCCACCATGCTTGCGCAACGATCGTCTCGACCTTGCTTTCTGGAGATTTAGCGGCGTGCAATGCGCCGTTGTCAGCGACGTTGACCGAAGCATACGCCCACGAAACCGAAACGATCGCAATTCCACTGACGGCGCAAGTCAATGATATCAACTTTACCCGCATGATGGTTAGGTAGGCGCCATCAGAGCGATTGCCAGCGTTTTCCCTGGTCAAAGCACCGTGAGCTATTGGTCTGAGAGCCAGGTTGAAATGCCTCCCACGCCCCAAAGAATGAGCCCTCGGTGATGCCGCGCGCCGCGTATAATTCCTCAGCAAACCGCTGCGCCTCGCCACTGGTTTTAAAGCTTCCCTGTACGACCTTACCGTGTTGGGCTGTGTCAATCACGGCGAATGTGTCATCCTTGGCGACGTAACGGATCGTCAGGAATGGCTTGGTGCGATCGTCACCCACAACGATAATTCCTGTCTCTGCCACACCGAGCCGGCGCAAGGGCTTGGCGCACTATCTATGCCGACAACCCTTTATTAGGAGCTCGCGGCGAGATCTGCTTTTTTACGCGTCTTGCCTCTTTTGGCCTTCGCCTCTTCTTTCATTCTACGTTCGTGATTTAGAAAGTGCATGAGAGAACTGGCATATGTTCGGGGTGCGGCTTCGGCTTCAAGTGCCCGACGAAGTCTCTCAAGCAGGGCCTGTGCTCGTCGATGATGCTCCGGGCCACGGCGATGCGTCCTCAAGCGCAATTAATTTGGCTCTTTTCCTTGGCACCTCGACACGCCGACGGGTCCTTGCGAAAGTTGCACCGAGTTCCATAGTGGAACCCTGGAGGGTGATCGTGCTACCACCACCGCCTGACGCCGACGATCCTCAGCATTGGCGCGACCGCGCGGCACAGATGCGGGCGCTGGCTGTCAAAATGGCTGGCTCCGAAGCGGCCATCTTGATGAACGATCTCGCAACCGACTACGAAAAACTAGCCGAGCGAGCGGAGATCAGGGCCAATGGGAAAAAGCCGCGATCGAATGGCAAGCCGCGCTAGCGGCGTCGATTTCGCGGGGTGCCGATCGACCGTGTTGGCGTGTGGCGGTTCAGGCAACTTGCGAAGTTCGAACCTGTGCTGTCGGTCACAGTACGGACGCCGAAGCGAGAATATTCTTGCGGCCTGTCCTCCAGATGGGAGCAAGCTATGAGAGCGATGGGTCTAGCTGAATCAGGCTTTCGTCGAGTGGTCGTGATCGCGAGCGCCACTGCCGCCGTGATGGTAGCGCTGCTGCTTGTCAAACCATTTTACTCCGCCACGACTGCAAAGGCACCTAGCAGTGCTGACGTGAGCCAACCCATTGCAGAGCCTGCAGCTGAAGTCATATCAATTGTGGCCTCACCCACGATTGATGCCAATCCTCAATTCCTGTTCGGCTGCGGTGATGGAAGCAACGGATATTACGCCGAGCGACCAGAGCCCACGCTGGCCTTTGTGCACTATGAGCGAATGCCGTAAGGCAGCATTGAAAATTTGGAGCCCGTGAAGGTCCGCGACTTAAACACGCTCGTGGTTACGTTGGGTGCAGTCTGATGTGGTACGGCTACGCATTAGAAGCGATCTACATCGTGCTCGGTACAGCGTTGTTCGCAACCGTCCTCGGCATACTGATTTATCACTAGTCTGATCGCAGAGGCGTGAGCAGGCGAACGAACGGCACCCGAGATGGGAGCTATGGGTCAAAGGCCGACACTGGCCGCCCCCGACCTGATCGATCTACGCATCAAGCGAAGAAGCGCTGAAAATGCGAAATCACCGTTTCCGGCTGCTCTTCCAGGGCGTGCGCGAGAGACCACCCGCGGGACGCCTTGACAGCAGCAGCGACGGTTGCTGCCGTGGAAGTTTATGGACTGCCGGTTTCAACCACGCCCGTACTGCCCTCGGGACTTGGCGGTACCCCGGCGGCTAGCGGTTCCGGCCTGCCATTTTGCATGTTGATTCGACCCGGTGTTGGATTCTGACCCTTTAGCGACATCGAGCCGATTAGCGTATCCTGTCTACTGGCAAGAGTGCCATGTGAAATGCAGTGCCGAACGATTGCCGTGGCGCGGCCCAGAGCCGCCCGCCGTGGGCCTCGACAATCGAGCGGCAGATCGACAGACCCAGTCCCATTCCGTCGCCTTTCGTTGTGAAAAACGGCTCGAAGATCTGGTCCAGTTTCTCCGATTCTATTCCGCTTCCCGTGTCGGCAACAGTGACGGTGATTTCTGAGTCGTCAGTGCTCGAATCAATTGTCAAAAGTCGCTCGCGATCATTCACCGCGCTCATCGCTTCAATTGCGTTCATGATGAGGTTGACGAAAACCTGCTGAAGCTGCACGCGGTCGGCCAGCACTGCTGGAAGATCGCCGCGCACATTGTTCCTCACCGCTATCCGGTTGGCTTCCAGTTCCCGCTGCGTTAGCCCCAGCGCCTCATCGGTCAGCAAGCGGACGTCGACCGAATGTTTTTCGCTAGGCTTCCTGCCAAACATCGCACGGATGCTGGTGATTACTTCGTCGATCCGTTCACTGTCCCTGATGATTCGATGCAAGGCTGCTTCCGTCTCGACGAGATTGGCATCGGCTCGTTTCAACCACCGCAAACCGGCGCCAGCATTCGCGGCGATGGCACCCAGCGGCTGCTTGAGCTCGTGAGCGATCGAGGCAGTCATGGCGCCCATCGTCTCGTGTCTAGCTACTTGCGCAAGCGCGTTTTGCATCGTGTGCAGCTGATCTTGTGACTTTTTGAGATTAGTGATGTCCCTGGCGATGGCATAGACCGATGATCGATCGGACATAGCCCGCCACGACAGCCATCGATACGAACCGTCCTTGCAGCGCACGCGGTTTTCAATGTGCGGGCTCGGCCGGCCGGCCTGCGGATTTGCCAGTTCGGCGAGCGAACGATCGCGATCGTCCGGATGGATCAGCGAGGCGCTAGCCTTCCCAACCAACTCATCAGCGGGCCACCCCAAGGTCGCCGTCCATGCGGGGTTGACATTGAGGATTGTTCCTCGAGCATCGGTTACGACGAGCAGGTCCTGAGAAAGCCGCCACAGTCGCTCCCGCTCTTGCGCTTGCGCCTCGACACGCTCGGCTAGGGATTCATTGAGTTGCTGCAACTGAATTTGCATCGCTGCGCGTTCAGCTTCCGCCTTCTTGCGTTCAGTAATCTCCTCCGCGGCTACATTGATTCCGATAACGTTCCCATCAAGGCTCTTCAGTGGATGCCAATAGGTAATCCAGAAGCGCTCGACATTCGATCCGTCGGGTCGCTGGCCGTTGACCTCGATGCCGGTAATCGGTTCACCCGAATGCACGATATGTCGAACGATATTTTCGACTTGCTCAGCGACTTGCGGAACCATTTCACGCACGGTCCGTCCGAGGTGATCTGCGACCGAAATGCCGCAAATCTCCGTTAGATGCTGATTAATCATCAGATAGCGGCAGTCGGTCGTGAGGAAGGCTAGCCCGACGGGCGCCGTGTCGTAGACCAGTTGAAGCCCAGGCGAAGCGTTTAGAATTCCCGCCGCATCGAAATTCGCCTCGTGGCCGCCGGGCGATATAACAACGCTTTCGCGCATGGGCTCCTCCCGCCATCGAGTGCGGCATTCCCCCACAGGGGGATAGCTTATCAACAAATCGCAGCTCTGAAAATAACCGATGTGTGAGCAATTTTATCCACCCGCATCGCCCCGCGCGCGCTCAATAGCGCGATTGGAGCCTGCTTGTCGGCCAGCACCGCCTGGCAGACAAAAGCGAGCCATCCTGGTTTTTAAGTCTGCTTATACCCAAGGGCTCCAGGGCGGAATGACGGGACATGAAACCCGCGTCATTGACACGACTTTCAGGTCTCGCGGCAAACCATCATCGCGGATTCTGTTGCTGATCGATTGTCCGGTCATCCACAAAGCGAATGGCAATCGGGCGGCCGGCGACCGCTGCCGCCATGCCCCCACTGAAATGCAGCGGGGTACAACGCTTCAGCGCTGCATCAATGGCATCGCGATAGACCTCTCGCGTTTCGGCAGAGACCTCACGGCTTGAGTAGGTCATGCGCGGTGCCGCGATCATCGAGCCGTCCCGCTTGAGGGCGAAACGGATGGTGTATTCCATACCGTGGTGCGCCTCCTCCTTCGGCGGCGGCACCCAACAAGCACGTAGCGCGGCAAACATGTCACGGATCGAGTTCGAGGCGATGATCGTCCGCTCCTGCGAGTTCCCAATGCTCCGTTTGCGAAGCTTTCTCATCAGTCGAGACGATTGTCAGCCGCAAATCCTGTCCTATCGGCGGCAGATAATAAGGAAAGCACGGTTTGTGGCGGAAAACGCTGCAGCCCGACTGATAAGGGCGGAGCGGTGAGAGACCTTCCGACCCTTCACCGCTAGGAGCAGGCGAGACGGGCGCCTGATGTGTCGGCGGTAGCACAAGCGAACTGCTCGGATTCGGATTGGGTACAGGCGGTACGACTGTCGGCGGCGGCAGTTGCGCCGCCGCGCCAGCTACCGAGAGGAAAAGAATAGTTACAGCGAGGCAGTAGGAGCGTATCGCGTACACGAGATTGTCCGCCTCAGAGCGGTAGTCCACCAGTTCACGTCTGCCGCGCGAACCGCCTCACGATTTAGGTGCTCAACACGTTTGTGCATAGCCTCGATGAAGACGTAGGGCGGGGGCTCGATGATGCATTAGAGCGCGCGTTGCTGCGCGCTATGGAATAGACGGCTGCCAGCCCCGCGCGGAAAGCGAGGAATCACAATTCGACCGTTATTGACGGTGGCCCCGAACCGGCACGTCCAATGACACGGGCGTGCGGGTATCCTCTGTCTGCAATCGTTTGTGTCAATTCCGCCGCATGGCTTGGATCACAGGCAATCAAAAGCCCGCCTGACGTCTGCGGATCGGTGAGCAAATGACGTCGCCATTCGGCAAGGTTGGACGGTAACCCGACACTTTCTGAATAACTCGCCCAGTTTCTGATCGAAGCGCCAGTCACGAAGTTCCGTTGCGCAAGGTGTTCGGCTTCCGTCAAAAACGGCAAATCGCCGAAGCGTATGGTGATAGCGACGTTTGAGCCGCGCGCTACTTCAAGTGCATGGCCTAGCAGTCCAAAGCCGGTCACGTCGGTGATGGCATGCACGGCTTGGTCCTTGGCCAAATCCGGACCGACGCTGTTGAGCAGGGTCATCGACGCGATCATTTCCGCGTAGGCTTCGGGCGACAGTCCGGTTTTCTTGAACGCCGCCGAATAAACTCCGACGCCGAGCGCTTTGGTCAGAATCAGCGCGTCGTCCGTTTTTGCTCCACTGTTGCGTCGGATGTCTTCGGGATGGCCAAGGCCGATCACGGCAAGACCATAGATTGGCTCCGGTGAGTCGATCGAGTGGCCGCCAGCTACAGGAATTCCAGCCGCTGCGCAGACGTGTGACCCTCCCTTTAAAATTTCGCGCACGACTGACGGCGGCACTTTGTCGATCGGCATACCAAGGATGGCCAATGCCATAACAGGTTTGCCTCCCATGGCGTAAATGTCCGAGATGGCGTTGGTGGCGGCGATCCGCCCGAAGTCGAATGGATCATCGACCATAGGCATAAAAAAATCCGTCGTCGCTATAATGCAGGTCTTGTCGTCAAGCCGCCACACTGCTGCGTCGTCGCCGGTCTCAGTTCCGACCAGGAGCTCGCAATAGGGCTGCGCTGCCGGTTGACCCGCAAGCAGTTGACGTAATACGGAAGGTGCGAGCTTGCAGCCGCATCCGCCGCCATGGGCAAGGCTCGTCAGCCGAACAGTCGCCACGTCCATAATATTCATCTTTGCGCTCCGGGAAAATTGGTTGCGTGCGCGGCGACTTGTTGCGGCCCACACGTTAACGTTCGATCTGACCCTAGGCCGCTGTCAGCTCCTTTGCGGTGATGGTGTATTTGAAATCGTCCGGATCGAGACAATTGAGCCTCATGCCTCCCGTCTCGGCCTGGGGGTACATCAGGAACGCAAGCTTCGGTCCGTCTGATCCCGGGAGCGCAACATCATGAGCAAAGTTATAGGCCAGCCAATTGGTTTCCCATGATCCGAACAGAGCTTCGCGCGCTGCTGTGACTTTGGGATTGTTGATCGGTAGATTCGTCGGCGGCTCCTCCAGCACGACCTTACGAACATCGGCGGCATCAACCGGCACCCAACCGAGACCGGTGAGGTAGACCTCGGAGCGGCAATGCTGCGCGTTGGTGATGACCTCACCGGCTGCGCCGAGGCTCTTGTAGCCGAATCGCGAAGGCGCAATGCGTAAGCCAAAAATATCCCGCGCCGGGACGCCGGCCGCCCGTGCTAATCCGACATAGAGCGCATTGAGATCAGCGCATTTGCCGCCAAGATTGCCGGTCTTCAACATCGCGACGATGTCGCCTAAACCGCAGCCGCGTACTCTGGCTTCCCGGTAGGTGTTGTCTACGACCCATTCGTAAATTGCGCGGGCCTTCTCGATGTCGGATTTTGCGTCGGCGTCGCCGACGATCTTGTCGGAGGTCTGCTTGACGATGCCGTCGACCGGGATAAATTCGGTGCCCCGCAAGTTGCGTTCGTTTTCAGCGGGCGAAAGTGCGACCGGCCGACCGAGCTTGGCGAAGTCGGTCGCGCGGTCCCTTGCCGCTATTCGGCTGGCTACCTCGACAACGGGGCTCTGCTCGCCATCCCGCCACTCCACATGAAGCATCGCGGCGCCGTATTGCGGGTCGCCGACGAGGACTGCTCGGCCGTTGCTCCTCCAGTCGTTGCCGAGCGATTTGAACCATTCTTGCTGGTTGACAGCGGGCACCGGAAGCCACGCCTGGGTCTTGTCCTCGGCTTTGGCGATCTCAACGCGCGTTACCACTTCAAACCGACGCCACGCGCCCGGTCGCGGATCAAAGCGGACGTTGGCCCGCGCGACGTTAGACATTGCCGCGGCCGTGGATACGGCGGCACCGGCCTTGAGAAGCGCACGTCGGTCTATGGACATTGATTTTACTCCCTATCAAAACCGCTGGGATCAGACGCCGTCGCGGCTTCTGCCGAGATCGCGTTCAGCCATGAGATGCGATCCGTCAACGCTAGCCCCACGTCTGGTATTCCAGTCGAGGTCGCCTGCGACGAAAAATCGCGGATTGAGGTTGCTGTCGAGTAAGAACGTGATTGCCGGCGGAAGGTGCACACCCGAAAACCAGGCGCGTGCGGTACTAACGTACCGGCACCAAAACTTTGCTGATAGCCCCGAGCCTCGGGAGCCGCCTGCGCGAACACCAGCCCGGTCTGCAGATCAAGAAGCGCTTCGTCAACACACAAATCAGTGTGCTACGCCTCATACTTCCGTATGGCTGGTCGCAGTCGCTGCCGCCTTCTACAATCGTTAGAGGAATGATCAGCCAAAATCATCGCGATATCCTTCAAGATGCAGCAACCTAAGATCAGGTATTCCGGGCTTAAATTGACTTTGTTCTGGTTCCAAAATAGCGTGCCAATTGCGGATTCCGGTGCTCGGACAAGCTGATGAGCTTGGTTCGAAGAGCGTCTCGTTTTGGGGGCGAACAGGTACAGGAGAGCGCGTCCCATGAATATAGAATTGTCGCGGCGTCAACTCATTGTCGGCGCGGGTGCAGGTGTCGCAGCAACGACACTCGGCGCGCTCGGGTTCGGTGACGTTGAGATTGCCTATGCATCTTCGATCCGCGCCTGGAAACTCGCAGGCACGACCGAAACCCGCAACACCTGCACCTACTGTGCGGTCGGTTGCGGCATCATCATGTATTCGAACGGTAACGTGGCGAAGGGTGAGAAGGCCGAGATCATCCATATTGAGGGCGATCCCGATCACCCAACGAACCGTGGGACCCTCTGCCCGAAGGGGGCGGCGCTCCTTGAATTTGTTCATTCGAAGACCCGCACGCTCTATCCGCAGATCCGCAAGCCCGGATCGGATAAGTTCGAGCGGGTCACCTGGGACTACGCGCTCGACCGCGTCGCGCGGCTGATGAAGGACGATCGCGATAAGAACTTCATCACCAAGAATAGCGACGGCGTGACCGTTAATCGCTGGCTGACTACGGGCTTTCTCGCCGCGTCGGCGTCGAGCAACGAAGCCGGGTGGGAGACCTACAAGGTCGTACGCAGCACCGGAATATTGGCATTCGATAATCAAGCACGTGTTTGACACGGTCCGACGGTGGCCAGTCTGGCCCCAACATTCGGCCGTGGTGCGATGACGAATTCCTGGACCGATATCCAGAATACCGATCTCGCCATCGTCATGGGCGGCAATGCCGCCGAAGCGCATCCGTGCGGATTCAAATGGGTTACTGAGGCCAAGGCCAACCGCGGCGCCAGGCTGATCGTCGTCGATCCGCGGTTCACGCGTACGGCGTCGGTGGCCGATTTCTACGCCCCAATTCGCCAGGGCACCGACATCGCGTTTCTGCTCGGCGTGATCCACTACTGCATAGAGAACGATAAGGTGCAGTGGGACTATGTGAAGGCCTTTACCAACGCGCCATATCTCATCAAGGAAGGATTTGGCTACGCCGACGGTCTGTTCACCGGCTATGACGAAACCAAGCGTGACTATAACCGATCGACCTGGAACTACGATATTGGCGACGACGGATACGTCGTCGCCGACGACACGCTGCAGCATTCGCGCTGCGTGTGGCAATTGCTGAAGAAGCATGCCTCAGTCTATACGCCGGACCTTGTCGAGCGCATCTGCGGAACGCCGAAGGACAAATTCCTTAAGAATCTGCGAGATGATCGGTGAATGCTCGTCGAGAACCAAGACGATGACGTCGATGTACGCGCTTGGTTGGACGCAGCACTCAAGCGGCTCGCAGAACATCCGCACCATGGCGATGTTGCAACTGATTCTCGGCAATATCGGCGTGCGCGGCGGTGGCATGAATGCGCTGCGCGGTCACTCGAATATCCAGGGTTTGACCGACCTTGGGCTCATGTCGAATCTCATTCCGGGCTATCTGACGCTGCCGAACGATAGCGAGTCCACGTTCAACTCTTACATGTCGACGCGCGGTTTCAAGCCGTTGCGGCCCGGCCAGACGAGCTACTGGCAGAATTACAAGAAGTTCTTTGTCAGTTTCCAGAAGGCGATGTGGGGCGACGCGGCCACCGCAGAAAACGACTTCGCCTACGACTGGCTGCCGAAGCTCGATGTGTCGGGTTACGACCTGCTGCGCGCCTTCCAACTGATGTACGAAGGCAAGATGAACGGATACTTCTGCCAAGGGTTCAATGTGCTCTTGTCGGCACCGAATTGGCGCAAAATCGCGGCCTCGTTGTCGAAGTTGAAGTTCTTGGTTGTTATGGATCCGTTGCAGACGGAAACCGCACGGTTCTGGGAGAATTACGGCGAGCACAACGACGCCGATCCGGCGAAAATCCAAACGGAAGTCATCGAGCTGCCGACGACATGCTTCGCTGAAGAGACCGGGTCGCTCGTGAATTCCGGGCGGTGGTTGCAGTGGCATTGGACGGGCGGCACGCCGCCAGGGGAAGCCAAGCACGACACCTGGATCATGGCGCAGATCTTTATGCGTCTCCGCGCGCTTTATGAGAAAGAAGGCGGCGCCCTTCCAGAACCAATCTTGAAACTGGATTGGCGCTACAAGGATCCGGGAGAGCCCGCGCCGGAGGAATTGGCCAAGGAACTCAACGGGTACGCTAACGAAGACATTACCGATCCGAACGACCCCACCAAGGTGGTGATCGCCAAGGGCAAGCAGCTGGTCAACTTCTCCGTCCTTCGCGACGACGGCAAGACGAGTTGCGGCTGCTGGATCTATTCAGGCAGCTTCAACGAGGCCGGCAATAACATGGCCCGCCGCGACAACCATGATCCGGACAATACCGGCGTGTTCCCCAACTGGGCGTGGTCGTGGCCGCTCAATCGACGCGTTATTTACAACCGCGCTTCCGCTGACGTGGAAGGTAATCCTTGGGATCCGAGTCGCAAACTTTTGTGGTGGGACGGCGCCAAATGGACTGGTTACGACGTTCCGGACATCGCACCCAACGCCAAGCCGGAGCTCGTCGGGCCCTTTATCATGAATGCCGAAGGTACCGCGCGGCTGTTCGCGTTGAGCCAAATGCGGGACGGCCCATTTCCAGCGCACTACGAACCATTCGAATCGCCCGTCGCCAACCTTGTGGCGCCCAAGATTCGCGGCAATCCGGTGTCGCGCGTGTTCAAGAACGACTTGCAACAGTTCGGCGACGCCAAAGAGTTTCCTTACGCAGGGACCTCTTATCGGCTGACGGAGCATTTCCACTTCTGGACCAAACACGTGCGGTTCAACGCGGTGATGCAACCGGAATTTTTCGTGGAAATTTCCGAGCAGCTTGCCGCTGAAAAGGGCATCAAATCCGGCCATTGGGTGCAGGTATGGTCGAAGCGCGGCTCGGTAAAAGCCAAAGCCGTGGTCACCAAACGGATCAACACGCTGATGTGTGACGGCAAGCCAGTACACGTTATTGGCATCCCGTTGCACTGGGGTTTCATCGGCGAAACCAAGGAAGGCTTTGGCCCCAATTCGCTCACACCCTACGTCGGGGACGCCAATAGCGACACCCCGGAGTACAAAGCGTTTCTCGTCGATATCAAACCAATCGCCGGACCTGACGTCGTCAGCCTCGCCGAGGGGCCGAATGCCGAAGAGGGCGATTTCTCATCCTTGATCTCCGACACGCTCGGCGATCGTTCCCGAACCGACTTCTGAGCGGCGCAAGGAGGGACGCGATGGCCTTCGAATTCGAACTGCCGCCGGCGCCGAGCAAAGACGTCAAGGCCCAATTTGGCGAAGCCGATCTGATCCGGCGTTCCGCCTCGACAATTCCGCAACCGGAAAAACGGCTGACCGAAGTCGCCAAGCTGATCGATGTGACGAAATGCATCGGCTGCAAGGCCTGTCAGGTGGCGTGTCTGGAATGGAACGACAGGACCGAGCGGATCGGCTTCAATTACGGCGTTTACGACAATCCGGTGGATCTCACGGCGGAATCGTTCACGGTGATGCGGTTCACCGAGTGGATCAATCCGGAGAGTAATCGTCTGGAATGGCTGATCCGCAAAGACGGTTGTATGCACTGCGAGGATCCGGGCTGCCTAAAGGCCTGTCCGTCCCCGGGCGCTATCGTGCAGTATTCGAACGGCATCGTCGACTTCGATCACGACAAATGCATCGGCTGCGGTTACTGCATCAAGGGATGTCCATTCGACATCCCGCGCATCTCCAGCGTCGACAAGAAAGCGTATAAGTGCACGCTATGCTCGGACCGCGTCGCCGTCGGCCAAGGTCCGGCATGCGCCCGCACCTGCCCGACGCACGCCATCGTTTTCGGCACAAAGGAGGAGATGAAACAGCACGCCGCCGAGCGCATCAAAGACCTTAAGTCGCGTGGCTTCGAAAACGCCGGCCTTTACGATCCGCCGGGCGTCGGCGGCACCCACGTCATGTACGTGCTGCATCACGCCGACAAACCCGAAATCTACGCGGAGCTGCCGAAGGATCCGCGGATCAGCCCGATCGTGGTGTTGTGGAAAGGATTGACCAAATATGCCGGCCTTGCCGCCATGGGCGGTTTTGCGGCGATCAGCGCTCTGCATTACTTGGTGTCCGGTCCAAACAAGGTACAGCCGACGGACGAGGACAACGCCAAACGCCTTACCGGGGTTCGTTGATCATGCCAGCCTATGACGTGCAGAGAGGCGACGCCGTTCATCCGGGCGATCCGGTCGTGGTTGATCGCTATACGCCCGGCGCTCGCATAAATCATTGGATAACAGCGACATGCCTGGTGCTGCTGGCGTTGTCGGGCCTCGCGTTGTTCTACCCGAGCTTCTTTTTCCTCACCACCTTGTTCGGCGGTGGCCAGTGGACGCGGGCCGCTCATCCTTGGATCGGTGTGGTCTTATTCTTCAGTTTTTCCGGACTGTTTCTGCGTTTCTGGAAAGCAAACTTGTGGCGCGCGGACGACGGCACGTGGCTGGCGCGCTTGCGCTACGTTCTGACCAACGACGAAGAACGACTGCCGGAAGTCGGCAAGTACAATGCCGGACAAAAGGTAGTGTTCTGGTCGATGTCCATTCTGATCATCGTTTTGATCTGCACGGGCATTGTCATCTGGGATGAGTATTTCTATCCATTGACGAGCATCGTGCAGAAACGCCTCGCAATTTTCCTGCACTCGCTCGCGGCGATTACGATTATCTGCGTGTGGATCGTTCATGTTTATGCCGCCATCTGGGTGCGCGGCACGATCGGCGCCATGACCCGCGGACGAGTCACCGGCGGTTGGGCGTGGCGACATCACCGCAAATGGCTGAGGGAATTGGTCACCGGCAAGACGGGTGATCGCAAGACGGAAACGACGCACGCCAACTGAGTGGGCGGTTGCAAGCGTGTCACGTGGCCCGTGTGGTTCGTGAGATTGTAGTATGACGCAGACCGTTACGCCGCAGCATGACCCGATACCAATCGGCGACGTTGCTAAACCGCCTTTCGCGCGGTTGCCCGATCCATCGACGATGTTCGCGCGGCGCGCCGAACGCTTGCGTTCGCTGGCGAAAGCCAGTGCGCTGGAATCCTATCTCATCTTTCTCGCCGACCTTGGCGACGTTCAACATCGCCTCCAGGACGGCCTGCCTCAAGAAACGGAGATCGCCGCCGATACGATTGGCCGCGCGCGTCAATTCGGAATGCCTCCGTTCGATCGTTCCGGCTTCAAGCGTGACGCGGCCTTCGACGAGGCATGGGGCGGGCTTCTGGCGCGGTCCGACGAGATCGTGATGCCGGACAACGCGCGGCTTGCGCTCGCTCGAGTTAGGGCCGCCGATGCAGAGGGCCAAATAGAGCTTGTCCACGGCGTCCTGTCGAACGCGGTTCCGAGTGGCGCGCTGGCGGAGCATCTGTTCGCCGCCGCGGTATTGGAAGTGCATTTCGCACGATCCGCCGCGCAACTTGATGTGAAGTCGCTTCGGCCGGTCGGGCAGGGGGCATGTCCGATCTGCGGGGCGCCGCCGGTTTCGTCCTTGGTCGTCGGTTGGCGCGATGCGCAAGCCACGCGCTTTTGCGCCTGCTCACTTTGCGGCACGCTGTGGAACTATCCGCGCATCAAATGCACGCTATGTGGCGCGACCGAGGACATTGGCTATCAGCAAATCGCCGGCGGACCGACGACGGTCAAAGCCGAAACCTGCGAGTCCTGCCGGCGTTACGTCAAGATTTTGCATCAGCGCGACGATGCCGGGCTCGATCCGGTCGCCGATGACGTCGCGACGCTCGCGCTCGATATTCTGCTGCGCGACTCTCGTTTTCGGCGCGGCGGCGTCAATCCCTTTCTGGTCGGTTATTGATAAACCGCAATGACCGCCGAATCCCAGCTCCAGTTGCGCGCCCTGCCTTCGGTCGACCAGGTCCTCCGGGCGAACGCAGGAGCGCTTGCCGTCGAACAGTTTGGGCGGCCCGCAGCGGTAGCGGCGGTGCGAAAGACACTCAACGAGGCACGACTGGCATTGCATGCCGGCAAGGCTCTGCAATGTGCGCCGGAGGTACTAGCGAACTCGGCGCTTGCCAGGCTGGCGATGGATGCACGGCCGAGCTTGCGACCGGTCTTCAATCTCACCGGCACGGTTCTGCACACCAATCTCGGCCGCGCACTGCTGGCCGATGTCGCGATCGAGGCAGCAGTCGTCGCAATGCGCTCCGCGGTGGCGCTGGAATTTGATTTGACGAGCGGCAAACGCGGCGAACGTGACGATCACGTCCGCGGGCTGCTCTGCGAATTGTCCGGCGCGGAAGACGCGACCGTCGTTAATAACAATGCCGCGGCCGTCCTTCTCACGCTCAACTCGCTGGCCAAGAGCCGCGAAGCGGTCGTGTCGCGCGGTGAACTGATCGAAATCGGCGGCGCGTTCCGGATGCCGGATATCATGGTGCGTGCCGGCGCGCGGCTGGTCGCGGTTGGCACCACTAACCGCACGCACTTGAAGGACTATGCGGACGCGATTGGTGCCAAGACTGGCCTCGTGCTCAAGGTCCACACCTCAAATTATCGCATTGCCGGCTTTGCCAAAGAGGTGAGTGAACGTGAGCTCGCTCAATTGACACGCGAGCGCGGCGTGCCGTTGGTCAATGATCTCGGCTCAGGTACCATGGTCGACCTGTCGCGTTGGGGATTGGCGCATGAGCCGACGGTTGCCGAAGCGGTCGCGGACGGCGCCGACATTGTCACCTTTTCCGGCGACAAGCTTATGGGCGCGCCGCAGGTCGGTTTCATCGTCGGGCGCAAGGACTTGATCGCCAAGATCAACCGCAATCCGATGAAGCGGGCTTTGCGCGCCGACAAAATTAGACTTGCTGCCGTGGCCGCAACCTTGCGGCTCTACCGCGATCCGGATCGGCTTGCCGAGCGGCTTCCCACCATTCGTGTGCTTGCGCGTACGCGGTCTGCCATCAAAGCGATGGCCCGCCGTCTCGCACCGTTCGTCACAGCGAAGCTTGGCGACGCTTTTACGGTCGAGGTCGTCGACTGTGCGAGCCAGATCGGCTCCGGCGCGCTGCCGCTTGAGACCTTGCCAAGCGCGGCCCTAGCAATGCGGCCGCAGCCGCAGCGCGGCGCCGGACAAGCGCTTACGCGCCTCGCCGTTGCGCTTCGCCGCTTGCCGGTTCCGGTCATCGGGCGAATTGAGAATGGTGTGCAGATTCTTGATCTGCGCTGTCTCGAGGATGAGGCTGCATTCGTCTTGAATCTTGCCGACCTCGATATCGGAGACCGCCGTGACGGTGCTTGACAATCGCCGGGCCGCCTCTCACGTCGCCGCTGACTTGGAGGTCGCGGCGCGAATGGGCGAGGCCTACGTTGCGGCGCAACGCGGCGATTATCCGGCGGCGCTCGCCATCTGGGGAGCGCTCGCGCACGCCGGCGTAGCGCGGGCGCAAACTAATATCGGTGCCTGCTTTGCCGAGGGCCTCGGGGTTGAACGCGATCATTCGCTGGCGTTGCGATGGCTGACGTTGGCCGCCGAAGCCGGGGACGCCGTGGGGCTTCGAAATCTGGCGGCGTTCTATTTCAAAGGCGAAGGCATCGAGCAAGATCAGGCGCGTGCCGCTGATCTCTATCAGACTGCCGCCGAAGCCGGCGACGGTCCAGCGCAGGACATGCTGAGCTGGATGCTCCTGGAGGAGGACGGTGTTGGGTTCAATGCGGTAGAGGCGCGCCGGTGGGCGCTCGCAGCGGCTGAACAGGGCATTGCAGCAGCGATGACACGGCTCGGCATGATGTACCATAACGCGCTCGGCGTCGATCGTGACCCGGCAGTGGCAGCGGAGTGGTGGGCAAAAGCGGCGATACGCGGCGACGCCGACGGACAAGCGATGCTCGGCGCCGCTTACATCCTTGGCAACGGCCTGCCACGGGATGGAGTTCGCGGCCTTGTCCTGGCTACTCCGTGCACAGGCCGGCCATAGCCCGTTGGCCAATAAGTTTCTCAAATCCGCTCGGAGTTCCCTGTCTGCTGACGAAATTGCTGAAGCCGAACGACGCGCCGCTGCGCCTCTGGAACCCGTACAATGATTATCGGCACCGCGGGTCATATTGATCACGGCAAAACGGCGCTCGTTCGGGCGTTGACTGGGATCGACACTGATCGCCTCAAGGAAGAAAAGGCGCGCGGCATAACAATCGATCTCGGGTTTGCCTACGTGCCGACGCCGGATGGAACGGTGTTGGGCTTTATCGACGTGCCCGGCCATGAGAAATTCGTGCACAACATGCTGGCCGGCGCGGGCGGCATCGATTTTGTGCTGCTCGTCGTCGCGGCTGATGACGGCATCATGCCGCAGACACTTGAGCATTTAGCCATTATCGATCTCCTTGGAGTTTGTCGAGGGGTCGTGGCGCTGACCAAGGTCGATCTTATTTCGGCCGAGCGCCGTCGGGCAATTGTCGCCGATATTGTTCAAGCGCTTGAGCGGACCGGCCTTGCTCGATCAGAGATCATACCAGTGTCGATTGTCAGCGGGGAGGGTCTTGAAAGGCTTCGCGCTAAACTGTTCGCCGAGAAGGAAGCGACGCGAAAAAGTGCCGCCGCTGGCCGTTTCCGCCTCGCTGTTGATCGCTCGTTCTCGCTGACCGGAGTCGGGACGGTCGTCACTGGTACAGTACTGTCCGGGATGGTCGCCGTCGGTAACCAAGTCACGGTGAGCCCGTCCGGAATGGTAGCGCGTGTTCGCTCAATCCACGCGCAAAGTCGTCCTGCCGATCGCGGCGAGGCTGGCGAGCGCTGTGCTCTCAATCTCGCCGGCGACGGGATCACCAAAGACGCAATCCGACGTGGGGATGTCGTACTTGATCCAGATCTGCACGCCCCAACCGACCGTATCGACGCAAGTTTGCGGTTGCTGTCGACTGAGGTGAAGCCGATCGCCCAATGGATGCCTGTGCGATTGCATCACGCCGCGACGGAAGTTGCGGCGCGCCTGGTTCTGCTCGGCGACCGCCCCATCGCGTCAGGCGAACACGGGCGTGTCCAGATCGTGCTCGATCGTCCGATCGCGGCAGCGGCGGGCGATCGCTTCGTGTTGCGCGATACTTCGGCGCAACGCACCATTGGCGGTGGTCGTTTTCTCGACCTGCGCGCGCCGACACGCAAACGCCGAACCGCGGAGCGCACGGCGCAACTCGATAGCCATGCAATCGAAAATCCCGAATCTGCGCTCGTCGCCTTGTGTGAATGCGCTCCCTACTACGTCAATGTCACAACCTTTGTGCGCGATCGCGCGCTCGTAGCAAGCGACGCGGAACGTTTTACGGCAGGCCTCGGTTTGCACTCCGTTCCGTTGCAACGCTCGTGCTTTGCGCTGTCGTCTGCGCGTTGGCTTAGGCTTGAACGTGGGGCCGTCGCCACACTTACCGGCTTTCACGCTGGTAATCCCGACCTGCCTGGCATGGGAATGGAGCGACTACGGTTGCAACTCGAGCCACGACTGCCGGCGCCCATCTTTGCCGCGGCGCTGCAGGGTCTTTCGCGCGCCAAGAAACTTTCTCTTGATGGCGCTTGGGTTCGACTGCCGGAACACGAGGTACGCCTCACTGGCGCTGAGGAGGCGCTATGGCTGCGTGTAAGGCCATTTATTGCCGGTGAACAGCGATTTCGTCCGCCGCGCGTTCGCGACATTTGCGCGATTACCGGCACCAGTGACTCTGACATTCGGCGACTCCTGAGATTGCTCAGCCGTATCGGCAAAGTCGACGAAGTAGCGCCCGATCATTTTTTTCTTCGCAGTGTAGTGGCTGAGATGGTGGAAATAGCTGCCGACACAGCGGCCAAATCCTCAGACGGTCAGTTCACTGCCGGGTCGTTTCGCGACCGGCTCGACAATGGCCGTAAGGTAGCAATCCAGATACTCGAATTCTTCGATCGTCATGGCGTGACGCTAAGGCGCGGCGATTTGCGTCGCATCAACAAACACCGGCTCAACCTGTTCCACCGCCCGCCTGATGAACAGTCCGAATTGTCGCAGCCTGGAAGGGAATCGTCCCCGGTGGGACGTCCGGACTTCAAATCCGGGAGGGGCCGCGAGCCGGTCTTTGGTGGGTTCGACTCCCACTCTCTTCCGCCAAATCGGTGATCGCCCAATGGCGCTAATATGCATCGTGGTAATTCCCACGGGCGCCGGAGGGCGAGGGGTTTTGCCTAGAGCGCCGGCCTTGGAGTGACCCGATCGATCCGGCAGCAGAAGTTACGTTATATCAATCCGATGCGCCGGCTCGGGGAACAACAATTTTGTAGTCGGATTCTTCTTCAGGGCGAGGAAAGGTATCGGATAACGAGAACGAGTTATCCTGATCACTCCCAGTCCAGCGAAGCTTGTCAGCCAAAGCGGCTCGCCAAGCCTTCAAAGAACGGCGGCGAGAACGACTAGTTCTGTTTCAAAGGGAGCTCAGCAAGATGCGTCCGACAAAAATTCGTCTTGCTCTCGCAATCCTTGCCGTGTTGGCCGGCATAGTCCTTACGGTCACGGATGTTCCCGCCGCAAGCCCGTCGATCGCGGTTGGGCCGCAGTACGACACGACCCACGTTTACGTTGCGCCAGAAGATTTCGACCGTTTCAATGACGCTCTTGTCGCCACCTTCGGCGGGACCAAATCACAAACGAGTGTGATCAGCGTCACGCCGACCCCGAGCAAGACAATGTGGCAGGCCGTGTTTACGCCGGTCGGCACCTTCTCGGTGTTCGCGTTCAAGACTCCGATCCCTTACCCGTTTGGCATCGAGCGAACCGGCTATTTGGTATCCGATTTTGATGCTGCAATCGATTCTGCCAAGGCCAATAACGCCGACATCGTGGTAGCACCATTTCCGGACCCGATCGGCCGTGACGCTATCATCGCTTGGCCGGGAGGTGTTTATATGCAGCTTTATTGGCACAGGACGCCGTCTAACTTCGCGAGGCTGCAGACTGTTCCGGAAAACCGAGTTTACGTCTCGCCAGATCGTGCCGATGACTTTATCCGCGACTTTGGAGCTTTCGCGCAAGCGACGGTTATTTCCGATGACCGCAAGGCACCCGGCATCGAGATCGGAAGGCCCAATGATGTGTATCGCCGCGTACGGATGGATTCGCAGTTCGGAAAAGTCACTTTGCTGGCTACCGACGGTCATCTCCCATATCCCTATGGGCGCGAAATATCCGGGTATGACGTAGACGATCTATCCGATACCGTTATGAAGGGAAAAGCAGCCGGAGCGAATGTTGTGATTGCGCCCTACAGCGTTGCTGGTCGCCGAGCGGCGATGGTGCAGTTCCCCGGCGGTTTTATCGCGGAAATCCACTCTGACAATCAGAAGTAAAGGAGTGAGTGAAACTCCAAAGGCCGTATGCAGCAAGGGCCTCGATGCGTACGTCGCCGTGGATGCCTGCGGCACGTTCAGTGAGACCAAACGTCAGGTTGGGCTGCTACGGAAGCTGCAGGTGGGCGTTATACTGTCGGACTACGCGACGCTGATGGTCGAAATTCTCAAGGACAACGGTCGGCCCGAGGCCGGTGCGGTCTATGGAGCGATGGATATGGATTGGGCCAAGCTGGTAGGCCAGATGGCGGAAGCCCACGCCAAGCAAACGATGCGCCGATCAATTCAAGCAACTCGACTGGCTGTATCTACCGAATGCCCGCTGTGGCCCTCAACTGACGTGCCAATCGCGTTAGCGAATGTCCGCTTTGAGGGGGCGGACCGGAAGTGGCGCGGACTTACTGCAATGTCGCAGTTTGACCGATACTGTTGAAAAAGTCGGAGTATCGCCTTGGCCCACTTTTTTCAGCGCCGTAGGGGCGGTTTTTCAGATGCGGACGTGAGCGGCCTCATCATCTACCTCAGACTCAACGGAGCGAGTTCTAAATCGATCTGCTGCGGTAGTTAGCGTCAATCGAAGATGTCTTTTGTATTTTGGCGGATTTGCAACGACGTTAGACTTTTCGACCTTTTTCAACAGAACCGACCCGATCTGGACATTAGCCGACTGTGATGCCTCGCAGTTTGAAGACGATATCTTGGCGGCGCGGTATGGTTATCGATCTGCCAAAGGCCCTTCCTACCTGAACTGCTGGGGCAGAAGCGCTCGCCTCCTGAAGTTCGGAACTCCCGGTGGACCCGAGGTAAGCCGCAAGGATGCCGCGTGGCTATGCAAATTTGGGATTGAGAAAGACGTAGAGCGCAGCGATCTTGCCGTCGCGAACAATGACGACATCCAGTCCGGTGTAGTCTGGGGCCTCGCCTTTCGGGCCTGAGCCCCATGCCAGAATTCCCCCGTTATGCAGGGCTTGTGCCTCTCCACGGGGCGTGTAGGCGAAGTGTGGATGTGTCGCACGAAGGTCGCCGGCGAACTTGTCCAGAGCGTCGTGTCCAACAAAGACACCGGGCGGGACGTACAGCACGCAGTCTTCAGCATAGAAGTTCTCAATGGCGGCGCGGCGGCAGGCCGCGTCACCTTCGCCAAAGACTTCCTGAAGGTTGCGGTAAAGAAGCTCAATAATTCGATCATCCACAGTCTATTCCTTTTCCGCGAGCATCGCGCAGACTTGGTAGGAAGGCTTGGTTTGACCCGAACGGAACATTAAGGCTGCACCCTTTTATCAGGGCGTCAGACCGCGCTGCTCTGGAAACCGTCAGTTCCTGGGCGGAAGGTCAGATCATGCTTTGAGTTTGCTAGCGATCTGCGCGACGTGGCGACCTTGAAAGCGCGCGCCTGCAAGTTCGTTCTCCGAAGGCATGCGGCTACCGTCAGGTTTAGTGATCGTAGATGCGCCGTAGGGCGAACAACCGCTAATCTCCTCCATTGTGCTCTGCCCCTGAAATGAGTAGGGAAGCCCGACCACGATCATGCCGTGATGGAGAAGCGTGGGGATCATTGAGAGAATGGTAGATTCTTGTCCACCATGTTGCGTCCCGGACCCTGTAAACATCGAGCCCACCTTGCCGACAAGCGCGCCTTTCATCCACAAGGGTCCAGTTTGATCAAGAAAATTGCGCATCTGCGAGGTGAAAACTCCGAACCGAGTCCCGGACCCAAAAATGATCGCGTCGTAATCGGCCAATTCCGCTATTGTCGCAATTGGTGCTTTCTGATCGAGCTTAAACCCAGATTGCTTTGCCATCTCTTCCGGGACCAATTCCGGCACTCGCTTGATGTCAGCTTCGACGCCCGCGTCCCTTACGCCTTCCGCAACGGCCTGAGCCATGCGCTCCATGTGGCCGTACGCGGAATAATAGAGGATGAGAACCTTAGTCATTTCTGGACCTCATTGTCAGCGGCCTAACCAAAATTAGTACAGCGGTCTGAAGGTGTGTAGTACGCACAAATATGTACCCGAGTTACCAAGAGAGAACCGCGTACGAGAGGTCAAACGCCGCGAACGCTTCGACGGCCGGTTGTACGCTGCTCCGCATCCTACGCCTCAGCACTCCAAACAAGATACCGCCACTCTCTACGGCGAAACAAAACGGCCCAGGTAGTGATCTCACCCTGAACGACTGCCTAGCTTATCTGCGGTTCGGTCGCTATTGACTCATCTCGGACTTTCCATCCGTGGATACGGAACGTATCGCCGCTAGCCGACGCGTTTCAATGCAGTGCGCAGACCCTCAGCACTCCTTTTAAGACCATCAAGCTCCTCGATGGAAAGCTCAGGCTGCAAAACACGTGTGACGCCGGACCGGGCTACAATGCTGGGCAACGAAAGTGTAACGCCGAAATCGCGCTGATAGGAGCCGATCGGGATCGCGCTTTGCTCGTCGCGCAAAATCATTTCGGCGATCCGCGCCGATACGATGCCGATGCCATATTGGCTTGCATCGTGACCCTCGATGATCGTGATATTGGCGTAGCGGACCTCGTTCTCGATCTTCTTGCGCAAGTCGCTGAGTTCTTCCTTGCGCTCCTGCAACAGGCGGGTCACTGGCACGCCGGCAATACGGGCCGACGACCACAGAAACACCTGCGACGTTCCGTGGTCGCCGATTACCTGCGCCTCCACGTCGACCGGGTCGACGCCGAAGTGAGCGCCCAGATGCAGCCGAAACCGCAAGCTGTCGAGAAACGTGCCGGTACTCAGCACACGCTCGTGGCCGGATAGCCTCCGCGCGACATCGGCAAGGGGGTCGGGCGGATCGCTGACGGCAACCAGGACCGCTTGCGGAGCGGCGCGGACGATTCTCGGAACGATCTCTCGATAGATCGCGGCGTTCTTTTCCAAGAGCCGAAGCCGGCCCTCCGGGTCGTTGCGGTCGGTCGCGCCGCCGGTTTTCTCGTTGACGCCCGAAGTGATCAGTACCACACCCGAATCTTCCAGCGCCTCGTAGTCGCCGTGCGCGATGTCGAGGCGCGGGCCGAGCGGAGTTCCGTAGCGGAGATCGGTCGCCACCGCTTCCGCGACCTTCCTCGATCGATCGACCAGCACGATCTCGCGGGCGCTGCCGCGCGTGACCGCCGCCAGCGCGATGGCACTTCCGACATTGCCGATGCCGACGATGCCGAGTTTCATGGTCGCTCCTTTGGCTGCGGCGCCCAATTCGGGAGTTTGCTTGACTCTCGGGCTCTAGACCGTCTCGACTTCCCGCTCGCTGGGCGGGCTTTCGGGCGGCGCCATAAATGCGGGTGATACCGGGTCGACGATGCAGCGCTCGAGGATCGCGTCGATGTCGCGCCGCGTGCCCGTGTCGATATGCCAACCCTCGATGTCGTCGACCGGATCCAGCTGCGCGGGATGCCGCGCGCCCCACAGCGCGACCGTGGGGCCCTGATCGAGCACCCAGCGCACCGCAAGCGCCAGGACGGATTTGCCGAAGCGTTCGCGCGCGAGCTTGTTCAGTTCATCGACTGCAGCGAGATACTGACGGAAGCGCATAACCTGGAATTTCGGATCGACCTTGCGCAGATCGTCGCCGTCGAATTTGGTGTCGGCGGTCATCCGTCCGCTGAGGAGCCCGCGGCACAGCGCCCCGTAGCTCAAGACCGCGAGTCCTGCGCGTTTGGCGTAGGGCAGCACATCGGTCTCGATTTCGCGCTCAAAGAGATTATAGGGCGGCTGCACGGCGTCGAGCATGGCGACGGCGCGGAAGGCGTCCATCTGGGAGGGCGAATAATTGCTGACGCCAATTGCTCGAATCTTGCCTTGGCGACGCAAGCCCTCCAGCGCCCGCGCGGTCTCTTCAATCGGCGTTTGCAGGTCGGGCCAATGGACCTGATAAAGGTCGATAACGTCGGTCCGCAGCCGCCGCAGCGAATCGTCGATCTCCTTGCGGATACGGGCCGGACTGGAGTCGCGAAACACGGCACCATTCTTCCATGTCAAACCGACCTTGGTGGCGATCGTGACTTTGTCGCGCAACGCGCCCTCCGCCAGCGCCTTGCCGACGATCTCCTCGGAGCGGCCGAAGCCATAGGCTGGGGCGGTGTCGATCAACGTCACGCCGTGCTCGATGGCGGAGCGAATGGTCGCGATCGATTCGGCCTCGTCGCTGCCGCCCCACATCCAACCGCCGATTGCCCACGTGCCAAGCCCGATCCGCGAGGTTGTCAGGCCGGAGCGGCCGATTGAGATCTTTTCCATGTGTCACCTTTTTTGTTTCGCTTCGTCAATAGTTGCGCCTTACAATTTGGCGATGCCGGCATCGGCGGCCGGGAGCCGGCCGATCGCCGACCAGTCAAGCTGTTCACCGCCGTGGGCCATCAAGGTGAGGAAGCGGTCGCGCAATAGGCTGCCGAGCGGCATGGGAACGCGCAGTCGCTCGGCGGCTGCCAAGGCCAGGCGAATGTCTTTCTGTCCGAGCTGCGCCGCGAACCCGGCCGGGGCAAAACGCCCGCCGACGATCAGCTCGCCATAGGTTTTGTAGATCGGCGCATCAAACAGCGTTGACGTCAGAAACTCGAGATACCTTCGCTGGTCGATCCCGCCCTTGGCAACGAGCGCCAAAGCCTCGCCGAGCGATTCGATGACCGATGCGCCGAGAAAATTTCCGCTGAGCTTCACTAAGTTGGCGCCCTGCGGCTTGTCGGAAATCACTAAGGTTCTCTGGCCAATGGCATCGAGCAGCGGGGCGGCGGCCTCGACCGCCTCGGCCTCGCCGCCGGCGACAACGAACAGCCGGCCGGCCGCCGCGGCGTCGGGACGACCGAATACCGGCGCCGCGACAAAGCGTTGGCCTCGCCCGTCGTGCACCTCCGTCAGCTGCTGTGACAGTTCGACGCTGATCGTGCTCGAAGAAACGTGCAGCGCTCCGGGTGCCAGATTGGCGATGAGACCATCACGGCCAAGCACAACGTCCTCGACCGCTTCGTCATTGGCGAGCATGGTGACCATAGCATCGCCTTGGCAGGCCTCGGCGATGCTGACGGCGGCGGTCGCCCCCTGCGCCACCAGCGCTTCCGCCTTCGCCGGCGTGCGATTGAATACCGTTACTCGATGTCCAGCCTTCAGCAGATTGGCCGCCATCCCGGCGCCCATCCGGCCAAGTCCGATAAAGCCCACATCCATGATCCGGCGCTGCGACGAGGATTTACGGTTGTCGGCGACTTGGGCGCTGATGTCGTTCATTGTTGTTCTCCATTCCGGTAAAGAACCAACGTTACGCGGCTTTGGTTGCGAGCGATCGAGGCTGATCCTGATTTTTCATTCAGCGTCACGGCCGGTCACCACGCGCATCCGCCAGGTTGCTCTTTTTTGTTCCAACGCAGGGCACCCGCCGACGCGAATTGAACAGTGGCGCGACTGGTTTTGCCTGCTTCGGGTGCGATTGATCGCTCCCGCTTGGATCTACAACTGCGCTTCGAAACGCTACATTTCCAATATCAATTCGCGTTCTGTATAATCTTGCCGAGAGATTGATCGGGGGATCGGGAACAGACGACACCACGCTGAGGAGAGCTGGCGTGACTTTGGATCAGCTTCGCGTCTTCGTAGCCGTGGCCGAGCGGCAGCATGTCACGCAGGCGGCACGGGCACTAAACATTGCGCAATCTGCCGCGAGCAATGCAATTGCTAGCCTCGAGGCGAGGCACAAAACCAAGCTTTTTAACCGAATTGGCCGCCACATTGAATTGACCGAAGCCGGCCAGGCTTTTTTGAAGGAGGCGCGCGCGGTCCTTGCCACCGTCGACGCGGCAGAGCTTGCGCTCATGGAGTTCGGCAACCTCAAGCGCGGCGTGCTGTCGGTTCAGGCAAGCCACACCGTTGCGAATTATTGGTTGCCTCGGCACCTCGCGCTATTTCGTCGTGGCTATCCCGAGATCGAGATCCGGATGAGTATCGGGAACACGGGCCAAGTCGCAATCGCCGTTGAGAGCAGAGTGACCGAACTGGGCTTTGTCGAAGCTGCCATTCACAGTGACCAAGTCAACAGTGTTACGGTAGCGCGGGATCAGGTTATCGTTGTGGCAAGCCCGGAACATGACTTGGTCAAACGCAAGTCGATCGCTCCGCGCGATCTCCTGGACGTGGAATGGGTGCTGCGTGAGCGCGGGTCGGGTACCAGGGCCGTCTTCGAGGACGCACTTGTGCACGCCGGTCTTGACGCTCATGCGCTGCGCATCGCGCTGGAGCTGCCTTCAAATGAGGCGGTGCGCGCTGCCGTCGAGGCGGGCTTGGGCGTGGCGGTCATTTCCGCGTCGGTCGCCGCCCCCAGTCTGGAAGCTGGACTCCTGGAGCAGGTCAACTTTGCCTTGCCAGAGCGAGAATTCTACGCGCTGACACATCGCGATCGACATCCCAGCCACGCGGCCAGAGCATTTCTTGCGATGCTCACGTCTGCACGAACTTCAAAGCGCTCACAGGCCCGAGGCGAGAACAAAGCTGCGAAGCTGATCTAAAGTCACGCCCTCTCTCTTTTTGGCGCGCGCGCCATATTCCTTCCGGTCCGCCGATCAATCGGTCTGCGATATCAAACCCAACAGCAATCAATATTGGAAATGCCGCCTTGCGCGGCCCAGCTTTGGCTCAAGACCAGATGAAAGGAGCCAAAGCCATGAAAGCTCAGATTCACAGCAAAATTCTCGCCATCGCCGCAGCCGTGATGCTCGGCGTCGCGACGACCAGCGGTCCCGCCCTTGCGCGCGGCGTGCCTGGTGGCGGCCACTTCGGGATGCCGTTGATCAGCGCCCCGTCTAACCCGGTGCCGCAGTTCAATCCGTCAAGTCCGTACACCGTGACTGCTCCTGGCGAGACCCCGGTGTCTCCCGCAAGCCCTGGATCAGTGTTTCACTGAAAACGACCTCGGCCCGCCGGACCAGGCAGGCAACACATAGAAACAAACAGAAAAAGGAACTGGATCATGAAAACTCTGACGCACAGAAAAATTCTCGCCATCGCTGCAGCGGTGATGATTGGAATGGCCACGACTGGCGGTGCCGCGCTTGCGCGCAGTGGCGGCGGCTTCGGCGGCGGCCATGTCGGCGGTTTCGGTGGCGCTCATATCGGTGGTCTGGGCGGCAACTTTGCTGGCGGTCATATCGGCGGTCTCGCTGGCTCGCATTTAGGCGGTTTCGGCGGCGGACATATCGGCAGTCTTAGCGTCAACCCGATGGGCGTGCCTGGCCACGCTCGTGTGGCGCATGAATTGGGACACCACCACTTCCGCGGTCTCTACGGCGTGTCGCCGCTGTACGACGGCAACGATTGCCCCTGGCCGGCTGACGTGACGATTGAAAGTTGTCCTGTCGGGTCAGACACGGAATAGGAGCCCGTCATGAAACCTCTAATCGCCCTGTTCGTTCTTGGAGGTATCGCTACCTCAGCATCGGCCGGAAGCGACATTCATGGATTTGTTGATGCCCAGACGGGGCCACACCGTCATTTCAGAGCAGTCAACACCAGTCAGTAGCTATCAAGGGGTGCAGCCGGAGCTTTCGCAAGAGGAGAGCGAGGGCCGACAAAAGAGCGCCGAGAGCCTCAAGGCGGCCCCGGAACACGTCAAAGAGCACGCTTAGCGGCGGACAGGGCTAGCCGACAGCGCTGGAACTCAATAATGGGACACCGGGGTAGCGAACGGTCACGTAGATGAAGTCCTTCCTCGCGGCAGCCGTGATGCTCGCTATAGCGCCCCTTCAAGCTGCGGCGCAGACCAGCGTGCCTTTGTCGGGTGGCATGGGATCGACGTCGCCACTTGGGGCGGATTTCGGCACGCTTGCCGCCAGTTCCCAAAGGGCGGCCGCACTCTATTCCGGAACCGTTAGTCCAGCGCCTTGCTCGACGGGAAATCGTGGAAGAGCTGCGTTGCCGACTTTCGACGGGGGCGGGATCAATCCTTCGACGGGTTCCACAGCCTCCGGCCTGCCGGCCGCCTTCGGAGCAACCAGCACGCCGGTCCCGTGTAATTCAATTGGCAGCTCCGGAGTTATGAATTCCCTGACTTCGACGACGGCATCAAAGTCGAGTGCGAGCTCTTCCTCATTGCTCCCGTCATCAAATCCCGGAAGCCCTACAGCGTCTGCAAACTCGACGTTGGACACAGGGGGCCTCGGCGTCGTGGGCCTCGGCACCGGCAGTCTTGGCACGACTGGTCTCGGAACCGTAGGCCTCGGCTCATTGTCGACCGCGCCCAGCTCGACGTCACAAGCGACCACCGCTTCAATAAGCGTGTCCGGCTCTCCGACTTCCTGCGCCGAAACCGCCGGAGCGACGTCCATGGATACCGCCGCCGCTGGCACCGATGCCGCCGCGACACAAAGCGCCAGCGGCACTGTTCCCGATCCGGCACAGAGCCTCAGCAGCGGGCTTCGCGACCCGGCGCAAACGCTCGGCGGCACCGCGCGTCTGCCGGAAATAAATCTCCAGGGGGCGCCATGCACGAGCGGCGAGTAGAGGCCGTGCGGCGACGGCCAAGTGCGACCAAGCTGTTGATCGTGATCGCGGTGCTCGCGGTCGCCGCCGGCGGCGTGGTGGCAGTAACGCGCACATCCGCCTTCCGTTCGAGCCCACCGCCAACGCCCGCCGCGCCGCCCGCCATTTCCGTCGTCGCCGCGTCAGTGCAAAGCCACGATGTTCCGATCTACCTGCGCGGCGTCGGCACGGTCATCGCCTTCAACAACGTGATCGTGCGCAGCCAGATCACCGGCCAGCTCGTCAAGATCAGCTTCGTCCAGGGCCAGACGGTGAAGACGGGCGATGTCCTCGCGGTGATCGACCCAAGGCCGTATCAAGCGCAACTCGATCAGGCCATTGCCAATCGCGACCGCGACCAGGCCCATTTGGAGAATGCCAAGATTGACTTCAATCGTTACACCGACCTCGCTAAGGAAAAATCAATCGCGCAACAGCTCGCCGACTCGCAGAAAGCGATCGTCGCTCAGATCGCTGCGATCATCCAATCGGACGAGGCGATCATCGAGAGCGCACGGGTGAATCTCAGTTACACCAACCTCACATCTCCGATCGACGGCGTTACCGGCATCCGGCAGATCGACATCGGCAATATCATTCATCCGACCGACGTGAACGGCCTGGTCGACGTCGCGCAAATCGAGCCGATCTCGCTGATATTCACGCTTCCGCAGACCGACTTTATGCGTGTTCAAGAACGCATGGCGCAAGGGACGCTGACGGTCTTCGTCGACGATCAAAATGGCCGGCAGATCGATCAGGGCAAGCTCAACCTGATCGACAATCAGATTATCCAGACCACCGGCACGATCCGGCTGCGGGCCGAATTTCCCAATCAGAAGCATTTGCTCTGGCCGGGCGAACTCGTCAACGCGCGTTTGCTGCTCGATACCCAGCACAATGCCCTGACGGTCGATTCCTCGGCGGTGCAACAAGGACCGAACGGCGCCTATGTCTACGTCGTCGACGGCAATAAGACTGCCCGCATGCAACCGGTCCACGTTGTGCAGATCGATAGCGGGCAGGCTTTGATCGACTGGGGGCTCGTCGCCAATCAGGAGGTGGTCGTCGCCGGGCAATACAAACTCCAGCCCGGCTCCCATGTGACGGAATTGACCGGCAAGGCCGCGCAACAGGTCCAGCAGAGCGAGGTGGAGCAGGAAATTCCATGAACCTCTCGGCAGTCTTCATCCATCGGCCGATCGCGACGATCCTGTTGATGGTTGGCTTACTGCTGTGTGGCCTCGTTACCTATCCACTGCTGCCGGTCGCTTCACTACCGAACGTCAACTTTCCGACCGTCCAGGTGACGGCGCAATTGCCGGGGGCCGATCCGCAAACCATGGCGTCCTCGGTGGCGACGCCGCTCGAGCAGCAATTCTCCCAGATCCCCGGTCTCACCCAGCTGACGTCGTCGAGCGCGCTCGGCTACACGCAGCTCTCGGTCCAATTCAACCTTAGCCGCGACGTCGGCAGCGCGGCGGAGGATGTGCTGGCGGCCATTAATGCGGCCAGTCCATACCTGCCGCTGAACATGCCGTACCCGCCGACCATTCGAAAGGTCAACCCGGCCGACACGCCAATTCTGGTTCTCGCTCTCACCTCGGATTCCCTGCCGCTGATCGTCGTTGACGCCTACGCGGAGAGCATCCTGCTGCCGAAAATCTCGCAGATATCCGGCGTCGGTCTCGTCGGCATCGGCGGCCAGCAGCGGCCTTCGATCCGCGTTCAGGTCGATCCGCAGGCGCTGGCCAACCGCGGCATTGGGCTTGAAGACGTGCGCACCGTGCTCGCCGAAGCCAATGTCGATCAGCCGAAGGGCACGCTCAACAGCGCGCGGCAAACCTATACGCTCAACACCAACGATGAGCTGCGCAAGCCCGCGGACTACGACAATCTGGTCGTCGCCTATCGCAACGTCTCGCCGGTGCGCATCCGCGACGTCGGCCATTCCATCTCGGCGGCTGAGAATGACCTGCTGGCCGGCTGGTACAACAACAAGCGCGCGATCCTGCTCTCGGTTCAGCGCGAGCCCGGCGCCAACGTGATCGAAACCGTCGATCGCATCAACGCCCTGTTGCCGCAGCTCGAGGCCTCGATCCCGCCGGCCATCAAAGTGTCCGTCGTCTCCGACCGCACGCAGACCATTCGCGCCTCCGTCGCCGACGTGCAATTCTCGCTCCTGCTCAGCGTCGCGCTCGTGGTTATGGTGATTTTCCTGTTCCTGCGCAATTTCTGGGCAACCATCATCCCTGCGATCACGGTGCCGTTGTCGCTCGTCGGCGCCTTCGTGGTGCTCTACGAGCTCAATTACAGCCTCGACAATCTGTCGCTCATGGGCCTGACCATCGCCGTCGGATTCGTGGTCGACGACGCCGTGGTCGTCATCGAAAATATCGTCCGCCATCTCGAAGACGGACTGAGCCCGATGGAGGCGGCGCTCAAGGGCTCCAGCGAAATCGGCTTCACCATCCTATCGATCACGCTGTCGCTGATCGCTGTTTTCATCCCGCTGTTCCTGATGCGCGGATATGTCGGGAAATTGTTCCAGGAGTTCGCCGTCACCGTTAGCGTCTCGCTCGTGCTGTCGCTGATCATCTCGCTGTCGCTGACGCCGATGCTCTGCTCGCGGCTGCTCAAAGCGGAGTCCGACACGCAACACGGCCGGCTTTATCGCCTGCTCGAAGCCATGTTCAACGGTATGGTCGGATCCTATGAGCGCGGCCTCAATGTCGCGTTGCGGCATCAATTCATCACTTTGCTGATTATGCTCGGAACCATCGTCTTCACCGGTTACCTATATTACGTCATCCCGAAAGGCTTCTTTCCGCAGCAGGATACCGGGATGATCCTCGGCATCGCCGAGGCCGGCCAAGATGTCTCGTTCGCGAACATGGCGCAGCGGATCGAGGCGGTAGTCAAGGTAGTGCTGCAAGATCCAGCGGTCGCTTCCGTCGGCGACCAGATTGGCCCGGGCGGCTCGACCACGACCCTCAATCAAGGACGCGTGTTCATTGCGCTCAAGCCGAAAAGCCAGCGCGACGCCAGCGCCGACGAGGTCATCCGCCGGCTGCAGCGCAATCTCGCGCGCATCCAGGGCATGACCTTGTACATGCAGGCGGCGCAGGACATCACCGTCGGCGCGCGCCTGACGCAAACCCAATATCAGTACACACTGACGGATGCCGACGCCAACGAACTCAAACAATGGTCGGTGATCTTTCTCGACAAGCTCAAGAGCCTGCCGGAGATCATCGACGTCGCCACCGATCAGGAGAATGCCGGGCCGCTCCTTGACGTCACCATCAATCGCGAGGTGGCGTCGAGCTACGGCATTTTGCCCTCGACCATCGACAACACGCTCGACGACGCCTTCGGTCAGCGCATCGTTTCCACGATCTACACGTCGCTCAATCAATATCATGTCATTCTCGAGGTCGATCCAAAATTTCAATACGGCCCCGAAGCGCTCAGCAGAATCTATGTGCCCTCTTCGAGCGGACAGCAGGTGCCGTTGAGAACGCTGGTCAACGCCGTCATCAAGGCGGCGCCAATCGTGGTCAATCACCAAGGCATGTTTCCGTCGGCGACGATCTCGTTCAATTTGAAGCCCGGCGTCGCCCTCGGCGACGCCGTGACCGCGATCCGCGGCGTCGAGCGCGAACTCGGTAGGCCACAATCGCTTGCGGCCGCGTTCCAGGGCAACGCCCAGGCGTTCCAGTCATCACTGTCCGGCATGCCGATTCTGATCGCGGCTGCGCTCGTGGTCATCTACATTATTCTCGGCGTGCTGTACGAGAACGCGATCCATCCGATCACGATTTTCTCGACGCTACCGTCGGCGGGCATCGGCGCCTTGCTGTTGCTGCTCGCGCTTCACATCGATCTGAGCGTAATGGCGATGCTGGGCATTATTCTCTTGATTGGCATCGTGAAGAAAAACGGCATCATGCTGGTCGACTTCGCGCTGGAAGTCGAACAGACGGAAAAGCTCACGCCCGAGGACTCGATCCGGAAGGCCTGCCTGCTGCGGTTTCGGCCGATCTTGATGACCACCATGGCGGCGATGCTGGCGGCCGTTCCCCTGATGCTCGGCACCGGCACCGGATCGGAAATCCGCCAGCCGCTCGGCTACACGATCGTCGGCGGATTGGCACTGTCGCAGATTATGACCTTGTTCACAACGCCGGTCGTTTACCTCTATCTCGACCGGCTGAACGCGTTCTTCCAACGTGGTGGTGACAGGCGCTCGAACAGCGGCTCCGACGCCCTTCGCGTTATGTGAATATCGTTGTTTTATGTGATAACGTGACAGTGAATTGAACGACACCCCAAAGCAGACATTTGCATCTTGCTCACAGATGGCGGGGGCACACCTGCTCCCGCCATCTGTTGTTTCCGTCGAGGCGTATTATGGCGTGTCGCCGTACATGGCCTTCAGCCGGCCGTGCGCGTAGGCAAGAGCCGGCGGCATGTCCATTTTGCCGCCGATGATCTCGATATAGGCTCCAGTTTTGCTGGCACGCGCGGCCTTCATCGCCTCGTCGAGTTCGCCGAGGGTGGTCACCCGCGCCGTGTACCAATCCGAGCAACCGAGCGCCTTCGGCAGTTCGGCGTAGTTCCAAGGCGCAAGATCGTTGTAAGTCCAGTTCGGGTTTTCTTCCAGCGACCGCTCGATGAGATAGCCGCTATTGTTGAGGACGAAAACAATGACCTTGGCGCCGAACCGTCCCATCGCGCCGATGTCGTTCGCCGTCAGCTGATGGGAGCCTTCGCCGGTGATCAGCACGATGCGTCTGTCGGGATTAGCCATTGCGACGCCGAACGCAGCCGGTGTCGCCCAACCGATCGATCCCCACAGAACCTGCGCCTCGACGCGCACGCCGTCGGGCAGGGTCATTGGCGTAATGCCCGAACTTGTGCTGCCGGTTTCGAGGACGATGGTGTCTCCCGCGCGCAGGAACGCCGCATAGCGCGGGTAAAGCGCAGCCATGGTGATCTTGTCGGATGCCTTGCCATTCACCGGCGCCAGAGCCTGCGGTGCTTTCCGGTAGGGCGCCGATGCTGGCTTGAGCTTGGCCAGTTCCGCGAGCACGTCCGCAAGCCGGACACCGGCAATGACATCGTCTCCGATCCTGACGTCGTTGAGCCCGACGGTAATGAAGCGGGACGGATCAAGCGACCGCATGACAGCACGCGGCGGCGCCCGACAAGTGGACGAAATTGCCGAACACGCCGTCGCCAAGGGTATGATGGGTGATCTTGTGCACGCGCTGGTGCTGATAGGAGGGCATGCCGACGACGTGAAAAACCAGCGATCGTTCCGCCTTGGCGCCCATCACGCCGTTCCGTGCGCGACAGGCGGTCGGGGTGGCGTCGATTAGAAAGACAATCCCCTGACTACACCGGACGAGAAGCAGGGGGTGCGATAAATCGCCTGACGATAGCGTAAGGAGGGTAAGATGTTGCCGCCGAGTGAGGCGGCTCAATGTCGGCTTCTGGCCCGTTGCGACAGGTATTGCAGGCCAAGAGAATGTCGGCGTTCAAAGGACACTTTCTGCTACGCCGGTTCAAGTCGTTTGACCTACGATGTCACGGACGCTCTGTCGGGCGTTCCCGGATGTCGCCCGGCGCGCTGCGGAAACACGAACAGACACACGACTATAAATACCGCGATGGCCGCTGTAGCCAGCGGGCGGCTAAGCGCTAGACCACCTTCATTGACGGGCTTGTCGAGAAAATCGCCCACAGTCGCACCGAGCGGCCGGGTCAGAATGAATGCCGCCCAGAAGAGCAGGACGCGCGAAATATTCGTCCAGTAGTAGAGGCCGGCAATGACCGCAAGACCAGCGCCGAAGATCAGCGCGCCGCCTTCGTAGCCAAATCCTGTGTCGGCCGTCCAGTCGCCGAGTGCCGTACCAAGTGTCTGTGAGAAAGTGATCGCCGCCCAATAGAAAGCTTCGACCTTCGGGGTGCTCACGGTGTTCACGGAGATGGTGCCTTGCGACCAGTACCAGAGGCCAAGCACGGCGGCGAGGCAGACCAACAATAACGTCGAGCCGCCGGCATATCCGACGCCGAGCGAGCGGTCGGCAAAATCGGCCATCGTGGTGCCAAAGGTGGTCGATGCGACGATCGTCGCCCAGTACAGGACGGGGTGAAATCTGTGAGCTAGAATTTGTGCGACGACGAGCACGATGAGCAGGCCAAGGAAGATGGCAGTGCCGATGAGATAGCCCCAATTCAGTGTCATAGTGACCGAGTTGCCGCCGGTCTCACCCAGCGTGGTCGCAGCAACTTTGATAATCCAGAAGCCGAGCGTGACTTCCGGGACCTTGGTCACGCTCTGCTTCAGTAGGTCACGCATGGTCTTTCTCGTGTTGCTCGCCGGTTCGCAAAACCAACCGCGTTCCATCGCATCCATTTTCATCGTGCGGGGGCGCAGTTCGACGGCTTCATGCCACTGATGCTGTTTCCCCCCTCACTGAAACATCGGTGCAACAGCAGCGTCAATGTTCGACTTTGGGAATTAAAACAGCTCAAAGCTAGCTAAACGGACCAGGGCGGAACGTGCCGCCAGCGCCTAGTACAAACGCCGCCGATGCGATCATATTAGCGATCCCATGTCGCTCTTTGGCCCGTCGCGACCAATTTCTCATTAGCACCTGACGTCAGCTTTCGGGGCGAAGCGGAAGTGGGCCGGGAAGCAGGGTTCGCTGCCTCGGTCGAAAATGACCCGAAGCCGGCCTTGGGTCTATTTGAATCCCGGGAACTGCCAGAGCGTGAACAACGCCAGCAGCAATATGACGATAATGACCCATAGCGCGAAATTGCGCAAAGAGGCTTTATACGGGGTCGCGTTCGCGTCAGCCCATTCGGTTGCACCTTCCCAAGGCCAGTTGTAGCCGGTCCGCGATTTGATAAGTATTGCAATCAAAAGGGCCGCTATCCCGAATTGCGAAACATACTTTGCGGCGGCATCTCGGCCGGGCAGCCAAATCTCGACGGTCCAAGCGACAAAAATTCCGACTGCTATACCGAACAGAGCTGGTATTAGCCATTGGATCACTCGCTTCTTGTCCATGACGTGCGCCCCTTCATCGAACAAGGACAAAATGTCCGCGCCCGACGGTTTAGCCGTATTCACCTTAGACGCATCGGCGGACAAGTTGGTTCATCGCCACTAGCATAGCTCCGTGCAATCTAAAAGTTTCTCCGCATCGATAGACGTGAAATTCAATGGAGCATCCGCCAGCGTTGATCTGCCAACTCTCAACCGGTGGCTGACCTGCGTGACGTCGGGTGATGGCCCCTCGCGTCATTTGGCACTCGCGCCTTGAATGGTCGCTCTTGGAGCAACAACGGACATCGGGCGGCAGAGGCGCGAAATCCATCGGTAGCGTTTGACCCTCTTCGGACATTGAGGCTTTGTTGACAGTGTGCCGCGCATCACAGGGTACGTGTATACGATTTGGGCTAAGGTCCGGGGACGACATAGAAGCGAAGCACCTAAAGGGCACGGTCTATGGAACTGCTGCAAGCGCTGGACCGGTTTCTCGCCGAGAATGTGAAAGGTGTGTCCGTCGACGCCAAAGCCGTTCTGGCGCACGTCATTCGACCGCCCAGTTACAATGGCGTCGCCTCCTCGGATCGCCGGACCGAGGGAAGCGCGGTGCCGTTCAGGCCGGGGCCACCGCCCGGCGTTAACCCGTACGTTCTCGATGTCGTCGCGTTCGAGGTCGCCCTGGACAATGCGTTGAAAGACGTCGTTGCCGGCTACGTGGCGCAACTCCGTCAGTCCGGCCAGATCAAGTTCACCAAGGCATGGGAATACGCCAAACGTTTCCCCCAAGACGGCAGGCAGCTGTGGAGGCCGGATGTACAGATGCATGTGGCAAGCGTGAGCAAACTCATGACTGCCATGGCCATGACGGTGCTGTTACGCGATAACAAAATCTCGCCGGACGCCCAGATCATCAATTATTTGCCGGACTATTGGGCGAAAGGGTCAAATATCGAACAAATCACCTTCCGGAACCTGTTCAACCACACCAGCGGCCTCTTAGTTTTGGGAAATTCTAACATCGACTTCTACATCATGAAGTCGGCGATCGCCGGTGGCATCGCTATCAATGATCTCGGGCAGTACAACTATCAGAATTTGAATTACGGACTTTGCCGGATGCTCCTCCCGGTCATCAACGGCAACATCAACAAGGACAGGTATTTCGCCCCGGCACCTCTTGTTGATCCTGCCATTAATGACAGCCTCTGGGACCTAGCAACGATCTACGCCTATGAGGCATATCTGCAGGCCAAGGTGTTTCAGCCCTCTGGTGTGGTCGGCGCCACACTCGATCATCCGCCCGCGTGCGCACTGGCCTACCGGGTAGCCCAGGATAGGGAGCCCGGCTGGAACTCGGGTAACCTGCAGGTGAGCTGCGGCTGCGACGGCTGGCATCTCTCCGTCAACCAGTTGCTCAACGTAATGGGCGAATTCCGCCGGGGCGGCGGCATTCTGATGCCCGCCGACGCGCAGGCCATGCTCGACAACGGCTTTGGCGTCGACCCGCTTAGCGGCAATTCAGCACTTCCTACCGGCCTGACTACGCCTGCTGGTAATGTGTACTGCAAGCCCGGCGACTGGCACGATCCCCAAACAAACCGGGACGAACAAAGCCTCGCGTATTTCTTACCGGATGATATGGAGCTGGTGGTGTTCGTTAACTCAATGGTCGCCCGGCAAATCGGCACGAACAACTTCCGCCAGGTCGTGACGCAGGCGTATCTCGACAACCTGACGACGCAACTACCAATTAATCCATAGAAGGCTCCGCTGAACACGCTGTCACTCGAACGCGTGCACGACGAGTTGCAACGCGGCGCGGGCGAGGCTCAACCAGCCACATCGGCCACAGGGCGAATGAGCGGAAGGCACGCGGACCAAGTTCGAGCTTTTGATCATCTCAAGACCGCGAAGGCGATCGACCTCACCGTGCCACAGACGCGGCTCGCCACCGCCGACGAGGTGATCGAATGAAGCCACGCGATGTCCGAGTTTGGCCCTTCTGCGACCTCTTTCGGTGTCCGCTGTTTGGTCGCCATTGGGGGTAAAGCAGACGAGGATTATGCGGGTCAAAATCGACATTCACGACCCGATAGCGATATTCACGGGCTTACGCAGGGAGCCCGCACCGTTAAGCTTTCTGTCCGGTTTCTTCAGCGAAAGGGTCGCGCAAACGAGCCTCTGTGCCGTGGTTTTCGGTGCGCCTTTTCATCGGCTCCTGGGGCAAAAAAACATCCTTGCAGGTCACCGACTCCTTTCCCGTTGGAGCATCACCTAATGGCATTTGTGCGTCTACTCGATCATCGTATGTCGGCATTCGGGAAAACGAATTGCCTTGAAAGCCGAGTCGGTTGTTGGCTGCCGCGATAGACACCCTACCTAATGGAGCCCATAAACTCCGTATCTTCGTGCAACTCCGTATCTTCCTGCAACTCCGTATCTTCCTGCGAAAGCCGTCTGCAAGAATACCTCCAAAGGCAAGTGGAGTTCCTTATGATCGAGGTTCCAAACTGGCAAATCATTGGAGACTGGTTCGATAATTGCAGCTGTGCGGTCGCCTGTCCCTGCACCTTCGCCCAAGCCCCGGACAACGGCGTTTGCGAGTTGGTTTTGTTATGGCACATCCGACGTGGTCACTACGGGGATATCAATCTTGACAATCTGAGCTTCGTCCGAGTGGGAAGATGGGAAGGCGATCTCTGGGCAGGAAAGGCCAAAGGAACAGCCGGCATTTTCATCGATGAACGCGCCGACGAGCGCCAAGCCGAGGTGTTACCGCGCATCTTCGGCGGCCATGTCGGAGGATTTCCAGCCCTCGTCGCTGCTCTGTTTGTTGAAGGCCGCCAGGTCCGAGGTGTCGAACGCGCACGGATCACCTTTGAAATCGCGCCTGACCGCTCCCATTGGGGGACCGAGATCGCCGGCAAAGTAAAAGCCTGGGCTAAGGCTCTGACCGGGCCGACAAGCGTACCGAATAAATTTCCCGAGCTCGTGAATCCGCCAGGGTCCGAGACCGGGCCAGGTCAGATCGTCACCTGGGGCAAATCGACGAGCTGCTTCGTCGATGCGTTCGGTTACAAGTTCCAATGGACGACGAATTCGAGCAAGCACATTCCTTTTGACTGGACTGGTCCATGATCGCGCGCGAGCGTCCGTTTGACAGGTTGAGAAATCCCGCGACATCCGATCTGGTCGCGCTCGGGATTAAGCGGATCTAACGCAGAGCCGCGAAACCGTCGTGGCTGACGACGAGCGCGTTGATAAGCATCCGCACCCAGTTTTTGGCCAAGTCGAGATGTGGTAGTCTTCGGTAGAACGAACGCCGTCCAAGCTAGCTTATACGTGAACAATCAGCTGGGTTCGTTGGGCCGGCAGGAGGGAGCGATGACAGACCAAATACAATGGCAGCTTTCTGGCGACTATTTCGAGAACTGCAATTGCAGCGTTGTGTGTCCGTGTCTCATATCGAAGAGTGCGCCCCTTACGTCACGGCCGACCGAGGGTGTGTGCGACGTGGCGTTGATCTTCCATATCGAGAGCGGCAGCTATGACGGCATGGCGCTCGACGACCTCAACGTGGCGCTCGCAGTCCATACGCCTGGACCAATGGCGGAAGGAAATTGGTCAGTGGCTGCCTACATCGATCAACGCGCCAGTGATAAGCAGACTGGAGCGCTGGGTGCGATCTTCACCGGCGCTGCCGGCGGGCCCATGGCGCAGTTGACGCCGCTGATTGCCAAGAACCTCGGGGTGAGCAAGGTACCAATCACTTACCGCATTGAAGGTAAAAAGCGTTCCGCAGAAATCACCGGCATCTTACACATGTCCGTTGATCCGCTGCCTACCGCGCATCCCAGCGGAGAGATGTGGGCCAACACCGGCCATCCGGTTAGCCCTGACAAGCTGGCTTTAGCCGTGGGGGCGCCGGGAAATACGTTTAACGATCACGGGATGCGCTGGGATAATTCTGGCAAGAACGGACACTACGCGCCGATCCGCTGGTCAAATCATTCCTGATGTCGACGGCTGCGACCTTCCCTCGTACGCTGATCGCAGTCCCTTAGCGATGAGCGACTCGGCGCTCGAAGCAGTGTTGCGTCGCGACCGCGCGATCATGATCGCGGCGCTTGGCGTGCTCACGGTACTCGCGTGGGCCGATCTCGTCTGGCTCGCCAACGATATGGCAATGGGCGGCATGGACATGACCGGTTTTCGCATGATTCCCGCGGGCCAAGGCCTGATGATGCCGGCGAGCGAGCCGTGGAAGCCAATCGAATTTGGCTACATGTTTGCAATGTGGGCGGTAATGATGATCGGCATGATGACGCCCTCAGTCGCGCCGATGATCCTCATCTATGCGCGTGTCGGGCGACGGGCGCTGATAGACGGCAAGCCGTTCGCCGGAACTGCGTGGTTCGCCGGCGGCTATTTGCTGGCATGGACAGCCTTCTCACTTGCGGCAACCTCGGCGCAATGGGCCCTCGAACGTGCAACGTTACTTACGCCGATGATGGTCAGTGCGAGCAATATTCTTGGCGGCGTGGTGTTAATCGTTGCAGGCCTTTATCAGTGGACGCCGCTCAAGGAGGCTTGCTTGTCCCATTGCCAAGCGCCGCTCACTTTTATCTTGCGCCACGGCGGCTTCCGCAGCGATCCGACCGGCGCTCTGACGCTCGGTTTGCGTCACGGCCTCTACTGTATCGGCTGTTGCTGGGCCTTGATGGCGCTCCTGTTCGTCGGTGGTGTCATGAATCTTTTCTGGATCGCCGCGCTCGCAATCCTTGTGTTGCTGGAGAAAGTCATACCGTCCGGCCGAATCATCGCGCGCCTTGCGGGCCTCGCCTCCATGGCGGGGGGCGGTTGGATGCTGATTTAACATGCTTAAAAACGGGACGACCGGATCAAAAGCGCTCGCTTGCATCCGCCGACGAGGGTCATCCAGGGGCGCGGTCGATGTCGCTTATTGGCCGTGCGCCCCGAAGGCGCGAATCATCAGTGGAGGGAGATTCCACCCAGAGAGTTGTCGATTGATCTGGTAGCTGACGAGCGGCTGGGCCGGGTAACCGGCAGGGCCGGAGCCTCGTGACAAAGGTCGCTCTTGGCGACTGAGCGATCCGATGGGCCGTAACGTGAGTGAAGCCTGAGCAGGCCTCGAAAGTGACAATGCGGATGCCGACCCTTCGGCCATTTGGGGAAGGCTGCATGAGCGGGGAAGCAATCGACACGCGCACCTGCTTGATCCGCCGGGGTAGTGGGCACGGCACGTCGGAAAGGTGGTTCGGGTAATCGGGGGAGACCCGTCACGGGCGAGGGTAGTGGCCTCAACATCGCGACAGGCGGTGGCCATGGCGGGAGTCGGACAGGGTCGTAAGAGCGTTGAGGCTGGGTAATGCCGGCGGAGCAAAGGGCCCTGACTTCTGGTGTGCTTTCGAAGATGGCAAGGTGAGGTGATTGGCGATGAGCCTGGCAACACCGACTGCGATCCGGAGCCTTCAGAGAAAGCTGTATCGCAAGGCGAAGACGGAGCCTGCCTTCCGCTTCTATCTGCTCTACGACAAGATTTATCGTGAAGACATTCTGCGCCATGCCTATGCGTTGGCCTGCGCCAATGCGGGTGCGCCGGGCACGGATGGAATGACATTCGCGGCGATCGAAGCGTCGGGCCTGGAGAGCTGGCTGGCGGGCCTGCGCGAGGAACTGATCTCGAAGGCATACCGGTCCGATCCGGTGCGGCGTGTGATGATCCCGAAGCCGGATGGAGGCGAGCGACCGCTCGGCATTCCAACGATCCGGGATCGGGTGGTTCAGACAGCCGCCAAGATTGTGCTGGAGCCGATCTTCGAGGCAGACTTCGAGGACAGTGCCTACGGCTACCGTCTCGCGCGCGGGGCGGTGGACGCGGTCAAGGAAGTACACCGGCATGTTTGCCGGGGGTACACCGACGTGGTCGACGCCGACTTGTCCCGCTACTTCGATTCGATCCCACACGACGAGCTTCTCAAATCAGTAGCTCGCCGCATCGTGGACCGGCACGTGCTGCGGCTGATCAAGCTGTGGCTGAAAGCGCCGATCGAGGAACGGGATGATGGCGACGGGACTCGGCGCATTGGTGGTGGCAAGAGCAACGCGCGCGGCACGCCTCAGGGCGGTGTCGCGAGCCCGATGCTCGCCAACATCTACATGAACCGGTTCCTGAAGTATTGGCGGCTGACTGGACGCGGGGAAGCGTTCCGTGCACACGTCGTCGCGTATGCCGACGACTTCGTCATTCTCAGCCGCGGATATGCGGCTGAAGCTCTGGCGTGGACGAAGGCTGTGATGACGCGGCTCGGGCTCACCATCAATGAGGCAAAGACCTCGCTGAAGAATGCTCGGCAAGAACGCTTCGACTTCCTCGGCTACTCGTTCGGACCTCACCGTTTTAAAGCAAACGGCAAATGGTATCTGAGCGCGAGCCCGTCCAAGAAGAGCGTGCAACAGTTCAAGACCAAGGTCGGCAATCTGCTGGTGCCTGGCAACAACGATCCGTGGCCCGAAGTGTGCGACACGCTGAACAGGTCTCTGCTTGGCTGGTCGAACTACTTCTGCCAGGGGACGTGTCGATCGGCATTCCGCGGTGTTGACCAATACGTCTATGAGCGCGTGCGCGACTTCCTCGCCAGACGGCACAAAATGGCAGGACGCGGGACCAAACGCTTCTCACGTGATGTCGTCTATGGAGAACGCGGACTCCTGCGCCTCGAACGCCTGCCACTCACTGAACCGTCGTGTGCCATGCGGTGAAACCAGTCGGAGAGCCGGATGCCGGAGACCGGCACGTCCGGTTCGATGAGCGGGGATGGGAAACGGAGCGATGGCCAAAGGCCCCAAGCTACCGCGCCCATCCTCGACTCTACCGCGACAGCCGCCATATGTTCCTTGTATTGCGCAGGAGTGTCCGTGACCATGCCGGGGTCAGCCGTTAAGACGTGGAACGGCGTTGTTACGGTTACGACCGTGACTCGGGCACCAAGAGCCTTCGCGAGTGCAACACCTTCATAAATGGCCATCTTCGATAGCTCAGAGCCGTCAGTGGGGATCAGAATGTGATTATACATACGATTTTCCCTACTGGATCGATACGGCCCCCGCAGAGGCGCTATCTCTTTTTGTGATCGTCGTCGTATTTTCTCAGCTTAGCCTCTTCTTCGAGAAGCAAGTTTTCGATCACTCCGCGCCGCTCAAGATCCGTGGTGATCTTAAGCATTGCCCGGTAGTGCTCAATGTTTTGCTGAATGACACAACGCTCCAAAAAAGCCCTCCGAAAGGGGCCGCAGCCCTCTCCTTACGCTTGCGCTATATCAAAAGCTCTTTGCGTACTTTGTGTGATCATTTTTAAATGGAGAGAGTATCAGATTGGAAGTCGATTGCCATCGCACCGGCAGATGCCGATCTGGAGCTAAGCATCTACGATGAAGGAGAATATCATGCGCTGGTGTTCCCCTGCCGACGCGAAGGCTCAAGGTGGCGCGATGTGGGCGCAAACCGTCTAATGCCGCTGGAGCCTACGCATTGGCGGCCATGGCGACACAGTCGCGTTTGACTAAGCCAGTGGGTTCCCGGCAGTTGTCGCGATTGGTCGCACGTCGATGCCCGTAGTAGAACATGCCTTTACAAAACGCGACCACACCGAGACGCTCAAACCGGTAAAGTTAGATGACCGCGATTACAGATACGGGTCCCGGACAACTGATCCGCTGGCACTATCTCGGTTATGCGGTGGTCGCGCTTGGCGTGATGACGGTCGCGATAGTGAGCCATAATCACTGGTTCCTTAATTTCGTACATGTCATCTGCGGTGTGTTGTGGACCGGCATCGACCTGTTCATGGGCTTCGTGATCGGGCCGATCCTGCGCATGGTCAGCCTGTCCGTGCGCCGTGAAATCATCGTCCGGCTGGTACCGCGGACACTCTTCTTGATGCCGACACTGTCAATCATCACTGGTACGACCGGCTGGTTTCTCGCCAAGGATCTGGGCCTGCTCGATGTTCCTTGGCCGCAGTTCGGCTGGGTAGCGGCGGCCCTTGCCTTGGTGGTTCTGATGACGATCCAGGGTACCGGCTACCTACTGCCAACAAATTTGTGGGTTTGCATCCAGTTGCGTCGGCCAGATCCCGACCTTGCCAAGATCAACCGGGTGATGGCCAACTTCTTTTTTGTCGTTGCCGTGCAGGGGACGATGCAGGTCCTGACCATCGTCATCATGGCTCGTTTCGTGACGGGCTTGTAAGGTCCATCATGGCAACCAAGGACCGCACCCGGGAAACCATGTAAGCCTGCGAACCGAGGGATAGAGTAGGTCGAGATACATGAATAGCTTTAAAAAATCGGATTTCGTCGAACGTCGAGATGCCGCCGCACACGCCAAGAAGGCGGCACTGGAGAAATTTCACAAGAGCGCCGCTGACCCGGCGTTCGCCGAACGGCAGACGGCTAGAATAGCGAGTGCTAACACCCGCAGGGCAGCCAAGAATGTTCGCGAGATTGAAAAGGCCGAAAAAGTACGTGATGCCGAACGGGCACAGCAGGCGGAGCGCGATGCGGCGATATTGGCAGAGCAAGCCGCGGCCGAAAGCGCAAATCGTGAAGTCACATTACAAACTGAACGAAAGGCAGCCAGAGACGCCCGCTATGCCGCCCGCAAATCGCGGTCGAAACGCTGACAGCTTGTGGACGACCTGACAAATGAGCCACTCGTGGATAAGCCGCAATTTGACGACTCCGACTATTCGATTGTCGTGAAAAATAGGGCGCCCCCTCCTAACTCGTGGAGATGGGAAATTTATCGAGCCGGAAGATCGAGCCCGATAGGGCAGTCGCCGATCTTCTTCCGCACCATGGTTGCCGCTAACAAAGCAGGAAAAGCGGCACTCAAGCAGCTACTGGGTAAGCTCAACACTTAGCGATTGCTCCCCGCAGAATCAGCGTTGAACCTTCAGATTCTCTGCCGATGTTTTTCCCCTGTTCGCTACTTCCTCGTACTCGACAGCCTGCCCCTCATTAAGGCCGCTGATGCCAGCTTTCTCGACAGCCGATATATGGACAAACACAAGACATTTTACGGTATCCTCGCGGACGAGGCCTGACAATGTCGTCGGCGCCATATCCGCCATGCATGAGGCGGATCTTGAAACTGGTTGTGAAAATTAAGGTATTTGAAATGGGGTAAAAGCAGCGAATAAGTGCGCAGTAATTATTGCCGTCGCGCTCGCCACTCTGCCAGAACCAACGCGAGTGCGTACTCAACTCGATTGCGTGACTACCAAAGTGATCATTACCGCGAGCGCCGGACGCGACGAGTCAGTCCGAGCCGAAGAACACATAAGCTTTTTGATCGATGACGCTAATAAAACCTTCACGTTTGCTGATGGCCGACGGCTACAGATCACTCGGTTCGACAAATCTTGGATCAGTGCAAATAGCGAAGATATTCAATATGAGTTCAATCGTGCGGACAGTACGCTGACTTACGCGGGTTCAACGACCAAGGGGAACGTCACAACGACTATTATAGGTTCGGGCCGTTGCGAGGATGCGTCGATAGAAAAAACGTGAATCGCCCCGTTCATCCCTGGAAGCCTGTCGAGGGGCAACGCAAACTGCCGTTCCCATCAGACCCGCCCGAGCCGTCTTGGAAGAATTGGTCCAGCATGTTCAACCGCCGAAGGGGTGTCCATTGTGTTCACCGAGCGACCATTGAACAAATCAGACGATCCGAATTGGATTGTCACGGTTGGTCCAATGGGAGCGGACTACAGCAAGTGTTACAGAGAAGGTCGCACAATTACGTAAGAGCGACCTGAGGATTGATTGGTCTGAGGTCAAACCCTTGGACGGGCATCGTCGCGTGGCGCTTCAGCTTTCCGATCTCAGCGATAAGTAACCGACATTGGACCTGCCCTCGCAATCTTAGTGCTTAAGGTCGAATGACCTCGTGGCATGCGTAATCCGAATCATTGCAAGTGCGCGTTCTGCATCATTTGACAGAGCTGTTTCAGTCACCGCGTCCGCCTCGTTTGGTTTAATCGTCGCCGATGACACTGCCACGCTATCAACCGCAGCCTGCTCATCGGTTGAAGCGTTTAAGCTTGGGGAGGCGGATGGCTGTTCGGGTGAAGTTGCTGCGTTCGATTGGTTGGGCAAGAGAACAGCCGCTTGGCATTCAGCACGTCCTGAAAACAGCTCGTGCGCTATCGACGATGGTCCGATGAAATAACCCGCCAAGGAAACGTGGCCTATTATTCTTCTGCCGTTTAGCTCGACAAGATTGCCGGTGATTGGATTGTAGTTGCATCGCCTGTTGCCCAGCAAATCAAATACCTCCGTGTCTTCAATGTAGGCAATTATCTGGTTGTCAGTTTTGGCTTTGAAAATGGGATTGCGCTCGACCATTAGCTTCGTCCTACGCGCTTAATTCTCGCCGTTGTCGAATTGGTTGGTTGCAGGGTGCCACGACGCGCTTCAGGTGCAACAACAAAATGTTACGGCACGCGTTTCAGGTTCCACGTCCGCTTGGTAGAAATTGGATGCAACAAACAGAGAAGCTAGCGTCGTGGAGATGCCTCCAACCACCCAGCAGGCGGGCAAGTAAGTCAACCGCAGGCGCTGAAAGAGGCGGATAAGCATCGTGATTATTTCACGAATAATACGGAATTCCGGGAAAAAGAAATTAAAGCCTACGCTCCAAGCGTTCAGGCACTTGTCGAACGCGCCATAAAGCAGAGCACGACGCAACAGCAGAAATGGCCACGCGCTACGTTCGGTGTTTGGTGCGCAGTCCTGCCGGTGCAGCAAGAGTTGGACGGGCGCCCTGAAAACAAAGAATTAGCCCCCAACCTCTCCAGAGCCGAGGGCTAAAACTTCATGTACTTCGCGGTGATTGAGACGGCACAGAGGTCTCGCGTCAGAGCGAAAGCAACTATTAATATATCTGATTCGCGGCAGGCCGTTCCGGTTTCGCATTGAGTTTTCCCCAGCGCGCACGAGTTCAGCGCACGCCTAGGGTCATGTCGGGGAAATGCCGCAGTGGATCAGGTATGGGAAAGGGATTCGTGAGTGTTATCTGCGCGGCAAAGTAGACGTGAAGACCATTGCCTGCTGTCGGCGAGCGCGCGAAATGAACCCTACGCGGTATGACGCCAACAATCGAGGCGGCTTGTCATTATTCTTTATTCCCCGTGTGGTGCGTTCACCTGCATCAACAGCGTAAGCATCTCGTCTGGCAAGCCATGCGGAACTTCAGAGCGCGCTCTCAGCTCTTGGCCGATTGAAATACGCACGATGCGTCGCGCCGCTGCTTTCGAGTAATGCAGTTTATCCGACTCATAGCTTGATCGAGGGCGGTGATCTGTCATGGGCGCAATGCTTGCGTCCCTCACGAAGAGCCAAGGGCAGGAACCTACAATTCGTTCCAAAAATGAAAATTGGACAGCAAGGAACGAAAGGATTGTGGAGTGCATTGCTTGGGCAGGACGAGGACCCCCGCTTTCCCCCAAGCACCCCAGCGTTCCCGTCTAAGCCCCGCGTGTATGTGCGGGGCTTTTATTTGGAACCCTATGACGTGTGCGGATTAGTTCCCTCGGGGAACAGAGCCTCCCACTTCGCCCATGTGTCCTCCTCGGCTAAGTCTGCCTCGTGAAGCACCCGGTCACGCAGACGCTTAGAGCTGCGCTCTCCGCCCCGTACCAAGTCAATGATACGGGCCGCAATGATCCGCTTAGCGGAACTACCATGCTGCAATTTCAGCGCCTCGCAGACTTCGTCGAATGCCGCTGACATGGCCTTGATCTCGTGTGGCTCAAATATGCTGTCACGCAAACGCATACTGTCGGGCAAAAACGGAATGATGGACCCCATTTATGAACACCCCTTTTTCGTCGTCGCCCCAACGCAAAACTCCATTTCTCGGCTGTAGTTCCGAATTTTTGTGGAACTATCGCATTGGATTTGCGTTTTCGCGGAACGCGAGCGGGGGGTTATGATTTATTGCAATGCAATGGGAAGTCGGGGAAGCAAGCATTATGAATAAGGAAGATGAGTATCGTGCGTATGCGGCAGCGTGTGTTGATCTAGCGAACAGAACAGCCAACGACGACGACAAGAAACATCTCTTGGCGATAGCAGAGGCGTGGCTCAGCTTGGCTGATCGCGTTCAACGAGGGGTCCAGCAACCCGAGCCGGATTTGTTGCATCCCGCGCTTCAGACAAAGCTTGGGTTCGCAACTTGAGTTCCCACGGCTTTATGTCCGGTGCCGGGGTTTAAGGAGCTTTTCGACGTTGCTGCTCTGAGGATGTTGGGGAAAACTTCTCCGCATTCCGTGTACGGTCCCGCACCAATCGCCTGACTATAGCGGTGCTTAAGTATAATATTAGGTCTGACAGTGTCCTCAGCGTGAGGGGACGGTCATGGCCACAGTCAATGAATATCAGCAACTCGCGCAAGAATGTGTTCGCTGGGCCAGTCGGGCTAAGACCGAAGGTGAGCGGATGGCCTTCCTCGAAATGGCCCACGTGTGGACTTTGGCCGCTGTGCGGCAAAAAGAAAAGCCCCGCAGATACGCGCGGGGCTTTAGAACGAAAGGCGTCGGGGGTGAGGGGCTGGGGGGCTGCCTTCCGTTCGCTATGGTAACTCACCGACGGCGATAAGGTTGCCTATCAAACAACAAGAGCCTCGCCTGAATTCGGGTTCCGACGAGGCTCTTTGGCGTGATCTTGCGCCACGGGCGCGTCCCGTAGCTACGCAACGCATGGAGTCAAAGACATCTAGCTGGCTTCGTTCCAGCTTGCCCTAATTCCATTTTCAGATTGTTTAATTCGGACAGTACCCGCATGGGGATGGCGGCGGCACTCTTTTGGTTGATCCGGTGATGGTGACGTGCTGGTGCCTCGTTGAAGGCGACCGAAGCTATTTTCCAAAGAGCCGTTTCGAGCTTGTTTCCTCTTACCGAGGTTCGCTTCGGGTGCCGCCGAGAAGGAAAGCT
>CAWGKB010000002.1:0-714547 GCA_963823135.1 uncultured Alphaproteobacteria bacterium | reverse complement strand
CAAAACGAGCGCCCGTCCGATAGGAACTGCCGCCATCGAACGGAATGCCGAAAATGGCAATGTCGGGGGCTGGCACTCGGTGGTTTAGCAGGCCCCCACTTTGGGTACCTGAAGAAACTACCGATGTTGTGAAAAGTGGCTTCCGGCTCTGGCATAGATAGGCATGCTCGTAGTCATTACGCTCCCTCACGCAACTTGGCGCGCCACAATGCTACCGGCCACCTGCAGGCCTGGGAACTCCCCCTTGGTTAAATAATCCTCGGCACCACACATACCAACCCTGCCGGGGCGAGCAGGAGCCGCAAAGGTCACTCGGCTCCAAATCGCCTCTCGCGACTCCTCGAGTAGGTTCCCGATCGCATAATCATTGTAAGAGCACGCAGTGATATTTCCGTTTTCCCGGAGGCAAGCGCTAATGCTACCGCAGCTGCAGGCACTGACGGTTCCGTCACCAAAATGCGCGTTTGCAGCGGGCTCTGAATTAACCCCAAAGTCGAGTTCGACGTTTGGTATTTGAGGCGCGAAGTCCAGTATTCGTTGCCATACAGCGATCTTTTCATCGAGACTGAGGCCGAAGCGCGCAAAATTCTTGGCGCCGTTTCCCACGGCCTTGAACTCCTTGAAGTATACTCGGCGCGCCCCAAGCGCGCTCCCCAGCACCGCAATATCGCAGACCTCCGAGGCACTTTCGCGGGTGATGACCGTAACCAAATCCAGTGGGATCCCGTAGGTTACAATTCTTCGAGCCGAGCGGACTGCTGAAGCAAAAGCACCCTGCCCACGCAACGCATCGTGCCGTTCAGCGCGCGCGGCATCAAAACTAATTCCGATGGAGGCGAACCCCGCTTGGGGAAGGAGTTCCAACGTATTTTCGTCTAGTAGGCCTCCATGCGTCGTCACAGTCACCCGGATGTCGTTGTCCGCCGCCTCCCGTACCAAGTCAACAAACCGCGGATATAGAAAGCATTCTCCACCGCCGAAGCCTATTTCCATGACGCCCGCTTCGATAAGTCGACGTAAGCATTCGCGGCTTTCCTTAAACGACAAGTGGCCTTTGCGGCCGCGCGAGTAACAGAATTCACATGTAAGATTGCATTTTGCGGTGAGATTCCAAGCGATGTAGACTGGTATACGTGGCTTTGCTGTGCGTTCGGAAAATATCTCCCTCGCAGTCGTGCCCTTCTGCAATTGGCTATCAACCGAAAGCTTGACGACGCCAATCCGCTCAAGAGCGCTGAGCGTCTGAATAATGTCCTTCCGCAATAAATCGGTGGGTGCTTCAAACTCCTCCGCAAATCTTTGCACCAATACTTCGATGTCCCCTTTTCCAAGGTTAATTGCGTGAGCAAGTATGGCATGTGCGGTGCTGTTCACTGTCGTTAGGCACTCGTTCACATAAAGCAACACGTTGCCGTCAGGGAGAGGACGTACGATCGGCCTTTCTCTGAGCTCAAATTTCATACGTCCTCTCTCTTGTTAGAGGATGCACATAAGCTCAATGTGAACACGGCACACTCCTCCGCCCGCTTCATTGAGGCGAAGCGGCCCAGGTAAGATATCAATGACGCAACGCGCCTAAATTCCGGGTTTCCCTCAGCGCGGCTGGGGCGCAGTGATCGGCCTTGCGACAATCGGCTTCACGTATGCTTTTTTGGATGTCATCGCTTACCTCTAAATCTGCGGCAAAGTCTTCGGCGGCTTCGCTTTCCATTGGCGACAACTATGTGTGGAACTTTAATGTAAATTGAGGTGCCATGCAATAGCGTGTCCGGTATCAGGGGTGGTCTCAACCGGTCGACGCAACACTTTATCTTAAACGGAAAAGATGGAGTGTGTGGTGATAAGTTAAAGATATCGTCGAGGTTTCAGTGCGGCAGAAAAAGCGGAGTCGCTGGATCGCTGGCAGCTAGGGGAGTCGCTGAAAACGAGCAAGCGTTTGGCAAGCCGTCACCCTGCTTGTGTGTGTGTGTCGTCAAAGCATTTCGGACGATTGGTTTGGCAACTTAAGAGAGTGTCTGGCTCATCTGGTTTGAAGTTTCAGGCTGCGATTGCCTGCTGGTGCAGGCGTCTTGTTCGATGGTTTCTCTCCGTTTGAGTATGGCCGGTCCTCTGCCGAAGTAAGTTTTCCAGCAGGATCCTTATTTTTCATCGAGCGGTGATGTCGCCCGATCTTGCCCTGTGTCATCGGGTGGAAGAGCCGCGGCCGATGCAGGACCTTGACCTGGTCTAGACCTGATGCCTGCAGCGCCGCCTGCAATGTATCCGATACATCGGTAGCCCCCATGGTCGTGCACTGCTTCCAGGCTATGATGTAGCCCGAGAAGTCGTCGAGCACGGTGGACAGGTGGAACCAGCCCCAGCCGATGACTTTGAGGTAGGTGAAGTCGGTCTGCCAAAGCTGGTTGGGCTCGGTCGTCGGATCGGCGAAGCGATCGGCCGCGGGCTCGTGATCAGATCATGGTCCTTCAAGAGCCGATAAACGCTAGCCTCGGACACAAAGCGGCCGTTCGTGTCCGTGAAAGTTGAGCTCACGCGGCGACAGGTCCAGCTCCTCAAGGCAAAGCGGGACGACGGAGTACCGGACCGTCAATGCTATCTTCGCGCGGTCCTATTGAGTTGGAGCTGGCAATTGCGACCGATCGGAACCGCGAATCCGCTTATACCACGGAGCTCATCTTAGCTGATAGAATCGGGTTGATGAGGCTCGCGGTTCGCAGCCCTTGATTGGTAATATGTCCTTGTTGCTCACATGTTGAGCGTTGGCCCACTGCTGTATTTCCAAAAGCTCCCTGCCCTTCATTTTTAAGGTGTCAACAGGCATAGTAACTGGCCTACCTGGGTCGATGAGGCCAAACCGTACGTAATCATCGTACATCCGCGTTCCGGCCTTTGGCTCTGCCAATATATAGTCGATATCGTCGATGCCCAAGCTCTCGGCCGTTGCTATCGACCTGTAGATCTGCTCGCGAGTTTCCAAGGGAAACCCGATGATAATATTGCTCCCCGTGCGCAGACCGACCGACTTTGCGACGGCCAGCATCTCGCGTACATGTTCTAACGAAACGCGCTTCTGGGTGTACGCAAGGCTTTCGGGATCGCCAGTTTCGACCTGAACCTGCAGGTAGGCCAAACCAGCCTCCACCATCTTCACAATCAAGTCATGGCGCAAATGCCACGCCGCTAAACCTGGCACCACGACCCATTTTACCTGCAGCTGTTGAACAACAATTTCATCGCAAATCTTCTCGACGCGCTTTTCGTTCACCATGAAGTTGTCGTCAACGACATTAATTTGCTTGACACCGTATGTTGCGACAAGGTCACGCATCTCTGCAACCACGTCTGCTGGCGCACGTCCGCGCCATTTCAAGCCCCAGATCGCGCTGACATTGCAAAAGACACATTTCTCCGGGCAGGATCGACTGGTTAGCACAGATGCGGTTGGAAACGCAGCGCCTTGTTGTTTGTTAGCGAAATAGTTGTGCATTGGGAGCAGATCGCGAGCGGGCCAAGGCAGCGAGTTGATGTCGGCAAAGCGCCGACTGGGCGTGCGACAGATGTTTCCGCCGTCGCCTGGCAGGGCAAGCCCTGACACCTCCATGAGCGGCCTATTCGCCTGCAGTGCATCGAGAAGATCGACGACGGATTCCTCTCCCTCGCCAAGCACGACACAATCGACATTGCTCGTCATGAGATACATTGCTGGGTCTATTGTGGCATCGGGGCCGCCCACGACTATTGGCTTATTCGGATATAGATGGCGCAACCCTGTTACGAACTTCAAAATTTCCCCGGCATCATAGTACATCCGGGTAACGCCAATTCCGAGGACATCGAAAACTTCACGGTCGATAAGGGAATACACCTGGGAATTCTCTAGCCCCACGCGGTAATGCCCTTCCTTATATCGGATCTTGCGCTTGAGACCGATACCGTCAATTAGCGCCGCTTCGTGTCTGCCCGACGCGCGCACCGCGGCAGCGACGTAGGCAAGACCCAATGGCTCCCCGTATGAGAATAGCAGCGGCTCGTTGGATGTGTACGGAGGGTTTATAAGCAGCATTCTCATGTTACCCTCCTTCGATTACTTCCCAGGGGCGCATGATTCGACGCGACTTTCTCAAAGTCCGTCCCAGAACTTTAGCAAGGGTTACAAGGCTTTCGCAACGTGCTTATGATGCGAACGAAAATTGTAGTACATCGCCAACAGCGGGACGAAACGCCGCCTGGTTCTCGACCTTCTTTGAATGCGTTGGCGAGCCGACACGAGTTGAAGCGGAACAAGTATCTCAGGCATGCGGTTCAAGGAGACCGCCCGTAAGCTTAGCTGGCATAACCCGCTCGAATCCTTCGACCAGATTCTCGGTGAAATGGGGCGCCAGCTGCTGCCCTCGTGGGTGCACTCCTACGTCGCCGGCGGCGCCGACAACTCTGTCCCTTCAAAGCAGATGTTCTTGTCGCTTCAAATCAAATTATAATTCCATGGGGACCGCTCCCTGATGTGATTCGTTGACAACGATAAAACCTATCGGAGCTCGTTGTCGGGAGCGGCACCGTCCAACCCCATCAAGGCAGACGAAGGGCCGCAGCAAATAAGGTGTCATTCGATCACTTCGTCGGCGCGCGCCAGCAAAGTGGGTGGGACATCGATACCAAGCAAACGCGCGGCGGTCGGAAAGCAAAGCATTGATCTGATCGTAGGTGACAGAGCCGCGTTTCTTGGCGCTGCGGATAAGCTCCTTGACAGCGGCGCCGGAGAGGTCGAGCAGCGGGGTCTCAGGAACTTTCTTTCCCCTGTATCTCTCCACTCGGTGCGCGTCTGGTCGCTCTTCAGAGAATGCACGTACCGGTTATAGTATTTGGTCGCTAAGGAGTGAGCCATGCAAAATGGCGCAAAGCCAATAATGAGTGCACGTCAACACAGACGGGCAGTGTCGTTCGTTGCACGCTCGAAGCGGTGGACACCGAGTGCCACTCGCCCCGAGCCGGGCACTCTAACCGCGCAAAGAAACTATGAGCGGTATCTGGCGCTTGCTCGTGCTGAAGCCCAAATCGGCAATACGGTAGGGGCGGAGAACTACTACCAGCACGCCGAACATTATTTTAGGTTGATGTCATCGGACCGAAGAGGGACGTAAGAGCAGTTCGCAGACCGCTCGCGCGTAGGCCTAGCAGGCTGCTGAAAAGTCGCCTACTGTCTGCAAATCAAGTTGAAATCGGGGATCGAACGAGAATCAAATCGCGAACAAAAAGGAATCAAAGCGACCAAAGCGATAGGTCAAAATCGTTTTTCAACAGCCTGCTAGGCGCAGAGCATGTGGTCTGCAGCGATTTAGCGAAAAGGCTCTTATAAACTCGTTGCCGCGGACTTTCCGCGGGATTGAGCGGACTGAGCCACTAGAGCTTCTTGCCGGAACCGTCTTTCCCAATCATCCGTACGCGCTCGAATACCAATGGGACCGGGGCGCCCTTCCTTTTGTTCTTTTCCGCCTTCGGTTTTTTCTTCTCGCGATTGCTTCTCAATTGGCCCTTTGCCACCTTGTCCTCCCTTCGCTTGCGGTGGATGCGGCGTTTTAGCTTGCCCGCACACCGCCACTGTACATGTAGAGCGGTCTCGCGGTGCCGTCTACGACCTGCTGAGAGATCACGATCTCCTTGACGCCTTCGAGGCTTGGCAGGTCGAACATCAGCAGTATGGCCTCCATGATGGAGCGCAGCCCGCGCGCCCCGGTCTTGCGGTCGATCGCTTTTCTGGCGATGGCGCCGAGGGCGTCCGCCGCCACAGTGAGATCGACCCCCTCCATCTCGAATAGCCGCTGATACTGCTTCACAAGTGCGTTCTTGGGCTCGGTCAGAATGAGCTTGAGCGAGGCCTCGTCGAGATCCTCAAGCGTCGCTATGACCGGAAGGCGGCCGACGAATTCAGGAATCAGGCCGTATTTGAGCAGGTCCTCGGGTTCGACCTCGCGAAAGATCTCGCCCTGCTTTCTATCCTCGGGCGCTATAATTTTGGCTTCGAAACCGATCGAGCCCGGCCGGCTGCGCGCCGAAATGATCTTCTCGAGGCCAGTGAAAGCGCCGCCGCACACGAATAGGATATTGGTGGTGTCAACCTGCAGGAATTCCTGCTGCGGATGCTTGCGGCCGCCCTGCGGCGGCACGCTCGCAATCGTGCCTTCCATGAGCTTGAGCAGTGCCTGTTACACGCCTTCGCCTGAGACGTCGCGGATGATCGAAGGATTGTCGGATTTGCGCGAAATCTTGTCGATCTCGTCGATATACACGATGCCGCGCTGCGCGCGTTCGACGTTGTAGTCGGCTGACTGAAGCAGCTTGAGAATAATGTTCTCGACGTCTTCGCCGACATAACCGGCTTCGGTGAGCGTTGTCGCATCGGCGATAGTGAAAGGAACATCGAGAACGCGCGCTAGCGTTTGCGCCAGCAATGTTTTGCCTGAGCCGGTTGGGCCGATCTGGAGGATATTCGACTTCGCTAGCTCCACATCTTTGCGGTCGGCCTGGTGTTTTAGCCGCTTGTAGTGATTATGGACCGCGACCGACAGCACCTTCTTGGCGTGGTCCTGGCCCATGACATAGTCGTCGAGAATCCTGCGAAATCTCTTTCGGTGTCGGAAATTTGTCGCCCGATTTGCTCAGTAACGACTTATTATCTTCGCCGATGATGTCCAAGCAAAGCTCGACGCACTCGTCGCAAATGAAGACAGTCGGCCCGGCAATGAGCTTGCGCACCTCGTGCTGGCTCTTGCCGCAGAACGAGCAGTAGAGCGGGTTCTTCGAATCGCTACCGCCAATCTTGCTCATTTCAGAGTTCCGAAAAGATGCGAGTCATCGCAGTCCCTACCTTGCAGCATAGAGCAGGCGCGAGCACGATCCCTTTCCCCGGGGACCGGCCAGCGGGGATGCGGAACGATACATAGGGGTCAAGGTACCGCCCTGGACGCAGTCTGAGGCTTTTTGCGGCAAATGCAGTGCTCACATGCGCCTCCACGACGCCACCGTGCTCGTCATTTTGAGCGTCAGCATTTCGCCTGGTCAGGTATATAAGGTACTCTAGAACGCGTTGAGGAAGGTCTTGCAAGTCATGCCTGTCGAAAGCAATCCGCACAGAGCGTCTTCAAGTGCGCTAGCCCATCTTGATGGGCTACTTGATGAAGCACTCGAACAGACATTTCCAGCGAGCGACGCTGTCGCGATCGATTTCGAGCGTGAATCACACGACCGCGAGGCACGAGTTCTCAATTCCCGCACTCGGCTCGCTGGCAAGCCGAAGGTGGACCGGAGGACTGTGCAGAAACACTAACGCGTATCGAGTAGTGCTCAAGCGCGTACTCGCCGCGGAGATGCGAAGAAAAACTAACTTTGCGCTGGCCCGCGCCGTGGCATTTGGGTTCGCATCGTGGCTGCTAAAATCATGAAACCCGCGTCCGAGAATCAGGCGCAGGAAGTTCTTGCCGGGCTCGTCGAACGCGTCACGTACCATAATGTCGAGAATGGCTTTTGCGTACTGCGAGCCAAGGCGCGCGGCCATCGTGACGTCGTGACCGTTGTCGGCCATGCCGCAACCATCGCGGCCGGTGAGTGGATCATGGCGTCAGGCGAATGGGTCAATGATCGGACGCACGGCCAGCAGTTCAAGGCGCGGTTCCTGCGCACATCGCCCCCGAGCTCTGCCGATGGCATAGAGAAGTACCTGTCGTCCGGAATGATCCGAGGCATCGGCCCGGCTTGCGCCAGGAGGCTTCTGCGCGCCTTCGGCGAGAAGGTGTTTGACATTATTGAGGCGACGCCGGACCGACTGCGTGAGGTTGACGGCATCGGGCCGGTACGAGCGAACCGCATCACCGCTGCGTGGGCCGAGCAGAAGGCGGTGCGGGAAATCATGGTGTTCCTGCACAGCCACGGTGTTGGCACGGCACGGGCAGTTCGCATCTACAAGACCTATGGCCCTGACGCCATCCAGGTCATGACCGAAAACCCGTATCGCCTGGCGCGCGACATCCGCGGCATCGGTTTCAAGACGGCTGACGCCATCGCGATGAAGCTCGGCATCGACAAGACCGCCCTGGTGCGGGTCCGCGCAGGCATTTCCTATGCGCTGACCGAAGCCATGGATGAGGGACATTGCGGCTTGCCGACCGAAGAGCTGATCCCGCTTGCCGAAAAGCTGCTCGAGGTCCCGCAGGAGCTCATCCGCACTGCGCTCGATCTCGAGCTGCAGGAGGGCACGGTGGTCGCCGACCGGGTAGGCGAAACGCCGTGTGTGTTTCTGGCGGGCTTGCATCGGGCGGAGCGCATCATCGCCGAACGGTTGACGCGACTGGCAAATGGCAAGCTGCCTTGGCCCTGGATCGATCCAGACAAAGCGTTGCCCTGGGTCGAGGGGCGTATCGGTCTTGCGCTTGCCGAAAGCCAGGTCGCCGCGATCCGGCTCGCACTGATGTCCAAGGTGTTGGTCATGACCGGTGGCCCCGGCGTTGGCAAAACCACCATTGTCAATGCCATTCTGCGCATTCTCGGGGCGAAGGGCACAAACCTTTTGCTGTGCGCTCCGACCGGCCGCGCCGCGAAACGCATGACCGAGGCGACCGGCTTCGAGGCCAAGACCATCCACCGGCTGCTCGAGGTCGATCCTAAGCGCGGCGGCTTCAAGCGTGGCGACGACAACCCGCTCGACTGTGATTTGTTGGTAGTCGACGAGACCTCGATGGTCGATGTCATGCTGATGCAGGCGCTCATGAAGGCGGTGCCGGATAGGGCTGCCCTATTGGTCGTCGGCGATATCGACCAGCTTCCCTCGGTTGGGCCTGGCCAAGTGCTGGCCGATGTCATCTCATCCGGCGCCGTGCCAGTGGTGCGTCTCACCGAAGTGTTCCGGCAGGCAGCCCAAAGCCAGATCATCGTGAACGCACACCGCATCAACCAAGGCGTCATCCCCGATCTTCGCAAGCCCGAAGCCGAGAGCGACTTCTATTTTGTCGAGGCTGACGATCCTGAGACCGCGGTTCCGCGCATCATCGAGCTGGTCAAAATCCGCATCCCGCGTCGCTTTGGTCTCGATCCAATCCGCGATATCCAGGTGCTCTGCCCGATGAACCGAGGTGGCGTCGGAGCGCGCTCCCTCAATATTGAACTGCAGGCCGCATTGAATCCAGCGGGAGAGCGCAAGGTCGAGAGATTCGGCTGGACCTTCGCATCGGGCGACAAAGTCATGCAGATCCAGAACGACTACGACAAGGAGGTCTACAACGGCGACATCGGATTTGTGGCGGACGTTGATCCTGAGGAAGGCGAACTCACCGTCAGCTTCGACGGGCGCTCGGTCACCTATGGCTTTGGCGAGCTCGATGCCCTGGTGCCGGCGTACGCCGCGAGCATCCACAAGAGCCAAGGCTCGGAATACCCAGCCGTGGTGATTCCCGTCATGACGCAGCACTACACCATGCTGCAGCGTAATTTACTCTACACCGGCGTCACCCGCGGCAAACGGCTTGTCGTTCTGGTTGGTCAGAAGAAGGCCGTCGCTTTTGCTGTGCGCAACGTCTCGGGCCGCCGGCGTTGGTCGAAGTTAGCCGAGCGGCTGCGTTCCGAGCTCTCACGCGATCAGGGGTTTTCTGAGGCAAGATAGCGCGCGGCGCGGCGATCTTGCGCTTCGGTCGCGCATTTTTCGGCGTGAACGTCGCGATTGATCACCTGAAGGTTTGGTAAGCCCCAATAGCCAAGCAGCTTGGGCCAAGGCGCATCCCGATGTTCGCTCCAGAGCCGAAACAGCGGGATGCGATGATCAACTTCGGCGCTCTTCCACAGCCGTCCGCCGCTTTCATTGCAGCGCCGTGCTTGCAGGCGCCGCAGAAGTCTCGCGTGATCAGTCGGCGCATTCCAGAATCGCCATGCGACCAGACATGCGCTGTGCCAGACCGCATTCTTGTTGGTCCCTGTTTCCCACAGATCGACATGCCAGCCGAAGCGATAAACCGGTTGCCCGCACACACAGCAAAAGCCCGGTCCCAGCGCATAGGCGCGTTCCCGATAAGGCGCGGGCGACGTCCGGAATGTAGATGGCAACCCGATCTTGCGGTTGTCGCCGAGCCGCCAGCTCCAGCCGCTGGGCGCTTCGCTGCGGCCAGCGAGCGCACGCGCCAGGCGATCACGCGAAGTGGATGTGCGCCCCAATACGAATCGATCGCGAGCGGTGGCGTCGGCGGCACGAATGGGCGGCCGAGCGCGCGAGATAGAACAGCCGATATGGAAAGATGCGCGGCAATGCCTTGGTGGGGCGAGCTAGCGACCGCCGACTTCTTTCCGCTTTCTCTTCTTCCCATCTGGACATAGTCGCCCCCCGAATCGACGGCATGATGGCATCGTTGCACTAGTTTCCGAGCCAAGATCTAATTTTCTCCCAGAGACTGAGAGATTTTCCATCGTCAGAATTGGTCGCTATCCAGCTTCGAAAAAGCCTTTGATCGGCCAGCTCAAGCGGCGGCGGCGCCTTATTTGGGTCAACGAGCGGAACCAGATCTATAAAGCCTCTGCCTTTCTTCTCCATGCCATAACGCCATTCCTGCTCAATCCAGGTTGAGCGCTTGGCATGTTTGGACCAAAACAGGTAAAGAACGTCAGACGAGTTCGATCACCTGGAAGATTTGCTTTTTGGACTGTTCATCTCCTCTAACAGTCTGCTGAAAAACCCTCGCCATGGCGAGAGTGTCGTGATTCAGTTTTCTGTCACGAATCGGCGGAGGCTGGCATGCGGGGCACATTTGTAGATCAGGGCGGGCTGTTTTCGTACATCGCACCGGAGGCGCGTGTGCCGGCGAACCATCCGCTGAGAAAGATCCGGGAACTTGTGCGCGATGTGCTGGGCGAGCTGACACGTAGCCTAGGGAGGCTCTACGCGAGCGAAGGCCGCCCCTCGATTCCGCCAGAGCAGTTGCTGAGCGCGCTGCTGCTTCAAGTGTTCTACGGCATCCGCTCGGAACGCCAGCTGATGGAGCAGTTGAACTACAATCTGTTGTACCGCTGGTTCGTGGGACTTTCGCCCGACGACCCGATCTGGGACCCGACCACTTTCACGAAGAACCGCGATCGGCTGCAGAACGGCGAGGTGTTTGCCAAGTTCATGACCAAGCTTCTGAACCATCCGGAGGTCAAGCCGCTGCTGTCGGACGAGCATTTTTCGGCGGACGGGACGCTGATCGAAGCGTGGGCCTCGCACAAGAGTTTTCGCCCCAAGGACGGCAGCGGCGACGAAGACGGCGGCACCAACTTCCACGGCCAGCAGCGCAAGAACGACACGCATGCGAGCACCAGCGACCCCGACAGCCGACTCTACCGCAAGGCCGCTGGGCGAGAGGCGAAGCTCTGCTACATGGGCCATGCCACCATGGAGAACCGGCATGGGCTGGCAGTAGCCGGCATGGTCACGCTCGCCAACGGCACTGCCGAGCGCCGCGCTTCGCAGATCATGCTCAAGGCCAAAGCCAAGGAGGCCGGCTGCCGCATCACGGTGGGCGAAGATAAGGCCTATGACACGGCTGACCATGTGGCCCATCTGCGCGCCATCAACGTTACGCCGCACGTGACGCAAAACGACAGCATCACCGCAACCGGCAAGCGTCGTCAGAGCGCCATCGACGGACGCACCACGCGGCACGAGGGCTATGGCCAGTCGCAATCGTGCCGGGCGATGATCGAATGCATCTTCGGCTGGGGCAAGCAGCACGGCACGATGCGCAAGACCAAACATCGCGGCCTAGCCAGCGTCGCTACCGACTTCATGCTCAATCTGATCGCTTACAACCTGATCCGCATTCCCAAACTGCTGGCGGCATAGGTCGACGTCTGCTCACAACATCCCGACCGCCCCAAACCCCAAGACAAAAAGACGGGAAATGCACCAATCTCCAGGTTCTTCAGCGGACTGCTAAGGCCATTGACATCCGCAAATACACTTACTCCCAGCTGTTCGACGCCTTGGATGCGAGCTAGCACGCGCCGCCGATCTCGGTTGGCGTAGGACGCGAAAGCAGATTTGATCACCGCGGCGCGGGAAAGTTGCCTGGGATGGGAGTGATCGCCGTTGCTGAGCTGAAGCTCAAAATGCGTTTGGCCGATTGTCAAACCGTCAACCGAAATGCCGCAGCTTCCTTGTACCGTCTTGCTCGTCGCATATTTGGGCGTAATAACCCGAAATGAGACGTTAGAGAGCGTACCACTCCAATCAACCATCTGGGCCGCTGGCTCCGTGGGCCAAGGTAGCCTCGGTGTTACACGCAGTTTGGTGCCGCCGACTGCTTCGACCGAGCCGCTCGAACGAAATCGGTCGTTTTCCGGACTGAGTTCGGCAGCACGTAAGACAGCGAGCCGACGATCGTTCTGTCGATATATCAAGGCATCAACAATAAACGGCACGCCCATCGAAAACTGAATTGGATGGCTTACCGCGAATTCGAGAGGCTCTCTTCCTGCAGCTGGTCGAGCATCCTGGTTATCTCGACGGGCCTTGCCGTTTAGGCTAGCCGGTGTGACCCGTGCTGCTGCCAATTCTCTCGATAACCATTTCGGGGGTCGCAAAGACGATCGGACGAGAGATCGGGGATCTTTCTCGGAAATTATATCGACCAGTGCGGTCAGGGGATCGTCTATCGCGGGATCGCCGGTTTCGTGAATCGGCCCGGACTCGCTTCGGTCGGCCCCGGCAGGGGGGATGGCCGATTCCGAATGCTTCTGAAACACATCGGCGCTCGGTCTCGCTGCCTCCTCGTACCTTATGTGCTGCCGAGGCGCCCCGGGCTCGCCTTGATCGATGGTAGCGGGAGGTATGAATGATGCCACGTGCTCCTTGCGGGCATCGACGCTCGGTTGGGCGTGATTTCCTTCGGTCATCTCGTGGCACGGGCTTTTGGCACGAGGCTTATTTCATGCGTGGTGGCATGGAAGCGGTTTACGACGATGTACCGGTTCCTCTGGGCTTCGGACAATTCGCGCCAATGCAACCTGCTCGTGGACCGATGTTCTCAGCCCGCACGAGGGCCAAGCTGGCCGGTGAGCGGCGGCCTGCAGTCGTCGAAGAGGCCGAGCTTTATGGCGTCGCGAGCCCGCGATAGCAGCCAAGAGAAGCCGACGCGGCCAGCAAGCGTTGGACACGCTCGATCTAAAAGAGGCGAAGGCCCTTCTCGAAGAATTGACGTTATAACGCTCTGTTAGACCAGCCACGAACAGCCCACTTCCGGCGTGGCCCTTGGACCGGCTACGATGCCCCCAGCCTACAGGGGAAGCGATGAAACCGCGCTCCAGAGCAGGCGGCGCAGCATCCAAAGCGCGACACCGCAAGGCGCTAAAGCCAAAGCGCCGCGATGCGTCCAAAACTGCGTCCTCATCCGCCCCTGTCCAAGATGCAGAGGTCGCTCGGCTCACCAGCGAACTTAACGAGGCGGTGGAGCAGCAGACAGCCACGGCGGAAGTGTTGCACCTGATGAGCGGATCGCATGGCGACCTCGCTCGCGTATTCGATACAATCTTGGCAAACGCCACACGCCTCTGTCAGGCCAATTTCGGCCTGATGCACCTCCATGAAGGCGACGCGTTCCGCACCGTCGCGATGCACAATGCCCCCAGCGCCTTTGCCAAGCTGCGGCGGCGCAAACCGGTGATCCGCGCCCGCCCGCTGTTGCGCATGGCCGCGACCAAACAAGTGATCCACATCGCCGACATAACCAAGGATGAGGCTTCGCGGCAGCGCGATCCTGACCTCGCTGCGTTTATCGAGCTCACCGGGGTGCGAACCCTACTCGGAATACCGATGCTCAAAGACGATAGCGTAATCGGCGCGATAGTCTTCTATCGCACGGAGGTGCGCCCGTTCACTGACAAGCAGACGGAGCTTCTCAAGAATTTCGCAGCCCAGGCTGTAATCGCCATCGAGAACACGCGCTTACTAAACGAACTGCGCCAGCGCACAACGGACCTCACCGAGCGCACCGCTGACCTCACCGAAGCGCTAGAGCAGCAGACTGCCACGTCAGAGGTGCTCCAGGTTATCTCAAGCTCTCCCGGTGATCTTGAGCCGGTGTTCGCGACAATGCTTAAGAATGCTGTTCGCATCTGCGACGCCACGTTTGGAAATATCTACCGCTGGGACGGTGAGGCCCTGCACATCGTGGCGACACATAACACGCCAACCGCCTTCGCCGAAGATCGTAGGCGTTCACCGTATCGTCCTTACCCGCAATCTCCTATCGGCCGTATGGTTGCTGACAAAACGGTTGTTCATATCAGCGACATCACGGCAGAAGAGGTCTACGTAGCTCAATACGATCCGGTGGCTATCTCAGCAGTCGCACTCGGAGGCATACGGACACTCCTGGGCGTCCCATTGTTGAATAAGGGCGAGATGATCGGTGCGTTCTTCTTGTCCCGCCAGGAAGTGCGGCTCTTCACCGACAAGCAGATCGCATTGGTCACGAACTTCGCCACTCAGGCCGTTATCGCCATCGAGAATGCGCGGTTGCTCAACGAACTGCGACAATCGCTGCAACAGCGGACGGCGACTGCCGATGTGCTGAAAGTGATCAGCCGTTCTACGTTCGATCTGCAGATGGTATTGGACACGTTGGTTGAGACCGCAGCGAAGCTCTGCGCGGCCGATATGGCCAGCATCGCAACTCGCGACGGCGAAGTTTACCGGATTAAAGCGAATTACGCCTTAAACCCCGAGTGGAACTCGCTCGTGCGAACCCTGTCATTCCGGCCAGGTCGCGATACCGTCACCGGGCGCACACTCCTCGAACGTCAGACCGTGCGGCGGTTACCCGCCACTCTGCGTCGGTCAGATCGGTTTGGTATCGGGTAATGGGGCGGCTATGCTGCTGTCGAGTGGTCGGTGTCCACATGGCGAATCCAAGGTTGGTTCGTCAGCATCCGGTGAACACCGCAGCAATGCTACTTTGTGGACTGGACGGAGTGCGGCGCTCGTCCAGCGGCTTTTTCGTCTGCGATGGTTTGCTTCAGGCACTCGATGCCGTAATCGGTGAAGGCAGTGACGCCATCTTGTGTAGCCACGCCGTTTGTTCGAAGCTTCTCAGTTCGAGCACGCAGTGGCTAAGAAAAGAGCCGCCGCGGTCGCGGCCTTCGTACCCCCAACCGGAGACAAGGCGCTCGATGATTGGTTTGCGCCACTGCGAACGGCAGCTATCGGTCGCATCCTTAAGGCCGTCGGCAAATCCACTGATGACGAAGTCCAACTTGCCACTGACATCTTTGAGGCTTACGTCGCGACTCCCAGCAAACTTGATCTACACGAGGGTTCCAAAGCGGCACAGCGACTGCAAAAGGTAAAGGGCATCCGGAAGGCGGTGGAGAAGCAGGCGGCTTTGATAAGCGCCGACCCCTACCTCCGCAAAGCAATCGGCGATGCCGCTGGTGTTAAGCTACCGTTCGATATTTGGGGATTGTGCAATGAGTTGCGAGGGCTTGAAATTCAACTATCGTTACTCGCCGAAAGATGGCGCCGCAAAAAAGACTTGCCTCCCGACCTAAGGGATCGTCGTCCGAGCGAACGCGAATGGTTAGCGGGTGTGTCGCTGCCCCTGGTCTACGAGCGCCATTTTTTCTCCCCCGCCGGGCGCTCTCGAAATGCCCGAGGCAAGCCGGGCGGTCCAACCGTTAAATTCGTTGAGGCGACAATGAGCGAGCTAAGTATTCCGTATAGCGCGGAATCGATTGCCCGAGCATTCACTCGCCTGAAGCGGCAACGGGACGAAGAAAGGACGAGAAAGGAAGCGTCATAAGCCCTTCGGGCAAAAATTGAAAAAGAGACTTCCTTTTTTGCCCCATGACTGGCAGCCCCAATCACTTTTTTGTAAATATGGGCACAAGGTCCTTTGGCGGGAACCCCACAACCAGTTTGCCGCGCGTGGCTAAAGCGGCCCCGGCCTATCGCTCCGCCAAGGACCGGCCGGGGCCGCGCACGCCCGCGCTTGGGTGCGCGATGTCGCGTTCTCGATATCCGACGGCGAATAGCATTTTAGAGGCGGCGGCAAAGCACGGCGTCGCTGTGCGCATCGAATACGGTGCCGATGGACGGGTCGCCTCGGTCGAGACGGTCGGCAAAACCGGCGAAGCGAACGGCGTGCCGGGTAATGGTGTGAACCCATGGGATTGTGTCCTTGAGGATCAAAAACGGCCTTCCTAAACATTGCTCTTGGAACGTCGATCGGCACGGCACCCGACGTGTGCGCTTCCGCCGGCGCGGAGTGTCGATTTATCTTAATGGCACGCCGTGGTCGGATGATTTCATGCGGCAATATGCTGCCGCGCTCGACGGCGTGAAGGCGCAAGCAAGCAATATCGGCGCCGACCGCACGATCGCAGGCACAGTCAATGCCGTGATCGTGTCGTACTATAAACTGGTGTTTCCGCTGCTTAAGCCGAGTACGCAAGCGATGCGCCGCAATATTCTAGAGCGGTTTCGCCGCGAGCACGGCAATAAGCCGCTCGCTCGGCTCGAACACGAACACGTTGCCAGCATCGTCGCCGCGAAGGCGAACACGCCGGAAGCCGCCAATAACTTGCGCAAGGTGCTGCGTCACCTGATGGAACACGCGATTGCCATCAAGATGATTGCACATAATCCGGTCATCGGCGTCGGCAGATTTAAGAAGGCGAGCAGCGGCCTTCATTGTTGGACCGACAACGAGATAAAACAATATCGTGCCCATTGGCCAATCGGGACGCAACAGCGCTTAGCGATGGAATTGGCACTTGAGACCACCTCGCGGCGCACCGACGTCACCCGCATCGGCCCGCAGCATGAGCGCGACGGTAAACTTGATCTGCGGCACACCAAAAACAACAGCGAAGCCTTGATTCCGATCACGCCAGAGCTGCGGGCAGCGATAGATGGTTGCCCAACCAAACATTTGACCTTCCTGCACACCAGAGCCGGTGCTCCGCGCTCGCCGAAAGCTTTAGGCGGCGCTTTCAGAAAGTGGTGCGATGCTGCCGGCCTGCCGAAGCAATGCACCATTCATGGACTTCGCAAGGGCGGTGCCCGGAGGCTCGCGGAAGCGGGCGCGACAGCACACGAAATCATGTCGATCACGGGCCACAAGACTTTGAGCGAAGTGCAGCGCTATACGGCTGCCGCCGAGCGCGAGCATCTGGCCGAGCAGGCGATCGCGAAGTTGAGCAAGCGCATGAGAACAAAACAGCACGCGGAATTGTCCAACCTATCGATCCGGCTGGACAAAACAGCACCTAAGTAATTGATCTGAAAGAGGCGAGAGAATGCAGTGGCGACCCCGGCAGGATTCGAACCTGCGACCTTCAGCTTAGAAGGCTGTTGCTCTATCCCCTGAGCTACGGGGCCGCTTGCCGGCAAGCTTATATAGATTCTTGCATTAAAATGCCCGGCAAATCCGGATAAATGGCCAGCCGCAAGCGACCAGACGGCGCCAAAGACGTTTAATTTTAGCGCCCCGGTCTCGGTCACGACCTCGACACGATTCGCCCGTCAAATCCGCCGCGCTGCACGTTCGAGCATGGTCTAATCCGAAAGCCGCGGTCCCCACCCGTCGGATCAAATCCAAGGCAGCTTGTCGGGATCATGCCCTTGAGGGTGAAATTGCGCGCCCGTTTGGGAGGAGTCTTCCGATGATTTGGTCGCTTGTCCGCGCCGGCGTTGCCGCCGCGCTGCTCGCCGTTGCGCCGTTGCTTGTGTCGCAGGCCGCCGGCGCCGCCGAGAAGCCATTCCAGAACCGCGAGCTTGCCGACGGCGCAGTCACGCTCGAGGCGCAGATAAAATCGGACGCGGGCACGCCGACCAAACCTTTGCCGCAAATCCGCAAGGATGCCGACGCCGCCTTCGCCAAGAACGATTTCCGCGCCGGCATGGCGCTACTCGGCCAGATCGTCGCCGCGGCGCCTAACGACGCCACGACGTGGCTGCGTTTGGCGCGCACCATCATGCAAATCCGCCCCGCCGACGACAACGAGAAAGCGTTGTTGCTCGAGCGTGCGTCGACGGCGGCCTATATCGCGTACCAACGCACCACCAACCGCGCCGAGGAGGCCGACAGTCTCGCTTTCCTCGGCAATGTGCTGGCGCAACGCGAAATGTGGCGGCCGTCGCTCGACGCGCTGCGGCTGTCGCTTGAAATCCGCGAAGTCGCCGACGTGCGCGGGCAGTATGAACGCTTACGGGAAGCGCACGGTTTCCGCGTCCTCGATTACAGCGTCGACGCCGACACCACGTCGCCGCGCGCCTGCTTCCAGTTCTCCGAAAATCTGCCGCAGCGCACCGATTTTTCGCCGTTCGTCGTGCTCGCCGGCACCGATAAGCCGGCTCTGTCGGCGGCCGAAAAGCAGCTGTGCGTGGAAGGCTTGCAGCACGGCCAGGGCTACACGGTGACGCTGCGCGCCGGATTGCCGTCGACCGTGCATGAGACACTGTCGAAGTCGGCGGAATTTTCGATTTATGTGCGCGACCGCAAGCCGGCCGTGCACTTCTCTTCGACGGCCTACGTGCTGCCGCGCACCGGCCAGCGCGGCATCCCGGTGATCTCGACCAACACGCGCGCGATCGCGGTGGAGATTTATCGCGTTGGCGATCGCAGCCTCGTCGATGCCATCGGCAACGACTCGACCGGACGCGGCGACTTTCAGCGCAGCCTGAACCGCTACGACGTCGAGCAGCTGCGCGACTCGCGCGGCGTCGCGGTGTGGAAAGGCGAGCTTGCGGTCGAAGCGGCGCCGCTCAATGCCGATGTCACCACTGCCTTCCCGGTTGATCAGGCGGTCGGCGATCTCAAGCCCGGCGTCTATGTGATGGTGGCGCAGCCGCAGGAGACGAAACACGCCGACAATTTCGATTCGCTGGCAACCCAATGGTTCATCGTTTCCGATCTCGGCCTGACGGCATTCTCGGGCAATGACGGCATCCACGTCTTCGTCAATTCGCTGGCGACGACGGAAGCGAAGAACGCCGTCGATGTACGGCTGGTCTCTCGCGGCAACGAGGTGTTGGCCACGCGGCGCACCGATGCCAGCGGGCACGTCCAGTTCGAAGCCGGCCTTGCGAGCGGCGAGGGCGGTTCGACGCCGGCGATGCTGGCGGCGAGCGACGGCCAGGGCGATTATGCCTTCCTGAGCCTCAAGGCGCCGGCATTCGATTTGACTGATCGTGGCGTCGGCGGCCGCCCGGCGCCAAATGGCCTCGATGCGTTTGTCTATGCCGAGCGTGGCGTCTATCGCTCCGGCGAGACCGCCTATCTGACCGCGCTCGTTCGCAGCCCACAAGGCGCCGCCGCCGTCGACGTGCCGCTGACATTCGTGATCGGGCGCCCGGACGGCGTCGAATTCCGGCGCACTTTGGTCGCCGATCAAGGTCTCGGCGGCCACAGTCTGACGTTGGCGCTGCCGGCCTCGGCGCCAACCGGCACCTGGCATGTGCGCACCTATACCGATCCGAAACGCGCTGCCATCGGCGAAACCACGTTCCTGGTCGAAGACTATGTGCCCGATCGCATCGAGTTCGATCTGACCTCGCCGACCGGCCACATCTCGCAGAAAGTCCCGGCCAAGATCAATGTCGCCGGTCGCTTCCTCTATGGCGCGCCGGCGGCGAACCTCGATCTCGAAGGCGAGGTCACGATCGCCGCCGCGAAGGAGCGGGCAGGCTTCGCCGGCTATCAGTTCGGCATGAGCGACGAAGAGGTCGATGCCGCGCAGCAGACCCTGGAAAATCTGCCGACCACCGACGCGACCGGCAAGGCGAGCTTCCCGGTGCAACTCGACAAGCTGCCGCCAAGCACGGGTCCGCTGGAAGCGCACATTGTCGTGCGCATGGCCGAGTCGGGCGGCCGCGCGGTCGAGCGCAAGATCACGCTGCCGGTAACGCCCGCGGGCAACATGATCGGCGTCAAGCCGCTATTCTCCGGCCGCTCGCTCGCCGACGGCGCCAATGCCAGCTTCGACGTCGTCATGGTCGCGCCGGATGGCGCCGCGACGACGCAGCGCGGCCTGCACTACGAGCTCCTGCGCGTCGAGACCCACTTTCAGTTCTACAAGCGCGACGGCAGCTGGAACTACGAGCCGGTCAAGACCACCAAGCGCGTCGCCGACGGCACGATCGACACGACGCTTGACAAGGCGGCGCGTATTTCGCTGCCGGTGAATTTCGGCCGCTACCGGCTCGAAGTCTCGACCGCCGATCCGAACGGCCCGCTGACCTCGGTGTCGTTCGACGCCGGCTTTTATGTCGAAGCCAATGCCGACACGCCGGACATGCTCGAAGTCGCGCTCGACAAGGGCGACTATGCGCCCGGTGATACGATGACAATCGCCGTCACCGCGCGTACTGCCGGCCGGCTGACGCTCAATGTCGTCGGCGATCGCCTGTTGGCGACACAGACGACCGAGGTGCCGCAAGGCGTGACGCAGGTAAAGCTTGCGGTCGGCAACGACTGGACCACCGGCGCTTATCTCGTTGCGACGTTACGCCGGCCGCTCGATGCGCCGGCGCAGCGCATGCCGGGCCGGGCCATCGGCGTGCAATGGTTTTCGGTCGATCGCGGCGCCAAGACGCTCGGCGTCGAATTGAAACCGCCGGCGCTGATCCGGCCGAACTCGGCGTTGGCGATACCGGTCAAGGTCTCCGGCTTTGCCGCCGGCGACGAAGCGCGCGTCGTCGTCGCCGCAGTCGATGTCGGCATTCTCAATCTGACCAACTACAAGCCGCCGTCGCCCGACGACTACTATCTCGGCCAGCAAGCGCTGTCGGCGGAGATCCGCGACCTCTACGGCCAATTGATCGACGGCATGCAGGGCGCCCGCGGACAAATCCGCTCCGGCGGTGATGCCGGTGCTGAGCTGCAAGGCAATCCGCCGACCGGACCGCCGGTCGCGTTCTATTCCGGCATCGTCAAAGTTGACGCCGACGGCAACGCCCGGGTGTCGTTCGACATCGGCGACTTCGCCGGCACCGTTCGCGTCATGGCAGTGGCCTGGAGCAAGGGCAAGATCGGCCATGCCTCGACCGACGTGACCGTGCGCGATCCGGTGGTGCTGACGGCAACGCTACCGCGGTTTCTGCTTCCGGGGGATCGGTCGTCCGTGCATCTTGACCTTGACAACGTCGAGGGGCAGGCCGGCGACTACACCATCGCCGTGACGAGTTCTGACGCCCTTTCAGCCACTTCGACCCAGAAACTGACATTGCGGGCGAAGGAGCGCGGGGTGGCGACCGTGCCGCTCACGGCGAGCGCTGCCGGCAACGGCTCCGTCAAAGTGAGCGTCAGCGGGCCGGGGGGCTTTACCTCGCAGCGAAGTTACACGCTCACGGTGCGCACGCCGGCGCAAATCCTGGCGCGCCGCACGATCAAGCCGCTGGCCAAGGGCGAGAGCGTCACGGTGTCGAGCGACATGTTCGCTGATCTGGTGCCCGGCACCGGCGCAGTGTCGCTGTCGGTCGGCTCGCTGGCGGCGTTCGACGCCGCGGGCCTCCTTGCCGCGCTCGATCGCTACCCGTTCCGCTGCTCCGAGCAGATCACTAGCCGGACGCTGCCGTTGCTCTATCTGAGCGATCTCGCCAAAGACACGCAGATCGCGGCCGATCCGGGGACGGATCAAAAAATCCGCGACGCCATCGAAATGCTGCTCACGCGGCAGGATTCCAACGGCTCGTTCGGGCTCTGGAGCGTCGGCGGCGAGGACGTCTGGCTCGACTCCTATGTCACCGATTTCCTCACCCGCGCGCGCGAACGCAAGATCGCGGTGCCCGATACGGCATTCAAGCTCGCGCTCGACCGGCTCCGCAACGCGGTCGCCAGCACCACCGATCCGGCCAAGAACGGCGGCGCCGATCTTGCGTATGCGCTCTATGTGCTGGCGCGCAACGGCGTGGCGCCGATCGGCGACCTTCGCTATTTGGCCGACGCCAAGCTCGATGCGCTGTCGACGCCGATCGCCAAGGCGCAACTCGCCGCGGCGCTCGCCATGGCCGGCGATCGCACGCGGGCCGAGCGCGTCTACGCGGCGGCGCTCGCCGCCATCGCGCCGGCGTCGCAGCCGGATTTTGCCGGCCGCGAAGACTATGGCTCGACCTTGCGCGATGCGGCGGCGGTGGTGGCGCTCGCCAGCGAAAGCGGCGCACCGCGCGCCACCGTGCGGGCCGCGGTCCAACGGGTCGAATCGGTGCGCGCCAATTTGCGCCCGACGTCGACACAAGAGGATGCGTGGCTGTTGCTCGCGGCCGCCGCCATGGCCAAGGACGGCGGCAAGGTCTCGCTCGACGTCGGCGGCACACCGACGCCGCACGCGCTCTACCGCACCATCCGCTCGGGCGATCTGAAAGAGCCGTTGCGCATCACCAATAACGGCGAAGATCAGGTCCAAGCCGTCGTGACGGTCACCGGCGCGCCAGTCACGCCGGAGCCGGCCGCGGAAAAGGGCTTCAAGATCGAGCGGCAGAGCTACACACTTGGCGGCGATCCGATCGACCCAAAAGAGGTCAAGCAGAACACCCGCATGGTGGTGGTGCTGCGGGTGACCGAAGCGCAACCGCAATTCGGCCGTGTGATCCTCGCCGACTATCTGCCGGCGGGATTCGAAATCGACAATCCGCGTCTGGTATCGTCGGGCGATACCGGCACGCTTGATTGGATCACCGACGCGGCCGAGCCGGCCAATACCGAATTCCGCGACGACCGCTTCACCGCGGCATTCGAGCGCAAGAAGGACGACGCGCCGGTCTTCAGCGTCGCCTATGTGGTGCGCGCGGTCGCGCCCGGCAAATACGTGCGGCCGCAGGCCGTGGTCGAGGACATGTACCGTCCCGACCGCTACGGCCGCACCGCTACCGAAAGCGTGGAAGTGACGGCGGCGAAATGAACGCCCCTCGTCATTGCGAGCGAAGCGAAGCAATCCAGCCGCGCCTGGATCGCTTCGTCGTTTCGCTCCTCGCGATGACGAAGGGTGTGCGCATCGCCATCGCCGGTAGTCTGGTTTGCCTCATCGTACTAGGCGCCGCCGCGTGGTGGATCGCTGCGCTCGGGCCTGCGCCGCTCGGCCGCGACGTCGCAGTCTCGACCCGCGTCGTCGACCGCGACGGCCGCTTGCTGCGCGCTTATGCCACCGCCGAAGGCCGCTGGCGGCTGCCGGCGCAGGTCGCCGACGTCGATCCGCGCTTGTTCGCCATGCTGTTCGCTTACGAGGACAAACGCTTTCGCGACCATCCGGGCGTCGATGTGCTGGCGCTTGCCCGTGCCGCCTTTCAGCTTGTCACGAGCGGGCGGATCCAATCCGGCGGCTCGACCCTCACGATGCAGGTGGCACGGCTGCTGGAGCCGCGCAGCGGCCGAAGCTTTGCTGCCAAGCTCCGGCAGATCGTGCGCGCCCTTGAGCTCGAGCGGGCGCTGAGCAAGGACGAGATCCTTTCGCTCTATCTCGATCTTGCGCCTTATGGCGGCAACATCGAGGGCGTGCGCGCCGCCTCGCTCGCTTATTTCGGCAAAGAGCCGCGCCGGCTGACGCTCGGTGAGGCGGCGCTGTTGGTGGCGCTGCCGCAATCGCCCGAAGGCCGGCGGCCGGATCGCTCGATTGCCGCCGCACGCGCCGCGCGCGATCGCGTCCTCGACCGCGTCGCCGCATCCGGCGGCGTTCCCGCCGACGAGATCGCGCTCGCCAAATCCGAGCCGGTGCCCACCGGCCGCCGCCCGATGCCGATGCTGGCACCGCACGCCGCCGATCGCTCGGTCGCCGACGCGGCTCTTGGAAGCGAAGTGCGGCTGACGATCGATGGCGATCTACAGAGAGCTCTCGAGGAGCTTGCTCGCGAACGTGTCCGCACGCTGGCGCAGACGCTCGGTCCCGACATTTCGCTGGCCATCCTGGTCGTCGACAATGCGACGGGAGAGATACGTGCGCATATCGGCTCGCCGGATTATTTCGACGCACGGCGCGCCGGGCAGGTGGATTTGACGCAGGCGCTGCGCTCGCCCGGTTCGACGTTGAAGCCCTTCATCTATGGGCTAGGCTTCGAGGACGGCTTCATCCATCCGGAGACATTGATCGACGATCGGCCGACGCGGTACGGCGCCTATAAGCCGCAGAATTTCGATTTCACATTCCAGGGCACCGTCACGGTTCGCCGCGCCTTGCAACTTTCGCTGAACCTGCCGGCGCTCGCCGTGCTCGACCAGGTGGGCGCGACGCGGCTGAGCGCGCGGCTCACCCAAGCGGGCGCGGCTTTGGTGCTGCCTGAAGGCGAGGCGCCGGGGCTCGCCATCGGTCTCGGGGGGGTCGGCATCAAGCTTGCCGATCTGACGATGCTTTATTCGGGCATCGCCCGTCTCGGCAACGTCCTGCCGCTCACTGAACGCGTCGCGACTTCCGCCGGCAAGGGCGAGGGGGCCCGGCTGATGGAGCCGGTCGCCGCCTGGTATGTCAGCCACGTTTTGATCGGCACGGCGCCCCCGGAGAACGGCGTCCCGGGCCGCGTCGCCTTCAAGACCGGCACCAGCTATGGCTATCGCGACGCTTGGTCGGTCGGCTTCGACGGCCGATATACGATTGGCGTCTGGGTGGGCCGGCCTGACGGCGCGCCGGTCCCTGGGCTCGTCGGACGGGTGGCCGCGGCCCCGATCTTGTTCGATGCTTTCGCCCGGCTGCCGACGCTGGCAGCGCCGCTGCCGCGCGCTCCTTCAGGTGTCCTGGTAACGACCAACGCCAAGCTGCCGCCACCGCTTAAACATTTCCAGCCGGACGCCCGCTTCGGCGAGGCCCAGGCCAAGCTCCATATCCTGTTTCCGCCTGATGGTGCCCGGCTCGACTTGCCGGCCCGGGACGACAGACCCTCCCTGATCCCCCTTAAGGTCACTGGCGCCGTGGCCCCGGTGACGATTCTGGTCAATGGCGTGCCGGCGGCGGCGCAGCCGCGCGGCACACTGTTCTTTCAGCCGCCGGGGCCGGGATTCGCCCGCGTGACCATCATCGATGGCTCCGGCGCTGCCGACAGCGTCATGGTGCGGGTCGACGATGGTGCGACGGCCGCTCCTGTGCCCGCGCCGCCCATCCAGTCGGCTTGCCCGACTACACCATGCGCCCGCCCGTGACGGGGTTCCGGCGCCGGCCGGTTTTGATTATGGTCGGCGCGTTTTGCGAACCGCGAGAAGAATGAGTACGGATAACAGCGCCGCACCGCGGATGTTCGCGCCGGGCATTGCTGTTGCTGCCGTTGCACGGCGTATCCCGGTCAATCTTCTGCGCTGGATCGCGGTGCTGTTGCGCCCGCCGCGTGCGCGGTTGCCTCACTGGCCGGTGAGCTTCTGGCTTGCCACCGCGCTCACGATCGCCGCGATTCTTGCTTCGATGTTTTTCCTCGACACCGTGGCAAGCGACTGGGCGCGGCATTTGCCACCACAATTGACGGAGGCCGCGGACCAAGTCTCCAATTTCGGGCTCTCCGGCTGGTTTCTCTACCCGCTCGGGATTGCGCTGCTCGCTCTTGCGGCGATGCTCACGCCATCGCTGCCGCGGCTCACGCAAGGCATACTCGCGGCGCTGGTAGCGCGTTTTGGCTTTCTGTTTGTCGCGATCGGATTGCCGGGGCTGTTTGCCACCATCGTCAAACGCCTGATTGGGCGCGCCCGGCCCTATGTCGGCGTCCACGACGATCCGTTCGCCTATATGCCGTTCATCTGGCGGCCGGAATACGCGAGCCTACCGTCTGGTCACGCGGTAACGGCGACGGCGGCAGCGTTTGCGATCGGCGCCATTTGGCCACGTTCGCGCCTGGTGATGTGGCTCTACGCCGCGATCATCATGTTCGCGCGCGTCGCGCTGAACGTGCATCACCCAAGCGACGTCATCGCCGGCGCCTTGGTCGGGGTCGTCGGCGCGCTCCTGATCCGTAATTTTTTCGCGGCGCGCCGCCTCGTGTTCAGCCCGGCCGATCTCGCCGCTTATCCGTCGCCTTCGTTTCAGCGGATCAAAACGGCGGGCCGCAGCGTCCTGAGTTCCTAGAGCGCAGTCCTTTCACAATGAAACGATTGACGCTCTTGCTTTTCGCTGTGCGTCACGATCGCGCAGCATCGGCAAGCGCGGCAAAGCCATGCTCGAGGTCGGCGATCAGGTCTTCGACCGCCTCCAGTCCGATGTGGAAACGTACGGTCGGGCCGCCGGGCGCCCAGCGCGTCGCCGTGCGCAGGCTGGTGCAGTCGAACGGGATGGCAAGGCTTTCGTAACCGCCCCAGGATGCGCCGATGCCGAACAGTTGCAGCGTATCGAGAAACGCATACACCGCTTTCTGCGGCACTGGCTTGAGCACCATGCTGAACAATCCCGAAGCGCCGCCGAAATCCCGCTTCCATAGTGCGTGGCCGGGATGGCTCGGCAGCGCCGGATGCAGGAGCCGCAAGACTTCCGGCCGCCGCTCCAGCCAGCGCGCCACCGCAAGTGCCAACTCCTGATGCCGATCGAGCCGCACCGCCAGCGTGCGTAGCCCGCGATGACCGAGATAGACATCGTCGGGGCCGACATGAAGGCCGTTGAGCCGGACGAAATTGCGCAAGGCTGCGATGGTGGCGCTGTTGGCTGCGACGGTGCCGAGCATCACGTCGGAGTGGCCGCCGAAATATTTGGTGCCGGCATGGATCGACAGATCGACACCGAAATCAAGCGCCCGGAAATAGAGCGGCGTGGCCCAGGTATTGTCCATCAGCACCAGCGCGCCCTTGGCGCGCGCGGCTTCGGCAATGGCCGGCACGTCCTGCATCTCGAAGCTGAGCGAGCCCGGCGACTCGGTGAATACCGCGCGCGTGTTCGGCTGCATCAGTCCGGCAATGGCGGCACCGATCAGCGGATCGTAATAGGTTGTAGCGACCCCGAGCCTGGTGAGGATCTGGTCGCAAAACGCGCGGGTCGGCCCATAGGCGCTGTCGGTAACGAGCACGTGGTCGCCGGCACGCACCACCGCGAGCAAGGCCGCCGAAATCGCCGCCAATCCGGAGGGCAAAAGCGACACGCCGGCGCACTGCGGGCCCTCGACCTCCTGCACCGCAAGTTCCAGCGCCTCCGTCGTCGGCGTACCGCGCCGGCCGTATTGATAGCGCGCGCGATGGGCGACGTAATCCTCGGCGCTCGGATAGAGCACGGTCGAGGCGTGATAGACCGGCGGGTTGACGAAGCCGTGGTACGAGGGCGGGTCGCGGCCCGCGGTGACGATGCTGGTCCTCGGGTGTCGTTTTTGGCCGCCATTTTTGTCGTTTTTATTCTTGGTCATCGTCTCGTCCGGCCATCGTCTCGCCCAGCTTTGTCTCGCCTATATCGCACTGATTGTGCCATTACTTCGGCATCGGCTGCCGGCGTCAACCCTTGACCTTGCAGCGCGATCGTCCTTTAGATGCCGCCCGGCAGGGGAGCCGTGTACGTTCGGTAAACGGCGCTTGGGCGACCATACATCCTGAAAGGTTTGCTTATGAAACGCCTCGCGACGGCAATGGCTTTGGCAATGGCGCTTGCTTTCGGCGTGCAAGCGGCGAGCGCGGATACTCTGGCGGCGGTCAAGGAACGTGGCGAACTGATCTGCGGCGCCAACGGTACGCTGGCGGGGTTCGGCCTGCCCGATCCGCAAGGCAATTGGACCGGCTTCGACGTCGAATTTTGTCGCGCCATCGCGGCTGCGATTTTCAACGATCCGACCAAGGTCAAGTTCGTGCCGCTGACGGCGAAGGATCGCTTCACCGCGCTGCAATCCGGCGAGATCGACGTGCTGTCGCGCAACACCACCTGGACCCTGTCGCGCGATACCTCGCTCGGACTCGATTTCCCCGCCATCACTTTCTTTGACGGCCAGGGCTTTATGGTGCGCCGCGCACTCAAGCTCAGCTCGGCGCTCGAGCTCAACGACGCCTCCGTGTGCGTGCAGCAGGGCACAACCAGCGAGCTCAACCTCGCTGACTATTTCCGCACCAACCATATGGGGCTCAAGACCGTGACCTTCGCGACCGGCGAGGAGGCCCTCAAAGCCTACGAGTCGGGGCGCTGCGACGCCTACACCACCGACTCATCGGGCCTCTACGGCGAACGGCAGAAGCTCCCCGACCCCAGTGCGCACGTCGTGCTGCCGGAGATCATCTCCAAGGAGCCGTTGAGCCCCGCCGTCCGTCAAGGCGATAACCAATGGACCGACATCGTGCGCTGGACGCACTACGTCATGCTCGACGCCGAGGAGCTCGGCGTCAACAAAGCCAATGTCGACGAAAAGCTGAAATCCGACGATCCGGAAACGCGAAGGCTGCTCGGCGTCGAAGGTCAATATGGGGAAGCGCTTGGCCTGACCAACGATTGGGCCTATCGGATCATCAAGCATGTCGGCAATTACGGTGAAGTGTTCGAGCGCAATGTCGGGCAGGGCTCGCCACTGAAGATCGTGCGCGGTCTCAACGCGCTGTGGACCAAGGGCGGCCTGCAATACGGGCCGCCGATTCGTTAGCTCGCGGCTTCCGTCGTTGCGTTGCGAACCCGATGGCAGAGACAGTTCGGGGCTCGATCCAGCAATACGCACCGCGCCGCACGCGCCGTTTCGGCAGTATCGCGATTCAGATCGCGATCGTCGTCGTTATCGGCGTTCTCGCCGACGGCGCGATCTACGACGCGGTGCAAAATCTCGCCAAGGCCCATATCGCCTCCGGCTTCGGCTTCTGGAACAACACCGCCGGTTTCGATATCAGCCAGACGCTGATTCCCTATTCGGCGAGCGCGTCGACCTTCGGGCGCGCCTTCTGGGTCGGTCTCCTCAACACGCTCCTGGTCGCGGCCATCGGCATCGTGCTGGCGACGATTCTCGGTTTCCTGATCGGCATCGCGCGGCTGTCGCGCAACTGGCTGGTGGCGACGCTGGCCGGCGGCTATGTCGAGCTCATTCGCAACGTGCCGCTCCTGCTGCAACTTTATTTCTGGTACAACGCGGTACTCAAATCGCTGCCGGAATTGAAGGGCAGCATGGCACTGCCGGGCGGCGGCATCCTCAATAATCGCGGCCTGTTCCTGCCGCGGCCGGAATTCGCGCCGCAATTCTCCATCGTGCTCGCTGTGCTGGCCGTCGGCATCGCGGCCGCGCTTGCGCTCCACCTTTACGCCAATCGCCGCCACGACCGCACCGGCGAGGAGGTGCCGACGCTCTGGCCGACGCTCGGCCTCGTCGTTGTGCTGCCGCTGGCGGTCTTTGCTCTGGCCGGTTTTCCGCTGAGCTTCAGCGTTCCGCACATGGGCCGTTATAATGTCATCGGCGGCGTCGAGCTTCTTCCCGAACTCGCCGCGCTCGCCGTTGCGCTGTCGGTCTATACGGCGGCGTTCATCGCCGAGGTCGTGCGCGCCGGCCTGCTTTCTGTTTCCGCCGGCCAGATCGAAGCCGCGCACGCGCTCGGCCTCCGGCCGGGCTTGACGTTGCGGCTCATCGTCCTGCCGCAGGCGATGCGGGTGATCGTACCGCCGCTGACCAGCCAATACCTCAACCTGATCAAGAATTCGTCGCTGGCGGTGGCGATCGGCTATCCCGATCTGGTGCAGGTTTTCGCCGGCACCGTGCTCAACATCACCGGCCAGGCGGTCGAGGTGATCGCCATCACCATGGCGGTCTATCTGTTCATCAGCCTGGTGGTATCGCTATCGATGAACCTTTACGCGCGGACTGTCGCGATCGCGGAGCGCTGACGGGATGAGAGCGATCGGCGACCAATCGTTCCTGCGTCAGATGCCGCTACCGCCGTTGCCGGCGCCGTCGGCACGGGCCGGGGCGTTTGGCCGGATGCGCATCCACCTTTTCTCCAGTCCGGGCAACATCGCGCTGACCATTCTTTGTGTGGCGCTGATCGTTTGGCTGGTGCCGCCGCTGGTTCGTTTTTTTCTGATCGACGCGGTATGGTCTGGAACCGACCGCGCCGCCTGCCTGGCTTCGCCGGAGCATCCATATCCAGGTGCTTGCTGGGCCTTTATCCGTGTCTGGTTCTCCTATTTTGTTTATGGCTTCTATCCGCTCGGCGAGCGCTGGCGTGTCGACGTGTTCTTCGTTGCTCTGGCGTTCGGTGTGGTGTGGCTGTTGCGGCTGTCGATGCCGCGCCGCGACCTCGGTGCGTTATATTTCTTCGTCGCCTTGCCGATCCTGTCTTACGTGTTGCTGCACGGCGCGCCGCTGATCGGGCTTGCCGTCGTGCCGACATCGCTGTGGGGCGGCATCCTCGTGACCGTCGTGGTAGCGACGGTCGGCATCGTGTTCTCGCTGCCGCTCGGCATTTTGCTCGCGCTTGGACGGCGCTCCGAACTGCCGGTCGTCAAGCTGGTTTCGGTTACCTTCATCGAATTTGTCCGTGGCGTGCCGGTGATCACCGTATTGTTCATGGCGAGCGTGATGCTGCCGCTGTTCGTTCCGGAGCGGTTCGCGCCCGACAAGCTCGTGCGCGCGCTGATCGGGGTGGCATTGTTCGCGTCCGCCTATATGGCGGAGGTTGTGCGCGGCGGGCTTGCCGCGGTACCGCGCGGACAGTACGAGGCGGCCGGCGCGCTCGGACTGGGCTACTGGCGGATGATGGCGCTTGTCATCCTGCCGCAGGCGTTGCGCGTCACGCTTCCCAACATCGTCAACACCTTCATCGGCCTGTTCAAGGATACGACTTTGGTGTTTGTCGTCGGCATTTTCGATTTCCTGCGGACGCTGGAGGCGGCACGCGCCGACCCGAAATGGGCGGCGCCGAACATCCCGGTGACCGGCTACGTCTTTGCCGCCATCTTTTACTTCGTCTGCTGCTATGGCATGTCGCGCTATGCCCGCCGCATGGAGGCGCGGCTGCAACGCGCCGGGCGGCGCTGAAGGAACGGCGATGGAGGAGCGTAGCGACCGCACTGACGCGACTTCGACGCTGCCCGACGTGGCGGTCGAAATCATCGGCCTGCATAAATGGTACGGCGACTTCCACGTACTGCGCGACATCAACCTGAAAGTCGCCCGCGGCGAGCGCATCGTTATCTGCGGTCCGTCCGGCGGCGGCAAGTCGACGCTGCTTCGTTGCATCAATCGCCTGGAAGACTGGCAGCAGGGACGGATCGTCGTCGACGGCATCGAGCTGACCGAAGATCCGAAACAGATCCTGGCGGTACGCCGCGACGTCGGCATGGTGTTCCAGCATTTCAATCTGTTTCCGCATCTCACCGTGCTGGAAAACTGCACGCTGGCGCCGATGTGGGTGCGGCACATGCCGAAGAAGGAAGCCGAGGCGCTGGCGATGAACTACCTCGCCCGGGTGAAAATACCCGACCAGGCCGGCAAATATCCGGCCCGTCTTTCCGGCGGCCAGCAGCAGCGCGTGGCGATCGCGCGGGCGCTGTGCATGAATCCGAACATCATGCTGTTCGACGAGCCGACCTCGGCGCTCGATCCGGAGATGGTCAAGGAGGTGCTCGACACCATGGTCGAGCTCGCCAGCGACGGCATCACCATGCTGGTGGTCTCCCACGAGATGGGTTTTGCCCGGCAGGTCGCCGATCGCGTCATCCTCATGGACGACGGCCAGATTGTCGAAATCAACGAGCCGAAAAATTTCTTCGGCAATCCGCAACACGAGCGCACGCGACTCTTTCTGCAACAAATTCTTCACTGAATGGTCATTGCAGCCAACGACCGATCTTTGCTCGCGAGGACCTGTTCCTACTATCGAGTTGACGAAAATGTACCGGCGTTCAACAACGCGGCGCGATTGCGTTGCGTGGATTTACAAACATTCATTCCAGACGGGCTTTGCAACAACATTACCGCGTTTTAATGCGTCCACCACCGTTCTGACCTAACTTTAACTTGAGTCTGGATTGGGTCGGTCTTTTACTCGTGCCATCTCAAATCATCCTTTCGGAGGAGAACATGTGGAAGTCCGTGGTCGCTGCGACGGCCGCTCTCGCCATCGCCGGCTCTTCAATTGTCTATGCCCAACAGCGCTTCGGCGAAGATGGCAACGGTGATGGTTCGCGCTTTGAGCATCAGCACCATCACATGAGCGCCGAAGACCGGGCGGCGTTCGTCGACGCCCGCATCGCCGCGTTCAAAGCCGGCCTCGAGCTGACGGCCGATCAGGCCAAGAACTGGCCGGCGTACGAGCAGGCGCTGCGTGACATGGCGAAGCTGCGCGCCGAGCGCAGAGCAGCGCGTGAGGCGCGTGAGCAGAATCCGAGCCAGGCGCCGGCGCCGTTCGACCGGCTGGCACAGCGCGCCGACAACATGGCCAAGGCGAGCGCCATCCTCAAGCGCATCGCCGAGACCGGCCAGCCGCTCTATATGAGCCTCAACGATGCGCAGAAAGAGCGCTTCCAGAAGCTCGCCCGCATGCTGCGGCCGCACCACCATCATATGCACGGCCGCTTCGAGGAGCGCGGCCAAGGCTGGCGCGACGGCCAGGGCTATGGCCGTGGCGACGGCGAGCGTGGCGGACGTTCCTGGCATCACGGCCAGCGCTTCGGCCAGGACGACGGCTGGCAGGGCGGCCGCATGCGCCACATGAGCGACGAGCAGGGGACCGAGCTCTAATCGATCTCAGCCGGATACGCGCTCGCTGATCCTCCCCTGGCGGGCGCGAAGGCGGAAGCCGCAGGGCGCGTATTCCCTGCGGCTTTTGCATTGTCGATGATGGAACACGTTTTTGCATTGAGGTGGGGCTCGACGCCGGCGCCGCATTGCGAGAAGGGGCCCGCTCAGCGATAATCCAAACGATTTTGTGAGCAATCTTTGCCGGGGAAGGTGCGTTCCGTGGGCCCGACAACGCGATCTCCGAGCTATCGCGACGTTACCGGTCCCTTGAACGCGCTCCGCGACGCGAGCGTGCTGCACAGTGAGGGCCGGCTGAACGAGGCGGAACAACGCTACCACCTCGTGCTCGCCGCGGATCCCCGCAACTACGAAGCGCTCTATCGCCTAGGCTTGGTCCGTCTGCAGCAAGGAAGATTTGATAGCGCCGCCACGCAGTTTCGGCGCGCCCTCAAGGTCGAGCGACGCTCGGTGGACGCGCACCAACATCTCGCCGTCGCCCTGTCAGGCTTGGGACAGCATCGCGAGGCCATCCAATTCTACCAAACGGCATTGGCGATGAGGCCGGACTATGCCGAAGCCCACAACAACCTCGCCCACTCGCTACAAATGCTCGGCCGCAACGAGGAGGCGGTGGCGCATTATGAGAAGGCGCTCGCCAGCAAACCGGATTACGCGGAAGCGACCAACAATCTCGGCGTGGTGCTGCAGACGCTGGGGCGGCTTTTGGAGGCCGTTACGCAGTACCAACGGGCGCTGGCGCTACGGCCTAACTATGTCGAAGCGCACAAGAATCTCGGCAACGTTCTTGACGCGCTTGACCACCAACAGGAGGCGGCTGTCGCTTTCGAGCGCGCCTTGGCGCTGCGACCGGACGATGCGGAAGCGCACATCGCGCTCGGCAACACGTTGTTGAAGCTTGATCGTCCTGACGAGGCTATTGGTCATTTCCAGAACGTTGTTGCGCGCGACGCCGCCAACGTGGACGCCCGCAACGGTCTTGGCGCCGCTCTCAACATGCTCGGCCGGTCGGAGGAGGCGATCGTCCACCATCAGGCCGTGCTTGCCCTCAATCCGAAGCATGTCGAAGCCCATAGCAGGCTCGCCGATGCGCTGCTGGCGCTTGGCCGACTGGCTGAGGCAAGCGCCTTGCGGGAGAGGGTGGTAAAGCTCGCGCCACGGAAAGCCGGCTACTACTGGAATTTGGCCAATGCCAGACGGTTCACTGCGGAGGATCGGCACCTTCCCGCGATGCAGGCGCTGGCTGGGGCGCTCCCCGAACTCAACGCCGAGGAACAGATCGATCTGCATTTTGCGCTTGGCAAAGCCTATAGCGATATCGGCGCGCATGAGCAGTCGTTTGCGCATCTACGCGAAGGCAACGCGCTGATGCGGCGGCGCGTGCTCTACGACGAGGCAACGACGCTCGGTCGTTTCGAGCGCATGAAGACGGTGTTTACCGCCGAACTGATGCGCGACAAGCAGGGACTTGGCGATCCCTCACCGCTGCCGGTGTTCATCATCGGCATGCCGCGCTCGGGCACCACGCTGATCGAGCAAATCCTCGCCAGCCATCCCAAGGTGTTTGGGGCCGGCGAACTGCACGAGATGGCAACGCTCGCAGAGCAAATCAGCGGTCCGGATGGCACCGTGGTGCCGGAGGCGGTTCCGGATTTGCCGGGCGAGCGGCTGCGCCGGCTTGGCGCCGACTACCTGCAGCGCATTCGCCGCTTTGCCCCGCAAGCCGAGCGGATCACCGACAAGATGCCGGGCAATTTCCTGCTCGCCGGCCTTATCCATCTTGCGCTTCCGCGGGCGCGCATCATCCATGTCTGCCGTGATCTGCGCGAGATCGCGTTTTCCTGCTTCTCGTTGCTGTTTCCGCGCGGCCATGTTTACAGCTACGACCTGGCGGAACTGGGCCGCTATTGCCGGGCCTATCGCGAGCTGATGGCACATTGGCACCGTGTCGCGCCCGGTGCGATCCTCGACGTGCATTATGAGGAGGTGGTCGGCGACCTCGAAGGGCAGGCGCGGCGCCTGGTCGAGCATTGCGGCCTGCTGTGGGACGACGCCTGTCTCGATTTTCACCGGACGCAGCGATCGGTCCGCACCGCCAGCGCCGCCCAGGTACGCCAGCCGATTTATCGGAGTTCCATCGGACGCTGGCGGCCGCACGAGCAGGCGTTGCAGCCGTTGCTGCAAGCGCTGGCGTGACACCTGAAACGTAACTATAGCCCGCCGCCCGCGTAGCCGCGGGCACCGCACTCACCGATCAGTCGGTCGCAGACGCGCGGTCAAAATCGCGCGCTATCCACCCCAAAAGCGGAAATTCACGCCGAAGGTGATGGTCTCGAACGACGGCTTGACGTTGATCGTGAACGGAGGATTGACGAACGCATTGGCGACGGCGAATGCGTTATTGAAGGTTTCGGTTCTTGTCGGCAAGCCGTAGTAATTGCCCTCGAGGAAAATCGACCAGCTGGGCGAGAATGCCCATTCGACGCCGGCGCCGACTGTCCAGCCGGTGATCACTTGCGACGGCGTGCCGAGAGTAACACCGCTGTTTTCGATCTCGAAATTGTTGTGGGCGAACACGGCGCCGCCCTTGCCGTAAATCAGGGCGGTATTGATCGGCGTGTAGCCGACGCGGCCGGTGACGGTGCCGTACCAATCCATCTTGTCGCGCAGCGTCCAGGTCTGATTGAACTGATCCATCCCGGTAGCGCTGACATCCGACCAGTTGATCGAGCCGGCTATGCCGACGACCCAGTTGCCGGCGAATTGGTAGTCGCAACCAAGCTGACCGCCAGCCACGCCGCCGGCACCGTCGATACTGGCCGTTCGCGTGGTCGGGCCACCGAATCCGAAGCCCAAGAACGGCAAGTTGTTGTCGATATTTCCGTCGGCTACGGTGTCCTGCCACGTGGTGTGGATGGCGCCCAGCCCCAGGTTGCCGCCGACATGACATCCGGTCCAGCTGAACACCGGAGGCGGCGGAGGCGGCGCTTTGTAGTATGGCGGAGCGAGATCGGCGGCTTGGACGGAACTTGCGGCCATGACCGCCGCGACGGCGGTGCCGGCAAGGAAGCGAATCTTTTTCATGCAGAGCTCCCCAGTTGAAACAGCTTGTGTGCCACTAACCGTCGTGTTCGCGACAGGTTGATGGCAACAACTCCGCGCTGACGTGATTTTCAGGACGTGTTGCGCCAACGACACGAGTTCCATTCATGGAAATGCAAAAGATTACTTTTCCGGAACCTGTCAAAGACGAATGGAACTTTGGCGGGTGCGGCCGCCGTAATGCGCAACGCCAAAACGAAACGCTGTTTCAGCTTGGAACTTGAAGTCCCGGCGGGCTGAGTCGCGGATGACTGAGCCGCGACGCGCTTCAACGACCTAAAAGTCGGAAGCTTTGCGCTACGCCCTTTTCCATTTCTGGATGCGGCCCGCTTTGCGCAACAGAAAGTATTTCAGAACCATGCTGCCTTCGCGCCCGGGCAGCGAGCTGCCGCATGAGCGGCAAGTTATGTCGCGCGTGACGGTCTCGGGACCGGCCTCGATACTGACGAGCTGGTAAAGCGCGTTGCAGTTCGGGCAATTGAAGGAGGATAGCTTGCCGGCAAGCATGATACGCCCCACAGAGATTCTTTATTCTTGAAGGCAAGATAAGCTGAAGACGGCTTTGGCGCAACCGAACGTTACGCCATCGTCACACGCCGCGCGATCGCACCGGCGAAACGCTGAGTGTGGGCCCTACCTCTTGAAATCCTTGAAGCCCGCGCTTTCGCGTAATCAACGCTGCAGCGGACCCTCGGCCTTCTTCCAGGCGGCGATGCCGCCCTCAATGTGACAGGCCGATGTAATACCGGCATCCTGCGCTGCCTGCACCGCCATCGCCGAACGTTCGCCGAAGGCGCAGTAGAACACGATGCGCTTGCCGGTCGCCGCTGCCAATTCGTAAAGGATGCCGCCGGCGCCGATATTCGCTTCCAGGTTGGTGTAGGGCGAATGCAGGGACCCGGGAATGACGCCGTGTTTCTCGCGCTCGCTCTTCTCGCGCAGATCGACCATGGTGACGCCGGGCTGGCCGCAAAGCGCCATCGCTTCAGCCGCCGAGAGCGACCAACCCTTGCTGGCGATGTCCTGCTGGCGAAGCCCGACTTGCATATTGGCCGGCACCGCGACGTCCATCATTTTCGGATTGGGCAGGTTCAGATTGTTCATCAGGTCGACATATTCGTCGATCGATTTGACCCGCAGCCGCGGATTGAAGAACTTTTCCTCGCCGATGGTCGAGACCGTGTCGCCCTTATAGTCGTGGGCCGGATAGACCAGCGTCTCGTCGCGCAGTTTCAACAGCTTGTTGAAGATGGAATTGTATTGCGCGCGCGGGTCGCCGTTCTGAAAATCGGTGCGGCCAGTGCCGCGGATCAACAGCGTGTCGCCGGTGAAGACGCGATCATTGAGAAGGAACGAGTAAGAATTGTCGGTATGGCCCGGCGTGTAGAGCACATCGAGGCTTAGCCCCTCGATCTGGATGCGGTCGCCGTCGGCGACCCGCATGGAAACGACGTCGGCCTTGGTATGCTCGCCCATCACGGTTACGCAATGGGTGCGATCGCGCAGCGCGCCAAGCCCGGTGACGTGGTCGGCGTGCAGATGGGTGTCTGCGGCCTTGACCAGTTTCAGGTCAAGCTCACGCACCAGCTGCAGATAGCGATCGACACGCTCGATCACCGGATCGATGATCAACGCCTCGCCCCCAGGCCGGCTGGCCAGCAGATAGGTGTAGGTACCGGACGTGCTGTCGAAGAGCTGGCGAAAGATCATGAGCGCCTCCCGCTCTTGCGGTGCATCATACACCCGCGCGGTGAGGCGCGCGAAGGGTCAGGCGGCGCCGGCTTGCGCCGCGCAGCCTTCCGGCTTGAAAACCCGTTGGCGCGAAGCCGGGAATTTCGCAAGCTTCCCCGCCGGCCGAATTGGCCGCCGCACCAATTCGCCGCCGCAATTCGGGCAATGACCTTTGAGCACGCCGTCGGCGCAGGACCGGCAGAACGTGCACTCGAACGAGCAGATCACCGCCTCGCGCGAATCCGGCGGCAAATCGACATCGCAGCATTCACAGCCCGGCTTGAGCAAAAGCATGAGTCGGCCCCCGATCGTGCCGGATTAACAATAACTAGTCGGTATCGACCGGACCGTGCGGCACGGTCGCCGCCGGTTCGACTTTTTGCAGTGCAACGTGCGCGTCCTCGGCCTCGTCGTCCATTCCCATCCAGCGCAGCTTCAAAATCCGCATGATAAGATTGTGCGCTGCAGGCTGTTGGGCCGCTTGGTCGGGGTTTTCGTTAATTTGGGGCGCCATGTCCATGGCTATTCCTCCTTGGCATTGTTTTTCTTGTGGGCAGTGCAATATCGCCGGCTGCCGATTTTTTGCCCTGCAACGCCGACGCGCCCGCGGAACAAAGTGACAGATAATCTAGCAACGTCGGGAAGCAAGTGCCTTTGATCTACATCACAAGCTCGTCGATCTACATCACAAGCTCGTCCCGGCGCCGGCTTGGCTGCCGTTGCCGCTGCGCGAAACCAAACCCGGTCAAGCGATCGGCACAGCAACGAAACTGATCGCATCGTCCTCGACCTTGACGCGAACGCCGACGACCGCAGGTTTGACCTTTTCGATGATCTCAGCGAAGCCGAGCGGCGCCGTCGCGCCGATTGCGTCGACCTCGGCGGCGACGGCGTCGCAGCCAGAACGCTGATCGATAACCCCCGACAACGCGGCGGTCAGTAACGCGGTTGCCGCCACCGCAGGCGAGCGGCGTCGGATTCGGCGGCGCGCCGAATCGATCAGTACATGAATGGTATCGACCATGGGACTCCACCACGACCGCCGGCGTTTTGCTGCACGCTCGCACTTGCTCGCGTCGCCGTGCGCAGATGTCGCGAAAAGGCTTGAAGCTGTAATATTTACCGGGAGCCGGCGTCTGTCACTTTGATCTGAATCAAGCGAATTGCCCGCCTTGTGATGATAGAGTTCTCCGGCCCGGTCAGCCGGCGCCGAACACCATGCGGTTGCCCTTGGCAGTGTCCATATATTCGCGCACGCGATGGACCAGGCCGTCCTTCACCTCAAACACGAAACAATAATCGTTGTCGTAGGCATTGCCGCTCGCCAGCGTGGCGCGCATGCGCTGCTCGATGATGACGACGTTGCCGTCGGCATAGACGCTGCGGAAGTCGATCGCGACATTGGCAGTGAATAGTTTCCAGATCTCTTGTCCGATCAGGCGCCCGATCTCATCCTGCCCGACCATGTGCGATGGGCCGTTCAATGCTACCGCGGTAGCGTTGTTGGCAGGCGCCAGCCATTCGGCGTCCGGCGCAAACATCGCGGCGATCCGCTTCGGGTCACGGGTCTTGAACATTTCCCACGCTCCGAGCACGACGCGTTTGTTGCCTTCGGAATTCATCGCGCAATCTCCGTTGCGGGTTGCTCGAACAGCGGCCGCTCGCCGCGTTCGTGCGCCAAGAGCCATCGCTTGCGATTGAGCCCGCCGCCATAGCCGGTCAGTGACGCGTCGGCCCCAATGACCCGATGGCAGGGGACGACGATGGCGATCGGATTGGCGCCGTTGGCCAGGCCTACCGCGCGCACGGCCCTGGGCCTGCCGATCTCCGCTGCGAGCATGCCGTAGCTGACCGTTCGGCCGGCGGGAATTTTCCGCAGCGCCGACCAGACCGCGCGTTGGAACGCGGTGCCGGCGGTCGCGGTAGGCAGGTTCTTGATAGCGTCGAGATCGCCGTCGAAATACGCGAGCAGCGCGCGAACGGCCGCCGACCGGCGCGCGACTTCACGCAACTCCACCGCGCCGGGACCATAATAGCGGCGCAGCAGATCGCGCATGCGCGGCTCATAATCGTCCCAATCGACCGCGCGCAGATGGTGCGTGTCATCGTAGACGATGCGCATGCACCCGGTAGGCGTCTCTATCCGCTCAACGAAGAAGGTTTGTGTCGCGGCCATTGGTTTCATCCGAAGGCGAGCGTCGCGCAATCGGCGCGGTAAATCTGGCGCTTTTCGGACGCGCTCATCGGCGACGGATTCGCCATGACGATGTCCGAAAACCGCTAGACCAAATTGGCTTGCCGGATCAAAGTGCGGGCCATGAAATATGACGAGCAACGCGATCAAATCGATCTCGATCACGATGCCTGCTATCGCGCGGTCCGCCTGCGCGACGCGCGCTTCGACGGGCGCTTCTTCAGCGGCGCGAAGACTACCGGCATCTATTGCCGGCCGATTTGCCCGGCGCGCGTGCCGCTGTCGAAGAACATGATCTTCTTTCCGACCGCCGCCGCGGCGCAGGAGGCCGGTTTCCGACCGTGTCTGCGCTGCCGCCCGGAAACGGCTCCCGATTTGGGCGCTTGGCGCGGCACGTCGAACACCGTGTCGCGCGCGCTCAGCATGATCGAGCTCGGCGCGCTGGACGAGGACGACGTCGATGGATTTGCCGGTCGGCTCGGCGTTGGCGAGCGGCACTTGCGGCGGCTGTTCCGCCAGCATCTTGGCGCCTCGCCGGTCGCAGTGGCGCAGACCCGGCGCATTCATCTCGCCAAGCAATTGATTCACGAGACGCGGCTGCCGATGGCGGAAGTGGCGTTCGCCTCGGGCTTCGGCAGCATCCGCCGGTTCAACGAAACCTTCCAGCAATTGTTCGGCAGGCCGCCGAGCGAACTTCGCCGCGCCGCCGGACCCGATTTTCCTGCCGGACCGGCGGGCGAGATCGTCTTGTTGCTGCGCTATCAGCCGCCATACGACTGGCCGGCGATGATCGCGTTTCTCAAGCGGCGCGCGATTGCCGGTGTGGAGCATGTCACCGCGGACCGCTACGCGCGCACGGTGCAGTTGGATGGTTTGCAGGGAATCGTCGCAGTCGAGCCGGCTCGCGGCAACGCGCTCCGCGCCACGGTGCGCTTTCCAAAGCTGTCGGCTCTACCGGCCATCATCGCGCGGCTGCGGCGCGTGTTCGATCTCGGCGCCGATCCGGTGGCGATCGCCGCCCATCTGGCGAAAGATCCGACGCTCAAGCCTTTGGTCAAAGCACGGCCGGGATTGCGTGTTCCCGGCGCCTGGGACGGTTTTGAGTTGGCGATCCGCGCCGTCCTCGGCCAGCAAATCACCGTGACTGCTGCGGCGACGCTCGCCGGCCGCCTGGTCGCGGGGTATGGCGAGCGCCTGGCCGTCGCGGACCAGCATCTAACGCACGTCTTTCCGCAACCGCAGAGTCTGGCATCCGCCGATCGGACGACGCTCGGTATGCCGAGGAGCCGCGCGGCAGCGCTCGCCGCGGTGGCCGCCGCTGCCGTCGCCGATCCGCATCTGTTCGAGGCGAATTGCGGCCTCGACGACGCGGTGAAGAGGCTGCGCGCCATCCGCGGCGTCGGCGAGTGGACCGCGCAATATATTGCGCTCCGCCAGCTGCGTGAGCCGGATGCTTTTCCGGCGGCCGATCTCGGTCTCATCCGCGCCATGGCCGATCGCGAGGGACGCGGCTCTTCGGCGTCCGAACTGCTCGACCGCGCCGATGCATGGCGGCCGTGGCGCGCCTATGCGGCGCAGCATCTGTGGGCGTCAGCATAGCGAAGCCTTACGCGAATGAGCGATCGCGAAATCCGGCACCGAGCGTCTGCTGCTTGGTCGTTCCCGTATTTTCAAGTTTGTTGCGGCTCGGTAGAATTATCATGGTCGTAAGGGCTGTGGCGCTTTGGCATGCCGGCTATCTTCATCAGCCATTCCAACAAAGACAAACAAATAGCCCACGACATCATGACGTGGCTGAAGACGCTGCGATTCGAGCGGGTATTCCTTGATTTTGACAAGGACACGGGCATCGACGCTGGCGCGGAGTGGGAGAAGAACTCTTTACGCGGAGATCAAGCGCTGTCATGCGGTTATCCTCGTCCTCACGCCCAACTGGGCGGCCTCGCAATGGTGCTTCGCGGAGCTGACGCAAGCCCGTGCACTTGGCAAAGTGATCCTGCCGATCATCTGCTCACCAATGGGTGGCCGTACAATCTTGCCGGATTTGCAGGCGGTCGACCTTGTCGACTGGAGTCCGGATGGTCTCAAGCGCATTGAAGAGCGCCTGTACGCTATTACCAGTGAACTCGCTCGCGGTTTCACGTTTCCCGATAATCGCGATCCTTATCCGGGGATTCACGCTTTGGAGGCGGAAGATGCGGCGATCTACTTTGGCCGTGACGAGGAGACACGCGCGGTCATTGAAAAACTCGAAGCACGGCGGACTCAAAGCTCCGCCAAGCTCGTTCTAATCATCGGGCCGTCCGGTGCGGGAAAATCGTCGCTCCTCAAAGCAGGCGTCCTGCCGCAACTTGCCCGTCGGAAACGCAATTGGATTGTGTTGCCACCGTTGCGGCCGGAGCGAACACCGTTGGAAGCGCTGGCCAAAACGTTGGCGCATAGTTTGGAAGCGGCGTCGACCTGGAAGGAATGGTACGGAATTTTGGCAGGCCCCGATGCGGTCGAAGCCACGGCACGGCTCGCGAAGGATCTGCGTATCGGCGCTTCGGTGGCCGCTACTTTGCTTTTACCGATCGATCAATTTGAGGAGCTTTTCACGATCGCAGAGGAAAGCGAGCGCTCAGCCTTTTTGACATGCTTGCGGCGGCACTCGATCAGAAAAACAACGTGCCGCTCATGATCATTGCCACTGGACGCGCAGACGTCCTGCATGGTTTGCTTGATTGCGGACCGCTGGCGTCGATGACCGAAACTTTTTCACTTCAGCAAATGTCCCTCGATCAGGTGCCGCGCATTGTCGATGGACCTGCCGAGGTGGTGGGCCTCGCTGTCGAACCAAGGCTACCCGATCGGATCACACGTGATCTAGAAAGCGCCGAGGCATTGCCGCTGCTCGCGTACACACTGTCTCTCCTTTATGAGCGATGTAAACACGACCGACGCCTCACGCTGGCGGCGTATTTTGCGTTAGGCGACACCGCTAGCGGCCTCAATCCGGTGCAGAATTCGGTGCGGCGTGCTGCCGAAGAGGCGATCCAGGCGGTCAACCCATCGGATGACCAATTCAAAGCACTGCGCGATGCTTTCGTTCCGCATCTTGTACGATTGCGGCTCGATGATGCCAAGCGGCTGCGCCAGCCAGCACGCCAGGCTGACTTGCCAATCGGCGCTGCGCCGCTGATTGACGCATTGACGAAGGCACGCTTGCTCACGACCCGCGAGAAGGATGGGTATCCGATAGTCGAGGTCGCACATGAATCGCTTTTCGATGCCTGGCCAATGCTTGCCGGTTGGCTGCGCGAGGAGCATGCCTTTCTGGCGGATCTAGAGTTGCTCAAAAACGCGTTCCAAGTTTGGCGCGAGGCTCCGGATATCGACAAGCGGCTTGCCTTGCTGCGGGGATTGCTGCTGAGCCGCGCCAGCACCTGGTTGGAGCTGTATCAGGCGCGATTCAATTCCGCTGAGTTGCGACCACTGCGCTCGTACGTGGAGACAAGCCGCAGGGTAGAAGATTGGGGGAAGTGGCGGAAACGGGCGATGGCAGCGGCATTCGTCGCATTCATCTGCGGGGGCCTCGTGTGGGTGAGCCGAGGCTGGATAAGGGAGCACAGCTATGAAGTCGGCAATGCGACACCTCTTGGCCCAACCCAGGAACACGCGTACAGCGCGAAGGGTGGTTCGTTCAGAGAATGCACCGACTGTCCGGAAATGATCGTGGTGCCCGCGGGAAGTTTCACGATGGGGTCCGCCGACGGTCAGGGCTTCGCCGACGAACATCCAGAGCATAAAGTCACAATACCGATGCCCTTGGCCGTCGCGAAATTCGAATTGACGATCGACCAATGGCAAGCGTGCGTCTTACACGGCGACTGTGCGCAACATGATTTTGATATTGATTTGGATCACAGCTTGCTACCTATGACCGGTGCAAGTTGGGACGACGTCAAACACTACGTGGCTTGGCTCGCGCGAATAACCGGCAAGGAGTACCGGTTGCTCACGGAAGCCGAATACGAATACTCGGCGCGCGCCGGAACGACGACGGTTTATCCGTGGGGCGACAAAATAGGGACGGACAATGCGAATTGTACCGACTGTGGCAGTCAATGGGGTAAGAAAGTGACGCCGGTCAACAGCTTCGCGGCCAATCAGTTCGGCATTTTCGATATGATTGGCAATGTCTGGGAGTGGGTGGAGGACTGCTACCATACAAACTATAGCGGTGCGCCGGATAATGGCACAGCGTGGCTCGCTGGCGCCGATTGTTCCGTCCGCGTCGTTCGTGGCGGGTCCTGGGGGGACGCACCGAGCCTTCTTCGCTCGGCCAACCGCGGCAATAACGGCCCAGGGGGCGGGGGGTATCCGTTCGCGATACGCGTCTGCCGCACGCTCACTGTACGGTGAACCCAAGTCGCGTCGACCGCGACAACGTTGGGTACTAGCAGGCTGTTGAAGAAGTCAGGCACGATCGCATACGAAGCCTGAATCATCGCGCATTATCTATGTGGAAGTTTCCGACGAGGCGGCCTGTAGTGCGGGAAGCTTTGCCATCAACTCTTTTGCGCGATGAGCTTCGGCAATCGAACCAGATTGTAGGCGGCGGCAGCGAAGGTGAAGGCCCACCCGACGCGACCGCGACCACGGAACTTCGTCTTCTCCTGCCTGGCCACCGTCTTGATCCAGCCGAACGCCTCTTCAATGCGCTTGCGGACGCGCTGACTGACGGCATAGCCGCCGTGCCGCGTCGTGCGTGCGTCGATCGCCGAACTTCGGCCGCTGGTGTTCTGCGCCACATGCGGCGTCACTGTCATCGAGCGCAGCTCATTGACGAAGTCTTCCGCGTCGTAAGCCTTGTCGGCACCGAGCGTGATCGCGCGCGGCCGGTCGGCGCGCGGTTCGATCATGGCGAGCGCCGCTACCCGCTCGGCATGGCCGTCAGCCGGCGTCAGACAAGCATCAACCAGAAGGCCATGGCGGTTCTCCATCAAGCCATGGCCGATGAAGCAGAGCTTGGCCTCCTTGCCCGGCCCCTTGCGGTAGAGCCGTGCATCCGGATCCGTCGTCGAGACATGGGTCTCGTTCGACCGCTTCTTGCCATGGAAATCGGCTTCGGTATTGCGCCCGCCACTGGCCGGAGGCTCGTCCGATCCGTCCCGTGGCTTAAAGCTCTTCAACGAAGCCCACGCTTCGATCAGCGTCCCGTCGACCGTGAAGTGGTCGGTGGAAAGCAGCTTCTTCACCCGCGGCTGATCCAGAACCGCCGCCAGGAACCTCGCGGCGATATTCCCTTCGAGCAGCCGGTCGCGGTTCTTTGAGAACACCGAATGGTCCCACACGGCAGCATCGACCCCGATCTCGACGAACCAGCGGAATAGCAAATCATACTCCAGCCGCTCCATTAGCTGCCGTTCCGACCGGATTGAATAAAGCGCCTGCAACAGCATCGCTCGCAGCAGCTTCTCCGGCGATATCGACGGTCGCCCAATCGGCGCATAAAGCCCAGAGAATTCGTGCTCCAGCGCGACCAGCGCCTCGTTCACAAGCCCTCTGATCGCCCTTAGCGGATGATCCGACCGAACCCGCTTCTCAAGATCGACGTAGCTGAAAAGCTCGCCAGTCCGCTTATCCCCACCCCGCATCACCTAACCTCCGAATCGTTTCGGAGAAAGTGAATCACTCAATCAGCCAAACCGCGACCTACTTCTTCAACAGCCTGCTAGCCTGCCGAAGTGTGGAGCGCATAGACCCAAGCGAAACCCGCGAGCCCGCTTGATCATCGTTCCCGGATTTCGCTGCCGCCTTATCCGGGCTATTCCGGCGGCAAGCCCTCCACGGCGAAGGAGCGGAATATCGCGTACTTCTCGCCGATTTTCCGAATTTCGTCGTAGTCGGGGCCGTGGGCCCACGCTGCGATTTGCTCCGGACTGTCCCAAACCTGGATGACAACGCGCTTCGGCGCCGGTCCTTCCAGCTGCGTGACGTTGAGACTGGCGGCGAGAATTTTGCCGCCCGCTTTCTTGATGCTCGCCTGCGCGCGCGGAGCGTATTCGTTGACGTAGCCGGGAATGTTGCGCACGGCGATTTCGGTCACGACATAGACTGCCGGTTTAGCTTGCGCGTGAAGCGTTTGCGTGACGGCCGCGCCGACGCCGGCGCCAGCCAGCATCGCCAACGCGACGGCAAATCGTGTTCGCATGGTTCATTCCTCCGCAAACCTGGTCGCGCGGTGGTGCATACTTACAGCTGCTGCCGCGCAAGATCATTCAGCATAGCACGTCGTTTGAGCAAACAAACAATCGTGCTGCCGTTTGACGCCGGAAAGAGGGCTAGCCGCGCTCGACCGGCAGATCGGGGCGGGAGCCCCATTCTGACCACGAGCCGTCAAAGAGGCCTTTCGGCTCCCGGCCGATAGCCTCGAGCGCGAACAGCAAGATGGCGGCGGTGATGCCGGAGCCGCACGAGGTGATGATCGGCTTGTCGAGATCGACGCCGGCTGCCGTGAACGCCGCTTCGATTTGTGCGCGCGGCGCCAGGTGGCCGTTGTCGATGAGCTCGCCATAAGGCACGTTGAACGAGCGCGGCATGTGGCCGGAGCGCAGGCCGGGGCGCGGCTCCGGCGCCTTGCCGGCAAAGCGTTCCGCCGAACGGGCGTCGACGATTTGCGCGCTGTCGTCGACCAGCGCCATGCGCACATCGGCGAGCATCGCGACCGCGCCGACATTCATATCGGCATTGAATGTTCGCGGCGGCCGTTTGGCGTCGCCTTGCTCCAACGGCCGGCCTTCGGCTTTCCATTGCGGCAGGCCGCCGTCGAGGATGTAGACCTTTTTTGCGCCGAAAATCCGGAACGTCCACCACACCCGCGGCGCCGAATAGAGGCCGGCGCTGTCGTAAACGACCACGGTGTCGCCGTCGCCAATGCCGAGCGCGCTGACCGCCGCGCCGAATTGGGTCGGCCCGGGCAGCATATGCGGCAAGTCGGTCGAGTCATCGGCGATCGCGTCGATGTCGAAGAACACGGCGCCCGGAATATGGCCGTCGCGATATTCGGCATGGGCGTCGCGCTGCGTCGTCGGCAACACCCAAGTCGCGTCGACCACGATAACGTTGCGATCGCGCAAGTGCTCACCCAGCCATTCGGTCGAAACCAGCCACCGGCTCGTGGGCGAGGGAGCAAAATTGTCTTCAGGTCTGAGCATGGCGATCATTTCGTGATAACGCGCGCGCAGGCGCGACGTTCAGGCGAACGGAACCTTGATTTGCGAACGGCGCTCGAGCCAGGCCGGCACCGGCAGCTTTTTCTCGCGTAGAAATTCCGGGTTGAACAGCTTGGATTGATAGCGGGTGCCGTAGTCGGCGAGGATGGTGACGATGGTGTGTCCCGGCCCGAGCTCCTTGGCGAGGCGCACGGCGCCGGCGACATTGATCCCCGACGAGCCGCCAAGGCACAGGCCTTCGTGCTCGAGCAGGTCGAAAATGATCGGCACCGCCTCCTGGTCGGGGATTTGATAAGCGATGTCGATCGGCGCGCCTTCGAGGTTCTTGGTGACGCGGCCCTGGCCGATGCCTTCGGTGATCGAGGAGCCCTCGGATTTCAGCGTGCCGGTCGTGTAATAGCTGTAGAGCGCGGCGCCCATCGGGTCGGCAAGCGCGATGCGCACGGTGTTGTTGAATGACTTGAGCGCGATGCCAATGCCGGCGAGCGTGCCGCCGGTGCCGACGGCGCTGACGAAACCGTCGACCTGGCCGTCGGTCTGCCGCCAGATTTCCGGTCCCGTGGTTTCGACATGGCCCTGGCGATTGGCGACGTTGTCGAACTGGTTGGCCCAGATCGCGCCGTTCTTCTCGGTCTTGGCCAGTTGCTCGGCGAGCCGGCCGGAGAGCTTCACGTAATTGTTGGGATTGGAGTAGGGGACGGCCGGCACCTCGACCAATTCGGCGCCGCACAGCCGCAGCGTATCCTTCTTCTCCTGGCTCTGGGTTTCCGGGATCACGATTACCGAGCGGAAGCCCATGGCGTTGCCGACCAACGCCAACCCGATGCCGGTGTTGCCGGCGGTGCCTTCGACGATCACGCCGCCGGGCTTGAGTGCGCCCTTCTTCACCGCATCCTGGATGATGAACAGCGCGGCGCGATCCTTGACCGACTGGCCGGGATTCATGAACTCGGCCTTGCCGAGGATGTTGCAGCCGGTCGCGGCGGAGACGCGCTCGAGCTTGATCAGCGGCGTATTGCCGATGGCCTCGACGATCCCGTCGCAAAACTTCATCGCGGCAACAACCTCAAATGGCGGGCGAGCCTAAATGACTAACCCCTTGGAAACAAGGCGGGCCCGGCGTTGCATCAATTGCGCGGCAAGCGCGAAAGCTTATCGAAACCATAGGTAAGCACGCGGCGAGCCAGCGAAACTCCATTCACAGATTTTTTCCGGCATTGACCCTATCGCAGACGCGCCGGGGTCTTTTCACGACCGGATTGCCCTTAGAGCCGCTCGGGCCAAACACGATGAATCTCGACGTCAACACCCTATTCGTGGTCACCATCTATGTGGAAGCGATCCTTGGATTGCTGCTGCTGTTTGCCTGGGTGCAGAACACCGCGATCACCGCGGTGGCGTGGTGGGGATTTGCCGACCTGTTGCGCGCCGCCTCGGTGGCGCTTTTCGGTTTTTACGGCACGGTATCCGAGCTGATCTCGATCGATCTCGCCAACGCGCTGCTGTTCACATCGTTCGCCGTCACCTGGACCGGGGCACGGCTGTTCGACCATCGCAAAGCGCAACCGGTATTGCTGTTCGCCGGCGCAGCGGTGTGGCTGATCGCCTGTCGGATTCCCGGCCTGGTCGACTCGTTCGATATGCGGGTGCTGTTGTCATCCGGCATCATCACCACCTATACCTGGGCCACGGCGTTCGAGTTCTGGCGCGGACGCAGCGAACCTTTGGTGTCGCGCTGGCCGTTGATCTTCATGCTGTTCGCCCATGGCGCGCTTTATCTGCTGCGCACCCCGCTTGGCGCCATGCTGCCGTGGCTGCCGACCTCCGATCAGGTATTCGAGAGCGTGTGGCTGACCGTCCTCAGCTTCGAGGCGCTGCTGTTCACCATCGCCATCGCCTTCATCTTGCTGGCAATGGCAAAAGAGCGCGCCGAGTATCGCCACAAGACCGCGGCGTTGGTCGATCCGCTGACCGGCATCTCCAACCGCCGCGCCTTCCTGGAGGACGGCGAAGCTTATCTCCGACGCCACGCCGTCGATCCGCGTCCGACCGCGGTGATGCTGCTCGACCTCGACCATTTCAAATCGATCAACGATCGCTTCGGTCATGCGGTCGGTGATCGGGTGCTGGAAATCTTCGCTGACGTGTCGAGCGGCTGCCTGCGCCGCATCGACCTGTTCGGCCGCCTGGGCGGCGAGGAGTTCGCCGCGTTGCTGCGCGATACAACGCGCGAGCGGGCGCTGGCGGTCGCCGAGCGGATTCGCGAGGCGTTCGCCGATGCGACGCGCGACGTCGATGGCCGGCCGGTCGCCGCCTCGGTGAGCATCGGCGTCGTTATCTGCCAGGACGCGGTGCTCGACCTGTCGGCGCTGTTGGCGCAGGCCGATCATGCGCTCTATCGCGCCAAGGACGGCGGCCGCAATCGCTGCGAGATCGCCTCGATCGAGCAGATCCTCGATCGGACGCGGCGCGGCGCCGCCGATCTGGTCAGGCCCGCCCCCCAACCGGCGACCAAGACCGCCGCCTGAGCGTTGTGCCGCCGGCACAGCGCACCTATGCGTGTGGCGCGCGATTGAAGCCGGTTCATCTTCGATTACGGATTTGCTAGGCTCGCTTCCGGCAACATTCCACCGGGAGATCGGATCATGCTCGACACCACGCGACACAGCACCGCGCCGTTCGACACGGCGCTGCTCGACCGGCTGATGGACGAGGCGGGGCTCGACGTGCTCATCGCGACCTCGAAGCACAATGTCCAATATCTCCTCGGCGGTCATCGCTCGTTCTTTTTCGACAACATGGACGCGATCGGCATCGGCCGCTACCTGCCAGCGTTCGTCTATTCGAAAGGCGCGCCCGAGAAGGCCGCTTATTTCGGCCACGGCATGGAGACCTATCAGACGCAGATCAAGCCGTTCTGGGTGTCGGAGGTGAACACCAAGAGCGGCGGCTCGGTCGACGTCATGCAGAAGGCCGCCGACTATGTTCGCGGGCTCACCAAGAAGCCGATCCGCATCGGTGTCGAAGTCGCTTTCATTCCGGCAAATTCCCTGACGACGCTCCAAAAGGTCCTGCCGGACGCGCAAATCCTCGATGCGCTGTTCGTGCTGGAGCGGCTGCGGGTGCGCAAATCGCCCGACGAATTGGAAAAGCTTCGGCTAGCGTCCGAACTTGTCATCGACTCGATGCTGGCGGTGATCAAGAGCCACGGCCCGGGCGCCACCAAGGCGGAATTGACCGAAGCGTTGCGCCGCGAGGAGACGTCGCGCGGCTTGGTGTTCGACTATTGTCTGATCACGGTGGGGTCGAGCCATAACCGCGCGCCCTCCGACCAGCGCTGGGAGAAGGGCGACGTATTGTCGGTCGATTTCAGGCGGCAATTATCACGGCTATATCGGCGACCTGGCGCGCATGGGTATCGCCGGCGAACCCGACGTCGAGCTTGAAGACCTGCTCGCCGAAATCGAGGCCACGCAACAGGCCGCATTCAAGCCGATCGGTCCCGGTGTCAATGGCATCGAGATCTACGCTGCGGCCGAAACCGTCTTGAAGAAATCGAAACTGCACAATCACTATGAATTCCTCGCCCACGGCATGGGGCTGGTCAGTCACGAGGCGCCGCGACTCACCAATTCCGGCCCGGTGCCATACGACGCCTACGATGCGCAGCGGCCGCTCGAAGCCGGCATGGTGATTTCGGTCGAGACCACTTTGCTGCACCCGCGACGCGGCTTCATCAAGCTCGAAGATACCGTGGCGGTGACGGCGAACGGGCACGAGATCTACGGCAACCGCGCCCGTGGCTGGAATCGTGCCGGCGCTTGACGGTTGGCCGGAGACTTACCGGGTCGTGCGATTGATGCTGCGACCGCGGGCGCGCTCGAGCGCCTCGATGTCGCGGCGGAGCTTGTTCGAATAACCGAAATATGCGCCGGCGACCGCGACCAAGGACGCGCCGACGACGCCGAAAATCGTCGGATCGGCCGGGTGCCAGAATTTCCGGATCAGCACGCAGGTCATGCCCCACGCAATGAGGACAAAGACCGCGCGCGGCAGGAGATAAGCCATGTTGGAATCTCGCAAAGCGGCAGGGTAATGCGAGCGTGCCCCAACTATGGTTATTATTCGGTAAATACGACCCCGCCCCAACCGCCCTTGATATCCCGACGCCAAAGGAAACTACGCCATGCGCATCGTCGCCCTTGAGGAGCATTTCACCGTCCCGTCGCTGGTGCGCCGGATCGATCCCGACGCCATTGCGCGGCATGGCTTTCCTGCGGGCTTCGCCGGCAATCTCGCCGACAAATTGTCCGATCTCGGCGCACTTCGCCTTGGCGAGATGGATGAAGCAGGGATCACTGTGCATGTGCTGTCGTCGTCCGGCCCCGGCGCCGATCTGATTGACGGCAAGGAAGGCGTCGCGTTTGCGGGCGACATCAACGACGTGCTCGCCAAGGCGGTCACCACCCATCCCGATCGATTCGCCGGCTTCGCGCATCTGCCGATGCGAAGTCCGCAAGCCGCCGCCGACGAACTCGAGCGCGCAGTCCGCGATCTCGGCTTCTGCGGCGCCCTGATCAATGGCTTGACCGAAGGCCGCTTTCTCGACGATCCGCGCTTCGAGCCGATTCTGGCGCGGGCCGAACAGCTCGACGCGCCGATCTATCTGCATCCGAATTTGCCGCCGCGGGCGGTGTTCGACGCTTATTACGGCGGCTTGCCGGCGATGACCGGCTTTCGTCTCTCGACGGCGGCGTGGGGCTGGCATTCGGAAGTCGCCATTCACGTCCTCCGCCTGGTCCTGTCCGGCGCGCTCGACCGGCATCCCAAGCTCAAGCTCATCGTCGGACATATGGGGGAGGGGCTCGCGGCGATGCTGGTGCGCTCCGACAAGATCCTTACGCCGGAGGCGCCGCATCTCAGGCGCTCCGTCGGCCAGACCATCCTCGATCATGTCCACGTCACCACCAGCGGATTGTTCACCTGGCCGCCGCTGCAGGCGTTGCTGGCGGTGTTCGGCGCCGACCGCGTCCTGTTCTCGATCGACTATCCCTACAGCAGCAATCGGCTGGGACGGGATTTCCTCGATTCGCTGAAGATGCCGGCGGCGGAGCTGGAGAAGTTCGCCCACGGCAACGCCGACCGGCTGCTGAAGCTGGCCCCCAAAAAATAATTGCACGCGGCTGGCGTGTTGCGTGAGGCTCAGGAACAGAAAATTTCAGGTGCTGGCCGGAGCGCGGCCCGTCAACAAGGCAAGCCGCCGATGCCTTGCAGCCCGGCGAGGTCGATGACTTTCAGATACCTCTTGCCAGTTTCAATCAAGCCCATTTTTCGGAATGAACCAAAGACTCGATTGACATGATCCGTTGTCAGCCCAGTCACTGCGGCAACCAGTTTTTGCGGCAGCGGAAAAATAAACGACGGCCCGACCACTATTCCTCGCCGCTCCAGCCGGTCGGTCAAATCCAAGATGAGGTGGGCAATGCGTTCGCCGGCCGAACGACTACCAAGATCGATCAAAAGGCCGAAATGCTCATGGCGTTCGACGACAAACAGGGTTGCCCAAGCATCCAAGAGTTCAGCATCGGCGATCAGTTGCGTCCTGAGAGTTGATCGCGCATATCCACAAAACCGCACGTCAGTCAAAGCTTGGACGGAGAAGCGGACACTGTCGTCGAACAGCCGCGTCGTCGTGACCACGTCGCCGGGAATCAAGATCGAGAGAATCTGTCTGCGGCCATCAGGAAGCTGGACGAAGCGAAACGCCCAACCATCGCAGATGATGCTGACTCGGTCCGCGTGTTCCCCGGCATTTTTGATGTTCCTGCGAGCCGGCACTTTCTTCTGAACCTGCCAAATCGGTTTCGGGCGCGTCGAATCATCCTCTGGCAGGGGCTTGCCAAGCAAAACGCCACAAATGTTGAACTGGCGGATTGGGCAATCTGCGCAAAGCGAGGCTGCGCGATCGCTCCGGATTTTCATGCAGTGCTCGTCGGTCTGGCCGACTGCCGGCTCCGAACTCTTTATTTCACAGGTTAGCATCATCGTGCAATCGCCCAACAGGATTCGCCAAGCTCTGAGCAAGCCGCTTTCCTGGCGACACACCCTTGCAGGCAAGACACTGTGGTGAGTGATTCGCAACCCTAAAGACATTAATCCACGCGACATTCAACCGCAGACTTTGGCACGAACGTCCGCGCTCGCATCGAAGCCGCAGGCAGCAGCGAAAGAGCGTCAACCACACGTATATCTACTGTGTGTGCACCGCGTCGTTCGGCCTCCGGCGAAGTAGAACACAATGATCTGGATCAATGATGCGCGTCGTCTTCGCGTGCGGAAAAAAAACTCTGACGATGTCGGATGTCGGTTGGGCGCGCCCTGCATCGCTGTGATGTTGAGCAACAATGATCTGCATCAATGATGCGCATCGTCATCCGCGTGCGGAATAAAAATTCGACAGCGTTAGAACACCAGAATCCATTTACCAATCTTATCCAGTCTGAGCACGCGAAAATTAGCTCGCTTTGCAATGTCGCAAAGCCGGACTGGGGACGTAGCTATGTCGGAAGATCAACTCATTGCGCGCAACGCATGAACTTTATGAAGCTTGACGAAGGGGGCAAGGCGGGCATCCGATCGCTCAAGCCCCTTATCGATAAGTCGCTGCCCGCAATCCTCGATGCATTTTACGTGCGCATTCGCGAGGTCCCCGAAGTCAGTCGTTTTTTTACTGAGGGCGGACGTGCCGCTGCGGCCAAAGACGCGCAGCTTCGGCACTGGGCACGCATCAGCTCCGCCGACTTCAGCTCGGAGTATCTCCGCAGCGTCCAAGTCATCGGTCAGACCCACGCCCGCATTGGCCTCGAACCGAAGTGGTATATCGGCGGCTATGCGCTGATTACCGAAGGACTGATCGCCGCGGCGCTCGCCGAGGTCTGGCCGAAACAACAAAAGGCGGGTCTGTTCCGCGCCGCCCCGAGCTCAACCAAATCCGAAGATGTGGCGACGGCGCTCGCAGCGCTGATCAAAGCGGTCTTGCTCGATATGGATATTGCGATCTCGACTTACATCGAGGCGGCGGAAGAGGGACGCCGCCGCGCCGAGGAAGCAAGTGCTGCGGCGGCCAAGCAGCAGACGATCGTCGTTGAGGCCATCACCAAAGGTCTGGCGCACCTGGCCAAAGGCGACCTGACATATAAATCAACGGAGCAATTTGCGCCCGAATACCAGAGGGTGCAGGACGACTTCAACTCGGCAATGGACCAATTGCGCCAAACCGTTCACGCCATCGCCGTTGCCACGGGCGAAGTCACTTCCGCTTCCGCCGAGATTTCCAGCGGCACCACCGATCTGTCGGAACGCACGGAGCGGCAGGCCGCCAGCCTGGAACAGACTTCCGCTTCGATGGAGCAAATTTCCTCGACGGTAAAGAAAAATGCCGGCAATGCCGAGCAGGCCAGTCAGTTCACCAAAGAAATGCGCGAGGTCGCGGATCGCGGCGGTGCGGTGGTCGATGAGGCGGTTGGTGCCATGGACCGCATCAAACAATCTTCCGGCAAGATCAGCGATATCATCGGTGTCATCGACGAAATCGCGCGGCAGACCAATTTGCTCGCGCTCAACGCTGCGGTTGAGGCGGCCCGCGCGGGTGAGGCCGGCCGGGGCTTTGCCGTGGTTGCCTCCGAGGTGAGAAGCCTGGCCCAACGTTCGTCGCAGGCGGCAAAAGATATCAAGGATCTCATCACCAACAGCATTCTTCAGGTAGAAGACGGCGTCGATCTGGTGAACAAGACCGGCGTGTCATTCAAGGAAATCGCCGATTCAATCAAGAAGGTCGCTGAAATCGTAGCGGACATAGCGACCGCCAGCTCAGAGCAGTCGAGCGGCATCGAGCAGGTCAATATTGCAATCACTCAAATGGACGAGGTTACGCAGCAGAATTCGGCGCTGGTCGAACAGAACGCCGCCGCCGCGAAGGCGCTGCAGGAGCAATCGGGGACCATGCAAGGTCAGGTGAGCTTCTTCCAGCTGGGCCAGGAGGTCGTCTCCAGCAAGTCTGCAGCGAACGGCGGCGGGCGCCCGGTCGTCCAATCACCGTCGGCGCCGCGCCCTGTCGCCGAAGCAAAGCAGCGGACCGCTGCTGCCTCGGCGAGCCGCTCGGCGGCCCCACGCGTTGCGACACGCCGGGCGCAGGGTGCGCTTGCCGTGGCAGCCAACGAACAACAAGGCTGGAAGGAGTTCTAGATCGTCGCCAATGGTCGACGACACGTGCTGAGACAAAGGCGAATGCGCCCGGCAACGAGAGCCGGGCGCTCAACGAGCGAGCGACCGATGAATATTCCGATGCCTTCGACCGACAGATCTCTGCGCCATTCGGGCCATTCGCGACTCGACGAGGCGGGTGCTCTGGACCTTTATCTGGGCCGCATCCACCAAAACCTCGCCGCACTTGGCGAGCAATGCGCGCAATTGCGAACCGTATTTGCGAAACGACAAGAGTGGCTGCGCGATATCCACGAATTGCAACGGTATTTGGGGGCTGAAAGTCCCACCATCGCAGAGTTGCGAAAAGCCGTCGACCAAGCCCCGCCGATTGCGCCGTCCGGGCTGGCCGCCGAATAGGCCCCGCGCCCTTTTTGCTATCTCCGCAATCCATCAGTAGATTAGCCCGGCGTTGCGCTAAAGCACGCTCGGGAGGAAAACCATGCGCCTTGTTGCCTGCACGCTTGCCGCTTCGCTTTGCCTTGTTTCGGCCGCGCATGCCGACATGTCGGGCGGCAAGGTCAAGATCGGCGTGCTTACCGATCTTTCCGGGCCGTACGAACAGAATTCCGGCTCTGGCTCGGTCGAAGCGGCCAAGATGGCGGCGGAAGAGTTCGGCAACAAGATCAACGGCGTTCCGGTCGAGATCGTCGCCGCCGATCATCAGAACAAGCCCGACATCGGCGCCGCCATCGCGCGGCGCTGGTTCGATCTCGACGGCGTCGACGCCGTCACCGATCTGGTCAATTCAGCGGTCGGCTTTGCCGTCCTGGGAATCGCCAAGGCCAACAACAAGGCGGTGCTGTTGACCAGCGCCGGCTCGGCCGACTTCACCGGCAAGGCCTGCGCGCCCAACAATTCGGTGCATTGGGTCTATGACAGCTACGAGATCGGCTCGGCCATCGGCCAGGCTTTGCCGCAGCTCGGCAAGACCTGGTTCTTCATCACCGCCGATTATGTGTTCGGCCGTGCGCTGCAGGATGGCGCCACCGCCTTCATCGAGAAGAACGGCGGCAAGGTGGTCGGCTCGGTGCGCGTTCCGCTCGGCACCACCGATTTTTCATCGTTCATGCTGCAGGCGCAGGCCTCCAAGGCCGAGGTCGTGGCGCTGGCGAACGGCGGCGACGACGCTATCAACTCGGTCAAGAGCGCGCGCGAGTTCGGCATCACCGAGACGCAGAAGGTGGTGCCGTTCGGGCTCGAACTCGCTGCCGGCGATCCGCGCCACCAGCCTGCAGCTGGCGCAAGGCATGATGTACGTGTCGCCCTGGCTGCCGGATCGTGACGACGCGGCCAAGGCGTTCTTCGCCAAGTTCAAGGAACGGCGCGGCACCGCGCCGTCGACGTTCCAGGTCGGGACTTATTCGGTGGTGCGCAGCTATTTGAAAGCGGCCGAAGCGACCAACTCCGACGATCCGAAAACCGTGATCGCCAAGATGCGCGAGACCAAGGTCGATGATGCATTCACGCCGAACGGCAGGCTGCGGCCCGACGGCCGCATGGTGCATGACGTTTATCTGGTGCAGATCAAGTCGCCTTCGGAATCGAAAAGCGAGTGGGATTTGTTGAAACTCGTCGCAACGATTCCTGGCGATAAGGCATTTCGGCCGTTGGCCGACGGCGGCTGTCCCGCGCTCGCGCAGTGAACGCGGCGGCACGTTGGTCCCGCCTCGATAAACACATCGTGTAGTCCCTGACTTTTTTGACACTTGCCCGCTGGCAAAGCCGGGCGTAGCCACTACGTATATCTTGAATATCCGAGTATTTGTGCAGGAGACTGGCCATGTCGCGTGTCAAGCAATCGCCGAAGCGCAGGCGACGGAGCAAAGCCGTGCCGGTTTTAGGCGCCGCCGGTTTATCCCTAGCGCTGGCGAGCGGAGCGTCCGCGACAACGGCTAGCCCGGACGCTAATGTCTTGACGCAGGGCGCCGGGGCCGGTCACGAAATCACGCTGCGCGAGGAAGAAATCGCCGACGTCAGCCTGGCGACATTCTATGTGTTCAACAAGGAAAGCGCCGGTCCGGTGCGGCACGGTGTGCGGCTTGCCATGGGCGCCTGCGGCGCTTGCGCCGGCTGCGGCGGTTGCGGCTGTTGGACCGGCACCTACTACACCTCGCCAGTCTTTGGCGGCGCCGGCGACGCGCCGCCGGTCAGGCACAGATACTACGCGCCCAGGCACGTTCAGAAGAAATACTGAAAGCGCGCGATCGCCGATCGCCAAAAGTCGTTGCGGGATCGCAACCGCCAAACGTGACTTCCCGTGCGCTATTTTCATATTGTGAAGCGGCCGCGCTTCGTGCGACCGCGTGCTCAAAAGACGACACCGCAAAACGCCGCGAATCATGGCAACATCCCGCATGCGGACAGCGCAACGCGGGTTGAGGCAACATGCGGCTCCTCTCAAATGTGTTCGTCACGGCGGTGATGTTCGGTCTGTATGCCGGCCAGGCGCAGGCGGCGCCCGCTGGCTTGGCGGGCGAGCAAAAACCGGCGACGTTCACGCAATTGGTGCAAAGCTTTAACGGTGGCCTGTTCGGCGGTCCTTGTCCGTCCGGTCAGTTCCTGGCCTGCTGGACCGAGGTGTACGGCCGGCGATTTTGCGGCTGCTGGAATGGCGGCGACCGTCCCGCCTGTCCTTCCGGTTACTATTACACCTGCCGCGTCGCGCCCGACGGCCGGCCGACCTGCGGCTGTTTTTAGATCGCTTCGATCGTCGACAGGACCGATGAAACGACTGCGCCGCTCATGCGGCCATCACTCGAATGCCGGGATCACCTCTTTGGCGAACAGCTCGACCGAGCGCGAAGCCGCTTCGTAAGGCAGCGAGCCGAAGGCCATGTCGGCGACGAAGTAGGTGATGCCGGTCTGCTCGACCGAGCTCGCGATATACCGGCGCACGGTGTCCGGCGATCCGGCGACGCCCATGCTCATGCCCTCGAGCGACTCGAACTCATCCGGATAGATCATGGCGATCGGGAAGGGTATCCCGCCCCATTCCCACAGGAACGCCATGTGGTGGCGCCAAAGGCGATAGGCGCTGCGCGCAATGTCGCGAGCCTTGGCATCGCTCTCGGCGACGACGACATGGCGGAACACGCCCATCAGCGGTATGTCTGCGGCATTGTTGCCTTGCGCCTGCCATGCGGTCCGATACGCATCGGTGATCGCCTTGACGCCGGCATCCGGGACCAGCGTCACGATATTGCCCTTGAGCTTGGCGGCGTCGGCGGCGCGCGACGGCTCGGTCGGCGCGAACCACAGCGGCGGATGCGGCTGCTGCAACGGCTTCGCCGCGATGCGCACGTTCTTGTAGCGATAGAACTTGCCATCGTGGTTCAGCACGTCCGCGGCCAAGGCTTTGAGGATGATCTCGGTCGCTTCGCGGTTCATCGCCGGCGCGTCGGCCGGCTCGACGTCGAAGCTTGCGATCTCGATCGGCGAGGCGCCGCGTCCCAGGCCCAATTCCAGCCGCCCGCGGCTCATGTGATCGAGCATCACCACTTCTTCGGCGACGCGCAGCGGATGGTACATCGGCGTGACATAGAGCAGCGGGCCGAAGCGCAGCCGCTTGGTCCGTTGCGCCACCGCGGCAAGGAACACGCTCGGCGAGGGCGCCATGCCGAGCGGCGTCGAATGGTGTTCGGCGATGTGATACGAGCGAAAGCCTGATCGGTCGTATTGCTCGATCAGCTTGAGCCTGGTCTCGAACAGATCGGCCAGCGGAATGCCGTTGTCGTCGAGATGGTCGAAAATGCCGAATTGCAGAGCCACGGCGCCGCCTCCCCGATGATTTTTTGTCGAGCCGGAATCCTACTGGCCGGCGGCTGAATTGGCCAGCTTGGTGACCCTGACGCAGGGCGGGCTTTATTTGGGCAAAGCTGCCTTCATTTAGGTAAGGCTGCCTTGCCGCGGCCCAACATCCGGCCGGGGACTGGCGACGGACGCCGATGGGCTAAGTTGGCCTAGACCAACGTATATCGCGTCCCATCATTTGCGACATCTGGCTGCTACCACAGCACAATCGAGCACGAGCCGGTTTGTAACTAGCGTTCCGGGTGGGTCGGACGCAGCAGAGGTCAGCTCCAGCCGCGCCGGCACCGCGTGGGAGCGCGTCATGGTCAAGAGACTTGCTTCGATTGCTTTGGCGGCAGCTTGCGTCGGCGCCGTGTTCGCCTTTGTGCCGCCGTCTGCAATCGTCGAAGACGCCTTCGCCACTGCACGCGGGGCATTCGCCGACAACAACGCCACGCCAAACCAGTCGCAAGCGCAACGCTCTTGCGAGGATTTGGAGTTCTGGTTCCTCAACGGCGGTTGCGCAAAAACGCATACCAAGCACGTCGCGCGGACCAAGCATCGCGTCGCCACCAGCCGCGTGGCTGTGCACGTCGGAGCCGAGGGCGCTTTGGCGAAACGCTAGGGCCGAGCGCTTGGCATCACGCGCTCGTCTTGATCGCGATCCAATCCGTTAGCGGCTTAACGGCGCCAAGCGGTTTTTCCGGCGTTTCACTTTCCTTAAAACGTGGAGGCGGCGGCCGCTGGCTTTAGCCGCCATGAACCAATTTAACGGTCGGCACGTCCAAGGTGCAGCGAGCGCGGCCAACGCGGTGGGCGCATGCTGCCGCGTGGTTGGACCAAAGGATGCCGCGTCATGAATAACAGGCGGCTGATCCGAGGGCTGATTCCGCTATTGTACGGTCCTCTTCGTTGGGATCTGGATCGGGTGGAGCATTGAGCTGTGGCTGCCCGGCCATGCTGCGGCCGTCTGGCGGTATCTTTCGCTGTTCGGGATCGCAGCTCTGTTGCTCGCAATCTTTCTCATCTTCCGAACGGGCTATAGTTGGCCGTGGGAGAGCGTGGCCGAAACGGCCCCCGTGTCCTCGAAGGCTTTTCTGCGCAATCTGGTGCCGTGGCTTGTCGTCGTGGTGCTGCTGCCCGTCGTTTTCATATTTTTCCAGCCTGGATTCAGATGACCCGCACGTCGGCGGGGCTGACTGCCGAGGCGTGAGGACGCGGCAAGTTCCACTTAGGTTGTTCATTTCCTGATCGTGGTCGCGGCGGCGCAAAGCGCCGTTTGGACGGTCGCCATTGGCGGCGAAGCGCCGCGCCTAGGATTGCCAAAGATTAAGCTTCCGGCCACGTCGCGGTAATGCTGACACCTCATATCACCAGCCGGCCCCGTTGGGCGCCGTTACTGGACACTCTGTCATGTATGACGAACGCGCAAACAAGTCCGCGCCGAAGCCGCCGCGCTGTGTTGCCTGCGCCCGGCCGATGCAACTCGTTCGCAGAACGCTGCGATTTGGCGGGCTGCCGGATCTCTATACCTTCCAATGCGAACAATGCGGCGAGCAGCATATCGAGGAAGGCGAAGCGGTGGACCGATCAGCCTATCTTGGTTCGTTTCACGCAGCTTAGGTCGGCGGCCGTAGTCGAGCCGCCGCTGCCGCATTGGCGAGCGAGTATGATGAGGGCGTGTACGCGCTAATGCGCCGCCAGCTGATGTCCGATATCGGCTGTATTCAAACTCAAGTCTGACATTAGGCGATTTCCGAGTATGACCCAACAGCAACAGTTCGCTGCCGACTATTACTGAATTGCGAAAGGTTCATTCGACTACTTCGTCGGCGGTAGCGAGCAGCGTGGTTGGCACGGTGAGTCCAAGCGCCTTAGCGGTCTTGAGATTGACGACGAGATCGAACTTGGTCGGCTGCTCGACCGGAAGGTCGCTCGGCTTCGCCCCGCGCAGAATTTTGTCGACATATTCGGCAGCGCGCTGGAACAGAGCTGGAAAGTTTGCTCCGTAGGACATGAGGCCCCCTGCTTGGACATTAACGCGGTTATCGAAGATCGTCGGCAGCCGCGAGCGGAGCGCAAGCGTGACGATCGGCGTTCTGTTGGCGAGAATGAGAGTGTCACCCACGACGTAAAGTGCGTCCGCTTGGGATTTAAGAGTCTCGAAGACGGGTGCAATATCCTCCGCGCGCCGGATTTCGTGTGGCGCGACTTCGAGGCCCAGCGTGCGAGCCACAGCCTGAACCTCGCCCGTCTCCCGCACAGTTGAGGGGTAGTCGGCATTAAACATGATGGCCAACCGGCGGAGATTGGGGACCACATCACGCAAGAGTTCGAGCCGCTTGCCGGTCGTATCGGTGTTCTGGAGCGACATTCCAGTGACGCTGCCGCCCGGGCGCGCCAGGCTCTCGACAAAGCCGTTGCCGACCGGATCGCCCGCGATTGCAAAGACGATGGGGATGACCGCTGTCGCCTGCTTTAATGCGGCAACGGCGCCTCCATAAGCGACAATGACGTCGACCTTCTGCCGCACGTACTCGGCCGCAATCTCGGCGACGCGCTCCGGGCGTCCTTCCGACCAGCGATAGTCGATCGTGATGGTGCGACCCTCGATCCACCCGAGTTGACTTAGTCGCTCGACAAAAGCAGCAGTTTCTGCACTCCAACCCGAAGTGTCAGGGGTCAGAAGCCCAACGGTCGGCAGCCTGGCCGGCTGTTTCGCCCGCGCGGCGAGCGGCCATCCCACCGCCACGCCGCCGAGCGCAGCAATGAATTTTCGCCGTCCGATGACGATTGCCATTTGCCCCGTCCCTACTGGGTTCGCGGCCGGCCACAGTAAAGGCCAGGATAGCACACCGCAAATCGGATTTCTGTGATCTACTTCACGGCAGTCTGACGACAAAAAACGCGCTGTGTTTCTGCGGCGAAAATGTCGCTTCTGGCCCTTCTGAGACATTAAGGCATGTCCGAGTTGAGACGGGGATGCGCGGAGGCCCTTGCTCGGCGACATCACACGTTGCCCGTTTCCGCGGCAATGATTATGTCGTCGGTGTGGTGGCGACGACGTTGCGGAGGATCCCAGTGCGGCGACACACAGCGGCCATGGCGACGCGCTCCAAACGAATTGTTTTCGTGCTCGCCATTGTGACTGCCGGGAGCTTCGTCTTCGGCGCGGCGGACACGCAACAGAGCGAGGCACGCGGGCAGGCGATCAGCCTTGCGGATAGTCTGCATCAGAACTTCATCATCCAGCATGAGATCGGCCACCGCTTCCGCATCGACCCAGCCAATCTGCCGGCGCCGAAAACGAGCCCGATCGTCACCAACCGATCCTTGGTCGTCCCTTATAGCGGGCAGGTCCCGCAGGTCCCGCGCGGCTTCGCCGCGACACCGTTTGCGACCGGTCTGGTCAATCCGAGACGTCTGCTGGTTCTGCCCAACGGCGACGTACTGGTAGCGGAGCAGAGCGCCGGCTATCTCACATTGCTCCGCGATGACGGCAGCGGCCGCGCCGAATGGATCGACCGTCATGTCGAAGACCTCAACAAGCCTTATGGCCTGGCGTGGCAGAATGACCACCTCTTGGTCGCCGACCAAGACGGCATCTGGAGCGTGCCGCATATTGTTGGCGCTCTGCGTGCCGGCAGGAGCACGATGCAACGGGTTGATCAGGTGCCGCCCGACGAACGCAAACCGGTCGCCGGAGCCTATGGCGCGACGCTGATCACCAAGAAAGGGGTGTTCGGCATCGCCATGGGTCACCAGAACCGCCCGCTGGCGATCGACCGCAAGACCGGCGCCTTGTTTGTCGGCGTCGGCTCCTCCGGCAATGTCGGCGTCGAGCCGGAGCCCAAGGCGACCATCCAGCGCTTCAACGCCGACGGCTCCAACCAGACGACGTTCTCGTCCGGCATGCGCAACCCCACGGCGCTCGCAATCGAGCCGCAGACCGGCGCGCTCTACGCGCTGGTGCAGGAACGCGATGGCCTCGGCGACCGGCTGCCGTCCGATTATCTCACCCGTGTGCAGGAGGGCGGATTCTACGGCTGGCCGTACGCCTATATCGGCAAACATCCGCAAGCCGGCTTCGCCGACCTTGCACCGGACAAAGTGAACGCCACCATCACGCCGGATTTGTTGTTCGAGGCACATTCGTCGGCGCTCGATATCGTGTTCTACGAAGCCGACCAATTCCCGCCTGAGTACAAAGGCCAGGCCTTCGTGGCGCTCAAAGGCTCATGGAACAGCTCCGAACCCACCGGCTACAAAGTGGTCCGCGTGCCGTTTAAGGACGGCCGGCCCGAAGGCTATTACGAAAATTTCGCCACCGGATTTTGGGTCTCCGGCGAGCAGCGCGCGGAAGTGTGGGGACGTCCCGCGGCTCTCGCGGTCGCCAAGGACGGCTCGCTCCTGGTCGCCGACGACACCGGCGGCACGATCTGGCGTATTGCCTATACGGGCAAGCGCGATGCCGCCGGCGCGCCCGCGGCCGCACCGGCGCAAAAGGACGGCGCCCGATGATCGCCGCGAATTGCTGAGCGCAGTTTCCCAACTTCACCGGCCCGCTTCCTGCCGCGCTGACGGTCAGCGCGCCAATCGGGCGCCGCCGGACAAATCAATTGCGCCACGATTGACCACAGCCGGCACCGCCGTATCATCGCGGTCCACGCGAATCAGTCGCAAAATGCGCGGCGATTTCCGCCGGCCCGCCGACGAGTTCAAGCTCACAGTGCCGGATCGTGTTGTTCGCGTGTTCAAGACAGTGGACCACGTGCGACTTGCGCCGTCGGCGTGAATAACGAAGGGCTTGCATTATGACGTGGAGCGCCAGATGACATGGAGCGCCGATCCGCAGCGCGGGGCGTGGCTGATTCCTTCGCGGGGCAGGCCGCAGAAGCTTGCGCGTCTGATGGCCGCACTGAAGGACTCCGATTGCACCACGCCTGGTTTGGTGATCATCCAGCACCATGAGATGGCGGCATACGGCGAGGTGCCGTTACATCCGGGATGGCAACTCGTGGCCGTCGATCCGGAGAGCCAGGGCGACAAGATCCGCGCGATCTGGCCCAGGCTGCATTACCTGGATTGGATCGGCTTGGGCGGCGACGATCAAGTACCGATCACGCCCGGCTGGGATTTGAGGCTTATTAAGGCCCTTAACGGCAGCAATCTGGTTTCCTGCAACGACGACTGGACCATTCATGGCGACGAGCGCCATCCGGCTGGGCGCATCGCTGGTTTCGTCTGCTTCTCCGGTCCGCTACTGCGCGCGATCGGTCACCAAGTCTTCCTACCGGGGATGCATCACACCTGCTTCGACGACGCTTATGAGCATCTGGATAGCCTCGAGCCGTGCCGCGCCATCCTGCACGACGTGCTGATCAAGCACCGGCACTACACGAACTCGCCGGATGTTGCCAAGGACGAGACCTACAGCAAGGCGTACGACTATTACGGTCCCCACGACGAAATGATCTGGCGGGTTTGGCGTGACGGCGGCGACGCCGCACGCGCCGCGTCGCGCATCCGCGGGCTGAAGGAGCTGCTGCCCCCATGACGGGCGGCAGCCTGCATGGCCTGCCCAATGAGCTGCGGTTGAGCAGGCCGCGATGCCCTCAGCGATCCGCACTCGGCGGCGAACCGAGCGGCCACGTTGACCTCGAGACTTCGTCCTCGATCGCGGCGTCGATCGCCTCGATCGTCTTTTGAATCTGTTCGAACGCCTGCGCCGCTTGCGTCGTTTTCTGCTGTTCGATAGGACCCGCGAGGACTTTCGCCAGCTCAGCGCGCTGCCGCGTCAATTCCAGCCGAGCCTTGCGAAGGTCACGCACGGTTTCCGTTTCCGGCATGATGTCAGACTTTCGGGATCAATGTTTGGCTCCCCGGGCCGGAGACGAAGTAGGAGGCTATGTGCTTGATTTAGCGTACTTTTCCAGCTGAGGCAAGAAGGGATACCAACATATCTACCAACACGACCTGGGCGTCACTGGGACACAGTGTGCGCGACTGAATCAGCGGCCCTGGAAAACGGCGGCGAAACGAAGATGTGACTCCGGACAAAAATGCAGCGACTCTCTTTGGAGCACCCGGGCAAAAATACGCTGCGGCTCGTCTGGAGCGAATTGGCGGGCGGCCGTCAAAGCGCCCCCTAGCGTGCGTGGCTGCAGGTTAGGGCAGCCGTGCAATCTAGCCGTACCATGGGCGATCTGGCCCGGTCAGAATCGCTGGCAAGGTTACATCCGATAAGCGGCTTTATCGGAAGTAACCTTCTTTTGATCGAGGCGGTTTTCCAGCAACAACTGGATATCGAGGTAGGGTCATCTCGGACATGACGTCGTCATCCCGCGATGTCTGCTTCAACCCTGAAGGCGACATAGGCCAGCACAAGCGGGATGTCCGCAAAGGGGCCAAATGCCGAAGTCGCGTAAGGTGGCGCGACAACTGGTGCTGCCCCACGCCGGACGGACGTGATCCGAAAGACCGAACATGACGCAAGCAATGGCTTTCGCGAGCGAAGGCGCGTGGCGAACACGTTCGAAAACAGCCGGTCGAGCAAGTAGTCGGCGACACGTCCAGTGGTGGCGATTGGCTCCCTGCTCATGCTTTCCGGGTCCGGCCAAACACCGCCACCGCCTCGATCTCGACCAGCCATTCCGGGTTGATCAGCTGCGCCTGTACCGCCGTCGAGGCGGGATAGGGCGGCATAAAGAATTCGCCGCGTACCTCGGCGAAGCCTGGATAGTTCTTCAGGTCGGTCAGGAACGTCGTGATCTTGACGATGTTGTCGCGGGTCGCCCCGGCCTCGGCCAAGACCTTTTCGATGTTGGCGAGCACTTGCCGCGTCTGTCCCTTGATGTCACCCGGCGCGACGGTTTTGCCGGCGGCGTCCACCGCGACATTGCCGGCGACGAAGATCATTCGGCTGCCGGCGACCTCGATGCCTTGTGAGAAACTCGCCGGCTTGGGCAGGTCCGATGGCTGTAATGCCTTCTTGGGCATATCTTGCCTCCTCGAGAGATGCCGCATCATCGGCGATCCCCCGACCGGAAATGCAAGCTCCGTACCAGCCGGCCAGCGCCACGCGAAAGATCGCCTTTGCCAGCGAAAACAGTGCGACGGAATGACCAGCACTGCCTGCGAATTCGGGGTGGTGATACTATCACACTCTCTCCGGACCGCATGCGACTGCGCCGGCGGCTTGGCACGGCTATTGCTCATCGCTGCGGCGGGAGCGGGTCGCATGCGGCTCTATGCGGGGTGTCCCCATGGAACTCGGTATCTTCATTCCGATCGGCAACAACGGCTGGATCATCTCTACGAACTCGCCGCAATACATGCCGAGCTTCGAGCTCAATCGCTCGGTGACGCTGCGCGCGGAGGCCTACGGCTTCGATTTCGCGCTGTCGATGATCAAGCTACACGGCTTCGGCGGCAAGACGCAGTTCTGGGACCACAATCTCGAGTCCTTCACGCTGATGGCGGCGCTTGCCCCGCTGACAAAGCGCATCGGCATCTACGCAACGGCGGCGACGCTGACGTTGCCGCCGGCCATCGTGGCGCGCATGGCGGCGACCATCGACGACATCTCGGGAGGCCGTTTCGGCATCAACCTTGTGACCGGCTGGCAAAAGGCCGAGTACAGCCAGATGGGGCTATGGCCGGGCGAGGCACATTTTCACAATCGATACGAATATCTAGCCGAATACACGCAGATCCTGCGCGAGCTGTGGGCCACCGGGCATTGTGACTTCAAGGGCAAATTCTTCCAGATGGACCATTGCGTCCTGAGCCCGCGGCCGAAGGCGCAGGTCAAACTCATTTGCGCGGGACAGAGCGACGCCGGCATGGATTTCTCCACGCGCTACGCCGACATGAATTTTTGCATCGCTAAGGGGATCAATACGCCAGGCGCAGTTGCGCCGACGATCGAGCGGCTGCTCGCGGCGGGCGCGCGCAACGGCCGCGAGGTCGGAGCCTATCTCCTTCTCACCTGCATCGTCGATCAGACCGACGCGGCGGCGATGGCGAAATGGCGGCACTATGTGGCAGGGGCCGACGAGGAAGCGCTCGCCTATGTCGCGGCGCAATCGGCGATGGACAGCACGCCCACGGCCAACGTCAAGCAGATCGTCGGCGGCGAAGGCGCCATCAACCTCAACTTCGGCACTTTCATCGGCTCGCCGGTTACGGTCGCGCATATGCTCGACGAGCTGGCGGCGGTTCCCGGTGTCAAAGGCATTCTGCTGACGCTCGACGATTTCCGTGAGGGCCTCGACCGCTTTGGCCAGGAGGTCGTGCCGCGCCTACGCTGCCGCACGCCAAAGTCGGCGGTGGCCTAGCGCGATGCATCGCCATCATCGACCAGGCGATCAGTCGCCGCGTGACCGCCGAGTAACAGGAGGGGAGCACAGACGATGAGCGACGACAGCGGGCTTAAGGTTTTGCCACAGCAATTGCCGCGGCCGCGCGATGCGCGAACGCTCAGAGCGCGGCCCGAGGAGTTTCCGCTGGTGCCGCGCGAGACCGCCCTCATCGTCGTCGACATGCAGAACGCCTATGCCTCGCCGGGCGGCTATATCGACATTCAGGGCTTCGACGTCTCCGGCGCTAAGCGTGTTATCGAACGGATCTTGCGGGTGATTGCGACGGCACGGGCGCTTGGTTCCCCGATCATCTTCTTCCAGAACGGCTGGGAGCCGGCCCGTCACGAAGCGGGCACGCCCGACTCGCCCAATTGGTGGAAATCGAACGCGCTGAAATTAATGCGTGCTGACCCGAAACTCGACGGCACGCTCATCACCCGCGGCACTTGGGATTACGAGCTGGTGGCGGAGCTCAAGCCCGCGCCCGAGGACATCGTACTCAACAAGACCCGCTACAGCGGCTTCTGGGGAACGCCGCTCGACGCGATGCTGCGGGCGCGGCGCATCCGCAACCTGCTGTTCGTAGGCATCGCCACCAATGTCTGCCTCGAGTTCGACCCTGCGCGACGCCTATTTCCTCGAATATTTCCCGATCCTCATTGAGGATGCGGCGCTCCATGCCGGGCCGCCGGAGATGCAGGCGGCGACGGTCTTCACTGTCGAGAAATTCTTCGGCTGGGTGACGACGACGAGCGATTTCTGCGCACTGAGCAACCGGTAACCCCGACCGCAACTCTGTGCCGGTCACAAGTGGGTGAAGTGCTCAGGGTCTGAAATCTGCAGCGCATCTTCGTTGCAGATCTAGTCAACTGGACAAGCTTTCGAGAAAATTCGGCCGCCCGATAAAGACTAGGCGAACGCGAAGAGATGAGAGCCTAGTCCAGACAAGCTCGATCAGTCAGCGGGAAGCGCCGCAAACCACGGCAGACAATGAATGAACCGCCTAAAATGGTCGAGAGCTATGGGGATGCGCCGCGCCAACGAATATCTCCTATGGGTCAAACTCGATCTTTCAGCGATGTCCGCGTCATGTCTGCTTTTCCTCCGATGGCGACTGAAGGGCGGACGTGGCGACACTTCGCATTTGGGCCAAAAGGCGACATTGGGCTCATTCGGATCATGGTCGGCAGTGGCCGGGAACGGCTGCGGAACACTAAAGACCACTGCAATCAAGAAGGCTTGCGCTTTCAGTTTGTGCGTCTTGGCGGCTGCCGGCTAGGGCGCTCGGAGAAACTCGACGCTCAGCTTGTTAAATGTGTTGGCATCTTCCATCTGCGGCCAATGGCTGCAATGCATCATTTCGACGATCTTCGCATTCGGGATGAGCTTTGCTATCGTGCGTGCCGTCTCAAGGAACACGTCTGGATGATCGACGGCGGCGAGATCAGGGCCGGGGCAAGCAGCCGTTTCCAATCGCCCTCGGGTATTCGGTTTCGGTTGTAAACGTCTGAATCGAGCAGCGCCAGAATATGTGGCATAGCCGCTTTCATGTCGGCGCGACTGTAGATCGCAAGACGCGTCGCAATGAGATCGTCCCATACCTTGTCCGGATCGTGAAACAGGCCCTTGAAGATTTCGACAATACTGTCCCAAGTCGGATTGGCGGCGGCCGCCGACCTTGAGCGCTTGATGTCATCCTGAATCGGTTTGGCGGGAAAATACGCCGTTGCCGACAGCAGAATGAGTTTTTCCACCCTGTCCGGATGGTCGATCGCGAGACGGCTCGCGACACGCGCACCGAGCGAGAGGCCGATCACTGATGCTTTCTTGACCCCCAGTGCATTGAGAAAGTCGACAGCATGCTTGACGTAGTGTTCTGTCTCGTAATCGTAGTCGGGTTTGTCGGTCATGCCGGAGCCGATCATGTCGAAGGCGATGCAATTGAAATGGCGGGCGTGCGCGGCGATGTTGGCGGCGAAGTTTTCTAGGCTCCCGGCCGTTCCATGCATCAAGACCAACGGCGGATTTGAAGGATCGCCGGCCTGGACAAAGCGCGTCTTTAATCCACCGGCGTCGATCCAGGTTTGGCGGAAAGGCGTATCGAGGAGTTCGGTCCAGACGCTTCGGTAGGGTTGCCGCATCGTGGTGTCTCTTTTTGCTCTTTCTGCTTCGGAACGTTGGCGCGATCCGGGCTGGCGCAACGGGCGTGTCGCTTGTCTGGCCGAGCATCAGTGCGCAAATACCGGTACACTCGTCGGCCGGCGGCTGGCGGTCCGGTCCATAAACACGATCTTGTCGCTGGCGAGGCGATAGTCGGGATAGCGAGCGAGGAAGCTCGCCAGGGCGATGCGAAGTTCGAGCCGCGCCAGCGCAGCGCCGAGACAATAATGCACACCGTGACCGAGCGAGACGTGGCGGTTGGGACTCCGCGCGATGCTCAGGCGGTCGGGATTTTCGAACTGCTCCGGATCGCGATTGGCGGCGCCGATCATTATGTGAAGAATTTGTCCCTTGCGGATTTCCTTGCCGCCAATCCGAAAGTCCTGCCGCGCGGTGCGGATTCCGCGCTGCGTTGGGGCGTCGAAACGCAAGAACTCCTCGGCGGCAAGATCGATCATTTTCGGGCGGGCCTTCAGCTTGGCGAGTTCGTCGGGGAATTGGTGGAGCCACCACAGCGACATGGCGATGGCGCTACGGGACGTGCCGCCGCCGGCGGTCGCCATCATGTTGCAGGTCGCCAGTATTTCCAGATCGGACAGACGCTCGCCGCCGGCCTCGGCCGTCGCCATGGCCGAAATCATGTCTTCGCCGGGTTTGCGACGGCGTGATTCGATCAGCGGCATAAAATAGGCCTGCTGGGCATTCAGGATTTCGCGCTGCTCGCGCGCCATTGCCTGCTTGTCCGGGGCGACGGGCTGAAACAGGAAGTTCGAGCAGCGGTCGCTCCAATGCCGCATCATGCCCTCGTCTGAATCAGGAAGGCCGAGCAGGTCGAGCATGACTTGCGTCGGCAGCCGTGCGGCGAAATCGAGGTAGGCGTCGAAGGCGTCGCGGCCTTCGAGCGCATCGAGGATCACATCGACGCGCTGCTGCATCATCGGGCGTAACCGCTCGACGGCGCGCGGCGTCATGGCTTTCAGAAATAGCGCTTTGAGGCGATCGTGATAGGCGTCGTCGCGGTAAAGGAGCCAGCGATTGTAGTGGTCGACAATGTCGCTGAAGCGCTCTGGGCTGGTTCGCGGGAGATACGAATAAAGCGTTTCGATGCGGTCGACACTAAGGTCGGGGCGGTCCTGCAGTTCGTAGACGTCGCGATAGCGGGTAAAGTACCAGGCTTGTGCTTTTTCCGACCAATGCACTGGCTCCCGGTCGCGCATCTGCCGGTAGTACGGGTAAGGGTCCTGCACCGCTTCAGGCGTGAACAGCCCATAACTGTCGAGCTGGTCGGCTGCTGCGCTCATGCGTGGCCCCAAGCCCGCCGGCCGACTTCCAGCAACAGCTCGATCTTCTGCGTTTGAAGGTCGGGTGTAAGCTTGCTGGGTTTGACCGCGAATTTCGACATCGCGGCGCTGGCAAACCCGCACTGCGGACAAATGCCGAGGCGTTCCATCGGGGCGAAGCGGCTTGCCTCATCGAGCCGGCGCAGTAGCTCATCCACCGTTTCCAGGGCCGGATTTTTGGTGCTGATGATTCCGAGATACGCCCGCTTGCCGGCTGGCAGATGCCGCAGCGGCGAAAAATCGCCAGCGCGGGCGGAGTTGTATTCAAGCAAAAATGCGTCGACATCGCTGCCGTTGAAGAGGGCCTCGGCGATCGGCGCATAACCGCCGTCGCCCATCCAGAGGCTCTCCATGTTGCCCCGGCATAAATGCATGCCGATCGTCATGTCAGCCGGCCGGCCGGCGACGGCGCGGTTAAGAACGTCGATATAGAGTGCCGCGAGCTTATCCGGATCGTCGCCTTCGCTTTTCGCCAGCGCGCGAATTTTATTGTCACACAACAGCGCCAGCGGAACTTCGTCGAGTTGCAGGTAGCGGCACCCGGCGGCGTAAAGCTCGGCGATCTCCTGCTTAAAGACCGAGATCAGATCGTCCCAATATTTTTCGATATCCGGATAGACCGAGGCATCCACAGCATCCTTGAACTGGCCGAAATGCATGTGCGACGGCGTCGGCATCGTGACCTTGACCCGATGTTTCGCGACCGAAGCGACGAACCTGAAGTCTTCGGTAACGATGGGTTTTGACCGCCGGATCGGCTTGGTCGCGAGCGGCGCTGGTGATGGCGTCGAGAACCCGTCGTCGTTGCGGAAGACGAGTTTCGAACCGCGGAATTCGAAGCCCTCGACTGCATTGAGAAAGCCACGCGACCATCCGCCGCGGCGAAATTCGCCGTCGGTGACTATCGGCAACCCAAGCTTCTCCTGCATGGCGATGGCATCGCTTATGCTCTCGTCCTGCAAGCGCAGCAGTTGTTCAAACGGCAGCTTGCCGTCTTCCCAGGCGCGCCACGCCTGCACCAAATCGGGCGGCCGTTTCAGGCTGCCGACGTGATCAACCGCGTTGGTAGGGACTCGTGAGGTGGCCATGCAAATCTCCCGGGAGGTCTAGCTGGCGGACACTTTCCGCGACGGAGGTGAAAGCGGCAGGGAAGCGAGCGGTGAGCGATGTGCCAAAACCGCTTCGAGTTCGGCTGGCGTCGACGCCACGCCCAGGATGTAGCGGTCGGGGCGGATCACCACCGTTTCGGTGTTCAATTCCGCGAGGTAGGATTTGGCAGGACCGCTCGCTATCACCATGACGACGTCATCACCGAGCAGGATATCGCGCCCGGCTTGACCAAGTGCATCGGCAAGATGCTGGCTCGCCAGTACGGCGAACCGGTAACCGACCTTGTCGTCAAGAAGCGCGCCGTCGCCGAGCCGTGGCTGGGCGGCGCGCGTGGCGGCTGGGGCGGGTGCGTCGCCGTGAAGGCCCCGGCCAAGGCGCGGGGTTATCGGCCGCAGCATGGTTGGATTGGCGACGAGTTCACGGTCGCGCACCCGCGCGCGTTCCGGATCGGTCGTTTGAATGACACGGGCGAGCTCGACGGCGAGATCAATGAAAGCCCGCACGTGCTCAGATCGCTCCGATTCATAGGTATCAAGCAGGCTGTCGGGCGCGCTGCCTTTGATCACTGCGTCAAGCTTCCACGCAAGATTAGCGGCGTCACGGAGTCCCGAGCCCATGCCCTGGCCGAGAAACGGTGGCATTTGATGCGCGGCATCGCCGGCGAGCAGCAGACGATCGCGCCGCCAGCGAGTTGAGAGCGCCGAATGAAAGGTGTAGACTACCGCGCGCTCGATCACGGACGTGGCCGGATCGATGTGCCACGGTTTTAGCATTGCGTAGATCTGGTCCGGCTTGGTGATCGTGGCCGGATCGTCGCTGGGCATCAGCATAAATTCCCAGCGGTGCCGCTTCCCCGGCATCGGCACAAAGGTCGTCGGCCGCGCTGGATCGCAATACTGGATCGCGTCGATGACGCGACCGGTTTCATCGGCCGCCTCGGGTACGCCGCGCGGCGGCTGCTCCAAAATCATGTCCAGCACGATCCAACGTTCGTGCGAGCGCAGGTCGTGCAGCGCCGCTCCCATGAAGCGCCTGACCGTCGAACGTGCTCCATCGCAGCCAACGACGTAACGGGCGGTAATCTGGGCGAGTTCTCCGGCCGCGAGGTTCTCATAGCGAACGCAGATATGATCGCCGAGATCGTCCAGCGCAAACGCGTCGCAGCGCAGCCGCACGTCGATGGACGCAAAGCGCGCGACTCCATTGCGTAGCACCGTTTCGAATTCCGGCTGGTAGAAGCGATAGGCGTTGTTCCAGCCTTCGGGACCGATTCCGCCGCGACTGATCAGCAGCAAAAGTCTGCCATCGGCGCTGATATGACGGATGTTGCGGCCGACCGAAAGCAGCGGCAGCAATTGCTCGGCAAGGCCCAATGTCTGGACCAGACGCATGCCCTCGCCGTCCAGCGCAACCGCGCGTGGAAAGTGGTAAACCGAGGCTTCGCGCTCGAGCACAGCCACGCGAAGCCCGCTCATCCCCAATAGGTTTGCGAGCACCGCACCCACCGGCCCGTAGCCTATGATGCAAACGTCGAATTGCGGCGCGAGCTCCTGCGATGACATCGACAATGCGGGCGTCGAAGCGGCGGTCATGGGCGAGCTGGACCGTGTTCAGGACCTCATCAATCCCATCTTTTTGGCGATTTCCGCCTGATATTCGGCGATCGGGCGAAAGCCGGGCGCGCTGCGGCAAAAGGCGTCGGATTTCGCCCTGATCTTGTCGGCGGGCTGCGACAGGTCGAGTTCCTCGATGCAAGGCTGCTCGATGTACCAGGCGGTGTCGCAAAAAACTTCAAGGCGGTTGCCTTCGGGATCGCGAAAATAAAGCGACCAGGCGTTGCCATGATCCATCGGCCGCATGTCGGATACGCCCGGTTCGTCCTTCACCCTGCGCCAGATCTCCTGAAGGTCTTCCAGCGAAGCGACGCGAAACGAAATCTGGTTGACGTGATTGAAGCCGAAGTCCTTCGGACGGCCGGTCACCAATGCCACTTGGTGATGGTCCTTCGGGTCCCAGCTCGTGAACACGATATCGGCGTCGCGCACCTTGCCGCGATCCGTCACGGTGAAGCCCAGGACCCGCGTATAGAAATCTTCCATTCTCGGCAGATCATGCACGTAAAGGCCGATATGGCTCATCCTCAACGGCACCCGCCGTTGTTGGTGATCGCCCGAGCTTACCGCCGCTCCCGTCATGGCTTTCTCCCTTGGCTTTTCTGAAAGGCTAGTGCGGCCGGATACAGCCGGCCAGAAATCTTAACTCGATGTCCGCACAGTGGACAATCGGCCCACCGGGAGGACACCAGTGGCTCAGCGAAGCGGTCAAACACGAGGCGGAGGCGTGCGCTCGCTGGAGCGCGGGCTGGCGCTTCTCATTGCGATGAACAGGCGTAAGCTTCCTTCGGCCGTCGAACTAGCCCGCGACACGCGGTTGCCCCGTCCGACGGTCTACCGGCTGCTGGAGACCTTGAGACGCGCCGGTTTCGTAGCGCGCGGCAGTCCGGCCGATCGCTTTTGCCTGACACCCAAGGTCCGCACGCTCAGCGACGGCTTTCTCGAAGACAACTGGATCGCGGAAATCGCGGCACCGCTGATGGCGCAATTCACGCGCGACCTGGTGTGGCCGGCGGCGCTGATGACCTTCGAGCAAGGGCGTATGCTGGTCCGCGAGACCACGCATGAAGCCAGCGTTCTCTCGATTGACCATGGCATGGTCGGACGGTCGCTGCCAATGCTGCGAACCGCCGCTGGCCGCTGCTATCTGGCGTGCTGTCCCGCCAACGAACGGCGGGCCGTGCTCCAAATGCTCTCGCACTCCCCGGTGCCGGACGATCAGGGCGCAAAAGACAGCGATCGCGTCGATGCGCTCCTCGATGCGATCCGCGCCAAGGGCTTTGCGATTCAGGATCGCGAGATCAATCCTAAAGCTACCGGCATGGCCATTCCCATCCGCACCGAGACGCGAATACTGGGTTGCCTGTCGCTGATCTGGATTTCGTCGGCGCTGACCATCGCCGAAGCCGAACAGCGGCTTCTGCCACCGCTGCGGTCGGTAGCGCGGCGCATCGAGGCCGGCGTTCGCGAGCGCGCCGTCGCGCGAGGCGGTTACGCGGCCTAGACCGCCTCAGCGCAGAGCGTACGGCAGCCACAGGACAATGCCGGGCAGCAGAATCAAGATAATCAGCACTGCGAAATCCGCGATCAGAAATGGAACCACCCCGCGATAAATCGTCGACATCGGTATTTTCGGCGCGATGGCGTGCAACAGAAAGACGATGATGCCCATCGGCGGGTGGATCAGAGCCATTTCCACCTGAATGAGACAGATCACGCCCCACCACAAAGGATCGTAGCCGAGACTGACTACGATCGGCAAAACGAGCGGCAGCGTGATTAGGATCGAGGACATTTCCTCGAAAAAGGTGCCAAGGAGAATGTAAACGGCGGTAAGCGTGAAGATGACGCCGAGCGGCGCAAAACGATGGCCGGCGATCCATTGAACCAGCGACTCGGGCACGTGAGCCAGATTGATGAAATAGGTGAAGATCGGCGCGGCCATCAAGATCAGATAAAGCATGGCCGTCACCGAGGCCGCTTCGTACATCCCGCGGACCAGCGCGTCCCAGCTTATGCGCCGGCGCGCGATCGCGAACACCAGCGCCAGAATGGCGGCCGCGGATGCCGCTTCATTGACGGTGAAAATTCCGCTGTAGATGCCGACGAATACACCGAACAGGAGTACCAGCGATGGAGCGGCGCGCCGTGTCGCAATCCACCGATCTCGCCAGGACACTCGCTCGCTGACGGGAGCAATCCGCGGCCAGTATCGCACCACAATGGCGATGGCGATCAGGTTGAACGCAATAGTCATCAGCGCCGGCACGATGGCGGCGACGAACATGTCCAGGATGAACGTCTTTGCTACGACACAGTAAATGATCATCACCAGCGACGGCGGGATCAAGGATTTCAGCGTGCCGCCTGCGGCGATGACACCGGTCGAGAAAGCCGGCGAATAGCCGCGGTCGAGCATCTGCGGCAGCGCTACCTTGCCAAAGGTAGCCGCTGTCGCCGTACTTGAACCGCAAATGGCGCCGAAAGCGGCGGAACCGCTGATCGTGGCGTAGGCCAATCCGCCGCGACGGTGGCCGAGAAATGCCGCGGCCGCCTGATAAACGTCCTCGGAAAAACCTGCCATGCTGGCGAACACGCCCATCATCAGAAACAGCGGCACCGCGGCGAGGTCGGTGCTTGAGAGGACGTAGGATGGTTCCTGGGCCAAAAAGGAAAGTGCCGGGATCCATCCGCCTTGCAGGGCAAAGCCGACGACACCGACGGTCATCATCGCAAAGCCGATCGGCACCTGCAGCAGGATCAGCACGAAGAGCGCCGCGATTCCCAGCGCACCGATGACCGCCGGCTGCAAATGACGCCCCCAAATTTAATCGACAGCGGTCGGCGACGGCTCAGCGAGGTAGTCGCCGCGCAAGGTCTGGAGGGTCACCGCCGCCTGGAGCAGCGCGCTGACGCCGAGGATGGCAGCGACAGCCGCCCAAACCGGCGCGGTTGGGATCCGCAGCATCCAAGTGGCGCTGCCGCTGGCGCTGGCTTGCTCGGTGAACAGCACGAATTGCCACGTCATCAGGACGAGGATGATCTCGACCAGGATAGCCGCGGCCACGTCGGCCACTTGCCCGGCGCGGACGCCGATAAGCGTTGGCAGGAAGCGGATGGTGATATTGCTGCGTTCGACAATCGCTACCGGCAGGCAACAGGCGACGGAGAAAGCGGCGACCAGCGAGCCTGCGTCACGGACAAGGTCGATCGGGTGTGCAAAGAAGAAACGCAACAGACCGTCGGCCATGGTCATGACCGCAAAGCACAGCAGGACGCCTAGACCAACGACCGCAAGCGCTCGTGCAAGCGTCCTGCTCGCCCAATCGATCCATCCCATCGGCGCTACCTTCGCCCTCGCATCAGTCCGTCAGATGGAGTTTGCCGAAAAAGGCGCGCCAGTATGCAAGATACAACACCGCCGCGCCAAGTTAGCCCTTGTCGCCATTGCGAACGGCGGCGAGTTCGGTGTCAAGCGCGGCTTTCAGTTCCTTGTGCCGTTCACTCGCCGCAACCCATTCCTCGCGCACCGGCGCCAGCAATGCCTGGGCTTTGTCGATCTCTTCCTGAGACGGGAAGACTACTTTGTTCTTGGGATTGCTTTTCAGCTTTTCCAGATTGGCGGCGTTATAGCTGGTGATGGAATCGATCCAGACCTTTGTCAGCGCCGGGCCGGCGTTGCGCTCGATCACCGCCTGGGCGGATTGCGGCAATGCGTCGAACTTTCTCTTGTTCATTAAAACGCAAAGCGGGACGACGCCGAGACCGATGAAGAAGTGGTTGTTAGTCACGCGATCGAGCCCGAAGTCAAAAAACGGCGCTAGGTGCGAAGTCGTGCCGCTGATCGTGCCTCGGCTGATGGCCTCGGGTATCTCCGTCACCGGCATGCCGACCGGTACAGCGCCGAAGGCCCGCAACGCCGCGCTTTCGTTCTTGCTAGAGGCCCGGATTGTTTTGCCCTTGAGATCGGCGATCGAATTCACCGGGAAGTTCGTGTGGATCGAGTAGGGTGCCGTTCCCCAAAGTCCGATCACATAGAAATCGCCGTAGTCATGCAGTGATTTGTGCGCACTCATCGCGCTCGCCACCAGAGACGCTTCGCGCAAATCCTTGAACATGCCCGGTAGCTCCAGGACTTCGGTATCGGGGAATCGACCAGGCGAATAGGAAGGAATGACCCAGGCAACGTCGGCAACGCCGTCCAGCAGCATTTGCGGCTGCTGGCCGGGATTGCGGCCCAGCGCGCCGTTGGGAAACAGATCAAAGACCACCGCGCTGTTGGTTTCGCGCTGTACCGTTTCCGCATACGGCTTCATCACAGTGCGAAAGGTCACCTCGCTGTCGGGAGTGAAGACCGCCCATTTGAGGTGATCTTCGGCTCTAGCGAACATGCAACCAAGCGCGCTGGCAGTGGGCAGCGCGGCCGCCGTCGCAAGAAAGCTTCGCCGGTCCATCTTTAATCCTCCCTGTTTTGTCTTCGAGGCAGGCCGCGAATATCCGAGTCCAGAGACCCGAGCGCGCAGAACAGTGCCTATTTTTGTTCTCGATAGTCTGCCGTACGCCCTGCCCAAGGCGCAACGGGCCTTATGGTCGAGTCCGCGCAGCGGACAACCGCCAACCGGCGGGACGAACCGAGTCCGATGTGGGTCACCAACGGAAGTCAGGTGCAATGTGCGGCACGTCTGCTTTTACCCGCATTTCGGACAAGCGGTGGACGCGACGCGAGGTCCGAGTAGGGCCATGTGTGGACGGCTCCGAGTTGGCAAGGACTTTCTTCACGAGTGCAGCATTGGTCGGTGCGGCCATGTGTTCGGCCTGTTGATGCGGTTCGCATGACCGCTGGCCATAATGCCCTCCGCGGATCAGGTCCCGGTCAATAGGACGCATTCGACAATGCTCTGGCCCTTGTGGGTTGTCCTGATCGCCGGATCGACCGGCTCTGCATTACGTGCTGTTCGCCCTCCCAACCTTCACATCACGCCGGATGCCCGGTGTGATCTCGTTCAAGCCGCGAGTGCGGCTGGTTCTTTGTAGCATTCGCCCTTGGCCATCATTGCCCACGCCATCCTTGCGATTTTGTTGGCGAGCGCGATGGCTGCGACCATCGTGGGTCGCCGCGCCAGCAATGCTGTGAGCCAAGGTCGATGTCCGGTGCCATGGATCTTGGCATAGCGGATGACGGCGAGCGCACCGGTCGTGAACAGGCTGCGCAGATAGCGATCACCTCGTTTGCTGATACTGCCGAGCCTGTCCTTGCCGCCGCTCGAGTTCTGCTTCGGTACAAGCCCGATCCAGGCTGAGAAATCACGCCCTGACCGAAAGGCCTTCGGATCGGCGATGCTGGCAACCAGAGCAGTCGCCAAGGCGGGACCGACGCCGGGTATAACATCGAGCCGGCGGCTTATCTCGCTCGATCGGTGCCAGGCCCTGATCATACGATCGAACTCTAGGATCTGAGCCTTCAGGGTCTGCAGTTGGGCGCCGAGAGCTATGACACAGACGCGGGCAACGTCGGGCAAGCGCCTGTCATTTGAATCGGCAGCAACACTGAGCAGTTGCTCGACACCATTGCGTCCGACCGGCGCGACGATCCCGAACTCGGCCAGGTGCGCGCGGATCGAATTGATCACCGAAGTTTGCTGGCGGATGAACAAGTGACGGGTACGGTGCAGCGTCAGACAGCTCTGTTGCTCCGGCGTCTTGGTCGCGACGAACCGCATGTTCGGTCTGGTGACCGCCTCGCAGATCGCTTCGGCGTCAGTGGCATCGTTCTTGTGCCGCTTCACATAGGGCTTCACATAGGCCGGCGGCATCAGGCGAACGGTGTGGCCAAGCGCCTGAAGCTGGCGCGACCAATGATGGGCCGAAGCGCAGGCTTCGATACCAACCAGGCACGGTGGCAGCTTCTCGAAGAATGCCAGCACATAGCGACGCTTGAGCTGACGACGGAAGATCACATTGCCCTCCGTATCGACGCCGTGAACCTGAAAAATCGACTTCGCAATGTCGAGACCGATTGTCGTGATGGCTTCCATGACTTGGCTCCTCCGAATCGTGGGAGTCTTAACAGCACCCACATCGATGGCACTCACGTGCCGGTGGAGGAGCCGTCCACAGCATCAGAAGGCGACATTCGGCTCGGTCGAATTGATAAACTCTTGCGTTGACCGACCGGCCCGCGGGGGCGCTTGAATTGTTGGATACCGATACCGGGGGTGGCCGCGATCCTCGAAGATGCCGCTAAGCGACGAGAATGTTACGCCCGTAGCCAAAGCTATCGCCGCGCTTCAAATCCTGATGATCCTTCAGATTAGTGTCAGTCTGCCACCGGATTTGCGGCGGGAGTACCCAGAGGGGCGCGAGCGGCCTCCTTGGTGATCCTCGTGCGGTGCCGCCAGCGTGCCGTCGGCTACGCTCCATCGCGGCGAGCGCGAGATCATCGTTCGAAACTAAAGCGCTGCCGGTCTAGGCCTTGAGAAACGCTGCCAGCATGCGGCGCGCGTCGGCGCCGCGATCGTTACACCAATCCGAAGCGTACAAATCGCGACCAAAGATCGTCGACAAGGTGTGTCCGTTCGACAGATGAAATTGCGACAGCGCGACCATCAGGACGTAAAGCCGCAGTCCGTCGAGTCCACGGGGCAATTGTCCGACCTTGGCACCGCGGGCGATCAGTTGTTCGATCATATCGAGCACCGGCGATGACATTTCCGGAATCCGCGCCGACTTGCGCATGTATTTGGCCTTGAGCAAATTTTCCGCTGATAACAGGCGCACCAGGTGTTTGTTATTTTCGAAATAGCTCGCCATGAAGTCGAACAGTTGCAGCAGGCCCTCGCGCGGATCGAGATGTTCGATGTCGATCTGAAGCTCACGGCGGCGCAGCCCGCCGAGCGCTTCCTCAAGCACCGCAATGTAGAGGCCCGATTTGCTGCCGAAGTAATGATAGATCATGCGCGGGTTGCTCCCCGCCTTCTTGACGATGCGGTTGACGCGCGCGCCGGCAAAACCATGGGTGACGAATTCGCGGGTAGCGGCGCGCAGGATCTGGTCGCGGCTCTGCGCCGGCGTGCGGCGCGGCCGTCGGCGCGGACGCACCGTAGGCGCCCGAACTCGCCGCGTATCGGTATCGCTATAAGTCATGCTGGGACCATCGCGACCGCCTGGCGGGCAATCTTCCCCGCCAACTGCAGGAGCGCGCGATCGCTGCGGCGCGGGCCGAGGATGGCAAGTCCGATCGGACATTCTTGCCAGCGGCCGAGCGGCAGCGTCACCTGAGGCGCGCCGCAATGACCGGCGACCGAGGTCAGCGTTAGCGCGCGCTGATAGAACGAGCCGATGACGTCAGCCGGTGCGTTCTCGATCAAGGCCGGGCACGGCGTGATCGGCATGACGATGGCGGTGTCCGGCGGGACAAACTGCTCGATTCTGCCTTGGATGGCGGCGCGGATCGGAGCATAGCGCGCGACGTCGTCGGCCGTGATTGCTGCGGTGCCGGCGAAGCGCTGCGCGATGTCGTCGGCGAAGCGCGGTTTGTGGTTCGCTATCCACGAGCCGAGGCCTTGCCAGATCTCCGCGCCTTGCAGGACGCGGTAGCACTCAAAATAGTCCGCCTCTTTGCCATCAAACACACTGACGCTGCCACTCGGGCCAAGCCTTGCGGCCCTTGTTTTCAGCTCCGCAGCAAGCAGCGGGTCGACCAGCGCGAAGGCGTCGTCGGCCAGTTTGAGATTTGTGATCGGCGGGCACTCCTGAGCAGGGAGGAGGGCATCACCAACCCGAGCCATTGTATTGGCATCGCGTGCGAACCAACCAATCGTATCGTATGACGGCGCGAACGGGACGACGCCATCGAGGGAGATCGCCCCATGGCTCGGGCGAAAGCCGAATAGGCCGAGGAAATTTGCCGGGACGCGCACCGAACCGCCAGTGTCAGTGCCGAGTGCGAAATCGACCAGGCCTCCGGCTACCGCAACCGCCGATCCGCTCGAGGAGCCACCGGGGAGCCTCCCCGGACACACCGGATTGACCAGGCAGCGGTGATGCACATTCCGACCTTCAAGGCTGAAGGCGAGTTCATCTGTCACAGTTTTGCCAATCAGCGTAGCGCCGGCCGCAAGTGCCTGTTCGACGGCGGGAGCCGAACGCGCCGCCGGTTTCTGCTGCGCCAGCCAATCCGGATTGCCGCCACCAGTGCGGCTGCCGTCGACATCGATCAGATCCTTGACGGCAAATGTCAAACCGTCGAGGACGCCACGCGCCGTAGCCTCGCGCCGGCACATTCCGTCCGGAACGAAGGCGCCGAAATCGGCGGGCGCTGCTGTCGATGTCGCGGCCGTGCCCACTTCAAAGGGCCGCCACCGACGACAGCGATTTGATGATGGCCTCGGAACCGGTGACAAAGCCGAAGCATTTCTTGACGTTCCAGATCGTTGCCTCGGTGCAGAAATCAGGCGACGTGGTGGCACAGCAATCGTCGATCAGGATGCAGCCGTAGCCGAGGAAGTTCGCGTCGGTCAGGGAATGCAGTACGCACTGATCGGTGTTCACGCCGGCGAACAGGATCGACTTGGTGCCGAGATTGCGCAGAATGCTGTCAAGCGGCGTGTCCCAGAAGCCGCTGATCCGGTATTTGTCGACCTTGATGTCGTGGGGCTCCTGCTTGAGCTCGTCGACGACCGCGGCGGCCCAGGAATCCTTTTCCAGCACATGCGCGCCGCTGCCTGGCAATGGATCGCCCAGCCCGATGCCAACCCCGTTCGGCTTGTAGAGATGAATCTGGTTGGGCGGCATGTTGGCAAGATCGGGCCGGTTGCCCCAATTGACCCAGATGACCGGCACGCCGGCTTTGCGCAGCACCGGCAGCAATCGCTGTAACGGCGCAATCGGGGCGCGATCCGGCCGGTAGTCGACGCCGAGATGATCGACCCAGCCGCCCTTGGCGCAGAAGTCGTTCTGCATGTCGATCACGATGATGGCGGTGCGGCGGAGATCCATAGTCACGTTCTGCGGCAGGCAGGCGATCGAAACCGGCACCGGCGCTGGAGCCGGCATTGCCATGTCGACCGTCTCGGCGGACGCGTGCCAGACGTGTTGCGAGCTGAACCCGAGCGGGCCTCCGGAGGAAACTTCCTTGCGCTTTTCCACGGCTGACATTGTCCGTTCTCCTTCGTCAAAAGCAGCGGAGCGGCTCTAGCCCGCGGAAAATCCTTTGCAATTTTGCTGCCAACGAAAACGCCTTTGAAATCGTCGGAATTCCCCCTTCCGCGTCAAAGGGTGCCCAGCAATATTCGCGCTAAGTGCCTTTAATAACGGCAATTTTTGCGTAACTAGTAATCATATACTTATTAGCGCTCCGGTTTTAGAAATTATTCTTAGTTGTTTCAAAGCCTTAAGTCAGTGGCATGGCCCTTGCTCGCCAGCGAGGTTGCACGTTGTCGTTCACCTCTAACGAAGGACCAATGTCCATGTTCTCCCGACGTCTCGTACTGGCCGGTGCTGCAATTGCAATTGCTCTCGGCGTCGGTCTTGCCGATACGCACGCAGTGCGCGCGGCTGGACCATTGAAGGTTGGCATCCTGATTCCCGGATCAAAATCAGACAAAGGCTGGATGGAATCCGGCTACGACGGCCTTGTCGCTGCGGAGAAAAAGTACGGCGACAAGATCAAGGTTCAGATGATCGAAAACATCAATTACGCCGATATGGACCAGGCGCTGACCAATCTCGCCACCAGCAATGATCTGGTGATCGGCGTTGGCGGTCAGACCCAGGCGTCGGTCTACAAGATCGCCAAGCGCTTCCCGAAAGTGAAGTTCTCCATCGTAGGCGGCAACGAAGCTGAAGCGCTGCCGAACGTAGCCGGCTATGACGTCAAGCAGGCCGAGATCGCCTTTGCTGCCGGCGCCGCCGCCGCGATGCTCTCCAAGAACGGCGCCGTTAGTTACGTCGGCGGCCTGGAAATTCCCTCGATCGTCAATGCGGGGAAAGAATTCGGCAACGGCGCGAAATACGTCAACGCTAACATTAAGTACTTCGAGAACTACACCGGCGATTTCGACGACGTCGCCAAGTCGAAGGAGGCGACGCTGGCTGCGATCGCGCAGGGCGCCGACGTTCACTACCACATCCTCAATCTCGGCCTGCGCGGCATGGAACAGGCGGCGAAGGACAAGGGCACGCACATCATCGGCAGCTACACCGACCGGTGCGGCAGCGATCCGCTCTACGTCGCCTATTCAATCACCGGCGTCGGCTTCCAGGTGCAATACGCTATCGATCAGGCTGTGAGTGGCGAATGGAAGCCCGGCTATAAGGAGTTCGGCCTGAAAATGGGTCCGCAAGCTTCGGATATGATCATCTGCAGCGGCACTCCGGAGCAGAAAGCCAAGCTTGACGCGATCAAGAAGGATATCCTCGCGGGCAAGATCAAAGTGCTCAAGGGCTAATACGGCAATACGCCGCTTTCCGGATCGCTCGCGGTGAGAGATCCCACGCAAACACTGGCCGAACCGCTGCTGGCGCTTCAAGGCATTAGCAAGCGGTTCGGTGCCTTGCTGGCGGTCTCGGACGCGTCGCTCGACATCATGCCGGGCGAGGTGCACTGCATTCTCGGCGAAAACGGCGCCGGTAAATCCACGCTGTGCAATCTAATTTTCGGCGTCCACGTGCCGGACGAAGGCACCATGCGCTTTCGCGGCGAAATCTATCGCCCGACCGGCCCTTCGCATGCGCTCGCCAGCGGCATCGCCATGGTGCACCAGCATTTCAGTTTGGTGCACGACATGACCGTGGTCGACAATGTCATCCTCGGTCAGCAACGCGGCTTCGTGAATACCAAAGCTTGGGCGCGGCGGCTGGAGCGTCTGGCCAATGATTACGGTTTCAAGCTCGACCCTTACGCCAAGATCGACGATCTTTCAGTCGGCGAGCGGCAGCGCGTCGAAATCGTCAAATGTCTGATCCGCGAGCCGCGCCTGTTCGTGCTCGATGAGCCGACGGCAGTCCTGCTGCCGGATGAAATCGCCGCACTGCTCGACGTATGCCGGCGTGTTGCCGCGAGCGGGGCAGCGGTGGTCCTAGTCACGCACAAGCTCGCCGAGATCAAGAAGGCTGCGGACCGCGTGACCGTGCTGCGCGGCGGTCGCGTGGTCGCCCGCTCCAATCATCCCGCTGAGGAAATCGACGCGCTGGTGCGCGCGATGATCCAGGGCGACGTCAAATCGCTCGACAGATCCGCCGCCTCGACGCTCGGCGTCGCCGAGCCCGTACGCAGCCGGCCAGAACCGGCGCCCAGCGAAACGCCGCGACACGAAGCGGTGCAGATCAACGGGTTGACGGTGATCGACAATCAGGGCGTCACCCGGCTCGACCATTTCACGCTTGCGATCGGACCGGGCGAAATCGTCGGCGTCGCTGGCGTTGAAGGCAACGGGCAAAGCGAACTCGCTGCGGTGCTTTCCGGTATGTTGGCGCCGACCGAGGGCCGAGCCTTTCTCGGCGACACCGAGACCACCCACCTCAGCCCGAAGCAGATCACCGCAGCCGGGATAGGCGTCGTGCCGGAAGACCGGCATGCGGTCGGTTGCGTTGTGGAGATGAGCGTCGCCGAGAACATCTTTCTCAACCGGCTCGACGGCTTCACGTCGTTTGGCTTTCTGCGGCGCAGGGAACTAGTGCAGGCGGCCCGCGATCTGATGACGCGTTTCGACGTGCGCGCGGCCGGTCCCGATATCGCGTTCTCCGCGCTGTCCGGCGGCAATCAGCAGAAGGCGGTGCTGGCGCGGGAGATAACGCTGCCCAAACTGACGTTCCTGCTCGCCGCCCAGCCGACGCGCGGGCTCGACGTTGGCGCGGTTGCCGCCGTCTATGGCCACATCCGATCCGCCTGCGACCGCGGCGCCGCGGTCCTCCTTATTTCCTCTGAGCTCGATGAATTGATCGCGGTCGCCGATCGTATTGTCGTCCTTTATCGCGGCCGGATCATGGGCAACTGCGCCGCCGATCCGAGCGAGCGCGAACGCATCGGCGCGATGATGGCGGGGCAAGCTCAATGACCGACGCGACCGTGAACGCCAAAACCAACATCAGCGCATGGCTGCGGCCTTCGGTGGTGATTTCCATCTCCGCCGTAGTGGTCGCGGGCCTGCTCGGTCTTGCTTTGATCTTCGCCATCGGCGTTTCGGTTCCGGACGCCTTGTCTGCCTTCGTCGCCGGCACCGTCGGCTCGCCTTACGCGATTGCAGCCTCGATCAACCGCAGTATTGCCTTTGCCCTGGTCGGAATCGGGTTCGTGATCGCCAACCGGGCCAATCTGGTGAACGTGGGCGGCGAAGGCCAGATCGCGGTTGGCGGGATTGTCGCCACGGCGGTCGCCCTTTACGGCGGCGTCGCCGGCTTGCCGGCGGGTTTGCCCTTCATTATTCCGCTACTGGCCGCCGCGGTGGCAGGCATGCTCTGGGGATCAATTGCCGGCGTCCTGAAAATCAAAGTCGGCACCAACGAAGTCATCAGCACGCTGTTGCTGTCGTTCATCGCGGTCTGGCTGCTATATTGGTGCGTCCAGTCGCCGGCACTTTTGCGCAAGCCGATGACCAGCTCGGCGACGCTGCCGGAGTCGCTGGAAATTCCTGAATCGACCCAGCTCCCGCTTTTGACTGGCGACTATTCCTTCCCCGTTCATATCGGTCTGCCGATCACAATAATAATAGCGATCATAGCCGCGATCGTGCTGAGCAAGACCTTGTTTGGCGTGCAGCTGCGCGCGGTCGGCTTCAATCCCGTTGCCGCCAACCGCGCCGGTATTTCTTATCAGCGCATGGTGATGCTGGCGCTTGCGATTGCCGGTGCGCTCGGCGGGCTTGCCGGCGGCTTCATGCTACTCGGCGACCAATACGTGCTCAAAGACGGCTTTTCCTCCGGCTACGGCTTCGACGGCTTAGTCGCCGGCCTCTTGGCGCGCGGTTCTATTGTCGGCGTGATCGCGGCGGCGTTATTGTTTGGCTTTCTCCGTTCCGGCGGCATCAACATGGAAATGGTCGCTGGCGTGCCGACCGCTTTAGTGATGGTGATCCAGGGGCTGATCGTCGTGACGCTCGCGGGCGCGTCATTTTTCATCGAGCGGCGCGCATGACCTGGGAACTGTTCGCGGTTTTCATCGGCTCGTCGCTGCGGCTCGCGGTACCGCTGTTGCTTGCTGGGACCGGCGAGCTTGTGAGCGAGCGCGCCGGCGTGCTCAACATGAGCATCGAGGGCATGATGCTGACGGGCGCATTCAGCGCCGCAGTCGGTGCTTGGGCCACCGGCAGCCCGGTCGCTGGTCTGTTGATCGGGATTATTGGGGTATTCCCGGTCGCGTTGTTGCAGGCGCTGCTGAGCAATACGCTGCGTGCCAATCAGATCGTCACCGGGATCGGCATCAACATTTTGGTGCTGGGCGCCACCACGCTGGCCTATCGGGAAATTTTTGGCGCGCGCTCGCGCGAGCAGATTCCGGGCCTGGCGAAATGGAGCCCGCCGCTCCTTGGCGACATTCCGGTTTTCGGAGAGGCGGTGTTCCAGCAGGTGTGGCTCCTCTATGTCGGCGTCGCCATCATCGTGCTGACGGCTATGGTCCTGCGCTACACCTCGCTCGGCATTGCCATTCATGCCGCCGGTGCGGAGCCGCGCGCGGTCGACAAATCGGGCGTATCGGTCACCTGGATCCGCTACATGGGCGTGATCTTTGCCGGCTTCATGTCGGCGCTGGCGGGTGCGTTCCTGTCAATCGGCGACATTCACACCTTCACCGAAGGCATGACCCGCGGCGCTGGCTATCTCGCGATCGCCGCTGTCATTTTTGGCAAATGGACGGTGACGGGCACGGTGCTCGCGTGTCTCCTCTTCGGCGCTGCGACCGCTTTGCAGTTTCAGTTGCCCACGCTCGGCGTCAACGTGCCGAACGCGTTCCTGATCATGCTGCCTTATCTGCTGGCACTGCTCGCGGTCGGCGGCTTGGCCGGACGGCAAACTGCACCGCGCGCGCTTGGCGAGCCATATCTGCGCCGGTAATCACTCCATGAGGTCGGCGCAATTCAGTAGATGCTGTGATCAGGTCGGAAGCCTGCAAGCGCGTAATGCGCTCGCCGATGTCGTCGCGGGATCGGCGATCCTTCAGGAGTGTTGAACTTTGCATGCCCACAAAAGGGCCGACGACCCGCACCGCGAGATTGTGCGCCTCGAGGAGCACATCGAAGAGCTCGCTGCCAAGATTGAAAGTTGCCGCAAGTTCATCCTTGCCTCGCGGATCGTCGCAGCCGGCGGCGGCATTGTGCTCGCCTCAATGCTGCTGGGCGCAACCCGGTTCGATCTCGCCGCAATGGCGGCGGCGGTCGCGGCGCTGCTCGGCGGCATTGTCGTGTGGGGTTCAAACGGCAGCACCGCTAAGGAAGCGGGCAAGGAGCTGGCAACGGCTGAGGCAGATCGGGCAGCCCTGATCGAGAAGATCGATCTGCGTGTGATCCCATAAGCGAAGGGAATTCGGCCGGTTCGTCCGGTGGCGTCATTCGCTACCGAATAGCGATGTCCGCGTTGCGTCCGTTCATCACTCAATTTCAGACACAATGCTGTACCATCGCGAACGTCGAAATGGGCCGATGCTGTTTAAAAAGTACGTCTTTCGGTTGGCGTTATGCTGTTGGGTGGTTTTGAACCGGCTGAGTTGAGCCGGGCCGTTCGATTTTGCGGCCGCGTGGTTGCCGGCGACCTCGACGCGGACGCTGCTGGCGCACTGGTGAGCGATCTCAGGCAAGCGATGCGCGCCGCCGTGCCGGTGGTGGTCCGAGGGTTCGAAGTGCCAGGGTCTTGAGGTTCTGCACGGTAGCAGCGAGAAGGAATTCATCGCGTGCGCCGGAAAGACCTCGCAGCCGCATACGCTCGAAGCCATGATGAATCTTCAAGTGGGCGAAGCGCATCTCGACGCGTTTGCGCTGGTCGCGCGACTTGAGGAACGCCTTTGTCCGCATCAGCCGGCGTGTCACGTCGCGGGCATATTCATGAACATCACGAGGAATTTGTCGCGACGGGCTTTTAGGACAACACTGCTTCTTCAGGGCACAGACATCGCAATCGTACTTGGATGCGAGATAGCGCAGCGTTTTGCCTTCGTGCACCTTGCCGGTGGTGTGCAGCACCTTACCATTCGGGCAGATATAAACACCGCGCCGCCGATCCCAGCGAAAGTCGCTGCGCGATAATGTGCCATCGTCGCGCTCGCTGGCATCGCGGACCGGGATGTGCGGTGCAATCCTGTGGCCAACCAGCCAGCCCAGGAAGCGGCCAGTCCCGTAAGCAGTATCGGCCGCAAGCCGCTTCGGCTTCAGGCCAAGCTGCTGCTCGGTGCGATCGAGCATCGTCTTTGTCGATTCAACCTCGTCATAGGTGCGCGCCGGCGTCGGCTCAACGTCGACAATGATCGCGTTTGCAATGTCGATGAGATAATTGAGCCCATAGCCGAACTGTACTCGCTTGTTGGCCTTAGCTGTCCAGGCTGAGCAGGGGTCGCTCGGTGATATCAGCTTCGGCGGCTTGCGATCGGGATTGGGTTGCGCATCGACATCTAGCCCAGCGAGATACTCCTTGACCGCGCGGGTCTGGCGCTCCGGCTCGGCCCACGTGATCTCATCAGGCGTCTTGCCGTGATAGCGGCTGGCATTGGCCTCCATCACGCTGGCATCGACGGCAAACCCCTCGCCCTTGACCAGGCCAGCATCCATGCACGCCCGCACCACAGCCTCGAAGACCTGGCGCAGGATGTCGCTGTCACGGAAGCGACCATGGCGATTGACCGAGAACGTCGAGTGATCTGGAACCTTGTCGTCGAGATCGAGGCGGCAAAACCATCGGTACGCAAGGTGAAGTTCGAGCTCTTCGCACAGCCGCCTCTCAAAGCGGATGCCATAGCAATAACCGACAATCAGCATCCGGATCATCAGCTCAGGATCAACCGAAGGCCGGCCAATCTCGCTATAGAAAGGCACAAGCTTCTCACGAAGCTCCGCCAGTATCCGTGTCACCACCGGATTGATCCGGCGCAACAGATGGCCCGCTGGAATGCGCCGTTCGAGGTTGAACAGGTAAAACAACTGGCTCTGATCGCCCGCCTGCCGACCCATCATGGAAAACCTCCGCCGCCGAATCCCTCGGCAGACGGAATCACTGTTCACCGAAAATCACGAGGCCTTTTTCAACAGCATCGGCCACTAGCGGAAGTCGCCAGCTGGTTATTCGACGACGTCGTTGGCGAGCGCCAAGAGTTTATCTGGAATGGTGAGGCCGAGCGCCTTGGCAGTCTTGAGGTTAATGACCAGATCGAACTTGGTCGGCTGCTCGACCGGTAGTTCGCTAGGCTTTGCCCCGCGCAAAATCTTATCGACATAGCCGGCAGCAAGCCTGAACAGAGCCCGGATGTCTGCGTCATAGACACGCAGCTGAAGTCCCTCGCCGTCGCTCTTCTTATACGGCTTCTGCTGGGGTTTGAGGTTACGGATCGCCTTGTCTGTCAGTTTCATGGGTGGCTCCTTGGCTAGAAATTCATCAGGAGCCTCCCTCGTCGTCTCGCCCGAGATACCAACAAATGTACCAACAGAATTTCTGGCTGCGCATGAACCGCCATGCACAGTCACGAACGACCATTGGGAGAAAGTCTTGATCCCGCAACGGTTTTTTCAGCGGCTGTGGACAGTGGTGAACAGAAGAGAACAGCTATTGGCTCCCCGGGCCGGATTCGAACCAGCGACCAACCGGTTAACAGCCGGTTGCTCTACCACTGAGCTACCGGGGAATAGTGCGGCGGCTCGCGCGAATGCCGTTGCCTATAACAAAGCCGTGCTGGCTTTGAAAGCATGCTTTCGTCTGGTTTGCCGAGCCGAAACTGCGGAGCAGTGAGGGCTGGAGGCCACGCCCGGAATTGAACCGGGGTAAACGGTTTTGCAGACCGCTGCGTAACCACTCCGCCACGTGGCCCTGAGCATCGCCGCGGCTTGGCGCCGATGCCCGACAGCCGCGTCTATATCGGAAGGCAGCGGCTCCGACAACGGTGTGTGACAACGCGGCAAATTGAATTGCTTGCCGCACGGCCGCCGCTTGCGTTTTGGCGGACCGTGCCGCACAACCCTGCCTCCGAATGCGGGAACCGGTCCGACAGGAATGCTGGCATGTTCGACGCAGCCAAAGCGCGCCGGTTAATGGTTGACGGCCAGGTCCGCACCGTCGACGTCACCGACGCGGCGTTGCTCGAGGCCATGCTGACCTTGCCGCGCGAACGGTTCCTGCCGCCGGCGCTTGCGCAACTCGCTTATGTCGACGGTGACATTCCGGTCGCCAAAGGCCGCGCCCTGCTCAAGCCGATGGTACTGGCGAAGCTCGTTCAAGCGGCCCGTATCGATCCCGGCGACCGCGTCCTCGATGTGGCTTGTGCGACCGGTTATTCGTCGGCCGTCTTGGCGGGGCTTTCCGCCTCGGTCGTGGCGCTGGAAGAGGACCCGGATCTGGCGCGTCAAGCCAAGGAGTTGTTGGCGGCGGTCGGCGCCACGGCGGTCGAGGTGGTCACCGGGCCATTGAGCGCCGGCTGGCCGGCCGGCGGCCCTTACGACGTCATTCTTCTCAACGGCGCCACCGAAGTCGCCCCCGAGACGTTCGCCTCCCAGCTCAAGCCGGATGGCCGCCTGGTCGGCGTCTATGGACGGGCGCCTGCCTCTAAGGCCATGATTTTCCATGTTATTGAGGGCCACATGGTCGGCAGGCCGGTATTTGACGCCGCAGCCAAGCTCCTGCCGGGTTTTTCGGCGCCGCCCGCGTTCGTTTTCTAGCTGCCGTTTTTTAGCTGCCTTGGGCTGGCTGGCCCGCGAGCCAGACCTGTGGCGCATATGTGCCATAGGGGAGAAATTTGCGAAGAATCTCAACCGCGGGGTTTCACGCCGCCAGTTCGCCGCATAGTCTCAGATTCGGGTGGCGTCGGCTGGCTCGTTTGGCCGCGACGTTAAGTGTTGTCCAAATGACAATCTCCGGGAATGCGGGGAGGGGCAGGGCAGCGTCGTTACATGGGTGTCAAAGGGGTAGGGGCGTATTTTTTGGCCATTGCGGGTCTGTGTTTAGCCGGTGCCGGCCTCGGCATTGGCTGCACGGACGCCGCAGCCGATACGCTTGAATGGGCCATAGTGCAGGCCTACCAGAACAACCCGTCGCTCAACGCGCAACGGGCGTCTTTGCGCGCGACCGACGAGAACGTGCCGCAGGCCTTGTCGGGCTATCGTCCAAAGCTCTCCGTCACCGCCGCCGGCGGCTACAACTACCAGAACTCGAGTTCGGTTTTCCCGCTCGGTGGGGCGCTGGTCGCCAGCCAATTTGGGCAAAATTTCTACTCGCGCACCGTCGGCGCCACCGGCACGTACACGCTCTACAACGGTCTGCAGACGGCGAACCGCACGCGCCAGGCCGAAAGCCAGGTCGACGCCGCGCGCGAGACGCTGCGCGTCACCGAGCAACAGGTGCTGCTCGACGCCGCCACCGCCTACATGAACTTGCTGCGCGATCAGGCGGTGCTCGATTTGCAGCGGCGCAACGTCGAGGTGCTGACCGAACAACTCAAGCAGACGCGCGATCGCTTCAATGTTGGCGAGGTGACGCGGACCGACGTGGCGCAAGCCGAGTTGCGCCTCGCCGCCGGACGCTCGCAACTTCTCGGCGCCCAGTCGCAATACGTCACCTCGCGCGCCAATTACCGCAGAGTGATCGGTGTCGAGCCGGGCAACCTCGCACCCGGCACCCCGGTCGATCGCTTGTCGCCGAATGTCTTGCCCAAGGCCATTGCGCAAGGCGAGGCGCAAAGCCCCTCCGTGCTCGCCGCCGCCTATGGCGTCGATGTCGCCGAGCTCGCAGTCAAGATCAGCGAAGGCGCTCTGTATCCGAGCGTGACGATCACCGGAAGCGTGCTGCAGGGACAGAACCCCGCTTTCGAAGTCATCAAGTCAACGCAGGGCTCGGTGATCGGCCAGTTGACGGTGCCGATCTACCAGGGCGGTGCCGAATATTCGGCTATCCGTCAGTCCAAGGAGACGCTCGGTCAGCAGCGGCTGAGCCTCGACATCAATCGCGATCAGGCGCGCGCCACGGTGGTGCAGAGCTGGGGCCAGCTCGATGCCGCCAAGGCGCAAATCGAATCGACGACGGCACAAGTCAATGCCGCCGAGATCGCGCTTAACGGCGTGCGTGAGGAAGCGCGGGTCGGACAGCGCACGACGCTCGACGTGCTCAACGCCCAGCAGGAGCTGGTCAATGCCCGCGTGGCCTTGGTCACGGCTCAGCATGACCGGGTGGTGGCTTCGTACACCTTGCTGGCGGCGGTCGGCGCACTGTCGATGCCCCGGCTCGGCCTCAACGTGCTGGTCTATGATCCGATGGTGCACTACCAGCAGGTGCGTGACGCCTGGATGGGCGTGCGCAGTCCGGGCGGCAGATAGCCCGCTGACCCCGCTTTCGGGGCGGGTGGTAACCATCCCGGCGGATTTTGCCGGTGACAGATTGGGTTGCCATCGACTTTCGCCATGACATACTTGCTGGCACCGTTGCATAGTTATGCTGTTGATTCGCGGTCGGCTGCCGGCTTTTGGCAAGGCCGCGGCGGGGGACACGCACCGACTGGATGTGGTGGAGCATGATTTTTTCGGAAAACCGGCCGCCATTTTGGATCGGGTCCCCGGGCAGGCTGTTTCCGATCATGCTCTAAGGCGAGGATGCGCGCATGACGCAGCCGGCGAAATCGCAAGAACCGTCGATGGAGGAGATTCTCGCCTCCATTCGCCGCATCATCGCCGATGACGACGCCAGCAAATCGGCGCAGCGCGCCGCGGATCCGCCAAAGCCGGCGCCACCACCGCGAATGCCCGAGCCTGAACCGGAGCCCGAGCCGATCGTGGCGGAAGCTCAGCCCGAAGAATTGCCGATGCCGGCGGAGCCCGAGCCCGAACCCGAGGAAGATCAGGCTTCCGATATTCTCGATCTCACCGAATCGATGGCGGCGCCCGCCGAGGCACCGCAATTTCGCAAGATCGAAGGTTTCTCTGATGTGAGCTTCGACGAAGCGGAGCCGCCCAAGCCGGCAATGCCGCTGGCCGATGCCTCGAACTTCCGCTTGAGGTCCGAGAATGGACTGCTTTCGAGCGCCACCAGCGCGGCGGTCGATTCCGCGTTCAACGCCTTGGCGCAGACCGTGCTGGTGCAGAACGCGCGCACGCTCGAGGATCTGGTGCGCGAGATGCTGCGTCCGATGCTGAAGTCCTGGCTCGACGATAATCTTCCCGGCATGGTCGAGCGCCTGGTGCGAGCCGAGATCGAGCGCGTCGCCCGCGGGCGCTAGCCGCCAGGCATTTGTGGCTCCCGATACTCGCTTCCTGAAATCCGAAGCTTGAGCGGTCATCGCAACGCATGGCTAAAAATGGCCGTGCCGGTTTGTGTCGCAAGGCGTGCGGAAACGGCCGTCGATGTCGTTGGGGCTATGTCCCAACCCGTTCGCCAATCGAACTTAGACGAACGAAGTGCCAGCAAACCGCGATTATTTCACGTTCGTGCGTTTGTTGCCGCGGGCAAGCGATTGACCTGAAATGACCGGTTTGGCCGGCGAACGCTCTACGTCCCATCGCCCACGGTGGGCCGCCAGACCAAAGCTGCGTCAATTCCTAAGCGGCCGCGCGGCAACGCGGCGGTTGCAAATTCTCTCGCCGGGAAGAATGATGGCCGGTGCGCGATCAGATGCACGCATCGATCGAACCAGTGGGGCGGAGAACGCCTGTGAAATAAACTAAAGTCATCACACCAAAGCGGGCGATAGACCCGTCGAAACGCGAGGTCGTGACCATCACGGCGCGATCATCGCTGGGAGGACATCATGAAACTTGCGGTTCACTTGTTGGCCGTCGTCGCGAGCCTCACGCTTGCGGGTTTTGTTGCGCAAGCTCAAGCGGCGCCCGATTGCGGCATGAATACCGGGCAGAAGGCGACCGGCAAACCAATCCCGGTCGGCGCGGTCACGTCGATGAGCGGCATCGGCAGCTTCAAGGAAGCCGACGACGCTGCTCGGGCCTACTTCGATTGCGTCAATGCCAATGGCGGCATTCACGGACGGCCGATCACCTACCATGACGAAGACGATCAGAGTCAGCTCGACGTCGCGGCGCAGGCCGCCAAGAAGCTCGTCGGCGACGAAGGCGTCTACGTGATGATCGGCTCGACGAGCTTCATCGAATGCATCCCCAACGCCAATTATTATCTGAAAGAAAACGTGCTCGAGATCGGACTCGGCATTCCTTCGCAGTGCTATCAGTCGAAGAACATCGCTGAAGTAAACGCCGGTCCAAGGCAGAGCGGCATCGGCGGCGCCGACTTCGCGCGGCGCAAACTCGGCGCCAAGAGCCTGGTCTGCTCGATTCCGAAATTTCCCGGCTCGGACTATAGTTGCCGTGGACTGGAAGAGTGGGGCAAGAAATACGGCGTCAAGGTAACCAGCATCTATTCCGACCCGGTTTCGCCCGATTACAGCTCGCTGGTCTTGCAGTTCCTGGCGACCGGCGATGATGCGATCATGATCTACGGCACCGACGATACCGGTGCGCGGATCCTCGATGCGGTGGAACAACAGGACGGCGCGGCCAAGATGAAGTGGACGACGCCGACCTCGTATTACACCGTGCGCTTCCCCAGCGCGATCGATACCAAATATTGGAACGATCGGTTGTGGGTGAACGCCGAGCTGGCGCCGCTGGACTCGAAGGGCAAGGACAATCAGAACTGGATTGCGGTCATGGACGCCTATGGCGGCAAGGCGTTGCGCGACAGCTTTTCGCAAGCCGGCTACATCGCGGCGCGAGTCGCGGTCAACGCCATGCTGTCGATCAAGAATCCGGACGATGTCAGCCGCAACACCGTGACGGCGGCGATCCAGAACATGAAGCCGTATGATACCGACATCCTGTGCATGCCATGGTATTGGGGCGGTCCGGAAGCGACCGAGCACAATCCCAACCATGTGACGCGCACAGTGACGTTGCATGATGGAAAATGGAAGAATCTGGAAGGCTGCGTCGCCGATGCCGATCCGGGTCTCGCCAACATCGAGGCTTTGGAAAAGAAGCTGGGAATAAAGATCAACGATCAGGTTCCTCTGAACTAGCCGGATCGCAGCAACCCCTTCCGCCGCGCCGCGAGGCGCGGCGGATTGTTTCTCTCGCTGACGCCCCAACGTGAAGCAGATTAGTTGGCGTTCGCCATGAACTTGCTGCCGTTCATCGTCTCAGGGATCGGCCTCGGCGCCGTTTACGCGCTCGCCAGCGTCGGGCTGGTGATCCTCTACCGGGCATCGGGAACGCTGAATTTCGCCTTCGGCGCGTTCGGCGGCGTGTCGGCGTTTCTTGCCTGGCAGTTGACGCAAGAGGGGGTGCCGCTGGCGATCAGCTCGATTGTCGGCATCGCCGCGTCGACCGGCATCGCTTACGCCTATGGCCGAATTTTCGCGCCGCGGCTGGCGCATCGCGATCGAGTGGTGCGCGCGATCGCGACACTGGGTTTGGCGCTGTTCCTGTTCGGCGGCATGGCTTGGTATTGGGGCGTCGGTGTCGCCCGCCGTCTCACGTTGCCGACGGATCTGGACTTTGTCTTGCTGTTTGGCGTCCGGTTGACCGTAACGCGCCTGATCGCGCTTGGCGTGTCGCTGACCATGGTCGTCGGCATCGGCCTGTTGCTGGCCCGCACGCGCATCGGCTTGGGCATGCGGGCGCTGGCGAGCGATCGGCATATCAGCGCCGCGATCGGCGTGCGGGTCGTCCAGATCGATTCCATCGCCTGGCTGGTCAATGGTTTGTTCGCGGGCATCGCCGGGATTCTGTTGGCGAATATCAACCGGCTTGACCCGGGCACGCTGACCTTTCTGGTAATTCCGGCGATCGCCGCGGCGATCATGGCGCGCTTGTCATCGCTATGGGGCGCGTTCGTCGGCGGCATCGTCTGCGGCATGATCGAAGCGCTGTTGATCGCCACCTCGCCGGAGATCGCCAACCTACGCAGCGCGGGACCGTATGTGGCGGCCCTGATCTTCCTGACCATCGTCGGCGCGGGTCAGGGCATCGGAGCACGGGAATGACCGAAGTGGCCCGGGCCGATGCGGTACCGCTAGCTGCCACCGCGAGCGCAATACTATCGCCCCAGTTACGTGCCGCCACGATCGTTCTCGTAGTTGGCGTCGTTTCCGGCATCATCGCGCTGACCTGCGGCGGCTATTGGCTTTCGAATTTCACCCAAGCCTATTGCATGGTCTTGGCGGTGCTCGGCTGCGCACTGCTGTACGGGCAGCTAGGTCTGGTCTCGCTGTGCCAGTGGGCGCTGGTCGGCGTCGGTGGCTGGGTGAGCTTGCGGGTCTACCACTCTATTCATCCGCCGTTCTTCGTGACGATTCTCGCTGGCGGCATCGGCGCTTCGCTGATCGGCATGATCTGGGGGCTGCCGGCGCTGCGCATGCGCGGACTCTATTTGGCGCTGGTCACGCTGATGCTGGCCGGCGCCTTTCAGACTCTCGTGTTCGTCATCAGCTTTCCGGTCGGCGGTCCCGGATTTCTCGGGCAAGTCGGCGCCAGCGGCAACGACCGCATCAACATGGCGCGGCCGGTGTTCGCTTCGAGCGACACCGCTTATTTCCTGTTCGTCGCCGGCGTGACCGTGCTGTGCATCTTTTTGGTCGAGGCGCATCGCCGCAGCAAGCCGGGACGGGCCTGGGCGTTGATCCGCAAGAACGAGCAGATGGCAGTCGCCGCTGGCGTGCGGATCGTTTTCTATAAGGCCTGGGCGTTTGCGCTCTCGGGCTTTGTTGCTGGCGTCGCCGGCGCGCTCTTGGCCGGCCTGTTCGGTCAACTCGATGCCTCGGCCTTTCCGACCACGAACTCTATCGTGATTTTCATCGGCACGCTCTTGGGCGGCTACGACGTCTGGCTCGGCGCGTTCCTGGGCGGCATCCTGACCCGCTTCGTGCCGGCACTGCTGATCGACCTCAACGTCAACACCAATGTCGGCTTCATGATCTTCGGCGCCGCGCTGTTGTTCGCGCTGCGCGACCCACTCGGCCTCGGTGGGCAAATCACGCTGCTGGCCGAGCGGCTCTACCAGCAATTCCAGGGAAAGCGCCCGTCGTGATCAAGATCGATGGGTTGAGCGTGCGCTTTGGCGGCATCAAGCCGCTCGACGAGCTTGACGCCGAATTTGCCGCGCCGATTTGCGGGCTGATCGGCCCCAACGGCGCGGGCAAGACGACGTTGCTCAACGTCCTTTCCGGCTTCGTTACGCCGATCAAAGGCACGATTCTGCTCAACGACACCGCGCTACTCGGCCTGTCGCCGCGCCGCCGGGTGAGCATGGGGCTGCGCCGCACGTTCCAGCAGGAGCTTGTCGTCGACGAATTGACGGCAATGGAAAATATCCAGGCGGTTGCCGACCACGTTGCGGGCGACCGCGCCAGCGCTCGCCGGCAGGTCGAACTCGGCGCTGGATTTCGTCGGTCTCGGCGACCGGCGCGACATTCTCGGCCGCCGGCTCAATCTTTTCGAACGCCGCATGATCGAGATCGGCAAGACGCTGATCGGCCAGCCGAAGGCTATTCTGTTGGATGAGCCCGGAGCAGGACTGAACGAGGAGGAGACCGACCGGCTCCGCCAGCTTTTGGTTAAGATTCCGACGACGTTCGATTCTCAGCTTGTGCTGATCGACCACGACGCCGACCTGATCGCCTCGGTTTGCGTGGAGACACTGGTGCTCGATTTCGGCAAGCGCCTGGCCATGGGACCGACCCGCGCCGTGCTCAACGATCCAATCGTGCGCCGCGCTTATCTGGGACGCGAGTGATGGCCGCTTCCGAATTGACCGTGCGCAATCTGTTCGTCTCCCGCGGCGGCCGCCCGGTGCTGCGCGACATCTCGCTCAGCGTTCCTCCTGGCGAGATTACGGCGTTGCTCGGCGCCAACGGCGCCGGCAAATCCACGCTGGTTCTGACCATGGCTGGCGTCTTGCCGGCAGTTCGCGGCAGCGTTGCCTGCGACGGCGTGGAATTGCTGGGCCAGTCGCCCGACGCTGTGCGCCGGCGGGGCGTCGCGCTGGTCCTTGAAGGCCATCCCGTGCTCACCGGGCTTTCGGTGCGCGACAACCTCGCTGCCGCCGCGATGATGCACCCGCGGCACCAGGCCGATCGTGAAATCGAAGCGGCGCTGGAGACATTTCCCGAGTTGCGCGCTCGCCTCTCGACGGCAGCGCAGAATCTTTCCGGCGGCCAGAAGCAGATGGTGGTGATTGCGCAAGGCATGATCGCGCGGCCGGGTTATCTTCTGATCGACGAGTTGTCCTTCGGGCTCGCGCCCTCGATCGTCAATCGGCTCGCCGAGACGATCCAGGCGATCGCCGCCCGCGGCGTCGGCATTCTGCTGATCGAGCAATTCACCACGCTCGCGTTGTCGCTGGCCAAGACCGCTCTGGTGCTGGAACGCGGCGAACTGGTGTTCGCCGGCGCTTCCGAGGAACTGCGCCGCAATCCTGAGATTTTGCATGGCGCCTACCTCGCCTCGGGAAGAGGGCCGTCGGCGGATTCTGCTTTTGCGCAAGGAGTTGCACGATGAAAGCGAGCGAACTTTTCGACGTCAGCGGCCGGGCGACCGTGGTCACCGGTGGCGCCAGCGGCATCGGCCTCGCCTATGCCGAGGTCATGGCCGACAACGGCGCGCGCGTTGCGATCCTCGATGTCGATCGCGGAGGCCTCGATGCGGCGGTCGCCAAACTGAAGGCCAAGGGCGGCGATGTCCGGGGCACCGTCGTCGACGTCACCGACCGGCCGGCGTTGCGCGCGGCGATCGACGGAGCAGCCAACGCATTCGGCCGCCTCGACGTGCTGTTCGCCAATGCCGGTATCGATCCGGGCCCGGCCTTTATCTCGGCGACCGGCCAGCGCGTGGTCGAGTATGCGTTTGAGAACGTGTCGGACGAGCGCTGGGACAAGGTGATCGCCACCAATATGACGTCAGTCTTCAGCTCGATCCGGGCCGCGGTGCCGCACATGAAGAAAAACCGCGAGGGCGGGCGCATCATCGTGACCACGTCGATCGCCGGCATACGCCCGGAAGCGATCGTCGGCATGCCCTACATGCCGGCCAAAGCGGGTGCTGGCCACCTGGTGCGGCAGGCGGCGCTTGAACTGGCGAAGTACAACATCCTGGTCAATGCGATCGCGCCCGGCCCGTTCGTCACCAATATCGCCGGCGGGCACATGCAAAAACCCGAAGTGCGCAAGGCTTTCGAGAAATGGGTGCCGCTCGGCCGCGCCGCCGAGACGGAAGAGATCCAGGGGATTGCCCTGTTCCTGGCGTCGCCGGCTTCAAAGTATGTGACCGGCACCGAAATCGTCATCGACGGCGGCTGCCTGGTGGGCATCGCCGACTAACGCTATGCGCCTTTGACCGCGTCAGCGATCTTCGCTGCGTGCTCGGCCAGCACGGCCGGATCTTCCTTGAAGCTCGCCGCCGGCTTGAGCGCCACGCCGATCTTTCGCGGAATGATGTGAATATGCAGGTGGAAAACCACTTGGCCGCCGGCCGGTTCGTTGAATTGCTGGACGGTAAGGCCGTCGGCGGCAAAGGCCTTCATCGCGGCACGCGCGATCGTCTGCGTTGTCAGGATCAGGTTGGTGAGGGCGCCGGCCTCGATATCGAGAATGTTGCGCGCCGGCGATTTCGGAATCACCAGAGTGTGGCCCGGCGCCCGCGGCATGATATCGAGGAAGGCAAACGCCCTGTCATCCTCGTAGACCTTGTAGGCCGGCAATTCGCCGCGCAGGATTTTGGCGAAGATATTGTTCGGGTCGTAGCTGGTCATTATTTCCTCCGCGGCGCGATGGTCGTCAGCAATGTCCCGGGCGCGGCGCAGCGCTGGCGCGCTGCACTGCGTCCGGGAGGCGTAGCGCAATCAATCCGTCTCGATCGCGACATCCTGGCGGTAGGGGCTGGTGGCGGCAAGCTCCTGACCCACGGCGGCGACATAGGCGCGCTCGCGCTTGAGATAATCGGCAATGCCGCGTCGCAACGCCAGATCGGCAATATAGTGGGCTGAATAGGTCGTCGCTGGCATGTAGCCGCGGGCGATCTTGTGTTCGCCCTGCGCACCGGCCTCGACGCGCTTGAGCTTGTTGGCGATCGCGTAATCGATGGCCTGGTAGTAGCACAGCTCAAAATGCAGGAACGGATGATGCTCGACCGCGCCCCAATGCCGGCCGAACAACGTGTCCGAGCCGATGAAGTTGATGGCGCCGGCGATCCAGCGCCCGGCGCGCTTGGCCATCAACAAGAGGATGCGGTCGCGCATGGTTTCGCTGACCAGCGAGAAGAACTGGCGGTTGAGATAAGGGCGGCCCCATTTGCGCGAGCCGGTCTCCATATAGAAGGCGAAGAAGTGATCCCATACGTCTTCGGTGAGATCGCCGCCGGTGAGCCAGTGCACGCTGATGCCGTTGGCCAATGCGTCGTGGCGCTCGCGCCGGATGGTCTTGCGCTTGCGTGCGGCGAGCGCGGCGAGGAAGTCGTCGAACGTCGCGTAGCCGGCGTTCTCCCAGTGGAATTGCTGGTCGGTGCGCTGCAGGAAACCGAGTTCGCCGAGGAGACGAAATTCCGGCTCGGTGGCGAAGGTGACATGGACGCCGGAGGCGCCGTCGATGCGGCACAGCTCAACCAAGCCGGCGGCGAGAGACTTGCGCACGTCATCCGCATTCGCACCCGGGCGCACCAATAGGCGCCGCCCGGTCGCCGGCGTAAACGGCACCGCGACCTGTAGCTTCGGGTAGTAGTTGCCGCCGGCGTGCGCATACGCTTCCGCCCAGCCATGATCGAAAACGTATTCGCCGCGCGAGTGGCTTTTCAGGTAGCAGGGCGCAGCGGCAATGAGCGCGCCGTCGGCGCCGTGCACCAGGAGATGCTGGACCAGCCAGCCGGAATGGCCGCCGACCGATTTGGAGGCTTCCAAGGCCGAAAGAAAAGCGTGCGATAAGAAAGGGTTATATGGGGTCTCCTGATCCGCTGATGGAGCTTCGGTCTCGGCACGTGCGCCCGGTGCCGGATTGGCGCACGCATCCCAATCGGCGGCTTTGGCCTCGCTGATGGCGTTGACCGCGACGATGCGAAGTTCACCCGCCGCCTGCCCCGCGCCATCTTTGCACGTCGCGTTGTCGCGGCGTTTCTTATCGGGCGGATTCTTCTTGCCGAAAGGATTCATGGCCGAAAGCCTTCGAAAATGATCTGGTCGGCGGAGCACATTGCGCGTTGGCGCTCGGCATCGCTGCGCACCACCCAGGCCATGAGCGGCAGGCACAAAACGTGCCGCGCGAGCCATGGCGCCAAGGCCGGCATGTCGTTGAACGCATAAGCGACAAAATGCGGCCACCCCGTCAAGACGGCGGGAAGCAATGAACCCATGCCGTAGCGGAGCCACGCTGGCATCTGATCCCAATAGGGATGCGGCCGGTATTTTGCCGCAATAATACCGCGCGGCAGGCGAGGGGCTTTTTGCCGCAGCCATGACAGCTGCACGGGGTCGAAGGACATCGGCGCAGCCGGGCCGTTATAGCAGGCAAGCACCGAAGCGACGCGAAGCGGCAGACGGCCGTCGCCGTCGAAACGGCTCTTCAATTCGAGGAGCATCGGCACCCGCCGGTCAACCAGCTCGCACAGTTCGCCAAGTGTCATCATACGCTCGTCGCTGTCGCGGAATGCTATTCGCTTGAGCGCCCCGGCGCTCAATTGATCAAGCCGATCTCGGCCCTCAGTAAGGCGCCCAAGCTCGGCGTCATGGTGCACCATCGCTTCCCCGTCGGCGCTGATTTGCAGATCGACCTCGATGCCGTAGCCGGCATCAACCGCCGCGCGCACCGCGCCGGCGGTATTCTCGATTAGCCCGAGCGCCGTGTCATGGAGCCCGCGATGGGCGATCGGCTTCGCCGTGAGCCAATCAAGGGAGGGCACTGAAATCTTACGACACTTCGAACAGCGCCTCGACCTCCATGGCCGCATCTTGCGGCAAGGCCGCGACGCCGACGGTGCTGCGGGCGTGTTTGCCCTTCTCGCCGAAGGCCGCAACCATCAGGTCGGAGGCACCGTTCATCACCTTGGGACCATCGGTATAGCCGGCTACCGAATTGACAAAGCCGCCGAGCCGCACCACGCGCACGACCTTGTCGAGATCGCCAAGCGCGACCTTGACCTGCGCCAGCACATTGACGGCGCAGGCCCGCGCCGCTTTCTGGCCGTCTTCCAGGGAAACGCCGCCGCCGAGCTGGCCCTTGGCGACCAGCTTGCCTTGGTTGTCGAAGCAAATCTGGCCGGAGATCATGAGCAGATTGCCGGTGCGCACAAACGGAACGTAATTGGCTGACGGGGCGGCCGGGTTGCCGAGGGCTATGCCGAGTTCGCCCAATTTCTTTTCCACGATGCCGGCCATGCCATCCTCCAAATTGTTTCAAATCTTGACGTTCTTCGCCGATCACAAGCTCCCATGCAAGGGAGCGGTCCGGTTGCGGCTCGCGCGGAAGCTGCCTATCTTCGCCGCCATCCGGACGACAAAATGACGTATGATTCTTGAAGGAACCGGGAGGCGAAGACTTCGGTACGGAATGCAAGAGGCTCTTATGGCCGTCATCCACGTAATTGCATCGCGCAGCGCCATCGTCGTCTGCGCGCTATTTTTTGCCACGCCGGCGTCGGTCTCCTCCGCCGAGGAAGGGCCGATTGTGCTGGTGCCGCATCGGGCCGTTTACGACCTCGCCCTTGGCAAGGCGCGCGATAACGCCCAGGTCGCGGCGGTGCGCGGGCGCATTCTCTACGACTTCGACGGCAACGCCTGCGAGGGCTATACGCTGCAATTTCGCCAAGTCTCGGAGCTCGACTCCGGCGAGGGCAAGGTCTCCACCAGCGACCTGCGCTCGACCACCTGGGAAGGCGGCGACGCCAAACGCTTCAAATTCAGCTCGCAGAATTTCCTCAATCAGAATCTCGTCGATGCCGTCGACGGCAACGCCGAGCACGGCACCGCCGCCACCGCCGTCAATCTCGCCAAGCCGGAGCAGAAGGCGCTCGCCATCGATGCCGCCGTGGTGTTTCCGACCCAGCATATGGTGCGGATCATCGAGGCGGCGCGCGCCGGCAAGGTCTTGCTCGACTTTCCGGTGTTTGACGGCTCCGACACTGGCGACAAGGTTTTCGACACGCTCACCGTGATCGGCCATAAGCTGACCGCGGACGACCGTAAGCACGACGACGCTGCCGCCGGCGACGCCAAGCTTGTCGCAGTGCCGCGCTGGCCCGTCACAATCAGCTATTTCGACAAAGCCAAAGCCGGGAAAACCACGGAGCAGACGCCGGTCTATAGCATCGGCTTCGAGCTGTACGATAACGGCATATCGCGAGCATTGTCGCTCGACTACAACGAGTTCGTCGTCACCGGCAAACTCTCCTCGCTGGAGATCAAGCAGCCGAAGCCTTGTCCGTAGTGGCCGGGTCGGAGCGACGCGCCAGGCTCGTGCATGCTACCGGTACGACGCAAATCGAAGGACGTGCGGTACGCAAAAAAGCGTCGAGCCCGCTCAAATCGAGGGCGCCAGAGTCGAGGGCGTCAGGGAGAGCTTCATGAGTCAGCCGTTTCCCGCCGATCCATTCTTCTGGGGCAATTACGCGCCGCTATCGTTCGAAGCCGACGCGCCCGATTTGCCAGTGCGCGGCGAATTGCCGAAGGATCTCACAGGCACGCTCTACCGCAACGGTCCCAATCCGCAATTCGCGCCGCGCGACCATGACCATCACTGGTTCATCGGCGACGGCATGATCCACGCCTTTCACATTGCCGATGGCCGCGTGGGTTATCGCAATCGCTGGGTGCGCACGCCGAAATGGGAGCTGGAGCACCAGGCGCATCAGGCGCTGTTTGGCAGCTGGGGCAATCCGGCAACCACCGACCCGTCGGCTCAAGGCAAAGACGGCGGCGTCGCCAACACCAACATCGTCTGGCACGCAGGCAAATTGTTTGCGCTGGAGGAGGGGCATCGCCCGTTCGCGCTCGATCCGGAGACCTTGGCGGCGCATGGCTATTGGGACTTCAACGGCGCGTTCCGCGGCACCCGCTTCACCGCGCATCCGAAAATCGATCCCGAGACCGGCGAAATGGTCTTCTTTGCTTACTCGGCGGGCGGCCGTTTTTCGCCAACGCTGGCCTATGGCGTGATCGACAAGAGCGGCACGCTGACAAGGTTCGACCAGTTCGACGCGCCCTATGCCAGCATGGTCCATGATTTCATGGTGACCCGGAACTACGTGCTGTTTCCGGTCATGCCGCTGACCGGCAGCATGCAGCGGGCGATGGCGGGCAAGCCGGCTTTCGCGTGGGAGCCGGACAAGCGTTCCTATGTCGGCGTGATGAAGCGCAACGCCGACGTTTCGTCGGTGCGCTGGTTCGAATGCGATCCGTGCTACGTCTTCCATCCGATGAACGCCTATGAGGACGGCGACAAGATCGTCGGCGATGTCATGCAATATGACGCGGCGCCGCTGTTTCCCGACCCCGACGGCCGGCCGGGCGACCCGGCCAAGGCGATCGCGCGTCTCACCCGCTGGACGTTCGACCTGACGGCCAACACCAATAGCTTCATGCGCGAGCAGGTCGACGATCTGGTCGGCGAGTTTCCGCGCCTTGACGAGCGGCGCGCCGGCCTTGACTATCGCTACGGCTTTTTCGCCGGCAGCAGTGATCCCAAGCTTGTCGATAGCTTCGACACACTGGCGCATGTCGACCTGAAAAAGAATAAGCGCTCCGCGTATCGGTTGCCGGCCGGCGACGTGGTGTCGGAGCCGATCTTCGTGCCACGAAGCGACGGCGCGGCGGAAGGCGACGGCTATCTGCTGGCGACAGTGTTCCGCGGCGCCGAGAACCGCAGCGACCTCGCGGTATTCGATGCGGCGGCGGTGGAGCAGGGCCCGATCGCGATCGCGGAGCTCTCACACCGCGTGCCGTTCGGCTTCCATGGCAACTGGCGGCCGGCGGCTTAAGCTTTCGTTACTTCTCCGGCCCTTCGAACGCCAATCCCCGGACTACGGCGTCATCGCCGAAGCGGGCGCGCACGCGGTCGACCGCGTGCTCGGCTTCGGCGGCGCGGCTGTCGACGAAGTCCACCGGATCGGCATGATCGGCGGTGGTCAGCGCGCTCAAGCCGACGCCGAGGAGACGAAATTTGGTACCGTCGATCTCGCGCTCCAGGAGTGTGCGGGCGGAGGCGAAAATCTTGCCGGCGAGCTGGGTCGGTGTCGCGAACGACTGCGCGCGGGTGCGGATGCGAAAGTCCGCGGTCTTGAGCTTGAGCGTCACGGTGGCGCCGGCCAGCGCCTTCTCTTTGAGCCGGGCGGAGACCTCTTCGGTCTGCGACCAGAGAATCCGCTCCAACGCCCGGAAGTCTGAAATGTCGCGCTCGAACGTCGTCTCGGCGGAAACGCTCTTGGTTTCGCGATCGGCGCTGACTTTTCGGGTATCGATGCCGCGGGCAAGCCGCGCCAGCCGGCGGCCTTCCTCGCCATAGCGCCGCATCATCTCGATCTCGCTGACCTTTTGCAGGTCGGCGATGCGGGCAAAGCCGTCGCGGGCGAACCGCGCGGCGCTGACCTTGCCGACGCCGAAGATGAAGCTCACCGGCTTCGGCGCGAGGAAGGCTACCGCTTCGCTCGCGCCTAAGACGGCAAACCCGCGCGGCTTGTCGAGATCGGACGCGATCTTGGCCAGGAATTTGTTGCACGACAGTCCGATCGACACGGTGATCGAGACCTTTTGCTCGACCTCTGCGGCAAAACGCGCCAGCACCTTGGCCGCTGAGAGCCCGTGCAGGCGTTCGGTGCCGGAGAGGTCAAGGAACGCCTCGTCGATTGACAGCGGCTCGACCAGCGGCGTCAAAGCCCGCATCATCTGCCGCACTTCGCGGCCGACGCGCGCATACTTTTCCATGTTCGGCCGCACCACGCGCGCCTGCGGGCACAGCCGCAGCGCCTCGAACATCGGCATCGCCGACCGCACCCCATAGGTGCGGGCGACGTAGCAGGCGGCGGCGACAACGCCGCGGCGGCCGCCGCCGACAATCACCGGCTCGGCGGCAAGCGTCGGATCGTCGCGCTTTTCGATGGTGGCGTAGAAGGCGTCGCAGTCGACGTGCGCGATCGCAAGCCTGGTCAGTTCATCGTGGCGCGCGATGCGTGGCGAGCCGCAACCGTCGCAGCGCGAGGATTGCGCGAAGGCATCGGCCAGACAATCGCGGCAGAAAGCGCTCACGGTCCGTGGCGGTCCCGTTGGTTGCCGAGCGCGCCGCGGGCGCGCGCGACCTCGGCCGGATCGAGTCCGGCGCTCGACGCAAACGCGATCAGGAGACTCTCATCGCCCAGCATATGCTCGAGCACGCCGGCGAGAAAGTCTCGCTCGCGGGCGGCGGCGCGGATTTGCGCCGGCTCTATGCCCGTTGCATTGAGGAAGCGCGCAAGCCGGTCCGGTTCTTCGGCGATGAATGTAAGCGCTTGAATCGCCACAATTTCCGCCGCTTCCCGTGTTCCCCCTAAAGGCCTTTTCATGCGGTCCTATTTGCCTTTCCGTAATGAATCCCGGCTAGGTTGAAATCGGACTCGGGGCGCGCGCGCATGCCACCAGGATTTCGCTGGGGCGGGTGAGGGACAAAAGGGGATGGCCAAGACCGTCCTGATCGTGGAGGACAATGAGCTCAATATGAAGCTCTTCCACGATCTGTTGGAAGCCCACGGCTACAACACCGTGGCGACCCGCAACGGCATCGAAGCGCTCGACCTCGCCCGCAAGCATCGGCCGGATTTGATTCTCATGGACATTCAGCTTCCCGAAGTCTCCGGCCTCGAAGTGACCAAATGGCTGAAAGACGACCAGGATTTGCGTGGCATTCCGGTCGTCGCCGTCACCGCTTTTGCCATGAAGGGCGACGAGGAACGCATCCGCGAGGGCGGCTGCGAGGCCTATCTGTCGAAGCCGATTTCGGTCGGCAAGTTCATCGAGACCATTCGCCACTTCCTGGGGAATCCGTAAGGTAGACGGAAAATGACCGCTCGCGTCCTTGTCGTCGACGACGTTCCCGCCAACGTCAAGCTTTTGGAAGCGCGGCTGTCGGCGGAATATTTCGACGTCGTGACCGCCATGAGCGGCCAGGATGCCTTGACCATCTGCGAGCGCGCCGAATGCGACCTGGTGCTGCTCGACGTCATGATGCCCGACCTTGACGGCTTCGAAGTATGCCGGCGGCTCAAGACCAACCCGCTGACACATCACATTCCGGTGGTCATGGTTACCGCCCTCGACCAGCCGTCCGACCGGGTGCGCGGGCTCGAAGCCGGCGCCGACGATTTCCTCACCAAGCCGATTCCGGAACTGGCGCTGATCGCGCGCGTGCGTTCGCTGGCGCGGCTCAAGATGGTCACTGACGAACTGCGCATGCGCGCGCTGACGTCGCGCGACATCGGCATCGAATTGCCGGAGCGCGAAGCGGTTGCCGACGCCGGCCGCGGCGGCCGCGTGCTGATCGTCGATGACCGCGCGGGGTCGTACGAGCGCATCGCCGCGACGCTTGCGGTCGAGCACAACGTCGAAGTCGAAGCCAATCCCGCCGAGGCGTTGTTCCGCGCCGCCGACGGCAATTACGACCTCTTGATCGTCTCGCTGGGATTGGAGAATTTCGACGCGCTGCGGCTGTGCAGCCAGATCCGCTCGCTCGACCGCACCCGCAACGTGCCGATCCTCGCCATCACCGAGCCCGACAACAATGCGCGCATGGTGCGCGGTCTCGAGCTCGGCGTGAATGATTATCTGATGCGCCCGGTCGACAAGAACGAGCTGTTGGCGCGCGTCCGCATCCAGGTCCGCAAGCGCCGCTATACCGAGCGGCTGCGCGACAACGTGCAGACCTCCATCGAGATGGCGATCACCGACGCCCTCACCGGCCTGTTCAACCGGCGCTACATGGAGAATCATCTGGCGACGCTGATCGAGCAGGCGGCCGCGCGCGGCAAGCCGCTGTCGGCCCTGATGCTCGACATCGATTATTTCAAGGCGATCAACGACACTTACGGTCACGACGCCGGCGACGACGTGCTGCGCGACTTTGCGCTGCGCATCAAGCGCTCGATTCGCGGCATCGATCTCGCTTGCCGCACCGGTGGCGAGGAGTTTGTCATCGTCATGCCGGAGACCGACATGGCGGTTGCGGCTATGGTGGCGGAGCGGTTGCGCCGGCGGATCGCTGCCGAGCCGTTTGCCGTCAACCAGGGACAACGCAGCATTCCGGTCACGCTGTCGATCGGCATTGCCGCGCTGCGCGGCCGAGACGACAATGCCGCAAGCCTGCTCAAGCGGGCCGACCAGGCGCTCTATCGCGCCAAGCGCGACGGGCGTAATCGGGTCGTGCCGGACGCGGCGTAGGCCTTCCGCGCAGATTTCCTAAATGGCGAGAGATGAGGTGGCTATGGCGGTATTGGCCTTGGCTGCCTCCCAGTCGCAAGGAGATCCTGGCGATCATCTTTGGCGTCATCATCGTCGCCGCACTGCTGGTGGCGGTGATCAAATCACCCTCGTTCCGGCACAACGCGGCTACCGGTTTCGGCCCTGACTGGGATTGTGAGCAGATGCCCGATGGCGGGCCTGTTTGCCTCAAGAAGCCGCCTAAAAGCGCCGCGCCGGCCGACTAGGCCGGACGCCGCCCATTTTGCCGATTGATTTCGCCGCGCGTTGGGCTAGCCTTGCTGCGGGTCATCAGAAATCCATAGCGGTTCGCCTTCCGACCGGCCGGACGACGGCGTGGAAGGCGTCATGGCGTGGGATCGGACAGCCCTGCGGAATGCTCAGGTCCGCCGCATCTCCTGGGTCCGTGGGGTTCGGCCGGCTCGGGAGCGGTGCGAGTGGCCTCCTCATGACACTGCTCTCGGCCGGCCACCTGCCGGCGGTGGCAGCTTTTCGCGGCGCCGCGCAGCTAGCGAGAAGTCAGCCTTTGAGAAATTCGCCGAGTAGCTGCGCCGTCTCCGCCGGGAACTGATCAACAAAGAAGTGTCCGCCGGGCAGGCTCGCGGTCGAGACATGGAGACATCGTTTGCGCCAGGCCGCGCCGATGTCGAAGTTCGCTTGCATGGCGCCTTTGGCGCCCCAGAAGGCCAGCGTCCGGCAGCTGACTTTCTTGTCGATGTCAGCATCGTCGTGCTCGAGATCGATGCTGGCGGCGGCGCGATAATCGGAGCATGAGCCGTGGATCATGTCCGGCTGCCGCCAACAGCGGCGGTATTCCGCGACCATCTCCGGATCGAAGTCGCTCAGCCTGGTTGATCCCCAGCCGACGAGACAGCTCTCGTAGAAGAAATCCGGATCGGCGCCGATCAGCCGCTCCGGAAACGGCTCCGGCTGCGACAGGAAATACCAATGCCAATAGACGCCGGCGACATGGCGGTTGGTCTCCGTGAACATGGCGTAGGTCGGCACGATGTCGAGCACCGACAGCGACAGCACCGCCTCCGGATGATCGAGCGCCATCCGATGCGCGGTGCGGCCGCCGCGATCATGGCCGACGACGTGGAAGGCGTCGAAGCCCAAAGCCTTCATCAGGCCGACCTGGTCGCCCGCCATGGCGCGGAATGAATAATTGGCGTTATCGGACGCGCATTTCGGCTTCGATGAATTGCCGTAGCCACGCAAGTCGGCGCACACCACGGTGAAATCGGCCGCAAGGATCGGCGCGACCTTCGCCCACATCGCCAGATTTTGCGGAAAGCCGTGCAGAAGCAGAAGCGGCGGGCCGTGGCCAGCCGTCACATAGTTTATGTCGATGTCGCCAACGCGGAGTTTGTTACGCTGGAAGCTCTCAAAGAGCATCGACCTCGCCGGGCGCTACTTGATCTTTGATTCGCGGAATTCGACGTGCTTCTTGGCGACCGGGTCGTATTTCTTCTTCACCAGCTTGTCGGTCATGGTGCGCGAATTCTTCTTCGTCACATAATAGAAGCCGGTGTCGGCTGAGGAGACCAGCTTGATCTTGATGTTGGTGGCTTTGGCCATCGTCGGACCTCCGTTGGCGCGTTGGCCGACAACCTAGTCGGCAAACGGGCAATGTCAAGAAAACCCTGTAACCTTGGGCAAACTCAAAGGATTTCGCGCAGAAACTTCTTATGCAGCATGCGGTAGAGCGGCACCGGATAATCGTGGCTCATGCCGGTGGCGATCCGGTCCTGCAATTCTTCGAGCACGATCGCGGTGATGCCCGGGATGTCGAGCTTGCGCGCCTCGCTGATCGGCATCCACACGGTCTCGACCAGTTCGGCGTCGGCGCCGACAAAACCGTCGTCACGCCGGGCGACGGCGTTGAAATCGGCGGCAAAGAAGCGGCTGTCGAACCGGCGCGGCCGGTTCGGCGGCGTGATGGCGCGGCCGATGAAATGCACTACGCTGAGATCGGGGATGATGCCGGCCTTGGCGAACGGCTGCCACGCCTCGGCCGGCGCGTCGAGCGGGCCGCTTGCCGGCACGCCGAGCATCAGGCCGGTTTCTTCATAGGTTTCGCGGATCGCCGCAAGCGCAAACGCTGCCGCCTTGGCGAGGCTCGGATGTTTGACCCGATGCATCAAGCGCTCGCTGTCGCGCGCATGCAGCGGCGCCGCTGTCGGCATCTGTCGATCCTTGATCTCGACCCGGCCACCGGGAAACACGAATTTGCCGGGCAGGAAGCGATGACGCTCGTGGCGGCGGCCGAGCAGCACTTTCGGCACGCTCTCCGAGCGATCGATCAGGATCAGGGTGGCGGAATTGCGCGGCCGCAGATTGGGCGAAGATTGATCGCGGATCGTGCGGGTGAGGCGTTCGGCGCGATCGGCCGCTGAGCCGTTGCCGACCATCGGTTCGGGATCGTTCTTGGTCAATGGCGGCCTCGCTGCCCCGATGGGTTTTTATTGCGCTCGATTTTGCGCTGCGGCGGCTGCTTGTGTCGAGTCCGCTCCGTCTTCGCAGCATGATCGCCATGCACGAGCTTAAAGCGCAACGCGCCAGCGACCGGCGCCGCCTCGACCAGTTCCACCGTGACCGGATCGCCGAGCCGGTAAGTGGCCGATTTGCCGGTGAAAGCCCGGCCCGCTTCGTTGAAGCGGAAATATTCATCGCCGATCAGCCGCGCCGGAACGAGACCATCGGCGCCGGTCTCGTCGAGCTCGACGAACAGGCCGGCGCGGGTCACGCCGGAAATATGGCCGTCGAAGGTGGCGCCGACGCGGTCGGCGAGGAAATGCGCGATCAGCCGGTCGGCGGTTTCGCGCTCGGCCTTCATGGCGCGGCGCTCGGTCGCCGAAATGTTGGCCGCGACTTCGGCCAGCGCGCGCACGTCAGTCGCATCAGCGGGGCCGTCGGCGCCGAGTTTCTGGGCCCGGATCAGCGCGCGATGCACCACCAAGTCGGCATAACGGCGGATCGGCGAGGTGAAGTGCGCATAGCGGCGCAGGTTGAGGCCGAAATGGCCGAAATTCTCCGGCGAATATTCCGCCTGCGCCTGGCTGCGCAGCACCACCTCGTTGACCAGCCGCTCGACCTCGCGGCCTTTGACCCGCGCCAGGATGCGATTGAACGCATCCGGCCGCAGCGCGCCGCCTTTCGGCAGCGAGATATCGAGCGTGACCAGAAACTCGCGCAGCGCGTTGAGCTTTTCCGGTGATGGCTCGTCATGCACACGATAGACCAGCGGCACCCTCGCCCGCTCGCAGGTTTCCGCCGCCGCGACATTGGCGAGGATCATGAATTCCTCGATCAGCCGGTGCGATTCCAGGCGTTGCGGCACGATCACGCGGTCGACGGTGCCGTCGGATTTGAGCAGGATTTTGCGCTCGGGAAGCTCGAGATCCAGTGGGCCGCGCTCGTTGCGGGCGTGCACCACCGCGCGGTAGGCGGCATAGAGCGGCGCGAGGATTTTATCGACGATCGGCTCGGTGACTTCGTCAGTGCGGCCGGAGACCGCGAGCTGCGCCTGCTCATAGTGCAGCCGGGCCGCTGAGCGGATCATGACACGGTGGAACGCGTGCGCGCGTTTGCGGCCATCGGCGCCGATGACCATCCGCACCGCCAGCGCCGGCCGGTCCTCCAGCGGGCGGAGCGAGCACAAGTCGTTTGAGATGCGCTCCGGCAGCATCGGTACGACGCGGTCAGGGAAATACACCGAATTGCCGCGCTCAAGCGCAGCACGGTCGAGCGCTGAGCCCGGGCGCACATAATGCGCCACGTCGGCGATGGCGACAGTGACGATGTGCCCGCCGGGATTGCGCGGGTCGGGATCTGGCACCGCATGCACCGCGTCGTCATGGTCCTTGGCGTCAGGCGGATCGATGGTGACGAACGGCACGTCGCGCCAGTCTTCGCGCCCGTCGAGCGTCGCCGGCCGCGCGGCTTCTGCCTCGGCGATCAGCGAGCGGGCAAAAACATGGGGGATGCCGTGAGCGTGGATGGCAATCACGCTGACGGCCTTCTCGCTCTTGAGCGAGCCGAGCCGCTCCACGACCGAGCCGGCCGGCAGCCCGAGCCGGCCGTGGCGCGCCACTTCGACGGCGACGAGATCGCCATCGACCGCGCCGGCGGTGTGATCGCGCGCGATGGTCAGTTCGCGGCCGAGCTGCTTCTTGTCGACCGGCACCAGCCGGCCGCCGCCGCCCGGCAGGCCGCGAAAGATGCCGAGCACGCGATGCTTGGCGCGATCGATCAGCTTGATGACGCGGCCGGTTGTTTCATCCTCGCCGCTTCGCTCGATGCGAAGCAGTGCGCGGTCGCCGACGCCGGCGACTTCGCCCGGCCGGGCGCGGCGCGAAGAGGCGATGCGGATGACGGGAGCGGCGCCGTGGGCGTCTTCGTCCCATTCGGTCGGCCGCGCCAAGAGTTCGCCGTCGCTGTCGCGGCCGGTGATGTCGGCGAGCACGACCGGAGGGAGGGTGCCGGCGCGATGCAGCCGCTTGCGCCGGCGCTCGATGTGACCGCCTTCGGTCAATTCGCGCAGCATGTGCTTGAGCGCGGCACGGTCGGCATTCTTGGCGCCGAAGGCGCGCGCGATCTCGCGGGTGCCGACATTGCCGGAGCGCTCGCGGATGAAGGAGAGAAGCTCCTCGCGCGAGGGGAGGGACGTTCGTTTCATAGGCCGCTCATTGGCCGGAATCGGCCAAAGATTAATGTAATGGCCCGGTGTGTCGGATTATTCGGCAGCTTGTGTTGACTTGCGTGGTGCTTTGCTGGCCGTGGGCCGCTTGGCGGGGCGGCCCCCCGGTCGTTTGGATGATGCTTTGATGTGCCGCGTGGTGCCCGGCGACGGCGGCTTGGCCTTGCGCGGTCGCGCATGCGGGGCAGGGCCGTTGCGCGCGGCCCGGGCATCGATCAAGGCCGCGGCCTCTTCGAGCGTGATCGCTTCCGGCGTCTTGTCGCTCGGCAGCGTGGCGTTGACGCCCTCGTGGCTGACATAGGGGCCGTAGCGGCCGTTCTTCGCCACGATCGGGCCGCCTTTGGTCGGATGCGCACCGAGCGCGCGGCCCGGATCGGCGCCGAAGCGGCGGCGCGGACCTTTGGCGATCTTTTCCGCGATCAGCGTCACCGCGCGGTTCAGCCCGATATGGAAAATATCGTCGCCGGGTTCGAGATTGGCGTAGGTCTTGCCGTGCTGGATATAGGGCCCGAAGCGGCCGATGCCGGCCTTGATCGGCTCGCCGTCTTCCGGATGACGGCCGACTTCGCGCGGCAATGACAACAGCTGCAGCGCGCGCTCGAGGTCGACGTCGTCGGGTACGGTCCCCTTCGGCAGTCCGGCGCGTTTGGGCTTGTCGCCGTCCTTCACCGTTTCGCCGAGCTGTACATAGGGACCGAAGCGGCCGCTGCGCAGCGTCACGTCCAGTCCGGTCTTCGGATCTTCGCCGAGCTTCTCGGTGCCGATCTCGCCGGAGCCGTCGCCCGGTACCGTGAGCGGCCGGGTATAGCGGCATTCCGGATAGGTCGAGCAGCCGATGAAGGCGCCGAACTTGGAGAGCTTCAGCGTCAGCCGGCCGCCGGTGCAGCCGGGGCAGGCGCGCGGATCGGTGCCGTCGGCCCGCGGCGGGAACAGATGCGGCGCCAAAAGCTCGTCGAGCGCATCGATCACGTGCGAGATTTTCAGGTCCTTGGTCTCGTCGATAGCGCCGATGAAGTCGCGCCAGAAATCGCGCAGCACGTCGCGCCAGGCGACTTCGTTATTGGAGATCAGATCGAGCTGTTCCTCGAGCCCCGCGGTGAAATCGTATTCGATATATTTGGCGAAGAAGCTTTCCAGGAAGGCGACGACGATGCGGCCACGGTCTTCTGGATAGAGCCGTCGCTTGTCGAGCCGCACGTATTTGCGGTCCTTGAGCACTTGGAGGATCGAGGCATAGGTCGACGGCCGGCCGATACCGAGCTCTTCCAGGCGTTTGACCAGCGATGCCTCGGAGTAACGCGGCGGCGGCTCGGTGAAATGCTGGGTCGCGGCGATCGAACGCTTGGTCAGCGGCTCGCCGGCGCTCATCGGCGGCAGACGGCGCGACTCCTCGTCGTCCGGGTCCTCGTCCTGGCCTTCCTGGTACAACGCAAGGAAGCCGTCGAACTTGACCACCGTGCCGGTGGCGCGCAGTTCAAGGAGCCGCGCGGCGACTTTGGCGATAATGTCGGCAGTGGTGCGCTCGAGCTCGGCCGATTCCATCTGGCTCGCAACCGTGCGCAACCAGATCAGCTCGTAGAGCTTGGCCTGGTCGGCATCAAGGAAGCTTTTGGTGGCGCGCGGCCGGCGGCTTAGTTCGGTCGGGCGGATGGCTTCGTGCGCTTCCTGCGCGTTCTTGGCTTTGGTCTCGTAACGCCGCGGCGCCTGCGGCACATACTTTGCGCCGTAGTCCTGATCGATCAGGCGGCGTACCGCGCTGATCGCTTCGCCGTCGATCTGCACGCCGTCGGTACGCATATAAGTAATGAGGCCGACGGTCTCGCCGTCGATATCGACGCCTTCATAGAGACGTTGCGCCACCCGCATGGTGTGGGCGGGCGCAAAGCCGAGTTTGCGGCTTGCTTCCTGCTGCAGCGTCGAGGTGGTGAAGGGCGGCTGCGGATGCCGCTTGACCGGCTTGGCTTCGACATTGGCGACGGCGAAGGTTGCGGTCTCCAGCGCCTGTTTGAATGTCTCGGCTTCCGCGCCGGAGCCGATGTCGAGCTTTTGCAGCTTCTTGCCGTCGGCGCCGACGAGCCGCGCGTCGAACGTCTCGCTGCGCGGCGTCGCCAAGGTCGCGATCAGCGACCAATATTCCTTGCGGATGAATTTTTCGATTTCGAGCTCGCGGTCGGCGACGAGCCGCAGCGCCACCGATTGCACGCGGCCTGCCGAGCGCGCACCGGGAAGCTTGCGCCACAGCACCGGCGACAGCGTGAAACCGACCAGGTAATCAAGCGCCCGCCGCGCCAGATAGGCGTCGACCAAAGCTTGGTCGATGCGGCGCGGATGGTTCATCGCCTCCGTCACCGCCTGCTTGGTGATGGCATTGAACACCACCCGCTCGATCGGCTGGCCGTTGAGCGCCTTTTTTTGCTTGAGCACTTCGAGAACGTGCCAGGAGATCGCCTCGCCTTCGCGGTCGGGGTCGGTCGCCAGAATGAGCTTGTCGGCGCCCTTGGCTGCTTCCGCGATGTCGTTGAGCCGCTTCTGCGCCTTGGGGTCGACCTCCCAGATCATACGGAAGTCGTTCTCGGGATCGACCGAACCGCTCTTGGCGGGGAGGTCGCGCACGTGCCCGAAAGACGCCAAAACCTCGTAGCCGCGCCCAAGGTACTTATTGATCGTCTTCGCCTTGGCGGGCAATTCCACTACTACCAAATTCATATTAACCCAATGATTTGTCGGCCTTTTCTGGGGTCTCAACGCTGTCTCGACGCCTAGCGGCCGCCGGGAACATGGGTAATGCAGCCCTGCCTGTCAAATCGTTAGCGGCCGGTCGAAAGCCACCGAAGACCCGAAAATGCCGTCAAACGCGGCGAATTAACGCCGCCAAGATTTAATTTGGGGCATCCGGTGTCTGCATCTCTTGATTGCAGACGGCGAATGCTGCAGCCTGTCGGCCGTGCAGGCCTCGATTCCGACCGGCCCAGGTCCAGTCAGGGAACCCGTACGCCCAAGCGGTCGAGGAAAGCGCGGCTTGGATAGCCGTCGGGAACCAAGCCGAAGCGCACCTGCAGGTCTCGTATCGCGTCGCGCAGCTCGAAGTCGAAGTGGCCATCGAAATCGGCAACCTTGTAGCCGAGCACGGCGAGCTGGTGTTGCAACGCGATGCGCTGGTTGCGCGATGGCTGGAAGTCGCCGGCCGGCCAGGCGGTGCGAAAGGTGGGCAAACCGTGCAGCCGGTCGGCGAGCGCAGCGACCGCCAGCGCATAGGCGTCCGAATTATTGAAACGCTTGAGCACGACGAAATTGTCGGTGACGAGAAAGGCGGGCCCGGCGGCGCCGCTCGGAAAGAACAGGATCGCGCTGCCGGCGGCGGGGAGGGGGCCGCCGTCGGCGCGGAGAACGCCGCGCGCCGACCATTCGGCAAACGTGCCGCGGCTGACGCGGTAATCGAAGCCTTGCGGTACGACCACCTCGAAGCCCCACGGTAGATGCGGCTCCCAGCCGGATTTCTGCAGATAATTGGCGATCGAGGCCAGCACGTCCGGTACGCTTCGCCAAATGTCAGCCTTGCCGTCGCCGTCGAAATCGACCGCGTATTTCAGATAGCTCGACGGCAGAAATTGCGGCTGGCCCATTGCGCCGGCCCAGGAGCCGACGAATTCGCGCCGCGTGATGTGGCCGTTCTGCAAAATCTTCAGCGCGCTGAACAGTTCGTCGCGGAACAGCGGCTGCTGAAAGCCGGCTTGGGCAAGTGTCGCGATCGAGCGGAACACATCCCATTTCTGTTCGCCATCGCCGAACGACGATTCGATCCCCCAAATGCTGACCAGGATGCTCTGGTCGATGCCGAATTTCTGCTCCACGGCGCGCAGCGTCACGGCCCATTGCGCCGATTTGCGCAAACCCGTCGCGATCCGCGCCGGCGAGGCGAGGCTCGCCACATAAGCGCCGAACGGCTTGCCGTATTCCGGCTCGCGGTGCATGGCCGCAAGCACGGCCGGATCCGCCGTCACGCCGGCGAAAGCCGTATCGAAGGTCGCCCGCGTGATGCCTTTCCGGGCCGCGTCGGGCCAGAGCGCCTCAAGAAACGCCGCGAAGGCATCGCCGCTCTGGCCGTGAGCGGCCGCGCTCGCGAGCACCAAGAGGAGAGCGAGCACAAGGCGCCGCCATATCATCATCGCGCTGAAACGGCCCCGCATTATATTAATGATCCGGATCACCAATGCGGATTGTGCGCGCGCCGGTCAATGCGTCCGCGCCCTAGGAGGCTCAAAGATGCGTAGCGTTGTCGTCACGGGAACGTCCACCGGCATCGGCTGGGGCACCGCGAAAATTTTGATTGCGCACGGTTTCCGCGTATTCGGCAGCGTGCGCAAGACCGCCGATGCCGAGCGCTTGTCGGCGGAATTCGGCGACGCCTTCGTGCCTCTGCTGTTCGACGTCACCGATGAGGCCGCGGTAAAGGCCGCCGCCGCGCAAGTGCGGGCCGAGCTCGGCGGCGAAAAGCTTGCCGGCTTGGTCAACAATGCCGGCGTCGCTGTCTTCGGTCCGCTTATCGAGCTACCGGTCGCGCAGTTTCGTCATCAGATCGAGATCAATCTCGTTGGCATGGTGATAACGACCAAGGCATTCGCTCCGCTGCTCGGCACCGATCCGCAACTTAAAGGTCCGCCGGGCCGCATCGTTAATATCAGTTCAGTCGGCGGTCGCGTCGCCTTACCCTTTGGGGCGCCCTATAATGCGTCGAAATTCGCGGTCGAAGGTCTGTCGGAAAGCCTCCGCCGCGAGCTCCTCCCGTTCGGCATCGACGTCATTATCATCGGGCCCGGCGCCGTGGCGACGGCGATTTGGGCGAAGGGCGAAGAAGTCGACATCACGCCTTATCTTAGTACACCGTTCGGCGCGCCGCTTGAACGCTTGCGCGAGCTTGCGCGGGCCGAGGCCAAACGCGGCCTGCCGCCGGAGCGGATCGGACGTGCCGTCATGTTGGCGCTGACCGCCGCTAGGCCGAAAGTGCGCTACGCCGTTTCGCCGCAGCCGCTCTTGGACTTCATGCTGCGTACGCTGCCCAAGCGCGTAGTCGATCGCATGATCGGCGGGCGGCTGGGCCTGTTGCCGCCGCGGCAATAGGGCCGTCTCCGCCGAGCTAAATTTTCCCGAGCCAACAGTTGACACGGAAACTATCGTGCGCCATATTAGTTTCCACGGAAACAGTTGGCGTTGTTGCGGCTGAAACCGAACGGAGAGCGGAACATGGATGCCCTAGTTAGAGATATCATGGTCGAAGCGACGCGAGCCTCGGACGAGGAGCGGGTGACCTTCGGCGAAGTAGTCGTGAAGCTGATGCAGGCCGGCGTCGAGCGCTATCACTGCGATCTGATCCGCGGCGAGAAGATATACTACCTGCCCAACGGTGAATCCGAGTTGGTGGCCGGCGACGCAGTCGGCATCGTGCCGGCCGCCGAATTTTCGGCCGCCGGTGTGGACGCCGCGGTGCGGGCGATCCAGGCGGGTCGTATTCAATACCGGACCTTCTGCAGGCACGTCGCGGAAGCCGGCTGCGTCGGCTACCACGTCTCGTTGGTGGGGCGCAGAGCCGTTTACTACGGCCGAAGCGGCGATGCTCATGTGGAATGGTTTCCGGGCGCTAAGCGCGAGAAGGCGGCGTGAGCGCAAAATCGCCAGAGGTCAGCCCGCTCGAAGCGCATCTGGGCTACTGGCTGCGCTTCGTCTCCAATCAGGTGTCGCATGCGTTCAGTGTCAAGCTCGCGAGCCGCGGCGTCAGCGTCGCCGAATGGGTAGTGCTGCGCGAACTTTACGAACGCGACTCGATGGTGCCGAGCGAGCTCGCCGGCAAAATCGACATGACGCGCGGCGCTATCTCCAAGCTGGTCGATCGACTGGAGGCAAAGGAGCTTGCGCGGCGCACGACGAGCAATGAGGATCGCCGTTACCAGGCGTTGTCGCTCACCGCCAAGGGGCGCGCGATGGTGCCGAAGCTCGCCGCACTGGCGGACGAGAACGACGCCGAGTATTTCGGACATCTCGGCCCTGCCGAACAACAAAGCATCAAGGCCGCCATGCAGGAGATCGTCCGCCGGCACGAGCTGAAGTCCGTGCCGGTGGAATGATCCTTTCCGCTGCTAAAGCAGCGACACCAGGCCGCCGCCGTGGCGCTCGAGCCGGCCGGCGATTTCAAGCTCGAGCAGCACCATCCGCACGATGGCGGGCTTTGAATTCGACAAGCGCACCAGATCGTCGATCGATACCGGTGCCGGGCCGAGCAGCGCGACGATGCGCGAACGCTCATCGGTCGCCGGGTCGGAACCGGCCGCATCGCCTTCGCCCGGTTCTGGTTCGCGGACGAAAAATTCCTTCCGCTCCATGATCGGCTCCAGCACAACGATAACGTCCGCGGTCTCGGTCACCGGCGTCGCGCCTTGTTTGATCAGGCCGTTGGTTCCTTCGGCCCGCGGGTCCAGCGGCGAGCCAGGAACGGCGAACACTTCACGACCCTGTTCGAGCGCAAACCGCGCGGTGATCAACGAGCCGGAGCGTTTAGCGGCCTCGACAATGACGACGCCGAGCGACAGGCCGGAGATCAGCCGGTTGCGGCGGGGAAAATCGCGGCCGCGCGGCTCGTAACCGAGCGGCATTTCCGAAAGCGCGGCGCCGGCCGGCAGGATGGCGTCAAGAAGACTCTCGTGCTCAGGCGGATAGACGCAGTCCTGGCCGCCGGCGAGAACAGCAATCGTTCCGGTGCCGAGGCTCGCGCGATGCGCGGCGGCATCGATGCCGCGGGCGAGCCCGGAGACGACGGCGAAGCCGGCGTCGCCGAGTTCGCGCGCAATCGTCTGGGTGAATTTCAGCCCGGCGCCCGAGGCGTTGCGCGAGCCGACCACCGCCACCATCGGCATGGCGAACGCTGCCAGGTTCCCGCGCAGCGCCAGGAGCGGCGGCGCGTCGTCGATCATTTGCAGCCGCAGCGGATAATCGGGCTCGCCCAATCCCACGAAAGAGACGCCGAGCTTTTGCCCGCGGGCGATCTCACGCTCAGCGTCGTCGCGCGAGCAAATCTGGACATCGGCACTGGCGCCACCCCGCCGCGCCAGCGACGGCAAGGCCTCAAGCGCCGCGCGGGCGCCGCCGAAGTGATTGATCAGCGAGCGGAAGGTGCGCGGACCCCGATCCGCCGCTCGTCGGTCAGGCGGACGTTGTCCTTTTTGTCCTTTCGGTCGCTCACTTGGCCCGCCCGCCGCAAACGTGGAACCGCAATCATAGCTCACAAAAGGTGGTAATAGGGGGAAGATGGAAAACCTCAGTTGCAAAATGGCAGGCGAGCCTGCACAATTTGTGGCGAGGCTAATCCGCATCGTATCGGCGTTGAGGGGTTGCCGTGGGGACGCGCGCTTTCAGAGTCGCGCTGATCAAGCCGTCACACTATGACGCCGACGGCTATGTCATTCAGTGGCGGCGCTCGTACATACCGTCAAACAGCCTGGCCAGCGTCTACGGGCTGGTGGCGGAGTGCGCGCGCCACCGCGTGCTTGGCGCCGACGTCGATATCCAGATCGAGGCGTACGACGAGTGCAACACCACCGTCAACGTCCGCGCCGTTGTCAAGCGTATCCGTGCTGCCGGCGGCGGCGTGGTCGGTCTGGTCGGCGTGCAATCCAACCAGTTTCCGCGGGCGCTCGATCTCGGCCGGCAGTTCCGGGCGCTGGGCATACCGGTCGTGGTCGGCGGCTTTCATGCCAGCGGCTGCCTGGCGATGCTGCCGACACTACCAGCGGATATCCAGGAAGCTTTGGACCTTGGAATCCACGTCTTCGCCGGCGAAGCCGAAGGCCGCATGTCCGATATTCTGCGCGATATCGCCGCCGGAACGGCGAAGCCGATCTACAATTTCATGAATGATATGCCCGAGATGGCGGGCGCGATCGCTCCGATCCTGCCGCGCAATCTCGTGAGGCTGGTGGCGACGCAATATTCCAGCTTCGATGCCGGCCGCGGCTGTCCGTTTCAGTGCAGCTTCTGCACCATCATCAATGTCCAGGGCCGCAAATCGCGTTATCGCACCGCCGACGATGTTGAAGCCATCGTCCGTGCCAATGCCGCGCAAGGCATCACGCGGTTTTTCATCACCGACGACAATTTCGCCCGTAACCGTAATTGGGAACCGATCCTCGACCGCCTGATCGAATTGCGCGAGCGCGAGCACTTCCAGATCAAGCTGATCCTGCAGGTCGACACGCTCTGCCACCGCATCCCGCATTTCGTCGAGAAGTCGGCGCGGGCCGGCTGCGCCTTCGTGTTCATCGGCTTGGAAAACATCAATCCGGAGTCGCTGATGGGCACCAAGAAGCGGCAGAACAAGATCTGGGAATACCGCGAAATGCTGCTGGCCTGGCGGCGCGCCCGCGTCATCACCTATGCCGGCTATATCCTCGGCTTTCCGACCGATACGCCGGAATCGATTGCCCACGATATCGACATCATCAAGAAGGAATTGCCGGTCGACATTCTGGAATTCTTCTGCCTCACGCCGCTGCCGGGGTCGGAGGACCACCAGAGACTTCATGCCCGCGGGGTGCCGATGGACCCCGACATGAACAAGTACGACCTCGAGCATGCCTGCACCGACCATCCGCGGATGTCGAAAGCGGCGTGGGCCAAAGTCTATCAGGATGCCTGGAAACAATATTACAGCGACGAGCATGTCGAGACGATCATGCGGCGTGCTGTCGCCACCAAGCTCAACCGCAGCAAGTTGCTCAACCTTTTGACGATCTTCTCCGGCTCGGTGCGGATCGAGGGCGTGCATCCGCTGCAATTTGGTTTTGTGCGCCGCAAGGTGCGCACGCAGCGCCGGTACGGGATGCCGATTGTCAATCCGCTGGCGTTCTATCCCTGGCGCTTGTTTGATTTCAGCAGGGCGTGCGTGCGGTGGCTGACGCTGTACTTGCGCTACTACCGCACGCTGGAGCGAATTAAGAAAGATCCAGCGTCGCCAAGCTGTATCGACGAGGCGCTGCGCTTGCACGCCGGCGCCAACGATCCCGACAAGCTGGTCGAGGCGTTTGCCGACAAGATCCCGCATACCCATGGCGCACCGCAGCGCGCGCCGGCACGTACGCAAAGTGCTGCGGTTTCGGATACGATGAGTGCGGCTTAAACCAACGGGGGGTTTTCAAGTGGCGGGGGAAATATGAAAAAGTCGATCATCGTTTTGTCGTGCGTGTTCACATGCGTGCTGGCGCAAGACGCGCTTGCCGCCATCAAGTTCAAACGGTTTCCGCATTGCCCGGAAGGCTTGGTTAGCGCCAAGACCTGCGAGTGCCATGCGGCCAATTCGCGCCATTGGCATTTCTGCCACGCCGGCGAATATTGCCACACCGACGGTACTTGCTCGAAGTAGCTCGGCCTCGTGAGGTCACGACTTGCGGGCGCTCGGCGACCGCGCGCCGATTTTGCCTTCGGTGCCGCTCAGCAGCCGGCCGATATTGCCGCGGTGCATGACCCACAGCACTGCCGACAGCACTAAGAATACCAGCGCCTCGGTGGTGTCGCCGCGCCACCACAGGAAAACCGGCGTCACCGCGCTGGCGATCAAGGCCGCCAGCGACGAGTAGCGGCTGACCGCCGCGACCGCGAGCCAGAGGGCGCAAAACGCGATGGCGGCAGGCCAGGCGATGCCGAGAAGAACGCCGATATAGGTTGCCACTCCCTTGCCGCCGCGAAAGCGCAGCCACACTGGAAACAGATGGCCGAGGAACGCGCCGACCGCCGCCGCCAGCGCAAAGTCGTGACCGAGCAGGCGGCGCGTAACGAGGACGGCAATTGTGCCCTTGAGCATGTCGCCGATCAGCGTCGCCGCCGCTAAGCCGCGCCGGCCGGTGCGGAGCACGTTGGTGGCGCCGATATTGCCGGAGCCGATGCTGCGCAAATCCGGCCCGCCGGCGAGCCGCGTCAGTAAGATGCCGAACGGAATCGAGCCGCAAAGATAACCGAAGACAAAAGCCGCGGCGTAGTACGGCAGCGCCTCAACCATGGCGGAAGATTAAACCACGTATCTATTGGATAAGCTCGAGCACAAAATCCATCGGTTCGGCGACCGAGTAACCGGAGTTGAGCAGCATCATAAAATCCGGCCCTTTCTCGGTCAGCGGAATAAACTCGACCATGATGCCGATCAGATGAAAATGTACGTCAGCACCCACCGGCTCGATTTCAAACACCGGCCCTCCGCTGTTGCCCCTGTAGACCGGGCCGTCGATGATCAAAGAACGTTTCTGCGCGTCCTTTCCGGCTATGAAAGCCCTTCGCAGCAGCGGTCGAAGCGGATCGAATTGTTGCGAATCAGGAAGGCCGAGCGATACCGGGTATCCGTACAAAATCGCGTCGTTGCCGACGAGAACGTCGTCAAACTTTCGGACTGCAGCCATCCCGGCACTGACCAGACCGCTCTCTGCAAATTCAACTTTCGTGACCCCCGTCGAGAAGAACGTCATCAGCGAATGGTCCGGCGCTTCCTTCAGAGTCCCAAGCTTGACAGCGGCGACGTCTCGCGTCTTGTGCCATTTAACGTCGCCTTTATCGAGCAGCATTTTGAAATCCACGCTCAGCAAAATCCGTTGCGGCGTCGGCAGGTCCTTCGAGTAGGACACGAGTCGAAGAACCAAATCCGGAACTTCGGCTTGATGGGTTTTTTCGTCGGGCAGCCCCGCCGCAATGACATGCTTTGCCGTCACCAAATACTCAGCGTTGGCAGTGCCAAAATAGAAACCCGAGCCAAAGGCAAGCGTCGTTCCTGCTTTATTTTGCAGAATGATCAAGACCGGGTATGCCAGGTTGTCATCAGGGATCATCCGTCTCGCTTGCGCTAAATCAACGAACACAAGGGTCAAAGCAATTGCCAGAAGGAAGCGACCAATTTGAGCGCATCGGTTCATCGCATGGTCCTTTCAAATCAACTGAGCACAGGCCCTTCAATATCACATTAGTAGCGGATGGGAGTCTTGAACACCTCGCATATCGGCGGAAATCCGATACCGAGAATTGCGACGAGATTTCACGCCGATCATCGGATTGAAGATCGCCGCCTGCCGAACTCCTGGATGCGAGGCCCCGTTTCTAACCGACGTGGGTTTTCTTGCTGCCTTGGCGGGGTGCAAAACCCGCCGCTTCGGCTTGGGCTTCGCTGCTATGGATAATGAGGTGCTTCCACTTTTCCGCCGGTGTCCGCACCAGCGTGCTTAACCCCTGCGAATAGGTCTTTCGCGTTGTGTCGCTGACGACAAAACGCGAGGCCGCCTCCGCCTCGATATCGGTCTCGCAATAAATGCAGCGCAGCCGCCATTGCTGCGGCGCGCTTCCTTCCACGACATAAAATTTGTTGGCGGCGTATTGGCGCTCGGCCGGGTCCCGGGTGATGCAGTTGGGATTGACGCATTCGATGCCCGAGCCGATCGGCTGCACGTGCAGCCGATGGTCGGGCTTAGCGAAGCCGCCGGCGAATTTGTGCAGCGACTTGTTCTTGTGCAGATGCAACAGCAGCGAGATCAGCGCCATGCGCACCGGCACGCCGTAGGCGGCTTGGCGGAAGTAGATGGCGCGCCGGTCGCTGTCGAGCGCGGCATCTAGCTCGTTGACCCGCGGCAGGGGGTGCATGACGCTCGCCTGCGAGTATTTGGCTTCGCCGAGAAATTTGGCGTCGATCTTCGGATACGACCGCTCTTTCTCGGTCCAGCGCTCCTTCTGAAAGCGCGTGACATACACGGCGTCGATCTTCTTCTGCAGGATGAGCCCGTAATCGACTTCTTCGGGCTCGGCATAGAGCGAGAGCTGGTGCGGCTGATCGGCGGTGACATAGAGCGCATCGATCGAGCCGTCGGCCTGGTCGGGCGCTTTGGAGACCATGCGGCTATGAAATTCCTCGCGCAGCCTGCGGTCGACATGCGGCGGTAATTCCATGCCGGGCGCGGGGAGGGGATCGATGGTCGCGCCGAAGCGGGCCAGCGCATAAACGAACGAGTGGATGGTGCGGCTGCCCTTGAGGTCGCCGGAGATGGCGATCTTCATATTCCTGAGGCCTTTGTTCTTCGAGCGCAGCGTAAACAGATCGCACAAAGTCTGAGTCGGATGCTCGTGGCTGCCGTCGCCGCCATTGATCACCGGGATTTGCGAATATTCGGCCGCCAGCCGCGCGGCGCCGTCGCGCGGGTGGCGGATGACGATGATGTCGGCGTAATTGCCGATCACGCGAATCGTGTCGGCAAGGCTCTCGCCCTTGGCGGCAGAGCTAACCGCGGGATCGGCGCTGGTGATGTTCGCGCCGCCGAGCCGCAGCATGGCGCTTTCGAACGATAGCCGGGTGCGGGTGGACGGTTCGTAGAACAGGCTCGCCAGGATGAATTTCGAGGCGACGGAGGTGCCGCGCCCGATCCGGTAGGGGATATGGTTGTCGGCGAGTTCCTTCAAAAACCCCGCCGCGACCTGGAAGATCGTTTCGATCTCCTTGTTAGTCAGATCGTTGATCGAGACGATGTGGCGCGTAAGCGGCTGGGCTTTCGTCATCAAAGCGTTGCTATAGGCCCAATCCGAGCATTCGGGCAACCCTGCCGTGACAACCTGAGGGGAATATCAACCACGCCATGGCGCGAAATCCCATGAACGGATCGTGCTACGATGCGGTTAGCCCGGGAGTCGGCCGCCATGAACACTCTGCCGCGCTTCGATACGCCTGACGTCTTCAACCAGTCGCCGCCTTACGAAAATATTGATTTGTTTTCGAGTGATGTGCCGCTGCAGGAGGCGATGCGGGCGAACGGTGCTGGCGGCGAGGTGGCCGCGCTCGCCGATTTCGGACAGCAATGGGGCACGGCGGAGATGTTCGCGCTCGCCCGCCGCGCCAACGAAAACACACCGAAGCTCTACACCTTCGACCCGAAGGGCTTCCGCCGCGACGTCGTCGAATTCCATCCGGCCTATCACGATTTGATGCGCGCGAGCGTCGCCGCGGGTCTGCATTGCTCGACCTGGACGCCCTCTGGCGCGCGCGCGGCGCCACCAGCGGAAGTGGCGCGCTCGGCCCGCTATTACATGGCGGCGCAGATCGAAAGCGGACACTTGTGCCCGATCACCATGACCCGCGCCGCGCTGGCGGCGCTCGCGCCTGATCCGGCGCTGCTGGCGAACGTGGCGGCCAAGGTGGTCACCCGAAGCTACGACCCGGTGTTCCGGTCGTGGTGGGAAAAGCCGGGCATCACGCTCGGCATGGGCATGACGGAAAAGCAGGGCGGCACCGACGTGCGCGCCAACATCACCACCGCGACGCCGAGCGGCGACTTCTACGCCATCGACGGCCACAAATGGTTCCTGTCGGCGCCGATGTGCGACGCCTTCCTGGTGCTGGCGCAGGCGCAAGGCGGGCTCACCTGCTTCTTCGTGCCGCGCTTTCGCCCCGATGGCTCGGTCAATGCGCTCCGCCTGGAGCGGCTCAAGGATAAGCTCGGCAACCGCTCCAATGCCTCGAGCGAAGTCGAGTTCGCCGGCGCCTACGCGCTACGGGTCGGCGACGAGGGCGCGGGCGTGCGCACCATCATCCAGATGGTGCAGCTGACGCGGCTCGATTGCGCGTTGGCTTCGGCCGGCTTCATGCGCATGGCGCTGGCGCAGGCGGTGCATCACTGCCGCTACCGCTCAGTGTTTCAGCGGCATCTCTACGATCAGCCGATGATGCGCGCGGTACTGTCCGATCTGGCGCTGGAAGTGGAAGGCGCAGTGGCGTTGGTCATGCGGCTGTCGCGCGCCTTCGACCAGGCCCCGACCGATCCGCGAGAGGCGGCCTACGCGCGGCTGGTCACGCCAGCGGCGAAATACTGGATCTGCAAGACCGCGCCGAGCTTCATCTATGAAGCGATGGAGTGCCTCGGCGGCAACGGCTATGTCGAGGAAAGCGTGTTGCCGCGGCTTTATCGCGAGGCGCCGGTCAATGCCATCTGGGAGGGCTCGGGCAACGTCATGTGCCTCGACGTTCTGCGCGCACTGCGGCGCGACCCGGAAGCCGCCGAGTTCTTCGGCGAGCTCGCACGTCAGGCCTCTCCGCTCATCGGCGAGGAACTGGACATCTTGGCGCCAATGAATGATTTCGAGAGCGAAGCCAAGGCGCGGATCACGGTCGGCAAGCTGGCGACGCTCGCCGCCGCGGCGGCGCTCGCAGCCACCGCGCCGCCCGCTGTCACCGAGGCATTCGTGCGCACCCGGGTCTTGCAGCAGCACGCCGCGCTCTACGGCGCCGACGGTATCGAGCCGCGAACCGCGGAGACCTTGCTGGAACGTTCGCTGCCGGAACAGTAAATACTCCCCGTAAGGGGAGGGTACTAACGCGCCAGCCGATCCAGCGCGCCCTGCAGAATGTAGGCCGCCGCGTGCTGATCGATCACCGCCTTGCGCTTGCTGCGGCTGACATCGGCATCGATCAGCGCGCGCTCGACCGCGGCGGTCGACAGCCGCTCATCCCACAAGGCGATCGGCAACTCGGTCAGCTTGGCCAGATTGCGGGCGAAGGCGCGCGTTGCCTGCGCGCGGGGACCTTCACTGCCGTCCATGTTGATCGGCAACCCGAGCACAAAGCCGACCGCGCGCCGCTCCGCCGCAAACTTGAACAGATGCTTGGCGTCGTCGCCAAAGCGTTTGCGCGAAATGGTCTCGACCGGCGTGGCAAGCCGCCGGTCCGGATCACTGGCGGCAACGCCGATAGTCTTGGTGCCAAGATCGAGACCGATCAGCGCGCCGCGCGCCGGCAGGAGCGGCGCCGCTTCGGTGAGGGCGAAAACGGCCATGGCGTTCTCGTTAGCACGCACCACGGTGCGCGGCCACGTCGCGCGCGTCGCGTCTTTCGCCAGCCACGGCACCCAACTATGCTGAGCGCGTTGCGCATTCCCGCAATTGCGTTGAAGAACGATCGCCCGAGCGATCGCCGGCGGCGAGAGGAGACGGCACATGGCTTTTACGGTGACGAGCAACAGTTTCAAGGACGGCGACTATTTGCGCAGCGACTACATCCTGTCGGCCGATTTCGGCTTTGGCTGCGCTGGCGGCAACAAGTCGCCGCATCTTCGCTGGTCGGGCGCGCCGGAGGGCACGAAAAGCTTCGCCGTCACCTGCTATGATCCCGACGCGCCGACCGGCTCCGGCTTCTGGCATTGGCTGGTGGTGAATATTCCGGCGAATGTGAGCGAGCTCCCCGAGGGGGCCGGCAGCGCGAACGGCAAGCTGCCCGCGGGTGCATTGCAGACGCGCACCGATTTCGGCGCGCCGGGCTATGGCGGTCCGTGCCCGCCCGAGGGCGATCATCCGCACCGCTATCTATTCACGGTGTTTGCCGTGAAGGCCGACAAGCTCGACGTCAAGGCCGACACGTCGGCGGCGGTCATCGGCTTCAATCTGCATTTCAATACGCTGGCAAAGGCGGAACTCATGGGGCTGTTCAAGCGGTGAGCGGCTGTTGCACTACCGCGTGCGCCTGGCAAAAAAAATAGCGCCCGCGAATCGGCGGGCGCCATTTTGTGAGGTTTGCGCCCGGCACTTAGCTAAGGGCTTCCTCGGACGCGATCCGGTCGATATCCGAGCGGGTGATGCCGATATCGGCAAGTTCACGGTCAGTCAGGTGCGAGAGTTCGCGCCGGACCGCTTCGTGTCGCTTCCAGGCCTGATAAAGGCGGGTAATCGAAGTAAGCATGGTCTTGTGGTTCCTTTCCCCGGCGGTCCCCGGCGAAACCGCCGGAATCACGTGCGAATATAGGTTCCACTGTGCGCTGCACCATGGATTTTGCTGCAGTGCAGCTAAGAGCCTGGTGCATGTCGCCGTCTGGTGTTTTCAACTGACTTTTAACCTTGTCTCGTCGGCAAGACATCGCAAGCCGACGGCAGATGCGCCGCCGCGATTGACCCGCGGCAAGCCCGCATTCGGCCACTGGATGATCGATTCTCCGCCGCACTTCGTGGGTCATAATCGCTAAGGGTGTCAGCGGCCTGGGCGGCGCAGTGTCAGTCGGGGAGTATCCAAAAATGGGGAGCGATCGGGACCATCGAAGGTGCGCCGAAGAATGCGTGGCGATGGCGCACGCGGCAGAGGATGCCAAAGACAAGGCGCTGTGGATCACGCTCGCGCAATCATGGCTGCGCTTGGCCGACCACGTCGCCCATGTCAGCGCCGCCGGCTACGGCTGCGAAGCCGCCGAAGAGGCCCTCGCCGCGCAGTCCGCCGAGTGAGTTCGAGACAGAGTGTGTAAGTGAACGCGGCGAACGCGGGGCGCTTCGCCGCGACTTTGCTCACTGCCCGTGACTGGCCAGCACTTCGTTGCAGGCCTTGCTGATCCTGTGCCGGTTGGTTTGCAGGCAGCTGAGAATACCGAATACGTCGGCGTTGGCGTCGTCCTTGATCAATTCCTTGCAGAACCGCACCACGTCGGGATGGCAGGCCGCGCGCTCCTTGGCGTCGCCCTGACCGATCAGACCGCCGGACACCGGCGGCGGCTGTTTTGGAATCGTCTGGGCCGGCGCCATTGCGGTTGCTGTCAGCAGCAGCGCGGTCGTCAGGACGAACGTACGAATCATGATTCTCCCCTCAGGCGCAAAGCCCACTGCAGCAACTATGTCATAGTCGCTCGCAGCGCGTCACGCTCGCGCCGAAGCTGACCGCGACTTTCGTATGCGGTGTTGCAATCGGGCATCGGGTTCCGCCCTTGCGCGCCGGCATTGTGCGGAGATAAACCACGCCGCAGGGCGGTTAGCTCAGTTGGTAGAGCGTCTGCTTTACACGCAGAATGTCGGCGGTTCGAGTCCGTCACCGCCCACCAGCCTTCGCGAGCGAAAAGCCGCCAAGGCTGGTGGCTTGGAGGACGGAAGACAGACGACAGAGGACGGAAGGTCGAGCCTTCCGTCATCAGTCCTCCGCTCTCCGTCATTCGATCAGATGGCTTCTTTCAATTCCTTGGCGGCGCGGAACGCGACTTTCTTGCTCGCCTTGATTTGGATCGGTTGGCCGGTGGCCGGATTGCGGCCCATGCGCGCGGCGCGTTTGCGGACTTGCAAAATGCCGAGGCCGCCGATGCGGATGCGCTCGCCCTTTTTCAGATGTTTGACGATCTGGCCGACCAGACCGCCAAGGATGGCTTCTGCCTGCTTTTTCGTGAGTTCGTTGTCCTCCGCAAGGCTCGCCGCGAGATGCTTCAATGTAACGGTTGTGGCTGGTTTGGTTGCCATTTTAGACCCTCCTCGATCAGGCTGTGACGGCTGATAAGTGCCCGTCACATCGATGCGTTAGACAATTCGGCTTCGACTGACCACGCTTGTTTTGCCAATTCCACCGATGTTTTCGCGCCTCCGACGTAATCTGGATGCGCCCAACGACGCCTAAAAACAAGCGGAAAAGGCCGAATTTGGGCCGGAATCCTTGACTTGAGACAAGCCGAGCCTTAATTGCCGTCGGCGCCCGCGGGGGCGTAGCTCAGTTGGTTAGAGCGTCGGCCTGTCACGCCGAAGGTCGCGGGTTCGAGTCCCGTCGCTCCCGCCAGTAAAATCAATATCTTAGCGCATCGCTCCGCTCGGTCCGGTGTTCAACGCCGCCTGACAGCGTCTCTTGGTTCGCCGGACGCATCCCGCTCCGAACTTTTTTGTCCACACGTTCGTTTCACGCTTGCAGCCGCTTGGCCGGCATTTGCAAGCGCGCGACCGGCCGGAGGCAGCTCGCATTCTCCACAGCGAGGTGCCGCGCCGCGGTGGCTATCGCGACCATGCGCACAGGCTGGCTTGCGCCGTTTTGTGCACTGCGCTAAGGGACCGAAGTCAGGTTTCCAGCGCGAATCCGATTGAGATTTGGGGCAAATCGGCGCGGTCCCGGCTTGCGCGGAATCGTCGTATGGGAGGCATGTTCCTGAGGTAGGGACGAGGGCCTGTCGGGCGACGGCCGACCAGAGGAGCTGCCGATGACACAGTCAGTGATGACTCAATCGCTCCACGATCTGCTCCTCGCCTATCTGCCGCTGGTCGTCTTTATCGCGGTGGCGGCGGGGATCGGGCTTGCGCTTCTGCTGTCGGCCTTCCTGCTCGCATACAAGCAGCCGGATCCGGAAAAGCTCTCGGCCTACGAGTGCGGCTTCAACGCCTTCGATGACGCGCGCATGAAGTTCGACGTGCGCTTCTATCTGGTCGCCATTCTTTTCATCATTTTCGACCTCGAAGTGAGCTTCCTGTTCCCGTGGGCGGTGGCGTTCGGCAAGCTCGGCCTGTTCGGCTTCTGGTCGATGATGCTGTTCCTTGCCGTGCTGACGATCGGCTTTATCTATGAGTGGAAGAAGGGAGCGCTCGAATGGAACTGAGCGGACCCGCGATCGTGATGCCGGGCCAGAATCCGCCGGCGCGCAGCGCCGCGCCGGGCGCCGTCAATGATCCGTTTTTTACAAATATCCGCAGCGAATTGTCGGACAAGGGATTCCTCGTCGCAGCGGCCGACGATCTGATCGCCTGGGCGCGCACCGGCTCGCTGATGTGGATGACCTTCGGCCTGGCCTGCTGCGCGGTCGAGATGATGCAGATGTCGATGCCGCGCTACGACGGCGAGCGCTTCGGCTTTGCGCCGCGCGGTTCGCCGCGGCAATCGGACGTCATGATCGTAGCCGGCACCTTGACAAACAAAATGGCCCCGGCGCTGCGCAAGGTCTACGACCAGATGCCGGAACCGCGCTACGTGATCTCGATGGGATCGTGCGCCAACGGCGGCGGCTATTATCACTTTTCGTATGCGGTGGTCCGCGGCTGCGACCGCATCGTCCCGGTCGATATCTACGTGCCGGGCTGCCCGCCGACCGCCGAAGCGCTGCTCTACGGCGTGCTGCTGCTGCAGAAAAAGATTCGCCGCACCGCCACGATCGAACGCTGACGATGGATGAAGCTCTCGACACCCTCGGCCGGACCATAGCCGACGCGCTGCCCGCTTCGGTCAAGGGTTACACCATCGCCCATCACGAGCTGAACGTGCAGGCGCAGGCTGCCGACATCGTCGCGGTCATGCGCTTCCTGCGCGACGATTCGCGCTGCCTGTTCTGGAATATAATCGACGTCACCGCGGTCGATTGGCCGGGCCGCGAGCGCCGCTTCGACGTCGTCTATCACCTGCTGTCGCCCAAGCACAATGTGCGCGTGCGGGTGAAGATCGAGGTCGACGAGGGCGTCCCGGTCAACTCGATCATCGGCGTCTATCCCGGCGTCGACTGGTTCGAGCGCGAGGCTTTCGATCTCTACGGCGTGGTGTTCACCGGCCATCCGGACATGCGGCGGCTATTGACCGACTATGGCTTCGACGGTCATCCGCTGCGCAAGGATTTCCCGCTCACCGGCTTTGTCGAAGTGCGCTACGACGACGAGCTCAAGCGCGTGGTCTACGCGCCGGTGCAGCTGACGCAGGAATTCCGCAACTTCGATTTCCTGTCGCCCTGGGAGGGCACCGAGTATGTGCTGCCCGGCGACGAGAAGGCGGGCAAATCATGAAATCAACGCTCAAGCCCGGGCTTTCCCACCGTATCGTCTACACCGTGGCCGAGCGCACCACCGTCCCCTACACCTACCCCGACTCTCCGATCATCGCCGCCATGCCCAAGGTGTTCGCCACCGGCTTCATGATCATGCTGATGGAGCGGGCCTGCACCGAATTTCTGGGCGCCCACCTCGATTCCGGGGAGGGCAGCGTCGGCGTCCATGTCGATGTCAGCCATCTCGCCGCCACTCCGGTCGGCATGACCGTCACGGTCGAGGCCGAATGCGCACAAATCGTCGACCGCCGCATCACCTTCAACGTCAAGGCCCATGACGAGATCGACCTGATCGGCGAAGGCCGTCACGAACGCTTCGTGGTCGCCTGGGACAAGTTCAATGCGCGGGTGGCTGAGAAGGCCCAACACGTCGGTGCACTTGAAATAGCGAATAGCGAATAGCGAATAGCATGAGTGCGAACACCGAACGCAACTTTACGATCAACTTCGGGCCGCAGCATCCGGCGGCCCACGGCGTGCTCCGGCTCGTGCTCGAGCTGGACGGCGAAGTCGTCGAACGGGTCGATCCGCATATCGGACTGCTGCATCGCGGCACTGAAAAGCTGATCGAGCACAAGACTTACTTGCAGGCGATCCCGTATTTCGACCGGCTCGACTATGTCGCACCGATCAACCAGGAACATGCCTTCTGTCTGGCGGCGGAGAAGCTGCTTGATCTTGCCGTGCCGCGGCGGGGACAGCTGATCCGCGTGCTCTATTGCGAGATCGGCCGGCTGCTGTCGCATCTCCTCAATGTCACCACTCAAGCGTTGGATGTCGGTGCGCTCACTCCGCCGCTCTGGGGCTTCGAGGAGCGCGAGAAGCTGATGGGCTTCTACGAGCGCGCGTCCGGCTCGCGCATGCACGCGGCCTATTTCCGCGTCGGCGGCGTGCACCAGGACCTGCCGCCGAAACTGATCGACGATATCGAGGCGTTCTGCGATCCGTTTCTGAAAGTCTGCGACGATCTCGAGGAATTGCTGACCGAGAACCGTATCTTCAAGCAGCGCAACGTCGATATCGGTGTGGTGAAGCTCGAGGACGCCTGGGCGTGGGGCTTTTCCGGCGTCATGGTGCGCGGCTCAGGCGCGGTATGGGATTTGCGCAAGGCGCAGCCCTACGAATGCTATGACGAAATGGACTTCGATATTCCGGTCGGCAAGAACGGTGACTGTTACGACCGCTATTGCATCCGCATGGAGGAGATGCGCCAGTCCATTCGCATCATGAAACAGTGCGTGGCGAAGCTGCGGGCGCCGGACGGGCAGGGACCGGTCGTCGTCCAAGACAACAAGATCACGCCCCCGCATCGCAGCCAGATGAAGCGTTCGATGGAGTCGCTGATTCATCACTTCAAGCTTTACACCGAAGGCTTCCACGTCCCGCCCGGCGAAGTCTATGCCGCGGTCGAGGCGCCCAAGGGCGAGTTCGGCGTTTATCTGATCGCTGACGGTTCCAACAAGCCCTACAAGTGCAAGATCCGCGCGCCGAGCTACGCGCATCTCCAGGCTATGGATTTTCTGTCGCGCGGGCACATGCTTGCCGACATCTCGGCGATCCTGGGCTCGCTCGACGTCGTCTTCGGCGAGATCGACCGATGAGCGTCCGCCGCCTCGCCGAAAAACAGCCGCCGAGCTTCGCCTTCACGCCGGAAAATCTCGAATGGGCGAAGGCGCGGATGGCGAAATATCCGCCGGGCCGTCAGCAGTCGGCAGTGATTCCGATCCTGTGGCGCGCGCAGGAACAATGCGGCGGCTGGCTGCCGCAAAAGGCGATCGAGGCGACCGCGGAATTGCTCGGCATGGCCAACATCCGCGTGCTCGAAGTGGCGACGTTTTACACGATGTTCAATCTATCGCCGGTCGGCCGCTTCCATGTGCAGTTCTGCGGTACCACGCCGTGCATGCTGCGCGGCGCCGACGCGCTCAAGAAACTCCTGCACAAGATGATCGGCCACGAGAACGAAGTGACCGCCGACGGCACCTTCTCTTGGACCGAGGTCGAGTGCCTCGGCGCCTGCGTCAATGCGCCAATGGTGCAGATCAATGCCGATTATTACGAGGACCTGACGCTGGAGACGCTGACGCGCATTCTCAACGATCTGGCGGCGGGACGGAATCCGAAGCCGGGCCCGCAGGTCGACCGGCAGAATTCGGCGCCGGTCGGCGGCGCCAATACGCTGACCGATCCGTCGATCTACAACGTCGCGAAGTCTGCCGGTCAGCCCGACGCCGCGGCGCACGACGGCGCCGCAGCTGATTCGAAACCGGCATAGAACGAGACGCGGACAACACATGCTCGCCGACAAGGACCGCATCTTCAAAAATCTCTACGGCCATCACGGCTGGGGCCTCGACGGCGCCCGGGCGCGCGGCGCCTGGGACGGCACCAAGGCGATCCTGGAAAAAGGCCGCGACGCTATCGTCAACGAAATGAAAGCCTCGGGCCAGCGCGGCCGCGGCGGCGCCGGCTTCCCGACCGGACTGAAATGGTCGTTCATGCCCAAACAGTCCGATGGCCGGCCCGGCTATCTCGTCGTCAATGCCGACGAGTCAGAGCCCGGCACCTGCAAGGACCGCGAGGTCATGCGGCACGATCCGCATCTCCTGGTCGAAGGCTGCCTGATTGCCGGCTGCGCCATGGGTGTGCACCATTGCTACATCTACATCCGCGGCGAATTCATCCGCGAGCGCGAGCGGCTCGAAGCCGCCGTCGAGCAGGCCTACGAGGCCAAGCTGATCGGCAAGAACAACGTCCACGGCTACGACTTCGATATCGTCGTGCATCACGGCGCCGGCGCTTACATCTGCGGCGAAGAGACGGCGCTGCTGGAAAGCCTCGAAGGCAAGAAGGGCCAGCCGCGACTGAAGCCGCCGTTCCCGGCCAATATGGGCCTCTATGGCTGCCCGACCACCGTCAATAATGTCGAGACGATCGCGCAGGTGCCCGACATCATGCGCCGCGGCGCCGCCTGGTTCGCCGGCATCGGCCGGCCGAACAACACCGGCACCAAGTTGTTCTGCATTTCCGGCCACGTCGAAAAGCCGTGCAATGTCGAAGAGCAGATGGGCATTCCGCTGCGCGAATTGATCGAGAAGCACGCCGGCGGCGTGCGCGGCGGCTGGAGCAACCTGCTGGCCGTCATTCCCGGCGGCTCGTCGATGCCGCTCATTCCGGCCGGGCCCGATCAGGCCGACACGCTGCTGATGGATTTCGACGGCTGCCGCGAGAAGAAATCGGCGCTTGGCACCGCCGCGGTGATCGTCATGGACAAGAGCGCCGACATCGTGCACGCGATGGCGCGCATCTCGTATTTCTACAAGCACGAAAGCTGCGGCCAATGCACACCCTGCCGCGAAGGCATGGGCTGGATGTGGCGCGTGCTCAACCGCATGGCCGAAGGCCGCGCGCAAAAGCGCGAGATCGACATGCTGTGGGAAGTCACCACCCAGATCGAGGGCCACACCATCTGCGCCTTCGGCGATGGCGCCGCCTGGCCGGTGCAGGGCTTGCTGCGGCACTTCCGCCCGGAGATCGAGCGGCGCATCGACCAATACACTGCCCGTGCTGACGCCGAGGGCGTGCGGGAACCTGTGTCGGTGGCGGCGGAGTAGCGCACATGGACGACGCGCGGCATCTCGCACAGCTCAATATCGGGCGCTTTCGGCATGCGACCGATGATCCGCGCATGGCGGACTTTATGAACAATCTCGATCTGGTGAACGGATTGGCCGAGCGCTCGAACGGCTTTGTCTGGCGGCTCAAGGACGACAGCAACAACGCCACTAATTTCCGGCCGTTCGACGATCCCAACATGGCGGTCAATCTGTCGGTGTGGGAAAGCGTCGAAGCGCTCGAACGTTTCGTCTGGCAGACGGTGCACAAGCGCTTTTACGGCCGCCGGCCGGAATGGTTCGGCGCCATGGACACCCCGCATTTCGTCATGTGGTGGGTGCCGGCCGGCCATTTGCCGACGCTCGACGAAGCCAAGGAACGGCTTGCGCATCTGACCGCGCACGGTCCCTCCGACTATGCATTCGGCTGGGACAGCGTTCCGGCCGCGCAATTGTGGAAGACGGCGCGCTGCGGCGCGATGGACGGGCAGGCGGCATGACCAAGCTCATCGTCGACGGTCGCGAGATCGACGTCCCGCCGGAATACACGCTGCTGCAGGCGTGCGAGACCGCGGGCGCCGAAATTCCGCGCTTCTGCTACCAGGAGCGGCTGTCGATCGCCGGCAATTGCCGCATGTGCTTGATCGAGGTCGTCGGCATTCCCAAGCCCCAGGCCTCGTGCGCAATGGGCGTGAAAGACCTGCCGCCCAACAAGGACCAATCGCCGAAGGTCATCTCGACGCGCTCGCCGATGGTGCGCAAGGCGCGCGAAGGCGTGATGGAGTTTCTGCTGATCAATCATCCGCTCGATTGCCCGATTTGCGACCAGGGCGGCGAATGTGATCTGCAGGACCAGGCCATGGCCTACGGCGTCGACCAGAGCCGCTACCGCGAGAACAAGCGCGCGGTCGAGGACAAATATATCGGCGCTTTGGTCAAGACCTCGATGAACCGCTGCATCCAATGCACGCGCTGCGTCCGCTTCGCCACCGAAGTCGCCGGCGTACCCGAGCTCGGCGCCATCGGCCGCGGCGAGGACATGGAGATCACCACCTATCTCGAAGAAGCGATGACGTCGGAATTGCAGGGCAACATCGTCGATCTCTGCCCGGTCGGCGCGCTGACCTCGAAACCGTACGCGTTCGCGGCGCGGCCGTGGGAGCTCAACAAGACCGAGTCGATCGACGTGATGGACGCGCTCGGTTCGGCGATCCGCATCGACACCCGCGGCCGCGAAGTCATGCGCGTCCTGCCGCGGACCAACGACGACGTGAACGAGGAATGGATTTCCGACAAGACCCGGCACGTGGTCGACGGCCTGCGTACGCAGCGGCTCGATCAGCCCTACGTGCGCGCCGGCGGCCAGCTGCGGCCGGCGAGCTGGAGCGAGGCGTTCGCCGCCATTGCGGCGAAGATGGCGCGCGCCAATCCGAAGCGGGTTGGCGCTTTGGTCGGCGATCTCGCATCCGTCGAAGAGATTTTTGCGCTCAAGGATTTGATGACCCGGCTCGGCGTCGCCAATCTCGATTGCCGGCAGGATGGCGCGGTGCTCGATCCGAAATGGGGCCGCGCCAGCTATCTGTTCAATTCCACCATCGCCGGCATCGATCATGCCGACGCGCTGCTGTTGGTCGGCGCCAATCCGCGCCGCGACGCGGCGGTGCTCAACGCTCGCATCCGCAAACGCTGGCGCATCGCCAAGAGTTTTCCGATCGGGCTGATCGGTCCGAAGGCACCGCTCACCTACACCTACGATTATCTAGGGGCCGGCCCGGAAACGCTGGCCGATATCGGCCGCCACAGCTTCGCCGAGGTGATGCGCAAGGCTGAGCACCCGCTGGTGATTGTCGGCGCTGAAGTATTCGCCCGCCCGGACGGCGCCGCCGTCGCTTCGCTTGCCGCAAAAGCAGCGATCGAGCTCGGCGCCGTCAAGGACGGCTGGAACGGCTATAGCGTCCTGCACACCGCCGCTTCGCGGGTCGGCGCGCTCGACCTCGGCTTTGTGCCGGCCGACGGCGGCCTGACGGCGCGGCAGATGGCCGCGTCCGGCACGCTCGATATTCTCTTCCTTCTTGGCGCCGATGAGATCGACCCCGCCCCGGGGGCCTTCGTTATTTACATCGGCACACACGGCGATCGCGGCGCGGCGCGCGCCGACGTGGTGCTGCCGGGCGCCGCATACCCGGAGAAATCCGCCACCTATGTGAATACCGAAGGCCGAGTGCAGATGGCGACCCGCGCTTCCTTCCCGCCCGGCGATGCGCGCGAGGATTGGGCCATCCTGCGCGCCCTCTCCGACGTGCTGGGCAAGAAGCTTCCCTATGACTTCGCTCGCGGCGTTGCGGCAGGCGCTCTACCGGGCCCATCCGCACGTGATGCGGATCGGGCAGATTACGCCGGGCGACGCGGCAGACGTGCACAAGCTTGCCTCGATGGGCGGTACGGCGGACAAGGCGCCGTTCCGTTCGACCATCGCCGATTTCTACTTCACCAATCCGATCGCGCGCGCTTCCGCGGTGATGGCCGAGTGTTCGGCGATCGCGCATGGGCGCACGGCAAAAACGGCGGCGGAGTAGCGCGTGACCATAGCGGAATTTTTCTGGACCTATATCTGGCCGCTGATCGTGATCGCGGCGGAAAGCGTGCTGCTGCTGGTCATCCTGTTGATTGCTATCGCTTATGTGCTCTACGCCGACCGCAAAATCTGGGCGGCGGTGCAGATTAGGCGCGGCCCCAACGTCGTCGGCCCGTGGGGGTTGCTGCAATCGTTCGCCGATCTTCTGAAATTCGTGCTCAAGGAGCCGGTCATTCCCGCCGGCGCCAACAAGGGCGTATTCCTGCTGGCGCCGCTCGTCACCTGCACGCTGGCGCTCGCCGCCTGGGCGGTGATCCCGGTCAGCGCGGGCATTGTCATCGCCAACATCAATGTCGGCATCCTCTACATCTTCGCGATCTCCTCGCTGATGGTCTACGGAGTGATCATGGCCGGCTGGTCGTCGAACTCGAAATATCCGTTCCTGGCGGCGCTGCGCTCCGCCGCGCAGATGGTGTCCTACGAAGTCTCCATCGGCTTCGTCTTCATCACCGTGCTGCTGTGCGTCGGCTCGCTCAATCTCTCGGCCATTGTCGAAGCGCAGAACAGCCGCTTCGGCCTGTTCGGCTGGTATTGGCTGCCACTCTTGCCGATGTTCGTGATCTTCTTCGTCTCGGCGCTGGCCGAGACCAACCGGCCGCCATTTGATCTGGTCGAGGCGGAATCGGAGCTGGTCGCCGGCTACATGGTCGAATACGGCTCGACGCCGTACATGATGTTCATGCTTGGAGAGTACGTCGCCATCGCCACCATGTGCGCCATGGCCACGATCCTGTTCCTCGGCGGCTGGCTGCCGCCGTTTCCGGTGCCGCCTTTCACCTGGATCCCGGGCCTGATCTGGTTCGTGCTCAAGGCGAGCTTCGTGTTCTTCATGTTCGCGATGGTGAAAGCGTTCGTGCCGCGCTACCGCTACGACCAGCTGATGCGGCTCGGCTGGAAAGTGTTCCTGCCGATCTCGCTCGCCATGGTCGCGATCGTTGCCGGCGTCCTCACCGTCATCCGAGGCTGACATGCGCCTAGATCAAGCAGCCCGTTCGATCTTCCTCGCCGAATTCGTGCAGGCCTTCTTCCTGTCGATGCGCTATTTCTTCAAGCCGAAGGCGACGCTCAACTACCCGTTCGAGAAGGGCGCGCTGTCGCCGCGCTTTCGCGGCGAGCATGCGCTGCGCCGCTATCCCAACGGCGAGGAACGTTGCATCGCCTGCAAGCTGTGCGAGGCGATCTGCCCGGCGCAGGCGATTACCATCGAGGCCGGCCCGCGGCGCAATGACGGCACCCGCCGCACCACGCGCTACGACATCGACATGGTGAAGTGCATCTATTGCGGACTGTGCCAGGAGGCCTGCCCGGTCGACGCTATTGTCGAAGGCCCGAACTTCGAGTTCGCCGCCGAGACCCGCGAGGAGCTCTACTACGACAAGGACCGGCTCCTGGCGAACGGCGATCGCTGGGAACGCGACCTCGCCAAGAACATCGCGCTCGACGCGCCGTACCGCTGAGACGCGCCGCCGATGATCCTGCAAGCGATCTTCTTCTACCTCTTTGCCGGCGTGTGCATCGCCTCGGCGATCATGGTGATCGCGGCGCGCAATCCGGTGCATTCGGTGCTGTTTCTCATCCTGGCCTTCGTCAATGCCGCCGGTTTGTTCGTGCTGGTCGGCGCCGAGTTCCTGGCGATGATCCTGATCGTCGTCTATGTCGGCGCCGTCGCGGTGCTGTTCCTGTTCGTGGTGATGATGCTCGACGTCGATTTCACCGAGTTCCGCCACGGCTTCCTCAATTACCTGCCGGTCGGCGGCACGGTCGGCATCATCCTCTTGGTTGAACTCATATTCGGCGTGGTCGGCTGGGTCATTGCGCCCGACGTGCCGAAGGTGATCACCGCGCCGATCGCGAGCGACGTCTCTAACACGCAGGCGCTCGGTCTCGTGCTCTACACGCGTTACGTCTACTTCTTCGAGGCGGCCGGCATGATCCTGCTGGTCGCCATGATCGGCGCCATCGTAATGACGCTGCAGCACAAGGCGGGCGTCAAACGTCAGTCGATCGCCGAACAAGTCGGGCGTCGACGCTCGACCGCAATCGACATTGTCAAAGTGAAGTCGGGGCAGGGGCTGCCATGATCATCGGGCTCCAACACTATCTTTGGGTTGCCGCCATCCTGTTCACGCTCGGGATTTTCGGCATCTTCCTCAACCGCAAGAACGTCATCGTCATCCTGATGTCGGTCGAGCTCATCCTGCTGGCGGTGAACATCAATCTCGTCGCCTTCTCCGCCTTCCTCGGCACCAACGGCGACATTGTCGGCCAGGTCTATGCGCTGATCGTGCTGACGGTCGCGGCGGCCGAAGCCGCCATCGGGCTAGCCATCCTCGTCGCCTATTACCGCAACCGCGGCTCGATCGCGGTTGAGGACGTGAATTTGATGAAGGGATAGGCGGGCATGTACGAGGCCATCGTTTTCCTGCCGCTCCTTGGCGCCGTCATTGCCGGCGCCATTGCGCTGATTGGCGCGCGTAACCGCCTGCCGGGCGAGGATCCGCCGCCGCCGGAGCACGAACATGCTGTCGCGATGGCGTCAGAGGCGCATCGCGCGCCGCACACCGAGGTCGGCCATGCCGCGACCGCGCACGGTGCCGACGACGAACATGGCGGCGCCGAGCCTTCCGCCGGCTCACGCTCCGCGGAGCTGATCACGACGACGCTGCTGGCCATCTCCTGGGTGCTGTCCTGCTACGCCTTTTACGATGTCGGCTTCGCCGGGCATGACGCCCATGTCACTATCTTCAACTACATCACTTCCGGCGATCTGAAGGTCGATTGGGCGTTGCGCATCGATCCGCTCACTGTCGTGATGCTGCTGGTGGTGACGACAGTATCCGGCCTCGTGCATCTCTATTCGATCGGCTACATGGCCGACGACCCGTACAAGCCGCGCTTCTTCTCCTACTTGTCGTTCTTCACCTTCGCCATGCTGATGCTGGTGACCGCCGACAATCTCGCGCAATTGTTCTTCGGCTGGGAAGGCGTCGGGCTCGCCAGCTATCTCCTGATCGGCTTCTGGTTCCACAAGCCGGAGGCGAATGCCGCGGCCATCAAAGCGTTTATTGTCAACCGGGTCGGCGATTTCGGCTTTTCGCTCGGCATCTTCGCGGTGTTTCTCCTGACCGGCTCGATCAACTTGGAGACCGTGTTCGCCCAAGCGCCGGACCTGGTCGGCAAGAGCTTCCACTTCCTGAGCTTCAACGTCGACGCGCTCACCGTGATCTGCGTTTTGTTGTTCATCGGCGCGATGGGCAAGTCGGCGCAGTTTCTGCTGCACACCTGGCTCCCTGACGCCATGGAAGGACCGACCCCGGTCTCGGCGCTAATCCACGCCGCCACCATGGTGACCGCGGGCGTGTTCATGGTGGCGCGGCTGTCGCCGCTGTTCGAGCTCGCCCCACACGCCAAGGATTTTGTACTGTTCATTGGCGCGACGACCGCGATGTTCGCCGCCACCGTCGGCTTGGTGCAGAACGACATCAAGCGCGTCATCGCTTATTCGACCTGCTCGCAGCTCGGCTACATGTTCGTTGCCATGGGCTGCGGCGCCTATTCGATCGGTATGTTCCATCTGTTTACACACGCCTTCTTCAAGGCGCTGCTGTTCCTCGGCTCGGGCTCTGTGATCGTCGCCATGCATCACGAGCAGGACATGCGCAAAATGGGCGGGCTGTGGCGGAAGATTCCGTTCACGTTTGCGACGATGGTGATCGGCACCCTGGCGCTGACCGGTTTTCCCGGCACCGCCGGCTACTTTTCCAAGGACGCGATCATTGAAGCCGATGACGTCGTTTCCGGCACGATCGCAAGCTACGGCTTCATCATGACCGTCGCCGCGGCGGCGCTGACGTCGTTCTATTCCTGGCGGCTGATCTTCAAGACTTTCTTCGGCGAGCCCCACGACCGTCACCATTATGAGGCTGCGCACGAAAGTCCGCTGACCATGCTGGTTCCGCTAGGCGTATTGGCGATCGGTTCGATTGCCGCCGGCTTCTCGTTTCATATCTTCGAAGGCGACGGCGCCGCGGAGTTCTTCCGCAACTCGCTGATGGTCGGGCCCAACAATCACGTGCTCGAGGACTTGGAAAACGTGCCGCTTACGATCAAAGCGGCGCCGTTCGTGATGATGGTGGTCGGCTTCCTGGTGGCTTACCAGTTCTATATCCGCCGGCCCGACCTGCCCGCCGCGCTGGCGCGCGATCAGGGCGTGCTCTATCGCTTCCTGCTCAATGCTTGGTATTTCGACCGCATCTACGATTTCCTGTTTGTTCGGCCGGCCTTGTGGATCGGCCGTCTGTTCTGGAAGGGCGGTGACGGCTTCGTCATCGACGGCTTCGGACCCGACGGCGTCTCCGCGCGCGTGCTCGATGTAACGCGCAACGTGGTGCGGCTGCAGACCGGCTATCTCTACCACTACGCCTTCGCCATGCTGATCGGCGTCGCCGCCGGCGTCACCTGGTTCATGTTCGCCGGGGGGCTGCACTGATGACCAGCTGGCCGATCCTTTCCGTCGTCACCTTCCTGCCGGTCGTCGGTGCGATCTTCATCGCTCTCCTGGGCGACGATGAAGCCGGCGTGCGCAATGCCCGCTGGCTGGCGCTGTGGACGACGCTGATCACCTTTGCGATCTCGCTGATCCTGGTATGGCGTTTCGATCCGAGCTCGGCCGACTTCCAGTTCCTGGAAAAGCGGTCGTGGCTCGGCGGCGCCATCTACTATTCGATGGGCGTCGACGGCATTTCGCTGCCATTCGTGATCCTCACCACCGCGCTGCTGCCGATTTCGATCCTGGCGAGCTGGACCTCGATCCAGACCCGCGTTCGCTCGTACATGATCGCCTTCCTGGTCCTCGAGACGCTGATGGTCGGGACTTTCTGTGCACTCGATCTGGTGCTGTTCTATCTGTTCTTCGAAGGCGGTCTGATCCCGATGTTCCTGATCATCGGCGTCTGGGGCGGCCCGCGCCGGGTCTATGCGAGCTTCAAGTTCTTTCTCTATACCTTCGCCGGATCGGTGCTGATGCTGCTCGCCATCATGGCGATGTACTGGCAGGCCGGCACCACCGACGTGCCGACGCTGTTGCATCACGCCTTCCCGCGCACCCTGCAGACCTGGGCGTTCTTTGCCTTTCTTGCCTCGTTCGCGGTCAAGCTGCCGATGTGGCCGGTCCACACCTGGCTGCCCGATGCGCATGTCGAGGCTCCGACCGCGGGCTCGGTTATCCTGGCGGCGGTCCTGCTGAAGCTCGGTGGCTACGGTTTCCTGCGCTTCTCGCTGCCGATGTTCCCGCAAGCGGCGGTCGACTTCGCGCCGCTGATCTACGCGCTCTCCGTGGTCGCCATTATCTACACCTCGCTGGTCGCGCTGGTGCAGGACGACATGAAGAAGCTCATCGCCTATTCGTCGGTGGCGCACATGGGCTTCGTCACCATGGGGCTGTTCGCACTGACGACGCAGGGCGTCGCCGGCGGCATCTTCCAGATGATCTCGCACGGCATCGTCTCCGCCGCCTTGTTCCTGTGTGTCGGCGTCATCTACGACCGCATGCACACCCGCGAGATCGCCGCCTATGGCGGGTTGGTGAATCGCATGCCGATCTATGCCTTCGCCTTTATGGTTTTCACGCTCGCCAATATCGGACTGCCGGGCACCAGCGGATTCATCGGCGAGTTTCTGACGATGCTCGGCACCTTCCGGGTCAACACTTGGGTGGCGACGCTGGCGGCGCTCGGCACCATCCTGTCGGCCGCTTATGCGCTGTGGCTGTATCGCAAAGTGATTTTCGGCAAGCTGGAAAAGCCGAGCCTGTTCAACATCAAGGATGTCGGCTGGCGCGAGATGGCGATCTTGGCGCCGCTGATCATCCTGACCATCGTGTTCGGCATCTATCCGAAGCCGGTGCTCGATATGTCGGCCACCTCGGTGACCCAGCTGATCGACAATGTCCAGCATGCGGTGTCGAGCGTGCAGTCGGCGGCGCTGGCGAGGTAGGCGATGGGCGCGTCTTTCACCTGGACCGGTCTGACACCGCTATTGCCCGAGATCGTACTCGGCGTCGGCGCCATGGCGCTGTTGATGCTCGGGGTCTATCGCAGCGAGCGCTCGACAGTGTTGATCGACGCGCTGTCGATCGCACTTCTTGTCATCGCCGGCGTCATCCTCGTCTTGCTGCCCGAGGGCAAGCTCGTCACCTTCGGCGGCAGCTTCGTGGTCGACGACTTCGCCCGCTTTCTGAAAATCCTCGCGCTTGCCGGCTCCGCCGCCGCCATCCTGATGTCGATCGACTACGACCAGCGCGAGGGCCAGCGGCGCTTCGAATATTCCGTGCTGATCGTGCTCTCCACGCTCGGCATGCTGATGCTGATTTCGGCTGCCGACCTGATCGCGCTCTATCTCGGTCTCGAACTGATGAGCCTGCCGCTCTACGTAGTGGCGGCAAGCCATCGCACCTCGCTGCGATCGACCGAAGCGGGGCTTAAATATTTCGTGCTCGGCGCGCTGTCGTCCGGCATGCTGCTGTACGGCGCGTCGCTGGTGTACGGCTTCACGGGCACGGTGAGCTTCACCGGCATCGCCCATTCGGCTGCCGACGCCGGCACCGGCTTGATCTTTGGGCTTGTGTTTCTGTTCGCCGGCTTCTGCTTCAAGGTTTCCGCCGTACCGTTCCACATGTGGACGCCGGACGTCTATGAAGGCGCGCCGACGCCGATCACGGCGTTCTTCGCCGCCGCTCCCAAGGTCGCCGGCATCGCCATGTTCGTGCGCGCCGCGGTTATGGCCTTTCCCGGCATCACCACGCAGTGGCAGGAGATCGTTTCGTTCGTCTCGATCGCCTCGATGCTGCTTGGCTCGTTCGCGGCCATAGGCCAACGCAACATCAAGAGGCTGATGGCCTATTCGTCGATCGGCCATATGGGTTTTGCGCTGGTCGGGCTCGCGGCCGGCACGGCCGAAGGCGTGCAGGGCGTGCTCGTCTATATGGCGATCTACATCACCATGACGCTCGGCGTCTTTGCCGTGATCCTGTCGATGCGGCGTGACGGCGGCATGGTGGAATCGATCGACCAGCTTGCCGGTCTTGCCCGTACCCATCCGGGCATGGCGTTCCTGATGGCGATGCTGCTGTTCTCGATGGCCGGCGTGCCGCCGCTGGCCGGCTTTTTCGCCAAGTTCTACGTGTTTCTCGCCGCGATGAAAGCCGGGCTTTACGTGCTGGCGGTGATCGGCGTGCTGGCGAGCGCGGTCGGCGCCTATTACTATCTGGCGATCGTCAAGACCATGTATTTTGACGAGCCGGCTGAGAGCTTTTACCGCATGCCGGACGAGCTCAAAGTGGTGCTCGGGGTTTGCGCGCTGTTCAACCTTGTCTTTTTCATCTACCCGGGACCGCTGGTCGGCGTCGCCAGCGCGGCCGCCCATTCGCTGTTCTGATGCGGCTTTCTTCCGCGGCCATGGCGGCTGGTCATCGTTTGGCGACGCATGACACGCTGGCGTCGACCAATGCGGAGGCGCTGACGCGCGCACGCGCCGGCGAGCGCGAGCCGCTCTGGATCGTCGCGGCGGAGCAGACGGCCGGCCGCGGCCGCCGCGGCAATGAATGGATGTCGCCGCCCGGCAATCTCTACGCGACCTTGCTTCTGACCGACCCGGCGCCTTCCGAATGCGCGCCGGAATTATCGTTCGTGACTGCGCTCGCGCTGCACGACGCCATTGTCGAGCGCGCGCCAGAATTAAGCGCGGCGCTCGCGCTGAAATGGCCGAACGACGTCCTCTGCGGCGGCGCGAAGCTTGCCGGCATTCTGATCGAAGGCGAGCGGGCCGCCAGCGTGCTGGCCGTCGCCATCGGCATCGGCGTCAATTGCCAAAATCATCCGGCGGCGACGCCTTATCCCGTGACCGACCTGAAAGCCGCCGGCGCCGATGTGTCGGCCGCGGCTTTGTTCGAAACACTGTCCGCGACCATGCTGAAGCGGTTCCGCCAATGGCGCCGCGGCGTCGGATTTGCCGATATCCGCGCCGACTGGATCGCGCGCGGCGCCGGGATGGGCGGCGACATACGGGTGAAACTCCCCGACCGCGAGATGTTCGGCCGCGGCGAGGGTCTCGACGAGCGCGGCCGGTTGTTGCTGCGGGTCGCCGACGGCTCCGTGCAGGCGATTGCTGCCGGCGAAGTGTTTCCCTTGACCAGCGGGCCAGTGCATCGATCCCGCGCGGCGGGGCAAGCCAACTAATGGCCGGCCCCGAGCTCGTGTTCGCGCCGCTCGGCGGCATCGGTGAGATCGGGATGAATCTCTCGATCTACGGTTTCGGCGACGAACGGCGGCGGCAGTGGCTGATCGTCGATTGCGGTGTTTCGTTCGCCAGCGAAGAGCAGCTGCCCGGCGTCGATCTCATCCTGCCGGATATCCGTTATCTGCTCGAACAGCGCCGCAACATCTTGGGCCTCGTGCTGACGCACGCCCATGAAGACCATATGGGGGCGCTAATCGATCTTTGGCCGAAGCTCAACGTACCGCTTTACGCGACGCCGTTCGCCGCCGCTTTGTTCGAAGCGCGCCGGCTGTCGGAGCCGGGCGCGCCGTCAATCCCGGTCAACGTCGTGCCGCTGAATGGACGTGTCGCGCTTGGGCCGTTCACGGTCGACTTCATCAATGTCGCGCACTCGATACCAGAGTCGAATGCGCTGGCGATCCGCACCGCGCTCGGCACGGTCGTGCATACGGGCGACTGGAAGATCGACTTGACGCCGGTCGTCGGCGCGCCGACCGACGAAGCGAAGCTCACCGCGCTCGGCGACCAAGGCACGCTGGCGTTGATCGGCGATTCCACCAACGCCGTCCGTGACGGCCGCTCGCCCTCGGAAGCCGACGTGGCCAAGACGCTGACGGAGCTGATCCGTACCGCCCCGGCGCGCGTCGCGGTGACTACCTTCGCCTCGCACGTCGGCCGCATCCGCGCCGTGGCCGACGCGGCGCGGATCGCCGAGCGTGAAGTCGTCTTGGTCGGCCGGGCTATGGAGCGAGTCGTCCAGGTCGCCCGCGAGACCGGCTACCTCGACGGCGTGCAGGATTTTCGCGCGGCGGAGAGTTACGGTTATTTGCCGCCCGACAAGGTCTTGGCGCTATGCACCGGCAGTCAGGGCGAGTCGCGCGCGGCGCTCGCGCGCATCGCCCAGGACGAGCATCCGGAAGTGACGCTGACGCGCGGCGACCGCGTGATCTTTTCCGCCCGCACCATTCCGGGCAACGAGAAGGCGGTCGCGCGGGTGATCAACGGCCTGGTCACGCAGGGCGTCGAAGTGATCACCGATCGCGACCACCTGGTGCATGTCTCGGGGCATCCGCGGCGCGCCGAGCTGCTTGACATGATCAAGTGGGTCCGGCCGACAATTCTCATTCCGGCACACGGCGAAGCGCTGCATCTCGCCGAACACGCCAAGCTTGCCGGCAATGCCGGCGTGCCGCAGGTGCTCGTCTGCCGCAACGGCGATCTCGTCAAGCTCGCGCCCGGACCGGCAGCGATCATCGACGAGATCCCCTCTGGACGCCTTTACAAAGACGGCGCGCTTCTGGTCGATGCCGAGGCGCCGACTGTCGCCGCGCGCCGGCGGTTGAGCTTTGCCGGCATCGTAACCGTCGCGCTGGCGCTGAGCGAGAAGGGGCAGCTTGTCGCCGATCCGGAAATCGAGCTGATCGGCATTCCCGAGACCGACGCCGGCGGCCGGTCCATGGCCGACATCGCGCGCGACGCGATCGAGGAGGCGTTTGAGTCGCTGCCGAAGCCGCGGCGTCGCGATCCCGACGAGGTCGCCGAGGCGGTGCGCCGCGCCGTGCGCGGTGCGATCGCCGAGCGCTGGAACAAAAAGCCGGTCTGCCACGTCCATGTGCTGAGCGTGTAAGATTTCGCAGGCTTTGCGGGCACATTGTCCAGCGCGCAAACTACTCATATTTATACCAAAATCGCGGATCGGCCCGACCCATGCTCAAATGGTTTGCTCCCTTGTTGCTCTTTGCCGGCAAGCCGGAGGTTTTGCTCCGCCTCTTGATCGCCGTGCTGGCGGGCGTCGTGCTGTTCTTCGGCGTCTGGCTGATATCGAACATCGCGGTAACGTTCGACACGCTGAAAAATCCGACGATCGCGGCGGCATACGCCGTGGTGTTGCTCCTGTTCTTTGTCGTGGTCGGAACCGTGGCCTGGCTGCGGCTGAGCCGCCTGGCGGGGCCGGCACCTCGCGTTGCGAGGCTTGCCGAGCCGGAAAGACTGCCGCTGACGACCGAGATCGTCAGCAAACGGGCGAAAGAACTCGCCAACCAGTGGGACGCTGAAAGCCGCGCCGATCGCGCCGCGCAAAAGCCCGCTGAGCGGGTCGGCACATCGCCGCAGATTGCGCTTGCCGCGCCACCGCGCGCGAACTCGCCGGCGCGGGCGATATTGACCGTCACCGGCCCGGCCTACGCCGGCAAGACCGCGCTGATCGCAATGTTGGTCGAAAGCAGCCGCACCCAATCACCCGACGCGAGCGAATTGGTGCGGCTGACCGATGCCGGGCCGATCGACGGTGACGATCGGCATATTGAAGCGCTGGTCGCGCGCACGGCGCAATCCGAGGGCGTGTTGTTTGTGGTCGATCAGGATTTGCGCGCTCCCGAGGTCGCCGCCATCAAGCGCTTCCTCGCCACCGGTAAGCCGCTCTATCTGGTTTTGAACAAGGTGGACCAGTTCACCGCGAGCGATCGCGACGCGATCATGGTTTCGATCCGGGCGAAGATGCCGAAGGGATTTGCGCCCGGCCATGTCGTCGCCGCCGCCAGCGCGCCGACGCCGGTTGAGCGCGAGATTGAGGACGCCCGCGGCGCGGTGCGGGTCGAATTGCGCCGGCCGTCGAGCGACATCGCTTCGTTGGTCACCCTGCTCAGCCGCGTCATCGCGCCTGGCGCCGAACGTACGCTGCGCTTCGAGCGCGCTTTGTAGCCGAAGGGCAGGGGCCGCATGCAAGACCAATCGATATTGCCGGACACCATTGAAGCTTTGCGCAAGCTGTCGGCGGATGCGCGGCTGCGCCCGCAGGAGCGCGCCAGCATCGAGAAGGAGATGCGCGATATCGAAGAGTTCACCGCCAAGCTCGAAAACGGCCGCGTCGAGATCGCGGCGTTCGGCGAGGTTGGCTCGGGCAAGAGCGCGCTCCTCAATGCGCTGGCCGGCGAAAAGATCTTCGCGGTCTCCGCCGAGCACGGCTCGACCGACAAAGTGGCCAAGGCCGGTTTCAAAAACACCAAGCTGATCCTGGTCGACACGCCTGGCATCAACGAGGCGGCCGGCGAATTGCGCGGCAAGCTCGCCGAGGAGACGGTCCGCTACACCGATCTGGTGCTGTTCGTCGCCGACGGCGACCTCAACCGGGTCGAGGTCGATGCAGTGACGCAGCTGTGCGATCTGCACAAGCCGATGCTGCTTGTCATCAACAAAGCCGACCTCTACGGACCGGCGCAGATCAAGGAGATTTCCGAGTCGATCCTGCGCAAGGTCGGCCATCGCATTGGCGCAGCTGATATCGTCTTCGCCGCCGCGGCGCCGCGCGAGGCCGAGAGGGAAATCCACAAGGCCGACGGCACCATCGAGATCGTACGGTACCAGCCGAAGCCCAAGATCGACTTGCTGGAAGCGCGCATGCTTGAAGTGCTCGATCGCGAAGGCAAAGCGATCATCGCGCTCAATGCCAGCCTGTTCGCCACCGACGTCAGCGAGCAGATCAAGCAATTGAAACAGGAGGTCCGCGGCAAGGAGGTCACCCGGCTGATCTACTATTTCATGTTGGGCAAGGCGCTGGTTGTCGGCGCCAACCCGGTGCCGGTGTTCGATATTCTCGCCGGCATCGCTAGCGACGCGCTGATGGTGCAGCGCATCGGCGCGATTTACGGCACCGACTTTTCGCTCAAGAATGCGCAAGGAATGGTGCTGGAGATTTTGCGCGCTTGGGGACTGATGGCGGCGGCCGAATACGGCCTGCATCTCGCCGCCGATCTCCTTCGCACCGTGACGCTCGGGACCAGCACGATCCTGACCGCTTTGCCGCAGGGGCTGGCGGCGGCCTGGAGCACCTACGTTGTTGGCAATGCCGCCAATATCTATTTCCGCGACGCCGGATGGGGCGGACGCTCGCCGAAGGATATCGTTCAGGACATCCTCACCGGCGCGGAAAAGCAGAAGACCAGCATCCTCGCCCCGATCCGCGACCAGCTGAAGGCCAAATTCGGCCGTTGAATATGCAATACTGTAGGATGGGTTGAGCGCGGCGAAACCCATCGTTCGATCGCGAGGAATTGGTTCGGTGGGTTTCGCTCCGCTCAACCCACCCTATGAAGGACTGGGGCGATGATCGGCAGGCTCAATCACGTGGCGATCGCCGTGCGTGACATCGGCAAGGCGGCGGCGGTTTATCGCGACGTGCTGGGTGCCGACGTATCTGCCGCGGTGCCGCAGCCCGATCACGGTGTGACCACCGTATTCATCACTCTGCCGAACACCAAGATCGAGCTCCTCGAGCCGCTCGGCGAAGGCTCCCCGATCGCGAAGTTCCTCGAGCGCAATCCCGACGGCGGCATGCACCACGTTTGCTACGAGGTCGACGATATCCGTGGCGCCAGCGAGGCGCTGAAAAAGAGCGGCGCCCGCGTCCTCGGCGACGGCGAGCCGAAAATCGGCGCGCACGGCAAGCCGGTGCTGTTCCTGCATCCGAAGGATTTCTCCGGCACGCTGGTGGAGTTGGAACAGCGTTGATGCCGGTCACGACCGCCATCGCCATCTTTTTCCTGATCTGGTGGGTGGTGCTATTCGCCGTGCTGCCGATCGGCGTTCGCAGCCAGCACGAGGATGGCGAGACGGTGCCGGGAACCGATCCTGGAGCGCCGACCATCCCGCGGCTAGGGCGCAAGCTCCTATGGACCACGCTCGTCTCGGCCGTGATTTTCGCCGGCTGCTACGTGGTTTACGTCAACCATCTGGTGACGCTGGAAGGGCTCGTGAGGCCATTCGGTATGCGCTAATGGGCAGGAGCCCAAAACGCGACCGGAGCCAAAAAAATAGCAGGGCCAAAGCCCTGCCAGGAAATCCTAATCTGATCCTTGATCCGCGCCTGCCATCGCGATTTTGGTCTGTCCGCGATTTTGGATTTTCAGCGTGGCGGCAGCGTTGAACCCGCGCCGTTGGACCATCCTCCCGAGACTTGGACCGCCTCCCGAGCGTAGATACGCACGCCGGGATTGCGCCTTGGCTAAGTACTCGATCTTCAGCCGGATGTCATCACCTGGGTGGCGCCTGCTGATAAAAAAATTTTGTTCGACTCTCTATTTGGCGCGTTTTCGCGGCAAACGACCCCTGGGGGCAGCCCCTTGTAATTCGGGCGGCATTGCGCATTGACTGCCCCAGGATTCCGATCCCCCCGGACAGCTTGAGTTTTCATGCGCCTTTCCCGCTACTTCCTGCCCATTCTGCGCGAGACGCCCAAGGAAGCGGAGATCGTCTCCCACCGGCTGATGCTACGCGCCGGCATGATCCGCCAGGAAGCGGCCGGCATCTATGCCTTCCTGCCGTTAGGGCTGCGCGTCCTCGACAAGATTTGCCGGATCGTCCGCGAGGAACAAAATCGCTCCGGAGCCATCGAGCTCTTGATGCCGACCATCCAATCGGCGGAGCTGTGGCGCGAGAGCGGCCGCTACGAGGCCTACGGCAAGGAGATGCTGCGCATCCGCGACCGCCACGAGCGCGAGATGCTCTACGGCCCGACCAACGAGGAGATGATCACCGAAATTTTTCGCGCCTATGTTCGGTCCTACAAGGAACTGCCGCTCAATCTCTATCATCTGCAATGGAAGTTCCGCGACGAAGTGCGGCCGCGCTTTGGGCTGATGCGCGGACGCGAGTTCCTGATGAAGGACGCCTATTCGTTCGACCTCGATTTCGACGGCGCCAAGCACGCCTATAACCGCATGTTCGTCGCCTATTTGCGCACCTTTGCGCGCATGGGCCTGCAGTCGATCCCGATGGTGGCGGAAAGCGGCCCGATCGGCGGCAATCTCTCCCATGAATTCATCGTGCTGGCCGATACCGGCGAGAGCGAGGTGTATTGCCACAAGGATTACCTCGATTTCACCGTGCCCGGCGCTGACGTCGATTTCGACAGTGTTCCGGAGTTGCAGGGGATCGTCGACAAATGGACCGCGCTCTATGCCGCGACCTCCGAAAAGCATGACGCCACAGCTTTCGCCAAGCTGCCGGCGGAGAAACAGATATCGGCACGCGGTATCGAAGTCGGGCAGGTGTTTTATTTCGGCACCAAATATTCCGAGCCGATGAAAGCGTTGGTCGCCGGCCCCGACGGGGTCGAACATCCGGTGCATATGGGCTCTTATGGCATCGGCCCGACCCGGCTGGTGGCGGCTTTGATCGAGGTGTTTCACGACGAAGCCGGCGTCCGCTGGCCCCAAGCCGTTGCCCCATTCACCGTCGCTATCCTCAATCTCAAGCAAGGCGGCGCTGACACCGATGTGGCTTGCGAGCGTCTCTATGCCGCGCTCCAAGCCAAAGGCGTCGACACGCTGTACCATGACCTTGACGAGCGGCCCGGCTCGAAATTCGCCACCGCCGACCTGATCGGCGTCCCCTGGCAGATCCTGGTTGGGCCGCGCAGCCTTGCTGATGGCAAAGTCGAAGTTAAGCATCGCTTCGACGGATCGCGCGAGCTTATGACGGCAGAGGACGCGCTCGTGCGGCTAACTGCCTAAGTTGCAAGCCCGCCTGTGCGCTGTCCTGCCGCAGTGCGCTGTTTCGCGGCTTGAAAGCGCCAGAATCATGTGAAACTTCGGTTGTCGCGGGGACGTCACACAAATGCGAGAGCCGACGGGCACTCATGCCTTTGCGCCGTTCGAATGGATGCTGTCGCTGCGCTACCTGGGGGTGCGGCGCAAAGACGGATTCATTTCGCTCATCGCCCTGTTGTCGTTCGGCGGCATCACGCTTGGTGTCATGACGCTGATCGTCGTCATGGCGGTGATGAACGGCTTCCGCCAGGAACTGCTGTCGAAGATTCTCGGCCTCAACGGCCATCTTTTTATCCAGCCGCTGGAATCCCCGCTGACCGACTGGCAGGTGGTATCTGACCGTGTGTCGAAAGTGCCGGGCGTGCGGCTCGCGGCGCCGATCGTCGAGGGCCAGGCGCTCGCCTCGTCGCCGTTCAACGCCTCCGGCGTCCTGGTGCGCGGCATCCGCGCCGCCGACCTTAAGAACCTCGGCCCAGTCGCCAGCAACATACGGCAAGGCACGCTCGACGGCTTCGACGAAGGGCAGGGGGTGGCTATCGGCAAACGGCTCGCCGACCAGCTTTCGCTGCGGGCCGGCGACAATGTCACGCTGGTGGCGCCGCGCGGCGCGGTGACGCCGATGGGCACGACGCCGCGCATCAAGGCCTACAAGATCGCCGCGATTTTCGAGATCGGCATGTCGGAATACGACGCCGCTTTCGTGTTCATGCCGCTGCCGGAAGCGCAGGCCTATTTCAACCGTGCGGGCGACGTCACCGCGATCGAGGTCTACGCCGACGATCCCGATCGGGTCGACAGCCTGCGCAAAAGCGTGGCCGATGCCGCCGGCCGGCCGATCTACATGATCGACTGGAGCCAGCGTAACGCCACGTTCTTCAATGCGCTCGAGGTCGAGCGCAATGTGATGTTCTTTATCCTGACGATGATCGTCTTGGTGGCGGCGCTCAATATCATCTCCGGCCTGATCATGCTGGTGAAGGACAAGGGCAGTGACATCGCGATCCTGCGGACCATGGGGGCTTCACAGGGCGCCATCATGCGCGTTTTTCTCGTCACCGGCGCCTCGATCGGCTTTGCCGGCACCGCCTGCGGCTTTCTCAACGGCACTCTCATCTGCATCTTCATCGAACCAATCCGGCAATTTCTGTCGTGGCTGACCAATACCGAGTTGTTTCCGCGCGAGCTTTATTTCCTGTCCAAGCTGCCCGCCCACATGGATGCCGGTGAGACGACGGCGGTGGTCGTCATGTCGCTTGGGCTGACGCTGTTGGCGACGCTCTATCCGTCCTGGCGGGCGGCGCGGCTCGATCCGGTCGAAGCCCTGCGCTACGAGTGATGGCGCGCCATGGATGAGAAAACGACCATCATGGAGCCCGCGCCATCGACCGCCGCTCCCGCCGCCGCCGCTCCCGCGGTCGCCGGTAAAGACCGTCCGATCGTGTTCCTGCAGGCGATCAGCCGGCGCTTCCGCCAGGGCCGTGCCACCCTCGAGATCCTCAAAAACATCGAGCTCGCTGTCTGGCCCGGTCAGTCGGTCGCTTTGGTCGCGCCGTCAGGAGCGGGAAAATCCACGCTGTTGCACATCGCCGGCCTGCTTGAGCGTGCCGATACCGGCGAGGTCTATCTCGACGGCGTCGCCACCTCGCAGCTGACCGACATCCAGCGCACCCGCATCCGGCGGACCGACATCGGCTTTGTCTATCAGTTTCACCATCTGCTGCCGGAATTCTCGGCGCTCGAGAACGTCATGCTGCCGCAGATGATCCGGGGCTTGAAAAAGTCGGAGGCGCGTACCCGCGCCGCCGAGCTGTTGTCGTATCTTGGCCTGAAGGACCGTCTGACCCACCAGCCGGCGGAATTGTCCGGCGGCGAGCAGCAGCGCGTCGCCATCGCGCGCGCCGTCGCCAACGCGCCGCGCATCCTGCTTGCCGACGAGCCGACCGGCAATCTCGATCAGCGCACCTCGGAGCGCGTCTTTGGCACGCTGACTCAATTGGTGCGCGCCTCCGGCGTTGCCGCCGTCATCGCTACCCACAATCTGGACATCGCCGCGCAAATGGATCGCCGGGTGACCATCCGCGAAGGCAATGTGGTGGAGCTGGAATAACTCTTCCGCTCATTCCCGCGAAAGCGGGTATCCAGCAAGCAGCCCAAGACCCACTGGGTCCCCGCTTGAGCGGGGACAGCGCATCAATGCGGGGACAGCACATAAAAAAGAGGCCGCCCGCAGGCGGCCTCGCCGTCGAATTCCGCGCCGAGCGCCTGCTTACCAGCAGGGAGCGCACCAGCAGCGATACGGGCCGCACACGCGGTGGCGGCCCGGCGGGCACCAGCGGCCCCAGAAGCCGTTGCAGGCGGCCTGGTGGATGATGGTCGCATTTTTCGCCTGCGCATTGAGGCTCGAAGCGCCTTGGGTTTGCGCATTGGCGATCGCCATCGATCCAACAACAAAGACCGCGGCAGCCAAAGTCATGGTGATTTTTCGCATCGGCAACCCTCCTTCCGGATGTGTGTGGGTGGTGTGACGAGAAAGACCGTCAAAGAAAGCGTGGTGACGAACGTTCGAACGATAGCCGGGCCGAATGCGATCGGCCCGGTTCGTCACGAAAGGCCGTTATTGGCTTCCTAACAGGGAGCGCACCAGCAGCGGGCTGGGCCGCAGACCCGGTGCATTCCGGGCCCGCACCAGCGGCCGACACCGCCGCACGCCGTCTTGTGGATGATCGTCGCGTTCTGCGCCTGCGCGTTCAGCACGCTCGACGCTCCTTGCTGCTGCGCATTGGCCGACAACGCAACCGATCCCACGATCAAGGCGGCTGCCGCCAATGTTAGTGTCAACTTGCCCATCAGAGCCCTCCATTGTGATGAATAGACGTAGACGACGAACGCGACTGGTACAGAACCATCCCTACTACCGGCTCGATGAGCGGCCGATGAACGGGGCTTTCATTTTTATACGGGCGAACAGGGAATTCGGTTCATTGGCCGGTGTTTTTTCGCAAGAATCGCCTGCAAGGCGCCATGGGCGATGTCATTTTGACCGGCCGGATGCCTGCCTTTTGCGCAAGCGCACTGCCGCGCCGGCGTGGAGGCTTGCCGGCCGGGCGGGAGCGCGCATAGTCGATTGGATGCCCGAGCCTCGCAAAGTCATGCGGTACACCCTTGATGCAGCGCTGATTTTCGCGCCGCTGTCGGGCATGCTGTACTTCCTGTTCGACCCGGCGGCGTTCAACGCGTTTTTGGCCTGGCTGGTAAGCGTTCTTTAGGCGCGGCCTTGGCCAGTTGGCGGCTCGCATTGCCCGGCCAAACCGCCCGGCTCATACTTGACCCGATGCCCAGCGCTTGGAAAATTATTGCTTATCGCCGACCGCGGGAGATCGAGGAGCCCTCGGTCCGCGAGCTCTATTTTGTCGCCCTGCCGCAGAAGGATGCGGCGATTGCCGTGCTTCGCATGCGCCACGGCTTCGATGACGCGGAGCTGGAGGTGGCGGGGGAAGCCCAACCCCAAGATCTGGAATGGCTCGACATCAAGCCTGGTCAGATTTTCCAGGTATCAGCCGTAAAGTAGTGGCGAGGGGCGGGATGGCTCCGCCCGTCGCCTAGCTGCTCCGATCTATTTCCAGCCGGCTTCCTTGTCGCATGCGGCGACTTCGGTAGGATGCGTCTTCTCCCAGGCGGTAATCGACAGGGTCTCGTTGGACGACATCTTGTTGTTCATGCACGAGCACCAGGCGGCCACGACTGCCGCAGTGGCGCCTTCTTTCTTGTTGTCATTGACGCATTTCTTGATCCAGGCGGCGTCGTCGGCATCGGCCCGCGCCGGCGTGACCGCCGAGACGACGCTCAAGCTCACGACAACGGCCAGAGACACAAAGATAGCCCTCATGTGATTTACCCTTTCCCTCAATGGGGGTTGGAGACCCCGCGGTCGCATAGCACAGATGTTTGCCAGGATTGAAACAGGCCCGGCCTGCTGAGTAAGTGATGGCATTCAAGGCAAGTGCATGCGACAATTGGATAGTGGGTCAGTTTGAATAAAGCAGGCCGCTTTTGGGCTTGCGGCCTGGGCCAGTCGGCGCTATTCGGCCCGATGGCAAAAGTTCGCGTAATTTTCAAAATGAAGCGGATCGCGGAGGGCGATTGGCAAATTGAGGCCCACTGTCCAGGGGCCGAAATTCGCTACATCAAGGGCCTAAAGAGTAAGGCCGAAGTCGATGAATGGCTTCAAGGAACGCGCCGCATCGACTGGCTCAGATCGCAGGGCTACGCGAAATGACCATCCGCCAAACGCCTTAGGAAATCTCCCAAGCCGTCGCGGTGCTGAGAGTGCTGGCAGCGTGGATGCACCGCGCCGCGCCAGTGGTTTTGGCCTCTCACAATTGCATGGTTTGTGATGGGAGGGGCCGCGTCGTTCGCAATCCACCTTTTGTAACCATAATGCCCGCCACAATTGAGACTGCCTCATTGCCCGCTTGACTCGCGCGAACAATCAGTGAACTATGTTCCCTATTCGTTCCAGACCGGGAGAGTCACATGGTTCGCGCGCTTGCCGAGGAAGCGTTGGCGCTGGCTTCGATCTCGTTGTTTCTGGCCATGGTTGCGGTGTGGGTGCAGGTGCTCGGGGTCGCTTGAGCCCGGCTCGGGTCGCGAGGCCGAGACGGATGAGGGCAACATCCTGTGCGCAGCGGTGATCGCACAGCGCAGAGCGATGGACTTTGCCGCGTGCCGTCCCGCATTCTTCGCCTCTCGCAAATCGGCCCACGCGAGTATCTAGCGATATGCCCGCCGCGACCCCTGGCTTCGTCCACCTTCACGTTCATTCGTCCTATTCGCTGCTCGAAGGCGCGCTGACCATCGCGCGGCTCGCGGAGCTGGCGAAGAAGGACAAGCAGCCGGCGCTGGCGCTGACCGACACCGACAACATGTTCGGCGCGCTCGAATTCTCCGAGAAGATAGCAGGCTCAGGCATCCAGCCGATCATCGGCTGTGCGCTCGGCATCGATTTTGGCGATCAGGACAATCGCGGCGGCTTTGCCGGGCAGGGCTTTGCCGGGCAGGGCTTGGCCGGCGTGGGCTTCTCCCGGATCGTGCTCTTGGCCGCGCGCGAGCACGGCTATCGGAGCCTGATGCGGCTTTGCTCGCGCGCCTATCTCGGCACCGAGCAAACGGACCAGCCGCATATCAAGCTGTCGTGGCTGGCGGAGGACGCGAGTGGCCTGATCGCGCTCTCCGGCGGGCCGAACGGTCCGCTGGACATCGCCATCGGCGGCGGCCAAAACGCGCTCGCGGCCGCGCGCTGCGAACAATTACAGAAGCTGTTCGGCGACCGGCTCTATATCGAATTGCAGCGCCACGGCATGGCGGCCGAGCGCGTCGCCGAACCGGCTTTGATTGACCTTGCCTATGCGCGCGGGCTGCCGCTCCTGGCGACCAACGAGCCGTTCTTCGCCACGCGCGAGGACTACGAAGCGCACGATGCGCTGCTCTGCATCGCTGAGGGGCGGCTGATTGCCGATGGCGACCGCCGCCAACTCACCGCAGAACATCGCTTCAAGACCCGCGCCGAAATGGCGGCGTTGTTTGCCGATCTGCCAGAAGCGCTCGCCGCCACCGTCGAGGTCGCCGAGCGCTGCGCGTTTCGGCCACGGACACTGGCGCCGATCCTGCCGCGCTTCTCGACCGGCGAGGGCAAGACGCCCGAGACCGTGAACGAGGCGGAGGAGCTCCGTCGCGCCGCGCGCGCCGGATTGGAGCAACGGCTCAAGCGGCATCCGTTGGCGCCCGGCCACACCGTCGAGGAATACCACGACCGGCTGACCTTCGAGCTCGGCGTCATCGAGAAGATGAAATATGCCGGCTACTTCCTGATCGTCGCCGATTTCATCCAATGGGCGAAGGCGCAGGGCATTCCGGTCGGGCCGGGCCGCGGCTCCGGCGCCGGCTCGTTGGTCGCTTACGCGCTCACCATCACCGACCTCGATCCGATCCGCTTCGGGCTCCTGTTCGAGCGCTTCCTCAATCCCGAGCGCATCTCGATGCCGGACTTCGACATCGACTTCTGCCAGAACCGCCGCGACGAAGTGATCCACTACGTGCAGGAGAAATACGGCCGCGAGCAGGTGGCGCAGATCATAACCTTCGGCACTCTGCAGGCGCGCGGCGTCCTGCGCGACGTCGGCCGGGTGTTGCAGATGCCCTACGGCCAGGTCGACAAGCTCTGCAAGCTCGTGCCGCAAAATCCGGCGAACCCGATCACGCTCAAGCGCGCCATCGACGACGAGCCGCGCCTGCAGGCCGAGCGCGATCGCGATCCGGTGACGCGGCGCGCCTTCGACATTGCGCAAAAGCTCGAGGGGCTGACCCGCCACGCTTCGACACATGCCGCCGGCATCGTCATCGGCGACCGGCCGTTGAGCGAACTCGTGCCGCTCTACCGCGATCCGAAGTCGATGATGCCGGTCACCCAGTTCAACATGAAATGGGTCGAGCCGGCGGGCTTGGTGAAGTTCGACTTCCTCGGCCTGACCACGCTCACCGTGCTCGATCTGGCGGTCAAGCTGGTGAAGCGGCGCGGCATCGACATCGATCTGTCGAGCCTGCCGCTCGACGACGCAAAATCCTACGAGATGCTGGCGCGCGGCGACACCGTCGGTGTGTTCCAGGTGGAAAGCGCCGGCATGCGGCGGGCCCTGATCGACATGCGCCCGGACCGCTTCGAAGACTTGATTGTGCTGGTCGCGCTCTATCGACCAGGACCGATGGCGAACATTCCCACCTATTGCGCGCGCAAGCTCGGCCACGAGCAGACTGATTATCTGCATCCCAAGCTGCAGCCGATCCTGCAGGCGACCTACGGCATCATCACCTACCAGGAGCAAGTCCAGCAAATCGCCCGTGATCTCGCCGGCTATAGTCTGGGCCGCGCTGACATTCTCCGCCGTGCGATGGGCAAGAAAGACAGGAAGGAGATGGCGTCGCAGCGCGATATTTTCATTTCCGGCGCGGTCGAACGCGGGATCGCGAAAAGCGATGCGGAAGCGATCTTCGAGGCATGTGCCAAGTTCGCCGAATATGGCTTCAATAAATCGCATTCGGCGCCGTATGCGCTGCTGACGTATCAAACCGCCTACCTGAAGGCCAACTACCCCGTCGAGTTCCTGGCCGCGTCGATGACGCTTTCGATGGGCAACACCGACAAGCTCGCGGAATTCCGCGCCGAGGCCGAGCGGGTTGCCATCAAGGTCGAGCCGCCGTCGATCAACCGCTCCGGCGTCGAATTCGACGTCGCCGGCAACACCATCCACTACGCGCTGGCAGCGCTGCGCGGCGTCGGGCGCCAAGCGGTCGAGAGCATCATCGCCGCGCGCGGCGAACGGCCGTTCACCGATCTCGGCGACTTCGCCCGCCGCGTCAATCCGCGCGCCGTCAACAAGCGCGTCCTTGAGAGCCTGGTTGCCGCCGGCGCCTTCGAGGCGATCGAGAAAAACCGCGCCCGCGCCTTTGCCGCCGTCGACACGATGTTGGCGACCGCGCAGCGCGCGCACGAGGATGCGGTGGCGGGGCAGGCCGAGTTGTTCGGTGGCGCCGCGGCGCCGGCGCCGATCCCGCTGCCCGCGGTCGAAGCCTGGCTGCCGGCCGAACGGCTGCAGCGCGAATACGACGCCGTCGGCTTCTTCCTCAGCGGCCATCCGCTCGACGATTACGCCGCGGCGCTCAAGCGGCTTCGCGTGCAGTCCTGGGCGGAATTTGCCCGCGCCGTGAAAGCCGGCGCCGGCGCCGGCCGGGTCGCAGGCACGGTCGTGGCGCGCACCGAGCGGCGCACCAAGAACGGCACCAAGATGGGCATCATCGGCCTGTCCGATCCGAGCGGACATTACGAGGCTGTGCTGTTCGCCGAAGGCCTGGCGCAATATCGCGATCTGCTCGAGCCGGGCACCGCCGTGCTGCTCTTCCTCACCGCCGAAGTGCAGGGCGACGAAGTACGCGCCCGCATCCAGTCGGTCGAGCTGCTCGATCAGGCGGCGGCGAAGATGCAAAAAGGCCTGCGGGTTTTCCTGCGCGATGACACGCCGCTCGACGGTCTGGCCAAGCGGCTCGAACCGATTGTGCTGAAGAGTGGCCGCAACGGCGCCGACCATGGCGACGGCGAAGTCTCGATGGTGCTAATGCTGGGCAACGGCAATGAGGTCGAGGTCAAACTGCCCGGCCGCTTCAAGGTCTCGCCGCAGATCGCCGGCGCCATCAAGGCGGTGACCGGGGTAGTGACGGTCGAGGCGCTTTAACCGTCCGCGTCATTGCGAGCGAAGCGAAGCAATCCGGCGCAGCTAGCCGCCCTGGATCGCTTCGTCACTTCGCTCCTCGCAATGACGAGGTTAATACTCGCCGCCATTTGAAATCCGTATCACCCCTCGCTATCTCAGTCGCGGCGCGCTAAGAGAGCGGCGCTTCTTTCCACCCCATCATGAATTCGGCGGCCGCGCTATGCTTCGGATCGAGAATCTCATTTTTGACGCTTGGGGCAGGCGATTTTTCGATTCGGCGAGCGTGGCTATACCGTCCGGCACCAAGGTCGGCCTGGTCGGCCGCAACGGCGTCGGCAAGTCGACCCTGTTCAAGCTCATCATCGGCGGTCTGGTGCCGCTCTCCGGCGAAATCCTGCTGCCGAAAGCGGCGCGGATCGGTTCGGTCGATCAGGAGCATCCCGCGACACCGGTTACGCTCCTCGACACGATCCTCGCCGCCGACACGCGCCGCGAAGCGCTCAATGCCGCGCTCGAGACCGCGAAGCCCGAGGAGATGGCTGAGATCTACAGCGAGCTCAACGCCATCGATGCCGATCGCGCGCCGGCACGCGCCGCGGAAATCCTAAGCGGCCTCGGCTTTTCAAATGCCGATCTCGATCGCCCGATGGCGGAGTTTTCCGGCGGCTGGCGCATGCGGGTGGCGCTCGCCGCCGCGCTGTTCGCAGAGCCGCATCTGCTGCTGCTCGACGAGCCGACCAACTATCTCGATCTTGAAGGCGCGCTGTGGCTAGAAGCGCGCCTGAAGAAATATCCGCACACGGCGTTGATCATCAGCCACGACCGCGAGCTTCTGAACAATTCGGTCGAAGCCATCCTGCATTTGAGTCAGGGCAAGCTCGAGCTTTATTCCGGTGGCTACAACGCCTTTGAAACCCGTCGCGCCGAGAAGACCCGGCTGCAAGTGGCGACCAAGGCGAAGCAGGATGCGGAGCGCGCGCATTTGCAGCGTTTCATCGACCGGTTCCGGGCCAAGGCCAGCAAGGCGACACAGGCGCAGTCACGCATCAAGCGCCTGGCCAAGCTCGAGCCGATCGCCGAAGTGGTCGAGGAGCGCGTCGCGCCGTTCACCTTGCCGTCGCCAACCCGGCCGCTGGCGCCGCCCTTGATCCAGCTCGAGGGCGCCGCCGTCGGTTATGAAGGCACGCCGGTGCTGCGCAATCTCAACCTGCGGCTCGACGTCGATGATCGCATCGGGCTTCTTGGCGTCAACGGCGCCGGCAAATCCACCTTCGCCAAGATGGTGGCCGGCGCGCTGCCGCTGCAAGCGGGCGCCATGAAGCGCGAGCAGCGCATCCGCGTCGGCTGGTTCCATCAGCATCAGATCGAGGCGCTCGACCCGGACGATACACCCTTGGACATTCTGCGCCGCGAGCGGCCGGACGACAGCGAGTCTTCACGCCGCTCGCGACTGGCGCAGTTCGGGCTGTCGTTCGACAAGCAGGAGACCACGGTCGCCAATTTGTCCGGCGGCGAGCGCGCACGACTTCTGCTCAATCTCGTGGCGATGGCGGCACCGCATCTGTTGATTCTCGACGAGCCGACCAACCATCTCGATATCGACAGCCGCCGCGCGCTTCTTGATGCGCTCAACGACTATGAGGGCGCCGTCATCCTGATTACGCACGACCGCTCCCTGATCGAGTTGGTCGCCGACCGGCTGTGGCTGACCGCCGACGGCCACATCAAGCCGTTCGCCGGCGACCTGGACGACTATGCCCGCTTCGTCTTGGAACGGGCGAAGCAGGGGGTATCGCCGGAGCAGAACGCCAATGGCAAAGGCGTCGCCAACGACGATTCAGCCGATGCGCCGGAATTCGATGCCGCGGCCGCCGCCCGCTTGGCGGCCAAGAAAGCCGCCAAAAAGCGCCGCCGGCGGGGCCTTTAAGCGCATCGGACGGCGGATAAAGCGACCGCAACGTTCAAGTTGCGTCCACCGGCAATATCCCTATATAAGGCGCCAACTTCACACGCGGACCTTGGCTAAAAGCCGTCCGGTGCCCGGCCGCAAGGTTAAGGGCTCATCGGTCCGCGGCGGATCAACCGGAGAAGATCAATGGCGCTGCCCGACTACAGCATGCGCCAGCTGTTGGAAGCTGGCGTGCATTTCGGCCATCAGGCCCATCGTTGGAATCCGAAGATGGCTGAGTACATCTTTGGCACCCGCAACAACATCCACATCATCGACCTGACGCAAACCGTGCCGATGCTGCACCGCGCCTTGCAGGCGGTCAGCGATACGGTCGCGAACGGCGGACGCATCCTGTTCGTCGGCACCAAACGGCAGGCGCAGGACGCGATTGCCGAAGCGGCGAAGAAGTCGGCGCAGTATTACGTCAATTCGCGCTGGCTCGGCGGCACGCTGACCAACTGGAAGACCGTGTCCAACTCGATCAAAAGGCTGCGCGCCCTCGACGAGATGCTTACCTCCAACGAGGCACAGGGCTACACCAAGAAAGAGCGGCTGACGCTGCAGCGCGAGCGCGACAAGCTCGACCGCGCGCTCGGCGGCATCAAGGATATGGGCGGGCTTCCCGACCTGGTGTTCGTCATCGACACCAACAAGGAAGACATCGCCATTAAGGAAGCGCGGCGCCTCAATGTGCCGGTCGCCGCCGTCGTCGACACCAATTGCGATCCGGAAGGCATCACTTATGTCGTGCCCGGCAACGACGACGCCAGCCGCGCCATCACGCTGTATTGCGATCTCGTCGCCAGGGCGGTGATCGACGGTATCTCGCGCGGCCAGGGCGAGCGTCTCGACGTCGGCGCGCTGCCCGAGCCTGTGGTCGAGGAGTTGCCGCCGGAAGCCGACAAGCTCGGCTTCACGCCGCTGTCGGGTCCGCGCGGCGTCGCCGACGATCTCAAGAAATTACCCGGTGTGTCGCCGGCCGTCGAAAAGCAGCTCAACGATCTCGGCATTTTTCACGTCTGGCAGATCGGCGAACTCGGTCCGATTGCCGCGCACAAGATCGGTGAAGTGGTCGGGTTGCCCGGGCGCGTCGAAGGCTGGATCGCGCGGGCGAAGGAGCAGATGGCGACCGAGGCGGAGTAACGACGCCTTGCGTAACAGCGTCGTCATTGCGAGGAGCGAAGCGACGAAGCAATCCAGAGTTCGCTGCACCGGACTGGATTGCTTCGCTCCGCTCGCAATGACGATAGGTAACAAGGACTGACAATGGCCAATATCACCGCAGGCATGGTGAAAGAGCTCCGCGATAAGACTGGCGCGGGCATGATGGACTGCAAGGCGGCGCTCAATGAGACCGGCGGCGACGTCGAGGGTGCGGTCGATTGGCTGCGCAAGAAGGGTCTCGCCAGGGCCGCCAAGAAGGCCGGCCGTGTTGCCGCCGAGGGTCTGATCGGCGTCGCGCTCGCGCCCAACAAAGGCGTGGTCGTCGAAGTGAATTCGGAGACCGATTTCGTCGCGCGCAACGACCTGTTCCAGGGCCTGGTGAAGATGATCGCCAATGTCGCGCTCGATGCCGGCACCAACGTCGACAAAATCCTCGGGTCGCCGATCGGCGATCGCACCGTGGCCGACGCGATCAACGAGACCATCGCCAAGATCGGCGAGAACATGACGCTGCGCCGCGCCGCCGTCCTTTCGGTCGGCAAGGGCGTGGTGGCGAGCTACGTGCACAGTTCGGTCACCGACGGCCTTGGCCGCATCGGCGTCCTGGTCGCGCTCGAATTGCCCGGCAAGACTGACGAGCTCAAAGCCTTTGGCCGCCTCGTCGCGATGCATGTGGCGGCTGCCAACCCGCAAGCGGTCGATCCGTCGGGGCTCGATCCCGCGCTCATCCAGCGCGAGCGGGGCGTGCTTGCCGCCAAAGCCGAGGGCAAGCCGGCCAACGTCGTCGAGAAGATCGTCGAGTTGGGGCTCAAGACCTTCTACAAGGAGGTCTGCCTCCTGGAGCAGGGCTACGCCATCGAAGAGGGTAAGAAGACTGTCGCGCAAGCGATCAAAGAGGCCGAGGGTAAGGTCGGCGGGCCGATCAAGATCACGGGCTTTGTGCGCTTTGCGCTGGGCGAAGGCATCGATCGGCCGGAAGGCGATTTCGGCGGCGAGGTGGCGGCGCTCGCCGGCGCGCACTAAAGCATCGGGCGTAGGGTGGGTTGAGCGGAGCGAAACCCACCGATAGTCGAGGACGATGGGTTTCGCTCAGCTCAACCCATCCTACAAGGGCTGGACTATCCTCGATGACGAAGCCGAATTATCGACGGGTCATCGTCAAGCTCTCCGGCGAAGCCTTAAGCGGGCCCGAAAAATTCGGCATCCATCAGGCGACGATCGACGGTTTTGCCGCCGATCTGGTTGCCGTCCACGGGATGGGAATAGGGCTCGGCGTCGTGGTCGGTGGCGGCAACATTCTTCGCGGCGCGACAATTTCGGAGAATGGGCTGTCGCGGCCGACGGCGGACGCGATGGGCATGCTGGCCACGGTGATGAACGCGCTGGTCCTGGAAACCGCGATCGAGCGCGCCGGCGTCAGCGCCCGCACTATGTCGGCGCTGGCGATGCCGCAAGTCTGCGAGACCTACGAGCGCCGGCGGGCGCTGCGCCATCTCGACGACAATCGCATCATCGTCTTCGCTGGCGGCACCGGCAATCCCTACTTCACCACCGACACCACCGCCGTCCTGCGCGCCGCCGAGATGGAATGCGATGCCGTGCTCAAGGCGACCGACGTCGACGGCGTCTATACCGCCGACCCCAAGCGTGATCCGAGCGCCAAACGCTATGACCACCTCGACCACCAGGAGGCGCTCGACCGCAAGCTGAAAATCATGGATGCGACGGCGTTCGCGCTTGCCCGGGAGAACCGTATGCCTATCATCGTTTTTTCGATCCGGGAGCGCGGTGCGATCGAGACCGTCTTGCGCGGTAAGGGTCACTTCACCACGGTCGGTTAACGGTCGCGTGGCTAAGAGACAGCAACCGCTCGGATCGCGGAGGGCACCATGGCAACAGCGACATTCGACATGAACGATCTCAAGCGTCGCATGCAAGGGGCGATCGCCGCGCTCAAGCAGGAGCTGGGCGGCTTGCGGACCGGGCGCGCCTCCACGGCGCTGCTCGAACACGTGCAGGTCGAGGCCTACGGCAGCCATATGCCGCTCAATCAGCTGGCGACCATCAGCGTGCCGGAGCCGCGGCTCCTCAATGTGCAGGTCTGGGACCGCTCGATGATCCATCCGGTCGAGAAGGCGATCTCCAACGCCAATCTCGGATTGACGCCGTCGACCGAGGGGCAGGTGATCAGGTTGCGAGTGCCCGAGCTGAACGAGGAGCGGCGGCGCGAGCTGGTGAAAGTAGCGCACAAGTACACCGAGGCGGCGCGGGTCGCCGTCCGTCATGTGCGGCGCGACGGCCTCGATCTCCTCAAGAAGCTCGAGAAAGACCACAAGATCAGCGAGGATGACCACGAGCGGCAGTCCGGCGAAGTGCAGAAGGCGACCGACGCGACCATCGCCGAAGTCGACAAGATGCTCGCCGGCAAGGAAAAGGAGATCATGACCGTTTGAGCGACGCGGCACGATCGAGAAGCGGCGCTGAGCCGCTCCCGCAAGGGGGCGACTCGTTCGAAGTGCCGCGGCATGTGGCCATCATCATGGATGGCAACGGACGCTGGGCGGCAGCCCGCGGCTTGCCGCGCGTTGAGGGCCACCGCCGTGGCGTCGAAGCGTTGCGCCGCACCGTGCGCGCCGCCGGCGATCTCGGTATTTCGGTGTTGACGATTTTCTCGTTCAGCTCGGAGAACTGGTCGCGGCCGCCGTCGGAGATCTCCGACTTGATGGGGCTCCTTCGCCGCTTCATCCGCAAGGACCTCGCTGATCTGCACAACAGCAATGTGCGGGTGCGCATCATCGGCGAACGCGACGACCTCGATCGCGACATCTGCCTGTTGCTGCAGGAGGCCGAAGATCTCACCCGCAACAATGACGGTCTGACGCTGGTCGTGGCCTTCAACTACGGCGCCCGCCAGGAAATCGCGCGGGCGGCGCGTCTTCTCGCCGTTGAAGTCGCGGCCGGCCGGCTCGCGGCCGACGACGTGACGCCGGAACGGCTCGGCGGCTATTTCCATGCGCCTGACATTCCCGATCCCGACGTCATCATCCGCACCAGCGGCGAGCAGCGGCTTTCCAACTTTTTGCTGTGGCAAGCCGCCTACAGCGAGCTGGTTTTCGTGCCGATCAATTGGCCTGACTTCGATCGCGCCGCGCTCGAAGGAGCGATCGCCGAATATCGTCGCCGCGAACGCCGCTTCGGCGGGTTGGCAGCCAATACCGGATCGTGACGCTGTCTAACCATTCCGGCAGCTCTCGCGCCGACGGCGCGGGAGCTGGCAACCTCAAGCTCCGCGTGGTCTCGGCGGCCGTGCTGGCGCCGTTCACGCTGGCGGTCACCTATGCCGGCGGGTGGTTGTTTGTTGCGCTGTGCACGATTTCCGCCGGCGTCATTCTTTGGGAGTGGACGGCGCTGGTGTCGCGTCGCGCCGACCTGCGAATCCTGGCGCCGGGATGGGCGGCGCTGATCGCAGCGGCAGTGCTCACCGGCTTCCACTTCGCCAGCGAAGCCTGCGCGGCGATTGCAGTAGGCGCACTGTTTGCGAGCCTGCTGGTCGCCATTTTGCCGCGCGCCGAAGCGGAGGCAGCTTCGGCCGACGGACCTTCTGAAGAAACGGCAGCTTCGGCGATTTGGGCCGCCGGCGGGGTGATCTACGCAGGAACTTTGTTGCTGGCGCCAGCCATGTTGCGCGGCGATCCGGATTGGGGCCTGACCGCGCTGCTGTTTCTGTTCGCGGACGTCTGGGTCACTGATATCGCGGCGTATTTTTGCGGGCGCGCGATCGGCGGCCCTTTGTTATGGCGCGAAATCAGCCCCAAGAAGACGTGGTCGGGCGCCATTGGCGGTCTGGCCGGGGGGGTTGCCGCCAGCGTTGTCGTCGCTTATGCGAGCGGGATCGGTAAGCTGGGGATTGTTGGCGTGATGGCGTTTGTTCTTTCGGTCCTGGCGCAAGCCGGCGACCTGTTCGAATCCGCAGTCAAAAGGCGTGTCGGCGCCAAGGACGCGAGTCATCTGATCCCGGGCCACGGCGGCTTGATGGATCGCCTCGACGGCTTCCTGGTTGCCGCTCTGGTCGCCCTCCTGATCGGCATCATTCGTCAAGGGACGGCTGCGCCGGCCCGCGGCTTGCTGATATGGTAGGGCCGATGAAAAGGAAGCAGCCGCTGGCCAGAGCGGATTTGGCGCCGGTGCCGCGCACCGTAACGCTGTTGGGCGCGACCGGCTCGATTGGCTCGAGCACCGTCGATCTGTTGCGTCAGGAGGCCGCGCGCTACCGCGTCGAGGCGGTGACGGCGCATCGCAACGCTGCTGCCTTGGCGAGGCTTGCGCGCGAGCTTGGCGCTCGGTTTGCCGCGGTGGCCGATCCCGACGCTTACGGCGAGCTCAAAGCCGAACTCTCCGGCTCCGGCATCGAAGCGGCCGCCGGTGCCGATGCTGTGGTCGAGGCGGCGGAGCGCCCGGCCGACTGGGTCATGGCGGCGATCACCGGCGCCACGAGTTTAAAGCCGACGCTTGCCGCGGCTGAGCGCGGCGCTTTCGTGGCGCTCGCCAACAAGGAATGCCTGGTGTGCGCGGGTGCGCTGTTCATGCGGCGGGCCGCCGCCGCCGGCGCGACCGTGCTGCCGGTCGATTCCGAGCACAACGCGATCTTCCAGGCGCTCGGCGCGGGCCGCCGCGAGGATGTGCGCCGCATCGTCTTGACCGCGTCAGGCGGGCCGTTCCGTACCTGGCCGCTTGAAGCGATCCGCAAAGTTACGGTCGAACAGGCGCTCAAGCACCCGACCTGGACCATGGGACCCAAAGTCACCATCGATTCCGCGACCCTGATGAACAAGGGGCTCGAATTGATCGAGGCCCATCACCTGTTCGCGCTTGGCTCGGATGCGCTCGACGTCGTCGTACATCCGCAGTCGGTGGTGCACGGCTTGGTGGAATTCCGCGACGGTTCGGTGGTGGCGCAGCTCGGCTCGCCGGACATGCGCATTCCGATCGCGCATTGCCTGGCCTGGCCGGTGCGCATGGCGACGCCTGCGGCGCGGCTCGACCTCGCCCGCGTGGCCTCGCTGACGTTCGAACAGCCTGATCTGACACGCTTTCCAGCTTTGGCGCTGGCACGGCGCGCGCTCGCGGCCGGCGGGGCGGTACCGACCATCCTCAATGCGGCCAACGAGATCGCGGTGCGCGAGTTTATCGGAGGGCGCCTCGGATTTGGCGGCATTCCCGCCCTGGTCGAGGCCACGCTTGATGCGGCAGAACGGCAGGGAACAACGGCCGAGCCCCAATCCGTCGAGGACGCCATCGCTATTGACCATAATGCACGAAGAATGGCCGCCGAGCTCTTGCCCGAAATTGCCGCAATGGCATCCTAGGGTTAAAGACTCGGGGTCGGCAAACAGGGTCGATAAGGGGCGTCATGGGGACCTATTTGTGGGCGCAACTTAACGCGCTAGGTGGTGGCGTGCTCGCCTACGTCATTCCCTTTCTGTTCGTGCTCAGTTTGGTGGTGTTCTTCCACGAACTGGGCCACTTTCTTATTGCCCGCTGGTGCGGGGTGCGAATTTTAGTGTTTTCGATCGGCTTCGGGCCGGAACTCGTCGGCTTCAACGACCGCTACGGTACGCGCTGGAAAATCTCGGCGATACCGCTCGGCGGCTTTGTGAAGTTCTTTGGCGACGAGAATGCAGCGAGCGTGCCGGATCACGAACACCTTGCCGGCATGGATGAGGCCGAGCGAAAGCACAGCTTCGTGTTCCAGCCGGTGGCCAAGCGCGCGGCCATTGTGGTCGCCGGACCGCTGGCGAATTTCCTCCTGGCGGTGGTGATTTTTGCCGGCGTATTCATGCTTTACGGCAAGCAGACGATGAGCGCGCGCGTCGACGCCGTGCAGTCCGGCAGCGCCGCGGCCGAGGCGGGCTTTAAGGCCGGCGATCTTGTCATTGCTATTAATGGCCACGAGGTCGACAGCTTTTCCGACATGCAGCGCATCGTCGGCGGGAGCGCCGGCGAACCGCTGGCTATCAGCGTCGATCGCGACGGGGCGCGGCTGGTGCTTACCGCCACGCCGGCGCTCAAAGAGGTCAAGGACAATTTCGGCAACGTCCAGCGGGTGGGGATCCTCGGCATCAGCCGCTCGATGGCGCCGGAAGACCTGAAACTGCATCCGGTCCCGCCGCCGCAGGCGGTGTGGCTGGCGGTGCAGGAGACCTGGTCCGTCATCGACCGCACGCTGTCCTATATCGGCGGCGTGATTGCCGGCCGGGAGGCCGCCAACCAATTGGGCGGGCCCATCCGCATCGCGCAGATGTCCGGGCAAGTGGCGAGTTTCGGTTTTGTTCCGCTGATCCAGCTTGCGGCGGTGTTGTCGGTATCGATCGGCCTGCTCAATCTTTTTCCGATCCCGCTGCTCGATGGCGGTCACCTTTTGTTCTATATCATCGAGGGCATTCGCGGGCGTCCGCTCTCGGAACGGGCTCAGGAAGTGGGCTTCCGTATCGGCCTCGCGATCGTCCTGATGTTGATGATATTTGCAACTTTCAATGACATCGTTCATCTGACGACGTCCTAGCGCGGCCGCGTAGGGGGTGCGGTCGCGACGGAGAACGGGTGGGGGTCCGGGCGCCAAACTCAGAGCAGGGGGGAATTTGTCACCGAATTGAGACGGAAGCTGAGGGAGACTGCGACTACCCGCCCTGGGGGCGGCTAAGAGGGGAATAAGGGCGCTTAGCGCATGGACATGTGTGTGCGGGTAAAACGAGGGCTAGTCGTGGCCGGCTTGCTCCTCGGCGTAGCATTGTTTGCGGTCGCGTCCTTTGCGGCACCCGCTGCGCATGCGCAAGCCGAGACCGGCGCGACCTCGATCGTGGTCGAAGGCAATCGCCGGGTCGAAGCCGAGACCATCCGCTCCTACTTCAAGGTCCCGCCCGGCGAGCGCCTCGATGCTGCTAAGATCGACGCCGCGCTGAAAGCGCTCTACGCCTCCGGCCTTTTTCAAGATATCCGGATTTCGCAGTCGGGGGGCCGGCTGGTTGTGACCGTGGTGGAGGCTCCCGTCATCGACCGGCTCGCCTTCGAGGGCAACTCGAAGATCAAGGACGAGCAACTCCAGCAGGAAATCCAATCGAAGGCCCGCGGCACGCTGTCGAAGGCGATGGTGCAGGCCGACGTCACCCGCATCATCGAGGTCTATCACCGCAACGGACGCTTCGATGTGCAGGTGGTGCCGAAAATCATCGAACGGCCTAACAACCGCGTCGACCTGATTTTCGAAATCAGGGAAGGCGAGAAGACCGGCGTCAAGAACATCATCTTCGTCGGCAATCACGCCTATAGCGACTATCGGCTCAAGGACGTCATCAAGACCTCGACTTCGAACTTCCTGAGCTTTCTGCAGACCACCGACGTCTACGATCCCGATCGCATCGAAGCCGATCGCGATCTGATCCGGCGCTTCTATCTCACCCACGGCTATGCCGACGTGCAGGTCGTCTCCGCGGTGGGCGAATACGACCCGGCGATCAAAGGCTTCATGATCACGTTTACGATCGAAGAGGGCCCGCTTTACCGTTTCGGCGCGGTCGAGGTTCAGTCCAACATCCGCGCGGTCGATCCTTTGTCGCTGCGGCCGGTGCTGCGCATGCACTCGGGCGACATCTACAACGGCGACGCGGTCGAGAAGACGGTGGAGGACGTCACTGTCGAAATCACCAAGCACGGCTATCCATTCGCCTCGGTCCGGCCGCGCGGCGACCGCAACCCGGAGCAGCGCACGGTCGGCGTCGTCTTCGTCGTCGATGAAGGGGTGCGCGCCTATATCGAGCGCATCAACATTCGCGGCAATACGCGAACCCGCGACTATGTGATCCGCCGTGAGTTCGATATTTCCGAAGGCGATCCCTACAACCGCGCCCTGGTCGACCGCGCCGAGCGGCGCATCAAGAGTCTGAATTTCTTCAAGACCGTGAAGATCACCAACGAGCCGGGCTCGGCGCCCGACCGGGTGGTGATCAATGTGGATGTCGAGGAGCAATCGACCGGCGACTTCTCGGTCATGGGCGGCTATTCGACCGCCGACGGCTTCATGGCGCAGGTATCGATCTCCGAGCGCAATCTCATGGGCACCGGCCGTTATGGCAAGGCGTCGGCTACTTACGGACAATATATCCGCGGCGTCGAGCTCGGCTTCGTCGAGCCGTACATCTTCGACCAGCGCATCTCGGGCGGCATCGATTTGTTCGCGCGCGATACACTGGCGAGTCCGTACTTGTCTTATGGCACGGCGTCGTACGGGACCAATCTGAAAGCGGGCGTGCCGCTGCGAGAGGACCTGTCGTTCCAGGGGCGGTATTCGATCTATTGGAACCAGATCAACCTGCTGTCGAGCCTGAACGATTGTGCCAACGTCAACCCGAATTTCGCTACGACCTTCCCGACGATCAACGCCGCCAACGCCGCAACGGCCGCCGGCGTCATCAATGCGGCTTATCCCGGATATGCCAACGCGGTCGCCGGCGGCGTCCAATCAAATTGCATGATTCTAAACGGCGTCAACACCAACGTCGCCTCGCTGCCGATCCGCGAGGAGCTTTCCTTCGGCGGTTATTTGACGTCGTTGGTCGGTTACGGCTTCACCTTCAACACCCTCGACAACAACAAGCGCCCGACCAGCGGCCTGTTGCTGAGCTTCGGCCAGGACATCGCCGGCGTCGGCGGCGCCTCCAAATACATCCGCACCGTGGTGGATTTCCGCACCTATTACGAGGTCCTGTCCGATCTCGTCGGCGTCGTGCACCTCCAGGGCGGCGACATGTTCGGCCTTGGCAAGGGGCCGAACGGCGAGCCGAACTATGTGCGCATGCTCGACGACTTCAAGGTCGGGCCCAATGTGGTTCGCGGCTTTCAGCCGGCCGGTATCGGGCCGCGCGATATTACCCCCGGCACGTCAAACGACGCACTCGGCGGCACCTACTACTGGGGCGCCAGCCTTGAAATGCAGTATCCGTTCTACTTCCTGCCCAAGGATTCCGGTTTCCGCGGCGCGGTGTTCGTCGATTCCGGCGCCGAATGGGGCTATAAGGGCGAGACGTCGTGGCCGGCGAACGGCGAAGTCAACGGTTTGATTACGACAAATACCGGCGTCTCATATGTTTGCGGCAATTGCGCTCTGCAGTTTGCCGATTCGGCGGCCCCGCGCATGTCGGTCGGCGCCAGTCTGATCTGGGATTTGCCGTTCGGTCCGCTGCGTTTCGATTTTGCCTATCCACTGTTGAAACAGCCGTACGACCGCACGCAATTCTTCCAGTTCGGCGGCGGTACGCGGTTCTGACCGCGCCTCGCGATCCTTCGTCGAGGGCGCATGCCGGATTTCTTCGCAACCAAACGCGGGCTGACGATCGAGGAGATCGTCACATTGACTGGCGCCAGGGTGCGATCGGGCGCTCCGGCAAGCGTACGGATCGACGATATTGCGCCGCTTGATCGGGCGCGCCCGTCCGACATCACCTTTCTCGACAACGCCAAATATCTCGACGCGCTCGCCGTGACGCGCGCCGGGGCGTGCCTGTTGGCGCCGCGGTTCGAGGCGCAGGCGCCCGATCGACTCGTCGTCCTCATAGCGAGCGAACCCTACCGCGCGTTCGTCGCCGTGGCGCGCGCGCTGTTCCCCGCGGCGCTGCGGCCGTCCTCGCTGTTCGGTACCAGCGGCCGTTCCGCCGACGCACGCGTGCACGCGTCGGCGCGGATCGAAGCCGGCGTGACCATCGATCCCCTGGCGGTGGTCGGGCCCGACGCCGAAATCGGCGCCGGCACGCTGATCGCCGCCGGCGCGGTGATCGGTCCCGGCGTCGCCATCGGACGCGACTGCGCCATCGGCGCCGGCGCCACCGTGCTGCATGCCTTGATTGGCGATCGCGTCATCATCCATGCCGGCGCCCGCATCGGCCAGGATGGCTTCGGCTATCTGCCTTCGCCGCGTGGTCATCAGAAAATTCCGCAGACCCGGCGAGTCATTATTCAGGACGACGTCGAGATCGGCGCCAACACCACCATCGATCGCGGCTCGACCCGCGACACCGTCATCGGCGAAGGCACCAAGATCGACAATCTGGTGCAAATCGCGCACAACGTCAGCATTGGGCGGCACTGCCTGATCGCCGGCCAAACCGGCATTTCCGGCAGCTCCCAGGTGGGAGATTTCGTCATGATGGGAGGACAGGTAGGCTTGGCCGATCATGTCACCGTCGGCTCCGGCGCTATGCTGGGCGCGCAGAGTGGATATATGTCGGACGTGCCCGCTGGCGCGCGCTGGATCGGCTCGCCGGCGCAACCGGTGCGCGACTTCATGAAGAGCGTCGCGCTGTTGCGCAAGCTGACCCGCGGCTCCGGCAAAGGCGAAGAGGACGAATGATGGGCGACGAAGTCCTCGGCGTCGCCGACATTCACGAGATCCTGCGACTATTGCCGCATCGCTATCCGTTTCTCCTGGTCGACCGCGTGATCGGCATGCGCGGCGACCGGCACGGCGTCGGCATCAAGCACGTCACCGTGAACGAGCCGCAATTCGTCGGGCACTTCCCAGAGAACCCCGTCATGCCCGGCGTGCTGGTGATTGAAGGCATGGCGCAGACCGCGTGCGTCCTGGCGCTCCGATTGATGCCGCCGACCGACAAACGCCGCGTCATGTTTTTCCTGACTATCGACAAGGCCAAGTTCCGCAAGCCGGCGCGTCCCGGCGACACGCTCGAATATCACGTCGACAAGATCACGCAGCGCCGCAACATGTGGTGGTACCGGGGCGAGGCAAAAGTCGACGGCGTCCTGGTCGCCGAAGCGGAGCTTGGCGCCTACTTGGCCGAGGAGTAAATGGCGATCGATCCGACGGCGCGTGTGGCCGACGGTGCGCGCATCGGAAACGGCGTCGAGATCGGTCCGTATTGTCTGGTCGGTCCGCAGGTCGAGCTCAAAGACGGCGTCCGCCTGATCGCCCACGCCAATATCGCCGGCGTCACCACCATCGGTGAAGGCACCGTGGCTTATCCGTTCGTGTCGCTCGGCACGCCGCCGCAATCGGCCCATTATCGCGGCGGCGCCACGCGGCTCGTGATCGGCGCGCACTGCGAGCTGCGCGAGGGCGTGACCATGAATACCGGGACCGAAGACGGCGGCGGGCTGACGCGGGTCGGCGATCGTTGCCTGTTCATGGTCGCCTCTCATGTCGGGCACGATTGCGACGTCGGCGACGACGTGACATTCGCCAACAACGCGGTGCTCGGCGGTCATGTCAGCGTCGGCAACGACACCTTCCTGGGCGGCAATGCCGCGGTCCATCAATTCGCGCGCGTCGGCGAGGGCGCCATGGTGGGTGGCTTGAGCGGCATCTCCGCGGACCTCATTCCGTTCGGCTTCGGCAAGGGGCAGATTGCGTCGCTCGCCGGGCTTAACGTTGTCGGGCTGCGGCGGCGCGGCACGGCGCGCGCCGAATTGCACCGGCTGCGCCACGCCTACCGTACTCTTTTCCTGGGTGAGGGCGTGTTTGCCGATCGCCTCAACGCCGTCGCCGACGAATTCGCCGACGAGCCGATGGTGCAAAAGATCGTTGCGTTCATCCGCGCTGGCGGCAAGCGGCCTTTGATGCACGCCAAGCGCGCGGCCGAGGACCATGCCGGCGATGCATCCTGATGCGCCCGGCACGGCGGGTGCGATCGGCGGACATGAGCCGCTGGCGATCATCTGCGGCGGCGGCAGTTTTCCCACCGCGGTCGCGGAGGCGGTTGCGCGTCGCGGCCGCAAACCGGTGATGTTCGGGGTGCGCGGCTGGGCCGATCCGAAAGCCGTCGAGCGCTATGCGCACCACTGGATCGCGATCGGGCAGGGCGGACGCTTCTTTCGGCTGGCCCGTGCCGAGCACTGCCGCGAGGCCGTGTTTATCGGCACTCTGCTGCGGCCGCCGCTGACGCAGATTCGTCTCGACTGGCACACGATCCGGCTGATGCCGCGCATCATCCGCACCTTTCGCGGCGGTGACGACCGGCTCCTGTCCGGCATTGCCCGGTTGTTCGAAGAAGGCGGCGTGAGGATTATCGGCGTCGGCGAGGTCGCGCCGGAAATCATCGCGCCGGCCGGCACGCTGGGCCGCTACGAGCCGTCGCCGCGCGATCGCGCCGACATCGCTCGCGGGCTCGATCTCATCGCCGCGCTCGGGCCGTTCGATGTCGGTCAGGCGGTGGTCGTCGGCGAGGGACACGTGCTTGCGGTTGAAGCCGCCGAAGGCACCGACAATTTGCTGGCGCGCGTCGCGCAATTGCGTGGCGAGGGGCGTCTGACTAAGCCCGCAGGCGTCGGCGTTCTCGTCAAGGCGCCGAAACCCGGACAGGACCGCCGCTTCGACCTGCCGGCTATCGGCCCGAAGACCGTCGAAAGTGTTGCGCGCGCTGGTCTCGCCGGCATTGCCGTTGCCGCGGGCGGCGCCATCGTCGCCGAGCCGGCAGAGGTGGGCGCGGCGGCCGATCGCGCAAAGATTTTCTTTGTTGGCGTCGCCGGAGACACGCCCAAATGAACGGCGCGCAACAACCGCGGCCGCTGTCGATCTATCTGGTCGCCGCCGAGGAATCCGGCGACGCGCTCGGCGCGGCGCTCGTTCGCGCCCTTACCGCCGGCGCAGGCGACGCGCTCAAGCTCGCCGGTGTCGGCGGCCGCGGAATGGCGGCCGTGGGGATCGAAAGCCCGTTCCCAATCGACGGCATCGGCATGATCGGCTTCAGCTCGGTGCCGGCGCGCCTGCCGATGATTGTGCGGCGGATCCGCGAGACCGCCGACGCCATTGTCGCCGCGCGCCCCGATGCGCTGGTCATCATCGACAGTCCGGATTTCACTCATCGCATTGCACGCCGCGTGCGCGCCCGCGCGCCGTCAATCCCGATTCTCGATTATGTGTCGCCGTCGGTGTGGGCGTGGCGGCCGGGCCGGGCACGAGCCATGCGCCGCTACATCGACTGCGTGCTGGCGATCCTGCCATTCGAGCCGGCGGCCCACGCGCAGCTCGGCGGTCCGCCCTGTGTCTATGTCGGTCATCCGCTGATCGAGCGCCTCTCCGAACTGCGCCCTGACGCGCGCGAGCAACAGCGCCGGCGCGCCGACCCGCCGCTCGTTCTGGTGCTGCCTGGCAGCCGTTCGAGCGAAATCCGCCGGCTGCTCGCGGTGTTCGGTGCGGCGATCGCACGCATCGGCGAACGGATCGGACCGATGGAGCTGGTGTTGCCGACGATGCCGCACCTTGCCGAGCACGTTCGTGCCGGCGTCGTCGATTGGGCGGTGACGCCACGCATTGTGACCGAGCCGGCGGCGAAATGGGCCGCCTTCCGTTCGGCGCGCGCCGCGCTTGCCGCCTCCGGCACCGTGACGCTTGAGCTTGCGCTCGCCGGCGTACCGACCGTTGCCGCCTATCGGGTGACGGTGATCGAGGAAATCATCGCGCGGGCCGCGCGGATCAACAAACGGCTTGCCAGCGTGATCCTCGCCAATCTGGTGATCGGCGAGAATGTCGTGCCGGAGCTGTTGCAGCGCGATTGCACGCCGCAGCAGATTGCGGAAGCATTCGTGCCGCTCCTGTCCGAAACGCCGGAGCGATCGCGGCAGCTCGACGCGTTTGCGCGTCTCGATCACATCATGGCGCTCGATATGGTGCCGAGCGCGAAAGCCGCCACCATCGTGCTCGATGTGGCGCGGCGCGGCCGGGCCGACGCCGTAAATACACTGAAAATGTCGGGGCCGAACGCGCTATAGTCGGCGCGCCGCGGAGGAACGCCAATGCATGACACTACGGCCCTCGCGCCGCCGCAGCGGCGGCTCACTGGCTACAGCCAAAATCCGGACTTCGCGCAGTTGCACTTGCACTATCCCAGCATCGGCTATCTGCGCCGCCGCGCCCGCCGCCACATTCCGCATTTCGCTTTTGAATATGCGGACGGCGGCTCGGGCAACGACGATACTGGGATCCGGCGCAACTGGGCCGCGCTCGATGCCGTAGAGCTTGTTCCGCGCTATGGCGTCATGCCGTCGTTGCCGCCGTGCGACGTCGAGCTGTTCGGCACGCCTTACAGCGGCCCGATTGGCGTCGCGCCCATGGGCGGCCCATCGATCATCTGGCCGGGCGGCGATGTCCATCTGGCGCGCGCGGCCCAGCGCGCGCGCATTCCTTATACGCTCTCGACCGCTGGCGGCGCGACGATCGAAGAGATCGCCCGCGTCGCGCCCGACGTCTTCTGGTTTCAATTGTACCGCCTGGCCAAGGATCAACACGCGGTCGGCCTCGATCTGGTCCGGCGCGCCGAAGCCGTCGGCTGCCGCACGCTGGTATTGACGCTGGACGTGCCGGTGCGCACCACACGTCCGCGCGAAGTGGCGACCGGTATCGCTGGCGCGTTCAACGTCACCCCGGCCATCCTGGCGCAGATCGCCCGCGCGCCGGGCTGGGCGATGGCGGTGTGGAAGCACGGCGTGCCGCGCTTCGCGAGTCTGCGCTCCTATGTCGGCGCTAACGCGTCGCTCAACGAAGTCATCGCCTTTGCGCGGCGCGAGATGCGCGGCGCGTTCACCTGGGACGAAGTGAAAATGTACCGCGACCGCTGGAAGGGCACGCTGGTGGTCAAGGGCATCCTGCATCCGCAGGACGCCGAAACGGCAGTGTCGCTCGGGGTCGACGGCATCGTCGTCTCCAATCACGGCGGCCGCCAGGTCGAAGTCCTGCCGGCGGCAATCGACGCGCTGCCCGCCATTGTCCGGCAGGTCGGCAAGCGCGCGACCATCTTGATGGATTCCGGCGTACGCAGCGGCAACGACGTGGTGCGCGCCTGCGCGCTCGGCGCGGCCGCGGCCTTTGCCGGCAAGGCGTTTTTGTGGGGATTGGGCGCGCTCGGCGAGGAGGGGCCCGGCCACGTCATCGATTTATTGATCGAGGAAACCCAGGCGGCACTCGGCCAACTCGGCGCCCACAGCGTCGCGGAGACGCGCGCGCTGACGATCCGTCATCCCGGCGCGCTGCAATTCTGATCAATCGGCTACCCGGCGTGCGCGGCTTGGTCCGTGGCGCCGCGGTTGAAGAAAAGCCGAAACAGATTGTCCTCGCCGAGCCGCTCCCCCAACGCGCGAAACGCGAAGAACGGGATCAATATCAACAGCCCGATCACGCTGGTGGCGATCAGCTGAGCAAATGTCCCGCCACCGACATGCGCCACCGACTCGGCGACAGTCCGGTGATGGATCAATCCGACAATGGCCTCCTCGACGGCGTCCAAGAACAGCAGCAGGGCCAGAAAGGCGAACGCCTTGTGAAGCGTCGACCAAATCAGTGGCCGGTGCTTGAACGTCTCGCCGAGGCGAAGCGCGCGACCGAGCAGCACGAATTTGGCGCAGATCAGGGCCTTGGCGATAGCAAAGCCGAACGGGGCGAAGGCGACGCCATGCGCCGCCAGGATCGCCGATTTCAAGTAGGCGAGTGCGGTGAAATAGACCGTCAGATAGACGGCGACGATGACAAATTCCTTCACTTCGTCGGCTACGCGTTTGCGGACCGGCGCGCTTATTGGAATCGGATTCTTCATGCAAGGCTCCACATTCAGCCAGGGCAATCCGTGCAACGAACCTGCGCAGCGCCGCAATCGTTTTCTTGATCTGCGTCAATATTGGGCCGGCCGCGTCCGCTCATAGTGTTGCGATAAAGGGCCCAACCGGGCGGCGTTCCCCCATCCCCGACATCCACGCTACGCGGTCTAGAAGCCCGGTTTGAGGCGACGACTACCAGGCCTCGGGCGTCTCCTGGGGCTTTTTGCCGGCTGGCTTGATGTGACCCAAATGTGATGAAGATCAATTATGCCCGGGGGCTGATTGCGTATAGGATTCCTCAATAGCTGCGAGGGATGAGCCATGAAAACATATTGGATCGCATTGTTGGCGCTGGGCGGCTTGGCGGCGACACCGGCCTCGGCGCAAATGCTTGGGCCGAGCTTGACCGGTCCCTATCAGTGCATCGAGAACTGCGCCGGCACCTTCGCGGCGTATGTCACGCAAAACGGCTGGGAACTCAACCTGACCAACGAAATCGGCCAGCCGACCAGGGCGTGGATAGACTGGCCGGGCCATCTCTGGGCCGAGTATTGGCACGAAGGCGCGGTGTATTCTGCTGATGGCGCCACCATTCAATTCGATAACGGCAGTGTGTGGCAGCGGATCATCCCGCAGCCCGTTGCGCAGCAGCCCATCGCCAAAAGCCGATATTAGGGGTCTTCGCGTTTCCATTCATAGGACGGCTCTGAGCTGGCAGGACGGGCGATCGCGGATCAAACGTCCACCGTCAATGTGGCAACCGTGATTTGTCCATCGGTCACATAGTGATTGACACGTTCGGCGGGGAGCTTCTGGCGCGGCTGATAGGGAGTAGCTTCGCCAATGACACCCGTTTTGCTGAGCTCGGCAACAATAAAGTCCCGCTCCGTGTTGGTGTCGGAATTGGTGGCGTGGGTGATCTGGAATGTGAGCCGCGTGAGCGAGAAGCCGGTGTCTTTGGTGCCGGCTCCGATCCAGAAAACCTCGGCATGATCCGGCGGCCGGTCGGTGTTCAGCCAGAAGCTTGCCGTTCCGAGCACGGTCTGCGCCCGTTGCAGGCTGAAGGCCCAGAAACGAATGTGATGGCGTTTGCGCGGGCTGTCGTCGATCGCCTTCTGGAAACCGACGTCCTGGCCGCGGCCGTAAAGATAAAGTGTGCTGAAGGGCGCTGTCGGGTAAGGCGAGTTCAGCGCGAACGCGCGGACCATGCGCCACGAGCTTTTGAGGCTTAAGCGGTCGGCCTGCGACCATCCGGCCCAGGCAAAAGCGGCGTCAAGCTGCGCCCGCGTCCCCTTGAGCACCAGGTTGACCGGGTCGCCCGGCAGGCCGTCGCTGGTGATGGTGTAACGCGGCACACGTTTGCGCAGGAGGATTTTCAGCCCGAGGCGCACGACGCGCGGCAGGATGATGTAGGCCGCAATGCCGTAAGTAATGGCGACAGCGAGGATCCAAGGCAGCCGATTGTCGGCGATGCGAAAGACGACGAAGACGATCAGCCAAACGGCGAAGACGCCGAGCCCTAGCACCAGCAAGCGCCGCACCAGACGCTTCAGTTTTCTCACCATCCGGCGGCTCTACCCATGGTCCCGATTCAACCACCGTTTGCCCAACCGGCCAAGCCGCCGTAGGGGTGCCGCCCCCCGCTCGATTTATCGTGCGCCGAATGTTGCGGACACGCCGTCCGCTCGTATAGGATCGAACCGTTATTAGGCTGGGAGGAGGAAAGGCATGTTGAAAATTTGCGGCGCCACGCTACTGGCGATCGTTCTATCCGTCGGATTGGCGCAGGCGCGGGTGGGGGTTGCTCATCCCCACAAGCATCTTGGGGCGTGTGGGGACGGCGCGGTCAAAGCTTCCTGCGTATGCGGCGCCAAAGGCCACTCGCAGGTCTGCAAGGCCGGGCAGTGGTGCCACGGCTTCGAAGGCGCCTGCCGCGCGTAAGCGGCCGCGCTCGAACGCCTTGTTCGGGCCACGGGCGGTCCAACCATTCGGACTGAAGCACAAAGTGACCGACCTCGCGGTCGGTCGCTTTGTTGCCTATGTGCGTTGACGGCGATGCTCCGGTCATTGAAGCGACTTTGAGCGCGACCTCGACGGCGGGGGCACGGCGCTTCGTCCGATGCTCAGTCCGCAATTCTGAGACACTTCCAGAATCGGCGCGTTTTTGCGCAGCAGTTCCGCAATCAATTCCCCGATCACGGCGTCGGCAAAAGGTTCCAAGATGCGGGCCGGAGGGAGGGGGCCCCGTGGGTGCCGGCATGTTACAATTAGACGCTACGCGCTAAGTAGGCATCAATAGATCGGAGCGCAGCGTTGGAGTGGGGAGGTGAGTTTAGGAGACTCATCATGATGCGACTAGCTTTTGCGATTGGCCTTCTGGCCATCAGCCTGACCTCGGCTACTCCAACACGTGCAGATTTCGGTGTGGTGACTTTTAACAGCGGCTATTGCCGCGTCTGGACTGAAACCGCATTTGGCCCGCAGGACGGGCATTATTTGTGGTTCCCGTCGCCGATCGGTTGGCATTATCGCTTCCTCACCTGGGAAGGGGCCGACTTGGCGATGCATCGAGCGGTCGCGTGGAACCGCTGCCATCACTGGTGGTAACAAGGCCTAGAAGTCGATTTCGGCGCGCCCGCCACTACCGGCGCACACTGAGCCCTGAGCCTTGTCTGCAGGCGCGCCTGCCGCCGTCGGCATTTTCACGGATATCCGGAGCCTTTACGGAATTTGTGGCGTTTTCCGCTGCAATCCATCCGTTTTAGGGGCTCTTGGAGGCAGGATGTCTCAACCAACCGCGCAATCGGCCCACCAGACCCGGTCGCGCTGCAGTGGTGCAGGCTTTTTCGGCTGCCACGCGTACCGCTTCCGCATCAGCCAGTTTGCGCTTGGCGGCCGCTTCTGACTCTTTTGCAGCTTCCGCTGCCGCTTTTGCCCGTTCCGCTTCGGCAATCGCTCGCCCGGCTTCCTCTTTGGCTCGCTGGATAGCCGCCTCCGCATCGGCAAGTTTACGCTGGGCCAAGGCTTCCGATGCCTTTGCGGCCTCCGTCTCCGCCTTCGCCCGCTCGACTTCCGTGATCGTCAAGCGCCCTTCCGTTTTTGGAGACTCCTTTTGTGGAGTTGGCTGCGCAGCTGTTCCAGCTGGTCGTGGTTGGACGGTTGTCGTCGGAGGCGAAGGTATGGATTTGGATGTGTCAGCTGACGAGCTGCTAACAGCCGCTGCCGATCTAAGAACACGGACATCCCGCGCCATTTCCAGACACGTGAGGAGTTCAGTGTTGCTTGACTCTCCACCCGTCGTCGCCAACACAACGCAATGTCGCTTGTCGGCTGCGGAAAAAGTAGGCCATTCTTTTTCTATTTGCTCGCGAGTGGCTTGCTCGGTCTCTATGCATTGTCGATAGGTCTCGTCTTGAGAGCCTTGGCCGACACCGGGGTCTGCCGACTGATTCGCGATTCCTCGGCAAACCGGCTTCACGTCGAGAGTTGGTATCTCTTGCGATCGGGCCGACAAAGTTGAAGACACAATCGTCGTCGCTATTGCAATGACAGATGCAAGATGACCGCGCATTTTCTAAGGGCCTCGCATAAGTTGCCCGCAGGCCATAACCGCCATGTTTTCGCGGGGCTCTCAAAGCCGCGAGCAAAGCGGCCTGAGCGCGGCCTTGCGCAAGCGTTCCGGATCGCACTCGCCCGTTGAAGCCAAATCGAAGATGCGAAGGGATATGGTCTCGCGAACGATCCTTGGCTGTCCGCCGAGCGACGCAAGCGCCCTGTCATAGACGCCGTCAAGGACCGCAAGCGTCTCAGGATCGTAGACGTCATGCGGGCGAATAAATTGGACGATTGGAGCCATGCGATCGCTCCTTCATTGCAGCGGGAGCGCTACTGGTCTCTCAGCCACCGACGCCCAAAAATCGCTTATCGGTGATGCTCCACGCTAGGCTTTTCGGCTGAGCCGGGCGAATTAAAAACGGACGTGCCTCTACAATTCGCGATTTTGAGTTTCGTCAATGTTAAGCGCGAATGTCTTTATTTCAATGAGAGTTGCAGTTCCAGGCCTGGAGAACATCATAAAAAAAATGATCATGATTGGCGCAACTTTGATTTGGACTTAAGTGCTGAGCGCAAGCTCCGCTTTTCGCTTCACCAATCCCGCGATGGCGGTTTGTCGTTGTCCGTAGACCGCGCCCTTGTGCCGTCATTCGTCACATTGAGCGTAACATCAACGACGCCTGCACGGTGTTTAGTCTGCAGGTCCAGCCCGCTGTTCTGAAACACCTTCAGCATCGGCAGGTTTTCCGGCAGGACTTCCGCGATCAGTTTTTTGATCCCGGCGTCGCGGGCGAGCAGCGTGAGGTGGCGCATCAGCGCCGCGCCGATGCCTTGTCCCTGATATTCGTCGACGACCGCAAAAGCCAGCTCGGCCGCTCCCGGCCGCACGACGATATAGCGTCCGCCGCCGACGATGACGCTGCGGCTGCCTTCTTTCGCGACTACGGCCAAGGCGACGTGGTCGACGAAGTCGACGTTGAGGAAAAACGACTTCTCGCTTTCGGAAAAATGCCTTTTGGCGCCGAAGAAGCGGCGATAGAGCGATTGTGCGCTGGTCCGGTCGACCGCCTTGAGCATGTCGACTTCGTCGGCCGGCCGCAGCGCGCGAATTTCGATTTCGCGGCCATCACGCAGCCGTTCCATGGCCGAGTATTGAGTTGCCTCTATCATGACCGAAGGTCCGCGCGGGAGGGGCGGCCGCTAGGGCGCTCCATACTTTTTTCACGAAAGGATTATTCGCGCCCGGTCCGCCATCCTTCGATCTGGTAGCGATCCGTCAGCCCGAACTCGTTCTTCAAGGCCGCCAACATTCTCAACAATTTCTTCTGTCGCTCCTCGGAGTGCGGCTGATGCGTAAGGCTGGCATCGACAGCGCCTTGAAAGGCCGCGACAGCCAGCGAAAAGAATTCCGCGCTGCCCATGAAGTGGCGACTGGCGATTTGGCGCGCCCGCACACCGAGTTGGTCGGCGGGCACGTCACCGCGGAAATAGCCGTTGAACAGATCCAACAACTGCAATCGTTTGGCTCGCACGCGGCGGGTCCAGTAGGCGATAAAGATCGATATGAGGATGCCGAGCAGAACGACTCCCCAAACGATGTACATGATGGTGTCGCCGTCCATGGGCTAGCTCCGCCGATCACCACGTTGCGTTTCGCGGTCAATGCTGGTTTTGAACCGCGGTCGGAATGTGTGCTCCCGTCCTGATCCAATGGCTGTAGCTCTCGACCTTCAGACCGAGCTTCTCGTAATAAACTTGCAGATAGCCATCGGAACCGCGCGCGACGGCCGCCGGCATAACCTGTTGCACTTCCTGCGCCATCACCCCGACATAGGCCTTGTCGCTGCCGTTGTAGCTGAAGCGATAAAAGCCAAGACCGTTATCGAGATGGCCGAGGAGCGCGACGTCGTGCTTGAGCCTGATGTCCGAGCGCCGTCCGCCACCACCACGGCCGCCGCCGCCTCCACGACCGCCGCCGCCGTGGCCGCCACCGGCCCTAACGTGGCCACCGCCACCGCCGCCAGCGTGCACTCTGCCACCCCCGCCGCCGCCGGCGCGCACCTGGGCCCCATGACCGCCGCCAGACCGTGCGTGGCCACCGTGACCGCCGCCGCGATTGGTGTGCGCGACATGGTGGCCGCCGCGTGACCCCTTGTTGCCGGCAGCTTGACGATTGCCCGCACCGTGCCGTTCGCCCGCGTTGGTGCGCCCGCCACCGCCGGGCTTGAGCACCTGCTGCCCGCCGCTGCCGCGGAAGTTCAGCTGTTGGCCGCCAGCCCGATTGCCGGTTCGCTGGCGATGTTCGACCCGGGGCTGCCATCTGTTGCCGATGTTGTTGCCGCCGCCGATCGGCCGATTGACGACGAGATTGTTCCCGCCCCAATTGACCCCGCCGCCCCAATACCGTCCGCCCGCACCCCAACGGCCAAGCGCGTACCCGCCGCCGAACGCAATCCCGGCGGCGATTACACCCGCACCGATGTAGCCGGGCGCGCCGAAGTAATACGGCGGATACTCGGGATACGGCCAGTCACCGTAGACGACGCCCGGATCATAGTACGGCACATAAACCGTATTGGGGTCCGTCGGCTCGATGGCGATGACCTGCCTGCCGTCTGCTTGCTGCACGGCGACGGTCTGCTCTTTGGTCGATGTCAGCTTGTTGTTGGCCTGAGCCTTGGCGCGCAAGCGCTGGACGGCATCCATCACGTCGGCCTGCTGCGCAACCACCGCGTCACCGAGTTTCTCGGTCCAGTCGAGCTTGGTGCTCATCATTTCAAGAACGGACGGCGTAGCGACCAGTGACTTGACGCTCGCATCCCACGGCTGTTTGTCCATTGCGGCTTTCAACTGATCGCCCGCGAGATCCTTGTTCGCTTGCACCCAGCGCTCGGCTTGCACGATGTCGAGCGGATAGGCCGCCGCCATGAGGACTTCGGCCAGCAAGGTATCCGGATAGAGCGCAATCGGGGCAACGAGCTGATCGAGTTCCGCCGGTTTCAGGAGCTGCGTCTCCGGTACTGCGGCCTGTGACGTTTGTGCATTGGCGCCAAACGGCACGACAACCATGACGGCCAATGCTATTGACCGGATCGTCGATAAGGACATCTGCGTCTCCCGTCGTGGCGTGTTTGCGACGCCGCGTGTGATTGTCGCGATATGTTTTCCCTAGTCGATAATATGATAACCACCGTCGATGTAGAGCGTTTCGCCGGTAATCAGACGCGCCGCGTCGTGGGCGAGAAACGCGGTCGTGGCGCCGACATCGTCGATGCTGACAAGCTGCCGCGCCGGCGCCTTGGTCTTGGCCTTGTCGAGCAGCGCGTCGAATTCGGGAATGCCGGAAGCGGCGCGGGTGGCCAGCGGCCCCGGCGAGATGGCGTGGACGCGGATGTTCTTGGGTCCAAGTTCGGCAGCGAGATAACGCACGGCGCTTTCGAGCGCGGCTTTGGCGACCCCCATGATGTTGTAGTTCTGCACCACCATCTGGCTGCCGTAATAGGTCATGGTGAACAAAGTTCCGCCGTCGCGCATCAGCGGCTCCGCCAAGTGCGCCATGCGGATAAAGGTCCAGCACGAAATCTCCATCGTGGTCAGGAAGCCGTCCCGCGACACATCAGTGACGCGTCCCTCGAGGGCATCCTTCGGCGAAAACGCGATCGAATGGACGACAAAATCCAGCTTGCCCCACGTTTTGGTGATGGTTTCGAAAAGGGCTTCCATTTGGCCCGGCACGCGCGCGTCAAGCGGCAGGACGATTGCAGCTTCGACTTCCCGCGCTAGCGGTTCCACATATTTCTTGGATTTGTCGTTGAGATATGTCACCGCGAGCTCGGCGCCGAACGCACGAAACGCCTTGGCGCAACCCCAAGCGATTGAATGTTCATTGGCAATGCCGACAATGAGCCCTCTCTTGCCCTCGAGAAGCTTGGCTTTCACCGTGGGAACCTGTGTCTTGGTGACGCGATCCATGGAGCGTTTCCCCTATCGATCGAGTTGGGCGCAAGCATCTCGCGGTAGGCGCCACACCAGAAGTCTTAGAACTGCATTTCCGGCACGTTGTTTGGCACGAACGAGTTCAGCTTCTGTCACGGCGACAACCTGATCCACGGATACGCCCGGCCCAGTCTCAATCAGGGTAGCCGATCCGTTGCCAAAGCCGATGACAGCCCCATTTCAGTCTTCCTGGCCCGAAAGAATGGTTCCGGTCCTGCAGCGGCCGGCATCGACGCACGTTCGGTTGCTTTGCCAATGATGGTTGCGCCTTCCTGCAAAGCTTATTTAGGCAATACAGTGTAAAAATCGCATCGTCGGTTTGACAAAGGCCAAACCACGACACTATGCGGCCGCGCTATTTTGCGCGGCGAGCGGTTAAGTGAAACATCTGATGCCAGTCACGCGGCGTATTCTTTTTTTTCGCGTATTCTTTTTTAGCGCCGACTTTCTGTCGTAAATGTTTCGCAGATGTGCGAAACTCTGTCATGACTTCCGATGGCAATCTGATCGTAAGAGGATTGCTGCGATGGTGTCAAATCAAAAACTGCCGGCGACAACGTCAGCGGCTGCGCCGATGGCGTTTGCTGGTTTGTTTGCTTCAGCGCTCGAATACCTAGTCGATGCGGGGCAGCGTAGCATCCTGTTCTGGGATGTCATGCGCCAGCGCGGCAATCAGTATCGTGAGCACATGGCGGAGTCCGCGCCGCACGTGCTTGAGTTCGAAGCCGAGTTGATCATGGACGGCCGCCGCCTCGAATGGCCGGTCAATTATTGTTTGGCGCGTATCATCCCGCCGGCCGGCGTCGAGGTTGATCCAGCGCAAAGACCATTCGTCGTCGTTGATCCGCGCGCCGGCCATGGTCCCGGCATCGGCGGCTTCAAGGCCGACAGCGAAATCGGCGTCGCGCTGAAAGCCGGGCACCCGTGTTACTTCATTGGCTTTTTGCCGGAACCCATGCCGGGGCAAACGATTGGTGACATTGCACGCGCGGAAGCCGCTTTCTTGAAAAAGGTCATCGAGCTACACCCGGAGGCCGACGACAAGCCGTGTGTGATCGGCAATTGCCAGGCCGGCTGGGCGATCATGATGTTGGCGGCGCTGCGGCCGGATCTGTTCGGGCCGATCATTATCGCCGGTTCGCCGCTGTCCTATTGGCAGGGTGTGCATGGGAAATATCCCATGCGCTACTCGGGCGGGCTCCTCGGCGGCAGCTGGCTCACGGCCTTAACCAGCGACATGGGCAATGGCAAATTCGACGGCGCGTGGCTGGTGCAGAATTTCGAGAATCAGAATCCGGCCAACACCTACTGGACCAAGCAGTATAATCTTTATTCCAAGATCGACACCGAAGCGCCGCGATACCTCGGCTTCGAGCGCTGGTGGGGCGGGCACGTCAATCTCAACGCTGAGGAGATCCAATTCATCGTCGATGATTTGTTCGTCGGCAACAAGCTTGCCGCCGGCGAAATTCACACCGCCGACGGCTTGTCGATCGACCTGCGCAATATACGGTCGCCGATCGTGGTGTTTTGCTCGGAAGGCGACAACGTCACGCCGCCGCAGCAGGCGCTGGGCTGGATTCTCGATCTGTATGACGACGTCGACGAAATCCGCGGCTACGGTCAGACCATCATCTATACGATTTACGAGAGCATCGGCCATCTCGGCATCTTTGTGTCGGGCAAGGTCGCGCGCAAGCAGCACGACGAGTTCTCTAGCAATATCGACTTGATCGATACGCTGCCGCCGGGGCTCTATGAGGCCGTCTTCGAACGCAAAACGGCGGAAACCGCAAGTCCCGATCTGGCCGGCGGCGACTGGGTCATGCGCTGCGAAGCCAGAACGCTCGACGACATCCGCGCGCTTGGCGGCAACAGCGCCGCCGACGAGCATTGCTTCGAGACGGTCGATCGGGTGTCGGAGACAAATCTCGCGCTCTACCGCACCATCATGCAGCCGATGGTGCGATCCCTGGTCAATCCGGCTCTGGCTGAGGCGACGCGCAAGCTCCATCCGCTGCGGCTGCAGTACGAGTTGCTCTCGGATGCGAATCCGCTGATGGCGCCGATCGCAGGCTTGGCCGAGGCGGTTCGCCAAAACCGCAGACCCGTGGCGGCCAACAATCCGTTCATCGCCATGCAGGAAACGGTCTCGCAACAGATCGTCGCTTCGCTGGATGCTTGGCGCGTATTCAACGAAGTCTGCGCCGAGCGCATCTTCATGACGGCTTACGGGTCGAAGGCGCTGCAGGCGGCGGCGGGCGTCGATTCACATTCGACTCTGCCGCTGCGGAAGGCGACCAAAAGCCTGCTTCACCACAAGCTTGCCGACCAGCGGATCGCCGCGCTTCGATCGCACATCGCGTCCGGCGGGTTGCGCGAGGCGCTCATTCGCGCGCTGCTGTATGCCGGCTTGGACCGGGCGGCGGTCGACGAGCGCGGTTTCGAAGTGGTGCGCCGCATCCGTGAAAACCAGAGCGAAGGCACGTTATCGGGCTTTAAGGCGACCGTGCGTGAGCAATTCGAGATGCTGCTGATCGATACTGAAGCTGCGCTCGCGGCGATTCCGTCGATGCTTCCCGACGACGCAGTCACGCGGCAGCGGGCGTTCGATCTGATCTGCGAGGTTTTGAGCGCGCGCGGCCAGCATTCGAGCGAAGACCTCAAACGTATTCGACGCATCGGTGGATTGTTCGACGCGAATGGCCAATTTAGTGCGCGCAGCAATCTCGTGATCGCATCCGATGTTCGCGAGGAGCCGCAGGCCAAGGCGTCGTAAAAGCGGACGTTCGCCGACGACAGAAGGCGCATAGAACGATGGCCGACACGAGCGTCGCATCTGTTGGGGTCACAAGCGCCGTGCCTGCTGCGCCGCCGTCGAAATACGACCGGCTGATCGCCGAGGCGAAACGCGTCGCGGCGGGAAACGCGATCGTCGTGCATCCTTGCGACGAGACGTCGCTGCGCGGCGCGATCGAGGCGGCGAAAATCGGATTGATCGTTCCGACTTTGGTCGGCCCGGTGGCCAAGATCGAGCGCGTCGCGCGCGAACACCAGATCGATATCAGTGCGTTCGAAGTCGTCGATGCCCCTCACAGCGACGGAGCGGCCGCCAAGGCCGTCGAATTGATCAGGGCGGGGCAAGGCGAATTATTGATGAAAGGCAGTCTGCACACCGATGAATTGATGCGGGCGGTAACGTCTTCCAGTACTGGCTTGCGTACGGCACGGCGGATCAGCCACGTGTTTGTCATGGATGTGCCGTCACACGCCGAAACGCTGTTTATCACCGACGCCGCAGTCAATATTTTCCCCGACCTCGATGCCAAGCGCGATATCGTGCAGAACGCGGTCGACCTTTTCACCGCCGTCGGGCTCGGCAAGCCGCGCGTGGCAATTCTCTCTGCTGTCGAAACGGTGACGTCCAAAATTCCGTCGACCATCGACGCGGCGGCCCTGTGCAAGATGGCTGACCGCGGCCAGATCACCGGGGCAACGCTGGACGGCCCGCTCGCCTTCGACAACGCCATCGAGCCCGAGGCTGCGCGGATCAAGGGCATTCACTCTCCGGTCGCCGGCAGGGCGCAGATCCTGGTCGTGCCCGATCTCGAGGCCGGCAACATGCTGGCAAAGAATCTCATTTATCTGGCGAAGGCGGATTTGGCGGGTCTGGTGCTCGGCGCGCGCGTGCCAATCGTGCTGACGTCGCGAGCGGATTTGGTGCGCAGCCGCATGGCGTCCTGTGCGGTCGCTGTGCTCTACGCCGCAGCGCGCCGCCGCGCGGCGACCGTGCCGGCAGCGTGACACCGATGAGCGCGGTTCTCGTCGTCAATGCCGGCTCGTCCAGCGTCAAATTCCAGCTCGTCGATATCGCCGCGCGCGAAAGATTGCATCGGCTCATCAAGGGGCAGGTCGACGGCATCGGCACGCAGCCGCGGCTTCGCGCCGAGACCGGGGACGGGTCCGCGCTGATCGACAAGTACTATGGCCCGCACGAGATCGCCGATGTTCCGGCGGCGATCTCAGCCGCAGGGCAGTGGTTGCGCGATGCCCAGGCGATCGAACTCGTCGCCGTCGGCCACCGAGTTGTCCATGGTGGTCCCGACTACGACCGCCCAGTGCTGGTCGACTTAAACGTGCTGGCGCGACTGGAGCGTTATGTGGCGCTGGCGCCACTGCATCAACCCAACAACCTGGCGCCAATCCGATCATTGCTCGCCAGCCGGCCGGAACTGCCGCAGGTCGCCTGCTTCGACACGGCCTTTCATCGCTCGCATGATGCGGTCACCGACCATTACGCAATTCCGGAACATTTCTACCGTGAAGGTATCAGGCGGTACGGATTCCACGGACTTTCCTACGAGTACGTCGCCGATCGCTTGTCCGAAATGGCGCCGGGTATCGCCAAGCGGCGGGTGATCGTCGCCCATCTGGGCAGCGGCGCTTCGATGTGTGCGCTCAAGGAGGGACGGAGCGTCGACAGCACGATGGGCTTTACCGCGCTGGACGGTCTGCCGATGGGAACGCGATCGGGCCAGATCGATCCCGGTGTACTGCTCTACATGCTGACCGAGAAGGGGATGAGCGCGCAAGCGGTCCAAGATCTGCTCTACCGGGAGAGCGGGTTGAAGGGCCTATCCGGCGTCAGCAACGACATGCGCGAACTGGAAGCCAGCGGCGATCCCGGCGCGGCGCTGGCGATCGACTATTTTGTTCATCGCATCGGCCTGTGCGCCGGAATGCTGGCGGCTGCGCTCGGCGGGCTGGACGCGTTCGTTTTCAGCGCCGGCATCGGCGAGAATTCCGCCATGATCCGCGCCCGCGTGGCGGAAAAGCTCGGCTGGCTCGGCGCCATTTTTGATCCGATCGCTAATCGGGCCGGGAAAACCGTTATTTCGCAGCCCGAGAGCAAAGTCGCGCTCTATGTCGTGGCGACCGACGAGGAACTGATGATTGCGCGACACACCGTGTCGCTACTGGCGACCCGGGCCGGGCAGCTGCATCCGGCCGTTATGAGGTCTGCGTTTGGTTGATACATCGATCAGCACAGCGCTGATCCTGATCAACGTCTCATGCCTTATTAGATGACAAAATTTCCAAAGACGTTTCGCCAAAGCGAATGTGGATTGATCTTGGTCGAGGAAGGAACTAGCGTGCCCGGTATGCACTAAGTGTCTCTTCGGGATCGATTAGTTCTCTCCGGAACTTTCAAAAGGACACTTGCAATGCACTACCGCTTTCTTTTTGGCGTCCTGCTTGTGTCCGCGTTCGCGGTCGGCAGCCTGCCGTTGCCTTGCGTCCCGACGCATTCGCCGGTCGCCGGATTGTTGTCGCCGACCGCGGAAGCAAAATCAAAATTTCGGAGTTTGCTTGACCGCGTGCTCGGCCGATCGATGCCCGACGGCATCTACAAGACCAATGGCCGCATCGAGGCCATACAGGTCGATGTCGCCGCGAAATATCCCGGCCGGCTGGTTGACGTCAACGTCGAGGAGGGCAGCGAAGTCAAAGCCGGACAAGTCGTCGGACGGGTGTCGTCGCCGGAATACGAAGCGCAGTTGCGGGCGGCGCAGTCCAATCTCGAGAAGGCCAGGCAGACGCTGGCCGAAGCGGAGACGCTGATCGATCAGCGCAAAGCCGTGCTGGCCGCCGCCAAGTCCGACTTCGAGCGCGGGCAGGAACTCGTCGGCAAACAAATCATCACGCAACAGACGTTCGACCAGCGCCGCCGCAATTTCGAAGGCGCCGAAGCCAGCGTTGCCGGCGCGGTCGCGCAGCGCGAACAGGCCGATGCGGCTATCAAGAGCGCGCAGGCGGAGGTCGAGCGTATCGAATCCATTTTGCACGATCTGATTCTGGTGTCGCCCAGAACCGGGCGCGTGCAATACCAACTGGCGCGCAACGGCGAAGTGATCGCCGCGGGCGGAAAGGTCTTTACGATCCTCGACCTGCACGACGTTTACATGACCGTCTTTGCGCCGGCCGCCATTGCCGGCAGGCTCGAGGTCGGCGGCGAGGCCCGCATCATTCTCGATCCAGTGCCCGAATATGTGGTTCCCGCTTCGGTGAGCTTTGTCGCGGCCGACGCGCAATTCACGCCCAAGACCGTGGAGACAAAGGACGAGCGCGAAAAGCTGATGTTCCGCGTCAAGCTGCAATTGGACGCGGAGGTGCTCAAACAATATAGCCGGCGCGTGAAAACGGGCGTCCGCGGGCTTGGCGTCATGCGCACCAATACCGCGACCGCTTGGCCGGAAGACCTGCAAGTCAAGCTGCCGTGATGACCGAGCCAGTGGTCGCCCGGCTCGACGGTGTTTCGCACCGGTACGGGGCGACCGTCGCGCTCGACGATGTCACCATCGAAGTCCCTGCGCGCAAGATGGTCGGGGTGATCGGCCCGGACGGCGTTGGCAAGTCGACCATGCTGGCGCTGATTTCCGGCGTGCGCACGGTGCAAAGCGGGAAGGTCATCGTCTTCGACGGCGACGTGACCAAGCGGTCGCACCTCAAAGGCCTGCGGGCACGCGTCGCCTATATGCCGCAAGGCCTCGGCCGCAATCTCTATCCGACACTGAGCGTGTTCGAGAATATCGATTTCTTCGGTCGCCTGTTCGGGCAATCGGCGTCGCAGCGGCGCGCCAAGATCACTGAACTCTTGACCGCCACTGCGCTTGATCCGTTCGAGGATCGACCAGCCGGCAAGCTCTCCGGCGGCATGAAGCAAAAGCTCAGCCTGTGCTGCGCGCTGATCAACGATCCGGACTTGCTCATTCTCGACGAGCCCACGACCGGCGTCGACCCGCTGTCGCGCGGCCAGTTCTGGGACCTGATCAACACCATTCGCGCGCGGCGCCCGCAGATGAGCGTGATGGTCGCGACCGCCTATATGGACGAAGCGCAGCGCTTCGACTGGCTGATGGCGATGGACGACGGCAAGATCATCGCTCACGGCACACTGCAGGAAATGCTCGACAAGGCGGGCGAGCCGACGCTCGAGGAAGCGTTCATCGCGCTGTTGCCGGAGCAGAAGCGGGCGCAGCATCAAAAAGTGATCGTACGGCCGCGCGTCGCTGCGGCGGATGAAGTGCCGGCGATCGAGGCCGAAGGATTGACGCGCCGGTTCGGCAATTTCGTCGCGGTCGATCACGTCAATTTCCGCATCGCGCCCGGCGAAATCTTCGGCTTCCTCGGCTCCAACGGTTGCGGCAAGTCGACGACCATGAAAATGCTGACGGGTTTCCTGCCGGCGACCGAAGGCTGGGCCAAGCTGTTCGGGCGGCCGATGGGCTCGAACGACATGGAGATGCGCCGCAACGTCGGCTACATGACGCAGGCGTTCTCGCTCTATGGCGAGCTTACGGTGCGGCAGAATCTCGAACTGCACGCCCAGCTTTATCATCTGCCGTCGGACAAAATCGGAAGCCGCATCAAGGAGCTTTTGCAACGCTATGACCTGGAAGGGGTGACCAACTCCAAGCCTGAGAGTTTGCCGCTCGGCATCAAGCAGCGGCTGCAGCTTGCCGTGGCGGTGTTGCACGAGCCCGCCATTCTCATCCTCGACGAGCCGACTTCGGGCGTCGATCCGATCGCCCGCGACGCGTTCTGGCGGTCGATGATCGACCTCTCACGCGACGACGGCGTCACGATTTTTCTCTCCACCCATTTCATGAACGAGGCGGAGCGCTGCGACCGCATCTCACTGATGCATGCCGGCAAGGTGCTCGCCGTCGGCACGCCAATGGATCTGGTGAAGGAGCGCGGCAGCGACTTGTTGGAAGATACCTTTGTCGGCTATCTGGCCGACGCCGCCGGCATCGACCGGACCAAGAAGGTCGAAGCGCCGCCGCCGGATGCGACGCCAACTGAAGCAGAGCCGATCCGGCCGCTGCGACGGTTCGATGTTGCGCGGCTATGGGCATATGCACGCCGCGAAACCGTTGAACTGCTGCGCGACCCGATCCGGCTCGCCTTTGCCATCGTCGGGCCCATCATTCTGATGCTGGCGTTCGGCTACGGCATTTCTTTCGATGTTGAAAATCTGCAGATGGCGGCGTTCGATCAGGACGACACGCCGCAAAGCCGGCAGTTGCTCGACGGCTTCAACGGCTCCCGGTATTTCTCGGTGCAGCCGCCGATCGCGTCAGCGGCCCAAGCCGATCGGCGCCTGCGCAGCGGCAATACCCAAGTCGTCGTCGAGGTACCCGCGGGGTTCGGACGCGATCTGCTCAGGGGCGCCAGGCCGGAAGTCGACGGTACGGTCGACGGCGCCATGACCTTCCGTGGCGAGACGGCGAGAAACTACGTCACCGGGGTGGTGCGGACGCAGGGGGACGAACTTGAACGCCAGCTGCGCAAGGCCGGCAGCCCGAACACGTGGACCGACCAGGATATCCAGACGCGCTTCCGCTACAACCAGGCTTTTCTCAGCGTCAATGCCATGGTGCCGAGCGTGTTCATGCTCATGCTGTGCCTGATCCCGGCCATCATGTCGGCGATCGCCGTGGTGCGGGAGAAGGAAACCGGCTCCATCGCCAACTTTCGTTCGACACCGATCACCAAATTCGAGTTCCTGCTCGGCAAGCAGGTTCCCTATGTCGCCGTCGCCATGGTGAATTTCGTTTTTCTGCTGTTGATGGCGATCTTTGTGTTCGGCGTACCTCTCAAAGGGCCGTTCCTGACGCTGCTGATCGGCACGATCGTGTACGTGATTTCGACTACCGGCTTCGGCCAGTTGATCTCGTCCTTTACCCGCACCCAGGTCGCCGCGGTTTTTGCCACCGCGATCCTATCGATCGTGCCGGCGGTGAATTTCTCCGGGCTGTTCGCGCCGGTGTCCTCCCTCTCCGGGACCGCGAAAATCATCGGCCTGACGTTTCCTTCGGCCTGGTATCAGCCGATCACCGTCGGCGTGTTCGCCAAGGCACTTGGGATGTCCGCACTCTGGTTTAACGTTGTCGCGATCTGCATCATCGCGCTCGCTTATCTGATCCTGTCGCTGTTGTTGCTACGCAAACAGGAGGCGTGAGATGGATACGCCAAGCACGCAACCGGTTCCAAAGTTGGCCGAAGCGCGGACGGTGACGCTGCGCGATCACCTGGTCAACATCTTCCGCCTGGTGATCAAGGAGCTGCGGAGCATCCGATCGGACCCGACCATGCTCATCCTGGTAGTGTACGCGTTCAGCATCTCCGTCAACACGGTGGCCACCGGAGCCGTAACCGAAGCGACCAATCTCTCGGTCGGCATCGCCGACGAAGACGGCTCCGAGTTGTCGCGGCAGATCGCCGAAGGGTTGGTGCGGCCGACGTTCCAGCCGGCCGTGCAGATCAGGGCGTCCGAGATCGATGCAAAAATGAACAACGGCGAGCTGCTGTTTGTCGTCGAGATACCCCCGAACTTTCAGGCCAACGTGCTGGCCCAGCGCCAGACCGAGATCCAGATCAATGTCGACGCCACCGCGGTAGCTCAGGCCGGCAACGGCTCCAATTACCTGAAAACCGCTATCTCCAACGAAGTGCAACAGTTCATGAACGCGCGCGGCATTTCCGGCGGCTCGCCGATCAACCTGGTGGTGCGCGCCGATTTCAATCCCAACTTGAAGACCGCTTGGTTCTCGGCAATGACCCAGGTCATCAATCAGATCACGCTCCTGACCGTCATCTTGACCGGCGCCGCGCTGATCCGTGAGCGCGAGCAGGGCACGGTCGAGCATCTTCTGGTCATGCCGGTGGTGCCGGCGGAAATCATGCTGGCCAAGATGTTCGCCAATGGGCTGGTCATCCTGGTTGCGGCGATGGTGTCGCTGGAATTCGTTGTCCACTGGTGGATCGGTGCCCCGATCGCCGGCTCGATCTTTCTCTTCCTCCTCGGCGCGGCGCTTTATGCGCTCGTGGTCGCGGCGCTCGGCATCCTGCTCGGCACGCTCTCGACCACGATGGGCCAGTTCGGGCTTTTGGCGATGCCGGTGTTGATCGTCACGCAATTGCTGTCCGGCAGCAGCACGCCGATGGAGAGCATGCCGGTGTGGCTGCAATATGTGATGCGGACGATCAGCCCGACGCCGCACTTCGTGTCATTCGCTCAGGCAGTGCTGTTCCGCGGCGCCGATATCACGCTGGTCTGGCGGCCGCTGGTCGCCATGCTGATCATCGGCTCGGTCTATTTCTTTTTTGCGATGAGCCGCTTCCGTCGCGTGATTTTCGGGAGCTGACCACCATGGCCAACGACAACGGCACCGACAACGGCAAGATGAAACGCAAGCTCTACGAAAAGGAACTGCGCAAGCTTCAGGTCGAGCTTTGCCAGGTGCAGGACTGGGTCAAGGCCGAAGGGGCACGGGTCATCGTCGTGTTTGAAGGTCGCGACGCGGCCGGCAAGGGCGGCACGATCAAAGCCATCACCGAACGGGTCAGCCCACGCGTCTTCCGGGTGGTGGCGCTGCCGGCGCCTTCCGATCGCGAAAGGACGCAGATGTTTCTTCAACGCTACGTCGAGCATTTCCCGGCCGCGGGCGAAATCGTGATTTTCGACCGCAGCTGGTACAACCGCGCCGGCGTTGAAAACGTCATGGGATTTATCAGCCCCAAGGAGGTGCAACGCTTCCTCAAAATTTGTCCGGAGATCGAAAAATACATTACCGATGCCGGCATCGTGCTGATCAAATTCTGGCTGGAAGTAGGGCAGGATGAGCAGCAGAAGAGGTTCCTGGCACGCATCCAGGATCCGCTGCGGCAGTGGAAACTCAGTCCGATGGACCTGGCATCGTATCGCCGCTGGTATGACTATTCGCGGGCGCGCGATGCCATGTTCAAGGCCACCGATACCCGGTATGCGCCCTGGCGCATCGTAAGATCGGACGACAAGAAGCGCGCGCGCCTCAATTGCATCTCGCAATTACTTGAATTAATTCCGTACAAAAAGCCGTCGCGGCCGAAGGTCAAACTGCCGAAACGCTCAACGAAAGGCGAATACAACGATCAGGCCTCGTTGCGCGGCAGGCACTTCGTCGCCGAAAGATTCTAGCCGCCCGCGCACCCCGAGCGGGCGTGTCATTTGTCTGTCGCATTCATTGTCTGCGGCGATCCATTTGCCTTTCGCATTCGTTTACCCGTTGTATAAAGTGGGGCGCCGCCGGCGTAGCGAACAAACGGTTTCAGCATGACCACTGCGACAGACGTCGCCGAAGGCAGGACAACTCATCCGAAAGGCAATCTGGGCGGATTGATGCTCGGCGCACTCGGTGTCGTCTATGGCGATATCGGCACCAGCCCGCTCTACACCCTGAAAACCGCGCTCGACTGGGCCGGCGGCGCCACCGCCGAGGTGGCGATTGGCATGCTGTCGCTGATCGTCTGGACGCTCATTGTCACGACCTCCGTCAAGTACGTGGCCGTCGTCATGCGCGCCGACAACGACGGCGAAGGCGGCATTCTGGCGCTGATGTCGCTCCTCGGCATCAAGCACGGCGAGCGGGTGGTGGTGATCGGTATCGGTATCCTCGGCGCTGCGCTGCTCTACGGCGACGGCGCCATTACGCCGGCGATTTCGGTGCTCAGCGCGCTCGAGGGCCTCAAGACGCCGGTACCATCGATCGCCCCTTACATCGTTGCGCTGTCGGCGGCGGTTCTGATTGGCTTGTTCGCGCTCCAGTCCCAAGGCACCGACCGCATCGGCAAGCTGTTCGGCCCGATCATGACCATCTGGTTCGTCACCATCGGGTTGCTCGGCCTTGGCGGCATTCTCAAGCATCCGGGCGTGCTCGTGGCGCTCGATCCGCGATACGGATTTAGCTATCTTTTCAGCCACGGCTTCACCGGCTTTTTGGTCCTCGGCGCGGTATTCCTGTGCGCGACCGGCGCTGAGGCTTTGTATGCCGACATGGGCCATTTCGGGCCACGGCCGATCCGGTTCGCCTGGTACGGCCTGGTGCTGCCGACGCTTGTGCTCAACTATGCCGGCCAGACCGCCGTCGTCGTCGACAACCCGACCGGCGCCGGGGCCAATCCGTTTTTCACGCTGTGCCCGGCGGCTTGGCAGATCGCGCTGGTTGGGCTGGCGACAATAGCCACCATCATCGCCAGTCAAGCGATCATCAGCGGCGCGTTCTCCATGACGCGACAGGCGATCCAGCTCGGGCTATGTCCGCGCCTGCATATCGTGCAGACATCGGCGGCGGGCTACGGCCAGATCTATATCGGGTTCGTCAATTGGACTTTGATGATAGTCACGCTCGGCCTGACGCTCGGCTTTCGCTCGTCGGACAATCTCGCCGCCGCGTTCGGCATCGCCGTGTCGCTGACGATGTTGCTGACCTCGGTGCTGCTGTTCTTGACGATGCGCGAAATCTGGGGCTGGAAGCTGCCGCTCGCGCTGGCGACCGCCGGGATCTTCATTATCGTCGACTTGTCGTTCTTCAGCGCCAATCTGATGAAAGTATTGGAAGGCGGCTGGTTCCCGCTGGTCGTCGCCGCGCTGATATTCTTTTTGATGACCACGTGGCGGCAGGGCCGTGAGGCGCTGCTGCGCGTGCTGGAGCGCGACACGTTCTCGCTGACGAGCTTCATCGGCCAGGTGCACAACAAGACGCGCGTGCCCGGCACCGCCGTCTATGTGACCAGCCGGGTCGACGTCGTGCCGGTGCCGCTCCTGCACAATCTCAAACATAACAAGGTGCTGCACCAGCGCATCGTCTTGCTGCGCGTGCTGACCGAGAATATTCCGCGCGTAGCGACCGGGAGCCGCATCGAGGTCGTCGATCTCGCGGACGACTTCCACTCCATCACCGCGCGCTACGGCTTCATGGAGCAGCCGAACATTCCGCGGGCGCTCGAGGACTGTCGCGCCAGGAACCTGGTTTTCTCGATGATGGATACCTCGTTCTTCGTCGGCCGAGTCTCGATCGTCGGTGCCAGACGCTCGCGCTTTTCCGCCTTCAGGCGCCAGGTGTTCGACTTCATGCATCGCAATGCGCTGCCGGCGACCGAGTTCTTCCGCATCCCGCCGAACCGCGTCATCGAGCTCGGCGGGCAGGTCGAGATGTAGCCGCCCGCGCTATCGCAGCATGAGACGGCGGCAATTCATCTTTTTGCTTGGGGCCATAGCGGCGGGGGCGGCTACTGCTGGCACGCAGGCGGCGACGCGATCGGCAGTGTGTGGATCGATTGGCGTGCCAGTCCATCCGATGACGACGGCATTCGCCCAAAGCCTCGGGATGACCGCGCCCTATGGCGCGATCTTCGGCCAGCCACGGCCGGGTAGCCCCGCCGCGAAGGCCGGAATTGAACGCTACGACGTCGTCACTGCGATCGAGGGCGTGCCACTGCAGAGCTGGCGTGATTTTGCGCCCGCAATTGCACGAATGGCGCCCGGCACAGTGATTTATCTGACCACGTGGCGGAGCCGCCAATTCACCAGAGCGCGCGTGATCGTGGGCTCGGCCAGCTGTGGCGCCGGCGCCACGAAAGCCCGCTGATCGCGAACGCATCTCGTATCGGCCTTTCCTCAAAACCGCTGGGAGATGCCGGCAATCACCTGGATAACCGGCGTGGAGCTGGTGAGGCCGACGTCGGCTCCGACATCGAGCTGGAGATTGGGGCGAACCACCCACGCGAAGGCGACGTCGACGCTGAGTTGCGTGGTCCTTTGCCTCGGGTCGTTGTTGTAGTCGGACCAGAATTCGACGTACATCGTGACGTCCTTGACGACCGTCCGGCTGAGATTGACGAGATTGACGAAGTTCGCATGTCGGCCGTTGTCGTCAGCGTCCTTGAACGCATCGATCTCGGAATTGAACAGCAGCGTGAAATTGTCCGGCAGGCTGAACGAAAGTGGCGCGATCAGGCCTCCCTCGGTGGCGCCGTTGCCGATCCCAAGCGGCGCCGTCGGCGCCTTGACGTAGGGAATGAGTGCAAACGCGCTTTTACCGCCGTCGTTTCCCCACAGGTTGATCTTGGTGCGGATGAAGACGTCGTCAATGCCCCACATCGTGCTCGATGCATTGGTCGCAGCATTGAAGGTGTGAACGCCGACGATCGCAGGGGCGTTGACCTCAAAATCAATGTTGTTGGTGAGACCGACCTTGAATGTCGGATTGGGTATGAGAAGCGCGTTGGTGCTGATCTGCCCATTTGCCAACGTGGCAAAATTGACAATGTCGGTCTCGTATTGGAAGTGGCCGGCATCGACCGTGTACGGCACGTTGGCTTTGGTCGGCCGATCGGTGTTGAAGTCGCGCAGCTGATCGGTCGGCACCGGGTTCAAGAGCCAGTACTGGCTCTTGTCCGGCGACGCCGATTGCGCGAGCGCGGACGATGCCGCGCTCAGGGCCAGCCAAGCTGCCAAGCTCGCTAAAGCTGTGGTCCCGATTTGCATGGGCCCCGATCCCCGGCGAAGAGGATATCGGGACTCTGCCGCAGATTCCAGATGGCGCTCGCTGGTTTTGCGCGAGCGGCGATCGAACCCCGCCGCGGCGTGCTAATGCGCCCGCGAGCGAGCGCGCCGATCGCGAAGCAGCCAAGCGATGAGATCGACCCGCCTATTTACTCGACAGGTCTCTCGAATTCGGGGTCGCTTTCACCGACAACTCGATTACGGCCGGCTCTCTTCGCGGCATAGAGACAGGCATCGGCACGCTCCACCAAGGCAATCGGCGTCTCTTCCTTGCGGAACTGCGCTACGCCGATTGAAATTGTAATCCGTCCAAACGACCCCGTACCGCCTCTTTTTTTGATGTCCCGCGCCAAGATCGCCGTGCGAATTCGTTCCGCAGTCTTCTTTGCGTCGGCGAGCGGCGTGCCCGGCAGGATAATTCCAAATTCTTCCCCGCCATATCGACCGACAACGTCACCATCTCTCAACGCATTCGTTATCAAACCGGCGACCAGGCGGAGAACTTGATCGCCGACTTGGTGTCCAAACCGATCATTGAAGCTTTTGAAGTGATCGATGTCAGCGAACAACAACGACAAAGGCGTGTCACTGCGAGTTGCCTCGCCAGCAAGGCTGATCAACGAGTCATCAAAATATTGGCGGTTACCAACCGATGTCAGCGAGTCCATTAAGATTTCCGCGCGGAGGGCGTTTACTTCATGCTGCAGACGGGCGGCCCGCGCCTTCGATTCCTCCAGCTGCATTTCGAGCGCTCTGGTCTCGCTTTCCATTTCTCTGGTGGCGAAGACAAGGGCTTCCACCACGGGCTTGAGCGCTTCGTAGCTCTCTGTTTGTTTGAAACCAATAAGGCCGTCGCCGAGATGCCGGTCATATTTTTCCGACGATACGGCGGCGGCCACGATCATGCCGATAACCTGAGTGATTTCCCCGGACAGATCGGTCGCAGCTGTACTGAGCCGTGATCCGGCTCGTTCGGACGAGCCATGCGAAGCACAGAGACGGTCAAAATCTGTCTCCGTCAGCCCGGCCGGGTTCGAAATGGCATCGTTGACCGCTTGATTGAGCAGCGAATCGTGCCCCGTGGCATAGCGATACCAAAGTTCGAAGCTTTTGGGTTCAGCAGGAAGGCCGAAGCGCTCTATCTGTTCAATCGCGTATTTGGCGAACGGCAGTGTGCGTGTGTGGCTTTCGGACTTTGTCGTCATTCGCCAAGCATCCGATTTGAGCGCCAAAACTGAAGATTCGACTGCACCCGCAAAGTAACGGACGTCGTCTCCGCTCGCAGGCAGTCACGACTGCAGCACGTGATTTTGGCGGTCGGCGAGTGAGTGGTCCCGTGCCCCGAACGACCGCGTGCCGCACTCTCCGATTGGGGGAGTCGGCGGGTATCGCCGCTTGTTTACCCGTCATGGTCGTTGCAGGCGAGCGGCGGCAGATGCGGGGTGTGGAAAACTGCTCTACGGGAAATCGGAGCGGCCACTGCATTAATGGAGTTCGTCAACGCAGATTAAATTCCAGTCCGGGACTGTGAAATCAAATGCGCCGGTAAAAGTCGAGGAGGTGGGCGCGGTGATCGCCCACAGGCCGCCGATCTGATCGTCGCCTCCGGGACCGAGAAGTAGCTTGAAAGCCGCCGCCGCGAGATCACCGCATTGTTCTGCGACCTCCGCGGCTTCACCGGCTTCTCCGAGAGCGCCGATCCGGAGACGTCAAATCCCGCGCGGTGTGCAAACTTGGCTCAACGACTCGTCGCGTGTGCCAGCTGTCACAGCGCTCAGTGCTGTGATGTGATATTCTTCGCAACACGGCGCGAGTTCCCGGTCATGTTCGGTTGTGCGCCACGTGTTCTGAAGCCTCGCGCCCCTTGCCTTGCACGACGTTCGTGACCTTTGCCGCATGGCGCGGGGGCACAAGCGCAATATGCGACGCGCTCGCTGCTCCCTGTTGGATCAAAGGGGATTCCCATGCCTAATCCGGGTCAGCCGACTATTTCTCCCGGTGCGACCGGCGATGTGGTTCGCCGGCTCCAGCGGGCACTGCGCCGAACGCCGAACCTTGGTCTCGTTGTCGACGGCATTTTCGGGCCGGCGACTGAAACTGCCGTCAAGCAGTTCCAGCAAGGTGCCGGTCTGCCCGTCGACGGTATCGTCGGGCCGCAGACCTGGGCCGCGCTTCCGAGCGGCGCGCCGATGCCGACGCTGCACGAAGGCTCGACCGGCGCCGTGGTCAGCAGCTTGCAGCAAGTCCTCACTAATGGCGCATCAGACCAGTGGAACACCTCGCCGGGAGCCATAGACGGCAACTTTGGCCCCAATACGCAGGCTTCGGTGAAGGCGTTTCAGACTTGGGGAGGTGTCGCGGCGGACGGCATCGTCGGCGACCAGACCTGGGACGTGTCTTTGCATGCGGCGAGCGCAACGTTGGAGACCGCCGTCGGTCTTCAATATACGACCTGAACAGCGCATTGCCCGCGGCGCTGGCGAGCCTTCGAGCGGCCGCCCAAGCCCTTCGACGATGCAAAGTTTGGCTGCTTCCGGCGCAACGCCAGAGCCGCGCGAGCCCGGCTTCAATCCGTGATCGCAGCGGCGCAGCCAACGACACGCTGCCGCCGGCTGATGGAGGAGACCGGGCCCTGGTCCCAAACCCTGCCGCCCGCTACAAGGATGCGCGAGGCGGTTTTAGACGCATGTTTTAGGCCCATGGCGGTCCTTGCCAAACCATCGATCGAGCTGACCGACGACCGGCTGGCCAAGCGCAACGTGCTGGTGTTGGCGGTGGCGCAGGCTTTGGCCGGCGGCAACCTCACCGTGATCGTGGCGACCGGCGGCATTGCCGGATCGATTCTCGCCCCGGATCCGGTGCTGGCGACGCTGCCGATCAGCGTCATGGTCGTCGGCATGTGGCTCGGCACGCTGCCGGTCGGGATGCTGGCCAAGGCTTTCGGCCGCCGCTTCGCGCTGCAAACCGGCTCGGTGGTGGGCGTACTGTCCGGCCTCATCGCCGCTCTCGCCATGCTGCGCGGCTCGTTTTCGTTGCTGCTGGTCGGTGCGCTATGCGGCGGTCTCTATGCCGCCGCGCATCAATCCTATCGCTTCGCCGCTACCGACACCGCGAGCGCCCATTTCCGCGCCAAGGCCGTGTCGTGGGTCCTGGCCGGCGGCGTCTTTGGCGCGGTGATCGGGCCGCAGCTGGTCATTCTCACCAAGGATGTGTGGCCGCCTTATCTGTTTACCGGCACGTATCTGGCGCAAGCCGCCTGTGCGCTCCTTGCCGCCGCCGTCCTGACATTGCTGAAACTGCCGAAGCCCGTGACCGTACAGACCTTCGCCGACGGCCGGCCGCTCGCCGAGATCGCCCGCAACCCGCGCTTTATCATCGCTGTCGTCTGCGGGTTGGCGAGCTACGGCGTGATGAACCTGATGATGACCTCGGCGCCGCTCGCCATGGTGATGTGCAACTACTCGGTCGGCGACGCCGCGCTCGGCATCCAATGGCATGTGCTCGGCATGTATGCGCCAAGCTTCTTCACCGGCGCACTGATCGCGCGGCTTGGGCTGCGCGCCATCATGGCGATCGGGCTTGTGCTGATCGTCGCCGCGGCGGCGGTCGGCTATGCCGGCATTGGGTTGTGGAATTTCTGGGTGGCATTGGTACTGCTCGGCGTCGGTTGGAATTTTTGCTTCATTGGCGCCACCACGTTGGTCACCGAATGCCACGGTCCGCACGAGCGCAACAAGGTGCAGGCCGTCAACGACTTTCTAATCTTCGGTGCGATGGCGATCGCTTCTTTCTCGTCCGGCGCGCTGCTGACGCGCTACGGCTGGACCGCGATCAACGAACTGGTCTTCCCGGTGATCGTCGCCGCGGCCATACTGTTGGCCTGGGGCACGTTCACGCGCCGGCCGGAGCCGGTGTGACCATGACGCAGTCCTTGTTTGCGCAAGACTCGCTCAAAGCAGCTCCGCCGGCGAACGACTTACGCACCCTCGCCGAGCTTGAACGCAAGGTATTGTGGCTGGCGAGCTGGACCATCCACCACGCCAATCACTTGCGCGACAATATCGACGGACTGAAAGTCGGCGGTCATCAGGCGTCGTCGGCGTCGGTCGCTTCGATCATGACGGCGCTTTATTTCCATACGCTCCGCCCGGCGGACCGCGTTGCCGTCAAACCGCATGCCGCCCCGGTCTATCACGCGATCCAATATCTGTTGGGACGCCAAAGCCGTGCCAAGCTGGAAAATTTCCGCGCGTATAAGGGCGCGCAATCCTATCCGTCGCGCACCAAGGACTCAGACGATGTCGACTTCTCGACCGGCTCGGTCGGCCTGGGCGTGGCGCAGACGCTATTTGGGTCGCTGGCACAGGATTATGTGCGCGCTCACGGCTGGGGCCTTGAGCGTCCCGAGGGCCGCATGATCGCGCTGCTCGGCGACGCCGAGCTTGACGAAGGCAACATCTTCGAAGCGTTGCTCGAAGGCTGGAAGCAGGGGCTGCGCAATTGCTGGTGGATCGTCGACTATAACCGCCAGAGCCTCGATGCGGTGGTGCGCGAGGGATTGTGGGAGCGCTACGAAAATCTTTTCCGCAATTTCGGCTGGGATGTCGTTGTTCTCAAATACGGCTCGCTGCAGCAGGCGGCGTTCGCCGAGCCGGGCGGCGACGCGTTGCGGCGCTGGATCGATTCCTGCCCGAACCAGCTTTATTCGGCGCTGGTTTTCCAGGGCGGTGCCGCCTGGCGAAAGCGCCTGACCGACGAGATCGGCGACCACGGACCGGTCACCAGGCTGATCGAGGCGCGCAGCGACGACGAACTGGCGCAACTGATGAGCAATCTCGGCGGCCACGATCTGCCCGCGATCGTCGACGCTTTCGACACAATCGACCACGACCGGCCGGTCTGCTTCATCGCCTACACGATCAAAGGCATCGGCCTGCCGTTCGCTGGCCACAAGGACAATCATTCTGGGTTGATGACGCCGGCGCAGATGGAAAGTTTTCGCGCGGCCATGGATATCCGGCCCGGTCACGAATGGGACCCATTCGAAGGCTTGCGCGCTCCGGCGGAGAACATTCAAGCATTCCTGGGCCGTGTTCCATTTGCCGCCGGCGGCGAGCGCCGCCTGCGGGCGCCTCCCGTGGAAGTGCCGGACGAGCTCCACGTCACGATCCAACCAAATATGTCGACGCAGGTCGGCTTTGGCGCACTGCTCAACGAGATCTCGCGCGGCACGACGCCGTTTGCGGCGCGCATTGTCACGACCTCACCGGACGTGACGGTTTCGACCAATCTCGGGGCATGGGTCAATCGCCGGCGCCTGTTCGCGCGCGAAGCCATGGCCGATACCTTCAAGGGCGAGCGCATCCCGTCGACTTTCACCTGGGAATTCTCGCCGAGCGGGCAGCATATCGAGCTCGGCATCGCCGAGATGAATCTGTTTATTCTGCTCTCGGCGCTCGGCCTGTCGCACACCATCAACGGCGAGCGGCTGCTGCCGATCGGCACGCTGTACGATCCATTCATCGCCCGCGGTCTCGATGCGCTCAACTATGCCTGTTATCAGGACGCGCGCTTCATCCTGGTGGCGACGCCGTCGGGCATCACGCTTGCGCCGGAGGGCGGCGCTCATCAATCGATCGCCGAGCCGCTGATTGGCATGGCGCAGGATGGGCTCGCAGCATTCGAGCCGGCTTTCGTCGATGAGCTTGCCGCCATACTCGCTTTCTCGTTTGACTACATTCAGCGGGACGCCGAGGGCGAAGCGAGCGAGCGCAACTGGCTGCGCGACGAAACCGGCGGCTCGGTTTATCTGCGGCTCTCCACGCGGCCGATCGAGCAGATCAAGCGTCCGATGACACCGGCCTTGCGGCAAGCGATTGTCGACGGCGCCTATTGGCTGCGCGAGCCCGGGCCTAATTGCCAGGTGGTCGTTGCCTATGCCGGCGCGTTGGCGCCGGAGGCGATCCACGCCGTCGGGCTGATGGCGGAGGACCGGCGCGACGTTGGGCTCCTGGCAGTCACATCCGCCGACCGGCTCAATGCCGGCTGGACCGCCGCCTGCCGCGCGCGAGAGCGCGGCCTTGTCCATGCCCGCTCCCACGTCGAGCGCCTGTTCGCCGGACTGCCGCCGCATTGCGGCATTGTCAGCGTGCTCGACGGGCACCCGGCAACACTGGCATGGCTCGGCGCGGTGCGTGGCCACAAGGTCCGGCCGCTCGGCGTCGAGCATTTCGGCCAGACCGGTTCGATCCCCGATCTCTACCGGCACTACGGCATCGACGCCAACGCCATCATCGCCGCAGCGCAGGCGATCGCGCCGGGCGGCCCGATCCGTTATCTCGGTGTGGCTTAGTACGCTGTCCGGCTGACGCAAATCTCCGCCCATTCCCGCGAAAGCGGGAATCCAGGGGGCCGGTGCAAACAACTGGGTCCCCGCCTTCCGCCTTCGCGCTGTGCGCTTCGGCGGACTCAAAACCCGCCGTAGCTCGCTCCGAGCGTAGGCGGGTCGCGGGGACGAGCGGTTAGGGGACAGACGATTCACTTTGATCGAACTTTGCTCTAAGATAATGAGTGCGCCGCGGAGAGCCCTAAATGGATGATCAAACAGCCATCCCCGATGTCATTAGCGACGAGAGTTCATTGCGCGGCCTCTACCAGCCGGCGATGGAACTGGCGCTGCTGAAGCAGCTTGACCACCTCGATCCCCATTGCCGCAATTTCCTTGCGCATTCGCCGTTCTGCGTCATCGCCTCGACCCGGCCGGGGAAGGGCACCGATGTGAGCCCGCGCGGAGACGCGCCCGGTTTCGTGAGGGTGCTGGACGACTACACCCTCGCCATCCCGGACCGGCCCGGCAACAACCGCCTCGACACGATGGCGAACATCGTCGCCGACGCCGAGGTTGGTTTGTTGTTCTTCGTTCCCGGCATCGACGAGACGCTCCGCATCAACGGCACCGCGCGGCTGTCGCAGGACCGCGAGCTCCTTGCCGCGGGCGCCGTCAATGGACGCGAACCGCGCCTGGTCATTGTCGTGACTGTCAAAGAGGCCTTCCTGCACTGTGGCAAGGCGCTCAAACGCTCAAAACTCTGGCACGATGACTATCGGATCGACAAACGCGACTTCCCCTCGCTCGGCCGCATGATCGTCGAGCAGACCAAGCCCGCGAACTTGACCGTCGAACAGGCAGACGACGTCGTCGAAGAGGGCTATCGCAACAAGCTTTATTGATCGCCGGCGCCCGAGCGAACATGGCCGCTGTCAATCGCTTTATGATCGTCCGCCGATCGCCTTTGTTGCGCCGAAAGCTTTTTCTCAACTAACGTCGACCGGCGCTGGCCGGTGCTGTTTGTCGTCAAATTTGTTCACGGCTTCGGTTTCGACGCTCGGTCTCTACCGGCTGATCGAGCGCACGGTGTTTGCAGAAATCACCGCGCGGTTTTTTTGTCCGTCGAGCACCGAGGACGGCGGTCCAGCGCCTTTGCTTTCGGCGTCGGCGGTCGCGAATGTCTGTTCGCGGGCGCGAGCCCCTTTTTTGATCCGGCCGTCCCACCCGGTGTCGGCACAGCAATAGCCGCCGGCTGCTGTGGATAGAGCCAGCCTCTCAAATCGACTGGCAGCGATTTTGCAAGGCATAACCAGGCTATGGCGGCCCTGCAAATGGCTTGCCGCCACAAGGCTGACGGTGCCGGGGCGTCGATGATGAGCAAAAAAAGCGATGGGGGCTTAAATGTTCAGCACACTGACGACTGGTTTCGGTCGCGCCTGCGACCGCGCGCGTTTGAGGGCCAAGAGCCGCGTAACGGGTCTGGGGACTGGCAGCCGCCCGTCACCGCATCCCCGCACCGGCCTTGCCGGCGGTGCCGCTAAAGGTCTGTTGGCCGCGGCGTTGATGCTGGTCAGCAGCGTCGCTTACTCCCACTCCTGGTATCCGCACGATTGCTGCCACGACGGCGACTGCCGTCCGGTGCCATGCGACGAGCTGGTCGAGACCAGAAACGGCATCACGTGGCGCGGCGTCGTGCTGTTCAACGACGCGCAGGTCAAGGCGTCGCAGGATCAGTTCTGCCATGTCTGCGCCAAAGAGCAGAAAGGCAGTTCGATCTTGCCCTACCTGCCGCTGTGCGCGTTCATCCAACCATCGTCCTGACGGGTTTCGAGTTCCCGGCGAGCTGGAAGACCGCTTGAGCCGGCGATAATTGGCGTGCGGCTCTCGTTGGCTACATTTATTATCTTTTTGCCGGCCGCACCGTCGCCGGCCGCGCCTAGCTTCTTTAGAGCTCGCGGGACACACTTCGGTAAAGCGCCGCTTGGCCTGTCTGGTCCGGCCGCTTATCTTGCCACCAACGCACGAGGTATGGCCGCAATGGAGCGGATTGCGGACTGGCTTGCGAAGCTTGACCTCGGCCAATACGCGCAGCGTTTTGCCGAGAACGCCATCGATGTCTCGGTGCTCCATTATCTGACCGACGAAGACCTTAAGGAGCTCGGCCTGCCGCTTGGCCATCGGCGCAAGGTCCTGGCGGCCATCAACCAGTCTGCCGAATCGATCGAGGCGCTCGACGCCGCGGCAACGCGGATCGAAACGAGAGCCCAAGAGGCGCCGGAGCGGCGCCACGTCACCGTATTGTTTTCCGATTTGGTCGGCTCGACAGCGCTGTCCGCCCGCCTCGACCCGGAAGATCTGCGCGAAGTGATTTCGGCCTACCAGAAATGCGCCTCGGAAACCGTGCGCCGCTTCGACGGTTTCATTGCCAAGTTCATGGGCGACGGCGTCCTCATCTATTTCGGCTACCCGGAGGCGCACGAGGACGACCCCGAACGGGCGGTGCGGGCCGCCCTGGAATTGATCACCGCCGTCGGCAGCCTGCAAACGCATGCGCCGCTGCGCACACGCATCGGCATCGCGACCGGCTTGGTGGTGGTCGGCGACCTGATCGGATCAGGGGCTGCGCAGGAGCAAGCGATTGTCGGCAAGACGCCGAACCTGGCGGCGCGGCTGCAAGCGGTTGCCGAGCCCAACACCGTCGTCATTGCCGACGGCACGCGGAAGCTCCTTGGCAATCTGTTTGAACTTGAGGACCTGGGTTCCCCCGACCTCAAGGGTATTTCAGGGGCCGAACGTGCCTGGGCGGTGGTACGGCCGAGTTCAGCGGAAAGCCGCTTCGATGCTCTGCACGCCGGTGGCCTGACAGAACTGGTCGGGCGTCAAGAAGAACTCGATTTGCTGATGCGACGCTGGTCGAAGGTGATCGCCGGCGAAGGCCAGGTCGTGTTGCTGTCCGGCGAAGCCGGCATTGGCAAATCGCGGCTGACGGCGGCGCTGATGGAGCGTCTTGCCACCGAGCCGCACACGCGGCACCGCTATTTCTGCTCGCCGCAGCACACCGACAGTGCGCTCTACCCGATTATCAATCACATCCAACGCGCCGCCGGATTTGCCCACAATGATGACGCTCAGGCGAAGCTCGACAAGCTTGATGCGGTGTTGATGCAAAGCTTCACACCGCTGCTGGATCGGGCGCTGTTCGCCGAGCTCCTATCGCTGCCCAACGACGGCCGCTACCCGACAATTGAGCTGACGCCGCAGCAGCGGCGGCAACGGACCTTTGAGGCGCTGACCGCACAAAGCTTCGCGCTCGCCGAGCAAAGTCCGATGCTCATGATCTTCGAGGATGTGCATTGGATCGACCCGACGAGCCTGGAGGTGCTCGGCCGCGGCATCGAGCGGATGCGGGCCGCCTGCATTTTGGTGATCATCACCTACCGGCCGGAATTCGAGCCGCCGTGGGTCGCGCGGCCCTATGTCACGACCCTGACGCTGAACCGGCTCGGCGAACGCGACATCGCCGCGTTGATCGATGGCCTCGTCGGCAACAACTCGCTGCCCGCGAGCGTACGGCAGGACATCATCGAGCGCACCGATGGCGTTCCCTTGTTCGTCGAGGAGATGACCAAGGCGGTGCTGGAAGCAGAGACCGAAGGACAGGCAAGGCTGACCGCGGCCGCCGTTCCAACGTCGGCGCGCGCGGTGCCGGCAAGCCTGCACGCCTCGCTGATGTCGCGGCTCGACCGGCTTGGCGAGGCCAAGGAGCTGGCGCAGACTGGCGCGGCCATCGGCCGGGAATTCTCCCACGCCCTGCTGGCCGCAGTCGCGCGCAAGCCGGAGGAGGAGGTGGCGTGGGCCCTCGACCGCATCGTCGCCGCCGGCTTGTTATTCCGGCAAGGCGTTCCGCCCGATGCGAGCTATTTATTCAAGCACGCGCTGCTGCAGGACGCGGCCTACGGCACGTTGCTTCGCGAGCCCCGACGCGCGCTTCACGCGCGCATCGCGGAAATCCTCGAGAGCAAGTTCGCCGATGTCGCTGAGAACCAACCCGAATTGCTGGCCCGTCATTGCACCGAAGCCGGATTGATCGAGAAGGCCGCTGGCTTATGGGGCAAAGCTGGACAGCGGTCCCTGGCGCGCTCGGCGCTGGTTGAGGCGACCGCTCAGTTCTCCCGTGCTCTCGACCAGATCGCGGCCTTGCCCACTACTCCGGCGTCGCGTAGCGAGCAGATTAAGCTTCAAGTCGCGCTCGTAATCCCGCTTATTCACGCCAAAGGATTTGCCGCACCGGAAACCAAGGCGGCGGTCGAGCGGTCGCGCCTGTTGATCGAGCAAGCCGAGGCACTCGGAGAATCTCCGGAAGACCCGCTGCTGCTGTTTGCAGTTCTCTTCGGCTCATGGGTGGCAAACCTTGCGGCCTTCAACGGCGACGCTTTGCGGGAGATTGCCGCGCAGTTCCTGGCGCTCGCCGAGAAGCAAAGGGCGACAATCCCGCTCATGATCGGGCATCGCCTCACTGGTTCATCTTTGTTGTTTACCGGGGACATCGCAGAAGCTCGGACGCGTTTGGATCACGCAATCGCGCTCTACGACCCCACTGAGCATCGCAGGCTGACGATGCGTTTCGGAGTGGACGTCAGAAACGCAGCGTTGGTTCATCGCTCATGGGCCTTGTGGATGCTTGGCTATCCGGAAGCCGCGCTTGCAGATGCCGAGTTCGCCGTCAAGGACGCCCGCGAATTTGGCCAAGGAGCGACTTTGATTCAAGCGTTGCTGCTTACAAATTATTGCCAAATCTTCGGCGGGTATTACGCCGCAGCAAAGCAGCGAATCGATGAGGGCATATCATTGGCTGGTGAGAAAGGTGCTGCGTTTTGGAAAACTGCTGGAATGATTTTGCATGGCTGGATTTTTGCGCGGACCGGCGAAGCCGCGGACGCCGTTCAAACGATTACTGCCGCAAACGCTGCATACCGATCGACAGGAGCAACGCTGCATACGCCGTTGTCATTTTCGTATTTGGCACAAGCTTATGCAGAACTCGGCAAGTTCGATGACGCTTGGCGCTGCATCGGCGAAGCAACGGCGGCAGTGGAGACGACAAAGGAAAGGCTGTTCGAGGCCGAGGTCCATCGGATCGCTGGCGAAATCTCGCTTGCAGCGCTACAACGGGACGCGGCGAAAGCGCAATCCTGTTTCGAGCGCGCGCTTTCGATTGCGCGCCAACAACAAGCAAAATCCTGGGAGCTGCGCGCCGCCATGAGCCTGGCGCGGCTTCTCCGCGATCAGGGCAAGCCGCGGCAAGCGCGCGAACTGCTCGCCCCGGTCTATGGCTGGTTCACCGAGGGGTTCGAGACCCTCGACCTGAAGGAGGCGAAGACGCTGCTCGACGCTTTGGCCTCGTAAAGCCGCTTCCCTGCAGGCGATTTTCCGCCACTGAAAACCGCTCGCCGCCGTTGCGCCGCACGGTCCTTTTTGGCAATGTCCGCGCGAATTTGCGACGGACCTATGACTTTTGGGCCCGCGCTTTCCTCTCCTAAAGGGCCGGGTTAACCGCTGGCCCCCATCAACCGGGGTTCTTTTCATGACGACGTTGTGGCTCGTTGTTCTCTGTGGCGTTCTGGCGATCGTTTACGCCATCTGGGCCACCAGTTCCGTGCTTTCGGCCGATCCCGGCAACGAAAAAATGCAGGAGATCGCCGCCGCCATCCGCGAGGGCGCGCAGGCCTATCTGCGGCGGCAATACACCACCATCGCCATTGTCGGCGTTGTCATCTTCCTGATCGTCGGCTTTTTGCTTGGCTGGCTGGTCGCCGTCGGCTTTGCGGTCGGCGCTATCCTGTCGGGCGCCACCGGCTTTATCGGCATGAATGTGTCGGTGCGGGCCAATGTGCGCACCGCGCAAGCCGCCATCGGCTCGCTGGCCGGCGGGCTTGAAATCGCCTTCCGCGCCGGCGCCATCACCGGCCTTCTGGTCGCCGGCCTCGCGCTCCTGGGCGTCACGCTTTATTTCATGTTCCTCACCAGCGGGCTGCATCTCCTCCCCAATGACCGCATCGTCGTCGATTCGATGGTGGCGCTCGGTTTCGGCGCCTCCCTGATCTCGATCTTCGCCCGCTTGGGCGGCGGTATTTTCACCAAGGGCGCCGACGTCGGCGGTGACCTGGTCGGCAAAGTCGAAGCCGGCATCCCCGAGGATGATCCGCGCAACCCGGCCACCATCGCCGACAATGTCGGCGACAATGTCGGCGATTGCGCCGGCATGGCCGCCGATCTGTTCGAGACCTACGCCGTGACCACGGTCGCCACCATGGTGCTCGCGGTCATCTTCTTCGGCGGCACGCCCGATGCGCTGATGAAGATGATGATCTATCCGCTGGCGATCGGCGGCATTTGCATCATCGCCTCGATCATCGGCACGTTCTTTGTGCGGCTCGGCACTAATCAATCGATCATGGGCGCGCTTTACAAAGGCATGTTCGCGACTGCCATTCTGTCGCTGATCGGCATCGCCGGCGTCACCAATTATGTCATCGGCTTTGGACCGCTTCCCGGCGTCAATTTTTCCGGCGCCGACCTGTATTACTGCGGCATTGTCGGCTTGGTGGTGACCGGCCTGATCATCTGGATCACCGAATATTATACCGGCACCAACTTTCGGCCGGTGCACTCGATCGCGCTGGCCTCGGTGACCGGCCATGGCACCAACGTGATTCAGGGTCTCGCGGTGTCGCTGGAATTGACCGCGTTGCCGGCGATCGTCATCATCGCCGGCATTCTGATTGCTTTTAATCTCGCCGGTCTGTTCGGCATCGCCATCGCGGTGACGACCATGCTGGCGCTAGCCGGCATCGTCGTCGCGCTCGACGCCTTCGGTCCGGTCACCGACAATGCCGGCGGTATCGCCGAAATGGCCGGGCTGCCGAAGGACGTGCGTAAGTCGACCGACGCGCTCGACGCCGTCGGCAACACCACCAAGGCAATCACCAAAGGCTACGCCATCGGTTCGGCGGGGCTCGGCGCGCTGGTGTTGTTCGCCGCTTACAACCAGGACCTGAGATACTTCGTCGCCAACGCGGACAAGTACCCGTATTTCCAGGGCGTGGCGCCGGATTTCTCGCTGAGCAATCCTTATGTCGTCGCCGGTCTGTTGTTCGGCGGCTTGCTGCCGTATCTGTTCGGCGCCATGGGCATGACCGCGGTCGGCCGCGCCGCCTCCTCGATCGTCGAGGAAGTGCGCCGGCAATTCCGCGAGAAGCCCGGCATCATGCAGGGCAAGGACAAGCCCGATTACGGCCGCGCCGTCGACATGCTCACCCGCGCCGCGATCAAGGAAATGATCGTGCCGTCGCTGTTGCCGGTGCTCTCCCCGATCGTCGCCTATTTCGTCATCTACTTCGTCACCGGCGGCGGCGCCCAGGGCAAGTCGGCGGCATTCTCGGCGCTCGGCGCGATGCTGCTTGGCGTCATCGTCACCGGCCTGTTCGTCGCCATCTCGATGACGTCAGGCGGCGGCGCCTGGGACAACGCCAAGAAATACATCGAGGATGGCCATTACGGTGGCAAGGGTTCCGAGGCTCACAAGGCGGCGGTGACCGGCGATACGGTCGGCGATCCTTACAAGGACACCGCGGGCCCTGCGGTCAACCCGATGATCAAGATCACCAATATCGTGGCGCTGTTGCTGCTCGCCGTGCTGGCGCGCTGAATCCAAACGATACCAGGCTGCTCGGCCCACTGGATTGCTTCGTCGCCATAGCCCGTCATAGACGGGCGTAAACGCCCTATTGCCTCGCAATGGCGGCCTTCGTCATTGCGAGCACAGCGACGCAATCCAGCTTCTCATGACAAACAAGTTGATCCGCGACTAGAACGGCAGTCCCATGTGGCCGTTCTCGATCGTCGACATCAGCTGCTTGATGAAATTCATGTCCGAGCCGGCGGTCGGCGTGGTGCGGCTGACGAAGTCGAAGAGTTTGCCGTCCTTGACGCCGTAATCGGCGACGCGCTGGACGCGCCGATTCCGGTCGAAATAGATCGCGACCACGCGCTGGTCGGTAATGCTCGTCGGCATGAATGACGCGGCGCGGGTCGCTGTTTGCGAAATGTAATAGAACGCCTCGCCCGACACTGTGGCGACGGTCGAGGGCGTGCCGAGCACGATCAGCACCTGCTCCTGCGACGCGCCAAGGCGAATTTGTTCGAGCGCGCCTTCGGGTAGCACGTAGCCGCGTTGGAAAGTCTCGCCCATGAGGCAGCCGCCGAGCGGCAGCGCCAACGCCAAGACAAGCGCGTAGGCCGTCAGGCCGCGCCGCTTGCCCTCGTGTCCCCGGTTGCCCCTCATGCCGGCATTCCCGCCTTGTGCCCCAGCGCCATCTGCCGTACCCCCGAAACCTGCATTTGGCAATTTAGCCTAAAATCCGTGAACAGGGACTTGCTTTAAGGACGTGAGCTATCCTTATGATCCTAAGCGTATTTCGGCGCGGCCGCCACAACCACAATATCCAAGCCCTCTATGGCGCCATCGTGGCGCAGGCGCGCTCCACGGCGTTCTATGCCCGCCATGGGGTCGCCGACAGCGTCGATGGCCGTTTTGAACTGATCGTCTTGCACCTTGTGTTGGTACTGCGCCGGCTCAGCAGCGAGCAGGAGGCTCGCGCACACCCTGCCGCGGCGCCGGGGTTCGGGCGGATCGGCCAACAACTGTTCGATCTATTCTGCCGTGACCTCGACGACAACTTGAGGGAAATGGGCGTTGGCGATCTCGCGGTGCCGCGCGAGATGCGCAAATTCGGCGAAGCGTTTTATGGCCGGCAGGCGGCTTATGGCGCGGCGCTCGATGCGGCCGATCAAGAGGCGCTTGAGAAGGCGCTGGCGCGCAATATCTTGGGCATGGCGGAAACCAGTGAAAACGCGGCGCGGCTCGCACGCTATGCCCGCGCAGCGGCGGAGCGATTGGACGCCGACGCGAACGACGAATTGCTGGCGGGTAGGGTGGTCTTTCCGGACCCGGAGGCTTTTTGAGAATGCCTGGACATCACAAGCCGGCGCCTTCACCTGGGCAAATCCCTTCGCAAGCCCCCTGGCAGGTCCCGGTCGCGGTCGAGGACGTGGCCGAGGAAGGCCGCCACTTCAACCTCGCCGCCGACGCTGATACCCGCGCCGCCGTGGCGCGGATCGCGGGCTTGCGCGATCTGCCGCGGCTAGAGGCGGTGTTCGACGTCACGCGCCATGGCAAAGGGGGCCTGCGCGTGGCCGGTCGTGTTTCGGCGACGGTCGGTCAATCATGCGTGGTCACACTGGAGCCGCTCGCCAATGAGGTGACCGAGGACGTCGATCTCGTGTTCCAGCCGGCAGCGGCGGTGCCGGCTGACGACGAAGCTGGTGCGCGCGAGCCAAGCGTGGGCGAAGCCGAGCCGCTGCGCGGCGGATCGGTGGATCTCGGCGCGCTTGCCACCGAGTTCCTTATTCTCGGTCTCGATCCCTATCCGCGTAAGCCCGGCGCGATCTTCCAGCCACCGGCCGACGCCGAACCGGACGAAGGCCCGTTCGCGGCCTTGGCGGCGCTAAAGAAGGGCGGGGAGGGCGGCCAACAGGGCGGCCAAAAGGGGGGCGAAGGGGGCGCCTGATCGAGGTTGTTTCCGGGCGCCGAACCGCTATTCTCCTGCCGCTTTTACCGCCCCCTTGTTCGGACCTGAGCGTGATTCCGAAAGGTGGATTCAGGCTTTCGGAAAGGATCATGCGCAATCACGAAAATCGGGACCGCGATCCGGGCACGTTGACTTGGATCGCGGTCTAGGATTGCGATCAGGCAATGTCGCAACTGGTCCGCATTGCTCTCGATGCGATGGGGGGAGACCATGGCCCTGCCGTGGTAGTCGCCGGCGCCGAACTGGCGTTGGCGCGCCGTCCCGACTCCACGTTCCTGTTCTTCGGCAACCGCGCGCAGGTCGAGCCGCTTGTGGCCAAGCATCCGGCGCTACAATCGGCCTCGCGGGTGGTCCATGCCGAGGTCGCCGTGCGCATGGAAGACAAACCGAGCCAGGCGCTGCGCCACGGCCGGCGCAAATCCTCGATGTGGCTGGCGATCGATGCGGTGAAGAAAAAAGAGGCCGACATGGCGGTATCGGCGGGCAACACCGGCGCTCTGATGGCGATGTCGAAATTTGATCTGAAAATGCTGGCCGGGATCGGGCGGCCCGCAATCGCGGCACTGTGGCCGACCTTGCGCGGTGAATCGATCGTGCTCGATGTTGGCGCCTCGATCGGCGCGGATGCCGAGCATCTGGTGGATCTCGCGGTCATGGGCGCAGCCACCGCCCGCATCCTGCTCGGGCTCAAGCGGCCGACCGTCGGCCTTCTCAATATCGGCGTCGAGGAAGTCAAAGGTCTCGAGCCGGTCCGCGAAGCCGGCCGCATTCTGCGCGAACGGCAAATGCTCGATCTCGATTATGTCGGCTTCGTCGAAGGCGACGACATTGGCGCCGGCAAGGTCGACGTCGTTGTCACCGAGGGCTTTGCCGGCAACATCGCGCTCAAGACCGCCGAAGGCACCGCCCGCCAGATCAGTGAATATCTGCGCGCCGCGATGCAAAGCACGCTCGGCACCCGGATCGGTTATTTGTTCGCGCGGTCGGGCTTTCGCCAATTGCGCGAGCGTCTGGACCCACGCCGTGCCAACGGCGGGGTGTTTCTCGGCCTTAACGGCATTGTCATCAAGAGTCATGGCGGGACCGATGCCGAAGGTTTCGCCGCCGCCATCGAGCTCGGCTACGACGTGGTGCGCGACGAGCTTCTGGCCAAGATCACGGCGGCACTGGCACGCCCGCGCAGGGGGCTTACGCCGGCGCTCAGCGGAGGCGCCTCGTGACGGTACGCCGCTCCGTCGTCCTTGGCTGCGGCAGCTATCTGCCGAACCAGGTTCTGACCAATGCCGATCTCGCGCTCAAGGTCGACACGTCCGACGACTGGATCGTGCAGCGCACCGGAATTCATGAGCGACGTATCGCGGCGCCCGGCGAAACCACCGCGCAGATGGCCGCCAACGCCGCGCGCGCGGCTTTGGCACATGCGCACCTTGATGCGAAGGCGATTGATCTGATCGTGCTCGCCACTTCGACGCCGGACAATACTTTTCCGGCGAGCGCGGTGGCGGTGCAGAACGACCTCGGCATCTACCACGGCGCCGCTTTCGATCTGCAGGCGGTGTGCTCCGGCTTTGTCTATGGGCTGGCGACCGCCGACGCGCTGTTGAAGTCAGGCCAGTTCTCCCGCGCGCTGGTGATCGGGTCGGAAACCTTCTCCCGCATCCTCGACTGGACCGATCGCACCACCTGCGTGCTGTTCGGCGACGGTGCCGGTGCCGTGGTGCTCGAGGTGCAGGACCAGCCCGGCGGTCGCGAAGACCGCGGCGTGCTCACAGTGCGGCTCCGCTCCGACGGCCGCCACAAATCCAAGCTCTATGTCGACGGCGGGCCGTCCTCGACCGGGACCGTCGGCCATCTGCGCATGGAAGGCCGCGAGGTCTTTCGCCACGCCGTGGCGATGATCACCGACGTCGTCCAGGACGCTTTCAAGGTGGCCGGCTATTCCGTCGCCGATATCGACTGGTTCGTGCCGCACCAGGCCAACAAACGAATCATCGACGGCTCGGCGCACAAGCTGGGCATCGACCCATCGAAGGTCGTCACTACCGTCGACCGCCACGGCAACACCTCGGCGGCGTCGATCCCGCTGGCGCTGGCCGACGCGGTTGCCGACCGGCGCATCAAGCGCGGCGATCTTTTGCTGCTCGAAGCGATGGGCGGCGGTTTCACCTGGGGTGCGGCGCTGCTGCGCTGGTGAGGCAAACCCTGTGGAAAGGCCGTTGACCGTTTAGCGAGAAGCTAATATCGTTGATAATTCAAAACGATACGATGATCGATTGGCATTGATCGCCGAGAGCGGGGCTGGCGATGACGAGAAAGACGATCACACGGGCGGATCTCTGTGAGGCGGTCTATCAGAAGGTCGGTCTGTCGCGCACCGAATCGGCGACGCTCGTCGAGCTGGTTCTCAAGGAAATCACCGATTGTCTTGAACGCGGAGAAACGGTGAAGTTGTCGTCGTTCGGCTCGTTTGTGGTGCGCAAAAAGGGCCAGCGCATCGGCCGAAATCCCAAGACCGGCAAGGAAGTACCGATCTCGCCGCGCCGCGTGATGGTGTTCAAGCCTTCCGCGATCCTCAAGCAGCGCATCAATTCCGGTCCAGACGGCGGCGAGCCGAGCGGGCCATAATCGAATGCGGGAGCGAATCCTGGAAAAAGCGCCGGACGCATTCCGCACCATCAGCGAGGTCGCTGAGGAGATCAACGTCCCCCAGCACGTGCTGCGCTTCTGGGAGAGCCGCTTCGCCCAGATCCGCCCGCTCAAGCGCGGCGGTGGACGGCGCTACTATCGTCCGGATGACGTCGACTTGTTGCGTGGCGTGCGCCACTTGCTCTACGGCGAGGGCTACACCATCCGCGGCGTGCAGCGTATTTTGCGCGAAGAGGGCCTGTCGTTCGTTCAGGATGTTTGGCGCGAAGGCGCCAACCAGCCGCCGCCCGAGGTCGACGAGGATGACGACGACGGCGCGACCGACGTGCAGGCGACACCGCGCGCGCACGAGCCGGCGTTCTTCGTTCACGAGCCGCAGCTCAATGACGGTTCGAGTGATCGCGAGGCTTCGCGCCGCGAACCAGGCCTGATGCCGCCTACAGCGACTGCGCCGGTCGCGCCGCGGCTTGCCGCCGACAGCGAAGGCCGACGCAAATTGCAGACTGCGCTGGACGATCTGATCGCCTGCCGCAGCCTGATCGAGGCGGCGCTGGCTGGCACCTTGCCGCCGGCTCATCACGGCGACGACGCCAACTAGCCGCGCCCCGGATCAGATCGCTCCTGACGCCGCAAACGTCCGCGGCGGCGTAATCACCGCGCCGTTTGCCTCAAGCAACTAAGTTTGCCTGGTCCGCAAGCCGCGGTCTCACACCGTCCGCACAACATTCGGCACGCACTAGATGTGCTTGGCGGCCACGCTGCCTGGCTTTTGATGCGTGACGCGCTGGGTCTGCACGCGCACGCAGCCATTGGCGCCGCAGACATTGGTCACGCGTACTATAAGCGGTGCATCGCTGCCGCTCGTGAGCAATGGTGGTGTGAGCGTTCCGGCTTTGGCGTCGCCCGCGACGAGTACACTGGACAGAATACTCGCGAGGACGAGGCTTAAGACAACAATTCTGCGCATGCGTGGCCTCATGGGACGTCGCCGCCGTACGGATTGTTCAGCGCCGAAAGGATTTGCGCCGAATTGCCGGGCGACGCCGCATCATAGCTGATCTTCACCGGCACTGCGCCGGCTGTCGCGGCTTGACGAACGGATTGCTTGGCAAACCAGGGAATGGCCACGCGGTTTTTCAATCGGAGCGCATACCGCTCGATGAACAGCGCCGAAATCAGCGCCAGTGTAAAAGTGATGACCGCCGAAAAAGCCAGCGCCGGCCAAAAGTCGGTGAACAGGGTCGCGCTGAGCTGCTGAATTGGAAAGGCATAAAGATAAAGGCCGTAGGACAGATCGAGCGGCAGCCGAAGCCGCTTCGGCAGCGTGATTGATCCGACGGCAATGACAATGGCCGTCAACAGCAACAGCCAGGCCAGAAGCTGTTCACCGATGCCGGCGAATGCCAAGGCTATTGCGGCCAATGCGCCGATGGCGACCGGCAAGCCCACGAACGACTTGGCGGCAGCCACCGCCGAGCCGGCGAGAAACAAGATCGAGAAAATGACCCAAAAATCGCTACGGGGAAGCGCCGGCAACAATCCGGCCGTGCCGAGAAGGGCGATGCCGCAGCCTCCGACGAACGCGATGATCGGCAGCGCCAAATTGTAACGCGCGAGCGCGAGACACACCGCCAGCACGACATACATTTTTACTTCATACGGCAACGTCCAGAGCGAACCGTTGAGCGCCTGCGGGAAGGCGTTGCTCTCGAAAACGCCGGGTACGCCCATTTTGACGCCGGAAAACAACGTCACGTTCTTGGCAATGTAGGAGAGGAGCTTAACGCTCACAAAAGCGTCCCGGTCGGTGGCGACGAAAAAGCCGAGCATGACCGTAAACACGACGCAGCCGGCGAGCGCCGGATAGATCCGTAACGCGCGGTTAAACAAATACACCTGCATCGAACGATGCTGGGCCAGACTACCGGTATTGAGATAGCCGCTGAGGACAAAGAAAATGTAGACGCCAAGACCGCCATAACTCGCGCCCAAAACGGCGATGAAAGGCTCCCGCATGCCCATCAGCGCATGCTGATGGGACCAGAGCACCAAGCCCGCGGCGACGAGCCGAATCAGATCGAAGGCGTTGGTATGCTGACGCGACGGCACCATGCCCGCACGTTTATCAGGTCGCGGGGCCAAGCGCACCTTGCTGGAATGCCGGCCGGTTTAAGATTTTCGACGTCAGGGCCGCCGGCTAGTCAGCGTTCCCGCGCATGGCGCAAGACAAACTCGATGTCATAGCGCGTGATGCCGATATCGTGCAGTTCGCGATCGGAAAGCCGCGCCAATTCGCGGCGCTGCCGGGCTCTCTCGGCCATGGTCAGGCCGTTGCGGTCGCGCCGTTGCGCCGACCAATCGGCCAAGCGGGCGAGGGGCCGCCGAACAAAGAACAGAACATGTTCGAATAGCTGCGCAACCGGCCGGATCGAAACGGGCGAGTGCAGTGTGCCGGTTAAGCGGACAACATTGTGGCGATCGGTTTGAATAAGCGCCATGACGACACCGTTTTTGTTGTTGACGCAAAATGAGGCGCCGGCCGCGTTGGGGCAAACGAGAAAATCTGCAAAGCGAATGAGAAAGATTCACCGGCACGATGCCGACGCGCTGGTCGCGGTCGAAGCGAGCGAAGGCCTTCGCGGCGGCGTGAAGTCCTGCATTCGCCGGAGACCATCGCCGTTGTTGTACATCTGCTTGTCGGAAAACGGGTTCCCAGATTTCCCGCATATGCGCTAACCTTAAGGCCGTCGCCGCCCGCAGAAGGTGCAGGGAATGGGCTTTAAGCTTCCGCCATTGAGCTCGGTGCGCGTGTTCGAGGCCGCCGCGCGGCACGGCAGTTTCAAGAACGCGGCCGAGGAGCTCAACATCACCGCGAGCGCAGTCAGCCACGCCGTTCAGAACCTGGAGGATTGGCTCGGGGTCGAGCTGTTTCGCCGCGGTGGCGGTAAGCTGGAATTGACCGAGCCCGGCGCCGGCTATGCGGCGGCGGTCGGCAAGGCCATCAAAGCAATCGCCGACGCAACGGCGCGATTGCCCGGACGTCGCGCGCAAGGCCGCCTGACGCTGAGCAGCGCACCCGGCTTTGCCGGCCGTTGGCTGATGCCGCGACTGTCGCGTTTCACCGACCGGCATCCGGAAATTGCCGTCGACATTCAGACCTCGATCGACCCGGTCGACCTGCCGATGGAAGGGATCGATGCCGCCATCCGGTTGGCCCCGGCGGCGCGGTCGCTGCCGCATTGGACGCACTTGCTGGAGGAAAGGCTGGTGCCGGTTTGCTCGCCGGCGCTGCGCAAGAAATACTTGAAGCTTTCCGGCCGCGAGCTCGTCGCCACCGCTGACCTCATTCACATGACCTCCACCACCGCCGATTGGGCGGAATGGTTTCGGCTGGTCGGCCTCGAGCAGCCGGCAACGATCCGCGGCGGGCTGCGTGTCGATACGATCCATATGGCGCTCGACGCCGCGAGCCGCGGCTTCGGCATCGCGCTCGGCCGGGCGCCGCTTTGCGATCTGGAGATCGAAACCGGCCAGCTAGTCCGCATCTTCGACGAAGATGTGCGAAGCGGTCTGAGCTATTGGCTCGTGACCATGGATGCCGATTTCCAGAGCCAAGATGTCAAGGCGTTCCGGCAGTGGCTGCTAGATGAGCTTGGCGGCACTCGAGACGGCAAGAAACAACGCACGCGGCGAAAGCTCGCGCACAGCACGACCTGAGGCTCGTCGGTCAGCAGTCAGCTCCAAAGCTGTGCGCTTGCAAGTTTGGCGCCTTCTGCCAACGCACCGAGCTTTGCCCAAGCCAGTTGCGGGTGGACGCGTCCGCCGAGGCCGCAGTCGGTGCCGGCAATGACGTTCTCGCGGCCGACGATGCGCGCATAGTGAACGATTCGATCAGCGACCACTTCCGGGTGTTCGACCAGGTTTGTGGCGTGACTGACCACGCCGGGAATGAGGAGCTTGTTGTCGGGAAGTCTGATGTCCTTCCAGACTTTCCATTCGTGCTCGTGACGGACGTTGCCGGCCTCGACCGAATAGGCTTGCGCCTTCACTTTGATCAACAGATCGGCAATGTTGCTGAGCGGAAGATCGCCGGTGTGCGGGCCGTGCCAACTCCCCCAGCAGATGTGAAAACGAACACGATCTTCCGGGATCCCCAGCAAGGCATGGTTCACGGCTTCGACTTGGAATGCGGCCCATTTGCGATATCCGGCCATGTCGCCTTTGAGCGAAAACCACCAATCGTAAAGATCGACCAGGGCCGGATCGTCAATCTGGAGAATGAAGCCGGCATCGACAATGGCCTGGTATTCTTCGCGGATCGCTTCGGCCAGCGCCCAGGTATAGTCCTCGCCGTTTTTGTAGTATTCGTTTGGCAGGATTTGCAGGGTGGCGGGCGATACCGCCGTCATGAATGCTTCTTCGGCGCGCGCGCCGCCGTATCCAGCTTTGAGATTTTCGATATCACGCGCAATCGCCGCCTGGCCGGTATATTTGACCGGGCCGGCGCAGGTGAGGCCATACATGCGGGCGCTGCTGGTGCCCGCTTTAGCGCCTTGGCTGGTGGCGGCGCTCTGCGCCGCGCTCGCTTCCTCGGCGTAGAACTCGGCGAATTCCTCGCGTTCTTTGCTGCCGAAAGTCCATGCCGCCCGTCCTTGCCTGGCGCGCTCTTCCCGCAGCTCGAAGCCCCCCAGGCGGTCATAGACATAGGACCACCACGCCCCGAAATCGACCGCTCGGCGCATGGCTTTGCCAAACTCGCCGTCATTGACGATGTCGATGCCGCAATCGGCCTGCTTGCGAACGACGTCGCCTATTGCCGATTTCAATCGTGGCAGCAACTCGCGATCGGGAGCGTCGTCGCGGTAGAGCTCGACCAGATCGTTCGGCCGCGGCAGGCTGCCCACGTGCGTCGTTAGAATCCGACCAACACTGCGCTTCACGTTCGTTTCCTCCCTGGGGCCGGCTGTTGCCAATCCATCTCCGCGGCCGGCACGCTGGAGAGCCGCGGGACGGTTTTTCCGTCAGCCGCGCCGCGATTTCATTTTTCGACTGACGCCGGTTGTCGGCTTGGAAGCCGGCTTCCGGCGCAACGGCACGCGGCTAAACTCGTTGTTGGCTTCCACCAGGTGCTTAAGCGCGCGCATGAACGGCGCTCGTTCGGCTCGCGGCAGCGGAGCCAGAATCCGTTCCTGCGTCGCCTCAACGCCTGGCTTTATCTGTGCCAATAGGCGGCGTCCCGCCGCTGTGATGTAGAGGACCTTTGCGCGACGGTCCTTTGGGCTGACCCGCCTCTTGACAAGTCCTTTGCCTTCCAACCGTCCAACAACCTCGCCTATGGTGGAGAGATCGAACGCGATCGCTTCCATTAAAGTCGTCTGGTCGATGCCGGGGTGGAGTTGCACGGCAAGAAGCGACGCGTACTGAACCGGGGTGATATCGAACGCCCTGGTTTCTGCGACAAAAATAGCGACGGCAATCTGTTGCAGCCGGCGAATGAGGTGGCCGGGCTTGCCGTAGATCTCCTCATCGTGCAATCCGGTCGCCACGCCCGCCCGCTTCCCGTCGGTCACCAGACGCAAGGATTGCCTCGCGCCGTGCCTGAACCCGCGAAATCCGGTTGAAATCTCCGGCATGCCGCCGGGAGCGGCTACCAAGCGACTGCTTGGTCTGGAACGCGCCATCGCCTCACTCCCGCCTGGCCGAGACCGCATTCTCCCGGCGAAATTATTATCAAGTGTACTCAGTATTTTGGCGGGCGGCAAGGGCGCTGGTTTGACTCTCGTCAAAACGCTGAGTATGCTTATCAATAATACTAAGTATACAAAGAGTTAGAGAAAGCGACGTCGTTCGGCAGCAAACGTCGTCAGCGGGCCGGTCGCCTCGTCTCGCGTTCTTCAGGTGCCGCTGGCGGCGGCGGTCGATCAGCGGCATAAAGGGCGGCGGGAAAATCGGCAGGCCGCGGCACCGGCGGTCAAAGACGGGAGTGGTCATGCAGTTTCACCTGAATGGCTTCGAGCCGGGCGACCCGGAGATTTTCGACCGGTTGGAGCGATATCCGGCCTCGGGAGCACAGGGCGCTGTTCCCGCGGAGGTCGATGTCCTGATCGTCGGCGGCGGACCGGCCGGGCTGACGCTGGCGACGCAATTATCCGCGTTTCCCGATATCAAGACCTGCATCGTCGAGCAGAAGCCTGGCCGCATGCAGCTTGGCCAGGCTGACGGCATCGCCTGCCGCACCACGGAGATGTTCCATGCCTTCGGCTTCAGCGAGCGCGTGCTGAAGGAGGCTTGCTGGATCAACGAGACGATGTTCTGGAAGCCGGATGACAGGCAACCCGCGAACATCGTCCGCAGCGGCCGGGTCCAGGATGTCGAAGACGGGCTATCGGAGTTCCCGCACGTCGTTCTGAACCAGGCGCGCGTGCATGATTTCTATCTCGACGTCATGCGCAGATCGGCCGCGAAACTCGAGCCGCATTATGCGCGGCGCGTCGTTGCCGTTCAGCCGGCGGCGGGCGGCCGCGACGGTGCGGCACAGCGGGTGACGGTCACGCTCGAGCGGCTCGGGTCTCCGCATCAGGGAGAGACCGAGACGGTCAGGGCCCGCTACGTGGTCGGCTGCGACGGCGCGCGCAGCATCGTGCGCACATCGATCGGGCGCGAGCTTAGCGGCGATTCCGCCAACCACGCCTGGGGGGTCATGGACGTGCTGGCCGCCACCGATTTTCCGGATATTCGCTGCAAGTCATTCATCCAGTCCGCCAACGATGGCACCATTATCATCATCCCGCGGGAAGGCGGTTACCTCTTCCGCCTCTACATCGAGCTCGCCAAGCTCGAAATCGGCGAACGGGTCGCAAGCCGCAATATCACGGTCGATGAGCTGATCGCTAAGGCGCGGCGGATTTTCCATCCGTATGCGCTCGATGTGAAGGAAGTCCCATGGTGGTCGGTTTACGAGATTGGCCAGCGCTTGACCGACAAGTTCGACGACGTGCCGCAAGAGCAGGTCGCGACGCGACTGCCGAACGTGTTCATCGCCGGCGATGCCTGCCACACCCACAGTCCAAAGGCCGGGCAGGGCATGAACGTCTCCATGCAGGACGCCTTCAATCTGGGATGGAAGCTCGCTGCCGTACTGCGCAAGCGGTGCCCGCCATCTCTGCTGCACACTTACTCCGCGGAACGGCGGGCCATTGCCAAGGAACTGATCGACTTCGATCGCGAATGGGCTGCGCTGCTGGCCTCGACCCATGAACGGGGTGGCGGGGCCGACCCCGCCGAGACCCAAAGCTATTTCGTCAGGCATGGGCGTTATACGGCGGGAACCGCAACGCATTACGGCCCTTCGATCTTGACCGGCGAACGCGTCTACCAGCACTTGGCTGAAGGCTTCGTTGTTGGAAAGCGCTTTCATTCCGCGCCGGTCATCCGCCTCGCGGACGCCAAGCCGGTTCACCTCGGCCATGTCGTCAAGGCGGATGGACGCTTTCGGATCTTCGCCTTTGCCGGAGCGGGCGATCCGGCCGCCTCGGGCTCCGCCATCCGTCGGTTGTGCGATTTTCTCGCCGACAGTCGGGAGTCTCCGGTCCGAAAATATACCCGCCGCGGCGAGGATATCGACGCCGTGATCGATGTCCGCGCGGTGTTCCAGCAAGCTCATCGTGAGCTCGCCATCGAAGCGATGCCCGCGCTGCTGCTGCCCCCGAAGGGACGTCACGGTCTTCGCGATTATGAGAAGATGTTCTGCGCCGACATCAAAGGCGGCAACGACATCTTTGCCATGCGCGGCATTGACCGGGAAGCAGGCTGCATGGTCGTCGTGCGGCCGGATCAATATATCGCGCATGTCCTGCCGCTCGACGGCTACGACGAGATCGCTTCATTCTTCGACGGCTTTATGCTGCCGCATTCCAACCAGGACGCGCGTCGGGTGGCCGAAATCACAGCGGCTTGAATTAGTCCGGCCGCCATCATAGCGACGAGCCGAGCGACGAAACCATCCAGAACCGCTAGGGCGCGTACCGATAAATTCGGCTCGGCAAGCGGGCTCGCTCAGTATCCGCGTTGCTCCGAAAGCGACGGCATGCTGCGCCGCCACGAAATGACGCCCAGGGCCCATCAACGGACTCATGCAGGCAGCAAACAGCAAACAGCAAACAGAAACAGCAAACAGCAAACAGCAAACAGCAAACAGCAAACAGCATCTCTATTCAATCACCTCGTCGGCGCGAGCCAGTGGCGACGCCGGCACAGTGAGCCAGCCCAGATTCGTCGCGCCCCTCTGCTCCGCCTCGCGCCAGGAGGAAAGCGCTGAAAGACGGTAAACGCGGCCCGAGGCCGCCTGCGTAATTGATATCGATCAAGTTATAATGAGATTAAGAGGGCGATGTTTTCGGCAGGAGCATAAGTTGAGCCGGTCATTGCGATGACGGAATCCAAATTGTCAGCGGGCGAGGTGATCGCCGTGCGCGGCGCGGTGGTCGACGTAGACTTCGAACCCGCAGAACTGCCGCGACTCGATGAAGCTTTGGTTGTCGAATGGGATAAATCGGAAACCTTGATCGTCGAGGTTCAGGCCCATCTCGACGAGCGTACAGTGCGCGGCGTTGCGCTTCAGGCGACGGCAGGCCTCAAACGCGGCGTGCCGGTGCGCGCGAGCGGAAATCCAATCACGGTGCCGGTCGGCGATGCGGTGCTCGGTCGCCTGCTCGACGTAACTGGCACGGCCCGCGACAACGGCCCGCCGCTACCGCCCGACATGCAACGTTCACCCATCCACCGGCCGGCACCGCCGCTAGGCGCGCGCAGCCAAGCGACCGCCATATTCGAGACCGGCATCAAAATCATCGACCTCCTTGCGCCGCTGCCGCAAGGCGGCAAGGCCGCCATGTTCGGCGGTGCCGGCGTCGGCAAGACCGTCGTGGTCATGGAGCTCATCCATGCGATGGTGAAAAGCTATCAGGGAATTTCCGTGTTCGCCGGCATCGGCGAACGCTCCCGCGAGGGCCATGAGCTTCTCGTCGAAATGCAGCGGTCCGGCGCGCTGGATCGCAGCGTTCTGGTTTACGGGCAAATGAACGAGCCGCCGGGAGCGCGCTGGCGTGTCGGACTGACCGCGCTGACGATTGCGGAGTATTTCCGCGACCAGAAACGCCAGAACGTCTTGTTGTTGATGGACAACGTGTTTCGTTTCGTTCAGGCGGGCAGTGAAGTCTCGGGCCTGCTCGGCCGCCTGCCCTCGAGGGTCGGCTATCAGCCGACCCTCGACACCGAAGTCGCCGCGCTGCACGAACGCATCGCCTCGGTTGCGGGCGTATCGGTGACGGCAATCGAAGCCGTCTACGTGCCGGCCGACGATTTCTCCGATCCGGCGGTCACCGCTATTTCCAGCCATCTCGACAGCATGATCGTGCTGGCCAGATCGATGGCCGCCGAAGGCATGTATCCGGCAGTCGATCCTTTGCGCTCGTCATCGATACTGCTGGATCCGAGCGTGGTCGGCGAGGAGCATTACAGCATCGCCGAGCAGGTGCGCGAGGCGATCGCGCACTATAAGGAGTTGCAGGACATCATCGCGCTTCTTGGCATCGAGGAGCTGAGCACGCCGGACCGCCTGATCGTCGCGCGAGCCAGGCGATTACAACGCTTTCTCACCCAGCCCTTCGCCGTCACCGAAGTCTTCACCGGCAAGCCCGGCCGCTCCGTGCCGCTGGCTGAGACGCTCAAGGGTTGCCGGACAATCCTCGCGGGCACTTGTGACCAGTGGGCGGAGAGTTCCCTTTATATGGTCGGCACCATAGACGAGGCGCGAGAAAAAGAGGCGTCCTGGAAGCGTCAAGGGACGTCGCCATGAGGCTGCTGATTACAACGCCCACTGCGGTCGTCATCGATGAGCAAGATGTCATCGCTGTGCGAGCCGAAGACGAAACCGGCAGCTTCGGCATTCTCAACGGCCATGCCGACTTCCTGACGTCCTTGAAGATATCCGTCGTCCATTGGCATCACGCCGACGATCGGCAGCAATTCTGCGCCATACGGCGGGGCGTGCTGGCGGTCACCAATGGAAACCAGGTCGCGATTGCGACTCGCGAAGCGATCGCAAGCGACGATCTCGTGCGCCTCGAACGCGTAGTGCTGGCGCAGTTCCGCGAAGCGCTCGAAGCCGAGCGAACCGCGCGCACCGAAAGCCTGCGTCTGCAGATGCAGGCCATCAGGCGGATCGTGCATTACCTGCGGCCGGAGCGGCCCGGCATCTTGGCGGGCAGATAATGAATGCCGATGCCGACGAGCACGAGCCAAGTTCTCCGGATGGGATGACCGAGGCCGTGCGAAAACAACAGCAACGCCGGGAACTTTGGCGGACCGAAGGGGAACCGTCGGTGGTGCGGTTCGTCGGCCAGATCGGTGTTCTTGGCTGGATCATCGTCGCGCCGACTTTGATCGGGCTCTTTGTCGGAAGATGGCTCGATCATGCGCTGCGCACCGGTATTTTCTGGAGCGCGGCATTGTTGGTATTGGGCGTTACGCTCGGCTTCTGGTCGGCCTGGCGATGGATGCACAGGCAATGACGGGCTTCCATCTCACCGAACACGCATTGCTTGCGCTGCAAGCGGGGGCATGGTTGGGCGCTGGCGCGCTGATCGGAGGCTTTTATTTCCTGTCGCTTCATTGGAACGTCAGGATGCTGGCCTTTGGCTCGTCGCTCCTGCTCGCGCTCGCGCTGCAACTCGGACGATTCGCGCTTGTCGCCGTCGTGCTTGCCGCTATCGCCAGCCGGTTCGGCGCCTTGCCGCTGCTGCTGGCCGCTGCCGGCATTCTCGCAGCACGTGCGGCCGCCGCGCGATTGGGGGCGCAGACGTGATCGAGTCGCCTTTAGCCATGAAGACGCTGTTCACGATCGGCCCGGTTCCGGTCACCGAGCCAGTCGTCACGACCTGGGGTATCATGGCTGCGCTCGCGCTGGCTGGCTTCGTCGCCACCCGTACGCTGACGCTTTACCCGAGCCGTTACCAGGCCGCCATCGAACTGATCGTCGGCGCTATCGCAGAACAAATACAGAGCACGCTGCGGGTCGCGCCCAGGCCTTATGTTCCGCTGATCGGGACGCTGTTCCTGTTCATATTGGCAGCCAACTGGTCGTCACTCGTTCCCGGCGTCGAGCCGCCGACCGCGCACATTGAAACCGACGCTGCGCTCGGACTGATCGTCTTTTGTTCGATCATCTATTTCGGCGTCCGCGGCCGCGGCGTTGGCGGCTATCTCAAGACGTTCGCCGAGCCAACCATCCTGATGATCCCGCTGAATCTCGTCGAGACTTTTACGCGCACCTTCTCGCTGATCGTGCGGCTGTTCGGCAATGTGATGAGCGGCGTCTTCATCATCGGCATCGTGCTCTCGCTTGCAGGCCTGCTGGTGCCGATCCCTTTGATGGCGCTGGAGCTGCTCATCGGAGCGATCCAGGCCTACATCTTCACCGTACTCGCCATGGTATTCATCGGCAGCGCGGTGGGGGAAAAAAGAGCAAGTGACCGCAACGAAGAGGAAAGACCATGAATTGGACCGAGATCGTCAGCATCTTCGCTGCGGCAATGGCCGTCTCGTTCGGCGCCATCGGTCCGGCGCTGGCCGAAGGCCGGGCCGTCGCGGCCGCCATGGATGCCATCGCTCGCCAGCCGGAAGCAGCGGGCACGGTATCGCGGACGCTGTTCGTTGGCTTGGCGATGATCGAGACGATGGCGATCTACTGCCTGGTGATCGCTTTGTTGCTGCTGTTCGCCAATCCGTTTGTCCGTTGAGCCCATGCGCATCGACTGGTGGACGCTGGCGCTGCAGACCGTCAATGTCCTCGTTCTGATTTTGATCCTCAGCCGGTTTTTTTTCAGGCCGGTCATGGATATCGTCGTCAAGCGGCAGCAGGAGGCGAACAAGCTGCTCAGCGACGCAGCCAACGCCCGCCAACGGGCCGCCGATATGCGTGTCGCCGCCGATAAGGCGCGCGCGGAGATGGCCGCAGAGCGGCAAAGGCTGGTGGCAGAGGCGCAGGATACGGCACGAACCGAAAAGGAGAACCTGATCGCGCAGGCGTCCCAGCAGATCGCCAAGCTGCACAGCGAAGCGGAAGCGGCGCTTGCCCGCGATCGGGCAGCCGCAGAGAAAGCGATTATCGATCATGCCGGCGAACTCTCGGTCGATATCGCGCAGCGCCTGCTGGCGCGGCTTCCGCGTCGGGTCATCCTCCATGCATTCGTTGATGAGATTTGCCGCGAGGTGCGCGCACTGTCATCGGAGGCGCAGGAAAGCATGGCATCTGCGGCTGCGACCGACCATCCGATCGAGGTCGTCGCCGCCACACCGCTGTCCGACGAGGAAACCCGGTATGTCGGCACTGCGCTCAACGAGGCCTTCGGTCGCGAATTATTCATCACGTTTCGCAGCGATCCGGCAATCATTGCCGGCATCGAGCTCAAGGGCAAAAACACGATTATCCGCAACAGCTGGCGTGCCGATCTCGATCGAATTCGCGGGGAGTTGAGCCGTGACGAGCACGCTCGCTGATCTTGACGCCTGGCTTACCGACGCACGAAAACGCGTCGAAGCGACGCAGGTTGCGCCGATCGCCGAACAAGTGGGCCGCGTCGAGCGAGTCGCCGATGGCATCGCACTCGTTTCCGGATTGCCCGATGTAAGACTTGGCGAACTCGTGCGTTTCGAGCGTGGCCAGGTCGGCTTTATCACCACGCTTGATCGGGATTCTCTCGGATGCGTTCTCCTCGACGATCCCGAGGCGATCGAGGCAGGCGACCTTGTCCGTGGCACCGGCGAGGTCGTGCGTGTGCCGGTGGGGCGTGGCCTCCTCGGCCGCACCGTCGATCCACTCGGCCGCCCGCTCGACGGCGGCGATTCGATAGACGCCGAAAGCTACGAGCCGGCCGAGAGTCCAGCGCCGGCCATCATCGATCGCGATTTCGTCAGCGAGCCCGTGCAGACCGGCCTGCTGGTGATCGATTCGATGTTTGCGCTAGGGCGCGGCCAACGCGAGCTGATCATCGGCGACCGAGCGATCGGCAAGACGGCAATTGCCGTCGATTGCATCATCAACCAGAAGTCCAGCGACATCATTTGCGTCTACATCGCAGTCGGTCAGAAGTCGTCGACCGTCAAGCGGGTGATAAACGCCATTGCGACCCACGGCGCGCCGGAACGCTGCATCGTCGTGGTCGCCAGCGCGTCCGCCGCCCCAGGTCTGCAATGGATCGCGCCATTTGCCGGCTTCACGATGGCGGAATACTTTCGAGACCGTGGTCAGCACGCTCTCGTCGTCATCGACGATTTGACCAAACATGCCGCCACGCACCGCGAAATCGCTCTCCTGACGCGGCAGTCGCCGGGCCGCGAGGCCTATCCCGGCGATGTTTTCTACGTCCACGCCCGGCTGCTTGAGCGTGCCGCCAAGCTGTCCCGTGCCGCCGGCGGTGGCTCGCTCACGGCCCTGCCGATCGCCGAACTGGATGCCGGCAATCTAAGCGCTTATATTGCAACAAATCTGATCTCAATCACCGACGGCCAGATCGTTCTCGACTCACGCCTGTTCTATGCGAACCAAAAGCCGCCTGTCGATGTGGGCGTGAGCGTCAGCCGTGTTGGCGGCAAGACCCAGGCGCCGGCCTTGCGCGAAGCTGCAGAGACGTTGCGTCTGGATTACGCCCAGTTCCTTGAACTTGAGATGTTCACCCGCTTCGGCGGGGTAACTGACGCGCAGGTCAAGGACAAGATCGCCCGCGGCAGGCGCATTCGCGCCATTCTCGCGCAGCAACAATATGCGCCATTGCGGCTCGTCGACGAGGTTGCGCTCGTGCTGGCATTGCAGCGCGGCCTTCTCGATCGCTTGCCGCTGGAACTGATCGGTACGTTCCGCACCGGGCTTCCCGGCTGGCTCGACGGCGCGGCTCAAACGGTCGTCGATGAGATAAAGCGCACCGGCTGTCTCGACGAGGCGAAAGCCGCCGAGCTGACGGCGGCGCTTGCGACACTTGTGACGCAGCTAACGACGCAGGCCGGAGCGTCCGGGCGAGAGGCCGAGTAATGGCCGAGCGGTTATTCGACATTGTCGCGCAAATACAGAACGTCCGACAATTGGGGGCCGTCGTCACCGCCATGCGCGGCATCGCCGCCTCGCGAGCGCAGAGAGGTCGATCGCTGCTCGCCGGCATCGAAGCCTATACCGATGTCATTTCCAATGCGGTCGGTCAGGCATTGGATTTGCTGCCGACGGATACGGATATTGCCGTCGCAACTCGGTCCGGGCCTTCCAAACGCGGCCTCATCCTCTTTTGTGCAGAACAGGGTTTCGCCGGAGCTTTTAGCGAGCGTGTATTCGAGGCCGCAGCGGGCGACCTTGCGGAGGCCACGAGCATGGTCGTCGGCACGCGTGGCGCGGTTGTCGCCCGCGAGCGAGGCATAAAGCTCGATTGGTCGGCGACGATGCCCACGCGGGTCGATGGGATTCCAAGTTTCGCGAACCAGCTCGCCGATGCCCTGTATGGCTACCTCGCCCAGGGCGCCATTACGGCGGCCGATATCCTCTTCTCGCGTTCGGCCCCAGACGGCGGCATCCACATTGATCGACATTCACTCTTGCCGATCGATTTCGAACACTTTGCGCGCCCGATTGAGGGGCGGTCTCCGATGACGGCGCTTGCCCCCGAGGTGCTGCTTGAACGTCTCGCTGCGGAATACGTCTACGCACAATTGTGCCAAGCCGCTATGCACGCCTTTGTCGCCGAAAACGAGGCCAGAATGGTCGCGATGATGGCCGCCAAGACCAACACCGAAGCGAAACTCACGGCGTTGGCGCGGCGGGAGCGGCAGCTTCGCCAGGAAGAGATCACGACCGAAATCGTCGAACTTGCAGCTGGAGCCGAGGCGTCACGCGGCGCGGCCGACTGAATAGATCTTCTGGCTGGCGTAATTTTCACCGAGGATGACGGACAGTTCCAACGCCCGCGACGTGAGTGCCGTAACCGCAGCCCTTGGATTGCTTCGCTTCGCTCGCAATGACGATTTGGATTGCCCGACCTGACCTAAAATCCGGTGCGCTGTATGTGCTCTATTGGCCGGATCGGCTGGGCTGGTAGCCCCTGCGATTGCCGTTATTGTTGTAGTAATTGACGCCGCCATTGCCTGTCGGCACGGCATAGCCGGCCCGGTTGCCGTTGCTGTCATAGATGCCGTTGGCGTTGTTGTAGTTGCTGCCGCTGTTCTGCCAATTCTGCGGACTGTTCTTCCAATCCTGCGAACTGTTGTTCCAATTCTTCGAACTGTTCTGCCAGTTATTGGGATTGTTCTGCCAGTTCTGCTGGCTGTTCGCCCAATTTTGCGAGCTCGCCCCGCTTTGCCCGTTTTGTGGGCCATTCGCATAGGTTTGCGCAAAGCTTGCCCCGCAGATGCCAGCCGCTGCCAGCATCGTGCCGGCACACAGCGCAGTTTTCAGCCAAACCTTCATCCTCGATCTCCTAAAGATTGCGCAGCATGTCCGCGCCTGCCTTCACCCGAAACATTGCCCTACAACGCGAACGTTAATCTTGTACGGAATTGGTCTGTTCATTTTGCGCTAAGTCTGGCCGATCGAGCGCGGCCGGCTCGTGCGAAACAGCGGCCCATCGCCTGACGTGAGCGGAACTCAGCCGGCGATGAAAAGGCCGCGCGTGCGTTACGCCGGTCTTGGTGTTTGGGTAGCGCGCATGAGTTCGGCTGCACCACGACAACAGCAACCCTGAAAGTTGCCTCGGCATTCCGCGGTCAGTGGTGCGCGGCCGCAGCCGCTGGCCGTGCGGCGATTTCGACGCGGAACGAACGATTGTCCTGGCCGGGCCGCTAGGCGCTTCCGCGTGGGCCATGATCCGGACATTCATTGGCAAGATGGATCGCGACGATCTGCGGACGCGCTTTGGCCAGTGGCTGGATTTTCGGAGCGAGCCGATCCTGAAACGGTTCTTCGATGTCGACTGCAAAAGCGGCGAACTGGTGTGCACGCTGGACGAAAACGGCGACATCTCGGGAATCTTGCATCGCGTGCTGATATCGCCGTGCGAAGCCGAGATCGGCTTGATCGTCCGATCCGACCTCAAGCGCACCGGCATCGGCGAGACATTATTGCGCACGGCGCTGGCGCGGGCGCTCCGGCAAAATCTGAAAACGCTGCGCGCATTGGTGCTTGGCGAAAACCGCGCGATGTTGCGATTGGCGCGCAAGATCGGCGCCCTGCCGCGGACATCCGCGGGCTTGTCGGTGGAGCTCGAATTCGATCTGAGCCAAATATGTGCCGGCGCGATGACGTCACTCCCGGTCGCTGCCGCTACCACAAATCCGGCGACTAGCGCGCTCTGCTAACGCTCGGAAGCGCGCCGTCGAGGCGGCGATTTCTCCGCCAGCCAGCCATCAGACAGCCGACACGTTGCAGTCAAGATCGAGCATCACTCGCCGGCGGTGACCTTGAAGCTTTTGATCTGCACCACCGGATTGGCGTCGCTCAATTTCTCGACCTCGGCTAGCGCCCCGAACGCCAGTTCGCCGCTCGGCGTCTGCGCCCGGATGATCTTGACCTGGCGGTCGCCGACAAACAGCGTCAGCTTGCCGTCCTTGGCGATGACCCGCAGCGAAGCCGTACTGCCCGGCTCGAGCTTGCCGGTATTCTCCGAGAAAACCCGCGCCCATTTATTCGCGACCAGCCGGTTTAGCTGTGTCGTCCCGTCGGTATATATCGCCCACAAATACTCCTCGGTGGCCGACACCTGCCAGAACACCAGCCCGGTCATGAAGTCGTTGTCCGCCGCCACCGGCTTGGGCACGATGAATTCCACGCAATAGTCGCCGTCGATTGCGGAGAACGTCCGCACCGTGGAACTGATGTTGCGTCCTTTCTCGCTCATGCCGCGCGGATTGGGGCGCAGCCACAATGCGCCCTCCTTGATCTCGGTATCGGGCGCGCCGAGCTGCCAACCGCCGCTGTCGTCGGCGAAGCTGTCCTCGAAAATGACTTTACCGGCCTGGCCCGGACACGCCATGGCCGTCGGGTTCAAGAGCAACAGCGCTGTCAATGCCGTAAAAAGCGAACGCATTTCCCGCTCCGCGTATGCCGGCAAGTCGGCGCTTCGCGTATCAAGTAGGACGAAACAGATCCATTCAGCGACACCAGGCCGAATGACGGCAGATGATCAATTTAGAATTGACATCAAGCCTACGCTCGATGACGGCCGAATGTCCACGCTGTGAGGCTGGCCCTGGACGTAGGCCGACACTGCCGCCGGCCACCACGCATGTTGGCGGGCTCGCTTCGCTGCATCGGCTCGTCTCGCCAAGCCGGACCCCGCGCTTGTGCCGCTTTGGGGTGCTGACTATAGTCCGCCCGTCTCGGCGGAGCGTAGCGCAGCCCGGTTAGCGCACCAGTCTGGGGGACTGGGGGTCCCGAGTTCAAATCTCGGCGCTCCGACCAGCTAAATCAGACATTTATACTGTAGGCGTGAGTGCGCCCGAAAAGCTGCAAATGCTTGAGATCGCTTTGGCGCGTGCAACTCGTGCTGACTGAATTGTTCCATCCAACGCAATTGCCCCCATGGCGCGTTCATCCGTTCATCCTGCGTTCATCTGAGCCGCGGTTAGCTTGGCGGGTCGGGGGCCCGCATAAGCGAGGTCCGCAAATGAAAGCCCATTTATTGATCGTCCTGGCGGTGACCGCGCTCGGGGCCGGCAGCGCCCTTGCAGCCATGAACAACGCCTGCAAGAGCGGGCATCATCCGTGGTGTGCGCCGACGTCCGATATCAGGCACCACACAAAAACCGCGCACAGCTAGATCGCGCGCCAGTCGTGGCGGTCCGGCTGACAATCAACAGTTTCGCCGGCAATTGATCAGCGATCGAGCGCAGTGGTCGCGGGATTCGCCGCGATACTGGCAATAGTTGAACCGCTGGTCGCACCGCGCGTTGCAATAGTCGTCGGCAAGTCTGACGGCATCGGATGGTGACGTGGCGTTTTCCGCAATGGACGCACAATAAATTCGAGAACAGTCGCGCGGCTGAAAGCTGTCTTTGGCTTGCAATGGAGCGATGACAACCATCGTGGCGCTGATCGCTCCCGCCGCCAACGCCAGAAAGGCCGCGTACGTTTTCATGTCATCCAGTCGATGCATAAGCGCCCAAGGCGAAGGCTGCACGATCCGTATTGCCTCTGGTCCTCGTTTCGCTCGTCCTTCTTGAGAAGCGACGCATGATGAGCGGCCATCGCGCTGTCATATTTGCGCTAAATCAAAAAGCGGCGAATTAGCCGATGTCCGTCCGCCCCGCCGGTCCAACCATCAAAAATCGGCGCGTTTTCGCCGAGTTGATTTTTCGCACGCTGCGAGTTCCAATGCGGCCCGCCTGGCGCGTGGTGAGAGATGCGAAATCAGTCGCGGGTGTTCCCGGTCAAATAATTTGCTATAGGGGTTGCGCCGTTATCGCCGCGTGCTACTTGCTTTGTCTCAAACCCGGGAGGTCATTGATGCGCCGATTCTTGATAGCTGGCCTGGTTGGCTTGACGATAGCCGCAACATTCTCGACCTCGGCGTCGGCATTTCGGTGCCTGGCCCGCGGTCAGAATGGAGTATCGACGTGGGGCTATGGCATCTTCTTTTCACGCGCCCAGAGATTTGCCCTGCGCCACTGCCGCACCGCGGGCGGCGTTGATTGTCATATCGTCTATTGTCGGTAAGACGGCGCGTTCGCAGCATTGCCCGGTGGGGTGATCGCCGGTCGGCGTCAGCCGCCACCGGTTGGCGGCCTATTCTGCCTCTTTGCCGCCGGCGGATCGGATGTGACGTGACGGCGCTCGCGCGAATCTGCGCCATCGCGTAAAGTGGCCCGCCTGCCTTGCGACCGCCGCCCAACCGGAATTCATCGTGAAACGGATTTTCAGCGCGACCCTCAATTCGCTGCGGGGCTTGCGCTATGGCTTTAGAAATGAAGCGGCATTACGCGAGGAGTTGATCCTCTTGGCCGCCGGCCTGATTGTGGGCCTGTTTGTCGCGCCTACCGTGGCTTGGTATGTCGCGATGATCGGCGTGCTGCTGGTGCTGTTGGGGATCGAATTCCTCAACACCGCGATCGAGAAGCTCGCCGATCACGTCACTCCCGAGCACCACATCGATATCGGCCGCATCAAGGATTACGGCTCCGCCGGCGTGTTCTGCGGCATCTGCCTCGCCGGGATCGTGTGGCTGGCGGCGCTGGCGTTGCGGCTAGGGCTGATCTGACAATTCGGCGGCGGCGTTCTGCCGCGATGCCAATGCCGTGAACGGACCTTGGAAACCGACCGTTTCGCGTCACATGCGCAACGAGGGGGTCGGTCGAACCAAGGACGGCGGCCATGCTCAACGCACTTTTGGCCCTGGTAGCCTTTCTGATCGCCGCCGCGGCGCTAGCCGGCGGAACGCCGCCTGGGCGTTGACGGTCCCATAACGAGGCACAGTGGCGCGTAGATCGTTGCGGCGGCATTTCTGCGCCGTGCGTCACGGGCGGGCAGGGGCGTTGTTTGCGCCACCTCTGCGGCTGGGCGGCACGCCGATCCCGCCAAATCGGGGCCTGCCCAATAACGCGATCTTAAGGCTGGCGCAGCTACAAGGCCGTGACCGGTAGGACAGTTTCAGGCGCCCTTCGTCCGGCACGCAAGAGTCTCACCATGGCGTACACATCGGCCAATCCCGGGCGGGCGATCGGCGCGGTTCGCCCGAGCCTTGATCGGGCGCTCCGCAGGCTTTTTCCCTCGACCTCCAAGCTGACATTCAATCCGCTGTTCCGCGCCGCGGTGAACGCATTCGACGTCGTGCCGCGGCTGGTGTTTCCGGAATTCCGTGCGCTGCCGCCTAATCATCTGCGCATTCGCATCGGCGTCGGCAACCGCCTGTTCAACAATCAAAGCGACTTTCTGGTCCACGCCCGCGATTTCTGGATGTTCGTGTTCGCCGAAGGCATCGCCACCATGCATTCGGATATTCTCGACATCGGCGTCGGTTGCGGGCGCTGGGCGCATTGGCTGCGCGACTACAATTTCCGCGGCCGGCGTTTTGCCGGCAGCTACGTCGGCATCGACATCGACGAGGAAGCGATCGGTTGGTGCCGGGAAAACTATGACGCCGAGCGCTTCCGTTTCTACCGGTCGAGCGATACGAGCGTCTCCTACAATCACACCGCCGCCGCGCCATCGGCCTATCGCATTCCGCTCGCCGACGCCGCCTTCGATCTGGTGTTCTCCAATTCGCTGCTGTCGCATCTGCTCGAAGCGGAGCTGGAGAATTATCTGCGCGAGTCCTATCGGCTGTTGAAGGCCGGCGGCGCGATGATGCATTCGCATTTCAATATCGAACATCCGCCGGCGACCTACGGCACACGCCATACCTTCGCGCACCGGCTGGGCAACGCGCTGATCGAATCCGAAGCGCAGCCGGAAGCGGCCGTCGCCTATCACACCGATTTTCTGTTCGAGCTGTGCCGCCGGATCGGCTTTAGCTCGAGCGAAATCGTGCACATGCCCGGCGGCGCGCAGCATCAGCCGATCCTGCTTTGCCGGAAGTAGGTTCGTCGAAGGCCGGCTCGACGCGCGCTCTTCGCCGTCAGGACTTGTATCCCACGTGGCATTGTTTGGACCGCGTCTCGTAAAAAACGGTCTCTTCATCGGCGAGTACGAAATCCTGCTTCGTCATCAGAATGGTGTACTGGTGCGTATCCGACGAGGTCTTCTCGTCATCCTATAAAACGTCTACGCTTTACGCCAAGTTTGGTGGTACGCCGACTTTCGCGCTCGGGGTCATCCATGGCTGGATTGACGTGGACAGAGAAGCCTCTGAAAGAATTTTTGAAAACCGTGATTATCGGGGGAATTTCGTTCCTCCTGCCCATTGCGCTCGCCGTGTTCATTCTGTCCTACGCATTCCGATTGCTGAAGCGTATTGCCACGCCCATCTCCCACGGCCTTCATCTGGATCAGTGGGGCGATGTAGCCGGCGTCAGTGCCGCCACTTTCTTGTCGGTTCTGGCCTTGGTCTTGCTGGCCTTCGCCGCGGGCGCTGTCGCCCGCACCACTTTCGGCGGGCGCATCAGCCGCTGGTCTGAGAACTCGCTGCTTGGTCGCCTCCCGCATTACCAGCTGATAAAAAGCATGGCCGAAGGCCTTGTGCATATCGAGAATGCCAGCGGCTTGAAGCCGGTCTTGGTCAGCATCGAGGACGGCTGGCAGATCGGATATCTGCTGGAAAAGCTGGAAAACGACTGGGTCGCAGTGTTTTTGCCGCAGGCGCCCACGCCGATGTCGGGCAATATCATGTATTTTCCGCTTAATCGTGTACGGACACTCGACATCACAATGGTTCAGGCGATGTCGATTGTGAAAGCTATTGGGGTCGGTTCCGGCGCGGCTCTTCGCGGCGTCGACCTCAAGCTGCCGAGCATAAATCGGTGAAAATTGCCGTTCGGTGTCCCGTTCGAGCTGATCGCAATTGAATTGCAATGTTGGCGTCTCGTCCGTTCTTTCATCATCATCAATTTCACGCGATTTGATCCAGCGCAAACCAATCGGGGGCGAAAGAGGTATACTGTTTTATGTTGGCCTCTGACCCAAATCAAAAAGTTCCGATTGAAGCACTGGGCCGTGAGTCAACGTGTTACCGGGAGAAGTGCTATGCGTAAATTGCTCATGGTCGCCGCGACCGTTATCGGCGCGGTGGTAATGTCAGCCTCTCCGATGTCGATCAAATTGTCGGCGGAAACGGCTTTGTCCCTGTCTGCGGACAAGGCTTTCGCCGAAATCGGCAGACCAGGCACGCCGGGAAGCGTCGCTGGTGTCCACCGAAGAGTGGAACGGCGGGCCGTCCGGCGCTGCGCGGCGGGCGTGACTTGCCCGCAGTATTAAGGGCTAACGCGGGCGTGCAACGTCTGGCACGAACCTGAGTAGCGTAATCATCTGATTGTCCTCATGGCAACGAACTGGCGGCGTCAGTTCGAAGAAGTTTGCTGCGGCCATTTTTATAGAGCGGCGAAGGCGGGACGAACGAGCTCGACTTTGTCTTCCTGCAGCTCCGCCGCGGTTAGTCACTGCCGCTTCTGCTGCATGAGCCGAATGAATTTAACGGCGGCTACGTGCACGATGACAGTCGGGTGTTCGCGGCAATAGTTTTTGATCCAAGCAACTGCACCGTCAAAATCCGTGCCGTCGCCATGGCTTCGACCGCCGGCAATTCGCTGGCGCCTAGAACATGATCGTCGGCTACGGTGACGCGCGCGTTCGACGCCCGCGTCAGCGAGTAGCCAATTTCCAGATCGAGCGTGTCGGCTTCCCCCTCGGTGCGCGACACCACGATCAATTTGTCGCGAAGGCCGGGCCGGATCTGCTTCGCCCCGTCGTCGGCGACGCGACGTATCATGTCCGTCGCCTCGTCCATGCCATTGCAGGTGCACCGCAGTGAAAGGAACGGCGTCGCCGCAACCGACTTCGTCACCACGTCGTAGCCCTCGATCGCCCCGTATTTGTCGATCTGGGCAATGCGCGATTCGATGTGACGAAGGCGCAGTTCCTCTTGTCGCAGCGACTGCTCGACCTGAGCGCGCTTCATCGTCAGCATCCCGCGCAGCTCGGCCGGAGAAACCTTGTCCTTGAGCAGCGGAGCGATCTGGTCCAGCGACAGGCCGAGTTCCTTCAGCGCAAGAATGCTGTTCAGACGCGGCAACTGCCTGACGCTGTAGTAACGATAACCGGTCTGACTGTCGGTGCGAGCCGGCTGCAGCAGTCCAAGCTGGTCGTAGAACCGTAGCTGGCGGCTCGAAACCTGGGCGATTTGTGCAAACTCGCCAATTCGAAACATGATTTGCCTCCGATAACAGCCGTCGAAGGCCGCTCGACCCGGAACTTATCCCGTGGGCTCCGACGCGCGTGGATGGGGTGTAGCGGTTTGACGCTGCGTCAAAGTCAAGCGGAAAATTTGGACCCGGCCGGGGCCATCTTTGACCGCAGCGATTGGCAACGTGCTCCCGGTCAATTTTGGGTCAGAGAGTTGAGTAGAACTAGTGCTTTATGAAACGGCGAAGGTGGGACTGACGAGCTCGACTTCGTCTTGTCGCAGCTCACCCCGCCGCAGATTGAGCGACGCCGCGGTCAGTCCCCAGACCAGGCCGAGCAGCAGAAAGAAGTGGCGCCAGTGGTCGGTGTCGACGATGAAGCCTTCGAAGGCTTCGCCGACGAACGCCGCGTAGGCGGCGATCAGATAGGCCTGCCAGGGCGCGGCGATCAGCGTGGTACGAAGTCCGATTACCAGCGTCACCATCACCACCGTGAAATAGGCCATGCCGCCCACCCAGCCATAGACCAGAAAGCCTTGCATATAAACGTCGTGCTGCTGGGTGCCGAACTGGCGGAAGAACTCGAACGGCCCCAGTCCGTTCGGATGATCGAGAATGACACTGAGCGCGAGTTTCTGCTCCCAGAACCGTCCGCCGGGCCCGACGTCATAGGGCTGGATCACCTTGGCGCGCTCCAAAAACAGATCGTGCACGGTCGGGATCAACAGCAACGCGATGACGAACAGCACCATCGCCACCAAGGCGGCGACGCTGAACAATAGGATTCGCCGGCGCATGCGCGGCTCGGGCGCGGCGAGAAACAACAGCAGCACGGCGACGGCGGCGGAGACGGCAAAATGCACCCAGGCGCCGCGTGAGAAGGATAGCACCAAGCCGCCGAACAAGAACGTCATGATCGCGAGGCTGAAAAACCGCATGCCTTGCGTCATCAGCCCGATCAGCAACAGCAACAACGGAAAGATCAGGAACGGCCCGTAGACGTTCGGATCCTTGAAGGTGGCGCTGACCCGGTCGTTGAACAGGAAGATGTCGGAGCCGGGCGCGAGGTGAAAAAAGCCGACATAGCCCGCGGCGGTCGCGATCAAGGCGGCGATGATATAGGCGCGCCGCAGGATCGTGAGCCGTACCAGATTACCGTCGCAGAACAGGCAGGCGAACATGATTGCAGCCAGCACCAGATAGGCCGAGGTCGCGACATATTGCAGCGTCTGTTTCTGATCGAGCACCGGAATGACGGAGAAGAAGCCGCCGATCAGCCAGACGATCAGGAGCAGCATCAGCGGAATGAGCTTGCGGTCGAAGGGCACGCGGGCGGCGACGCACATCGCCAAGAGAATGATCATCAGGCCGTCATGCGGGGAGGGCTCGATGAAGGCGATCGAACTGAGCAGCACGGTGACGAACAGGACGATGTTGAGAAGCCGCTGCGCCAGCGGCGCTGTTACGGCATAGCCTTCGCCCTCGGCGAACGCCGCCGCGCTCGCAAGCTCACTCAATACGCATTCTCCGTGCGCAACAGCGCGAACGGCGTATGCGCGACGATGTACAGGTCGAGCAGGATCGACCAATTCTCGATGTAATAGAGGTCGTGCTCGACGCGCTGCTGGATTTTTTCCTGGCTGTCGGTCTCGCCGCGCCAGCCATGGATTTGCGCCCAGCCGGTCAGGCCCGGCTTGACGCGATGGCGGGCGAAGTAGCCGTCCACGGCCTCGTCATAGAGCCGGTTCTCGGCCTTGGCCTGCAGCGCATGCGGACGCGGGCCGACCAGCGACAGATTGCCGGCGAACACCACGTTGAAGAGTTGCGGCAATTCGTCGAGGCTGGTCTTGCGGATGAAGCGGCCGACGCGAGTGACCCGCGGGTCGCCGACAGTGACGAGCTTCTTGGCGTCGGCGTCGGATTGGTCGACATACATCGAGCGGAATTTGTAGATCTCGATCAGCTCGTTGTTGAAGCCGTAGCGCTTCTGCTTGAACAGCACCGGACCGGGGCTGTTGAGCTTGATAGCGATCGTGATGATCGCCATGATCGGCAGCGCGCAGATGAGCGCCAGCGAGCCGACGATCTTGTCGAACAGCCATTTCATCACGACGTCCCAGTCGGCGATCGGCTTGTCGAAGACGTCGAGCACCGGAACGTTGCCGACATAGGAATAGGAGCGCGGCCGGTAGCGCAGCTTGTTGGTGTGCGCAGAGAGCCGGATATCGACCGGCAGCACCCAGAGCTTCTTGAGCATCTGCAGGATGCGGCCTTCGGCGGTGATCGGCAGCGAGAAGATCACGAGGTCGACGCGGGTTTGGCGCGCGAACGCCACCAGATCGTCGACGGTGCCGAGCTTGGGCACGCCGGCGCAGCTTGTCGGGCTCCGTTCGTCGCCGCGGTCGTCGAACGCGCCGACGATGTGCACGTCGGAATCGCGTTGCGCGGCGAGCGAGCGGATCAGCGATTCACCGTTGCTGTCGCAGCCGACCACGACGGTGCGGCGGTCGAGCCGGCCCTCGTGCGTCCAGCGGCGGACCAAGAGAAACAGCCCGCGGCGGAAGGCGATCAGCGCAAACAGGCCGAGCACATAGAACGAGCCGAGCCAGGCGCGGGAGAATTGGTCGCCGGCTTTGGCGAAGAACGATACGCTGATGGCGATCAGAAACACCACCGACCAGGCGGAGGCGAGCCGCATATATTGCTTCTCGTGACCGCGGAACGCCTGGATCTGATAGATGTCGGCCACCTGGAATGCCAGCATCGCCAGCACGGCGATGCCGCCGATGGCGGCGAAATAGTACCAGGCAAAGCCGTAGCTTGGCACGACGTAGCAAACATAGACGGTGAAGCCGACGGCGACGATCAGCGCCACTTCGATAGCGCGAACCAGTCCGGCCAGCACGATCGGCGAGTAGGCCGGCTGGTAGTGCTCTTCGGCGATCGCTTGCGCGGCAGGTGAAAGCGGCCGCGGCTCCGTTGGCGGCGCGTCGTTTGCCGGTATCGCCGAGACGGCGGAGAGAACCGCGGAACCTGCGCCGAAAAAGCTGTTGGGCTCGGGCCTGGACATGATGAGTGCGCTTTCGCTGCCGAAAATGTGGCGCGGGCATGCCCGCGGACACTGGCGGCCGCGAAGGTAGTAAACAAAGGGAAAAAATTAGTTATGCGAACTGCGCGAGTTTTCGCAGCGCAATCGCCTCGCGATAGGCGGCAAGGCCGCCATCGACCATGGCCGAGAGCGAAAACTCCGCCTGGACGCGGCCTTTGACCGATTGGGCAATTCGCCGCAGCTCCGCCGGCGCATCGAGCGCGCGGGCGATCGCGCCGGAAAGCGCGCCGACATCGTCGGGCGCGATCAAGTGATCGCTCTCCGGGCCGAAGATTTCCGGCACGCCGCCGACCCGCGTCGAGATGATCGGGACGCCGCCGGCGGCGGCTTCGAGGATCACGTAGGGCAGGGACTCCGCGCGCGAGGGAATGACCATCATGCGCCCGAGCGCGAAGGCCTCGCGCGCCGGCTGGTAGCCGACAAAGCGCACCTGGTCGGCGACGCCGAACTCCTCCGCCAACGCCTTCAGCTCGGCCCCGTCGGGCCCTTCGCCGGCGATGGTGGCGCTCACCCGCCGGCCTTCGGCCTTGAGGATCGAGAGCGCTTCGATCAGCACATCAAAGCCTTTGACCGCGCGCAATTCGCCGAGGCAGACGATGTCGCTCGCATCCGGCCGCGGCACTATGGCTGAGAATTCGGCCTCGCCGACGCCGTTATGGACGACGCGCACGATGCCCGGCGGGTGGCCGATGTCGGCGCGGAACAGGCCTGCGATATAGCTGCTCTCGAACAGGAATAGGTCGGTGCGCCATTTCAGGAACCATTCGAGCGTCCGGTAGAAACCGCCGCCGAGCGTGCCGGGCCGGTAAACCAGCGTGCCGCCATGCGGCGTATAGACCCGGATGGCATGCGGCGCGCCTGGCGCCAGCCGCGCCAGCGCCGCGCCCTTGGCGCCATGGCCATGGATCACGTCGGGCGCCGCGTCCTTGATGGAGCGCGAGGCGACGCGGACGGCGTGGAGATCGGACGGACTGATTTCGCGGCTGATGGCGACGCGCTGCACGCCGAGCGCCAGCTCTGGCGCCAGCGCTGCCAAGGCCGCATCGGCTCGCGCCCCTCCAGTCAGGGAATCGACGATCAGCCCGACCCGGTGGCCGCGCACCGCCTGGCCCCGCGCTAGGTCGACCACATGACGGAACAACCCGCCGAGCGGCGCGCGGAAAATGTGCAGGATACTGAGCGACCAAGCGGCCTGGGCCGGGATCAACCCGGCCGTTTCCACCTCCGGCGCCGCTGCAAGCGGCGCGGCAAACGCCATCGGCAGTCCGCTGCCGGCAGCTGTGCGCAATGCGGTGGGCCGCCCGTCACCCATCGGCCTGTCCTTGATCCCGGAGGGAACTCAGGCCGATTCAGCGCGGCGGCCGTTAAGAAACCCTTCCGAAGCGGCCTTAACCGGTTAGCAACCATAATCGTTTGTTATCGGCCCCGGCTTTTTCGCCTGTGGATAGAGTCGTTTAGAGCGTGTTCCGCCAAGCGCGGCTCGGTTGCGCACCGCTCCAGGAGCTACCCAATGAGTCTGGCGTCGTCATCGGCACGGCCGTCGCTACGCGGGCAATTCGTCGACGCCGATTTCGACTTCGCGAGCCTCGGCGCCGCGCTCTGGCGGGCGCGCTACGCGATCCTGCGGCCGACGCTGATCGTCGCTCTTCTCACCTTCGGCGTGGTGATGATGATCCCGCCGAAATATCAGTCCGAGGCGCGCGTCCTCATTGTCGGCCGGGACAATGTCTTTCTCCGCCCCGACGCCGACAAGGACGTCCTCGACCGCGGCACCATCGACCAGGACACCATCACCAGCCAGGCGCAGCTGATGATGTCGCGCGAGGTCGCGGGCGACGTCATTACCAAGCTTGAGCTCAACAAGCTGCCGGAATTCGATCCCGCCATCGGCGGCCTGTCGCAATGGAAGTCGCTGCTGGCCTTCGTCGGCATCATCAGGAATCCGCTGAGCATGACGCCGGAAGAGCGCGTGCTCGATGCCTATTACGAGCGGCTCACCGTGTTCCCGGTGGAGAAGTCGCACGTCATCGTCATCGATTTCCTGTCGGAAAATCCTGAGCTTGCCGCGCGCGTCGCCAACGCCATCGCCGACGCCTTCCTGCAGCGCCTGGCGCAGACCAAGCAGGACCAGGCGCGCAATGCCGGCCAATGGCTCTCCGGCGAGATCGAGACTTTGCGCAAGAAGGTCGCCGACGCCGAAGGCAAGGTCGAGGCGTTCCGCGCCAAGTCGAACCTTCTGGTCGGGCCGAACAACACCCAGCTGTCGGTGCAGCAGCTCGGCGACCTCAACACTCAGCTTGCCACCGCGCGCGCGCAAAAATCCGACGCTGAGGCCAAGGCCAAGCTGATCCGCGACATGCTCAAATCGGGAGATCCGATCGATTCCTCCGACATCCTCAATTCCGAGCTGATCCGCCGCCTGTCCGAGCAGCGCGTGACGTTGCGCGCGCAGCTCGCCGAGCAATCCTCGACGCTTCTCGGCAACCATCCGCGCATCAAGGAGCTGAAAGCCCAGATCGGCGATCTCGACATTCAGATTAGGAAAGAAGCCGAGACCATCGCGCGGTCGCTCGAGAACGACGCCAAGCTCGCCGACGCTCGCGTCGCCGCGCAGCTTGCGACCTTCAACCAGTTCAAGAGCCAGGCGGTGACGTCCAACGAGGACGACGTGCAGCTGCGCGCGCTCGAGCGCGAAGCCAAATCGCAGCGCGATCTTCTGGAATCGTATCTTGCCAAATACCGCGAAGCGACCGCGCGCGATTCGATCGCCAACGCGCCGGTCGACGCGCGGGTGATTTCGCGCGCCACCGTGTTGACCGCACCGGCGTATCCGAAGAAAATCCCGACCATCGCCATCGCTTCGCTGGCCACCATGGTGCTGATGTCCGGCATCGTGCTCACGCGTGAGCTTCTGGACAGCCCGGTGGCGGGTGCCGTCGTGCGTCCGCGGCGCGTCCGGCCTCGGCAAAGGGACGCCGAAACCGCTGCCGATGCGTACGCCGACCTCGACCCGGACCTCGCGCCCATCCCCGACCGTGCGGCGCGCTTCGAGCCCGCCGAGCCGTCGGCGCAGCCGCGTACCGATATGGGCGGCAGGCTCGCGGCACGGCTTCGCTCCATCGTGCAGAAGGAGCCGCTGCGCAGCGTGCCATTACACAGCGAGACGCTGAGAGAGTCGGTGCCGATTGGCGTGCCGGTGAGCGCCATCGATGAATTTGCTCACAATCTGTGTGCGGCCGGCGTCGAGCATAGCCAGATCGCCTTTTTCGCTACCGCGCCTGAGCTCGACACCGGCTGGGTCGCCGTCAGGTTCGCCCGCGCGCTCGCCCGCGACGCCCGCGCGGTCTTGGTGGCGCTCGGCTCCGGCGATCATGCCATCCACGAAATTTCCAACGATCCCGCCGCGCCCGGCCTCGCCGAACTCGCGTCCGGCGCGGTGTCATTCGGCGACATTATTACCCGCGACATCGCCTCGAACCTCAATCTCATCACGTCAGGCCGCGGCGGCAGCCGCAGCGCGCTTCTCGGCGCGCCCGGGATCACCCGGCATTTCTCTGCGCTGGCGAAGGCCTATCCGCATGTCGTCGTCGACGCCGGCGTGCTCGGCGGCCGCGACGTCGCGCGCGACGCGCAAGCTGTCGCCCGCTTCGCCACCCACGCCATGCTCTTGGTCGAGACGCTCGCCGCGCCTTCGACCACGCAAGCGCGCGATCTCCTGCTCGATTCCGGCTTCGACAATGTCACCATCGTGATAGCCGGCCGTGCCGGCGAGATGGGCAAGATCATCCCGCCAATCCCCGCCGCCGCAGCGTAGCTTTCTCTTTCCCTCCCCCCTTGTGGGGGAGGGTAGGGAGGGGGTCGCGAGGCGACGCGAACACGAAGATGGATGTGAATGCATCCATCTGCTTCCGTGTGTCACCTCCCGACCCCCACCCCTAACCCTTCCCCACAAGGGGGAGGGGAGCAGCGCCGCAACCAAATCCGCCCCGCCGCGTCATATGCATACCCGCCGCAACACGAAGGACCGCCCATGCTCACGCCGCCGCCCGGACAAAAACTCGAACACCTCGCCCGCACGCTGACATCCGCAACCGACCGCGACCTCCAAGACTGCAACTTACAAGACTTCGCCGCCACCCGCCGCGGGCTTCTCTTGGCGCCGCTCCTCGCCGCCCTGCCGGCCGCCCTCATCACCGCCCCCGCGGACGCGATCGATCCGGCGCAAACCCAGGTGCAATTGCCCGATCAATATGTGTGGAAGCCGGCGTTGCCCTCGGCGCCGCCGCAGTCGGTTGAGACGGTCGCGGTGTTTGGCGCGACCGACAAGCCCGGCCCGTATGTGGTGCTGGTGAAATGGCATCCGGGCTTCATGAGCGCGCCGCACACCTACATCACCGACCGGCTGTGCTTTGTCATCTCCGGCACCTGGTGGGTGAACTCGGGCGAGGCTTTCGAGCCGAAGGCGACCGTGCCGGTGCCCGCCGGCGGCTTCGTCCGCCGCGTCGCCCACACCCCGCACTATGACGGCGTCAAGAAAGGCGCCAAGGAGCCCGCCGTCATCGGCATCTTCGGCGAGGCCCCGATCATGTTCAAAGCCACCGATCCGGGTAAGCCGCTGGTGCGGGAGGTATAGCGCTACTCCCTCTCACGCGTGCGGTAGAGGATCCGGGTAAGGGCCACGCGTCACTTCAATTCATTGTCGGGAATTTCCGCAAGCGTTACCCACAGGCCGCACCATGACGGCGTCAAGAAGGGCGGCAAGGAGCCCGCCGTCATCGGCGTTTTCGGCGAGGCCCCGATTCATGTTCAAAGCCACCGATCCGTCAAAGCCGCTGGTGCAGGAGGTCCTGCGGGGAGGAAAGATTGTTTCCCGTTTGCGGGGCAGGATAAGAAAGCAAAACATTGTCAACCAAGCGCCGCCATAGTGGGGCTAGATTAATCAACAAAAGCGGCAGCCAGCACGATACGAATCATGGCCGGCTTGAAGCAAACCATCATCCGCGGCGGGCTGGAGTCGCTTTATTTCTCCGGCGCTCACATGGCGCTGCGGCCGTGGGTCGGCGGCGTCGGCGCGATCCTGACGCTGCATCACGTGCGGCCGCCGCGGCCGGATCGCTTCCAGCCCAACCGGCTCCTCGAAGTCACGCCGCGTTTCCTCGCCGGCGTCGTCAAGCTGCTCAAGCGCTCGCGCGTCGACGTCATCTCACTCGACGAGATGCACCGCCGCATGCTGGCGCGCGATTTCGGCCGGCGCTTCGTCTGCCTCACCTTCGATGACGGCTATCGCGATAATCTCGAGCACGCCTATCCGATCCTGCGCGACGCCGGCTTTCCGTTCGCGGTCTATGTGCCGAGTAGCTTTCCCGACCGGCTCGGCGAATTGTGGTGGCTCGCGCTCGAAGCGGTGATCAATAAGCAGAAGCGCATCGGCCTTGTGATCGACGGCAAAAACCGCACCTTCGATTGCGCGACCGTCGCCGAGAAGCGCGCGCTCTACGACGAGCTTTACTGGTGGCTGCGGGCGCACGAGAGCGAAACCGAGCTGCGCGAGGTCGTGCGCGATCTCGCCGCGCGTTATCAGGTCGACATCGCCGCCTTCTGCAAGGATCTGTGCATGAGCTGGCAGGAGATCGCGCTGCTCGCGCGCGATCCGCTGGTGACGATCGGCGCCCACACCGTCAATCATCTGATGCTGGCGAAGCTTCCGGACAAAGCCGTGCGCGCGGAGATGGATTTGAGCCGCACCGTAATCGAGGCGGCGCTCGGCGCGCGGCCGGCGCATTTATCTTATCCTTACGGCGATCCAGGCTCGGCCGGCCCGCGCGAGTTTCGGATCGCCGCCGAGCTCGGCTTTGCCACCGCGGTGACGACGCGGCCCGGCGTGCTGTTCGAAAGCCACGCCGAGCACCTCACCGCGCTGCCACGCATCTCGCTCAACGGCGAATATCAGCAGATCCGCTACGTGCAGGTGCTGCTGTCGGGCTCGGCGACAGCGATGTGGAACGGCTTTCGCCGCGCGGAGGCGGCGTAGTTTACTCCGCTCATTCCCGCGAAAGCGGGATCCAGCCTGGGTCCCCGCCTTCACGGGACGAGCGAAAGTCAGCTCGCGTGCCATTTGTTAGATCACATACCGCTTCGTGGTTTCCTACTCATCCAAGTAACGATGGGAATCGCCGGCACGCACCAACCGATGCCGGCAATAACGTAATAGGCGATCGAAATAATCGCGCTCTCGTGGATCGCCGGCATCTGCGCCAGCGCCATGGCGACAAGCGCCCAGACGATGACCAGGACGAACAGCAAAACGGCGCCGATGAATTTACGCAGGCGTAGCGGCATGAATATCAGACCTGTTTCCCTCATCCTGAGATGCACACCGCAGGCGTGCCTCGAAGGAAGAGGCCCGGGCGCCTCGGCTCGCATCCTTCGAGGGCCGCCATAGCGCGTCGAAGACGCGCGTGAACGCGCTTGCGGCCCACCTCAGGATGAGGGGCAACTCAAGTTGCGAGGGCAGGGGGCAGCACTATATGGTCCGCGCGACGGCGACAAGCGATCCCAAAATGATCGAAAGCAGATGAGCGAAAGTCGAAGCGATCCGCACAACCGCGCCATCCGGCTGTGGCTTTATGCCGTCGCCGCTTTGGTGCTGGCGATGGTCCTGGTCGGCGGCGCGACGCGGCTTACCGAATCCGGCCTTTCGATCACCGAATGGAAGCCGGTAATGGGCGTCCTGCCGCCGCTGTCGCCGGACGCCTGGCAGGCGGCGTTCGAAAAATATCAGGCCATCCCGCAATACCGCGAAATGAACGGCGGCATGAGCCTCGACGAGTTCAAGACGATTTATTGGTGGGAATGGACGCATCGCCTGCTTGGGCGCGTCATCGGCGCGGCGTATTTGCTGCCGTTCCTGTTTTTCCTGTGGCGCGGCTTCGTGGCGCCGTCGTTGCGGCCGCTGCTGTGGTCCATTTTCGGGCTCGGCGCGCTGCAGGGCGCCGTCGGCTGGTGGATGGTGGCGTCCGGCCTCGCCAACCGCGTCGAAGTCTCGCACTATCGCCTGGCGACGCATCTGCTGCTCGCCTGTCTGATCTATGTCGCGCTGGTCTGGACCGCCTTCATCCTCCGCCGTGAAACCGGGGAGGGGCCTGGAGGGGGCGCGCCGACGTGGCGGGTTCGCGCCGCCGCCTTCGGCTTGCTCGTCCTGCTGCTGGCGCAAATCTATCTTGGCGCTTTGGTCGCCGGCTTGCGCGCCGGCTATGCCTACAATACCTGGCCGCTGATCGACGGCGCCTTGGTGCCGGACGCGGCACAGCTGTTTTTCATCACGCCGCTGTGGCGCAATGTCTTCGAGAATATTATCACCGTCCAGTTCGACCACCGCATGCTGGCTTATGTGATCTTCATCGTCGCGCTGCTGCATGTAATCGATGTGGCGCGCACGGTGAAAGAAGGCGCGGCGCGTACCGGCGCGCTGGTCTTGTTCGCAGCAATCGTGGCGCAGATCGCGCTCGGCATCGCGACGCTTTTATGGGTCGTGCCGCTGCCGCTCGCGCTCGCGCACCAGGCGACGGCGATGCTGGTGCTTACGGCAGCGACCGTGCACGCCGGTTCCGTCATTCCGGGGCCGAGTGCAGCGAGGAGCCCGGAATCCATAACCACAGATGGGGCAGAATTGTCGCTGAAGAGAACGAATTGAAAGGATAGTGGTTATGGATTCCGGGCTCGCGCCGTTGGCGCGCCCCGGAATGACGCGCGGGTCAATCCGCCAGCGCCTGGTCGAGGTCGGCGATGATGTCGTCCTTGTCCTCGATGCCGATCGAGAGCCGGACGACATCAGGGCCGGCGCCGGCCTGGATCTTCTGCGCGTCGGTAAGCTGACGATGCGTGGTCGAAGCCGGATGAATGATCAGCGAACGGGTATCGCCGATATTGGCCAGATGCGAGAACAGCTGCACCTTGGAGACGAGCTTGACGCCGGCTTCGTAGCCGCCGCGCAGTCCGAAGGTGAACACCGCGCCGGCGCCATTCGGGCAATATTTCTTGGCGAGGTTGTGATAGCGGTCGCCGGGCAGGCCCGGATAGCTGACCCAGGCGACCTTGGGATGCGCCGCAAGCCATTCGGCAACGGCAAGCGTGTTATCGCAGTGCGCGCGCATGCGCAGCGGCAACGTTTCGATGCCGGTGAGGATGAGGAAGGCGTTGAACGGCGACAGCGCCGGGCCGATGTCGCGCAGCGCCAGCACGCGGCAGGCGATGGCAAAGGCGAAGTTGCCGAAGGTCTCGTGCAGCACGATGCCGTGATATTCCGGCCGCGGCTCGCACAGCATCGGATAGCGGCGCTCGCGCGACCAGTTGAAGGTGCCGGCGTCGACGATGAGGCCGCCGATCGAGTTGCCGTGGCCGCCGAGGAATTTGGTCAGCGAATGAATGACGATGTCGGCGCCGTGATCGATCGGCTTGCAGAGGTACGGCGTGGCCAGCGTGTTGTCGACGATGTACGGCACGCCGGCACGGCGCGCGATCTGCGCCACCGCCGCCATGTCGGTGATGACGCCGCCCGGATTGGCGATCGACTCGGTGAAGATCGCCTTGGTCTTGGGCGAGATGGCACGCTCGAACGAGGCGACGTCGTCGGGATCGGCCCAGACCACGTTCCAGCCGAAATTCTTAAACGCATGCGTGAACTGATTGATCGAACCGCCGTAGAGCTTCTTCGAGGCGACGAATTCGTCGCCGGGCTGCAGCAGGCAGTGAAACGCCAGCACCTGCGCCGCGTGTCCGGAGGCGGTCGCAAGGCCGGCGGTGCCGCCTTCGAGCGCGGCGACGCGCTCCTCCAGCACCGCGGTGGTCGGGTTGCCGATGCGGGTATAGATGTTGCCGAAGGTCTGCAGCCCGAACAGCGAGGCGGCATGATCGACGTCTTCAAACACGTACGACGTGGTCTGATAGATCGGCGTCGCCCGCGCGCCGGTGGTCGGATCGGGCTGGGCGCCGGCATGGATCGCGAGCGTGGCGAAGCCCGGGATGCGTTCGCTCATGAGGCGTTCCTTCGGGTGATCCTTCGCGGGAGACGCGGTGGGAAAGACGCTTCCGGTGTAAAGGACCGGCCGCGCCCGTCAAGGCGGCGAACGCCGTTCGTTGGTGCGCGACCGACGCGACGATGGTGCGTTATCGCTGCGGCGAAGGCTGGCCGGTCGCCGGCGCATGCACGAGCAGGAGGCGACAGGATTGCGAGATCCGCTCGCGGTTCGCGATCAGACAATTGGCGATCTGTTCGCGATCGGGGATGAATTTCGCGCACATGGTCAACGCATCATACATGCAGGCTTTCCGGCCCTGCTCGTCGTCGTCGGCCCTGCCGGCGATCGGCGCGAGCACAAGACCAAACAGCGTAAGCGCGAGCGCCACGCGGATTTTCATCGCTCACCCCTGACGGTTCGCGATGCCCGATACATTGCGTTTCAAGGCATCGTTGTTGCAGTCGAAGCGAGCGCTAGATTAGTCGGCAAAGAAATGAAAAAGGCTCAACAAAGTTCGTGAGCATTTTAGCGACAACTATTGCTGCACTGCGGCCGCGGCGCATCGGCCGCATTCACGATCCGGCGTCTTCGCGTTGCGCCCGCTCGGTGGCTGGCGTCTCGCCGCCGGGCACCGAGGTCCGCTGCAGCGACAGCCGCTGAATGCCGCCGGTCGGCGTCGCCCGCTTCGCGCTGATGGTGCGGGTGTTGACGCCCATCCAGGCGATCTCCGAGGACAGCCGCCCATATTCGATCTTCGGACAGCGGTTCATCACGACTTTCATGCCGCCCGCTTCGGCGAGCGCTGCCGCCTCGTCGTTGCGAATGCCAAGCTGCATCCAGATCACCTGCGGGCGGGGCTTGAGCGTCAGCGCCTCATGCGCGACCCCGAGCGCATACGGCGCGGCGCGGAAGATATCGATCATGTCCACCGGTTCGGGAATGTCGGTCAGCCGCGCGTAAATACGCTGCCCGAGCAGCTTTTTTCCAGCATGCCCGGGATTTACCGGGATCATGTGATAGCCGCGTTCGAGCAAATATTTGAAAGCGAAATAGCTCGGTCGGATGTCATTAACCGAAGCGCCGACCATCGCGATGGTTTTGACGGTGTTAAGAATGCCGCGGATGTAACTATCAGCGTAAGAATCGTGGTTCATCGTAGGCGGAACGTTAGCGGTCTTCCCATTTAGGCGCGCGCTTATCGATGAAGGCATCGATGCCTTCCTCGGCGTCGCGGGCCAGCATGTTCTCGACCATCACTTCGGCGGTGTATTTGTAGGCTTTGGCAAGCGGCATTTCGAGCTGGCGATAGAACGCCTCTTTGCCGATCTTGACGGTCAGGGTCGATTTCGAGGCGATCTTCCTGGCAAGCTTCAGCGCTTCCTCGCGCTCGCTGCCGGGCTCGACCACGACATTGACGAGACCGATGCGCGCCGCATGCTCGGCCGTGATCATGTCGCCGCTCAGCAGCATCTCCATGGCGTGTTTGCGCGAGACATTGCGCGACAGCGCGACCATGGGCGTCGAGCAGAACAGGCCGAGATTGACGCCGGGCGTCGCGAACTTGGCGTCGCGCGAAGCGACCGCGAGGTCGCAGCTTGCCACCAGCTGACAGCCGGCGGCGGTCGCTATCGCCTGCACCGCGGCGATCACTGGCTGCGGCAACGTGACGATCTGCTGCATCATGGCGCTGCAGGTATTCATGATGTGCTTGAAATAGGCGCGTCCGCGATCCGTATCGGAGCGGTGGCGGGTCAGCTCCTTGAGATCGTGGCCGGCAGAAAAAGCCGGTCCGTTGGCGGCAAGCACGACCACGCGTACGCTCTTGTCGTGCGCGATCGCGGTGAATGCGTCACCCAGCGCCTCGAGCAGATCCTCCGAAAGGCTGTTGCGGGTTTGCGGATGGTTGAGCGTGAGCACGGCGACGCCGCCGACATTCTCACGCAGCAGGATTAGCGAAGCAGGTGCGGTCTTGGCGGCGGCGGTTTGCGCGTTCATCGATCCGTCCTCAAATCCTTGGCTTTCGGCGCGGATTGGCAATTTGGTCCCTGCATTGTATCCGAACCTTAACGTGGGGAGCAGGGGCATGAAGGAGAAGGCGAAACTGTCGGCAGAGGAGATCGAGCGCCTGCTCAGTGCCGAATTTCCGCAAATGTTCAACCCGCGCGGTGGATTTGCCATCGACGAGGTCTGGTTTCGCGGTTGCAGGGTCCGCAAGATTTTCGATGAACGATCCTTGCGGCCGGGCGGAACGATCGCCGGAACGACCATGATGGCGCTCGCGGATCTCGGGCCCTATGTGGCGATCCACGCCAGCATCGGCTGGTCGCCGATGGCGGTTACCACCAATCTCTCCATCAATTTCCTCAAGCGGCCGGCGCAAAAGGACCTTTTGGCCGAGACCCGATTGATCAAGCTCGGCAAACGGCTCGCCGTGGCAGACATTGCGATCCGCTCCGAAGGCGAGGAGGAGATGGTCGCCCATGCGACGTCGACCTATTCGATCCCGTCTCCGGTAAAATAATACCTCTGGCGGATACCATTGAAATATTTTCAAAATATCCATCCGCGGTGTTGACCGGTAGAGAGCTTACGGATAAATAGCCGCCACCGCGCCGGCCTCTGCCGCGCGCTTTTCCTACGGACGCAAGATGAAAACCTTTTCGGCCAAGCCTGCCGAAGTCGACAAGAAATGGATCATGATCGATGCCAACGGTCTGGTGGTCGGCCGGCTGGCCTCGATCGTGGCGATGCGGCTTCGCGGCAAGCACAAGGCCAGCTACACGCCGCATGTCGATTGCGGCGACAACGTCATCGTCATCAACGCTGCGAAAGTCGTGCTGACCGGACGCAAGGTCGAGCAGAAGGTCTATTACAAGCACACCGGCTATATCGGCGGTATCAAGGAGCGCTCGGCGAAGGCGATCCTGGCCGGCCGCTTCCCCGAGCGGATCGTCGAGAAGGCGGTCGAGCGGATGCTGCCGCGGGGACCGCTGGGCCGGCGTCAACTCGGCAACTTGCGGGTCTATCCGCAGGCCGATCATCCGCATGCAGCGCAGCAGCCCGAACAGATCGACGTCGGCGCGATGAACCGCAAGAACAAGAGGACGGCGTGATGGCCGACACTATTCAGACCCTGGAAGAGCTGTCCGCGCTCAAGCCCGCGGCGGCGCCGCAGCCGCCGAAATACGTGCAGAAGCTTGACAAGCAAGGCCGCGCCTATGCCACCGGCAAGCGTAAAGACGCCGTCGCGCGGGTGTGGATCAAAATGGGTGGCGGCAAGATCATCATCAACGAGCGGCCGGTGGAAACCTATTTCGCCCGCCCGGTGCTGCGCATGCTGATCCAGCAGCCGCTGGTTGCCGCCAACCGCCAAGGCCAATACGACGTCGTCTGCACTGTGTCGGGCGGCGGGCTTTCCGGCCAAGCGGGCGCGGTCCGTCATGGCCTCTCCAAGGCGCTGATGCGCCACGAACCGGACCTGCGCCCGGTGCTCAAACGCGGCGGCTTCCTGACGCGCGACTCGCGCGTGGTCGAGCGCAAGAAGTACGGCCGAGCCAAAGCGCGCCGAAGCTTCCAGTTCTCGAAGCGCTAAGCCTCGGTTTTCGCGCCGGCGCGATCAATGCGGCGGCGCGAACGCCAGATTTTCCTGCGTATAGGTTTCGTCAACTTCCGCGATCGGCATGAGGTCGGGCGTGTAGAGCAGCGCCCGATGTTCGAGCAATCTCGGCGGGATTTCCAGTGTTCGCTCCGGATGATCGGCCGGCGGCGCGCGCAGCTCCCAGCCGTCGTCCAGCGGGCGCCATAGGATCTCGGCGGAGAAAGTCTGCCGGAATGGCTTAAGGGCCGCGACCGCGCGGCCGAACGGAATGTCGGTCGTTTCCAGAAGCCGGTTCATCTCGGCGGTCAGCCGTGACGGCACGTACCAATTGTCTGCTTCCGACAGAACGCGATTGCCGCAGGTCAGCTCGACGTGACGGAATTTCACCGGCTCGTGGTCGCCGATCTGCAGCCTGCGTCGCTGTTCGGCGGTTATCGGTTTATCGACGTCACGGGCGAGCCGGGCGTGGATCTTAGTTTCGTCGGAAAGTTTATGATCCGCACACCATTTATCGAGCGTGAAAGTGGCGCTGCGCGCCGCCAACAACGTGGCATTGAGCGTTTCCAGGAGCGCCAGAACCTCAAGCCGCGACACAAACGTATCCGGCCAGGCAAGCTGCCCTTGCGCGAACCCAAAACGCGCGAAAATAGCGGTGCCTAGCACCAGCAGAGCAATCGTCGATCGCTGACAATTTCGTCGTATTTTCAGTTCTTTTCCGCAAAGCTTTTGCAAAAACTGCATCATAGGTCACACACTTGGCAAACAGATCGGAACTACGCTCACGGACGGATAGCACGGTTGGGAGCTTCCGTTCATGGCGAGCAATCTCGCCGCGGCCCCGGCATCGCTGGATGTCGGAACGCTGTTCTTCATTGCCATTTGCGTCACCGTTCTGCTCGGCTTGTTCTTGCTGTATGCATGGGCGCAGGAGCGTATTCGCGCGCTCGCCTGGTGGAGTACCGCCTACTTGATCGGCGGCGCTTCGGGCGCGCTGTTGCGGTTCGGCGACGTCATTGCTCCCGGGCTGCCGTCGAGCACGCCGACCGCGCTGCTGTTCATCGCGGTCGGGATGATTTGGAGCGCGGCGCGCGTCTTCCATGGCCGGCCGGTTCACTGGATCGCGACATCCTTCGGCGCGGTGTTTTGGCTGGTCGCCTGTTACGTTCCCCCGATTGCCGGGTCGGAGGCTTCGCGTGTCGCCGTCAGCGCGCTGATCGTCGCCGGCTACACATTTCTCACCGCAGGCGAGTTGCGGCGCGAGCGGCGCAGATCATTCATCCGGCGCTGGCCGGCCATCTTGGTGCCCATGCTGCACGGCGCCATTTTCTTGTTTCCGGTGGCGCTGGCGACCCTATCTGCGACCGACGGCATCCACGGCGTGGCGCCGGGATGGATCGCGGTGTTTACAATCGAAATTCTGCTCTATGTCGTCGGCACCGCCTTTATCGTGTTGATACTGGCCAAGGACCGAACGGTTCACATCTACAAAGCCGCTGCGACCACCGACCCGCTGACCGGCCTGTTGAACCGCCGCGGATTTTTTGAGGCGGCTAACGCTCTGATGACGCACAACCGCCGCCGCATGTTGCCGGTCAGTGTGCTCGCCTTCGACCTTGATCATTTCAAGTCGATCAACGACCGCTATGGACACGCTGTCGGCGACGCCGTCCTGCAAATGTTCGCCAAAGTGGCGCGTGAGACGCTGCGCGCCAGCGACATCGTCGGCCGCCTGGGCGGCGAGGAATTCGTCGCGGTGCTGCCGAGTACAGCGGCCGAAGCCGCCATCGCCGCGGAACGCGTGCGCACAGCCCTGGCTGCCGCCAGCATCGTGCGCGGTGGCCAGCGGGTCACCGCGACGGTCAGCGTCGGGGTGTCGTCCGGCGCGCCGACGTCAGCGGTCGATGCGCTCATTACCCGCGCCGATGACGCGCTCTATCGGGCCAAGGCGAATGGACGCAACCGCATCGAAACCGCCGACGCGCCGGTCGCGGCCGCGCCTGAACCGGTTGCTGATGGGCCGGCTTACGCCGCCAAGCGCCGAGGGAGAAAAGAAAAGGGCGTCGTGAACGGCGACGCCCCGGAAAGTTGCATCGCCTGAGGCGATGCTGGGAGGATGTTACGCCGACACACTCTGTTTGAGCCTCATCCGTTCGTGCGGATCATGCTCTACGCCGAATAGTACATCTCGAACTCGACCGGATGCGGCGTGTGCTCGAAGCGGATGACTTCGCCCATCTTCAGCTCGATGTAGGAATCGATCAAGTCATCGTCGAAAACGCCGCCCGCCTTGAGGAATGTGCGGTCTTTGTTGAGCTCCTCGAGCGCCTGTCGCAGCGAGCCACAGACGGTCGGGATCTTCTGCAATTCCTTCGGCGGCAAATCATAGAGGTCCTTGTCGATCGCCTCGCCCGGATCGAGCTTGTTCTTGATGCCGTCGAGGCCCGCCATCAGCATGGCGGCGAACGCCAGATAGGGATTGGCGAGCGGATCGGGGAAGCGAACCTCCACGCGCTTGGCCTTCGGATTGGTCGTGTACGGAATGCGGCATGACGCCGAGCGGTTGCGGGCCGAATAGGCGAGCAGGACCGGCGCCTCGAAGCCCGGCACCAGCCGCTTGTACGAGTTCGTCGTCGGGTTGGTGAAGGCATTGATCGCCTTGGCATGCTTGATGATGCCGGCGATGTATTGCAGGCAGGTCTCGGACAGATCGGCGTATTTGTTGCCGGCGAAGACCGGCTTGCCGTTTTTCCAGATCGACTGATGGCAATGCATGCCGGAACCGTTGTCGCCATAGATCGGCTTGGGCATGAAGGTCGCGGTCTTGCCGTAAACCTGCGCGACCTGCTGGATGCAATACTTGTAGATGATCAGCCGGTCGGCCATTACCGTGAGCGGCGCGAACTTCAGCCCAAGCTCATGCTGAGCTGACGCCACCTCGTGGTGATGCTTCTCGACGACGCAGCCCATGCGCACCATGGCCGCGAGCATTTCCGAGCGCATGTCTTGCGCCGTGTCTTGCGGCGGTACCGGGAAGTAACCTTTCTTGGTGCCGATGTGATGGCCGAGATTGCCGCCTTCATAGTCGGTATCGGAATTGGTCGGAAACTCCACCGAGTCGAGCTTGAAACCGGTTTTGTACGGCTCGGCGCTGTATTTGACGTCGTCGAAGACGAAGAATTCGGCCTCGGGGCCGAAGAACACCGTGTCGCCGACGCCCATGGACTTGACCATGGCCTCGGCGCGCTTGGCGATGCCGCGCGGATCGCGATTGTAGGGCTCGCCGGTGGTGGGTTCGAGCACGTCGCAAATCAGTGACAGCGTGGTCTCGGCGAAAAAGGGATCGATGCACGCGGACCCCGGATCGGGCATGAGGCACATGTCGGATTCGTGGATCGCCTTCCATCCGGCGATCGACGAGCCGTCGAACATCTGGCCTTCAGCGAACGTATCCTCCTCGATCATCGAAACGTCGAAGGTAACGTGCTGCCACTTGCCGCGCGGATCGGTGAAGCGGAAATCGACGTATTTGACGTCGTTATCCTTGATCATTTTCATGACATTCTTCGGCGTCGTCATGGCAGGCGTACCCTTTCGTGCTGTGGATCAATGCCTCTCGAACACTGGTCGTAGCGCGGCTCCACGAAAAACGTGGTCCGTCGGACCAGCCACTTCAGATGGCGTCTATTCCGGATTCCCCCGTCCTGATCCGGATGGCCTCTTCGACGGTTGAAACGAAAATTTTCCCGTCGCCGATCCGACCGGTCTGGGCGGCGCGACGGATCGCGTCAATTGCCTTTTCGACCATCTCGTCACCAAGGACAATCTCGATTTTCACCTTGGGTAGAAAATCGACCACATACTCGGCGCCGCGATAGAGCTCGGTATGCCCCTTCTGGCGTCCGAAACCCTTGGCTTCGGTGACCGTTATGCCTTGCAGTCCGACTTCCTGCAGCGCCTCCTTTACCTCATCGAGCTTGAACGGCTTGATGATTGCCTCAATTTTCTTCATCGCGTTTCGTCTCCCGACTCCGACGGAGCACGGCCACCGGCGGAACCGAGCCTTCGTTAGCAGGTCCCGTGCCAAGGCCTTAAAGGCTTGAGAAAACGAAGGTAGATCAGGCCGCTATGGTGCAATTCCCAACCGAGCATAGAGGCTTGATAAAGGCCGCCGCTGCCGAACTGGGCATATTGCACATTATCGCGCCAAGAGGCCGTCGCTACAAGGTCGGCGATCCATGATCTGGGCTAATATGGCTATCCTTGCAGCATGATTGAGCTTCTGACCACCGCCGAAATGGCAGAGGCCGACCGGCAGACCATCGTTGGGGGTGTGCCCGGCATCCGCCTTATGGAGCGGGCTGGCCAAGCTGTTGCCGATGCGGTCCGCGCGCGCTTTCGCGCTGGTACCCGGGTCATCGTCGTTGCCGGGCCGGGCAACAATGGCGGCGATGGCTTTGTCGCCGCCCGATTGCTCGCCGCGGACGGCTACGATGTTGGTGTCGCAATGGTTGGTGAGGTCGTCCGGCTGACGGGTGACGCCGCGCTGGCGGCCAAACAATGGACGGGCCCGACCGCCGCCGCGGATGCTGGCGCTCTCGATGGCGCAAACATCATCATCGACGCCCTGTTCGGTGCCGGCCTCGACCGCCCCATTGAAGGACCCGCCCGCACAATGATTGAACGCATGAACGCCCATCCGGCGCCGGTCATTGCCGTGGACCTTCCGAGCGGGATCAGCGGCACGACCGGGGCGGTGATGGGGATAGCCGTCAATGCCGTGCGGACGGTGACGTTCTTTCGCAAAAAGCCCGGCCATCTGCTGTTGCCTGGACGGTTGCATTGCGGTGCAATCAGCACAGCCGACATCGGCATTCCCGACGCGGTGCTGACGTCGATTGCCCCCCAGACCTTTGAAAATAAGCCGCCGCTCTGGCGGAAGCATTTCCCCCACCCGAATGAAGCGGGTCACAAATATGACCGCGGCCACGTGGTCGTCGCGTCCGGTCCGTCGTGGTCGACTGGCGCGGCGCGGCTTGCCGCGCGCGGTGCGCTCCGTGCGGGGGCCGGCTTGGTCACGATCGCGAGCCCGCGTGAGGCGCTCGCGGTCAACGCCGCTGCCAATCTTGCGGTAATGGTGCGTCCGGTCGATGGCGCCGAAGAGCTGACACGGTTTCTTGCCGACCGCCGTTTCAACGCGTTCGCCATCGGCCCTGGCGTCGGCGTCGGGGAGGGCACCTGCGAGCTTGTCCTGGCCGCACTCGCCGGCGAGCGCGCCGTGGTGCTGGATGCGGACGCCATCACGAGTTTTTCCGGCCAGCCGGCGCGGTTGGCCGAAGCTCTGCGGCAGCGCCAACGGGCCACGATTCTGACCCCGCACGAGGGGGAATTCTTGCGTTATTTTGGTGCGTTAGAGCAGCAAACTAAAGTCGGATCGAAGCTCGAAAGGGCGCGGCTAGCGGCACGGATCACGGGCATCATCGTCCTTCTCAAAGGCTCCGATACGGTGGTCGCTGCCCCGGACGGGCGGGCGTCCATTGCCGCCAATGCGCCGGCTTATCTGGCTACCGCCGGTTCCGGCGACGTGCTGACCGGGATTGCGACGGGATTATTGGCGCAAGGCATGGCGGCATTTGAAGCCGCCTCGGCAGCGGTGTGGCTGCATGGCGAAGCGGCTCGCATGTTCGGACCCGGCCTCATCTCAGAGGATCTGCCGGAAGCTTTGCCGCGTGTATATCAGGCGCTGCTGGCGTGACCGCCGGCCGGAGCGGCGCCGCGTTGCCAGCCTCGCATTGGTGCGTATTTTTCTAGTGGTGCGGCGGATTTCGCGTGATATAAGCCGCGCCGCCGGGCCGCCCTCCTGCCGCGGGCGTGGCGGAATTGGTAGACGCGCGGGATTTAGGTTCCCGTGACGAAAGTCGTGGGGGTTCGAGCCCCTCCGCCCGCACCAGCAGGGCGGACGTTTTTTTCTTAAAATGCGGCCGGATGCGCGACAGCGAGCGGTGACGAGCAACGCCAATGCAGGTGACTGAAACTTCGGCCGCAGGCCTCAAGCGCGAATATCGCGTTGTCGTCCCGGCAACCGATCTCGAGGCGAAAGTTAATGAGCGCCTGGACGATCTCAAAGGCCGCGTGCAGCTCCGCGGCTTCCGGCCCGGCAAGGTGCCTGTTGCGCATCTCAAGCGGCTTTACGGCAAATCCGCCATGGCCGAGGTGATCGAAGCGGCGGTGCGCGAAGCCAATTCCAAGATCATCACCGATCACGGTTTCAAGCTCGCGATCGAACCGAAAGTGGTGCTGCCCACGGAAGAGGGCGCGGTCAACGAGCTGATCGATGGCAAATCCGATCTCGACTACACGGTGGAGATGGAGATCGTCCCGTCGATCACGCTCGCCGATTTCAAGACCATCAAGCTCACCCGGCTCACCACCGAAGTCACCGATGAAGAGGTCGACAAGGCGCTGCAGACAATCGCCGACCAGAACCGCCCGTTTGCGGCCAAGGCCGAAGGCGCGACCAACGGCGATCGCGTGACTATCGGTTTTGAAGGGTCCTTGGAGGGCAAGCCGTTCGAAGGCGGCACCGGCGAGGATGTGCCGCTCATCATCGGCTCGGGCCAATTCATTCCGGGCTTCGAGGAGCACCTCATTGGGCTCAAGGCCGGCGACAGCAAGACCTTCGACATCAAATTTCCCGAAGACTATCGCGCCACCGCGCTTGCCGGGAAGGACGCGGCCTTTGCCGTCACCGTGAAGGCGGTGGAGGGCCCAGGGTCGGTCGCGCTCGACGACGAGTTTGCCAAGACGCTTGGCTTGGAGTCGCTCGCCAAGCTCAGGGACGCGATCAAGGAACGGATCGCCCGCGAGCACATAGTGGCGTCACGCCAGAAGCTCAAACGCGCATTGCTCGACCAGCTCGACGAGCGCCACATATTCGAGCCGCCGCCGAGCCTCGTCGAACAGGAATTCAACAACGTCTGGTCGCAGATCGAGAGCGACCTCAAGCAGCAGAACCGAACCTTTGCCGACGAGGGGACGACCGAGGAAAAGGCGCGGGAAGAATATCGCGGCATCGCCGAGCGCCGGGTGCGGCTTGGTCTTGTCATTGCGGAGATCGGCGAAAAGAACAATATCAAGGTGACTGACGAGCAGCTCCGAGCCGCCGTGATGGACCAGGTGCGGCAATTTCCCGGTCAGGAGCGGCAGATCTGGGAGTATTATCAGAAGAACCCGAACGCGCTGGCCGCTCTGCGCGCGCCCTTGTTCGAGGACAAAGTGGTGGACTTCCTGGTCGAGCTGGCCGAAGTCACGGAAAAGCCGGTTTCGCGGGAAGAGTTGTTCAAAGACGACGATTAAGCGGGAGGGACTTCGGCGGGAGGATTGGCGTGAGGGATCTGGCACGGTCGGTCGTTGCGAAGACCCAGAGTTGGGTCGGATACCCGAAGTTGACCTGTTCGTTCTGCGGCCGTGACGAAACCAAAGTGTCACGTCTTGTCGCCGGCGGTTCCGCTCATATCTGCGATAGCTGCATCGCCGAATGTGTGGCGGTGCTTGAGAGGCAACACAACTTGGAAAGGAATCCCGGTTTCGACAGACCGGCTCCAACTCAGTAAAACTAGGCGAATACGAAAACTAGGCGAATACGCCCCCGGATAGGTGACCCATGCGCGACCCGAAGGACACGTACATGAACTACCTCGTCCCCATGGTGGTCGAGCAGACCAACCGGGGCGAGCGGGCCTATGACATCTATTCGCGCCTGTTGAAGGAGCGGATCATCTTCATCACCGGCCCGATCGACGACGGCGTGGCGTCACTGGTTGTGGCGCAGCTGCTCTTCCTCGAGGCGGAGAATCCAAAAAAAGAAGTGTCGATGTACATCAACTCGCCGGGAGGCATCGTGACTTCGGGCCTGGCGATATATGACACCATGCAGTTCGTCCGGCCTCCGGTCTCAACGCTATGCACCGGCCAGGCCGCATCCATGGGGTCGCTGCTTCTGGCCGCCGGCGCCAAGGACCTGCGTTTTGCCCTGCCCAACGCCCGCATCATGGTGCATCAGCCCTCCGGCGGGTTCCAAGGCCAAGCCACCGACATCATGCTTCATGCTCAGGAAATCCTGAACCTGAAGCGACGCCTGAACGAGATCTATGTCCGGCACACCGGCCAGCCGCTAAAGAAGATCGAGGATGCGCTCGAACGCGACATGTTCCTGACCGCCGAAATGGCCAAGGAATTTGGTCTCATCGACAAGGTGATCGAGAAGCGGCCCGAGGAGCCGGGGCTGAAGACCGAGCAGCCGGTCCTGACCAAGGTATGAGTTGTCGGAACCGGCGAATCGGCGGGCAAGCCGAGGCGGTTTCCGGCGTCAAGTGGGGCGTAATGCGGTGTGGTTAGGAAAACACACCGCTTCAAACTCGTGTTATCGTTAATAAATTCTTGATTGGCACGCCATTAGCATGCAGGCTTGTACTGAGTGATGGTGTGTCGTCACGGTAACGTCTTGTTCGGGCTCAGGACACAGAAAGTGCTACGGTTTTTTAGCCCGACAGTTGGTAAGGTGGCGAGGAACTGACGGCTCCTCGCGGCGAAGACGGAGACGGGAATGAGCAAAGTCGGCGGCGGCGATTCCAAGAACACGCTTTATTGCTCGTTCTGCGGCAAGAGCCAGCACGAGGTGCGCAAGCTCATCGCCGGGCCGACCGTCTTCATTTGTGACGAGTGCGTCGAACTGTGCATGGACATCATTCGCGAGGAGAACAAGTCCTCGCTGGTGAAGTCCCGGGACGGCATTCCGACGCCGCGGGAAATCCGCAAGGTTCTCGATGACTATGTGATCGGCCAGGATCACGCCAAGAAGGTGCTCTCGGTCGCTGTCCACAATCACTACAAGCGGCTCAATCACCAGAGCAAGCACAACGACGTCGAGCTGGCAAAATCGAACATCCTGCTGATCGGCCCGACCGGGTCGGGCAAGACGCTGCTCGCGCAGACCCTGGCGCGCATCCTCGACGTGCCCTTCACCATGGCGGATGCGACCACGCTCACCGAAGCCGGCTATGTCGGCGAGGACGTCGAGAACATCATTTTGAAGCTGTTGCAGTCGGCCGACTATAACGTCGAGCGGGCGCAGCGTGGCATCGTCTATATCGACGAGATCGACAAGATTTCGCGCAAGTCCGACAATCCTTCGATCACCCGCGACGTGTCGGGCGAGGGCGTGCAGCAAGCGCTCCTGAAGATCATGGAGGGCACCATCGCCAGCGTGCCGCCGCAAGGCGGCCGCAAGCATCCGCAACAGGAATTCCTGCAGGTCGACACCACCAACATTCTGTTTGTCTGTGGCGGCGCCTTTGCCGGGTTGGAAAAGATCATCTCCGCGCGCGGCCGTTCAACGTCGATCGGCTTCGGCGCCAGGGTGATGGCGCCGGAGGACCGCAAGCAAGGCGAGATTTTCCGCGACGTCGAGCCTGAGGATTTGCTCAAGTACGGCTTGATCCCGGAATTTGTCGGCCGGCTACCGGTGGTCGCGACGCTGGAAGATCTCGACGAGCCGTCGCTCAAGCGCATCCTCACCGAGCCGAAGAACGCGTTGGTCAAGCAATACCAGCGTATGTTCGAAATGGAGACGGTCGACCTCACGCTCGCCGACGAGGCGCTTTCCGCGATTGCGCGCAAGGCGATCGATCGCAAGACCGGCGCTCGCGGCTTGCGCTCGATCATGGAAAGCATCCTGCTCGACACGATGTTCGATCTGCCGAGCCTCGAGGGCGTCGAAGAGGTCGTGATCTCGCGCGAGGTCGTCGAAGGCAGTGCCCGGCCGCTCTACATCTATGCCGACCGGTCCGATCGCGCCAGCGATGCCGGCGGCGCGAGTGCCTAAACGGTGCCGCCTTCTGGCATTGTCGATTCGGTGCGCAGCCAACGGCCGCGGCTTTTCGGGACGATCTTTACCGCCGAAAATCGGGCTTTCTTGACACGCCGGGGCGACAACGCCACCTATAGCAAGCGGCCAAACGATTGTTCGAGTGGCCGCAGACTACTCCGGGCAGGGTGCCACACCCGGCCTTTGGGTGCGAGCAGCAGGTCATCGTTCGCTGGTCCCTTCCCGGCCACACGGCAGTCCGTCGCGACAGCGCATCCTGCGGGTTGCGAGGGAGGTGTACAACAATAAGGAAGTGGGGCCATGACAAGTGCCACCAAACCGAAGCCACCGCTCACGACCGGCGAAAGCCGGGCCTATCCGGTCTTGCCATTGCGGGACATCGTTGTGTTCCCGCACATGATCGTTCCGCTCTTTGTCGGGCGCGAGAAGTCGATCAAGGCGCTCGAAGAGGTGATGCGTTCGGATACGTTCATTTTGTTGGCAACGCAAAAGAATGCCTCGGACGACGATCCGGCTACTGACGCCATCTATGGCATCGGCACGCTCGCGAGCGTGCTGCAGCTGCTCAAGCTGCCCGACGGTACCGTCAAGGTGCTGGTCGAGGGCGCTGCGCGCGCCGAGGTGAAGCGCTATACCGATCGCGAGGACTATTACGAAGCCGACGCGGTCGTGACCGCGGATTCGTCCGGCGATCAGGTCGAGGCCGAAGCGCTGGCGCGCTCGGTCATCAACGAGTTCGAAGGCTATGTGAAGCTTAACAAGAAAGTGTCGCCCGAGGTCGTCGGCGTCGTCCAGCAGATCGACGACTATGCCAAGCTCGCCGACACGGTGGCTTCGCACCTGGCGGTCAAGATTCCCGACAAGCAAATGATCCTGGAGACGCCGAGCGTCACCGAGCGCCTGGAGAAGGTGCTCGGCCTGATGGAGAGCGAGATCTCGGTGCTGCAGGTCGAGAAGCGCATCCGCACCCGCGTCAAGCGGCAGATGGAGAAGACGCAGCGCGAGTACTATCTCAACGAGCAAATGAAGGCGATCCAGAAGGAGCTCGGCGACGAGGACGGCAAGGACGAGCTCGCTGAGATCGAGGAGAAGATCAAGCGCACCAAGCTCTCCAAGGAGGCGCGCGAGAAGGCGCAGCACGAGCTCAAGAAGCTGCGGCAGATGTCGCCGATGTCGGCGGAAGCTACCGTCGTGCGCAACTATCTGGACTGGCTGTTGTCGATCCCCTGGAACAAGAAGTCCAAGATCAAGAAGGATCTGACGCTCGCCGAGCAGATCCTCGACGCCGATCACTACGGCCTGGAAAAGGTCAAGGAACGCATCGTCGAGTATCTTGCCGTCCAGCAGCGGGCCAACAAGCTGACCGGACCGATCCTCTGCCTGGTCGGCCCGCCGGGCGTCGGCAAAACCTCGCTCGGCAAGTCAATCGCCAAGGCGACGGGGCGCGAGTTCGTGCGCGTCTCGCTCGGCGGCGTGCGCGATGAGGCTGAGATTCGCGGCCACCGGCGGACTTACATCGGCTCGATGCCGGGCAAGGTCATCCAGTCGATGCGCAAGGCCAAAACCTCCAATCCGCTGTTCCTGCTCGACGAGGTCGACAAGATGGGCGCCGATTTCCGCGGCGATCCGTCGTCGGCGCTGCTTGAGGTGCTCGATCCCGAGCAGAACCACACCTTCAACGATCACTACCTGGAGGTCGATTACGATCTGTCCAACGTGATGTTCATCACCACGGCGAACACGCTCAACATTCCGCCGCCGCTGATGGACCGCATGGAGATCATCCGCATTGCCGGCTACACCGAGGACGAGAAAGTCGAGATCGCGCGCAAGCACCTGATCCCGCACGCGATGGTCAAGCACGGTCTCGAGCCGAAGGAATGGTCGATCGACGATGCTGCGTTGCTGACGTTGATCCGCCGCTACACCCGCGAGGCCGGCGTCCGCAACCTCGAGCGCGAGATCTCCACGCTGATCCGCAAGGCGGTGAAGGCGATCACGATCTCGAAGAAGCTGTCGGTGGAGGTTACCGACGCCGTGGTCGGCGACTATATCGGCGTGCCGAAGTATCGCTATGGCGAGGTCGAGGACGAGGATCAGGTCGGTGTTGTTACCGGCCTGGCCTGGACCGACGTCGGCGGCGAGCTCCTGACCATCGAAGCGGCGATGATGCCCGGCAAGGGCAAGATGACCGTCACCGGGAACCTGCGCGACGTCATGAAGGAGTCGATCTCAGCAGCCGCATCCTATGTGCGCATGCGCGCGGTCGCCTTCGGCATCGAACCGCCGTCATTCGACAAGCGCGACATCCACGTCCACGTGCCGGAAGGCGCAACGCCGAAGGATGGACCTTCCGCCGGCGTCGCCATGGTCACGGCGATCGTGTCGGTGATGACCGGAATCCCGGTATATCGCGACGTCGCCATGACCGGCGAGATCACGCTGCGTGGCCGCGTCTTGCCGATCGGCGGACTGAAGGAGAAGCTGCTTGCGGCGCATCGCGGCGGCATCAAGACCGTGCTCATTCCGGAAGAGAACGCCAAGGATCTTGTCGAGATCAACGACAGCATCAAGAGCGGCCTCGATATCATTCCGGTCTCGCGCATGGACGAGGCGCTGACGCGCGCGCTGGTGCGCAAGCCCGAGCCGATCACCTGGGAGGAGTCGACCGCCAAGCCGGTCGATGTCCCCGACGCCATCGAGGAAGAGGCGTCCGGCTTGACTGCACACTGACGACGCCGCCAAATTGGCGAGCGAAAAGTTCCAGACGGCGCCTTCAGGCGCCGTCTTTTTGTTATGATCCTGGTCAGGAGGGGTAGGATGCGTCCGTGTTCCATAGGACACAAGACAGCGAAATTCCGCCCTGCCAATTGGCGTGCCGCATTACCTTGGCTACAGTTCCACGACAGGTGTTGAGGCCGTAATGATCGAGGGTTTCGTGATGAAAATGATCTATCCGTTGATCGGTTGCGTCACTTTGGCCCTGATTGCACCCGCCGGCGCCGGCCCGCTGACGGACGACTTTTGGCTGCTCGGCAATTTCACGCAGAACGTGCCTTGCAAAGGCGACGGCACCGATCCCGAGGAGCTTAAAGTGAAGATCACGACCGACGAGATCGATTCAAAGGTCGGCGTTTGCAAATTCCTTGATGCCAAGCCGGACGGCAAAAGCGTCAACACCCACGTCGAGTGCCAGTTTCCTGCCGGCCCGCTGATGGGCGATATCACCTTTAGCCAGAAGCCCAACAACACGATCTATTTTGTCGATCGCGACAAGACCTACACTGCAACGCTCTATCGCTGCCCGAAGTGACGGCAGCAAGGGTTCCAGGGGACTTGTCCAACTAAGTTGCCAAACTTGCCGAAGTTGCCGGCCGACCACGGCAAGATCGGTGCTAGGATGGCGCGGGTCGGACAACGGGGACACGCCATGGTTCGCTACGCCGTCGCCGTCACGCTCCTGGCGGTCGTGCTGCCCTGTGCGCCCTGTTACGCCGTGTCGTCGAAAGACAAAATGGCGACGTGCAAGTTCGGCGCCGATGATCAGCACCTTCAAGGCAAAGCACGCGCCGCCTTCATAAAAAAGTGCATGTCAAGCAAAGACGAGCCGCGCGGCGGGCCGGCGGGCGCGCCACCGGCACAGCACTGACGCTTGCCGTCTGATCGAGCGCATTCATCACGGCAACGGAAGTTCGATTTTTTCTGACAAGAGGGGACATTCGATGAGACTACTCGCTTATCTCGTGGCCATTGTCTGCATTATTGCTGCCGTCATGTATTTCGTCATGCCGGCCGGCCAATTGCCGACCTTTATGCCGGGCTACGAAGCGGGCTCGGCGCACATCCACATGAAGCATGCGATCATCGCATTGGTGCTGGGCGTGATTTTGTTGGTAATCGGCTGGTTCGTCGGGCGACGGTGAAACCCTGCGCGGCCGCACTTGCCGCGCGCGTTGCGGCGCGTTGAAATGCGCCGATGAACCTGCCGCCGCTCCGCACATTGTTCTTCGAGGACCTCTCGGTCGGCATGACCGAGCGGCTCAGCAAGACGGTGGCGTCGTCGGACGTCGTCGGCTTCGCGCAGCTCACCGGTGACCGCAATCCGATTCATCTGTCGGAGCACTTCGCCGCCAAGACCTCGTTCCGCACCCGTATCGCCCACGGGCTTTACACCGCGAGCCTGATTTCGGCGGTGCTCGGCACGCGGCTCCCCGGTCCGGGCGCGGTCTATATCTCGCAGACCCTGAATTTTCGCGCGCCCGTGAAAATCGGCGACACGGTGATGGTCACGGTCACCGTGGCTGAGCTGATCCCGGAAAAGTCGCGCGCGCGATTGTCGTGCCTTTGCGAAGTCGACGGTGAGGTGGTGCTGGACGGCGAAGCGCTGGTCAAGGTGCCGAGCGAGCACGCCAAAGGCAAGCGGCCAGTGATGAAGCTTTGAACTTGCGCGTTGGACGCCGCTCACGTGACCGACATGACCACGCCGCCATCGGCGCGAACCGGCGAGCCGGTAATGGCGCTCGCTTCACGTGAGCAGAGAAAAGCCACACCTCGGCGACTTCCTCGGCTCGCACCAAGCGTTTGATGATCGAACTCGGCTTGCTTGCATGATGAAGGCGCGCTGCGCCTTTGGATCGTCGGCCGACTGACCCATGGACTTGAACAGCCCTTAGTGGAACCTGTGACCAGCACGCGAAGTCCGGAAAGGTCAACTTGCATGCGACAACCTCATGGTAACGGCCGGCAAGCCGCCCACACAATGGTTGTTCCGGGGAGCCGCCATAGGCACAATGACACGGGCTCAATGTAGACCCGGGCAGCCGGCGCGAAAGCCCGCGGTTGCGAAGACGCCTATTGCTCACGCCGCACGGCTCTGTCGGGCGGTGAACGAAACGGGAGGATGACCATGCCAGTTGTTGATCCACGGATCGCCGGCGCGCCGGTTCCGCGTATTTCGCGCGACGCGATGGAACGCGGGTACGTGGCGCGCGCCAGCGCTAAAGGTTCGAACCTCGCCTTCCTCGACCAGCGCCTCCCGGCCTATGAGCGCGAGATCATCAACATGGTGGGCATGGGTGTCACCGAGAACGCGGCGTTGCGGCCGCATGTGAAATCCGGCGCCGAAGGCTTTTCCATCACCTATGTGCGGGCGCCAAAGGGCAAGGGCGCGGCTTTGCACCGTCACGCCACCGAGGAAGTATTTCTTCCGATCCATGGCCGCTGGCAGGTGTTTTGGCTCGAAGGCGACGAAGAGCGCAGCCTCGATCTCGACGAGGGCGATTTGTGCAACGTGCCAATCGGGATTTTCCGCGGCTTCCGCAACGTCTCCGATAATCCCGACGCGCTCCTTATCGCCATCGTCGGCGGTCCCGACGCCGGCAAGGTCGATTGGCACCCGTCCGTCGTGACCGAAGCGCGCAAGACCGGGCTCTCGGTCGACGACGACGGCAATCTGATCGTCGAGAAGCCGGCAGCGTGACTTTACGCGAGCAGATCCTGCACTTCCGGATGCTTGTCGACGTAAGCCTTTACGAACGAGCAATGCGGCACGATTTTGAAGCCGCGGGCGCGGGCCGCCTGCAGCGCGCCGGCGATGAGCTGCGAGGCGATGCCCCCATGCCGGGCCTGCGGCGGCACTTCCGTATGGGCGAAGGTCATCACCCCGCCTTTGAGCTTATAATGCGCCACGGCCGTGACGCCATTGACGTCAAGTTCGAAGCGGGAAAGGGCAGGGTTGTCGCGAACCTCGGCAGTCATGGCGGCAATATGGGGCGCCGCAGACGGTCTGGCTATCCTGACGTGCTAAGCTTTCGTCTGGCGCATCATGAAGATCGCCACCTTCAACATCAATAACGTCAATAAGCGCCTGCCTAATCTCTTGGCCTGGCTTCGAACGGCGAAGCCGGACGTGGTCTGCCTGCAGGAGCTGAAAGCCGCCGACCGCGAATTTCCGCAAGCCGCGATCGCCAAGGCCGGCTATGGCGCGGTCTGGCGTGGTCAGAAATCGTGGAACGGCGTCGCCATTCTGGCGCGCGGCTCTGATCCGATCGTTACCCGCAACGAACTGCCCGGCGATGCCGCCGACACGCAGGCGCGTTACATCGAGGCGGCGGTGAACGGCGTGCTGATCACGTCGCTCTATGCGCCCAACGGCAACCCGCAGCCAGGCCCGAAATTTGCCTACAAGCTCGCCTGGATGGATCGGCTTGCGGCGCACGCCGCGGATCTGTTCGGCGCCGGCGTGCCGGTCGTGCTCGCCGGCGACTTCAACGTCATCCCGACCGATCGCGATATTTACCCGACCAAATCCTACGACAAGGACGCACTGCTGCAGCCGGAAAGCCGGGCGCGCTTTTCCGGCCTGCTCGGCCAAGGCTGGCGCGATGCCATGCGCGATCTGCATCCGAACGAGCCCGCTTATACTTATTGGAGCTACCTGCGCAATCGCTGGCCGCGCGACGCGGGGCTGCGCATCGATCATCTCTTGCTGAGCGAAGAGGCGGCCAAGCGGCTCGTCGCCGCCGGCGTCGATCGCGCGGTCCGCGGCAAGGAGAACGCCAGCGATCATGCGCCGGTCTGGATCGAGTTGCGGGATTCCTCCCGCTCGTCCCCGCGAAGGCGGAGACCTAGTCTGGATTCCCGCGTAGGCGCGAATGAGCGGACGACACGCGCCGCGCCAACACAAGGCTCGGGTCCTGGGCGGCCACCAAAGTCTTCGGCGACGCCACAAGACCGCCGGCCGCTGTTGATCATCGACGGCGATTCCTTCGCGCACCGCGCCTATCACGCGCTGCCGAAGACCATTCGCCGCAAGGGCGATAAGCCGGCCGGCGCCATTCTCGGCTTTGCCAACCTCTTGCTGCGGCTCTATCGGGACGAACTGCCGCGCGCCGTGCTGGTCGGCTGGGACACCTACGAGAAAGCGACGTATCGTCACGAAGCCTTCCCGGCTTATCAGAGCGGCCGGGAATTCGACGACGACGTCTTGGAGCAGCTTGCGGTGATCCCTGACTTTGTCGCCGCCTGCGGCTTCGCCAACGCCAAGCGCGCGGGCTACGAGGCCGACGATTTTCTTGCCGCGGCGGCCGCCGCCGAGGAGCGGCGCGGCGGTACGGTGCTGGTCGCCAGCGGCGACCGAGATACTTTTCAACTCGCCTCGGCGAAGACGACCATCCTCTACCCGATCCGCGGCGGCGGCGTGGAGCGCATCGGTCCGGCCGAGGTCCGCGCTCGCTACGGCGTCGAGCCTGCGCAAGTACCGGACTTCATCGCGCTGCGCGGCGATCCGTCCGACAAATTGCCCGGCGCGCCCGGCGTCGGGGCGAGCGGCGCCGCGGCGCTGATCCGTAAATACGGCGGCCTCGCTGCGCTCCTCAAGGCCGGCCGGTTCGCGGCGCAAGCTGACGAACTGCGGCTCTATCGCTCGATCGCCACCATGAACCGCGAGGCGCCAGTGCCGCGCTTGACCGACCAGACCCCGACCTGGGCCAAAGCGGCCGCGCTGGCGCGCAAGTGGCAACTCAATCAACTGGCGGCCCGGCTCGAGGAACTGGACGGTATCTCGCGGAAGCCTACTTCGTCGGCTCGAAAATGACGACGCGGATGCCTTCGTTCTCATCGGGCGCGACGCCGAGGACGGTCGGCTTGCCGGCGGTCTTTTCGTCGATGCCGCAAAACGCGACGACCGCGTCAGGCTTCGGCTTCTGCACGGACAGCGTTGCCGCCGGGCCGTTGAGCCAGCGGGCCGGCGCGTCGTCGGTGAGCGAGATGTCGGTCACGTTCCAGGCGCCGTTGCCTTTCAGCCGCGACAGCAACGTGCTCAGCACGGGCGGCTTGAGACAGAGCTCATCCTTGACGCCGTTGAGATCGTCCTCGTCGCCCTTCGTCAGGCGATAGTGCGCGACGACCGGCACGAATTTGACCACGACCGGCGTGGTCTTGGCGGCGGGCAGGGCCAGGCGCCAGCTGCGCACGACATGGACCGTCCAGTCCGGCGTCAACTGCGCCTTCGGCTGCGCCGGATCGCGCGGCGAGACAACGCCGAGGGCGGACAGGCGATCGGCGGCCTCCGGCGATAGCCCAGCCAGCGCCTTGTCGGCTTCTGCGCCGAACGGGATCAGCGGCAAATGCTCGGCCTTGATCTCGGGCTGGCGATCGATGCCAAGCGCGTAGGCGTGCACCTCGGCCTTGGTTGTCACCGGCGCGCCGCCGGCGGTGATGGTCAGCTCGACGAAATTTTCCGGGTCGTTCTTGGAAAGCGCCCAGGTCTCGGTACCGTCGGTGCTGGCGCTGAGCTCGGGCAGGGTCAATGAGGCCGCAACCGTGACCTCGGCGCTGGCGTTATTTTTGAAGTAGTAGGAGTAGACGACGCTGTTCGCCGCGACATTGATGTCGAAGCCCGCGACTTCGAGACTGGCGAGCGAGCCGATCTGCAACGAACCCACGGCAAGGGACGCTTCGCTCGGCGCACTCGCTGCATTTTGCTGCTCGGAAGCGGGCGCCTTGGTCTGCGCCAGCGCCGGCGCGATCGCGAGTGCGGCGCCGACAATGGCGAGCGGTATGACAAAACGCAGGTGGCTCACGACCTCATCTCCATGATCGGTGCGGTATCAGTGCGCAAGGGTGCTCGGAATCTTGCGGCCTCCGGCGACCCACTCGTTCCAGCTTTGCATCCGCAAACCCAGCCGCTCGTAATAAACCCGCAGATAGCCGTCGCCGCCGCGGACCACGGCCTGCGGCATCACGGCTTGGACTTCCTGCGCCATCACGCCGACATAGGCCTTGTTACTGCCGTTATAGCTGAACCGGTAAAGACCGAGGCCGTTATCGAGCCGGCCGAGCATGACGATATCGTGCTTCAGCCTGATGTCGGAGCGCCGGCCGCCGCCATGCCCGCCGCCACCGTGTCCGCCTCCGCCATGCCCGCCGCCACCGCCGTGATGACCACCGCCACCACCGCCGCCGTGATGTCCGCCGCCGCCGCCGAAGTGATGGACGGCTGCCGCGTGATGGCCAAAGCCGCCGCCGTGGTGGTCGTGATGATTGCCGCCGCCATGATGGTCACCTCCACCATGATGCTCGTCATGGTGCTCGCCGTGATGTTCGCCGCCATGATGGCCGCCGTGGGCGTGGCTGCCGTGGTGATGCCAGCCGTGCCAGCCTTCGTGGCCGCCGAAGCCGAAGCCGCGGCGGAATTCGAAGCCGATGATGTACCAGCCGGGGCCGTTCCAGCCGTCGTCGAACCAGCCGTAGCTATCGCCGTCGGCGGTGTATTCGTCGCCACCCTCGGCGGCGGTCGGGGCGCCAGAGCCGACATATTTGATCTGCAGCCGTGACCAGCCGTCGCTGCCCTCGACCGGGACGAGCCGCCACAGCTGACAGGCCCCGCCTTCCGCGGTCGATACGTCGGTGATGTGGACGTCGTCGCTGCAATGATCGGCGTCCAGGAATTTGCCGTTGCGCTTGAGCATCACCCGGGACCAGCCGTCGGCGTCCGGGACGAACTTCCACAATTGGCAAGAGCCGTTGTCAAAATTGGAGCCCGGATTCATCTGCAGCTGGTCGGTGCATTTCCTGGCGTCGAGATATTTGCCATTGCGCTTGAGCTGCAGCCGCGACCAGCCGGCGGCGTCCGGCACGAGCCGCCACAGCTGGCAGGAGCCGCCGTCATAGTCCGATCCGGGATTGAGGTTGAGTGTGTCGGTGCAGTATTTGGCGTCGAGGAATTTACCGCCGCCGTCCTGCGCCGCGGCCGGCAGGCACAAGGCCGCGAGTGCCGCGGATCCGAGCAGGGCCAGCATCAGGCGGCGAAGGGCAGGGGCCGCGCGCTTTGCTGCAGCTGTTGGTGTCTGGCGGCGCATTTGGCTCTCCCGCGTTTTCAAAAACCACCACCATCGAACCTGTTGGCCTTCGCCACTGTCACTCTGGTCGAGCCTTACAATATGACAGACATCACGCCGAAACGCATTCCCGCCCGCGCGTGGGCCGAAGGCCCGCTTTGCTTAGGTCGACGTGGCGTGGAAAAGGTTCAAACATTCGGCGGGGCGGCGGGAACCAGCGCTCTCCTTCTCCCCGCGTGCGGCGAGAACTGAAAATGCAACGTTCTCGCGACGCGAGACTTAATCCGCCCCCGCGAAGCGGGGGAGGGGGACCGCGCGGTAGCGCGGTGGAGGGGGTGCTCGGCCTCACAGCGAATCCACCGCCATGCGAACGATCGCATCGGCCGCCTCGTCAACGCTGCGCGTCAAGTCTTTTGCAGGAATGCGCATCACGGTTACGCCGCGAGCCTCCAGCCACGCCGTCCGTCGCAGATCGCGTTGCGGACGATCGCCCATGTCATGGCCGGCACCGTCCAATTCGATCGCCAGCCGCGCCTTCGCACAGTAAAAGTCGAGCACATACGACCGATCGGATGCTGACGCCGAACACTGGCTTCCCTGGCTCGCGCTTGCGCAATCGGCTCCACAACATGGCTTCCGGCGCCGAAAGCTTGCGGCGCAACCGCTGGCCGTGATCAATGGTTTTCCTTGGCGCCCTCATAATCGTCGGCTCAGAGGCCCCCTCCACCACGCTTCGCGTGGTCCCCCTCCCCCGCTTCGCGGGGGCGGATAAATAATAGCGTTCTCGCGACGCACTCACGCGCCCGAGCTATGCCCACCATCACGACGCCATCACAAAAAATCGACTCGCTTCCGGCAAGAAAGTCTCGCCCCCGGCAACAAAAGGGAGGCGAAGCGCCGAAAGGCGCATTGTCCTACCAATTGCCGCTCGCGCGGCTGCGCATCCTGATCAGATGCGCCCGCCTTCCGGCGCTTCACCGCGGCACTCGCCAGGCCGAACGCATCCAGCCTTGGCTCAGCCCCAGAACCGGGTTTCCCGACATCTCGAGCTCGCGGGTGTTTTGCCCGCTTACATCCTAGCGTCGGTTAAGCGCGCTCCGCGCAGACCGGTCTTTGTGCCGGTCGACCGGTGCCCCAGGGCCGCCCGGGAGCGGATCGCATTCATCCGCGCGCGGGCACCGCACTCGCTCCGCCTCTTCGGCATGCCGGCCGGACAGACGCCCTTAAGGTGAGCGAGGTGAATAGGCAGGTAACCATGCCAGTGACGCTTGTCAATGGAAGCGGGACGAAATTTTTTGATGCGGCTGCCGAAGCCGGTGCTGCGCTGAATTTCCTTAGCGCTCGTGCCCGCGGCTCCGGTGCGGCAACCACAGAATGTCCCAGCGCGACCGTCCGGCGGTCGTGAACGCCAGTCCGAGAAAGACGTACGTCAGCACGATGAAGATCATGAGCGGAGGCGGATTGCCGCCGGTCATGGCCATTCTGATCAACACGGCAATACACAGCGCAATGGCGACGACGTTGCTGGCAAGGCCCCAGCGGCGCCAATGCTTTTGCTGATCGATCTGCTGCAGCCGCAGAATCTCGATCTCGGTGTTGAGCTCGTGCAAGGTCATGGCGTTGCTCCCGCGATCGCCGCAGGCAGGACTTGCCCGATAGGTCGCGGTCGAGCGATAGGAGGTTCAAATCGGTCGCGGACTTCTTGAGTATATCGTAGGGCGGGCAAAGGCGCGAAGCGCCGTGCCCACGCGTTCGCGCTGAAAAGTCCGCGTGGGCTTTGCTGTCGCTCAGCCCACCCTACGGTTGCCGGCTTCGCGCGCCGTCGATATACACCTGCACGCTGGCGATGAACGCCCAGCGCGTCAGGTCGAGGCGAGGCGGCGACGCCGCAGCACGAACGGCACCGCAAACAGCGCCGCCACCGGCAGATGCAACACAATGCCGAGCAGTGCGATCAGGCCGACCTCGGCGCCGGATAGCGCGCCGCGCTCGACTTCCAGCACCAACACATAGATGGTGAAGGGCAGGAACAGCACGATCGCGGTGACCAGCCCGGGATTATAGATGCGCAGCCGGAGCGTGCTGGCGATATGGATGATGCCGTTGATCAGCGTGAGCCCGACCCAGGCCAGCGCCACCCAGCGCAGCGCCTGCGGGAACGCCACGACAAGCCCGATCGGCAGCCAGACATAGACGGTGTTGACCAAAGCAACGCCGTCGATATTGACCGGCCAGTTGTCGTCGCCGCTGTGGAAGATGTGCGCGTCGGTGAACTGGCGAAACCCGCCCGGCCACAGATGCTCCTCGATCTGATGGACGAAATAGATCACCAGCAAAGCCGCGAACAGCGCGCGCTCGCTGGTCGGATCGTGCCGGAACAGCGCGATCCAGGCGGCGATGCCAAGGACGCTGAGGAGCGGAAGGGCTTTTTGCCAGTTGGCGGCGAGGCGGACGAGGATCGACATGGCTTGGTCCTTTGGCGGGATTTTCGTTGGCGTGACGCCGGCGCGGCCAAAGAATGTAGACCGGCTTAATTAAGATTTCGTCGGCGCCCGTGGGGCGGGCAAAGGCGCCAACGGGTCCGGCCCGAAGTGGCCGGCCCGATGACAAGCTCCGCGCCGTCCCCAGCGCATCCGCGTCATTGCGAGGAGCGCAGCGACGAAGCAATCCAGAACCTGCGCGCTTCCCTGGATTGCTTCGCTTCGCTCGCAATGACGGTTGGGCAGGCTGCGGCTCAGCCAACCCTACGTCGTCGCATGAACCTCCGCCGCTTGCCGCGCGACCAACAGGCAAGCGAGGAGGCCCATCATGTCCCTGGAAGCAACGGTTTCAGTCGACCGCCTGACGACGCGAATTGCGCAGCTCGAAACCTCCAACATGGCCCTTTCCGGCGTCGTGGCGACCGTTGTCGCGATCGCCATCTTTGTCGTCGCCGTCATGACGGTTCCGCACCTGGCGCGGCCGAACGCGACACACCCGGGCGTTTCGTCGTGCGCGACATCAAAGACGACCAGCGCGCCGTGCCGGGCGCGGAAGCTGCCGCTCGCCGAGCGGATCATCAGCGCCTGATGTGCGCGGCACTTCACTAACGCTCCGCGTTCTCGTCATTGCCGGACTTGATCCGGCAATCCATACTGACGTCCCGCCCGCATGGACCACCGGTGAAACCCGGTGGTGACGCCCTCATGAGCGACACACCGCCTCGTCTCGATCAGCAGACCATCCCCGCGGAGATCAACCGCTGGAATTGGGGCGCGTTCCTGCTCAACTGGATCTGGGGCATCGGCAACCAGACCTACATCGCGCTGCTCACGCTTATTCCGGTCGTCGGCCTGATCATGATTTTCGTGTTGGGCGCCAAGGGCAGCGCCTGGGCCTGGCGCAACAGCCGCTGGGACAGCATCGAGCATTTCAAGCGCGTGCAGCGCCGGTGGGCGATTGCGGGTGTCGCTGTCTGGATTGGCGCGCTGGTGCTGGGCGGCGGAATCTTTGTCGGCGTGTTCCAGATCCTCAAACATTCCGAAGCCTACCAGATGGCCGTCGCCAAGCTTGAGGCGAGCCCTCTCGCGAAGAGCATGCTCGGCAGCCCGATCTCGACCGGCACGCCGTTCGGCCAAGTCTCCATCAATGGCGCGTCCGGCAGAGCGGCGCTGAATTTCTCGGCGACCGGCCCGAAGGCCGCCGGCGTCGTCTTTGTCGAGGCGATCAAGAGAGACGGCGTCTGGTCGATCACGCATCTCGCGCTCAAGCTCAATGACGGCGGCAAGGTGATCGATCTGATCGGCGGGGCCAAGGGCGATACGACGTGATGAGCCCGTAGCCCGGATTGAGCGGAGCGAAATCCGGGATCGATCCGCAAAGCTGTTCCCGGCTTTCGCTTTGCTCAAGCCGGGCTACGCTTGCTAAGGAACGGGTACCTCCTCACGGCGTTCACGCCAGAAGGCAGTCATGCGCAGAACATCCGTGGGCGGAAGAGAACGCCGCCTGATCCAAGGAATGTCCCAAGATACGCCGGCGCGCGGGAAGACCTCCGCCCCCGCGCACACAATGGCCGCCGGCCTGGGCATCGCAGGCCTGCTGCTTGCAGCCCTGATTGGCGGCTCGGCAAGCCGGGCAGTCGAGCCGGTCCCGATCGTCGTCGCCGATTTCGATTATGTCGACACCTCGGGCGAGGTGAGGGACCAAACGGAGACGCATAAGGCCCTGATCGCGACCCTCATGGGCGCGCTGCGCGCCGACCTCGGGCAGAGCGCCAAGTTCCGCGTGGTCCCGCTGCTCTGCGACGGACAGCCCTGCGCGGCCCGCAGCGCCAATCTATCCGATCTGATCCCACAAGCGCGCCGCGCCGGCGCCAAGCTCGTGCTGTTTGGCGGCATCCACAAGGAAAGCACGCTCGTTCAATGGGCAAAGGTGGTGGTCGTCGACGTGGAGCGCGACGCGCCCGTCTACGACCGTCTGCTGACGTTTCGCGGCGACAACGCCTACGCGTGGCAGCGGGCGGAAGAGTTCTTGGCCAAGGACTTGGAGAGCGCGGATCTCTCGAAATAACCCCGAATATCGCTCAATGAGCGATGGCCCGGATTGGGCGGAGCGAAATCCGGGGACGATCCGCAAAGTTGTTCCCGGCTTTCGCTTTGCTCAAGCCGGGCTACGCTGGCTGCCCAATTGGGATTTGGAATTGATCCAGAGGTAGTTGCGTGTCCTCGTGCGGGAGAAGCAAGGCGTAACCGCCGCTATCAGTTTCCACCACGTGTACGTGCCAGTAGGTCTTCTTGCTGGTGGTGGTCGTATTAAGCGCATTGAGATTTTTTGTGACCACCGCAAGGGGAATGGCAAATGCGACATCCAAATCCATACAACCTAAGACGAAGTAAGAATTTGTGCCCTCATGCAAGAATTCGTTCCACTCAGGATGATATGCATACCAGTAGGGGTAGGATCCCTTCGTATATCGTTTCGAAATCGAGCACGCCACGCGCTTTTCATGGCTCGCATCCCAAAATAACGCGCGGCTTCTCTTAATAAGCTTAGCCCCAATCTTAGGAGCGACATAATCAATGCACTAGCTCGCTTCTTTTTTGGTCTAGTACGGCAGCATCCGTAAATTCCCACCCGCTCGGAGCAACCACAATGTCCGCTTGATCCGCTGGCGCGATAGTATCAATCTTCTCTCCCGGCGTATCAATTATCGTATTATCAACATCCGCTACAGTTGCAAACATCACGTCCACAAGACCGTCTAGTCGCGTGAATTCCATTGGCGTCAGCAGACTCCGGATTTTTCGCCCAGTTTCTGGGTCGTCGGAGTTCAACTTCAGGGTTACCAACTTTACGAGGGCGTCAGCACTAATCAATCGGATATCCCAAGCGTGCCTGGACCCACGAATTTGTGCCTCAAGCTCTCCGGTGTCTTGTCGTCCAACAATAATCAGAATGGACGAAGGATTCGTAATCTCGTTGGTGCCAAGAAGTTTTTGCCGGTATCCCGCGATTGTATCGAGTTGAATGCGGTACGCGTCGGTTGTCTTTACCTCTGCAATAATTGTATGACCTTCCGGAGAAATCCAAATCCCATCAAAGCCAATCGCGTTTGCGGTCCCCTGATATCGACCATTTGATACCTTGTAGTCCAACCTTCGGCCCAATTCATTTACGAGGTCCTGGAAGACAAAACCGCTTTTCGGAAAACCGGATGACAAACAATGCCCAATATAGGCAGCGAGCTTCGCAGGATCGGCCTCTGTAAGATATTCGCGAAATTCGCTTGAGCAGGAACCGCCGTCCTTTAGATTGCCGTCACCCGCGATCGTCACGATCTGCTCGATCGAGGAATTACCGATTTCCTTTGGATTAGATTTCCAGAACGTGATTAGCGGCATCGCGCAACCCAGGGTTTATCGACTAATTGATAGCATTTGAGCGATGAGGAAAACAACTGGTGACCTGGCAGGAGGCAATTACTCCGCCGCCTCAATCCGCTTCCGCCTTCGCCCTCCCGCGCTATCCGCCCCGCGCGCCAGCACCGGCTTGAGAAACGCTCCGGTATAACTGCGCTTCTCGCGCACGATGTCCTCGGGCGTGCCGGCGGCGACGATTTCGCCGCCGCCGTCGCCGCCTTCGGGGCCGAGGTCGATGATCCAGTCGGCGGTCTTCAAGACTTCCAGATTGTGCTCGATGACGACCACGGTGTTGCCGGCCTCGACCAGCTCGTGCAGCACTTCGAGGAGTTTCGCCACGTCGTGGAAATGCAAGCCGGTGGTCGGCTCATCCAAAATATAGAGCGTGCGGCCGGTGGCGCGCTTGGATAATTCCTTGGCGAGTTTTACGCGTTGCGCCTCGCCGCCCGAGAGCGTCGTCGCCTGCTGGCCGACGTGAATGTAATCCAACCCGACGCGGTGCAGCAGATTGAGGATGTCGCGCACCCGCGGCACCGCCTTGAAGAATTCCAGCGCCTCCTCGACCGTCATGTCGAGCACGTCGGCGATCGATTTGCCCTTGAACAGCACCTCCAGGGTCTCGCGGTTGTAGCGCTTCCCCTTGCAGACGTCGCAGGTGACATAGACGTCGGGCAGAAAGTGCATCTCGATCTTGATGACGCCGTCGCCCTGGCAGGCCTCGCAGCGCCCGCCCTTGACGTTGAACGAGAAGCGGCCGGGCTCGTAGCCGCGCGCCTTGCTCTCGGGCAGGCCGGCGAACCATTCGCGGATCGGCGTGAAGGCGCCGGTATAGGTCGCCGGGTTGGAGCGCGGCGTGCGGCCGATCGGCGACTGGTCGATGTCGATGACCTTGTCGAGATGCTCGATGCCTTCGATGCGGTCGAACGGGGCGGGCGCTTCGCTGGCGCCATTGAGCCGCCGCGCCAGTGCCTTGTAGAGCGTGTCGACCAGCAGCGTCGACTTGCCGCCGCCGGACACGCCGGTGATGCAGGTGAAGAGGCCGAATGGGATTTCGGCGGTGACGTTTTTCAGATTGTTGCCGCGGGCGCCGATCAGCTTGAGCGTGCGCGACGGATTCATCGGCCGCCGCTCGGGGATGGCGATCTCGCGCGCGCCCGTGAGATACTGGCCGGTGAGCGATTTCGGATTGGACATGATGTCCATCGGCGTGCCCTGCGCGACGATCTCGCCGCCATGGACGCCGGCGCCGGGGCCGACATCGACCACATAGTCGGCGATACGGATGGCGTCCTCGTCGTGCTCGACCACGATCACGGTGTTGCCGAGGTCGCGGAGCCGCTTGAGCGTATCCAGGAGGCGGGCGTTGTCGCGCTGATGCAGCCCGATCGACGGCTCGTCGAGCACGTAGAGCACGCCGGTCAGGCCGGAGCCGATCTGCGAGGCGAGCCGGATGCGCTGGCTCTCGCCGCCGGACAGCGTGCCGGAGGCGCGGGCGAGCGTGAGATAATCGAGCCCGACATCGACCAGGAATTTCAGCCGCGCGCGGATCTCTTTCAGGATACGCCCGGCGATCTCGTTCTGCTTGGCGTTGAGTTTTTCCGGCAGCTCGGCGAACCAGGCGGCCGCGGCCTTGACCGAGAGGTTGGAGATTTCGCCGATATGCTTGTCGGCGATCTTGACGCACAAAGCCTCGGGCTTGAGCCGATAGCCGTGGCAGGCGGCGCACGGCACGTCGGTGAAAAAGCGGGCGATCTCCTCGCGCGCCCAGTCGCTGTCGGTCTCCTTGTAGCGCCGCTCGAGATTGGTGATGACGCCTTCGAACGGGCGCTTGGTTTCGTAGGAGCGCATGCCGTCGTCATAGGCGAAGCGGATCTCGTCGTCGCCGGAGCCGTAGAGGATCGCTTCCTGGGTCTTCTTCGGCAGGTCCTTCCATTTGGTGTCGAGGATGAACTTGTAATGCTTGCCGAGCGCGGCCAGCGTCTGCGTGTAATACGGCGAGCTTGATTTGGCCCACGGCGCGATCGCGCCCTTGCGCAAGGTGCGTTCCTTGTCGGGGATGACCAGGTCCGGGTCGATATGCTGCTCGACGCCGAGCCCGCCGCATTTCGGGCAGGCGCCGAACGGGTTGTTGAACGAGAACAGCCGCGGCTCGATCTCCGGAATGGTGAAGCCGGACACCGGGCAGGCGAATTTCTCCGAGAAGACGATGCGCCGCGCATCGGACGCGGCGGCGGCGGCAAGTTTTGTTTCTTTCTTTCCTTCACCCGCGCTCTGGCCCTCTCCCGAACGCTTCGCGTTCGTCCTCCCCCTTTCAGGGGGAGGTGAAGACCGCGCAACTTCCTCCCCCGCTTGCGGGGGAGGGTTCGGGGCGCCCTGCGCCCCGGGGAGAGGGTCCGCTAGCTCGGCGACCGCCAGTCCATCCGCGAGCTTGAGCGCCTGCTCGAGCGAATCCGCAAGCCGCGGGGCGATGTCGGGCCGTACCACCAGCCGATCCACCACGACGTCGATGTCGTGGGTGAATTTCTTGTCCAAAGCCGGCACGTCGGCGATCTCGTAGAAGGCGCCGTCGACCTTGACGCGCTGGTAGCCCTTTTTCATGAACTCGGCGAGCTCCTTGCGGTACTCGCCCTTGCGCCCACGCACCACCGGCGCCAGCAGATAAAGCCGGGTGCCTTCCGGCAGCGTCATGATGCGGTCGACCATCTGCGAGACGGTCTGGCTCTCGATCGGCAGCCCTGTGGCCGGCGAGTAGGGGACGCCGACGCGCGCCCACAGCAGCCGCATGTAATCGTGAATCTCGGTGACGGTGCCGACGGTCGAGCGCGGATTGCGCGAAGTGGTCTTCTGCTCGATGGAGATGGCCGGCGACAGGCCGTCGATCTGGTCGACGTCCGGCTTCTGCATCATCTCCAGGAATTGCCGGGCGTAAGCCGACAGGCTCTCGACATAGCGGCGCTGGCCCTCGGCATAGATCGTGTCGAAGGCGAGGGAGGATTTGCCGGAGCCGGATAGCCCGGTGAACACCACGAGCCTGTCGCGCGGCAGGTCGAGATCGACGTTTTTGAGGTTGTGCTCGCGAGCGCCGCGGATCGAAAGCGTGCGGCCGTCGCGCGCATCTTTGGCGCTGCCGTTTTTCATGCGGCCATTTTGGCGGCCGGGAGTTTTGTCCGAGCTGTCGAACAGGTCGTTCATTCCGCATCCGCTCGTCCCCGCGAAGGCGGGGACCCAGAGATTAGCGAATTCGTCCCGGGGGCAATCTGGATTCCCGCCTTCGCGGGAATGAGCGGTGGAAATCCGCGACATGCCGTCAGGACGCATGCCCGAACATAGTGAGAACGCGAGGGCTTCGCCAGTGCGGGCGGCACGTCATTCACCGGGAAAATCGCGTCTGCCGCGCCGGGTTGCGCCGATGGCCGGTTTCAGTATGCAATGGCAGCCCATCTCCCCCCGATCCGCTGATACTGGTTGGCGATGCCGCTGGCGACCAAATGGCGTTTCGTTCACCGTGGCCTGAAGACGCGCTTCCTCGACCATCGCGCGGAACTCGCCGCGCTGCTGGCCGCTCTGTCGCCCGCCGACGTCGCCGTCGATGTCGGGGCGCATAAGGGAAGCTTCGTCTGGTCGCTGAGCCGCGCTGTGCCGAAGGGGCGCGTGGTGGCGTTCGAGCCGCAGCCGTATCTCGCGGGCTATTTGCGCGATGCCTGCCAGGCGGCGCGCCTGGATAATGTGGTGGTCGAGGCCGTGGGCGTTTCCGACCGCCGCGGCACGGCCGCACTTGCCGTCATCGACAGCGGCACCCACTCGCACGGCGCCTCATTCGAGCCGGCGCTGGCCGAGCGCGAACGGTGCCGGGTCATCGACGTTCCGACCGTGTCGCTGGACGAATATTTCCACGGTCAGCAGGCGCACATCGGCGCCATCAAGATCGATGCCGAGGGTCATGAGCTTGCCGTCCTCAAAGGCGCCGCCGGCATCATCGCTGCGCACCGGCCGAGCATCCTTTGCGAGTTGGAGGATCGGCACAAAGCCGGCGGCACCGTGGCGGCGGTGATCGCCTTCATGGCCGCGCAGAATTATAGCGGCTATTTCTTCGACCAGTCGGCGCTGCGGCTGGCCGCGGAATTCGATCCGCGCATCCACCAGCGGCAAGGGCAGGGGTGCTTTTGGGAGGCGCCGGGCTATTGCAACAGCTTCCTCTTCACACCTCAGCTGCTGACGGCACCGGGCTCCTAGTCTCCGAGATTGGCGCCGCCACCGAAACTCGTTCGATCTCAACAACTTTTTACTCCAGTCGTTGGGAATGAAGCGCCCTGTTCAGCGGTGGCACCGAAGATACGCTCGCCGGAAAACCTGGGCCTGCGCGTCGAATACGGCTGGCAGCCCTCGCAAAGGTCGTTTATTGACCGCAAGGCATAAAACGGGAACCATCCGTCCGTTCCCAGTCGTTCGTCGCGCCGGATTCCCATCTGGCAGAGGCCCCGCGGGGGAAATTGGAATCGGAGCAGATATGACAAATCGATTACGATCCACCGTTGCAATCCAGCGATGGGCGGCTCCCGCCATCGTGACTTTTGCAGTCACGGCCGCGCTGACGGCGCTGACGGCGCTGACCGCGGCGCCGCCCGCCGACGCGGCGGCGAAGCAGGCACCTCCCGCGCCCCCGACCCAGGAGACGGCTCCGCGCGAGGCAGGCGAGCCGATCATGGCGATCGTGTCGATCAAGAGCCAGCACGTGACCATCTACGACGCTGACGGCTGGTTCCTGCGCGCGCCGGTATCGAGCGGAACGACCGGGCGGGAGACCCCGGCCGGCGTCTTCAGCGTCGTCGAGAAGGACAAGGACCACCACTCGAATCTTTATGACGATGCCTCGATGCCGAACATGCAGCGCATCACCTGGTCGGGCATCGCGTTGCACGGCGGGCCGCTGCCGGGGCATCCGGCCTCGCACGGCTGCGTGCGGATGCCCTATGGCTTCGCCGAGAACTTGTTCGACAAGACGCGGCTCGGCATGCGCGTGATCATCGCACCGAACGACCCGGAGCCGGTGGAGTTTTCCGATCCGGCGCTGTTCGTGCCGAACGCGGCGGCGATCGCGGCTGCGCCTGGGCGCGCCGAAACGCTCGCCGCCCAAGCGGCGGAGGCTGCCAAGACCGCCGACGAGGCAAAGAAGGCCGCCGCCGCCGCAACGCGCGCGACGGCGCCGCTCGCTGCGTCGCTGCGCAAACTGGAATGGCTCAAGACCCGTGCAGCCGCCGAGCTCGCGGTCGCCCAGAGGGTGCTCGCCGCCGCCCGGGCGAACCAGGCCAAGGTCGAGGACCGCAGGCAGAAGGCTGCCGCCAGGGCCGCGGAGCTGGCGGTGCAGCTCGATACTGCCAAGGCCGACCTCACGTCGAAGCTCGACGCGGACGCGGCGGCGCAGGACCCCGCCGCCGCAGCGCGCGCGGCGGCGCCGCTCACGGCAGCGCTACACAAGCTGGAATTGGTCAAGACCCGCGCCGACGCCGAGCTCGCGGCCGCCGACAAGCTAGTCGCAGCCGCCAATGCGAACCAAGCTAAAGCTGAGGACTTCCAGCAGAAGGCCGCCGCCAAGGCCACGGAGCTTTCCACACAGCTCGACACCGCCAAGGCCGACGCCAAGTCGAAACTCGACGCGGCCGCTGCTGCGCAGAACGCCGCCAAGGCGGCCGAGGCCAAGCGAGCCGACACCGCGAGGGTGGCGCACGACGCCAAACTCGCGCTCGAGCCGGTCTCGATCTTCATCAGCCGTAAGACGCAACGGATTTATGTCCGGCGCGGCATCGAGCCGGGCTACGATGTCCCGGTGACGATCCGCAATCCCGACCAGCCGCTCGGCACGCACATCATCACGGCGGTAGCGCGGACCGACGGCGGCCTGCGCTGGACCGCGGTCACGATCGACAACGGCGACGAGGCCAAGGCTGCGCTCGATCGCATCACTTTCCCGAAAGACGTACTCGACCGCATCGGGCCGACTGCCTCGCCGCGATCTTCGATCGTCATCTCGGACGAGCCGCTGAACCGCGAGACCAACTATCGCACCGAGTTCGTCGTGGTGCTCAACAACCAGCCGCAGGGGGGTCTCGCGATGCGCCGGCCCTCAGATGATCTGCGCCGGCAAGACAGCGGCGGCTTCTTCGGCTTCTTGCAATGGGGCAATTCGGACTCCCAATACGCCTCGGCGCGCCAGCGCAGCGGCCAGAGCTATTATCAGCGGTCATGGTGAGCCGCCGGGGCACGTCGTGGGTGCGAATGTACGCCGTCTGATGCAATTCGATCCCTGGCGCCGTGCCGGGCCTTTGGATTAAGGCCCTCTGCGGCAGCTCAAGGACGATCGATCAGCGTTTCAGCGATCGGCGCGCCGGTCGCTAGATCAACCATGCGCTTCGCCCATTGGTTCAAGTCGCGCGGTCGCTTTGGGTGCTTCTCTGGCATGGTCCTGTAGGGAAGCGCCTCGCTCTATGACGTGGCCGCAGAGCGAAGCCATTCTCGTATTACGATTTAATCAGGGGGCTTGATTACGCACGGCTATGTCCGACTAAATCGAACATTCGTCACCAAATTAATTATACGCCGTGGCGGAGCATGCGCGCTAGTGCCTGCCTTAATTCACTGGACCATTACCGTCCGCCGGTTGGGATCGCGCGCGATAAGTGGTGGGCGTACTGTCCGAATTCCGCTATGCTCACCATGATGGGTGCAATGCAAAACTGCGGACGTGCGGCACAACATCTAACGATGCCACCTTCTGCGGCCCTGTCGCACCCCCGCTAAGTTGCAGAACTCGTTCCCCGGCGTTTAGCCGTATTGAGCTAAATCAAAAAGACGCCTCCCAGCGGGGCCTAAAATATTGCCGCGTCGAAGTCCTGGCAAAGGGGCGCGACATGACCGTAAGACATCTGCTTGAACAGAAGAGCCGGAAAGTTTGGACCATCGATCCTGACGCCACGGTGCTCGATGCCGTGGCAAAAATGGCTGAAAAAGACATCGGTTCCCTGGTCGTGATGGACGGCGAACAATTGGTCGGCATCATCACCGAGAGACACTATTCGCGGAATGTCTTTCTAAAAGGCAAAACGTCACCTACCACGCTGGTCAAAGAGATCATGGAGAGAGACGTAATTCATGTTCGTCCGGAACAGTCGGTCGAGCTATGCATGGCCCTGATGACCGACGAGCGTGTGCGTCACCTGCCGGTGCTCGAGGGCAAAAAGGTGATCGGCATTATCTCCATCGGCGATTTGCTCAAGAGTATAATTTCCAAACAGAAATTCGTTATCGATGAACTTGAGCATTACATTCATGGTTAGGGCCGCTCGGTGCCGTGCCGCGATGTAAGCGCCAACTTACAAGCCAGTGACGAAACGCGCCATGATGACGATGGTCAGGACCTGCATTACCCCCTGTGCACCGACGACAAAAAAGAAATTGCGCATCACCCGGTTGATCTTGGCTAGGTCTGGATCAGACCGGCGCAACTGCAGGCAAACCCACAAATTGGTCGGCAGCAGGTAGCCAGTGCCCTGGATCGTCATCAAAACAACCAGTGTGAGCGCCGCCGCGACCCACCCGAATTGCGGCCAGGGAACATCGAGAAAGCCCAGATCCTTGGCGAGAAACCAGCCGGTCGTACCGGTGATGATTGACAGTGTCGGCATCAAAAAGAGCGTCCGCGGTACCAGCCGGACGATGATTTCACGGCGCACGGAAAGGCCGACTTTGCGCAGGATCGGCCCGATCACGAAGCCCATGAACAGATCGATGCCGGTCCACAGCACGCCGCAGATGACATGAACGAAATTGAGGAACCAATGATCGTGGCTCGCGATCGCCACCGTCATCACGCCGAGCGCGACCGCGGCATAACCGAGATAGTGCCAGCGGATAAGTTGTCCGGGATCGGTATCGGCGATTGCGGTCATCGGCCCAGCGATCCGATTTTCTTTGAGGTGGACCCGCTGCGGTGCGGTTGCGTTTGGGCGAGCGCCAACCCTACACCGCGGACATTGGTTCAATAGAGTACCACATAAACGAGCATGTGCGGTGCTCGCACATTGCTCCACAGGCGGCCATGTCATCTAGCTTGTCAGGCCGCGATAGGCCTTCAGGGTGAAGTCGGCAGCGCGGGCGTAGACCTTTTCCTTCCAGTCGTCGGTATCGACGTAGAGTGCGTCGCGGACTTTCTTCTTGATGTCGCGGGCGAGTGCCGAGGCCATGCCGAGTCCCAACTCGAGGCCGCGGGCGTAAAGCCAGTTGTCGCCCCGGATCGCATCGAGCACCTCGGACAGTTCGACGGTTCCGTATTCGAGGGCGATCGCAGTAACCTCGGCACTGGGGAGGCTCTCCTCGATACTGCCGATGAGCGCGCCGGTGACGGGGGTAGACTTTGACGTGCCGTCCTGAATCGAGGTGATCTCGTCGCCCCACCAAACGCGCGCGCGCTCGAAGCCGGGCGCATTGGGTGCGAGGATGGAGATTGGCTCGCCATAGGCCGCCGGCCCGAGGCCGGAGTGGACATCGATCAAGCTGATGCGCTGCGCCCCGGCGCCATGCTTTTTTACGATTTCGCGGAAAGTGCGGTTGGACCAGGTCGCCCGCAGGCCGCCGAAAAACATTCCCTCGGGAAACGCGTACTGGCCGCCTGCGACCACGGCCTGGAAGGCCAACATGCCGTTATCGTCGCGCCAAGCCTGCAACGCGGCGTCTGCCTTGGCGCGCCCGGGGCCATCCCAGTCGGACGGCACCAGCAGATCATGGATTTCCGAGTAGCGCAGGTTCTCAGGCAGCGGCTTGGCGAAATCCTGGAAATTGCGGTTGAGATCCACATTGTCCTCGGTCACGCGGCGGATGTGGGAGAAGCCGTAAGGATTAACGGCATGCACCAGCAGCACAGCCACCGATTGGGGCCGGTCATTGATGATGCCCTCCTTGATCAAACCAATTTGGCAACCGGAGCCGCAAAAGCCCTCGTTACCGTGCGTGCCCGCGCAGGTAATGAAAAGGGTATCCGCATCGATGTCGCCGAAACGGGCGACATCGATGGCAAGGTCTTCGCCATTCGCGCCCGTGGTATTGGGATTGACGTGGCTTTCGACGGCGGCGCCGCCGGCACGGGCGGCGTCGAGAAACTTCCGGCGGGCTTGCGCATATGTCGCCGAAAAATACTGCGGAATTCCCATCGAGCCTCTCGAAAAATCTCAGCCTGTGGAGGATCGTTTGCTGATGACCTAAAAGAAATAAACGCCCTTTGCCATCGAAGCCCGACCCGCTATGAACAGCAAGGGCGTTATCGACTGTTTAAGCCCTCCAGGAAATGAACGATGGATACTTTAAAGTTTGCCCCAGCCGCTTTAGCGCTATGCTTGCTGCTGACGTCGGCCGCAGTGGCAATGGACACTGAAGCCCACTACGGAGATGCCGAATACGGCCGCGGTTTGGCGATTAGATGGTGTGGTTCTTGCCATCTTGTTACGGCGGATCAGAAAAACGCTAAGGCAAATGCGCCGCCTTTCGCCACGATCGCACAGTCACCGAATTTCAATGCTGATCGCCTTGCACGCCTCATGCTCGCCCCACACCCGAACATGGCAAAACTCTCATTGAGCCGCTCGGCGGTCGATGATATCGCAGCTTACATCGTGTCCTTAAAGAAGTAGTGGTGCGAATTCTGCGCAAAAGTTAACGCGCAAGTGGCGGTGCAAATTGGCTCAACGATCGAGGGATCATCGTCTCCGGCTTGTTGACGCGCGTCGAGACGGGCACAGGGCCTTCCCAAAAATTCCGCTGGCCGAAGTATGCTAGACGAGGCCAGGGGAGCGACCCCGTGCATCAAGGTAATTGAACGCGTTATGTTAGACCTTCCCGCACGATTTGCAGACAATTCAATTTTCGCCGGAGCGGAGGCCGGGGATATTGATTAAGGTCAAGCGCGCCTGCTTTAAAACCAACGAAAATATCGAGCTATGACTCGCCAGAAGGGTAAATCATGCTGATTTTCAGAATCGCTTCATGTGCAGCCATCGCGTTGGTCCTCTCGACAGCGACTTGTTTCAGTGCGGACGCGGGGCATGGTCGTGACCTCGCCAAAAGGTGGTGCGCCGCGTGCCATGTCGTTTCGCCTGATCAGCAGAGCGCGAACGCGGATGCGCCGCCGTTCGCTACGATCGCCCAATACCCGAACTTTGATCCCAAACGGCTCGCTTACTTCCTACTCGAACCACACCCAAAGATGCCGCAGATGGCGCTGGGCCGCGCCGCGGCCGACGACATTGCAGCTTACATTCAGACGCTGAGAAAGTAGTACGCGGTCCAATTGTCTGTGTCGGACCATAGACCGGTCCGCTTGGCCCGATCCACTTGGCCTTAAGGCGGCAGTTACAGACCGCTTATGCCCGGGCACACTTGTTGGAAAGAGCCTGGCACAAGCCGCCGACGACGGCGGCAAATCGTGGCATCCGTGAACGGCTTGTCGCGCGGCAAGGTCCCAATTCCAGCGACCTTGCGCTAAGCTGTTTCATTTCGTCTTATCGAACTGGCTAGGGCAGGGAACGCGTGATTGAGGGGACGCACGAGATGGCGGGCACACATCTGCTCGATCGCATTATTGGCCGCGAATATCCGAGCTTCGCTACCGAGGCCCAGCTGCGCGCCTTCGAGGAAGTTCGCTACGCGGACCGTATCGCCGCACAGAGCACCTACGATGCCATCAGGCTGGGAGCGGCCCACAATCCCGACGCGCCCGCGATCCAGTACCTCGCCAATGCGGATCCAACAGACCAACCGATCGTCATCAGCCATCGCGATTTCGTCGCGGGCGTGACGCAATCCGCCAATATGTTTCACGCCCTCGGCGTTAACGGCGGCGATGTGGTGAGCTTTCTGCTTCCGCTCTTGCCCGAGGCTTTCATAGCGCTCTTTGGCGCTGAAGCGGCTGGCATCGCCAATCCCGTCAACCCGTTGCTCGAGCCTCACCAAATCACCGAAATCCTGGAAGCCGCGCGCACCAAGGTGCTGGTCGCCCTCGGCCCCGTGCCCGGGACCGATATCTGGCAAAAGGTCGAGCAGGTGCGCGGGTCGCTGAAACACCTCAAGGCGATTGTGCAGGTCCATGGACCCGGCGATCCCGCGAACGCAATCTATTCGTTCAGCGATCTCATCAAGGCGCAGCCATCCGACAGGCTTGTCAGCGGCAGGCAGATTTCCGGCGATCAGATTGCGGCCTACTTCCACACCGGCGGCACCACCGGCACACCGAAGCTGGTCCGGCATACCCACACCAACCAAGTCTATCAGGCTTGGGCCATGAATTTGCTGTTCAAATCGAGACCCGGCGCCAATCTGCTGTTCGGCCTGCCGCTGTTCCACGTCGGCGGCTCGCTGACTCAAGCTCTGGCGACGCTCTCGGGCGGCGGCTGCCTGGTCGTCTTGTCGCCCTCCGGATGGCGTAATCCCGCCAGCATCAAGAATATTTGGAGCCTCGTTGAACGCTTCAAACCGGAAACGTTATCGAGCGTTCCGACGGTACTGGCGGCGGCGTTTACGATCCCGCCCGGCGATGCCGACCTATCGAGCCTGCGCTACGTCGGCGGTGGGGGATCGGCAGTTCCGGTGGCTGTTGGCAAGACGATCCGGGACCAGTTTGGACTTAAGGTTCTCGAGGTCTACGGCATGACCGAGACTTCGAGCGTACACACCATGGCCTATCCGGATCGCTCCATCCGCCTTGGCTCTGCCGGCCTGCCCGTGCCTTACGCCCGTGTTCGCGTCGTCAGGCTCGATGACAACGGTCAGTTCGAGCGCGACTGCGCGGCCGACGAAATCGGGGTCGTGATCATGGCGGGACCTGGAGTCTTCGGCGGTTACCTCAACGAGGTGCACAACAAGGGCGCCTTCATTGACAGCAATTGGGTCAATTCCGGCGATCTTGGCCGTCTCGACAAAGACGGTTTTCTTTGGATCACCGGCCGGGCCAAGGACCTGGTGATCCGCGGCGGCCATAACATCGATCCCGCCCCGATCGAGGAAATCTTGTTTCAGCATCCCGCTGTCGGCCTCGCCGCTGTCGTCGGTCAGCCCGACGCCTATGCGGGGGAATTGCCGGTCGGCTATGTGCAATTAAAGCCCGGGGCGACGGTTGCGGCGGGCGAACTCGAAGCCTGGGTGCGCGAGCGCACGCCCGAGCGCGCCGCGGTCCCGGTGCAGATTTTCTCCATCGATCCGATGCCTCTCACCGGCGTCGGCAAGGTGTTCAAGCCTCAACTTCGGTGGGATGCCGCCACTCGAGTCCTCACCAAGATTCTTTTGCCGCTCACGGAACAAGGAATTGACTGCAGCGTCAGCGTCGGCCCCCACGGCAGTCACGGCAGCATCGCCACGGTCTCCATTCACAACGTTCCCGAGCCCGAGCGCGACGCCGTCGCCGAAGCGGTCCATGCGAAGCTCGCCCCTTTCGTGTTACGCCACCAAATTGTTTTTAAGTAAGTGAAGGCACCGCATCGTTCAGGCACTCAACTTGCTCGCCGCGGCCGGTGAGGCGGTCGGCGCGTTGATTTTGCGGGCGTTATCGACAATCGAGCGATATCGGCGGTTCGCCTCTTATGCGCGAAGATCACGGAAATGGTGCCGGGCAAGAAGGTCGTCTGGCATGTGCTGGATGGGCGCAAATCAACTTCGTCGAAGACAACACCGAGTGGAAGGGCACCGACGTCGTCCTTGAGATCGCCAACAAGGACGGCAAGACCGAGTTGCGTTTCACCCATGTCGGCCTGGTGCCGACCATCCAGTGCTACGGCAAATGCGCCGGCGCATGGGGCTTTTACATCAACGAACGCTTGCGCAGCCTGATTACGACCCGCAAAGGCGATCCTAACCCGGAAGAATAGAGAAGATCAGCTAAGCATCGTGCGACGCTGGGCCTCGATCGAAGCCGGGATCTCCGCCCGGTGTCGCGATAGCCAACCGGCCGAAGTAATGCGCCCACCCTTGGTCATGGTAGGCGCACTGCACCGCGTTCGGCAGACCGCTATGGGTCATGCGCAGCAAAGTGCCGCCGTCCCGATCGATCAGATCGATTTCGACCAAGCTTGATCCCGGCGGCACCTCTTCGTGTCCCTCCCAACCGAAGCTGTAGGCGAGGCGATGTACCGGCACGACCTCCCGAAACGCGCCGCGCGCCACGTGGGCGGGGGTGCCGATCCCTTTGACCAGATAAAGCCCGCCGGGCTGCGCCTCGGTCGTGGCCTCAGCGCCCATCCACCTCAAAATCTTGTCCGGATCGGTCAGGAACGCGAAAACCGTGGCGGGTGGGGCTTCGATCTGAATCTCACGCCGCACAACAAGCGGTTCGTTCATCCATCGTCTCCTGAAGCACGATCCGGACATGATCCGCGATGCAAACGCGCCTCCGAAAAAGATCATGCTCCAGCGAGAAACGCGAGCACCAATCGATTCACTGTGACGGAAGCGCACTCCAGTCCGAGTTGCGCGGCTGACGGTAGGAAAGCCCTGTTGTGTCGGTGTTTTAACGCCGCCTCGTGCCGCCTGTCGCCAGCCCAGCCTCAAAAGTCTGCGTTCCGGGCGAAGCGGAAGTGGGCCACGAGGTAAAACCGCTGACTCCGTCGAAAATGACCCGGAGCGGATTGGCGACGCGAGGGGCGCCTGAATTGAGCGTAAGGTCGGCGATGCGATCGGGCGCTCGAACAGCTCCGCCTGCTCAAACGCCGAGGAGAGCGGCTCTTTGTCTCACCGATGGACGGGGACCTCGCCGAACTGCGTCGCGTGTGGAACAATTTACGCCGTCGACAGGTGCCCTCGGCGGAACAGTTGAAACGGGCGGTGTGTTCCGCGCCGGGCGCACTTCGCGTTCTCATTCTCTTTCGCCATGTTTGCCTTAAGAGCCGAATTCCGTTTGATTGAATTGAAGGGCGATTGAAGAGCGCAAGTCGCGGCGAAACAACGCCGACCAAGGGAGAGCACGATGTCCAAGTATCTTATTGGCCGCCCTGTGCGGCGCCGAACGTTGCTGAAGGCTGGTCTTGCGATCGGCGCCATGCAGATCGCGAGCCCGTTCCTGGTGAAGGCCCTCGGTGAGGAGCCGGTCAAGATGGGGCTCAACGATCCGTTCACCGGCACCTATGCCCAGTTCGGCAAGAACGAGCAGATCGGTTGCCAACTGGCAATCGACCAGATCAACGCCAAAGGCGGCATTCTCGGCCGCGAGGTTCAGCTCCTCTCCGAGGATTCGACCAGCACAGACACCGGAACCGCGGTGCAGAAGGCACATAAGCTGATCGATCGCGACAAGGTCAATTTCCTGCTGGGCAACGTCAACTCGGCGATGGCACTGGCAACCGGCGAGGTGTCGAATCAGGCCGGCATCCTGCACATCGTTACCGGCGGCCACACCGATGCGGTCACCGGCACGGATTGCCATTGGAACGTGTTCCGCGTCTGCAACACCACGCGCATGGAAACCAACTCGGTGTCGAAGACGCTGTTCGATAAGTACGGCAAGCGATGGTACTTCATCACTCCCGACTACGCCTTCGGTCACACCTTGCAGCAGGGCTTCGAGGCGTCGCTCAAACAGTTCGGCGGCACCGAGGTCGGTGCCTCGCTGACGCCGCTCGGCACCGCCGACTTTTCGTCATTTCTGATCAAGGCGCAGGCGGCGAACCCCGAAGTCATCATTTTCCTGGTGGCTGGGCAAGACGCGGTCAATGCGTTGAAACAGGCGGTGCAGTTCGGCCTCAACAAAAAATATCACATCGCTGGCGCCCAGCAGGAGCTGGAGGTTCTTGAGGGGCTGCCGCCCGAGGCGCGGATCGGCACCTGGGTGTTCGAATGGTACTGGAACCAGCCTAACGTCCCGCACATTAAGGAGTTCATCGCCGATATCCGCAAGCTCAACGGCGGCAAAGTGCCGACGGCGCGGCATTGGTTCGGCTACGTTTCGGCCTGGACGTGCGCGCACGCTGCCAATGGCACCAAGTCGCTCGATGCCGCCAAGATGGCGAAGTTCCTGCAAAACTGGAAGTTGCCGCCTGAAATCGCGCTGATGCCGAATGAGCCATTCTACCGCGAAGGCGACAACCAGCTCATGCCGACGCTCTATGTGGGCCATGCGCAAGAGCAGGGCAAGGACGGCCCCGAGGATCTCTTCGCCATCGACGATGAGGTGAAGGGCGTCGGTGCGGCGCTGCCGGTCGCCGAGACCGGATGCAAGATGAAGTGGCCGGCCTGAAGCTCGCGATCAATGCCGGACGCGGCCGGAATTGCCGCGCCCGGTGGTCGCTTCAGCACAAAGTCTAATGATGTGAACCGTCGCACGGCGTGTGCGGCATTCTGATCTCGATCTATTGTATGTTCGGCTGATCGACCCGCCCGGCGTGAAACCAGCCCGCTTATGACTCAGCTTATTCTTTATAATGTTTTCAACGGCCTCATTATCGGGGCGTTCTATGCCCTGATGGCGCTTGGCCTATCGCTCATTTTGAATCTTTCGGGCGTCATCAACTTCGCGCACGGCGGGTTTTTGGCGGTCGGCGCCTATCTGGCGTTCGCGCTGGTTCCCTATGTCGGCTTCTGGGGCGCGTTGGTGCTATCTCCGATCCTGACAGCCGCTTTTGGACTGATCATCGAGCGCGTTTTGATCCGCCGGCTTTATGGCCGCGATCCGCTGTATAGCCTACTCTTGACCTTCGGCCTGGCGTTCATGCTCGAGGACGGCACGCGCTTCATTTGGGGCCCGCAGACTCTGCCATTCTCGATCCCAGCCTGGTTATCGAGCCCGCTCAGCGACGAATTCTTTTTCCTCACCGGGTACCGGCTGTTTATGGTGCTTTTGGTCACGGTGACGGTGATCGCGCTGTTCGTGCTCCTGAACTACACGAGGCTCGGCGTGCGCATTCGCGCCGGCACGCTCGATCTCGAGACGGTCTCGGTGCTCGGCGTTAACGTGCGGCTACTGCGCAGCCTCAATTTCGGGCTGGGAATCTATCTCGCCGGGCTCGCCGGCGTGCTCGCCGCCGGCATGCTGGGGCTGCAGCCCACAATCGGCAACGATCTGATCATGCCGAGTTTTGTCGCCATCATTATCGGCGGCCTCGGCAGCTTGCCGGGCACGCTCCTGGGCGGCCTTCTCATTGGCGTTGCCTCCGGTGTGACCACCGTGTTCTTTCCCTCGGCGAGCGAGGCGGTGATCTACATCATGATGGGTCTCGTGCTTCTGGTGCGGCCGCGCGGCCTATTGGGTGAAGAGGGGCGCTTTTGATGGCGACACCTCACGCCAAGCGCGCCGCGGACGTGGCGATCTGGCTGCTGCTACTGACCATGCCCTATTGGCTCGACGCGGTCGGCGGCTACACTCAGCTCGGCAGCCGCGTCCTGATCATGGCGCTGGCCGCCATGTCCCTGAATTTCTTGCTCGGCTATACCGGCGTGCTCTCGTTCGGCCATGCCGCCTATTTCGGACTGGGCGTCTATGGCATGGGGCTCACCATCAAATATCTGACGCCGAGTACGTTTGCCGGCATGGCGGCGGGCGTGCTTGCCGCAGCGGCCGCAGCCGCGATCGTCGGTTTGCTGATCGTGCACCTGCGCGGCATCTATTTCGCGATGGTTACTATCGCCTTCGGTCAAGTCTTCTACTTCATCGCCTATCGATGGAACAACGTCACCGGCGGTGACGACGGCCTGTCTGGCTGGAGCCGCCAGCCGATCGATTTGGGTTTTACCACCATCGACATCCTGCACAACGAAAAGGCGTTCTACTATCTAGTGTTTGTCTGCTTCGCCGTCAGCGTTGCCGTCATGGCCGCCCTGCTGCGCTCGCCATTCGGCCGCACGCTTTTGGCGATTCGCGAGAACGAGCGTCGCGCGCGCTTCCTCGGCATTCCCGTTGACCGCCACATCTGGTTGTCGTGGCTCATTTCGTGTACGTTCGTCAGCCTCGCCGGCACGCTTTATGCCCTGCTCAACAATTTCGCCGATCCGCACGATCTGCGCTGGGACCAGTCCGGCGATTTCGTGATCATGGCGGTGCTCGGCGGGATGCGCAGCTTCTGGGGTCCGCTCATCGGCGCTGCAATCTTCGTCGTGCTGCAGGACTACGTATCGAGCGAGACGCAGAACTGGATGTCGTTTATCGGCCTGTTCTTCGTGCTGGTGGTTTTATTCTTTCCGCGCGGCGTCCTCGGAATCATTCGGCGGAAAGCGACGCCATGAGCTTGTTGCAGGTCGAGGGGGTTTCAAGGAGTTTCGGCAGTCTGATCGCCGTCAACAATGTGTCGATGACGGTCGATCCCGGCGAGCTGCGCGCTATTATTGGCCCGAACGGCGCCGGCAAAACCACGTTCTTCAACCTGATTAGCGGATTCCTGCAACCGACCGCGGGCCGCATCATTTTCGACGGCGAGGACGTCACCGGTCTGCTGCCGGCGCGCCGGGTGTGGCGCGGCATCGCCCGCACCTTTCAGGTCACCGAGGTGTTTCCCGAACTCACCGTGCGCGAGAATTTGCGCATACCGGTCGAAGTGGCTTCGGGATTTCGCCTGCGGCCGTGGCTGTCGCAACGTGCCGATGCAGTGGTCCGTGCCCGGGTCTCCGAATTGCTCGACATGGGAAGCCTTGCCGGCAAGGCGCATCGCCTGGTCGGCGAGCTTGCCCACGGCGATCAGCGCGCAACCGAAATCATGATGGCTCTTGCGCTCAAGCCGCGCCTGCTGCTGCTTGACGAGCCAACGGCCGGCATGGGCGATCAGGAGACCTATGAGATCACGCAGCTTATACGCCGCCTGCATAAGGACGCCAAGCTCACGATCGTGCTGATTGAGCACGACATGCGTGTCGTCTTCCATCTTGCCGACCGCATCACGGTGCTCGATCAAGGCAGTTTTCTTGCTGAAGGCACGCCACCGGAGATCGCGGCGAACGTCGCGGTACAGACTGCGTATCTGGGCCAAGCTGCATGAGCGCCGCACTCACCGCCGAACGTCTCCATACCTATTACGGCAAGAGCCACATCCTGCATGGCGTCAGCCTTGAGGCCACCGAAGGCCAAGTGACGGCCCTCCTTGGCCGCAACGGTGCTGGCAAGACCACGACGCTGCGGAGCTTGATGGGACTGACACCTCCGCGCGAAGGCCGCGTCACCGTCTTTGGCCGGGAGACCACGCGCTGGCCGCCGTTCCGCGTCGCCGCGCTCGGCGTCGGTTACGTCCCGGAGGGACGCAGGATTTTTCCCAATCTCACTGTCCACGAAAATCTCATGGTGCCGCTTGAGCGGCCCGGGCCGTGGACCCCGGAAAGTATCTATCGGCTTTTCCCCCGGCTCGCGGAACGCAGGCTCAGCGGTGGTCGGCAGCTGTCCGGCGGCGAGCAGGAAATGCTCTCGATCGCCCGCGCACTGCTTGTCAATCCCAAGCTTCTTATTCTCGACGAGCCGTCCCAGGGGCTGGCGCCCCTGATCACGCGCGAGGTCTTTCGCATCGTGGCGCGGATGCGCACCGAGGGAATCTCCGTGTTGCTGGTCGAGCAGAACGTGCGCATGAGCCTGGAAATCGCCGACCACGCCTACGTGCTCGATAACGGCCAGGTCGTCTATTCCGGTCCGGCGCAGGAACTCGCCGCCGACGCGGTACGCGTGCAATCACTCGCCGGCGCCAGCGCCGAGGAATGGACGGCGCGATCGTAGAATTCGTCGTCGCTCCATTGCGCGGAAACGGCGGTGCGCGTGGACGGCGTGAGTCCGTTCATGGGCCTTCGCATCATTTCGCGGCGCAGCAATTCAGTCGCTTTCGGAGAGCGGAAATTCAGAGAGCCTCGCCAGAACCGGATCTGTGAATACGCCGCCGAAAGTTCAGATTCGGGAGCCGGCGTTCACCACCAAGTGCAAGACGCTCAAGCGCGGCGCTCTCTGGAACGCCAAGCCTTCACTACTCGCCAGTGCGGCCGTGCCAGGGGTCCGCACCCGCGTCGCGCCCGGCGGCGACCTGCGCCAGCCGCTCGAGATAATGGGCCCAGCCTTCCGCATGGCTGGCACATTGGGCGGCATCGGGCAGGCCGGTGTGGGTGAGGCGCAGCAGCGTTCCGTTCGATTGCTCGATCAGATCGATCTCGACCACGCTGGACCCGGGCCGCACCGTTTCGCTGCCGTCCCAGCCAAAACTGTAGGCGAGGCGGTGCACCGGCACCACCTCGCGGAAGGCGCCGCGCGCGAAACGGGCGCCGGTGACATTGAGGAGATAAAGCCCGCCGGGATGCGGCTCGAGCTGTGCCTCGGTTCCCATCCAGCGCAGGATCTTCTCTGGATCAGTCAAGAAGGCGAACACGGCGGACGGCGGCGCCGGGATGTGCGTCTCGCGGCGAACGACAAGGGCTTCTTGCATCGGTTTCTCCCGTTCACTGATTGCGCTAACGACACCCCGACTTGGCTTTAGCTGTTTTCGTACTTGTCATGGTGGCACCACCAGACGCCCATCTCGTTGCGCCCTTTGGGGGCGCGGTCGAGCCACTGATACATGCCCCAGAGGCCGTCCAATCCGCGCGCATAGGCGGAATAGGTGTGGTAGACGGCGCTGTCTTCGCGCACGAATGCACTCATGCCCGGCCGATCGCGCATGAAGGTGGGCCCGTCAGTCCCGGTCATCGCTGCGAATACGGGAACCGGCCCCCCATCGCCGCGCAACGGTGCCCCAGGCCGGTAGTTGTATTCGAAACCGCCCTCGCGCTGTTGCCGCTCGGTCAATGAGACATTGAAATCGAAGTTGAAGTCGCCGCCGTGCGAGGACGCCCAGGGAAATGTCCACCCCATCCGTTGCTTGAAGGCGTTGAGCTTTGCCAGCGGCGCCCGCGACACCGCCCACAGCATCACGTCGTGGTTGGCCAGGTGTATGGCGATCCCGTCGAAGCTGTCGGCGATCGACGAGCAGGACGGGCAGCCGGCCTTGTAGTCGGGGCCGAACATGAAGTGATAGACGAGAAGCTGCGAGCGCCCGCGGAAGAGGTCCGCCAGCGAGGCGCTTCCCTCATCGGTCTCGAAGCCGTACGGCTTGTCGACCCGGACCCACGGCAGCTCCTGCCGTTGGCGCGCCAGCTCGTCGCTGCGCCGCGTCAGCTCCTTTTCCGCTGCGAGCAGTTCGAGCCGCGCTGCCAGCCACTCCTCACGTGTCCCGGTCTGATGTTTGGTCGTCTGTTAAGTCATCGTCCTTCTCTTTGCTCGTTCATCTGCCGAGAAAGATAAGCGCCGCCCATTGCGTGGTGGGAGTGACAAGTGTGGCGGGATTTCGTCGGAGGCGGCGAGGGGGTTCGGCGCCGTCCGCTGGCGACCCGCGCTCCCTAGTGACAAGGGCGGCGTGTCGACCTCATGATCGGGGCATGCAGCTTTCCTCGACGCTCGCCTGGCTCGTCGATGCAGCCAGCGAGACCGCAGGCGCCGACCGGCTGTTGGCGGAACTTGGCGCGCATCTGATCGAAGATGGCTTGCCGCTCGCGGGCGGGGCGCTGACGCTTGCGATTCCACACCCGCTCATCGCCCGGCGCACCTGGCTGTGGCGCGCCGACGGCGGGGAAGTCATCGAGGCCCTGGGCTTCGCCCCCGGAGGACCATTTCTGGCAGCGGCGCAAGCATCGGCGTCCAACCACCATGGCCGCCGCTGGCTCGCCGGCATCGCGGCCGGCCCCGTACACGAGGACATTGTCGGACCGCGGCCGGATGGGCCTTCCCTCAGTTGGATCAGGCCGGGTCCCTTCACGTTGAACGAGACCGATCAGCTGCGACAGGCCGCGCGCTTCGCCGCGGCGCCGCTTGCGGTCCTCGCCGCGCGCGCCACGTTGACCGCTGCTCTGGAAGCTTATCTCGGCCGGCGCAGCGCGGCGCGCGTTCTGGCGGCTCCATTGCGACGCGACGTCGGCGAGACCATCCAGGCGGCGCTGCTCTACGCCGATCTGCGGGGGTTCACGGCCTTGTCCGAGAGCAATCCTCCGGCCATGGTCATCGCCGCTCTCGATGCGTGGTTCGACCGCGTCGCCGGCGCGGTTCATGCATTCGGCGGCGAAGTCCTGAAATTTATCGGCGACGGCGTGTTGGCGATCTTTCCGGTCGTCGGCGACACACCGCGCGGCGCTTGCGACGCGGCACTGCGAGCCGTGTCCGCCGCTCGAATTGGAATGGCGTATTTGGATAAAGAGCGACAGCGACAGGGACTGCCGTCGCTGTCGTTCGGCGCCGCGCTGCATGTCGGCGAGATTCTGTGGGGCAATATCGGCGCCGCGGATCGGTTGGATTTCACGGCGATCGGCCCCGCCGTCAATCTGGTCAGCCGGTTGGAGGGGCTGTGCCGGCCGCTGGCGAAGACGGTCCTGGTATCGGGCGCGCTTGCCGCGCAGACCGAAATGCCGCTGATCCCGCTCGGAACGCATGGGCTGCGCGGAATCGCATCGCCATGCGCCGTATTCACGCTGCCTGAGAATTGAGCCGCGAAGACTCCGTGCGGAGCGCCGGCATTGAGAAGCTGAACGGCGAGTTGGCGCAAATGAAAGTCAGGGCCGACCCGAGCGGCAAGAAGTAGGCGGCACCCGCTCCGCGAGCGGACGTGGCTACAATCGCGAACTTAACGGCTATTTGCTGCCGCCGGCGCGCGCACGATCATGGCAATGGAAACCGCAAGCAGCCATAAACCCAGCAACGTAAAGCCTGCGATCGTGATCAGGCCGCCGCCAACCATGACGCCATCGGTGAAAAACGCGGTGAACAGATAAACGACTTGCGCGGCTGCGACCAGCAACCCCAATTGCCCGAGGATGCGCGAAATCTCGGCCGTGCGGATCATCACGACCGACGCCGCCGCCACAAGAACCACCGAGCCAAAGCCGGTAAAGATAAAGCCGTAATTGGCGATATCGGAGAGTATCTGCGCTGTCGCGTCACCCAGGCTCCATCCCCGGCCGGACAGCGCCATCAACATGAATGAGGCACATACATCGACTGCCAGAGTGACGGCTATTCCAGTGATAAAGGTGAGGTACAGCCAAGCGGCTTCTCCTTCCGCGGCGCGCAATCTCGGGGCAAGTGCGCCACCCCACACGGCGAACAGGGGTGCCGTGGTGGCAAAAAGAAACGCTGCAATCAGCGTCGCGGTGTGATGCTCGCCGTAGTACCGCACAATTTCAGCGGCCGAGGCGCCGAGCGTCGGCGGCGTTGGCGCTATTGCGAACGCAACGGCGAAAACCGCCCAGCCAATAATACCGGCGATACCCCCGGCAGTGCTCGCGTTGCGAGTCGTCGCCATGTCTTCCCCCCTTCGTGCATCGAGCCGTTGCTCGTCCTTTTCTATCCGATCTCATAGGGGATGGCCGGCCTGATCGAGCGGCCGTCGGCCGGTTCCTCTCATGCCAACAAGCTCTATTCGATCACCTCGTCGGCTTCTATCAGAAGCGATTGTGGCAAAGTCAGCCCGATAGCCTTGGCGGTTTTGAGATTAACTACCATTTCGAATTTGGTCGGCAGTTGAACTGGAAGTTCGTTTGCCTTAGCGCCGCGGAGCAGGCGGTCGACATAAGATGCCGCACCCCGCAGCAAATCGGACGGGTCAATGCCGTAAGAAAGCAAGCCGCCGCTGGAAGCGAAAAAGCGAAACGGGTAAATCGCCGGGAGGCGGTAGCGGTTCGCCAGCGCGCAGATCATTTCGCGATACACGACGACAAAACTTTCAGGCATGACAATCAATCCAGCGTCGCTTTGGCGGCCGAGCTTCGTGATCACTGCTTCGATTTCCGTCGCGCTGTGAACTGCCGCCTCGATCCCCTCTACAGAGACCGCAGCGGCAGCGGACCGAAAAGTTTCCAAATAATACCGAGCGTAGGGTGCTGTCTGTGGATTAAAGAGCAGAGCGACGCGCGACACGGATGGCGCGATCTTGCGCATCAGTTCCAGCCACTTTCCGCTCAGCGAAGCCTCGATGTTGATGAACCCGGTGATATTCCCGCCCGGCTTGGCCAAGCTGGCGACGAAACCGCTGCCGACGGGATCAGACACCATCGCAAACACAATCGGAACGGTCCTAGTCTCTGCCTGCAGCGCCTGCGTGGCCGGTGTGCTGATGCTGACCAGCACGTCCGGATTCAGGCCAACCAACTCCTTGGCGAATAATTGAGCGCGACCGACGTCGCCAGCGCCCGAGCGATAGTCGACACGGACATTGCGACCCTCGATCCATCCCAACTCATCGAGCCGCTTCCGGAACGCGGTATATTGGGCGTGCGCTTCCGCGTCCGTTTCGGCCCAAAGACTTAAGACGCCGATGCGTCGCAGTTGCTCTGGCTGCTGCGCGCGCGCCGCGACCGACCAGACCGCCGGCGCCCCACCGAGAAGCACCATGAATTCGCGGCGCCGCATTGCCTCTCCTAAAGGCTGCCCTAAGGCTCGACCGACCAAGTGCAAGCTTTTGTTAACACGGGACTTCGCTCCGCTCCATCGCCGACCCCGGCGTCGGGCTACAGCCCGATTTTCCGAGGGCGGATGCCAATTTCGGGTAATGCCTTGAGGCCCTACCCAATTTTACCCTATTGGTGAACGTCAGACATCGCGCCCATCGCGCATGCGGCCTTCCGGCCCGCGGGCCAATCATGTAGCGTTTTCAGAAAGAGTGGCAAAGGGGTACAGGGCGCACGCAATTTGGCACCATGACCGCGCATCAAAAGTCCGCTGAACGCAAACGGAGCAGGCCGATTGCCGCGCAGAAGGCGATCAATTTGGCGCTCCAAGGCGGCGGCTGCCACAGCGCCTTCACCTGGGGAGTGCTCGATCGCCTGCTCGAGGACGAGCGATTGACGTACGACGGCGTCAGCGCCACGAGCACCGGCTGCATCAATGCCGTCCTGCTGGCCGACGGCCTGGCCGCGGGCGGGCGGGCGGCAGCCAAGGAGTTACTTCGCGCGTTCTGGAAGAAGATGTCGGACATGGCGTCGCTGAGCCTGATCGCTCCGTCTTTCTTCGACAAGATCAATCCGACCTTCGGCCTCGAGCATTCGCCGGGTTATCTGTTCGTCGACATGATCAGCCGCTTCATGTCCCCCTATCAGCTCAATCCGTTCGACATCAATCCGATGCGGGATCTGCTCAACGGCATCATCGACTTCGAGCGGGTGCGCCGGCAGCAGACGGTCAAACTGTATCTTTGCGCGACCACGGTGCGGACCGGAAAGATTGCGGTCTTCACCAACAAGGAGATCACCGCCGACCACATCATCGCGTCGGGCTGCATGCCGTTTCGCATGCGTGCGCCCGAAATCGGCGGCGAGCATTATTGGGAAGGCGGCTTCATGGGCAATCCGGCGATCTTTCCGGTGATCTATGGCTGCAAGTCGTCCGACATCCTGCTTATACGCCTGACGCCGGCCCACCGATCCGAGCTGCCGACCAGCGCGCGCGCCATTCTCGATCGCATGGAAGAGATCAGTTTCAACGCTGCGTTGATGCGGGAGATGCGGGTGATCTCGTTCATGACCGAGCTGATCGACGAGGGTAAGGTGATCGACGGCAAACGGATGTTCATTCATTCGATCGAAGCCGAAGACATCATCAAAAACCTGGCGGCTTCGAGCAAAATGAACGCCGACTGGACATTCCTGACCCACCTCTTTGAGCGCGGCCGCGAATACGCCGACGCCTGGCTGACGGAAAATTTCGACAGCATCGGCGTCGAGACCACCGTCGACCTGAAGGCCGAATATTTTTAGACGATGGTTGGTTAAACTGAAACGCAGCGAGTGTTCCGTCATCCTGAGATGCGAGTGCAGCGAGCCTCGAAGGATGCGGCCCGAGCGCCCGGGGGATCGCCCTTCGAGGCTCGACGCTACGCGTCGAGCCCCTCAGGGTGACGGGTAACGCTTTATTCGTGTTTCCAGATTTGATCGCGATCGCTGCCGGGGACAAACATCTGTCGCGCCTTTTTGAGCGTGTCGATATATTGGTGATCGTTGATCACTTTGGTGCGGAATTCGTCATATTGCCCGACACTGTCATAGTGGCCGATCCAGGCGATGTCGGCCAGCATCCCGGCAAACGACGTCGCGATGGTTTGCTCCTTCCCGGTTATGCGTTTCACCATCGCGGCCATCTCCTTGGCCCAAGCAACGGCCTCTCCCGTCATGCCCGGAAACGCCGTCACCGTCCTGATCACGGTAATCATCACTGCCTCCCTTTGAGGACCCCGGTCTCACCCGCAATAAATCAGCATTTCACCGGCCCGTGAAGCGCAGACGACGGAAGTTGGCGCAATCGGCAATGCGCTTTGCCGAGCGCCACAGCTGCCATGGCTTGTCGTCGCCCGGCAGCGACCCTCCCGCGGGTGCGGGAGAGCCGCCTTAAGCGTTCCAGCACTTAGTAACCGTAGTCCGGGCAGATCCGCACCCGGCCGAGTTCGGTCCACCGGTAGATGCAGCCGCCCGACGGATAGGCAAAGCCGAACCGGACGCGGAACCGGCGTCCATCGTGGTTGCCGAGGCGGACCAGGCCCTTGTTGCCGGTCACGAAGCTCGTGCTGTTGTGTTCGATCACGCCACCGGTGTGGCCTCCGCCCATCCCAGAGCCATGGGCAAAGGCGTTGCCTGACACTGCGAGCGTGATGGCGACGGCAGTCGCCGCGGCGGCAAGGATGCGAGCAGAATTGAAGTTGGTCATTGCTGTCTCCTGTTTTATTTGCAGAGCGCCAGCCGCCCTGCGATGGTTTGGAAACTAGCCGCGCCTTCCCTCCACCCACGTGCGAAAACGCACAATCCGATCGTCGCGCGCCAATAGGCGGGCGCGGTGCAGGAGGCTCGGTCCGATGGCTCGGATTTTTCCGAGCACGACTAAGCTGGAATGGCAGCGTTCCGACGCGCTATTCGTCGTTCGCTTCGATCAGGCTTGCGAGCCGCGCCGGATCAGGCAGGACGAACGCCCCGCGGCGGCTTTGCAATAAGCCGGAGCGCTTGAGCTTGTTGAGTTCGCGGGTCACGGCTTCGCGCCGGCAACTGACACGCGCGGCAAGCTCGGCATGAGTTGGCGGCGGCGATAGCACCGCCTCCTTGTCGCCGCCGCGGACCGGACGCGACAGCCGCAGCAGTTCCGCGTAGATGCGCGTGCGCACATCGAGCTTGCCGAATTCGTTGACCCGATTGGCAAGCAGGCGGATCTGCGACGCCAGCAACGACAATAGCTGGTCGCAGACATCAGGGTGTTGATGGACGACGGCACGAAATACCGGCGGCGACATTTTGGCGAGTGTTGCATCGGTAATCGCAACAATTGCGGCTGACCGCGGCTGGCTGTCGATCGCCGCCAATTCACCGAAGAATTCGCCGTCACGGATATCGCGCAATATCGACTGTTTTCCGGAAGGAGCCTGTATCAGCACGCGAACGTGGCCGCGCACCACGATGTAAAGGTCGGCGCTGTCGTCCTGATAGTCGAGTATCCAGTCCTGCGCCTTCCATCGGCGCCAGGTACATTGGCTATCAAGCCGCTCGATCGCTTGAGCCGAAAGCGACCGGAACAACGGGATGCGTGCGAGCGTCTCGGATTTTTGTATCATGCGCGGTCAGAACAAGGATCGCCGCCGGCACTGACGCAACGGCATAACGGGTTCCCGGCCGTGGAGCATGGGGATGGACTTTTTTCAAGTCAAGCAGTCGCCCGAACGCACGATCAGGCTCACCGCCGGCTTGATCATGTTCAGCTACGCGACTTGTCATCTGGCCAGCCACGCCACGGGACTGTTTCTGCTCAATACCATCCAGTCCGTCGGTCACGACATTCTGCTGGCGCCGTGGCGCACGCCGTTCGGGCTTGCCCTATTGCTGGCGTCGTTCCTCACCCATCTCGGCCTCGGCCTCAAGGCGCTCTATCGCCGGCGCCACCTGCGCATGCCCGCCATCGAGGCATGGCAACTTGCGCTCGGTCTGACCATCCCACTCCTGCTGACGCCTCACGTCACCGACGCCAGGCTCGGCGTATTGCTTTACGGCTTGGAGGATTCGTATTTCCGCGTGCTGTATCTGTTCTGGATCACCGATCCCGCGATCGCGCTGCCGCGGCAGCTGGCGCTGCTGCTTGCGGTATGGACCCACGGCTGCATCGGTATCCATATGTGGCTGCGATTCCGTCCCTGGTATCGTAAACGCATGTGGTGGTTTGCCGGCGTCGCGATCGCGCTGCCGGCGCTGGCGATCCTCGGCGTCATCAATGCGGGCTGGGATACGGTGCTGCGCGCCGCGGTCGAATCCGGATTTTCCGTCGCACACGGTCCGCCTGCTCCCGACTCGCCGCACGCCGAGGCGGGTGCCGCACTCGCCTTGTTGGCCGTGCGACTGCAACTCGCCTATGTCGCTTTGGTCATCGGCATTTTTGTGCTGCGTGCGGTGCGCAACGCCCACGAACGCCGCAGCGGCGGCATCGATATCGATTATCGGGCCGGCCGCCGCATCCGGGTGCCGCGCGGTTTCTCGATCCTGGAAGCGAGCCGCTGGGCGGCGATTCCACATGCTTCGGTCTGTGGCGGCCGCGGCCGTTGTTCAACCTGCCGGGTCCGGGTGTGGCGCGGGCTCGACGAGCTTCCGCCGCCGGCGCCGGCCGAGCAGATGGTCCTGCGGCGGGTCGGCGCACCTGACGGCATCAGGCTCGCTTGTCAGGTACGCCCGACGTCTGGCATCGCGATCAGCCCGATACTGCCGGCGGCGCGGCCGCTCGATGGATTGGGTCTGGACCTCAACGACGGCCGCGAAATGCTAGTCACGGCGCTGAATATCGATCTGCGCGACTCCGTGCAGCTCGCCGCCGCGCGCTTGCCGTTCGACACGCTGTTCATCATCGATCGTTACATCCAGGCGGCGACGGCCGGCATCCTCGGCAACGGCGGTTACATTACCAGCGTGGCGGGCGACGGCATCATGAGCATGTTCGGCTTTGACGGCGACGCCGCATCCGGCGCCCGCCAAGCGCTCGCCGCAGCCGAAGCCATCTGGCAAGCGATCGACGCGACGAGCGCCGATCTCACCGGCGAGATCGGCTTGCCGCTACGCTTTGGCATCGGCGTTCACAGCGGCCTTTCGATCGTCGGCGCGCTTGGCCCGCCCGGCCGGTTTTCGCTGCAATTCCTGGGCGACACCGGAAATGTTGCCGCGCGGCTCCAAGGTCTCACCAAGGACATGCAATGCACCATGATCGTCTCGCAGGAGACGGTCTCTTTGGCGCAACGGCAGCATGCGGATTGGCGCGAGGCTAATGTCGAAATCCGTGGTCTCGACGCTGCGATCTCGGTCTTTCTGATCGAGCGCCGCCAGCAGTTAGCCGGCCAGCACCAGACCGGGAGCGGGGGATCTGCCGCCGCCCCCGAGCGCCCCGCAGCAGAGCGTCATTGATCAAGGCGCAACAGGCGCCATTGCTGGTCTTCGCCCAGCGGCAGCACGACGTGGAGTTTGCCCCGGCGCTTCGCCACCAAGGCATCGGCCTCCTCGGTCGGCAACACCAGCCAGGCCGGACCGGCGAGGGCCGTCAATTCCTCCGGCGTCGCGATGAGAATCTGTCCCGGCACATAGGGCAATACATTGAGGGCGGTGTCGCCGGTCCGGTAGATCGTGGCCGGCGCCGCTCGCACCAGGGCGGTGACGCGGTCGGCGTCTAGCCGCGCCTGTGCATAGCGCATCGGCAGGAACGGCGAGGCCGCCGCATAGATCAGGGCGTAAGCCAGAAGGCCGGCGGTCAGGAGGAGCAGCGGGGCGATGATTTGTGGCCGCCGGCTTCGGAGGAGATCGTAGCCAAGGCCGCCGAACACGCAGAGCGCCGGCACCATCGGAAAGTAGTAGCGCGGTGTCGATCCACCGGGCCAGAACAGGATCAGGACCGCCGCGATGAAAGCGTAGCACGCCAGTGCGGCGATAAATCCGGCACGCCCTGCACCGAGGGCTGACGTTTTGTCGGCGCCAAAGCCGCGTGCGATCAGAAATGCCGCCGCCGCCAAAGCCGCCGGGAACGTATCAGCCAGCAAGCGGAAGAATGCTTCGACCGGACCGGAAAAGAGAATGGCCGGGTGCACGCGCATAAAGGTGCCCCAGGTCTGGGCGTCGCCGGGCGCATAGATGGCGACGTACCAAGCGGCGAGGGGGAGAGCACAAATGACGCCGGCCAGCACTAGCCCGGGAATTTGCCGCCACGCGCGCGAGCCGAGAATGTAGAGGCCGACGCCAAGCGCGAAATACGCAATCGGTTGCGGTCCCTTGAACAAGCCGGCAAGCGCCAGCACGGCGCCGATCGCGACCCAGCGGCCAAGCCCGATCGGTCCGTCCTGGTTGACGCTCCACCACAGATAAAAGGCGAAGAACAGCAGCACGGCGAGCGGCAGATCGGCGGTGATCATCACATAAGAGCGGATCACCAGCGGGCAGGCGAGGAACAGCGCCACGGCGAACAACGCCGCCGGCACGCTGGCCGCGACCTTGCGGAGCAGCAGATAAATCAGCACGCAGCCAAATAAGAGAAACAGCGCGATCGGCAGGCGCGCCGTAATCTGGCTGACGCCGCCGAATGGTTCGCTGATCGCGGCGATGATCCAGGACAATAGCGTCGGCCGCTCGATCCAGCGCATGTTGAATACATGCGGGACAAGCCACTCGCCGTCCTCGACCGCGGTGCGGGCGATGGTGACGGCAAGGCCCTCATCGGAATTATAGCCGCGGAAAAAGATCAGCGGCCCGGCGAGCAAAGCGCAGGCGACGGCAATCGCCGCATAGGGATTGTATCGCGCGGCGAGATTATTCCACGCCGCGACAATGCGCTCCGCGATGGTCGGCATGGGACGATTTGTCATGCGCGGTTTGACACCAGCTCGCGAGCGGCGATCAGGCTGGCGATCAGTCTTGGCGGCCGCAACGGTACAGCTCCCACCAGTACGACCGTTCCTGCCAGCCGTTGAAGTTGTAGGGCTGCAGCCAACGCGGGTAGGTCGACCAGACAAATCGGCATTGGCTGCGAATCCAATCGTCGGAGTCCGAGGAGCGCGCTGGAATATCGATCAAGGCAAGGAACCGCCCGCGCTGCGAACGCGCCGCCTCCAACTCAGTCACCGACGGTTCCATGATCCATTGCAGGTTTTTCGGCTCGAGAAACTCCATGCGGGTATTGATGAACACGTAGGGCGTCTGGTGGCGGGCGGAAACCACGGCGATGGCGAGGGGACCGTTGGCGGCAAAGCTCTCGTCTTCAATATGCGCATAGAGCGGCGCGCGCGACCACTGCGGCAGCAAAACGACGCACAGCAAGCCGAAGGCATTCAGCAAATAGGCGAGCTTGAGCCAGAAGCCGCTGGCGAGCCGTTGAATGATGGAGGCGAGCCGCGCGCTGACGGGCAGCGGCGAGAAAAAAGTAAAGGTCATGAAGAACGGAAGAAAGGGCACCAGCGGAAACAAAAAGCGCACTTCCTTGTGCGGCGCAATGCTCAACAACATCACATAGGGAGCGCTCGCCCAGGTCAAGACGCTGCGTGGACGTGTCAGCCACGCCGTAATGGTCGCGACGAGGAGAGCGAGGACCAGCGGCGCCATGACGCCCGCCGCGGTGAGCGGCAAGTAGAGATAGGCAAAAAACGGACTGGTGCCGAAGTCGTTGGCTCGGCCCAGAACAAAGTTCTGATAGACGTACCAATAGGCGGGAAACGTGATGTGACCGTAGCCCCGCCAGTCCGCGACCCCGCCGGCCGCGAGCGCGAGCAACGCGCCGAGGGTCAGCCCGGCAAAGAGCGACAGCCGCCCTTTCGCCTGCCACAGATACCAGAGGCTCGCGCCGGCCGGCAGCACGCCGCTGGCGTAGCGAAACTCGAAGCACAGCCCGAACGCCAGGCCGCCGAGCAGAGCCAACCAAAAGCGGCTGCGGCTCGCCGGCAGGTTCAAGCGCCACGCCAACAGTCCAATGCCGAAACACAAAGCAGCGGTCGACATCGTTTCGGCGGAGGTGCGGGCGCCGAGATACGGCAACAGCCAGAGCAAGGCGGCGATCGCATACAAGCGGCGACGTCCACTCTCGCCACCGACCCAGCGGCGGCCGGCCGCCACCAACGTCCACAACGAACCCCAGGCCACGATTGCGGTCGCGAGCCGAAACAATAGTAGCCAGGTCAGAGGACGGTGAATGCCAACTAGCTCGGCCACCCGCGCAACGCCGGTATAGATGGCTGGCTGCAACCATGGCCGCATGTCGGCGTGATATTCCCAGGTGAGATCGGCGGCGTTGGTCAGGGACAGCTTGCTCGAGGCAAACTCGACGATCTGGAAATATTCGTCGCCCTGGAAAGACCCGACGGAGAAAACCGAACAGACCAAGAAAAACATCGCCGACACGGCGAGGCATAACTGGAAATATCGACGTTCCGGCCACTTGGTGAAGGCCGGCCAAACGTCAATGCGGTCGAACAGCGTCGAGGTGTGCGGCTTGGTGGCGAGCGACGTCATCGGCGACTTATCGACAAACAACAGCGCCGGGTAAAGACCCGGGGCTACGGATCAAACAGGATAATATCGTATCGCCGAGCCGTCTTTCGCCTTCCGTACAAGGCCGCGCTTAATCAGTGTATTGCGTAGACCGTCGGACTGCTCTCTATTCAAGAGCCGATTGAGTTCAGAGGGCCGTATTCCCGGTTGCGTCCTGATCAACGAAAGCGCCTTTTCTAGGTCGCCACCCTGGCGGCCCTGTTTCGCTGCTTTGACCAATCGCGCTCCGTGCTTGACCGCCTTCTGCCCGCGCACGGCTTTGGTCCCTGCCTTGCGTCCTTGTGGTCTTCGCTTCATCGCAGTCGTCCTCCTTCTCGGCGACATTTTCACGTCGTATCAGTCGTCGCTCTCGCTTGCGAGGTTGCCGCTGTTATTTCATCCCAACCGACCCGCATCATTCCGCGATTTTCGACAAACCCATTGCGGCACCGCGCAGGAATACTGCGGTCGATGTCGCGGATGGATCATTCACGTCGTTTTAGGCGTGCGGCAGTTACTTCTGCTTTCGCCCCATCAGCCGACCTTCTGGTGCCCGCATATCGTTTGTCGCGATGGGCCATAAGGCGACATCACGCAGCCCGCAACTTTACGAGCGCCTGCTGTGATGCGCGACACAGACAGCGCGGTTTCAGAGAGCCACATAGTGAACTGAACGAACACAGACGCGGTACGAGACGGTTGCAGATGGAAGCCGATATCTGATCGTTGCAACTCTTTGGAACCGGTGTGAGGCGCTCGATCACATCTGCGTCGTAAATCTGCCTCGAGCGCGGACGCCGACGCGCGTAGGTCGCCGCACTTAGACTGCTATTTGACGGAGAGATGCGAATGGCTGAATCCGCGCCCATGCCGATCGATTCCATCTGCCTTATTCTTGCGCATCTCGAAACCGAACGTAGCTACTACGAAGCGGCAGAAAGTGACAAGCAATTCGATAAGGTCTTCCGTCACGCTGCTAGGTTGCGCGAATGGCTATCGAGCATTGATCTAAAAAGTGCCCACTCGGGCATGGACCAGATGCCATCAGCGCAGACATTCACTGTCTTGCTATCGACGAGCCCCTCGGCAAGGAGATAAGACCACCGATGCCGCTGGATGTGCCCGCTCAAGGCGACGAAGTCGCTCTCTGGTCATTAGCCGTACGGGTGCATTGCCCGAATTGACGCGGCGGCCCAGAAGGAGACATCGCCGTATCTTCGCTCTACCGTATTAGAGCCGCTTCGATTCACGCGCCGGGCTGGTGGGCTGTGTACAATTACAAATGGTGACGCGTTACCAAATGAAAGCAACATTATGACTGAAATGTCAGGCGCGTCCGGTCCGGCGCCAATGGAGGGTGGTGGAGCGTACAATCGCAGTTCCAGTGTGCAAGCAGCCGGACTCTCTCCAGCAGTGCCGCTATTCGAGCAGGCAGCCAAGACTGTTCAGTTGCCGACCGACCCGACGCCAATTGTAATTGCTGACTACGGCTCGTCTGAAGGGCGTAACTCGCTTGCGCCAATGTCGGCTGCGATTCGTACTCTTAGAAATAGGATTGACCCCAAGCGCGCGATCTCCGTCGTCCATACAGACTTAGCCGAGAACGATTTCAATGCTCTATTTCAGACGCTAGCCGATGATTTGGAGAGTTATCTTCGCGACGACGATGCGGTTTTTGTGTCGGCTGTCGGGCGGTCTTTCTACGAGCAAATTCTGCCCTCAGAAAGCGTTACTCTGGGCTGGAGTTCGTGGGCCTTACAATGGCTGAGTTCGAATGCCTGCACCGATACCCGATCAAGTGCATGTTAACGCGACGCGCGATGCAGCGGTGAGAGCTACATATTCTAGGCAGGCCAACGAGGACTGGCGGATCTTCTTGAAGAACCGAGGGCGCGAGCTCCGGCCTGGTGGACAACTGGTCGTGCTGACGATGGCATTGGATGATAACGGCGATTTCGGCCTTCGGCCCCTGACCAAAGCCATGTATGGAGCACTGCTCGGCCTCGCGGATGAAGGCCTTATTCGTCCTGACGAGATAAAGCGTATGGCCATACCGATGGTTAGCCGCAGCAAAGAAGAACTTGCAGCGCCCTTTTCGGAGAATGAGCCGTTTGCCGGGCTCTCAATAACCCATCTCCATGTTTTCAATAGCGAGGATCAGAATTGGCTTGCATTTAAAGCCGACCATGATGCGAAAAAATTCGGCGCTCGATGGGCGGCGTTTTCCCGAGCTTCGGTATTCCCGACGCTCGCCTTGGGGCTTGATGGCGGCCGAGACGATCCGCGCGCGGCTCAGTTTGTCAATAAGTTGGAGGATGGAACGGCTGTGCGATTGGCCGCCGCACCGGAGCCGATGCGTATCCCACTCGCGAATATCGTGTTGGTAAAGAACGCTAGCTGACGTATGCCAAAGCGGTAGTTCTCTTCTCTTTGCACTTACCAATGCAATGTCGCCTTTGGGCCCATTTTCGGAAGTCGGTTGAGATCACTGCCACGTCTGCTAAAACCTCAACAGCGGACCAATAACGGAATCACGCAAGGTCGGTTCAGTGCCGGGCCATGTTTTGGTAAGTCGACAACCTATCGGCTCAAGCCGGCAGTCTGCTCCTCAAGCCAAGCCAAAAGATTCTTCCAACCAGCATTATCCGGCGAGAGCTTGATCAAGCGATCCATAATGGCTTTTCCCTGGCCCAGCGCGGCGAGTGCCGCGTCGCGATCGTTGGATTGAATGTAAACCAGAGCCAGTTTCCCGTAGCCAAGGGCGAGATCGCGTTGCCAGCCCGCGTTGCTGGGATCGGATTTCGCCAGGCGCTCTCTGATGGCGAGGCTCTGGCGGAAGGACGCAAGCGCGCCAGCAAGGTCGGCTTGCACCGCCTGCACAGTACCGATCTTGCTGTACGACACGGAAAGATCGCGCTGCCAATAGGCGTTGTCCGGATCGGACTTAACCAAGCGGTCAGCAATAGCGAGACCGTCTTGAAAGGAGGCAAGCGCGGCCGCCAAGTCCCCTTGTGTCGACTGAATATCACCGATCTTGTTGTATGATACCGAAAGGTCGCGCTGCCAGGCGGCGTTGCGAGGATCGGATTTCGCCAAGCGATCAATGATGGCGAGACCCTCGCGAAAAGACGCCAGCGCGCCTCCAAGGTCGTTTTGTTCCGCCCGCAAATCGCCGATCTTATCGGACGATACCGATAATTCGCGCTGCCACGCCGCGTTGTCTGATTTTGTCTCCACCAAATGCTGCAAAATCGCATGGGCCGACTGCCAATTCGCCAAACCTTGCGCAAGATCGCCTTGCACAATCAGGTCATCGGCGATCTTGCCGTAGCACATTGACAGATCGCGCTGCCAGTCGACATTGTCGGGCTCGGATTTAGCTTGGCGATCGATGATCGCGAAGCTGTTGCGGTGGGACGCGAGCGCGCCGGCGAGGTCCCCCTGTGCCACCTGGACATCGCCGATCCTCTGGTATGAAGCCGAGACGTCGCGCTGCCAGCCCGCGTCGCTGGGATCCGATTTTGCCACGCGGTCGATGATGGCGAGGCCCTCGCGGAAGGATGCCAGCGCGCCGACAAGATCGCCCTGTGCAACCTGGACGTCCCCGACTTTGTTGAGCGACATTGAGAGCTGACGCTGCGAGTCGGTGTTTGCTGGTTCGCTGGCGGTGAGATCGGCAAAGGTTTGCCGGGCCTGTTCGGCCGCGGAACGCGCTCCAGCGTTATCGCCGATGGCCAACAGTGAATTTACTATTTCGTCGAGCGCGGCTGCCGTGCTGCGCTTGAGCTCGGGTGACACCTCTCCGGATCTGGTGAGTTGCTCCTGCAGCGCACGGGCGCGGCTAAGAATATCTTTGACGAGATCGGCGGGGATGCCCACCGTGTGGCGGAATCTTTGCGCCAAATCGAAAACCAGGCTATTCGCAGTCTCGGTCGCGGCCGCGAGCGTGTCTTCGGCCCGCTGGCGTTGCTGCTGAGCAATTCGTTGCTGCTCGATGGCGACGCCCCGCTGCCAATAGGCAAGCCCGGCGAGAACCAGGGCGACGATGAGGCCCGCCGCGAGGCTGCCGGTGAGGATGTTGCGCCGCGTCGTCGTCCCGCGCCGACTCTCGGCGATGAACCCTTGGGTCTGTTCGGTCGCGGTTGGGGCGTTGTACGGACGCGAAGCGATCCAGCGCTCGGCTTCTTCCAAAACCGGCGAGCGCAAGAGCAGCCCGCCCGGATGGCCGCCCGCGACCCAGCGGCGCGCGGCCTCACCATATTCGGTGTGCTTCCGGATCCACTCGATGTCGGTCGAAAGCGCCTCGCACAACCGGTCGAGGTTGTCGGCGAACCGCGTCTCGTCGTCGAAGAAGATGAAGTTAAGGCGGGACAAAGCCTCTGGCACTTGCTTGTCTTCCACCCGCCGGAGCACGACCGGGGCGAAACGCTTATTGAGCGAGGCGGCGAAGGCGACTTCCTTGGCGCACACCGGCGACGCCACGGCGTCTGGACTAAGCACGAAGATGACGGTATCGGCTTGTCCGATCAGCGCCTGGATGCGCTCCCACCAGTCCTCAAAAGCGTAAATTTCGGTGCGGTCGAGCAGCGGCTCGAATTCTCGTTCAATCAGCGCGGCCTCGAGCCGATCCGCGAAGGCTATGTCCTGGCGCGAATAGGAGATGAAGATTTTGGTCTTGTGAGCCGGCGCGCCACGACTGGGCGCTTCACCGTTCCTTGGCATCGGAGCACCGCGGCAGCCGTGTCAGCATACCACGACCAGCCCTCGCGTCGGCCGCTCACATCACGCTTGCCCGCTCGATCCGCACCGGCGGTTCGGCGGGCGCCTCGAGCGCGGCGATCATGGTCTGGAGTCTCGCGATTACTTCGCGCGAGAACGGCCCGACGTGCACGTACAGCGCCATCTGCCCCAGAATCGCGCGGATCGAAGCCGGATTGCTCGCAATGCATTGCATCAGCGCGCGACGGAAGATAGCGCGCGGTTCAGGCATATGTGCAACGATCCGGCGCGTCACTTCGAGTCCGCCTTCCTTGCTTTGCGAATACTCCGCGCGCGTCTGCTGTTTGCGGCCGGAATTGTCGAGCAGGACCGCTAAACGCTGGAGACGGCCGGCAAAAGCCGCCGGATCGTAAATGCGCTCAAGGATGTGCACGTAGTCTGCGAGGATCTCCTGCCGCGGCCGCAGCGTCTCGAAGTTGAGCCCCATCGTGCACTGGTCCGCGCTCTTGAGATCCTCGCGCTCGGGATCCCGATGCAGGCGGCCTTCTTTTTCGAGCCGGCGCGTGAGCTGCGTGTTCGGCAGCGCATAGAGAAGGCCCACCATGCAGACCGGAATCGCCGCCGCCTCGATCAGCTCGACCATTGCATCCGCCACCGACCGCATCTCGCTGTCGAAGCCGACGATGAAGCCCGCGGTCACAAAAAGACCCGCCGCGTACAGCCGGTGGATGCTTTCGGCGATGCTGCGCCGCGTGTTCTGCTTCTTGCGCATCGCAATGAGCGTCGTGGTGTCGGGACTTTCGATACCGACGAAGACCCCGATGAAATTGGCCTGACCCATCAGTTTCAGGAATTCGGGATCGTCGGCGAGATTGAGCGAGGCCTCGGTGGTGAACTCGAACGGATGGTCGTGCGCTTCGAGCCACTTTGCGAGTTCGGGCAGGAATGCCTTGACGGCCTTCTTGTTGCCGATGAGGTTGTCGTCCACGAAGTCGACGTGGCCGCGATAGCCCAGGCGGTAGAGCTCGTCGAGTTCCGCGAGCATCTGGGTGTTGGTCTTGGCGCGCGGCACGCGCCCGTAGAGCTCGATGATGTCGCAGAACTCGCACGTGAACGGGCAGCCGCGCGAGAACTGCACGCCGATGTGCAGGTAGTCGTCAAATTTCAGGAGGTCGAAGCGGGGGATCGGCGTCTTGGTGACGTCGACCTGAAATTTTTCCGCCTCGAACACCCCTTCGCGGGCCCCCGCTTCCCAGGCTTCGACGAATGTGTCGATCACCCCTTCGGCTTCGCCGAGGACGCGAAAATTTGCCGTCTGATAGAGATGCGGCGACGACGTCGCCCCGGGGCCGCCGACGACGACGGGCTTGCCGCGCGCACGGCAGAGATCGACGACATCGAGCGTGTCGTTCTGTTGCGGCAGCATGCCGCCGGTCAAGACCAGATCGGCCCAATCGAGGTCGTCGTCGCTCAATTGCTCGGTGTTGCGGTTGACCAGCCGCAGCGACCAAGAACGCGGCAGCAGCGCCGCTAGCGTTATCAAGCCCAGCGGCGGCGCCGGATATTTGGCGCCGAAGAGTTCAGCGGTGCTCTTGAAATTCCAAAAGGTATCGGCGTCGAATCGAGGATAGATCAAAAGCGCGTTGCAGGCCTTTGCACTGGATATATGGTCCACGTGTTAGTCCCCGGCCGGCCCAAAGGCGGAGGGTAGGTGGAAACGTGCTCCAGGTCCAGCCAACGCGTTTCACCCGCAGTTCCACATGCAGTGCCGGTTCGCTGTCTGTGCCGTCCGTGATGATCTGCCGCATTATCGAGCGCGTGCGCCCCGATTCGGCGGGCCTGAGGAGTTCGTCGACTGGTAATCGGAGGGCGCGTGCGCCTAGCCGAGCGCGCCCCCGTTTGTCGCCTGTCGCGCGGCGCTACCAGCCGAATTTGTAGTTGAAGCCGCCGCGCACGACGTTCTCGTTGAGCGAGACCGTGGTGTTGATGCCGCCGGTGGCGCCGCAATTCCCGACCGGACAAGACGCGTTCGCAAGATCGACGAACAGATATTCGAGCTTGGCGGTCCAGTTCGGCCAGATGGCGTATTCGACGCCGACGCCGGCGGTCCAGCCGGCTTGTGTTGAATTAAAGAACGGCAGCGCGCCGGCGGCCGCCTGGACATTGGCGAAGGCGCCGCCGCCGGTGCCGTAGAAGAACACGCGATCCCAGGCGTAACCGGCACGGCCGCGCACCGTGGCCAGCCAATTGCTCTGGGTGGTGCAGCCCACTCCGCCGCACGAGGCATTGAAGGTGGTGCCGTTGAGATTGGCCCAGTCGCCGTCGCCTTCGACGCCCAGTACCCAGGAGCCGATCTGGTAATTAAAGCCGGCCGTGCCGCCGATCAGGAAGCCGCTGACGGTGAAATTGCCGGTCGCGCCGTCAATGGGGTCGGTCCAGTTGCTGTTGCCGAACGCGCCACCGCCATTGATGCCGAGATAGAAGCCACTCCAGTTGTAATACGGAACGACCGGAATATAGGCCGGCGGCGGCACTGGCGGTCCCGGCATCGGCATATCGGCCGCTGATGCTTGTGCTGCTGCGGCCAGCAAGAATGCCCCGGCAATGAAAATGCGCTTCATCAGAGTTGCCCTGCGAGTTACCGGCGACAATAAAGTCGCGGCTGATCGCGCCCCCGTCCAAGCGAGGCATCGGCGATGGAACTCGACTCCCCCGCAAATCCCCCGCGACACGCTTGATCAATGGGTGGCAACGATGGCGTCACGATGGCCGCTGCACTGCGGAAATTCGCCCTTCAGTCCGTCATTGCCGGGCATAGCCCTTCGAAGAACGGCGTCGCTTCGCTCGCCTATGACCCGGCAATCCACGCGGCCTCGGCAGCCCCAGAAGTGTCCGTAACAGTCGCTGCGCCAGCCTCAAGTCAGCATGGATGCGCGGGTCAAGCCCGCGCATGACGAGCGAACGGTGGCAAAAAACAAAAAGCCCCGGGCAGGGAACCCGGGGCTTTGTTGGTTGGCAGGTCAGCCGCTTACCACGGACCGAATTTGTAGTTCACGCCGGCGGTGACCATGTTGATGGTGCGGGTCTTGGCCGAGATCGTGTCGAAGATTACAGCTGGCGCAGCATTTGAAGTTACGTTGAAGTTCTGGTTGTTCAACGCAACATAGTCGTACTCGGCGCGCGCGGACCAAGTGCCCCAAAACGCCCATTCGACGCCCACGCCCGCAGTCCAGCCCCAGTTGGTGCTGGAGTTATTGGCGATGGTAAACGGAGCTGCGGCATTTGTACTAGTCACTCCAGAATTGCTCTGCCCAACCCAAGCGCCACCGCCCTTGCCGTAGAGCAGGACGCGGTCCCAGGCATAGCCGAGCTTGCCGGTCGCGGTCGTCAGCCATCGGTTGTTGATCGTTGCGCTGGCCGTGCCACCGCCATTAGCTGCCGGAATCGTTGCCGTGAAGGTGTTGTTTTGATTAGGCGCCCAATCAAACATGGCCTCGGCGCCGATCACGACGCCGCCCCAGAATTCGTAATTAACGCCAACTTGGCCGCCGCCCAGGAACGTCGTGTTGCTCGAGTTCGTGAACGTGCTGCCCAGCGTGTCCGAGTAGCTGCCGCTGGTGAAACCGGCGCCGAGATTGCCGCCGATATAGAAGCCGGTCCAGTTGTAGTACGGCGCGACCGGAACGTAGGTCGCCGGAGCGCGCGGCGCCGGCGGAGGTGGCGGGAGGTCGGCAGCGAGTGCTTGTCCCCCGGCAGCGAGCGCAAGCGCGCTCGCGATCAAGATACGCTTCATGCCAAATCTCCCTGACTCAAAGTCACAGGCGACGGACTACCCCGGCCGTCGATGTGATCCCCATACAGCCCCACCATCGCGCAACAAGTAGCCCATCGCGCCCGAGATTCATGTCACCAAAAGGCAACATCCCGCGACAATTCACCCGGACAATTTGACCGGAAAATGTCGCAATTACATCTGCTTGCGATGGCGCGCCCGCAAATCCCCTTTGAATTCCGCATGTAGATTGGTTAACCGCAGCGAGTCAAATGTGGCGAGGGCGCTCGCTGTTATCGACAGCCGCCGAGCCCGTCACCGGCTGTGGTTAGCAATTCGTTACGAATCGGCCTGTTCGGCTTGCATTAGGGGCCAGAACAAAATAAGAACATAGCCTGGACAGATCGCTGCTGCCGGTATCCGTGTGGATAAGCGGCGGGTGCGGCTCGATCTCCCTTGCGGGTGGAGGGGCCGCCACTAGGTTTGCATCGGAGCATGCCGCTCAAGCGAAGCAGCTCCTTCACGAGGCAGACTTCAACGAGGGAGTCATGGCAGGAAGCGTCAACAAGGTGATCCTGATCGGCAATCTGGGCGCCGATCCCGAAATCCGTCGCACCCAGGATGGGCGTCCGGTCGCCAATCTGCGGCTGGCGACGTCGGACTCGTGGCGCGACAAGGCGACCGGCGAGCGCAAGGAAAAGACCGAGTGGCACCGGGTTGTCATCTTCAATGAGAACCTCTGTCGCATTGCCGAGCAATATCTCAAGAAGGGCTCGAAGGTTTACCTTGAGGGCCAATTGCAGACGCGCAAATGGCAGGACCAGTCCGGCCAGGATCGCTACTCGACCGAAGTGGTGCTGCAGGGATTCCGCGGCGAGCTGACGCTGCTCGATCGCGCCGGCGGTGCCGCCGGTGGCGGCGATCTCGGCTCTGACGATGCCGGCGGCGAGTTCGGCTCGCCGGGACCGACCCGCAAGGTGGCGGCGGCAGCCGGCGCCGGCGGGCGCGGCTCGCGCGGCGACATGGACGACGAGATTCCGTTTTGAATTGTCATTCCGGGGCGCGCCGACGGCGCGAATCCGGAATCCATATTCACTTTCGTTGAGGCTTTAGCTCCAGCGGCAGTCCTATGAGTGTCGTGGTTATGGATTCCGGCTCTCACTCGCGTTGCTCGTTTGGCCGGAATGACGATCGCGAACTGTCGATCACATGACGCTCGCTCCCCTTCTCGATGCAGACCCTGCGATCAAGCTCCACGCCTTCGCGGCCATGACTGCATTCGCGCTCGGCGTCGTGCAATTGAGCGCGCCGAAGGGAACGATCCCGCATCGGACCATCGGCTGGATCTGGGTGGCGCTGATGCTCGCGGTCTCGATCAGCGCGTTCTGGATTCATCAGCTCCGGCTGTGGGGACCGTGGAGTCCAATTCATCTCCTGGCGATCTTCACTTTGGTCATGCTGCCGCTCGGCGTCTGGTATGCCCATCGTCACGCCGTCGAGCGCCATCGCTGGACCATGATCGGTATCTTCGTCGGCGCGTTGGTGATCGCCGGCGTATTCACGTTCGCGCCCGGCCGAATCATGTACCAAGTCACGTTCGGTCAATGAGTTTATTCATGACGTGACCGAACGCCGTCGAACAAAGAGGGGCGAAGCAATGTGCGTGGCATGTCGTCAATTTTCACCAAGCCGGCGTAATTTCATCTCGCTCGCGGCCGCGAGTGTTGCGGCATCGAGCGCCATCGGCGCGCAACTGGCGTTCGCGGCCGGAGCAACGACGAGCGTGACGGCTGACGAGGCCATAGCCCGGCTGAAAGCCGGCAACGACAAATACGTCAGCGCGCCGCAAGTCTGCGCCGCCGACCTGCTCAAGCAGCGTGAACAGGTGGCGAAAGGGCAAACGCCGTGGGCCGCGATCCTGTCGTGCGCCGACAGCCGGGTCCCGCCGGAGTTGCTGTTCGGCGGGCTTGGCGTCGGCGAACTCTTTGTCGCCCGCAACGCCGGCAACATGGCGGACACGGCGACCATGGGGACGATCGAATACGGCACCGAACACCTCGGCGTTCCGCTGGTTGTCGTCCTCGGCCACGAACGGTGCGGAGCCGTGGCCGCCGCCTGCGAGGTTGTCGAAAAGCACACCAAATTTCCCGGCTCGATCGGTCCGATGGTCGACGCCATCGTGCCCGCGGCGAAGGCCGTGTACGGCAAACCCGGTGATTTCGTCGAAAACACGGTGCGCGAAAGCGCCAAGCGAACTACTGCGAAGATCGCGAACACCAGCCAAATCGTTTCGCATCTGATCAAGGCCAACAAGGTCAAGGTGTTGGCGGCGCGTTACGATCTCGATGACGGCCGCGTCGAGTTTCTGACGTGACCAAGCCGGCCGCGAAGCATTGGCGGCGCGCCGCCGCCTCCAGCGGGTAAACGCGCGGGCGGCCGATGCGGGTTCTGGTCACCGGCGCTTACGGCTTGATCGGTTCAGCGTGTCTCGCCCGCTTGTACGCTGCCGGTCACGAGGTGATAGGCGCCGGCCGATCGATCGGAGCGGCGCAGCGCCGCATGCGGTACGCGCAATGGATCGAAGCCGATTTTGCGCGGCTCTCCGACGGCGCGGCGTGGCAGCCGCTTCTGCAAAACATCGATGCCGTCGTCAATTGCGTCGGCGTGCTGCAGGATAGCCTGCGCGACCATGTCGAGCGCGTGCAGCTTACCGGCACCAAGGCGCTGTTCGACGGCTGCGTGCGCGCCGGCGTCAACCGCGTGGTCCATGTTTCAGCGATCGGCGCGGAGGCGGAGGGGCCGTCGCAGTTTTCGCGCACCAAAGCTGCGGCCGACGCCTACTTGGCGAGCCTACCGCTTGATTGGGCAATCTTGCGGCCGGCGCTGGTACTCGGATCCGGCGTCTATGGCGGCACCGCGATGCTGCGCGGCATTGCTGTCTTTCCGGGTTTCGTCCCGATCGTCGGCGGCGACGCCCGCATCCAGGTGATTGGGCTCGACGACGTTGCCGAGACGGTTGTGCGCGCGCTCGCAGCCGGAGCGGCGGGCAGGGTGGTGTGGGACGTGGCGCATCCGCAGGCGCATGCGCTTAGCAGCATCGTCACCGCGATCCGCGCCTGGCAGGGTTTTCCGGCGCGCCCGGTGCTGCCATTGCCGGATGCCGTCGGAAAAATCATCGCTGCGCTCGCCGACGCCGCGAGTTGGCTCGGCTGGCGCAGCCCGGCGCGCTCCACGTCGCTTGCGCAGTTGACGGCCGGAGTGGTCGGCGATCCGGCTCCCTGGATGGCGGCGACCGGTATCGCGCCAAAGAGTCTCGAGCAGATCCTGGCGGCGCGGCCGGCGAGCGTGCAGGACCGCTGGTTCGCCCGGCTCTATCTGCTCAAGCCGATTGCGATCGTCGGGCTTGCCGCGTGCTCGATATCAATCGGCGCCTTGGAATTAATCGCGGCGTACAAGCTGGCGCCGATGGTCTGGAGCTTGTCGCGCTCGGCCTTTGTCGTCGAGGTGGTGCCTGCACTCGTGGCGGGCGCGGTCGAATTCGCGCTCGGCGTCGCCATGCTGGTGCGGCGAACGGCGCGGTTCGCCATCATCACACTTCTGGTACTCACCTTATTAGGAACCATCATGAATGCCGTCGCCGAATTGAGCCGCATGCAATACCCGGTCTCGGTCTTCGCCGTCGGCATTCCCGGCTTGCTGGCGTTGCTGTTCACACTTTCGATCCTGGACGAGCGCTGATGGAATTCATCTTCATCTACAAATTCATCCATGTGCTCGGCGCGTCGGTGCTGTTCGGCACCGGTCTCGGCATCGCCTATTTCATGCTGATGGCGCATCGCACCGGCCATGCCGGCGTGATCGCCGTGATCGCTCGCTTCGTGGTGCTGGCCGACCTGATCTTCACCGCCACTGCCGTAGTGGTGCAGCCGGTCAGCGGCTGGCTGCTGGCGCAATCCATTGGGCTGTCGCCGCTTGACGAATCCTGGATCGTTGTTTCGCTGCTGCTCTATGTGCTGGTCGGGCTTTGCTGGCTGCCGGTGGTGTTCATCCAAATGCGCATGCGCAAGCTTGCCCACGAGGCCGCGGTGGATGCAAAGCCGCTGCCTGACGCTTATCGCCGCTTATTCCGCATCTGGTTCGTGCTCGGCTGGCCGGCCTTTTTGGGCGTGCTGGCGATTTTCGCGCTGATGGTCTGGCAGCCGCGCTGGTGGTGAGGGCGCGCCGTCATTCCGGGGCCGAGCGTAGCGAGGAGCCCGGAATCCATAACCACGGTGGAACCAGACAACACGCCGCTCAGTACGGCTTGACCTGCGGCTATAGATTCCGGGCTCGCCGCTTCGCGGCGCCCCGGAATGACGACTCAATTCACCCCGTCAGCGCCAATTGATCCTTGTCGCGCTCGGCGAGCGCTTCGAGCGCCGGGCCGGCCAGCACATAGGTTAAGCAATGCGGCAAATGCTCAAAGCCGCTGCGCCGATAGAATTCTTGCGCCGGGTTGTCGGCACGCACCGTGAGCTCGACGATCGGGCTGCCGAGGTCGTGCGCAAACGCGGCGACCCGCGCCACCAGCGCGCGCGCAATGCCGTGGTTGCGATAGTCGGGCTCGACATAAAGGTCCTGCAGAAAAACCACCGGACCGCTCCAGCCGGTGATGGAGCGGCGGCTTAAGGTCGCCATGCCGACCACGGCTTTGGCGCCTTCCATCTCGGCGACGATGGCGGTGAACCCGGGGTGAGGGCCAAAGCCGTCGCGAAGCCAGTCGGCGGCGCTGGCGCGCACCGCATGCAACGAATTCTCGTCGGCCGCCAACAGGCGCTTGAGCCGCATCAGCGCCGGGATGTCGGCCGGCTCGGCCGGGCGCACGCGAAATGGGATCGGGGGCGAGGGTCGGTGTTCCATCAGGCGGTGATATCAACCCTGTGTCCGGCCTTGCCGCTTGAGCTCGCGGGGCCCGACATGGCGCCTCCGTTCGCCCCTTGCATCTGGACCTCGCTGACCGAGGGGTGACGGACGCGCTTGTGCTGGGTGATCGACGGCACCTGCTGGCTCATCGCGTGAGAGCCGGCGGCGGAAGCTCCGGAGACGGTCATGTCGGGGTCTAGCGGGCGGGGGTCGCTACGCGCAGACTCAGAAATCCACCCAAGCCGAACCTGACCGGTCATGGTTAATGAACGCTTAGCGCGTCTAGGCCGGCCAGACGGCGCGGATGCCGTCGACGACATATTGCACGGCGAGCGCCGCAAGCAGGACGCCGAGCAATCGCGACAGCACGATATTGCCGGTCATGCCCAGTAGGCGGCTGATCCGGCCGGCAAGGATGAAGGCGACGTAGCAGCTTGCGGCGACGACAACGACGACTCCCAGCACCAAGCCGGTCAGCAAGAGATTGCCGGCCGCACGCCCGGCGAGCAGCACCACGGCGGTGATGGCGCCCGGCCCGGCCAGCAGCGGGATAGCCAGCGGGAAAGCGGCGACGTTGCGCACATGCTCCTCGACCGCTTCCTCGGCGGCTTGGCCCTCGCGGCGCATGCGGATGCCAAATACCATTTCGAAGGCGATGGCGAACAGCAACAAGCCACCGGCGATGCGGAACGCCGGCAGCGAAATACCGAGCGCGCGGAACAGCCAGTCGCCGAGCAGCGCGGCGCCGATCAGGATGGCGCCGGCAATGATGCTGGCGCGCAGCGCTACGCTAAGCTTGGCACGTCGCGGCAGTCCCTCAGTCACCGCCAGGAATGTCGGCGCGAGACCGATCGGATCGACCACGACGAACAGCGTCACCAAGGCCGAAATGGCGAAATCAAGCGGCACAATTCCCTCCCCCTCGTGGGGAGGGCAGGGTGGGGGGTCGGGAGGCTGCGCGCAAGCTTCGACGCCTACGAAAACGTCTCACGACCGCCGGCCCAACCCCTCCCCACAAGGGGGAGGGGAACAGGCCGCTGGCCTCGCCGCGCAATGCCTCGTAGAGCGTTGAAAATCCAGCGGAAAACCATACATACGCAGAACCGATTAAGGTGGCGCAAGGCCACCCGATCGGCTATGAAAATCACGATAGATTCGCGTAGGATTTTTCGCTCTTGGCTGACGATAACGATCTCCCGCCGGCGGACGGCGGCCCCTCGGATATTCGGCCGATTTCCATCACCGAGGAGATGAAGCGCTCGTATCTCGATTACGCCATGAGCGTGATCGTGGCGCGCGCGCTGCCGGATGCGCGCGACGGGCTCAAGCCGGTGCATCGGCGCATCCTCTACTCGATGCACGAGAACGGCTACGAGTGGAACAAGCCGTACCGCAAGTCCGCCCGCGTCGTCGGTGACGTGATCGGCAAATATCATCCGCACGGCGACCAGTCGGTCTACGACGCGCTGGTACGCATGGCGCAGGATTTTTCCATGCGCCTGCCGCTGATCGACGGGCAGGGGAATTTCGGCTCGGTCGACGGCGATGCGCCGGCGGCCATGCGTTACACCGAGGTGCGGCTTCACCGCGTGGCCGGGTCGCTGGTCGAGGATCTCGATAAGGACACGGTCGCCTTTCAGCCCAATTACGACGATTCCGAGCGCGAGCCGATGGTGCTGCCGGCGCGCTTTCCCAATCTCCTGGTCAACGGCGCCGGCGGCATCGCCGTCGGCATGGCGACCAATATCCCGCCGCATAATCTCGGCGAGGTGATCGATGCCTGCATCGCGCTGATCGACAATCCCGGGCTGTCGATCGAGGACCTGATTGCCATCGTGCCGGGCCCCGACTTCCCGACCGGCGGCATCATTCTCGGCCGCCAGGGCATTCGCGCCGCCTATCATCTGGGCCGCGGCTCCATCGTCATGCGCGGCAAGGTCGAGTTCGAGACGTTGCGCGGCGAGCGCGAAGCCATCGTCGTCTCGGAAATCCCCTACCAGGTCAACAAGGCGCACATGGTCGAGCGCATCGGCGAATTGGTGCGCGAAAAGAAGATCGAAGGCATCGCGGCGTTGCGCGACGAATCCGACCGCGACGGCTACCGCGTCGTGGTCGAGCTACGCCGCGACGCGGTGCCGGACGTGGTGCTCAACCAGCTGTACCGCTTCACCGCGCTGCAATCGTCGTTCGGCGCCAACATGGTGGCACTCGACGCCGGCCGGCCGCAGGTGATGAACCTGAAGGATCTGCTGACTTTGTTCGTCGCCTTCCGCGAAGAGGTGATCTACCGGCGCACCAAGCATCTCCTGGGCAAGGCGCGCGATCGCGCCCACATCCTGGTCGGTCTTGCCATCGCGGTCGCCAATATCGACGAGATGATCAGGCTCATTCGCGCCGCCAAGGACGCCAACGAGGCGCGCGACCAATTGATGAATCGCGACTGGCCTGCGCGCGATGTCGCCGCCATGGTCACCCTGATCGACGATCCGCGCCACAGCGTGTCGCCCGCCGGCACTACGCGGCTCTCGGCTGAGCAGGCCAAGGCCATCCTCGATCTGCGACTGCAACGCCTGACGGCGCTCGGCCGCGACGAGATCAAAGCCGAGCTCGACAAGCTCGCCGACGAGATCGCCGACTATCTGGAGATTCTACGCTCACGCGCCCGGATCCAGACCATCGCCAAGGACGAGCTGACCGCGATCAAGAACGAGTTCGCCACGCCTCGCCGCACCGTCATTCTCGATCAAGAAGGCGAGATGGAAGACGAGGACCTGATCCAGCGCGAGGACATGGTCGTCACCGTTTCGCACGCCGGCTACGTCAAACGCGTGCCGCTCTCCACCTATCGGTCGCAGAGGCGCGGCGGCAAAGGCCGCGCCGGCATGCAGACGCGGGAAGAGGATTTCGTCACCCGGCTGTTCGTCGCCTCGACCCACACGCCCGTGCTGTTCTTCTCCTCGCGTGGGCAAGTCTACAAGGAAAAAGTCTGGCGGCTGCCGCTCGCGGCGCCGACGGCACGTGGCAAGGCGTTAATCAATATCCTGCCGCTCGAGCAAGGCGAAAGCATCACCACCATCATGCCGCTGCCCGAGGACGAAGCGACCTGGGATAAGCTCGACGTGATGTTTGCCACGACGCGCGGCACGGTCCGGCGCAACAAGCTTTCCGATTTCGCCGACGTGCGCCGCTCCGGCATCATCGCCATGAAGCTCGACGAAGGCGACAGCATCGTCGACGTGCAGATCTGCACCGATAACGACGACGTGCTTCTGACCTCGGCGGCCGGGCAATGCATCCGCTTTGCGGTCGACGACGTGCGGGTGTTCCAGGGCCGTACCTCGATGGGCGTGCGCGGCATCGCGCTCGCCGACGGCGACAAGATGATCTCACTGTCGATCCTGCGTCACGTCGAAGCGACCGCCGACGAGCGCATGGCCTATCTCAAGCGCGCCAGCGCGGTTCGCCGCGGCGGCAACGGCGAGGCCGAGGAAAACGGCGTCGATAGCGAAGAAGCCGAGGGCGCGATCGAGCTCGGGCAAACGCGCTACGCCGAATTGTCCGCCGCCGAGCAGTTCGTGCTCACCATCTCCGAAAAAGGCTTCGGCAAGCGCACGTCGTCGTACGAGTACCGTACCACCGGACGCGGCGGCAAAGGCATCGTCGCCATGGCGATCACCGAGAAGAACGGCCGACTGGTCGCGTCCTTTCCGGTCGAGGACAGCGACCAGATCATGCTGGTCACCGACGGCGGCCAATTGATCCGCTGCCCGGTCGACGGCATCCGCATCGCCGGCCGCTCGACGCAAGGCGTGATCGTGTTCTCGACCGCCGAAGGCGAGCGCGTCGCCTCGGTCGAGCGGCTGTCCGAGGAAGGCGAAGAAAACGCTGACTGAATAGCGGCTTGCTTCTCCACCGTCGTCATTCCGGGGCGGCCGTGGGCCGAACCCGGAATCCATAATCACAGGTCAAGCGGCCCCTGGCGCTGAGCCAGTTTTTGCATCCACGGTGGTTATGGATTCCGGGCTCCTCGCTGCGCTCGGCCTCGGAATGACGGAACCTCGGGGGGCTGCATTATGTTCGGGCTTGTTGCCCAAAAGGCACAGAAACCGCCCGTCCTATCTGCTAAAAATCGCTCGAATGACTCGCCGTCGGGACATCCCAATGACGTTCGTTCGGGGCAAAAGGGGCTTATCATGAAAACAAAGATTCTTGCGACCGCTGCTCTGATGACGCTCGCCGCGATTGGCTTTGCCAACGCTGCTGATCTGCCGATGCCTGCTCCCAACTACTACAAGGCGCCGCCACCGCCTGTCGTCTACAACTGGACCGGCTGCTACGTCGCCGGCGGCGGCGGCTATGGCTGGTGGAACCAGGACAGTCAGGTCGTCGTGACTGCGACCAGCGCTCCAATACTCGCGCAGGTGACCAACGGCGGCAAGGGCTGGTTCGGTCAAGGCCAGGGTGGCTGCGACTATCAGTTCAATATGCCACTCGGCAGTTGGAATATGCCAATCGTCATTGGCGTGTTCGGCGACTGGGAAGGCGGCAGCATCAGGGGCCAGAACAGCGACTCGGTGTTTGTCGGAAGCGAAAACGAGTCGAGCACCTGGGCAGTCGGCGGCCGCGCCGGTTACCTGGTGACTCCGCGTTTTCTGAGCTACTTCGATGGCGGCTTCACCCAGGCCCGCTTCGATCAAATCAACTATAATGGTTCAGGCGTTGGCGTGTTCGGTGGTCCGACCGGCGTCAGCGTGCCGGCCACGACCTACAATGGCTGGTTCGTCGGCAGCGGCTTTGAGTATGCGTTCGATTGGCTGCCGGTCCCCGGCCTGTTCCTGAAAACGGAATATCGGTACTCGCAATATAATACCGCCACGCCTTCGTTCTTCTTGGCGGGTGCGCCGACTGGCGCCTCGCTCAACTCGACGAAGTTCACCCAGTTCGTATCGACCGAACTGGTGTGGCGTTTCAACTGGTTCGGCGGTCACTATTGATCGACGCAGAACTTCTGCGACAAGAGCCCGGGACGAAAGTCCCGGGCTTTTTGTTGTGCTGAGGTCGTCTGCGCTGCCCTTGCCTTGCCACAATAAGCCGAACAATTTGGCTTTGGCGGGTGCGTTTGGGGCTCAGTACAATGAAGCACATGAAATTTCGCAGGTTTTCTGCCGTATGCGTTGCGTTGTTTGTCCTCGCCGGTGCGGGCACGGCATTCGCCGATCCGAAGGGATTATGGCTGGCGCAGGATGGTGCCTACGTGCGCGTGGCGTCGTGCGGCGCGGCTTTGTGCGCCTTCATCGCCAAGCCGAAATCGCCGGTCGATCCGGAAACCGGCCGGCCCTGGACCGACAAGAACAATCCCGATCCGGCGCAACGCGGCCGGCCGCTGGTCGGCGTGGCGGTGCTGTATTCGCTGGTGCCGGACGGGCCCGGGCGATGGTCCGGACGCCTCTACAATGTCGACAACGGCAATGGTTATGCGGGACGCCTGCTCGAGCTTGGCCCGACGACGGTCCGGGTCGAAGGCTGCGCCATCGGCATTTGCGGCGGCCAGAACATGTCGCGGATCAAGTAGCGCGCGCCGATCGTCATTGCGAGCGAAGCGAAGCAATCCAGGGCGGCTTGCGCAAGCGACTGGATTGCTTCGTCGCTATCGCTCCTCGCAATGACGCGTAGTTCGATGCGATCGGAATGATTCACTGCCCGCGGCGGGCGGTCGACGCGAAGCGCTTGGCTTCCTCGGCGGCGCGGAACAGCGCCTTGGCCTTGTTGATGCATTCCTGCTGCTCGAACGCCGGATCTGAATCGGCGACGATGCCGGCGCCGGCCTGCACATACATGACGCCGTCCTTGATCAGCGCCGTGCGCAGCACGATGCAGGTGTCCATGTCGGTGCCGGCGGAGAAGTAACCGACGCTGCCGGCATAAAGCCCGCGCTTCTCCTTCTCCAGCTCGTCGATGATCTGCATGGCGCGCACCTTCGGCGCGCCCGATACCGTGCCGGCAGGGAAGCCGGCGGCGAGCGCGTCGAGCGGATCGCAGTCCTTGCGCAGCTTGCCTTCGACGTTCGAGACGATGTGCATCACCTGGCTGAAGCGCTCGATGAAGAACTGGTCGGTAACCTGCACCGTGCCGATCTCGGCGACGCGGCCGACGTCGTTGCGGCCGAGGTCGAGCAGCATCAGATGCTCGGCGCGCTCCTTGGGGTCGGCAAGGAGCTCGTCCTCCAGCGCCTTGTCCTCGTGGGGCGTGGCGCCGCGCCGCCGCGTGCCGGCGACCGGGCGAATGGTGACGGTTTCGGCTGAGGTCTTGACCAGGATTTCCGGACTCGACCCGGCGACCGCGAAGGTGCCGCAGTCAAGGAAGAACAAATAAGGCGAGGGATTAACCCGGCGCAACGCGCGGTAAAGCGCGAACGGGGCGAGCGCAAACGGCGCTTCGAAACGCTGCGACAGCACCACCTGAAAGATATCGCCGGCGACGATGTATTCCTTCGCCCGCAACACCATGCGCTGGAAATCTTCCGGCGTCGTGTTCGAGCGCGGCAGGACCTCGAGCGGTCCGGCCCCCTCCCCACCCTCCCCCGCGAGCGGGGGAGGGAAGGGTGGGGACGACTTGTCGAGCGGCTGGTCGAGCGCGTCGACGATCGCCGACAAACGCTCGACCGCGCGCGCCAGCGCCGCCTTGGCGGCGACGCCGACCTGCGGCCGAACCGGCGTCACGACGGTAATGGTGTCCTTGACCGCGTCGAAGGCGATCACCAGCGTCGGGCGGACGAGGATCGCCTCCGGAATGCCGATTCGATCGGGCGGCGGCCCGGCGAGCGAATCCTCCATCTGCCGCACCATGTCGTAGCCGAGATAGCCGAACACGCCGGCGGCCATTGGCGGCAAGCCTTCCGGCAAGGCGATGCGGCTTTCGGCGATCAGGGCGCGCAGTGCGGCAAGCGGCGGCGCTCCCGCCGGCGCGAACGCTTCCGGGTTGTTCTGCGGCGTCCGGTTGATCTGCGCCTGCGCGCCGCTACTGCGAAAGATGATGTCCGGCTCAAGCCCGATGATCGAATAGCGGCCGCGCACCTCGCCGCCTTCGACGGATTCGAGCAGAAAGCTCATCGGCAAAGAACTTTTGGCCCGCGCGCCGGTGACTTTGAGAAAGGCCGAGACCGGTGTTTCCAGATCGGCGACCAGCGTCGTCCAAACGACCTGCGCTTCGCCCGCCGCATAGCGTGCGGCAAACGCGGCAGCCGAAGGCTCGATCTGCATCTTTAGTTGTTGTCCGCGGAGCCGCTACCGAGAGCCTGTGCCAGCGCCGCCTGATTGACGTTCATGCCGAGCTGTTGTTCGAGCCACGCCACGTATTGCTCGTAGATGTCCTTGCCTTCCTGGTTCTTCACGGTGTCGGCGAGGCGTTTGAATTCCGGCGAATTGGCGTTGAATGGCGGCGTACTGACGTCGGTGACGCGGAACACGACCCAATCGCTCGCCGCGTCGCCTTGCGCGCTGCCGAAGCCGTCTTTGGCGGCTTGAAAGACCGCGGCGACGACTTTCGCCGACACGTCGCCTTCGCGCTTGTTGCGCGTCAGCTTGTCGGCGGTTTGCACCTTGAGCCCGGCGGCGCCGGCGACCGCGTCAAACGGCGTTCCGGCTTTCAGCTTGTCGACCAGCTCGGCCGATTTGGTCTTCAGCCGTGACGCGATTTCGTCCTCGCGCCAGCGCGCTTCGACCTGATCCTTGACTTCGTCGAGGGTGCGATCGCGCGCCGGCGTGATGCTGACCACGTTGTACCAGACGTAGCCGCCGTCGGCCTCGACCGGATCATTATCGACGCCGATGTCGGAATTGAACGCCGCGGCAACCACCTGGCTGGCGGCCGGGAGCGTGGCGACCTTGCCGCTCGGCTCGCGGCCGCTGCGATCGATGTTATAGGTGACGACCGAAAGTTTCAGCTTCTCCGCCACCTGGGCGAGGGTGGCGCCGCCGGCACGCTCGTCTTCGACCTGCTCGTGCAAACGTTTGACGTCAGGCTTCGCGCGCTCCATGGCGATGTCATTGCGGATCTGCGGCGCCAGTTCGCCGAACGGCTTGCCCTCTTCCGGCTCGACGCCGAGCACGGTGACGATCGCCGGACCGAAGCGCCCCTGGACCGGCGGGCTGACCTCGCCGACCGTGAGCGCAAAGGCGGCATTGGCTACGGCAGGGTCGACGACGTCGGACTTCGCCAAGGTGCCGAGATCAATGTCCTTGTCGGTCAGGCCGCGTTCGGCGGCGAGCGCGGCGAAACTCAAGCCATCCTTGACGCGCGCCGCGGCGGCTTCGGCGTCCGCCATGTTCGGAAACACGATCTGCTCGATATGCCGCCGCTCTGGCCGCAGATAGTGGCTGCGATGCTCCTCGAACCAGGCTTTGACGTCGGCGTCGGAAATTTCCATCCATTTGCCAAGCTCGCCGGGCGTGGCGGCGACGGTCTCGATCTTGCGATATTCCGGCGCCCGGAACAGGAATTTGTGAGCTTCAAAATATTTGGCGAGCTCTTCCGCAGTCGGCTGCGGCAGGTCGCCGGCCTGCGCCGCGCCAAGCGCCACATATTCGATGCTGCGTTGTTGGTTCTGAAACTGATTGATGGCGTCGAGCCAGGCCTTCGGTGCCGGCAAGCCGCCGGCCAGCGTGTCGATGATCTGTTTGCGCAGAATGATTTGCCGCAGCTCGCCGACATAGCGCTGCTCGGTGAAACCGTTCCTGTGCAGGATTTGCTCGAAGCGCCCGCGATCGAACTTGCCGGTTGGGCCGCGGAACCCCGGATCCTCCATCGTGTGCCGCACGATCTCGGCGTCCGGAATGCCCAGCCCCATCCGCCGCGCTTGCTGATCGAGGCTGGCATTGGCAATCAGTTCGAGCAGCACTTGGCGGTCAAGACCTAAGGCTTTCGCCTCATCCGGCGTCAGCGGCCGCCTGATCTGGTCGCTGACCTGATGCACCCGGTCGTTGAAGGTCTGGCGGAACACCTCGATCGGTATTTCGATGTCGCCGACCTTGGCCAGCGACGAGCGACCGAAGTTTCTGAAAATGTCGTTGATCCCCCACAGTGCGAACACCGCGGCCAACAAACCCATGACCACACCCATGACGATGCGGCCGAGCCAATTGGCGGAGGCTTTGCGGATACCTCGAAGCATTATCGTCCAGTGCTTGTTGTGCCGATGGGGTGCCCGGCGGAGCGGCGCATCATAGGGACCGACACACGGACCCGCAACCGACGGGAACATTGCGTAAGACGGCTCTTTTCCGCACGCAAGGCGTCTGCTAACGCCTCTTTGTCGCAGGCATTTCGGCCAGAGCGCTCAACCGGGTGAGACAGGCAACAATGGCGCGCCGTCCGCTGCTCGCCGGCAATTGGAAAATGAACGGCCTGCTGGCCTCGATCGGCGAACTGAAAGCCGTGATCGCCGGCGCGCCGGCGGTTCCCGGCGTGGAGCTGATGATCTGCCCGCCCGCGACTTTGATCGCGCGCTTTGCGGACGCCGCGCGCGGCTCGCCGGTTCTCATCGGCGGCCAGGATTGTCACGCACTGGCGTCGGGCGCGTATACCGGCGACATCTCAGCGGAGATGCTCAAGGACGCCGGCGCCGTGGCGGTGATCGTCGGCCACTCGGAGCGCCGGCACTATCACGGCGAAACCGACGCCGACGTGCGCGCCAAAGCGTTGGCGGCGCAGCGCGCCGGCATCGTCGCCATCGTCTGTGTCGGCGAGTCGCGCGCTGAGCGCGAAGCGGGCCGTGCGGTCGATGTCGTTGCCACGCAACTCGAGCGCTCGCTGTCCGACGATTCCACGGGCTTTGTGATTGCCTACGAGCCGGTGTGGGCGATCGGCACCGGGCTCACGCCGACCGCCGCCGACGTCGCCGACATGCATGGCTCGATCCGCGAGCGGCTTGTCGCGCGCTACGGCGGAGCCGGGGAGGCGGCGCGCATCCTTTATGGCGGCTCGGTCAACCCGAAGAATTGCGGCACATTGCTCATAGTCGACAATGTCGATGGGGCGCTGGTCGGCGGCGCCAGTCTGAAGGCCGCGGAGTTACTGGCAATTGCCGCAGTTTATCGATAGCGCCAAGGCCCGTAAGGAGAAACCTCGGCCGCGGGGTCGAAACCCGCCATAGAAAATCCCGAAACGATGCTGTAGAGACGCCCCCGGGCCCCCTATATCAGGGCCATTGGGGCCGTGCGGTGAGCGCAAGCCCGTGACCAGTCGGTGAGCGGACACACACGCGATGTATTTTCTAATAGTCATCCACCTGATGCTCGTCCTCGGGATGATCGCGGTGGTTCTGCTGCAGAAATCCGAAGGCGGCGGGCTCGTCAGCTCCACCTCTGGCTTTATGACCGGGCGCGGCACGGCCAATGTCCTGACCCGGACCACGGCATTGCTGGCGGCCGGCTTCTTCCTCACCAGCCTGGCACTGTCATGGTTTGCCGGTCTTGGCCGCCATCCGGCCTCGATCATCAATACCGGCGGGCCGCCAGCCACCCAGCAGGCGCCCGGCAGCGCGCCACCACCACTAAGCCAAGGCGGCGGCGTTCTCAATCAATTGGGGGGCGACAAGGCTCCGGCAAATAGCCCGCCGGCCGCGCCCGGCGGGCCGGAAGTGCCGCAGTCGAAATAGGCTAAAAGGCAATGGCGCAAGCGAGTTTCCCCGCAAGCCTGACGAAAAGAGCGGGGGCCGCTCCCGCGCGACCTGAGGATTCCACCCGAGCCTGTTGCAAGTTCAACGTTTTTCGTGCTCGCGGCGCCGCCCGCGCGGCAGCGATCCCGGAAAACCCCTCGTCGAATTGGCCGATGGCGGCTAGAACTTAAATCCCATGGCGCGGTACATTTTCATCACCGGCGGCGTGGTTTCCTCATTGGGCAAGGGTCTCGCTTCGGCGGCGCTCGGCGCGCTGTTGCAGGCGCGCGGCTACAAAGTGCGCCTGCGCAAGCTCGATCCCTACCTCAATGTCGATCCCGGCACGATGTCGCCCTACCAGCACGGCGAGGTCTTCGTCACTGATGACGGCGCCGAGACCGATCTCGACCTCGGCCACTACGAGCGCTTCACCGGCCGCCCGGCGACGCGCAGCGACAACATCACCACCGGCCGCATCTATCAGGAGATCCTCGCCAAGGAGCGCCGCGGCGACTATCTCGGCGCCACCATCCAGGTCATTCCGCACGTCACCAACGCCATCAAAGAGTTCATCCGCGACGGCAACGAAGGCTACGATTTCGTGCTGTGCGAAATCGGCGGCACCGTCGGCGACATCGAGGGCCTGCCGTTCTTCGAAGCCATCCGCCAGCTCGGCAACGACCTGCCGCGGCATCACGCGGTCTATATCCACCTGACACTGATGCCGTTCATTCCGAGCGCCGGCGAGCTCAAGACCAAGCCGACACAGCATTCGGTGCGCGAATTGCGGGCGATTGGCATCCAGCCCGATATCCTGTTGTGCCGGTCGGACCGGCCGATCCCCGAAAGCGAGCGCAAGAAGCTGGCGCTGTTCTGCAACGTGCGCGAAAGCGCGGTGATCGAGGCGCTCGACGTCGACAACATCTACGCCGTGCCGGAGGCCTATCACGCCGGCGGGCTCGACAACGAAGTGCTCGCCGCCTTCGGCATCGAAAATCCGCCCGAGCCGGACCTCGCCACCTGGCGCTTTATCAACGAGCGCGTTCGCAATCCGGAAGGCGACGTGACCATCGCTATTGTCGGCAAATATACCGGCATGAAGGATGCCTATAAGTCGCTGATCGAGGCGCTGTCGCATGGCGGCGTCGCCAACAAGGTCAAAGTCAATCTCGACTGGATCGAAAGCGAGGTGTTCGAGAACGAGGACCCGGCGCCGTTCCTCGAGCATGTCGACGGCATCCTGGTGCCCGGCGGCTTCGGCCAGCGCGGCGCCGAAGGGAAGATCCGTGCCGCCCAGTTCGCCCGCGAGCGCCAGGTGCCGTATTTCGGCATCTGCTTCGGCATGCAGATGGCGGTGATCGAAGCAGCGCGAAATCTGTGCGGCATCGAAGCGGCCAACTCGACCGAATTCGTCCCGACCAAGGAGCCGGTGGTCGGCCTGATGACCGAGTGGATGAAGGGCAATGAGCTGCAAAAGCGCGGGCTCGGCAGCGACCTCGGCGGCACCATGCGGCTTGGCGCCTATGCGGCTTTGTTGGCGCGCGGCAGCAAGATCGCCGACATTTATCAAGCCACCGAGATTTCCGAGCGCCACCGTCATCGCTACGAGGTCAACACTGCCTACAAGGACCGGCTGGCGCAGCATGGCATGCGCTTTTCCGGCATGTCTCCGGACGGGCTATTGCCGGAAATCATCGAATACGAGGACCATCCCTGGTTCATCGGCGTGCAATTCCATCCCGAGCTGAAATCGCGGCCGTTCGCGCCGCATCCGCTGTTTGCCTCTTTCATCGGGGCGGCGGTGGAGCAGAGCCGACTGGTGTAAACTCGTCATTGCGAGCGGAGCGAAGCAATCCATCCGGCCGACGCGACTTCTGGATTGCTTCGTCGCCATAGCCCGTCGGAGACGGGCGTGAACGCCCTATTGCCTCGCAATAACGAGATGGGAGGAGTTGCATGATCTACGAATTGCGCATCTACCAATGCATTCCCGGCCGGCTGCCGGCGCTGCTGAAAAGGTTCGAGGACCACACGCTGAAAATCTGGGCCAAGCACGGCATCCGGCAGGCGGGCTTCTGGACCGTCCTGGTCGGCGACGGCAATAACGACTTGCACTATCTGCTCGCCTGGGAATTGCTCGCCGAACGCGAGAAGGTATGGACCGCGTTCCTCGCCGACCCGGCCTGGATCAAGGCGCGCGACGACAGCGAAAAGGACGGGCCGATCATCGCCAATATCAAGAGCGCGTTTCTCAAGCCGACGGCGTTCTCCGCGGTGCAGTGACCGTGATGGCGGTCATTCCGGGGCCGAGCAAGGCGAGGAGCCCGGAATCCATATTCGCTGACCTGGGGTTATGGATTCCGGACTCGCCGCTGCGCGGCGATCCGGAATGACGAAGCGGGCCGTTGACGCTCTAGCCACGGATGTCCATGGTCAACCAATGACAACACGGCCCAACAATGTCGTCACCGTCGGCAAGGCGCGGTTCGGCAACGCCTTGCCGCTTGTGCTGATTGCCGGGCCGTGCGTGCTGGAAAGCCGCGCCCATGCCTTCGAGATGGCCGGCGCGCTCAAGGAGATCGCGGCGCGGCGCGGCATCCGCTTTGTCTATAAGACCTCGTTCGACAAAGCGAACCGCACCAGCGCCAAAAGCGCGCGCGGCTTGGGTTTCGACAAGGCGCTGACGATTTTAGCCGAGCTGCGCGACAAGCTCGGCGTGCCGGTGCTCACCGACGTGCACGAGCCGGATCAATGCGCGCCGATCGCGCAAGTGGTCGATGTCTTGCAGATCCCGGCATTCCTCTGCCGGCAAACGGATTTGTTGGTCGCCGCCGCCAAAACCGGGCGCGCCGTGAACGTGAAGAAGGGGCAATTCCTCGCGCCCTGGGACATGGCCAATGTGGTGGATAAGATCACCGGCGCCGGCAATTCCAATGTGCTCGTGACCGAGCGCGGCGTGTCGTTCGGCTACAACACGCTGGTCTCCGATATGCGAGCGCTGCCGCTGCTCGCGCGGACCGGCGCGCCGGTAATCTTCGACGCCACCCATTCGGTGCAGCAGCCGGGCGGCAAGGGGACCTCGTCCGGCGGCGAGCGCGAATTTGTGCCGGTGCTGGCCCGGGCGGCCGTCGCCGTCGGCGTCGCCGGCGTTTTCATCGAGACCCATCAGGACCCGGACCGGGCACCGTCTGACGGCCCAAATATGATACCGCTCAAGGAGATGGAACCGCTTCTTGAGCGACTGATGGAGTTCGACGCGCTGGCCAAGGCCGGCGCGGAACGCCCGGCTAACACCGGGGCCAAGGTTGGGGCCAAGGTTGGGGCCAAGGCTGGGGGAAAGTCTGCGGCGAAAGCCGCGGCCAAGGTATAGCCGGCGCTAGGGAACCGCCTCTTGTCGGCGGCAGCGAAAATCACCATCATCGGGGCATCGGCCAGGGGTGCCGCGTGCGTGGGACGCGGCTGAGATCACACCCGTCGAACCTGTCTGGGTCATACCAGCGAAGGGAGCCGCGTTGAACGAAACGATTCCTGCCATTGCAACAATCAAAGCCAAGCCGCGCGTCGTGATTATCGGCGCCGGCGTGGTCGGACTCGGCATTGCTTGGCGGCTCGCCGGCCGCGCAACCGTCACCGTCTTCGACCGAGGTAAGGCCGGATCGGGCGCGAGTTACGCAGCGGCCGGTATGCTCGCCGCCTGTTGCGAAGCCGAGCCGGGCGAAGAGGCTTTGGTGGCGCTCGGCCGCGAGAGCCAAAAATGCTGGCCGGCTTTTGCTGATGAGCTCCAACGTGTCAGCGGCATCGACGTGGAATTGCGCGCGGAAGGCACGTTGGTGCTGGCGCTCACTGCCGACGATCAGGCGACGATTGCGCACGGCTTGGAGTTTCAGCGCCGGCTCGGTCTGCCGCTTGAATGGCTTTCGCCGGCGGCAACACGTGCGCGCGAGCCGCGGCTTGCGGGAAAAATCGCCGGCGCGCTCTTCTCGCCGGAAGACCATCAGGTCGACAATCGCAAGCTGGCGCAAGCGTTGCGCGTCGCCGCCGAGGCCGCGGGCGCAGAAATCCGCGAGCATCGGCCGGTCAAAGAAATCTTGGTACAGGGAGGACAGGCGCGCGGCGTCGTGCTCGATGACGGCACCACCGCCACCGCGGATGTCGTCGTGCTCGCCGCCGGCGCCTGGTCGCGCACCATCGGCGGACTGCCGCCGGATCGGCGGCCGCCGGTGCGACCCGTCAAAGGCCAAATGCTGGCGCTGCGCATGGATGCGGCGGCGCCGCTACTTTCGCACGTGCTGTGGGCGCCGGGCGCTTATCTGGTGCCGCGCCGCGACGGTCGCCTCATCATCGGCGGCACGGTCGAGGAGAAGGGCTTTGACGATACGATCACTGCCGGCGGTCTGTTGACGTTGCTGGAAGCGGCCTGGCGCGCGGTGCCCGCCGTCGAGGAATTGCCGGTCGACGAGATTTGGGTCGGGCACCGGCCCGGCAGCCGCGACGATGCGCCGATCCTCGGGCCCGGACCGCTCGACGGTTTGTTCTATGCGACCGGACATCATCGCAACGGCATTCTGCTGGCGCCGGTCACGGCAGACGCGATGGCTCGCCTTATCCTCGACGATGTTGTCGATCCGGCGATCAAGCCGTTCGGTCTCGAGCGCTTTTTGCCGGCGCGCGCCGCCGAGTAATGTTGGAGAGACCGATGACCGACGCGTTGATCCGGGTGAATGGCGAGAGCGAGCCGCTGGCGGCCGCGACGCTCGAAGCTTTGCTGGCGGAGAAAGCCGTCGACCTGGGGCAGAAAGGTATCGCCGTTGCGCTCAACGGCGCCGTGGTGCCGCGTGCGGCGTGGCCGGCGACGCAGCTCAAGGCCGGCGACAATGTCGAGATCGTGCGCGCGCGCCAGGGTGGGTGACGAGATTCAAGCTATGAAGAGCCGGCTGATATTCTCCGCTCGTCCCCGCGAAAGCGGGGACCCAGACTTTCTCCGAGACGTCGGAGCGCCCCGCTGGATTCCCGCTTGCTCGAGAATGAGCGGAATTTGTTTTAGGAACGCATCATGTCCGATCCGCTGATCATCGCCGGGCAGGAATTCGGCTCCCGCCTGTTCCTCGGCACCGCCGGTTATCCCAATCGCAAAATCATGCTCGACGCCGTCGAGGCGAGCGGCACGGCGATGGTCACCGCCTCGATCCGCCGCATCAGCCTCGCCGGCGACGACGAGAGCCTGATCGACCTGTTGGCGGGCCGGGTGCGGTTTCTGCCCAATACCGCCGGCTGCCAGACCGCGAAGGACGCGGTGCTGACCGCCGAGCTGGCGCGTGCAGCCCTCGACACCAACTGGATCAAACTCGAAGTGATCGGCGACCGCGAGCTGCTCTATCCCGACGTCGAGGAATTGGTGCGCGCCACCGAAACGCTGGTCGCCAAGGGCTTTGTCGTCTTGCCTTACTGCACCGAGGATCCGGTGACCTGCCGCAAGCTTGCCGACGCCGGCGCCGCCGCGGTAATGCCGCTCGGCTCCCCGATCGGCTCGGGCTTAGGCATATCCAATCCGCATCTGATCGAGCTTGTCTGCACGCGCTCGCCGGTGCCGGTCGTGCTCGATGCCGGCATCGGCACCGCTTCCGATGCGGCGCTCGCCATGGAGCTTGGCTGCTCGGCCGTCCTTCTCAACACCGCGGTGTCGAAAGCGCGCGACCCGGTACTGATGGCCAAAAGCATGCGCGCCGCGGTCGAAGCCGGCCGCCTGTCGCGGCTCGCTGGCCGGATCGCCAAGCGCACCCACGCCGAGCCGTCGAGCCCGCAGTTGGGGTTGGTGGGGACGTAGGCGAAAATAAATGCCCGCGATACTGGGAAGATCGTGCTGTGCCTTTCGGTGACGAGCACTCTGCGATCTGGATACCAAAGCGGGCGCAACGGCTGAGGCCGGCAAGTTGCCGGCCTAGAGGTGTGTGCGACATTTCAGATCGACGTCGTCACGGACTTTCGTCGTCGCGCCGCTCTCAACCGCGGCTGACTACCACCCAACTGCGCCAGACGACGAGCCGCTTCGCGTTGGATCAACGCGTTTAGCGCTTCACGCACCAACACCGATTTGTCCGTGAGGCCCGTGAAAGCCTGAGCCTTAGCTAAGAGCTCATCATCCAGTGTCAGCGTTGTTCGCAAAGCTATTCCTCGCGGAGAGCGGAATATATTTTACTCGGCTGGCGACATGGCCTCCGCCAACATCTCCCGCACCATCGGCATGACCTTGGTGCCGTAAAGCTCGATGCAATGCATTAGCTTGTCATGAGGGAGCGTGCCGGCCGAGTATTTGAGGTCGAAGCGGACGATGCCCAGCGCCTTCGCCGTTTTGGTGATCTTGCGGGCGACCGTATCCGGCGCGCCGACATGGAGCGCGCCGCGTTCGACTTCCTGCTCGAAGGCGCCGCGCGCCATCGGCGGCCAGCCCCGCTCGGCGCCGATGCGGTCGTGCATGGCCTTGTAGCCGTGCCAATACTCCTCGCGCGCCTGTTCATCAGTGTCGGCGATATAGCCGGGCGAGTGCACCGCGATCGGCAGCGCCAGCTTGCTGAGCTGCGCGAACGCGCGATGGTAAAGGTCGACATAGGGCTTAAAGCGCGCCGGGTCGCCGCCGATGATGGCAAGCGCCAGCGGCAGCTCATAGCGCGCGGCGCGGACGACGGATTCCGGACTGCCGCCGACGCCGATCCAGGTGCGCAGCGGCCCGCCATCGACCGGTGGAAACACGCGCTGGTTCTTCAGCGGCGGGCGGGTCTGGCCCTCCCAGGTCACGGCGTCCGAGCGGATCAGGGCCGCAAACAGATCGAGCTTGTCTTCGAACAAAACCTCGTATTGCGACAGGTCATAGCCAAACAGCGGAAAGGACTCGATGAACGAGCCGCGCCCCAGCGTGACTTCCGCGCGCCCGTTCGAAGCGGCGTTGAGGGTCGAAAATCGCTCGAACACCCGGATCGGATCGTCCGAGGAGAGCACCGTCACCGCCGAGCCAAGCCGGATCCGCTTGGAGCGTCCAGCGATCGCCGCCAGCACCACCTCGGGCGCGGACACGGAAAAATCCGGCCGGTGATGCTCGCCAACGCCGAAAGCATCGACGCCGACTTGGTCAGCCAGCACGCCCTCATCGACCACGTTGCGGATCACCTGCGCGTGCGACAGCGGCTTGCCGTCGGGGCCGATCGTGATATCGCCGAAGGTATCCAGTCCGAACTCGAAATTCTCTCTCATACGGTCTCAATTCTTGAGCTTGGTCCGCAGCGCCGGCGGTCGGGCGGGGAAGGGCGCCAATAATGAGCCAACAGGTAAGGTGCCGATATCATCCGCGCAACGCCGCAATGGCGCGAGGTGGCGCCCGGTTTTTGGCCAGTGCGGCGCGCAAACAGGCTCGATTCTCCCTGCGTCACTGTGTGATTTACCAATTTGCAGGTCTGGCTTGATTAGGGCGCGGGGCCGCGTTCAAATCGGCTATTCATGGGCTCATAAACGTCAACAACACCAGACGTCTCCGCGCCGAAGTGCGCGGCAATCAGAGGGGAAGAATACGATGATCAGGATCGGAGTTTTGGCCGCAACGGCGTTTGCGCTCGCCACCTGCCCGGCGCTCGCCCAGGAGAAGAAGGTCAAGATCGGCTTTGTCAGCACCTTCAGCGGGCCGACGGCGGTGATCGGCAACGACATGCGCAACTCGTTCGAGCTGGCGCTCGATCATCTCGGACGCAAGCTCGGCGGCCTACCGGTCGAGGTCATCTACGAGGACGATACGCAAAAGCCCGACGTGGGCGTGCAGAAGACCCAGAAGCTGATCGAATCCGATCATGTCGACTTCATAGCCGGCTATATCTGGTCGAACGTGCTCTTGGCCTCGCTCAAGCCGCTCGTCGATTCCAAGACCATCACGGTCGTGACCAACGCCGGCGCGTCGGCGTTTGCCGGCGAACGCTGCTCGCCCTACGTGTTTTCAACCTCCTGGCAGAACGACCAGACTCCGGAAGCGATGGGCATGTACATGAATCAGAAGGGCGTGAAGTCGGTCTTTCTGATCGGTCCGAATTATGCCGCCGGCAGGGATATGCTGGCCGGCCTGAAAATCACCTACAAAGGCAAAGTGCTCGGCGAGGAATATACGCGCTGGCCCGACCAGCTGGATTTCTCCACTGAATTGTCCAAAGCGCGCGCCTCCGGCGCCGAGGCGATTTTCGTGTTCTATCCCGGCGGTGCCGGGGTGCAGTTCGTCACCCAGTACGTGCAGTCAGGGCTCAAGGGACAAATCCCGCTGTACCAGGGCTTCACGATCGACGAACTGTCGATCCCGCGGCTCAAGGACATGGCGCTTGGAATTCCCGGCACCCAGGAATGGGTGAACGATCTTCCCAACGAGACGAACAAGAAATTTGTCGCCGACTACATCGCCAAGTACAAGCTGCGGCCTTCGTATTACGGCGCGCAGACCTATGACGCGGTGTCGCTGCTCAACAGCGCGGTGCTGGCGGTCAACGGCGATCTCTCCAAGAAAGAAGAGATGCGCAAGGCGATGGAAAAGGCCGATTTCAAATCGGTGCGCGGCAACTTCAAGTTCGGCAACAACCACATCCCGATCCAGAATTTCTATCTGCAGGATGTGGTAAAGCAGGGCGACGACTACGTGCTCAAGACCGTCGCCACTATTGTCGAGAACGACCAGGACCGCTTCCACGACCGCTGCCCGATGAAATTGGGCGAGTAGTCGTTGTGGAGTGCCGATAGCTCAAGCTCCCACCCCGGCCCCCTCCCTGCTACGCTCCCTGCCGCGGGGAGGGGATAATGTAGGCCATGCTGTATTTCATCGAGCAATGCCTCAACGGCGTGCAGCTTGGCATGCTGCTGTTTCTGTTGGCCGCGGGCTTGACCTTGGTCTTCGGCATCATGGACCTAGTCAACCTGGCGCATGGCTCACTGTACATGCTCGGCGCTTATTTCGCCGCCACTTTCGCCGTGCTGACCGGAAGTTTTGTCATCGCGCTGATCGGGGCGCTGCTGGCCTCGCTGATCGCCGGCATGGTGCTGGAAGTAATCGCGATCAGGCCGTTGTACAGGCGCGATCATCTCGACCACGTGCTCGGCACGTTCGGCCTGATTTTGTTTTTCAACGAGCTGGTACGGCTGGTTTGGGGGCCTGAAGGCCGGACACTGTCGCTGCCGCCGGAGATGCTCACGGCGGTGCAGATTTTGCCCGGCGTCTATTATCCGATCTACCGCCTGGTCATTATCGTTGCGACGCTGGCAGTCGCGGCCGGGCTGTATGTCGTCGTCATGCGGACACGGCTCGGCATGCTGATCCGCGCCGGCGCCTCCAACCGCGAGATGGTGGGCGCGCTCGGCATCAACATCAAGCTCCTCTACACGCTGGTATTCGGCTTTGGCGCGGCGCTTGCAGCTTTTGCCGGCGTGATGCAGGCACCGATCCTCACCGTCCAGATCGGCATGGGCGAGAATATTCTTATCCTCGCCTTCGTGGTGATCATCATCGGCGGCATCGGCTCGATCCGGGGCGCGTTCGTGGCCGCGGTCATTGTCGGCCTCATCGATACGGTCGGACGCGCCTTTCTGCCGGATTTGCTGCGTCAGTTTCTCAGCATCAACGCAGCGCAAACGCTCGGACCGTCGCTGTCGTCGATGTCGATCTACATGCTGATGGCGGCGATTTTGGTGTTTCGGCCGGAAGGGCTGTTCCCGGCGGCGAGCAGATGACCGCTTCGCTTGAACCGACGCTGGCCGTGCGGCCGCCCCTCACACTCACGCCGCGCACGGTACTTACTGCCGCCTTGGTGGTGATCCTCGCGCTATTTCCCGTCTATTCGCTGGTGACCGGCAACACCTTCGTGCTGACGCTGTTCACCCGCGTGCTGATCCTTGCGATCGGCGCAGTCAGCCTGAATTTGATCATGGGTTATGGCGGCATGGTGAGCTTCGGCCATGCCGTCTATCTCGGCATCGGCGGCTATGCGGTCGGCATCCTGGCCAAGGAAGGCATCGGCTCCGGGTTTGTCCAGTGGCCGGTCGCCGTTGCCGCCTCGGCGCTCTATGCACTGGTCGTCGGTGCGCTCAGCCTGCGCACCCGCGGTGTCTATTTCATCATGATCACGCTCGCCTTCGCGCAGATGATCTACTACGTCGCCATCGGGCTCGACCGCTATGGCGGTGATGACGGTCTGACCATCTATAAGCGCAGTGACTTCGCCGGCCTGATCGATCTCAACAACAGGACGATGTTCTATTATCTGTGTTTCGCCATCCTGCTGGCGAGCATTTATTTGATCTCGCGCCTGGTCAATTCCCGCTTTGGCCTCGCCATTCGCGGCACGCGGTCCAACGAACGGCGCATGCGCGCCATCGGCTTCCCGACCGTGCGCTACAAGCTCGCCGCGTTTGTCATCGCCGGCGCGCTGTGCGGGCTGGCGGGCGCGCTCCTTGCCAACCACACCAACTTCATCAGTCCGGCGCTGATGCACTGGACGCGCTCGGGCGATCTGATCGTGATGGTGGTGCTCGGCGGCCTCGGCTCGCTGTTCGGACCGGTGATCGGTGCGGTGACGTTCCTGCTGCTGCAGGAGGGCCTGTCGCGATTCACCGAATATCCCGACCTGATCCTCGGCCCGATCCTGCTGCTGGTGGCGATCTATGTGCACGGCGGCGTCGGCGGTCTGCTTGAAGGGCGGCGCGGTGGCTAGCGCGCTGCTGCAGACCGAACGCTTGACCAGGCGCTTCGGCGGCGTGGTCGCGGCCGACAGGATCGCGCTCGATATTGCGCCGAATGAAGTGCACGCCGTGATCGGCCCGAACGGCGCCGGCAAGACCACGCTGATCGGCTTGCTCAGCGGCGAAATCACGCCGCAGGAGGGCAGCATCCGCTTTGACGGCGCCGACATTACCTGGCTGCCGGTCTATCGGCGCAGCCAGCTCGGCCTGGCGCGCTCGTTCCAGATCACCTCCCTATTCCGCGACTTCACCGCGCTCGACAATGTCGCGCTCGCCGTGCAGGCGCATTGCGGCCACTCGTTTCGGTTCTGGCGTGACGCCCGCCACGAGGACGAGCTGCGGAAACCGGCACTTGCCGCACTCGAGCGCGTCGGCCTCAATGAGCGCGCCGCGGTGCGGGTCGATAAGCTCAGCCACGGCGAACACCGGCAGCTGGAGATCGCCATGGCGCTCGCGACTGGGCCGCGCCTTCTCTTGCTCGACGAGCCGATGGCCGGCATGGGACCGGAAGAGTCCGCTCGCATGGTGGCGATGCTGCGCGAGCTCAAGCGCAACGTCACCATTTTGTTGATCGAGCACGACATGGAAGCGGTGTTCGCTCTGGCCGATCGTCTGACCGTGCTGGTCTATGGCCGCATCATCGCCAGCGGTGAGCCGGAAGCGATCCGGGCCGACGCCGCGGTTCGCCAAGCTTATCTCGGCGAAAAGGAAAGCGGCGGCGGGGGTAAGCGTCATGGCTGACGCGCCGCTCCTCGAAGTCGCCGACATCGAAACCAGCTACGGTCTGAGCCGCGTACTGTTCGGCATTTCGCTTGCCATCGCGCCGGGCGAGATGGTCTCGCTGATGGGGCGCAACGGCATGGGCAAGACCACGACCGTGCGCTCGATCATGGGGCTGACGCCCTGCGCGGGCGGCTCGATCCGTTTCAGCGGCCATCAAATCCGCGGGCTTCCAGCCTACCGGATCGCCAAGCTCGGGCTCGGCCTCGTGCCCGAAGGCCGCCAAGTCTTTCCGAATTTGACCGCGCGCGAAAATTTGCTCGCCACCGCCGCCAACCGCAACGGCGCCGCCGATCCATGGACGCTCGCCAAGGTGTTCGCGCTATTTCCGCGGCTCGCCGAGCGCGCGGGCTCGATGGCCAATCTGCTCTCGGGCGGCGAGCAACAAATGCTGGCGATCGGCCGGGCGCTGATGACCAATCCGCGTCTGCTGATCCTCGACGAGGCGACGGAAGGGCTCGCGCCCTTGATCCGCGACGAAATCTGGCGATGCCTGGAACTGTTACGCAAGGCCGGCCAATCGATCTTGGTCATCGACAAGAATGTCGACGCGCTGACCCGCATCGCCGATCGCCACTACATCATCGAGCGCGGCCGCGTGGTCTGGACCGGCACGTCGCGGGCGCTCGCGGAAGCGTCGGAGTTGACGCACCGCTATCTCGGCGTGTGAAGCGCGGCGCCGGAAATCCCTTTAAGCTTGAAGTAATTTCCCGTAGGATGCCGTGGCGGCGTCCGGAGCGAAAACACGGGGAGTAGGTATATGATGCGACGAACTGACTTCAGAAAAATCGGGATGGCCGCCGTTGCGGCATCGGTGATCGCTGCGGCGGCGACGACCGCGACGTGGGCGGCGGACAAGCCGGTCTTCGGACTGGTGATGTCGTTCTCCGGCTGGTTTGCGCCGATCGATGCCGACACCATCGCCGGCGCCAAGCTCGCGGTCGCCGAGATCAATGCCGCCGGCGGCGTGCTTGGACAGCCGATCGAAGTGGTCGAGTTCGACAATAAATCGGAGCCACTGCTCGGGCCCGACGGCGCCGTCGACGTCATCGGCAAAGGCGCCAAGGCCATCCTGTTTCCGAGCGACTTCGACTTCGGCGCGCCAGGCGCCTACGTCGCCCAGGAGAAAGGCGTGATCGCTTTTTCCGGCGCCTCGGATCCCAAGTTCGGCGTGCAGGGCGTCGGCTCGCTCGCTTATTCGACCTCGAATGCCAGTCAGGCGCAGGGCGCGCTGTTGGCCGAATGGGGCTACAAGCAGAAGGGCTGGAAGACGGCCTACGTCCTCCTCGACAACACCATCGCCTATACCAAATCGCTGTGCGCCAGTTTCGCTACCCGCTGGACCGAGCTCGCCGGCAAAGACGGACTGCTCGGCCAGGACACCTTTCTCAACGGCGATCCGTCGATCGCGGCGCAGGTCACCCGCATCACCAGCCTGAGCAAAAAGCCCGATATGATTTTCTTTTGCTCATACGCGCCAGGCGGACCGAGCGCCATGCGCCAGCTGCGCGCAGCCGGTATCGACGCGCCGATCGTGACCGGTGAATCGCTCGACGGCGACTACTGGATCGGCTCGATCCCCGATCTCAGCAATTTCTACGTCATCAGCTACGGCTCGAAATATGGTGACGATCCGGACGCCGCCGTGAACGGCTTCTTCAAGCGCTTTGAGGCCAAATACGGCAAGAAGGCCGACGTCTCTTATGGATTGCGCGGCTATGCCGCCGTGCAGGCATGGGCGGAGGCCGCCAACAAGGCCGGTTCGCTCGACGGCGCCAAAGTCGCGGCGGTGCTCGACACCTTCAACAACCAGCCGCTGATCATCGGACCGACGACTTATACCAGCAAGCTGCACATTCAGACCACGCGGCCGATGGCGATCCTCGCGGCGACCAACGGCAAGTTCGCCTGCGTCGGGCGCTTCACCGTGGAGTTGTTTCCGCCGCTGCAGTAATCGACCAACCTCGCCCGGACGCTCAGCCATGCACCTTGCGGCGCAAGCGGTGAGCGTGCGGTTCGGCGGCTTGGTTGCCGTCGATCAGGTCAGCATCGCCCTCGAGCACGGCGAGATCCTGGGACTGATCGGACCGAATGGCGCCGGCAAAACGACGCTGGTCAACGTGCTGTCCGGATTCCAGCGGCCGCTCTCCGGCGCGATCGTGGTCGGCGAGCGCGATTGCACCAGATTGCCGCGCCACGGTTTTCCCCGCACTGGCGTGGTGCGGACCTTCCAGGCCGTGCGCTTGTTCCGCGGGCTGACTGTCAGCGAGAATGTCGAGGTCGGCTATGTCGGGCAGGGGCTCGGACGCGGCGAGGCGCGGCAGCGTGCCGCCGATATCCTCGGCGAATTGCGGCTCGGCGATAAATCACATCGGCCCGCCGCCGGTCTCAGCTACGGGGAAGAACGCCGCGTCGGACTGGCGCGCGCGCTCGCCATCAATCCGCGCTTCCTGTTGCTCGACGAACCAGCCGCCGGGCTTGCGGCCGCGGAAGCCGAAGAGCTCCGTGAGCTGATCCTGGACATCCGATCAAAATACGGTTGCGGCGTGCTGGTGATCGAGCACAACATGGCGCTCGTTATGAATCTCTGCGAGCGAATCCAGGTGCTCGACGGCGGCAAGACCATCGCCGCCGGAACGCCGGCCGAGATCCGCGCCGACGCCGGCGTGCGCCGCGCCTATCTCGGGCCCGAAACGCTGCAATGAGCAAAAGTGTGCCGTTGCTCGAGGTTTCCGGTCTGATCGTGCGCTATGGCGCCGTCACCGCCGTGCGCGGCGTCGATCTGCGGGTGAATGAAGGCGAAATCGTCAGCATCGTCGGACCGAACGGCGCCGGCAAAACGTCGCTGGTCTCGGCTGTCGCCGGCATTGCCGCGCCTGCTGCCGGCAGTATCGTCTTTGCCGGCAAGTCGCTGGCCGGCATCGCGCTTGAGGATGTGGTGGCGCGGGGCCTCGCGCTGGTGCCCGAGGGCCGGCACATTTTCGGCAGCTTGACGGTCATGGAAAACCTCATGCTCGGCGCTACGGTCCGGACCGACGCCGACAATGTGCGCGCCGACATCGATGGCTCGCTGGCCACGTTCCCAATCCTCAGCGAGCGCCGCCGGCAACCCGCCGGGCAGCTTTCCGGCGGCGAGCAGCAGCAGCTCGCGATCGCTCGCGCGCTGCTGTCGCGGCCGCGGCTCTTGATGCTCGATGAGCCGTCGCTCGGCTTGGCGCCGACCGTGGTCGACCAGGTCTACGCCTTGCTGAAATCGGTGCGCGATCGGGGCGTCACTATTCTCCTGATCGAGCAGAATGCCGAGCGCGTCTTTGGCCTGTCGGACAAGGTCCACGTCATGAGCAGCGGCGAGTTCGGCTTGAGCGGCACCGCCGCCGAGATCAAGAACGATCGGCGTTTCGACGCCGCCTATTTCGGCGTCCACATGAGCGAGCCGGCAGGCAGCCAATAATGGAGCGCCTGGTCCAGACCCTGGTCGATGCGGTCAGCGTCGGCAGCCTCTACGCGCTGACCGCGCTCGGCATCGGCCTCATCTTCGGCGTGATGCGGCTGATCAACTTTGCGCACGGCGAGTTGATTACGTTTGCCGCCTACACGCTGTTGGCGCTGTTCGGACTGCCGGTTCCGGTGATGCTGTTCGGCGCCATCGTCGTCGCTGTCGCGCTGGCGCTCTTAACGGAGCGCGCCGCCTTCCGGCCGCTGCGCAACGCCGATCCGACGACGCTGCTGATTTCCTCGTTCGCGGTGAGCTTCTTCTTGCAGAAGCTTCTCATCCTGGTCGTCGGGTCGCGGCTTAAAGGCCTCGATTTCCTGCCGCCGCTCGGCCACCAGATCGAACTGCTCGGCATCCGCCTGCAACTGCTGCAGATCGCTACCATTCTGGTGAGCGCCATTCTCCTGATCGCACTGACCTGGTTTCTGCAGACGACGCGGCTTGGGCTGCAGATGCGCGCCGCGGCAGAAGATTTCCGCATGGCGCGGGTGCTTGGTGTTCGAGCCAACCGCGTCATCGCCATGGCGTTTGCGCTCAGCGGCGTCCTCGCCGCCGCGGTGTCGTGCCTGGTCGTCGTACAGACCGGCGTGGTGCAGCCGCGCATGGGCTTGCAACTCGTCGTCATCGCCTTTGTCGGCACCGTGATCGGTGGCCTCGGCAGCCTCACCGGCGCGGCGCTCGGCGGCTTTCTGGTCGGCGCCGCCTCGATCCTGCTGCAGGCGCTGCTGCCCCCCGAGCTGCGGGCGTTCCGCGAGGCCTTTGTGTTTGTCGCCGTGGCGCTCGTTCTTCTGTTCCGCCCGCAAGGACTGATCCCGGCGCGCGGCCTTAAGGAGCGCATTTGATGCGGCCGGCTGCCACGAAGCCGCGACGGTCGAGTTGGCTGCCGCGATTATGGCCGCTGCTCGCGCTGATTGCGATTGTTGTCGTCATCGCTTTGGCCGCCTCGTTTGCGCCGGCGGTGCTGCAACGGCGGACGACTCAGGGGCTGATCAATCTCATTGCCGTGGTCGGGCTTTATGTCTTTGTCGGCAATTCCGGCGTGCTGTCGTTCGGCAATGTAGCCTTCATGGCAGTCGGCGCCTATGTCTCGGCGCTGCTGACCATGAAGGCCGCGGCCAAGTCGGTGTTCCTGCCGGATTTGCCGCCGGTGATCGCGCACGCGCAATGGCCGAGCCTGCCGGGTGCGCTGGCCGGCGGCGGCGTGGCGGCGATGTTCGCGCTGATCGTCGGCTGGCCACTGATGCGCCTTTCAGGAGTATCGGCGAGCATCGCGACCTTCGCAGTGCTCGTTATCACTTACATTGTGCTGGGCAACTGGACCGCGGTGACCGGTGGACAAAACTCGCTCATGGGCCTGCCAGCCTATGTCGATCTGTGGACTGCGCTTGGCTGGGCGATCGCCGCCATGGTCATCGCCTTTGCTTACCAGGAAACGCGCTCCGCCTTGCAGCTGCGCGCCTCGCGCGAGGACGAGGCGGCGGCGCAAGCCTCCGGCGTCGACGTCGTTCTGCATCGTCTCACCGCCTTTGTCATTTCGGCATTTCTGTCGGGCATCGCCGGCGTGCTCCTGGCGCATTTCCTCGGTAGCGTCCGGGTGGAGAACTTCTATCTCGATCTGACCTTTCTGATCGTGGCGATGCTGATCATCGGCGGCCGCGGCAGTCTGACCGGCGCGGTGGCCGGCGCTGTAGTCATCGCGGTACTGACCGAATTGCTGCGTCAGATCGAAATCGGCGTGCAGATCGGCAAAGTGACCATCGGCGCGCCGCCCGGCGTCGGCGACGTGATCCTGGCGCTGATCATGCTCTTGATCATTCTGTTCCGTCCAAACGGACTAGCGGGCGGAAGGGAGCTGAGCTGGCCGTTCAAACGAATCTAATGGACAGTCGGATTGCTAAGACACCTCCGCTCATTCCGGCGAAAGCGGGAATCCAGTCACGGAGCACGGCGGAAGACTAGGTCCCCGCCTTCCGCCTTCGCGCTCCGCGCTTCGGCGGACTCAAACCCGCCGTAGCTCACTGGGAGCGTAGGCGGGTCGCGCGGACGAGCGGATAAAGTCCCGCTCAGCTCAGCGTCGAATAATACTTGATCGCGAAGTCGATCCATTCCGGCGACGACCAGTTCGAATATTCGGCGCGGACTTTTGGTCCAAGCGACGCAACGATGGCGTCGGCATCCTTGCCGGACTTGCGCTCGGCGGCGACGCGTTTACTCAGATCGACCATATAGTCGCGCACCGCGGCGAGAATCTCCGCGCCGCCGATGTCGCCATGGCCGGGCACGACGATCGCCGGCTTCCAACCGATCAGCTCGGAAAGAATCTCCACCCAGCGCGCCCCGTTGATGTCGGCGTCGTCGGGCGGAAACCACGGAAAGATCGGAAACATCCGCTCCTCGGCAAGGTCGCCGGTGAACAGGATGCGTTCCTGCGGCAGCCACACCACTTGATCACCGGCGGTATGCGCGAGGCCCCAGGTCCGCAGCTCAACCGTACGGCCGCCGAGATCTATTGAAGCTGAGGCGCCCTCGTATACATCGTCCGGCTGCACCAACTGCGTGCCTTCGAGCGCGGCCGCGACACTCGGGCCGAAGCTCTTGAACATGCTGAGATAGCCTTCGCCCTTGGCGTGCAGTTCGTCGCGCTGCGAGCGGTTGTAGTGAATCTTCGCGGTGCCTTTGAAAACTTGCGCGCCAAAGCCGTGCTCGGGATGGAAATGCGTGAGCGTCAGGATCAAAGGCCGCTGGCCGGCAAGCTTCTTGGCGCAATCGAGCACCTTCCGGCCGTTGACCGGGCCCATGCCGGTATCGACGACCAGCGCCGCATCTCTCCCCACAATGATGCCGATATTCGGCACCAGCGGAATGCGGCGATCGGTGATGACAAAAACGCCGGGCGCGATTTCTTTCAGCGCGCTCGGATCGACGTCCGGCGCGGGAGGTCCGCTATTCGCCGCAGCATCGCTCATCAAGGACCTCCTTGCTCGATTGTCGCCGTCGTCACGGCGCGGCAATTGGACATTTTAAGCTTAAAACGTCAAGATCGACCAATACGCGAACGGAAATCCGGAACGGCATTTCATGAGCGACGCATTGTTGGCGCTGCATTTCCAGAATGACATTTGTCATCCCCACGGGCGCATTCCGTTTTCGCTTGACCGCAATACCGAAGACGCCGCCAACTTTCTCGACGCCAGCAAGCGCGCGCTGGCGGCGGCGCGCAACGCCGGCTGGACCATTGTCCATGTGCATATCGTCTTCGCCGTGGATTATTCCGACCTGATGCGCAATTGCCGCTTGTTTCTCAAGACCGAGACGCTCGGCGCGCTCAAGCGCGGCTCATGGGGCGCGGCGGCGTTAGCTGGCTTTGAGCCAGGTAACGATGAGATCGTAGTGACGACCAACGGCAACAGCAGCTTTCGCCGCACGGAACTCGAGAGCGAACTTCGCAGCCGCGGCATCACCCGCCTCAACGTCATGGGCCTCGCCACGCAATTTTCCGTGGAGCATACCGTGCGCGACGCCGCCGACATCGGCTTTCACGTTCGGCTGTTGGCCGATTGCTGCGCTTCGGCCGACATGGAGGCCCATCGGGCGTCGTTGCGCACGCTGGCGATGCTGGCCGACGTGATCGACAGTGACGCTGCCCTGCCGGCGCGCTAAGCAAGGGCGAAGCAGACCAAAAACGACAAGGGGAGCGCATGTTCAAGGATGGCTTGTTGCGCGGCCGGCGCATCCTGGTGACCGGTGGCGGCACCGGCCTGGGCAAGGGCATGGCGGAAAAATTTTTGGAGCTCGGGGCCGAGCTCTTCATCTGCGGCCGACGGCAAAAAGTGTGCGAGGAAACGGCCGCCGAGCTCATGGGCAAGTACGGCGGCAAGGTCACCGCCTACGGCGTCGATATTCGCGATCCGGCGGCGGTCGATGCGATGGTGGCGGACATTTTCACGTCCGCGCCGCTCACCGACCTGATCAACAACGCTGCGGGAAATTTCATCTCCCGCACCGAAGACTTGAGCGCGCGCGGCTTCGACGCGGTCGCCAATATCGTTATGCATGGAACTTTCTACGTCACGCACGCAATCGGCAAGCGCTGGATCGCCGGCGGTCATCGCGGCAATGTGGTTTCGATCGTGGTGACGTGGATCTATAACGGCAGCCCGTATGTGGTGCCATCGGCCATGAGCAAGTCGGCGATTCATACAATGACCATGTCGCTCGCCACCGAATGGGCCGGCCACGGTATCCGGCTCAACGCCATCGCACCCGGCGTCATCCCGACCGAAGGCGCCAGCAAACGTCTCAGCCCGGGCCAGGGGCCGGGCGATCGCGCGGTGCGTGACAATCCCATGGGTCGTGTCGGCCGCATGGAGGAATTGCAGAACCTAGCAACATTCCTGATCGCCGACGGCTGCGAGTGGCTGACCGGGCAGACCATCACGCTCGATGGAAGCCAGAGCCACGCCACCGGCTCGAATTTCTACGAGCTGCGCCACTGGACGGACGCACAGTGGCAGGCGGCGCGCGACGCAATCAAGGCGCAGAATGAGAAAGATCGCGCGCAGCGCTCGGTCTGAGGGCGATCAAGCTCTCAGCACCGGAGGAGGGAGGGAGCTATGTCGATCAACGCCAAGGGTCCGTTTCGCGCCGATCATGTCGGCAGCCTGCTGCGTCCGGCCAAATTGCAGCAGGCCCGCATGCAGCGGCTGCGCAAGAACATCACGGCGGAGCGCTTGCGCGAGATCGAGGACGAAAGCATCCGCGAGGTCGTCAAGCTGCAGGAAGATGCCGGCCTCGAAGGCATCACCGACGGCGAACTTCGGCGCGATTATTGGCACCTCGATTTCCTCACCGAGATCGGCGGCGTGGTATTCGAAGAAGGGCACAATCCGCTGAAATGGCACCGCCAGGACGGCGTCCAGCTCGAATGGGTGCCGCCCGAAGTGAAGGTTCATGCACGGATCACCCGGCCGCATCCGATCCAGCTCAAGGATTTCGAGTTCCTCAAATCGGCCACCAGCACGACTGCCAAGGTCTGCATTCCATCTCCATCGATGATGATCGTGCAGGGCGGCGAAAAGATTATCGACCGCAATGTGTATCCGGAGCGAGACCAGTTCTTCACCGACCTGTCGCGCGCCTATGCGGCGGAAGTCGCCGATCTTTCCCGGGCCGGCTGCCGCTATCTGCAGCTTGACGACACGTTTCTCGCATTCCTGTGCGACGACAAGATCGGCGCCGTAATGGGGCGCAGCAATGAAGACACCCAGAAGATGGCGCGCCTGTCGGCTCGACTGATCAACGACGCGATCCGGGATCGGCCCAAAGATATGGCGGTCTGCATTCATCTCTGCCGCGGCAACTATCAAAGCTCGTGGCTGAGCCAGGGCGGCTACGACCCGGTCGCCGAGGTTCTGTTGGGCGAGATCGCCGTGGATGGCTATTTCCTCGAATATGACGATGAGCGCTCCGGTGGTTTCGCACCGCTTCGTTTCCTGCCGAAAGGCAAAAAGGTCGTGCTCGGCCTGGTCAGCTCGAAGTTCGCCACGCTCGAATCCAAGGATGCTCTCAAGCGGCGGATCGACGAAGCGGCTAAGGTCGTGCCGCTCGAGCAACTCGCCATCAGCCCGCAATGCGGGTTTTCGTCGACCGCCGAAGGCAACGTTGTCTCCGTCGACGACGAGAGAAAGAAATTGGAGCTTTGCGTCAGTGTCGCGCGCGACGTGTGGGGCGGGCTAGTGAACTAGGACGCGCTCTTGCGCGAGACCTTGTAGCCGGCTTTCTCGCGATCCCAGGTCACCGCCGTCACGCCGCGTTCGCGGAGCTTGTATTTGGTCACCTTCCCGTTCTCCGTCACCGGTAGCGCATCGACGAATTCCAGATAACGCGGCACGGCGAAGTAGGGCATGCGCGGCTGACAGTAGTCTAATAGCTCCGCATAGGCGACCTTCGCTCCCGGGCGCAGCACCACGGCGGCCATGACCTCGTCCTCGGCAAGCTCCGAGCGCACCGGGAACACGGCCGCATTCTCCACTTGCGGATGACTCACCAGGACCTGCTCGACTTCATAGGAGGAGATATTCTCGCCGCGGCGGCGGATCGCGTCCTTCATGCGGTCGATGAAGCGATAAAAGCCATCGCTTTCCCGCACCACGCGGTCGCCGGTGTGGAACCAGAGATTGCGCCAAGCCTCCACGGTCTTTTCCGGCATTCCGAAATAGCCGGTGGCGAAGGCGAACGGCTGGTCGGCGCGCAACAGCAATTCGCCGGCTTCGCCGTCGGCGACTTCGTTGTCGTTGGCGTCGACGACGCGGGCCGAAAAGCCCGCCAGCAAGCGTCCCATTAGACCGGGCTGCTGCTCGGCCGGTGGCGCGCCCATGATGCAGTTGGTTTCCGTCGAGCCGTAGCCGTCAAGGAGCCCGAAGCCGAAACGCTCGGTGAATTGGGCGTGGAAATGCGCCGGCACCGCGGGAGCGAGCGCAATGCGCACCTTGTGCGCACGATCCGCGGCGCTCGGCGGCTGCGCCAAGAGCATCGGCACCATGGCGCCGAGCACATAGGTAACGGTCGCGTTGTGTGCCGCCAGCGCCGTCATGAAGCCGGACGCCGAAAACCGCGGCTCGACAATCAGCGTCGCGCCATTGAGCAGCGCCTGGAAAAACGCGTTCAAGGCGTTGGTGTGGAACATCGGCAACGTCGTCATCAGCACGTCGTTCTCGCGCACGCCGAGAAGTTCGCCGGTATAGAACGCCCACCAGAAATACTGGGCATGCGGGCAGCACACGCCCTTTGACAAGCCGGTGGTTCCGGAGGTGTAGAGAATGGCAAAGGTATCGCCAGGCTCGACCGGGTGGGGCGGCACGCCCTGTTGCGGCCGCGGAAACGGCGTGGACGCAAAGTGTTCCACGCCTGGGGTAGGCCCTTCGCCGACCAGCCACAGGGTTTGAAGCGGCACGCGCGCGCGGTCCAAAGGCGCGAGCACGGACATCAGTTCGCGCTCGATGACCATGAGCCGCGCGCCGCAATTGCCGAGAATGTGCTCCAACTGCGCGCCGCGCGAGGCGGTATTGATCGGCACAGCGATGGCGCCGAGCCAGCCGCAGCCCAGGATCGTCAGCAGAAGCTCTGCGCGATTGCCGCACATGACGGCGACGCGGTCGCCCGGCTTGACCCCGGCAGCGGCCAGTGCGGCACCGTGGCCGGCTGCCGCTTGGGCTGTTTCCGCATATGTCAGATTGACGCCGCCGATCGTGACTAGGCGGCGTGGCCCATAGCGCTCGGCCTGGCGTGCCAGCATTTTCGGCAGCGTGCGATCGGGCGGGGCAAACAGCTCGGGAAGCGATCGTCCCGGGGAGACGCCCGGCGGCGTGCTGGCGAGCACTGACATACGGTGTTCTCCTTGCGCGCCGCGGTCGCTGGTAGGCGTTGCCGGCGAGTTATTTTAAGCTTAAAGTATTCCGATGGGTAGCCGGTGGACAGCTCCATTTGACTATTGTCAAACGTCATGTCCGCAGAGAGAGGATGATGACGGAAGATACCGCAATCGAGGTCGTGCTGCAGCGCTCCGGCCTGACCTTCATGATTCCACCCGATAAGAGCATCCTTCAGGTGCTGATCGATGAGGGCATCGACCCGCTGTACGATTGCCAGCGCGGCGAGTGCGGCATCTGCCAAGTTGCCGTGCTCGAGGGTGTGCCCGACCATCGCGATCACATCCTCAGCGACGACGAGCGCACCGGTAACAAAGTGATGCAGATTTGCGTGTCACGGGCAAAAACGCCGCGGCTGGTGATCGATCTGTAGATCGACGGAGCAGGAGACAGCGCATGGGCCATTACGACGGCAACGCAGCAGCGGTTCGTGACCTAGTGCGCGCGACCGAAGTCCACCGCGACGTCTATGTCGACCAGGAAATCTTCGACCTGGAGATGGACCACCTGTTTGCCAACACCTGGATCTATGTTGGCCACGACAGCCAGGTGCCCAATCCGGGCGACTATTATGGAACCACGATCGGCCGGCAGCCGGTGCTGATGGTGCGCCACACCGACGGCGCGATCCACGTGCTCTACAATCGCTGCCCGCACAAGGGCACCCGCATCACCATTGACACCTGCGGCAACGCCGGAAAGTTCTTTCGCTGCCCCTATCACGCCTGGTCGTTCAAGACCGACGGCTCGCTGCTCGCCATTCCGCTGCGCAAGGGCTACGAGCACACCGGGCTTGAGGAGAGCGAGGCCTATAAGGGCATTCCCCGCGTCCGGCATATGAAGAATTACCGTGGCTTCGTATTCGCCAAGATGAGCGACGTCGGGCCCGACTTCGACGACTATTTTGGCGACAGCCTTTCGACCATCGACAACATGGTCGATCGTTCTCCGGCCGGACGGCTGGAAGTGGCCGGCGGCGTGCTGCGCTACATGCACAATTGCAACTGGAAAATGCTGGTCGAGAATCTGACCGATACCTGCCATCCGATGGTCGCCCATGAATTGTCCGCGGGCACCGCAGTCGAGGTGTGGAAGAAGATGTTTCCCGGCAGCAACAAAAAGCCGCCGGCAGTCGAAATCTATGCGCCGTTCATATCGCCCTACGAATTCTTCGAAAAAATGGGCATCCGCGTCTGGCGCAATGGCCATGGCCATACCGGCGTGCACCACTCGATCCATTCGGACTATTCGGCGATCCCGGGTTATTTCGAGAAGATGGTTGCCGCCTATGGCGAGGAACGCGCCAAGGCGATCCTCGACGAGAACCGGCACAACACTTCGTACTTTCCAAATTTCACGGTCAAAGGGCCGATCCAGGCAATCCGGCTGTTCAAGCCGATCGCGCCTAACCGCACGCTCGCCGAATCCTGGACCTTTCGTCTGGTCGACGCGCCCGACCAGCTCCTCGAGCGCACCTTAACCTATACCCGGCTGATCAACGCGCCGACCTCGATCGTCGGCCACGACGACCTTGAAATGTACGAGCGCGCCCAGGAGGGACTGCATGTCGACGCCAACCCTTGGGTCAACATTCAGCGCCTGTACGATCCGGCGGAAGCGGAGCAGGAGACCGCTGTGATGAACGGCACCTCTGAATGGCAGATGCGCAACCAGTTCCGGGCCTGGTCGAAATTCATGACCATGTCGCTGTGACGGATCGTGTCGGATGACTGCGCCGACTGATCAGGACTTGATCGGCTTTGTCCTGCATGAAGCCCGGCTGATCGACCAGCACCGCTTCGAGGAATGGCTCGATCTGTTCGCCGATGACGGTCACTACTGGATGCCGCTGGAATGGGGTCAGGCCGATCCGCGGCTCGCCACCTCGCTGATGTACGAGGACAAGCTATTGCTACGCATCCGGGTCGAGCGGCTCAAGGGCAATCGGACTTTCTCGCAAAAGCCCAAGAGCCGTTGCCACCACGTTTTACAGATCCCACAGATCGACCGGCGCGACGAGGCGGCCAACGAATATGTCACCTGGACGCCGATGCACTATGTGGAAACCCGGCTCGACGAGCAGGATCTCTATGCCGCCTGGGCCACCCACACGCTCTCGATGATCGACGGCAGGCTGAAAATCAAATTGAAGCGCGTCGATCTGGTCAATTGCGACGCCGCTTTGCGCAGCATTCAACTCTTTATGTGAGCTTATAAGATGAACGAACGCCCGGTCGCCATTGTCACCGGCGGAAGCGCCGGCATTGGCGCCACCATCTGCCGTCGCCTGATCGACGCCGGCCACGAGGTGGTGTCGCTCGCCCGCCGCAAGCCGGATTGGTCGAGCCCGGCGCTGCACGCAGTTGAGGTCGATTTGACCGATGCGGATGCCACCAAAAAGGCCGCCGCAAGCCTTGCCAGGCGATTCACAATCGGCATCGTGGTCCACAATGCCGGCATCATCCGGCCCAATCTTCTGCCCGACGTCCAGCAGGAAGACCTGGACGACCTGACCCAGCTGCATCTCGGCGCTGCGATCCTCCTCGTGCAAGCGGCACTGCCGGGGATGCGCGAGCAAAGATACGGCCGCATCGTGCTGATTTCCTCGCGCGCGGCGCTCGGCCTGCCGACGCGCACCGTTTATTCGGCCACCAAGGCCGGCATGATCGGCATGGCGCGCACCTGGGCGCTTGAGCTGGCGCCGTCCGGCATCACGGTGAACGTGGTGGCGCCAGGGCCGATCGAGGATACCGAAATGTTCGGCCAGGTGGTGCGGCCCGGCAGCGAACGCGCCGCCTCGCTGGCGAAAGCGATCCCGGTGGGCCGCCTTGGCAAGAGCGACGACGTGGCGCGTGCCGTGTTGTTCTTCGCCGATCCGGCAAGCTCGTTCATCACCGGACAAGTGCTTTATGTCTGCGGCGGCGCCAGTGTCGCGAGTTTCAGCCTCTAACAATTAATCCGGAACGAAAGCATGCAACCGATCCGCATCTGGTATCAAAGCTATGTCGATGAGCCGAACGGCAAGGTCTATTGGGACCGGCTGCGGCGTCACCTTGCCACCATCGTCGATCCGGGCACGACCGTCGACGTCAAAGGCATCACGCCGCACGACAATTATGCGCATGCGATCGTCGAATTCCGCTGCGCCCGGGAAGTGATCTGCAACGCGGTGAAGGCCGAGCGCGAGGGCTACGACGCTTTTGTCATGGGACACTTTCAGGACGCCGGGCTTTATGAAGCGCGCTCGGTGGTCGATATTCCAGTCGTAGCGCTCGGCGAGGCGTCGATGCTTTATGCCTGTCAGCTCGGCCAGCGCAGCGGCATCGTGACCATCAACCCGCGCTACATTTCCTGGTTTCATCACCAGATCGCCAAATACGGGCTGGAGAAGCGCGTCGCCGGCGTCCATGCCATGACCTTCGAGCCGGGACAGATTTTGAAGGCTTACGAGTTCGAGGCCCTCGCCGCCGAGGTGGTGCGGCTGTTCGCCGAGCAGGCACGTCCTCTGGTCGCGGCCGGGTGCGACGTCCTGATTCCCGGCGGCGGCATTCCGATGCTATTGTTTGCTTCGCTGAGCAATCACGTGGTCGACGGCGCGCCGGTGATCAACGGCATTCCGATCGTGGTGAAGATGGCGGAGATGGCGGTGAAACTGAAGCGGCTGAATGGGCTGTCCGTCAGCCGCGTTTCGGACTTCATCAAGCCGCCGCCCGAGATCATCGAGGAGTTTATGGCGAACCCCAAGGGGCTCTAACAACAACCCCGAGGATTCTGAGGGGGAAACATGAAGGGGGGAATACGAAGACTAGCCTTCGGCGGCATCGCGGCAGCGGTGCTGATGGCGCTATCAGCCTCGGCAACAAAGGCGCAGCAGCAGCCGCCGGCGGCCGCCTGCCGTAAGGCCTCGAAAGTAGAATACGACAGCGCCAAAGAGAATTATCTTCTCCGCAACAAGTTTGGTGCCTACGTCAGGACTGGCAGCATCTGGCGACGTTATTATTGGTACTGCTACCTTTAGCGCTGCGCCAAAGGGCACGCAGTGCGGGCGCCGTTGTGACCCATGACGGCGGAACGATTCCGATACGCAACGGTTGTCAGGCCGCTGGGCTCCGGCTGCGCCGCTTGGTCATCATTCTGACGACACACTGACCGTTTTTAATTGCTGCGGCGCACTTGCGCCTAATCATGATCCGTGATGCGCCGGGTTGTGCCAACCCGTCGCCTCCGGACCAATAAATCATCGGGAGGAAGGCAATGCATCGACGCGCATTCTTAGCGACAACGGCGGCTGCAACGGCCGCAACTCTGACGGGCGCCGCCGCCGCGACCGTGCCGCCGCTCGGCGAGACCGGGGCTCCGGTCACGCCAACTGACCCACTACCCCTCGGGCCGTTGCCCGGCGGGCGTTATCCCGATCCTCATGTCGAGTCACTGGCAAAGCCCCAGGGCGCGTTCGGCGCCAGCGGTTTCCCGGCCTTCGCCGGCACCATGGCGGTCGAGCGCGTCGCCACCGGATTCCGCTGGGCCGAAGGTCCGGTCTATTTCGCCGCCGGCCGTTACGTCCTGTTCAGCGACATACCCAACAATCGCATCATCCGCTATTGCGAGGACGACGGCCATGTCAGCGTGTTTCGCCAGCCGTCGATGAATTCAAACGGCAATACCATCGATCGGGAAGGGCGGCTGATCACCTGCGAGCATAGCGGCCGGCGTGTCAGCCGCACCGAGCTCGACGGCTCGATCACGATCATCGCCGACAAATATAACGGCAAGAAGCTGAATTCGCCGAACGACGCGGTCGTCGCCTCGGACGGCTCGATCTGGTTCACCGATCCGATCTACGGCATCGGCGGCAACTACGAGGGCGTCAAAGCCGCGCCCGAGCAGGAAAAACACAACGTCTATCGGGCCGACCCGAAATCGGGCGATATCAAAGTGGTGGTCGACGATTTTGTCGAGCCCAACGGCGTTACGCTCTCGCCGGACGAGAAGAAGCTTTACGTCATCGACACCGGCTTCACCGACGGCCCGAACAACCCCTCGCACATCCGCGTGTTCGACGTCGATATCGAGGGCGGCAAGGTGTCGAACGGCAAGGTGTTCGCGGAGATGCCGAAGCCCAGCATTACCGACGGCATGCGCGCTGACACTGCTGGCAATGTCTGGTGTTCGGTTGGCTGGGGTGATCCCAAGGAAGACGGGGTGCGCTGCTACACGCCGTCCGGCGAGCTTCTTGGCAAGATTCATATCCCGGAGACGGTCGCCAATCTGTGCTTCGGCGGCACGTTCCGAAACCGGCTGTATATCTGCGGCTCGACGTCGCTCTATGCGGTCTACACCAGCGCGACCGGCGCAATGAAGCCTTGATCGAACGCGCGTGCAGCCGAGAGGGTTGACGCCAACTCGGCTGCATGTGGCGCGCGCCTCGTCCGTTTCGCGAAGGGCGGCGCCTGCTAGTTTCTCTCCCTGCTTCAACGGCGCAGGATGAATGCCTGAGAGTTGCGGCGCGTTTCCCAACCGGCCCGCTCGAGCTCGGGCACTTCGGTTTCAGCTTGCGGATAGCCAACACAGAAGTAGCCGAGAAAGTGCCAGCTCTCGGGCACGTCCAGAATCTGGTTCACCTGCCCCGGTGTCAGTATCGACACCCAACCCATGCCGATACCCTCGGCGCGCGCCGCCAGCCATAGCGTGTGGATCGCTGCGACCACCGAGTATTCGGCCATTTCCGGCATCGTTCGACGGCCAAGCCCGTGTCCTTGGTCGGTCGCGGCATCGGCGAATACCGCAAGCTGGCAAGGGGCCTCTTCAAGGCCGGCGAGCTTCAGCCGGGCATATTTGCTCGCCAAATTGTCTTCGTAGGCGTTCAGTGCGTCGGCGTTACAGCACTTGAAGTCTTCAAGCACGGCGCGGCGGCGCTGCGCGTCATCGACAATGACAAAGCGCCACGGCTGGCTCAAGCCGACCGACGGCGCGAGACACGCCAATTCTATCAGGCGCTCCAAGGTGCCTGGCGGCAGAGCCTCGGTTCGAAATCGCCGTACATCGCGGCGCCAGGCGAGAAGCTCGCCCAGCCGACGCCGGAATGCGTCGTCAAAAATCATCATTAAACCGTAACAGAGTGATGCGCCGGAAAGTTCTAGTCGTATCGCGTCGCCCCTGGCAACGGCCGCGCAGCCGGTAGATCGCGGGGATCACAGCCCGTCGCCGGCGTTTTCGCGAGCAGCTGCCTGCCAAGGGCAAAGATGCTCAATGCGCGGCGGCGACGAAGTCCTGCATGATGCTCGAACGCACTACCCGGGCCTTGCGGGTCGTTGCCGGTGTGTTGCGGCTTCGGCCGACAAAGCGCGGCACGCCGGCGGTGACGACGCCGCCGATGGCGGCGATGTCGCCGTGCTTGATCGCGGCGAGCGCGGTCGCCTGCGTGCCGCCGTCGGGCGCGTCGATCAGCACGATGTCGGCGGCTTTGCCCGACGCGATGTACCCGGAATTGAGGCCATAAACCCGTGCATTGCTGCCTGAGGCGGCGCAGATGAAAAGCTCCGGCGCCATTTCGGTCAGGCTGCTGCAATGGGCGATGGTATAAAGCATGCCGAGCGGCATGATGCCGGAGCCGGTCGGCGTGTCGGTTCCCATGATGAAGCGGTCGAAGGCGTCGAACCGGGCCGCCAGACGCGCGCACAACAAGGTCGTGCGCAGATTCCCGGCGGTGCAGACCTGCAACGCGATCTGGCTTTCCCGAATGATGCGCTCGAAGTCCGCATCAGGCATGGCGGTCGGGCCGCCGTTGATGTGGAACGACACATGCGGATGCATGGCGAGTAGATGGTCGCCGGTGATCGCGCCCGAGCCTGGAATCGAGGAGCCGCCAGTGTGGCAAGTGGTGATCAAGCCCGCGGCCTTGGCATCCTCGACCAGCGGCACATAATCGTAAGCGGTCTTGACCGCGCCAAAGCCGGCTTTCGCCAGCGTTACGCCTTTGACGGCGAGCTCCTTGAAGTCCGTCGCGGTCAGGCCCGGCTCGAGGATCACCGAGCCGGCGATGACCTTCATTCCGCCCGGGCGAAAGGTGGCAAAGCAGCGCTGCGCGGCGAGCGCCAGCGCCTTGACGCCCTCCGGATCGCTCGGGCGGCCGGGTACGTGCACCTCGGAAGCCGAGATCGATGTGGTGACGCCGCCGTGCAGGTAGCTTTCCAGAAACCCGACGGTGCGTTGCCGCGGCGTGTAATCGCCGAAGGTGACATGGACATGGGAGTCGATCAGGCCCGGGATCGCCGTCATGCCGCCGGCATCGATCACCACGTCGGCGGCTTCGACCGCCGCGGCACGCGTCGTACCGACCTCCGCGATACTGTCGCCATCGGTAAGGATGGTATCGCCGGCGGCGAAGGGATCGCGCCAATCCCCGGAGACGATCTGTCCGAGATTGACGATCGCGATCTTCATGGAACTCTCGTCAGTGTGCGGCGCGCGCCAATTCGCTCTGCAGATCGTAAGACGCCAGCAATGAATCCACCAGCCCGGTCGCATTCTCCCAGTCGAAGGTGCGAAAGCTGTGGCTGCTGGTGACAAAGCGGGCGCCGGCATAGAACATTTCGTATTGCGTGTGCCGCGAACCGAATTCGGAGCCGATCGCGTCCCATGCCGCCTTGAGAAATTTGACTTTCTGCTCGGGCTGCATCGTGGCCGAGCGCTGGGTCTTGTTGATGATCGCCGCCATCTCCGGATTGCCGAAATCAAGTACGGAGGAGGGCAGCATGATCAGCGCGCCGCCGGCCAAGTCACGGATGGTCTGCACGACGCGCGGGTAAAGATCCTGGGTCAGCACCTGCGCCGAATACATGAAATGCTTGTTCGGCACGTACCATTCGCCGAGCTGCGAGCCCGAGGCCTCCATGCCGGACAGCATCGCATGGACCATGCCGACCTGGGCCGCCAGCATGCCAAGCTGTTCCGACACCGAGGGGATGTTGGTAGTGCCGATCGCTTCGGTGACGCGGCGGGCGAGACCGGCCAGAAAGCCGAGTTTCACCGACAGCCTGATCTGCGCCTGATAATTCTGATAGGCGTGGCCCTGGGTGTCGTGAAATTGCGCCCGGCACATGTCCGGGTCGCGGTGCACGAACAGCCGCTCCCACGGGACCTTGACGTCGTCGAAATAAATCAGCGCATCGTTCTCATCGAACCGCGACGAGACCGGATTGTCGTAGACCGAAACCGCGTGCTGCTCATAGGACTTGCGCGACAACACGCGCAGGCCCTTGGCGTGCATCGGCAGCGCGCAGGAGAACGCCAGATCTTCCTCGCCCACCTTCAGCGGCTGCAGATTGGCGACGAACACCTCGTTGGCCATGATCGAGGAGGTGCCGAGCATCTTGGCGCCGCGGATGGTGACGCCGCCCGAATCCTCATCGACGATCCGCGCTACCAAGTCCTCATCCTGCTCGCCCCAATCCTTGCCGCGCTGGGCTTGCGGATTGATGATGACATAGGTGAGGAACAGATCGTTCTTGCTGGCATAGTCGAAATAGCCGGCAAAGGCCTTGGCGCGCTCGGCGCTGCGCTTGCGGAACACGTCGATGCCCATGAGCTGGCCGACCAAAGACGACGCCAGATGATCCGGCGAGCGGCCGAAGTAGCCGCATGACAACGCCGCCCAGGCCTGCAAGGCTTTGCGCCGTTGCACCATCTCCTCATAGCTCCGCGGCATCTGCCACGCCTTGTTGACGCGGCGGTTGGAGCCGTTCGGCCGGAATGTCATCAGTTCGAGATTGTCCGGTTGTGCCTGAAAATCGTACAGCGCGGCGGCGGAATGCACGGCGTTGCGGAAGGCCGGGTGCTCGGTGACGTCGCCGACCAGCTTGCCGTCAAGATAGACCGTGCGGCCGTCCTTGAGCGACTTGATGTGCTCGGCGCCGGTCTTGCAATCGCTCATGTCAAACTCCGTGAAGCGGTGATCCAACGACACCGTGCAGGATCAGGTGAGGCCGTCGAGGCCCTTGACGTCAGCGGCCGCAAGCCCGCCGACGCGATGATTGGGCCGGCCGCGCGTCGCATAGGCACAGATCAATGCGATCTCGTCGGGCAGCGGGGCATCGTGCAGCGTGATGCTGATGCCGTCATAGTGCGAGCGGACGTAGAGCGCGTCCTTGTGCGCGAACGGAATATCGATGGTCACGCCCGGCGCCGCGCGCTTGGTGAACGAGGAAATCCACGCCTTGCCGCCGCCGGCGGCTTCACGCATCACGTTGCCGAATGTCGTCGTCAGCATGGCGTTACCGTGCTCCTGCTCGCCGGCAAGCCCGATTACCGCGGCCTTGCCGTAGCTCACGGGCTTGTAGGGCGCGAGCAAAGCCACCGCGATGGCGCAAATCTCCCGGCCGATGGCCTCGCTCGCCGCCGTCAGCGGCGACAAGTCTGCCACGTATTTGCCGGCAAACGGATTTGGCACGACCGCCACCACGGCGCTTTTGCGCAGCGGCGGCTCGGTGCGCCGCCCGGCCTCACTTCGCACCTCATCGACGAACGTCAGGATCCGCTTGATTTCCATGAGCGCGCCTTATCGAGACGCCGCGATCAGAGCATCGCGGCGTCCCAAGACTATGTCGCAAAGACTATCCGGTCACGAGCCGCTCAGCACGGCGCCAAAGCGGACCCAGCTCTTGCCGTCGAACTTGGTCAGCTGTAGCTGGGTCACAGGATAATAGTTGGTCGGGCTGGTGTTGAGCGTGATGCCCGGCAGCAATAGCGGCAGCTGCAGGTCGTGGACGTTGGTCGCCTGCTTGAGGATATTCTCGCGAGTGAGATCATTGCCGGCCTGCTTGAGCACCTGCACCCAGGTCTGGGCGATCGAGAGGCCGATCTCGTTCTGCGGATCGTTGATGTCGCCTTGCGGATAGTATTTGGCCATGAATTCGCGATACCAGGCGATCCCCGGATCGCCGGCGAATTGCGGATCGCTCGGGTCCTTGATGTAGGCGGTGGAGATGATGCCGACCGACTTGTCGAGGCCAGCCGGCGTCAGCACGGTGGCGATCGACGAGGCGTTGTTGACCAGAAACTGGGTCGGATGCCAGTCGATATCGTAGGCTTTGCGGATCGCCTGCGCCGCCACCTTGTTGGTCGTAGCGCTGAAGAACACGTTGGCGCCGGAATCCTTGAGCGTCACGATCTGTGAATTGACCGTCGGATCGGACACCTCATAGGTCACTTCCTTGACGATCAATTTGCCAGCGTCGGCGCCGAGGCCGTATTTGAAGCCGTTGACGAAGTCCTTGCCGTAATCGTCGTTCTGATAAAGCACGGCGATCTTGGCATCTTTGATGTTGCCAACGATGTACTTGCCGTAGATCACGCCCTCATTGCGGTAGGTCGGATACCAGCCCATGGTCCACGGGAATTCCTTCGGGTTGGCGCCCCATTTCGACGCCCCCGTGGCGAGGAAGATCTGCGGCACCTGCTTGGAATTCATGTATTTGATGATGGCGGAATTGGTCGGCGTTCCCATGGTGCCGACGATGGCCAGCACATTGTCTTCCTCGACCAATTTGCGGTGCTGCTCGACCGTGCGCGGCGGGCTATAGCCGTCATCGAGCGAAATCAGCTTGATCTTGCGGCCGTTCACGCCGCCCTGCTCGTTGATCATAGTGTAGTAGGCCGCCTGCACCCGGCCCTGGGTGCTGTAGGACGACAGCGGTCCGCTATACGGGTTGGTCTGACCGATGACGATTTCGGCGTCGCTGGCGCCGGTGTCGTATTTGTTCTGCGCCAGAGCCGCGCCGGCCCCCAGCACAAGCGCTACTGCCAGAATGGCCGCATTTGAGGATTGCATCGACATGACCGTCTCCACTGCCTCCACTGCCTCTTTGGGCTCGCGCCCGTTTGCTACCCCGGCTAAACCGTCGTCACCACTTTTTCTCTCGGAATTCCCCGCTCGGCCGCAATCTTGCGCTCGAGCGCGTTGCGCGCGTGGACCCGCGCGACATCGGACGCGATGTTGATCAGGCGGCGGTCGCCGAGCCGGCGCAGCGTCGCGTGCTGCACCTCAAGGACATGATCGTCTTCCGTGAAGGCTTCCTCGATCGAACGGAACAATTGCTCGGTCGCTTCCGGATCGTTTTGCCGGTGGCCATTGGCCGTGGACCAGAAGAACCAAGTCGTGTCCTCGGTCTCCGGCGTGATGCCGTAGAACATGCGAAGGCCGAAGCCGCCGTCGCGGTTGCCTTTTTCGTAGGCACCCATGCCGACGTCGACCGCGCCGGTGAATTGGAGAATGCAGGACGGCGCGACGTATTCGAATTCACCCCAGCGATCGACTCGGCCTTTGAACGGCACGGCGCTGGCGTAAAGGTTCGGCGGCTCGCAATTAAGCATCCAGCGGATGAATTTGACGCCGTCCGGAGTCGGCGTCGTTTCCATTTTGGCGGTCCCGTAGGCGTCCGGATTGCTCGACAGCGTTGACTTATGCACGTAGGCGGCGTGCGTCTGATCGAGCAGATTGTCCGACGCCAACAGATAATTGCACTTGAGAATTTCGCTCTTGGCCTTGTAGGGCCAGGTGTCATGCCATGGATAGCGGACGATTTGCGAAGGATCGGCCTGTTCCGGCTCGCCCATCCAGATCCAGACGATGTCGTTGCGCTCTTCGATCGGGAAGCTGCGGACCTTGGCCGCTGCCGGAATCTTGTCTTGCCCGGGAATATCGACGCAGCGACCGGCGCCATCGAACAGCATGCCGTGATATTCGCAGCGGATATTGTTGTCGAACACCTCGCCCTGCGACAGCGGCATGCCGCGATGGCAGCAGCGATCCTCCAGCGCCGCGACGCGGTTGTTGGCGCCCCGATACATCACGATCGGCTCGTCGAGAATGGTACGGGCGAGCGGCTTCGTGGTGATCTCGCTCGCCCAGCCGGCGGCGTACCAAGCGTTCATCAGATACATCGCTGTCCTCCCCCGGAGCAGGCGGTGCGGCGTTGAACGGCAGCCCATCGTTGCATGCCACATACCTTTTTTCAATTGCTTTCTTTCGAAGATATTGTTGGCCGAGGCCGGGCGCGGAAAATGCGGTTGCCGGCGCCGCGAACGACCCCGGCTATGCCGTTCGGCATGAAATAGACCGAGGCCACCAGAAAGGCGCCGTAGACCGCCCACGGCGCCGATTTCGAAATGCTGTCGGCGATATTGGGAACGAATTCGATGAAGAAGGCGCCGTAGATCGCGCCGGATATCGAGGCGAAACCGCCGATGACGATGCCGACCAGAAACGAGATCGACAGCAGGAAGCCGAAACTGTCCGGGGCGACGAACTGCACGGCGATCGCGCTGAGCGCGCCGGCGACCCCGGTGAAAAGGGCGCTGACGCCGAACGTCAGCGTCTTATAGAGTGCGGTATTGACGCCCATCGTCGCCGCCGCGGTCGGATTATCGCGAATGGCGACCAGCGCGCGACCGACACGGCCACGGACGAGGCGAGAGCCGACGATAAACATCACAACCGCCACGGCGAGCGCGAAAAAGTAGAGCCACTGGTCGGGACTGAGCGGCAGATGCCAGGGCGCCTGCGGCTTGAGGATGTTGATGCCCTGCACGCCGCCGGTCCATTCCTCGATGCCTCTGTATTTGAGGATTTGCGGCGTCGCGACCGCGAGCGCGAAGGTGGCCAGCGCCAAGTAAAGCCCTTCGAGCCGCAAGGCCGGCAGGCCGAATAGGAAGCCGGCGACAAAGCAAGTCAGGCCGGCCGCCGGCAGCGTCGACCAATAGGGCAGGTCCCAGCGATCCATCATGATCGCGGCGACATAGGAGCCGAGCGCAAAGAAGGCGCCATGTCCGAGCGAGATCTGGCCGTTGTATCCGGTCAGGATATTGAGGCCGAGAAGCGCGATGGCGTAGGCGATCATCAAGGTCAGCTGGAAGCTCCGGTAGTTGCTGACCAGAAAAGGCAAGGCGATAGCGACCAAGAGCAGCACGGCGATCGCGATCGCGCGGCGCGTACGTTCGGAGCTACGCGATGCGGTCCCGTCGGCACGACCGGCATCGGAAAGTACTTCGCTCGCCATGCTCAGACCCGCGACGCGACAGTCTTGCCGAACAGGCCGGAAGGCCGGACGATCAGCACGCCGACGATGATGACCAGCGCCAGCGTCAATTTCAGATCGGTGCCGACGACATAGGCGCCGGCGAGGTTTTCGACCACGCCGAGCAGAAGGCCGCCGGCGACGGCGCCGGCCGGCGAGTCGATGCCGCCGAGCAACGCCCCGGCAAAGCCGTAAAGCAGGATGCCCGACATCATGTTGGGATCAAGATACACAATTGGGGCGACCATCATGCCGGCGACCGCGCCAAGCGCCGCGGCAATTCCCCAGCCGAGCGCCAGCATCAAATCGACGCGCACGCCAACGAGCCGGCTCGATATCGGATTGTACGCGGCCGCGCGCATCGCCAGGCCAAGGCTGGTGAAGCGGAAGAAGACAAACAGCACGGCAAGCTCGATCAGCATGACGATGAGCGAGCCGAACTCATGACTGGTGATGTATTTGTTGCCAGGAAACACATTGTCCAGAAACGGACTGGGAAAGGTCTGCACCGAATAGGTCCAGATCCATCCGGCAACGCTGTTGAAGATCACCAACAGCCCGATGAAGATCACGACCACCGACAGCACCGAGCGCGCCGCCACCGGACGCACGACAAAACGTTCCAGCAAGACGCCGATGACGAACGAGGCGACGACAACGATGACGAATGCTTCCCAATAGGGCACGCCGGCGCGGATCAATGTCCAGGCGCCGTAGGTCGAGAACATCGCCATCTCGCCCTGGGCGAAATTAACGAGATGGGTGGCCTGATAGACCATGACCAAAGCCAGCGCGATGCTGGCATAGATGCCGCCGGTCGCGACCCCGGAAATGATCTGGTGCAGCAACGCTTCCATGTTTGCTCAGTAGCCGAGGTAGGACCGCCGCACGGCAGTGTTCTGCTTGATGTCGTCGGCGGAGCCGGACAGGACGACGCCGCCGGTTTCCAGCAAATAGGCATGGTCGGCGAGATCGAGCGCCAGATTGGCGTTCTGCTCGACCAGAAGCATGCTGACGTTCTGCTCCCGGTTGATCGCCCGCATGATGGCAAAAATCTCCTGCACCACGAGCGGCGCCAGGCCGAACGACGGCTCGTCGAGGAGAAACAGCTTCGGCCGCATCATCAGTCCGCGGCTGATCGCCAGCATCTGCTGCTCGCCGCCCGACAGCGTGCCTGCCTGCTGCCGGCGCCGTTCTTTAAGTCTTGGAAAGTAGCTGTAGACGACTTCGAAATCGCGCCCGACATTGGCGTGATCGCGCCGCGCGTGGGCGCCGAGCCTCAAGTTTTCTTCGACGGTGAATTCGGCGAACGTGCCGCGGCCATCGGGCACGTGGGCGATGCCACGCCGCGCGATCTCTTCCGCCTTACGCCCGTCGATCCGCGCGCCTTCGAAGCGGATTTCGCCGGTGGTTTTGACCAAACCTGAGATGGCGCGCAGCGTCGTCGTCTTGCCGGCGCCGTTGGCGCCGAGAAGCGTGGTGATGCCGCCCTGTTCGAGAGCAAAACTAAGACCGTGAAGCGCCTGGGTCGCGCCGTAAAAGGCGCCGAGATTTGCCACTTCGAGCAGAGCAGCCATCAGTGGGCGTGTCCGAGATAGGCGTCGATCACGTCGGGATGCTGCTGCACCTCGCGCGGCGGTCCTTCGGCGATCTTGCGACCGAAATTGAGCGCGACGACGGTGTCGGACGCGCTCATCACCAAGTTCATGTGATGCTCGACCAGCAGCGTAGTGACGCCAAGCCGATCGCGGATTTGCCAGATCAGGTCACGCAGGTGATCGACCTCTTCACGGTTGAGCCCGGCGGCCGGCTCGTCAAGCAGCAGCAGCTTCGGCTCCGACGCCAGCGCCCGGGCCAACTCCACCCGCTTGCGATAGCCGAACGGCAAGTCGCCGACCATGCGATCGGCGACCTCCCGCAAGTTCACAAAGCTGGCCAGCTCGTGGGCGCGGCGGCGCAGGAATCCCTCTTCTCGCGCTACGATCGGCGCCGACAAGGCATGGGCGACAAAGCCGGCGCCGGTTCGAGCGTGTCCGCCGAGCATGATGTTTTCCAGCACGGTCAGCGAGCCGAACAATGCCAGGTTCTGGAAGGTGCGGCCGATGCCGAGCGACGTCATGCGGTGCGCCGGCGCGCCGGTCAGGCGGTGCCCGTCAAAGACGATCTTGCCCTCCCAGGCGCGATAAAGCTGCGACAGGCAATTGAACAAGGTCGTCTTGCCGGCGCCGTTCGGACCAATCAGGCCGCAAATCTGCGCGCGCGCAACGTCGAAGCTGATGTGATCGAGCGCGACGACGCCACCGAACCGCACCGTCACATCGCGCATCGTGAGGAGGGAAGTGGTGGCGATTGCCGTGATCCGCGCTAACTGTCGATGGCCGCGATTGTCGTGAGCCACGATCGTCTTAAGTCTCAAGCCGCAATTGTCTTGCGGCCGTCGTCCAGCCAATAGTAAGATTAGCTAACTTTCGAAGGTATACAAGGCGGAATTTTCAGCAGCGCAACGCGCTGCTGCCGGATTGTTTGAGAATCGCAGCAAATCGGGTTAAGCACGAGTCATGCCGGTTGAAAAAACAAAGATCAGGGAGAAGGCGGCACGCCCTCCTTCAAGTCAAACACGCAAAAAGGCGCCGTTGACGATTTCGCGGCCGGAAATGCTGATCAACGGCTCCGACCGTCACTTCCGACGGCTGGTCCACGGCCTGTTCGGATTCTTCGCCCGGCACGAAGCGGTGCGCAGCGGCCACGGCGCGCGCATCGGCTTGGCCGGCATCGAATACACGACCTTGATCTCGATCCGGCACCTCGATGCCGAAGAGGGTGATGTCAACGTCAACCGCGTCGCCGAGCATCTTCATTTGAGCGGCGCGTTCGTCACCACGGTCACCAACAAGCTCCTTAAGCGCGGCCTGATCCACAAATCAGTCGATCCGGCCGACCGGCGGCGCGTGAAGCTTCAGGTCTCCGAAAAGGGGGATGCGCTCCTTGCCGAGCTTGCTCCGGTGCAGCGGCAGGTGAACGACGTGCAGTTTAGCTGTTTAAGCCAAGCCGAATTCCTGCAGCTCCTCGATATGGCGGAGCGTTTGATCGCCAGCAGCGAGGATGCCGTGCGGCTGCAGGCCTATTTCGCCAATGGCTCGGCGTCGAAGATCATTCCGCACCCGCACCTTCGCGGGCGAAAGGCATGACGCGCTAGAATCTTTGAGTTGCGCATGTCCTTATCGGAAAACTGGTTTCCACTTTTCCGGGACATGCGCACATTACTGCATCAGCTTCCATTTGCCATCGACGAGCTTCACCAGCACCAGCGCCCGCTTGTCGACGCCGAAGCTATAGCCCGGCTTGAAGTTGTAGATGCCATGGGTGCCGACCACGTCCTTGGCAGTCACCAAAGCATCTCGTAATGCCGTGCGGAATTCCGGCGTTCCGGGCTGGGCGCCGGTCGCGAGGGCTCGCTTCGCCGCATCGAGCATGACCAGCCAACCGTCGAAGGCATAAGGACCGAACGCGCCACGCGCCGGCTCGTTGTTAGCTTTCTGGTAGGCGGCCGCATACTCCAGCGAAATCTTCTTGGTCGGAGCGGAATCCGGCAACTGGTCGGCCACCACCACCGGCCCGGTCGAGGCGATGACGCCCTCGACCGCGGCGCCGCCGACGCGGACGAAATCCGGGTTGATCAGCGCCGGCGTGCCGTAGATCTCTTTGGTGTAGCCGCGCTCGCGCAAGGCGATGAATGGGAGCGCGCCGGGCGTACCCGATCCGCCGGTCAGGACGGCGTCCGGCGCGGCGCTGACGATGTGCAACGCCTGCGCGGTCACCGACGTGTCGGCGCGCGCATAGCGCTCGTTGGTGACGATCTTGATGCCGTCGGCGGACTTTTCCAGTCCGTTATAAACGAGATCGCCCCAACCATCGTTGTAACCGATATAGCCGACGGTTTTGACGCCGACGGATTTCATATAGTCGACGACGACAGAAACCATGAGCGGCGGCGGCTGCGGGATGCAGACCATCCACGAGCCGGGCTCGCCGGGAACGTTGGCGGGCGCCAGCGCAATCACCGGAACTTTGAGCTCATGACCGACGGTGGTGATCGCCAACGTCGTCGGCGTAGAGCCGGCGCCCATGAGAACGTCGACTTTGTCCTGCTCGATCAATTTGCGCGCGTCGCGCGTGCCGGTCGACGGATCGGAGGCATCGTCGAGCTGCACCAGGTTGATTTTGACGCCGTTGATCTCGCCCTTGTAGACCAAGCCCGCCGCGGCGCCCTTGGCGTAAGGGATGCCGATCGACGCACCGGGTCCGGTCATCGAGGTGACGAGGCCGACGGTGATATCGGCGGCCTTTGCCGGCAGCGCTATCAGTGAAGCGATCGCGGCGGCACCAGCAAGACGCAGCAAAATGCGCACGAGAACCTCCGGGTTTGCGGCGAAAAGCCAATGACCATGCTGTTTCGTCGATAGGTGTATTTGCGAGACATTTTAAGCTTGAAACAATTTGCCGGCAATGGTTTTGTGACGTTTCAACCAGTGCGGCGGCAGCGAAATGTCCCTGTGGTCCGGATCTCGACATACCACAGATCGCGCCGGTGTTGTGCGGTTGAAGGCGCGGCGGGGCTGACACGTTGGCGCACCCATGACCCCCGACATCGCTCTCATCCTCGGCATTGACGGGATCGCCACCGGATCAATTTACGTTCTTGTCGGGCTCGGCCTGGTTCTGATCTTCTCGGTGACGCGCGTCGTGTTCGTGCCATTCGGCGACATCGTCGCCTTCTCGGCGCTCACGCTGGCGTCGCTGCAGCTCGGCCGCATGCCCGGTACTGTTTATCTGGTCGCGACTTTGGCGGTCATCGCCTGCCTTGTCGTCAGCATTCATCATTGGCGGCGCGGCCAGCCGGAACGCATTGGATGGGGCCTTCTTGGCTACGGCGCGCTGCCGTTGATCCCGGCCGCGATCGCCTGGCTGTTCGCCGGCGCGAGCTTGCCTGGTTGGGCGCAGATTCCGCTCGCCGTCGCGCTTGTCGTTCCGATCGCGCCGCTGATCGAGCGCATTGCGCTGCGGCCGATCGCCGACGCTTCCGTTCTCCTCCTGCTGATCGTTTCGGTCGCACTCACCTTTGCGCTTTCCGGGCTGGGCCTCTTGTTCTTCGGCCCGGAAGGCTTCCGCACCAAGCCGCTGACCACCGAGGTGTTTCGGTTCGGTAGTGTGATCGTGACGTCGCAGACCTTGTTGATGGTCGCGACCGCTTCGGTGTTCAGCCTGTTGTTGTTTCTGTTCTTCGAGCGCACGCTAGCAGGCAAGGCGCTGCGCGCAACTGCGGTCAACCGTACCGGTGCGCGCATCGTCGGCATCCGGCCGGGCAACACCGGCACGCTGGCATTTTTGCTCGCGTCGCTCCTTGGCGCCATATCGGGGATCCTGATCGGGCCGACGACCACGCTATATTACGATTCCGGCTTCATCATCGGGCTCAAAGCCTTTGTCGGCGCGATTATCGGCGGCCTGGTGAGCTATCCGGGCACCGCCATCGGCGCGGTTTTCATTGGCCTCCTGGAGAGCTTCGCCTCGTTCTGGAGCAGCTCGCTCAAAGAGGTGATCGTCTTCAGCGTATTGATCCCGGTGCTGCTGTGGCGCTCGTTGTCGCTCGATCAGACCGATGAGGAAGACGCGGAGGTCGAGGGATGAGCGTTCGTCCCGGCGCCGTATTGCTGGTCCTGGCCATTGCACTTTTGCTCGCGGCACCGCTATGGGCCGCCGAATTCACCATCACCTTGCTCAACTATATCGGCATCTATGCGCTGGTCGCGCTTGGCGTCGTGTTGCTCACCGGCGTTGGCGGACTGACGTCGTTCGGCCAGGCGGCGTTTGTCGGCATCGGCGCTTACGCGACAGCGTGGTTGACGACGGCACACGGCGCTTCGCCCTGGCTCGGGCTGTTATTCGCGCTCGCCCTCACCGGCATTGTCGCGGCGCTTCTTGGCGCCGTTACGCTGCGGCTCGGCGGCCATTTTCTGCCGCTCGGCACCATCGCCTGGGGTTTGTCGATCTATTTTCTATTCGGCAACATGGAGACGCTCGGCCGCAACAACGGCATCAGCGGCGTGCCGCCGATCACCATCGGACCGCTGTCACTCGAGCCCAATAGCGCGATCTATTATCTGATCTGGGGCATCCTTGCCGTCGCCTGCGTCGCCATTGCCAACCTCCTGAACTCGCGCGAGGGCCGGGCGGCTCGCAGCCTGCGCGGCGGCGTGGTGATGGTCGAAAGCCTCGGCATCAGCGTGTTTCGCATCCGGCTGATCATCTTCGTCATCGCCGCCGTGCTCGCCGGACTGTCCGGCTGGCTCTACGCCCATATGAGCCGCTATGTCAGCCCGGCGCCATTCGATCTGCGCATGGGCATCCAATATCTGTTCATGGCGATCCTCGGCGGCTCGGGACAAATCCTGGGCGCCGTGGTCGGCGCAGCTCTTGTCACGTTGTTGCAAAACGCACTGCAGGACGTGCTGCCGCACTTCGCGGCCAACGGCCAGCAGCTGGAAGTCATCGTCTTCGCCATCATTTACGTGCTGGCCTTGCAATTCGCCCGCCGCGGCGTGATGCCGTTTGTGTTGCGTTATTTGCCAGGCCGGACCAAACCCGTGATCGCTGCGGCCGAACCGTTGCCGCGACGCGCCATGCCGCAACGCGGCACGCCGCTGTTGACGGTCGAACGGCTGCTCAAGCGCTTCGGCGGCCTCGAAGCCGTCAGTCGCGTTGGCTTTAAGGTCGAAGCCGGCGAAATCGTCGGCCTGATCGGCCCCAACGGGGCCGGCAAAAGCACCGTGTTCAATCTCATCACCGGTGCGCTGAAGAGCGACGACGGTCATATTTCCTTCCTCGGCAAGGATATTACCCGCGCCGGGCAGCGCCACATTGCCGAGGCCGGAATCGCCCGCACTTTTCAGCATGTGAAGCTGCGGCCAACCATGTCGCTGATCGACAATGTGTTGCTTGGCACTTACGTGCGCACGCGCGCCGGCTTTCTCCAAGGCGCGCTTCGGCTGGATCGCAGCGAGGAGGCGCGGGCTCGTTCCGAAGCCTTGGTCCAGCTCAAGCGGGTCGGGCTTGGCGACCAGCCTTACGATCAGGCCGGCAACTTGCCGCTCGGTCGCCAGCGCATCCTCGAAGTCGCCCGCGCGCTCGCCGCCGATCCGGCGTTGATCATTCTCGACGAACCGGCCGCAGGCCTGAGCCGGCCCGAAAAGCTGGCGCTCGCGGATTTGCTTCGCGGTCTCCGCACCGAGGGCGTCACCGTGCTGCTGGTCGAGCACGACGTCGAATTTGTCATGGGCTTGGTGGACCGAATCGTGGTGATGGATTTCGGCTCCAAGCTGGTCGAAGGACCTCCAGCCATGGTGCGCGCCGATCCCCGCGTCCAGGAAGCCTATCTGGGCAGCGTGGCATGAAAGCGCTTCTCGAAATCAAGGACCTGCACGTCGCCTACGGCAAGGTCGAGGCCGTGCGCGGCGTCGCGTTGACGATGCAGCCCGGCCAGATCGTCACCGTCATCGGCCCGAACGGCGCCGGCAAGACCACCTTGCTCGCGGCGGCGGCCGGATTGCTGCGCTCTCGGGGCCACGTGATCTACGATGGCGTCGATCTCGAGCGGCTCGACGTCGAAGAGCGCGTCGAGCGCGGTTTCTGTCTGGTGCCGGAAAGCCGCGAGCTGTTCGGCGACCTGACGGTTGCCGATAATCTCTTGCTTGGCGCGTACACGCGGCGCCGCAACGGGGCCGAGGTGAAACAAAGCCTGCAGCAGGTTTATGCGCGCTTTCCCCGCCTCGCCGAGCGCCGCCGGCAGAAGGCGCAGACGCTGTCCGGCGGCGAACGGCAGATGCTGGCGCTTGGCCGCGCGCTGATGGCGAAGCCGCGGCTTCTTTTACTCGATGAGCCAAGCCTCGGGCTGGCGCCGCTGATCGTGCGTGAAATTCTTCGCATCGTCGCCTCGCTGCGTGAACTCGGCGTGTCGATCCTCCTGGTCGAGCAAAACGCGCGCGCTGCGCTCGAGACCGCCGACTACGGCTATGTGCTGGAAATGGGCGAAATCACCCATCAAGGTCCGGCTGCCGCGCTCGCCCACGATCCGCGCGTGGTCGCGACCTATCTCGGCGGATCGGCCTGATGTCGGTGCCGGCGGGCTACGACGACGTAGTGCTGGCCGCGCCGGTCACGGTTCCCTACGTTCGCTATTCGATCAGGAGCGCGCATTGGTTCCTCGGCAGTGCGCTCGGCGGACTGATCGCCGCGGCGAAAATTCCTAAGGCGCGAATCGACGGCCTTGCGGTCGCAAGCTTCACGCTTGCGCCCGACACGGCGGTTGGCTTGACGCAGCACCTGGGGTTGACGGTGCGATGGCTCGACCATGTGCCGATGGGCGGCGCGTCCGGCATCGTCTCGATCCGGCGCGCCGCGCGCGCCGTACAGAGCGGTGATGCCGAAATCGTCGCTTGCATTGGCGGCGACACCAACCATACCGACAGCTTCCGCCGCAACACTTCGGCGTTCAGTCAGTTCTCGCAGGATGCCGTATATCCCTACGGCTCGGGCGGCCCGAATACGAGTTTCGCTTTTCTCACCGCTTATTACATGCGGACCTACGGCGCAGAGCGGAAGGATTTCGGCAAGCTCTGCGTTGCTCAGCGTAACAACGCGCTGAAAAATCCTATTGCCTTGTTCAAAAAGCCGCTGACGCTCGAGCAATATCTCGAAGCCCGTCTGGTGGCCGACCCGCTGCGGCTGTTCGACTGCGTCATGCCCTGCGCCGGCGCGGAGGGATTTCTGGTGATGCGTCGCGCGACCGCGATCGAGTTCGGCTTGCGCTTCGCCCGACTGCTCGGCGCCATCGAACGGCATAACGCCTTTCCCGACGATCCGGTGCAATATCGCGGCGGCTGGGCAATGGATCGCGATGCGCTCTACGCGCAGGCCGGCGTCGGGCCAGACGACATCGATTTTCTTGAAACGTACGACGACTATCCGGTGATCAACGTGTTGCAGTTCGAAGGGCTTGGTTTCTGCAAGGAAGGTGAGGGCACGGCCTTCATTCGCGCCAACACGTTCGAGGCCGGCGGGAGTTTTCCGTTCAACACCTCGGGCGGGCAACTGTCGGTCGGGCAGGCCGGCGCTGCCGGCGGCCACCTCGGCATCACCGAGGCTATTCGCCAGCTCACCGGCGAGACAACAGGCGCGCGCGTTGGCACGGCGCGCCATGGATTAGTCTCGGGCTTCGGCATGATCAACTACGATCGCGGAGTTTGCAGCGGCGCCGCCTTGCTGGCCACGCCTTAGCGCTGTCGATCGCGAAGGAACGGAAGATGCCGAAAACTGCGAAAATTCCCAAGCGCAAGAGCCCAATCCTGCGCACGCGTCAGCCGACGCTGCCGCCGGCATCGCGCAGCCGCGTTGCGCTCGGTTTGACGGCGGCGGCGGCCCGCGGCCGGTTCGAGCTGCAAGTCTGCCGCGACTGCGGCGCGATCCAGTATCCGCCGCGCGAGGTCTGTCGTGCATGCCTGTCGCACCGCCTGGTCTGGCGGCAACAGGATGGCCGCGGCGAGCTTGTAACCGAGACGATGTTGCGCAACGCGCAGGAATTATACTTCCGCGAGCGGCTGCCGTGGCGCGTCGGTATTGTTCGCCTCGCCGCCGGCGTCAATGTCATTGCCTATTTGCACGAAACCGTCGGCACGGCGCCACGCCGGGTGTGCATCGAAGTGGCGCTTGACCGGGCGGGGCAGGCGGCGCTGATCGCCGTGCCGGAACAGGGGAGGCCGCATTTGTCGGACGATCCGAGGCTGCGCGAAATGACCTGCGATCCGCGCGGACGCAAAGTCCTGGTGACCGATGGTAAGTCGGTCGTCGGACAAGCCGTCGTGTGCGCGCTGGCTGCGGCCGGCGCGGACGTCATCTGGATCGGCGAAGCCGAGCCGTGGAAGAAGGTTGCCGGCTTGGAAGCGTTGCGCGACCTGCCGCCGGCGACCATCGTTCCGCTTGACGTCACCGACGGCAAATCGGTGCGGGAACTTGCCGGCGAGATCGGCGCCAAGGTCGATATCCTGATCAACACCGCCGATCATCATCGCCCGTTTTCCATCGCCTCGCGCCGTGGCGTCGAAACCGCGCAGTCGGAAATCGATGTAAATTATCTGGGCCTGTTGCGGCTCGCACAGGAATTTGCGCCAGTGCTCAAGGCGCGCGCAGCCGATGAGCCGGCGAACGCGATCGCCTGGGTTAATCTGCTGTCGATTTTTGCGCTCGCCAATTATCCGCCGCATGGCACCTACTCAGCCTCGAAGGCCGCCGCGCATTCGTTGTCGCAGGCGTTGCGCGCTGAACTGCGCGCGGCTGGCGTGCGTGTGATCAACCTCTTTCCAGGTCCGATCGACGATGAATGGGACCAGTTGGAAATGCCGCCGAAACTTTCACCCGGGTCGCTTGCCGCGGCGGTGGTTGAGGCATTGAAAGGTTCGCTCGAGGACGTCTATCCGGGCGACGTCGCGCAGGACTGGCTGGCGCGGCATCTCGACAATCCGAAAGCGCTCGAGCGTGAGCTTGAAGAAGGCGCGCGATGAAAGTTGCCAAAAAGGCGCCTGCCAAAAAGCGCTCGCCAAAAGCGATGACGAACGATCTAGGGGCGCTGCTGGAGGGCGTCGTCGCGTCGCGCGGCGTCACCCTGGTCGATCTGACCCAAACGCTGTCGCCGGAGTTTCCGCCGATCGTGCTGCCGCCGGAAATGGGCCAAAGCCGTCCGTTCCGCATGGAGGAAATCTCGCGCTACGACGATCGTGGGCCGGCCTGGTATTGGAATAATGTGAGCCTCGGCGAGCATACCGGCACACATTTCGACGCACCTATTCACTGGATTTCCGGCCGCGATCTGCCGGACAATTCGACCGACACGCTGCCGATCGAGCATTTCATTGCGCCGGCCTCCGTCATCGACTGCAGCATTGAAGCGCACAAGGACGCCGATTTCCTGCTCACCGCGGCGCACGTCAAAGCTTGGGAAAAACGCCACGGCCGCATAGCGGCAGGCTCATGGGTGTTGATGCGGACCGACTGGTCGAAACGCGCCGATCCGGTGGCTTATCAGAATCTCGACGACACCGGCCAGCACACGCCGGGTCCTGATACCGACTGCGTACGCTTTTTAGTGCAGGAGCGCGACGTGCTTGGCTTCGGCACCGAAACGATCGGCACCGACGCCGGCCAGGCGGCGCATTTCAAGCCGCCCTATCCATGCCATTACTATATGCACGGTGCCGGCAAATACGGGCTGCAATGTCTTTGCAACCTCGATCGCCTGCCGGCGACCGGCGCGCTCATTGTCGCTGCCCCGCTTAAGATCCTTCAAGGCAGCGGCAGCCCGCTGCGCGTGTTTGCGATCGTGCCGAAATGTTGATCGTAGCAAACATCACGACGGCAAGCGTCTTCGAACGTAGCGACCGCGTCCGACGGCATTGTCGACAAGCGCATCATCGCGCAGAACAGCGTGACCACGTACGAAGGCATGGCGCACCCGCCCCTTGAAGCGATGGCCCTCATAGATCGAATAGCCGGCGCTCGAGACGACGTCACCGCGCTGCAACGTCCATTCGGCGCCGAGATCGACCAGCGCCAGATCGGCATCGAGCCCGGGGCTTATGCTTCCCTTCAAGTGGCCGAGCCCCATGATCCGCGCTGGATTGGTTGCGGCTAACGCGGCGATGCGTTCAAGCGGCAGGCCGCGTTTGTGGTGACCTTCGCTGAGCAGGACCGGAAGCAAAGTCTCAAGTCCGGGACAGCCGGGCGACGCCATCCAGATGCCGCCGGCCTTGGCGGAGATGTCGCGGTGCACGTGATCGGTGGCGACGGTGTCGATCTCGCCGTCGCGCAACCCTTGCCACAGTCGCTCGCGATCAGACGCTTCGCGGAGCGGCGGATTGATCTTGCCGGCATCGCCGCCGGGCCACCCGATGTCGTGCGTCAAGTAATGCGGACAGGTCTCGATGTGCACCGTGGCCCCGGCGCGACGATGCCGCAGCGCCGCCTCCAAAGCTTCGGCCGAAGAGGTGTGGACGACGTAAAGCGGCGCGCCCGCCGTGTGGGCGACATAGGCGGCGCGCTGGACCGCGTCGGCCTCGACGAAAGGCGGGCGGGTCGCGTTCCACGTCTTGAGGCTTCCGGTGCCGTCAGGATCTGTCGCTTTGAGCCGACCGCGCAGCACCCAGGCGATCTCGATCGTTTCTGGATGCGGACACACCATGCCGCCACTCTGCGCGGCCGCTTCGCACAGCCGGAACAGAAAGCCGTCGTCGATATCCGGCAGGCCAAGACGGGCGCCTTCGCCGCCGCGATTGTTCATGAAAATCTTAAAACTCGGCGCGCCATAGTCGCGGACATAGACCGGAACCCCGGCGAGCTGCGCCTCGGTCGAAATGATAAAATGGTAGCCAAAGTCGATGCGCGCGCCCTTCTCGGTGACGGCGACGACATCGTCGAAAATCGTCTCGAACGGCTCGGTCGCCATCAGATAAGGGACGAAGGTGGTGACGCCGCCCTTCGCCGCCGCTGCCGTTTCCCGGTCGGCGTCGGCCGGCTCGCGCGGGCGCGAAATGTCCTTGCCGTGGCCAAGATGCAGGTGCACGTCGATGGCGCCCGGCATGATCACGAGGCCTCGCGCCGACATCTCCTCTTGCGCTGCAGCAGCCTCGCCGGGTGCGAGAACAGCGGCGATCTTGCCGTCGCGGATCGCGATATCGCACCCCGTGCGTCCGCGCCCAGGAAGGATGGCGTCGCCGCCTCTGATCACCAGATCGAAAGCGTTCATCGTTCTGGGCTTTGCGCTCAGCGGATCGCCCGCAGGGCGGCAAGCGCGTCGTCGGTCGGCATCACGTCGGCGTATTTCGAAGCCATATCGAACAGGTTGACCGCGTGCGAGGTGGCGGAGCGATCGTAGACCGCATCCTCGGGAACCAAAACGCGGAAGTTATAGGCGAAGGCGTCGACCACGCTGCCGCGCACGCAGCCGCTGGTGGTGCACCCGGTGACAACCAGCGTGTCGGCAGCGACGTTGATCAGATAGCTCGCGAGTGGCGTGCCGAAAAAGGCGCTCGGGTGCTTCTTTGGCAGCAGGATGTCGTTGGTGCGGGGCGCGACCTCGGCCACGAACTCGTAGCCCTTGGCCGCCACCGTCATGATTGCAGGAACTTTGTCGGATAGCCGGCCGTAATCGAAGCTTTCCTTGGGCGATACGTGCGGATAGAGCACCGGCCAGCCGCGCTCGCGAAAATAGGCGAGAAGTCGCGCGATGTTGGCAACCGCCGCCCAGCCGACTTCCCCGCAGGCGGTCGGAAATTCCTTGATCGCCTCCCAAAACGGCTTCGGCGTTGTGCCGACGGTGCGGTACTGGACGTCGATGATAAGGAGCGCCGGCCGCGTGCCGAGCCCGGACGTCCGGCCGAAACCGGCGGCGTTATAGGCGCGCTGCTCGTCCGATGAGATGATGCCGTCCCAGGGCCGTCGCGATGCGCTCTTGGTCATTGTACATTCCTCACACGCGGTAGCGCGCCTCGCGCGCGTCCCATTCGCCCTTGGCGACGGTCCGCTGCCGCTCCTCGAATGAGGCGAGCCGATCAGCTACCGATCGCAGCGAACCTTCGTGCTTGAGTACGCTCAGCACATCGTAGGACGCTTTCAACGCCGCCTGCAGCGCCGCATTGGCGTAAAGCACGACCGAGAAGCCGAGTTCGGCAAGTTTCTCACGCCCGGGATCAGGCGTCTTGCCGCCGAACACAATGTTGGCGATTTGCGGCACGTCGAGGGCTTTGGGAATGCGGGCGAGTTCCTCAAGCGTGGTCGGCGCCTCGACGAAGGTCGAGTCAGCGCCGGCGGCGATATAGGCCTGTGCACGCTCGAGCGCCCGCTCCAAGCCTTCGACCGCATATGCATCGGTACGAGCGATAATTTGCAGCGACTGATCGTGGCGCGTATCGACGGCCGCCTTGATTTTCTGCACCATCTCTTCCCGCGCGATCACGTCCTTGCCAGCAAAGTGTCCGCATTTCTTTGGGAACACCTGATCTTCGATCTGGATGCCGGAAGCGCCGGCGCGCTCCAACGCGCGAACCGTCCGCATGACGTTGACCGCGTTGCCATAGCCGGTATCGGCATCGACGATGATCGGGACTGATACCGCCTCCGCAATCGCCGCCACCGTATCGCGCACCTCGGTCATGGTCGTGAGCCCGACATCCGGCGCGCCCAGCAGCATGTTGGCGATGCCGGCGCCGGTGACATACACCGCCTCGAAGCCGAGCTCTTCGATGACGCGGGCGAACAGGGCGTTGGCCGCGCCGGGCACCGTCACCGCGGCACGGCGCGCCAATAGCTCTTTCAGGCGCTGGGGATTGTTCATTGGTTCACTTCTACGCGAAGATGAGCGTTGCATGAATGGCGACTGGTCACCCGGCGATCGGCTTAGTAAATATCAGCGCCAGATGCCCCGAGGCTAGGTCATTTTCCGGATGTCGACCGAAAACGCGCGCCGCATTCTGCAGCGGGAAACACAGCCGCACCTGTTCCGCCCTTTGACGCTGCGCTCGGTCGAGGCGCGCAATCGCATCATGATGTCGCCGATGTGCCAGTATTCGGCGCAGGACGGCGTCGCCGACGATTGGCATTTCGCCCATCTGGCCGCGCGCGCCGTCGGCGGCGCCGGCATCGTTTGCGTCGAAGCCTGCCACGTGGAGCCGCGCGGCCGCATCACCAAGCATTGCCTGGGACTGTGGAACGACCAGCAGCGCGATCGGCTGGCGCGGATCGCCGCCTTTGTCACGGCGCAGGGCGCCGTACCAGCTATTCAGCTCGCGCATTCCGGGCGCAAGGGCTCGGTATCGCGACCCTGGGAAGGCACGCAGCCTTTGACGGCCGCGGAAGGCGCGTGGGAGGTGATTTGCCCTTCGCCGGTGCCGTTCGGCAACCGCACGACCGCGCTACGCGCCATGGACGACGCGGCAGTCGCCGAAGTCATTGCGGCGTTTAAGTCGGCGACACGCCGCGCCCGCGAGGCGGGCTTCAAGATCCTCGAGTTGCACGCCGCGCATGGCTATTTGATCAACGAATTTCTCGCCGTATCGAGCAACCAGCGCACCGATCGTTATGGCGGCTCGTTCGAGAACCGCGCGCGCTTTCTGTTTGAGACGATTGATGCGATCCGGGAGGAGTGGCCGGCGGAGTTGGCGCTGTTCGTGCGGCTCTCGGTGACCGAATGGGTGCCCGGCGGATGGGATATCGAGGATACCATCCACCTTTGCCGCATGTTGAAGGACCGCGGTGGCGTCGATCTGATCGATTGCTCGTCCGGCGGCAACGACCCGGCGCAGCGCCTGCCGACCCATCCCGGCTATCAGGTGCCGTACGCCGAACGCGTGCGGCGGGAGGCGGGAATCGCGACTGCCGCCGTCGGCCTGATCTCCTCGCCGGAGGCCGCCGAAGAAATCGTCGCCAATGGCCGCGCCGATCTTGTCGCCCTTGGGCGCATCCTCTTGTTCGATCCTTATTGGCCGCTGCATGCCGCCAATAGCCTCAAAGCCAAGACCGTGCCTTGGCCGCTGCAATACGAGCGCGCCAGCATCTTTTAGGAAACGCCTTGCTTGCGCGGCTGTCATGGCAACGCGCCGCTCCGGCCAATATGGGAGAGCTCGATGGGCTTCGACAAAGGTCACATGGAGTTTCACGCCCTCGACATGAGCGCAGGCTGGCACGCGCTGCCAGGCTATCCGCCAGGTATCCAAGAGAAGATCATCGCCGGCGTGCTCGACGAGAAGGCCAAGCGCGGCAACCGCACCCGGCTTCTGCGTTTCGCGCCCGGCACCTACACTACCAAGCCCTTCGTCCACGAATACTGGGAGGAGGTGTTTCTGGTGTCAGGCGACTTGATCGTCGGCAATGACGAAAACGGCAACGGCGGCGAGAAATTCCAAGGCTATACCTACGCGGTGCGCCCGCCCGGCGTTTATCATGGGCCCTTCAAGTCGGACGGCGGCTGCCTGCTGTTGGAAACCCACTTCTACAACGAAGACTGAGCGCTCTTTATTCTGCGGCCGGCTCCGGGCCAGGCGCTTTGGTCGCCGAACCGAGTTCAGCGCGCCGCGCTTTGGTCGCGGCGGCATCGACAGCGAGGCTGTCGTCTTCGATGCGGCCGGTGAACACGACGCCATAGATGTCGCGCGCCTTGCCGATGGACTCGTAACCTTCGAGCACGTCGGTCAGGACGCGGGCCGGATCGCGGGTCAGCGGATCGCCATAGCCGCCACCGCTAGAGTTGCGGCCGCGAATGTGCTGGTCCTTGCGGATATGCATGTTGACCAGGTTCGGCAATTTGGTCGTGTGGCCGTTCTGGTCGATAAGATGGGTCGAGCCGGGTGTGCCATCATGCCCGCCATTGACGCCGCGCGGCGGGGCGAACTGCCCGTCGCACGGAATGACCACCTGCACCGGATTCTCCAGCGCCGTGTAGGTCACTTCCTGCGCCGGCGCGCCGCGATGCCGGCCGGCGCCGGCGGAATCCGCGACCACGCCCAGCGACTCCACCCGGAACGGGTGCTTGAGCTCGTCGATCTCGACGCTGTCGCGATACATCAGGCCGGCGATGACCGGGATCGCATAATTGACCCAGCCGTCCGCGGTCGGGCTCGCCGGCCCGCCATTGGTCGACAGCATCATGCGGTTGACATAGCGGGCGTCGTTGCGCCGATGGTCCTTGCCGGACAACACCGCCATGCCGGCGCCGAGCCCGGTGCCGCCTTCGGCGAGACCATGGCCCTCGCCAAGGCGGGCGAAGGCCGATTGGGTGATGTTCACCAGCCGCTCGGCCACATTGGTCGTCGCCGTCGAGCAGCTGTGCGGAAATACCGGCGAAGCGACGACGCTGTTCTCGGCATATTGGAACGACAGCCGGCGGAATGACCCGGCGTTGCGCGGGATGTCCTTGTCGAGACTGTTGAAGATGGCGCCGACCACCGCGCTGGTCGCAGCGGCGCGCGAGGTGTTCAGCCCACAATCGACGCAGGGCGGATTGTCGCGCAGATCGACGCCGATTATCGCCTTCTTGGGATCGATCTCGACGGTCACTTTAAGCTCGAGGCCGTTCGGCAGAATGCCTTCGAGCGGATCCGAGTGGCCTTTATTGGTGATCCGCGCCTTCGGCAGTTTGCCGATCGATTCCGCCGCGCGCCGCTCCGAATAATCGAACCAGTCCTTGATGAACGTCTTGATCATCTTGGGCCCATACTTGCGGCAGAGCTCCTTCAGCCGCCGCTCGGCGATGCGCGCCGAGCCGAGCGCCGCCAGCGCGTCGCCGTACCATTGATCGGGCACGCGGATGCGCGCCCGGCACATGCGGATGACATCGGGCTCGTTCTTGTAGTTACGCTGGATGCGCACGCCGGGGAAGACAAGCGCGCCTTCCTCGTAAACATCGAGCGCCCTGGCGAAATAGCTCGACGGAATGCTGTTGCCGATGTCGGCCATGTGGCACTTGGCGACGGTGGTGAAGAGATGCTCGCCGCCGATAAAGACCGGCACCAGGAACGTGTGATCGGCGGGATGGGTGTTGCCGCCATAAGGGTCGTTGTCGAGATACGCATCGCCCTCGCGGATGTCGCCTTGGTGGTAGCGGCACATATTCTCGCCCTGCAGATGGGCGCCGAAAATGTGCACCGGCAGGCCCTCGGCCGAGGCGAGCAGCTGATTGTCGCCGGTGAGGATGCAGCACGAGAAATCCCGAGCGCTCGATATCACGGCGGAACGCGCGGCGCGTAGCAGCGTGTTGGTCATCTCACGAACGATGCCGTCAAGCCGGTTGGCGATGACGGTCATCACCACCGGATCGAGAGCATCAGATCGCGACGCGCGCTTTGACTGCGATGGCGGTTTCGACTTCGTTTTAGCTTTCGGCTTCGATTTTGCTTTGGCCATCGTGCTGCTCGCTACGACTTCAAGATATAATGGCCCGAGGGGCTGACGCTCGCGCTCATCTGCGGATAGACGACGATGGTCGTGGTCGGCTCCTCGATGATTGCGGGACCGGTGATCAGCGCGCCGGGCTCAAGCTCGCTGCCGCGGAACACTGGCGTCTTGCGCAGATCGTGCGGCCCGAAATAAGCGTCGCGTCGGGTCCATGGCTTTGGCTTGCGCCGCGCCATCTTCTTGTGCACCGGCTTCGCCGGTTTCGACAAGCGTATCGAAATCCGGCCCCGCCAGTTGACGCATTCGACTTCGCTCTGCTCGTCACGGACGGCATAGACCCGATCGTGCACGGTGTGGAAAGCCTCCACCAAGGCCGCCACATCTTTCTGGGTGCGGAAGCGCTCAACCGGAAGCGGGGTGTCGAGCTCCCAGACTTGCGACTTATAGCGCGCCTCGACCAGATATTCCTTGCGCGCAGCCGCCCCCACGGCGCCGTGCAAATTCTTGCGGAACTGATCGAGCGCGGCGTCGATCTCAGACAGCGCTGCGTTGACGCCATCAAGATCAAAGCTGCCAGACATCGTCACCCGGCTTCGCGTCTGCTCGAACACGATGTCCGAATATTGCATGCCGCAGGCAGACATCGCGCTGGCGGTCTTCGGCAAAATCGTTGTCGAACAGCCGAGTTCGCGAGCGATCGGCAGGATATTGAATCCGGCGGCGCCGCCGCCGGCGACGATGACGCTCTCGCGTGGATTGACGCCTTCGCTCACAGTGATTTCGTGGATCGCCTTGATCATCAGCTCGTTGGCGATGGTGATGATGGCGAACGCCGTGTCCGGCACGCTGCGCCCGATCTTGTGCGCCAATTTCTCGATGACGCGGTGCGCGGCCGCCGCATCGAGCTTCATGCGGCCGCCGTTGAAATAATCCGGGTCGAACCAGCCGAGCACGACGCAGGCATCCGTGACGGTCGGCTGATCGCCGGCGGCGCCATAACAGGCTGGACCCGGAACAGCGCCGGCGCTTTGCGGGCCGACGCGAAGGAGGCCGCCAGCATCGATCCAGGCGATCGAGCCGCCGCCGGCGCCGATGCTGCGCACGTCGACCGTCGACATCGCCACCATGTGGCCGAGCCATCGGCGGCCCAGCCAGCTGTCGCGGGTGTAGACCAGTTCGCCGTCGCGCACCAAGCCGACGTCGAAGGTGGTGCCGCCGGTGTCGCAGACGATGGCGTCGCGGCCGAGATCCTCGATCGTAATGTACGCCTTGCCGGCGACCGGCGCCATTGCCGGACCGGATTTCAGCATCGTCACCGGGCGTCCGACCACTTCGGTGACGTGCTGGCAACCGCCGGTGGAGGTGCCGACCAGAAGCTCGCCGGCAAACCCGGCGGCGCGCAGATCGCTTTCCATCTCGCGCAGATGCTGCTGCATCAGAGGCTTGAGCGATGCATCGATCGCGGTCGTCGAGGCGCGGCGGTATTCGCGGACGATCGGAATGAGCTGGTGGGAGAGGGTGTAGGGCACGCCGGGCAGCTCTTGCTCGATCAGCCGTCCGATCGCCTGCTCATGGCTGCCGTTGGCGATCGACCACAACAGACAAACCGACACCGCCTCGAACTTGCGCTCCGCCAGCGTGCGGATCACGTCGCACGCCTGCTTCTGGTCGAGCGGCCGCACCACGTTGCCCTGCGCGTCGACGCGCTCGTCGATCTCAAACGTGTAGCGCCGCGGAATGTAAGGGGGAGGGTAGTCATAGCTGTAATCGTGAGGATCGTATTTGCCGCCTTCCTTGAGCACCAGCACGTCGCGAAAGCCGCGCGTGGTCAGGAACGCGGTCTTGGCCGTTGACTTGGTGACGACGGCGTTGGTCGCGCGCGTCGTGCCATAGATCAGCATGTCGCTCTTGCCGAGCAGCAGCTTACCGTCGAGCCCGATCTCCTGCGCCGCCACTTCGATCGCGGCGCGCATGCCATTGAAAATGCGATTGGGCGTCGTCAGCGCCTTGCCGATGGCGCGAATGCCGCCGGCGTCGGCAATGACCACGTCGGTGAAGGTACCGCCGGTATCGACGGAAATCCGAAATGCCATATGTACCTAGCAATGTGTACTTGGATGTCAGCCCGCCAGCCTTCGCGCGACCAACAAACGCGCGCAGCGGTCGTAGTACGATTAGTTCCCCGGCACCTAAACTGTGCAACGGCGCTCGCGGCGCTTCAAGCCGAATATTCCGCGCTCAGCGCGGGAGTTCGATGACCGGCGCAACCTGCCGCGCGATGTCGGCGGTCTTAACATCTGTCCCGGGCGGGCCAATCAGCATCAATCCCATCGGCAACCCACCAGCGCCGTACCCCACCGGAATGGAAACGATCGGGCCGCCGAAGGCCGTGAACGGCACGATGAAACGGGGATCGCCGGTTTTCATTCCCGCAGGTGCGACGTCGGGAGCGGTCGGAAAGACCAGCGCGTCGACTTGGGCGGTCGCGATCCAGAAGCGTTCCCGCGCCGCGTCCAGCGCCGCGTAGGCGTCGCGATAAGCCGCATCGTCAATCGAACGACCGCGCGCGATGGCGTCGCGAAGGCCGGCGCTCACGTCGGGATTGTGCTCGAGGCCAGGATAGGCGCGTCCGACTTCGTACTCGATCATCGACTTGTGCCAGCCGCCGACATCGGCAAACGGCACGGGCGGTTCAATTCGCTCGACGCGCACGCCCGACCCTGAAAGTTTGTCGCTGGCGATACGCAGCGTATCGGCGACCGCTGCACCGGCCGCCGACAAGATTGGATCGTCGATAAAGCCGATCGAGAGCCCCGCGGGGTGTGCGACCCGGCTATGGCGTAGATAGGCCGGCATGAGCACGTGTGCGGCGGCAACCACGTCGCTCACGCGGTGGCCGAAGACGCCGACCGTGTCGAAGCTTGGCGAAAACGGCACCAGCCCGAAACTCGACCAGGCACGGGTGCTCGGCTTGAACGCTGCGATCCCGCAATAGGCGGCCGGGCGGTTCACCGAACCGGCCGTTTGGGTGCCGAGGCTTAGCGGCACCATGCCGGCGGCGACCACGGCCGCCGGCCCGGCGCTCGACCCGCCGGGCGTATGCGCGGTGTTGTGCGGGTTGCGCGTCGGCGGCGGGCCGCCGAAATAGGCGAACTCGGTGGTGTGCGCCTTGCCGAGAATGACCGCACCGGCCACACGCAGCTGTGTGACGACCTGCGCATCGATGGTGCTGGGCGCAATGTGCGCCCGCGACTTGCTGCCGGCGCGGGTCGGCAGCGCCGCGACGTCGAGCACGTCTTTGATCGCAACCGGAATTCCGTGCAGCGGGCCGCGGATGTGACCCTTCTCAGCTTCCGCCCGCAATGCCCGCGCCTGCGCCATCGCGCCATCGCGATCGAGCGCGCACCAGCCGTGCACCTCCTTTTCGACCGTATCGATGCGGCGGAGCGACGCTTCAAGAAGGGCGACCGGATCGGTGTGCCGGCTTTGGACTGCGGACGCGATCGCCTCGATCGATCCGGGATCTGCGACCAAACCTGGCGCGGTCACGGTAGCTCAGTCATTTCGCCGCCCCGCCGTCTCGACATAGGCAAGCACCTCGTCGAGGCCGACAACGTCGGCATAGCGGCGTCCGACGTCGCGCAGGTTGTCCCGATGCGGACCCTCCTCGACATCGCCGCAACACGGCTCCGGCACGATGACGCGGAAGCCGTACGAGAAAGCGTCGTTGATGCTCGCCCGCACGCAACCGGACGTATTGCAGCCGGTGACGATCACGGTATCGACGCCTTCCTTGACGAAATATGATGCGACCGGCGTGTTGAAGAAGATCGACGGCGCGGTCTTGCACACGATCATATCGTAGCTCTTGTCGTAGATGCGCTCGTCAAGCTCGGTCGAAGGATGACCGTGGTGGAAGTCGTTGACCACGGCCGGGATCTTCCACAGCGGCGCATCGCGCGCGCTGGTATAAGCGGTGTAGCAAGACGCAACCGGCAGTCCGGCTTTGCGCGCCGCGGCGAGCAGCGTCGCCGTGTTATTGACGGCACGATCGACCATCGGACGGCCGCCGAGCGGAAAGCGGCCGTCCGTGAAGCCTTTTTGAAAGTCGACCACCACGACGCCGGCACGCCTGCCGAAGCCGACGCGGTTGGAGTTGAAACCGATTTCCTTATAGGTATCGCTCATATAGCAATCCTGACGGTCAGTTTTTCAAAGTCACACCGAAACGCGCGGCGAACGCCGTCTTCAGCTGTTCGAAGCAATGGCCGACGCGGATCACGGAGAAATCCTTAAAGTCGATGATGGTGCTGGAAAGCCCGTCTTTATGCGCGTATTTCGATTGGCCATAGTCGAAATAGACGGCCGCGGCATCGCGGATCGGCGGATCGATATCCTGGTAGCGATATTTGCTGCCGGTGAGCGACAAATTCGCCGATGAGCCGAACACCGCCGTGCCACGCCTCAACGAGCCTTCGGCGATGGCGTCGTGGAACTGGCCGGCATTGAGCAGCATGTCCAGCGTGCCGCCTTTGGAAGAATTCTGCATCACAAAAGGATCGACGGCGGCGAACATGGGATGGTCGGCGCGGAACGGCGCCACGACCGAGAACGGAATTCGCTCTTCCGCGATGATTTCGCGAACCATGGCGTGCCGCCGCTCATCCATCTCATGAATTTCGCGGCTCAGGCGCCAATTGCCGAACATACCCGATGGCTTGTCGTAGGATCGTCGCTTGGCCTCAAAGATACGGCGGATGCCGCCCGGCATGGTGGCGACCACGGCATAGGCAACGTCGAGCGGCACAATACCGATGCCGCCGGTGGTCATCGCATCGAACAGCTGCCCAACGTCGCGTTGCAGTTGTTCCGGTGCAACCGGATCGGACGTCAGCCTTGCCGTTTCGACCGGCGCGACCGCCATCACCGCACCTCCCCCTTTACCAAGCTGACCATACCTTCGCCGGGAAACATAGTGAATGCTCAGCCCGAACGCGCTAAAATCGCCACCGAGTTAATACTAGCGCAGCACGAAGCCGCCATGATTATCCAGACCGCACCTGCCGGCACGCCGCGATTGGCTATCATGATGTATGAGCATACCGCCTTGTGCGGGCAGTTCGCGCGCGCCTTCGGCAACGAAACGTTCGAGCCGTTGGCGCCGCTCGATCTGATGGTCTTTGTCATCGCCCATCACGACGCCGGCTGGATCGAGTTCGACCGCGACCCGGTCACCGACGCCAAGACAGGCCTGCCTTATAATCTTATCGAAACGCCGGCCGCGTACATCACCGTTACCAGCCGGCTGTCGCCCGACTTCAACGAGCGGCAGCATCCGTTCTGCGGCCTGATATCGAGCATGCATAGCTGGGGCCTCTATAACGGGCGCTACGGCCTTTCCAATCATGTGTTGATCAAACAATTTCCGGAAACAGAGCGGCCGTTGGCTGAGCGCATGCTCGACGGCGAATTGGCGCGCCAAAAACGGCTAAGCGAGATCATCACTAAAGACGGAAAGCTCGCCGATCGGCTCGACGAAAAGAGACTGTTTCAGAACTACAAGCAGCTACAATTCATCGATACGCTGGCGCTCTATTTCAACCGGGTGCATCCGAGCGAGCGCGGCACCCAGACCTTCGCGCATGTACCGCTTAATGCCGAGAAAGACACGGCGGTGACGATCACGCCGCGAGAAGCAGGCGTTTATGCCTTGTCGCCGTTTCCATTGACCCCGATCGACGCGGAATTTGCTTTTGCCGGGCGACGCGTCACCCCGCTCAAGGATACGACGAACGGGCATTGGACCGAGGCGCTCAAGAAGGCGCCGACGGAATGGGAGCGCTTCCGCCTAGTTCCGGCTTAGGACGCGACGCGCGCTGGCCGTCTGCTAACGTCCGTACTCGTTGTCGAACGCGGCGACGGCAGCGAATCCCATCAGTTCGCTGAACTCGCTGAACTTGTAGAGCGGAATGTTACCACCGACGCTCGAGCCATGCGCTTTGAGATGGCCGTACACTTGACGTAACGCTTCGCCGGCGGCGAGAAAGCCGAACGACGGGAAGATGGCAATCGAATAGCCGAGTTCCTCCAGCGTTTTTTTGTCCACGACCGGCGTTCGCCCGCCCTCGACCATGTTGGCGACCAGCGGCCGATCGAATGTTCGCCCGATGGTGCGCATCTCTTCGAGGCTTTCGGGGCTTTCGACGAACAAAATGTCCGCGCCGGCTTTGGCGTAGGCCTCCGCGCGCCGCAGCGCTTCGTCCAGTCCGAGGGTCGTGCGCGCGTCGGTGCGCGCGATGATCAGGAAATTGCTGTCGTCGCGGCTCGACGTGGCGACCTTGATCTTGTCGACCATGTCGTCGATCGGCACCACGCGGCGGCCGAGCATGTGGCCGCATTTTTTAGGAAATTCCTGGTCTTCGAGCTGGATGGCGACCGCGCCGGCCGCCTCGTAGCCGCGCACCGAATGTTGGACGTTGAGCAGTCCGCCGTAGCCGGTATCGCCGTCGGCAATCAGCGGCGTCTGCGTACCCTTGGCAATGACGGCGACACGGCCGACCATATCCGTGTAAGTGGCGATGCCGGCGTCCGGCAACCCCAGATGCGACGCCACCGTGCCGTAGCCTGTCATGTACAGCGCTTCGAAATCCATCTGATCGGCGATTTTCGCGGAAATGCCGTCGAATACGCCGGGCGCGACGAGCAGCTCTTTGCTCGCGAGGCGTGAGCGGAGATTTGGTCGCACGCGTTCGTTCATTTCAGACGCTCCAAAAATTGCCGCACAGGATCGGCAGCGAAAAGCCGCCCGCGAGTGTGCTACGCATTGAAAAGTGTGTACAGTTCTTTGGCGGTGGAGATTGCGGCATGAGCGCAAAGGCGCGCGACGATATCAGCGAAGCGGCACTGGCGGCGGTCCTGGCAGCGAGCGGCGTGACGGTGAAAGCCGACGACGTCAGCCCGGTGGCGCGCTCGCTAGCGCGCATCGAACGGGCTGCCGTCTTGCTGGGATCGCCATCGTTCGACGACACCAACGAACGATTTTATCGGCTGCTTGAGGACGACCGCCCCGGAGCCGGTGCGTGAGCGATTTGACGGCGCTCACATTGCGCGACGCGGCGGCCGCGATCGCGCGGGGCAGGGTGCGCGCCGAAGCGTTGACCGAAGCCTGCCTCGATCGCATCGAGCGATTGCAGCCAAAGCTCAATTGCTTCATCCGCGTGACTGCTGAGGCCGCCAGAGAGCGAGCCCGCGCCGCCGACATGGCCGTCAAAGCAGGCCGCCCGCTCGGTCTGCTGCACGGCGTACCGCTGGCGCACAAGGACATGTTCTATCGTGCCGGCGAGGTTTGCAGCTGCGGCTCGAAAATCCGGGCCGACTTCGCACCCGATCATACGGCCACAGTGCTGACGCGGCTCGATGCAGCGGGCGCCGCCGAGCTTGGCCGCCTCAACATGGCGGAATTCGCCATGGGGCCGACCGGCCACAACGAGCATTTCGGCCGCTGCCGCAACCCCTGGAATCCCGATTACATCACCGGCGGCTCGTCGTCCGGCTCGGGCGCGGCGGTGGCCGCCGGCCTGGTGTTTGGCGCGCTTGGCTCGGACACCGGCGGTTCGGTCCGATTGCCGGCGGCCGCCTGCGGCGTTGTCGGCGTCAAGCCGACGCTCGGCCGCGTCAGCCGCTACGGCGCCATGCCGTTGTCGCACTCGCTCGACTGCATCGGCGTGCTGGCGCGCAGCGTCGGCGACTGCGCGCGATTGCTCTCGGTGATTGCGGGAGCGGACCCGCACGACGGTATGTCGAGCCGGCACCCGGCGCCGGATTACGAGCGCGGCCTGGATGAGGCCGCGAATCCCAGCTCGCTCGCCGGCGTGACCATCGGCGTGCCGCACCGCTATTATTTTGACGGCATCGATCCGGAGGTGGCGGACCTGGTCGGGGCAAGTCGTGCCGTGCTGGAAAAGCGCGGCGCAAAAATCGTAGACGTGCCGGTTGGCGATCACGGCGCCATCAATGATCTTTCCAACGGCGTGTTGTGGCCGGAAGCGACCGCGTTGCATCTGCCATGGTTGCGCGAGCGGGCGCAGGATTATGCCAAGCAGTCGCGCGCGCGCCTCTTGGTCGGATTGGGTGTGCCCGCCACGCTTTATAGCGAAGCGGTGCGGATGCGCGCCAAGTTGCTCGACGATCTGCTGCGCCAAGCTTTTTCCCGATGCGACATGCTGCACGTTCCGGTCTTGAAACGGCCGGTGCCGACGGCCGCCGAAACCGATGTCGGCGGCGGCGCCGCCATGCAGGAGGTCCTGGGCCAAATCGTCGCCAATACCCGGCCGTTCAACTATCTCGGCTTGCCCGGCTTGTCGGTGCCGATCGGCTTTACCCGTAACGGCTTGCCGCAAGCGATGCAGCTCGTGGGCCGCCCGTTCCGGGAAGATTTGCTGTTTCGCGTCGGCGCTGCGTATGAAGCAGCCGCAGGACCGGCGGCACTGCCGGCCCTTTAGCCGCGCTCATCCGCCGGCTATGCTCGCTTCGCAATCTACGGCGCGGTTTGGTCGCGCCGAAGCGCAAAGCGCGAAGGCGGGGACCCGAAAATTTACTCGGTGTCCGCGGACTCCGCTAATTCCCGCGTGCGCGGGAATGAGCGGAACAAAATGTGTCAAGAAACACGCCGAGCGGGCGTTCCAAGCCCAAGTCCAGCACGCGGCGCCAACACGTCCTTCGCCATGTTGGCGTGGACGTTGGCGTACTGGCCGCCATATGCGCCGCGTTTGACGAAGGCGCCATCGCCGGCGCGACCGACATAATTGCCTTTGTCGATCACGACCTTGCCGCGCGACAGCACGGTCTCGGTGTAACCCTTCACCTTGAAGCCTTCATAGGCGCAATAGTCGATATTGGCGTGATGGGTCCTGCTGTTAAAGGCGCTGATCACCTCTTCGCGCGCCGGATCGAAGATCACGATGTCGGCGTCGCTACCGACGGCGATGGTGCCCTTTTTCGGAAACAGGCCGAAAATCTTCGCCGGCGCGGTCGAGGTCAGCTCGACGAAGCGATTGAGCGAGATATGTCCCTGGCTGACGCCATAATGGTAGATCAGGCTCATGCGGCTCTCGATGCCGGGACCGCCGTTGGGAATCTTGCTGAAGTCGTTGCGTCCCAATTCCTTCTGCTCCTTGAGGCAGAACGGGCAATGGTCGGTCGAGATGACATCGAGCGCGTGCGAGCGCAGGCCGCCCCAGAGCTCGTCGTGATTCCATTGTTCGCGCAGCGGCGGCGTTAAGACATATTTGGCGCCGTCAAATCCAGGTTCGTCATAGCGCTCAACGTCGAGCAACAGATATTGCGGGCAGGTCTCGGCGTGGGCCATGACGCCGCGCGCTTGCGCCAAGCGCAGCTCCTGCAACGCGTCGTAACAGCTCAGGTGCACGATATAGACCGGCGCCCGTGCCACTTCCGCGATCGACAAGGCGCGGTGCACGCCTTCGGCTTCCAGCCGCGTCGGCCGCGTCAGCGCGTGATATTTCGGTTCGACTTTTTTTTGCGCCAGCGCGATTTTGACGAGTTCGTCGATCACGATGCCGTTCTCGGCATGCATGCAGACCAGCGTGCCGTCCTCGCCGGCTTTGCGCATGGCGCGAAAGATTGTGCCGTCGTCGGACAACAGCGCCCCGGGATACGCCATGAACAGCTTGTAGCTGGTGATGCCGCTGTCGGAGAGGCTGCGCATCTCGCCGATGCGTTCTTGCGGCATGTCGGTGATGATCATATGAAAGGCGTAGTCGATCGCGGTTTTGCTCTGCGCCTTGGCGTGCCAGTCGTCGAGCGCCTTCAGCGTCGAGGCGCCCCGCGTCTGCACGGCAAAATCGATGATGCAGGTGGTGCCGCCGTACGCCGCGGCGCGCGTGCCGGTTTCGAACGTATCAGACGTAGTCGTGCCGCCGAACGGCAACTCCAGGTGCGTATGCGGATCGACTCCGCCCGGTATTACGAGCTTGCCGGCGGCATCGATCAGCGTGTCGGCGTCGATTGTCAGGTCCTTGCCGATTAGCGCGACCGCCGAGCCGTTAACAAAGACGTCAGCGTGATAGTCGTCCACCGCGGTAACGATACGCCCGTTTTTGATCAGTACGCTCACGTTTCGCGCTCCTCATTGCGGTTTGACAGGCTTGGAACCTGATGTGTATCATTCGCAAATTGAAGCGGCGCACAAGAGCTTTGGCTGACCGCCGCACCGGGCTTCAAGAATCTAAAGCTCTGATAGGCTTCTCAAACAAAACGGAGGCGGGCATGGCGTACGAAAGCCCAGGACAGGTTCGGCAAGGAAAGTTCTCGCGTCGTTCATTCATGACAACCACGGCGGGCATCGCCGCCGCGGCAGCGACCGGCTTAAGCTTCCAGCGCATCGCGGAAGCGGCAGACGGACTGCGCAGCATCGGTCTCGGCGTCAGTGAGATCAACGAGATCCAGGACAAGGCGACCAAGGATTTGGGTTTCCCGGTCTCCGGTCAGGCGATGGGTTACGGCGAAATGTTCGGCAAGATGCTGAACCAGAACGACCAGTATGAGATCGCCGAAGGCTACTTCAACGATATGCGGGTCATGGCACCGGCGAAAGTGTGGCAGCCGATCGACACCAAGAAGCTCAAGGACTGGGAAAAGGTCACCAGCCTCACCAAGACCGGCAAGCTGACGCCGGAATTGAGCGAAGGACAGGGCGACGCACCGTTCAGGCTGATGTGGTGCGATGAGAACGGCACGATCGTGAAGGGCCCGTCGCAACACATCATCATGTGCCCGGGATGGCACAACGCCGATTCCATGGGCTACAACCCGAAAGGGACCGGCCGACCGATCGAAAGCTGGGGCGAACTGCTCAACAAGGACTTCAAGGGCAAGGTGGCGCTGCTCAACGTACCGCAGATCGGCGTGATGGACGCGGCGTTGGCGATCGAGGCGCTCGGTCTCAAGAAATTCGGCGACAAAGGCAACATGACCAAGGCCGAGATCGACTTCCTCATCGACTATCTGATCCCGCTAAAGAAGGCCGGTCACTTCCGCGCCTTCTGGGAGAACTTCGGCCAATCGGTCAACCTGATGGTCAACGGCGAAGTCGTACTGGAGAGCATGTGGTCCCCGGCCGTCGCCGCGATCCAGGCCGAAGGCGTGCCCTGCGTCTACGCCTTCCCGAAGGAAGGCATGCGCGGCTGGCACGGCGGCATGGCGATTTCGGCCAAGGTCAAAGGCAAGCAGCTCGACCAAGCCTATGAATACATCAACTGGTGGCTCGCCGGCTGGCCCGCCGCGTTCGTCGCGCGGCAAGGCTACTATCACTCGATTCCTGATAATGCGAAGAAGTATCTGAAGCCGGAAGAGTGGGATTATTGGTACGACGGCAAGGCGGCGGCGACGGATCTGGCCGATCCGTTCGGCACCATCATCATCAAGAAAGGCGATGTCCGAACCGGCGGCTCCTACTGGCATCGCTATTCGAAGATCAACGTCTGGAACTCGATCATGAAAGAGAACGACTATCTCGTGAAGAGATGGACGGAGTTCCTCACCGCCTAGGCTTTGAGACCTCCAAGACGGTTGCGAAACGATGCCGCCGGCCCCATAAAGGCCGGCGGCGCTACGTTTGAACGTGGTGTGACCCGTGACGACCGTCGAGACCTACGCCAGGATTGCTCAAACCACGCCGCGCGGCCTGATCGGCGGCGCGCCTGTTGTGCTTGCCGAAGACGATATCAAGCGCAAATACCGCCGCGAACCCGGCTTTCCAGTGCCGATCCTGATTGCGCCTGCGACCACGTGGCTCATTGTCTTTCTGTTTCTGCCGCTGCTCTCGATCTTCATTTTCAGCTTCTGGAAATCGAGCGGTCACGGCATGACGCCAGCCTTCACGCTCGAGAACTACCGCGCGTTCTTCATCGTCGAGGGTTTCTTCGATCCAAACAACGGCGACTTCCTGACACCGTCGATCTTCATCCGCACGCTGTGGACCACGTTTCGCTTTACCATCACGGTGATGGCGCTCTGCCTGATCCTCGCCTATCCGCTGGCCTATTTCCTGTCGATGCAGGTCGAGGATTTCAAATGGCAGCTATCGTTATTCCTCCTGGCCATGGTGCCGTTCTGGACCAGTTATCTCATCCGCGCCGTCGCCTGGCTGCCCATGCTGGGGAGGCATGGGCTGATCAATGAGTTCCTGATGAACATCGGCGCCATCGAGGAGCCGGTCAGCTTCTTCCTCTATTCCGAGTTCAGTTACACCATGGCGCTCGTCCAGCTCTACGTCGTGCTGGCCGTGGGCCCGATCTTCTTCTCGCTCGCCAAGATCGACCGGACGCTGCTCGAAGCCGCGCGCGACATGGGCGCGACCCCGTTCCAGATTTTCCGCGAGATCATCTTTCCGCTGTCGCTGCCCGGCATCGCCATCGGCATGATCTTCGTGTTCGTCATGGTGATGGGCGAGTTCGCCACCGCCGTGGTGGTTTACGGCGGCAAGACGTCGACCACCGGCACAGTCATTTTGAATTACTACGCCATCGCCAATTATCCGTTCGCCGCCGTCAACGCCTTTATGCTGATGCTGGCGATGATGATCGGTGTCGTGGTCATTCTGCGCATCGTCGATATCCGCAAGGAGCTTTAGCAATGGCGCGCTCGACGCCGGAACGTCGTCGCAAGACGCGCATCAAGGCGGGCTTCAGCGTCTATTACGTGATCTTTCTGATCTTCGTTTATGGCCCGATGTTTGCGATGTTCACGCTGTCGTTCCAGGGGCCGCGCGGCGGCGTCACCTTTCCGATGCGGGGATTGAGCTTTTTCTGGTGGCACAAGCTGGCGGGGCCATCGGCGGTCGGCGACATCAAGAGTTCGCTGGTGCGTTCGCTGATCCTGGCCGCGATCGTGATGGTGATCACCGCGATCTTTTCGACCATGCTGGCGATGGCGTTTCGCAAGAAGTTTCGCGGCTCGGGCGTGCTGTTCTACGCGGTCATGGCCGGCCTTATGGTGCCGGGCGTGCTGCTCAGCCTTGGGCTGGCTTCGTTGATGCGGCAGGTCGGCATTCCGCCGGCCTGGTATTATTCCGGCCTCGGCGTTCACGTGGTCTGGACTTTGCCGTTCGGCTTCTTGGTCATGATGGCGGTGTTCAACCGCTTCGACCACCGGCTCGAGGAGGCGGCGCGCGACATGGGCGCCGACGAATGGACAGTGTTCAAGGAAATTACGCTGCCGCTGATCACGCCGGGCATCGTCGCGGCCGGCTTGTTCGGCTTTACGCTGTCCTACGACGAGTTCGCCCGCACCACGCTGCTGTCGGGAGCGACCAACACACTACCGCTCGACATCAATGCGGCGATGACGCAGCGCGTGCAACCAACCATCTTCGCGCTCGGCACCGCCTCAACGCTGTTCTCGTTGGCGATGATCGGATTGTTTATTGTAGTTTATACGATCCTGTATCGGCGGTCCCGCTAGCTGCGGCGGACTGGCGGATCGCCTTCAGCACCCAAAAGATCAGGCAGAAGATCACGGTGAGGATCACCATGCCGACGACGGCGCCCAGGCGCGAGCCAAACTCGGCGCCGAGCGTGTAGTCGCTCTGCAACAAATAGGCGCAGAGGATCAGGAGCGACTGCGCCGCGGCGCCGGCGCAAAACAATATGGCGATGAACGCGGAGCCGCGCAGCGACGCCAGCACCATGCCGTCGACGCTATGGCGCTGCACGATGTAAAGCCGATAGGCGCGATAATGATAGCCGCAAAATCCGATGATCGCGGTGATCAAGACCACCCAGAACATTGCATTGTCGTAGCTCAGACCGTTGATGACCAGCGTGAAGAAGTCTTCGAACGGCTTGTAGAAATACAGAAAGATCAAAATGACGATGAAAGCCACATAGCCCACAAGCGCCCAGAACAGCCGCCACCCCGACATTTTGCCTAAGCCCCTCGATTAGCTGCGGAAGTCCCGATCAACCGCATGATGAAGATGGAACAGGAACATGTCACGTCGCCAACGGCAAGGGGGCGCTTGAACCGGCGGTTCATTATTTGCTCCTCAAACCGACTTCGCAGCTACGATCAACAGCACGGCGTAGAGCACGACGAACAGCGTGTCCTTGACGGCGGGCAGCGTCTGCCGCTCCCCGGTGGACGCCACCACCGTCACCGCCTCGAGCACGAAGAACACGCCGGCCAGGATCAGAAACGGCCAGATCGAGGCCCACCACGATGCCGGCGCGGCAACGTCCAGCACCGATTGCCAGATCAACAGCAAGACCGGCAGGACGACCAGATAGCCATAACCGACGAGGAAGCGGCCGCGGACGGCGGTGCGATCGATGACCCAGAAGGCGATGAAGAACAGCACCACGTTGAGCAAGTCCCAGAAACTGCCGGAATAGGCTTCCGGCTTCGGCACGCCGCGCAGGTTCAAAAAAGCCAGGATCAGCAGGAATGCCAGCAAGTCGCACAACAGCCATTCGCGGAATGACTCGGCCTGCGGCTTAACGCTCCAGGTCCGCGTCGCCTTGTCGAACAGCAGCACCAGCGTCACGCCGAGACCCGCGGGATAGATCAGTTGCCCGATCAGGCCATATTGCGCGGCGGGCGCCAGCGCGATCCAGCACAACAGCACAATCGCGACCACCAAAACCAGCAAGCCGAGCACGCGCAACGGCGACGGAGCAGGCGGGGCCTGCGCCGCGTCCGCTGGCGCTGCATCTGCTGCCGTTTCAGCCGGCCGGCGCGCCACAGCCCCCGGCGCGGCGGTGCCATGCGATGACTGGACCAGCGCATAGACCAGCGAGACGACGAGCCCGACGACCGCCAGCGCCACCATCACCGCAGCGAAGGTGATGGTACGTTCGTCCGACCGCCAATCCTCGATTGTCTCGCCCCACACCCAGTGCGTGCCGCTGGAAATCAGCCAGATGGCGAAAGCGGCGATGGCGGCGAGCAGGATCAAAGCCAGCGTGAATTCGTACCAGCGTGGCGATGGCTCCGCCTGACCCTTGCCGTTCGCCGCCGCCTGCTGCCGCTGCGGCAGGCGCACGATGAGCCCGATCAGGAACGCCAGCACGCCAATGACAGCGATGACGATCATCACCTCGACAAAAATTGTGGCTCTTTGCTCCAAGGACGACCCGACCTTTCCGCTAAACCCGCTGCACTCTAGCGTCCATTGCGCATCAGCGTCTCGGCGCACTTGCAGAGGCTATCGTTGGCAGTTCGCTGCAACAACTCGCCGAGCGAACCGCCTGGCGGCGCGGCGGCGATTGCGATCTCGCGCACCGTCGCCCCATTGGCACGCAATTGGCCGATCACCTCGATGGTGCCGCCATTGGTGCTGTGCTTGACGATTTCGAAACTCCAGGCGCTGCCATAGGCGTCGCGCAATCCTCGCAAGGCTTCACCCAGCGAAGCGCCATTGCTGCTTGCGGCCAAGGGCACGGCGGGCGGGGCTTGCGGCGCGGCCGGGCGCGGCTGCCGCGCCGGAGGTCTTGAGCCGTTGCCCGGCTGCATCGAAGGCGTGGGCGTCGCACGCGATCGCGGCGCTGGGGCAGGCGCCGGGCGCGGCGAAGCGACTACCGAAGTCTCCGCCTTGGCGCGCGGCGCCGCGCGCATGCGTTCACGCAAGGCTTTGGTCGCTGCCTCGTCCACAATCTCCGCGGTCAGATCGACGATCACGCCATAGGCCGCCCGCGCGTGTTCGACGGTGCAGAAGCCGTCCAGTACATCATCGAGCACCTTCGCAGCAGGCCGCTCGAGCGGGTCGCCGTAACCGCCGCCGCACGGTGCGTAGAAGACATGCACATCGCCCGCCGCGACCCGCATGCCGGAAAACTTGGCCGGCATATGCTTGACGTCGTCGAGGCGCGTGACGTTGTAGATGTCGACCTTACCGACCTGCCCGGGATCGCCGCCGAAAATGCCCCACGGCACGTCGAAATGCCGCTCGTTTTCGTGGGTGATGAAGGCGTCGGTCAGAACGCGCTGCGCCTTGACCACGCCGATGCCGCCGCGGAAACGGCCGGCGCCGGGCATGACGTCGTCGCGCAGCTCGTAGCGGTCGCAGATCATCGGCAAATGCATCGCCAGGTCTTCGATCGGATTGTTGCGCGTATTGGCCATCAGGCTGTCGATGCAGTCCGGACCGTCCGAGCGCGGCCGGCCGCCATAGGAGCCCTCGTTGACTTCAAGGAAGACCCAATAGTCGCCGGAGGGGCGAATGCCGGCATAGGAGCAGAATGAGAGGCTCGCCGAGCTGCCGGCAATGATGTCGTTCGGCAATACCGGCGCCAACGCCTTGTAGATCAGATCGATCACCCGATTGATCTGCGCAAACCGCGCTTCGGCGGCAGCCGGATAAATCGGATTATAGATCGATCCCTTCGGCGCCGTGACCTTTACGGGCCGGAATGATCCCTGGTTCGAGGGGACTTTCACGTCCGATGTCACGGCATCGAGCAGGAGCGATCGGACGGCGCAGAAACAGGCGACTTTGGTCGAACCCTCGAACGGCACGTTGAACGCAGTCTCGACCTGCTTGGAAGAGCCGGTGAGATCGATTTCGATATCGTCGCCTTTGACGCGGACACACACCTTGATCGGCAGGCGGACGTCGCGATTCTTGCCGTCGTCATCGAGGAAACCCTCGGCGCGGTACTCGCCGTCGGGGATGGCGGCAATCCGCTGACGCAGCACCCGCTCGGTATAGTCCATCAGCTGTTTGGTGGCATCGAGCACCATCTGCCGGCCGTAGCGGTCCATGAGTTCGCCGAAGCGTTTGGCACCGAGGCGAGCAGACGCAATCTGCGCGTCGAGATCGTCCTGCAACTGGCGCGCGGCGCGGCTGTTGCGTCCGATGAAGCTCCAGACCGCCTCGTTGCGCTTGCCGCGCTCGTAAAGCTTGGTGCCGGCAAACAGCATGCCTTCGGCAAATACGTCCGGGATATCGATGATCAGACCCGGCGTCGCCGCGCCGATGTCGAGATGGTGCGCGGTATTGGCTGAAAATCCGACCAATACGCTCTCGTGAAAAATCGGCACGACGATGGCAATGTCCGGCGAATGGCTCGAGCCGTGATACGGGTGGTTGTGGATGACCAGGTCGCCGTCATGCCACTCGCCGTCCTGCAGCGTCTCCTGGATACCGGCCAGATAGCCGGGCAGCGAGCCGATATGCAGCGGCGTCGATTCCAACTCACAGAGCGTGTTGAACTCGGTGTCGAACAAGCCGGCGCCGAGATCCTGCGACTCGCGGATAATCGATGAGAACGACATGCGATAGAGCACGTGCCCCATCTCTTCGGCGATGGTCTGCAAGGCGCCGTTGATTACCTGCAGCGTAATGGGATCGATCGTTTGCGCCATGGTTCGATCGCTTTCAGCCGGCGTGGCGGAGGTGGAGATTGCCGAATTCGGCCACCTCGGCGACATAGCCGGGCGGCAATAACGTCGTCGAATTGTGCTGGATCAGGATCGCCGGCCCGGCGATCTTGTGTCCAGCCTTGAGACGATCACGGTTAAAGCGCGGCGTATCGAGCGTCTGGCCGTCGTCGAACGTGGTTGGACGGGTGTAGAGCAGGGCGTCGGCGATGTTGCCGTCGGACGCCTTGTCGATGCGCGCGACCTTGAGCGGTACCACGTCCTCGCGCCCGATCACCCGGACGGTTATCAGCTCGACTTCGCCATCCTCGAAGTGATAGCCGTAGTCGAGCCGGTGTTGCTGATGAAAACCGGCGACCACTTCGCTTAGATTGGCCGCGATCACCTTGCCGGCCGGAAGCTGCGCGCGCAGCTCAAAGCCCTGGCCGTGATAACGGCATTCCGCGAGCTTCTGAAACTTCTGCCGCTCCGCCGCGACGCCGTCCTTCTCCAGATCGCGCCGGCAGCGCTCGACCAGTTCGTCGATGACGGCGTTGATCCGCCCGACCGCGGCCTCATCCGCGTGTTTTAGCGAAACGATCAGCGAGCGGGCGTGCTCGTATTGCATGTCGGTCTGCAATAGTCCCATTGCCGCGGTGATGCCCGGCGCGACCGGCACGATGATTTCCTTCGCCGAGATTGCTTCGGCGAGCGCCACGCCGTGCAGGGGACCGGCGCCGCCGAACGGCACCAGCGCGAACTCGCGCGGATCAATGCCGCGCGCCACCGAGTTGGAGCGGATGGCCAAAGCCATGTTCGAGTTGATGACCTTGACGATGCCGAGCGCCGCATCCTTGATCGACAGGCCGAGCGGCTTGGCGATTTTCGCTTCGACGGCCTTGTGCGCCAGGTCGGCATTGAGCGGCAGGTCGCCGCCGAGCATCTTGTCGACGTCCAGCCGGCCGAGGACGACCTGCGCGTCGGTGACGGTCGGCTCTTCGCCGCCTTTGCCGTAGCAGGCCGGGCCGGGTTCGGCGCCCGCCGAGCGTGGCCCGACATGGAAGCCGCCGGCGGAATCGATATAAGCGATCGAGCCGCCGCCGGCGCCGATCGACACGAGATCGATCATCGGCACCAGGATCGGATGGCCGTTCACGTATGAATCGCGCGCATTCATAATCTTGATGCGGCCGTCCGGGATGGTGCTGATATCGGCGGACGTGCCGCCGATGTCGACGGTGATCAGGTTGGAGCGGCCGCACAGCAGGCCTTCGGCGCGGCCGCCGATCACGCCGCCAGCCGGGCCTGACATCAGGATGCCGACGGCTTTCTGCGAACAGGTCTCGACCGTGGCGATGCCGCCATTAGATTGAATGACACGCAGGTTGGCGCGAAAGCCGTTCTGGCTCAGCCGATCCTGCAGGCTGTTCAGATAAAGCGAAGTCTTCGGTCCGACAAACGCGTTCATCGCCGCGGTCGAGAACCGTTCGTATTCACGGATCACGTTGGCGACTTCGGACGACGTGCAGATATAGGCGTCCGGCATCTCGGCGCGGACAATTTCGGCGGCGCGCCGCTCGTGCGCGTCGTTGAGAAACGAAAACAGAAAACCGATGACGACGGATTTGATACCGCGGCGCTTGAACAGCTTGATCGCCTCGAGCACTTCGGTTTCGGCGAGCGGAATTTCGATGGTGCCGTCGGGCGGCAGGATGCGCTCGGTCACGGCGATGCGGTTACGGCGCTTGACCAGCGGACGCGCTTGCCACGGCACTTCGAAATGCAGTGAAAAATTGTACGGCCGCTTATGCCGGCCGATATGCAGAATATCGCGGAAGTTGCGCGACGTCAGCATGCCAACTTCGGCGCCGTTGTGCTCGATGGTGATATTGGTGGCGACCGTGGTGCCGTGCACGATCAGCGACACGTCGTCGGGACGGACGCCTGAAATGTCGCACAGTTCGCGCAGGCCCTTGAGCACGCCCTCGGACTGGTCGTGCGGCGTGCTGGCGACCTTATGAACAAACACGCCGTGATCGGCCTCGAGCACGAGGTCGGTATTGGTCCCGCCGACATCGACGCCTACGCGCGCCATGAATTGCCCGCTCGTCCTCGCGCCGCCGTGCCAGACCCGGGTGCACAACGCCATAAACTATGCTGATCTCGCGCGAAACATTGTCAGCAATGTCCGGCCCGCGCAACCCCCGACGGCAACCGCGTGGCGCAAGCGCCATTAACTGCAACGCTTCGTCACTTGCGAGCGTTGAAGCTTTAGATCGCTTGCGCGGGAGAGTTGAGCAGGACAAACAAATAGTGGTTGAATGCCTACCGAAGATCGAGAAGGAGTGTGTGCGATGGCCGTGACCGCCAAGTTCGTCTGCTCCGGCTGCCGGTGGTGGCATTTCCACCCGACCGAAGGAGCCGACCCGGACTCCGACCAGGCGGTTGGCTACTGCCGTCGCTTTCCGCCAGCCCGGCGCGAAAACGGCGTCGGCGCCTGGCCGATCACGTTCGGCAACGACTGGTGCGGCGAATATGCCGAGAAGAGCGAGGTCGCCCGGCAAACCCCGCGCAGCGCCTCGGCGGCGCATTGACGCGCTCGCGCCGCAGGTCGTCGGCTTGTCGGACTAAATCAGATCGACGCAGTTCATGAGCGCCGCCTCGGCGGCGCGGCGGAACGCCTCGCGCTCGTCCGCTTCGGTGCCCGAGCCGCCGATCTTGAATCTCACGCCGCCACTCGCGGCGGTCACGGGAACGCCGGAAATCCGGGCACGTCCGAATTGCGTCCGCACGGCGTTGCCGCGGCCGAAAGTAAGTTTGCCGAGTACGATTGCTTCATCGCCGTCGCGTGTTTGTTCGGCGACTTCGAAGCGCCAGTCGCTGCCAAAATGTTCATTAAGCCGGCGAGCGGTCGGTGAATTGGCGCCAAGCTTGGGGGACGCGACCGGCACGCGCGTCACGGCGACGCGACTGAAAGACGGCGTTGCCGGCGCAGTGGCGTTACCGGTCTGCGGCTCTCCGCCGCGATAGAGATCCTCAAAACGCTTCTTAGTTTGCGCGAGCATGCCGTCGAAGGCGGATGACAGTTGTGGGCGGGGCGTGCTTGCCATTGTTCAGGCTTCCAACCTTCGAGCTCAGCCGCGCTGTGCGCGGGGCCACCAGCGATCGAAATCTTGCTGCGCCCTGGCCGCGAAATCGACCTCACCGGCAAACGAACGCAGGTAGTCCAGAGCGTCCGCCAAATCCACAACGTCGCCGTACTTTGCGTCGATGTCGAAAAGGTTAGCCTCGTGCGGTCCAGGCGCGCGGTCGCCAACAGCCTCACGCACGACGATGGTGTGATAACCATATTGCAGAGAATCGACCGCGGAGGCGCGAATGCATCCGCTGGTGGTGCAGCCGGCAAGCAGCACCGTGTCGACGCCGAGGAGACGCAGGTCCATGTCGAGGCTAGTGCCAAAAAAAGCGCTGGCATATTTCTTGGTGAGGACTTTTTCGCCGGGCAGCGGCGCGATCCGCTGATCGACTTCAATCATCGGCGAGCCGTGCTGCAGGATCGCGAGCGAGGGCACCTTTTTCACGAACACGCCGGCGTCGTGCATGTCTTCGGCATAGGCCACCGTAGTGTAGAAGACCGGCAGCTTGCCGCCGCGGAAGGCCTCAAGGAGCTGCCGCGTCGCATTAATCTCCCAGGCGAAATCGCCGCCCAAGGGCGTCGTCGGATCGGTAAATCCGTTTATGAAATCGACGATGACCAGCGCCGGGCTTCGGCCATAGCCGGAGCGGCTCGCAAACCCTTTGCGGTGGTAGTCCGCCCGCGTCTCGCGTTGCCAGTCGTTCATCGCGTCCTCCGGACCTAAAGGGATCGACCGAGCATGGCGTCGCCAAGCGCTTTTTGTCAACGACTCCACTGATAGGTCGGATCCTCGTCTCTTGTTGGCCGCGGCCTCTTGCCGGTCCGCGCGCAACATGGGACTGTCCCGATCACTTGGCCTGCTGTTTGCTAATCAGCGGCTTGCGGTGATTCAACATACCTTGCGTTAGTGGGGCATCAATGACCGACGACAATCGTACTCGTCCACCCATCGGCGGCGTCCGCTCGGGCTATGGCTCCGCGACCGGACCGCGTTATCAGCCGCGCCCGCTGGTCACATCAGGCAGCGAAACGGCGCGCAGCGCGCGATCGACGCCCCGATCCGGCGGCAGCGGCAAGAAGGAGATATTCTGCGCCATCGGCGTCGATGTCGATGCGGTCGCCGGCTGGCTCGGCTCCTACGGCGGCGAGAATTCGCCTTGCGATATCTCGCGCGGCCTGTTCGCCGGCGAAGTCGGCGTGCCGCGGCTGGTCAGGCTGTTCGACAAACTCGGCATCACGACCAGCTGGTTCATCCCCGGCCACTCGATCGAGACCTTCCCAACCCAGTGCAAGATGGTGGTCGATGCCGGGCACGAGATCGGCATGCACGGCTACTCGCACGAGAATCCGATCGCCATGACGCCGGAGCAGGAAGAGGCAGTCATGGACAAGTGCATCGATCTGATCGAGCGCCTCGCCGGCCGGCGGCCGACCGGCTATGTGGCGCCGTGGTGGGAATTCTCGAACGTCACCAACGAGCTGTTGCTGAGAAAGGGCATCAAATACGACCACAGCCTGATGAACAACGATTTCCATCCGTTCTACGTGCGGGTCGGGGACAGCTGGACGCTGATCGACTATTCCAAGCAGCCGAGCGAATGGATGAAGCCGTTGGTGCGCGGCGAGGAAACCGATCTGATCGACATCCCCGGCAGCTGGTATCTCGACGATCTGCCGCCGATGATGTTCATCAAGAGCGCGCCGAACAGCCACGGCTTCATCAAGCCGCGCGACATCGAGGAACTGTGGTGCGACCAGTTCGACTGGGTCTATCGCGAATACGACTATGCGGTGTTCACGATGACCATTCACCCCGACGTCTCCGGCCGCCCACAGGTCCTGCTGATGCTGGAGCGGGTGTACGACTACATCTCCAAGCATGCGGGCGTGAAGTTCTGCACGTTCGACGAGATCGCCGACGACTTCCGCCGCCGCCATCCGCGGCAAACCGCTTCCGCCGCGATGGCGCAGGCGCGTTAAGCGGTAGCGCCATGTGCGCGCTCTGTGGTGTCCTTGGCGGCAAAGGCCATTGGAGCGACAGCGCAAGCGCGCCGGCGGTATTCGCCGGACGGACCGAACCGCAGACGCGATTACGCGAGCGTCAGGCGCGCACCCGCCTTCTCAATGCCGTGCTGAAACATCACGGCGTCGTTGTGAAAGACTGGTCCGGCGATTCGTATTTGCTGACCAGCCTCACCGGCCGCACCGCGATGGTCGACACCGTCGGCGACGTGTGGGGCGCCGCCGAGCGGTTATGCGGACGGACCATCGATCCGCTTGACGAGAGCTATCTCGCGGCACTCGCAAACGGCCGGAATTGAGCGGAGGCCATGGCAAATTACGGCGAGCTGACGCCCGTCAACATCGTCACCGGCTTCCTTGGCAGCGGGAAAACGACGCTGTTGCAGCGCTTGTTGCGTTCGCCGGAATTGTCCGACGTTGCCGTTCTGGTCAACGAATTCGGCGAGGTCGGGCTCGACCATCATTTGTTGCAGAACGTCGCCGAAAGCACGCTGCTCCTGGAAAACGGCTGCCTATGCTGCGCTGTTCGCGGCGATCTGCAGAAGGCGTTGCGCGATCTGTTGTCCCGACGCACGCGCGGCGACATTCTGCATTTTCGCCGCGTCGTCATCGAGACTTCGGGCCTGGCCGATCCGGCGCCGATCGCCTACACGCTGCTGTCGGAAGCCGTGCTTCGCCATCATTTCCGCCTGTCCGGTATCATCACGACGGTCGACGCGGTCAACGGTGCGGGCCAACTCGATCGCTTTGGGGAATCGGTCAAGCAAGTTTCGATGGCGGACCGGTTGGTGGTGACCAAGACCGATCTGTCCGACCAGCCCACACTCGTGGCGCTCCGCCGGCGCCTGCGCGGCCTCAACGTTTCGGCGCACATCGTCGATTCGGGCGAGATCGGCGGCGAGGTGCATCAATTGCTGACTGACGACATCTACGATGCAGCCGGTAAATTCCGCGAGGCGGCCCATTGGAGTGCAGAAGAGGTCGACCAGCATTCATCGCATGCCCACACGTCGGATGTTCAATCCTTCGCCGCCGTGTTCGACCGGCCGCTGGATTGGACCGCGTTCGGTGTCTGGGCCAGCATGCTGTTGCACCGCTACGGCGCCGACGTGCTTCGTCTCAAGGGTCTATTGAATGTCGAAGGCGTGCCGACGCCGGTCCTGATCAACGGCGTTCAGCATATCGTGCACCCGCCAAGCCACCTGGAAGCGTGGCCCGACGCCGACCGGCGCTCGCGTCTCATCTTCATTGTGCGCGGCGTCGAGCGCGCGCGCATCGAGCGCTCGCTTGCCGTGTTCAACGACCTGGTCAATGCCCCCGCTCGTCCCCGCGGAGGCGGGAACTCAATCCCGATGAGCGCGCATCGGCAAGCTCCCGCTGGATTCCCGCTTACGCGGGAATGAGCGGGAGATTTGCAGCAAAGTTGGTGTGCGTAAGCCTCTAACGCGCCCGCGGCGGCGCGGCCCGCGGACGCCAGCCGGTCCGCAGTGCACGCACGACATAGTGCAGCAAGTAGAAGATCAGCGCTAAGATCACCAGCAAGACGATGGCGAGAAGCTTGAGCCCAAAGGCGGCGTCGAAAATCGGCCCGCGGTTGACGAAGTATTCGCTCAACACCTCGATCGCCTGCAGCGTCGCGCCGGCGGAGAAGATCACCGCCGCCAGAATGGCCGCCTGCAGCGTATCGAACACCAAGGCATCGACATTCAGCTCGGTGGCGTCGCGGAAAATCTCGGTGCGAAACGACTGCCCGTGCGCGAACGCGTAGGCGAGGATGCCGACGAGCGACGCGAACCAAAACACGACGTTGCTGAAATGGATCGACGGGATGTGCGCGACCAGATAGGTCTCGAACGGGCGGTAGAAATACAGGAAAATAAGCAGGATGACGACGGCGACGACCCACATCCAGAACTGCTGTTGTTTGGTAGTATCGTCCGCCATCTTCGCCGTCTTGTTGTAGTCCCGTTGGAAGATGGTAAATCATTCCGGCGTGATGTCAAAACCCGCCAACGACGGGAAAAACGCAGCAACAACAACCACGACGGAACGAGTTGACAACGCCTCGCGGCTCCGGGACTATGCGCCGCCCCGGGACTATTGCTGCAAAAATAGGCGCACTAGAAAGCGCGCCTTTGTACGCGCCATGGCGGCGCGGACCCTGTGGGAGTAGCGACAAGAGAGGGGATCGGTCGGGGCTTCGGCGAGCATGCCGAAGTGGCCAGCGCAGGGGGTGATAGGTGCCATGAGTAGCCGCCTCGGCATCGATGTCGGCGGGACATTTACAGATCTGCTTCTGTTCGACGAGCGCTCGGGCGCGATGCGCCTTCTGAAGACGCCGTCAACGCCCAGCGATCAGTCCGTCGGCATTCTTAATGGCATTCAGCAGCTGATCGAGGAAACCGGTGTCGCCGCCAGCGACATTGGCGCGCTGCTGCACGGCACTACGGTGTCCACCAACATCGTTCTGGAAGCGAAGGGCGCCAAAGTCGGTCTTCTCGTCACCGAGAACTTCGAGCAGGTTCTGCATCTGGCGCGCTCGCAGACGCCCGGACCGCTGGCAGGCTGGATCATTATGATCAAGCCCGATCCGCTGGCCGACCTCGAACTGACCCGCGGGATTCGCGAGCGGGTCAGCGCCCGCGGCGATGTGATTACGCCGCTCGATGAAGCTTCCGCCCGCAAAGCGATCCAGGAGCTGATCGATCTCGGCGCCGAAGCCATCACCGTGTCGTTGATGCATTCCTACGCTAACCCGCAGCACGAACAGCGGGTCAAGGCGCTGGTCGAAGAAATCGCCCCCGAAATGACTGTGTCGCTATCGTCGGAAATCCTGCCGGAATTTCGCGAATACGAGCGCACGCTGGTCACCGTGATGAACGCGTATGTCCGCCCGAACATGCGCCGCTATCTGAGTGGGTTCGAGGAGAAGCTTCACCGCGTCCAGCTGCAATCCGGCGTCAATATTGTACGCTCCGACGGCGGCCTGATGAGCGTTGAGCGCGCCAGCCAATCGCCGGTGCACACCATGTTGTCCGGCCCTGCCGGCGGGGTGTCCGGCGCGGCTTTCATGGCGTCGCTCGCTGGCTATCCGCAGGCGCTCGGTTTCGACATGGGCGGCACGTCTACCGACGTCTCGCTCATACAAGACGGCAAGCCCACGATCTCGCGGCAGACGGCGATCGGCCCCTATCCGATCAAAGTTCCGTCGGTCGATGTGCATAGTGTCGGCGCCGGCGGCGGCTCGATCGCGCACGTACCGATGACCGGCGCGTTGCGGGTCGGACCGGAGAGCGCCGGCGCCGTGCCGGGCCCGGCCTGCTACGGCATGGGCGGCGACCGGCCGACGGTCACCGACGCCAATGTGGTGCTTGGCCGCCTGCCGCCGCGGCTCCTTGGCGGCAAGATGGTGCTCGATACCAAGGCCGCCGAGGAGGCGGTCGCCAAGATTGCCCGCGCCCTCTCACTCGATCTGCACCAGGCGGCGCAGGGCATTCTCGATATCGTCAACGAGAACATGTTCGGCGCGCTCCGGCTCGTCACCGTGCAGAAGGGTCTCGATCCTCGCGACTTCGCGCTGGTGCCGTTCGGCGGCGCCGGCCCGCTCCACGGCAACGCCATGGCGATGCTTGCCGGCTGCTATCCGGTCATCGTGCCGCCGACGCCCGGCGTGCTGTCGGCGCTGGGCTTTCTCTACTCTGACGTGAAAAACGAATTCGCCCAAACCTTCGTGCGCACCATCGACGATGCCGACCCGGCCCAGATCGGCGACATTCTGACCAGGCTCGGCCGCGACGCGCGGGCGTGGCTGCGCGAGGAGGGCATCGACGAGTCGCGGCAACGCTTGAATTACGAAGCGGACGTCCGCTATTTCCGGCAAGGCTACGAGTTCTCCCTTGAGATCGACCCGGACCGGCTTGGCAATGGCGCGCTCGACGATCTCGCCGGCCGTTTCGGCCTGGCGCATGAGCGCATCTACGGTTTCAAGCTTACGCAGCCGGTCGAGCTCGTTAACCTCCGCGCGGTCGGAATCGGAGCGGTGCAAAAAATCAGCTTGCCGAAGTTCGGCAAAGAGGGGCCGGATGCCGCTCACGCGGTCGTCGAACAGCATCGCGCCTATTTCGATGGCGGCTTCATGTCGGTTAACGTTTATGATCGCGCCAAGCTCAAAGCCGGCAACCGCATCCGCGGCCCGGCGATCATCATCCAGATGGACGCAACGACCGTCATCCATCCCAATCATACTGGCGAGGTCGACGAATATCTGAGTATTCTGATCACGCCCGATAAGGCGTCTTGAAGGCGCCCGGAGACGACGCAATGCCGAATTTCAGCCCGCTGAGCAGCACGGTGAGTTTCGACGACCTGCTTAAGGCCAACAAACAGCAGTTCGACAGCATTTTCTCGACCCAGACCAAGGAATTGGGGCTGCTGGGCGCGAGCGTCCGGCCACCGACGTCGGCGGATTTGACTTCGGCAAGCCTGTCTTCGAAAGCGGCTGCGGACGGCGATCTCTACGCGATGCTCAACGAGCGGTTCGGCTCACGCTGGTCATCGGAAGTCGTCGAGCACAAGACCGAGCGCGGATCGGTGACGGTGTTGTGCAAGCTGACGGTTGACGACACCGCGAAGATGCAATTCGGCTCGGCGCGCGCCAATGGCGACGAGGGCGCCGCCCTCAGTCGCGCGACCGAAGCGGCGTTGCGCCGCTGCGCCGCGATGTTCGGCGACGCGGCTTCGCTCGAGGCGCGCACCGAGCAGCCGGCCGCGCGTCCGTCGGCCGCCCGCGCCAATGGCGGGGCGCGCGGCGCCGAGACTTCGAGGGCGCCGGCGCCGCGCGAAAGCCGCCGCCTCGACACCGTCTCGCTCGACCTGATCGAGAACGCGTTGCGCAATGCCCGCCACGAGATGGATGCGGTGCTGTTCCGCTCGGCAATGTCGCCGGTGATCCGCGAGCAGCACGACGAATTCCCGATGATCTGCGACGCCAAGGGGCAAATGATCGTCGGCCAGTTCGGCTCGTACATTTCCAACATGCTCAAGCAGAGCAGTTTCAACCTGGAGCCGGGCGACGTCATCCTGCAGAACGACCCGTATGCGTGCGCCGGCGCGATCAGCCATCTCAACGACTTCATGGTGCTGATCCCGATCTTCCACCAGGGCGATCTGGTCGGCTTCACCTCGATGTTCGGGCACATGCTGGATTGCGGCGGCGCCGTGCCCGGCAGCATGCCGACGGATGCGGCCTCGATCTTCAGCGAAGGCATCCGCATTCCACCGATCAAGCTTTACGAGCGCGGTGAGCTCAATAAACCCGTGCTCGATCTGATCATGAACAACACCCGCACGCCGGAGATGAATTTCAGCGATCTGATGGCGATCATCGCCGGCTGTCGCGCCGGCGAGAAGCGCGTCATCGAGATTTGCGATCGCTTCGGACGCGACACCTACAAGCAGGCCTGTGAGGCGTTGCTCGAGCGCACCAACCGCGCGATGCGGCAGCTGATCGTCAAGAATCTGCCCGAGGAGCCCAAGTCGTTCGAGGACTATGTCGACGACGATGGCCGCGGCAACGGCCCCTTCAGAATGAAGCTGACCGTCTGGCGCGAGGGCGACCATGCCTTTTTTGATTGGACCGGCACGTCGGCGCAAGCGCCGGGCCCGATCAACTTCTATCTGCACGAAGGCATGTTCAAGATGTTCATCGGGGTCTACATGATCATGGTGTTCGACCCCCAGATCCTGTTCAACGACGGCTTCTACGATCTGATTCACGTGACGATGCCGAAGGGCTCGCTGCTCAATCCCAACTTCCCGGCGTCGCTGGGCAGCCGTACCCACACATTGTCACGGCAATTCGACGTGCTCGGCGGGGCGCTGAGCTACAACGCGCCGGAGATGGCGACCGCCGCCGGCTACGGCTCGAGCCCGCATTTTCTCTATTCCGGCGTCGACAAGGCCGGGCGGCCGTTCCAGCTGATGGAAATTCTCTACGGCGGCATTCCGGGCCGTCCGGTCGGTGACGGCCTCGACGGTCATTCGTGGTGGCCGCTGTTTCAGAATATCCCGAGCGAATACCTCGAGACCTATTATCCGATGCTGGTCGAAGGCTACACGACGATCATCGACAGCGGCGGCGCCGGCAAGCACCGCGGCGGCAACGGCGTCGAGAAGATCTTCTATTTCCTCGAGGAAGGCGAAATCTCGATCCACGACGATCGCCACGACACCCAGCCCTGGGGCATCCTCGGGGGCCGCCCGGCGGCATGCTCGGAGAAATGGCTGGTGCGCAAGGACGGCAGCCGCGAGCCGTTGCCGTCGAAGATCGACAATGTACGCGTTCGCAACGGCGACCGCGTCATCTTCCGTACCGCCGGCGGCGGCGGTTGGGGCGATCCGCTGGAACGCGATCCGGTCCGCACCCGCAACGACGTCGCCCGCAAGCTGATGACCGCGACCAAGGCGCGCGAAGACTATGGCGTCGTCCTCACCGGCAACCGCTTCGACATCGATCGCCGCGCCACCGACGAGCTGCGCGACAGCATGCGGCGGAATAGGAAAACCCCGAAGCTGTTCGATTTCGGAGAGCGCCGGGCCAATGCTTCGACCCGCGCCGTTCAAATGGCTTGAACGGCTGCGGCACATGACAACGCTGGAACGCCACGAACTGGGACGAGTGCGCTATGCTTGAGGTCGTTATCAGTCTCATCGTCATCGCGATCGTCGTGATCGCGATCTTCTACATAATCTCAATTTGGATATACAAACGCGCCCCATCCAATATGGGATTCATCCGCACCGGCTTCCTCGGCTCGAAAATATGCCTGGGCAAGGGCGCCATCGTGCTGCCGGTCTTTCACGAGATCACCTGGGTCTCGCTGGAGACGATCAAGTTCGCGGTGAGCCGGGCGCGGGAACAGGCGGTGTTGACCGCCGACAATATCCGCGTCGACGTCACCACCGAACTTTATGCCCATGTCGGTCATACCGAGGAGGCGGTGCTGACCGCGGGCCGCACGCTCGGCGAAAAGACCTTCGATGCCGACAAGGTGCGCAATCTCCTGGAAGCCAAGGTAGTCGGCGCGTTGCGCAGCTATGCGGCGACCAAGACGCTCAAGCAATTGCACGAAAACCGCGATGCCTTCGCCCGCGAGATCAAGGACAATGTCAGCGAAAGCTTCGTCGCCAACGGCCTGATGCTTGAAGAAGTGACCATCGTCGCGCTCGAGCAATCGACCAAGGAATATTTCCGCTCCGACAACGTGTTCGACGCCGAAGGTCTCAAGGTCATCACCGAGATCACCTCCGAGGCGCGGCGCAAGGTCCACACCACCGAGAAGCAGACCACGGTCGCAATCCGCAACAAGGACCTCACCACCCAGCTTGAACTCCTGGAGATCGAGCGCCAGGAGGCCGTCGCGCGCGCCAGCCAGGACAAGGAGATCGCCAACGAGCAGGCCAAGCAGCTGCGTGAAAAGCAGACATTCGTGCTTGATCAGCGCTTGGCGGTCGAACAGCGCGAGCTCGAGAACGAAAAGGCTCTGGAGCAGCTGCGCACCGAGCGCGATATCGCGTTCACCGCGGAGGCCCAACGCCGCGAAATCGTGCAAGTGCAAAAAGAACTGGCGCTAGAGCAGGAGCGCCGCGACCGCGAAATCGCCTTGATCACAAAGGCGCGCGAAGCCGAGCTTGCCGAAATCGCCCGTAGTCTCGCGCGCGAGCGCGCCGAACGCGACAAGGCGATCGACCTCGCCGCCAAGGAGCGCGAACGCCAAGAAGCCGACATCGCCCGCGCCACCGCGGTCGCCGCCGCCGAAGAGCGGGCGCGCGACCAGCGCCATCACGCCAGCGAGGATACGGCGCTGTCGGTGCGCAAGCGCAGTCTGGAGACCCGGCTCGGCATCCTTCAGGTCGATCGCGACGAGGCGGTCGCCGTCGCCAAGCAGGAAAAGGAGATATCCGACGAGCGCGCCCGGATCTTGAGCGAGCAGCAGCGCTTTGTGCTGGAGCAGCGCTGGGAAGTCGAACAGGAGGAAATCCGCAAGCAACAGGCGCTCGAAGCCGCGCAAATCCAGAAGGATATCGCCATCATCGAGGAAGCCTCGCAACGCGAAGCCGCCCAGGTTCGCAGTGCGCTGGCGACGCAGCTCGAGGAGATGGGCCGCGAGATTGCGCTGATCAAGAAGGAAGGCGAGCGCGAGCGGTCAGATATCGAACGCTTCCTCGCCCGCGAGCAGGCCGAGCGCGACCGCGAGATCGCGCTCGCCGCCAAGACCCGGGAGCTCGAAATCGCAGAAGCCCAGCGACTCGCCAGTACCGCGGAGCGCGAGAAGGCCGCGCATACCGTCGAGTCGGTGCGCGTGGTGGCCGACGCGGAACGCGCGCGCCAGGTCGAGGTGATCGAGGCAGGGAAGGCCGCGGAGGCGCGCCGGATCGATGAGGAAAGCAAGGCGCAGGTGATGCACATGCATTCGGTGACTCAAGCCGAAGCCCGCAAGCTTGCCGCCGAGCTTGAGGCCCAGGCAACGGTGACGCGCGCGCGCGCCACGACCGAGGCGCAGAAGATCGGCGCCGAAGGCATCGAACGCGAGGCGGGGGCGCGCGGCCGCGCCGAGATGGAAGTCGAGCAGCTGCGCATCGCCAACACGCAGCGGCAGCTTGAAGCCGAAGCGACCGGGATCGAGGCTAAGGCCGAAGCCCTCAAGAAGTACAACGAGGCCGCGACTTTCCTTGAACTGGCGAAGCTGCGCATCGAGGCCGAGCGCGACGTTCACATCGATCAGGCCAAGGCCATGGGCAGCGCGTTGTCGCAGGCGCAGATCCGCATGTATGGTGGCGGCGGCGACAATACGATGGATACTATCCGCGGCCTGTTCACCCAGGGCTTCGGCATCGGCGAAGTGATCGAAGGCTTGGCGCAATCGCTGCCCGAGGGGCTTCGCCAGCGGCTGAGCGCCAACGGCATCTCGGGCCTGCTCGGGCGGCCGTATAACGGCTCTTCGCTCAAACAGACCTACGAGCACCTCAATGCACTGGTGCAGGAGCATCTGCGCACCAAGAAGGCGCGGGACGTGCCGTTCCCCGAGGCGCTGGCGCAACTGGAAGAGCACGCCGGCGAGAACTTGGATTTGCGCCAGGCCGTCAAGGTGCTGGCGGAGTTCAACCACGAAGGTGCGCTCGACGCCGTGCCGTTCGAATCGGTGTGGAACATGATCAACGCCGTGGCGAAATCCGCCGGTTAGAGCATGATGCCGAAGAGTGGCTTTTCGGAACGGATCATGCTCCAGCGTAATATTCAGATAGGGCGATGAGCGAATTCGACGTTGTCCTCGAACACGCTTCCAAAACCTATCCGGGCGGAGCGCGCGCGGTCATCGATTTCAATGCCGAGATCAAGCACGGCGAATTCGTCGCCATGCTCGGGCCGTCGGGCTGCGGCAAGACCACGACCTTGCGCATGATCGGCGGTCTTGAGGAAACCACTGAAGGGAAGATTTTCATCGCCGGCAAGGACGTCACCGACCTGCCGCCGGCGCTGCGCGACACCTCGATGATGTTCCAGAGCTTCGCGCTGTTTCCGCATCGCACGGTGTTCCAGAACGTCGAATTCAGCCTGAAAATGAAGGGCATGGAAAAGACCGAGCGCGACCGGCGCGTTTGGGAAATGCTCAACATGGTGGGATTGACGACATTCTCCGATCGGCGCCCGCGCGACCTGTCCGGCGGCCAGCAGCAGCGCGTAGCGCTGGCGCGCGCCCTGATCAGCCGGCCGACCGTGCTTCTGCTTGACGAGCCGCTCGGATCGCTCGATTTCAATCTGCGCCAGGCGATGATGATCGAGCTCAAGCGGGTTCAGCGCGAATTGAACATGACCTTCATCATGGTCACTCACTCGCAGCAGGAAGCGATGTCGCTTGCCGACAGGGTCATCGTCATGAGCGACGCGGTGATCCAGCAGATCGGCACGTCGCGCGAAGTCCACGAAAGCCCGCGCACCAAATTCGTCGCCGAATTCATCGGCAACAACAATCTGTTCCAAGGGCGGATCCAATCGCGTAGCGGCTCGATCGTGTTCGTCGAGACGCTCGGTCAATTGGTCTATGTCAGAATACCGCCGGAGATCCGGCACGTGCCGGTCGGCAAGGACGTCTGGTTCTCGGTGCGCGCCGACCTGATGAATACCGGTGAAAAAGACGACATGGCGAACCGTATCGAAGGCAAATACATCGCCAGTGAATTTTTGGGCTCGCTGGAAACCGACGTCTTCGAGGTGGCGCCGGGGCAATATGTGCATGTCGAGCAGCATCGCCACGCTCAGGACTATGTCTACAAAGTCGGCGAGCGGGAGACGCTGTGCTGGCATGCCGAGTTGGGGGTGCTGCTGGAAGACTCACGCAAGCCCGCGGACCGCGACGCAGCATGACGTGGGCGATATGACATGGGCGACACGACATTGGCGACATGACATGGGCGACATGACATGGGCGACATGACATCGGCACAACGGAGCTCACGCAATGGATACCGTTCCGGTCATTGATATCGCTCCATTCCTCGGCGGTGGCGCCAAAGGGGAGGCGGCCGTCGCCAAAGCCGTCGATCAAGCCTGTTCCAGCCTCGGCTTTTTGATCATCGAAGGGCACGGCGTGCCGGACAGCCTGATCGACGAGATGCGCAAGACCTCGTTCGGCTATTTCGACCGGCCGCTGGAAGAGAAGCTGAGGCTGCGCATGCCGGCGGACCGCTATCGCGGCTACATTTCGCTCGGCAGCGAGGCTTTGTCTTATTCGCTGGACGAAGAATCGCCGCCGGATTTCAAAGAGTTGTTTTCGATCGGCCCAGTCGATCCGCCCGATGACGCCTATCACCGCGCCGCCGGCCCCGGCAGATTTTTTGCCCCCAATCTCTGGCCGGAGTCCGTGCCGGGCATGCGCCCGGTGTGGGAGGCCTATTACCGCCAGATGGAACGGGTGGCGACGACGCTGATGCGCATCTTCGCCGTCGGGCTCGGCATGGACAAACATTATTTCGACGACAAGGTCGACCGCCACATCACCAATTTCAGCGTGCTGCATTATCCCGAGCAGGCGAAACTGCCACTGCCCGGCCAATTGCGCGCCGGCGCGCACACCGATTACGGCAGCCTGACGATCCTCAAGCCCGACAACGCGCCGGGCGGCCTGCAGGTGCAGAAGGACGGCAACTGGCTCGACGTGCCGACACTGCCCGGCACCTTTGTCGTCAATCTCGGTGACCTGATGGCGGAATGGACCAACGACCGTTGGGTGTCGACGCTGCACCGGGTCGTCAATCCGCCGCGCGACAAGGCCGTCGGAAGCCGCCGCCTGTCGATGGCGTTCTTCCATCAGCCGAATTACGACGCGGTGATCGAATGCCTGCCGACCTGCTCCGGCGCCGAGCGGCCACCCCGCTACGGCAAGACTACCTCGGGCGAGCACGTCTGGATGAAGATCAATAAGCACCGCACGCCGGAGCTGGCGCCGGGCAAGGCCTAGACATCGATCCAACGGGGAGGGCGCCATGGAGCGTTTCATCAACGTGGCCGGAGCCCAGATGGGACCGATCGCCCGCGAGGAGTCGCGCCAGCAAGTGGTATCGCGGCTCCTCGAAATGATGCGCGAGGCCAAGGCACGCGGCGGCGATATCGTGGTGTTCCCGGAACTGGCGCTCACGACTTTCTTTCCGCGCTGGTGGATGGAAGACGACGCCGAGATCGACAGCTTCTTCGAGCGCGAGATGCCCAGTCCGGCGACGCGGCCGCTGTTCGACACGGCGAAATCGCTCGGGATCGGCTTCTATCTCGGATATGCCGAGCTGGCGAAAGACGACGGCGTCACCCACCGCTACAACACCGCGATCCTGGTGGACAAGGACGCCGCGATCGTCGGCAAGTACCGCAAAGTGCATCTGCCGGGCCACGCCGACAACCGGCCGCATTATCCGTTTCAGCATCTCGAAAAGCGCTATTTCGAGCCGGGCGATCTGGGATTTCCGGTCTGGCGCGCGTTCGGCGCCAATGTCGGCATGTGCATCTGCAACGACCGGCGCTGGCCGGAGACCTACCGCGTCATGGGCATGCAAAGTGTCGAGCTGATCCTGCTCGGATACAACACCCCGACCCATTTGCCGTGGGTTCCGGTCTACGATCACCTTGCCGATTTTCACAACCATCTTTGCATGCAGGCCGGCGCCTATCAGAACAGCACCTGGGTCGTCGGCATCGCCAAGGCCGGCAACGAAGAGGGCAGTGAACTTCTGGCCGGCAGCTGCATCGTCGCGCCGTCCGGCGAAATCGTTGCCCAGGCCGCCGGCAAGGACGACGAAGTCTTCGTGGCGAGATGCAATCTCGACATCGGCCTGCACAATAAAGAGCAAATGTTCAATTTCGCCCAGCATCGGCGCGTCGAGCATTACGGGCTGATCACGCAGCGGGCCGGCGCCGTTCCGCCCGCCTGAGGCTTGCACGCCCCAACGGTTGGCGTCGCGCCGCCGCGCTTTCGCTCAGCGGCCGCTGCCGTAGTTGGCAGTGAGATAGTCGACGATGATTTTGGCGTCGGCCGGCGTGATCGGCGCGCCGTAGGCTGTGATCATCTTGTTCACTTCGGTTTCCCAGCCCTGGCGGTTGAGAAACGGCGCGTTGATGCGCGGATAATCAAGCGAATGGCAGGCGTTGCAATAATTTTCGGCGACCTCCCGGCCGACGCCGGCCTTGAGCGCGACGTCCTCCTCGGCCCGGGCGCCGGCGACAAAAAAGAGAGCAATGGCCGCCACGAGGATGCGCCGCATCGTTTCCTCAGATCACATTGAGCGTGAGGGGGCGCACGACATTGTTGTGGTAGCCCGCCGGATTGAAGATCAGCTTGTCGCCCTGGGTCTGACCAAGCGCATTGGTGGCCTTGGCCATCACCTGATATGTCCCGGCCCGCCGCGGGGCGAACGCAAAGCGAAAGCCGCGAAAGGCAAAGCGGCCGAGGTCTCGCTCCAGCGCGGCGCCGCGCCACGTTGTGCCGCCGTCGGTGGAAATGTCGACGCCGCGGATGCGGTAGCCGCCGTCCCAGGCAAGGCCACGGATATAGGCTGTTTCCTTGGCCCGCATAGAGTAGCCTTCCTGCGGCGCGGTGATCATCGAATTGACCACCATCTCGGTGATCGGCTCGTTCGCCGGCGTCATCTGCGAGTTGAAGTGCTGACTGAAAGAAAACTTTCCGGTTGGAATCCGGTAGGCGCTCTTCATCCAGTAGCCGGCGAAGGGCTTGGTGACGGCCTCGATCGTATCGAGATGCTTCATCCAATAGGTAGCAGTCCAGCCCGGCACGATCAGGCGGATCGGAAAGCCATTGTAGTGCGGCAGCGGCGCGCCGTTCATGGCGTAGGCAATCAGCGTGTTGTCGTCGAGCGCCTTGCCAAGCGGAATGCTTTTGACGAAATCGGGGGTGCCATCGAGTACCGGTCCGTCGGCGCCATTGACGACGATCTCAACCGTCTCGGGGCGCAGGTTCGCGCGGCTCAGCACGTCCTTCAGCCGCACCCCTTTCCACAACGCATTGCCGACGGCGCCAAGGCCCCATTCGACGCCAGCCACATGCGGCTCGGAAAAGCCGCGGCGATTGCCGGAGCATTGGCAGACCGCGGCGATCTCGACGGCTTCAAAGTTCGACTGCAAATCCGGCAGGCTCAATTCAAGCTGTTTGCCGGCCCCTTCGCCGCCGACTTTCAGCTTCCACCGTTGCGCGTCGATCGCCTCCGGAATTCCAGCCAGATGGTAGCGCACGAAGAAGGATTTGTTCGGCGTGAATTCCGAGGTGAAATGCGACAGCGGCGTCTCGTAATTTGGCGGCCGGTAGGAGAGCTTGATCAGCGGCTTCTTGCCGGGCAACGCCTCAAGCGTGGCGGTATCGTAGACGCCTTGCGGCAAGCCCGGCGGCAGCAACGGCTTCTCAGCCGCGCCCACCGCGCGTGCCAGCGGTCCGCTGCCGGCCAGCGCCAGCGCACCGCCGGCGAGGATCGCGCGGCGACTGATCATGGTTTCCCGGGGCTCCGCACGGCAGGCGAACTCGCGGTTTCACTCAGGCCGGCGCGTCGGGAGCATCGGATGCGTACACCGCTACGCCAACCTGGGGATCGATCGGATCGCTCCAAGGCCGCCGCTGGATCATGCGGCTGGTATCCGCGTAACCGGCCTGCCAGCGGGCGTCGATTGCGGCTTGCGAGAAATCGAAGTCGCGCGCATTGGTCTCGCCGTCGATCGGCTCGGCATTGATCTCGATCAGGTGCATCTGGGTGCCGCAGCCCCAGCCGGCCAGCTCCTTGGCTTTGGGCGAGTTCTTCTGTTCGTCCGGCAGCATGTCGTACAATTCACGCACGACGTGACGCATCCGATGAATTTGAGCTTGCCGCGCGATATGGCTTTTGGTGCGGCTGCCGAACAGAATGTCCTTCTGCCGCATGAAGACTGTCGCGATGGATTCCGGCTCCAGCCCGTGCGAATGCCAGATCTGGACCGCAAACACCACCGAGCTTCGGCGCGGATTGTCGTCGAACACCACCTCGACCGGCGTGTTCGAATAGATGCCGCCGTCCCAATACGCCTCGCCGTCGATCCGCACCGCCGGAAACGACGGCGGTATCGCGCTCGAGCCCAGCACGTGCTCGAGACCGACTTTCTCGACACTGGTATCGAAGTAGCGCATCTCCCCGCTGCGCACAGTGACGAGCCCGAGCGTGAACCGCGGCTTACCGGAATTGACCCGGTCGAAATCGGCAAGCGTCGGCAGGAGCTTCTTCAGCGGGTCGACATGATAGAGAGCGGCGCGCTCGATCCCGACATTGGCGTCGACGCCGCGGGCGAGCATGGGGTTCGGAAAGTAGAAGCCCGGCACGCCCCAAACCAGCGGCGCCAGCTGGTTCCAGGGCTCGATCCATTGGTTTGCCAGGTGCGTCCAGAATTCCCGCAACCGTTCCACCCGGCGTTCAGCCGGATTGCCGGCGATGAGGACACCGTTGATCGCGCCGATCGACGTGCCGATCACCCAATCGGGCTCGATCCCGGCATCGTGCAGCGCCTCGTAGGCTCCGGCCTGATAGACGCCGGGCGCGCCGCCGCCCTGCATGACCAGCACCACCTGGCCGGGAAGCTCGCCGCGATCCAAAGGCTGAGGCTTGGAAATATGACGAGGAATATCGCCGAGGGTCATATCGCTACCGTCCGCTCAAACCGCGATGCAACATGCGCAATACGCAATACAATACGCAATATATGGAGACCGGCATCCTATCACGCACGAGCGAGCCGCAAGACCGATGACACTTTTCGTTGATAGGCTGCCGGGAACCGGCGGCCCGATGAAAGGGGCGGGCGGCAATCGGGGGAGGTGATGGCCCTAATCTCCAAAGTCTTCGCAGCGGTTGTCACGATCTGGCTACTGGGAGCACAAGCAATGGCAGCGGAAGGATTGATCACGGTCCCGAGCAGTTACGGGCCGCAGGAAACGATGGCCAAGCTCGAGGCCGAGGTGAAGGCAAAGGGCCTGACGGTGTTTGCTCATGTCGATCACGCGGCGGGCGCAGCAGCCGTCGGCATGAAGCTACTGCCGACCGATCTTTTGGTCTTCGGCAACGCCAAGGGCGGCACGCCGCTCATGCAGGCGGCGCAGACTGTCGGCATCGACCTGCCACTCAAGGTGCTGGTCTGGCAGGATGCGTCGGGCAAGACCTTCGTGTCGTACAACGACCCAAACTGGATCGCGAAGCGCCACGGGCTCGGACCCGAGACCGAGGCGACTGTCAAGGCTTTGAGTGGTGCGCTCGCGGCCATCACCGCGGCGGCGACGAAGCCGCATTAGGCGATCCAGATTTATGAGCTGAATGCGCTCGAAACTGGCGGAAGGGGTGTCCGCCTATAAAATTGGAAAAATATTATATATCAATCATATAGCTAGGATAGTTACGTCATACCCCCAAACACACCCCCAACCTGCTTCGGTCCCTCGCTGGGTGCTCACCCTGATCGGCATTCAGAAATCGCGTGCCGTTTCGCAGGTTAATCGGCCGCCGTGACAAGGGTCGGACAAGCCCTTGAACCTACAAACCACGCTGTGGGCCGTGCCAAAAATGCAGGGACCATCGATTGCGTCCTTATTTTGAGAAATCCGGATATAATTCCTCGAGCTTGCTTGGGCACCTTGTAACTAAGTGACCCAATTTCGAACTCGGACTTACGCTCGGCTCGGGCTGACCCGCTTCCTGCTCCTCACCAACATATTCCATAGACACCGCTGTCGTCACGGTGATTAAGTGAGTTCCGTACGACCTTGCCGCGTGGGGGTCCGGTGTTTCAACTCGCCAAGCCTTCCGAAGGGATTAAGGTCCTTCAATGGAATAAAGAGCTTCCTTCTGCGAGCCCCGCTGACCCGCTTGGACTAAATCTCCGGGTGTCGGCAAGGCTTTCCGACGAACTGCTTTACTGCATTACATCCATCACCCCCCGCGCACGCTATTACGCGTTCTTTCCGTGGGCATTCCAGGACTACAACGACCACGAACGCGCAGAGCGTGGGGATCGCGGACGAATTAAAGGGGTCCTTGTCAGAGAACGCGCCATGGTCCTGGGCGCGGTGCTGCATCACGACGGACATCCATGCGAGAGCGGTGCGCTCGGCGGATCGAACAAGGCCACGAAAATCGACCGCAAGAAGCGCCGCTCGTTTGACCTGTCCCGCTGGGAGCATCTTGATGCCCCGGAAGGCCAGTTCGGCGCCGCGTACAAAGGGTCGCTCATCAATCTGGGCGTTTTCACAAACAACGAGCGCGTGAAGGACGAAGCGGACGCGGACACCGCGGAGCTCGATCAAGAAACGCAGGACATCGATGTCCGCGAGCTGAGCGATTTGGGAAAGCGCCTTGCCATCGCCTTCGGCCAGTCCGTTCACAACACGGAATATGTGAAAAAGCGATGGACGCTTCGTAACGCCGTCGATACCGGGATCCTCAAAGAGTTCGGCTCGCGAGTGGGCCTCTGCGAAATTGCGGGCAAACGCGCTTTCGACCGCGAGGTTCTCCGCGACGTGTTCTTCGCGAAATACAAAGAGATGACTCAGCCGGGACAACGGCGCCGGCGAATGTCGCTGCTCTTCCTTCTCGAATGTGTCGGCCGAGCGCATGCGGCGGGAGTTGCATTCGAGAATGGCAGCTTCAGTGACATCTGTTATTTTGGCGCCGTGCTTTCGGATGACGACACGGCGAAGGAAACTGCTGTCAGAATGCCGCCCGCGCTAACCGACATCTACGAGCGGTGGCGCATCTTTTATGTGCACAACTATCTCGCAGTGGCCCTGCAATCCATGCTCGTGGCCTGCGTCCGTGTCCTCCGTGACCGGCCTGGTGGTATGTCGCATAAAAGTCTGGTTCAGGCTTTGAATCCGCCAGGGCTAAAAGCGCGCTTCCGCGAATGCTTCGGCCTGAATTTACCCAAGGATTTCTTCACCCTTTCCGCGCGGGAGACACTCGCGGTTTGCGGCACGAAGAGCAAGACTGGGGCCTTCAATGCGCTTCCAATTCAGGCTCAGTTCTCGGAACACAATCTCGAAAACCTACTCATCGATGGCGAGGCGAACGAGCCCGCGTGTTTCGCCCTCGCGACGATGCTCTTATACCTAGTGGTGGTCCGCTATCAGCGGCAGATCAGGCCATCCTTCAACAATTGGTATGAGCAACAGGTTCACAATGACTTGGCTGACATTTCCCTACCGGGCCTCGTGCGGTTCTTACACAGTGAGTTCGGCGACGATTGGTTCGACCGTCGGAATGGCGAGATTCTGAGCCGCATCCTCTCGCGTTTCGTCATCCGCCAGCACGAGCGGATGAGTTACGAGCGAGGTTTTGGCGGAAGCGCGCCCTTGTTCCATGTCGATGGTACGACGGTGATCGGCACCGGTACCGACTACACGGACCCCCGAGCCCTCAATGCTCGGCTTGGGAGCACGCTGCAGATCCTTTCTGACCTCGGTCTCCTTATCTATGAGGAGGAAAGCGGGTACCGGCGCACGCCGGAGGGGGACGCTTGGCTAGCGGCTGAACTCAAGCGCGAGGGGTCCGCATGAAACCTCTCGATCTTCTTGAGCAATTCGACAAGGGCGCCGGAGCTTTCGGTTTTATTGCTACCTACGAATTCGACCCACAATTCTTCGAACGGCGCATACTGGCCAAGCGAACGTTCGGCTCTGCCGATCGCCTTGTCGTGTTCATGGATCGGGGCCGCTATCAAGAGTTGATCAACGGGGGACTGCAGGTCTCCGGCTTCAACCGCCGCTACCTGGTCGCTCCGATGGATCGGGGTTCGGAGGTCTTTCACCCCAAGCTGTACTTGGCGCTTGGAGATAAGAGAACCGATGGATTGGTGGGCAGCAATAATTGCACGAACGCGGGCATCGCTTACAACGTCGAGCTGTGCTCAGCCTTTTCGTTTCTCTCAGATAAGCCGGGCCCCAATGATGCGATCGCGCGCTCCGCACTGCGGCAAATCTACGACGCCATGAAGGTCTTTGCGGCGGATGCTGGTATCCTCAAAGACGTGATCGAAACCGAGTTCTTCAAACCGGCCGAAGACCGTTTCCCATGGCTGCATCCGAAGGTCACTATCCCCAAAGCCGCCATTGAATTGATCCACTCACACGAAAGTCCACTCTGGAATGAGTTGATCCACCGCCTGAAGGGACGGACAGTCCGCAAGATCACGGTCATTGCTCCGTTTTACGATCAAGAATTGGGGTTTCTAAAGCGGTTACACGAACTATGGCCCGCCGCTGTTTTAACCGTCGTCGCGCAGCAGGACTACGCGACGCTTGCGGGAAAGAAGCTGGCCAAGCTGTTTACGGGCGGCAAGCATCGCTGCTTCGCGGCGACTCCTCAGCCGGGGCGGCGATTGCATGCGAAGGCCTTTGCCTTCGAAACGGATGCGGGCACATTCTGGCTAAGCGGTAGCCCGAACGCCACGCTTGCGGCATTTGACGGACGCAACACCGAGGCCGCACTGTGGCTCGGCACCAAGGAAAAGCCTGACGATCTGCTCGACGGAAGCGGCCTTGGCCTCAAGAAGATTGATCCGGCCAAATTCAAAGCCGGAGCCGAGCAGGAGCCTCGCAATGAGAGGTGGGCAATCGGCGAGATCATCCTTGACTCCGCTGTCTTGGTTGAAAGCGGGCTGCTGGAGTGCGAGCTAGAAGCGCCAGCCGCTGTTCAGGGCCTGACGCTTAGAGTGCGGAACATCAACGAGACGCTGCCTGTATTTTCCATTCCAGTGCGGCGGGTCATCCAAGGCAAAGCCTCGGTCGAGCTAGATGAAAATCAAATCGCGCAGATACGAAGTGCCGCGATTTGCGAGCTGAAGGGCTCGCTCAAAAATGATCAAGAGTTCCGTCAGTAATCCGGTGGCGCTTGTGCAGCTCTACCAGTTGCTGAGGGAAAGTCCGGCTCATCGGGCCGGACGCAATCCTTTGCGCGCAATCGAGGAAACGGGAGAAAATCTTGTCTCGTATGTCGATAGCCTTGGGAGCGTCCGCGACGCGGTTGAATTTTACAATTGCACCAGCATCCGATTCTTCGATGGCGAGTTACAGTCGCACGGGATGCGGCGGGACATTTGGAAGCCGCGCGACCCGTTCAAATCGGACACGCCGCCCAATTGGCTGAACATTCCAGTCGGCGGTTCCGCCGACGATCTGCGGGCTGCCATCCTGGATTTCGTGGAGCGTCACCAACGGCGGAAGCTCTACAAGCACGTGAAGCGCGGAAACCTCAACGGGCTGCCGAATTTTCTGGATATTTTCCGGACCCTCAACGGGCTTCTCTTCGCTTATCACGCGCGTGTTATGGGCAGCGCCGGGGCCGTCATTCCCTTCGGCTTCGTCACGACCCACGTAATGACGAATTTGGAACTTCTGATCGGTCCTTTTGAGCCTAACGAAGATTCCGACCAAGAGGGGAACGGGTTCATCGGCGCCATTGAAAAAAATATGAAAGGCGATCAGGCCGGTGTACTTGAACGACTACGCGATGAGCGCGTGCCTCAAATGTTGCGGGCAGCGGTGGAAGCGATGATCGATGTTAGGGCTAAAGCACGAAACATGGTGGCTCCAGACCCATGGGCGATGAGCCGCCTGCGGTGGATCGCCGCATGGATAAAGTCACATGGCTTGGACGAGCCGACAGCCGAGGGTGTTCGCGCTGCAGGGCTTGAATATCTGCCAGAACAGCACGCGGCTTGAGCATGCTGCATGCCGACAACGCTAAATCTTTTCGGAAGCAGCCTGTTGTTAGCTAGCTACGGAGGCGACGGAGGTATGCGTCGAGGAAGTCAGGCGAACACGCGGATGGTTGCCATGGCCGATAATCCGCTGATTCCAGGACCGAAAGACATCTGGAGCTAGGGATGTACTAGCCCTTGAAGGGGCAAAACTTACCTGCAAGCGCTATTACGGCTAGGGTAGGCGGGGAAGAAGAGACGATGAAAAGCTGGACTAAGGTGTTGAAAGCTGCCGATGCAGCCGCACGATGGCACGTCCACCAGCGCCGCAAAGGTGCAGCTAAGGAGCCCTACATCAATCATCTCCTGGAGGTCGCGACATTGGTTGCGGAAGCGACCGAGGGCGAAGATCCTAATCTGGTCATTGCCGCACTGCTTCACGACGCGATCGAGGACTGCGAGGTTCCGCACAAGCTCATCGCGGATTCGTTCGGGACCGATGTCGCCGACCTAGTCGCGGAGGTTACCGACGACAAGACTCTGGAGAAACGTGAGCGCAAAAAGCGCCAAGTAGAGAGCGCCCACAAGAAAACCGACCGGGCGAAGTTGCTCAAGCTCGCCGACAAAACCAGCAATTTGCGGGCGCTCGTTTCCAGTCCGGCACCAGACTGGTCAGTGCGGCGCCGAATGGAATATATCGATTGGGCTCGCCAAGTCGTTGAGGGCTTGCGCGGGGCTAACGCGTCACTTGAGAAGCAATTCGACGAGGCCGCAATGGCCGCTGAGCAGGCTCTTATGCCGAGCTTATAGGCGCACAACTCTGGTGCGCTTGATGGTCGTCGCAGCGGCAACGGGAATCGTTCTGAAGGCTGCCATCGAGATTGGAATTGGGATGCTCGACGCTTCGAAACCTGCCGTCACTATATCTTCGAAAAAGCTCACTCTCCAGCAGCTCGAAGCACACCTCTGGGGCGCCGCGAACATTCTCCGGGGCAAGACCGCCGGGCAGGACTATAAAAACTACATCCTGTCGCTGATGTTCTTTAAGCGCCTCTGTGACCAGTGGGAAGGCGAAGCAGATGATGCGATCGCCGAGTTGGAGAAACAGCAGGGCCGCAGCTTCACTGAGCAGCAGAAGGCAGTCTTCCGCAAGCGCGGCGAACATCGATTCAAGATTCCGGACGGCTCCCGCTGGGGCGACGTAAAGGCAGTGTCGACCAATATCGGAGATGTGCTTACCAAAGCGATGCGCGCGGTGGCCAATTCCAATGACGAGCTGCGCGGCGTCTTTACGGTGGACTGGAGTCAGCCCGCACCAGACGGTTCGGGCAAGCCTCTGATCCCGAACGAGGTCGTTCATGCACTCATACAACATTTTGATGAGTACGATCTTTCAAACAAAAGCGTGCCGCCCGACGTTCTTGGCCGCGCTTACGAGTACCTCATCAAGCAATTCGCGGATGATGCCGGTGCTAAGGCCGGAGAGTTCTTCACCCCGCCGGAGGTCGTCGACACGCTTGTCGGCATTCTGGAGCCCCGGCCGGGTGACACCGTTTACGATCCAACATCGGGCTCCGGCGGCATGCTTGTCCATACCGCCGACTATCTGCGTGAGCACGGCCAGCATGCCACTAGTGCGCGCTACTTCGCCCAGGAAATGAACTGGGGCAACGCCGCTATTGGTAAGATCAACTCGGTGCTGCACGGCCTCGAAGCCGACATCAAGGCAGGCGCAAGCACCATCACCGATCCGCTGTTTCTCGCAGATGGGCGCGTCAGGAAATTCTCACTCGTTCTCGCTAATTTTCCGTTCTCCGACGAATTCTGGTGGCTCAAGCCCGAACAGCAGACGGACGACAAGAAAAAGAAGGACAAGCTCAAAAAAGAGATCTTTGGCAAAGAGGGGTTCAAGGATCCGTTCGGCCAATTCGGTCGCGGGACTGCCTTCAGGGCGCCACCAGCAAGTTACGGTGACTACGCCTTCATCCTGCATATCCTGGCATCACTCAGCGATGGGGGCCGCGCCGGAGTTGTGTGTCCGCAGGGTGTGCTCTTCCGTGGCCAACCCGAAGTCGATGAGGAAACGGGGGAGTTTGACGACGACGGCAATGCGAAAATGAAATATCGTAAGGCTGACGACGAGCACCTGATCCGCAAGGCGTTGCTCGATGCGCGGCTAATCGATGCTATCATTTCTCTTCCGCCCAACGTTTTCTATGGTGCCCCTATCCCCGCTTGCCTGCTCATCCTCCGCAAGCAGCGCCCATCGGAACGCCGCGATCAAATATTGCTCATATACGCGGCACGGCACTACCGGGAGCTTTCCGCTCAGAACGAGCTGCGACCCCAAGACGTGATGCGAATTCTTGTGCACTGCCACGCCTACGGCGATGCCTCGAAGGTCGCGGGTCTTATAACGGAGCACAGCGAACGCATCCGCAAGCAAATCGATTTCCGCGAGGACGAAGAGATCGGTCGCCTTCAGGCCGAGTATCAAGCACAGGGCGATCGATTGGCCGCACTGGACAATGAGGTAGCCACGGCACGCACCAAGCGGGACACTTCTGAGACCAAGAGCGACAAAGCAGCCGCCGAACAGGCGCTCGCCAAGCTGGAGAAGTCACGCGAGAAACTGGCCGCCAAGCTGATCGAGCGTGATGAGCGCATCGCTCAGATACGACGCCGTGCCGAAGATGATCGCCAGGACGTGGCGAGGGTCGGCACCGATCTCAGCGCCCTCTACGGCGATCCGGATGAGCTATTGAAGCATGCCCGTGTAGTTGGAATCGATGAGATTGAGGAGAACGAGTTCAACCTCAACATCCCGCGCTACGTCGACACATTCGAGCCCGAACCTCGAGTAGAGGTGAAGGATGCGCTGAAGGCACTGAGTGAGGCCGAGGCGGCAGCAAAAAACGCGGAAAACCAACTTCGAGATCTGCTCAAGAGTGTCGGATATGAAAGTTAGTCTTGGCGCACGACACGACTTTTTGCGGCGGTATGGTGGGGCCAACGGCTGGAAGCCTCAAACGTTAGGCGATCTGGCGCGAGTTGTCGGCGGAGGCACGCCTAGCCGTGACGAGAGCCGTTTCTGGACTGGAGGCAGTATTCCGTGGGCCACTCCCACTGATCTTACAGCGAACCAAGCCAAGTACATCAGCACGACCGCTGAGTGCATCACAGAGCAAGGACTTTCTTCTTCCGCCGCGTCGCTCCTGCCTCCCGGTTCTATTCTTTACACGAGCCGAGCCACAATTGGAGCGAAAGCCATTCTAATAGTTCCGATCTCGACCAACCAAGGATTTGCGAGCTTTATTCCTTATACTATTTCTAGTGACTATCTCTACTACCTGCTCGACCTATTGACACCGATTATCAAACGCCTCGGAGCAGGGACAACCTTTGACGAGGTAAGCAAGCGCGATATCCGCACCGTATGGTGCGCGGTGCCTTCGGATTCCGTCGAACAAGCCAACATCGCCCGTATCCTCGATGCGGTGGACACAGCATTGGAGCGTACCCGCGCGGCCCTTGATCGGGCAAGGGAGGCTAAGCGGGCACTAGCAGGCTGTTGAAGAAGTCAGGCACGATCGCATACGAAGCCTAAATCATCGCGCATTATCTATGTGGAAGTGTCCGACGAGGCGGCCTGTAGTGCGGGAAGCTTTGCCATCAACTCTTTTGCGCGATGAGCTTCGGCAATCGAACCAGATTGTAGGCGGCGGCAGCGAAGATGAAGGCCCACCCGACGCGACCGCGACCACGGAACTTCGTCTTCTCCTGCCTGGCCACCGTCTTGATCCAGCCGAACGCCTCTTCAATGCGCTTGCGGACGCGCTGACTGACGGCATAGCCGCCGTGCCGCGTCGTGCGTGCGTCGATCGCCGAACTTCGGCCGCTGGTGTTCTGCGCCACATGCGGTGTCACTGTCATCGAGCGCAGCTCATTGACGAAGTCTTCCGCGTCGTAGGCCTTGTCGGCACCGAGCGTGATCGCGCGCGGCCGGTCGGCGCGCGGTTCGATCATGGCGAGCGCCGCTACCCGCTCGGCATGGCCGTCAGCCGGCGTCAGGCAAGCATCAACCAGAAGGCCATGGCGGTTCTCCATCAAGCCATGGCCGATGAAGCAGAGCTTGGCTTCCTTGCCCGGCCCCTTGCGGTAGAGCCGTGCATCGGGATCCGTCGTCGAGGTATGCGTCTCGTTCGACCGCTTCTTGCCATGGAAATCGGCTTCGGTATTGCGCCCGCCACTGGCCGGAGGCTCGTCCGATCCGTCCCGTGGCTTAAAGCTCTTCAACGAAGCCCACGCTTCGATCAGCGTCCCGTCGACCGTGAAGTGGTCGGTGGAAAGCAGCTTCTTCACCCGCGGCTGATCCAGAACCGCCGCCAGGAACCTCGCGGCGATATTCCCTTCGAGCAGCCGGTCGCGGTTCTTTGAGAACACCGAATGGTCCCACACGGCAGCATCGACCCCGATTCCGACGAACCAGCGGAATAGCAAATCATACTCCAGCCGCTCCATTAGCTGCCGTTCCGACCGGATTGAATAAAGCGCCTGCAACAGCATCGCTCGGAGCAGCTTCTCCGGCGGTATCGACGGCCGCCCGATCGGCGCATAAAGCGCAAAGAATTCGTGCTCCAGCGCGACCAGCGCCTCGTTCACAAGCCCTCTGATCGCTCTCAGCGGATGATCCGACCGAACCCGCTTCTCAAGATCGACGTAGCTGAAAAGCTCGCCAGTCCGCTTATCCCCACCCCGCATCACCTAACCTCCGAATCGTTTCGGAGAAAGTAAATCACTCAATCAGCCAAACCGCGACCTACTTCTTCAACAGCCTGCTAGTCCAGCGGGTTTATTCAAATGGACTTCGTGGTGAGCAGCAGAGGAAAACTGCGATCGGGTTCATCCCTAATTCGTGGGCTGTTGTTCCGTTAGGCTCCGTGGTTCGTACCTTTCAGTACGGCCTTTCGGTCCCGATGGAAACAACTGGCCGAATGCCGATCTTGCGGATGGGGAACATTCAGGACGGAGAGGTCATCCTTGATGATCTCAAGTATCTGCACTTACCCGATAAGATCCTTGAGCCGTACAAAGTTAAACGGGGTGATATTCTATTTAATAGAACAAACTCTCAGGAATGGGTCGGAAAAATTGGTATTTATCGGCACGATACTACAGCGGTGTTCGCTTCCTACCTTATTCGTTTGTTTCCAGACATATCTGTGGTGGACCGTTATTACCTTGGCCAAGTTCTTAAATCCTATTCGTCGCAATGTCGGATCAAGCGTTACGCGACGCCAGGGGTCCAGCAGGTCAATATCAATGCCACCAACCTCGCGAAGGTGCTAATACCTTTGCCCCAAGGGACAGATGGAATAGCTGAGCAACATGAGATCGCGTCGATGTTGGAAGCAGCGGATGCCGTCGTCCGAAGCTACGAGCCCATTCTTGCAGCTCAGCGAGAACTTAAAAAATCGCTGATCTATGATCTTCTTACCGGTCGTGTCCGCGTGGCGAACTTGCTGGAGGCCGCCGCGGCATGACTGAGGCGGCATACGTCGAGCTTCCGATTCTCAGTCGGCTCTGCGGCGAGCTCAAGCCGGAAGCACCGGCAGGCGGTCTCGGCTGGCGCTATCGGGACGAAGCGGCGATGGCCGCGTTCGACCGTCCGCTGGAGGACCCGCTTGTCGAACGGCTCCTCGTGCCAGCAATTCTGCGTATCAACCCAAAGGTCAAAACTGAAGCGCAGGCGAAGCTGGCCGTGGCTGCGCTACGCAAGACAATGTCGCATCCCGACAAGCTTACGGCCAATCGTCAGACGCTCGACTTACTGCGCGACGGTGCCAAGGTTGTGCTCGAACCAGGAGAGGATGCCGAGACCGTCCAATTCATCGCCTTCGATACGACACGGCAAGACCTCAACAACTTTACGGCGACTAACCAATACCGCGTTCAGGGCGTCCGAGAGTGCCGCGAGGACACTGCGCTTCTGGTCAACGGCATCCCGCTCGTCGTTGCCGAGTACAAGAGCTATGTCACCAGCTCAAAGGACTGGCGCGAGGCAGTGCATCAGCTGCACCGCTATCAACGCAAAGCGCCGCTGATGCTGACGACAAATGTGTTTTGCATCGCAGCCGACGAGGACGAATTTCGTTACGGCACCGTACTGTTCCACGACGCGAGCAAGGACGATATCGAGCGGCATCTCGATACGTGGGGGCGCTGGCTAAGCCTCTATCCGGAGCACCATGGCTGGTGGAATGAACCCGATGCCGCGCAGCCGGACGACCCTCTGGAAGTGCCGGTCAGGGGATTGCTGCGTCTCAAGCCATCACACCTGCTCGATTTCGTTCAGCACTTCGTGGTCTTCGAGACCAAGAAGGGCAAGACGGCCAAAAAGATCGCCCGTTACCAGCAGTTCGAGGCGGTAAATGAATTGGTCGACCGCACGGTTTCATTGGTTGGGCGCCCGGCCGAAGCCCAGGATCGGACCGGCCTGATTTGGCATACTCAAGGTTCAGGCAAGACCTTAACCATGGTTTTCGCAGGTCAGAAGCTGCGACGCCACCCGGCACTCGGTAATCCCACGGTACTGATCGTAGTCGATCGGCGGGACCTGAAAACGCAATTGTCAGATGATTTCGATGCCTGCGATTATCCGAACGTCGAGAAGGCATTGGGCGTCGAAGACTTAAAATCAAAGCTGCGCATCAACTGGCGCGGCACACTCGTCACCACAATCCAATCCTTTCAGAATATGGGCGATCTGACTCCCCTCACGCGCGACAATATCATTAGCCTGGTCGACGAGGCGCATCGCTCACAGAAGGGCGGACGCGCCGAAAGTTACGCGATGACCATGCGCGTAAAGCTCGCAAATGGCTTCCGCTTTGGTTTCACCGGCACGCCGATCGACAGGACGACGCAGAATACGCATCGCGATTTCGGTCCACAAAGGGATGGCGTGCAGGAACGCTACCTCAGCTACTATGGAATTCGGCGCGCCATCAAGGACGGCGCTACCCTCGAAGTCCACTACATCCGCGATCCAGTGCCCTTCAAGGTAGACGAGAAACCCTTGAGCATTGGTTTCGAGGAGATGTGCACAGAGATGGAGCTTGAGGACGAGGAGGCTAAGGACCTTATCCAGCGCCAGCGCTCCCAATGGAAAGAACTAGCACGTCATCCAGATCGTATCGAGATCGTACTTGAAAGGATGCTGAAGCACTTCCTTGAACACCCGGACCCAAACGGCTTCAAGGCGCAACTCGTCGCCGTCGACCGCAAGGCTTGTGCGCTTTACAAGATCGCCCTCGATTCCAAGTTGAAGGCGCGTGGCCTGCCGGTGGAGTGGTCGGATGTTATCATTTCGGCGGCTCAGAACAGCGAACCGGAAATCGAGCAATTTGAATACTCAAAGGAGAAGCAAGACGATCTGATCGAGTATTTTAAGCTAACGCCCGCCGAGTGGGCGGAGTGGAATCGTGAGCATTATGGTCACGACCACAGCAAGTGGCGGCCGCCGCTCAAGATTTTGATTGTCTGTGATCGCCTGCTGACAGGCTTCGACGCGCCGGTCGAGCAGGTGATGTATTTGGACAAGCCTTTGCGCGATCACAACCTGTTGCAGGCCATCGCGCGCACAAACCGCCCGTTGCCTTCCATGCAGAAGCGCACGGGTTTGGTGGTGGACTATTTCGGCGTATTTGCCAATCTTGAGAAGGCGTTGAACTTCGACGAGAGCATCCGCGAAGAATCACTCATCGATTGGGATGCATTGCGCGCGACTGTGCCCAACGAGGTCGCACGGTGCATGGAACTGTTCGAGGGGATAGAGATTGCCGATACCCGCGAGTGTTTGCTCGCCGCGTTACGGCGCTTGCGCGATCCTGATGCCGCCAAAAACTTTGAACACAATTTCAATAGCCTCGAGCGCTTGTGGGAGGCGATAGCCCCTGATCCTTGCCTCTACCCGCACCGGCATCAGTACAACTGGCTTTGCGGCATCTACATTGCGTACCGGCGGCGGCAGCGGGGCAGCAAGGATACCTATGGCGAACTCTCGGCCAAGACCCGGCAACTAATCCAGGAGAACACAACGTTCGTTGACATCGCCGAAGCTCTTCCGGTCTTCAAGATCGACAAGGATTACGTCACCAAGCTTGATGAACTGCCAACCCCTGCCGACAAGGCAGCTGCGCTTGAGGCCATCCTCACCAGGGAACTGTCGGAAGATGATCCAAGTTTCATCTACCGTCAGCTCGGCGAGCGGTTACAACGAGTCAAGGAGCGCAAGGACGCGGGCGACCAAGCCACGGCGAAACGTCTTCGCGAGTTAGAAGAGATTGCAGCCACCACGGCAACTACAAAGCTAGAACCAGAACGCCTCAACCTTTTGCAACCTGGTGAATACGGCTTGTTCACGATACTGCGTGCGCATGCTCCAGCCGCGGGAGAGGCCTATCTCGCCGACTGCGCGCGGGGGCTGGTCGGGCACCTGCGAGCAAACAAGCTCCTATTGCCGGGATGGAGCAACGCGATCGGCAGCCGAATGCGCGTCGAGCAGTCATTGCTCGCCGAATCATGGAATCCGCGATATGCCGCCCTTGGCTTCAACCCGGACGCCCAGGATCCATCCTTCCTCAAGCCGGCAGTAAGTGAGCTCGCCAAATCAGATGAAATGACCTGACGCTATGAAAGTTGTTAAAGAGAACCGGATTCAGCTTCCCGGCCGGCAGGTCACCTATCGGCTTCGACCTTCAACAACCGCGCGTAAGCTTCGCGTTCGGGTGGGTCCAAACGGTATCGAGGTGGTGCTGCCCATGGGACGCAAGAGCGAAGACGTTGCAGCATTCCTCGACCGGAGCAAGAAATGGATCATCGACCAACTTCAGCGAGTTGAGCGAATGCGCGGCGTACGGCGCCCAGAGCGGAGGTCAGCCGGCGAGATTCCCTTTCTCGGAAAGCTCACAAAAGTGCGAGTTGAGACCACAAAGACGCGTGCGCGAGGGAACCGCGTCGAACTTGTCGGTCAGGAGATTGTCGTGCGGCGGGGAGCGGCATCGCGAACGCCGATCGCTAAAGGATTGGAGAACTGGCTTCGTAAACAGGCGCGTCTCGAAATCCAAAAGCACCTCAAGATTGTCACAGCTCGACTACGGCATCAGCCCCACCGAATTTATATTATGGGACAGCGCACGAAATGGGGAAACTGTTCAGCAAAGACAAATCTGTCATTCAATTGGCGGCTCGTTTTCGCCCCGGAGTTTGTCCTCCGCTACCTCGTCACACACGAGGCAGTTCATCTAGCAATACCGGACCATTCCGCGAAATTTTGGCTGACCGTGCAAAGTCATTGCCGCGAGGCGGAGAGGGCGAAGCAGTGGCTTTGTTCAAATGGGCATCGCCTTGCCGTCGACCTGGATCAGGCATTTGCTGAAAAGGTTGGCCCTTGATGGCGCTATGTCGGAACAAAAGTGGGGCGGCTCCGGCCGTTCCCGCACCGACCGCGGGATAGTAGTCTTGACGCGTTTCCCGCACGCATTTTGGCGCAGGTTGAAGGATGGATTTTGGGGGTACGCAACATTCGGTCACTATCGCCAGGTTGTTGCGATGTTGTTGCGACAGGAGCTGATTTCTTGAATTATAAATGAACTAAGGCATTGATGTAGCGATTATAAAAGTGATCCTTGACAGGGCGCATCCAGAACTTGAACTCATTCGCCACGGGGCGGATCTCACGTAGGGTCGAGGGTAAATTTGTGGGTGCCGCAATCGTTCTTCCAACGAACCATTGAAAGGATTACTTGAAAAGACGGGGTAGGGCGGACGCTGCGTCCGCCGCGTGGTTGGGCTAATCCAATCGTGGACATGTCATCTTAATGACGGAGTCTCCGCCGCAGGTGGTAGGTGCGCCGCTCCTCAATAGAAAACTTGAAGTTTCAATAGATTATATTGGGAGTTGGGCGGAAGACCGTTCCGCCGAGCAAGTTGTAATTGGCCAGCACAGCAAATATCGACTAACCCTTAACGTTCACGTCGAGACAGCATCTCGTCGAAAGCTCACCCCGAGGTGTCGGCCACTTTCGCGTCCCGATCAGCAATGTTGTCCGCGGTTTGCTCGTCCGGTTCTTCTTCTATTTCCTCCAATTGGGAAATCAAAGCACGCGCCCGGTCTTCAATAGATCGCCGTGTTTGTTCAAGGATAACGTGATCACCAGCCGGCATTGCGATCACTTCGGCAACAGCGGCATCTGCTTCTGCCAATGCCAATTGTGCAAGGGTACGAACGCGGGCCAGAACTTGCCGAGCGCCGAGGCCGCATTCTCCGGCAAAGCGATGCCAATGTCTTCCCTTGAGGTGATCGCCGCGCTTTTTCCCGGCGATCTTCTGCGCAAGGTTCTTAGTGACGTTGTCCCATACTTGCCCGCACATGACGTCGTAGAGCGGCGCGAGCGATATGCCGCTCGCGTTGATCATGATTGAATAGTTTTTTGCATGCGCGTCAGTATTGCACGCAATGACGTTGAAAATGACCATATCGAGCAGCCGCAAGATGTCAGTTGGAGACATTAATTTTCGCGTCACCTCGAACGTGTCGCTCAACGTCGGTCCAGGAATTCCCGTCTGGTTGGTTTCGTATTTAGCCGAAGGCGGTTTTCCGAGCGCCTGGCAAAGGTCTTCTTGATGCAGTCGTCGCCAACGGTCCCCCACTGCAATTCGGTCGTAGCGATTGACCAGCAGATACGTTCGCTTGCCTGCTTTTCCCGTCGTGATAAGCGGCGTGGGAATGCCCAGTTTTTTGGCGAGGGTCAGGCAAAGTGCCTCATTTTGCACGCCGCCCCAGAGGCGCTCTGCATCAGGCTTCAAGATATGGGTCGATGGGGAGCCTTCGAGCGGGATGCAAATGCGTCCTACGTCATCGACCGCGACCGCAAGCTTGGATTGGACCCCAGCAAGCGACATCGAGACGCCTTCGTCGCCGACAAGAAATGGCTTGTTTGGCAGCTCCTCAATAATGCGTTCGAGATCCTCGGATTTTTCAACTGGGCGCCAATATATTGATGATGTGCCTCCAGGCCTGCCTATCGAAAGTGCTCCCGCCGTGTCGCGGCCGATCGCTGAAAGCAACCCGATTACGTCGGTTTGCGCCATTCCAAGAAATTGCCCTACTGCGCGTAGCTGCTCGCTCTCCGGTAGCAAGTTTGCCGCCCAAGGAAGGAACGTGTCGGGGCCAACAGGCTGAATCCGCAACGGCATTGTCGTGGAGATTGGAAAGGCACCCTTGGTGTCGATCCAGCGGCGGTCGTAATTAAAACTAGGACCGCTCGTACCGACGCTTACGGTGCCCACGAGCCGTTGCTCGAAGTAAATGGGAAGGTCAGCCATTCGGCCCCTCCTCTTCAGGAAGGTCGGGCAAATCCGGAGCGGCCATCGGCCTCGGCGGCGTCTCAGTTTTCAGTATGTTCGCTGGTCGAAGGCCCAAGGCCTCTGCAACTAGGAGGCTGCGACCCAATTGGCAGGACGTCTTTCCGGCTTCGAGATCGATTAGAAATCGCCTGCCGACGCCGGTTGCCAAGGCGAGCTGATCTTGGCTCATGCGCAGCGCTTGCCGTCGGCTCCGAAGTAGCGCCCCGAAGGCGCGCGCTACGTCCGAAGTTCTCCGATTGATAGTGCTGTCGGTCTCGTCCATCGGTGTCACCGTGTTCCCGATCGGGAACATCGTTGCGAAAAGTTAGGAAGTCAAGGGGAAATGTTACCGATCGGGAACATTATGCATGCTAAGGAACGACCCGAGGCCAGAAGTACCCGTTCGGGAACTTCCTATGACCGAGTTGTCTCGATCGAGGAGGAGAGCGGCGCTCAACATTCAGGCGGCCGCGTCAGATTTATGCGTATTATCAATGTATTGTGGACAATGTTGTGATTTAAGATTCTTAGTACACAATAATGTTTGACATAACTAAATTTATAGATCAATATTGTAAACAGCGTAACGCAGGTTTGTAGGTCAACCCTAATGGGCAGCATTGAGCTTACCGTGATACCGCCGGACATTGGCAGAGTTCTCATGGATCTCCGGAAGGCCGCCGGCAAAAGCCAGGCGGCCGTTTCGCGTGCGCTGACGATCGACGCAAGCCGGGTGTCGCGGATTGAGACCGGCGAGATCATTCCGTCGCTCAGCGACGTCGAAATGATTGTGAAAGCGATCGGGACCGATCTGGCTCGCGAGTATCTCGCTCACTTAAATTGGCCATTCCGCGTGTTGACGCGCCCAGAATTCGGCCATCCTGATCGCCGGACCTTAGGTCTTGCCGAAGACTACCTGCAGCGGCTTGAGGCCTTCGTGTCAGCAGCAGATCTGCCGGGTCCTCTCGTTCGCCAAGCGGATATGTTCCGTGAGATTCTTCTCGGCTCCGCTGCGTACCTGGCCGACGTGCATCACGCGATCGCCTATATCGGCGACATGGGGGTCGGCAAGACGACTGTCCTGTGCATCCAGACCGGCTTGGTGCTGGAGCAGCTGGATAAAGGTGGTCTCGAGAAGATCGTCTTAGAATTCGGACGCGGCGGCATCACCATCTGTGAGGTGCGCATTCGGCATAGCGACAGGTTTGGACTCATCGTGGAGCCCTGCCCCGACGCCGAGGTGTATCGCCTGGTCGACGATCTCTGTTCAGGCCTTTGGACGCAGGTAGATCCGAGCGGGGAAGAAGAACGGCAAGAGCGCGGCGTGCCGCGCGAGATCAATCGGGCTCTCCGCAATATGGCGGGGCTTAATCGCCCGCGCGCAAAGTCGGGCGAGCGCAAGCCGGCTGCCGATCCCGCCAAGGAGCTCGCGGCCAAATATTCTCAATTGGATGACTTCCGTGCCGAGTTTTCATCTCGGCTGAAGCTGTGGCAGCGCAAAAGCCGCGAAGCCTGGTACGTATCATCAGCCAACGAATCGGGGCCGGTGTGGCTCCGTCGGATCTTTGCCGAGATCAATAACGGCCGGAACCCCGAATTTCCGCTGCCGCAGCGGATCACGGTTCACGTCCCGAGCGAGGTGCTCCGCAAACACGGCTACGTCTTGGAAATCATCGATACCAAGGGCATCGACCGCGCCGCCATTCGCCCCGACCTGCAAGCCTGCATCGATGATCGCAGATGTTTGACCGTGCTCTGTTCGAAATTCAGCCAGGCGCCCGATGTGTCGCTGCAAGGCATTATCGAGCACGTTAGAGACAGGGGCGCTGTCCAGGCGCTTCGCGAGCGCGTGGTGATGTTGGTGCTCGCGCACGACAGTGAAGCCCTCGGCATGAAAGACGATTCAGGCGTGCTCGCGGAGACCGAAGCAGAAGGTTATGAACTTAAGCGCGAGCAGGTCGATGCTGAGCTGATCCGGCTCGGGGCGCCGGACATGCCGGTCCTGTTCCTCAATGTGAAGACGGAAGCGCTGGACGCGCTGACCTGCCGTCTCGTCCACCAGATTGCGCTCATGCGCGAATCTCACAGCAAGCGGATCGCTGAGGTTGCCGGGGCGATCGACGAATTGATAAAGAACCGAGATGCGCAGCACGCCCTCGCCACGCAGCAGGAGGTCAATAAGAAGCTCCGTTTATTCGCGGAGCATCATCGGCAGCTAAGTGCGCGCAAACGATCTGCGCACAGCGCCGTCCTGACCGCGATTCGGTCGCTTCATTCAAGCACCGTTTGGGCGACCACTCGCAGAAGCGGCTCATGGGGCGGGCTGGACGTGTATTTCTATTTGGGAACGGGCGCCGAAATCGACGCCAAGCTCCGCTCAGAAGCTCCGCTGAACGGGCTCGAAGAGATCGTCCGTAACCTCCTCGATGACCGCGATCTCAGCCCGGCGCACAAGTATTTGACCCAGTTGCTTGCCCGGGTCGAAGTCTGGAAGACGCGATTTTTGGAAGGTGTGCGTCGCGCGGGCGAATATACGTACAGGCCAGCCCTCGAGAGTGCCAACGCGCTCTGGTCTGAATGTGAAGGTCTCTATGGGCGGGGCCTGCCGTTTCGGATGGAGGTGGCCCAACGTGTCCAAGGCTGGTTTGAGAACGACGCGCGAGATCACCTGCACGCACAATTGGAGTTTCGCGTAAACGAGATCTGGCAAGCGGAAGTCTTGGATCCTCTTACCAATGTAAGCGCAAACTTCGAGGGACTTGCCGGAACACAAGAGGCCGCTAGCGCACGAAACGTGCATGCCCACGCGGCCGCGGCAGCATGTTGACGTTGCAGATGTGCAACGGATAAGTTTGCCCGGGAGCGGTATCGGCAATCGCGGTCATCTGATTTTCCCGGTGTGAGCGCTTAGGAGTGGTCGCATCGTTGTAAGCGCCAACATGTTTCGCTAACCCATTTTCGCCTCGATATAAGCAGGCGGCGCGCCGTGTGTGGCTGCGATCGGCTTCCGCTTCTCGATTCGATCCAATAGCAAGCTTGGGCTTCCCCTTTTGCCCATGCGCTCGCGAGTCCACGAGGCCGTCGATAAGTCATCACCGTCAAAACAATGACGCCGTCGGTTCAATTTCGGAAAGTCACCGTCCGATGTCCCGCTAAACTATCAACTCTGGGTAAGCAATTGTTGCCTTAATTCGCGAATTGCGCGAGCCTGCCCAGCGAGTTGGATTTGGCGAAGGGCGGGACTTATGGCCCCCAACTGGCAAGGACGAGCTACTGTCCTGATGAGCGGTGGGCTGGATTCTTCTGCCTGCGCACACTTTCTCTCCAAACGCGGCACCGAGGTCCGCGGATTGTTCATCAACTATGGTCAGGCGGCCGTACAGCGAGAGTTCGATCGCCAGCGCCGCGATGGCAGATTTCCTGTCCATTCCGCTAAACGTATGTGTAATCTCTAGCGATCGTTCGTTCGGCGCAGGCGAACTCGTCGGACGCAACGCAATGCTGATCTTCTCGGCTCTTTTTTTCACACGCGGTCGATCAGATCTTCTCGCGTTCGGCGTCCACGCGGGGGCGCCCTACTATGATTGTTCTGACGCCTTCTTCGCTTCGGCCTCTCGTCTCGTCAGTGAAATCACCGATGGCAAGACTTCGCTGATTGCGCCGTTTCTCAATTGGACCAAGCAAGACGTTTTCTCCTACTTCCGCGAACTCAGAGCTTCCGATCGAACTGTCCTATAGCTGTCAGACGGGCACTGATCCGATCTGCGGCCGCTGCGCCTCCTGTCTCGATCGGGAGGCCTTGGGATGCTAGCGCGCAGGCGTGCGCTTCGGCTCAACGGCCGGGAGATTGAACGCACACCCCTGCTTGTGCCCTCGTTTTCGAGCAAGGGCTTCCCCGACGTGCGCAAGATCATGGAGTACAGCTCCGAGATCATCGAAGGCCCGATGCTCGTGAGCGCCTATGACCTCCACTACAAGAAGATCGAGCCGCCCTTTGATTTCGCGTCGCTTCTGTTCCTGGACAGCGGTGGATACGAAGTGTCGAAGGACGCCGAGCTGTCGGATTTTGGCGACAAGGAACACGTGCCCAAGGACTGGTCACAAGAGATGCATGAAGCCGTGCTGTGTGGCTGGGAGCCGAGCGTTCCAAGCATCATCATCAGTTATGATCACCCCAAATCCAAGCTGCCAGTGAAAGAACAGATCACGCGCGCCGAAGCCATGGCGCCAGGCCGCGCAGACCTGATGCGGGAGATTCTCCTGAAGCCCGAGACAGAAGCGCAAACGCTGTTACGAGTTGAATCCATTATCGCTAACATTCACGGCTTCGCGGGGTTCAATGCCATTGGCGTGACAGAGAAGGAAATTGGCAATTCGGTGTTGTCACGGATGCAGAACATTGCGAAACTCCGTCTGGCACTTGATAAGGCGGGTATCGACGTTCCGATACATGTCTTCGGTAGCCTCGATACTGTGACCACGCCGCTGTATTTTCTAGCGGGCGCCGATATTTTTGACGGCCTTACCTGGCTACGATTTGCATTCCATCAAGGCCAGACTCTCTACAAACAGAACTATGGCGCGTTGCATCTGGGTGTTAAGACGGCGGCCCACGTCATCGACGGCCGCTGTTGGAACAATAACTATTATTACATCACTGAGTTGGAGTTGGAGATGCGTCGCTTTCTGAACGGTGGCGATTTTGCATCCTTCACCTATCACGGCGAACAGTTCCGCGCGGCACTGGAGAGCGTGAAGGAGGCGGTAGGAGGCTGACATGGGCGGTAGTGGCGGCGGCGGTGCGTTCGTCCATCGGACACCGGAAGAACTGCGCGACATTGTGCGCAAGTCCGAAGATCAGACCACCGTTGCAGCGTTCGAGGCGGAGTTATCGCGGACGCTTGGCGAATTACTCGGCGAATTTAATAGCCGCGACGCGCCAACCGTCAGTGCCCGTCTGGGCGAAATCAAAGTTGCCATGCAGGACGCCATCGAAGGATCGTTTGACCAATTGTTTGGCGGTTCGGTTGCCAAGCACACATATGTTGACGGCCTAAGCGACATCGATTCGCTGATGTTAATCAACGACTCCGGCCTGGAGGGCAAGAGCCCCCAATTGGTGCTGGAGCGCATGGTGATTGCCATCAAGGCGCAATTCAAGAGAGAAGCCATGGTCGAGCACGGCCGCATGGCGGTGACAGTAACGTACCCCGATGGCATGATCATTCAACTACTGCCCGCGATCAGGTCGGCAGACGGACGGCTTCGTGTGCCGTCGTCGCGGCGCGACGCTTGGTCCCAGATCAATCCCACAACCTTTCGGGAAGCGTTGACCCGACGCAACCAGGAGTGCGCCGGCAAACTTGTACCAACCATCAAACTCGCCAAGGCAATCAACGGCCAGCTGCCCGAGGCGCAACGGCTTAGCGGCTACCATATGGAAAGCCTCGGTATCGCCGCCTTCAAGAACTACAAGGGAGAGAAGACCACACTCGCCATGCTCCCCGTCTTCTTCGACCGCGCGCGAGAGCTCGTCTTGTCTCCAATTCGTGATAGCACAGGGCAATCCGTCCATGTCGACGAACATCTTGGACCGGCCAATAGCGATGCTCGGGTTGCGCTTAGCCATGTGATGGGAAGGCTTGCGCGTCGAATGCGCAATGCGACGGCCGCAGGCTCGACGGCTCAATGGCGCGCGATGTTTGGCCTTGAGCCATGAGCAATGAAGAGGGGCTCAAGGAAGAGCTTGAGCGCATTCGGCGAGTCGCCGACATGTTATGCACGGGCCACGCAGGCCTTCGGGACCGTTACGCCCGTAGGGGGTTGATCTTGGATCTCTCCATACTTGGTCTGTCCGCATGGTTGGCGTCACTGGCATTCGTAGCACCCCGTCTTAACCTTTCCTTGACGCCTTTCGGACTTGATCCGCAGCTCTGGATGGGGCTGCTGTCAGTCGCAACGCTATTTCTGGCCATCGTTCAGCTCAAAACCGACTGGAAGGGACGGTCTGATGCACATCGCCGCACACTCGACCTCTATGCCGAAGTGAAGCGCGAGGCAGGATACCTTCTTGCATCCGCCGAACTGGAGGAGCAGTTATGCCGACGCGTTCTTGCACGATACGACATGGCGTCGGCAGTCGGCGTCGAAATGCCGGAACGCTTCTTCCTGAGCGAGAAGCGGCGGCACAAGATCAAAATCGCTATCAGCAAACATCTCGACGCACATCCGGGAGCCTCGATCGTGCTCATGCGTTTGCGCCTCTGGATACGCGATAATCTCGGAAAGACCGATCCGCATGCCTGACCTAGCGGGCGCACTCCAGATTTACGGTACAGCCGTCGACTATGTACGTATGGCCCGCCTCGAATCGGAGGTTGCTTGGCAGCGGGGCGCTTGTCCCGAGGAAATGTCGGAATCCACGTTTCTCCGCGAGGCGGCTTGGGTTGTTCTTTGCTCGGGGTTTCGTGAGGCCATCGTTCGCCGGGTCTTTGACTATATCTCTCTGTGCTACTGCGACTGGGAGTCAGCGGCCGCCATTTCCGACGCAGGTCCGGCTTGCGTGTTCGCTGCAAGCGCAGCGTTCGGCCACACGGCGAAGCTGAGTGCACTCGTCGATATTGCACGACGCATCGAACGCGAGGGCTTCGCCGCGCTGAAGGCGGGCATTCTGTGCGATCCCATCGCAACTCTTCGCCGGTTTCCCTTTATTGGGCCCGTGACGGTGTGGCATCTGGCGAAAAATCTTGGCTTTGATGCCGCGAAGCCCGATCGTCATTTAGTTCGTATTGCAGAATGCTATGGATTCGATCATCCGCATGCCTTTTGCACTGCGATCGCCCAGGCGAGTGGCGAACCAATTAGGGTAGTAGATCTCGTGGTTTGGCGCTTTCTGGTGGATCATTCTCGTGCGGAGCATAGCCGCGCAGGGCCGCTTGCGCGCAAGGCAGTTCAGCCGCGCGAAACCTGATGCGACGAAGTCGTTTTGCGGCGTGCACCCGATCGAAAGAGCAATGTCGTTCAACTGAGGCGCGAACAACTGCAAAGTTGTTGACCAGCTCATCGGCGCGAGATGAAAATACCGCCCATCGACCAGTGGCATAACGGGTTTTCTCGAAGCGCGCAGCAACTTCAAGCTTTTCGAACTCGTCAGGCACCGTGAATCTCGGAACGACGTTTCAATTGCTGTTTTATCGATGGCAGCGCGTCGGTAACAACGGCGACTCGAGGGATTATGAGAGGGTGCCCGGCGTCAACTTAGTCCTTCCGCGGACGGCCGTCTTGGCCCGCAGCGGGATCGTAGCTTCGTGGCTGAGCATGTCGACGCCGCCGACAGATATCGCCACCCCTCGCGCGGTGACGCATTAGAGCGGTGGCAGAGGTCAAAAAGGAAAGGGGCGGCTTCGGCCGCCCTTCTTTCATACTCGCTCGTGCGGAACGGACGGGCCAAAGAACCGCAAGAACGAGAAGATGGAAATTAATCCCGCTGCGACCTCCGCACCGGCGCCAACGCCGATAATGCCAAGGGAAGAGGCGGCAAAGCCCATTGCCGAAATTCCAGCGCCGATGAAGCCGACGCCAAGGATTAGCGGGAAATAAATGTGAAGGCTTTCCGACCGCTGAGAAGCGTCAGTTCGCATGGGCCGTCCGTGAAGTTCATTCATTTGGTTTTCCTCCAAACGCCCCCCTCGCCACAAACTCCTTCGTTGACACCCGCAGCGCACTCCGCCTGAATATAGATGCACACTCCCATGTGTGTGCGCAAAGCACTGACTTGGCCCCGGCACGCCGTTTGGCCGCGGCTTTTCATTGCGCGACGGCTTCGGCCGCCCCTTTTTTGTTCCAGGATGCTCTTGAATGGAACTCTGACATCGCTTAGCGGGTCGCGAAATCCGACCTGTGATCCGTACGACACGCTCCGGGATTTTAGACGAAGCCGTATTGCGATTAATCAAACATCCGTTTTAATTCTTAAACTGGACTGCTTGGAACGCGGCCGCAGGGAGGTGACGACACATGCGGATGAATCTGCGGACCGAAGAATGCCGCAAGCGGGCCGCTGATTGCGCGGAGAAGGCGCTTTGCGCCCTTGATCAAGAAGCACGTCGGACATTTGCCGAGCTTGCTGAGCAATGGCGGGTGCTGGCTGAACACGCCGAGTACTTGGGGCAATACCACTGAAACAACAAAAATCGCCCCCCCTTATTGGGGGATTGTGTCTGCATATTCGTCTGCTTCAATCGCGTTGCAAGGGCGTGCAACAAGATGGTGGCCTCGGCGGAGCTTGGGATCCGCCGAGGCCCTTCCATAGCCAGGGCGGCTCGCGGGATTGCGAGCTGGGGAGATGCCTAGGCTACCAATGTGGGTGATGACGGATAACTTGCACGCTGCGGTTCGCCGCGGCGTGCACTTCCCCCATTCCCCTTGATTCGCGAACGCAGGCGGCGGCAATCAGTTCCTACGGAATCTTTGACCCGGCACTGTGCCTGAGCCCCGGCGCGCAGAGTTGCAGGTTCTCCGTCGCGCCGGGGCAATTCCCTTGCCGCCGCAGTGGCCGCCAACGTAGAATTTCTCCGGGGCGGGCGGCCACTTTCGAGCGGTCGAAAATTGCCGCACGTTTCCAGCGCCGGCGTGGGTCGATTTCCCACATCTCGCACCCGCGGCCGGCGCACCACGTTCCCGCGCCGTTCATGCCATGCGCATCCGCTGTTCGGACGCGGCCCCTCAATCGGGGGGATGCAACAAACCTTCAAATCCGCAACGCTGTCCCGGGACTGTCCGAACAGAGCAGTTCCCCCGGCGTCGGCCTTGCACCATGGGTCCCAAACCTCCGCGCGGGCCGGCGCCGCGCTGGACCATGTCGGGAAGCTGACTAAGCGTTTTATTCTGGCGGCCACTGCTGCAGCACGCGCGTCCGCTGCCTGATCGTCAGCCTGATCCGCGGTCGGTGAAGCCGCTAACCGCGTTGCCTACACTCGGAGTCAAATCCTCCGGGAGCACGACCACGTTGTCGGCGCTCAACGCCTGAAGGCTGGCCATATCAGATACCGGACGATTTTCTCGCCATGGCCTCAACCATATCAAGAATCGAGTTGCGCAAGGCTTTATCGTTGAGCCGGGTAAATGCCTCTGCAAGCCGTAGCGCCTGTGGATCGAATGTCAGTGGCTTTGCCGACGTTCGAACTCGTTCCAGCATCATCAGTAAAAAACTGCCCGACTGGGACGTTGAGAGCGGTCGAGATCATTTGTAGCCGGCTGGCGCCCACGCGATTCTTGCCGTTCTCGTATTTCTGGACTTGCTGGAATGTGACGCCGAGCTTTTCACCAAGCTGAGCCTGGCTCATACTGCGACCTTTGCGAAACATCCTGATCCGCGAACCGACCAAAAGGTCGATTGGATTACCCCCTCCCTTGGTTCTCATTAGTCATCCTTCCGTTGAGACAATAATTTGGTGATGATCTATTGCTTTAAGACCGGCGTGCGCTGCCGGGCATGCGCTCGGCCCGCCAACTTCCACTAAAAGCTTGCCTATCGAATCCACGCGCATTGTCTCAAGAAGATTAGTGCGCATTTGAGCGCTTGTCTCGTATGAAGCGAGCTGAAACGGGAAAGTCCGGGAGATCAGAATGGCAGAGTACAAGATTCACGAGCATCATGAACAAGCAGCGCAGCACTATGACCAAGCCGCCAAACATCATCGCGAGGCCGCCAGGCATCACAAAGCGGGAAATCATGAAAAGGCCGCGCATCATGTTCGGATCGCATTCGGTCATTACCTCGAAGCCGCCGAGCATCAGAACAACGCCGCGAGGCAACACGCAAAACAGCACAGCTAAAAGCGACCAGCTAGAGCGCGTCCGTTGCCAGCTTTTGTTCGGCCCGGGCACCATCCGCATTGAACGCCAAGAGATCGCCCGGCTGGCAGCCGAGCTGCCGGCAGATCGCGTCGAGGGTGGAGAACCGGATCGCCTTGGCCTTGCCGGTCTTGAGGATCGACAGGTTGGCGAGCGTGATGCCGACGCGATCGGCGAGTTCCGTCAATGTCATGCGGCGTGCGTAAAGCAGCTCATCGAGGTTGACGACGATCGCCATGCTAGATCGTCCCTGCGAGTTCGGCGCGCATCTCGCTGCCACGCCTGAAGATCTGCGCCAGCACGAAGATCAGCAGCACGGCAAACAGCCCGGTCATCGGGATATGGAACGGTATCGTGCATCTTCATGCGCACGGCCTCCGGTGCGAGCAGGTAGACCATCGGCTTGATCAGCGTGTCGACCACGTCGACGCCGAGCAGGAGCCAGGCGACGCGGACGAGATCCGCGGCATTCGCCTCGATGAAGGGATCGCCGACACTGGCGCTCGCGACCACGCGCCGCAAAGCGCGGAGGATTAGCTGGATGAGCACGAGCGCCGCGATGGCGCCCGCGTACGCCGCCAGCGCCATGCGGCCGATCTCATCTGCTGTCATCGTGACGCCCGTCGCATGCGCGATCCGGTCGAGCGGCAGGCGTGAGGTAGCTGAGCCCAAAGATCGTGGCGGCCACGCCCAGCAACAAACATACCGATCAGCACCATGGTCACGATGATGCCGGCGCGCAGCACCCACTGCGTTACCGCAAAGAGCTTTCTGTCATCGGGCATCTCGTCCTCCCTATGATATCGATAATCGATATATTCATTATCGATGGTCGTCAATTGATTTAATGATTGTCGATATCTGGGAGGAGCGCCGGTCGCGACACAACGCCCGAGCAATTCGAAAGAAAAACCCCGGCCAGAAGGGGTCTGACCGGGGCAAGCATGTCTTGGTACTGGCCGGAATAGGCCACTCGCAAAACCGAAACCGGCTACTCAGCGGGGACGGAGCTGTTTATAAGACTTCGCCGGGAGGCGGTTTAATGGCCGGGCGGCGCGAGATTTATCTGCCCACGCGTATGCCGGAATATCTGCTGACGAAGGTGAAGCAGGGCCAGATTGCGCCGGCAATCGCCACGGCGGCCCTTGAGGCATTTGCGCCGCAGCCGGCTATTACTGGCAACCGTCGCTCTTAATCCCGGTCCGGGATCGACCATCGCCGGGAGCCAGTCTCCCGGCTTTCCCTAACGCTTGGGCTGCGGTGATTGAGCAGCGCCGACGATACGCTCTTGGCCAGCTTGTAGACTTCGGCCGGGTCGTATCGCAGCACGGCTCCCTCTCTCGCCCGTCGCCTACCTCCTAAACCCGCCCCCATATGTTTTTAAACCGGCCTGGCGCTAGCGCGGCGTAGCGCGTCGTCGAATTGATTGAGCGATGGCCGAGATAGGCCTGCAGGGTTCGCGTATCGAGGCCCTTATTCGCTAATGCGTAGCCGCAGGCATGCCGAAGCATGTGCGGATGCACCTTAAAACTGATCCCGGCTTCCTCGCCAGCGCGCGCCAGGAGCTTGGCAAAGCCCGACGGGGTGAACGGACCGCCCCGTTCGGAGGCGAAGACGAAGGGCGAGGCCGATTGGCGCTTAAGCTCTCGCAACGCCCGCAATTCATCACCAAGGAGTGGATGTGTTGCTTCCTGGCCACCCTTGGCACGGCGCACATAGACGGTGCCGGTCTCGAACTCGATCGACGACCATTGCAGGCTGCAGAGCTCCGAGACCCGCAGGCCGTGACGGAAGCCGATCAGGATCATGGTCGCGTCGCGATGGCCGTGGCGGTTGCCCTTGGCCGCCTTGATCAGGCCCTCGACCTCACGCTCGGTCAGGTGCTCGCGATCGCGACCCATTTCGCTGTTGCTGCGCCGGCGCAGCGTGACTGTCCGTTATTCTGAGTCCGGCGTCACCAGCCGAAGCTTCGACTTGGCCATGATTTTCGCCCCTGCCCAAAAGTGGACTGGGCGTAATCTTGTTACATTACGGACAGTTTGCAAGCGCTGAAAGGCGCCCTGAGTCAGAATGTCGCGCGAGGGGCGCCTACTGAATTGGTCTGGGCCGGCTTCCAGAGCCAGCGGCCCAGCAACACGGCTGCAAGCATACCAGCGAGCTGCGCGGCGACGAACGCGACCCGGCTGGCTCCTCGAGCCGCCGGTGCAAATCCTGACATCGAGGAGTGCCTTGCCAGGCGGCGGCTTTGGTCAGACAGAATCGCGCCGCCATTTCCAGAGTGGCCCATGCGCTTGCCGATGCCGGCGAGCTTACCGGAACCGAGATCGACGCGATCTTGCTGGAGGGCGCAGAGCGATGATGACGGCGCGCGTTTTCAAGTTTTTCAAGTTTTCAAGAATCAAGTTGGTGCTCGCCGCGGCCTGCCCACGCAGTGGAATCCGATCATCCTCGACTGGCTCAAGCAGACGGCGGTCGAACGATAGACCCGGACCTTGCTGCCAGCTTGCGGGCGCGGTCTTGCTATTGTCGATGTCGCCGGGTCGAAGAAAAAGACCGCCGAGTTGATCAGGCGGTAACTACAGCGTCCCACTGAGTGGTCGGGCGCCAGTGACTTCCGCAAATCTAACCCAGTAAGGTTTGTGGCCCCACCGGTCGTCGCGGCGCGTCTGTTATGAACGATCAACCGCAGTTTGAACCCATCTTTCCTTCCCACGCCATAGAGCGTTGCGGTGCAGCTGTAACGTTCTCCGAATCGTTGCCGGCGAAGGCCTTTCAAAAGGTACTCGACCAAGTCCAAGGGCGGTTTCGAAGTGCGGGACTTGAATGGATCGCCGGCGCGCCCGCGGTCGGAGCTGTCGGTTTTCAGGTGAACATAGCGACTGGCCAAGCGTTGCCGCTGACACCCGGAGTTGGGCCGGCGGTCTTCGCGACCGCAGATCGAGCTACACAATTCGTCATTGCGCCCAATTCCCTGACGGCTCGCACCACCAGCTACGTGCGCTGGAGCCCGTTTGCGGGGCAAATTGAGGAACTGATGCTGCCGCTCGTCGGCCTATACTCCGACGTCGTCTCGGTAGGAAACGTCCAGCTAGATTATGTCGACCGATTCTTGTGGACGGGCGACTGGAGCAACTTTGATTGGCGATCACTCCTGCGATCAGACGGGCAATTCCTTGCCGCACGCGCGGCGGAGGGGCACCGGTATTGGCATAGCCACAGCGGTTGGTTCGACGAGGGCGCCGAGGGGCGACGTTTGGTTAACGTCAACGTGGACTTAGCGGATTTCCAACGATCCGAAGCGTTCGTCCCATCGGTATCAATTCTGACCCTTATGCGGGATGACGCCCCCCCGGGGGTTTCGCGGTACGACGACGCAGCCTCTATTCAAGCCTGTCTTGAGCAGCTACATAACGAGTTGAAAAGCCTTTTAGGGCAGATAATAACCGAACCAATGGCTGAACGAATCAATCTCAGCGCTCAGGCTTAAGATGTTCCCCATCACTGACGTGACCCCCGCGGTGTACGCTCTTGAGACTGCGCTAGGTGTACCTTTTGCCGAAGTCCGTGCCGCCACCGACCTCGCCAAGGACCCTTGGGCGGAACTTATCGCAGGTCTGAGCAAGGCCGGCGCCCAAAAGCAAATGGCGCCCGCGACGATCGCCGCCAAGCATGGCGCTTCGACCAGCCGAGCCAGGTCTGCCGAGGAAGCTCCTCCTCTGGCAGGCATGAACCCATGGCTCGTCGATACGATGGCAATCATCGAGGCTCATCGCAAAGGCGTGGCTGGAGATCAGAATGAGAGGACAGCGCGGCAGCTGTTGGAATCGGCAGAAATGTTGGCTTCGTTTATCACCGACGTTGGCGCCCGCCGCCGCCCTCAGCTGAACATTGAGCCAAGCGGACGGCCTACCTTCGCGACAGCGACGGACGATTTCTACATTCATTTGACAGTCGACGACCCGAAACGCTTAACTTGGTACGCCGTTGTGGGCGGGACTGAGCATTTCGATGAGGGCGTGGCGTTCGACGGCCGAAAACTCCCTCCGGCGCTTGCTCAACTTTTTGCGCTGTGAGGTCTGGGATCGGCGTTCTTGCCGGTCCTGCCGGACTGCCGCCTACTTTGAACCTGCCGTTGAACGCGCTGCTCGCATCCATAGTGCATGCAACGAGCCGTTTGGATGCGAGCGCTTCAAGCTGGGTCCACGCTCCCCGGGCCCGGTCACGGACATTGAATATCTCAACCTAATAATCACGGATCCGCAGACCATCGATGCCCGAAGCGGCAAGCTTTTGCCTGTGCTGATGTTGCAAGTCGACGAAGCCGGACTCAGCGTTCTCAGAGACGCGGCTATGGACGAGGAGTTCGATTCGACCTTTGCTGAAATGAAGCGCGGATCAGACGCGCGCGGCAAACCGAGATTTTTCCACGGCGTGTGCCGATTCTTGACGGGCAACATTCGCTTGGAAAATGGGGTGCGGCATGTCGGTGTGTACGACACGGCTCTTCCGGGGCGCCGGCATCACGCTGACATCCTCGCGCCGCCTGCGACCAGAAAAGATCGTGAGGCTCGAAAAAAACGAATCATAGACAAGATCGGCCCGAGTTCTCATCGGCGTTGCCGACTTTCGCGGCGGTGTTTTTGTCAAATATGCCCGAGACCACACCGCCACGAATAATTGAAAGCAGTCTCGACCGTCTTCAGCGAGGCTTAGGCCGCTCGAAGCTGCTCGATCAGTGTGTCGGGCGCGCGGGAGCTGTTCACGCGCTTCGACACCGACCGCCGGCTGAAGCCTTCACCGCGCTCAAACCTTGCCCAAAAGCACCGGCAGCTTGGCGATGTTGGCGGCGATGCGCCGTGGCGGCGCCGTTGCGCGCGCAACCGACGAGCGACCGCCAAGTGAAGGGGCCTGCAATCATCCCATTTGCATTTGCTTGGACCTGCGAGGGCGCCGAACTGTATCCGCCAGTCTCAGCCATTCGGCGGCCATTTCGCGTTGGATGGAACGCGATTCCTGATCCGTTGGCGCAGCCACCACGTTCAGGCAGTAATCGGCATAACGCGCGTAGTCCTTGAACTTGTCATTCTTTGGCGCTGTCATGATCCCCTCCCTGACGTTCAGGCGGAAGTTTCTGTCGCGCATTGTAGAGTGAGTTTGTTCAAAACGGACCACTCCTCAAATTCGAAAGCGACCACTGACAGGGGGCGGGACGGTCCAGGGCGGCGGGCATCTCAGATCGAACGCTTATGATAATGGGGCAAGGGGGCGTTAAGCACTCCGATAATCCAGCGAGGTGTCCCCGACTTTCATCGATCCGGTTCACTTTGCCGAAAGGGGCGCAAAAACACCATCCTCGCGCGGACAACTCTAAAAGGAGCCTTCGATGAGGAAGCTTGTTCTGCGTTTCCTGGAAGATGACAGCGGCGCGACCGCCATCGAATACGGCCTGATCGCGGCCGGCATTTCGGTCGTGATCATTGTCGCGGTCAACACGATCGGCACCAACCTCAACGGCGTGTTCACGAGCGTTTCGAGTCAAGCTGAAATAGTCATCGTTCCTGACTCCGCGATTTGTACCAGCCCACGGTCCGAACCGTGGGCTTTTTTCTTCGACGTCCAGGGCGGCGGGAAGCGGCGGCTCAAGGTTTTACGAGCTGGCGATTGTGATAGATGCCGTAATAGGAATTGAGCCGGCGCTGGTACTTAGTCTCGAGCTCCTCCCGCGTATCGGCCTCGGCGATGCACTCGATCTGTAGACCATTTGGACCGTCGAGCCGCCATACAGCCCACGGCTTCATTGGTTCGCCTTCTATCTTCATGGCCTATCTCAGGATCGTATCACCGACGCCATTATACCGACCTACGCCTTGCTGGTGCAGCAAACGCGTCATAGGTCCAGCGAGGCGTCACTCCGGCTTCGGCCCCTGATATAGCCGATCGATCTGGTGCGCCGTATACACCGGTCCGCCTATCACCTTAATGGTCGCTCGTATCTTCTGCTCAGGCCGCAACCGTTGCCATGCCGTCACTGCCTCGCCCAGGGTAGGACAATCAGTCTGAACACCGGCTCCATCGTTCAGCGTCGCAGGCTGTGTGGCATCGACATAGATTTTGTCGGTCAATCGCCGTTCCTCTGTTTTTGTCGCGTCCGGGACGCAAGGAAGCGGCCGGGGTTGTCACCTCGGCCGACCTTAAATTTCCGTCGCCGTGACCTGGAAACAGGGAGGGCGCCAGCCGCTCGGCTTCTCTTCGCGATAGGCGTCAATCCTGGCTTTGATTATCTGCCCGGTCTCCGCTGTCTCGAAGACGTCGCCCTTCAGCGGCGAGGGGTCTCTCCCGCTCCGAAAAGTGAAGCCGCGACCCATCGCGGCAAGTGATCGTAATCTCCCACATTGTCATCGGGCCCAAGTGTAGACTAATTCCCGCCGGTGGGGGGCCACAGACCAGTTTTTTTCTACGCGGACGGCTTTGGGGACGGTTCGATCAGCTCATACCCTACCGTATGCTGGCCGTCTCGCGGCGGTAGAGCGCCGAAGCAATGTGGACAAAACGCCTGCTCTCGACCCTTCGCGATTGCCACGCTCATTCGCTGGCGAAGTTTCGCACCGCAACGCCCGCAAATATAATTCCATTCAGGCCGCATCGCGCGCCACTCTTTTTAGAAGGAGTTCTTCGACAGTCCAGGCCCGCGGGAAGGGGCGAGCAATTCTCATAAACGGTTATGTGGCCGACGGGCGTTGGCTACGCAGAAGAAAATCTTTGTGTTTCTCCATTACAAATAGGTACGCTTCAAATAGTCCGAGGTCTTGCTCAGCTTCCAACGTATCTTTTCCCTGAGCCTTTAACCGAGCAATCTTTTCCAGTTGGTCAGAACGGCGCCCGCGCGCTTCGATGACATGCAGCTCGGCCCTAGCGAGAGCGATTTCCTTTTCCTCGAGCATGACCGACATATTAGCAAGGAGGACGGCTCCTCGCATCAGGGCGGGAAGCAGCGTGTCTTCACTTCATCAGGCATGCCACTTTCCGAGTTGATCGTGATCTCGTCGTCGACCAAGGCGTGTGCTGAACGCACGCGCATTGCGCTTTCGAGCATTCGCTTATGCGGGCATTAACCCGGAACCGATCGCCGAGCCAACCAGACCGATGCCCACGGCGTTTAATCGGGGACGCTGGGTGGCGATTGGGTCGGGAGGTTTGGGCATGGCGAGTTTCATCATCGGGGGAATTGTCGGGATGGTCGTCGGACTCAATATCGGCTTCTTCGCTTACGCCATTCTGGAGATGGGAAAGACATGAAGGCACAATGCCGTTTAACCTCGCGCCAGAAATCCTTGAACCGATCGGGCGCCAGTTCGGTATATCGCACCATCGTGCATCTGGGACCGCCGCAGGTGGCCTATCGTTTCCCCGCCTGCGGGCCTTTCCTGTGGAAACTGAGCGCCTTCGGGCGCCCCTTTTCTTTCGAGCGCGCTACGATCGTGGCGCGACGCAAAGTAATTTGGAGCAGATAATGCCTAAAGGCACCGTGAAGTGGTTCAATCCGACAAAGGGATATGGGTTCATTCAGTCTTCGAGTGCGGCGGCAAAGATGTGTTCGTCCACATCTCGGCGGTCGAGCGAGCCGGCCTCAGCAATCTCAATGAGGGGCAGGTCGTCGAATTTGAAGAAGTCTCGAACAGGGGCAAAACCTCGGCTGAGAACCTCAAGGTTCAGCGCTGATTTCGTTTTGGTTCCCGCCAGCACCGGCCAGCGCCGCAGCATGTCGTTCGCGGCCGGCCTTCGAACTGCCCGGTAGCGATATCTACGACCAGCTCGGCGGCTTGGGAGAAGTCCTAGAGCGCTTGCGAGGAACCGACATTACCTATTCCGCCTCAGTAAGCTTAGGACGTTTCCGACGGCCAAGACGATGAAAAGGAACCCGGCGCTGGAAAGCGCATCCGAGCGGATCGTTGCGCTGGCGATCCCTAAATCATCATGCGCGATCGTTCCAAACAGGACCGCTACCGTCGCCGCCGTCATCAACGACAAAATGGGAATTATTACCCGCCCCATCTGAGCACAATAGTCGCACTTTGCGACATGGCCTAGCAGGCTGTTGAAGAAGTAGGTCGCGGTTTGGCTGATTGAGTGATTCACTTTCTCCGAAACGATTCGGAGGTTAGGTGATGCGGGGTGGGGATAAGCGGACTGGCGAGCTTTTCAGCTACGTCGATCTTGAGAAGCGGGTTCGGTCGGATCATCCGCTGAGAGCGATCAGAGGGCTTGTGAACGAGGCGCTGGTCGCGCTGGAGCACGAATTCTTTGCGCTTTATGCGCCGATCGGGCGGCCGTCGATACCGCCGGAGAAGCTGCTCCGAGCGATGCTGTTGCAGGCGTTCTATTCAATCCGGTCGGAACGGCAGCTGATGGAGCGGCTGGAGTATGATCTGCTATTCCGCTGGTTCGTCGGAATCGGGGTCGATGCTGCCGTGTGGGACCATTCGGTGTTCTCAAAGAACCGCGACCGGCTGCTCGAAGGGAATATCGCCGCGAGGTTCCTGGCGGCGGTTCTGGATCAGCCGCGGGTGAAGAAGCTGCTATCCACCGACCACTTCACGGTCGATGGGACGCTGATCGAAGCGTGGGCTTCGTTGAAGAGCTTTAAGCCACGGCACGGATCGGACGAGCCTCCGGCCAGTGGCGGGCGCAATACCGAAGCCGATTTCCATGGCAAGAAGCGGTCGAACGAGACCCATGTCTCGACGACGGATCCGGATGCACGGCTCTACCGCAAGGGACCGGGCAAGGAGGCCAAGCTCTGCTTCATCGGCCATGGCTTGATGGAGAACCGCCATGGCCTTCTGGTTGATGCTTGCCTGACGCCGGCTGACGGCCATGCCGAGCGGGTAGCGGCGCTCGCCATGATCGAACCGCGCGCCGACCGGCCGCGCGCGATCACGCTCGGTGCCGACAAGGCCTACGACGCGGAAGACTTCGTCAATGAGCTGCGCTCGATGACAGTGACACCGCATGTGGCGCAGAACACCAGCGGCCGAAGTTCGGCGATCGACGCACGCACGACGCGGCACGGCGGCTATGCCGTCAGTCAGCGCGTCCGCAAGCGCATCGAAGAGGCGTTCGGCTGGATCAAGACGGTGGCCAGGCAGGAGAAGACGAAGTTCCGCGGTCGCGGTCGCGTCGGGTGGGCCTTCACCTTCGCTGCCGCCGCCTACAATCTGGTTCGATTGCCGAAGCTCATCGCCCAAAAGGGTTGATGGCAAAGCTTCCCGCACTACAGGCCGCCTCGTCGGAAACTTCCACATAGATAATGCGCGATGATTCAGGCTTCGTATGCGATCGTGCCTGACTTCTTCAACAGCCTGCTAGGGGTGTTTGGTGCTGTCCCAAAAGAAAAGCCCCGCGCTGTGGGTGGCAGCACGGGGCTCCGGCGTTGGACTCGAAAATGGGGGCTACCATTTGTCGAGGCTCCATCGAAGCATAAACCGGTCAGGTCGTCCACCCGACATGTTCCGATCTCCTAAGTTCCGCTTGCGTCTGTCAGACGGTACTGGCCGGCGGTTGTTTGACCGGGGTGGAAGGCGAGGCTCAAATCGGGGAACGGACCGATCGGGGCGCAACCGGCGCCGAAGCTTACGCGTTACAGACATCGAGCAATTAAATTGGTGCCTCAAGAGTCGAGTCTCCTGGCCCATTAGTTGAGCAATCTGGTTCGTTATGGTGCAGCCCAGCAGCATGGTTGCGTTTGAACCCAGGCCACAAAAGATAGGAAGGGTCTGGGCGCTGATTGCCACGCACCCCAGCGGCCAGCAGGAAGACATCATAGGATTTCACACTGAGGCTGAGGCCAAGGAGTGGTGCGCCGGTAACGGGCTCCGGGCCTGGTTCAGGACCAGAGGCTACGCGATTGAATGCCACCTGCCGCCGCTACAACGACACTAGGCGACCTGCAGCGATCATCGCCGTGGGTGTGGCTCAATTGCGAGAAGTGCCAGCACTCCGCCCCGTTGGCGTGCGTTGTGCCGGTGATCCGCTAGGGCGCCGACGTATCGAGCGACAAGCTGCGGCGCTGTGAAATAGTGCCAAGTGTGTCACGAACCGGCGGCGTGAGAGGTGTCAGTGAAACAGTGGGGGACGGCTTCATACCTCGGCTTTGGCACTGATCGGCACTGGCACTGTTTGACACAAACGCATTTGCGCGCACGGCACTGATTGACACAGTTCGCGATGAGGATTCTACTCCCCGTTGGCACCCCGATTGATCGACGCCGGAGGCCGCTGATTCGCTATTCCGCCAGCCGGCACCGGCAGCGCCTGCAAGTCAATAAGCCCGGCCGAGGTCAGTATTTCGATTCGCTTCATGATCTCCGCCCGCAGTTCGTCCGCGGTGGCATTGTCATTGAACCGTACCGGATTGTTCGGATCCCCGAGTATCTTCGTCGCCGTCAGCCTCGAATGTCGAAACGGTGCCGCCAAAACCGCAAGATGTGCCGCATACCGGTAATCCTGGTCTATCTGCTCGGCTTTGCGCCCCTTGCGTGGTTCAAGCGCCCGCCGAAAGAAATAGGATGCCGCCACCTCGATCATATAAAGCGTGTCAAAGATTTCGCTCGGATCACGCAGTTTCCCGGCTTTCGCCTCAGCCTCGCGAAGCAACGTGCGGCGATTTTTGGCGCCTTTCGGTCGTCCCATGATATTTTCAGTCCGGAAAACAATGATTGTTCAGTAGAGCTTGCGGATGGATACGATATTTCCGGAGTATTTTGGAGGAAGGAAATGGACCGCGAGACCAGAGGACCCCTTCATGCACCTAAGCTCTCATCTAGGTGCCGGTGAAGGGCATTCCGGATAGCGTGAACGTCGTGACGCGCGTCAGCTTTCATCAGACCCCTTTTGATTAGCTCTGTGACTTCCGTTTCGCGTAACGCGATCGTCAAACAACGAAGGCCATCGCGTCGCCTTTGTCGGTGGCGGCGCATGCGTTCAGCCGCGTGGGAGGGCTGAGGAATGCTATCGGTCATGGTTGTGTGAGAGCGCACCGTCAAGCGTCGGACCGGTTGCGCGCAACGTTGCAACGGCGTCGGCCCTTCGCGCCTGATGCCAAGCGGGCCAGCATTCAGCGTGAAGCCACGCATGCGTTCCCGGCTCGGTCCCGAAGGGTAGGACTACAGCGCTTGGCGTCTCGGGCAAGCCACACCATGCGCAGCGGCCCGGCGCGGATGGAGCGGGATGCAGGTTCAGCCACTCGACGACGAAAGAATCAAACGAATCGAATGTCCGATCCTTGGTTTGATAACGGGGTGAATCTCCGCAGTGCGTGCTATTTTCATCGCTCCGGAGCGCGGTGCGATCCGTACAGCCTGCGATGGCCGCCAAAAGATCGGCCTTTGCCTCGCGGACACGGCGGACCAGGGCGGCAGGGATCGCCGTCGGTCCGGCGCGTAGGATCAGCCGGTTACCCGCCGCGCGTAGCCTTGCTCCGATCAGGTCGAGGTCGGCCAGAACATCGTGGGCGGCACTCATATTTCAGCCTCTTCACCGGGCGGCACCGCGTCTTTATCGAGGGCATCGGGCATAGGACCCATAGGGTTCACGGGTGCACCAGGCCCTGCGCTTTTCGGACCATCTGTCCTATGGGTCCTATGGTCCGTGGGGCTGGCCGCCTCGGCGGTAGTGAGCGAGTAGGTTGACGCAGCCCACTTGCCGGCAGGTTCCTGCCGCGTGAGTACAAATCCGGCGGCGTGAGTGCCAGCGAGTCCGGAAAGCCACGTTGCGAGATATTGCCGTCCGCGTCCCTGTGGATCGGCGATGGCCTTCACCGACTCGGCGAGTTCGGCAACCTTTACCGGCGTTGCGCCGTGCTCCTCCCACCATGTGCGAAAGAGATCGGCGATGCGCTGACGACGTGGATCGTTGGCTTTGAGCGACTCGATGCGTTCTACAGGATCGCGACATCCGAGAGCCACAAGTGGATCGCGGCACCATTCTGCCCAGCGCTCAAAACTGCCAAGAGGCTTACCGCGTTTCAATGCCGTCGTGTTCAGGCGACCCCACCGCCAGATCGTTAGCACCGCGGCCAAGAGTTCAGCGCGGCGCCGTTCGACTTGGTCAAGAAATCCCGTGGGGAAGGGACGTTGCTCCGGGTCCTCGCAGTGCGCGTCGAGTTCGCACGAAATGAAACGACGCGCGAGGTCTTCGGTAACGGTCAGACCGTTGCCGGTAATGGCAACGAATGCGGTACTATTCAACGGGACCATACGTGTCTGGCCGAGCAAGCGTACCCTGGCCGGCCGTTCAGTGAGCACGGATGCAAGCGTATCTGAGCGCAGCGCCATCCCATTTGCATTGTCTAGGAAAAGGACGGGCTGAGCCTCAATCAGTTCCGCCGCGAGCCGCTTGTCGAGTTCTTGTCGTTCACTGCCCGCAGTGAACGCGCGCGGCCGTACGCCAAACGCGATCGCGCAGATCGCGCGCACCAATAGGCCCTTGCCGCTGCCGGCTCCCGAAACGGCCGCCGCCGTTACAAGCATTCCCGGTGCGAGCCATAGGCTTGGGCGACAAACGGCGGTGAGGATGGCGACGAGGAAAGAACTCTCGTCCCGTTCCGGCGGCTGCGAGATGTCGACCACCTCAACTCCAAGCGAGACATCCCATCGCCGTGGCGCATCACCAAACGGAAACGATTGGAATGCCTGTCGTAGAAGCCAGAGTGCCGCTTCGGCATCCGCGCGAGATGGGCGTAACGACAGTCTTAACGTGGGAATGGCGCAGCACCACAGTGCGGTAGTGGGATCATAACCGTCGGCGGAGCGAACACTGCCATCGGCAGACAGCAATGGTGCGCTAGTTATGCCAGCGAGCGGCGGCAATTCCCACTCACCTGACATGTCGAGATACATCTGTGCTATGCGATCGAATAACGTCACTCGGACGCACTCACCCTTCGAGTTGAACTTCATCGGCTGACAAAGCCGATGCGCCTCGATGACTACGTTGTGCTTCGTCAAAGGTATCACTGAGGGCGAACTATTGTCCGCGGACCGGATGATGCGCACAGGCAGGCCACGGTCAAACAACTTTCCTGATGCCGCGAGTAAATCACGCAACGCTTCTGCGGTTGCTGGTAAGTTATCACCATGGATGACGAGCTCCGGCTTTTGGAGCGCGAGATCAACAATCTCAGCGACAGTCATGAGCAACGCCCCCGGTCTTACGAATGCCGCTCCACGCCGTATCCTCGGCTTCAGCGCGGGGCAGGCCTGCTCGCGTCGCTGCTTCCGCGATTATCGCCACTGCAGCATTAGCTTCGAGCAGGCCCGAGGCCACCATTTCGCCGGCGCGGCACGCGGCCCAGTAAGTGAGGTTGTTGCGCTCGCCGAGCCGTGAGCTCGCGATCAACTGCACCATGCGCGCTATAGCGTGGCTGTCTGGTACCGTAATGCGTGGGGCCACGGTTCGTTGTGATGGAAATAGCTGAGCAGACAACCACTCCGGCCATGGGGCGAACGGCGCATCGCAAAGCACCGGAAGGTCGGTGGCAGGCCACCAAATGATATAGCCGCCGTCCCCACGGACATCGATTCCCCGTGCGATCCGAGCGGCCGAACACCGGATATCGGGGGCGTGCTGAAAGACAAGATGGAGCCCGCCAGAGCGGGTACGATGCACGCGCGTTACTGGCAGGCGGTCGCGGTGGGAGGCCCACCACACCATCGCCCCACAATGCTTGCGATCGAGGTCAAGAACGTCGATGCCGGAGGAGTGGCCAGTTCTTACGCCGACCAGGGGGCCGGCATATCTCACCCACAACCCTCGGAGCGCCAATGGATCTGCAGACGCATCGAGAAATCCGTGCGGTGTGGTCGGCCGCTTGCTTGAGGCACAGGGAAAGCAATGGCGCCCTTCAGACGCGAGTATGAGTGCAACGTCGAGAGCGTGGCAGATATCAGCGATAATCATCGCGCTGCGCTCTTGCTAAAGCGAACGTTAGCTGGGCGGCTGCCACACCCTGCGGGGGCGACCGGCGCAGATGGCGCCGTGTTTTCGGCTTCCTTAAGCCTCTGCGCGATGTAGCGGTGGATCGAGGCGGAAACGATCTTGCGTGACCGACCGTCTACATATGATTCGAGTTCTTTGTTTTTGAGCAGCTCGTAGAGTCGGGTATTGCCGCAATCGAGCATATGCCTTGCACGCCGCGGGCTCACAACTAGCCGCTCGTCATCGCCGAGCGCGGTACCGGGAATGCTCATGTAGCCTCGCATCTGAGACGACCACAAATGCGGGCGGTTTACTGCGGAAGGCGTTGGAGGCGCCAGATTTCCAGATTTCGCACCGTGAGAAAGCTAGAAATCTCCTGTGGAGTCTACTTCTTCTGCACTCGATGTTCGCTGGTTATTGTCTTTCCGGGTTGCCGACGGCGGCGCTTGAATTCGGGTGCCTCTCCGACTTTTTGGATCGACCGAGCGCTGGCGTGATAGCCCTTTTCTTTCAACCGAAGCTGCACTGCGGCTGGCAACTCTTTGATATTCGGCGGCTTCCCTCCCGCAGCGTTTGCGGCATCATAAGCAGCCTTGATCGCCGCACGGATCTCCAGGTTCGGTGCCGACTTCAATGCAAGTGTATGCGACGCTGAGTGTGGCTTGGCGAGCTCTGCGGATTTTGCGTCGGGCACTACGGCGGGTGGTGCTTCGGACCAAAATTGTTCAATACTACTTACCATCGTGGATAAGGTCGATGCACGGTACCATTCGGCGAAATGTTCGCGTTGAATGTGCCACTGCGCATAACGTTCATCGCGCATTCTGATGGGCCATACTTCAAATGAAATGGTCGATAACCCGACAAGGCCTTCATCGCTGCCGTCCCAGGGCCACGGACAATATTCCGGCATTCCGCAGAGAACGTCCGCCAATTGGCGTCTCAGCAGCCAGTGCTGTTTCCTCTCAGCCGTGACATAGGCCTTGTCGTCATTCCCGATCTTTACAGTGAGGCCATTCTCCGTATTCGCGTAGTTGCCTGGCCGCCGTTCCGCGGACGGTAAATCAGGTTGTATCAGTGCGAATAGCCTCAACTCTCCATCGGGCTCAAATTCGCCGCGCCAAAAGCTCCCGACGAGTGCGTCCATCATCATTGAGGACGGCTCCCCGGTGACGGCTGACCACGCCCATGCAATATCAAAGAATGAGCGGTGATCAGTTGCTCGGCTCATTCCTCTTGCTCTGCAAGATGCCGGGGTGTCTCGCTTGCCATCTGCGCCTCCGCCTGATGCTCCGCAAAAGCAACGGGCAGCGCGGTGCGGAGCCGGCGGTTTAGGTGCTCCGCCTAAATCGATTTTATCCCTTTTTGCGGAATGGGACGACCTCGCGCTGGAGGCCTAGCTTGGGCTTATCACAGAACTTCGCCCACTCCGCCATGATGCGGCGGCGCCTCTCGAACAGGTCACCGCGTCGATAGGCTGCTTCGACCTTGTTGCCGACTACGTGGGCAAGCGCCATTTCTGCAACTTCGCTCGGGAAACTCGTTCGTTCGGCTGCCCAGTCGCGGAAGGTGGAACGGAAGCCATGGACGGTGAGATCCCCGCGGTCCATCCGCCGCAACAGCATCATGAACGCCATGTTGCTCAGCGGCCGGCCGGGCTTGCCGCCGGAAAAAATGAATTGCTCAGCAGCATTCGGGAGGTCCGTCGGTTTCAATTCCATGAGGATCGTTAGCGCGCGGTGGCAGAGTGGCACGCGGTGTTCTCTGCCGCCTTTCATCCGCGTGCCGCGAATGGTCCAAAGCTTCTCTGTCCAATTGATTTCGCCCCACGTCGAACCGATGCTTTCGCCGGTCCTGGCAGCGGTCAAGATCGTGAATTCGAGCGCATGCGCAGCAACACCTTTCTGCTCGCGTAATGTGACCAGAAAGTTCGGAAGCTCTGCATAGGGCAGAGCCGCATGATGTTTGACTTTGCGGACCTTGGAACGTTCGGGTAGGAGCTTGTCGAGGTGCCCACGCCAACGGGCTGGGTTCTCGCCCGAGCGATAGTTGCGCGCCGCTGCCCAATCCAAAACCGCCTGGATACGGCCGCGCAAGCAACTCGCCGTCTCTGGCTTTGTCGTCCAGAGCGGTTCGATCACCTTCATCACAAAGCCCGTGTCGATCGATTGCACGGGTAGCGAACCAATCACGGGCGCAGCGTAAGTCTTAAGCGTCGCTTCCCATTGGCCGGCATGTTTGTCATTGCGCCAGCCCGCCCGGTGGGCCTTGATATAAGCGTCGGCGCACTGATTGAACGTCATAGCCTTGGCTGCATCTAACCGAGCTTCCGCGCGCTCCGCGCGCCGCGCCTCGATAGGGTCTATCCCTTCGTGGCGAAGTTTCCGGGCGTCTAGCGCCTTCGCGCGCGCTTCTGCGAGCCCATAGAGCGCGAGCGGTCCTAAGCCCATCTCCCGCGAGCGTCCGGCAATCATGTAGCGATAGATCCAGGAAGCGCCGTTGTCGCTCACCTGCAAATAAAGCCCGCCGCCATCGGCATACATGCCGGCCTGCTTTGCCCTTTCCACCCTGAGTGCCGTAAGTCGACCCGTTGTCCGCGCCATCTCAAACCCACAACTGTACCCACAGTATCTCTGCGGATTGTGACGAAGGATGGCGAATATGTAAAGAGGTCAGATAAGCTGAAAATGGAGGTTATATATTGCCTTAGCGATTGTTAGCGAATGTCGACGAATGACAACGAATTAAAATTCTGGCGGAAGGGGTGGGATTCGAACCCACGAGACGGTTGCCCGCCTGCCGGTTTTCAAGACCGGTGCCTTAAACCACTCGGCCACCCTTCCACATGAGGGATTTCAATCACATAGCTGCTGCTAGAGTATGAACGCAAGGGCAACAGGCCGCTGACGTGACCCGTTGACCATCACCCTCTGAGACTGCCAGCAGTGAATTCGTTGATTCCCGCCGCGCTCGATACGTCCGCCTTCTTCATGCGTCGTGCGCTTGGCGTGGCTGCACGCGGGGGCAAAGTGACCGTTCGAACCTAGGCCGACGAGGGTCGGGGTGGACTAACCTCCGTCCGGAGGCCCGAACCCCGTCATTGTCACGTTCGCTGGAGCGCGTCCCGGTGGTCCTCAAAGACCTTCAGGTTTGACTGGAACAACTGAAGTGTTTTTTCGGCGTCGCACGTATCCCGGCCTGCAGTCTTCAAGCGAATGATCTTACCCTTTTGTTCGTGCACAAAGCGCTGCGCCTCGGCGACAATTTCCTCGGCACGGCGAAGGTCGTTCTCGTTGTCGGGCATATGATACGGCACCCGGGGCGGCTTCTGAACAAATCCGGCCGCCGCCGTTCCGTTCCGAGAAGAACCCTGCAAGCATGTGTTGCCTGTGGATAACCGCAGCTGCCTACGCTTCCCGCCAAGCCACGGCGGGAAGCGCAGCCTTCAGCAACGCCGCCAAACCCATCGACGCTCCGGCGGAAAATCGGAGCAGGCCAACCAAAATCGGTGGGCTATTTCGCCGCCTTGGGCTTCAGTACGCCAGCAAGCTGCCCCATGAGGTACCCGAGCACAGCGCCCAGGATGGAGGAGACGACGACGAGAAACAATGGATTTGAGTTGTCCGCGGCCGTCAGCGCATCCAGTTTGCCCGTCGACAACGTGTAACCCACCACCGCGGCATACCCATAGACATTGGCTGGGACGCAGGAGAGCAGATCGGCGGAGGCGACGATCACGAGAAAGAAGACCGTCACTCCAACGACGATCGCCGGCCAAACTGTTCCCAACGCAGGCACCGGAACTTTGGCGATGATCAGAAGCGCGATCCAGGCAATGATGGCGCCGTAGATCATGCCGACGATCGTCTTGCTGAGCGCTTTGGTATCACCGCCGGCGGCAAAGAAGCAGCCCGCTCCGATGAACCCGGCCCAAACGAGAGCGAAGCCGGCCAGAGGCCCTAGCGCGATGAAGGCCCAAATACCGCCGAGTACGGCGACACTTACTGATAGCGCGAGCAATTCCGTCATGGCGTTCCCCATAGATTTGTTGTGGCGGGAGCGCGCGTTATTTTTTTGTAGAATGTTTGTTAGAGGGAAGCGTCTCCCTTGTTAGACGTTAACATTATTCATGGACCCGTGCAATTCGTGAAATCTCGCCCCCAGGCTGCGAATTGTTGCGTCGCGCTGGCTTCTGAAATGCATCCGCCGTGCAGCATCGCAATGCCTATTCGCCCATCGTCTGTCAGGCTGCCAGCGAGCATGGTGCACAGCTGACGAACGCCACGGTCGCAGGCGTCGGCCCGCTGGCTGTTGCCGCGCCAGGAGCAGCGGGATGATTCTCGCAGACCGAGCCAGTGTTGTCGCAGACCGCGCAACGCCACGCGCGATAAATGGACGCTTGACGGCTTCATCGCGAATCCAAGCCGAAATTAAAAAGGCCCGGTGCTTGACCGGGCCTTCCAAACAAAGCGAATCGCGAAGGGCTTACTTCTGTTGTTCGGCCGGCTTGTCAGCAGGCTTCGGCGGATTGGTCTGGTTCTGTTGCGGGTTAGCCGGCGTATTGGGCTTCTGGTCGCCGGAAGCGGAACCTGGAACATTGGTCATAATAATTACCTTTCATGAATACTTGAAAACTATTTCTCAGGTACAGCTTAAAGCTGGCGCTTGAATTTCGTAATACAAGGCCCTGGGCAGCTTTGTCTATTTTAATTGTTGGCCGCGATCTGGCTTGCTCTGCCACGGCTTTGCGGCCTACGTCATGGCGACAGTACATCAGCCGGAGATCAGAAATGACCGATGGAGACAAGATCGCCGCCGCGGTTATGGCGACAGGTTTGTGCAGCAAAGCAAATGCAAGCCCGGACGAGTATGTAAAGAATTACTATGTCATCCTCGAAAAGATGCAGCAGGACGAAGGCGCGGCGCAGCAGAGACGATGGAGCGCCTCGAAGGGACCAACTCGCTGAACCAGGGGCGCCCGGCGCCGAGCCTCACGCACCACCCGTGCGTGGGTGTGGGTCAATTGTGAGAAGCGTCCGCATCGTGCACAGCTCGCGTGCGCCGTGCCGGTGATATCTGGTGGGGCGCCGGCACCTTGAGCGACACGCTACGTGCCTTGACCGATAACGAACTGATCGTCCGCTGCGCGCTCGTTTATTAGCTCATCATGCAATAGCCAACGACGGCTTCCCCTCCGCGGAAGATTCTGTATCGTGCGCTTTGACAGCTTTCGTCTCCTGGGCCTGGGGGAGGCATGCCAATGAAGTCCGCGGTCCTCGTTGGTGGGGTGATGTCCATGGCGACGATGGCATGCGCCTGCCCCAGCATGGCGGCGGGTGCCGTCGCGCTTGGACTGCCGTCCGACGTGACCAAGGAGGGTGTGTCCATTTTTACCCAAGTCGATGCGCGTACATCGGAAGAGGCAAAAACCAGCGCGCTCGCCGGCTGCAAATCGAACGGATCCCAGACGGCGAGGGATTTGTGCAAGATTGTCGCCACCTTTCAAAACCAGTGCGTCGCGGAAGCGCTCGATCCGGAAAACGGTACGCCCGGATTTGGCTGGGCAATGGCGGAAGCCGGCGGCGAAGCCAAAAGCCAGGCCTTGGCCAATTGCCGCGATACGGCCGGGCCGACAAGGCAGGATGCATGTATTATCCCTGATAAGGGACTTTGGTGCGACGGTTCAGCGAAGTGAATGCCATGAAGCTCGAAGGCGGATGCTATTGCGGCGAGGTGCGTTACGCGGCTGAAGGCGAGCCGATGTTCAAAGCGCAATGTCATTGCCGCGAATGCCAGTACATCAGCGGCGGCGCGCCGAACATGTTTCTGCTGATGCCGCCTGCGGGTTTCAGCTACACCAAAGGCAAGCCCAAACAGTTCTCCCGCCGCGACCTTGAAAACGCGGTGACGCGGGAATTTTGCGGCGAATGCGGCACGCACCTCATAACCCGGCGCCCCGGCCTACCCGCCGTGATTCTGAAAGCCGGCACGCTTGACGATCCAAGCGTCTTCGGCAGTCCGCAGATGGCGATCTTCACCGTCGACAAGCAAGCTTTCCATCACATCCCCGACGGCCTGCCGTCCTTCGAGCGGCTGCCGCCGCGTTAGTCGCCAATTGCGCGGGCGCGCCCGTGCGGGGACCGCCTGGCGCGCGGCCGCGACGAGCGCGGAAAACCCGGCTCGCGCAGGCATCAGCCGCTTACAGTTTTGGGACGCAGAATGGCCGCCGAAACTCACGATTTCGGAGCCCATTTCGGCCACAAAAACCGCCTCAATAGCGGCGGCCGGCATGGGAAAATTTACCTCAACAGGCGGGTGGACATTTTAGCCGATACATGCTTTGTGGCCCCTAGCCGAGCCATTGTGCCGGCCAAATCCTCCAGAAAATCGAGATAGATAGGTCAGAAGAAGGGCATTACTGCCGATGACAGCAATTGCTATGAACTTGGTCGAGTACTTTCAGGAACGGCGTCAAGCAACCTGGGAGACCATCGTACGCGTTGTGTTCGGGACCTTCATGGGCGGTCTCGTTCTCTTACTGGTCCTTCTCTATTCGGGCGTGCCGATCATCTGATCGCGACGAGCCTCTGCCCCGCTAAGCGGGCAGGGCACAGCCCTCATCTCAAAAAGCCAGAGTGGCGATGCGGTTGGCCTTGAAGCAAAGGCCAACCGCAACGCTCCATTCACTATCGAAGTTCCGCCGCGCATCTTTTGCCACAATCTAACCACGCTCCAGTTTGATACCTAGCAGACGGGATCGGGGACGATGCGGGGTCGACACAGCGCGACAGCGGGACGTTTTGCGCCAATCGGCGCCTGCGCGTTGCTCTGCATGGCTCTTGCCAATTGCTCCAGCAGCAACGTCGACCCGCGCTACGGCGTCTCGCCAAGTCCGCGCGTCGTCGCCGACGGCGACGCGGTGCCGAAAGGCGGCGGCCAGTATCACGTCGGCCCGCCATACACGGTCGCCGGGCGCACCTACGTGCCCGAGGACAATCCGAACTATCAGGCCTCCGGGCTCGCTTCCTGGTATGGCGACGACTTCCATGGCCGCCTGACCGCGAACCGCGAGATTTTCGACCGCAACGGCATTACCGCCGCGCACCCGACGCTGCCGCTGCCAAGCTATGCGCGGGTGACCAATCTTTCCAACGGCCGCTCGCTGATCGTGCGCATCAACGACCGCGGGCCGTATCACGGCAACCGCATCATCGACGTCTCGACCCGCGCCGCCGATCTCCTGGGCTTCCGCGCCAACGGCACCGCCTGGGTGAAGGTCGAATATGTCGGGCGCGCGCCGCTTGACGGCTCTGACGATCGCCTCCTAGCGGCGACGCTGCGGCAGGACGAACCCGCGCCGGCCCCGGGCAGCGTCAAACTCGCGGCAACCCGGATTGTGCCGGCAGGATCGACCGCCTCGATCCTGCGCAATACCCACTTTGCCAGCGCCTCGGCCAGCGACGCCGAGACCGCTCCAACGCGGCCCTTGTCCTACGCCGAAGGCCCGAGCGGCCGGGACGGCACCGACCAATACCTCAACGGGCGTGGGCTCTACTAAACTCGCCTGCGCTGTTTGGTAGCGCGCGATCTCTTCTCCCGGTTTCCACTTTTCTGGATCATGTTCTATGCATGCGGCAGGCGGGCGTGACGGCGGATCCGCCGTGCAGCGCACGCAGTGGAGGCTTTGTTGCACATCCGGCATCGTCAGGGCCTGTGGCCGCATTGGCCGGCTTATGCGGCCGCCGCCGGATTGCTGATCGCCACCTTGGCCGCCGGTCATGCCGCCTCGAACATGACAGTCCGCAAGGACGAGACGTTCCAGACCAACCTGCCGGCGGCTCTGCTGCTCGATCCCGAGAGCGACAGCGTTCTGTTCGAAAAGAACGGTGAGCAGCTCGTCGCCCCGGCAAGCCTCGCCAAGCTGATGACACTCGAATACGTGTTCAACGAAATCAAGCAAGGCCGCATCAAGCTCGACGACGAATACGTCATCAGCGAGAACGCTTGGCGCAAGGGTGGGGCGCCCTCGCACGGCTCGACCATGTTCGCCGCCATCCACAGCCGGGTAAAACTGGACGACCTGCTTCACGGCATCATTGTCGATTCGGCAAACGACGCCTGCATTGCCATTGCCGAGGCGCTCGGCGGCAACGAGGCCGAATTCGGCGCCAAACTGACGCAGCGGGCGCGCGAGATCGGCCTGGAAAAATCGACCTTCACCAACGCTACCGGCTATTCCGATCCCAACTTGCGCGTCACGCCGCGGGAAATGGCGTACCTCGCACGCCACATCATGCGGACCTATCCGGAATTCTATCCGTACTTCTCGGAGCGCGAATTCACCTGGAACAAGATCCGCCAGCAAAACCGCAATCCGCTCCTGGCGATGGGGATCGGCGCCGACGGGCTCAAGACCGGCGAGACGTCGGAGGCCGGCTTCAATCTGGTCGGTTCGGCGGTCCAGGATGAGCTGCGGCTGATTGTCGTCGTCACCGGCGCCGGCTCGGAAAAGGAACGCGCCGATGAGGCGCGAAAAATGCTCGACTGGGGCTTCCATGGTTTCGAGGCGCGCGTGTTGTTTGCCGAGGGGCAGACGATCGGCGAGGCCAAGGTGTTTGGCGGCGAACGCAGCTACGTGCCGCTGGTCGGGCCGGGCACCGTCCGGGTGATGATGCCACGCAATGGCAGCGAGCGGCTGGTGGCGCGGATCGTCTATAACGGGCCGGTCCCCGCTCCGATCACGAGAGGCCAGAGCATCGGCAAGCTCAAGGTTTGGCGCGCCGAGAACCTGGCGCTCGAAGTGCCGCTGCAAGCCGCGGACGACATCGGCAAGGGAAGCATGTCGGGTCGGGCAATGGATGCGGCGACCGAGCTCGTGATCGGGCTGTTTCGAGCCGGCGTGAATCGGCTATGAGGGCGTTAGCCTTCTCCTGTGGCCGCGGGAGGCGCCCACGCCGCGGCAGCGCCGCAATCCCCGCCTAGATATCGGGGGTCGCCCGCATGTTCGCTGCTTTGCGCGACCTCTGAATAAAGAGCCATAATGGTTTGAAACCAATTGCGTTTTTCGGGCGTCCACCATCTGGTAGTTTGACCTTGACGCGGCTTTTGGGACCAGCCGTCATCGGACCAATGCAATGAAGGGAAAGTTCATCACCTTCGAAGGTGGGGAGGGCACCGGCAAATCGACGCAAGCCGCCACGCTGGCGTCGCGCCTCGAGTCGCACGGCATCGCTGTCAAACTCACCCGCGAGCCAGGTGGTTCACCCGGTGCGGAAATCATGCGCCATGTTCTGCTCTCCGGCGCCGCCAAGCCGCTCGGTCCGGAGGCCGAGGCGATCCTGTTCGCCGCCGCCCGCGACGACCATATCCAATGCACCATCCGACCGGCGCTCGATGCCGGCAAATGGGTGATCTCGGACCGCTTTGCCGATTCCACGCGCGTGTATCAGGGCGTGCTCGGCGAAGTCGACCATCGCTTCATCAAAGCGCTGGAGCGCGTCTCGGTCGGCGATCTGCGGCCAGACCTGACCTTCGTGCTCGACGTTCCCGCCGACGTCGGACTGCGTCGCGCGGCCGGCCGGCGCGGCGGCGCGAATCCCGATCGGTTCGAGGCGGAGCAACTCGACTTTCATGAGCAGTTGCGCCACGCCTATCTCATGCTGGCCGCGGCCGAACCGGACCGCTGCGTGATCGTCGATGCCAGCGCGCCGAAGAAAATGGTGGCCAAGCGCATCTGGCAGGCCGTGAGCTCTCGCCTGCAGCCGGCTTTGGCGCCGCTGAGCTTCGCGGACGCAGCCTCGTGAGGGAAGCCGAGCAAGACTTCGACGAAGCACCGCCGCCGCGCCTGACCGACAAGCTGTTCGGCCATGCGGCCACCGAGACGGCGCTCCTTGCCGCCTATCGCGGCGGGCGCGTGCCGCACGCTTTCATGCTGATCGGCCAGAAAGGCATCGGCAAGGCGACGCTTGCCTACCGCATGGCGCGTTTTGTGCTCGCGCATCCGGACCCGGTGGCGCCAACGGTCGCAGCCGCGACGTCGCTCGCGGTCGACCGCGAGCACCCGGTGGCGCGCCGCGTGGCCGCACAAGGGCATGGCGATCTTCTGGTCCTTGAGCGCACGCTCAACGAAAAAGGCGTGCTGCGGCAGCAGATCGCCGTCGAGGACGTCCGCCGCACGGTGTCGTTTTTCGGCGCGACCGCAGGCGAGGGCGGCTGGCGGGTCGCGATCGTCGACGCGGTCGACGAGCTCAACCGCGCCGGCGCCAATGCGCTCCTTAAGGTGCTCGAGGAACCGCCGGAGCGCGCGCTGCTGATCTTGGTTTGCCACGCGGCATCGAAGGTGCTGCCAACACTGCGCTCACGCTGCGCCGTCTTGCCGATGCGGCCGTTGACGCAGGCCGACGTCGCCAGCGCGCTGGCGGCTTCCGTGGGTTCAACCGTCGACGATCCCCATGTCCAGGCGGCGGCGGCCGCGGCCGACGGCAGCGTGGCGCGCGCCGTGGCATTCCTCGACCAGGATGCGCTCAAGCTCCGCCAGCGCACGCTCGACGAGCTCGACCGACTGCCGGCGCTCAACACCAACACGCTGCATGCGCTTGGTGATGCGTTGGCCGGCACCGACCCGCGCCCGCTCAGCGCTTTTGTCGATACCGTCAATGGCTGGCTGTCGCGATGGCTCGATCGCAAGACCAAGGATGCCGGCGCGCTCGGTCAGCTTGAGCGTCTGGCGGAAACGTGGGAGCGGATCAACGTCGCGGCGCGCGACGCCGAAACCTACAATTTGGAGCGAAAACCTTTTGTGTTCAGCGTGTTCGGCTTGCTTGCCGAGGCCACGCGCGGTTGATACCTATGCGCCATCATTGGCCGGGCAAAAGGCGCGAAGCGCCCTCTTCGCGCCCTCAGTGCCGGCCTTCAACGTCTCTACGTCAAATTAGAAACTTGGATCGCTGTTAAAAATCTTCACCGACATGGCCACCAAGCGCAAGCGCAAAAAGACCAGCAAGAAATCCAAGGCGACGCCCGCAACCAAAGCAAGGCGCCGCAACGTGAATAGTCGCAAGAAGCCCGCTTCCAAGAAAGCGGCACGCAAAAGGGCGGCGCGAAGAAAGACGGCTTCCGAGAAGCCGGCGCCCAAAAGGGCGACACCAAAGAAGACGGCTTCCAAGAAAGCTGCACGCAAAAGGGCGGCAACAAAAGGGACGGCCCTCAAGAAAACGGCGCCCAAAAGGGTGACGCCATGGCCTCGCAAGAGGACAGCCGCCAAAAAGCCTGTCGCCGAGATATTGGAGCGCAAAGCGGGACTCCCCAAGGACACGCCTCCCAAAGAGGCGGCTAAAAAAAGTGCAGCGCCAACGGCGGCAAAGCGCGAGGGGAAAGAGTCTGGGCCGAAGCCCTATTACGTCACCACCGCGATCGCCTATCCGAACGGCAATCCGCACATCGGGCACGCCTATGAAGCGATCGCGACCGACGCGATCGCGCGTTTCATGCGGCTCGATGGCTATGACGTATTCTTTCTCACCGGCACCGACGAGCACGGCAGCAAGATGCTGCAGACAGCCGCCAAGGAGAAGATCACGCCCCGCGAACTGGTCGAGCGCAATGTGCCGCGCTTCCGGGCGATGGTGAAATTGCTCAATTGCTCGAACGACGAATTCATCCGCACCACCGAGCCGCGTCATTACCGCGCCTCTGCTGCGATCTGGGAAGCGATGCAGGCGGCCGGCGACATTTATCTCGACAAATATTCGGGTTGGTACTCGGTGCGTGACGAAGCCTATTACGACGAAAGCGAGACCAGGATCGACGACCAGGGGCAGCGGGTCGGTCCGCAGGGCACGCCGGTCGATTGGGTCGAGGAGGAGAGCTACTTCTTTCGGCTCTCCGCCTATCAGGACAAGCTGCTGGCGCTCTATGCGAGTGATCCGAATTACGTGCTGCCGCGTGAGCGGCTGAACGAGGTCACAAGCTTCGTCAAAGGCGGCCTGCAGGATCTGTCGATCTCGCGCACCACCTTCGACTGGGGCGTGCCGGTGCCGGGCGACCCCAAGCATGTGATGTATGTGTGGGTCGATGCGCTGACCAACTACATCACCGCTGTCGGCTACCCGGACACAGACAGCGAGATGTTTCGCCGCTACTGGCCGGCCAATCTGCATGTGATCGGCAAGGACATCGTGCGCTTTCACGCGGTGTACTGGCCGGCTTTCCTGATGTCGGCCGGTGTCGCCGTGCCGCGGCGTATTTTCTCCCACGGGTTTCTCTTCAACCGCGGGGAGAAAATGTCGAAGTCGGTCGGCAACGTCATCGATCCGTTCGATCTGGTGAAGGCCTATGGCGCCGATCCGCTGCGCTATTTCTTTCTGCGCGAGGTGCCGTTCGGGCAGGACGGCAATTACAGCCACGAAGCCATCATCAATCGCATCAACGCCGATCTCGCCAACGATCTGGGCAATCTGGCGCAGCGTTCGCTGTCGATGATCTCGCGCCAGCGCGATGGCGTACTGCCGAAGCCTTCGGCCTTCAGCGCCGCCGATCAGGCGATCCTTGATGCCGCCGACGCCATGATCGGCAAGGCGCGCGACGTCATGGCGACCCAGCAACTGCACCAGGTGCTCAATGCGGTGTGGGCCGTGGTCGCCGACGCCAATCGCTATTTCGCCGGCGCGGCGCCCTGGGCGCTAGCCAAGACCGATCCGGCGCGGCAGGGCACGGTGCTTTATGTTACCGCCGAGGTGTTGCGGCAGATCGCCATCCTGGCGCAACCGTTCGTTCCGGCATCGGCGGAAAAGCTGCTCGATCTTCTGGCGGTGCCCGCGATTGAACGAACGTTTTCGTTCCTCGGCGGCAAGCATCGCATCGCTGCCAGCGCCAAGCTTCCGGCGCCGACGCCGGTATTCCCGCGCTATGTCGAGGCTGAGGCACCGGCCGCGCAATGACGATGCTGATCGACAGCCATTGCCATCTCGATTTTCCGGATTTCGCCAGCGAGCTCGACGACGTGGTTGCGCGCGCCCGCGCCGCAGGCATTGCACGCATGGTCACGATCTCGACGCGGGTGCGACGGTTCGCCGGCGTGCTGGCGATCGCCGAACGCTTTCCCGAGGTTTATTGCTCGGTCGGCACGCATCCGCATTACGCGCACGAGGAATTGGACATCACGGCCGCTGATCTGATCGCCCGCACAGAGCATCCAAAAGTCGTGGCGCTGGGCGAAGCTGGGCTCGACTACCGCTACGACCGCAGTCCGCGCGACGCCCAGGAGCGCGGCTTTCGCACCCACATTGGGGCGGCACGCGAGACCGGCCTGCCGCTGGTCATCCATTCGCGCGAGGCCGACGCCGATACGGCGAGGATTCTCGAGGAAGAAACCGGGCAGGGCGCCTTCCCTGCCGTCCTGCATTGCTTCACCGGCGGCGCCGACCTTGCCCGCCGCGCCATCACGCTCGGGCTCTCGATCTCGTTCACCGGCATCCTGACCTTCAAGAATTCGACTGCGCTGCGCGCCATTGCTGCCGAATTGCCGGCCGATCGGATTCTGATCGAGACCGACGCGCCGTATCTCGCACCGCTGCCATTTCGCGGCAAACGCAATGAGCCGGCTTACGTCGTCGAGACCGCGAAAATCCTGGCCGAGACCCGCGGCGTGTCGTTTGACGAAATCGCGCACCAGACATCCGAGAATTTCTTTCGCCTGTTCGGCAAGGTACCGCGGCCGGCCGGCGCGCACACGTTTGCAGATCGGCCCGCTCATCCCTCGGCCGCATGACGCTGAAATTCACCATTCTCGGCTGCGGCTCGTCCGCCGGCGTGCCGCGGCCGGCGCTCGGCTGGGGCGCCTGCGATCCGAACAATCCGAAGAACCGCCGCCGGCGTACATCGCTACTGGTCGAACGACATGGCAGCGGCGGCGTCACCCGCGTTTTGATCGACACACCGCCTGATCTGCGCGAACAGCTTCTCGACGCCAAGGTCGATTGGCTCGATGGCGTGTTCTACAGCCACGAGCACGCCGACCATACCCACGGCATCGACGACTTGCGCTCGCTGTTCATCAAGCAACGCCGCCGGCTCGACGTGTACATGGATGAGCGGACCGCCGCGGTTATGCGCGCGCGGTTCGGCTACTGCTTTGAGTTGCCGCCCGGCAGCGAATATCCACCGATCGCGACCGAGCATCCCTTGAAGGCCAACCATACCGTCATGATCGCCGGGCAGGGCGGAGAAATTAACGTCCTGCCGCTACTGCAGGAGCACGGCGACATTCCCTCGCTCGGTTTTCGCTTCGGCAAGTTCGGCTATTCCTGCGACCTCAGCGGCATGCCGCCTGAGACCGCCACGGCCTTTACCGGCCTTGACGTCTGGGTCGTGGACGCGCTGCGCTATCGGCCGCATCCGAGTCATTTGTCACTTGCCGAAGCGCTCGATTGGATCGAGCGGCTCAAGCCCAAGCGCGCGATCCTGACCAATCTGCACGCCGACCTCGATTACGACGTGCTGTGCAAGCAATTACCGCCGCATATCGAGCCGGGCTTCGACGGAATGACGCTGAGCCTTGCGTGAAGCCATCGCGGAAATGGCCTGTTTCCGTTGGTTTCTATGGCATATTCCATAATATGTCTTATGCGAATTGCGGCTAGTCGTGGCCAGGCTGGAATTGGGCTGGAACCGAGGGTCCCCCATCGCGTTCCGTCAGATACTGGCCGCGCCTCGCGAATGCGCGGGAGACGGTCAGGTCACATCTGCAACATTTGAATCCGCAAAGGTGACCGCCGTGAACAAAGTCCGAGCCCTCGACACGCGCCGCAAGGCCGCGCTCGATACACCGACCGATCTTTCGGAAGATGCAGTCAAGCAGATTTCGGCCAAGCTCAGCGAAATCCTGGCCACTACGTTTGCGCTCTACATCAAGACCAAGAACTTTCACTGGCACGTCAGCGGCCCGCACTTCCGCGACTATCATCTGTTGCTCGACGAGCAAGGCGAGCAGATCGTCGACTTTACCGATGACATCGCCGAGCGCGCCCGCAAGATTGGCGGCACCACGATCCGCTCGATTGGCCAAATTGCTAAATTGCAAGGCATCGAGGACAACGATGAGAGCTACGTGGCGCCGGGCGACATGCTCCGCGAGCTGATGGCCGACAACAAGACGGTCATCAAAGCGATGCGCGCGTGCCATGAGCTGTGCGACGAGCACGAGGACGTCGCGACCGCGAGCCTTCTGGAAAATTTTATCGATCAGGCCGAGCGGCGCGTTTGGTTCCTGTTCGAAGCAAGCCGTAAGGCCGACGAATCCGGCCATTAATGTTCTTGCCGAGCCATTTATTAACAGCGGCGGCCGCGGCCAAGTCGCGGCCGCCTTGGCGGTCTGATAGGTTCCGGCGCTCTTAGCTGGAACCACTTATCATGACCCCTTCGCGCGACATCAGCCGGCTGATCGAGATCATGGCCGCGCTGCGCACCCCCAAGACCGGCTGTCCGTGGGACCTCGAGCAGAATTTCGCGACCATTGCGCCCTACACGCTCGAAGAGGCCTACGAGGTTGCCGACGCCATCGCGCGCGACGATCTGGCTGATCTCCAGGACGAGCTCGGCGACTTGCTGCTGCAGGTCGTATTCCACGCCCGCATGGCGCAAGAGCAAAGCGCTTTTGACTTTGGCGACGTGGTCGAGGCGATCACCACCAAGCTCATCCGCCGTCATCCGCATGTGTTCGGCGACAAAAGGGCGAAGGACCCCAATTCGGTGAAAGGATTGTGGGAGGAGATCAAGGCGCAGGAGAAGCAGGCCAAGAACCGGGCGAAAGACCAAGCCACAGCCGGTAAGCCGGCCCATGAAAGCGCACTGGCCGGTGTGCCGGTCGCCCTGCCCGCGCTGACCCGCGCGCTAAAGCTGCAAGCCAAGGCCAGCAGGGTCGGCTTCGACTGGAATGATCCGCGCGCGGTTTTACGTAAAATTCGCGAAGAGGCCGACGAGATCGAGACGGCGCTCGATGACGGTAAAGCGGATGCGCCGGCCGAGGTCGGGGATTTATTGTTCGCCGCGGTCAATCTGGCGCGCCATCTCGACGCCGATCCGGAGGCGTTGTTGCGGGCGACCAATCAGAAATTCGAGCGCCGCTTCGGCGAAATTGAGCGGGTATTATCGGCACGAGGCAAGGCGCCGCAACATGCCACGCTCGCCGAAATGGATGCGCTGTGGGAGGAGGCCAAGGCGCAGGAAGTAACCAGCGGCGAATAGCGAATAGTGGGTGGCGAATGGGGCAAAGCGAACAGTTACGTCCACATCCCTCTATTTGCTATTCGCCGTTCGCGCCGTTCGCTACTCGCCATGCGCCACGGCGAATTTCGCACGCACCGCACCAGCCTTTTCGGGATCGGCCCGCACGGTCATGACGGTACGGCCGGATTGTTCGTCCACCGCCTTGTGGATCACTTCGGTGTGGCGATGCAGCCAGCTGACGCCCGCGCCGTCGGCGGCATCGAGCACGAGTTCAAGCAGGACGCGCCCGGCGGCGAGCCGCGCCTCGATCGCGGCATTGAGCGCGTCGATCCCCTCCCCGGTTATGGCTGAAACCAAGACCGGCCGCTGATCCGCAGGGCGGCGTTCGGCGAGATTCCTGAGCCGCGCCCGCTGTTCGGCATCGAGCCGGTCGATCTTGTTCCACACTTCGATCATCGCCGGCTTGCCGGACGCCTCGCGATGCGGATCGACGCCGAGCTGTCGCAAAATATTCTCGACGTCTTGGAGCTGCGCTTCGGCGTCTTCGTGGGAGACATCGCGCACGTGCAGGATGACGTCGGCCTCGATGACCTCCTCCAGCGTGGCGCGGAAGGCGGCGATCAGCATGGTCGGCAGATCGGAAATAAAGCCGACCGTATCGGAGAGGATGATCCGTGCGCCGTGCAGCAGATCGACCGCGCGTAACGTCGGATCGAGCGTCGCGAACAGCATGTCGGCGGACAATACCCGCGCCTGCGTCATGCGGTTGAACAGCGTCGATTTGCCGGCATTGGTGTAGCCGACCAAGGCCGCGATCGGATACGGCACGCGGCGGCGGCTCTCGCGGTGCAGTTCGCGGGTGCGCTTGACCTTGGCGAGATCGCCTTCGATTTTGGCGAGCCGCTCTTCGATGATGCGGCGGTCGGCTTCCAGCTGGGTCTCGCCGGGGCCACCGAGGAAGCCAAAGCCGCCGCGCTGGCGCTCAAGGTGCGTCCAGGAGCGGACCAGGCGGCTCTTCTGATAGGTCAGGTGCGCGTGCTCGACCTGCAGCGCACCTTCACGGGTGCGGGCACGCCGGCCAAAAATCTCCAGAATGAGGCCAGTGCGATCGATCACCTTGGCGCCCCAAGCCCTTTCCAGATTGCGCTGCTGCACCGGCGACAGCGCACAATCCATCACCACGATGCCGGCGTCATGGGTTTTGACGAGTCCGGCAATCTCCTCGACCTTGCCGGTGCCGAGATACGTCGCCGGCCGCACCGCGCTGAGCATGACGATGCCTGCCTGTGCGACGTCGAGATCGATGGCGCGGGCGAGACCGACGGCCTCGTCAAGGCGCGCCGCCGGCGCGCGATCCGATGGCGCCGCACGCGCCGCCGCGCGCCGCACCACCGGCTCGACCACAAGCGCGCGGCCGGTCGCCAAGCCTGCAAAACCCCCTCCCTTCCCTCCCCCGCTCGCGGGGGAGGATAAGGTGGGGGCGCGCGTGTCGCGGCGGCGCGGCTCCAATCAGACCTTTTCCCCAGCCGGCGCGTCCTCGGCGCCTTCGAACAGCTGAACGGGATGACCGGGCATGATGGTCGAGATGGCGTGCTTGTAGACCAACTGCGAGTGCCCATCACGACGCAGCAGCACGCAGAAATTATCGAACCAGGTCACGACGCCCTGCAGCTTCACCCCGTTCACCAGAAAGATGGTGAGCGGGATTTTGGCCTTACGGACGTGATTGAGGAAGGTGTCTTGTAGGTTTTGTGCGCGGTCGGCTGCCATGGCCGTTGTTTCCGTCCTTGTACCGCGGGCCCCTTCCCCGCGGGTCTTTTCTTGCTGAGCTAATCATTAGAAGGCACGGCAGGAAGTGTTGCAAGCCCACTTCCTGCGGCCGTGGTAAAGAATTCTACGTCCGGCGGCGGCACGAGACAACAGAACAGGCGACAATCGCATGTTCGGACGCCTAACTCCACTCGGCATAACGATGAAATTCGCGGCGTAGCGCGGTGGCGATGGGACCGGGCTTGCCGTCGCCGATCACATGGCCGTCGATGCGCACGACCGGCAGCACGATTTGGCTTGCGGCGGTCACAAAAGCCTCGCGCGCGGCGTAGGCCTCCTGCAAGGTGAATGGGCGCTCCTCGATGACCAGCCCCTGCGCTTTGACGACCTCGAACAGCACGGCGCGGGTGATGCCGCGCAGGATGCCGTGGTCGGCCGTGCGGGTCACCACCGCGCCGGCCGGCGTGACGATCCAGGCATTGGCCGAAGCCGCTTCGGTCACGGCACCGTCCTTATCGACGAACCAGGCGTCGCGCGCCCCGCGCTCGATGGCGGTTTGTCGCGCCAGCACGTTGGGCAAGAGGCCGATCGTCTTGATGTCGACGCGGCCCCAGCGGTTATCCGGCATGCTGATGACCGCGATGCCGGCGGCCGCCAACGCTTCGTTACGCGCCCGGTTGAGCGAGCGCGCGGTCACGACCAGGCTCGGCGCCACGTCCGGCGCTGGAAAGGCGTGGTCGCGCCGCGCCACGCCGCGGGTGACTTGCAGATAGACGACGCCGTAGCCGATGCGATTGCGCGCGATCACTTCCCGCAGCACAACGCCGAGCGCCTTTGCCGACATCGGCGCGCGCATGCGCAGTGCCTCGAGCGAGCGCCATAGCCGCGCCAAATGGCGGCGCTGGTCGATCAGGCGCCCTTCCCTCACCTCGCAGACTTCGTAGACGCCGTCGCCGAATTGATAACCGCGGTCTTCGATGTGCACCAAAGCGCCGCGCATCGGCAGATAGCGGCCGTTGACATAGGCGGTACGGGACATCAGACGACGGAGGACGGATGACAGAGGACGGACGAAAGACCGCAACGGGCATCACCGAGGTGATGAACAAACCTTCTATCCGTCGTCTGTCCTCCCTCGTTCGTCATCCGTCCTCAGTCTATGCCCAGCGCCTTGAGCTTGCGATGCAGCGCCGATCGCTCCATGCCGACGAACTCCGCGGTCCGCGAGATATTGCCGCCGAAACGGTTGATCTGCGCCAACAGATATTCGCGCTCGAACACTTCGCGCGCCTCGCGCAGCGCCAGACTCATGAGGTGCTCGCCACCATTGCCGTTCGGCATTGAGGGGATCATCGAGCCGACATCCGGCGGCAGCATCGAGGCAGTGATGACCGCCTCCGGATCGCCGCCGGCGAGAATCATCAGCCGTTCGACATTGTTGCGCAGCTGCCGCACGTTGCCCGGCCAGTCATGAGACTGCAGCACCGCCAGCGCGTCGGTGCCGACATTGCGTTTCGGCAGTCCGGTGATCTGGGAAATCTGGTTCATGAAGTATTCGACCAGCTCGGGCACGTCTTCGCGCCGCTCGGCGAGCGGCGGGACCCGGATCGGCACCACCGACAGCCGGTGATACAGATCCTCGCGGAACTTTCCGGAAGCAATATCGGCTTCGATGTTGCGGCTGGTCGACGAAATGACGCGCACGTCGACGGTGACTTTGGTGCTGCCGCCGACCCGCTGGAAGGTCTGATCGACCAGCACGCGCAAAATCTTGTTCTGCGTTTCGCGCGGCATGTCGGCGATCTCGTCGATGAACAGCGTGCCGCCATGGGCCTCCTCGAGCGCGCCGATCTTGCGGCTTTGCGTGCCGTTGCCGGCCTCAACGCCGAACAGCTCGATCTCCATATTCTCCGGCATGATGGCGGCGGCATTGATGACCACGAACGGTCCACCTGAGCGCGCCGACAGCGTGTGAATGGTGCGGGCGGCGAGTTCCTTGCCGCTGCCGGAAGGGCCGACAATGAGCACGCGGCTGTTGGTCGGCCCTACTTTCTCGACGGTCTGCCGCAACTGATTGGTGGCCGGCGCATGGCCGACGAGCGTCGTCGCCAGCGGGCCGAGCTGCTTGAGCTCCCTCACCTCCCGCTTGAGCCGGGAGTTTTCCAGCGTGCGTTCGGCAACGAGCAGCAGCCGGTCGGCCTTGAACGGCTTCTCGATAAAGTCGTAGGCGCCGCGCTTGATGGCCGAAACTGCCGTCTCGATATTGCCGTGACCGGAAATCATCACGATCGGCAGCTCGGGATGGTCCTGCTTGAGCATGTCGAGCAATTGCAGGCCGTCGAGCCGGCTGCCCTGCAGCCAGATGTCGAGGAATACGAGGTTGGGCCGGCGTGCGACCACGGCGGCGAGCGCCTCGTCGGCGTCGGCGGCAGTGCGGGTGCCGTGGCCCTCGTCCTGCAAAATCCCGGCGACTAGTTCGCGGATGTCCGTCTCATCGTCGACTATCAGGATATCGGTCGCCATGATCAGGCCGTTGCTTGTTGCGGTTCTGCCGGTGAAGCGGGCGTCTCAATCGCCTCGGCGGCAAAGCGCAGCTGCATCCACGCGCCGCGCGCGCCCGGAATCTTTTCCGATGCATCGTGCAACGCGATATGGCCGCCGTGCTCTTCGAGAATGCGGCCAACGATCGCGAGCCCAAGCCCGGTGCCCTTCTCGCGCGTGGTCACATACGGTTCCAACAGGCGGGCGCGGTTTTCCTTCGGCAGGCCGATGCCGTTGTCGACTACATCGACGACGACGTCCTTGCCGTCGCGCTGGGCGCTGACGGCGATGCGGCCGCGGCCGAGTTCGGCCGCCGGTACCGCGCTGATCGCTTCGATGGCGTTCTTGACGATGTTGGTCAGCCCTTGCGAAATCAGCCGCCGGTCAAACCGCGCCGGCATGCTCTCGGCCGGCAGATCGACTTCGAAATCGATATCCGGATGGGCAACCCGCATCAGAAACACCACCTGGCGGACAGTTTCGGCCACATCCTCACCGGCAATGACCGCCTTCGGCATGCGGGCAAACCGCGAGAACTCGTCGACCATCCGCTTGATATCGTCGACCTGCCGGACGATGGTGGTGGTGCACTGCTCGAATACCGCGGCGTCCTCGACGATCACCTTGCTATACTTCCGGCGCAGCCGCTCGGCCGACAACTGAATCGGCGTCAGCGGATTTTTGATCTCGTGGGCAATGCGCCGGGCGATATCGGCCCAGGCGGAACTGCGTTGCGCCAGCACCAGCTCGGTGACGTCGTCGATGGTGATGACGTAGCCGTGTTCGGACTGAGGAGCTTGCTCGCTGGTGACACGCACCGAAAAGTTCCGTTCCTGGCCGTTGCGGCTGACCGTCACCTGCCGCTGGACCAGGCGTTGACTGCCGTTGCGTGCGGCCTCGAAAATCTCGGCGAGTTCGGGCGCGACTTCCGTCAGCGGCAGTCCGAGCGCCTCGCTTTCCGGATGCGCTATCAGCCGTTCGGCCGAGCGGTTGAGAATGGTGATGCGGCCGTCGGCGTTGACACCGATGACGCCGGCGCTGGCGCCCGCGAGCACCGCTTCGGTAAATCGCCGGCGGCTGTCGATCACGTCGCGGGCGCGGACGATGTCGTCGTGCTGCGTCTGCAGCTCCTGCGTCATGTTGTTGAAGGTCTCGCCGAGCTGCGCGAGGTCGCCCTCCGAGCGGCGGATCGGCACCCGGACGTTAAGATTGCCGGTGGAGACGACGTTGGCGGCGCCGATCAGCCGGCGGATCGGCGCCACCAGCCGGTTGGCGAAATCGAGCCCGATCCAGGCCGAGGACAAAAGCACGATCAGCGCGATGACCGCGAACATCAGCGCAAACGCGATCTGAATGCCGAGCCGCCGGGCCTCGAGATTGGCGTATTCGCCGGCGCTCTCCTGGGTGGCGCGCAGCTGCGCCACCACGCGCGGATCGAGCACACGCGCGGCGTAAAGATACATGTCGTCGTAGCCGTGCAGCTTCACAGCCGCGGCGACATGATCGCCTTCGGGAATGAGTGCGACCTGCGGCTCGGTCTCGGTGATCTGGCTGAGCAATTTCGCCGACGGCAGCACGATCGCCTTGTCCATAGTGACGGCGGCGCGCTCCACGGTCGAGCCATCGGCGTGAATGATCATGGCGGCGGAAAGACCGCGCGCTGTCGCCTGCGCGGTGAAGAATTTCTGGAAGCGCTCGCGATCGGTATCGAACATCGGCTTGGCACGGCCGAGGTCGAAGGCCATGGCCATGATCTCGCCGCGGATGGCCTGGGCATGTTCACTGACATAGGCATCGGCGACGATCAGCGACTGCTCGATCATGGCGCGGGTGCGGGTCGAGAAGAAGCGATCGAGACCGCGATCGAGCGTGGTGCTGGCAACCACCGCAACCAGTACCGTCGGCACGGCGGCGATCACCGCAAACAAACCGACGATCTGCACATGCAGCCGGGAGGCGGCATAGCCGCGCCGCCGGGCGCGGACCACCATCCACACTTCGCGGCCGATGATCGCCAAGAGCAAAAGCCCGGCGGCAAGATCGGCCAGCAGGAGTTTGACGACAACTTCATGAACCGGCGCAATCGGCGTCAGACCTGCCAGCACCACGAAGGTGGCGGCCGCGCACAAGAGCGCGAGCCCGACCGCGATGGCGCCGAAAAGCCGCGAAGCCACCGGCATTGGCGCCGATAAATCCTGATCGATCGACATAGCCGGCGTGACTGACGCCCGCGCAGCCGCGGACGGGTCGATTGGGGCGACCTGATCGACAGTCGTCATGGACGCCTTAAGACGTGGGACTAATGCGGCGCCAGAGGAATGGAGCCCCAGCCATTCGCGCCGGTGATGCTTTTATACAACAATGTTGCTCAATTGCGACAATTCCTAGGCGTCCACCTTAGGCATTGCCGCCACGCTGGCGCCGCAGCGCTATCCCCCGCCGGAGCGATAAACCTGAATTTCCAGGTCGCGGATTTTCTTGCGCAACGTGTTGCGATTGACGCCGAGAAGGTCGGCGGCCCGGATTTGATTGCCGCGCGTCGCCGCCAACGCCGCCGACAATAGCGGCGCCTCCACCTCGCGGAGGATGCGATGGTACAGACCAGGAGGCGGCAGGCCCTCGTCGAAACCGGAAAAGTAACGCGCCAGATAACGCTCGACGGCGTTTGACAGGTTTTCGTCGCCGCGCTGGCTTTCGCCCGGCGCCACGAGTGCGGGCTGCGACAGCTCGGAATCCACTACCGCCGACGTGATCGTTTCCTGCGGATAAAGCGCGGCGAGGCGCCGCGCGAGATTTTCCAATTCGCGCACATTGCCGGGCCAGCGATGCCGGCGCAGCCGGTCAAGCGCAGCCTGATCGATCTGCTTCGCCGGCAAGCCTTCGCGCTCGACGATCGCGAAGAAATGCCGGATCAGGTCGGCAATGTCCTCGGTGCGCTCGCGCAGCGGCGGCAGCCGCAGCGGCACGACGTTGAGACGGAAGAACAGATCCTCGCGGAACAGGCCCTGCTGGATCAGCTGCCGCAGGTCCTTGTTGGTCGCCGCAATGATGCGCACGTCGGCCTTGATCGGTGTGCGGCCGCCGACCGTGGTGTATTCGCCCTGCTGCAACACGCGTAAGAGCCGCGTCTGCGCCTCCATCGGCATGTCGCCGATTTCATCGAGAAACAGCGTGCCGCCTTCGGCCTGTTCGAAGCGGCCGGCGCTGCGCGAGTTGGCGCCGGTGAACGCACCCTTTTCGTGACCAAACAATTCCGACTCGATCAGGTCGCGCGGTATCGCCGCCATGTTGATGGCGACGAACGGCCCGGTGCGGCGCTTGCCGTAGTCGTGCAGCGCCCGCGCCACCAATTCCTTGCCGGTGCCGGACTCGCCCGAGATCATCACGGTCAGATCGGTCTGCATCAGCCGCGCCAGCACGCGGTAGATTTCCTGCATCGCCGGCGAGCGGCCGACCAGCGGAATGGACTCGAAATCCTCGGCCTTGACCGGCGCCCGCGTGCGCTCCTTCGGCTCCGACAAGGCGCGACCGACGATGGCGATCAGTTCCTTTAAGTCGAACGGCTTCGGCAGATATTCGTAGGCGCCGCGTTCTGACGCGCGGATCGCGGTCATGAACGTGTTCTGCGCGCTCATGATGACGACCGGCAAATCCGGCCTTGCCTTCTTGATCCGCAGCAGCAGATCGAAGGCGTTTTCGTCCGGCAGCACGACGTCGGAAATGATCAGGTCGCCGTCGCCCTGGCTGATCCAGCGCCACAGCGTCGCCGCGTTGCCGGTCGAGCGCACCTCATAGCCGGCGCGCGAGAGCGCCTGGTTGAGCACTGTTCGGATCGCCGCATCATCGTCGGCGACTAGGATATTTCCCGCCGGCATCAATGATCCCCTCCTGGCTGCAAGGCGCCGTCCGGCGCGGCGCCCTCCCCGCTGTAGATCGGCATCAGCACGCGAAACACCGTTCGCCGCGGCTGTGACTCGCATTCGATGATGCCGCCGTGATCGCCGACGATCTTGGCGACCAGCGCCAGCCCGAGCCCCGAACCGGTCGGCTTGGTGGTGACGAACGGATCGAACAGATGCGGCATCAGCTCCTCGGATACGCCCGGCCCGTTGTCCTTCACGCAAAATTCCAGCGGCAAGGAAATGCGCGTCTTGGCGCCGGGAACGGACAGGCGCACACCGGGACGGAAGGCGGTCGAGAGCGCGATCTCGCCGCCAGGGCTATCGCCGATCGCCTCGGCGGCATTCTTCACCAGATTGAGGAACACCTGGACGAGCTGATCGCGGTTAGCCAGGACCGGCGGCAGCGACGGATCGTAGTCCTCGGCGAACTTGATGTGACGGGCGACGCCGGACTGCGCCAGCCGTTTGACGTGATCGAGGACGACATGGATGTTGATCGGCTCGCGTTCGACCGGACGCTCGTCGGCGAACACCTCCATGCGATCGACCAGCTTCACGATGCGGTCGGCTTCGTCGCAAATCAGCCGCGTCAGCGTCCGGTCGTCGTCGCCGACCGACTGCTCCAGCAATTGCGCCGCACCGCGAATGCCGGAAAGCGGATTCTTGATTTCATGGGCGAGCATGGCGGCGAGCGCGATCACCGAACGCGCGGCGCCGCGGTGGGTGAGCTGCCGGTCCATCTTGTCGGCAATCGAGCGTTCCTGCAGCATCACCACGACATAATCCGGCTGCTCCGCCAGCGGGGCGACGTGCAGGTCGACCGAGCGATCGCCCGGATTGCGCGGCGTGCCGAGATCGACCTTGTACTCGTTGACGGCGGCGCCGCTGGTGCGCACCTGCTCGACCAGCGCCAGCAACGGGCTGCCGAACGGCACGAGGTCGCGCAGCAAGTGTCGCCGCAACAACGGCAGCGACACTTCGAAGAAGGCTTCCGCCGCCACGTTGGCGTCGGCGACCTTGCCGTCGGCAGTGACGACGACAACCGGATGCGGCAACGCATTGAGCACCGCGTCCGCCGCCGCGCCCATGAGCAATGGTGCGGCCGACGTCATGGGAGAATCCCGACGGCTCGGCACGCACGGAGTCCCGTTCGCGCTGGGCCTGCCAGGAAAGTCGCTTGACCTGGGAAGGGTCCGGCTGGAAAAAGGGGAGGATTCAGTGTGATGCACACGAATTAGGCGCTACCTGGGTTCTGCATAGAGTTTAGCCAAAAATGGCGGTGACGCAAGTGCTGCAGTGCAATATGGCCAATTTTTGGGTGATTTGCATAACAGGCCTGTGGATTCAGAAGCGGCAGCTAAATCCGTGGGTTAGGCCGGGCATGGCTTGTGGTGCTGCTCCACTAAAGCGGTGCAGCAAGGGCGGGGGAGCAAAGTTCCATGGCTAAGGTCGCGGCTGTGGTGGTCGCCGCCGGGCGCGGCTATCGCGCCGGCGGGGACATGCCCAAGCAATATCGCGCGATAGCCGGAGAGCCGGTGATCCGCCCAACGCTCACCGCGTTTCTCCTGCATCCGCAGGTCGACGCGGTACAGCCGGTTATTCACCCTGACGATGCGGATGCGTTTCGCGCCGCGACCGCGGGTCTGGACAATCTCTTGCCGCCGGTGCCAGGCGGCGCCACGCGGCAGGCTTCGGTGCGTGCAGGATTAGGGGCGCTGCGAGCCGCGGCGCCAGAACTCGTGCTGATTCATGACGCCGCGCGGCCGTTCTTGAGCGGCGATCTCATCAGCCGCGCTATCGCCGCCGCAAAGCAGCACGGCGCCGCAGTGCCGGCGATCGCCATCACCGACACGGTGAAGCAGATCGACGCGCAGGACATGATCAGCGAAACGCTGGACCGCAGTCGGCTGCGCACGGTGCAGACGCCGCAGGCATTCGCGTACGACCTGATCGTCGCGCTCCATGGCCGCGCTGCCGCCGCCGGCCGCGAGGATTTTACCGACGACGCCGCGCTTGCCGAATGGGCCGGCCATCGCGTCAATGCCTTCCCCGGCGAGAGCACCAACGTGAAACTGACGACCAACGACGACTTCGAACGCGCGGAGATGCTGCGCCTCACAGCTCTAGCCGACGTGCGCACCGGCAACGGCTTCGACGTGCACGCCTTCGGCGATGGCGATCATGTCATGCTCGGCGGGGTGCGGATCCCGCACACGCGCGGCGTCACCGGACATTCCGACGCCGACGTTGCGCTCCATGCGCTGGTCGATGCAATTTTAGGCGCGCTGGCCGAGGGCGACATCGGCGTCCATTTTCCACCCAGCGACCCGCAATGGCGCGGCGCCTCGTCGGACCGCTTTCTCGCTTTCGCCTGCGAGCGCGTGCGCGCCCGCTCCGGCCTGATCGCGCATCTCGACGTCACCATCGTCTGTGAGACCCCGCGGGTCGGCCCGCATCGCGACGCGATGCGCACGCGCATCGCCGCGATCGCCGACATTCCGGTCGGGCGCGTGGCCGTCAAGGCGACGACCAGCGAAAAAATGGGTTTCACCGGCCGCGGCGAAGGTCTGGTGGCAATGGCGACGGCGACGGTGCGGTTGCCGTGGAGCGCGTCGTGACCGACGCACGACGCAGGGCGGCGGCGCAGGTGCTCGACCTGTTTCGCGCGCGCGGTCTGAAGCTTGCGACCGCCGAATCCTGCACCGGCGGGCTTGTTGTCGCGGCGCTTACCGACATCGCCGGTTCGTCGGACGTCGTCGACCGCGGCTTCGTCACCTATTCGAATGAGGCGAAGGAGGTGATGCTGGGCGTGCCGGCCGCGACGTTGAAGCGCTACGGCGCCGTGAGTCCGCAGACCGCAGCCGCCATGGCGGAGGGCGCGTTGCAAAATTCGCTGGCCGATGTTTCAGTGGCGATCACCGGGATCGCCGGTCCCGGCGGCGGCACCAAGCAAAAGCCGGTCGGCCTTGTGCATTTCGCCGCCGCCAGCCGTGATGGCCGCCGCATCGTCAAAGCCAAACGCTACGGCAAGATCGGCCGTCGCCGCGTACGTGAGCGATCGGTCGCGGAAGCGCTCGAGCTTCTATCAACGCTGGGGCAAGGCGCATCCACTTAAGACGCGTGAAGGCATGCGCCCGGCCGGATCACGGGCCGACAAAGAAGGTCTCGGGCGGCGCGTAGTCGGTGTAGGAAGAGGCGGCGACGGCAGCGGCGATCGTAACCGCCGCCAGTACGATGAGCGCTATCCAAACCCACAATTCGAATCGCGAAACCGAGGGACGTGATAGCGGCCTTCCCGTTCGGAAGACCTCACGATTTGCAAGCGAGCTCATGGCGTCTTCTCCAATGAGTTGTTTGGTGAAGCTCGATGCATGATTGCACGCTCGCACCGTCGATGCGCGTGACGCGGGTCACACGCATCGCAACGACAACGAAATCGCTGCCGGTTCGGTGACGATTCGGCTAAAACGATTCGGACAATTCCCGTGGAACTGCTACGCCGGCTGCGTGCCATAAACCTCATCGGCACGGCGCTCGAAGGCGGAAGCAAACCGGCGGAACGCGGCGTCGAAGACCGTGCCCATCAGCAAGCCGAGCGTGCGGCTGCGGAACTCGTAGGCGATGAAAAACTCGACGTCGCAGGTCTGGTCGGTGATGGCGCGGAAGTTCCAGCGATTGTTCAACTGGCGAAACGGCCCTTCCAGATATTCGACCAGAATTTCCAGATTGGGCTTGTCGAGCGTGACACGGCTGGTGAATGTCTCGCGAATGAGCTTATAGGCGACCGTCATGTCGGCGACGATCACGTCCTTGCCACCGTCCTGCAGGCGTTTGCGCACCCGTAGCGATTGGCACAGCGGCACGAATTCCGGATAGTGCTCAACGTCGGCGACGAGGTCGAACATCGCCGAAGCGGCGTGGCGCACGCGTCTGGTGGTCGACCATTCCGGCATTGATCAGCGCGCTATCCGTTGCGCCTTGAGTTGCGCGAAGTCCTCGCCGGCATGATGCGAAGAGCGCGTCAGCGGACTTGCCGACACCATCGAAAAACCCTTGGCGTAGGCGATCGTGGCCAGCGCCTGGAATTCGTCCGGCGGCACGAAGCGCATCACCGGATGATGCTTGCGCGACGGCTGCAGATATTGGCCGATGGTCAAAAAGTCGACCTCCGCGGCGCGCAGATCGTCCATGACCTGCAGTATTTCGTTTCGCTGCTCGCCGAGCCCCACCATGATTCCCGATTTGGTGAACAGCAGCGGATCGAGCTCCTTGGCCCGTTGCAGGAGATGCAGGGAAGCGAAGTAGCGCGCTCCCGGGCGCACGGTAAGATAATTCGACGGCACGGTTTCGAGGTTGTGGTTGAACACATCCGGTTTGGCCGCGACCACAGTCCCGACGGCACCGTCCTTGCGCAGAAAATCCGGCGTCAGCACTTCGATCGTGGTCTGCGGACAGCGCGCACGAACGGCGCGAATGACAGCGGCGAAGTGCGCCGCGCCGCCGTCGTCAAGGTCGTCGCGGTCGACCGAGGTGATCACCACATGCGCCAGCCCAAGCTTGGCGGTCGCGTCGGCGACGTGCTCCGGCTCGACCGGATCGAGGGCGCCCGGCAATCCGGTCTTGACGTTGCAGAAGGCGCAGGCGCGCGTGCAGGTGTCGCCCATGATCATAAACGTCGCGTGCTTCTTTTCCCAGCACTCGCCGATATTGGGACAACCGGCCTCCTCGCACACGGTATGCAAGCCATGGGCGCGCACGATGTCGCGCGTCTCGACGTAGCCGCGCGAGACCGGCGCCCTGACCCTGATCCAGTCCGGCTTGTGCTGACTGGGCTGGTCCGGCCGATGGGCTTTTTCCGGATGGCGCGGCCGGCCGGCATTGCCCAAAACGGTATCGACGATAACGGCCATGAACGCTCCAGGGACGTGCTGACCCTCAGCGATACTTACGAGGCAGTGCGCCGTATCGCAAGGCGGGACCGAAGAGTGCATATCTAACGGGTCAAGGGGAGTTGTCATTCCGGGGGCTGAGCGCAGCAGGCAGCCCGGAATCTATAATCACGATTCTTTCAGCCCCCTGCTCCGCGCCGGTCCCGCTTGACCTGTGCCTATGGATTCCCGCTCGGCCTTCGGCCGCCCCGGAATGACGTTGTTTGATGAACAATTTGTAAGAAACTCCCGGCACTTGTCGCGCTCCGCGACAGAAGTTTCGCCACAATAATTTGCTCAAGAGTTCTTGCGATGGCTCTTTCGCGAGAGGACTTGTGCTGTGATCGCTCGGGGAAAAGAAGCGGCAGCGCTCGCCCTCCACAGATTCGGCTTTGGTCCGTCGCGCGATTCGATTTCCGCCGTTGCCGCCGATCCGCGCGGCGCCTTGCTAGCGGATCTCGATCGCCCCGGCGCGGGCTATGTGGCGGCAAAGCTGCCGTCGAGCGCCGCGGCGGCGCGGGCGATTTCCGACTTCCGTGCCGAAGAGCAGGCGAAATCGAAGCTTGCCCAGCGCGCCAAGAAATTGGGCGAGGCCAACAACATCGCGAGCCTGGTTGATTGCAGAAAGCCGCAAAGCAATGAACCCTGCGCCGCGCCTGTGGACGCCGGTAACCAGCAATCGCCGCCACAGCCGCCGCCAAAGCCCCTGCCGCAACAGATTTTCCAGAACGAAGCGGCGGCGCGCTATGAAGCGGCGGCCGGCGGCGACGTCGGTTTCGTCGAACGGCTGGTGTGGTTCTGGTCGAACCACTTCTGCATTTCGGCCGACAAGGATATCGCCATGGTCGGCGCGTACGAGCGCGAGGCGATCCGCGCCCACGTGCTCGGCCGCTTCGGCGACATGCTCGTCGCGGTCGAAAGCCATCCGGCGATGCTCTACTACCTCGACAATGTCCGCTCCATGGGCGCCAATTCGGTTGCCGGCATCAACGGCGACAAGGGGCTCAACGAGAATCTCGCCCGCGAGATTCTGGAGCTGCACACGCTCGGGGTCCGCAGCGGCTATTCGCAGGCCGACGTGACAAACTTCGCCAATGTGCTGACCGGCTGGACGTCGACCGACGCAGCCGATCCCGCGCATGGCGGCGAGTTCCTGTTCAACAAACGTCTGCACGAGCCGGGCGAGCAGACCGTGCTCGGCAAATTTTACGCCGAAGCCGGCGTCGATCAGGGCCGCGCCGTACTCGCCGACTTGGCGCGTCATACGGCAACCGCGCAGCACATCGCCCAAAAGCTCGCCTGTCACTTTGTCGCCGACGCACCGCCGCCGCCCCTGATCACCAAGCTGGCAAAAGCGTTCATGGATAGCGATGGCAACCTCAAGACCGTGGCCAAGACCTTGGTGAACGCGGATGAAGCCTGGACGCCGGCGCGGACCAAACTCAAGCGGCCGTCGGAATGGATCGTCAGTACGCTGCGCCTGACCAGCGCGCCGTGGAATATGAGTGCCGGGCCCTGGAACATTGGCCGGATACTGGGCGTGCAGGCCGCGCTGGGCGAATCACTGTGGCGGCCCCCGGCGCCGAATGGCTGGCCCGACACCGAAGCGGCGTGGATCGACGGCATTCCCCACCGGCTCGACATTGCCAACGAGTTTGCCGGACGGCTGCCGAACGTCGAGCCCGCCGCTCTGCTCGAGAGCGGGCTCGGCCCGCTCGCGTCGAACCATAGCCGCGAAACCATCGCGCACGCCGAGAGCCGCGCCCAGGCTTTGGCGCTTTTGGTGATGACGCCGGAATTCTTGCGGAGATGACCATGCCGCTGTTTCATGCCCCGTCGCGACGCGAACTTCTGCTGGCTTCCGGCACGCTGTTCGCCTGGGCGCATCTGCCGAAACTTGCGCACGCCGAAGGCCGCGATCCGCGCTTTCTGACAATCATCCTGCGCGGCGCTCTCGACGGGCTAGCGACCGTCGCGCCGGTCGGCGATCCGGATTGGGTGGCGCTGCGCGGTGACAACGCTTTGATGGCGAATAGTAAGACGCCGCCGCTGCCGCTCACCGACTTCTTTGCGCTCAATCCGGCGATGCCTAACCTGCATCGCCTGTTCAAGGCCAATCAGGCGATTGTCGTGCACGCCTGCGCCACGCCCTATCGCGAACGCTCGCATTTCGACGGCCAGGATTTGCTCGAAAGCGGCCTGCCCAAGGTGGCGATGAGCGACTCCGGTTGGCTCAATCGCGCGCTGGCAAGTCTCGCGCCCGGCGGCAAGGTCGATCCGCGCGGCAGCAAGGCATTTGCCGTCGGGCCGGTGACGCCGCTTGTGGTGCGCGGACCAGCACCGGTTCTGTCGTGGTCGCCGCAGCGCGTGCAGCCGGCCAGCGCCGACACCGTGCAGCGCCTGCTCGATCTCTATCGCCATTCCGACGTCAGGCTTGCCGCCGCGCTCGACGAGAGCACCAAGCTCGCCGCCATCGAGCATTCCGGCGAGATGGCGCAAAAGGCCGGTGGCCCCCGCCCTGCACAAGTACGCGGCTACTTCGCCGAGGCCGCCGGCGCCGCGGCGAAATTCTTGGCGCAGCCGGACGGCCCGCGCGTCGGCGCGCTCGCGCTCGACGGTTGGGATACCCACAACAATGAAGGCATCGCCCAGGGACGGCTGTCGCAACTCCTTGGTTCGCTCGATGGCGCGCTCGCCGCGATCGAAACCAATATGGGGCCGGCGTGGCGCGAAACGGTCGTAGCGTTGGTCACCGAGTTCGGCCGCACCGCACGCATCAACGGCACCGACGGCACCGATCACGGCACCGCCACCGTCGCGCTCCTGGTCGGCGGTGCCCTCAAGGGCGGCCGCGTCATTGCCGATTGGCCGGGACTGAAGCCGGCAAACCTCTACGAGAACCGCGACCTCAAGCCGACCACCGATCTGCGCGCCGTGCTCAAAGGGCTGTTGAAGGATCACCTGCGCGCCGACGAGCGGACGCTGGCCGACAACATTTTCCCGGGCAGCAAGGACATCAAGCCGATTGCCGGGTTGGTTTGAGTCTTTCCGGGGCGGCCCAAGGGGCCGAACCCGGAATCCATAACCACAGGCTGCCCAGAACAAGCGCGGAGCTCCACCTGCAGCCATCATGTTTATGGATTCCGGGCTCCTCGCTACGGTCGGCCCCGGAATGACGGCTAAATATTCAGCACCCGGCCGTAGGCATCGAGCACCGCTTCCTTCATCATCTCCGACAACGTCGGATGGGGAAACACGGTGTGCATCAGCTCTTCTTCCGTGGTCTCGAGATTCATCGCAATCACGTAACCCTGGATGAGCTCAGTCACCTCCGCGCCGACCATGTGGGCGCCGAGGAGCTGGCCGGTCTTCTTGTCGAAGATCACTTTCACCAGGCCCTGATCCTCGCCGAGCGCGATCGCCTTGCCGTTGCCGACAAACGGAAACCGCCCGACGCGGATGTCGAGCTTCTTGTCTTTCGCCGCCTGCTCGGTCAGCCCGACCGAAGCGATCTGCGGCGTGCAATAGGTGCAGCCGGGGATGAGCAGCCTGTCCATCGGATGCGGATGCAGGCCCTTGATGGCTTCGACGCAGATGACGCCCTCGTGTTCCGCCTTGTGGGCGAGCAATGGCGGGCCGGCGACGTCGCCGATGGCGTAGATGCCCGGCACATTGGTCTTGCACGCCCCGTCGGCAACAATGAAACTGCGCTCGGTCTTCACGCTGAGCTTTTCCAGACCGAGATTCTCGATATTGCCGACGACACCGACCGCCGAGATGACGCGATCGACGGTCAGCGTTTGCGTCCCGCCCTTGCCGTCGTCGATGGTGGCGGTGACGCTGTCGCCCTTCTTGTCGAGCTTGGTCACCTTGGCGCCGGTGAGGATCTTGATGCCCTGCCGCTCGAAGCTCTTGCGGGCGAAGGCGGCGATTTCGGCATCTTCTGCCGGCAGGATTTGCGGCAAGATCTCGACCACCGTCACCTCGGCGCCGAGCGTGCGGTAGAACGAAGCAAATTCGATGCCGATCGCTCCTGACCCGACGACCAGGAGTGATTTGGGAATGCCGTCCGGCACCATCGCCTCGAAATACGTCCAGATCAGCTTCTTGTCGGGCTCGAGGCCGGGCAGGACGCGCGGCCGCGCGCCGGTGGCGAGGATGATGTGCTTGGCCTGGTACGCTCCAGGTCCGAGCGCGCCCTTCGGCGCATCACCGCGGCCCGCTTTCACCGTGACCTTGCCGGGCGCGTCGATCGTCGCCTCGCCCCAGATCACCGCGACCTTATTCTTGCGCATCAGAAAGCCGACGCCGTCATTGAGCCGCTTCGCCACCGCGCGCGAGCGCTTCACCACGGCCGACGGATCGTATTTCACCTCGCCAGCCGAAAGCCCGTAATCGTTGGCATGTTGCAAATAGTGCAGAATCTCCGCCGAACGCAGTAGCGCCTTGGTCGGAATGCAGCCCCAGTTCAGGCAAATGCCGCCAAGATAATCGCGCTCGACGATCGCGGTCTTGAAGCCAAGCTGCGCGGCGCGGATCGCGCAGACATAGCCGCCGGGGCCGGAGCCGATGATGATGACGTCAAAGGAGGTGTCAGCCATTGATCAGCCCGTGGTCGCGACATACTGGGCAATGCCGTTGCCAAACGACCAGTTTTCTTTTTTACATTCGACCAAATTGATGAACACGTCTTGCTTAGGTAAGCCGGGATTTTCCGCAAGCAAGGCGACGCGTGCGAAGAACGCCTGCTTTTGCTCCGTGGTCCGCGTATCGTTTGCCGTGATCTGAATAATGACCAGATCGTCGGTGTAAGCGATACCAAGATAGTTCTCGGCGTGAATGAAATCATCAGAGTCGTACTCGCCGACGATCATGAAGCGATCGTGTTCCGGCACGTTGAAGGTCTCACGCATCACGACAGAGGCCATCGGCGATCGCCTTCCTATAGGCCGGCGGCTTGCCACGCCGCAGATCGATACGCACCAGCGGCATTGTTACACCAGCATCATCACGGGGTTTTCGATCAGCGCCTTGAAGGCGCCGATCAATTGTGCGCCGAGGGCACCGTCGACGGCGCGGTGATCGCACGACATGGTGGCGCTCATGATCTGCGCCGCTTCGATCTTGCCATGTCTCACGACCGCGCGTTCCTCGCCGGTACCGACGGCGAGGATGGTCGATTGCGGCGGATTGATCACGGCGGTGAAATCCTTGATGCCATACATGCCGAGGTTCGACACCGACGAGGTGCCGCCCTGATATTCCTGCGGCTTGAGCTTGCGGGCCCGCGCCCGCGCGGCGAGGTCTTTCATCTCGTTGGAGATCGCCGACAGCGATTTGGTCTCGGCGCTGCCGATGATCGGGGTGATCAGGCCGGCCGGGAGCGCCACGGCGACGCCGATGTCGGAATGCTTGTGCTTGAGCATGCCGGCTTCGGTCCAGCTGACATTGGCATCGGGCACGCGCTGCAGCGCCAGCGCCAAAGCCTTGATGACGAAGTCGTTGACCGAAAGCTTGTAAGCGGGCTTGCCGTTCTTGTCCTTTGGCGCCGCCGCGTTGATCTCCTCGCGCGCGGCGACGAGCCTGCCGATATCGCAGTCGACCGTGAGATAGAAATGCGGGATGGTCTGGATGGAAGCCGTTAATCGCTGCGCGATGGTGCGGCGCATGCCGTCGTGTGGAATAAGCTCGTAGCTGCCATCCTCGTAGAGCGCGCGGATTTGTTGGTCCGACAGCGACGGCGCAATGGCGGGCGCGCCGGCCGGTGCCGGCGTCGCCCCCGGCGCACGCAAGCCTTTGCCTTCTTTGGCCGCCGCAACGTCGCGCGCGATCACCCGTCCATGCGGGCCTGATCCGGCAATGCGGCCGATGTCGATGCCGGAATCCTTGGCGAGGCGGCGTGCTAACGGGGAGGAAAAGACGCGGTTCGTGCCATGACCGTTAGTCCGAGCCCCCTCACCCCCACCCTCTCCCCGCTGGGGAGAGGGTGCGCGCGGAGCTTGCGGCGCACTCGGCGCTCTTGCCGTAGGAGAAGTTGGAGCAGCGGCGGCTTGCTGGGCGGCCCCTTCTCCGCGCGGGGGAGAAGGGGAGGATGAGGGGGCACCGACTTGCGGTTTTTCCGCAGCGGCCTTTCCAGCCGCAGCGGCAGCGGCCTTCGGGTCCTCGCCCTCTTGCGCCAGCACGGCGATGAGCTGATTGACCGGAACGTCGGTGGCGCCTTCCGGCACCACGATCTTCGCCATCACGCCGTCATCGACGGCTTCGTATTCCATCGTCGCCTTGTCGGTCTCGATCTCGGCGATGACGTCGCCGGTCTTGACCGCCTCGCCTTCCTTCTTGAGCCATTTGGCGAGGTTGCCCTTCTCCATCGTGGGCGACAGCGCCGGCATGAGGATATTGATGGGCATCGGACGATAGCTTCACCAAGAGAAAGTTAGCGGTAACAAACGGCCTTGGCTGCGTCGACCACTTCGGCGACCGACGGCAAGGCGAGCTTCTCCAGATTCGCGGCGTAAGGCATTGGCACGTCCTTGCCGGTGACGCGCGCGACCGGCGCATCGAGATAGTCGAACGCCTCTTCCATCATCCGCGCGGCAATCTCGGCGCCGACGCCGGATTGCTTCCAGCCCTCCTCGACAGTGACGAGGCGGCTGGTCTTCTTCACCAACTCGATGATCGTCTGCGCATCCATCGGCTTGAGCGTGCGCAGGTCGATCACCTCGGCTGAGATGTTCTCCTTGGCGAGTTCGTCCGCCGCCTTGAGCGCGTAGCTCATGCCGATCGACCAGGCGACGATCGTCACGTCGGTGCCGCCGCGCACGATGCGGGCGCGGCCGATCGGCAGCACATAATCGTCGAGTTTGGGCACCGGCGACGACGCACCGTAGAGCAGCTCATTCTCGAGAAAGATGATCGGATTGGGGTCGCGGATCGCGGCCTTGAGGAGCCCCTTGGCGTCGGCCGCATTCGACGGGGCGATGACTTTCAGGCCGGGGACGTGCGAATACCACGACGTGAAATCCTGGCTGTGCTGCGCACCGACGCGCGCCGCCGGCCCGTTCGGCCCGCGAAACACCATCGCGACGTCGACCTGACCGCCCGACATGTAGCGCGTCTTCGCCGCCGAATTGATGATGTGATCCATCGCCTGCATGGCGAAGTTGAAGGTCATGAATTCGACGATCGGCTTTAAGCCCGCAAGCGCCGCGCCGACGCCGAGGCCGGCAAAAGCATGCTCGGTGATCGGGGTGTCGATGACGCGCTTGGCGCCGAATTCCTGCAACAGCCCCTGCGTCACCTTGTAAGCGCCCTGGTACTCGGCGACTTCCTCGCCGATCACGAACACGTCGGCGTCGCGGCGCATTTCCTCGGCCATGGCGTCGCGCAAGGCTTCGCGCATGGTCATGGTGACCATCTCGGTGCCTGGCGGCACCTCGGGATCCGGCATGACTTGCGCCGCCGGCGGCTGGATCGTCTCGGTCTTTGGCGCGGCGGGTGCTTGCGCCTTCTTGGCTTCGGCCGGCGCCGTAGCTACCGGCGTCGTCGGTCGCGCAGCCGCGCCGGTCACCGGCGCCGCCTTGCCGTCGGTCAGCGCTGATTTGTCCTCGCCGTCGGCGAGGATCACGGCGATCGGCGTGTTGACAGCGACGTCATTGGTGCCTTCCGGCACCAGGATCTTGCCGAGCGTACCCTCGTCGACGGCCTCGACCTCCATGGTCGCTTTGTCGGTCTCGATTTCGGCGATGACGTCGCCCGACTTGACGGTGTCGCCCTCCTTCTTGAGCCACTTGGCCAGATTGCCCTTCTCCATGGTCGGGGAGAGTGCGGGCATGAGAACTTCAGTCGGCATGGCGGGCTAACTCTGGAAGGCTGGAACTTGCGGGCCAACATTTAGATCGCCGCGCCGGAGAATAAAGGCAGGCGGCGGGACGCGAGACAGACATCTTCACCGATACACGTCCGTGTAAAGTTCGGACGGATCCGGCTCGGGGTCAGTGGTGGCGAACTCGGATGCTTCGTTCACGACGGCGCGCACCGCGGCGTCGATCTTCTTCAGCTCGTCCTCGCTCGCCCAATTCTTGGCGAGCAGACGCGCCCGCACCTGCTCGATCGGATCGTGCTCGGTGCGCACCTTATCGACCTCTTCCTTGGTGCGGTATTTCGCCGGATCGGACATCGAGTGTCCACGATAGCGATAAGTCAACATCTCGATGATGGTCGGACCCTTGCCCGAGCGGCACCAGGCAATCGCCTCGGCGCCGGCAGCGCGCACCGCGCGCACATCCATGCCGTCGACCTGGACGCCCGGAATGTTGAAGGAAACGCCGCGCTTGGAAAAATCGGCTTGGGCGGAGGAGCGCGTCACCGACGTGCCCATGGCGTAGCGGTTGTTCTCGATGATGTAGACCACCGGAAGCTTCCACAGCTCCGCCATATTGAAGCTTTCGTAAACCTGGCCCTGGTTGGCGGCTCCGTCGCCGAAATAGGTCAGGCAGACGGAATCGTTGCCACGATACTTGTTGGCGAAAGCCAATCCTGTTCCGATCGGCGCCGGAGCGCCGACGATGCCGTGTCCCCCGTAGAAATTCTTCTCGCGGGAGAACATGTGCATCGAGCCGCCCTTGCCCTTGGAGTAGCCGCCGCGCCGGCCGGTGAGCTCGGCCATCACGCCCTTCGGATCCATGCCGCAGGCCAGCATATGGCCGTGATCGCGATAGCCAGTGATCATCTGGTCGCCGTCGCGTTTGGCCATCTGCATGCCGATGACGACCGCTTCCTGTCCGATATAGAGGTGGCAGAAGCCGCCGATCAGCCCCATGCCATACATCTGACCCGCCTTTTCCTCGAAGCGCCGGATCAGCAGCATCTGGCGGAGCGCGTGGAATTCCTCGTCCTTGGTGAATTCGGCGCCGGGCAGATGCGACGCCAGCTCAACGGCTGGCGGGCGGGCGTCAGCGAGTTCAGCTTCCTTGGTTTGGGCGACCGCCATCAGCATCCTCGAGACATCGGAAGTTCCATCCCATAGCCGAAATCGGCTTATGGCGGAAGTCGGCGCCGCGCCATCGGTTCCGGCAACCAAACCGTTGGCAACAAAAATATTTTGGCAAGGTCGCCGGTGCCTTCAAGAGCCGCCCGTGGACCCCGTCCCGGGCCGCGGCGGCCGCAGCATCAGGGTCAGGTCGTTGGGGTGAGCGTAGTCAAGCAGCGCCCGGGCGCGCTCGTCGAGCATGTCGGGATCAAGCCCGCGCGGCTTGAGCAACGCGACCCGCCGCTCCCACTGCTTGCGCTCGACTTGCAGCTTGGCGAGCTCGCTCGACAGCGCGCCGATCTGCTGGTCAATATCCTGCTTGGCGTTGAGCCCATGATTGCCGCTAAACGCATTGACGCCGAAATAGCCGATCAGCAGGGCCGCGACGACATAAAGGCCCAAAGCGGTGAGGATCGAACGCAAGTGCTTGCGGGTGACCATTCTACCAACATGCGAGAACGTCGCTTAAGGCCGGCTTAACGGACTCGGGTGGCGGATTTGTGCAGTCCTATCTCAAAGCTTTGAACGCCATACGGCCGGGATAGACCCCCTGCGCGCCAAGTTCTTCCTCGATGCGCAGCAGCTGATTGTATTTTGCCGTGCGGTCGGAACGTGCCAGCGAGCCGGTTTTGATCTGGCCGCAATTTGTCGCCACGGCGAGGTCGGCGATCGTCGAGTCTTCCGTCTCGCCGGAGCGATGCGACATCACCGCGGTATAGCCCGCCTTGTGCGCCATCTCGACCGCGGCCAGCGTCTCGGTCAGCGTGCCGATCTGGTTGACCTTGATCAGGATGGAATTGGCATAGCGGTTGGCAATTCCTGCGGCGAGCCGCGTCACGTTGGTCACGAATATATCGTCGCCGACGAGCTGGCATTTGTCGCCGAGCGTCCCGGTCAGCAATTTCCAGCCGTCGATGTCGTCTTCCGCCATGCCGTCCTCGATCGAGACGATCGGATAGCGACCGGCCAGCGCGGCAAGATAGTCGACTTGCTGCGCGAGCGTGCGGGTCTTGCCCTCGCCTTCGTAAACGTAAGTGCCGTCTTTGAAGAATTCGGTCGCCGCGCAATCGAGCGCCAGCATGACGTCTTTGCCCGGCTCATAGCCGGCCTTTGCGGTCGCCTGCATGAGAAAATCGAGCGCCGCTTCGGCGGACGGCAAATCCGGCGCGAAGCCACCTTCGTCGCCGACATTGGTATTGAGACCGGCAGCCCTGAGCGCCGCGCGCAGCGTGTGAAAGATTTCCGACCCGGCACGCAGCGCTTCGGCGAAGCTTGCGGAGCCAGCCGGCACGATCATGAATTCCTGGATGTCGATCGGATTGTCGGCGTGCACGCCGCCATTGATGATGTTCATCATCGGCACCGGCAGGGTACGCGCTGCTGTGCCGCCGATATAGCGGTAGAGCGGCAGCTTGTTCGCGGCCGCTGCCGCCTTGGCGGCGGCGAGCGACACCCCGAGGATCGCGTTGGCGCCGAGGCGGCCCTTGTTGGGCGTGCCGTCGAGACCGATCATGGTTTCGTCGATCTTGACCTGGGCTTCGGCATCCATGCCGCTGAGCGCATCGAAGATTTCGCCGTTGACCGCTTCGACCGCGCTGCGCACGCCCTTGCCGAGATAGCGCTTGTTGTCGCCGTCGCGCAGCTCGACCGCCTCGTGCGTTCCGGTCGACGCGCCGGACGGCACCGCGGCGCGGCCGCGCGAGCCGTCGGCCAGAACGACGTCGACCTCCACGGTCGGATTGCCGCGGCTGTCGAGAATCTCGCGGCCGATAATGTCGACGATGGCGGTCATGCGCGCTCCCGAAGCTTAAGGCCGCGCTTCTACAGGATCGGCAGGCCTGTTGTCATGCCCGACGCGGGTACCGATGGCGCTGTTGGGTGGGCAAAATCGCCGCTCGGAGCACAAGGAAAGCGCAGAGTTGCGAGCGATTTTGCCCACGCGGTTTTGAGCGCGTCGACGGACGCTCCGCGTGGGCATCGCGCTCAATGTCGGCGATCAAAAATCGAACGCTTGAGCAGGCGCGATGCCTACCCCTACGGCTCACCACGAATAACGCAGCGTGCCGGTGCCGGCGTAGGTCTGCGAGCCCGGTGCGAACTCGCCTTCGAACTTGGCGAGCAATGTCCATTGCGGCGTCAGGAAAAGCTGCGCACCCGCGGTGGTGAGCGCCGAGTCATGCGGGATCGGCGCGCCGTTGACGGTGAACGTGCCGCCCGGCAGCGCCTCAAACGCGGCGCTTAGGAAAGGATTTGAGACAAGGTCGTGCGCCCAAGCGAGGCGGCCGAACAGAATGAGCGGCTTGTTGTAGATCACGGTCGGATCGTCGAACCGCGCGCCAAGCTCGGTGCGCACATCGGTGGCATTCATCGACGCAAAGGCAAGCCCGAGACCGCCGCCGGCCTGGTCGGTCTCGCTGTAAGCTGGGGTGTGGAAGTCCTGGAACTGCACGGCGCCGTACGGCGTCACCGCGAACGCCGGCAGCACTGCGTAACGATAACCACCTTCAAGCCGCGCGCCGTAACCCTGCCCGACAAAGTTCGCCGTCAGCGCATCGCCCAGCGCCGAGCGATTGGTCGTGAACCAATGATTGGAGAAGGACAGCGCGCCGGCAATGTAAGCCGGGCCGAACCAACTGATGCCATAGGCGCCGGCTTGCAGCGCGTCGCTGCGCCCGCCACCGAGCGCGTTCGCCAGTCCCCAATTGGTACCGGCGCCGGCAAGCGCGAAGCCGACCACGGTGTAGGGCGTGACGTGATAGTCCATGCCGCCGGCAAAGCCGAAGGTGCTGGCGATCGTGTTGTTTGATCCGACCACCGGATCCCCTTTGGCATTGTTGGCGCCGCCGTAAGCCGAGCCCCAAGCGGTCCAGCGCTGCTCGAAACTTGGCGGCGGCGCTTTAGTGAGAATCGAGGCGTAAGCTAGGGCGATGTCCGGCGGCAGTGCGTCTCGCTGCTCCGGCGCAAAGCCGAGCGCGGGCCCGCCTATTCCAACATTGCCGCGACCATTGACGAATGGATCGAGCATCAGTTCGAGAAATTCGTTGGTCAATTGAAACACCGCGCGCTCGCCGCCGGTCGCCGCTTCACCGTTGATCTGCGTGAGGCCTCCCGGCGTGAGCCCGAAGAATTGCGCCGGAATACCGCCGGTCGTGTTGAAGAAATTGGTCAGCGCGTTGGCGACGTTCTGCTGGTTCTGATTGAGTCCCGAGAAGCTAGCGAAGCCAGGCGCCAGATTCAGAAAGACGCTGGTGCCGCTGTAGCTGAGACTGTCGGTTGCGCCGGATGGCAAGTTGACATTGCTGATGCCGGAAAACGCGCCGCTTATCCCACCGGTCGCGGTCAGGATTGTGTATTGCCTGCCAACGTAGCTACCTGAAGCGAAGTTCGCCTGCGCCGTGCCGGCGAGCGACGCCGTGCCGCTGACGGTGGCGAAGCTTGAGGTCGCCGGGTTGAGATGGACGACATAGAGCGCACCGGACGCAAAGGCGAGACTGCCGTTGATGGTGAGGGTGCCGATGCCACCGACCGGACCAGGCGCCAAGGTGCCGCCGGAATTGATGGTGGTGGCGCCGACCGAGCCGGTGCCCGATAGCACGCCGCCGCTATTGATCGTCGGATCGTTCAGGGTGCCGTTGACGACCAATAAGCCGCCGGAATTGACCGTGGCGCTCGTGTCGTTGAACGTGCCGATGACAGTTGCCGTGGCATTGGTGACTGAAAACGGCACCGCCGTCGTGTTGGCGCCCGTCAGCGTCCAGTTGCCGCCGACCACGCTGAAGGCGGCCAAACCCCGGTATTGCTGCGTGCTTCCGAAGCTACTGAGATTGAAATTGCTGCTGCCGCTGCCGCCGAGCTGAAACGCATCGCCGCCGGTGCCGACGACATTGCCGACAATGGCGTATCCGGGCTGAAGCTGCAGCGTATTGGTGCCGCCGGTGAAGGTGATGGCGTTGGCACGGGTGACGCCATCGCCCGAAAGACCGCCTGAAATCGCGCCGCTATCGATGATGGTTAGGCCAGCGCCAGTAACGCCGACGCCGCCATTGCCATTGCTGCCGTCAACACCCCCAGACCCGCCGGTTCCGCCGTTGCCCCCGATAACCGACCCCGCGTTCGTGAAGGTGCCGCCACCCATGAAAACGACACCGGCGCCGCCGTTGCCGCCATTGCCGCCAAATCCTGTCATTCCCCTGCCGCCGCCACCGCCGGCGCCGCCGGTGATACTTCCTGCGCTGGTACCGGTGAGGCTGAGCCCTGTGCCGTTGAGAACGACCCCGACGCCGCCGTCGCCCCCGCTGCCGCCGTTGCCTGCGACGTCGGACTTCCCGCCCATACCGCCAGCGCCGCCCGTGAGGGAAATGACGTTGCCGTTTCCAGTGCCGGTCACGACAGCGCCGTAGCCACCGGCACCGCCACCACCACCTCCTCCTTCGTTGACAGCCTCGCCCCCGGCACCGCCGCTGCCACCGGTCAACGTCCCGGTGGACGGCAAAGTCGTGCCGGTGAAGGCATTGGCGCCGCCGGCGCCACCACCACCACCACCAAAGACGTTAGCACTGCCATCGGCTCCCGGAGTTGTTCCTCCGGGTGTGGTCGAGCCGCCCATGCCGCTACCACCCGTACCGCCGCTGCCACCACCAGCGCTGCCGCCGCCACCGCCGCCGCCGGTGTTGCTGCTAGTGCCGTTGCCACCCGGAGTTCCGTTAAAGCCGCTTCCGCCGGCGCCAGCCGTGCCGCCAACCAAGCCCGCTCCGCCATTGCCGCCCGCGGTCTGTGCTTGTGCGGAGGGCGCAAGCCAAAACAGCGACGCCAGCGTTGCCAGGGGCAAGGCGTCCAGGATGAGGGCCGCGGCAAGGAACGCAGCGCGAGCGCTGGGCCAAAACTCCCGACCGAACGAGAGCAGCGAGCCAAGCGGCGCCGACTGCATTATTCTGGCGTACACGCGCATGCGCGGTCACCTGCTGCCGGCACACCGCCCGCGAACGCGCACCACCGCGATCGTGTTATGCGCCTGTCCGGCAGGCCCTTAAAGATCGCCCCGTCTATCGCCCCGCCCAGCACTTTACGGGGGTTGCGGCGCCCGCGACAGTTGTCACTATCGATCTTCGCGGCCCGGCCGGCGATTTCGCGGCGGTGTGGCGTACGCGCCACGCGTTCTTGGGCTTAGACTCTGGGGCGAAACGACTACTTTTAGATCGCGTCCTGGGGTAAACCCGGCCTTCACAGAACTGACAAGAAACAATCGAAAGCGCCGATGGCCAACAAAAAGACTCTGCAACTCGGGCGCACCGCCGCGATCCCCGCCTCGCCCGACGAGGCGGTACTCGATCGCGTGCCCAACCCGCACGTGGACACGAATTACGTCGCGCGCTTCACCTTTCCGGAATTCACCGTGATGTGCCCGGTTACGGGTCAGCCGGACTTCGCCACGCTGGTGATCGACTATGTGCCGCGCGGCCATTTGGTCGAGTCGAAGTCGCTGAAGCTTTATCTCAACAGCTTCCGCAATCACGGCGCGTTCCACGAGGACTGCACGGTGACGATCGGCAAGAAGCTTGTGGCGCTGCTGAAGCCGAAATGGCTGCGCATCGGCGGCTATTTCCATCCGCGCGGCGGCATGCCGATCGACGTGTTCTGGCAGGCTGGAAAACTTCCCTCAGGCGTTTGGGTGCCCGATCAAGGCGTCGGCACCTATCGCGCGCGTTAACGCCTAAGCTTTTATTGCCCGGGTTCCCTCAAGTGTTGCGATCAAGGCCGCGACTTCGCGCGCCGGATCGTTGGCGCGCATTACGCCGCCCATGACGGCGACACCGGCGGCACCCGCGGCGATGAGTTCGCCAAGGCGCGCCGCATTGATGCCGCCGATCGCCAGCACCGGGACGCGCGCAGTGCGGGCTATCTCGGCGAGACCCTTGCGGCCGATCTCGGGGCCATAGCCCGGTTTGCTCGCGGTCTCGAAGGCCGGGCCCGCCAGCACGTAGTCGACCAAGGCAGGATCAATCGCGTCGGCTTCGGTCACCGTGTGGATCGAGACGCCCAACAGCTTGTCGCGGCCGATCAACCCGCGGGCCGCGGCAAGATCGCTGCCTGAAGGCAGGTGCACACCATCGGCGCCGGCATCCTTGGCGAACTGCACCCCACCGTGTAGCATGAGCTTTGCGCCGTTTGCGTGCGCCAGCGGCAACAGCGAGCGCGCCAGCAAAATCTGCTCGTCCGGCGGCAGATCCTTTTCACGAACGCTCACCCAGCGGCAGCCGGCCGCCAGCGCCGCTGCGACAACCTCGCGCAACGGACGCCGCGCCTGCCGCCGATCGGTCACGAGCAATAGCGGTGGGGCTGGGAGATCCATAAGTACCGCCACAGAGGGGCAATTGACGTTGACCCCACTCTCGCCTAACGCCAGGGCAAATTCGAGGACCCTAGGCTTTTGTGAAATGAACCGCGCGCCCCGCATATCCTTTGTTTCGCTCGGCTGCCCGAAAGCTCTGGTCGATTCCGAGCGGATTATCACGCGGCTGCGCGCGGAGGGTTACGAACTCTCCCGCGACCATGCCGATGCCGATCTCGCCATCGTTAATACCTGCGGTTTTCTCGACAGCGCTCAGGCTAAATCGCTTTCCGCCATCGGCGCGGCGCTTGCCGAAAACGGCAAGGTCATCGTCACCGGCTGCATGGGCGCGGAACCCGAGAAGATCACCGCGGCGCACCCGAACGTGCTCGCCGTTACCGGCCCGCAGCAATACGAGAGCGTGCTCGACGCGGTTCACCGCGCGGCTCCGCCGCAGCACGACCCTTATGCGGACCTGATACCGCCGCAGGGCATTAAACTGACCCCCAGGCACTATGCTTATTTAAAGATTTCAGAGGGTTGCAACAATCGCTGCACGTTCTGCATCATTCCGAAGCTGCGTGGCGATCTGGTGTCCCGGCCAGCCGCCGACGTGCTGCGCGAGGCGGAGCGGTTGGTTAACGCCGGCGTCAAGGAATTGCTGGTCATCTCCCAGGACACGTCCGCCTACGGCGTCGATGTGAAATACGCCGCGAGCGAATGGAACGGCCGCGAGGTTCGGGCGAAATTCCTCGACCTTGCCCGCGCGCTTGGCGACTTCGGCGTCTGGGTACGGCTGCACTACGTTTACCCCTATCCGCATGTGGACGACGTCATTACCTTGATGGCGGACGGCAAAGTGCTCCCCTATCTCGATGTGCCGTTCCAGCATGCGAGCCCGGCGGTGCTCAAACGCATGCGGCGGCCGGCGGCGCAGGAGGAAACGCTGTCACGCATCCGGCAATGGCGGACGGCGTGCCCTGCTTTGACCATCCGCTCGACCTTCATCGTCGGCTTTCCGGGCGAAACCGAAGCCGACTTTTCGCTGCTGCTGGAGTGGCTCGCCGAAGCTGACCTCGATCGCGTCGGCTGCTTCCGCTACGAGCCCGTCGCCGGCGCCGCGGCCAACGATCTCGGCGCGCCGGTGCCGGACGCGATCAAAGAAGAACGCTGGAATCGCTTGATGCAGCTGCAGCAGCAAATTTCCGCCAAACGGCTGAAGCGCAAGATCGGCGCCCGCGAGCGGGTGATCATCGATGAGATCGGCGTCGATGGATCAGGCCCGCTCGCCGGCAAGGGCCGCAGCAAAGCCGACGCGCCGCAGATCGACGGCACCGTGTTCGTCCAAAGCCGCCGGCCGCTGCGGGTCGGCGAGATCGCGACCGTGAAGATCGAGCGCGCCGAGGCTTATGACCTCCACGGCGTTGCAGTAGGCTATTAAGGCGGGGTCCTAACTGCTAACAATCCGCAATTTCGCTGGTATTACCTGACATTCGGCGCTTTCATTCGGACGAGGCGCCGAATCGTGACCGCGATCTTCATCACCGCGACCGGGCCCGACGTGGGAAAAACCCTCGTCGTTGCTGCTCTCATCCGGCATTTGCGTCAGCTGGGCCACACCGTCGACGCGATCAAGCCGATTGTCAGCGGCTACGAACCGGCACAGGCCGCGGCAAGCGATCCGGGGACATTGATCGCCGCGCTGGGGCTGCCATTCTCGCCGGAATCGATCGAGCGCACATCGCCGTGGCGCTACCGGGCGGCACTATCGCCCGATCTCGCGGCGCAGCTTGAAGGGCGCAGCATCGATGTCGACGCCGTCATCGCCTATTGCAAAGAAATGATCGAGCGCCGCCGCGATATCCTTCTGATCGAAGGCGTCGGCGGCATCATGGAGCCATTGGACCGGCAGCGCACCGTCCTCGACGTAATGATGGCGCTGCGGCTGCCGCTCATCCTGGTCACCGGCTCCTATCGGGGCGCGCCCAGCCACACGCTGACGGCGCTCAACTCGCTGTTCCGGCGCGACATGAACGTGCTCGCGACCATCGTCAGCGAAACGCCCGGCAGCAAGCTTGCGCTGGACGACGTGGTCGCTTCGATCTCGCGTTTCACCGAACCGGTGATCGGCCTGCCGCGCCAACCGACCTGAAGCGGGCCTCTGGTGCGAAGCTTAAGTCCGTGGCGAGCGCGGCACCGCCGCGTCCGTTGCGCCCAAGATCGGACCGGCCGGATTTGACCAACGCCGCCAGCACACCGCCAGCCAGATAAATCTCGAAAGCGTCGAGAAACATCCCGGCGCCGATAGCGCCAGCACACGATAATGGAAAGCTGAGATCCGCAGGCGATCGAGCCGGCCTCCGGCATTCGCTACGCCGGCTGTCATGGTGTTCCTCCCATGTTTTTTTGATCGCTTGCACGCGACCTTGATCGTCGAAGGTATCCGGCTGTGGCGCTAGTAATCGGCGCGATCGTCCACGGCGTGGCCGCGCTTGGGCACCAGCACGCTACGCTCGTAAGTCATAAAGACGGTGCCATCGGCCTTCTTGCCGGTAGTCTTCACCGTCACGATCCCCTGCGTCGGGCGTTTGGCGGACTCGCGCTTGGAGAGGACTTCGGATTCGGCGTAGATGGTATCGCCGACGAACACCGGGGCGATCAGCTTGATGTCGGTCCAACCGAGATTGCCGATCGCCTTCTGGCTGACGTCGCTGACGCTCATGCCGGCGACGATCGACAGCGTCAGGCAGCTATTGACCAGCGGCCGGCCGAATTCGCTCTTGCTGGCATAGGCGGCATCGAAATGCAGCGGATGCTGGTTCATCGTCAGCAGCGTGAACCAGGTGTTGTCCGCTTCGCTGATGGTGCGTCCCGGCCGGTGCTCGTAGACGTCGCCAACGGTGAAATCCTCGAAATAGCGGCCATAGCTCTCGCGGTAGCGGCGCGGCCCGACCTCCTTGGCGACAGCGACCATCGGACCTCCCTCATTTTTAATTTGTCCGGACAACCTAACGCGCGATAAAGTGCGCGGTCAAGCCGCCCGCCCGCGCGATTTGCTTGGCTTGCGTTCGCTTGCGGCTGCATAAGCCTTAATCGTGCTTTGTCGGATTTCTGTTATGGACGTGAGAGTGTGTGAATTCCTCGCCCAGACCGGTCGGCGCTGCCATGGCTAAATCCACCGCTACCGCCAAAAGACCGACCAGCGTCCCCGCCGGCGGCACGCTCTACAAGCGGATCGTGCGCGTTCTGCAGAACGAGATCGTCAGCGGCAAGCATCCGGTCGGCGCGCGATTGCCGACCGAAAGCGCGCTGTGCCGGCGCTTCTCGGTGAGCCGCCACACCGTGCGCGAAGCGCTGCGTCATCTGCGCAGAGTCAGGGCTTGTAAGCCCGCGCCAGGGATCGGGCACCACGGTCGCTGCCGCCACGCCGTCCTTCTATGTGCACCCAGTCGCCTCGGTCACCGAGCTGATGCAATACGCCGTCGCCACTCGCTATGTCGTCGCCGGCGCCAATTTTGTTGTCGCCGACACGCGGCTCGCCCGCCGCCTCGGCTGCAGCCCAGGGCGGCGCTGGCTGCATACCGAGGGCCTGCGCTACGCGCCGGACGGCTCGCCTCCGATTTGCTGGACCGAAGTCTATGTCCATGCCGCCTATGCCGGGGTGCGGTCGCTGATCGGCAAGCGGACCGGTCCGATCTACACCTGGATCGAGGAGATGTACGACGAGCGGGTCGTCGAAGTGATTCAGACCATGCGGGCGGTAACCGTGCCCGGACGCATCGCCGCCAAGCTCAAGGTCGAGCCCGGTTCGCCGGCCTTGGAGATCGAGCGGGCTTACAAAACCGCCAAACACCGCGTCATCGAGGTCGCCTTCAATCTGCACCCGGCGGACCGGTTCAGCTACGCGATCTCGCTGCGGCCCGAGCGCGGCTGATCCGGCGCGCCATTGACAGGCGGCGTCCGGCGGGCGCAGGTTTGTCCGGACAAATATTGCGCTGCGGTCAACTCAGCGGCAGCGAACGGGAGAAGCCCATGAACGCGCAAGTGACGGTCCTCAAGAGCGCGCAACGCGAGGCGGTCGCGACCCCGCTGGTTGCCGAAAAGCTGGCGCAATTCGCCGGCGCGTTCTCGACCGAAAGGATACCCGCTGCGGTCACCGCGCGTGCCAAATATCTCGTTCTCGACGCCGTCGGCATCGCGCTCGCCTCCACCACCTATGACTTCGCCCATCGGGCGATGACGGCCATCGCCGGGCTCGCCGGTTCCGGCGATGCCGCCGTGATCGGCATGCCGGCGCGGCTGCCGCTGCGTGACGCGGCGCTGATCAACGGCATTCTGGTTCACGGCCTCGATTTCGACGACACCCATAGCGGCGGCGTGATCCATGCTACTGCAAGCGTGCTGCCGACGGTGCTGGCGGTCGGCGCGCGGCAGCGGGCGAGCGGACGAGAGATGCTCGCCGCCTATGTGCTCGGCGTCGAAGTCGCCGCCCGGCTTGGCGCTGTCGCCAAGGGCGCCTTCCATCAAGTCGGCTTCCATCCGACCGGCTTGATCGGCGCTTTTGCCTGCACGCTCGCGGCCGGCCGTTTGATGGGGCTCGGGGAGAAGCAACTGGTGATGGCGCAGGGCCTCACCTTGTCGGCCGGATCGGGCAGCCTCGAATTCCTCGAGGACGGCGCGTGGAATAAGCGCTTTCATCCCGGCTGGGCGGCGGTTGCCGGAATCACGGCAGCGGCGCTGGCGCAGCAAGGCTTTGTCGGCGCCAGGCGCGCTTACGAGGGGCGCTTCGGACTATTTGCCAGCCATCTGCAAAGCCATTTCGACCCGGCCAATTTGGCGCTTGCGACCGCCGGCCTTGGCGAAACCTGGGAACTCCTTCAGGTCGCCGTGAAGCCGTACCCGGCGTGCCATTTCGTGCACGCTTGCGTCGATGCTGCTGTCGCGCTGGTGCGCGAGCAGAAACTCGATCCGGGCGAGATCGAGCGCGTGCAAGCGCTGGTCCCCGCCGAAGTGGTCAAGACCGTGTGTGAGCCGGCGGCCAACAAGCGGCGCCCGGCGAACAGCTACGACGCGCAATTCTCGATTCCCTATACGGTCGCGGCAGCGTTGCGGCGTGGCCGCTTCACGCTCGACGAACTCGAAGACGAGGCGCTTGGCGATCCGGCCATTCTGGCGCTCGCCGATCGGGTGAACTACGAGATCGATCCGGCGACCACCTTTCCTCGCCACTATACCGGCGAAGTGATCGTCACAACCCGCGGCGGCCGCACCTTCCGCCACCGCGAAGCGATCAATCGCGGCAACGGCGAGCGGCCATTGAGCGAAGCGGCCATCATCGAGAAATTCCACGCCAATGCGGCGCGCGCGGTGTCGCGCGACCGGGCGCGGCACATTGAGACGCTGCTGCTCTCGCTCGACGACGCGGCCGATGTACGCGCGGTCGCCGACGGGCTGGCAAGCGAGTGAGCGACGTGGCGATCGACGCCGTGCATCGCGAGGCGGCGCAGCACGACGACGAGGCCGAAGCCGTCATCCTCGCCAGCATCGACCGTTTTCTCGAACGCGATGTCGCCCCCTACGCCCAGGCTCTCGAACACGACGACGTTTATCCCGAAGACATCGTCGCGCGGATGAAAGAGCTCGGCCTGTTCGGGGCGACGATCGACAGCGCCTATGGCGGACTTGGTCTTTCGACGACCGTCTATGCGCGCATTGTCGAGCGCATCTCGCGGGTGTGGATGTCGGTCACCGGCATCTTCAACTCGCATCTCATCATGGCGGCGGCGGTCCAGCGCTTTGGTACCGATGCGCAGAAAGTCGCCTACTTGCCACGCTTCGCCACCGGCGAACTGCGCGGCGGGCTGGCGCTCACCGAACCGGACTGCGGTACCGACTTGCAAGCGATCCGAACGGTCGCCCGCCGCCGCGGCGACACTTATGTCATCAACGGCACCAAGACCTGGATTTCGAACGGCATCCACGGTCAATGCTTTGCGCTCCTGGTCAAGACCGATCCCAACGCCGAGCCGCGCCACAGAGGGATGAGTTTGTTCATCGCCGAAAAAGGCGATGGCTTTAAGGTCAGCCGCAAGCTCGAAAAGCTTGGCTACAAGGGCATCGATTCCGCCGAGCTGGTATTCGACGACTACACGATCCCGACGGACCGCCTGATCGGCGGGCGTGAAGGCCTTGGGCTGAAACATGCGCTCGGCGGCCTCGAACTTGGCCGCATCAATGTCGCAGCCCGCGGAGTCGGTCTCGCGCAAGCCGCGCTCGATCAGGCGCTCGCTTACAGCCAGGTCCGCAAGACCTTCGGCAAGCCGATCTGCCAGCACCAGGCCATCCAGCTCAAGCTCGCCGAGATGGCGACGCAGGTGCACGCCGCTCGGCTTTTGACGCAGGACGCGGCGAAGACCTACGACCGCGGCCTGCGCTGCGACATGGAAGCCGGCATGGCGAAGTTGTTTGCCACCGAGACGGCAGTGAATGTGTCGCTCGAGGCAATGCGCATCCACGGCGCCTACGGATATTCCAAGGAGTTCGTCGTCGAGCGCCTCTATCGCGACGCGCCGCTTCTGGTCATCGGCGAAGGCACCAACGAACTGCAGCGCATCATCATCGCGCGCCAACTGGTCGAGCGCCACCCGGCCTAAGGGATCTCCGAGCAATGCTTCCACTCTCGGGTATGCGCGTCATTGCGATCGAGCAGTATGGCGCCGGCCCTTATGGCACGATGCAGCTCGCCGATCTCGGCGCCGAGGTGATCAAGATCGAGAATCCGGCGGATGGCGGCGACATGGGGCGGCGCGTCGGGCCGTTCTTCTTAAGTCCGGACGACAGCCATTTCTTCGAGAGCTTCAACCGCAACAAGAAAAGCATCACGCTGGATTTGAAAGCCGACGGCGCGCGTGAGGTCTTGCTGGCGCTGGTGCGCGACGCCGACGGCCTTCTCAACAATCTGCGCGGCGATCTCGCCGACACGCTCGGGCTGACTTATGCGGCGCTCAAGGAGGCCAACCCGCGCATCGTCTGCGCGCACCTGTCCGCTTATGGCCGCACCGGACCGCGCGCCAACTGGCCGGGTTATGATTATCTGATGCAGGCGGAAGCCGGTTATCTGTCGCTGACCGGCGAACCGGACGGACCGCCAAGCCGCATGGGGCTGTCGATCGTCGACATGATGACCGGGCTGTTCGCGGCGTTCGCCTTGCTCTCTGGCATCATCGCCGCGCGCGCGAGCGGACAGGGCCGCGACATCGACGTGAGCCTGTTCGACTGCGCCCTGCAAAATCTGAACTACCTTGCGACTTGGTACCTCAACGAAGGTTACAAGCAGGGCCGTGAAGAGCGCTCAAGCCATCCGTCGCTGACGCCAAGCCAGCTTTACCGGACCCGCGACGGCTTCATCTTCGTCATGTGCAACAAGGAAAAGTTCTGGCCGGTGCTGTGCGACATGATCGGCCGGCCTGATCTCGCCGCACACCCGGATTTCCGCACGTTCAAGGAACGGCTGGCCAACCGCCAAAAGGTCACGGCTGTGCTGGATGAAGCGTTGAGCAAGCGCACCACCGCCGAATGGCTCAAGCACTTCGCAGGACGGGTTCCGGCAGCACCAGTCCACGACGTCGCTTCTGCGCTCGACAATGCGTTCGTACGCGATGGCGGGCGCATCTGGACCATCGCCCATCCGGCGCGCGCGGATTTCAAGATGGTCGCTGCGCCCTATACCTGCCCAGGTGACGAGCTGCCGCGCAAGCCTGCGCCGGCGCTCGGCGAGGACACGGATCGGGTGCTGCGCGCGTGCGGCTTTTCGGCGGAGTGCATCGAAACGCTGCGTCAGCGCGGCGTTGTTTGAACGCAAGCAAATCACTTTGACAGATGCAGGTGCGCCACGGTTTCCAGCATGGCTTCGAGATTAAACAGCGCGTGCAGCAGAAATGTCAGCAGCGTCGATCCGCTGCGCCAGCGCATCCAGCCGAGGAACAGCCCGCCGACAAAAATCTGCAGGATACCGGTCCAGTCATATTGGAGATGAGGCGCCGCCCACAACAGCGAGATAGCGATGATCGCCGGCCACGCCATGCGGTCTGATCGTGCCCACCCGCGGAACAAAAATCCCCGGTACAAGGCTTCCTCGCCTGCCGGCGCAAGGATGACAATGCCGATCCAGAGCCCGACCAGTGCGCCTTCGGCAGCGGCGGTAGTATAGGACTGCACCTGAAACGGCGTGACCACCGGGTATCCGCCGAAATAAAGCAAGGCATCGCTGGCGACGATCAGCACAGGGAGCCCGATCAGCCCAATGCCGATATTGCGCGGTGTCGGCCATGTCAGCGCCAGATAATCGACGGGCTGCGCGCGGGCGATCCAAATGGCGACCAGAAGCACGGCAATCGTCAGCGGATTGGCGATGACGACGAGCAATGTGACCACCGTGCCGTCAAACGCCATGGCGCCGATCGTGCGCAGGTCCATATTCAGCAATAATACGGTCGCCGCGAGCCCGACAATCTGGCCGAAGAAAAAGGCCAACACCGCCCAGCCGAGCGTCGCCCAATAGCCCCAAATCTTCATGCGCGAAATTCTTTACGGGATCAGGATGATCGAACCCGTGGTGGCGCGGCTTTCGAGATCGCGGTGCGCCTTGGCCGCATCTTTGAGTGGATAGGTTTGGTTGATCGGAATCTTGACGGCGCCGCTGCCGACGACCGCGAACAGGTCCGCAGCCATCGCCAGCAAATCCGTCCGCTTGGCCGCATAGGTGTTCAGCGTCGGACGGGTGGCGAACAACGAGCCGCGGAACTGCAGCATGTTGATATCGAAGGCCGCGATCGGACCGGAGGCGCTGCCGAAACTGACGAACATGCCCAGCGGCCGGATGCAATCGAGCGACCCCGGAAACGTCGCCTTGCCAATGCCGTCATAGACCACGTCGCACAGCTTGCCGGCGGTGATTTCCTTCACCCGCGCGACGAAATCCTCGTCGCGATAGAGAATGGTATGGTGGCAGCCATTGGCCCGCGCCACGTCGGCTTTGTCTTTCGATCCGACCGTGCCGATGACGTTGGCGCCGAGATGATTGGCCCATTGGCACAGAATGAGGCCGACGCCGCCGGCCGCGGCGTGCATCAGCACGTTCATGCCCTGCTCGACCTTGAAAGTCCGGCGCACGAGGTATTGCACCGTCAGGCCCTTGAGCATCATGCCGGCGGCCTGCTCATAGCTGATATTGTCCGGCAGCTTTACCACGCGCTCGGCCGGCACGACGCGTTCGGCCGTGTAACATCCCGGTCCCTGCACATACGCCACCCGATCGCCACGCTTGAAGTCGCTGACGCCGGACCCGACTTCGACGACCTCGCCGGCGGCTTCATTGCCGGCGACAAAGGGCAAACCGCCGGGCGCGGGATAGAGCCCCGTGCGGAAATAGACGTCGACGAAATTGACGCCGATGGCATGCTGCTTGACCCGCACCTGACCCGGCCCGGCCGCCGGCACCGTAACATCCTCGTAGGTCAAAACCTCCGGACCACCGGCCTTATGCACGCGCACTGCAGCAACCATTGTTCACTCCTGTCAAAAGCTTCTCGCGGTGTGCGCGATCATAAGTGGTCATCGACACGGCGCAAGGGGAAGCCGTCACGGCTACCGGCGACGCCGCCTGCGCCGCTGCCGCGCCAGAATGTTGAAAACCTCGACCGCGGCGGCGAACACCATGGAGAAATAGACGTAGCCGCGCGGGATGTGGACGTCGAACCCATCGGCGATCAGCGCCATGCCAATCAGAATCAGGAACGACAGCGCCAGCATCTTGGTAGTCGGATGGCGCGAGATGAATGCGGCGACCGGCTCGGACGCCGCATACATCACTGCCACAGCAATGATCACCGCGGCAATCATCACTTCGATCTGCTGCGCCATGCCGATGGCGGTGACGATCGAGTTGATCGAGAACACCAGATCGACGACGGCGATCTCAAAGATCACGAGCGCGATATTGGAGTGGGCGTGCGATGCAGCAGCTTTATCCTCGTCGCCAGCATCGATTTCGCCGTGGATTTCAAACGTCGCCTTGGCGATCAGGAACAGCCCGCCGCCGATCAGGATAATATCGCGCCAGGAAATCTCGTTGCCGGCGATGATAATCAGCGGGTGACGCAGCCGGCCCAGGCTGGTCAGCGCGAACAGCATCGCGACGCGGAACACCAGAGCCAGCAACAGTCCGACCTGACGGGCTCGCCGGCCCGCGACTGGATTGAGATCCGCGGCCAAGAGCGAGACGAAGATGACGTTGTCGACGCCCAGCACGATCTCGAGCGCGGTCAGCGTCACCAGCGCCGCCCAGGCATTCGGATCGGTCAGCAGCGCCAGTATTTCGGACATCTTTAAGCCCGCCGCCGCAACAGGCCGGCAATCACAAAATAGACGGCGATCGCGGCAAGCGCGGTGGCCGCCCAAGCTGGCGGATTTAGATTTTGCATGAGCGCCCAAGCCGCGAGCACGGCCCACAGCACCAGCATCGCCAGGTTAAGGAGCCGCCATCGCGGCACGCGAACGGGGTGCACGAAATAGATCGGCGCGAATGTCGCGGCGGCCAGCGCGGCGACAGCGAGCGCGCCGAGCCAGGGCGCGGGCTTGAGCAAGAACAAATAGAACGCCACGATGTTCCACAACGCCGGAAAGCCGCGAAAATAGCTGTCGGCGGTTTTCATCTGTCGGTCGGCAAAATAGAGCGCGCCCGTGACAGTGACGACAAGACCGAGCGCGAGCGCCACACTTGCCGGCAACACGCCGCCCGCCGCTATCGCATAAGCCGGCACAAACACGTAGGCGGTGAAATCGACCACGAAGTCGAGCATTTCGCCCGACCAGCGCGGCAACAGCTCGGCCACCCGCAATCGCCGCGCCAAGGTGCCGTCGACGCCGTCGATGATAAGCGCCACGCCGAGCCACAGAAACATTCGCGTCCAATCGGCGCCGACCGCCGCGATCAGCGCCAGCAGCGCGCAGGCCGCGCCGCAGGCGGTGAACACGTGGACGGCGAAGGCCGCCCCAACGCGTGGCGAGGCCTGTGTTTGCGGAGATGGCGATTCCATGGCGGCCGACCCTATACGCGAAAAGCGGGCGGGTCCCTATCGCGCCTTGCCGAACATCGCGCCGCCGCGAAATTGCCAACGCTGCGTAGTATTTGTCGGCATGGTATTTCAGCCAGTCGTTCGCTAGCGTAAAAGCGGAAGGCTGAAAATCGGGGTAGTCTGTGCGGCGTTTTGCAGCGTTCGTGTTGTTGTCGGTCGCCGGCGCAAGCCCGGTAGTAGCGGCGGATTTGCCGCTGCCGTCGCCGCCCCGCTACGACGTTGACGGTCCGTATGCGCACTGGGGCGGTGCCTATCTGGGCCTCAATGGCGGCTTCGGCTTAGGAAGCAGCCAGTGGAGGCAAGGCCTGATCCTCACCAACATATTCACGACCGACGGCTTTCTGCTCGGCGGCACGATCGGCTTCAATTATCCGGTCAGCGCGGTGCTGTTCGGTGTCGAGGGCGATCTCGGTTGGTCGACCCTTAACGGCAGTGTCGGCACTTGCGCCGTCAATGGGGCCGGCGCACCGGCCGCATGCGAGACCAAGAACAACGCGCTCGGCACAGTGCGCGCCCGCATGGGCTATGCATTCGACCGCACGCTGGTCTATGTGACCGGCGGCGCCGCAGTCGGGAATTTCCAAACCGGATTGAATCCGCCGGCGACGTTCGATTCCACCGCCAAGGTCGGCTGGGCGGCAGGCGCCGGGCTGGAATATGCCATTTCCGAAAGTTGGAGCGCCAAAGCCGAGTATCTGTTTGTCGATCTCGGCACGGCGTCCTGCAGCAGCGCGGCAAACTGCGGCAGCGCCGCCGGAGCGTCGGTCGCTCTGACGGAAAATCTCGTTCGCGGTGGCTTCAACTACCGATTTTCCTGGTGATCGCTGATGGCCTCCGTGAGCAGTAGCGGTGAAAACGGAACTGTCGAGGTCGCCGTCATTGGCGGCGGACCCGTTGGTTTGGTCAGCGCCATCGCGCTGGCCGCAGCCGGAGTCGATACGCTCCTCATCGCGCCGCCTGCCGAAGACGATCATCGCACCACGGCGTTGCTGGCCGGATCGGTGACCGCGCTAGCGACGCTGGGCGTCTGGAATGCCTGCCTGCCGCACGCCGCTCCGCTTGTTGCCATCCGCATTATCGACGACACGCGGCGCCTATTGCGCGCGCCGGAAGTGATGTTCGCGGCTACAGAGATCGGCCTCGATTCGTTCGGCCATAACATCGAGAACCGTCATCTGATCGCCGGGCTGCAACGGCGTGCGGCGGAGCTGAATATCCCCCGCATCGCCGCTGCGGCCCTCGCTGTCGCGAGCGAGCCTGCCGGCGCCACCATCAAGCTTGCCGAACGCTCTTTGCGCGCGCGGCTTGTCGTCGGCGCCGACGGGCAGCATTCGATGTGCCGCGCCGCGGCCGGGATCGGCACCAATCGCCGCAGCTATCCGCAGACCGCACTGACGCTCAATCTCGCGCACTTAAAGCCGCATCACGATGTGACGACGGAATTCCACACCGAGCACGGACCGTTCACGCTCGTGCCGCTCCCCGGCCGGCGCTCGAGCCTTATCTGCGTGCTCGACCCGCCGGGCGCGGCGGCGCTGTTCGCCATGACGGACACGGAGCTTGCCATCGAAATCGAGCGCCGCGCGCATTCGCTGCTCGGCAAAGTGAGCATCGAGCCGGGGCGTGGATTATTTCCGCTCGCGGTCGAGACCGCGCGCACGCTGGCGCGCGAGCGCATCGCGCTGGTCGGCGAGGCAGCGCATGTTGTTCCGCCGATCGGCGCGCAGGGTCTCAATCTCGGCCTGCGCGACGCCGCGACGCTGGCCGAGATTGTTGCCGACGCGCAGCGCCGGGGCGCGGACATCGGTTCGCCGGCCGTGCTGACGCGCTACGACCTGCAGCGCCGCGCCGACGTGACCAGCCGCACGATCGCGATCGATTTGCTCAATCGCAGCCTGCTCACCGATTTCGTTCCGGTTCACGGCGCGCGCGGCCTGTCGCTGTTCCTCGCCGACCGCTTCGCACCGCTGCGCCGCGTCTTGATGCGCGAGGGCGTGATGCCGGCCGCCTCGCAGCCGCGGCTGATGCGCGGCGAGATGGTTTGAAGCGAATGCTACTTCACGAGCAGGACTGCCGCGAAAATCGGCTTGGCTCTGTGCCGCCGTTCATCCTACCGTGAGTTTGTCTGAAATTTAGGCTGACTTGCCAGCGCCCGTCGGCCAACAATAACGTTACGGGTCGTTACAACAGGATTGCCGCATGAAGCTGCCGCGCAATTTCTTCAAGCCGTTGGCGATCGGCGCGCCGGCGCCGTTGCGCGATTTGCCGGTGCAGCTCGAGCGCATGATCCACTTCGTGCCGCCGCACATCGAGAAAGTGCGCGCCCGTGTGCCGGAGCTGATCCATCAGGTCGACGTCGTGCTCGGCAATCTTGAAGACGCCATTCCCGCCGACGCCAAGGAAGCCGCGCGCGCAGGCTTCATCGCCATGGCTAAGGGGTGCGATTTCGGCGCCACCGGATTGTGGACACGGATCAACGCGCTGAACTCGCCGTGGGTGCTCGACGATATTCGCGAGATCGTCGGCGCGGTCGGCCAAAAACTCGACGTCATCATGTTGCCGAAGGTCGAGGGCCCATGGGACATCCATTATCTCGATCAGCTCCTCGCCCAGCTTGAAGCCAAGCACGCGATAGCAAATCCGATCCTCATCCACGCCATCCTCGAAACCGCCGAAGGCGTCGACAACGTTGCGGCGATCGCGACGGCTTCGCCGCGCATGCACGGCATCAGCCTCGGACCGGCAGACTTGGCGGCGTCGCGCGCGATGAAAACGACGCGTGTCGGCGGCGGCCATCCTGAATACAAGGTGATGGCTGATCCTGCGCCCGGCGCCGCAGCAGGCGCGCCGCGCGCTATGTATCAGCAAGACCTCTGGCATTATACGACGGCGAAAATGGTCGATGCGTGCGCCGCTGCCGGCATCAAGCCGTTTTACGGGCCGTTCGGCGACATCGCCGACACCGCGGCGTGCGAAGTGCAGTTTCGCAACAGCTTTCTGATGGGCTGTGCCGGTGCCTGGACGCTGCATCCAAATCAGGTGCCGATCGCCAAGCGCGTGTTTTCGCCCGATCCGGCCGAGGTCGCGTTCGCACAGAAGATCGTGGCCGCAATGCCGGACGGCACGGGTGCGGTCATGATCGACGGCAAGATGCAAGACGACGCAACGTGGAAGCAAGCCAAAGTGCTCGTCGATCTCGCCCAACTCGTCGCCGCCAAGGACCCGGAAATGAGCGTCCGGTACGGGCTATCAACGACCCGATGAATCGCGCTATGAATGAACGTTCAGTGTTTCGCCAGCCGCGCGCCACAATCGTGTCTTTGCATCATAGCGGCGCACGCCCGGAACAGCAGGTCTCCTGATGGCCATAGCCATGAACAAGATTCGGAACGCCAAATATCAGATCGGCCAGGTGGTGCGGCACCGGCTGTTCCCGTTCCGCGGTGTGGTCTTCGACATCGATCCGATCTTCAGCAACACTGACGAATGGTACGAGTTGATCCCTGCCGAAGTGCGGCCGCACAAAGACCAGCCGTTCTATCATCTGTTCGCCGAAAACGATGAGACCGAGTACATCGCCTATGTGTCCGAGCAAAATCTGCTGCCGGACACGAGCGGCGAACCGGTGCGCCATCCGCAGGTGGCGGAAGTCTTCATCCAGGATGGCAATGGCGCCTATCGGCCACGCCAATCCACCACGCACTGACCGCAGTGCGGCGTTTTATTTGGTCAGCGTTTGCCGAGGCGCGCGCTGGTGATGCGCGCCTCAGCGACCGGCCTCGGGCTTATTGAGTCTTGCCGCCCGGCGGCGCAGCCGACGAGGTCGGACCGCCCTGCTGGCTTTCCAGTTTCTTGCGTGCTTCGTCGGCGCGGCGCTGTAGTTCTTCCTGCAGCTTCTTCTGCTGCTCCTCAAAGACCTTCGGGTCGGTCGGCGGGCCGTCATAGGCCTTGGCGAAATCGCCAAGCGGCATCACCAAACTGATCGGTTGCCCCGTCGTGTTGATTGCCTGGATGACGAGGCCCTGCCCCTTCTTCATCTTACCGATCAAATCGGCATTGGCCTCGTAGTCCGCCATGCAGCCGTTGGTGAAACAGATGACATACGGCGCCGTCATCGGCTGGTTTTGATCGACGATGACGCGGGTGCCGTGAGCGAGCTGCATCCCAAGCGGCAAAGTGACGCGCAAAAGCTTTTTGTCGGCGCCCTGCGGCTCGATGAGAACGGCGGCGGCCACCGGCTGCCCGGACTCGACACGGGCGTCCTTGCCGGTGAAGCAGACTTCCTTGGCGTTGGGATCCGCGGGCTGCCCCGGCTGGCCCTTGAGGCAGAACTTGGTCCAGGGCGAGAAGATCAGCTGCACCTGCTGCTGACCGTTTGGCCCCTGTTGGGCTTGATTGCCGCCCGGGCCCTGCTGAGCCGGCGGCGGCTGTTGAGCCTCGGCAGGAGCAGCGGGGGCTGGCGCCGGCGCCTGTTCGGCCTCCGGCTTGGCCTTGTGCTTCTTCGCTGGCTTCGGCGCCGCCGGCGCCGCGGCGTCGGGCTGCTGGGCGAATGCCGGCACGTTCAAGGCAATTGCGGCCGCAAGCGTCGCGCACACTGCGAAAGCGAACGATTTGGCGAAACCAGCGGGCGTCGCGCCAGCAGCAGCGGCGCTCCGAGCCGCCGGCCCCGGTGCGGCCGACGCGGTACAATGAGTCATGAGATTGCGTCCCTCGTAGTGTGCCGCCGCATACCGACGCTTATCGATCTGCGCATGAGCTTTCTGGCATTCGCCGGCGCGTAAAGCGCGCAGTCCCCCGAACCGTCCTTCGACGCAGATTGCGGCAACAGCGTGACCCGTGGTTCGGCTAGGAGCCCCCCGATAGCCCACTTTCATGGCAAGATAAAGCACCGGCCCATATTCTGTTACATTCGCCTGATGCCGCACGCGAATTGCGGCCAGCCCGATTCCTGCCGCCTCATGCTTAACGCCGCCGCTCCGTCCGCAATTCCCGCCGCGTCGGCCGTGTGTGGCGCACTGTGCGGAGCGTTGTTGGCGCTTGCCCCGATGACGCCCGCCACGGCGGAAGCGGCTTACGCCATTGCCATGCATGGCGCCCCGGCCATGGCGGGCGACTTTGCCGTAGTTCCCTACGCCAATGCCGACGCGCCCAAAGGCGGCCGTTTGGTACAAGGCGTGCTCGGCACCTTCGACAGCCTCAATCCGCTCATCGTCAAAGGCCTGCCGGCGCAGTCGCTGCGTGGCTATGTGATCGAAAGCCTGATGGCCCGCGGCTACGACGAGCCGTTCTCGCTGTATGGGCTTTTGGCGCGCACCATCGAAAGCGACGATGCGCGCAGCTACGTGACTTTCTCACTTCATCCGGCGGCGCGATTTTCCGACGGCGTGCCGGTGACTGCCGCGGACGTGATTTTTTCCTGGCAGCTCCTGCGCGATCACGCCCGTCCCAACTACCGCACCTATTATGCGAAGGTGGCGCGCGCCGAGGCGCTCGATGAGCGCACGGTGCGGTTCGATCTCGCCGGCGCCGCTGACCGTGAATTGCCGCTCATTCTCGGGCTGATGCCGGTCTTGCCCAAGCACGCGATCGACACCGCCGCGTTCGAGGAGACCACCTTGGCAAAGCCGATCGGCAGCGGGCCCTACGCCGTCGCCGCCATCGATCCCGGCAAGAGCGTCACGCTCAAACGCGATCCCAATTATTGGGGCCGCGATCTTCCGATCAATCGCGGCCTGTGGAATTTCGACGAGCTGCGCTTCGACTATTATCGCGACGCCAATGCTTATTTCGAGGCGTTCAAGACCGGCTTGTTCGACGTCCGCAGCGAAAACGATCCGAGCCGCTGGCAAACCGGCTACGACGTGCCTGCGGTGCGCGACGGCCGCATCGTCAAAGAGGCATTCACCAGCGGTCTTCCGAAGCTAGCGTCCAATTTCGTGTTCAATAGCCGCCGTCCGATGTTCGCCGACATCCGGGTGCGCCAGGCGATTTCGCTCTTGTTCGACGCCGAATGGATCAATCATAATTTCTTCTTCGATCTTTATCGGCGCAGCGCGAGTTTCTTCGACGGCTCGGAGTTGTCGGCCTATCACCGGCCGGCGGATGAGCGCGAGCGCGCGTTGCTGGCGCCGTTTGCCGACAACGTGCAGGGGAGCGTACTCGACGGCACATGGTCGCCTCCGGCGAGCGACGGCTCCGGCCGCGACCGCAACAACTTGCGCGAGGCGCTGAAGCTTCTTGGCGCCGCGGGCTATGAGCTTAAGGGAACGACGCTGCGCGAGCGCGCCACCGGCCGGCCATTCCGCTTCGAGATCATGGTGACGAACCGCGACGACGAGCGGCTTGCGCTCTCCTTCGCCAATAGTCTTTCGCGCGCCGGGATCGACGCGCAAGTACGCCTGGTCGACGCCGTGCAATACGATCAGCGCCGGATCTCGTTCGATTTCGACATGATCCAATATCGCTGGGAGCAATCGCTCTCGCCGGGCAACGAGCAGAGCTTCTATTGGGGTTCGGCGGCGGCCGACGAACAAGGCTCGCGCAATTATATGGGTGTCAAAAGTCCGGCAATCGATGCGATGATCGCGGCGATGCTGAGCGCCCGCGGGCGGCCAGACTTCGTCGCTGCCGTGCGCGCGCTGGATCGCTTGCTGATCTCCGGATGCTACGTGGTGCCGTTGTTTTATCTTCCGGAGCAATGGGTGGCGCGCTGGGCCACTATCGCGCACCCCGCGCGTACCTCGCTATTCGGCTACCTGCCGGAAACTTGGTGGTATCAACCCAAACGGGCGCTGCAATGATCCTCGGTGATCAGGCGACCGGGAGCGCTGCGGCGAACAGCGCCGACTCCGTCACGATCGACGATATCTTCCGCAGCCACGCGCACCGCCGTCCCGATGCGCTCGCCTTGATCGACGCGGCCAACCGCGAGAGCTTCACCGACGGCAAGCCACGTCGCCTCACCTATGCGGTGGCCGATCGCGTCATTTCTGCAATTGCCGGCCGGCTGCATCAGATGGGACTTGCGACCGACAGCGTCATCGCGATCCAACTGCCCAACGTCGCCGAGAATATCCTGGTCGCGCTTGCGGTCTGGCGAGCCGGCATGATCGCCGCGACGCTGCCGTTGTTGTGCCGCCGCAGCGATGCCGCCGCTGCGCTGGCGCGGATCGGCGCCAAGGCGCTGATCACCTGCGGCCGCGTCGGCGCGTTCGACCACGGCCGGTTCGCCATGACCGTCGGCGCCGACGTGTTTTCGATCCGCTATATCGGCGGCTTTGGCGAAAGTCCGCCCGACGGCGTGGTGTCGTTCGAGGATTTGTTTGCTGGCGAGGCTGGTGCCCCGCCGCCGTCCGACCGCGAGCGGCGCAGCAACGCGGCGGCGCATGTCGCCGCCATCACCTTCGACGTCGGCGACGGCGGCATCGTGCCGGTGGCGCGCAGTCACATTGAATTGCTGGCCGGCGGGCTCGCGGTGTTGCTGGAAAGCGGCGTGGCGCAGAACGCCAATATTTTGTCGACCATCGTCCCCTCCTCGTTCGCCGGCATTTGCCTGACGCTGTTGCCGTGGGCGCTGTGCGGCGGCACGCTGGTTCTGCATCATCCGTTCGATGCCGCCACGCTTGGCAGTCAAATGCGGGAAGAGCGATGCGATACCCTCGTCCTGCCCGGACCGATCGCTCTTCGGCTTGCGTCGACCGATGTTTTCGCGATGCAAGGCCCGGCGGCCATCATCGCCACATGGCGCGCGCCCGAGCGGCTCGCCGGTAGTTCGCCGTGGCGGGAATCCGGCATTGCGCTGATCGACGTGCCGATTTTCGGCGAAGCCGGCTTCGCGCCGGCGCGTCGCGAGCCCGACGGCAAGCCGGCGCCGATCTCCGCCGGCCCGATGCGCGCGCCGCACGACAGCGCCGACGGGGTCGTGGTCGCTGAACTGACACGAACCGATGCCGGCACGATCGCGCTGCGCGGACCGATGGTGCCGCACCATGCGTATCCGCCCGGGATCGAACTGTCCGGTCTGCCCTACTTCAAGATCGGCGCCAGCGGTTGGGTCGATTCCGGCTACACCTGCCGCATCGATACCGCCACCAGGGCGATCGCCGTGACCGGTCCGCCGTCCGGAATCGTCGGCATCGGCGGCTACCGCTTTCCGCTCGGGGACCTCTACGAGGCGGTCAAACAGGTCGATAGCGACGCAACGATTGCGGCTTTGCCCGATCCGCTGATCGGGCAAAGGCTGATCGGCAACGCCGCCAATCGCGCCACGATGCAGGCGACCCTGAACCTGGTCGGCGTCAGTCCGCTGATTGTCGCCGCGTTCCGCGATCGCACCGCGGCCTGACGGCGCTGCCGCTCGACACAACCGGTCGCATTGACGGGGCGTTAAGGCCACTTTGGCATGCTGGCGGCCTGCACTGAAAAAGTCCGCAACCGCCATGGCGCTGCAAGGTCCGTTCGTCGTTGTCGCCGATAGCCCGGCGCCGGATGTCGTCGAAGCGCTGCAGGCGGCCGGCGCGTTCCCGGTCATCGAAACCAACTGGGCCGACGCCGCGGCCGCCATGGCTTCGGTCGAGCCGGAAGCCGTGGTGCTGGCCGAGCCCTGCGGCGATCGCGAACGCGCCAACCAATTCGCGCGCGCTCTCGAAGATCGGATCGATGCCGGCAGCGGCGCGTTCACGCCGGTCATCGCGCGCCTGCGCGAAGATGGCGCACCACCGATCGCCGATGCGCTGGCGATCTCTGCCAACGTGTCGCCCGAGCGGATCGTGCGGCGGCTCGCCGCCGCCTCGCGCATCCGCGCGCTGCACGCGACCGTGCTTCGCCGCATGGAGACCTTGGCCTCGCGCGGCGAGAGCGTACCGAAGCTGCCGGACTCCGATCCGCTGGAAGAAGCCACCGTGCTGGTCGCCGGCCGCGGCCGCTCGTATCCCGAGCTTGCGGTCGCCGTCGGCGAGCGTGTCGGCCTGGTCGGCGCGCTCAGCGTCGAGAGCGCGGCGCGTGCGCTCAATTCGCGCGACATCGACGGCCTCGTGATCGGTGACGGCTTCGGTCCACGTATCGTCGAAGCTTTGTTGACCGTGCTGGCAGAGGACGTGCGCTTTCGCGACCTGCCGGTCGCGGTGCTTGGCGGCCCGCCAGAAGTGATCGAAGACTTCTTTCCCACCTTGCCCAATCTCGACCGGCTCGCCGAAGGCCCCGACCGGCTGGTCGCGCGGTTTCTGCCGTTCGTGCGGCTGCACGCCTTCGGCCAGCGGATGGCGCGCATGCTCAAGTCGCTCGACGCCAAAGGCATGATCGACCCGCACACCGGGCTCCTGGCCAACGAAGCGTTCTGGCGCGATCTCAACCGCGCCGTCGGCGACGCCGAAAAGCGCGGCGTCGGGCTGTCGATCGCGCGATTTTCTTTCGAGAATACCGATCGCCGTGTCAGCCTCGATGCCGCCTGGCTGGTCTCCAGGCTGATGCGCCAGGTCGATTTTGCCTGCCGCGAAGCCGACGATTCGATCTTCGCCGTGTTCACCGAAACCGACCTGCGCGCGGCGCACGTGATCGCGCGGCGGATCGCCGCCGTGCTCAAGCACACCATGCTGGCGCCCGATCGCAAGCGCTCGGGCGTCGAAACCGCGGTGACGCTGGCGACGCTCAAGCCGACCGACAATGTCGATTCCCTGATTGCCCGCGTCGTGGGCGGCGTTGCCGCGGGCTGAGCAACGCACCATGTAGCGGGGGCGTTCCCGGCGCCCTGGAACAAGGTAAGCTGGCGAACGACAACGAAAAAAGGTTCTGTCATGAGCGCTTCGCCCGCCGCGCCCTCTGCCCTGCATATCGACGTCGTCTCCGATGTGGTCTGCCCGTGGTGCTTCATCGGCAAGCGCCGGCTCGAAAATGCGCTGGAGCTCGTTCCCGATATTCCGGTCGACATCAACTGGCGGCCTTACTTCCTCAATCCTTGGATTCCGCGCGACGGTATCGACCGGCAGACTTATCTCGAAACCAAGTTCGGCTCCGCCGAGCGCTATGCCGTCATCGCCGAGCGCGTGGTCGCCGCCGCCGCGCTCGAGGGCTTGCTGTACGCCTCCGACGCCATCAGCCGCCAACCCAACACGCTCGATTGCCATCGCCTGATCCTGTGGTCGCGCAGCGCCACCGATCCGGGCAACATGAAGCAGCGCCTGATGGAGCTTTACTTCTCCGAAGGCGCCGACCTGAGCGACCCGAAGACGCTGATCCAGGCCGCCGTGGATTGCGGCATGGACGGCGATCTGGTGCGGCGGCTTCTTGCCAGCGATGCCGACGTCGACCGGATCGAAAACGAAGCCAACAGCGCCAAAGAGGCCGGCATCGACGGCGTGCCCTGCTTCATCTTCGGCGGCAGCACCATCGTCACCGGCGCGCAATCGCCGGAATATCTCGCCAGCGCCATCGAGCGCACCGCGAAGCAGCTCACCAAAGCGCGGGCGTAAATCTTCCCGCCCCGCGCAACGGGGAGGGGTGAGGTAACGCTCGTCATTGCGAGCAAAGCGAAGCAATCCAGCTGTGCGGCACGGTTCTGGATTGCTTCGTCGCCACAGCCCGTCGAAGACGGGCGTGAACGCCCTATTTCCTCGCAATGACGACACGAAAAACCTTGCCGCAACGCGCGCCCTTCCTCGTCACCACCGGGCATAGCCGTTCGAAGAACGGCGTCGCTTCGCTCGCCTATGACCCGGTGGTCCATGCTGACGTGCGGCGAATCAAGCAACGCGGCGAATCTCAGCAAGCCAGCACCCCGCATGGATTGCCGGGTCAAGCCGGGCAATGACGAAATATGAAATCGTTCTCGCGACGCACCAGCGCCCGAGTTATGCCCACCACCACGACGCCATTCCAAAAATAAATTCGCCCCCGGCAAACAAAGGGAGGCGAAGCGCCGAAAGGCGCAATCCAACTATTGGCCGCGCAGCATCAACAGGCGTTGCCGCCGATCGATGCCCGGGCGCGGCTGCGCGCCATAACGGAGGCGCGCCCGCCTTCCGGCGCTTCACCGCGGCACTCGCCAGGCCGAACGCATCCAGCCTTGGCTCAGCCCCAGAACCGGGTTTCCCGACATCTCGAGCTCGCGGGTGTTTTGCCCGCTTACATCCTAGCCGTCGGTTAAGCGCGCTCCGCGCAGACCGGTCGTTTTGCCGGTCGACCGGTGCCCCAGGGCCGCCCGGGAGCGGATCGCATTCATCCGCGCGCGGGCACCGCACTCGCTCCGCCTCTCTGGCATGCCGGCCGGACAGACGCCCTTAAGGTGAGCGAGGTGATGGGGGACGTAACTATAGCGAGGACGGATGTCAAGGGGCACGTCACTGCAATCGCGACACCCCGATTTAGCCGCTGCCAAGTCCGGGAACGATGGCGAAGCTCATGTTCCAACTGCCGGGTTCTTGCGGAGCTCGGCACCGGGCGGCCACTTCGGGCCGGACCCGTTGGCTCAACCCGGGCTACGATGCTGATAAGCTGATGCCTCCGAATACGGGGAACACCCATGACCACAAAAGCCTTCAAGCTGGCAGACCCGGAGCGCACCACGATCGTCAACGCGCTGACGGTCGCGGCTCGCCAGTACGAAAGAGACGCGGAGCACGCCCTGGAGTTGGCACTGCACGCCATGACGATCAGGGAACCCGCCGAAGCGCTGGCGGCACAGTTCCGACAGCACGCCGCCGACGCCCGACAATTACGCGACAAAATAACGTTTCTGTGGGAGCACATTCAGTTTTGAATTTTGCGTGAGCGAGCTTCGCTGTGCTTCGGCATGTACTGATAAATCCGGCTGCTCAGTAACGTAGGCCGGACGAGCGCAGCGACATGTGCGTCACCGACGAGACAAGCCCCGGACGTCGCTTCGCTCATCCGGGTTACGCTTGGCTACAATGATCTTATCCGCGCCGAAGCCCGGCCGTTGGTATCAAAGGCAAGCATCTGACCTAGCGACTGCCTCGTGGACTCAATCAACCGAGTGCAGATTAAGCGCCAAGCAAGACGCTTTTTGCGTTGGCGAGCTCGCCAAAAACAGAGGAATCCCTCGACAAAATAGGTAGCAAATACTATCTATGGGGTGGCCTATGGAGTTGCACATGACCGAGAAACCCAACGCTACGGAAGTATCAGGCGGGGTTTTGGCACGGTCAGAGAGGCATGGCCGGGAAACTTGGCGCGTCACCTTGAACGGCGAAATCAAAAGCATTTCAACCCGTAGCTCGTCCACGGCGGTGATGGATGAGGCGATGATTGTTTATGCTAACGCGCTACGGCGGCTAGCCGATCGCTAAGAAGCATTACAAGCTGACTTTAGCCGACGCGCTGAGCGCACACGCCCGCGCGCTTACCTTTGGCGGACTCGACGGTATTCCCAATCTATCGCTTGTTGAGTCCGCCATCGCCCGACCTTATAACGGTTATTATCCGCATCTCTGGCAAAAGGCGGCCGCCCTAGTTCAATCAATGGCGACGAATCACGGCTTTGCCGACGGCAATAAGCGGACGACTCTCATTCTGTTGTACACGCTGGTTCAAAATAGCGGATACGATCTCGTCGCCATCGATAAGGAGAACAAAGAAGACGCTGTAGAGAATATCATTTTGGCCGTTGTAAACGGTAGTGCTTCTTTTGATGACCTAGCAAATTGGCTTAAAGCCCGCGTTGTGCGACGGAAGTAGTTTTCTTAATCATCTGAGGGGTAATTGCGGGCGCACTTTCCCCGCCGCCCGCCGCGGCAGGATCACGGACTTGCTCCCTGCGAGGCGGCGCACTTAGCTCTTAGCGTCGGCCTGCAAGCACCCCCAGGTCTTGCTTTGTCAAGGTTATAATCCCTCCGGCGCCCGTGGTTTTAGCCGGCCCGTAAGGGTTGCCGGATACGCTCACGCCGCCTTCGCACCCTTCTCCGCGATGCCGACCAACGCCCGCAAAATCCCCGCGGCGCCTTTGAGCCGCTCGGGCGGCGTGTCCCATTCGTCGAAGAACACGACTTTCATGTCGGGGCGGACGCGGGCGCCCTCGGGGTGCTTGGCGATGTAGGCGATCAGGCCTTCGGGATTGGCGAAGACATTGTCGCGGAAGGCGAGCACCGCGCCTTTCGGGCCGACCTCGATCCGCTCGACGTTGGCGCGCCGGCACAAAGCCTTGATGCCGACGACCTGGAGAAGATGCTTCACCTCCTCCGGCAGCGGGCCGAAGCGGTCGACCAGCTCGGCGCCGAACGCCTCGATGTCGCGGTCGTCTTCGAGCTCGGCGAGGCGGCGGTAGAGCGCGAGCCGCACCGGCAGGTCGGCGACGTAATCCTCGGGGATCAGCACCGCGGTGCCGATGGTGATCTGCGGCGACCATTTGTCGGCGACCGGCGCGCTGATGCCGGCCTTGAGCGACATCACCGCCTCTTCCAGCATCTGCTGATAGAGCTCGTAGCCGACTTCCTTGATGTGGCCGGACTGCTCGTCGCCGAGCAGATTGCCGGCGCCGCGGATGTCGAGATCGTGCGAGGCGAGCTGGAAACCGGCGCCGAGCGTGTCGAGCGATTGCAGCACCTTCAGGCGCCGCTCGGCCTGCGGCGTGATCTTGCGGTTGACCGGCAGCGTGAGCAGCGCGTAGGCGCGAAGCTTGGCGCGCCCGACCCGGCCGCGCAGCTGATAGATCTGCGCCAGGCCGAACATGTCGGCGCGATGCACGATCAGCGTGTTGGCGGTCGGGATGTCGAGGCCGGATTCGACGATCGAGGTCGATAACAGCACGTCGAACTTGCCGTCGTAGAACGCGGTCATGACATCTTCGAGCATGCCCGACGGCATCTGGCCGTGGGCGACGGCGACGCGCACCTCGGGCACGGTCTTGTCGAGGAACGCCTTGGCGTCGGCGAGGTCCTCGATGCGCGGGCAGACGTAAAAGCACTGGCCGCCGCGATAGCGCTCGCGCAGCAGCGCTTCGCGCACCACGATCGGATCGAACGGCGACACGAAGGTGCGGACCGCAAGCCGGTCGACCGGCGGCGTGGCGATGATCGACATTTCGCGCACGCCGGAGAGCGCCAGTTGCAGCGTGCGCGGGATCGGCGTGGCGGTGAGCGTCAGCACATGCACCTCGGCGCGTAGCTGCTTGAGCTTTTCCTTGTGGGCGACGCCGAAATGCTGCTCTTCGTCGACGACGATCAGGCCGAGATCCCGGAACTTGATGGTCTTGCCGAGGAGCGCGTGCGTGCCGATGACGATATCGATCTGGCCGTCGGCCAGGCCTTTCTTGGTCTTGGCCAGTTCGGTTGAGCTGACGAGACGCGAGGCCTGGGCGATGTTGACCGGATAGCCGCGCAGCCGCTCGGAAAATGTCCTGAAATGCTGGCGCGACAGCAACGTCGTCGGCACGACGACGGCGACCTGCTTGCCGTTCATCGTGGCGACGAAGGCGGCGCGCAAAGCCACCTCGGTCTTGCCGAAACCGACGTCGCCGCAGATCAGCCGATCCATCGGGCGGCCGGAGGCGAGATCGTTGAGGACGGCCGAGATCGCGGCCTCCTGGTCGTCGGTCTCGTCATAGGGAAAGCGGGCGCTGAATTCGTCGTAGAGCCCGGCCTCGACGGTGAGAAGCGGCGCCTCGCGCAATTGCCGCTCGGCGGCGACCTTGATCAATTCGCCGGCGATCTCGCGGATGCGGTTCTTCATCCGCGCCTTGCGCGCCTGCCAGGCGGTGCCGCCGAGCCGGTCAAGCTCGACGCCGGCGGCTTCGGAACCGTAGCGCGACAAGAGCTCGATATTCTCGACCGGCAGGAACAGCCGGTCGCCGCCGGCATAGTGGATTTCGAGACAATCGTGCGGCGCGCCGGCGGCCTCGATGGTGCGAAGCCCGATAAAGCGGCCGATGCCGTGATCGACATGAACGACGACGTCGCCTGAGGCGAGGCTCGTCACCTCGGCAATGAAATTCTCCGCCCGCTTCGACTGGCGGCGCGGGCGAACGAGCCGCTCGCCGAGAATGTCGGCTTCGGTGATCAGCGCCGTGTCGGCGGTCTCAAAGCCTGCATCGAGGCCGAGCACGGCGAGCGCGACCTGCGGACGGGGCAGCGCTTGCGCCTGCGGCCACGACGCGACCGGTGCGAGGTTGAACAGGCCATGCTCGCTGAGCACATGCTCCATGCGCTCGCGCGAGCCTGAACTCCACATGGCAATGACGACACGCTTGCCGGCCCCTTGCAGGCCTTCGACGTGCGTCTTCACCGCGTCGAACACATTGGTGTTGGGCTCGGCGCGCTCGGCCGAGAAATTATGGCCGGCGTGAGCGCCGATCTCGATGGTGTCGGCAGTCCCTTCCGGCGCCGCGAACGGCGAGAGCCGCGCCAGCGCTGAGCGATCGAGCCGCTCGCGCCATTCGGTTTCGGCGAGATAAAGCCGCTCCGGTGGCAACGGTTTATAAGGCGCGCCGCCGCCGGCCTGATCCATCGCGTCTTTGCGCGCCTGATAATAGTCGGCGATTTGCGCCAGCCGCTCGTGCGCGGCCTCTTCGGCCAGCGTCTCGATGGCGATCGGCGTCGCTGCCGGAGTCGAAGCGCGTCCCCTCTCCCCAGCGGGGAGAGGGTTAGGGTGAGGGGGCTCTGACCGAGAGGCCGGTACCCCCTCACCCCGACCCTCTCCCCCGTGGGGAGAGGGGGAAGAAGGAGCGTCGAGATAATCGAACAGCGTCTCGAGGATTTTGTGGAACAGCGGCAGCCAGTGCTCCATGCCGGCGGCGCGGCGGCCTTCGCTGACCGCCTCGTAAAGCATGTCGTCGGGCGTGGCGGCGCCGAAGGCCGCGACATAGCCGGTGCGGAACAGCCGGATGGTGTCGGTGGTGAGCTGGAACTCGGCCATCGGCACGAGGTCAAGCGTGCGCAGCTCGGCGGTGGTGCGCTGCGTCTCCGGATCGAACACGCGGATCGATTCCAGCGTGTCGCCGAAGAAATCGAGCCGCACCGGATCGCCCATGCCGGGCGCGAACAGATCGATGATGCCGCCCCGGATGGCATAGTCGCCGGCCTCGCGCACCGTGCCGGCGCGGGTGAAGCCGTTGAGCTCGAGCCATTGGGTGACGCCGGACATGGCGAGGAGATTGCCGGGCGCGGCCGACAGCGATTGCCGCGCCAGCGTTTCGCGCGGCGGCACGCGCTGCAGGATGGCGTTGACGGTGGCGAGCAGGATCGCCGGCCGCTCGCGGCCTTTGACGCGGGCGAGCCGCGCCAGCGTCATCATGCGCTGCGCCACCACGCCGCCGTGCGGCGATACGCGGTCGTAAGGCAGGCAGTCCCAGGCCGGGAATTCCAGCACCTCGATGTCGGGGGCGAAGAAGGCCAGCGAGCGCGCGAGCGTAGCCATGCGGGTGCCGTCACGGCAGATCACTGCGAGGCTGATGGCGGGCGCGGCCTCGCCGGCGGCAATGGCGCGCGCGAGGTCGGCCAGCACGAGCCCTTCGGCGCCGTCGGCGACGCCGGAGAGAAGGAGCGGCCGGCTGGCCGCGAGACGTTGCGCCGGCGACCGGGCCGGCGTCCGCACATGCGTCGTCACGGCTTCTCCCCGGCGCGCGTTTGGCTTCCGCGCCTGACGGCGCAGTCTTCTCCCTCTCCCCGTGGGGGAGGGGGCGGGGTGAGGGGGCTCCAACCGGGAGGCTGTACCCCCTCACCCCCACCCTCTCCCCGCTGGGGAGAGGGAGTTCGCATCAGCAAGCCGCTCATTCCTCAGCCCTACCCGCATGAAACGCACGGAGCTTTGCCAGCACGGCGGTGTCGTAGTCCGCCGGAATGGCTTCGGCGCCGATCACCCAGGCATAGAGCGCGGCGTTCGGCGCTTCGATCAGCCGCTCGAAATCGTGCAGCTCGGTGTCGTCGAATTTGTCGATATGGGCATCGGCGAAGCGGCCGACGATGAGGTCCGTCTCGCGCACGCCCCGCCGCCAGGCGCGGAACAAGAGCTTGCGCCGCCGTTCGTCCAATCCTGCGCTCGATCGCTCGGTCATGGTGCAAGTCCGTGCAAGTCCGCGTGCAATTGCGGTGAAAACCCAAACGCCAAAAGCCCGGACGGGCCGGGCGAGGCGTATATAGAGGGCAATGGACGTAATGTCAGCCGCGAGGCCGCCACTGGCCTCGTCATTCCGGGACGGCGCAAAGCGCCGGGCCCGGAATCCATATTCACGGATCGTGGTTATGGATTCCGGGCTCGCCACCGCGTGGCGCCCCGGAATGACGCGAGCATGAGCGCGCGATGCGACCGCCGGTGCTCAATCCGCTCTTCGCGCCGCTCTCGGCGCTGCCGGGGATCGGCCCGAAGCTGGAGAAGATATTCGGCCGCCTGATCGGGCGCGACGGCGAACCGCCGCGCATTGTCGATCTGTTGTTCCATCTGCCGACCGGCTTCGTCGACCGGCGCCACCAGCCGAAACTCTCCGACGTCAAGCCCGATACCGTCGTCACTGTCGCCGTCACCATCGACCGGCACCGGCCGCCGCCGCCGAACCGGCCGCGCGCGCCGTACAATATCGAGGCGAGCGACGACACCAACACGCTGACCATCACCTATTTCAACGCCCGCACGGATTATCTGGAGAAGCTCCTGCCCGAGGGGGAGCAGCGCTACGTGTCGGGCGTTGCGACGTTCTACGACGGCCATCTGCAGATGGTGCATCCGGATCGGGTGGTCGACGCTGCCGGATTCGCCAAGCTGCCGCTGATCGATCCGGTCTATCCGCTCACCGAGGGGCTGCATCCGAACCAGCTGCGCAAGGCGCTGGAAGTCGCGCTCGGCCGCGTTCCCAATCTGCCCGAATGGCAGGATGAAGCCTGGCGCAAGCGCAATGCGTTCCCCGCCTTCGCCGAAGCGCTGCGCGGCGTTCATCATCCGGCAGCGCCGGCGGACTTGGAGCCGCAGAGCCCGGCCTGGTCGCGGCTCGCATACGATGAGCTCCTTGCCGGCCAGCTGGCGCTGGCGCTGTTGCGCGGCCATATGCGCAAGCGCGCCGGCCGCGGCAGCGCCGCCGAGGGGCTGTTGCGGGCAAAAATTATTGCCGCCCTGCCCTATTCGCTGACGCCGTCGCAGGAGCGCGCGGTGAGCGACATCATCGCCGACCTGGCGCAGCCGAACCGCATGTTGCGGCTCCTCCACGGCGATGTCGGCTCCGGCAAGACGCTGGTGGCGCTCCTCGCCGCCGCCACCGTGATCGAAGCCGGCCGGCAGGCGGCGTTCATGGCGCCGACCGAAATTCTCGCCCGCCAGCATCTCAAGACCATCGCGCCGCTCGCGGCCGCGGCCGGCATCCGCGTCGCGGTGCTGACCGGCCGCGAGCGCGGGCGCGAGCGGCCGGAGATTCTATCGGCGCTCGCCGCCGGCGAGATCGATCTCATCGTCGGCACGCATGCCCTCTTTCAGGAAGACGTGGCGTTCCACGATCTGGCGCTGGCCGTCGTCGACGAACAGCACCGTTTCGGCGTGCATCAGCGGCTGGCGCTGGCGCGCAAGGGCGAAGCGGTCGATCTTCTCGTGCTGACGGCGACGCCGATCCCGCGCACGCTGGTGCTCACCTATTTCGGCGACATGGACGTGTCGGAGCTGCGCGAAAAGCCGGCCGGCCGGCAAAAGATCGACACCCGCACGCTGCCGCTGGAGCGGCTGCCGGAAGTGATCGATGCGGTCCGCCGCGCGCTCGACGATGGCCGCCGCGTCTACTGGGTCTGCCCGCTGGTCGAGGAATCCGAGACCACCGATCTTGCCGCCGCCGAGGAGCGCTATGCGGTCTTGCGCAAGCGCTTCGGCGATACGGTCTCGCTGGTACACGGCCAGATGCGCGGCGCCGACAAGGATCGGGCGATGGCCCGGTTCGCCGACGGCTCGGCGCAGATCCTGGTGGCGACGACGGTGATCGAGGTCGGCGTCGACGTGCCGGAGGCGAGCGTTATGGTGATCGAGCACGCCGAGCGGTTCGGGCTGGCGCAACTGCACCAATTGCGCGGCCGCATCGGCCGCGGCTCCGAGCGCTCGACATGTCTCCTGCTCTACAAAGGCCCGCTCGGCGAAGCCGCCAAGGCGCGGCTTGCCATCCTGCGCGAGACCGACGACGGTTTCCGCATCGCCGAGGAAGATTTGCGGCTGCGCGGCGAAGGCGACGTGCTCGGCACCCGGCAAAGCGGCATGCCCGGATTTCGCCTCGCCCGCCTCGAAGTCCACGGCAAGTTGCTGAGCGCGGCGCGGGAAGACGCGGCGCTGGCGCTGCATCGCGACCCGAAGCTTAATTCGCCGCGCGGCACGGCTTTGCGCCAGCTACTCTATCTGTTCGCGCGCGACGAAGCGATCAGGCTTCTTGGCGCCGGGTGATTGGCGCCGGGTGACGCAACCCGGCGCCAGCTGTCTCCGGCGGGCGTCGTGCGCGCCGATCAGGCCGCGCGCATTTGCGGAGCGAGGCCGCCAAGCGGGTCCGGTCCGAACCGGTTCGGACCGTCAGTGCCCTTGGAGCAGAACCAAATGATGAGGATGATGGCGCCGACCAGCGGGATCAGCCCCAGGAAAATCCACCAGCCGGTGCGGTCCAGATCGTGAAGCCGTCGCACGGTTACGCCCAGGCCGGGGAGCAATACGGCAAGGCCGAACAGACTGGTGATAATCTGCTTACCAATCGCCGCGTCGATGGCGATCGCCACGACATCGGCAATGAGAACGAACAAAACCCAGAACCAATACTCGGACCGGCTGGCCCGGTCGGAGAAGTTCACATAATTCGAGAAACCCGACGAAATCGCCTGCACAAAGCCCATGCTGTCCCCCCAAGTTGGATTCAGTCGCCAAAGCCAGCGACATTATAGCACAGGCAACGGAATAGCACAGGCAACGGAAAAAGCGCGGCGAAAGTGGCGGCTTATTTCGCCGGGCTCGGCACCGCCTTGCGTGCCGCCTGGGCGGCGCGGGCGGTTTCGGCCAGCGCCGCCAGCTTGTTGTGCGGCTCCTCGCCGCCCGGTTGGATGATGCCGGCGGAAATCAGAAGCGACATCGCCTGCTCGACCGTAATGTCGAGATCGATCACGTCTTCCCGCGGCACATAGAAGAAAAAGCCGGTGGTGGGATTGGGCGTGCAGGGCAGGAACGCCGACACATGCTCGGTCTGCGGCAAGTGCTCGGCAATCACCGGACTTGGCGGCTGCGTCAAGAACACCAGCGACCACATCCCCGGCGCCGGGAACTCGACCAGCCCGACGCGGCGGAAACTCGACTGCGAACTGGAGAACAGCGTCTCGAAAATCTGCTTGGTGGTCCGATAGATCGGCCGCACGATCGGCATGCGGCTTAAGAGGCTTTCGCCGAAGCTGACCAGCCGGCTGCCGACCAAATTGGCGGTGAGAAATCCGAGCAGGGTCAAGGCGACGAAGGCGATGATCAGGCCAAAGCCCGGAACCTTGACGGGCATGTAGGTTTCCGGCCGGTACGGCGTCGGAATGATCGGCCGCACCAGATTGTCGACCCAGGTGACGAACCACCAGATGAGGTACAGCGTCACCGCGACCGGGCCGGCGACCACCAATCCGGTCAAGAAGTAGTTGCGGATGCGGCTGACCAATCCGGTCGTCGATTTGACGGACGCAGATTTAGCACTGGCCGCGGCAGGTCCCGCGCTTTGGTCGCTGTCGTCGATCATCAATGTCGGTCGTGTGCGCCGGTTCGCGGCAGCCTCTATACCGTGACAGGGTCCGTCCGCACAGCGGAATTGGCCCTGCCTGGTCCGCTACGCCTTATTCCACCGTGACCGATTTGGCCAGATTGCGCGGCTGATCGACGTCGGTGCCGAGCGCAACGGCAGTGTGATAGGCGATGAGCTGGACCGGAACCGCATAGACCAGCGGCCCGACCGTCGACGGCATGGTCGGCAAGGTCAGCGTCGCCAGCGGCTGACCGGCGGCGGCAGCGGCACCCTTGGCGTCGGTGACCAGGATCAAGCGCCCGCCGCGCGCGGCGACTTCCTGCATATTGGAGACGGTCTTGTCGAACACGCGGTCATGGGGCGCGATCACGACCACCGGCATGGTCTCGTCGATCAGCGCGATCGGGCCGTGCTTGAGCTCGCCGGCGGCATAACCCTCGGCGTGGATGTAGGAGATTTCCTTGAGCTTCAGCGCGCCTTCGAGCGCGATCGGATAGCTCGTGCCGCGGCCGAGATAGAGCACGTCGCGCGCCTTGGCGAGGTGGTCGCGGGCGAGATGCTCGATCTGCGGCTCGAGTGCGAGCGCCTCGGTCAGATGCCGGGGCACTTCGATCAGCGCGCGTACCAGCCGTTGCTCGTCGCTCTCGGACAAGACGCCGCGCGCGCGCCCCGCCGCGATCGCCAGCGCCGCCAACGCCGCGAGCTGACAGGTGAAGGCCTTGGTCGAGGCGACGCCGATTTCCGGCCCGGCCAAGGTCGGCACGACAATGTCGCTCTCGCGCGCGATCGTCGAGGTCGGCACGTTGACGACCGAGAGCACATGCTGCTTGCGATCGCGCGCATAACGCAGCGACGCCAGCGTGTCGGCGGTCTCGCCCGATTGCGAAATGAAGATCGCGAGCGCGCCGGGATCGAGCGGCACCTCGCGGTAGCGGAATTCCGAGGCGATATCGATGTCGACCGAGAGGCCCGCGAACCGCTCGAACCAGTACCGCGCCACCATGCCGGCATAGTAGGCGGTGCCGCAGGCGGCGATGGAGATGCGCTTGAGCGCGCGGAAATCGAACGGCAGCGCCATCGGCAACGCGACGCGCTCGGCCACCATGTCGAGATAATGCGCCAGCGTGTGGCCGACGACTTCCGGCTGCTCGTGAATTTCCTTGGCCATGAAATGGCGGTGATTGCCCTTGTCGATGAGCATCACCGAGGCTTGCGACTTGATCACGTCGCGATGCACGACGTCGCCGTCGGCGTTGTGGATCTCGGCACTGGCGCGATGGATCACGGCGCAATCGCCGTCTTCCAGATAGCTCACCGTGTCGGTGAACGGCGCAAGCGCAATTGCATCTGAGCCGAGATACATCGCGTCGTCGCCGAAGCCGATCGCGAGCGGCGAGCCTTTGCGGGCGCCGATCAGCAAATCGTCATCGCCGGCGAACAGAAACGCCAGCGCGAAGGCGCCGCGCAGCCGCGGCAGCGCCGCTTCGACCGCCTCGACCGGCGAGCGGCCTTGGGCGATCTGGTCGCTGACCAGGTGCGCAATGACTTCGGTGTCGGTTTCGGTCGCGAACTTGACGCCCCTGGCTTCGAGCTCGCGCCGCAATTCGCTGAAATTCTCGATGATGCCGTTGTGCACGACGGCGAGCCGGTCGGTGGCGTGCGGATGCGCGTTGGTCTCGTTCGGCCGGCCATGGGTCGCCCAGCGGGTGTGGCCGATGCCGATCGGCCCGGCGAGCGGCTCGCGCGCGAGTTTTTGTTCCAGATTCTTCAGCTTGCCCTCGGCGCGCCGCCGCGTCAGCACGCCATGCTCAAGCGTGGCGACGCCGGCGGAATCATAGCCGCGGTATTCGAGGCGCTTGAGCGCATCGATCAAGAGCGGCGCAACCGGTTCGCCGCCGATGATGCCGATAATGCCGCACATCGATCCGGATCGTCTCCCTGCCGCTTGCGCGGTCTGTTGTGGTTAACGGCTAGCGCGCAATGCTAGCAGATACCAAATAAAAAAACGTTGCGATCCGTAATACAACGCGTCATTCCGGGGCCTCGCAACGCGAGGAACCCGGAATCCATAATCGCTGACCTGGGGTTATGGATTCCGGGTCCGGCGCTTCGCGCCGTCCCGGAATGACGGCGCGCGGCCAAATTGCGACTCAAGTCTTCTTCTTGCCGAGCGACTTCAACGATCGCAACCGCGACGCCCAATTCTCCTTAACGACCTGGCGGGCGCGCGCCAGAGCGAGCGCGTGCGGCGGCACGCGCGCGGTGATCACCGAGCCGGAGCCGACATAGGCGCCGTCGCCGATCTCGACCGGCGCCACCAACGCCGAGTTGGAGCCGATGAAGACGTCCTTGCCGATGGTGGTGCGGTGCTTGGTGCTGCCGTCGAAATTGCAGGTGATGGTGCCGGCGCCGATATTGGCATTGGCGCCGACCGAGGCGTCGCCGATGTAGCTCAGATGATTGGCCTTGGCGCCGGCCTCGATGGTGGCTTCCTTGACCTCGACGAAATTCCCGACGCGCGCGCCCTCCCCGAGCCGCGTGCCCGGCCGCAAGCGTGCGAACGGTCCGACCGAAACATTTTTGCCGACGTGCGCCCCGGCGAGATGCGAGAACGCATGAATGACCGCGCCGTCGTCGACCACGACCTTCTCGCCGAATATGACGTAAGGCTCGACCACGACGTCCTTGCCGAATTTGGTGTCGGCGGCGAGAAACACCGTCTCCGGCGCCACCAACGTCACGCCGGCGTCGAGCGCCGCGTCGCGCAGCCGCTGCTGTACCACGGCTTCGGCTTCGGCGAGCTGCTTCTTGGTATTGATGCCGCGCACGTCGTCCTCCTCGGCTTCGACCGCGACCGCGTCGAGCTTGTGCTCGCGCGCGATCGCGACCGCATCGGTCAGATAGAATTCACGTTTGCGATTGTGGTCGCCGATCCGTTCCAGGATCGCGAGCGCATGCGCGCCGGCAAAAGCCATGATGCCGCCGTTGCACAGGCCGATCGCTTTTTCGCTGTCGCTGGCATCGGCTTCCTCGCGGATGGCGATGAGCTTGTCTTTGGCGATAACAAGCCTGCCGTAGCCGGACGGATCAGCCGGCCGGAACGCCAGCACCGCCACAGCGGCGCCCTTGGCCAACGGTGCGCGCAGCCGCGTCAGCGTCTCCGCGCGAATGAGCGGCGTGTCGCCGTAAACAATCAGAATGTCGTCGGCGCCGCTTTCGATTACCGATCTCGCCGCCAGCACCGCATGTGCCGTGCCACGCCGTTCCGGCTGCACGAAACATCGGATACCGGGCAGAACGCGCTCCGCCTCCGTAGCGACAGCCTCTTGGCCCGGGCCGACCACAACGGCCGCGGCGGTGACTTTGGCGGCCTTTATTGCTGCAAGCACGTGCGCCAGCAGCGAACGTCCGGCGATCGCATGCAAGACTTTGGGCAAGGCCGAGCGCATCCGCGTGCCTTCGCCGGCCGCGAGCACGATCGCGAGGCAAGTCCGAGTCATCAAGGTCTCCGCGGCGCTCTCATAGCCGAGGCGGTCGGCCGCTGAAAGTGGCGATTGGCGCTACGCCAAGTTCCGGTTGACCGGGCGTTGCCGCTGCAAATAAACGACGGGAAATCCAGCTTATCATCATCGCTGCGTCATATGCCGCGCCGCACTTTGCAAGCCGCCTGCGGCGGACGGCGGATGGTGTGACATCGGTCACTCGGGTGTAGAGAATGGAGCGCTATCGTGAGGGGCAGTGTTCTCCATTCACAGGAGTACTCACATGGCTCAAAATCCACCTAGGCGAAATCCACTGAAAGGCAGCGAGCGCAAGGCATTGCCGGGGGCAAGAGCCGTCGGCAAGGCCGATCCAACCGAGAGGCTGGAGGTCAGTGTCCTGCTCCGCCGCCGCAATGGCGCGGCGCTGACGGAGCATGTCCAAAAGCTCGCCAAGCGAGAAAATGCCGGCAGCCGTCTCACGCGCGAGCAGTTCGAGGCGCAATTCGGCGCCGAGGCGAACGACATCGCCGCGGTCAAGAAATTTGCGCAGGCACACGGGCTCGCCGTCGTTCAGGAGCATCCGGGCCGGCGCACGGTCGTGCTGTCGGGCACGGTGGCGCAGTTCAACGCCGCGTTCGGTGTCGACCTGCAGAGGTTTGCGTATGCAGGCGGCTCCTATCGCGGGCGGCTAGGCGCCGTGCAATTGCCGGACGAACTCAAGGACGTTGTCGAAGCCGTCCTCGGCCTCGATAACCGGCCGGCAGCAAAGCCGCATTTCCGCCGGCGCCCAGCGCCCGGCAATGTGCACTGGCACGCCAACGGCGGCGGCGCGACTTCGTTCACACCGTTGCAGCTCGCGTCGCTGTACGATTTCCCGACTGGAACCGGACAGGGCCAGTGCGTGGCAATCATCGAGCTCGGCGGCGGCGAGCGTACGGCGGATTTGACTACCTACTTCTCAGGGCTCGGCATCCAAACGGCGCCGAACGTCACGGCAGTCTCGGTGGACCACGGCAAGGACCAGCCGACCGGCGATCCAAACGGACCGGACGGCGAAGTGATGCTCGACATCGAAGTGGTGGGCGCGATAGCGCCGGCCGCCAACATTGCCGTGTATTTCGCTCCGAACACCGATGCCGGGTTCCTCGACGCCATCACCACGGCGGCCCACGACACCACCAACAAACCGTCGGTCATCTCCATCAGCTGGGGCGGGCCGGAATCGTCGTGGACGCAGCAGGCGATGACCGCATACGACTCGGCGTTCCAGGCAGCCGCGGCCATGGGCATTACGGTCTGCGTAGCGTCGGGGGACAATGGCTCCGGCGATGGCGTCAATGACGGCGCCGATCACGTCGACTTCCCGGCCTCCAGCCCAAACGTGCTGGCCTGCGGCGGTACGCGCCTTCAAGCCTCCGGAACGACCATCACCGGCGAGTCAGTCTGGAACGATGGCGACCAGGGCGGTGCGGGCGGTGGCGGCGTAAGCGGCTTCTTCGCGTTGCCGGCGTGGCAAAACGGGTTGCAGCTGACGCTGGCGTCGGGCGGCAGCAAAGCGCTCGCCATGCGCGGCGTGCCGGACGTCAGCGGCGACGCCGATCCAGAGTCGGGTTATGACGTGCGCATCGATGGCACGGACACCGTCATCGGCGGCACCAGCGCGGTGGCTCCGCTCTGGGCCGGGCTGATTGCGCGAATCAACTCCAAGAGGGGCACTCCGGTTGGCTACATCAACCCGCAGCTCTACGCAGCGCCCTCCGGGTTCCACGACATCACGTCCGGCAACAACGGAACCTATGCGGCGGCATCCAAATGGGATGCTTGCACCGGGCTCGGCAGCCCGGACGGGACCAAGATCGCCGCCTTGTTCCAACAGACGGCCTGACCAGCTGTCTCGATCTGCGATCCACGGCCTCACTGTCAAATCTGTCCGCTGCTGTTGCCCTCACCGGCAACAGCAGCGGCGTCCTGTGTGATCGCTCTAACCACAAATTCACGCCGACCAAATCGAAGCCTGCCCAAGCCAACCCCGCGGGCAATCTGAGCCACCATCGTTGATGCGATCAGGCGAGGTGCAAAAAGGCGAATCTGCTATTTTGTCTTTGATTCGCTTAGCCATACGCAGGGGCAGAAACGGTGCTCGGTCGACCGCAGGGTCAGAAAACGGCAGCGCGCGGCGCCGTTGCAAAAAGCGCGGCCGCGAAAAGATCGCTGACGATGGCGGGGCTTTGGCGCCAGGCCGGCTGGGGACTGGCCGCCATCGCTGCGCTTTTTGTCGCCGTCCTGAGCACCCGCGATGACGCCGCTCTGGAAAGGGTTGGCACGCTCTTAGTGTCGTTGAACCTCATGCCGGCGCCGCCGGCCAAGCGCCAGTTCGACGCCGAGACCGCCGCGCGCCAGCTGGCGCAGGCGGTGCGCGGCCTGGTCGACGATCGCGATCGGCTGGCGAGCCGGCTCGCCGCGCTCGAGCGCGACATGGGCGACATGACCGGATCGATCAAAAGCCAGATCGAAGCCGTCAAAGCGGCGAAATCGGAGCCACCGCCATGGCCGGACGAGGCGCCTCCGGTGCCGATGACGCCGGCGGATATTGCCGCCATGATCAAGACCGTTTCGCCGGCGCCTGCTCCGGGTGCCACCGCTCCCGCGCCGAACGCCCCGGCTGCTGCCGCCAATCCATCACCGTCGAGCCAGTCGGCGGCAGTTGCAGCCACCGCCCCGGCCGAGAACTCCTGCGGCGGCGGGCACGGCCTACGGCGCCGATATCGGCACCGCGACGACCATCAAAGCGCTGCACGCGCGCTGGACCTGGCTTCGCACCGCCCATCCGGCATTGTTCGAAGGACTACAGCCGCTGGTCAGCTTGAAGCAGAACCCGCGCACCAATCGCGCCGAACTGCACCTGATCGTCGGCCCCTACTCGAATGCCGACGCGGCGGAGCAATTCTGCGATTTCATCGTGCCGTTCCACTTGACCTGCCAGCCGGCGATGTTCGACGGCAGCCGTCTCGCGCTGCAGTGACTGGCGCCACGTGATTCCGTCATCCTGAGGCGCGAGCCTTAAGCGCGCTCACATCTTCGACGCGCTATGGCGAGCCTCGAAGGATGCGGCCGAAGCGTTCGGGCCGTCGCCCTTCGAGCCTCGGCGCTTTGCGCCGAGCACCTCAGGATGACGGAGAACAACGCCGACTGAGCCACTTCTGTCTGAAACGACGACGTTATAGTGTCGGCCGATGCCGACCTTCCAACGCCCGCTTTTCCGGCCGACCGCGCGCCAGACCAATTGGCTTCTGGTCATGGCCTTTTTGGCGTTGGGCGAGGCGCTCTATCTGCGCTACCACGTGATGGAGAATGCGACGATGTCGCTTGCCTGCCAGGGCGGCCTCGACACTTGGCTGTGCGGCACGTTTCGGCTGACGACGGTGCTGTACCCTTATCAAATGTTCGGCGGCGTCGCGCTCGTGGTGGCGTTGCTCAACCTGCTCCGGCCTTCAATCGTCCTCGTCGCAGCATCGCTCGCCGCCGCCGCTTTGGGCGTGGTGTTGCACAATGCCGATCTGTCGGCGCTGGCAGCCGGGGTGCTTATTCTGAGCTTGGCGCGTCCCGCGCCAGTAGCAGAATGACGGCAAGCCCGATCAGGCCGGCGCAGAACCACACCGATTGCCAATTGGCGAACGTCTCGTTGACGACGATGTAGAGCGCCGAGAGCGCCAGCACGGCCGCGGCCACGGTTTCGGCCGCCGCTCGCGATCCGGCGGGACGGCTGGTCGTCAGCGACAGGACCAGGAACGGCGCGGCGGCTCCGGTCAGCGGCGCAAACGGGATGTCGCGGTAGCGCGGATCGAACACCAGCCCGAGCGCCGCCTCGACGGCGACCAGCATCAAGACGATCAGCGTGCCGCCGAGCGCCCAATCGAGCAAGCCGCGCCGCGAGCCGGAGCCGCCAAGCAGCGAAGCGAATGCCAGCGCCGGACAGCCAGTGGCGCACGCCGCGGCGCCGACGATCGGAGCGACGGCCGCAACCGCCGCGAAGGCCAGCGAACGCACCCAGCTGCCGGCGCTGAAGCTTTCGACCAGCACCGTCTCGATCGTCCAGCCGATCAGGATGGCTGGAAGAAACGCGAGCGCGCCAATCTTGATCCATACATACGCGGGGAATCGCTTTTTACGCCCAGCCGCGAATGCGGCGGCAAACGTCAACGCGGCAAGCACGACCCCGGCGAGCGCTTGCGCGCGCCAATGCGGATGATCCGACACGGAGCCGCCGTCGAAACTGAATTTCGGCGCATTGGTTGGGCGGTCGATGACGCCCCAATAGCCACCGACGGCGCCTTCGAGCGCCCGTTTCCACGGCTGATCGAACGCCTCGATGATATTGAGGCGAATATTCTCGCGCTTGCCTGCCGCCAGCGCCTCGATGACGGCGATGGCCTGGTTGGACGGCGACGGCCGTGCGGCTTCGCGTATGCGGCCGGCGCTCGGCCAGCCGAACTCGCCGATGACGATCTCCTTGCCCGGGAAGGCGGCAGCCACCTTGTTGCGGATGGCGACGAGATGCGCGGCGGCGCGCGACGCCGGGATCGGAAAGTCCTCCCAGTACGGCAGCACATGAATAGTGACGAAATCGACCGCGTTGCCCACGTCCGGATAGCGCAGCCAAAACTCCCACACGTCGGCATAGGTAACCGGCATCGGCACCTGCGCCTTGATGTCGCGAATGACCGCGGTGAGGTTTTCCGCCGTCATCTCGCCGCGCAACAGCACCTCGTTGCCGACGACAATCGCGGTGATGACGTCCGGATAGTCTCTGGCATAGGCGACGGTGGTCGCGACCTGCCAGCGGGTCTTTTCCGGATCGCCGGACACCCATACGCCGTGCAGCACCTTGAGCCCGTAGCGGCGCGCACTCTTGAGCACGTCGTCGCGGCCGTCATCGACGGAGTAAGTACGAATGCAGTTGGTGTATTTGGCGAGCAGCGCCAGGTCTTCGTCGATCTGCGCCGCCGTCACCCGAGTGCCTTCCACCAGCGGGTCCTGCGACCCGCGAAACGGGGCGTAGGACACGCAGCTCAGCTTTTCGCCGGCGGCAAGCGGCGACGGCGGCAACTTGACCGGCGCGCCGAGCCACCACCACGCCGCGCCGACGGCGAGCGCGGTGAGCGCAAAGCACGCAAAGGCCCAGCCGATTTGACGAAGGTGATATTCGCGGGACACGCCTTGCCATTAACCTTGCAGGCCCGCCGTGCCAAGCTTCGGCGGGCGGCTTGCCGCCCGGCGCTGGACAAAAGGCTCCCGCTATTGTCATGCTGACCGGGCTGGGAAGACGCCTCAATGACGGCCCAATTTGGGGGCTTACGAAGCGTCCCTTCTCGGCCCTCGTCGGCTTAAGCAACCAAGTTGAACCATGGTCCATCGTTCGTTTCGTGCCGGCCGCGGCGTGTGTGCGGCACTTCTTGTTCTCGCGGCCGTCCTCGGCTCGACACTGCCTTCGGCCTTTGCCGAGGACGCCAAAACCGGCGACAAGCCACCGGGCCAGGAGCCGGCCAAGGACACCCAGAAAGTCGACGAATACGCCGAGGCCCAGCGCGAACTTGCCGGGCCGGCGGGCAATCCCGAATGCGTCTGGCTTGGGCGCCGCGTCGTCGGCCTATTGTGGCGGGACGACCTCGATACCGCCTTTCGCCATCTCGATCTTTATGACCGCTTCGGCTGTCCAAGCGCTCATATTCAGTCGTCGTTTCGCTGCATCATCCTGCATGGCAACGGCATCGATCCGAAGGTGGCCGACAGCCTTAACGGACGGGTACAGGCCTGCTGGGTCAACCCGACAAACCCGGCTCCGCCGCCGGCCGCGGCTACTCCGCCGGCGACTGCCTCGAACCCGGCCGGGAGCCATTAACCGCCGCGGATTTTCGTTTCGGCCAACGTGCCGAAAAAACTCCAAAAAATCACCGGAACAAACACGGTTGTCTTGAATTTGCCACTACTGGGCGCTACTTATAATGTGCCGCTCACAGGTCGTCTTTTCCAGCCCGATTGTCGAATCTCGGGGACAGATTCGGCTGTTGTAACATCGCCCCGCGTGGTTGATTTTCGATGCGCACCGTCGCTGCCGTGCTCGCGCTTGTAGCGTGCGTGCATGCCGGCTTGTGGGCCCTGCTACGGACCAAAGAAACCGCTCCCGATTTCACTGGGCAGCTGGCTAGCGTCTCCTACTCCCCCTTCGTCAATTCGTCGCACCCGGATTCCGACGGACGCCCGACGGATGAGCAAATACGAGCCGATCTCAAGGCTCTCGCCCCCTATACCAAGGCGATCCGCACCTATTCGTCGACCGGCGGCGCCGAACTGGTCCCGCCGATCGCCGCCGAGTTCGGGCTCAAGGTCACGGTCGGCGCCTGGATCAGCAAAGAACGGGACAGCAGCGGTCGCGAAATCCCTTCCGCCGTCGAGCGCAATGGCCGCGAGATTCGCTCTGCCGTCGAGTTAGCCCGCCGCTATCGCAACGTGAATGCGATCGTGGTGGGCAACGAAGCGGTGATGACCCAGGAAATCAGCGCGGACGGTCTGATCAAGTTGATCCGCGAGGTGAAGCAATCGAGCCCCGTCCCGGTGACGACGGGTGAAGGCTGGGATATCTGGATTCAGCATCCGGAGCTCGTTTCCGCGGTGGATTTCGTCGCCGCCCACATCCTGCCATATTGGGGCGGCGCTGACGCGACGCGCGTGGTCGACCAGACGATCGACCATTACGACCAGCTGCGCCGCCTCTATCCCGGCAAGCATATCGTGATCGCCGAGTTCGGCTGGCCGAGTGCCGGGTACAACAATTTGGGCGCCAATCCCGGCCGCATGGAGCAGGCGGCCATCATTCGCGATTTCGTTTCCCGCGCCGACGCCTACGGCATCGACTACAACGTCATCGAAGGCATCGATCAGCCGTGGAAGACCGCGGAAGGCGGCGTCGGCCCGTATTGGGGCCTGCTTGACGCGTCGCGTCAGGCCAAATTCTCCTGGACCGGCCCGATCACCGATCCCGACTACATCAAGCGCGCCGGGCTCGCGGTGCTGCTGGGGCTTCTCCTGTCCCTGCCGATCCTGGCGATGAAAGGCGTGACACGCCGACAAGCGCTCGCGCTCACCGCCGCCGCCAACGTCGCGGGCGCCTGGCTTGCCGGCATCGTCGCGTTCTGGAACGGGCACTATTTCGTCTGGGGCGCCGCCGTCGCGCTCGGCTTCGGCACCATCCTGCTGATGCCGCTCATCGCCATCGCGCTTGCGCGCATCGACGAGATCGCCGCCGTCGCCTTCGGTCGGCCGCCGCGCCGGCTGGCGGCTTCGCCGCCGCTCGTGCCCGAGGCGTTTGCGCCGAAAGTGTCGATCCATGTGCCCGCCTGCTGCGAGCCACCACAGATGCTGTGCGCCACGCTCGATGCGGTCGCCAAGCTCGACTATCCCAACCTCGAATGCGTGGTGATCATCAACAACACGCCCGACCCGGCATTCTGGCAGCCGGTCGAGGAGCACTGCCGGACGCTCGGCGAGCGCTTCAAATTCCTTCGCCTTGAAAATCATAAGGGCTACAAGGCCGGCGCGCTCCGCGTCGCGCTCACCCACACTGCGCCCGACGCCGCGATCATCGGCGTGATCGACGCCGACTATGTGCTGCAGCCCGAATGGCTCAAGGATCTGGTGCCGCTGTTCGCCGATCCGCGTGTCGGCCTCGTGCAATCGCCGCAAGATCATCGCGACGGCGACCGGTCGGTGATGCACGAGGCGATGAACGCCGAATATGCCGGCTTCTTCGATATCGGCATGGTGCAGCGGAACGAGTTCAACGCCATCATCGTCCACGGCACGATGTGTCTGATCCGGCGCACCGCCATCGAGTCGATCGGCGGCTGGTCGAGCGAGACCATCGTCGAGGATGCCGATCTCGGGCTGACGCTGCTCGAACACGGTTGGCTCGCCCACTACACCAACCGCCGCTACGGCTACGGGCTTCTGCCCGACACCTTCGACGCCTATAAGCGCCAGCGGCACCGCTGGGCGTTCGGCGGGCTGCAAATCCTGCGCAAGCACCGGCGGGCGCTGTTGCCATGGTCGGACGGCCTCTCGCCGGAGCAAAAGCGCGAGTACGGTCTCGGCTGGCTCAATTGGCTCGGCGCCGAAAGCATTGGCGTCGTCGTTGCGCTCTTTAATATCGCCTGGGTGCCGCTGGTCGTGTTCGGCATCTACCCGCTGAAAGATTGGATGGTGGATTCGCCCGTCCTATTCTGGCTTCACCATTTCGGCGCGGTGCCGGACCGCATTCTGACCGTGCCGATCCTTGCCGCATTCACGGTGTCGTTCGCGCATTTCGTCACACTGTACCGCCTGCGGGTGCAGGCGACGCCGGGGCAGATGCTGGGCGCCGTGATCGCCGCCATGTCGGTGCAATGGACCGTGGCGCGCGCCGTTGGCATCGGCGTGGTCAAAGAACGACTGCCGTTCCTGCGCACCTCGAAGGGCGGCAACAGCCGCAAGGGTTCGGATTTCCCGGCCTTCTGGGAAGCGGTGGTCGCCGGCCTTCTGCTCGCCGGCGCGCTGGCACTGTTTGTCGCCAACGGCCGGCAGGTTCGCGAGATCAATATCTTCGCGTTTGTCCTCGTGGTGCAGAGCTTGCCGTTCCTATCGGCAGTCGCCATGGGGCTGATCGAAGGCAGCCGCTTGAATTCGTTCGCCTACTGGCGCAGCATTGAGGCGCGCTTTGCCGAGTACCTGCCCAGGTCTAAAGTCATCTCCAAAGTCATTGCCGAGCCGCCGAAGCTGCCGAGCGAAAACCACATCGAAGCCGCACAATAACGCGTAGACCCAAGGCTTGAACCTGCGAACGCCGCAGCGCGTCTAAGCTAGGCGGCGAATCACGGTCCGCGTAACACCGGTCTAATCGAACAAGTCGATAGGAGGCCACAAAATGGCGCTGTTTGGCTCGGTCGCGTTCTGGGTCCTGGTTGTCATATTCCTTTTCGCCTGCTTGTTGAGCTTCTTTACCGTCAACACCGCGCAGGTCGCGATCGTCACCCGATTCGGCAGATTTCTTCGCGTCGCCGAAGCCGGCCTGAACTGGAAATGGCCGTTCATCGACCGCGTTGCCGGCCGCATGAGTCTGCGTGTCAACCAGATCACGCTGACCATGGAGACCAAGACCAAGGACAACGTCTTCGTCACCATTCCAATCTCGGTGCAGAACCGCGTGCGCCCGGAAAAAGCCTTCGACGCTTTCTACCGGCTGTCCGATCCGGTGCAGCAGATTCAGGCCTATGTCGAGCAGGTGATCCTCGGCCATGTCCCGGGCATGACGCTCGACGAAGTGTTCGCCAGCCAGTCCGGCATCGCCGCGGCCGTGAAGCAGGAACTCGATGCCGACATGGCCGGCTTCGGCTACGAGATCGTCAATGTGCTGGTCACCGACATCGTCCCGGACGCCAAGGTGAAGTCGGCAATGAACGACATCAACGCCGCCCAGCGCGAGCAGGTCGCCGCCGCCGCCCGCGGCGAGGCGGAGAAGATTCTGGTGGTGAAGAAGGCCGAAGCCGAAGCGCAAAGCAAGGCGCTGCAGGGCCAGGGCATCGCCAACCAGCGCAAGGCGATCATCGAAGGACTGCAAGGCTCGATCGAGCAGTTTCAGAAGACCGTCGCCGGCACATCGACCTCGGAGGTCATGCAGCTTGTGTTGGTCACGCAATATTTCGATACCATCAAATCGATCGGCGAAATGGACAAGACCAATACGCTGTTTCTGTCGCACTCGCCGGCGGCGGTGCGCGACATATCCGAGCAGATCCTGCAATCGATGCTCGTGGCGGATAGGGCGAAGAGCTAGCCATCTCTATCCGCTCGTCCCCGCGAAAGCGGGGACCCAGACCGGTTACCTCCACCTCATTAGGCTCCAACTGGATTCCCGCTCGCGCGGGAATGAGCGGAAGTCGGCGTCAATGCGATCAGCCCTACCCCGCCAGCGCGGTCTCGGCGAGCCGCACCCAGTACGACGTGCCGACCGGGATGGCGTCGTCGTTGAAGTCGTAGGCCGGATGGTGAAGCATCGCGCTGTCGCCGTTGCCGACATAGATGAACGCGCCGGGCCGCTCCTGCAGCATGTAGGCGAAGTCTTCGGCGCCCATCAGCGGCGGCGCGTCGCGATTGACTTTGTCCTTGCCGGCAATTTCGTCGGCGATCGAGGCGGCGAAAGCCGTGCGGCCCTCGTCGTTGACCAGGATCGGGTAGCCGGTCCGGTAGGTCAGGTTGGCCGTGGCGCCGTGGAGCCGCGCGGTTCCTTCGACGACGTCGCGCACTCGCTCGCGCAGCTGCTCGCGGACCTTGGCCGACAGGCAGCGCACGGTGCCGCGCAGCTTGGCGTATTGCGGAATGACATTGTCGGCCTCGCCGGCCTGGAACACGGTGATCGAGATCACGGCGGCGTTGAGCGGATCGACATTGCGCGCCACGATCGATTGCAGCGCGTTGACGATCTGCGCGCCGACCAGGACCGTGTCGACGCCCATGTGCGGAAAGGCGGCGTGCGTGCCCTTGCCTTCGAGATTGATCAGGATCGAGTCGGTCGAAGCCATCATCGGACCCGGGCGGATGGCGAATTCGCCGACCGGCATGCCGGGATAATTGTGCATGCCGAACACTTCCTGGATGCCGAAGCGCTCGAGCAGGCCGTCGCGCAGCATCGCTCTAGCGCCGGCGCCGCCCTCCTCCGCCGGCTGGAAAATCATCACCGCGGTGCCGGCGAAATTGCGGGTGTCGGCAAGGTACTTGGCGGCGCCGAGCAGCATCGCGGTGTGGCCGTCATGGCCGCAGGCGTGCATCTTGCCCGGTACGGTCGATTTGTAGGCCAGGTTGGTCGGCTTCCTCGATCGGCAGCGCATCCATGTCGGCGCGCAGCCCCACGACTTTGCCGCCGTCCTTGCGGCCGCGGATGACGCCGACGACGCCGGTCCGCCCGATGCCGGTCACGACCTCATCGCACCCGAAGCTCTTGAGCTTGTCGGCGACCGACGCCGCGGTGCGGTGCACGTCGTACTGGAGTTCCGGATGGGCGTGGATGTCCCGCCGCCATGCCGTGATTTCGGCATGCAGGTCGGCGACGCGGTTGACGATGGGCATGGTGCGGTCCTCGCTCGGGGGGTCGCAAGCGGCAGAGCGCAGTGTAGCAAATGGCGATCCCGGCGCGACAGCCGCCTGCGCGGCTCGTTACGCCTTCGTTTCATCGGCAATAGACGCCAAGGCGCGCGAGGCTGGTAAAGCGGCGCGCTTTTCAGTATGCAGTGGCCGCGCGGGCCCGTAGCTCAGTGGTAGAGCAACTGACTTTTAATCAGTAGGTCGATGGTTCGATACCATCCGGGCTCACCAAAGCCCCCTGGCAAAACCCCGGGTGGGAGAGGCGCGCCGCCTGCTCCCTGAAAGCGACTTTAACTTCCACGAGTGCCTTTGACCCGGATCCCGCAACCGGGGCCAAGGATCACTACTGCAAGCGAAGATCAACGCTCTTCCCGGCCTCGAGCACAGGCAGATGGAGGGCGGCTGACCCGGTCTGAACATCGATCGGACCGGTGAACCTCTTGGAGAAATGATATTCACCCTTGGCGTTCGCGTAGGTGCGGTATTTGACGCCTGCCGCGGTGGCGGTGACGAGTTGCCCAACGACGGGTTTTCCTTGGCTGCTCGAGATCGTCCCGTGCAGAGCGTCCGGCGACAATTCATTCGGCACAAAGGCGAACGTCATGTAGAGCGTGTCATAGTAGACGTCCATGTTGGCCGGACCGCTGTAGCCGTAAGCAGGTCCGCCCATGGTCAAGGACGCCTTCTGCTCCGTGCCGGTCTGAGTCGCCGTTGTGGTGATGTCCTGCCACGTCCAGGTGTCTTGAGTGGTGAGCGAGGCAGCGAACAAACTCAGGAAGGTAAATTGGTTTAAGCTCACCGTTACACCGATCGAGTAGTCATTCTCAACTGAGTCCGTGTTCGTTGTGACAGATGAGTTGTCGATCGAGTAGGTCTGCAGGGGCACCGGTTCCCCGGGGGCGAAGGGCGGGTCGTAAGGGAGGTTGATGTTTGTTGGGACATATCGCGGTGCCGTCGGGGCGGGCGTCTGGCAGAGAACGGGCAAGGGCGGCCCTCCTGGCGGTCGCGGCGACCGCGCCTCTTCTATCACCACTGGCAGACACTGCGCGAGCGGATCCGCCGACAGGATGACCTTATAATCATCTGGCGTAATTCCGGCGGCCTGAAGGTCTTTCAAGACGCCAGGGGCTATCTTGGAGGGGTCCTTTAGCTGGCCAGCATAGAGATACTGCACCAGGCCCGCCGACTGATCCGGATCCAACGTCCAGTTAATATTCGTGCCAGATATGGTGACGTCAAATTTCGGATGGAGGAACAACCATATTTGGTCGAAGTTGTGGTCGACGGCGTCTTCAACAGGCCCGGGGTCGGTGATGACCGATGAAGTCTTCTTATTGACACTGAGAGAATTGCTGTGCGTCTTATTTTCGGTGTATTCGAAACTCACACCGCCATTGAGGAAGCAAACATCTGCGCAATCCGACTTCAATGAAACCTGGTAGTCCTGCTTGAAAGAGCTTGAATTCGTTGTCGTGGTCCCTGTGGTGCTATCAGATTCGTAACTCACCTGACTGAAACTCTGTTCGCCCGTCGTGGTTTGCGGGGCCGTGGTGCCGGGAGGCGCGTAGACGACGGTTAGAATGAGGTATTTTCCAAAAACGATCCCGCTTACCGGCGCCGGAGGGTTCGGTACACAAGCATCAAATTCCCCATCCCCTATGCATTTTTTGGTTCCTGGCTTGCCGAGGAAGGTGCACGCGACCACAGTTCCGGGGCGGCACAGGGCATCGGCTTGAGTTGTGAGCGCAAAGAAGATCAGAGGAAAAGCCAATCGCGCGAACTTCATTGGACCCTCCTGGAGCTACATGCTTTTGTCTTTGTCTCTCGATGTGCTGCTTTTTTAATCAGTAGGTCGATGGTTAGTTCCCATCCCGGCTCACCATGGCCGTCGGGCAAGACCCCGGGCGGGAGAGGCGCGTCGCCCGCTCCTTGAAAGCGACCTGACTGCCTTGAACGAAGGGCACGAAGCGACCAACGCCGGGCCAAACGGCCTCGCTTGCCAGCCGCGCCCTAGCCTCTAGCCGCACCATAAAGATCTCTGCCAGCATTGGGGCCACTCCCGTTGTCGACCGGTGCGAACACCGATGATCGCAACCTAGTGCTCTATGTCGATTCAAGCTGTGCCTTTTGGCACATTGCGTGCACGGTCTAACGCGGCGGCCTTCGACCTCCGTTCAGCGCGCGAGATGTCCACACGAATTCCCGGAGGTTCCAGTAGCCGCGATCCCTTTAATCAGGGCGCCGCTCGTTCATCTCCCTAGGCGCGGCAATCGCGTCTCAATACAGCAACACCACGATCGTCAGCACAAAGATCGCGAGGAACACCGTCTCAGCGACGATCAGCGCGATCGCCCGCCCGCCGACATCGGCCATCGCCTTAAGCGAGGTTTTCATGCCGAGCGCCGCGATCGCCGTCACTAGGCACCAGCGCGACACGCTCTTGAGGACGGCGAGGATGGGCGCCGGAACGATGCCGAGACTGCCGATGATCACCAGCGCCACAAAGACGATGAGGAAGCCCGGCAATTTGCGGCCTTCCTTTGACGTGTTGTGGGCATGAAAGACGAATGACAGCACCGTCACCACCGGCACCAGCATGGCGACGCGCAGCAGCTTGATGAAGGTCGCGACTTTGCCGGTCTCTTCCGAGACGGAAAAGCCGGCGCCGACCACCTGAGCGACGTCGTGGATGGTGCCGCCGAGGAACACGCCGATCGCCGCGTGGTCGAGGCGAAACAGCGCGATGATCAGCGGATAAACGATCATCGCCACGGTGCTCAGCGCGGTCACGCCGATGACGGTGAAGGCGGTGTCGCGCTCATGGGTCTCGCCTTTCGGCAACACCGAGGAGATCGCCAGTGCCGCCGACGCGCCGCAGATCGCCACCGCGCCGGCGGTGAGAATGCCGAACGGCCGAGCGATGCCCATCAGGCGCGCGATCACGACGCCGAACAGGATGGTGAGCGTGACCGCGATGATTACCAGGATCACAGAGGTTAAGCCGAGCTTGAGGATCTCGCCGATCGTAATCTGTGCGCCGAGGAGGCCGACGGCGATCCGCAGGATGCGCTTGGAGGCGAACTCGATGCCGACGACGCAGGCGCCCTCCTGAGAGAGGAAATAGAAGGCCATGCCGAGCAGCAGTGCGAACAGCATGACCGGCCCGCCATAGCGCTCGGACAGGAAGGTGGCGGCTATGGCGATGACCAAGCTGACCAGCACGCCGGGGAAGTAACGGCGCGCGGCCGCCACCGCGTCGCGGCTCCGATCGACCCAGGTCGGCTTCACAATGTCGCTCATGACTGCCCTGCCGCTCGCTGCACGCCGACGATTACCCCCATTTGACCGGCTGGTCCCGGGCTTTGTCGGCAACGCTGCGTCGCTGCGCCGGCATGCTTGGCAGCAGGCGTCCGCCTGTGCAACACATGGGCCAAAGCCAGCGCGGAAACGTACCCGGAGTCCCTATGACGATCTTCGCCGTGAACTATCTGTGCCGCGAGGTGCTGCGCGACCACGCGTTCCGCGCCGCCATGAAGACCGATCCGGCCAAGGCGCTGGCGCCGCTCGACCTGACCGACGAAGAGCGCCGCGCGCTCATTGCCGGCGACGTCGGCACGCTCTACCGCATGGGGGTCAACGGCTTCCTGATGGGCTATCTCGCCCGCTTCGAAGTCTGCGGTCTTAATGTCGAAATCTATAACGAGCGCATGCGCGCGGTGAAGGTCGACGAAATCGGCCAGCCGGTCGGTTAGCGCGCAAATCTCGCCGTTAGGTCGGCACGCGCCTTCTCGGGATGAGCAGCACCAACGCGACGCTGCCGACGGCAGCGAAGATGGCGCCGTAATAGAACACCGCGGTGTGACCGACGCGGTCCCACAGCACGCCGGCGACGACGCTGGCCACGAGCTGCAACAGCCCGACGGTCGTGTTGTACCATCCCACCCCGCTGGCGCGCAGCTCTTCCGGCACCAGGCTTGCGGCCATCGTCTTGCCGGCGGCGCGGAATATGCCCTGGTACAACCCGTAGAACGCGAACAGCGCTGCGATCAGCGCGATGTTTTGCGTCGACGCAAAACCCAGATAGGCGATGAAGAAAATAACAAACGCGCCGAGCAGAACGCTTTTGCCGCCCCATCGGTCGATCATCGATCCGGCCGGATAGGAGATCAGCGCGGCGACCAGATTGAACCCGGCATAGATCAGGATGGTCTGATCGAGCGACGCATCGATATCCTGCGTGCGCAGAATAAGAAACGCGTTGCTGGAATTGCCCAGCCCGAACAGCACGATCACGACAAGGTATTTCCAGTATTCAGTCGGCAGCTGGCGTGGACCGACTTCGATCTTCGCTTCGGCGGTGACCGGCGCGCGTTGCTCCTTGACAAACAGCACCAGCACGAAGGCGAGCAAGCCCGGAATGACCGCCAGATAAAAGATAGAGCGGATGCCGACATGGAGCGCGTAGAGCAAGAACAGAGCGAGCAGCGGTCCAAGAAACGCGCCGGCGTTATCGCCCACGCCCTCGAGCCCAAAGGCGCGGCCGCGGTTGGCTTCGTCGACCGAGCCGGCGATCAGCGCATCGCGCGGCGCCGAGCGGGCGCCCGAACCGAGCCGGTCCAGCAATCGCGCGCCGAACACCATTTCCCAGGCGGTGGCAAGCCCCATCAGCGGCTTGCCGATCGCGGAGAGGAAATAGCCGGCGAGCGCGATCGGCTTGCGCCGCTGCAGCCGGTCCGACAGCGTACCGGAAAATCCCTGCACGATATTCTGCGCGGCCTGAGCAAAGCCGTCGATCAGGCCGACGATGCTGCCGCTGGCGCCGAGCGTCTGGGTCAGAAAAACCGGCAGCACCGGATAGAGCATCTCGGTGGAGATGTCGGAAAACAGGCTGGCAAAAGTGAAAAGGAAGGTGGTCCGCGACAGGCCGGAAAAGTAGGGGCGGATGGTTCCGGCGGTCATGTCCCCTCACCAATTGACGAGCGTCAGCGCCATGCCGCCGAGCGCGCTGATGATGACGACCACCAGCGGCGGCGCGCGCCATGCCGTCAAGAGAACAAAGCCGACCAGCGCGATGCCAAAATCGCCGGGCGTTTTGACGGACGTGGTCCAGAGCGGATTATACAAGGCAGCGCCGAGCAGCCCGACCACCGCCGCATTGACCCCGCGCATCACTGCTTGAGCGCTCTCGCGCTTGCGGAAGCTGTCCCAGAACGGCAGCGCGCCAACGAGGATCAGCACGCCGGGCAGGAAAATACCGAACAGACCCAAAGCCGCGCCGGGCAGGCCATGCGGCGACGGCTGGACGACAAAGCCCAGATAGGCGGCGAAGGTGAAGAGCGGTCCGGGTACCGCCTGCGCCGCGCCGTAGCCGGCCAGAAACACATCGTCGCTGACCCATCCGGGCGTGACAAACGCCTCGCGCAACAGCGGCAGCACCACATGGCCGCCGCCAAAGACCAGCGCCCCGGAGCGATAGAAAGCCTCGAACAGGCTGATGCCGGAAGAATGTGTCAGATGCTGCGCGATCGGCAGACCCGCGAGCAGCACGAAAAAAGCCGTCAGCGCCACGGCGCCGGCGCGGCGCGAGACCGGCATGTGAATACGCCCTTCAACTGCCGGCGGCGCGCCGCGGCAGAGCCACAGGCCTAAGACGCCGCCGAGCGCGATGGCGCCGATCTGCGCGACCGAGGTGGTGCTGAACAGAATGATCACTGCGCTCAACGCCGCGATCGAAGCACGCTGGCGGTCCGGGCAAAGCGTCCGCGCCATGCCCCAGACGGCTTGCGCCACGATCGCGACCGCCACCAGCTTGAGGCCGTGAAGCAGTCCCGTGCCGAGGGAACCGCCAATCGCACCGGCGCCGTAAGCGAACAGAACCATGACGATCGCCGACGGCAAGGTGAAGCCGGTCCATGCGGCCAGTGCCCCGGCATAGCCCGCCCGTATCAGGCCGATCGAAAAGCCGGTTTGGCTCGAGGCCGGTCCCGGCAGGAACTGGCAGAGCGCCACGAGGTCTACGAAAGCCTGTTCGTCGAGCCAGCGGCGGCGGACGACAAACTCCTCGCGGAAATAGCCGATGTGCGCAATCGGCCCGCCGAACGAGCTGATCCCGAGCTTGAGGAAGACGCGCAAGACTTCCAGCGGGGAGCCAGCCGGCCGCGTCGCATCGTCGGCCCGCGCCGAAACATCGCTTGTGGCCTCGCTGTTAGATTGCTTTGGGCTGCCGTTCACTTCGCCAAAATCCTCGGTAGGTGGAGATTGGCGAGCGCCCACACCAAGGCCGCGAACGCCAGCGTGTCGACGAGACCTCGGAGATAGAGCCCCCAAAAGAAGAAGTCGTCGAAGGCGCGTTCGACGGCGGACGGAGGTTCAGTCGACGCCAGACTGAGCATGATGGGTGCGGCCTTAACCGTCAGCGCCAATCCGGCGATCGACAGCGCGACAGCGACATAAATCGGCACCGCTAGGCTGCGCGGCGCGTTCCGATCAAAATGATTACTCAGCGCCGCCGCTATGATCAGCAATGCGGAGCCGATACCTTCAATCGGATAGGCGATAAGACCGGTGCCGAGGTCGGCGAGCCGGCTATATTGCGCCCAGGCCGCGGCACCGAGTTCATGCCATGCCGGTCCGCCCACGATCACGCGATCTACCGCGCCGCCGGCCAGTATTCCGGCGAGCAGTGTTGCAGTCGCAAGCAAGATGCGTGTCCGCGTCGAAGCCATCGCTATCCGCTCTTCAAGCTGGAGGCTGCAGCCGCCCCCGGCTCAGCAGCGCATCCAGCGACCATTTTCCGCCGCCTTCGATCACGAGGTAGAGCGAGCCGAGCAGCATGCACAGATCCGCACGCGCCTCGTGCGCCATGCTCCAGAAGCCGTAACGCGGCATTTTCGGCACATGAAAAATCCAGAAATCGTGGCCGAGCAAGATCGGTATCTTGGTCGAGACGATGGCGACGATCATGATCACGATCAGCGGAACCGCCGCGAGCCGCGTCAGCAAGCCGAGAATGACCAGCGCGCCGCAGGTGATTTCGACGACGCCGACAAATGGACCCGTGAAGTCGGGATAGGGAATGCCGATATGGGTGAAGCGGCCGGCGCCCAGGATATCGGGAAACACGAGCTTCTGAATTCCCTCCGGGAAGAAGACGACGAGGCCGACAATCAGACGCACCAGGATTGACCAACCGGGCGCGTTGGTCCGCAGCAGCCTGTTCAACCAAGCTTCGGCGACGCTCACACGAGCCTCCTCTTCCGTTGTCAGCCTTTGAGATAATGCTCCTTATACCAGTCGACGATGGCGCTGCCGGTGGTCAGCCATACCTCCTGTCGCGACGAAATGTGATGCAGCGCCCGCGCGAAGTGTTTGCTGCGGTGCGGATGGCCGACCAGAAACGGGTGCAGGCAGATCGACATCACGCGGCCGGTAGCGGCGCCGTCCTCGTAAAGCACGTCGAACTGATCGCAGATCATCTGGCCGAACGTCTCCGGGCTCTGATGCAGATCAAGCAGCGCCGGAATGTCGTTGATCTCGACCGAATACGGCATCGCGATCATCGAGCCCTTCTTCACCCGCATCGGATAAGGCTGGTCGTCGTTGACCCAGTTGCCGACATAGTCGATGCCGTTCTCGGCCAGGATGTCGAGCGTCCGCATGGTCTCGCTCAAAGCCGGCGACAGCCAGCCGCGCGGCGCCTTGCCGACGCTCCTCGTGATCGTCGTCACCACCTCCTTGATCAGCGCCCGCTCCTCGGCTTCCGACTGGTTGGCGAACAGGGTGGAATTATTGGTGCCGTGGCCCATCCATTCCCAGTCGAGCTTCTTGCCCTCGTCGATGATGCGCGGATAGCGGCCGCAGACATCGGAATTGAGCGCGACCGTCCCTTTGATGCCGTAGCGCTCCATCAGTTCCATCATCCGCCAGATGCCGACGCGCACGCCGTAATCGCGCCACGAATAGTTGAGGACGTCGGGATTGACCGGCAGGTTGGTCAGCCGGGTCGACGGACGGTCGAACAGAAAGTGCTCGATATTCGGGATCACCCAGACGGCGACGCGGGCGCCGTTCGGCCACGACAACCGGGGTCGGTCGATAATCGCCGAATAGTCGAAGCGGTCATGCTCGGTCGGTATGGCCGGTTGCAACGGCGCGACCATTCGCGCGCCGCGACTAGCGGCTGCTGCGCGAGCGCTGGCGGCGGATTTTTTGGCGGGCTTGCGCGGCACGTGATCTCCTCCCCGATGGTCGAGCGCTGCTATAGTCTGGCGGCGTCGTGCTGCGCAGATTAATCTCGCACAGGCGCTGCGTGGAAGCGAATTGACCAACAGGAGCTTATGAAATGGCCAGCATCGTCGCCGGGTTCGGCGTGCCGCACACCCCGGTGTTTCCGTTCTTCGTCAAGCGCGACGGGCCGAATTGCGAAACCGCCAAGCTGTTTGCCGCGCAGCAGGAAGACCTGGCCGCCGTCAGTCCGGACGTCATCGTCATGTTCGACACCGACCATCTCAACACGTTCTTCCTCGACAACCTGCCGATTTTTGCAGTCGGCGTCGACAAGGCGTTTTCCGGCCCGAACGACGAGCCGCGGGAGATGCCGGTCTACAAAATCCCGTCAGCTGCCGATCTCGCCGCCCACATACGCCAAGCCAGCGTCGAGGCCGGCTTTGACGCGGCGCTGACCCAGCATTTCTCGGTCGATCATTCGATCGCGGTGCCGCTGCATTTCCTGACGCCACAGATGAACGTCCCGGTCGTTCCGTTCTTCATCAGCGGCCATGTGCCGCCGCTGCCGTCGGCGCAACGCTGCTATGCGCTGGGTCAAGCGGTCGGCCGCGCCATCGCTTCATGGCCGGCGCCGTTGCGCGTTGTGGTCATGGGCAGCGGCAGCTTTTCTCTTGAGGTCGCGGGCCCGCGCATGGCGCCGGGGCGCACCGATGGCGTGCCCGATCCGGATTGGGCGTGGCGCGTCATCAAATACCTGGAAGAGCAGCAGACCGACAAACTCATCGCCGAAGCGACGCAACATCAGCTCCTCAAAGCCGGCAATGTCGGCGGCGAATTGCTCAACTGGATCGCCATGCTCGGCGCCATCGGCCACCACAAGCCCACCTACATCGCGCCGCAAATGCAGAACGGGCACGCCTACGGCGTGTGGCGGTGGAATTAGCGCGCGTACAAATAAAATCGGTGCGGCATCTCACGGAAGCGCGACGACGATTCGCACCGGAATCGACGCTACGCCACCCGGACCTGTGCCAGGAAGCACTCGACTTCAGCACGCAATCTGCCGGATTTGGCCGCTAGTTCGCTGCCGGCATTGAGCACCGCATTGGCGACCTGAACGGTTTTGGCCGCAGCGTCGGAAACCTGCACCACGCTTGCCGACATTTCGCGCGTGCGTTCGGCCGCGGTATTGGCGCTGCGGGCGATCTCCTTGCTGACGGCATCCTGCTGCTGCACCGCGACCGAAATCTCGTTGGCATTCTCGTCGAGCCGCCCGATTGTTCCGGCAATCGATTTCATGGCTGCCACCACGCTCGACGTCGTCGCCTCGATCGAGGAAATCTGCTGCGTGATGTCGCCCGTCGACTTCTCGGTCTGCGCCGCCAGCGTCTTGACTTCCTGGGCGACGACGGCAAAGCCGCGTCCGGCCGCGCCTGCCCGCGCCGCCTCGATCGTCGCGTTGAGCGCGAGCAGATTGGTCTGCGCGGCCACGTCGCGAATGAGGTTGCTGACGCTGTTGATCTGGCCGACCGTCGCCGCCAGCCGCTCCACCGTGCTGATGATCGATTTTGCTTCGCCGCTGGCGTGGCGGGCGATCTCCGCCGAGGTGCGCGCCTGGGTCGAGATCTGCTCGACCGACTGCGCAATCTCCTTCGCCGCCATGGCGACGTTGCTGACGTTCGTGGTGGCGTCCTCGGACGCCGCCGCGGTGGCATTGGCCTGCCTCTGGTTATAACTGGCGGCATCCGCCATGATCTGCGCGCACTGATCCATCATCTTCGACGCGTCATCGAGTGCCTGGACGATGGCATTGACCTCGCGTTCGAAATTCTGCGTCGTCGACTCCATCTGTTGGCGCCGCAATTCGGATTTGTGGGCGCGCTCGGCGTCGGCGCGGCGCGCCGTCGTGACGTCTTCCATCGCCTGGCGAAAGACAAGAAGCGCCTGCGCCATGCCGGCAATCTCGTTTTGCCCGCCGACCGCAACCGCGACATTAGCTTCGCCGTCGGCGATCCGCCGCATGGCGCCGCTCAAGGCCGTCAAGCGCCCGACGATGCTGCGCCCAACATACAGCCAGGCGATCAAGCCAGCACTGCTGAGCGCAACAATGCTGAGGAGGATCAGAATGATCCGGCCAAGCTTGATCTGCGAAATTGCCCGCGCCGAAAGCGTTTCGGCAATTGTGCCTTGGTGTTGGATCAATCTTTCTACAGCGGTTCGGAGAATCGTCGCTTGCGCGAGCGCGGCCGCGTAAACCTGCTGGGCATCCTGCTCGCCCTTCAATTCGTTGGTCCGTTCGACGATGATTCCATTGTCCCCGGACAGTGCGGCGAGCTTGACGTATAGGGCGCTTATCTTGCCGCGCTGATCGGATTTGGGTAGCTGCCTTAAGTTGTCGTCGATGTGGCGCTCGGCCGCGGTAATCGAATCGCGAAGCGGCGGCAGGTGCGCAATATCGGTCACCATCGACGCTTCGATTAGCAGTCCGACAAGGCGATTGGCGTCGGCCTGCACTTCGAGCAGGCGGCGCAGCGAATCGATCGATTGGTTCAGCGTCGTCCGGTCGTTCTGACTTTTTGTCATGAGATCGAAATTGGCGTCGTCGATCGCCGGTGTGATCGCCTCGAGCAGATTTTCATGCGCCTTACGGACGGCGAGCGCCAGCGCGCGCCGGTGCGCGGAAATTTTGATGCGATCCGCGACGGCATGACTGAGCGCATCGAGCCGTTCGTCCATAGCCGCTCGCGCCATGCTTCGATCAAGCGTATCGGCGATCTCGGCGCTTTGACTGGCATTTAACGCCCGCAGATGGTCGATCCTGACTTTGAGATTGCGAGATTGCGCGGCGATTTCGTTGGCAATTTCCGCTCTGCGGCTTTCATCCTGCGCCGCCATCAAGCGCGGGGCGAAGGCAACAAGGTCACTGGTGTCCTCCGACAGCCGTATCGACTCGACGGTGGCCGGCATGCTGCGGAAGACGATTGCGCTCAGGGTTGCGCCGATAGTGGCGAAGGCAAACAGCGCAAACAGCGAGCCGCTCACGGTCATACCCGCCGCCAGGCCGAACGCCAGATAAAGCCGCGCGCGGATCGTCCGCATGAAGGCGAACGAGCCCAGCCGGCCGCGGAGGATGGCAACGCCTAATTTGTTTTGACCTGCACGCACCCGATGATCTCTTCGCCGCGCGTCCGCGTGCTTCGTCATTGCCCTGCCGTCTTGATCAGGCGCACGACCGGTTTTAACGACCCGTCGGCTTGCATGATCGTGAAGAAGACCTGGTCCGAGCCCCGGTTCTTATCCGGTCCATAGCTCAGCACTAGACCGCCGAGATCGAACGGAGGCGCGTTGATGGCGCTGAGCAGCTTTCACGCGTCGGCTCACCGTCCATGCGCCTGAGCGCTTCGACCACGAGTGGTCACTCGGTGGCATTGTTGGACCCCAGTACGGTGACCGGCGTCTCACGATAGTAATCGGGGAATAGGCGCCTGAGGTTGGCAACCTTCGGCAGGTCATTGGACACGATGTACGGTTGATCCGGATGCAGGACGGCAAAGTCCTGATCGGAGCCTGCGGCGGGATTAAACCCCGGCAAAGCCTCGACCTTGGTGACGATCGCTTTGGCAAAGATGTGTGCCGTGTTCAACTGCGCGATATAGGCCGCGGCGACGCGTTTCTGCTCGTCGTTGGCATAGAAAATCTCGGAGCGGTATTGCACGCCCACATCGGGACCCTGATAGTTGAGTTCGGTCGGGTTGTGCGCGACCGAGAAATATATCTGCAGAATTTTGCCGAGCGAGATCTGCCGCGGATCGAATGTCACGTGCACCGATTCGGCATCTCCCACCAATTCGGCATCTCCGCTGGTGCCGGTGCCGACCGTCTCGGAGTGCGCCGTCGCCTTCTGCCCGCCGGCATAGCCGGAGAGCGCTTGGGTGACGCCCTTGACGTGCTCGTACACCACCTGCGGGCCCCAGAAGCAACCGCCGGCCAGCACGATCGTCTGCAAGCCGCTCCCGGCCGGCGGCGCCAGATCGAGCGCCGGCGCCGGAATGACCACGGCCGGCTCGGCGGCCTGCGCCGGGATCGAGGCGGCAAGACCCAACAACGACACAAACAGCGTCGCGCATGCTATCGCACGCGGTGAGTGGCCACGACCCTCGCCGGCACCCGGCCATGTCCTGTCAGCCATCGATTTCTTCCATCTCTTGCCGCGCCGGCCGAATTATCCCACTCGGTCATTAGGAATCTATTGACGCTAATTTTTCATTAAGGCGCGCCCTGCCGACGGGGCGAATAAAGCGGCGCCTCTCGACCACCCACGCTGCTTTCTGCCGCCGACGAGGTAATCGAACCATTGATCGAACGGAAGCGCCGCGTGCGGCACATGCTGCGCTTACGCGTCGGCGCGATCCGTCGGGCGAGTTGCGTGATTAGGCAGGAACGTACGTCAACCTGATCGCGTCCTCGCCGATTAAATCGCTGGCCACAAGGCGGAGCGGCGGCCGGGGGCCGGCGAAGAATGGTTTGCCGCGACCAAGCACGACGGGCCGGAAGTAGAGTCGATACTCATCAATAAGACCAAGGTCGGTTAAGCTTCGTGCCAGGTCCGGTCCGCCAACTTCAATCTCGCCAACGAGCTGGGCCTTCAGCCCGCGTATCACCGCCTCGACGTCTTCGGCGACAACTGTGGCGTTGGGGCCGACTGACTTCGACGAGTGCGACACGACCCACTTCGGTTGGCTCCGCCACGCCGCCGCGAAGTCGCGCTCCTCCGCGTCCCACTCAGGACGGTCTTCGTCCCAAAAACGCATCACCTCATACATGCGGCGACCGTACACGCTGCCGGCCAGGTCGCGCACTTGCTCGGTGAAGTGACGAAAGAGCGAGGGACCAGGCGCAAATTCCTGGTGGTCGACATAGCCGTCCAGGGACTGGTTCAATCCGAAGACGAGCTTCGCCATGCTACAAAATTTCCATCCCAGGTTCTTCAGAATAGCTTGAGCCGCCGTTACGTGTGAGTGACGTTGGACACAAACTGCGCGCCGCTTTGTCGGTGTGACGAATAACCAGAGGTCCGCTAATTAGCCGACATCAAGCGATGTCGGCTTTTCGGTCGCTGTCGGGGGGCATAACGGACATCAGGGATTTATGAGTAGGACGGCCTAGACCGCGACGCGGTGCATACAAGAGCGGCACGTACTACGCACACGATAGGATGCCGAATTCCGGAAGCAAGTCGTATGTTCAACCATCGGCCCGTGCAACTTCCGTTGAGACATTTTGTTCCCTTAAGATGTCAACGCTCGGCGCGTCTAATTGTCTTTTCCCTAATCCGCCTCAGTGGCACCCGATCCTTGGTCTGGTCAAAGTTTGCGGCACTATACCCACTCGAGGATCGAGGCGGCCAATTGCATGAAAGCATGAAAGGAAGTGTCATGGCATCTAGCACTCAAACGCATGTTCACGGGCCGGGCTGTGGCCACGTCGCGGTTCGCCATACTGACCACGTCGATTATCTTGATCAAGGACGCCTGCAACATATTGAAGGTGGCCGCACCTCGTCGTCGAAATTACAGCCCAGAACCCCGATCGCTGCGCGCCCGACCAGCCGGCGAAAGGGCACGATGCAACGCATCGGCATGGCCCAAATTGCGGCCATGAGGCCGTCCCCCATGGAAACCATATCGATTATCTCGTCGACGGGCGCTTGCACCATGCGCACGGCGATCATTGCGATGACCATGGTCCGCTGCAGGTCGTGCAACATTAATCGGGGTCCCGCCCCGCCCGGACGCAAGGCGCCACGAGTGTGAAAGCCCGCATGGGGCACGAGGCGAGATCGCTTGCCGGCGTGTGCTCACGGTGCCTTTACGACCTCTCGGCACTCCTTTGGCATCGCTGAGAGTGGGAAATTGTGCTTTGGCTTTGCGCCAGGCGACGGCGGATGCAGCACGGTTTTCTTGAGCCACGAATTGAGCTCGTGGCCGCATCCGTCAGCCGGCGCGGGCGGCGATTGCGGCTTGCATTCCGGGCTGTCGGATGGACAAGCGATTCGGATGTGAAAATGCTCGTCGTGCCCCCACCAGGGTCGGACCTTCGCCAGCCAGGACCTATCTGAGCCCGCCTCGCGGCACATGGCCTTTTTGATCGCTGGATTCACGAAGATGCGCGTGACGGCCGGGTCCTGTGCAGCAGCGCGGACAACCTCTGTGCGCTCGTGGTTCCACACGTCTGGGTCAACGTCGCGGCGGTCTTTTGCAACCATGTTCAATGCCATATCGAACTCGCGTTGCTCTGGTGAAAGCTCATGATCCGGCATCGGGGTGAACCAGATATCGACGTCGAGTCCGATCTGATGGCTGGAATGGCCGCTGAGCATCGGCCCGCCACGCGGTTGCGACATATCGCCGATCAGCAGTCCATTCCATCCGACCTTCTTCGCATTGTCAGCCAGTCTTTCAATAAAGGCCACCAAGCTCGGATTTCCCCAATAGCGATTGCGCGATTTTCGCATCACTTGCCAGGTCGGGCCGCTGATCGGAAGTGCGACAGCACCCGCAAGACAGCCGTCGCCATATGATCCGATCGAGCGGGATGGGCCGGGCAGCGGCGTCGTCTTGCGACCGAAAAGCTCGTTCGCCGGAGTTCTCGGCGCGTCGGGATTCGGGAGCGGCGGCAGCGGCTGCGGGTTCAGCGTGCCGGGATCTTGCGCGTGGGCGGGCAGCGTCACCAGGGCGAGCAGGCAAAGCGCCGCCTGCAACGATCTGAGCGAGGTTTGCGTTGCCAATTGCCGGCGACATCCGCTGCGGGCAAGGAGTGGAAGCGTCATGCCCGCCTCCTCCTTGTTCAGACGCCGACCATCCGCTCGCTGACCAGGTAGCCGGTGAGCAAAAGGACGCCGAAGCCGAGCACGACGGCTGCTGCTGCAACTTCCGCCCCGCGCATCAACACGGTCCCGTATCCGGACCGCTCGCTGGCAAACCGCTTGGCAAGCGCTTTCGCGCCGACCGCCAGCGTTGCGATCGTGCCGACGGTGATGGCGGTGCCGATCCCCATAACGAAGGTCGAGGCGACGCCCGCCCAAAACATCCCCTGCGCCAGCGCGAAAACCAGAACGATGATGGCGCCCGAGCACGGTCGAAGACCTACCGAGATGACCGCCGATAGGCCGCGGTGCCAGCCTCCCGGCCCCGCCAGCTCATCAGGTTCCGGACCATGCGCATGACCCCACGGCAAGACGTCGGGCTGTTCCTCGTGCAGATGGCCATGGCAGTGGTCGTGATGCTTGCCGGCTGCATCGGAATGGTCATGCACATGGTCGTGGTGATGGCAATGCTCATCGTGCTGGTGGTGACCATGCATGTGATCGTGTTGCTCGATGCCGGCGGCTTTGTCTCCGATCTGAAGCTCCTGAATTGCCTTCAAAAATCCACGCCCCTTGACCCACAGCAATCGTGCACCGAGAAGCGCGATGAAGCCGTAGCTGACAATCTCAATGACGCGAACGGTTTCGCCCATCAGCTTCGCGGTCGCGCCAAGGAGAATGGCGGCGATCGCGACGATCGCCACCGCGGTCAAGGATTGCATGATCGCCGAGGCGAACGAGAGCGTAATGCCTCGGCGCCATGTCTCCCCATTGGCGAACAGGTAAGAGGAAATCACCGCCTTCCCGTGGCCCGGCCCTGCCGCATGAAAAATGCCGTACACAAACGAGATACCGATCAACCCCCAAAACGCCGAACCGTCGTTTTTGGCTGAACGGATCAAGCCCGCCAAGGCGCGATAGAAGATCGCCTGTTTGGCGATTAACCAACCGCCAATGCCGCCGGCTGACGGCGGACGCAGGCCACCGAATGGACCCGCTTGCGCCCATGCGGAATGGCTGCCGGCGATAATAAGTAGAATCGCGATGCAGGTTGCAAGAATTGCAGAATGGACGAGCGGCCTCGAATGGCTGACTTTTTTCATGGGCAGGTCACCGAGATTTTGTTGGCGAAATTCATGCCCATCCCGACATTGGCTTCGGATGCCATAAACGATTTGTCGAGCCTCAGCGCCGACGAAAAAAATCCGTCATTCGGCTTTTTGTCCGCAAATGTGCATTGCGGCGGTGCACCAACGAGTCTCACCGGGTTCTTATCGGCAAAACCGAAGTCGATGAAGAATTCGGGATCATAGATTTCGACAGTGAGTCGGTTTGCCTTTACCGGCTTTTTGAAGGGCAAGGTGAAATGCAGGGTAAGTACCGTGCCCTTGGGATCGTAATCGAGCCAATAGTTCGCGGGTTTGCCGAACGCGTCCTTCTGCGTCCGCCCGTCGATCTTGGCGTAGGTGAAGTAGGCATATTCCTTGAGCGATTCGATGTTGGTCTGCGCGAGCGGTTGTAACTCCGCGCGCGTGAACTGGCCCTTCACACGCGCCGCGATCCCCTGCGTCGCAAAGGCCGAGAACATGTCGTCGAAGGTCCAGGCGTGTCGTACGGCGGTCGCCGAACCATCCGGCGCGTAGACCAATTCGGTTGTCATGGTCACCCAGACATGGGGGTGCGCCTGCGCATCCGTCGCGACCAGGCCGGCACACGCAACGATAAGCAGCGGCAAGACAAACCGAAGGGTCGAACGGCACACATTTGATCGCCCAGCAGGGCGGGAATCCGTGCAACATAGTGAAAGCATGTTTGCCGATGGGATGGCCGCGGCGAGAGCGGGTTTGCCCAGCCTCGCGCGGCAGAATCGCGCACGATTCATCGATGAACTCCGATTTCAAGTCGGATGGGTCGCCCGGCTTCCAAGGGAAAAAGCGCCAGGCGGGTGATCCTCTTCCACCGCTTTAAGATTAACGATGGGCAGATCGAAAATGAGCTAAATGCTCGGCGGGCCGCGCGCCTGAAATGAAAGCGTGAATTGCGGGTGTTGGAGATACGCCGGCTTTTCGGACAGCGAAGACCGAACGATCGAGGTCGGCACCACGAGGACCGGCGCCAGTGCAGGTGCTCCGGTCCCGATCAGAGCGATGCTCGCACAGATCGGACAATAGTGATCCGGCGCGGAATGATGGTCCTGATCATCCGGGTCTGCCGACGCCACCGCCTCGTCTGTTAATGTTTGCGTCTGGTCGGCTTTGATGAGTGGTGGCAGCCCGAGATCGTGGCGATGCACATGACCGAACGAGACGGCCATTTGCAGCGTCAGCGCAAGGAGCGCCAACCAAGTCCCCGATTGGATGTTCGAGCGAAACCAATTCATTGATCTGATTCGCCCTGTCCCCGGCCGCCCCCGCCGCGCCTCAAGCGAGGCCAGGCGAATAGAACCGCGCACGGCAATCCATTCAACTCAATTGCGTCACTTTTTCGACCGGTCGCCCACGGCGGCGCCTATGTCGCATAACAGTTATTAGCGTCTGAGAGCGCCAAACATCGGCTCATCGGCTGCCATATTTGTCCCAAGATGGACTAAAGCGCGATGCGGCGCATACGAGAGCGGCACGTACTACGCACACGATGGAATACCGAATTTCGGAAGCAAGTCGTCGCCCAATGTCTGGCCGGCCGCGGCGCGCCTGACGGTCGGCACATGCGGATACCAGTGGGCGTCAGCCGTCGGCGTGCCGCCAGACCACTTTAACGTCCCTGGAATTGCGCTTTTCGCTTGGCGTGGAAGGCCTCGACACCTTCGCGGAAGTCGTCGGATTGGCGCAGGCGGCTGTAGCAATGGCCCTCGAGCTCGATGGCAACGGAAAGTGTCGCGTCCTCGGTGTCGTTGAGAAGCTTCTTTGCCGTGCGTTGCGCCAGCGGGGAGAAGCTGCGCAGCTCATCGACCAGAGCAGCGGTCGCTGCCTCGAGCTCGCCGTCGGCGACACAGTCGGTGGCGATGCCCCAGTCCAGTGCTTGCCGCGCCGGAATTCGTTTCGATCGCATCACGATGTCTTTGGTGCGGGTAATGCCGACAATCTTCTGCAAGCGCGCCGAGCCTCCGGATCCGGGAATCTGACCGAGACGCTGCTCGGGCAGCGCGTACAGGCAGGTCTCCGACGCCAGGCGGAAATCGCAGGCGAGTGAGATTTCGAAACCGACCCCGAAGCAATAGCCGCGATTGGCGGCGATCACCGGTTTGGAGCAGCGCGCCGGGGCGGCGATGTTCCAGGCGAGCTTGGAAACATGCTCCGGCGAGGCCTCCAGGAATCCCTTGATGTTTCCGCCGCTGGAGAAATGCTCGCCGACGGCGCGCAGCACGATCACCCGAACATCGGCGCGCTCGTCGAGCGCTTCGAACACCAGCCGCAACTGGTCACGCTGCGGCATCTCGATGATGTTGAATGGCGGCCGATCCAGAATAACGTCGGCGCGCTCGCGTTCGCGATCGATCTCGACGCGGAAGCCGTCGAGCGTCGCAAGACGCGGGTCGGCAAACGTCATCGGTGTGCTCATGTGTGCTCCTGAGTGCTGACTGTAATTTTAGGAATGATCGACGCGCTGATAGTCGCCGGCCACGAGCTTGCGGCGAAGGAGCTTGCCGACCGGCGATTTGGGGATCTCGGCGACGAAGATGTAACGGCGCGGCCGCTTGAAGTTTGCCAGGCCCGACTTGCGGCAGAATGCGTCGAGATCGTCGGCCGCCACCGCCGTGTGCGCTTTGACGAAAGCGCAAACCATCTTTCCCCAGCGCTCGTCCGGCAATCCCGCGACCGCGACTTCCGCTACCGCCGGGTGTAGCGACAGGCAGCTCTCGATTTCGACCGGCGATACATTCTCGCCGCCGGTGATGATGAGATCATCAACCCGGCCGGTCACGAACAGGTCGCCGTCGGCGTCCTTAAATCCGGTATCGCCGGTAAAGTACCAGCCGTCCCGGATCGCCTTGTCATCGGCATCAGGGCGGCGCCAATAGCCCTCGAAGGCCTCGTCGCCGGCAAGCAGCGCGATGATTTCGCCTTCCTCACCCGGCGCGGCGATCTCGTTGACCGATCGGGCGCCCAGACGAACGACCCGAACCATTTGATTGATGCCGGCGCGGCCGGCCGAGCCGGGCTTGGCCGTCGCGTTCTGATCGATCGTCACGGTATAGATTTCCGAACTGCCATAGTGGTTGACAAATAGTTCCGGGCGAAACTCCGCGTCGAGTTTTTTGAGTAGTGCATCCGTCATCGGCGCACCAGCAAAGCCAAGCTTGCGCACCGAGCCGACGTCGGTCTGCGCAAAGTGCGGGTGATGCACGAGGTCGTAATAGAGCGTCGGCACCAGATAAAGATTGGTGATGCGCGCAGAGGCGATCAATTGCAGGGCGCGTTCGACATCAAATTGCGGCAGGCAGACGAAGGTACCGCCGAGGAGCGACATGGCCAGCAGCGAACGCACGCCCATGGTGTGGTAAAGCGGCATGACGCCCAGCGTGCATTCGCCGCGCCGATACAGATTTTGGGCGACGTGGGCGACGGCCGCCGCGCGTTCCGCGCGATGCCGCCGCGGCACGCCCTTGGGGCGCGACGTCGTGCCTGAAGTGTAAAGCATGAGCGAATAGGCCTCGGCATCGACCTGCGGTGTCGCGTCCGCCGCTCTGGTGCCGACGAGCTGTACAAACTCGATCGCCGAGGCGGCCGGACAATTGATGGCAATGCGCGGCAGCCCGGCCGCGGCTTTGGCATTTGCCGCCGCCTGCACAGATACGTCCTGAAAGATCAGCGCCCGGCCTTCCGCATTTTCGATGCCGAAGTCGATCTCATCAGGCTTGGCCCGCCAGTTCAGCGGCGTGACGATGATACCGGCGAATTGGCACGCCCAGTGAATGGTGGCGGCTTCCCAGCGATTTTGTAGAACGGTGACGAGATGATCGCCGGGTTTGAGACCGAGATCGTCGAAGGCCGCGACCAGCGACGAAACCTTCGCGTACCAGGCGCGATAAGTTAACCGGACGTCGGAATCGACAATGGCGAGCGACTCGGGATCGCGCTCGACGCTCGCCAAGAAACTCGCGCCGAGGTCAAGCATCGGTACCGTCCTTGCGCAACTGTTGCGCCGCGGCAAGCGCGGCTTTTACGATCGGGCCATAGCCCGTGCAGCGGCACAGATGGCCGGAGAGAAATTCGCGAATCTCCTTCTCGGTGGCCCGCGGCCGCTGGCGCAGCAAGGCGTCGAGCGACATCAGGATGCCCGGCGTACAGAAGCCGCACTGCAAGGCGTAGTTGGCGCGAAAAGCATTCTGCAGCGGCGACAGTTTTCCACTGTCCGGTGCCAAGCCCTCGACGGTGCGAATGTCCGCTCCGTCCACCTGCAAAGCCAGCGTCAGGCAGGAGCGCGCCGGCACCCCGTCGATTTGCACCGTGCAGGCGCCGCAAACGCCATGCTCGCAGCCGACGTGGGTGCCGGTTGCGCCGATCACGTGGCGAAGATAGTCGCTCAGCAGCATGCGCGGCTCGGCTTGGCCTGAGACTTCACGCCCGTTGAGCGTGAAACGCAGACGATGCGACGAGCCGGCGTTCAACCGCGGCATCGGGCCGCCTCCTCGATCGTCTGCCGTCCCAGGCGGCGCACGAGGTGTCGTCGGTATTCCGCAGTTGCGTGGACATCGTCGTGCGCGTCGAGGTCGAGGGCGAAAGCGTCGAGCGCGTCGACAAGCGAAGGATCGTCCGGCGGCGGCAAGTCGCGCGCCGTCGGCCGGTCGGCAACGCCGCCGATCGCCAGCCGCGCCGTGCGTTGATCGACGACAGCGGCGCAGGCCGCGATGGCAAAATCGCCGTGGCGGCGGCCGACTTCCCGGAACGCATAGCCGGTACCGGCGCGCACGGCGGGAAAGCATACGGCTTCGATCATTTCGTCAGGTTCGCACGCGGTCGACATGATGCCGGTAAAAAAGCGCTCTGCGGACAGGCGGCGCGATCGCCGCCGGGAGCGCAACTCGATCGCGCCGTTGAGAGCGGTCAGAACCAGCGGCAGTTCAGCGCTCGGATCGGCGTGCGCCACCGAGCCGCAAATCGTGCCGCGGCTGCGGGTCTGCGCATGACCAATCCAGGGCAGAGCCGCCGCCAGCAAGGGTTGACGCGACGCCAGCACGTGATCCTGCTCGAGCGCATGTTGACGGACCGTGGCCCCGACGCGAATGTCCGTGTCGACGATGTCGATCCGATCAAGGCCGGATATGCGCATGATGTCGATGATGAGGCTCGGCCGGGCCATGCGCATGTTGAGCATCGGGATCAGGGTTTGCCCACCGGCCAAGATGCGCGCGTCCGCACCTTCCTCGTGCAGAACCGCAAGCGCCTCCTCGATGCTTTCGGCGCGCACGTAGTCGAAGGCGGCCGGTTTCATGCCGTTGCTTGCGGCTCGGGGGGCGCTGGTTTGAAGCCAGGCAAATGCGCAGCGAGCTTGGCCGGCGTCGCCGGCAGCTCGATCGAGGCGAGCGACAGCGCATCGGCAATCGCATTGGCGATGCAGACCGGCGTCGACATGCAGTTGCCTTCGCCGACGCCCTTGGCGCCGAGCGGCGTGAACGGCGACGGCGATTCACGGTGTAGGATCGTAGGCTCCGGCACTTCCATCGCCGTCGGCACCAAATAATCGGCAAACGAGCCGGAGAGAAAACTGCCGTCCTCGCCGTAGACATACTCCTCGTACAGTGCCGCGCCGAGCGCCTGGGCAAAACCGCCGGTGATCTGTCCCGCAACCATGGCCGGGTGCAGAATCTTACCGCAATCATGCATCGTGATGTAGCGATCGAGCCGAACCGCGCCGGAGGTCGCATCGATCTCGACACCACAGAAATCGAAAATGAAGCCGTGGCACAGCGAACTGTTGACCTCGTCGGCTTCGGTCGGTGCGGTGAGCTCGGGCGGAGTCCAGAAAACGGTTTCGCGGATGGTCTGATCGAGTTCGGCGGGAACCGTGCCTGGAGCCCAATGGCCGGCGGCGGCCAGGCGCGCAAACGAAACCGCGTTGTCAGCATTGCCGCGCGCGGCGACGCGGCCATTAGCAAACACGATCTCGCCCGGCGGCACATTGAGCTGCGTTGCCGCCAAACGGGCGAGCCGATCGCGCAAATTGATCGCGGCAAGCCGCGCCGCGCCCGCCACGGCCGGCGCGAACCGGCTTGAATAATTCCCGGAGGCGATCGACCAGCCGTCCTTGGCGGTATCGAGCTCGGTGATGACCCGAATATCCGAAGGCTTGAGTCCAAGGACGTCGGCGACGACCTGGGCGAGCACGGTGCGATGGCCCTGACCTTGCGGCGTCGATGCCACCACCACCGAGACCGAGCCGAGCGGATCAAGATTGATGGTGGCGGTCGACTGCGCGCCATTCTTCGGCCCGGCGCGGCGCCGCTCTTCGGCAGTCAACGCGGTGGTGATGTAGCCCATATTCGAGACGCTCGGCTCGACCACGGCGGCAAAGCCGATGCCGTAGTGGCGGCCCTGGGCCCGCGCCGCATCGCGGCGCGCCAGCAATTCGCGCAGATCGCCATCATGGACGGCGGCTTCGACCGTCGCGGGAAAGTCCCCGGAATCGAGGAGCGCCCCGCTCGCCGTTCGATATGGCATTGCGCGCGGCGGGATGAGATTGCGGCGAATGACCTCGAGGGGATCGAGCTTGAGCTCCACCGCGATCCGGTGCATCAGCCGTTCAAGCGAATAATAGGCTTGCGGCCCGCCGAAGCCGCGGTTAAGTCCGGTCGGCGTTTTGTTGGTCAGAACGATGCGGTTGCGAATTTTGACGTGGCGGATGTCGTAAGCGCCGGTCAGATTGCCGTGCATGCGGTAGAGCGTGGCCGGCTCCGGCGCGCGCAGATGCGCCCCGCAATCCTCGAGCTGATCGAAGGCGAGCGCGGTGATGCGGCCGTCGGGATCAACCGCGGCCTCGAGCGTCGTCACCCGATTGGTGGCCGACACCGAGGCGCACAGATGCTCCAGACGATCCTCGATCCATTTCACCGGCCGGTCGGCGACACGCGCGGCGACCGCGATCAAGACGATGTATGGAAAAATCGCCTGCTTGACGCCGAAGCTGCCGCCGGAATCCGGCGGTGTCCGTAGCCGCAGCCGGTTTCCCGTGACCTTGAGCGCCCGCGCCATCACCGGATGCAGGCTGAACGGCCCCTGGAAATTGGCGAGCACGTCATAGGCGCCCTCCCCCGGATCGTATTCGGCGATGACGCCATAGGTCTCGATCGGGGTGCAGGAATTCCGCGGATAGCGCACGTCGATGCGAATGCGGTGCGCGGCTTTTGCAAACTCTTGTTCCGGCTCGCCGTAGCAAAACGTGCGCTCGCCGATGACATTGCTGCCGACGGCTGAATGCAAGACTGGCGCATCGGGCATAGTGGCCGCCACGGGATCGACAACGGCCGGCAACCGGCGATAACGCACCCCGATCAGTTCAAGGGCGTCTTCGGCGCGATAGCGGTCGGAGGCCACGACCACGGCGACCGGCTCCCCGACATAGCGCACCCGGTCGACCGCAATCGGCCAGCATTCCAGCGGCGCCTTCACGCCGACCACGAGACTTGATGTCAGCGCTGTCACATCGCTGCCGGTGAGCACTGCGGCGACGCCATCGGCTGCGCGCGCGGCGTCGCAATCGATGGCTTCAATGTCCGCATGGGCATGAGGCGAGCGCAGGATGGCGGCCGCGAGCGTGCCGGGGCGCGTGCCGAGATCATCGATAAAGCGCCCGCGGCCGGTGAGTAGCGCCGCGTCTTCAAATCGTGGCACCGAGCGGCCGGTCCACTTTTCGGGGTCTTCGGCGATCGCCACGTCAAGTCGGCTCGCAGTTGTTATCTGTTGTCGGCAAGTTCGGCTTTTCTTCCGGCTTTGCCGCTAAGCCGGATCGGCTGCGGCAGCGACACGAGAATAGGCCGCACCGACATTGGGTATCAAATAAGTTGCCAGGTGGGCATCAAGGGCGTCCATGGTCGTCTCGTCGGCAGGGTCGGCACGAAAGCCGACGAAGCCGTCCGGCCGTACCAGGATTGCCCCGCCGTGCGGAACGCCGGCTGTGGTCGCATCGAATGGCGCGGTTGACGCGTCCACAATCGAGACAAGTCCGTCCCAACGCGCACGCAGATCGTCCAGGCGCGGTGTGTTGCTTGGCGCGATCAGATGGTGACGCGTGCCGCTGAGATAGTAGCTCGCACGAAAGCGGGTTCCCGGTCGCAGTCCGTCGACGACGGAACCAGCCTGACCGACCAGCACGCTGCCCGCATACGACATGTCGAGCATTGAGCGGCGGCGCGCGGCCGCAATGTCCTCGACCGGATCGGGCGGCGGCGCGGCCGGCGCGCCGCCGCCGTCGCACATCCCGATCAGATTCATCACAAAGCCATGGATCTCGTCCGAGACTTCAAGCACATGATGATCAGCCAGCCCGCGCTCAGCGGCGTAGCTGTCGAGCAGTGCCGGCCTTGCCGCGCCGCGAACCACCAAAGCGAGCTTCCAGGCGATATCGGCGGCGTCCATGAACGCCGCATTGAGCCCCTCGCCGCCGAGCGGGCTCGACAAGTGAGCGGCGTCGCCCAGCAGGAAGCGCCGCCCGTCGCTGATGCGCTGCGCGGCTCGCATGTGCATTTTGAAATAAGATATCCATCCCAGATCGTGCAGGCCGATGTCGATGCCGGCGCGGCCATTGAGCAACGCTCCCAACTCGTCGGCGGTCGGAAGTTCGGGCCTTGTATCGGTCGCATCGCGATTGACGAAAATAAGCCAATGGTCGTCCGGCAGCGGCGAGAACAGCCCGAATCCGGTCGGCCCGACAATGATGCGGCCGGATTCCGGCTGACACGCAAGGCGGATTTTGGCGTCGGCGACAATAAACCGGCCGTCGTAGGTTTCGCCGCCCAGATGCTCCTGCATCGAATGGCGAGTGACGCTGTGGGCACCGCCGGCGCCCAGCACATAAGCCATCGCGAGGCTCTCCGTTCGGCCATCGGCTTCAAGCACCACGCGCAGCCCAGCCGGACCATCCTCGATCGACTTTACCTCTGTGCCGTATTCAATCTTGACACCGAGCCTCGCCAAATGTTCGCGCAGAATGGTCTCGGTGCGCCATTGCGGCAGGCTGCACTGAAATTCATACCTGGACCCGATGCCGGCGAATTTCGTACAGGCGATTTCCCGCAAACCCGGGCCGAGAAGGTGAACTTGCCTGATACAGACGCCGGCGTGAAGAAACGGCTCGATCAGGCCACCCCGGTCGATGACTTCCAGCGTTGCCGGCTGGAGCGCCGTTCCGCGAGCCTCGTGGTGCGGCGCGCGCCGGCGCTCCACGACCCGCGGCGTGACGCCATGACGAAGGAGTTCGCAGGCCGCGAATAATCCGGCCGGCCCAGCCCCTACGATCAAGACCGCGGCTTCGCCGTGTTGGCCCGACTGCAGCGACAAAAGTGTTCCCTCGAACCGCTCATTATTATCCGTAAGCGCGGCCTCGAACATTCTGCAACGGCAGCGCCTAAGTCAACCTGCTGATATGCAAGCGGACGCAATAATTGGCGGGCTACTTCGGACAACGGTACGCTTCTACTGCTGCGCGTTTCCGATCTCGGAATTTTCCTCCTTGGGAGGCTTCTTCGACAATGCCGACAAAAATCTACGCGCGATCGGTTCGGCGTTGGAACAAATACGTTCCGTTTGGTAAGGTCGCAGCGGCAAGCTCGTTTGAACCTTGCTCGGGCGTCGAATGAACGAGGATGCACCGAAGTTGTGCGCGTTCTTTGTGACCAGCGGGCCGACCGGTTCGAGTTGGCGTTTTGCCGCCGCTTTGTGCGCCGGCCTGCTCGCTGCCGCGACGCCGATCCGTGCGCAACCGCATGTCGGTCCGGACGGTTTCAGTATCTGCCCGTTCTTCAGCTCGCCGCGCGGCGTCACCCAATCCACAATCGGCCCGTGCCAGCCGCTGAGCGACCGGGCCGTGCAGAACCTCGGCCTCTCGGCCGGTCAAACCGCCATCGTCGCGACATTGCAGAGTTTTGCCGCCACGCCCAGCCTTGATCTGCTGCAACAGATGGCGAATGCGAAATCGCTTGCGCCGCCCCAGCAGTTCGCCGCTGCAGGCGACTATTCCGATTACTGGTTTCCCGATGCGACCAATCCTAGCAACGTCGAATTGGGTATCCACCTGCGCTACCTCAGTCAAAACGCGAAGCCGGAATTGTACCAAATGACATACACGGTTGACGGCGATGAAGGTCATTTCACGGTGCTGTGGAATTGGGTTGCATTGACGACGCCGCAGCGATAGCCACCGCGCAGCGATTGGTTTTTATTCTGCTGGCATGATGCTTATGATGCTGTTGGCCGCGCTCGGCCGGCGAGGTTGATCCAGGCCTCAGCCGCCGGCGGAGTTTTAGCTCGGAGAGTTAGCGTGCTTGAGCAAGCCCACGTCTTCGTCGATCAGCTTGCCAAGCTGCTCGAACTCGTCGGTGTGGCCATCATCCTTGACGGAATTGTCCTGGCCACAGCGGCGTTTCTCCGCGAGGGTTCGCGTACCGGAAGTTGGCGCCCGGCCTACCCGCGTTACCGATCCGATATCGGACGCGGCATCCTGCTTGGACTTGAATTGCTGGTCGGCGCCGACATTATTTCAACCATCACCGCTCCGCTTACCTTTGAGAGCGTCGGGCTCCTGGCCGCGATCGTCGGCATCCGCACCTTCCTTAGTTTCTCGCTGGAAACCGAAATCGAGGGCTGCTGGCCCTGGCAGCGGGCCGCCAAAGACGCGGGTACGCGCAGCGCTGCCGAGTCTGACCGCTGAGGAAGCCTTAGATCGTCTGCCCCCGATGCTCCATGGAGAAGACGTTGGCGTAGAGGTTCGCCACCCATTGCTGGCCTTCCTGGGTGACGCGAAGATAGCGCAGTGCATCGACGGTGTAAGGCTGCACTTTCTCCCAAAAGAACTGCGGGTAATTTGCCCGCAGATCCGCGGCGCTGTTGTAATTCAGCTTCCTGCTCATCCCGGTCTCGCGGAACTCGTTGAACAGAGCGGGCTGCTTGCGCAAATAGTTGATGTCGGCGAGCTGGCCGATCAAATCCGCCGCGCGCACCAGCCCGGGATAGTCGCCGGTCGGCTCGTGTTGTTCTTCATCGGGAACCGGAAAGCGGGTGTGCTCGATGTTGGCTTCGATCTGGTCGGTGTCGAGATGGATGAGCGCCTTGCTGAAGCGCTCGCGGACGAACAGCTTCGACCGGGCGACGTGATACGGCGTCATTGAAGCGTCGGTGGAGCCCTCAGGCACGCTGACCTTGTCGCCGGCCATGTTGCTAACATAGCAGCCGTCGCCGTCGCCGCTGCAGATGCCGCGGACATAGCCGATGTCATGGCAAAGCAGCGACACGATGAAATGCAGCCAATCGCGCGGCGTGACGCCGCCGACGCTGATATGCCGGCCGCGCAGAATCTCCTGGCCGACGAGCGTGACCATGATGGTGTGGTTGACGTCGTGATAGGCCGCGTCGCTGGTGGCGATGCTCTCGAGCGCAAGCTGAGCGGCAAAGCTGATGACGCCGGGATAGCCAGGCTCCAGATGCTCGTAAGTTCGATGGTACATCATCCGCAGCTGTCGGATGAATGCTTCAATGACGATCAAGGTCGGATTGAACATCGCTGCACCGCCTCATCGCGCTGATTTTCTAGCCGCCGAGCAAGTTTCGGCCCCTCAGGCTAATGGTCCCAATCCACATTCCCCATGCTTGTTCCCGGACAGCGGACCATGGAAGCAAACGTATGCTGCCAACCCGGCACGTCAACGTGCGAGCTGGACCAGGGCGTGTACTCAGAAACGCGTATGGATGTCCGCTTATCGGGGTGAAGCAGACATCACGAATTGACCGCTTCATGTCTGCCTATGACCCCACAACGGACATACGAACCGGGCGCCCGAGGCTAATCCCCCAAATATGACGAATAGTTTCCGATGAAAATAACCGACGCTGTGGCCAGCACAAAAACCGTAGCGACGGCGAGCGGACCCGGGCCGGGATTAAACATTGATCCATTGGTGTTCAGCCCAAGAGCGACGACGACCGCAACTCCCAAGCCATACATAATATAAAATCGAAGGGGCAATCTATCCTTAGGGGCAGCGACTTTTCGACGAATTGGAAAGAAAAATAACCAAAACACCAAAGCAGCGATCATGATCGCGCTGGATATCTGCCATATCAAAATTTCGCGTATCCCGAAGAGCGCCAGTACGGGAGCCAACATGGCAAATGCCGACGCCATCAATCCCAATTCGATATAGACGCTGGTGAACATGACATGAAGTGGCGAGAGCGGCTTGCCCGTGCCTTGGCGAAGAACGACGACTATTGAGGTAAAGCCGGCAAATGCCATCGCCAACGCTGCTAACGCATAGAGGCAACCCGCTCCTGGCAGTTCCATGATTTAGCCCCGGCATGGGTCAAAGGCACTTTTCGACCTCAGATAATATTGCGGCATGATAGCGTGATCCGGCGCGGAATATCTATCGATATGATTTTCGGAATTGGCCTAGCTGCGACATGACTTGCGTGCTGACCGCATACCATTCATGCACGTCCAATCCTCACACGGGTAGAAAGCATGACCGCTAGACCGGCTCTTTATTTTGGGCCGGCCGCATATGCGATGTCGGATTATTGCGCAAAGCGGACTTGCAGACCGCGACACAAAATGTTCGTTTTTGAGGAAAGAGCGGACACCATCCTTTGTGAGTACACGCCCTAAGATTTGTGAGTACACGCCCTAAGAAATGTACCAGTTGGATCAAAAAGACGCTTATGTCGTGCGCGTCAGGCCGCCGTTGACGTAGAGCGTCTGCCCGGTGATGAAGCCGGCGTCGTCGCTGGCGAGAAACGACACCGCGCCGACCAGATCAGACACCCGCTCGCCGCGCTTGATCGACTGCATATTGGCCATCAGGTCGAACAACGCTTCCTTGGACATGCCGCCAGGAATTTCCGGCTCGGCCAGTGTGCCGGGCGTGCGTGTGAGACCGGGCGCGATAGCGTTAGCCGTGACGCCGTGGACGCCGAACTCGGTGGCGATCGAGCGCGTAAAGCCGATCACGCCGGCCTTGCTGGTGATGTAATGGATGAGGTTTGGCACCAAGAGACTCACGGTATCGGAGGCGATATTGACGATGCGGCCCCAGCCGCGCTGGCGCATGCCACGGGAAAAGGCCTTGGTCATAAGGAACATGGAATCGAGATTGACGGAAAGCACGCGGCGCCAATCGTCGAAGGTGATGTCGTCAAAAGGCTGCATCGGGTAGATGCCGGCGTTGTTGATCAGGATGTCGCACTGGCCGCCGTTTTGCTCGACCGTCTCCTTGAGCTCGGCAACGCTGGCCGGATCGCTGACATCGCACTGGACCGCCGCACCCTTGCCGCCGACATTCGCAACCAGTTGCAGCGTTTGCTCCGCCTTGGCACGGTCGGCAATGACGATCCGCGCCCCCTCCTCCGCAAGCCGGACCGCCGACGCCTGACCGATGCCGGACGCCGCGCCCGAAATAACGACCGTCTTGCCTTGATGCCTCTTCGTCATTGAACGACCTCCCCGTTTTCCGCAAGTGTTGTTCGCGTCAGACGATTGTTCGCATATAACTGGGCTTGAGGTGAAGGCTCCGCGCGTTGGGCCATCACCATCGATGCGGCAAGAAGCGAAAAGGAGTGCGGCTCGTGACCAGCGGCAAGGACGACGAGGAATTCTTCCGGCAGCGGGGCTTTGGCATAAAAATCGGCTTTGGCGAGCGGCCGGCGCTGATCCTGATCGATATGATCAAGGGCTTCACCGATGCCGCGATGCCGCTCGGCGCCAATCTCGACGGCCAGATCGAGGCGCAGAAGCCGCTCCTGGGCATCGCCCATGAACGCGGCATCCCGGTAATTTTCTCGACCGTGATCTACGAGGAAGAGGACATCAAGGATGCCGGCATCTGGGCGCTCAAGCAGAGCGGCGCGCGGACGCTCACGGCCGGCTCCGAGGCGGTCAAAGTCGACCCGCGCTTGCACATGCAGCCGAAGGACATCCTGCTGGCGAAGAAATATGCGTCCTGCTTCTTCGGCACCGACCTGGTGCCGCGTCTCAACGCCCGGCGCGTCGACACGTTGATCATCACCGGCTGCAGCACTTCCGGCTGCGTGCGCGCCACCGCCGTCGACGCGGTGCAGAACGGCTTTCGGCCGATGGTGGTGCGTGAAGCGGTCGGCGACCGCTCGGTGGCCGCCCACGACCAGAGCCTGTTCGACCTCAACGCCAAATATGCCGACGTCGTGTCGCTCGACGAAACGCTGCAGTATCTAAAGACCGTCGGCCACAACCGTCCGGCGTGACCTCAACTGCGCTTTTCCCGGACGCGATGCAGCGTGCAACGCTGCATCGCTGATCCGGGATCGTCGCGGGCGCGGCGCACGTTACGATCCCGGGTCTGCGCCACATCACTCCGTTTCACTTCGTGCTGCGCCGCGCCCGGGAAACAGCGCTTACGGATTTGTGCTAGCTCTTCTTGGCGACCAGGCTGCAGCCGCCCTGATCGAGCGGACGCCAGGCTTCGTCGGCCGGGATGGTCTTGACCAGCTTGTAATAGTCCCACTTGGCCTTGCTCTCGTCCGGCTTCTTCACCTGCCACAGATACATCGGGTGCATGTGCCGTCCGTCTTTGCGGACGCGCCCGGGCCCGAAGGTGATGTCTTGCGTCGGCAGCTCCTTCATCTTGGCGACCACCCGAACGCCGTCGGTGGTCTGCGCCGCCTCGACCGCCTTGAGATAATGCAACATGCCGCCGTAATTGCCGGCATGGTTCATGGTCGGATAGAGCCGGCCGTTCATTTTCTCGACGAACCTTTTGGTCCAGGCGCGGGTGTCGTCGTTCATGTCCCAGTAGAACGCCTCGGTGAATTGCAGGCCCTGGGCGACGTCTAGCCCGAGCGAGTTGACGTCGGTGATGAACACCAGCAATCCGGCCAAGCGCTGACCGCCCTTGATGATGCCGAACTCCGACGCCTGCTTGATCGAGTTGATGGTGTCGCCGCCGGCATTGGCAAGCCCGATCACCTTGGCCTTGGAGCTCTGCGCCTGCAGCAGGTACGAGGAAAAGTCCGGGGTGTTGAGCGGCACGCGCACGCCGCCCAGCACCTTGCCGCCCATCGCATTGACGACGGCCGTAGTCTGCGCCTCGAGATCATGGCCGAATGCGTAATCGGCGGTGACGAAGAACCAGGTGTCGCCGCCGGTCGAAACCACGGCGCGGCCAGTGCCGTTGGCGAGCGCGAAGTTGTCAAACGTCCAATGCACGGTATTGGGGCTGCATTGATCGCCGGTGAGCCGCGCCGTACCGGCCGAGCCGTTGACCATCACCTTGTTGAGCTGCCGTGTCACGCCATTGACCGCGAGCGCCACCGCCGAATTCGGCACGTCGAGGATCATGTCGACGCCGTCGCGCTCGATCCATTGGCGCGCGATATTGGCGCCGATGTCCGGCTTGTTCTGATGATCGGCGAAGATGATCTCGACCTTGAGCTTCGAGTTCGGGTTCGCCTTCATGTAGTCTTCGAGCGCCAGCTGGGCGCCGACGACGGAGCCCTGGCCGGTGGCGTCGGCATAGAGGCTCGATTGATCGTTGAGCACGCCGACTTTGACGTGGCCGTCAAAGGCGCCTTGGGCGAAGGCCGCCGGCGAGACGGCGAGCAATCCGATAGCGAGCGACGCAGTAAATCTGAGCCACGCAGTCAACCACCGGCGCATGCAGTCCTCCCTATGAACGCTCTTTATGTTGGCCCATTCTAGCGCAATTTTGGGCGCTTAGTAATCAAGCAAAGTTTGCGACAAGAGTTCCCGGCCCAGACCACGATCCGATCAAGTTGAAATCGGATCAGAGTCTGGATGTTACGTTGGAGCATGATCTTTTCCGAAAACCGGTTTCCGCTTTTCGCGATCATGCTCTATCGAGGGGAGAGTGATGAAATCGCTGTTCATCGACTGCAACGATCAGCTGGCGCCGGTGTGGCAGCGGGTCGTGCGTGCCGACGATCCGGCGATCGACGTCAATCGCCAGCCGTTCGCAGCGGCCGAGTTGCCGAAATTGTTGCACGGCTATGACATCTGCATTGACGATCACTCGTACCTGCCGACGGCGTTGGTCGAGCAATGCGACGGGCTCAAGCACATCGTCTTTCTCGGCACCGGCGCGGCGAGCTACATGAATATCGCCGAACTGGCGCAGCGCGGCATCCGCGTCCACACCATCAAGGGCTATGGCGACACCGCCGTCGCCGAGCACGCGATTGCGCTGATGCTGGCCTGCTGCCGCGACGTCGCGCGGATGGATCGCGAGATCCGCTCTGGCGTCTGGTCGACACGCGAAGGCGTGCAGCTTGCCGGCAAGATCCTCGGCGTCATCGGGCTCGGCGGCATCGGCCGTGAAGTGGCGCGCATCGGCCGTGGGCTGGGCATGGAGGTGTTGTCGTGGAACCGCACGCCGATTCCCGGTGAGAGGCTGGTCGCGCTCGATAAACTCCTGACGCGCTCCGACGTGATCTCGCTGCACTTGGCGCTCAACGACGACACGCGGGGATTTCTCGGCCCGGTGCAGGTGGCGCACATGAAACCGGGCGTGGTGCTGATCAACACCGCGCGCGGCGACTTGGTCGACGAGACGGCGCTGATCGAAGGCCTGCGCAGCGGGCATATCCGCCATGCCGGCCTCGACGTGTTCCACGCCGAGCCGCTGCAGCGCGATCATCCGCTTGCCGGCATGGAGAATGTCACCGTCACCGCGCACGCCGGCTTTCGCACGCTGGAAGCTTCGATGACGCTGTTGCGCCGCGCGATCGATATTGTCAGCAGCATCACAAAGCGCAAAGCTCTGGGGGACTAGCGCGTTGATGTGCTAGCGTGCTCCGCGCAAGGAGGCCGAGCGCGCCTCCATAACAACAAGCGGAGGACCGTCCCCATGAGCCAACGGCTGCGCTTCGGCATTTTTCTTGCGCCGTTCCACAAGCCCGGCATCAATCCGACACTCGCCCTGCAGGGCGATCTCGATCTGATCCAGTGGCTCGATCGCTGCGGCTACGACGAGGCATGGCTCGGCGAACACCACTCCGCCGGCACGGAGCTCTCCGCCTCGCCGGAAATCATGATCGCCACCGCCGCCGAGCGGACCCGGCATATCAGGCTCGGTACCGGCGTCATCAGCGTCTCGTACCACAACCCGCTGTGGGTGGCGGAGCGCATCGTGCTGCTTGATCATCTGACCCGCGGCCGCGCGATGCTCGGCCTCGGCCCGGGCTCGCTGCCGACCGACGGCGTCATGATCGGCCTGCAGCAGAGCCAGACCCGCGGACTGTTGGAAGACGGCACGGCCATCATCACCAAGCTGCTCGCCGGCAACGAGCCCGTCACCTTCAAGAACGAGCGCTGGGACTTGCGCGACGCGCGGCTGCATTTGCGGCCATATTCCAATCCGCTGTTCGACATCGCCGTCGCCGCCGTCGCCTCGCCGACCGGCGCCAAGCTTGCTGGCCGCCATGGCGTCGGCATGCTGTCGGTCGGCGCCACCACCGCCGCCGGCTTCGACGCGCTGGCGCTGCACTGGGACGTGCTGACGGCCGAAGCAAAGGCCCACGGCAAGATCACCGACCGCAGCAAGTGGCGTCTGGTCGGTCTGTGCCACATCGCCGAGACCAAGGAGCAGGCGTTTCGTGACGTGGAGTACGGCATCGAGCACTGGTTCCGCTACTTCCAGCAGGTCGCGGCATTCCCGCAAATGGCGGTCGCTGGCAACTCGGTCGGCGAGATGATCGAGTTCATCAACGGCTCAGGCCTCGGCGCCATCGGCACGCCCGACGCGTGCGCGGCCCAGATCGAGCGGCTGTGGCAGCAATCCAATGGCGGGTTCGGCGCCTATCTTCTGCTCGCGCACAACTGGGCCAACCCGCAAGCGACGATGCGCAGCTACGAACTGATCGCGCGCGAGGTGATGCCGCAATTCCAGGGCCACGCGCAGGCAACGCTCGACGCCGCGCGCCGCGCCAAGGCCGTTCGCGAGGAGCTCGCGGCAGCGCAGGCGCAAGCGGTCGAAGACGCGCGGACCCGCTATGGGGCGGAGGTGGCCAAGCGCGCCTGAGTGTCGCTCATTTGCCAATGACAACGATGCGGGCGTGGTAACGCGCCGCGCCCGCCATCTGTTTCATGCGCGTTAAGCGTAAAAGTCGCCGTTGGGAGATTGATAGATGGCCGAACCGGCTTCTCGCGCCCGATTTTGGTATCAGAGTTTCGTTCACCCGGTCGAGCAGGCGCCTTACATCGAGCGGCTGCAAGGCATGCTCGACTCCGTCGCCGGGCCAAATTGCCGCTTCGAGGTTCATGGGCTCGATCCTCCGGACCATCTCTTTCATCCGCTGACCGAGTTTCGCTGCGCCGCCCAGGCGATCCGCAACGCATTCGAGGCGGAGCGCGGCGGGTACGACGCGCTGGTCATCGGTCACTTTCAAGAGCCCGGCCTTTTGGAAATCCGCGGCGCGGTCGATTTCCCGGTCATCGGCCTTGGCGAAGCGGCCATGCTTGCAGCACTGAGCATGGGGCGGAAGCTCGGCCTTGTGACCATCGATCCGATTTTCATCGACTGGCACGAGCGTCAGATCAGAGCTTACGGCCTCGAGCAGCGCGTGACCGGGGTGCGGGCGATCAAGCTCGACCTCCCCGGCTTCATGAGCGCATTCACCAACGAGGCGGACTATTCGAAGGTGCGCGCCAATTTTGTCGACCAGGTGCGTCCGCTTGTAGCTGCCGGGGCCGAGGTCATCATTCCGGCCGGCGGCTTGCCGATGTTGCTGTTCGCGCGCGAGCGTCCGTTCGTGATCGACGGCGCACTGGTGCTCAACGGCATTGCGGTCGTGGCCAAGGCGGCGGAGATGGCGCTGTCGCTGCACCGCCTCACCGGATCGGTCGTCAGCCGGCGCGGCAGCTACGCCAAGGCTTCGCCCGAAGCGATCGAGGAGTTCCTGCGCAATCGGTGGTGAAAGCTTGGCCTCATCAGTGATCGCGATCGCCTGGCGGCCGATCGATCAAACGATCCCGATCACAGCCGTGTTGTCGCACAGTGGGCATTGGCGTACGCTGCATTTTTGTAGCCATCGACAAGTCGCGGGGATGCCACGGAAAGAGCGGTTCCATGCCCGCGTTGAAAGCGGCTTTGGCGCGTCATTCAAGAGGCCACGGCAACGCGATGACCGACACCAGCGCGCCGGAGTTGGGATTGTTGGCAAAGCTCGTCATCGCAATTGCCGCGTTGCTGATCATGGCCGGCGTAGTGTGGCACGGCGTTACCGTAGAGAACTTCCAACGCGCCTGGAGCGATCTGACCGATCGGCCGAGTGGACCGATGGCGTTCCGTTTCATTCTGCAGCCCTCGATGGCGGCGCTCACCGCCATCCGTGATGGTGTTCACGATGCACGGACCGAGCGTTCGCCGTATCTTTGGACGATATTGCGCGATCCACGTGAGCGCGTTGCAAGACTGCGTGAAGGCTTGGAGGCAACCGCCAGGATTATTCTTCTCGGGCTGGTGATGGACGTGATCTACCAGGTCATGGTGTTCAAGATGTTCTATCCGATCGAAGCGCTCATCATCGCGTTGCTGCTGGCGTTCGTACCCTACCTGCTCATCCGCGGGCTTGTTGTGCGCGTGTGGCACGCTCGCGCCTCGGCAGGACGCGTCCTGTAAAGCATCGGCATGTGTCAACAGAAAGGGCAGCTGGTATGGCGGATCCGCACTCCCTCCCCGGCACAGAAAGGTTCGAAGTCAGAGTAACGGCAGATACTCATTTCGGCTGGCTCCGCACGCGGCTCAGCGTCGAGCGCACGATGATGTCGTGGGTGCGGACCGCGGTCTCGCTGATCGGCTTTGGCTTCGCCATCGTCCAGTTCTTTGAGCGCCTGCAACAAATGCCTGGTATCAGTCCTGCCGCTTTTCCGAAAGCGCCTCAATATCTCGGGCTTGCACTCATTTCCTGCGGTGTGCTGGCGCTCGTCGTTTCGATTTGGGAGTACCGGTGGACGGTGCGCTACCTGTGGCACGGACCATTCGCCCCAATCGCGGGCATGAGATCGGGCGCGACCAGGGAGCAAATGCAGTCGCCAGTCCTGGCCATCGCCGCCCTCCTGATGCTCATCGGCCTGTTCGCGTTCTTCGCCGTGCTGCTGCGTCAAGTGTAGTTGCCGAAGCTTTGAGACGGCCTGTCAAAAGGCCCCAGCGAGTCAAACCAGACAAGGGAGATCGAGATGGCTAGTAAGGCGGGCAAGCCGAACATCCTTATCCTGTGGGGTGACGACATTGGCTGGTGGAATATTAGCTACAACAACCGCGGTCAGATGGGCTACCGCACGCCGAACATTGATCGGATCGGCAATGAAGGCATGACTTTCACCGACTATTACGGCCAGCAAAGCTGCACGGCGGGCCGCGCTGCATTCATCACCGGACAGAACCCAATCCGCACCGGCCTCACCAAGGTGGGCATGCCCGGCGCCGATGTCGGCATTCGCGCCGAAGACCCGACCATCGCCGAATTGCTCAAGCCGCTCGGTTACACCACTGGCCAATTCGGCAAGAACCATTTGGGAGACAAGGACGAGTTTCTGCCGACGGCGCACGGTTTCGATGAGTTTTTTGGCAACCTCTATCACCTCAATGCCGAGGAAGAGCCCGAGGACCCCGACTATCCGAAGAACCCGGCGTTCAAGAAACAATTCGGACCGAGAGGCGTGCTGCATTGCCGGGCTGACGGCAAGGGCGGACAAAAGATCGAAGATACCGGTCCTCTGACCAAGAAGCGCATGGAGACAATTGACGACGAGATCACCGAGCGTGCGCTCGCCTTCATCGACAAATGCCACAAGCAGGGCAAGCCGTTCTTCATGTGGTACAATACCACGGGTATGCACTTTCGCACCCATTGCGCGGAAAAGCACAAAGGCAAGAGCGGCCAGGGCGACTACAACGATGTCATGGTGGCGCACGACGAAAACATCGGGCGCATGCTGAGCAAGCTTGACGAACTGGGCATCGTCGATAACACGATCGTCATGTACTCGACGGACAACGGCCCGCACTACAACAGTTGGCCGGACGCCGGCATCACCCCGTATCGCAGCGAGAAGAACACCAATTGGGAGGGTGGTTGGCGCGTACCGATCTTTGTGCGCTGGCCGGCGCGGATCAAAGCGGGCCTCGTTCTCAACGATCTCGCTTCACACCAGGATTGGCTCCCGACGCTCCTGGCCGCTGCCGGCGAGCCGGATATCAATGCAAAACTGCTGAAGGGACATAAGGTCGGCGACAAGACCTTCAAGGTCCATATCGACGGCTACAATCTTCTGCCCTATTTGAGCGGCGAAACCAAGGAAAGTCCGAGAAAGTTCTTCTTCTATATCAGCGACGACGGCGACATCCTCGCTATTCGCATGGGCGACTGGAAAATGGTGCTGATGGAGCAGCGCGCGAAGCAGCTGATGTGTTGGTTCGAGCCGTTCGTGAAGCTTCGAGCGCCAAAGATATTCAACCTGCGTCGCGATCCCTTCGAACGGGCGGACGAGAACTCCAATACCTATTGGGATTGGGTCATCTCCCACGTCTTTCTGATTTATGGAATGCAGGCGATCGTCGCCCAGCAAATCCAGGCCTTCAAGCAATTTCCGCCACGGCAAAAACCGGCGGCGTTCAATCTGGACGCGGTGCTGGCGCAGATGCAGGACGCAAGCGGCAGCGGCTATCACTAGCTCGTCGTCGCTTGCCGCGGGGCCGATGTCGCCGCGAAAAACGGCGGCGGCGGGCCTGGGAGGAAACCATGAATCTGATCACGTTCGAATCGCTGACGCTGCAGGAGCGCGGCCATGCGCGCGGCGGCGTCTTCCGCTACTATGAGCTGCTCCATGGCCGCGAAGGCGCGCCGGACAACTTCTACCTCTCGATCGGAGTGCTCGCCGGCGACTTCGTCTCGCCGCGCCACCGGCACAACTTCGACCAGGTGCGCTTCCAGCTCGAAGGCGGCTACGACTTCGGCTCCGACGGTGTGATGCACCCCGGCTCGATCGCCTACTTCCCCGAGGGCACGCGCTACGGACCGCAGAAGACCGTCGACCCCAAGACGCTGACGCTCGTGCTGCAGACGGGCGGGGCGAGCGGCAACGGCTACATGTCCGAGCGCGAGTTCCAGCGCGGCCTCGCCGAGCTCAAGACTTTAGGCTCGTTCAAGGACGGCGTCTTCACGCGCGAGAAGCCGGGCGGCGGCAAGATCAACCAGGACGCCTACGAGGCGGTGTGGGAGCACGTGAACCAGCGCGAGCTGGTCTATCCGAAGGAGCGCTACACGCGCGCGGTATTCATGGAGCCGGCGAATTTCGCGTGGGTGCCGAGCGGCCCGGGCCTCGCCACCAAGCTGATGGGCATCTTCAACGAGCGCGGCACCAAGATCGCGTTCCATCGCCTGGACGCCGGCGCCAAGCTCAAGCTCGAAGAGGCCAGCCTCTGGTTCGTCTGGTCGGGCTCAGGCGATGCCGGCGGCCACGCGTGGCGCCGCTGGACCACGATGCGGACCGAGGCCGGCGAATATCCGGAGATCACGGCTGCCGAACCTTCGGAGATCCTGCAGTTGGCCCTGCCGCGCCTTGCGGAGGCGGCCGTCGAGCGAGCCGCGGCTTAGTATCGCTTCAGTTGGGCAAGCCGGACGTCACAAGGATCTCCGCTTTGAGCCGACGACCGGACGCTCGCGCTCGGCGGCTTGATGTCTGCGAAAGAACCATTGGCGGACGTTCCTCGATGTCCGAGTTACGTCCGCTTTTCTAATATCGCCGGATATGATCCATTCGCGGCACCTACTCAATCGGCGGGTCGCCGCGGGAAGTCTCGCGGCGGCGCGTTGATCCGCGCAATGCTGGCGTGAGGACGCAGCGAGTTGAACCAGCGAACAGGGTTCACGTCGGTTCTGTGGTCGTCGTGCCTGGCGATGCTGGCGGTAGGCACCAATGGCACAGCGATCATGGTAGCCTTGCCGATTATGCGGGCTGAACTCTCCCTCAGCTCCGCCGGTGTGCAATGGGCTGTCAATGCCTATCTGGTCGTCTCAGCGGCGTGCATTGTGCTCGGCGGCCGAGCGGCGGATCGGTTTGGCGCGCGGCTCACATCGATGGTCGGATTGGCGCTGTTCGGTGCCGCGTCCTGCATCATTGCCACCGCCGCCACACAAACCGAGCTACTGGCCGGGCGGGCCTTGCAGGGCCTTGCGGCAGCGTTCGCGGTGCCCGGCACCCTAGCTGCGGTCGACACCAGCGCGGCGCCGGAGCGCAGGGGCGCAGCGGTTGGCGCTTGGACCGGGTTTCTGATGCTCGGTTTCAGCACCGGGCCGCTGATCGGCGGTGCGCTCACCCACGTCTTAGGCTGGCGCGCGATCTTCTGGCTCAACGTCCTGCTCATGGCAGCCGCCATTGCCGGTATGGCCTCCGCAGGCTCAGCGACCGCGCGTGCACACCCAACGCAAGGCCGGCGCGCGGACTGGATCGGCTTTGTTTTGCTGGCCACGTTCATGGTGTCGCTGGTCTTTGGGCTGCATGCATTGCCGCAGGTTGGAGCGGCACCGCTCGCCGTTGTCGGCCCGTTCGTATTGGCCGCGGCTGCGTTCGTCCTGTTGCTGATCGTGGAGTCGCGTGCCGACGCGCCGCTGGTCGACCTGAGCTTCTTCGCGCGGCGCGGCTTCGTGATGGGCGTGATCGTCGGCTCGCTATCGATGTTCAGCATCATGACCCTGCTGCTCTACTTCAACCTTTATGCGCAGAGCCGCGAAGGACTGGGCCTCACGGCGCTGCAGGCCGGAGCCTTGCTGCTGCCGCTCAGCGCGGCACTGCTTGCGCTCGCCTTGTCAGCTTCCGCCGTGGCGGCGCGGGTCGGGCTGCGCAACACCATGATGGGTGGCATGGCGCTGATCGCGATCGCCTGCGCCGCCATCGGCTTGGCCATCGCTGGGGGAGGCATGGTGCTCCTGGCAATCGGGCTTGTTGTTATGGGCGCCGGTCTGGCGCTGCCTTACGCCTTGGCACCCCGGCTGGCGCTGTCCGCGCTTTCGTCCGCGCAAGCAGGTCAGGGTTCGGGCATCGTCAACGCCTGCACCTTTCTTGGCGGCAGCTGCGGCGTTGCCGGCGGCGCGATCGCTTTCACACTGGCGGGCCTCGGCGGCGTGCTGACGATGATTGCGCTCGCCGGCCTTATCGGCGCCGCGCTGAGCCGCGGGATTTCAGAGACCGCATAGGCGGCGGCGTTCGCTTACTCGGCCGGCGGCACGCTCGTTCCTGCAGAACGAAGTTATCAAACGCGCAGTATATTTGCCGGCGTCCGGAAACCGATAAGTCGCTCAACATCGGCGGCGCATGCTAGTCGCAACATTGATGGTTACAGTGGCCATTTTCGTCTGTTCCGCAGCAGCGACAGTGCAGAGCGATCCGATTGTGAGTTGATGCGTGATTAGTTCGTCGATGGGCAAAACCCGGATCCGTGGCGCAGAATGCTACGGAAGCGGGATTCGCGGCAGCGACCTTGGCCGGACCCGATGCTGCGAGCGATACGCCGCCGGCAAAGGCCAGAAGCGGGACTAAATATCCAACGAGACGAATAGAGCGGGCGGTCATGAGACTTATTCCTTGGCTTCACGGTGATCAAACAAGTCATCGCGGACACTCAACGGATAAACCAATCATGTCCGCGTTATGTCCGTTTTGCCGCCAGGACCGACCGAACCGCGGACATCGGATAAGGCCGTTGAGCGCCAGAACCCGCTTTAGAACATCGGATAGGACGGATTGAGCGGCAGCCCGAACTCGGCGCGGCCGAAATTCTCCGCCGGCACGTCCCAGTTCATCACCACGTGCGAGGAGATGGCGTGGACGTCGCGCCAGCAGCGCTGCGCGGTGTTGTTGTCCATCAGCCCGCTCGAGCCGCTGATCTTGATCAGCGCGTCCATGGCGTCGCGCAGCATGCGCATGGCGTAGGTGAAGTCGCGGCGCAAGAGCGTGCGCGTCTCCATCGTCATGCCGCTATAGTCCTTGCGCGCGGTGGCGAGCGCGCGCCGCGCCAAGAGCTCGGCGGCGTCGATCTGCGCGGCGATCTCGGCGACCTTGAGCTGCACCGGCACATGCTGGGCGATATTGAGCTGGGTGTAGGTCAGATAGCGCTCGCGGGTCCATTGCACAAAATCGGTGTAGCCACCGCGGGCCAAGCCAAGCGCCGGCCCGAACAGCGCGTAGGAATGCACGGCGATGAACGGCGTGCGGTAGATCGGATTGGTATTGACCTTCGAGCCGGGCGAGCAGGCGTCGCGCAAGGTCGAAAACGACACGCTGCGATGCTCGGGCACAAACACATTGTCGGCGATGCAGGTGATCGAGCCGGAGGCGCGCAAGCCGGCGCAATACCAGGTGTCGTCCATTTTCAGCTGCGACACCGGCACCAGATAAAGCCGCATGTCGGGATGATCTTCGCCGGCGCGGAACGCGAGCCCGCCGATCATGATCCAATGCGAATGGCGCAGCCCCGAGCACCACGACCAGCGGCCATCGAGACGATAGCCGCCGGGCACGACAGTGACGGTGCCGGTCGGCGCTGCCGAGGTGGCGATGCAGGCGGCTTTATTCTCGCTCCAGACGTCGTGCTGCGCCTCTTCCGGGAACAGCGCTAGGATGCAGGCGTGATCGGCCAGATAGTTCAGGCACCAAGCCGACGAACCGCAGGTCGATTTGCCGAGCTCGATCGAGATATCGAAGGCGACTTCGTGATCGTGCTCGTAGCCGCCCCAGCGTTTGGGCTGCAGCGCATGAATGAGCCCGGCGTCGATATATTCCTCGACCGACTCGCGCGGAATGTTGCGATCGCGCTCGGCTTTGAGCGCGCGCTCACGCAACTTCGGCGCGAGCTTCTTCGCCCGTCCGACCAGTTCGTCGGCGCTCGGCACGAGGTCCGGCTTGGCGGCCGGCCGCACTTCCGCAAGGCTCATTAGCAATTCCTCCCTTTGACGTGACATTGCGCCAGCGTCACAATGGAATCAAGGAGCGGCGTCGCAATCGCCGCATTGCACCGCTGCAACCAGGCATCGAAACGGGGGGAATATGCGTCTCGGATTTTTCATGATGCCGGTGCATCCGCCGGCCCGCTCGTTCACCGATACGCTTGCTGAGGACACTGAGAAATCGCTGCTGGCCGATCGGCTCGGCTTTGAGGAATTGTGGCTCGGCGAGCATTTCTCGGCGACCAGCGAACCGATCCCCTCGCCGCTGATGTTCATGGCGGGCCTCGTGCCGCGGACCAAGAATTTGCGCTTCGGCACCGGCGTCATCTGCATTCCCAATCACGATCCGGTCGTGGTCGCCGCCGAGGTGGCGCAGTTCGATCACATGAGCCGCGGCCGTTTCATGCTCGGCGTCGGGCCGGGCGGATTGTTGTCGGACTTCGAGTTGTTCGGCCACGCCGACCCCGGTGTGCGCAACCGCAAGGTCGTGGAAGCGGTCAACATCATGCGGCGAATCTGGTCGCAGGATCCGCCCTACCAGATCGACGGCGAGTTCTGGAAGATCAGCCTGAAGAACACCGTGGTTGCCGATCTCGGCATCGGCTATATGCCCAAGCCCTATCAGAAAGGCGGACCGCCGGTCACACTGTCGCTCGCAAGCCCGCATTCGCCGTCGGCGCGCACGGCCGCGCAGCAGGGCTGGGGCATCATCTCAGCCAATATCATCCCGACCTATTCGGTGGCGTCGCATTGGGCGATCTACAGCAAGGCCCACGCCGAGACCGGCAACAAGCCGTCCGGCGAAAACTGGCGGGTTTCCCGCAACGTCATGGTGGCGCCGGGCGACGCGGAGGCGACCGACCGCGTGTACGGCGACAAGGCGTCCAATCGGTATTTCTTCACCTATATCCGCGCGGCTTTGGCCGGCGTCGGGCTGCTCTCGATACTCAAGCCCGATCCGGCGATGTCGGACGAAGCGGCGAGCGTCGAGGCCATCACCGAGGGCTGTACCCTTTATGGCTCGCCCAAGACCCTCCTCGACAAGCTGGTCGCCTTCCGCGACGAAGTCGGGCCGTTCGGTACGCTGTTGATGACCGGACTGGACTGGCTCGGACCCAATGAAACCTGGGAGCGCCAGTCGATGCAGCTGATGGCGGAGCAGGTCATGCCGCAATTCCGTCAGCACGTGCTCGCGCAAGCGGCCGAATGATGCCGGCCGCCAACCTGCCGTTGGCGTCGTATTGTCAATTCGCGTCGAACAATTTCGAGGCGATGCATCACCGGCTGAGCAAAGTGCTCAAGCCGCATCGCTTGCGCCGGCTGTCGAACGTTCCCGTGTCCGGGATCATTTGCCGCGCCACCCTCAAGCGCGTTTCCATCAATCTGATGCGCATCGGCCCCGCCGTCGAGGTGTGGCCGGGCGCGCTGGAGGATTTCTATCTGGTGCAGATACCGATCCGCGGCGCGGTGCAGATAAGCCTCGGAGAGGATCGCGTCCGCTGCGAGGGCGCCATGGCGGCGGTGATCTCCCCCGGCGAGCGGCTTCGGCTCCGCTGGTCGGACAATTGCGCGCAGCTGATCGTGCAGATACCGCGCGAAACATTGGAGGCGCGGCTGGCCGAGCGGAGCGGTTGCAGGCAACGAGACCCGCTGCGGTTCGAACCCGCGTTCGATCTTCGCCGTTCGGCGGCGCGCGACTGGCGGGCGCTCCTCGATTTCACCGTGCGCTCGATTGACGAAGGCGGGCTGTTTTCCCGCGAGCCGCTTGGCAGCGCGCTGGAGGACCTTCTGCTCGAGGGATTGCTGGCGGTGCAGCCGCACAATCACGCCGGCGAAGCGAACAAGAGCCGTGGTCCCCTTCCCTACTACGTGCTGCGCGCCGAGCGCGAAATGCGCGGACGTCTGGCGGCGCCGCTGACGATCGCGAAGCTGGCGGAGGCCGCCGGCGTCAGCGAGCGCACCCTGCACGACGGCTTTCGCCGTTTCTGCGCCACGACGCCGATGGCCCGCCTGACCGCATTGCGGCTCGCCGCCGCCCGGCGCTGTTTGCTCAAGGCCGAGCCCGGAATGACCGTCGGCCGCGCCGCGGCGGAGGCCGGATTTTTCCAATTCGGCCGGTTTGCCGGGTGCTATCGCGAGGCGTTCGGCGAGCTGCCGTCGGCGACATTGCGCGCCGCGCGGCGCCGCAGCTCCTGACTAAAGCTTTTCTCAGTGATGCAACTCTTGGCTGATGTCCGCTTAAACCCCGACAGCGATCAAACAGCGGACATCGCGCGACGTCAGTTCTGGGCCAGCAACGGAAGTCTGCATTTTTATTCGATTACTTGGTCGGCAACCGCAATAAGCTTATCTGGAACAGTGATGCCGAGTGCCTTGGCGGTCTTAAGGTTGATGGCTAGTTCGTACTTAGTGGGCGCCTGCACTGGCAGGTCGGTCGCCTTGGCGCCCTTGAGAATACGGTCGACATACCCCGCCGCCCGCTGGCATTGGTCGAGAATATCAGGCCCATAAGAAATCAGGCCGCCCCCGGTGACGTAAAAGCGGGCATAGTAGACAGCGGGTAGTCGGTGCCGAGCCGCGAGCGCAACAATCAGCTCGCGATGAATCGTCGACGCCGGGCTCCCGGTTGTTATCAGGCCACCGTTGGGACTCGCAGCGAACATCGTGATGCCGCGCTCGATTTCGCCGGCATTGTGCATATCGATCGGACGCAATTCCATCCCGAGCGACGGCGCCACGGTCTGGATCGCCCCGTACTCCGCGGGTCCAGCCGCTATGGCCGAGTCTCGAAGGACTGCCACTCGCGCCGTTCGAGGCGCAATCTCTTTGAGCAGTTCCAGCCATTTCCCGCTGAGCGTATATTCCCAGACGGTAAAGCCAGTGACGTTACCACCTGGCCGCGCCAGGCTCTCGACATAGCCAGCCCCGACCGGATCAGCGACGACCGCAAAGACGATCGGAATTGTGCGGGTCAGTTGCTGCAAGGGCGGTACTGCGGCGCTGGTAAAAGCAACGAGAACGTCCGGCCCGAGCGCGATCAGTTCCCCCGCGTATTTGCGAATAAGGTCCGCATCGCCAGCGGCCCAGCGCGTATCGATGCGAACATTGCGGCCGTCGGTCCAGCCCAGTTGCTGCAATCCCCCCAGGAACGCCGTCATGCGGGCCTGATATAGCGCATCGTCCGCAGCCGCGGGCAGCAGCACGCCGATGCGGCGCATCCGCTCGCCCTGCTGCGCGTGCGCCGTGAGCGGCCAGGCGACTGCCGCGCCGCCAAGATGGGTGATGAATTCGCGCCGCCGCATGTGCCCGCTCAGAACACCCTTGTCCCATGCCTAAGGTACCACTTTGCGATCCTTCGGCGAGTGACAAATGAAACCCCCACGGGCCTTAGACGCCACTCGGGCCGAATGTCGCCTTTGGGTCAGACGGAGCTTACGGCTGGTCACGGCGATGTGCGCTTTACCCCCGAAACCGGACGTCGGCTCTCGCGTTATGAGAACGCCCTAAGCCCAGTGCTCGACGATCTTGCGCGCCGTGCGCCGGCCGATCGCCAGCGCGCCGCCGGTCGTGGCGTTCCCGAGATAGTCGCCGACATAATAAATGTTCTTTGGCCCTGCCTCCTGAACCGACAAGAAGCTCCTCACCTTGCGCGCCTGGCCGGTCGGGAAGCTCGCGATAATGTAGTTCGTGTGCATCTCGTGGACCTCTTTGAGGTCCTGCTCGAGCGACGGATAGATTTGCTTGGCCCAATGGCGCGCGACCCGGTCGAGGTTGGAGCCGTCCTTGTCGAGATAATGCCGCTGACGATCCGGCGCGAGCACGAGCCACAGCCGCGGCGGATCGCCGGGCCGCTCCGAGCCGGGGAAGGTCTTGATGAACGAGATCGGCGTCTTGTGGCGGCGGGTGTGGAAAGTGCGAATATCGAATTCCGTCGCCGGCTTGCTCTTTAGCACATAAGCGACCATGGCATATTGCGCGTACGGCACGTCGGCGAAGAAGCTCTTCTCCCACGGCGTCTGATCGGCGACCACGCCCCCGACCGCATTGCCGGGCAGCGCGCATACCACGATGTCCGCCGAAAGTTTTTCCCGGCCCTGCGGGCCCTCGCAGATCACGCTGCGACCCTCGCAATCGTCGCCGAGCTCGATCGAGAGCACCCGCGTATTGATGCGGACGTCCAGCTGTTCGGCGAGCGAGCGCGTCAGCGTGCCGAAGCCGGTGGCAAACGTGTAGGAAGGCTGGTTGCGGACGTGCGGATAGATCATCAGAAAATAGGCCCGCGAGGCCTGCTCGACGTTCCACGCCCACAAATTGCGATAGACCACCGCGACCACGTTCTCCAGGAAATCGGCGCCGACTTTGCGCGTCAGATATTCGGCCATGCTCTCGTCGTCGAAATCGACCGCGGTGTGAATGAGGCACGGATCGACAGTGCGACGCGCGCGCAGGAAATCCGGGATCAGCGACGCAAGCCGCAGCCGCGAGTGCAGGCTCAGCGCCGGATGCTTGAGCATGCCGAAGGTCTGATTGAAGTCGAGCTCGTAAGTCTCCTTGGTGTTGTTGGCGATGCCCGAGCCCATTTTTGGATACGGCATCAGCCGCTCGCCAAGTCCAAGCTCGGCGATAACGTCCCACATGTCCTTGTAGAAGCGGAACAACCCGGTCGCGCCGGTATATTTCATGAAGGAGCCTTCCATCTTCTCGGCCATGCGGCCGCCGGGAATGTCCTTCGCCTCCAGGACCGTGACCTGATATCCCGCTTTTTTGAGGTCGTAGCCGGCAGTCAGGCCGGCAATACCCGCCCCCACCACAACGACGCGTTTGGGTGCGGGCGCGCCCGCGCTGCGTATGATCGCCATGCAGTCCTCCGCCGGCTGTCCCGACGGAGTAATGCGGCCACGCGCCCCCCATCTATGCGCAAACTGCGGAAGCTGTGCGCTTCCCGCAGTTTTACGCAAATTTCGCCAGCGCAGTTCGCGACTTAGGCTGAAATCCGCCGGGCCGGGCCATGAGAGTTTCATAATGGCGTCGTAGCGACGCCACACAGACCCTTCATCCTAACGCCAGTATCGGGACAGATCGGGGTGTGTGAGGGGGACGTCGCGGAGGTTCGACGATGACCGTCCAGTTCGCTTGCAACGCGCCGAAGCCTGTAACGCATGACTTTAGCCGACCCAAATGCCCCCGCTGCGACAGCGTTCTGCTGATCGCCGAAGAATCCGCGTTCAATTTGAGAGGTCGCATCCGCCACGCTTGGTCGTGCGACGAGTGTGCGCACGAGTTCGTGACCTCCATCACCTTGTGGCCGCGTTAGCCCTTTTCGGGCCAAGGCCTTTGTGCGTCAGTCCTTTGTGCGTCAGTCCGGTGTGCGTCAATCGGTGCCAGTCCTGTATCGCGTCAGTTGAGTTGCCTCGCGAGCGCCGCGCAGTGCCGCCGCACCTGCCGGGAGCGTTACCGGTTGCCCCGCGTTGATAGAGCGACCGAAGCGCCAGCTTGCGACCATGGTAGCGCGCCGGCTTGTTGCGTTGGTTGAAGGCGCGAAGTGAAGTGACCCGTCGGCCTTGCGTATCAGGTGGCCGACGGGTTCTTTTTTGTTTCGTTGTCACTGCATGTCCAGATCACGCTTGGCGAGCCACTGCTCTTTGGTCTCGTCGGCAAAATCGGCGAAGCGGCCCGCTGTGATCGCCGCGCGCGCTGCCGCCATCAGGTCCTGATAGTAGTAAAGATTAACGATCGACAGCAGCGTGCCGCCGAGCGCTTCGCCGCTGCGGAACAGGTGATGCAGGTAGGCGCGGGAGAAATCGCGCGCCGCCGGACAGCGGCTTTCCGGATCGAGTGGCCGCGGATCGTCGGCGTGATGCGCGTTCTTGATGTTGATCGGACCGAACCGGGTGAAGGCCAGGCCGTGCCGGCCATTGCGCGTCGGCATCACGCAGTCGAACATGTCGACGCCGCGCGCGACCGCTTCCAGCAAATCGCCAGGCGTGCCGACGCCCATCAGATAACGCGGCCGGTCGGCCGGCAACACCGGCACCGTCTCAGAGACGATGCCCAGCATCACCTCCTGGGTCTCGCCGACGGCGAGGCCGCCGATGGCATAGCCGGGAAAGCCGATATCAACCAACGCCCGCGCACTTTGCGTGCGCAGCGCCGGGTCATCGCCGCCCTGCACGATGCCGAACAGCGCGCGGCCGGGCGGCGCGCTTTCGAACGCGCGCTTGCAGCGCTCGGCCCAGCGCAGCGACAGCTTCATGGCGCGCTCGATGTCAGCACGCTCGGCCGGCAGCCGCACGCATTCGTCGAGCTGCATGGCGATGTCGGAGCCGAGCTGCTGCTGCACTTCCACGGCGCGCTCCGGCGTCAAGGCGACCGTGGCGCCGTCGATGTGGGAGCGAAAAGTGACGCCGTCTTCGCTGATCTTGCGCAGTGGCGACAGCGACATCACCTGAAAGCCGCCGGAATCGGTGAGGATCGGATACGGCCAGCGCATGAAGGTGTGAAGCCCGCCGAGCGCGGCGACGCGTTCGGCCGAAGGCCGCAGCATCAGGTGGTAGGTATTGCCGAGCAAAATCTCGGTACCGGACGCGCGCACGTCATCGTGATGCACGCCCTTGATGGAAGCTTGCGTCCCGACCGGCATGAAAGCCGGCGTGTGCACGATGCCGTGCGCCGTCGTGATTTCACCGCTGCGGGCGGCGCCGTCGGTAGCGGTCAGGCGGAAGGAAAACGCTTCAGGCATGGTGCTCTATTTGCGAAACAGTAAACAGGCGTCGCCGTAGGAATAAAACCGATAGCCGCTTTCGATCGCGTGCGCATAGGCGCGCTGCATGACGTCAAGCCCGCAAAACGCGCTCACCAGCATGAACAGCGTCGAGCGCGGCAGATGGAAGTTCGTCAGCATCGCGTCAACCGTACGAAAGCGGTAACCCGGCGTGATGAACAGCGCAGTGTCGCCGGAGAAAGCCGACAGTGTGCCGTCGTCCGCCGCCGCGCTCTCGAGAAGCCGAAGCGCGGTCGAGCCGACCGCAACAATGCGGCCCCCGACACGGCGCGACGCATTGAGCGCCGCGGCGGTCTCGGCACTGACACTGCCCCATTCCGGCTGCATGCGATGAGCGGCCGTATCTTCGGCCTTGACCGGCAGGAAGGTGCCGGGGCCGACATGGAGCGTGACACGATGCAGCGCGACACCGCGCGCGTGCAATGCTGCCACGATCGCCTGCGTGAAATGCAGGCCCGCGGTCGGCGCCGCCACCGAGCCCTCCTCGCGCGCGAACATGGTTTGATAGTCGGTTCGGTCCTGCTCGTCGGCGGCGCGGCGCCCGGCGATGTAGGGCGGCAGCGGCATGTCCCCCCGCTCGGCCAGCGCCTGGTCGAGCACCGGGCCATGAAAGGCGAAAGCGAACGTGATTTCGCCACCCTCGCCCTTGGCTTCGATCGTGGCGTCGAGCTGTTCGAGGAAACAAACCCGCCCTTCGCTGCCGAAGCGCACGACGTCGCCGACCGCAAGCCGCTTGCCCGGCTTCACCAGCGCGGTCCAGCGCGAGCCGTCGAGCCGCCTGATCAGGTTGGCGGCGATCGCCGGCTCGTGCTCGCCGCGGCCGATGCGGCGGCCGTGCAGACTGGCCGCGATCACCTTGGTGTCGTTGACGACCAGCGCGTCGCCCGCGCGCAGCAGGTCGGGCAGCTCGCGCACCGTGCGGTCATCGAAAGCAGCCGCGCCGCCCTCGCCCGGATACACCACGAGCAGCCGCGCCGCGTCGCGCGGCGAAGCCGGCCGCAAGGCGATGCGGTCTTCCGGCAAAACGAAGTCGAACAGATCGGTGCGCATGCTTTTGCAGGGCGCTGTCGGTTTCGCTTCCGCGTCCCCATTGTGTTACGCACAAATCGCGGCGCGGAATGAACTCGGAGCATGATCTGAAAACGCGCGCGTATCCGTATTTGTTTGGATTTTCTGCTTTCACTTGAGAGTGAGCGAAAGGCTCTACTATTTGCTTGGATCGCCGGTCTGGCTGAAATGCGCGGGCACGATGCGATTGTCGAAAAAGTGCAGGATGATCGGCCGCCCGGCAACGGCGCCGGCCATGCCCCTTGTGAAATGCATCGGCGTGCAGCGCTTCAGCGCCGCTTCCACGGCTTGCTGATAAACATTGCGCACTTCCTCGGCCACGCCGCGGGTGGCGTAGGTCACCCGGGGCGGCCCCATCGGTTCGCCGTTGCTCTTGAACGCGAACCGGACCGTGTATTCCATCCCCGGCTGGGACTTGCTGGGCGGCGGCGGTATCCAGCAGGCGCGCAGCGCACGGAACATTTCCTGGATGTTGTCGACGAATTCGCTTTCATTCCGGTCGGTGACCGGCTTGTCCTTGGGCTTCTCTTCGGCCGCGGCGATGGTCAGCCGTAAATCCTGGCCAATAGGCGGCGGGTATTGCGGGAAACACGGACCGTGGTGGAAGACGCTGCAAAACGACGGATGACACGGGTGGCCGTTGAGCGCGCTGCACGGCGGCGGTGTCAAACCACGATCGAGCTGCGCCGGTGCCGGCGTCGTGACGAGGGTGATCAGCCCGATCGCGCCACAGAGCAGACCGATCGTGCTTACGGCGGTGCGCATCGATCTACTCGACGTCGGCTGCGACTTGCATCTGCACGATGCGATCGGGATCGCTCGGCGGCTCGCCGCGTTTGAGCTTGTCGACCACGTCCATGCCATGGACGACCTCGCCGACCACCGTGTACTGGCCGTTGAGGAACGACCCCTCCTCGAACATGATGAAGAACTGGCTGTTGGCCGAGTGCGGATTACTGCTCCGCGCCATACCGACAGTGCCGCGCTTGAACGGCACCTTGGAAAACTCGGCCTTCAGATCGGGGTGTTTGGAGCCGCCGGTGCCATTGCCGAATTCGCCGTCGCCGGTCTGCGCCATGAAGCCATCGATGACGCGATGGAACGGCACGTCATCGTAGAATTGTTCGCGCGCCAGGAGCTTCAGGCGCTCGGCATGACCGGGCGCGACGTCGCTGCGCAACGCCACGATCACGTCGCCGCGTGTGGTGCGAATGATCAGCGCATTCTCCGGATCGGTTCCTGCCGGGAGCGCTGGGCTATCCTTGGATGCAGGCAATGTGGAAATCCTCCGCTGTCATCACTTTGGCCGGCGGCCCATCGCGCTCGGTGCGGGTCTATGGCTCGATGGTCGCTTTCTTAATGTAATCGAGGTTGGCGAATTTGCTCGCCAGATAAGCGTTGCCTTCGGTTTGCAGCTTGGTCTGATCCGGCCCGAGACCGCGCGGCGCGCCTTCGCCGTAGCCGTTGTAGAGCGAATCGACCACCTTCATGCCCGACACGACTTGGCCGAACGGCGTGAAGCCCTGGCTGTCGAGATTGCTGTTGTCGCCGTAATTGATGAAGACTTGCGTGGTGCGGGTGTTCGGGCCTGCGGTCGCGAATGTCACGAACGAGCGTTTGTTGCTGTAGCGGGGCGGATCGTCCTTGATGCGCGCCTCCCGCCACACCGCCGAAACTTTCGGGTCGCCGTTGACGCCGAATTGCACCATGAAGCCTTCGATCACCCGAAAGAACCGCGCATCATCGTAGAAGCCGTTTTTGACGAGGTTGTAAAAGCGATCGGCGGCGATCGGGGCCCAGTCGTGATGCACCTCGATGATGAACGGGCCCTTGGTCGTGTCGAAATCGACCCGATAGACCGGCGGAGCCTGCTCCTTCAGCGCCGCTGGATTCATCAGTCCTTGGGCGAAGGCCGGCGCAGCACCGGCAAGCAACAACAGGAAAGCAAGAACGCGGCTCATGTCACCTCCGGGATCACGCTTTGGCTTGTTCAGGCCTTTTTCACGCTTTGGCGAATTTCTTCTTCAAGGATACGGCAACCACTTCGGGTACGAACGCAGAAATGTCGCCGCCCATGCTGCCTATCTGGCGCACCAAGGTGGCGGTGATCGGGCGAACTTCGGGCGACGCCGGCAGGAACACGGTTTGCACGCCCGGCGCCATCACCGCATTCATGCCGGCCATCTGCATCTCATAATCGAAATCGGCGGCGTCGCGCAGACCGCGGATCAGAATGGTCGCTCCGACCCGCTTCGCCGCCGAGACCACCAGATCGCCGAAGGTGGTGCAGACGATTTCGCAGCCGGCGGCGCGCCCGAGCGGCGCGGAAATCTTCTCGAGCATGGCGAGCCGCTCCTCGGCCGAAAACAACGGTGTCTTGCCGGGATGGATGCCGATGGCAAGCACCAGGCGATCGGCGAGCCGTACGGCGCTCCGCACCACGTCGAGATGGCCGTTGGTGATCGGGTCGAACGACCCGGCGAAAAGCGCAGTACGCGGCATGCCGCGGGTCTAGCCCGCGAACCGCCGCCCCGCAAGACGGTTGTACCGGCGAGAAGGCGTTTCACCACGCTGCCGTCATGTCATATCATCCCTCCAAAAGCTGAAACTCATAATCCGGCCCAGGGAGCGAAACCGGCGATGACTGCTCCGCTATCGTCAGACACCAGGATCGTTCGGCGTCGTGCCGACGGCGACATCCGGCGCGTGACCGCCGATATCTGCGTCGTCGGCGCCGGTATCGCCGGCACGTCGGCCGCCCTGACCGCGGCCCGAGCCGGGCGCAAGGTGGTGCTGGTCGACGGCTTGCCTGTGCTCGGTGGTCAGGCGGTGAATTCGATCATCGGCACGTTCTGCGGGCTGTTTGCCAACGGCACTCACGGCCACCAATTCACCCACGGCATCGCCGACGACATTTTGCGCGATCTCGGCGCCAAGGAGCACGCGCTCTATTACCGGCACGGGCCGCTCACCACGGTGGTCTATTACGACGAAGTGGCGCTGGCGCGCTGGATCGAGGAAGCGGTGCGCACGGCCGGCATCACCATCGTGCTGGGCGCCGTCCTCCGGCGCGTCGAGGTCGCCGACCGCCGCGTGCATCATATCGAACTCGCGACGCGTTACGGCGACGTGCATGTCGAAGCGACCGGCTATGTCGATAGTAGCGGCGACGCGGCCCTGGTCTGGCAAGCCGGTTTCGCCTGCCGCGAGGCGGCGAACGGCCCGGTGTTCGGCACCCAAATGGTCATCCTAGAGAATATCGACGAAGCCAAGCAGCCGACGCGCGACGAGCTTGGCGTGCGGATGAAAGAAAAAGGCGACCAGTACGGACTGGTACGGCGCGAAGGCCTCGCCTTCATTATTCCCGGCCGCGGCGTCGCCGCCATGAACATGACCCACGTGGAGACGCCGCTCGACCCGCTCGAAGCGTCCGCCCGCACACTCGATGGCCGCGATCAGGCGGATCGCGCCGTGGCTTTCCTCCGCCATGAGTTTCCCGACTGCTTCGGCAAGGCACGGGTGCGCGCCTACGGCTTTCCCGGCATTCGGCAGACGCGCTGGATCGTCGGGCGCCAGCAGCTCACCGTGGACGACGTGCGCGCCGGCAGGCGCTTTCCGGACGCGATCGCCCGTACCGCTTGGCCGATCGAACTGCACGATCATGGAACCGGCCACCACTGGCATACTTTCCCCGAGGATCACGTGCATTACGTGCCGCTTGGCAGCCTCACGCCGGCGGACGCCGACAATGTCGTCGCCGCCGGCCGATGCATCGACGCCGATACGGCGGCGTTGTCGAGCGTGCGGGTGATGGGCCCGTGCATCGCCATGGGCGCCGCGGCCGCGCATGCGCTCGATCTCGCCGGCACCGGCAGTGTGCATCAGATCGATCTCGCCGCGCTGGCGTCACGGGTTTACGACAATGTCGAGCGCACGGACTGACAGCGGGGCCGCAATGTCGGGACGAGCCACGATCGATGTCGCGGAAGTCATCGAGCGCCAGAAGCTCGGCGGCTTTCTGCTCGGCCTCGTCGCGATTTCCTGGATTATCATCTTCTTCGACGGCTTCGACTCCCAGGCCATCGCCTTTGCCGCGCCCTACCTGTCGAGCGAATACCACCTCGACCGGGTGATGATGGGCAACATCTTCAGCAGCGGACTGTTTGGCACGCTGATCGGCGGCTTCCTCTTTGGCTATCTCGGCGACCGCTTCGGGCGCCGCCCCAGTATTATTATTGCCACCGGCGCGTTCGGCGTCCTGACGCTCGCCTTTGTCTTCGCCAACGGTTACGCGTCGCTGCTGGCGCTGCGTTTTGTCGACGGCATCGCGCTCGGCGGAATGCTGCCGCTCACCTGGGCGCTGAACATCGAATACGCCCCGAAACGGTATCGCTCGACCATCGTCACCGTCATCATGATCGGCTATTCCGCCGGCATTGCGCTTGGCGGCCCGACCGCGAATTGGCTCATTCCGAAACATGGTTGGCAATCGCTGTTCGCGGTCGGCGGCGCGTTGTCGCTCCTGGCCGCGGTGGTCCTTGCGGCGGCGCTGCCTGAATCGGCCCGCTTCCTCGCCAGCAAGGGGCTGGAGCCGCGCCGCGTCGCAGACCTGCTGCGCCGCCTGACCGGAGAGCCGGTACCGGACGATGCGCATTTCGTCGTCGCCGACGAAGCTGGGCATGCCAAGGATTTCGATCCCGCGCTCCTGTTCCGCGGCCGCTTGCGCGTGATCACGCCGCTGCTTTGGCTCGCCTATATCGCAAGCTCGATGGCGGTGTTCTTTCTGGCCACCTGGACGCCTTTGGTGTTCGAGGCGCTCGATTTCACCCGTTCCGAGGCGGCATTGGCGGGTTCGGTCAACGCCGTTGCGGGCGCTCTCGGCGGGCTTCTGCTGATGCGCTTCACCGACAATAAAGGCGCGATCGCCATCACCGCGATGCCGCTCGTCGCCGTCCCGCTTCTTCTCATTGCCGCCTTTGTCGGCATGAGCCAGCCGGCGTTTTTCTCCTTGTTCGCGCTGATTGCGCTGTTCCTGATCGGCGGGCATTTCGGCCTGCACAGCATTGCCGGCATTTTTTATCCAAGCGCCTGGCGCGGCAACGGCGCGGGCTGGGCCATCTCGGTGGCGAAACTCGGATCGATCGCCGGACCCTTGCTGGCCGGTGTGATCCTTTCCACGAGCCTGCCGGTCCGCAGCATTTTCGCCGTGCTGGCGATCTGCCCGGCGGTGTTTGTCGTCTGCATCTTCGTGATCGGGCGAATACACTCGTCGATGCTGCGCGACGAGGTGACCGAAGCCAGCGCCGGGAGCGATTGGGCGAAAGAGCCCAGTTCGGCATGATCGCCTGCCGACCGCCTAACGCCAGCGGAGGTGAACCGGGCACCCCATGTCGCACGGCCGGCTCGGTTTCTGGCCCATTTTATTGCAGTGCTTTTTGCGCTAAGAGCCGGGCAACAGAACGGCTGCCGGCACCATGATCATCCTGATCGACAATTACGACAGCTTTGCCTTCAACCTGGTTCACTATTTCGGTGAACTGGGCGCGCCGGTGCGTGTGCACCGCAACGATAAGATCACCAGCGCCACGGTCCTTGCCGCCGATCCCGACGCCATTGTGCTCTCCCCCGGCCCGTGCACGCCCAAAGAGGCCGGTATCTGCCTCGATCTTATTGCCGCGGCTTCCGGCAAGGTCCCGATCCTCGGCGTCTGCCTCGGCCATCAGGCGATCGGCGATGCTTTCGGCGGCCAGGTGGTGCGGGCGCCCGCCCCGGTGCATGGCAAGCTGTCGGTGATCCGCCATGCCGGCGCCGGTATTTTCCGCGGCATCAACGGACCGTTCCACGCGACACGCTATCATTCGCTGATCGTCGACCAACAAAGCCTCCCGGACGATCTCACCGTGACCGCCGACACCGAGGACGGCCTGATCATGGGGCTCGCGCACCGCCATCTGCCGGTGCACGGCGTGCAATTTCATCCTGAGAGCATTGCGTCGGACCACGGCCACCTGATGCTGAAAAACTTTCTCGATATCGCAGCCTCGTGGAACGTCGCGAATGGCCGGCGCGCGGCTACGCCCGCCGCCCCGCACCAGCCGCGCGCATATACGCAAGCGAGAGCCTGACCGTGACCGACGCATTCAAGGGACTGATCGCCAAGGTCGCGACCGGCGCCACGCTGACCCGCGAGGAGGCGTCCGGCGCCTTCGAGCAAATGATGGCAGGCGATGCGACGCCCTCGCAGATGGGCGCGCTGTTGATGGCGCTGCGGGTGCGCGGCGAGACCGTCGATGAGATCACGGGTGCGGTGTCGGCCATGCGCGCCAAGATGCTGCGCGTCACCGCGCCGCCCGACGCCATCGACGTTGTCGGTACCGGCGGCGACGCGTCCGGCTCGTTCAATATTTCGACCTGCGCGGCGCTGATCGTGGCCGGCGCCGGCGTGCCGGTCGCCAAGCACGGCAACCGGGCGCTGTCGTCGCGCTCCGGCGCCGCCGACGTGCTCACCGCGCTTGGCGTCAACATCAACCTGACCCCGGAAGCGATCGCACGTTGTATCGCCGAAGCCGGCATCGGCTTCATGTTCGCACCAGCGCATCATCCGGCGATGAAGAACGTCGGCGCAACTCGCGCCGAGCTCGGCACCCGTACCATCTTCAATCTGCTCGGGCCGCTCTCCAACCCGGCTGGCGTGCGCCGGCAGATGGTCGGGGTGTTCTCGAAGCAATGGACTCAGCCGCTGGCGCAGGTCTTGAAAAATCTCGGCGCCGAGCGCGTCTGGGTGGTGCATGGCTCCGACGGCCTCGACGAGATCACGACGTCCGGGCCGACCAGCGTTGCCGCTCTGCAGGACGGCCACATCAAGACGTTCGAGATCTCGCCGGACGAGCTGGGACTGCGCAAGGTCAAGCCGGAGGCGCTGCGCGGCGGTGATGCGGCGACCAATGCCAAGGCGGTGCAGGACGTGCTCCAAGGCAAGGCTTCGGCGTTTCGCGACGTCGCACTCCTCAATGCCGCGGCGGCACTCGTGGTCGCGGGAAAAGCAAAGGACCTCAAGGATGGCCTGCACGCCGCCGCCCACGCGGTGGATTCCGGCGAAGCCGAAGGCCGGCTGGATCGCCTGATCGCGGTATCGAACAATGTCTGACATCCTGGCCAAGATCGCGGCCTATAAACGCGAAGAGATCGCGGCGGCGAAGGGCGCGCGCCCGCTTGCCGCGCTCGAGCGCGAGGCCAAGGCCGCGACCGCGCCGCGCGGATTCCTGGCGGCGATCCAGCGGCGGCTCGCCGGCGGCGATTATGCGCTGATCGCCGAGGTCAAAAAGGCGAGCCCGTCGAAGGGACTGATCCGCGAAAAATTCGATCCGCCGGCGCTGGCGGCCGCCTACGCACAAGGCGGCGCGACGTGCTTATCGGTGCTGACGGACACGCCCTCGTTCCAAGGCTCGCTCGATCATTTGCGCGCCGCGCGCGCGGCCTGCCCGCTGCCAGTGTTACGCAAGGATTTCATGTACGATCCTTATCAGGTGACCGAGGCGCGCGCCGCCGGTGCCGATTGCATCCTCATCATCATGGCGGCGGTCGATGACGCTGCCGCGGCCGAGCTCGAGGCGGCGGCGTTCGTGCTCGGCATGGATGTCCTGGTCGAGGTCCATGACGAACCCGAGCTCGAACGGGCATTGCGGCTCAAGTCGCGGTTCATCGGCATCAACAATCGCAATTTGCGGACGTTCGAGACCACGCTCGCCACGGCCGAGCGGCTCGCAAGGCTGATCCCGCCCGGTTACGTCGTAGTCGGCGAGAGCGGCATCTTTGCGCCGGACGATCTCGCTCGGCTCGCCAAGGCCGGCATTGCGACGTTTCTGGTCGGCGAGAGCTTGATGCGCCAGGCCGATGTCGCTGCGGCGACCCGCGCGCTGCTCGCCCGCAATGCCGCACTCGCTCCGGCCCGGTGAGCTATTGACGGGTGAAAGAACATGGCCGGCCAAAAGAAGCTGACGCATCTCGGCGCCCGCGGCGAGGCGCGCATGGTGGATGTATCGGGAAAAGCCGTCACGGAACGCGAAGCGGTGGCCGCGGGTTGCGTCATCATGCAAGCAGCGACGCTCGATATCGTCCGCAAGGGCGATGCGAAAAAAGGCGACGTGCTCGGCACCGCCCGCATCGCCGGCATCATGGCGGCAAAGCGCACTCATGAGCTGATCCCGCTGTGCCACCCGCTCGCCATCTCACAGGTCGAGGTCGAGTTGACGCCCGACACAAAGCTGCCCGGCATCGAAGTACGCGCCCGCGTCAAGGTCGCGGGCAAGACCGGCGTCGAGATGGAAGCGCTGACCGCCGTCGCTGTCGCCTGCCTCACGGTCTACGACATGGTGAAAGCGGTCGATCGGGGCATGCGCATCGAGGGCATCCGGCTTGTCGAAAAAAGCGGCGGCCGCAGCGGCCATTACCGCGCGAAGGAGTAAGCCGTGAGGTCGTTGCTCTCGGTCGCCGAAGCGCTTGAACGCGTGCTTGAGCATGCAGCCCCGCTGCCGGCCGAAGAGGTGCCGTTGTCCGCAGCCGCCGGCCTCGTGCTCGCTTACCTCGTCAAGGCGCGGCGCACCCAACCGCCGGCTGACTTGTCGGCGATGGACGGTTACGCGGTGCGCGCGAGCGACGTCGCCAACCCGCCGGTGAAGCTGAAAGTCATCGGCGAGGTCGCGGCCGGCCGGCCGTTTATGCACCCGGTCGGTCCGGGCGAGACGGCGCGCATCTTTACCGGCGGCGTGATGCCGCAAGGCGCCGATGCGGTGGTGATCCAGGAGCACGCCAAACGCGACGGCGAATACGTCAGCGTCGAAAAATCCTCCCCCAAGGGCCGGCACATCCGCGTCCAGGGTTTGGATTTCAAGGCCGGCGACGTGCTGCTCAAGGCCGGACATCGGCTGACACCGCGCGACCTCGCGCTTGCTGCCGGCATGAATCATCCGTTCGTCCCGGTGCATCGGCGGCCGAAGATCGCACTGTTCGCCACCGGCGACGAACTGGTGCCGCCCGGCTGCGAGCCCGCGACCGGCCAGATCGTGTCCTCCAACAACTTCGCGCTCGAGGCATTGGCGCGCAGTGAAGGCGCCGACGTCACCGATCTCGGCATTGTCGCCGACCGCCTCGACGACACCGTCGACGCCGTGCGCCGGGCGCGCGTTGGCGGCGCCGATATCCTCGTCACGTCCGGCGGCGCCTCGGTCGGCGACTATGATCTGGTGCAGAAGGCTTTCACCGCCGAGGGTATGAAATTATCGTTCTGGCGGCTGGCGCTGCGCCCCGGCCGCCCGCTGATGTATGGCCGGCTCGGCGCCATGCACGTGCTCGGCGTTCCGGGCAATCCGGTGTCCGCCTTCGTCTGCGGCTTTCTGTTCCTTGTGCCGCTGATCCGCCGCCTGACGGGCCGCACCGATCTCGAACGGCCGATCGAATCGGCTTTGCTCGGCGTCGACCTGCCCGAGAACGACGAGCGCGCCGACTATCTGCGGGCCACGTTGACCAATGGTCCGCAAGGCCTCGTCGCCACCCCCTTCCCGATCCAGGACAGCTCCATGATGGCGCCGCTGGCCAGGGCCGATTGCCTCATGATCCGAGAGCCTTACGATCCGGCGGCGAAAATCGGGGAGCCGTGCCGCATCGTTAAGTTCGAGCATTAAGCGATCGTTTGAGCCGGCCGCTCGTTTCTTCACCTCAAATTAAATGGTTGCAGAACACATATGGAACGGATAGTGTCCGTTCATGATTTGTTTCGGCTGGCGTGATTTATTTCGGCTCGCCGGCGGCCAAATGGGGAAGCGCCGATGCTGACGCGCAAGCAAGCTGAACTCCTCCGCTTTATTCATGAGCGCCTCAAGGAGGCCGGAGTTCCACCGTCATTCGACGAGATGAAGGATGCGCTCGACTTGCGCTCCAAGTCCGGCATTCACCGGTTGATCACGGCGCTCGAAGAGCGCGGCTTCATCCGCCGCCTGCCGAATCGGGCGCGCGCCATCGAGGTGATCAAGCTTCCCGAATTGGTCGCGCACGGCATGGTATCGAGCCGCACCCGCGGCTTCACGCCGAGTGTCATCGAAGGCAATCTCGGCCGTGTCCGCGCCGGTTCCGAGGACGAAGGCAGCCGGCCGGTCGCCGTGCCGGTGATGGGCCGCATCGCCGCCGGCACGCCGATCGAGGCGATCCAGACCCGCAGCCACACCATCAACATGCCGTCCGATCTTCTGACTGCCGGTGAGCACTTTGCGCTCGAGGTGCGCGGCGATTCGATGATCGAAGCGGGCATCCTCGACGGCGATATTGCGGTGCTCAAGCGCAGCGACGCCGCCGATACCGGCGACATTGTCGTTGCGCTGATCGACGACGAAGAAGCGACGCTCAAGCGCTTCCGCCGCCGCGGCGCCTCGATCGCGCTCGAGCCGGCCAACACCGCTTACGAAGTGCGCATCCTGCCACCCAATCGCGTGCGCATTCAGGGCAAGCTGGTCGGGTTGTTCCGGCGGTATTGATCAGCCGTCATTCCGGGGCGCGCCAAGGGCGCGAACCCGGAATCCATAACCACAGGTCAATCAGGACAAGGCGCCGTGCGTCGTCCGCACAAACTGTGGTTATGGATTCCCGGCTCGTCGCTTCGCGGCGCCCCGGAATGACGGTCGCTCAATCATCCGCCTGCAGGTCCTCTGACCGCGGCGTTACATCGTGCGGCGGCGCATGCGCTGCCGCCGGCGGATTGGCGGTCGTGTTCTGGCTTGCGGCGCTCGCCGCGCGGGGCGGCGCGCGCGGCGCCCACGGCCTGTCGAAATTGGGCGGTCGTGTGGACTCGATGACGAAGCCGGAACCGTTGCGGTAAAGCGCCAGTGCCCCATGCTCGCGCCAGTCACGGCGCCCAATTACCTTCGCATCACAGTCGGGCGGCGCGTCGCGGGTGGCGACGATGATCGTGGCGTGACGACAATCTTCCTCGAAAGCGTCGGGCGCGATTACGTAGGACACGAGTTGCCGATCATCGAGCATGCCGACGCAGCCTGATGGATCGCAGGCAATGCCCGCGCCCAATGCCTTGTCGCTCGGATCGCGGCCATCCGCATCGGCCGCAAGCCATTCGCGCGTCGCGAACGTATCGCCGCCGGTATGATGGATCGCAAGTTTGCCGTCGGCGCCGCGCACGGCGAAGGTCCGGCCATCGGCGGCAACCAGGATGTCCGGCACCGGCGTGCGCGCCGCGACAATGATTGCCGCGACGACGAATGCAACGCCGCTCCAGCGCAGCGGCGTTTTTAGGAGCCCGATCAAGAGGAGGCCGGCGGTCGCGAGGAGCAGCGGCCCGGTGCCGAACGACGTCACCCGCCCGAAGGCGCCGGGCAAGCTCGTCACCCACAATGCGATCGCGTCCATCCACTCGATGCCGTAGCCCATTTGCCGCCAGAAAATGCCGTCGAAGCCGAACGGAATAGCGATCACGCCGAGAATGGCCATCGGCATGACCCAGGCGGAGACGACCGGCATGGCGAGCAGGTTGGCGAGCACGCCGTAGGGGGCGATGCGGTGGAAGTGAAACGCCGCATAGGGCGTGGTGGCGAGGCCGGCGACCAGCGACGCGACGACCAGGCTGATGATTTCGTTGACGCCCCACAAAGCGGCGCGCGCGCCCAACGATGAATCCAGGCCCGCCTGCGTCAGCGGCAGACCGTGCGTGTAGGCGGCGATCAGCGCCAGCGTCGCGGCAAACGACATCTGGAAGCTCGGATGCACGACCGCTTCCGGTGCGAACAACAGCACGACCAAAGCGGCGATGGTGATTGTCCGCAAGGTCAACACCGGGCGATCGAGCATGACCCCAATCAAAACGATCGCAATCATGATAAACGAGCGCTCGGTCGCGACCTCCGCGCCCGAGAGCACCAGATAGAGCGCGGTCACAATGAGCGCGCCGAACGCCGCGCATTTCTTCACCGCTATCCGCTCGGAGCCCGGGATCAGCACCAACGAAGCGCGCAGGATAAAGAACACGATGCCGGCGACGACGGCCATGTGATAGCCGGAGATCGACAGCACGTGGCCGATGCCGGAGACGAACATGGCGTCGTAGAGATAGGGCGTAATGGCGTCGCGCTTGCCGGTGATCAGCGCCGAGGCGATCGAGCCGACGTCGCCGGTGAGCACCGAGCGGATGCGCGCATCGATCGCGTCACGCACGCCTTGAATGAAAGCGTTGGTGCGCAGCCGCAGACCCGCGGCGGCCGGCGGGCTCACGACCTTGACGCCGCCATGCGCGAATCCCGATGCGCCGAGGCGCTGGAAATAAAGGTCGCGGGCGAAATCGTAGCTCCCCGGCCGCAGCGGCTGCAGCGGCGGATTGAGCTGCGCCTTGACTTCGACGAACGCGCCGGCCGGCGGCGCAGTGCCGCGGCGCACGGAGAGCCGAACCCGCTGCGGCTTGTCGACGATGCGATTGCCCTCGATCCGTTCGACGCGCAGCACGAAGCGGTCGGTCTTTTGGCTCTCGTCGCGCAGCTCGACAAAGCCCGCGAGTGAGACGCCGTAGGCCGGATAACGCGGTATTATGGCCCAAACGCCAGTGTGACATGAATGCAACACTTCCGGGCAAAGTTGGCATGATCGGCGCTGACCTTGACATTATGTCAATAAACGCCATGTATGCTTTTCCTCAAGGAAGGAGGGGCGCATGCAGCCAGAACAGCCGAAGCCACAGGCCAAAGTGCAGCAAGCACAGCTACCGAAATTTCACGCTGAAACGCTGCACATACGGCGTATCGCGTCAAACCCGGAGTGTTGGTTCCGGTGGATGCCACACGCCGAACAGAGGATGGCCGACTACGGCCACACGGCCTACGACGTGATCGAAGCTTTGACGAATGGTCATGTAATTCGTGTAGACGTGCAGGAAGATGTTGTTTTTCGCGTTAGGGGAAAAAATATTGACGGTGAGCAGATCGAGGTGGCTGCGGCTGTGCTGAACGCCACCACGATCAAGATCGTCACTGTCATTTAGGCAATTTGCCAAGACGAACCAGGAGCAAGGAGATCGAAATGAACAAGCACACGCAAGCGGCGATGGGGCCTCCTCGACGGAGACCCACTCTGCGCGTGCTAGAAGGGCAGCACCGCGTCGCCGAAATGCCAAACGTCCTGAAAGAGCGTGATGTGTCGGCCATCGTCGGCGTGCGGACGATAGCCTGTGATGCGGCGATCGAGCGTGAAGATACTACCGGGGAAAAAAATATCGAACTGCCCAAGCTGCGCGAGCTAATAGCGTCTGCTCTAGTGAGCCGATGTCTGATGCCGATCCGGTTGCGGGGCCCGGAAATGAAGGCCATGCGAAAAGGCATGAGAATGACTCTCGGCGATCTAGCCAAGAGACTGGGCGGCAAGACGGCGCCGGAGACAATATCGCGCTGGGAATCGGAGGCCCAGCCAATCGGAAGCCACGCCGAAAAAGTGCTGCGCCTAGTCGTGTGCGAAGAACTGAAAAAGGAGGCGCCGGGCATCGCCTACGATGCCGGCAAACTCGCGAGCATGAGCGAGATCGAGGACCCGTGGGCGACTGATCCAATGTATGAAGTGCCTCATATCGTGCTTGTCTATATGCCTATGAAAGTCGATCACACGGTGATCGACGCATGGAACGAGAAGAAAGACGCGGCCTAATTTATTTTTCTATTTAGCGATGAAAGCCCCGGCCGACCGCTGGGGCTTTTTCGTTTTTTTGGGGCGGGAAATGCTGAGTTTTCCGCGCTCGAATTCGAGCCGCCTAATTGGGCACTAGATTTGCGCGAAACGGCTCTCAAGGTCGTCCTGGCCGCTATCTTTATTGCGCATGTGGTATGACGGCGCCGTGGCACTATTCTAAAGATGAATGGAAAAGTGATTTAAAACAATAGCTTAATACGCACCATCTAGGGGAGACTTGGCAGCAACACTACCGAAAGTTTAGGTTGCAGGAACCCAGCGGGGCATTGACCGGTTGTTAATCGCCACCCATTATACGGGTCGCAATAGCCCCCCGCTGGATTTGGCTCGCAAGGGTCCCCGGCGGGGTTTTTATTTTGGGCATGTCATTTCCGGAACCGTCAATAAAAAATGCCATGGCATTTTTCGACGGCCAAAATCTCTACCAACATGCGAAAGAAGCTTTTGGGCATTACCACCCGAATTATGATCCGGTGAAGCTTCATCATGCTGTCTGCGCAGCCAATGGATGGCGCCCAACGCTAACGCGATTTTATACCGGCGTTCCTAGTCGAACTGAAAGCCCCATGTGGGCTTCATATTGGTCCAACCGCGTTCTGGCTTTAAAGCGGGCTGGCGTCCATGTAACGACCAGGCCAATCAGATACCGCAAGCAGTCGATTACTGATCCGCAGGGCGTTGAAGAAATAATTGTTACTCCACAAGAGAAGGGAATCGACGTCCGGCTCGCACTTGACGTTGTTTCTCTTGCTCGAAAACGCCAGTTCGATGTTGCAATCATTTTTAGCGAAGACCAAGACCTTCAAGAAGTTGTTCAGGAGGTCGCCGAAATTTCGAAAGAACAGTCGCGGTGGATATTACTAGCTTGTGCCTTTCCCGCAGGTCCAAACGCATCGTCAAAACGGGGCATCGACAAAGCGGACTGGTTCGAAATGGATCAAGCGTTCTATGAATTGTCCGCATGAGCGACGCGGAAGCCGAAACGATGTTCAAGCAAGTCCGCTGGCCAGACACAGACGGCGCGCCGGTTTGCCCGCGTTGCGGCGGAGAAAAGTTCCGATCATTAATGCGGTCAAGATAGCGCCATCCGAGCGCGACCACGAAAGCGACCGGACGGCGGCGCACCAGCACCGGTACGATCGCGGCGATGACGGCTAGCGGCGAAGCCGCCCACCACGCCGGTTCATGCTCGGCAGCGAAATAAAGAACGATGCCGGCGCCGAACGCGACCGCGAACCACGGCAGCAAGCGGCCGGCGCCGACTTCGGCCAACGCCCATACGCGGATGCGCGCGGGAACGGCAAATTCGGCCTGCGGCCAAATCCCGTCCCAAGGATTCCGCGCTCGCCCAACCGGCCAAGTCCGTACGCCGGCCCGGGCGCGGTTTTCTACCCTACCCTCGTCCACCACCGCGCGCCCCTGCGCTTCGCGCGCCAACTGCCAGCACTATGCTAGCGGGACTGGATGGGGGTGGCGAGTGCTCGCTTAACGCTGTGGAGAGCGGTCAGGAAGAGAACCGCGCAATCGAAAATCTCTCACGAGCCGGCGGAAACTTTCGCCCAGGTGTCGCGCAGGCCGACGGTGCGGTTGAACACCGGCCGATCGAGCCTGGAATCCTTATCGCGGCAGAAATAGCCCTGCCGTTCGAACTGCACGGCATCGTCGGAGTTCTGGCCAGCGAGCGCCGGCTCCACGCGGGCGTCGGCAAGAACTTCAAGCGACTGCGGATTGAGATCGGCGGCGAAATTGCTTGCGTCCGGATCAGGCTTAGTAAAGAGCGAGTTGTAGAGCCGCACTTCGGCCGGGACCGAATCCGCAGCCGAAACCCAGTGCATGGTCGCTTTCACTTTGCGGCCATCGGGCGCGTTGCCGCCTTTGGTCGCCGGATCGTAGGTGCAGCGCAGCTCGATCACCTCGCCGGCCGCGTTCTTCACCACCTCGCGGCAGGTGATGAAATACGCATAGCGCAGCCGCACCTCAGTGCCCGGCGAGAGGCGGAAGAACTTCTTCGGCGGGTTTTCCATAAAGTCGTCGCGCTCGATGAAGAACTCGCGGCCGAAGCGGATGCGCCGTGTGCCCGCGGTCGCGTCTTCCGGATGATTGACGGCCTCGACTTCCTCGCTCTGGCCTTGCGGATAATTCTCGATCACGACTTTCAACGGCCGCAGCACCGCCATCCGCCGCTGCGCGGTCTTGTTCAGATGCTCGCGGATCGAAAACTCGAACATGCCGGCATCGACAATGCTGTTCGCCTTGGTGACACCGATGCGCTTGACGAAATCGCGAATGGTGGCCGGCGGCACGCCGCGACGGCGCAGGCCCGCCAGCGTTGGCATGCGCGGATCGTCCCAACCGCCGACATGGCCGCCGCGCACCAGTTCCGTGAGCACCCGCTTCGACAATATGGTGTAGGTGAGATTGAGCCGCGCGAACTCGTATTGACGCGGACGCGACGGCACCGGCAGGTTTTCCACGCACCAATCGTACAGCGGCCGGTGATCCTCGAATTCGAGCGTACACAGCGAGTGGGTCACGCCCTCGATGGCGTCCGATTGCCCGTGGGCGAAATCATAGCTCGGATAGATGCACCAGGCCGTGCCGGTGCGGGGATGCGCCGCATGCAAGATCCGGTACAGCACCGGGTCGCGCAGGTTGATGTTGCCGGAAGCCATATCGATCTTGGCGCGGAGCACGCGCGCGCCGTTTTGAAATTCGCCGGCGCGCATGCGGCGGAACAGGGCGAGATTCTCCTCGACGCCGCGGCCGCGATACGGGCTCTCGGTGCCGGCCTCGGTCAACGTGCCGCGGGTGAGCCGCATTTCCTCCTGGGTCTGATCGTCGACATAGGCCTTGCCGGCGCGGATCAGAACTTCGGCCCATTGGTAAAGCTGCTCGAAATAGTCGGAGGCATGATAGAGATGCTCGCCCCAATCGAAGCCGAGCCAGCGCACGTCGCGTTCGATGGCGTCGATATATTCCTGATCCTCCTTGGTCGGATTGGTGTCGTCGTAGCGCAGATTGCAGTGGCCGCCGAATTCCTCCGCGACGCCGAAATTCAGGCAAATCGACTTGGCGTGGCCGATGTGCAAATAGCCGTTCGGCTCCGGCGGAAAGCGGGTAATGATTTTTTTATGCCGGCCGGCGGCTAGGTCGCTGCGAATGATGTCGCGAATGAAATCCTGACCCGCTTCCCGTACCGGTGTTTCCATAACCGCCATGGCCTGATCGTTTCCAGATTGCCGCGGTCCAAACCGGCGGCGCGCCCGGATTGGACAAATTGGCCGGCGCGGTCAAGTCCGCAAGCCGGAAACAGGAACTCCTTAACTTCCTTTGCCGTCTAGCTGTGTTACATGAGCCGCGTCGGCAGGATCAGACCGCAGACATGACCGTCGTTACCCGCTTCGCCCCCTCGCCCACCGGTTTTCTGCATATCGGCGGCGCGCGCACGGCGCTGTTCAACTGGCTGTTCGCCCGCGGCCGGGGCGGCAAGATGCTGCTGCGCATCGAGGACACCGACCGCGAGCGCTCCACGCAAGCGGCGATCGACGCCATCCTCGAGGGCTTAAGCTGGCTCGGCATCGCCTGGGACGGCGAGCCGATCTATCAGTTCGCCCGCTCGGCCCGGCACCGCGAAGTAGCCGAGCAGCTGCTTGCCGCCGGGCATGCCTATCATTGTTACGCCAGCCCCGAAGAATTGACGCAGATGCGTGAAGCGGCGCGCCGCGAAGGCCGAGCCAAGCTCTATGACGGGCGCTGGCGCGACCGCCCTCCGAGCGAAGCGCCGCCCGGCGTCAAGCCGACCATCCGGCTCAAGGCGCCGCTCGCCGGCGAAACGGTGATCGAGGATCAGGTGCAAGGCCGCGTGGTCTGGCAGAACGAGAATCTCGACGATCTGGTGCTGCTTCGCTCCGACGGCACGCCGACCTACATGCTCGCGGTCGTGGTCGACGACCACGACATGGAAGTGACCCACATCATCCGCGGCGACGATCACCTGACCAACGCGGCGCGGCAGAAGCACATCTATGACGCGCTGGGCTGGTCGGTGCCAGTGATGGCGCACATTCCGCTGATTCACGGTCCCGACGGCTCAAAGCTTTCCAAGCGACACGGCGCGCTCGGCATCGATGCCTATCGGGCCATGGGTTATCTGCCGGCGGCGTTGCGCAATTACCTGGTGCGGCTCGGCTGGAGTCACGGCGACCAGGAGATATTTTCCACCGAGGAAATGATCGCCGCTTTCGACCTGCCGCAGATCGGCCGCTCGCCGGCGCGATTCGATTTCGCCAAGCTCGAAAGCCTCAACGGTCACTATATCCGCACCAGCGCCGACGCTGAGCTTCTTCACGCCATCGATCAGCTGCTGCCGCATCTGGCCGGCGGCAACGTCATTGCCGCCAAGATAACCCCGCACTTGCGGCAGCAGTGGCTTGCCGCCATGCCGAGCTTGAAGGAGCGCGCCAAGACGCTGATCGATCTTATTGACGGCGCACATTTTTTGTTGGCCGACCGGCCCGTTGCACTCGACGACAAGGCGACCAGCCTGCTGACGGCCGAGGCCAAGATCTTGCTGAAGGACGTCGGCCGCGAACTCGCCGGTGTCGAACCCTGGAGCGCGGAAGCGACCGAGCAGACGGTGCGCGCCTTCGCCGAGCGCAAGGGCTTAAAGCTCGGCTCGGTCGCACAGCCGCTGCGCGCCGCGCTCACCGGCCGCACCACGTCGCCCGGCATTTTTGAAGTGCTGGTGGTGCTCGGCAAGGCGGAAAGCCTTGCCCGCGTCTTTGACCAGACCAAGCCTGGAGGCGCGATGCCGCGCGCGGGCTAGCACGCGCTTTCGCCCGGCCCAGGAACGTCTGCGACAGTTTGGTAACTGGTTCCTTCCCGGCTGGCGCTGGCTACGCCCACCGCCTATTTTCTTGCAGTGCACACTCCGTTGGGCTAGCCAAGGAAGCCGGAACGGCAGCGCCACAAAGCTTTTTAGCTGCAAGGCCGCGTGCACCGCACTGTTAAGGCTCTCACAGATCGAGGTGCGATCATGGACGCGAAGACCAGCACCAACGCCAAAACCGGCACGCTGACACTCGGCGACAAGAACTACCCGTTTCCGCTCTACGACGGAACGATCGGTCCCGAGGTGCTGGATATCAGCAAACTCTACGCCCAGGCCGGAATCTTCACCTACGACCCGGGCTTCACCTCGACCGCGAGCTGCGAGTCAAAGATCACCTATATCGACGGCGACAACGGCGTGCTGCTCTATCGCGGCTATCCGATCGAAGATTTGGCCGAGCACGGCGACTTTCTGGAGACTTGCTACCTGCTGCTGTACGGCGAACTGCCGACCGCCGCGCAGAAGGAGAACTTCGACGACCGCGTGGTTCATCACACCATGATCCACGAGCAGATGAGCCGGTTCTTCCAGGGCTTCCGCCGCGACGCCCACCCGATGGCGGTGATGGTCGGCTGCGTCGGCGCGCTGTCGGCCTTCTATCACGACTCCACCGACATCACCGATCCGACCCAGCGCATGATCGCCTCGATCCGCATGATCGCGAAAATGCCGACGCTGGCGGCGATGGCCTACAAATATTCGATCGGACAGCCGTTCGTTTATCCGAAGAACGATCTGGACTACGCATCGAATTTCCTGCGCATGTGCTTTGCGGTGCCGTGCGAGGAATACAAGGCCAACCCGGTCGTGGCCCGCGCCATGGACCGCATCTTCATCCTGCACGCCGACCACGAGCAGAACGCTTCGACCTCGACGGTGCGGCTCGCCGGCTCGACCGGCGCCAATCCGTTCGCCTGCATCGCCGCCGGCATCGCCTGCCTGTGGGGCCCGGCACATGGCGGCGCCAACGAGGCGGCGCTGAAAATGCTCGGCGAGATCGGCACGGTCGATCACATCCCCGAATACGTCAAGCGCGCCAAGGATCCCGACAATTCGTTCCGACTGATGGGCTTTGGCCACCGCGTCTACAAGAACTACGACCCGCGCGCAAAAATCATGCAGAAGACCTGTCACGAGGTGCTGCACGAGCTTGGCGTCAACGATCCCTTGTTCGACGTTGCCATGGAGCTCGAACGCATCGCGCTGCACGACGATTATTTCATCCAGAAGCGGCTTTACCCGAATGTCGATTTCTATTCGGGCATCACGCTGCGGGCGATGGGCTTCCCGACCGCCATGTTCACGGTGCTGTTCGCGCTCGCCCGCACCGTCGGCTGGATCGCGCAGTGGAAGGAAATGATCGAGGACCCGCACCAGAAGCTTGGCCGTCCGCGCCAGCTCTATACCGGTTCGCCGCGGCGCGATTATCAGCCGATCTCGCGGAGGAAATAGCCCTTCCCGCTCATTCTCGCGAAAGCGGGAATCCAGCGGCAATGCGGCCTGGGTCCCCGCCTTCGCGGTGACGAGCGCGAGAGTGAACTGCCGTTCCTAAAAATGGCTGTATGACGCGTGGGCGTACGTGAGCGCCTTGCCCTCGCGCACAAAGCGGGCGCCTTCTCCCGCCTCAACTCGGCCGATCTCAGTCACGGCGACGCCGGCCGCTCGCGCGGCGCCCTCAAATTCCGCAAGCTTGTCCGGCGGCAGCGTCAGCGCGATCTCGTAGTCATCGCCACCGGTGAGCGCGGTTTCGTGCAATGCCGGTTCGGTGGCGATTGCCGCACGGGCCGCGTCGGATAGCGGCACGCGCGCGACATCGATCTCGACCGCGACCGACGAGGCGCGGCAGAGCTTGGCGACGTCACCGGCGAGCCCATCGGATATGTCGATCGCCGCCGACGCATGGTGCAGCACCGCTGCGGCGAGCGCGTTGCGCGGCTGCGGCAGCAGATAACGCTGTTCCAGGTGGGCGGTCGCCGCCTCGCCGAGGCGCCAGCGCCGAGCCAGACCGCGATCGCGCCGCAGCTTCACACCGAGCGCCGCGTCGCCGATCGTGCCGGTAACGACAATGCGGTCGCCGGGCTTAGCGGTCGAACGCCGCACCATTTTGCCCTGCGGCACCGCGCCGAACGCGGCAATCGATACCGACGCCGGGCCGGGCGTGCGGTCGGTGTCGCCGCCGAACAGCGGACAGCCATAGCGCGCCGCATCATCGCCGAGGCCGGCAGCAAAGGCGCTCAGCCAGGAATCGTCAGTGCTTTCGGGCAACGCCACCGAGAGCAGAAAGCCAAGTGGGCTTGCGCCCTTGGCGGCAAGGTCGGAGAGGTTCATGCGCAGCACCTTGCGCGCGATGCTGTCGGGCGGATCGTCGGGGAAGAAATGGACCCCGGCAATGACGCCATCGGTCGTCAGCACCAGATCGCATCCGGGCGGCGGGGTCAGCGCGGCCGCGTCGTCGACTAGCCCGAGCGCGCCAGGCGCCGTGGCCAGCGGGCGAAAATACCGCTCAATCAGGCGGTCTTCGGCCGATTCAGCGGACTTCGACATCGCGCGCTTCAATCCGGTTTTCCAAAAAAGATCATGCCCCGCCAATATGTTATTATTTATCAAAGCTGGACCATCGAGGAAATGTCTTAAGCGAGGAAACCTTTGGAGCCGTTCGACCTCTACTCGCCGCTGATCGACGCCGATCCGTTCCCCTACTACGCGGAACTGCGGGAAAAGCATCCCTGCTATTGGAGCGACAGCGCGCAGCTTTGGATCCTGTCGCGCTACGACGACATCGTCGAAGCCGCGCGCGACTGGCAAACCTTCTCCTCGTCGGCAGGCAACATGATCGACGAATTGCCCGGGCGCGCCGGCGCTACGCTCGGCACCACCGACCCGCCGCGCCACGACCGGTTGCGGGCTCTCAGCCAAGCCGCGTTTCTCAAACGCAATCTCGACCACCTGGTCGAGCCGACTTTGGACATCGCCGATCGCTCGCTCGACCGCATCGTCGAGCGAGGGACGTTCGAATTCATCAACGACTTTTCCAGCCAGATCACGGTCGGCCTGTTGTTCCGAACCATGGGCCTGCCCGACCGCGATCACGCCGAGATCAGGCGCAAGGTGATCCTGGCGATCTCCACCGATAAAACGGTGAAGGGGCGCACGCCCGAACATATCGCCGCTTTCCTAGAGCTACGCGATTTCCTCACCGCCGAAGTAGCGGCGCGAAGGGCCAATCCGACCGACGATCTGATCACCCACCTCGCCGAAGCCGAGATCGACGGCGACCGGCTATCGGAGCGCGAGGTGGTGCTCACCACGGCGACGTTCGTCATGGCCGGCGTGGAATCGCTGTCGAGCTTCATGAGCATGTTCGCGCTCAATCTCCACGACTATCCCGATGCGCGGCGGCGGCTCGTTGCTGATCCGACGCTGATCGCTTCTGCGATCGAAGAGTCGCTTCGCTTCAACACCTCGGCGCAGCGTTTCAAGCGCACGGCAACACGTGACGTCGAAATGCATGGCGAGATCATTGAAGCCGGCGACAAGGTCGCGCTAGCGTTCGGTTCGGGCAATCGCGATCATCGCAAATTCCCCGATCCCGATCGCTTCGATATCGACCGCCGCCCGCAGGGTCATCTGGGCTTCGGCTCCGGCAAGCATTTCTGCCTCGGCGCGCAGATGGCGCGGCTGGTAACTGAAGTCGCGATGCGGCGGTTTCTCGAACGGGTGCCGGATTACCACCTCACTGTCGACAAGGTGGCGTGGAATTCGTCGTCGAATTTCAGGAGTCCTGTGGCGCTGCCGTTCGCGCTCAGGGCTTAGCTCGGCGGCGCCAAACTGGGTCCCCGCCTTCCGCCGTCGCGCTCTGCGCTTCGGCGCGACCAAGCCGCGCCGGAGCTCGGGAAGCGAGCGTAGGTGGGTCGCGCGAACGAGCGGGTGGAGCTATTTGCCCGCAACCTCGTCGGCTCGCAGCTCGCGGGCCAGCTGATCGAGCACGGCGTTGACCATGCCGGTTTCGTCGCGGTCGACGAAGGCGGAGGCAACGTCGACATATTCCGACATGACGACGCGCGCCGGCACATCGCGCCGGCAGGCGAGCTCATAGGTACCGGCGCGCAGAACTGCGCGCAGCACCGCCTCGATGCGCTTGAGCGGCCAGCCGCGCGCCAAGGCCGCGTCGATCTGCGGGTCAAGCCGCCGCTGCTCGCGCACCACGCCGCTGACGATATCGCGAAAGAAAGCCGCCTCGGCGGGCAAATATTGCGCGCCTTCGACATCGCCGCCGAGCCAGTGGGCCTCGAACTCGGAGAGAATCTCGTTCAGGCCGGTGCCGGCGAGGTCCATCTGGTAAAGCGCCTGCACGGCGGCAAGCCGGGCCGCGCCGCGCTTGTTGGCCTTCCTGGCCTCGGTCGCGGCGGGCGCCTTGCTCATTTGCCGGCAAGCTGCCGTTTGACGCGGACCATCGCCAGCGCGGCGCGGGCGGCGTCGCCGCCTTTATCCATCTCTTCCATGCGGGCGCGGGCGAACGCCTGCGACTGGGTGTTGACGGTGATGATGCCGTTGCCGATCGGCAGCGCGTGCTGCATCGACAGGGCCATCAAGCCGCGCGCCGATTCCTGCGACACGATCTCGAAATGGATGGTGTCGCCGCGGATGACGCAGCCGAGCGCGACGATGCCGTCGTACGGCCGGCGCTTGCGCCTCGCGGCCTCAAGCGCGATGGCGATGGCGCCGGGAATTTCGAGCGAGCCCGGGACGCTGATGCGCTCGACCTCGACGCCCGCTTTCTCGAGCACCACCATGGCGCCAGTGAGCAGCGCGTCGGCGAGGTCGTCGTAATAGCGCGCCTCGACGATCAGGATGCGCGCGCCCTTGGCGCTGTCTTTCTCTTTTTTGGCTTGCCGCGGCCCGGCCATCTCATCACTCCGTGTTCGGGCGGCGGTGGTAGCAAGCGAAAGCCGCACCAACAAGCGTCGCCATGATCGTTCGATCGCGCCCGCGGAAGTTGCATTCTGTAAGAATATAGTCTAATAATTGCGGGCGAGGATCCGGATGAGGAGTATGGATAAATTGCAGGATACCTTCCAAGCCATCGTCACGATCCTTCAGATCGTTGTAGCCGGTTCAGCCACAGCACTGTTGTCAATAGTTGGACTAGTCCTGCTAGTCCTGGCAGGACTAGCGGCCTACCTTGCGCTTACTCGGAAAGAGACGCCGCGCTTTGTCCCTTTCATCCTTTATTTCAGTCTCGTTGTGAGCGCGCTATTTTCAGCAGCTGGCCCAGGGCTTGCTTTGTTTTGGGTCTCGCAAGCGCCTCTTTCCAAGGTTTCTGCCGAAACCGCTTTTGACAATCTCACAAAAAATGAACGAGTGGACTGGCTCGTTCGTCTTGTCCCCTACCAGACGGGAGAGCCGCAGCTCGCGGTCGGCAAGCTCCAAAATCTTGGACCGCCCAGACAGTTGTTCACGTTTGTTGGCGTGTACGAGGAGCTTTCAGGGTACTCTGTAAAGGACTCGGTCGAAATGTCCGGTCTGACTTTCAATGATTCCAATACCCCCGTTTCCGCAATCATATTTCCGCTTGGGCACGCACAGCTTTATCCGGCAAACGCACGAGGACTGCTTCAGGTAATTTTGGAAGTGGAGGCACGAAAGGACATTGAAACTCCCAAGCCGTTCCTTCGGGGCCAAAACTCGCTATCCCAGCCGGAACTTGACGATCTAAAGGATGTGACAATCGAATCATATCAAGTTGATAAATTTCGCGACAAGTACCCGCATTATTGCAGCTTGGCGCAACAGTTCCGCTGTCATCAAACATCATATTCCGCCTACGACTACATCGGCGGGTTAAGTGATGATTGGCACCCACTTGGATTCGCCCAGCGCCCTCCGAGAAAAGACTCCTGCAACCCGCCGGCCGGCCCAACCTATTGCGCATTTTCAGATTGGAACAACGCCAAAGGAACCTGGCTGGAGAGGTTTGGCGCTCGAGCGTTCTTCATCAGGAATTTGACGATCGAGGGCATATCGAACCGGATGCTCATTGACTACGCAAGCCCCGAGCATCAACTAATTCCGGACATTGGGTTACGCAAAACTCATTGAAAATACCCGCGCTCTGTAAGCGGACCGGATCATGGTCTGAGGGCGCGGTGGGCCGCCAACAGGCGCGCGGCATAGCGGGCCATCTGATCGACTTCGAGGTTCAGCCGTGCGCCGGCGCGAAGGCTGCCGAAAGTCGTGACCTGCAAGGTGTGCGGGATGATCAGTACGGAAAAAGCGTCGCCGTCGACCTCGTTGACCGTCAGCGAGACGCCGTCGAGCGCGACCGAGCCTTTGGCGGCGATGAACCGCGACAGCGCGGTTGGGGCGCGCAGCGTCAGCCGCGCCATATCCGGCAAGTGGTCGCGCGCCATGAGATCGGCGACGCCGTCGACATGGCCGCTGACCAGGTGGCCGCCGAGCTCGTCGCCAAGCCGCAGCGAGCGCTCAAGGTTGAGCTTGGTGCCGCGCTGCCAGGCGCCGGTTGTGGTCACGCGCAACGTCTCCGCGGCGATATCGACGGCAAAGAAGCCGTGATTGCCCCGCCGCCCCCGCTCGACCACCGTCAGGCAGGGACCGGAACAGGCGATCGAAGCGCCGATATCGATGGTTTTGGGATCGTAACCGCAGGCGATGGTCAGGCGGCGCAGCCCCTCAGCCTTCTCATCGACTTCAAGAACTTCGCCTAAATCATTGACAATGCCGGTGAACACGACCCTACCTTCGCTCAAAAAGCTCGTAAGTATCGGCGGCGACCGCTCCGCACCTGACGCTGACCAGCTGCGGCGACTGGGTCAGCGCAGTCAGCGGCAGGTCCTCAAGTGCGTCGATGCCGTCCGCGCCTACTGCCTTTGGTGACTGAAATAAAACCGCCTCGTCAACGAGATCGGCGGTGACGAAGGCCGCAGCCAGCGTCGGTCCGCCCTCGACCATCAGCCGGGTGATGCCCCGCTCGGCCAGGAGCTTGAGCACCGCGGACAGATCGAGGCGGCCGGCTCGGCCGGGCGCGCGGAATATCCCCACGCCGGCAGCCTCCAGCGCATCGCCCTGTGCGCCCGCGCCGTGGGCCTCGCTGAACACCCACACTGGCGTCTCGCGCACCGTACGAACGAGCCGCGAGCCGAGCGGCAGCCGCAGCGTGCTGTCGAGCACGATCCGCACCGGCGAATAGCGCTCCATGCCGGGGAGCCGGCAGGTCAGCAGCGGATCGTCGGCGAGCGCGGTGCCGATGCCGATCATGATCGCATCGCTGCGGGCGCGCAGGAGATGGACGTGATCGCGCACCCGCTCGCCGGTGATCGCCAGCGGCTGGCGGCCGGCCGCACCGGCCTTGCCGTCGGCCGAGACCGCAAGCTTGAGCATGACCTGCGGGCGTCCGTCGCGCATCCGCCGGATGTGGCCGGCGTGGTCGCGCCGCGCCTCGGCAGCGCCGACGCCGACATCAACGGCAATGCCCACGGCGCGCAGCCGCGCATGGCCTGAGCCGGCGACCTTCGGATTCGGGTCTTCCAGTGCGGAGACCACGCGGGCGATGCCAGCGGCAATGATGGCATCGGCGCAGGGTGGCGATTTGCCGTGATGCGAGCAAGGCTCGAGCGTGACGTAAAGCGTCGCGCCGCGGGCCGTCGCGCCGGCGCGGCGGAGGGCTTCGATCTCGGCATGCGGCCGCCCGCCAGGCTGCGTCCAGCCGCGGCCGACAATGACCCCGCTTCTGACGACGACCGCGCCGACGGCCGGATTCGGCCGGGTGCGCCCAAGCCCGCGACGGCCCAAGGAGAGCGCGAGCGACATGAAGCGCAAATCCTGCGCGGCGGCGGGCTCTTGAAGGCGCATGGCAGAGATTACGCTCACGGTCGGCTCGCCGGTCTCGCGGACCAGCCTCATTTGCGCAACGGCGCAGCGATGTCCGCAGTCTCATCTGCCGACAATTCGGCAAGCGCCGTCTCGAAATCCTTGGCTTCGCGGAAATTGCGATAGACCGAAGCGAAGCGGACATAAGCGACATCGTCGAGGTCGCGCAGATAGGCCATCACTGTTTCGCCGATAGTTTCCGACGAAACCTCGCTTTCGCCCTGGCTCTCGAGCTCGCGCACGATCTTCGAGACCATCTGGTCGACCCGCTCCGGCTCGACCGGCCGCTTGCGCAGCGCGATCTGCACCGAGCGCAGGAGCTTGTCGCGGTCGAAAGGGACACGCCGGCCGTTGCGCTTGATCACGATCAGTTCGCGCAACTGCACCCGCTCGAAGGTGGTGAAGCGGAAATTGCATGACAGGCAGACGCGGCGGCGGCGAATGACGGAGGAGTCCTCGGTCGGCCGCGAATCCTTGACTTGCGTATCGAGGCTGCCGCAGCTCGGACAACGCATGCCTCGCCCCTAGCCCTCGTAGATCGGGAAGCGGTCGACCAGGCGCTTGACCTTGTCACGCACGCTCCCCTCCGCCACCGCGTCTTCCTCGGCGGCTTTCTGCGACAGTGCGTCGAGCACTTCGGCGATCATCGCGCCGACCTGGCGGAATTCGGCGATGCCAAAGCCGCGCGTGGTGCAGGCGGGTGTGCCGACCCGTATGCCCGACGTGACAAAGGGCTTTTCCGGATCGAACGGAATGCCGTTCTTGTTGCAAGTGATATGGGCGCGCCCGAGCGCCAATTCGGCCACCTTGCCGGTCAGGCGCTTCTTGCGCAGATCGACCAGCATCAGGTGCGTGTCGGTGCCGCCGGAAATGATATCGAGACCGCAAGATTTCAGCGTTTCCGCCAGCGCCCTGGCGTTCTCGACCACGTTCCTCGTGTAAAGCTTGAACGACGGATGCAGCGCCTCGCCAAAGGCCACGGCCTTCGCCGCGATAACATGCATCAGCGGCCCGCCCTGCATGCCCGGAAATACCGCCGAGTTGAGCTTCTTGGCGATCTCCTCGTCGTTGGCGAGGATGGTGCCGCCGCGCGGTCCGCGCAACGTTTTGTGGGTCGTGGTGGTGACCACATGCGCATGCGGAAACGGACTCGGATGCACGCCGCCGGCCACCAGTCCGGCGAAGTGCGCCATGTCGACCATGAGATAGGCGCCGACCTCGTCGGCGATCTCGCGGAAGCGGCGGAAATCGATGATGCGCGAATAAGCCGAGGCGCCGGTGATGATCACCTTCGGCCGATGCTCCTTCGCCAATCGCTCGACTTCCTCCATGTCGATGAGGTGGTCGTCGCGCCGCACGCCGTAGGGCACCGGCTTGAACCAGCGCCCCGACAGATTGACCGGCGAGCCGTGGGTGAGATGGCCGCCGGCGGCGAGATTGAGCCCCATGAAGGTGTCGCCCGGCTGCATCAGCGCCATGAACACTTCGGCATTAGCCGAGGCGCCGGAATGCGGCTGCACATTGGCGAACGCACAGCCGAACAGCTTGGTCACCCGCTCGATCGCCAGCCGCTCGACGATGTCGACATACTGGCAGCCGCCGTAATAGCGCTTGCCCGGCAGCCCTTCGGCATACTTGTTGGTCAGCACGGAGCCTTGCGCCTCAAGGACGGCACGGCTGACGATATTTTCCGATGCGATCAGCTCGATCTCATGGCGCTGCCGGCCGAGTTCGAGGCCGATCGCCTCGGCAATTTCCGGATCGCTTTCGCCCAGCACGGCGGAGAAGAAGCCCTCCTCCGTGACCTTCGCACCATGAGGGACCGACATGAGCTGATCTGCCTGCTGTTTTGTCGTGGAAGCCGTCCGCCGGCCGGCCGTTCCCTCGCCGATAGCATACCGGCGGATCGGCGCAAGTGTTGGGAGGGTTTCCGGGGGAAACCCGCTACATTTGGGGAATTAGGTTGCGGTAGCCCCGCTCAAGCGAAGCGAAACGCGGGGAAACATGCACGCTGCGAAGGCCCCGGATTTCGCTGCGCTCAATCCGGGCTACGAACTTTGCTAATTGCCCGTCGCGGCCTGCGCTCCGGGGAGCCCGTCCTTGCCGTAAATATCCTCGCGGAACTGCACCACGCCGTCGGCGCCTTGCCAGGCGGTGACATAGACCCAGTGCAGCGGCACGGGCTTGGTCAATTGCGCGTCCTTGCGCTCGCCGGATTTGATGACGCGGTCGATGTCCTCGAGCGACCAGCCTTTGGTGCCTTCCAGGAGCCAGGCCACCAGCTGCCGCACATTCTGCACGCGCATGCAGCCCGACGAGTGGAAGCGGAAATCCTCGCCAAAGAGATTCTTCAGCGGCGTATCGTGCATGTAGACGCCGTATTGACTGGGGAAATTGATGCGGATCGAGCCGAGCGAATTGGTGCTGCCGGGATCCTGCTTGAACGAGTAGTGCGTCGCGTCTTGCGAGTACCAATTGATCTGCGACGGTTCCAGCTCGTGCTGGCGGCCGTCGAAAATGCGGATGTGGTTCTTGGTGAGATAGTCCGGCTGATCCTGCATTTTCGGGATCAAATCCTTCTGCACGATCGAAGGCGGCACCGTCCAATACGGATTGAAGTTGATCTGAACGATCTTGCTGTTGATCTCCGGCGACGCCCGGTCCGGCTTACCGACCACGGCGGTATGGCGCGATACGGCGACGCCGTTCTCGATCGCCTCGATCCGCGCGGCCGGAATATTCGCCAGCACGTAACGCAGGCCGAGATCGGCGCCGAGCGCCCGCAGCCGCGTGACGTTGACCTTGAGCTGCGCCAGCCGCACCGGCGCCGGCACGTTGAGCGCGGCCAGCGTCTCGGCGCGGATGACGCCGTCGACGGTGATGCCGTGGCGCGCCTGAAAGCGCCGTACCGCACCCTCGACGTAGGAATCGTACACATCGTTACCGACGGCATTCGGATCGATGTCGCCGGATGCAGCCAGGCGCGCGCGCAGCGGCGTCACGCTCGGATGGCGGTCGCCGAGGCGGAGCACGCTGACGCCCGGAATTTGCGGCCAGCCGCCGCGATTGACGACCGCCTCATAACGCTCGACCGCCTGCTCGGTGGTCTGCGCCGTCGCCGTCGAGACGGTCGGCTCCGACGCCTTCGGCATGTGGATGGTGCGTGAGGCTTCGTCGAAATGCTGTCCGAACGATCCGCGCTGGGCGTCACCGATCAGCGCATCGAGCGCCGCATCTTCGGCGAACGACGCCCGCGCCGATAATCCGGCCGCGACGAGCGTGGTCGCACCCGCCAGCCGCCGCAGGAAGCCGCGGCGGTCGGTCCGCGCACCGTCTCGACGAAAAGTTTCATTCATGGAACGTCCACCACTATCCACCCAACACAGCATGAAGGCCGAAATGGGCCGGAGCGGGGCATAACATGGGGCGTGACCGAACCAAAGGGGCGACAGACTAGGGACCATGGAGGACAGATCGACGCGTTTCTCCGTCGTCCGTCCCTCCGTTCTCCGTTCTCCGTCGTCTGCAAAAAAAGACCCCGGCGTTTTGCGCCGGGGTTCTAGGCTTCGCCAGTACGGCGGGAAGACTTGAGCCTGAAGACTTGAGCCTGATGCGGACCTTTAGGCTGGAGCCGATTAGAGCCGATAGAGAATCTGGTCGGTCCAGAAGCGCTCGAGCCGGTGCAGCGCCTTGTTGAGGGCGCCGAACTCGTCGGCATTGATGCCGCCGACCTGCTCGACCGTACGCACATGCTTCTGATAGAGCGCGTCGACGGTGTCGCGCACCTCGCGGCCCTTCTCGGTCAGCTTGATGCGCACCGAGCGCCGGTCGACGCGCGAACGCTGATGGTCGAGGAAGCCCATCTCGACCAGCTTCTTGAGATTGTAGGAGACGTTGGAGCCGAGATAATAGCCGCGGGTGCGCAGCTCTCCGGCGGTCAGCTCCTTGTCGCCGATGTTATAGAGCAGCAGCGCCTGCACCGAGTTGATGTCGGCGCGGCCGCGGCGGTCGAATTCGTCCTTGATGACGTCGAGGAGACGACGATGCAGACGCTCGACCAAGGTGAGCGCCTCAAGATAATGCGGCCGGATGTGGTCGAAACGCGCTTCACGCTCAGCGGGTTCGACCGTCTTGGCGACGGCTTTCATCGTGACGCCCTTTCTGTAGTTTTATTCGTTGTCGTTGACGGGCCCTGTTTCCCGTCATTGGCGTCACCGTACCTCCACACGGTCTAAGATCAGCTTAAATAACACACTAAAAATAGGGTTTATTCGTCGTGGTGGAGGTGTGATTAAGCGTTGATTTGCAGGGGATTCTTTGACGTTCTGTTCACCGAACGAACGCTCTATCTTTGTCTTTGTGCCGCATCGAGGCCGCCAACGGGAGCGCTGCCGTGCAACGCGTGCCTTACGCTTATCGAACCGACCCGGCGGTGCCCGCTTTCGCCGACGACCGGCCCATTATCATTTTCGACGGCAAGTGCGTGCTGTGCTCATGGTTCGCCCGATTTATTTTACGAACCGATCGCACCGGCCGGTTCCGGCTGCTGGCCGCACAATCCCAATTGGGAACCGCGCTCTATAATCACTTCGGTCTCGATCCAATTGGTTACGAGACTTACGTCTTGTTAGAAGACGGTAAAGCATTCCTGCGATCCGAAGCGTCGCTCCGCATTTTCGCCGGGCTTGGCGCGCCGTGGCCGGCGCTGGCGGCCCTCGGCCGGATTGTTCCATTGTCGCTGCGGGACGGCGTTTACAATTTCGTCGCGCGGCATCGCCTGCAATGGTTCGGCGCGCGCGAGACTTGCTACCTTCCCGAGCCGTCGCAGGCGGATCGCTTTCTTGTATGAATGTGTTTTTTACCTGTGGCGAAGCGGACGGCGAGCGGCCCGCCTTACGCCCCGGCCGGGCTCAATTTTCTTCGTGGTGCCCCGAATGTCGAGGCTATTGCCTACGCGGTAAAGAGACATAGTTGGGACAATGACGAGCTAACTGTCCCCATACTTTCGCTACCGCCGCTTTCGATTGTTTCTGCTCAATATCGCGCACGGTCGCATTGTCGAGGTAATTGTTCTCCCGGCGCATGATCGTGAAATCGGTATCCGCGGATCGTTGATACAGCACCATGTAGCCGCAATCGCGATCCACATTGGCGAACTGGCCGGCGAGATCGATGGCGGCATAGATCCCCGGAAGCGGCGCCTGAGCGGGGTCCTTGGTCCAAGTGACTTTCAACACCGTCCACAACTTTACCGGCCCGGCCAGCACAGTGAATTTTTGGGCGTCTTGGGTAAATTGCGCCGGCGTTTGATTGCGCTTGATGAGCTCGTTTTGCAGCCCGTAAGCTTCCGCATAACGACCGCCTTCGACGGCATCGAGAAACATTCGGACGGTCTTCAGCGCACGTTGCCGCTGTTCGGCTGTCGGTATCCAGCCCGGACTGGAATCTGTGGTTACGTTGATCTCGTTCCGGACGGCGGCAGGTAAATCCAACCTAATGGCATCCGCCGCAAGCGGCATTCCGACGGCTAACGTCAGTGCTGTGACGACGGCTAAGGATTTCATCACCATCGCCATACAGACGAAGCGTGGTGGAGGAGGTAGGACTCGAACCTACGAAGGCGTAAGCCAGCGGATTTACAGTCCGCCCCCTTTGCCACTCGGGACACTCCTCCGCACGTTGCGCTTGAGCTTTCGGATGACGTGAGGAACGGTGATTGCCCGTCGAGACGGGAATTCCGTGGCGGCTGTTTATCATGTCGGCCGGACACAGTGTCAACCGGCGTCCCGAGGGGCACCTGGCCACGATGTCCCCCAAGCGTGATGGCCGAGCCACCTCGACCTTGGCGCTCAAGTCGGTGCGCGCTATGGGTGCGCCGATGTGGTCCAAGCCTTTCCTTGTCGAGCCCCAATGGTGAAGAACGCGCGCACACAAGCCTTCCGCCGCAACAAGCCGCTGCGCGGGCGGCCGCCACGCGCGCGGTTTCGCCGGGCGCCGGGCGGCGACGATGACGGCGTTGTCCTGTATGGCTGGCACACGGTGACAGCCGCGCTCGCCAATCCGGCGCGGCGTATTCGGAAAATACTGGCGACCGAGAATGCGCTGCGGCGTTTGGCCGACGATGGCATCAAGCTGCCGGTCGAGCCGGAATTGGTGCGGCCGGACGCCATCGCCGCGCGGCTAACGCCCGACGCGGTGCATCAGGGCTTGCTCGCCGAGGCCGATCCGCTCCCCTCACCCGCGCTTGCCGACCTGGCCGCGGCCGGTATCGTGCTGGTGCTCGATCAGATCACCGACCCGCACAATGTCGGTGCGATCTTGCGCACCGCGGCAGCGTTCGCTGTTGCCGCCATCGTCACCACGGCGCGTCACAGCCCGGAAGCGACCGGCGTGCTGGCGAAATCGGCGTCCGGCGCACTCGAATGGGTGCCGATCGTGATCGTGCAAAATCTGGCGCGCGCGCTGACTGAGATGAAAGCGCAAGGCTTCCTGGTCGTCGGCTTGGACAGCGAGGCGTCGCAAGATCTTTCCGCGCTCGAGCTTGCGTCACCGTTGGCGCTGGTGCTCGGCGCCGAAGGCAAGGGCTTGCGGCAAGGCACGCGCGCGGTCTGCGACCGGCTCGCCCGCCTCGCGCTTCCCGGCACGATCAAAAGTCTCAACGTGTCAAATGCCGCGGCGCTCTCGCTCTACATCGCCAGCCGGGCCGTCGTGCCGTAGCGAAAAGGCCCGCGCAAGACGCGGGCCTTCACTGATTTTGTTTCACTCAGCCACGCCAGCGGCGCGGATAATTGCGAGACGGATTTCCCCAATAGTGACCCGTGTACGTGTAGCGCGATCCATAATAGGGACGCGGATAACGAGGGCCGTAGCCATAGCCGCGGCCCGCCACGTACGGATACGCGCCAGGCGTCGCGACGTTCGTCGCCGGCGAATAGGTGCCGAACGGAACCGTCAGTCCCGGGCCGGAATATTCTGGGCCTTGGTTGACCACATAGAGCGGCGCGGGAGCGACCGGATGATAGCCGAAGGTCGAACTGCATCCGCCGCAGCCGCCACAGCCACCGCCGCCGCAACCGCCGCCGCCGAAGCCTCCGAAGCCGCCATTTCCACCGAAACCACCAAAGCCACCGAAGCCGCCGCAGCCACCACCACCGCAGCCACCACAGCCACCGCCGCAGCCACCACCGCAGTAGCCGTTGGTATCCCAACAGCTGACACCGATCGGCGCGGGCGCAACCGGCACTACTGGCACTACCGCCGGCTCAACAACGATGGGCTGAACTTCGACGACCGGCTGCACCAGGACCGGTTGAACCGGCACCACCGCAACCGCGCCGCAGCCGCCGCATTGCGCGAAGGCCGCCGAGGTGAAGACGGTGGCGCACGCGATAGCGCACGCCGCCAGAATGGTTCGATAAACCGACATGATACTCCTCACTCCTCTACGAATTTGCTCCCATCAGGAGACCGACAAGAAACTTGGCGCGCATGTTCTGCACGATGTCGCTATCTGTGACCGCCGCCCGGCCCGATGCCCGGCCCACCGCCTGGTCCACCGCCTGGGCCGCGACCGCCCCAAAAACCCGGGCCGATGTTCGGCGATATGTACGGCGAGATGACCATCGGGGTCTGGTTGGGGTTTGGAAGGTCGGCCGGCGTCGGCGCTGACTCGCTCGACCAGGAGCGGTGATAGCTTTGCGCCGGAGGCGGCAACCGGCGATTAGGCGGCGGGTTGATTTCGAGGCGGCCGTAGCCCGGCTTCCTTCCGTCCCTCGGGAAATAGCCTGGCTCATAAGCAGCAGCGCCGAGATAGGCGGTGATAACCGGCGGCGGCAGCCGATAGATCACGGTCGGCGTCACTTGTCCCGGCCGATCAAGGCCGAATTCGCCCTCGACCACGGACCAGGTGACGTTGACGCCATTCTCGAATATCGGCACGTCCGGCCTGCCGGGGATGACGATGACCGGGCCTTGCTGAGCAAGCACAGCCGAAGGCGTTACGGCGACGAGCAGGGCCGCGTACACAAAACGCATGGAAATCCTGTGTTTGGCGGCCGAAATCTAGGCGGCGAGCGCCCAACAAACTGGTTTAAACCCGCCGCAATTCAGTGGTGAATTAGTTGGTAAGATTAATCAGATGCTTACAAAACGGCCCCCGACCGATGCGAAGCCCATGCTCGCAACGCCGGGCTTTTCCCAAACCGGCTGGCCGACAGAAAAATCCACACCCGACTTTCGGCGTACGACCTCTGGCTGAGAGACAGCGGCGCTATGCCCCTTTAGCCTATATTGCAGAGCTGCTTGCGTCTGGCCGCGAACGTATTTGGCAGCCAGCGCAGAGCGATATGGGGAGAAACGTCGATGACGACTATGGCGATTAACGCACCGCAGACGGGGGGCATGACGAGCGAACAGCGGCTCGTGATCTTCGCGTCTTCACTGGGGACCGTATTCGAGTGGTATGACTTTTACATCTACGGGACGCTCGGGGCGTTTCTGGCGAAGTACTTTTTCTCCAACGTTCCGGCAAATGTCGGCTTCATTTTTGCGTTGCTCGCCTTCGCTGCCGGCTTCGCGGTGCGTCCGTTCGGCGCGCTGATCTTTGGCCGGCTCGGCGACACGATCGGCCGCAAATACACCTTCCTCGTTACCATGACCCTGATGGGTCTCGGGACCTTCTTTATCGGCGTGATACCGGGTTTCGCCACCTGGGGCATCATGGCGCCGGTGCTGTTGATCGCGCTGCGCCTCGTGCAAGGCCTTGCGCTCGGTGGCGAATACGGCGGCGCGGCGACTTACGTTGCCGAGCACGCACCGCAGAACAAGCGCGGCTTCTACACGTCGTGGATACAAACCACGGCTACGCTCGGGCTCTTCCTTGCGCTTCTCCTGATCCTCGGTATTCGCACCAGCATGGGCGAGGACGCGTTCAGCAGCTGGGGCTGGCGGATCCCATTCCTGTTCTCGGCAATCTTGCTGGCAGTCTCGATCTGGATCCGGCTCAAGCTTAACGAGTCGCCGCTGTTCAAGCAGATGGTTGAGGAGGGCACGCAATCGAAGCGGCCGCTGACGGAGGCCTTCGGTCAGTGGAGCAACCTCAAGGTTGCAATCGCCGCGCTGTTCGGCGCCACCGCCGGCGAGGCGGTGGTGTGGTACGGTGGGCAGTTCTACGCGCTGTTCTTCCTGACACAGACCTTGAAGGTCACGGGAGTCACCGCGCAGATCATGCTTGCGATCGCACTCGCTATCGGCACGCCGTGCTTCATTCTGTTCGGGTGGCTGTCGGATAAGATCGGGCGCAAGCCGATCATGCTCGCAGGCTTTGCGCTCGCGGTCGTGACTTATTTTCCCATCTTCCAGGGCATCACCCACTTCTCCAATCCGAAGCTCGAACACGCGCTGGCGGCGGCGCCGGTGACGGTGACCGCCGATCCGGCCAAGTGCTCGTTCCAGTTCAAGGCGACCGGCACCGAGAAATTCACCACGGCCTGCGACGTCATCAAGGCCGAGCTGGTCAAACTGTCGGTGAACTACGAGAACGTCGTCGCGCCGGCGGGCACTGTTGCCAGCGTCAAGATCGGCGACGCCACGATCGCCGGCGACGCGCCCGACGCGGCCAAGCAGATCGCCGCCGCCATCAAGGCGCACGGCTATCCGGCAGGCGCCGATCCGAACGACATCAACTACGTGATGACGGTGATCCTGCTCGTGATCCTCGTCGTTTACGTGACCATGGTGTACGGGCCGATCGCGGCGTGGCTCGTCGAGCTGTTCCCGACCCGCATCCGCTATAGCGGCATGTCGCTGCCCTACCATATCGGCAACGGCTGGTTCGGCGGCTTCCTGCCGGCAACCGTGTTCGCCATCGTCGCGGCGACCGGCAACATCTATTCGGGCTTGTGGTATCCGATCGGTGTCGCGGCGATGAGCTTCGTCGTCGGGCTGATCTTCCTGCCCGAGACGAAGGACCGCGACATCACCAAGATCTGACGCAGAACAAACAAACAAAGCGGGACGGCCTCGCGGCCGTCCCGTTTCTTTTTCGCCCCTACCCGCTCGGCTCGAGCGCCAGGCGACGTCAGGCGCCCTTCACATCGAGTTGCACGTCGACATTGCCGCGCGTGGCGTGCGAGTACGGACAGATTTTCTCGTGCGCTTCCTTGGCGAGCGCCGCCAATTCGGATTGCGGCAAGCTCGGATCGACGACGTGCAGCTTGACCGCCAGTCCGAAGCCGCCGCCGTCACGCGGCCCGATCGACACATCGGCGGTGATGCTGGCGTTGCTGGCGTCCTTCTTGTGCTGTTTGCCGACAAAATCCAGCGCGCCGCCAAAGCAGGCGGCGTAGCCGGCCGCGAACAAATGCTCGGGCGTTGCCGTTCCGGGCTTGCCGGGCCCACCCATCGCTTTCGGCACCGAAAGGTCAGCATGCACAATCCCGTCGCTCGACTCGGTGTGGCCGTTGCGGCCACCGGTAGCCGTGGCAGTGGCGGTGAACAGCGGCTTGATGGTATCCATAATGTTCCTCCATTACGCCGGGGGTTGAGTAATTCGAGAGCAGATTGTCAACGCGCTAACCTAGTGCGTGGTATCGCCTTCGGCGGCGCCGCCTTTTTGCAGGAACATCTCGCCGAGATGCGCCACCGAGTGCGCCAGCACGTTGGCCTGATCTTCTTCCGGCACGAAATTGAGGATCGTGTCAGCCAAGCTCTCGGCGATCCGTGCGACCAGATCGGCAACGTCCGGAGTATCGGTTTTCTCGATGTGCTTCTGCACAATGTCGTTGATATCGCAGTGAAGGCAATCGGACATGAAAGTCTCGCTTGGTCACGTTTGGTTCTGGCTATGTGGGGATTTAACCCTGTGAATATAACCCGCCGGACGGCGCGGTTATTGCGGCCGCCGCATGAATTCGGCGACCCGCTCCGCGATCATGATGGTCGGCGTGTTGGTGTTGGCGCTGACGATGGCAGGCATGACCGAGGCGTCGGCGACCCGCAGACCTTCGACGCCGTAGACGCGGCACGACGGATCGACCACGGCCATCGGATCGTCGGCGGCGCCGATGGCGCAGGTCGAGGCCGGATGGAAGCTGGCGCCAGTCGCGTCCAGGATGTCGTCGTCCGAAATCGGATAGGTGGACTTCTCGTCGGCAATCAGCCGCCCGGGCTTGATCGCGGCCCCGATCATGGCGCGGCGCAGCCGCGCCGGCGCCGACAGCACCGCCATTGCGCCGATCGCCTTGGCAACGCCCGAAAGTCCGACGTCGTTGATCAGCTTGAGCGGCGCCACGCGCGGCATCAGATAGATTTCCTCAAAACATTGGCGCACCGCCGGATCGAGCAACAGCCGCTCGGCGTGGCGAACCGACATGACCATGCGCTTGGCGTCGAGCGGATCCGACAGGAGCCGTTGCTCGACCTGCGGCGGTGCGCTCGGATCGGCCGAGCGCAACTTGACGAAGCCGCGCGACAGCGGCGTGTACAGACAAGCAGCCACCATCGCCATGCGCGGACCGAACGACCGCGTGCTGACGCGGCCGGTGTAATAGTGAAACAGGTCGCCGCGGCTTGAGCCCTCCAGGCCCGACGAAAACCGCTGGCTGGTCATGATGTAATGCTGCGCCGACGTCGGCATGCGCCCGCCCGGCTTGAGCGTCATGGCGAAGTGCAGTTGCGGATGATTTTGATAGTTGCGGCCGACGCCGCGCCGGTCGGCGACCACAGCGATGCCGAGCCTGCTCAGATCTTCCGCCGGCCCGATGCCGGAGCGCAGCAACAGAACCGGCGAGTGAATGCCGCCTGCCGACACCACCACTTCGCTGGCGGCAATGGTTTGCGTTTGCGCCCCGCGTTCGACAACAACGCCGGCGACCCGCGTGCCGTCGAATGCGACGCGCAACACCTTCGTGTCGCACATGATCTCGAGGTTTTCGCGCGCCCGCACCTGGGCGGTGAGATAGCATCGTGCGCTGGTCGCGCGCTCGTGGTCCTGACTGAGCGGCGTCGGAAAGAAGCCGTCCTCGTCAGTCTGGTAGATATTTTGGTGCAAGGCCGCGCCGCGCGCCGTCGCCGCCTTCTCCAGGTGGCGCATGTAAAGCGGCCAGCTCTGGCGCGGCAATCGCCGCACCATGTTCGGCCCACGCACATTGCGGTTCGGCGCCGGTTCGTCGAGATCGTCGGTGATGGCCTGGAAGGTCGGCAATACGTCGCGCCAGCCCCAATTGCTGGCGCCGGCGCGCTCCCAGCCGTCATAGTCGGTCGGCACGCCGCGCAGTGCGATCATGCCCATGACGCTCGAGCCGCCGCCCATGACGCGCGGCTGCAAGAACGGGATCGGCGCTTCGTCCTGGCGATAGCTCGTGGTGAGGCCCGGCCAGAAATAATTGCGATTGATATAGGCTGCCGGAAAGATATTGCGGATGTCGGCCGGCACCGCGCCGGGCGCGGTGTCGCGGCCGGCTTCGATCAGCAGCACCCGGCGCGAGCCGTCTTCCGATAGCCGCGCCGCGAGCGTGGCGCCGGCAGAGCCGGCGCCGACCACAATCACGTCAGCATCCCGCATGCGCTTTCATCCCGGTTTTGGCAGGCATCACACACCAGAGAAGCACACGAGATTTGCCGCGACAAGAAACGCCGGCCCGCCGGCCTTATCTCAAGTTGGGCCAAATCAGGCGTCGTGCGACGGCGTTGCGCAACAGCGCCGCGCCGGCGCAAAGCAGCGCAAAGCCGAACACGGCGGCGGCGATGTCCCAGATCGGCGTTGCCCCGAACCAGCTTGCGTGCAACGGGCCGAATATTTTGAACACGGCCGCGAGCGCGCCGACGGCGGCGCCATAGCCCGCCGCGTGCGAGACTCGCCACGCTTGCACTTTCTCTTCCGAAGCGAATAGCGAAGGAAGCATGCGGTTGCTCGAGGCGCTTATTCGCAAGCGCCTATCGGGCCGCGCGATCCGGGTCGGACGAACCGCGCAGCGCCGGCGTTCCGTTCATTTCACGGTGACGGTGATGACCGGCGACATGATCGGCGGATCGAACGGCACGTGCGACCAGTCGCCGAGCACGAGCTGCAACGTGTGCCGGCCGGGCGGCAAGGTCACCATGGCTTCGGTCTGTCCGCCGCCAAAATGCAGATGCTTGGCATCGCTGGCGATCGGCTCCTTCAATTCCGCCGGCGACAATGTCGTGTCGATGATCAGATGGTGGTGACCGGTATTCGGTTTGTCGACGCCGGCCGGTGCAACGCCCATGCCGGTGAGGCCGAACTGCACCTTGAACGGACTGGTGACGGCGTCGCCATCCTTGGGGCTGATGATATAGACGGCGGCTTTGGGCGGCGCCGCCGTTTGTCCGAGCGCGATGACCGGCGCGCCGATCAAGGCGGCGACGAAAAGGATGCGGGCGAACGCGGAAAGCGGCGTCATGCGCAATTCCTCCACATCTGATCTGGTGCGACGCGCCGATGCGCGTTTGACGGAGTTCGCCGATAGTTTCCGAAATTCCGGCAGCGCAGGCAACCGCAATTCGCCGCGCCAAATCGGCAACGGCTGGTAGCGACGCTATGTCCGTCTGCACGGTATTTCAACCGCGCGAGAAAGCTGCGAAGAAAGGTGGGCCTCGGCGCGATCAACGCCGAGGCCCGATGTGGCCAGGACGCCTTGCGGCTTTGGGAGCTTGGGGGCATGGCCCAGCCACAACTCTGCTGGTCACCGTCGCGTTCTTGCGCGGCGGTTCCATATTCAGTTTCGATGTGTTGAATTGCCTCGTTCAGTGTGGATGCGTTGAAGTCCCCCGGTCACCGGATACCCCGCCCCCGTGCTGTTTGTTGGTCGTTATCCGGTGGGCACCACGCGGTTAATTCGACCTCTCCACAATAGTTCCGACGGTGTTGAAATAATTTTGTCACGATCGGCGGCGCCTCGCCTGCGCCACTTCGCACCTTCTCCAAATGCTCCCGGCACCAACTGCTCTCGTCGCGGGATGTGGAGAAACGACGAATCACCAGTCGCGCGCCGAGCCGCCGGGTGGCAATCCGGCGGCAATTCCGTTATGATTCCAGCCTAAATCCTTAGATTAGCCGGGTTAGCTCAGCGGTAGAGCAGCGGTTTTGTAAACCGTTGGTCGGGAGTTCAATCCTCTCACCCGGCACCAATAAAATCAGGCGCCGACGCGAGCGACGTCTTCGTCGCGCGCCGCTTGGCCTGCCGCTGCAGGGCCTCCAATATTGCGCCAATGGAATTTGCGGTATTCTGCGCCGCCGAACGGGGGCATCGAATGGCTTGGAGCAAGCAATGCTGCGGAGACTAGTCTGCACTGGCGCGATCGTCCTTTTGGTCACCGGCGCCGCTGCCGCCCAGTCGAATTTGAGCGTGCCGTTCAACCCGAAAGGACCACCACCGTCTCAAGAGCAGATCGACCGGCAAAGGGCGGCCGACAAAGCGTATGACGCGGCCATGCATAAAATCCCCGACAAGAAATCGTCCGCCGATCCATGGGGCGATGTTCGTCCTGCCAAAGGCAAGCAGCAATAGGCCTATAGGCTTCGAGGGCGGCGGCGAAACGTGCTGACCCGCGACGAAGCCCGGCGCATGGCAGCGAACAGCGCCAAGCTGCCGGAGATGGTGCGGCCGGCGCCTCAAAATCGAGGTACGGATTTCAGTTGCTCGGGCGAGAAAGCGGGTCCGGCGGCGAACCAAGGCCGTCGCTCTGAAAGTGCTTAAATGGGGTTAGCTGGCGCTGTTGGGCGCCGAACTGCACCGAACCATTCGAACCGAATGGTTGTGCACCCTGACCGAAGCCGAAAATGTTGACCTGCTCGTCTGGATCAGCAAACGTCGAATTGCCGCTCCCGCCAGTTCCACCATTCTCCTGACTGAATGCCCCTGCGGAGGCGGCGGTCAGCGAGACTGCGACCACCGCACACAAGGCAATCAGTGCGAACCGAAGCTTCGTCGATCGAAACATCGTGTTCCCCACAATTGCGCTCCCCCGAACATCTGCATGAAGCCGTTTTTTGTGGCGGCAAAGCGCTTTCTTCCAACTACATCGACTTTGTTGAAGAGCGTGGCGCATCGGCCACAGTCGGGCAAAGTACGGCGGGGCATAAAAACCCCGGAGCCAAAGAGCCGGTGTGCGGCCGCTTCACCGTCAAGATGACCGGGGCGAGATAGTCGCGCTCTATCGGCTGACGCTCGACCAGCCGCCGCACAATCTATAGCGCTGGCCGGCGTCGCAGCGCGTGAACGGTTCCCGCGCTCCCGAAGACGACCCGACGTTGATCGAGCCGTTCGGCCCGGCCTTAGCCAGCATCCAAGACGATCTTATCGTGCAAACACGTGCATCAGGTAGAGGCTGGCCGCGCCGGCAACGAGGATGATCAGCATGTGCGCCAGGGGCAGAAGCATAAAGAGGTGTCGTCTTCAAAAACCGCATGCCACCATTTCGCCCTGCTTAGATCGCCTTCGTTAACGAAGCGTAAATATTGCCAGTAGATGCGTCACTCCAGCGTCGCGGCGCGGTTTTTCAGAAACAGTTCCATCGATTCGAACAAGTTCCATCGCGAGCAAAAATCGGAACAAGCTAATCGTCATTCCACATTTACATCAAATTTTAAGCGGCATGCTTGCCCTCGTCGGCTGGGGTCGACGGGGGAATCATGGTGGAATGTGGTTTTGCGAAACGCTGCTTCGCAGTGTCAGTTATTTCAACAACGTTATGTCTCGCCGTCACCGGCATCGGGCATGCCGAAGTCGCGAGCATCTATGGCGGAAGCGACGGGCTTTGCGGGTCGCGCACGGCGAGCGGCGAGCGGCTCAATTGCGCGGCGATGACGGCGGCGCACCGCACCTTGCCGTTCGGCACGCTGGTCGAGGTCTGCCACAACGGTTGCGTCACGGTGCGGATCAACGATCGCGGTCCGTTTGTCCGCGGCCGGCATATCGATCTGTCACCGGCTGCGGCACGCGCGATCGGCCTCAGACAGACCGGACACGTCACCATGAGCTATCGCTAACCGCCGACCTCCACGTTTGGAAAAATTTTACACAGATTTTCCCAGCCGCCTGCGGTTGCAATTAAAATTGTTTTCCGATTCAACTCAACTCTGATTCTAACCGGCCCATAATTCTGCCATGGCAATTCTTCGCAAACCATCGGCAGGAGAGGATCACTGGGCGGTCCAGGCCAGCTTCGCGCTGTGCGTAGCCGGCCTCGCGGTGTGGCTCGTCGCATTGTATTGGACCGGACCGGTTGACTTCTAAAGCTCGCTGCCAGCCGCCGCTCGTGCGGTAGCCGTAATAGCTCCGCCGACCGGCGGGTCTTCGTCTCGCGCCCTCACCCGGCGACGAGAGACCCGCTGGAGCCAAACACGCCCGAAGTTGTCTTCACCTCACGGCGGGCGGCGGGGGCAGATTCCGACAATTTGTCAGCGAACAGGACAGCGGCGGCGACGGCAACGTCGAGCATTGCGGGCAGAACTGGACTTCGCAAACGCAGCCCCAATAGCCTCTGCATACCTTGCCATTGAAGGTCGCGCCGGGGGCGACGGTCGTTATGGTCGGCGGATAACAGTAGACCGGCACTTCCCGCGCGCTGGCGACGGACGCGGAAACAACCACGCCGAAGACTGCCAGCGCGAAAAGCAGCGAAAGCCGAAACCGGCACATGGTTTCTCCTCGGGTTGGCACTGGCCGGACACACCCTGGAATACCGCAGCGGTGCGGCGAGTGTTCCAGCACGGGCGGCCAATGCCAAGCTTGACGATTTACCTTCGGGCGGTGATCCTGCCCGATGATCGTTCTTTTGGGTATTAGCCCCCGCATCGCTGTCGTGCTGCGTAGGGCTTAGTCACGAACGCTTGTGCCGTCTTTGCCGGTGTCTAACGTCACGCCAACCTGACCAACCTGCAGCGGGAAAAATCGATGCGCTTATCGATTGTCATTGTCGCATTGGCTGCCGGCTTGTCGCTGGCCGGATGTTTTGAAGGCCCGCAAGGGCAGCAAGGACCGCAAGGATCTGCCGGTTCGGCCGGACCGGCGGGTCCGCCCGGACCTCAAGGAAACCAAGGCCTTCCGGGGCCTCCTGGTGTCGCCGGTCCACCGGGTCCGGCTGGCGCGGCGGGAGGCGTTGGTCCGGCAGGCCCCGCTGGTCCGCAAGGACCGGTCGGCGCTGCCGGTACGGCGGGCCTGCATGCGCTGACGGCGCCCGCCTGCGAGACCCGGTGCGAACTCACCTGCGCGCAAGGTGAGAAGCTTGTCTCGGTGACCTGTCCGGGCGGCAAGATCCAGGTCGGCAACGACGCCGAGAGCGCAACCGCGACCTGCGTCGGCGGGTCGGGACCGGCCCTGGCATTGTGCATGCGTCAGTAGAGTTCACTGGCGAATGTTGCGGTGAAGCTGTGCTGCCGAATCCAAATCACGGCATCACAAGGACCAACGCAAATGGCCGCAAACGCCGACGATTGGCTCAAGGAACTTGAAACTCAATTGGCATCGCTGGCGTCCGATATGTGGGGTACACAAAAGCGGCTGGAGGAAAAAGGGTTCAGGGTCGACGGCGGCAACAAGTCGCCGACCGGCTGGTGGTTGACGGCCAACAATCGAAACATGAGCCCCGGCAGGATCAAGGTTCAGTCCGACGGCAGCAAGATATCAGTGACGGCTGAAGGATAGATGCGGGAACCGGAATGCGCGCTCCGCATCAATGCCGGGCTTGGGGCTGCCGCCGATTTTGTGCTATGGTCACTCGCCGGTACCAATGAGGGCCTTCGTCATGAAGAAGATTGTCTTCGTGTTTGCCGCCTTCGCGCTTTCCGCAGCGACCCATCAAGCCATGGCGTGTGACTGGGGCGTGCATGCTCATAACTCGCCCGCAACCGTCGTTTCCTGCGACAACAACGGTTGCACCGCGGTACAGCCCAGCCAGGAAGCCGCAGCAACAGAAACTGCCGCGCCGGAAGCCCCGGCGCCGAAGACGGCCGACGAGGCAGGCCCGACGACCGTCGCGCAGAAGTAACCGAAGCCTAAGCTGCGGGCTAAAGCCAGTCTTTCCGGGCATCACACCGACCGGCACCAACACCGGTGCGTGGGTGCGTGTGCCGTCAATGGCCCGTCCGTCGGCGGTCGCTGCTGAAGCAGCCGGCGCAAAACACGCCACAGTCACATGGTAAGCGCCCGGCTGCCCCGCTGGGTAGCGACAAGCAGGTAATCGACTTCCCGAGTGAGCCTGCTCGTCGCCGTTACTCACCACCGCGCGGTTCGCTCGCCGTAACCCGCGACGCGATCCATATTCTCGAAACGTGCAATCGTTGCCGCAAGCGGCAGCCATTGAGCGTGCCTTCTTGGAACGAGCCCCGGCATAACGCAACCAGGACAAACACCACATGTTATCGGCGATTGATCCGCTGACCGCCGCCGGCGTCGTGCTGGCTACCGCCGCGACGGATGCCATCTACGTCATGTTCACGTCCGCCGTCGTGGCGCGCCGACGCATTCCGGCCGCGACCTGGAGCAGCATCTGGTATCTGCTCTCGTCCTTCGCCGTGATCCACTACACGGAGAATTGGGTCTATGTGGGCTTTGCCGCCGCCGGCTCCTGGATCGGCGCCTTCGCCACCATCAGCTTCATGCGCCGGCCAACCGGCGGGCCGCCGATCGGGGCCGCGCCCGAATAGCTCCTGCCTTGAGTTTTTCGGCTATGCTATTGTCCCTTGACGAACGGGTGGGGAGCCAAATCGATGCGATTTTTTGCAACGGCGCTGGTCGTCGGTCTGTTGTCGTTCGGCGCCGGGGAGGCCAGCGCGCAGGGCTATTGTCCTTTCCTGGCATTCTGCGATGCGCAGCAGCACCAATGCCACCAAAACTGCGGCGCCCTGACCAACGTTATCCACTGGCCGGACCGCGAAGCCTTTGTGCAATATTGCTTCGCCCGATGCGATGCCCAGTTCGGCCGCTGCACGGTGCGCAGCACTCGTCGCTGCCAGCGCTGGTGGCATTGACGCCGTTCGGCGCAGGGGGCCGCGCCGATGCCCCGGTAGATCGCGCACGTGCGGCGCACGTACACCGCGGTTCCCCCCTGCCCAGATTACGACCGCGTCACGCCCATTCGTCGCCATGATTGGCGCGGACACTTATTCCCGCATCGGCGGGGGGAATTCATCGCGGATGGAAACTAAGACAGCCGCGTTTTCACACGCGGCTGTCCACTTCACTCAGTTGTGGCCAGGGCATGCCCCCAAGCTCCCAAAGCCGTAAGGCGTCCTGGCTGCGGGGCCTCGGCGGAGGGGGGTGTTTGTAAACCTCCGCCGAGGTTGCCCCTCCTTATGCGGCCTTCCGTGCCGGCATCCTGTGACCGAAATCACAGTTAGAATGATTAGTGATGCCGTCGTTTAAAGCGTCGGCCTGAACCACATGCGCGTGAGCGTCCGGTCACGCCACACCACGGTGTGAACCATCGCGGCCGCGACGTGGATTGCGATCAGCGTCGCAAAGAGGATCGCGAGCGCCACGTGCGCGGCGTGAGCGAACCGATAGATCGTCAGATCGGGCGCCAAGGGATAGGGCAACGCTAACAGCCCGAAGACCAGCGTCGGGACCCGCACCGGCGTGGTCGTCACCATGAGCCAGCCCGAAAGCGGCATCAGCAGCAACAACGCATAGAGGGCGATGTGCGCTGCCTTGGCGGCGAGCACGAGCGAGCCGCGAAGCGGCTCGGCTTTGGGCGCCCGACTGAAGGCGCGGCGAGCGAGCCGCGCGACCGTCAGAGCGAGGATGGTGACGCCGATGCTCTTGTGGGTCTGTGTCAGCTCGAAACGCGCGGCGGGATCATGGACGAACTGCACCATGGCGACGCCCAGCCCCAGTGCCGCCAGCACCAGAACCGCGCCGAGCCAGTGCGCGAGCCGCAGCGACAGCGGCCAGATCTCGCGCGAAGCCGCGCCGGCTTTATTCATCGCTGAGCGCGCGGGTCTTGACCGTGATTTCGAGCGCGTCGTCGATCAGCGGGATGCCGAATTTCATGCCGAAATCCGACCGCACGATGGTGCCCTTGGCCACGAACGCCACCGCCCGCCCCTTCGCCGACGGATCGGTCTCGACATTAACCGTCAGCGTGATCGGTTTGCTTACGCCGAGCATGGTGAGATTGCCGGTGACGCGCGCCGTGTTCGCGGCGATCTTCTCGACCTGCGTCGACGTAAAGCTCATGGTCGGAAATCTTTCGGCGTCGAGCAGAGCCGCGCTCTTGATGAACTCGTCGAACGACGGCGAGCCGACATCGACTGAAGCCGACTCGACGGTGAAGGTCGTGTAGCTTTTCGCCGGCCGGGCGAAATCAATCAGAACCTGCCCGCTGTGATGGGCAAAGTGGCCGCGCGTGGTCGGGAATCCCACGGCGTCGATCTTAAAGCCGATCCAAGTCTGTGCTTCGTCGATGCGCCAGGCCTGCGCCCGCGTCGCGGCTTCGACGCCGGCGCCATAGCAAAGCGCCAGCACCAAAATCGCGGCGAACCGGCGTATCGGCGACCGACAACAAGCCTGCACGTTTTGCAACAAGGCAATTGCGTTCATGACCACCGTTCCATGTCACGCCGGCGTGGCGTTTACCCATGTCGTCGCCGATCCGACGAGGCACGATTGCGTGATCGCGCCGCGACGTCGTTGCCCCGTTTCGCTGTCGGTCCGGCTGCCACCGAGGGTATCGGAGCTTGGCGAAAGGAGAGACTTGCAGCCATCCTTGAGAACCTCCGGATCGGCGATCGTCGGCACCAAGGCGTGCGCATTGCCGCTCCGGATTTTCGTCGCCCGCTGCGAAGAGGACCCTGCGGTCGGCATAACCAAGCGAGCGGAAACGCTCAAATTACTAATGCGACAGTTCCTGACAGATATGTCAGTTTGCAAACCAGCAGTTTGTGCTAGCTACTTGCTTGTTTGGTCGGAGAAGCCGTCGATGTCAGCGACGCGGCGCCGCATCCTGGTTATCGAGGACGATGTGGAAACGGCCCGACAGCTGGTCGATTTCCTCGGCACGCGCGGCTATCAGGTCGATCTGGCGCTCAACGGCAACGACGGACTGCATCTCGGGCTTTCCTCCGCCTATGCGGTGCTGACGATCGATCGCATGCTTCCCGGCGTCGATGGCCTCGCCATCATCCGGCAACTGCACGATGCCGGCATCAATACGCCGGCTTTGATCATCAGCGCGCTCGGCGAAGTCGACGATCGCGTGCGCGGCCTGCGCGGCGGCGGCGACGATTATCTGGTCAAGCCGTTCGCCTTTGCCGAGTTGCTGGCGCGGGTCGAGGCGCTGGCGCGGCGCAGCACCACCGTGGTCAAAGAAACCGTGCTGCGCGTCGGCGATCTCGAGCTCGATCTGGTGTCGCGGACTGCCAACCGCAGCGGCGAGGAAATCGATTTGTTGCCGCGGGAATTCCAGGTGCTCGAATATCTGGTGCGCAATCAGGGTCAGGTAGTGCCGCGGGCGATGCTGCTGCAGCATGTCTGGAATCTCAATTTTGATCCGACCACCAACATTATCGATGTTTATGTCGGCCGCGTACGCCGCAAGGTCGACAACCACCATGCCTATCCGTTGATACACACCGTTCGCGGCGTAGGGTTTTGCATCCGTGCTCATTGCTGAGACGTTACGCTCTTCGACGTTCAAGGTCGCGCTCATCTGGATCGCGGGCTTTGGTGCGCTCGTCATTGGGCTGTTCGCCTTTGTCTATTCGTCGACCGCCTCGTATGTGCTCAACCGGTCCGACCGCGCCATCGATACCGATCGCGGCGTGCTGATCGCCGCTTACGAGCACGGCGGACGCGATGAGCTGGTCGCAACGATCGGCAGGCTTGCCCCCGACCGCCGTATCCAGAACCGGCTCTATCTGCTGGCCGACGCCTCGTTCGCCGCCATTGCCGGCAACCTCAAGAGCTGGCCGGCGGCGCTTTCCGGGAGTTCAGGCCGCGGCGACTTTTCCGCAGCCGACGCCAATCCCGCGGCGGCGGATCAATCGCTGCTGCGCGCCGCATACGAGACACTCCCCGACGGATCGCATTTGCTGGTCGGCAGGAATGTGAGCGATTTCGCCCAATTCGCCCGCAACATTTATTTCGCGCTGGCCTCGGTCGTGGTGCTGATCTTCGTGCTGGCGGTCGTCGCCGGCGTCACCGTGACCCGGCGCACCGTCGGCCGTATCGAATCCATCAACGCCACCAGCCGCGCGATCATGCAAAGCGGGCTGCAAACCGGGCTTGGCGAGCGCGTGCCGCTATGCGGTTCGCGGGACGAATGGGATCAGCTGGCGGAGAATCTCAACTCCATGCTCGACCGCATCGAGGTGCTGATGGGGGAAGTCAAACAAGCCACCGACAATGTCGCGCATGATCTGCGCACTCCCCTCACCCGCGTCCGCGGACGGCTGGAGAGCGCCGCCGCCCGCATGCGCGAGCCCGGCGCGGACCAGGCGCTGATTACCGACACCATGGCCGACCTCGACGACGTGTTGCGGATGTTCTCGTCGCTGACGCGTATTTCGCAGATCGAGACCACGACGCGGACGTCGGGCTTCGGTTCGGTCGATCTGGTCGAGGTCAGCGAAGCGGTGGTCGACCTTTATGACGCCGCCGCGGAAGACAAAGACGTCGATCTCAAGGTTGCCGGTGACAGGCCGATGGTCATCACCGGCGACCGGGATTTGCTGTTCGACGCGGTTGCCAACCTGGTCGACAATGCGATCAAGCACGGCCGCGAAGCCGGACAGGTTACGGTGGAACTCACCCGGTCCGACGCCGACGCCGTGATCTCGGTCGCTGACGATGGGCCGGGGATTCCGATCGACGAGCATCAGCACGTATTCCGACGTTTCTATCGGCTGGAGCGGTCGCGATGCACGCCCGGCAATGGACTGGGGCTCAGTCTCGTCGCCGCGGTCGCGCGCCTTCATGACGCCCGCATCAGGCTGTTGGATAACGCGCCTGGCCTGAAGATCGAACTGCGACTGCCGGCCGCTTGAAAGTCCGGAGCTTCACACGATGCCGAATATCACCCGCCGCACGCTCCTCGCCGGCTCCACCGCGCTGACGGCCGCCGCGCCGTTTGCTCCGGGCCTGGCTGCCGCCCCGCCCTCCGGCAAGGAAACGCCTGGCATCTACCGCTATCGTATCGGCACGTTCGAATTGACCGCGCTCTATGACGGCATCTGGTATCGCCCGATCACCGACAAATTCATCCGCAACGCCCCGTTCGCCGAAGTCGAGACCGCGCTCGCCGACGCCTTCATGCCCGCCGACAAGCTGGCGACGCCGTTTACGACGCTGATCGTCAATACCGGGCGGAAGCTGGTTTTGATCGATACCGGCACCGGCGGCCAGATCGCGCCCTCGGCCGGCGTGTTGCGCGCCAATCTGCTTGCTGCCGGCATCGATCCGAAAGCGATCGATCTCATCGTCATCTCGCATTTCCATCCCGACCACATCAACGGCATCAAGGACAAGGACAACGAGCTGGTGTTCGCCAATGCCGAGATCATGGTGCCGGCGGCGGAGTGGAAGTTCTGGATGGACGATGCCAACATGAATGCCGCGGCGGCGGATCTGAAACTCACCTTCCGCAACCAGCGGCGGGTTTTTGCCGACATCGCCAAAAACATCACGCGCTTCGAGCCCGGAGCCGAAGTCGCGTCGGGCGTCGCGACGCTGCCGGCGCCGGGCCACACACCGGGGCACACCGTGTTCGCCGTCCATTCCGGAGGCCAATCGCTGCTCGTGCTCGGCGACACGGCCCAGCATCCCGCGGTGTTCGCCCGGCACCCGGATTGGCAGGCGGCCTTCGACATCGACGGCGACGCGGCCGTCGCCACACGGAAGAAGCTGTTCGATCGCGCCGCCGCCGACCGCATGCTGGTGACCGGCTACCACTTCCCCTTCCCGGCTTGCGGCCATCTGGTCAAGACCGCGAATGGCTACGAGCACGTGCCGGTCGAGTGGCAGCCGAACCTGTGACCCGAATCTGTAAAAGGCAACGAATCGATTTTATTCCCGCGGCCACGAAATTTTTATCGGCGATCACATTCGCTCGATGACATCAAAGCGTCGCGCCCAAACCGGGCGCGCCGTTGTAGGATCACCGCATCAAACCCTGGAGGCGTCATGAAGTCGAAACTTGCCCTTGCAGCCGTTTTGCTTTTGTCGGCAGTCCTCGTCGCGCCCGAGATCGCCGCCGCCGCCGGCGAGGAGAACCCCACGCCGCCCGCGAGCCCGAAGTCGAACAAAGGCACCTCCACCAAGCAGAAGAAAGACAAAAGCAGCTCGGCGGAAGATTTCCTCACCGGCTATCACGCCGCCTACGTCCTGATCTACGACAAGGGCGACTACGAAGCGGGCATCGCCGCGCTCCGCACGCTCGGCTATGACGACAACGCCGACGTGGCGACGCTGATCGGCTATGCCAGCCGCAAGCTCGGCCGCTATGACGACGCCAAGGTCTGGTACGAGCGCGCGCTCGCCGCCGATCCAAACCACGCCGTCACCTGGTCGTATTACGGCATGTGGCAGGCCGAGCAAGGCAACGTGCTCAAGGCCAAGGACGATCTGGAGAAGGTCCGCCTGATCTGCGGCACCGATTGCAAGGCGTACAAGATGCTGCACGACGCGATCGACGGCACGGTCACGTATTAGATCGCGCCCGGAGCCTCGTTGCCGACACAGGGTGTCGGTCGCGTCTGGGCACGTTCATCAGGGAGACGACAATGAGCACATCGCATTCACTTGCAGCGGTGATTGTCGTTTCGGCTCTTCTGCTCGCTCCCGACATTGCCAGCGCAGCCGGCGCCGCCGTCCCCTCAGGGGGAGGAGGAGGCTCGAACACGGGCCAGCAGACGTTCGGGGGCAACCCAAGAAATTCGCATGTCAAGAAGAAGACGCCGAACGGCAAGAGCAGCTCACTCGAGGACTTTATCATCGGCTACCAAGCCGCCTACGCGCTGATCTACGACAAGGGCGACTACGAAGCGGGCATCACGGCACTCCGGGCGCTGGACCGCGACGACAACGCCGACGTGGCGACACTGCTCGGCTACGCCAGCCGCAAGCTCGGCCGCTACGACGACGCCAAGATCTGGTACGAACGGGCGCTGGCCGCCGATCCAAACCACGCCGTGACCTGGTCGTATTACGGCATGTGGCAGGCCGAGCAAGGCAATGTGCTCAAGGCCAAGGACGATCTGGAAAAAGTGCGCCTGATCTGCGGCACCGACTGCCGCGCCTACCGGATGCTCAAGGACGCCATCGACGGGACCGCGACGTACTAGACCACCGATGGCGCGGGGCTGCCGGCGGCGAGGCGTCAGGCGGCCTCGCCGATTTTGAGGCGGACTGCAAGGCCCGCGCGCCCCGCCAAGTTAACCAGCGCGTCGAGGCTGAACTTATCGATCCGCCCGCGCATCAGATCGTTCAGCCGAGGCTGGGTCAATCCGATTCGGCGCGCCGCTTCGGTCTGGCTGAGCTTCCAGCCTTCGATCTTAGTCCGCAGCGCAATCATCAGTTCCGCGCGCGCGCGCATGTTGGCGGCGTCGGCCTCAGTATCTTCCAGCGCATCCCAAACGCTGGCGAATGCTTTCCGCTTCATTTCTGAGCCATGCCTTAGTTCTTCGGCAGTTCACGAGACCGTCTGACAGCCAGATCAATATCTTGTTTCGAAGTTCGTTGAGTCTTTTCCTTGAAGGCGTGCAGCACCACCACGCGATCCCGCAACATAGCCAAATAGATTACGCGAAACGCGCCGGCGCGATCGCGAATACGAAGTTCGCGGATACCCGGACCGATTGCCGTCATCGGCTTCCAATCGTCAGGCTCCATGCACGTTGCACCCGGTCGAGCTGATATCCGGCAGTCCGACGCGCGCTTGTCGGAAAATCCCGCAGGCGTGCCAGCGAGTCACCGGCAAATTCGATTGGCTTCAACTTCAGACCTATATCAAAACAGATATAAAGTCAATTTCAAAGAAGCGGCAAAGATCATCACGAGCCGATCGTCGCCGCCTCCGTCGCCGCCATGATCCAGGCGTGGTAGTCCGGGTCGACGGTCTCGATCGGGATGACCAGAACGGCCGGCGTCGCGTACGAATGCATCTCCTTGACCGCGGCGCACACTTTTTCGGCGAGACTCGCCCGGGTCTTGATGATCATCGTCACTTCTTCGCCGCGTTCGACCGCGCCTTGCCACCAATAGTATGAGATCATGCCCGGCAGGATGTTGACACAGGCGCACAGCCGGCGCTCGACCAGGGCCCGCCCGGCCTGCTCCGCCTCGACAATGGACGGATAGGTCGTATAGACGAACACCGCGCGTTCCATATTTGCCTCCCGCGGCGCCGCGCCGCCGAATTTGTTAATGGCCCTAAGCTTAAAATCATCCATGCCGCCGCGCCGCTCCGCCCCCCGCTTCAAGCACATCGCGTTCGTCGCCAGCGACACGCCGTCGGCGCAAAAGGCGCGACGGCTCCTGACCCGCCGCTATGGCGATGCGCCGCCGGATGCCGCCGACGTCATTGTCGCGCTCGGCGGCGACGGCCTGATGCTCGCGACCCTGCAACGGTTCATGAATTCCGGCAAGCCGATCTACGGCATGCATCGCGGCACGGTCGGCTTTCTGATGAACGAATATTCCGACAAACAATTGGTCGAACGGCTGGCGGCGGCGCAGGTTACCGTCATTCATCCTCTGGCGATGCGCGCGCGTGACGCCGCCGGCCGCGTGCATCGCCACCGCGCCATCAACGAGGTTTCGCTGTTCCGGCAAAGCTATCAGGCGGCGCGGCTGCGCGTGCTGGTCGATGGCAAGGAACGGCTGACCGAACTGGTCGCCGACGGCATCCTGTTGGCGACGCCCGCCGGCTCGACCGCTTACAATCTCTCGGTACAAGGGCCGATCATCCCGATCGACGCGCCGCTCATGGCGCTCACCCCGATCAGTCCATTTCGGCCGCGACGCTGGCGCGGGGCGCTGTTGCCCGATCGCGCTCACGTTACCGTCGAAGTACGCGAGGCGGCAAAGCGTCCAGTCGCCGCCGTCGCCGACCACAACGAGGTGCGCTCGGTGCGCTCGGTCGAGATCAGCATGGATCACAACGCCACCATGCACATGCTATTCGATCCCGGCCACAGCCTCGACGAACGGATCCTGCGTGAGCAATTTGGCTACTAACTTCAAGTCCACTAGATGCGATCAAGTTGAGCCGTATCGTGGCTCGGAAATTTACTTTGCAGCGGGCTCTTTTCCGAACCGTTTTCCACGCTTTCGGATCATGCTCCGGCTCGTCGATTTCTCGACCTTAGGTTGCGATTTGAAACGGAGCGTTTACGGACCGAATCCTACCTTCCACCGTGGCGCTGGGCGCCGTGGCCCCGCCATGGGGGCTTTATGGTCCGCATCAATTTCACCAAGCTGCGCTTTCTCATCGTCGACGACAACGCGCATATGCGCCGCATCCTGCGCACGCTGCTGCACAGCTTCGGCTCGCGCGACGTGTATGAGGCCGAAGACGGCGCCGCCGGCCTCGAGGCCTTCACCCATTACCTGCCGGACATGGTGATCACTGATTGGGCCATGCCGATTTTCGATGGATTGGAATTGACGCAAATGATCCGCCAGCCGGGCGCCAACGGCAATCCATTCGTGCCGATCATCATGCTCACCGGCCATTCGGAGAAGCACCGGGTCGTCGCCGCCCGCGACGCCGGCGTCACCGAATTTCTCGTCAAGCCGATCTCGGCGACGGCGCTGTACGAGCGCATTCTCAACCTGATGGCCCACCCGCGTCCCTTCATCAAAACCAAGAGCTATTTCGGGCCGGATCGCCGGCGTAACGCTAATCCACACTATGTCGGGCCGGAGCGGCGCAAAGGCGGCAAGGCCGACGTCATCAGCCAACCGCCGCTGCTCGACAAAGCCTTGAGCTGACCATCAGGAGTGACCGCGAACAATGGCCCGTGACCACGACACCCCCACCGTCAAGACCTACGCCGACCATGAGGTGATCACGCCGCCGGACCGGCTGCGCAGCGCGGTCGTACGGCTCGCCGATGCGACCGACGACCCGGTCGCCCGCGCCGAAGCGGCTCTGGCCCAGCTGGCGGACGAGTTCACCGATTGGATGCACGCCGAGTGCGAACGGCTTGAAGCCGCGCGACAGGACGTCAAACGGGCCGGCTTCAACAAGACAACGCATGATGCGCTGTTTCGCGCCGCCCACGACATCAAAGGCGAGGCCGCGACTTTCGGCTACCCCGCCGTCGACGTCGTCGCCGCCAGCCTGTGCCGCCTGCTTGAACATACGCCGGATATCAGCCGCATCCCGCTGGCGCTCGTCGAGCAGCATGTCGACGCGGTGCGCGCAATGGTCCGCGAGCACGCCCGCAGCGACCGCGCCGGGGTTGCCAACGCATTGACGCGGCGGCTTCGAGAAGTCACCGAGGATTTCCTGCGCGCTGAGAATAACAGCCGGCCGGACTATCTGGACAGCATCCTGACGCCGCCGCTCGCGCCGGTGACGAACGGCACGTAGGTCTAAGCCGCCTCGGACTGCTGCTCGTCGGCGAAATTTTCTGCGACCAGCTCGTCGCAGAACAGCCGCGCCTCCTCGCGCGCCGCCTCGGTGGCGAAGCGGCGCAATAGGGTGAGCAGCGGCGCGAGGTCGCCGATGTCCTCGTCCTCGCAGCGGGTCAGCACCCGCTCGATCGTGCGTCGCTTGAGCCTTGCGACGCCGCCCGGCTCGATCATGAGACCGCCCTCGCGCATCGCTTCGAGCGCTTCCTTGAAGGCCGGATAAGTCGACGGCGGCAAGCCGGCCTGATCGAACAAAGCCCGCAAGCCGGCATTGCCGCTGTCGTGAATGAGATTGGAGACGCGTTCGACCGGCATATCGGTGAGCTCGGCCAGAGCCTCCTCGAACAGCGCGACGTTGCCGGACAACAGCGCGCGCAAGATAAGGCCGGCGGTGAGCTGCCCGCTGATGCGCAAATGCCGGATCAGCGGACGGATTTGGGTCGACGGCGTCGCCGCCGCCAGCGTTATCGTCGCCTTTTCGCAGGCCTCGCGCGCGATGCGCTGCGCATGATCGACGTCGAGCCACTGCCGCGCGGCAACAAAGCCGACCAAGGTCTCGGAAACCTTGGCGACCAGCGTCAACCGCGTCGCCGGCGCGATGTCGTCACGCGCCAGCAATGCTTCGCGAATGGCGGCGAGGTGTCCGAAGCGCTCGACGATCCGATCGACCGAAAATGTCGCGATTTCGGCGTCGGCATTTTCCGCAAGCACGAGACAGGCTTCGGCGCTGCCGACCTCGGCGATGGCGGCCGCAACCGGGCTCGGCAAGGCGGCGCGGCTTGCGATCGCAATTTGCACCTCGCCGTCGCCGGTCGCGACCGCATCAACCAGGTCGGCGTCGACGAACAGAGGCGACAGCGCCAGCACCGGCGCGGCGATCTGCGGCTGATCGGCGGCGAGCGCCAGCATCACAGCCGGCGGGGCGCTTGGGCTCGCCGCCAAGGCGTCGGCCAGTGCGCGACGCACCAACGGGGAAGCGTCGTCGAGCAGCATCAACATCGCGCCTTCGGCGGCCGCGGCATCGTCCGGCGACAGATCGGAATAGAGGTAGGCGCGGGCGAGTGCGGCGGTCGCTTCGGCCCGCTTGCCGGCAGGCGCGGTGCGCACCCAGTCTAGGAAATGGCGGACGATCATTTGGTTCGCTTACGCCGCGTGAGTTTGAGGCAGAACGATGCTAAGCGGCGCGGCCTTAATAAATCGTTCACCATAACTTTTTCGGCAGCTCGCGAGCGCAGTCTTATCAGCCGGTTGCTGGCGGGTCCTTGAAGAGATCGAGCATACCGTTGGCGAACGGCTTTTGCGTCGTACCGCTGGCGCTCGGCGCAGCATTTGGCACGCCCCAAAGCGCACTCACGACTGGAGCCAGCGGTGCAGCGCGGCCGCCGTCGCCATCAACAAACAGCCCGTGGAACACTTGGTGCTTGCTGTCCGCCTTCGGAGTCGGAATAGCAGCCGCGAAAGCATCGGCGATGCCCGCGGTGTCCGGGGCCGACGCGGCCGCGGCGGATCTTGTCGGGTCCGTTGACGCGGTTGCGGTTGGCGCATTCGCCGCCTGCGCCGCGAAGGTACGCCGGTCCTGGCTACCACGCGCCACGTCGTAGCGGGCGGTCAGGACGTTGCGGACCTGGGCAAGGCTGCGGGCGGCACCGCTCCGGTCATAGAAGATCGGGCGATTGGCTTGTGCGGCGTTGGGAAAGAAATCAGCGGCTCTGGCGTCGGGGTTGGTGGCGGCGAGCGTGATCAAGTGCGCGCCGCCGCCGGCGCCGAGAAAGTGCGCGATGTAGAGTTCGCCCTCGCTGGGCGAACGACCGAGCCGCTCGCTCAGTGCGGTGGCATTGGCCTTGGTGAAGGCGCCGGCCATGACTGCGTTGGCGGTTGGATCGCTGCGGAGCTTGAGGATCTCGCTGCGCATCGTCGGATCGCGAACGAAATAGCCGCCGGAACCGTCCGTGGTTATGGCGTCGGCGTAGCTGCCGTAGCCAAGCGCCGGGCCGTATTGCTTCATGGTGGCGAGCCAGGTCGTATCGATGAACTGGAAAAGCCCACGGGCGGACGACGTCGGGGCGCCGGCTTGCGGATTGAGGCCCGACTCGACCTGTGCGGTCGCCAAGAGGTAATTGAAGCTCGTGCCGGTGGCCTGCGACGCCTGTTGGATAGCGCCGGTCACCACCGAGCCGGCGGAATTGCTGGGATCGACCAGCATGAGAAGCTCCCCTGTCCGGCTCCCACCGGACTCAAACCTTCGGGCGTTAGGAAGCATTAACCATTATGGTAAACGAGACCTTAATAGCGAAAACTCGGTCAGGGAGGTTGCGATGACGGTTTTGACAGCAGCGCGGCACAAACGCGGTGGCGTGTTCTACGAGGACTTCGTTCCCGGCGAAGTCGTCGAGCATCGCTACACGCGGACCGTTACGCAGATGGACAACATGCTGTTCTCCAACATGACGCTCAATCCGCAGCCGCTCCATATCGACCGGCATTTCTGCGAGCAGGAAACCGAATGGGGCCAGCCGCTGATGAACTCGCTGTTCACGCTCGGCCTGATGATCGGCATGTCGGTGAGCGATCTCACCGTCGGCACCACCATCGCCAATCTCGGCATGTCCGAGGTCAAATTTCCGCATCCGGTGTTCGAGGGCGATACGCTGCGCGCCACGACTGAGGTCATCAGCAAGCGTGAATCAAAATCGCGCGCCGGCGCCGGTATCGTCGAGTTTCATCACCGCGCCTACAACCATGACAACAAGCTGGTCGCCGAGTGCCGCCGCCAGGCCTTTATGCGCATGCGGCCGAAGTGAGCCGGCGCAAAGACCTATGCCACGGTGACGCACCCGGAAGCGCATCGGCTGAACGCCGTGTAGCAGAAATGCCACAGATACTGCCGTTCGCTCCTCGATGTGCCCCAACATCACTGTCCGAAGCTGCGCAACCGAGCCGGGGGTGATAATTTGGCACATGCGTTCTGCTGCTGTCGGATTTCGCACAAGACGTGCGTTGCGCCCGTTGATCGGCGTCATCGTCGCCTACGCCGTCGCCGCACAAAGTTTGCTGATCGCGCTCGGCGGGTTGCCGGTTCCAGCGCAGGCTAATGACGGCACGTCCGGGTTCGAGCTCTGTCTCCACCATACCCAGCTGGCTGGCAAAAACCCCGAGCAATTACCCGCAAGCAATCCCGACCAACCCGGCTGCAAGCATTGCATATTCTGCTTCGCCGGAGCGCATCATGCAGTCGTCGGCGTATCAACCGGCCTATTCCATCGCGTCGATTTCGACATTCTTGTTGTGGCACGGCTCGGCAACGAAGCTCCTCAGCCGAACGCACGCGCCCACTCAATAGCAAGTCCCCGAGGCCCTCCGCTCGCAGCCTGACAGGCTCACGGGTCGATAGCGACCGCTGCGTCGGTCCCAGGGCCATTTTAGCTCGCCGAGACGTCGCGCTCCGCGTGCCCGGGCACGCGTAGGCGACGTGTCAAGGCGCAATCACTCAAGCGCAAATCGCGGGGACCACATGTCTAATCTGTTCGCCGAGGCGCGGCCGCATCGGTCGATATTGGCCGCCTCCCTCTTCGTCACATCGATCGCACTTCCCTTCGCTTCAACAGCCGCAAACGCGGCCGACCTGGCCGTGAAAGCGCCAGAGCCGCCGCCCTATCAGTGGACCGGCTGTTACGGTGGACTGAATCTGGGTGGCGGCACCAGCGGAACAAATTTTTCATCGTCTGTTGATCCCGGCACCCACCTGTTGGGTGCCGACCCAGCTGTCGTCGCAGCGAGCGGAGGTGGCGGTACGAATGCCGAGGGCGTGCTTGCCGGCGGGCAGGCTGGCTGCAACTGGCAGACCGGCACGCTCGTGCTGGGGCTGGAGGGTGACTTCGACTATTTCCATAGCAACCCGAACTTCGGCAACAACACGAATACGCTGAGTGACGGCGTCACGCCCTTCACCATCTCGCAATCGCTCACCAGCAATTATCTGGCGACTATTCGCCCACGCATCGGCATCGGTGCGGATCGCAACCTTGCCTACATCACCGGCGGCGTTGCCTTCACGCGTGTCAGTTACACGGAGAGCTACAGCGATGGTGCCGCGCCTCCCGGCATGGGTGCGGCCGCCGCATCCAGAAATCTCGTAGGGTGGACCGCCGGCGCCGGCTGGGAATATGCCTTCGCCGAGCATTGGACGGTGCGTGCCGAATATCTGATTGCTGGCTTCGCAAAAACCAATGCGCTCGGTGCGATCACCGACGCTGCCGGCGGCTCAAACCCACTGAGCGGTTCTTCCGATGTCACCATCCAGCTCCTTCGAGCTGGGGTGAATTTCAAATTCTGACGCGCAGAAGACCGCCATGAGCGCCTTCGCATTCGCATTCTCCTTCACTGCCCGTTCGCGCACGCGCCGAGCTTCGGTTGCGGCGCGACGCGCACAGCAAAACGGTAATATCATGTCAATCGATCTCAACATCAAACAGTCGCGGATAAGCCGGCTGTCCAACGGTCGAGCGGCTGCGGCTTCCCTCGCAGTCGTCGCAATGATCCTTCTGTCGTTCGTCATCATGGTCGGACTGACCACGACACAGGCGCTCGCCTGCGCGTGCGGCTGCAGCGTGTTCGACGTCGGCGGCCTCGATCTACCGCAAGAGCAGGATCACGGCGGGCGAGTTTTCTTTGAATTCTGGGGCACCAATCAGACGACGAACTATGTGGGAAGCTCCAGAGCGCCTGCAGCACTCAATTCGGACAAGAACCTCAACACCCAATGGTACAATGTCGGCTTCAGTTACAATTTTAACCGTGATTGGGGCGTGATGGTGCGAATACCCACCGCCAACCGTGATCTCACCACTACGACCAACATCGCATTCCCCGGGTCGCTGAATACTTTCAATTCCAAGGACATCGGCGACATCGAAATCATGGGCATGTACACGGGCTTCTTCAAAGACATGTCCACCGGCATCATGGTCGGCGTCAAGCTCCCAACCGGTACTTTCACCGCACCGGGCCTTGACCGCGATAATCAGATTGGTACCGGCAGCACCGATCTCGAGGTCGGGGCCTTCCATCGCGGGCTGCTCACTGGCGACAATGCCTGGCAGTATTTTGGCCAATTCCTGTTGCGACGGCCGTTCCTCTACCAGGCGGCCGCTGATCCGCAGGGCTTCTTCGATGGCAATCCCGGTGTGGTGCAAACCTACTTTCCCAGCTATCAGATCGATGGCGCGGCAGGCATCGTCTACAACAACCTCTACCGTGTACTCGGTCTCGATAAAATCACACCGGTCGCGCAGGTGATCGTATCGAACCGTGGCCACGACGAAGGGACCGGTGCTGATCCATACAACAGCGGCTTTGACCGGGTCATGCTGTCGCCAGGCGTCGAGCTTACGAAAGTGGTCGACGAGGCCAATAACCGTGTCGTCAAGCTGTACGCCGACATTGAGGTGCCGATTTATTACCGGGCCAACGCGGCCAACAATGCCGGTACCGAAGGCCAGTTGTTGGCGCCCTATCAGATAAAGGTCGTGGCGAGCTACAACTTCTGACGGCAGTCGGGCCAGGCGTGCCAGCTTGGCCTCCTGGCCCGACCACAGTTCGCTGTTCAGGCTACCGATCTCAGTGGCCGTGGGTCCACGATTGGTGCCGGATATGCGCGCACCAGTGCGCGGTATGGCAAAACAGAGGCTGCGGATGATAAGGCGGCAAATCGGTATAGCTCACGCCGGGCATAGTCCAGGCGCCGCCGCCATGCGCACTGGCCGCGCCGACACCAGCGATGATCGTGAACAAAGACACTGCGAAGATTTTCACCATGATTATCTCTTCCTTCGTTCGACGAACCCTCACACATTCGAGATGGAGACGAAACTTGAACATGCAATATGTGCCTGAACGCCTTGCGGCAATGGCGACCTGGCCGCGATGATGTCGATCTTTTCCGCTGATCTCTCGGCATGCAGGCGATTTGCCCGTGCCTCGGCGCTGACCGTTCTCGTCGGGTTCGCATTGCCATGCGGTGCGGCGTGCGCCACGCCGCAGCTCGACAAGGCAGCACCTGCGCTCGTTCTGACCACGCTCGATGGCGCCACCTTCGATCTCGGCAAGCTTCACGGCAAGGTGGTGATGGTGAATTACTGGGCGACATGGTGTGCGCCCTGCCGCAAGGAAATGCCGAAGCTTGACGCCTTCTACCGAAAATATCACCCCCAAGGCCTCGAAATGGTCGGCATCAGCATCGACTTCGAGCGGGATTTGGAAAAGGCGCGCAAGGCGGCGCGTGGTGTGACCTACCCGATGGCCTTTGCCAAGGCGATCTCCGACAACGGTTTCGGTACGCCGAAAGGTGTCCCGATCACCTGGATTGTCGATGCCGACGGCAAGGTACGCGACCGTTTTATCGAGGTACGCGACGAACTGCTCGACGGAATTGTCGTTCCGCTGTTGCCGCATTAAGGAGCGTGACTCGTGGCGCCCGTGCAACGGAGCAGTGTCCACCACCACATTGCGGCAATCGCCACAGCTTTCGCCATCGCCATGGCCTCCGCGCCCGCGAACGCCGGCGCGTGGGTAACCGATGTCAAGTCCGGTTGCCAGGTCTGGAATCCAAATCCCCAGCTGGAGGAAACGGTCGCTTGGTCCGGATCGTGCGCCAATGGTCGCGCACAAGGACACGGGACCGTGCACTGGCTGAAGGACGAACGACCGAGCGAGACTGACGAAGGCGAATGGCGCGACGGGCGTCAGGTTGGAACGGGTACCCAATCGTGGTCGTCCGGGCGATATGACGGCGAGCTATTGGACGGCGAGCCGAACGGCCATGGCGTTCTAATCTTGCAGAAATTGCGATACGAAGGCGCGTTCCGCAACGGCAAGCCGAACGGCGCCGGCACCTTGACAGCCGGAAGCGAGACCGTGCAAGGCACCTGGAAGGATGGGTGCCTGCAAGGCCCTCGCAAGGCCTCGATCGGCGTTCCCCTGTCGGCCTGCCGTTGATTGGGCGGGTGCAAATGCGCGGCCGCACCGAATGCCTTTCAGATGCCGAACGTTCCACGGATGGAGACGACGATGAGTCGCATCATGCTTCTGCCCTGTGCAATGCTTGCCGCGATCACAATTCAATCCGCACCCGCGCTTGCGCAAGAAGCGCAAGGCAAGAGTTGCCACATGGAGCAGCAATGTCATTGGGAAAATTTCAAAAAGGTTTGCGTGAATGTGAAGGTCTGCCGGTAGCCCCGCGGTTGCGCTATTCGGCGGCTGATTGAAAGCTCGGTGAATCATGCGCTCGCTGCTTTTCGTGCCCGCCGACAGCCCAAAGAAACTCGACAGGGGCATGACCAGCGGCGCCGACGCGCTGATCGTCGATCTTGAGGATTCGATTGCCTCCGAGGGCAAAGCGCGCGCCCGGCAAAGCGCGGCTGCGTTCCTCAAGGAAGCGAGCACCGCGGCGGGGCGGCCTTATCTCATCGTGCGCGTCAACAGCTTGCAGACCGGCCTGATCGACGCCGACCTCGACGCAGTCGCGTCGGCACGGCCCGACGCCATCATGCTGCCGAAGGCGGAAGGCGGCGTCTCGGTCGTGCACGCGGACGCCAAGCTCGCGGTGCGTGAGGCGGAAAGCGGCCTGCCGGACGGCCATATCAAGATCGTGCCGATCGCTACCGAAACCGCGGCGGCGTTGTTTCTGGCCGGCAGCTTTGCCGGGGTCAGCGGGCGGCTGAGCGCGCTGACCTGGGGCGCGGAAGATCTTTCCGCAGAGCTCGGCGCCGAGACCAATCGCGATGCGGACGGGAACTATCTCGATCCCTACCGGCTGGCGCGCGCACTCTGCCTTGCCGGCGCCGCCGCCGCCCGCGTGCCGGCGATCGATACCGTATTCATCGACTTCCGCGATGACGAAGGCCTGCGCCGCGACTGTGACGCGGCACGCCGCGACGGTTTTGCGGCGAAGATGGCGATCCATCCGGCGCAGGTGCCGATCATCAACGAGGTGTTCACGCCGACGCCGGAGGCGATCGCGCAGGCGCAGGAGATCGTCGACGCGTTTGCCGCCAATCCCGGCGCCGGCACCATCGGTATTGGCGGCGTGATGGCCGATCAGCCGCATCTTCTGCGCGCCCAGCGCGTCTTGGCCCGGGCGCGCGCACGGCCGACATCCTCATAGGCAAAAACATCTGTTCAGGTAAAGCGAGGCGTCGAGAGCCGCAAAGCTTTGAACCCCGGGCGGGATTGGTCCGACACACGGACAGTCATTCGCCGATACGCGCCGCGGGGAGCGAGCCATGGCCGGCCTTTACGATGGTCTTGAGGAGGTCGCCTTCAAACGGGTCGCCGGCGGCTACCTGTTCCAAGCCAACAATCGGTATTTCTTCGGCCCCAAGCAGCGCTACCTGGTGAACGAGACGCAAAAGGCGCAGATCGCCGCCTGCCTTCGCGAAACCTTGCGGCGCATCAAGCCGTGGGTTTTCGTCGCGATGGTCCTGATCCCGGCCATCCTGATCGGCTCGATCTTTTGGTTCGCCACGCGCGCCGGCACGCTCAACGTCACCATCGTCGAGAGCGATGGCCGAACCACGACCTATAGCCAGCCGATCGGTCCGGATGGCAGCAGCGGCACCCTGCCGGGCGCCGACGGCTCAAGTGTAAGTTTCCATTTCAGCAGCCTGCCCGGCGGCAGCTCGAAAGTCACGTTCAACAGCCTCGCCGCGACCGGCAAAGCCGGCACGCCAATCATCGTCCGCTTCGACGCGGGCGTAGCAACCATCAACATTGCCAACGGCAAAAATCACGTTGTGCGGACGGCAAGGCTCGTAGGCCGGACCGGCGCGACTTCGGGCGCGATAACGCTGTTCGCGGTTGTCGTGTCGCTCAGCTTGTTCGTGCTCTATCTCGGTCTGATCCATGCCTACAGCATGTCGAGGCTGCGGCCGCTCCTTGTCGGCTTGCCGCCATCGGATGAGCGGATCCGCGCGTGGGAAGGGTTGGAACGCTTTGCCGCCAAGATGTCGAACAAGCTGCTTATTCTCATGGGATTTGGCGCGGTCATGGCGTTTGCCGGCAACGCACTTCTCTTAACCGATGCGCTACTCTCGCACCGGTCGATCGACAACCCGAGCTTTATCATCGGCGCGGTGGCGTCCGTTCTGTTGATCGGCCAAGTGGTCGGTCTTGCGATCCTCAAAATGCGAGCGCCGCAAAACGCCGCCTGATCACTCGTTGGTCAAGGCTTGAACGGATCTTTGCCCGGATAGACCGTGCTTGGATCGAACACGCGCTCGTCGCGAAATTCAAGCGTGACCGTGCCCGGCTTGCCGAGCGGTACCGAGCGATAGAAGCACGAGCGGCGGCCGGTGTGGCAGGCGCCGCCGGTCTGCTCGACCTTGATCAGCACTGCGTCCTGGTCGCAATCGACGCGCATCTCGACGACGCGCTGGACGTGGCCGGACGTTTCGCCCTTTTTCCAGAGCTTCCCGCGTGAACGGCTGAAGTACCAGGCCTCTCCCGTGGCGATGGTCTTGGCGAGAGCCTCGGCATTCATATGCGCGACCATCAGCACCTCGCCGGACCGAGCGTCGGTCGCGACGCACGTCACGAGGCCGCCGGCGTCGAATTTCGGCGTCAGCGCCAAGCCCTCCTCCAGGTCAGCGGCGCTGCCGGGTGGCGTAAAGAGTGTTTTGTCCGACATGACGGCGGCTCGGTTGCTGTCTGGCTCGGCAAGACGGGTACTCTCGCCGCAGCCGGCTAGTACCTATATATTGCGCAAAGGCGCAACTGCGCAGCCGCGAATTGCTGACCTATGCTCAACGAAGTCTACAATCGCCGGATCATCGAATTGGCGGGCACGATTCCGCGGATTGGACGGCTCCCCAATCCCGACGCGACCGCGACCGCCCATTCGCGGCTGTGCGGCTCGACCGTCACCGTCGATCTGAAAATGGACGGCGACACCGTGACCGACTTTGCCCATGAAGTGAAAGCCTGTGCGCTCGGGCAGGCTTCGTCCTCGATCATGGCGAGCCATGTCATCGGCTCCAATGCCGACGAATTGCGGGCGCTGCGCGAAGACGTGCGCAAAATGATCAAGGAAAATGGCGCGCCGCCCGCGAACGGCAAATGGGCGGACATCGCGGTGCTCGAGCCGGTGCGCGACTACAAGGCGCGGCACGCCTCGACGCTTCTCACATTCGATGCGGTGGTCGACGCGATCAGCCAAATCGAGGCCAAGCGCTCGGCAAAAGCCGCGGCCGAATAGCGCGTTTTCTCTCAGCTCGCCTGCCGGGCAAAAGGTGCGGAGCGCCGTCTTGCTGCCAAATGACCCGGCAATCCATGGGGCCGAGAGATTGTATGGATGCGCGGGGCATAGGCGAGCGAAGCGACGCCGTTCCTTCGAACGGCTAAGCCCGCGCATGACGATGAAGATGGAAAGTCTCGACACCTTATTCGACGCTTCGCGCCGGGCGCCGCGGCTGGCCGGCCGCGGCTTGATCAAAGTCTATCGCTACACGCTCTCCCCGCTGGTCGGCTACGAATGCCGGCATCTGCCGACCTGTTCCGAATATGCCGATCAAGCGATCGAACGCTACGGCCTGTGGGCCGGCGGCTGGATGACACTGGCGCGGCTGTTCCGCTGCCAGCCCTTCGGCACGTCCGGCCTCGATTTCGTGCCCGATCGCCTTTCGCCGACGGCGCGCTGGTATCTGCCCTGGCGCTATGCGCGCTGGCGCGGGACTAACGCGGGGCCGGCGGAAAGCGCATAAAGCTCATCTCGCCGCGCTTACGCCGCCGCCTGCTCCGGCGGCGCCATGAATTCCGGACCAAGTGGCGTGCGCACATGCCGCGCGACGATGCGGTCGATTTCCTGCATCGCGTCGGCATCGATGGTCCAGCCGAGGACGTCGCGCACCGGGTCGAGCTGGCCGGGATGGCGTGCACCCCACAACGCGATGGTGTTTGGAGCGCGGTCCAGCACCCAGCGCAGCGCCAAATTAATCACCCGCTTGCCGAAATGTTCCTGCGCAAACCCGTCGAGCGCCGCGACCGCGGCCAGATATTCACCAAAGTGCGGTTGTTGAAATTTCGGATCCTGCGAGCGCAGGTCGCTGTCTGGAAAGTTGGTATCCGCGGCCATGCGCCCTGACAGCAGGCCGCGGCACAACGCGCCATAGGCCAGCATGGCGAGGCCATGACCGCGGGCGTAAGCAAATACGCCGGCCTCGATGCCGCGCTCGAACAGATTGTATGGCGGCTGCACCGCATGCAGCGGCGCCACCGCTGCGAACGCCTCCATCTGCGCCGGAGAGAAGTTGCTGACTCCGATGGCGCGGATTTTCCCGGCCTTGTGTAAGTCGGCCATGGCGGCTGCGGTTTCGGCGACCGGCGTATTCGGGTCCGGCCAGTGCACCTGATAAAGGTCGATGGTGTCGGTGCGCAGCCGGCGCAGCGAATCGTCGATCTCCTTCATGATGCGGGCGCGACTGCCATTGCGGAATGGCTGCTCGTTCTTCCACTCGATCCCGACCTTGGTAGCGACAACCGCGCCGGCGCGCCGGCCGCCATCAGCCAACGCTTTGCCGACGATTTCCTCGGAACGGCCAAAACCGTAGACCGGCGCGGTGTCGATCAGGGTGATGCCGCGGTCGAGCGCGGCATGGATGGTGCGGATCGATTCGGCTTCGTCGGTTCCGCCCCACATCCAGCCGCCGATCGCCCAGGTTCCAAGTCCGATGCGCGAAGGTGCGAGGTTCGTGCCGGGAATGCGGAAAGTTTCCATTTGATGATTTTGGGCCACGGGGATTCTCCAAAATCGGCACCGCGCAGTCTCGGGTTGCGACCCGCTGCGCGTTGACTGGTTTCTCCCCGCACCAGGCAAATAAGGGCAGAAGCGGCAGGCGACAGCCAAAACCTGCGCATAGGTCATGTTGCCTTGCCGCATGGCTTGCCTTAGCAGCGGCATGCGCTACATACGGGTCGCCGCCGCTTACCTGCGCTCGTTCGCAGGAGTGAGCATAAGGAGTGAGAAATGGTCGCCCTAACCTTCCCCGACGGCGCGAGTCGGGACTATCCGCCAAACACCACCGGCCTCGATATCGCCAAAGGCATCTCGCCGTCGCTCGCCAAGCGCACGGTCGCGATGGCGCTCGACGGCAAGGTCGCCGACCTGTCCGATCCGATCGAGCGTGACGCCAAGATCGAGTTCCTGACCCGCGACGACCCGCGCGCGCTGGAACTCATTCGCCACGATGCGGCGCATGTGCTCGCCGAAGCGGTGCAGAGCCTTTGGCCCGGCACGCAGGTCACGATCGGGCCGGTGATCGAGAACGGCTTCTACTACGACTTTTTCCGCAACCAGCCGTTCACGCCGGAGGACTTCGCGGCCATCGAGAAAAAGATGCGCGAGATCATCGCCCGTGACAAACCTTTCACCAAGGAGGTGTGGTCGCGCGAGCAAGCGAAAAAGATTTTCCGCGACAAAGGTGAGGCGTTCAAGGTCGAGCTGATCGACGCGATTCCGGAAGATCAGGACATCAAGATCTACAAGCAAGGCGACTGGTTCGATCTGTGCCGCGGGCCGCACATGACCTCGACCGGCAAGATCGGCAACGCGGTCAAACTGATGAAGGTCGCCGGCGCTTATTGGCGCGGCGATTCCAACCGCGAAATGCTGTCGCGCATCTACGGCACCGCGTTCGCCAAGCAGGAAGAGCTCGACGCCTATCTCAAGCAGATCGAAGAGGCGGAAAAGCGCGATCACCGCCGGCTCGGCCGCGAGATGGATTTGTTCCACTTCCAGGAGGAAGCGCCCGGCTCAGTGTTCTGGCATCCCAAAGGCTGGACGCTGTTCCAGACGCTGGAAAACTATATCCGCCGTCGGCAAAGCGAAGCCGGCTATGCGGAGGTCAACGCGCCGCAGCTCATCGATTTATCATTGTGGGTTGCGTCCGGGCACATGGCGACGTTTCGCGACGGCATGTTTCTGGTGCAGCCGCGCGAAGAGGACGAGCGCACCTTCGTGATCAAGCCGATGAACTGCCCGGGCCACATTCAGATTTTCAAGAACGGGCTGAAATCCTACCGCGATCTGCCGTTCAAGATCGCCGAGTTCGGCAAGGTGCACCGCTTCGAGCCGTCCGGTGCGCTTCACGGGCTGATGCGGGTGCGCGCTTTCACCCAGGACGATGCGCATATCTTCGTCACCGAGGAGCAGATCGCGCAGGAGGTGCTTGCGGTCAACGATCTGATCCTGTCGATCTATCAGGACTTCGGCTTCGACGACGTGCGCATCAAATTCTCCGACCGGCCGGAAAAACGCATCGGTGAAGATGCCGTCTGGGACAAAGCCGAGGCCGCTTTGATGCAGGCGCTCGAAGCCTCGGGCCGGCCCTGGACGCTGAACAAAGGCGAAGGCGCGTTCTATGGCCCGAAGCTCGAATACGTGCTGCGCGACGCAATCGGCCGCGACTGGCAATGCGGCACCGTGCAGGTCGATCTCAATATGCCGGGCCGGCTCGGCGCCTTCTACATCGACGAGCATTCGAACAAGGTGACGCCGGTGATGCTGCATCGCGCCATGTTCGGCTCGCTCGAACGCTTCACCGGCATCATGATCGAGCACTATGCCGGACATCTGCCGCTGTGGCTGTCGCCGCTCCAGGCGGTGGTCGCCACCATCACCTCGGACGCCGACGATTACGCGCGCGATGCGCTCGCGGCGGCGCAGCGCCTAGGCCTACGCGTCGAAGGCGATCTGCGTAACGAGAAGATCAACTACAAGGTTCGTGAGCATTCACTGGCGAAAGTTCCAGTCCTGCTTGTCGTCGGCAAGAAAGAAGCCGCCGAGCGCACCGTCTCGATCCGGCGCCTCGGCAAGGACGAGCAGCAAGTGATCGGACTCGACGCGGCGCTGGCCGGGCTGGCGCAGGAAGCCGTACCGCCGGACGTGGCGCGGATGAAAAGGGCGGCATCGACGTTAGGCGGCCCTCAATAAGCTCGCGACTGAGATGTCTTCATCGACATCAGGCCAATGAATGCCGTGCCCTCCACCGATTAAACGCCAATTCCCGCGCTGATCGCTGGAGGCGTTTAGAAGCCGAGGAAACCAAGCCAGCGGCGCCGCCAATTCCCGTCCATCGGCTAAAACAACAATCAGCCGATCGTCCAGCAGCTTCACGTCGACAGCCGTCGCATCGTACTTAACGGCTGAAGTGGGCATTCCACGCCTCCAGGAGTTTCAAGCGATGCTCGATCACGAGAAGTCTCAAACGATTTAGTTCATGAATACGAAAACCGTGGGATTCCGCAAGGGTAACCGGTTGCAACCAAAATTTCGCAAGATTATCGCCGTGTTCGATGTGCACATGCGGCGGCTCCGATCCTTCAAGGCTGTAGAAGAAGAAGCGATAGCCCTGAGTTCGCAGGACCGTGGGCATTGAAATCTTCGGCCTTGTTACGCTCTGCCTGGCGGCTCTTCAACTCAGCGCGCCAGCACTTCGATCTCGCCGTCGACGCCGGTGATAACCTTGAAATCGCGCTGGAAGGTCTTGCCCTCGTTGCGGGCGATGACGTGATAGTCGCCTTCGGCCAGCACCACGCGCGGGAAGGCACCGATCAATTCCTTGATGACGTCGCCGCCCGGCGTCAGCACCGTCCACTGCGTGTTGGCAAGCGCCTCGCCGTGGGTATCGTTCACCAGCTTCAGCGTGATGACAGCGGCGCGATGGGTGACGACGATGTCGGTGAGCTTGGCGGTTTGCACATGCACGTCGGAGCGCACCACGGAATTGCCGTCGCCGTAGTTGGAGACGATGTAATAGGTGCCTTCCGGCAGCAGCACGACGTCGCCGGTCATGACATTCTGCGCGATCGGCCGGCGCTCGGTGGTGTTGAATTGGCTGCCGGTGAAAATGTCGAACGAAATCTGCCCGGCCGGGATGCGGACGTCGCCGACCCGGCCTTCGAGCCGGATGGCGCCGGCGGGAATCTCAAAAACCTCCCGCACCGTCTCGGCGCGCAGCTGCACCGCCTTGGCGGCGCTGGCGAGCCCGAGGCTTGCGTGGACGACATAGCTGCCGGGCGGCAGCACGAATGTCGGCGAAGGCGCCTTGTCCTCTTTGATGAGGCGGAACACGCCGGTTGAATCGGCCTTGCCCGCATAGACGCGCCAGATCAGTCCGCCGCTGATGGCGGGCGCGTCACGGCCATAGCGCGCCGACACGGCCAATGCCACCTGCCCGGCCGGAATCATGGGGACCGGCTGCGGCGGCGACGACGGCTGCGGCATCGGCGGCGGCGCCAGCGTCGGGCCGGGGGAGCCGGTCCCGGGAGCGACCGGCACAGGCGATGTCAGCTCCGGCGGCAAGAGATTTCGCGTTTGGGCGAACGCCTGGATCGGAATAGCCTCGACGGCCGCCAACAACGCTGACAGCAAAACAGCCGCCCACGCGCCGCCGCGCCGAACCCCGCTCAAGCCCCATCCGTGCATAGCTTTTTTTCGATCGCAATCGCGGCAATTTCAAGCCTCCGCGGAGCGCCACCAGACCCTGCGGCTGCGGCGGATTTGGCGCCTTCACCATAGTCGGGCTAACAACTTGTCATGATTGGCTCCGGCATCGATCATATCGGGGCGGAATCGAGGACCTGGTGACAGTCACCGACATTGGAACCAAGCCGCTTGCTGGGTCGGTCGGCCGGCCTCAAATCGGTCTTGTTCTCGGCAGCGGGGCGGCGCGCGGCTTCGCCCATATCGGCGTGATCCATGCGCTACTCGAGCATGGGATCAAGCCCGACATCATTGTCGGCACCTCGATCGGCGCCCTGGTCGGCGGCTGCTATGCCGCCAACAAGCTCGACGAGCTGGAGACCTGGGCGCGGGCGCTGAACCTTCGGCGCATCCTCGGATATCTCGACGTCCGCATTGGCGGCTCGGGACTGATCAGCGGCGGACGTCTGGCGCACCAGTTGACCGATGCCATCGGCAGCACCGCAATCGAGGATCTGCCGGTCCGCTACGCCGCGATCGCGACCGAGGTCGGTACCGGCCATGAGATCTGGCTAACGCGCGGCTCGCTGGCGCTGGCGATGCGCGCCTCTTACGCGCTGCCCGGAATATTTCCGCCGGTGCGGGTCGGCGGACGCTGGCTGGTCGATGGCGCGCTGGTCAATCCGGTCCCGGTGACCGCGGCACGCGCGTTCGGCGCTCGCGTGGTGATCGCGGTCAATCTGGACGCCGATCGTTTCGCCCGCGGCGCCACGATCGCGAGCCACGGCTCCGATCCGAGCGACGAGCCGGCGGCGCCGCCGCCCGGCACCCCGCGCAAACCATTCATGGGGCTGCGCGGCATGTTCGGCACCGAGCGGGCGATGCGGCGCGAAATCGCCCGGCCCGGCTTCTCCACGGTGATGGTCGAGGCTTTCAACATCATGCAGGATCGCCTCACCCGGATGCGGCTCGCCGGCGATCCGCCGGACGTGCACATCACGCCGCATATCGGACATATCGGCTGGCTCGACTTCCACCGCGCCGCGGAAGGCATTACCGCCGGCAGGATCGCTACCGAAAAAGCGCTGGAGCCGATCATGGAGACGATCGGCGCTCTCGGCTGATTCCGATCTTCGTTCAAACAGACCGGCAAGCGCCTACGGCGACGGCGATTGCCGGGCGCATGTCGTCTGACAGGCGATCTGCGTGGACGTACACGTCAGCAGGCACGTAGTGCTGGCGGTGTTGTTGGGGTTGGGCGTTGAGGTCGTCTGGCTCGTACCGAGCGGCAGCGGCGTTGGCACGAGGCAGGTGCTCTGGCAATTCGCCGCCTGCGCGTTGCAGGTCATCATGCAGGTCGTAACGGTCGAGGACTGCGCCAACCGGATCTTTGGCTCAGCCAACGCACCATGGGCCGCAGCGGCAGTGATCGCCGCCACGGCAAGAACAATCGCCAACTTTCGCATTAGCCCTCCGCCAGATCGGATCCTCATTAAGGCATCATAGCGCGGCAAGATCAGCCATGCATGACCCTTTCTGGGAAGCGAAGCACGCCGGGCCAAGTCCAGGGCAGGCGCTTTGCGGATGACGCCCGCTACGCCGTCATGATGTAGTCGCGCATCGCCACGGACTCGCGCTCCATCTCGTGGACGCGATGCTTGACGATGTCGCCGATCGACACGACGCCGACCAGGCGGCCCTGGTCGACGACCGGCATGTGGCGGAATTTTCCCGCGGTCATGCGCTCCATGATGGTCGCGACCGTTTCGCCTTCATTGCAAGTCTCGACCTTCCGCGTCATCGTCTGGCTCACCGGTTCGCCAAGGACCGCGGCGCCACGCTCCGCCAAAGCGCGCACGATGTCGCGTTCGGAAATGATGCCGGCGATGCGGCGGTCGGCGCCCAGGATCAGCGCCGCGCCAATGCGCTTCTCGGCAAGCACCCTGATCGCTTCGGCAAGACTGGCGCTGGGTTCAATGGTGACGATATCGCGGCCCTTGCCGGCGAGAATGACACTGACAGTCATGGTAGCCTCCCTAAACCTTACCAACCCGCGGCCCGCGTTGCGGGTCGCATGAGCTGTGAAGATTATGTTTTTGGTCGGCGCCGAGTTCCATCGGCTGGGCTAAAATCGGCGGGCCGATCTGAAAAATCAGCTGGGCCCGTCCTCGGCTGCCTGCGCCGCATTGCGGTGCAGCATCGAGTCTTGCGTGGGTCGCCACAAAACCAGCGCCGACTCTGACGTCCCTTATAGCACGCAAATGCGGCCCTTGCATATTTGGCTGCACCGCGCGTGACGCAGATCACCCACCGCTGATTAGCGTGATCAATTGAATTTTACTTTTTCGTTTGCCGCCAGCATCCAGCGGTGCGCCGCAACACAATGCCGGCTTGTCCACGTAAGTCCACAAACGCAATCGCGTTTCCCCCTCGATTACTAGCTTGTTTGGTCGTCAGCGGCTGCGCGTCGCGTCTATTTTTTGCGGCGGTGCAACCGGGTCGAAAGTGTTGAACAGCAACAATCCGGCGAGAAAGCCCCCGAGATGTGCCTGCCAGGCGATCTCCTGACCGGCCTGCCCGAGTGGCACCGAACCGAGGCCGAACAACGCATTCAATCCGATCCAGGCGCCGACAAACAGCAGGAAACGCGGATTACGCAGCGTGGCGGATAAGGAAGCCGCCGGCATTCGATAGGCATCGGCGTCTTGGTTGACCCGCAACAAGCTGAGCGGCCCGCCGTGCTGAAAGACGAAGCGGAACGCGGCGGCCATGGCGCCGGAGATCGCCGCCGAGGCGCCGATCATCGGCACCATCGCGCCCGGATGGGTAATCAGATGGGCAAAAGCACCCGCCGCGGCGACTACAAGCATGAAAGTCACGTATCGCCAGCTACCAAAACGGCGCGCCAGCGCGGTCCCGAATGGCAGCAGCCATGCCAGATTGACTCCGATATGCAGCAGATCGGCATGCAGGAAGGCGTAGGTGAAAAATGTCCACAGGTCGGCGCCGAAACCGCCTGGAAAGGCTCCGCCGCGGAGCACATGAATGTCATAGCGCGCCGGGATGAAAGCAAACGTCAGCAGGAACTGCACATCCTCGGCGTCCGTGAGGACGAGCATGCGCAGCGCGTGCACCAGCACCAGCACGGCCACCGTCGCGACCACCGCGGGCGGCACATTGAACATCGGCTCTGAGCGCTGATTCACCGGGGATGCACCTGACGAGCAACCGACATAGGCCGCGACCGCGGCGGCGGCAAGCGGGCCGTTAGCGCGCAATGTCACGCCAACAAAGACAAAAGGGAGGACGTTGGTCCTCCCTTTTGCGGCTTGCGTGGGGTTTCGCTTCATGACGCCGACGGCCCGGAGTGTCAGTCGGGCCAGCGGCGTCCGTCACATCCCCTCGCCTCCCTTGTCGCAATGCGGCGGCCACCGGTGACGCCTTGAACTTCCCGCACCGACGCTAGGCCGCTCGACCGCGACGGCCAACGTCAACCTTTCGTTAGGCTTAACCGATCGTTGCGGCCATCGGCCACGGGGGAAATACGCCCGCGGCACGCCGCCTGCTCCCTTCCCAACCGCGCAGCCAAACCCTCGCATCGGTGTCCCAATCAGGGACAGAGTGTTGCAAGGCAAGCGGCCTGCGGGAGCGAGCGAGGCCATGAAACACGCCGCAAGCCGGGAACTTTACGCCTATTGGCAAGAAAAACGCGGGACCCGTCCGGCGCCCGAGCGCGCCGAGATCGAGCCCGGCGCCATTCGTGGCGTGCTCAGCGATGCCTTCATCCTGGCGCTCGATCACGCCGGCGGTCATCCGGTTCGCCTTGCCGGCACGCGGCTTTGCGCGTTGTTCGGTCGCGAGATCAAAGGCGAGCCGTTCCTCGATTTGTGGGCGTCATCGAGCCGCTCGACGATGGAAGGCCTTGTGTCCATTCTTGCCGAGGAATGCACCGGCACGGTCGCGGGGGTGACAGCGCAGAACGAGACCGGGGAAGCAATTGACATTGAGCTATTGTTGCTGCCGCTCGGCGTTCGCCGACCAAGCTTCGCACGTGCCATCGGCGTCCTGGCGCCGCTCAAGGTTCCGGCATGGCTGGGCGCAACCCCGATCGGCGCACTGACGCTCGGAGGCCGCCGGCATATCGGCGCCGAATTGGAAAGGCGCCTGCTGCCGCGCTTTATGGCGGGGCGCGGCCGGCGCGGCCTGAAGGTTTATGACGGCGGGCGGTTGGACTCGCCCAATAGCGTGCACGAGGGCGGACCGACAGCTCGGGTTGTGCGTCCCCAGAACCACGACGAGGACGGACCGAGCGCCGCCTAGACCCCGGGTCCTACCGGACCACGCGCCCGACCGCCCGCGGGGCTAACGCGCCGTTAACACCGCCCGCCTAGGCTTTCGCTGCGAAGCGTGTGGGCGGAAATGGCGGTACCCGAACCAAAGGCGGCATTGCGGTCGCTCACCGACGAGGGCCGGCGCTTCCAGCGCGTGCGCGTCGACCTGTTGGGCCGCTACATGTTGCCGGACCGGCGTGAATTTCCCTGTCAGGTCGTCGATATGTCGCCGGGCGGCATGGCGGTGATCGCGCCGGTCGTCGGCCAGCCGGGTGAACGCGTCATCGCCTATGTCGATCATTTGGGTCGGCTGGAAGGCCATATCGCGCGGGTTCTCGAAAATGGCTTCGCCATGACCATCTCAGCGACGCCGCGCAAGCGCGACAAGCTCGCCGCTCAGCTGACTTGGCTCGCCAACCGCAACATCCTCGGGCTGCCGGAAGACCGCCGTCACGGCCGTACCGTGCCGCGCAATCCGATCACCCGCCTGGTGCTGCCGAACGGCCTCAATGTCAGTGTCCGGATCATCGACGTGTCGCAATCAGGTGCCGGCATCGCCACCGATCAGCGGCCGCCGATTGGAACCCTGGTCACGCTCGGCAAGGTGCAAGGCCGGGTGGTGCGCCACCTGGAAGACGGCTTCGCCGTCGAATTCACGCGGCTGCAGCATCCCGACTTTCTCGACGACGCCATGAGCGGCGTCTAACGCAAATTGCTAAAGCCGCAGCTCCCGCCTAAATCGCTTTCACGCCGCCAAAAAGTTCGCCACCAGGGGCCGCAAGATTTCGAGCTTCTCGACTTGCGGCACGTGCCCGCAATCCTTGATGATCTCGACACGCGAGTTGGCGATGCGGGCGGCGAATTCCTTCGCATAGACCGACGACACCAGCGCGTCGTCCTCGCCCCAGACGATCAGAGCTTGTGCCTTGATGCGGTGGATCCGCTTTTTCAGGCCCTTGTCCGGAATCGGCCAGACGAATTTGCCGGTGGCGCCGAGTGCCCAGACAAGGTCGGCGGTAACGGTGGCAAGCTCGTCCGGATCGTCAGGCATTTGCAAGGCTTTCTGCACCGGCGGCGACGACAGATCCTTGTACAGGGTTGCGACCAATTTTTCCGGCGGCATCAGCATGTAGGGCGCGACCGGTGCGTCGTCGCGCCATAGCCCGATCGGATCGAGCAGCACGATCTTATTGATCCGCTCGGGTCGATGCGCGGCGAGCTCGCAGGCCATCATGCCGCCGAACGAGGTGCCGACCACCGGCACCGCGTGCAGATTGAGCGCGTCGAAAATCTCGTCGTAGATCAGCACCAGATCCCACAGGCTCTCAACCGAATAGATCGACTCGCGCACCGTTTCGCCGGTGCCGGGATGGTGCGGCGCGAAGACCGTGTAGCGCTCGGTCAGGCCCTCGACAAAATCGTCCCAGATCGGCCCGCCGGCGGCGTGCAGATAAACCAATGGTGGACCGCTGCCGGCGGTCCTCACCTTGGCCTCGAAATTGCAGTGCTTGATCGGGATTGTCTTGATTGTGGCCGCGGCCATGTTTCACATCCGGATTTGAATGAACGTATGCCGCGTCAGGCCGTAGCCATCTCGCGCTGTTTGGCGGCGCGGTGACGCAATCGCTTCGGCCACCACGGATTCTCGAACGGCTTGTCCTCCCAGATCTTCTGCAGATGCGGCAGAACCTCGCGGCCGAACAATTCGATATTCTTGGTGGCGAGCGCATGCGGCATCGAGCCGAATTGCAGCACCACCATCAGATGTCCGACGTTGAGGCGTTTGACCATGCTTTCGAGCTTGTCGCGCACGGTCGCGGGACTGCCGACGACGACGAATTCCTTGTCGATCATGTCCTTGGCTTTGAGCGGCTTGAGCTCGATGGAAAGATCGCCGAATTGCAGAAGTTTCGTTCCCGACTTGAGGATGTTCAGCAGGCTCTTGTAGTCGGCATAGCCGGGCGGAGCGATCTGATAGGTCGGCTGATGTAGAAGCTTGTGATAGAAATATTCGACGTGCCTGGAATAGTCCTCCTCGGCTTGGCGGTCGGTCTCGGCGACGCCGACGACCTGAAGAAATGACGCCCGATAAGGGTTGGCGTCCTTGCCTCTGGCGGCGGCGCGCTCCCAGAACCGGTCCATGACGTTATAGGCTGACTTGCCGCCGAAATAGCTCAGATAGGCGTAGGGCAGATCGCGGTCGTGGCAATAATCCCAGGTCGACGAACTGGCCGCGCCGGGCACCAAGAGCGGCGGATGCGGGTCCTGCACCGGCCGCGGCCAAAGATTGACCTTCGGCAGCTGATAGTATTTTCCGTTCCAGGCGAAGAATTCCTTCGCCGTCCACGCCTTGAGCATCAGATCGATCGCCTCGCGCCAGCGCTCGCGCTGATCCATCGGCGTGATGCCGTAGCTGATATTGGCGTCACAGCCGAGCCCGAGCGGCACGCCGGCGATCAGGCGGCCGCCACTGATGCAATCGAGCACCGCATATTCCTCGGCGATGCGGATCGGCGGCGAGGTGGCGGCGACGGTGGCGCCGAGCTGCACCAGCGCCACATGGTCCAGGCCCTGATCGCGGGTCATCTTGGCGAGAATGGCGCCAAACAGATTGGGATTGCACATGAACCCATACGGGTTCTGGTGGTGCTCGTTGGTGCCGACGCCGTCGAAGCCAAGCTTCGCCGCCAGCATCAATTCGTCGATCGACCAGTTGTAGAAGTCGGTCACCTTGTTGGCGTCGCCATATTCCCACCACGGAGCATCGACCCATGCGGAAGCGAGACCCCGCGGGAAATCCTCCGGCAGGTCGCGATAGGGCATGAAATGGAAACTGGTGACCTTCATGGGTCATTCCTCCCGATGTGTCGCGCAACCGGTTCGCCCGAGCAGCGTCGGCTCGTCGCAGCGTTTGGCGCGATTTAACGTGAGAAACGGCGCGCCGACAAGCGCGCCGCCGGACCGATCGTCGCGGCAAATGCAGCGTCGCCAGCCCTAGTCGAAGTTGTTGCGCTTGCCTTTGCGGACATAAGCCACCGCGTCACCGATATGGCCCCTGCCATGAGCGGCGGTCTTCTTGGCAAGGTGCGCAAACATCTGGATGGCGAAGCCGCCGTCGAGGCTGTCGGTGATCTGCCGCCGCCACGGCCGGCGCACGATCTGCGTGGTCATGCGGCGGGTGGTGCGCGGCTGGGTCATAATGTGGTCGGCGATCTGCCAGGCGCGCTCCAGCAATTTGGCGCGCGGCACCACCTCGTTGACCATGCCGTATTCGAGCGCGGTCTTGGCGTCGATTGCCTGGCCGGTGAGCAGCGCATAGGCGGCGCGCTTGACGCCGAGCAATTCCTGAAAGCAGCTGTGAATGCCGTCACCAGGGACCGAGCCGATGTCGTAATGCAGGTCGTAGATGATGGTGTCTTCGGTGCAGATCGTAATGTCGCACATCAGGCACATCTCGGTATGGAAACCGGGACCGTTGATGGCACCGATGGTCGGGATCTCGAGATCGTTGACCAGCGAGCTGACATTGATGCGGCCGTCCTTGTAGGCGTACTCATAGGCCCAATAATCCAGGTCCTGTGCTTCCAGTTTGAAGCCTTCCGGGTCGGCATCCATCATGAATTCGTCGCCCGATCCGGTGAAGATCAGGACTTCGTTTTCCGGGTCGGCGCCGACGGTCTTGAACATCTGCCCGACCGAGCGGTGGTTCTCGACGCTGAGCTGGATCGGCCCGCCTTTGGTATGGGCCTGCACCAGGATGACGCCGTCGGCCCGGCGTTCCATTTTGTAAAAATCCTTGAAGCGTTCCTTGTAGTCTTCGAATTTCGGCGGCGACACGAAGTTGTTCAACGACATGATAGAGGTTCCTCCCTGCTTGCAGCGGGAGAGACTAGAGCATGATCGGATCAATTTGAATTGGTCGCCGGATGCCGCGCCAGGTTCCCTGCCCATTCCCGGCCTGGTCGCACTCGCGGATGCAGCGCCCGAAAAGCCCGGTCAGCCCAATCAGACACAGCGTCACCGGGGAGTAAATTTCCTCCGGCGCTTTGCAAATTGCCAAAGGCCTCCACAACGACCCGCGGCGCCAAGTTCCCGGCCTCGCGCAAATCGTGGAATTGAATGTCAGCGCGCAAAAACCTCTTGTGCCGCAGCGACAAGTACGATGCCGACAATTTGAATAAATTTGCAGCTTCTAAAATTGCACCGGATCTCGCCCACGGAGATGCGCGCGGTTTTGCTCGACTGTTTAGCCGTTTTTACTTCAAATTGAAGCACTCGGCTTAGCCGCGGCGCAAAAGCTTTGTGCGAGATGTGGCCCCAAGAAGACGGGAAGAGGGGTCACATGAGTTGGGGCAGCAAAACAATGCTCGCGCGCGGCGTGGTGGCGAGCGCCATCGCCCTCGTCGCGCTCGCGGCACCGGTGGTGAGCAACGCCGATGAGCGTCCGCTGTTCGTCTCGATCGGCGAAACCGCCAAGCCGCCGATCGGCTGGATCGAGTTCTGTATCGAGTATGAGCCCGAATGCAAAACCAAGCCGACCCAGCCGCGGGATGTGGTCTTGGCCACACAGGCCTGGAAGGACCTCGAGCGCGTGAACCTTTTCGTCAATACGCACGTCAAACCAATGACCGACATGGAACATTGGGGCGTAGTCGAGCGCTGGAACTTTCCGGACGACGGCTACGGCGATTGCGAGGATTACGTGCTGCAGAAGCGCAGGCTTTTGATGGCTGCGGGCTGGCCGCGGGAAGCGTTGCTGATCACCGTCGTGCGTGACAAGCGCGGCGATGGCCACGCCATCCTCACGGTCAAGACCGACAAGGGAGAGTTCATTCTCGACAACCAGAACGATCAGATTCTGCTCTGGTCCGACACCGGCTACCGCTTCGTGAAGCGCCAGTCGCAGAGTGATCAGAATGTATGGGTCTCGCTCGGCGATCCGCGCGGCACCCCGGCAACGGCAACGTCGCGCTGATCGCGCGACATCGAAACAAGGAGTTTGCGACCCCGGTCACGTCCCCACCCCTCCCCGTCCCCAGACCGGGTTCGCGCGGCCGGCTCTTCCCCAGGAGCCGGCCGCACCTTTTTGTCTTACTGTTCATTTGGCGAATTTCCCGGTGCGGCGGGCTCTGTCGCGCGTTGCACTCATCGTCAGCGAAGTCGCGCGCCAGCTCCGCGCCGTCCGTATGCCCGCGACCACTGCTGTGTGGCATGCGCCGTCATGACCGCTCTGCAAAAATTCCGCTTCGCTCGCGGGCGTGGCCATCACCGTCGCAGGACCTACCAACACATGCCGTGAAAAGCATTACGAATGCAGTGTTGTCCTGCGCGACAAACATGAAAGCGGGTCGATACGAAGGCGCGGCATTCACACGTCTCTTTGTCGACGACGCTCTCCGGACAGGGAGGAAAATGCTTTACCTTAAAGGCTGCGGATGCGTCTTGAGCTGCCATTCCTGCAAAGAAACAAGAGAGGACAATGACGGACATTTTCATTTGATCCTCCATCGCCGGCGGAACAGAGTTGTGTGATGGACCGGCATGTCTCAGCGCTTGCCGAGCAGCATGCCGCCTGCCGCGTCCGTATTCATCGGCCGGCCGAGATTGAGCGGAAAGCCGAACGTCATGCCGGCACGCAGTTCGTTGACCGGCCGGCCGTTCACCAGTGCGTAGCGCACGGCGACGTCGAACGAAAGCTTGTCGTTGACCTGCCAGATTGCGCCGGCCAGAGCGGAATAGGTCTGCGATTGGCCGACGACGCGATCGGCATAGATTTCCGCGACCGGCCGCACCTTCCATTTGATCGGTCCCTCGATGATGGTGTCGATAAATGCTTCGGGGTGCTGATCAGGCGTGCGATTAGCATCAAAATTAATATGCACGGTGCCCCAATCCCAGCGTTGCGAGACGATGTCGGACCAGCTGAAGCCGACGGTGCCAGGGACGCCGAAGTCGGAATACAGGAGGCCAAATTCGGTGGCGACGCTGGGGCCGGGCTTGTTCTGAAGCGCGCCGGGCTGGACAACATATTTCACCAAACTCGCATTCGGCACGTTGCTTGGCCCGGCGTCCTCGGGAAATGGCCGCGCAGCTTGCAGGACGAGTTCCCATCGCTCGGCAAAGCCGTAATTGAAGACCGCGTTCGGCCCGGCGAGCGCCGTGGTTGTGGTCGGATGAATGACACCTGCCGGCTGGAATTCAATTTCAACCTCGCCGAGATCGGCAACCGCGGCGTCCGTGCCGTCGAACGGCCGGTAAGCGGCGGCGGGAACCGACCAGCCGAGCGCGCAAAAGCCAGCGATCGCCGCTGCAGCGATCCGGGCGCGCACGCCAACGAGGCCTGCATCCAAGGTCATGTTCAGGGGCGCCCCACGCACCAAGCCGATCGAGCCAGAGTTTTACCACCGGCCAGCGCCCGCTGTCCGCCCTGGTTAATGTAACGGAAAGGCCTCTGTTGCGACGCCGATGCCCGCAAGGCATATGCGATCCACACAACCAGCTATGCGTTATTGAAACGCATTTGTGAGTTGTCTGCCGTGTGACAAGGCCGCTATGTTGCGGCGCACAGTGGCGGATTCGCCGCTGGCGCGGGGTGATGTTTTGCGACGTTTGGGGCCTTGGGCCATCGTCGCGAGTTGGGAGTCGGCACTTCTATGACTGCCCTGGTCCGCATCGCATTGCGGCGCCCTTACACGTTCATCGTCCTGGCACTCCTGCTTCTGATCATCGGACCGCTGGCGGCGTGGCGTACCCCGGTCGACATCTTTCCGGAAATCCGCATTCCGGTCATCGCCGCGATCTGGCGCTACACCGGGCTGCCGCCGGCGGAGATGGCCGGCCGCATGGTGACGCAGTTCCAGCGCGCGCTGACCACGACGGTCAACGACATCGAGCATATCGAAGCGAACTCCTATAACGGCGTCGGCATCGTCAAGATCTTCTTCCAGCAGGGCGCCGACATCCGCACCGCCAACGCGCAGGTCACGGCCATCTCGCAGACCTTGCTCAGGCAGATGCCGCCGGGCGCGGTGCCGCCGCTCATTCTCAACTACAACGCGTCCACGGTGCCGATCATTCAGCTCGCCTTGTCGGGCAAGGGACTGCCGGAGCAGACGCTGTTCGACCTCGGCCTCAATTTCGTGCGGGTGCCGATCGTGACGGTGCCGGGCGCCGCCATGCCCTACCCGTTCGGCGGCAAGTTTCGCCAGATCCAGATCGACGTCGACCCGGCGGCGATGCGCGCCCGCGGCCTCTCCGGCCAGGACGTCGCCAACGCGCTGGCGGCGCAAAACCTGATCACGCCGGTCGGCACCGAGAAGATCGGCAGCTACGAATACACCATCAATCTCAACGACGCCCCGTCGGCGATCCAGGCGCTCGATGATCTGCCGATCAAAACCGTCAACGGCGCCATGGTCTACATTCACGACATCGGGCATGTGCGCGACGGCAGCCCGCCGCAGCAGAACATCGTGCATGTCGACGGCAACCGCTCGGTGCTGATGTTCGTGCTCAAGAACGGCGCGGTGTCGACGCTGGCAATCATCGACGGGGTCAAGAAAAAAGTCGAGGAGATGAAAAAGACCTTGCCGAGCAATCTCGTGCTCACGGCGATCGGCGATCAGTCGATCTTCATCAACGCCGCGATCGGCGGCGTGATCCGCGAGGGCGTGATCGCGGCGGCGCTCACGAGCCTGATGATCCTGTTGTTCCTCGGCAGTTTCCGCTCGACGTTAATCATCGCCGTCTCGATCCCGCTGTCGGTGCTCGGATCGATCGCGACGCTGTGGGCGCTGGGTGAAACGCTCAACATTATGACCCTGGGCGGCTTGGCGCTGGCGGTCGGCATCCTGGTCGACGAAGCGACAGTGACCATCGAGAACATCAATTGGCATCTCGAGCAGGGCAAGGAGGTTGAGCAGGCCATCCTCGACGGCGCCGAGCAGATCGTGACGCCGGCCTTCGTCTCGCTGCTCTGCATCTGCATCGTGTTCGTGCCGATGTTCTTTTTGACCGGCGTGCCGCGCTTCCTGTTCGTGCCGCTGGCCGAAGCGGTGATGTCGGCGATGGTGTGGTCGTTCATCCTGTCGCGCACGCTGGTGCCGACGATGGCGAAATACATGCTGCGCAAGCACGCGGCCCACGGCGCCGACGCACACGGCGCCGATGCGCCGCCGCCACGCTCACGCAATCCGCTGGTGCGTTTCCAGCGCGGCTTCGAGTCGCGCTTCGAGCGCGGCCGCCTCGCCTATCGCGAGGTCTTGACCATGGCGATGCGGCACCGGGCGGTGTTCGTGACCCTGTTCCTCGCCTTCATCGTCGGCAGCTTTGCGCTGACGCCCTATCTCGGCCGCGATTTCTTCCCGTCGGTCGACGGCGGCCGCATCCTGATGCACGTGCGCGCGCATGTCGGCACCCGCGTCGAGGAAAGCGCGCGGCTGTTTGCCGGCATCGAGAAGGTGGTGCGGCAAACCATTCCGCCGGATCAACTGGAAACCCTGGTCGACAATGTCGGCTTTCCGGTCTCCGGCATCAACATGACCTACAACAATACCGGCACCATCGGCTCGCAGGACGGCGAAATCCAGATCGGCCTGACCGAGGATCACCGGCCGACGGCGGAATACGTCAAGACGCTGCGCGAGGAGCTGCCGGCGAAATTCCCCGGCGTAACGTTTTCATTCCTGCCGGCCGACATCATCAGCCAGATTCTGAATTTCGGCGCGCCGGCGCCGATCGAGGTCCAGATCCGCGGGCCGAAACTCGGCGAGAATTTCGCCTATGCGCAATATCTGCTACGGCGGCTGCGGCACGTCCGCGGGCTGGTCGATGCGCGCATCCAGCAATCGCTCAGCGGGCCGGGCTTCAATGTCGACGTCGACCGCACCCGCGCGCAGTATGTCGGCATTACCGAACGCGACGTCACCAACAGCCTGGTCGTGGATCTGGCCGGATCGGACCAGGTGCAGCCGACCTACTGGCTCAATCCCGAGAACGGGGTCAATTATTCGATCGTCATGCAGACGCCGCAATATCAGGTCGATTCACTGAACGCCCTGCAGAACCTACCGATCACCGCGCCGGGCGCGCCGTCGCAAATCCTCGGCGCCATCGCCGACATCAAGCGCGTGGCAGTGCCCGCGGTCTATTCGCAGTACAATATCCAGCCGATGATCCAGATTTACGGCACCACGCAGGACCGCGATCTCGGCGCAGTTGCCGCCGACGTACAGCAGATCATCAACAACACCGCGGGCGACGCGCCGAAGACCGCCGACGTGATCATGCTCGGGCAGGTCAAAACTATGAACAGCTCGTTCAACGGGCTGTTCTTCGGCCTCGCCGCCGCGATCGTGCTCATTTATCTCCTGATTGTCGTCAACTTCCAATCCTGGGCCGATCCGTTCGTCATCATCACCGCGCTGCCGGCGGCGCTTGCCGGTATCGTCTGGGTGCTGTTCGCCACCGCAACGACGCTGTCGGTGCCGGCGCTGACCGGCGCCATCATGTGCATGGGCGTCGCCACCGCCAACAGCGTCCTGGTCATCAGCTTCGCCAAGGAGAAGCTTGATGAGCACGGTCACGCGACTGCCGCCGCGATCGAGGCGGGTTTCGTCCGCTTGCGCCCGGTCCTGATGACGGCGCTGGCCATGATCATCGGCATGCTGCCGATGGCGCTCGGCTTGGGCGAAGGCGGCGAGCAGAACGCTCCGCTCGGGCGGGCCGTGATCGGCGGTCTTTGTTTCGCGACGGTCGCAACTCTGATATTCGTGCCGGTGGTATTCAGCATTGTCCATCAGCGCCGCGGCCCGGGAGCCGCGCCCGCGATGGGAGAACCGCATGCCGCCTGATCCCAGCGCCTCAACGCCAGCCGTGTCGCGGCGCGGCCTCTACATTCTCGGCTTTTCAGCGCTGGTTATTGGCGCCGTCATCGTCATTTTCGGCGTCACGACGCGCAAGGTCGCCGACGCAAAGCTTCAGGAATGGACGGAAAAGCAGGCGGTTCCGGTGGTCGCCACCGCGTCGCCCGACACCCGCGGCAAGAAGACCACCTTTTCGCTTCCCGGCCGGCTCGAGGCTTACACGCAGGCGCAGATGTACGCCCGCGTCACCGGCTACGTCAAAAAGTGGGACGTCGACATCGGCGCGCCGGTCAAATCCGGCCAGCTTCTGGCCGAACTCGATGCCCCCGATCTCGACCAGCAGATCATGCAGGCCGAGGCCAATCTCGCCAGCGTCAAGGCCAATTCGATCCTGGCGGACGCAACCCTCAAGCGCGGCCAGAGCCTGATCACGACCTATGCCATCTCGCAGCAGGATCTCGACCAGCGGGCGGCCGACGCCTCCAACAAACAGGGCCTAGTCCGCGCCGCGCAAGCCAACCTGGATCGCTTGCGCGTGCTCGAACAATATAAACGTGTCGTGGCGCCGTTCGACGGGCTCGTCACCGCGCGGACGACCGACGTCGGCGCGCTCATTAATGCCGGCGCCGGCGGTCCGCCGCTGTTCGTCGTGTCCGAGACCAGTAAGCTTCGCGTCTACGTCAATGTTCCGCAGAACTATGTTCCCAGCATTCCGGTTAGTACCAAGGCACTGCTCTCCGTGCCGGAATATCCCGGTAGGACGTTCCCAGCGACCGTCGAGGCGTCGGCGCAATCGGTCGACGTCGCCTCCAATACGACGCGGATGCAGCTCGTCGTCGACAATAGCCGCAACGATCTGATGACCGGCAGCTTCACCAATGTGACTTTCGACCTGCCGCACCCCGCGGTGGCCATCAACGTGCCGGCGAGCGCTTTGATCTTCAACCAGACCGGTCTGCACGTCGCCATCGTCGGCAGCGAGGGCCGGATCGTGCTGCGCGAGGTCACGATCGCGCGCGATCTCGGCAACGAGGTCGAGCTCGGTTCGGGAATCACGGCGGACGATCGCGTCGTCATCAATCCGCCGGACGGCATCGCCTCGGGCGACAAAGTTCGCATCGCCGGCCAACCCGGCCAGCCGGGCGAACCCGAAACCGCCGAGGCGAAGTAACCGGCGCCGCCCGCTTCAGCCGACTGGCTTCATCCGGCTCGCGTAGCGCTTGAAATTGCGGACGTAGAAATCGGCCCCGGCGGCGATGGACGCCGCTGCCTCGTCAGGCAAGGCGCGCAGCACCCGCGCCGGCGCGCCGACGATCAGCGACTTTTCCGGAAACTCTTTGCCCTCGGTGACCAGGGCGCCGGCGCCAACCAGGCTGCCTGCACCGATCCGCGCGCCATTGAGCACGATCGCGCCCATGCCGATCAACACACGATCGGCAATCGTGCAGCCATGCAGGACGACGTTGTGGCCGATCACGCAATCAGACCCGATCGTCAGCGGGAAGCCCATGTCGGTGTGCAGCGTCGCATTGTCTTGAATCTGCGAGCGCTGGCCGAGCTCGATCCATTCATTGTCGCCGCGCAGCACGGCGCCGAACCAGACGCTGCAATCGCTGTTCAGCCGCACCCGGCCGATCACCGCCGCGCTCGGCGCCACCCAATAGCGGCCGTCGTCGGGAAACTGAGGCTTCTGTCCGTCGAGTTCGTAGATCATATTTTCTCTCATCGTCATGCGCGGGCTTGACCCGCGCATCCACGTCGAGCATCGGCAATCAAAGAAGTTCTGGCAAGCCGCTGACGAAAGAGTAGCGGAGCTTCAGCATGGATTGCCGGATCAAGTCCGGCAATGCTCAAACGCTGAGCAGGGCTTGAAGCGCCATCACCACGACCGTTCCCGACATCAGGCTCCATAGGCCGGCGATCACGGTCGCTATCATGACGAATTCGGCGCGGCGGCGCTCGAGGCGGCGGCCGCGCAAGGTGTTACGCATGATCAAATACGGGGCCGAGAACATTAGCAGCGGAATGGCGGCAAAGCGTGCCGCCATCGGGCCCGCTTCGAGCAACCGGAAACTCGGCACATGTTCGAGCGCAAGGCGGTAGCTGCTGGCGCAAAGGCCGGCGACAGCAAAGCCCATGGCGATGGCGAACAGGGAGTTGATGACGTCCGGCGATAACGCCGCTTGCAGAGCGTCGACCATCCCACAGCGCCCTTCGGTTTTCGAAGACACACTTTGCAGAGCGCTCGCCGCGCCGCCACGGGATGATTAAGAAAGGGTTAACGAGAGCGCCCTGCCGGGCATGCGATAATCGGCGTTGATTCGAATTGAGGCGGCGCATCACCAGCATGACAGTACAGGCAGTCCCCCGATCTCGACTGTGGCGCGGCTCCCGGAGCCTGTGGGTGGTGCTGGCAATTGTCGCGGTGCTGATGGCGGCTGCGGGCACGTTCGTGTCCTACATATTGTGGCCGAGCTGGCCAAAATCGGCCGTGCCGCTCGACGCGCCGGCCATCCCGGTGACGGTTGCAGGCGTGCTGTTCAATGTGCCGCCGGCGGCGATCCGAGCCGCGGTGCAGCGTCATCCGGGCGCGCATGAGCGGATTGATCTGGTGTTTCTGTGGCCGTCGCTGGCGCCGCCCGCCGCCGACGGCCGCGTCGCTGCCAAAATATCCACCGCCGAAGGAACCGATGCGATCCCAGCGCCGCGCACCGATGACCGCGTGTTCGTCACCATCGCGGCGCTCGGCACGGTGCTGCCGCCGGTGGTGCGATTGCGCACGATTTATCCGCGCTACATCGAGCCGGAGGCGACGGCCGGGCCGGATGGGCTCGCCATCGTGGCGTTCCGCGCCGGCACGCCTTATGAGGGCGAGGACCTGGTTTATCTTGCGGACAAGCCCGAGCAATTCTTTGCGCTCTGCTCGCGGCCGCTGCGCAGTATCCCCGGCACCTGCATCCAGGAGCGTTCGCTCGATGCCGCGGAGATCACGCTGCGATTTTCACGCGAATGGCTGGACGATTGGCGCAATGCCGCCGTTGGTTTGGATCGGCTGGTGGCACAGCTTCATGCGGGAGGCAACTGAAGCTTCGCTCGGGGTCGTGAAAGCGGGCGAATACGATAAATCTACGCTGATTCTTATCTCGTCATTGCGAGGAGCGGAGCGAGGAAGCAATCCAGAATCGCCAGAGTCGTCCTGGATTGCTTCGCTTCGCTCGCAATGACGAGCTAGTCCAGGTCGGTGCCCAGGATCGCCATCTGGAAATTGTACGAGCGCTCGTCGTCCTCGTCGTCGACAAACAGCACGCCGACAAACTCATCGCCGACATAGACCTCGGCGGAATCGTCCTTCTTCGGCCGCGGCACCACGCGGATGCGCGGATTGGCGAACAGCTTCTTGAGATAAGCGTCGAGCTTCTTGACTTCCTGGACGTCCACCGGGGGCCTCCCAGAGCATGAGCGAAAAGATCATGCTCCAATGGAAAAATCATGATCCCGATAGCACGCGGCGGCAGCCGCGATCAAATCTCGTCATGGAGCATTTGATCCATCAGCCGCGCCGGTTCGGGGCATCCGGCGACACCCACGACTTTAGCGGGAACGCCGGCGACCGTGACGTTGTTGGGCACCGATTTGAGCACCACCGAGCCGGCGGCGATGCGCGCGCAGTGCCCGACTTCGATATTGCCGAGGATTTTGGCGCCGGCGCCGATCATCACGCCGTAGCGGATTTTCGGATGGCGATCGTCGGCCTGCTTGCCGGTACCGCCGAGGGTGACGTCATGCAGCATCGAAACATCGTCGTCGATCACCGCGGTCTCACCGACCACGAGGCCGGTGGCGTGATCAAGGAAGATGCCGCGGCCGATGCGCGCGGCCGGATGAATATCGCACTGGAATACCGCCGATGCACGGCTTTGCAGGTAGAGTGCGAAATCGCGGCGGCCCTTGCCCCAGAGCCAGTGCGCCAGCCGATGGGTTTGAATGGCGTGGAAGCCCTTATAGTACAGGACCGGCTCGAGCAGCCGATAGGTCGCCGGGTCGCGGTCGACGACCGCGGCGATATCGGCGCGGAAGCAGTCGCCGATCGACGGCGAATCCTTGAGTGCATCGGCATAGGCCTGCCGGATCAACTCGCCGGACAAAGCCGCATGGTCGAGCCGATCCGACAGCCGATAAATAATGGCACCTTCCAGCGCGTCGTGATGCAGAACGGTCGAATAAATAAAGGACGCCAGCTCAGGCTCACGCCGGACGATATCCTCGGCCTCGCGGCGAATCCGCGCCCAGACCGGATCGACCTTATCGAGCAACGGCTGCGTCTGCTGTTGGGCCATGTGGATGTCCTCCCGGAACGACCCGTCCCGGAATACGGCTCCTCCAGGACGCGTGCCTTCTAGCATAATTGGGCCTCGGTGGGCATAGAAACCAGAGGGTGGGCAAATGCTCCGTCAATGGCCGGCTTTAAACGGCCCCTGTACTAGCCAATCAGGGCCAGTGGCCTAGCAGCCTCGCGTTTAAGGGCGCCTGGTGAGGAATTCCAGCACGCCAGCCTTGAACACCTTGTCGCCGACCGCGACCATGTGATCGCGGCCGGGAATGACCAGGGCCTGGGCGCCCGGTATCAGGGCGGCAAGCTGCTCGGGGGAGCCGGCGACCTCATCCCTGCTGCCGGCCGCGATCAGGACCGGCATCGTCAGAGCTTGCAATTCCTCACGGGCCAATATCTGGCGTGAGCCGCGCATGCACGCGGCAAGCGCGCGCAAGTCCGAATGCGTCTGCTCGGCGAATACGCGAAAAGTGCGCCCGGTCGGATCGGTGACGTCGGCGCGCGTCGGCGCTTCGAGCGCCGCCGCGATAGTCGGCGACGGCAGCCCGGCCCGCTCGACCAGATGGATGCCGATGCCGCCGAGTATCGCCGAGCGCACGCGCTGTGGATGCTTCTCCGCCAGCAGCGCCGTGATCCGGCCGCCAAGCGAATAGCCCATCAAATCGGCGCGCGGCAGATCGAGATGGTCGAGCAGCGCCCGTACGTCCTCCGCCATGATGCCGCTGTGATAGAGGGCCGGCTCATAGAGCTTTGTCGACGCGCCGTGGCCGCGATTGTCGAGCGCGATGACGCGGCGGCCGGCGCGGGTCAGCGTCGCCACCCATCCGGGATAGACCCAGTTCACCTCCTTGTTGGACGCAAAGCCGTGGACGAGCACGATCGGCTCGCCGTCGCTTTCGTCAAGAAAGGCGATTTCAACGTCGCCGTGCGCAAAACTAGCCATTCTGTGAGGATATATCCGATCCGCAGCACAACGCACGCGATGGCCGCCGCGTCGTGCCTCGCTTGACCGCCCCGCTCAGGTTGCGTAGCGTCGGCTTAAAACCAGCGCCCAAAAGTCCCTAAGACACAAAGGGTTCTCACAAACCCGCTAGGGCGGGCACGCTCATCTTTCACCAGGGAGAAACTGACATGAACATCACGCGACGTTCGTTCGGGCTGGCGGCCGCCGGCGCCGCACTGGCTCCGGCTTTGCCGGTCGCCGCAAAGGAAGCGCCCGCAGGCGCTCAAGTGGCGGGCGTGTACCGCATGAAAGTCGGCAGCTACGAAGTAACCGTGCTCAACGACGGTTGGCTGCCGATCAAGCTCGATATGTATAGCGGCGACCAGGCGGCGGCAGAGAAAGCTATGCAGGCCGCCTTCCTGCCGAAAGACGTAGGTCCCACACCCGTCAACCAATGGCTCATCAATACCGGCGACAAGCTCATTCTGGTCGATACCGGCACGTCCAACGTGTTTGCTCCGACGCTCGGTCGAACGCTCAAGAGCATTGCCGCCGCCGGCGTAAACCCCGCCGACATCGATGCGGTGTTCATCAGCCATATCCATCCCGATCACGCCGCCGGACTGCTGACGCCCGACAAGAAGGTGGCCTTCCCCAACGCGACCGTACATGTCGATGCCGCCGAGTACGCATGGTGGATCGAGGGCGAAATCAAAGTGCCTGATCAGAAACCGTTCTGGAAGGGCTTCGCCGAAGTCGGCCGCGCCGCCTTTAAGCCCTATGCCGACGCAGGTAAGGTGCATACCGTCAAGAACGGCAGTGAAATCGCTCCCGGCGTCACTGTCATTTCGGCTCCGGGCCACACCGTCGGCCACACCATGGTGCGTATCGCACCGAGCGGCGGTGGCGACATGCTGTTGTGGATCGACATCGTGCACAACGCGACGCTGCAATTCCCCGACCCGGAACGGTCAATCGCTTTCGACCTCGATCCACCGCAGGCGATCGCGACCCGCAAGAAGGTAATGGATATGGCCGCGACTGACCGATTGCTGGTCGCTGGCACGCATATCTCGTTTCCGGGCGTGGGCCATGTTGCCAAATCCGGCACCGGATATGCGTGGCTGCCGATCTTTTGGAATCCCGACTTGTAAGGACCGTAGGGGGTCGTCGATAGCCGGCGCGGCAGCGATCTTTCGCTTCCGCGCCGTTTGATTTAAAGACTGGCGAGCTAAATTAAGGTCCGGCGCGCGAATGACGCCGGAGGGAGGAACACGATGCAACGCTTGTGGCTCATTGGGCTCACGACGCTGTTCGTCGCCGCGAGTGGCATCGCCAAGGCGCAGATTTCCGACGATGTCGTGAAAATCGGCGTGCTCACCGACATGTCCGGCCCCTCATCTGCCGCCGACGGCCCGGGCTCCGTCGCCGCCGCGCAGATGGCGATCGACGATTTCGGCGGCACGGTTCTTGGCAAGCCGATCCAGCTGATCTCCGCCGACCATCAGATCAAGCCCGACATCGCCGTCGGCATCGCCCGGCAATGGTACGACCGCGATCAGGTCGACCTGATCGTCGACGTGCCGGTCTCGGCGGTCGGCTTGGCGGTGCAGAACGTCGCCAACGAGCGAAAGCGGCTGTTGATCGTGCATTCGACCGGCACCGCCGACTTCCACGGCAAGTTCTGTAATCCTTACGCCCTGCAATGGGTGTTCGACACTCACGCGCTCGCAGTCGGCACGGCGCAGGAAGTCACCAAACGCGGCGGCAACACCTGGTTCTTCCTCACCGCCGATTACGCCTTCGGCCACGCGCTCGAGCGCGATGCCTCCGCGGTCATCGTGGCGAATGGCGGCAAGGTCCTCGGCTCGGTCAGGCATCCGTTCGCCACGCCCGATCTGTCGTCGTTCATTCTCCAGGCGCAGGCGTCGAAGGCGAAGATCATTGGCATCGCGTCGGGCCCGCCCGACAACATCAACGCCATCAAGCTCGGCGGCGAGTTCGGCATCTTCCAGGGCGGCCAGCAGATGGCGGGCCTGTTGGTGCTGATCTCCGACATCCATGCGCTCGGGCTCAAAGCCGCGCAGGGCCTGGTCCTGACCACGTCATTCTATTGGGACATGGACCAGCAGACCCGCGAATGGTCGCGACGCTTCTATGCCAAGATGAACCAGATGCCGTCGATGTGGCAGGCCGGCGTCTATTCCTCGGTCACGACCTATCTCAATGCCGTCAAGGCGGCCGGCACCGACGATCCGCTCAAAGTCACCGCCAAGATGCGCGAGACGCCGATCAACGATTTCTTCGCCCGCAACGGCAAGCTGCGCGAAGACGGGCTGATGGTGCACGATCTGATCCTGGTGCAGGTCAAGAAGCCGGAAGATTCGAAGTTTCCCTGGGACTATTACGAAATCCTCACGCATATCCCGGGCGATCAGGCGTTTGGTCCGCCCAACCCGGCTTGCCCGTTGGTCAAGCAGTGAGTTCGTAGGGCGCATTAGCGCAGCGTAATCCGCCGTTCGGCAGTGTGGCCACACGGCAGGTTGCACCTTCGGCTAACCCGCCCTGCCGGACTAAGCGATCTGCAGCGCTGCGGCGCGAACCCGGTGCGCCTTGCGCCAACGGATATAGCGCAGCGTCGCGCGCTCGGTGGCCGTCTTGCAGGACGATGCAAAGCCGAACAGCAACAACGCCGCCCACAGCATCCAGCTGGCGAGATCGAGGGCGCTGACCGACAGCAAGATGGCGCCGCGGCCGAGGAGCTTGACGATGGCGCGGGTCTTGCCACCCTTGGCGGCCGAGAGCCGCGCCAGGAGCGACACGTCGCGCGGCTCCTGCGCGATCTGCAAACTGTCGAGAGCTGCTTGCGTGCCGGCTTTGCTCTCGATCCGGCCGACATCGCCGACCAGCTCGGTGAGGCCTCCGGCCTTCTCGACTTTCACCGCGTCGCGCGCCACGCGCACCGCCAGGACCGGATTGATCCGGCCGGTGCGGCGCGCCACCTTGGCCAACGTCAAACCGATGCGCTCCGGCGCGCCAAGACCGAGCGAGGCATAGGTGCCCGCGGTGATGGCAATGCCGACGCCGGCGAGACCGAATATCCAAGGATCCGCCGGCTCGCCGAGCAAATAGCGTTTGCCCTCGCGCGCGGCGTCGCGAATGTCGCCGAACACAAAGAGATCGCCGACCGCGGTGCCGGCAAGGCTGGCGACATCGGTCGGCTCGCCGGTCCACATGCCTTGCACAAACCGCCCGGCCGTGTGCGACGCCGACGCCGCATTCGTCTGCGCCTCTTTCACCGAAGCGATGAGAGCTGGATCGATTTGGACACTGCGGTCGGCCGCCAGATCGAGAAAGCTTTGCGCGAGGTCGAGATCGCCGGCGGTCAGCGCCGCGCGGATTTCGCGCTGGGCCACGGCTTGGCTGAAAACGCGGTCCAACTTGAGATCGCTGATCGCTGCCGGATCGTCGGCCGCCGCATGGCGTCGCGCTTCGTCGGTGGCGTTCGTGCCGGCCACGAGCGCCGCGCAGCCGAAGACGGCGGCGCACAGCAGCGCAAATGCCGGATGAGAGACTTGCCGAATGATGAGCTTTAACCCGTCCATGTAAATAACCCGTCCGCAAAAATTCCTCAGCGATCGCGCCCTCGATTCGAGTGCCATTCATTTGCGGCTTTTTGAGCATATCTGGGTGGAAAGCCGCTAGGAATCCACAGTCACCGCCGCTATGGTGCCGCCCGTTCAAGCGGATTCCAGCAGCATGGCCGATAATATCGTCCCTCATTTCCATAACGACCTTGGCGTTGCGGTCATCGAGATCGGCGCCAGGGAATTCATGTGCGTCGGCGCCTTGCCGCCGTTCGATCACCCGCATGTCTATTGCGACATGGGCGACGACGTCGAGCATGTCTGCCCCTATTGCTCGACGCTGTATCGCCACGACCCGGCGCTCAAGCCGCACGCGGCGCGGCCGGCGGAATGCGAATTGCCCGACAACGTCTTCTGATTTTTCCGCGGGAGGGCGTGCTCTGACGTCCCCGCGCACCGTTATCGTCGCCGGCGCCGGGATCGGCGGCCTGACTGCGGCACTGGCGCTCGCACAAAACGGCTTTCGGGTCGTGGTGCTGGAACAGGCCGAGCGTCTCGAGGAAACCGGCGCCGGCATCCAGCTTTCCCCGAACGCCGCCCGCATCCTGATCGACCTCGGACTCGAAGACCGGCTGCGTCCGCTGGCGACGGCGCCTGCGGCGCTGCGGGTGCTGCGCGCCGAAAGCGGCCGTGAGATCGTGCGCGTGCCGCTCGCCGACGCGCAGCAGCGCTACGGCGCGCCCTATTGGGTGACCCATCGCGGCGATCTGCAGGCAGCATTGGCGGCGGCCGCGTCCCGGCAGCGCGGCATCGGCATCAAGCTCGGCCAGCGCGCCGAAGATTTCGTCGACCATGCCAACGGCATCTCCGTGATGACGCGCGGCCAAGGCGGCGCGATCGAGGAGCATGGCGTGGCGTTGCTCGCCGCCGATGGTCTGTGGTCGCAGGCGCGCGAACGCCTCGGTCACATCGACCCGCCGCGGTTCGCCCGCCGCACCGCTTGGCGCGGCCTCGTCCCCGCGCGCCTGGTCGCTCCGGAGTTTCGCGAACCGCTGATCTATCTGTGGCTCGGGCGCGACGCTCACTTCGTGCACTACCCGGTCAAAGGCGGCAGCGTCATCAATCTCGTCGTCATCACCGCCGACAACTGGGAGGCACCGGGTTGGAGCGAGCCGGCAAGCCGCGCCGAACTGGTGCCGCGCCTCGCTGTCGAAGCCTGGGCGCCGCCGGCGCGGGCGCTCGTCGGCTTGCCGGAGGCTTGGCTCAAATGGGCCCTCTATGATCGGCGGCCGATCCGGCGTTGGACGCAGGGGCCGATGGCGCTCTTGGGCGACGCGGCGCACCCCATGCTGCCGTTCCTCGCCCAAGGCGCCGCCATGGCGATCGAAGACGCGGCCGTGGCGGCGCAATGCCTGGCGCGGGCGCCGGATAACGCCGCCCGAGCATTGCGGACATATTGCGCCATGCGGCGGGGGCGCACACGGAAAGTGCAGCGGCTGGCCGCCCGTAACGGCACCTTCTATCACTTTGCCGGCTTTGCCGCCTGGCTGCGGGACACGGCCATGGGGGTGATCGGCGGCCAACGCCTGCTGGCACATTACGACTGGATTTACGACTGGCGGCCGCCGGCGCGGTGACCCGCCGGAACATTTGATCCATGGATGGGTTCCTCTTGCAGAAACCCCTTTAGGTACGGGGATTGCTGGAAAGGAGTGCCCTTCCATGTGCGACTATAGCCTCCATCTGGTCGCTTCACGCCCGGCCGCCGTCGGCGACACCCTGATCGCGACGGATTTCTCCAGATCGATCACGCGCGGCTTCGCCGCCGCCGGCGATCCCGACACTGCCGTCTGCCTGCTTCCCGGCACCGAGCTCGCATTTGACGATAATGTTACTTACGACCGCGCCTTCAGCCTGTTCGGCAAAGCGCGCATCGCGCACAAAGTCGCCCGCTTTCGCCAGATCAACATGGACGATCCCAACGTCCACCACGACGCGCTGGAATTTCCGGGCGGCCTGATCGTGCCGGTGACGCGGCTGACGCCGGGCCAGCGCGCGACCGTCTTGCAGATGCCGGCGACGGCACGCGCCCGCGACCACGATGCGCTGCACGCGGAGGCCGCGCAAGAGTCCGAACTGATCGATGAGTAGATAACGCGGCCGATGCTTTGACAAGATTGTTTGCAGCGGCGGGGCGGGCGCTCCGCCACCGGTTGGCTTGTTGAGCTGTTACTCCTTGGCGAGGATGATCGTCTCAAACATGGCGTATTCGCCAAGCGCCTTGACCGTCATCGTCGCCCCAAGCTTGACGGTCCAATAATCGCCCGGCAGATGGTTGGTGGTCTGGCCGTCGATCGTCGCGGAAAGTGCGCCGCTGAGCGCATGAGCCACATAGAATCCCTTCAACGGAATCTCGAGGTCGGGACCTTTTCCGCCGCGTTCGCCGGCAATCCCCCAGGACTGCACGGTGAGATGGGCGCCTGCTGTTGCGCCGCCCGTTATCGGGGTCGTGGTGCTAGCGTCGAACACATTCGTCGGCGAAAGCGTCTGACCCGCTGCTCCAGCGAGAGGGACCAAGATCGCCACCAGCGGGACCATGATTGATCCGATTTTCATGCGGCGCCTCCTTTACGGCTGCAACATATAGACATGGCCTTTGTTGGTGCCGACAAAGACCCGCCCTTCCGCCAGTACCGGCTCGTTACGGATTGCCACGAGGCTTCCGCCATCGGGAATTTGTATGCTGGCGATTACTTTGGGGATTGGCACCAGGCTGTAGCCGGCAGCTGTGCAGGCCGCAGCGGTCGGATAATCGATATTGGAGCAGCGAGAACCGGCGGCCGCAGTGACACTTGGATCGGCAAGGACCACGATATGGCCTTGATTGGTACCGACAAAGACGATGCCCCCGGTCACAGTCGCAGCGCCGAACGAACCTCCACCGCCGCTGCTGTTCGGAATGTCCGCGATCCAGCGAACGCGATCGTGCTCGGTTGTAGCGCAGGCATTAAGCGCGTGCAGCCTGCTGTATCCAGCCGTGACGCCATCCTGAACCCTGCTCTCGCCTCCTGTCCTGACGACGAACACGTCGTCCCAGGCCGCCCCGGGGCGCCGGTAATCGTCATCACCATGATCCGCGGTCGCCTGATTTTGATTGGATGGACAACTGTTTTGCGGAAACGAGCAGCCTTTCGTGGTCGGCGGGAACTGCCAGCTATGCCCGCTCAGCGGACATGACGGTCCTTGCGTGGCGTCAATTGCGTAGCTCCAGCCATCCTTCTGCACCGATGCGATCAGCGAACCGCAGCTCGTCTTCATAACCGTGGCGCCCGCAGACCAGTCGGCATCGCAGTCGGCGCTATAGGGCACGGGCTTGTACGGCCACTTGATGTTGCCGCTGTCCTTATCGACGCTGACCATGGACACCCCATGATCGGGAGGCGGTTCCGTGGCCAGCGGCGGATTGCCTCCGTCTCTGTTGGTGTTTCCGGTAGTAAAGAACACGCTTGTTCCGTCGGTGGCGGCTCCATTCCAGACGCCCCCGCCGCGCACCGAACCTAACGGCGAACTCGGCGTGCCAACCGCCTGGAATTGGAACGCCGATGCTATATGACCGTTGGTCAAATCGACCGCGATGACCCGGCCAATTTGGATCGGGTTTTCATAGCTGTGCACGCCGATATAAACTTTGTTGTCAAAGATAAGCGGCGGCGAATAATGAATCCGTTGATGGATTTCGGTGTCGCTGCCGATCGTGTCGCCGTTGATTTCGGCGACGACATCGCTCTTCCAGATTATGGCGCCGGTCTTGGCGTTCAGTGCGAACAGACGCGAGCTCCCATACGAGGCCCCCTTGGCACAGTTGGCGTCGCCTTGCGGACAAAATGGACCAAGTGTTGGATCTTGCGCGGCGAAAATCACCGCCCCGTCCGGAGCGCGATCCCAATAGGCTGCGCTCGAGTGGATTCCATTTCTCCACCGCGAATCCCCTCCGAGCGGCGCCGCATTGCCGCCAGGAGGAAATTGCCATCGCGGGAACCCGGTGGCGGCGTCGATCGCGTAGAAATAGCCGTCATTGTCACCGACAAAGACCGTACCCTTGACGACGATCGGCGATGCCGAGAACCCGCTGGGCGTGGGCGAAATCGGCGGAAGCTCGATTTGCTGGCTGCGCCATGGATTGCCGCTGCAGCCGGGACAGTAAAACGCGTCCCAGATTTCTCCGTCGGTCGCCAAGTAGGCGAAATGCTGCTGGTCGTCTCCTGAATAGACGTCGACGAATGGCAGCGTGAATGCCGCCGGCGCCGTCGTGGTGCCGCCCTTATTGATCTTTTGCAGGCGCCATTGGTCGCCGCTGCAGCCGGGGCAGTAGAACGCGTCCCAAATCTCTCCGTTTTTGGCAAGATAGACAAAATGCTGCTGGTCATGCTCGGTATAGGTATCGACGAATGGGCCCGCAATCGCCGGCGGCCCGCTGGTCATGCCGCCGTTGTTGATCTTTTGCGATCGCCAGGCATTGCCGCTGCAACCGGGACAGTAAAACGCGTCCCAGATGTCGCCGTTGGCGGCCAAGTAGACAAAATGCTGTTGGTCGTGCCCTGAATAGACGTCGACGAATGGCGCACCGACGGCAGGCGGCGCGCCGGTGACACCGCCGTTATTGATCTTTTGCAGGCGCCATTGGTCGCCGCTGCAACCAGGGCAGTAAAAGGCGTCCCAAATCTCTCCGTTTTTGGCCAGATAGGCGAAATGCTGCTGGTCGTGTTCGGTGTAGGTATCGACGAATGGGCCGGCGATCGCCGGCGGCCCGCCGGTCACGCCGCCGTTATTGATCTTTTGCGATCGCCACTGATTGCCGCTGCAGCCAGCGCAGTAGAACGCGTCCCAAATGTCGCCATTGGCGGCCAAATAGACGAAGTGCTGTTGGTCGTGCCCCGAATAGACGTTGACGAACGGCGCTGCTACCGCGGCCGGCGCGCTTGTAGCCCCGCCGTTATTGATCTTTTGCAGACGCCACTGGTCGCCGCTGCAGCCAGGACAATAAAACGCGTCCCAGATATCGCCGTTGTCGCCCAAATAGGCGAAATGCTGCTGGTCGTGTTCGGCATAGGTGTCGATGAATGGGCCGGCGATCGCCGGTGGCCCGGTTGTCATGCCGCCGTCATTGATCTTTTGCAGGCGCCATCCGTTGCCACTGCAGCCCGGGCAATAGAACGCGTCCCAGATATCGCCGTTGGCGGTCAGGTACGCAAAGTGCTGTTGGTCGTGTCCGGCATAGACGTTGACAAACGGCCCGCTCGTCACCATCGAGCGGCCCGGAAACGTCCATTTGATGGAAAGGCTTGGGACCTTCTTCGGATCGGAAAGATCGCTTGCCGCCGGCTGCGTGCCGGTGCGCGCATTGTCGTGCCGGAATGTCGGCCAATCCTGTGCGTCGGCGACAGCCAACAAAGCCGCGAAGTAGATTGCGGCCAGATGGAGCGAGATGGCGAGCGATTTGCGGATTTGTTGCATGGTCATTTCGCCTCCACGATCAAAGCTCTAACAACCACTGCGTCTTCGCCGCTATTGACCACTGCAATCGGCGCGTTGGCGGGCACCGCCGCGCGTTTGCTGACGCTCAAGTCCAATTGTTTTGTCGCGATGGTGATTTCGCTCGGGTCGCTGAGAACATGAGCGAACGCGCCGGATGGGATGGTGACGGTGTGAGGCTGCTTATCGGGCGGGAAACTGTATTCGCGAATGGTAATTTTGAAATTCGGATCCTCATCGGTCTCGAAGATCGTCCGTGAGAATCCCCCTGACGGATCAGGTTGGAAGACGTGCGGCGGCGGAACGCCGCCAAGCGTTCCGGATTCCTGTGCCGGAGCTGGCAATAGGCCCCATCCCTCCGGCGCAAGCGGTATTTCTTGTGACCAAATTGTTTCAGCGGACGCGGCCAAGGCGACCGCTGCGGCGAAGCAGGATATGAGAAAGAGACCAGACCGCATCGAAGCCCCCCTCGCTTGCGTGTCATTTAGTCATCAGCGAACTCACACTCCACGTTTGGCGAGCGGGCAACGTGCGCGAACGCCATCCGTTCCACTGACACACGAAATTTTTTTCAGCGCTCGTTTTGTGCGAATCCAGTCGGCGCTCGGTCCTCGCAAACACGCCGGTTGCGCATGCACCGGATGACGCCGCGGATTTTGCCGAATGGACTTCTCTACCTTTTTGGATTCCTCAAACCTTTGCTGGTCTTGAGCGCCAGCTTGCTCGCCACGCTGGCGCGAACAGCGTCACCGCGTTGGCTTCTTCGCTGAAATGGCGGCGGAAAGCGCTGCGCGATCGCGCTGCCGGGCCGAAGGCTAGCCGGGTGGTGCCAACTGGCGCGCTCGGAGAGATTTC
>CAWGKB010000001.1:530000-550746 GCA_963823135.1 uncultured Alphaproteobacteria bacterium | reverse complement strand
CGCTTGAGATACGAAATCTACAAGATGGCAAGCGGCCAACAAAAGCAGAATGATATTTGGAGCCTTTTGCATGGAAACAAAGCTCGAAGCTTCGCGCCGTGACGGGCCATTGCGCAGAGTAGCGCCAGAATTCACAAAACTGATTTCATTGCAGTAGGTCGCAGAGCGCAGCGTGTCGTAAGGCCTCCAGCCCATCGCGAGCAGTGCTCGGACATATTGTTGTCCCATGTTGTCCCAAATGGCGGGACAACAACCATTTTACGACCAGTTCTTTCCGCCTCTGAATGCCGAACTGGTCAGAAACCTGACCGGTTGAGCGATTGGCAGGCATCGGCGTCGACGGCGGAGACGCAGGATGCCCATCATTTTCTGTGCTACATTGGTCGCCGTCCGTGAAACTTGAACGAACGCGCGAAACGGAGGCGTGTTTTTCTCTTTGAAGGGCGGGCGTGCATGCTCGCGCGTTCAGTGCAAAGGTCCAAACTGCAAAACCCCTCAACGACGCAATTGCGGCTATCAAGGCCGTTATTGCTGGTAGCTTCCAGTAGACAAATCAGCCGCATAGCGGCCCCAGTAGGCAATGACGATGAAATACCCTACAAACTGCCCCGCAGCATTTGCGATTTGACTTCGACGCCAAAGTACCTTTTTCGATTATCAAAGTGCATCTCGGTCTATACTTGCTGAATGTTGGTGAACGCGGTGGATGCGCGGTGGCAGTTTCCAAATCAGGCGATTACGCTGATTCAGCGCGCCATGCTGAGCTTCATAAAAAAGAGCGTCTACCCGCTTGCACTGTCCACTGCCAGCGTGGTGAGCAAATTTGCGATCTTCCAAACGAAATTAGCTCGCCGCATGGCATTCGATCTCGCCGCGCCCGGCTCTTTAATGATCGCCGCAGGACCGCACGAAACGTTCGTGGTCGCCCGCTCGGACAGGTCCATCAGCAAAGACATTTTCGTGAACCAGGAGCCCTACGACTTCGACAAGGTGCACAAAGTTGTGGCCATCCTGGGCAAAGAGCGACCGCGCCGACTGCTGATCGATGTTGGCGCCAATATCGGGAGTATCTGCATTCCGGCCGTGCGACGCGGCGTATTTGATTGTGCCATCGCCATCGAACCGGAACCGCGCAACTACTCGCTGTTGGTCGCCAACATCAGTCTTAACGGGGTTATCAGCAAAATCGCGACCTATAACGTGGCGCTCGGCCAGAAAGACGACGAGCAGCTGGCGTTCGAGCTGGCAGAGGACAACTTTGGCGATCATCGCGTGCGCGTCGGCGATTTGGCGGGTCCCGAGCAGTCGCGCGATGTTATAACCGTGAGGTCGGAGACGTTCGACAAGGTCGTCGGCCATTTATCGCCGCGGGGTACGCTGATCTGCATGGATACGCAAGGCTTCGAGGGCCATGTGTTAGCTGGCGCGACTAAAGCGTTGCGATCACTGCCGCCAATTTGCCTGGAGTTTTGGCCGTACGGCATGCGGAGAAGCCGCTCGTTTCCGATTCTAAAAAGCACGTTGATCGGAGCCGGTTATGACGTCTTCTACAATTTGCGGGAAAGTCCATCTGGGATTGCGCTAACGGAGCAAGCCCTGGACCAATTGTACACACAATTGGGCGATGGTGCCTATACTGAATATACCGATTTGCTGGTTCTTCGATCACCCAAATAAGGCAGCGGCATTTTCATCCGGCCCTATACGCGCCTGCCCTTCGAAAAATCCGGCGCACGCGCGCTCGTTCAACTTTCATGACTTGCGGCAGGCTTGGGCACGAAGTCTGGGGTGGGGACCAATCTCGTGCGTCTCCCCACTTGAAAGACTGTCTGCGAGGCGGGTCGTGCCAGGTGCATGGCCTGGTACACGCTCAGGTGGCGATTGGTCGGGATCTGAGTGGGAGCGACAGATTGCTTTCCGGCAAGCACGCGAGGCAGCAGATACACCCGCCACGCATGCACTGTATGGCGAGTTCAATTCAGTGCAACCTATCATAAACCGATTTAATCAATAAACGTGGAGCCGCGTGCGCGATGGAAACGCGTCCAAGCGCGCGCATTTCAGTTCCAAATATAGAAAGTCCAGATTTAACACCTACTATTATTCCGTCGCTAGATGTTGTTTCAAAATCAAAATTTGACGACACGGCAATATCATAATCGTATGAGCGCAAAGATTTTTCGACCCCTGCATGGAGGTTGGCTGAGTGAGTGGAGACAAAGACATAATCAATAAGCTTATTGCTAAACGTTTCTCGCGCGCAATCTATCATCTCCATTTCGAAGCCTTGAATGTCGCAAAGTAGTACGTTTAGATGGGCAATGCCTTTTTCTCTCATAAATTTATCAACTTCAAATCGGCCTTTCGAAACATGCTCGTGTATAAAATGTCCTGTAAGATCATTTATAGCAAAGTTATTTTGTCCAACTCGCAAATTATGAAAATCCGGTTCGACCATGAAGGTACATGCGTCTGGTCTTCGTCTTTTCAGCCACATTGAGTAGTGTGACCAATAAGCTCCGAGTTCAAGCATTTTCGGATTATTCGGCAACTGCTTTATCATCTCTTGGAACGCGTATTCTTCTACAGGTTCATGGACTCCACGATTAATTATAAGGATGTCGTTGAAAGGGCCATAATAACGCATGTCACCGTTGGCCGGAACAATGTTTCCGTTGTGAAGCATTACGAACCCGTTGGCGACTATTCCTGCCATTGGATGCCGCTCGATAAGAAAATTGACCGGGTCTGAAATGATTTCTCGAAACCGGCCGCGCCAATCCTCCCCATATGCTTTGGGCGGGCTGCCACTTTGGGAAAACGTCATGTGGGCCCGTGCGACATTTGATGTTCGATTATTTGGTGGCACGCGCTGTAATTCGTAGCCTATGCTCAGCAATATGGATTTCAGAAATGATCGAACCATATATGTCGCTTTCGCAAACGGCTCATCGTTTGATCGTACTACCATCAGGCGCGCCCATCACCATAAGGGTCCGACCTTTTACACGCGCGCATGTCGAATGCGTCAATGGATTGGCCTCCGGATGCATCAATGGATTAGCCTCTGGGCCAAAATCTGGCGGTCTTTAGCCAACGCCGCGCGCTCATGCCGCTCCCATCGTGGCGCGGAAATTGCTGCCGCCGCAAGCCCCGTATGGACAATTAATTCGCTCGCATCATAGCTCCTTGGCGTCTGCGCTCTTCGCGGCCTGGCAAAATGAGCGGCATAATGCCTGCACCGTCTCCGTCTGAGAGCATCGTTATGCTTGCGTAGCTGCGGGATGCGCCCGCAGCGCAAAAGCGGGAAATGCGCTCCGGAGAACAGGCCCCGTTCGTCTTGGAGTGTTTTTCCCTGACCAGCTCTAACTATTGGCGAGTGCTGGTGACTGCAAATCCGCGAACGTATGCCCCGCGGCTGTTCTGACCGTAATGGCAAGCCAGCACCGCGATGGCGATAATTTTTCTGGTCACAGCGCTCACCTTCAGCGAACCGAACAGTAAAATTATGGCTTGCTGCAGAATGCGGCCGTGACCATGGTGACAGCATCGTCGGCGACAGCGGTGCGCTAATCAGGCTGCGCCAGATGGGGACGGGTCATCAGGATCAGCTAACCGCGCGCTTCCAGACGGTCGGCCTGTGCATTGCGGCCGGCCACTGTCTTCGAACTTCTTGCGCGACATCTTGCATCGCATGCAAAGGCCCGTAATGAAGTCGAACCGGTGCCCGCCCGCTTGTAGGTCAATGACCATCGCATCGCTCTCTTTGCGTGACCAGGACCTACTTCTTTCGGAATGGCTCCAAAAGATCGGCCAAAGCAGCGGCTTGTTCATAGCCAAGCTTAACAGTCACGGGTGTTGATTTACCCTCAATTCTAATCTCGAAGAACACCTCGACATTACGCCCCGCATCCCGTGCGTCGAGATGTTCTACGGTGGGAAAAATGTTTGGCTCAACGCTATCGACCTTCACTGTCATAGCGGTACCTCAGCTGCTGAATGACACAGCCTAGCAGGTTGCCGTTCTTCTCGGAACGCGGTCGTGCGCTATTGTGGGATCGCGACGGCAAGCTAGGCTCAAGCAAAAACAGCGGTTTTTATCCCAAAGGCTTTAAGCTGGAAATCGCTACAACGCATCGGCGTGGGTTAAGATGAGGTTCCGTCCAGCGATGATTTGAGTTCCGCATGGTTTTCGAGTCTTTGCTGCGCTGATAAGCGGTTGGTAGAGGTTACTCCGTGATTGCGAGTTGCGGTGTATCCGCAGCTTCGTCCGCGTGCTCAGGTTTGGCGCGTGATGTGGCCCCGATTTTGTCCGTTTGCGGTGGCGTAAGGTCGAGGAACTCACGCAATGTATCGCGCATGGCCGCACCTAGGTCGTCGCGCGCGAGAGCGTACGCGACATTAGCCGCTAAAAAACCGACCTTCGAACCGCAGTCAAAACTTCGACCGGCGAATTTCAACCCGTAAAACGGCTGCGTCTTCGAAAGTGTAATCATCGCATCGGTCAGTTGAATCTCACCGCCTGAGCCCGTTTCCTGCGTCGCCAGCAAGTCAAATATCTGCGGTTGCAAGATGTAACGCCCGGTGATGATGAGATCCGACGGCGCATTTTCGGGCTTTGGCTTTTCCACCATCTCGGTCAAGCGAAACAGATTGCCCCGGCGCTGCCCAATTCCGACAACTCCATACGAATGGATTCGATCCGCGGGTACGGGCTCCACCGCAATGACATTGGCCGCGTCATCGAACGCCTCTACTGACTTCATCATTTGAGCCAAGCAGCCGGGAGTGTGCTGTATCAATACATCGGGCAAAAGCAGCGCAAATGGCTCCGATCCGACCAGCTCGCGCGCGCACCATACGGCGTGTCCTAGGCCCAGAGGCTGCTGCTGACGGGTAAAGCTTGTCGTACCTGGTAGCGGCAATTCGCGCGACAAAAATTCGAGAACTTCTCGCTTTTGACGATCGAGCAGCGTGCTTTCGAGTTCTATTTGACGATCGAAATGATCCTCGATGATATGTTTGTTGCGGCCCGTAACGAAGATGAAATGTTCGATGCCCGCTTCACGAGCCTCGTCAACCACGTATTGAATAAGCGGCCGGTCTACGACAGGCAACATTTCCTTAGGCATGGCTTTCGTGGCGGGTAGAAATCGGGTGCCGAGACCCGCGACCGGAAAAATGGCTTTGCGTACCTTTTTCATGCTGCAAAATTTGCGAGTTAGCGGAGATTGGCTCGATGCGACAAATGCATTTCCAACGGCAAAAAACCTCACCAAAGCTATGTTATGTTTGTGGCGACATTGTAATCTGCGCGCGAGATAACTCTATAATCGCGCTCGATGCACGGCGAAATTCGTAGCAAGCGTGCTCAATCCTACGCCAACGCATGCCGCCAGAGCGTCGACTATAAAATCGCTCAAGCGAGCATGACGCCCCGGAGCGAAGATTTGAGCGAGCTCGATAGCCCCGGCAAAGAGCACAAGACCAGCGGCAAGAAGGCCCCGGTTGTTGTTGTAACCGACACCGAGGGTAATGCCAGTAGCGCAGAAAACCGCAAAATGTTCGAAGTGATGCGGTGTTCCAATTTCCGGTCTGAAATCGGGTGGCGAGAGCGAAAGAGCCGTGATTACGATCACCAAGAGCCACCCAGCAAAACGAGAGAATACCGGCGCTGAAAATTTCATCGGGAAATTACTTACTCGGGGCCGCGACGTAGCGTTTGAAGAAAGCTCGGATCCCTCTCACCAAGCTCTTGTTCCATCAAACGCTTGCCTGCCGGCGTTGCTACATGCCATGCTTGAATAATTGCCGACTTTTGCTGACTCTTCAAAAGATAACGAAGGTCGCGACGAGCGAGCTGCTGCATGTCGGCATCGAGCGTCGGCATTTGGGCAGCAACGAACGTGCGTATCGGCATCAACGACAATTCGCTTGGGCCGGTGAAATACGACATCCGCAATGCTTCCGTGGCCTCGTGAAAATCGGGCGCGAAACCGGCGAGCAGAAGCCACACACCAGCTTTGGTTGGTGCGTAGCGAATCGCCCGATCTAGGCGTGCCCGCGCCAGAGCCACCGACTGGGCCGGCTCCTTTTCGCCACTGGAACTCTTCCAGAGCAAATTGGCAAACGTGTATCCCGATTCCGCCCAAAGGTCGCCACGGATGATGCCGACGTGCGCCGCCCAACTGGCCCGCGCGCGCTTTTGGGCCGCGATTGCGGCGCTCTGAGGGTCAATTGGCAAGCTGATGACCCCCGGTCGGATCAGTTCGGACGATAACACCCAAATGCAATAGATCCCGACAATGGCCGTTAAAACCAACATTGCTACGCGCAGCGCCTTCTGCGGCGGCTCCGTCGGTAAATCGCGTGCTAGTGAAGCTTCAGCTCCGGGCATCAGCCACTACCGGCAGAATCGTCTAGACAAATTTTTCACCATCAAATCACCGCCATCTGATCGCCTTGCAAGATCAGGCACGTCAGCCGGCCGGTCGCGAAGGCACCAGTGTCGATATTAATGCGGTTGGAACGAATATCGGGAGTTTTGGCGGGAGTATGACCATGCACAATGATTTTGCCGAAGTCCTCCTCATGCAGCAAGAAGTCGTCGCGGATCCAGAGCAAATCCTGCTCGCGTTGCTCAACGAGAGGAATGCCGGGCCGCACGCCGGCATGAGCAAAAAAGAAATCGCCGCAAGAAAACGTCAACCGCAGATCTTGCAGGAAACGGAGGTGGCTATCAGGCAAAGCGGACCGAAAAGCCGCAGCCATATCCTGCCTCATGCCTGGGTCGTCTTGGATGCTGGGCTGCAAACCGTATGAGCGCAGCGTACTTATTCCGCCAATTTGTTTCCACTCGGAAAGAATAGACGGATCGGTGAGAAATTGAACCGCGTAATTCTCGTGATTGCCTTTGAGATAGACCATCGTGTGCTGGCTCGCCCGCTCGATTAACGCATCGATCACTTGTCGCGAATTCGGCCCGCGGTCGATATAATCGCCGACAAGCACATGGACGACGTTGTCGATAGGATGTGTCGCCAAGCTGTCGTCAATAGCCGAGAACATCTCGCGCAGAAGGTCGACGCGGCCGTGGACGTCGCCAATGGCATAGATGCGCGTGTCATCGGGAATGCGAGGCTTTGCCTTCAGCGCCCGCGACGCCAACACATTCCAAGGCACCGAACCATTCTCCCTTCAGTAGGCACCAATACGATTACGGCATTCGGTTGCATGGGTCTAACCCCAACCCCTCCGATTCGGCCAAGCCGGGGTCCGTGTCGAATGCATTTAGGCAACCAGGTAAATCATAATCATTTCCGGCTTTTCAAGCTGGCTTTTGGCCGCTTTTGGGCTGCAGAATGAATTGCTCTGTAAGGTCCCGATCGAGGCGCTTTGAAGGCGTCCACCCGCCAAAAAGTGGGTCCGGTACCGCCGGTGCCACCGCTGCGCATTAACCAACAGTATAAAATCAGGCGCGCCTGATTGATCCGTCTCGGTCAGGTTTAGTTTTGCGCTTCTGTGGTGCTGGCAGGCGTCAAAAGGCGCTGAATATCCGGTCGTAACTATCGATGGACAGAGCGGCTCTTGCTTTGGGCAAAAGCAAGACCCACGGTTGCGGCGGCGATGATCGCTTCGGCCATCCCTAACAATCCCGAATTCACAAAGGCCAACAGCAGGAGAGTTAGCAGGCAGCTGGCGCCAGCGGTAGGATAAAAGGAGTCGCGGCCCCTTTGCATGGCAGCGCGAAAAAGCACGACGATTGCCGCCATTGTTGTCACCACCACGAACCACAGCGCTGGGCTACCCAACTCGATGGCAGTCGCCGCCGCAACGGTCGGTGGTGCGACAATCGGAACTGTCTCGTCTATATCGCTATAGATCGGCGCGATCGCCGAGAAGGTTCCGGCGCCGTTGCCCCATAACGGCGTATCGGCGAGGACGCGTTGAGTCGTCCCTATGAGTGACTCTGGCACATGCGTCGCGAACATCACCGAGAAGCTCTTCGTACCGAGTGCCGGATTGGTCGCGAGAAATGCTGCCAACGCGATCCCAGGCAATACAATCGCCAGAATGCCCCAAGAACCGAAGCCCAATCGACGGATTAACACCATCGCCGCAACGCCGGCAGCACCGTACCCGGCCGCTATTACGACATTCGCCTTTCCATCTAGCATCAGGGCAACGATGCAGATTGCCATTGCTGCCGCACAAGCCACGAACGTCAGCATTAAGAGGCGTACTGAACGGTCTGGACTTGCGTGCCGGGTTTCGTATCGCTCCAATGTTCTGATGGCGACGGCGCCGGCAATGACGACGCCGATCGCCGCGCAATCGACAGACTGCATCCGCACAGCCGCTGCCGCAAACCCAGGTGTCGTTGAATCCGCGAGCACTATCACCACTGCCATTAATGCAATTAGCGCGGTTGCAACCAACAGCGAAAACAGGATCCATTCTGCGCGATGCCGATCGACGGCAACTGCGCCGGACCAGACCGCGATAGCCACCAGCGTCAGGTATTGACCCAGCGCCATGACGCTTGCGCCGATGTCGATGCTAATCGAGCCAAAAATCCCATCACCGACTGCTTCCCTCGCACTGCTCCAGATCGGATGAGCGAGCACGCCTAAGGGCAGAACCTGGATCAGCATCCAGGCGGCCGGAACGGCGATCACAAACGACGCCGGGCGGGCGATGGAAAGGAAGAAGGCGGCTTCGCCTGGGCGCATGGTACGCAGCAGAGTAACCATTCCGCTCACCGCTGCCGCGGCAACAAGACCGCGCACTATCGGTCCATCAAAGAGCAGGATGGCGGGCGAAGCACAAATCAGGGCGACAAGAATGAGACGGGCGTTTAACACGTCGATGAAGATTTAGAGGGATTGTCGCCGGCAAGCTCGCATGGTCCAGCCGCTCACACAAGCGGCCGAGATCAAGGCTGGGAAAATTATCCGATGCGAATGTTTCCTGCCCGTCGCCTTCGACCCTGCAAAGCACGGGTCGCTCAGCCGGAGCTGTGAACTTATCTGGACGGCTACTTAGTTCGCCCTGTGAGAAGCTGGCCGTGAACCAGAGAGCGACACGTCGCGGGCGCGGCTCACGCGGACAGAGGCCGTGAGGTATCGTCCGGCAAGTCCAGCCCAATAGCCGATCTGCAGGATCGCCACGGTCTCGGCAGCGAGTGGGGCTACTGATCCGAAAGAATGCTGACCACTGAGCACCGCTACCAGCACTTCAATTAAAACCGCACAGCCGATAGCGGGTATCAGTACCAGTACCCTAAAGCGCATCCCCAAAAGCACACCGACGCCGAACAAGGCAAATAGCGTCATGTCAGGCTCCTGGCCTCTAGGTTCCATCCCATTTCTTAATTTCAGGTGAACTTCGGATGCGGCCCGACAGCGGGTCCGGGGGTATCCCGGACGGCCGGTCCGGGGGTAGCCTCATTGTGTGGAGCAGATTGCCAACAAGGACGGCAGCGCACCGCTTAAGCCCTTAAGCGGAACCACACCACGGATCAGGCTTGGAGCACTATCGTTTTGTCCAGTCTCAATTTGAATGGTCATTTCCGAGGTCGCGGTCCACAGTCCAGACGCGAGTTCGGTCGCCGTTTTTGGCAGGAGCAACGACGCACCCGGCGGCACAACGGTTGCAGTGAAGTCTATGCTCTTTCCACCCGCACTGACCGCTACCTTGGGATGTGCCCGCAGCGACAGCGCCCCGACCAGCACAATCAGGACCTCGACACCGCCGTCCTGGCAGCGAAGGGCCAGTCCGGCGAGATCAAAATCGGATTGGGTGGTGTCGGCGGTTTGCATGATTGAAACCGCGTCCGGACCGCCAGACGGATTTGGCGTCCGCACCAACCGCCATGTACCAGCCTCCGGGCCAAGCGTGCGAGTTCCTGAGTTTGTTCGCGGCTTGCCCGGTGCACTTTCGAAACAGCGGAGGCGCGCCGCGTCGTCCGTAATTGCCCGGCAATGTTCGAAGTCTGTCGTGGATCCTGATGGCTGGGCGAATGCAAATCCGACCCCTGCCACACCCGCCGCCACGGTCCCCAGGAGGGCTAAAGGCAGAAGGCAATGAAGGGCAAATCGTGACGTCACGTTGATCACAAAATTGGCCCAGCGATGCCTATCATTTGCGCAAGATTGTGTGTTGTGCGAATGTTAAAGTACGTTGCAGTGTTGTCGAGCATCGCAGGTTCATTATGCGCGTCACAATGATCGGTTCTGGCTATGTAGGTCTTGTATCCGGCGCGTGCATCGCCGATTTCGGACACGACGTAATTTGTGTCGATAAAGATGCGGCAAAAATTGCGGCTCTGCGACGCGGAGAAATTCCGATTTATGAGCCAGGCTTGGCGGAACTTGTCCGTACCAACGTCGAAGCAGAGCGCCTTTCTTTTACTCCCGAGCTCCCTGAAGCTGTCGGCTCGGCTGACGCCATATTCATTGCAGTTGGAACGCCGTCGCGCCGTGGCGACGGACATGCAGATCTCTCCTACGTTTACGAAGCAGCCCGGGAGATTGCTGCTGCACTCGATGGGTTCACTGTTGTCATAACAAAGTCGACTGTGCCCGTCGGCACTTGCGACGAAATCGAGCGCATCATTTATGATCAACGGCCAGACGCTGAGGTCGCCGTTGTTTCTAATCCGGAATTTTTGCGAGAGGGAGCGGCTATTCATGATTTCAAGCATCCGGATCGCGTTGTCGTTGGAACCACCGATGAACGCGCTAGGCAAGTTGTAGCGGAAATTTACCGCCCGCTAAACCTCAATCAGGCGCCCATTGTTTACACCGAGCGCCGGACCGCCGAGCTCATAAAATATGCGGCCAATGCGTTTCTCGCGACCAAAATTACCTTTATCAACGAAATTGCAGACCTGTGCGAAAAAGTTGGGGCAAATGTGCAGGAAGTTGCACACGGTATCGGTCTCGATAAACGCATCGGTCCGAAATTTTTACATGCAGGACCTGGATTCGGCGGCTCTTGCTTCCCCAAAGATTTGCGCGCCCTTATCAAAACAGCGCAGGATTACGACGTTCCAATGCGCATCCTTGAAGCCGTAACCGCGGTCAACGACACGAGGAAGCGGGCCATGGCCCGTAAAGTCTCGGCGATGTTTTCCGGGATTCTCCGCGGTAAGACTGTGGCCGTGCTTGGACTGACTTTCAAGCCGAACACTGACGATATGCGCGAAGCTCCTTCGCTCGCGCTGATTACGGCTCTCCAGGACATGGGTGCAGGCATCCGGGTGTTTGATCCAGCTGGCATGGGGCAGGCTCGGCCGTTATTGGAGAATGTTACCTATTGCACGACTGCTTACGAATGCGCCGATGCGGCTGACGCGCTTGTAATCGCGACAGAGTGGGAACAATTCCGGGCGCTGGATCTTGAACGTCTTCGCGACCTCATGGCTTGCCCAGTCGTAGTCGATCTCCGAAACATTTACCGGCCAGAAGACATGCACAAGCACGGGTTTGCCTATGCCTGCGTAGGAAGAGCGTTGCCAGTGCCGGCTTTCGCCGAGGCAACGCTTGACCAACTTTTGTCGAAAGTCCGCGTACAAACTCACAGTTTGTAGTCGGCGCCGGCGAGTAGGCCAGGATCAATCAGTTCATTCGTGAGCAGAAATTTACGACGCACGGGATTTCGGTGTGCGCTCCGTCTGTTCGTTGTGAGAGTGAATCTGCTGCTCATCCTCGAGCCTCAACTTCTCTAGCAGCAGATCAGTCACCAGCCTTCTCAGGCGAGAGTTCTCAAGCTGGAGTTCGGCAATTCGAGCCGCCCGATCTGATGCCGGCAAGTGCTTATCGGAGACAAGCTGGCCGAGCGTACGCGCGCCGGCCGGCGTTTCAGGAGGTGCAGATAGCCTCGCTTTGCGCCACCGGTGAAATGTCATCACGCTGATGCCTAAAGCACTGGCGATCTCGCTCTGCGTTTGGCCCTCCCTTATGAGGATGTCGGCTTTCCCCATTTTCGTGGCGATTTCGGCGGCGTTGTGTCGTTTCTTCTTTGCCATCTGTCCGTTCACTCCGAGGAATGTTAACTGGTCAATTTATAACATAACATCCCGACAGCGAGGAAAAACAATTCAGTGACGAGAGCCGTGGGATGGAGTTCTACACGGCGCGTGTATATGGATGCTAAAAACCGGCGTTTGATATGGAATAAATTAGCTTGTAGCTCGCTTTGGGCCGCGTCTTTTTCAATCAAAAGTTGTTTCATATTAAATTGGTTTTCCAAAAAGTTGTGCTAATTAGGCATTGCGTCGACGGGACGAGGTTGCGAGCATAGTCTTCGGGGTATTGTGGGACGTTGCATCTGCGGGAGGTGGGCAAATGCAGGAAAAAACTGGGACTTCCGAAGGCGCCAAGCCGAATCTGGAGCCGTATCGTTACAGCGGCAGATTGGCGCCGCGGCCTCAGCGAGCCGGGCTCCCGCCAGCTGCTGATCTCAACCCACGAAGCATAGCGGATCGACTGCAGTTGTCCTCCGCCACAATTCTCGCCCGGCTCGAGGCGGAAAATATGGTACTGCGCGATCGTGCAGTTGAACTTGCTCTTCACATACAAAAATTGGCTGAACAAAAGCGTTGTCCTGTTAACATGCGGTAGCAAACGGCTGCTGTCGGGACCGTGCCCAGGAGAACTTGAGCGCCCCATGGACGAGGTCGCTGTGCGCTCTTCCGAAGGCAGCCCCGAGGAGGATCCTTACTCGGTCCTCTCCCAAATGATCGCGACCGTTAGCCGAGACCAATCGCAATTGAGAGCGCTGGTCTATGAGTTTGCGCGACGAAAATTGCGAAGGAATCTCTACCCTCAATTTGAGGACGGCGACTGGGTAGGTATCCAAGAGCAACTCAAGGCCCTTGAGTCTGCTATAGACAAGGTCGAATCCGATTGCGCTGGCAAATCTCTAACGTTTGCCCCTGAGCCGCCGATTACGTATCAGGAGCTAATGGATGATCGACCCGTTGAATGGTCGAAGCCGCAAAGAGCGGTGGCGCTGCCTAATCGTCAAGAGCCAATTTCGCCACTGCACATCGCCTCTGATGATGATGTTGTTTTTGCGGTCGCTCGCTTTGGCAAGCGAGCACGCGCAAATATCTGGTGGAAGGTCCAATTGTGCCTCGCGGTGCTCCTAGGCTTGGTCGTCTTTGCCGCGATCGCCAGCAGATTCACACTCGGATCATGGTTGGGGCCAAATCGGCCCGAGGTTGCCGCGAACAGGAGTTTGGGAAAAGCGGAAGACGCGGCCGCCAATACCCCTTCCCATAAAGAGGCCGGGGTGGCCAAAGCTTCGCGACCAAGCATACCTCTGCCGACTGAATATGGGGCGTTCGCACTCAGCGATGGACGGCTGACCGAACTCCCTCAATTGGCTATGAGAGTGCCTGATCCACGAGTGGCAATTTCGCCGGTCATTTCGACGCCCAGCCAAATCCACCTTCGGTCCGGCAAGCTTGAGTTTGTCATATTTCGCCGTGATCTCGCGAATAGCGCACTTGACCGGATATCACTCCGAGTCATTGCTCGAGTGGTACGTGCCTTGACGTTTGATTCGAAAGGGAAGCCGACAAACACCAACATCGAGGATGCTTGGGTCGTTCGCAATAACTCGTATCAGATGCGTGTCGGACCCGTCGCCGACAGTCCCGAAATGATCCTTATCCGCCCGGATCCCCCCGAGTTACTACTGCCCGCTGGCCGCTATGCTTTGGTGCTCAAAGGTACCGCGTACGATTTTAGTCTCGACGGAACAAATACCGACAGGACTCACTGCCTTGAGCGCACCGATGCATTGACGGCACCCGTTTATTCGGAATGCCAAAAGTTTTAAGCTGCGCGCAGACTTTGGCGCCCGGTGATCCGCGGAATACCATTGGTCCGGCTCGCGGTCCGATAAAGCCAGTGCCCATTGATGCTATTTTTCCCATCATTCGGTTTGCTGCGGCAACGCTCGCGCGGCAATAATTGTGACATCGTTTCTGCTCATGACGCCGCCTTTCGAAGCGCCCGCGATACGAAGTTGGTCGCGGCATGGGGTGTTGCAAGCATAAGTCGCGGTAAGGTCTTCAAGCCCAAAGAAATCTCAGAAAGACAATGAATAGCGCCCGGCAGTGGGTCGCTCGGGTCGGCGGCGGGATCCACAAGATGAGCCGCATTCTGCTTTTTCCAGGATCGCCAGTACAAGCGATCCTTGCGGGAAATCTGTGCAGTCAATGTGCGTGTCAGGAGTATGGCTTGCAATAAGAAACGATCGCAAAAAACGATACGATGGTTCTCGTCTGCTTTTTGGGCCTTAGCTACTGCATCCCCTAATGCCTCTGTCTCGCCCGCAGCGTCAAGACAGGCAAGAAGCGGAAGCGGCATGCCCCGGCGGATGTCCATCGCGAGTTGGTGAAAGAAACGTGGATTGAAATCGATCGCGACCCAAGAGTCATTGAACCATAGAAACTCGATCTCGAAGACGCCAAAGTACCCAAGATCGTCGCACAGCCGGCGGACGGCATCTGAGAGCCCGCTTGCACCCAACGGTGATTCGAAACAAACTCCAACTCCGGCAGGTTTAGATCGCTGCAAAACCTTCGCAGAATAGCGCGTCAGGAAATGCTTTCTGCTTTGATCGATAAACCCGGTGACTGAAAGAACCCCTTCGTCGCCGACCGTCAAGAATTGCTGTAAAATAGGTAGGTGGGCATCCGACAGCAGCGGATTATCATCGCTTACTCGAGCGCGTTCCCGATCAACGTAGTGCTGGTACTTTTGGAGTAGATCTTCTGCGGAATAAGCGACCATGCCCTTATCGGTCCATAGCCGGTGAACTTGGGTTCGCGGCTTTATGAAGATCGGATAGGGCAAGTTGGGCACTATAGCTTGCAATTCTTCCAGGCTCCGCGGATGCCAGCTTGGCAAAATAGGAAACCCGGCCCTGGACGCGGCCATCTCGAATTGCGTCTTGTCGAGAATGGTGTGAATGGTTGCGAGTGACGGTTGATAAAGACAATATTGTTGCTTGAGACGATCTGCGTTTGCCGCATACAGCCAGGCTGTTTCGTCCGAAGTGGGCAAAAGAATCCGCCCGGGGTTCGCCTTTCCGATAGCGATTAGACGTTCAATGAATCGAGCGCCGGCCGTTTCTGGCGGAGCCCAATAGCGGGAGGATGCCCAACGCGACCACGCTGCCGCAGAGAGGAAACCGCTTGAGACCACGCCGACGTCAATTCCATTTGCGCCAAGATTGCGTACGGCAGCTATCGTTCCGCTAGCAGAAGCGGACGCCAAAAGCACAGAAAGCTTCTTACTCAAATACGACTTCCTCTCCGGCATGCGAAACCGCAAGTATATCAATTAATTCGCTGAGATGGCGGACTTGCCGGCTGCATCGAAATGTGGGCCACGGCGATAATTGCTGGTTAAATCCTTTTGCCAGGATTCCCAGGCAAGTCTATGTTTAATGTACAGCCTTTTTGTCACATTGAAACCACCCTCGATGGGCGGCAAGCAACTTGGGCGTGGGGCCGATGACCAAAAGTATAATAAACGAAAGCATGCTCTTAGCGGCATTTTCGATTATTGAAAAAAAGCAAGAAATCGAAGTAGTTGTTAGCGAATTGCGGGATCTTCTGAAGGTCGATCATGCCGTCTATCATTCGTCTAAATTAGGCGTCAGTCCTTCGGCCGATCCATACATCCGGCTTACGTATCCTGCTTCCTGGATCAAGCGCTATCTTCAAATGGGCTATGCAGACATCGACCCTGTTGTCCGAGAGGGATTCTTGCGTACGATGCCGTTCAATTGGAGTGAGTTGACGCTCGAAAGCGCGGCAGTGGCATCGTTTTTTGCGGATGCGCTCGCACATGGCATAGGGCCCAACGGCTATTCAATTCCGGTCGTGAATAAGTACGGGCATCGCGCTCTTTTTTCGATTTCTTCTTCTCAATCCGAGCAAGAATGGCAACGCTTTTTGTCGATTCATAAGTCGACGATGATACAGATCGCTAATCGTCTTCACCGTCGCGTTGTCGCCGAAGTATTCGATGAGGATCGGCCATATTTGACGACGAGGGAGGTCGAGTGCCTACGTTGGGTCTCGCTTGGCAAATCAACCAACGAAATCGCCGCCATCTTAAGCATCTCTCCCCACACCGCACGTGACTATTTGAAGTCTGTGCGGTTTAAGTTGGATTGTGTTACGTCGGCACAAGCAGCCAGCAAAGCCATTAAGCTTGGATTTTTGAGGGTGTAACACAGAAACCCGGGCACTCTATTTGGCCGCGTACTCATAACTTGGCGATGTCCGCTATTTCCCGTTAGCGGCCGAACCGCGGACCTTCAAAAACCGACGCTAAGGCCAGTTCCGGACTCATGCACTGCAGCAAAGAAACCTCGTCTACTCGATGACTTCTTAGGTCGGCGCGAGCATTCCGCAGCGACCCGATTGGAGGCCGCAAGTGAGCACGGGTGCGTGCGAGCGGGCGCGAGAGCATGCGTTCTGGTATGTTGCCAGCGGTTAGTACGGAGCAGAGAAATACATGACGACTGAAACAGTTATTCCATTTCGCTCGTGCGGCAAGGGCGTCGCGGAGACTATTGGAACGCGACCTCGGCGAAGCTTCGGAGTTTGCGCGAGTGCAAGCGTTCCCAATCCTGGGCCTTGAGTTTTTCCAGCGCCCTTAACCCGATCTCGAGATGCTGGCCGACACGCTGGCGGTAGAATTCGCCGGCCATACCGGCGAGCTTTATTTCACCATGGAGGGGCTTATCCGAAACGCAGAGCAGGGTGCCATATGGCACGCGGAAGCGAAAGCCGTTGGCGGCAATGGCTGCCGACTCCATGTCGAGCGCGATAGCGCGCGACTGCGAGAGGCGTCGGATGATCGCGGGGTCTCCGATCTCCCAATTGCGGTTGTCGACGCTCGCGACCGTTCCGGTACGCATAACCCGCTTTAGCTCGAAGCCCGCCAGCCCTGTGACCTCGCCAACCGCTAACTCAAGCGCGACCTGCATCTCGGCCAATGCTGGGATCGGCGCCCATAGCGGCAGTTCATTGTCGAGGACGTGATCCTCCCGCATATAGCCGTGAGCGAGAACGTAGTCGCCGAGGTTCTGCGAGTTACTAAGGCCGGCACAATGTCCCAACATCAGCCAGGCATGCGGCCGCAGCACGGCAACGTGGTCGGTGATGGTGCGGGCGTTGGACGGGCCAGTGCCAATGTTAATCATCGTGATGCCTCGATAGCCGGGCTCGACAAGATGAAAAGCCGGCATCTGCGGCATACGCTCAGGGACAACGCCAGATGTTCCTCCGCCTAGCCGAGCATTGCGCGTGATCACATTGCCAGGCTCGACGAAGGCGTTGGCGCCGGAGCGGCCCGAGGCCATGTGCTCGTGGCCCAAGCGCCCGAAGACATCGACATAGAATTGGTAGTTCGTGAAGATCACAAAGTTCTGGAAGTGCTCCGGATCGGTGCCGGTGTAGTGGAAAAGCCGGTGCAAAGAATAGTCGACTCGCGCTGCACGGAACAAAGCAAGCGGCTCGGGCGTGCCGGGATGCCGCTGTAGCGTGCCGTTGGCGATCGCGTCGTCCATGGCGGCGAGATCAGGCGTATCGAACACGTCGCGCACCGGTCGTTGGATGCGTAACTTTTCGCCGTCAGAGAGCAGCGCTTCGATGTTAATGTCGCGGCGATAGGCGAAATGGATTGGGATCGGCTCGCTCAACTCGCCGATTTCGACCGGAACGCCGTGGTTCTCGATCAAGAGCTTGATTTGCTCTGTGAGATAGGCACGGAAAAGGTCAGGCCGCGTTACGGTAGTCTCGTACACGCCCGGCCCTGCGACGAAGCCGTAGGAAAGCCGGAGTCGAGCCGCGCATGGGTTGCGGTCGTGATGCGCACAAAAGGATAGACGGCGCGTACGCGCGTCCTAATCGACTCACCATTGGCATACGCCTCAAAGCGCTCGCGCAAGAAGCCAGTATTGCGCTCATAGATCTCGTCGAGGCGCGCAACGGCCGCAGTGGCATTGGTGAAGGCTTCCGTCGCGATGCATTGTGGGGTCAGGACGCTCAGTGCAGGATGCATGGGCTCAACAGGATATCTGGACGGGCACGAATAGCTGTCGATGATACCGATTTCTCAAAACATAAAACCGATGGATCTCATGATCGAGACCGGCTTGTCGGCCGGTTGATCCTGAACCCTCAATAGCGGCCGGACGCATTAGCGAAAGCCTTATCTCATCTTCGGAGTAGTTTGAGACGTTCTGTTAGGGCGTAGAATGCAAAACGCTTACACGCTCTCGCGCATCGTAGCTCACTTATGCCGCGGGATTACGGGCTGCCATATACACCGGCATACCCCCAACGAGGAAATCTTCCCGCGGTGGCGCGAAGATATCAACGACTTCCGTGTCCTCGCGGAAGAAACCTTCGTGTTCGACGTCGCCAGCAATGACTGCAACATCACCCACGATCATCGACCGCCGATCATTCCCAATCCGAAAATCCATCCTACCCTTGAACATCCAAACAATCTGCTCGTGCGGATGCTGATGCGCAGCGGCATGCGCGCCGGCCTTCATTTTCCACCACACGATCATGCCTTGTTTCCCAGCAAGCATACGCCTCTCAATTTTATCGGTGATGCGCTCCCACGGCAGTTCTGCAAGTGTACCAAAGCCAGACATCACAGGCATGACGTTCCCTCCGTTTTGCCGGACAGATAATAAATATAGCGATCCCGACGACCTTAGGCATGTTAAGACGAGTGACCTTAGGCTTTGATGATGTTTAGTGCTCTCGAAATGGTGCGACCGATAAAGCGGTCACAGCTTCTCGCGCATCGTTCGGTGCCGGCTTGAATGCTCGCCGGTGCGATTAGACGTCGTAACTTCCGCCGGACGTGAACATGCAAATAGCCACCTGCCGTGGGTCGCTGCGTGTGTCATCGACGTCTAAGGCGGTTATTCCTTTATGCCGGCCAATGCTGCGCTGCGCTGCCAGAGCAGTAAGGCAGATCGGTCGTCTTGAGCCGCCGGAGACGGGAGGGCCGGCACTGACTTATAAAAGTATGTTCCAGTTTTCTTGGCGACGTCTGGCGAGGACGCGAGGTAGATAATCGTTTGTGCGCCCTTAGCAGGAGGTATTGCGAAAGACCTAGCAATCCAAACGACCCAGGACATCAAGGCACCGCTTTCGTCGCCGAAGCGGGTGGCGACGAAACCGGGATGAAGGCAATTCGCAGTGACGCCGGTGCCACGTAGACGACGAGCGAGTTCACGCGTGAATAGGATGTTGCATAGCTTCGACCGACTGTACGCTTTCATAGCTCCGAAGCTCTTAGCCGACTGAAGATCGTCGAAATCCAACGTGGCGCTTTGGTGTGCGGCGGAGGCCGTGTTGATGATACGCGCGGAAGCCGAGACCGATAGCCGCTCGCGCAATCCATCCGTCACGACGAAATAAGCCATGTGGTTGAGTGCGAAGGTACATTCAAGTCCGTCTTCCGTGGTACGCCGCGTTGCGAATAAGGCACCTGCATTGTTAATCAGCACGTCGATGCGCGACTTGTGATCGGCGATTTGAGCTGCCATGACGCTCTGGTCTCTATCCTTAGGTTTACATCAAGAGCTACTGCGTTGGAGTCCCAATTACCCCGGCGCCTACTGGACGGCGCCCGACCCCGGCAATGCGCGAGTTTGGGCGCTGCCGACCGGTACCAACAAGGGGTAATGTAAGGCGGGTGCAGTTTCGGTTCTGGTCAAAACGGTCAGATGTTGGACTATTGTAGCGCGGTTGCGGAACAGCTTGTTAGGTCGACAATCCGGCTTTCGCGAGACCCTCGGCAATCCGCTGGATGTCCTCTTCCTCTTGAAAGGTTGGCGGGCGAAATGTTCGCTGAAGGAGTATTTTGGATTGATCTCTTTGAGTTCTTGCCAGATACGACGAGCCTCATCCACCTCACCGAGATGACCGAGAGCGGAAGCGAGTAAGACGCGGCTAAAATCCGTCCCGGGCACTAGGAGAATGCGCTCCCTTAGCAAAGCCGCCGCTGTTTCGTACTTGCCTGCAAGCAGGTACGCCATGCCGAGGAAGTGTAGATGTCCCGGCCTAAAGGCGGGATCGAGACGAGTGGCGCGCTCAATCACCGGAATCGCCTCGAGGGGCCGTCCCGAATAGGTCTGAATGCTGCCGAGACTGGCGTAGGCTCCAGAGGAATTCGGGTTCAGTGACAGGGCGATGTCGACCTCGGACTTCGCCCGACCGAGGTCCTTATCGAATATTGCGGCCCAGGACGCGACATGTCGCGCAAACGGTTCTTTCGGATCCTTTTCGATCGCCTGTTCCGCGTTGTGTTTTGCAAGCTGCAACGAGCTATCAGGATCATCACTCCAACGGTTTTGGTAGTCTAAGTTGTACGCTAAGCTCAGGCCTGCATAGGCTTGCGAATAGCCGGGATCGAGCTCCAGTGCCCTTATGAAGAGCTTTGTCGACTGTTCGAATCTCTCACGGTTCTTGGGATTCATACGCCAGTAGCTCGCGGCCGCGAAGATAACAGTCGTAAGCATCGATGTTGGGCGTCCCGCTATCGGCAAGCCGCGCCTTTTCAGCCGGGCTCAGAGTGACTTTCAGAGCGTCGACGATTCGGCGCGTGACGTCGTCCTGGACCGCAAAGATATCGGTCAAATCGCGGTCGTAGCGGTCAGCCCATAAGTGAGCGCCATTGGTGGC
>CAWGKB010000001.1:0-525000 GCA_963823135.1 uncultured Alphaproteobacteria bacterium | reverse complement strand
GATCGTGACGTTCGCCTGCCTGTTTGCCTTTTGCGCGCTCGGCAATGCTTGGGGCACGCGGGGAAAGCATTTCGGATGGATGCTGCTCGTCGCCGTTGCGGTGCTCGCGGTCGCCGGTTACTAGCGCATGATCGGAAAAAAGGCCGGAGATCATTCCTTACGGCTCGTTCCGCAGAGGGTCTAGCGCATTGCAAATAGCCGCTCCAGGTCAAACTGCAACATCGCTTGATATCTGCGTCACGGCAGCTTTACCCCCCAATCTTTTTTTTTTTTTTTTTTTTTTTTTTTTTTTTTTTTTTTTTTTTTTTTTTTTTTTTTTTTTTTTTTTTTTTTTTTTTTTTTTTTTTTTTTTTTTTTTTTTTTTTTTTTTTTTTTTTTTTTTTTTTTTTTTTTTTTTTTTTTTTTTTTTTTTTTTTTTTTTTTTTTTTTTTTTTTTTTTTTTTTTTTTTTTTTTTTTTTTTTTTTTTTTTTTTTTTTTTTTTTTTTTTTTTTTTTTACGGTGCGCTCCACCGGATGCTGGCGCCGGATCGGTTCAAGGCGTTTTAGCGCGACTGAAAATATGTCTCGGCATAACCATGCTCCGCCTTTTTTTTTTTTTTTTTTTTTTTTTTTTTTTTTTTTTTTTTTTTTTTTTTTTTTTTTTTTTTTTTTTTTTTTTTTTTTTTTTTTTTTTTAATGCGCATTTGACATGCTCATACGCTCGATGCGACCGCTATCGACGATAGCGATCGTGTCGATCATTGCGCCGCCGATTGTCATAACTTTCATAGACATCTGCACCCAAAGTGGCCGGCGTCGGTAGTGCGCGTCAGGCGTCTTTGCGACCGTGCGCTGTAGCTATTGACGTTTTGGCAGAATAGCACGCACCCTGATAATCTGACGCGAGAAAGTTCCGATAAATTGGAACTTGGGCAAAACGAGTGCTCAGTCCCGACACCAAGTAAGGGAGGGATCGATTTCAGACAAGCAAGTCTTGCTCGGGGATATCGGGGCGACAAATGCAAGGTTCGCGCTGTTGGCGAACGGCGCAGTCGGCTCAATCAAGAGCTTTGATGTGGCTCGCGTTAGCGCTATTTGCCGACGGTGTAGCTGCTTTTTTGAAAGACCATTGTCGGCATGGCGAAATAGACAGAGCCCTCTTTGCGGTTGCCGGTCCGGTCCAGGGCGACCGTTGCGTGCTCACGAACTGCTCCTGGGTGGTTGATACTCGGGAATTTAGTGAAAGCTTCAGCGTGCAAGCACGGATCATCAACGACTTCGAGGCCGTGGCTTATTCTTTACCTTGGCTTGCGTCAGCGGATTTGGCTGGAATAGGAGGCGGGAGGGCCGAATTAGCAGCGCCGATGGCTGTGCTCGGACCCGGGACCGGATTAGGGGTGGCGTGTCTGGTACCCGGGACCGGAAAACGCCTCGTCATTTCGAGCGAGGGCGGACATGCAACGCTTGCAGGCGCCAACGATCGAGAGGACGTAATCATCAAACAGCTGCGCAACCGCTTTGGGCACGTATTAGCGGGAACGCCTGCTTTCCGGTGACGGCTTGGAGAACATCCATCAGGCGATCGTTGAGCTCGACGGGATTGCTCTTGAGCCCCGAAGCGCGGCCGACATCACGAAGCGCGCGCTAGATGGCGATTGTCGAGTAGCGCGTGACGCACTCACGACATTCTGCGCGTTTTTGGGCTCGTTTGCCGGAAACGTGGCGCTGTCGTTCGGTGCGCGCGGCGGAGTTTATATTGCAGGGGGCATTTCACCGCGAATAGTAGGTTTTTTAGGTCAGTCGGAATTCCGTGATCGCTTTGAGGCCAAAGGCAGGTTGCGAACTTATCTCGAAGCCATTCCGACCTACGTGATTGTACATCCGGCCGCCGCCTTTCTTGGACTAAAATCGCTTCTGGATTTTTAATTGCATCGGAGTGAGCGGGGATTTTGTCTAAACAAGCGACCGCGAGGCAGCGCTAACACGATTATTCCGAAATTGCGCCACGTCCGCCTTGGGTCAATTCTCCTATCTGCTTTCAATCGTTTATGATTGCCTCGTGACCGAGGGTCAAGACGACAGAACGTTCATGGAACGGCGAGGCATTGCGTGTTCAGCGAGCCAATTAGAAAAGGCTGTTGCCCCTTTGTTTTCGGTCAGAATGATACGGATTGGCAACAACCAGCATATGCGCTACAGCGGAGCTCGCCGGAGCGGTTCTAGGGGGGGAACCGAGCTGCAGCGGAGGTCCCCAGGCGGCGAGGCGAGGGCAACGATGGCGGGCGACGGCAATCGCCTTAAGGGTTCGCAGCTCGGCTATTACGGCGAGGGCCCGCCATCCTTGGACACGCTCTTGGCACTCCAAGACATGCACGCCGCCGCCGTGCTGGCACGCGGCCTGCCCCCCCAATTCTTGCCAAATACAATCGTCTGCAAGAGCTTATGACCAAGTCGGCGAACAAAGACAAAGAGGCAGAGACCTTTGAGGAAATTGCGGCGCTCTGGAAAGAGCTTATGCCGATCTTGCATTTCAAAGAGAACGACGTGGATTGGGATAATTAGGCCGCTGCCCGCATTTCGTTGTCGACGAATCAGCGCAAAATTCCATATTATGGGTTTGTCAGGCCGTTACACGATCGAGCTTTTCAAGCCAGGCGGCGCCGGCGCTGGGCTGGAGTGTGTGCTTGACAGTGACGATCGTCTCGAGGCGGCTCGAGCGCTCTATTGGCGCACGGTCACGAAACATCCAGGACGGCTGGTGATGCTGTGCGACCGGGCGCGCGTTCTGGCGCGAAGCGATCGGCCCAACATGATGCCGCGATGAAGCCCGAGACGTGGGTCGCAACGTCCCCGCTGCGCTTAGATTTTTTGTGCGACCGCGAATGCGGCGCGTCCAAAAGGACCCAGCCTTCTGGCCAGGACGCCGGGTCAAGAATAGGGGGCGGCTTTATCGGCTGGGCTGTTGGCCACCCTGGGGAACGACATTAGCGGAAAAACGTGGCTGAACGCTTAACGTCACAAGCTGCAAAACTTACAAGTCTTGCAGTTCCTTGAGTAGACAAATGGCAGAAGAGAGCCTAGGCTGCATCGATACTGCCAGCCGAGGTTCTTTTTTGCTCAGGCAAATAACCGCTTAAGCGGTCAATAACTGATTTCAGCTGGCGTCCGACGCGGGAGACACCGCATCCCCTCGCAACACCTACGCTCCGATTGTTGGACCGTACCAGCAATCGGGGTTCAGTTTTTTGTGCCTTACGCACCTCGATTGACGCAGAGACGTGGGCGGATTTCATCGGGCGCGCCCGAGATGCTCGCGATCGAGCCAAGCAATCAGGTGATCCAGGAACTGTTTGGCAGCAGGACGGTGGCTATCGTTCCGCACTAAGCCGAGCCGATCGCGAAGGCGCTGCGCCACGACGAAATGTCCGCCTGCTTGTTGGTCGGCGTCGGCGAAGAGGATTTCGATCCGCCGTTTTGCTTCCGCCAGGTCATGCCCTCCGAAAGCAGTGGCGATCACCATGACGTCCTGCACGCATTGCTCAATTTTCTCCATGGCTCCCCCTCGGCCTGCAAGTGCTAATCCCGCACCTTTGTGCGCCCGAAAGGGAAGTGCTTTTGATCACACACACCAAACCAACCCTGTCTTTTTTTTTTTTAAAAAAAAAAAAAAAAAAAAAAAAAAAAAAAAAAAAAAAAAAAAAAAAAAAAAAAAAAAAAAAAAAAAAAAAAAAAAAAAAAAAAAAAAAAAAAAAAAAAAAAAAAAAAAAAAAAAAAAAAAAAAAAAAAAAAAAAAAAAAAAAAAAAAAAAAAAAAAAAAAAAAAAAAAAAAAAAAAAAAAAAAAAAAAAAAAAAAAAAAAAAAAAAAAAAAAAAAAAAAAAAAAAAAAAAAAAAAAAAAAAAAAAAAAAAAAAAAAAAAAAAAAAAAAAAAAAAAAAAAAAAAAAAAAAAAAAAAAAAAAAAAAAAAAAAAAAAAAAAAAAAAAAAAAAAAAAAAAAAAAAAAAAAAAAAAAAAAAAAAAAAAAAAAAAAAAAAAAAAAAAAAAAAAAAAAAAAAAAAAAAAAAAAAAAAAAAAAAAAAAAAAAAAAAAAAAAAAAAAAATGAACGGGAAAGTATGTGTGCTAGCAGAATTCTGCATTTCACCTGCCCCCTCAAATGAGGGTGAACGATGCGCAATCGTTTGCTTTCTTCGAACCGGTCATGGCGTGTCGACTATCGGGATTCGTCGTGGCAAGTCCCGGTGCGCTGGTGCCAACGGCGCGCCGGGGCGTTTTAGTCTGAAACGAGGAACAAAGGGCGGCCTAAGCCAACCCGTGTCGGCTTTCACGCGGCCAATGGCTGCTGGCTCGGCCGGAGGGCTGAGAAGCCCCGTTCGGGCGTGATACCCTCTGGGATGTCATTTGCCATCCAATGGGCTGGTGCTACGGGTCCGACGACAACGCGGCGCGATACCCCACTCGAAGCCCCCCCCCTCCCAGGCGTACATGCCGGCCGATTTTGCCGTGTTCTATTTGGACGCGATAAAATAATATCGGCCCGTGACGCATTGCAGCAAATATCGCCAAGTTGCCGGAACTGCGACGCTCTCACTGAGAGGATGATAGCGTTTGCCGTGCCGGATGTTGGGCGCTATTTCGCAGATAGTCGCAAGTGATGCACGTGCCCTTGGCGTCGGCGCGGCGCACCAGGTGGCCGCGTTTGCACGGGCGATCGGCAGTGAATCGTTTGAGGCCGGCCGCGCGAGCCGTAGCGGCTTGTTCTTTGATCGTCGGCACGGTGCGGGTGCTTTGTGTGTATTCAGGGGGATGATTGCTCCGCTGCCAAATAGGACATCCTCCTTAAGTATTTCTTTCTCTCTCTCTCTCTCAGCCACCGACACAGGGTCGCTGCCTGGTAAAAGGTTATCCTAGGCCCATGCCAGGTCGCTCAGTGAGCCGCAAAAAAGGGTGGCCAAACGCACGCTCAAGCCCATAGCGGTGCCAAGTTGTCCCAAGCGTCGTTGAACGTGGCGCCAGTACCGCGCGAGGTGCCCAGCTCGTCATGGGGTGCAATTGACAATGTCACATCCCATGCACCGTCCTGCCGTTGAACGAGCAGTCGAAAGTCGGAAGCGGCACCAACTCCGTGGTCACGAATAACTTCCAGCATCTGCCGTTCTTGTTCGGTCGCTTCCATCTGTACGTTGTGCGTGATCATGGTCTGCTGAACTCCGATCAATGGACGCGCGAAGCACGGTTCCAAAACATTAGCGCCTCGAACCGACGCCCCCCCGGAGAATAAGTCCGCCGAGGCCATGCGCCAAAGATGCGGGGACCTCGGGGCTTCGACACATGTTCTGGCCACCAGTTGAAAGTCCCGCAGCGGTGGGTTCGTTCCCGGCTGCGACGTAACGTTAATCCCAGATCCCGATGGAGACGCTGCGCCGCGCGTGTTCAGATTGTGTTGGCGCTTCTCGCTTGGTGTGTGTCCGGCATCACATCGCCGACCGCTAAGCACGGGCTAGATTAGCCAGTGTGGGGTTGAGTCGAACACAATCAGGAAAAGGACTACCAATCGTGATGGCTAAAGCAGTAGTTGTCGCAACGCCGATCCCGCCCTTAGCGTCAGACCTGCCCTTCATTCCCGAGCCAATTTCACTCTTTCGTCGCATTTGGCCGGTGGCCGGCTTATTGGCTGCAATTGTTGTAAACGTGGCCTGGATGGGCTTTCTCGGATATGGGTTTTTCAAATTGGTTGGAACGGCATTTTTCTAGCCGGCGCGCTGTTAGGCGGACGAAAACCGCCCGCTGTAACGTTAATACCTCATCGCGATGGAGTCGCCCGTCGGCATGTGCTGCGATGGCACCGAGGCAGCTAGTAGTCCCCCGACCACCGATGCTGTCTTGGCCCCAAGCGCGTCGAATGCTCCTCGCGCTTGGGGTTCATTTCGTAGATGAACGCGCTTCAGCGCCCCGTTGTGACTGAGCTTGCGTAACTCGACGACCTGATCTCAGGCGCACGCAACCAACCTCTCCAGTCCGAAACGCAGCCCCGCTGACGCGCCCAGCTTGCGGAACGGTTGAAATCGGGCAATTATCTATTCCGATATTGTGAGAGCAGGGCGCAAAGGGGGAAGTGATAAAGTCATGACTACATCGAGAAACCTAATGATTTCCATTTCTTTGGTGTCGATTTTTGCTTTAGCGCCGCTGTCGGCGATGGGGGAACAACAAACAAATAAAAAACCAGCTGCAAAGGCGCAGGCCGTGCAGCCGAAGGGGCCGACCGGAGCCGGGCACCCTGCGGTCGGCGCCGGCCGTCCAACGGGCGGACCTGGGCAGCATGGCATAGCTGGGCCGGGACACGCTGCAGGCCGACCAGGCGCAAAGGCTGCCGGGGCAGGACCACACTTTGCCCATGACCGAAGCCACTGGGGCGATCGCGAGCGCCGGTCCTGGGCAGGCGGACATTGGCGTCCCTACGAATGTCGTTTTGGACGGTGCGGTTATTGGTGGTTTGCCGACGGATACTGGTACTTCTACGATCATCCGACGGACGGGCCGCCGGAGGTCGTTTCAGATATCGAATATGCCGATCCCAGCGCGGCCGATGCTCCGCCGCCACCGGACGCAGTACCCGTACCGGCACCGGTGCCGGTGGTAATTCAGCGCCCCCCGGTGTGTGTAGGCCCGGTCTGCCTCTAATCGAGGAGGGTGGTTGAAGCCGGCAATTGCGAGGGAAGGGGTAAGAAAATTGGCGGGAAGACGGAGGAGGAAAGAATACAGCCGAATGATCCGGATCGGCACTTTTTATCGTCGCTGCATTTCTAGGTGTGTGATGGGAGTGATGGTGGGCTTTCTCCTCCACGGCAATGCATAACCGGACCCGCCAACGAACACGGGCGGCCGAAGCCGCCCCTCTCGATCTTTTCGCTTACAACACCAACTCAAGAACCTGAAGAACTCGTAGTCGATGAAGCTGTCCCAAGCGACTGTCAAAGCCGCCGCCACCAGACCACTTATGAGCAGAGCGGTTCGCATCATGGGGAGCCCCGTAACTCCCCCAGCCGACGCGAGCGCGATAGCGGAACACGAGGACGAAAAAAGGGCGGCCTGCGAAGCCGCCCCTTCCTTTTACTTCTAGCTGCTGTGACAATTAGGCTCGCGAGTCCAGCGACAAACCCATGATGAACGCCTTTGCGCGGGTAGCGCCTTCGCTCCGCTTCAAAGTCTTGGCGATACGCGCTGCGTGTGTCTTTTTCCGAGCAAGAGACTTCAAAGTTCTAACCTGTTCCCGCGTCCACGGTCGCCGTTTCGTTGCTTTCTTAGCCATCTAATAAATCCCGATTTTGACGAAGGGCCGCCTTATAGACCAGAAATGCCACGAAGAGCAACCGAAAATCAGCGGCTTGTATAAGAGCTATGTGTTTGCTTGATAGGTTCTCAATTCAGGACTGAAAATCGAGCGAATCAAATAAATAGAAGGGCGGCCGAAGCCGCCCTTCATTGCGAGAGGCAAGTAGCCCGTCAGAATGATCTACTCCGGCGTGTTTATTCTCCACTCTAGCAGGCTGTTGAAGAAGTAGGTCGCGGTTTGGCTGATTGAGTGATTCACTTTCTCCGAAACGATTCGGAGGTTAGGTGATGCGGGGTGGGGATAAGCGGACTGGCGAGCTTTTCAGCTACGTCGATCTTGAGAAGCGGGTTCGGTCGGATCATCCGCTAAGGGCGATCAGAGGGCTTGTGAACGAGGCGCTGGTCGCGCTGGAGCACGAATTCTCTGGGCTTTATGCGCCGATTGGGCGACCGTCGATATCGCCGGAGAAGCTGCTGCGAGCGATGCTGTTGCAGGCGCTTTATTCAATCCGGTCGGAACGGCAGCTAATGGAGCGGCTGGAGTATGATTTGCTATTCCGCTGGTTCGTCGAGATCGGGGTCGATGCTGCCGTGTGGGACCATTCGGTGTTCTCAAAGAACCGCGACCGGCTGCTCGAAGGGAATATCGCCGCGAGGTTCCTGGCGGCGGTTCTGGATCAGCCGCGGGTGAAGAAGCTGCTTTCCACCGACCACTTCACGGTCGACGGGACGCTGATCGAAGCGTGGGCTTCGTTGAAGAGCTTTAAGCCACGGGACGGATCGGACGAGCCTCCGGCCAGTGGCGGGCGCAATACCGAAGCCGATTTCCATGGCAAGAAGCGGTCGAACGAGACCCATGTCTCGACGACGGATCCGGATGCACGGCTCTACCGCAAGGGGCCGGGCAAGGAGGCCAAGCTCTGCTTCATCGGCCATGGCTTGATGGAGAACCGCCATGGCCTTCTGGTTGATGCTTGTCTGACGCCGGCTGACGGCCATGCCGAGCGGGTAGCGGCGCTCGCCATGATCGAACCGCGCGCCGACCGGCCGCGCGCGATCACGCTCGGTGCCGACAAGGCCTACGACGCGGAAGACTTCGTCAATGAGCTGCGCTCGATGACAGTGACGCCGCATGTGGCGCAGAACACCAGCGGCCGAAGTTCGGCGATCGACGCACGCACGACGCGGCACGGCGGCTATGCCGTCAGTCAGCGCGTCCGCAAGCGCATTGAAGAGGCGTTCGGCTGGATCAAGACGGTGGCCAGGCAGGAGAAGACGAAGTTCCGTGGTCGCGGTCGCGTCGGGTGGGCCTTCACCTTCGCTGCCGCCGCCTACAATCTGGTTCGATTGCCGAAGCTCATCGCGCAAAAGAGTTGATGGCAAAGCTTCCCGCACTACAGGCCGCCTCGTCGGACACTTCCACATAGATAATGCGCGATAATTCAGGCTTCGTATGCGATCGTGCCTGACTTCTTCAACAGCCTGCTAGTCCTTTTTTTTTTTTTTTTTTTTTTTTTTTTTTTTTTTTTTTTTTTTTTTTTTTTTTTTTTTTTTTTTTTTTTTTTCGCTTTGGCCGATGCTGTTTAAAAAGTACGTCTTTCGGTTGGCGTTATGCTGTTGGGTGGTTTTGAACCGGCTGAGTTGAGCCGGGCCGTTCGATTTTGCGGCCGCGTGGTTGGCGGCGACCTCGACGCGGACGCTGCTGGCGCACTGGTGAGCGATCTCAGGCAAGCGATGCGCGCCGCCGTGCCGGTGGTGGTCCGAGGGTTCGAAGTGCCAGGGTCTTGAGGTTCTGCACGGTAGCAGCGAGAAGGAATTCATCGCGTGCGCCGGAAAGACCTCGCAGCCGCATACGCTCGAAGCCATGATGAATTTTCAAGTGGGCGAAGCGCATCTCGACGCGTTTGCGCTGGTCGCGCGACTTGAGGAACGCCTTTGTCCGCATCAGCCGGCGTGTCACGTCGCGGGCATATTCATGAACATCACGAGGAATTTGTCGCGACGGGCTTTTAGGACAACACTGCTTCTTCAGGGCACAGACATCGCAATCGTACTTGGATGCGAGATAGCGCAGCGTTTTGCCTTCGTGCACCTTGCCGGTGGTGTGCAGCACCTTACCATTCGGGCAGATATAAACACCGCGCCGCCGATCCCAGCGAAAGTCGCTGCGCGATAATGTGCCATCGTCGCGCTCGCTGGCATCGCGGACCGGGATGTGCGGTGCAATCCTGTGGCCAACCAGCCAGCCCAGGAAGCGGCCAGTCCCGTAAGCAGTATCGGCCGCAAGCCGCTTCGGCTTCAGGCCAAGCTGCTGCTCGGTGCGATCGAGCATCGTCTTTGTCGATTTAACCTCGTCATAGGTGCGCGCCGGCGTCGGCTCAACGTCGACAATGATCGCGTTTGCAATGTCGATGAGATAATTGAGCCCATAGCCGAACTGTACTCGCTTGTTGGCCTTAGCTGTCCAGGCTGAGCAGGGGTCGCTCGGTGATATCAGCTTCGGCGGCTTGCGATCGGGATTGGGTTGCGCATCGACATCTAGCCCAGCGAGATACTCCTTGACCGCGCGGGTCTGGCGCTCCGGCTCGGCCCACGTGATCTCATCAGGCGTCTTGCCGTGATAGCGGCTGGCATTGGCCTCCATCACGCTGGCATCGACGGCAAACCCCTCGCCCTTGACCAGGCCAGCATCCATGCACGCCCGCACCACAGCCTCGAAGACCTGGCGCAGGATGTCGCTGTCACGGAAGCGACCATGGCGATTGACCGAGAACGTCGAGTGATCTGGAACCTTGTCGTCGAGATCGAGGCGGCAAAACCATCGGTACGCAAGGTGAAGTTCGAGCTCTTCGCACAGCCGCCTCTCAAAGCGGATGCCATAGCAATAACCGACAATCAGCATCCGGATCATCAGCTCAGGATCAACCGAAGGCCGGCCAATCTCGCTATAGAAAGGCACAAGCTTCTCACGAAGCTCCGCCAGTATCCGTGTCACCACCGGATTGATCCGGCGCAACAGATGGCCCGCTGGAATGCGCCGTTCGAGGTTGAACAGGTAAAACAACTGGCTCTGATCGCCCGCCTGCCGACCCATCATGGAAAACCTCCGCCGCCAATCCCTCGGCAGACGAAATCACTGTTCACCGAAAATCACGAGGCCTTTTTCAACAGCATCGGCCAAACCCGGAAGTCGCCGCCTCGATTGATTGGCGCATAAGGGCAGAGCATCAAGCACCGTTGGCGCTGCGGCAACTACTGAAATTCCGGCGTCGGCGAAAAGCCTGCGAGCGCGCATGCGTCGCCCGATTGAGCGCGCCGCGCACGCCGCCACCATCAAGCAAGCAGCCCCAAAGAGCGCACGAGTCTCAAAACGCGTCGTTGAAGATTCGCTCATGGTGGTTGCGCCTTGCTCGGGTCAGGCCGGCAGCGACAGCGGTCGGGTACGGAACACCGTCTGCCACTCCTCAAGATCGGCCATCATGATGTCCGACGTTTTCTGCACCCGGTCGGCCAGCCGGGCGAAGTCCAACGGCTCGTCGGTGAGAGCCTGATTGATCGCCTCGAGCCGGGTGGCGGTTCGTTCGGACTGCTCGGAGCGTGTCCTGAAATCGCCCTGCGCGCCGATGGCCCCCAGCGCCGCGCCCAATGTCGGCAACAGCGCGGTCAGGAACGTAAACATGTCGAGGAAAAAATAGCGGCTCGGGTCCTGGCAATGGCGAAGAACGCACTCAACTGTGTCGTCATGCGAAATCCCGGAATCTGGAAAAAAGTTCGCGAGATGAAAATAGTTGGCCAAATAAAGGACGAAGAAAATGAAGCAGAGCAAGCCGGTCAGTGCAAACAACACCTGGCCGGTAATGTGCATGCGCGTTTCGAGCCTCGCCAGCCGCCCGGCATTGGTTATGTGATAGTCAGTCTGGCCCGCGATTTCGACCGTGCACACGGCCTTGCGTATTTTGTCGATTAGCCGTGATCGACGACGGAGTTGGGCAGCGGAATAAGACGGCGGAGCGACCAGGCATACCAGCTAACCCAATCCTGCCCGTCGACGTCGACGCCCGGCCGGTTGATCGGTCCTTCGGTGCCGAGCGGCGTCAGGATGCGCATGTGACGTAGGCATTCCGCCAGCCGCCGGTATTCCAGCCACCGCCGATGCCACTGGTGCTGCATTCCCACCCGCCAGGTTATCAGGATGCTGCAGATGATCACGAACTCAACGATCACCACGTAGATTTTGTTATCGGGCTCGTGGAACAGTACGCCGAACAACGCTAGCATCACTGCGATCGCGGCAAAGCTGAAGCTGAAGACGTACGTGCCGCGATAGACCAGAGAATAGAAAACGCCGAGATGGTCGGCGGCGCTGTATGCCGGCAGCAATATGGTTTCGATAGACGGGCGCTGCGCCCGGTCTTTGGGCACAATATCGAAATAGCTTTGCCATTGCTGTTGGGTCTCGGCGAGCGCCGGAGGCAAACGAAGATCGGTCAGGCGCGGCAAGCGGACGCCGAACAGGAACAACAGCAGCGGATACCACAGGCAAAAATTCCAGTGCCGCTCTTTCTCCGCCAGGTAGATCGGCAGCGATTCTGTTTCGTCCGGCACGGACAGAATGTCCTGGATTACCAGGCCAACCGTCGCCTCGTCGGCGGGCCGGAAGGTGTGCGGTTGCTGCATGTAGGCATGAGCCGGCAGCAGATCCCCGGGTTGCGACCATGAAATCTCCATCGCTCGCGGAACCTTCGGGTCGAGCCGGATGACGGGGATGCCGTCGGTGATCGCACGGCTGACGGTCTGCGCCGTGCCGCCTGCGCCCGCTGCATCTTCGCCGTCCCAGATGGCGATGAGCAGATCGATATTCGCCAGCATGACAAAGCCCGCCGCCTGATAGGCCCGCCCGCGCTCGTCGGCGGCGCCGTCGAGCTCGAACACCGCGGCGGCGGTCTCCAGCAATTGTTGGAATGCCGTCAGCGATTCCGGCGTGGCAAAATCGCGGGCATATTCGGCGCGGGCAAAAGGCAGCACCGCTTCGAGCGTATAACCCGCTGCCAGTCCTGCTTCGGCGACGATGCGATCGGAGCCTTCCGCCAGCGCCGAAACGATGGCGAATTCGCTCTTGAACCGGCTGTTCGACTCGCTGTTGAAGTTATTCTTGGCGCTCTCTGATTGGACGCCGTCAAAGTCGTTCTCGCAAGCATGCGTGGTCTCGACGATCGCCGCCAGGATGCTGTCGACGACGGCGCGCAGCGGCAGGACCGATTCATTCGGCAATTTGGGCGGCACGCGATGCCCGCTGACGCCGATGCGCAAGCGGATGCGCGGAGCGGCTGGGATAAGATCGGCGCTCACGATCAGTGCCTTTGGCCGGCACCGGCTGGCGGTGTGAGCTTGCCCTTCCGCCTCATCGTGCGTCCCCATCAGCATGTTCGGAGCCAACGCGTCCTGGTGCCAGGCGTCTTAGCCCGCACGCCGGTTGGCCGATGACTTAAAGCTTAGTGGAAATTGCCACCGCGTGGAACCTGACTTGCTGGAGCCAGCGACTGCCGAATCGCGAACAAATACTCCCTGTTCTCATCTGTGGACGCCCCTCCAAGTGCAAGCGGTTTCTTGAAGAAGATTGGCACGTAGTCGGATGCTGCCATCTGTCCGGCCTCTGATGCAGCGATGGAGCTGCGGGCCTGTATGGGAGTTCGCAGACCGGAACCAAATCATAAATGCGTGCTCCGGCACGATGAGTACATCTGGTTCTTCCGGCCCCGTCTCGCCGACTGTTGCGCCATACCCTCCTTCGACCGACTACACCTGCGACGACCTCAGGTCCGCCAGGCTCACGCCTTGGCTGCGACCGGAGCTCTGTAGTTTTCCTGCTTTATAAGTAGCGCCCAGATGATCCGCGCCGTCTTGTTGGCGAGCGCGACGGTCACCAGCATGCGCGGTTTGCGAGCCAGCATCTGTTCGAGCCACGAACCCTTTGGGGCGCCGCGTTTGCTCGCCTGAAGCACGACGGCGCTGCTGCCGATGATGAGTAGGCGCCTGAGCGTGCGTTCGCCCATTTTGGATGTCGCCCCAAGCTTCCGCTTGCCGCCTGTCGATCTTTGAAGAGGCGTGAGACCGAGCCAAGCGGCGAAGTCGCGGCCCTTGGCAAAGGTCTCGGCCGGCGGTGCCAGAGCGGCGATCGCGGTGGCAGAGATCGGGCCGATGCCAGGAACGGTCATCAGCCGGCGCGATACTTCGTCCTCGCGAGCCCGCCGCGCGATCTCCTTGTCGAGATCCGCGATCTTGCCGCCGAGACCGGCGAGCAGGTCTAACATCAATCGGAACATGGCGAGGGCCGCTTCGGGAAGCGAGCTGGCCATCTCTTCTTCCTCGAGCAGGTCGGCAAGCATCGCCACATGCGACGGCCCCTTGGGCGCGATCCAACCATATTCAGTGAGGTGACCCCGGATCGCGTTGATGAGCTGGGTTCGCTGCCGCACTAACAGATCACGGGTTCGAAACAGCAAACCTGCCGCCTGCTGCTGTTCGCTCTTCACCGCCACGAACCGCATGCTGGGGCGCTGCGCCGCTTCGCAGATCGCCTCGGCATCGATCGCATCGTTCTTTTGCCGCTTCACAAACGGCTTTACATAGGCGGGCGGGATTAGCCGAACTTCATGGCCAAGCTGGGTGAGCTGACGGGCCCAGTGATGCGCTCCACCGCATGCCTCCAGCGCTACCCTGCACTTGGATGGGCTGCGAAGAAATCCAGAAGCTTTCCTCGACTGATCCGCTTGCTGAATATCGCTCGACCCCGCTCATCCGCTCCGTGAACGTGAAAAACGTGCTTGGCGATATCCAGACCGATTATGATAACTTCCGACACGGACGCCTCCCTTAAGTGGTGCTCAACACCTCCACTTTGGCACATCGATGCCGTCGGGGGGCGTCCACCCCATCATAAATTTGCCATGTCCGCTTCTCTAATCGGCCGTTCTGGGTCAAGCACTTTCAGACTGTCCACCATTGCAGTGTTGATGTCGCTCGCCGGCTCGCGCTTGTCTTCGAACTCGGCACTGGGGCCCTTCCATCATGATCGATAATCTTAGGCTGAGCTCGATGGAACCCGTACCTTGCAAGATTTGTGGTGGCGCGGCGTCGCTTTATGGCGTCGTGGACTTCAACAGAAACTGTGAAATACCCGATGGCGTAAAGCTCGCGCTTTCCGGGACGCCGATCTATTACCGCCGTTGCGCGCAATGCAAATTTCTCTTCACTGACGCTTTTGATGATTGGAGCATCGAGCAATTTAAGACGCACATATATAATCACGAGCACGAGCTCGTTGATCCTGGCTACCGTTCGTTGCGTCCTCGCGCGAATGCCGACGTCGTGGCGCGGCTGTGGGGAGCGATTAAGGCGGAAACGCGCGTCCTCGACTATGGGGGCGGCAACGACGTATTTTGCACCGTGCTTCGAGACGCTGGTTTTTCGACAGCGGTTACCTTCGATCCGATGGTGCCAGAACATGCAACGCGCCCCGAGGGCAAATTTGATCTGGTGACAAGCTTCGAGACATTTGAGCACCTGCCTGATCCCGCTGCTGGAATCGCTTCGATACTTGAATTTGCAGCCGAGCCCGGATTGATCTTCTTCACGACGCTTCTGCAGCCAATGGACATCGAGCAGCAAAGGCTCAATTGGTGGTATGTCGGGCCACGCAATGGCCACGTTTCGTTGTTCTCCAGGGAAGCATTGACGAAGGCCTGGAATTGGTACGGCTATAAGGTGGCGTCCTTAACCGACAACACCCATTTCGCCTTCCGAACGTTGCCTACGTTTCTAGCCCATCTGCAAAAATAAGATCGGCAGAATGCAGCACGAAATCATATTCAACGCGACGCGTGGGCGACAGGTCGGATGACCGTTGTGGAATCCCTACCGAAATCCGATGTCAGCATTACGTCCGCTTGGACCCCAACTGCGGAAGTTGTGGCCCGGCGGCTTAGTCGGCGCTCAGGGCCAGAAAGAGAAATTGCCCTCAGCCTATATCGAGTGTCCGGACGACGCGGAAGCCGAAAACCGGGTCCCGGCCGCCAGAGGAGAGCCCGAAGCGATGCCGTCACGTTCTTGTCGCGGATTGCAGGCAGGCTAACTGTCTTCCTCGAAGGCCCTTGAGACCTCGGCGTGTTTTCTGGGCGCCGGGGCTCTTTTTTACAGGGCGACATTTGTACGCGATTGCGGCGCGCGCCGATCTGCGGATTTGAAGTACATCTCGGAAGCGAGTTCGGCGAGCTAGCGATGTCACTGCCGATCCGGACGAATAATGAACCGGCGGAAGGGCTAACCCTATGACGAACGCAGCGCCGCAAACCGGTGACGTGTATCTGAAAGTCACCGGCGTCGACAGCTACGTCGAGATTGGCAGCATCGCCGACTACAGCATCGCCACGACCGGAGAGCTCTCGGTGGCAGCATGGATGAGGCCCGACACCCTCAATTTTCCATGCTGGGAGGAAACCGGCTACGTGTACTGGCTCGGAAAGGGCGACTTCGGCAATCAGGAATGGGCGTTTCGCATGTACAACCGAGACAACACGACAGAGACTCCTCCGCGTCCAAACAGGATCAGTGTCTACGCCTTCAATCCGGACGGCGGACTGGGAGTTGGCAGCTATTTTCAGGACACGTTGCAGGAAGGGAGCTGGATTTTCGTGGTCGGCGTCGCTGACAGCACGCGTACCTACATCTATCGGGACGGGCTCTATCGCCGATGCGATACCTATCGTGGCCCGTCGGCCGGCCCATGCCCGGTCCACTTCCAGGCGGCGCCGAACGACAATCTGCAGCTGGAAATCGATCCGATCGCTGGATCGGCGCCGTTGCGGCTCGGGACGCGCGATTTCAACAGCTTCTTCGAAGGTGGCCTCTCGCGGCTGAGAATATGGAACAGAGCGTTGGGCGCTGACGAGATCACGGCACTGTATTCCACCGACACGGTGCCGTCGGACGGGCTTGTCGCCGAGTTCCTGCTCAACGCCGATGCGGGAACCACCGCGACCGACACTGCTCAGGGCCACAACGGAAAGCTCTTCGGTGCCACCTGGGACGTGCAGTCCTGAGGCATTCTCGAAATTCCATGTGGCGTTAACGGCAGAAAAAGACCCGGTCAGCGACTTAGCGATCGGCCCCCGAAAACGACCTGCTAATTGAATCCAGTCGATGAACCGTACCCAACGGCACGGGGAAGCCCTTAGCGTCGAAAACGACGGTTTTCTGACAACGTGTGGAAATGTCCATGGTGCGACCAGCGTAATTGTCGAACTTTAAGATCTCACAATTCTGCTTATTGGTTTCCACCACGACTTTGCCGACACCAGTGTCGTTCGAATTTGCAGCTTGGACCACTTCGCTTGAGGTGGCTCGATATAGGCGTGCCATTGAAAAGCTCGCGATCACTGTCAGGGCAACAAACATTGTAGTTACGCCAATGGCGCGGAACAGAGTTCGGCGTGTTCGGGCGGAGTGACTATGTTGTCGTGCCGGCTTCTCGCGCACTGGCTTGGCCGGGCCGCGATCATTGCTCATGGTTACCAATGCGTGTTATCGGCCTTCCAACTACCCGCTTGAACTGAAACCGCTCCACTTCGATTGGCTAGACTTCCAACGCGCCCCGCTCCTCTACGCACTGGAGACGGAGATGTGGCATGGGATATTGAATTTTGGCTTAATCCCAGAACAGGCAGATCTTCTTATAAACATCCTTGGCGATCGCGGCGAACGCTGGTGTTGCCTGGATGTCAAGCGGTGCCCCAAAGTCCTCAGGCTCCGGTCGGCGCCGGGCGCCTTGCCAAAAAGAGCTTACTGCGCGGCCAGGGCGAATAACCGCTACGGGTCATGAACGTCGATTTTAACCCGTCTGACCGTCGTCCGCTTTACCCCGACAGCGACCAAACGGCGGACGTCGAGTGAGGTCGCAGAAGGGCCATTAACAGCGCTCGCTCTTCCTTCATACGTATGCTTCCACGACGGTCAGAAGCCCTTGTGGATTGCCCCGACTGAGTTGCCTCAAACCCCGGAAACACACGGCTGGGTCTGTTCTTGCGGTCATTACCGGCCGCTTATAAAGTCGTCGTCAGGCCGGTTGCTGGTACCCTGGGGCTTGCATGGTCGATCGCTCTGCCTTTTGGTTTGCGGCGTTCGTGGCTGCAAACGCGTTCGCTGCGGTTGCGTCAGTTTTTCCCGTTTTTGCCGCCACCCACGAGCAGATCGTTGCGAAATGCCGGGAAACCGCGCGTCCGGCGGTCGTGGCCTGCGTGCGGAGCAAAGGTGGCGGGAGCGAGGCGATTATCGAAGCGTGCCGCCAGTCGGTCGGCAAGCCGATTGTCTATGCGTGCGTGCTGCGCGAAGAACAGAAACAGGCGGGCGGGGTAGCGGCGCCGCCGGCACCCAAGGGCGAGGGCACGCCGGCCGCGGATGATGCCGCCGCTGTCCAGACCGCCTTCGTGGTTCCGCCGCGCACCATCGCGGACATCACGGCGATACTCGACAGCGAAAAACCGAATGAGGCCAAGATCGCCGAGCGTAAAACCAACGCCGACGCGGCGCCCCCGGCCAATGCATCACCCGCCAAGCTTGCGCAGTTCTATTATGACCGCGGTGCTGCGCGGGCGCTTCTTGCTCGCAACAAAGATGCGCTCGCCGACGGCTTGCAGGCGCTTGCGGCGGGTAAGGGTGCGATCGAGTTCAAGCAGATCAGCCGCATCCGGCAATTCGTCGCACTGCAATACCGGGCCATCGGCGATCCCAAACAAGCGATCTCCGTGTTCGACTCGATCGTGCGCGACGGAAACCAGCCCGGCGTGCGGGGCACTATGATCAACGCGCTGTACAACATCGCGGCGACGCTGGTTTCCATGGGAGACGTGAACCAGGCGAGCACTTACGCGGGCCGCGTCGGAGCGCTTGTCCAAGAGGCGCGTGGCAGTCCGAACCCCAATTGGCGTACGGCTTATGCAGTTTATGGTCATTCCTGGGAAGCCGACAACGATTCGGTGCGTGGGTTGGTTTTCGAAGCGCGCGGCCAGTATCCCGAAGCTGAAGCCGCCTATCGCCGCGCCGAAGCGTTTCGCCGAGCCGCGGTCAAAGACACCCCTAAATTCGACTTCCCGCCGCCTTTGGAACAGATGATTCTGGCCGCGGACGGCACTTTGCTATGGGTGGCGCGCAACGAGACCAAGCAAGGGCGGCTGAGTGAGGCCGAAGCTGACGCTCGCCGCGCCTTGCTCAGCGTACTGGCGCAACAGGGCAAGTACGCTCCCGCGACCCCTTCGTTTATTGTCGGGCTCGCGGGCATTCTGGTTGAACAGGGCCGCTACCCGGAAGCCGAAAAGCTTGCCCGCGCAGCGCTGGACGTGAACCGCACTCTCGGAATTGGCGACGACGCGCCGGCGACCGTCACTACCCTCTGGCAACTCGGCAATATTCTGGTGCTACAGCGCAAAACAAAAGAGGCCGGGGTCATCTATGCGGAGCTCGATAAGGCGATCGAACAATGGGCGCCCCAGCAGCGCGAAGCGTTCCAGCTTAACGGTTCTCGTATTGTCACCCTCTATGCTTCTGGCCAGATTGAAGCTGGGATTACCGCCGCTGAGGAATTGGTGAAACGGCAGACCGCCCGCACGGGCGACAAGAGTTTCGATACGGCGGCAGCGCGCGGCATTCTCGCAATCGGCTATGCGCGTGCTGCGCGCGACGCTGACGCAGTCCGCGAGTTCAAAGCCTCTATTCCAATCATGTTAGCGGCAGCGCGTGAGAACGCCGACGACGATGATGCAACAGTTGTGGCCGCCCGTAGCGCGCGGCTGCAACGAATCGTTGAAGCCTATATCGGCGTGCTGCAACGCAGCCCCAAGATGTCGAGCGAAGTCGCAGTCGAAACGTTCGCGCTCGCAGATGCCGTGCGCGGTCATGCTGTGCAAAAAGCGTTAGCAGATTCGAGTGCGCGCGCAGTCGCCAAGGATCCCGTGCTTGCCCAACTCGTTCGCACCGAGCAGGATCTCGCCAAACAAATCAGCGCTCAGCTCGGCGCACTCAACAATCTCCTCGCCCTACCGTCTGGAGAACGAGACGACGGCAACGTAGCCGCGATCGCCGCAGCGATCGAAAAACTGCGTGCCGATCGCAAAGCCACGCGGTTGGAGATCAACCGGCGTTTCCCATCGTACGCCGACCTGGTCGATCCAAAGTCGCCATCTGTCGACGTAATCAAGGCGACGCTACGACCCGGCGAGGCACTGCTCTCGTTTTATTTCGGCCAAGACGCAAGCTTTGTGTGGGCGGTGCCCAAGGAAGGCGCGGTCGCCTTCGCCGCGGTGCCGGCAACGGCGGTTGATCTCGAAGCCAAGGTTCACAAACTCCGTCGGGCGCTCGAGCCGCAGATCACCATGGTGAGCGAGATACCGCCCTTTGATATGGCGCTTGCTTATGAGCTTTATGGAATGCTGCTCAAGCCCGTCGAAGCAGCTTGGATGCCTGCGAAAAGTCTGATCGTGGTGACCAACGGAGCGCTGGGTGAACTTCCGCTCAGCCTGCTACCAACCGCGCCAGTGCAGATCGATTTGCAAGCTAAGCCCTTGTTCGCCAGTTATCGCAACGTCCCGTGGCTGGCCCGCACGCACGCGGTCACCGTCATTCCCTCGGCTTCGGCGCTGGTCACCTTGCGCCATCTGCCGCCAGGATCGCCCAAGCGGGAGAAGCTGATCGGATTCGGCGACCCTTATTTCAACGAGGCGGAAGCCGCCGAAGCGGAAGCTCCGGAGGCGGCAGACACGACGCAAGTCGTTGCGGTGGCGGAGCCTGGAGACGAAGCAGTGACACGCGGCCTTCCGATCAAGCGGCGCGCCTCTCCTCATACCGAAGATGTCGACACCGCTGAGCTGGCGATGCTACCGAGGCTTCCGGATACTCGGCTCGAATTGACCGCAATGGCCGAAGCGCTGGGAGTCGATCCCGCAAAGGCCCTTTATTTTGGTAGGGCCGCGAACGAGCAGAACGTCGAGACTATTGATCTCTCGCGCTTCGGCATCGTTGTATTCGCAACCCACGGGCTCGTCCCCGGTGATCTCGACGGGCTGACCCAGCCGGCTTTGGCGCTGAGCGCCCCGCAACTGGCCGGAATAAAAGGCGATGGCCTGCTCACCATGGAGAAGATTCTCGCGCTAAAGCTCGATGCCGATTGGGTGGTGCTCTCGGCCTGCAATACCGCGGCGGGAGCGGGCGCGGGTGCGGAAGCCGCCTCAGGGCTCGGCAGCGCCTTTTTCTACGCCGGCACACGAGCTTTATTGGTGACGAACTGGTCGGTACATTCAGCGTCGGCACGCGAATTGACCACGGATTTGTTCCGCCGCCAAGGCGCCGATCCAGCACAGTCGCGTGCGGAAGCCTTGCGGCTGGCAATGATGACATTGCTCGACGGGCCGGGCTTTGTCGACGGGGCTGGTCACACGGTCTTCACGTATGCGCATCCGCTCTTCTGGGCCCCCTATTCGGTGATCGGAGATGGCGGCGGGATCTGATCGACCTGAAGCAGCTCGCGGCGAGTGCATGACGTCGCTCTCGCTGCTTCGGCCTATGTCGCCGTGCAAGAAGGTGACTTTGGCCGGGGTCATCTGTTTCGCCGGCTTGTTCGCTGCGGCAATGCCAGCCGATGCCTTCCAACTGATTACTCTAGAGGAAGCCGCATTACCAGCCGGTCCAGTTCCGGACTTTCAGCTGCGCGGCAGCCCAACGCGACGGCCGAATGTCGTCGTCATATCACCGCGACCCGCCGCGGGCCTGCTGCATTCACCCTTGGACTTGAAATTACAGTTCCACGCGTTCGGCGGCGCCGCGATTGACCCGAACTCCGTGGTGGTGACGTATCTCAAAGACCCTCTCATCGACATGACCCAACGCATCGCTCCGTTTATCACTGCGGACGGTATCAATATTTCGCAGGCCGAGGTCCCGCCCGGTAGGCACCAATTTTGGGTAGAATTGAAAGATAACGACGGCCGCATCGGCGCAATCGAATTCAGCTTCCAGGTGGCCAAATAAGGCATTCGGTCCTCATGCCGACGATCGTTATCTCGTACCGCCGCACCGATTCTTCAGCAGTTGCCGGGCGTATCTTCGATCGCCTGATCGCGCACTACGGCGAGGAATCGGTATTCCTGGATATCGATAATATTCCTTTCGGCATCGATTTTCGTGCCCACATCCAACAGACATTGCAACGCACCGATGTCGTGCCTGCGATCATCGGCGCGAATTGGCTCGGCGTTAGTCCCGACGGGGGCACACGAATGCGTCAGCCGACGGACCCGGTCAGGCTTGAGATCGAAACCGCAATTGCCCGGCAAATGCCAATCATCCCAGTGCTGGTTGATGGCGCCAAGATGCCGGACAGTACCGATCTTCCCGCGGAGTTCGGCAATTTCGCCTATCTAAACGCCGCCGAAGTGGCGACCGGCCGCGAGTTTCGCAACCAGATGGATCGCTTGATTGCTGCTATCGAGCGCGCAGTGACCGGCGACGCAGGCAGTACGCTTCCGCGTTCGCGGACAGCGGCTGCCGGGCGGGAGAGCTCCCCGCCAAGGATTTGGCTCAGAAACGTGTTGTCGTATCTCTCAACACCATTGGTGCTAATTCTTGTCGCTCACCACATCATCATAAACGCCTTCGACATGAACGTTGCGTATTTGTGGGTTGCGTCCGCGGTCGTGCCGTTCATATTCGGCTTTGTTTTTTTCCGCGCAAGTGGCGGAGGCGCGGGCGCGGCCTTCGCCTTCGCGACCGCGCTTGGCATCACCGCTGCTGTCGGGATGACAGTGTCGCAGACTTTGAACTCCGGTGATCCAGTTTTACCTCAGAACCGCTATGAGTGGCGCGACAACATCCTATTCATGGTGGCCATTACGCTGAGCTTTCTCGCCGGTCATGCTCTGGCGCGAGGGTTGCGGGCGGCGCGAAGCCAAAAATTCGGCAAACACTAAGATCGCGAATTGACGCTCGTTGTTGATCATCAGGCGAACTGCTGAATCTGCCGCCTTGGGTCGCCATGAAACGCGTATTTGGCCGGGACCACTTCGCAGATCGCCGTTCGTCAGTCCCGTGTTCTATGTCTCTTCACTAAGGCTGAACGTAGGTCGGCGGTTATCAAGCGAACGGTGTGGTCAGCGCCTGGAGGTGCGACTGCGTTCATGGACGCGCTACCGCACTTGTTTCGGAATGCTCCGATCCGGCGTAGGCTAAGGTTTTAGCAATTTACGGATTTGCAGCACCCTTAACCCGCGGGCTAGCGAATGGCTAACGATAAAGCTTAGGGCGATGAGTGTTGCGAAGTTGACGTTGTCCCACCATTCGTTCCGCGTTTGTGGCATGATCGGATCGCCAGATTTCAAGCTTTGCGAGAGAGTCATTCCGACGACGCCGACAATGCCCAGTGCGATCGCGAACGCAAAGGCGGTGCCGGAGCCACGGCAGCCCAGCCAAGAGAGCGCAAAGCCGAAGGCAAATGGCACGAGTGCGCACGCAATCCACAAATATGCGGTATGGAGGTCAAACGAATTGACGATGACATGATGGGCAACAAGAAGCACCACCAGGGGGGCTGCAAAATACCGCATAACATCCCTCGGCCAAAGCTTATGCGCGGCGGTTTGTGTTGGCGCGAGTAGCTCTGAGGGCTTTTCTGACGCAGCGCGCACGGGCGTCGCGGGCTTGGCATGGGTTGGGAATCCAACTTGTAGTGAATAGATTCGAATCGGTTCAGCGATATTTTTGAGGCGGGTCTCGCCGAGATCGCTGACTACGAGATCGAGCCTCGCTCTCACCTGACGATACGCGTCCTCGGAAAGGCAGATCGTGCCGGGCTTTGCAACGCCTTCAAGCCGTGCCGCGATGTTCACCCCATCGCCCATCAAATCACCGTCGTCCTCCTCGACAACATCTCCCAAATGAATGCCGACACGGAACTCGATGCGGCGCTCGGGCGGCAGGCCGGCGTTGCGTTCGACCATGGCGTCTTGCATTTCGATTGCGCAGCGCACTGCCTCAACCACGCTACGGAACTCAACGAGAATCCCATCACCAGTGCGCTTCACCATTCGCCCGTTATGTACAGCGATGGTGGGGTCGATCAGGTCGCTCCGGAGCGCGCGCAGCCGCGCTAGCGTGCGATCCTCGTCGAAACCGGCAAGCCTGCTGTATCCAACGATATCCGCGGCGAGAATCGCGGCGAGTTTCCGAGTCTCGGCCATAACGTGCCTCACAGCGCCCCATATGCCGTTTTCTCTGAGAACGATATCAAATCGTGCAAACTGTCCTTTTACCCGGCTTGCACCAATTCTGCTGGACCGTGGCCGAAAAAGCAATGACGGCCGCATCGGTGCAACGAATTCAGCTTCCAGGTAGCGAAATAGACCGCCCACGGGCTGCTCGCCGGCGATGTCGCCGAATTCGCCAAGCTCAACGCCGAACCAGCTTTGGTGCTGTCGTTGCCCGCTCATCCGAGGGAGTTCGACGACGGGTTCTGACCGCAAGCGAAGTGGCGCAATTAAAGCTCAACGCCGATTGGGTGGTGCTCTCAGCTTGCAATACGGCGGCGGGTGAAAAAGCCCGGCGCGGAGGCGCTTTCGGGCCTTGCACGCGCTTTCTTTTACGAAAAGGAAGAACGGTGAGGCGTTGCGTGTTCGGCGAGCCGATTTTAAAAGGCAGTTGCCCAGTTGATGCAGTCGGAATGAACCGGTTCGCAACATCCAGCATACGGTGCGCTACACGGAGCTGGCGCCGGATCGGTTCAAGGCGTTTTGGCGTGACTAGAAATAGCGTCGGCAAACGCGCCGCAAACACCGTGGCGAGGCCCGCGCGGGCAAAGCGAGGGCAACGATGGCAGGCAACGGCAATCGCCTTAAGGGTCCGCAGCTTGGCTATTACGGCAAAGGCCCGCCCGCCTTGGACACGCTCTTGGCACTGCAAGACATGCATGCCGCCGCCGCGCTGGCACGCGGCCTGCCCCCGCAGTCCTCGCCAAATACAATCGCCTGCAAGAGCTTATGACCAAGTCAGCGAACAAAAAGACAAAGAGGCAGAAACCTTTGAGGAAATTGCGGCGCTCTGGAAAGAGCTAATGCCGATCTTGCATTTCAAAAAGGACGATGTGGATTGGGATAATTAGCGGGCGGGCATAGATTGTACCATAAGATTGTTGAGCATGTGCTCTGTCGTCGAGCGTTTCGCAACTGGGGATGCAAATACCGAGGACCCCGGGCGGTATTCGCGCCCGGGGTCCCTGAGCTCATGCTCATTTTAGGCAGACCGACCGCGCGGCGGGGCATCTGGGGGGATGGGGATACCGCAGCGGTAAGTCCAAAAAAACCGAACAGCAAGGGCCTTGTCGGGGGCTGGGGTGCCGAACGGCTGGCCTAACGAGGCGAGGTTAGAATGGGCGCGCCGTCACACTCCATTGTGCGTAAGACCAGAGGACCTGTACCTCAGTCCATGTGCACCGCCCCATTGCGGCCAATATCGCAAAGCTGCCACCCGTAGGCTTGCATGCGGCTAATGGCTGCTGGCTCGACCGGAGGGCTAAGAAGCCTGTTCGGGCGTGATACCTCTGGCATGCCATTTGCCATCCAGGGGTCGGTCCTGCGGGCCCGACGACAACGCGCCGCGATGAAGCGCTGAGCTACGCAACAGAAATGCTTGGAAAAGGCTACGTGGGGAAGCGGGAAATGCCGCCGCGTAAGCTCGGACTTTAGGTTCTACCGTCGAGAAAATTCTGGCCGACCTCAAGCCGGAAGCAGCCTATTTCTTTCCGGATGATAACGGCCGACGGTCGGGCTCCATGCACGACTCCAAGATGTATGCGTGATAAAGGCTTCGGTCCCCGGAATTTCGGGATCAATTCAACTCGGTCATTCGCAGGTAATGCTTTTTGATTGCGTCAAAGTCAGCGACCTTTCGGCCGTCGTCATCTTCAATCCAGGCATCGGTTGCCCCATGCCGCAGAGTCGCACAAGCCGTGTTGATCGCATCTTCTGCGGACGCAAAAACCGTGGGTAGGGTAGTGAGAGGTCCGCCGCATTAGCAATGCGCAAGTGAAAAAGCATTCAATTATCTCCAAAGCGTCCTGGACGCTTCTTGAAAAAATGAGTAAACCCCGCCAATGAGACGTGAGAAAGAGGTCAGGCTCGGTTATCCACAGTTGCCAGCATCAAGCGCGTCCTTTACCCGGATCGCAGGGTTCTGGGGAAGGTCCTATTGAGGCGGGCCGGAAGCGGACTCAAAAGGCATGTCAAAGCCGCTCGACTTACAAGACGTAATACGTCTTCTTCGCCGACAGGTGAAAGCCGCTGGCAGTCAAGCGGCTTGGTGCCGAAAGACAGGCGGGAGCCGCGAAAACTTAAATCGCGTGCTGAGGGGGCGATTATCGCCGACAAAATCGATCATCAATGCACTGGGACTTCGCGTCGTTTACATCCCTAAGAAATAGCGGGGTGGCGAAGCCAAGTGGCAGTCGGGTTGCATGTTGTTGCAGCTCAAATCGACGCTGAGCGCCTCAGCGAAGCAACTTAAAGCCGGCCTTGTCGGCGCCGAAGTGCCCTATGCAATGATAGTGGAAGCCGGTGTCATTCAAAAACTCTGCGAATGCCTTGGCCTCGTAGTCCTGGTAGTTGGCGTGGGCCCAAATTTCATCGAAGGCTAGTATGGAGCCAGGCTTCAGCCTTGGTTTGAGATTGTCGAGCACGCATTTGGCGGATGCGTAAAGATCAGAATCAATATGAGCGAACGCTACATCGCCGGGATGCTCCGATAGGAACTGCGGCAGCGTGGCATCAAACAAGCCAACGACAAGCTCCACGTTTGACGGCAAATTATTTGGAATTTCGCACGCAAAATGCCCCTCTGGGAGCGTACCCCATCTCTCTGGTAGACCACCGAACCAGTCGAAGCCATAAATTTTCCTATTTGGATTGAGCGTGGCAATCCTTCTTATCGAGTTGCCCCCGGCGACACCAAACTCCAGAAAGAGACCGTCCAGCAAATTCATGCAGAAATAATACGCAAAGTTCATTATAGGCGACTCGCGAATGTCTCGGTCGATTTGCTCTGGTGTAAACATCATCACGGTCCTCTCTTTGACCAAGATGGGGGAGGATCGTCGGCAGCGCTGATAATCCGCTCCGCAGTCCAGGCAAATACCGGCGGGAAATCGCCCGATGCCACCCGAGAACGACGTCTCGTTCGGTGAACATAATAGAATCATACTTGATTCGAGCGTTGGACTGGAAGCGCTATCTGAGGCACGTCATTTGATACGCGCTTACCCGGCGGAATCAGATTTTGTAGTTCTGGGTTTTCCAGCATGTCAGACGGCTTAGTCCATTTCCTCCTGAGTCCGTCGGTCCAGCCCAAAGACGGCCATTCCTTGCCCCAAATCTTACGCCCGAGCGGAGCACACGTGCTCGGTGGGCCCGTGGTAGTGACGTTGGACACACAATCAGAATAGGTTGTAGCGCTCGATCAAGGGCCCGAGATCGGGAAAACGAAGCATTACGTTTATCATCAGCAAGAAACCGATTGCGGATATGAGCACCACGCGTTGGATAGCCGCGCGTATTTTCGTCTGACTCCTTAGCAGCGTCGGTCAGGGGTTGACGGGTCTGATCACCTCGTCGCCCTCGATCGATATGTTGACGATGCCCTTCGCATCGAGATTCATCTTCATCAGATCGATCATTCGGATCTCGCTGTTGTCGTAGGTGCGGAAAAAATACTGTTTCGCTTTCAGATCGATCGCCGAGGTCCAGAGCGTATAATCTGCGACAACGTTACCGTGCTCGTCCTTGTCATGTTCACGAGCTGAGCCCTTGGGAATGTCGAATTGGTTGAGGATGTGGAACGCCTCGATGATTGCGTCGTGTCCGGTCTTTGATGGCAGTACTGACTGGCTAAAGGCGACGGCGCGAACGAAGCGCGAGGGCGGCGTGAAATCGCCAGGCATCCCGAGCATGCCCGTTCCCTGGCCGAAGGGCTTGAGCACGACCGAGCCCAGCTTGATCGGCGGGACGTTGGTCATCGAGAAATTCACGTAATTGCGCAGATTGGTCATGTGCCAATCGAAGGTTGGTGAGTTGGTGATCACGCCGAGAGGGTCGTCGTGGATATTAAGCTTGCCGCCGACGTATTCGATCACGATGCTCTTACCGGTGGAATCGTGCACGATGTAATGCGCCTCCGGGGCGAAGCCCCATCCGGCGAAAACAACGGAGGGGACAACGACGCTGCCGATGTTGGCCTTCACCTCGTCGACGCTGGCGAAGTTCTCGAGGATATACGAGCCCACTTCCCACTGCGCGATGGTGTTTCCCGCGTCGCTCGGCGCATAGGGCATGTATCCCGCGGACGTCGGAAAGTAGAAGGTCCCAGTGGCGAGCCCTTTTTCGTTCACGCCGTCGAACAGCACCGGCAGGCCAGCCCCGTTGAGGCCGACACTGGCGTATTTCGCCTTCCACTTCATCCCATCCTTGCCGTCGGGCGTCGTGCCGGTGCGCGCATAGCCGCGCGGAACCATCATAATGTTGGAATGAAGGTCCAAGCCAAATTCCAGCGTTCGGGCGTGAACGACGGTTCCGTCCTCCGCGATCAGGCGCATGCCGGTGCAGGCGAGCGCCGGTTGCATGGCGCTGCTCAGTAACAGCGCGCCGGCGCCAATGGCGGAAACGAGCTTTCGCGCAATTGTTGAAGCGGTCATTCCGTTGCTCTCCGATTGCAATTTGGTTGGCGTTTCGCGGGTACCCGTCAGCGGACATGCTCCGGAGGGCGGCCTCGGCGAGCTCGAGATTGCCGCCGCCGGCGGTAGCTTGCAAGACGGAAGCGTCTCTGCCGTTTTCGGAATGTGGTTCGAACGGTGTCGACCCCGATCGCATAAGCTTGAATAATGCCCGCAACTTGATGGAGCGGTTCTCCAACAAGATCAAACAGTGTCGCAGGGTCGCTACTCATTACGACAAGCTTGCGGCCAACTACCTCGCGTTCGTGCAGCTTGCATCAATCAGGTTGTGGCTGCGCGTTAACGCGGCCTAGAAAAATCGCGTCCGATCACCAGTGAGCTGCGACAGTTCGCGGGCCCACCTGGTCAACTCACTAGTGATTGCTCACGTGTCGAGGACCGCCCGCACGGCAGTCCGTTGCCGCACTTGGAGGAGGCGGCTTCGGCGCGTGTGCGCGCCTTGCCGAACGAAGGATGTTGTATCCGCGCCACAGACGCCAATAGCAGAAAGGCCTGTCCGAACACACAAGCCGCCACAAATCTCTCTGCTAATGCGCCCGCCACGCCCTCCGAGCACGCACGACGCTAGGCGGCCTGCACCGCGCAACACCACAGGTGCGGCTCAAAAGCGAGGGGTGTCCGTCCATGCACCGTGGCGTGCGCGGTGGCGGTCATAACAGGGTGCGAGCACGTCGAGCGACAGGCTTCGTCAATGCCCCTGATGCACCGTCTGAGGCCCCAAGGATCCCTTATAGGCTGCGGTGGAACTGAATTATTTCGCGCGCGTTGCATGACACAAGGGGAAGTCGGGGGAAGTGCACGCTGCGGTGGACCGCAGCGTGCGTAGTCCGTCATCACCCACTTGTAGCTGAAGGCATACTCCCCGCCCGCAATCCCGCGGGCCGCCGAGGCTACGAGGGCTCCGGCGGACCCATCTCCGCCGGGGCCGCCCCCTGGCGTTTCCTTCTGGCGACTACGCAACCAGCCAACGCTAAATGCAATCCCCCAAACAGGGGGAACCACTACATGCCGCCGTGATCGTCGATGACCGCGTCGATGCCTAGACCAGCCTAAAAATCCAGTACACCAAGAGGCCTATCCAAGCGGCGTTCACGATTACGGCGGCGCCTAGTCCCAACAGCGGCAGGACGCTTGCAATAACGCTGGGCAATACTGCTTTCGTGGTTTCAGTCACGATACCAAGCCCCTCCCGTCAATGTCGGGAGTATTTGGCACGCTACCAGGTCTCAAAAATATGACGCAGCGCACAAATCAGCGCGACGCGGAGCGCTCGTAAGCGCTCCGAGCATGGGATTTGATTAAGCCTCCATGAAGACCCTGAGCACTGCAATCCCTCCATTGGGGGGGTGCGACTCAATCTGGGAAAGTGTACTTGAGGTGGTTGAGACCAGGGACCACTCGCTTGACGCTCGCCGCATTCATTCTGCTCGGATTAATATTCGGCACCTCCCTGGGCTATTTGGCCTTAGCCGCCCTTCGCGCAGCCAAGTCCCCTAACGATGAGAAGGTGCCGCTAGTCGCAACCAATGCCCCAAATCCATCACTGGGCGATGGTTGGGAATATGTCTCTTACGCTGCCCGAGAGTATTCTTCCGAAGAGCATCCCAAGGGCCGACTCTGAGCGCGCGACGAGCCCGTCGCTTTTGCGATCAAGGTGTCGGAGCTACTCGGACGGCCGCAGTATTAGCCGCGATAGACTGGCGCGAACGAATCCGCTGTCGCTGGCATTGTCCAGTCGGAATCGGGGAAATTTAGCACGCTGATATGTAGCTGTTCGGCGCGGACGACGCGGCGATCACATTGGAACTGTGGCCAGTGCATGCCCCAAAGCTCCCAGCCGCAAGGCGCCCTGGCCACATAAGGGTCTCGGCGCGGTGTTGTCGCCGAGACCCGCCTTTTCGGCGACCGAGGATTTTGTCGTACGAGAGACAAAGACGGCAAAAATGGCCATCACCCATCCGGCCAAAACGCCTGCAGGAAGTTTTGTTTGGAGGCAGATATGGGGGACGGTGTGTGGATAGCTCATTCGACTACCCGAATTGCAACGCGCTCTTTTAAATCGTCAGAGCCGACGGGGACATGAGACAGTCAATGGCGAAGTAACCTGCCATGCGTGCCGTGGCCCACTTCCGGGCCGCAAGCGGGACGCACCGGCCAAATGCTGGCAATTACAACCCACCGGGTTGCGGTCGTGTCCATGAGAACATAAAGAGAACAATTCTTCAGGCGGTGAGGAGGAATTGGAACTTGGAACTTTTTGCACTACCGTCATCGCGGGGGCGAGCGAAATGGGTAGCTGGCGTATTTGCGGCGAATAACTCACCGATGCCCAAAAAAATTAGCTTGCGAGATGCGACAGGGAAACTGATTTCCAGAAGCTTTGAGGTGCGTGAGGGAACGATCACCGTGACCGCACCTGATGGACGGACGAAAACCGCGAAGATCGACGAAGGCATGCTTAGCCACGAAACCCTCGCAAAAATGCTCCTGCTTCAGATGCACCGGGAGGGCGTCATTCAAGGCCCGACAATGTAGGGCGGTGAGCTTCGCCAACTGCGGGAAAGGCACTCCCATCTGCCGATGGAGCGGCCGGGGCCCACACAGTTAGGCGCATCTCTCGATGACACCCTTTGCAACGGTACACCCGAATGGCCGCGTCAGTCCCTTCCGGAAGTCTTTCAATAGTTGCGATTTCCATCTCTTTTCCGCATTGGCAGGTGGGGCTTTCGGTACAACCTGGCTCTAACAGGCGCTCAAACATTGTTCACCTATTGGTCGACGATGCCGCGATGCACAATGCTTCTGGCGGCCAATAGTTCCGTGGCTGGCAACGCTGTTGATCCAGCGGCGTGATGGATTTGCTATCTTCAACCGCGATGCCATTCGCGACTCAATGGACTGGTCTAACCGGACCGACGTCAACGCGGCGCGACACCGCGATCGAGGCTTTAAAATACGCAACAGAATTGCTTGGAAAGGGTCGCGCTGACGTGGTGATTATAGATTTGGCCGAATGCGATAAGGCATACGCACCAGTCGCTTTTGCTCAATTCTATTTGGATCACGGAAAATATTAGATGGCGCGGCGCATCGCTACAAACCTCGCCAAGCTTTCCTACCTACTGAGGCGACGTCAGTATTAAGTCGAACGGGGGTCAGCTGTTTTGACAAGCATCGGGAAAGATTCTTCAGCGGCAGCACAAACCCATCCGGTGTAGCGTCATACTGGGTGTGATTGCCCGGTCTGACAATCCGGTGATTGCGACAAAAGCTGTGTATCCTAACACTAATCAATAAAAATGAAGTGCCGCTGTGGGGGCGTATGTGGTTACAGGCAAGCGAACATTCCATTGCCCAAACTGCAATGCGCTGTATCAAGTCGTCAAAGTCGAAGCCGGACCTGAAACAATCAATCGCGAGATAACGTGCCGCTTCTGCGGTGGTCCGTTTGCCGGTCGCGAAGGTAAGTTTGTGATCAAGTATTTCACGCTGCGGAACGCGGCGCGACCCGGAAATGGAAACGGCACTATCGCGCCGAAAGAGGATAGACCTCGGGAACGCACATATAAAAAACCGCCCCGCCGCTTCCTGTCATTTAAAAATACCCCCTCCGCCACCAATGTCGAGGACGCCAGTAGACGGTCATGCTCGTTCGACGTCCGTATTCCGGTAAGCCGAGGCACGCGTGGCGCTCACCTGGAAAAACAACAGAGGCAGGACACGGCTTGCAGTTGTTATCAGGTTCTGTGAACCACTCGGGATGTTCGCGCGTTATGTCGCTCAACGTTGTGGTGGGGAGGGAGTCTGCGCATTAGAGACACACTGCAACGATGAAGAAAATGCGCATAGTCAGCCGCCTCGTAGTTTCCCTAGACTTTATAGGCTCGCCAACGCCAAGCAAAGTGGTTCCCCCCAGTCTGCCGCAACGGCAGTGTGGATTTTCAGCCACAGCTAGTTTTTTTGTAAACGGCCATATTGCCTCGAATCCAAACAAGCGTTTTAATTTCAGTCTGCCGTTTAAAAAACGCAAAATTTCCCGCGTTGGAGGCCATGTCGATGACAATCACAGAAAAACTACAACTTGCGGGTCTCGCTCTAGGAATGACTGCCTCGATTGCATGGATTGCTTTCTTGGGATTTGCGCTGTCCCAGGCTGTTGCATGGTTGCTGTAAGCGCCGCCGAAGCCGCTGCTTCGGCCCGTGGGGGAGCGCGGCGCTAACTAGTGATCGTCCAATGCCTTGACGAGATCAATTATCTTCCGAGGAAGCGCTGCTTGCGGTTCGTATGTTGCCTAGCTCTTGTCCAATCGCAGTCTGCATGGCGCGCCGACTGGCTCGTTCTTGCAGGTATTCCCGCGCATAGGCGACTAGCAGGTACGACATCTGCGCTGCAGCCATCGCCAGCAAGCCGAATGCCAATGGATGAGGACTGCGGACCGCCGCGGTGACGGCACCGGCCGTTAAAATACATGCCACGAGGGCCAGAACAGCAACCTTGGCTCCGGCAAAAACGGCGACGGCACCGATCAGTGCACCAATCAACAGGCCTAGCATCATGATGCGCGGCCTTCTTTCTTTGCCTTTGTGACTTCACGTGCTCATTCCCGGCACAAAACAGAAGGGCGGCATTTCGCCGCCTCTCCCTTACTTGGATAAAATCGCGGCGCCTAAAGCGAGGGAGCAGCGCACAGCGACGTTTGACTTGCCTCAAAGCGGATGTGGCCGTCGAGCGGCTTCCGCCAATCAAACCGCTCGGCGCCTGGATGCAGGTCGGCGATGGTCGGTTCGATTGGGACGAAATCCGTGGTTTATACGACTGCAGCGATTATCCGCTGCGCAGACTGTTTGCACCGAATTGAGCCAAGTTTCTCTGGCCGAAGGCCATTTTTCGGTCGTGTTGTTCTCGGCCAGTTCTTGCTCTTGTGAGGCTCACTCACGTTTGGGCCTTTTTCCAGCACCTGACCTCCTGCGCCAAGCGAAAATAATGTGCTGCTCAACGGTGAAATTTTCAGACGGCCTGCTGACGTCCTTCCCTTGTCCGATGTTTCTTCGTATTCGACAACTTGCCCGTCATTGAGTGTCGCCAAACCCGCCTGCTCGACGGCCGAAATGTGCACGAACACGTCTTTGCCGCCGCCGTGCGGCTGAATAAATCGATAGCCCTTGGTCGGATTGAACCACTTCATGGTACCTTTAGGCATTTATTGCTCCAGTGAATTTATGCGCGGACGAATATGTCACACGTCCAGAAGGAAAGGCAGTGCGCCAACGTGGAACCGGGATCCGTCCCGGTCGGGGCGGCGCGTTTTCGTTATTTCCACAGGCCATCACCAAGTTGTTTGCTTTTAAGATTTGGTTGGCTGAGACTTCTGGTTACAAGACCGCTGTTTTTTTAGACCGGGAGTTATTCAATGGCGAAGAAAGTAAGAAAGCGACGTGCATGGACGGCAGAACAGGTCCGCACTTTGAAGACGATGGCACGACAGAAGAAGACCGCATCGCGTATTGCCCAAAGGCTGAAGCGTACCGAGGGCGCTACCCGGCAAAAAGCATTTTCTATGGGTGTCTCGCTCGAACTCTCGAGCTTGAGTTGGCATTCGTCGTTAGGTGCTACGCGCCCCTCTGAGGCAGTCTACGTGCGTTTGTCACGCTTTTCTGTTGCACGCTGATCAACTCCGGCCGGTTTATTCGGCACGAATGCCTGGCGTGAGCGGTTGCGTCCAGCGCCATCCCAAACAGAGCCCGTGTCGACGCTATCATCGCGACTGGGGCTTTCTCGTTTCTTGCCGCCGTCAGGTATAGTGACGTGCGGAGGGTTTCTTTTGGCAGGACAGCCCTCCTACGCCGGCCGGGCTCTTTCCTCAGCTAAGGCGCCCGCTGCGGCCGGCGCATCGGGCTCAACTGTTGTTCGATCGATCTGATCCACCAGCGCACTATCGGGGAGCGCAGGTGTTTCGGTTACCCGCGGCTCCGTCCAAACAGGCGTATCCAACGCAGCGGATGTGCGTATGCGACGAATTTTGACGGCCAGTGATGTGGCTCCATTGCTTCGCCGCGAAGTGGCCAAGGCAGGAGGAGCAAACGCTTGGGCGAGGCGGACCGGTGTCCGGCGGTCCTTTATCAATAGGGTCTTGCGCGGTCTTTAATCAACAGGGTCTTGCGGAGCAGAGGCCTACAAAGTCGATCGTCGGGGCATTTTGGCTTGAACGGTGTACCTGCCACAGAAAGGTCTGCCGTAGTCAATTCATTAGCACTCCAAACCGCGTGCTTTTACTGTGACGCCAATCACTGAGGCACTGTCCTCGCAGATGCAATCATACTTCGCGGGCCAATAAACAAGCGTGTAAGGGATTTTCGCCATGAGACATTCCACCATCCAGTTTGAACAGATGATTACGGCAATGCGCAAGCGGTTGCGGCCCAATGGGGCTCGCCTGTTGGCCGATTGGTTGCGGATTTGCGTCGGGCTGAGTTATGGAGGCACAGAGTGGCGATAACGGCGATCGCCACCTCGGATTTGTGGCAGGCAGGCAAAAAATGACCCGGCCGACTTATCGAGGGTCGGCCAGGCCCGAGGCAAAGGGGCAGCTCTCTTGGATAGCGGGATCGGACCGCCCTATCGGCGGCTTTAGAAGCAAATCGTGTCGAAAGCCTTAAACCAAGCTCTCTCCCTCATCCATGTAACAGTCTTTTCGCCGATCACGACACGTAATACACGGCTGAACGCCCCTGATCGCCGTGTTCACCCGAAGATGCGTGCTTCACATGCGATGGGCGGGGCGGGTCGTCGTCATCCTACACACCCGTCTCGCTTCGGGCCCCAAACGCGTCGCGTCTGCGTCCGCGCTTGGGCTTCACCCTTCTCGATCGGACGCGGGCAGATAACCATGATTGCGCAGAAACCGTTATTCTATGTAGTCCTTCGAGACGGCGACCCACGGCTGATCGAGGCCGAATGGCCGGATGGCTCAATCGAGCATGTTGAAGCGTTCGAGGCACATTCTGAAGCTGTGAATTGGGTAAAGACGCACTGGGAAACATGGTTGCAGGAACGAATGTGACTCGGTCGGAGAAAAAAGGGCGGCCGAAAGCCGCCCTTAGATTACTTCGCGTAGCACGCTAGTGCTAGGGGCCCGGGCTCCAGCACGGGTGCTTTATCGCTACCAAACAAATTAGGCCCGCGAGTCCAGTGACACACCCATGCTGAACGCCTTTTGGCGGGTAGCACCCTCACTGCGCCTCAAAGTCCTGGCGATGCGTGCCGCATGCGTCTTCCTTCGAGCAAGAGTCTTCAAAGTTCTAACCTGTTCCGGCGTCCACGGACGTCGCTTGGTCGCCTTTCTAGCCATCAACAACTCCCGATTTTCAATGAAAGACGGTCTTATAAGCAGAAATATTCACGAGGAACAACAAAAATCAGCACCGTACACTTAGAGCTATGTGCATAGCTTCTCAATTCGGGACTGAAAATCGAGTGAATCAAACAAATGGAAGGGCGGCCTAAACCGCCCTTGTGTGATTGAGCTCCGACATTGGCAGGGCCAAGATGGCTACGAAGAGATACCGAAACCAAAAGTGAGTTTAGCGCAGCCCTGGACGTAGGAATGAAAACTAAAAAAGGGGAGGCCAAGCCACCCGTCGCTTTCGTGTATCACGACGTCGATTATCGCCGGAACGTGTTCCTTATTGCCGCGCGTGTATGACGCCTATCCCACCACAGCTTTAACTTTGCCATAAGCAATCGCATTAGCATCACAGTGTTTCCGTGCACTTGCCAGATTGCCCACGTCCGCCATTGGGGGAATTTTTCTAGGCAATATCTGTGCCGCCCGTAACAGCATTCCGGGACTAAAAAGGAAAGCCCCGGCAACGGGAGCCGGGGCTTGAGTCATTGGCATTGAACAAAAAAGGACCGTGTCCACCGGCGGGCGGACACCGAAGCGAAACAGTGATCGAGGTTCGCGACAAGTATGTGACTGGTCGATATAGTGACCGACCACGCGACGCTCAAAAAAATCGAGCGCTATACCAGGGATGCCGAGCGAAAATTGCTGGCTTTGTCAACGATGGAAAAGGTCAAACGGGCAGTGATTAACCTTGCGCTCGGTTGCCAGTGAAGGCGAATAAACCAATTCAATCAACGGGAGATTCGGATTGGCCCCCGAGCAGGGTTGCGATAAAGTGGTGATGGCTAGTGCATCAAAGAGCGTCGGCAGCGACGGTGCGCTGGGCGTTTTGTCTCCCGTTCTGTCGCTTTGGCTAGATATAATTTTGTCGTAAGTTCGGGTCGGATTGCTGCCCGAAGAGCACGGCGGGGGAGGCGCCTCGTTTCAAACCGCCCTTGCTCTTCAAGTTGGTCGTTTTAGCTTTGAAGGCCGTCTGCTGGTGGTCATCGAATCTCCGCCATGAAGCTAAAAGATAACCCGACAAAGCTAGCACCAAAAAGCTACTGTGCGAGGTGCCACTCGCCTATTGTTCTTTTCAGCGGTCAGAAATCGAATTTGGACGAATGCGGCTTCAAAACATACAAAATTGTGTGCAAGCGTTGCGGGACTTCACTGAGCGTCCTTATCGATCCGTTTGACGGAATGCCGCTGATTTCTGAAGTGAACTAGAAGTGTGGTGGTTAGTTTTCTTCGGCCGGGCACCCTTAGCCCGTGTAACCTTAGAGCGCATTGCACGAGCGCTGACGCGCTTTGAGGCAGATCAAAAGAAAAGTCCCGACAGTCTGGCTCGTCCGTCGGGACTAAGTATTACGATGTCATCCAGTAACTCAATAAGCGTAATGTAGGATCAACAAAAAAGAAAGAGCCAGACCTCCGGTCCCACGTAGGGCTTTGTTAAACGCCCGCGAGCAGAGCACTTTCAGCCAAGCCCAACGATGGACTGGCATGGCTCCTCTGTCACTACAGGGGAGCCAATGAAAAAGCGCTCCAAGGTCAGCGGCAAACCTGCCAAGGTATAAAGTCCCAAGGTGTCGAAGTCGAAGGGCCGCACCTAGCTGCCGGAACGTTTAAAAAGGTCTCCAACGCTGGGATCGTTGCTGAATGCGCCTATCTCGGGCCGCTTCAAGTGCCAACCAGACGATGGTCATGCTCGTGACCGCGCCAAGAGCCAAGCCACAAAGTACAAGAATATCGTGAATAACTGACATGGCGCGTGCGTTCCCGCGCCCCAACCCAGCGCCAGGTTGGATAACTCCGCCACCAAGACAAGTGACAAAAAAGTCAGAATTAGGCCACAGCGGGTACGCGGGAACACAGAGCGCAGCACATGTTAGTTGCGGGATCGAAGCGTGACCCAACAGCTTTGCGCCAAGGACGATAGACAAAAGGCGGCGGCGGCGACCGCAGCCAGAACGAAATCGGGGAATGGGCCTGATGTGTTACATAACGCCGGAAACCGCGCTTCGGTTTGCACCCACCGGCCAATCACACGGGCGCCCTGTTCGCGATCGGCTGGCGACGTTTTCGGGAAGCAGTAAGTGGCCGCGTGGTCGCTTTCTATGCCGGGGGCGTGCTGGATGGCGGCGCTTGCGCCAGCCCAGCAAGTGCCCAAGAACTAATTAGAGTTGTAAGCCACTCAATGGCAGCCTCATCCGCAACTAGCGAGACTGGCGGGTCGGCCAACTGCTCGCGATGTCGCACGAAAACACTACACTGACCCATCAGCCAAACCGCGGCTACAATTAGCGTGCGTTGATCAGCTTTGGGCATGAAGCGGCGCATCAGGTCAACGGCAAAACCCACGAACGGAGTTGCTTCTTCGCTCACCAGTTTCCGATAGACCACCGTAGGATGCACAGTTTCCCAATAGAAAAGATGGATGAACCGGCTAACCTCGTCGCGCGCGGAAAGCGGCCTTAACTGTTGACGGATAAATTCGCCAAGCGCCTCCTCACGCGGCAGTGCCTGGGTCTCTTGGGCGTGAGAAAGCTGGTGTTCGGTGAGGCCGCGAAGCGCTCTACGAAGTACTTCGCGATACAATCCATCCTTGCTGTTAAAGTGGTAATTGATCGCGGCCTGATTGACGCGGGCCCTTGTCGCAATGGTTCGGATGCTGGTCGCTTCGTAGCCGCGTTCGGCGAACAACCGCATCGCGGTTTTTAGAATTCGGTCTCGAGTGATCTCGGACGGTCCCATGGTTCCCCCCACCGTTTTTTCAAACCATCGTTTGAAATTTGATGGACCGTTAACAAGGATATTGTCGAATGTGGGGCTAGAACCAATCTGCCTCAAAAGAGCCGGTCGAATCCTCAATCCTGTGATTTCAGGATGCCGCAGTTTCCCAACTTGGGCATGGCGGCCCTCTCCAAAATGCGAGAGAAAGGGCCCCAAGCGCCAGGGGATAAAGGCGCTTGGGGCTGTCGAGGCGGGGCATGAACCTCGACTGGGAAGCCCAATTTGGCGTTACGGGCTGCTCGAAGCACGCCAAACAGTGCAGTCGTCGGCAGCCTCTGTGACCCAGACTCCGCATTCTTGGCAGCCGTAGGTCCGAAGCTCCGAGAGACCGTTTGTCCTCGGAATAGTCCGCGTAAGGCACAACATTCGACCGCAGCTCGGACAAGCCGGTTGAAGGGGCGTAGGGTTGGCAACCTGCTGCATTGGTTTTCGCATCACGAATAATCTTCCACCCTCAAATATTTCGACGGCCGCGCGCCCTTGGCGAGCGGCGATCCCCCTGCGGCGGCTCAATGGCTCCCAATGTTGCGTCAGGATCGGCGGTCGCCGCCCTTTGCCGCTGCGGCTGCCTTTCTTCAGTCGCGCGTTGGGCTTTGACCATATCGACAATCAAGCCATGCTCGTCGCGCAGAAGCCGCATCATCTCGAGCGAGGCCGGGGTCGCAAATGCACGCGGCTCAGCGGCATGCTCCCAGGGGCCATTCGTCAAAAACCCGGTGAGAGCGCTGGCCAGCAGTCCGGCAACGAAGCGACCGAGCAAGCGGTTACTCTGCGACATACCGGACTCCTGAGTCTTCTCTTTTCAAACGGTCGATTGGAATTCAAACGCCTGTTTGAGACAAAGGCAAGCCACGAAAAGGGAGATTATGTGACTTTTTTAAACGCTGCGTTGTTCTTGCAACAGGAGACCTGTGGGGCGGCGCTGTTTTCATAGCTTGGTATTTTTGGCATGCCGCTCCTCGCGTCGGGCGTTGGACGACAGTGTCACGATCACGCAAGGCGCCTTTGGAGCGCCAGGATTTTCGCTTCCGAAATCTGGTGTTATTCCCAGGTAACCAAGCCTCGTGCGGCGGGGTTCCAAGCGTGGACTTTTTACAACACTCATGACCTTTTGTGGATGGAGTATTGCTTTTGATTTCAAACGCGCGTTTGTATTCTCATATGAGTGACTCGGCGCTGTACGGTGGGTGGAAGGGATTTCCGACATGACACAGTCCACCATCGAGTTTGAGCAAATGACTACGGCAATGCGCGAACGGTTGCGGCCCAACGAGGCTCGCCTGTTGGCCGATTGGCTGCGGTCTTACGTCGGTCTGAGTGAAAGCCGGCTGCTCCAGAAACTCTTGCAAGAACTTAGTTCGCCCGATCAGCGTGAAAGCGAATCCCCACGAACTCGGGAGTGGTGGCGCGCTTACGCCTCTGATCAACAGCTAAAACGAAAATCGGCATGATGCTACTTCGAGGGACCCAGGGTCCCCGATAGGCTCGCAAATTTTGGGCAGAGGCGTCGTCATTTGTGAGTTGGCGCTATGCTTCGTATCGGCGCATTGAGGCAAATAATTTGGTTTGTCGGGGCTATAGTCTAGTTGGTAGACGACACAATGTTGATCCCGAGTTACCGTCGCCAGTCTGGCGATTGGCTGAACTCGCCAGAACAAAAGCATTTGCTGACATCCCAATCCGGCGAGTTTGCGCGGCTCATTTAATGTGCTCTGCGAAACACCGGGTGAAACAGAACGGTTCAGGGTTGGCGAGTGCACAGTCGTGCCGGCCAATCCCCCGCACCCATGTTAGTCCCTACTCGCGGTGGAGTCGGCTGCTCGTTCAGCTAGGGTCACGCAGACGGAGCAAAGTTGGCCGTGCCCTGAAATCCAGGGCATCGCAGGCCAAAATTGGTCTCAGCACAGTCCGCGCCTAGGGGTGCCCTTGCTACTGTGACGTAAACTCATCAACGGTAAATCTAATTAAGACCTGGCGGTCTCAGCATCATCCTGGACGAAGGCGGTGCCGATGACGCCGACAGCGACAATCAATGCCACCGATACAATGCGCTCGGTCTCGCGCACCTTCAGGTCAGTGGCGTCGACCCACGGACAGGGCCAAAGGGCGTCGCTTACTTCAGTGGCTTGCCGGCCATTTCGGGCGCGGCCATCGTAGCAATGGAGGTGATCAAAGCCAGCACAATAAGATAGACAGAAATCGGCCAAGTCGCGCCGCCGGTCCAGCCGATAAATGTCGCTGCCGCAAAAGGGGTCAGGCCGCCGCTAATCGCTGCGCCGATCTGGAAGCCGAGCGAAGCGCCGCTGTACCGCAATCTCGCTTCGAAGAGTTCAGAATACCACGGCGCGCCGACGCTGAACCCGACAATTTGCCCAAAGATGATGGCGGCGATGATCGTTAGGGTGATGGTCAGCGTATCCTTGGTGTCCAGAAGCCAAAACATCGGAAAAGCGAAAGCTATCGCGAACACGCAGCTTGCATAAAACATCCGCTTGCGACCAATCCGATCAGAAAGCCAACCAAAGACCGGGATCGCCACAAGCGCTGCGACGGCGGATACCAGAAGGGCGTTGAGGATCACGCTTCGTGGCATCGCGAGTTTGCCCGTGACATAGCTTATGGCAAAAACCCCGGCGATACTGACATAGCTGATTTCGGAGAGCTTAAGCCCGACGGCGGTAAAAAATGATCGCCGGTGCTGTGTCAGGACCTCGACCAGCGGCAGTCTTGCCGTTGCCTTCGTAGCTTCAATCTCTCGGAATATTGGCGTTTCCTCGAGCTGCATTCGAATGTACAACCCAACGCCGGCCAAAAGGATACTGATCACGAATGGAATGCGCCAGCCCCAGGCCAGGAAGTCCGCCTCGGGCAACTGAGATAGTAGTGCCAACGCGCCGATTGCGGCGAGATTACCGATTGGATAGCCGAGCTGAACCATTGAGCCGAGAAACCCGCGGCTCTTGACTGGTGCATTCTCGACCACCATCAGCACAGCGCCGGCCCATTCGCCGCCAAGGCCGATGCCCTGAAGAAGTCGTAGGAGCACAAGCAGAATCGGTGCCAGGACGCCGATTTGGCTATAGGTGGGAAGGAGCCCGACCAGGAAAGTGCCAAGCCCCATAATGACGATTGTCATCGCGAGCATGGCCTTGCGGCCGACCCGATCGCCAAAATGTCCGAAGATCGCCGCGCCGAACGGGCGGGCCAGAAAGCCAACGCCGTAGGTGCCGAACGCAGCGATGGTGCCCAAAGAGGGGTTGATTGAGGGAAAGAACAGCTTGTTGAAGACGAGTGCGCTCGCGGTACCGTAAATGAGGAAATCGTACCACTCGACCGCTGTACCGACAATGCTCGAGAAGACGATGCGCTTAATCTCGCTCGTTTGCGTATCTGGGGTGTCGGCCAGTGGGACGCGCTCCAAAACACTCATGACGTGGATCTCGCTAAGTGGCGTCGCGTGCGCAATCATACGGACGCTGGGCGTCCCTGCAAGAAAGATGCCGGCGATGCCCGTGGCTCACAAGTGAATTTTCCGAACTGCTATAGTCCCAACTTTGTTTCTGACAGGTCGTCCTTCAAGCATCGAGCAGCTCGATCTGATCTCCGCGGCGAATCACGCCTCCCTTCTCGATCACACAATTGAGCCCAGATCGATTGTACAGCGGAAGGTAGACTGGCAGTCCGAGCAGCTTTTCAAGATACTTGCAGGGGAAATTGAGGCGTCCGCCAAAGAGGACGACTTCGCCCACGCGGAAGCGTTTTCCAACAAAATGACCTAAGGGGACGCCCGAGACTGTCAGATTGCGGCGGTGATCGGCCGGTGTGATCTTGATGGGTCCGGACTGAAGCGGAGGATCGTTGCGCATCAGCGCGTCTACGACTTCCATCTCGAAAAGAGTGACCTCGCGAAAATCAGGCTTCCGTGATCGCGAATACGTTCCCGTGCCCAGGAAATACCGATCGCCTTCAATTCCACGGCCGGCAACAAGGAATGCTTCGGGCAACTCCTCCGTTGCGGCGGAGGCCGTCGGAGCAACGTGGATGTGGAGCAGCTGGCCGTTTATCCCTTGGGTTTGCCGCGTGCTCATCATCGAAGCTTACTGCACTCTCTCAATTGGGGGGATCGAAAATGAACTTTCCTCCGCATTATTAAGCGCCAATCCTTCGCTCCTGCAATTGGCACTGAACGGACCTCGCGCAATGTCAGCGCGATGTCCGAAATACGCGGTGCAACAGTCATCACCGAGGGTTCGGGAGTGATAAAGGAGAACGATGCGGTAAAGCGGTTGCGCTTTCGCCATTGAAGCAATTAGAACGCTCCGTCGTCCCACCTATGTCAGTGTCACTAGCGCAGAGCCGCACCATTTCCGTGACAAGACTAATTTGACGAAGGGCAGCGGTACGCATCCCCCCAAGGTGAGGGCTCCCACTGCAATGACGCTTAGCCGACGGCGACCCCCTCATCACCGAGGAACAATAGCGGCCTGTCTTTGAAGGCGTTTTGAACCAGCCGCCACTCTTACAGACGCCATAGAAATCGCCTGGCGCGGTTTTATTCGCAACTGTGCAACTCGGTTGCTGCCATTTGGCTGAGTGGTGGCAGTGGCAGGAAGCGGAAGCGCGGGGCCCGCAGCGGTGGTGGTAGATGCAGCAACTCGAACTTGGGCTGTAATGGCTCGAGGCGCTCGAAGCTTAGCGCGAGCCATCGTCGCTGGGCGTCGAGTGTGAATTTTTGGATTGGGATTTATAGATACAGCGCTATCCACTACGCTATATCTATTTGCGAGATGATCAATGCGTCCGGTCCACAGGTTAATGAAGTCGCCGCTGTGTATACTCTCCACACCTCCAAATTCGCGTTTCCATTCTGGAAGAAGGTTTCCCCAGATGCACTTTTTGCACCATTGCTCACCCTTTAACAGACCTTCGTCGGTCGCACACATAGACTGCCATGCCACGCGCTCGGGATGTGTGTAATGTTCGATCGCGCCCTGGATACCTTGCTGATGCACCATGTATCTCTCGGCGTAATCTGGATAGTGGCCAAGTGCCCATCTGAACTTCTCGGCTTGAACCAGAAACATGTGAGCGGCCGCGCGTGCGTTGTCTCTCGCGTCCCAAATGCTCCCATCACCGTACTTCTTGAATTCATAGTTACTAAGTTGAAAAAGCCCTTTATACGAGCCGGTCTGGGCGCGGGGCTTGAAGTCGCTCTCGACTTTGGCGATTGACATCATCATCGCCAAGTCCAGACCGTACAAAGAGGCTGCCTCTCGGATTTCGTCACGCGGATCGTCAGTCGTCGAGTGCGGTTCATAGAATTGTGCTTCAAACAACCCGCCCAGATAGCCAAGGGAGTTGAGCGGCAGCTGCTGATCCGAGACTGTCTGATCCGTAATGGTCTCGGCGTAAATTGTTTGATCCATCGAGTTTGGTTCGGCAAGGCTTGCCGAAAAGGCAACCGTACTTGCAAGCGTGATGGCCAAAGCGAGCCACAAAAAGTGGAGAAGAACGAAGGTCCCTAACTGAGAACAAATATTCTGACGCATGCCGTGCCCCCTGCGAAAACGACCAACCCACAGTGCAATTCCGGGGGATCAGGACGGCTTTTCAATGATTTAATGCGTCTTCGGTCTATTTTATCCCTAACTGTGGCCGCCGGGTAACAGTGCCGAAGCACGGGAGATGCTTGAAGACGCCGAAGCCAGCCCAGTTGGCCCATTTGGACTAGGTATCGGAACAAAAAAGGGCGGCGACAGGCTGATATGTCACACGGCGAAACGTCGATAAGAGCGCGACGACATTATGATCGTCGTTGAATAAATGTCGGTGTTTGGGCGGTGTATCCCTGACCTGAGCAAGGCAGGCTACCCACGCAAGTGCTAAGCTGCCCTAAGGTCCGCAAAGAGGTGTTTGACTGAGCTGATCCAACGTCATTGCAGGCGCCAGGGAGGCGAAGGATCAAGTTCACGGCGACCAAACAAGCAATCACATAAAGCAAAACCAAAATTGAGCCGTCCTGGTTTGTATCCTGCGACGCCCACAGGCGACTGATACTTTGCCGCATACTTTGCCGCAGTTTAGGCCGCCGATCCGAAAAAATCCTCGAACCTAGTTGTGAGGTGCGTTCGATCCGCTGCTGCTTCATTTGAATACTCTGATAGTCGAGCCGCTCAGAGACATTCCATAGTCCAGCGGGGGATACCGGACCGGCGATGGGCATCACAGCGCAAACCGCGTCGGCCGAAGGTCCGTTGTTGCTTACTCCGACACGCCGCCACTAGTGCGGCTAGAGCCTGTGGCGCGTATTGCTATGCTCCTGGCTTTGCCGATAAACCGGCACGGAGCGGCCGATGCAGCAGGTTGCGGATCGGCTCAGCCGCGGTCGGCAGGGCGTCGTTGAGATCCAACCGGAGGGCCTCCGCCTGTGCTTTTTGATGCAGCTTGACGGAAGGCGCTTTATCGACGATCAGCCGGAACGACAGCTATCAACCGCTATCTCCCAGCGAAGCTGACGGCAAAGCTTCCGCAAGGCGCTTGCCTCGCTGTTGCGAAAAATCACAAGTTCCTCCTTCAGGGACACTACCACGAAGTCTTCACCATCCTGCCGAATCGACACGCGTCGGTTCGGCTTTCTTTGAACAGAAACGACCTCGATATTTGCTACTGACATGCGCTACCCGACCCCACTGATAAACCAAGCTTACAGCGTAGCCACGCTCGATGCCACGCTTAATCAGCGTGCGCGTTAATCGCTAAGCAGTCGAATATTTGCTGCAAGCCCAAAACGTTGAAAATAAAGGCCTTTTGGATATTTATATCCGTCTGCTGGGTTGACTGTTCGACGGCCCGGCTGGTGTGCAGCAACGACCGTAGCGGCCTGCTGCGCCGCCGAAAATCGCGTTGCATGGATCGCTACTGTCCGTGCCTTGGGAAGGCGACCGCTCGTGTGATCTCAGAGCGCGTTGCGCAAACGCTTACGTGAAAGCAAACTGTGAGTCATTCCTGATCCGAAAGGCGTGACCCCATGCAGAAGCCACTGCGCGAAGCTATCAACGACGTGGTAGTGGAGTACGTGACGAGCAAGCTGCAAAGGGGGGAACCAGTCGATGTGGCGTTCATGGCCCGCGAAATGTCGCTGCCCCTAATCGACATGGTAATGGAGCAAGACGAGAAGCACCAAGGACCACTACTCGCACAGATCATAGGGAACTTGGGCAACGAGTACCTCGAACGGCGCGGACTTCTTCAGACCGGACGACGAGACAACTAACAAGGAAAAAATGGGCCCCTCTGTTGCGGGAGATTTGGGTCGGCGGGCCTAGACGCCCACGCACGCCGCATGACTGGGCGGTGGAGTAAAGTCTCTCTCTCAGGAAGGAACGCTAATGGGATTCCATAATTTGGGCGAACCTAGGGACCCGGCAGCGCCAGGGCCCCGTATCGGGGATGACCGATCCGGGACAACCCTTGAGTACACCTTCACGGGTCATTCACCGGTTCGTTGTATTATTGAGCAAGCTCGGAAGGATCGGCTATGGGTATTGATGAGAGACGGACTGCTGGTGATCGCCGCTCTGACAAAGATCGACGAAGTGGTGTTGACAAACGCAGCGAGAAGGAAAAGCGCCGGGTCGGCGAGCGGCGGTCAAACATCGACCGCAGATCAGGTGTGAATTGACGGTCCCCGGTTGCCGACACCAAGAAAGGCGATTAGCGAAAGCGATCACGCCTAGCAGGCTGTTGAAGAAGTCAGGCACGATCGCATACGAAGCCTGAATCATCGCGCATTATCTATGTGGAAGTTTCCGACGAGGCGGCCTGTAGTGCGGGAAGCTTTGCCATCAACCCTTTTGGGCGATGAGCTTCGGCAATCGAACCAGATTGTAGGCGGCGGCAGCGAAGGTGAAGGCCCACCCGACGCGACCGCGACCGCGGAACTTCGTCTTCTCCTGCCTGGCCACCGTCTTGATCCAGCCGAACGCCTCTTCGATGCGCTTGCGGACGCGCTGACTGACGGCATAGCCGCCGTGCCGCGTCGTGCGTGCGTCGATCGCCGAACTTCGGCCGCTGGTGTTCTGCGCCACATGCGGTGTCACTGTCATCGAGCGCAGCTCATTGACGAAGTCTTCCGCGTCGTAGGCCTTGTCGGCACCGAGCGTGATCGCGCGCGGCCGGTCGGCGCGCGGTTCGATCATGGCGAGCGCCGCTACCCGCTCGGCATGGCCGTCAGCCGGCGTCAGGCAAGCATCAACCAGAAGGCCATGGCGGTTCTCCATCAAGCCATGGCCGATGAAGCAGAGCTTGGCTTCCTTGCCCGGCCCCTTGCGGTAGAGCCGTGCATCGGGATCCGTCGTCGAGGTATGCGTCTCGTTCGACCGCTTCTTGCCATGGAAATCGGCTTCGGTATTGCGCCCGCCACTGGCCGGAGGCTCGTCCGATCCGTCCCGTGGCTTAAAGCTCTTCAACGAAGCCCACGCTTCGATCAGCGTCCCGTCGACCGTGAAGTGGTCGGTGGAAAGCAGCTTCTTCACCCGCGGCTGATCCAGAACCGCCGCCAGGAACCTCGCGGCGATATTCCCTTCGAGCAGCCGGTCGCGGTTCTTTGAGAACACCGAATGGTCCCACACGGCAGCATCGACCCCGATTCCGACGAACCAGCGGAATAGCAAATCATACTCCAGCCGCTCCATTAGCTGCCGTTCCGACCGGATTGAATAAAGCGCCTGCAACAGCATCGCTCGGAGCAGCTTCTCCGGCGGTATCGACGGCCGCCCGATCGGCGCATAAAGCGCAAAGAATTCGTGCTCCAGCGCGACCAGCGCCTCGTTCACAAGCCCTCTGATCGCTCTCAGCGGATGATCCGACCGAACCCGCTTCTCAAGATCGACGTAGCTGAAAAGCTCGCCAGTCCGCTTATCCCCACCCCGCATCACCTAACCTCCGAATCGTTTCGGAGAAAGTAAATCACTCAATCAGCCAAACCGCGACCTACTTCTTCAACAGCCTGCTAGGGTAAGGGCAAAATAGGCGACACCAAAATATCAATAACTGGCAAAGCGGTGAAGCCCAGTACCCACTGGTGCGGAATGAACTAATACGAGTTGCGCAACGGTCTTTGGTAGGGGCGTAGTATCCCGATTTGCCTGCTCTACGCGTGCAGCCTGTTTGGCAAGTTCACGCCAAGCTGCCATCAGCGCCAAATACTCAGCTCGCGCCTTTTCTTCTGGGCACTTGCGTGCCGCCTCGCAGCAAGCTTGTGCTTTGGCCCAAAGCTCGTCTACGCCCGAAAGCATCTGCTCAGCCCTTTATCTGACTCCTAGACACTACTTGCCGATGTTCGATGAAGGTTTTGGCTAGCATCTAAATCATATTCTCGTAAGGTTTAGGCCTTGGCGTTTATTGCCGCTTGACAGAATAGACATCGCGGTGAACCGCAGCCGTTTCCTGGACTGTGAATGCACGCGCCCAAATCACGGACGCTGATTGCAAAGCCTTCCAAGAAAATTGGGTCGTCGCGGCCTTCAGACGCGGCCCGCAGATTGGCGTCAACGACCGCAATGTGAAAGCGCACCGAGAAATCCGTCTGTTTGTAGTCGAACCGTCGCAATACCGTCCGTACTGCCTCAATTTTTGCGACTAGTTCGTCAGCCGTCTCGGACATAGCTCGGGGTCGCGTGGCTTGCGGGCCTCACAGATCGGCGCATGTGGTAGCATTCTTGGCATGCGGCTACGACGACAGCACGACGACCATAGTTATCGATTTCGCCGGCCGCCCCCCTGTGCGCGGAACGCATTGACGCGCCTAAATGCGCTGAGTCGCTAGATTTGAGTAAAAGCAATCTAATCGTTTCATGAAGTCCTAATCCGCTTGCGGCAGTTTCCCGTCGATTGCCGTGGGCAGTAGCGCGGCGTCTAGTTCCAGAGTGCAAACCCGGAGGCGACATTGAAGCTCACCTATCGTGCCCTGATTGCTTTCAGTCTAACTTTGATGATTGGTCTCGTTCTCCTCGGCAGTGGTCGCAGCGAAGCATATTATAGAGCTGCAGGGTGCGGTCCACGAGGCTGCGCAGCGGCGGGCTGCGGTCCAGCAGGATGCGCCGCGGCCGCAACGGGCAGATACGGCTTCCGAGGTGGAGCTGTTCGATATTGAGCCTAGCACTTAACCACCGGGGCTTCTCGATTAATGCGAATCTACCCGGTAACGCGACTGTAATCGGCGAAGTTTAAACTGCATATTCGTTGGTCGGTGCAACCCTTCTGGACATCGATCAGCGGCGGGGCCAGCTCGGATGTAAAGCGGTCCCGCTCTGGGGCAGCTTCAGTAACCACAACAAATAAGGTTGAGCCAAGATAGATTTGGGGTGACAGGGCGCCACTATTGATTTCGATTAAGCCTGCGATAGCAACTCAGCGACCGTCGCTCGGTGCGCTGATGCCTATTCCAGCCTCTGCATTAAAGAGAATTGGCAAGCGCCAATGCGACATGTGCAGTGGCCGCTTTGGCCTTGTGCGACAGCGAGTTTTTGCTTCCAGGGAATGACGCGCGCTCGGTCAGTCGAGTTACTGCGTTGAACCGCCGACCTGCAACCATGCAACAGGCAGCGCGTTGACGGCCATGACATCAACCGGTGAGGAGAAAGCTTTTCTTAGGGTAGCGGTTGCCGCAATTCCGCGAGTAACCGAAATTGTCCAGGGATTCCCATCCGATGCTCAAATGGGCGCGCTAGAGACGGCCGAACGGTCCTTCCTGGCGGCGGCGTTGGACTATGGCTGCACTGAAATAGCTGCTCAGTCCCGCGTATCTGCCTTAATGCGACGGCTGCGCGGTCGGCTGGAAAGACAGCAAGCCGGTGAAAAAAAGTTGCGAGCCTTGCTTCAGAAGCTCACAGAGTCGGGTTAAGGGTGCTTTGCGGCGTCCAAAACTGGTACGAGAGCGCCAAGAGGGATTTTTTTGCTACAAGCCAGTGTCGGCGCGTATACAACGACTGGTCATTGGTGGCGACGTTATTTGTCCAGTTCCGTTTTAATGCGTCCAGTATTCCTGCAGCCAAAACAAGACCGCTTTCAGATACGTTGTCTCTGTTTGACGCCGTGCCATTTTTGGCTTGTCCCTGTGTGTGGCTCCGCGCTGGTTTTTGCACCGCAACCGTTGAGCTGGCGGAAAGAAGCAAGGCAAAGAAATCACGAACGCGCCTAATAGTTAGCAAATCTTAGCTGACTAACAGACGCGCATTTTTGTGCTGCAAATCACACCAAAAACCAAAAAGAAAGAGTAGGCTGTTAGTGTCGAGTGTTGGACATAAAGGTGGTCACAATGCTGGCAGAGATTTTTATTGTTCGGTTGGAAGCTGCGGCGCGTGCCTCAGAAGAGAAGGCCGCGCTGAGCAATTTGCGGTTCGTGCCCTTCGCTGACAGTAGTCAATTCGTCTTTAAGGACAGCAGGGAACAGGTGGTCGAACCTTTGCGTGAGAAGGCTCCTGCCCAACACACTCAGGCCGAAGAATGACCGCCGTGCGCGGCCTCCGTGGGCCACTAACCGCGACCCTGGTGACAACAGGGCTCGCAGCTAGTTTTGCCGCTTTCCTCAACGGACGCCCAGCAACCTCTTAGGGGAGGATGCCGAGCCGTCTCAAGACTTGAATGCACCACAGCCAAAAAACGAAAACGTCGCGGCAAGCTCGGTGGATGCAAAATCTGCCTGTCCAGTGCCAGTCCTGACGCCTTAAGTCGCGACTAACGAACCCCCACTATCGTGAGCCCCGGGAACAGTGGGGACGTTGGGGATGGCATCCACCGCTGTACCGGGCCCCGGCGCGCGAGTGAGCCCGCTGCGCCGGGGTACCCGAAAGGAGTGGTGGTTGAGACCGGTGACGAGCCAGCGCAAACTGACTAAAGGCGGGCTACTATCCTTAGAACCGACATCCAAAGCATGACGATTTTTTCGGGCTGGATAACGACAACGAAGTGCGGTTGGGATTGGGGGGCGCCCTTATTTGTTGCTTCGTTTCGGATTAAACGCCCCGGTGCGCCGTTGGCAGCAGCGCGCCGGGACTTGCCACGACGTATCCCGATCGTCGACACGCTATGGCCGGCTCCAAGAAAGCAGAGCAATTGCGAATCATTCACCCCCTCAATTGGGGGATCGCCGCCCCAACGTGGAATCAGCTAGCAAACACCGCCTCCCGTTCCGACTTTTGGAGCGGTCGGTACCCACTTCATCTTAGTCCCGAGGCGAGTAGCCATCGGGACTCTTTTTTCGCCGCGACGGCGCCCTCATTCACAATGTTGCGCATAATTTGGTACGCGCCAAGTTCGCAGGGATGTTCACGCCGCCATTTCCGCCCGGAGCCATTCCCTCCGACCACCGCCTTTACCCATCTCGAATCTAGTGGTCCATTCCGCCGAAATGGTCACAATGACGCTCAGTCGAATAGGCAGCGGGGCAAACCGGGCTGGTTCGACAAAAAGGACAATGCAGGGAGGAATAGATGAAGAAAACTACCGGTCACATCACATTCTTGGTCGGGCTGAGCATCGCGGTACTGAGCGCGGCGCCATCATTTGCGCAGGACAAAGAGATCCACCGCGTCGTCACCACGCTCGACAAGAGCAACAAATCTGCCGCTCTGTACGACGGCAAGGTTCCACTCAAGATTGGAGGGGCCGGAGAGGGCGTGGCCTCGTTATGGGTGACCGAGAAGGGTCCGGCCGACTTCTCGTGGGACGCCGATCGCGCCGGGGCGAGGAAGGGCTTTGCGCCCTCGAATGGCGGCACGTACCTGCTCGTCGTCGACTTTCCGCCGGTGGGGCCGGAGGTAGACAAGCTCGACATTAACACGATGATGAATGTTGTAGGTGCAGATGCACCGAAGCGCGGGATTCCCCCGAGCAATCCGCTGATGCACCGCACCCGTACCGTCGATTATGCGATCATCATGGCGGGCGAGATCGACATGATGCTCGACACGGGCACTGTGCATCTAAAGGCCGGCGACGTAGTAGTCCAGCAGGCGACTAACCACGCCTGGCTCAACCATGGCAAAGAGCCGTGCCGCATCGCCTTTGTATTGATGGATTCACAAGAGCCCTAAGCGCGCAAGTGAACTTCCTATATTGGCTCGCCATTGTGGCGATGCTGGCCGCCATCCGGCGGGTTGCCCCAAGCATGACAAAAGGACCCGAGCGGGGAGAACGCGCTCGGGGTTCATAAGTCCTCAACTTAGGGACTGGGCGACTGGGGATATTGGGGGGATGGCGGCCGCCCTGTCGGGCCTTACTTCAGAGGATGCCGAACGGCGAATGTGCGCGAAGTGACTCCCGTCACAAGACGGCGAGGCGCGGTTGTGGGGCTGGTTCACGAATTGCGAAAGCAAAGCCCGCAGCGCCAATCACGATAGCTGCGGGGCTTGGAGACATGCGGGGGGTGTGAAACCGCCCGTCTCGGCAAAATGGTATGTCGGCGGCTTTAGCGGGAGCAAGGGGAAGCCCCGGCGCAGCGGATAGCACGCAACTCGCGCGCCGGGGCCCAGGCACAATGCCGGGTACTCCTAATCGGACATCCCGCCCCCACTGTCCCGTGCGACGGTGTAGCCGTAATCGGTTATCGGCAGCTTAAGGCGCTGTTGTTAGAAACAAAGTCCCTGGCAGGAGGGCGATCTCTCCCTCTGTTAGGTGGAGTCCCAAGCGCGAAAAGCATTCAACGCGCTCAGGAGCCATGAAGAATAAGCCACGTCAGCGCAGCCTGACCCCAAGCATTATCGACCGACGAAAATATAATCCGAGGACGGGCGACGAAGCCGCCCTCTTATTTTCACCATTCAGCGCCCGGCGCTTTGGGCACGATCAGCGCTGTACTCTTAGATTTTCTGCTGACGTTTTGCCCTTGTTCGAGACTTCCTCGTACTCGATGGCCTGCCCCTCATTGAGACTGCTGAGGCCGGCGCGCTCCACTGCCGAAATGTGTACGAACACGTCCTTGCCGCCGCCATGCGGCTGAATAAACCCATAGCCCTTGGTCGGGTTGAACCACTTCACGGTACCCTTAGCCATTATCTGCTCCGATTAGGATTGGTCGATAGCGCAAGCATATTACCATGCCCAAAAAAGGCCGGCCGAAGCTACTCCTTCGTATCCTTCGCGACACGACAGAACATTGGCCGGGCATCGCGATTCGTTTTCCGACAGCGTCTTTGGTGCAAACCGACAGTGTCAACCCCCCAAACTTGGGGGATTTGCGCGCAAGTTCCTAAATGCGTTTTCTAGTGTCACTTGCAACGCTCGGAGCACCAGCCAATGTCAAACATCCGCAATGAACAGCGAGCCCTCCGCGATGAACAGCGAGCCGCGATAAAAGCCGCGGTAGCCCACGCAAACGCCATTATACAGCCCGTGGCATCTTTTCCCGCCCGTACAAAGGTTGCCGAGCAACGTCCGTGCGACGTTGCGGGCATGCCGGCGCGATCCGATCCACATGCCTGTTAACTTCGCATTAACCGTATAGGAGTACCACACTGCAACGTCAGGCCAAACTGACCGTCTGCCAAACGCAAAGGGCCTCCTCATTTCCGGCTAGGAGGCCCTTTGTATTTTTGCCTATTGCTTCTCAAAGAGCTAAGGCGCGGTAGCCCTAAGGCCAACAATAACGGCCTGTTGGCCCGATTACCGGCGAGCTTACGTCCGACTGAGCTGCGAAAAAGCGAAGAACGAAAGTCGGTTACTGAAGATGCTCTTGCAGGAACTTAGTTCGCCGTCAGTTTTACAGGACGCTTGAATACGTCATAGATCAAATCGCGTCAGTCGCGAAAAATGGGGTCAACCGGCTATGGCAAAAAGATCTGCTTTACGCCCCGCGTTTCGCCAGATGACCTAACAGTCGCATTTGATCAATAGGCCGCCGACAATGCAGCTCTCCACGGCGGCTATCAGATTGCGATGGCGCGCTCCGTGGTCGACTGTTCGACCCAATGCGGCGACGGTTCTACGCGATTCCGACCCAACGCTTTCGCTTGATAGAGCGCTTGATCGGCGTCATGGAGTAGTGTCTTGAGATCGGACCGCTTCTTGTCAGCGATCGCAACCCCGACGCTGACGGTGGAGTGAAAAGCATATTGACCAGTGGTGTGGGAGGACGCTTCGAACGCCTTCCTCACCCGCTCGGCCAGCCAAAGGGCGTCATGCCATCCCGTATCTGGTAAAAGGCTCGCGAACTCCTCGCCTCCGATCCGACCGAAAAGGTCGTTCGGCCTCAGCTGCGAAGTTGCCAACCGACAGAATGTGGTAAGCACTTCGTCGCCGGCATCGTGCCCGTATCTATCGTTGATGCTCTTGAAGCGATCGAGATCAAACACGACGACAGCCGTCGGCTCGCGCGCAAAGCGCGCGCGCGCCAACAGCCGTTCGCCTGTGTCGAAAAAGCCACGCCGATTCGCGACGCCGGTCAGTGGATCAGTCAAGGAGGCCCGCCGATAGCGAGCGGCAATCCGATCCTTAACGAGCCCCCCGAATAGATAAGCCGCGCAGATAGAGACAAGTGCGCCTTCGAAGATCGCAAAGCTCAGCAAATCCAGGTCGGAAGGATCAGGATGGGTCCATTCCCCGGCGAGTGGAATGTGAATTGGTATGGCGACGGCATGGACAAGGAGCAGCACCATGATCGGCCAACGCCATACCTCGTCGCCACGTCCGCGCCAGAGCTCAAGGACAGCGAGCAAAGTGTAGATAATGCCAATTGCCGCTATGACGGTGGCCCGAGCTTCCGGTCGCGCATAGATCGGACCGATCGAGCAAGCAATCAGCCAGAATACGACCCCCAACAGTGCCAAGAGGATTGAGACCTTCTTGCCATCTAATTTCCGCGCGCCGCACCACAGGATCCCATAGGCGGCAGCCAGAAGTGAGTTGCCGACGATGATCGACAAAAAGTCGGGGATCGTACCGCGGGCCACGATGATAAGTGTGATCGCAACCGACGCGGTGATGAACCCCGATCCCCACACGGCTAGCGCAGTTACCCTCCGGTGCTGGAGCCACGAAAGCAACAGCAGGCATCCGGCAAGGGCGGGTGTAATAACCGTAATAGCCAACATTGGCGAATGACCGGCCACCTGGTCCCAATAGCCAGTGACATGCTACCGGCTCGTTAAACCGATCCCAAAAAATCGGCATTGCTTCCCTTCGAATGCCCTCGCCGTGACTCGGCAGCGGCCGCTGGCGAGTCCGACTTAGCCGCCGTTAGGGGGAAGGCCCAAAGCAGAGAATCGCACCCACGACCAGCCGCTGCCAGGCTCTCAGGCCGTACGGCTCCCGTCCTTTATCGCACTAAACCGCGCAGCAGTTTGTGGCATAATCAGCAAAAGCCGGCAGCTACGTCCGAGTAAGACTTTTCTGGCGACGCCGCTACTGGCATTGTCCAGTGTGATCCGGCAAGGCCGCGATGGGGCAGTGGCTGATCGCCGACCTTTCGTTCTTCGATATTCACTTCCAACTTTGGATGCTGCTGTTCGCCGGTCTTGTCCTCCTTTGGTTTCTCTATACTTGGACAATGCAATAGTCTTTTGCTAACGCCGGCCGCATGCATTCTCCGTGACGCGAGCGGTGCACCCGTTGCTCTCTTACTCCTTGCCGGTGCGTTAGTGCTTGTGGCCCTCGCTTTTTTAGTCCTGCTTCGTCTATCCCAGCGCCGGTTCCGGACAGTGTACTGAGGTCGTCCAAACGTTTGCTGATGTGAGATGTTGGCACCTTGCCGACACGTAGGAACGTCAGATCTTATTTCCAACTTCTGGGAAAAAGCGGACTTCCAATTCGAATTATTGTGCGCCTGGCATCGGGCGCCAAGTCAATTAGCTAAGAAGCAATAGATTAAGCCGGCCCCACCGGTGCTCTTCAGGGCCTCCTGGCTGCAGCCGCGCGAGCCATGTGAGGAGTTCCAGGATCGCATGTGCCTCGTGTCTTTGAGGCCGGTTCGGTCATGGTGGCCCACGATGGCTGATCCGTCGTTGCCGCTCTTTGTCCAATTACCACAGGTGGTGTCGCCACCGGCCGTGGAATAAAGCCCTTGTGGGTCGGACCCGGTTAGTATGTCGTGGATATTAACTGCATCACCGCGGCCGCTGACAATCTCGCCCTTCTCGGTCAACGCCGTCTGCTTATTGATGTTGTTGGAGTCAGAGTGGAGATCCTCGATGTTTTTCGCCACGACCACGCCTTTGGCATTCTGCCACGGACCCCTTCCAGTGCGGTCACGTGCGTTGACACCAGCGGCACCTCCCGGCTCAGTCGTGCTGAGGTAGGCACGCCAGTTAGTTTCAGTCGATCCGGCGGCTTTGGCGAGTGCCTGGCAATGTGAATCCGCGCCGGCGAGGCCACCAAGGTCGGCGCCGTTGCCTTCACCCACGCTACTGACAAAGAATGACATTGTAGCTTGTTGCGCTTGTGCGGGCCCCATGCAGCCTAATCCCACCAAAGCGACGGCAGCTAAAAGAGCGGTTCCGATCGCAGAAGCCATGATGGTCATCCTCCATTTTGCGTACAGAGAGCCATATCACAAACGCGAAATCCGAGCATTGGCGCTCACGGCAAACCAGCTTTGTTATGCTGGCCGCTATATGGTTGTTGTCGGACCAACGTGACGTTCCCTTGAGGCAGTGTCTCGGGTTCCATTTGAATGACTGCCATGCAAAAAATTTAACCCAAAGCCCGATGCCTGATGGAGCTACACACTTCTTGATGAAGACACTGCCGAGGGTCGCCTCAGAAATGTCCGTGCACGTACTTACTCACCGCTGCGATTAGGGCATAGTTGGCCTCGTACCATCAATGTTGAGGGTGGGTTCGCTCAGTGCGCCAAATTTTTGGCAATAGACGATGCGATATGACGCAATAGTCATCGGAACGCGCTGCTCAGGAGCGGCCTTAGCGATGGTTCTCGCAGGCCGCGGCTTGAGAGTCCTCGCGATCGATCGTGCGCGTTTTCCTAGTGATACAATTTCAACACATTTTCTGTGGCCGCGAACCGCGTCTCTTCTCGCAATGTGCGGCCTATTGGATAAGTTGTCGGCGACGGGCTGCTCGGCGATCGACCTGGTGACTGCCGATTATGGTCCGTGAGGTCAATAGTACTTCTTCCACCGAGATGAGCATGCGTCTCAAGCACAAGATCGCTATCGTAGTCGGTGCCGGTCAGTCACCGGGCGAAGGGCTGGGCAACGGTCGTGCCACGGTTTTGCGCTTTGCACAGGAAGGCGCCAAGGTGCTCGCAGTCGACAACAATCTCTCCTCCGCCGAGGAAACGGTTGCGATGGCACGACAGTCGGGTGGCGAATGCTTTGCGTTCGAAGCGGACGTTGCGGACGAGGTGACGCTCGCGGCGATGGTCGAGGCCGCACGGCAACGTTGGGGGCGCGTCGACATCCTCGACTACAATGTCGGTGTAGGCATTGCTGGCGGTGACGCGCCGCTCAACGAGATCACCGAGGCCGCATTCGATCGCATCGCCACCATCAACCTGCGCGGCGCCATCATGGCCTGTAAGCAGGTCTTGCCGCTGATGCGTGAGCAGCGCGCGGGTGTCATCATCACAATCTCATCGGTCGCCGCTTGGGAGCAGTACCCCAACGTGGCCTACAAGGCCACTAAAGCCGGAATGATTGCTTTCACTCAGCAGGTCGCCATTCAGAATGCGGAATTCGGGATACGGGCCAATGTCATCCTGCCCGGATTGATGGACACACCGATGGCAGTCGACACCCGCGCCCGCATCAGCGGTAAGGGCCGGGCTGAGGTCGCGGCTGCGCGGGATGCGCGCGTGCCCCTGCGTCGCAAGATGGGCACGGCTTGGGACGTGGCAAACGCCGCTCTGTTTCTGGCGTCTGACGAGGCGAATTTTATTACTGGCGTTGCGCTGCCAGTCGATGGTGGCGCCCTTGTCAACATCAATTGAGCCGCTGCCGCGCCCGCTCGCTGGTCACGAACTCCAGGTCGTCGGTGCAGCGCCAGTCCCGAGCAGAAAGTTGCAGGTCGGCGGCATCGATGAGGAGTATTTCGGACTCAATATTTACTGCGCTCGAAAGCCCTCCGACACCAACCGGGCATCACGCTGATGTGACCATCGTAATCGCGGCAGTGCTCGGCGGAATGTTCCTCGGCGCCGCGTCATCGTTGCTACAAGCGTTAGTGTTCGCGTCTTTGCGTCCTCGGATCAACCCACTAGTCTTGCGCAGTTATGGAGCATGCCATGGCGCAAGTAGCCCCTGAAGCCTCTGTTATCAAAGCATACTGGCAGCCTGGCTGCACGAGTTGTCTCAGAATGAAGGAGTTTCTGACCAAGCGCGGCGTTGCCTTCGTCTCGGTCAACGTGCTTGAGGACAAGGATGCGTTTGCCGAGCTGGCAGCACTGGGCATCCGCTCAGTTCCGATTGTCCGACGCGGCGAGGATTGGGCGAACGGCGAAGTGCTGCGCGAGGTGGCACGCGTCGCCGGGGTGGCATGGGGCGAGGCGGAAGTGCTGCCCGCGTCTGAGCTAGCCACGCGGCTCATCGAGATTCAAACTGTGGCGCAGCGGCTCTTTGCGCAAATCCCCGACAGCGAACTCGCCCATATGTTACCGCACCGGCCGCGTAGCTACGCCCAGCTTGGCTATCACATCTTCAACATCGCCGATGCTTTTCTCGAGCACGAGGTGCAATGCCTGCCGCTCGAGGAAGGTGCCTACAACCGCGTGCCGCCATCGGGCATGAACACCAAGATCAAAATATTAGCCTACGGACAAGACGTGCTGAGGCGCTTCCAGATCTGGTGGGACGGCCTAGGCCAGACGACCGACTTTTCGCGTAAGGCCCTGGTCTACTTCGGCGACGTGACGCTGCACGAGTATCTGGAGCGGACCACTTGGCATTCGGGCCAGCACGTGCGCCAACTCGTCATGGTACTTCATATACTGGGCATCGAGCCGGACAGACCACCGTCCAAGGAGATCTTTGCGGGTCTGCCGATGCCCGACAAGGTCTGGGATGACGAACGTTCATAACCTGAGCCTGAATCAGCCGATGGGTTCAAACTTTCTGACTGTACACCAGACGGTGTTGGGGCCGCTCGCCGGCACGGGTTCTGTGCGGGTCGGCACGCTCTTCCAAGCACCGAGCCCGGACATGCTACTATTTTCGACAAACGGCATCGAAGTCGTCTAGGAAGCGAGGAAAAACATCCATGCTGAAGCTATTGACGAGGTTGCTGCCATTCGCGGCGGTGATAGCCGTCGCCGCTTTCCCCGCGCAATCGCGAGCTGAGACGATCACTGTAACTCATTGGGGGTCGGCCTTCTATGGCGCCCCGTATGCGGTCGCCATGGAGAAAGGCTTCTTCAAGAAATACGGCGTCGATATCACCGGGGTGCTGACGTCGCAAGGCGGCGGCACCTCCGTGCGGAACACGCTGGCGGCCGATTTGCCCTATGGCGAGGTGGCGCTGGCGGCGGCAGTGGAGGCGATCAACAATGGCGTGCCACTGCGCATCATCGGCTCTGGAGCGCAGAGCATCGCCGACATTCTATGGATGGCGAAGAAGGGCTCGCCGCTCCATTCGATTGAGGATCTCGCCGGCAAGACGGTCGCCTTCACCGCGCCCGGCTCGGTGACCAACATGCTGATCTTGATGTCCCTGAAGAAGAAAGCCATCGACCCCAATGCAGTGAAACTGGTGCCTGCGGGTGGCATCGGCGCCAATGTCTCGGCGGTGCTTAACAACGCTGTCGACGCCGGCATGTGCGGAGAGCCGGTTTGGTCGGAGAACGAGGATAAATTGCAGCCGGTGTTCTGGCCCAAGGATATCCTGTCGCCGAACATGATGCAGACCGTCGCCGTTACGACCGCCGACTATGCGAGGGACGGCTCGGCCAAGCTGCGCGGCATTATCGCCGGACGGCGCGACGGCGTGCGCTACATCGAAGACTCATCCCGACGAGGCCGCCGACATCACCGCCAAAGCTTTCAATGGCAATCCCACTCTCTATCGCCGCGTATTCGCCCGCTACGTCGCGATCCATTATTGGTCGGAAGGGAAGTTCGACTACGACGGCATGGACCTCATGGTTGAGGGGTTGCAGATCGTCGGCAAGCAGAAAGGTCCGGTGGACTGGTCGAAGTTGGTCGACTCTTCATTCCTGCCCACGGACCTGCAAAACTGACTTGTGCCCAGTGTCTATGGGTCACGCGCAAGTCGCGCACGCGACCTTACGAGGCGTGACCCGGGTCTATCCCGGCGTCACCCCGGTGCACGCACTAGGACCGCTCGATCTCGATCTGGGGCGCGGTGAGTTTTTCTCGGTCGTCGGCCCGTCCGGCTGTGGCAAGTCCACGCTGCTGGACGTGCTGGCTGGGCTGAACCCGCCAACCGCCGGCACAGTAAGTTTCGAAGGCAGCGCGGTCGTGGGCGAAGTCCCAGCCGGCATCGGCGTGGTATTCCAGGAAGATGCGAGTTTCCCCTGGCTGACGGTGCGCGACAATGTCGCCTTCGGGCTGCGCCGTGCCGGCACCGAGCCCGCCGAGATCGCGCGGCGGGTGGCCTATGCGATCGGATTCATGGGGCTGGACGATTTCGCGGGCGCCTATCCCGCGCAGCTTTCCGGTGGCATGCGGCAGCGCGTCTGCATTGCACGCACTTTGGTTCTGCAGCCGCGACTGATCCTGCTGGACGAGCCGTTCGGAGCGCTGGACCAGCAGACACGCTTATTGATGGGCGACGAGCTGTTGCGACTGTGGCGGGAGACAGGCTCAACGGTGATGCTTATTACCCACGCTCTGGACGAGGCCGCGCTTTTGTCGGACCGGGTCGGCGTGATGTCGGCGCGTCCCGGCCGGTTCATTGATCTTGTGAGCACGGGCTGGGCGCGCGACCGCGACAGCCGCATCGCGTCTGATCCCGACTTTGGGGCGGTCACCGCTCGCCTGTGGGCGGCGTTGCGGCCTGAATCCATGAAGGCGATGGGACGACCCGCGTCATGACCCGCGCTCGTGGCATCATGTGGACGCGCGTCGCGTTGATCGTCGCGGCCGTCGGCTTCATCGAGCTGCTGTGCCGCCTGAGCGTGATCAAGCCACTCACCATGATTGCACCGAGTCAGATGGCGTTAGAACTCGTGCGCATGATGGCCTCGGGCGAACTTGCCACTCCTGCGGCGCGCACCTTCATGGAAGTGGGGGTCGCCTTCGCCGTCTCGGTGGTGGCTGGCGCGGCGTTGGGGGCGCTGGTTCACGCGCAGCCGCGCCTGCGCCGTGCACTCGATCCCCTATTGGCGAGCTGGTATGCGGTGCCGTTCTTCGTGTTCTATCCATTGCTGGTGGCGTTATTTGGTTTGAACGCACTGCCATTGATCGCCATCGGCGTGATATTCGCCGCGCCCGCCATGATGCTGAGCACTCTCGCGGGTCTCGACCGGGTGCCCCGTGTGATGCGGAAGGTGGCCCGTGTGCATCGGCTTTCCCGGGTGCAGGAAGTGCGTCTCATCACCTTGCCGAGCGCCGCGCCGCATTTGTTCACAGGGCTGAAGCTCGCCTTCGCATATTCGTTCATCGGCATCATCGCTGGCGAATTCATCCTCTCCGGCGGCGGGCTCGGCTACGGCATCGCCTATGCCTATGAAAGTTTCGAGAACCGCACGATGTACGCGCTTATGCTGTTCGTGCTGCTGATCGCGACCGGTGTGAACGGCGCGCTGCATATGTGGGACGGGCGCCTGGCGCGTCGCCGGGGGCGGGCATGACGCGGTTGTTCGACGCAGTCGTGACCGTTGCCGCGATTCTCGTAATCTGGCTCGGCCTCTATGCCTATGCGGGCGACGTCGCCATTACTCCACCCTTACGCACCTTCGCCTTTGCTGCGGAGCTGTTTGCCCGAGCGTCATTCTGGAACCATGTCGGCGCGACTATGGCGGCCTTCGCCACGGCGTTCGCGATCTCTGCGGTGGCGGGCGTAGCGCTTGGCCTGGTGCTGGGGATGCGCCGCTTCGCGGGGGAAGTGGCGGAACCGATCCTGAGCTCGCTTTACACTATTCCCAAAGTGACGTTGTATCCGGTGATGTTGCTGATCTTCGGCCTCGGCATGTCGGCCAAGGTGGCGTTCGGTGTGATCCACGGCGTGATCCCGGTAATGCTGTTCACCATAGCGGCGGTCAAGAACATCCAGCCGGTACTGCTGCGGACGGCCCGGGTGCTGCGCCTGAGCCCGACGCAGACGGCGCTCAGCGTGCTGGCGCCGGCGGTAACGCCGGAGATCATCACTGGGCTACGGGTCGGCTTCGCCCTGACACTTCTCGGTGTGCTGATCGGCGAGATGTTCGCCTCCCAGCGCGGCCTTGGTTTCCTCATCATCAACGGTATTAACGTCCACGACGTGCGCATGACGACGACGGTGACGCTGATCGTCGTTGTCTTTGCGGTCGTCGCAAACGGGCTGATGCTGGCGCTTGATCGGCGCGCGCACGCCTAAATCCTGTCGGAATCACAAAATGTTATTGAATGCCAAGGGTCGGCGACGGTGGCCACAGCAGATTTGGTCTATTTAAACCGCCTGGCAAAACGGCTGACCTCTCCAAAACGCCCCCGTTCATGCGCGCTACGCCCGTTTATGCGCTCGGCGCCGGCCTCTGACCCCTCCATCCGCGATAAAGCCCTCTTATGATGTGCCGAACTTCAATTCCAGATGACTAGCTCAGGTGCGTTAATTTGCCAGAATGAAGATCGGATTTTGCGTGCCGGGTTTTCTACAGACAGCTTCCGGTGCGTGCTCCTCACCTGCATCAATTGCCCTGAGCATCGCCGCACAAAACGCCGCGTCCATTTTTTCAATTTCTGCGCGAATGCGCATCTCTTCGATAGCAAATTCGTCGCGCATCGTTATTAGGAATCCCCGAACAGCTCAATCCAGTTAAACGCGGGTCGCCTACGACCACTCTTATCGCGCGAACACGTGCATCAGGTAGAAGCCAGCCGCGCCGACAAGCAGGATGATTCCCATGTGCGCCAGGGGCACGAGCATCAGTCAAACCTGAAAGGACGCAACTGGCGAAGTTGCGCCAACGCCAACGACCACCGCCACGATTTCGCCGTGTCTATTTCCGTTTGCTTAATAAGGCGTGAACGCCGCCAATAATGGTTTAAAATGGTGGTCAGCCGGGCGCTTTCCTCCGTCCCTGAAGGAAGTATGAATCGGCTCGTAGCTCGTCGGGAGAGGGGCACCACACACAGGTACTGAAATGGGATAGCTACCGGAATCGTGTACGCGGGAATTGTTGTTGTGCTCTGCGCTCTTAGCGAACCAGCGCCACCGCGCATTCAGTTCAATTGCGTGATGAAGAAGCTCATCATCACTGACAGGGAGATCGAGGTTGAAGAACGGATGAGCTTCTGGATCGACGATGAAAGCAAAACCCTCACTCTCTCTGACGGCCGACAATTGCGAATTGCTCGGTTCGATAATTCCTGGATTAGTGCAAAGAACGACGATGTCCAATACGAGTTCAATCGCAACGATGGTACGCTCACTTACGCTGGATCGCGGACTGAGGGCAATGTCACAACGACGATTATTGGTTCAGGTCATTGCGATGATGCCGCGATGGAAAAAACGTGAAGCGCCACGTTCATCCATCGAAGCTGTCGAGAAGCAAGGTAACCCAACCTTCCTATGAGACCAGCCCGAGCCGTGTTGGCAGAATTGGTCCGGTATGTCCAACCGCCGAAGGGGTGTGCCGTTGTGTTCACCGAACGACCTCTGAACAAGTCGGGCGATCCGAATTGGATCGCGACGGTTGGTCCAATGGGGGCACTATACAGCAGACGCTACACGGAGAAGGTCGCGCAATTGCGTAAGAGCGACCCCAGGGTTGACTGGTCTGAGATCAATCCGCTGGATGGGCACCGTCGCGTAGCGCTTCAGTTTTCCGACCTGGCGCCCACGTAGTCCGGCATCGCCCAGGGGCGGAAACAAGCCGTATCCAGAGATCACACCGACGAAACTTGAGGGCCACGCTCTTGGCGAAGCCGGCCATCGCGTTGGGTGAGGCGTCCAAAATTGTTATTGTTCCGATTCCCAACTCAGCAAGTGTCAAATGTCGCGCGGGCGACCTTTGCGTTGAAGTTGGCGCATCACGGATAGCCATGCAGCCGCCATTTCGAGGAGACGTTCGCGATCAGGCAGATTGGCGCGCTCCGCCATCGACTGGCACATTTCGGCAAAGCGTCCGCAGTCACTAATTTGATTTGCCAAGCTCTTGCGTGACGCCAGCAGCTGAGATTGTTCCTGAAACTTCACACCAGCGCGATTTGCCTTGCGCCAAACGACCGAACACGATCGGCGCCATGGATCGCCTTCGACCAAAAGATCAAAAGCATTTGGCACCGGGCTTCGCGTCTCCAACTGTGCGCCAGTTTCCGACAGATTATAAATGAGACATTCGGAAGAATCGCCGTTAGGCCAAAATGTTTTGCCGGACTTCAGAATTTTACGTCGCGAGGAGAGTCTGCGATCCGGCGCCGCTCTCCGATCATCGATCTCACCTAAATGCGTGCGATCGGGATTGGATGCGGAGTCATCATTCCTGGAATCCATTTGCTAATCCCCTATTTGAGAAAAGCGACTTACGGTATGCGCGGTTTCTTTGCTTTCAGTTAAGGTCGAAGCGGAAATATCAACAAGCGACCCGCGCTCGTCGGATAGGGACCTAAATGCGGTTAGAATTAAATCCTTATTTGGTTTGTTTTTAATGCTTTCGCGCCCAGCGCGTCTGTGCTGCTAGAAACTATTTGATGCAAAGTCTGCTGTTTGTTTCCCGACGACGTAAAGAGGCGTAGTAAGCAACCAAATGTTTGCTGTAATGATTTTGCAAAATCTTAACCAATGGACTTAACACGAAGCTCATCACTCCTATGGTACTGAAGACAAACAAATCAACAGGCCGAGGCGCACGACGTGAGCGCAGAAAGCTTTGTCCGCCGGCGGTTCACGCGTCTCGCTTTGGCAGTGATCCTGATAGGCACGGCGGTCTGGACTTTCTCTCCATACATTACCCACCGCGTTGCGGCGTCTGCTTTTGTTAATTCAGAATTGCTGCGCGTGACCGCGCCGTTTTCGGGGCAACTCTCCCAAAGTATGCCACGCAAGGGCGTCTTCCTTGACTCCTCCAAGTCTCTGGTCCTTGTCGAACCGCTATCGCCAGACAGACGTCATCTTGAAGACCTTGAATTGCAATTTGCGCTTGCCAAAAGTGCCGGCGACCTTGCGCAGCGACAGCTTCAAGAAATTGGGAAGCTTGATGACGAACTTAAGGGACGGATCGACGCCTATCAACGCGCGAGAGTAGAGCAGATCGATCGTGAGGCGAAGGAAGCCGAGGCCGAACACTCCGGCTGTCTTGCGGAATTGCGGCAACGCCACGACGTCGTATCGCGGTTTGGGGCACTCGCCGAAAACGGATTGGCGTCACAAATTCGTTCAGCAGAGGCCCAAGCCGTCCAGCAGGTGACGTCGACCCGTTGTGACATCATGGAAGCGCGCATCTCTCGCATCCACGTCGAATTGGAGTCGGCGCGAAAAGGCCTTTTCTTACGCGACGGGTCAAGCGATGTGCCATACTCGCAACAGCAGCGAGACCGTCTGATACTGCGCCGCCAAGAGCTTGAGTCTCTGGCGCTACAAGAGGCCGCACGCTCGTCGCAACTAGCCGCCGACATTAAGGCCGAACGTGATCGGGCGCGGCATCTAGATAACTATCAGATTGTCTTGCCTGCAATGCATGTTGTCTGGTCGACTGCCGCGAGCCCGGGCTCGGCGGTTACAGAAGGGCAAACCATACTCGACCTGGCCGACTGTCAGCACCGCTTCGTCGCAGTCGAGATTCCAGAACGCGACTTTGAACAAGTCACCATGGGAGACAAGGTCGCCGTTAGACTTGTGGGCAGCGACGAATGGCGGGAAGGCCGGGTGCAGCAAGTCCGCGGCTCCGCTGCTCGCACCGACGATCGATTGTTCGCGGCCCAGATTCCAAGTGCCGGTCCCGGCACGATTACTCTCGAGGTGTCATTGCCGCCCGATGGTACGCAAAACGAAAAAGCGAATTCTTGTGGCATTGGGAGGCTAGCTGAGGTTCGCATCCGACGGCCGTTTTTCGGTTTCGCATCTGGCTTAATGCCCAATTGGTTTAACGGGACGCGGAACATGCCGTCGGCCAGCGTCGCCGGGGGCAAATGATTTGGACATTGAAGCCCTCACGCTCGTTCAGGTTCTAGCGCCAACATTATTCATCTGCGGGGCCCTCTATGCGCTTGGTCCAGTGTTGCCAATCTCAAGGACCTGGGCTCGCGCTAGCGTTGTCGTGGTAGTTTTGCTGGCAGTTGGCCACTACCAAGTCTGGCGTCTGTTTGTGACCGTGCTACCGGCGCAGGGCGCTTGGTACGAGATCGGCTGGATCTGGTTCTGCTATGCGATAGAAATCTTCGCAACCTGTGACGCATTAATACTTTATCTGACCTTCCTTCGCACCAGCGATCGACGGATCGAGGCTGACGGGCACGAGGCACGACTGCGAGCGTCGCTGCCATTAGGCCTTCCTGAGGTGGACGTCTACATCCCCACCTACAATGAACCGATTGAAATACTCGAAAAGACAATTACCGGAGCACTCTGCCTTGATTACCCACGTTTCCAGATCTGGGTTCTTGATGATGGCAGACGACCATGGCTGCGCGAACTTTGCCGAGACAAAGGCGTGGGCTATCTGACTCGTCCGGACAACGTTCACGCCAAAGCAGGCAACATCAATCATGCCTTGACCAAGACCAGCGCGCCTTTCGTCGCTGTTTTCGATGCAGATTTCATCCCACAGCGCAATTTCCTCATGAGGACTATGGGGTTCTTTGACAATCCGAAGATTGGAATCGTCCAAACACCACATGCCTTCTACAATCACGATCCTATGCAGACTAATCTAGCAATGCGCAAATCTCTGCCTGACGATCAACGTTTCTTCTTTGAGGCGATCATGCCGAGCCGCGATGCGTGGGATTGTGCTTTTTGCTGTGGCTCTAATTCGGTAACTCGACGCGAGGCTTTGGATAGCATTGGCGGAGCTTTGCCGACCGGTTCGATCACCGAGGATATGCTTCTCACTCTGGCGTTACTGCGCAAGGGCTTCATCACTCGATATTTGTGTGAACGGCTGGCGTTTGGTCTCGCCCCTGAGAACCTCGATGCGTTTTTTGTCCAGCGTGAGCGCTGGGCGAGGGGTGCGATGCAAATCCTATTTTTACCTGAAGGCCCCCTCGGTTCCAGTCTCGGGCTGGTGCAACGCCTTCAATTTTTGCCAACCCATTGGTTGTCGCAAAGTTGCACAACGGTGCTGACGGTTCTCGCGCCACTTGTTTTCCTTCTCACGGGATTACAGCCGTTTGCCAACGTAACCACGACCTCTGTTCTATTTTACATAGTGCCAATGATCCTCGCGCTCATTGGCGGTTTACAGTTATTCGCGCGGAAAGAATATTTCCCGCTAGCTTCCCGCGTATTGAGCACCTTCCAAAGCTTCAAGATCTTGCCTACCGTGCTGAGAACTCTGGTCAGTCCGTTTGCGCACGCATTCAAAGTAACTCCGAAGGGACGCGACGCCAAAAGCTCTAATTATCAGCGCGAGATTTTTTGGGTTTCCGCAGCCTTGATGTTAATGACGGCGGCCGGTTTGGTGCTCAATTCAATCCCCGAATGGCATGTCATAGCGCGAATATCTTTACTTCCGGTCATGGTCATTTGGGGAGCGATAAATATTGTGATTCTGTTTCTTGTCTGCATGCTGTCTCTGCAGGCTCAGGCGCGTCGGTCGGAGGAGCGGTTTTCACTTGATGAACCGGTCTGGATATTTTCAGCAAGCGGAGCACTCTCGACGGGACGTATTCGCGACATTTCGCTCTCAGGCATAGCGATCGAGGCAGACGAAAAACGAGCGATGGTGACTGCAGCAGAGAGTTTCGTGCGGGTATTCATTCCGGAGGTCGGTTTTGTTAACGCGCAGGTCGTACGGCAGGCTGATCGATTCCTAGCGTTAAAATTTGATCTGCCGCATTCAGTTGAACGCGATTTGCTGATCAGCAAATTATTCACATTGGGTCATAACACGGTGGACGACGTCGTTGAAACTCGCTCAGCAACAATCGCGATGCTCACCAGCGTTTTCCGCGTTCGTTCTGAGAGGAAGCCTGCTCAAGAGGAGACATTGGCGTCGCAACCTCCCGCGAAATTGGCTGCGCGGAGTCTTGTGGTTCCACCATCGAAGACCCCGCGGCGCCTTGTCGACGTTGGGGCTCAACGACGAACGTTTGCTGCATAGGGCGGTTGTTGCCGTCTTCTGCGAAAGCGGTCACAGGGTCCATGAGAAGGCCACTACGGTCGCATTGGAGCTTTGTCGAGTTTGACCGGGGAGGCAGCATCCGGCAACTCTTGCCCACAGAATTCTTAACGTGGCGCAGGACCTGACGCTACAAGAGAGTACCAAGACCGGTGGCGTCAGCGGTGACATTTGTAGCGTTGACGTAAAACGTAGTTTGTGGCGTGGCGCACAAACGTGACAATCGTTGATTTTTCCAAAAGATAGCGAACAATGCTGGCGATAGTGCAACTGCCTCGACAATCCACGTCGCAACATTGAACGGGCTATAGAATTCCAGCAACTTCGCAAGGCCGGATCCTAGGGTAGGGGCGGCGAGCTGCAAAAGAATGACGGCAAGCAAATTCAGTACGACAAATAATCCGATCCAGATCCTCGCGAAAGACGTAAGCGTATCATCGACGACTCTCTCAGTCTGTTCTCGTTCCAGCAATCGATTTAGAACACCGCGAACGTCATCGTTGAGCGCCGAACGCGCGCAATAGGTTGTTGGGCAAAGCCTCACCGATTGATCGCGGCATTCCGTGATGTAGTTTTGGACCGCGCAAGCGAATTGATCGTAGTGTTCGGATGAGATCTCTTTGGTGTTTTCGACACCGAGCCATCTGAGCACGGTCCGCGCATCCCGAGCGGCGCTTTCAGATGACAGAGGCTTAGTTGCGTCGAGCATCAACCCGTCAAGTAATTGGATACCGAGGAGATTTCTAACAAATGTAGATCCGTCTGTATTGGCCGATTCGCTGGGTAAATTGTCTCCCTCACGAAGCACTATGGATTTGTAAGGCGAAGTTGTGGGGAGCAACTCGAATTTGAGGAGCGACACTAAACCGGTGCGGACTGAAAAAAAAGCTGCTGATGGCGCGGGCTTCACCAATAGGTCGGCGTTTTTGATCGCTTGCCTTAGTATTTCGAAAGTAGCAAGCAGCAGTCGCGTAAACTTCGAAGCCTGATCCGCTAGGATCGTCCTGGCCCATTCACGGACGGCATACAAGCTTTGAGGCAAGCGCTTGATGGCTCGCGTCAACGTTCTTTGACGAGAGCCGGAAATTCTGGACCGCCTCGATGAATCTAATTCTACCCTTCGAATTGCGGCGTCGAGCGCCGCGCGCTGGTGCGCAATCTCAGAAATTGACACCGGCGGCTGTCGGTTCCTGAGCTGATTGGCAAGAAGTAGTCGTATGCGCTCAAAAAGAGCTTCGCGGCTCTCAGGATTGTTGCCTTCCAATGAAGAGACCGCCCGAGAAACAAGCGGGTAATAGTCAATACGCATGTGACAACGCCCCAGAAACGCCCGTTATGAACCGCAGCAAGCACTTTCGGCTTTTCCGAGAGGATAAACTACGAAACTCGACCAGATCGTGGCAGGAACACGCAACTTGATCCGAAAAACCTTAGGCTTCTTGGCTCATCACGTCGCAGTGCGGGGAGGCCGTAACCCTCAGCGTCTGCTTCCAAATCAGCTAGCTGGACCGGTATGCGCCGATTGTGCAAGTACCCAAAGTAGCGGGACTGCCCGGCGTGATGCCGGTTGGCCAGTAGTCGCACATGCAGGCGGGCACTGGGCGGAGCGCAGGCTGTAAAGGGGTCACGCGGTCCAGGAGGGGGGATGATTTAAGGTCGTTTTGGAGGTCCCACGGCCACAGTTTTGATAGTGGAACATGCACTGATAGCAGCCGGTAGCGACCCGACTGGTAATCAAAAGGCACCGCAGTTCGTCGGTCCCGCGCGTAAGAGAGATGTGGTGAGCCGGGAGGTCTTCGACACGTGTTCGCGCCCCACGGTTTCTCAATCGGACGGCGAGGGGGCAGTTCCGAAGCTTACGGGCAGATTACGCGACCAGCTCCGCCGATTTTGCGAAACTTGAACGGGCCGCCAATTTCCGCTTCCATTTGCGCAGTAACGGTTCCGAAATAGGGAAAAGTCCTAGGTAAACTGGCTGACCATACTTCCAAGTACTTCCGAGAATTTCGAAGTCGCATCCGAGGCGCCGGTAAAGTCGAAGCATCACCGCGTCAAAATTTCCAACGACCGATTCGATGCCCGCCTTAACCGCAAGTTCGCCGAGCGCGGTAATCATGACAGTCGAGACGAAAAGCAGTCCGTCCAGCGACTCTCTGTCTAAGATGGCCTCACTCAGACAAAACCGAGTTCCCTCCCATATAGTCGGAGAACTCAGATGCGCGGCGTCTGGTACGGTGTCAGCGAAGCAATCAGCGAGGAGCGTTGGGCCTGTAGTCGGCAAAAGCCGCAGACTGCCCTTCACCTCGCGCTGTTGTCGGTCGGTATAAATAATGTAGACCGGCGCTTGGTCATCATACTTATCACGTTCCTTACCGTCGACGACGCGCACGTCCCATTTCAAACGGTCGTGAAAAATGCGCGCCCGCAGGCGAAACATTTCGTCCATCAATCTCGAATATTTGTGCTCATTGTATGGTTCGACGACAACAATCATCGCAAATCCTTCCAGCGAGCTGCCATTTGCCCGTGTCCGCGAGCTAAAATGACCGAATGCAAGTTGATAGTCGTTCTGAAAGTTATAGCTTCGAGTGAACAAAGTTGGTTTAGATAAGGGATAGTGAAAGAATATTTTTCGACAACAATTTGAGCTATTTGCACTCGTTAGTGACGACGTTCGGTGACAGCCAAGGCGCCTCTGTCTCATCTCGCGGCCGCGCAGAACAAAAAGAATGATCGACACATCACAGCTTATATGCCGATCCAAACCGAGATTAGCTACTGGAGCCTGTCGCAGCCCGCAGTGGCGGACATCAAAAGCTTTTCAAGAGGTGTGACATCCTAACCTTCCGAAAGCGGCCTTCTAGGGCAGTCGGGCACGTTGGCAACCTGGGTGTTAGCCATGAAAAACCCCGGCCAGGGTGAACCGGGCAAGTAGGACTTGTATGTGCAAGGTTGTTTTCGCGTAGCCCTCGCACGGGGCATTCGACGTGAATGTGCGGTCCGGACTTAAATTGGCGCAAAAAAAGAACCTCAGCCTTGTTCAGCGGTGCTGAGGTTCTTTCGCACTGGCCTGGGGACAGCGTGCCACCACTGTCCCGAGTTGAGAGGTAGTCCGATTCGGTAAGCGCAGCCTTAACAGGCCGTACGGCTCCGACCGTCGGCTGCCAACGTTCGAACCGTGGCGCCTTTTGTGGTGCGTCGTGCCCGGAAACACTTGAAGATCAAATTTCCCTCGCGCCGATTGAATGCCGTTCCGCAGACGCGGCACCGCGCCTTTGTGATTTACGTCGCGAGCGACCTCAACGGTCATGCGATAGTACACGGTCCGGCATTTCCGATATTTCACGAAAAGATGCCGGCTCGATCTCATGGAGTTCTGCCAGGCGGAGAGTGCTACTTCATCTTTCGAATGACAGCCCCAGGTGCGGCGCCTCGGGTCAGCCCCGCCAGAACCGTTTGTACCGATCCGGCGCCAAGGCCGCATAACGCGTGGTGTTCTTGATACTGTGCTGCGTCACGTACGCCTGCAGCGATCGGCTATCAACGCCATCCTTTGCGAGCTGCGCGTGCGTCGGCCTTGATGCCGAGGTCAGCCTCGGCGGCTGAGCGCTCGGCCGAAAGCTGCTGTCGGTCAATTTGCATGATCTTGAGCTGAGTCAGCCGTGGCAGCTGGTGAGTTTATTAGGAGGGCGCGGCCATTTTTGAGGCGAATACAGCAAAAGCGACGCCGTCGCGATCAAGGATTAAAGTTACCGGGTCGCAGGGCCGACATGGTTTTAAGGTTTATCGCAGATAGGAGTTGTCTCAGCACTCTGCAGCTGCTATCGCGTCCACGAAAGATCCAGTTGCGCCCTCGAAACGAGAGCGATTTGACAAAGCCAACTGAGGAAGTGTGACATGGATCACTTGATAGGCCGCGACTAGGACGGTATTGTTTCATTGCCGGTAATATTTCTGTGAGGGGTAATGTCCATGAGTACCACACAGACGTTGGCGCCTAGCGAATCGGTCTTATTTGCCTACCAACAAATCATCAATGAAATATGCAACCTCAATTGGACTGTTCTAAACGAACAAGATCTTATCAGGGTAGCGTGGGGTTACTACCATTTCTCAGTGCAATTTCGTGAATGCCTCGAAATTGCTCGCGAGCTGCATCCCGACGATGAGCGCTTGCTACAGCTTGATCACGGCGAGCGCAACACCGATAACCTTTCGCCGTGGCCGGGCGTGGCCGCAGTCGGGGAGAAAATGAACCACGACGAGTTCATGCGTCGAACTCTTCAGCTGACAACAATTCCAGAAATTGGACGACTTGCTCTCACCGATATTGGCAACGACTATCTGAGAAAAGTTCGCGCTATTGATCGGACGACTAGGGCTTTGGCTTTAGCTAGTTACGAGGATGGCGGTCTGGAAAGAGTGTTTCGGGCCATCCTAACAGCGCGGCATTGGAACGGCCCGCTGCAGCAAGCATTCAAGCATTTTCTCACCGAACACATCAGGTTCGACAGCGATCCAGACCAGGGGCACGGAGCTCTTTGCCGGCATCTGATACCTGATGATCGCGTTTTGCCGCTATGGGCTGAGTTCAAGCGAATGGTAATTGAAGCAGCCCCGCGTCTAGTAGATACTCGCTAAAAAGGCCAGCAACCTTGCGCGAATAGAGTTTGGCGTGCCTGGGGTTGATCGGTGTCCGCACTGCGTGTTCTTGGCTTGCACGGGATTGGTTCGCCGCACCACGGCGTCACCGATGATGAGCGCTTCTATTGGCTAAGCCGCGAAACATTCATTTCATTGCTTCAAACGATTGGAGCAACTCGTGAGACGTCCAGCCCGCCGGTTGTGATTACGTTTGACGACGGTAACGAAAGCGACGCATTGATTGCGCTGCCCGAGCTCGCAAAGCGCAACCTGAAGGCAATTTTCTTTGTCGTCGGAGGACGAATAGGTTTGCCCCACTACCTCGATCGGCCCGCTCTTAGAGACGTTGTCTCGGCAGGGATGGAGATCGGATCACACGGTATGCATCATTCTGACTGGCGCATGCTTGAGCCCACCATGCTCCATGTCGAAGTGGATGCCTGCCGCCGCCGCATTGAGGATGTTTGTGGGAAAGCTGTCACGAAAGTTGCAATTCCCTTTGGCTCGTACGATCGCCACGTACTGAAGCAATTGCGCGCTGAGCGATTCGATTGCGTATACACGAGCGATGGGGGATTGGCTCAAACGGATGCGTGGCTAAAACCGCGTCAAGGTATCAGCGGCGGTATCTCCGAAGCAGCTATGAAATGCCTAATTACGGGCTATCCAAGCCTAGTGGCGCGTCTGCGGTGCTGCGCCGCAGGGACGTATAAGAGCCTTCGCGGATAAGAGAAGAAAGCACGCTCGAATACTCTGGGCCGCTTCAGAAACTCAGGCAGCTTGGCAATATTGGCGCGATCCAACCACTTCGTCTTGGGTCAGTTGATTGGCCGAAGTCCGGCGGTCCAACTCCTGCTCGCAATAAACGTATGCGAGCGGCTGATCGTTGTTGTCCCTGACCGAATAGCGGAAAAGCCGGAATGATGAATGCACGCCGGTCTCCCAAGATCTTCAGCTATCCAAAAGCTGCCGGCGATTACCCCATTTAGTGATCACAGAACTGACATCGCGCGACGTCGGCTATTGGTCAGCTCTTGAGGTGTAAGCAAGCAGACGTGTCACTGGTATTCGACCGACTTCGGCTCATCGCTCTCGACTAGGATAAGCGCGTTGCATTGCAGGCGAGACGAAGTCCCTAATCCACGTCAGTGTGTTGCGAATTCGAGTTTTTAGGCGAACTGCATTCAATGCCGGTGTTTTCTTAAGTGCCGTGGTTTGGAAACTTGCAATTTGCCGAGGCTTTTGATCTGCCGGTTGCACTAAGCCTACTCCAGCCTTTGTAGAGCAGAACGTGTTGCGTTACCGCCGTCACCCCCTCAAACGGGGGGGTGACTTCCAAGTCAACTGCCTATTCATTTTACCGAAATATGAATTGGGCCACGCAGTTGCCCGACTCCTTCGAAGTCAGCTCGACGCACGCCGTGTTGAACGGCACGAGGGAATTGTTTGGGGATATCAGATGAATGCGCGAGTGGAACCATCGCATTTTTGGGATTACCCCCCTCAGGATAAGGCGTTTGTCGACCGTGCAAATCGCCTTCTACGTCGAATAGATTGTCGACGCGCCAACGACCGCGAATTGCGGGAGGCGATCGCGCGACTTCGCTATCAGGCCTATCTTCGTGCAGACTCAATTGCACCAAATCGTTTCGCGACGTTCGCCGATGACTATGACGCAATGGAGAACGCTTATCTGTATGCGTTGTACGTGGAGGGCGAGCTAGCAAGCTCGTTGCGGCTTCACATCGTTTCAAAGGAACATCCGAAAACCCCTTCTCTCGAGGTCTTCTCGGATCACTTGCGGTCTAAGCTCGATGCAGGCAACGTGCTGGTAGATGCAACGTGCTTTGTGGCAGACGAAAGACTCTCTTGGCGGCATCGTGATTTGCCTTATGTTGCGCTTCGTATCGTTTTTCTGGCGGCGGAATACTTCGCTGCTAACTACTGCCTCGTTGCCGCGAGCGCCGAGCACCAAGCGTTTTATCGGCGAGCCTTTAATCTCCAGGCGGTGGCCAAGGCCCGATGTTACTCGCAATTCAAAAGGCCTTTTAGTTTGATGGCACTTCATTTTCCTACTGAAGCAAAATCGCTGTTCCGCAAATATCCGTTCTACTGTTCGAGTTTGTTCGAGCGGCGCCGCCTATTCCAAGATCCGTAAGAAGGCATTTCTCGGTCGGTTCGCGTCCTTCACGTATGCGGATGCCCAGTGTCGCCCCTTGTGAGCATGTCGGCGCTAATGTTGGCCTTAAAGATGCTACATAAATTTTTAAGCACAATTTCGTAAATTGCTAATCTACTCAATAGCCGGCTCTTTTGGCGACGTTGCCGGGCAGCGCACCCCTGAAAATGTGCCCCTTCGTATCATGACTTCCATGTTGGCATTTCCTTCGCTCGCGACAGAGCTCGAGCATGCCATCGCACACGGCTCTGCTCGACGACGAGCCGAAATGCTGCTCCAAATTACCGACTTGTTCGTCGACGGGTCGGTTCGATTTTCCGAGGAAGAGATTGAGCTGTTCGATGAAATCATTACCCGCCTGGCGGCGAAAATTGAGGTTTCCGTGCGGTCACTGCTTGCGCACCGTCTTGCACCGGTTGCCAATGCCCCCACCAAAATCACCCGAGTTCTTGCGAGTGATGATGAAATCCGCGTTGCGTATCCGATACTTGTGCACTCAGAGAAGTTGGATGACGGTACACTTGTCCAAAACGCGCGGACAAAGGGCCAAGCCCACTTATTGGCAATTTCCCAGCGAAAATCCCTCAGCGAAACAATTACCGACGTGCTCGTAGAACGCGGAGACAGAGAGGTTGTTCTTAGCACGGCAAACAACAAGGGAGCGAAGTTTTCGCGGCAAGGCTTCTCCACACTCGTTCAGCGTTCGGATGGAGACGATGAGCTTGCCATGAGCGTTGGCAGGCGACCTGACATTCCTCATGAACTCTTTCTGACCTTGCTGTCGAGAGCGTCCGAAATCGTTCGATCCAAGCTCGTCGTCGAGAAACCCGAGGCCAAAAAAGAGATTCTAGATGCAATTGCCACAGTGACTGACGAAATGCGCAATATGGCGACAGCCGATTCAGCAAGCCATCTTGCGGTGCAAGCGCGGGTTCGGTCCCTTTATGAGTCAGGTCAACTTAATGATGGTGCAATCCGGGCCTTTGCTGAGGGTGAGAAGTTTGAAGAGACCACGAGCGCGCTGGCGCAGATCTGCGATGTCCCTGTTGCTGTTGTCGAACAAGCAATGATTCAGCGTCATTCCGAGACGTTATTGGTTCTTGCCAAGGCGGCAAATCTGTCGTGGGCCACAACTAAAGCCCTGTTGTCCTTTCGCGCTCAACGACAGCGCATGCCAACAATGGAAATCGCGCAGTATCTCGCAAGCTTTGAGCGTCTAAGGCGCGATACCGCCCAACAAATCATCGAGTTCTATAGGATACGTCAAGGCACGCGCAGTGCTTGATCTTCCGATAAGAGGACTGGTGTCGGTGGTGTTCAAGTCAACGTAAGAAGAAAAAATATTGAGAATTCATGCTCTGACTTGTTGGCAGTCCGGTCGCGGCGCGGCGATGCAGGACGCAGAGAGCATCCGGGGAGCATTAAGGCTTTAAATCTATCGGCACCGCTGGCGCTTCGCTTATAAGAGTTATCGTTACGCGACGATTTGGCGGGGCCGTAGGGGCCTCCGGTAGCAGCGGATCGATGTCGGCCTTCCCGGTGACCTGAAAAATATTGGCAGTAGGGTAGCCCTCCTGCTCCAGGATTGTGCGGACCGCATTTGCCCGGTCGGCGGAAAGATTCCAGGCCCCGTATTCCGCAGGCCAAGCTTGAGAGCCAGACGTGTGCCCGGTGATGGCAATGCGGTAGGGAGTGCTCTTGAGCGGGCCGGCGAGCTTCTGAAACAGCTCTCTGGCATGCTCGAACGGCTCCTTTGAGCCCTCGGGGAACATCGAGCGCCCGTCCTGGTCGACGACCTCGATGTTGAGGCCCGCTTTACTGTCCTCGATCATGATGTGCTTTGAAGCCTCCGCCAGCTCCGGCATACCCTCAAGTATCCGGCGTAGCGAGGCCGCGGCGAGCGCGAAGGTCCGGCGGTGTTCAGAGTCGGTACCCTTTTCCTCTGACGTCGGCGTGACAGATGAATCCTCGGGCATAATCCGCGCCACGTTCTTAATTTTTGAACGGATCAGCGAGCCGTCGTTTTCGACAATACCGGAGTAGTTTGCGTCGCGCTGTACGCCAAACGCATCTCGCATCGAGCCGGTTGCCACTTGCACTTTCTTCTGGTCTTGCGTGGAAAACGCGACCAGCATGACGAAGAAGCTAACGAGTAGCCCCATGAGATCAGCGAAAGTGACAAACCAACCATGGCCGCCGCCGTGAGCTTCCTTCCGACGTGCCATGGTTGTCGTTGCCGGGCCGATGCACCTAGCGAGATATGTAGGTCGCCCGCGCTTAAGGATTGGTTACCCTTGCCGGCTTGACCGATGCGATACAACGACGCGAGGTAAGCTCTGTCGCTGCAGCAACAGCATCATCGTGCCGAGCATTGGGTGGTGGTGCGCGGCACCGCGCGGGTGGCGATCGGCGACAAGGTGCAGATGCTGCACGAGAACGAATCGGTCTACGTGCCGAGCGGCGCCCAGCACCGTCTGGAAAATCCCGGCAAGATCGATCTCGAGCAGATCGGCAGCTATCGCGGCGAGGACAATAGCGAGCGGATCGAGGACGACTATCACCGCTCGTGATACGTGGCGCTGATTTCCCTTGGATGGTGACAAGGCCCCCGCTCACAATCTCCTGACGGTACTACCGAACAGAAACGGACGGTCTCGCATCGTCGGAAAGCGGCTTTGCCGCCGTAGCGGCCGATGCAAAAAGTTAAGCGCAAAGAGCAGCTGGGCCGTTTGGCGCCAGAGTGCGGTTTCATAGCGGTTCAGGCGCTCGAATGCGCCGTTATCGAACTTCGCCAGACGCAGGAAGCGGAGCGCCATCTCGGCTTTTCCGAGTTCGGCGCAGTTGACAGCTAAATCACGCTCAGACGGTCGGTCGTCACCTACCGAGGACTCGGAGCTCGGCTCGCTGGCGTTGTTGCGGCTTCCTTTGGAGCGGTTGTATAGCGCCGCCTCTATAATCGAAAAAACGGAATGCGCGGTGGTATCGGCGCTACGGCGCGCCGGCCGTTTGTCGTCCGGCTCGCCGATCTGGAGTAACCCGGTCTCAATCGCTGTGGCACGGCGAAGGCGCCACAACACGCTGGCCAGACGCAACACCAGTTCGCGCTCCACCGCTGTTTGCGCGTCGAACTCGGCCGTTATCGACATTTCGAATGCTTTGTAGTCCTCGCGATTTTCCAAAGGCTCAACGACGGTCTCCGCCGTCAGCCCATGCCGCATGGCATTTTGGCGCGAGCGCTCCTTCCCGACTTCGCTGGTCGGGCCCGTGCTCTTGAGCGCGTTGCGGCGGTTGGCGTCGATCTGTTTGAGCGATGTCATCGCCACGGCCCTCGATCGGCTTCGTTTCGTTGTTCTGTGAGTTTGCCCACATCGGCCGGGTGTGTTCTCGCCGCGAGGCACGGTCCAATTTCAGGTAATGGGTGGCTTTGCAGCCACAGCGCGCGAGCAGCTGCGCCTGGGTCGATGCCTTGCTTCGCCCACCATTCCGCCTCCACCCCGGAACGGTGCACCTCGCGATGATGTCCTCGGCACAGCGGCACTGTGAACTCATCGCTGACTTTTCGCCCCATGGCGCGGCTCTGCGCCAACCGAAGGTGATGAGGGTCCGAAGGCCGCCGTCCGCAGATCAAGCAGGCCTTCTGGGCAACCGAGCGGACGTGCTCTCGGTCACGAATTCGCCGCGGTTCCGGCAATGTCAGCGCGGATTTGTCGATACCTGGTGGCTGGTGAGAACGAGCGGGCCTTCCGGATGGGTTCCGTCGCGGCGAGGTCTCGGCTGGGTCCGGCGAGAGGCTCAGAAGTCTCTGCTGGAAGACCTCCTCGACCTTTCGCACATCGGTCGCTGACAATCTGTCCTTGTCGGCCATGCGGCGTTGGGCCCAATCTGAGGCGTCCTCGTCGCTGCCTAAAGCATTGATTTCCGCGGCAAGGTTATCGCGCAATTTCGCCGATGCGTCGCCCTCAAGTAAACTCAGCGCTGGGGCCTGGACCATCGCGCCACGGCGACGCGAGACATGCCGAGCGGCGGGATCACGGCTTCCATTCCGTCCGCCTTTGCCGTTTGCAGCGCCGCGCCCAATCGGTCCCACCTGGCCGCTCGGCACCGCTAGATCCGGCGCGTCCATATCGTCTTCGCCGGCAATCCCGACGAGGGTAAAGAGCGCATATCGGCGGGCGTAGGTCAGTGCCGCGCCGGTGCGGTGCGGCACCGCTGTCTCAGTAATTGGGCAGACCGGCCAATCGGAAGCTATCCACTCCCCGGAGGCGTGAGCGAGCATCGTCGTCAGCACGATGACGCCGGCGGCTGGATCGGTGGACGTCGTCTGCATGACCGCGATGCCCTGCTGCCCAAGTGTCTTGCGCACAATGTCGAGGCCGCTCGACAGCGGCGCATACCGAAACGTCTGCTCGGTGGCGCCCTCCGATTTGATGGTGGCGACCAAAGATTTCTCCGGATTGACTAGTTCGCCCTGCGCCTTGGCGAGTGCCGCCGCCAGCTGCGCGATCGACTCGCTAGATCGTTGCATGGGTATTACCGTCGCCGTCATCAAGCAGAGCAAAACTGACCGCGCCCGATTTCGAGCGCTTCGCCCGGATGCCATGGCCAAAGGCTTGCTGCGCATCCTCGGGCATGAGGCTCTTGAGCTCGGCCCTCGCTCGTTCGTGCTCCTGATGGGCTTCGTGCGTCCTGGAAAAGGACGCCGCAAATCCCGCCCAGGCATTCGAGGACGTCATGTCGACAATACGGACGGCTTCGATGCGCGGTTTTGGCGGATCGACTCCAAAGAGGGTGGGCGGCTCGCCGCTTTCGACGCAGCGCCAGAACTTCCGCTCCGCGGTGACAATCAGGTGCTGGTAGAGTGGGTCGGCGTGGGTCTCGATCTCCACCCATTTGCCGCCGCCGGTGATGACCGACAGCACCGCCGATCGTGCCGCAACCACCCACATATTGTGCTGCAACTGCGGCATATATTTCTCCGCTGCGCCCTGCTCGGAGAACGACCACGGCAACATGAACTTCCCCTCATAGACGGCGCCGCTTGCCTCCACCCGCCCATCGAGCGTGGCAGCCATCCAGTGCAGGGCCGAATGTCGGACATGCTTCTGGATATCGGTAATTCTCTGCCCGGTATTGGCCTCATACCAGCGCCGGTTGAGGTCCTCGGTCACCAGCCCAAGCTGGACGATTAAGTTGCTGGATAGATCCTCCGGCTCCACCTCGCCTCGTTTTTCACGCCAAAGCCGCAACAATGCGTCTTGATCGTCGCCCATGACGATGCGTGCATCCGACCCGCCGATGAAGTAGCGGCGATCGGCAAATTCGAGCCCCCGCTTCATGAGACCCTCCGCGCCGTACCGGCGAGCTTCGGGGCGCCGACCACGCCAGCAGGGAGGTCGGAAAGGAGGGGATCGAATTGATGGCAATTGAGCGGGCCGGGGACTTTAAGCGCAAAGGGTTCGAAGATTGGCCGCGGTGCATATTTTGCTACGCCGGCGATTAGTTCGGCGGAGGTCATTCGGACAGAGTTTGTGGATCGTTTCGCATGCCCGCCTGTGATTGGCGCGCAAAGTGCGTTAGGGACGTAGTTAGCCTGGGCCATGGGTTACCTCCGTGGCTTGGGTTAGGGCCGGTGGGAAGTAGCAGCTTCCCATCGGCTCGCCAGGGTTGTGGTATTACCAAAACATGGCGAGATGGTCAAGGGAAAAGGTAATACCGAAAAAGCCCGGTCGCCCCGCAACCGGCCGCGATCCCGTATTGGCTGTACGGCTCTCGCCAGCGCTAAGGTCAGCAATTGAGAGCTGGGCTGAGCAACAAGCCGATAAGCCCTCACGCTCGGAAGCAATTCGCCGCCTGATCAAGTTTGCGCTCGTGGCCAAAGCTAAAAAGAAGAAACACTGACCATTGAGAATGGACGATCGATGTTTTGCATCCTTTCAGGCCCACACTGAACAGGCAGGACATGCGCCGCGAGTTGGGAGGTCCATATCCAAGCGAATGATGAGGTCGTCAGCGACATTCTTTCTGCAGGTGCGGTTATCGCGCGTCATACCTCTTGCGGGCGATAGGGTGGCAAAAGGAATGCTCAGAGAGCTCATCGACGAGAACGACGGTCGAAGCCCGGGACTACGTTTGCGAGAGCCAACAGAAAAAAGGCTAGCTCCTGCTGCCGCGCCGAACGATGCCAAACGATTTGCGCCGCAAGGCACGTTGCGAGTTCTGCGAAACGAACCCAGGGTGGTCGGCAATAACTCGCGCTGGAGGTTAGCCCCGGAAAAGGGAGTAGCGGAGCTTTAGGGGCAACTGAATTAGAAGGCTAAGACGTTTGTCTGCGGGACACGCAGATTGTGTATCGCGTCGACAAGCACATTTATTGATTGATATTACCACTTGTGAGTAGTTGCCGGAACGGCGATCGCACAGGCAGTGAACAGCGGTAGAACGTGATCCGGCCTTTTCAAATCCCCATGACTTCGTCCCGCCGACGTGTCGCGTGCCTTTAGATCGCGGGCCCACCACAACGTCAAGGTGTTTTCTGGCTTAGAAGGCGGCCATTTGCAACTGTCGGGCGTTCGCTTAGCGGCACGACTGAGCATAGTGTTTCAGTATCACCGACAGAAAATACGGCGATGAATCTCTGGGCAATCGGTGACTGAGAGACCCGTGACGCTCTCGCTTGTCTGGCCATCTTGGGAGTTCGCTCCCATGCCCTGGATCGAAATGCTGATAGTCGGCGCCGGAGTAATGATAATGGTCGCTCTGCTTTGTAACAGGGAAAGCCTCTTCTAGAGATCGGCTAGTGATTAGAGTCTTGGCCGACCTTGGCGCCACGAACGACTTTACGGGCAGTGAAGCTCCGCGGTTTTCGTCGCTAGCCCATCGCCGCTAGCGTGAGTGCGGAGCGTTCCCCACCCGCTCGCCCCGCACTCCGCCGTCCCCCGATCCCCATCGGATGCGCGACGATCACGACAGAAGGTGGCGAGGAAGAGGCAATTTCCCGTTGGTCCGCCCCCTCAATTGGGGGATGGCAATTTACATCTCCGATCGAGTACCCGAATCAAGCCCGAGAGCCCCCTCTCGGACATCCCTCCGTCCGGGTCCCCATCAGGACGGCGCGAGGCCGCCTCAGTTGGCGGCTTCGACGTTAACAAGCCCACCGCAACCGCTTAGAACTTTCCCTTGCGCGAATTTGTTCGTGTCGGCACATGCGTTAAAGCGGTACTCAACGTCTTTCCGGCGGCCGTCGGGTGATTAACGTGTACAAGGCCAGTCGCGGATGCTCCTCTAGAATTTCCCGCTTAATGGAATCAGCTTCAACTGCGCTCAGGAGATGCTTTGCCTCGCTGTCGTCCCCACCGTACAGGCAGAGGTCAATGACCAGGCGTAACGAGGAGTCTCGCAAAGTCTTATCCGTCAAACGACCCGCCGACAGAATCGCATCGTGTTTGTACATTTCATAGTTTCTCTGCTCGCTGGCTAAGAGATCCGGCTCCAAAGAACTATCTCGCATGGCTCTGGCATGCATTTTACCGAGATCGCAGATTGCTTTGATCTTTTCTATCCTTCTTGCAGCGTCCCGAATTCCTTGAACACTCGTGGTTTTGGCAGCTTCTTGCGACGGAGTCTGTCCCTGCGGCTTGACCGCTTCTAAAATTCTTCGGAACAATCCAAACATGCTAATCGCCTTTTAGCAGGTCGAGTCCGAATGCGGCGCCGAGCTTAGCCACGTCGTTAGCGATGATGTCCGATTCGCAGCAAGTTTACATCTGGGTGCCGAGCTACTGCTACGCCGGTCTTACGATAGCGGTAATTGTGCAGAGAGTGGTTGTGCGCTGCCGCCCCCGCGGCCTCCCAGCCGAGATATAGATAGTGGATTGACGCGTATTCTTGGGTTTGCCCTAGCCTTTTTTCTTCTTCACCGCGCGGTTTAACTGCGGGCTCGTGAAGCCGAGCCGCGTATATTTGGGTATGAGCTGCCGACTACTGTATGCATTGGTTCCAACTGCGAATGCCAAGCGTTGAAATATCTTCACATTGCGGCCGCTTAAGCTGCCGAAAGAAGTTTAGTAACCTGGATTACGGGTCTATCCGGCGAATCCGGTCGTCCACATCCACCCCCGACTGAGCATGCTGACCCCTGAACGCATCGCAACCGAAGCCTTCACCGACGCCGATGCGGCAGTCGTGCGGCTCAACGAGATCTACCAGCGCAATACGCGCTTCCTGCGTGCTTGCTTCGAGGCTTATGTCAATGGCGAATCTCGCTCGACACGCGTGCGCGCCACGTACCCGTTCGTGCGTATCGTGATATCTACCCATGCGCGCCTTGATTTACGCCTCTCATACGGGTTCGTCGCGGGACCGGGCGTGCACGAGACTACCGTGACGCGGCCTGATCTGTTCCGTGGCTACCTCAGAGAGCAGATCAGGCTCTTGCTCGAGAACCACGGCGTGCCAGTCGAAATCGGCGAGTTGAGCGAGCCGATCCCAATTCATTTCGCGTATCGTCACGACATCAATGTCGAAGCGGGATTGTCAGCTGGCGCAAAGTTGTCTGTCGACCGAACTCTGCGCGACGTGTTTGACACGCCCGATCTCGCCGCTATGGACGACGCGATCGCTAATGGCACGCTACAGCTTCCGCCCGGAGCACCGGAGCCGCTCGCTCTGTTCCGCGCTGCCCGCGTCGACTATTCCTTGCACCGGCTTTATCACTACACCGGTACCGATCCGGAGCACTTCCAGAACTTCGTGATCTTCACGAACTACCAGTTCTATGTCGACATCTTCGCGCGTTTGGGCCACGAGCGCATGGCCTCGGGTCATGCTAGCTCGGCTGCCTTCGTCGAGCCCGGCAATGTGATCACCCGCAATGCTCGACTAGGCGGAGGGCCGGCCGGCGTTGGTTCTGAGCGTATGCCCCAGATGCCGGCCTTTCATCTGGTTGAGCCCGATTGTCGAGGCATCACCATGATCAACATTGGCACCGGCCCATCCAACGCCCGCACTATAACTGACCACGTCGCCGTGCTGCGGCCGCATGCCTGGCTGATGCTGGGACATTGTGCGGGCCTCAGGAATTCGCAGAAGCTCGGTGACTATGTCCTCGCACACGGCTATGTACGGCAGGATCACGTGCTCGACGAGGAACTGCCGCTGTGGGCACCGATCCCGGCATTAGCCGAAATGCAGGTCGCGCTTGAGCAAGCGGTCGGCGAAGTCACCGGGCTCGCCGGTTTTGAGCTAAAGCGCGTCATGCGCACCGGAACCGTTGCAAGCGTGGACAACCGCAACTGGGAGATTGGCGACCCTGCCATCATCCGGCGCCTATCGCAGTCGCGCGCTATTGCCCTGGACATGGAGTTGGCGGCGATCGCGGCGAACGGCTTTCGGTTCCGCGTACCTTATGGCACTCTGCTTTGCATCTCGGACAAGCCGCTCCACGGTGAAATCAAGCTCGCCGGTATGGCCGACGAATTTTATCGACGACGCGTCGGGCAACATCTCGAGATCGGCCTAAAAGCGCTAGAAAAGCTAAAAGCCCAAGAGTGGGAACGGTTGCATTCACGCAAACTTCGAAGCTTTGCCGAAGTCGCATTTCAGTAGCATAGTCGGCGACGTGCAAATGCCACGTCGCTTTACGCAAGAAACCGGCGGTAAAGGAGGGCTCCGTGTACGCTGCTATCCGTCAAGGCAAGGCAAAAACCGGGATGGCCGAAGAGTTGGCGCGCAGGGTCAAGGAGGGTGCCATTCCGATCATCAGTGATGTCGAAGGCTTCATGGCCTACTATGTCGTTTATGCGCCCGACGACACTGTAACAGCGATCAGCATCTTCAACGATTATGCTGGAGCCGAAGAGTCCAACAGGCGCGCGCTGGCGTGGATCGAACAGAGTCTTCAGCCCTTGCTCGCCGGGCCGGCCACAGCGATGGCTGGGCCGGTGATCGTGCACACCTTGGCATAGCCTCGGGCTGAAAAGGAACCAAGGCCTGGCTCGACGTGCTGATGGCATGAACCAAACCGGCCGCGCATCGATGTCGGGGCCTCAGGACCTCATCGTCGACCTCGCTGGAACACGGCAATGTTGAGGGACGACAATGTTGAGAGACGATAGCGCTGATGGAGGCGGTCGGCGGCACACCACTCGAAATGTGCTCGGTGAGCCTCTTGAAATCTGTTCGATCAAGCCGATGACAGGATTTTATCGGGACGGCTGCTGCAACACTGGGCGAGAGGACGTTGGCAGTCATACGATTTGTGTGGTGATGACTGCAGCGTTTCTCGATTTTTCCAAATCGCGCGGCAATGATCTTTCGACACCAATGCCGGAATTCGGCTTTCCAGGCCTGAAGCCCGGTGACCGGTGGTGCTTATGTGCAGCTCGCTGGCAGGAAGCATTTAAGGTAAGCCTGGCGCCCCGCGTTGTCTTGCGCGCTACTCACGAGTTTGCTCTGGCTTACTGCTCGTTTGCCGATCTCAAGCGGTTCGCGGTGGACCTAGCCTGACTGCGGTCGGCCGCGTGCTGTAACCCTGTAATCCACCGGCCACGCCGCCCAGCCAGGCTGACCGGATTTGGGTGTCGTTCCTAACAGGAGCGACGGGACAGCGCGCCGCCGTTTTACGCGCTGACATAGGCTTTCAATGCTCGTCGCGGCCTTGCAATGTTACGGCGGCCACGCCGGCCGACGAGAACCGCTAGACAGGTTTTTTCGCTCGGCCGATCATGCCGACGGGGTAGAGTTAGGCGGTCGCCATGGAGGTCATCGTTTGGCTCCGGCGCCTTGGCGCTAGTCGGTACGAGGCTGCATTCCGCGAGAACGAGGTTGACGAGACCCGGCACTCTTTCACCGACTCCATCCGAGATGGTTGACCAAAACCACATGGGTTCAGATTTGTCACCAATCGATCCCACAACGCTCAACTGGGTCGAATATTGGTACCCGATTGCATGGAAGGGATTGTTAGTCGCCGGCTTGATAACCATCATTGGCGCAATCGCCAGTATCGGGTTCTTATTGATCCAATGGCGCGCGGCTAACGTACGCGAACAACTATCCGATTGGCGCATTTCGGTACTCGAACTACAAACAAAAAGGGCCGAGGCGGACCTTGTGCGTGCCAAAGCCGATATTGCAGACGCAGATGCGCGCGCCGCTGCCGCGCAGGCCAACGCAACACACGCGACTGAAAGGGCATCGGCGCTAGAGGCCGATGCAGCTCAGGCACTGGAGCACATCGCCACATTGGAGCAAGCGGCCGTCGCCGCTAAGGCGGCGATCGCCGATGCCGACGCCCGAGCCGCAGCGACCCAATCAGCGCTTGTGCATGCCAAAGCCGATATCGCAGACGCGGATGCGCGCGCCGCTGCCGCGCAGGCCGACGCAACACATGCGACCGAAAGGGCGTCGGTGCTCGAGGCCGATGCAGCTCAGGCACAGGAGCACATCGCCACATTGGAGCAAGCGGCCGGCGTCGCAAAGGCGGCGATCGCCGATGCTGACGCGCGAGCGGCTGCGGTCCAAGAAGCACTTGGGCATGCCAAAGCCGATATTGCAGACGCGGATGCGCGCGCCGCTGCCGCGCAGGCCGACGCAACACATGCAACTGAAAGGGCGTCGGCGTTGGAGGCTGACGCAGCCAAGACACAGGAGCGCATCGCCACACTGGAGCAAGAGGCGGCCGTCGCCAGGGCGGCGATCGGCGACGCTGACGCGCGAGCGGCTGCGGCACAATTGGCACTGGAGAAATTCAAAGCGCCGAGAACGCTAACTTTAGAGCAGCAAGCACGAATTACCGCCGCCGTAACGGCGTATGCCGGACAGGAATACACATTATCTGTCGCCGCCGGTTCGGAGGCAGAAAACCTAGTTTGCGCGATTGACGCCGCGCTCACAGCGGCACAATGGAAAAGGATTCCCGGTTCTTACCCGATTACGGTCGACACAAAGTGCGGGACCGTCGGCCTTAACATGCTGTCGGGACTGAGTATCCGTTTGTCGGACAACGCCGCGACAGAACAGCAATGGAATGTGTTGGCGCTGGTCAATGCTCTAAGGGCCGAAGGCATTGCTGTCGACGGAGCCATTGATGCCGAGAATGGAGGCTCGACCGCGATCGCGGTGATAGTTGGAATGAAGCCGTACTGAGCGCCCTTAAAACTGGAGGGCTCATTGCTGTCGCCGCCCATCAGCCGAGAATGGTGTCTAGATTTGACGGGCGCGGCATCATACTCCCGCAGCCCGGCGATGTTGGCGGCCGTGCGCCGACCAGCGATGTGTCAATCATCCGATCACCGGGGAGCGCTAGCTTGATGTGGCTTTGAGCGACGATTGTTGAATTATTTTGGGTCGGCCTGGCGGCGACCCGTCTTCAAGCGTATCCCGCGGCGCGGGGTCGCGGGTCGCAAGAATTACAGCTCATGCCGTGCTAATCTGTGCCTAAACACAACGTCCTAACAAAAACGGACCGGAGGAGCGCCATGACCAAGGCAAGGCCATTCCCACTAAACGCCTGGTATGCCGTAGCTTGGAGCCATGAGATCAAGCAAGAACTCGTGGCCCGCACCGTTTGTGACCAGGACGTAGTGCTATATCGCCGCACTGACGGTGCGATAGCAGCACTTGAAGACGCCTGCTGGCACCGGCTGCTTCCACTTTCGATGGGTCGTCTCAAGGACGATCAGGTCGTCTGCGGATATCACGGCCTCGTGTTCAATTCCGCCGGACGCTGTACCTATATGCCAGCGCAGAAAACCATCAATCCGGCTGCCTGTGTCCGTGCATATCCGACCATCGAGCGGCATCGTCTCGTCTGGATGTGGCCCGGAGATACCGCACTCGCGGATCCGACCAAGTTGCCGGATTTCCATTGGAATGACGGCACCGACTGGGTCGGCGAAGGCGGTACCTTTTGCAGTCTTAAGTGCGACTATCGTCTGGTGGTCGACAACCTGATGGACCTGACGCACGAGACCTACGTCCATGTTGGCAGCATCGGAGACGAAGCGATTACCGGTGCGCCGTTCGATGTCACGCATACAGATCGGACTGCAACTGTTACCCGGTGGATGATCAATATTGACCCTCCGCCTTTTTGGGCGAAGCATCTCGGCCGGCCCGGAAGCGTCGACCGCTGGCAAATCATCCACTTCCAGGCGCCCTCGGTGATTGTTGGCGATGTTGGAGTGGCCTTAACCGGGACCGGAGCTCGACAGGGCGATCGCGCGCACGGTGTGAACGGCGCCTTTCTGGCCGCCATTACTCCGGAGACCGACAAGACCTGCCACTATTTCTGGAACTTCGTCAGAACCTTCGGAAAAGACGATGAACAGCTCACCCGCGATATCCAGCGCGCACACGTCAACGATGGGCGTGGCGTTTACGACCAGGACCACGACGTGCTTGAGGCCCAGCAGAAGGCGATCGACAGAAACCCGCGCATGCCCTTTTACAACCTCAACATTGATGCCGGCGCGCTGTGGGCGCGGCGCAAAATCGACGGCATGCTGAGGAGCGAACAGGGGCAGAGCGTGCAGGCACCCGGCGAAGCGGCCGAGTAGGCGACCGTGCCGGAACAGATCGACTGGCGAAGCGCGCGGCTGCGCTCGGTCCGGGACCTGACACCCGACATTCGTCTTTTTGAAATCGCGCCCTCTGGGGATTTCGTGGTGCCGACGCCGGGCAGCCATTTCAATATTGTGGTTCAGGTCAAGGGCCGGCCGGACCTGCGTAATTATTCCGCCGTGGGTCCTTGCAGTGATGGCATCTATCGGATTGCGGTGAAGTTGCTTGCTGAGAGCCGCGGCGGGTCGAGCTACATGTGGAGCTTGCAGCCGGGGGCTCAGTTGACCATTTCCACCCCCGGCAACCATTTCGAACTTCGCCGGGACCGACCGGAATATTTGCTGCTCGCCGGCGGCATCGGTATAACGCCAATCTACACCATGACGCTTGCGCTCGCGCGGGCCGGAGTAAATTTCCGGCTGCTCTACAGCTGCCGGCGCCGACAAGACCTCGCCTTCGCCGACGAGCTTCAGGACCTAATTGGAGATCGTCTTCGTACATTTGCCACTCAGGAGGGTGCCCGGATCAATCTCGCGGACGAAATAGAGCGGCTGGACCCCAAAGGCGAATTCTATGTTTGTGGCCCGATCGGCATGTTGGAAGCTGCCAAGCGCCTTTGGAAGCAAAGCGGCCGTCCAATCGACCTGCTGCGCTTCGAGACCTTCGGCAACAGCGGGCGCTTTGCCTCCGAGCCTTTTAAAGTAAGGATCCCGCGCCTCGGCCTAGAGGTCGATGTGCCAGTGAATCTGACCATGCTGGAAGCGCTTGAAGCAGCTGGGGTCGAGATGATTTTTGACTGCCGCCGCGGCGAGTGCGGCTTGTGCGCGCTTCCAATACTCGCGATACACGGCATTGTTGACCACCGCGATGTCTTCTTCAGCGATGAGGAAAAAGCAGAGAACTCAAAGCTCTGTACCTGCGTTTCACGTGTTGTCGGCGGCGGTATCACTATCGACACAGCGGACAGGGTAGCCTGATTTTTTCCAGGGCCGTTGAATAGAGTCTGCTGACCGGCCCTTTGCGGCATCAAGATTGGGTATCGGTCGGCGGGCTCGCAGCCAACCCTTGGGCTTCAGAGCGTAGGCAAGCAGTCCTTGGCGCCTACGCTTCCGAGCGACTGTAAAGTTACTCGGTTACCCGATGTGTTTGATAAGCGCCTGCGCTTGCCGGAGCACTCGCATAAGTTTGGCTCGCGGGTGTCAGACCGGCTTGTATCATTCCTTTACGCCGAGATTTCCTGGACGGTCATCGCGAATGGGTCTCACCATATACTTTCGCGGCGATCTTGACCCACAGACGTCCGTCGCCTAGATGTAACTACATGTCCTACATAGGTTGCAATTCATGAAAACCGTTAGCGCGCGCCAGGCCAATCACGAATTTTCGGATTTGCTTTCTCGTGTGGAGCGCGGCGAGGAAATCCTGATTACCAAACGGAGCAAGCCGGTCGCGGTCTTAAGTCCCTATCGTCCACCGCTAATGACCGCCGAGCGCAAAAATGCCATTCAACACGCCATCGACGTGATGTCGAAGGGCCTGCCCTGGGGCGGCACCGTACAAAGGTTCAACCGCGACGAGATGCACCAGTGATGGTCAGCTTCGATACGAATGTTCTCGTTTATGCGACCGCCTCGATATCTGATGCGCGGGCGATGCGGGCGCGCGACCTCATCGCCCGCGCAATGCGGGCGGCGTCGAGCGTCCTATTGCTACAGGTGCTTGCGGAGTTCAGTAATGTGGCGATCCGTAAAGCTAGAGTACCGGTCAAGGACATCCGAAGGACAATTGACGCTTGGCGTGCAGTGTTGCCGGTACAAGCGGCCGACGAGGGCGATCTTTTGATGGCACTTGACGCCGTAAGAGCGCACCGATTGGCCTTCTGGGACGCCATGTTATGGGCTTCGGCACAGCGTGCGGGCGTGAGACACTTGCTGACCGAAGACTTGCAAGATGGTTTTGTATTGCAGGACGTTACCTTCATCAATCCATTCAAACAAAAAAACGATCAATTAATCGATGATGTCCTCCCGCCGTCCTGAATTGGCGGTGAATTCGGCGCGACAGTCGCCCGGTCCGGCTATGTTTGGCGAAACGAAGCTAATTGCTTGTCACAATCTCCAGTCGGGCGACCGCCGAAGCGTCGACTTGGTCGTCGTGGGCGCCGTAAGGGAAGGCGCAGAGTTCGTCTTTGAACACCCGCTTCCATTGCTCTTCGACAAGCTTGACCAGGCCTTGCTCGCACTGCGAGGCGAACGGGTTGGCACGCCGTTCCTTAGCGCTTGCTCCGGTTCGAGCGAGACCGAGTACTTTGCGCACTTCGCGCACTTTCCGCAGCCTTCGCATTGTCCGGCGCTGATAATCGTTTCGAGTGAGAGTGGCATCGCGAAAGTCGAGGCTCCAACTAGTATTCTGCCGAAGCTCCGAGGCTTTGTGGCGGCCAACCGAGGCCAATCTGCCCGCGTCCAGATCAAGCTGTGATGCGACGCCGGGCGGCAAGCGGAGGCCGACTTTTGAAGAACGGTCGCAGATGGGCTTGCAGTAAACTGCGTATAGATTATGATTTAGCTGCCGATCGAAAATCGAACGGCAGACGCTAGCTAGTTAGAAAGTACTAGGGCGGCGACAACGTCGCACGCATATGGCCCCGGCGCTCGTCGGGCCACCTGGATCGATCAAAGAGTAAGTATTGGTCGGATGCGCCGCAAAGCTGCGGCGGACAGGTGGAATGGGCAAAGTCTAGCGACCGACTGCGCGCTCAACTTCCTGCTCCAACGCAGTTTACAGCTCCTCCGACCAGGCAATGTCATCGCACTCAGCGAGGGCTTTGTCGCGCGCTGAGATTATGAAACTTTTCAAAGGAAACCAAAACCGTGCGAAACAAACTCAAAATCGATGTTTTCGAGCAAAATCCCGGCCACAGAGTCGATAGTCAACGGCGCGACTGCAGCGCTAGGAGCATCGCGCCACCGAGTCCCAGCCACGACAGTTGGCAATTCCCCGATTGGGCCCTTCTCGATGATCGGCGAGGCGAGCTGCCCGACTTTCCAATCGACGTTTTCACGCCGGTATGGCGCGCCTGGTTATCGCGCGCATCTCACGGCGCCGGAGTCCGACCTGAGCATGTCGCGGTACCGCTGCTCGGTGTGACATCAAGTTTGATCGGCACAGCGCGTCGTGTCCGCGCGTCGCGCTCGTGGTCACAGCCAATGACACTTTGGACGTGTATTGTCGCTCCTTCTGGCGATCGGAAGACAGCGGGTCTCAATGTCTCGGTGCGTGCTCTCGATCTGGTCGAGAAACTCAATTCGACCGCCATCCGCGAGAAGCGACTGTTCCATCAGATGCGCGTCGTTAAGTCGAAGGAGCTCGCCAAAACATGGAAAGCCGCGCTCAGCGCGAACTCGCCGAGAGATCCTCCGCCCTTCCCGATCGACGCGATCGATCCCGGCAATTTCATCGAGCCGCGACTTTATGTAACCGACCCAACTATCGAACGTTTGGCGGCGCTCCTTGTGGCGAGGCCGCGCGGCATGATGCTGATTCGCGATGAACTGGCCGGGTTTTTCGCAAACATGACGAGGTACAGGCCCGGCTCTGATCGGCCATTTTGGCTTGAAGCCTGGGATGGCGGGCGCCATGTCGTTGAACACGTTCGCCGTTCGACCGTTGTCGAGCATTTGCTGGTTGGCGTCATTGGATCATTTCAACCTGACAAGCTCGCCCGCGCATTTGCCGGCGATGAAGACGGCATGGCCAGCCGATTTCTGTACGCCTGGCCAGCGACGCCGGAATATCGGCCACTGACCAACGAGGCAGCCGAGGTCGAGCCGGAGCTCCTGAACGCACTGCTCAATTTAAATAATTTGCCGGCTGAATTTGTCGACGGCAAATTCGCCCCGCAAGACGTGTGGCTATCAGATGGGGCGATCGCAAAGTTCGAGGAGTTTCGTCAGCTGACCGACAAGACCAAGCGCGCGCTCGACGGCCCTGAACTTCAATGGTTTGCCAAAGGCGAGACCATGGTGCTTCGGCTCGCCGGCACGTTGACATTCATGGCATGGGCGGTTGCGTTGGGCACTCCTTCGTCGAACGGCGTCGACGGCATTACCGGCTCTTTAGAGCCGAAGTTGATCAAGGAGGAGGTCATGACTGCCGCGATTCGGCTTTGGCACGAGTTTTTTTGGCCACACGCGCGCGCGGCCTTGCGACAAATCGGGCTTAGTGATCGCCACCGAAATGCTCGTCGGGTCCTGCGATGGATCAAGGCGCAGTGTAAGGACGAAATCTCGCGCGAAGAAATCCGGCGGGACGCGCTTGGGCAAAAACTGGACGCCGAACAGACGCAAGAGCTGCTCGAACGCTTGGTGAAGGCCGGATGGTTGAAAACCGTAACCACCAAGACCAGCGGTCGCTCGATCCACCGGTTTAAGGTCAACGGCGACCTATTCGAAGATCAGCCTGCGCAAAGTGCGGAAACTCCCGAAACGGGATGAAGACGCCTCGTAGACCTCAACAATAGGACTTTGCGCACTTCGCGCACTTTCCGCTAGCCTTGGTATTGTGCAGCGCGACAATCGTTCCGAGCGTGAGAGGCATAGCGAAACTCGAGACTCCAACTCGTGGTCTGCACAAGCGCGAACGTTGTTTCGGCAAAGCGAGACCAATCCGCTGGTGACGTGCCGCGTCCAGATGAAGCTTTGATGCGCCGCCGTCAAGCGACCAGGGCGACGTTTGAAGACGGTCGCCGAGGGCTTGAAAAGAGACGCAAGCTGGATTATTGTTTTACAAGCTGCCGATCAAGAATCGCGCAGCCGAGATGTTAAGAGTAAGTGTTAAGGGCGGCAACAGAGTCGCCTGGCGCCGGCGGTAGCCGCGCCACCTGACGTCCGATTAGAGATCAAAGAGTCAAGTCGTCGGATGAGGCCGCAAGTCGCGGCAGCTAGGTGGCATGCGCAAATGTTCGCGAGTTTCGCGATCGATTGAGTTTCCCCCTTCTGCTCCTAGCGACCTGCGGGTTTGTCCGATCGGATAGTCATGAACTATGCGAGGGCGGACGAATGGCATCGGGCGAATTGCGTGGAGCCGTCTTACCAGCCGCGGTCAGGCCGGCGCGCGCTCATCTTCAACCGCATCAGTTTTTCCCTCTCGCACGCTCAAACAAACCTGCAAAGGAAAGTAAGTTATGGAAAAAAATCGAACCGACGTCGGATATGGTCGACCACCGATCGAGCATCAGTTTCGGCCCGGCCGATCCGGAAACCCAACCGGCCGCCCCAAGGGCGCGCGCCGCTTTACGGCGGATTTGCTCGACGAACTCGCCGAGATCGTCGCCGTCACCAACGGCGACCAAAAGCGCGCCCTGACTAAGCAACGAGCGATCGTAAGCGTGCTTGTCTGCAAGGCTCTAGAGGGCGACGCGCACGCGATCACGACCATCATCGGTGCGTGTGCCCGTGCGCTGGGCGAGCAGTATGCGGATGACGAGGCCGAAGCCCCAGAAGACCGCGCGATAATGCGAGCGATCGCCGCGTCTCCCGCGAAAAGTGCCAACAACCTGACAACCAAAAAATCAATCGAGGACAACAATGAGTAAACACATCGATGATGCCATCCGTTCAAGCTTTTTGGCTTTCGCCATCAAAGCATTCGGGCAATTGCATCCTGGCAAGGAACTCGTAATCCACCCCTACGTGAGATTGCTCGCCCGCCACCTTGACGCCGTCGCCACCGGCAAGAGGCGGCGGGTCGTGATCACCCTGCCGCCGCGTCATTTGAAGACATTCTTGGCGTCTATTTGCTTGCCGGCCTGGATCTTGGCGCGCCGCCCGTCGGCCAATATCCTGATCTTATCGTACGGCCAGGAGCTCGCCGATAAGATTGCTTACGCCATTCGCGAGATTTTGCGCAGCGATTGGTTCCGTCGACTTTTCAAAGCGCGAATCGCGAAAAGGGTGCTCACCGACTTCACCACCACCGCGAACGGCTGTGTGCGCTCGGTGTCGATCGAAGGCAGCGTCACCGGCTTCGGCGCTGATATCATTATCATCGACGATGCGGTGCAAATAAAAGACTGCGATAACGAAAGGCAGCTGCAGCGCGTCAATTGGCTTTTCGACAGCGAGATCCGAACCCGCCTCGACAATCCTAAAAAGGGCGCGATCGTCATTGTCGCGCACCGGCTCGCGGAAGAAGACCTTCCCGGTCACGTCTTGCAAGAAGGCGGGTGGAAACAGGTCCGGTTGCCATTGATCGCGCCGCGGCGGCGTACGTATGAGATCGACGGCTTCGTCGTCTGGGAGCGCCAGCAAGGCGACCTGCTCCGCCCCGACGCCTTCACCGCTCGCGACGTCGAACGATTGCGCGGAATGAAACGGCCCGGGTTTGAAACGCTTCAGCAACAAAATCCTGGCGCTCGCGATCGGCTCCACATCAAAGCCGAACACTTCGGTAAATTCGTCCCAGCCATGGTGCCACCAGATGGGCCCGTCGTGCTCTCAATCGATCCGGGGCAGAACGGGGGACCTAAAAACAGCTTCAGTGTGGTGCAGGCCTGGGCGCCGCACGCCGGCAGATACCTGCTGCTCGATTCCTGGCGCGAGCAAGCACGATACAGCGACCTGCGGGATCAAGTGCGGCGCTTTCAAAGGCGATATCGCCCCAGCGTGATTCTCATCGAAGCCACTGGCCAAGGACCGGCCCTGATCTCCGACATCAGAACCGAGCGAGGCATGGAAATCGTGCCGATCACACCGCACGAAGATAAGATCAGTAGGCTCTTCAGGCATCGCAATGCCATCCGCAGCGGCATCGTGGCGTTGCCCGAGGGCGCACCGTGGGTCGCCGGACTCACCGACGAGGTCGTGCAATTTCCGTACGGCCAATTCGACGATCAGGTCGACGCCATGACTCAATTTCTCGACTGGATCGCCGAGCATCCGCACCTCGCCAAGCGGCCCCCTCGCGTAATCGGGGTGGCGATTAACTCACGCGGCGTGCGTATCCTGCCTCCGCGCGCGGAGCCCACCATGCAGTGCCGCGGCGCGGTGTTTGTCCGTGGTCCGCGACGTTGGTGACAGTGGACAAGCATGCCGTCCAAAAACTGCGTCGCGGTCAGGTGTCCTGGCCGCGACGCCGGCCATCGATGTGCAAATCTTGGTGGGCGCTGCCTGGCCAGCAAACTATCAGGCCGAGCCGGCAGGTGCGGTTTGTGCCGACAGCGGAAATCAAAGGGCGCAGACGAGCGCCGTTAAGCCGTCAACTGCGGGCAACAGAAATAACTGCTAAGAGAACCAGCTGGCAGCCGGTACTGGGCGCAACAGCTGTTGTTTTTGCCGTGGCCTCGTTTATGAATCACGCCTGCGCGTTCCAGGTTCTGCTTTTGAGAGCAAACTGAGGAACGGCAGTCACCGATTAAAGCGCAGCGGGGGTTGTGAAGCGGCCGGTTTTTCGGATTTCCCTGTTAAATTCCCTGTTAGCAGGGAATTTGCACGACAGCTTTCGCAGATTAAAGCGTAGCGGGTTTGTGAAGCCGGTCAGGCTTTTGGATTTCCCTGTTAAATTCCCTGTTGGCAGGGAATTTGCGCGATAGCTTTCCGACGCTCGCGCTAGCCTAGTGCACCGCGGCGTACATGATTTTTTGTTCGGTGGCTTCGTCGATGCTCATCTCTTCGATGATCTTGCCCTGCCGCGCCACTAGGATGCGGTCGGACAGCGCCATGATCTCCGGAAGGTAAGACGAGATCACCGCTACGGCGAAGCCTTGGTCGGCCAGCCGATTGATCAGCTGATGGATTTCGACAATGGCGCCGACGTCGACGCCGCGCGTCGGCTCGTCGAAAATGATCAGCTTCGGCTTCTGCACCAGCGATTTGGCGATCACCACTTTCTGCTGATTGCCGCCGGAGAGCTCGATGATGCGGGCGTTGCCGTCGATGGCGCGGATCGACAGTGCCTCGATCCAGTTTTTCGCCAGCGCCCGCGCCTTGGCCATCGAGACGATCTTGAGCGGATTGACGCCGGTCGCCTCGTCGCCGGTCTGGATGTTGCCGGCGATCGACATGGTCTCGAAGAAGCCTTCGAGCTTGCGGTCTTCGGTGACATAGACGATGCCGTCGCGCACCGCCGGCCGCGGCACGCGATAGCGCACCTGTTTGCCGTCGAGCCGGACCTCGCCGCCGTAGAACAGGTCGCGTTTGATCACGCCGGCGACCACTTTCATCATCTCGGTGCGGCCGGCGCCGACCAGGCCGAAGATGCCGGCGATCTGCCCGGCATAGATCGAGAACGAGGTGTTGCGCACCATGCTGCCGCTCGACAGGTTCTGCACGCTCAGCACCTTGCGGCCGTAAGGCCGCGGCGCGCGCTGCGCCGCGCCATGGAGCGTAGCGCTCAGGCTCCGGCCGACCATCGCCTGAACCAGCCGCTCGCGATCGAACTCGCGCGCCGGCCCGGTCACCACCAGCTCGCCGTCGCGCAAGACGGTGATGCGGTCGGCCAGCATCAGCGCTTCCTCGAGCGCATGACTGATGAAAATCACCGACACGTCCTGCTTCACCAGCCGCCGCACCAGGCCGAAGAAATGGTTCTTTTCCTCCGGGGTCAGCGAGGCGGTCGGCTCGTCGAAAATGATGATGCGCGCCTTGTGGTGTACGGCACGCGCGATCTCGACCATCTGTTTGTGCGCGGCGCCGAGCGACGATACCAAGGCCGTCGGATTGACCTGAAAGTTCATCCCGGCCAGGAATTGCTGGGCCTGGTTGTACAGCTCGCGCAGCCGGTTGAAGAGCTTCTCGTCGCCGAGATAGATGTTCTGGGCGACCGTCATCGACGGCACCAGCATGGTTTCCTGAAACACCATGGCGATGCCGAGCGCCAAAGCCTCCGACGGCGCCGAGAGCACGAGCGGCTTACCGTCGAACAGCATCTCGCCGGAGGTGAGCTTGTGCACGCCGGCGAGCGCCTTGGTCAACGTCGACTTGCCGGCGCCGTTTTCGCCGACGATGGCGTGGATTTCGCTGTGCTCCAGCGTGAAGTCGATATTCTTGATGGCGGGGACGCCGCGGAATTCCTTGGTCGCCTTGCGGAGCTCGAGGATCGGGCTCATGTCGGCCGCGCTCCCGGCGGCCGCTCGGCCGCGCCCGAAAGCCGCACCAGCACGCCCGGTCCCTTCGCCGCCACCAACAAGTCAGCGCGGTCTTCGCATCCCGAAGTGACGCCGTGAATCGTGCCGTCGGCGCGGCTGTGGTAGCTGAAGGTCGGCTGCATCGCGGCGTCACAGCGCACCACGAGACCATAGGAACGCGTCGCCGCCCACGGCTTGAGGATGCCCATCTGCTTCAGTCCGCTGCCCTGCAGCGGCTCCTCGAACTTGCCGAGGCTCGCCAGGGCCGGCGCCATCCAGAACGGCTCGGGCACTTGCTCGATCATACGCAGCCGGTATTCCTTCTCGCGCAGAATGAATTCGACCAGCTGATTGCGGACCGAGAAGAAGGTCAGCCAATAGCCGCCCTTCGCGGCAGGCGCGATCCGTCCGGGATAAGCCGGTGGATCGGTCAACGCGAATTGGGGCTGGCTTGCTTTGGCGGCGTCGATCAGCAGCACGTGGTGACGCCAGGATTCCGACACGAATAAGCGGCCGTCGGGCGCGACGGCGATGCCGCAAGGCCAGGCCAGCGCGCTCGCCAGCTTTTGTGCCGCGCCGCCGGCGAGATCGAGCCGCCATACCGTGCCGCTCTTCCCGAGCATCATCAGATCGCGCCGCCATTGCGATGGCCGGTGCTCGGCGGAGCCGTTGGCCACGATCAGCGTGTCGGGGTCGAGGAAAATCGCGGCCGTCGGGCAATTGAGGTTGCTGCCGTTGAGCTGGTCGAAGCGGCGTCCGTCATGCCGCCCGCCGCGGATTACGACACCGCCGTCGTCGAAGCCGATCGCGAGCGCGCCGCCTAAGTCTGCCGCCAGGCACGAAATGACGGAGGGGAACCGCGCAATCTCGCCGCCCGGAAGGGCGCTCAGCGCATTGCCGCTGGTGAACACCATTCCGTCGGGCGTCGGCGCGAGATTGTCGAGCTCGGGTGCAGTGAGGACGCGGGCCGCGGATTCGAGAAGCTGATTGGGCTTCAACGGCCCGTCCATGACCGGAACGGTGACCGCGGCTTCGCCGCGGCCGAGAAAATTGTCGACCGTGCGTTTGAGCGCACCGATCACGGCTTGCCCCAATAAGTATCGAGCGCACACCAATTCGGATCGGCGCCGGGAATTTTGTAGGTGCCGATGCGGTTGTTGTAGATGCCGCCGAGATAGAGAATGCCCTTGTGCTCGCGGATCGAGGTGATCATCGGATGGTTCTTGCCGCCGAGATCCCAAAGGCTCTCCAGCACTTCGCCCTGCTCGTTGAACTTGATGACACAGCCGGTATTAAGGTTCGGATACATCCAGGCGTCGGGCGCGATGCGGCGGGCCATGCGACGGCGGAAGCCGGGCATGCGCAGCGCGAGATCGAGCGCCGGCGAGCGCATGCCGACGATCGCCAGCCAATAATTGCCGTCGGACGCGCGATTGATGTTGTCGGGATAGCCCGGCATGTTGTCGATGACAATGTCGAGGCGGCCCTTCTTCGGTCCGGCATAATAGTAGCGGCTCACCCGGCAGCCGAACGTCTCGGCGAAGAAGAAGGATTCGCCGTCCGGCAGCATGCAGATGCCGTTGGGGAAGATCAGGTTCGACACTTCGGTGTGCGATTTGCCGGTCTTCGGATCGTAACAGATGATGCGGCCGTTGCCGCGGCTCTCCAGCGCATCAACCGGCCATTCGTGCATCTCGAACCGGATGGTGGCCTCGCTGAAATAAATCCGCCCGTCCAGGGCGATGTCGAGATCGTCGGCGAGCCGCAGCCGGGAATCGTCGACCACCGAGAACAGCGTGCGGTTGGTCTCGTCCGATAGCCTGTTGAGCTTGCGGTCGGGCGTGATCTGGTAAAGCCCCATGCCGCCGATGCAGACGTCGAGATTGCCGTCGCGGTCGAAGGCGAGCCCAAGCGGCTGGCCGCCGACATGGGCGAAGATTTCGTGCCGGGTGTGATCCGGACCGAAGAACCGCATAATGTCGCCGTGGCGATTGCCGCAATAAAGATTGTCGTCGCGATCGAGGATCATGTCCTCGGCGCCTTCGATGATGCGAAGCCCGACCGCGCCGACATTGCGCAGCCTGTCGTTCAGCGCGTACGGCGAACCGGAATCCGGGGCCGTCGACGGCGGGGGAGGGGGCGCGAAATAAGTCGGCGAGACATAGACCTTATTGAGAATCTTGTGGCGGTTCTTCAGCCAGCGCACGTCGACGAACACCGCTGCGATCAGCACGATGCCGAGGATGGTCGAGTTGACCGGCCCCGGTACCGATAGCGCGAGCAGCCCGTTGGTTAGGATAAGGACGATGATGGTGCCAAGCACCGCCTTGGCGACCGAGCCGCGGCCGCCGCCGAGTGAATTGCCGCCGAGCACGACGGCGGTGAGCGCGGTGATCTCAAGGCCGACGCCGGTATCGGAGCCGGTCGAGCCGAGCCGCGCTGCATTGAAGAAGCCGGCCAGGCAGCAGAGCACGCTCGACCAGATATAGGCGTTGCAGATGGTGCGCCGTACGCTGATGCCGGCATTGTGCGCCGAGCGCCGCGCGCCGCCGACCGCCATCAGCCGCCAGCCGGGCCGCATCCGCGACAGCACGATGTGCCACAACACCGCGATCACCGCAGTGACGATGAAGCTGAACGGAACGCCGAGCACGACGCCGTTGCCGATGAAGTCCCAGGCGGCTGAGTCGGGGATGTTGGCGACGATGGCGGTGGAGAAACTCGGGAACACCAACTCATAGATCGAGCGGAAGACGATCAGCGTCACGAGCGTCGTGAGAAAGGCGCGCAGCCGCAGATAGCCGACCAGCACGCCGTTGACAGCGCCGCAGACGATGCCGAGCGCGATGCAGGCGAGGAAAGTGAGCCCGACGCCGAGCTCCCATACATTCATGCAGATCGACGCGGTCAGCACGGCAAGCCCAAAGACCGAGCCGACCGACAGATCGATGCCGCCCGACAGCATCACGATGGTCAGCCCGAGCACCACCAGCCCGGTCTCGGCGAACTGACGGCTCAGATCGGTGAGGTTCGACAGCGAATAGAAATCCGGCAGGATGCGGCCGAACACGATCAGAACGACGATCAACGCCAGGAACGGGATGGCGTTGTCCATCCAGCGCTTGGCCAGCAATTCGCCGATGACATGATCGGGGACGTAGCGGTAGCGGAGACGGGTAAGGGCGTCGCGGTTACTCACGATGAAAAAGGTCCCGCCGGTCCCGTGCACAAGGTTGGTTCGTCGCGTCGTCCCATGATGCGAAGATTTTACGCGGCGATCGAGTGTTGGAACACCGCCGCGCGCGGAGTGGCGCGCGGCGGCAGCGTTGTCGGTTACTTCAGGTCGTCCATCGTCCAGCAGTTACGCGGGTTGATGGTGTCTTTGGTGATCTTGGTGAGCGGTCCGTAATAGAACACCTTGCGCTCGCCCGCCTTGCCCTTGCTCTGCAGCAGCTCGGCGATCTGCTGGGCTGCTACTTCGCCCTGGATCGGCGTATTGTAGCTGATGTCCATGGTGAGCAAGCCCTTCTCGACATTGTCGCAAGCGCTCTTGTTGCCGGCGCCGCTGGTCACGACGAACACCTTGCCGGTCTTGCCGGCCGCCGCCACTGCCGCGCCGATGCCGGCGTCGGCACTGTCCCAGACGCCGACCGCGCCGCACAGATCGGGATTCTGCTGCAGCACCGTTTCCATGATGGCGCGCGCCTTGGCCGGATCGTAATTCGCCGCCTGATCGGAGACGATCTTGATCTCGGGGTGCTGCGACAGCACGTTGGTGATGCCGCGCTTGAGATAGATGTTGGCGGCGCCGGTCACGACGCCCTGCACAAAGGCGATCTTGGTCGACGGCCCTTTGCCGGTCGAGCAATGATCGACCAGCGCCCTGGCTTCTTCCTCGCCGAGCGACACCCAATCGGCGCCGACATAGGAGTCGGTGGTCTGCACCGACGGCATGTTGACCTGCAGCACCTTGATGCCGTCCTCCTGCGCGCGCTTGAGGAGCCGCGCGTAGGACTGAATGTCGGGATTGTGGATGATCAGGAGATCCGGCTTCTCGGAGATCGCCGCGGTCAGCGCCTTGGTGCCGGCGTCGGTCGACCAGTTCGGATCGCGGATCTCGAAGGTATAGCCCAGCAAAGCCGCCTGTTTGCGCCAGATCGCCGCCCAGGACTCGGTGATGTCGAAGCCCATGGCGATCGGAATGAAGATCACCTTTTTGCCTTTGACGGTGCCGAGATAATCGCTGCGGCCGACCTGATCGAGGCCGGTATCCTCGGCGTGGGCGGGCGCGAAGCCGAGCGCTACGCACGAGAGCGCTGCCGACAAGGCAAGCGCGAAAAACGTCTTCAGTCGCATGTTCACTCCTCCCATTGTGTTTCTCACTGCCACGATTGCTTTCTTGTTGTTGTCTTAGATGTCGCCCTGCTGCGCCGTCTGCTCGTCGCGCGGATTGATCAGGGTGTCGATGACGATGGCGCCGAGCAGGATGACGCTCTTGATCAGGTTCTGCGCGGTATAGCCGACGTCGAGAATGGTCATGCCGTTGAGCAGGATGCCAACCAGCATGGTGCCGACCAGCACGTTGCGCACGCCGCCGCGGCCACCGGAAAGACCGATGCCGCCGAGCACGACCACCAGCAGCACGTCATAGATCATGGTCGAATTGTAGATCCGGGTGTTCATGCCGGAGACCGCCGCCGCCATGACGATGCCGGCGAAATAGGCGATCAGGCCGGAGGCGATATATTGCGCCACCATTAATACGCGGGTCGGAATGCCGGTGATGCGCGCCGCCAGCGGATTGTCACCGCTCGAATAGACGAAGCGGCCGAAACGCGTGTAGCGCAACAGCGCAAACATGATCGCGGCCATGACGGCAAAGGCGATGACGATCACCGGAATGCCGGCGATGCGGCCGCTGCCGAGAAAGTTGAACCAGGTGTAGCCGACCGGCGCGTTCTGCACGTCGATCTGAAAAAAGAAGGTGCGGCCGATGCCGTAGACGATGGAGCCCATCGCCAACGTGGTGAAGATCGCCGGAATTTCGGCATAGGCAACGATGATGCCGGTGGTGGCGCCCACCGCGACCACGAACACCGCGCCGATCGCCAGGGCCGCGCCGAGCGGCAATTGCGTGCGGGACATGGCCATCGCCCATGCCACCGCGACAACCATGGTCGCCACCATCGCCAGATCAATGCCGCGGCCGATGACGACCAGCGCCATGCCGAGTCCTAAAATGCCCAAGATCGAGACGCTGCGCACCAGCGACAGCAGATTTTCGATAGCGAGAAAGCCGGGGAGGAGCAGCGCGAAGCCGCAGAACATCAGCGCGGCCAGGAGGAAGACAATCTCTTCCTGCGTCGGACGCCAACGCAACATCGTTTCCTTCCCGCTGGCCGACGCAGCCGGCCACTGCTGTGGTTTTTCGACGATGAGCAACAGCCATCGCCGCGAAACATGAACTGTGATTCAGCCGTCATTTTTCTTTAAATGAACAGTATTCATTAAGCATTGTCAAGGCGGCAAAACCGCCAGCACCCGGTGTGAAAATGCCGCTAAAGCAGTTGTTGGCTTGACGCGGAGCTTGGCGCTCGTTGCATGCGGAGGGCGAGGCTCACGACATATAGACCCCACCATTAACGTCGAGCATCACGCCGCAGATATAGCTCGCAGCCGGCGAGCAGAGGAATGCGATCGGCCCGGCGAGTTCCGCAGGTTGCGCGATTCGGCCCATCGGAATAGCCGCCAGATTAGGGCTGCGCCCGGCGATCATGCCGGTATCGACCGGGCCCGGAGCGACGCCATTGACCAGCACATTGCGCGGCGCGCCGATCCGCGCGAACCACCGCACCAACGCGCCGACCGCGCCTTTTGACGCCACGTAATGCGGGCCTGACAACAGGCCGCCGGTGCGTCCGGCAAGCGATCCGACCAGCACGATGCGGCCGCGGCCGCGCTCCATCATCGCCGGTAGCGCCGCGCGCACGCAATTGACGGTGCCTTTGACATTCACCGCGTTGGTGCGCTCGTAGACTTCGTCCCAATCCGCCGCCATCCAATCGTCGAACGGGCAGATTCCCGAACAAACGATCATCGCGTCGATCGCGCCGGCCTCCGCGACCAGCCGCTCGACCGCGGCGCGATCGGTGACGTCGCATCGTGACGCGATGGCCGCATGTCCTTCGCGGCGGAGCTTGTCGGCGACCACCGCTGCATCGGCGATATCGGCCAACACCAGCTCGGCGCCGAGCGCGGCACAGGCGGCGGCCGCGCTCGCGCCGATGCCGTTGGCTGCGCCGGCGATGAGGACGGTCTGGTCCTCAAGCGCGAATGGATTTGCGCTTGTGAACGCCATCGGCGTTTCCTCCGTGTTGATGCAGCGGCGTGTTACGCCTTGTCGTGCGTGGCGCGTTTGCGAAACAAACCCGAGCCGAGCAGCTTCTCGTAAGCGGAAATCACATATTCCGGCACGGCGTGCGCCGAGCCTTCGGTGTAGGCGTATTGCCGGCACAGATATCCGCGTGCGCCCATGAGGATATGGACGATCACTTCGAGTTCTTGATCAGTGTAATCGTCGACGTTGCCGGCATCGCGACCGCGCTTGAGGCTTCGCACGTAAGCGGTTGCGATATTGTCGAGATGGCGCTGATAACCTTTCGGCGCGAACACCTCGGCCTCGTTGAGGATGCGCAGAAACTCCGGCACCACGCGCAGGAATTCGAAAAACGCGCGGAAGCGCTCGGTCTCCTTGTCCGCCCCCGACGGCAGCGACTTGGTGTGCTCGTGAATGAAGGCGATCATCTGCAAGCCGATGGTCGGCAGCAATTGATCGAGCAATTCCTGACGGTTCTCGAAATGATTGTAGAAAGTACCTTGGGCGACTTCGGCGAGTTCGGTGATGCGGGCGACCGAGGCTTCCGCATAGCCGAGACGGCCGACGATCTTGGCGGCGGCATCGAACAGCCGCCGTTTGACCTCGTCGTTCCGCTCGGCGCGGGTGAGTTTCGGCTTCGGATTTCCCGCTGTGCTTACACTATGCATTGCGCGCAATCAGGAGTGCGTGTCGGTTGACGATTGTTGATTTATAGTTCATTTTTCTTCGAAGGTCACGCCCGGCATCAAAGGGGCAACCAATGCCGCCTTCGAGAAGCGGCTACCTTAAAGGGAGCGCATGAGGATCGAGGGAATTGCCGTTGTCACGGGCGGCGCGAGCGGCATCGGCGCCGCTTGTTGCCGCGAACTCTCCGCCAATGGCGCCAAAGTCGTTGTTCTCGATCGCGATCTCAGCCGCGCCGAGGAAGTGGCCAAAGAGATCGGCGGCCGCGCGTGGCGCGCCGACGTCGGCGACGAAAAGGCGACCGAAGCCTGCGCCGCGGCGATCGAGGCCGAGGTCGGGCCAGTCGACGTGCTGGTCAACAGTGCCGGCATCATTCAAATTCCGGTGCGGCCGACCGAGATGAGCATGGCCGTCTACGACGATATCATTCGCGTCGATCAGCGTGGCACTTATGTTGCGAGCGTCGCCTTCGGCCGCCGCATGGTCACGCGCCGCCGCGGCTCGATCATCAACATCGCCTCCGTCGCCGGCATGCGCTCGATGCCGCTGCACGCCTACGGTCCGGCCAAAGCCGCCGTCATCGCCACCACCGAATGCCTCGCCGCCGAATGGGGGCCGGCGCAGGTGCGCGTCAATGCCGTGTCGCCGGGCTACACGCGGACCCCGGCGTTGCAGGCGGCGATCGACAAGGGCGAGCGCGATCCGTCGGCGCTCGCCGGCAACTCGGCGCTCGGCCGCCTGGTCGAGCCGTCGGAGATTGCCAAGGTCGTGGCGTTTCTGGCTTCGCCGCTGGCCTCGGCGATCACCGGCGCCAATGTGCCAGTCGATTGCGGCTGGCTGGTCGCGCCATCGTGGCACACCTACGGGGGTTTAAGGAACCCAGGCAACGCCTGAGGTTTGACGCCGCGTTCGCAAAATTAGCTTCGCGCTCGATCGCAATGATGAATACGATGAAAGCCGAGACAAGGAAGAATGTTATGACGACCTTCTCAACCGATCTCGCCAAGTTTCTCGTTGCACTCCGAACTGAGAGCTTGCCGCCGCAAGTGATTCAGAAGGCACGGATTTGTCTCTACAACGCGTTCGGCATGGGCATTAATGGCCACGCCACGCCGTACGCGCCGGTGGCGCGGGCCGCGGCGCTGGCGCTCGACGGCGAAGTAGTCGGCGGCGCGACGCTGTTTCTCGATGGGCGCCGCACCACGATCGGCGGCGCTTGCCTCGGTAACGCGGCGCTGTTCCATGGCCGTGCCCAGGAGGATACCTGCGGCGCCGCGCATTTCGGCACGATCCTCATTCCGATGCTGACGGCGATGATCGAAGCGAGAGGTTACCCGCTGGTGCGGCTGATCCCGGCGCTGATCGCCGGCTATGAGGCGGGCGGCGTGGTCGAGAAGGCGCTATCGGGCAAGACGACGCCGGCGGGATTTCGCTCGTCCGCCATATACGGGACGATCGCGGCCAGCGCCGCGGCCGGCAAACTGATGGAGCTTTCGGTCGAGCAAATGGCGGCGGCGCTCGCCAATGCGGTGTCGTTCTCCGGCGGCGTGCTGCAATCGTTCGCCGACGGCACCGACGAGTGGCGCTATCAGGTCGGCGTTGTCGCGCGCAACGGCCTGGTCGCGGCGGAACTGGCGCGCGCCGGTTCGGTTTCGGCGCCGCACGCCTTCGAAGGCAAGTCCGGCTTTGCCCGCGCCTTCGCCAAGGCCGATCTCGACCGCGGCCTCGCCGCGTCGCTTGGGGAGGACTGGGCCATCCTGCGCGTGGCGTTCAAGCCTTATCCGGTCTGCGCCTTCAATCAGACGCCGGTGACCGGCGCGCTGGCGCTGCGGGCCGAGCTGCATTCGCCGCCGGCCAAGGTGCGGGTGCGGATGAACCCTTACGAGACCGGCTATGCCGGCATGGATGCGGTCGGACCGTTCAGCACGATTTCCGGCACGCTGATGAGCATTCCGTTCTGCATCGCCACCACACTGATCCACGGCGCGCCGACCACGCACCACATGACGACCTACAACGATCCGGCGGTGAACGATCTGATCAAGCGCGTCGAGCTCGTGTCCGACCCGTCAGTGCCCACCTTGAGCGCGATTATCGAGGCGGAGACCAAGGACGGTGTTGCATTCGTCCGCGAGCAGCGCATGACCGCCGCCGATTACGCCTACGACGTGCCGACCCTGTCGGCGATGCTGCGCCGGATCGGCGGCGAGGAAGGTGTGCCGATGTCGGCGTTCGATCGGCTTGAGCGCTTTGTCGAGCGGCTGCCGCAAGGCTCGATCGACGATGCTATTTCGGTGTTCACGCTGGCGCCGTCGCAGGCGCAGGCGGCCTGATTTCGCGGTATCAAAAGGCGCTGTTCAGAGCGGATAGCCGACGAACTTTCCGCCCTCAATGCGCTCGATGTATTCGGTCATCCCGTAGCCCGCCCGGCCGTCCCAGCTAAAGCGCGTAAAGCCTTCGGCGATGCGCGATTCCAACGTCTCGCCGTTCGCTTTGCGCCGGTTGCGGAGCGGCGCCAGCGTGATGATGTCGCCGGTGATGATCGCCTTGCGGTTCGCGGTCCGCACGCCGATCTCGACGCGGCGCGGATCCTTCTGCTCGGTCCACTGCGTCGACAAATCCATGTCCAGGATTTCCTCGTACTGGCCGCCGACCAACAACAGGCCGACGCGGCGCGTCACGCCGTTCTTGCCGGTGATTTTCAAAAGCATAAAGCCGTCGCCGTTCGGAAAATTGGCGACGAACAGCCGATAGAAATAGATCGCCTGCCAATAGCGCGGCCCCCAGGAATGGTCGCGCCAGCCGCGGCCGTCGATTGGGAAGATCTCGCCGCCGACTTTGATCTCGCCGCGCACGCGGCAGTGCTGGTTGAAATGGCAACGCGAGAAATCGCGGCCATACATGGTCTGCACCGCATCGTTGACCGGCTCGCCGCCATGTATTGGGCCTTCGCCCTCGTGCACCCAGTGGACGTGGCCTGGCACTTTGGCGCCAGTGGCGAACAGCGTCTTCGGATCGCGTAGCGCGTTGGGATCGTCGACGATCAGCAACTCGCCGTCGAATGTCATCGACACTTTTTTCAGCGGCTCAACCACGGCGTAGGACAGGCCGCCGGCATCGAAGCGATCGTTGCCGGTAATGCTCGGGCGCTGAAACTGGCAGGCGATCCGCCCGTCGGGCAGATAGAGACAAATCGACAGCTCAGCATAGCCCTCGTTAACGCGATTGCCGAGCCGCATCCAGCCGCCGACCGGCGAGGCGCTGTTGAAGCCATTGGTGTAGACGCTCTCATTGAAATTGATCGACGCGTCGGGCGGATGCGTATTCTCGTCTTTCGGCCGCACCACAAAGTCATTCATCATCAAGCTCCAATGTCGCCGCGGCAGTCGGCCTTCTCGTTCAATTTGCGACGCGGGCGAGTTCGATGCGGGCCAGCGCCTCGCGATGCACCTCGTCCGGCCCGTCGCCGATGCGTAGAAAGCGCGTCTCGGCGAACGCCTCGGCGAGGAAAAAATCCTGCGACAGTCCGGCACCGCCATGCACCTGGATGGCGCGGTCGATCACCGCGCCGGCCATGCTCGGCACGATCACCTTGACGATGGCGATCTCGGCGCGGGCGGCTTTGTTACTGACGGTGTCCATCATCCAGGCGGCCTTGAGTGTCATCAGTCGCGCCTGCTCGATATCACAGCGCGATTGTCCGATCGCCTGCCGCACGGCGCCCATGTCCGCAAGCGAAGAACCGAAGGCGACGCGCTTCTTGGCGCGCGCGCACATGCTTTCTAGCGCGCGTTCGGCAAGACCGATGAAGCGCATGCAATGATGAATCCGGCCCGGGCCCAAGCGGCCCTGCGCGATTTCAAAGCCGCGGCCTTCGCCGAGCAGCATGTTTTCCGCCGGCACGCGGACATTGTCGAAGATCAATTCGGCATGGCCGACCGGCGCATGCTCGTAGCCATAGACCGAGAGCGCCCGCTCGATCGTGAGTCCAGGCGTGTCCATCGGCACCAGGATCATGGACTGCTGCTTGTGCTTCGGCGCCGTCGGGTCGCTCTTGCCCATGACGATCGCTACCTTGCAGCGCGGCGACATCGCGCCGGTGATCCACCACTTGCGGCCGGTGACGGCGTAATGATCGCCGTCACGGTGAATTGCGGTCTCGATGTTGGTCGCGTCGGATGAGGCGACGGCCGGCTCGGTCATGGCGAAGCACGAACGGATTTCGCCGGCGAGCAGTGGCTTGAGCCAGCGTTCCTTCTGCGCCGGCGACCCGTACGCCGACAATACTTCCATGTTGCCGACGTCGGGTGCGCTGCAATTGAAGATTTCCGGCGCCGCCAGCGACCGGCCGAGCGTCTCGCACAGATGCGCATATTCGAAATTGCTCAGGCCCGCGCCGCCGGGCCCATGATAGAATAGATTCCACAAGCCGCGCGCTCTGGCTTTATCCTGCAAGGTCTTCAGGAGCGGTCGCGGCATCCACCGATCGGGCTCGTCGGTACGCGGCGCCAGGAGTTCGCGCTCATTCGGATAGACATGCTCATGCATGAAGTCCGAGAGCGCGGCATGCAGCGACTTTGAGTGTTCCGACAGTTCGGCGAACATCGGCCTTCCCTTAAACGACGCGTCAACTACTCTTGGCGCCGATCTTCTCGCGCTTGATGACGATGCCGGCGGCTTCGCGATCCCAGGTATCGGCGGTCAGTCCCTCTGCCCGGAGCTTGACCTTCTCGATCTTCGCGGTCGGTGTGCGCGGCAACGCGTCGACCACGCGGACGTAACGCGGCACCATGAAATGCGCCATGCGCGGCCGCAAAAATTCAATCAGCGCCGCCGGGTCGAAGGCCTCGCCCTCGCGGATAGCCACCACCGCGCAAACCTCGTCCTCGGCGATCTCGCTCCGCACCGCGATCGCAGCCGCCTCGCGGATCGGCGAATAGGCCAGCACTTCCGATTCCACCTCAAACGAAGAGATGTTTTCGCCGCGCCGGCGAATGGCGTCCTTGAGCCGGTCGACAAAATAGAAGTTGCCCTCGGCGTCGCGGCGGAAACCGTCGCCGGTATGGAACCAGCCGTTGCGCCAGGCCGCCGCGGTCGCCGGCGAATTTGACGCATAGCCGTGGCTGGTCGCCCACGGACAATCGGTGCGAACCACGAGCTCGCCGACCCCATTGACCGGAAGCTCACAATCGTTCTCGTCGACAATGCGGACGGCGACGCCGGCACGCGGGCGGCCGGCGCTGCCAAGCGCCGTCGGATTGGCGCCGGTCACGATCGGCATCGAGATTTCAGTCATGTTGAAGTGCGTATAGATGTCGGTGCCGAAGCGGGCGTGAAATTGCGGCGCGGTTTCGTTGAGCGGCACGTAGGTGCAGGTCTTCAGCGGATGATCCTTGTCGTCGGGGGAGGGCGGCCGTTTGAGCAGAAAGCCGCCCATGACGCCGAGCAGGATCGACGTGGTGATGCCGGCTTTGCGCACGGTCGGCCAAAAAGAATCGGTGTCGAACGAGTTGACCATGGCGATCGAGCCGCCATGGATCAGCATTGCCGTAATCGGCATCACGCCGCCGGAGTGAAACAGCGGCAGATTGATCATGTAGCGGTCGTCGCCGGAGAGAAACGGCGCCGACACCGCCATCTGATGCAGATGCACATAGGACGACATCACGCCCTTCGACGGACCGGTCGTGCCGGACGTGAAAATGATCGATTGCATATCCCATGGTGCGATCGGCCGTTCGAGCACCGGCGGCTGGTCGTCGCTGCCGTCCAATGCGCTGGCCGGATGAACAATAACTCCGTCGAGCGGACGGGGCGCGCCGCCCAGGATGACGATCTCGCGCACAGATTTGCGGTCGACGTCGTTGAGGCGTGGACAAAGGTCGGCGTGCGCGATCATCAACCGCGCCTCCGAAAGGCCGATCGCATGCTCGAGCAGCGTGCCGCGATAGGCGGTGTTGATCGGTACGAACACGGCGCCGAGATAGTTGAGACCGAACCAGACGCGCACGCCGTCGGCGCTGTTCGGCAGCCAGACAAGCACGCGCTCACCTTGCTTGATGCCGAGCGCGCGCAGTGCGTTGGCGGCGCGAATGGCTTTGGCTTGCATGTCGGCGTAAGTCCATTGCTCGCCGTCGGCGAAGATGGCGAAGACCTTATCCGGCTGCTCGCGCGCCCAGCGCTCGATCATGTAACGCTGGACGCATTGCTCAGGCCGCGGCATGCGCGCGTCCAGATGATAGTCCATGACCCTTCCTCCCTGACCTGGCGCGTGGTCAGTTGTGTCCCTTGTCTTGCCCGCCGCCGGTGGCCTTGGAGATTTCGGCGAACAGGGGCTTTTTGGTCAGCTTCATGTCGCGCTTGAGCTCGTCGTGGACGTGCTGGCGAAGCAGCGCGATGGCTTTGGCGACATCGCCGCACGCGGCGCCACCATGCGTCCAGGCGATCAGATCGGCGATCTCGCCATCGAGCCGGTCGCGCTCGGCGGCAAGTTCCGCGGAGCTTGCCGCCGCAAGCGCCTGATCGCTTAGTCCTTTGGCGCCGCTCGGCGCTTCCGGCACCAGCGCGCGGACCGCGCCGATGGCGCTTCGCCGCTCGGCCACCGCCTCCGCGAGCGGCGCGCGCGCCCATTCGAGCCGCGGCGCGATGTTGTTGAGGAGATCGATGACGCTGATCGCCTGGCCGCGCGCGTAGTCGTCGGTGACATTGGGGATCACGCGCGTCCGCAAGGTCGCGATGATGCCGCTAATCAACCGATCGAGCGAATTGCTCACGCCGCCCGCTCCATCACCGATTCGAGCTGCAACAGCATGCGCGGCAGCTGGAAGCCCATGCCCGCCATGCGCAGGTCGTTGAAGTCGCGCGTCTCGAAACAATAGCCGGCGCCGAGATGCATCACCGTCAGCTTGAAGGTGCCGAACACCTCCCAATAATGCAGCGCCGAAGGATCGACCGGCGCGCCGGTGAGCTTCTGGTATTTTTGGATCAACTCGTCGCGTGTCAGCAGATGACACACATAGGGCGAACGGCCGCGCCAGGCGTGCAGGCAGATCCAGCCGAGATCTTCCATCGGGTCGCCGAGATGCACGAGTTCCCAGTCGAGGATCGCAGAAATGCGCCCATCGAGCTCGAGAAAATTGCCAATACGGTAGTCGCCGTGAACCACCGTGATGCGCGGCGCTTTCGCCGCGTGCGCGCGGAACCAGATCAGCGCCCATTCGAGGATTGGGTAGCGTCGCGTCGACCATTGCCGCATCAGCCTTTCCCAGAACGCGATCTGCGCGGCGGCGGTTTGGTCCGGATCGGTAGCGCCGTCAATGCCGGCGACCGGCGTGTCGCGCCAGGCGAAATTGTGAAGCGTCGCGAGCGCGGTGACGAATTGATCGCCCAGACTGAGCCGCGTGGCCTCGTCGAATGCCGGGCCGCCGTCGGCAGTCCACGGCAGCGGCGCGTCGCCTTTGATGAATTCGCAGACGAAGAATGGCGCGCCCAACGCTTCGCTGTCGTCGGCATACCAATAAACCCGCGGTACGGGGATGCTGCTGTCAGCGAGGCTTTGCAGGGCGCAGAATTGCAGCGACGCGCGATATGGTGCGAAGACGCCGCTCGGCGGCCCGACGCGCAGGATGAGATCGCGCGCGACCCGGCGTCCGCCTTCGCTCCAGCTGGCGGTGAAGCCGAACGTTATCCAGGAAAAACCGACCGTGTAACGCTTGAGCGCGCCAATTTCGACGTCGGCGCCGACCTGCCGCCGCAAATAGGTCAGCAGCCTCGATCTCACGCTGTCGGCGTCGAAGGTATCGAATGCGGACAAATGCCCGTCCTTTTGGGTTTCCTCGCGCGACGCCGGTCGTGCAGTCGGCAGCGTTATTTTCGCCGGTGTTGCTGCCGCAATTATGTTGGCCGTGCCGCCGGAAGCCAAAATGAACATGACTCATTATGCGGGTCAAGCGCGCCGGGCGCATGCGCGTGTGCGCCCGGCGCAACTTGCTCAAAGGCCGGACAGCAAGTGGCCGCTATCGACCGGCAATACCACGCCGGTGATCGAGGCGCCGCCGTCGCCGGCGAGCAGCATCAGCGGTTCGGCCAAATCCTCGATCGGCGTCAAACGCCGCGTCGGGATGCGGCGGATCATTTCCTGGCCTTTTTCGGTCTTGAAAAAATCACGGTTGAAATCGGTTTCGATATAGCCGGGCGCCAGTGCGTTGACGCGGATGCCGAAGCGCGCCCATTCCAGCGCCAATTGTTTGGTCATCTGCACCAGGCCAGCCTTGGCGACTGCGTAAGCCGTCACGCGTCCCGCCTGACGCAGCGCCAGAATGGAGGCGATGTTGATAATCGAGCCGGAGATTTTCCGGGCGACCATGTGCCGAGCCGCCTCGCGCGCCACCATCCACGGGCCGCGCAGATTGGTCGTCAGGATGCGATCGAAATCCGCGGGCGCCTGCTCGAGCGTATCGACCACTTCGGTGATGCCGGCATTGTTGACGATGACAGTGGGGCAGCCCCATTCGGCGTCGATCTCCTCGAAGGCGCGAAGAATCGAATCGTCGCGCGTCACGTCCATTTCCACGGCATGCGCGGTACCGCCAGCGCGGATAATGCCGTCGATAATGTCCTGCAGATTCGACCGGCCGGCCAAAACGACTGTCGCGCCTTCGCACGCCAGCGTCTCGGCAAAAAATCGCCCTAAACCGCGTGACGCTCCGGTCACCAGCGCAATCCGGTTCTTCAGGCGTGGCCGCATGCGACCGTGGGCATCCGCCGATTGCACCGCATCGGCCTTCGAAACTTCAGGCATCGTGTATTTCCTTTTCGAGCAAGCGCCTTTAGATCGCCAGGTATCGCGCTCTTATTTCCGCATTGGCTTTGAGCCCGTCAATCGTGTCGCGATAAACGATCTGGCCTTTGTCGATGACGGTGGCGTCGCTGGCGATGCCGAGACAGAAATGCATGTTCTGCTCGGCGATGAGAATGCTGGCGCCGGAGCTGCGCAGGCGGTGCAGGATTTCGGCGATCCGCTGCACGATGATCGGCGCCAAACCTTCGCTGGGTTCGTCGAGCAGGAGCGCGACCGGATTGCCCATCAGCGTGCGGGCGATGGCGAGCATCTGTTGCTCGCCGCCCGAAAGGCGGCCGGCCTGGCGGTTGCGCAGCGGCTTTAGCATCGGAAACACGTCATAGATCTGCGCCAGGTTCCAAAAGTCCTGGCCATCCGGTCCTTTCTTCGCCGCGATTTCCAGATTGTCCTCGACGCTGTGCTCGGGAAAAATCTGCCGATCCTCCGGCACGAAACCGACGCCGGCTTGCGCGATCAGATGCGGCTTAAGGCTGCGCATGTTGCGTCCCATGACGGTGACGCGGCCGCGGCGCGGCGGCGCCAGTCCGGCGATAGCCTTGAGCGTCGTGCTTTTGCCGGCGCCGTTCCTGCCGAGGAGCGCCATGGTCTGCCCTTCGGCGAGCTCGATATCGACGCCGAACAGGATCTGGCTCGAACCGTAGAACACGTCGATCTTTTCGGCGCTGAACAGGATGCGCGCGCTCATGAGCCACGGCTCTCCTGGCTGGTGCCGAGATAGGCGGCGATCACTTCGGGATGGCCGCGGATCTCGCTCGGCGTTCCCTCCGCCAGCACGCGGCCGTAACACAGCACGCGGATCGATTGCGCGATCTTGAAGACGATGTCCATGTCGTGCTCGATGAAAACCAGCGTCATCTTCTGCCGCTGCCACAATTCCTGGACCTTGGCGATCATCTGCCAGCGCTCTTCCGGGCCCATCCCTGCGGTCGGCTCATCGAGCAAAAGGACGCGCGGCTCGAGCATCAAAGCGAGCCCGATGTCGAGCAGCTTCTGGTCGCCATGCGACAGACTGGAGGAGAGCACAGCGGCCTTATCGGTGAGGCCAAGCATCTGCATCACCGCGAAGGCGCGGTCGCGGCATTGCGGTAGCGGAAAACGCCGGGTGATGCGTTCGGCCTGTCCGATATGCGCTTGCGCCGTCGCGGTCAGGATCGCCTCCACCGTCAGCGACGGAAAGATGCTGGCGATCTGGAACGCGCGCGCCATGCCGCGGCGGACGATCTGCGTCGGCGACAAGCCGCCAATATCCTCGCCGGCGAGCTTGACGCTGCCGCGGTCCGGCCGCATTGCCCCCGAGATCAAGTTGAAAAAGGTCGTCTTGCCGGCGCCGTTTGGGCCGATGATGGCGGTGAGCGAGCCAGGCGCGAAGTCGAGCGTGACGTTTTGCATCGCCGCGACGCCGCCAAACGACTTAGAGAGGCCTTCGACCGCCAGCATCAGCCGCCGCCCGCCGTCATCGAGACGCCTTGAATGTGGTGCTCACCTTCGCTCCCGCGGCTGATAAAGCCGCGCGGCGGTGCCAGAGATCGATCAGCACGTCGAGCAATCCGCGCCGCAGTCCAAGTGCAAACACCAGAATGATGATGCCAAGGGTAAGGCCGTAATACTCGGTATGGCGTGTCACGAAATCATTGAGCACCAGCAGGATCACCGTGCCGAGCGCAGGACCGAGGAAGGTGCTCAAGCCCCCCAGCATAATGATGAAGATGCCCTCGCCGGAAATAGTCCAATAAGCGAATTCCGGATAGGCCCCCGATACGAACAGGCTCATGATCACGCCGCCGGCGCCGGCGAATATGCCGGCCATCACGAAGGCGAGCAGGCGCACGCGGAACACGGCGATGCCGAGAAAATTCGCGCGCGCGGCATTGTCGCGGATCATGCGGAGCGTATAGCCGAACGGCGTTTGCACCAGATGATGCATCAAGATCATTCCGACGATCATGAGCGTGCAGCTCACGAGATAGAGATGCGTCTGGTTCGCCAGATTGATGCCGAGAAACGGCGGCCGCGGGATGCCGCCGCGCAGGCCCTGGTCGCCGCCGGTCAGCGGCACCCAGAGGATGATCAGGCTGTAGAGCAGCATCTGAAAGGCAAGCGTCAGGAACGCGAAATAGATTTCCTTCAGCCGCACACAGATGGCGCCGATCACCAGGCCCAGCGCGGCGCACATGACGAGCGTGATGGCGAAGGCGGCCGGGATCGGCATGCCGGTGCGCTGCATCAGCAAGGCAAACGTATAGGCGCCGAGGCCGAAAAACATGCCGTGCCCGAACGAGACCATGCCGCCATAGCCGACCAGAAAATTGAGCGAAGTTGCGAACAGGGCGTAGGCCGAGAACCGGATCACGAAATCAATCAGCGCCTTGCTCGGGAAAACCAGCGGCACCAGTGCCAGGATAACGAGGACGGCGGCGCCGATGACGATATCGAATGCCAGCGAGCGTCGCGTCATCGTCAGACTATTTCTCTGCCGAACAGGCCGGTCGGCCGCGCGATCAGGACCAGCGCCATGAACAGATACATCAGTCCGTCGGTGAATAACGGAAAGCCGAGACTGCCGAACGAGCGGATGAGGCCGATGGCGAGCGCGGCGACAAACGCGCCGACAATCGAACCCATGCCGCCGATCACGGTGACGATGAACGACTCGATGAGGATCGAGAATCCCATCCCCGGCGTCAGCGAGCGCACCGGCGCCGCCAGCGCGCCGGCAAATCCCGCCAATAATCCGCCGAGTGCAAAAACCAGTCCGTACAGGTAGCCGGTATTGATGCCGAGCGCCGAGACCATGCTGGGATTGAAGGCCGCGGCTCGCACCGTCTTGCCAAGCCGGGTGCGCTCGATGACCAGCCACAGCACCAGCCCGATGACCAGCGCAACGCCGACCACGAACAAATAAAATGGCGGCACCACGCCGCCGCCGATGAAGAGGGGCGGGACCTGAAATGCCGGCGGCATGCCCATCGATTTGAATTCGACGCCCCAGATGATCTTGACCAGATCGTCGAAGATCAGAACAAAGCCGTAGCAGACCAAAAGCTGCATCAGGACGTTTTGGCCATAGACTCGGCTGATGAACAGGCGCTCGAAAATCACGCCGACAATTGCGGTCGCCACGCCGGCGCCCAAAATCGTCAGCGTATAGCTTCCCGTGTACTGAAAAATCGTCAGCGCGAAATAGGCGCCGAGCATATAGAACGAGCCGTGGGTGAAATTGACGACCTTGAGCACGCCGAAGATCAGTGTCAGGCCCGCCGCGACCAGGAACAGCAACATGCCGATGATCAGGGCGCCCGTCATTTGCGTGACGATGCAGGCCGAGGAGGAGAGGCAAGTCGCGAGCGTGGCAAGGTCCATGGCAGACCGCGACGAAAGATCGTCGGTTATCACTGGAAGGCTGCCGGCCTAAAGTCGCGCCGGCAGCCACAAGCTGAAGTCGCGCGTAGGCTTCAGGCGTAATTTTTCTTCTTCTTCCACTCGGCCTCGAGCTCGAAAATCTGTTTCCAGTCGCCCGTGGTCATGTCGGTGACGTACGGCTCGTTCGGAATGGTCGTGCCCCAGCCGATGGCGTAGCCGACCAAAGTCTGATCTTCGGCGCGGAGCGTAACGTTGCCGTCGGCGCCGAACGGCGAGGCGATGGTCAATCCCTTCATCACTTCGGCGAGCTTGGCGCCGTCGGCCGAGTTTGCCTTCTTCGCCGCGGCGGCCAGGAAATGCACCGCGGTCGCATTCTCCCAGGCCCAGTTGGTCGGATACTCATTGTATTTGGCGCGATAGGCGTCGGCCCACGCGGCATTCTCCGGCGTGTTCGGGAAGGTCTTGATATAGCGGTTGCCCGAGTGAATTCCCTTCGGCAGATTCTTCACCGCCGTCAGCGCGGTGTAGTCGGCCATGTTGACCGCGAATGTCTCGACCTGCCCGAACAGCGCATAGATGTTGCCCTGGTCGATGAAGGCGGTGACATCGCCGCCCCAGAGGCAGGAATAGAGCGCCTGCGGCTTAGTCTGCAGGATCTTGGTGAGAACCTCGGTGTAATCCGGCTGAAATAGCTTGGGCCACGCCTCGCCGACGACTTCGACATCCGGGTTGAAATACTTGACGTAAGACATGTACTCCGCGGTAGTGTCGCGGCCATAGGCGTAGTCGGGCGACGTCGTCATCCACTTGGTCAAATTTTTGGTCTTGGCGACCTTCGCCGCATAAGCGCCGCCGACGATGCAATCGTGCACGCCCTGCCGGCAAATGCGGAACGCGTTCGGCAGGCGCAGCTTCGGATCGGCGCTGAGCGAGCTGGTTTCGGAATTGGTATGCACGGTGAGCATGCCGAGATCGCGCGCCACCTCGTGGACGGCGAAGGCGCCTGACGATGCTTCGGCGTCGATCAGGATTTCGCAGCCGTCGGAGTTGACCAGCTCGCGCGACAGGCGGGCCGCTTCTTGCGGCTGGCCCTTGAAGTCGCGGATTACCATTTCGATCTGCCGGCCGGCGAGACCGCCGGCGGCGTTGATCTTCTCGACTTCCATCATCACCGCATTGCGCGACGAGGTGCCGAGCTGCGCGACGCGGCCGGACAGGATCGTCGACATGCCAATCTTGATCGACTTGTTTTCCGAGCGGGCGACCATCGGCGCCGCGAGCATGCCGACGGTGCTCGCCGCTGCGCCCTTGAGCAGCGTGCGACGGTCGAAACGATTTCTGCGAGCGTGTGTCATCGGGGGCTTCCTCCCTAATGGATGCACCAGAATGAAGAGATCGCGATGTGCGAGGGCCGATTTTTTATGTAACGAGCCTCTCGTCGCCGGCGAGTGTCGTTCATCCACCGAACGGCGTCAATTGAGACAACGCGTGACGCTTCGCGCCGTCGCATTTGCGGTACCTGACCGAACACGGTTCCCAGCGTCCTCGCATGCGCGCATCCGCGCGGCACCGAACTCACCGAACTCGCGCGCCAACCGAATGATTTGCTAGCACAGCGCCAGCAATCGCGCGGCGCGCAAATGTCGATCATGCAGCGCGATCGGAGAATTGCTGGCGCGGGTCTGTCGGCGGCTTCCGCGAGTGACATGCTGCGCGAGCGGGTCTTGAGTGCGACGCGCGGTGGTGTTCTCCATGCGCCAGACTGGCAGCCCGCTCACGCCGCGCGGATCTCATCGGTGTGGTCGATTGACAGAGAAGCGTCCCCTGTCCTATGGTCTACCTAAAATGAATAGTGAATCATAGTTCACATAGAGTTCAAAGGGAGGCGCCGTTGGCCTCGGGCCAGGTCTTTGGCCAAATCTTGGGCCAGATAAAGCCTTCTGCGGCTGAGCTTTCGCAACTTTACGCCGATATGCAGCTCATTCGGCAGGTTGAGCAGCGGCTGTCGGTCTTGTTTGGCGACGGCGAAATTCCGGGCTTTATCCATCTTTCCATCGGGCAGGAAGCGGTCGCGGTCGGTATCGCGGCGGCGCTTAAGCAGCACGATACGCTCGCCTCCAATCATCGCGGCCATGGCCATGCGCTTGCCAAGGGCCTCGATGTGTCGCGCTTCTTTCTCGAAATTATGGGGCGCAGCGAAGGCTATTGCGGCGGCCGCGGCGGCTCGATGCATGTCGCCGACATGTCGGTCGGGATGCTCGGCGCCAACGGCATTGTCGGCGCCGGTCTTCCGATCGCCGTCGGCAGCGCGCTTGCCCATCAGCTGCGCAAGACCGGCGGCATCGCCTGCGTATTTTTCGGCGACGGCGCGCTGGCCGAGGGTGCGCTGCACGAGAGCTTTAACCTGGCCGCCTTGTGGAAGCTGCCGATTCTGTTGGTCTGCGAGAATAATGGCTGGTCCGAATTCTCGCCGGCCTCGCGGCAACTGGCGACGGAGCCGGCGAAGCTCGCCGGGACTTTCAAGATCCCGGCCGAGCGCGTCGACGGCAACGATGTGATGGCGGTTCGCGCGGCCGCGATCGCAGCGGTCGAGAGGATTCGCGCCGGTAGCGGTCCGGTGCTGATCGAATGCGCTACCACGCGGGTGCGCGGCCACTTCGAAGGCGATCCGCAGAAATATCGCGACCCCGGCGAATTCGAGGACATCGGCCACAAGGATCCGATCAAACGCGCCGGGGAAGCACTGCGCGCGATGGGCGTTGCGGACGCCGACATCGCCGCAGCCGATGACGCCGCGCGGCGCCGCGTCGACGACGCCGTCGCCAAAGCGCGCGCCGGAACGGCGCCCGCTCCAGCCGCGGCGCTGGCCGATGTATATTCACCAAAAACCGCCGGCGCCCATCCATGACCGAAGTCAAATTCGGCCAGGCAATCAATCGCGCGTTGGGCGATGCCATGGCGCAGGATGCCTCGGTCATTCTCCTCGGCGAGGATGTCGGTGAGCCCGGCGGGCCATTCGGTGTCACCCGCGGGCTCCTCAAGAGATTTGGCGCCGAACGGGTGCGCGACACGCCGATTTCCGAAGCCGCGATAGTCGGCGCCGCGGTCGGCGCCGCCATGACAGGATTGCGGCCGGTGGTCGAAATCATGTTCATGGACTTCGTCACGCTTGCGATGGACGCGCTGGTCAATCAGGCGGCCAAGGCCCGCTTCATGTTCGGCGGCCAGGTGTCGGTGCCGATGGTGGTGCGGATGCCGCATGGCGGCGGCATCAATGCCGGGCCGCAGCATTCGCAATGCCTGGAAGCGTGGCTGGCGCATGTGCCCGGCCTCAAGGTCGTCTGTCCGTCGAACGTCGAAGATGCCTACGCGCTGGTGCGGGCCGCCATCGCGGATGACGATCCGGTGATCGTTGTCGAAAACAAATCGCTTTACGCCACCAAGGGCGACTTGCCTGAGCCGGCATCTGCCGTGCCGATCGGACGGGCGCGGACGGCGAGGGTGGGCAAGGACGTCACCATCGTCACCTATGGCGCCATGGTGCCGGTCAGTCTCGCCGCTGCAAGTGTTTTGGAAAAAGAAGGCGTCGACCTCGAAGTGATCGATCTGCGGAGTCTGCAGCCATGGGATGAAACGGCGGTGCTGGAATCGCTGTCGCGAACCCATCGCCTGGTCGTCTGTCATGAAGCCGTGGAGGCGTTCGGCATCGGCGCCGAGATTGTCGCTCGCCTTGCCGACGCGGGATTCGACGAGTTGGACGGCCCGCTAGTCCGTGTCGGCGCGCCATTCATGCCGCCGCCATTCGCAAAATCGTTGGAAGATTGGTACCGGCCCGACGCCGGACGGATTATCGCCGCGGTCAAGCGGGCGATCGCCTGATAAGAAAGTGCGCCCTGTTGGCGCGAGCGAGATTAAAGGGAGACAGGGATGGACGAACGCATTGTCGTAGAAACCGCCGATCATATCGCGGTCATCACCATCAATCGTCCAAAAGTGCTCAACGCTTTGGACGTGCCGACGCTGTTGGAGCTCGAGGCGGCGTTCGAGCGGGTCGAGCGCGACGACGATGTCCGGGTGATTATCATTACCGGCGCCGGCGACCGCGCCTTCGTCGCCGGCGGCGACATCGCCGATCTCAACTCGCGCACCGGCCTGGCGCATTACCGCGAGTTCGCCGAGATCGTGCACCGCGTGTTCCGCAAGATCGAGATTTGCGACAAGCCGACCATCGCCGCGGTCAACGGCTACGCGCTCGGCGGCGGCACCGAGCTCGTGCTCGCGACAGATATTCGCATTCTCGCCGAGACTGCGCGCCTCGGTTTGCCGGAGATCACGCTCGGATTGTTTCCCGGCGCCGGTGGCACCCAGCGCATCATTCGCCAGGTGCCGCCGTGCCGCGCCAAGGAGATCATGTTTACCGGCGAGCAGATATCCGCCGCCGAGGCTGTCGCCATCGGGCTGGCCAACAAGGTGGTGCCGCGAGAGAGCGTGCTGGCCGAGGCGCGGGCGCTGGCGGTGAAAATCGCAGCCAAGAGCCCGCTGGTGCTCAAATTACTGAAGCGGACTCTGACCAACGGCGCCGACATGCCGCTGTCGGCGGCGCTGCCTTACGAGCAGAGCATGATCGGCCTGGTGTTCGATACCGGCGACGCGCATGAAGGCTGCACCGCGTTCCTGGAAAAGCGCGCGCCGGCTTTCGCGGGGCGCTGATATCGTGTTTGTTTGCGAGTGTTGACAATGGCCACAACGGACTTCGTCATGCCCAAGCTCGGCCTGACGATGACCGAGGGTTCGGTCGCGCGCTGGGACGTGGCGCCGGGGACCCGCTTTCAGGCCGGCGACATCATCCTGGTCGTCGAGACCGACAAGATCGCCTACGACGTCGAGGCTCCTGGCCCGGGAATTCTCCAAGAGGTGTTGGTCCCCGAGGGCATCGCAGTGCCGGTCGGCACGCCGATCGGCCGCTGGGATGTCGGCGACGTCAAAGTGTCGCTCGATGCACCGGAAGTTCAGGCTGACACTGCGTTGCCGCGCGCGGTTTCTGCCGCGACGGCAGCGGCGGCCGCGCCGCCGCCGAAAGGCGAGGGCGCCCGCGTATTGGCGACGCCGTTTGCTCGGCGTCTGGCGCGGCAAGGCGGCATCGATCTTCGCAACCTCAACGGCACCGGCCCAAGAGGCCGCATCAAGGCTGTGGACGTTGAACGGGCCGTGGCGGTAGGACGTGCGGCGATTGCGCCGCCTGCGACCGACGCGGTGCGCGCCGTCGTCCATAGCGCCGGCGTCGAGATCGATGCGACGTCGCTTCTCGCACTCAACGCCCAGATCAACAATGACCTGCCGGATTTGCATGCCGATCTCGCGCATTACATCATTCTCGCCGCCGCGAAGGCGGCCGATGTTTTTCCTAACCCGCCGGTGATTGGGCTCGTGGCCGTTCGACAAGGCGAACGGGGCACGATCAGTGTGTTCGCGAGCGCCGATTGCCGGACGCTCAGTGGCGTCGTCGCGCAGGCGGCGCGTCCCGCCGCAACATCCAACACTCCGCTACGCGGCACACTGTGGATCGAACCCGCGCTGGCTGGCCTGACCTTTTTCTCCGCTGACCCGCCGGACGGCTGGTCGGCCGCGCTCTGTGTCGGCGCGCCGCGCGACACGTTTCGTCCCGATGCCGAGGGCCGGCCGGTTCGCGCTGCACTCATCAATGTCGTGCTGACGTTTCGCGCCGCCGAGCTTGACGCCACCTCGGCGCAGCGGCTGCTGCAGCGGATTCGCGACCTCGTGGAAACGCCGCTTCTCCTCCTCGCCAGCTGAGTATCAATCTATGGATTTTTTGTTGTCCGCCGATCAGAAGCTCATTGCCGATACCGCGCGCAAGGTCGGCGAGCGGTTCGGGCTCGACTATTGGCGCGAGCTTGATGCCAAGAAAAGCTTCCCGGCCGAATTCTGGCGCGCGGTCTGCGAGGCCGGACTGTCGGGCGTCGCGCTGCCCGAACAATATGGCGGTGCCGGACTCGGCATGCAGGAGATGGCGCTGATCGTCGAGACGCTGGCGGCGTGCGGCGGCGGCTCGACCGTCGGCCAGCTGTTCATGATCAATCCGATTTTCGGCGGCGTGTCGCTGGCGCGGTTCGGGTCCGAGGCGATGAAATCCGAGCTGTTGCCCAAGCTGATCTCCGGCGAGATCAATTGCTGCATGGCGCTGACCGAGCCCGATGCCGGCTCGAACAGCCTTGAGATAAAATCTTTCGCAACACGTCACGGCAACGGCTGGCAGCTCAATGGCCGCAAGATCTGGATCACCGGCGTTGAGTCGGCGCAGAAGATGCTGGTGGTCGCGCGCACTACCAAGGCGGCGGATGCCAAGCGCCGTACCGACGGCTTGTCGATGTTCATTATCGACGTCGAGCGCAAGGGACTGAGCTTCGCGCCGATCGAGAAGCTCGGCACCAATACACTGTCGGCATGCAGCGTGTTTTTCGAGGACGTCGCCATCGACGGCGGCGAACTGGTCGGCACCCTCGACAAGGGCTGGCGCGAATTGCTCGATGTTCTCAACACCGAGCGCATCGTGACCACGGCGGGTTTGGTCGGAGCGGCGACACTGGCGCTCCGCCAAGCCGTCGCCTATGCCAACGAGCGGCGCGTGTTCGGCGACAAGCCGATCGGCAGCTATCAGGGCATCCAGTTTCCTCTGGCGCAATCGTTCGCCGAGACCGAATGCGCGCGGCTGATGAACTACAAAGCCGCGGCGCTGTTCGACCAGCGCATGCCGTATGGCTCTGAGGCCAACATCGCCAAGCTGATTGCCTCGCAGGCAGCTTCCACGGCGATCGAGAATGCGATGCAAACGCTCGGCGGCATGGGCTTCGCCAGGGAGACGCATCTGGAACGGCTGTGGCGTGACGCGCGGCTGTTCCGCTTTGCGCCGATCTCCGAGCAGATGATCCTCAATTTCATCGCCCAGCAAAATCTTGGACTGCCGCGTTCCTACTGAGTGGTGGAGAGCCGAGCCCGATGGTGAATCTGTCCACCTTCATTCGCTACCACGCGACGCGGACGCCGCAGCGCGTCGCCATCGTCTACAAAGATCAGCGCGTCAGCTTCGCCGAATTGCTGGCGCGGATCGAAAAAACCGCGGGCTATCTCGCCGCCCGCGGCATCGGGCCGGACGATGTCGTCGCGGTGATGATGAAGAACTCGATTGCGTTTGTGGAAATCGCGTCTGCCGTCAGTCATCTCGGCGCGGTTTTCCTGCCGATCAATTTTCGCCTCGCCGCCGACGAAGTCGAATACATCGCCGGCAACGCCGGCGCGAAGCTCGTGTTCGCGGATGCGGAATTTGCCGGCGCGGTCAAGAATATTGCCTCCGCGACCTTGCTGGACGCTGCGACGCAGGCCGACACCACGAAACTTTCCGGCGCGCATGCGCGGGCGTCGATGCATCTGCGCAAGCCCGACGATCTGTTCCGCCTGATGTATACCTCCGGCACCACCGATCGGCCGAAAGGCGTGATGCACACCTACGATAACTTCTACTGGAAGTGTGTGGATCACGTCATCGCGCTTGGGCTCAGCGCAAACGACCGCCTGCTGGTGACCGGCCCGCTTTACCACGTCGGCGCGTTCGATCTACCGGGCATGGCCGTGCTCTGGCTCGGCGGCATGCTCTACATTCACCGCGATTTCGAGGTCGAGCCGGTGCTGGCTTCGATCGCCGCCGAGAAGCTGACCTGCGCTTGGCTGGCGCCGGTCATGACCGGCGCCATTCTGGCGCATCCGGACCGCGCCAAGTTTGACGTGTCGAGCTTGCGCTGGGCGATCGGCGGCGGTGAACGCACGCCGGAATTGCGCATTCGGGCCTTCTCCGACTATTTCACCAACGGCCGCTACATCGATGGTTACGGGCTGACCGAGTCTTGCAGCGGCGACACGCTGATGGAGGCGGGCCGCGAGATCGAGAAGATCGGCTCGGTCGGCCGCGCGCTGCCGCATGTCGAAGTGGAGATCCGCGACGCCGAAGGCCGCACCTTGCCGAACGGCCAGACCGGCGAAATCTGCCTGCGCGGCGCCAAGATCACCCGCGGCTATTGGCGCGACGACAAGAAGACCGCCGCCAGTTTCTACGGCAACTGGTTTCGCACCGGCGACGTCGGCTATCTCGACGCTGACGGCTTTCTGTTCCTGACCGACCGCGTCAAGGACATGATTATCTCCGGCGGCGAGAACATCGCCTCGTCCGAAGTTGAGCGCGTGGTCTATCAGCTGCCGCAAGTGCGCGAGGCGGCTATCATCGGCCTGCCCGACGACAAGTGGGGCGAGCGGCCGGTCGCTGTCGTCGCGCTCAATGCCGGTCACAGCCTCGATTACGAGACGCTGGCGAAACATTGCCGGGCGCATCTCGCCGCCTTCAAGGTGCCGAAACAATTGATCTTGCGCGAACAATTGCCGCGCAACCCGTCAGGCAAGGTACTCAAGCGCCTGCTGCGCGACGAGTTGCGCTAGCCTGATGCGTTTGTCTCGAAAAGCACCGCTGCCGGGGCTATCCGCATGCTGAAGATCGTCACCTTGATGAAGCGCCGCGCCGGGCTCACCGTCGACGATTTTCAGAACCACTTGCGGAGCAAATACGGACCATTGGCGGCGACGGGGCCGGGGCTGCGCCGCTATGTGCAATCGTGCGCGCTCACGCAAGGTTACGCCAAGGGCGAGCTTTTGTTCGACGCCACCAGCGAGATGTGGTTCGATTCGACGGCAGCGTATGACGACTACCTCCACTCGCCGGAATTCGCCGCGGCGCGCGCGGACGAAGCGACGTTCCTCGACCGCTCGCGCACCGTGGTGATGCCGGTCGACGTGCATGTGATCAAGGACGGCGCCGTTCCGGACAATGCGGTGAAGAATATCGAGTTCGTCAACCGGCGGCCGGGCATGGCGGTCGAGCCATTCCGCACGTATTGGCGCAATGCCCATGGACCACTCGCCGCCACCATTCCAGTGCTGCACCGCTACGAGCAGAACCACTTGGCGATGAGCGAATACGGCAAGAAAGCGCCGCCGCTTTACGACGGATTGGCGATCACCTGGTTCGCCTCGACCGCCGATATGAAACGCGGCACAGCAACGCCCGAATATTCCGCGACCCGCGCCGACGAACCGAATTTCCTGCCCGACGGCCACCTGCCGATTATCATCACCCGCGAGCATGTGGTCATCTAAGTCGTGTATCCAACGAATTGTGAAGCTTTGTTCTCGGGCTATTCGTTCTCGCGCGGCTCACCGGACTTAAGTTTTGGAACGACGACGGTCTCAATCTGCGGCGTGGGCTTTGGTGTCGCGATGGCATTCGATCCCGTTGTTCTTAGTTCCGCGCCGTGTTCCTGGGTGGTTGAATTGGTTGAGACGATTTGCGTCTGTGAGATGGGCTTCAATCCGAGCATGGCGCCGAAATATCTATTTGCCAACGAGCCATCGTGGTCGGTCCACGGGACGGGCGGCAGTTGCGGCAGTTCTGGACCGGACCCAGGCGGCAACACTATCGCCAGTGGCACTATTATGCTCGGAAACTGCGCATGAAAAACCTCATTCATTCCGCCGTCGAGTCCGCTGTGGATTGGGGCGACTGACACGTTGTTTTTTAGCAATTGTGTATATTCGATCTCGTCGGCGCGTTGTTTCGCCCGCGCCGCCCGAGCGATTTTCGGATCGACGACAAAGGCGGGGCATTGACCGATCGCATCGAATACAAGCGGGTTCGGCGAGTTTGGGGGCTGTTGCGAATCGAACACATAACGGCGATCGCACACGTCCACCCTGGGTTCGAGATGCGTGGCCTCGAAATGATCGTTCCCAACCTTGAGCATCTTCCAAAATGCGATGTGCGGATTGGTTCGATGCAGCGCCAAGTTCGCAGGTGTCAAGCGGAACGGATAGGCTTGGACCTGAAATGACGGCCGCCCGCCGAGGAGCGAGTCGCGCGCCAGCGCGTAGATCTCGCCGATCTGCTCGTCGGTCATTGCATAGCAGCCGCTCGACGAGCAATCACCGTGAATCATGAGAAAGGTGCCGTGGCGGCTGTTCGACTTGTCGAAGGCGTTGGGAAAGCCGATGTTGATCGCAAGATAGAAGTTAGAATTCGGATTCATCAACTCCGGCGTAATTGTGTAGAAGCCCTCTGGAGTCTGACGATCGCCCTCGTGCATTTTCGGCCCAAGATCGCCCGACCACCGACAGATCGGATAGATCTTGAGAAGCTGAAAGTGGCCGGTGGCGTCCTGCTTCCAGACTTCGAGTTCTGCTTCTTCCTTGAAAATTCGCACGAGGATCCGCGAATGCTTTGGCATATGCTTTTGATTGAGCAGCGAGAGCAACTCGGGCGGCAGCTCCTTTGTTGCCTTTTCCGGCAACCGATTGCTGTCTTCGCCGAGGCATCGGACCGGCAGCAAAAAGCAAATGAAAGCCGCGGATACCACAACTACACGCAAGAGCGTGGCGCGGATCAATGCTGCACCCCTGACCATGGCCCGTTTGTCATCTCATCCCGGCATTGACGTTTGCTTGCGTTTGCGTGGCGATGACCAATAGCAGACATCGGCCAACGAGGAAGGGCTAAAGCTGGGCGGAGCCAGGCGAGCAGCAACGGCGTGGGCCGGCCGCTTTTCATGATTAGAAGTTACTGGTATTGCGATCTCGATCGGCCCAACGGTCTAGGCGGGATCGGTCGCGATTCCGAGAACGAGCCGCCGAACGACCGCTCGAAGAAGCCCCCCCAAAATTGATCAGACATCGCGAGAGCCTGTCGGCGCGCCATGTCGTCTTTGCGCGCGATGGGAATGTCGGCAGCCTCGCGACCGCCGCCATTCAAGATAGCGAGCAAAGCCTTGTCGCGGCCGTAGATGTCCTCGCGAAATTCGAGTTTGCCATTCTCGTCCACAAACGCAGTCTGGTAAGTGAGATGGACCGGCAGAGATTTAGGAAACTGAATATCCATTTCACCTTGGCCGAACATTTTGAGAATGCGATCCTCAGTATAACCTTCGCCCGGACGCACGATTGACAGCAGCACTTCCGCATATTTCGCCGGATCCTGGACCCGCATGCAGCCGTGGCTCAACGCCCGCTTCTCTAGGGCAAACAGATTTTTGTCCGGCGTGTCGTGCTGATAGACCAGGAATTTGTTGGGGAAGTTGAAGCGCAGCCGGCCCAGCGCATTGTGGTCTCCGGGCGGCTGAGAAATGTGAAGCGTGCCATCCGGATTAGTACTGACCCTGAGCCCCATGCGTTCCAGCACTGTCGGATCCTGCTGGAGTGCCGGCAAGTACTCTCTGGTCACGATTGAAGTTGGCACGTTCCAGGTTGGGTTGACGGTGATGTATTTCATTTCCGCCGTGGTGATAGGTGTCGGCATGCTTGGCGCGCCAATGACGATCTTAGTCATCCAGAGCTGTCGATCATGCTGGAAGACGCGCAGCGTGTAGTCGGGAAGATTGACGATGACATAATCATCGCCGAGATCGTGCGGCATCCATCGCCAGCGCTCCATGTTGACGATGATTGTATCAATCGGTCGATCGGGTTGATGGCTATTGAGCGCTTCGACCGCTTGCTGTGTGAGGAGGCCACTAGGCTTCAACTCGTGTTCCTGTTGGAACTTCTTCAACGCATCGGCGAGCACTTTGTCAAAAGTCATGCTGTCGCCGTCGATGCCGAGCCGCTCGCGCAGGTGTGGCACCCGCTCGTCCTGCATGCCGACCTTGAGCACCGGCCCGTTCGGAATGACAACCTTGGCAGATTGCTCCTTGCCGGCGCGCAGCTCGGCCAACTTGGCCTTGAGCGCCAAATAGGCTGGCGCGCGCGGTTCGTACGCATCCAACGCTTCGCCGACGTCTCTGGCTTCCGCTATTTTGCCGAGGATTTCGGCCGGCGCAGGCTGCTTCTGTGTGTAGAAGATATCGCCACTGACTCGCGACCAGTGCACCCGTCCCAACTGCGCGTGGCGCACGTAGGTGACGACCGACATTGTCAATCGGATTTCGGCTTCGGCTAGCGCGGCCGGATCAACAAGCGTGCTGAAATCAGGCACCGGGTAATCTGCCGGTTCGAGACCATCGGCCTCAACTCGACCGAGATAGGCGATCGCGGCCTTTGCGCGCGCGTTAGGATTGCCGTCCGAAATCCACAGCGGCGCGTAGTCGCGATTTGAATAAAAAGCGTCGAAGGCGGCCCTCTCCTTTTTTCCACCGATGACGCGGTCGAATTTGCCACCGGCAAGCTCCCGCAACTTTTCTCCAACGGCAGCATCGGCGTCGACCACGACGGCGGGCTTCGGAGTGACAGCATCAGGAGCGGCTGCGGCAGGTACCGGGACCTCATCCCCTTCGATCGCGGCGGGTTCGTTTTTCTTTGCCGCAACAGTCGCCGCCGCAGCGGCAATTGTTCCACCGTCTTCCGCGCGGCTCACCGGCCGGACACGCTTATCCGCGGTGGCGGCTAACAAAAGTACGATAATGGCAGCAGACGCAAACAACGGCCCAAGGCGAAAGCCCGTCATCGCCGATCCCCCGCAGGCTTCGACAACTAAGTTCCAAACGACCGCGTAATTTTTTGGTTCCAGACCAACACTTAACTTTCATACACAACTGCGTCATTTTTGCGGACCTGTGCCGCAGCCTGAGCCATGTCCACCTAACCGGACGTCTGCGTACGCATTTATGAATGCGCGGCGTGAACCACTCGTCGGTGGCGTCGCGATCTCGCCATTCGTTGCCGCAAGCGTCTAAGGGCGCCGTTCGCGCTTGAGCGTCTTGGCGCGGCGTTCGAGCCAGTAGCGATAGCGGTCCGACCACAAGTCCCAGCCAGCCGCGCCTTCCAGCTCCAGCGCGGCCTGCGCCGCAAAGTTGGGGTTGGCCAGCATTTCGCGCGCGAATGCCACCAGATCCGCTTCGCCGGCTTCAAGGATCGCCTCGGCCTGTTTCGGCTCGAGGATCAGGCCGACCGCCATGGTCGCGATCTGCGCTTCTCTCCGGATGCGCGCGGCGAACGGCACCTGAAAGCCCGGCGTCCGCGCCACCAGGTTCTTGTCGCGCGGCAATTTCATGCCGCCGGTCGAGCAGTCGACAAGATCGACGCCGCGCGCCGCGAGCGCCCTGGCAAACGTCACGGAGTCCTTGATGGTCCAGCCGACGTCGACGCCGTCGACCGCCGAAATCCGGACAAATAGCGGCTTATCCGCCGGCCATTCGGCGCGCACCGCCTCGACGACGCTCAGCGGAAAGCGCATCCGGCCCTCGATGCTGCCGCCATAACGATCGTTTCGCCTGTTGGAGATCGGCGACAGGAACGAATGCAGCAGATAGCCGTGCGCGGCGTGGATTTCGAGCACGTCAAAACCGGCGGCGATGACGCGCCGCGTCGCCGCCCGGTATTGGTCGAGCAGCGCCACGAGGTCGCCCTCGGTCAGCGCCGTTGGGCCGGGCTCAAGGCCGTCGAACGACTCATCGCCAACGGAAACGATCGGCCAGGCTTGTTCGGCGCGCAGGCTCATGTCCTCCGCGTCGAGCCGCGTGCCGCCGTGCCACGGCCGCCGTGTCGAGCCCTTCCAGCCAGAGTGCGCCAATTGCATGCCGGCGGCGCTGCCGAAGCGATGCAGGAAATCGGTGATGCGTTTGAGTTGCGGCACCTGGGCATCGAGCCACAGCCCGTTGCAGCCGGACGTGATCCGCCCCTGCGCGGTAATCGCGGTCGCCTCGATGAAAATCAGGCCGGCGCCGCCGAGCGCAAAACGCCCGAGATGCACGAGATGAAAGTCATCGGCGAAGCCGTCGTGCGACGAGTACATCGCCATCGGCGAGACGACGATACGGTTACGCAGGGTCATATTGCGAAAGGAGATCGGGTCGAACAGCAACGGCGTCTGTACAACGGCTTCGTCATTTTCAATCGGTTGAATCGACATTGCTCACCATGAAATTAGCGCGGCCAATCCGTTATAAAGCAATTGCTGGGATTTTTCAGGCCGCGCGTTTCGCAGCGGCTGCATCGATTCCGCGAACCAGGTCGGCGGCCTTCTCGCCGATCATGATCGAGGCGGCGTTGGTGTTGCCGCTGACCACCGCCGGCATGATCGAGGCATCGGCGACGCGAAGCCCGTCGATGCCGTAGACGCGCAGCGTCGGATCGACCACGCTCATGGCGTCGATCCCCATCCTGCAGGTGCCGGCCTGGTGATGGTACGACTCGCAGGTTTCGCGCAGCCATTGTACGCGCTCGGCCTTTGTCTTGGCTTTCGGCCAGACCGAGCGCTTGCGCCATTTGGCGAAGGCCGGGCTTTCCATGATTTCGATCGCGACTTCGAGCGAGTGAAGGAGCGCGCTGAGGTCGGCCGGTTCGCTCAGATAGCGCGGGTCGATATGCAGCGGCGCCTTCGGGTCGTCGGCGGTGAGTTTCAGTTCGCCGCGTGAGACCGGGCGAATGATGCCCGGCGCCGTCGCATACGAGTTCGGCGGAATATCGAGCCCGTGTTTCGGCGGCGCGTTGCACATGAACAGCGGCTGATGGTCGGGCGCCGGCAGCCGCGGATCGCTTTTGGCGAACAGATGCGCCTCCAGCACGTTGTGCTTCGCCGCCGGAATCTCCCGGCTCGCCTCGTGGATGACGAAGCTCAGAAGATGATCGTGCAGGTTCGTTCCGACGCCGGGCAGGTCGGCGTTGACGGCGATGCCGAGCTTTTTCAGATCGTCCGCCGGGCCGATGCCGGAGAGCAGCAAGAGATGCGGCGAGCCGATGGCGCCGGCGCTGACAATGACTTCGCGCCCCGCGCGTGCGGTATCGAGCTTGCCGGCGCGCTCATAGACGACGCCGCAGCACTGGCCACGCTCGATCAAGAGGCGATGGCTGTGGGCGCCGGTTTGAACCGTTAGATTGCGTCGGTTGTGCGCCGGCTTGAGGAACGCCACGGCCGCGCTGCAGCGCTTGCCGTCCGGCGTTGTCGTGGTGTCGGCGTAGCCGACGCCGAGGAGTTCGGGGCCGGAGAAATCATGGTTGATTGGATGGCCGGCGCCAACCGCGGCCTCGATGAAGACATCGGTCAGCGGGTTCGGCGCGGTGTGGCGCGACACCGAAAGCGGTCCGTCCACGCCGTGATAGGGCGACGCACCGCCGTAATAGTTCTCGGATTTCTTGAAGTAGGGCAGAACACTTTCGTAATCCCAGCCGGCGTTGCCGAGATAGGCCCAGTGATCGAAGTCCGCCGGCGCGCCGCGTATATAAATAGTAGCGTTGAGACAGCTCGATCCGCCCAGAACTTTGCCGCGCGGCCAGTAAAGCGGCCGGTTGAGGGCGGCGGCCTGCGGCGCCGTCGTGTAGGCCCAATCGAACGGCGTGCTCCACAATTCCCAGGCGCGATGCGGCGCCGAAATTCGCTCGTCATCGTCGTTGCCACCGGCTTCCAGGAGAAGCACGCTGACCGAGGGATCTTCAGACAGCCGCGCTGCGATGGCGCAGCCGGCCGAGCCCGCCCCGACGACGATATAGTCAAAATCCGACACCGCGTTCCTCCCCCGTCATCCGCCGGCCGTCTGTCGCGGCCGGTCGCTTACGATTATCCCAAGGAAAAACGGCGAGGATCAAGCGCGTCGTTACGCATGCGCCTCGCTGTCGAGATGCGCCATCTGCGGCGCGTCGTAGCGGGTGCCGGCGGTGAGCTCGGGAGATACTGCCGCGTCGATGCGCGCGAGATCGGCGGCGGAGAGTTTCAGGTCGAGCGCGCCGAGCGATTCTTTGAGTTGTTCGCGGCGGCGGGCGCCGATCACCGGCAGGATGTCGTTGCCGCGCGAGCGCACCCACGCCAGCGCGAGTTGCGCCGGGGTCGCGCCTTTCTCGTCGCCGATCTGGCGGAGCGCTTCGACCAGACGCATGTTCTGCTCGACATTGCCTTGCTGGAAGCGCGGCATACGCACAACGCGGAGGTCGCCTTTGCTACCTGCCGCCGGCAGGCGGCCGCTGAGCAAGCCGCGCGAGAGGACACCATAAGCCGTGATGCCGATGCCGAGCTCGCGCGTGGTCGGCAAGATCTTCTGCTCGATGCCGCGGCTCATCAGCGAATATTCGATCTGCAGATCGGCGACCGGATGCACCGTGTGCGCGCGGCGGATAGTGTCGGCGCCGACTTCCGAAAGGCCGACATGGCGCACATAACCGGCGCGGATCATGTCGGCGATGGCGCCGATCGTGTCTTCAATCGGCACCGCCGGATCGAGCCGGGCAGGGCGGTAGATATCGATATAGTCGGTGCCAAGGCGGCGCAGCGTGTACGCTACAAAGTTTTTCACCGCCGCGGGCCGGCAGTCGACGCCGCTGAACGCGCCGGCCGGATCGCGCAGCGCGCCGAACTTCACCGAGATGACGACGCGGTCGCGCGGTGTGCCCTCGAGCGCCCGGCGGATCAGCATCTCGTTGTGGCCCATGCCGTAGAAGTCGCCGGTATCGATCAGCGAGACGCCGGCGTCCACCGCCGCTCGGATCGTGGCGATGCTTTCGGCTTCGTCCGCCGCCCCATAAACGCCGGGCGACATCCCCATGCAGCCAAGGCCCAAAACGCCGACCGGCGGTCCGGTCCGGCCGAGTTTCATCGTTTCCATGATTTCCCTCAGAGCAAGCACGCGTTCAGAGATATAGACTTTTCATCAGCGGCTCAGGATAGCGCAAGCCGGCAGCGGCACCCACCGGGATGGCGTCGGAGATTTGCGCCATCTCGTCGTCGCTCAGTTGGATCGAGAGCGCACCAATATTCTCGATGAGCCGCTCTTTGCGCTTGGTGCCCGGAATCGGAATGATGTCCTCGCCCTGTGCCAACAGCCACGCCAACGCCAGCTGTCCCGGTGTACACTTCTTGGCGCGCGCGATTTCCTGGATGCGCTGCACCAGCGCAACGTTGTGGCTGAGATTCTCCGGCGCAAAGCGCGGGTGGCGGCGGCGCGCGTCGGTCTCGATCAGGTCGCCTGGATTCTCGACGGCGCCGGTCAACAGCCCGCGGCCGAGCGGCGAATAGGCGACGAAGCTGATCTCGAGCTCACGCGTCGTGCTCAGCGTTTCTTCGGCCTCGGTGCGGTAGAGCAGCGAAAACTCGTTCTGCACGGCGGCGAGCGGGTGGACCGCATGCGCACGGCGGATCGTCTCCGGGCGCGCCTCGCTGATGCCGAGCGTGCGGACCTTGCCTTGCTCGACCAGCCGCGCCATGGCGCCGAAGGTGTCTTCGACCGGAACGGTCGGATCGACCCGATGCTGATAATAAAGATCGATCACCTCGACGCCGAGCCGCTGGAGGCTCTTCTCGCAGGAGCTGACGACATATTCGGGCCGGCCGTCGGCGATCTTGCTGCCGCCGCCGCCGAGATTACCGAATTTGGTGGCCAGCACCACGTCGTCGCGCCGGCCCTTGATGGCCTTGCCGACCAGCTCCTCGTTATGGCCGAAGCCGTACATGTCGGAAGTGTCGAGCAAGGTGATGCCGCAATCCAGCGCCGCGTGAATGAGCGTGATGCCGTCGTCGTCGTTGCTCTTGCCGTACACGCCGGACAACGACATGCAGCCGAGCCCGATCGCCGACACTTCGATGCCGGAAGAGCCGAGGAAACGTTTGGGTAAGCTTTTACTGATGGTCATTGCTTTTCACTTTCACAATCGGGGGCCACGTTGCCGCGCAACGGGGTGGTCATTGGGTCCAAGACGCGCGGGGCGCCAGCATTACCGAGGTTTTTCACGGCGGCAAGGGCGACGACCGGCCGCGCTCGACGCTTCGCCATCGTAGCGACATGGAGGCGCCGGAAAGTTCCGGTATGAGTCGGCTATGCAGGCAGATGACATAACCATGACGTCGGGCTTGCCGGCCATTCCGGTGGTCGACGTCCGCGACGGCGGCCCGCCGCGCCATGCGCTGCAAAATCCGGCCAAGGCGCGGGCGCTACGCGATGCCTGTCTGGGCATTTTTCCACGCCCGGTGCAGCCGCTGGTGCCGTCGCTCGACCGGATTTCGCAGCGCTGGCTGATGCGCTCCTGCTCGCCTTATGTGCACGAGATCGAGCACATCGCCGACGCGCTCGACATTTCCGGCGTCTGGCTTCTCAACGCCTCGATGCAATGGGGCTGCACGTCGCTGGCTTGCGAGCAGGACGGCTCGCCGTGGCTGTTGCGCACGCTCGATTGGCCGTTCCATGGCCTCGGCCGCCATACCGAGCTTGCGCATATGAGCGGCGATGCCGGCGACTTTGTCAGCGTCACCTGGCCCGGCTATGTCGGCGTCCTCACCGCGATGGCGCCGCAGCGCTTTGCCGCCTGCATCAACCAGGCGCCGATGTGGCGGCGGACGCGCCACCGGTGGCTCCGGCCCTACGACTTCGCCGCCAACGCGGTGACGGTCTGGTCAGGCGACGGCCGCATGCCGCCGGATCAATTGCTGCGTCAGGTGTTCGAGGTCTGCGCCGACTATGAGACCGCGCGGCGGATGCTGGAAACAACGCCGCTGTCGCGCTCGGTCATCTACACGCTGGTCGGCTGCGCCGCCGGCGAGCGGTGCGTGATCGAGCGCACCGAAGACGATTTTATTACGCGCGGCGACGAGACCAGCGCCGCCAACGACTGGGTGCCGCGCCGGCCGGGCTGGGAAGGTCGGATCGGCACCCGCCGATTTCTGGTGTGCTCCTTCCAGGAGGCGGCGGATGTGAGCCGCGCGCGCCGCGAGTCGCTCGCCGCGTGGAACGGCTCGCCGGCGGGCGGCCCGTTCGACTGGGTGCGCCAGCCGGTGCTCAATCCGTACACGCGGCTCGCGGTCGCGATCAATCCGGCGAGCGGCGTCCTGCGCGCCGTCGGCTACGATCTTGATGGCGGCCAATTGCCCGGGCCGGTAACGCAGGTCGCCGAAATCCGGCAAGCCGCCCAGCACTCGCGGAATCACTGATCAGCGATATATGTGCGGCGTTCGACTCCCTCTCCCCGCAGGGGAGAGGGTGGGGTGAGGGGGGCGGCCTCCGCAGCAATACTCTTAGTCAGTACCCCCTCATCCTGTCCTTCTCCCCTGCGGGGAGAAGGGACGAAGCTCGTCGTCCAGCGCTTCTTTCTGCGCCCACGGTTCTATCTTCCCCGGGGGTTGAATCAGGCGGCAATGACAGTGACTACTAGGCCAAACACTGTTACGTCAGCCGACGGCGAGAGATTGCATGCCCAAGATCAAAAGCGTGGACGGCACGGCGCTTCACTACGAAGAAGCCGGCGCCGGCACGCCGGTGGTTTTCGTCCACGAATTCGCCGGCGACTACCGCACCTGGGAGCCGCAGATGCGTGCGTTCTCGCGCTCGCATCGCTGCGTCACTTTTTCCGCGCGCGGCTATCCGCCTTCGGACGTGCCGAGCGATCCGTCGCGCTACGGCCAGGACATCGCACGCGGCGATGTGGTCGCGATCATGGATGAGCTCAGCATCGGCAAAGCGCATATCGTCGGCCATTCCATGGGCGCCTACACGGCACTCCACATCGGCATCCGCCACCCCGAGCGCTGCATTTCCGTGACCGCGGCCGGTTGCGGCTGGGGCTCGGTCGCGGGTCCCGCGGCGCGCGAGGCGATGCGCAAGGTCGCGGCCGAGAACGCCAAGCTCTTCACCGACAATGACATCAAAACCGCGGCGGCGATCTACGCGGACGCGCCGGCGCGCCGGACGCACAAATACAAGGACCCGCGCGGCTTCGCCGAATTCGCCCGCATGCTCGGCGAGCATTCGGCGCTCGGCCACGCGCTCACCATGTCGATGCTGCAGGCCAAGCGGCCGACGCTCTGGGATCTTGAGGCCGATCTGAAACGCTTCGCGGTGCCGCTTCTGGTCATCGTCGGCGACGAGGACGACACCTGCATCGAGGGCAGCGTGTTCCTCAAGCAAAAGGTGCCGACCGCGGGCTTGCTGGTGGTTCCGCGCTCCGGCCACAACATCACGAGCGAAGAGCCGGCGACCATGAACGCCGCCCTCGCCGACTTTTTTGCGGCCGCCGAGGCGGGCCGCTGGCTGTCCCACAAGCCGCCGGGGTGATCACGGCTCTCGCACCCGATCCGTCGTGGCCGGGCATGACGAGTCACAGATCAATTAATCAGCGCCTGGAGCGGCGCGGGGATGCGCCCGCCGCGCGCGATCATGCGGCGCGAGGAGCGCGTGTTGACCGGGACGACCGGCGCGCGGCCGAGGAGGCCGCCGAAATCGACCCAGTCGCCGACTTTCTTGCCGGCCGCCGGGATCAGCCGCACCGCGGTAGTCTTTTTGTTGATCATGCCGATGGCGGCTTCGTCGGCGATGATCGCGGCGATAGTTTCTGCCGGCGTGTCGCCCGGAATGGCGATCATGTCGAGCCCGACCGAACAGACCGCGGTCATGGCTTCGAGCTTGTCGATAGTGATGAAGCCGTGCTCGGCGGCTTCGATCATGCCGGCGTCTTCCGACAGCGGGATGAAGGCGCCGGACAATCCGCCGACATAGCTCGACGCCATGGCGCCGCCTTTCTTCACCGCGTCGTTGAGCAGCGCCAGCGCCGCGGTCGAGCCGTGGGTACCGACGCTGTCGAGGCCGATCTCTTCCAGGATGCGCGCGACGCTGTCGCCCTCGGCCGGCGTCGGCGCCAGCGACAGATCAACAATTCCAAACGGCAGTCCGAGCCGGTTCGCGGCGGTGCGCCCGACCAGCTCACCGGCGCGCGTGATCTTGAACGCGGTGCTGCGGATGACCGAGGCGAGGGTGCCGAAATCGGCGTCGCCCGCCGCCTTGATGGCGCGCAGCACCACGCCCGGGCCGCTGACGCCGACATTGACCGTGCACTCGGGCTCGCTGGCGCCATGAAACGCGCCGGCCATGAACGGATTGTCCTCGACCGCATTGCAGAACACCACCAGCTTGGCGCAGCCGATCGAGCTGTCGTTGGCGGTCAATTCGGCAGTGCGCTTGATGATGCCGCCCATCGAGGCGATCGCGTCCATGTTCAGGCCGGCGCGGGTCGAGCCGACATTGACCGAGGCGCAGACCCGTTTGGTCGCCGCGAGCGCTTGCGGGATCGCGGCAAACAGATTGGCGTCGATCGTCGTCATGCCCTTTTCGACATGGGCGGAAAAGCCGCCGATGAAATCGACATCGACGTCGTGCGCGGCGCGATCGAGCGTTTGCGCCACCCGCAACAATTCATCCGGGCCGGAACGGCCAGCGATCAGCGAGACCGGCGTTACGGCGATGCGGTTATTGATGATTGGCAGCCCGAATTCCTGCGCGATGTCGGCGCTGACGCGCCGCAGCTTGCGCGCTACCCGCTTGACCTTGTCGTAGACGTTGCGGCACAGGCCGTCGCAACTGTCGCTGACGCAATCGAGAAGGCTGATGCCGACGGTGATGGTGCGGATATCGAGCTGCTCGGTCCGCACCATGGTGATGGTTTCGAGGATTTCCTCGCCGGAGAAATTGAGATGGCGCATGGCTAAACCCGTCCTCTATGACGGCAGCGGGGCTGGATTTTTGGTGAGCATGATCTTTTCGGAAAACCGGCTTCCACTTTTCCGGATCATGCTCAAACCCGGTGCATCGCCTTGAAGATCTCCTCGCGCTGAATCTCGACCCGTACCGCAAGCTCCAGTCCCGTGCGCTGAAGCTTTTCGCGGAGCGCATGAAACGAAATCGCCGAGCCGGCGAGATCGACCATCATGATCATGGTGAAGAACTCGCGGATCACCGATTGGCTGATGTCGAGAATATTGACGTTGGCGTCGGCCAGAACGTTGGCAATCCCGGCAATGATGCCGACCCGATCGGAACCGATGATGGTGATGATGGCGCGCCCGATTTGCGGCGCGGCGGCCTGTTTTGCTTTTTTCGCCATGTCGAAAAGCCTGCGGTCGATAAGCTCGCCGCAGCTATAGCGGTATGGCTGACGCCGCGCTACCCGACCGCGCGGCGGCCGGCGGCGAAGCCTTACTTCGCGTCGTGGAAGATGATGCCAAGCGTATGGCGCTGCCCCGAGCGGACGCGGCTGACGCCATGGCGCAAATCGACCCGATAGACGCCCTTGGTGCCCTGTACCGGGCGATGGTGAACCGCGAAGATCACCGCATCGCCCTGTTCGAGGGCAACCACTTCGACGCGGCTCTGCATGCGCGGCCGCCGCTCCGTCAGCACGAATTCGCCGCCGGTGAAATCGCGGTTCGGCGCCGACAGCAGAACGGCGACCTGCAGCGGGAAGGCGAGTTCGCCATACAGATCCTGGTGCAGGCAATTGTAGTCGCCAGGGCCGTATTGCAGGAGCAACGGCGTCGGGCGGACCTGCCCGGCGGCGTGGCATTTGGCAAGATACTCGGCGTGCGTTTTCGGATAGCGCGTCGCGACATTCATGCGCTCGTTCCACGCGTTGGCGAACGGCGCGATCTGCGGGTAGAGCGCGGTGCGCAGCTCCGCGATCGGCGAGGGCAGGGGATATTTGAGATAGCGGTATTCGCCTTTGCCGAAGCCGTGCCGGGCCATGTGAATGTGGCTACGGAAATGCTGTTCCTGCGGATAGAGCGTCGCGATGCTTTGACATTCATCCGGCGTCAGCAATGCCTTGAGGACGGCGCAGCCGAACTCGTCGAGTTCGGCGCGTGCGGCGAGCCAATCGTGGCGCCCGACGCGTCCTTCAATCGATTTTGTGCCGGCCGCGGCGATCTTGGTGACGACATTCATGGCTTCGCCTCCGTCGCGGGGTCGCACGCGGGCGTTCCGCGCCCGCCGCAAGCCCGACAAACGCGGTGCTACGTCGCCGCGGCCTTACGGCCCACCCGTTTCCTGCACCTGCCGAAGCTCAGAACGGCTCAGCCAGCATGGCGTTTGAGGAAGGCCAGGCTCTTCTCGTTGAACTCGGCGACGTTTTCGTAGATCGGCGCATGCGCGCAGCCCTCGAAGATCGTTAGCTCGCTGCCCTTGATGCCGTTCTTCATGGCGTCGGCGAAACGGGTCGAGGTCACCATGTCGTGGCGGCCGAAGGTGATCTGGGTCGGCGCCTTGATGTTGCCGAGTTGCGACACCGCGTCGTGGCTGATTACCGCGCCTGACTGGCTGATGAAGGCGTCGAGCGGCTGCTTCGGCCGGCCGCGCACGAACGCTGCCAACTGGTCGATATAATCGGGCTTGGCCGCGTAAAGCTCCGGCGTGAAGCACCACGGGAAGATGCCCGCGATGATCATGTCGGTGACATTGCCGAGCCCCTTGGCGATGGTCCGCCAGCCTTCCACCACCACCTTGAGAAACGGGTCCGACTTGGTCCAGCCGCTGTGCAGCGACAGCGATTTGACGCGCTGCGGATATTTGCCGGCGAGCCACAGCCCGGTCGCTGCGCCGAGCGACAAGCCGGTCACATGCGCGCGCTCCACCCCGATCGCCTGCATGAAGGCGGCGACGTCGTCGGCGAACAATTCGATCGAATAGGTGCCGGGCGGCTTGTCGGTCTCGCCGGCGCCGCGCGGGTCGACCGAGATGCAGGTGAAGTGCTTGGCGTATTCGCCGACCTGAAAAGCATAGCAGGCGTTGTCGGCGGCGAGATAAGGGATGAGGACGAGCGGCTCGCCCGTCCCCTGTTGCTCGTAGTTCATGGTGATGCCGTTGGCCTTCACCTTGGGCATGTGAACCTCCCGGTGGATTTTTGTGGCTTCCTTCACAAAGCGCGGCTTGAACACTAGTCCGCTTTGCAATCGGGTCAACGCATATCACGCTCCAACTGTCCAAGTTCCAGTGGCCGCAATTTGGATCAAGCGGGCGGCGCCGGAATTCCATAGTCTCAGCGGCAGATCGAAACCGAATACCAAGCGGCGGCGTCGTCATGCTGACCAACAAGGCGTTGTGGCCATCGAACGCGTCGAGGTTTGGATTCCGCTGGAGGACGGCAGCCGCAGCACGTAGCCCCGCGTTACGCCGACACTCCATCCAGGTGCCCTGTCTCGTTGAGGCGCTGGATGCGCGCCTTGCCGTCGGCGATATCGATTTCGTTGATGCAGCAAGGGCTCTGCGCCAGGCGCCAGTACGCCGACAGCGGCAGATCGAGGCACTGCATCAGCAAAACGCGGTTGAAGCTGTCGTGGCTGACCACGACGACCGTGTCGGCCGGATGCCGCGCCAGCACGAGTCGCAACGCATTAGCCGCCCGCGCTCCGAGATCTTGCAGCGACTCCCCGTTCGGGAAACGAACAAGCTGCGGCGTCGCAAACCATGCCACGAACAATTCAGGGTTCTCCGCTTTGGCGTCGGTGAAGGTTTCGAACTGCCAGGCGCCGTAATCGATGTCATTGAGGTCGGCGCAAACTTCGGGGGCTGCGACGCCGCAAGCCGATGCGATGATGGCCGCCGTCTCGACGGTTCGGCCCATCGGGCTGGTATAGATGCTGGTCGGTGTCCAGGTTCGCGCGATGCGCCGGGCGACCGCTGCGGCTTCGGCGCGTCCTAGTGCGGTGAGCGGCAGCGGGGCGCGGCCGCGGAACCGCTCCGGCTTGATGCCTTCGACGTGACCATGACGGATCAGCAGGATTTTGGTCACGAGGCTGTCTTCCTTCGAATTATCACACGCGCCGCAGCGGCATTGAGAAAGCGAGCCACGCGCCGATGCTGGTGAATGCCGCGATGGTGACAAAGGCGGCGCGGAACGCTTCGCCGATCTCGCTCTGGATCATCGCCTGACGCGCCGCTGGCAGCGCCGCAATGGCATCCGGTCCACGGTCGATCATGGAGCCGAACAGTCTTGCGGTCTCCGGGTCGCTCGCCGCGATAATGGAAAACACCACCGCGGCAACAGTCGCGGTGCCGAAGGCAGCGCCGACCGAGCGGGAGAACTGCACCATCGCCGCGCCGGTGCCGAGCATGCGCTGCCCGGCGACGGCTTGGATCGTGACCTGGACTACGCCCATCACCGTGCCCATGAAGCATGCGGTTGCGCCAAAGGCCCAAGGCAGCGCGGTGAGGCTCAAACGCGGCAGCCAGAAAGCCAGGAACAACAAACCCGCGGTCGCTCCTACGAGGCCATAGGACGGAAACACCGCCGTGCGGCCGGTCCGCGTCACCAATTGGCCGGTGACCAGCGAGCCGATGCCGATGCCGAACATCAGCGGCAGCATCAAAAGGCCGGTCTCGGCCGGCGACGCGCCGCGTACCGCGCGCAGATAGATCGGCAGGAATGTGACTATCGATACCAACGCCGCGCCGTGACAGGCCGCCAAACCGTCCGCGCGCCAGACCGACGGCTCGCGGAACAGCGTGGGCGGAATGAGCGGCGAGACCGCGTGCCGTTCCTGCCAGATCAGCGCCACGAGCGACAGCAATCCGAACGCCGACAAGCCGGCGATGATCGGCAGCGTATCCGGCGCCATGCGCTGCACCTGTTCGAGCGCCAGGATCACCGGGCTGACGAACAGCGTGAACAACAACAGGCCGGGCGCATCGAAACTGGTCCGCCGCCAGTCGCCGGGCCGGGTCTTGAGCCGCAACACCAGAACAACCGCAACAAGCCCGAGCGGCACGTTGACCAGAAAGATCGAGCGCCAGCCGAAAGCCTGGGTGAGATAGCCGCCGGCGACCGGACCGAACGTGCTGGACGCGACCGACACCGCCGCGAGGTAGCCTTGAAAGCGGCCGCGCTCGCGCGGCGGGATGGTCTCGCCGACCAACGCCTGCGACAATGTCATCAATCCGCCGCCGCCGAAGCCTTGCAGGACCCGCGCGACGGTGAGGAATTCGATGTTGGGGGCCAGCGCGCACAGCACCGATCCGGCCATGAACAAGGCGAGCGCGGCAAGGATCATGGCACGCCGGCCGAACGAATCGCCGAGCCGGCCATAGACCGGCGCGGCGATGGTGTTGGCGATCAGATACGACACCACCACCCAGGAAATGCGCTCGACCTCGCCGACATCCGAGGCGATCGCCGGCAACGCCGTGGCGACGATGGTCTGATCGGCGACCGCCAGAAACATCGGCAGCATGACCGACGGAAACACCGACCAGAACAGCGATCGCGACGATGGCTTGAGCGGCGAAGGCTGCTCTGAAGGAGACTCGTCGGACGAAGGTTCCTGCGCGGAAGATTTGGGCGGTGAAGTCGCGTGCGGCCGAGTCTCGGCCGCCGGCGCCGCCGCCGAACCGGCCGGCATTTCGTCGTCGTTTGGCGTGAAATCGTCGCGCATCGAATGATTGCGGTTTAAGTCTTGTCCGAAAAGCGTTCGTCGGGTCCAATGAGACAACGCAAGCGGCGGCTCGACGTCGCCGTTTGGCGCACCCCCTTCAAGCACGCCGGGGAAGGACTATACTACCTTGATTGAGGGTGGTTCGGGCTTTGCTCGCCAACAACATGAGCGGGAGCCAGCATCATGCCTCAAGACACGCCACGCACCGAGTCCCATCGCACCGAGCAGCAGCGCGGCAGCGCGCGCGGCGAACACACCGCCGCCGCGGAGATGTTCAGCACGCAGTTCGGCGATATGGGTAAACGCAGTATCCATGCCGGGCTGCGCATGCAGACCGAGATGCTCGACGCCCTGCAAGCGATCAGCCGCGACTGGATGACGTGCGCGACCTCGGAGACGGAACTGGCGCTCAAATTGCCGAACCGGTTGGCGGGCGCGCGCTCCTTGCCCGAAGCGATTGCGGCTTACCAGCAATGGCTCAATGAATGGCTGGCGATGTGCAACGAAGACGGCCGCCGCCTGGTTGCTGATGGCCAAAAATTCATGATCAGCGGCGTTCGTTGCTTCACCAGCACCTCGGCCAGCGCGCCGAATTAAGACGCAGCGGGTCGGAGGCCGTTTCTCAGGGCCGAGCCGCCTGGCGGCGGATCGCGCCGGACCTTTGACGTTGGGCTGTTGCAATTGTCCGAAAAACGGTCACGTCGCGTTTATTTGATGTCGCTCCTGCTTGCGCTTCAAACGCGGAACGATCGTGGAATTGCGGTGTTGGAATTTTCGGCAAGCGTGCGCCGGCAAATCATCGACCTGACTAAAGTTTCAGGAGAATTTTATGATTTGGCGAATAGCACTGGCGGCGTTTCTGATCTCGACGCCATCGTTGGTCCGCGACAACGGACAATTCGGCGATGTGCCGCCGGAAATTCGCGCCTGGTTCAAGAGCGTCAAATCGCATGCTGGCGTCCCGTGTTGCGACATCGCCGACGGCCACCGCACCGACTATGACATGCGCGAGGGCAAGTATTGGGTGCCGATCAACAGCAAATGGATGATGGTGCCGCCCGACGCGGTGGTGGACGATTCCGGCAATCCAACCGGTGACGCGGTCGTCTGGTACAGCGAATTCAACGACGTCGTTCATATCCGCTGCTTCGTCCCCGGCGGCGGCGCGTAATCTTCGTCACGTGATACTGTGCCGGGCCGCCGCTTCGTTCAAGCCTCAAGTCCGTGCTTGCGCCCGCCGCGCAAACCTTCCCTTTGATGTGGATCAATGCGTGGATTCCAGCGCCCACGTTTGATGCAATCAACGCGAATTTTAGCAATCAAAAAACGGCTGCTGGCGAACGGCCCAGCCGAAAGGAGGAATGTATGTCTCATATTGTGGTGCTGGGTGGCGGCATTGGCGGCGTGTCGTGCGCCTACGAGTTGAAGAAAGCGGCCCGCAGGGAAGACCGCATCACGCTCGTTTCCAACAAGCCGTTCTTCCAATTCACGCCGTCCAATCCCTGGGTCGCGGTCAAGTGGCGCACCAAGGACGACATCACCATCGGGCTCGGCCCGGTTCTGGCCAAGCACGGCATCGGCTTCAGCGCCGCCGGGGCGAAGCGGGTTGATCCCGGTGAAAACCGGGTCGAGCTCGGCGACGGCTCGTCGATGGCTTACGACTATTTGGTTGTCGCCACCGGACCGGAGCTGGCGTTCGACGAAATCGAAGGCCTGGGGCCCGAGCGCAACACCAGCTCGATCTGCGACGTCGATCATGCGACCGCGGCCAATCAGCGCTGGGAGGAATTCTGCAAAAATCCCGGCCCGATCGTGGTCGGCGGCGTGCAGGGCGCGTCGTGCTTCGGTCCGGCCTACGAGTTCGCCATGATCATGGACGCGGATCTGCGCCGGCGCCGTATCCGCGACAAGGTACCGATGACGTTCGTCACCGCCGAGCCGTATATCGGCCATCTCGGCGTCGGCGGCGTCGGCGATACCAAGGGCGTGCTCGAATCCGAGATGCGCCAGCGTCACATCAAATGGATCGTCAACGCCAAGGTCGACAAGGTCGAAGCCGGCAAGATGTATGTCAACGAGCTCGATGACGACGGCAAGCCGAAAAAGACCCACGAGGTGCTGTTCAAATTCTCGATGATGATCCCGGCGTTCCGCGGCATCGCGGCGGTGCGCGGCATCGAGGGCCTGACCAATCCGCGCGGCTTCATCGTCGTCGACAAGCATCAGCGCAACCCGAAATTCCGCAACGTGTTTGGGGTCGGCGTCTGCATCGCGATCGCGCCGCTCGAGCAGACCGCGGTGCCGGTCGGCGTGCCGAAAACCGGCTATATGATCGAATCCATGGTGACGGCGACGGCGCTCAATATCGGCCAGCTGCTGCGCGATCAGGAAACGACGCACGAGGCGACCTGGAACGCCATCTGCCTCGCCGATTTCGGCGATTCCGGCGTCGCCTTTGTCGCCATGCCGCAAAATCCGCCGCGCAACGTCAATTGGGCGTCGAGCGGACGCTGGGTGCATGTGGCGAAAGTGGCATTCGAGAAATATTTCTTGCACAAGGTCCGCGCCGGGACGACGGAGCCTTATTACGAAAAAGTCGTGATGAAAATTCTCGATATCGGCAAGATCAAAGTGCCGGCGGCTTAGAGCATGATCCCGAAAAGTGGAAACCGATTTTCGGAAAAGATCATGCTCCACTGAAACACGTAGACCATGGTCCGATTCAACCGGATCGGATCATGGTCTAGCGCGCCGGCGCGAAATTGCGCGGCACAAGATTACGCGGCGAGGTGCCGGTCGATCCAGGCGCGCAGCGCCCCGGCCGGCATAGCACCTGAGTGCCGCGCCACTTCGCGGCCGCCGCGCACGAGGATCATGGTCGGGATCGCCTGAATGCCATAGCGGGCCGCGAGCGGCCCTTCCGCGTCAGTATCGACTTTGGCCAAGCGCAGACGCGGTTCGTACTCTTTTGCGGCGGCTTCGAATACCGGCGCCATGGCGCGGCAGGGTCCGCACCACGCCGCCCAGAAGTCGATCAGCAACGGCAAATCGCCGGCGGTGGCGTGACGGTCGAAATGCGCGGTGTCGAGATTGATCGGCTGGCCGGTAAACAGCGGCTTGTGACAGTAGCCGCATTTGCCGTCTTCGCTGCGCCGTTCGGCCGGCACGCGGTTGAGCGTATGGCAATGCGGGCAGGGAATGGTAACAGACGTTGCCATTGTCGTTCTCACTCGAGTCGTTTTTACACGTGTCGTCTTACTCAGGACGTTTTCATCAAAACGGATTGCCATAGCGGCAGACCGGTACGCGCGAGCATGTAGATCGCGACCGCGATAATCACGCCGGCGAACGTAGAGGTAAGCATGCGCCGCTGCTTCGCCAGATGCATGGCGGCACGCATGCCAAAAAAGCCGCCAACCAAGCCGCCGGCGATGAACAGCGCGGCGATGGTCCAGTCGATCAAATCCGAGACCGCGTAGTTGACCGCGGTAGTCAGGCCGAACGTGCCGACCGACAGAAGCGACGAGCCGATGGCATTGAGGATCGGCATGCCACTGCCGAGCATGATGCCGGGTACGATCAAAAAGCCGCCGCCGATGCCGAAAAAGCCCGAGAAGGCGCCGACCAGGAGGCCGATGGTCACTAGCCGAACGGCGATCGGCGGCGTGATGCGCACACCGGGATCGCCAGCCGCGGCGCGCGGCCGCAGCATGGCAACGCCGACGGCGATCATTGCCAGCGCGAAGAAAAACAGCAGCTGCTGGCCGTCCATCAGTTTGCCGATCGTCGATCCGATCGCCGCGCCTATGATGCCGGCGACGGCGAAGGTGGCGGCGCATGGCCATTTGACGTTGCCCGCGCGCCAGTGGCCGATCAGATTGCCGAAGGCGTTGAGCGAGACGGCGAGCGCGCCGGTGCCGATGGCGACATGCGCGTCGCCGACGCCGACGACATAGAGCAGCAGCGGCACCGCCAGGATCGAGCCGCCGCCGCCGATCAAGCCGAGCGAGAAACCGACCACGCCGCCGGACGACACCGCCAGCGCATCCTGCGCCCAAGATAGAGTCCACGACAGAGCCATCAGGAGGCAGCCATGGCGGTGCGTCCGTGCGCGTGCGGTTTAGAACACTCCAAAAAGCTTGCGCCGGCCTTCGGGGGCCTCGCCGCGCTGCGACCGGGTCGGCAGCCCGGCCGCCTTCCACGCCGTGATGCCGCCGCCGAGATGATAGGCGTCGCGAAAGCCTTGCGACGTCAACAGCCGCGCATTGGCGCTGGTGCGGCCGCCGCTCTGGCAATGGAAGACCGCGGTCTTGTCGCGCACGTCGCCGAAGTCCTCGGCGTTGAATCGCGACAGCGGCACGAGCCGCGCCCCTTCGATATGTTCGCGCGCATGCTCGTGCGGTTCACGGATGTCGATAAGGACGGCGCTGCCGTCGTCGAGGCGCTGCTTCAGCGATTTCGGGTCGATCGATTTGATCTGCATCTTGCTTCTCCTTGTTGATATAACGTTCTGGTTAGTGCGAGGTTTTGCGTCGCCTCGGGCCGCAATAGATATCGGCGAGGGTCTTCATGATGCTGGCCGCGGCCTCGCTCGCCAGCCGGTAGTAGATGGTCTGGGCGTCGCGCCGCGTCGCGACGATGCCGGCGGCGCGCAGCTTCGCCAGATGCTGCGACAGCGCCGATTGCGTCAGCCCGACGGCGTCGACGAGTTTGCCCACCGAGCGCTCGCCCTCGACCAGTTGGCATAGAATCGCCAGCCGATGCTCGTTGGCGAGCGCGGTGAGAAGCCGCGTCGCTTCGACGGCCTTCGCCGTCAACTCCTTGGCGTCGTCGATCCGCAAGGCCAAGACGGGCTCCTGTCAGCTGACCATCGCCGCGGCATTCTTGAACCGTACCGGGATGGTAAGATAGTTCACGCCGTTGACATGCGCCGGCGGGAATTTGCCGGCCCGGATGTTGACCTGGATCGACGGCAGCAACAGCCGCGGCGCCGCAAGCGTGGCGTCGCGCGCGTTGCGCATGGTGACGAATGCGTCTTCACCGACGCCGTCTTTCACATGCACATTCTTCGCGCGCTCTTCGGCGACGGTGGTCTCCCACGCATAGGCGTTGCGTCCGGGCGCCTTGTAGTCGTGACACATGAACAGCCGGGTGGCCGCCGGCAATGCCAGCACCTTGCGGATCGACTGATAGAGCCGGTGGGCGTCGCCGCCCGGGAAGTCGGCACGGGCCGTGCCGTAATCGGGCATGAACAACGTATCGCCGACGAAGGCTGCATCTTCGATCTTGTAGGTAATGTCGGCGGGAGTGTGCCCCGGCGTGTAGATCACTTCCGCATCGAGCTGGCCGATCGTGAAGCGCTCGCCATCGCTGAACAGATGATCGAAATCGCTGCCATCGGTCTTGAGGTCGGCGGCGTCGAAAATCGGGCGGAAAATACGTTGCACATCTTTGATGTGCTCGCCGATGCCAATCTTAGCCCCGGTCTTCGCTTTGACGTAAGGCGAGCCGGACAGGTGATCGGCGTGGGCGTGGGTCTCGAGCGTCCAGACGACGGTATATGCGTGTTCCTTGACCGCGCTCAGGATGGCATCGACCGAGCGGGTGTCGATCTGGCTGGCGCTCGGGTCGTAGTCGAGCACCGGATCGATCACGGCCGCCTCTCGGGTGGCGGGGTCGGCGACGATGTAGCTGACGGTATTGGTCGGCTCGTCAAAGAATGCGTGGATTACGGGTTTGCCCGACATGGCGTCCTCCTGCCGTTGGCCACTGTCGGCTCTATATATTAGAGATATCTAATTTAGCAAGGCCTAATACGATGCGGTGGGGAAAAAAGCCTGCCGAGGCCGCGCGCACCGACGGCGCCGGGCGGCCGGGGTGATGCAGGCTGGAATTTCTGAAAATTTCTGCTGAGCGCGTGGAGTTGCCGCGCTCGCGGCTGCGCCATACCGCCGCGAGCAAAAAACACCGGCCGCCAACGAAGGCGGCCGGCTTTTTATTTCCACTTCCTTCTTTGCCTTGACGTCAAGACACGAGCGGGGAAGCGGCTACCTTCAACCGACGAAGCCGACCCGTTCCTGCTCGCGGGCTTCGATCTCGGTCTTCGGTTGCGCCGGAAGTTGCAGCACGGTCGCCGCCTGACCTTCGCACAGCAAAGTCAGCAACACGGTGCGCCCATCGGGAAACTCGAGCGCATCATGATGCGCGGCCAACTTTTCTTTGTTGACCTGGCGGAAGATTGCCGTCTGGTGGTTGATGGTCTTGGTCTTCCAGCCGAGCAGGCCGGCCGGCAGGCAGGCGACCTCGCCAGCGAATGCAAGCTCGGTGCCTGGCAACAAGCAAACCGCCATTCCGAGATCGTCGGTCGAGGCGAAGCCACGCGTTCCGGTGCCGAAATCACGCGTCACAAGCTTATCGCCGACTTTGGCGGGTCGCGATCGCACGCTTTGGAGGCTAAAGTCACACATTGGCGACTCCTTTCCCCCGGCATTGTCGTCCGGGGCCTTCGAACCCCCCAGAACCCCTGCGTAACGAGTTACCCAGCGGTACAAGTCAAGCAAGAATAATGCCGATACAGGATGGACATTTTGATGGCGAAAAGGCCGCTCGACGTTTCGGCAGCTCTCTCACATTTATGTGTCTCGCTTCGGCATTTCTGCATTGCTCAATACCGCACCGATGCCAACGCCTTGCACCGGCGAACGTTCATCGCCGGCGCATTTTTTCATCCGCCTGCCCACGATCGAGGCGAAAAGCGTGCACCGGCAGGCTTCAATGGCCGGCGGCGGCCTCGCCGCTGACCGGGCCGATTCGCCGAATCAGTATGAGGACAATCGGCACCAGCACGGCCGCGAAAATCGCCCAGCTGTAGAATATGTCGATATAGCCCAACAGGGCTGCCTGATCGCTGATCAAGTGGCCAATATAGCCCAGCGCGCGGCCCTGCGCCCCGACCGGCGAGCCAAATTGCGTGAAGTATTGCGTCAAATTGTGCATCGCCGATTGAAATGTCGGGGACGACTGCGGGAGGTTGTCGACGAGCCGCGCCTGATGGAATTGCGAGCGTTGCACCAGCTCGGTGTTGGCGAGCGCCACGCTGACGCTGCCGCCGAGGTTGCGGGCGACGTTGATCAGCGCCGAGCCCTGCGCGGTCTTCTGCGGCGGCAGGCCGGTATAGGCGACCATGTTGATCGGAATGAACATGAACGGCATGCCGACCGTCTGCAACACCCGCAGGAATGCGAAATAGGTGAAGCTGGCGTCGGGCACGAGCGTCGTCGAGTACCACATCGCCGCCGCGATGATGATGAAGCCCGCGGCGATCATGTATTTCGGCTGCGTATAGCCGGCGAAGCGGCCGACGATCGGCATCATGATCAGCATGGCGATGCCGCCCGGCATCATCGCCAGTCCGGACAGCATCGCGGTGTAGGGAAAATTGGTCTGCATCAGCTGCGGCGTGATCTGGTTCGAGCCGTAGAGGATGGCGCCGACCGCCAGCATCACCACGAACGCCATGCCGAACTGGCGCTGGCACAGCAGCTTGATGTCGACGATCGGATCGTCGCGCGTCAGCTCCCAGGGCACGAAGAAGATGAACGAGCACACGGCGATGGTCGCGAACACCACGATCGTGGTCGAGTGAAACCAGTCTTCGATCTGGCCGCGGTCGAGCACGAATTGCAGACTGCCGAAAGTCAGTGCGATCAGCGAGAATCCGACCCAGTCGATGTTGAGCCCGCGGGCCAGGCGTTGTTCGCGTTCGCGCTCGAGCACTTCCGGCTCGACCACCAGCCATTGCACCAGGATCAGCGAAAGGATGCCGAACGGCACGTTAATGAAGAAAATCCAATGCCAGGAATAATTGTCGGTGAGCCAGCCGCCGATGGTCGGGCCGACGGTCGGCGCCACGATCACGGCAATGCCGTAGATGGCGAAGGCCTGCGGCCGCTGCTGCGGTGAAAACGTATCGGCGAGCATCGCCTGCTCGCTGGTCGGCATGCCACCGCCGCCGAGCCCCTGCAGGATGCGAAACACGATCAGCGCCGTGAGGCTTGTCGCCAGCCCGCACATCAGCGAGGCGATGGTAAACAGCGCCACGCAGATCATATAGAAGCGCTTGCGGCCGACGATGTTCGACAGCCAGCCGCTGATCGGCAGGATCACGGCATTGGCGATCAGATAGGTGGTGACGATCCAGGTGCTTTCATCGACGCTGACCGCGAGGCTGCCGGCGATGTAGCGCAACGACACGTTGGCGATCGCGGTGTCGAGCACGACCATGAAAGTGGCGATCGAGATGACGATGGCGATCAGCCAGGGACTGCGATCGCCGGCCGCCGAGCGGCTCATCGGCCCCGCATACGCCCGCTGCTCGCTCATCTGGTTCGCACCGTCGGAACAACCGACATGCCGGGCCCCAGCAGCACGTCGGGCGGCTCGTCGAACACGATCTTGACCGGCACGCGCTGCACGATCTTGACGAAGTTGCCGGTGGCGTTCTCCGGCGGCAACAGGCTGAAGGCGGGGCCGCTGCCGGCCTGAATGCTGTCGACGTGACCTTTGAACGTGCGATCCGGATAGGTGTCGATATGGATCTCGACCGGATCGCCGGGCCGCATGGTCAGAAGCTGCGTCTCCTTGAAATTCGCCGTTACCCACACGTCGCGCGGCACGAACATCATCAGCGCCTGGCCGATAGCGGCGTAGTTTCCTTTGGCGGCAGTGAGCCGCGTGACGCGGCCGGCGACCGGCGCGGTAATCACCGCGCGCGACAAGTTGGCTTGCGCCTGCTCGAGCGTGGCACGGGCCTGCTCCAGCTGTGCCTGTGCCACATCGCGCTGCGCCTGCAGCACCGGCAGCTGCTTTTGCGTGGCGATGGCGTTGGCTTGCACCGCGGCGTAATTGGCCTGCGCCTGCAGGAGATTGGACGCGTATTGCTGCGCCGCCTCCACGGTGCCGGCGCCGTTCTTGACCAGCGCCGTGTAGCGCACTTCCTGCTGCTGCGCGAAAGTGAGCGCGGCCTGCGCCTGCGCCGATTGTTTCTCCGCCTGATCGATGCGGGCCTCTTGGGCGGCGACCTGGGCGTCGATATTGGCGATGCTGGCTTTGGCCTGCTCGATCTGGGCGTTCGCGGTGTCGACCTGCGCCCGGAAGTCGCGATCATCGAGCCGCACCAAGACCGCGCCCGGCTCGACCAGCTGATTGTCGGTCACCGGGACCTCGACAATGGCGGCGCCGACCTGGGCGCTGATCGACACCGTGCGGGCGTCGATGAATGCGTCGTCGGTCGATTCATAACCGCTGGTATTGAGCCAGTAGGTGACGGTGCCGACGATGGCGGCGATGATCAGCGCGGTGACGATCAGGATGGTGCGCCGCCGCCGGCGCATGCGATCGAGGAACGGCTGGGACTTGCGAGCTTCGCCGATCGCGGATGTGTCCCGCCCGGGCGCTGCTTCCAGGCGGCTTTCGTTGTCGGTGCGCTGATCCATGATCGGGATGCACGTCCCGCGCAACCACCCGGTTTTGCTTATTCCTCCCTGGCGGTGCGCATCACTACAGTCGATTCCAGGCTTGGTTTAGCCGGTAACGACCGCCGAAACCAGCCATCAACCCCGGCTAGAGGACTGCAGGGCAGCTCTGAGTTTTTGGCAAAACTCGTCCAGTTCGGTCGCATTGATGTCGCTGACCGCCCAGAAGTCGAGGCCGCCTTCGCTAAAGTGGCGGACGTTGAAGCCGTGGCGGGGCGTGGCGGCCGCGTCCGCGTGTTTGGCGCCCAAGTTTTCGGCCACGAACAGATTAATCACGTGGTTGCGGCGCCGGTAAACGATCGCTGCCGCGGTCTCGCCGTTGATGTCGTCGAGCCGGCCGCCGATCAGAGTGAAGCCTTCCGCGGTGAGGTCGATGACCGGCGGCGCCATGTCGAGCTTGCCGTTGAACCACGGCTTCACGGTGTGCTGGTCGCTGGTCTCCACGTCGGTCAGATGGCCGGGCTGCAGCGAGCGCAGGTGTGCCGACACGACTTCGCTGGTGAGCCGTTGCGCCTGATCGTCGCGCAGCACGCCGAGCACGACAGTGGCCGCGATCGCGCCCGAGAGCGCGGTGCCGAGCGCAAAGCCGCCGGCAAAGAATCGGCGATTGAAGCGCCGCGCGTTAAAATCGACGACCGCCGATGGAGCAGGCGCGCTCGACCTTGGCGCCGGCAGGACCGCTTCGATGCGGGCGCGCAACTGCGCCGGCGCACGGTCCTTCACGTCCGCCGCGGCCATGCTCTGGCGCATGGTGCGGAAGTCGGCGAGCTTTTTGCTGCAATCCGCGCAGCTTGCGACATGCGCCTCGACCTCGCGCACATGGCCGGCGTCAAGTTCGCCGTCGATCAGCGCATGAATCAAGACTTCGGCTTCGGAGCAGTTCATGGCGCCGATCCTTCCTCGAGGTTCCAGCGTCCGCGCAGCATCGATCGGGCGCGCGCCAGCCGCGACATCACCGTGCCGACCGGCACGCCTGTCACCTCGGCAATATCGCGATACGACAGGTCATTGATGTCGCGGAGCACCACGGCTTCGCGAAACGGCTCCGGCAGCGCGGCAATCAGCCGGCGGATGGTCGCGCCGTCATGGTGGCGCAGCAATTCCGCTTCAGGCGAAAGCGGCGGCTCTTGCCATGGCGGCGGCTGGTCCTCCGCTTGCTCCGGCTCCTGCCGCTCGGGCGCCATCGGCTGCGCCGCGCGCCGGGCAAACTCGGCCTTGCAGACGTTTCTCAAGATCGCCAGCAGCCACGGCTTCATGGCCGGCCCGCGATAAGAGTCGAAATGACGGAGCGCGCGCAGATAGCATTCCTGCACGGCATCCTCGGCGTCGCCGCCGTCGCGCATCAGATAGCGCGCCAAGGTGTAGACGTCGTCGAGAAGCGGCAGCGCGGCATCGCGAAAACGCCGCGCCCGGTCGGCGTCATCGTCAGCTGACATAGTCATGCATTCGGCTGTCCACGATGCCGCCAAAACCGGCTGCCGCGTCCGATCGAGCATTATTCCGCGGCCGTGCTCCCGGTGGCCGCTTCTACCACGATCGTTCCGGTCATATGGGGGTGAAGCGAGCAGAAATACGCATAAGTGCCGGGCGTGGTGAACGTGAACGAATAAGCGTCGCCGGTGTCGAGCGCCTTCGATTTGAATTGCCGGTTCACTGCCGCGACGGTGTGCGGAATGTCGTCTTTGTTGGTCCAGGTGACGGTGGCGCCGGCCTTGACCGTCACGGTCTGCGGATTGAACGTGAAATTGTCGACGCCGACGGCGACCGGCGCGTTCTGCGCGCCGGCAGGCAGGACGATCGCGGCCACCAGCGGGGCCATGGCCGCCCCGAGCGCCGCTGCAATAAGCGCGTTGCGCAGTGTTGTTCCCATCGACGCTGCCTCAACCCTGCAGCGGCGTGTCGATGATCGCCAGCCGCTCCTTGCCTTGCACGAAGTTGATGCTGGCAATGCCGAGCATGCTGCGCAGCTTGTCGTCGGCGACTTTCATCGGGCCCGGCGACGGCGCGGTTCCCGGCGCCGGCTGCGGAAACGCGGTCGAGCGCGCGGTGTGGAAGGTGGCGTTGCCCTCGATCTTCTGCATCACCTGATGGATGTGGCCGTTGAGCACCGTCACCGAACCAAACTTTTTGAGCAGCTCCAGCGCGCGGCCGCCGTCTTCGGTGCCCCAGCCCCATTCTGGATAAACCGTCCACAGCGGAATATGAGCAAACACGACGATCGGCGTCGACGCCGAACGGCCTTTGACGTCGGCCTCGAGCCAGCCGAGCTGATCGGCGCCGAGATTGCCAAGCCCGCCGGCTTTGAGATCGACGACATTGACCAGGCCGATGAAATGCACGCCGTTGGCATCGAAGCTATACCAGCCGGCGCCCTTGCTGCCGCGGCCGTAGCGCTCCTGATAAAGCTTGCCGTCCTCGTCGAGGAAGTCGTGCTCGCCCGGCACGTAATGCACATCGAGGCGGGTCTGCGAAATGATGCGGTCGGCATCGTCGAACTCGGAAACCTTCGACAGATGACTGATGTCGCCGGTGTGAATCATAAAGGACGGCTTCGTCGGCATGGCGTTGATCCGGCCGACTGCCTCTTCGAGCGTGCCGAGCGCATTGGGATTAGCCGGCTTGTCGAAGCCGACATGACTGTCGCTGATTTGCAAGAACGTGAAACTGCGGGCTTCTTGCGCCGCCGCCTGATCGATCAGGCCAAGCGAGCGCGGCACGCCGGCGGCGACGGTCCACAATACGCCGGTGCCGACCCAGGTCATGCATTCGAGCGCCTTGCGGCGGTTTAGCCCATCCTCGTTGGAATCGCGCATCTTGCCTCTCTCCTCGACGCCAAGCCACATTCGGCTTGCGGGGACGAGACCAGGCGACGGCGCGGTTTATTCCCGGGGTTCTGAGATTTTTTTGCCGACACATTGGCCGGCAGAAATCTTGGTTAATGACCTCAATGCGCCAGCGCCGTAGGCTTGGTGCGACCGTGCGCCGCGGTTTTTGCCGCCGGCGGCTTGACCTGTTGGGCCGCGACCGGCTGGGCCTGTGCTGCGCAGAAATCTTCGACGGCGGCAACGACAGCCTTGGCCACCAAGGCTCGCCGCTCGGGTGTGCCGAGTTCCAGTTCTTCCTTGCGGTTTACGATCGAGCCGGCTTCGAGCAGCACCGCCGGCATCTGCGTGTTGCGCAACACGATCAGCTGGTCGTAGCGATAAACGCCGGCCTCGGAGTCCAGTAGTTCGTGCCGGTAACGGCCCATTAACGGCAAAGTATAATGGGGCGTGTAATGCAGGCCGCGCTTCTGCAGTTCCTGGCCGAGCAGATGGCCGAAAGCGAGGCTGCCGCGGCGATCGCCGTTGTCATTGGAGATGAACAGCGCGTAGCCGCTGAAGCGATCGCTGAAGTGGTTCTCCTTCCCGTCATACTGCCAGGTCTCGATCAGATGATCCGGCACCGAATCGTGATGGATGGAAATGAACAGGTCGGCGTGCGCGCCGTTGGCGCGGGCGGCGCGCTCGAACAGGCCCGAATACGGCGCCTTGGTGGTGATCATCCGCACGGTCTTGTCGAAGCCCGCCTCCACCAGCGCCTGTTTGATCGCGTCGCTGAGCTGGAAATTAAAGCCATATTCGGGAGCGCCGCGGGCGCTGTCCGCGCCGGGAACGCCGGCGGTGTGGCCGACATCGACGATGACGTGGAACGCCGAGCGCACGCAGGCGTCGGCTGAGCGGGCGGACGTCGCTGCTTCCTCGCTCCGAGCCGCGGGGCAGGCGGCGCAGAACACAATGGCGGCAACGCCGGCCGCGCGCGCCAGCCGATACTTGTCGGCGGTGCGCTCCTGTCGTACCAGATAAGAGAAGCGGAGCATGGTGGCGTGGTATTTCAATGCGCGACGATCCGCAAGGACATAAGCAGTCTGTTCAACAAAATTGGAGCGGCGCTTTAACGCGTCGGTGAGCTGACATGACCGTTCGTGAACCGGTACTGACAACTGTACCCATCACCGACCTGCGGCCGACGCAGATCACCGTTGGTATGCGCGAGGTCGATGCCAAGCGCAAGCGCTGGAGCGAACTCAAGGACGAGAAGGGCGGAAAGTTCCTCGGCAAGCACATGATCCCGGTGGTGCTCGGGCCCAAACACCGCAACTTTGTCGTTGACCATCACCATCTGGCGCGCGCGCTGCACGAAGCCGGCGTCAAGGACATCGCGGTAACGGCGATCGCCAATTTGAGCGCGCTCGACAACGATGAGTTCTGGGCGGTCATGGACAATCGCAACTGGATGCATCCGTTCGACGCCGAAGGCGTGCGTCGGCACTATTCCGACATTCCCAAATCGGTGAAGGATCTGGTCGACGACCCGTTCCGCTCATTGGCCGGCGAACTACGCCGCGCCGGCGGCTTTGCCAAGGACACGACGCCGTTCAGCGAGTTCCTTTGGGCGGATTTTCTGCGCCGGCGCCTCAAGCGCAAAGCGGTCGAGCGCGATTTCGGGCGCGCGATCGAGCAAGCGTTGCAACTAGCCAAGAGTTCGGCTGCCAACCACCTGCCGGGCTGGTGCGGACCCGCACCGGACGCCTGATCCATTCCGGCTGCGACGCCGCGACACGGCGCGCGGTCAATTGAGTTTTAGGTCGCCCGCGGCCATTTCCGGTTCGGGCAGCCTTGCGGCCACCGCCCGTTCGGCGCACTGATACAAATTCCAGCCGAGTGACCGGCAGGCGTCGAACGGAATGCCGAACGACACCTCGAAACCGTCGGTCGTTTTCAAGGTCGCGATCAAGCAAGCTTGGCCTTCGGCATTCTCCAACGACCATTCGCCCAAGCCGAAAACGTAACGCGCATCATCATTGCCGGTCTGTTGTCGCAAAGCCTGCGTCAACAATGTTGGCAGCGTCATCACTACTGCCTCGGCCTGGTCAAACGGCAGCTCGATGGTGACGGTGCCGCTGGAACAGTCGATCAGTTCAAGGCCGACCGCGCCGCCGTCCGGCGCGACCCACCCGGCAAGTCGTCAATCTGCTGCTGCGGATTTTCACAATCGTTTCAGCCTCGTCTGAGTCCGCGTCATGCATCGTTATATTCCATAGAATATAACGATAAGGGTCAGGCGAGGGCAACCCGGTAATATCGGCTTGGGGCGTCCGAATTGCTCAACCCGATCCTCATCGGGCCTCATTGTTGATTGGCCGACCTTCGCTTGCGAAGGACTTTCTCGCATTGGCGTTTTAGCCGGCGCAAATATGCTCCTACGCGCACACTAATTGGTAGAATAATCTTCTTTTTCCTTGGCAATTCGCACTCTATATAGGAAGCGATTTCTCGCGCGGCGGCAGTCACGTCTTCTTCCGGTCGGCATCCGCCCCGCCAAACCGGCCATCGAGGGGAGTCATGACCTCGCCGCTTCAGCAAAAAATCAAAATCACCGGCCCCGTTGTCGTGACCGCCAATCGCGTCGGCGACGGCGCGGTCGTCTACCGCCGCGCCGATGGCGGCTGGACCACCGATCTCGACAACGCCGCGGTCACGACCGATGCCGCACGCGCACGGGAACTCGTGGATGGTGCGATCTCCGACGGCCTCCGCGCCATTGATCCATACGTCGCTCCCGTCAAGCTCTCGCGTGACGGCGAGGTGCGGCCCGGGAATCTACGCGAGCGCATCCGGCGAAACGGCCCGACCATCAATCTGCCGGTGACGTTCGCTGTGCCGAGTGCCGTCGCGACGACGTAAAGCCGGAACGCATGTACATTTATGATGACTACGACCGCACGCTGGTGAATGAGCGGGTCGCGGAATTCCGCGACCAGGTCGCCCGCCGCTTGTCCGGCGAATTGACCGAGGACGAATTCAAGCCGCTGCGGCTGATGAACGGCGTGTATCTGCAGCTGCACGCCTACATGCTGCGCACCGCCATTCCGTACGGCACGTTGTCATCGGCGCAGTTACGCATGCTAGCGCATGTGGCGCGCCGCTACGACCGCGGCTACGGCCATTTCACCACCCGGCAGAACATCCAGTACCACTGGATCAAGCTCGAGCAATTGCCGGACGCCATGGCCGATCTCGCCAGCGTCGGCATGCACGGCATGCAGACCAGCGGCAACAATGTCCGCAACATCACGACCGATCAATGGGCCGGCGTGGCGCCCGACGAGATCGAGGATCCGCGCGTCTGGGCCGAGCTGATCCGCCAGCATGTGACGCTGCATCCGGAATTCTCGTTCCTGCCGCGCAAATTCAAGATCGCGGTCGGCGCCTCGACGCACGACCGGGCAGCGCTGGCGATCCACGATCTGGCGCTGCGGCTGCACCGCAACGGCGCCAGCGAGACCGGGTTCGAGGTCATGGTCGGCGGCGGCCTCGGCCGCACGCCGTTCCTCGCCAAGACCATCAAGCCGTTCCTGCACACGCGCGACGTCTTGAGCTACGTCGAAGCGGTCTTGCGCACCTACAATGCGTTCGGCCGGCGCGATAATATCTACAAAGCGCGCATCAAGATCCTGGTGCATGAGCTCGGCGCCGAGGCCTTCGCCAAGGAAGTCGAGGTGGAGTGGCGGGCGATCAAGGATACCGCGCTGGCGCTCGATCCGGCGGTTGTCGCCGCAATCGCAAGCCGTTTCGTCTATCCGGCCTACGAGAAGCTCGAGGATAGCCCGCCGGCGCTGGCGCAAGCACGCCGTGCCGATCGCGGGTTCGACATCTGGATCGGCAATTCGGTGTTCAATCACAAGGTACCCGGCTATTCCATCGTCACGCTATCGCTCAAACCGGACGGCGGCACCCCCGGCGACGCCACCGCCGAGCAGATGGATGCCATCGCCGACCTGGCCGACCGCTATTCGTTCGGCGAAATCCGCGTCGGCCACGAGCAGAATCTGGTGCTGCCGCATGTGGCGCAGGGCGATCTGCCGGAGCTGCATCGCGCACTGGAAAAGATCGGCGTCGCGACGCCCAATGTCGGGCTGATCTCCGATATCATCTCCTGCCCGGGCCTCGATTATTGCAGCCTCGCCAATGCCCGCTCGATCCCGATTGCGCAGGAGATCACGCGGCGCTTCAACAATCTCGATCTGGCGCGCAATCTCGGCCGCCTGCACATCAACATTTCCGGCTGCATCAACGCCTGCGGCCATCACCACGTCGGCCACATCGGCATTCTCGGCATCGAGAAGAACGGCGAGGAATTTTATCAGATCACGCTCGCCGGCAAGGCCGACGAGAACGCCAAGCTCGGCACGCTGATTGGTCCCGCGGTTCCGTATACCCAGGTGGCCGACGTCGTCGAGGATATCGCCGCGGCTTATATCGAGCTGCGCCAACGTCCGGACGAACTGTTCATTGACACGGTGCAGCGGACCGGCATCGAGCCATTCAGGGAGCGGGTTTATGCCACTCGTTAAGGCGGGCCATATCGCCGAGGACTCCTATGTGCGCGTGCTTGACGACGCGCCGCTGCCGGATGACGTGCCGGTGCTGCTGACGGCGCAGCGCTTCGTCGCGGACGCGCCCGAGCTGCTGCAACGCTCGGCGCCGATCGGCGTGCTATGGCCCAACGACCGCAAGGTCGCCGAGCTTGCGCCCTGGATCGATCGGCTGTCGTTGATCGCTTTGGTGTTCCCGAAATTCAAGGACGGTCGTGCTTACAGCCAGGCGCGGCTGCTGCGCGAGCGCCATGGCTTTCGCGGCGAATTGCGCGCCACCGGCGACGTGCTCCGCGACCAGTTCCAGTTTCTGTTGCGCGCCGGCTTCGACGCGTTCGAGGTAAAGAAGCCGGCCGACGCCAAAGTGTTCGCGGAAGCCGCGGCGCGCTTTTCGGTGTTCTATCAGCCGAGCGCCGACGGCCGCCCGCAGGCGCTGCGGCGGCGTCTGCACGAGGCGTCAGCACCAGCTCGCGTCGTCGGCGGCGGGCGCGTGGATGAGCGCTTGAACGTTCGCCTCGATTAGGCGGAACCCGACATTGCCGTAGAGTTTCTGGCGTCCTTCATTGAGCACCAGGCTCGGGCTGCCTTCGATCCGCATTCGCTCGGCGTCCTGATAGTCCGCTGCCAGGCCGGCAAACGCGGCGCCGCTGTCGATGCGCGCTTCGATGGCGCCGATGTCGGCGCCAAGCTGGCGGCCGATGTCGCATTGCACGTCCCAGCGGGAAATGTCGCGACAATCATTGAAGAAGGCGTGGCGGAACGCCCGCATCATGTGCTGGAAAGCGTCCGGTCGATCAGCCGTGGCGGCGGTATCACCGTCGCAATGTTGAACGGCTTTGAGAAACAGATGCGGACTTGCCGAACTGAGCGGCCGGGCTTGGCGCCAGACCTCCGGATGCAGCTTGATGTGCGGGAACTTGCCTGCCACTTGCCGCAAATGCGCGTTGAAGCCTTCGTATCCGCCTTTGTCCTTCCACGTGGCGTTGATCTTTTGCGCCGTATCGCCGAACACCGAGCAGAAGCGGTGTTTGATCTGGACCGTGGCTCCGAATTTTTCCTTGATGGCGTCAATGCGCACCCGTGAAACATAGGCCCATACGCACAGGATGTCGGAAAAGTAGGTGATGTCGACGACGCTCATGATCGCGGCCGGCGTTGCATTGGGTCTCGTTTGATCGCGCCGGCCGCAGGCGGCATTGATCTTGATCAAGCCGTGGTACAATAGAAATTCATGACACTTGTCGTCGCCATCATCGCCCCCGGCGCTATGGGCGCCGCGGTCGGCAAACGCCTGACCAGCCACGGCGTGCGCGTTCTCACGACGCTGACCGGTCGCAGCGACGCAACTGTGGCGCGGGCGCGCGACGCCGGCATGGCCGCGGCCAGCGACGCCGACATCGCCGCCGCCGATTTCATGCTTTCGATTTTGCCGCCGGGCGACGCCTTGGCATTAGCGCGGCGTTTCGCGCCGATCTTGTCGGCGAGCAATGCCAAGCCGGTCTATGTCGATTGCAACGCCATCAATCCGGCAACGGTCGCGCGCGTCGCCGCCGCGATTGCGCCGACCGGCTGCCCGTTCGTCGATTCCGGCATCATCGGTCCGCCGCCCCCTCCCATCCTTCCCCCGCAAGCGGGGGAGGGTGGGGTGGGGGTTCCGGGGCCACGTTTCTATGCGTCCGGCGAAGCGGCGGGCCGCTTCGCCACTCTGCGGCAACACGGGCTCGATGTGCGCCTCCTCGACGGTCCGCTCGCCGCCGCCTCGGCGTTGAAAATGTCCTATGCCGGCATCACCAAGGGCACGCAGGCGATCGGCGCGGCAATGATGCTGGCGGCGATGCGCGGCGGCACGGCCGCGGCCTTGTTCGACGAGCTGTCGTTCAGCCAGAAGGAGATGCTCGCGCAGTTCAAGCGGCAACTGCCGGCAATGCCGGCGAAGGCGTACCGCTGGATCGCCGAAATGCAGGAGATCGCCGGTTTTGTCGGCGACGATCCGGCCGCCCGCGAACTATACCAGGGCGCCGCGCATTTCTATGAGCGTATGGCCGACGACTTTGCTGCCGATCAGGAAGCGGTCGCCGCGCTCACCGCGTTCCTGGCCAGGAACGCTGATCGCTGAGCTCCGCTCGCAATGACGAGGGCTTATTCGCTGGTAACCTGCTGCGACGACAGCTCCACGACCAGCTCTGCGATCCGCGCGATCGAGCGAAAGTTGGCCGGCGTCATGTCGCGCTCGGGGATTTTGAGGTCGAATTCGGTCTCGACCGACAGCATCAAGTTGACGAGGCCGAGCGACGATAGGCCGCAGGCGCGCAGATCGTCGTCGTTGCCGATCGGCTTGGCGATCGGTTGTTTGCCGGAGCGTTGCTTGTCGATGGCGCGACGCGCCAGGTCGGCTACGCGATCCGTTATCGTGTCGTTGGTGCGATCGAGCACGGCGATCATTTCTCCAGAACTTCGCTTCGTGACGAGTAATTACCCCGGCGCACTCAATAGCAGCATCTGATTAACCGCCAGTAACGTGTTTGTCAGACAAAGTGTTTGCGACTGGTAACCTTTATACGAAAGAACAAGCGCAATTTGGGTCAATTGCCGACACGTTTGCGGGTTTCGCAGTATCTCATGCGCTATAGAGATCGCGACAAAACGCGATTTTTGCGCGTGAGGAATTCGTGAGTGCATCACCGACCGTGCGGCATGTGACCAAAGCGACGGCCGCATCGCCGCGCGCCACCGCCCGCAGCCTGCATGTTGCCGGCGACGCTCTGCCGCCGGAGGCGACGGAGAGCCTCGCGCTTCGCGTCGAGAAGGTTGCGGCGATCGCGGCCAAACATGCCGCCGCCGTCGATCGCGACTCGCGGTTCCCGGCCGAGGCTATCGCCGCCGCCCGCGCTGAGCGTTTGTTGAGCGCCGCCGTGCCGCGCGAATTCGGCGGCGAGGGCGCCAGCATCTCCGACATGGTCGATGTTTGTTATGTGCTGGGCCGCGCCTGCGCCTCGACGGCGATGGTCTTCGCCATGCACCAGACCAAGGTCGCCTGTATCACCCGCCACGGTCGCGGCAGCGCCTGGCATCAGTCGCTGATGCGCCGGATGTGCAGCGAGCAGATGCTGCTGGCGTCGTCGACGACCGAGGGCAATCGCGGTGGCGACGTGCGCAACAGCGCGGCGCCGATCGAGACTCACGAGTTGCACATCAGGCTCGAGCGCGCGGCGACCGTGATCTCCTACGGCGAGTCCGCCGACGGCGTCGTCACCACGGCGCGACGGTCTCCCGATGCGGCGAGCGGCGATCAGGTGCTGGTCGTCCTCCTGAAAGAGAACTACACGCTGGAACGGATGATCGGCTGGGACGCGCTCGGCATGCGCGGCACCTGCAGCGGCGGTTTCAAGCTCATCGCCTCCGGCTTAAGCGAGCAGATCCTGCCGGTCGGCTATGACGAAATTCATGCGCGCACCATGATGCCGGTGGCGCATCTGGCCTGGAGCGGTGCCTGGACCGGCATCGCCGCCGCGGCGGTCGATCGCGCCCGCGCTTTTGTGCGCAAGGCGGCGCACCGCGCCGACGCGACCATCCCGCCGGGCGCCACCCATCTTACCCGCGCCGCCGCGTCGCTGCGCACGCTGCGCAGCCTCGTCGCCGGCGCGCTGCGGCGCTTCGAATTGACCGCCGGCGATCCGGTGGCGTTGGAATCAGTCGATTTCCAGACCAGCATGAATCTGCTCAAGGTCAATGCGTCGGAGCTCGCGGTCGCGACCGTGATGAGCGCGATGCAGGCCTGCGGACTGTCGGGCTACCGCAACGACGGCGAGTTCAGCGTCGGCCGCCATCTCCGCGACATCCTGTCGTCGCCGATCATGATCTCCAACGACCGCATCATAGCCAATGTCGGCATGGCTTCGCTGTTGAGCGGCATACCGGCGTCGCTGCGCGATTAGGGCATGATCCGGAAGGATCATGCCCTAAGAAAAAGTTTGAACAACAACCGTGCAATAAAAGACAGTGAGGCGCGATCATGAATGTGGCTTTCAAGGGACCGCAACCGTCCGGGCGTTCGCTCGATGCGCTCGCCGAGGAGCTGTTGCTGCCGTCCGGCATCGACGGCGTCTATGCGCGCACCGCCGCGTTCGAGGATGTCGTTGATCGTCTCGCTGCCTTGATCTCGCGGCATCGCGAGCCGGGCACCGAGGTGTTGCGCTTTCCGCCGGTCATGAGCCGCCGGCAACTGGAGACCTCGGGCTATCTGAAAAGCTTCCCGCATTTTCTCGGCTGCGTCTGCTGCCTTGGCGGCGACGAGGCCGAGATCAGGGGCAGCGTGGCGCGGTTCGAGGCTGGCGAAGACTGGACCAGCGATCTATCCGCCGCCGATCTCGTGCTGACCCCCGCCGCCTGCTATCCGGTCTACCCGGTGGTCGCGAGCCGCGGCGACGTGCCGGCCAAGGGGCTGTTGTTCGACGTCGCCAGCGATTGCTTCCGCCGCGAACCGTCGCGCGATCTCGATCGGCTGCAATCGTTCCGCATGCGCGAATATGTCTGCATCGGCATGCCGCAGCAGATCGACGCCTTCCGCAAGCGCTGGATGACACGCGCCCAGGACCTCGCCGGCCAGCTCGGCCTGCCATACCGCTTCGACCACGCCAGCGACGCGTTCTTCGGCCGCGGCGGCAAGCTGATGGCCATGAGCCAGATCGAGCAGGCGCTGAAATTCGAGCTGCTGGTTCCGGTCCGCTCGGCCGAGCAGCCGACCGCGTGCATGAGCTTCAACTATCACCAGGATCATTTCGGCGCCGCGTGGAATCTGCGCAACACCGCCGGCCAGGTGATGCACACCGGCTGCGTCGCCTTCGGCATGGATCGCCTGGCGCTGGCGATGTTCGCCACCCACGGTCTCGATTTGGCGCAATGGCCGCAATCGGTGCGCCAGCCGCTGATGATCTGAGGATCGCTCGCGGCTTTGCGCGCCAGCGCATTGCGTCGTTGTTGCTGTTTGTTCCGATCTTGCGGCTTGTGTATGCCTGCGCAATCGCGCCGCGGCACCCAATGGCAACATGCGCAGCGACTACGGCGTCCCAGCCGCGAGAAAACGCGCTTCCTCCGGCGTGTTCGACCGGCCGAGCGCCGCATTGCGCTGCGGGTAGCGGCCGAAGCGCTCGATAATGACGCGATGTTCGCGCGTATAACGCTCGTCGCCGCGACCGCGCTGGATCAGCAGTTGATGATCGGCCATAGTCTCGCTGTGCAGCAGCGGCATGTAGAAAAAGTCAAGCTCCGCGCCGCCGAGCGCACGATCGAAATCTTGGCTGATTCCTTCTTTGCTGAGTGAGCACGCCAGGTAGTCGGTGGCAAAGGCGCGTGCCTCGCCGCGAAACATGTTGCGGGGAAACTGATCGAGCACAATGATGAGGGCCAGCAGTGATCGCGCTTGGTCGCGCCAGGCAGCAAGCTCGCCGTCTCTGGCTGCCTCATAGGTTCGCATGAATTGATCACGTACGCCGGCATCGAACTTCGGATCGTTCGCATACCAACGCTCTTGCATGCCCGGAGCGAGCCAGAAATCGAGGATAGCTTCGTAATTCTGGTGCATTTCGGCCGTCGCGCTCTTTGGTTTGTTATAGGAGGGCCTATCAGTCCACGCCATAGGCGGCCTGACCCGTACGGCTCCCCCGGTCCGGCAGAATCCCACTTTTAATGGAGACCGACCCCTTTTGGCGTGCGGATTTCGGTTATTTCGTCAGCCTGATTCTGGGCCGCACTGCTGGGTGCGAGCTTTGTCGTCCCCCCTCTTTTGAGGGGATTGCCCATCACTGATCTGCCCTCCGACAATCCCCGGTCCCGGAGAGCGCCGGCTCGGACCCGCGGGCGGCGTTTCCCCGCGTGGTGGAGGACGGAATGACAGGCGCAAGCGTGATGCGGGCCGGCAAAGCCACCGAGGCGACGGCCGCCGATTTTCACGCCCGCGTCGATGAGCTTCTACCCCTGATCGAGAAGCGGGCTGAGGAAGCCGAGGGCCTCGGTCACATGACCGACGATGTGGTCGCTGCGCTGCGGCAATCCGGCATCTACACCATGCTGTTTCCGAAAGTGGTCGGCGGCGCCGAACTGGCGCCGTTCGACGCCCTGCAGATCGTCGAACGCTTGTCCTACGCCCATGGCTCCGCCGGCTGGTGCACCGTCGTCAACAATATGGAAGGCATGACGATGGCGATCTACATCGAGGATGCCGGCATCGCCGAAGTCTTCCGCAACGGGGTCGACATCACCATCGCCGGCAACGGCGTGCCGCGCGGCTTCGCGCGCCCGGTCGACGGCGGCTATATGATCCGCGGCCATTGGGCCTATGGCAGCGGCATCACCCATGCCGAATGGATTCACACCGGCTGCTTCGTCACCGATCCGTCCGGCAAGGACATGGTCATCCAGCCGAACGGGCAGCCGAAGGTCGTCATCACCCATCATCCGCGCTCGACTATCAAGCTCCTTGGCAACTGGGATGTGCTCGGGCTGCGCGCCACCGGCAGCTTCGATTACACGCTCAGCGAAGGTGACGAATTGTTTGTGCCGACCTACCGGACCTACGATTTCGACATCGACGCGCCGCGCCGCGGCGGCCTGCAGGGCGTGCTTGGCCTAGCCGGCTGGAGCGCTTGGGCGCATTCGAGCTGGGCGGTCGGTGTCGGCCGGCGCATGCTCGACGAACTGATCAAGGTGATCGTCCAGCGCACCGATGCGTTCGGCAAATCGAGCGACAGCTCCAGCTTCAAGTTCCAGTTCGCGCAGGCCGAAGCGAAATTCCGCGCCGCGCACGCGCTGATCTACCAGACCTGGCGCGGCGTCACCGAGGGCTTTGCCCGTGGTGACAAGCCATCCCTCGAGCAGATGACCATGATCAAGCTCGGCCTGCGGCATATTCACGACGTCGTTTCTGATGTCGCCACCTTTGCGCATCGCGCCGCGCGCGGCGCGTCGCTGCGCGACACGCCGATGCAGCGCGTCTACCGCGACATCCATTCGGGAACGCAGCACATCCTGATGGCCGACCAAATCGTCGAAGAAGCCGGCCGCGCACTGCTCGGCCTGCCCGCGCCGGACTCGCAATGGACGGTGTTCGGAGTGGTGGGGTGAGCGCCGTGAGCGGTGGGGGACGACGATGACCGGCGCCGGCGTCAATCCGCCGTTCGACATGGCAGGTTTCGACCGCACGGTGCATGACGTCAACGGCGTCAAGACGGTGGTGCTTTCGATCGGCAGCGGGCCGGAACTGGTTTTCCTGCACGGCACCGGGACGTTCACCGGTTTTGAGGTCGCCCGCCTCTGGGCCACGCGCCACAAGGTCATCATTCCCTATCACCCCAATTTCGGCGAATCCGGCGACGATGGCGCGCTCGATGCTATCGGCGACTATGTCCTCCACTACATGGATCTGTTCGACCGGCTCGGCCTGGCGGTGTTCGACCTGGCCGGTTTCTCCCTCGGCGGCTGGCTGGCGGCCGAGTTTGCGATCCGCCAGCCACACCGGCTTCGCCGGCTGGTCCTGGTCGCGCCAGCCGGCCTGGTCGTCGCGAAAGCGCGTGCGCCTGAATTGTCGGAAATCACCCCGCCCGAGCTGCCGTCCTATCTGACCCACGATGTGAATGCCGTGCTGCGCTATTTCCCGAAGGCGCCCGATCCGGCCTTCGATGCGCGGCTGGGGCGCGAGGTCGGCTCCTACGCGCAACTCGTCCGCGACAACCCGCAAGGCAACCCGAAGCTGGCGCGCTGGCTGCACCGCGTCGCCGTGCCGACGCTGGTGCTCTGGGGCGACGCCGACCGTCTGCGGCCGACGGCGCAGGGCGAGGCGTGGGTCGATCTGCTGCCGGACGCGGAACTGAAACTCGTGCCGCGCACCCGGCATCTGGTGTTCGAGGAAACGCCCACGGCGGGCGAGATCGTCGCCGATTTTCTGGCCGGTTGAGCCGGCGGCAACCCCAGCAAGGACCCGAAAGATGATCAAGCTCCCAGCCGGCGTCACCAAAGCGAGCGAAGGATTCAACGGCGTGGTCTGGAACATTCTCGGCCAGACCTACACGCTCAAGGTGGAATCCGAAGCGTCGATGGGCTGGCATGCATTGCTGCCGCCCGGAAGTTTCGTGCCGCCGCACATCCACCCGACCCAGGACGAATTCATCTACATGATCGAGGGCAAGCTCGATCTGGAATTGGGCGATCAGAAATCCAGCGCCAGCCCCGGCGATCTGATCAGGCTGCCGATGAACGAGCCGCACGGCCTGTTCAACAATGGCACCGCGCCGGTCCGCTGCCTGTTCTGGGTGGCGCCGGCGCGCAAGCTGCGCGCCCTGTTCGACAAGCTGCACAACCTGACCGATCCGGCGGAAGTCGTGCGCATCTCCGCCCAGCACGAAGTCAATTTCCTGCCGCCGAAAGCCTAAAGCCCGCGTCGCGCCGGAAATAATCGCCGGGCCATTCCACGAAAGGATCAAGCCATGTCCATGATGACAATCTCGGAAGCCGAGCGAACGCGGATCAAGAATTGGCAATGGGGCATTCTCGCGCTCGCCGTGCTCGCCGAGATCTTTCTGGCGGCGGACTGGTACGGCTTCGCGGCCGTGCTGACCTTCGTCTCCGAGACGATCCACCTGCAGCCCTGGGAAGCCGGCTTTGCCCAAGGCATTTTCGCCATCGCCTACGGCGCCGCCATGTTCTTCTGGTCGCCCGTGAGCCGCACCATGTCGGCACGGCGGATGCTGGTGATCGGGCTGATCGGCAGCGGCGTCGGCATGGCAGCCCAGGTGTTCGTCCATAGCTTTATCGAGCTGGTGATCCTGCGCATCATCATCGGCTTCTTCGATGCAGCGGTCTGGACCGGCAACATCAAGCTGATGGTCGGCTGGTGGCCGGAATCGCGCCGCGCTTCGATCATGGGCATCATTCTCGCCGCCTACAGTCTCGCCATCACCGCCGACTTCGCGCTCGGCATTCCATTGACGATCGCGTTCGGCTGGCGGACGTTCTTCGCCGCGCTCGCAGTGCTGACGCTGCTGATGGGGCTCGTTGATCTGGTGTTCGTGCGCGACAATCCCCAGGACATCGGCATCAAGGACTTCGTCTGGGAGCCGGCCAAGCCGGTTAGCTCGGACCGCGGCTCGCTTTTGGACATCTTCAAGTCACGGTGGATTTACGTCGGCGCGCTCGGCATCGGCGGCTGCACCTTCGCCTTGTCCGGCACCGCGACCTGGGTGATCCCGACCTTCATCAAGGTTCAGAGCATGCCGGTCAGCTATGCCGCGCTGGTCGGTACGGCCATGGGCTTGTCGCAGGTGCTGTTCCTTGTCATCGGCGGTTACGCCACCGACTGGTTCGAGAATCGCCCCGCGGTGATCAAATTCGGCGCGCTGCTGTGCGTACTGGTGGGCTTGTCATTCCTGCTCACCGCCACGAAGCCCATGGACTTTGGCTGGTTGCTGCTGATCGCGGCGCTGAGCGGATCGTCGGTGTTTGCCGGCGGCGCGATCTTCAGCCTGGTCAGCCAGAAATATCCCGATCGCCTCGTGCCCGCGGCGATCGGTTACGCCGAGGTCATGGGCGTGTTCGCGACCTTCCTGTCGCCATCGCTGATGGGTGCGGTGATCAACATCACCGGATCGTTCGCCTGGGCGTTCGTCGCCTACACAGTATGCGAGCTGATCGTGCTGATCGTGCTGCTGGTCCTGGCCCGCGAGCCGGCAGGGAGCCCCGTCGCCGCGGCCAAGCCCGCCTGACACCTGCGGAAAGAGAAGAGGCCGGCCCTTGCGGGCCGGCCTTTTCTTTCCGCGTGACGAGCGGCGCGAGCCGCTACGATGAAATCAGCAAGCGGTGGACCAGATCGGTACGGTTGAGCGCGCCGAACCGCTTGCACAGATTCTGCACGTGCTCCTTGACGGTGTAGACCGAAATTCCGAGCTCATGGGCGATCGCTTTGTTCCGCTGGCCGCGGCACAACAGCATCGCCACTTCGCGCGAGCGGGCCGGCAGCCGATCCATCGGGCGATCGTCGTCGAACTCGGCATTGTGGCCCGACCAATCGCGATCGACCGCGCACGGATCGCTTGGATCGTCCGCGGTGGGCTCCGACAACTCACAGCGCAGCCGCTCGCGTTCGCGCATGGCCGTCAAAGCCAGCGAGCCGGCCCGGCACATCAGATTGAGGTGGTGGACCTGAAAATGCGCAAACGGATCGGTCTCATGCGCGGTAGCCACGAACACCACGCCGGCGGCGCGGGCATTAACCACCAGCGCACCGCCCATATTGTGATGAAATCCCCACTCACGAAGCAGGTCGTAGTTGACGCTGTGCCGCCATCGCCCCGCGCCGTGAAAACGAAAGCCGTCCACCGTGCGCTTCTGCGAGACGATGCAGTCGAGCATCGGGTCGGCCCTGCGATATTCGCGCTCGTATTGGTCGAGGAAACCCTGTGGCGCGAGGCGGCTCGAGATGTAACGCAGTTCGTCGCGTCGATCGAACAGGTACAGGCCCATCGCGACGCCGCCGATCAAGGTATCGGCGTAGCCGAACAGGGCGTCGCGCACCGCCGTCACGGAACGGCAATCGGCAATGCAAAGGGCGGCTTGGCGAACGGCGTCCGCCGAAATCTCCCGACGATCGGGGCGAGCTACGACGCTACCCATTGTCATGCTCACATGAGCGACGCCGACCGGGCGTCACAATACCTTTTAAGTCTAAAATGAAATCAGGTTGAGTTAAATGCCCAAATTTTGTGCCAGGCGGCGACGTTTTCTTCGCGCGGCGGTTGTTCAGCGCGGCAGGAGATTAAGAGGCTTCCCGTCGCGCCGGGCGATGGTGGTTGAGGCGTGCTTGGTCGAGGCGGCCTTGCCTTTTACGTGGCTTGTGTCCCGAGCGTGCTTCTTCAACGGCGAATGGCCCGCAGGCAAGGAAGGGCGCTTGGCGGAGGCCACTTTGCTGGTGGCGTGCCGCGCCGGTGCCGCGTGCTTTTTTGCGGCTGGCCGTTCCACGGCCAGACGTTTGGCCGCTTTCGGCTTGTGGAGCGCGCTTTTTGGTTCCGAAGCGTGTCGTTCCTTCGCTGCCTGCTCAGCGGCCAGCGAAGGCGCCATGTTCGCATGGCACGCGGCGGAGATTACGTCCTGGTGGGCCGCAAGGCATTGGAACACGCGTTCGCGGTCGGGGATGGCGTCCGAGCAAAACTTGAAGGCGTCCTGCATGCACGCCTGCCGGCCTTCTTCGCTCTCAGCGAGCGCGACCGTGGTTCCGGCCAAAACGGCAGCGATGATCAGCACAAGCCGCTTCATGGGCAGGCCTCCCCAGCAGCCACGCTGCGGGTTCGAGTGTGATGCGCCCCTGTCAGATGTCAATTCGCCCAGCGCCGCCGATCGAAAAAAATAGCACGGACGAGACCGGCTGTGACGGGCTAAACGCCCATCACCGCGTTTTCGGTATAGGCGAGGTCGCCAAGCCGTGGGCGTTGCGGGCCTTTGAAATATTTCGGCATGTTGCCGCGCCGGAACCAGCCGAGCAATCCGGGGATCGGCCCGTTGGCGTCGACGATCACCAGCGGCATGCCGCGGCGCGCCAGCATGCGCCCGATCGGCCCGGCGAAACGAAGGAAATCGCCGAGGTCGCTGCAATAGATCAGCTGCGCGTACGGGATAGCGCCCTTGACCAGGCGCGGCCGGAACACGAACGGATAGGCGCGGTCGTCGGCGACGCACCACAGGCTGAGGCAGCCGTGCGCGGCGTGTTGGCGCAGCATCTCCTGATCGCGCCGGTCGAAGCTCACTTTGGGCGACTGGTCCGCTTCCAAAAACTCGACCTTCGGCCCGCCGAACAAGCCTTTGAGCATCGGCGCCGTGACAAAAATGCCGTCGCAATAGCGGGAGAAGCCCTGCGCCTCGATGATCGGCAGCGTGTGCGGCGCCGGCGAGACATTCAGATAGGTGGCGTCCTTGTGGCGGAGTGCGTGCGCGATCAGCATCGGCGCGTAGGCGCGGAAGGCGGGCTCGACATACCAGCTCGAAAGATTGCAGCGCGGGACCACGGCGTCGGCGGCTTTCACCGTCGAGCAAATCATCAGGATCGCCCCGACCACGACGCCGCCGCTCTCCAACAGGTAACCATATTTCGGCAAACCAGGCGGCGGCTCGTGCCGGGTCAGTTGCGCGAAGGCGTCGAGCCAAAAGCGGCGGTCATGGACCGGGAAGCCGCGGGCCAGGAGCGAGGCGACGGCGCCGATATCGGCCTTGTCGATCAGCCGGCAGCGCAAGCCCGGCGCGGGGGAAGTCATTCGCGTTGACCACGATGCGTTCATGAACTTGATCGTAAGCGTTGCGCGAATATACCGACGTCCAGTGAACAAAGCCTAAGGCAAGAGCAATGTCGGTAAAATTAACTATAATCGAGCAGATGGAACAGATCGCGCGCGAGCACGGCAAAATCCTGGCGCCGCTCAAAGAGGATCTGGTGCTGGCGGATTGCGGTCTCGACTCGCTCGGCTTTGCCGTCCTGGTCGCGCGCCTCGAAGACAAGCTCGGCGTCGATCCGTTCACGGCCGCCGAGGACGCCTACTTTCCGGTGACGCTCGGCGATTTCGTGAAAGTCTACGAGCATGGCGGGCACTGACGCGCGATCGCTGCGCGCGGCAATCGCCAATGCCAAGGTGCGCGACAAGGCGCCGCGCTTCTTTTACGACCGCGCCGCGTCGGTCCGCTTCACTGACCTTGATCGCGGCACAAGTTTGCGCGGCCGTCTGGCGGAGCTCGCCGGGCGCTCCGTGCTGCTTGCGACCGCAAATCAGCTCACCAGCGCGCTGGCGCTGATCGAGCTTGACGGCGTCGCGCGCCGCCTCGTGATCCTGCCGCCTGACGCGACCGCCGAGCATCTTTCAGCGGTAATCGCCATCGCCGGCATCGAGGCGGTCGTGAGCGACGACGGCACGCCGCCGCACGAGGCGTTCGCCCTGCCGCTGCGGGTGACTTGCGCGCCGGAAATTGAACCACTGCGCGAAAGCCTGCCGCCGCGCGTGCACACCGAATGGCTGCTGATGACCTCGGGCACGACTGGCGTGCCGAAGATGGTCGTGCACGATCTGCAAAGCCTTACCGCCGCCATGCGCGCCGCGAGCCCGGCCGATGGCGCCGACGTTTGGGGCACGTTATACGATATCCGCCGCTATGGCGGCTTGCAGATCTACCTCCGCGCGGTGTGTGGCGGTGCGTCGCTGGTTCTTTCCAGCGCCGGCGAGCCGGTCGTCGACCATCTGGCGCGCTTGGCCGAACACGGCGTCACGCATCTGTCGGGGACGCCGTCGCATTGGCGCGGCGCCCTGATGGCGCCGACGATCCGCGCCATCGCGCCACGTTATGTCCGGCTCTCGGGCGAGATCGCCGATCAGGCGATCCTCGACAGCCTGCGCGCCGCGTTTCCGCAAGCCGCGATCGGACATGCTTATGCCTCGACCGAGGCGGGCGTCGCTTTCGATGTCAACGACGGCCTGGCCGGTTTTCCCGTCGATTATATCGGTGCCGCGCGCGATGGCGTCGCCATGACGATCGTCGATGGCTCGTTGCGCATTCGTTCGCCCGGCGCGGCATCCGGCTATGTCAATAGCGGACAGCCGCCGCTCGCCGACGCGGCCGGCTTCGTCGATACTGGCGACATGGTCGAGCGCCGCGGCGACCGATTTTATTTTGCCGGCCGCAAGGGTGGCATCCTCAATGTCGGCGGCTTGAAAGTGCACCCGGAAGAAATCGAAGCGGTGATCAACCGGCACCCTTGCGTGCGCATGTCGCGGGTGCAGGGCAGGCGAAACCCGATCACCGGTTCGATCGCGGTCGCTGACGTCGTGCTCAAGGCGGAAGGGCAGGACACCACCAACCGGGCCGCGCAGATCGAGCTGAAAGACGATATCCTCAAGCTTTGCCGGGAGGCGTTGCCGCCGCACAAGGTGCCGGCGGCGATCAGCTTCGTGCCGGCGCTCGAGGTCGGGGCGACCGGCAAGCTTGTGCGCCGGCAAGGTTGAGCACAAATGGCGGCAGCCAAAGATCAAGCGACGCGCAGCGTGCTGGTGACCGGCGGTAGCCGCGGGCTGGGCCTCGCCATCGCGCAAACGCTTGCGGCCGCCGGCTATCGCACCATCACGGTGGCACGGAGCAAGAGCAAAGAGGTCACGGCGGCGATCGAGCAGGTCCGGCGCGGCGGCAAGGGCGCGCTGCATTTCGTGCCGTTCGATCTCGGCAAGATCGATGACATTCCGACGTTGGTCCGCGACCTGCGCAAGGAATTCGGCTCGCTCTACGGTCTCGTCAACAACGCCGCGCTCGGCCTCTCGGGCACGCTGGCGATGATGCACAATGCCAAGATCGAGCAGATGGTGCGCTTGAACACGCTGTCGCCGATCGTGCTGACCAAATACGTGGTGCGCTCGATGATGGCCGACGGCGGCGGCCGCATCGTCAATGTCGCCTCGATTATCGCCTTCACCGGCGGCAACGGCGTTGCCGGCTACGCGGCGACCAAGGCGTCGATGCTCGGTTTCACCCGCTCGCTGGCCCGCGAAGTCGGGCCGCTCGGCATCACCGTCAATGCCGTGGCGCCCGGCGTCCTCGACACCGACATGACGCAGGTGCTGACCGACGAACAGCGCGCGCAGATCGCGCGCCGAAGCGCGCTCAACCGCCTGGCTGAAGTCGGCGACGTCGCCGACACCGTCGAGTTCCTGCTCAGCGACAAGGCGCGCAACATCACCGGCACGGTCTTGACCGTCGACGCCGGCGCTACGGCGTAACCCGTCATTGCGAGCGAAGCGAACCAATCCAGAAGCTCGCGGAAGAGCTGGATTGCTTCGTCGCTATCGCTCCTCGCGATGACGATGCTTCGTCGCTGACCGAAATCGCATCATCGCAGCACCGTGGCTCGAATGAATAGTCCGCCGGCATCGCGGTAAATATCGACCTTGATCAACGCCACGCCATTGACGATGCGCGCGACCACGCCCGGATCGGCGTGGCCGCGTTCCAGCATTTGCTCGAGCGCCGCGCGATTTCCCTCGTCGCCGAAGAACGGGTCATCCTGGTCCTCCGGGTCTCGGATGCCGAAGCGATGAAAGTTGGCGCGGTCCTGCCTGATGATGGCGGCCGCCGACTCCAGTCGCTGGCCGTTGGAATTGAAGTGATCGCGCTCACTGAGCAGCGCGACATAACTGCCGATCAATTGCTGCGCCTGCGCCAGCGTGGGCATGCACGCCGCCGCCGCAATCGCCAATGCGAGAATCGTTTTTCTGAGCATGACCGGTTGGCCTTGTTGGAGGTTGCGTTATTCGAAGGTGACGTTTTTCAACGCGGAACGGCTTGATCCGGCAACAGCTCCGGCCGGTACTCGAAATGCATTGCATCAAAGTGATACCAAGTGCCACCCCAAATAAAGCCGTGCTTCTCGAACACGCGCACGATGTCCACCGGTATGCGGTTCTTCCAGACCGGCGAGCTTAGGTCTTTCGACCAGCGCCAGTAATCGGAGTATTTGACGTTCAGGTCGATGGCGGCCCCATAGGCGTGCATCGAGCGGACGCTCGATCCGGCGATATTGCGGCAATTATAGGTGCCGCTGGTCGGCACCAGATACTTCGTGACATCGGCCGGCAGCGCGTCGAGCTCCTGCGAAACCGCGGCAAGCGCTCGATCGACGCCGTTTGCCCCTGTGATCGCTACGTGACCGCCATGGTGTGCCGGCAGCCAGGCGATGGTCTTGAGCTTCGGGCTGACCTCGTTCTTTTTGCAGTCGCCGTACATGGCGACAAACAGCGGCTCGTAGCGCACGCGGCCCGGATCGAAATTTTTCGGCGGCTGTTTCGGCTCGCTGCCGGCCGGGTAGGGGACGTAGAACATGTCGTCGATGTCGGGGTGCTCGATGAGCTGCTCGAATGTTTTGTCGGTCCGGTGATCGGAAACCGCAAACTTGGCGCCGTTTTTCAGCACCACATATTCGCTGCTGACGCTCGCGATCCACTCGGGATAGGCGCGCACGAGCTTGTCGAGATAGACATTGATGTTGGGTGGCGGCGCGCCATAGCGGTCGTCGGCGATGCCGGGGCCGGCAGACAATAGAAGAATGAATACGCTGACCACACCCGCTATGCGCCTGCAATTGCTTGGGCCGGTCGTAGCCACTCTTTGCCTCTTCGATCGTGTTGCTGAGGACGTGTTCCCTTTAGCAGACCCTCGGTCTCCGCCACAGAGCCCGCCAGCGGACAAAACGCCAATCGCCACTGGCCCCGGGAGCGAAGTAGGCTATCGTTGCGCTCAAACATCCGGGGGAAGCGCAACATGCCGTCTGGGCCGGCGTTCAACGTCTCCGAACTGATCGACACGCGGCCGGTCGGCGCGTTCCAAGTTCGCGTTGTCGTGCTGTGCACGTTTGTGGCCTTGCTCGACGGCATGGATCTGCAGTCGATCGGGCTTGCGGCCTCGGGCATCGCCGGCGATCTGCACATCCCGCTGCCGTCGCTTCGCATCGTGTTCAGCGCCGCTTTGGCCGGCCTCGCCTTGGGCGCCTTCGGCTTCGGGCTCTTGGCCGACCGGATCGGGCGCAAAGCGGTGCTGGTCGGCGCGACCGGCTGTTTCGGCCTATTCACCATCGCCACGGCGCTGGCGCCGAGCTTCGGCGTGCTGGTGGCGTTGCGCTTTCTCGCCGGCCTCGGCCTCGGCGGCGCCATGCCGAGCTTCATCAGCCTGACCTCGGAATATTCGCCGCGGCGGCTGCGCGCGGTGATCGTCGCGCTGTTATGGGCCGGCTTTCCGCTCGGCGGCTTTGTCGGCGGCCTGTTGGCGTCCTGGATCATTCCGGCGTTCGGCTGGCAGTCGGTGTTCTGGGTCGGCGGCGTGCTGCCGCTCTTCGTCTGCGCCGCACTGATCGCCGCTCTGCCGGAATCCATCGGATTTCTGGTCGCCAGCGGCGCGCCGGCGCAGCAGATCGCGTCACTGCTCCGGAGAGTCTTTCCCGCCGCGTCGATTCCCGCCGACGCAGCGTTCGTCCTCAACGAAGAGCAGGCGCGCGGTGTGCCGGTCGCGCAGCTGTTCGGCATGGGGCGCGCCGCCGGCACGATCCTGTTGTGGATCAGTTTCTTCATCGCCTTGATGATGCTGGTGACCAATTCGGCATGGGCGCCGATCCTGCTCAAACAGGAGGGCATCGGCACCCGCGAAGCGGCGCTGGCGATGGCGGCGTTCAATCTCGGCAGCGTGATCGCGACGTCGTTTGCCGGCTGGCTGATCGTCCGCGCCGGTGCGTCCATCATCCTGCCGCTGGTGATGATCGGCAGTGCGGTGTCGGTGGCTTTGGTCGGCTATGCCGCACCTTCGGTCGGCGTGGTCATTCTGCTGCAGGGATTGTTCGGCACGTTCATGGGCGGCGGCAGCTCCGGCCTAATTGCGCTGGCCGCGATCTATTATCCGACCGCGATCCGCTCGACCGGGGTCGGCTGGGCGATGGGCATGGGCCGCGTCGGCTCGTTCACCGGGCCGCTGGTGGTCGGCTCGCTGGTCGCCGCCGGCTTGTCGACCACCAACATTTTTGTCGCCATCGGCGCGCCGGCATTGCTTGCCGCCGTGACCACCGCCATTGTCGGCCGCGTCAAGGCGGCATGAGCCGCGAGCAATCAGAGCATGATCCGGAAAAGTGGAGGCCGGTTTTCCGACAAGATCATGCTCCATTAAACAGTTAGAAGGAAAACGCCTTGGCCGTCACCATCCTCATCGCGCTCGCCGGCCTGATCGGCGCCGCCGGCGTCATCCTCGCTGCTGCCGGCGCGCACGCGGCGCCGAATGCCGGTCTCGACAGCGCGGCGTATCTGCTGTTGTTCCACGCCGCGGCCGTGCTCGGCGGCGCGGCGCTCACGCAGCAAGGCCTGTTGTGGCGGCCGCTGGCATTGGCGGTGCTGATCGCCTGGATCGCCGGCGCTGCCTTATTTTCCGGCGATGTCGCGCTTCGCGCTTTCGCAGGCCATCGCCTGTTCCCGATGGCCGCGCCGGCGGGCGGAGTCATCCTGATCGCCGCGTGGCTCGGGCTGTTCGCGGCCGCCATCGGCGCCCTGATCCAGCGGGCCTGAATTGCCTCGCAGCGACCTGGAGAATTTTTCACGCACCCCAAAAAAAGTTTTGCAGCGCAATCGGTGGCATAGCGGACATGCCCGGATCGGCTGCTGGCTCGAACCGGTCGCTGTTGACCTAACGCGGACATTAGCGATCCAATTGATCACTTCGGAAGTTTCGCCTTTTCGTGCGGTAGGCCGCTGTCGTCGATGTCGAAGTCTGGATCGAAGATTGTTTTACCTTGTGCGCCGAGGAAGGATGGCTAATCCACAAGCTTGGCTTCATCTCCTTGGCGTATGCGACAAGCCGCGCCTGCAAATCGCTCGCAACTTCTGGGAACTGAGCCGCAACGTTATCTTGCTCGCCTGGGTCCTTCGAGAGATCAAACAGCTCTATCTTTCCGGGAAGCAACGCGATTTGCACGAGCTTCCAATTGCCTTTGCGGATTGCACCTCGGAACGCTTCGACATTGATCAAGTAGTCGTCGTGTGGGGACGGCTGGTTCTCCACCAAGGTTGGCCAGATGTCCTTGCCGTCGAAGGGATGGTCCGGACTGCCCTTCGCTCCGGCAAGTGCCAGCACTGTCGGCATCACATCCACCATGCCAGATGGTTCATTGACGACGCCCGGTTTAAGCTTCGCGGGCCAATAGAAGATGGTGGGAACGCGCACGCCGCCTTCGTGTAGCGAACCCTTGCCGCCGCGAAGACTGCCGTTCGAGGCGGGGGTCTTTGCGCCAAGCTCCACGCCGCCGCTTTCCTCGCGCTCTTCCGGGGACCGCGCTCCGGTTGCAAATAATGCGCTCGTAGCGCCTCCGTTATCACTGCTGAACATGATGAGTGTGTTGTCGAGCATACTCTTTTGCTTGAGTGCGGCGATTATCCGCCCGACTTGTGTATCCAGATCGGTGATCATGGCGTCATAAGTGTGCCGATGCACGTCTCCAGCCGCATTCTTGTAGGCGTCGATGTCTGCCTGGGGCGCTTGATACGGAGCGTGTGGCGCAAGCGACGCAACATAGAGAAACAGCGGCTTTGACGTGTCGTGGGTTTTGATGATGTTCACGGCCTCGTTCCCGATCAGGGTCGTGAAGTAGCCGTCCTCCTTGAGAAACTTGCCGTCTCGTTGCCAATCAATGATGCCGCCTCGCTCTTTGGTGAAATAGTCCACCTCACCGACGAGGTTGCCGTAGAAATGATCGAAGCCGCGGTTCTGCGGCCAGTACTTTCTATCGGCGTGGCCGAGGTGCCACTTACCGACCATATCCGTTTCATAGCCGACGTCCTTCAACGCCTGGGGCAGCGTGCGTTCGTCGGTCGCCAGTCCAAAATTATGACTGGGGAATATGACCAGTGTCTGCAAGCCGTAACGCATAGCATAGCGGCCGGTCAGCAACTCCGCCCTTGATGGTGTGCAAACCGGCATCCCGTAAAAAGACTCCATCCGCACGCCGTCGCTTGCGAGCTTGTCGATGTTCGGGGTCTTGATGTCGCTGCCGTGATAACCGAGGTCCGCATTACCGAGATCATCGGCAAGGATAATCACTACGTTGGGCTTAGTACCTTGGCCGTGTGCAAGCGTGTTCAAGCTTGCGAGACTGCACGACAAAAGTGCAAGTCGCATCGCTTTTCGTATCATTTGTGTTCCTATCCCTGATCTTTAATGAAAGTCTAGCATGCCTACGCAGCCTCACCATCGCGTTAGATCAATCTGGAACTTTGAAACGTGTCCGTTTATGGCCCTCAACTGAAATGCCAATTGCGTTGGCGAAAGTCTGCTTTGAGGGGGAAGAGCGGAAGTGGCGCGGACTTGCCGCCATGTCGCACTTTGACCCATAGCCGACGTCGGCGGCAAAGTAGCCGATACAACTCGGACCCCATTCCATCAGTCTGAATTTTTTGCTTTGCTCTTCAGTTGAACAGGCTGGCTGACGTGGCCTTGAGCCTTTGGGGGGAACCCCTTGCCCGCGAGGCGATAGCCTTGGATCGTGCCCCCCGACCGTCGGCGGGTCGGGTTCTTTCGGGGGCTGCACAAATGTCAGAGCGTGAAGGACGCAAGTTCTTTTTTTTGCTTCAGGCGTTCCTAGCGGCGTTGTTCCTCATCGTTGGCGTCGCCCTTGCCATCGAAGCTGCGTCCGGTGGGTACGGCATAGGGCTCGTCATTGTTACAGTGATGGCCAATGGGCCGGGCTTAGTGTTCTTTATTTTGGCGGCGCTGTCCGCTGCGACAGCGATGCATTTGCGGCCGTGAAGCCCGTGACCCGGGACACGGCATGATGTCTCCAATTGATGCTGTGGACGGCTCCTCCACCGGCACGTGAGTGCCATCGATGTGGGTGCTGTTAAGACTCCCACGATTTGGAGGAGCCAAGTCATGGAAGCCATCACGACAATCGGTCTCGACATTGCGAAGTCGATTTTTCAGGTTCACGGCGTCGATACGGAGGGCAATGTGATCTTCCGTCGTCAGCTCAAGCGTCGCTATGTGCTGGCATTCTTCGAGAAGCTGCCACCGTGCCTGGTTGGTATCGAAGCCTGCGCTTCGGCCCATCATTGGTCGCGCCAGCTTCAGGCGCTTGGCCACACCGTTCGCCTGATGCCGCCGGCCTATGTGAAGCCCTATGTGAAGCGGCACAAGAACGATGCCACTGACGCCGAAGCGATCTGCGAGGCGGTCACCAGACCGAACATGCGGTTCGTCGCGACCAAGACGCCGGAGCAACAGAGCTGTCTGACGCTGCACCGTACCCGTCACTTGTTCATCCGCCAGCAAACTTCGGTGATCAATTCGATCCGCGCGCACCTGGCCGAGTTCGGGATCGTCGCGCCGGTCGGACGCAATGGTGTCGAGCAACTGCTCAGTGTTGCTGCCGATTTAAATGACAGGCGCTTGCCCGACGTTGCCCGCGTCTGTGTCATAGCTCTCGGCGCCCAACTGCAGACCCTGAAGGCTCAGATCCTAGAGTTCGATCGTATGATCAGGGCCTGGCACCGATCGAGCGAGATAAGCCGCCGGCTCGATGTTATACCCGGCGTCGGTCCCGCCTTGGCGACTGCTCTGGTTGCCAGCATCGCCGATCCGAAGGCCTTTCGGTCAGGGCGTGATTTCTCAGCCTGGATCGGGCTTGTACCGAAGCAGAACTCGAGCGGCGGCAAGGACAGGCTCGGCAGTATCAGCAAACGAGGTGATCGCTATCTGCGCAGCCTGTTCACGACCGGTGCGCTCGCCGTCATCCGCTATGCCAAGATCCATGGCACCGGACATCGACCTTGGCTCACAGCATTGCTGGCGCGGCGACCCACGATGGTCGCAGCCATCGCGCTCGCCAACAAAATCGCAAGGATGGCGTGGGCAATGATGGCCAAGGGCGAATGCTACAAAGAACCAGCCGCACTCGCGGCTTGAACGAGATCACACCGGGCATCCGGCGTGATGTGAAGGTTGGGAGGGCGAACAGCACGTAATGCAGAGCCGGTCGATCCGGCGATCAGGACAACCCACAAGGGCCAGAGCATTGTCGAATGCGTCCTATTGACCGGGACCTGATCCGCGGAGGGCATTATGGCCAGCGGTCATGCGAACCGCATCAACAGGCCGAACACATGGCCGCACCGACCAATGCTGCACTCGTGAAGAAAGTCCTTGCCAACTCGGAGCCGTCCACACATGGCCCGAAGCGTCGGTCAGTGCGTTGTAGCGATATGTCTGCAATTGGGGGAGAAGCGGACCTGCGACTGATCCGCTCGAAACGACGCGAATGACCGATGCTGTTGAAAAAGGCCTCGTGATTTTCGGTGAACAGTGATTCCGTCTGCCGAGGGATTCGGCGGCGGAGGTTTTCCATGATGGGTCGGCAGGCGGGCGATCAGAGCCAGTTGTTTTACCTGTTCAACCTCGAACGGCGCATTCCAGCGGGCCATCTGTTGCGCCGGATCAATCCGGTGGTGACACGGATACTGGCGGAGCTTCGTGAGAAGCTTGTGCCTTTCTATAGCGAGATTGGCCGGCCTTCGGTTGATCCTGAGCTGATGATCCGGATGCTGATTGTCGGTTATTGCTATGGCATCCGCTTTGAGAGGCGGCTGTGCGAAGAGCTCGAACTTCACCTTGCGTACCGATGGTTTTGCCGCCTCGATCTCGACGACAAGGTTCCAGATCACTCGACGTTCTCGGTCAATCGCCATGGTCGCTTCCGTGACAGCGACATCCTGCGCCAGGTCTTCGAGGCTGTGGTGCGGGCGTGCATGGATGCTGGCCTGGTCAAGGGCGAGGGGTTTGCCGTCGATGCCAGCGTGATGGAGGCCAATGCCAGCCGCTATCACGGCAAGACGCCTGATGAGATCACGTGGGCCGAGCCGGAGCGCCAGACCCGCGCGGTCAAGGAGTATCTCGCTGGGCTAGATGTCGATGCGCAACCCAATCCCGATCGCAAGCCGCCGAAGCTGATATCACCGAGCGACCCCTGCTCAGCCTGGACAGCTAAGGCCAACAAGCGAGTACAGTTCGGCTATGGGCTCAATTATCTCATCGACATTGCAAACGCGATCATTGTCGACGTTGAGCCGACGCCGGCGCGCACCTATGACGAGGTTAAATCGACAAAGACGATGCTCGATCGCACCGAGCAGCAGCTTGGCCTGAAGCCGAAGCGGCTTGCGGCCGATACTGCTTACGGGACTGGCCGCTTCCTGGGCTGGCTGGTTGGCCACAGGATTGCACCGCACATCCCGGTCCGCGATGCCAGCGAGCGCGACGATGGCACATTATCGCGCAGCGACTTTCGCTGGGATCGGCGGCGCGGTGTTTATATCTGCCCGAATGGTAAGGTGCTGCACACCACCGGCAAGGTGCACGAAGGCAAAACGCTGCGCTATCTCGCATCCAAGTACGATTGCGATGTCTGTGCCCTGAAGAAGCAGTGTTGTCCTAAAAGCCCGTCGCGACAAATTCCTCGTGATGTTCATGAATATGCCCGCGACGTGACACGCCGGCTGATGCGGACAAAGGCGTTCCTCAAGTCGCGCCACCAGCGCAAACGCGTCGAGATGCGCTTCGCCCACTTGAAGATTCATCATGGCTTCGAGCGTATGCGGCTGCGAGGTCTTTCCGGCGCACGCGATGAATTCCTTCTCGCTGCTACCGTGCAGAACCTCAAGACCCTGGCACTTCGAACCCTCGGACCACCACCGGCACGGCGGCGCGCATCGCTTGCCTGAGATCGCTCACCAGTGCGCCAGCAGCGTCCGCGTCGAGGTCGCCGGCAACCACGCGGCCGCAAAATCGAACGGCCCGGCTCAACTCAGCCGGTTCAAAACCACCCAACAGCATAACGCCAACCGAAAGACGTACTTTTTAAACAGCATCGACCCAAAGCGGCACTTTGCCACCGGACCCAAAGCTGGCGTCTCCCATGTCAGGCGGCCGATTTCTGGCCCCACTCATCGCGGAATCGCGTCGACGCATCACGGGCGATCGGCGCGCCATGGCCGAACCCGGCTGCATCGAATGAAAGACTGGCAAGTTTGTGCTGGCTCGCACGACCGTCGTTCAGATTCTCGAAGCCAACGGGATCACCCAGGCCCATGAGGTTCATGTACACATCGCCCGCGAACAGCATTCGTCCCGGACGCCACAGCAGCCCGACCTGTCCCGCGCAATGCCCAGGAGTGTGAATAACTTCGATGCCGCCGGCGATAGGCAGTATTTCCCCAGCGGTCAAAAGCTGGTCGATGGCAACCGGCTCCACTCGCTCGTCGGGATGGAAGAATAAAGTGCACATCGCTCGCCGCAACAGACCAGGCGCCGCCCTCATGGGTCGGAAAGGGCCTCCACCCTCGGCCATAGGGATATCGAGCGGGTGCATGTAGGTCCTTGCACCGGTTTCCCGCACGATCGCGGCGGCGCTGCCAATGTGATCAGGGTGGCCGTGAGTGAAAATCAGGTGCTTGAGCTGGTCTGGCGAACGGCCAAGCCCGCGGATCGCCCCGAAGACGGCTGCCTCCTTACTCGGGAATCCGGCGTCGATCAGTGTCAACTCATCGTCGCCCTCGATCAGGAAGGCGTTTGCCATCCCCATCGGGATGACGTGCACTCCTTTGATCACACGCTTTACAGCCATAAGCAGAACTCCTCACAGTGTTTGCTCCGTAAATACAACTCCGCCGGCGCCACGCGGTTTCGTGCCGAACTGCTGGAAGCGGCGGGTCAAAGCTCCAGAGGTGGAGTTCCGTCATTTGGTTCACGGCGAAAAGGCTGTTTTTCAGTGGTGCAAGAGTCCGCTTATGGCCCATCTGTATGGACCGGCCGCGCGTTGCAAGCCGAAAGTGATGATTTGGAGAAGTTGGTCTTGCGCTTCTGTATCCGGCCTATTGATGGAGCGTTTGAGCTCCTGGCCATCATGGATATCCGCGCGCGTTCGATCTCATTCGCGACTCGGCCCCGAAGGCCAGATGGGCCACCTGATCACGAACGCGCTGGCGAGACCTTTTCTCCATCTCCTCTTTCCGACTCGCAGACCTCGGCGGGAAAGCCAACTATCAGCCTAAGCCGTCAGCCATCCTCTTGGTGAACTTGAGCGAGTTCATTTCAGGCTGCTGCCTTCATGATGCGCGCTTCATAGCTGCGCTCTTGTGCCAGCACAGTCCAGGCGATCCGCGCCAGCTTGTTGGCAAGAGCTGCAGCCAAAACGTTGGGATGGAGGCGCTGAGCGGCGCGAGCGAGCCAGATCCCGAAGCCGTGCTTCGGCCAGCTCGCCGGCCGCAGCAGAATGACCCGGGCTGCCTGCATGAAGAGCGTGCGCAAGTAACCGTTGCCGCGCTTGGAGATGCGCCCGAGGATGGTTCGGTCTCCAGTCGACATCTGCTTAGGGACGAGGCCGATCCAAGCCGAAAAATCTCGCCCTCTGGCGAATGCCGCACCGCTGCCGATCGCCGCAACCATCGCACTCGAGATGATCGGACCGATGCCCGGCACGGTCATGACCCTTCGACAACTGTCATCACTTTTTGCTAACGTCTTGATCTCATCGGTCACGGCTTCAATTCGTTCATCGAGCTGCCGCCAGTCACCGGCAAGATCAGCAGCGATGCGCACCATGCGTGGTGACAGAACGTCCGTCCGTTTGGCGAGGATGTCAGGCAGCGTCTGGCGAAGGAAGCGCAGTCCTTGTCGGACGATGATGCCGCGCTCTAGAAGAAAGCCGCGAATTTGATTGATCACTGCGGTCCGCTCGCTGACCAGGCGAGACCGGACCCGGTGCAGCGCTTGCAGATCCAGTTGTTCGTTGGTTTTGGCTGGAACAAAGCGTGTCGTCGGCCGCTGTACGGCCTCGGCCACGGCATGGGCATCTCGAAAATCATTCTTGTGCCCCTGCCGAAAGGGCTTTGCGTACGTCGGCGGCACCTGTTTCACGTCGTGGCCTAGCGCCGCAAGCTCGCGAGCAACGTAGTGGGTCGCCATCCCAGCTTCGATACCGATAAGACAGGGCGGCAAGTTCGCGAGCCTCGATGTAATGCGCCCACGCGAGACCTTCTCTCGCAACACGATGCCGCCGCGGGTATCAAGGCCAATCATGTGAAGCGTGTTTTTGCCCATATCTATTCCGATGGTGGTCACTGCGTGAACGGCGAACGTACGAGGCATGGCGGTGCTCCTTATCCTGGCAAGCCCCCACGTACTCTTAGAGCCATCGGGGCGGGAGCGCGGCCGGTCCATCCCATTCGCGACATGCGGTCCTGAGACGGTTGTCGGCGGCTTTCGGGGCAAAGCGGACTCTGGGGTGCACAGCTCACGCCATCGCTAATCCCGTCATCACAAAAAGGCGCGGAAATTGCATGCCGCTATCCCTGGCTGCACAAGCCCTTAAGCAGCGGGGATTTCCATGAACGAGCCAGTCCAGCGCGATCAAGCCCAGGGCCAGCCCGCCCCGAGCAAGCCTGTCCATCCGGTCGACGAAATCCTACCGCTGCCGAAGCTTTTCGCGCTCGGGCTCCAGCACGTCCTGGTGATGTATGCCAATGCGGTCGCGGTGCCTCTGATCATCGGCGGCGCGCTGCATCTGCCCAAAGATCAGATGGCGATGCTGATCAACGCCGATTTGTTTGCTTGCGGCATCGCCACCCTGATCCAGACCGTGGGCTTCGGACCGTTCGGCATCCGGCTGCCGATCATCATGGGCGTGACCGCGGTGTCGATTTCGCCGATGCTGGCGATGACGGCGATGCCGGGCGTCGGCCTGACCGGGATCTACGGCGCCGTCCTGGTCGGCGGCATTTTCGGGCTCTGCGTCGCGCCGTTCGTCAAACACGTGCTGCGGTTTTTCCCGGCCGTCGTCACCGGCACCATCATCACCATGATTGGCGTCGTGCTGATGCGCGTCGGCGTGAACTGGGCGGGCGGCGGCGCCGGCAAGGCGGACTTCGGCGCCGCGGGCTATCTGATCGTCGCCGGCCTGGTGCTGGCGTTGATCCTTCTGGTGATCAAATTCACCCGCGGCTTTCTGCAGAACGTCGCGGTGCTGATCGGCATCACCGTCGGTTACCTGGTGACGATCGCGCTCGGCTGGACCGACTTCTCCGGCATCGCCGAAGAGCCGATCGTGCGCGTCGTCATGCCGCTGCAATTCGGCGTGCCGCAATTCTATCTGATCCCGTGCCTGACCATGTGCCTCGTGGTGATGATCGTCTTCATCGAGGCGACCGGCATGTTTCTGGCGCTCGGCGCCATGACCGGCCGCAAGGTCGAGGCCGAAGACGTCAAGCGCGGGCTGCGTGCCGATTCGCTCGGCACCATCATCGGCGCGATCTTCAACACGTTCCCCTATGTATCGTATTCGCAGAATATCGGCCTGGTCGGCGTCACCGGCGTCTATAGCCGCTGGGTCTGCGTCGCCGGCGGCGTCATCATGCTGGTGCTCGGCCTCATCCCGAAGCTCGCCTTCATCGTCGCCTCGGTGCCGCAATGCGTGCTCGGCGGCGCCGGCTTCATCATGTTCGGCATGGTGGCGGCGACCGGTATCAAGATTCTCTCCACGGTCGACTATGCCAAGCAGCGCCACAGTGTGCTGGTGGTCGCCATCTCGATCGGCTTCGGCCTGATCCCGATCGTGTCGCCGACTTTCTTCCACGTCTTCCCCGCGGAGCTGAAGCCGATTTTCGGCGACGGCATCATCCTGACCTCGATCGCGGCGGTGGCGCTCAACGCCTTCTTCAACCGCACCAGCCGCGAACAGGCCGAGGCCGAGACCTTCATCGCTGCGCAAGCGGCGGAGCACATTTGACACACATCATCCTCATCCTGAGGTGGCCGCGAAGCGGCCCTCGAAGGATGCGGCCGAGACGCCCGGGCCGTCGCCCTTCGAGGCTCGCTACGCTCGCACCTCAGGGTGACGGGAAAAGGCACGCAGTATTGTCACGTCCATAGCCGCCCCCTATCCTCGATCAACAACAGTCGGGGAGGGAAATATGGCGTGGCGCGTGCGGCGGGTCGTTACCGGTCACAATGACAAGGGGCGATCGTTTTTTCTCATGGACGGCCTCGCGCCTAACATCAAGGAAATGGACTCGATGCCCGGCCTGGCGCTGACCGACTTGTGGGAAACCGCGTCGTCGCCGGCGAGCAATAAAGGCAGCACCGACGCCGCGTCGCGGCCGGTCAAGCTCGAGCCGCCCAAGGGCGGCACCATCCTGCGTATCGTCGAATTCCCGCCGGACTCGCAGTGGCGCGGCGGCGCCGACGCCGGCCGCGGTTTCGGCTCGATCGGCGCTGGCAACGCGCCGGATCATTCGAGCGACGATCCGATGCGGCACAAGACTTCTACCGTCGATTACATCATCGTGCTCAAGGGCGAAATCTACGCGCTGATGGACGAAGGCGAAACGCTGTTGAAAGCCGGCGACATCCTGGTGCAGCGCGGCACCAATCACTCGTGGAGCGTGCGCGGCAACGAACCCTGCATCGTCGCCGCGGTGCTGGTCAGCGCCGACCCGGCTTGATGGTTCGGTTGTTCCTACGCTGCGGTCTCGGTCACGCCGCGCCCTGCCGGCGCAGCGGTATCACCTCCGCCGGTGTCTGGTAGATGCGTCCCACAACGTCGGCATAGTGCTCGATCGGCGCCGGGCGGCCGATCAGATAGCCCTGCACCTGATCGCATTTCTCCGCCGCCAGAAATTCCAGTTGCTCCTTGGTCTCGACGCCTTCGGCGACCACCGGAATGTCGAGGCCGCGGGCCAAGCCGATGACGGCGCGCACGATGGTCGCGGATTGCGCGTCATGATTGAGATTGGAGATGAAGCGCTGGTCGATCTTGATCTTGTCGAACGGAAAGGCCTGCAGATACGACAACGACGAATAGCCGGTGCCGAAATCGTCCATGGCGATGCGCACGCCGAGCGCTTTCAGCCGCCGCAAGATCGACACGGTGCGGGAAAAATCGTCGATCAGGACGCCCTCGGTGACTTCGAGCTCCAAGCGTGAGGGCGCCAATCCGGTCTCCAGCAGGATTGAATGCACCAAGAGCGCAAGGTCGCCGCGGCGGAACTGCACCGGCGAAAGATTGACGCTGACCCGCATCGGCTCCCGCCAGGAGGCGGCTTCGCGGCAAGCCGTGCGCAGCACCCACTCGCCGATGGCGACGATCAGGCCGCTTTCTTCGGCCAGCGGCACGAACGTGCTGGGCAGGATCGGACCGCGGATCGGGTGTTGCCACCGCACCAAGGCTTCAAAGGCGATGACCTCGCCTTTGACCCGCGCTTGCGGCTGGAAATAAAGCTTCAGCTCATCGCGCTCGAGTGCGGTGCGAAGATCGAGCTGCAACGCGCGCCGTTCGCGCAAGCGCTGATCCATCTCCGCCTCGAAGAAGCGGAACGTGCCGCGGCCTTCCATCTTGGCGCGATACAAGGCCGCGTCGGCGTTGGCCATCAGCGTGTCGGCATCCGAGCCGTCGTCGGGAAACATCGTGACCCCGATGCTGAGCCCGACGCGCAGCAGCTGGCCACTGATTGCAAATTCGTCGGCAAACCATGACAGCAAGGTTTCCGCGAGCGTCGCGGCCTTGGCCGGTTGCGTTGCGGCCGTGGCGATCACCGCGAATTCATCGCCGCCGAGCCGTGCCAGGAACGCGTCGCCGACGGCTTCCTGCGTCCGCTTGGCGATCTCCTGCAACAGCGCGTCGCCGAAGGCGTGGCCGAAAACGTCGTTCAATCCCTTGAACCGATCCAGGTCGATGCACAGGATGGCGAAGGCATCCTTGTTTTCGGTCGCCTTGGCCAGTTGTTCACGCAGTCTTGCTTCGAACGACTCGCGATTGGGCAGTCCGGTCAGGGCGTCGTGATGTTTCAGATATTCGATGCGTTTTTCCGCGCGGCGGCGCTCGGTGACGTCTTCGTGGATCGAGACCCAGGAGCCGCCGGGCAGCGGGCTGGTCGTCACCGCGATGATGCGGTCGGGTCGCTCCACGACATCGCTCATGGTCTCGCCCAAGACGATCTTGCGCACGATTTCATGGGAATATTCGTCCGGATCGCGCGCCAGCAGTCCGGCGGCTTTGCGGCGGTGCATCAGCTCGCGCAGCGTAATGCCCGGCTTCACGTCGTCGCGCGACAGCCCGTACAACTCGATGTAGCGGTCGTTGCAGACGACCAGGCGTTCCGCGGCGTCGAACATCACGATGCCGTGCGACATGTTGTTCACGGCGTTGACCAGCTGCAGATCGCGCTCGCGCAGCCGCCGGTCGGCGAGCGCGCCGGCCAAGCTGAGCCCAAGGATCAAAACCGCGGCGGCCGCGACCGCAAGCGCCAGCGATGCCGGGTCGAGCGAAAACGGCTGAATGGATTGGGTCGGGTCGGCGACGACGTCGATCGCGCCCATGGCGGTGAAGTGATGCGACACGATGGCGAGCGTCAGCAGCATCGCCGCCGCGAGCCCGTAGCCTCGGCCCTGGTGGCGCGTGGCGACCGCCATGGCGGCGCTGGCGAGAACGATGCCGAACAGGATCGAGGCGGCCACGAGCGCAGGATCCCAGGTGACCCGGCCGGGAAATTCGAGCGCCCACATGCCGGTATAATGCATGCTGCCGACACCGGCGCCGATGATGACGCCGGCGAGCGCCGAGCGCGAGAGGGTCGGCTTGCCGACCGCGACGCTGAATCCAGCGCCGGTGATCGCGCCGGCGAACGCGAGCGACAGCGCGGTCAGGGCAATGTCGTAGGCCACCGGCACGCCCGGCTCGTAGGCGAGCATGGCGATGAAGTGCGTCGCCCAGATGCCGCAGCCGGCGGCCGCGCCGGCGAGCGCCAGCCAGGCAAGCCGGGACCGGCCTCCAGTATCATTGGCGCGCCCGAACAGATTGATGCCGACGAAGCTTGCCAGGAAGCAGACAAAAATCGCCAGCGCGACCAAACGGAGGTCGTGTTGTCCGGACAGGCAGTTGATGACGCGAAACATCAGCTAGCTCATCGCCAACCAATCAGTCTGCGGCAGATAGGGTTGTACCGGCGTTAAAGAACGCGGCGGCCTGCCCGCATCGTTAATTTGCGGGCAACAAAACGACTCTGAATCGACGAAAACATTCAAAACCGCGTCGCGCCGGCATTGATGCGCTCGTAGAGCGCGCCGTCGAGCGGCACGAAGGCGTTTTCTGCTGCGTCGTCGAAATAAATCGGATCGCTGGTCGCGGCCGGATCGAAACCGTCGCGCTGAAATTCGTTCTTAGTGTGTTTGAAAGTCGAGGTGATGCCGATGCGGTCGGCGACGCGCAGGAATTTCGGCCGCGCGTAAGGCGGCAGCCGTTGCGCCAGGTGGGCGCGAAAGGCGGCGAGGTCCAACGCACCGTCGGTCACGATCGCGGCCATGCCGGCGGCCCCTTCGGTGCCGGGCACACGCACCCCATAGACATTGGCTTCGCGGACGCCGGCAAAGGCCGTGATCGCGGCGGCAACCTCCGAGGTAGCGACATTCTCGCCCTTCCAGCGGAACGTATCGCCGATCCGATCGACAAAATAGAAAAAGCCGCCGGAATCCATGCGCATAAGATCGCCGGTGCGGAACCAGGCGTCGCCATGCGTGAAAACATTGCGCAGGATCTTTTGCTCGGTTTCTTTGCGGTCGGTATAGCCTTCGAAAGTGTCGCCGGACTGCGCCACGTCCGCCGGGATCCGGCCGATCGCTTCGCCCGGCTCGCCGGTGGCGCAGCGGATGCAGAAGCCCTGAGCGTCGCGCGCCGCCCGACCGGCGACAGCGTCGAACTTCACCAGCGCCAGCGGAAAGCGGGACGCCAGGAACGGCGGAATGCGGCCGATGGCGCCGACCTTGCCCTCCACGTTATAGAGCGACACGTTGCCCTCGGTCGCCGCATAGAATTCCAGGATGCGCGGAATGGCGAACCGGTCCTGGAATTTCTTCCAGACGTCGGCTTGCAGCCCGTTGCCGCAGCATAGCCGCAGGCGATGGGCGCGCTCGCGCGGATGCTTGGTCGCATTGAGGAGATAGCGGCACAGCTCGCCGATATACTGAAACAGCGTGCAGCCGCCGTCGACGATATCGTCCCAGAAGTGCTGGGCGGAAAATTTGTCGCGGATCAGCACCGAGCCGCCACGGACCAGAACCGAGCCGGTCGCGACCACGCCGCCGACGCTGTGAAACATCGGCAGGCAATTGTACATCCGGTCGGCGGGCGTGGCATTGATCAGCCCGGCGAACCAGAAGCTCCATTGCAGAAGCCGCCGGTGACTGACATTGGCCGCCTTCGGCAGCCCGGTCGTTCCAGACGTGTAGATCAACAGCGCCCGGTCGGCGATCGTCATTACCCGACGCTCGGCCGACGTCAGCGAATCGCCCGAAAATTGGTCGATCACGTCATCGATGCGCTCGTATGCGCCGCCGCCGGGGCCGTGCGTCCAGATTTTCGGGCCGGTCATCAGTTGCGCCGCGGCGCTTTGCAATTCGGCGGCATAATCCGCGGCCAGGATCACATGCTTCGGCGTCACGATGTCGATGCAATGGGCGAGCGAGAGCCCGCGAAGCTGGGTATTGATCAACGCCACGACCACCCCGACCCTGGTCAGCCCAAGCCAGACCGCCATGTATTCCGGCCGGTTCGGCATCATCAGGCAGACGGTGTCGCCCTTGCCGAGGTGTTGATCGAGCGCCCAGCGGGCATAGCGGTTGGCACGGGCGCAAAGCGCCGCGTAGCTGAGACTTTCGCCGCCGCCGAGGAGCGCCGGCGCATCGCCCTGCTTGTCCGCCAGTTCCTCGATGACATCGCCGAGCAATCGTTGTGGATGGGCTGCGATCGGCGCGGTGGCTTCGAGCGCGCGCACCCAATCGCGCAGCGCAGTGTCCTTGCCCGCGCCGGTTGGCCCCGCCAGTTCCACCTCGATCACCGCCATGCGCGGATGATCGCCCAATAACATCTATTTTTCGCTTCCTATCTGCTTAAAATTTTAAGCATCGGCTTTGGCGCGGCCAAAGTGTGGCGCCGCCGGCGGCGCGATTAACGTTATTTTCTTCTAATGTTTTGTGTTGGCGTTATCTGCTTCGTTTCGCCATGGAAAAGCAACCACATGCCGATATTAGGATCAGCCCAAATAACAAGGTGGCGTGACGGGAAAAATGAAAAGCGACACGGTGGCTGTTCACGGCGGTTACGACACCGAGCCGACGACGCGTGCCGTCGCGGTGCCGATCTATCAGACCGTGGCCTACGAGTTCGACAGCGCCGACCACGGCGCCGCTTTGTTCAATCTCGAAGTCGAAGGTCATCGCTATAGCCGCATCAGCAATCCGACCACCGCCGTGCTCGAGCGCCGGATCGCCGAGCTCGAGGGCGGCATCGAGGCGCTGTGCGTGAGCTCGGGCCAGGCGGCCTTGAACTATGCGATCCTCAACCTCGCCGACATCGGCACCAATATCGTCTCGGTCCCGCAGCTCTACGGCACCACCCACACGCTGTTCGCGCATGTCCTGCCGAGCCAGGGCATCGAGGTTCGCTTCGCCGCCTCCGACGGCGCCGACGCGATCGAAGCGCTGATCGACGAGAACACGCGTGGAATTTTCTGCGAGAGCATCGGCAATCCGGCCGGCAATATCTGCGACATCGAAAAGCTCGCCGCGGTCGCCAAACGCCACGGCATTCCGCTCGTCGTCGACAACACCGTGGCGACGCCGATCCTGCTGCGGCCGATCGACTACGGCGCCGATATCATCATCCATTCGCTGACCAAATTTCTCGGCGGCCATGGCACGACGCTTGGCGGCGCCGTCGTCGATTCCGGCCGCTTTCCCTGGACGGCGCACGCGCGCCGCTTCCCGAAGTTCAATCAGCCCGATCCGTCCTATCACGGCCTGGTCTATACCGAGCATTTCGGCAAAGCCGCCTATATCGCGCGCTGCCGCAGCGTCTATCAGCGCGCGACCGGCGCGGTGCTGTCGCCGCTTGCCGCGTTCCTCCTGCTGCAAGGCGTCGAGACCGTCGCGCTTCGCGTCGAGCGTCATGTCGAGAACGCGCGCCGCGTCGCCGAATTCCTGCGCGGCGATCGGCGCGTCGCCTGGGTCAATTATGCCGGCTTCGCCGACAATCCCTATCACGCGCTGGCGCAGAAATATTTCGACGGCCGCGCCTGCTCGTTGCTGACATTCGGCATCGCCGGCGGGCTCGAAGCCGGCAAAGCGTTCTACGACGCGCTCAAGCTGTTCAAGCGGCTGGTCAATATGGGCGACGCCAAATCGCTCGCCTGCCATCCGGCCTCGACCACGCACCGGCAGATGTCGGCAGAGCAGCAGGAGAAAGCCGGCGTGCGTCCGGAGATGATCCGGCTCTCGGTCGGCATCGAGCATATCGACGACATCATCGCCGATCTCGACCAGGCGCTCGCCGCCGCGCAATCGCGGCGCTCGCCCTTGATCGCCGCCGAATAGGACGTGGATCGCGAGACCGATGCCCATTCTTCTCGAAACGGCGCGTTCACCTTCGGCCGTCGACTTGCGCGGCCGCAATTGCCTGACCATCGGCCTCGTCAACAACATGCCCGATGCGGCGTGCGAAGCGACCGAGCGGCAATTCCTCGATCTGCTTCGCGCCGCGGCCGGCAACGCCATCGTGCAGGTCAAGCTGTTCTCGATTGCCGACGTGCCGCACGCCGAACAGGCGCGGCAGGAGCTCGGCGCGCGCTATCGCGACATCGCGCGCTGTGGGACACCCCGCTTGACGGCTTGATCGTCACCGGCACCGAGCCGAAGGCGGCAAACCTGCAGGACGAGCCGTACTGGGCGGCTTTGACCAAGCTCATCGATTGGGCGCGGGGCAATACCGCCTCGACCATCTGGTCGTGCCTCGCCGCGCATGCGGCGGTGCTGCACGCCGACGGCATCGGCCGCGCGCCGCTGGACGAGAAATTATCGGGCGTATTCGAATGCGAGGCGGTCGCCGACGATGCGCTGTTCGCCGACCTCGACTCGCGGCTGCGGGTGCCGCATTCGCGGCTCAACGATTTGCCGGAGCCGGCGCTGCGCGCGGCCGGCTATCGGGTGCTCAGCCGCTCGGCCACGGCCGGCGTCGATGCGTTCGTCAAGGACAACGACGATGCCTCGCTGTTCGTGTGCTTTCAGGGGCATCCGGAATACGACGGCGATTCATTGCTGCGCGAATACCGCCGCGACGTCGGCCGCTACCTGCGCGGCGAGCGCAGCACTTACCCGGACGCGCCGCAGCACTATTTCAACGGCGCCGCGAAATTCCTGGCGGACGATTTTCGCACGCGTGCCATCGGCGAGCGGCGCGGCGAACTCCTGGGTGATTTTCCCATGGAGCCGCTCGCCGGCGCCATCGATAACACCTGGCGCGACGGTGCCGTCGGCCTGTACCGGAACTGGATCAAATATCTGAAGGTCCGCAAACCGGATCGTAAACCTTTGGCGTTAATGGAGGGCAGTCGCCGCGTGTCGGCTTGATGGAATACAAATCGTAAATTCCGAGGAGCGTGCCGTGTTTGTGCCCGTTGTCTTCGCCGCTCCGGCCGATGTCGAGCTTGCTCCCAACCCCATCAATCCCGATTGGACCCGACGGGGTGTGGTCCGGGCAAAATGCTAGTTTAGTCTTGGTCGTTCCACCCTGGGGAGATGTCGCATTTGGCCCCAAAGCGTCGGTTCGCTGCGTCGCAGTGATACGTCCGTAGTTGGGGTTGGAGCAGACATGCCGACGTCGCTCAAACGACGCGATTGACCGATGCTGTTTAAAAAGTACGTCTTTCGGTTGGCGTTATGCTGTTGGGTGGTTTTGAACCGGCTGAGTTGAGCCGGGCCGTTCGATTTTGCGGCCGCGTGGTTGCCGGCGACCTCGACGCGGACGCTGCTGGCGCACTGGTGAGCGATCTCAGGCAAGCGATGCGCGCCGCCGTGCCGGTGGTGGTCCGAGGGTTCGAAGTGCCAGGGTCTTGAGGTTCTGCACGGTAGCAGCGAGAAGGAATTCATCGCGTGCGCCGGAAAGACCTCGCAGCCGCATACGCTCGAAGCCATGATGAATCTTCAAGTGGGCGAAGCGCATCTCGACGCGTTTGCGCTGGTCGCGCGACTTGAGGAACGCCTTTGTCCGCATCAGCCGGCGTGTCACGTCGCGGGCATATTCATGAACATCACGAGGAATTTGTCGCGACGGGCTTTTAGGACAACACTGCTTCTTCAGGGCACAGACATCGCAATCGTACTTGGATGCGAGATAGCGCAGCGTTTTGCCTTCGTGCACCTTGCCGGTGGTGTGCAGCACCTTACCATTCGGGCAGATATAAACACCGCGCCGCCGATCCCAGCGAAAGTCGCTGCGCGATAATGTGCCATCGTCGCGCTCGCTGGCATCGCGGACCGGGATGTGCGGTGCAATCCTGTGGCCAACCAGCCAGCCCAGGAAGCGGCCAGTCCCGTAAGCAGTATCGGCCGCAAGCCGCTTCGGCTTCAGGCCAAGCTGCTGCTCGGTGCGATCGAGCATCGTCTTTGTCGATTTAACCTCGTCATAGGTGCGCGCCGGCGTCGGCTCAACGTCGACAATGATCGCGTTTGCAATGTCGATGAGATAATTGAGCCCATAGCCGAACTGTACTCGCTTGTTGGCCTTAGCTGTCCAGGCTGAGCAGGGGTCGCTCGGTGATATCAGCTTCGGCGGCTTGCGATCGGGATTGGGTTGCGCATCGACATCTAGCCCAGCGAGATACTCCTTGACCGCGCGGGTCTGGCGCTCCGGCTCGGCCCACGTGATCTCATCAGGCGTCTTGCCGTGATAGCGGCTGGCATTGGCCTCCATCACGCTGGCATCGACGGCAAACCCCTCGCCCTTGACCAGGCCAGCATCCATGCACGCCCGCACCACAGCCTCGAAGACCTGGCGCAGGATGTCGCTGTCACGGAAGCGACCATGGCGATTGACCGAGAACGTCGAGTGATCTGGAACCTTGTCGTCGAGATCGAGGCGGCAAAACCATCGGTACGCAAGGTGAAGTTCGAGCTCTTCGCACAGCCGCCTCTCAAAGCGGATGCCATAGCAATAACCGACAATCAGCATCCGGATCATCAGCTCAGGATCAACCGAAGGCCGGCCAATCTCGCTATAGAAAGGCACAAGCTTCTCACGAAGCTCCGCCAGTATCCGTGTCACCACCGGATTGATCCGGCGCAACAGATGGCCCGCTGGAATGCGCCGTTCGAGGTTGAACAGGTAAAACAACTGGCTCTGATCGCCCGCCTGCCGACCCATCATGGAAAACCTCCGCCGCCGAATCCCTCGGCAGACGGAATCACTGTTCACCGAAAATCACGAGGCCTTTTTCAACAGCATCGACCCAACTGAGACATTGGCAGCGAGAGCTTAATGCATCGCAGCATGTGAAGCGGGCACCGATCTCGACAAAGTTTTGCCCGGGCTGCGAGACAATACGGTCAGCGCGATATTGTGAAAGACGTTTGCTAGCCTTCATATGCTACGCAGGGTAGTTGCGCGCACGGTTATAGCCGCCGATAGCACCTTACCGGTCGTGGAATTTAAGGGCTGGGACGGACCTCCCCATGAAACCTGACGCAAATCCGCGTACAATACCTAGTCACGCTTTGCATAGTCATCGCATTCCCTTCAACCACACAGGGGTCCCCACCATGTTAAACACGCCTCTCAAAGCCAGACACATTCGGATTCTCACTGTAGTACCGATCGCTCTGTGCTTCCACCTTACGTCAGGATCGGCCGGTCAATTAAAGAATAAACGCATCGCTGAACTTTGTGACGATTCTGCCGGCTGCATGGCTTGCGTCAATCCGGGGACCTCGGAGTGTTGTGCCAGTGCCGCTATGGGAGGTAAATGTACCATACCAGCCTCTGTCACCCATTGCAGGTCGTTAGTCCGCACATTCTGTTGGCAACTGGGGGCGTGTAACAATCCAGCGCTCTGCCCATTCGATTGATCTCAACAAAACTTACCCTATTGGAGTGCAGGCGTCAGCGCCCAGCGTTTGCCAAAGCATATGATCATGTTTGGCCCTTAACGACAGGGCTACCTCTGGCCAATAAGCGTCGCGTTTGGGGAGCAACGGACATGCCCAGCGCAAAGTCATTGCCGGCGATGACGCGAATTGACCCATTTCGCCACGTGCCGCCCGGGATTTGGCTGCGGCGCAACGCGCGTCGATGCGGCATGCGGTATTGCGAAAGGTGTTGGGGGATTAGGAGGAGTGGCCCTATCGAAAGGATGGTCTTTTCATGGTCAAAAAGCTCGCGTAAGCTGTGTGCCGAGCTACCGAGACGGAAGTGCCGAATCTCTGTTCGGGTCAACCGGTAGCGCACATGCCGCCGGCAGGCATCACCAACCTTCGTCAGGCCTCAGCTTTTTTGGTCCAATGCGCTTTATACCGCGCGTGCTTGGCGCACAGCTTGTGCGTTTGCGTGTCGGCAGAATCAAATACGGAGATCAATACCGAAGGAACCAGCACAATGTTCAATCGCATCCCATATGCAAAGGTGTTTGCAACGGCAGCATGCACAATGGCCATCGTGTTGTTGACCATTGGCATGGGCGTCAATTCTTCATGGGCCGGGTCGGACCAACCATCCCGGTTGCCCCTCCCACCCATACCGTCGGCAGTGGTTATCCAGCCTGAGACTGCGGCTCGCCACCCACTCCGCTCCTCCACCTCCCATCCGCGCATCGCTCAGGCCGGGTTCTGCACCGCCGACGTGGCCGGAGGCATGCGAAACTACAGTGTTGGTACCATCATCTGCTGCGGAACGATGCTGCTCGACGTATGTTCAGGAGCAGTTGGAGGTCAAGGCACTTCTTATCGTTGCGAAGCCTCCGGCCAGTGGGTAGTCGTTGGCGGATGCTGATAGACATAAACATCCTGTCGCTTGGCACACCCCTTCCCCGACGGCCCAGTCGGGTGCGCAGAGGGGATCCGCTTGAATAGGTCCGAGCCTGTCCGCTGCGAAGAAATTGGAGGGGCGTATGGATAGATGGCTGATTCTGATAACAGGCCTGGCGGTGCTGGCGCAAGCGCCCCAACACGTGGAAGCAGCCAAGCTAGGCGAGCAGTGTGGCGGAGTGGCTGCAATCCAGTGCGATTCTAGTCTGTGGTGTGAATTGGGGCCCGGCCAATGTCACGTATTGGATAACTTCGGCTCCTGCGTCGTCCGGCGGTTGAGCTGTCCGCAGGACAACCGGCCGGAATGTGGGTGCGATGGTAGGACATACGCGAACGAGTGCGAACGTCGACGAAACGGGGCCTTAAAAGACCACGACGGAGAGTGCTGAGCGCTGCGGCGGTCACCCCGGTCGCGCTTGGCCTCGTCACGAGTTTCAATCGGCCGGACGGGAATGCAACGGGCACGACGTTAAGTGCACACGGCACGGCCGAGAAACGGTGGGGTTGCTGCACGAACTTGTTCCCGGCGCTGCACTGACGGCAATTCTGGCGAAGCCTGACGTTTGCTAGCTGTAACAGACTCGTAACAAGTGTCCCGAGCCGGCAGTGGCTATCGATACGATAATGGGGCACCATCGCCGGTCTCTTTTGTCGTTCGGTGTCACCGTCAACATCTAACAGATCAGGGGAGATCAGAATGTTCAATCGCATCCCATATGCAAAGGTGTTTGCAACGGCAGCATGCACAATGGCCATCGTGTTGTGACCATTGGCATGGGCGTCAATTCTTCATGGGCCGGGTCGGACCAACCATCCCGGTTGAATTTAACTCCCATTAAAAATCTGAGAACCGCTCAAAAAAACCCTCCTCAAGACAATTCTTGTTCGTGTTCTCAGTATCACCTAAATTGCTCGGCATGCGTATTTAACAACGAGAATATTTGCGTTTGCAGCAAAAAATAGGCTGTCCCCGGTTCCTGCGCGACTAAAGACGGTGGCCGAGAAAGTCGAAGCCGCGTTCGATCCGGCCGATGAAGTATCATGTATTTGCCGCACGTGCTCAGGTCTCCTTTTGGCCCATCGCGTCGTTTCGCTGTGGCGCGCAATACGGTCGGTTTTGGATTGAAGCGGACATCGGGCCGGGTTTTATGAGTACACGGCCTAACTAATTAGAATTTGCCCAGCGCTCGCCCAGCGCTTCGCTTCGTCGCGCAGCCGAGAGGCGACGTTAGCTACAGTCCCGATGGCTGCATAGTCGAAGCGCCCTTCAAAGCCTCTACTTGCCACTTTCGGGAGCGGTTGGCTGACATACTTCATGCGTGCGTCAGTTGGTGCTGGACCGGGTCACCGGGAATTTCGCCGACGGCGCGCCCGCGGTTTCAGATGCACGGGCATTCGGCATTCGATAAGTACCCAGAATCTTGTCCCAGAAGAAGTGAATTACAGCAAAATTGCTATTCGCGTGACGGTGATGAACAAAGTGCAGTTCCTGCTGTCGCCTGAACCACGCGAATCTTTGAAGCCGCGATCCCTCTACGTGATATTCCCTGTTAAAAAAAACATGCGCGTAAAACGACGCAGCGCTTGCGATTGCCGTCACCACAAAAAGATTTAGCGGCAACAAGAAATAAGCACACCCCCCGACTAGAAATATAGGAATAAGGAAGTAGGGCGTAATGTTGCCTTCGTCACCAAGGTACGTCCGAGAGACAAGATGATCGTCGGCATAATGGGTGTGATGGAAGTTGATGTGGTTGCGAAACAACTTACCGCCAATTGGATGGTGGGCGACCTTATAATGTAAGAACGTCTGCCCAAATGACATGACCAAATGAGTAGCGACAGCAGTCACGAGAAATAACGAAGGCTTCAGAATGAGCGGCGATATCATCTGGAGCATGAACACTTCCTCCGGCTTAACGACCAATGACTACCACGACGCCATGGGCACCATCGCCGTCATTCGCGGAATCTATACTCTCGGCCCGTCAAAGCCATGAGGTATCTTATCAAGGTGCTGGTGAGCCGAATGGGATGGGCCGCCAGGGTGATACCTGACTGCAGCCAAAACACCTCAGTGGCCGCATCTTGGAGCCTCAACATGCGCATCCATGGCGTTGTTTGGTATTTTTCGGCAAAGACGCTGCTCCTGGCCGCTTTGCTATATTACTTCGTCGGCTCCAATATCGTTTTGTGGTATCTGGCGGGCAGCGCTGTGTTCTATGCCCTAATGGCAACGAATGTCAGGAAGAAGCCTGTCATCTTCACGATGGATGACTCGGTCGCGGATGCTCGGTATCCTTTCGGTCGCGACCGAACGGAGAGGCCACCATGAGCGATTTGAAGATATATGGGGTTCCTCTATCGCGCGCCTATCGCGCACTCTGGATGGCCAACGAGCTCGGGCTCGATTACGAGAATGTCCCCGTCCATTTCGCTGATGGCAGTGCCAAGACGCCGGAATATCTCGCGGTAAATCCGAACGGCCGGATCCCGGCCATCGATGATAACGGGTTCAAGCTGTGGGAATCCATGGCCATCAATCTCTATCTCGCCAAGAAGCACGGCAGCGACTTGTTGCCGAAGATACTGGAGGACGAGGCGCAGGCGATCCAATGGAGCTTTTGGGCGATGACCGAGCTGGAGAAGCCGGCGCTGGCGGTGCTGCTCCACCGATTTCTCCTGCCTGAGGACCAGCGCGATTCGAAGCTGGCGGATGAAGGCGAGCAGCAGCTACAGAAACCGTTGGCGGTGCTCGATCAACGGCTGCCGGCAACCGGTTATTTAGTGGGCCCGACTTTCACGGTCGCGGACCTCAACGTTGCCTCGGTGCTGTCATGGGCCCGGATGGGCAGGGTAAACCTGGCAGGCTTCCCGCACGTGGACCAATGGCTGGCCGCATGCCTGAAGCGCCCGGCCGCGGTGAAGGCGAGACCGCAGACGATGGCAAACTGACCTGGGCTGCGGATCCGGAGCCATCGCCGGCCAGAGCCTCAGGATTTCGACCCGCTCCCTGCCGGCCTCGGAGCGATCAGGCTGCAGGGCCTAAGAAACGGACGCAGTAGCAGCCACAGCCTAATCAAAGCACCTAAGATCGGATTTCGACGAGACCGCCGCGAGGCGGTCTTTCAATTTTGGATCTCGCAGATCATGTTGCAGCGCATGAGTTTGCTGATGGCCGATTTTGTTGCAAAAGTCATTTGAAGCGACCTACGAACAATGATTCTGTCGTACTGACACGAACATTGGCGGGGCCGCGTGATGATGGGGCGGATAAGCCAGGATCAAGGACAGCTGTTCTATTCGTTTAATCTCGAAGCGGTGGTGCCGGACGATCACTTGGTGCGCGCGGTCGCTCGCGTTCTTGATCTGTCGTGGGTTCGAGCCGAGCTGGCGCCGCACTATTCGCATACCGGACGACCGTCGATCGATCCGGTGTTGATGATCCGGATGCTCATCGTCGGTTACGTGTTCGCCATCCGCTCGGAACGCGCGCTGTGCCGCGAGGTCCAGCTCAACCTGGCCTATCGTTGGTTCTGTGGCCTCGGCATCGAGGACGATATCCCCGACCATTCGGCATTCTCACGCGCACGCAACGCGCGCTTCCGCGACAGCGATATTTTCCGCCTCGTGTTTTGAGCGGGTCGTTGGCACATGCATCGCGGCCGGCCTCGTCGGTGGTGAAGGCTTTGCTGTCGATGCAAGCCTCATCCAGGCCGACGCCAACAAGCATCGCTCGATCCCCGGTGCGGAGTGGAACAAGGATATCGATCCGGAGCAGGCGCATGGCGCGGTCAAAGAGTATCTGGCAACGCTCGACGATCCGGCCTATGGGGCAGCAAGCAGCGTCACGCCGAAGTTCGTCTCACCATCCGATCCCGCCGCCCAATGGACTGGCGCGCTGCGCAATGCGGCATTCTTCGCCTACGCCGACAATTATCTCATCGACGTGAAGTTCGGGATTATCATGGATGTCGAGGCTTCACGGGCCATTCGGCAGGCCGAGGTTGGCGCATCGCAGACGATGATCGAGCGGACAGAGGCCAGCTTTGGCATCAAGCCCGAATGGCTCGCGGCGGATACCGCCTATGGCTCAGCCGCCAACCTCGACTGGCTGGTCTACCGGCAGGGGATCGCACCGCATGTCCCGGTCATCGACAAGTCGCAGCGCGACGACGGGACATTCAATCGGGAAGACTTCACATTCGACAAGGAGCGTAACGTTTACATCTGCCCGGCGGGCAAGAGTCTCGCGACGACGGGCCGGTTGGTCAACGATGGGGAGACGACACTGCTTTACTTCGCGAGCGTGCTCGACTGTCGTGTCTGTCCACTCAGGGCGCGATGCTGTCCAAGGACGCCTGCTCGGAGGGTCCCGCGCAGTATCTACGAGGAGGCCCGGGAAGTTGCTCGTGGGCTGGCCAAGACAAAGGCGTTCGAGCAATCACGCCGCGATCGCAAGAAGATCGAGATGCTGTTCGCACACCTCAAGCGCATTCTGCGGCTTGGTCGATTGCGCCTTCGCGGTCCCGCCGGCGCGCAGTTCGAGTTCACGCTGGCGGCGATTGCACAGAACCTTCGCAAGCTGGCAATGCTGGTCGCACGGCCTCCGCCAACCGTGCCCACCGCGTGTGTTGCATGAATCCTGCGTGGCATTCGTGGCGTACTACTTGAATTCAAGATCGTAAGTCGCAGGCGTCGAGACCGCCTGCTCCTGCCGGAGCAAGGCGGCACATGGCACGCTCTCAAAATTCGTTTTGGCGTGCCGTGCCGGGCTCACAGGCGACTTTCACAACAAAATCGGCCCTTAGCGTCATTTCGCACTCACGCCTCGAATGATCGCTCTTGGAGCAACAACGGACATCGGGCGGCACAGGCGCGGACTCCATCGGTAGCGTTTGACCCCGACGCGACATTCAGCTTGATCGACGTCTAAAGCCGTTGGGCGCCATTTCTCACTCGCCAGCACCGGTCGGCCGCCGATGATTTGGCTGGTGGCACGCGACCGCGGAAGCAGCCGATTAGAATGTATATCGTGGACAAATGCCACCAAGTGCGCCCCTCACAGATACAGAAGGTCGCCCTTGATTGTACCTTCATCCCTGATGCGTCGAGTTTCCAGCACCCATGACGGCCTCGATACGGCATTTAAGAAAACCGCATGCCGTTGCTTTCCTCGCCACCGTCCGCAAGCGTCGGCTGGTTAAGTGCCTCAGTTTAATATTATTTCTGCGGGGTTATCCCACTTATCCACCGTCAGCTCATAGTGAGCTTTTTTATACAGATTGGGTAACAGGTCCCGCCTCAACATCACAAATGTCGAGCGCTTCTCTAAGCCCTGCCAAAACCGCCCATGTGTGAGTGAGCGTGTGTGCGCTGTGTGGCCTACGGCTAAGAATCTTTGTTCTTTCTATCTGCCTTTTCGCAGATCGCGTGTCCTCAATCCGCATCGAACCAGCGTCGAGCGAGGGGAAGCTACATGCGTGTCAGACTGCGTTGCTCTGTGCTCAAGCCAATAAATCCGTGCCCAGTATGCGGAGCCGATACTGCTCTTGCGGAGATTGAACCGCACCCAGTGCACGGCAATTTTGATATTCACGGATACCTTTGTGACCGGTGCGGGCCTGTCAAGTCCTTGGTAGTGCTTCGCTCGTCGCGGTGCGCGTTTCGTCAGTAAGCCGGAGCGCGCTGCCGATCCAACTGGTTATTCCTTGGGAAATCTCCTCATTGAGTTGGGCGCTCTTGCGGTACCCGTTTGGTATGCACATGTGGTCACTGAGGTTGGCGGCCAAGAACAACACCAGTGGTTTCGCCCCAGTTCTCTCGTGCCTGCCAGCCCCCACCTTTCAACTTACTTCGAGCGTCGCTCGGTGTCATGGCGCGCGGAGCTCGTGCAGGCGCACCTCGCTAAAGCCAGGTTTGGGGGCAATAATGAATGTAAGAACACCAACTTACCGTATCGAGATCAAAAATAACGATATGGCGCCGAACAAGAGCTGCGGATGGCAAATCTATAGGAACAAGGATGTTTTACCCATCCTGCGCTCACAGCAACTCATCATCTCTCGCGCGGCGAGCTTAGCTGACGCCAATCGATCAAGAAAACAATTAGTCGATGCCGACTTGCAAAATGGTCCGCCGGATTGACCGGTGCGTTCCTGTTTTGATGTGAGCCCACGCGACAAGACGCCTTTGGTCGTAAATCTCTCGCCGAATGCGACGTGTATTGCCGTCCCGCTCGCCCTGTCGTCGGCGGCGCGTTCCACCTGTAGTTTCAAATAAGTGGATTCTTTTCGCGTTCGGAGCCTAGAACCAGCGACCCCGAACTAACCGAACGCCGCCACCGATAATCAATACTGCTATGAAGATGATCAGAATATTGGCGGTGTCCATGTTGTCCTCCTGGATATCGTTCGCGACTGGGATCTCCCGACACCTGCCATGCGGGTCTGAACTGAGTAGCCGCAAAAAGCTGAGCTAGATTGCTCACTGTCCGTGGCGCTTGAGCGCATGGTCACGGCCGCGACCAAGGAGCCGATGTTCGCGCATGCCATCCTGACCCCGTCCGGCGGCGTGACAACGAATTGAATAGCTTCTGCTTCGCCGGTGGGACAAGGCTCGATGTCGCCTTGTGGCCCGTCGCGTCATTTCGCGGCGCGCAGCAATTAAGTCGCTTTCGGGGGCATAGCGACATAGTGGGACCTGCCGCTGGCCTCGTGCCAGTCGAAAATGACCCGTTGCGGAAGTGGGCGTTGGCTTCACTTTGACTGGATCGAAAGCTTGGTCGTCTCGTTGCCGATTGCTCGCCGTTGTGGAGACGGTCCTAACTTGTGTAACCAGTCCAGTGTTGGTCGCTCGAAAAGAGTGTGGACAGTCGCACCCACGAGATTGGCCGCCACCGCTCCGACCAGGATAAGCTCTAGGCTCGGGGCGACACCTCCGGCAGGCAAAAAAAGAGCAAGCATGCGTCCGATCGTTGAGATGACCAAAACGTGCACGAGGTAAGTGGCGTAGGACCAATCTCCCAGCACTACTAGCAGCCTCGGCGGTGCCGGCGATTCCGCACGGTGTTCGGAAGCGGCCAGCGCATAGATCACGAGCGCCGAGGGAATGCCGAATACCAGTACGCGCAGCTGTTCGAGATGGGGGCTGCTGCTCAACGACAGGACTGGTGCAACGTAGATGAGGCAAAATGCAAGTACCGATGCTCCGATCATGCCGACGATTGCCGGTCTGGGCATGCGGCGGTTCAACCACAGCAGGCCGACGGCTGCGCCCATCATGAATTCAACCGTCATTGGGTTGGTCACCAATGAAAGAACTGGTGAAGCTGCAACCTCATTGGGTATTGCTAACCTCACCGTCAAGATAACCAGTCCCCACGCGATAAGGCCATAGAGGACTGGAATCCGTAACGCGAGAAAGATTGTGAACACCAGATAGAAGTACATCTCGTAAACGAGCGTCCAACCGACAGCGAGCAGCGGCAATGTGTGAGCGGGAAACAGTAAAAAGGACCGCCAAATCGAAATCGGCTCGTTGATGGACCTGTTGACGATTTCGGGGGCTATCATCGTTACGGCCAGTACTAGCAAGGTGATCAGCCAATAACTCGGATATATCCTCGCCGCACGCCGCCACAGAAATTGCAACGGCCCCACATCACGGCCGGCTACCGCCACCATAATGAAACCGGAGAGGACAAAAAATAGGTCCACTCCAGCCAGGCCGTAAAAGGCGAAAGACGGTAGCACGCCACCGTGCGTGTACTTCCCCTCGACCACGAATAGATGCGAGAGCACGACAAGATTTGCCGCCACGCCGCGGGCCACTTGAAGCGTTAGTAGTTTAGGCACTTCTTCCCAGCCCCTCGTGTCCAGCTTGCCGAGCCTTGCGGAATAGGAATGTACTGTCAAACGACAATGGACGGCACTAGGCCGCGTAGCTGCTATCCAATTCAAGATCACGCGCACCACGGCGCTCGCTATGGCTCAGCATGGTACGCTGCCGACCACGAGCAGCCCCGGGGTACGCCGACATGTCTGCGACTGGCCCATCGCGTCGAATCGCGGCGCTGCAATTCTTTGGTCGCAATTGGGGGCATAGCCGACATCGGGTTGCGTTGGCGCCGGAAGGCTCGGGTGCGAATGACCCATAAGAGAAGATAAGGCATCACACCGCATTTGACTTAAACTACGAGGCAGAAACATGATCGTGCCGTCAATTTAAGGAAGCAGACATAGCTTTGAGTTTCTCGCTTTTACGACGAAACGGCGCTGGGCGCGGCGGCTACCGAGCTTCTGTGTAGGTCCAAAACCAAAGTTTGGATTGCCGGCACAACGACAAGCAGAAGGACTGGTCCGAGGAACATACCGCCGACGACAACGGTCGCCAGCGGGCGCTGCACCTGGCTGCCGATGCCGGTCGAGATCGCCGCCGGCAGCAAGCCGATGCAGGCGGACATCGCTGTCATCAACATCGGCCGCATGCGCTGTTCGGCGGCACGAAACATGGCGTCGACTGCGCTCATGCCGGCAGTTCTGACTTCATGGAAATAGGTCATGATGAGGATGCCGTTCATCACCGAGACGCCGAACAAGGAGACGAATCCCACCGCCGCCGAAATGCTGAAATCCAGGCCGGAGAAATAGAGCGCCAAGATGCCGCCGCCGGCGGCAAAAGGAATGCCGGCGAGCGCCAACAGGCTGTCACGCAGCGAATTGAACAGGCCGTAGAGCAGCACGAGGATCATCAAAAGACTGATCGGCACGATAACAGCCAGCCGCGCCTTGGCCTGCTGCAATTCCTCGAATTCGCCGGCCCAGATGATGCGATAGCCCACCGGCAGCTTGACGTTCTGCGCAATCCGCTGCTGCGCCGCCGCAACCGTGCTGCCGAGGTCGCGCCCGCGCACGCTGAATTTGATGGGAATGAAGCGCCCATTGCGCTCGTGATAGATGTATGAGGCGCCGGTATCGAGCGAGATGTCGGCCAGTTCGCTCAGCGGAACGTAGGCGTTGGTGCCGGCCGGTGTCTGATAGCCGACCTTGATGTTGCGGACGTCGTCGAGATTGTTGCGGTACTCGGGCGCTAGCCGCACGGTGACGCTGAACTGGCGATCGGCTTCCAACAGCGTCGTCGCCGACGTTCCGCCCAAGGCTGCTTGCACGACGTTGTTGATATCGCCGGCGTTTAGTCCGTACCTGGCCGCCTTGTCGCGATCGACCTTGATATTAAGGTTCGGTTGGCCGAGGACCGGGAAGACGCCGAGATCGGTCACGCCTTCGATGTTGGCCATTTCTTTCATTACTTGCGCGGAGATCGTCTCCAGCGTCGCCAAATCGCGACCGATGATCTTTACTGAATTGGCGCCCTTCACCCCCGACAAGCCTTCTTCGACGTTGTCCTGAATGTACTGGGAGAAATTGAAGCCGATTCCCACGAACTCGTTGGCAAATTTTCGTTGCAGTTCGTCGACGAGCTTTTCCTTTGACATATCGGGAGGCCACTCGTCGAACGGTTTGAGTGGAACAAAGAACTCAGCGTTGTTGAAACCGGCGGCGTCGCTGCCGTTGTCCGGCCGGCCGTGTTGGGACACCACGGTGACGACTTCCGGGTAACTCAGCAGGATGTTGCGAATCCGATTGACGATCGGCATACCGGCTTCGAGCGATATCGTCGGCGGCATCGTCGCACGAATCCACAGGTTGCCCTCTTCGAGCGCCGGCAGAAACTCGGTACCCAGCCGCGGCACGATCAGGGCGAACATTCCCAAGCATGCCGCGGCGATCAGGACCATGATTTTGCGGTGGACGAGCGACCAGCGCAGGACGGGCGTGTAAACAGCGTGCAGCGCACGCACCAGAAGCGTGTCGCTTTCCTCGATCTGCTCCGGCAACAGGTATGAGGCCAGAACCGGCGTGATGGTGAATGTCGCAAGCAGCGCTCCGAGCAAGGCATAACCATAGGTTCGCGCCATCGGGTTGAATATCTGGCCCTCGACGCCCTGCATCGTGAACAGCGGTACGAACGCTGCCACCGTGACGGCGGTGGAGAAGAACACTGCCTTGTCCACCTGCAGGGCGCTGGCGAAGATTGTCCGCAGTCGGTCGGTCCAGCCGCGGCCGTCTCCACTCGAATGCGTGGGATCGGCGCCGAACCGTCCTTCCGCGAGCTGCTGCAGTAAGAACTGCCTATTCTCCGGGCTGCCCTGGCAGTTGCGGAAAATGTTTTCGACCAGGATGACGGCGGAATTGACGATGATCCCGAAGTCGACCGCGCCCACGGACAGCAAATTGGCGTCTTCGCCGCGGAGCACCAAAATGATGATGCTGAAGAACAACGCGAACGGGATATTGATGCCGACGATGATTGCGCTGCGCAGGTTCCCGAGAAACACCCACTGGATCAAAAAAACCAGGATGCAGCCGAAAATGAGATTGTGCAGAACCGTCCTGGTCGTGACCGCCACCAGAGTCGTGCGGTCGTAAAACGGAACGAGTTTCACGCCCGGCGGCAGCGTGCCGTCGGTGTTCACCTTATCGATTTCGGCTTTGATGCGCGGCACCACGTCATTGGTATGCAGCGTCCGGTTCATCACCACTATCGCGGCGACGACGTCGTCTTCGTTGTCGCGGCCGGCCTTGCCCAGCCTTGGCACATAGCCGACGGAAATCTTCGCGACGTCCTTCACCTTCACTGGCACGCCGTTCGACTGCGCGAGAACGATGTTTTCGATATCGCGGACCCGGTAGCCTTTCGTCAGATCCTCGGTGCCGCCGCTGTCGAGAAGGCCGACGCCGCGGATATTGACCGATTGCTGCCCGAAACTGACGGTCCGACCGCCGACATTGATGTTGGCGTTGCCGATGGCGCTGATCACCTGGGGCAGGGTGACATTGTAGGCGTCGAGCTTGTGGAGATCGACTTCGACTTCGAATTCCTTGGTGGTGCCGCCCCAAGTGTTGACCTGCACCACGCCCTCCACGGTGAGCAAACGGCGCTGCACGACCCAATCCTCGATCGTGCGGAGATTGGTCAATCCGAAATGCGGCGGGCCCTTCACTTGGTAACGGTAGATTTCGCCGACCAGGCTCGATCCTTGAATTGACGGCACGACGTTGTTCGGCAGGCTGACATTTTGCTGCAGGCTGATCGCGGCTTGCGTCAGCGCAAAGTAGTAATCAACGCCGTATCGGAAGGTAACGCGAACGAATGACAGGCCGTAGAACGACGTGGAACGGATGATATCAACACCCGGCGTGGCCGCGAGGCCGACTTCCATCGGAATGGTATAATATCGCTCCATTTCCTCGGCTGAGAGCCCGGCCGCTTGTGCGGTAATCTCCAGAATGACCGGCGCCGGATTGGGGTAAGCCTCGATATTGAGCTTGGTGAAGGCGATCATCCCACCAACGATGAACACTAGAAAGCCGAGCAGAACGATCGGGCGGCGAGTCAGCCCGAATTGCAGCAGCCCCTTAATCAACGCTCGACCTCTGGCTTGATCAGCCCATCAGCCACGGCCTTGATTGCGGCTTCCGCACGGTTAGTTGCGTGCAATTTGATTCGCGCATTGTTGATGTGGAAGTCGACCGTCCGCTTTGACAGACGGAGCTTCTGCGCAATTTCGGCGGACGTTTTTCCGAGCGCCACCAAGGTCAGAACTTGGATTTGACGCGCGTTGAGTGTTGCGCGCGGCACTGAATGTTGCGCACGCGCGACGCCGGCGAGCCGCGAATTGATGATGGCCGTGAGCCGATCGAAATCGATCGGCTTGGTGACATAGTCGTCGGCGCCAAGACGACGCCCTTTCAGTTCGTCGTCGCGGTCAACTAAACCGGTCAGAAACACTAGCGGTATCTTGCCGAAACGCGGCGCCAATTTGTTCAAGGTTTCGAGTACTTCGAATCCCGTCATCGTCGGCATGCTGATGTCGCAAAGGATAAGGTCTGGTGGGGACTTAACCATCGCCCGCAAGCCCTCTTGGCCTCCATAAGCAGTGACGACCTCAAAACCGCGCTCGACCAACTCCTCGGCGATCAGGGCCACAGTTTCGCGATCATCTTCAATGCAGAGGATTTTGCGCCGCACGTTCGCCATCGGCATGAAGCCATAGTTCAAGGGGACGGCGAGCGCGAATAACGGACTTACGGCGCAACCCTGCCCTCATACGAATAGAAGGAAATTTTGAATTCGCGTAAACTGGCAAAAGTCGCAGCACGCTGACTAGTAGAAATAACAGGTATTGCAGCATCGAACTTGATGGTGGCGACAACGACGCTATGACCTCTGATGTCGGCTAGTGGCCCATCACGTCATCTCACGGCAACGCACCATTTCGGTCGCTTTCAGGGAGAAGCGGACATTGAGCCGGATCTATAAGTACCAGCCTTAGCATAGGCTGCCTGGCACCATTTGTTCCGTGCTCCGCCTCGTCGAGATCACGGACCTGAAAGTCAAACAACAGGAGACCTGACATTCATGCTGGCGATCCGATGGAGGTTTTCAAATGGAGGCTCGGTTCCTTGAATCCTGTCGGCCGTTGATGACAAGGCCTTCTGCGGGACGATTGACGCACGTGCAATGAACGGCGCATGAACCCGCGCGCTGGCGGCCGTTATCCACAATTTGCGCTGCGTTGGCGACGTGCTGCTGCGGGATTCCTGACGAATCAGATACAGATGCCTGGCTGGCGCGAAGATATTTCCTTCCGCGCGCTAGCGGCATGTTTGTCAACTGGAGCCCCGGCGCCTGTCGGGGCTATTTTTTCAGGCAGATAGCCATTCTAGATAATTTGGCACATTGTCGTCGCCTTCAGCAGGTGCCCATGCTGCAAATTCGTTTGCCCGATAAGGTCCTGGCTTAATCTCCATAACGACGGTGTTTGGCTTGAGCACAACGAAGCCGTGCCAAGCCCCGACGGGAATTTGTGTGATCCGGGCAGCAGCATTCATCCGAATGCGAGCAAGCAGACGGCCATCCTCACTGAAGCTGAGCACTTCCGCCCCCCCTTGAAGCAGAACGAGCATTTCCCATTGCACCGAATGATGGTGCGGTCCGGGTTGCAGAGCAATCAAAAGACGCTGTACCAGATCTGCATGATCGGTATGAAGAAGAAGGGGCTCGGCGGCGTGGACTTGCCGCGGCCTCGCTTGCGAGCTGATCGATCGTGGCGCGGTCGACGACATGAAACCCGTCACTCATTTGGGATACTCGTCTCTAGCAAGTCGCGGCCTTGTCGACCTGTTCGACCGAATTTGGAGGGTATCTGTGCCTAAAGGCGAAATTGTTAAAGTGGAGTTGGTAAGCTTCTCTGAAGTTCGGTTTGGCTCTGGCATAGCATTCGAGAGGCAAGGTCACCTTGATTGTATTAAACTCGGCAGCTTGGCGATGTTGACCGCAATACGCTGCGCCTCGTCACGGCTCAGCAGATTGGCCTCGATGTGGCTTATCGCTGCGTTAGAACGGCGGCAATCGACGCAAGTGCAGACTTGACGTTCGGATCTGTCATCCGAGCAGCGGCCGCATTCGCTGCGTCGCTCAGCTGGCGCTGGTCTTCCGGCAGCAGGAACTTCGCAGCCTTAGGAGCAATCACGGCGAATACGGCCAGCCGCTGGAGGCGCCAGTCGTCGCCAATGCCATTGGTCGGAAGCGTGCTGATGACGCCGCCCAGCGATTGAAAGGCGCCCGATCGAATTTGTGCGACGCCTTTTTTGGTGCGTTCGAGCTCGCTTGGCGATGCCTTCGACAAGAATACGATGACCGTGTCGATCGTTGCGCCCTCGAGCCACATCACGGCGTCGAAATAGCGGCCCATCTCGGGGGCGAAGACTGCCGCATTGTGGTTAAGCTTTTCGATGACGGCGGGATCGTTGGGAATAGCTTCGATCTTCGTCACTCCGCTTCCAGCGAGCGTGTAGACGAGGCCGACTTTAACGACCGCGACAGTCCATGTGCTGAGATCGCCGAGCTCCGATATCGGCGGCACGTCGTGCTGCACTTCCGACGTATTGAGGACGCGATCGAGAAGCGGCTTGGCGGCCGGATCGGTCTGCCGCGGCGGCTGGCCGGTCGTCGCGGAATTACCCGCCAGCACCACAAACGCATCGGCTGCCTTGTCGATGGCTGCGACCGTGCCAGCGTCCAATGCTATTGCGTTGCTGGAACCGAGCGCGAACAATGAAACAGCTGCTTGGTAGACCCGGCGCATCGCACTCTCCGCTATGTGTTGATCGCCGCTCGAAGGTTCAGATGTGCGGCTTGAGCCCCAGTGACTGCGCACCGTCTAGCTTTACAATTCTTCCGCGGCTTTGTCGCCACAAGGCATCAAACGCAGACATACGGCTCGAAGATAGTTGCGTTGGCGTCGGCGTTAGCTAAGGCGTCGGGAAGCGGCGCGGCTTCACTTCATCAGGCATTCGACGCCTTCGAGCGCCAGCACCAAGCGAAGCGACACGCAGAGCGGTCCGCAATTTTTCCCCTCAATTGGGGGATAGTTTTTGAGAGGCGGAAGGCTTAGCCATCTAGAGATTAGGGCAGCCCCGGCGTGTTGCTGCCAGGCTATCCGCCGGGGCCTGTGTACCAGGTTGCAGGGAGTTTAGGCGCATCCTGGCCACTCTGGCAAAGTTCCACAAGCTTGTGTGAGTTCCAAGGACAAACGACTGGTGAATCCGCCAGTGTGAAATGCTCCAGCGGCCGAAGGGGGCTCGGCAGTCATGGCCACGGTAATCGACCGAGCGGCCAAAGCAGCACGACGATAAGAATCACCGCGACCACAGCCAGGGTAAGCGCTACTGCCACAACGGTCTGTTGGCTCACAACTTCGCCTCTCAATACTGCGGCCGCTTCAGTAGCTCCGGCAGCTTGGCGATGTCGCAATGCGCCGGGGCTTATCGCGCGTGATGGCGGTCAGAAATGATAGCTGGTGATGCAGGGTGCCCATTCATCGGCCTGCGGAGACGCTTTCGCTTTTGCGAGAGCAGCTTCCCACTGCGCGCGAGGCGCCTCTGTAAATGCCGGCATCGCAAGGACGGTATCGGACACTTTAAATCGGCCGTGGTTTGGGCAGTCAAATCCATTCGCCAGGCCGGTTCTCGGAAGTGAAGACGCTTCAGCATTGCAGATTGGGCAATGAATTATCATTGGTGTCGCCCGAGGGTTTCCCTGATCGCCAGTTCGACAGTCCACGGCGGCGGCAAGCGGCGGCTTCAAAACGCCGGTCTCAAGGTTTTACGAGCTGGCGATTGTGATAGATGCCGTAATAGGAATCGAGCCGGCGCTGGTACTTAGTCTCCAGCTCCTCCCGCGTATCGGCCTCGGCGATGCACTCGATCTGCCGACCGTCGGGACCGTCGAGCCGCCATACAGCCCACGGCTTCATTGGTTCGCCTTCTATCTTCATGGCCTATCTCAGGATCGTATCACCGACGCCATTATACCGCCCTACGCCTTGCTGGTTCGGTACACGCGTCATTGGTCCAGGGCGGCGGAGCGTCGCTCCGGCTTCGGGCCCTGATGCAGCCGGTCGATTTCGTGCGCCGTATACACCGGTCCGCCAATCACCTTAATGGTCGCTCGTATCTTCTGCTCAGGCCGCAACCGTTGCCATGCCGTCACTGCCTCGCCCAGGGTAGGACAATCAGTCTGAACACCGGCTCCATCGTTCAGCGTCGCAGGCTGTGTGGCATCGACATAGATTTTGTCGGTCAATCGCTGTTCCTTTATTTTTGTTGCGTCCGGGGCGCAGGGAAGTGGCAGGGGTTGCCACCGCGGCCGGCCTTAAACTTCGGTCGCCGTGACCTGGAAAAAGGGATGGCGCCAGCCACTCGGGTTCTCTTCGTGACAGGCGTCGATCCTGGCCTTGATTGTCTGCCCGGTGTCCGCTGTATCGAAGATGTCACCCTTCAGCGGCGCATGGTCTCTTTGCTCCGATAAGCGAAGCCGCGACCCATCGCGGCAGGTGATCGTGATCTCCCACGTAACCATCAGACCCAATGTAAACGATTCGACCCCAGGCAAGGGACACAGGCTGGCTCCTAGCGAGTAGGCGCCAGCGCTCGCCACAAGCCTAGCGGCTGGACTTCGGCGCGGCCGGCGGGCGTCCAATGCCGGCCCATGAAGGTCCGTGCACTTGCGGCAGGCGCTTATCCAATGCAATGAAGGCCAGTGCTGACGGGGCCTAGAAATCGAAGGGTAGTACCGGCATGTTGCGGATATGTGCCGAGGCTTAGCCATCGCAGTCACCGCTGCCGTCCTCATCCTCGTGCTGACATCAAATAGTCAGTACGAGCCTCTTAACCGCACCCATTGCATCGTGGATGAATTAGCTGCCGCCGGGTTTTTCGATCAATGACGGCGGCCGGGCCGTTCGACCATTGTCGCCTTCTAATACTGCGGCCGCTTCAGCGGCCGATCTCACCGATCCTGACTGAGTTTCCACGGCTGCATGCTCGTACCGGCATCGGCGTCCGCGGCGTCAGCACTCGTTTCCATGGCTTCCGTGCCGGCTTCGGCTTGGTGTCGGTGACAGCGTCTTCATGACCACGGATCTTGCGCACGCCGCCGTGAATCAGCTCGGCGGCGCCGCAGCCGGAGCATTGCAGGATACCAGGCAGGCGATCGGCGGCGATGTAGCCGCGGCGCTGGCAGCGCGGACAGCAGATTTCGATGAGGGCCATGGCGGAGGGCTTTAGCGCCGTTATCTTCCGTCGTCTAGGGCGGCGGAAAGCGGCGCGCGGTCATGGGCGGCAACCGATCCAGGACGGATCAATTTAAACTAGCGATGAGTTTATGCCACTGATCTTGTTCTTTTTTGTTTAGTTCCTCAACGTAAGCGTCTAAATCCGTATCACCTTCTGTGACTGAAAAGAATTCAGGGGGAGCGGCGTCAGAAAATTTTGTCTTTGAAAGGGACGAGCGTTGTCATCGACCAGAAAGACCATGTTATTCCCGTCAACAGAATAGGGATGATGCCGTAGCTCTGGATATGGGGTCACATTCACTAAAGAACCATCGGGCGCATTCCAAACGGCATGATGGGTGATAAACAGATAACCGGGACCAGGCATCCTCTCTACGAATTGATGATGAAAGGTCCATCCGAACCGAGATCGGCCTCCATCTTGAGCCACCTTGCGGATAACGTTTGCAAAGCATCCCGCTGGCTGTGCCCAAAGTTCGGGCCGGTTATGAACTAGCCCTAATAGTGAACGGCTGCAGATCTCTTCCGCGATCTTGTTGATCCGCTTCGCGATCAATGCGGGAGTTTCTTCGTCCGACATGCCACGCTCCTTTCTACGCTTACGTTACCGTCCTGCGGGTTGGGCATGCGTTTTAAACAATGTGTGAGACTGAACAGACCTCGTGACCCGCGCCAACGAATTGCTCGAAGGCCGCGGTCTTTGTCGGTGCGGGGAAGCGGCGAGGGGCATTGGATTAGCTTGACACTGCGGCCGAAAGCTCTTTAGCGCCAATGCGCACCCTTACGCCACTTTGACAGTCTAAACCTCGGTAATTACGCAAATAACGCGCTTCCGATTGGATCATCGAGGGCAGACCGCAGGCACACGCCAAGCGCCTGACGGAAAGCGCCGACGGCACGTCGTCGGTAACCGTCTGGTCGTGCACGCCGGGCCGGTTCGCCTGGCATTACGCGGTCGATGAAATCCTGCAAATAATTGCCGGCGAGGTTTTCGTCACCGATGGAATGGGCAGGATTCACCGGCTCGGGCCGGGCGATGTGGCATACTTTCCCGCCGGTAGCTGCACCGTCTGGCAGGTGACCAAAGAGGTGCGCAAGGTTGCCGTCTGCCGCCACAGCATGCCGCGCCCTTTCGGTTTTGCGGTGCGCGCCTGGAACAAGGTCGCCCGTCGTCTGACCGGCTTCCCGACCGGCAGCGCGCCCGGCGACCGTTTAGCGGCGGACCGGCCTCCCGCTCCGGTGGCGCAAGCGTAGGCATAGCGGACTTTGTTCCGCCCGTCCCCGCGCAGGCGGGGATCCGGCGTTTGGGCACCTTGGATTCCCGCTTTCGCGGCAATGAGCGGACAAAATGCCGCCTGCGTCCGCGATCATTGACAATCCGGCGCTGCGTCCGTAAAGCCAGCCCCCAAAAGGCGGGAAGTGTTATGAAAGTCCGTAATTCATTGAAATCGCTGCGCGGGCGTCACCGCGACAACCGTATCGTGCGCCGCAAGGGCCGCGTTTACGTCATCAACAAGACCCAACGCCGCTTCAAAGCGCGGCAGGGCTAGGGCCTGTTGCGGCGGCTTTTGCCGCAAGTCCTGGAATATCCTCGCCGCTTTACTGCCGAATTTTCACGCGCCTGTGAGCATATTTCGCCCTTGCCGCGCCACGGGCGGTGATTAGACTCTGCGGTATGGCCTCGCGATTCCTCCTGGCAGTAGTGGTCGGCGCGCTGCTTTGCGCGCCGCATGTTCTCGCGCCAGCTCTCGCCGCCGAGCCCACGCCGCCGCAAACTCCGCCGGGCGTTGCACCCAAGCCCAATTGGGTGACGCCGCCGAGCGAGACGCCGCGGTCCGGTCGCGGCGAGCGGACCTACAATCTCGATACGCTGTTCGAGGCACTCAAGATCGCCCCGGATGCCGAGAGCGCCAAGGCGATCGAGGAGCGCATCTGGGCGCTGTGGGTGGTGTCCGGCAGCGACACCTGCAATCTGTTGATGGGACGGGTCAAGGCGGCAACCGACGAGAAGGACTACGGGCTGGCCATCAAGTTGCTCGACGCCGTGATCGAGCTAAAACCCAATTACACCGAAGCCTGGAACCGGCGCGCCACGCTGCATTTCCTGCAAAAGGATTACGGTCAGGCGCTAACCGACATCCGCGAAGTGCTGGCGCGGGAGCCGCGCCATTTCGGCGCGTGGTCCGGGCTTGCCCTCATTCTCCAGGAATTCGGCGACGACAAGCACGCGCTCGAAGCCTATCGGCGGGCGCTGGCGATCAATCCCCACCTCGAGCATATCGACGAAGTCGTCAAGACTTTGAGCGAGAAGGTCGAAGGCCGCGACATCTGACCGTGGCTTCGTCATTGCCGGGCATAGCCGTTCGAAGAACGGCGTCGCTTCGCTCGCCTCTTGACCTGGCAATCCATTTTTGATTTCGCATGAAGCTGGATCACCAGGTCACGGCGCATTCGCGCCGGCCCGGTGATGACGCGTGAGGACCAGCCATGACCGACGTCGCCGCCGACAGAGTCACGATCCGCGAACTCGTGGAAAACTGGGCGGTGTGGCGCGACGCGCGGCTGTGGGATCGCTTCCGCACCGTATGGCAAGCGGAAGGGCGCATGATGGCGACCTGGTTTCAGGGCGGCTTCGAGGAATTCATCAAGGTCAATGACGAAGGCTGGGCGCGCGGCGTGCGCATCCTGCATTTTCTCGGCGGCTCCTCGATCGACGTCGCGGACAATCGCGGTATTGCCCAGACCAAGATGACGATCTCACAGCGCGCCCCGGTCGAGGGCGTGATCTGCGACGTCGTCTGCACCGGCCGTTTCTACGATTTTTTTGAGAAGCGCGATGGCCGCTGGGGGCTGGTGCTGCGCCAACCGATCTACGAGAAAGACCGGCTCGATCCGGTCGATCCGTCGGCCAAGCTTGTGCTCGATCCGGATCTGCTCAAGCGTTTTCCGGAAGGCTATCGCCACCTCGCTTATCTGCAGAGCAAGATCGGTTACAAGGTCAAGCCGGACATGCCGGGCATCGAGGGCCCGGAGCTCGATGCGCTTTATGCCCGCGGCGTGCGCTGGCTCAATGGCGGCGCGCTCTGAATCGCCGCGACAATGCCGTCACGGTTTTCACGTAATCCTCGCTGATAATCGCGCCAATGACGACTTTAGTCATTATCGTCGCGGTACTGGCCGCCGGCGGCGTCATTACGTTGGTCGGCACGCGGCTGATCGACCGGCTGCATCGGCCGCGTGGCCGTTTCATCGATGTCGGCGGCTGCCCGCAGCACATCATCGACATGGGAGCGAACACCGCGCCCAGCGCGCCGCCGGTCGTGCTTCTGCACGGCGCCGGCTCCAATCTCGAGGACATGTATTTGGCGCTCGCCGAACCGCTCGCCGCGCGCCACCGCGTGATCTTTGTCGATCGGCCGGGCCAGGGCTTCAGCAGCCGCAAAACCGCGCAGGGAAGCTCGCCGTCCCATCAGGCCGCGGTGTTGCACGACCTGCTCGACGCGCTCGGCATCGCGCGCGCCATTATCGTCGGTCATTCCTGGGGCGGCACGCTGGCGCTGACGTTCGCGCTTGACTATCCCGCGCGCGTCGCCGGCCTCGTGCTGGTGGCGCCGCCGACGCACCCGGGGCTCTGGCGCCTGAGCTGGCTCAACAAGTTGCTCGCCGGGCCGGTCGGCTGGTTGTTCGCGTGCACGCTGGCATTTCCGGTCGGCGTGCCTTTGATCTGGCCGGGGACGCGCGCGGCGTTTCTGCCGCAGATCATGCCCGCCGGCTATGTCAGAGCCAGCGCCGCGATGCTGGTGATGCGGCCGCCGACGCTGATGGCCAACTGGGCCGACGTCGGCTGTCTCGAAGCTTTTCTGGAGCGGCAAGCGGAGCGCTACCGCTCGCTCGCCGCGCCGACCATCTTCCTGGTCGGCGATCGCGATCCACTCGTGCCGCCGGCGCGCCATGGCGACAAGCTCGTCGCCGCCGCGCCGCGCGTCAAACTCGTCGTGCTGCCGGGCTTCGGCCACATGCTGCATCATGCCGCCGCCGATCGCGTCGTCGCGGCGGTCGAGGAACTGGCCGGCGCGCGGGCGGACTGAGCGGAGCGACAGATAGACTGGAAGGAAACCGCGCGATTTCGCTTTCAGTTTTCAGCTTGCCCCCTGCGGATCCTGGATATTTCCCGACCCGATCGGGCCGCTGCCGCCACTCAGACGAAGCGAAGCGAGTGTGATCGGGGTCACTTCGGCATCGTCTGTCGCCGGCTATGCCTGATCTCGCAGTCCGCAACTGGGAAAATGTCTCATGCGCCGCGGCACCGCGTTGGGTCCGTCCTTGAAAGCGGCAGCGCCTCTCGCTTCTAGAGGATGGCGTGCGCATGCGATCAGGGTGCTGCTTCCGACAAGCGTTTTGTGGATGATGGTGATGACCGCGCCAGCGTGGGCGCAGCCGCTGAAGCAATGGAAGTGCACCGGTCGGCCCGATATTGCCTGGGACGAGCAGATCACTGGATGCACCAGCGCGATCAAGTCCGGAAGGATCGCCGGAAAGGATCTGGCCGTCGCCTTCCTGAGCCGCGGCATTGCCTATCGGGCGCGCGGCGACCTTGAGCACGCTATCAAAGACTATGATCAGGCGATCAAACTCAATCCGGGTGATGCCGATGCCTTCTTCTATCGGGGCGTTGCCAATGGCACCCGTGGCAACCTTGACGGCGCCATTGAGGATTTCGACCAGGCGATCAAGCTTACGCCCAACCACGTCGGAGCGCTCTACAGCCGCGGCCTCACTTACAGCAACAAAGGCCAATGGGAGCGCGCGATCCAAGACTACGATCAGGCGATCAAGCTTAGTCCGAACAACGTCATGGCCATCACCAACCGCGGCAACGCTCATCTCGCTATGAAACGATACGACCGCGCCATCGCCGACTACGACCGGGCGATTGAGCTCGATACGAATGCGGCCATTCCACTCAACAATCGAGGCAACGCCTACTACCAAATCGGCCAAGTCGATCGCGCCATGCAGGATTTTGACCTGGCCATCAAACTTGACCCGAACTACCCCGATGCCCTCAGCAATCGCGGCGTCGCTTACCTCGGCAAGGGCGAATTCGATCGAGCCATTGCAGACTTCGACCGGGTGCTCAAGCTCGATCCGAATGACGCCGACGCCACCAGAGGTCGCGCCGACGCCATCGCCAAGAAGAACAAATAATCGCTGCCGGATCGTCGCGCCGGTAAGAAGCGCGCAAGCTTGGATCATTTTAGGACGGGACGGAAACCGCGATTGGACCCGTTCGCCGTTCATTACTTGAGTCAGCCATCGAGCGCCGCCTGGGCCCCGACAAACGCGACTCGGATCATGTTGGTGGCGCCGGGCGTGCCGAGTGGCACGCCGGCGACGATGATGACGCGCTGGCCGGCTTTGGCGAAGCCTTCGCGAAACGCGATCTGGCAGGCGCGCTCGACCATGTCGTCCTGATCGCGCGCGTCCTCGGCGACGACGCTGTGCACGCCCCAGACCAGCGCCAGTTTCCGTCCGGTGGCGAGCGACGGCGAAATGGCGACGGTCGGCGGCTTCGGCCGTTCGCGCGAGACCCGCATGCCGGTCGAGCCCGACGAGGTCCAGCAGACGATGGCGGCGAGGTCGAGCGTCTCGGCCACCTGCCGCGCCGCGGCCGCGATCGCGTCCGCGCCGGTCGCTTCCGGCTCGGTATGCAACACATGCAGCGACGGCAAATACATCGGCTCGTTCTCGACCTCTTCGGCAATCCGGTTCATGGTCGCCACCGCCTCGATCGGATATTGTCCGGCCGCCGATTCCGCCGACAGCATCACCGCGTCGGCGCCGTCGAAGATGGCGGTGGCGACGTCGGAGACTTCGGCGCGGGTCGGCACCGGGCTTGCGATCATCGATTCCAGCATCTGGGTCGCGACGATGACCGGCTTGCCAGCCTGCCGGCAGGCGCGCGTCATCTCCTTCTGCACGCCCGGGACTTTCTCCAGCGGCATCTCGACGCCAAGATCGCCGCGCGCCACCATCAGCGCGTCGGCAAGATCGAGAATGTCGTTGAGTCGGGTCACCGCTTGCGGCTTTTCGATCTTGGCCATCACCGCGGCGCGCCCGCGCGTGATCTTCTTCGCCTCGGCGACGTCCTCCGGCCGCTGAATGAACGACAGCGCCACCCAATCGATGCCGGCGTCGAGCGCCGCCTCGAGATCGGCGATATCCTTCGCCGCTAGAGCCGCGACCGGAACGACGGTGTCAGGCAGGCTCACCCCCTTGCGGCTCGAAATCCTGCCGCCGACCTTGACGCGGGCGACGATGCGCTCCGGCTGCGCGTCGCTCACCACCAGGCGCAGTTTGCCGTCGTCGATCAGAAGCGTGTCGCCGGGCTTGATGGCGGCGAAGATTTCCGGATGCGGCAGATTGATGCGCGTCGCGTCGCCGGGCGCCGGATCAGTGTCGAGGATCAAATCCGCGCCGGCGTCGATTTCCGCCCAGTCGTTCTTGAAGTTGCCGAGGCGCAGTTTCGGCCCCTGCAGATCGACCAGGATGCCGATCGGCCGATCGGCTTCCGCTTCGACGGCGCGGATGGTCGCGACGAGCTCGCGCATCTTGTCGTGCGAGGTGTGGCTCATATTGATGCGGAAGACGTCGGCGCCGGCCGCGAACAGCCGGGAAATAATGGTGTGGCTGGAAGAAGCCGGCCCTAGCGTCGCCACCACTTTGGTGCGGCGCTGCCGCCTCATCGGCTCTGGTTTCCGGGCGTCGTTGCTCCGGGCCCCGACTTGCCGCCCGGCGCGGTCGCCGCCGGCGGCGCGACCGGGACCGGCGCCAGCGGGTTACCCGCCGACAGCGGCCGTTGCGGCGCCTGTTCGCTCGATTCGGTCAATTGCACCGTCCAGGCGCGCTGCTCGCCGGTATCCACTTCGAAAAAGCCGGTGCGGTCGAAACCGCGCGCCAGGCAATCGCTGATGCCGCGGATGGTGAACTCCTTGTCGCGGGTGCACATGAAGGCCTGCCCCATCCATTCGCCGCCGTGATCGTAATCGATCGCATAGACATAATAATAACGTGCGACGAGATTGCCCTTGAGCACCGTCTCGCAGGTCCGCGACGGCAGATTCCACCAGCCCTCGGTGGTCCAGCCCTCGCCGTCCTTGTAACCGACGGCGACACCGACCCGGCTTGCGGTATTGTTGCACAGCCGGAAATCGGCGGCGGCCGGGCCGGCCGATGCTCCGACCACGAGCATCACCACCAGTCCCGCCCCCAGCGCGCTTACCGCTGCCCTCGGAAAAACCGCGTCCCTCATATCCGGTTTAGATTCCGGTCAATTCCGCCCGCCGTCAACGACGATCGCGCGGAAGTCGGTGACGTTGGTGAAGGTCGGACCGGGCCGGAATAAATCCCCGATGCCATTGAAAAACCCCGTGGAATTGTTGTCGGCGAGAAACGCGGCGGGATCGAGGCCGGCCCCCCGGGCCCGCGGGAGCGTGGTCGGGTCGACAAAGGCGCCCGCCGGGTCGTCCGGGCGGCCGCCGCCGCCATCCGTGCCGTCGGTATCTGCCGCCAGCGCCGAAATGCCGGGGGCGCCGTCGAGGGCGATGGCGAGCGCCAGCGCATATTCCTGATTCGGGCCGCCCCGGCCCTGGCCGCGCAAGGTCACGGTCAATTCGCCGCCGGAAAGGACGGCAGCGCGCCGGCCTTCGGCGGACAGCGACAGCGCCAGCCGCGCATGCTCGACAGCGACGTCGCGGGCCTCGCCCTGCAAACGGCCGCCCAGCATGACGCATTCATAGCCGGCCGCCTTGGCCCGTTCGGCGGCCGCCGCCAGAGCGTCCGCCGGTCGCGCCACGATCCGGTATGCCGATCCGGCGAAAACCGGATCGCCCGGTTTCGGCGTCTCGTTGCCGATATCGTCGAGCGCATGCCTGACGCTTTCGGGAAGCGCGAGCCGGTGGCGGGCGACAATCGCGCGGGCGTCGGCGAGCGTTGTTGGGTCGGGCACCGTCGGCCCTGAGCCGATCACCGCCGGGTCGTCGCCGGGCACGTCGGAGATCGCGAGCGTCACCACTTTCGCGGGATGCGCGCGCTTGGTGAGCCGGCCGCCTTTGATGCGGGAGAGATGCTTGCGCGCGGTGTTGATCTCGGCGATCGCCGCGCCGCTCTTGAGCAGCTCCCGCGTCACCGCCTGTTTCTCTTCCAGCGAAAGGCCGGGCGCGGGCGCGATCCAGTTCGCCGAAGCGCCGCCGGACAACAGCACCAGCACCAGATCGTTGGCGTCGACCGCGTCGGCAAGCGCGAGCGCGCGCTTGGTCGCCGAGATGCCGGCTTTGTCCGGCACCGGATGGCCGGCCTCGATCACCGGAATATGCTTGGTCGGGCGGCCATAGCCGTGGCGGGTCACGGCGAGGCCGGCGAGCCGCGCCACGGGTAGCTCCGGCAGGTAATTGGCTTCGGCCACTTCGGTCATCGCGCCCGCCGCCTTGCCGGCGGCGAGGATGACGAGGCGGCCGCGCCGCGGCGGCTCAGGCAGATTCGGCGGCAGGCATGCGGCCGGACGGGCTGTGGCAACCGCGCCGCGAAACAGCGATTCGAGCAATTCGCGCGTCGGCGCGTCGTGCGCTGAGGTGGCCATCGTGCCCTGCTTGGTTTGCATGTCCCGCCCGCCAAGCGAGCCTTTAAACACGCCCGTCACGCCTCTATCTTTGAACCTATAACTAACGGAGCGTGATCTGGTCGCAAAGCGGGATGCCGCTGTTGCGTATCGTGCTCCAGCCGAGCCTCGGAGGGACATATGGCTGCCGACGAGAAAACCCGCGTGGAACTTGAAGCCGCGGTCTATCGCCGCTTGGTCGAGCATCTGCGCTCGCGCACCGATGTGCAGAATATCGATATGATGAATCTGGCGGGCTTCTGCCGCAACTGCCTGTCCAACTGGATGAAGGACGCCGCCGACGCGCAAGGTGTGCCGATGACCAAAGACCAAAGCCGCGAGATCGTCTACGGCATGCCGTTCGACGAATGGCGCGCGAAATACCAGAAGGAAGCGTCGGCGAGTCAGAAGGCCGCATTCGAAAAAGCAAGCCAAAAGCATTGAGGCTCGACGCGCTGCGTTAATTCCTCTGTGCAGTGCTGTGGATGAGCGCAGCCCTGCCTTGACCGCGCCGCGCGGAATTTCGAAAGCTTCGGCGACACATTGAGCGTGGTCCTTTTCCGAAGGCCGCTGACCGTTGCGCAATCGCGTGCGGACATGCGGGATCACGCTCCGCATTGCCAGGAGTAATCGATGGCCACCGTGACTGCCGCCAGCGCCGCCAAAGACGAACAAGTCGCCCACCGTTTTGCCAAGGATCAGCTCAAGGCATTTGTCGAGCGGGTCGAGCGCCTGGAAGAAGAGAAGAAGGCGCTCGCCGACGACGTGCGCGACGTCTACGCCGAAGCCAAGGCCAACGGCTACGACGTCAAGGCGCTGCGCATTGTGGTGCGCATGCGCAAGCAGGACGTCAACGAGCGCAAGGAGCAGGAAGCGATCCTCGAAACCTACCTGCACGCGCTCGGCATGTTGGGGTAATCAACTGTTCTCTCTACGCTCGTCATGGCCGGGCTTGACCCGGCCCACACCGGAAAGATGTGGATGCCCGGCGCAAGGCCGGGCATGACGCCGCCGCCTCGTCATTGCGAGCGAAGCGAAGCAATCCAATCGTGGCGCCGAAGCCTGGATTGCTTCGTCGCGTTCGCTCCTCGCAATGACGAAAGAGTGCAGGACTACTGCAATTGCGCGGTGCGCAGCGTGTAGCTGATGGTCGGCGTGAAGACGACGGCATTGCCGCTGAAGTGATTGTATTGAAGGCCGGGAGTCGGATCGGCCGAGAATGTCATCATCACCGAGTTGGCCGGCTTGACCATCAGATCGGCCAGCGAGCGGAAGTCACGCACGCCGAGTGCGCTGATGGAGAGATACCGCTCGACGCTCGGCGATACCACGACGGCGCGCAGCCATGGATCGCTCAGCCGCGTCGCGTCGGCCAAGACCGGCGACGTCTTCGTGGTGGAGACGGTGAACACCACCGACTCCGTTCGTCCGGCGGTGCGCTTGATCGCGATCGTGGTGGCGCTGTCGGCGTTCTGGCCGACGGCGGAACGAATAAGCGCGGTGCGCAACGCCTCGGTGCCGGCAGACGTCGCCGGCTGCGGCAGCGGAAGGGTGCGGACCGGCTCGTCGCTTCTGGCTGAAGCCGCGTAAGCGAGCGCCACGTCCGGCGAAACGCGATCGTCTTGTGCGGTTGGGAATTGCGGTATCGACGCGGTTGGATCGGCATTGGCGACTTCGACGCGACCCGGGTGCGCCACTTCGGCGATGGCGGTAAATGCCGATTGGCCCGACCGCGCCGCCGGCATGCCCTCGGGCACGCCCTGCCAGAAGCCGCGAGCCGCGATCACCTGGTTCGGCGTTGTCGTCGCGGGCGCTGCTTCTGCCGGGGCGATGAAGCGGGCCTTGCTGGCGACCTTGGCCAGCTTCTCTTTCTGTGCCGCGAGTTTCTCTTGGGCTTTAGCGGCGGCGGCCGCGAGCTTGGCCTTCTCGGCCGCGAGCTTTTCTTCGGCTTTTGCCGCGGCCTGCGCCAGCTTGGCTTTTTCCGCTGCGAGCTTGTCTTCGACGCTATTGACGGCCTCGGTAGCCGCCGCCTTGGCGCGACTGCGCAACGGCTCGGCGGCTGCGGGCGCCGGTGCGCTCGTCGCGCCCTCGGCTTCCTCTTCGTCGCCGGTCCCGCGCGCCATGTGGATCAGCTTGTAGACCGTACTGAAGGCCCCGGTCCGGCTGGCGTCGGCGGCAATGGACGTTGAGACATCGGAGCCGTCGCCACGTTTTCTGATGTCCGCGAGCGCCTGCTCGTAACCCGCCAGCGGGCGGCCGTCGGACGGGACATAGACGGTGCGCCGATCCGGAAAGACGCGGACCAGCTGCTCGCGCGTCATGCGCGGCCACATACGGATGCCGCCGGTGTCCATATGCACGAACGGCGAGCCCGAGGTCGGATAGAAGCCGACGCCGCCGCGCTGCAGGCGAAGCCCAATGGCGCGAAGCTGATCGAGCGGCACGCCCGGAATGTAGAAGTCCATGGCATGGCCGAGCATGTGCTGGCTAAAACGCGCGACACCGGAAGAGCGGCGGCGCAGCATGGCGTTGGTTTCCGGCGAGCGATAGCCGCACACCACCCAGATCGGCTTGGAACCGGTTTCGCGCTGCACCTCCCAGACCAGATCGATCAGGTGCGGATCCATCTTGGTTTCTTGCTGCTTTCGCCAATCGCGCAAGAACCAGTTGATTTTCTCGAGCGCGGCTTCGTCGTAGCGGCCGTCGCGCTTGAAGGTGATGGTGATGTCCTCGTCGGTATGCATGTGATGCATAGTGATGGTGCGGGTGTCGCCTTCGGCGACCGCGTTCTGCAACGCGCGCCCCCCGCAAAGGAGGACAATGGCGGCGAGGCTGCATGAATAGGCAGCGCGCTTAATGGTAACAGGGCAGCTTGTCAGCCGCGCCTTGCTAAGGTGCACCGGCGTCCCCGCGTTGACCCACAAACCCATTGTTGCCGCCGCAAACATCCCCATGCGGCGGGCAACGCTAAACGCAAAGTTAATTTGGGTAGGGTTAACGCGAACTTACGATCACCCCGCCCCCGACAGGAACAGCGTTAACGGCGCAGTGTGGCAAAATATGGCCGCCATTGGCCGACCCTGTGGGTTTCGAACCTTGCCAGTCCTCTTTCGCACCGGACCCGTGAGGAAAGAGTTGCCGTTGCGCAGCCGATAAATTTAAGGTTAATCAACGCCTTAGGGTGTTGAATCGGGATTTCGTCACCGATCTTGACATTCGTCACTGCTGCAGTTACTTAAACGGCAATCTCGCTCACCTACAGGACGCCTGCCGGTCACGCCGGTTGGCGGAGCGAGAGCGGTTCCCGCGGGCCACGGTTCGTCACCTTGGCTCCCGGGCGGCTTCGGGAAGACGTCCGGCCGGCACTATGACCGGTCTGCGGCCATGCCGCTGGACTGCGACAGGCGGGGGCGGGTAACGCCCGCTTCTTAGCCGCGTCCCAGGAAGAACGTTTCTGGAGCTGAGCGGTGGCGTTCGTTCGCTGCCGCAAGTGCCGTGGTGGGACGCCGACAGGCGAGCGCGCTGCGCTCAGCGCGCGACCGCATCCCGAAGGATGCGGACGGAAGGCTACGCGTCTTTCGGCATTCCGCCGTCCTGATTTATTCGAGCATGATGCGGAAAAGTGGAATCCGGTTTTCCGAAAAGATCATGCTCCACCAAAGGCTGAACGTGATCTGGAGGCAGCCGGAATCCACCACCGGCGCCTCATGACGGGATCAGGTTCGGCTTCTTGCGCGTCGTACCGGCAAAGCTCGGACGCGATGGCGTCGCGAGAACGGCATCGCTTTTCCGCCACCGCACGAAATGCGGGGGAGGAGGGGGACCATGCGAAGCATGGTGGAGGGGGCATGCCTGAGATGCTCGAACGCGAATCGTCTGCTCTGCGCCCCGCCCACCGCGCTTCCGCGCGGTCCCCCTCCCCGCTACGCGGGGCGGGATGAACGCGACCACCTTGATTCCTTACCGCTGGAATTTGCCTTAGATTGAACGAAAGGGCCGCTTCGGCCGGCCCGAGGAAACTGTCCAAGGAAAGAAGAAAAATGACACTGCAGACCCAAAGCGCCCCCGCCTCGGCGGCGGCCGGCGCGACTGAACCGATCTGGTTTGCCTCCTATCCACCGGGCATCCCGAAGACAATTGATCCGGACGCTTATTCGTCGCTCTCGGCGCTGCTGCTCGACGCCTGCGCGCGCCATGCGGATCTGCCCGCGTTCGAGTGCCTCGGCACCGGGATGACTTATACCGAGTGGGAGCGGGTCAGCCGTTCGTTTGCGTCCTTTCTGGTCGGGGAGGCGAAATTCCATCCCGGCGACCGGATCGCGATCATGCTGCCGAACCTGCTTGCTTATCCGGTGGCGTTTCTCGGCGCGCTGCGTGCCGGGCTGACCGTCGTCAATGTCAATCCGCTCTACACGCCGCGCGAGCTGAAGGAGCAGCTTGAGGATTCGGGCGCCACCGCCATCGTCATCATGGAGAATTTCGCCCACAAGCTCGAATCGGTGGTGGCCGAGACCAAGATTCGCCACGTGATCGTGGCGCGGCTCGGCGACTTCATGCCGGTGCTCAAACGCACGCTGTTCAATGTGGTCAACGCCTATGTGCGGCGCGCGGTGCCGGCCTGGCATTTCGAGACGTTCACGCTGCTGCAGGACGTCTGCAGCCATCCGCCGAGCGCGCACTACGTCGACGCGGCTCCGGCGGCGATCTCGCCGGCGCTCCTGCAATATACCGGCGGCACCACGGGCATTGCCAAGGGCGCCATCCTCACCCACCGCAATCTGGTCGCCAATGCCCTGCAGTGCCGTGCCGTGATCGCGCCCTATCTGCCGGAAGAGCAGGGCAGCGTGCTCACGCCGCTGCCGCTCTATCATATCTTCTCGCTGACGGCGAACCTGTTGGCGTTCGCGCTGATGGGCGGGCGCAGTGTGCTGGTGCCCGATCCGCGCGACATCAAAGGATTGATCCGTACCATACGCCGCGCCCAGGTCGCGACCATGACCGGCGTCAACACGCTGTTCAACGCGCTGATCAACAATCCGGAATTCGCGACGCTCGATTTCAGCAAGCTCAAATTCGCCGTCGGCGGCGGCGCCGCGGTGCAGAGCGCGGTGGCGGTGCGCTGGCATGAGATCACCGGCAGCCAGCTGGTCGAGGGCTATGGCCTCACCGAAGCGTCGCCGGTCGTCTGCCTCAATCCGGTTCGCCGGCCGAAAATCGGCACCGTCGGCCTGCCGGTGCCTTCAACTGAAGTCGCCATCCGCGACGAGCACGGCAACGACTTGCCGGTGGGCGAAGCCGGCGAGATTTGCGTGCGCGGTCCGCAGGTGATGCACGGCTATTGGCATCGCCACGAAGAGAGCAAGCTGGTTCTCACCGAGGACGGCTGGCTGCACACCGGCGATATTGGCGCGTTCGACGACGAAGGCTTTCTCAAAATCCTCGACCGCAAGAAGGACATGGTCAACGTCTCCGGCTTCAAGGTTTTCCCCAACGAGGTCGAGGACGTAATGGTGCAGCATCCGGCCGTGCTCGAGGCCGCCGTCATCGGCGTTGCCGATCCGCACACCGGGCAAAGCGTCAAGCTGTTCGTCGTCAAGCGCGATCCGGCGCTCACTGAGGCCGAGCTGACCAAGTTCGCGCGCGAGCGGCTGGCCGCCTACAAGGTGCCGAAGGTGATCGTGTTCGTCGAACTCGCTGCCGAAGAGCAATGTCGGCAAGATCATCCGCAAGGATTTGAAGTGACTCCCTCGTCATTTGCGAGGAGCGGGAGCGACGAAGCAATCCAGGGCGTCTGCGCGAGCGGTCTGGATTGCTTCGCTTCGCTCGCAATGACGAGCGCTACGACAGCCTAATGCGCCATCAGCACCGGCAACTTGGCGTTGGCGAGAATATGCCGCGTGGTGCCGCCGAAAATCATCTGCCGCAGGCGGCTCTGGGTGTAGGCGCCCTTGACGATGAGGTCGCAACCGAGCTCAGCGGCTTTCTTGAGAATGGTTTCGCCGGCGTTGGCTTTGCCGGGCGGCGCGATGGTGATGTTCTCCGCGATAATGCCGTTCATCGCCAGCGAGCGCGCCATGTCAGCGCCGCTCGGCCCGGCCACCGTGGCGCCTTCGACCGTCAGGATGGTGACGCGCTCGGCGAGGCGAAGGAGCGGCATAGCGAACGCCGTGGTACGGGCCTGCTCGGTCGACCGGTTCCAGGCGATCAGGATATGCGTGCCGAGCGAGCCGGGCGAAGTCGGCGGCGCGATCAGCACCGGACGTCCGCTTTCGAACAACGCGGATTCGAGCGTTACCATCGACGGGCTCTGCCATTCTTCCCCGGGCCGGGCCAGCACGACCACGTCGAATACCCGGCCATAGCTGCCGACGAAATCATGACCGCTCGGCGCGTCCGCGTGCCAGGTCCAGGAAATCGTCGCCGGCGGCGCCGTTATGCCGGGGGCCTGCCGCTGCACGCCGCGGCGCTCCATGAACGAGCGGAACAGGTCCTCGGCTTGCCGCGCCATATCGGCATCGTTTTCCTTGACCGCCACCATGGTCAATCCGGCGTCCGGATCCATCGCCACCATGTCGGCGACCGCCGGACGCAGCGCAAAGCCTTCGATCCAGCTGTCGAATTTTTTCGCCAGCAGCAGCGCGCAGTCCAAGGCCGATTCCATGCCGGCATTCTGCTCGGTGGGAACGAGAACAGTCTTCATGTGTGGGCGCCCCATTCAGTCTGCCGTCTTATCCGGGCAGTTGGCGGTAATCATACTGCGCGCCGCGGCGACCCGATAGTGTGGCGGCGTCGGCGCGCGGGCGCGGAACGGCGGGATGACGCCGGCTCCGGCCATCTTGACGGCGGCGCATACGGCGGGTTAGCCGCGACGGCATTGGAGATTGACATGGCTGTCTATACCGATGTCGCGGCGGAAGACCTCGGTCCCTTCCTCGCCGGCTATGACATCGGCGAGCTGCTTGCCTATAAGGGCATTGCCGAGGGCGTCGAGAACTCGAACTTTTTGGTTCATACCGGCCGCGGCTATTTTATCCTGACGCTTTACGAGCGGCGCGTCGCCGAACGCGATCTGCCGTTCTTCTTAGGCTTGATGGAGCATCTGGCCAGCCGCGGCATCACCTGTCCGCAGCCGGTCAAGGACCGGGCTGGCGAAACGCTCGGCCGCGTCGCCGGCCGGCCAGCGGCGATCGTCACCTTCCTCGACGGCATGTGGATCCGCCGGCCGAGCGCGGCGCATTGCGCGGCACTCGGCGAGGCGCTGGCGCGGCTTCATCTGGCCGGCGCCGATTTTCCGATGCAGCGGGGCAACGCGCTGTCAGTCGCCGGCTGGCGGCAGCTGTTCGCGGCCTGCGCCGGGCACGCCGATGACGTGCAGCGCAATCTCAAGGCGCAGCTTGCCGCCGAGCTCGATTTGCTCGAAGGCGAATGGCCAAACGGATTGCCGCAAGGCATCATCCACGCCGACCTGTTTCCCGACAACGTGTTTTTCCTGGGCGACAAGCTGTCAGGCTTGATCGACTTCTACTTCGCCTGCACCGACACGCTGGTCTACGATGTCGCCATCTGTCTCAACGCCTGGTGCTTCGAGCCGGATCATTCCTACAACGTCACCAAGGGCCGGGCGCTGCTGTCGAGCTATGCCAAAACGCGGCCGCTGTCGCCGCTGGAATGGGAGAAGCTGCCGCTGCTGGCGCGCGGCGCGGCTTTGCGCTTTCTGCTCACCCGGCTGGTCGACTGGCTCAACGTGCCGCCGGGCGCGCTGGTGAAACCCAAGGACCCGGCCGAATATCTGCGCAAACTCCGCTTCCATCAGAAAGTCGCGAGCGTTCGCGATTACGGGGTGGCGGCGCGGTGACGTCCGCACTGCCGCACGTTGTCGTTCATACCGACGGCGCCTGCTCGGGCAATCCCGGTCCCGGCGGCTGGGGCGCGATCCTGTCATTCGGCGACCGGGAGAAGGAGCTCAAAGGCGGCGAGGCCAACACCACCAACAACCGCATGGAATTGATGGCCGCGATCTCGGCGCTCGAAACGCTCAAGCGGCCGTGCCGCGTCGATATCCACACCGATAGCCAATATCTGCGCAACGGCATCATGTCGTGGATCACCAACTGGAAGCGCAACGGCTGGCGCACCGCCGACAAGAAGCCGGTCAAGAATGTCGATCTCTGGCAGCGCCTCGACGCGGCTTTGGGCCCGCATCAGGTGCGCTGGCATTGGGTGCGCGGTCATTCCGGCCACGACCTCAACGAACGCGCCGACGTGCTGGCGCGCGCGGCGATAGCGGAGATTCGCAACGCTCGCGGCAAAGCCGGCAATTGATATTCGATAGCGACGTAGCTCAGCGAACGCGTTTACCGGTTCATCGTTAATTTGGACGTTGATTTATTTACCATGGCGTTTTCTGGCAGGAAATTGATGCTCCTGTCCGATCGTTGATGTGCATCGGCATGCAGATGGGCTCCCGATGATTGAATATTTGATGCTGTGCGGTATCGGGCTTTTTGCCGGATGCCTGCTCACGTTGCTTTTCATGTCAGCTATTCACCGGCGCGCGGTGCGGCTGACGCGGCAGCAACTGACGAATGAGACGCCGCTGACGGCCAAGGAAATGCAGGCCGAGAAGGACCAGTTGCGCGCCCAGTTCGCGATGTCGGTGCGAAAGCTCGAAATCAGCATGGAAGAAATGCGGGTGAAGGCGCTCGACCGCTCGGTCGACAAGCGGCACGCCGAAATCGGCCGTCTTCAGGTCGAGCTCGACAAGAAGGCGGCGATGGTCCTGGCGTTGCGCGCCCGCGAGGAAGTGCGCAGGCGAGCGGTCAGAAGGATCATCAAGCTGCTGCTTTATTTGTTTGTTCGATCCAAGCGCCGGCGCGAAGTGGCGCCGCCGCTATTCGCGGTGCCGCAACATCCGGACTGGGAGTTCGACCGCGAGCCCGATGCCGGCGAGCTCGCATCGACCGCAGCGGCCATTGCCGCCGTCAATCTGAAACGGCGTCAGGCAGTCTCGAACCGGCATTGAGCATGATCCGGAAAAGTGGAAACCGGTTTTCCGAAAAGATCATGCTCCGCTAAAAAAGCTAAAGCGCGCCGGCTCGAGAGCCGCCGTTGCGAAAATCTGTTTGATCGCTTGTCGCCGGAAGCTGCTCGCCTATATCTGCTTCAATAGCGCATCGGCGCTCGAGGCTTCCGCCTTGCCGGCGACGTCCTCGACATTGAGCTTTTTCACCACGCCGTCCTCGACCAGCATGGCGTAACGCTTGGAGCGAGTGCCGAGCCCGAAGCCCGAGCCGTCGAGCGTCATGTCCAGTGCCTTGGCGAAGTCGGCGTTGCCGTCGGCCAAAAATTCGATCTTGCCGCCGGCGCCGGTCGCTTTCTTCCAGGCGTCGAACACGAACACGTCGTTGACGCCGGTGACCGCAATGGTGTCGATGCCCTTGCCTTTGAAGGCGTCGGCATGGGTCAGGAAGCCGGGCAGGTGGTTGTTGTTGCAGGTCGGCGTGAAGGCGCCAGGGACCGCGAACAACACCACCTTCTTGCCTTTGAAAATGTCGTCCATGGACTTCACGGCCGGACCGTCGGGTCCCATGACGCGAAACTTGATGTCGGGCGGCAAACGGTCGCCAACCTTGATGGGCATGGTCTCGTATCCTCTCGTGATCGGATTGGGTTCGTTGGGCCGGCGTAAATTAACGCAACCGGCGAATTAGTCGAGACGGGCTTGGACCTCGACCGCCTCGCTAGGGGAGACCGCCGTGAAGGTGAGCAGCGCGCCTTGCGCCTTCGCGCCCGGCGGCAGGCCGTCGAGATCGAAGGTGAAGCGCTGCGTTCCCGAAGCGCCATTGGGCGCGGGACCCGCAGGCTGCGGCAGCGGCAGCGCCCATTCGGTGGTTGGACCTTCGACGAATAATTCGATCGGCACGCCGTGAGGCACGGCAACGTCGACGATCACGCGTTCGTACTTGCCATCACTCGCTTGGCGATGGACGGCAGCGATGCCCAAGCCGGCAACTTCGCCCAGCGCCAGGCGGCGCGGGACGCGTGCTTCGGCAGCGAGCAGCGTCGGCTCTTGCGCGCCAGCGTTGCCGGACAGCGTCAGGTCGAGGTCGGCTTGCGCAGGCACGCACAGCTTGCCGCACACCGCATAGCCGAGCTTAAGGCGCAGCGATGACGGTTTACTGGCGTCGTTTGGAACGATCCGCAGCGGCAAGACCACGTCGCCGTGATAGCCGATCGAATAACCGCCGCCGCCGTCGGAAAATCGCTCCGGCGCCGGCCACAGCGTCGTGATCGATTTGATGTTCTGCGAGCCGGCGAAATCCAGCGTCGGCGGCACGCCGGAATTGCCCGGATAGCGCCAATAGGTCTTCCACCCGGGATCGAGCCGGATTTCGATGCCGGCGCGTATCACTTTGGCGTCTGCCGTTTCGACCGCGGCGCCGCCGATCAGCCGCGTCGACCCGTGCGGTTCGCCGTCCCATCGGGACGTGTCCTGCGCCTGCGCCGGCACACGGCCGACACAGAGCAGCGCTAGGGTCGCAAGTGCGATTGGGTGGGCCGCGTTACACATCATCGCCGGGTCTTGGAGAATGATCCCGAAAAGCTTGCCCTCGGACTCGATCCGTGGGTGGAAACCGGTTTTCGGACAAGATCGTGCTCCAACGTAAAATCCGGATCATGATCGGATTCAAGTTGATCGGATCATGGTCTAAGGCGAAGCCGCCCACACGCGCTACTGACATGATCGTGACCTGTCACAATCGTGACAGCCATGATCGTGACCGCTTGTGCGGCCCGGAAGCTGAAAGATTGGTGAACTTTTCCCGCGACCGTTCGTTTGCAAATACGGATCGATCGGCTAACCTTCGGTTATGAAATTGCCGCGCGGCACATCTGTCAAGAATCGCGGGCCGGGCAGGGGCTATCTGGACGGCCAGATGCTGATCGCCATGCCGGCGATGCTGGACGATCGTTTCGCCCGCTCGCTCATTTATGTCTGCGCCCATTCGTCGGAAGGCGCCATGGGCATTGTCGTGAACCATCCGGCGCCGAACATCAACTTCTCCGATCTGTTAGTGAAGCTCGACGTCATACCGGCTGCCGACGTCATCCGGCTGCCGTCGCGCGCCGGCGTAGTGAAAGTCATGCGCGGCGGACCAGTCGAGACCGAACGCGGCTTTGTGCTGCACAGCGCCGATTTCTTTATCGAGAACTCGACGCTGCCGATCGACGAAGGCATCTGCCTCACGGCGACGCTCGACATTCTCAAAGCGATTGCCCGCGGCGACGGACCGGCGAGCGCGATCCTGGCACTCGGCTATGCCGGCTGGGCGCCGGGCCAGCTGGAAACCGAAATCCAGGGCAACGGCTGGCTGCACTGCGCGCCGGATTCGGAACTGATCTTCGGCACCGATATCGGCGGCAAGTATGAAAAGGCGCTGAAGAAGCTCGGCATCGATCTCGGCATGCTGTCGAGCGAAGCTGGACACGCGTGACTCAAGGAGTCAGTTGTCAGATATCAGTAATCAGAAAATCGCTGCTGTCTGATTACTGATTGCTGGTTACTGACACTCGCTCATGGCGTGTCGGTTTGCCGTCTCTGCCGTGCGACTGAATGAGATCGCGGGCGCGCTCCGGCGTCATCGGCTCGCCGAACACAAAGCCCTGCGCATATTCGCAGCCGAGCTGTGACAGCTCGACGGCGTCGGAATCGGTCTCGGCGCCTTCGGCCACTACGTCCATGCCGAGATCGTGCGCCAGCGCGATGATCGAGCGAAGGATCACCGGGCGCGTGCCCTTCGCCGTCGTGTGCACGAACGACTTGTCGATCTTGATGGTGTCGAACGGGAAGCGCTGCAGATAAGCGAGCGACGAGTAACCGGTGCCGAAATCGTCGAGCGCAAGGCCAGCGCCGAGTTCGCGGATCCGGTGCAGCATTTGCGCCGCATGCTCGGGATTTTCCATCACCACCGATTCGGTGATTTCGAGCTTGAGCGAGCCGCGATTGAGCGGCGCCCGCGCCAGCACCGTGCGCAGGTCCGCGATCAGATCGTGGCGCAGCAATTGCCGCGAGGAAACATTGACGCTGGCGAACAGCGGCTCGCGCGGGCGCAGCGTGCGCTGCCAGGTGCTCAGTTGGCGGGCGGCGCGCTCCAGCACGAACAGCCCGAGTTCGACAATGAGCCCGGTCTCCTCGGCGATGTTGATGAATTCGTGCGGCGACAGCCGTCCGAGCTTGGGATGGTTCCAGCGCGCCAGCGCCTCGAAGCCGGCGATCACCCGGTCCTCGAGCCGGACGATCGGCTGATAGAGCAGCGTGATCTCCTCGCGCTGCAGCGCGCGGCGCAGATCGGATTCGATCGACAGCCGGTCCGACTTGCGCGCCCGCATCGACGGCTTGAACACTTCGATCCGGTCGCCGCCGTTGCGCTTGGCGTGATACATGGCGAGTTCGGCGTCCTTGAGCCGTTCCTCGCCGGTCTGCGGCTCGCTGTCGCCGAGCGCCATGCCGAGCGAGCCGGTGAGGAAGATCTCGCGGTCGTTGAAGGTGATCGGCGCGCGCACCGTGCGGCGGATGGTCTCGGCCAGCGAGGTGATGCGCGCCGAGTCGCGCTCCGAGAGCACAATCAGGCCGAACTGGTCGCCGGACAGGCGCGCCAGCGTGTCCTGCTGCTTGATCAGGCGGCCCAATCGGCGCGCCAGCGTCAGCAGGATCGAGTCGGCAAGCGCCATACCGACCGAATCGTTGACCTGCTTGAAGCGGTCGATATCGATCACCATGACGGTCGGACGGATGGCGCTGTCGGTCTTGGCGAGCCCGAGCACGGCTTCGAGTCGATCGAGGAACAGTTCGCGGTTAGGCAGGCCGGTGAGATTGTCATGCACGGCGTCGTGCAACAGCCGCTCTTCGGCGGTCTTGGACTCGGTGACGTCGGTGAGCGTGCCAACCAGACGAATGACTTCGCCGTCGGAGCCGACCACCGGACGAGCGCGCAGCGTGAACCATAGATAATGGCCGTCGCCGGTGCGCATGCGAAAGTCCTGCGCGATGCGGCCGCGGCGTTGTTCGACGATGCCGTCGAGCGTGGCGCGGAAGCGGTCGCGGTCGAGTGGGTGCAGCACTTCGAGCCAGTTGGCGGCGGCGCCGTCGAGCGATCCGCTCTTGAGCCCGAGCATGGCTTCGGTTTCCGGGCTGGTGAAGACGCGATCGGCGGCGACGTCCCAGTCCCAGATCATGTCGCCGGCGCCGGTCAGCGCCAGCGCGCGGCGCTCGACGTCGGATACGATGCCCTGCGCAATGCCGCCGCCGGCGAAAGCGTGCTGCATGACGGTAAAGCCGATCAGCATCACGATCAGGACTAAGCCGCCGAGCAAAGCCGGGCCGATGATGTCGTTGGTCACGAGACCAATCACGGTCATAGCCGCGCCGAACACCCAGGCGACCAACAACAGCCAGGTCGGGATCAACATCACGGCGCGGTCGAAGCCGTGGGTCGAGAGATAGACGACAAGGCCGAAGCCGAGCACGGCAATGAAGAACAGCGATATGCGGGCGATACCCGAGGCGACCTGCGGCGAAAACAGCGCCACGGCGACCAGCGCACCAAGAAAGGCGAGCCAGCCGACAGTGATGTGCGCATAGCGCACGTGCCAGCGGTTGAGATTGAGATAAGCAAACAGAAACACCAGGAGCGTCGCCGCCAGGATCGCTTCGCCCGAGGCGCGCCAGATCCGCTCAGTGCCCGACGACATGTCGAACACCTTGCCCCAGAATCCAAAATCGACGCCGATATAGATCAGCACCGCCCAGCCGAGCGCCGCGGCGGCGGGAAACATCACGCTGCCTTTGACTACGAACAGGATGGTCAAAAACAGTGCCAGCAACCCGGCGATGCCGATGACGATGCCCTGATAAAGCGTCAGTGAATTGACCTTGTCTTTGAAAGCGTCCGGCTCCCACAGATAAAGCTGCGGCAGGTTCGGTCCGCGCAATTCGGCGACGAAAGTGATCACCGTGCCCGGATCGAGCGTGACGCGAAAAACGTCGGCGGTCGCGTTGTCCACGCGCTCCGGCGGATCGCCCGACGACGGCGTGATGTTGACGATGCGCGACAGGCCGAGATCGGGCCAGATCAGTCCGGAGCCGACCATCCGGTAATGCGGCGCGACGATCAGGCGGTCGATTTGCTCGTCGCCATTGTTGGCGAGCGCGAACACCGCCCAGTTGCTGCCGGCTTCGCGCCCGCGCACCTCGATGCGGCGGACGATGCCATCGGCGCCCGGCGTGGTCGAAACCTGCACGCGGTCGCCGTCGGTGCGTTGAAACTCGACTGCGTCGGTCAGATCGATAGCAGCGGCGTCGACGCGGACATTGACAGCCTCGACCGCCGCGGCGCCGGAGATGCCGAGCCAAGCCGTAAACGCAAGGGCCGCGAACGCCGTGGCGGCGCGAACAAATGCCAAAAGACGACTCCGACCAGCCGGCGCACGTCGCGCCCCGATTATCTGGAATTCCCCCACATTCATAGCGTAGCCGGCTTTGCGCCGAAATCGCGGCTCTTGTTCGCTTGGCGATCAGCTCGATTTTTCCGCCGATCGATCACTAGCCCCCGCCGTGCGGCAGCGCAAGAAATTTTCCCCGTCTTTTCAAAGGGTCAGGACAATCTTGCCGATATGCGCGCTTGCCTCCATCCGGGCGTGGGCGGCCGGCGCGTCAGTAAGCGCAAAGGTCGAGTCGATCACCGGCTTGACTTGCCCGGACGCCAACAGCGGCAGAACCTTCCCCTCGACCGCCCGCGCGATCGCGGCTTTGTCGGCGATCGAGCGCGCCCGCAACGTCGAGCCGGTATGGGTGAGGCGTTTGAACATGAGACGGCGGAAGTCGACGCTGGCGCGCGGCGAAGCCTGGAAGGCGATTTGCACCACGCGGCCTTCGACGGCGGCGGCTTCGTAATTGCGGTCGACATAATCGCCACCGACGATGTCGAGCACGACGTCGGCGCCATGCTCGCCGGTCGCGTTCTTGGTCGCGGCGACAAAGTCTTCGGTCTTATAGTTAACGGCAATGTCGGCGCCGAGGCTGACGCAAGCCTTGCACTTCTCCAGCGAGCCGGCTGTCGTCACCACGCGCGCGCCGAAAGCTTTGGCGAGCTGGATGGCAGTGGTGCCGATGCCGGAAGAGCCGCCGTGGATCAGCGCGGTCTCTCCGGCCGCGAGCCGGCCGCGCTCGAACAGATTGTGCCAGACCGTGAAGAAGGTCTCAGGGATGGCTGCGGCCTCGATCAGCGAAAGTCCGGACGGCACGGGCAGGGCATGACTTTCATGAGCGGCGCAATATTGCGCGTAGCCACCGCCGACGACCAGCGCCATCACCAGATCGCCGTCCTTCCAGCGCGTGACACCCGCTCCGCGCGCAACGACTTCGCCCGCAATCTCAAGGCCGGGAATGTCGGTCGCGCCGGGCGGCGGCGGATAAAGACCCATCCGCTGCATCACATCCGGCCGATTGACTCCCGCGGTGGCGACTTTGATCAAAATCTCGCCGGTCTCGGGCTTGGGCACCGGCCGCGTTTCGGCCGTCAACATTTCGGGCCCGCCGGGCTCGCGGATGGCGATGACCGTCATGCGGTTGGGCAATGCCGTCATGAGTTTGGTCTTTGCGTTTTGATGTTTTGCTGGGCGCAAATGAAGGCGGCGGGCAGGGCTCGGATGTGACAACCGCGTCGGCCGTCGCTAGTTTATTGGCAAAGGAGCGCAAATGCCCGCTATCGATCCCGACGAACTGCCAAAGAAGAAGATCGCGCACGAGATCGGGCAGGATTTGTCGCTGCTGTCGGTCGGAGAGCTTGGCGAACGGATTGATTTGCTCAAGGAAGAGATCGCCAGGCTGGAAGCGGAAATGGCAAGAAAGCGCGCCTCGCAGACCGCGGCGGATAGCTTTTTCAAAAAGTGATGCATCATTTCGTCACCTGAAAGTTGCGAACAAAGATCATTAACCAATCGTTAACCATTGTGGCCTTCAGCCGCGAGCGCTCAGGCGCGCATTGCCGTGGAATGAAGTTAAACGCGAGAAAGGTTGGCCAACTTTCTGCGAATCCTTAACCTTTTGTTAAGCTTTCTCCTTCATTACAGAAATTGTCCATCTTCTGGACATCGAGTGGCTCCTGTCCACTCTGTTTGACGCCTCCCTGTTATCACCTTGAGCCGCCGGCAACGGCGGCTCCTTTTTTTCCGGATCAGGCGAGCTGCCGCTCCGGCGCCGCCGAAAAGTCTTCGTTCGCGACTACGCGAACGTCTTGGCAAAGTAAATCTGGCAGCGAACAACTCGCCGGAAACCGCCAATACAAAGAAAAACGCGGGCGCGGAAAGTTCGGCGTCATCTCCCGCTGGACTTAACCGCCGGGTCGAGCGATGCTGTTGCGGGTGTGAGGCGTATCCATGTCCGAGAAGCGTGCGAGTGAAGCCGGCGCGGTTTCCTTCGGCGAGCGGCTGGCCGGTTCCCAGCTTTTTGCCACCCTGTTTCGGGACGGAATGGCACTGGTCGAAGAGACGGCCAGCTACCTTGATGGCAGCGGCCGGACTGAATCCAAAAAACTCGAACGTAACGCCGCCATGGTCTACGCGACCGAGAGCATGCGGCTGACCACGCGTTTGATGCAGCTTGCCTCTTGGCTTCTGCTGCACCGCGCGGTCAAGGAAGGCGAAATGACGCTGGCGCAGGCGCACAAGGAAAAGAGCAAGGTGCGGCTTGCGGCCTGCGATCCCGGCGATGCCAAATCGATCGCGCTGTTGCCGTCCAAACTGCAGGAGTTGATCGTACGCTCGACCAAGCTGCAGGCGGAGGTGCGCCGCCTGGACGCAACCATGCACGCGCCGCCGCCGATCAAGGTCGCGGTCGGCAATCCGGTTGAACGGCAACTGGGCCTGTTGAAGGCGGCGTTCGAGCGCGACGGGATGTAAACCCGCTCAATGCCGGGCATTGTCGGAAAATCCGAATAAAGACGTTTGTGAAGCGGGGATTCGCGCGCGCCGCCGCGCCCGTGGATCCGGCTATTTCTTGAGGAAGCCGGAGTACTTCTTCTGGAATCGCGACAGCCGGCCGCCGCGATCAACCAGGTGCTGCTGGCCGCCGGTCCACGCCGGATGCGACTTCGGGTCGACGTCGAGATGCAGCGTGTCGCCGGGCTTGCCCCAGGTCGTGCGCGTGGTGAATTCGGTTCCGTCGGTCATCACCACCTTGACCAGGTGATAATCCGGATGCGTGTCGGGTTTCATGGCGATCGTCGTGCCCTTACGGCGCCTTCGGCGCGATGTCGGTTGAACAATTTGGCGGCTCTATAGCGTGGAGCGTCCGGCGAGACAAGCCGCCGCAGCGATCGCCGCGAACGTTGCCAGTTTGCCGCGGCCGGGGCATTGTCGCGCCCGATGCGCCGGCAAGGCGCCGAAAAGGTTTTACGGCGCATGAACTTGCGTTTGGACCAGGACGCGGCGATTGCGGCCGACAACCCGTCCTTAGCGCCGGTAACCACGCCGTCGCCGGGATCGACAACGGAATCTACGCCAAATCCTGTAACGGCCGAGCGCCGTGTCGATTTGTGGCCGCTGGCGTCGCTCATTCCCTATATCAGGCGCTATCGCTGGCGCGCGCTCTGTGCGCTCGGCGCGCTGATCGTCGCGGCGGCGACGACGCTGATCGTGCCGATCGCCATCCGCCGCATGATGGATTTCGGCTTTACGCCGCGCGGCGTCGCGCTGATCGACAGCTATTTCCTGGTCATGATCGGCGTCGCCGCGGTGCTCGCGGTGGCAAGTGCGCTGCGCTATTACCTCGTCACCACGCTTGGCGAGCGCGTGGTTGCGGAGTTGCGCGCGGACGTGTTTGCGCATCTGACGTCGCTGTCGAGCGCGTTCTTCGACGAAGCCAGGACCGGCGAGGTCATTTCGCGGCTCACCGCCGACACGACGCAAATAAAGGCGGCCGCCGGCACTTCGATCTCGATCGCGCTGCGCAATTTCGTGTTGTTCGTCGGCGCGACGGTGATGATGGTGGTGACCAGCCCATGGCTGTCCGCCTTCGTGCTGGCCGCGATCCCGATCATCGTGCTGCCGCTCTATGCGTTCGGCCGCGCCGTGCGCCGCCGCTCGCGGTCGGCGCAAGATACGCTTGCCGAGGCGTCCGCCTATGCGGCCGAACTGATCGGCGCCGTGCGCGTGTTGCAGGCCTTTACCAACGAGCGCCTCGGCATCGGCCGTTTTGCCGCGGCGGTCGAGCGCGCTTACGAGGCAGCGCGCAATTCGATAATGTCGCGGGCCTTTCTCACCGGCATCGCCATTTTTCTGGTCGCCAGCAGCGTGATCGTCGTCCTGTGGATCGGCGCGCAAGAGGTGCTGGCCGGGCAGATCACGCCGGGCCGCCTCGGCCAATTCATTCTCTACGCCGTGCTGGCGGGAAGCGCGCTCGGATCGCTGTCGGAAATCGGCGGCGAGGTGGCGCAAGCGTCCGGCGCGGCGGAGCGGCTGTTCGAGATTCTGGCGATCAAGCCCGCCATCGCCGCGCCGGCCCATCCGCTCGTGCTGCCGGTGCCGGCGCGCGGCGAAGTCGCGTTCGGCGACGTGCGCTTTGCGTATCCGACGCGCCCGACCGTATCGGCGCTCAACGGTGTTTCGTTTGCCGTCCGTCGCGGTGAGAAGGTCGCGATCGTCGGACCGTCCGGCGCCGGCAAGAGCACGATCTTTCATCTGTTGCTGCGTTATTATGACCCGGCCAGCGGGCGCATCACCTTTGACGGGGTGCGGCTCGCCGATCTCGATCCGGCCGACCTGCGCGGGCACATCGCGCTGGTGCCGCAGGACAGCGTGATGTTCGCGGCGAGCGTCGGCGACAATATCCGTTTCGGCCGCCCCGATGCGTCCGACGCCGAAGTCGCGCGCGCCGCCGAGCTTGCGTATGCGGCCGCGTTCATCGCCGCGCTGCCGGAGCGCATGGCGACCCAAGTCGGCGAGCGCGGCGTCACGCTCTCCGGCGGCCAGCGGCAGCGCATCGCCATTGCGCGGGCGATCCTGCGCGACGCGCCGCTTTTGCTGCTCGACGAGGCAACGTCGTCGCTCGATGCGGAGAGCGAAACGCTGGTCGCTGCGGCGCTCGAGCAATTGATGCAGGAGCGCACCACGATCGTGATCGCTCACCGGCTGGCGACGGTCTTGTCGTGCGACCGTATCCTGGTGCTCGATCAAGGCCGCATCGTCGAGGAGGGGACGCACCAGACGCTCGCTGCCGCCGGCGGCCTTTATGCCCGTTTGGCGAAGCTGCAATTTCAGGGGGCCTGATTCTCAGGCGCCCAGCGCATGCGGTGAACCGGCTTGCCGGAAATTGGATTGACGCCGGCGCCCGCGATTGAAAATCTCTGCTTGTCGTAGAAGCGCAGCGCGCGGGCATTGTCGGTGTTGACGTCGAGCTCAAGCCCCGTGGGCGAGAGCTCCTTGGCGATGGCGATCAGCGCCGAGCCGACGCCCGAAGCCCAATGCTCCGGCGCGACCACGATCTGGTCGAGATAGCCGGTGAGGGGGTCGACAGTGACAAAGCCGACGACTTCGCCGGACGTTGCAGCGATCACGATGTCGGCAGACTTTACCAGTTCGTTGCGCCAGCGCTCGCGCCACCAGTCGAGGCGCTCGGCGAAATCGAGCTCCGGATAGGCCGCCTCCCAGGCGCGCAGCCAGAGTGCGACCGCGGCATCTTCGTCGTGCGGATCGTACGGCCGGAACGACACCGCAAGTGCGCGCGGGCCGACGCGCACCGTGTGCTCGTCGTTCACGCCTTAGCGCTCCGTCAATTTCAGCTCGATGCGGCGGTTGCGGCTATAGGCTTCGTCGGTGGTGCCCGGATCGATCGGCTGAAACTCGCCGAAGCCGGCGGCGACCAGGCGCTGCGGCGGCACGCCTTTGCTGATCAAATACTGCACCACGGCGATGGCGCGGGCCGCCGACAAATCCCAATTGGTTTTGAACGTCGTCGTCCCCGACAGCGGCCGCACATCGGTGTGGCCGTCGACCCGCAACACCCAGTTGATCTCGGACGGGATCTGCTTGTCGAGGTCAAGCAGCGCACCGGCGAGCTTGTCGAGCTCGGCGCGGCCTTCCGGCCGTAGCACCGCGGCGCCGGAGTCGAAGAACACTTCCGATTGGAACACGAAGCGGTCGCCGACGACGCGGATGTCGGGGCGGTTGCCGAGGATATCGCGCAACTTGCCGAAGAAATCCGATCGGTAGCGCGACAATTCCTGCACCCGCTGCGCCAGTGCCACGTTCAAGCGCTGGCCGAGATCGGCGATGTGCAATTGCGCGTTCTTTTCCTTCTGCTCCGAGGCGCCGAGCGCGGTTTCGAGCGCGGCCATCTGCTTGCGCAGCGCGCTGATCTGCTGATTGAGGATTTCGATCTGCGCGACGGCGCGCGCGGTCGCCGCTTGCTCGATATCGAGCTGCGAATTGAGCTTGCCGACTTCGGCCTTGCCGGCGTCGCTGCCGGCTTGGGCGCCTTCGGCGGTGCCGCGGAGCTTGTCGCGTTCACCTTCGGCGACGGTGAGCGAAGCGCGCAGCTGCGCGATTTCGGCCTCGAGGCTGGTCTTGCCGGTGCGCTCCAGCGACAGCAGATCGGACAGCCGCGATATTTGCACGTTCAGCCGCGCCAGCGCCGTGTCCTTGCCGGCGATTTGCTGGGACAGGAAGAACTGCGCCACCATGAACACGGTGAGCAAGAAGATGATCGACAGGATCAGCGTCGACAGCGCGTCGACGAAACCCGGCCAGTAATTCATGCCGCTATCGCGGCGGCTTCTCGCTAGCGCCATTTTCGAGCTATCTCACACTTATCGGTCGACGGCTTCGCGCGACAGGATCTCCATGAAGCGGCGAATGTCGCTGTTGAGCTTGGCCTGCGCGTCAGCCCAATCGCGGATCATCTGCTGTTCGGCGCGCATGTGCTGAACCAGGCCCTGGATCGCCTCGGCCAAGTTGGCCATCGCCGCCGTGGTCGCCTTGCCCGATCCGGCTTCATTGATCGATAGACGCAGCCGCTCGATCGCCTCGGTGACGCTGGCCGGCAGCGGACCGCCGCCGACGCCGGCCGCGCCGGTTTCCTGCACCGTGGTCGCCAGCCAATCCTCGAGGTTGATGTAGAAGCGGTTCTGCGCCTGGCTGGTCTGCAGATCAAGAAAACCGAGGATCAGCGAGCCGGCGAGGCCGAACAGCGACGAGGAAAACGAAATGCCCATGCCGCCAAGCGGCGCGGCAAGACCTTCCTTGAGCGCGTTGAACACCGAATTGGCATCGCCGCCGACATTGAGATTGTTGATGATGCCGCCGACCGAGCCGACGGTCTCGATCAGGCCCCAGAACGTGCCGAGCAGGCCGAGGAAAACCAGAAGGCCGGTCAGGTAGCGCGAAGTGTCGCGGGCCTCGTCGAGGCGATTCGCCACCGAATCGAGGAAGGCGCGCATGGTCTGCGCCGTAATGGCGACGCGGCCGACTCGGTCGCTGCTAAGGATCGCGGCCATCGGCGCCAGCAGCGTCGGCGCCTTGGGGACCGCAAGCCCGGGATCGGCGCGGCGGAAGCTGTTGACCCAGGAGACTTCCGGGAACAGCCGGATGACGCGCACGAACGACAGGATGATGCCGATAAGCAAAACCAGCAGGATCAAGCCGTTGAGCCAGGGATTGGCATTGAAAGCGTTAATGATCTGCCGCTGCAGGACAAAGGCGATCAGTCCGCAAAGAATGAGGAACACCAGCATCCGCACCAGGAAAATGCGGGGCGAGGCGAGCCTGGCTGGTTCGGAACTATTCGCCATCGGCTATCGGCTTAGACTCTTATGATCGGTCCACTATGGCATAGCCGTCGCCGGAGAAAAACGCACGATTGCCTGATCAAACCTGCGACAAGATTTGCGGCGCGTTGATGGCGTGATCCCGAAAAGGCCCTAACAGGCGATCGAAAGGCGGAAATCGATTTTCGGAAAAACTCACGCGTCGCTTTGGTGATGCGCGCGGCCGGCGGGTGACGCGGTGGAATCGCCGGACGGGTCCTTGGATGCATCCTTGGACGGATCCTTGGACGCATCCTTGGCCGCGTCTTTCCCGGCCTGCTTGATCAGGCCGAGCAGCTCGCGGTGCATCGTCTCGTTGCCGGCGGCGACGTGGCCTTTGGTCAGGACGGCATCGCCGCCGTCGAGATCGCTGACGAAACCGCCGGCCTCGCGGACCAGCAACATGCCGGCCGCCAAGTCCCAGGGCGAGAGATCGCGCTCCCAGAAAGCGTCGAAGCGGCCGGCGGCGACCCAGGCGAGATCGAGCGTCGCTGCGCCAAAGCGACGCAAGCCGGCATAATGCTGCTGCGCGGCGGCGATCTCATAACGGCCGAGCACCAGGTCGCCGCGGCCAAAATGCGGCAACCCGCAGGCGACGACCGCGTCGGCTAGCCGTTGCCGCGCGGCGACGCGGATGCGCCGGTCGTTGAGGAAGGCGCCCTTGCCGCGTTCGGCGACAAACACGTCGTCGTTGGCCGGATTGTAGGTCAGGGCGGCGACAATCGCGCCGTTCCGCTCGAGCGCGATCGAGACGGCGAAGTGCGGGATGCCGTGCAGGAAGTTGGTGGTGCCGTCGAGCGGATCGACGATCCAGCGGTGACTTTTGTCGGTGCCGGCGTGCGCGCCGCCTTCCTCGCCGAGAAAGCCGTAATCTGGCCGCGCCTTCAAGAGTTCCGCGCGCACGATTTCCTCGGCGCGGCGATCGGCGGCGGTGACGAAATTGCGCGGCCCCTTCAGCGAGACCTGCAGGTTTTCGATCTCGCCGAGATCGCGCTTGAGGCTTCGCCCGGCGCGATACGCCGCCTTGATCATGACGTTGAGGATTGCGGAATGGGGCATGACGCTTGCGGTACGGCGCAAGCCGCGCTCCCGTCAAGCCCGATGGTTAATCACGACGGCGGGCGCGGCTTGAGCGCGTCGAGCCAGAGCTTGGCGGCTTTCTCGCCGGCGGCGCGGTTGTCGGGGTCGAGCTTGTTGACGAAATCGTCGAGCGGCAGGTCGGTTTCGCCGCGCGCTTTGGAAATCAGATGCCACTTGGTGGCCTCGACCGGATTTTTTGGCGCGCCGCGGCCTTCGGCCAGGATCCACGCCAGCCGGTCCTGTCCGACGGCGCTGCCGCGCAGCGCCGCTTTGCGGAATTGCGCCGCCGCCGCCTGTTCGTTCTTGGCGACGCCGTTACCGTTGAACAAAGCGATGCCGTACTCGACCGCGGCGTCGGTATTGTCGGCGAGCGAAGCCAAGGCGAACAGCCGCACCGCCTCTTTCATATCCTTCGGCACGCCGCGGCCTTCCTTATAGAGCGTGCCGAGCGCGTACTGCGCTTGCGGATTGCCGGCAACGGCTGCGGTGCGCAGCAATTCGGCGGCGCGGCCGAAATCCTGCGGAAACAAATGACCTTCCATGTAGAGCAGCGCCAGGTCGTAAGCGGCCACCGCATGGCCGAGCTTGGCGGCGGCGGCGAGCAATTTGGCCGCGGCCTCGCGGTCGGACCGACCGGCGCGGCCTTGCAGGGCGAACATGGCCAGCGCGAAAGTGGCGTCGCGGTCGCCTCGATCGGCGGCGAGCTTGTACCATTCGGCGGCCTTGGCATCGTCGCGGCGGACACCCAAGCCGGCGGCATAGAGCTCGCCCAGAAGCGTCATCGCCTTGGCGTCTTTCTTGGTCTCGACGCGGTCCGTCGCCAGCGCGAATGCGGTCAGATAGTAGCCGCGCTGGAAAGCGGCATAGACGACGTCGGGTTCGGCGGCGTGAGCGTCACGCTGCCAAGGCGGGATGAACAGCGCGACGAAGAGAACCACCACGGTGAAGTTGCTTCTATCCGCTCGTCCCCGCGAAGGCGGGGACCCAGAGGCTGGATTCCCGCCTTCCGCCTTCGCGCTATGCGCTTCGGCGCGACCAAACCGCGCCGCAGCTCGCGAAGCGAGCGCAGGCGGGTCGCGGGAATGAGCGGAATCTTGCGTTAGCATTGGCTGGTACCGGCCCAGCCGGCTACGCCGGTTCGGCGAGCAGGCCGGCGGCGGCCGCTATCGCGGCAGCGGGCGTTTGCGCGTGCGTCCATATCCAATCACCGAGCGCGACAAAATCGGCTTTAGCTTGACGGAGCGGCGCGACCTCGTCGAGGCTTGCGGCATAGCCGACGCAAGGGGCCTCGAACAGCTCCGACCACCAGTTCAGCCGTTCCTCGATCACGTCGAGCGGCGGACGGCCGCCGCGGCGATCGGGTTCGCCGAACATCACATAGTCGGCGCCAGCTTCGGCGGCGAGCATGGCATCATGACGGCTGCGCAATCCGGCGGCGCCGGCGATGCGGTCGGGCTTGAGCGCCGGCAGCGCGGCGGTCAGTGCATCAATGCCGGTCAGGTGAGCGCCGTCGGCGGCGGTGCGGGCCACCAACTGCGGATGCCCGTCGAGCAAAAGCGCGATGTCGTGGCGCTGAACGATCGCTCCGATCGCCTTGGCGCGATTGATCATGGTGCGTTCGTCGGTTGGCTCAAGGCGAAGCAGCACGGCCGCGATGTCGCCGGCTGGAAGCGCGGCGCCGATGTCGTGAGCGAACGACGCCGTGTCGCCGAGCTGTGGGGTGACCAGATAAAGCCGCGGGCGAGGCGCCGCACTCATTGGATCACGCGGCCGAAAACCTTGATCCGCTCGTCCCCGCGAAGGCGGGGACCCAGTGCCTTTTGGCCACTCGCCCAAACTCGATTCCCGCATTCGCGGGAATGAGCGGAGAAGGGAGTCACGCCGCCTTCCGTTCGAGATCGGCCTTCCACTGGCCGAGCGCGGCGAGGCCGTTCATCGAAGCGCGATGGCCGAGGGCGCGCTGCGCCGCGGCGACGTTTTCGGACTTGCCCGACCAGACCTTCTGCGGCGCCGCCTGCAACGCGCGGCCGTAGGAGAAGGTCACGTGCCACGGCAGCGGGCCCAATTTGTTGATGGCGTCGAGATGCGCGGTCGCTTCCTCATCAGACTGGCCGCCGGAGAGGAAAGCAATCCCGGGCACCGAGGCCGGCACGCAGGCCTTGAGCACGCGCACGGTCTTTTCGGCGACTTCCTCGACCGAGGCACGCTTGGATGATTTTTTGCCGGGCACGACCATGTTCGGCTTGAGCACCATGCCTTCGAGCGCGATGCGCTGGTAGTAGAGCTGTTCGAACACGGTCTTCAGCACCCATTCGGTGATCATGGCGCAGCGGTCGGCATCATGATCGCCGTCCATCAGCACTTCAGGCTCGACGATCGGCACGATGCCTTCGTCCTGGCACAGCGCGGCGTAGCGCGCGAGCGCGTTGGCGTTGGTCATGATGGCGTTATAGCTCGGGATGCTGGCGCCGATATCGATCACCGCGCGCCACTTGGCGAATTTGGCGCCGAGGCCGCGATATTCGACCAGCCGCTCGCGCAGGCCGTCGAGCCCTTCGGTGATGACTTCGCCGGGACAGAACGGCAGCGGCTTGGTGCCTTTGTCGACCTTGATGCCGGGGAGCGTGCCGGCCTTCTCGATCAGCTTGACCAGCGGCGTGCCATCCTTGGCGTTCTGCCGGATGGTCTCGTCATAGAGAATGACGCCGGAAATGTGCTTCGCCATCGCGTCGGTCGAGCGGAACAGCATCTCGCGGTAGTCGCGCCGGCTGATCGGCGTCGACTCGACCCCGATCGCGTCGAAGCGCTTCTTGATGGTGCCGGTGGATTCGTCCGCAGCCAGGATGCCGCGGCCGGGAGCGACCATGGCTGCCGCGACTTTATTCAATTCCGTGAGATTCATCGCGTGCTCCTCCGGTATTCGATCTAGATCTTGTGTTGGAGCATGATCTTTTCCGAAAGCCGGTATCCACTTTTCGGGATCATGCTCTGAGCCGCATCCATTATGCCTCAAGTGCGGGTCGCGGCGGGAGTAGGGGATGCTTTAAGCACCTCGACGCCCGGCAGCACCTTGCCTTCGAGCCATTCGAGGAAAGCGCCGCCGGCGGTCGAGACATAAGTGAAGCGGCCGGTGACGCCGGCGGCATTGAGCGCCGCCATCGTGTCGCCACCGCCGGCAATACTGACAAGCTTGCCGGTCGCCGTGAGTTCCGCGGCCGCTTCCGCCACTTCGATAGTGCCGTCATCGAACGGTTCCAGCTCGAAGGCGCCGAACGGCCCGTTCCACACCAGCGTCTTGGTGCGGGCCAACACCGAGACGATCTGCTCAACGGTGCGGGGGCCGATATCGAGGATCATGTCGCGCTCGCCGACCTCGTCCACCGAGACGACGCGTGACGGCGTGTGCGCGGCGAATTTCTGCGCCACGACCACGTCGACCGGCAGCACGATTTCGCGGTTCTGCGATTTTGCCTTGGCCAGGATGCCGCGCGCCGTAGCCACGAGGTCGTTCTCGCACAGCGATTTGCCGACCGCCTTGCCTTGCGCCGCCAGGAAAGTATTGGCCATGCCGCCGCCGATGATCAAGCTGTGGACGTGGGCGAGGAGGTTGCCGAGGAGGTCGAGCTTGGTGGAAATCTTGGCGCCGCCGACGATGGCGGCGACCGGACGCTCCGGCGCGTGCAGCGCTTTCTCGAGCGCTTCGAGCTCCTCTTGCATGGCGCGTCCGGCATAGGCCGGCAGCAGATGCGCCAGCGCCTCCACCGACGCATGCGCCCGGTGCGCCACCGAGAACGCGTCGTCGACATAGATGTCGCCCAGGCGCGCAAGGGCGGCGGCGAAGGCTGAGTCGTTTTTTTCCTCGCCGTTGTGGAAGCGGGTGTTTTCCATGCAAAGAATATCGCCGGGCTTTAAGGCGGCGACCGCAGCTTCGGCGGCCGCGCCGACGCAATCATCAGCGAACGCAATCGGCCGTCTGATGATACGCGCGACGGCGGTCACGACCGGCTTAAGCGATTCTTTTGGGTCGCGGCCTTTAGGCCGGCCGTAATGCGACAGCAGGATCACCTTGCCGCCGCGGTCGGCGATTTCGGCGATGGTTGGACTATTGCGTTCGATGCGCGAGACGTCGGCCACCTCGCCGTTCTGCATCGGAACGTTGAAGTCGACGCGCACGAGCACGCGTTTGCCCGTGACGTCGGCATTGTCGAGAGTGCGAAAGCGCATAGCCGGCGAATTCTGGCGGTAAGCTCAGCCGAGCTTGCCCATCGCTACCGCGGTATCGACCATGCGATTGGAGAAGCCCCACTCGTTGTCGTACCACGACATCACCCGCACCAGCGTGCCGTCGATCACCTTGGTCTGATCCATGTGGAACACCGACGAATGCGGGTCGTGGTTGAAGTCGGTCGAGACGTTGGGCGCGTCGGTGAAACCGAGGATGCCCTTGAGCTGCTGCTCGGCCGCGCGCTTCACCGCGGCGTTGATCTCGTCCTTTGAGGTCGCGCGCTTGGCGACGAACTTGAAATCGATCACCGAGACGTTGGGCGTCGGCACGCGGATAGCGACGCCGTCGAGCTTGCCGGCGAGCTCCGGCAGCACCAGGCCGACCGCTTTCGCCGCGCCGGTCGAGGTCGGGATCATGTTGAGCGCGGCGGCCCGCGCCCGATAGAGGTCCTTGTGCACCTGATCGAGCGTCGGCTGATCGTTGGTGTAGGCGTGAATCGTGGTCATGAAGCCCTTGTCGATGCCGACGGCGTCGTTGAGCACTTTCGCCACCGGCGCGAGGCAGTTGGTCGTGCACGAGGCGTTGGACACCACCGTATGCGCCTTGGTCAGCTTATCGTGATTGACGCCGTAGACCACGGTGATGTCGGCGCCGTCCGCCGGCGCGGAGATCAGCACGCGCTTGGCGCCGGCTTGCAGATGCGCCGAGGCCTTGTCCCTGGCGGTGAAAATGCCGGTGCATTCGAGCGCGACGTCGATGCCGAGCTCCTTCCACGGCAGTTGCGTCGGGTCCTTGTGCGCCGTGACCTTGATGGCGCCGTTGCCGCAACTGATGGTGTCGCCCTTGACCGTGACTTCGCCGGGGAAGCGGCCGTGCACTGAATTGTAGCGAAGCAGATGCGCGTTGGTCTCGACTGGAGCCAGATCGTTGATGGCGAGGATTTCGATGTCGTCGCGTCCAGCCTCGACAGCGGCGCGCAGAATGTTACGGCCGATCCGGCCAAATCCGTTGATCGCTACGCGTACCGACATACTCGCCCTCCTACGACTTCCCTAAACGCGCCAGCGCGGCCTCCGCCACCGCCTGCGGCGTGATACCAAAGTGTTGATAAAGTTCTTTGTAGGGCCCACTGGCGCCGAACCCGGTCATACCGACGAAGGTTCCATCCGAACCGATGATGGCGTCCCAGCCCTGGCGGATGCCGGCTTCAACGGCGACGTTGACTGCGGCGTTGCCGATGATCGCCGCACGTTCGGGATCGGCGGCCGCGAGGAAAAGTTCGAAGCACGGCACCGAAACGACCCGCGCGCGAACGCCGCGCGCCGCCAGCAGCTTTTGTGCGGCGACCGCGATGGCGACTTCCGAGCCGGTTGCAAACAGCGACACTGTTGCCACGCCGCCTTCCGCAGCAATCAATTCGTAGGCGCCGCGGGCACAGCGATTGTCGGCGTCAAAGCCGAGGCGCAGCTGCGGTACGTTTTGCCGTGTCAGCGCCAAGACGCTCGGCCCGTTTTGGTTTTCCAGCGCCAGCTGCCAGCATTCGATGGTCTCGACCGTGTCGCACGGCCGGAAGACTTTGAGGTTCGGAATGGCGCGCAACGCGGCAAGATGCTCGACCGGCTGATGCGTCGGTCCGTCTTCGCCGAGCCCGATCGAGTCGTGGGTCATCACATGGATCACGCGCTGACCCATCAGCGCCGCCAGCCGGATCGCCGGCCGGCAATAATCCGAGAACACCAGGAACGTGCCGGAATACGGAATGATGCCGCCGTGCAGCGCCATGCCGTTCATGGCCGCCGCCATGCCGTGCTCGCGCACGCCGTAATGGATGAAGCGGCCGGAATAATCGGCGGCGCTCAAGACCTTCATCGACTTGGTGCGGGTATTGTTGGAGCCGGTGAGGTCGGCCGAGCCGCCAATCATTTCCGGCAGCGCCGGCACCAAGGCTTCGAGCGCGAACTCGGAAGCGGAGCGGGTCGCGATCTCCTTCGGCGCTTCGGCGAGCTTTTGTTTCACCGTCGCGACCGCCGACGCCAGGCTTTGGCCAAGCTCGCCGCGCTGGCGACGCTCGAACTCCGTGCGGGTCTTCGGATCGAGCGCGGCCAAGCGCATCTCCCACGCCTGGCGGGCCGGCATGCCAAGCCGGCCAGCGGCGCGCCATGGCTCAAGGATAGCCGCCGGAATTTCGAACGCCGGTGACGTCCAGCCAAGCTTGGCGCGCGCGGCTGCAATTTCTTCGGCGCCGAGCGGCGAGCCATGGCTCTTCTCGGTGCCGCCCTTGTTCGGCGCGCCAAAGCCGATAGTGGTGCGGCAGGCGATCAGCGACGGCCGGTCGGACTTCTTCGCCGCTTCGATCGCTGCCGCAATCGCCGCGGGATCGTGACCGTCGATCCGCGTCGCTGTCCAGCCGGCAAACTCGAAGCGTTGCACCTGGTCGACCGAATCGGCCAGCGCCAGCGGCCCGTCGATCGAGATGCCGTTGTCGTCGAACAACACAATAAGCTTTTTCAGCTTGAGATGCCCGGCAAGCGCAATCGCCTCCTGGCTGATGCCTTCCATCAGGTCCCCGTCGGAGGCGAGCACGTAGGTAGTGTGATCGACGATGTCGTTGGCGAACAACGCGGCGAGGTGGCGCTCGGCAATCGCCATGCCGACCGCATTGGCTAGGCCCTGGCCGAGCGGGCCGGTGGTCGTCTCGACGCCGGGCGTGTGGTGATATTCGGGATGCCCGGGTGTCAGCGAGCCGACCTGCCGGAAGCGCTTGATCTCATCGATCGTCATCGTCTCGTAGCCGAGGAGATAAAGCAGCGCATAAAGCAGCATCGAGCCGTGACCGGCCGAGAGTACGAAGCGGTCGCGATCAGGCCAGGCCGGATCGGTGGGATCGAATTTCAGGAAGCGCGTGAACAAAACCGCGGCGATGTCGGCCGCGCCCATCGGCAGGCCCGGGTGACCGGCCTTGGCCTGCTCGACGGCGTCCATCGCCAAGGCACGAATCGCATTCGCCATGCGGTCGTGTTCGGCACGGGCCGCCGAACTCGTGGCTGTGGCGGGAAAGCGGGAAGGCTGGGCGAGGGCTGCGCTCGCCGCGATGATGCGGTCCGGCATCGTCATGGAACGGGCCAAGCGCGGCCCATATCGGACGGCCGCGGTCAGGTGAACAGGCGGCGATGAGATAGCATGCGACGGGCTTGAGTCAATTGCGCCGCCAATGGCCAAACGGCGTCATGCACAGAGCTGGGTACAAAACGCTTTGGACATTGACGCTTAAGCTCGATGCGACGTAAGCTTCCGTGCGTAAATATTTGCGGTCGCACGCTTTTCACGTGCGGCGGCGGCGCTTGTGGCCGCACTGGATGGCCAGATGAGCGAGGACAATTCGGTCGAGATCGCGGGCCAGCGATTGGCGCTCGCGCTTGATGCGCTCGAAGCGGCGGCCGAGCGGCGCGGCGAACTCGACCGCGGCCAGGAATCGCTGTTTACCCAAATCCACGCGCTCGGCAGCGACCGAGCCCAGCTCGCGAGCGAGCTCGATCACGCCACTGCGCGTTCACGCGGTCTGGAGACTGCCAACCGGGAAGTCGTGCAACGGATCGACCAGGCGATCGAGGCGATCCGCGGCGTGCTGGAGCGCGGCGACTGAGGCAGTTGGGAGGCAAGCGAGCGCCGGAGCGGATCGAGAGCGAGATGTCCCAGATCAATGTCAGCATCAACGGGCGACAGTTCCGCATGGCCTGCGAGGACGGGCAGGAGGATCATCTCACTGGCCTCGCGCGCGAGCTTGATATTCGCATCGAAACCCTGCGCGCCAAATTCGGTGAGATCGGCGACACCCGGCTGACGGTGATGGCGGCGCTGACCATCGCCGACGAGCTCGGCGAGATGGGCACGCGCCTCAACCGCCTGGAAGAAGAACTGATGGCGGTCCAGGAGGCGCATGTGGCGACCACCGATCGCCACAAAGCCGCCCAGGCAGCGATTGCCGCGTCGCTAGCGGCCGCCGCCGAGCGCATCGAGCGCGTCACCAGGAAGCTCAATACCGCGGTCGGCGGCAACGGTGTCGCGCGCGGCTAGAGCGCTTTTCGCGTTTGCAGAGCTGCGTCCATTAGAACGCGCGGTCAGTACTGACCACCAGGCGGGCCGTAATAGCCGCCGCCTGGCGGCATGTAATACCGCGGCGCGTAGTTATAGAGCGGCCGTTGAACCGGCCCCGGCCCTTCCATCGCCTGCGCACCATAGCCGCTCCGCTGCGCGACCCACGTGCCCTGGCAATATCCGGAGTTGCCCTGGCCCCGCCAAACGCCGCCGCCGCTCATCATGTTGAGGTGGCCGGAGCCGCTGGCCGATTGACCACCGGCCGAGACGCTGACCGCTACACCCCCGCCGGGGCCGACGCGTCCACGCACGTCGGCGCCGCCTCCGCCGCCGATGACCTGCCCGTTAACGATCTGCACACCGTAGCGCAGACCGGACTGGCAGGCGCCGCCGCGGGTCATGATGACCACGCTCCAGGTGCCGTCGAATTGGGACTGAGCAACAGCCGAGCTGGCGACCGTCACGCAGGCAAGAGCGAGAGCCGACGCGCCAATGCAGGCGCGTAACCCCTTGCGGTCCGTAAGCGCCTCTCTGTTAGACGCCTTCAATCGGATAGTTTTGCTGAACATGTCACATCTCCTGGTCGAGACGACGGTCTGTTGGTCGATCAATCGCGTCCGCAGTCATCCGCGCGTCGTCACCGGGTAAGCGCGGACGCACACCGCGGCGCAATACCAACAATGCAAGCGCGCCGCGCGTTCCCCTTTTGAAGATGCGCGATCGGGGGCGGAGCCGGCGGTGGTTAACGTACCCGTAGCGCTACGCGGCAGCGACGCCGGCTCTACACGGTCGGTGCACTGCGGCTGATGCACTTAGCCAATCGCGCTCGACGTCGCGCCGCATGATCTCGTGAGCGCGAGGTCGGGCCCAAGTCTTTTCGTCGAAGCTCTCGCCCAGGACGCCGTGGTCGTCGGGCGACTCGTTGCAGCGCTCAATAGCGAACATGCGGCAAGGACTAAGTGGCGTCGCATGCCGCGGTGCATTACATTGACCCCGCGGGGCTGCCTGGTGCGACAGGAGCCATAATCCCCGGGGCCTTATCGATCCTTCAGGGAGCTGTCCCTGTCCGGGCTCGTGGGTCCGGACACATGGCGCCCACCTACTTTCGTAGGGAACCCGGGATCGAGCGCTCCAACGGCCGGTGCGGCTCCGCACTTTCTCTTGGGTGTCCATTTTCCGTCATGGCCGGGCTTGTCCCGGCCATCCACGTCTTTAGGGTGGCACGCTCAAGACATGTCCGAAGTTCAAACCGCAAAAGCTGAACTGCGCCGCGAGATGATCGCGCGGCGCGACGCGTTGCCGGCTGACGTCCGCAGCGCCGTCGCGGAAGCGATCGCCGGCCGGCCGTTTCTCGTTTCGGCGGCGCCAGGCGCGATCGTCTCGGGCTTCATGCCGATGAAGGGCGAAATCAATCCGTTGCCGCTGATGAAGAAGTTTTCCGGCAAGGGTGCGCGGCTCGCGCTGCCGGTGATCGCCGGGCGCGGCCGGCCGCTTGTCATGCGCGCCTGGAATTTCGGCGAGCCGCTGGTCTCCGGCGTCTGGGGGATTCGCGAGCCGCCAGCCCAGGCGGCCGAAGTCGAGCCCGATATCTTGCTGGTGCCGCTTGTCGCCTTCGATCGCGCCGGCCATCGGCTCGGCTATGGCGGCGGCTATTACGATCTCACCATCACGCGGCTGCGCGCGCGCAAGCCCGTCGTTGCCATGGGGATTGCCTATGCGGTCCAAGAAATCGCCGTGGTGCCGGCGGCACCCCACGACGCCACCCTCGATCTTGTGCTAACCGAGCGCGAGATCATCGATCTGCGAGGCGGTTGAGGCATGCGCATTCTGTTCGTCGGCGACGTGGTCGGTCGCAGCGGGCGCACCGTCGTCACCGAGCGCCTGCCCGGGCTGATCCGCGACTGGCAGCTCGATTTCGTGGCGATCAATGGTGAAAACGCCGCCGGCGGCTTCGGCATCACCGAAACGATCTATAACGACCTGATCGAGGCCGGCGCCGACGCGGTCACGCTCGGCAATCACGCCTGGGACCAGAAGGAAGCCTTGGTCTTCATCGAGCGCGCGCCGCGTCTCATTCGGCCTCTCAACTACCCGGCCGGCACGCCCGGCCGCGGCGCGGCTTTGATCGAAGCCAAGGGCGGCGCGCGCGTGCTGGTGGTCAATGCCATGGGCCGCATCTTTATGGATCCGCTCGACGATCCGTTCACCGCGGTCGACCGCGAACTCGGCGCTTGCGCGCTGCGTTCCGGCGCCGATGCCATCATCGTCGACATGCATGCCGAGACGACCAGCGAGAAGCAGGCGATGGGATATTTCTGCGACGGCCGCGCCACCATAGTCGTGGGCACGCACACCCACGCGCCGACGGCGGACCTGCGCATCCTGCCGGGCGGCACCGCTTTCATGAGCGACGTCGGCATGACCGGTGACTACGACTCGGTGATCGGCATGAACAAAGAAGAGCCGCTGCAGCGCTTCCTGCGCCGCGTCGCCTCCTCGCGCTTCGAGCCGGCCTCCGGACCGGCGACACTGTGCGGCGTCGCGGTCGAAACCGACCCGGCGACCGGGTTGGCGGCGCGCGCCGGTGCCGTGCGTGTCGGTGGTTGCTTGGAGCCGGCTGTGCCCGCATTCTGGAGCTAAGGTTTCGGACCACCTTTATTTCCTCGTTGCGCCGCCCTATAAGTCCGGCGACATCAAATCCATTCAATTCTTTTGGGCGCGCGAGGGCGCGCGAGCGAGCTATGGCCGGACATTCGCAGTTCAAGAACATCATGCACCGCAAGGGGCGGCAGGACGCGGTGAAGTCCAAGCTGTTCGGCAAGCTGGCGCGCGAAATCACCGTTTCGGCCAAAATCGGTCTGCCCGATCCGGACATGAATCCGCGGCTGCGCGCCGCCATCATCGCCGCGCGGGCGGAGAATATGCCGAAGGACAATATCGAGCGCGCCATCAAGAAGGCGTTGGGCGGCGATGCGGAGACATACGAGGAAATCCGTTACGAAGGCTATGGGCCCGGAGGCGTCGCCGTCATCGTCGAGGTGTTGACCGACAATCGCAACCGCACCGCCGGCGAGGTGCGCGCCGCCTTCACCAAGAGCGGCGGCAATCTCGCCGAAACCGGCGCGGTCTCTTTCATGTTCGACCGCGTCGGCGCCATCGAATACGACGCCAAGGCTGCAAGCCCCGACGCGATGTTCGAGGCGGCTTTGGAGGCCGGCGCCGACGACGTCGTCTCGAGCGACAGCGGCCACGAGATCTACGCCGCGGCTGACCAATACGGTTCGGTTGCCAAGGCGTTGGAGGCGAAATTTGGCGAACCGCGCAAAGCGGCCTTGGTTTGGCGGCCGCAGAACACCGTCGCGGTCGGCGACGAGCAGGGCGAGAAGCTCCTCAAGCTCATCGAGAACTTGAACGAGCACGACGATGTGCAGAATGTCTATGCCAATTTCGAAGTCTCCGACGCGCTGGTGCAACGGATGAGCGCATAACGGGCGAAGCCGCCAGTGCCTCTGTGGCATGGTATGAAGCGGACGGCATGACCCGCCCGATTCGCATCATCGGCATCGATCCCGGGCTCCGCCGCACCGGGTGGGGCGTCGTCGAGGTCGCCGGCAACCGGCTTGGATTTCTGGCCTGCGGCTCGGTGACGACGCGCCACGACGATGCGCTCGCCGCGCGGCTTCTCGCTATTTACGACGGCCTGATGCGCATTCTTGAGGAGTTTCGCCCCGACGAGGCAGCGGTCGAAGCGACCTTTGTCAACAAGGACGCCAAGGACACGCTCAAGCTCGGGCAAGCGCGCGGCATCGCTATGGTGGTGCCGGCCAAAGCCGGCCTGTCCGTTGCCGAGTACGCGCCGAACCTGGTGAAGAAAAGCATTGTCGGCGCTGGTCACGGCGACAAGAGACAGGTGCGCATGATGATCGGCGTGCTGTTGCCCAAAGCCGACCCGTCATCCGACGACGCCGCCGATGCGCTCGCCATTGCCGTGACACACGCGCACCACCGGCAGAGCGTGCTGCTTAAGGTAGCGGCGCGATGAATGGCATCTCCGCCACCGTCATTCCGGGACGGCCCGAAGGGCCGGACCCGGAATCCATAGTCACTGGCCACGCAGCATGGGTACTGAGCCCGTTCTGTAGAAAATGTGGTTATGGATTCCGGGCTCCGCGCTTCGCGCGGCCCCGGAACGACGAGCTAAGTGCACGAGCGGCGCGATGATCGGCAAGCTCAAAGGCGTGATCGATTCCTACGGCGCGGACTCCGTCATCCTCGATGTCAACGGCGTCGGCTATCTGGTTCATTGCTCGACGCGAACCTTGCAGGAATTGCCGCGCGCTGGTGAGGCGGCGACGCTGTCGATCGAAACCTATGTGCGCGAGGACCAGATCCGCCTTTTCGGCTTTCTGACTGACGTCGAGCGGGAATGGTTTCGGCTTTTGCAGACCGTCCAGGGCGTCGGCGCCAAGGTCGCGCTCGCCGTGCTCGGGACGCTTAAGCCCGCCGACCTCGCCGCGGCGATCGCCATGCGCGACAAGGCGATGGTGGCGCGCACGCCGGGCGTCGGGCCGAAAGTTGCCGAGCGGATCGTCACCGAGCTCAAGGACAAGGCACCCGCTTACGCCGACATCGATCCGGCGCTTGTGCGCCTTTCCGGCGCGCTCGAAGACAAGCGAGCGCCGCAGCCCGTCAGCGACGCGGTCTCGGCGCTGGTCAATCTCGGCTACGGCCAGCCGCAGGCCGTCGCCGCCGTCGCTGCCGCGGCCCGCAGTGCCGGCGACGGCGCCGAGGTCAAGACGCTGATCCGGCTGGGCTTGAAGGAACTGGCGAAGTGAACGACGCAAAGGTCCAAGTACCGCGTCTGCTTGCGTTCATCGCGTTATGCGTCGTCATCGGACCCGCGATCGGAATAATGGGAATATTCGCTCAATTGTCATTGGCGACGATGTTCGACGGTTCGGGAGCGTTTTTCAGCTCGTCCCTCGATTTTCGTTTTATCAGCTTGGTTCTATTTTTCGGTTATCTACTCGGCGCTCCTGTTGCGTTAGTGGCTGCACTGATTTTCGCGACAGTAGCAAGACTATATGGCCGGCATGGCCTCGCCTCGGCCAATCTCGCGGCGATTATTGCAGCGATTGTGCTGACCGCGGTTGCCTTGAATGTATCGGAACATGGCTACTACGTCCCCCAATGGCGTTTATTTAGAATGATGATCGGCACTGCAGCTATGGCGTTGACCAGTCTAATTGCCATGACAGCGTGTTGGTGCATGGCTCGGGCGATTGGAGTTTTGCGGCAGACATGAAGCGGCCGGCGCAATTGACCAAAGCGGATCGCGCATTGATCGCGGCGGCAACTGCGGCGATCAAGCTGCGGTATCGCGACGACTGGCAGGAAGTTGGCGCGGCTCTGCGAACGCGCTCGGGAAAGGTTTTCACCGGCGTCAATCTCGACGCCTATCTCGGGCGCATGGCGGTGTGCGCCGAAGCCGTCGCGCTCGGGCGCGCCTTCGTCGATCTCGGCGACGACGGGATCGAGACCATTGTCGCCGTACGCCATCCGCCGCCGGACGAGAAGGATCAGTCCATCGCCGTGGTATCGCCGTGCGGCGCCTGCCGCGAGCTCATTTTCGACTATGATCCGAAGGCGCGGGTAATCGTACCGAACGGCAAATTGCCGGGCGTGGTGGCGATCGGCGATCTGTTGCCGAACAAATATAGCCGGGGGCCGGGACGGTGAGCAGCAAACCCGAACGCAAGCTCGTCGCCGCCGAGCGAGCCGAAGAAGACGCGGCCGAGGCATCGCTGCGCCCGCAAAAGCTCGCGGAGTTCGTCGGCCAGGAACAGGCGCGCAAAAATCTCGCGGTGTTCATCGAAGCGGCGCGCGGGCGGAAAGAAGCGCTCGACCACGTGCTGTTCGTCGGCCCGCCGGGGCTCGGCAAGACCACGCTGGCGCAGATCGTCGCGCGCGAGCTGGGAGTCAATTTCCGCGCCACGTCGGGTCCGGTGATCGCCAAGGCCGGCGACCTCGCCGCGCTCCTGACCAATCTTGAGGAGCGCGACGTTTTGTTTATCGACGAGATTCACCGGCTCAACCCTGCGGTCGAGGAAATCCTCTATCCGGCGATGGAGGATTTTCAGCTCGACCTGATCATCGGCACCGGCCCGGCGGCGCGGTCGGTGAAGATCGATCTCGCCAAATTCACGCTGGTCGGTGCCACCACCCGCGCGGGGCTCCTCACCAACCCGTTGCGCGATCGTTTCGGCATTCCGGTGCGGCTGAATTTCTATTCCGAGGCCGAACTCGAGCAGATCGTCAATCGCGGCGCGCGCGTGCTCGGCATCGGCGTCACCGCCGACGGCGCCAACGAAATCGCTCGCCGCGCGCGGGGCACGCCGCGGATCGCCGGTAGGCTCCTTCGCCGCCTCCGTGATTTCGCCGCCGTCGCCGGCGCGCCGGCGATCGACCGCGCCGTGGCCGACAAGGCGCTGGCGGCGCTCGAAGTGGACCAAGCCGGCCTCGATGCCATGGACCGGCGCTATCTGACGACGATTGCGATGAACTATGGCGGCGGTCCGGTCGGCGTCGAAACGCTCGCCGCGGCGTTGTCGGAGCCGCGTGACGCCATCGAGGACATCATCGAGCCTTATCTGATCCAGTGCGGGCTGCTGCAGCGCACGCCGCGCGGCCGGCTGATCACCGGCCATGCCTTCCGCCATCTCGGCCTGCCGGAGCCCGCGCGCGATCCGGCACAGTTTGGATTGTTTGGTGCTGGCGAGGATAATTGACGCTGCTAGTCTCCGGGCATGTATCGCATCTGTTTTGACGGTAACGATGCCGATGAGGCCGGGCGTTATCTCCTGCATTTTGATCGCTCGCGCCAAGAGCTCGCCGAGATACCCGGTGGCCCCAAGGAAGGTATGCAGGTCACCATCTACATGGTTGGTGAGATCGAAATGGAGGCTACGCTCGAACGGAACGAGCGATGGAACTGCTGGGTGGCGCGCCCGGTAGGGGGCACAATAAGAGACAATCAAGACACATGGGACTAACGAGCGGTGCAAGGCAGTGAAGGGTTGAGCATCATGCTTAAGGCAATGTCCGGCGGCTGCCATTGCGGGCGCGTGCGGTTTCGCGTCACGGGCGACCTGTCGCGCGTCACCGAATGCAACTGCTCGATCTGCCGCAAGAAGGGCTTTCTGCATCTGATCGTCGCGCCGGAGCAGTTTGAGCTTTTAAGCGGCGCCGACGCGCTGACCACTTATCGCTTCAATACCGGCACCGCCAGGCACACCTTCTGCTCGGCCTGCGGCATCCATGCCTTCTACGTGCCGCGCTCGGATCCGGACAAGATCGACGTCAACGTGCGCTGCCTCGACGATGTCGACATCGCGGCGATCGCGCCGCAGCTGTTCGACGGGCAGCACTGGGAACAGTCGATGGCAGGGCGGGTGCCGTGGCGATAAGAGCATCGTTGCCCGCTCGGTTCGTCGAATGATAAGATTGATCGATGAAAACCACCACCGAGAAGGCGGCGGAAGCGCTCGATCTGCTTCCCGAAGAAATGCGAGAGCAGGCGGTCGCCTATTTGCTCGAACAGGCCGAAAAATTTCGCGCGCTCAAGGAAGCGATCGACGAGGGCATGCAGGACGTCGCGGCCGGTCGGGTGTCGGAGTGGAAGTTCGACGATTTCCTTCACCGAGCGCGGAATTTTAGTCGCAAGTAGTCGCAAGGATGCGGGTCGCACTCTCCGACAGAGCTAGGGCCGATCTGTTTGGCATCCATCAATACCTTGAAGAAAGAAGTCCGAATGCGGCCGATGCGTTCATACGCCGGATTGATGCAAATTTCGAAAACTTGACGCGATTTCCGTTCATTGGTCGCGAGCGTTCGACCCTCTCACCTGGACTGCGTTGTCTTGTGGTTGGCCTCTATTTGGTTTTCTACACGGTTGGTGCCGACGAGATCATTGTCGTTCGCGTGATCGATGGCCGCATGGATGTAGCGGAAGAGTTTCAACGATGAGCGACCTGCTCACCATCCCGCTCGACGGCGAAATCCGCGATGGCCGCCATGTGCTCACGGTGCGCGTCTACTACGAGGACACCGATTTCACCGGCATCGTCTATCACGCCAACTACCTGCGCTACATGGAGCGCGGCCGGACCAATTATCTCCGCTTGATCGGCGCCGATCACCGCGCGCTGTTCGAGGCGACCGAGAAGGAGGCGCCCGGCTTTGCTTTTGTTGTGCGCTCGATGACGCTGGATTACCTGCGCCCCGCCCGCATGGACGATATCCTTGAGGTCGTGACCGAGCCGGAGGACGTGAAGGGCGCCTCCATCACGTTGCGGCAGCGGGTGATGCGCGGCGAGGAGCTTCTGGTCGGCGCCAGCGTGCGTGTCGCTTTTATCAGCGACGGCCGCGCGCGCCCGATTCCAAAGCCGCTGCGCATGGCGATGAAGGCCGATCTCGAGCGGACCCAGTAATCGGGTCGGCGACCGACGACGCGCATCTTATATTCACATTATGAGCGCTTGCGGATTTGCATTGTTCGAAACGGCCATCGGCTCCTGCGGCATCGCCTGGAGCGGGCGCGGTATCGTTGGCGTGCAGCTGCCCGAAGGCAACGCGCGGGCGACCCGAAGCCGACTGCTGCGCCGTTTTCCATCTGCCGGCAAGGCTACGCCGCCCGCAGATGTACGGCGCACGATCGAGGTCATCGTCGCGTTGCTCGGCGGCGAGCGCGGAGATCTAAGCGGGGCGGTGCTCGACAGCGAAGCCCTGCCGGATTTCAATCGCCGCGTTTACGCCATCGCGCGCGCCATCCCGGCCGGCAGCACGCTGTCCTACGGCGAGGTCGCGGAACGGCTTGGCGACCGCAATCTGGCGCGCGACGTCGCCCAGGCGCTTGGACAGAATCCGTTCCCGATCATCGTGCCGTGTCATCGCGTCATGGCGGCCGGCGGCAAAACCGGGGGGTTTTCGGCGCCCGGCGGCGTGCGCACGAAGCTCCGCTTGTTGTCGATCGAACGGGCGCAACCGGGGGGCAATCCGACGCTTTTCGCTGATTTGCCGCTCGCGGTGCGACCCGCCAAGCGCCGATAAACCCCCGGCATCGACGAACTGCCCGGACTCATGTAAATACTATTTACATGGCTTGGTCCGAGGCAAATGGTTTGGTCGAAGGAAGATAAAGAAAGCCCCCGCGGTTATCATCACGGCAATCTGAAAGAAGCGCTGCTGCGGGCGGCTTTGGAGCTGATCGCACAGAAAGGGCCGGGGGGCTTCACTTTCGCCGAGGCGGCGCGCTGGGCGGGCGTCAGTCCGGCGGCGCCGTACCGGCATTTCCGCGACCGGGACGAACTGTTGGCCAGCGTCGCGCTGCGGGGCTTTCATCAGTTCGAGGCAGTGCTATCGCAGGCCTGGGACGAAGGCCGCCCCGATGTCTTCTTTGCGCTCGATCGGCTGGGCAGGGCCTATCTCGATTTTGCTCGGACCGAGCCGGCTTATTACTCGGCCATGTTTGAAGCCGGCATCCCGCCTGCCAGCAATCCCGAACTTCGCGAGGCGGGCGACCGCGCCTTCACGGTTTTGCGTGGGGCTGCTGAAAAGCTCTGCGCGCACGTGCCAGCGAACAAGCGGCCGCCGGCGCTGATGGTGGCGCTCCACATCTGGGCCGTAGCGCACGGCATCGCCTCGCTGTTCGGCCGCGGTGATGCTGCTCGCCGCACGCTGCCGATGTCGGCCGAGGAGCTGCTTGAAGCTGACGTGCTGATTTATCTGCGCGGTCTCGGCGTGTCCGAAGCGAAATAATAAGCGTCGCTGCGACAACGCGACCCAATATTCACGCTTGCTCAGGCTCGCTTGCGCACCACTTGCACCGCGACATGCAAACTTCTTTTCACGAAATCGAGAACCCCTTGACAGCCGAAATGGGCGATGTAAATGTTATTTACATTCACACCTGGGAGGTCCCTAATGGTCCTCGTTGAAAAGCTCGATGAACTCGGCAAGCCGGCCTGGATCGCGTTGATCGTGCTCGGCTTTATGGCTTGGTGGCCGGTCGGCCTGGTTGCCCTCGCCTTTTTTCTAGGGAGCGGAAGAATGGGATGCGGATATCGTCACAACGGCAATTGGCAAGGCCATTGGCAATCGAAGATGCAGCGCATGCAGGACAAAATGGATCGCATGCGGTCCAAGGTGGAAGGTGCCGGGTGGGGCGGCGGCGCGCCGTCGAGCGGCAATCGTGCGTTCGACGAATACCGCACCGAAACGCTCCGCCGGCTGGAAGATGAGCAGCGCGAGTTCAAGGAATTCCTGGAACGGTTGCGCTTTGCCAAGGACCGTTCGGAATTCGATCAATTCATGGCCGAACGGCGTAACCGCCCGCAGAGCGAGGTCCCCCAGCCGCCGCCGCAACCGCAGGCCTGAATCGTCGCTTCGCCTCTCACGTGACAGGGCCGTCCATCTCACTAAAGATGGGCGGCCCTGAGCATTTTTGGCGGCCGCTCAAGCCGCGCCTTTCCGTTAACCGCCCGTTAAGCATAACCAAGCTTCGCTAAGCCCGGACGACCGGGTGTTGCGCCCTAGTTTGGACAAGTTTCGCGATGATTTCGGTCCTGCCGGTGGCGGGTCCGGCTTGGGTCCTCGTGAAATTCTAAGGTCGTGGTCGGCGCGCGACAGAAGCGGCTGCCCTGCCTCTGGTCCCGGTGCACCGCTCCGGCCATTGGCCCCGGCTGGATCGCCGAAAGGACGCGCGCATGAATCCTGCCGACATTACAGCGTCGGCGCTGCCGTTGACCTCCTCTGATCTGTCGCTCTTCCATCTGTTCTGGCAGTCTCATTGGCTGGTCAAAACGGTGATGATCGGCCTGATCGTCTGCTCGGTGTGGGTCTGGGCGATCGCCATCGACAAAACGGTGCTGTTCCGCCGGATCCGCAAATCGGCCGACGGGTTCGAACAGGCATTCTGGTCCGGCCAATCGCTCGAGGAGCTTTACACCTCACTTGCCGCCAAGCCCGGCCATTCGACCGGCGCGTTGTTCGTCGCCGCGATGCGCGAATGGAAACGCAGCTTCGAGGGCCACGCCCGCTCGTTTGCCGGGCTGCAGATGCGCATCGAAAAAGTCATGGACGTCGCCATTGCGCGTGAAATCGAGCACATGGAGCGTCGGCTTCTGGTCCTGGCGACGGTCGGTTCGGCCGGCCCCTTCATCGGCCTGTTCGGCACGATTTGGGGCATCATGACCAGCTTCCAGTCGATCGCGGCGTCGAAAAACACCTCGCTGGCCGTGGTCGCCCCGGGCATCGCCGAGGCGCTGTTTGCGACCGCGATCGGTCTTATTGCCGCCATTCCGGCGACGATTTTCTACAATAAGTTCATTTCCGAGGTGAACCGGCAGGCGCAGCGCCTTGAGGGGTTTGCCGACGAATTCTCGGCGATCCTGTCGCGGCAGATCGACGAGCGGGGTTGAGGGGCCAACATGGCGGCGAATGTCGTCGGTGGGTCGTCGCGCAGCCGGGGCAAGCGTGGCCGCCGCGCGGTGATGAGCGAGATCAACGTGACGCCGTTCGTCGACGTCATGCTGGTGCTGCTCATCGTCTTCATGGTCTCGGCGCCGCTGATGACCCTTTCGATCACCGTCGATCTTCCCAACGCCAGCGGCGGCACGGCAAACACTTCGGACAAAGAGCCGCTGATCTTGACACTCAAGAAGAGCGGTGGCGGCTGCACCAGCCAGGCCGATGTGTATCTCGGACAAAGCCCGATCGCGTCGGCGGAGGTCGAATCCAAATTGCGGGCGATCAAGGATAGCGGCCGCGCCCAGCCGAACGTGCTGGTCAGCGCCGACAAGGATGTCTGCTACAATGAGATCATGCGAACATTAGGCAGGCTTCGTACCGCCGGCTTTGGTGCGGCCCTCAATATTGTCCCCGAGCGGGGGGAATAAAGTTGCGTCGGAACTGGATCATATCGGCATCCGGCCACGCGGCAGTCCTGGTGTTCGGGCTGATAACGTTCGCCAGCTCGACGCCGAACGTCAACCTGTCGGATTTCATGCCGGTCGAGATTGCCACGCCCGACAATATTTCTAACGCCACCGCGGGCGTGAAGAACGCGCCGAAGGCGATTGAGAATCCAAAGCCGCTCGCCGACAAGATCGGCCAGCCGAAGCCCGCCAAGGAGCTCGCGCCGAAGGTCGTCGACAAGCCGGAAATCAGGACCGATGCCGCGGCCGCAGCAGAGCCAAAGCCGGAACCCAAGGCGCCGCCAAAAGCGGCGGAGAAATCCGAACCGAAGCCGGAGCCGAAGGCCGATGCAAAACCGGCCGAGAAGGCGGAAAAGCAAAAAGACAAAACCAAGCCTGATCAGATCGCCGACGAGCTGAAAAAGGACGACACGAAGAAACCGCCTAAACCCGAGAAGAAGGCGCCGGAATTCAAGCCGGATCAGATCGCCGAGCAATTGCGGAAGGACGAGAACAAGAAGCCGCCGTCCAAATTCGACGCCAATCAGGTCGCCGCTCTGCTCGACCATCGCGAGCCGCAGCGCCAGCTTGCCGCGGCTGAGACCGTCAACGGCGTCGCCGCGCTCGGTGCGCCGACCGGCCACGCCGCGCATCTGTCGCAGAGCGAGCTCGATGCGCTGCGGGCAAAATTGATCTCGCTGTGGAATCCGCCGCCGGCGGTGAGCACGCATCCCGATCTCTACATTGTCGCCATTCGTATCAGGCTCGGCCGCGATCACCGGCTGATCGGCCAGCCGGAAGTGCTGACCAGCGGCGACGGCCCGTTGTTCGAAGCCACGCGCGACAGCGCGATACGCGCTGTCATCTCGGCTCAGCCCTACGACATGCTTTCGCTGACCACGTACGATGTGTGGAAGGAAATTGACATCAACTTCGATCCAAAGGACGTCTTCGGTGGTTGATCGTATTGACCTTGAGTTCCCGAAACTGCGGGCCCGTGGCCTGACGCAATTTGCGCGCCTGAGCCGACGCGACGCGCTTGCGGTCGGCGGCGCCGCGCTCGCCGGTCTGACGATCGCGCCATGGCCGGCGGCAGCCGTCACCGTTGATATCACCCAAGGCAACGTTCAGCCGATGCCGGTTGCGATCGCCGACTTTCTCGGCGGAGCGGCCGGCGATAACGAAAGCGCGCTGGGGGTCTCGCAGATCATCGCCGCCAATCTCAGGCGCAGCGGTCTGTTCGCGCCGATCGATCCGGCCGCGTTCCTGGAGAAGATCGTCAGCGTCGATGCGGTGCCGCGCTTTCCCGATTGGCGCACCATCAACGCCCAAGCGCTCGTTACCGGCCGGGTGACGCGTCAGCCGGACGGGCGGCTCAAGGCCGAATTCCGGCTGTGGGACGTGCAAGCCGGCGCGCAGTTGGATGGCAAGCAATATTTCACCACGCCGGAAAATTGGCGGCGCATCGCCCACATTATTTCCGATGCGATCTACGAGAAGCTGACCGGCGAAAAGGGCTATTTCGACAGCCGCGTCGTGTTCGTCGACGAGACCGGGCCGGCGGAGCGCCGCATCAAGCGGCTTGCGATCATGGATCAGGACGGCGCCAATGTGCGCTATCTCACACGCGGTGACGAACTGGTGCTGACACCGCGGTTTTCGCCGTCGACGCAGGAAATCACCTACATGGCCTACGGCGCTGGCGACCCGCGCGTCTATTTGCTCAATATCGAAACCGGGCAGCGCGAGATCGTCGGCAACTTTCCGGGAATGAGCTTCGCACCGCGCTTCTCGCCGGACGGCCAGCGCGTGGTGATGAGCCTGCAGGAGGGCAGCAACGCCAACATCTTCGTGATGGATCTGCGCTCCAAGGCGATGACGCGTCTCACCGACACGCCCGCGATCGACACGGCACCATCCTACTCACCCGATGGCACGAGGCTTTGTTTTGAGTCCGACCGCGGCGGTCGTCCGCAGATCTACGTCATGGCTGCTTCCGGCGGGCAGGCGCAACGCATCAGTTTCGGCGACGGCTCGTATTCGACGCCGGTCTGGTCGCCGCGCGGCGACTACCTGGCCTTTACCCGGCAGGCTGGCGGGAAATTCGCCATCGGTGTGATGAAACCGGACGGCAGCGGCGAGCGCGTCCTCACCGAGGGCTTCCACAACGAAGGTCCGACCTTCGCGCCCAACGGACGGGTGATCATGTTTTTCCGCGATCCGGGCGGCAGCGCCGGGCCGTCGCTCTACACCATCGATATCGCCGGCCGTAACGAGCTGCGGGAACCGACGCCGGCCTTTGCCTCAGATCCGGCGTGGTCGCCGCTGCTGTCTTAGGGTTTGGGGGTGCGTCCGCAAGTTCCGGAAATACCAAGCGGTTCCCACATCGTTGCCGTATTCAGGGCCTATTAACCACCACGGAAGCTTTAGGGGTGATCGGTGGGTTCGAAGCTTCTCTGCAAGGCTCCATCAAGGTTGACGGAACGTTCGCTTAACGAAGGCGCTGCTAGATCGCTCCAGGGACCAACCATGTCCGGCCACAACGGAACATTGGAGGCACCGGAATGCAGGTTATGACCATCATCCGCAGCGCCAAATTCGCGGTCTTTGTTCTCGGCGCTCTCGCCGTCGCCGGCTGCGCCAAGCAGCCCGATCAGACCGCCGCCATCGCCGGCGCCGCCACGCCCGGCAGCCAGCAGGATTTCATTGTCAATGTCGGCGATCGGGTATTCTTCGAGAGCGACTCGTCGGAGCTGACGCCGCAGGCGCGCGACACCCTCGACAAGCAGGCGCAGTGGCTCAATCAGTACAACCGCTACGCCTTCACCATCGAAGGCCATGCCGACGAACGCGGCACGCGCGAATACAATATCGCGCTCGGCGCCCGCCGCGCGCAGACCGTGCAGGTGTATCTCGTCTCCCGCGGGGTGATGGCGCAGCGCATGCACACCATCTCTTACGGCAAGGAGCGGCCGGTCGCGGTGTGTAACGACATTTCCTGCTGGTCGCAGAATTGCCGCGCCGTGACCGTGCTCAATCAGAGCTCGTAGCGCCGGGCGTTGCCGACGATCGCGCAAATACTTTCTTATCGACAAGTACTTTCTTTTCGAACTGCCGGCTGATCGGCGCCCTCGCGGCGCCGATGGGCGTTTGGCCGTCATAGTCGTTTCGTGCGGATGGTGTTTCGTCTTGCCAAAGCGCCATCGAAATCGGATCGTATTCTGAGTTTGTATCGCCAGATTTGTCGCTTTCATCTTGCATATAATTTGAAACAAGGCTCCGCCGATGGCCAAAGCCGGGTCAGTTTGGGCAACTCTTCTTCTGCCTGTGGCATTGATACTTGCCGCCTGCGGAGAGGACAATCGCTACGCCGCGCCGCCGCCGCCGAAGGTCGCGGTCGCGACCCCGGTCCAGCAGAAGGTCTCGGTCTACTTCGAATTGACCGGCAACACGGCCGCCATCAACACGGTCGACCTCGTCGCCCGCGTGCAGGGCTTCGTGCAGGCGATCAGCTACACCGACGGCGACTTCGTCAAAAAGGGCACGTCGCTCTTCACCATCGAGCCGGAGCCGTACAAGCTTAAACTCGAAGCGGCGAAGGCTTCCGTTGTCAGCGCCCAGGCGACGCTGAAGCAGAATGAGGCTGAATATCAGCGCCAAGCCGATCTCCTGACCAGGCAAGTCTCGGCTCAAACGACTTACGATAAGGCGCTGGCGGCGCGCGACTCGGCGCAAGCCGATCTGCAATCGGCGCAAGCCACCGAGAGGCAAGCCGAAATCAATCTCGGCTACACCGACGTCACCGCGCCGTTCGATGGCGTTGTGTCGGCGCGACAAGTCTCGATCGGCCAATTGGTTGGAGCGAATTCCGCCACCGTTCTATCCACGATCGTTCAGCTCAATCCGATCTATGTGAATTTCACGGCGAGCGAGCGCGACGTCCTGCAAGTGCGCGCCGCGCTCGCGCATTCCGGCCGCACCACCGCCGATCTGATCGGCACACCGGTCGAGATCGGTCTGCAAACCGAATCCGCCTATCCGCGCAAAGGCAAGCTCGACTACGTGGCGCCGACGGTCGATCCTTCCACCGGGACGCTTGCCGCGCGCGCTATTTTGGACAATGCCGATCGCGCCCTGTTGCCCGGCTATTTCGTGCGCGTGCGCATACCGTCGGACCCCGAGCCGGCTTTGCTGGTGCCGGACGTGGCGATCGGCAGTGATCAGGGCGGGCGCTACGTGCTGGTTGTCAACAAGGACAATGTGGTCGAGCAGCGCAAGGTCGATCCGGGGCAGCTGATCGGCGAGCTGCGCGTTATTGAAAAGGGCCTGACCAACGACGACCGCGTCGTGATCGGCGGCATTATGCGCGCCATTCCCGGCCAGAAAGTCGAACCCGAATTGCATCCGGTCACCGCCAAGTTATGACGAAATGATCGCAACTCGTTTCAGCGGCGAAATCCGGCGATGATCTCAAAATTCTTCATCGAGCGTCCGGTCCTGGCGAACGTCATTGCCATCTTGATGATTTTGATCGGCGGCGTCGCGCTCTACGCCCTGCCGGTTTCGCAATATCCAAACGTCGTGCCGCCGACCGTACAGGTGACGACCATTTATCCCGGCGCCAGCGCGCGCGTCCTGATGGACACCGTTGCGCTGCCGATCGAGCAGCAGGTCAACGGCGTCGAGAACATGATCTACATGGAATCGACCAGCGCCAGTGACGGCAGCTATACGCTGACGGTGACGTTTAATATCGGCACCGATCTCGATACCGCCCAGGTGCTGGTGCAGAACCGGGTGGCAAGCGCGCTGGCCCAGCTGCCGGACGCCGTCCAAAAACAAGGCGTCACCGTCAAGAAGAAGGAGACGGCGATCCTCCTGATCGCGACCCTGACCTCGCCCGACGACCGCTACGATCGCCTCTATCTCGCCAACTACGCCACGATCAACATCAGGGACGAGCTGTCGCGCCTGCCGGGCGTCGGTGACGTCAACATTTTCGGCGCCGGCGAATATTCGATGCGGGTGTGGCTAGACCCGGACAAGCTCAAGGCGCGGAGCTTGAACGCGCAAGACGTGGTGCAGGCGCTGCAGCAGCAGAGCCAGCAGGTCACGGCCGGACAGGTGGGAACGCCGCCGACGCCGCCCGGCGTGAATTTCCAGTACACCATCGATCTGCAGGGACGTTTGAGCGACGTCGAGCAGTACGAGAATGTGATCGTTAAGACCGGCAGCGACGGCGAGCTGACCCGGCTGCGCGATATCGGCCATGTCGAGCTTGGCGCCCAGAGCTACAGCCAGATTTTCACGCTGGACGGCCACCCTTCGGCCGGCATCGGCATCTTCCAGACGCCCGGCGCCAACGCGCTCAATGTCGAGACTAAGGTCAAGGAGAAACTGGAAGAGCTGGCGCGGCACTTTCCGCAGGGCCTCACCTACACGATCCCGTTCGACACCACGGTGTTCGTCAACCAGGCGATCCATGAGGTCTACAAGACCTTGATCGAAGCCGCGATCCTGGTGCTGATCGTGATCCTCGTCTTCCTCCAGGATTGGCGCGCCATGCTGGTGCCGGCGACCACGGTGCCGGTCACCATCATCGGGGCGTTCGCCGCAATGTGGGCGCTCGGCTTCAGCGTCAATTTTTCCACGCTGTTTGCTATCGTGCTGTCGATCGGGATCGTGGTCGACGATGCCATTATCGTGGTCGAAGGCGCCGCGCACAATGTCGAGCGCGGCATGAGCGGTCATGACGCCGCGATCGCCGCCATGAACACGTTGATAGGCCCGATCATCGGCATCACGCTGGTGTTGATGTCGGTGTTCTTGCCGGCGGCTTTCATGCCCGGCCTGACCGGCCGCATGTACGCGCAATTCGCGCTGGTGATCGCGGCGACGGCGCTGTTGAGTGCCATCAATGCGGTGACGCTCAAGCCGACGCAGGCGGCATTGTGGCTGCGCCCGCCGGTGCCCGAAAACCAGCGCAACTTTTTCTATCGCGGCTTCAACGCCACTTACAGCCGCGTCGAACACGCCTATGCCGGGCTGATGCAGCGCATGGTCAACCATGCCGGCGTGATGACGATGATTGCCTTCATCATCATTGCCGCAGCCGGTTGGGGGCTTGCGCGCATACCGACCGGTTTTCTGCCGATCGAGGATCAAGGTTATTTGCTGGTCGCCGTCCAGCTTCCGGACGGCGCCTCCCTGGAGCGCACGGAGAAGATCCTTGGCGAGGTATCGAGGATCGCGCATACCGACGATGCGGTCGATCACGTGGTCACCATTGCCGGCGTTTCCGCGCTCGACAACAGCGCCGTGCTCGCCAATGCCGGCGTCGCCTATGTGGTGCTCAAGGACTGGAGCAAACGAGCAAACTTGCTCGTGCTCTTCCCCCGGCTGTCGAAATCGCTTGATGCTGTCGAGGGGGCGCAGGTCCTGCTGTTCCCGCCGCCGCCGATTTAAGGCATCGGCGATGCCGGCGGTTTCGCCATGCAGATCGAGTTGCGCGACGGCAGCACGGATTTCGCCAAGCTGCAAAGCGTCACCAATGCCATTGTCGGCAACGCCCAGTCGCAGAGCGCGCTGCAGCACGTCTTGACCACCTTCCGGGCCACTGCGCCGCAAGTGCGCATCGATGTCGATCGCGCCAAGGCGCAGACCGTCCACGTGTCGGTCGATCAGGTGTTCGCGACGCTTGCCACCTATTTCGGCTCCACCTATGTCCAGCAATTCAACAAATTCGGCCGCGTGTTCCAGGTCTACGCCCAGGCCGATGCGGCGTTCCGGCTGCGCGTGCGCGACATCGATAACCTTTGGGTGCGCAACCAAGAAGGCAACATGATCCCGTTGGGAACGCTGGTGACGATGACGCCGGCCGTCGGCCCACCGCTGATCAGTCTCTACAATCTCTATCCGTCGTCGAGCGTGCTCGGACTGCCGACGGAGGGCTTCAGCTCGGGCCAGGCGCTGAAACTGATGGAGCAAAATGCCGCCAGCACGTTGCCGCCGGGCGCGAGCATCGAATGGACCGGGATGTCCTATCAGGAAAAGGTCGTCGGCCACCAAATGTATTTCGTGTTCGCGATGGCGCTGCTGTTGGTCTATCTGGTGCTCGCGGGACAGTACGAGAGCTGGTATGCGCCGGTTTCGATCATCTTCTCGGTCCCGCTGGCGCTGGTCGGTCCCGTGCTGGCGCTGCTGGCACTGCGCATCGACAACAATCTCTACACCCAGATCGGCATTATTCTTCTGATCGCGCTGTCCGCCAAGAACGCCATCCTGATCGTCGACGTGGCGCGCGACAAACGCCTCAACGAGAATAAGTCGATAGTCGAGGCGGCGGTCGATGCCGCGCGCGCCCGGTTCCGGCCGATTATCATGACCTCATTTGCGTTCATCCTCGGTGTCGCGCCCCTCGTGGTTGCGAGCGGCGCCGGCGCCAGCGCCCGCGCATCGATCGGCATTGCGGTGTTCAGCGGCATGATTGCGTCGACCTGCCTCGCGGTCCTGTTCGCGCCGTCGATTTTCGTGGTAGTGCAGCGCTTCGAAGAGTGGCTGAGTTCGCGCAAGCACCCGCGGATTCAGCCGGCGGAATAAGTGAAATGCGTCGACTGCACAAAATTGCAGCGCGGGAGCGGGGAAGGCCCGGCAACCGCGGCGTTCAGTCACAATTTAGACGCAGCGCGGACTATGTTAGGTCCGCCAACGGACCACGATGTCGCTCCTGATGATCCGCTCTTGCTCCCTGCTGGCAGGCTTGGTGGCGTGCGTGCTTTGCACCGGTGTCGCGCGCGCACAGGTTAGCGATTCCGATCTGGTCACCCGCATCGGCCGCCTCGAGGCGACCATCCGCGAACTCACCGGCCGGGTCGAGCAGTTGCAGTACCGCAACCAGCAGCTCGAACTGCAGGTGCAGCGCCTGCAGGAAGAAGCGTCACGTGGCGACGAGGCGAAGGGCGCGGCACGTCCGCCGTCGCCAGCGGTGCCGCGGCCGACGGCACAAAACCCCCAGCCTCCATATTCACCGCAACCCGGCGGCACCGCGGTCGTGACGTCGCAGGCGGTGCCACCGCCAGCGGTCGAGACGCCGCCGGCACCCGGCGGCCGCGCCCGCGGCGACGCGTTCGATCCCGCCGCCAATCCGAACGCTCCGGGCGCGCCGCGCCCGCTTGGCACCAGCACGGCTGCGAACGAGCCGCCGCCGCCAGTGTCGGACGCTCCCGGGCCTCGTCAGATCGGCGCGCCGCTCGATCTGTCCACGCCGATCCCACGACCGCCGGGCGACCTGCCGCCTCCGCCGCCGAGCAATCCGAGCGGCACCGGCGCCATGCAGGCGACGCTGCCGCCGACGAGCACGCCCAAGGACCAGTACGACCTCGCTTACGGGTACGTGCTGCACAAGGACTATGCGCTCGCAGCCGAAAGCTTCCGCGGCTTCCTGCGTCAATATCCGACCGATCGGCTGGCGCCCGAGGCGCAATATTGGCTGGGCGAAAGCCTGTTCCAGCAGCAACAATATCGCGACGCCGCCGAAGCGTTCCTCGCCGTCTCGACCAAGTATGAGACGACGGCGCGGGCGCCGGAGGCGCTGTTGCGGCTCGGCCAGTCACTCGCGGCGTTGGGCGAAAAGGAAGCGGCCTGCGCATCGCTCGGCGAGGTGCTGCGCAAATACCCGCGCGCATCCTCGAGCGTCAAGCAGGCTGTGGACCGAGAACAGAAGCGTGGCCATTGCTGACCAGACAGTGCGCGACGCCGAAGCGGGCGCGCTGTTCAGTGGTCTTGAAGATTTACGCGGGCTCCTTCTTGCCGTCTCCGGCGGCTCCGATTCAACGGCGCTCCTGGTCATCGCCGCGCGTTGGGCCAAGGAACTAAAAAAACGCCGCAAGCGAGCGCCGAAGCTGCTTGCCGTCACTGTCGATCATGGCCTGCGGCCCGAAGGAAAGCGCGAAGCCTCCGCGGTGAAACGTCTGGCGCGGCGGCTCGGGATTGCGCACCGCACCCTTTCATGGCGCGGCACGAAACCCAAAACCGGCGTGCAGGAGGCGGCGCGCATCGCGCGCTATCAGCTGTTGGCGCAAGCCGCCACACGCGCTGGATACGAACACATCCTCACCGCTCACACGCTCGACGATCAGGCCGAGACGGTGCTGTTTCGGCTGGCGCGCGGCAGCGGTCTCACCGGGCTCGCCGGCATGGCGCACGCTTCGGCGGTGCCGATTGGCGCAGGCACGGCGATCTTTCTGGTTCGCCCGCTCTTGCCGGTATCCAAAGCGCGACTATTGGCGACGCTGAAAAGTGCTGGCGTCGAGCACAGCGAAGATCCGAGCAACCGCGATCCACGCTTTGCCCGCCCGCGGTTGCGCGCATTGATGCCGCATCTGGCGCGCGAGGGCCTCGATGCGCGATGTTTGGCGCGGCTCGCGGCGCGCATGCGGCGCGCCGAGGCCACCGTCGAATTTGCGGTGCGAGCCGCATGCGCCGCGTTGGCGCCCGGCCCGTGGCGCGCCGGCGAGCCGATCGCTTTGCCATGGGAGCAATTCAACGACCTGCCCGGTGAGGTGGGCTTGCGGCTTCTCGGCCGCGCTATCGCGCATGGCGGGAACGAAGGACCGGTCGAACTCGGCAAGCTCGAAGAGCTCTATCAGGCGCTTCGGACGGCACGGGCGCCGCTGCGACGCACGCTTGCGGGGGCCCTGGTCACGTCCGCCGGCGGCCGATTGGTCATTGAGCGGGCGCCGCCACGCCGGCAGCGGGCCGGGCATGGCAACCGCCGCTTTACGAAATGACAGTAGAATAAACACTTTGCCGGTTCCGGGCTTCTTGGCAGGCAGGGGCGTCACCCCTACATTGGCTGAGTACGGAACGTGAAGCCGCCACGATTCGTGGCCACAAGGCCGTCGGGCACCGGCGGGTTGCCGGTCGAGGACATGTGATGAACGCCAATCTCCGAAATTTCGCGCTGTGGGTCATCATCGTCCTGCTGCTTTTGGCGCTATTCACGCTGTTCCAGAATCCCGGCACGCACACCACCTCGCAGGATATTTCGTTCTCGCAGCTGCTCAGTGACGTCGATGACGGGCGCGTGCGCGATGTCCTGATCCAGGGCCCGGAGATTCACGGCACCTTTATCGACGGCCACACCTTCCAAACCTACGCGCCGAGCGATCCGACTCTCATTCAGCGCCTCTACAACAAACACGTTGCGATCACCGCGCGGCCGTTGTCGGAAAACGTCCCCTGGTTCGTGTCGCTTCTGATCTCGTGGCTGCCGTTCGTAGCGCTGATCGGGGTGTGGATTTTCCTGTCGCGCCAGATGCAGGGCGCCGGCGGCAAGGCGCTCGGCTTCGGCAAGAGCCGCGCCAAGCTTCTGACCGAGGCGCACGGCCGCGTCACCTTCGAGGACGTCGCCGGCGTCGATGAAGCCAAGCTCGATCTGCAGGAGATCGTCGAATTCCTGCGCGATCCCGGCAAATTCCAGCGGCTCGGCGGCCGTATCCCGCGCGGCCTCCTCCTGGTCGGTCCGCCCGGCACCGGCAAGACGCTGCTCGCGCGCGCCATCGCCGGCGAGGCCAACGTGCCGTTCTTCACCATCTCCGGCTCCGACTTTGTCGAGATGTTCGTCGGTGTCGGCGCCAGCCGCGTGCGCGACATGTTCGAGCAGGCCAAGAAGAACGCGCCGTGCATCATCTTCATCGACGAGATCGACGCCGTCGGCCGCCACCGTGGCGCGGGCCTCGGCGGCGGCAACGACGAACGCGAGCAGACGCTGAACCAATTGCTCGTCGAGATGGACGGCTTCGAGGCCAATGAAGGCATCATTTTGATCGCCGCCACCAACCGTCCGGACGTGCTCGATCCGGCGCTGCTGCGCCCCGGCCGGTTCGATCGCCAGGTGGTCGTGCCCAACCCGGACGTGGTCGGACGCGAGCAGATTCTGAAGGTGCACGTGCGCAAGGTGCCGCTGGCGCCCGACGTGAATCTGAAGACGATCGCCCGCGGCACGCCCGGTTTCTCCGGCGCCGATCTGATGAACCTCGTCAACGAGGCGGCGTTGATGGCGGCGCGGCGCAACAAGCGCATGGTGACCCAGGTCGAGTTCGAGGACGCCAAGGACAAGGTGATGATGGGCGCCGAGCGCAAGTCGCTGGTGATGACGGAGGAGGAGAAGCTGCTGACCGCCTTTCATGAAGGCGGCCACGCGATCGTCGCGATCAACGTCAAGGCGACCGATCCGGTGCACAAGGCGACGATCATCCCACGCGGTCGCGCGCTCGGCATGGTCATGCAGTTGCCGGAGCGCGACAAGCTGTCGATGAGCCTCGAGCAGATGACGGCGCGGCTCGCCATCATGATGGGCGGCCGCGTTGCCGAACAGCTGGTGTTCGGCCACGAGAAGGTGACTTCAGGGGCGGCTTCTGACATCGAGCAAGCGACCAAGCTCGCGCGCATGATGGTGACGCGCTGGGGCCTGTCGGATGCGCTCGGTACCGTTGCGTACGGTGAGAACCAGGAAGAAGTGTTCCTCGGCTACTCGGTGTCACGCCAGCAGAACATCTCGGAAGCGACCGTGCAGAAGATCGATGCCGAGATCAGGCGTTATGTCGAGGCCGGTTATCAGGAAGCACGGCAGATCCTGACCGATAAGCGCGCCGATCTGGAAACGCTGGCCAAGGGTCTCCTCGAATTCGAGACCTTGAGCGGCGACGAAATCAAAGACCTGCTGATGGGCAAGCGGCCGAATCGCGAAACCACCATCGAGCCGCCGGGCCCACGCACCTCGACGGTGCCGACCGCCGGCGCCGGCCGCAACCGCCCGCGCCCGGAGCCCGGCCCGATGGAGCCGCAGCCGCAAGCGTAAGGCACGTGGCATTCTACACGTCCAAGACAATCGTCGCCAGCGAGTCCTGACCGCGGCGCGCCACTTCCGCCTCGAGCAAGGTTCCGCATTCGCTGCAGCAAAATTCCCGAAGCTCGAGATCGGCGTGCAGCGTCAGATGCGGCCCATAGGCCTGCGGTGGCACCGTGCGCCGATGGGCGCGCACTTTCCAGTCTTGAGTGGCGGGACCGAGATCAGCGCCGCAGAGACAGCGGAAACGTTTGCCGCTATCGACAAGCGGACAGACCGCCGCGATGCCGTTGGCGTCGGGCGGCTCGGCCTTCGGCGTCTGGCCGCCAAGACGCTCGGTCCGGATCGCGCGCCGGCGCGTCCGCGTTGCTTCGGCGTCGACCGCGCCGTCGCGCATCACGACGCCGTAAAGCGCCGACGCCCATTGCGGCGTGACAAAGCCGTTTTGGATGTCGCGGGCGACCCGCGCAGGATCGCGCCGGATCGGGTCACCGTAACCCCCGCCGCCCTGGAACGAATAGGCCAGCACATCGCCGCGGTGGAGTTGGAAGTGACCGGGTTTTGAATCGAAACGCTGCACGCTGCCGCCGGCATTGAGGAGATCGTGCATGTGGATGTTGGCGTCGATCAATTGGGCAGCGGTGGCGTTGGACTTGCGCAACAGGTGATAGGCGCAGGCGCCCGGCATCCCGCCGAATTGGCCGATGGAGTTCGGCACCTGCACGCCGTGGCCGACGACCATGGTGTGGATTTCGTCGACGTCGTGCGGCGTCACGGCGAGCCCCATGGTCACGCCGCCGCGCATGGTTCCGGCGCCCGCCGTATCGGGGATGAAAGATCGAAACAGATAAAGGAACGGTCCCGAGGCCTCGTTCGATTCGACATTGCCGATGCGCGGACGCGGGATAGAATGGTCGCCCGAGCCGTCGAGCCCGTCATGATCGATATAAGCGCCGCCGCCGCCGGCCATCGCGTCCATCAACAACATGCCGAATGGACCGCCGTCGCGATCGGCGCCGGCCATGGTGAGCACCGAGAATTGCCCCTTGGTGACCGCCTGGCCCTCGCGTACCAATTCCGGTACCGCGGCGACCATGCGCGACATCGCGGCGACGGCGACGTTCTGCGCCACCCAGGCGGTCGAGACGGTGGCGCCCGAAACCGGCGCCGGCCAGCGCGCGTTGCAGATATTGGCCTCGGGCACTTTGATCTCGACCGGCTTGAGCACGCCTTCGTTCCAGCGGATGTCGGGAGCGAGGATCGGGAGCAGGCCCGTGAACAAGGCGCCGCGCAGGCCCGAGCGGGTGCAATTGATGAAACCTGGCGCCTGCGGCGAGGACTCGCTCATGTCGAGGGTGAGCGTGTCGCCGCGTTTGATGGCGGCGACCTCGATCTGATAGAGCCGGTTGGAGTGGCCGTCGTGATCGAGAAAGTCGCGGGCGCGATAAATCCCGTCAGGAATGAGCTTGAGGCGTTGGCGCAGCAGCCTCTCCGACGTGTCGATCTCGGTGCGCATCACCCGGTCGACGGTGTCGACGCCGTAGCGCTGCATCAATTGATGAAACCGCCGCGCCGCGACGGTGTTGGCCGCGATCATCGCCTTGAAATCGAGGCCGACGACGTGCGGCAGCCGCGTCATTCCCATGATCATCTGCCAGATGTCTTCGCGCAGCACGCCGTTTTCGACGAGCTTGACGCCTGGCAGCAGCATGGCTTCCTGTTGCACGTCGGTGGCGGCGAAGGCCCAGCTGCCGAACGTCATGCCGCCGGTATCGAGCTCGTGCGCGCACGAGCCGGTCCAGGCGATGCGCCGTCCTTCGTGAAAGATCGGCATGACGATGGAAACGTCGGGCTGGTGGATGGCGCCGCGATAAGGATCGTTGAGGATGAACATGTCGCCCTCATTGATCCCGGGATTGGCGCTGAAATGCTCGATGATCGAGTAGATCACCGTCGACATCGTGCCGGCATGGAAGATCACCTGCGGGCCCATATTCACGATCGCGCCGTCGGCGAGGTAAATGCCGACATTGAAGTCGGTCGCTTCCGTCACGACCGGCGAGCCCGACACGTTCTTCAGCGTGATCGCCTGTTCCTCGGTGATGGCTTCGAGCTTGTGGCGGATCACCTCGAAGGTGATCGGATCGATTGCGGCGCCGCCCGTCGATTGGCTGTCGGATTTGGTCATCGCGCGCTTCTTCAGGTCAGATCGATGGAGAGGTTGCCGGCGGCGTCAAGCCGCGCGGTTTGACCGGGCCCGACATAAACGGCGGTTTCGGGATGCTCGACGACCGCGGGACCGGTCACGCCGAATCCCGCCGGCATGTCCAGCCATTGGAAGATCGCGGCGTCGGTCCAGGCGAGCGTGGTCGGTTCGAAAATACGCCGTCGGCTGGGCTTCGGCGCGGTGACGGCGCTCGGCTTGCGGATCGAGGGTTTTTGCGTGCGGCCGACGGCAACGACGCGAAACGTCGTGAGCTCAATACCGGCGAAGCGGAAGCCTGCGCCCTTGCCGTAGACGGCCTCGTAGGATTCTTCGAACAGCTCGACCAGTTTGCGCGCGGTCGCGACTGTCACCGGTCCGTCGGGCACCGGCACCATCAAGTCATGGGTCTGGCGGCGGTAACGCATGTCGATCGTGCGAGCGAGCTCCGATTGCGCGCGGGCAAATCCCGATTGCTCCATGGCTGCGACGCAACGTTGTTCGAGCTCGGCGAGCACCGCGTTGATGCCGTCATAATTGAGGCCGTCCCATGGATCGCGGGTGCCGCCGCCGGCGCGCAGCACCAGCGAGCGCTCCGCGGATTGCTGGATGTCGGAGGCGAGCGCGCCATAGGCGGAATGCGCCATGCTGGTTGCCGGGATAAGAATCCGCGGCACGCCGAGCTCGGCGCCGTAGCCGATGCAATGCGCCGGGCCGGCGCCGCCATAAGCAAGGAGCACAAAATCGCGCGGATCGTGGCCGCGGCCGATCGTGACCTCGCGCAACGTATCGGCCATGTGGCCGTCGACGACGCGGCGGATACCGGCGGCCGCCGCTTCGACGCTCATCCCAAGCGGCGCGGCGATCTGATCGCGGATCGCGGCGGTCGCGCCGGCAAGATCGAGCTTCATGCGGCCGCCGAGGAAATTGTCAGGTGAGAGGATACCGAGCACCAGATCGGCGTCGGTGACTGTCGCAAGCGTGCCGCCGCGGCCGTAACAGACCGGGCCGGGCACTGCGCCGGCGCTGTCAGGTCCGACCCGCAACAGACCGGACTGCACGCGGGCGATCGAGCCGCCGCCGGCGCCGATGGCGCGGATGTCGATGACCGGCGTGTTGAGATGGAAGCCGCCGACTTCGTGGGTGCCGGACACGAGCGCTTTGCCGTCGACAACTAAAGCCACGTCGAAGCTCGTACCGCCCATGTCGGTGGTGATGATGTTGCGGTGGCCGATCTCCTGCGCCAATTGCAGCGAGCCCATGACGCCGCCGGCCGGGCCGCTCGCCACCAGCAGCACCGGCTTGCGCGCCGCCTCTCGGGCGGGCACGACGCCGCCGGCCGAATTGAGCACGTTGAATTTGCCGCGAAAGCCGCGATCGCGCAGCAGGCTCTCGATGCGATCGAGATAATTGGCGACCTTCGGCGCCAGATAGGAATTAAGCACCGTGGTGGCGGTGCGCTCGTATTCGCCGATGATCGGCGAGACCTCGCAGGACAGGCTGACGAAAGCCCCAGGCCGCATCTCGCGGATGATGGCGCCGATACGCTGCTCATGCGCCGGATTGCGAAACGACCAGAGCAAGGCAACCGCGAAAGTCTCCGCGCCGGCTTTGATCAGGTCGCCCACCGCCTCCCGGACGCTCTCCTCGTCCAAGGGCACCAGCACGCTTCCCGCTTGATCGACCCGCTCGGGCACTTCGCGAATCAGGCGGCGCGGCACGATCGGGTCGGGATACCGCCGGCGGCTATATCGCCCGAGATGCTCGACCGGAATGCCGGCGGTGAAGCCCATCAGGCGCTGCAGCGCCAGCGTATCGCCAAAGCCGCGGGTAGCGATCAGCCCGGTGGTCGCGCCGGTGCGCTCGATCAGCGCATTGGTGGCCTGCGTGGTGCCATGGCCAAAAGCCGTGACGCGGCTGAGCAATTCCTCTGGGCCGAGCCCCTGCGTGCCGGCGGCCACGGCAACGGCGTCGAATACGCCCTTTTCCAGTTCGCCGGGCGTGGTCGGCGCCTTGGCGGTCGAGATGTTACCGCCTTCGTCCATCAGCACGAGGTCGGTGAATGTGCCGCCGATATCGATGCCGAGATACATCGTGACAAACGCCTAAGCGTTTCCCCTCCCGAGGTCCGTTTGGGCAAAGACCCCTTTCCATCAGCGCTAGGGGATCGCGGCCGTGAAGTCCACCTCTCGTCCTATTGCCGCCACAGCGTTAGAATAGCTCCCATGCAGGGCTGTGAGGGCGACTCCGTGAAGGCTAATTTCATTGCTGCCGTGGTTCTCGCGCTGATTGCAGGTTCGGCGCAGGCGGAGCCACAGGTGGTCGGTCAGCCGGTGCTGCGGGCGCAGTCTCAAGCACCGAAGCAGGCGGTCACCAAGCCGGCACAGCCCGCGGCCAAGACGCCGCGCGCCGCCAGGGCTCCTTCGACGCCGGAGTCGCGGTCGGCTGCGGCCTTGGCGCTGTCCGCCGATCCGGTCTTCGACGAGGGCACCTACCAGCGCATCAAAGAGACGTTGCTCAGTTACGCCGCCATTCAGGTGCGCGGCGGCTGGCCGACGCTTCCGGCGGAGGCCAAGCTTGCGCCCGGCGCCAGCGGCCCTGACGTCGCCTTGCTGCGCCGGCGTCTCGTCATCTCCGACGATCTGGCTCCCGAGCAAGAGCAGGGTGACACCTACGATGCCGCGGTCGTTGAAGCCGTCAAACGCTTCCAGTTGCGCCACGGCCTCGAAGCCAATGGCAGCGTTGGCCCGCAGACGCTGAAAGCGATGAACGTTTCCGTCACCGCGCGCATCAAACAGCTCGAAGCCTCGATCGAGCGGCTCCTCGGCATGGATTTCGTCTTTGCCGAACGCTATGTCGTCGTCAATATTCCGGCGGCATTTGTCGAAGCGGTCAGCCACGACAAGGTCGAGCGGCGCTATCGCGTCATTGTCGGCAAGGTCGACAAGCCGTCGCCGACGCTTACCGCGCATATCACCGCGGTCAATCTCAATCCGACCTGGACGGTGCCGCTCTCGATCACCAAGAACGAGATCATCCGGCACATGCGCCGTGATCCGACCTATCTGAGCCGCATGCATATGCGCGTACTTGGCGGGCGCGACGAAGAGATCAGCCCGCAATCGATCGACTGGGCGTCGGACCGCTCGCCCAACTTCACCGTCCGGCAGGATTCCGGCAACTTCAATGCGCTCGGCAATGTCAAGATCGATATGCCGAATCCGTATTCGGTCTACATGCACGACACCACCACCAGAAATCTGTTCGCCGACGATTACCGGTTCGATTCGCATGGCTGCACGCGGGTCGACAATGTGCGCGACCTTGCCGCCTGGGTCCTGGAAGATATGCCGGCATGGAATCGCGCCGCGATCGATGCTGGGATCGCCGCCGGCGCGCTCAAAGTGATCAACTTGCCGCACAAAATTCCGGTCGCCTGGGTCTATCTCACCGGCTGGGTGACGCGCGACGGCACGGTCAATTTCCGCGACGACGTCTACAGGCACGACGACTCGCTGGACCGCAGCGCGCTGGCCGATGCCGCGGCCGGCGGTTTCGTCGCGCCGGTGCCGCGCGACCCCAAGCAAGCATCGAACCTCGACAGCCGCTAAAGTCCAAAGCTGCGCTCATCCTGCGAATGTGGGAATCCACGACGTTCTGGCCGCAAGTGCTGGTACGAGCGGAAAATGCCAATCAAACAGCGTCTCGCAGCCCAGCCTGCTTGAGCAGCGGATAGGTGACATCGCGAAACTCGCGCATGCCGGCCTCGAACCGCGGCCACGACAACAGCACGCCGTCGAGGCCCATCCGTGACAGTGCGATCAATCCGTCGACGATCTGCTCCTTGGTGCCGATCAGCGGGTGCCCGCCCCAGCCGGAAACGAACATCTCGGCCATGGCGCGGGCGCGTTCGGGCGGATAATTGCGCTCGTTGATCTCCGCGGCCATGGCGGCGACGACATTGCCGGCGGCGACCCAGTCGCCCTTCTCGTGGACATAATGGTCGTAGAATTGCCGCGCCTCTTTCTCGGTCTCACCCTGAACGATGGTGGCGAGTGTCCAGACCCGGATCGCTCGTCCGTACTCCTCGTGTGCCAGCCCGTGATAGGCGGCGACATGGGCGGTGCAGGCATCGATGTCGTGGGTGCGCAGCACCGTGTAGGCCAGATCGCAATTCTTCGCCGCGAAATGGCGGCCACGCTCGGACGAACCGGCATTCATGATGGCCGGGTTTGGCTTCTGGATCGGCTTTGGCTGCAGGTAGCCCTTTTTGATCCGGTAGAAACGGCCGTCATGGTCGAAATCTTCGTCTTCGGTCCACAGCCTCTTGACGATGGCGAGCCATTCCTCGGCGCAGGCATAGCGGTCGTCATGCCGCGTCAGCGGCACGTCGAACATCTCCATCTCCGGCCCGTTCCAGCCGCAGACGACGTTGAGGGTGAAGCGGCCGTTAGAGATGTGATCGATCACGGCACATTGCTTGGCGGCGATGATCGGATGAGTGAGCGACACATGCGAGGTCGAGACCACGCCGCACTTGGTGGTCGAGGCGGCAATGCCGGCCGCCCAGGTATAGGCCTCGAAGCCGGGCCCCTGCGGATCATGGGCGCCGCCGAAGCCGCGCCAGCGCGCCACCGGCACGATCGCTTCGAACTCCATTTCGTCGGCGAGCTTGGCCAGCGCCACCGTATTCGGCCAGGTGATTTGCAGCCGGCCTTCGAGACCGGACATGACGCAGCCTGAATCGAGATTGGTCTGAAAGGTGCCCAACTTCAGCTTGCGACTGCTGAATGCCGGATTGGTCGTCAGTCGATCCCGCTGCATCCGCGCCCGTCTCCGCCGCCTCAGATCCGCGACCGCTCCCACGCCATCGCAACGATCACCGCCATAACGACCTGTACCGCGACGATAGCGGCAACGCAGCCGGTCCACCCGGCCGCGTTCCAGACAAAGCCGATGAGGAACGCGCCGGCGCTGCCGCCGACATAGAAGGACGAAGCGTAGAGGCCGGCGGCGGAGGAGCGGCCTTCCTTCACCGTGGTGATGACATAGCCGGTCGAGATCGCCTGGCATACCATGCCGCAGGTGGCGCAGATGGTCAGCCCGATAATGATTGCGGCAATCGGCGGCGCCAACAGCAGCAGCGCGCCCGCGATCCAGATTCCGATGATGCCAAGGACCAAGCGGCGGCGGCCGAACAAAATGATGGCGCGCCCGACCCAAGGCACTGCAACGCTGCCGGCGAGATAGGTGGCGAACAGCGCGCCGAGCAGCGTCGGCGAGAAGTAATAAGGCGCGGCGGCCAAGTGAAAGCTGACATACGTGAACGTCGCGATGAAGTTGAACAGCACGCCGAAGCCGACCGCGTAAATCGCCAAGAGCCGCGGATTGCGCAGATGCGCGAGCATCTGCCGAGCCGAGGCGGCAAAACCGACTGAGCGGACAAAGCGTCGCTCGCGTGGCAGCGCGATGGTGCCAATCATGGCGCCGATCAGCGTCAAGAGCGCGACGGCGCCGAACGAAGCGCGCCAGCCGACAAGGTCGGCGACCGCGCCGGTGATGAAACGGCCGCAGAAACCGCCGACGCTCGATCCGGAGATGAACAATCCGGCGACGCGCGGCACGTCGGCGGGCGGCCATTCATCGCCGACATAGGCAACGGCGACGGTGAAGATCGGCGGCAGCAACAGCCCCTGGACGAAGCGCAACAGCACGAGCTGCGGCACGCTTGACGCCAGCGCCATAACCAGCGTCGGCACCACGACGGCAAAGGCGGCGAAGGTGATCAGCCGCTTGCGGCCGAGAACGTCGGCCAGTGCGCCGGTGAACGGCGCCGTCAGCGCGATGGCCGCAGTCGAGGCGGTCATCAGCGCGCTGATCTGCCCCGCGCCGACGCCGAAATCGTGCGACAGCTCGGGCAATAGCGCCTGAGGAGAATAAAGATTGACGAAAGCGGTGAAACCCGCGGCGGCGACTGCGAGCGGGCGAAAATCGACTGCCATGCCCCGCATTATGAATGGGCCGCACGCGTGCCGGAAGCGCGCCCGCGTGCCTTAACCACTAATCGCCAGCACGAGCTTACCGGCGGCCTGGCGCGATTCGATGTGTCGATGCATGGCGGCGGCGTCTTCCATCGGGAAGATGCCGGCCATCGGCACCTTCAACCAGCCGTCGACCACGCCGCGCGGGATATAGGTCAGGCTGTCCTTCCAGGCCTTCGACTCCGGGTCGATATGGCCGATATGCAGGCGGGTGAAAGTCTGCGAGCGCGGCAGGACGCGTTCGCGGATATTCTTGAACGGCGGCCCCTCCGCTTCGCCGATGCTGATGACGTGGCCCAGCTTGCGCACCACATTGAAGGTGCGATCGAGCATGGTCGCGCCGAGCGAGTCGATGGCGAGATCGACGCCGCGGCCGCCGGTGAAATCGAGCACGGCCTGCTCGAAATCTTCGTTCTTGGTGACCACGACCCGCTCCGCGCCGTATTCCAGCGCCCGCTTCTCCTTGCCCGGCGTGCCGACGGTGCCGATCGCTCGCGCGCCCGCCTTGACCGCGAGCTGGGTGGTGAACAATCCGACGCCGCCGCCGACGGCGTTGATCAGCACGGTTTCGCCGGGCTCGACGCCATAAATAGTGTGCAGCATGTGATAGCCGGTCAGCGGCTGAACGGTGAGTGCGGCCCCGACATCGAATGGTATCGTGTCGGGCAGGTGCATCAGCATGTTGGCGGGCGCGACCGCTTTCGCCGCGTAGGCGCCGCCCTGCTCGAGAAAGGCGGCGACGCGATCGCCGATTTTCACGCCGCCGACGCCCGGTCCGAGTTTCGCCACCGTGCCGGAAATCTCCAAGCCGAGCACCAGCGGATAGGTGCGCGCATGTGGATAGATGCCGGTGCGGATTTGTGTATCCGCCCAGTTGCAGCCGGCAAAGGCGACATCCACCAATACCTCGCCATGGCCGGGGCTCGGCTCGGGCACGTCCGCCATGACGAGCTGTTCGGGAGCGCCTGGTGCGTGAATGACGACGGCTTTCATCGTTGCCTTCTCGGTACTGGCCGCTGATGATGCGGCGCTCCTGCCGGCGGGGAGGGCTTAAGCTTATCAAGCTAAAACGACTGGCGGCAACATTCGGGCCGGAGCGTCATGAAAACAATCGGCGTCGATGTCGGCGGCACCTTCACCGATATCGTCTATTGCGATTTGGACACCAGCCGGGTCGCGATTCACAAAGTCTCGACCACGCCTGACGATCCATCACGCGGCATCATCCAGGGCATCGCCGAGATTTGCCGCGACAACGGCATTGCACCGGGCGACATTGACTACGTGCTGCACGGCACCACGACGGCGACCAATGCCGTACTGGAGCACAAGGGCGCGCGCGCCGGCATGCTGACCAATGAAGGTTTCCGCGACATCATCCACATCGCCCGCCATCAGCGGGTCGAGCATTATTCGATCATGCAGCAGCTGCCATGGCAGAGCCGGCCTTTGGTCAAAAGGCGGCATCGCAAAGTGGTGAAGGGCAGGCTGGCGCCGCCGCGCGGCGAGGAACTGGTGCCGCTCGACGAGAACGGTGTGCTGGAAGCCGCGCGCGTCCTCAAAGCCGAAGGCGTGGAGGCGGTCGCCGTCTGCTTTCTGTTTTCCTACCTCAATCCGGCTCACGAAGAGCGCGCCAAGCAGATTCTGGAGCGCGAGCTGCCCGGTGTTTTCATCGCCACCTCGTCGTCGATCTCGCCGCAATTCCGCGAGTTCGAGCGGTTCACGACGGCGTGCCTGTGCGCGTTCATCGGGCCGAAGATGCGCGGCTATGTCGGCCGTCTCGAGAACACGCTGCGCGATGCGGGTCTGCGCTCCGAACTGCGCGTCATGGCGTCGAACGGCGGCGTCGCGACGCCGGCGATGGTCAGCGACAAGCCGGTGATGACGTTGCTCTCGGGGCTCGCCGCCGGCGTGCTCGGCGGCGCCTGGGTCGGGGCTTTGAGCGGGCGCCGCAGACTTGTCACGTTCGACATCGGCGGCACCAGCGCCGACATCGGCATTGTGGTCGAGGGCCGCTTTGCCGAGACCGATCCGCGCAGCACGTCGATCGCCGGTTTCCCGCTGCTCTTGCCGATGATCGACATACACACGATCGGCGCCGGCGGCGGCTCGATCGCCTATGTCGATCATGGCGGCGCCTTTCGCGTCGGACCGCGCAGCGCCGGCGCGGTACCGGGCCCAGCCGCTTATGGCCGCGGCGGCACAGAGCCGACTGTCACCGACGCCAACGTGGTGCTCGGCCGGCTCGACAAAAACGATTTTCTCGGCGGCAGCATGAAGCTTGACGAAGACGCCGCCCATCGCGCCATCGAAGGGCTCGCCGACTCGCTCGGCATGAGCAAGCTCGAAGCGGCCGAGGGCGTGCTCACTGTCATCAACAGCAACATGGCCAACGCGATCCGCTCGCGCACGGTGCAAAAGGGCATCGATCCGCGCGAGTTCGCGCTGGTCGCATTCGGCGGCGCCGGGCCGCTGCATGGCGTCGAAGTCGCCTCGATGCTGGGCTTCCCAGAGGTGATCGTGCCGCCTTATCCCGGTATCACTTCGGCGATGGGATTGCTGACCACGGATCTCAAATACGACACCATCCGCACCCAGTTCCAGGTCAGCGGCAATGTCGACCTCGATCGACTCAACGCCGATATCGCCGCTATGGAGGCGCAGCTGCGGCGGCAGTTTGCCGACGATCATCTGGACGCCGCCAGCATGTCGTTTCTGCGTGACGGCGATCTGCGCTATGTCGGCCAAGGCTATGAGCTCAAGATTCCGTTTCCCCCCGGCAACATCGGACAAAAGCAACTGGCGGATATTTGGAACGGCTTTCACGAGGCGCATAAACGCGAATACGGCCATTTCTTCAGCGACAATCCGATCGAAATCGTCAATGTTCGGGTCGTTGGCGTCGGGCGGATGCCGAAGATCGACAAGCTCACGGCGCCGGAGGGTTCGACCTTGGCCAAGGCGCGCGTCAAATCCGGCCAGTGCGTGTTCCGCATTGACGGTGAATTGCGCTCGTTCGAAACCGTCTTCTATCGCCGCCATCTGTTCCCGGTCGGCGAGGCGTTCGCCGGTCCCGCTATCGTTCTGCAAAAGGACTCGACCACAGTGATTCCGCCTGGCTGCAGCGCGATCAACGATCCAGCGGGCAATCTCATTCTCACAATCGCAGGGAACGGCCATGCACGACTCTGACCGCTCCAATCGCCGGCCACAGCCCAACACGCGGGTCGATCCGATCACCGGCGCGGTCATTCAGGGCGCGCTCGAGAGCATCGCCATCGAAATGGGCCACAAGCTCATGCGCATGAGCTATTCGAGCATCATCCGCGAGTCGGAAGATTTCGGCGCCGCGCTGACCGACGCCGAGGGGCGGCAATTGTGCGAGTGCAAGATGAGCACGCCGCTGCAGTCCGGCCCGATCCCCGGCTACGTGCGCGGTATCCGCAAGCGGCTGGAGGCTCGCGGGGAGGTGGTGCGTCCGGGCGACGTGATCATGCACAACGACCCCTACGGCGGCGCATCGCATGGCCCCGATGTGGCGTTCGGCGTGCCGGTCTTCGACGGCGACGAGCTGATCGGCTTTTCGGTCACCACCGCGCATCACCTTGACATCGGCGCCCACACGCCGGGCAGCTGCGGCATTGTCGACGCGGTCGATACTTATGCCGAAGGCCTGCAATTCAAGGCCATCAAGGTTTTCGACCAGGGCAAGCGCAACGATGCGGTGTGGGAAATCATGCGCGACAATATCCGCATCCCCGATCTGGTGGTCGGCGACATGAACGCGCAAGTCGCCGCCGCGCAAATTGGCGCGCAGCGTTACCTCGATCTAGTGCGCCGCTATGGCCGCACCACGGTCAGCGGCGCTTATGAAGATCTGATGGATTATTCCGAACGGCTGATGCGCGTCGCCATTCGCGCGATTCCTGACGGGGCTTATTCCGCCGAGACCTTCATCGACGGCTATCTCGACGATCCGGATCCGGCGCGGCGCGATCTCAAGATCGCCGTGACGATCAAAGTCTTGGGCGATGAGCTCACGGTCGATCTGACCGGCACGTCGCCGCAAGTGTCCGACCGGCCGATCAACCTGCCGTTCGAGGGCACCGTCGACTGCGCGGTGTGGCTGACACTGCGTTCGATCCTCCTGGACAGCGCGGTCTACGGCAACATCCCACAGAACAGCGGACTTACTCGCCCGATCACCATCGTGGCGCCCAAGGGCACGCTTGCCAATCCGATCTTTCCCGCTCCGGTGATTGCGCGCTTCTGCCCGGGCAACGCGCTGGCCGACACCGTGATGAAGGCCTTGGCGCAGGCGGTGCCCCACCAGGTCAGCGCCGGCATCGGCAATCTTCGCGTCGTCGCCTTCAGCGGCACGGCGCAGGATCATCCCTGGGTGCACATGGAAATTCTCGAGGGCAGCTATGGCGGGCGCCATGGCCTCGATGGCATGGACACCGTCGATACCCTCTATGCCAATACGCGGAACAACCCGATCGAAGACATCGAATCGCACCTGCCGCTGCGGGTGGATCGCTACGAGTTGCGCGAAAGTGTCGTGGCGGCGGGCGAATGGCGCGGCGGCATCGGCTCGGTGCGCGAGTTCACCTACCTCACCGACGGCGGCTTCTCGGTCGAGGGCGACGGGCAAAAATACCGGCCATGGGGTTTCGATGGCGGCAGCGACGGCTATCCGGGCGAATTGACCATGCTCACCAAAGCCGGCGGACGGGTGTCGCTGCCATCCAAAGTTCCCTACCGGAAGGCCAAACAGGGCGATCGGCTGCTCGCTTACGGCCCGAGCGGCGGCGGCTACGGCAATCCGTTCCTGCGCGATCCGAAGGCCGTGCTGGACAACGTGCTCGACGGGCTGTTCGCGGCGGAAATCGCGCGCGAGCATTATGGCGTTGTCATTGCCGGTGGCACAGTCGATGGGGCCGCGACTGAAAGCCTGAGAAAGGCGCACCGCGCGTCGTAAAATAGCACGGTTGCCGGAAGCCGCAACACGGTCACCCGAACGGCTTGATGCTTTCGGCGACCGAATCCGCGACGTCCTCTTTGGCGACGATGCCGACGACGTCGGCCGGCCGGCCGCGGCTTTTGTCCTTGACGACGACGGCCATGGCGGCATCGTGCCGGGCCATGCGGTGAACGACGTCGAACATGATGTCGTCCTCGCGCGCGATGGTGAAATTTCGCTGCGCCACGTCGCCGAGGCGAACGCCGCCATAGGCCTGCTCGAGGCCACGGCGCAGGCTGGTGTTGACCCGCACAACGCCGGCGATGTGATTGCCACGCGTCACCACGATGTGCCGGAAGCCGCCTTCGCCGCCGTGTTGGCGCAAGAACGCGTCGAAGTCGGCATCCGCGGGCAGTATCGTCACCTCCTTCTGCATGACGTCGCGGGCGCGGCGTACCAGGAACATGTTGGCGTAGAGCGCCTTCGGCACGAAGTGGCCGCGCCCGACCAGCTTGACTGTGTAGATGTTCTCTTGCGACAGCAGGCGGCGGATGCCGATGGCGAGTGCGACGGCGACGATGCTCGGCATCACCAGATCGTAGTCACGCGTCATTTCAAAGATCATGGTCACCGCGGTCATCGCCGCGCCGGTGCCGCCGCCGACCATGGCGGCCATGCCGATGATGGCGCAGGTCGTTACGCCAAAGCCTTCCATCGGATGCACGGCACTGACCAGAAGGCCAAAGGCCCCGCCGATAGTCGCACCCATGAACAGCGAGGGAGAAAATATGCCGCCGGAGGCGCCGGAGCCGAGGCTCACCGACGTGGCGACGAGCTTGGCGGCGAACAGCAACAGCAAGAGCCCCGGCAGGCTTAAGCCTCCGGTAAGGATCGCCTGAATGGTCGAATAGCCGACGCCTTCGACGAAATAGTGCCCGGCGCCACGGAGCAGCGCGTAGATCAGCACCCCGATCATCAGCATGCCGACGATGTTGCGCAGATACGGATTCTTGATGCGTTCGAAAATGGCCTCGGCAAAACTCAAGCCGCGGATGAATGCCGCCGCCGCAAGGCCGATCAGAGCGCCGAGCAGGGCATAGAGCAGCAGCGAATCGAGCGAGGCCGGCGCCTGCGAGCCCAACAGCGCATTCGGGATGACGAAGGCCGGGTAGATGCCAAAGAAAATCCGGCCGATGAAGGTCGCAGCGCCGGTCGCCAGCGCCACCGGCAGGAACGTTCGCGCGCTGAGCTCCGGCATCATCAGCTCGATGGCGAACATCACGCCGCCGATCGGCGTATTGAAGGTCGCGGCGATGCCGGCGCCGGCGCCGGCGGCGACCAGCGTAATGCGCTGCCACGGCGCCATGCGCACGACCTGGCCGAGGGTCGAGCCGATCGCGGAACCGATCTGGATAATCGGCCCCTCGCGGCCGACGGCGGCGCCGGTGCCGATCGACAGCGCCGACGCCAGCGACTTGATGACGGCGACGACCGGCCGGATCATGCCGTCCTTGTAGTAGATCGCGTCCATGACTTCGGGCACGCCGTGCCCGCGCGCTTCGGGCGCGAACTTGGTGATCAGAAAGGTGACGATCAGCCCGCCGATGACCGGAACGACAATAATGAAAGCGCCCCACGGGCTCGGCGGCGTGAATACGCTGGAGTCGTAGGCGAAGGAGAACGAGCCCAGAAAAGCGACGTTGTGGATGAGACCGATCAGGGCGCGGAAGATGACGGCGCCGAATCCGGTAATGATGCCGACGACAATCGCCAATAGCGACAGCCGCACTAGCCCAAGCTTTGGCGGCGGTCGGAGTCTCATCCCCTGCTAACGCGAATGCTGTGCCGTCAGAGCTGCCGGATCGTGCCGAAATCCCAGGTCACGCCGGACGGATTCTCGCCAATCCGCAGCGTCGTGTCGCTCACGAACGTATAGGGCGGCACCGGCAGATTGTAAGGCGCCGGCACGCCGCTGAACACGCGTCCTGCCGGATCGTATTTCGAGCCATGGCAGGGGCAGAAATAGCCGCCGGGCCAGTCGCTGACTGGCGTGGTGGTGCTCGGCTGCGGATAGAACATCGGGATGCAGCCGAGGTGGGTGCAGATGCCGACCAGCACGCCGTATTCCGGCTTGATCGAACGGGTGGCGTTGGTGGCGTAGGGCGGCTGCTGGATTTGCTGGGAATTTGGATCGGACAGCAGCGCCAACAATTTGGGGTCTTGCAGCGTCTTGAGCGTTTCCGGGGTGCGACGGAATACGAAGATCGGCCGCTCGCGCCAGCGGATAACCACCTGCTGCCCTGGTGCAATCTTGCTGACATCGAGGTCGACCGGGCCGCCGGCGGCCAGCGTGGAAGCGTCCGGGTTCATCTGCGCGATCAGCGGCACCAGGACCGCAGCCGCGCCGACGGCGCCGACGGTGCCGGTGGCGATATAAAGGAAATCGCGGCGCGTGCCTTCGGGCGAGTGCATGCCGGTGGGTATCGTTGCCTCATTGCTCGCCATATTCGCGCCCTTCCAAAGCCTGTTTGCCCCGCGCTTATATTTGCGCTGCACCATATCCGTCAATCAAGGACCATGCAGCGCGGCCTGGGCGCGCGCCAGGGTGGCTTCGGACCTTCCGGAAGCGTCGATCAGCTCCCAATCCAGCGCACCGAGGTCATAGCGCTCCTGCGCCTGCGCTACGGCCGCGTCGGCGTCGGAGGCGTCGCGGACGCGGTTGCCAACGCGCTTCATGCGGATCTCCACGTCGGCCGTAAGGAACAGTCCCCAGAGGGGCAAATTCGACGATTTCGCCGCTGCCGCGATGGCCGCGCGCTCCTGCGGCCTTGCAAATACTGCATCGACGATCACCGAATGACCGGCGGTCACGACCCGGCGCGCCTTGTCGGCGAGCACGGCATAAACCCGGGCGGTGACGGCATCGTCATAGGCGTTAGCGGGCAATTTTTCAGCCTCGCCGACGCCGAACAGCGCCTTGCGCTCGACGTCCGAGCGCATGACGACCGCTCCCGGCATCGGCTCGACCTTCGGCGCCAGCATCCGGGCGAGTTTGGACTTCCCCGTCCCGGAAAGACCGCCGACCGCAACGAATCGCGGCGCCGGCGGCGCAATCGCGCGCGCCGCGAAGTCGAAATAGGCCCGCGCGGTGCGCGCGATCGACGGCCGCTTGTCGGCTTGCGCCTGTTCCAGCCGTGGCGCCGCGACTCTCGCCCGGATCGCTGCGCGCATCGCCAGAAAGAACGGCAGGGCGGCCAGCGCGTCGAGATCCTCGGCGCGCTGCGTCTGCAACAAATAGCGGTTGAGCACGATGTTGGCGGCGGACGTGAGCCCACGCTCGAGCAGGTCCATCAGCAGGAAGGCCAGATCGTAAAGCACATCGCCGGAAGCGATCACCTCGCTGAATTCGATGGCATCGAACAGCACCGGCTTGCCATCGATCAACACGATGTTGCCGAGGTGAAGGTCGCCGTGAATGCGGCGGACGAAACCCAACCGCGCACGCTCGCGAAGGAGCGGCACGATGCGCTCGTAGGACGCGCGACTGGCGGCCGCGAGCTTCTCGATTTCGGCGGCCGGGAAAATGTCCGGGTAGCGCGCGAAAGTCGCGGCGTGCTCGTCGATGTAGGAGCCAAGCGCCGCGATCCATGCTTCGGCCTTGACGGGTGGCGCCTTGGCGTGGGCCGCGGCGACCGCCTGGCCCAGCTCATCGGCTAAAGTCTCATCGATTTCGCGCACGATATGGTCGAGCGTGCGCGTCTCGTCGAAACGGCGCATGTCGACCGCCCATTCGATCGGCACGCCGGAGCCTCCGATGGCGAGCTTCCCGGAAGCCTCGCGCGTAATCGCGACGACGCCGCAATAGATTTCCGGCGCGTAGGGCGCGTTCACCGCAAGCTCGGCTTCGCAGGCGGCCTTTCGCTTTTCGAGCGTCGAATAGTCGAGGAAGGGAAAACGGACGGCGCGCTTGACCTTGAGCGCGCGGTCGCCGGCGAGAAACACCGCCGCCGCATGGGTATCGATACGCGCGACCTTCTGCACGCCATGGGTGCGGGGATCGGCGAGGAAGCCGAATACCTGCTTTTGCGTGTCGGCGTCCTCGCTCATAAAGCCGAAACCCTTGGTGCCACACTATGCCATTGCCGCCGACGCGAGCGGCCAAAAGACTGGACTAACGGTGCATCTCACGGCAATCAAAGCTTACAACGCCTGATGCAGCGAATAGGCTGAGCTCGAATGTTCCGCGGAGAAGATGATGCGCGGTAAGGACAATATTCGCACCGCCGCCGAGATTCTGGTCGATCAGCTTCGTATCCACGGCGTACGCCACGTGTTCTGCGTGCCGGGCGAGAGCTATCTCGCGGTGCTGGACGCGTTCCATGACAGCGATCTTGCCGTCACTGTGTGCCGCCAAGAGGGTGGCGCGGCGATGATGGCGGAGGCAGTGGGCAAGGCGACCGGACGGCCCGGCGTCTGCTTCGTCACCCGTGGGCCCGGCGCCACGAATGCGTCACCGGGCATCCATATCGCGCGGCAGGACTCGACGCCGCTGGTGATATTCGTCGGCCAGGTCGCGCGCGACATGCGCGAGCGCGAGGCCTTTCAAGAGCTCGACTATCGGGCGGTGTTCGGCTCGATGACCAAATGGGCGACGGAGATCGACGACCCGGCGCGGATACCGGAGATCGTCTCGCGCGCGTTCTACACCGCCGCCAACGGACGGCCCGGGCCGGTGGTCGTCAGCCTGCCGGAAGATATGCTCAGCGAGCGTGTCGCGGTGGACGACGCGGCGGCCTTTTCGCCGATCGAGACTTCGCCGGGGCCGGTCGAGATGGCGAAGTTCACGCAACTCCTCGGCGCCGCCCGCGCGCCGATCCTTGTCCTTGGCGGCAGCCGATGGTCGCAGGAAGCGTCCGACCGCGTCGCCCGCTTTGCGGAAAAATTCGCACTGCCGGTATGTACGACGTTCCGCCGCCTGCATCTCTTCGACGCGCTGCATCCGTGCTACGCCGGCGATCTTGGTATCGGTCCCAATCCGAAGCTCGTCGAGCGCATCAAGTCCGCAGATCTGGTCGCGCTGATCGGCGGGCGGATGGGCGAATTGCCGTCACAGAGCTATACGCTGTTCAATATTCCGCAGCCGCAAATGACGTTCGTGCACGTGCATCCCGGCGCTGAAGAGCTCGGCCGCGTCTATAGCCCGAAGCTTGCGATCAACGCGACGCCGACGGCCTTCGCCGCCGCGCTTGAGCATCTCGACGTGCCTGGCGCGGCACGGGGACAGGTGGAAGCCGCGCACGCCGATTATCTTGCCTGGACCGAAACGCCGACCGAGCAGCCGGGCGGCGTCAATCTCGGCGCCATCATGGTGTGGCTTCGCGAATATCTTCCCGACGACGCCATCCTCTGCAACGGCGCGGGCAATTACGCCGCCTGGATTCATCGCTTCTTTCGCTTCCGCCACTTCGGCCAGCATGTCGCGCCGACGTCGGGTTCGATGGGCTATGGCGTGCCGGCCGCCGTCGCGATGAAGCGGCTTTATCCCGAGCGGCCGGTCATCTGCATCGCCGGCGACGGCGATTTCCTGATGAACGGCCAGGAATTCGCGACCGCCGTGCAATACGGCCTGCCGTTCGTCGTCGTCATTGCCGACAATGGCATCTACGGCACGATCCGCATGCATCAGGAGCGCGAATATCCCGGCCGCATCGTCGCAACCGATTTGCGCAATCCGGACTTTGCCGCCTACGCTCGCGCCTTCGGCGGCTTCGGCACGAATGTCGAGAACACGGCGGACTTCCCCGCCGCGTTCAAGGAGGCGCAAGCCTCCGGCAAGCCCGCGATCATTCGCTTGGCGATCGATCCCGAGGCAATCACGCCGATCACGACGCTCTCCAAAATTCGCGCCAAGTCTCTTGCCAACAGTCCGTTTGCGCAACGGTCGCTCGCCGAGAAGGGCGAATAGCAGCTGCTGAATCCGGGTTCAGCGTTTGCTAGATTGTTGGCGATTCTATCCCGTGATCACCGATGCCCTATCGCCGCACCGAAAATGTTGCACGCCGGCTGGCCGCGCGCCATGACGCCATTATCGCGGCGGCGCGCCAGATAGCCGGCGAGGGCGGCATGGCGGCGGTGCAGATCGCTTCCGTCGCCGCCCGCGCCGGCGTCGCCGCCGGCACGGTATATCGCTACTTCCCGGCCAAGACCGACCTGGTCGCGACGTTGCTGGAGGAAATCGCGGAAGACGAGATCGGCGCGCTCCGCCGCGCCGCCGCCGGCGCGCCAGGGCCGCTTTCGGCGCTGTCGGCAGCGATCATGACTTTCGCGGCGCGGGCGCTGCGTGAGCGGCGGCTGGCTTTTGCGGCCGTTGCCGAGCCGGTCGACGCCGAGCTTGACGCCGCGCGGCTTGCGTTTCGTCGGTCGCTGGCGGCCGAATTCGGTGCGCGCATTACGGCCGCGATCGCCGAGGGCCGCTTGCCGGAACAGGATGCGGGCATGGCCGCCGCGGCGCTTACTGGCCTCCTGATCGAAGGGCTGATCGGTCCTCTGGCGCCCGACGCATCCGGCCGCGAGCGCGAGGTCGTGCAATCGTTGACGTTGACGGCGTTACGTGCACTCGGCGTGGCCGATGCGCGCGCTCGCGGTTTGGTCGTGCAAACCGTCATGCCGGCCGATGTGCGAGCACCTTAGGCCGGAAAACGAATGGCCGGCCCGCAGCGGAACCGGCCATTCGCGTTTTCTTATGCCGCGCGGTGGATCAACTGCCGGATCCGGCAATGATGTCGCCGAACAGCTGCCAAGTCGTGCCGTCGAACTTCTGCAATTGCATCTGCTTGATCGGTGCGAAATCGGTCGCGCTGGTTGAAACCACGATGCCCGGCAGCAGCATCGGCAGCTTCAGATCGTGGATGCTGGCCGCCTGCTTCATCAGATTCTCGCGGGTCAGGTTGTCGCCGCTGGCTTTGAGCACGGCCACTATGGTCTGGGCCGCCGAGTAGCCATAAGCATTGTTGATGTCGCTGAGCGCGCCGGCCGAATTGTATTTCTTCATCCAGTCGAGCCATTCCTTGTATTCGGGCGTGTTCGCCCATTGCGGATCGGTCGGCTCCTTGAGATAGCCCGCGGAGATGATGCCGACGCCCTTCTCGGGTCCGGCCGGTTTCATGACGGCGCCGACCGAAACCGATACGTTGGTTAGAAAGTGCGTCGGCTTCCAACCGATGTCGAACACTTTGCGGATGACCTGGGCGGCGAATTTGGGCGTGGCCGCCGTCAACAGCGTGTCGGCGCCGCTTCCCTGCAGCGACGCGATCTGCGAATTGACGGTCGGGTCGGTGGTCTCATAGGTCTTGGTCGCCACGATCATCGTATCGGCCTTGGCGCCCAGTCCTTCGCGCAGGCCGGTCAGATAGTCCTTGCCGAAATCGTCGTTTTGATAAAGCAGAGCGATCTTGGCGTTGGGCAGATTCTTGAGGATGTAGCGGCCGTAGATGCGGGCTTCGATCCGGTAGCTCGGCTGCCAGCCGATCGTCCACGGATGATTTTTCGGATCGTTCCATTTGTCGGCGCCCGTAGCAACGAAGAGCTGGGGCACTTTGTTGTCGTTCGCATATCCCTGAATCGCCGTGTTGGGCGGCGTGCCGAGCGTGTTGAACAACGCCAGCACTTGGTCTTCCTCGACCATCTTGCGCACCAGTTCCACCGTTTTCGGCGGGCTATAGCCGTCGTCGCGCGTGATGAAGTTGATCTTGCGGCCGTTGATGCCGCCCTGCTCGTTGATCATGTTGAAATAGCCGGCCTCCGCCTTGCCGATGGCGCCGTAGGCCGAAGCGCCGCCGCTGTAAGGCATTGTGTTGCCGAGCTTGATCTCGGTGTCGCTGGCGCCGGGTCCGTATTGGCCGGCGGCCAGAGCCAGCCCGCCGGCTAGAACGAAAGCGGCGGTGGCCACTGCCGATGCGGTGATTCGTCTTCTTGTCATGTCATCCTCCTCATTCCTGTCGCATGCTTCTTTCACGTGTGCCGATGTTGTCCAGCAGCGTCGCCGTTAGTTGCCTGATCCCGAAATCACCTCGCCGAACAGTTTCCAGCTATTGCCGTCAAATTTCTGCAGCTGCATCTGTTTGATTGGGGCGTAGTCGACAGTGCTGGTCGAGATGGTAATGCCTGGTAGCAGCATTGGCAGCTTCAAATCATGCAGGCTTGCCGCCTGCCTCATCACGTTCTCGCGGGTGAGATTGTCGCCGCTCGCCTTGAGCACCGCGACCATGGTCTGCGCCGTCGTGTAGCCGTAGACGTTGAAGGCGTCGCTGACATTGCCCGACGCATTATATTTCTTCATCCACAACAACCAATCCTTGTATTCCGGCGTGTCTTGCCATTGCGGGTCGGTAGGATCTTTGGTGTAGGCCGCGGAAACGATGCCGATACCTTTCTCGAGGCCGGCGGGTTTCATCACTGAGGCGACCGACGTCGAAACCGAGTTGAGGAAATTCGCCGGCCGCCAGCCGACGTCGTAGACCTTGCGGATCGCCAGTGTCGTAAATTTTGGAATCGCCGCGGTCAGAAGAACGTTGGCGCCGCTCGCCTGCAGTGTAACGATTTGTGAATCGACAGTCGGATCGGTGGTTTCGTAGGACTGCGTAGCAACGATCATGGCGCCGGCTTTTTCCCGGAGCGCGGCGCGAAGCCCATTGAGGTAGTCCTTGCCGAAATCGTCGTTCTGATAGAGCACCGCGATCTTGGCGTCGGGCAGCGTCTGCAGGATGTAACGCCCGTAGATCCGCGCCTCGGCACCGTAGCTGGGTTGCCAACCCATGGTCCACGGATAGCGCTTCGGATCATTCCACTGATCGGCGCCTGAGCCGACGAAAAGCTGCGGTACCTTGTTTTCGTTGAGGTAGCCGCGGATCGCGAGATTGGGCGGCGTGCCGAGCGTCTGGAACAAGAACAGCACCTGATCTTGCTCGACCAGCTTGCGCACCTGATCGACCGTCTTCGGCGGGCTATAGCTGTCGTCGCGGCTGATGAAGTTGATCTTGCGGCCGTTGATGCCGCCTTGCTCGTTAATCATGGCGAAATAGGCGCCAAGCGACCGGCCGATGGCGCTGTAGCCCGAAGCCGGGCCGCTATACGGCATGGTATTGCCGATCTTGATCTCGGTGTCGCTGGCGCCGGGTCCGTATTGTCCCGCAAAGGCCAATCCGCCGCCGAGAACGAGATTGGCAGCAAGCAAGCCTGTCGCGACCGTGCGTTTGCCTGTCATGACACTCGCCCCAGCGTCTGTTCGGAAAATCTCAGCTGCCGGACGCCGAGATCACGTCGCCGAACAGCTTCCAGGTGGTGCCGTCGAACCTTTCCAGCTGCATCTGCTTGATCGGCGCGAAATCGGTCGGGCTGGTCGAAAGCGCGATGCCGGGCAAGAGCATCGGCATTGCCACGTCATGCAGGCTGGCTGCCTGCTTCATGACGTTGTCGCGGGTGAGGTTGCCGCCGCACGCCTTGAGCACAACGATCAGCGTCTGCGCGTACGTATAACCGATGGCGCCCTGGACGTCGCCGAGATTGGCCGACGCATTGTATTTCTTCATGAAGGCCAGCCATTCCTTGTATTCGGGCGTGTCGGCCCATTGCGGGTCGGTTGGATCCTTGGCGAAGGCCGCCGAAATGATGCCGGTGGCTTTCTCGAATCCCGCGGACTTCATCACCGTCCCGACTGAATTCGACACCGAGCTGAGGAAATGCGTCGGCTTCCAGCCGATATCGTAAACCTTGCGGATCGTCTGCGCGGCGAATTTGGGAATGGCGGCAGTCACCAGCACATCGGCGCCGCTCGCCTGCAAGGACGCGACTTGCGAATCCACAGTCGGATCGGTGGTTTCATAGGACTGCGTGGCGACGATCATTTTCGCTGCCTTGTCGCCCAGGCCGTCACGCAGGCCGTTCAGATAATCCTTGCCGAAATCGTCGTTCTGATAGAGCACGGCGATTTTCGCGTTAGGCACGTTCTTGAGGATGTAATGCGCGTAGATGTGGGCTTCGACCCCGTAGCTCGGTATCAAACCCATCGTCCAGGGAAAGCGCTTGGGATTGTTCCATTGGTCGGCGCCGGTCGCGACGAATAATTGCGGCACCTTGTTGTCATTCAGGTAGCTGTGGATCGCGACATTGGTCGGCGTGCCCAGCGTGCTGAACAGGAACAGCACCTGGTCCTGCTCGACCAACTGGCGTACTTGCTCGACGGTCTTCGGCGGGCTGTAGCTGTCGTCGCGGCTGATAAAATTGATCCTGCGGCCGTTGATGCCGCCTTGCTCGTTGATCATGGCGAAGTAGGCGGCCTCGGTCTTGCCGATGATGCCGTAGGCCGAGGCCGGGCCGCTGTAAGGCATTGTGTTGCCGATCTTGATTTCGGTATCGCTGGCGCCCGGTCCGTATTGGCCTGCGGCGAAGGCCAGTGCGGTGGCAAATACGAGGCCGGCTGCTGACAGTCCGGTCACGCTGATCCGCTTCATTGTCATGACGTCCTCCCTGCTGGCGTTTCTCGTTGCGTTACGTCGTACGTTGCGGCCAAAGTCGCCGTGTCAACCGGATGAACAACGGTCCAAGCGTGCCGACCGCACCGTGCGGCATCGCATAGGTGCACAACAGCATCGCCAGCCCGTAGATCGCCCATGGGGCCGCGTCGGAAATGTCATTGGCGAAATTGGGCACGAACTGGATGAAAAATCCACCGACGATCGCGCCGCCAATCGTCGCAATGCCGCCGATCGCCGAGCCTACCAGAAACGAAACTGACAGAAACAGGCTATAACTCTCGGGCGACACATAGCCGATAACAATAGCGGACAGCGCTCCGGCGACGCCGGTGAACAGCGTACTGGTGCCGAAGGCAAGTGTTTTGTACCGGGCCGTGTCGATGCCCATGGCCGCGGCGGCAATCGGATGGTCGCGGATGGCGACCCAGGCTCGTCCGGTGCGGCCGTTGAGCATATTGGCGGCGACGCGGATGGCGATCAGCAGCGCCAGGAGAACGATCAAATAAAGCCACTGATCTTGATTGAGGCCTAGACCAAACGGCGCTGTCGGTTTGACCAAATTGATGCCCTGCTGGCCGCCCGTCCAGGTGTCGAAATATTTCAACAATTGCGGCGTCGCCAGCGCCATCGCCAGTGTGACCAGCGCGAGATAGGGGCCCTCGAAGCGCAATGCCGGCAGCCCGAACAGAACGCCAAGCACAAAGCAAATCAATCCGGCTGGCGGTAACGTCGCCCAATAAGGCACGCCATAACGATGCATCAAAATGGCGGCGGTATAGGCGCCGGCGGCGAAAAACCCGCCATGGCCGAGCGATATCTGGCCGTTGTAGCCGGTGAGGATGTTGAGGCCGAGCACGGCGATCGCGTAGATCATGACCAGCGTCAGCTCGAACACGCGATACTTGCCGACCAGAAACGGCAGCGCGATCGCCACTGCGATCATCGCGGCCACGCCAATCGAGCGCCATGCGCTGGCCGTTAGTCCGCCATAACGTTCGGCGGCAACCGGCTCGGGAACGAGGGCGGAGACGCTTTTCTCCATCTCACACCCGGCGCACGATGGCGGTACCGAACAGGCCGTTCGGTCGAAACACCAGCACGAGGATGATCAGCGCCAGCGCTACCGTCAGTTTCAGTTGGCTGGCGATCAGATAGGTGCCGACCAGATTTTCGGTGACGCCGACGATCAGGCCGCCGACCACGGCGCCCACCGGGCTGGTGATGCCGCCAAGGAGAGCGCCGGCGAACGCGTAGAGCAGCACGCCGCCCATCATGTTGGGGTCGAGGAACAATACCGGCGCCACCATGATGCCCGCGGTCGCACCGATCGCCGCCGCCAAGCCCCAGCCGATCGCCAGCATCCGGCCGACCGGAATTCCGCATAGCCGCGCCGAGGCCGGATTTTGCGCGGCTGCGCGCATCGCCAATCCGGTCGACGTGAAGCGGAAGAAGAGGAACAGCAGCACCAGCATGATCAGCGTCACCGCGATCACGCCGAGGTCGCGGGTGGTGAGCAGTGAATGAAGCAGCGGCCGGTCGGGGAAGGGGCTTGGAAAGTCTTGAACGGTGTAGGAGTAGAGCCACCCCGCCAGCGAATTGAAGATCAGGAGCAGCGCGATGGTGACGATTACCGCGGCCAGCACCGGAGCATTTTCCACGGGCCGGATCACGACGCGCTCGATCACCATGCCGCCGACGAACGAAGCGACCAGAGTGATCGCGAACGCCGCCCAGAACGGCAGACCGGCATTCACCAGCGTCCAGGCGATGTAGGTCGAGAACATCGCCATTTCGCCTTGCGCGAAGTTCACGAGATCAGTCGAGCGGTAGATCATCACCAGCGCCAGCGCGACGCTTGCGTAGATGGCGCCGGCCGCCAGCCCCGAGAACACCTGTTGCAGGAACTCGTGCATCGCTGTTCCGTCAGTAACCCAGATAGGCGCGGCGGATCTGCGGATCGTCGGCGAGCGTTTTGGCGCGTCCGGACGCGACCACATAGCCGGTTTCGAGCAGATAGGCGTGATCCGCCAGTTCCAACGCCAGGTTGGCGTTCTGCTCAACCAGGAGCACGCTGACGCGTTCCTGCTTTTGTATCTGCGCGATGATCTTGAAAATGTCGTCGACGATGCGCGGCGCCAGCCCGAACGACGGTTCGTCGAGTACCAAGAGCCGCGGTTCCATCATCAGAGCTCGGGCGATCGCGAGCATCTGTTGCTCACCGCCCGACAGCGCGCCACCCTGCTGGCGGCGCCGCTCGGCGAGGATCGGAAAATAGCCGAACATGCGCTGCATGTTGGCGTGCGCATTGCGCGGGCGGGTGTAGCCGCCGAGCCTTAGGTTTTCTTCTACCGTCAGGCCGATGAAGGTGCCGCGCCCTTCCGGCACATGGGCGACGCCGATACCGGCAACGTCCTCGGTCGCGCGGCGATGGAGCCTTTTTCCGGCGAACAGGATTTCGCCTTCGGTGCGGACCATGCCGCAGATCGCGCGTAGTGTCGTGGTCTTGCCGGCGCCGTTGGCGCCGAGCAGCACGGTCATGCCGCCTTCCTCGACCGCGACGTCGATGCCGTGCACGACCTCCGACTGGCCGTAAAAGGCTTTTACCGCACGCAGCTCTAGGATCGACGCCATCAGTGCCGCGGCCCCAGATAGGCCTCGGTAACGGCCGGGTTGTTGCGGACTTCATCGGGCGGACCATCGGCGATAACGCGGCCGAAATTGAGCACCACGACCTGATCCGACAGGCTCATCACCAGGCCCATATGGTGCTCGACCAGAAGCACAGTGATCCCCAGCCGATCGCGGATGGTGCGGATCAAGGCGCCGAGGTCGAGGACCTCCTGGTGATTGAGCCCGCCGGCGGGTTCGTCGAGCAGCAGCAATACGGGCTTGCCGGCGAGCGCGCGCGCCAGTTCGACGCGTTTGCGTGCGCCGAGCGACAGGCTGGTAGCCGGCCGGTTGGCCATGCCTTCCAGCCCGACAAAGGCCAGCATGGCGCGTGCGATCTCGTCAAATTCCCGTTCCTCGCTGCGCGCCGATGGCCGCGTGAAGGCGTCGGTCAATGGACCCTGATGACCGCGCGCGTGCGCCCCGACTTTGACGTTATCGAGCACCGACATGGACGCAAACAGCGTCGAGGCCTGGAAGGTGCGACCGATCCCGAGCGCCGCGATGTCCGCCGGCGCGCAGCGCCGCAATGAATGTCCGCTGAGGCGGATGTCGCCCTGCGCCGGCCGGTAGAGCCGGCTGAGGCAATTGAACAACGTGGTTTTGCCGGCGCCGTTAGGTCCGATCAAACCGACGATGCGGCCCTCGGCGACCGAGAACGTGACGTCATCAAGCGCGACGATGCCGCCAAAATGCATCGCCAGGCGGGCAATTTCCAACAGCGGCGAGGTCGCGCTGCTGCCGGCCGTATGCAACGGGATATCGGTCATGCCGCTTGACGCGCCATGCGACATTCATCCTCCGCGACCCTCCGTCTTTGGTGTTTGTGCCTCGCCGGGCGTTACCCCAACGAACGGTTTCCGGCGAAACCGGGCGAAGGGGGACGGGGTGACCAGGGTCGAGGAAAACGTGACATGGCGCGCGTTCGCGCGTCAACGACGGGCGCAACGATATTTTGCTTTATTTTGTCGCGTTTGCTGCTTATCGCGTCGCGGCCACGATCCGGGCGCTCGCGGCCCTGCTTGCTCAATGCGACATTAGCACCGGGGCGGTCATCGTGCGCATGATGCTGCGGGTGACGCCGCCGAGCACGAACTCGCGCAGGCGTGAGTGGCCGTAGCCGCCCATGACGATGAAATCAGAGCCGGCGTCGGCCGCATGCGACAGGATCACGTCAGCCACGTCGATATCGCCCAGCGCGGTGCGATTGACCTCCACATTGAGGCCGTGCCGCGCCAGGTGCGCGCCCATGTCGGCGCCCTCGATCTCGTCCTTTTTGCCGCGCTCATTGGCGACGATGACGACCTCGACGCGTCCGGAACGGTGCAGAAGCGGCATGGCGTCGGCGATGGCGCGCGTCGCCGTCCGGCTGCCGTCCCAGCACACCATGACGCGGTCGAGCTTGAGCGGCCCCTTTTGGATATAGGGAACAATGATCACCGGCCGGCCGGATTCGAACAACGCGGATTCGGCGATGATTTCCTCGACACCGCTCGTCTCCGGCTCCGCTTGTCCGACGATGGACAGATCGAAGCGCCGCGCGATGCGGCCGAATTGCTCGCCGACCCCGGCAAAGCTGGCGCTCAGCGTGAGCGGTTCGGCAGTCACGCCGGCGCGGGCGCTTGCCGCGGTGAAACGCTCAAGCGCCGCTTTGGTCGCCGCCTCGTTGTCGCGCTCCTGGGTCTCGATGACTTCAGCCGGTATGTATCCCGCGCCGGACACCGGAACGATCGGATCGTAAAGGAACGCTATTCCGGCGAGGTGAGCGTCGAACGCCGCAGCGACCGAAACCGCATAATCGCCGGCCGGGCTCGCCTTCTCCCCGACGCTAAGATTGACGACGATATCCTTGATCATCTGGCACGTCCTATGGTCAGCAGGATCAATACGAAAATTATTTCACGCGCGGCGTCGGCCAGGTTTGCGTCAGATCAAGGATGCCGGCGCCCACTATTTCTTGATATTGCCCTCGGCGTCGAATTGCTTGACGTAAGCCCAGAGGTCGTTGATCTCCTGCTCGTTCTTGATGCCGGCGAATATCATTTTGGTGTTGGGGATTTTGGCCCTCGGGTCTCGGATATATTCCTTGAAGGTGGCTTCGTCCCAGACAATGCCCGAGTTCTTGTTGGCCTCGGAATAAGAGAAGCCCGGGACGCTGCCGGCCTTGCGGCCGTCAAGCCCGTTGAGTTCCGGGCCGACCAGATTGGTCGCGCCGGGGCCGATCTTGTGGCAGATGCCGCATCTCTTGAACACGCTCGCGCCCTTTTCGACGTCTTGGGCAAACGTTGCCCCGGCCGACACGACGATCAGCGTGGCGGCCGCGATCAGCGTTCTCACCATCATGTTCCCCCTTGCGTTTTTGACAACAGCGGCAGCGCCTCCGGCACCCTCGCCGCCAATTGTGACAGCCAGTACAATTCGCCCAGCCGTTCAAGCGGGCCGAGAGTAACGTGTCAACCGGCCAATTCGCCGCTACGCCGTGCCCAGGTTATTTGAGGAAGCTGAGATACGAGGCCAGTTCTTCGATTTGGGTACGCGACAGATTGCCGGCAATGTGCGGCATCGGGTGTTGCAACGCTGCCGGGTAGCCTTCGGCCCACTGCACGAGTCTTCTTTTCAAGTATGTGTACGCCAAGCCTCCCAGCCTGGGAATCTCCCCAACTCCCTCGGCATTAGGACCGTGGCAGGCCACACAGGCTGCCACGTTGGCCTCCGGCATACCCCGCTGATAGATGGCCTCGCCTCCGGCCGCGAGTTCTCTGTCGCCGTCATTGGCCGGCCGGCGCGGCAGTTGTGAAAAATAGAGCGCCAAGTCGCGAATCGTGTACGGGCTGAGATTCGCAGAAGCGCCCCACATGTATTGTCTTGAGAACGGACTGTCGCGCGTGTGCTCGCCAAAGCTGACAAGCTGCTGCTCGATATAGCGGGCCCGTTGCCCAGCTAAGCGCGGTGCCGGCGTATATCCTTGCGCCGATCCGCCGTGGCACCAAGTGCAATTGCGGATGGCGAGGCTTTCCGCATGGCCGGCCAACGCCGAGAGGGTCATGGAGGCGAATGCCACGGCCGCTATCTTGATTTTGATGCATCCCATCGGCGTCACTTCAAATAGCTGAGATAAGCGGCAACCGCTTCGACTTGCGATCTGGTCAGACTGTGCGCCACCGGAGACATGACGGCCGACGTGTCGGGTTGGGACGGATTTTGGCCCCGCTCACTGCTCCAGTTCGTCAACTTGTTGACGGTGTAGTCGTGAAGTTGACCGGCCAGGCGCGGAATTTCGCCACTGCCCTGAGCGTCGGGGCCATGGCAGGCCGCGCAAGCCGCGACATTGGCGTCTGGGACGCCGTCCTGAAAGATTCTTTGTCCAGCGGCCACGAGGCTTCTCGGCCCGCCGCCCAGCGGTCTCGGATTGAGGGCCCGAAAATCGGCGGCTAGAGCGGAGATCATTGCCGGACTCAATGCGTGCGCCACATTAAACATGATATTGTTGGTCCGCCGGTGCTCGACGAAGGCCTGCAGCTGATTTTTCAAATACTCGGGTTGCTGTCCGGCCAGGCGCGGCATCGGAAAATATCCGTGATAGCCTTGCCCCAATGGCCCGTGACAGTCCTGGCAGTAAGCCATCTTGGCCGCGACCTCGCCGCCGGCGGCGGTCCCGCCCTCCGCGCCATTTGCGTGCTCTGCCGGCGAAAGCGCGACGACGCACAGCGCGACCTGCAAGCCTAACGCTGCAGCGAGCCGACCCTGATGTGCTCCGGCGCGTTTCATGGTTCTGAGCGACCCGAAAAGTCTTCACTCCAGATTGTTGACATAGGCAGCGACGGCCTTGATCTGTTGTTCATTCAAGCTGTGCGCGATCGGTTGCATGATAGCTGAAGCATCCGGCTGAGCCGGCTTCTGACCCCGCTCTTGTGTCCAATTGGTCAGTTTGTTGAAGACGTAGTCGCTAAGCTGACCGGCCAAGCGCGGAAATTGTCCGTCGCCTTTGGCTTCCGGACCGTGGCAGGAGGCGCAAGGCGGAATGTCGGAATTCGGTAATCCCTCTTCATAGATCTTCCTCCCGGCTGCAACGAGGTCCTTAGGAGTGCGACCGAGCAATGGCTTGGGATCGAGGTTGTGGAAGCTTGTCGTGAGAGCGTCCAACATCGCCGGGCTGAGGACGTGGGCAACATTGAACATGATGTTGTTGGTCCGCCTACGCTCGATGAAGGCCTGTAGCTGATTTTTCACATAATCCGGTTGCTGCCCCGCAAGCCGCGGGATCGGGTAATAGCCGTGGAAGCCTCGCCCCGAGACGCCGTGACAATTTTCGCAATAAGCGATTTTTCCTTGAAGTTCGCGCGGCGACACGGCGGCCTTGTCGGCAGGCTCGGCGGACGCCGCCCCAGCGAGAACAAATGCGAATGTCAGCGAGTGCAATACCGCTGCCGTACCGACGGCCGGGACCAGACGGTGCTGCAGTCCGCGCAACGTCGTGCGCTGAACACGCCTAAAGTTCATCGTTTCTCACCACCCGAGCGGCATGCCGGCCCATCCTGTGAAAGGATGAAAATTGAAGCCGATTTTCACAATCTGAATGTTCTGCTTGATGTCCAAGGGACCGACAGTGCCGCTGACATTGTCGATGAACGGCACGCCGCGCGAACCGAAACCGTAATAGTCGTATTCCAATTTGACCGACCAGATGTCCGAGAATGCCCACTCAACGCCGGCGCCGGCAGTCCAGCCAAATCTGGTCTCCAATCCTTCGAAATCGTAGGTCGCCATCGCGTCGAATGCGCTGTAGCGGTCACTCGCCCAGGCGGCGCCGCCTTTGCCGTAGACCAACCAATTGTTCCATGCATAGCCGAAGCGTGCGGTGGCGCTGGTCAGCAGATCGGTCGTTTCCTTGAACGTTGCGCTGTCGCCCGGAAGGCCGGGCGTGGCGACGCCGATGCTGCCGCCGATATTTCCGCCCGATGCTGCGCCTTCAACGCCGACCACCCAATGGGGCGCGAATTGATAGTCGCATCCGATTTGGCCGCCAAGCATGTAACCGGTGACGTTCAAATTGGCAGAAGTGAAGCCACTGATCGCAGAAACGATGCCGGCGGAATCGTTGAGGTCCTTTTGCCCGAAGCCGCCGCCGGCTTGGGCGCCCCCATAGCACCCCGTCCATGTGAAAAGCGGAGGCGCAGGCGGCACCTTCAGCGGCACTTCGAGGTCGGCGCCGAACGCGGAAGCGGTTGCTAGTGAGAACGCAGCGGCTGCAAGCAGTGTTAGTTTCATGACGGACCTCAAGATGCCGGCTACATCGCGAACCATGCGTAGAGGAAGAGCGTGTTATTGGCGCTGGCGCCCGCGGTGGTGCCGGCGAATTCGGTGTACCAGGTGTATTGCAGTCCAAGCCGCATGTTGAACCACGGCCATCCTGGCGCTTGGCTGCTGATGAAGGGAATGTAGGCGATCTCGGCGATCCAGCCGTTGGTGTTCGGACTGAAATTAGTGTTGGTGGCGAACAGAACCGCGTCGGGGGTCCCCCAGCTGCTGAAATATTGGCCAGTGAGCACGACGCGGTTGTTGTTGCCGTAGGCGAGCGACGCATAAGCGCGCGCTTCATTCAGGGTGTTGTTCGGGTTGAACGAAAGTCCGTTGGCGAAACTGGCGTTCAGATTCTGAAGTTCGTGAATGTATGAGCCGCGCAGCGTGATCCAGAAATTGTTACCCTGATACTGGTACTGGGTATCGAAGCCGACATCGGTATAGTTGTCGGTTTGCGGAAACGTCGCGGTGACAGGCGTCCCCGGCGCGGCCCAAGGATGAACGTTGGCGATCATGCCGAAGGTTCCGACTTCGAGCCAGTGATTGCCCCAATGCGGCTCGTAGGCCAGGCGCCAGTAGGGGGCGGCATCGAAAAGCCCGGGCGCATTGAACGGATCGGTGCCCAGACTGTTCTGCGCGTTGGGACTGAGCGTGGTGTATACCGTGGCTTCAAGATAAAGCGCGTCGTTGATAAACACGTACGCGCCCGCGCTGGCAACGTGAGCCGCAAAGGCGCCGTCAATGATCGGGGTTGGCCCGAATCCGTTCCCGAGCGTGGAGACCGCGTAGGGGAAGGCCCAGGCCGGCGTGGTATTCCAAGGGTCCTGAACGGTCGGATTGTTGTTGGCGGTAATGCCGTAGGTGACGTTGAACGGGCCGAACCACGTCGAGTTGGCGAAGCGGACGTCCGTATTGTCCCAGGTCCACGTATGGGCGGCGAACGGATCGGTGCCGAAACCTCCGGCTGGCGGTGCATTCCAGGTAACCTGCTGAAACGCGCCGATATGATCAGTGATCGCCCCGCCGTAGAAGAAGCTTACGGGCGATACCACAACGTTGTTGTTGCCGTTGTATGGGGCCGTTGGCGGAGCTAGCGGCGCTTGCGTATTGGTAAAACCAACGATCGCCATTGCCGCGAGCGGCGGCACATAAGGCTTCGGGTCGTCGCTGAGCGAGGTGCTGGCGGAATTCTCAGCTGCAATGGCCTTGGCTAGGAGCGGCGGTACGTAGGGGCCTCTGCCGGAATCCCAAGAGTCAGGAAACAGCGTAGAGCGGTAAGCGCCGCCGCCCGCCGTGTAGCCTTGAATCTTGAAAAGGCGGCCGTATGGGGTAAGGCCGGCAAAATCGGTATGACAAGTGCCGCAGGGCTGGCCGGTCTGCCGCGCGTAGCTTGGCAGCGCCTTGGCCGGTGGCGCGTGCATGGTTGTGAGGAGCGCAGCAAGGATTACAGCCGCTACCGCGCCGACAAACCCGCCGTGACGACTGAGACGACCGCCCAGCATCGTTGGCCATCCGCTGGTCGCCGTACGCACAAATGAGCGTTCGGCGACGAAGCCGCGATTGTTCGGGGGTTAAATTAGAATAAATGAAAACCGGCCCCGCGCCAGTGTGGAACTGATGGCCCGCCGGATTTCATCGCAATGATGCTATTCAGCAACACATGAGGTCCGCCAACTGCAATAGTGACGCGGTAAGCGTCGGCCTTTTCCCGTTATAATGCGCGCTGGAACATGGCGGAAACGCCGGGAGAAACTCGAATGACCGTTGCGATGCCGGAACTCGATGGCGCCGTATTGGCGCGCCGCGCGGAGATCGTCGCGGCGCTCAGGCGCATCGTGCCGGGCGAGGGGGTCATCTCGTCCGAGGACGCGATGCGGCCCTATGAGAGCGATGGCCTGACCGCCTATCGGGGACTTCCGATGGTGGTGGTGCTGCCGGAGACGACCGAGCAGGTTTCGACCGTCCTTGCCTATTGCCACCGCGAACGCATCAAGGTCGTGCCGCGCGGCGCAGGAACCTCGCTGTCAGGCGGCGCGCTGCCGCTTGGCGACGGCGTTCTGCTGGGCATGGCCAAGTTCAAGCGCATCCGGGCCATCGATTTCGACAACCGCGTCGCCGTGGTGGAACCCGGCGTTACCAATCTCGCGGTCTCGCAGGCGGTGGAACACGCCGGCTTCTACTATGCGCCGGACCCGTCGTCGCAGATCGCCTGCACTATCGGCGGCAACGTCGCGGAAAACTCCGGCGGCGTGCATTGTCTCAAATACGGCGTCACCACCAACAATGTGCTCGGCTGCGAGCTGGTGCTGATGAGCGGTGAGGTGGTCCGGCTTGGCGGCAGCCATCTTGATGCCGCCGGCTATGATCTGCTCGGCGTCGTCACCGGCTCCGAGGGTCTTCTTGGCGTCGTCACCGAAGTGACGGTGCGCATTCTCAAGAAGCCGGAATCCGCCCGCGCGGCCTTGATCGGCTTCTCGAAGTCGGAGGACGGCGGCGAGTGCGTCGCCCGCATCATCGGCGCCGGCATCATTCCCGGCGGCATGGAGATGATGGACCGGCCGGCCATCAAAGCGGCCGAGGAATTCGTCCATGCCGGATATCCGCTCGATGTCGAAGCCCTGTTGATCGTCGAGCTCGACGGGCCGCGCGCCGAAGTCGACTATTTGCTGGATCGGGTGCAGGACATTGCGCGCGCCTGCGGCGCCGTGACCTGTCGCCTTTCCAATTCTGAGGACGAACGGCTGTTGTTCTGGGCCGGCCGCAAGGCCGCATTTCCGGCGGTCGGACGCATATCGCCCGATTATTACTGCATGGACGGCACCATCCCGCGGGCGCAATTGCCGCTGGTGCTGCGGCGCATGCAGGATATGTCGGTCAAATACGGGCTGCGGGTCGCCAACGTCTTTCATGCCGGTGACGGCAACCTGCATCCGCTGATCCTTTACGATGCCAATAAGCCCGGCGAGCTCGATCGGGCCGAGCAATTCGGCGCCGACATTCTGCGGCTTTGTGTCGAGGTCGGGGGCGTGCTGACCGGTGAGCATGGAGTCGGCGTGGAAAAGCGCGATCTGATGCCGGTGATGTTTTCCGAGACCGATCTCAATCAGCAGCAGCGGCTCAAATGCGCCTTTGACGAAAACGGGCTCCTGAATCCGGGCAAGGTGTTTCCGACGCTGCACCGCTGTGCCGAGCTCGGCCGTATGCACGTCCATGCGGGGCGCGTGGCGTTCCCGGATTTGCCGCGGTTTTGACGCGCCGCGCGCATGACCGATACCGTCAAACCGCGCGACGCGGCGGAGGTCGAGCAAGCCGTCAATTGGGCGCTTGCCGGCGGCAAGACGTTGGAAATCGTCGGCCGCGGCAGCAAGCGCGCGATCGGCCGCGCGGCGCAGTGGGACGCGACGCTCGACCTTTCGGCGCTGTCCGGGGTCACCCTTTACGAACCGGCGGAGCTGGTGCTGTCGGCGAAGTCCGCCACGCCGCTTGCCGAAATCGAAGCGCTGGTGGCGACGAACGGCCAGGAGCTAGCGTTCGAGCCGATGGATTATGGGCCGTTGCTCGGCGGCGCACCTGGCGCGGGCACGATTGGCGGCGCACTTGCCGCCAATCTTTCCGGTCCACGGCGCATCAAGGCCGGCGCCGCGCGTGACCATTTCCTGGGCGTGCACGCGGTGTCCGGGCGCGGCGAGACTTTCAAATCGGGTGGGCGTGTCGTCAAGAACGTCACCGGCTATGATCTTTGCAAGCTGTTGGCCGGATCGTGGGGCACACTCGCCGCCATGACCGACATCACCATCAAGACGCTGCCGCGGGCCGAAACCGAGGAAACGGTGCTGATTTTCGACCTGGACGATACCCGCGCCGGAAAGCTGATGGCTGCCGTCACGGGCTCGTTTGCCGATGCGTCGGCGGCCGCGCACGTGCCCGCGCCGCTCGCCGTCCGGATTGCCGAGATCGCCGCCGCCCGCGGCGCCGTAACGGCGTTCCGCCTCGAGGGTGTGGCGCCTTCGGTTGCCCATCGCAAAGCCGTGATGGAAAAGCTCGCCGCTCCTTACGGCAGTTCCGGCACGCTCGGCGAGGCGGTCTCGCGGGCGTTCTGGCGCGCGATTCGCGATGTGACGCCGTTCGCTGCGGCTGGCCCCGCGGGCGGGCGCGATCTCTGGCGCATTTCGACCACGCCCTCGCGCGGCGCCGAGCTCGGCCTTGCTCTGACCGGACGTGCCGAGGCAGAGGTCCTGTACGATTGGGCCGGTGGCCTCGTCTGGGCGGCATTGCCCGCGGCCGACCACGCGCATGCACGCTTGGTGCGCCTGACTCTCGCCGCCATCGGCGGCCATGCCACCTTGATCCGCGCGCCCGCGGCGGTCCGCGCCGCGGTCGAGGTATTCGAGCCGCAGCCTCCGGCGCTGGCGGCGTTGAGCAAGCGGGTGCGGGACAGCTTTGATCCGCGCGGCGTGCTCAATGCCGGCCGCATGTGGGCGGGCGTTTAGCATGCAGACCTCCTTCACCCTGGCGCAGCTCGCCGATCCGCAGATCGCCGAATCGGAGAAGATTCTGCGGGCGTGCGTGCACTGCGGCTTTTGCACCGCAACGTGTCCGACCTACGTGTTGGATGGCAACGAGCTCGATTCGCCGCGCGGTCGCATCTACCTCATCAAGGACATGCTGGAGCACGACCGCCCGGCGACGTCCGAAGTCGCGCTGCATATCGATCGCTGCCTATCGTGCCTCGCCTGCATGACCACCTGTCCGTCGGGCGTGCACTACATGCACCTGGTCGACCATGCCCGCGCGCACATCGAGAAGACCTACCGGCGGCCCATGATCGAACGCTTGGTGCGGGCGGTGCTGGCTAACTTGTTGCCTTATCCACAGCGCTTCCGGCTGGCGTTAGCCGCGGCGCTGGCCGGCAAACCGTTCGCCCTGCTTGCCGAGGCAATAGGCCTCACGCAGGTTGCCACGATGCTGCGGCTGGCGCCGCCGCACTGGCCTGACCGCCCGTTGGCGCCAACGACCTTCAAGGCCGTTGGACCGAAGCAGGGGCGCGTGGCGCTGCTCGCCGGCTGCGTCAATGATGTGTTGGCGCCGCAGATCAACGCCTCGGCAGTTCGGCTACTGACACGGCTTGGCATCGAAGTCGTCCTCGCCGAGGGCGCAGGCTGCTGCGGGTCACTTGTCCATCACCTGGGCCGCGAAGAGCAGGCGCTCGCCCAGGCACGGGCCAACATCGACGCGTGGACGGCGATCGAAGCGCTCGATGCCATCGTGATCACGACCTCCGGCTGCGGCACGACGGTGAAGGATTATGGCTTCATGCTCCGTGCCGATTCGGTCTATGCGCGGGCGGCAGCAAAGGTGGCAGGCCTTGCCAAGGACATCAGCGAATATCTTGCGACCTTGCCGCTCATACCCGGCGAGGCCGCGCCAGGACTGGTCGTTGCTTATCATTCGGCTTGTTCGCTTCAGCATGGACAGCGTGTAACGCGCCAACCAAAGGACTTACTGGGGCGTTTAGGCTTCGAAGTGAGAGACGTTCCGGACGGCCATTTGTGCTGTGGCTCCGCCGGTACCTACAATATTCTGCAATCTGATATCGCAAGGAGGTTGCGCGATCGCAAAGTCGGGACTATCGAGAGATTGCGAGCTGATGTGATCGCGGCAGGAAATATTGGCTGCATCACGCAGATCGCTGCGGGCACCAAGCTGCCGGTCGTTCATACGGTCGAGTTGATCGACTGGGCCACCGGCGGGCCATGTCCGCCCGCACTTCGGGAGCATGGGCCGCAAGCGGCGGTGCACCCGTCTGCGGCCGCGAGCTGAATGGGGGCTCGGTCGTTATTGTGGCGTGAACCCGGTCCTGCATAGGACCGATCAGATTACGTTATTTGCAGCACCGATCGGGAGGACTGATCATGGCAAAGAAGTCTAAGGCGAAGAAGAAATCCGGGAAGAAAAAGGCGGCGCCGGCCCGCAAAAAGAAGAAAACAGTAAAATCGGCGGCCAAGAAGTCGGCCAAGAAGGCGCCGAAAAAAGTCGCGAAAAAGGCTGCTCCGAAGCGCAAGGCACCGGCGAAAAAGCCAGCGATGCCGGCGCCAGCCCCGGCGGCGGAGCCTTCGCCTGCGCCGGCCTGGACGCCGCCTGTTAGCGGCTTTGGTGGTGACCACACCTAGTCGTTCTTGCTTGCCTGCAAGAAGCCGAGACGGGGCGCGGCCGCGACGCAGATCGCGGCCGCTGGCGATATCCGGAAAGCTTCAGCGGCGGCCTTCCTCAGCATTAGCTTCGGTTCCTGCTGCACCGCGGCATGGCCGCATTGCGCGGTCAGGGCTGGGCCCCTAGCATCCGTGGCGAATGAACGGCGATAGCGTTCAGCTCACGGCCTGAGCGTGGGCGCTAACGGGCGATAGCGCAGTGCGGGGGAGTGCGATGGCGGCGCCTTACAACATCCTGATCCTCGGCGCGTCCTACGGCTCACTGCTCGCGTCGAAACTCCTGTTCGGCGGTCATAACATCAAGCTCGTATGCCTGCCGGCCGAGGCCGACCTGATCAATGCGGAAGGCTTTCGCGTGCGCCTGCCGGTTCGCGGCCGCGCGACGCCGGTCGAGCTCGATTCGCGAAAACTTCCCGGAAGGGTCAGCGCCGCCGGGACCGCCGGTGTCGATCCGCAGGCCTATGATCTCATCGGCCTTGCGATGCAGGAACCGCAATATCGCTCGCCCGGCGTTCGTGAACTCCTTAATGCCGTCGGCCAAGCCAAAGTGCCGTGCATGTCGATCATGAACATGCCGCCGCTTGCTTATCTGCGGCGCATTGCGGGGCTCGATACCGACGCGCTCAAAGCGGCCTATACCGACGCCAGCGTCTCGAACAGTTTCGATCCGGCCTGCATCACGCTGTGCAGCCCCGACCCGCAGGCGATCCGGCCGCCGGATGAGAAGGTCAACGTGCTGCAAGTGACGCTGCCGACCAACTTCAAGGTCGCCCGCTTTCCTTCTGAGCAGCACACCGCGATGCTCCGGCGCCTGCAGGACGAGATCGAGGCGATCCGCTTCGATACGCCCCAAGGCAAGATCGAGCTGCCGCTAAAGCTCAAGGTCTATGATTCGATTTTTGTGCCGCTCGCCAAATGGGCCATGCTGCTCGCCGGCAACTATCGTTGCGTCACCAAGAACGGCATCCGCACCACCCAGGAGGCGGTACATAGCGATATCGAAACCGCCCGCTCGGTCTACAATTTCGTAGTGGATTTGTGCGTCATGCTTGGCGCCAAGCCGGAGGATATGGTGCCGTTCGAAAAATACGCTGCCGCGGCCCAGTCATTGACGCGGCCGGCTTCTCCGGCGCGGGCGTTGCAGAATGGCGCCCTCTATATCGAGCGCGCCGACAAGCTGGTGCAGCTCATCGCCGCGCAACGCGGCCTGCATCATCCGGCGATCGACGCGGAGGTCGCGTTGGTTGACACGCGGCTTGAGGCCAATCGCAAGAAGGCCGCGGCTTAGTAGCCTGCGTTGAGCGCAGCGAAACCCGGGGACAAAGCTCGGCCTCGCTGTTCGTTCCCGGATTTCGCTCCGCTTAGTCCGGGCTACCCGGCTTACGCGACCTCCACGTCCTCCCAGAAGCCGAAACGGCCGCCGACCTGCACCATTTCCGGGCGCGGCTTTTCATAGGACCATGCGGCGCGCTCGTGCCGTTTGCCGTCCACGACCACGTCGTAGAATTGCACGCCGTGTGGACACTCAAGGTCGCTCTTGGTCTTCTCGGTCTTTTCCAGCCAATCCATGCGCACGGCGTTTTGCGGGAAATAGTCATAGCCGTGGCAGGCGACGATTTCGTTGCTGTCCGCGACAATATGGCCGTCGACACTTGCTTTCATGGAACAAACCTCCTTGGCTGCGTACAAGGCGCCTAGCCTGATATGAGTGAGATAGTCGCCGACGCGCCCGGCCGCTAGGGCGACGACGGAGCTCTGCGGTCGGCAATAGCGTCTGCTGCGCCGCACCTTGCCGGAAGCCCTGCGGCCCGTTGGGCCGGCATGGAAACGGCCGGCGAGCATATGGAACTCGCCGGCCGTTCTTATTTCACGGTGTCGCGTTTCAGACTGTCGCAGTGCCGGCGAACAGGTTCTTTTTGACGATGGCGTGGATGCCCCAATTGCCATCGACGACCTGGGTGACGCCGAAGTCGACGGCGACCGAGATCAACGAGATCGCTTCGTCTTCGCTCAACCCCTTGGTGGTCATCAGGAAGCTTCGCATCTTGCGGAAGGCGTCGCGCAGCGCCAGGTCGATCGAGGACTTTTTGTAGATGTCCTGTTGCGCAGTTGGGCCGAGCTCCTCCAGATAGTTGGCGAAGGAAAAGCCGTGCAGCACCCATTCGTCCTGGGTTTCAAGGAGCGGATAGTTCAGCGCGGCGAGCGAACCGGTCAGCTTGTCCTTCTTGTGCAGGATGAGCTGGAAGGTGCCGGTCAGCGACATTTCGATGGCCGTGCCGCACAACTCGGAATCGCCTTGCGCGGCGTGCGAGTCGCCGACCGAGAACAGGCCGCCCGGCACCGCGATCGGATAGTACATGGTTGCGCCTTTGCCGATGCGCCAATTGTCCATGTTGCCGCCGAAATAGCCCGGCGGAATCGAATCGACGATGTCGGCCTCCTTGGGCGCCAGGCCCATGACGCCGAAATGCGGGCGGATGGGAATGCGAACGTTCTTCAGGATGCCGTGAGTCTCCTGCACCTTCGAATGGTCGACGGGCACGCCGGGATAGTCGATGATCTTGTGAACGACGCCGAACGGGTCGGTCTGCGGCATCCAGCGGAAATTGTAGACCGCCTGCGCCCAGTTGCGCTGCCCGGTGGTGTCGATTTCGTAGATTGTGCAGACCTCACGCGGCTTCGGCTCGGTGAGCAGGTCGTTGTAGTGGAAGCCCCACCACGCCGCAGCGTTGCTGCCGAATGACTTGCCGGCATAGGCCGGGTTGGCGCACGGCCGCGGCTTCACGTCCATGATGCGGACTTCGAGAATGTCGCCCGGCTCGGCGCCGCGGACATAAACCGGTCCGGTACAGACATGGACGCCGAAGCCTTCGCCGGCTCCGCGCCCTAGAAGCTTGCCGTCGATCGGGCCGGCACCGCGGCGATTGACGCCTTTTTTGTCCTTCGTCCACAGATAGATGCTTTCGAGTCCGGGATCGCCTTTGACCATGCGCTCGGTGTCGTCGCCGGCGTGATGCGTCACCGCTTCGATGGTGATGTAATCGCCGGAATCGACCTCAATCTGCGGCTTGAGCAGCTTGCTGAAATAGCCCCAGTGAACAGTATCGGAATTCGCCGGCAGATAATGATAGGTCGGCTGGCCCGGCTTGGTCTCCGCGGACGCGGGTGTCGCAAGCGTGGCGGCGCCGGCCCAAGCTGCTGCCGCACCACCGCCAGCCAGAAATGCGCTTTTGAGGAAGCTGCGGCGCTCGCCATCGAGGTCATCGAGCAGCTTCTGACGATGAAGCTCAAAATCCGGGCAGGTGTGATCGTCCCCTGTGCACATGGTCGTATCCTCTTGAATGGGTTGTCGAGCAGCCCGTTGTTTTGACAGGCATGTCGGTAAGGATCGCGGCGCTAGCGCTGCAATTCACATGCCAGCGACAGCCGCAAAACTAGGCGTCGCGCCGCTGCTTATCGGGTGCGGAATGTCATGCGGTTGTCGTGCTCGATTACTCGGCTGCGGAAACCAGCGGCGCTTCGCGCACGCGATAAAAGGCCGCCTCCGGCTCAAGCTCGATCCGGCGGCGGTGGAATGCCCCAAGCGTCGAGCGATGGCCGATGGAGACGATCGCCGTCCCCTTGAGCCGTTCCTGCAGCAAACGATACAGCGCCGCTTCCGCGGCCTCGTCGAGCGACGCTGTTGCTTCGTCGAGGAAGAGGTAGTCGGGGGCATGCAGCAGCGCACGAGCGATCGCCAGGCGCTGTTGTTGGCCAAGCGACAGCACGGTGTTCCAGTGCGCCTCCTCGCCGAGGCGTCTGACCATATGCGGGAGCCCAACCGCAAGGAGCGCTTCGGCGGTACGGGCATCGTCGAACGTGCCGGCTCTTGCCGGAAACGCAATCGCCGTCGCCAGCGTCGCCACGGGAAAATAGGGCCGTTGCGGCACTAGCATGACTTTGGCGTCTGCTGGCACGGTCACGCGCCCTGAGCCAAACGGCCAGATGCCAGCAATGGCGCGGAATAGGGTCGATTTGCCGGCGCCGGAAGGGCCTGTGACCAGAACGCGCTCCCCTGCCGGAAATGCGAGATGTTCGGCAGCGACCAACGGCTCGCCGTCCGGCAGCCGAACGTCGAGGCGATTGGCAGCGAACGGCAGGCCGCTGCGCTGCACGACTTCGATAGTCGGCGGCGTCAGCGCCAAAGTATGCCCGGCTTCGACGGCCGCTTCGAACCCGGAGAGGCGATCAACGACAGCACGCCACTCGGCAATATCGCGATACGACTCAATGAAATAGGAGAGCGCCTCCTGCACGCTCCTGAACGCGGCTCCGGTCTGCATCAAGCCGCCGAGCTGCATCGCCCCGGCGAAATAGGCGGGGCTTACCACGATGTACGGGAAGATGATGGACGCCTGCCCATAGCTCGCGGTGAAGAAGGTGAGGGCCTTCGTCCGCCGCATGATTGCAAGCCAGTTGTCGATCACGGGGCTGAAGCGATCGAGGTGGCGTTCGCGCTCGGCCGCCTCGCCGCGGAGCGCTGCAATCTGCTCGGCGTTCTCGCGCGTGCGCACGAGATTGAAGCGGAAGTCGGCTTCGAAGCGTTGTTGCTTAAAGTTGAGCGGAATGAGGCGCCAGCCGATCAGATGAGTGAGCGCGGTGCCGATGATGGCGTAGATGATTGCCGCCCACACCAGATAGCCGGGAATGTCGAACCGTCCACCAAATAGATGCAGCGGCGCCTGCTCGGAGAGCGACCACAGAATGACGACGAACGAACAAAAGCTGACGATTGCATTCAGCAAGCCGGTGCCAAGCGTCAGCGTAGAGCCAACGAACATCTTTAAATCGTCGGCAATGCGCTGGTCGGGATTGTCGGCGGCGTCGCCGACGAGTTGCATGCGATAATGATTGGCGGCATTGAGCCATTGCCGCAAATAGGTTTGCGTCATCCAGCGCCGCCAGCGGATTTGCAGCCATTGATTCAGGTAGGTCTTATAAACGGCGACCACGGTGTAGATGGCAGCCAATACACAGAAGAACAGAATGGCGCTGACGAAGCCGTTCCAGTCGCGGTCCTGCAGCGTGTTGTAGAAGCGATTGTACCAAAGGTTTAGAATGACCTGCAGCGCTACGATTGTAAGCTCGATGGCGATCACGCCGGCCAACAGGATGCGGCCGGGCCAGCGATCCTCCGAGCGAAAATAGGGAATGGACAGCCGCCAGATCGCGGCGATTGTCGAAGCGAATTTTTTCACCGAAGGCCTCCGGTCAGTGGGCAGCGAACCTCAGTCGGCACCCAATGGCCGAGTCGCAGAAAAGCCGTGGGGCATTATCGAGGTCCGTGCCGGCTAAGCGCCGCTTTGCACTGCGATACGATGTCCGTGAGAACACTCCGTAAACACTTGCGAATAGCGGAACTTAGAAACTAGTGTTGCGGCGAGGTCGCAACAAATCTCGTTGGTTTGATGTCCAAAGGTCGCATTGCGCCTTCGGATGCCGAGCTGAACACTGAAACGATACGCGCCAAACAAGGGCGTTAACCGGGGGGAACCGCCTATGTTTACCCAAATTGTCGATCCTACCGGCAACCTGTTCGTGACCTGGCTGGTCGCGCTCGTGCCGGTCCTGCTGCTGCTTTTCTTGCTCGCCATTTTGCGCATGTCAGCCTGGCAGGCGGTGCTGATCGGGTCGGTCGTCACCTTCCTGCTCGCGCTCTGGGTCTGGAAGATGCCGCTTGGCGACGGCGCGCTGGCCTATCTCTACGGTTCTGCCACCGGGATATGGAACGTCAACTGGATCACTTTTTGGGGAGTGATGCTCTTCAACACCCTGGTCACTACCGGTTCGTTCGAAAAGCTGCGCCGTTGGCTGGTCGAGCAGGGCACCCGCGACGTGCGGGTGCAGACCATTCTGTTCGCCTGGGCGTTCGGCGCGTTGCTCGAGGGCTTGGTCGGGTTCGGATACCCTTGGGCCTTCGTCGCGCCAATCCTGATCGCCATCGGCATTCCTGATCTCGATGCCATCCGGGTCGCGGCCATCGCCAACAACGCGCCGGTCTCCTACGGCGCCTTGGGAGCGCCGATCATTGCGCTCGCCACGGTAACCGCCGGCACGCTCGGCATGACCTTCGTCGAATTGCTGCCGATCTACTCGGCGTCGGTCGGCAAGATCGTCGCCATACTCGCTTTGTTGCCACCTTGGATCCTGCTCTATCTGGTATCGGGCAGCAAAGGCATGTGGTCGGCGTGGCCGCTGGCGATCGTCGGGTCGCTTGGCTACATCGCGGGGCAATTGCCGACCGCGGTTTATCTCGGCCCCTATCTGCCGGACGTGATCGGCGCGATCATCTGCTTTGCCGCACTCTTGGTGCTGCTGAAAGTATGGCGGCCGGCGCAAGTCGTCGGTTACGGCGGTGGTGCCGTGACTGGCGATACCACGGCGGAAGCGCACGGCCTTTCTGCCGGCGACGTCGGCATGGCCTGGCTGCCGATCGCCATCCTCATTGCCGTGGTGGTGGCGTGGACCGGACCCTGGTCGAAGCTGCCATCGATTGTCGCCCTCCATCTGGAAGTCGCGGCCACGTCGGGGCTTCCCGGCGGCGCGCCGATCCGCGCCATCTTCAATTGGACGCCGTTTGTCGGCGGCACGGCGATCTTGGTGTCCTGGATCATCACCGTAATCGCGCTGCGCGTCAGTCTCGCGCAGATCCGCGAGATCTTCACCAAAACCTGGTCGCAGATGTGGGGCGCCTTCCTGGTCGGCGTCTTTATTTTCGGCCTCGCTTACGTCTTCAACTATTCCGGCATGGCGGGCTCGCTGGCGAGTGCGTTCTCCAAGCTCGGCGTGGCCTTTATCGTCGTTGCGCCGCTGCTCGGCTTCATCGGCGTGGCGCTGTCGGGAAGCAACACTTCGACCAACGCCATGTTCGGCGCATTCCAGGCCTTGGTCGGCAAGGTGCTCGGATTTCCGCTATTGCTCTTGCCGACCTTGAACTCGGTCGGCGCGGAGATCGGCAAACCGATCGCGCCGCAGACCGCAAGCGTCGGGGTCTCCACCAGCCGGTTCGTGCGCAATGAAGGCGAGGTGATCCGGCACAATTTCGGCTGGACCATTGTGCTTTTGGTCTATCTCGTCATTATCGGCGTCGCCTGCTATTTCTTCTTCCCCGACATCGCCGTGTTGCATCCGAAATAAACGCGCGAATAGCGAATAGAGAGTGGCGAACAGCATTTAGCGAAATCGCCTTCCTATTCGCTATACGCATTTCGCTATTCTCCATCCTGGGAGCACGCAATGCGTTTCGCCTGTTTGCTGGTTTGTGTTTTGGCCGGCTCTCTTGTGCCCGCGGCCGCCAGCGAGCGCGCGTTTCCGTTCGATCGCGAACTCATGCTCGACGTGGCGCCGATGCCCGGCTCCAAGCGCGTGCCGATCCTCGAGATCGATGCCAACGGTGCGGCGACGATCGATCTTTGGTGCGCGAGCATGCGCGGCCAGGCCAGCGTTCGCGAGGATACGATCAGCATCGTTCCGGGCCCGATGCAGCCGGTGCAGTGCGCGCCCGATCGGCAGAGCGGCGACGAGAATTTGCTCGCCGCGCTGGCGCAGGTGACAAATTGGAAGCGAGACGGCAACGTGATCGAACTGCGCGGCGCCGCCACATTGCGCTTCCGTCTGATGACGAACTAGACCTTGGTCGCGCGCGCCATCAGGAACGGCATGCGGATCGCGTTATCTTCGTCGTCATAAGCGTCGCGGGCCATTGCCTCGAAATCGGCGCGCAGCCTCGCAAGCTTCGCCGGATCGTTTTCCAGCGCGGCAACGACCTTCGCCAGCGGGCCGATCGTCTTCTCCTGCGCCATGCGGAAGTGTCGCACGCTGAGTGCCGGCGCCGTCAGGGTGCCGCGGCCGAATGTGAGCTCGGCGACCGACATGCCAAGGCGCTCACGCACGATGTTGGGATCGCCCCACAACGCAGCCGGTACCGCTCGTTCGGCTCCCGGTGGAGGCGGCGGCAAATAGTCCGCCAAAAACGAAAACATGCGGCCGGTAAAATGCTCGGGCGGCCAGGTCGAGAATGCGATGCGGCCGCCTTTCTTGAGGACTCGAAGCATCTGCCGCGTAACGACGGCGGGGCGCGGGACGAATATGTGCCCGAATTGGCTGAGTACAACGTCGAACGAGCTGTCGGGATAGGGGAGCGCTTCGGCGTCGCCCTCGATAAAGTCGATATCGAGCGAAGCCACGCTGGCATTGTGACGGGCGCGCTCAAGCAGTGCCGGCGTCAGATCGAGGCCAGACACCTTGGCGCCACGGCGCGCGGCGGTGATTGCCACGACGCCGGTGCCGCAAGCGACGTCGAGGACCCGTTGGCCGGCTCTCACTTCGGCGAATTTTACCAGCTTGGCTGCAGGGATGGTGCTGATCACCTCGACCGGAAGAAAGGAGGCCCATCCTTCGCGCTGCGCGGCTTTGTAGTTGGCAAACGGATCGGCGTCGGTTGTGGTCATCGTCGGCCCTTGCGCGAATTGCCAACATGCGCATGGCGACATGCGGCGTTTGAGGTTAGGATGCTAGCGCGTTGGGAAGGATTTTGCAGGGGGCTGCTGCTATGCGCAAAAGACATCGCATCAAACTGGCGAGGATTCTCCAGATCGGGGTCAAGCCCCGCGACACATGGCCGTTGCGCTGGGCACTAAGCGCGCTCTTCATTGTCGTGACGGTGGCGGCCTTAAGCGGAGGCTTGGCCAGCGCTGCCCATGCCCAAACATGCGATACCGGTTACGGCGTGTGCCCGGACAACCTGTGTTATCCAATGGGCTCGCAATGTTGCAATGGCGGCGGGGCCTGCAACGCCGGATATAATTGCTGGCGCGGCACGTCGTCCGGGAATTTCTGCTGTCCGGGGGGCACTTACGGCACCAACGACGGCTATTGCACGCCGAACGGATTCCAGTATTGCGGCGGCGGCCATTATTGTGTCACCGGCTATTGCTGCAGCGGTGGCTGTTGCGCCAAATAGCGCCGCGTCGGCAGGCGGAGCCGCTTGATAGCCCTGCGATCCGCCTTGTTGGCGACAAAATAAGATAGGACTTACGTGCACATGCTTGGTCCGCGCTTGCCAACGACGTTTTGGCGCCTCAGCGCGACTGCCAGTGGAGAGCAAAGATGACAAAACTCGTGGCGGGCGTACTTGCTGTTGCAGTGTCGGTAGCTTCGACAGCTGCAATGGCGCAGACCGTCGATAGCAAGATGATGGCGACCCCGTCAGCGTCGGATGAAGGTGTGCGCAGCAATGTGTTGGCCGCGGCGAAGGCCGAGCCCAAGAGCCTGCCCAGCAGAAATTCCATGATGACCACCCAGAGCACTTCGACCACGACGGCGCCGGTGGCGCAATCGAGCGCGGCAGCGGCGCGCGGCGTCGCGCCGCATTGATCCTGGGCTGTCCAACCTCGCATCCGCGAGCGCGGAGCAGAGCAAATAGCAAGGGCGCGGCTCGCGCCGCGCCCTTGGCATTGACGATCGGCGGCGATCAGAAGTCCATCCCGCCCATGCCGCCGCCAGGCGGCATCGCCGGCATGGCCGGCTTCTCCTTCGGCATCTCGGCGACCATGGCTTCCGTGGTCACGAGCAGGCCCGCGACCGAAGCCGCATCCTGCAACGCCGCGCGCACCACCTTGGCCGGGTCGACAATGCCCTTTTCCAGCATGTCGACATATTCCTCGTTCTGCGCGTCGAAGCCGTAGGTCTCCGACTTGCTTTCGAGGATCTTGTTCACGACGATCGAGCCTTCGACGCCGGAATTCTCGGCGATCTGGCGCAACGGCGCTTCGATCGCCTTGAGTACGATGTTGATGCCGGTCTGCACATCGGGATTGTCGCTGGACAGCTTGCCGATGGCTTTCTTGGCGCGAAGCAGCGCCACGCCGCCGCCGGGCACGATGCCTTCCTCGACCGCGGCGCGGGTAGCGTTGAGCGCGTCCTCGACGCGATCCTTCTTCTCTTTGACTTCGACCTCCGTGGCGCCGCCGACGCGGATCACCGCGACGCCGCCGGCAAGTTTGGCCAGCCGCTCCTGCAGCTTCTCGCGGTCGTAGTCGGAGGTCGTTTCCTCGATCTGCTGCTTGATCTGCGCCACGCGGGCTTCAATGTCCTTCTTTTTGCCGGCGCCGTCGACGATGGTGGTCTTTTCCTTTTCGATCACCACCTTCTTGGCGCGGCCGAGCATCGTCACGTTGACGTTCTCAAGCTTGATGCCGAGGTCTTCGGCGATCAGCTGACCGCCGGTGAGCACGGCAATGTCTTCGAGCATGGCCTTGCGGCGGTCGCCGAAGCCCGGAGCCTTCACCGCCGCGACCTTAAGCCCGCCGCGCAGCTTATTGACCACCAAAGTCGCCAGCGCCTCGCCTTCGACGTCTTCCGCGACGATCAATAACGGCTTGCCCGACTGCACCACCGCCTCGAGCATCGGCAGCAGCGCCTGCAGCCCGGGCAGCTTCTTCTCGTGCAGCAGCACGTAGGCATCCTCGAGCTCGGCCAGCATCTTCTCGGCATTGGTGATGAAGTAGGGCGACAGATAGCCGCGATCGAACTGCATGCCCTCGACGATCTCGACGTCGGTCTCCAGCGCCTTGCCCTCCTCGACGATGATGACGCCCTCATTGCCGACCTTCTGCATCGCCTCGGCGATCATCTTGCCGATGGTGACGTCGCCGTTCGAAGAGATGGTGCCGACCTGCGCCACTTCCGACGATGAGCCGACTTTCTTGGCGCGCTTCTTGATGTCGGCGACGACGGCGCCGACGGCGAGGTCGATGCCGCGTTTGAGGTCCATCGGATTCATGCCGGCGGCCACCGACTTGGCACCCTCCCTGACGATCGCCGCGGCCAGCACGGTCGCTGTCGTGGTGCCGTCGCCGGCCTCGTCATTGGTCTTGGAGGCGACTTCGCGCACCATCTGCGCGCCCATATTCTCGAACTTGTCGTCGAGCTCGATTTCCTTGGCGACGGTGACGCCGTCCTTGGTGATGCGCGGGGCGCCGAAGCTCTTGTCGATGACGACGTTGCGGCCTTTGGGGCCGAGCGTCACCTTCACCGCATTGGCGAGCGTTTCAACGCCACGCAGCATGCGCTCGCGAGCGTCGCCGGAGAATTGTACTTCTTTCGCAGCCATATCAATTCACTCCTTCGGATTTTGTGCGCGGGCGCGTTCAGGCGATCACGCCCATGATGTCGGACTCCTTCATGATCAGGAGATCGTCGCCATCAAGCTTGACTTCGGTGCCCGACCATTTGCCGAACAGCACGCGGTCGCCGGCCTTGACGCCCATGACGATGAGCTTGCCGTTCTCGTCGCGACCGCCCGGACCGACGGCGACGATTTCGCCCTCCTGCGGCTTCTCCTTGGCGGTGTCGGGAATGATGATGCCGCCTTTGGATTTCTCCTCGGCTTCAATGCGCTTGACGACCACGCGGTCGTGCAGGGGACGGAACTTAAGCTTCGCCATGATCACCTCGTTGCCGCTGCAAAGCGGCCTATGCGCTACTAAGAAAGGCGTGGGATTACAGACGCTTGGCACTCTCGACAATTGAGTGCCATAAGCCGGTGCGGACATAAGGGCTGGCCCCAAGCCTGTCAAGCACCTGGGCCGCTCTCTCGCTTGGCCCTAGCCCTGCGGCGCAAAACTGGCCACCATGGTCGCCAAGTAGTTGGGCGCCAAGCATTTGCTCAAGTGTTTGGGCAAGTGTTCAACCAAAGCGTTCAGCCGAAGTGTTCGGCCAAGTGTTTGGCAAGAAATGGCTGGCATCTTCGTCGCGGGTGCGTGAGTCGCGGCTCGGTGCGGCTGTTTTTCGGGGAGGGGTGTGCATGAGTGCGTGGCGGCGCGACGTGGGATTGCTGACGCGCATTGCGGGCTTCGCACTCGTTCTTGCTGCCTGCACCACAAGTCCGCCACCGCCGTCCGTCGAGGCGCCGCCATCCGCGCCGGAGATGCCGGCGTCGATCCGGCCGGAGGAAGTCGTCGGCCGGTGGGGCTACGGCTCCTATCACAATGAAGGTGACCGGGCGCGCACGGAAGCGGCGGCGCGAGGTCAGTGCGGCCAGCCGGTCGTCATCAATCGCGGGGCGAACGGCGGCGTGATGATGTACCTCGCCGATAGCGCACAATTGCAGGAGCTCTATCTCAAGGGCGGTCCGGGCGGGAAGAACTATATCGGTCCGCCCGGTCCCGCTGGCGGCCCGCAGGATCGCGAGGTTGTCTCGTTTGACGGCCGCGCCATGGTGTTGCGCTGGATGAATCCGGAAGTGCAAACCCGCTACGGCACCGGCGTTTATGTGCGCTGCGGAGCGGAAGGCGCCGCGCGACGAGCGCCGCGCTGAAGGGTGATCTCGGAAGAGGAAGTCGCCGTGCCGCGGAGAACGTGTGCCGCCGAGGCTAGGTCAGGCCTTCAGCCGGATACAAGATCGCCGGCGAACATCAAATCCAGCTCGCTTTGCGAAACATGGCCGCCGTCGCCCGCAAGACGCGGGCCGTGCGCCCGCGGTACCGCGCTGACGCGCGCCAGCTCGTCAAGCGCGCGGACGATTTGGCGCTCGAGGCCGGCGAACGTCGCCATTACTTTGGCGACGCGCTGGCTGGTCAGGTCCTGAAAATTGCAGGCCTCGAAAATCGCAATCACGCGGTCGCGGATGTCCTGCGCCAGCCCGTGCTCGAAGTCGCCCTTGAGCGCCGCCGACAGGTTATTGGCCGCCTGATCGATGTCTTCGGCGGCAGCCAGGATTTTCTGGGTCGCGAGCTCGCTGTCGTTGATCACCGCATGCAACTCGCCGGCGATGCGCGCCTGTACTGTTCCCGATCCGCCGTTGGACGTTTGGTGTGGTTGCGCGCCGCGAATGGCGGCGTGGATCAGTTGCAACTCCGATGTGACCCGCTGGATTTCGTCCGGCCGCGGCAGGTTCGCTACCGCAATCTGGGCGGCCGGCGGGGCGGCCAGCATCGCCCGCAGGGCGCCCAACTCTTGCATGATCTCGCCGTACCGCGGCGCGGACGAGTCGTCGCTTTGCGGCTCAAACCGCCCGGTAGCCATCTGTTCGATACGGAAAACCTTACGCGGCGTGGCCATTCGCACTTCCCTGAGACCAGATTAGCGGCCGGCCACTTAATGCCGCGTTTCAGGGATCGCAGTGTCGCGCCGAGCAGGCGACCGTGAACGAAACATTGACGATATTGTCGCGTTATTTACGCAAAATAAACTCTAACTTGATGAACAAACTGCAAAGATGCGCAGCCGGAGGGGGCGGGACAAAAAATTAACCAAACAGTCGAGGTTTGCATCTGTACTTGCTCACGCCGGCGAACGCGTCGTTCGCCTCGGCTAGAAAGCACAGAGTCCGGTGATGCGGCGTATTTTTGCTTCTGCACTCATGGCCTGGCCGATCGCGGCTGGCGCCGTCGTCTTTTTGATTGCTTCCCACGACGGGGCGGCGGGGCAAGCCGTCGATCCGGGCTGGCAAATCGTCTATGCCGGTCAGCCGGGATATGGCGGCGACGGACTGATGGAATCCATGTTCGGCGACGGGACCGGGCAGCCGGTGGTCGCCCGGGCTTTCCAGTTGCCGCCCATTAATTATCAGCAACAGGCACCGCAGGCGCCAGTAGAGCCGCAGGCTTACCAGCCCGCGCCGGCCGACAATCAGCAGACGCCCGGCCTGGTGCCGCCGGCGCAAACGCGTGCGCCTGTCCATGGTCAGCCGGTCCGCACTCAACAGTCGCGCGCTTATCAGCCGGGGCCGGTCTATTATCAGCAGGCACCCGCGCAGCCGGCATACGCGTCTCAACCGCCGTCGGTCTACTATCAGCAAGCGCCCGCGCAGCGGGCCGCCACAGCGTCGCCGGTGCAGGGCCGGCACGCCGCGCTCGTGTCGCAGCCTGATCCCAAATACACCGGGTCGGTACCCGCGCAGGAAATGCGCGGCTTTCTCACCGCGTCCCCGACCTATCAGACAGCGCCGGTGCGGCAGACGGGCACTTATCAACCAGCCGCGCAGTATCCGCAGCCGGCGGCGCCTCGGTACGCGCAGCCGGCGCCGCAACAGCGGCTCGCCTTCGGCTACCAGACGCAGCAGCAATACGGCTATCAAGACCAGCAGCAGCAAGGCTACGTCTATCAACAGCAGCAGGGCTCCAGCTACCAACCGCAGCAGAACTACGGCAATCAACCGCAACAGCAGCCGGGCTTGGGCTATCAACCGGCCTATGCGCCTTCGACCTCTGGCGACATGGCGCAACAGCCGGCCGATCCGCGGTATCAACGCCAGGTCATCGAATATCACGGCGGCGAGCCGCCCGGCACCATCATCATCGATACGCCGCACTTCTTTCTGTACCTGGTGTTGGATGACGGCAGGGCGCTACGCTACGGCATCGGCGTCGGCCGTCCGGGCTTCACTTGGGCGGGCGTGAAGTCGATCTCGGCGAAGCGCGAGTGGCCGGACTGGCGTCCGCCGGACGAGATGCTGGCGCGGCGGCCCGATTTACCGCGCTACATGCCGGGCGGCCCAGATAATCCTCTCGGCGCGCGCGCGCTCTATCTCGGCTCGACGCTCTATCGCATCCACGGCTCCAACGAGCCTTGGTCGATCGGCACCCAAGTGTCGTCCGGCTGCATCCGCCTGCGCAACGAGGACATCATCGACCTTTATGGACGCGTGAAGGTCGGCGCCAAGGTCGTCGTGATCTGACGTTCACTCCGCCGCCGTGCGGGTGTCGGTATCGCTTTGCTTTTCCTGCTCGCGCGGCTTGATTGCGTGCTCGGCCACGAAATAGACCGGCCGGCCTTTGATCTCATAGAGGATCTTTCCGATATATTCGCCGACCACGCCGAGCATGATGAGCTGCACGCCGCCCAGCACCATGACGCCGACAAACAGCGACGGATAGCCGGGGACTCGCTCGCCATAGGCCCAGGTCTCGTAGATGATCTGGGCGCCATAAATGAACGCAGCGAGCGCGAACAGCGACCCGAGCAAAGTCGCGATCCGAAGCGGCGCGACCGAGAATGCAGTCAAGCCGTCGATCGATAGCCCGATCAGCGAACGCAAGCTCCAGGTCGTGCGGCCGTCGGTGCGTGGCGCCGGCTCGTAATCGATCCGGATCTGGCGAAAGCCGATCCAGCTGGAAAGGCCCTTGAAGAACCGGGCGCGCTCGGGCAGGCGGCGCAACGCGTCGGCGGCGCGCGGCGACAACAGCCGAAAGTCGCCGGCATCTTCCGGAATTTTGGTGAGCGCGCCCCAATTGATCAGCAGATAGAAGCTTTTCACCAGGAAACGCCGGCTCGCCAACTCGTTGGCGCGATGAGATTTGGCGGTGTAGACGACGTCATAGCCGTCATCGAGCCAGTGGTGCACCAGCGTATCGATCAGTGCCGGCGGGTGCTGGCCGTCGCCGTCGATGAACAGCACGGCGCCGAGCCGAGCGTGATCGAGGCCGGCGAGCAGCGCTGCCTCCTTGCCGAAATTGCGCGACAGCGACACCACCTGGATATCCAGCGCGGATGCCGGCAACTGATGCGCGATCGCAAGCGTATCGTCGCCGCTGCCGTCATCGACATAAATCACTTCGCAGGCGAGGCCGCGATTGGCGGCGAGCGTCCGCGCGACCTCGGCAAGCTCGGCATGCAGGCGCTGCAGCGAAGCCGCTTCGTTGTGCAGCGGGACCACGATCGACAAGCCTTGTACGGCATCCGTTGCACGTCGCGGGTGGATCGCGCTCTCGCGCGCCGGGCCGGTCGAACCTGGCTCGTTTGCGATGTTAACCACCGGGCCGCTCCTTTCGCCGGCGATCTATACAGGATTGGGCTTTCACTGTCGCGTCCGTGAGGTCGCAGCGGTCGCCGGGCGCATTGCACCGCCCTCGGGGCTGGCGGATCGTTTCGAACGTGATATGCGGAAACGGCAATGGCAAATGTTTCGCTTTATGAGCGCACCCGGGCGCGGCTTGTCGCCGGCTGGCGCGATCGCGCAATCAGCTTCAAAGCAATCGCTTTCGCATTCGTCGGCGTCGTCAATACCGCGGTCGATTATTGCTTCTTTCTCATCGCCCGCGCGCTGCTCGATCGCTCGCCGACGGCGCTGGCATTCTTCGCCGGAGTTTCCAACTTTTGCCAGTGCGGCAGCGCCCCGACCATTGGTTTGATCGCGGCGAACACGATGTCGTGGATCGTCGCCGTCAGTGGCTCTTACGTCATGAATTCAACCTTCACCTTTGCCGCAGAATCGGGGCGCAAGCTCCGCTGGAGCGCCTACCTTGCTTTTGTCGTCTCCGGCATCGCCGGCTGGCTCGCCAACACGGCGACGCTTTTGGTGGCAGCGGAAGTCCTGTTGCTGCCGGTGTGGCTGGCAAAACTCGTCGCTATCCTGGCAAGCTTCATCGTGAACTTTTCGCTGTCGCATTTTGTCGTGTTCCGCGCCAGCGCCCATCCGGGCGGGGAGCCGCGGAACGACATGTGAAACTCCGATCAATCGCTGTCGCGCGGGCGCGCTATTTTTTCACGTCGCTGGCGCGCCGCTTGGCTTCAAGAAACGCGCGCATCGTGGTGATGGGCTCGTCGGTCTCATAGGAAGCGGCGAAGGCGTCGATGCCGGCGGCGATCGCACTGGACAGCGGCAGGTCCTCCCATTGCCGGATCAGCCGCTTTTGCAGGCGCACGGCGCGGGGCGCCGAGGTCAGAAGCTTGCCGATCCAATCCTCGACCGCCTGATCGAGAGCCGGCACCGGCACCACGTGCTCGACCAGTCGCCACGCCAGCGCGTCGGCGGCGCTGAAGGTTTCGCCCAGGTACAGAATTTCTCGCGTCCGCCCCCAGCCGATCAGCGCCGGCAACAGCGCGGCTTCGATCACCGAGGGAATGCCGATCTTGACCTCCTGCATGCCGAAGGTCGCCGCGTCGGACGCAATCCGCACGTCGCACGCCGCCGCAATTTCCAGACCGCCGCCGAAACAATAACCGTGAATGCGGGCGATGACCGGCGCCGGCAGATTGCGGATGGCGTCGCAGCAGCGATGCAGCCGCATGATGAATGCTCTTGCCGTAGCCGCGTTGTCGATCGTCGCCATCTCGTTGATATCGGCGCCGGCGGTGAACGCCTTCGGTCCGGCGCCGGTAAGCACGACCGCGCGCAGCGCCTCGTCGCCCGCAAGCTTCGCCATCGTCTCGGTAAGCGCGTCCATGAGCGCGCCGTTCATCACATTCAGGCGGCGGGCATTGTCGATCGTGACGTAAGCGACGCGGCCTTGCTTCCCATCTTCAAGCCGCACCTGGACTTGTCTGTTATCAGCGCTTTCCAACGCCAGCTCCTTTGGGTGGACCGTTCAGGTCGACATCTGAACCTGCCATAGTGTCGGAAGCAACGGGAGGACGATATGGCGGACGGTCCGATCGACTTCTGGTTCACGATGGGCAGCACGTATTCCGGTTTGAGCGCCATGCGGCTTGCAGACGTCGAGCGCTCCACCGGCATGTCATTTCGGTGGCGGCCGTTTCATCTGCTGCTGATCCTTCAGGAAATGAAGCATGTGCCGTTCGCCGACAAGCCGGCGAAGTGCGCGTATATGTGGCGTGACCTCGCCCGCCGCGCGGCCATGTATGGCTTTGCAGGCAAGTTTCCGGCGCCTTATCCGGCGAAACAGTCGGTCGCCGCCAATCAGGTCGCGATCGTCGGCATGCGCGAGGAATGGGGCAAGGACTTCGTGCGCGCCGCGTACCGCCGCTGGTTTCAGGACGGCGAAGAGACCGGAAGCGAACCCAATCTGTCATCGAGCTTGCGCGACATCGGGCAAGAGCCGGACCGCGTGCTCGCGCTTGCCAAGACAACAGAAACAAACGACCGCCTGTTGGCGGAAACGGATGCCGCCAGACAACTCGGAATTTTCGGCTCGCCCACCTTCGTGGTCGGTGGCGAACTCTTCTGGGGTGACGATCGCATCGAGGACGCCATCAGCTGGCACCGGCACGGCGAGGTGCGAAGTCGGTAGGCAGCCGCAGTCACGCCGTCGGTCGATTTTCACCGCGCTGCAGCGTGTCGCGGTCGAGCTCGGCGATCAGCCGCTCGTACAGCGGGTTGTCGCGCGCGTAGACATAATCGAGCGCGGCGACCGAGACCGCTTCGGCGCCGTGTTCGCGCAGGAAGTTGGCAAGCCCGTGGACGTGCTTGGGCGGGCAGTGCAGCGTCAGCATGCCCGAGGAGGTCGGACCGCCGAATGGCGCGGCGACGCCGAATTTCTCGCGTGCGGCATTGAGCAGCGTGTCGTTTAAGCCGGCGAAGCGGGTGCGCACCTCGCGATAGGCATGGGCGCGCTTTTGCGCCGCGAGCCGGTCGAGCAGGAGGCGCGCGGCGTCGCGGCGCCCGGCGTCCCAGGACGCGGTCCGCGCGGCGATCAGGTTTGCCTGCGAGCGCAGGATGATGCCGTCGTCTATTACCTTCAGCCCGTTGGCGGCGAGCGTCGAACCTGTGGTGGTGATGTCGACGATCAATTCGGCGGTGCCGGCCGCAGGCGCGCCTTCGGTGGCGCCTGAGCTTTCGACGATGCGGTAATCGACGACGCCGTGGTCGGCAAAGAAGCCGCGGGTCAGATTGGCGTATTTGGTGGCGAGCCGCATCTTGCGCTCGTGTTTGAGCCGGAATGCGGTGGCGACGTCGTCGAGATCGGCCATGTTGTGTACGTCGATCCACGCTTGCGGCACCGCGACCGCGACATTGGCGAAACCAAAGCCAAGTTGATCGATGAACACGACCTGGCGGTCGGCATCGGGGATCATTTCGCGCAGCAGGTCCTCGCCGGTAATGCCGAGATGCACGGCGCCCTGGCCAAGCTGCGTGGTGATTTCCGCCGCCGACAGATAGGCGATCTCGACGCCGTCAAAGCCGGCAATGGCGCCGCGATAGTCGCGCGCGCCGCGCGGCTTGACGAGTTCGAGGCCGGAGCGCGCGAACAAGGCTTCGGCGTTTTCCTGCAGGCGGCCTTTCGACGGCACCGCCAGGATGAGGGCGCCGTTCATGCCGCGCCCCCGCAGGCCGACAATTCCTCGATCGAGGCGGCGAAGCCGACCGCCGGGATCGGCTCGCGCGCGCCGAGCCGGGTCAGCAGCGCGTCGTAGCGGCCGCCGGCGATCAGCGGGCCTTTGGCGCGCGGATCGTGCAGCTCGAACACGAAGCCGGTGTAATAGTCGAAGCCGCGGCCGAACCCGGTCGAGAACTGCATCGCCCGCACATCGACCCCGCGCGCGGCGAGAAAGCCGGTGCGGGTCTCGAACAGATCAAGCGCAGGCGCCAGCGAGAGCTTGGCGTCGGCGGCGAGAGCGCGCAATTCGCCGGCGGCTTCATCGGGATCGCCGCGCACGGCGAGGAAGCGCTCGATCAGCGCGCGCGTCTCGCGCGGCAGCCGCGTTCCGGCGCCGAGCGCCGCCTGTTCGAGGAAGCGCTCGGCGATCTCGGCGACCGAGCGGCCGCCGACCGCTTCAATGCCGGCAATGGAGAGGAGGTCGGTGACGAGATGATGCGCCGCCTTCGGGTCGGAACCGGCGAGCGCGGCAAGCACGCCCTGATATTCCGGCCGGCCGTTGGTCGCGGTCAAAGCCAGTTGATCCAGATCGTGCGCCAGCGACCACTTCCTGTTGAAATCCTTGATCAGCCGGCGTTTCCATGCCGGCGCCAGATCGAGCGCGGCGACGAAGGCTGAGAACAGCCCGACATCGCCGATGCGGATTTCCGGCGCGGTCAGCCCATAGAGCGTGGTGGCTTCGAGCCCGAGCGACAGCATTTCCGCGTCCGCCGCCGCTTTGTCCGGCCGGCCGAAGGATTCGATGCCGGCTTGCAGGAATTCCGCCGCCGCGCCTTCGCGATGGCGAAACACGGCGCCGAGATAACAATAACCGGCCGCCTTGGCGGCCGCCGGCGATTGCAGGTAGGCGCGCGACACCGGAATGGTGAGGTCGGGCCGCAGGCACAATTCGCGGCCCAGCGGATCGCTGGTGAGGAACATGCGCCGACGGATGTCCTCGCCTGAGAGGTCGAGGAACGGCTCCGCCGGCTGCACGACCGGCGGGTCGATCGGACTATAGCCGGCGCGCACATAGGAGGAGACAAGCTGCTGCGCGCGCAGGTCCGGGTTGTTCGTTGCCATGCTCGACATGATGGCCTTATCCACGCCGGTCTATGGTTAATCCATTATAGCAGCGCGGCACGATTAGTATTGACGCCGCGGCGCCTTAGCATGGCAGGCGTCGACATTCGATGAAGATTGAAGGGCGCTGTTAATACGACAAACCCTCCCCCTTGTGGGGAGGGCCAACGCCGCAGCTCGCGAAGCGAGCGCAGGCGGTGAGGGTGGGGCCGCGAGGGTTGGATTGCATCCGTCGACGCTCGCGCGACGTCTCCCGACCCCCACCCCTACCCCTCCCCACAAGGGGGAGGGGATTTTTCAAAGTCCGTGTCGCGCCAGGATGTTACGGACCGTTGCCACGAGCTCGGCTTCGGGGACCGAACGCTGCGCCTCGGCCTGCTTCTGCAAATGCTCCTCGCGGCCTTTTTCCAGCTTGGCGAGTTCGGCGCCGACGATCAGGTCCTTGATGGTGACCTCGCCCTTGGCCTTTTCGTCGGAGCCCTGGATGACGACGCAGGGCGCGTTGCGCCGGTCGGCGTATTTGAGCTGATTGCCGAGATTACGCGGATTGCCGAGATAAAGCTCGGCGCGCACGTTCGCGGCGCGGAGCTTCGCCACCATGCTCTGATAGTCGGCGAGCCGGTCCTTGTCGAAGACGGTGACGACCACCGGGCCGGGTTCGGGCTTGTCGTCGAGCTTGCCAAGATATTGGAGCACTGCGGCGAGCCGCGACACGCCGATGGACACGCCCGTCGCCGGCACCGGCTCGCCGCGGAAGCGTGCGACCAGTCCGTCGTAGCGCCCGCCGCCTGCAGGCGAGCCAAAGCGTGGCGAGCCGTCGCCGCTATCGGTCGGGAGGTTCAATTCCACTTCGAATACCGTTCCAGTATAATATTCGAGCCCGCGGACGACGGAAGTATCAACAATCACCCTCGGCATATGCACCGAGTCCGCACCGTATCCTGCAGAAATAGTTAGATTCGCGATCTGCGCTAATGCGTCCAAACCTTCTTGGTAGCGCGAATTATCAAAAAGAGCGCGCAGGTGCTGGATCGTATCTAGATCACTGTGTCCCCCGCTGCCGTCAGGATTGAGCCGAGTGATGCTCACACGTGTTCCAAATATTTCGAGAATCGAGTCGATCTGTTTGCGATCGAGGCCAGCACCCTTAGTAAAATCTCCGCTGTCGTCCTTGCGGCCTTCACCGAGCAAAGCGCTAACTCCGCCTGAGCCCAATCGATCCAACTTATCAATTGCCCGCAGGACGATGAGTTGCCTTGCCGCGTTTTGCTCGCCGCCAATTCCGATTGCTTCTAAGACCCCATCGAGAATCTTTCGATTGTTGACTTTTACGAGATATGAATTCCGCGGAATGCCCAGCGCCTCCATCGTATCCGCCACCATCATGCACATCTCGGCGTCGGCAGCGGGCGAAGCCGAGCCGACCGTGTCGGCATCGAATTGCATGAACTGGCGGAAGCGGCCGGGGCCGGGCTTCTCGTTGCGGAACACCCAGCCGACCCGATAGGAGCGATAGGGCTTCGGCAGCGCGTCGAAATTTTCCGCAACATAGCGGGCGAGCGGCGCTGTCAAATCGTAGCGCAGCGACAGCCATTGCTCGTCGTCGTCCTGGAACGAGAACACGCCCTCGTTGGGCCGGTCCTGGTCGGGCAGGAATTTGCCGAGCGCATCGGTGTATTCGATCGCGGGCGTCTCGACCGGCTCGAAGCCGTAGCGCTCATAAACTTGGCGGATGGTCTCCAGCATCCGCCTTGTCGCGGCGATCTCGGCCGGGCCGCGGTCATCGAAGCCGCGCGGCCGCCGGGCCTTGAGCTTGTTGTCTTTGCGCTTGTCCGCCATCGCGGGCCTGGCTTTCCGCTGTGGCCGCGGTAGGTAGCAGCGGCCGGGCAGGGGGGCAAGCAACGGCGGGATCGTGTATAGTGCGAAGTCCGGCCGATTTTGCGGGCGGCGCGCCGACGTATTTGCCGGAGCCCGCTGCCCGCGACCGAAGCGCAGGAAGCATTGCGATGACATCTGCCACAGCCGCCGCGGTGGCGCGGCAAACCAACGATCTCGACGCCTTTTGGCTGCCGTTCACGCCCAACCGCGCCTTCAAGCGCGCGCCGCGGCTGATCGCCCGCGCCAAGAACATGCACTATTTCACGCCGGATGGCCGCGCGGTGCTCGACGGCCTGGCCGGGCTATGGTGCAGCAATGCCGGCCATAATCGCGATCCGATCGTCGCCGCGATCCGCGAGCAGGCCGCTGAGCTCGACTATTCGGCGGCGTTTCATTTTGCCCATCCGAAATCGTTCGAGCTGGCGAGCCGGGTCGCGGCGTTGGCGCCGGCCGATCTCAACCGGGTATTCTTCTGCAATTCGGGCTCTGAAGCGGTCGACACCGCGCTCAAGATCGCGCTCGCCTATCACAATGTGCGGGGCGAGGGCTCCCGCACCCGTCTGATCGGTCGCGAGCGCGGCTATCATGGCGTCGGCTTCGGCGGCATTTCGGTCGGCGGCATTGTCAACAACCGCAAATTCTTCGGTTCGCTGCTCACCGGCGTCGACCATTTGCCGGCGACCTATAATCGCGAGCAGCAGGCCTTCACCAAAGGCGAGCCGCAATGGGGCGCGCACCTTGCCGATGAGCTCGAGCGCATCGTCACCTTGCACAGCGCCTCGACCATTGCCGCGGTGATCGTCGAGCCGATGGCCGGCTCGACCGGCGTATTGCCGCCGCCAAAGGGTTATCTCGAGCGGCTGCGCGCGATCTGCGACAAGCACGGCATCCTGCTCATCTTCGACGAGGTGATCACGGGCTTCGGGCGGCTCGGCCACGCCTTCGCCGCCGAGCGCTATGGCGTGACGCCCGACCTTCTGTGCTTCGCCAAGGGCGTTAATTCCGGAGCGGTGCCGATGGGCGGCGTGATCGCCCGCGAGGGCGTCTATAACGCGTTCATGCACGGGCCGGAGCACGCGATTGAGCTGTTCCACGGCTACACCTATTCGGCGCATCCGCTCGCCTGCGCGGCCGGCCTCGCGGCGCTAGACCTTTATCGCGACGAGCATCTGTTCGCGCGGGCGAAGCGGCTCGAGCCGCTTTATGCCGACGCGGCGATGACGCTCAAAGGCCTGCCGGGCGTTCTCGACGTGCGCACCATCGGCATCGCCGCCGGCGTCGATCTCGCGCCGCGCCCGGGCGCCCCCGGCGAACGCGGCTACGAGGCCATGGAGCGCGCCTTCCACGATGAAGACCTCGTCATCCGCATCGCCGGCGACACGCTCGCCATCGCGCCGCCGCTGATCGTCAGCGAAGCGGAGATTGGCGAGATTTTCGAGAAGGTGGCCCGGGTCATTCGCGCGGTAGCATAACGGCGGTATTTCCACGTTAGCGCGCGTCCGCGTCGCACTTGCGGCGGCGCGGCGCTTGTGGACACTGATACGGCCCGGAGGCGAATCAGCTCCGGCATTGGGACCCGCATGGTGCGCATCAGCGCCATTTTTATCGCTTTGTGCATGATGCTCATCGCCGCCTCGCTCGGCGTTGTGCTGTTTCTGCGATTTGGCTTCTCCGCCGTCGATTCGGCGCTGATCGCGCTCGCCGTTCTGTCGGTGCTCGCGATCTACAACGCCGTTGCCGGCCGCAAACGCGACCGCGCCCAGGTCAGCGATCAAGTCTCGATTATCGCCCGTGGCTCGGGCGATCTGGCCCGCCAGATCGCGGAATTCGGCCGCCGTCTCAACGCCATGGAAAACAAGGTCGAGGCGGCGCTCGGCAAGGCAGCGTCGCCCACGCAAACTTTGGCTACCGAGATCGAGGAGCTGTCGCGGCTGGTCCGGCAGCTTGCCGAGTCCGTTGCCGAGCATGAGATTGCCCTCGGGAACGAGCGGACCGCGGCACCGAGCGCGCCGGCCGCGGCGTCGCCGGCTGGCCCGGCCAAGGAGGCCGCACCGGCGGCAACGGCCGCCGGTGCGGCGCTGCCGAAGATCGCTGCCTTCGAGGGCCTCGACCGGGACGCAATCATTGCCGCCGTCCGCGCTGGCATCGACGCCCAGAGGATCGATCTCTATCTGCAGCCGATCGTGACCCTGCCGCAGCGCAAGGTGCGCTACTACGAGGCGATGTCGCGGCTCAATGCCGGCAACGGCGAAATCGTCGCGGCGTGCGATTTTCTGCCCTATGCCGAAGCCGGCTCGCTGTTACCGAAGCTCGACAATCTCTCGGTGCTGCGGTGCGTGCAGGTGGTGCGGCGGCTTCTCCTGAAGAACCGCGAGATCGGCCTGTTCTGCAATCTTGCCGCGGCCACGCTGACCGATTCCGGCTTTCCGCAATTGCTCGAATTCATCGAGGCCAACCGCGCCATCGCCCCGTCGCTGGTGTTCGAGTTCACGCAAAATGCGGTGCGCGGCATGGGGCCGATCGAGCACGAAAGCATGGCGGCCTTGGCCGAACGGGGCTTCCGGTTTTCCATGGATAACCTCTCCGACCTTCGCATCGAGCCGCGCGAATTGACCGCGCGCGGCTTTCGCTTCGTCAAGGCGCCGGCGGCGCTCTTGCTCAATCGGGTCGGCGACGCCTCGGCCAACATCCATCCGGCCGATTTCTCCGATTTGCTCGGCCGCTTCGGCATCGATCTGATTGCCGAACGGATCGAAACTGAGTCGACCGTCGTCGATCTTCTGGATTACGACGTGCGTTTCGGCCAGGGCTTTCTGTTCTCGCCGCCGCGGCCGGTGCGCGCCGAGGCGTTGCAAGGAGCCGGTGGCGAAGGCGCCGCCGCGCCATCGCCCGATGTCGCTCCGCCGATGCGCAGCGGCCTCGCCCAACTCGTCCGCGCCGGCCGCAGCTGATGCGGTCCGCGCTCAAGCGCTCCCGCCATCACGTTCGTCGCACAGACCTTGCCTGACATTATCGAACGCTTCGCCCCGCTCGCGCGCGAGTACGACGTACTGCTCTGCGACCTTTGGGGCGTGGTGCACAATGGCATCGCCGCTTTTCCGCAAGCCTGCGACGCGCTCGTCCGTTTTCGCGCCGAGCGCGGCCCGGTGATCCTCATCACTAACGCGCCGCGCGCCAGCGGGTCGGTGCAGCGGATCCTCGACCGGCTTGGCGTGCCGCGCGATACGTATGACGCGATCGTGAGTTCAGGCGACGTCACCAACGGCATCGTTGCCGCGCGGCTGCCGCAAAGCGTTTTTCATCTCGGTCCATCGCGCGACTCCTCGATCTTTGCCGGTCTCGACGTCGTTTTTGCGCCGGCCGAGACCGCCGACTACGTCGTGTGCTCGGGCCTGTTCGACGACACCGTCGAGACACCCGAGAATTATCGCGAGCTGTTGGCGGCGCTGCGCGCGCGGAGCTTGTTCATGGTCTGCGCCAATCCCGACGTCTTTGTCGAGCGGGGCGATGAACTCGTCTATTGCGCCGGCGCGCTGGCGGACGCGTATGCGGCGCTTGGCGGCGAGGTGCTGTATTGCGGCAAGCCGCACGCGCCAATCTACCAGGCGGCACTCGGCAAAGCTGCGGCACTTCGCGGCACCGCAACGCCGCTCAAGCGGGTACTGGCGATCGGCGATTCGGTTCGGACGGACCTGAAAGGCGCGGCGTCGTTCGGCGTCGACTGCCTGTTCGTTGTTTCCGGCCTGCATGCCGAGGACGCGGGCGGACGCGAAGCACCGGACCTATCGGGCTTGAACGCGATGTTTGCGGGGGCTGGCGTCGCGCCGAAAGCCGTTACCCGACGGCTTGTCTGGTAGACCTCAGCTCTGCGGATTTTCGCCGTGATAGGCGAACACCGCCTCGATCTTGGATTTGAGGGTCTGCGCGTTGAACGGCTTGACGATGTAGTTGTTGACGCCGGCCTTGCGCGCGGCGATCACGTTCTCGGTCTTCGATTCCGCTGTCACCATGATAAACGGCGTCTTGCCCAGCTCCGGATCGGCCCGGACTTGGCGCAGCAGGTCGTAGCCGGTCATCGGCTCCATATTCCAATCGGAGATCACCAGGCCGTAGCGCTTGGCGTGCATCTTGGCGAGCGCCGTGGTCCCGTCATTGGCGTCGTCAACGTCGGCGAAGCCGAGTTGCTTCAACAGATTGCGGATAATCCGCACCATGGTGTTGTAATCGTCGACCACAAGCACCGGCATTGACGGATCGACGGCCATAATTCTGTGGTTCCTTGCGCTAATGGCGGCAGAAATATCATCGCCGTGCTGAAAATCAGGTTAATCAACCGCCGGAAGTGCCGCCCGCGCTCGAAGCCTGGTGGGTCTTCTGGGGCTTTGGCGCCTTGACTTGCCCGGGCCGCGACGGCACCAACGGCGCCCGCAGCTTCTTCTTAACCATTTGAACGCAAAGCAACCGCAACCCAAGCAATCGAGACGATGCCGCCGAAACGCTTTCTCGTCGTGCGCGATACCGCGCCCGATGGCGCGCTGCGCGGCGCCGTCGTCGCCATGGGCAATTTCGACGGCGTCCACCGCGGCCACCAGGCAGTGATCGCGGCCGCGGAGGACCGGGCCAGGGGCTTAGGCAAGCCCGCGGCCGTACTGACCTTCGAGCCGCATCCGCGGGTGTTCTTCCATCCGCAAGAGCCGCTGTTTCGCCTGACCGACGAGAGCGCAAAATTGCGGCTGTTGGCGTCGACCGGACTGGACGGCGCAATCGTGCTGACGTTCGACGCGGCGCTGGCGAGCCTGACCGCCGACGAATTTGTCACCGACGTCCTGGTCGGGCGGTTCGGCATCGGTGGCGTCGTGATCGGCTTCAACTTCCATTTCGGCAAGAACCGGGCGGGCTCGCCGGCGTTCCTGGTGGCGCAGGGCCGCGAGTTCGGATTCACGGTCGATGTGGTTGCGCCGTTCGAGCTCAATGGCCGCCCGGTCTCCTCCGGGCCGATCCGTGACGCGCTCGCCGCCGGACGGCTTGACGACGCGGCCGCTTTGCTCGGCTTTCCCTGGTTCGTGTCGAGCGAGGTGATCCACGGCGACAAACGCGGGCGCGAGCTCGGCTTCCCGACCGCGAACTTGAGCCTCGATGCGGCCTGCGGGCTGCGCCATGGCGTCTATGCGGTACGTGTCGCGCACGGCGGCCGCCGCTACGACGGTGTCGCCAATTTCGGCCGCCGGCCGATGTTCGACAGCGGCGTCGTGCTGCTCGAGGTGTTTCTGTTCGACTTTGCCGGCGACCTCTATGGGCAGCGCATCGACGTCGCCTTCATCGCCTGGATTCGCGAGGAGAAAATGTTCGCCTCGGTCGATGAACTGGTGCAGGCGGTGAGGGAAGACTCGCGCATGGCGCGCGAAGCGCTCAAGGGCACCGGGGACGTCTTTCCGCCGATCTAACTTTCGCCTTCGCCATGCGGTTTCTCGCGCAGCAACCATTGCGCCGCGAGGAATGCGAGCAGCGCCACCGGTATCACCCGCTCCCAGCCGATCGTGCGGCCAGCCTGCATGGCGACGCCCAGAACCTTGGGATCGAGCAGCCACGAGGGCGAGGCTTGCGCGCGCGCGGCGCGCTCCATGATGGCGCGCTGCTGGGCGCGGCTGCGCGACACCGCAAAAACGATCACGCCGATCAGAGCGATCAGGAGAAACACGCCGGCCATCGCCAAGCCGGCGAATACGGCGCCGAGTTGCGCCGAGGCCCAGACATAGCCGGCGACGCAGAGGAAGGCGAAAGCCGCCAGCAGCGCCAGGGCGATAATCGCGAGCCAGACGAACAGCGCTGGTGTGACGCCGCTCTTGGCCTGGATCGAGAGCGTCAGGTCGCGCATCCAGCTTTTGAGCATGGAAGTCCTTTGCGATGCGCGCGTTGCCGATCGATCTGACCGCGGTACAGCAGCTTACCTACGCCAAGTGGCACCGAACAGGAAGGCGATACCGGCAACGATTGCCAGCGTCGTATAGGGGCGCGCCTTGATCGATTCATCGATCGCTTCGATGACATGATCGGACGCTTCGCGCACCGCACTAGCCGCGTCGAGCCCCTTGTCGTGCGCGTCGGCGAGCGCCTCGTCGACGCTCGACTTGGCGCGGCGCCAGGCCGTGTTGCCGCGATTGGCCAGGATTGCGGCGACTTGGTCCGCCAGCCGGTGAAAGTCTTCGCGCAGCTTTTGCAGATCGTCTTGCGTTTCGGCGGAGGCTTTTGACGCCGCGTCGCGCACCTCGCGCACGGCCTCGCGCGCGTCTTTGGCCGTTTCGCGAATGTTCTGTGAAGCCGTTGACGCGGTGTTCATGACGTTTCTCCACTTCGTTGAGCGCCTATTTGCCGCGACAATAAGTATAGGCCGCGCAAAGTTCCCTTCAATCGGGAAGTTTGGCGTCGTCCGTAGGATACAAATGATTGAACACGACGAGTCCGATGATCGAGAGCGGTGCGGCGAGGAACGCGCCGATCGGCCCCCACATCCACATCCAAAACGCCAGCGCCAGAAGGATCATCAGCGGATTGAGGGTGACGCGGCGGCCGATGATGGTCGGCGTGATGAAATTTCCTTCGGCTGTGGTCAGCGCGATGAAACCGATCGGCGCCACCAAAGCATGGCCGAGCGAGGGGAAGGTGACCAGCCCGACCCCAAACAGAATGAGGACCATGACCGCCGGCCCGACATAAGGCACGTAGTTCAGCAGGGCCGCCAGGACACCGGCGATCACCGGATGTGGAAATCCGAGTGCAAACGCGCCAAGCGCGACGATCGTGCCGAGCACTGCATTGATAATTGTCACCACCAGCACATAGCCGGTCAGGTTTCTTTCGATATCGCTCATGATCTTGAGGAAGCGCAGCTTGGCTTCGCGCTCGGTGAACAAGGAAAACAGCTGCGCGCGCAGCTCAAATTGGCCGGCCAAAAGGAAGGTCAGCGCGGCAAAAAACAACAGCAGTTCGCCAGCCGCCGGCGTCACGAAGGCGACGACCGGCAATACCATGCTGGGAGCGGATATGCCGGGCGCGGCCGGTGTGCCGAACAGCGAGGTCTGCAGCTGCCGAGCCGCCGCCAGCGGTCCTTCGAGCACGGCGAATTTCTCTTTGATGCTCGACCAGATTTCCGGCGCACGCCCGATCCACTCGCTGATCGGGACAGCCATGGCGCTCACGGCCAGGCTGAAGACGCCGAGAACGCAGACAACGATCAAGAGCGCGGTAATCCAGGGTGAAATGCCATAGCGTTTCGCGACCTTGACCACCGGTGCCAAGGCGAGGGCGATGACGGCGGCCGAAACGATCGGCAACAGGATGGTACGGCCAAAATAGAGGAATGCGCCGAACAGCAGCAGGAAAATGCCGACGGTCGCCAGCCGGGCAAGCGATGCCAAAGGCCCCACGGGACTGCGCGGCGGTTCGGGATCGCTGATGACCAGCGCGTGGCGGTGTTCGGGCCTGGGCCGCGGATAATCCACTGAACGAGTCCTCGCCCGACCCCATATAGCCGGTGTTGCCTTGCTTGTATCAACACGAAGCCCGGATCGGCCGTTCCGCGAAGCTACCTTACGGCCCTCCGGTGGCGAGGACCCTTTGCGCCGCGCGAGTGGCTTGTTAGAAGGCGCGCCATGACCGAAACGCCGACAAAAGCGCGCGATTACAGCCAAACGCTGTTTCTGCCCAAGACCGACTTCCCGATGCGCGCCGGCCTGCCGCAAAGGGAGCCGGAAATCCTCAAGCGCTGGCGAAGCCTTGACCTTTATGGGCGCTTACGCGCCGCCGCCAAGGGCCGGCCGCGATTTATCCTCCATGACGGGCCGCCTTATGCCAATGGCAACATCCACGCCGGCACGGCGCTCAACAAGATTCTCAAGGACGTGGTGACCAGGAGCCAGCAGATGCTCGGCTTCGACTCAAATTATGTGCCGGGCTGGGACTGCCATGGCCTGCCGATCGAATGGAAGATCGAGGAGGAGAACTATCGGGCCAAGGGCAAGCCGAAGCCGGATTTGTCCAACCCGGCGGCGCTGGTCGAATTCCGCAAGGAGTGCCGCGCCTTTGCCGAATATTGGATCGGCGTCCAGCGCGAGGAATTTTCGCGTCTCGGCGTCGTCGGTGATTGGGCGCATCCCTACACCACCATGGATTTTTACGCCGAGGCGCAGATCGCCCGCGAGCTGATGAAATTCGCGGCCAACGGTCTGCTCTATCGCGGCTCCAAGCCGGTAATGTGGTCGGTCGTCGAAAAGACCGCGCTCGCCGAAGCCGAAGTCGAGTACGAGGATTATACGTCCGATACGGTGTGGGTGAAGTTTCCAGTGCGGGGAACTAAAGTCATCACCACCAATCCAAACGCAGACCCGTCATCCTTTGTCCATTCGCGTCTAGAAAAAGTTGCCAACGCGTTAGATCGCAATGCTGAAATTAAGAGTCGCTTAAAGGGCGCTTCCATCGTGATCTGGACGACGACGCCGTGGACTATACCGGGAAATCGGGCGATCAGCTTTTCACCGAAAATCGAATACGGCCTATATGTGATAGCCGATGCGCCTGCTGACAATTGGGCAAGACCGGGTGATCGACTGGTTCTCGCCGACAAGCTTGCTGTCGATTTCTTTCGGCAAGCTCGAGTTCTTGCTTTCAAAAGAGTAAGCACCGTTGCTAGCAGCGATCTGGCGCTACTCGTCTGCGATCACCCTTTGAAAGGAATTGGTGGTTTCGATTTTGCAGTGCCCTTGCTGGCGGGCGCACACGTCAGCGACGACACTGGTACCGGCTTTGTCCATACTGCGCCCGGTCACGGACGGGAAGACTTCGACGTCTGGATGGAGAACAAGAGTGAACTAACAAACATCCGGATGAAAGTTTGGATGAAGAACGACACCGATGGCGAAGAGTTGGGCATCAATACGACCATTCCCTACACCGTCGATGCCGACGGCCGCTTCACCGAGCAGGCGCCCGGCTTCGCTGGCAAGCGCGTGCTCACCGACAAGGGTGAGAAAGGCGACGCCAACGATGCGGTGATCAAAGCGTTGATTGACGCCGGCACGCTGATCGCCCGCGGGCGGCTCAGACATCAGTATCCGCACTCCTGGCGCTCGAAAAAGCCGGTCATCTTCCGCAACACGCCGCAATGGTTCATCGCCATGGATCGTCCCATTGCCTTGTTGAGCGGCACGGCCAAGCACGGCCAGACTTTGCGCCAGCTCGCCTACGCCGCGATCAAGGCCACGCGCTGGGTGCCGGAGCAAGGCGAGAACCGCATCACCGGCATGATTGAAAGCCGGCCCGATTGGGTGATCTCACGCCAGCGCGCCTGGGGCGTGCCGATCGCCGTCTTCATCAAGGAGAATGCCGACGGCTCGGTCGAGATTCTCAACGATCCCGACGTCAACGCCCGCATCAACGAGGCGTTCGAGGCCGAGGGCGCGGATGCCTGGTATGCTCAGGGCGCCCGCGAGCGCTTCCTTGGCAAGCTTGGCAAGGACGGCTGGCAAAAAGTCGACGACATTCTCGATGTCTGGTTTGATTCCGGCTCGACGCACGCCTTCGTGCTGGAGGACGCCAAACACTTTCCGGCGCTCGCGCATATCAGGCGCAAAATCGACGGCGGCGACGAAGTGGTGATGTATCTCGAGGGCTCCGACCAGCACCGCGGCTGGTTTCAGTCGTCGCTGCTTGAATCCTGCGGCACGCGCGGACGCGCGCCGTTCGACATCGTCGTCACCCACGGCTTCACGCTCGACGAGAACGGCCGCAAAATGTCGAAGTCGCTCGGCAATGTGGTCGCGCCGCAAGATGTCATCGACCAGTCGGGGGCCGATATCCTGCGGCTATGGACTTGTGCCACCGACTATTGGGACGATCAGCGCATTGGGCCTGAGATACTGAAAACGACGACGGATACTTATCGTCGGCTCCGCAACACGCTCCGCTGGATGCTGGGCAACCTCGCGCATTTCGAAGCTACCGACCGTATTCCGCCCGAACATATGCCGGAGCTCGAGCGGCTGATGCTGCATCGCTTGGCCGAGCTCGATGCGCTGGTGCGCGGTGCCTACGGCGATTTCGATTACAAGCGCATCTTCGCCGCGCTCAACACCTTCATGACCGTCGATCTTTCGGCGTTCTATTTCGATATTCGCAAGGACACGCTCTATTGCGATCCTTACACGTCGGTGAAACGCAAAGCCTGTCTCACCGTGCTCGACCATCTGTTCCGGTGCACCGTCACCTGGCTCGCTCCGATGCTCTGCTTTACCGCCGAGGAAGCTTGGCTAGCGCGTTACCCTGACGCGACCTCCGTTCATCTCGAAGGCTTTCCAACCGTGCCGGCGTCGTGGCGCGACGATGTGCTGGCCGAGCAGTGGCGGAAGCTCCGCAATCTGCGCCGCGTAGTCACCGGTGCGCTCGAACTCGAGCGTGCTGCCAAGCGCATCGGCTCTTCGCTTGAAGCGGCGCCGATTGTCTATGTCGCCGATCCCGATCTTTTCGCCATCGCAGCCGAGGCCGATCTTGCCGAATTGTGCATCACGTCCGAGGCTACGCTGGTCGAAGGCGAGGGGCCGGCTTCGGCGTTTCGGCTCGACGATGTCGCCGCGGTCGTGGTCGAGCCCCGGCTTGCCGAAGGGCGCAAATGCGCCCGCTCCTGGAAGATTTCGCCCGCGGTCGGCAGCGATCCGCAATATCCGGATGTGACCCCGCGCGACGCCAAGGCGCTGCGCGAATGGGACGCCATGCGCAAGGCGGCCGAGTAGGGACAGCATGGTGCAAGCGGCGCCAGCGAGTGCGCGGCGATCCTATGCCTGGGGGTCACTTAGCGTGCTGGGGCTGGCGGTTGCTTTGCTGACCGGCATCGCCGATCAGGCGTCGAAGCTGTGGCTGCTCTACGTCTTTGATCTTGAGAGCCGGGGCCGGGTGGCGATCACGCCCTTCATCGATCTTGTGGTCACCTGGAATACCGGCATCAGCTACGGCCTTTTCCCCCAACATGGCCAATTCGGCGTTTGGGCGTTGCTCGCCTTCAAGGCAGTGGTGTTGGTTTTTCTCTGGATTTGGCTGGCGCGCGCGTCATCACGCCTCACCGCTGTGGCGCTTGGCCTCATTGTCGGCGGGGCGGTCGGCAACGCCATCGACAGCCTGCATTGGCCCGGAGTCATGGATTTTGTGCTGTTTCACGTCGAAACCGCCGGCTGGAGCTTCAACTGGTACGTCTTTAACCTTGCCGACGCAGCCATTGTTGCTGGCGTGGTGGGTCTCCTGTACGAATCGCTACGGGTGGGATCGCCGCAAAAGCGCCCTGATCCCGGATAAAAAAGAATTCGTTCTGGGGAGTGCCGCACCGGCACTTTCGGGTGAGAGTATGCTGCAGGACCGAAGTTTTGGCCGCGAGCCGTCCGGTATGCGCGCGCGTGGCGCGTTGCGCGCCACTGCCGGCGCGGCCTTGTTGAGCCTCATCGCCGCTATGACCGCCCCCGCCGCGATGGCGCAGACCTATGGCGGCGACAACGAAGGTGTATGGAATAAGCTCTTGAAATCGGTCGGCGCGAATAGCGCGCCGGACCCGAATTCGGACATCAACTATACCGAGCGCCCGCCGCTGGTCGTGCCGCCCGGCCGGGACTTGCCGCCTCCCGTCGCCGACCCGGCTGCCCCGGCGACGAATTGGCCGACGAGCAACCCCAAAACCGTCAAGCACGCAAAATCCAAGACCGAGGTCATCCCGGACACAGCCGTCCAGAACCCGAATCCGCCGTTCCAGAAGAAGCCCTGGTACAATCCGGCGGGTTGGTTCTCCAAGGAAGAATATGGGACCTTTGCCGGCGAACCCGTGCGCCAGAATCTTACGGAGCCGCCGGCCGGTTATCGGGTCCCGTCGCCGGAGCAGCCTTACGGTATTAGCCCGGACAAAAAGAACAACCTCGTCGACCCGCGTTCCCATAACGCGTTGGTGGCTGCGCCGTCGCAACCGGCGGCGCCGCCGAAATAACGACTGCGGGCAGCACGCTTGGGCGGCGTAAGCGCCCTTTGCAGTGCCGTGCGTGTGGACGAAGCAAAGCGACGAGTCCTCGGATTCATTTGCTTTGGTGAGTGCGCGTCGTGATGCGCGCGTTGTGGCGCCGCGTGGCCGCAGGGACGGGGCGCGGCGATCTTCACAAGCTTTTTTGGAGGCTACCGACGTGCCCAAGATACTGCCGCTTGCCCTCGTCTTGTTCGCCGGCTTCCTTGCTGCTGCAGCGCCGGCGGCCAGCGCTACGCAGGATGCCGGAATTGCGCATTTCACCTTGACCAACGGGCTTGAAGTCGTCGTCGTGCCGGATCATCGCGCCCCGGTCGTCACCCACATGATCTGGTACAAAGTTGGCGCTGCCGACGAGACTCCGGGCAAATCCGGTCTGGCGCACTTTCTCGAACATCTGATGTTCAAGGGCACCGAACGGCATCCGGGCAACAGCTTTTCCGAGGAAGTCGCCGCCATCGGCGGGCAGGAAAATGCGTTCACCTCCAGCGACTACACCGGCTTCTACCAGCGCGTGCCGCGCGAGCACCTCAAGGAAATGATGGCGTTCGAAGCCGACCGCATTACCGGGCTGGTGCTGACCGACCAGGTGGTGCGACCCGAGCTCAACGTCGTGCTCGAAGAGCAAAACATGCGGGTCGCCAACAACCCCAACAGCCGCCTCGCCGAGCAGATGGATGCCGCGCTTTATCTCAACCATCCCTACGGCCGGCCGACCATCGGCTGGCGGCCGGAGATCGAAGGCCTCGACCGCGACGATGCGCTGGCCTTCTATCGGCGCTTCTACACGCCGAACAATGCGGTCGTCGTCATCGCCGGCGACGTGACCGTGGAAGAGGTCAAGGTCGACGCCGAGGAAACCTACGGCAAGATCGCGCCACGCGCCGAAATCGCGGCGCGGCAGCGGCCGAAAGAGCCGCCGCCGGAGGCGCCGCGCACGGTGACGCTTGCCGACGCGCGGGTCGAGCAACCGAGCATCAATCGCTACTATCTCGTGCCGGCGCGGACCACCGCCAAAGCCGGGGAGAGCGAGGCGCTGGAAATATTGGCGCATGTGCTCGGCAGCGGCTCGAACAGCCGGCTCTATCGAGCGCTGGTCGTCGAGCAGGGCGTAGCACTCCACGCCGGCGCCTACTATTCGGGCACTGCGCTCGACTACGGTCGGTTTGGCGTGTTCGGCACGCCGAAGCCGGGAAAGACGCTGCGTGACATTGAAACGGCAATCGACGCGGTGTTGACCGACGTCAGCGAACACGGCGTCACTGCCGACGAACTCGATCTCGCCAAGAACCGGATGATCGCCGACGCCGTTTACGCGCACGACAATCAGGCGACACTGGCGCGCTGGTATGGCGAAGCGCTGGCGACCGGCCAGACGGTCGATATGGTCCGCGATTGGCCGGACGCCATCCGCGCGGTCACCGCGGACTCGGTTCGTGACGCAGCGCGGACCTGGCTCAACCGCAAAGCCTCCGTAACCGGATATCTCGTCAACAGCCTTCGCTCCGAGGAGAACCACACGTGAATACGATGCCGCCGGCCTTGTATCGTTGCGTCCAGCGCGGCATCGTCGCTGCGGTCCTGACCCTGCCGTTGTTTGCAGCTCCGGCGCTCGCCACCACGATTGAGCGTGTGGTCAGCCCGGGCGGTATCGAGGCCTGGCTGGTGCATGAGCCGGCGGTCCCGATGATCGCCGTGGACTTCGCTTTCGGCGGCGGCGCGGCGCAGGATCCGGCCGGCAAGGCCGGCACCGCGAACTTGGTGGCTTCGCTGCTCGACGAGGGCGCCGGCGACCTCGACTCCAAGACTTTTCACGCCCGCCTGGAGCGCAAAGCCATCGAGCTGGGCTTTCAGGCGGAGCGCGACACGCTGCGCGGCACGCTACGCACATTGACCGAGAATCGGGACGAGGCGTTTAACTATTTGCGGCTCGCCTTGACGGCGCCGCGCTTCGACCAGACCGACGTCGAGATCATCCGCTCCCAGATTCTATCCAATCTGCGGCGGGCAACGACCAGCCCGAGCGACATCGCTAATCTACGCTGGTGGCAGACGGCGTTCGCCGATCATCCCTATGGCCGTCCGGTGAACGGCACCCTGGAATCCGTGCCGACGGTCACGGGCGACGATCTCAAAGGCTACACTCGGCGGGTACTGGCCCGCGCCAATCTGAAAATCGCCGTCGTCGGCGATATCGACGCCGAAGCAGTCAAAGCAATGCTCGACCGGGTGTTCGGCGGCTTGCCGATGGAGCCCGACCTCAAGCCGGTGGCGAATGTTGCGCCGCAGGGGCTTGGGCGCCGCATCGTCGTGAAGCTTGACGTACCGCAGGCGGTGGTGACGTTCGGCGGCGCCGGCATCGCCCGCAAAGACCCGGATTTCATGGCCGCTTACATCGTCAACCACATCCTTGGCGGCGGCGCGTTCTCGTCGCGGCTTTACCAGGAGGTGCGTGAGAAACGCGGTCTAGCCTATTCGGTCTATGACAGCCTGGTGTGGCTCAATCACAGCGCGCTGTTCCTAGGCGGTACCGCGACCCGCGCCGACCGCGCCGGCGAGACGCTCGACGTCATCGACAAGGAAATCCGTCGACTGGCCCAGAGTGGCCCGACCGCCGACGAGCTCGCGAAGGCCAAGGCCTATCTCAACGGATCGTTCGCGCTCAATCTGGACACCTCGAGCAAGATCGCGGCTCTGCTGGTGCAGTTGCAGCTCGACGGCCTCGGCATCGACTATTTCGCCCGGCGTCCTGAGATGATCAATGCGGTGACGCTCGACGACGCCAAGCGGGTGGCCAAACGGTTGCTCGATGGCGGTATGCTGGTGACGGTGGCCGGCCGGCCGGAAGGACTTGCTTCGACCAACGCCAACTAAGCGGCGGCGCGCGGATTTCACCGACTCGAAATCCGCGCTACGTTCGCGGCGCGATGATCCGCATCACATCCCATATCAGCGTCGACGAGAGCGAGATCGAAGAAAGCTTCGTGCGCGCGTCGGGGCCGGGCGGACAGAACGTCAACAAGCTCGCGACCGCGGTCCAGCTTCGCTTCGATGTTCGCTCGTCGCCGTCGCTGCCGCCCGGGGTGCGCGCGCGACTTGAGCGGCTTGCCGGCTCTCGGCTCAGCCGTGACGGTGTGTTGGTGATCACCGCGCAGCGTCATCGCACCCAGGGCCGCAACCGTCAGGATGCGCTCGATCGCCTCATTGATCTGATCCGCCGCGCCGCAATCGAGCCGCGACTGCGGCGGCCGACCAAGCCGACCAAGGCTTCGCGCCAGCGACGGGTCGACGCAAAAAAGCACCGGGCCGGCCTCAAGCTGCGGCGCGCTCGGCCGGCGTTCGATTGAGCAATTTTTAGGCTCGCCCAAATCAGGTGCAATTGCAGTCACAGTGCAGCCAACACTGCGAAAGATTTGCGACGCGCCAGACACTTTTGTCCCATTCCAATCAATTATTTGTATCGATCCGATGCTTGCGTTTCGAAGGCCGGGTGCCTAGCTCAAAAAGGAGGAAATGCCTAAGCGCGACCTAAACTGAAAAATGAAGGTCGGCGCTTTTTCGTGCGTGTGCTTCAGCGAGTGGCGACGGAACCGCAGATGACCCGGGCCAAATCTGCTGGACGTACAGGAGACGTTAATGAATCAGGCACCCTCTCTGGACCATGTCGTTCAAGGGGCAAAGCGTATTCTTCCGTTCGAGCGTGTCGTGCTCGTCCTCCAAGGCGGCGGCGCGTTAGGGGCCTATCAGGCCGGCGTTTATCAAGCGATTCACGAAGCCAACATCCGTGTCGATTGGGTTTGCGGCACGTCGATCGGCGGCATCAACGGCGCGCTGCTCGCCGGAAATCCACCTGAGCGGCGCGTGGAAAGATTGCGCGAATTCTGGGAAGCGGTGACCGAACCGCCGATCCGGATTCCCAATGTCCCCTGGTTTTCGGAGTTGCCCTGGAACGGCAACGGTCAGGCCCGCTACTGGACCAACAAGATCAGCGCCTTCGCCACCATGTTTCACGGCGCGCCGAACTTCTTCACGCTGCGGCCGTTTCCGCCGGTGAGTTCGACAGCCGAGAGTCCGGACCTCGTCAGCTATTACGACACGTCGCCGTTGAAGGCGACGCTCGCGCGCTTGGTCGATTTTGATCTGATCAATTCCCGGCCGCTGCGCTTCAGTGTCGCCGCCACCAACGTGCGGACCGGAGTCCCGGTCTATTTCGACAATCTGCAGCGGCCGCTCTCCCCGGCGCACGTGATGGCGAGCGCGTCGCTGCCGCCGGGTTTCCCGCCGACCGAGATCGATGGCGAGTATTATTGGGATGGCGGCGTCGTCTCCAACTCGCCGATGCAATTCGTCATCGACGACCGGCCGCGCTACAGCGCGCTGGTTTTCCAGGTCGACCTGTGGGACGCCAATGGCGAAGTGCCACTCGACATTCCGTCGGCCAATCTGCGGGCCCTGGAAATTCATAGCGCCAGCCGGCTGAATATCACGCTCGAGCAATACAAGAAGACGCAGAAATTCCGCCACGCGTTGTCGCGATTCCTCGATCAGCTTCCGCAAGCCTGCCAGGACGATCCCGATGTGCAATTCCTCGCCCAGGAAGCGCGGGTCAAGGTCGCGACCGTCGTGCAACTGAAGTACCAATCGAACAAGTTTGAAACGGCGGGCAAGACGTTCGAATTCTCCCGCTCCGGGATGGAGGAGCATTGGCAGGCCGGCTACGACGACACCAAGCTCGCGCTCGGCGAGCCGGGAGTCTTCGAACTGCCGCATGTGACCGAGGTAGCGCGCATCTTCGACGTCCATCGCGGCTGGGTGAAATAGGGCTCGCCGTCCGGTAGCCCGGGTTGAGCAACGCGAAACCCGGGAACGCCGCGGCGACCAGCGCGCCGCGGATTTCGCTTGCGCTCAATCCGGGCTACGTTTTGGGCTAGCGAGTCGCGCATGCCCGTCCGCCAGCTCCCGGAGACCATCGTCAACCGCATCGCCGCCGGCGAGGTGGTCGAGCGTCCGGCGAGCGTGGTGAAGGAACTGGTCGAGAACGCGCTCGATGCCGGCGCAAGCCGCATCGACGTGCTCACCGACGGCGGCGGGCGGCGGCTCATTCGCATCGCCGACGACGGCGACGGCATGACGCGGGCGGATCTGGCGCTTGCCGTGGAGCGGCACGCTACCTCGAAGCTCGCCGACGACGATCTCATCGCCATCAACACGCTTGGCTTCCGTGGCGAAGCTTTGCCATCGATCGCCGCGGTGGCGCGGCTCGCCATCGCGACGCGGCATCGGAGCGAACCGCACGCCTGGTCGATCGACGTGGACGCCGGCGCCAAGTCGGAACTCAAGCCGGCCGCGCTCGGCGAGGGCACGCGGGTCGAAGTGCGCGACCTGTTTTACGCGACACCGGCGCGCTTGAAATTCCTCAAGCTTGATCGCACGGAAGCAGAAGCCGTGCGCGACGTCGTGCGCCGGCTGGCCATGAGCCGGCCGGATGTGGCCTTTACGCTCGCTGGTGAGGAGCGCGCGCCAGTCACTTTCGCGGCAACGCTGCCCGGCGCCACCGGCCGTCTTGCACGGCTCGGCGACGTCTTGGGTGCCGATTTCCGCGCCAATGCGGTCGAGGTCGCGGCCGAACGCGACGGTGTCAGGATCGAGGGATTTGCCGCGTTGCCGACGCTCACGCGCGCCAATGCGCTCGGCCAATATCTTTTCGTCAACGGCCGCCCAGTGCGCGACAGGCTTTTGCTCGGCGCGGTGCGCGGCGCCTATGCCGATTATCTGCCGCGCGACCGTCACCCGATGGTTGCCCTGTTCGTTACGCTCCCGGCGCGCGAAGTCGACGTCAATGTGCACCCGGCGAAAAGCGAAGTGCGCTTTCGCATTGCCGGCCTGGTGCGTGCCTTGACGGTGCATGCGTTGAAAACTGCGCTCGCCCGCGAAGGGACGCGAGCGGCGACGACCGGCGGCAGTGCGACCATCGCGGCGTTTCGCCCGGCAGCGCCACGCAGCTTTGACTGGCGGCGCTCGCCGTCGCGGCCCGGCGACCCGCGCCGGCCCTCTGCGTTCTTACGCGGGGGCGGCTTCGCCGAGGCCGCTCAAGCGGCATTCGATGTCGGCGCGCCGGCGGTCAGCGTCGAAGCCGCATTCGCGGCTGAAGCCGAGGCCGAGCCCACGGCCGGTTTTGCGGCGTCGCCCGCCGACGCGTTCGACCACCCGCTGGGCGCCGCCTGCGCGCAGGTGCACGACACCTACATCGTCGCGCAAACCCGCGACGGCCTAGTCATCGTCGACCAGCATGCGGCCCACGAACGGATCGTCTATGAAAAACTCAAAGCGGCGATCGATCGGAGCGGCGTCGGGCGCCAGATTCTGCTGATCCCCGACATTGTCGAGCTTGACGAAGGCGATGTGGAACGTCTGCTCGCCCATGCCGACGAACTTGCACGCTACGGCGTCGTCCTCGAATTGTTCGGTCCGGGTGCGGTGGCGCTGCGGGAGACGCCGGCGTTGCTCGGCGAAATCGACGGCGCCGGTCTCGTCCGCGACCTCGCCGAACATATCAGCGAATGGGACGAGACCTTGCCGCTCGAACGCCGTCTGATGCACGTCGCGGCGACCATGGCTTGCTACGGCTCGGTGCGGGCCGGGCGCAGACTCAAGGCGGCGGAGATGAACGCCCTGCTGCGCGAGATGGAAGTGACGCCCAATTCCGGTCAATGCAACCATGGCCGCCCGACTTATGTTGAGCTGAAGCTCACCGATATCGAGCGGCTGTTTGGACGGCGCTAGGCCAGGCAGAGAAAAATAAACTCGGTGTCGTCGTAGCGCCGCCGGCCGACCTCGCGAAATCCTTCAGGCGACACGAATTCAGCCTTAGTGGCTTCTTCCACGATGGTGAGCGCTTCGGGCATCAGCCAGCCACCAGCGCGCGCCGACGTCAGCGCGGCGGTGCCCAGACCTTGACCGTAGGGCGGATCGAGGAAGGCCAGCGAAAACGGCGCGACCGGATGTGCCTCGCCGAGCTTGGTCGCGTCGCGCCGAAAAATCTTTGACGTGCCGCCGAGGCCGAGCGCGGCGACGTTCTCGCGCAACAATGCGCGCGCTTCGGCGCCGTCGTCGACGAATAGGGTAAACCCGGCGCCGCGCGACAAAGCTTCGATGCCGAGTGCGCCGGTGCCGGCGAACAGGTCGAGCACGCGTGCGCCGGATACCGGATCGTCAAACGCGTGAGCGAGAATGTTGAACAGCGACTTCCGCAAGCGGTCCGCCGTCGGCCGGATTGTCTTCGACTTCGGCGCGGCAATCGCGCGCCCACGCAGACGCCCGCTGACTACGCGCATCAACTTCCTCGCGGACGGCGCGGATGGCGGGGGCGCGGCCCGGAAGCGCGATCCGCTGAGACCCGCCGGTCGCGTCGGCCGCCTTTGCGGCCCTTGCGCGGTTCAATGCTAGTCTGTTCCGGCGGTGTCTGACCGGTGCGCTCGACCAGGACGCGGCGGCCTTTGCGGTCGGTGAGGAGGCTCGCGCGCGTCTCTACCGACGCGGGTTTGGGTGCCGGCTCGCTGTCGCGACGCGCGCCGTGGAATTTCCGTCGCAGCTTTTTGCCGGGACCTTCCTGCTCATGGGTGCGCCAAGCGTTACTAAGCGAAGGGTGCTTTGCCGGCTTTCGATTTTGCGGTCTCGCGCGCGTACCTTGGTCCCGTGTCGACGCCTGCTTTGATCTCTGCCGCTCTTGCCGCCGCGGCTTCTCTTGCTGCTGCAGCGGCGGGGGAGGGACGATCGGCGCGGAAAAATCCGCGCCCGAAAGCGCGGCCGCGCGCTCGCCGAGCTGCTCGCGCAGCACCCGCGTGGGCACCTCTTCAACCGCGCCCTCGGCCAGTTCGCGGAGCTGAAACGGGCCGAATGAAACGCGGATGAGACGAGTGACGGTGAGCCCGAGATGCCCGAGCACGTTGCGCACCTCGCGGTTTTTGCCTTCGCGGATGGCGAAGGTCAGCCACAGGTTCGAGCCCTGCAGCCGATCGAGCGTCGCCTCGATTTCCCGGTAATGGATGCCGTCGATGGTGACACCGGTGCGCAATGTGTCGAGCTGTTGCTGCGTCGCCGCGCCGTGCGCGCGCACCCGATAGCGCCGCAGCCAGCCGGTGGCCGGCAATTCGAGCATGCGAGCAAGCGCGCCATCGTTGGTGAGGAGAAGGAGGCCCTCGGTGTTGAAATCAAGCCGTCCGACGCTGATCAGTCGCGGCAGCCCCTTAGGCAAATGCTGAAAGATCGTCGGCCGGCCTTGCGGGTCGGCTCGGGTGGTCAATAGGCCCCGCGGCTTGTGATAGAGAAACAAGCGGGTGCGCTCGCGCGCCGGCAGTGCCTCGCCGTCGACGCTGACGCGGTCGCGTGCAGTGACGTTGAATGCCGGCGAGTGGATCACTGTGCCGTTGACGGCGATCCGCCCGGCCACGATCCACGCTTCGGCTTCGCGGCGCGAGGCCAGCCCGGCGCGGGCGATCACCTTGGCGACGCGCTCGCCGGCCTTGTCGAATTCGCTACTATCGTCCATGACGCGGCAATAACGCCGGAAACGCGATCACGCAACGATGGCATCCTTTATGGACATGGCGCTGGACGAGGCTCGCACCGCGGCCAAACGCGGCGAGGTGCCGGTCGGGTGCGTCGTCGTCCGCAACGGCGCTGTGTTGGCGCGCGCCGGCAACCGGACGCTGGCCGACCATGACCCGACGGCACATGCTGAGATCGTCGCCATTCGCGCCGCCGGCAAGGCGCTTGGCTCCGAGCGGCTCGATGATTGCGATCTCTATGTCACGCTCGAGCCTTGCGCGATGTGCGCTGGTGCCATCGCGTTCGCGCGCATCCGCCGGCTCTATTACGGCGCCGCCGACCCAAAAGGCGGGGCGGTCGACAACGGTGTGAGATTCTTCGCCTTTGCCTCCTGCCACCATCGGCCCGAAGTCTATGGCGGCATGGCGGAAGCGGAAGCTTCGGCGTTGCTCAAGGGCTTCTTTCAGGAGCGGCGCTAAGCCTTTGCCGCAAGCAAGGTTCCGAGCCGCTCCTTCACCAAGGCCTTGGTCACTTCGGCCGACCGCAGGATGGCCGTCGCCTGATAGAAGTCGAGCGTGCCGAAGATGCCGACATTGGGTCGGATCAAGAGATCCGGCGCGGTGTGCGCAAGCTTGGCCGCGATGATGGCGCCGCTCATGACCAGGATCGTGGTGTACACGCATTCCCAGGTGCTCGGCATGTCGACGCGTTCGGGCCCCGGCGCGCTCGAAATATCGACAGCCACGACGATGTCGGCGCGGCCGCCGAGTTGGTCGAACGGCAGCGGATTGGTGGTGCCGCCGTCGATCAACACGCGGCCGTCGACCATGACCGGACGGAACAGGCCGGGGATGGCGATCGAGGCGGCCACAGCCGGGTAAAGCGGCCCTGTCGAGATTGGCGTTTCCCGGCGGCGATGCAGATCGGTGGCCATCACCGTCAGCGGGATTTGCAGCGCCGAAAAATCGGCCGGCACTTGGTCTGGCAAGAATTGCGCGCAGAATTTCTCGGCGTCCATCTGGGTCGCCTGGCTGAATGCACCGGAGAAAAAGTGCGCCAGCGTACCAGCGCGCGCTTTCATCAGGCGGCGGCGGATTTCGCCGGGCCGGTGCGCCAGCGCAATGACGTGGTGGTGGATGTCTTTGCCGCTCATTCCCGCGGCATAAGCCGAGCCGATCAGCGCGCCGATCGAGGTGCCGGCGATGGCGACCGGCCTGACGCCCATCTCGTCGAGCGCTTCGATCACCGCGACATGGGCAAGCCCACGCGCGCCGCCGCCGCCAAGCGCCAGCGCAAAGGTTTTCATGCGGCTGCGGCCTCACGCCCCGGCTTGGCGGGCGAATTCCCACGCCTTGGCGGCGAGCGGCCGCACCAGCGTGGCCCTTGCCGCAGCGTGGGCGCTGGTCGCGGTGCCGTCGCGCACCCGGCCGACGATGCCTTGCAGGATCGCGGCAATGCGGAAGAAATTGTAGGCGGAGTAGACAGACAGGTAAGGCCGCGGGTCGAGCCCGGTACGCCTCACATAGTCGTCCACATAATCCTCCAGAGTAGGAATGCCGAGCGCGCGCAGATCGAACCCGACCAAGGACCCGGTGCCAGCTTGCGACGGCGGCATGTGCCACTGCATCAGGTGGTAGGAGAAATCGGCGAGCGGATCGCCAAGCGTTGACAATTCCCAGTCAAGCACGGCCAAAATCTTTGGCGCATCGGGGGCGATGATCAGGTTGTCGAGGCGATAATCGCCGTGCACCAGCCGTGGCGGTTGCGGCGGCGGCAAGTGCGCCGGCAGCCAGGCCATCAGGCGCTCCATATCCTCGATCTTGTCGGTTTCCGAGGCGCGATATTGTTTCGACCAGCGTTCGATCTGCCGCGCGACGTAATTCTCGCCGCGCCCGTAGTCGCCTAGCCCGATCGCCGCCGGGTCATAGCTATGCAGCCGCGCCAAGGTCGCGTTCATGGCGTCGTACACTCCAGCGCGCTCGGCCGGATTCGACGACGGCATCTCCGCTTCCCAGAACACCCGGCCTTCGACATGCGACATGACAAAGAAGGCGGTGCCGATGACGGCCTCGTCGGCGCAGTAGACGATCGGCTCGGCGACCGGAAAGCCTTGTGCATAAAGCGCGCCGATGACGCGATGCTCGCGATCGACCGCATGCGCGGACGGTAGCAGCTTGCCCGGCGGTTTGCGGCGGAGCACATAGCGCCGCGCCGGCGTCTCGATCAGATAAGTTGGATTGGATTGGCCGCCCTTGAACTGGCGAAGCGTGATCGGCCCGGCGAAGCCTTGCACGTGCTCGCGCAGATAGGACTCAAGGCGAGCGACATCGAACCGCAGCCGCTCGGCTACTTCCTTGGTGCCGGAAAAGGTGCTCTGGCGGTCGCTGACGCTCATGGTCCTCCCGGCGGGCCCTTTTCCTCCCGATATCGCGTCTCAAAGCATAATGCCAGCCCGCTGATCCGGCTTATTTTTCGCGCTCGATCGCGCGCCAACCGATGTCGTGGCGATAGAATCCTTCCGGCCAGCGGATGCGGGACAGAGAATCATACGCGCGGGTACGCGCTTCGCTCACGGTCTTGCCGAGCGCCGTCACATCGAGCACCCGTCCGCCATTGGCGAGAACGTGCCCGTCGCGATGCTTGGTGCCGGCATGGAAGATTTCCACACCCTCGACGGCGGCAGCGTCGTCGAGGCCGTCGATCACCGAGCCTTTGGCGTAGGAGCCGGGATAACCCTTGGCCGCCATCACCACGGTGAGTGCGACGTCCGGATACCAGCGCAAGTCAACCGATTTGAGCACACCATCGCGGCTCGCCAGCAGCGCGGGCACCAGATCCGACATCAGGCGCGGCATCAATACCTGACATTCCGGATCGCCGAAGCGGACGTTGTATTCGATCAGCTTCGGCCCATCGGCGGTGATCATCAGTCCGGCATAGAGCACGCCCTTGTAGGGCGCGCTCAAGGCCTTCATCGCGCGCAAAGTCGGCTCGATAATGTCGCTCATCACTCGCGCACTCATGGCCGGATCGACAATCGGCGCCGGCGAATAGGCGCCCATCCCGCCGGTATTGGGTCCCTTGTCGCCGTCAAAGGCGCGCTTGTGATCTTGCGCCGAAGCGAGCGGCAACGCGGTTTCGCCATCGCACAGCGCGAAGAACGATGCCTCTTCGCCAACGAGACACTGTTCGACGACAAGCTCGGCGCCGGCCGCGCCAAGCCCGCCGCCGAGAATCATCTCGATGGCGGCTTCCGCCTCGGCGACGCTTTCCGCCACCACCACGCCCTTGCCGGCGGCGAGCCCATCGGCTTTGACTACGATCGGGGCGCCGCGCTCGCGGACATAAGCTTTGGCCGGTACCGCCGCGCGGAAACGCCCATAGGCAGCGGTCGGAATGCCGGCGGAGCGGCACAAATCCTTGGTGAAGCCCTTGGAACCTTCAAGCCGCGCCGCGGTTCGGCTCGGCCCAAACGCCTTGATGCCCCCGGCTTCGAGGTCATCGACGATGCCGGCGCAAAGCGGCGCTTCCGGACCGACCACGACGAAACCGATGCGGTTGTCGCGACAAAAGCCGATCACCGCCGCATGATCGGCAATGTCGAGGTCGACGCATTCCGCCTGCTGCGCGATGCCGGCATTGCCGGGGGCGCAAAAGAGCCGGTCGACAAGCGGACTTGCCGCCATTTTCCAGGCCAGCGCGTGCTCACGTCCACCGGAGCCAAGGAGCAGAATGTTCATGCCGTGAAACAGGTTGCCGCCGTCCCTGTAGCATGAGGGGGCCGCGGTACAAGGTCAGGCCAGAGGTTGTCCAAGGGTCTTAATCCAGGGTCTTAGCGAGGCTCTTGACCCGGCAGGACCAGCGGCTCTAACAGCGCGGAGTTCGACCACAACATTAGGCTCATGAACGAACCACGCCTCAATCTGCCGGAACTGACGGTATCGGAGCTCTCGGCCGCGCTCAAACGCACCATCGAGGATGCGTACGGCTATGTCCGCGTGCGCGGCGAACTGGGCAAGGTCAGTTACCATTCCAACGGCCACGTCTATTTCGATCTCAAGGATGAGCGCGCCTGCATCGCCGGCGTGATCTGGCGCAGCACGACGCCGCGCATCAAGCTCAAGCTCGAAGCCGGCCTCGAAGTCGTCATCACCGGCCGGCTGACCACCTATCCCGGGCGTTCGCAATACCAGATCGTCGTCGAAACCCTGGAGCCGGCGGGCCTCGGCGCGCTGATGGCGCTGCTCGAGGAGCGCAAACGGCGATTGACCGCCGAGGGCCTGTTCGACGAGGCACGAAAGCAGCTGTTGCCGCATCTGCCCGCGGTGATCGGCGTCATCACCTCGCCAAGCGGCGCCGTGATCCGCGACATTCTGCATCGCCTTGCCGATCGCTTCCCCCGCCACGTGCTGGTGTGGCCGGTACGGGTGCAGGGCGACGGCTCGGCCGTCGACGTCGCCGCCGCCATCGCCGGCTTCAATGTACTGCCGGAACGTGGGCCGGTGCCGCGTCCTGATCTCCTGATCGTTGCGCGCGGCGGCGGCTCACTCGAGGATTTATGGTCGTTCAACGAAGAGATCGTGGTGCGCGCGGCCGCGGCGAGCCTCATTCCGCTCATCTCCGCGGTCGGCCATGAGACCGACGTAACGCTGATCGATTTTGTCGCTGACCGCCGCGCACCGACGCCGACGGCGGCGGCCGAAATGGCGGTCCCGGTTCGCGCCGAGCTCGCCGTCGATATCCAAAGCTTGGAGCGGCGGGCGCTGGCCGGTTGGCTGCGCAGTCAGGAGGCGCGTCGCGCCGCCGTGCACTCGGCCGCGCGCGCGCTGCCCGATGCCGACGAAATCCTGGCGGTGCCGCGCCAGCGGCTCGATCATGCTGCCGTGGGATTAGGCCGCGGGCTCCGCGCCAATGCCCATCTGCATCGCGTGAGTTTCACACGCATTGGCGGCCGGCTCAGCGCGCACCTGTTGCGGACCCACGTCGAGCGCCGTCGCGAGCGCTATGACGGCATCGCGCTGCGGCTGCGGGCCAGCGCGGCCGCCAACGTCACCGCGCATCGCATGCGGCTCGCGCGCGAACGCGAACGCGTCGCTGCGCTCGCCGAGCGTGCGGAGCGCGCCGTGGAGAATCTTCTGGACGCGCGCTGGGCACGGTGCGAGCGCGGCTCGCAATTGCTGGCGGCATTTTCTTATCGCAGCGTGCTGGCGCGAGGCTTCGCGCTGGTCCGCGACCGCGCCGGACGGCCGGTGCGCACGGCTGCCGCGGTGACGGTCGGCACGCCGCTTGACGTGGAGTTTTCCGATGGCCATGTCGGCGCTCGGGCCGAAGTGGTGCAGGCTTCGGCCACGCCGCGCCCGGAACCGATGCGGCGGCGTCGGCGCCGGGATGGCAATCCCGGCCAAGGTAGCTTGTTCTAGCGGGCGAGTGCTGTGGCCAAGCATCAACTCGATGCGGAGCATGGTCTTCTGGCGGCGGAAGCACTATTTATCGTAGAGCGCTGCGGCTAGTTCGACCCGAGCCTATCCGCGACGGAGGTTAAATTTGCTCAATCGCACCGATCGCCCATCGCCGGGGCCCGGCGAAGCCGAGGTCAAGTATCTTGATGGCGATTTCCGCGTGGTGCGGCCGGGGGCCTTCGTGCGCTGCGCGGTGACCGGCGTGCCGATTCCGCTTGAGGAGCTCCGCTATTGGAGCGTGGACCTACAGGAAGCCTACGCGTCGCCGGAGGCCGTGCTGCAGCGGCACAGCTCGGCCTACGCCAAGACGTAATGAAGGAACGTCCTATCAGCGCGCCGGCGACTGCGGCGCGGCCGGCGACAGGACGTTCAGGATCATATCGCGGAACGCGTCGGCTTCCTCGACCACTAGCCGCACCGGCAATGCGTTGGCGCGAGCGCTGAGCGCCGCCAGCCGCCGCTTGCCCGACAACCGCACCAAATCTTTCTCGGTGGTGAGCAGCATAAGATTGTCCGCGTCGGCGCGGGCAAGGAGTGCGCGCGCGTCCGCCGCCCGGTAGCGGTGGTGATCGGGAAAGCTGACGCGTTCGACCACGGCAATTCCAGCGTCTGCAAGGGTCGCGAAGAATTTCTCCGGATCGCCGATGCCGGCGAAGGCCAAAACCTTGCGCCCGCTCAAAGCGGCGACGGTGTCGCGGTCGGGTTCGAGGCGGGCATGATAGATCGCGAGTTGGCAGCGACGGGCGCGCTCTACGATCGCTGCGGTGTGATGGGGTGGATCGACTAGAACCACCGCATGCGCGTGCGCCATCTGCGTTCCAAGCGGCGCGCGCAACGGTCCGGCCGGTATGACGCGTCCATTGCCGACGCCGCGGCGGCCATCGACCAGCAAAATCGAGAGGTCCTTGGCCAGCGCCGGGTTTTGGAAGCCATCATCCATGACGATCACGCTGGCGCCGTCACGCCGCGCGGCCTCGGCGCCGGCAGCGCGGTCGCGGGCGACAATGGTCGGGGCCAAGCGCGCCAGCAGCAGCGGTTCGTCGCCGACCGCGGCGGCGGAGTGGACCGCCGGATCGACGCGCACCGGGCCGCGCAGCCGCCCGCCATAGCCACGGCTGAGAAAGAATACCCGCTGATGGGCGGCTAGGAGCAGGCGTCCCACCAATAGAGCCGCCGGCGTCTTACCGGCGCCGCCGACAGTGAAATTGCCGACGCAAATCACCGGCACGCCGGCGCTGCGTCCCTGCGATCGCATCCGCAGCGCCACCACGAGCCCATAGATGCCACTGAGCGGGCTGAGCAGAATGCCGCTGCCAGGCTGCCACCAGAAGGCCGGCTCGCGCATGATGTCCGTTGTCTAGATTTTGCATTGAAGCATGATCTTTTCCGAAAACCGGTGTCCACCTTTCGGGATCATGCTCTAGGATGTTTGCTGTTCGAGCCGAAGCTGCATCAGATAGGGCTCGAGCGCGGCGAGGGTGCGATCAAGCGCACCGCCGAGTTTGTCGACCGTGGCCGCGGCCGTGTCGGCGACCGCCTTGCGGGCCGTCGGATTGGCCAGCCAGCCAGCGAGGCAGGTCGTCAGCGCTTCCTCGTCGGCCACGAGCTCGGCGCCGTGTGCGGCATCAAGCGTGGCATAGATTTCGGCGAAATTCCAAACATGGGGGCCGTGAACAATGGCGGCGCCAAGCCTGATGGCCTCGATCGGATTCTGACCGCCATGGCTGACCAGCGAACCGCCCATGAAGACGATCGGCGCCAGCCGGTAGATCAGCCCGAGCTCGCCGAGCGTATCGGCGACGAAAACGTCGATATCCGGCTTCGGCCAATCGCCGCGCGAACGCAGCGCGACGGACAGGCCGGCGCCTTTTGCGCTCTCGGCGATCCCGGGTCCGCGCTCCGGATGGCGCGGCGCGATAATGGTCAACAGCGCTGGATATTTGGCGCGCAACCGCCGATGCGCGGCGATGATCTCATTTTCCTCGGTCGCGTGCGTGGAAGCCGCGGCGATGATGGAGCGGCTGAGCACGATGCCGCTCAATTTGCTCAAGGTTGGCGGATCGGCTGGCGGCGCCGGTACGTCGAGCTTGAGATTGCCGATGTTGCTGATCCGCGGCGCACCTAATGCACCATAGCGTTGGGCGTCGCCGTTCGATTGGGCCAAACAAAGCTCGAAACGGCCGAGCAGTGCGGCGATGGCGTGCGGCAGAAATTGCCAACGCTTGAACGAGCGCTCCGACACCCGGCCGTTGACCAGGATCATCGGGATCCGGCGATCGGCGCAATCGACAATCAGATTGGGCCACAGATCGGATTCGACGAACAATGCCAGATCGGGCCGCCAATGGTCGAGAAAGCGGCTGACAAAACGCGGCGCGTCGAGCGGAATGAATTGATGCAGAGCGCCGGGCGGTAGACGCCGTTCGGCAAGCGCGGCCGAGGTAACGGTCCCAGACGTCATCAGCACGGCGAAATTCTTGGCGCGCAGCCGCTCGATCAAAGGAATAACAGAAAGCATCTCGCCCACGCTGGCGCCGTGGATCCAAATCAGCGGACCGCTCGGGCGCGGCAGGCTTGCCTCACCGTAACGCTCGGCGAGGCGCGTCGGATTTTCCTTGCCGCGTTTGAGACGCCAGGTGAGCAAGCGGGGAGCCAGCGTCGGCGCCGCCGCGGCGGCGGCGAGCCGATAAAGTCGCAGCGCGAGCGGCATACGATCGCGCACGCTCAATCCCCCTCCTGCGGCGGATTGGAGACCTTGATGAAGTCCCGCATCGCCCCGCTCAGCCGCCCCCAGAACCGCTTGCCCGACCTAGCCACGATGGCATCACGCCCCTCAGCGCGGCGGCGCCTCGGTTTCGGGGTCGAGCAGCCGGTGCATATGTACGATGAAATAGCGCATCTCGGCATTGTCGACAGTGCGTTGCGCCTTGGCCTTCCAGGCCGCATAGGCGCTGGCATAGTTCGGATAAACGCCGACGATGTCGAGCTTGTCGAGGTCTTTGAATTCCATGCTCGCCACATTGGCAAGCTCGCCGCCGAAGACGAGGTGCAGCAATTGCTTCATTGGCTGTTTGGGCATGTCCAACATGGAACTCGCTCCGCGCAAGATTAGCGATCATGGAGATGCGAGGCGTTGGTCCCTAAAAAGCTCAACGAGCACCGCGTGCCGGCGCCGTCCAGCTGCGATGAGCATCCCGTGCCGCGGCACAGGACGATTATAGATGACAGCGCCGCCCCCGACGGGCGTCAACACGCCACCCGCTTCGTGCACCAAAAGATCAGCCGCCGCAAGGTCCCAATCGTGGCTGTTACCGCCGGCGACGGCAATGTCGCAAGCACCGTGCGCAAGGCGGGCGAGCCGCAGCGCCAGCGAGCGCACGCGGGGCACGATCGTCATTGACGGCTGTGCGGTGATCAAGCGCTCGAGCAGGCTTCGCGGACCGGCAATGCGCGCATGCTCGAGCGTCGATCCGTCGGTGATTGCGATCGGCGCTTCGTTGCAGGTCGCGCCGCGACCGACAATGGCGATAAAGAATTCGTCAGTTACTGGTGCGTAAAGGCATCCGGCGACCGGCCGTCCGTCCTCGACCAGAGCCGCGGAAACGGTCCAGTCGGGCGAGCCGGCCAGATAGGCGCGGGTGCCGTCGATCGGATCGACAATCCACACATAACGCGCCAAAAGACGGGCGGGATCGTCGATGCTTTCCTCCGACAGCCAGCCGATTCCCGAATCCGCGTCCGTCAGTCGTTCGCGCAGCAGCTGGTCGACGGCGATGTCGGCATCGCTGACCGGCGACGATTCGAATTTGGTCCAGTTGTTGATCGGGGCGCCGAACATCGACAATGCCAGCGCGCCGGCTTCGCGCACAGCGGCGACCAGCCGCGCGGCGGCCAGTTCGAGATCGACGGCCTCAGTGGCCGGCAACGGTCATGCCCTCGACCCGCACTGTCGGCGCATTGGTGCCATAGCGGAACACAAGATCGTTCGCCGGCGTGAGGCCTGCGAACATTTCCGAAAGGTGCCCGGCAATCGTGACTTCGCTGACCGGATAAGTGCGTTCGCCGTGCTCGATCCAGAATCCGGACGCGCCGCGGCTGTAATCTCCGGTCACGAGATTGACGCCCATTCCGATCATGTCGGTGATGTAGAAACCGTCTTCGATGTCGGCGGTCAGCTCGTCAGGGCTCTTGTTGCCGGCGGCCAGATGCAGGTTGCTGGCGCCGGGCGAGGGTGTTGAGGAAACACCGCGTTGGGCGTGGCCGGTAGATTCCAGATTGAGCTCGCGCGCGGTGGCGCAATCGAGTATCCAGGTCTTAAGGACGCCATCCTCGATCAAGTGACGCGCGCGGCCGGCAACGCCTTCGGCATCGAATGGCCGTGAGCGTAACCCCCGCGGCCGCAGCGGATCGTCGACGATGTTGATGCCGGAGGCGAAGATCCTGTCGCCGAGCTTTTCCCGCAAGAAACTCGTCCTGCGCGCCACCGAGCTGCCGTTGGCGGCGCTCGCGAGGTGGCCGACCAGCGAACCGGAAATCCTGGAATCGAACACCACCGGCACGCGCCGGGTGGCGACCTTGCGTGGATTGAGGCGTTTGACCGCGCGCTCGCCGGCGCGCCGCCCGATCGCTTGCGCGCCTTCAAGGTCGGACGCGTGCAGCGTCGACGAAAAATCGTAATCCCGCTCCATGCCGGTGCCGTCGCCGGCAATCGCCGTCATCGAGATGCCGTGACGTGAAGCAATGGTGGCGCCGTGAAAGCCGTGGCTCGTCACCAGCACCAGCCCGCCGATTCCGGCCGAGGCCGACGCGCCGCCCGATTTGGTGACGCCGGGGACGGCAAGACCAGCGGCCTCCGCCTCGCGGGCGCGGGCTTCCAACACATCGACGTTCGGCATGTCGGGGTCGATGAGATCAAGCGCCGGGACTTGCCGCGCCAGTTGGCTCGCCTCAGCAAGCCCGGCGAACCGGTCGTCCGGCGCGGCGCGCGCCATCGCCACCGCACGTTCTGCCAACGTGCCGAAGCCGTCGCCCTTGAGATCATTGGTCGAGACCACCGCCTGTTTGTGGCCGACGATCACGCGCAAACCGAGGTCGTCGCCCTCGGAGCGCTCCGATTCCTCGACGGCGCCGTCGCGCACTTCGACTGAAAGGGATATCGAGCGGACTGCCAGCGCGTCGGCTTGGTCGGCGCCTGCCTTTCGTGCGGCACCCACCAGACGCTCGGCGAGCTCGGTGAGATCGGATTGGTCGAGAAGTGAACGCATTTAATGGCCGGTTTATGCGGGGAAGGGAGCGAGCACAAGGCCAAGATGTAGTTGTCCGGCCTGTGATTCAACCCAAAGCCAGAAGCGTATCGCCGTGAGGGAAGAGAAATTTAGGTAGCCGCGGCAACCGCTCGTCAATCATGCGGCGGGTTCGATGGCGCGATACGAGCTTTTAACCAGGGATTTTAAGCTGAATGCGACGGCGCTCTGGCATTGTCGCGGCAACCGGGCGGCAACAGCCCGGCGGGAGCCGAGTTTTCGGGGCGTCAAATGGAAGCTGGCAGGATCACTGCCGGGTCGAGCCGCACCACGCGGCTCGACCCCTTCTCTTTGCCGGTGCGTTTCGAAGCGGCCGACGAAACGGCCGATGAGCGCCGGCGCGTTGTCGACCTTCACCGTGAGCGTGTCGTAGTTCGCCGTTCGGTCGGCGGCATGCGCATGGCGTTGAATTTGCCGGTCGCCGCGTTCCGGGGCGTCGCCATCCGCCTCAATGGCAATGCCCACGAGCTGCCGACCGCGATCGACGTTGTGCTCGAACATGGCGATCCGGCGCTGTCGTTGCCGCTGTTCTCTTCTGTCGCCACCGACGACATCGTCGCCGAATGGCAGTCCTGGGGCCGCGTCCTCGGCCTGCCGCTTCTGGTCGCCGACCGCGATGGCAGCCTGCGCGAGCCGTTTGCGCGCATTGGTGCGCTGCGTGTCGAAGCGCCGACCTGGCGCCGCCGCGGTCGCAGCGCGATTGCCCGCCGCCGCCCCGCGCTGCTGATGCGTCGCCGGGTGCGCCAGTCCTCCAGCGCTCCGGTCGTTCATCGCGACGAGCGCGAGATCATCGCCAGGAATTAAGCGCACGGGCGCTGCCCAAGCGAAGCATCATACCAAGACGGATTTGAGCAACTCGACGAAGGAGGCGGCGGCGATCGGCAGCACGCGTCCACGGCGGGTGGCGAGTATCAGTCGTGCCTGCAGGAGAGGGGGGTCGATCAAGGGCACTGCAATCATGTCACCCGGCGGGACGATGCCCTTGCCCGGCTTGCGGAACTGAAAACAAACGCCGCGGTTCAAGCGTGCGAAGGCCTTCATGGTCTCAACCGAATTGGAAACCAGGCGCGGATCGAGATCGAACGAGGCCTGGGCCAGCACCTGCTCGATCAAGACGCGCCCGGCCAAAGTCGAATTGCCGAGCGCCAGCGGATAAGCCAGGCAGTCGCGCAGACGCAACTCCTTGCGCACCGCGAGCGGATGATCCCGCACCATCAGCGCGCACAAAGCTTGTTCGGCGGCGACCATGACCGCGACATGCTTTCGCGGCGGATAGTAATGCGTGAGGATGAGGTCGACTTGATCGCCGATCAGAGCGTGCACCAAATCGTCCGGCGCACCGATCCGAACGTTGAAGCGGACGTTCGGATGCTCGGCGTGGAATTGTGTGATGATCATGGGCAGCAACTCGCCGGCGACCGACTCGACGGCGGCGACACCGACCTGACCCCGGACCAGGCCGCGCAGTTGCTCGACTTGCGATTCGACCGCCTTGAGTTCTGAAATCGCCTGACGCGCATAAGCGAGAAAGACTTCGCCAGCCGCAGTGAGCCGCACGCCGCGGGGCAACCGCTCAAAGAGAGCGGAACCCAAGTCCGACTCCAAATCAAGAATTTGCCGATTAAGCGCCGACGACGCCACGTTCAGCGCGTCCGCGGCTTTGCGGATGGAGCCGTGGCGCGCCACCGCGTCAACATAGACCAATAAGCGCGGCGGACGGAGCCTCTTGCGTCGCGCCAACCCCGTCGCGGCGGCTGAGGGCGTCTCACGCGGCCGAAGCCGTCGATTTGTTGCACTCGCGCGCTTTTGCAGCCGTGCCGCCATCGACGGAGCCTCCTTTGTGCGGCTTCGGTCCGACCGCACTGTAACCTCTTTGCATTCGGAGCGAGCGTTTTTTTCGCTCGCTGCGCCCAGAATTTGCTTCTGGCCGCGCTCGGTGCCGGACTGCATGGTGCGCTTGCCGGGCTCCTCAAGGAGGCAGCGATCATGCGCTACCGAGCAATCACCTCAGCCGTCTTTTTGATGTTGAGCAGCCTTTTCGCCGCGCACGCCGAAGAAGCAGTGACGGTGCGTCTCAAATGGTTCAACCAGGCGCAGTTCGCCGGATTCTACGTTGCCCAACAGAGCGGCTATTACAAAGCCGCCGGCCTCGACGTGAACATTCAGCCCGGCGGCCCTGATTTTCCCGCTGTCCAAATGGTGGCCGGCGGCAACGAACAGTTCGGCGTGACCGGCGCCGATCAAATTCTGATTGCGCGCAGCAAAGGCGTGCCCGTCGTCGCGCTCGCCGTCATCTACCGGCGTAATCCTTTCGTACTGTTTTCGCTGGCCAAATCCGGCATCAAGGCGCCGGCCGATTTCGTCGGCAAAACCATCGGAGTGAAGATTGGCGGCAACGAGGAACTGATCTACCGCGCCGTGCTCGCCAAGGCCGGCGTCGACAAGTCCAAGTTGACCGAAATGCCTGTCAAATTCGACATCACGCCGCTTCTGTCCGGCACAGTCGATGTCTGGCCCGGCTACCTCATCAATGAAGTACTGGCGGCGAAGGAAAAGGGCTTCGACGTCAACATCGTCTACCCCGCGGATTTCGGCATCGAGCTTTATGCTGACACGCTGTTCACCACCGAAAAGATGCTCAAAGAGAAGCCGGACGTGGTGCGCAGTTTCGTCGCCGCCACCCTCAAGGGCTGGGATGCGGCGATAGCGGCGCCGGAAGAGGCGGCCAAGATCACTGTGAAATTCGGCGACAAGCTCACCTACGACCATGAGCTGGCCATGATGAAGGCGAGCCTGCCGCTGCTAAAGCCTGACAGCAAACCGGTCGGCTTTATGGACGAGGCCGGCTGGAGCTCCATGCAGGGGTTTCTGCTCGGCGCTGGCTTCCAGAAGCAGCCGGTCAATGTTGCAGCGGCCTTCACGGCGAAATCCGCGCCGTGAACGCCATTACCCTGACCAATCGGTTGGGCGTCGCGCCTCTCGTGCCGAGCCGAGCCCTGCTTTCGATCGACAATCTTCGTGTTCGCTTCGGCGACGTGGAGGCGGTCGAAAACCTGAGCTTGGCCGTCAGGCGTGGCGAGTTCGTTTCGCTGCTCGGGCCGTCCGGATGCGGCAAGTCGACCATACTGAAAACGCTTGCCCGGCTGGTGCAACCGGCTGCCGGCCAGGTCACGACGCCCGATCCGAGCGTGCGGACGGGCATCATGTTTCAGAAGCCGTTGTTACTGCCTTGGCGAACGACGCTCGATAACGTGTTATTGCCGGTTGAAATTCAGCGTGGCGGCGACGCCGTCGGCGCGGCCGACCGCAGCAACGCGTTGCGGATGCTCGATCTGGTCCGGCTCGGCGACTTTGCCCGCGCCTATCCGCATCAATTGTCGGGCGGCATGCAGCAGCGGGTGGCGCTGGCGCGGGTATTGATGTGCGATCCCGATATTCTGCTGCTCGATGAGCCATTCGGCGCGCTTGATGAGCTGACGCGCGACGTTCTCAACGAGGAACTGCTGGGCATCTGGCAGAGCAAAGAGACGCGGCTTACTGCCGTGGTCATGGTCACTCATTCGATCCCCGAGGCGGTCTCCATGTCGGACCGCGTCATCGTGCTGTCGAACCGGCCGGCGCGTCTGATCGAGGACGTGCCGGTGCCGCGCAGTCGGCCGCGGGCACCCGAAAATCCCGATGTCAGCGTCATCATCCGCCGCATCCGCGCCATGGTGAGGGGCGGATGATGACGTCGCGCGTGATCGCGCCGGTGGCGTTCGGCCTGCTGCTGCTGGTCGCCTGGCAGGGGATGGTGTTCGTCGCCAACGTGCCGGAATATCTGCTGCCGTCGCCGAGCGCGATTGCCGCAACCGTCGACGGCATGCTGGCACGTCAGTTCGCCGTTACTTTCGCCGAAGCGCTCGCCGGCTTTGTCATTGCCAGCGCCCTCGCCTTTACGGTCGCCGCCTTGTTCGTGCGATTCAAGGTTCTCGAGGACGGCCTGTTTCCCATTGCGATCGCGGTGAAAACAACGCCGATCGTGGCGATCGCTCCACTGCTCGTGATCTGGCTCGGCACCGGCTGGTGGTCAAAGATCGTGGCGGCGATCCTGATCTGCTTCTTCCCGGTGCTGGTGAATACGGTCAAGGGCCTCAAAGCGGCGGATCTCGAATACCGCGAACTGTTTGAAACGCTCGGCGCGAGCCGCGCCCAGGAATTCCGCAAGCTCCGTGTTCCGTTTTGCTTGCCTTATCTTTTCTCGGCGCTCAAAATCTCCTCGTCGCTTGCGGTGGTCGGAGCCATCGTTGGCGAGTTCGTTGGCGCCACCAAGGGTCTTGGCTACTTGATCATGATCTCCTCGGCGCATCTCGAAACGCCGACATTGTTTTCAGCGATCTTCGCGGCGGCTTTGGCCGGCATCGTCATGTTCTACGCCGTCGGTTTCGCCGAGAGCCGATTGATTTTCTGGTCGAGTGGGGAGGGGGAATGAACAAACCGGCGACTTCGGTTGATGTCGTACGCATTTCCACCAAGGGTCCCGGCGACGCGTCAGGCCTGTTGCGGCTCATCGAAACGGGGACGGTGGCGCCGGAGGCGATCTTGGCAATCCTTGGCAAGACCGAAGGCAACGGTGGGGTGAACGATTTCACCCGCGAATATGCGATGGCGGCTTTGTGCGAGGCTCTTTCGCCCCATCTGAAGCTGTCGCCGCGGGCTGTGGAAGACAAGATCGCCCTGGTCATGTCCGGCGGTACTGAAGGCGTGCTGTCTCCGCACCTGACCGTATTCACGCGCGCGCCGGCTGAGCGGGCCGTGAATGGCGGCTCTGGCGCCAAGCGGTTGAGTGTCGGCATCGCCCACACCCGCGATTTTTTGCCCGAAGAGATCGGCCGCGCTGTCCAGATCGAGGAAACGGTGATGGCGGTTCATGCGGCGATGCGTGACGCCGGCATCGACGACGTATCCGACGTGCATTTTGTGCAGATCAAATGCCCGTTGCTCACCAGCGATCGCATCGAAGCGGCACACAGCCGCGGACGTAAGACCATTACTACGGGTGCTTATGCTTCGATGGCCTATTCGCGCGGCGCCTCGGCTCTCGGGGTGGCGCGCGCCTTGGGCGAAATCGACGCTGATATCGCGGAGGACCGCGTCCTCAAGGATTGGGACCTGTTTTCGTCGGTCGCCTCATGCTCCGCCGGAATCGAGCTCATGCATAATACCGTGATCGTCATGGGCAACTCGCATCTCTCTGTGAGTCCGTTCGTGATCGGCCATGCGGTCATGCGGGATGCGATCGATCTCGCCGCCGTCATCGAAGCGCTCGAAAGCGTCGGGCTTGGCTTGGCCGACGCGCAGTCGCCCGAGCGCCTGGCCAACATCTTCGCCAAGGCCGAGGCATCGCCCGATGGGTGCGTCCGTGGCTTCCGCCACACCATGCTTGATGACTCCGACGTCGGCTCGACGCGCCACGCCCGCGCCGCCGTCGGAGGACTGATCGGCGGCCTCTCAGGGACGGGCGCGGTCTACGTGTCGGGCGGCGCCGAGCATCAGGGGCCGCCCGGCGGCGGCCCTATCGCGGTGATTGCGCGAGTTTAAACGCGCCGCGGGTTCGGCGGACGCCTAATCGGCGTGACCCAGCATTACACCGCCGTCGATGACGTATTGCGATCCGGTGACGTACGTTGCCGCCGGTGACGCGAGAAACAGCGCAAGACCCTGGATCTCATCGGTCGATGCCAGGCGGTGCAGCGGCGTAAAACGCGCAAACGCCTCCACCGTCGCCGGGTCGCGCATATGGCCGCCGGCGATATTGGTGACGAACGGGCCGGGCGCGATGGCGTTGACCAGGATGTTGTATTTGGCCAATTCGAGCGCGGCCTGGCGGACCAGATGGGCGGCGCCGGCTTTGGCCGGCATGTAGGGCATGCCGACAATCGCTTCGCTCTTCATCGCCGCCACCGACGTCGTCACGATGATGCGACCGCCTTCCGCATTCTTCTTCATATGCGGGACGCTCGCCTTGATCGTCGAAAAGATCGACGTGAGATTGGTCTCCATCACCAGATCCCAGCGCTCATCGGAAACGTTCTCGAAGGCGCCTTCGGGATTGCGCTTGCCGGTCATGCCGAGAAAGCCGGGCGGTGAATCGATGCCGACATTGGCGAATACGACATCAAGCCTGCCGTAGCGGCCCGCGGTCTTGTCGATGCTTGCCCGCAGCGCCGGGCGGTCGGTGACGTCGACGGTCTGGCCCCGCACATCGCCGCCGCGCTCGGCGAGGCGGTGCACCGCTTGGTCGAGCGACGCTGCGTCCCTGTCCATAAGAGTTACGCGGGCGCCGTTGTCGGCCATCACCTCGGCGTAGGCGAGGCCTATGCCGCTGGCCGCTCCGGTCACGATCGTGGCTAAGCCGCCGACCTCGAATAATTGCGCCGCCTTCATGTGTTCCCTCCGTTGCCGTTCATTTTCCAATTCGCACGGATAGCGGTCGGTGCGGCGCAGCCAGTAAATCCGCTGCGCCGGCCGGCATATCCGCGGGAATTGCTCTGCTCTCTCAGTGCGTGCCGAAAAATGATGACTGCGCCGCCAGCCAATCTTTAGTGCGTAGGCAGCCAAGTGCCGCAAGCAACGACCGTGATCTCCTCCCGCGCCCCGAATTCGCTTCTGATGATTTGTTGCTGCCAGCATCATTGTGCAGGAGATGGTGTCAACACTTGTTGCTGCTCTCATCAATCTGTTCGCTTAGCGAACGCCGCGCGACCTCTGCCCAGTTTCGCGCCACGCGCGCTCGGCAACGAGCATCAATTTGCAAACAACGCTTTCGTTTACGCGAAGGCTGATGATAAGGTCGCCGCTGCTTTCGTGCACGATGGCAAGAGAACACATCGCGCAGCAAAAATGGGGAGGGAGTTTTTATGCGACGGATCACGTTGATCGTGCTGGCCTGCATTGCCGGCGCGCTGGCATCGGCGATGGCCACACTACCGGCTGCGGCCGCGGCGCCGAAATGCGGTCTCAACAACGGCAAGGCTGCGAGCGGCCAACCGATCGAGATCGGCGCCATCGTCGGCAAGACCGGGCCGGCCGACTTCAGCGGTTCGGCACAAGCCGCGGCCGCTTATTTTGCCTGCGTGAATGCCAACGGCGGCATCAACGGCCGTCCAATTCATTACAGCATCGAAGACGACCAATGGAATCCGGAAACCGCCGCTCAACTCGCCGCCAAACTGGTCAACGACACCAAAGTCGTCGGGATGGTCGGTAACTCCAGCTTCGTCGAGTGCGCAGCTAACGCCAAATTCTACGAGACCACGAACGTACTCGTGATTGCCGGCGTCGGCGTGCCGCGTGACTGCTTCCATGCCAAGAACATCGCCCCCACGAACGGCGGCCCGCGCATGAGTAATATCGGCGCCGCGCAATACCTGCATGACGATTTGAAGGTTAAGCGGTTGGTCTGCCTCAGCCTCAACATTCCCAACGTCGGCGATTGGTCATGTGACGGCATTGAAGCCTACGGCAAGAGCGTCGGCATGGAGGTAAAGACCATTCTGTTTGACCCGGCCTCGATGGATGCGACGTCGCTGATCCTGCAGGCGATGGCGTTTAAGCCCGATGCCATCGACTTCAATACGCCGAAGGAGGGTGGCATTCCGCTGTATGCCGCGGCCGAGCAGCAGGATCTGGGCGGCAAGGTCTACCTCACGGCGCCGACCTCGCATTACGACGAGAGTCTGCCGAAGGCTATCGGTCCTTACTGGAGCCAGGGCGGGCGCGTCTTTATCGAGCTCGAACTCGAGCCGCTCGACAAACACGGTGGCGACGTCGACAACTGGCACGCCGTGCTCGACAAATACGGCAAGGCAAGCGACCAGCGGAACACATTCTCGCAAGCGGGCTATCTGGCGGCCCTGGCGGCAACCAACGCGCTGTTGAAGTTGGATCCCGCCAAGATCGACCGCGCCGCTGTCTCCGAGGCTTTTCGCCATATCAAGGATCTTAAGACCGACGTGTCTTGCAGCCCGTGGTATTTCGGTCCCGGCGATGAACACAACGCGATTCACGCGGGCTCGGTCGCCGAAATCAAGAGCGGCAACTTCGTCACCCGGAAATCCTGCTTCCAAATGATCGATCCGGACTTGGCCGGCATCCTGAAAATGGAAAAAGAGCTCCACCTGGCTGACTGAGTGGGACTGCAGCCAAAGTAAGTCAGTGATGCCTGACCTTGGTCCCTTTGTCATCGCAGGCCTCAGCACCGGCGCGGTTTATGTCCTCGCCGGTATTGGTCTCGTGGTGCTCTACCGTGCTTCCGGAGTCCTCAATCTGGCGCAGGGCGCGCTCGGCGCGTTGAGCGCGCTGCTCGCGTGGCAGATTGCGGATTCCGGCTTTCCGCAATGGCTCGGCTGGATTGCCGCCGTTGCGGCTTCGACCGCCTTGGCGCTGTTCTACGGGCGCTTGATCGCGCCTCGGCTCGCGCACAGCGATCCGATCGTGCGCGCGGTGGCAACGCTCGGCTTTGCGCTGATCATTCTGGGCTTCTGCGAATTCATTTGGGGCGAGTGGCCGCGCAGCTTGCGCCTGCCGACCGACACCGTGAGTTTCGCGCTCCTTGGCGTACGCGTGACCGCGACGCGCGCCATCGCCTTTGGCCTGGGCCTCGCCGTCGCGATCGGCACGATGCTGTTCCTCAATCTCACGCGCCTCGGCCTGTCGATGCGGGCGCTCGCCAATGATCGCGAGATCAGCGGCCTGGTCGGCGTCCCCGTGCTGCGCGTTGACGCCTGGGCCTGGGTGATCTCAGGCGTGCTCTCGGGCGTTAGCGGGATCTTCCTTGGCAATATGGTGCGGCTGCAGGTCATTCCTTTGACCTACATGGTCATACCGGCCGTCGCTGCCGCAATCATCGGCCGCCTGACGTCGCTTACCGCAGTGGTCATTGGCGGTCTGGTGATTGGCGTGCTTGAGGCCGTCGCGTCGCCGTTTCCCGAAGTATCGGCTTATCGCTCGGCCACGCCGTTTGTCGTCGCCGGGCTTGCCTTGCTCTGGTACCAGCGTGGCGGCTTGACCTTGAGCCGCATGGATCAGTTTCGATCGGTGGCAACGAGTCATCAGCCGCCGAACTCGCTGTGGCGGGAGTTGCGCGTCGGCATCATTCTGGCGATCATCGTCGCCATCGCCGTTCCATATCTGGCGTCGGCTTACTGGCTCAAGACATTCACCGGGGTCACCATCATTGCGCTCTGCAGCCTGAGCGTCGCGGTGCTCTATGCCCAGCTCGGTATGGTGTCGCTCTGCCAATACGCGTTGTTTGGTGTCGGCGGCTGGGTGGCGCTGCGCCTCTATCACGGCTTCCACATTCCGTTTGAGATCGATCTGTTGGCGGGAGGCATCGCCGCCTCGGTGTTCGGCGTGATTTTCGGTCTGCCAGCGCTGCGCATGCGCGGGCTCTATTTCGCGCTCATCACGCTGATGATTGCCGCGGCCTTTCAGGTTTTCATCAATGCCATTGGTTTCCCCGACGGCGGTCCGGGCTGGAGCGGGAAGGTTTATGCGGGCGTGCGGCAATACATGCCGCATCCGCCGCTGGCGCCGAGCGATGCCGCTTATTTCCGCTATGTCGTCGGCGTCGTGGCGATCGGCTTTGCGCTGGTGATGCTGGTGCAGCGCACCCGCGCCGGTCGCGCCTGGGCCTTGATCCGCCGCAGCGAGCCGGTCGCCGTCGCAATGGGCGTCAACATCGTCGCTTACAAAGTTGTCGCGTTCGCCATCGCCGGGTTCTTCGCCGGGGTCGCGGGCGCCCTGATGGCGGCCAATATCGGTCAGCTCGACGGCCGCGCTTTCCCGGCCAGCGACTCGATCATGATGTTCGCGTTGACGGTGATCGGCGGCGCCTTCCACTGGTCTGGTCCGATTTTCGCAGGCCTGTTGCTGCGCGCGGTCCCCGCCCTCCTGACCGACTGGCATATCGACGGCAACCTCGCGATCATGGTGTTCGGCGCCGGGCTCCTGCACGCGCTGATCACGGCGCCGCAGGGCGTTTCCGGCCAAGTCGTTGCGCTCGGGCGCGCCATCGGCGCCAGGCTGTCGGCGGCCATGCCGAAGTTGATGGAGCGGAAACTGTGATCGAGATCCGTAACCTCACTGTCCAATTCGGCGGCGTGCGCGGCTTGAATGATCTCACCGCCGACATCGGCGCCAAGATCACGGGACTGGTCGGGCCCAACGGCGCCGGCAAGACGACGCTCCTCAATGTCATGAGCGGCTTCGTCAAGCGCTCCGCCGGGACGGTGAAGGTTGACGGCGAAGATCTGTTGCGTATCGCGATGAACCGTCGCGCCGCGTTTGGCGTTCGGCGCACGTTCCAGACCGAGCAAGTGGTCGAGAATCTGTCGGTCTGGAACAACGTCGCCGCGGCGCTCGATAACGTGCCGACGGGCGGCCGCTCCCGCCGCGACATCATTGCCGAAGCGTTGGACTATGTCGGCATGGCGCGCCAGGCCGAGCGCGTTGGCGCCTCCCTCAATGCCAGCGAGCGCCGCCTTGTTGAAATCGCTCGCTGCGTCCTGGCGCGGCCGCGGCTGGTGATGATGGATGAGCCCGGCGCCGGCCTGAGCCAGAGCGAAGCCGAGCACCTGCGCAAGGTGATCGTCGGGGTTCCGGATTTCTGCGGCGCGCAGGTACTCCTGGTCGACCACGACGTCGATCTGATCTCCGCCACGTGCGAAGAAACCCTGGTGCTGGATTTCGGCAGCAAGATCGCGTTCGGCCGTACGGCAGACGTGCTGAGAGATCCGAAAGTGCGCGCCGCTTATCTCGGCGAAGTCGCGGATGTCGCGGCATGACCAGCGGTCTTTCCGTCACCGGCTTGGCGGTCGAACGCAGCGGCAAGCCGGTCATCCATGGCGTCGACGTCGCCATCGCTCCGGGCCAGATCACGGCGCTTCTAGGCGCCAATGGCGCCGGCAAGAGCTCGCTCGTGCTGACCATAGCCGGCGCGCTGCCCGCGGCCCGCGGCGCGATTTTGCTCGACGGCAAATCGATCGGCGGCATGCGGCCCGAAAATGTGCGCCGTCTTGGCGTCGTCGCGGTGCCCGAGGGACATCGAGTCCTCACCGATTTGACGGTCGAGGAAAATCTGAAAGTGGCCGGCACGGCTCTTGGCCGCCGCGAGCTGGACGGCGCCGTCGAGCAAGCCATGGAAACATTCCCCGAGCTGAAGCCGCGCTATACGGTCCGCGCCGGCGCGCTGTCGGGAGGCCAGCAGCAGATGCTGGTGCTCGGGCAGGCGATCGTCAGCCAGCCGCGTTACATCCTTGCCGATGAGTTGTCGTTTGGACTGGCGCCGATGATCGTGGCGCGGCTGGTGCCGGTGCTGCAGGCGTTCGCTGCCAAGGGCATCGGCGTTCTGCTGATCGAGCAGTTCACGCACATCGCGCTGCGCATATCGCACCACGCCTATGTCATGGAGCGCGGCCGCATCCGCTTTTCCGGCGAGCCCGATGCGCTGCGGCAAAATCCCGACATTCTGCATAGCGCCTATCTTGCCGGATGAGCGAAGGGGGGAGGGGGCATGACTGGCCGCTTTGTTGATCGTGGCATCCTTGTCACTGGGGCCGGCTCCGGGATCGGCCGGGCGACCGCGCAGCTCTTCGCCAAGGAGGGCGGCCGCGTTGTCGTCGTCGATCAGAACGAGGCGGACGCCAAGGCAACGGTCGCGCTGATCGAAGCCGACGGCGGCGAAGCGCTGGCCGTCGCCGCCGATGTCAGCCGCGAAGCCGATTGCCGCGGCATGGTCGAGCGTGCGCTCGCGGCCTTCGGGCGGCTGCACGTCGCCTTCAACAATGCGGGTGTCGGGGCCAGCGGATTTGCCGTCGCCGATGAGGAGGAGGTCGCCTGGGACCGCCTCATCGACGTCAATCTCAAGGGCATCTTTCTGTCGATGAAATACGAGATTCCGGCAATGGTCGCGGCGGGCGGCGGCGCTATCGTCAATACCGCTTCGGTTGCCGGGCTGGTCGGTGAACGCGGCATCGGCGCCTATTCGGCGAGCAAGCACGGCGTAGTCGGCTTAACCCGTACCGCGGCGCTCGACTATATCGGCCAAGGTATTCGCATCAACGCGGTCTGTCCCGGCGCCACGCGCACCCGCATTCTCGCCGATTGGTTTCAGGATCCGAAAGTGGAGTCGTTCATTCTGTCGCGGCATCCGATCGGCAGGATCGCCGAGCCGGAAGAGATAGGGCGTGCGGTGTTGTTTCTCGCCTCCGACGATGCGTCTTTTGTCGTCGGGCAGGCGCTGGCCGTGGACGGTGGCTTGACCACGCAATAGCCGCGGGCCCGGTGCTAGGTAAAGTGCCGTACCGCTGCATCGAGCAACAACCCGGCAAACAGGATCAGGCCGGCATCACGGTCGGATTTGAATAAAGCCAGGCAACGATCGGGATCGCCGATATCGAGGCGGACCACCTGCCATGCCAAGTGCGCCGCAAAGGCGAGCAGGCCGATCGCAAAAACCGGGCCGGCGCCGGCCAGAAATCCCGCTATGCCGATGAGAACGACGGCAAGCGCGTAGAACAGCGACAGCATCGGCTTGGTACGGTCGCCGAATAATAGCGCAGTCGATTTGATGCCGATGAGTGCATCGTCCTCGCGGTCCTGGTGAGCGTAAATGGTGTCGTAGCCGATCACCCAAGCGATCGAGCCGGCGTAGAGCAAAACCGCCGGGGCATCGAGCCGACCGAAGGCAGCTGCCCAGCCCATCAGCGCTCCCCAGGAGAAAGCCAGCCCGAGCACGATTTGCGGCCAGTAGGTGATCCGCTTCATGAATGGATAGATCGCCACGATCGCAAGCGAGGCGATGCCGAGTGCGATGGTGAAGGTATTGAATGAGATCAACACCACCAAGCCGACCAGGGCCTGCAGCACCAAGAAGGCGAGGGCTTGACCGACGGTGACCTGACCCGAAGGAATCGGCCGCGAGCGGGTCCGCTCGACGCTGGCATCGAGATCGCGGTCGACGATGTCGTTCCAGGTACAGCCGGCGCCGCGCATGGCGAACGCGCCGACAAAAAACAACACGATATGAAGGAGGCTCGGCGCCGCTTGATGAGCGGCGATCGCGGCAAGCGCCGACGACCACCAGCACGGCAGCAGCAAAAGCCAGGACCCGATCGGACGATCGAGGCGCGCGAGCCGCAGGTACGGGCGCGACCAGGCCGGTGCGAGGGTGTCGACCCAATTGCCGGTCGCGTCGGCGACCGAACCGGCCGCCCGGCTCATCTGGCCAGCGGATTTCCGTTCAACGAATCCAGCGTGCCGCGACCGGTCTTGGTATTGGCTCCAGTGTCAACCGATGGCGTACCGATGGCATCGCTGAGCGTCGGCACGCGCGGCTTGGCGGCAGGCGCCTCGGTGCAGGCCGCCGTGCGAAACTTCAAGGTGTGTTCGTGATTGTCCTTGGCCGCCTTGATGGCCTGATCGGGAATGCCACACCAGGTTTTGTTGTCTTCAAGGAATTTCACCACGGTGCTTTCCGCCGTGTAGTAGCGCTGCATCAGGGCGCAAATATCCTTGCGCTCGGCCTTGCTCTGCACGGCAGTGCGAACCGCAAGCGCCTTCTGCTGAGCTTCGTCCCGAAGCTTGACGAAAGAATTGCAATCGACGCCTGGCTGCGCCGATGCCGCTTGCGATACGGCGAAAATGGCCACGACCGCCAAAGCCGCCGCGACGCTCCGCTTCATGTTAGGTCCTTTCCCCAGTTGCCCCCTGACCCCTGGGGGTTTCAGTCCTACGTGCCACTGATAAAAGGCTCGTTGATTTCGGCGACAAGGCGGCAGAACCTGTGCGGGCGCCCACCTGCGACTCCGACGCACGTGCCAAAGTGATACACGTAATCCGCGCTTTGCCGCAACGCCGCTCCCACGCTCGCAATTTACCATGGCCGGCTATGATTTCCGCAGTCCACGCCTTTACGTCGGGGCTCCGCTGGCAGCGGGGGCGGATGTGGCCCTCGACCGCGCCCAGGCGCATTATCTCGGGACCGTTCTGCGCCTCAAACCGGGCAGCCGGGTCCTTGTTTTCAACGGCCGTGACGGCGAGTGGGCCGCGACTTTGGCGAGCGCCAAGCGAACGGCGACCCTGACCGTCGATGCCAAAACGCGGCCCCAAACCACGCCCGCCGATCTGCACTATCTTTTCGCCCCCCTCAAGGCGGCCCGGCTCGACTACATGGTGCAGAAGGCGATCGAAATGGGCGTATCGCGGCTCCAGCCGGTGCTGACTCGCCATAGCCAGGTCGCCCGAGTGAATATGCCGCGCATGCGGGCGAACGCCATCGAAGCCGCGGAGCAATGCGGCATCCTCTCGTTGCCGGATATTGGCGAACCGGTCACCTTGGCGCAGGCCTTGGCTGGGCAGGAGGCGCGTCGGCGGCTGGTGTTTTGTGACGAAGGCGCCGAAGCGACCAATCCGGTCGCCGCGCTCGCCGCCCTGCCGCGCTCGCCGCTTGCCGTCCTGGTCGGGCCCGAAGGCGGCTTTGCCGAGGACGAGCGGGCATCCTTACTGAAGCTGCCGAACGTGGTGCCGCTGTCGCTTGGTCCGCGGATTCTACGCGCCGATACCGCCGCGGTCGCGGCCCTGGCATTGGTTCAGGCGCTGCTCGGCGATTGGAGCTTGCCGGCCTAGTGGATCATACCGGGGCGGTCGATGCAGACGAAGCCGATATAGTCGCCGTATCTGCGGTGCTGGCTCGTTATGAAGGAAATCCGGCCCCAGCGCGCGCACCAATTGGCCGCCATCTCCCGGTAGGCGCCTCGCTCCAGGTCGGGCAGGTAGGCGATGATGCCGCCGGTATCATTCCCGGTCAGTCCCTTGCCGGGGCCAAGAAAAACCGCGCCGGCGTGCGCCGCGCTGCAAAGGCCGGTCAACAGCGATGCAAGCGCCACGCTGAAGATAAAACCCCGACCCATTGCTCGTCTCCCCCGCCTACATCGGCCACGCGCAAGCTTAGGTGCTTGCGGCGGGAATGAAAAGCCGGATCGCGAGCACCATCGGCTGCGCTGGTTTAGGCGTGACCTTCGGGTCACAGCATCGAGTAAGCGCTGGCCACCATGCCGACCGGCCGCTTGTCGGCGGCGCCGAGCAGCATGATGCGGCCGAAGCTGGTGTTGCGCCCGATGCGCACCACGCGCGCGTCGGCGATGACGTCAAACGTCACCGGTCGGAGAAAGTGCGTGGTCTGGTCGATCGTACTCATCGGCCGATAGCCGTTCCACGCCGCCGAACAAGCGACGACCATGGCGCTGTCCGCAAGCGCCATCAGCGCCTGGCTGGAGACGGTCTTGCCATCGCTGCAGATCTGCTTGGAAAACGGCATCCTCACCACCGCGCCCGGCTGCCAGTCCGGCAAGGCGCCTGTCGGCCGAATCGCCTCGACACTCTCCACCAACAGCGCCAAATCCTGCACCCACGGCGCAAAAAACTTGGTCACCAAGTGTCCGGCGGCCTGCAGACTGAACGCCTCGGTCGCTACGAGTTGATGCACCTCGCCCATTGTCCAATTCCCCTGGAGAGCCATCCGTCCCCTCGACCGGATCGTCCAAGGCCCTCCCGCCCTGCGAACGCCGTCGAACCCCTTTGCCGCTGTCGCCGTTCATCCAGCGCTTGCACTGACTGGCGACGAGACTCACAAGGACCAACGAACGCCCACCTTTCAACGAATCAGACACAACCCACACCTGACCGCCTATCATGATTGTGGCGGTTTGGTCGCGCCCGTCAGCTGAAAAAATCCAAGCGGGGGCGCTCAAGAAAATTCCCGTGGCCACGAGACCGGTACCGAGTCGGTGGGCCCTGGTCACTTGCTGGCGGCCTTAAACCTCCAGACCGTGGCCGCTTTGTCACGGTCCGCCCATCACTGCGACTACGCCCGCCCGCCGCCCTTGACCGCCAAACATCGGCGCGGCACGGTTGCTCGTGGTCGATGCAACAGGGGGCCGCTGGGGCCGAAGGGGTATGTCAGGCCGGATCACCTGTCTCGCGCTGGCGGTGGCGCTGAGCGTTGTTGCCGTCTCGCCGGTTTGGGCGGCAAACATCTTCGAGAAGAATTTTTGGCTGTCGGGGCCGCGCTATGACGGCGAAATGCCGGCGTGCGACTATCGCGCGGCACTCGACCACATCATCAGCGATTTTCGCACCAAGGAGTCGCGCTTCTGGAACTCTCGGCTGCAGATCGTCGGCATCGAGAATATCCAGCAGCTCGCCGTTCTGCCTTGGGCCGCGCAAAATATCCCGCGCCGCTTCTGCAGCGGGACAGCGCTGATCAATGATGGTGCGCGGCACGAGATTTTCTACTCGATCGCCGAGGATACCGCTCTCGCCGGCGAGGGTTGGGGCGTCAATTTCTGCGTCGTTGGGCTCGATCGCAATTCGGCCTATGGCCCGGCTTGCCGCGCCGCGCGGCCTTAAGCTGCCGTCTTAGCCGCCTGCGCCGGGATCAGCGAACCCCGCGCCAGGGGTCGTATTGCTTGTCCGGCATGTTTTTCAGCGCCGCGTTGTAGGCCTTGTCGTTGGCTTTGACGGTCGTATCGGTGCCTTGTGCGCTCGTGTTCCCCGCATGTTGGCCGACGCGAGAGGCGTTGGTCATCTGGGTACTCTGGCTATTCACTTGAGCTTGAGCATCGGCCGTCATCGCCGCGACAGCCATTACCAAGGTCAGTCCCGCAATCGCTGCTCTCATCCTCTCACCCCCGCCCTGGCCGAAATCGGCTGGCGCCGTCGCCGCCTGCCCGACCACCATTATAGCGCAAATCGACAATGCATTAAAATCAGGCGATCTTTGGCCAATTCTAGGCCTTCCGATGCCGAAAGTTCCAGGGCCATGGCCTCCCATGCTTCCAGAACACGTCCCTCACGCGTCGAAAGTTCCCTAGTCGATTGGTCCGCAGGGGGAGCCTGGCTAGCGCTGAAAGGCCTCAAGCACCGATTGGCGCAGACGCACCGGGTCGCGCTCGCCGCGCTGGGCGAATTCAATGATCTTCTTGGCCACGGCGTTGGCCTGCAATTGGTCGCGATCCCGTAATCCGAGTTCACGGCAGACGTCGTCGTACGCACTCGACATTGTCGCGATCGTTTCGGGTTCGAAAGCCTTGTTTCGAAAAAGGCGGTAGACGGCCATGTCCGGTGTCCTCGCCTGCGGCGGACTTCAATCGCGGTCGATCCAATGCTTCAGCCGGAAAATCCAGGACCCGCTGGGCCAAGCGTACAACGATGGTTCCTCGCACTCAAGATAAGCGCGCGCATATGTGCTCGTCACAGACCGGCGTTTGAATGACAAAATGATCGCGAAAGTGAACCGGAAAATAAACGATCGACGCGAAGATGTTGCCCAACGCACCCGCCACCCTGCAATGCTTTTCGCTCGCTCCACCGCAGCGCCCGATGGATTGTGGCCACAGATATTGTAGCGATGGAGGTCACGACGACGGCTTTGCCGGTCGGTGAGGTCTCTGGTCGGGGAGCGAGCGTGTGGATTATTTTTTTGATAAGGCGCCTGACGATAGCCGTGGAGGGCCCAACATTACGGCCGAATTGAACGCTAATTCCCTTTTTGTTCTTGATTTGTCCGCGGTTGTAGATCACTTTGTTGCGGCTGTGCGCCGGCCTGCTCGGGCTTGCCGGTTGACGTCTTGGGCAGGTCTCGTTGGCAAGTCCCTGGGTCAAGTCCTTTTGGGGGTCATCATGTCTGCGTTTGTGGTTCGTGCTGCCCTGGCGGTGTCGCTGCTTGTCGTCGTCGCCTCGGCGGCATCAAGCGAAGGGTCGGGACAGAATGAGCCCGGCCAGTTCGACTTCTACGTTCTATCGCTGTCGTGGTCGCCGTCGTTCTGCGCATCGGCAGAGGAGCGGGGCAACGGTCGGGCGCCGACCATGCAATGCGGCGCGCGCCCTTATTCATTCGTCGTGCATGGTCTTTGGCCACAATACGACAAAGGGTTTCCCGAATATTGTCAGGTGCCGGCGCCGCGACTGAATCACGACATCGTCTCCTCGATGCTCGATCTGATGCCCGCGCCGCATCTGATTTTCAATGAATGGGACAAGCACGGGACCTGTTCCGGGCTTGCGCCGCGAGCCTATTTCGAAACCGTGCGCAAGGCGCGCGCGGTCGTGAAAATTCCGCCCGAATATATCGAGCTACAGGAGGCGCTGAGCGTCACGCCGACCGGCGTCGAGGACGCGTTCGTTAAAGCCAACCCGGGCCTTTCCTCCGGCGGGATGGCGGTCGAATGCGACAGGAAGCGGCTGACCGAAATCAGGATCTGCTTGTCGAAAGACTTGCAGTTCCGTGACTGCCCCGAGATTGCGCGACGGACCTGCCGGCGGGAGCAATTGTTGATGCCGCCGCTGCGTGGCGGTTGAGACTTCGCGCCTGAAACCTACTTGGAAATTCACCGATTGCGCAATTCGGCTCGCCCTCCCTTGAGCGCGAAATTCGTTTGAGAATGCGCGACAAGCCTTGGCGAATTTCGGCATTGGCCCACCGAGCGTTTGATGAATTATCGCCACGCCTTTCATGCCGGCGGTTTTGCCGACGTTCACAAGCACAGTGTGCTCGCCCGCGTGCTGCTGCATCTGCGCCAAAAGCCTACGGCCTTCCGCGTTATCGATACCCACGCCGGCGCCGGCCGCTATGACCTTTTCGGGCCCGAACCGAGCCGCAGCGGCGAATGGCATCACGGCATCGAGCGGGTGTGGGCGGCGCGACGGCACGGGCCGCTGCATGAATTGCTGACGCCCTATCTCGAGGCCGTGGCGGCGCTTAATCCGAATGGCGGACTGCGAAATTATCCCGGCTCGCCGCTGATCGCCCAAAGTGTGATGCGGCCACAGGACCGCCTGATCGCCTGCGAACTCGAACCCGGGTCGCTCGGGTTGCTCGGCGCCGCCTTGCACGGCGATCGTCGCGCCAAGGCGCTGGCGATCGACGGCTGGATGGCCGCCAGCGCCTATGTGCCTCCCAAAGAGCGCCGCGGGCTCGTCCTGATCGATCCGCCTTTCGAGCACGCCGCCGATTTCACGCGATTGTCGAACGCCCTTGCTGCGGCGCATCGCAAATGGCCGGCCGGCACCTACCTGCTTTGGTACCCGATCAAGGAGCGCGGCGCTCCAGACGCGCTTGCCAGGGGGCTTAGGAAGCTCAACGTGCCGAATATGCTGCGCTGCGAACTGACGATCGGGCTGCCGCGCACCGAAGGCGGCCTCGTCGGTTCCGGATTAATCGTGGTCAATCCCCCTTTCACGCTTGAGCAGGATTTACGGGTTCTTGTCCCCGCACTCGGCGAAATCCTTTCGCCCGAAGCCACCGGTCGGACCGACTGGATTGTTCCCGAGCGAGCCCCCCATACCTCGGTTGCCGGTAGTCGCTCTTTTCCACACGCAAAAAATGTGTCTAACTGATCTGTTGCTGGCTTAGACGTTCCGCCTCCTGTGGGGGGCCGGCGGAGTGACTTAGGCTGCATGTGCAGCCAAAGCCTTGCCCGTTCGGATGTCCAGCCAAGCCGTCGCGCCGTGGGGGCCGGCGGTGAAGCAACGACGGGGAAGGAGTTGCTCGATGGCAATGACCGGTACGGTCAAATTCTTTAATGGCGAGCGCGGATACGGTTTCATCAAACCTGACGACGGGGGTCGTGACGTGTTCGTCCACATCACCGCGGTAGAACGTGCGGGGCTGAAGTCGCTGATCGAAGGCCAGCGCATCAGCTTCGATGTCGAGCCGGACAAGAAGGGCAAAGGTCCCAAGGCGGTCAATCTGGTCGTCACCGGCTAGAGCGTGATCCGGAAAAATGAAAAACCATTTTTCCGCGAACATCATGCTTCACTAGCGAGACGCCGGAGTGACAGCGTCGCGTGGCAGCGCGGCACCGATCGAAAAAGCCGACGGTGGCGCGCCACCGCCTGCGAACGTCGTGTTTACGTCTCACTCGAGCGTCGATTTGGTCCGCTGGGCCGCGACGAGGTCGAAAGCTTAAGTCCTCACAAAGCAAGTCATCATGATGATTCTCCGTTCCGCCGTGCCTTCGCCGTTTGGCCGCAAGGTGCAGATTGCGTTGTCCTTGCTCGGCTTTACCGACGTGACCATCGAAACGACCGACACCATGGATGCCGGCAGCTCGTTGCGGCAGCAAAACCCGCTCGGCAAGATACCGGTGCTGATCACCGAGGACGGCAGCGCTTACTACGACTCGCGGGTAATCCTCGAATACCTCGATGATCGCGCCGGCGGCGGCAAGATCATTCCGCGCGACGCCGCGGAGCGGTTCGCCGCATTGCGCTTGCAGGCGCTGTGCGACGGCATCCTCGATGCCTCGATCTTGACTGTTTATGAAGGCCGCTGGCGGCCGTCGGAAAAGCACGAAGCGAAATGGCTGGACCATCAGGCCGGCAAGGTCGAACGCGCGCTCGCGGTGCTCGAATCCGCGCCACCAAAGCGCCATGCGAACCTCGCGCTGCCCCATGTCGGGCAGATCACGCTTGCCTGCGCGTTGGGTTATCGCGACCTTCGCTTCGGCGGCGGCTGGCGCAACGATCATCCGCGCCTTGTTGCCTGGCTCGATGATTTCGCGTCGCGCGTTCCCGCATACGCCGCGACCGCGATGAAAGCTTGAAGCCGACGCCAGCGAAGAAAAACCCCGGAGCCGGGCCCCGGGGTTTGGCTATTCGCGCATTAGTCGCCGAACTTAGAAGTGGTAGTTGACACCGCCGCGGAACAGGTTGGCGCTGAACGACACGTTGTCGATCGCCGCGCCGCAATTCAGTCCGCAATTGAACTTGCCAAGATTGACGTAGAGATATTCCGCCTTGGCCGACCAGTTGGGTGTGATGGCAAATTCGAGGCCGGCACCGACGGTCCAGCCGGCATTGGTCGAGCTGGTCGTCAGACCCGCGGTCGTGGCTTGGATGTTGCCGAACGCGGCGCCGCCGGTGAGGTAGGGCAGGAACCGGTCGGCTCCGTAGCCGACCCGCCCGCGCACCGTCGATAGCCACGAATCGCCGGTCTTGCAGCCGGCGGGGCAAGCCAGTGTCGTGGTCGAGCCGGAGATGCTGGCCCAATCGATGTCACCTTCGACGCCGATGACAAAGCGGTTGATCTGATAGTTGTAACCGATGGTGCCGCCGACCATCCCGCCGGAGGTGTTGATGCTACCCGCGGTATCCCACGTCGAGTTGCCGAACGCGCCGCCGCCGTTCACACCGAGATAGAAGCCGCTCCACAGCGGGGGCGGCAGGTAGGCCGGCGCCTTGTAATAGGGCTGCGGGGCAGGCAGGTCGGCCGCCACCGCCGAGCTTGCCAGTGCCAACAGGGTTGCGCCGGCAACGAACAAACGCTTCATTGTCTCAACCTCCATTTCCATTGGCGTGCATAGTATTCGACGGCCTTCTTACGTCTAGTGTAAGAAAGACACACGTCGTTTCTCTATCCGGACAATATTATGGCAGAATTCATTTGTTCGATGTCACGAATATAACTAACTATGTCTTAAAGCCGGCGCGAATATGATTAAATAACTCGTAATTTATGTGGAAAAGCCCAATACAAGCCCAGTCACGAATTGTTATCCTTAAGGGACCGTTATTTGCTCCAGCATTTCGCATCGCAGGTGGCGCGCTTTGCGCCCGGGCATGGTTGGGGACCGCGGCCGTGAGCGCGGTCGATGATCTGGCCTCGCGCGACGGCAAATCTTACGTTCGCGGCAGGCACCAATCGGCATCCGCGCGTCTCGCCGGCAAAGCAGCATGAGCGTTCCGAAAAAAGACATCGAACCGGAGATCGAGATCGAAGAGGACGAGGAACCGTCGCTTCCGCCAACGGAGGAGATGGATGCCGCGGCCGCGTCGGCGCAGGCGGACGATTCGCTTGCCGCCGGGCGCGACGCGATCCTGCATTTCGCCAAGCTCGCGCCGTCGCAGCCCGGCGTCTACCGCATGATCGACGCGCGCGGCGACGTGCTCTATGTCGGCAAAGCCAAGAATCTGCGCAATCGGGTTCGCGCCTACGCGCGTCCGGCCGGCCTCGATACCCGGATCGAACGCATGATCGCGGCCACCCGTGCGCTCGAATACGTCGTCACCCGCACCGAAACCGAAGCACTGCTGCTCGAAGCCAATCTGATCAAGCGCCTGCGCCCGCGGTTCAACGTCACGCTGCGCGACGACAAGTCGTTCCCCTATATCCTGATCACCTCGGACCACTGGGCGCCGCAGATTCTCAAGCATCGCGGCGCACGGACCCGGCCGGGACACTATTTCGGGCCGTTCGCTTCGGTCTGGGCGGTCAACCGCACCATCAACGCCTTGCAGCGTGCGTTTCTGTTGCGCTCGTGCAGCGACCCTTTCTTCGAGAGCCGTACGCGGCCGTGCCTGTTGCACCAGATCAAGCGCTGCTCGGCACCGTGCACCAACGAGATCGACTTTAGCGAATATGCGGTGCTGGTGCGCGAGGCCAATGCGTTCCTGTCCGGCCGTAGTAAGGCGGTCAAGGAGGAGTTGGCCGGCGAGATGGAGAGGGCGTCGCAGGCGCTCGATTTCGAGCGCGCCGCGATTTACCGCGACCGTTTGGCAGCGCTTTCAGCGATCCAATCATATCAGGGCGTCAATCCGCGCGGTGTCGAGGAAGCCGACGTGTTCGCGCTGCATCAGCAAGGTGGTTTTGCCTGCGTCGAGGTGTTCTTCTTCCGCACCGGTCAGAACTGGGGCAATCGCGCTTATTTCCCCAAGGCCGACCGGTCGATCTCGTCCGGCGAGATCCTCGGCGCGTTGCTCGCGCAGTTCTACGACGACAAGCCGCCGCCGCGGCTGATCCTTATCTCCCACGACATCGAGGACCGCGAATTGCTGGCGGAAGCGCTCGCCACCAAGAGCGGCCACAAGATCGAAGTCATGGTGCCACGGCGCGGCGAGAAAAAGGATTTGATCGAACACGCGCTCGCCAATGCGCGCGAGGCGCTGGGCCGCAAGCTTGCCGAAACGTCCTCGCAGGAGCGGCTGCTGCGCCAGCTCGCCGAAACCTTCGGCTTGGCGCGGGCACCGCGGCGCATCGAGGTCTACGACAACAGCCACATCCATGGCGCCAACGCGGTCGGCGCCATGATCGTCGCCGGAGCGGAAGGCTTCCGCAAACGCGACTACCGCAAGTTCAATATTCGCTCGGCCGACCTCACTCCCGGCGATGACTTCGCCATGATGCGTGAAGTGCTGACGCGCCGCTTCAAGCGGCTGATGGCGGAAGCGCCACGCGCGACACGGGAGCAACGCGACGAAGTGCTCGTTACCGCTGCCCATGAGGGGCACGTCGACGCGGCGCCGCCCATTCCGCTGCCACAAGGCGGGCAAGAACAGCAAATTGAATCCGAAGAACGGGATGAGTCGCCGTGGCCGGACTTGGTGCTGATCGACGGCGGGCAGGGGCAGCTCAGTGCGGCGCGGGACGTGCTCGGGGAGCTCGGGGTCGACGTGCCGATGGTCGCCATTGCCAAAGGGCCAGACCGCGACGCCGGCCGCGAAACCTTCTTTGCTCCCGGCCGCGACTCATTCAAGCTGCCGCCGCGTGATCCGGTGCTGTATTTCGTCGAGCGGCTGCGCGACGAGGCGCATCGTTTTGCGGTCGGGTCGCACCGGGCGCGGCGCATGCGCGATCTGCGTGAGGCGGGTTTGCAGGAAATCGCGGGCATCGGCCCAACGCGGAAACGGGCCTTGCTGCATCACTTCGGGACGCTCAAAGCGATCGAGCGCGCGTCGGTCACCGACTTGATGCAGGTCGATGGTATCAGCGCGGAAACGGCGCGACACATTTACGAATTCTTCCACGAGGGGGCGGCGTGAGCGGAACTTGCGGCAGCGGGCGGGCATGGGACTTCGGCGCATGCGCCGCGAAGCAGGCATGCGCGCTCAGCCTCTGTCGCCTTTGCCGCCGCGGCGTTATGGTGCAGCCATGAATTCAACCACCACCACCGGCCGGCTGCGCGCGCATTCGCTGGCGCTTCCCAACATTCTGACCTACGGCAGGATCGCCGCGATCCCGATCGTGGTCGGCTGCATGTTTTCGCAAAGCATTCTCGACGGCCCGCTGTGGCTGCGCTGGGTGGCGCTCGCCTTCTTCATCGCCGCCGCGATCAGCGATTTCCTCGACGGCTACCTGGCGCGCATATGGGCCCAGCAATCGTCGCTCGGCCGCATGCTCGATCCGATTGCCGACAAGCTTCTGGTCTCGTCGTGTCTGTTGATGCTGGCGGCCGAGGACACCATCCATGGCTGGGCGTTGTTGGCGGCGATCGTCATCCTTTGCCGGGAAATCCTGGTCTCGGGCTTGCGCGAATATCTCGCCGAGCTGCGCGTGAGCGTGCCGGTGACGCGGCTCGCCAAATGGAAAACCACGCTGCAGCTGATCGCCGTCGGATTTCTCATTGCCGGCGACGCCGGCGACGCGGTCGTCCCGGTGGTCACCAAGATCGGCGTTATGCTGTTGTGGTTGTCGGCGCTGCTAACGATTTATACCGGATGGGATTATCTGCAGGCCGGATTGCATCATCTGACGCGGGAGGATGCGTGAGGCTTCTGTATTTCGCCTGGGTGCGCGAGCGCATCGGCAAGGCGGAAGAGCACATCGATCCGCCAGCCGGCGTCGGCACGGTTGCCGACCTGATGGCGTGGCTGGCCAAGCGTGACGAACAATATGCCTACGCCTTTGAGAACGCCAAGGTGATCCGCGCCGCCATCGATCACCGTCACGTCCAGCCGGGCGCGGCGATCGCCGGCGCCAACGAGATCGCATTTTTCCCGCCGATGACCGGCGGCTGAAATTTTCGAAAGCCGCTCGTTCCCGCGAAGGCGGGAATTTAGCACCTGGGTCCCCGCCTTGGCGGGGACGAGCGGATCGAGGAATGCAGATGACTACGACGATCCGCCTCCAGTGCGAAGCCTTCGACGTCGCCGCCGAAGTCGAGCGGATGACGCGCGGGCGCACCGATATCGGCGCGGTCGTCGCCTTCACCGGGCTCTGCCGCGCCGACGAGAACGGCCAGCCGATCGCGGCGCTTACCCTTGAACACTATCCAGGCATGGCGGAGGCGGAGATCGCCCGCCACGCCGAGGAAGCGAGCGCGCGGTGGCCGCTGATGGGCGTGACGGTCGTGCACCGTTACGGGCGCGTCGAACCCGGCGAGGTCATTGTTCTGGTGGCGACGGCATCAAGCCATCGGGAAGCGGCGTTCGCGGCGGCGTCGTTTCTGATGGATTACCTGAAGACCCGGGCGCCATTCTGGAAGCAGGTCGAGGCGGCGGGGGAAACCACCTGGGTCGAGGCTAAGAGGGCCGACGATGCCGCGGCCGAACGCTGGTCGGCGCCGCCGCCGCGGCGAGAGGCGGCGAAATAACAATCTTGAGCTACGTCAAGGCGTCGGCTTCGACGGCCATCTAGTCTGATTTTGCTGTAAACTTCGCTTGTGCTTCATGTGGCGACCGCCGGCGGACGCTTGATCGCACTTGCAGAGAGGTTCCAAGGCTGCTCTCCAGAGTTCGAATCGCCAGTCTGACCCGCGTCAAACCAACCTCGCATGGACCGCGCGGCAGTTTTGCCGCATTGACCATCGGGTCGCTGGGCATCGTTTACGGCGATATCGGGACGTCGCCGCTCTACGCCATGGATCAATTATTCTTCGGCCGAACCGGCGCAGCGCCGACGCCTGAGGCGGTGCTTGGCGGTGTTTCACTGGTGATCTGGACCATCACCGTCATTGTCGCGATCAAGTACGCGATCCTCGTGCTGCGGGCGCAGAATGACGGCGAGGGCGGCCTGTTCGCGCTCTATGGTCTGCTGCACGAGCATAGAAAGCGCGGCACCAGCGTGCTGCTGTGGGCCCTCATGATCGGAGCAGGCCTGCTGTTTGGCGACGGCATGATAACGCCGGCGATCAGCGTCATCTCCGCGGTCGAGGGTCTTCAAGTCGCTACGCCAACATTAGGTGGCGTCGTCATCCCAATCACTATTGCGCTTCTCACCGCTCTGTTCGCCGTTCAATTCAAGGGCACGTCGGGGATCGGCATCGTATTCGGCCCGATCCTCGTCGTTTGGTTCGCTGTCATCGCCGGCCTTGGCGCGTGGCAGATTTCGCTTCGCCCCGAAATCCTCGCTGCATTCAATCCGATTTACGGCTTCGAGTTTCTTGGGCACGCAGGCTTGTTCGAAGCGCTCCTGGTCTTGGGTGCGTTGATGCTGGTCGTTACCGGCGGCGAAGCCATGTACGCCGATGTCGGACACTTCGGCGCGCGCCCAATCCGCGTCAGCTGGTTCGCCGTCGTCTTTCCGGCTCTCCTGCTCAATTATTTGGGGCAGGGCGCCTACCTCCTGACTGGCGAGCCGGTCGCAGGCGGCAAACTGTTTTACAATCTCGTGCCGCCGTCGCTGCTCTTGCCGATGGTGTTGCTCGCGACGGCCGCAACCGTGATTGCTTCGCAGGCGCTGATCTCCGGCGCTTTCTCGTTGGCCGCTCAGGCGATCCGATTGGGTCTGTTTCCACGGCTTCATTTGCTGCACACTCATGAGCGGCACGCCGGCCAAATTTATGTCCCGTTCGTCAACTGGTCGCTGTTTATCGGCTGCGTTCTGCTGGTGGCGACATTTGGCTCGAGTTCAGCGTTGGGGGCCGCCTATGGCCTCGCCGTGGCCGGCGTCATGGTCATCACCTCGATCGCGATGTTTCAAATCGCCCGGCTGTACTGGAAGTGGCGGCCGGCCGCGATCGGCCTGGTGTGGGGGCTGCTACTGGCGGTCAATGCTGCATTTCTGATCGCAAGCCTGCTCAAGTTCGTCGAAGGCGGCTATGTCCCGCTGTCGATCGGCGCCGTCTTGTTTTTGGTGATGGCGACCTGGCGTTGGGGCCGCAAAGCAACCTTTGCCGCCTATTCGGCAAAATCAACGATGACCGTCGCCGAATTGATCGATCTGCATCGGCATTGCAAGACATTCATGGAGCGCAACGCCGTGGTGATGGCGGCGACACCGTTGCGCGAGCCGACCGATCGTGCCCCGGCGATCATGCAGATGTTGTGGGAGCGGCACGGCATCCTGCCGCGCAACCTTATCCTCGTTGAAGTGACCCATCGCAAGGTCCCCTATGTCAGGGATGATCGCTATCGGGTGACCGTGTTCGATCGCGATCATCACCGCGGCAGCATCATCGCCGTCGAAGTAAGCTTCGGCTTCATGGAGGAGCCGAACGTCGAGCGGCTGTTGGAAGAGATGGCCCGGCACAGGGAGATCGATCTGCCGACTGATCGGCGGCAGTGGATCGTGCATGTCTCGCAAGAGAATCTTCTGCCGTCGCGGCGCATGGGGCTGCTCAGGCGGATGCGGTTCCGGCTGTTTCTTCTGCTGCGCCTCGTGTCGCAGCCGGCCTATTACTATTACGGACTCGGCGACGAAGTGCAGCTCTCGGTCGAGATCATTCCGGTGCGGCTTCGGTAGGCGCGTTCGACTATTCCGCCGCGACTTGGGCGGGCTCGGTCCGAAGTTTGGGATTGAGTTCGCAGGCTTCTTCCCAACTGACGACGTTCAGCGATTTGACGAATTTGCCGACGCCGTCGACCTCGGCGCAGAACAGGCCGAGCTCGATAATCTCTTCGTCCGAGAAGTGCCTGCCGAGCTCGGCATAGACTTCGTCCTTGTCGATGGCGTGCTCGCCTTGCTTGAACAGGTCGGCATAGTGCAATGCCGCCTTCTCGCGCGCGGTGAAATGCTTGCTGCCCGCAAAGTCGAACAGATCGCCGATCATGTCTTCGGTCAGCCCTTCCGCTTTGGCGACGTTGGAGCGCACCGTCGAGCAATACCCGCACTGATGCGCGACCGAGATTTTGATCCGGCACATTTCCTTGAGCTTGTGCGGCAAGACGCCCTGATAGAGAAGCTTGTTCCAATACTCCACCCACGCGGTGCCGAGCTTGCCGCGGGTCATCAAGCTGACGACGCGCGGATCTGGCGCGCCCGTGCGCTTGGCCGATTCGATCAGCTCGCGCGTATGCGGGGTCTTTTCGTTCTCCTCGATGTAACGCAACCGGGGCATTTGCTTCCTCACTGTCGTTTTCTTCAACCCATCAGTTGGCGAGCTTGTTCAGCCACACTTTGTTGTCGTGGAACGCCGCGCCGCCGAACGGCGCCACCGGATCGGCGCCGGTCAGCGTATTGATGCCGCGGCCGTCGGCATAGGCGGAATTCGGCCACAGCGATTCGGCGATCAGCACGCCGCGGCGCACGCCGTCGAACAGCCTGGCATGCAAGCGCACGACGCCGCGGCAATTGCCGAGCCTGACTTCGTCGCCGTCGGCGATCTCGAACTTGGCGGCATCTTCGGGATGGATCATCACCGTGGGCCGCTGCTCGCGCGCCAGCGAGGTCGGCGTTTCGGTGAAGCTCGAATTGAGAAAGCCGCGGGCCGGCGACGTGGCCAGCCGGAACGGATGCTCGGTGTCGGCTTCCTCGATCACCTCCCAGTGATCGGGTAGGGACGGGATCGCCTGCGACGCGCCATAGACCACCTGCCGGCGGGTGAACGGCACGTTAGGCCAGTCCGGCTTGAAGCGGAACTTGCCGTCGGGATAGGCGAAGCCGTTGAGATAATGCGCAGTGGCAAAATCCGGCTGACAATCGATCCAGCGATTGGCCTCGAGCTTGGCGAGCGTGCCCCAGCCGGATTTTTGCAGCGTGACGTCGATCAACTCGCGCGCCGTCATGGCGAAGCCCGGATGCTCGGCGCTAACGCGCTTGGCGAGTGCGCAAATGACCTCGTGGTTTGAGCGGCATTCGCCCGGCGGCTCGATCAGCTGCGGGCCAAGGAGAATGTATTGGCTGCCGCCGGCGGTATAGAAATCGTCGTGCTCAACGAACATGGTCGCGGGCAGCACCACGTCCGCCATCTTGGCGGTGTCGGTCATGAATTGCTCGTGCACGCAGACGAACAGGTCGTCGCGAGCAAATCCGCGTTTCACCTTCTCCTGATCGGGCGCCACCGAAACCGGATTGGTGTTCTGAATGAGCATGGCGGTGACCGGCGGCCCGCCGCGCAGCGCGTCTTCCTCGCCGGTCAGAATCGCGCCGATGCGCGACTGGTCGAGCGTGCGGATCGAAGGATCGCGCTTATCGGTGCCTTCGATCACGCTGGTGTTGAGATGAAAGATCGCGCCGTTGTTGTGGAAGGCGCCGCCGCCCTCGAGCCGCCACGCGCCCGTCACCGCGGCGATGCAGCTTGCCGCATGCATGTTGATGGCGCCGTTGCGCGAGCGGGAAAAGCCATAACCGAGGCGGAAGTAGGCGCGTTGGTTGTCGCCGACCAGCCGGGCAAAGGCTTCGATCGTCTCCACCGGCGCCCCAGTGATGCGAGCCGCCCATGCCGGATCGCGGGTGCGCAAATGTTCGGCCAGCTCGTGCGGCGCATCGGTATAGCGATCGAGATAATCCCAGTCGGCCTTGTTGTCGCGGAACAGGCAATGCATCACCGCGCAGGCAAGCGCGCCGTCGGTGCCGGGCCGGATCAGCACCGGCAGATCCGCGTGCCGCATCGTATCGTTCATATAGACGTCGACGACGACGATCTTGGCGCCGCGCCGTTTACGCGCCTGCGTCGCATGCGTCATGACATTGACCTGGGTGTTCACCGCGTTGGTGCCCCAGATCACCACCAGATCGGACTTCGCCATTTCGCGCGGATCGCTGCCGGCAAGAAGGCCGGTACCAGCGACAAAGCCGGTCCAGGCCGGATTGACGCAGATGGTCGAGAAGAAGCCTGAATATTTCTTGGCGTGCCGGAGCCGATGGATGCCGTCACGCATCACATAGCCCATGGTGCCGGCGTAGAGATACGGCCAGATCGCCTCGGAGCCGTGCGTGCGTTCGGCGCGGATGAAGTGCTCGGCGACGAGGTCGAGCGCGTCATCCCACGAGATCGGCGCGAATTGCCCGCTGCCTTTCGGTCCGGTTCGCCGCAGCGGCTGCTTCAGGCGATCGGGATGATGGACGCGCTCGGCATACCGCGCCACCTTGGCGCAGATGACGCCGGCTGTGTAGGCGTTGTCTTTGGCGCCGTAGACGCGGCCGATCATGTTGTTGCCGAAGACCTCGACCTCAAGCGCGCACGTCGACGGGCAATCATGCGGACAGGCCGAAGCGAGAATGCGGGGGCGGACGGTCTGATTCATCGCGGCGTCAAGCTTATCGCGTTCCGGCCGCGGCGAACAACGGCCAATCGCCCGTCGCAGCCCAGCATTTAAGCCGCGGCAGCTTTGCCCTTTGGCTGCACCTCGGCGGTGTAGTCGCTCATCAATTGCTGGGTGATGCGGCCCGGCGTGAAGTTCCAGTCGCCGATCTGCGACACGGCGGTCACTTCCGCGGCCGTGCCGGTGATGAAGCACTCGGAGAAGTCCGAAAGCTCCTCGGGCATGATGCGGCGTTCGATCACTTCAATGTCATGCCGGCGCGCAAGCGCGATCGCTGTTGCCCGCGTAATGCCGGAGAGGAAGCAGTCGGCGATCGGGGTGTGAATCTTGCCGTCCTTGATGAAGAAGATGTTGGCGCCGGTGCATTCGGCGACGCGGCCCTGCCAATCGAGCATCATGGCATCGGCGAAGCCGCGGCGCTCGGCGCGATGCTTGGAGATGGTACAGATGGCGTAAAGGGCAGCGGCTTTGGCGAGCGTCGGCGCCGTTTTCGGATCGGGGCGGCGATATTCTGCCAGATCAAGCCGAATGCCTTTCAAGCGCTGCGCCGGATCGAAATAGCTGGGCCATTCCCAGGTGGCGACGGCGAGATGGATTTTGTTGTTCTGCGCGGAAACGCCGAGCTGCTCGGAGCCGCGCCAGGCAATCGCCCGCACATAGGCTTCCTTTTGATTATTCTTTTCCAGCACCAGACGCTTGGCGGCTTCGATCTCGGCAATACTGTAGGGAATTTCGAAATCCAAGATCTGCGCCGAGCGCTTCAGCCGTTCGGAATGCTCGATGCTCTTGAACACCTCGCCGCCATAGGCACGCTCGCCCTCGAACACCGCGCTGGCATAGTGCAGCCCGTGTGTCAGCACGCTGATCTTGCAATCGGCGGTAGGAATGAGCTTGCCGTCGAACCAGATCAGGTCTGAACGTTGGTCGAAGGGCACCGGCATTGCCTTACCTCCCTCGGCATGGATAGCCCGCTCCATGCCGGAAATCGTGCCGCGCAACAGTGGGCCCCTGCGCTCGGCCTTATTCTCCCGCCTTCGGCGGGCTTTTGCGTCGGGACGAGACTCCCGTTAAGGTCGCGTTTGCCCTAGCAGAGCGCTGTTCGGCGCTGGGCGGCCGCCCGGGCGAACCAGGCGCGCTGCTGCTTCAGACATCGCGCTTTTGGGGGTAACAATCAAACCGAAATATGTCAATAGTGCTGACATAATGGCCGACATCAGTCTGACAACATCCAATAAAAGCCGGCCCGCCGCGGGTCCGGGCGCGGCGAGCGAGGCCCGCGAACCGTACTGGGACCTCATCGAGCTCTTGTTCTTTGCCTATCGCGACTTCGTCGGCGATCCCGATCAGTTGCTCGAGAAGCTCGGCTTCGGGCGCGCCCACCATCGCGTCCTGCATTTCGTCAATCGCAACCCTGGTATGAAAGTCGCCGAGCTGCTCGACGTTCTGAAAATCACCAAGCAGTCGGTCGGCCGCGTGCTCAAGCAGCTCATCGACGACGGCTATGTGGTGCAAAAGGAGGGCGCCGATCGCCGGCAGCGGCTGCTTTATGTCAGCCCGGCTGGCGAAGCGTTGGCGCTCAAGCTCGCCAGTCTGCAAACCGCGCGCATCGGACGGGTGCTCGACGAGCTCGGGCCGGAGGGCCGCGAAACCGCGCGGCGCTTCCTCGCCGGCATGATCGGCGAGGAGGATCGCGAAAGCGTGCTGCGCCTGATCGCGCGCGCCGACCGCATGCGGCCGAACGGCCGAGATTAAATCGTATGGCGGCGCCCGCAGCGAATCCGGCCGATGACGCGCCGCATCTGCTCGTGGTCGATGACGATCGCCGCATCCGCGCGCTGCTGCTGCGGTTTCTCTTGAGCGAGGGCTATCGCGTCACCACCGCTGAGACGGCGCGCGAGGCGAGGGCGAAGCTCGAAGGTCTCAATTTCGATCTGCTCATTCTCGACGTCATGATGCCGGGCGAGAGCGGCTTCGATTTCGCCCGTGCCATCCGCGCCACGTCCGCGGTGCCGATCTTGATGTTGACGGCGCGTGACGAGAAGGAGAGCCGTATCAAAGGGCTTGAGATCGGCGCCGACGATTATCTGGCGAAGCCGTTCGAGCCGCGCGAACTGTCGCTGCGCGTCGCCAGCATCCTGCGCCGGGCGCGGCCGCCGAGCGCGGCGCCAGCGGAGTCGGTGCGCTTCGGTCCGTTCGTGTTTCATCTGGCGCGGGGCGAACTACGCCGCGGCGAGGAGTCGATCCGGCTGACCGACCGCGAACGCGAAATGCTGCGTGTGCTTGCCTTGAGTGTCGGCGAGACGGTGCCGCGCCAGGCGCTGGCCGGCAACGGCGAGAGCGTCTCGGAGCGCACCGTCGACGTGCAGGTCAACCGGCTGCGGCGTAAGATCGAGCTCGATCCGGCCAATCCGCTGGTGGTGCAGACAGTGCGCGGCGTCGGTTACCGGCTGGTGGCCTCGCCATGAGCGGCGTCATGACCAGCTTCGACGACAGCGTCGGGCGCCTGCGCAGCGCCGCCAGTCATCTGTTGAGCGCCGCGAATTCCGCCGCCGCTGTTGCTGGCTCGATCGCCGCCCCGATCAGCGGTCCGTGGGCCACGTTCACCCTGTGGCTTAAGACCGTGATGCCGAAGGGTCTCTATGCGCGCGCGCTCCTCATCATCATCCTGCCGATGGTGGTGCTGCAGTCTGTAGTCGCGTTCATGTTCGTCGAGCGGCAGTGGAGCGTGGTCAACCGTTATCTGTCATCGGCGGTGACGCGCGAAATCGCGACCCTGATCGACGTCTACAAGACCTATCCGCAAGGCGCCGACCGCGCCCAGCTTCGCCGCATCGCGCAGGATCGGCTCGGTCTGGTGGTCGATTTTCTACCCGAGACGCAGCTACCGCCGCCCGGTCCGAAGCCGTTCTTCTCGCAGCCTGATGCGGCGCTATCCGACGAAATCCGAAAGCAGATCCGGTTGCCGTTCTGGATCGACACGGTGGGGCGCTCGTCGATCGTCGAGATCCGGATCAAGCTCGACGATACCATCATGCGGGTATTCGCACGGCGCGCCGACGCCTACGACGCCAACGCCTGGATTTTCCTGTTGTGGATGGTCGCCACCTCGCTGGTCGTGCTTACCATCGCCATTCTGTTCCTGCGCAACCAGATCAAGCCGATCGTGCGGCTCGCCGACGCCGCCGAGGCCTTCGGCAAGGGCCGCGAGGTGCCGAATTTCCGCCCGCGCGGCGCGCGCGAGGTGCGGCGCGCTGCGGCCGCCTTCCTGGAAATGAAAACCCGCATCGAACGCGCCATCGAGCAGCGCACGACCATGCTGGCCGGTGTGTCGCACGATCTGCGCACCATCCTGACACGCTTCAAACTCGAACTGGCCTTGCTCGGCGACAGTCCCGAAGTTGAGGCGATCAAAAAAGACGTCGACGAGATGGCGGCGATGCTCGAAGCCTATCTCGCCTTCGCGCGCGGCGATCTCGGCGAGCAGCCGGCGCCGACCGACATGCCGGCCATGCTCGACGAACTCAAAACCGATAGCGAGCGCCACGGGCACCGGGCGACCGTGGCTTTTCACGGCCAGGCGGAAGTCACAGTCCGTCCGGCGGCGTTCAAACGCTGCCTCGCCAATCTCGTCTCCAACGCCGGGCGCTTTGCCTCCACCGTCGCCATCACCGGCCACCGCGATCATCGCTGGCTTACGGTGACGGTCGACGACGATGGCCCGGGCATTCCGACTTCGCTGCGCGAGGACGTGTTCAAGCCATTCCTGCGGCTCGACGACGCCCGCAATCAGGACGAGGGCGGCACTGGCCTTGGCCTCGCCATCGCCCGCGACATCGCCCGCTCCCACGGCGGCGATATTACCCTCGGCGACTCGCCGCTTGGCGGCTTGCGCGCTGCGGTGCGCGTGCCGGTGTAGACTGCAGCGCTGTTACTTCCGCTGCATGTCGGCGGCAGCGCGGGCGAGGATTTCCACCAGATGGGCCTCGGCGTCGGCGTCGCCGTCGAGACGCTTGCCGATGGTTTCGCGCAGATGGTCGAGGGCGGCCTCGGTCAACGGCGGCAGGGAGCCGCGGTCGGCCCGGTCGCCGCGCATATGGCGCCGCCAGCGGCTCACGCGTTCGCCGAGCGCGTTGATCCGATCGAGGACGGCGTCGACGATCTCACGATTGGCCTTGAGGTAGGCGCTGCCTTCTTCGGTGATGGTGTAGAGCTTCTTTGAGCCTTCGGTGGAGGCGGTGACGTAGCCGGCTTCCTCGAGATAGGTCAGCGTCGGATAGACGATGCCGGGGCTCGGGCTGTACCAATCGGCGGTCTTCTCTTCGAGCAGCTTGATGATCTCGTAGCCGTGGCGCGGTGCTTCGGCGATCAGCGCCAGCGCCACGAGGCGCAGGTCGCCCTGGGCCAGCATCCGCCGCGCGCGCATCCAGTCTTCAGGATCGCGTCCGCCAAAGTCCCACTTGCCGCCGCGCCTGCCGAAACCAAACCGGCCGCCACGTCTGCCGGCAGCCCATTTCCAGCCGTGCCCGCAGTTATCTTCATGTCCACGATGTCCGTGCATTTTCTCTCTTCTCCAGTCATAAAAGATATATCTTAAGATAGCTCACAGCCCGATGTAGCGCAAGATATATCTTTTGGCTTCGCAACGGACATATTGCGTGACGGCAGTTTGGGGCCCCATCATCTCGCAAGGGCGGCGCAAAGCCCTCCCGAGTGGGAATAAGCACATGTTTGCCGCCTTCTTTCAGGAACTCAAACAGGCCGGCGTGCCGGTCACGCTGCGCGAATATCTCACCCTGATGGAGGCGATGGATAAGGACCTCGCCGGCCGGCGCATCGAGGATTTCTACTATCTGTCGCGCGCGACTTTGGTGAAGGACGAGCGCAATCTCGACCGCTTCGATCGCGTATTCGGCCACGTCTTCAAGGGCCTCGATTACATCAGCGATGCACTGACCGCCGAAATCCCGACCGAATGGCTCAAGAAGCTGACCGAGAAACACCTCACCGAAGAGGAGAAGAAATTGATCGAGGCGCTCGGCGGCCTCGACAAGCTTCTGGAAACGCTGCGCCAGCGGCTGGCCGAGCAGAAGGGGCGTCACCAGGGCGGCAAGAAATGGATCGGCACCGCCGGCACCTCGCCGTTCGGCGCCTACGGCTATAATCCGGAAGGCGTGCGCATCGGCCAGGACGGCAACCGCAACTTCCGCGCCGTCAAGGTCTGGGACAAACGTGAGTTCAAGGATCTGGCCGGCGACGTCGAGCTCGGCACCCGCAACATCAAGATCGCGCTGCGTCGCCTCCGCAAATTCGCCCGCACCGGCGCGCCGGAGGAGCTCGACCTCGACGGCACCGTCAAGGGCACGGCGCAGAAGGGCTATCTCGACATTTTGATGCGGCCGGAGCGGCACAACACCATCAAGGTGCTGCTGTTCTTCGACATCGGCGGCTCGATGGACTGGCACATCAAGGCGACCGAGGAATTGTTCTCCGCCGCCAAGTCCGAATTCAAGCACATGATCCATCTCTACTTCCACAATTGCCTGTACGAGAAAGTGTGGAAGGAGAACCGTCGGCGCTGGACCGAGACGACGCCGACCTTCGACGTGCTGCACACCTATCCGCACGACTACAAGGCGATCTTCGTCGGCGACGCCTCGATGTCGCCCTATGAGATCGCGGCGCCCGGCGGCTCGGTCGAGCATTTCAACGAGGAGCCTGGCAGTGTCTGGATGCAGCGCGTGATCTCGACCTATCCGTCGTGCGTCTGGCTCAATCCGGTGCCTGAGCGCGAATGGGATTTCACCGAGTCGATCCGGATGATGCGGCAGCTCCTGGGCGGGCGGATGTATCCGCTGACGCTCGAAGGCCTCGACGCGGCAATGCGGGAATTGGGGCGGTAGCTTCGCCTTTTCGGTCCTCTCTTGACGTTTCAAATATGAACGGAGCAACGCACGGACCCGCGTGCTGCCAGTCTCGGGCGCGAATGCCGCTGAATGGTCGCCGTTTTTTGTCCGTCACGTTTTTATCCGCCGGCTGTCACCGATTGTTGAAGCAGAGATTCGATGATCGAAGGCTACGGTCGGCAAACGACTCAATGAAACCTAATCAGTCGCCCCCAGGAGGCCCGATGCCCGCCGAAAGATTCGATTTCCGCAATGCCGAGGGCCAAACGCTTGCCGCTCTGCTCGACCGGCCGGATGGCGACGTGCGCGCGATCGCGCTGTTCGCACATTGCTTCACCTGCGGCAAACATAATCGAGCGGCGCGGCATATCGCCGACGGCCTCAAGCAGCGGGGTATTGCCGTGCTGCGCTTCGACTTCACCGGCCTCGGCGCCAGCGAGGGCGAATTTGCCAACACCACGTTCTCATCGAACGTCGACGACCTGGTCGCGGCCGCCGATCACTTGCGCCAGACGCTCAGCGCGCCTGCACTCCTGATCGGCCACAGTCTCGGCGGCGCCGCCGTGCTGGCCGCCGCGCACCGCATTCCGGAAGCGCGTGCCGTCGTCACCATCGCCGCTCCATTCGACCCGGCGCATGTCGTCGGGCTGTTCGGCGACAAAGTCGCCGAGATCGGCGAAAAGGGCGAAGTTGAAGTCACGCTCGCCGGCCGGTCTTTTCGTGTCCGGCGCGCGCTCCTTGACGACATCGCCCAGCAAAATCTCGCCGCGCATATCGCGACGCTGCGCAAGGCGTTGCTGGTCTTCCATGCGCCGACCGACGATATCGTCGGCGTCGATAACGCCTCTCATATCTTCATCACCGCCAAGCATCCTAAAAGCTTCATTTCGCTCGCCGGCGCCAATCACCTGCTCAGTCATTCCAGCGATGCCACCTACGTGGCGCATGTCATCGCTGCATGGGCCGAGCGCTATCTCGACATGGCGGGCGCCAAGCCGGCTGAAGAGCCAGCGGAAGGCACCGTCGTCGTTCGCGAAACCCGCGTCGGTACGTTCCAGCAGGAGATCACGGTCGGCAAGCACCGCTTCTTGGCGGACGAGCCGGTCGAAGCCGGCGGATTGGATACCGGTCCAGGCCCCTATGATCTTTTGTTGGCCGCGCTTGGCGCCTGCACGTCGATGACAGTGCGGCTTTACGCCGATAACAAGCAGATACCGCTTGCCCGCACGCGGGTTCGTCTGCGGCACGAGAAAATCTACGCAGCCGACTGCGCCGACTGCGAAACCAAGGAAGGAAAGATCGACCACATCGACCGGCAAATCACCTTCGAAGGCGATCTCGATGCGGCGCAGCGGGCGCGGCTTCTGGAAATCGCCGACAAGTGCCCGGTGCACCGGACGCTGAAGTCCGAGGTCGATATCCGGACTGTGGAAGAACCAGCGAATTAACGCCGCTCGTCCCCGCGAAGGCGGGGACCCGGCTCTTTACCCGATCTCGGAAGTTTCTGCCGCTGGATTCCCGCCTTCGCGGGAATGAGCGGTTATTGACTTAAATCACCGCGGCCTTTTGCACGCGGCTTCTCGCTTCGGCGATGACTTCCGGAATGGCCGCGTCGTTGCCCGGCGCCATGATGTGAACGCCGGCGACGCCGGGAATGGCGGCTAGTTCGGCGATCAGGTCGACGCAGATGCGGATGCCTTCGCGCACCGGGTCGGCGGCCTTTTCCATGCGCGCGATCAATTCGTCGGGGATGATGGTGCCGAACAGGTGGCTCTTCATCCACTGCGCCGACTTGGCCGAGCGGAGCGGGTTGATGCCGACCAGAATGGCAAGCTTGCGGGTGAGGCCGGCATCGGCCAGCACGGCGACATAGCGGCCCATCAGGGTGGCATCCATGCAGAACTGCGTCTGCACGAATTGCGCGCCGGCGGCGACCTTGCCGGCGAGGCTATTGGGCTGCCACCCGGCCGGCGGATCGATCGGCATGTCGGCGGCGCCGATCAGGAACGAGGCTTTGCCGGCAACCTCCCGTCCGGTCGGCAGCTTGCTGTCGTCGCGCAGCCGCCGCGCGGTCTCGATCAGCGTCTTGGAGTCGATATCGAATACCGGCTTGGTGTCGGGCTGATCGCCGGCCTTGGGATCGTCGCCGGTCAGGATCATCACGTTGCGGATGCCGAGCGCGGCCGCGCCCATCAATTCGCTTTGCAGCGCGATCCGGTTCTTGTCGCGGCAGGTGATTTGCAGGATCGGCTCGATGCCGGCCTCGATCAGGATCGCAGCGGCGGCAAGCGCCGCCATGTGGGCGCGGGCGCCGGCGCCGTCGGTAACGTTGACCGCGTCGGCGAGCCCGCGCAGCGGCGCGGCCTTGCGCAGCAGGTCCTGCGCGTCGAACGACACTGGCGGGGCGACCTCGGCGGTCATGACAAAGCGGCCGGCCCGCAGCCGCTCGGCGAAGGTGCGGGGGAGGGGGCCAAGTCCGTCGTTCATCGCCAAGCTCGCTCGCTGCCGCGTCGGAAAAAGAGCGCTTATATGTTTTACAGGTTCACTGCAATTGCGCGGTTCGGCGGCGCCTTTTCTGGACAGGCCAGACCGCGACCGCTAAAGCATGATCCCGAAAAGTGGGACCCGGTTTTCGGAAAAGATCATGCGCAGGCAAAAGGCTAGAGCGGGATGACGATTCGAAGAAAAGTTATCGCGCTCTAGGAGTGCCACCGATGAGCGGCGTCAACGATATCAGGTCGAATTTCCTCGGCTACTTCGCGCGCGAGGGGCACGAGATCGTGCCGAGCTCGCCGCTCGTGCCGCGCAACGACCCGACGCTGATGTTCACCAATGCCGGGATGGTGCAGTTTAAGAACCTCTTCACCGGCCTGGAAAAGCGTCCCTACGTACGGGCGACCACGGCGCAGAAATGCGTGCGCGCCGGCGGCAAGCACAACGACCTCGACAATGTCGGCTACACTGCGCGCCACCACACCTTTTTCGAGATGCTCGGCAATTTCTCGTTCGGAGATTATTTCAAGGAACGCGCCATCGAGCTTGCCTGGAAGCTCATCACCAAGGAGTTCGGCATTTCGGCCGAGCGGCTCCTGGTCACCGTCTATATCGACGACGACGAAGCATTCAATCTGTGGAAGAAGATCGCCGGCTTGCCCGACAGCAAGATTGGCCGCATTGCCGGGTCGGACAATTTCTGGGCCATGGGCGACACTGGACCATGCGGCCCGTGCTCGGAGATTTTCTACGATCACGGCCCGCATATCTGGGGTGGCCCGCCAGGCAGCCCTGAGGCCGACGGCGATCGCTTTGTCGAGATTTGGAACCTCGTGTTCATGCAATATGAGCAGCTCCCCGACGGAGGCGAGCGTGTCGCGCTGCCGCGGCCCTCGATCGATACCGGCATGGGGATCGAGCGCATCGCCGCCGTCCTGCAGGGCACGCACGACAACTACAAGATCGACCTGTTCGGCGCGCTGATCGAGGCGATCGCTGATCTGACCCATGTCGATCCCGACGGCGAGCATAAAGCCTCGCACCGGGTCATCGCCGACCATCTGCGCGCGTCGTCCTTTCTGATTGCGGACGGCGTGCTGCCGTCGAACGAAGGCCGCGGCTATGTTCTTCGCCGCATCATGCGCCGCGCCATGCGCCATGCCGAGCTTCTCGGCGCCAAGGAACCGCTGATGTGGCGGCTGGTGCCGGCTTTGGTCCGCGAGATGGGTCAGGCCTATCCGGAGCTTAATCACGCACAAGCCCACATCACAGACACTCTCAAGCTTGAGGAGACTCGTTTTCGTCGTACGCTGGAACGTGGGCTCGCGATCCTCAATGACGCTGTCGCGCAGATTGAAGCGTGGCAGGCTGTTCAGCCGCCGGTGGAATATCCGGGGGTCAAACCTAGGCGACCGGTCCTGCCGGGGGATATAGCATTCAATCTGTATGATACATTTGGGTTCCCACTCGATCTGACTCAGGATGCTCTGAAAGCTCGCGAGATCGACGTCGATGTTGCCGGCTTCAACTACGCGATGGAGCAGCAACGGCAGCGGGCTCGGGCGTCTTGGTCGGGCTCGGGAGAGGCTGCGGAAGAAAGCGTTTGGTACGAGCTTCGTGAAAAGGTTGGGGCAACGGAATTTCTTGGTTACAAAACAGAAAGGGCGGAGGCTGTAGTTGTCGGCATCATAAAGAACCATAAGGAAATCGATATTCTGAAAGAAGGCGAAAGTGGCGCTATAATCCTCAATCAAACTCCGTTCTACGCAGAATCCGGTGGTCAGGTGGGAGATACCGGTGTCGTTCGACGGAATCTTGATAGCGCCCACATATTAGCCCGCGTTACAAATACCCAGAAAAAAGCAGGCGATTTGATCGTTCACTATGTCACCGTAGATAACAGCTCGGTGAAAATTGGCGACGCTGTGCGCCTCGATGTGGATCACGAACGCCGCGGCGACATACGACGGAACCACTCAGCAACGCACCTTCTGCATGAGGCTCTCCGCGAGGTGCTGGGCGACCACGTCGCGCAAAGGGGCTCACTGGTGGCACCGGATCGGTTGCGCTTCGATTTTTCGCACCAAAAACCAATGAGCGCTGCCGAAATTGAGCGGGTCGAAGACATTGCTAACGCTGTTGTGCTTCAGAATGCACCCGTGATTACGCGGCTTATGGCGCGCGACGAAGCTATCGAGTCTGGCGCGCGTGCTCTGTTTGGCGAGAAGTACAGCGATGAAGTGCGCGTCGTCGCAATGGGCGAGGGCGTCGGGAACGCAATGGGTTGGTCGGTCGAACTGTGTGGGGGTACGCACGTCGAACGCACCGGCGACATTGGCCTCGTTTCGATTTCTGCCGAGAGCGCTGTAGCCTCCGGAGTGCGCCGCATCGAGGCGCTTACCGGAAATGGGGCCAGAAATGAGCTCAACCAATTTAGGAAAGATGTGCGCCAAGTCGCTTTTGAATTGAAGGCTCCGATCTCGGAAGTGGTCGCGCGTACCGAAGCGGTTGTCGACGAGCGCAAGCGTCTTGAGCGCGAACTGTCCGAGGCGAAAAAGCGGCTCGCAATGAGCGGCGGTGTTTTCGAGGGAGCTGGTGCGACCACAGGCGTTGGGAGATTAGACGGTCAAGCCGGAAACGTTTTGGGAGTGGGAACGCGCGGCAGTGCTGGTGACCTCGCTGGTATTCGCAAGGTCGGCGACGTTAGCTTATTTGCGCGTGCAGTTTCTGGCATCGATCTGAAAGACCTCCGCAGCCTCGCCGACGAAGGCAAGAAGCAAGTCGGCTCCGGCGTGGTCGCTATTGTCGGCGTGACCGAGGATGGCAAAGCCGGCATCGTCGTCGGCGTCACCAACGATCTCGTGGCGCGCTTCAACGCGGTCGATCTGGTGCGCAAAGGCGCCGAGGCGCTGGGCGGCAAAGGCGGCGGCGGCCGGCCGGATATGGCGCAAGCCGGCGGTCCCGATGGATCGAAGGCGGACGCCGCGCTCGCGGCGGTCGAAGCCGCGCTTGGCGGCTGAGCTATCTGCTGAAGTGACGCTGCCGCTCCGTCACTACAACTTCACGATCATCCCATCCTCGGCGGTCTCGAACGGCAGCTCGGCGCGGCGCGCCAGCATGTCATTGCCCATGTGGGTGAGGATCAGACGCTTTGGCCGGATCTGGCCGAGGTGACGCTCGAGCGACGACAGCGCCATGTGCGTGGCGATCGGCTTGTCGCGCGTGTAGGCCTCGCAGATGAACAGGTCAGCCTCGTGACCGATATCGATGACCCGATCGGTCCATTCGGTGTCGCCGGAGAACGCGATCACCTTGCCTTCGGCTTCGAAGCGAAATCCGAGGCAGGGCCCGGCGCGGTCGTCATGCAGGACGTGAAACGACGTCACCCGTAGCCCGTCAACCTCAGTCCGTTTTCCAATCTCCAGCTCCCGCAGCGTCAGCGGGAACTGCAAATCCAGATCCTTGGTGCCGGGAAATCCAGCCTCCATGATGCCGGAATAGCGCGACTTCAGACTCGGCGGTCCGACAATGGTCAGCGCTCGTTTGCGCTTGAGCACATAGTTGGCCTCGAGCAGGAAGAACGGCACGCCGCCGACATGATCTTCGTGGAAGTGGGTGAGAAAGATCGCATTGACGTCGTTGCGGTTGATCGCGAACCTGTTCATCGCCACGAGCGAGGTCGCGCCACAATCAATCAGCACGTTGATGTTACGTCCGACCAGATGAAAACAGGTGTTGAATCGTCCGCCCGAGCCGAACGCGTCGCCGCAGCCGACGAATTGCAGTTGCATAAATCTAAGTCCCCGAAACGCTTTTCTACTGACTTCGCAGGCACACGTTGGAGCCGACCATAAGTTTGGTACTGGCTTAAAGACGGGTCTGTGATGGGGGTCACATTTCGGGGGCCTTCTTGGGCAGCCGGCGGATTCGTCCAAATGGCTGTTCTGTCATCGCTTTTTCAGCTTTTTATCGATTCGTTGAAAGGCATGCAATGGCGGGAGATATTTCTGCCGGCGCGGCTTGATTGCGGCCTTTGACCACGGTTTTGGCCGCACCCTTGGCCACGGTCGCAACACAAACCGCGGCATGCTTGAATATCGGCCCGAAGGCATGAAGATGGCCGCCAAGGGGGAGGCTGGGGTGCTGGCTCGACCGAACTGCGCCGTTGCGCTCGCTGCGCTGACGATAGCGCTTTCGGTCGTCGGCTGTGCCGACGACACTGCAAAATGGTTTGCCGGACGCAGCCCGTTCAACACCAAAGGCGGCTACACCTATTCGTCGCTAGGCGAAACGCGACAGGACCGCCCGATCACGCAGAATGATCTGATCGACGCCAACGGGGCCTGTCCGAATTACGTTCCCGCGGCACCGAGCGCTTCGGCAAATCCGGCCGCGGGCGCGCCGCCATCGCCGGACACCGCGGCGCTGCTTGGCGGCGGCGTGGCTCTCGGCATGAGCGAATGCGATGTCGTCACCCGGTTAGGCCAACCAACCGCGGTCAATCCCGGCAGCAATTCGAATGGATCGCGCAGCCTGATCTTGACCTACAGGTCCGGTCCGCGGCCCGGCGTCTATCGGTTCGAAGGCGGCCGCTTGTCGGAAATGGACCGGGTCGAAGCCCTGCCCGCGGCGCCGGAAAAGAAGACGACCAGGAGAAAGCCGGCCACGTCGAGCGGGCAACCAAAAGCCGGCGACAAGTCGTAACCGGCACTGCATCCAAAACATCGGCTCCTACCGGCTCAGGACGCGCGCTGCCGTGCTATCGTAGTTTCACGAGCGGCGAAATCGGCAAACAAGATCGGGGAGACGTCGATGACCGCGACCGCCATTACCCATCGCACTGTCGAAGCGAACGGAATTCATCTGCATATCGCCGAGCAGGGCGAGGGTCCGGTGGTCGTGCTGTGCCACGGCTTTCCCGAATCCTGGTATTCGTGGCGACATCAGCTCGCGGCACTGTCCGCGGCCGGTTTTCGCGCCGTGGCGCCGGACATGCGCGGTTACGGCCAGTCGGATCGACCGCAAGCCATCGATCAGTACACGCTGCTTCATCTGGTCGGCGATATGGTCGGCCTTCTCGACGCGCTTAGTGTCGAGAAGGCGGCGATCGCAGGCCACGATTGGGGCGCGCCGGTCGCCTGGCACGCGGCGCTCCTTCGCCCGGATCGTTTCCGTGCCGTGATCGGCTTGAGCGTTCCATACCGTCACCGCAGTTCCATCATTCCGACGTCGGTGATGCCGCGGCGCGACGATGCCATCTTCTACCAGCTCTATTTCCAGACGCCGGGTGTGGCGGAAGCGGAACTCGAGCGCGACGTGCGCACGACGCTTGCCAAGTTATTGTACTCCGCTTCCGGCGAGGTGCCGCACCACGGCGGCAGGGCCAGTGACGTCGGCATGGTGTCGCGCGACGGCGGCTTTCTCACGCGAATGCTCAGCCCGAGCGTTCTGCCGGCGTGGCTGACCGACGCCGATCTCGACTTCTATGCCGGCGAGTTCACTCGGGCCGGATTTCGCGGCGGCCTGAACTGGTACCGCAACATCGACCGCAATTGGGAACTGATGGCGCCGTTCGCCGGCGCCAAAGTCAACGTCCCCGCGCTCTATATGGCCGGCGACCGGGACCTCGTGGTCGCGTTCCGCAACATGGACAAGGCGATCGTCAATCTGGCGCAGTTCGTGCCGCAATTGCGCGGCAGCATCATCCTGCCGGGGTGCGGGCACTGGACCCAGCAGGAGCGTGCCGCCGAGGTCAACACCGCGATGATCGATTTCCTGCGGCGGTTGTAGGAAAAATCGCCCCTGGCTTGTTTGGTCCGGACCGTGACCGCTTGCCCGGTGCAGGAACGACCGCTATAAGCCGCGCGCACTTCCGCCCACTTTCACAATTTCCTCAAAGGACAATTTGATGGCGATCGAGCGTACATTTTCGATCCTTAAGCCCGATGCGACCACCCGCAACCTGACCGGCGCGATCAATGCGATGATCGAGAAAACGGGTTTGCGCATCATCGCTCAGAAACGCGTGATGATCACCCGCCCGCAGGCCGAGACGTTCTACGCTGTTCACCGCCAGCGGCCGTTCTTCGGCGAACTCGTCGACTTCATGATTTCGGGTCCGGTCGTCGTTCAGGTCCTCGAAGGCGAGAACGCGATCGCCGCTTATCGCGATCTGATGGGAGCGACCGATCCCGCCAAGGCGGCCGATGGAACCATTCGCAAGGCTTTCGCCAAATCGATCAGCGAAAATTCCGTGCACGGTTCCGACGCCGCTGACACCGCGCAGAAGGAAATCGCGCAGTTCTTCTCCGGCAAAGAAATTGTCGGTTAGAGCTCGGCCTGAGAAGATTGGAACTCGGCTTTCCTGAGAAGATGGTGAGTGCTCCATTGATACGATCGTGTGATGAGCAACACATGATCGCACTGCGCTGTCGCGCGCGACTCACTGCAGCCATGCTTGCGCCGCATTTGTCGGCAATTTTTTCTGTGCAATCGGATTTTGGCCTTCGGGCCGGGGGCTGTCTTTAGCGACACCAATCGTTTCGGACTTTCCCGAATCTGGCTTGTGGCGTGGAACAATCTACACGCGGCGCGGTGCAGGGGTTCCGCGTCTCTGCTGGCATATGGACTGACTGAGGAGACAGACGATGCAAAAGGGCACCGTCAAATGGTTCAATCCGACCAAGGGCTATGGGTTCATTAAGCCGTCATCGGGCGACAAGGATGTATTTGTTCACATTTCGGCCGTCGAGCGCGCTGGTCTGCGCACACTCAATGAGGGCCAGGAGGTCGAATACGAGCTCGTGACCAATCGCGGCCGAACCTCCGCAGAGAATCTCAAGGTCGCATAAACAGGCGGGTCTTCCCCGCATCGTGGAGCCCCCGGTCTGTTTGCTGGGGGTTTTGTATTTTGCGCAGACGCTCGGGCTGGCCGAAGCGAGCTTAAGACTTGGCGCGGCCTTCGGCGACCGCGCGCAGTGCGCGCGGATATATTTGATGCTCGAGCTCGAGCACGCGCGCGGCCAGCGTCGCCTCGGTTTCGCCGTCGTGCACCGCGACCGAATCCTGCACGACGATCGGTCCGGAATCCATTTCCGGCACGACAAAGTGCACCGTCGCGCCGTGCCTTTTCACCCCGGCTTCAATTGCGCGGCGGTGGGTGTCGAGCCCCTTGAATTGCGGCAGCAATGACGGATGGATATTGAGCATCCGTCCGCTCCAGCGCGCGACAAACCACGGCGTCAACAGCCGCATGAAACCGGCAAGGCACACCAGATCGATCCGGTTGTTGCGCAGTTCGTCATCCAACGCGCGTTCGAACGCCTCGCGCTGGTCGCCGAAAGCGGTGTGATCGATGACCGTGGTCGCAACGCCGGCGGCGTGCGCATGAGCGAGGCCCGGCGCATCCGGCCGGTTGGAGACCACGAGCACGATCTCGGCCGGATAATCATTTGCTTTGGCTGCCTCGATCAGCGCGGTCATGTTCGAGCCGCGGCCGGAAATCAAAATGGCGACGCGCTTCTTCATCCGCGTCACGAGGAAAGATCAAGCCGTCCGCGGAAATCGACGCCGGCGCTGCCGCTGCCCTGGATCACCTGGCCCAGCCGCGTGACGGTTTCGCCGTTGGCGGTAAATTGTTCAACCGCCGCGCCGGCAGTGGCCCCGTCCGCTATCGCGATCATGCCGACGCCGCAATTGAAGGTGCGCAGCATCTCGTGCTCGCTCACGTCACCGCAAGCGGCCAGCCACTTGAACACCGGCGGAACCCGCACCCGATCCAAATCCAGCGCGACGGACAATCCCTTCGGCAGCACCCGCGGAATGTTTTCCACAAAACCGCCGCCGGTGATATGCGCCAGCGCCTTGATCGCCTGGGTCTTGCGTATGGCCGCGAGGCACGATCGCACATAGAGACGCGTCGGCGTGAGGAACGCTTCACCCAGGCTTCGTGTCGGCTCGAACGGCGCCGGTGCGTCCCAACGCAATCCGGAAGCGGCGACGATGCGGCGCACCAGCGAAAACCCGTTGGCATGCACGCCCGATGATGCGAGCCCGATCACTACATCCCCGGCGACGATATCGCGCCGCGGCAGCAGCGCTTCGCGTGACACCGCGCCGACCGCAAAGCCGGCCAGATCATAGTCGCCGGGCTGGTACATGCCGGGCATTTCGGCAGTCTCGCCGCCGATCAGCGCACAGCCGGACTCTTCACAAGCGGCAGTAATGCCGCTCACCACTGCGGCGCCGATTTCCGGATCGAGCTTGCTGCAGGCAAAGTAATCAAGGAAGAACAGCGGCTCCGCCCCCTGGACGACAAGGTCGTTGACCGACATGGCAACGAGGTCGATGCCGATGGTGTCGTGGCGCGAAGTCTCGACTGCGATCTTGACCTTGGTGCCGACGCCATCGGTCGCCGCGACCAGGATCGGGTCGGAAAACCCGGCGGCCTTGAGATCGAACAGGCCGCCGAACCCGCCGATTTCGGCGTCTGCGCCGGCGCGGGCGGTGCGGCGCAACAGCGGCTTGATCAAATCCACCATGCGGTTGCCCGCATCGATGTCGACGCCGGCGGCCGCGTAGCGTCCCTGTTTCACGAACTTAAACCTTTTGGTGAATGATCTGTTTCCCGCGGCTTGGCCGATTGGCGCCTCCTACGTTGGAATTGCCGGGTGCGCAAGCGTCACCGCCCGGCTATATATGGTGCCAGAGCCGGGGCGCGCGTTTTGAGTATTCCGAACCTCATCACATTGGGGCGTATCATCCTGGTGCCGATCGTGGTCTGGGCGATCACGTCCGGCGAGATGCGGGCTGCCTTTTTTCTGTTCGTGGCGGCCGGGATCAGCGACGCCGTCGACGGCTTCATCGCCAAGCGCTTCAACATGACCAGCGAGCTCGGCGCGCTCATCGATCCGCTGGCCGACAAGGCGCTGATCGTGTCGATCTATGTCGCCCTTGGCATCGCCGGCGCGTTGCCGATCTCGCTGGTCATCCTGGTGGTGTCGCGCGACATCATGATCATCTCCGGCTTCATGCTGTCCTGGTTGATCGGCAAGCCGATGCCGATTCGGCCGCTGCCGGTCTCGAAAGCCAACACTGCGGCACAGATCGTGCTCGCTACCCTGGTGCTCGCCGAGCGGGGCTTCGGCTTCGACGCCGCTCTGGCATCAAAGATCGTGATCGCACTGGTCGCGGTCTTGACCGTGCTCTCGATGGCCTTCTATCTCGCCGAATGGCTCCGTCATATGAATTCGGTCGGGGCCGGACAGGGAAGGTGAGCGCCATGCGGGTCGAGCGCCAAGTCGTGTTCTGGATCGCCGCGCTCCTGGTTTTCGTCTTACTGTTGTGGCTGCTGCACGAGGTACTTTTGCCTTTCGTCGTCGGGGCGGCGCTCGCTTATTTGCTCGATCCGCTGTCCGAGCGGCTGACCAGACATGGCATGAGCCGACTGGTTGCGGCCTTGATCATCCTCGGCGCCTTTGTCGTCGTATTCGCCGGCTTGTGCGTTCTGTTCGTGCCCTTGCTGGCAGAGCAGCTCGCGTCTTTTATCGACCACGTTCCGGCCTACGTGCACCGGCTGGAGTTGCTGGTCACCGATCATCCGTGGCTCAAGAGCATTCTCGGCCCCAGTGCCGGCGGAGACAAGTCGGTGGCGGCGCTGCTGAGCAAATCCATGTCCTATCTGACCGAAGCGCTGCCGACCTTGTGGAGTAAGGGCGCGGCTTTGCTGTCGGTATTCTCGTTGCTCGTGATCACGCCGGTGGTTGCGTTCTATTTGCTTGCCGATTGGGATAGGGTCATCACAACGGTCGACGCTTTGATCCCATTGCCGAACCGCGACACCGTGCGCGGCCTGTTCAGCGAGATCGACCGGGCGCTGTCGGGCTATTTGCACGGCCAGTTCTTGGTGTGCGCGATTCTCGGCTTCTATTACGCGATCGGCTTGACGCTCGCGGGACTGAGCTATGGCGCCCTGATCGGCGTCGCCTCCGGATTTCTCAGCTTCATACCTTATGTCGGTTCGCTGACCGGGCTGGTGATCTCGTTCGGGGTCGCGGTGGCGCAATTCTTTCCGGACTGGTCGCGAATTATCATCATCGTGGCGATCGTTCTGGTTGGCCAGTTCATCGAGGGCAACGTGCTGTCGCCAAGGCTGGTCGGCAAGAGCGCAGGCTTGCATCCGGTTTGGCTGATCTTTGCGCTGCTCGCCGGCGGCTATCTGTTCGGCTTCGTCGGTCTTGTGCTCGCGGTGCCGTTGGCGGCAGCGGCCGGCGTGCTGACGCGGTTCGCGCTTTCGCGCTACCGGGCGAGCACGCTCTATACCGGCAAACGGCTGACCTGAGCCGCCATGTCGATCCGCCCGCGGCAGCTCGCGCTCGCGCTAGATCACGCGGAAAGCTACGCGCGCGAGGATTTTCTGCCCGGACCATCCAACGAGGGTGCGCTTTCGCTCATCGGTAGTTGGCCGCAATGGCCCGGCAACGCCCTGGCTTTGGTCGGGCCGCAGGGATCGGGGAAGACCCACCTCGCGACGATGTGGGCCGGGATCGCGGGCGCGCGGGTGATTTCGGCCCGGGCGCTGCGCGAAACCGAGTTGCCCGCGGCGTTGGCCACAGGCGCGCTGGTTGTCGAAGATGCGTCAGCCGACGCCGACGAACGCGCATTGTTCCACCTCATCAATTTGGCGCGGGAGGAACAGGCGTCTCTCCTGCTCATCGCGCGCGATCCACCGGCTGCTTGGCCCGTCGCGCTCCCCGACCTCGCTTCACGATTGCGCGCCTTGCCGGTGGCAACGCTGCAGGCGCCCGACGACGCCATGCTGCGCGGGGTGATCGTCAAGCTCGCCGCGGATCGCCAGCTGGCGCTGGACGACAGCGTCGTCAGCTATCTCATCACCCGCATCGAGCGTTCCTTTGCGGCCGCGCGTGCGGCAGTGATTGCGCTCGACAACGAAGCCTTGCGCCAAAGGCGCGCACCGACACGCGCGCTCGCGGCCGAGATATTCAAGGCCGATTAGACGGCGAGCTTTCCATGAAAGCAGCGAATGAGCCGACAGTGACAACATGCTCTGCCACAAGCACTCTTGGTTGCCATGCACCCGAATGCGGACCTATCATAATTTCCTAGAGTTTTATCGACCGTGACCCGGAGCGGACACTCGGATTCTTTCCTTGATCCGGCTCAATGCCGCCGGCGGCGGCGGCAGCAAGCTTGCGACCGCAAGCACCGTGTCGCGCGCAACGTGAGCAATGCCGCAATGCGTCGCCGGCTATGAAGCTGGATCACTTTCCAAGGAATGATGATGCTTATATAGGGAACGGGAAAAAGAGCGGAACGCGATCGGAGAGTAACATGGACGCAAAGACTGATGACAAGAGCGAGGGCAAGTGCCCGGTCGTGCACAAAAGCTTTACCAACCGCGACTGGTGGCCGGACCAGCTGAATATTGGGGTACTCCACCACAGCTCCCCCTGTCCGACCCGATGGGCGAGGCGTTCGACTACGCCAAGGAATTCAAGAGCCTCGACCTGAACGCCGTCATCAAGGACCTTCGTGCCTTGATGACGGCCTCGCAGGAATGGTGGCCGGCCGACTTTGGCCACTACGGGGGGCTGTTCATTCGCATGGCGTGGCATAGCGCCGGCACTTACCGCATCGCCGATGGCCGCGGCGGCGCCGGCGGCGGCCAGCAACGCTTCGCGCCCCTCAATAGCTGGCCCGACAACGCGAACCTCGACAAGGCGCGCCGGCTGCTGTGGCCGATCAAGCAAAAATACGGCCGGAAAATCTCCTGGGCCGACCTGATAATCCTGGCTGGCAACGTCGCCCTTGAGTCAATGGACTTCAAGACGTTCGGTTTCGCCGGCGGCCGTGCCGATGTCTGGGAGCCCGAGGAACTTTATTGGGGTCCCGAGGGGACGTGGCTGGGGGACGAACGCTACAGCGGCGAACGCGAGCTGCAGAATCCGCTCGGCGCGGTGCAGATGGGCCTGATCTACGTCAATCCGGAAGGACCGAATGGCAAGCCGGATCCGGTCGCGGCGGCGAAGGACATCCGCGAGACCTTCTTCCGCATGGCGATGAACGATGAGGAAACCGTCGCGCTCATCGCCGGCGGCCATACCTTCGGCAAAACCCATGGCGCCGGCGATCCGTCGCTGATCGGCCCGGCGCCGGAAGGTGCAGCGCTCGAGGACCAGGGCCTCGGCTGGAAGAGCAAGCATGGCACGGGGTTCGGGGCCGACGCTATCACGGGCGGCCCGGAAGTCACTTGGTCGCAGACGCCGACCAAGTGGAGCAACCACTTCTTCGACAACCTGTTCAAGAACGAATGGGAACTGACGAAGAGCCCGGCCGGCGCCTATCAGTGGAAAGCGAAAGGCGCCGCTGCCACGGTCCCGGACGCCCACGACAAGTCGAAGAAGCATGTGCCGACCATGCTGACCACGGACCTCTCGCTGCGGCTCGACCCGGCCTATGAGAAAATCTCGAGACGGTTCTACGAGCATCCGGACCAGTTCGCGGACGCGTTTGCCCGCGCCTGGTTCAAGCTCACGCACCGCGACATGGGCCCGATCGTGCGTTACCTCGGGCCACTCGTCCCCAAAGAGATCTTGATTTGGCAGGACCCGATCCCTGCCGTGAATCATCCGCTGATCAACGAGCAGGACATTGCTGCTCTGAAGGCGAAAATCCTCGCGTCAGGCCTTTCCGTTTCTCAGCTCGTCTCGACGGCTTGGGCGTCGGCATCGACGTTCCGCGGCTCTGACAAGCGCGGCGGAGCCAACGGCGCGCGCGTTCGCCTCGCCCCGCAGAAGGATTGGGACGTCAACCAGCCGGCGCAGCTTTCGAAGGTGCTGCAGTCCCTCGAAGCGATCCAAAAGGACTTCAACGCTTCGCAGTCCGCCGGCAAGAAAGTCTCGCTTGCCGACCTGATCGTTCTCGGCGGCAGCGCCGCGATCGAGAAAGCCGCGAAGAGCGCCGGGCACGACGTGAAGGTCGCATTCACGCCAGGGCGGATGGACGCGTCGCAGGATCAGACCGACGCCCACTCCTTCGCGCCGCTCGAACCGACCGCCGACGGGTTCCGCAACTATCTGCGCGGCAAGCAGCTCATGTCTGGTGAGGAATTGCTGGTGGATCGGGCGCAATTGCTGACGCTGACGGCGCCCGAGATGACGGTTCTGGTCGGAGGCCTGCGCGTCCTGGGCACAAATCACGGCAAGTCAACGCACGGCGCCCTCACCAAGCGGCCGGAGGCGCTGACCAACGACTTCTTCGTCAACCTGCTCGACATGAATACGCAATGGCAGCCGTCGGCCGGCTCTGACGGCGTGTACGAGGGGCGTGACCGCAAGACGAAGGAGGTCAAGTGGACCGGCAGCCGCGTCGACCTGATTTTCGGTTCGCACGCACAGCTGCGCGCCCTTGCCGAAGTCTATGCGTGTGCGGACTCCAAGGAGAAGTTCGTGAAAGACTTCGTGGCGGCGTGGACCAAGGTGATGAACCTCGATCGCTTCGACCTCGCCTGATCTCCGCGGGAGGATTTTTGAGGGCTGCCGCCTTTGCGCCAAGCCCTCTGTAACAAGGCGGCCGGGGTTTTCCCCGGCCGTTTCGATCTGCAATCGCGGGAAGTGCTGCTGGGCACGCGCCTTAACGATCTGAAGCTCCTCGAATTTCCCCGCCGCCTGCGCTATATCATTGGCGAGAGTCGCCGCCCAATCCTTGACGGATTGTCACCGCTCCGCCTTATCTCGGTGCTGTGATTTCATCGAATCGTTACGCAGGGCGGCGACGGTGAAGCTCGAAGAACCAGGAGTAGTCATGGCTGATCGTGGCCAAGCCACCGCCGTCGCGCTTGAGCCCGACCTCACCCAGCGGCTCGAAGCCCCGGTGCGGCTTGCCGAACCGGCCGCGCGGCACGCCGCCTCCGAACTCGCCTCGAGCCCGGAACGCTTTGTCAACCGGGAATTGTCCTGGCTCAATTTCAATCGCCGCGTCCTCGAGGAGTCCGCCAACCGCGAGCATCCGCTGCTGGAACGTTTGCGCTTCCTGTCGATCTCGGCCAACAACCTCGATGAATTCTTCATGGTGCGCGTCGCCGGCCTGCGCGCGCAGGTGCGCGCCGGCATTGTCAGCAAGAGCCCGGAAGGGTTGACGCCGGCGGAGCAGCTGGTCCGCATCGCCGAGGCAGTGGTTCTCTTGGTGCAGGACCAGCAAGCACAATGGCGCGAACTGCGCGCCGCGCTCGGCAAGGCCGGCATCGTCCTGGTCGATGGTCCCGACATCGGCAAATCGGAAAAAGCCTGGCTGGAAGATTACTTCCTGTCGCACATTTTCCCGTTACTGACGCCACTCGCCGTCGATCCGGCGCATCCGTTCCCATTCATCCCCAATCTCGGCTTCTCAATCGCCTTGCAGCTCGCGCGCGCCAAGGACGGCCGAGCGATGAACGCGCTCATTCGCATGCCGAACCGCATCGAGCGGTTTGTGCGGCTGCCGCAGGCCGGCGGCGAAGGCGCGGTGCGCTTGATTTCGGTCGAAGGCGCCACCAGCCTGTTCATCGGCAAGCTGTTTCCCGGCTATACCGTGAAGGGGGTGGGCGCGTTCCGCGTCATCCGCGACTCGGAACTGGAAATCCTCGAGGAAGCCGAGGATCTGGTGCGGCTGTTCGAGACCGCGCTCAAGCGCCGCCGCCGCGGATTGGTAATCCGGCTTGACATCGAGGCCAACATGCCCGCGGAGCTGCAGCGCTTTGTGCAGCGTGCGCTCGGCGCCATCGACGACGGCGTCTTCAAGGTCGACGGCGTCTTGGCGCTCGACGAGATGGCCCAACTCACCAGCCTCGACCGGCCGGATCTCGAATTCGTGCCCTATACGCCGCGGTATCCCGATCGCATCCGCGATCACGGCGGCGATTGCTTTGCGGCGATCCGGCAGAAGGATCTGATCGTCCACCATCCCTATGAATTGTTCGACGTGGTGGTCGATTTTCTGCATCAGGCAACGCGCGATCCCGACGTCGTCGCCATCAAGCAGACGCTTTATCGCACCTCGGCGGATTCCCCCATCGTCAAGACGCTCGCTGAGGCGGCGGAAGCCGGCAAATCGGTCACCGCTGTCGTCGAGCTCAAAGCGCGCTTCGACGAGGAAGCCAACATCCGCTGGGCGCGCGACTTGGAACGCGCCGGTGTCCAGGTGGTCTACGGCTTCATCGAGCTCAAGACCCACGCCAAACTTTCGCTGGTGGTGCGCCGCGAGGGCGCGTCGCTTGCGTCCTACGTGCATGTCGGCACTGGCAACTATCATCCCGTGACCGCGCGCATCTATACCGATCTGTCGTACTTCACCGCCGATCCCGTCATCGCCCGCGACGTTACCCGCGTGTTCAATTACGTGACCGGCTATGCCGAGCCGGCCGAGCTTGAGCGCATGGCGGTGTCGCCGCTGACCTTGCGCCAGCGCATCCACGAGCACATCGAAGCGGAGAGCGCCAACGCCAAGGCCGGACGTCCGGCGGCAATTTGGATGAAGATGAATTCGCTGGTCGATCCGGACATCATCGATGCCCTTTATCAGGCCTCGAGCGCCGGCGTCCCGATCGATCTTGTGGTGCGCGGCATTTGCTGCCTGCGGCCCGGAGTTCCGGGCCTGTCGGAGAACATCCGCGTCAAATCGATTGTCGGCCGCTTCCTCGAACACGGCCGCATCTATTGTTTCGGTTCGGGTCACGCCCTGCCGCATCCGAAAGCCGCGGTCTATATCTCATCCGCCGACTTGATGCCGCGCAATCTCGATCGGCGCGTCGAGGTTCTCTGCCCGATCGTCAATCCGACGGTGCACGAGCAGGTGCTCGACCAGATCATCGTCGCCAATCTCAAGGACAACGAGCAGAGCTGGCAACTCCTGGCCGACGGCTCGTCGTCGCGCATCAAGCCGGCGCCGGGTGAGGAACGGTTCAACGCCCACACTTATTTCATGACCAATCCCAGCCTGTCGGGACGCGGCAAGTCGCCGAAGGATTCGGTGCCTCGATTGCGACATCGCGCGGAGCGGGTGTGAGCGACGGCGGAGCGTTTTTGCGTTGCTCCAATTTCAACCCATGAGCCGCCTTACGACCGAAGCCGCTCCCGGACGGCTGGACCGCAGCCCGTTGGCCGTCGTCGACATCGGCTCGAACTCCGTTCGCCTCGTGGTCTATGAGGGCCTCGCCCGCAGTCCGACCGCGTTGTTCAACGAAAAAGCCCTGTGCGGCCTCGGGCGTGAGGTGCAGTCGACCGGGCTGTTGGCGGCTGACGCCGTCGAACAGGCGCTGGCGGCGCTCAAGCGCTACCGCGGCCTGTGCCGGACCATGGGCGTGAAGAAAACGCTCGCCATCGCCACCGCCGCCTGCCGCGACGCCAAGAACGGTCCCGCTTTCATCAAGCTTGCCGAACGGATTATCCACACCAAAATCGACGTGCTCTCCGGCGCGCGCGAGGCGGAGTTGACCGCGCTCGGCGTTATTTCCGGCGTGCATCTGGCCGACGGCGTGGTCGGCGATCTCGGCGGCGGCTCGTTGGAGCTGGTCGATGTCCATGGCACCCACGCGCGCCGCGGCCTGACCCGGCCGCTCGGCGGCCTGGCGCTGGCCGACATCTCGGCCAAGTCGCTCAAAAAGGCGGAGAAATTCGTCAAGAAGACGCTCAGCGCCTTGCCGGTGCTGGCCGACTGCGAGGGCCGCACCTTCTACGCCGTCGGCGGCACGTGGCGGGCGCTGGCGCGGTTGCACATGTGGCAGACCGGCTATCCGCTGCACGTCATGCACGGTTATGCGATCGCGGCAGAGGAGGCGCTGGAATTCGCCCGCCTGGTGCACCGCGTCGATGTCGAGACGCTCTCTAATATCGAAGTGGTCGCCAACGCGCGGCGGCCGCTGCTCGCTTATGCCGCGCTGGTGCTCGAATACGTCATCCGCCTCGGCAAGCCGAAGCAGATCGTGTTCTCGGCGCTCGGCGTGCGCGAGGGGCTGCTCTATTCGCTGCTCAAGCAGAAGGACAAGGAGAAGGACGCGCTGATCGAGGCGGCGCGCGATCTCAATCAATTGCGCTCGCGCTCGCCGCGCCATGGCGAAGAGCTGATCGAGTGGACCAATCGCTTCATGGCGTCCTCGGGCCTCGACGAGCCGGCCGAGGAGCGTCGGCTGCGTCATGCCGCCTGCCTGTTGGCCGACATCGGCTGGCGCGCGCATCCTGATTACCGGGGCGAGCAATCGCTCAACATCATCGCCCACGGCGGCTTCACCGCCATCGATCATTCCGGCCGCGCCTATCTGGCGCTCGCCGTGTTCTACCGCCACGTCGGACTGGTCATGGACGACGAGCTGTCGCCGCGGTTGCGTGAGCTCGCTTCGACCCGCATGATCGACCGCGCGCGCGTACTCGGCGCGGCGCTACGCCTCGCCTATGTTGTCTCCGCGGCAATGCCGGGCGTCCTGCCGCAGACCCCGCTCGCGGTCGAGCGGCACCGGCTGGCGCTGCGGCTCCCCGGCGAATACGCCGCCCTCGGCGGCGAGCGGGTTCTGAGCCGGCTCCGCGCGCTGTCGCGCCTCATCGGCCGCGATCCGGTGATGTTGATGGGGTAGGGCGCGTCCGTCGCGGCCTCTCGTTGTGACACTGCCGCGCGCGGTAGCCGGCGAGAGGCAATCGCTCGTTGGAGGCGCAGCAGACACCGCCTCGATGATTCTCCGTCAGTGAGCGCCGCCGCGGGCTTCTCCTGAGCCTAACGAGCCAAACATGTCCGGGCTTGCGACCTGCCTCCAGGTCATTGATTTCAAATGGCTTTAAGCCGAGATGGCGAAAAGTGACGTCACTATTTAATTGACGTTCGTCACTGAAATGGGTCAATCGGTCCTCATTATGAGGATGACGAATGATCTATCCATTTTGGCGCCTCAGTGAGGACATGCCCGACAATCTCGGGCTCGCCTGCACCGACCATGGCTTGCTGCTCGGGCAAACGCTGCTGATCGAGCGGCACGACGGACGTTTTGTTGCCCGGGACCGACACGAAATCGCGCGTCTGCTCAAGGGCGTGTTCCCTGACGGATTTGCCGTCGATCGGCTTATGCCGGGCTTTGCAACGGTTGCCGCCGCCCTGAACGCCAACGATCCGGCATTAGCGCGGATCGCGGCGGTACATTTGCAGATTCCGGATTTACCAAGTGCGGCCGCGCGCGACGCCATGATCGCCGAGGACGCGCTGATCAAATACGCGCGCGACGAGAGTGGCAGTACCGACTGGAATCCGGCGCTGCATCCGCGCACCGGCACACCGCCCAATCCTGGCTGGTTCGCGCCGACTGACGGTGGCGATGCCGCATCAACGGTGCGGGTCGCCCAGCATCAAGATCATGCACAACAAAGTGATGCCGCTCCCGGCCGCGACGGATGGGTGAGACTGCCGCCGCGCGAGGACCGAATTGACGAATTAGCTGATTTCTTGGAGTGGTTCGCTAACGCGAGGCGCGAGGATGAGAAGGCGATAAGGCGTGAGATCAAGCGATACTTTTACGATGCTGGTGATCATATCGGAGGTGACAGGTTAACCCATGCACTAAGAGACGTGATCGATCCCGATGTTGATCGCGAAACTCGACAGGAGATATTGAACGATCTCGAAGATTTGTCGCGCTCTGATCCAACAATTGTGGGTCAGTACGAGAGCTTATTTTATTTGATCTTCTCGTTCCTTCTACCTGGCGGCCTGCCAAAGGCACCAGGGGTGGCGCCGAAAAGCCCGGTAATTCCCAAAGACCGCGTCGTCGAGCCGTCTCCAGTAGAGTCGGCGGGTGCAGTTGAACTGGCGCTGATAGACGCGCCGTCAGAAGTATGGAAACTTGGCATCACCACACGTGGTAAAATAATTCATGAGATATTCGGTGACGGGTCGCTGCCGCCGCTGTTTCGTGTCATTGACAAATTTGACTTTGCGACGGGAGCAGCAACGAGCATAAAGTCCATCGATGTTCGGGCAGCCACATACCAGGACGCGAACCGCTTCATGTATAGGCTAAACGCCTACGTCAATCGTTTGTCCGAATACGAGGGTGGGACTCTCCAAAACATGACAGTGGAGCTCTCCGAAATAACCGATCGCGTTCTCGAGCTTATCGTTCCCAGGGGAAGCCTGACAGCAACGCAGCGTGCCGTCATCGAGGCGGCTGAGGTCAGAGCAAAAACAGCCGGAAGCTATTCGGTTCGAAATCATTGTGAAGGAATTTTAGGGCATCATCATGTTCTTCCACGCCTATTTGCGGAACGGGATAGTGTATGTGCCGACAGTAGTCCGACTGAAAAAGGGCGGCGCTTACATGGATGTCGACCCCGTTGCGGTCGAGCCGGTCGCCAATGCCGAGGGCCTGCGCGCGGCATTTTCTGACGCGATCCAGCGAAAAAATATTTTCGTGCCCAATCCGCCCAAGAACAACTGGCCGCGGCCAATTCTGCTGAAGTATTCGGGTGCCAAGACATGGTCGGCGTTCGCGCGCAACGCGTCGATGTGGAGTATCGACGAGGAGAATGGTGTCTATTCAATAACCGCTTACAAGGAGCACTCGGACGGTTATTGGGTGCGAGACAAAAATCGTAAAATCGAATTTTCGCCGGGCACGCCCGCGGGCACAGTGATCGACCGTATGATCGCTATTCTGCAGGACGCGGCGCGGCAATAGTGACCGCCGGTTCACTAGCTCAATTCACAATGAAGCTCCCTTTGATCAGATCGTTCGGCGCCCCGATTTGGGACCGCAGTGAAAGAGAACGACATGATCAAGGCTCTGCTCAAGTTTCCGTTGTCGACGACAGATTTGGTGACCAAAACAATTCTAAGTTTGCCCGAGATACTGCGGCCAACCTTAGTAAGCTTGGCCGAGGATGAAGTCGGTACAGCGATCGGTGATGTGAATGTCTTCCTTCAAACTTTCAAGATGCCAACGATCGGTGTCTATCTTCAAAATTCGACGGCTTTGTATGATCTTCGTAGATCACGAAATAGCACCCTCATTGTTGACGCGGATCTGGACGCAATTCCTGATGACACCGTGAGAGACTTCTTGATTCGCATGGCGATCGCGCATCCGATCTTCGGTTTCGCTTGCGCAGAAGAGGAACTGGAATACCGGAATCGCATCACGACCCAACTGGGCATCAACACGATACATAGCTGGGTCGGGCGCGACACCCGGAAGTATCTTCCAGGCCTATATTGGTGGACATTGCTCCCGGCTTCATTGGCAGAGCAGCACGGCATCCCGCTCTCGATCATCGTGGGTGCCGCAAAGGAACATATCGAGCTTGAAGGAAACCAACATCTGTTGCGTTTCTACGAGAAGCCGGAAGATTGGCAATCCGCGGCTGTCACGGCGAAATTGTACCGGTCGCTGCCTGGCGTATTCGACGTCGAGAAGCTGCGGCCGAAGATTCAAGGTGCGACGACTTTCCTTGAACTTAATGCGATCCTCGACGCTTGGAGCTGAGTATGCGTAGAGCTCGCAGTACCTAAGCATTGCCAACGCCCGCGCGGTGAGATTGAATAGTGGGCGCGCGGCAATGACGGGCCTGTCCACGCGGCACGCTGAAACTCCAACGGCGGACTGGCGTATCTGTTTCTGATCGAGCAGGGACTGCGTCGCAAGCGTCAGATAGAAAAGGTGGGGGAGCCATGGAAGAAAATCGCAAGCTCAAGCAGTTCCTGGCCATCGCCGGGGTCATCACCTTGATCAACGGCGTCAGTTACACGCTGGTGCCCGGCGCTCTGCTGCCGAACTATGGCGTTGCGGTCACGCCCGGTGTGGAGCTTGGCTTCCGGCTGTTTGGCGCCGCGTTGCTGACCTTCGGCCTGATCCTGTGGTTGCAGCGCGACTCGCGCGAGTGGACGGCGCTGCGCGGCCTGTTGATCGGCGCCTCGGTCGGCAATATCGCCGGTCTGATTGTTTCCGCCTGGGCAACGGTCAAGGGCGTCATGAACGGGGCCGGGTGGCTGTTCGTCTTTACCTACGGCATCCTGCTGCTGGGATATCTCTACTCGCTCTGGGCGCTGTCGAAGAAACACGCCCATTGAGCCCCGTCGTTCCGGGGCGCGCGGAGCGCGAACCCGGAATCCATATCCGCGAACGCCGTGGTTATGGATTCCGGACTCGCCGCTGCGCGGCGATCCGGAATGACGACGATCACGGGACGGAGGTAGCACAGGCCGGTCACTCGCGCTCGACCGCGGCGACCTTGCCTTTCTCGATCGCCAGCGCCAGCTTGCCGTGTTTGAGCGCCAGCGCCTTTTCGCCGAACAGCTCGCGGCGCCAGCCGGTCAGCGCCGGAACGTCGGCGTCGTCGTCGCTGGCGATGCGTTCGAGGTCGTCGACCGTCGCGATCACCTTGGCGGCGACGTGATGCCGCTCGGAGATCATCCGCAACAGGACCTTCAGCAGTTCGACCGACGCCAGGCCGTTGGCCGACACCGGCAGCCGCGTCGGCCGCGGCAGCGTTTTGACGTCGCGTTCGAGGCCGCGCTGCACGGCGGCGACGATGGCCTCGCCCCAGCGCGAGCGCTCGAAACCCTTCGGCAGCGAGCGCAGGTTCTTGAGCTTTTCGGTCGTGGTCGGCGTATGCACCGCGATGTCGGCGATGACTTCGTCCTTGAGCACGCGTGAGCGCGGCACGTCGCGCAACTGCGCCTCGCGCTCGCGCCAGGCCGCGACCTCGATGAGGACGGCAAGCTCCTTGGGCTTGCGCACCCGGGTCTTCAGCCGCAGCCAGGCATTCTCCGGGTCCATGCGATAGGTGTCGGCGGAGGTGAGCACATGCATCTCCTCCTGCACCCAATCGACGCGGCCGCGGCGGCCGAGATCGTCGACCAGCGCCTGATAGACGTCGCGTAGATGGGTGACGTCGGAGATGGCGTAGGTGAGCTGCGCGTCCGACAGCGGCCGGCGCGTCCAGTCGGTGAAGCGGTGCGATTTGTCGAGCGCATCGCCGGTGATGCGCTGCACCAGCTGATCGTAGGAGATCGAATCGCCATAGCCGAGCACCATGGCGGCGACTTGGGTGTCGAAAATCGGATGCGGGATGAGCTTGGCCCGGTGCCAGACGATTTCGATGTCCTGCCGCGCCGCATGGAACACCTTCATCACCTTCTCGTCCGCCATCAGCGCGAAGAACGGCGCCAGATCGATGCCCGGCGCCAGCGCATCGACGACCACGGCCTCCTCAGCCGAGGCCATCTGCGCCACGCATAGCAGCGGATAGTAGGTGGTCTCGCGCAGGAATTCGGTGTCGACCGTGACGAACGGGAACGCGGCCATGCGCCGGCAGACGGCGGCGAGTTCCGGCGTCGTCGCGATCGGCTGCATTGAGGTTGCGGTGACAGAATCCATCGTTATTGCTGCCTAGTGTCGGCCAGATACCGCACGGCTGGCAAGGGCAGGTGTTCAAGCATGATCCCGAAAAGTGGAGGCCGGTTTTCGGAAAAGATCATGCTTCGCCCAGCATCTAGACCCTGATTCGATCAATTGATCGGGTCAGGGTCTAGGGCAATTTGGTCCAAGCCCGGCGCGGTCCTTGGTCTTGCCCGCGCACGCGGCCCATCACGATGAACTCCCAAGGGCTGGGCAGGGCGCCAACCGGCACTTCGATCAGCGTGGGACCATCCCGGCGCGCGAACGCTGCCTTGAGCGCGGCTCGCAATGCGTCGGGGCTCGCTGCGCGCACCCCGGCGGCCCCGAAGCTTTCGGCAAATTTGACGAAATCCGGATTGGTCAAGTCGCTCGCGATCAGCCTGCCGAAACGCTCCTCCTGGATGCGGCGCACGTTGCCGAAGGCGCCGTCATTGAACAGCACCGTCACCAGCGGAATACGGTGACGCATCGCCGTCGCCATTTCCGTCGCTGTGAACAGGAAGCCGCCGTCGCCGGTGATGGACAGAACCGGCACGTCCCGCCGCGCGTCCTGCGCGCCAAGCGCGGTGGCAAAGCCATAGCCGAGATTGTCCTGATAGCCGGGGGAGAGAAAGGTGCGCGGCCGGTAGACCGGAAAGCCGAGCCGCGCGGCGAAGCCAAGCTGCGTCACCTCGTCGACGAAAATACCGTCGTCCGGCAATTCGGCGCGGATCGCCGCCAAGAGCGCAAGCTGCGGCGCGAGTTTTTGCAAGCGCTTTTGCATGCGCGCATGGCGCTCCTGCATCTCCGCCGCGCGTGACGGCCGGCGCGCATTGTGCGCCGGCAAGATGCCGAGCAGTCGCCGCAGGATCGGCGCCGCGTCGCCGATCAGCGCGACCTTGGGCTTGGCGATGCGCGCCGGCTCATGCGGATCGGCGTCGATCCGGATCATGGCGAGGTCACGGTCGACGCCCCAATGCACCAGCGGCATACGCAGATGCGTGCCGACGCCGAAGACGACGTCGGCATCGGCCCACAATTCATGGCCGAGCGGCAAATTGACCGACAGCGGATCGCGATCGCTGAGCACGCCGCGGCCGCGCCGATAGGACAGGACCGGCGCCTGCAACATCTGCGCCAGTCGCGTGACCTCGGGCGAAGCGTCCTGCGCGCCGCCGCCGGCGACGATCAATGGCCGCTTGGCGGCGCCGAGCCGCTTGGCGGCGGCTTTGAGCGCATCGTCGTCGATCGGCGGCTGCGGTATCGCAAGCGGCGCCACCGGGCGCACCGCGCCTGAGCGTCCCCAGACGTCAATGGCGCACTCGAGCGCCGCCGGTCCCGGGCGATCAATAAACATCGATTGGATCGCCTCGGCGACCAGAAGCGGCGCCTTGCCGGGCGCGCGGATGCGCGCCGACCAATTGACCAGCCGGGCAATGATGCCGGCCTGGTCGCGGATCTCGTGCAGGTGCCCGAAGCCGCGGCCAATGGCTTCATCGGGGATCTGGCCGAAGATCGCCAGCACCGGGGCATTCATGCCGTAGGCGGTGAGAAGCGCCGCCGAGGAGTTGAGCAGGCCCGGACCGGGCACCACGCAATAGGCTTGCGGCTTGGCGGTCGCCAGCGCCGCGCCGAGCGCCATATAGGCGGCGCCTTGTTCATGGCGGCTGTGCACGGTGCGGATCGTGTCGGCGTGCCGCGCCAGCGCGTCGAAGAAATCGTCGTTATGGACGCCCGGCAGCGCATAGACAGTGTCGAGGCCGTGCGCCAGCAGCGCCCCGACCACGGCGTCAGCGGTGGTCATTTCGGTGCCGGCGCCAGCCTTCTTGCGGTGTGCCTTTGCCATCGCGGAACCTGTCATTGCCCCGTGCGCGCGATGGCTTCGCATGTCCGCGCCGCGTGCGCTACCCCGCGTCACTCGGGCCTCCGAGCGCCAGGAACTAACCCCAAGCTCGCCTTGACAAAGGCGGCCTCGCATGCGCTTTCCGCGTTCCGTCAGCAAGGCCATCGAAACAACGAAACGACAATGCATCGTTATCGCAGCCACACCTGCGGCGCGCTCCGCGCAAACGACATCGGCCAGGACGTGCGCCTGTCCGGCTGGTGCCATCGCATCCGCGACCATGGCGGCGTGCTGTTCATCGATCTGCGCGACCATTATGGCCTCACCCAAGTGGTGGCCGATCCCGACAGCCCGGCGTTCAAGGTAGCGGAGACGCTCCGCGCCGAATGGGTGGTGCGCATCGACGGCAAGGTGCGGCATCGGCCGGAAGGCACCGTCAATCCCGAGCTGCCGACCGGCCAGGTCGAAGTCTATATCCGCGAGATCGAGGTTCTGGGCCGCGCCGCCGAACTGCCGCTGCCGGTGTTCGGCGATCAGGAATATCCCGAAGACATTCGGCTTCGCTACCGCTTCCTCGATCTGCGCCGCGAGCGCCTGCACAACAACATCATGAAGCGCGGCCAGGTGATCGACTCGATCCGGCGGCGCATGAAGGCGCAGGGCTTTTTCGAATTCCAGACGCCGATCCTGACCGCGTCGTCGCCGGAAGGCGCGCGTGACTATCTCGTGCCGTCACGGCTGCATCCGGGAAAATTCTACGCGCTGCCGCAGGCGCCGCAGCAATTCAAGCAGCTGATCATGATTTCCGGCTTCGACCGGTATTTTCAGATCGCGCCGTGCTTCCGCGACGAGGACGCCCGCGCCGACCGCTCGCCCGGCGAATTTTATCAGCTCGATCTGGAAATGAGCTTCGTCACTCAGGACGACGTGTTCGACGCGGTCGAGCCGGTGATGCGCGGCGTGTTCGAGGAGTTCGGTGAGGGCAAGCCGGTAACGGCAAAGTTTCCGCGCATTCCCTATCAGGAGGCGATCCGCAAATACGGCGTCGACAAGCCGGACCTGCGCAACCCGATCGAGATGCAGGATGTGTCGGAGATTTTTCGCGGCTCCGGCTTCAAGATCTTCGCCGGCATCCTGGAAAAGAACCCCAAGGGCGCGGTGTGGGCGATCCCGGCGCCGCGCGGCGGCTCGCGCGCCTTCTGCGACCGGATGAATTCCTGGGCGCAGGGCGAGGGGCAGCCGGGACTGGGTTATATTTTCTTCGCTCTCGACAACGCCGCGGTGGTCGGCCGCGGGCCCGTTGCCAATAATCTCGGTCCGGAGCGGACGGAAAAACTGCGCACGCAGCTCGGCTTGAACGAGGGCGATGCCGTATTCTTTGTCGCCGGCGAGCCGGGCACATTCGTCAAATTTGCCGGCAGCGCCCGGACAAAGGTCGGCGAAGAGCTCGACCTGATCGACAAGGGTCGCTTCGAGCTGTGCTGGATCGTCGACTTCCCGATGTATGATTGGAACGAGGAGGAGAAGAGAATAGACTTCTCCCACAATCCATTCTCGATGCCGAATTTGCCGGCGGAGGAATTCCTGGCGCTCGATCCGGCCGACAAGGAGAAAATCCTCGCGCTCAAGGCGATCCAGTACGACATCGTTTGCAACGGCGTCGAATTGTCCTCCGGCGCGATCCGCAATCATCGCCCGGACGTGATGAAAAAGGCGTTCGCCATCGCCGGCTATGACGAAAGCGTGCTGGAGCAGAAATTCGGCGGCATGCTGCACGCGCTCTCGCTCGGCGCGCCGCCGCACGGCGGCATCGCGCCTGGCATCGACCGCATCGTCATGCTGCTATGCGGCGAGGAGAACCTGCGCGAGGTGGTGCTGTTCCCGATGAACCAGCGCGCCGAGGATTTGCTGATGGGCGCGCCGTCCGAAGTCTCGCCCAAGCAACTGCGCGAATTGCACATCCGCGTCGTGCCGCCGGGGCCGGGGCGCGAGGGCGGCTAACCGTTCCTGCGGTTAACTTGAACTATCGTGGCGATCCACTGATATGCCGCGCTATTCGCCGCGGCTCAGGGCGAGGCGTACCGCCGCCCCAACGGCTTCGGCGTCGTCCGTCGCCGGAATAACGACCCTCTTCTCCGGTGGAAGGCTTCTCCACCCCGACCCCGGCGAGCCGCGACGGTGCGGCTCGATCCTGATCTTTCCATCGAACATTTGGCCCTCACACCAATCCATGGTTTTGTACGCATCGCGCTTGGACTTGAAGCCGTAGCGCTGCATGACATCCTTCTCCCAATTCGCCCAAACCCGCATCGCTCTATCCGGGTCAAAAAATTCGGGCTCGGTATTATCGACGAAACGGCTTTTGTCCAGCGCCGTCAGCAGAGTGCGACCGATAAGTTCGTTCGTCGCGTCAGGGTCCAGATAGACTCTGTAGGGGTCATCCTCCCGGTACATGAGGCCTGGTACGCCGGACACTGTCTCGACCGAAATGAAGTTTGCCGACCGATAAATCTCCGCGGTTTTTCGAAACGTGATCGGAGCCTGGCTCATTGTTGACCTCAACCTCCGAGCCCTGTGATTGATCGCAACGGCAAGTGTCGGATTCCGTCTCATTTGCAGCCTCGGCAAAAACAAGGCTTGCGCGAAACTGATTATTCGCTTGAGCATCGACGTATCTTGGTCAAGACGGGTGCCGGCTCGCTATTCGCAGCGGTCTAAGGCCAGAAGCAGCGCCGCACCCAACGTTTTGGCGTCGTCCGTCGCCGGAATGACTACCGTTTTTTCCGGCGGGAGGTTGCGAAAATACTCCGGTTTATCTCGTTGGTGCGGCTGGATCGAAATCGTCCCCTCGGACCTCTTTACGCGACACCAATTCATGTTCTTGTATGCCTCGCGCTTGGTCTTGTAGCCATAGCGCTGCATGAAACCCTTCTGCCAATTGTGATAACATCGAATATATCTTTCCGCCTCGGAGAATGCCGAATTGGGCGGAAAGATAAATCGGCTGCGAGCCATGGCTTCAAGCAACGCTTGCCCCAGCGCCTCGTCGCTCGCGTCCGGCGCTAGATAGATCACGTAGCCATCGTCTTCGCGCTGTATAATGCGATATCCGGAAAGCGGCTCAACGGAGATAAACCTTTCGGTCCGGTGGACATCGGACCATTGCGTAAATGGCAATATCTTTGTCGCGCTCATTCTCTGATCCTTGTGATCACAACTTTAACGCCATTGTCCTTGCCATAGATGATTGCTCGCAAAAGATAGCGCCACTGTTCGGGGGAGGTGTGTTCCGGAATCGCGAGCTGAATTGTCTTCGAGCTTATCAGCGCCGGGTCGACGTCAAAATTCTTGCTAGGCTCATAGTTCACAACGCCATCGACGTAAAGTTGCACTTTCTTGTAAATCTCCTGCGGCTTTCTGATGTAGGTCATGGTTTTGGTGTCCAAGGTTTTGGCGCTGGTGGCTTCGCCGGTCATCTCCTCAAACAGATCGAACCCTGTAGACCCCGGCCGCAATCGCTTGGCATTGGGATTCTGGCTGGCATTATATGCCTCCCATCCAATCTCCCCCTCTCCGAGGCCCTGCACTTTGATGCCTTTGCCCCAAACGATTCCGGCGGTCTCTCGATCGACGACGGCACCAAGTTCGACGCCCTTGGGCGGTTTGAGTTCAGCCGGCAACTCTTCGGCAGGCGTCTTCGTCGTGGGCCGGAGGCGGCGGGGCGGAGGCGTGTCGAAAAGCGCAATCGTGCCGGCGACGTGCAGCATGGATGCCGGCAGATGGCCGAAAGGGACAAGTCCGCTATTGTTCGCGCCTTGGTATAGCTTCGTGGTGGCCGAGAGCAGATACCCGTACTCTCGCACGGACTTGTATTCGTAGTTGAGCCACAACAAGAGGCGGTTCTGAAGGAAGGAATATTCCGCGAGGGCTTTTTCTCTCTCCGCAGGCGAAAGCTCTCGACTATGTGCCTCTAGCCAATAACCAAACTCGATGACTTTTTTCGAGAATTCCTCCGGCCCCAGATCGTCATATTTTCGCTCGAACGTTTCCTGGAGTGTGGTTGGCGGCCGGCGCTCCTGCAGCGGCGTTATGTGCGGCATCGGGTAGCGCCGACGCGTCGCTGGCAAACGTATTCTCGGCGACGCGCCACGAATGATCTTCGACAGGGGGTGCTGCCCTTTGGTCAGTTTCGATTCCGGATGTTGCGATACTTGCTGAGCCGGCCGATCCATCACTGGTCCAACGGCCATGCCAGTCTCTTGGCTCATCGGGATTGTAATTGTATTTGATCAGTTCCTCATCGACCTGCGCTAGCCGCGCGGCTGTCTCTGCACTGAGCTCAGGCGTCTCGGTGTGAACCGCGGCGATCATGGCCGTGGCGAAATCGCCCCTATTGAGCGCGTGCGCGATCGCGCCAAGTCTTGATTGCAGCGCCATTGGATCTTCGCCGTACGCCGCCTTAAGGAGCGAAGCGATTTCGAAGGCAGGCCGGGGCACAAATCCGGCGCGCGTCTTGCGAAGCAGCGGCACGCCCGCAAGTGACACGCCCGCTGGCGTACAACTGAGCCCTAATCCGCCGGGCTCGTTGGTCAACCGAAACATTCGAACCGGACCACTACCCAACATTTGTGTCATCGTTTGTCTCGTTGTGCTCTATCCAGGCGAGGCGGACGCACGCGCGCGTCGGGCGGCAAACAGATCGCCTAGGCTCGATCCGCACTGTCACTCCGCCGCGATCAAAATCGGCAGACGGCAGAGCGCGGCCAGCGCAGTCGCGTACTCTGCGTGCAAGCGCTTGAAGCGCAGCCAGCGCAGTAGGAGGCGGAGCTCGCTGAGAATCTCCAGTGACAGCCGGCTGCCGCGGCCGAACGCGCTGGCGATCGCAAACGCGCGTTGCTCGTCGCGCCGCCAGCGCTCGACGGTGACGATCGCGGCATCGAGGCACCGCGAGCGCAGCATCGCCGCACGGGCTTCGAAGCGGGCGTGCACCACCGGATGATCCGGCCCGAAACGGATCAACCGCTCTACCTTAATCTTGAAGCTATTGATGAGTGCGGCCTCGTCGAAGGCGGCGCCGATCTGCGCCAGCGCGGCGGCCATTGCCGGCGCTCCGCCGCTGCGCGCGGCTTCGGCGGCGCGGTGCGCGCGCGCACGATCCCGGTCCCGGCGCGGTCGATACGCGCCGGGCTGTGGCTCGGCTTCAAGCATGCGGACCCGATTTTGGCGTTGCCGGACGGCAAAGGGCGTCACGGCCTCTCGGGCGCGTACGTAACTACGTCAGTGACGATTGTCAAGGATGGTTACTTTAACGGTGACGACCGGCGGGGCAGATCACCGCGCCCGCGAATCAGTCCCAGGCGCGAAAAGCGCCGTGGCCGTTAGCCAATTTCGTTTGCTGGCTTGGGAGAACTGGGCCTGTCTCAACACAGTTTGAGGCAGCACAGCACCTTGCCGACGACCTCGATCTCGGCGAGCGCGATTTCCTCACCCGGATGGTTCGGATTGTCGGAAATCACTTTGACGCGCGTCGGCCGCGACGAGCGCAGCACCTGCAGGCGCTTGACCACGATGCTCTCGAACGTGTCCCGGATGGCATAGAGCCCATCCGGCGTCGGCGTCTTGTGGCCGGTATCGACGATGACGCGTTCGCCGGAGACGATGGTCGGCGCCATGCTGTCGCCGGTGGTGTCGAGCACCAGGAGCCGGCCCGGCGAGGTGTGCAGCTGCTCGCGCACGAAACTGTTGGGAAACAGCCATCCTTCGGCCTTAAGCGGGTCGGCATGCTTGCCGTCCTTGCGCACTTCGCGGGCCGGCACACCGCCGCCGCCGAGGCCGGCGCGGGTGTCGAGCTCGGGCACCTGGCCGGGCTTCGGGCCGAGCGCCTCGTCGTGCGCCGCCTCGTCGCGCAGCACGTCGCTTGATTCGATGTGTGCGCCGGGCGTGCCCGGGTATTTTCCCCACAGCAGAATCTGCTCGGGGGTATAACCGAGCACCGCGGCGAACGGCTTCAAGTGATCGAGGCGCATCCTGATCAGACCATTCTCCAGGCGCGAAAGCTGCTGCTTGGAGATGCCGGATCGCTTGACCAGCTCGGAGCGCGACATGCCGCGGGCCTCGCGCGCATGATAGAGCCCGCTCATCTGCTTGGCGGCTTTGGAACGTCGTGCCATGGCCTGATTGTCACCAATCCAGTGCGGCGCGCTAGCGTCTAAAACAGTGACTTGACGTCCGCTAAATTGAGACCATATAGTCACGAACGGTGACGTGCCGCAAGGCCCGACCCTCAACTTCCATCCACACAGTGCCGGGCCGCTTGGCGCGGCTCGCGGAGACGACTTATGCCCGACGAAGCGTGGACGGCCGAACGCGTCGACTTATTGCAGCAGCTTTGGGCGAATGGCGAGACCGCCGCCGACATCGGCGTGCATCTCGGCGGCCTGTCGCGCTCGGCGGTGTTGGGGAAGATCTTTCGGCTGCGGCAGCATGCCGGCGACGCGGCTGTCGCGGTGCCGGAACAAATTTCGACGGCCAATGTTGGGCCCGAAGTCGCCCTGCTGGCGCGCCGTCGCCGACGGACGACATACAAGAAGCGCAAGTCGCCGCCGGCCCCGGCGGTGGAGCGGCAGCACAAAACCTTATTCGAACTCACGAACAAAACCTGCCGCTAGCCGCTGTCGATCTGGATCATGGGCGTGTTCTGCGGCGCGCTGGCGACACATTTCTTTTGGCACTGGTGCCCGACTGGATCGATCAATGTCGGAATGCTGCGAGTCTTTTTTGGCGGATGAGGCAAAAAGCAGAGTGAAGCCACATGGCCGGCAAACTGGATGAGATCAGTCGTGCGATTGGGGCGATCGAGACCAGTATCTTGGAGCTGCAGCGCCGTGCCGACGAAGACCGTGACACCCGCGATTGCTGGTACGCCGAGACCCGCGCCGCGATCGCGGCGCTGACGCAGAAGATCGACCAGCACGCGGCCGCTGTTGAAATGATGCGGCCGGCGGTCGCCGCGTTGGAGCTTTCAAGATCGAAGCTTGCGATCTGGGCTTCGATCGGCTTCGCCGGTGTGGTCGTGTGCGGCTGGGCGGTCGAGGCTACCGTGAAATGGGCCATTGAGCTCGCCTGGTCGCATTTGCATTGAGCCGCGGTCTTCTTGCTGGCCGCCGAGCTCGGCGAGCCGGCCCTCGAGGAAACGCCGCTCCGGTTCGAGGTCCACGCTTGCAAGAGCCTGCCGGTAGGCGGCGATGGCCTCGGCGCGCCGGCCCAAGCGCCGCAGCAAATCGCCGCGCACCGCGGGCAGCATGTGATAACCGCTGAGCTCGCCGCGTTGGCCGATTGAATCGACCAGCCGCAGGGCCCGTTCCGGCCCGTCGACCATCGAGACCGCGACCGCGTGGTTGAGCTCGATCACCGGCGAAGGGTGAATCCGCGTCAGCACTTCATAAAGGCCGGCAATCTGCGGCCAATCGGTATCCTGGTAGCGCGGCGCTTGCATGTGCAGCGCCGCGATGGCGGCCTGCACTGCGTACGTGTTCGGCTGCGTGAGCGCGTGCAGTACCGTTTCGATTCTGCGCAAACCTTCCGCAATCTGCGCCTGGTCCCAGCGCGCGCGGTCTTGCGACTCGAGCAAGATGACGTTGCCGTCGGGCGTGGTGCGCGCATCGCGCCGCGCGTCGTGGAGCAGCATCAGCGCCAGCAGCGCATTGGCTTCCGCGCGTTCCGGCATGACCTCGACCAGCAAGCGGCCGAGTTGGATGGCTTCGCGGCAAAGCTCGGCCCGGATGAGATTTCGCCCGGACGTGGCTGCATAGCCTTCAGTGAAGATCAGATAGATCACCGCCAGCACGCCGTCGACGCGATCCGCAATCAAGTCTAGCGACGGGACCTGATAGGGAATCCCTGCGTCGCGGATCTTGGCCTTGGCGCGCACCAGCCGCTGCGCCATGGCTTTTTCCGTCACCAAAAATGCCTTGGCGATTTCGGTAGTCGTCAGTCCGCAAATGGTCCGCAGCGTCAGCGCGACTTGCGCCTCTTGCGGCAGAGCTGGGTGACAGCAGGTGAAGATGAGCCGCAGCACGTCGTCCTTTAGGACGCCGTCCTCCGCCTCGTCTTCAGGAAACCACTCGCCGATCCGGTGATCAGCCAAGAGCTCGGCTTCAATCTGCTCGCGCTTGGCGAGAAAGCGCATGTGCCGGCGCAGGCGGTCGATCGCCTTGTGGCGGCCGACATTGACCAGCCAGGCGCGGGGATTTGCCGGGATGCCTTCGCTCGGCCACTGCGCTAGCGCCGCGGCGAAGGCATCCTGCATGGCATCTTCGGCGAGCTCGAAATCGCCGAGCAGACGGATCAGCGTGGCCACGACGCGGCCGCTCTCATTGCGGAAAACAAGTTCGATTCGATCCGCCATGAACCTTACGCTTTCAAACCACGCGGAGCCGCGATCGATGTGTTGGTCGGTCCGCTTTAGTTGTATACCATGACCGGCCGCACCTCGATGGCGCCGATCTTCGCCGACGGCACGCGGGCCGCAATCGCGAGCGCCTGGTCGAGGTCCTTGGCCTCGATGGCGTAGTAACCGATCAGCGCCTCGCGGGTCTCGGCGAACGGGCCGTGGGTGGTCACCGGCTTGCCGTCCTTGACCCGCACCGTGGTCGCCGTCGATGTCGGCTGCAAACCATCGCCGCCCTTGAAATTACCGGTCTCGATGATGGATTTAGTGAAGTGGCCGTACTCGTCGTGCATCTTCTTGCGGTCGACATTGCCGCCGTTGGCTTCGTTTTCATAGATGAGAAGCAAGTACTGCATAGGCTTTCCTTTCGCTGTTTGACGTTTGCGAACAGCCTATAGTCGAACGGGAACGGGTGAAATCGACATCGGCCTTTACGCGCGGATAAAATAATTGCGGGCCGACCTGACGTCGAGCGGGTGCATCCCCTCGGGGAACCGATCCGACGCTGCACGCTGATCCAGACAAATTCGGTTTTGAGGAGCCCGATCGCATGTTGGCGATGCCGGGAATGCGCGCCTTTTCGCTTTCTGCGAGAGGGCCGGGCGGCGTCTCATTCGACGCCGACGGTGTGCATGTCGGCGACGTTCCGCTGCTGATGCGCTCCGAAGCGAGGGGAGCGCATAAGCGCTGGGTCGTTCGCCCGATCAGCAAGCTCAATGACGAGCTGAGCGCGCTTTATCGGCTTCCGGTCGACGCGGCAATGAAAGCAAACGCACTTCAACTGATCGCAACCGCGTTCAACCGCGGCGACTTGGCGATGGCCGCGATCGCCACGGTGCAGATGCAATTTCCCGATCCACCGCGGCTGGCGAAACGTGTTGAGACGCACAAAGAGATCGAGCGCCGCGCCGTCGAGCTCCACCGTAGCGGCCTGCTCAAATTCTGGGACCCAGCCAAACATCCACGCGCCGGCGCGCCGCCAAATTCCGGATGGTTCGCGCCGGTCAGTGGCGAGGGGCCAGGCGCGGCGATCGTTGTACCGGTGTCGGACCCCTCGATGGAGCGCCCAGGAGAACGTCCTATCATCTGGGGAGGAGGTGGCGGCGGTGGTGGAGGCATTTCGCCTCGACAATTAGAATTTCCGTTTCCGCGCTTCTGGTCGCGCCCTTCAACCGAAATACCAGCAAAGCCACCGAGCCCGCCGCCAAGACCGACTTCGCCGCCTAAGACGCAGCCAGAGCTTCCATTCCCCGAGGGACTGCCGCGACAGCGCCCTTTGACGGGAAGCGATGTCGAAGGGGCTCCATCGCGCGGCGGCCGTCTTGGAAATCCGCCGGTACGTGCGCAGAATGCCGAGATAGCTGCAAAGCTTAAAGACCAGGGCTTCACCATCACGGGAGGCGGAGGTGAAACGAAGGAGGAATACATACCCCCTGAGGGTCCTGAGGACCGCGGTACTTATGTTGACATCACAGCTGTGAACACACGAACCGGTGAAACCGGACGCGTTCAGACTATAGATACTCTCGCCGACGGAACTCCAGATCAGAGAGAAGCGGCGGCGGAAGCCAGGATTCGAAAGCGTTTCCCGAACGATACGCTTATTTTGATCCCGAAGAGAAAAACGCCATGAGTGGAGGTCAATTTTTGTTCTATGCGACAGCGTCGGACCTTGGTCCTTTGTTGTCCTCGCTGGAAGCGCAGAAGAAGCTTCAGTACACCTTGGCCGGCATGTTTGAGGCGAACAGGCCTCGGACCTATCGGTCGTACGCGGATATTCCGCGCTTTGGACAACCTCATCATCCGAGCTCTGTAGCAAACCCATATTGGCTCATATCGCCTGAGACAACAGCGATACGGGTAGAGGCGGTTCCTCAGAGAGCTGGCGGCACTCTCTTTGCGATTAGTCAAAAGTTCAATGAGGATACTCTCACGTTCAGGCCCGGTGGGCGCTATGAAGGTGACGTACTGCTGTACGGCGAGGTAAGCACCATTTGGGATTCAATCGTGTCGAAGGATCTATACAATTTCATTGCCAAGCTGTTTCGCGATCGCTTCACGCATGTCCACGAGTTTCTTGTCGGGCCGGAGGCTCTTGAGCTTTGCAAAACCGGCGTTCGACTTGCGCTCTCGGTCTCTACGCCTCCGGAGTATGATCTGAAACCGCAATTTGATCTAAAACTATAAAATATCGGCGCAGTCCGCGCGCCCTAAGCAAGCGGCGGGCGGCCGATCGTTTGGGTTTTCGCGGAAAAAGAGGCGGCACAAATTGTGCAACGCCTATTTGATACGGTAGGCGGGGGCCGTGAGTTCATCACGGTTGTGCACATTCCCTGGACGACGAGGAAGAGATGACAACGGAACCGTTTTATAACTATTTCGTTCGTTCCACATGGCACGGGCGTGTGGAAACGCCGGCAGCGATCGGTGCAAAATTCCTGAACACGCTTGACGCCTTGAGCGGGATCGACCGCATTTTCGGCGGTTGGAAAATATCAGATTTCCCAAATCCATGTTCTGGAGATTTGATGACCGATAGCTTCAACATTAAGGCGACTCCGCTTGCTTCCGCGCGGCCGCGTATCGCCGAGATCATCGAAAAGTATGTCGCCCGGGATGATTTCAACGAGCCCGATCCGAGCTATGGCTATCACGCAAGGGCGCTGACGAGCGAAATTGGCGGTCCTCGCGTGGCGTGCCTCAGTGTGTTGGCGGGCGGCAAAGGTGAAGGCCGCACAATGCTCGAGTTTGGAGGGTACCATATTCCGCTCGACCTTACGATCGTGACCTATCCGCTGTACAAGGCGGCGCTGCTGGCGATCAATGAGAACTGGCGCGCGCCGTGGGCCTGCGCGGAGGCTTTCCGATCCGGCACCATTTCCGTGCCGGACGTGGAGATCGTGCCCGGCCTGGTGGCGACAAGGATCGATAGCATTCCACAGATCCCGCTCGATCCGACGTTCCCCAAGAGCATCTTCCACATTCCCTGGATCGCCTACCTTTCGGCCGAACACGCCGCCGGCATCACGCTGTCGCGCGACATCCTCACCGAGCGCACGCCTGACGGCGGGCTTCTCATGAGCGCCACCACCGACCGGCTCGACCCGGATAATCCCGAGCATGTGCGACGCGCGCGCATTATTGCGGAAGTGATGGTGGCCCGCTTTGACGCATCTTCGGGTGAGAGCCGGACCGCCGAAGCCTCTCAATAAGCCGGAATCATCTCATCGGCCACGCTGACCACGCCGGGCACGCCTTCGGCGAGCGCGAGCAGCGCCTTGTGCTCTTCCTGCGAGCCGACCAGGCCCCAGAGGTGGACGATGCCGCTATTGACGATCACGTTGCGCTCGCCGAAGTCGGTCCAGTCTTGATGGCCGAGCCGGTCCAAAAGCTCCGAGCGAATCTTGCGGTCGGCATCGGCGCCCGAGCCGGCCGCGGCCGGCGTCCGCGATGACGCCAGCGCCTGGATCAGGTTCGAGCGGCTGACGATGCCGACCAGTTTGCCGCCGCGCAGGATCGGTACGCGCTTGATGCGGTAACGCTCCAGGATCGTGGCGATTTCGCCGAGCGGCGTATCTTCCGCCGCGGAGACGACGTCAGTCGACATAACTTCGTTGACGCGCCGGCCGTGCGACTTGGCGAACTCGCCGGCCAGCGTTGAGGCCGGCGTCACCGCTTCGAGCCACCATGCGCGGTGCTTCTCGGCGCCGAGTTCTTCGCGATGAACCAGATCCGCTTCACTGATCACGCCGACCACGTTGTCGTCGTTGTCGACGACGGGGAGCGCGCTGACGTCATGCTCGGCAAGAAGCCGCACCGCTTCGGCAACGGTATCATCCGGCCGCACAGTGACGACGTCGCGGACCATCACATCCAGCGCTTTCATGTGAGCCTCTCGCCGCCCGGCTTGTCGCCCAGCTACTCCGAGCAAAGGCTCGTTGGATTACAAGCGTGTGACGGCCCGTGGGCGATAAATTCCAATGGCGGCGATCTCACCGTCATTGCGAGCGAAGCGAAGCAAAGCAAAGCAATCCAGATGGCTGGCGCAAAGCTGGATTGCTTCGTCGCTATCGCTCCTCGCAATGACGGTATCAGTCCTTGTTGTAGTCGAACAGCACGCGCCCATAGGGCAGGGTCACATCGGCGACGAAGTGATGCGCGCCGATGATCTTGCGGACCGGGAAGTCGGCGACTGGCGCGTTGACGTGCGGAACCAGATGCAGCCGGCCCGGACCGAGCCAGGAGCCTTTGACCGTGATGTCGGTCATATTATAGGCCACCAGCTGACAGATTTCCGGGCGGCCATCGACGCCGGGAATGAGTTTCAGATTGATCTGGGTCTTTGACAGCATCGCCGTCGTACGCTCGCCGTTTCCGGCCATCGCCTCGTGCTTGTAACCCATCGTGCCCATGGCGACGAGCTGCCCGGCATATTCCAGCGTGCCGGTCAGCGTGTCCTTGACGATTTCAAGCTTCGGATGGGCGTACTTCTTCGGGAAGCCCCAGATCTCGCGCCCGGCGGAGATCGGCGGATCGTCGTCGAGATACATCTGCACGACGAAGTTTGCTTCCTCGCCGCGAAAGCGGCAGGGCAGCACCATCCCGGACTCAGTGTAGCTGCCGAAGCCGGAAGAGTCCGGCATCTTGATCCATTCGTAGTGCACCAGCGGCTGCTCGACCGGCTCGAGCGGTTCGGGCAGCTGATCGCGCACGATCTCCGGATCGGTCTGGTAGGTGATGACCATGAACTCGCGGTGGATGAAGCGGTATGGTCCGGCCGGATAGCTCGGCCCGCTGGCCGGCATCGACGGCAGCTTAAGAATATCGTCTTTACGCATAATGTCTCTGGATTGTTACGTTTGCGCCGGTCGTTGTCGGAAGGCCGTTGCGGGACCGGCGTTAGTGCGCGGTCCAGCCGCCGTCGATCGGCAACAGGGCGCCGGTGATCGACGCGGCTTCGTCGGAGCAGAGGAACGCAGCGAGCGCCCCGATCTGCGAAACCTCGACGAACTCCTTGGTCGGCTGCGCCGCCAACAGCACGTCCTTCATCACCGCCTCTTCGCTGATGCCGCGAGCCTTGGCCTGCTCGGGAATTTGCTTTTTCACCAGAGGTGTCAGCACGTATCCCGGGCAGATCGCGTTGGCGGTCACGCCATGCTCGGCGAGTTCAAGTGCGACAGTCTTCGTCAGGCCGGCGAGACCATGCTTGGCCGACACATAGGCGGATTTGAACGGCGAGGCGACCAACGCGTGCGCGGAGGCGACATTGATGATCCGCCCCCAGCCCTTCTTCTTCATGTCGGGCACCGTCAGCCGGCAGGTGTGAAAGGCGCCGGAGAGATTGATGGCGATGATCGCGTTCCATTTGTCGACCGGAAATTCTTCGATCGGGTCGACGTGCTGAATGCCGGCGTTGTTCACCAGGATGTCGACGCCGCCGAATTCGGTCCGGGTCTGATCGACCATCTCCTCGATCTCGTCGGGATCGGCAATATTGGCGCTCGAATACATCACGCCGACATTGTGCTGCCGCCTGAGATCGCTGACGATTTTGTCGATCTCGTCAGCCGGACCAAAGCCATTGAGCACGATATTGGTGCCGGACCCGGCGAGCGCCGTGGCGATACCGAGCCCAATTCCGCTGGTCGAGCCGGTGACGATGGCGGTTTTGCCTGCCCGCATTTCATTCCCCCTCAAGCCACGCAAAAATCCAAGCGCCTACCAAAGCGGAGAATGTTAAAGGACGCCGACAGTGTTGTGACAATCGTTCATGTCGCTTTTTGTCATTTGGCCGTCACTCGCATTGGCAAAGGTGGAAGCCCGCTCCCCTGTGCCGCCAATTCGAGTACCCCCAAATGCACGATGTCCGCACCCGCCTGACCGATCATCCGTCGCGTCCCGCCCCGCGGTCCGAGGGTTGGCGGCCGGAACGTTGCGACCGTATCGCGCTCGTTTTGCAGGGCGGCGGCGCGCTCGGCGCCTATCAGGCGGGCGTTTATCAGGCCATGCACGAAGCCGGCGTCGAGCCGGACTGGATTTCGGGCGTGTCGATTGGCGCCATCAATTCCGCCATCATCGCCGGCAACCCGCCCAAGCACCGTCTGCGCCAGCTGCAGACCTTTTGGGATTTGATCACCGAGCGAAAAATCTGGCCGTTCACGCCGGACGGCGACATTTTCCGCAAAGCGCGTAACGCCCATAGCTGCCTGGTCACCAGCGTCGCCGGCCAACCAGGCTTCTTCAAGCCGCGCTTTCCCAATCCATGGATGAGTCTCACCGGCGCGACCACCGCAACCAGCTATTATGACTCTGAGCCGCTGCGCGACACGCTGCTGGAGCTGGTCGATTTCTCCCTGATCAACGAACGTCTCAACCGCTTCTCGGTCGGCGCCGTCAACGTGCTCACCGGCAATTTCGTCTATTTCGACAATGCCAAGGAGCAGATCGAACCCGAACACATCATGGCCAGCGGCGCCCTACCGCCGGCGCTGCCGATGATCAAGATCGGCACCGATCATTTCTGGGACGGCGGCATTGTCTCCAACACGCCGCTGCAGCACCTGCTAGATCAAGAAGACAAGCTGAACACGCTGGTGTTCCAGGTCGACCTGTTCAGCGCGCGCGGCGTGCTGCCGCGCGACATCCAGGATGTCCTGGCGCGGCACAAGGACATTATGTATTCGTCGCGCACCCGTTACACGACCGACGTCTATCGTCGCATCCATAATCTGAAAATGCTGCTGGCGAAGGCGCTGGCCAAAGTGCCGCAAGAGGCGCTCAACGACGAAGACCGCAAGCGCCTCGAGCAACTGGCCGACCTGCCGGAAATCACCATCCTGCACATCATCTACCAGCAGAAAGCGTATGAAGGCCACGCCAAGGACTACGAGTTCTCCGGCACCTCGATGCGCGAGCACTGGCAAAGCGGCTACGAGGACACCCGCCGCACGCTCAAGCGTCAGGAATGGATGGCGATGCCGCCCCTCCGGCGTGCTGGTGCACGACGTACACCGCCAGCAGGAAGATTCGTAAGCATCTTCTTTCGAAGTCAAACCTCGATATTCTCAGGCCGGGCGTAATCCGGCCATTTTCCTTTCAGGTACCCCGTCTTTGCGAGGAGCAGACGAAGCAATCCAGCGGATGGATTGGTTCGCTTGCGCTCGCAATGACGAAGTTCCTCGCCTGACCTGCATCCTCATTTCGTGCTGAACCGATTTGACGCCTTCGCGCCCTGGCGAGGAAGGCTTTTCTGCGCCTCGTCATCACCAGCAATACAAATACCGGGCGAAAACCATCCACCAAATGTGGCGTCTGAGCGAGGCCGTGCAGCAGAATCTCGGGCTCGCCTGCACCGACGATGGCCTGCTGCTTGGCCGCACCTCGCTGATCGAACGCCGCGACGGGTGCTTCGTTGTCCGCGCTCGCGGCGAAATCGAGCGGCTGCTGAAGTGCGCCTATGACGGCGAGCCGCCGGTCGACCGGCTGATGTCCGGCTTGGCGAGAGTGGCTTCGCCGCTAAACGGCAGCGATCAATGTTTGGCGCGGATTGCCGCGGTTCATTTGCAGATGCCCGATCTGGCGAGTGCCGCGATCCGCGACGTACTGGCGGCGGAAGATTCGCTGATCAAATACGCCCGCGACGAAGCCGGCGGTGCGAATTGGAATCCGGCGCTGCATCCGCGCACCGGTACGCCGCCCAATCCCGGCTGGTTCGCCACGACTGACGGTGCAAGTCACGAGTCGCCGAGCGTGTGCGTGGCAGAGAACGATGACCCGACACGAAGATCGGATGCATCGCCCGACGCTGTCGATACCTGGGTCCATCTTCCGCCCGCCAAACGCATCGACGAACTCGGCGATTTTCTGGAGTGGCTGGCCAACGCCAAGCCGGAGGATGAAGAGACAATCCGCAGGGAAATCAACCGCTACTGGGGAAGCGCCGGCGACTTTCGCGCACTCGGCACCCTCAACTTCATGTTGTCGCAAGTGCTCAAACCCGGGACCACACGGCAGGACCGGCAGCAAATACTCGAGCTGATCGACAACTACTCCCGGTACGACCCAGCCGAAGTCGCGCAATTCTATGATCGGGTCTTCGATTTGTTGGTCCTGCTTGGAACCGGGCTGCATCCCGGGCCGCGGGCAACGACGCCCGGGGCTCCAGGGTCGTCCCCAGCAGGAGCGAAGTCGCCTCTCGAACGCCCGCCTTCTCTCGCCGGGCAGTTGTTGGCCGAACTTGACGTGGCTGCGTGGAAGCGTGGGTGGGCCTGGCGCGGGCGTTATTTCGAACAGCGGCTCGGGCGTACCCTCCATGAGAATTTTCCGGTTATCGACAAGATTCCCGAGGGCATCGCAACCAGCATTAAATCGATCGACCTCAACGCAGCTACGTATCAAAGTGCCATCGGTCTGACACACCGATTGGAAAAGTATGTCAATCAGGTGTCAGAGTTTGTCGGCGATAGCTTGGGAAACGACGTCGTTGAATTTTCTGAAATAAAAGGTCGGGCGCTAAGCTTGGCTGTTCCGAAGGGAAGCATGACAGCGACGCAAAAAGCGGTGATTGAGAATGTGCGCCGGTGGGCGAGAATGCTCAACAACCCCGTAGACATTATCATCAACGAATTCTAGGAACGGACCGATGCTGTTTAGCTGTTATCTTCGAGATGGTGTCGTTTATGTTCCAACCATGGCCAGGCGTAAGTCGGAGCCTATCTACACGACTATCGAGCCGGTCGCGGTTGTGCCGGTGAGTAGTTCCGAAGACGTGCGACGTGCTTTGTTGGAAACGATCGCTAGAAAAAATGTTTCCATACCTACTCCTGATCCAAAGGCTTTGCGCGCGCCGCCCTTGATCCTGAAATATGCTGGCGTGAAAAGTTGGTCCGCGTTCTTTCGCAACGCGTCAACGTGGAGCATCAGGGAAGATGATGGAGTGTACAAGATCATCTTTTATCGCAAGCATCCCAAGAAGTATTGGGAGCAGGACCTCGCGCAGCAAATCCAATTTCCAGTGGGAACAACCGTCGATGATGTCGTTGATCGCATGCTCGCGATCCTGCAGGAGACGGCGCGCGCGGCGCCGAACTAAAGCATTGGGCCGGATTGGTTCCTTAAGTTAAGCCGATGACGCGCTGTCGGCGAGTTTCCGATTCCAGCCCGAACCTACAAGCGCCGGCCAAAGCCGCCGCGCATACCGCCCGCGATCAGCGAAATCAGGAACAACACCAGCGCGACGAAAAAGACGATCTTGGCGATGCCCACGGCAGCGCCCGCGATCCCGCCGAAGCCGAGGATGGCTGCGATCAAGGCAATGATCAGCAAGGTGACGACAAGGCCCAGCATTTTGTTTGCTCCGCAAATCGATCGCTGGGCAATAAACTTCGCAACGCGCGCATCGGTTCCGGCGCGGAAAGGGGTTTCAGACTTGATCAGGGTCGTTCCTCGGCGGGAACAAAAGTGCGCTTGGAACAAGAATGAGCGCGAGAGTCGCATAAGTCTGCCACTCGGCATGCTGCAGCGCGGCCGCGAATTGGCCGCATAGCTGATCGAAGTCGCCGAGCAACCAAAGGATATCGCTCATTCGGCCCCCCGCATTGTTGCGACCGTGCTTGGCCGATTGTCTGGCGATCCGAGCGGAAGTAAGGCCCGAGCAACTCCCCGTTGGGGAGTGCCTAACATTTCGACTCTGCATGCCGCGATGAGCGGCAATCGCCCAACCTATGGGCGGAAATAGCTAAAATAATCATTAGCTTAGCGGCTGGCACGCGGCTTGCTGCTGTGCAGCAAGAAAGGGCTATTGGCCCGTCGATGCGTGCCTCAGTTGAGCGTTTCGGCGGGCTGCACGCTTTGGGAGCCGGGATATGGATTACGTGAAGCCTGCCGACGTTGCCGCGGCGATGATCAATGCCGGACGCAACAAGCTTGCGTTGTCTCCGGTCGATCTGATCATCCGCGGCGGTCTTGCCGGCGCCATCCTTGCCGCTGCGACGAGTTTGGCGATTACCGGCGCCGTGCAGACCGGTCAGCCGCTGGTCGGCGCGCTGATCTTTCCGGTCGGTCTCATTCTGATTGTGTTGCTTGGCCTCGATCTGGTCACCGGTAGCTTCGGCTTGTTGCCGCTGCCGTGGATGGAAAGCGAAGCCGACGCCAAGACCATGCTGGCCAATTGGGGTTGGGTCTTTCTTGGCAACCTGATCGGCAGCGTCGTCTACGGCGCGCTGCTGGCGATCGCGCTCACCAATTTCGGCGCCACCGCGCCGGCCGGCGTCGCGGCGAAAATCATCGCCATCGCCCAGGCCAAGACCACCGGCTATGAGGTGCTCGGTTACGCCGGCCTCATTACTGTGTTCGTCAAGGCGATCCTCTGCAATTGGATGGTCTGCCTCGCGATCGTCGCAGCGATGACCACGTCGTCGACCATCGGCAAGATCGCCTGCGCCTACATGCCGGTCTTCATCTTTTTCGCGCAGGGCTTCGAGCATTCGGTGGTCAACATGTTCATCATTCCGACCGGGATGATGATGGGCGCCAAGGTCACCATCGGCGAATGGTGGCTGTGGAATCAGATACCGGTCACGCTCGGCAATCTGCTCGGCGGCTTCGTCTTTACCGGGCTCGCGCTTTACCTCACGCACAAACCGCGCGCCGCCGCGCCTGCGCCGCTCGCGGCGCCGACGCAGGTGCCGGCTGAATGAGCGAGGCTGACCTCAAGCCCGCTGCCGCCGAACAGCCCGGCGATTTCAACCCGGAACAGAAGCGCTACCTGGAGGGTTTTGTCGCCGGCGTGCAGATCGCTAAGGCGGCGAAAAGCGTCGCGGGGACGGCGGCGGGCGGGAGCGCCGCGGCGGCGCCCGAGCCGGTTGGGCCCGATGCCGCCGGGCTCAAGGCGCAGAACCGCGTCATCGCCGCCGGCAAGAAGCTCTCCGATCCGGAGAAGTTCAAGCGCGAACAGCATCCGTTCGACACCTACGACCGGCTCAAAGATCATGCCGCCAAGGGCGACTATCCGAAGCCGGCGGACAATTTTCGTTGGCGGTTTTTCGGTCTGTTCTACGTCGCGCCGAACCAGAACTCGTATATGTGCCGGCTGCGGATCCCGAACGGCATTCTCAAGGCGGCGCAGTTCGCCGGCGTCGCCGATGTCGCCGAGCGCTATGGCGGCGGCTATGCGCATGTGACGACGCGCGCCAATGTGCAGATCCGCGAGGTCAAGGCCGGCGACGCGGTCGCGGTGATCGAGGCGATCCAGGATCTCGGGCTGTGCTCGCGCGGCTCCGGCGCCGACAATATCCGCAACGTCACCGGCACGCCGACCGCCGGCATCGATCCGCAGGAATTGATCGACACACGGCCGTTTGCCCGCGAGTGGCATTTCCACATCCTCAACGACCGCTCGCTCTACGGCCTGCCACGCAAGTTCAACGTCGCCTTCGACGGCGCCGGCACTATCGCGGTGCTGGAAGATACCAACGACATCGGCTTTCAGGCGGTGCAGGTGAACGACGGCTTCGGGCTTTCGCCCGGCATCTGGTTCAAGCTCTGTCTCGGCGGTATCACCGGGCATCACGATTTCGCCCGCGATACCGGCGTGCTGGTGCAGCCGCAGGACGCCTGTAAAGTCGCCGACGCCGTGGTGCGGCTCTATATCGAGCACGGCGATCGCACCGACCGCACCAAGGCACGGTTGAAATATGTGCTCGATGCCATGGGCATCGAGAAATTCGTCGGCCTGGTAGAAGACAAGCTCGGCCGCAAGTTCGATGGCGCCACACCGGGCGCTTTGGCGCCGCGGCCGGCCTTCGATCGCACCGCTCATATCGGCGTTCACGCCCAGAAGCAGGAAGGCTTGAACTGGATCGGCATCGTCGTGCCGGTCGGGCGGATGTGGGTCGCACAGATGCACGGACTTGCTGCCATTGCGCGCGAGCTCGGCGACGGCGATCTACGCCTCACGGTCTGGCAGAATCTTCTCATCTCCGGCGTCCCGACCGAGAAGCTGCAAGAGGCGCAGCAGCGCATCGAAGCGCTCGGCCTTGCCATCCACACCAACGCCATCCGCTCCGGCCTTGTTGCCTGCACCGGCAATACCGGCTGCAAATTTGCCGCCTCCGACACCAAGCGCCATGCCGAGGAAATCGCGCGCTGGTGTGAAACCCGCGTCGCCCTCGACACGCCGGTGAATATTCATCTCACCGGCTGTCATCATTCCTGCGCGCAGCATTTCGTTTCCGAGATCGGGCTCCTGGCCTGCAAGGTCCAGGCGAACGAGGATGACGACCCGCGCGAGGGCTATCACATCTTGGTCGGCGGCGGTTTTGGCCCGAACGCGGCGCTCGGTCGCGAGCTCTACCGCGATGTTGTCGCCGAGCAGGCGCCGGGGACGATCGCGCGCATCCTCAAAGCCTATCTGGCGCACCGCGCGTCGCCGGAAGAATCGTTCCTCACCTTCTCGCGCCGGCATGAGATCGATGCGCTCAAAGCGATGGCCGAAGCGGAGGCCGGCGAATGAGCGCGTCGCCGCGGCCGCCGATCCCTTCGCTGATTCCAGAATCGGCGCCGTTCACGCCGGAGCAGCGCACCTGGCTCAACGGCCTGTTCGCCGGTTTGTTTGGGCTGTCGGAGACCGTCACGCCGGTGTCGAGCGCCGACGCCGCAAAGCTGCTCTCGGGATTGTTTGATGGCGGCGCGACTGCGCCGGCGGAGGGCGGGGAGGGCGCCGACGTCGACGACGGCGCGGCTGATGACGCCCCTTGGCACGATCCGGCGATGCCGCTTCCGGACCGCATGAAGCTTGCCGATGGCAAAAAGTTGCCGCGCCGGCTAATGGCGGCGATGGCGCAACAGGATTGCGGCCAATGCGGTTACAATTGCAAAGACTACGCGGACGCACTGTTTGCCAAGTCCGAGAAGCGGCTGAATCTGTGCGTGCCGGGAGGCAAAGAAACCTCCCGCATGCTCAAGCAGCTTTATCAGGAGCTGGACGGCGTTTCAGGCGGCGCTGCTGCGGCCGCGCCCGTCACGGCCGCGCCTGAAGCGCCCGCGAAATCCCCGCTTGCCACCGCGCCCGGCCGCTCCCGCGACAATCCAGTCTACGCCACCTTCCTGTCCCGCCGCCGGCTCAACAAGCCCAGTTCGGAAAAAGAGACCTGGCACATCGACATCGATCTTTCAGGCACCGACCTCGACTATGTCGTCGGCGATTCATTCGGCATTTTCCCCGCCAACGATCGCGATCTTGTCGCCGCCGTGCTTGCGGCGCTCGACATCCCCGCTGACTTCGAAATCGGCGACCGCACTTTCGGCGAAGTGCTGACCGACGGCGTTTCGCTGTCGCCAGCGCCGGACATGCTGTTCGAGCTGATCTCGTATCTGACCGGCGGCGAGCGGCGGCAAAAGGCCAAGCGGCTTGCCGCCGGCGAAGATCCGGACGGCGACGCCGTGACGCTCGATGTGCTCGCGGCCCTGCATAAATTTCTCGGCATCCGGCCGGACCCCGAAGCGTTCATCGAAACGCTCGATGTGCTGCAGCCACGCGTCTATTCGATTTCCTCGTCGCACCGCTGCACCCCCGGCCGCGTCTCGCTCACCGTCGATGCGGTGCGTTACGAGATCGACAGGCGGACGCGGCTCGGCGTCTGCTCGACGTTCCTCGGCGGCCGCGTCGCCTCGGGCGACAAGATCAGGGTCTATGTGCAGAAGGCGCAGCATTTTGCCCTGCCGGACGATCCGGCAAAGCCCATCATCATGATCGGCCCCGGCACCGGCGTGGCGCCGTTTCGTGCCTTTCTGCAGGAGCGGCAGGCGATCAAGGCGCCGGGCCGCAATTGGCTGTTCTTCGGCCATCAGCGCAGCGACTACGACTTCTTCTATGAGGACGAGCTTATCGCCATGCGCGCCGCCGGCCTCTTGACGCGGCTGACGCTCGCCTGGTCGCGCGACGGCAAGGAGAAGACCTACGTGCAGCATCGCATGCGTGAGGTCGCCCGCGACTTATGGTCATGGATCGGTGACGGCGCGCACATTTATGTCTGCGGCGATGCGCTGCGCATGGCCAAGGACGTCGAACTCGGTGCTGACCGAGATCGTCGCCCAGCAAGGCGGCCGCACACCGGCCGAGGCGGTGAAATTCATCGCCGAGCTGAAAGCGCAAGGCCGCTACCAGGCGGATGTGTATTAGAAAGTTTGGGCCGCTCGCGTGACTTCGTCATTGCGAGCGAAGCGAAGCAATCCATTTTTCAGTTTCGCGCTCGCGCCGCCCTCCAACCCGCTCGCGCGCAACTTGGGTTGGCGGGCGGCAAGTTGTGCGCGAGAAAAAGTGGATTGCTTCGTCGCCCGTTGGGCTCCTCGCAATGACGAGAGCTTCTACGCCGCCTTCTTCAGATCCTGCCGCTGCTCCAGCAGCATCTTCAAACCATAGCGCGGCCGCAGCGTAATCAGGCCCTGCGGTTCGACGACAAAGCCGGGCTTGAGCCGCAGCCGGTAACGCTGGGCGATGGTCGCCAGGATCAGCATCGCTTCCGCCATCGCGAAAGCGGCGCCGATGCAGATGCGCGGACCGGCGCCGAACGGGATGTAGGCGAAGCGCGGCCGCGCCGCCGCGCGCTCCGGCGCAAAGCGCTCGGGGTCGAAGCGCTCCGGATTTTCCCACAGTGAGGGCTTGCGGTGCAGCAGCCACGGGAGGATCAGCACGTCGGAGCCGGCCGGGATGCGGTGACCCAACACTTCATCGTCTTCGATCGTCTCGCGCCCGAATGTGTGCGCCGGCGGATAAAGCCGCATCGATTCCTCGATCACCATGCGCGTGTAGGGAAGCTTGGCGAGATCGTCGTAGCGCGGCGTGCGGCCGGCCAGCACGCGGCTCAGTTCGTCGTGCAGCTTGGCTTCGGCCGCCGGGTTTTGCGACAGCAGATAAAACGTCCATGACAGCGCCTGCGACGTGGTCTCGTGTCCGGCCATGAAGATGGTGACGACCTGGTCGCGCACTTCTTTCGGCGTCATGCCGCCGCCGGTTTCGGTGTCGCGCGCGGAAATCAGCCGCGCCAGCAGATCCTTCGGCTCGTCCGGCGAGCGGCCGCGCTCGGTCAGTAGCCGATCGACCTTTTTGTCAAACTCACTGAAGACGCCGGTGGGAAATGGCGCGAGCAGGCGGGCGAGCCATTTCGGCAGATGCAGCAGGTCGGGCAGGCTCGGCCGCACCTTGCTCTGATAGAGATTGACGCCGGCTTCGACGACATCAACGATCTCGTCGGAATCCGAGGAGAACATCGCCCGCGAGATGATGTGCAACGTCGCGTGCATCATCGCCGCCGCGACGTCGGTTTCGCGCGGCGCCGGCAGCGCGTCCCACTTCGCCAGCAGCGCCTCGGTGACGTCGGTCATGATCGGCGCGTAGCCGGCAATGCTGCGCGGATCGAACGACGGCGCCATGATGCGGCGGTGCCGCTTCCAGGTTTCGCCTTCGCTGGTGAGAAGCCCGCGGCCGAGGCCGGGCTCGAGAATGCGGCGGCCGACTTCGGTCTTGGTGTAGTTCGCCGCATTGTCGAGGGTGATGTGTCGGATCGCTTCCGGTTCGTTGACGACGAAGATGCGCCGCCACAGGATGCGCTGCGCGATGATGTCGGCGTTGAAATCCTCCGGCGCGTAGGCGAGCATGACGTTGTCGCGCATGGCACGCAGCGATTGCCGCAGCTTGGTGCGGCTTTTTTGTCGGCGTGGCGGCGCGGTGACCGGAAACTCGGTGCTGTCGATGGCGCTCATTGCTTGCTCCGTGGGCGTTGCGGTGTTCATCAAGCTCGACCAGCTCGGGCGGCAGCGACTTGCACCGGGCGCGGCCATTTGTTTTGGTCGATGCGGATTGTCAGCCTTCCTGTCACGGCCATCGCCGGTGCCGCGACGTTCGGTTTCGCCATGGACAAAATATAAGCAATCGCTCACAATGTGTACTCGCATTTTCAGAGCGAGCCTATGGCCCGGAAACCGGCAACAAATCCAAGAAAATCAGCTTCTCAAGAGCGATCACGTCTGACCGTCGAAGCCCTGCTCGAAGCGACCGCTCGCGTTTTGATGAAGGACGGCTACGACCGGGCGAGCACCAACAAGATCGCCGCGCTCGCGGGCGTCAGCATCGGCTCGCTGTACCAGTACTTCCCGACCAAGGAGGCGCTGGTCGCGGCCGTCATCGATCGCCACATGCACGAGATGATGCAGACGGTCCGCGACGCTTTGGTCAAGGTGGCGGCGCGCCCGATCGAGGTCGCGGCGCGCGAACTCGTTTCCGTCATGCTCGACGCCCACCGCGTCAACCCGAAGCTTCACCGCGTGCTTGCCGAGCAGACCCCGCGGACCGGACGGCTGGAAAACATCGAGGCTATCGAGCGCGAAGCGTACGCACTTGTTCGCGGCTATCTCGAAGCACATCGCGATGAGCTCGACGTTGCCGATCTGGACGTCGCCGCATTCGTCTGCGTGACAGCCGTCGAGGCCCTTACCCACGCGGCAGTCGTGTGTCGCCCGGAGATCCTCACCGACGAAAAAGCGGGGCGGCTTGTAGACGACGTCACCCGCCTCGTGGTCCGATTTCTGCGAAAATGATGACCGCGTTGCGGGTCAAAAATCTGTCGATCGGAGTTGTTTGGCTCACTATACTAAAGCATTCGCCTTGAGAACGGCCGGTTTGCGGCGCAATGCTATTCTTTCGAAATCCCAATGGGTTGCATTTGCCGGGCAGTGCATTTTGCCATGTCCGTGGCCTTGAGATCGACATGATGCGGTTGCTATAACGGGCCATGGGGACGCAGGGGTTATCCGGTCGCGTGGGATTGCGCCGACGGCGCGGCGATGATCACGTCGTTGACTGGCGTCTCAACGTGATCGCGGCTCTGGCGATCCTGCCGATGGCCGCCGGCTGTTCGTCGTCACCGCCTTGGTCCTCCTCAGCCAATCCGCCCGCCAATCAGACGGCCGCCGTGCCGCCGCCGCCGAACTATCCGGCGACTACAGCCGGCCAGCCGGCTTACGCGCCGCCGCCCGGGCAACAGACTTATGCGCCCCCACCTGGTCAGCAGGCTTTTGCACCGGCGGCGCAATCACCGCCTGAGCAAAACACGGCCGGCTCGTTCCGGCAGTCTTATGCCGGCTTTCTGCAGATGTTCCGCGATCCGCCTGAGCAGGATCCGGCGGCGCAGAACGCGAGGCCCGCGACCCCGCCGGCGCAGCAGGCTTACGCGCCGCGGCCGCCAAGCACCTATGCGCCGTCGCAGCAACCTTACGCTCAGCCGCAAGGTCAGCCGGCATATTCGCCGCCGCCGGCGCAGCAGAACTACCAGCAGCCGGTGCAGCAGAACTATGCGCCGCCGGCGCAGCAGAATTACGCGCCGCGATCCGGTCAGCAGAGCTACGCCGCGCCGCCAACAAAGCCGGCCTATGTCGCGCCGGCAGCAACCGCCGCGGCAGCGCCGCCTCCCGCCCAGCAGGATTATTCCAACTCGCTACCCTATCCGAAGCAGTCGCTTGTCGAGGCGTTCCACGGCTCGACGCAAACGCCGGCTCAAGGTCAGACCCAAGGCGCAACTCAAGTCGCTACCCAGGGTCCACCCCAATACGTGCCGCATCCGCCGAGCACCTACACGCCGTCCGGTCAGCCTTACTCCCCGCCGCCGGGCCAGCCGGCCAACAGCGCGCCGCCACCGGCTGCGACCGCCGCCGCGGCGCCTCCCGCCAATCCCGAACCCACCAACTCGCTGCCCTATCCGAAGCAGTCGTTGTTCGAGGTTTTCTCGAACAAGCAATAAAATCCTGTTTCGTTGCGGCAATCCTCGATCTGAAAACTCAGCGTGCCGTGTGCAAAGCCGAGCGCCACGCCCCGTCGGCGTGAACCAGCACGTGGCTCGACGTTGCGTCCAAAGTCTTGCCGGCGTTCGCGTCCGATCCGGTGGCCGTGTACGCGCACGCGAGCAAAATCACGTCGCCGATTCTGCGCACGTTCACCGGCCGCATTTGGATCTGCGTCCAACCCTGGCCAATGATCCCGGCCAACAGCCTTTGAACTTCCGCGAGGCCGATCGCGGTCACGTAACCGACCAGCACGCTGTCGGCAGTGTAAAGCTCCGCCGCCGCCTTCGCGCCTTGCGCCCAGGCAGCCTCATAACGACCGATGAATTCGAGCGCGATGTACTGATCTGCATCGTTTGTCATGCGCTTTGACCGTTTTTGACTCGATGCGCGTTCACCTCGCTCGTGAGCCAAGTCAAAAAATGACGCGCCTCAGATGGTGCTTCTAGTCCAACGCTCGAATCAAGTATGATTCGATCATGATCTCCGAGCGAGACGTCGTTCTCGGTAACTTCGCCGCCGGTACGTGCCTGGACGGCAGAGCGGATTATCAACGCAGCAGATGATCCATTTCCATCGTGGTCAAAAAGAGGACCGTGATGATGTTTACGCCAGAGCAAATCGACCGAGACATTCGTGCGTCGCCGATGATGAGCTTTGCGTATTATTTCTGCAGGGATTTGCTGGACGGTCTCTTTCTGGAGTTTGGTGTCGCGGAGGGCAAGTCGATAAGAAGGATTGCCACGCTCAATCCAAACAAGAAAATTTATGGCTTCGACTGGTTCTGTGGTCTACCGGAGAGATGGGGCACGGTGCCAAAGGGGCATTTTGCGTGCGACATTCCAAACAATTTGCCATCGAACGTGGAGCTTGTCGTTGGCTTGTTTGATGCCACGCTGCCGCCGTTCCTATCGGAGCATCCCGGCGATGTAGCGTTCGCTCATATTGATTCTGATCTTTACGCGTCCGCCAAAAGCGTGCTCGACAATCTCAAACCAAGGCTGAAGCCTGGCTCCATACTGGCCTTCGATGAAATTTGGGCACACGCCAACTACCAGGATCACGAGGCCAGGGCGTTCGCAGAGTTCTTGAATGACACCGGCTTCCACTATCATTGCATGGGGCACTTTGGCGCCGACAAGGCCGGTTTCAAGTTGCTTCGCTGAGGCGCGCGGCGTCGACTTGAGCGGCAACAACGATCAATTGGCTGGGGAACTAGGATTTGAACCTAGATTAACGGAGTCAGAGTTCGATATTTTTCCTCAGACATCAATAAGAGAAAGAACAGGAAATTGTCTAACCACCACCGGGATCATTTGAGAATTCGGAACTTTGTCTAACTTTGGGGCGCCGCGTTTGCTCGCCTGAAGCACGACGGCGCTGCTGCCGATGATGAGTAGGCGCCTGAGCGTGCGTTCGCCCATTTTGGATGTCGCCCCAAGCTTCCGCTTGCCGCCTGTCGATCTTTGAAGAGGCGTGAGACCGAGCCAAGCGGCGAAGTCGCGGCCCTTGGCAAAGGTCTCGGCCGGCGGTGCTAGAGCGGCGATCGCGGTGGCAGAGATCGGGCCGATGCCAGGAACGGTCATCAGCCGGCGCGATACTTCGTCCTCGCGAGCCCGCCGCGCGATCTCCTTGTCGAGATCCGCGATCTTGCCGCCGAGACCGGCGAGCAGGTCTAACATCAATCGGAACATGGCGCGGGCCGCTTCGGGAAGCGAGCTGGCCATCTCTTCTTCCTCGAGCAGGTCGGCAAGCATCGCCACATGCGACGGCCCCTTGGGTGCGATCCAACCATATTCAGTGAGGTGACCCCGGATCGCGTTGATGAGCTGGGTTCGCTGCCGCACTAACAGATCACGGGTTCGAAACAGCAAACCTGCCGCCTGCTGCTGTTCGCTCTTCACCGCCACGAACCGCATGCTGGGGCGCTGCGCCGCTTCGCAGATCGCCTCGGCATCGATCGCATCGTTCTTTTGCCGCTTCACAAACGGCTTTACATAGGCGGGCGGGATTAGCCGAACTTCATGGCCAAGCTGGGTGAGCTGACGGGCCCAGTGATGCGCTCCACCGCATGCCTCCAGCGCTACCCTGCAACTCGGATGGGCTGCGAAGAAATCCAGAAGCTTTCCTCGACTGATCCGCTTGCTGAATATCGCTCGACCCCGCTCATCCGCTCCGTGAACGTGAAAAACGTGCTTGGCGATATCCAGACCGATTATGATAACTTCCGACACGGACGCCTCCCTTAAGTGGTGCTCAACACCTCCACTTTGGCACATCGATGCCGTCGGGGGGCGTCCACCCCATCATAAAATCCGGCTCAATGTCCGCTTCGCTCTGAAAGCGACCGAAATGGTGCGTCACCACGAAATGACGCTACGGGCCATGTGTGGACGGCTCCGAGTTGGCAAGAAGAATCTTCACGTCGCAGGCTTAGTCGGTGCAGCCATGTGTTCGGCCTTTGAATGCGGTTCACATGACCGCTGGCCATAATGCTCTCCGCGGATCAGGTCCCGGTCAACAACTCGCATTTGAGAATGCAGTGGCCCAAGTGGGTTGTCCTGATCGCCGGATCGACCGGCTCTGCATTACGTGCTGTTCGCCCTCCCAACTTCACGTCACGCCAGGGTACTGGGCGCGATCTCGTCAGACCCTCAGTGAGGCTGGATAATTATATCGCTCGCCCCTAGCCATCATTGCCCAGGCCATTCGAGCGAGCTTGTTGGCAAGCGCGATAGCGGCGACTTTGGTCGGCCGTCGTGCCAGCAACGCTGCGACCCAGGGCCGATACTTGGTGCCGTGGATCTTGGCATAGCGAATGACGGCGAGTGCGCCGGCCACGAACAGGCTGCGTAGATAGCGATCCCCCTGTTTGCTGATACTGCCGAGCCTATCCCGACCCCCGCTCGAGTGCTGTTTGGGAACCAGCCCGATCCATGCTGAGAAGTTGCGGCCCGATCGAAAGGTCTTGGGATCGGCGACGCTCGCGACAAGGGCGGTGGCTAGGAGCGGACCGACGCCTGGAATGCAATTGAGGCGCTTGCTCGTTTGATTGGAGCGGTGCCATGTCATGATCATTCGATCAAAGTCCAAGATCTGCTTTTTGAGACTGAGCAATTGGCTGCCCAGTGCGGCAAGACATGCGCGCACAACGTCGGGCACCCGTTTGTCGCTCGGATCGGCGATGACCCGCAGTAGTTCCTCGATGCCTTTGCGTCCGACCGCCGCGGTGACGCCAAACTCGGCAAGGTGAGCCCGGATCGCATTGATCACCGAAGTCTGCTGCCGGATGAACAGATGGCGCGTGCGATGGATCATCAGCCCGCTTTGTTGCTCGGGCGTCTTGGTTGGCACGAACCGCATGTTGGCCCTGGTAACCGCTTCACAAATGGCCTCAGCGTCGGCCGCATCGTTCTTCTGCCGCTTGACGTAAGGCTTGACGTAGGCCGGCGGCATCAACCGCACGGTGTGGCCGAGTGCCTGCAGCTCGCGCGACCAATGGTGCGATGAGGCACAGGCCTCGATGCCGACCAAGCAGGGCTGTAGCTTCTCAAAGAACGCCAGGAGGTAGCGACGCTTCAACTGCCGACGGATTACCACCTGACCGTCAGCGTCCACACCGTGAATTTGAAAAACGGACTTGGCGATGTCGAGACCGATTGTCGAAACCATTTGCATGGGTAGCTCCTCCGAATCGTGGGAGCCTTATGCAGCGCCCACATCTTTGGCACTCTCGTGCCGGTGGAGGAGCCGTCCACAGCATCAAAACCGGACTCATGCACTGCAACAAAAACAGCGAGGCTTCTCACCGTCGGAGCACTGCGAAGTCGTCGCAGAAGTCTAATTTGAGGGGTGCTATCCTAGGCTACATTGTAGCGGAAGCGAGCCCACCGGGGACGTGGCAAATGACAGCTGTCATCGGGCGAGCGCGACGCGCGCCGCCTTCTTCCCGAATGCTGCATTCCCGCGCACGGCACCGCGCCCTCCAGAGGTGGAAAATTACCTCAGCGCGCCGGCCGGGCTTCCCGTACCTTGTCCGAGCCGGACCAGGTATTTCTGCTCGCCGGTCATGACGCATTCGCCACGTTGGTTGTGGATGGTCGACGCCACGGTGAGTACCCCCGTGCTCCGCTGCGGAGTTAGCGCCGCGATGGTCAGCCGCGGATACAGCGTGTCGCCAGCATAGACCGGTTTCAGGAACTTCGACGACTGCTCGATGAAGCCGATCAGCTCTTCAGCCATCACATGGGGAAGCAGGCCGGCGCCGGCGGCGCTGAAGCACAGGACCTGCAGGCCGTGGGCGAGCAGGCTGGGATGGCCCTGCCGCCGGCAATACTCCACGTCGTAGTGGATCGGGTGGTTGTCGCCGGACACTACTTGGAACGCGGCGAAGTTGGCGTCGGTGACGGTGCGGCTCGGCAGTCTGAACACCTCGCCGATCTGAAAATCCGTAAACGCCCGCGGCGGCACTACGTGGTGGGTACGCGGGTCGAACTCACCCGTCGCGCCGCTCATTGCGCCGCTCCCTTGACGAGGTCGCAGCCGCCCTCGGCCAGCGGCCGCCATGCTTCCTCCGGCGGAATGGTGGCGATCACCTTCTCGTAGTCCCACGGCTCGTGGGATTCCGCCGGCGACTTCACCTGCACCAGGTACATCTTGCGCATCACCTGGCCGTCCTCGCGGATGCGCGCGTTGTCGGTCATGAAATCGTCTACCGGCAGCTTACGCATCGCGGGCGCGACCGCGTCGGCATCGTCGGTGCCAGCAGCCTTGATCGCCTGGAGATAGTGCTTCACCGCGCTGTAGACGCCGGCCTGGATCATGGTCGGGGCCTGGCCGCCGCGCATCGCCATGAAGCGCTTGCCGAACGCGCGCGTGGCGTCGCTCTGGGTCCACGAGAACGAGGTTGCGTAGATGATACCCTGCGCCGTCGACAGCCCGAGCGAATGCACGTCGGTGATCAGCATCAACAGCGCCGCCATGCGCTGGTCCGGGGTCCTGCCGATGCCGAACTCGGCCGCCTGCTTCAGGCTGTTGACGGTGTCGCCGCCGGCATTCGCCAGCGCGATCACTTTGGCCTTCGAGCTCTGCGCCTGCAGCAGGTACGAGGAGAAGTCGGAGGCGCCGAGCGGATGGCGCACCGCGCCGACCACCGTGCCTCCCGCCTTGGTGACGAAGCCGGAGGCGTCGCGCTCCAGCGCATGGCCGAAGGCGTAGTCGGCGGTGAGGAAGAACCAGCTGTCGGCGTTCTGCTTCAAGAGCGCCTTCACGACCGCGGAGGCTTCCGCATAGGTGTCGTAGGTGAAATGGAAGCCGTAGGGCGAACACTGCTTGCCGGTGAGATCGGAGCTGCCCGGCCCCGAGATCAGGAAGATGCGCTTCTTATCGCGGGTGAGGCCTTGAATAGCGAGCGCGGTCGCCGAATTGCCGCCGTCGGCGATGGCATCGACGCCGTTCTCGTCGATCCAGCGCCGCACGATCGCGGACGCGATGTCCGGCTTGTTCTGATGATCGGCGGAGACGATCTCGATCTTCTTGCCCAACACGATCGGCCCGAAATCCTCGACCGCGAGTTTCGCGGCGGCGACCGAGCCCTCGCCGCCGAGATCGGAATAGAGCCCCGACATGTCGTTGATGACGCCGACCCGCACCACGTCGCGGGAGACCTGAGCGTCGGCGGCGGTTGCCGCGAGGGCGGTTGCGGCGCCGACTAGGGCGGCGGCGATGAGATTGAGCCTGATGATCACGTCCCCTCTCCTGAATTTCTCATTATGAGCTCGTCGTCAGTCGGCTACGGCGGGACTGTGCGTCAACCCTACAGAAGCCGCATCGCCTCTGCCGGTGCGAGGTCACCATCACCGAGCACGAGATCGATCGCCGCATGTTCGAACGCGTCGTCCTCAGGCGCGAACGGATCGCGGTGTGCGAGCCGATGGTCCAGCACGAAGCGCGCCAGCAGCGCGCGGCGCGGATCGACGCCCGGCTGTGCGCCCTCAAAGGCCAGCAACACCGCAGACGTCGCATGGTAGAGCGCGCTCGCGGCGCGGCGCGCCGATGGCTCAGCCGTGGGCTCGGCGGCGACGCGCTCAGCGAACGCCGCCGCCCGCGCGAATGTTTCCGCGAGGCGGCGGCGAAACGTGCCGGGCAGCGCCTGCGCCGCCTCGAGACGCTTCGTCACCAGCGCCGAAAGCGCCTTGTGCGCGCCGCTCTTGCCGACCGCACGGGCGACGATATCGATCGCGTTGATGTTGGAGGTACCCTCCCACAGCACGCCGACGTGGGCGTCGCGCACCAACCGCGCGTGCACCCACTCCTCGATGTAGCCGTTGCCTCCGCGCACCTCCATCGATCCGGTCGCCACTGGAATGTTGTCGCGGCAGGCGCGGAATTTCAGAAGTGGCGTCAGAATGCGCACGACGTTGCGCGCTTCCGACGAGCCGGCATTGGCCTCGTCCATGCACCGCGCCGTCTGCATCATCATCGACAGCGCCTGCTCAGTCGGCACGATCAACTTCATCAATTGCCGCCGCAGTAGCGGATGATCTATCACTTTCTCGCCGAACACGACGCGGGCGCGCGCGCAGGTCAGCGCCTCGTTGACGCAGCGGCGCATCATCGCCCCCGCGCGCACGCCATGTGACAGCCGCGACAGGTTGACCTGTTCCATCATCTGCTTAAAGCCGCGGGTGACGTCGCCGACCAGATAGGCGACCGCGCCCTCGAGCCGGATCTCGCCGCTCGCCATCGAGCGGGTGCCGAGCTTGTCCTTCAGCCGCACAATGCGGTAGCTGTTGCGCCGCCCATCCTTCAGCCGCCGCGGCAGCGCGAACAGCGCCAGCCCCGCGGTGCCGGCAGACGCTCCTTCCGGCCGCGCCAGCATCAGCGCCACGTCGGCGTCGGCGTGGGAGCAGAACCACTTGTCGCCGTAAAGCCGCCAGTCTTCGCCGTCGCGCCGCGCCACCGTCTCGATCGCGCCGACGTCGGAGCCGCCAGCGCGCTCGGTCATGAACTGAGTGCCCTTCCACAGCGTCGCCATGTCGGACGACAGCATCTTCGGCAGCAGATAGGCCTGCAGCTCTGTACTTGCGAATTTCCGGATCAGATGAATCGACGTGTCGGTGACGCTGATCGGGCACATCAGGCCGAATTCGGCCTGCACAAACAGGTACTGGAACGCGTATTTGGCGACGAAAGGCAGCGGCCCGTCCAGGCCGAGCACCCCGCCGCGATGGCTCATGGCGTGAAATTGGAAATCGCCGAATGCGATCTGCTCCATCTCGCGATAGGCCGGATGATAGTCGATCCAGTCCTCGTCGCGACCGAAGCGATCACGCGCGTGCAGCACCGGAGGATGCTGGTCGCCGGCGCGGGCGAGTGCGTCGAGTTGGCCGCCGGCCAGTTCGCCCATGCGCTGGAAATGCGGCTCCAGCGCCGCGCGCGTATCCGGCGCGAGATAGAGCCCGAGCAGGTCGCGGAAGCCGCGATCGATGGCAAAGAAGTCGAGACCGGCGCAGTCCGGAGCCACGTACCGCGACGGATCGTGTGCCGCCTCGGGCGTGATGACATCGCCGCGCGCAATCGCCTGGGCGTGCATTGGTGTTCCTCCCCGCGTTTGTCTCGACGCGTTACGCAGAGGATTTCCAAGCCGGCCACCGCTGTAAAGCGACAGGGCGGCGCGTGCAATTGATTTCAGATATGTGGAAGAAAATCGCTCGCGCCGGCGAGGCGCCGATCAGCATCGAGGTCCGCGTGAACCGTCGCCGGATCAATCATTTAACTCCTCCCGCATTGCAACACCGCAGCGTGACCGCGGGCATTGACGAGGCGGCGTGACGCCCGCCACACTCGCCTCGAAACCACAACGACACGACCGCAGGTGAGGATCGCCGGATGGCAAAACTCCGCTCCGACGCATCGATGCGGCCGCGCCGCGGCCGGCGGCGGATCGTGGCCGAGCGGATCTGGACGCGGGTGGAAAGCCCGGGCGCGACGGTGATCGAGGCCAACCGCAGCGACGGTTGGTACCGCTCCGTCGACGGCGCTCAGGAGCCGTCGATGGTGAAGTCGGCGCATCGCGTGCTGCGCATCTTCGAATATTTCGCCGAGATCCAACGGCCGGCATCGATGACCGAGATTGCGCGCCGTCTCAACTATCCGCCGTCCAGCACCTCGGCGCTTTTGAAATCGCTGCTCGACCTTGGCTATCTCGACTGCGACCGCAAGGCGCGCACCTATGTGCCGACAGCGCGGATCTCGCTCGTCGGCGGTTGGGTCCGCAACCGCGCCGGCGGCGATCTCGAGACGATCACCCAAGCGCTGCACGAAGCGACGCGGCTCACCACCTTCATTGCCAGCCGCAACCAGCTCTATAGCCAGTACATCCGCGTCATCCAGGGCACCACGTCGGTGCGGTTCTATCTCGAGCCCGGCGGTCTGAGGCTGTTGCCCGCCTCCACGCCCGGGCGCGTGCTTCTGAGCCAGATCGGCGACGACGACGTGCAGCGCCTGCTGCTGCGCATCAACGCCGAGGGCCTATCGACGCCGCCGCTGCGCTTCTCGGATCTCAAGCCCGCGCTCGACACGATCCGCTGCCAGGGCTTTGCGTACACCCGCGGGATCGGCACGCCCGGGCTGAGCACCTTGGCGATGCCGCTCACCGCCGCGGGGCAGGGGCCGGCGCTCGCGATCGCCGTGGCGGGGCCGAGCGCGCTGGTCGCGGCGGAGGCGGGCACCATCCTGCGCACCATGCGCGACCTGATCGAGGCGCATACGCCGGGCGCGCTGCCGCCGATCGACCTCGACGCGCCGCCGCAGGAGACGTGAGGCATGACAGGGCGACGCGTGCGCCTGATCTCCAAACCAATACGACAAAGGACTCCCCATGATGCTCGCCGGTGTTCGCGTGGTTGAAATCGGCCAGGCCCTCGCCGCGCCGTTCGCGGCTGAAATCCTCGCCGACCTGGGCGCCGACGTCATCAAGGTGGAAAAGCCCGACGGCGGCGACGACGCGCGACACTGGGGCGCGGCGATCTGGGGGGACGGCGCGCCGATGTTTCACCAGATGAACCGCAACAAGCGGGCGATCTGCGTGGACATCAAGAAAACGGATGAGCGCGAGCGCCTGATCGCGCTGATCGGCAGCGCCGACGTGTTCCTGCACAATCTGCGCCCCGGCGCGGCGGAAGCGTCGGGCCTGGGCGCCGCGGCCTTGCGCGCGCGCTTCCCGCGGCTGATCTATGGCGATCTCGGGGCGTTCGGCCATCGCGGCCCGCTCAGCGACCGGCCGGGCTACGAGCTATTGCTGCAGGCGTTCGGCGGGCTGATGAGCATCACCGGCGAAACGGGGCGCGAGGGCGTGCGCTGCGGCCCGTCGCTCAACGATCTCGGCACCGGCATGTGGGCGACGATCGGCATTCTGGCCGCGCTGATCCGGCGCGGCCGCACCGGCGAGGGCTGCCTGATCGAAGCCTCGCTATTCGAAACCGCGCTGTGCTGGGGCAGCATTCACGCGGCAAGTTATCTCGCCTCCGGCGAAGCGCCGAGAGCCGAAGGCGCGAGCCATCCCTCGCTGATGCCTTACGGGGCGTTCGAGACCGCCGACGGACGGTTGATCATAGGCGCCGGCAACGACCGCCTGTTCGCGAAACTCGCGCACGCGCTCGGCCATCCGGAATGGGCGGAGGACGCGCGCTTCCGCGATAACCGCGCCCGCGTCGCCAATCGCGCCGCGCTCATCGCGCTGATCAACGGCCGGCTGACGCAGGACTCCAAGGCGGCGTGGGTCGAAAGGCTGGAGGCCGTCGGCGTGCCCTGCGCACCGATCCAGAGCATTCCCGAGGCTCTGTCACACGCGCAGACTGCGGCGCTCGGCATCATTCAGCGCCCGGACGACGGCAGCCCGGTGCGCATGATCGGCATGCCGCTGTCGTTCGACGGCGAACGTCCGGCAGTCAGACTGCCGGCTCCGTCGCTCGACCGCCGCGATGGCTCGCGGAGCTGGCAATTCTGAAACGAGAGCAGCGATGATACACTATTCCGTCGAGGTGAAGGCCGTGCCGTCCGCGTCCACGCGTCCGGGCAATCGCACGATGATCTCCTGGAGCAGCCAGCCGTTGCCGTCCGGATCGCGGAACGAGGCGAACGAGCGGTAGCTGCGATGCTCCGGGTCCAGACCGCCAACCCGGCGCCGCCCAAAGAGGTAAGGCTCGTCCGTACCAGCGTAAACGCCGTTGGCGTCGTGGAACACTTCGCTGGTCTCTACGCCGCGACTGATCAGTTCGTCGCGGGCGGCCTTGATGTCGGAGACAATCAGGTACAGTCCCTGGGCGGAGCCGGGTGCTGCCCCGGTGACTTCCTTGCCGAAGATGACCGAGCACCCGGAACCGGGCGGCGTGAACTGGATCACGCGGAAGTAGCCATCGTCGGAGGCGTAGTCGGCGTCGAGCCTCCACCCCAAGCCGCCGTAGAAGCTCTTGGCGCGGTCGACGTCCGAAACAGGGATGACCACGACCTCAAGCTTGAAGTCGATATTAGAGTTCTTCGTAGACTCCACAGCGGATTCCCCATTTTGTCGAAGTATTTGTCACGCCCGGGTCGGGGCGCCCAAAGCCACGCGCGGCCGCTGATTTCAGGGCGACGATCAGTCGGGCTGCGTGTCCGTGGAATCCTCCTCCGACGGCCCGAAGGCAGGGAGGTACCGGCCAAAGTTCAATTCGAAGTCGCTCCGAACGCCGTAACCGATATTGCGAATCTTGGCAAAGCGCGCCTGCGTACTGGACCAGGTCAGCATTGGGAAGATCATGTCGTTGCTCGACTGAAGCTCGGTAGCTGTCGGCGTTCCGAACCGATTGATCTGCGCCTTGGCCGCGGCTAGCACTTCACGGTCGAATGACGCCAGACGCCGGACGAGCGTATCGACAAACGAATTGAGGCCGTCATCGTCCAGCGCGCGGTTCACCCAGCCGTAGCGCTCGGCGATATCAGCATCGAAATCGTCGGCGCTGAGGACGATCTCAAGTGCGCGCGAGCGGCCCACCAAGCGCGGGAGCCATTCCAGCGCTCCGCCGCCCGGGATCAGTCCGGTGCCGACCTCAGGCTGGCCGAATAAGGCGTTCTGCCGGCTGGCAAACCGCATGTCGCAGGCCAGCACGAATTCGTTACCTATGCCGCGCGTGCGGCCACGAATCTTGGCAATGCTCACGACCGGCGTGGACGAGAGGCGCAGCACAAAGTCGCGCCAAAGGCCCAGCACCTCTGGCCGTTCAGCCGCCTCGACTACGTCGAGATGGGCGATATAAAAATCGGGATTTGCCGACTGGAACACTACGACCTTCACGGACTGGTCCGCCTCAAGGTCGGTCATTAGCGCTCCCAATTCGACGATCGTTGTGGGAACAAACATGTTGATCGGCGGATTGCTGAAGGTGATCGTCCACAAGCCCGGATTGGTGCGGTCGGTGCTGAACTGCGAAGGGCCAGACATGGTGCATCTCCTGCGTCGATTGGTAGATCAGTTTTGCGTTCAAGCGGACCTCGGGGGACACGGTAGCTTGCAGATCGGGGACCTCGACCGCACAGAGTATCTTCGGCCATCACGGCGGTTTACTTCAATCATATGTTCGTCACGACACGAGCTGCTGACCGCCGTCAATATCATACGTTGCGCCGGTGAGCGCTGTGTTGCTCATAATGTGAACGGCTAGCGCGGCGACATCAGCCGGTCCGACGACGCGCCCGATGGGCAGTGTCGCGCGCAGCTCGTCCCGCCGCTTCTCGAGTTCGTCGCCGAGCAGTGATGCCGACAGCGGTGTATCGACGAAGCCTGCGGCGATCAGGTTGACGCGGATTGGCGCCAGCTCAAGCGCAAGATTGGCGACAAGGGCAGGAAACGCGACGGTGGCTGTCGACACGATCGCGAGGCCAAGCCGCGGGCGACGCGCGCCTGTGCCCCCAACGAATATTAGGGAGCCGGCCGGCCGGACCTGGCGGGCGGCGCTGCGCGCAACGTTGAGCGCGAGCAGCAGGTGCTCGGTGAGTCCCTGTCGTGCCTCCTCCGGGGACATTTCGAGAGGAGGGCGATAGTGGGGAGCGCCGGCAGTGACCATAACATGGTCAATCGGGCTCGGCAGATCCTGAAAGAACGACTGCAAGGAAGCAGGATCGTTCGCATCGAAGGCCGCGGTGCGCTCGGCGCCGAGTTCGCGCGCCGCTTGTTCGAGGCGTTCGCGATTGCGTCCGGTGAGGATGATGCTGGCGCCCTCGGCGCGGGCACGCCGAGCGGTTTCAAGGCCTATGCCCGCGCTGCCGCCAATGATGACGACGGTCTGGCGGAGCAGTTCCGGCCCGGGCCGAGTGGGGATCGTTGAGGTTGTGGCGCTCATGACTCCTCCGATAGAAACCATCAGTTCGCCGGTACGATGAGCAGCTTTCCGTTTCAACGATGTCGTTAGCCATCTCGGCCGTGTTTGCCCCTCATGTGCCTTTCATTCGATCGGCGATCGAGTAGATCAGAGTCACCCCCACTCGATGGTGCCGGGCGGCAGCGACGGTCTGGTTTCGGCGCGGCTCGGCCAATAACCGGTCGGCATCGGGCTCAGGATCATTCTCAAGCGTCGCTCCCGTCTATTTCTTAATCGGGCGCGGCATCGGCCTCACCCCGACCTGCTCCTCCGCCGTATACGGCGCTCCATAATACGGGAAATCCTTGCGAATGCGCCCGCGGTCGGGAGCAAGTCCATCGACAAGTGGCGTGTTGGTCGCCAGCGTCAACATCACATCCAGCGCATCGTCGCCGAGCGAACGTCCATTGAAGCTGGCCACCTCAAATGCGGCGGATGTTCCGAGCTCGTAGGGCAATGTGTTGGGACAAAGCCGTGCAGCCATCAGCTTCCCGTATTCACCCGGGTCCGCCGCCGAACCGGCATAGGTCGTCATCTTCACCGCAAAATCCGCGATCGACTTCGCGAAGCGCTCTAGATCCTCAGACGGAACCGACGCATTGAATAGTTCTTTCACCTCTTGATCGCTCGGGTCGTCCAGGAAGAGATGCGTAACCATAGGCAGGCCCCAACGCGAAACTTGTACCTCCGGCGCATGGCCCAAGAGGGAGATCGTCGCCCATGCGTTGATTTTTCCCTTCCCAATCAGTTCGCTCGGCACTTCCAGCACAATCGCCGTAACATTCCGCCTCGCAAAGGGATTCTGCTGATGCAGAAAGGCGTCCCCATCGAAGCGCTGGTCCTTATAGAAAGCAGTCATAAATGTGCGGAATCCAGTATTTGCCGCGAATAGGTCTGGAGCAATCCCAACATACGCACGAAGATCCGAATCAGTCGCTACCGATCCGGTTTCACCCTCAACCAGAACTCTCTCCGGCGTCACCACGAAGAGCATCGTCACCCGTCGCCTTCCGCACCACAAACGGCTGAATATGAGTATGCTCACTGCCATCTACGTGTCGTGGTTCACCAAACCTGAACTTGAACGTAACCTCTTCCCTCGCATCTCCGTTCAGGTCGAACCGGAACGCGTAGAGTCCTTCTGGATGAAGCGTATCCGGAGCCGACAATCCCACATCCGGATTCACTGTCATTGCCATCACCGTCTTGCCCGAGGGGCCGTCAAATAAATAAAAGTCGCAGAGGTTGAGGCTCGGATCTTCCCTCGCCAGTTTGGTATCGAAATGATGTGACATACAGGATCTCCTCGAAAAGCCAGCCAGCGCGGACGCCTATGATATGCGGATTCTTTTTGCGCTTCGGGATCATGTCCGCTTCGCCCCGTGTGTGGACGGCTCCGAGTTGGCAAGAGTTTTCTTCACGTCGCAGGGTTGGTCGTTGCAGCCGTGTGTTCGGCCTTTAGATGCGGTTCACATGACCGCTGGCCATAATGCCCTCCGCGGATCAGGTCCCGATCGAAAGCCCGCATTCGAGAATGCATCGGGGCGAGTGGGTTGTCCTGATCGCCGGATCGACCGGCTCTGCATTACGTGCTGTTCGCCCTCCCAACCTTCACATCACGTCGGATGTCCGACGCGATCCGTTACGCCGCAAGCGCGACGGGTTCCTTGTAACGCTCGCCCTTGACCATCATGGCCCAGGCCATCCTTGCGATCTTGTTGGCAAGCGCGATGGCGGCGATCTTGGTTGGCCGCCGCGTCAATAACGCCGTGAGCCAGGGCCGATGTTTGGTGCCATGGATTTTAGCATAGCGGATGACGGCGAGCGCACCGGCCACGAACAGGCCGCGCAGGTAGCGGTCATCTTGCTTGCTGATATGGCCGAACCTGTCCTTGCCGCCGCTCGAATGCTGCTTCGGCACCAGCCCAATCCAGGCCGAGAAGTTGCGCCCTGATCGGAAAGTCCTGGGGTCGGCAACGGTAGCGACCAGAGCAGTGGCCAGCACCGGACCGATGCCGGGAGCTTTATCGAGCCGCCTGCTCGTCTCGTTGGATCGATGCCAGGCGCTGATCATCCGGTCGAACTCCAGAATCTGCGCCTTCAGCATCCGCAGTTGGACGCCGAGAGCCGCCACACACGCACGGGCAATCTCGGGCAGCCGCTTGTCATTTGCGTCCGCGACGACGCCGAGCAGTTGCTCGACACCATTCCGTCCAATCGGTGCGACGATGCCAAACTCCGCAAGATGAGCCCGGATGGCATTGATCACCGACGTCTGCTGCCGGATGAGTAAATGGCGCGTGCGGTGGAGTGTCAGGCAGCTCTGCTGCTCGGGCGTCTTGGTCGCGACGAACCGCATGTTCGCCCTGGTGACTGCCTCGCAGATGGCCTCCGCATCGGTCGCATCGTTCTTGTGCCGTTTGACATAGGGCTTCACGTAGGCTGGCGGCATCAGGCGCACGGTATGGCCAAGCGCTTGGAGCTCGCGCGACCAATGGTGCGACGACGCGCAAGCCTCGATGCCAACCAGGCATGGTGGCAGCTTCTCGAAGAACGCCAGAACGGTGCGACGCTTTAACTGGCGGCGGATAAGCACCTGGCCGGCAGCATCAACGCCGTGGACCTGGAAGACCGACTTCGCGATGTCGAGACCGATTGTCGTGACCGTCTGCATGGGTAGCTCCTCCAAATCGTGGGAGCCTTATCGGTGCCCCCATCTTTGGCACTTCCGTGCCGGTGGAGGAGCCGTCCACAGCATCAAAAGCGTATCGCTGTGGCTCCCGTTAATGAGTACACGCCCTAGTTCCGATAGCAATCTAAATCCACTCGGCTTCGCTATCAGACCAAAATTGGTAGAGAGTAGTAGAACGTGACGGGTCTAGGCTGCCCGTTCCTGTCTCAACTACCGCAATGGCTTTGCCGTTAGGGCGATCATAGACCTTGACAAGAAGCTCTTTGCCAATAGGGATTTCGCACAGATGATCTGATGTAATTTCACAATGTAGATCGGAAGCCTTCATCCACCCGATATATTTAATATAGTCGGGCGTCCGGGCGAGGCTCATCGACAGGCTGACTGTTGGCAAAAGCAAGGCTGCGATAAGGAACGGCTTTCGCATTCGCTTTCCCTGAGCCGAAATAGCGATTGGCTGAGCACACTTCGCCGCTATCTGACTCTAGAAATCGTATTGGGGCTCACGCCATAAGACCGGGCTAAAAATCGAACAGATTCTCCCGCTTCCTTTCGATTTCGAACTTCGGCTATTTGGTGGGCGCTGAGTAATGGCTTTCTTCCCATTTTGACCCCAGCATGTTTGGCTCTTTCGCGCCCTTCGGTGGTTCTGGCCTTGATGAGTTCACGTTCAAATTCAGCAAGCCCGGCTAACACTGTAAGCATCAATCGTCCCCCAGGAGTGGTTGTGTCACACCAAGGATCGGCGATGGATTTGAACAGGCAACCTTTGTCTGCAATAGACTTGATGATGGTCAGCAGATCAATTGTGGACCTCGCCAATCGGTCTAGCCGGGTCACGACCACCACGGACCCCGGCTCCAGGCCCTTTAGGAGCCGCTGTAGTTCGGCTCTGTCACTTCGGGCACCACTGACCTTCTCGCTGTAAATTCTCGCGCAATTCACATTCCCAAGCTGCTCAACCTGGGATTCCAGCGTTTGGCCGATACTGTTGAAAAAGGGCTCGTGATTTTCGGCGAACAGTGATTCCGTGTGCTGGAGGCATCCGGCGGCGGAGGATTGTCATGATGGGTCGACAGACTGGCGATCAGAGCCAGTTGTTTTACCTGTTTAACCTGGAAAGGCGCATCCCAGCCGGCCATCTTTTGCGTCGGATTAATCCGATCGTGACGCAGATATTAGGTGAGCTTCGGCAGAAGCTGGCACCTTTCTATAGCGATATTGGCCGGCCTTCGATTGATCCCGAGCTCATGATCCGGATGTTGATCATCGGCTACTGCTACGGCATCCGCTTTGAGCGGCGGCTGTGCGAGGAAGTCGAGATGCATATGGCTTATCGCTGGTTCTGTCGGCTCAATCTTGACGACAAGGTGCCTGATCACTCGACATTCTCGGTTAATCGCCACGGCCGTTTCCGCAATAGCGAGCTGCTGCGCCAAGTCTTCGAAGCGGTGGTCCGGGCCTGCATGGATGCTGGTCTAGTTAGAGGCGAGGGCTTCGCCATTGATGCCAGCGTCATGGAGGCCAACGCCAGCCGTTATCATGGCAAGCCACCCGGTGAGATCGATTGGTCCCTGCCGGAGCGGCAGACGCGGGCTGCCGCGGAGTTCCTTGGCGGTCTCGAAGACGAAGATCCCGAAGCCAATCGTAAGCTGCCGAAGGCGATCTCTCCGAGTGACCCATGCTCTGCCTGGACCGCGAAGGCGAACAAGCGGGTTCAGTTTGGCTATGGGCTCAACTACATGATCGATGTCGAGCACGCCGTCATCGTCGATGTCGAGGCGACGCCAGCGCGCACCTATGATGAGGTTGCGACAAGCAGGACGATGATCGATCGAACCGAAACGACCTTCGGCCTAAGGCCCGGACGGCTCGCGGCCGATACCGCGTATGGGACAGGCAAGCTGCTAGCTTGGCTGCTGAATAAGGACATCACCCCGCATATTCCGGTGAAGGAAGGATACGAGCGGACTGACGGCATGTTCCCCCGTCTTGACTTTGCCTACGACGCTGCGCGCGACATCTATATCTGTCCGAACGGTCGACCGTTGAGGACCTCGGGAACCATCCACGATGGCCGAGCTAGGAATTATTTGTCCCACCCAAGGGACTGCCGCGTTTGCAAACTCAAGAAACGATGCACCCGCGCACCATTCAGGAAGATCGCACGCGACATCAACGAAGAAGCCCGCGATTATGCCCGCTCCCTTACGGGTACCCCTGAATTTGATCGATCGAGCAATCAGCGCAAGAAAATCGAGATGCGCTTTGCGCACCTGAAAACTCATCACCGCTTCGAGCGCATGCGCCTACGAGGACTCTCGGGCGCACGCGACGAGTTCCATCTCGCCGCCATCGTTCAGAACCTCAAGACTCTCGCCTACCATGTCTAGCTGCGTACTGCCGAACCGGTCAGCCTCTTCGTTAATCTGAGTACCCGCAAATCATCAAACGGCGGTCATACCCAACCTGTTGCGGACTTTATCAACACTATCGACCCTGTGTGGACACACGGGCATATCCGATATTCATTTGAGCATTTTGACACTGACTTTTGACACAGTCAACTGTTTGATTTTGCTCTCTTTGTTATTCGTGTCAGATTTGCAGAATTAAGACACGAAAAGCGTCGCGTTATGGGAAGCTCCTTCCACCCGCGGATTTGCTTTTTAAAGTAAATATCGGTCTGCGAATACTGATGCATATCTTGTGTTGTGTTCGTTGAAATTGTTGTGACTTTAGAATGACTTATGCTTAGAACGTGGGCAAGGGCCACTTGACATATGTCGGCATTTCTGATAAAATCAATCTATACTTCGATGAATACATATTCGATCTAAGTGATTGATTATTATGGAATAATTATGGTTTGGACAAAATATGAAATTAATAGATCAAGCTCTTCACGCCCTGATGAGGAATTCGGCCTCAGCACGTACTAGAGGCCACATAATGATCCGCCTCCCAGCTATGCAGTCAGGCGCGTGGCCTGTGGAAATGCGGTCTGAGACAGCGAGTCTGGATGCCTTCCATGAGGCGGCAAGAAGCTGTCGAGCCAATTCAACCCGCAGATATGCCGACCTTCCAAAACGCTCCAATGCACCCGTAACCCAACGGATCGCTCCTCGATTAGTTTATAAAAAGGATGCGGCATCTTATTGTGGGATCGGCGTCGAGAGTTTTAAGGCGAACTGCCCAATCGCCCCAATTCGAGTAGGCCGAGGAATGCGGGGTCTTCGATATGATCTTCGTGATCTGGACGGATGGATAGACCGTTTGAAACAGAATTCGATGAGTACAGAGCCAAACAAGAATTGGCTAGATTGCGTTGGAAATGACTAAAGTCCCGATTAAAGGAATTAAGGTCTACCGGAGTCGGGGGAAGCTTTACGCCTATCACCGAGCAACAGGGACCCCGCTAAGGTCTCCTTTTGGAACGACAGAGTTTTTTGCAGAACTCGCGTCGATAAATGCCCAGACATCGAAAGCGAAAGAAAAACCCGGCACTTGGGGAGGACTTGTTCTCGCCTACAAAACAAGTCCGCGATTCCAAAATGATATAAAACCGCGAACCAGGGAGGACTACAATCGAAGTCTTTAATTGGTTAGCCCCATTGGCTGATATGCCGTTAAATGAAATTAGACGTGAAATTGTTTGTGGCTTGCGGGATAAGGCTCACATCAAAAAAAAGCGCCGTTTTGCGAATTACGTTCTTTCCGTTCTCTCAGTTGTTTTCTCGTATGGAATGGAGCACGGTCTCGCCCATGCGAACCCAGCCTCAAGAATAAAAAAGGTGCGGCGACCTAAGGATATGCCCCGAGCAAATAGACCTTGGACGCAAGAAGAATGGAAGGCGGTCACTGAGGCTGCTCCCAAACAAATCTTGGCCCCGGTCCTATTGTGTGGGCTCCTTGGTTGGCGAGAGGGTGAAGCCATTTCGGCCCCTAGCAGGCTGTTGAAGAAGTAGGTCGCGGTTTGGCTGATTGAGTGATTCACTTTCTCCGAAACAATTCGGAGGTTAGGTGATGCGGGGTGGGGATAAGCGGACTGGCGAGCTTTTCAGCTACGTCGATCTTGAGAAGCGGGTTCGGTCGGATCATCCGCTGAGAGCGATCAGAGGGCTTGTGAACGAGGCGCTGGTCGCGCTGGAGCACGAATTCTTTGCGCTTTATGCGCCGATCGGGCGGCCGTCGATACCGCCGGAGAAGCTGCTGCGAGCGATGCTGTTGCAGGCGCTTTATTCAATCCGGTCGGAACGGCAGCTAATGGAGCGGCTGGAGTATGATTTGCTATTCCGCTGGTTCGTCGGAATCGGGGTCGATGCTGCCGTGTGGGACCATTCGGTGTTCTCAAAGAACCGCGACCGGCTGCTCGAAGGGAATATCGCCGCGAGGTTCCTGGCGGCGGTTCTGGATCAGCCGCGGGTGAAGAAGCTGCTTTCCACCGACCACTTCACGGTCGACGGGACGCTGATCGAAGCGTGGGCTTCGTTGAAGAGCTTTAAGCCACGGGACGGATCGGACGAGCCTCCGGCCAGTGGCGGGCGCAATACCGAAGCCGATTTCCATGGCAAGAAGCGGTCGAACGAGACCCATGTCTCGACGACGGATCCGGATGCACGGCTCTACCGCAAGGGGCCGGGCAAGGAAGCCAAGCTCTGCTTCATCGGCCATGGCTTGATGGAGAACCGCCATGGCCTTCTGGTTGATGCTTGCCTGACGCCGGCTGACGGCCATGCCGAGCGGGTAGCGGCGCTCGCCATGATCGAACCGCGCGCCGACCGGCCGCGCGCGATCACGCTCGGTGCCGACAAGGCCTACGACGCGGAAGACTTCGTCAATGAGCTGCGCTCGATGACAGTGACACCGCATGTGGCGCAGAACACCAGCGGCCGAAGTTCGGCGATCGACGCACGCACGACGCGGCACGGCGGCTATGCCGTCAGTCAGCGCGTCCGCAAGCGCATCGAAGAGGCGTTCGGCTGGATCAAGACGGTGGCCAGGCAGGAGAAGACGAAGTTCCGCGGTCGCGGTCGCGTCGGGTGGGCCTTCACCTTCGCTGCCGCCGCCTACAATCTGGTTCGATTGCCGAAGCTCATCGCCCAAAAGGGTTGATGGCAAAGCTTCCCGCACTACAGGCCGCCTCGTCGGAAACTTCCACATAGATAATGCGCGATGATTCAGGCTTCGTATGCGATCGTGCCTGACTTCTTCAACAGCCTGCTAGGAATGCTTACAATCGGCAAAATGGCTATCTGGTTAGAACCGCTGCAAAGAGTGGAAAGGAAGTTAAGACAGATGTGCCGCAGGTTATTGTTGCGGCATTGGAGGCATTATTCCCGCACGATGCAACAACGTTGCTTGTTAGTTCAACTGGCAGGCCCTGGACATTGAATGGCTTTCGGTCATCCTTTTTCAAGTTGATCGGCAAGCTTGAAAAGCAGGGTCAAGTCGAACCTGGTTTAACATGTCATGGGCTTCGGCATATGGCTGCTACTAATCTTCGTGAGGCTGGATTCGATCTGCAAACGATTGCCGATGTCCTTGGACAAGAAACTCAGGGCATGGCTGCACATTACTCGAGGAATGCCGATTTGATGGCAACCATGCGGAAAGTAATCCAGCATATCGATGACGAGAACAATCCCAGCTCAAAAGTGTCTAACAACCGCAAGAATAGTGTCTAACAAATCGGAAGAGATTGCGTAAGTTGTTGAAATCATTGGCTGGGGAACTAGGATTCGAACCTAGATTAACGGAGTCAGAGTCCGTGTGCCGATGTTGATCCTGTTTAGCTTTTTTACAAAATGGTTCAATTCCGAGCCCTTACAAATCAAACGATTAGACGAGACTTTCAAAACGTGGATGACAACTCTACGAGCCGCAAGCGCCGCACGAATTCTCGGAATCAGAATCTAAGCAGGGGAGACAAAGAAGCGGTTACGCTAAGCGAGTTTCCCAACCGCCGTAGCCGGCGGGATCAAATCAACTTCTTCACCATAGCGGAGGTCGCGGAGCGTCTTCGGGTCTCGACACGCACTGTGCGCAGATGGATGGATGCCGGTGATCTGGTCGCACATCGCCTGGGCGGCACCATTCGGATAGCAGAGGGCGATCTGCGAGCCTTTCTGGCGCAACACCGCGAAGGCTGATCCGACATGTCACGGAGTCAAGAATTGTCATTCATTGTCAATTGCATAAGCGAAATCGGGAATACTCGATATCCGTACATGCACAGTGTATCAGCTAGCAGTTCACCCGAATTTCGCTATTGTCCGGCCGTGTCCTCCCGAGACCGGCCATGACCTTCCCGAAACGACCTCTCAAAAGGAGCTTGATCCATGAAGCGCAAAGCGAATAAGCGTACCGCTCCGGCCGCCTCTCGCGCCCGCGCGCCGTTGCACCTGAGTGATGTCCTTCTCGCTCTGGATCATCGTGAGAGTCTTTCGGAGACTCGATTGCGCGATCTTCGCTCGGCGGTTCGGCGGATTTCGGGGCTGATGGACGACAACCCGGCCTGCATCCCGCTCAATCTGCCGGCCATAAGTGCCAAGCTCGCCACAACCAGTCCAGCCGCATCAGGGATGAGTGCCAAGCAATTCAGCAACGTGCGATCCGACTTTATCGCGGCCGTGAAGGAGAGCGGGTTGCAGGCGCTCCACCGCTCGGCCAAGACACCCCTGAGCGCAGAGTGGCAGAGGCTCATGGCCGCTTTACCGACGAAGCGAGCGCGCTACGGGCTGTCGCGTTTGGGCCGCTATGCGAGCGCTCGTGGGATCACGCCGGCGGAAGTTGATGACGCGATGATCCAAGCCTTGATTAGCACGGTCCGCAATGAGAGCCTACACCGCAAGCCTAACGGCTTGCACCGATCCGTAACGTTGATTTGGAACGAGGCGGCCCAGCAATCTGGATTCAATCTGCAACGCGTGGACGTTCCGTCCTTCCGGCGTTCGGCTAGGCGAACTAAATGGACCCGGCTTCCGAAAGCGTTCCATGAAGACGCAGACGGTTTCCTCAAGTGGTGCGGTGGAACCGATGTGTTCGCCGCGAATGCGCGTACACGGCCGCTGGCACGTCAAACTATCGATTTGCGCCGGAATCAAATTCATGCCGCGGCCACCGCATTAGTGGAGTCAGGGATTGAGCCGGCTGCGATCAAATCTCTTGCCGTCCTCGTCTCAAATGAAAATTTCAAGCGCATTATGCGGCGGCGCTATGAAATGGCCGGTCGTCGCGAGAATGTGTTCAACAGCGATCTTGCCATTGCGCTGCTTCAGATCGGCAGGGAATGGGTGCACGTCAAGCCAACTGCGCTTGCTGAACTGAAGCGACTGGTCAGCATGGTCCCGACGCCCACGCCGGGGCTTACCTCAAAAAACAAGACGGCTCTGCGCCAGTTCGATGATCCAGTGGTGTTGCGGCGCTTGTACGACTTCCCAGGTCGCTTGTGGGCCGAAGTGAAGCGCGATTCCAAGGCCAATGGCCAAACGCTCACTAAAGCACAGGCAGCCATTGCAGTGGCTATCCTTTGTTACATGCCGATCAGACTTCAGAACTTGGCTGCGCTTGCCTTTGACGAGCATTTGTTCCTCAAAGACGGACCTGGCGGCATCTCTAGCCTGGAATTGTCCGCAGCCGAGGTAAAAAACAAAACAGAGCTGGCCTTTGATATTCCTCGCCATCTAACCAAAATATTGATCGAATATCGCAACCGTATTGCACCAAGAGTAATTGGAGGACGGCCTGACCGTTTGTTCGTCAAGGCTGATGGAACGCCTAAGAACCAGTCGTCGGTCGCATGGCTGATTAGGAAATACCTCAGGCAGCGGACTGGCATCTTGCTCTCGCCTCATCAGTTTCGCCATTTGAGCGCGAAAGTTATTCTTGACCGCGAACCCGGCAACTTTGAAACCCCCCGGCAATTGCTGGGGCACAAAAGTATTGGAACGACTGCCAAAATTTATGCCGGCATCAGCACGCGGCGCGCGGCCCGACATCACCAGCAGCTCGTGGAGGACGCCCTTACCGCCACTATGCCGGGGCGCCGGCAAAAACGTATAGATTCCCTATCAGGATCGCACGAGAGGCATTCTCGATGACGCACACCGTCCGGCTGTATCTACCCTATGCGGCATGGCCTGAAGCGGACCGAATTCGGTGGGAAGCTGCATTTAAAAAAGGGCCCGACCTGTTCGACGACCAGGGAGTTGCCGCCCATGTCGCTGAAAGGACACGACAACAAATACAGTATGCGTACGGGAAATTTCTCGCTTTTCTTCGCGCCCGTCACGGTATGCTGCTTGCTCTTCCTCCCGCTGAACAACTCAATCGCGAGATCATCCGCGACTATGTCAAATGGCAGCCAAAGACCTGCGGGGGCATAACGCTTAGCATCTATCTCTTTCATTTGTGGTTTGCGCTTCGCTATCTCTATCCGGGTGACGATTGGGCGTGGCTCTTGACTATCAGTAAGCGGATTAGAGATCAGGCCAAACCAAAGCCCCAGCAACATCATCTAGTGACTAGTGAGGTACTCTATTCGCTCGGCATCCAACTGATGGACCGGGTTTTGGCAAGCGGCAAACCAGCCACTAGCTGGAGAGTTCAAACCGGCGTCAGAGACGGGCTCATGATCGCGCTCCTCGCACTCGTTCCCTTACGCAGGCGAACTCTGTCAGCCCTGAGGATCGGCAAACATCTAGTGCGCTCTGGTGACCAATGGGTGCTTGATATCCCAGCTTCAGACATCAAGACGAAGCGCCCGCTTGAATACCCGCTTTCGGTGGAATTGTCGGAACGCATCGACATATATTTGAACCAAGTCCGACCTCGGATAGCTGGAGCAGGAACGCACGACTATCTTTGGGCCTCCTGCCGAGGTCGGCGAATGAACGGCGCGGGCATTTACGGTGCCGTTCGACGGCGCACTCGTAAGTATTTGGGTTTTCCGGTCAATCTGCACCGGTTTCGTCGAGCCGCCGCAACCTTTTGGTCGGTCCGCGACCCGGTCAACGTGCGAGGAGCCAGGGACCTGCTCGGGCACGCGTCATTCGCCACGACAGAAACGCATTACATAATGGCTCAGTCTCGCCTTGCCGGGCGGGCTCTTGCGCGAGCCATTAGCGAAACGAGCGCGAGATCACCGGCGCCCCGTGAGCCAGGGCACTAAGTCAAGCTTTGTTTGTTTTGCAACTCATTGTCGTGCGCCGAGCGTTTGTGGGTTGATACGGGGTGAGATTGGGAAATTCGTGTAATTTGCAAAGAGCTCAATTCATTTGGGCGGACGACCGTTCCGCCTTCTCCTCGTACCCAAGAGGAGAGGACGCAAAGCAAGGCAGACGGTAAAAGAACGTAATGAGCCGAGTAGGGCAGGGGCTGAGATTGAGTTGCGGTGCCGCAATTCGCGCAATGACAGATTACGGAACAGGTGGAATGGGCGTCGCAAACGGACGTCGCGCGTTGACGACAAAGCGGTTCTCCGGCAGGGCGTCATGTGCGCTAAGCCCGTAAATTTGTCATGCCCGCTCGAGAAGATGGCGCACGCTCGAAACTGAGACTCCGTGACCGAGCTTGTGCTTTTCGAAAGTCCCTCCGCCCGCGTTAATGCCTACCACTTCCCCCGTCCTATTGAGTAATGGCGCGCCGCTGGTGTAGAGGGGCAAATCATGCACAGCGAAGCGAAAAATGAAGGTCTTGTCGGTGATTTCGACCGTCACGGCCTGTTCCGCTCGCTGTCGTGCACCGTGTCCAAGATTCACAGCTAGCCAAATCGGCTCGCCAACGCGGGGCGGCGCCGTAGCCAGGCGCAAGGGCTGAAAAACGGACGATGGAACGAGGCGAAACGCTGCAATGTCTTGCTGTGAGTATGGCTCATCGCCGCAAATTCGCGCGTCCGGCAGCGGTAGCATATCGCGCGCAGCGCCCAACCTGTTAAGTACCCAGTTGGCCGCGAACGGGTCATAAAGTTGGACATCTGTGATCTGGTAAGGCAGTTCGCCGCCTGTGTAACTGGCATTCTTGTCAGAACAGTCGATACCTCTAAATTTCGCGAGTTCATCCAAAACGTGCAGTGCCGTCAGCAGCAGCGGTCCTCCGTTCTCGCGAACGACTACAAACGCGTAGCTTCCAAAGAACGATTCTCCTCCGCTGCGAAACTCCGGTCGGACGACAGACCGATCGGGCAGTTTAGGCGCCGGCGCAGCCGACCACTGAACGGCCAGCCACGGCAAAGCTCGTTTACGCTCAATGCCCTCGAATGCATGAAAGAGGTGTCGGCCAGCAGGCGCCTCGCGGGCGTCCGGCGAAGGATGCTCTATTTGGCCTCGCTCAAACAGCCGGTAACAGGTCGCACACAAGTCATTATCAACACCCGCTGGGCAGGTTTGGCACGCAAAGCGAGGGCCGATTATGGGAGCGGCGCCGCACGCATGACAGCGATTCCAAATGTGAACTAACTCAGCGTGACCTGGCACCGGCAACCCCTTCGGGTTAGTCCCTTTGCGATTCGCAAGAAGACTTCAGCATCGGCCGGCGGGATTTGCGCTCGTGCTGGCGGCAAATTTCAGAATTGTTTCTAATGCTTCGCGGCCGCACACGTTGCACTGATGGTCGCCAGCGACTCGAGGATATCAAATGAAACAACCTCGATCCGACAGTTCGTCGCCGAATCGGGCGAGACATCAATGACGTCGCCGGCGGCCGCGGCGTGTTGAGTGTTGTTGATGTTGAGGCTAACGCCGTCATTCCTCGGAGTGCCGACCAGTCCAACCGTCAAACGACCGTCGGCAAGGATCAGAGACGTATTGCTATTGATGTTAAAGGTGTTCTCTAAGGGAGGCGCCAACGCGGCCACCTTCTTTTGAGCAGCGTCCACTCGGGCTCGCAGATCGGCGATCTGCGCTTCCTTCTTCGTATTAGCCCCGCGGAGTTGTCCGATCTCACCTTCGAGCTGCGCATTCCGGGTCTTGTATTCATCAACCTCATGGCCAGCCGAATGCCGCCCAAGTGTATAGCACGCAATTGCGAGAGCCAAAATGAGCGCCGCGCCGAGAATTGGGCGGCGCCAAATTCGCGATTTGATCCAGAAATGGGCCAACCGACCGGATATCGGGGTAGGGCGATCTGACGTCGTCGTTTCAGTCACTTTGTAAGTCCTGAGCTGGCGCTAGCGCGAAGACGCGAACTTCATGGAGAAGGCAATTTTGGAGGTGAACTTGTCGACTCATCATCAGGAGCTAGCCAATTGCGACCCTGAGTAAAGCTCCTTACCGTACGAAAGTTTTGCAAGTTGCGCAATTGTTTGTATCTTTAAGGGAGTATGTTGAGTGCCGCCCGCCAACCCGTGCTGACGATCAGCAACGCTCTCGATCCGGCTCTGCAGATGGCCATCGACGCTCCTCGTGTGCCGGGCATCATGATCGGATGTCGGGCAATCTCGATCGGAGACGAATATGCGTTGATGCCCGAGGAAGCCGGCGCGTTTGTTGCCAGCGTGGCAAAGGTGAAACGCGCAAGCGGCGCGGCGCGGACCGTCGCCCGCCAACTCTTGGCGCAAGCAGGCTTTCCCAATCACCCGCTTCGGAAAGCGAAATCTGGAGCGCCGATTTGGCCGCAGGGCGTCGTCGGCTCCATGAGCCACGATTCCACAATGGCGGTTGCAGCGGTTGCGATGCGCCGCGACTTTTGCGCGCTTGGAATAGATATCGAGCCTGCCGAATCATTGCCGCCCGAGGTGCTGGAGATGGTTGCGACCCCAAGAGAGCGCGCAAAACTCGATGAAGATCCGTGCCAAGGACGATTGCTATTCGCTGCCAAGGAGGCCGTCTACAAAGCGGTGTATCCGCTTGATCAATTGTTTCTCGATCATCACGATGTGGAGGTCAGCTTGACCGATCAGCGGGCCGTTGTGTGCAACGGTCGAGTTGTGGAGCTTAGATTCGGCGTATCTGAATATCTCCTGGCGTTGGCGTTTCTTCGCGGCGCAGGCGACGTGATGGCGGCTCCATAGGGATGCAGATTGTATTGTGGAACCCAACAATTCTGTGCGCAGTTAGGATACAGCTGAAATGGGACGGCGCCGCTCACGGACGATGTAAGTCGGGGCGTTATTTCGGACCTGAGTCCCTCTCGGAAACCACTGCGGATCCGGCTGTGCGTAAGGCGTCGTATAGACGGGAAAGAATTGCCGCAATGTCGGACGAATCCGACCCTGACCTTGGCTTCTCGGCTGAGCTTTTGTCGGGAGCGAACAAGTCAGATCTAGGCGAGCTCGGCGCCGCAGTCGGAGGTGCTCCTCCGGGCTTTGTTGGTGAAGAACCCGGCGGGGGCGTTTCGGGCGTTGACGAGGGGCTAGCGGACTGAGTTTCGGCCGCCGGTGTTTCTCTCGGTGAGGAGGGAGTTGTAGGTGAGGTTCCCGACGATGACGGAGCGGGGCCATCGCCCGCTTTTGGTCCTGCGCTTGACGATGGAGAACTGTCAACATTGCCGAGAATTATCGGTAGTCCGTCCTTTCCGTTACCGATGATAACGATTTTCGAATTCGAAGACTGTGCAAGCGCCAGTGTGGCTTCGATTCCGCGCCAACGGAGGTAGGATTCGGATATGCCCTGACTGACAGTTCGCTGGAACGCTGCTATGCCGTTCGCCTCGATCAGCTTGCGCTTTGACTCCTCCGTTTCGCGTTCAGCGCGATATTTGTATTCCCGTATTTGATAGTACTGTTCAGTCTGCCGATTGATGGCCGAAACAATTGAGGGCGGGAGCTCGATACTGAGAATAAGCGTATCTAGAATTTTGATCGAGCGCGCTAGGTCGTCTTTATACCTTTCCGGGTTGTCCTGTTCGCTTGCCTCCGGTTGATATAAGGCATTTAGGTGTTCACCAAGACTATTTTGCGTCGCCGCTCGTAACCTATTCTGAATTTCGTCGCGTGAAATATAAACGTCTTGCGCTCGGTACGTGGAAACGATTTGCCGCACTTGGCTTCCGATTTCGGGAAGCACAAGCGACTTCAGATATCCCGGCCCGATGAATTTGTGGAGAACGGCGACGGACTGATGGTTGAGTTGATATCGTACATTGATCTCGGCGGTTACGCTTACGCCGTCCGAGGAAATAGCAGTACCTTTTTCAGTAGTTGTTTGCAGTCGTAGGTCATAAAGAAAGAGCTTGTCCCACGGCCAAATTATGTGAAGACCTTCGTCCCGTAGTTCCAAAGGATTGAGGACGGTACCTCGCGGGAGGATGCACCAGCATCCGATACCGGGCCCGCTAAATCGCTTCCAAAGCACGCCGACCTCGCCGCTTGGCACCGTAATCAGCATGTAAGGATAGAGGACAAAGAAAAGCAGCAGCACCACCATCAGCCCCACCGAGGCGCCGGCCAGATGGCGGCTGATGAAGCCGCTGAATCCGCGCTTCGGCTCTCGCGGTGGAGTGCTGCGCGACCACGGATATTTAATCACCGCCCGTTCTCCGTCGGTTGTTGCGCGAGAAAGCGGCCTTCACGGGTGCGTAGTTGACGGGTGTGCAAGTCCGGTCCGTCAAGATGGCGCTCGTCGGGTCTCGCCCCCATGCTTGCTCTCTTCAAGCTGGCGCGATGCGACACGAGATGATGAGCCGGTCAAAAACAGCACAGGGAGCACGACGAGCGGAGTGATGATGAGCGCAACCAAAAACGTCCCGAAAAAGCCCAATCGACGTCGACTCCCGCAGAGCCCCGTCAGGACGCATATGGAGATGTAGATGATCGCCTCGATCATCCGCTATCGTGCCTCCGCTCATGGCGGTCGGTTTGAAGGGAAGGCGCGGTCTTGCTTGGTTGGTCCGCGCCACCAGTCCGTTTCGTTAGGAGTTCGCCGGTGTGGCACCGGACGTAGCGTTGGGGCGGCTGGGGGAGGATGCATCAGACCTTGTCGACCGTTTCTCCCAGGTTTCTCTGTGACGTTTAAGAAACTCACGATAGTCCGGCGGGTTAAAATCAAGCAGGGTGCCACCCGACTCGAAATGCTGGATGAAGACCTTGCCGATGCCGTAGGTCGCGCCGGCGGAGAGAACCGGCATCACGAACGAGGCCAGGGCCGTGCCGAGAACCGGGACCGCCTTCAGCACGCTGGCGGCGCCGATACCGCTGGTGGTCGGAATGAGCGCGCCCGCGAGGCTGGCGATCAGGGACTTGCCGCGGTTCTCGGAGAACGGCACGCCATAAATTTGCGAAAGACGGCGCAGCATTTGGAGCTGAACTCCGCCGACCGCGATTAGGTCAACCAAAGGTATCGGAAGGACCCCGGCCGCTCCCGCCCAAATGGCGAACCGGTCAACCAGTTTGTTGGCCATCTCTTCGCGATGCTCCGGCGGCACCGTCGCGGGCACCGACGATGTCGATTTTGAACCAGTCTCCGTCTCCGGCGTACTTGGCTCTGACGCACTTGGCTCTGGCGCACTTGGTTGCTTTGCCATTTCAAAATCCTTTCGGGTCAGTTGTGTCGGAAAAAACCCGGGTCACGTCGGCCGAGTCATATCGGCTGAAGCGCAAAGCCGTTCGCGGCCCCAAACGTCGGCGCCATTCAAGTTCCATAATTATCATAGACAGGCCGCCGCTGCCAAGCGGCTGCGCAATGACAGATCGTCGGTTGGTGGCGCCGCAAGCTCTTCGGGCCCTTTTGCGGTCGAGACGGCACACGTTGTTTACTGCCTGCTTTTGTCCGGTAAAATCAAGAGGCACACTATGTCACACACTATTTCCGAGTGTCTCGATGCCAAGGTGGCCGGGTTACGCGAGTTTCCGGCGGGGCCCTAAGGCCCGCTCGGTGACGGCCGATACGATCCTGGCGCGGGATTGCGAACTTATTTCGACGACCGTTGAGCAGACCGTGATTCTGCTAAGCGTCGGAGCTGGTTCATACTTCAAATTGAACCAGGCGGGCATGGAGATTTGGAATTTGCTCCAGCATCCACGTCGAGTCCGCGAAATCATTGAGGTGCTCGCACAAAGCCATGAGGTTGACACCGAAATCGTCACCCGCGATGTGACGGTGTTCCTCGACAAGCTGGTGGAGCGCCGCCTATTGCGGGTCGTCGATTCATCTGTCGTGCCATGAAGCCGAAAGCAATGCGCCGTGCTTATTTGCGTGAGGCGATGCTCACGCTGATCCTCGCTCGATTGGCGGTGCGTGTGCTGCCTTCGGCAAAGATTTTTGCCTGGGCTAACCGGCCGCTCCGCCGTATCAGACGATTTGCAACTGACGAAGCCCATTGGACAGCGTGGGCGGTTGAAACGATGGCAAGGAAATCACGGATGAAGGCCCTGCACCTCCCGCGCGCACTCGCGGTGCACGCGATGCTGCGGCGCCGCGGTATTGTAAGCCGCCTTTGTCTTGGAGTCGCTGACAATCAAGGTGCGTTGTTGACACATGCATGGATCGAGGTCGGGCGAGACGTCATCGCCGGCGGTGTCGATGTCTCGCGTTTCGCCCGGCTAACTTAGTGTGGTAGCGAGATTTGTATGTCCTAGGCGCTGCATGAGCGGTATTGCCGGGCAATTGCGTTTTGATGGACAGGAGGTCGTGCGTCGCGATCTAGAGCGCGTCGCCAACGCGCTTCGCGCGCATGGGCCCGACCGATCGGCGGTCGCCGTTGCAGATCATGTCGGCCTTGTCCACGTGCTGATGCGCATAACGCCTGAAGACTATTTCGACGACCAGCCGCTTCGCGGTTTGAGCGGGGCGATCATAACCGCTGACCTGCGTCTGGATAATCGTGAGGATATCCTTACGGCAGCCGGAGTGACGCCGCATGACGCTGTGACCTGGCCGGATTCACGGATCTTGTTGGCAGCTTGGGAAAAGGTCGGTGATGAAATTTGGGTGAGGTTACGAGGTCCGTTCGCGGTCGCGATCTGGGATCCGCGCAGCCAATCCCTGACCTTGGCCCGCGATCACCTAGGGCTCAATGTCGTGACGTGGTACAAAAGCCAGCAATTTTTTGCCTTCGCCACGATGCCGAAGGGCTTGTTTGCCCTGCCGGACGTGCCGCGCCTATTGAACGAACAGAAATTTGCTGATTTCCTGGTGCTCAATCACGCCGACCACTCGGCGACCTACTATCAGCATATTTTTCGCGTCCCTCCGGCGCATGTTGCGAAGGTGACTTGCGACGGGATGATGCAGCTGTATCACTATTGGTCGCCTGCGGCGATCAAACCGATTCGGCTATCGTCCGACCAAGCCTATGCCGATGGTTTGCGCGAATGCCTCGATCGATCGGTGCGGCGGCAGATGCGCAGCGCGCACGGAATTGGCAGTCATCTCAGCGGCGGGCTCGATTCGTCGTCGGTTTCAATCCTTGCGGCACGCGCGCTGGGTGAGAAAAACAAAAGACTTGTCGCCTTTACCCAGGTGCCCCGCGCGGACTTCGACGGTGCCGTCACGGAAAGTTGCTATGCCGATGAAACACCCTATGTCGAAGCAATACGAAGCTTGGCCGGGAACATCGACGTAACGTATATCCGCAACGATGCCTGCGACGATTTCGCCGAGTTGGAGAAGTTCTTCGTGGCGCTGGAGGGCCCCGTGCGCAATCCGACGGCGCTTGGCTGGATACTGGCAATTCAGCGCAGTGCACGGTCGCAAGGGCGGCGTGTACTCCTCGGCGGCTTCTTCGGAAATGTAACGATAAGCTGGGACGGTTGGCCGCAGACGGCCGGTCACCTGTTAGCCGGACGACTCATCACGGTATTTCGGCAATGGCGGCTTTTCTATCGACGCTCGCCTTATTCCCGATGGTCCGCTTTTCACAAGCTTATCGTCGAGCCGGTACTGCCGGACCGGATGGCGCGATGGCTCTCGCAGCGGCGAAGCGTAGCGCCCTGGGCCCATCACTCCGCGATCCGCGCCGATTTCGCAGTCGAAATGGACGTGGAGGCGCGGGCGCAACGGCTAGGCCACGATTTTCTCTATAGATCGCGGCCTGGTCAACGGGCCAAGGCGCTCGCATCCGTCGAGTATATCGGCGACTGGCTTGCCGCCGAGAAGGCCGTTACCGGTGTGGAATCCCGCGACCCTACTGCCGACATCGATGTAATCTCGTTTTGCTTCGGCATTCCAGCCGAGCAATATCTTGTCGAAGATATCGACCGATCGCTCATCCGCCGATCCATGTGGGGGCTGCTTCCGGAGGCGATCGTGTGCAATCGCAGGCGCGGCCTTCAGTCGGCCGACTGGTACAAGAAACTTGACCGCCGGCGCCACCAGTTTGAAGCGGAACTCGCTCAGCTTTCCCAGAGCCAGCTGGCACAGCGGTGTCTCGATCTTGCCCGGCTCGAGCGCGCAATCCGCAACTGGCCCTCCGGCGCTTGGCACCGGTCGGACATCGAGGAAGAATATCATTATGCTTTTGCGCGAGGTATCGCCGCCGCTCGTTTTTTGAACTGGATAGAAGTGGCCAATCGGTAACATGGCCAATCCAAGCCCACTGAGCCCGACAAGCGGCGTTGAAGCGGTTTATTTTTCGACGCGGCTGGATAGTGGGAATGCCCACTCCAGGGAAAAACCAAACTTCGTTGCGGGTGCGGCCGGCGAAGGCGGCGGTTCTACCGATTGCGGGTATAAGGCCTGCGGCGCGCATTCGCTGCCAGTAGTTGGATGTGTTGCGGCCGCGATCTTTGTTTCTGTGAAAGCCGGTGCTTCCCACGCCCCAAGCCGAACGCTCACCTTCGAATCTTCCATCTTCGAATCTTCGCAAATTGGAAAAGACATCGTCGCTCTCTACCTTGTCGCAGTTTTCTTTGAAAGTGTATTCCATCAGTCTCGCCTTAGCAAGAAGCCTTTGGGCACTCTGCAGTGCGATGACGCGGCAAGAAACAGTGAAAGACGAAACTAGCTACGAAAGAGCTTTGGATCGTTTATCGTTGGTCATGCGGCTCCATCGATTGCTTGTCCGTGTTTTCGGATTCGGTATCGCGAATACGATGTCCATCAAACTCCGGATGAACCATCAGCCGCCTATTGTGAAAAGCCGCCAATGTCGAGCGGTGGCCGATCGAAATGATCGTCACGTTCGGAAGATATTGCAGCAGCGTTGAATAGAGCATGGCCTCAGACGATTTATCGAGCGAGGATGTCGCCTCATCGAGAAAGAGATAGTCAGGTGCGTGAAGTATGGCGCGAGCAATGCTCAGACGCTGCTGCTCACCCAGGGACAATATCTGGTTCCAATGAGCTTCGTCGGACAGCCTCACCGCGAGCGCCGGCAATCTAACGGCTGTCAGCACCTCGGCGATGTAAGCCAATTCGAAGGTGCCGCGGTCGGACGGATAGGCGACTGCCTCCTCGAGAGAGCCTAAGAAAAAGTACGGCCGCTGTGGCAGTACCATGCACTTGGCGCCGCGTGGCACGGTGACCGTGCCGGTACCGAACGGCCAGATACCGGCGACTGCTCGAAAGAATGTGGACTTTCCAGATCCGGAAGGCCCGGTAATCAAAGTGCGCTCGCCAGTTTTTATGACCAGGTCTTCCGCAGCAATCAGAGGTGTGCCCGCCGGTAGCTGAACCGCGAGTCCCGTTACGGCCAGTTCAGACGTCGCGGGGTGCCAAACGACATCGACCCGCGATGGGGCGGCAGCGGCTGTGACCGCGCTCGCCGCCTCGACAGATTGTTCAAAGCCATTCAGCCGGGCGATGACGGCGAGCCACTGCGCAAAGGTTGGATAGATGTTGACGAAGAATGACAACGCGACTTGCACGGCCCCGAACGCGGCCGCCGTCTGAACGAGACCGCCGAGTTGCATGGCGCCGCTAAAGTATGCCGGACTAAGGACGATGAACGGAAATATGATCGCCGCTTGAGAGTAACCTGCGGTGAAGAAAGCCAGTCGCTTCTGCCGCGACATGATGCGGTGCCAATTTGTCACCACGCTGTCGAAGCGTGCATTCAGGCGATCGGTCTCAACGGTTTCGCCGCCCAAAAGCGCAATCTGCTCAGAGTTCTCGCGGATGCGCACGAGGTTGAATCGGAAATCGGCCTCGTAGCGTTGTTGGGCAAAGTTGAGGGGCGCGAGAGGCTTTCCGATCCAATGGCTGATCGCGGTACCGGCAACGGCATAAACGATCGCTGCCCATACCAAATAGCCTGGTATTGCGAAAGTAGTCCCCGCCAAATGCAGCGGCGCCCCTTCCGAAAGGCCCCAGAGGATGGCGGTGAACGAGCCAAATGAAACAATCGAGTTGAGCAGTCCAAGGCCGATGGTCAGGGTCTGCTCGATAAATAACTTTATATCTTCGGCGATCCGCTGGTCCGGATTGTCGGTCGTAGGTTGAGTAAGTTGCATCCGATAATGCGTTGCACTGTGCAGCCAACGGCGCAGATATATTTTCGTCAGCCAGCGGCGCCAGCGGATTTCCAGCCATTGATTCAGATAGACCTTGTAGGCATTCAGCAGCGTCGCACTGATGGCGATGCCGCAAAAATAGCCGGCCTGAATGACGAAAATCTCCCAGTTGCGGTCCTGCAACGCATTGTAAAAGCCGTTGTACCAACGGTTCAGGAGAACGGTTACGCAAACGACGCCAAGCTCCATCGCGATCACTGCGACAAGCAAGACCCAAGCTCTGCGACGATCGTCAGAACGAAAGTACGGAATAACTAAGCGCCAAATCGTGGAGAACGATGATGCGAAGCCAGCCACGACAACCTCCCGCAATTTGACGCGGCACAGCGGAAGGCCGCCGTCAGAACAATGTGCAGCTGCGATCCGGACCCTGTAGTCTCCAGCAATCTTACTGATGCGTAAGAGTGCGGTAGGAGTTTACGAGCGTCCGATAAAGCGGCAGTTCGATGGTCGGCAGCGGACGATTGCCGAGCTGTGAAATCCCTCGGATCTCCATCAGAGTGGAGCAAAGCAATGCGCCGTCGACGCCGGCAAGGTCTTCCCGCCGCAGCTCCTTTTCTTGCACATCGATTCCGCTTTCGCGGGCGATCTCCAGCAAAACGCGACGCGTAATACCGGGAAAGACGTCTGGTTTCACTCGCGGGGTAATCAGCCGATCATTCATAATCAGAAATACGTTGGCTGCCGACGCCTCGGCGAGATGACCGTCGCGGTCGAACATTAGTCCGTCACTGTGGCCGGATTTTTCCGCGGCCTTGCGAGCATAGAAGCTGTTGACGTAGGCTCCGCTGACCTTGATGTGACCCGGAATTGAGCGGCTTGATATCCGTTCTATCGGGGAGATTTCGCAACTGATCGGGTCGTCGAGATTGCGGTGTGTCTCAGTGCGGACGGTGAATATGCTGACGTCGACCGGACGACCTTCCGAACCAGTGATCCACAATTCCGGACCGCCCCTGAATGCAATCGGACGGATATATTGCGTGCCCTCCGGTTCGTGTTTCAAGAGGTCGACAATACCTGCCAATAGCTCCTCGACTGACCACGGGACGACGAGCCCCATGCAGGCCGCTCCTTGACGAAACCGAACCAGATGATCTTCTGCACGATGCAGATAGTAGTGGTCGCGATTCCAGTAGGCCATCATCCCGTCAAATACACCAGTCCCGAGGTGGAATGAGATGCTGGCCACCGAGGGCGCTCCTTGTTCTCGATCTCGAATTTCCCCGTTGTGCCAACAATGAGCGCTTGCATGCGTCATAAACGGACCCGCGATTGAAATTTGATATTCTCTGCTGGAAACGATATGGCGTGCCGATTTTTGAGGTCGCGGTGAGGTTATCGTCTTTCCCCATTAGGTCAATTAGCGGATTAATCGGCACACTGCCGCACCGTCCCCGACCCCGGCCGGGGCGGGCCGACCGTCGTTCATCCGAAGGAATTGCGGCAGGTCGGCTTGAGACTGCAAAAAGCGTCGAACGCGTGCTATCGCTGTCCGCGCTGGACTATTGCGCAATACGCTTGCTGCTGACGCCTGAAACTACGGCCGCGCGCGTTCGCCGCGACCGCATGGCCGGCAACGTTGGGCGGCGCCAAAGGATGGCAACAGGTCTATGACTTTCATCCAACTCGTGCGTCGTGAGATGCACGGCTCGCTGACCCGATTGATATTCATGTCCGCGCTCGGAGGCATTAGCAACGCGGCGCTCCTGGCGGCTATCAATGCTGGAGCACAGGCCGCGAGCAGCGAGGAAAAACCCAGCCTTTGGGCAGCGGGACTTTTTTTAGTAGCCCTGCTGCTTTTCATAAAAACGCAAAACTACATTCTCATTACGGCGACGGTCGAAATCGAATCGATCGTGCACAAACTGCGGGTGCGCCTTCTGGATGGCGTTCGGCACTCGGAGCTCGTGCCGATTGATAGGATAGGGCGCGCCAGAATCGTTGCGGCGATTACCGCAGACACAGCCGTGCTCACGCAGGCAAGCAACGTACTGGTCTTTTCCGTCCAGAGTGTTGTTCTTGTTGTTTTCGTCGGTCTCTATGTCGCCTATTTGTCGCCCATCGCGTTCGCGGTGAGTGCGATCATTGTCGCCGTGGCGGCAGCGATATTCCACTATAAGGGTCGGCAGCTCGCGTCCGGGCAGCGGGAAGCTGCCGAGTGGACGAATAGGCTGTTTGATCGTCTGACCGACGTTTTGGATGGATTCAAGGAGGTGCGTCTCAACAAGGCGCGGAGCGACCAGCTGTTCCAGGACATCATGGATGTGTCGAGCCACGCCGCTTATGTCAAAATCAAGACGGACTCCGAGAACTTCAAGCGGCTTATCTTTTCGCAAATCGCCATGTACCTCTTGCTCGGGTCCGTGGTGTTTATTGCACCCGTCATCGCCGGTTCGGCGGATAGCGGCATCGCCAAGGCAATATTGGCCCTTTTGTTCGTTGTCGGAGCGTCCTTCGGCTTGGTGCAGTCGGTACCTATGCTGTCGTCGGCAAACGCGGCCGCCGACAGGATCGATCAGCTCGAAAGTGATCTGCTGGCAACCGCCCAGTCACCTGATCAGAGTGCCGCCGAGACGCCAAAGCGCTTTGACACGATTGAGATGCGAAACGTGATCTTCCGCTACACGGACAAGACGTCCGAGACGACCTTTCAGGTCGGCCCAGTTGATTTCAGCTTGCGATCCGGGGATCTTGTGTTCATCACCGGTGGCAACGGCTCGGGTAAGTCGACCTTTCTCAAAGTACTTGCCGGCCTTTACGTACCCGACTCAGGGGAGATCGCGCTGGATCGGAGGCGAGTTGACGACGGCACACGGGAGAACTATCGCGCTTTGATCACGGCAATTTTTGCCGACTACCATCTTTTTCTGAAACTCTACGGAATTTCTGACCCGGATCCGGCTGAAGTGGAGCGCTTGCTGACCCAATTCCGTCTCAGTGCCAAAACGCATCTTTCCGAGGGAGAATTTCAAACCATCGATCTTTCGGGGGGGCAACGCAAGCGCCTGGCGCTTATCGTGGCGTTGCTGGAAAAGCGCCCGATCCTGTTGTTGGATGAATGGACCTCCGATCAGGATCCGGAATTTCGCAGTCGATTTTACCAGGAACTGCTGCCGGCATTGAATCGGGCCGGCGTAACGATTGTGGCGATAACGCACGACGAGCGGTATCTAAGCGAGCTTAGGTATCCGGCCCGCAGATTGCGCATGGATGAAGGGCGCTTCGTCGAGCAGTCGTGACGTTGGAGTGTGTGCCGAAAAAGCCCAGCCCAGAATTTGATCCGACGGCCGATCGGGTCACAGCCTAGTAAAAAATCTCGCGGCTGATATTTAAGTGCTCGATTTCGACACCAGCCTCGACACATCGCTCCAGGAAGTTGCGCGCCTGCTGCAACTGGATGGCATCCGGTTGGTATTCGAGGCCCATGAGGTATCTGAGCCATGGCTCCTGACCCATGGCGTAAATGAACGCTTTGGCGCAGCCAAGATCCTTCACCAGCCTCCAAGCCCTTTCGGAGTTCGATGCCGAGAGACGTCTCGATTCGTCGTTGCGGCGGCTGACAGGTTTTGTCAGCAACGGCCCGTAAAGCCAGCTTAGCGGCGCGCCGAAGCATTCCATGCCAATGAACATGGCGTCCGGCCTGCCAACTATTTTCGTGACCAGTTTATACAAGCCCGGGTCTATTGCATCCGAATCGACCAAAAAAAAGAAGCGCCGGCCCTTTAAGGTGACGAAGATCGTGTGTTTGCTATGAATATTGAGATCGGCATGCTCGCCGGAGAATGGCAAGCTGATGATCTCTCCTTCCTCGAATTTTATGGTGTCGAACGCGTCGACGACGTCTATGTTGTTGTACCCCAGGCGCTGCAAAATCAATTTCATCGATGGATCGGCGATGTTGCCGCTGTTATTTCGCGGAACCACGATCCTGCGAATGCGGTGTCTTAGTTGGACCAACAGCTCGGGCGAGAAGTGGTCTTGGTGACAGTGCGAGATAACGGCATAGTCAATGACGTCGGGAAGGTCCGTGAAGGTAAACCGGCCATCGCTCGCATCGCGATCCCACGTGACCGTCGGGTCGATCAATATTGACGTGCGTGCACTTTGCAGCAGAACGCAGGCATGACCAAAATATCTGACTCGGATGTCGCTGCCTGCATAATGCGGATTGTTCCTGTCCGGCGGATCGGTCGTAAAGAAATTATCGAAGACGTCCTTTTGCGAGACGTCAATGTCGAGAGCCTTGGATATTTCTTCCACGGAGCCTTCTTGAGTTCGCATCGACGCAATGACATCCAGTGACGGTGCCAAGAAGTCGATTTTGGCGAAAACGTTGACAGGCGCCGTTACGCGAGGTGTGGTCATGAAGAATTTGCGCTTGGCGTCCGTCGTTTGAGAAAGGCAAATTTCTTGCGCCGACCGATTGTCGAGGTGATAGTTGTAGACAATTTCTTCAATGACTCTCAGCGTGGCGTTGTTGTTCAGATCGTAGGAGAGTTCAGTGACGCCCGCGAGCGATTCCGGCAGCCGATCATAGAACCCCGACAGGCAAAATCCGTCGGCGCCATCCTGGAGAGTTTGGTCAAACGCCTTGAAGTCGCGCGCAAACTTGATCAGGTCCGCGAACTGCGTCGTCGTCCCCTGAAGCAATGCTTTGACCTCAGGCACCGCGCTTGCCGGCAAATCCAGGAACGGCCCACCTAGCAAAGCGGCATCACTAGCTGCAGCAATATGCACCTGCGGATTTGCGACAAAAGACTGCATCAAGGGCACGTGACGAAATGCAATATTCATCGCGTGTTGGACGGGAGCAACTAAGTGCGGCCAGGCAAACCAGCGACCGGTCAGCAGTTCGATCTTGACGTCCGATTTGAGGTAAGCACCGCGGCGGGTCTCGGTCACCGTTGTCTCCTAAATGGATGTTCATCTTCTGAACGAAGATGTCGGAGCTAAGCCATATTATCCCCAGTTGACTGTCTGAAGACAACGACGCGAGGTTCGGCGCGCCGAGCATTGTCAAAGCGTGTCGCCGAAGAATTTGGGCCGACGACCGCCCGCGATCGACTCTCTCTCTCTCTCTCTCTTGACAAGCGCCCGGACGATTGATCGAATGCCAATAGGGGCTGACATTCTCGTCACTTATTGGTGTCCGTTATAGATTACGCGACGTCGACGCGATCGCAATCGCAATGGGATGACCTCGCCAGTGTCGCTCCTAGATTGCAGGTCTGGTGACGCCGTCGAAGGCGATAAAGCGTTTCCTTTATCGGCTGCCCAGCTTGGGATTTGGTGGGCTCAGCAGCTGGATCCTAGCAATTCATTCTACAACATCGGTGAATACATCGAAATTGATGGGCCGATCGACGTCGGGTTGTTCGAGCGGTCATTGCGTCAGGTCGTGAGCGAAGCTCAGTCGCTGCACGTCCAGATCATGCCCGACGGTCCTGCGCAGGTACTCGACGCTTCGTTTTCTTGGTCGCTCCCGTTTGTTGACGTTTGCGCCGAGGCTGATCCGCGAGCTACTGCCGAAGCATGGATGCGATCTGACTTGGCTCGGCCGGTTGATCTCGCCCGTGGACCGTTATTCGGCTTCGCCTTGTTCAAGGCTTCGGATAACCGGTTCTTCTGGTATGCGCGCTACCATCACATCATCATGGATGGATATGGGATGTGGCTTGTCGCGCATCGCCTCGGCCAAATCTACTCCCAGTTAAGTGACGGACGTGCCATCGATCAAGGCTCGTTCGGTTCTCTTCACTCTCTGCTCGAGGAGAACGCTTCCTATCGTTCGTCCAAAGGATTTGAGCGCGATCGGCGTTTCTGGATGGACTATCTGGCCGGCGCAACCGGCGCGGCTCGCATCAAGGGGCGCGCGTCGCAGGTCGGCAACGGCTTTGTTCGCAGAACGTTAGAACTACCAAAAACAACCGCCGACGAAATCCGCGCGCTGGCGCAACGCCCCGGCTCACGGCTGTCTGATTTGATCAGTTCGGTCACAGCGATTCTCCTGCATCGTGTCACCGGTGCGGATGATTTGGTTTTTGGACTTGCCGTCGCGGCCCGCACCGATGTCACGCGTATGATTCCGGGGGCGGTCTCAAATGTAATGCCGGTGCGGCTTGCTGTTCAGGCAAGCATGACTGTTGCGGAGATCATCGGTCAGGCGTCGCGCCAGATTCGACGCAGCCTGGACCATCAGCATTACCAATTCACTGATCTGCGAAAAGAACTGGGAATGGACGGCCCCGCGTTTTACGGCGTGGGTGTCAACGTGATGCGGTTCAACTACGGTTTCCGCTTCGCCGGCAATCGCGCCACTGCCTACAATCTCTCACTTGGGCCGGTCGACGAACTTTCGATTGTGGTTTACGACCGAGCCGATGACGGGACGCTTCGCCTCGACTTCGACGGCAACTCGGAGCTTTTCACGGCCGCCGACTTGGAGGAGGTGCAGCAAAGATTCTTGCGGATTCTGGAGACAGCGGTCGCGGAGCCTGAGCGCGCCATTGGGCGGCTCGACATCCTCGGCGCTGTCGAGCGGCAGACCCTGCTGCGGGACTGGAACGACACGGTGCAGCCGATTGCGTCTGCGACGGTGGTGGAGCTGTTTGCGGCGCAGGCGGTGCGAACCCCCGAAGCAATTGCGGTGGTGTTCGAGGAACAGCAGCTGACCTATGGGCAGCTTGAAGAGCGCGCCAACCAGATGGCGCATCATCTGCGCGGGCTGGGCGTCGGGCCAGAGGTCGTGGTCGGGCTGTGCGTCGAGCGCTCGCTGCAGATGGTTGTGGGTCTGCTCGGCATCCTCAAGGCCGGCGGTGCCTACCTGCCGCTCGATCCGAGCTATCCGCCGGAACGCCTGGCCTTCATGCTGGAGGATTCCCGGGCGCCGGTGCTGCTGACGCAGTCGCTTTTGCGCCAACGCTTTGCGGCGTATTGCAGCTCGATTGTTGAGCTTGATACTGATTGGCCTGCGATCGCGCGGCAACCGGCAAGTGCGCCACCCAACACCATCACGCCGCCCAACACCGCCTACGTCATCTACACCTCAGGGTCGACCGGTACCCCTAAAGGCGTTGCCGTTTGCCACGGCGGCATTCCCAATCTGGCCGCGGCCCAGATCGATCGCTTTGCCATCTCGCGCGAAGCCGCGGTGTTGCAATTTGCTTCACTGGGTTTCGACGCGGCGGTCTCCGAAATTGCCACGGTCCTCACCTCGGGAGCGCGCCTCGTCCTGAGAACGGATGAGAGTGGTGGGCAAAGATTGGCCGATCTCATCCGCACCCAGGGCGTCACGCACGCCACGTTGCCCCCTGTCGTGTTGGCCGATTTGCCGGCCGACCTGCCGTTGGGGACGCTGATCGTTGCCGGCGAAGCCTGTCCGGCCGATCTGGTTGAGCGGTGGTCGGTCGGCCGGCGCATGATCAATGCCTACGGCCCGACCGAGACGACGGTCTGTGCGACCATGAGTGAGCCGCTGTCGGGGGGAGGTATTCCGCCGATCGGCCGTCCGCTATCGAACACGCAGGTTTATGTTTTGGACGGGGGCTTGGAGCCAGTCCCGGTCGGGGTAGTGGGGGAGCTTTACATCGCCGGCGCGGGGCTGGCGCGGGGCTATTTGCACCGCGCCGGGCTGACGGCGGAGCGGTTTGTTGCCAACCCGTTTGGTGCCGCCGGCAGCCGGATGTACCGCACCGGGGATTTGGCGCGCTGGCGCTCTGACGGTGTGCTGGAGTTTTTCGGCCGCGCCGACCAGCAGGTGAAGCTGCGGGGCTTCCGCATTGAGCCCGGCGAGATCGAAGCGGCGTTGGTCCGGCAACCCGGTGTCGCGCAGGCGGTGGTGCTGGCGCGGGAGGACACGCCCGGTCAGAAGCGACTGGTTGGCTATGTGGTTGCGGCGGCGGACCGGGAGGTTGATGCGGCGGCGCTGCGCGGTCAGCTGACGGCGAGCCTTCCGGACTACATGGTTCCGTCGGCGATTGTGGTGTTGGGATCGCTGCCGCTGACGGCGAACGGCAAGCTTGACCGTCGGGCGCTGCCGGCGCCGGATCTGACGCCGCAGGTGGTTCGGGCGCCGCGCACGCCGCAGGAGGAGGTTCTGTGCGGGCTCTATGCCGAGGTTCTCGGCGTCGAGCGTGTCGGCATCGACGACAACTTTTTTGCGCTCGGCGGCGACAGCATCATGTCGATCCAGCTGGTGAGCCGGGCGCGCAAGGCCGGTCTTGAGATCACGCCGCGGGCGGTGTTCCAGCATCGCACAGTCGAGGCTCTTGCGGCTATCGCCAAGGCGGTGGCGGAAACAAAGAAGAGCGCGCCTGATCTGCCGCTGGTTGAGCTGTCGCCGGCCGAGATCGAACGGCTGGAAGATCGCTATCCGCAGATTGAAGATGTCTTGCCGCTGTCGCCGTTGCAGGAGGGACTGCTGTTCCATGCGCTGTTCGATGCGCAGGGCCCCGACATTTACACGATGCAAGTCGCGTTTATCATTGAGGGGCCGCTGGAGAGCGCGGCTTTGCACGCGGCGGCTGACGCTCTGGTGCAACGTCACGCCAGCCTGCGGGCCGCCTTCCAACACGAGAACCTGAACCAGCCAGTGCAGATCATCGTGCCGGCCGTGCGCGTCCCATGGCGCAGCATCGATCTGTCGATGCTGGACGACGCGTCGCGCGCGCAGCGGCTGCAGCAGATCCTGGCCGAGGATTGCGCCGAGCGGTTTGATCTGGCTGCTCCGCCGCTGCTTCGCTTCACGCTGATCCGGCTTGGCGCCGAGTGGCATCGGCTTTTGTTCACCAACCATCACATCGTGATGGACGGTTGGTCGATGCCGATCCTGGTTCAGGAACTGCTGACGCTGTACGGGCAGCGCGGCGATGGCGGGTCGTTGCCGCGGGTGACGCCGTACCGGGATTATCTGGCGTGGCTGGCGGGTCAGGATCGTGCGGCTGCGGTGGCGGCGTGGAGCGCGGCGTTGGCTGGGCTCGAGGAGGCAACGCTGCTGGCGCCGCATGCTGCGCGACAAGCACCGGCGCTCCCCGAGCAGATCCTGCTGACGGTCGATGCGAGCCTGACGGCAGCGCTGATGCAGCAGGCGCGGGCACGGAGCCTGACGGTCAATACGTACATCCAGGGCCTCTGGGCGATCCTGCTTGGCCGGCTGACCGGCCGCGACGACGTGGTGTTCGGGGTGACGGTGGCGGGCCGGCCGCCGGAGATTGCCGGCATCGAGAGCATGGTTGGACTGTTCATCAACACGCTGCCGTTGCGGGTGAAGCTGTCGCCGGAGCAGCCGCTGGCGGCGTTGCTGTCGGCGCTTCAGGACAGTCAGTCGCGGCTGATGGCGCATCAGCATCTTGGCTTGGCGGAGATCCAGAGCCTGGCCGGTTTGGGCGAGCTGTTCGACACGCTGGTGGTGTTCGAGAACTACCCGGTCGACCAGGCCGCCTTGGCGAATGCCGGCAACGGAGTTCAAGTTGGGCATGTCGCTGTGCATGATGCTTCGCACTATCCGTTGACGATTGGGGTCGTTCCCGGACAGCAGCTGGTGCTGCGGCCGGATTATCGTCCCGACCTATTTGATCGGGCGAGCATCGAGGCGCTGAGTCAGCGTCTGCTCCGGCTGCTGGAGGCTGCGGTCGCGGAGCCTGAGCGCGCCATTGGGCGGCTCGACATCCTCGGCGCTGTCGAGCGGCAGACCCTGCTGCGGGACTGGAACGACACGATACAGCCGATCGCGTTTGCCAGTGTGTCCGAGCTGTTTGCGGCGCAGGCGGTGCGAACCCCCGAAGCAGTTGCGGTGGTGTTCGAGGAACAGCAGCTGACCTATGGGCAGCTTGAAGAGCGTGCCAACCAATTGGCGCATCATCTGCGCAGGCTGGGCGTCGGGCCAGAGGTCGTGGTCGGGCTGTGCGTCGAGCGCTCGCTGCAAATGGTTGTGGGTCTGCTCGGCATCCTCAAGGCCGGCGGCGCCTACCTGCCGCTCGATCCGAGCTATCCGCCGGAGCGCCTCGCCTTCATGCTGGAGGATTCCCGGGCGCCGGTGCTGCTGACGCAATCATCGCTCGTTGACGAATTGCCGGCTTACGGGCTGCGGACCGTTGAGCTTGATACTGATTGGCCTGCGATCGCGCGGCAACCGGCAAGTGCGCCACCCGACACCATCACGCCGCCCAACACCGCCTACGTCATCTACACCTCAGGGTCGACCGGTATTCCCAAAGGCATCGTCGTCGATCACCGCAATATCGTGCGGCTGGTGCGCGAGACGAACTATGTCACACTGACGGCGGACGATGTCGTCTTGCAGCTGGCACCACTGGCCTTTGATGCGTCGACTTTTGAGATCTGGGGCGCGTTGCTCAACGGCGCCACGCTTGCGGTCTATGCGGACGGCGCGATCGATCTGCCGCGATTGAGACGCGTGATCGAGCAGCAGCGGGTCAGTGTACTGTGGCTGACGGCCACGCTGTTTCAGCAGGTGGTCGATGAAGACGTTATGGCCCTTGCCGGGGTGCGGCAACTTCTGGCGGGTGGCGATATCGTCTCGGTTCCGCATGTGCGCCGGGTGATGGAAACGCTGCCCGGCTGCGTCGTGATCAACGGCTACGGTCCGACCGAGGCGACGACGTTCAGCACGACATTTACGGTGGCCGATACCAGCGCGCTGTCAAACTCGCTGCCGATTGGACGTCCACTATCGAACACGCAGGTTTATGTGTTGGACGGGGGCTTGGAGCCGGTCCCGGTCGGGGTAGTGGGGGAGCTTTACATCGCCGGCGCGGGGCTGGCGCGGGGCTATTTGCACCGCGCCGGGCTGACGGCGGAGCGGTTTGTTGCCAACCCGTTTGGTACCGCCGGCAGCCGGATGTACCGCACCGGGGATTTGGCGCGCTGGCGCTCTGACGGTGTGCTGGAGTTTTTCGGCCGCGCCGACCAGCAGGTGAAGCTGCGGGGCTTCCGCATTGAGCCCGGCGAGATCGAAGCGGCGTTGGTCCGGCAACCCGGTGTCGCGCAGGCGGTGGTGCTGGCGCGGGAGGACACGCCCGGTCAGAAGCGACTGGTTGGCTATGTGGTTGCGGCGGCGGACCGGGAGGTTGATGCGGCGGCGCTGCGCGGTCAGCTGACGGCGAGCCTTCCCGACTACATGGTTCCGTCGGCGATTGTGGTGTTGGGATCGCTGCCGCTGACGGCGAACGGCAAGCTTGACCGTCGGGCGCTGCCGGCGCCGGATCTGACGCCGCAGGTGGTTCGGGCGCCGCGCACGCCGCAGGAGGAGGTTCTGTGCGGGCTCTATGCCGAGGTTCTCGGCGTCGAGCGTGTCGGCATCGACGACAACTTTTTTGCGCTCGGCGGCGACAGCATCATGTCGATCCAGCTGGTGAGCCGGGCGCGCAAGGCCGGTCTTGAGATCACGCCGCGGGCGGTGTTCCAGCATCGCACAGTCGAGGCTCTTGCGGCTATCGCCAAGGCGGTGGCGGAAACAAAGAAGAGCGCGCCTGATCTGCCGCTGGTTGAGCTGTCGCCGGCCGAGATCGAACGGCTGGAAGATCGCTATCCGCAGATTGAAGATGTCTTGCCGCTGTCGCCGTTGCAGGAGGGACTGCTGTTCCATGCGCTGTTCGATGCGCAGGGCCCCGACATTTACACGATGCAAGTCGCGTTTATCATTGAGGGGCCGCTGGAGAGCGCGGCTTTGCACGCGGCGGCTGACGCTCTGGTGCAACGTCACGCCAGCCTGCGGGCCGCCTTCCAACACGAGAACCTGAACCAGCCAGTGCAGATCATCGTGCCGGCCGTGCGCGTCCCATGGCGCAGCATCGATCTGTCGATGCTGGACGAAGCGGCGAGGGATCAGCGCCTGACGCAGATCCTGGCCGAGGATTGCGCCGAGCGGTTTGATCTGGCTGCTCCGCCGCTGCTTCGCTTCACGCTGATCCGGCTTGGCGCCGAGTGGCATCGGCTGCTGTTCACACATCATCACATCGTGATGGACGGTTGGTCGGTGTCGGTCCTGATGCGCGAACTGCTGACGCTGTACGGGCAGCGCGGCGATGGCGGGTCGTTGCCGCGGGTGACGCCGTATCGGGATTATCTGGCGTGGCTGGCGCGTCAGGATCGTGCGGCTGCGGTGGCGGCTTGGAACGCAACGCTAGCTGGACTTGATGCGCCGACGTTGATCGCAGCGCGCGATCCGAATGCGGCGGCAGTCATACCCAAGCAGATCATGCTGCCAATAAGCGGTGCGCTCAGCGATGAGCTCGCGCGTCAAGCCCGCGCACACGGTCTGACGCTCAACACTTACATCCAAGGCGTTTGGGCCGTGCTGCTCGGCCGACTGACCGGCCGCGACGACGTGGTGTTCGGGGTGACGGTGGCGGGGCGGGCGCCGGAGATTGCCGGCATCGAGAGCATGGTTGGACTGTTCATCAACACGCTGCCGTTGCGGGTGAAGCTGTCGCCGGAGCAGCCGCTGGCGGCGTTGCTGTCGGCGCTTCAGGACAGTCAGTCGCGGCTGATGGCGCATCAGCATCTTGGCTTGGCGGAGATCCAGAGCCTGGCCGGTTTGGGCGAGCTGTTCGACACGCTGGTGGTGTTCGAGAACTACCCGGTCGACCAGGCCGCCTTGGCGAAGGCCAGCAACGGACTTCATGTCACGCCGATCGCCGGCCACGACGTCTCGCATTACCCTTTGAGCCTTGGTGCGATGCCGGGCGAACAACTCCGCCTCCGGCTGGACTATCGTCCTGACTTGTTTGATCGCGCGAGCATCGAGGCGCTTGGTCAGCGTCTGCTCCGGCTGCTGGAGGCTGCGGTCGCGGAGCCTGAGCGTGCCATCGGGCGGCTCGACATCCTCGGCGCTGTCGAGCGGCAGACCCTGCTGCGGGACTGGAACGACACGATACAGCCGATCGCGTCTGCGACGGTGGTGGAGCTGTTTGCGGCGCAGGCGGTGCGAACCCCCGAAGCAGTTGCGGTGGTGTTCGAGGAACAGCAGCTGACCTATGGGCAGCTTGAAGAGCGTGCCAACCAATTGGCGCATCATCTGCGCGGGCTGGGCGTCGGGCCAGAGGTCGTGGTCGGGCTGTGCGTCGAGCGCTCGCTGCAGATGGTTGTGGGTCTGCTCGGCATCCTCAAGGCCGGCGGCGCCTACCTGCCGCTCGATCCGAGCTATCCGCCGGAGCGCCTCGCCTTCATGCTGGAGGATTCCCGGGCGCCGGTGCTGCTGACGCAATCATCGCTCGTTGACGAATTGCCGGCTTACGGGCTGCGGACCGTTGAGCTTGATACTGATTGGCCTGCGATCGCGCGGCAACCGGCAAGTGCGCCACCCGACACCATCACGCCGCCCAACACCGCCTACGTCATCTACACTTCAGGGTCGACCGGTACCCCTAAAGGCGTTGCCGTCAGCCACGCCGGCATTCCCAATCTGGCCGCGGCCCAGATCGATTGCTTTGCCATCTCGCGCGAAGCCGCGGTGTTGCAATTTGCTTCACTGGGTTTCGATGCGGCGATTTGGGAGATGTCTGCTTGCCTGGCCTCGGGAGCGCGCCTCGTCCTGAGAACGGATGAGAGTGGTGGGCAAAGATTGGCCGATCTCATCCGCACCCAGGGCGTCACGCACGCCACGTTGCCCCCTGTCGTGTTGGCCGATTTGCCGGCCGACCTGCCGTTGGGGACGCTGATCGTTGCCGGCGAAGCCTGTCCGGCCGATCTGGTTGAGCGGTGGTCGGTCGGCCGGCGCATGATCAATGCCTACGGCCCGACCGAGACGACGGTCTGTGCGACCATGAGTGAGCCGCTGTCGGGGGGAGGTATTCCGCCGATCGGCCGTCCGCTATCGAACACGCAGGTTTATGTTTTGGATGGGGGCTTGGAGCCAGTCCCGGTCGGGGTAGTGGGGGAGCTTTACATCGCCGGCGCGGGGCTGGCGCGGGGCTATTTGCACCGCGCCGGGCTGACGGCGGAGCGGTTTGTTGCCAACCCGTTTGGTGCCGCCGGCAGCCGGATGTACCGCACCGGGGATTTGGCGCGCTGGCGCTCTGACGGTGTGCTGGAGTTTTTCGGCCGCGCCGACCAGCAGGTGAAGCTGCGGGGCTTCCGCATTGAGCCCGGCGAGATCGAAGCGGCGTTGGTCCGGCAACCCGGTGTCGCGCAGGCGGTGGTGCTGGCGCGGGAGGATGCGCCCGGTCAGAAGCGACTGGTTGGCTATGTGGTTGCGGCGGCGGACCGGGAGGTTGATGCGGCGGCGCTGCGCGGTCAGCTGACGGCGAGCCTTCCGGACTACATGGTTCCGTCGGCGATTGTGGTGTTGGGATCGCTGCCGCTGACGGCGAACGGCAAGCTTGACCGTCGGGCGCTGCCGGCGCCGGATCTGACGCCGCAGGTGGTTCGGGCGCCGCGCACGCCGCAGGAGGAGGTTCTGTGCGGGCTCTATGCCGAGGTTCTCGGCGTCGAGCGTGTCGGCATCGACGACAACTTTTTTGCGCTCGGCGGCGACAGCATCATGTCGATCCAGCTGGTGAGCCGGGCGCGCAAGGCCGGTCTTGAGATCACGCCGCGGGCGGTGTTCCAGCATCGCACAGTCGAGGCTCTTGCGGCTGTCGCCAAGGCGGTGGCGGAAACAAAGAAGAGCGCGCCTGATCTGCCGCTGGTTGAGCTGTCGCCGGCCGAGATCGAACGGCTGGAAGATCGCTATCCGCAGATTGAAGATGTCTTGCCGCTGTCGCCGTTGCAGGAGGGACTGCTGTTCCATGCGCTGTTCGATGCGCAGGGCCCCGACATTTACACGATGCAAGTCGCGTTTATCATTGAGGGGCCGCTGGAGAGCGCGGCTTTGCACGCGGCGGCTGACGCTCTGGTGCAACGTCACGCCAGCCTGCGGGCCGCCTTCCAACACGAGAACCTGAACCAGCCAGTGCAGATCATCGTGCCGGCCGTGCGCGTCCCATGGCGCAGCATCGATCTGTCGATGCTGGACGAAGCGGCGAGGGATCAGCGCCTGACGCAGATCCTGGCCGAGGATTGCGCCGAGCGGTTTGATCTGGCTGCTCCGCCGCTGCTTCGCTTCACGCTGATCCGGCTTGGCGCCGAGTGGCATCGGCTGCTGTTCACACATCATCACATCGTGATGGACGGTTGGTCGACGCCAGTAGCGGTTCGGGAATTCCTGATGCTTTACGGGAATCGCTGTGACGTGTTGGCGCTGCCGCCAGTGACTCCCTATCGTGATTATCTAGCGTGGATTGCGACGCGGAACCACGAGTCGGATGCAGCAGCGTGGGGCGCCGCATTAACTGGCCTTGAGGAACCAACGCTCGTCGTACCACACGATCCGGGGCGGTCCCTTGTACTGCCTGAGAAAATGATGCTCGCGGTCAGCGAGAAGCTCAGCGACGCGCTCATGCGGCAAGCTCGCGCGCGTGGGCTGACGCTCAACACTTACATCCAAGGCGTTTGGGCCGTGCTGCTCGGCCGACTGACCGGGCGGGACGATGTGGTGTTCGGGGTGACGGTGGCAGGGCGGCCGCCGGAGATTGCCGGCATCGAGAGCATGGTGGGGCTGTTCATCAATACGCTGCCGCTGCGGATTAAGCTGTCGCCGGGCCAGTCGTTGGTGGCGCTGCTTTCCCAGCTTCAAGATAGTCAATCGCGGCTGATGGCGCACCAGCATATCGGCCTGGCTGAGATCCAGGGCCTGGTTGGGCTGGGCGAATTGTTCGACACGCTCGTAGTGTTTGAGAATTATCCGATTGACGACGCTCATCTGACGAAGGCTGGCGGCGAACTGCAGGTCAGGCCCGTCACCGGTTATGACGCCTCCAATTATCCTTTAAGCCTCGCCGCCATCCCTGGCGAGCAGTTGGGCCTGCGGCTAGAGTATCGTCCGGATCTGTTTGAACGGGGGCAGATCGAAGCGCTGGGCCGGCGCCTCATCCGATTGCTCGAGGCAGCGGTTGCGGAGCCTGAGCGCTCGATCGGGCGGCTGGACATTCTCGGCAGTGCCGAGCGGCAGACCATCCTGCGCGAATGGAACGACACCGCGCAGCCGATCGCGTTTGCCAGTGTGTCCGAGCTGTTCGCCGCCCAGGCGGCACGGACCCCCGAAGCCGTCGCCTTGGTGTTCGAGGATCAGCAACTGACCTATGCGCAACTCGATGGCCGCGCCAACCAGATGGCGCATCATCTGCGCAGTCTCGGCGTCGGGCTGGAAGTGGTGGTCGGGCTGTGCGTCGAACGCTCGCTGGAGATGTTGGTGGGCCTGCTTGGCATCCTCAAGGCCGGCGGCGCCTACCTGCCGCTCGATCCAAGCTATCCGCCGGAGCGTCTCGCCTTCATGCTGGAAGATAGCCGGGCGCCGGTTCTGCTTACTCAATCGGCGTTGCTTGATCGGTTGCCCGCGTACGGCACATGGATCGTGCAACTTAATACCGACTGGTCCGCGATCGCGCGCCAGCCGACCACCGCATTGCACAGCGGCCTGCATCACCTCAATACCGCCTACGTCATCTATACCTCAGGTTCAACCGGCGTGCCGAAAGGTGTCGCCGTTGGCCACGGCGGCATTCCCAATCTTGCTGCGGCGCAGATCGACCGCTTCGCTATTACGCCCGAAGCGCGAGTTTTGCAGTTCGCCTCGCCGAGCTTCGATGCGACGATCTCTGAAATTGCAACGGTGTTGATTTCGGGTGCCAGTCTGATCCTGAGAGCGGATGAAAGCGGCGGCGAGGCGCTGGGCGATCTCATCCGTAGCCAAGGCGTTACCCACGCCACGTTGCCGCCGGTGGTGCTGGCCGAATTGCCGATAGACCTGCCGTTACAGACGCTGGTCGTGGCCGGAGAGCCATGTGCGCTCGATCTAATTGAACGCTGGTCGGGGGGGCGGAGCATGATCAATGCTTATGGCCCGACTGAGACGACGGTCTGTGCGACCATGAGTGAGCCGCTGTCGGGGGGAGGTATTCCGCCGATCGGCCGTCCGCTATCGAACACGCAGGTTTATGTTTTGGACGGGGGCTTGGAGCCGGTCCCGGTCGGGGTAGTGGGGGAGCTTTACATCGCCGGAGCGGGGCTGGCGCGGGGTTATTTGCACCGGGCGGGGCTGACGGCGGAGCGGTTTGTTGCCAACCCGTTTGGTGCCGCCGGCAGCCGGATGTACCGCACCGGGGATTTGGCGCGCTGGCGCTCTGACGGTGTGCTGGAGTTTTTCGGCCGCGCCGACCAGCAGGTGAAGCTACGCGGCTTCCGCATTGAGCCCGGCGAGATCGAGGCGGCGTTGGTCCGGCAACCCGGTGTCGCGCAGGCGGTGGTGCTGGCGCGGGAGGACACGCCCGGTCAGAAGCGACTGGTTGGCTATGTGGTTGCGGCGGCGGACCGGGAGCTCGATGCGGCGGCGCTGCGCGGTCAGCTGACGGCGAGCCTTCCGGACTACATGGTTCCGTCGGCGATTGTGGTGTTGGGATCGCTGCCGCTGACGGCGAACGGCAAGCTTGACCGTCGGGCGCTGCCGGCGCCGGATCTGACGCCGCAGGTGGTTCGGGCGCCGCGCACGCCGCAGGAGGAGGTTCTGTGCGGGCTCTATGCCGAGGTTCTCGGCGTCGAGCGTGTCGGCATCGACGACAACTTTTTTGCGCTCGGCGGCGACAGCATCATGTCGATCCAGCTGGTGAGCCGGGCGCGCAAGGCCGGTCTTGAGATCACGCCGCGGGCGGTGTTCCAGCATCAGACGGTTGAGGCGCTGGCGGGTTCGGCGCGGGTTATAGCGGCGCCGGCGTTGGCGTTGGCGGACATTGCGGTTGGGCCGCTGGAGCCGACGCCGATCATGCATTGGCTGCGGCAGCATGGCGGCCCGATCGGGAGCTTTCATCAGGCAATGCTGCTGAGCGTGCCTTCGGGGATGCGGCAGGCGGATCTGCTTGGCGCCGTGCAGGCGGTGCTCGATCATCATGATGCTTTGCGGCTGCGGCTTGATGTGTTGGCGGGTGGCGCGTGGGGCCTGGAGGTTGCGCCTTGCGGTTCGGTCAGCGCTGCGGACTGCGTGCGGCGGATTGATGTAAGCGGGCTGGATGCTGACGGTCTGCGGCGCAGCATTGGTGAAGCGTCCGCTGAAGCTGCGGCGCGGCTGTCGCCGGGCGACGGGCGGCTGGTTGAGATGGTGTGGTTTGACGCTGGGGCGAAAGCTGCGGGTCGGCTGCTGCTGAGCATTCATCATCTTGCGGTTGACGGGGTGTCATGGCGCATCCTGGTGCCGGACCTGGCGGCGAGTTGGGCGGCGCTGGCCACGGGTCGGGCTGTGGAGCTTGCGCCGCGGGGGACGTCGTATCGGCGCTGGAGCCAGCGGCTGGTTGAGGAGGCGCAGACGGCGGCGCGGGTAGCGGAGCTTGAGCAGTGGCGGCGGATGCTGAGCGAGCGTTCGCTTGCGGTTGTGGCGGGGTCGCTGGATCGGGAGCGGGATGTTGGCGGCACGGCGCGCGCAGTGACGCTTGAGCTTTCGTCTGATGTGACGGAGGCGTTGCTGACGCGTGTTGCGGCGGCGTTTCATGGCGGCATCAACGATGTGCTGCTGAGCGCTTTGGTGATAGCGGTGGCGGACTGGGGTCAGCGGCGCGGCTGTGTTGGCGGTCCTGCGGTGCTGCTGGATCTTGAAGGTCACGGTCGTGAGGAGATATTCGCCGATGTCGAGCTGTCGCGGACGGTGGGGTGGTTCACCAGCCTTTATCCGGTTCGGCTTGATCCCGGGTCGCTTGATCTTGAGGAGGCGTTGGCGGGCGGAGCGGCGCTGGGGCGAGCGGTCAAGGTCATCAAGGAGCAATTGCGCGGGCTCGAGGACAACGGGCTTGGCTATGGGCTGCTGCGGTATCTGAACCAGCAGACGGCCTCGCAGCTTGCGGGTTATGCGGCGCCGCAGCTTGGCTTCAACTATCTGGGGCGGTTTGCATCTGGAGGCGGTCAGGATTGGGGGCTGGCGGCGGAAGCTGCGGCACTGGGCGGCGGCGCGGCAGCCGGGATGCCGCTGGCGCATGCGCTTGAGGTCAATGCACTGACGCTGGACGGCGCGGCGGGAGCGCGGCTGCGGGCGACGTGGGGTTGGGCGCCTGCGCTGCTGGATGAAGCGGCGGTGCGCGATCTCGCGCGAGGCTGGTTTGCGGTGCTGACGGCGTTGGTGCGGCACGTGGCGCAGCCTGGAGCCGGCGGGCGCACGCCTTCGGATCTGCCGCTGGTTGAGCTGTCGCCGGCCGAGATCGAGCGGCTGGAAGATCGCTATCCGCAGATTGACGACGTGCTGCCGCTGTCGCCGCTGCAGGAGGGGCTGCTGTTCCATGCGCTGTTTGATGCGCAGGGGCCGGACTTTTATGCGGTCCAGATTGTATTCGACCTTGAGGGTCCATTGCAGAGCGACGCGTTGCGGGCTGCGGCGGACGCCTTGTTGCAGCGGCATGCCAGCCTGCGGGCCGTCTTCCAACACGAGAACCTGAACCGGCCGGTGCAGATTATTGTTCCGGTTGCGCGGGTGCCGTGGCGCAGCATCGATCTGTCGATGCTGGACGACGCGTCGCGCGCGCAGCGGCTGCAGCAGATCCTGGCCGAGGATTGCGCCGAGCGGTTTGATCTGGCTGCTCCGCCGCTGCTTCGCTTCACGCTGATCCGGCTTGGCGCGGATCGGCATCGGCTTTTGTTCACCAGCCATCACATCCTGATGGACGGCTGGTCGATGCCGATCCTGGTTCAGGAACTGCTGACGCTGTACGGGCAGCGCGGCGATGGCGGGTCGTTGCCGCGGGTGACGCCGTACCGGGATTATCTGGCGTGGCTGGCGGGTCAGGATCGTGCGGCTGCGGTGGCGGCGTGGAGCGCGGCGTTGGCTGGGCTCGAGGAGGCAACGCTGCTGGCGCCGCATGCTGCGCGACAAGCACCGGCGCTCCCCGAGCAGATCCTGCTGACGGTCGATGCGAGCCTGACGGCAGCGCTGATGCAGCAGGCGCGGGCACGGAGCCTGACGGTCAATACGTACATCCAGGGCCTCTGGGCGATCCTGCTTGGCCGGCTGACCGGCCGCGACGACGTGGTGTTCGGGGTGACGGTGGCGGGCCGGCCGCCGGAGATTGCCGGCATCGAGAGCATGGTTGGACTGTTCATCAACACGCTGCCGTTGCGGGTGAAGCTGTCGCCGGAGCAGCCGCTGGCGGCGTTGCTGTCGGCGCTTCAGGACAGTCAGTCGCGGCTGATGGCGCATCAGCATCTTGGCTTGGCGGAGATCCAGAGCCTGGCCGGTTTGGGCGAGCTGTTCGACACGCTGGTGGTGTTCGAGAACTACCCGGTCGACCAGGCCGCCTTGGCGAAGGCCGGCAACGGACTGCGCACTACGATTGCTGGGCGAGATGCGTCCCATTATCCCTTGAGCCTCGCTGTGGCGCCCCATGAGCGGTTGCTGTTACGATTGGAATATCGTCCGGATCTGTTTGAACAGGGGCAGATCGAAGCGCTGGGCGGGCGCCTCATCCGATTGCTCGAGGCAGCGGTTGCGGAGCCCGATCGGGCCATCGGGCGGCTGGACATTCTCGGCAGTGCCGAGCGGCAGACCATCCTGCGCGAATGGAACGACACCGCGCAGCCGCTCGCGTTTGCCAGTGTGTCCGAGCTGTTTGCGGCGCAGGCGGCACGGACCCCCGAAGCCGTCGCCGTGGTGTTCGAGGATCAGCAGCTGACCTATGGGCAACTCGATGGCCGCGCCAACCAGATGGCCCATCATCTGCGCGGTCTCGGCGTCGGGCCAGAGGTCGTGGTCGGGCTGTGCGTCGAGCGCTCGCTGCAGATGGTTGTGGGCCTGCTCGGCATCCTCAAGGCCGGCGGCGCCTACCTGCCGCTCGATCCAAGCTATCCGCCGGAGCGTCTCGCCTTCATGCTGGAAGATAGCCGCGCCCCGCTGCTCCTCACCCAATCGGGTTTGCGCCAGAGCATCCCCAAATATCGCGGCGCCATTGTTGAGATCGACGCCGACTGGTCCGCAATCGCGCACCAGCCGACCACCGCATTGCGCAGCGGCCTGCATCACTTCAATACCGCCTACGTCATCTATACCTCAGGCTCAACCGGAACCCCTAAGGGGGTCGTCGTTTTACATGGAAGCGTCGTCAACCTAAGCCGAAATAAAGCGTACGCGTCGTGGTCAGAAAGCGCGGCCATCATTCAAATCGCGCCGCTCTCTTTTGATGCCTCGACTTTTGAGATTTGGGGATCGCTGCTGAATGGCGCAAAACTAATCATTATGCCCCCTGGGCAGTGGACCTTAACGGATCTGCAGTTTCAGTTGTATTCGCATCGCGTTTCGCTATTGCATCTCACCGCTCCGCTATTCAACGCACTCGCATCTGTCGACTACGCAAGCCTAGCCGGCATTAGACAACTGTTCACCGGCGGTGACCTCGTTTCGCTCCCTCACGTTCGTAATTTCCTGACGACATGTCATAATTCCCGTTTGATCCATTGTTATGGCCCGACTGAGGCGACGACATTCAGTGCGACCTTTTTGGCCGATCATTCTACTGAGCTATTTGAATCTTTGCCGATCGGCCGTCCGCTATCGAACACGCAGGTTTATGTTTTGGATGGGGGCTTGGAGCCGGTCCCGGTCGGGGTAGTGGGGGAGCTTTACATCGCCGGCGCGGGGCTGGCGCGGGGCTATTTGCACCGCGCCGGGCTGACGGCGGAGCGGTTTGTTGCCAACCCGTTTGGTGCCGCCGGCAGCCGGATGTACCGCACCGGGGATTTGGCGCGCTGGCGCTCTGACGGTGTGCTGGAGTTTTTCGGCCGCGCCGACCAGCAGGTGAAGCTACGCGGCTTCCGCATTGAGCCCGGCGAGATCGAGGCGGCGTTGGTCCGGCAACCCGGTGTCGCGCAGGCGGTGGTGCTGGCGCGGGAGGATGCGCCCGGTCAGAAGCGACTGGTTGGCTATGTGGTTGCGGCGGCGGACCGGGAGGTTGATGCGGCGGCGCTGCGCGGTCAGCTGACGGCGAGCCTTCCGGACTACATGGTTCCGTCGGCGATTGTGGTGTTGGGATCGCTGCCGCTGACGGCGAACGGCAAGCTTGACCGTCGGGCGCTGCCGGCGCCGGATCTGACGCCGCAGGTGGTTCGGGCGCCGCGCACGCCGCAGGAGGAGGTTCTGTGCGGGCTCTATGCCGAGGTTCTCGGCGTCGAGCGTGTCGGCATCGACGACAACTTTTTTGCGCTCGGCGGCCATTCGCTGTTGGCGACCAAACTGATCAGCCGCATCCGCGCCACGCTGGATGTCGAGATCGCCATCCGCAGTCTGTTTGAGGCGCCGAGCGTCGAGGCTTTGGCGCGCAGTCTCGACGCCGGCGAGGCGGCGCGGCCGACGTTGCGGCGGCATCCGCGGCCGGCCGAGATCCCGCTGTCATTTGCGCAGCGGCGGCTGTGGTTTTTGGATCGTCTGGAGGGGCCGAGCGCGACCTATACGCTGCCGATGGCGGTTCGGCTGCGCGGGCCACTGGATGCGGCGGCGCTGGAAGCTGCGCTGGGCGACGTGATGGAGCGTCACGAGAGCCTGCGCACGATGTTCCCGGAGACGGCCGGGATTGCCTGTCAGCGGATCCTGGAAGTGTCAACAGTGCGGCCGCTTCTGGAGCGGAGCGCGGTGAGCGAGGCGGCGCTTGCCGGGTCGCTTTCTGCGGCGGCGCAGCGCGGCTTTGATCTGGCGAGCGAGCCGCCGCTGCGGGCGCATCTGTTTGAGCTCGGCGCCGACGAGCATGTGCTGTTGCTGGTGCTGCACCACATCGCCAGCGACGGCTGGTCGATGGCGCCGCTGTGGCGGGATCTCAGGCACAGCTATGCGGCGCGGCTAGCGGGCCGAGCGCCGGAGCTTTCGCCGTTGCCGGTGCAATATGCCGACTACACGTTGTGGCAGCACGAGGTCCTGGGCAGCGAGAGCGATGCGGACAGCGCGATCTCGCGGCAGCTTGTGTATTGGCGGCAGACGCTTGCGGGACTTCCCGATCAGCTTGAACTGCCGAGCGATCGCTCGCGCCCGGCGGTATCGAGCCATCGTGGCGGCTATGTTGGGCTACAGATTGAGCCTTCGCTGCACCGTGCGCTGCTGGGACTTGGGCGCGAGGCGGGGGCGAGCCTGTTCATGGTGCTGCAGGCTGGGCTTGCGGCGCTGCTGAGCCGTCTGGGCGCCGGCACTGACATTCCGATCGGCAGTCCGATCGCCGGGCGCACCGATAGCGCGCTGGACGATCTGGTTGGGTTTTTCGTCAACACCTTGGTGCTGCGGACCGACACGTCGGGCAATCCGAGCTTTCGCGCGCTACTGGCGCGGGTGCGGGCCAGCAACCTTGCGGCCTATAGCCACCAGGATGTGCCGTTTGAGCGATTGGTGGAGGTTCTCAACCCGTCGCGGTCGCTGGCGCGTCATCCGCTGTTCCAGGTGATGCTGGCGATGCAGAACAATGCGCCGGCGAGCTTTGAGCTGTCGGGGCTGAGCGTTGCTGTTGAAGCTGTCGCGACCGGCAGCGCCAAGTTCGATCTGACGCTGAGCGTCGCCGAGCAACGCACGGCGGCCGGCTTGCCGGCCGGGATCAACGGGGTGATCGAATACGCCACCGACCTGTTTGATGGGGAGAGCGTAGCGGCGCTGGGTGAGCGTCTAGTCCGGCTGCTGGCGGCGGCGGTCGCGGAGCCCGATCGGGCTATCGGGCGGCTGGACATTCTCGGCGCTGGCGAACGGCAGACCCTGCTGCGGGACTGGAACGACACGGTGCAGCCGATTGGCTTTGCGACGGTGGCGGAGCTGTTTGCGGCGCAGGCGGTGCGAACCCCCGAGGCGGTTGCGGTGGTGTTCGAGGAACAGCAGCTGACCTATGGGCAGCTTGAAGAGCGCGCCAACCGATTGGCGCATCATCTGCGCGGGCTGGGCGTCGGACCTGAGGTCGTGGTCGGGCTGTGCGTCGAGCGCTCGCTGCAGATGCTGGTAGGGCTGCTCGGCATCCTCAAGGCCGGCGGCGCCTACCTGCCGCTTGATCCCGGCTATCCGGCGGAGCGACTGGCCTTCATGCTGGAGGATTCGCGGGCGCCGCTGCTGCTGACGCATGCGGGCTTGCGCCAACGCCTTGCCGCGCATCACAGTGCCATCGTTGATCTGGATGCCGATTGGCCCGCGATCGCGCGGCAGCCGGCGAACGCGCCACCCAACGCCATCACGCCGCACAACGCCGCCTACGTCATCTACACCTCAGGATCGACCGGCAGCCCCAAAGGCGTCGCCGTTACGCATCAGAACGTTGTTCGGTTATTTGGTGCGACCAAAGAACTATTCGGTTTTAGCGCCGATGATGCTTGGACCTTATTTCATTCGTTCGCATTCGACTTTTCGGTTTGGGAGATATGGGGAGCGCTGTTTCACGGCGGGCGATTGGTTGTTGTGCCCTACGCGATTAGCCGCTCACCCGCTGAGTTTTTGGCTCTTGTCGCCCGCGAGGGCGTGACCGTCCTCAACCAAACTCCATCGGCATTCTATCAGCTGATGCAGATGGACCGAGAACGTCCCGCCATCGAGCCGCCGCTTGCATTGCGATACGTCATTTTTGGTGGCGAGGCGCTTGAGCTGGGAAAACTCCGCGATTGGTATGGACGTCACGACGACGCCCCCCCGCGTCTGATCAATATGTATGGCATCACCGAAACGACGGTGCATGTCAGTTACATTGCGCTTGATCGCAGCCTTGCTGCTGCGGACGCCGGCAGCCTGATTGGCCGTGGCCTACCTGATCTTCAGGTTTATGTTTTGGACGGGGGCTTGGAGCCGGTCCCGGTCGGGGTAGTGGGGGAGCTTTACATCGCCGGAGCGGGGCTGGCGCGGGGTTATTTGCACCGGGCGGGGCTGACGGCGGAGCGGTTTGTTGCCAACCCGTTTGGTGCCGCCGGCAGCCGGATGTACCGCACCGGGGATTTGGCGCGCTGGCGCTCTGACGGTGTGCTGGAGTTTTTCGGCCGCGCCGACCAGCAGGTGAAGCTACGCGGCTTCCGCATTGAGCCCGGCGAGATCGAGGCGGCGTTGGTCCGGCAACCCGGTGTCGCGCAGGCGGTGGTGCTGGCGCGGGAGGACACGCCCGGTCAGAAGCGACTGGTTGGCTATGTGGTTGCGGCGGCGGACCGGGAGCTCGATGCGGCGGCGCTGCGCGGTCAGCTGACGGCGAGCCTTCCGGACTACATGGTTCCGTCGGCGATTGTGGTGTTGGGATCGCTGCCGCTGACGGCGAACGGCAAGCTTGACCGTCGGGCGCTGCCGGCGCCGGATCTGACGCCGCAGGTGGTTCGGGCGCCGCGCACGCCGCAGGAGGAGGTTCTGTGCGGGCTCTATGCCGAGGTTCTCGGCGTCGAGCGTGTCGGCATCGACGACAACTTTTTTGCGCTCGGCGGCGACAGCATCATGTCGATCCAGCTGGTGAGCCGGGCGCGCAAGGCCGGTCTTGAGATCACGCCGCGGGCGGTGTTCCAGCATCAGACGGTTGAGGCGCTGGCGGGTTCGGCGCGGGTTATAGCGGCGCCGGCGTTGGCGTTGGCGGACATTGCGGTTGGGCCGCTGGAGCCGACGCCGATCATGCATTGGCTGCGGCAGCATGGCGGCCCGATCGGGAGCTTTCATCAGGCAATGCTGCTGAGCGTGCCTTCGGGGATGCGGCAGGCGGATCTGCTTGGCGCCGTGCAGGCGGTGCTCGATCATCATGATGCTTTGCGGCTGCGGCTTGATGTGTTGGCGGGTGGCGCGTGGGGCCTGGAGGTTGCGCCTTGCGGTTCGGTCAGCGCTGCGGACTGCGTGCGGCGGATTGATGTAAGCGGGCTGGATGCTGACGGTCTGCGGCGCAGCATTGGTGAAGCGTCCGCTGAAGCTGCGGCGCGGCTGTCGCCGGGCGACGGGCGGCTGGTTGAGATGGTGTGGTTTGACGCTGGGGCGAAAGCTGCGGGTCGGCTGCTGCTGAGCATTCATCATCTTGCGGTTGACGGGGTGTCATGGCGCATCCTGGTGCCGGACCTGGCGGCGAGTTGGGCGGCGCTGGCCACGGGTCGGGCTGTGGAGCTTGCGCCGCGGGGGACGTCGTATCGGCGCTGGAGCCAGCGGCTGGTTGAGGAGGCGCAGACGGCGGCGCGGGTAGCGGAGCTTGAGCAGTGGCGGCGGATGCTGAGCGAGCGTTCGCTTGCGGTTGTGGCGGGGTCGCTGGATCGGGAGCGGGATGTTGGCGGCACGGCGCGCGCAGTGACGCTTGAGCTTTCGTCTGATGTGACGGAGGCGTTGCTGACGCGTGTTGCGGCGGCGTTTCATGGCGGCATCAACGATGTGCTGCTGAGCGCTTTGGTGATAGCGGTGGCGGACTGGGGTCAGCGGCGCGGCTGTGTTGGCGGTCCTGCGGTGCTGCTGGATCTTGAAGGTCACGGTCGTGAGGAGATATTCGCCGATGTCGAGCTGTCGCGGACGGTGGGGTGGTTCACCAGCCTTTATCCGGTTCGGCTTGATCCCGGGTCGCTTGATCTTGAGGAGGCGTTGGCGGGCGGAGCGGCGCTGGGGCGAGCGGTCAAGGTCATCAAGGAGCAATTGCGCGGGCTCGAGGACAACGGGCTTGGCTATGGGCTGCTGCGGTATCTGAACCAGCAGACGGCCTCGCAGCTTGCGGGTTATGCGGCGCCGCAGCTTGGCTTCAACTATCTGGGGCGGTTTGCATCTGGAGGCGGTCAGGATTGGGGGCTGGCGGCGGAAGCTGCGGCACTGGGCGGCGGCGCGGCAGCCGGGATGCCGCTGGCGCATGCGCTTGAGGTCAATGCACTGACGCTGGACGGCGCGGCGGGAGCGCGGCTGCGGGCGACGTGGGGTTGGGCGCCTGCGCTGCTGGATGAAGCGGCGGTGCGCGATCTCGCGCGAGGCTGGTTTGCGGTGCTGACGGCGTTGGTGCGGCACGTGGCGCAGCCTGGAGCCGGCGGGCGCACGCCTTCGGATCTGCCGCTGGTTGAGCTCTCGCAGGCCGAGATCGAGCGGCTGGAGATCGCCTATCCGCAATTGACGACATCCTGCCGCTGTCGCCGCTGCAGGAGGGGCTGCTGTTCCATGCGCTGTTTGATGCGCAGGGGCCGGACTTTTATGCGGTCCAGATTGTATTCGACCTTGAGGGTCCATTGCAGAGCGACGCGTTGCGGGCTGCGGCGGACGCCTTGTTGCAGCGGCATGCCAGCCTGCGGGCCGTCTTCCAACACGAGAACCTGAACCGGCCAGTGCAGATCATTGTTCCGGTTGCGCGGGTGCCGTGGCGCAGCATCGATCTGTCGATGCTGGACGACGCGTCGCGCGCGCAGCGGCTGCAGCAGATCCTGGCCGAGGATTGCGCCGAGCGGTTCGATGTTGCGACAGCGCCGCTGCTTCGCTTCACGCTGATCCGGCTTGGCGCGGATCGGCATCGGCTTTTGTTCACCAGCCATCACATCCTGATGGACGGCTGGTCGATGCCGGTCCTGGTTCAGGAACTGCTGACGCTGTACGGGCAGCGCGGCGATGGCGGGTCGTTGCCGCGGGTGACGCCGTACCGGGATTATCTGGCGTGGCTGGCGGGTCAGGATCGTGCGGCTGCGGTGGCGGCGTGGAGCGCGGCGTTGGCTGGGCTCGAGGAGGCAACGCTGCTGGCGCCGCATGCTGCGCGACAAGCACCGGCGCTCCCCGAGCAGATCCTGCTGACGGTCGATGCGAGCCTGACGGCAGCGCTGATGCAGCAGGCGCGGGCACGGAGCCTGACGGTCAATACGTACATCCAGGGCCTCTGGGCGATCCTGCTTGGCCGGCTGACCGGCCGCGACGACGTGGTGTTCGGGGTGACGGTGGCGGGCCGGCCGCCGGAGATTGCCGGCATCGAGAGCATGGTTGGACTGTTCATCAACACGCTGCCGTTGCGGGTGAAGCTGTCGCCGGAGCAGCCGCTGGCGGCGTTGCTGTCGGCGCTTCAGGACAGTCAGTCGCGGCTGATGGCGCATCAGCATCTTGGCTTGGCGGAGATCCAGAGCCTGGCCGGTTTGGGCGAGCTGTTCGACACGCTGGTGGTGTTCGAGAACTACCCGGTCGACCAGGCCGCCTTGGCGAAGGCCGGCAACGGACTTCATGTCACGCACATCGCCGGCTACAACGCCACCCATTACCCGGTTGCGCTCGTGGCTGCTCCGGGCGAGCAGTTGCGGCTGCGGCTGGACTATCGTCCTGACTTGGTTGAGCAGAGGACGCTCGAGGCTCTCGGGGGCCGGCTCATTCGGCTGCTGGAAGCTGCGGTTGCGGAGCCTGAGCGCCCGATCGGGCGGCTGGACATTCTCGGCAGTGCCGAGCGGCAGACCATCCTGCGCGAATGGAACGACACCGCGCAGCCGCTCGCGTTCTGCCAGTGTGTCCGAGCTGTTTGCGGCGCAGGCGGCACGGACCCCCGAAGCCGTCGCCGTGGTGTTCGAGGATCAGCAGCTGACCTATGGGCAGCTTGATGAGCGCGCCAACCAATTGGCGCATCATCTGCGCGGGCTGGGCGTCGGGCCAGAGGTCGTGGTCGGGCTGTGCGTCGAGCGCTCGCTGCAGATGGTTGTGGGCCTGCTCGGCATCCTCAAGGCCGGCGGCGCCTACCTGCCGCTCGATCCAAGCTATCCGCCGGAGCGCCTCGCCTTCATGCTGGAAGATTGCCGGGCCCCACTGCTGCTCACCCAATCGGGGTTGCGCCAACGCCTCCCAACATATCGCGGCGCCATTGTTGAGCTCGACGCCGATTGGTCCGCGATCGCGCACCAACCGACCACCGCATTGCGCAGCCGCCACCATCACCTCAATACCGCCTACGTCATCTATACCTCAGGTTCAACCGGAACCCCTAAGGGGGTCGTCGTCAATCACTATAATATTGTGAGACTGGTGCATGAGGTGAACTACGTCGCCCTGGCGCCTGATGCCGTGGTCTTACACATGGCACCATTCACCTTTGATGCCTCGACTTTTGAGATCTGGGGTGCGTTGCTCAATGGCGCCAAGCTTGCCGTTTACCGCGATGAGATCATCGAGCTGCCCCAACTGAGACGAGTGATTGCGCAGCAGAAGATCAACGTACTGTGGCTGAGCGCCGCGCTATTCCACCAAGTGGTCGATGAAGACGTTCTGGCTCTTGTGGGAGTACGGCAGCTTCTGGCGGGCGGCGATGTGGTTTCCGTTTCGCACGTCCGCCGGGTGATTGAAGCATTACCCGGCTGTGTGCTGATCAACGGTTATGGCCCGACTGAGGCGACGACATTCAGTGCGACCTTTTTGGCCGATCATTCTACTGAGCTATTTGAATCTTTGCCGATCGGCCGTCCGCTATCGAACACGCAGGTTTATGTTTTGGATGGGGGCTTGGAGCCGGTCCCGGTCGGGGTAGTGGGGGAGCTTTACATCGCCGGCGCGGGGCTGGCGCGGGGCTATTTGCACCGCGCCGGGCTGACGGCGGAGCGGTTTGTTGCCAACCCGTTTGGTGCCGCCGGCAGCCGGATGTACCGCACCGGGGATTTGGCGCGCTGGCGCTCTGACGGTGTGCTGGAGTTTTTCGGCCGCGCCGACCAGCAGGTGAAGCTACGCGGCTTCCGCATTGAGCCCGGCGAGATCGAGGCGGCGTTGGTCCGGCAACCCGGTGTCGCGCAGGCGGTGGTGCTGGCGCGGGAGGACACGCCCGGTCAGAAGCGACTGGTTGGCTATGTGGTTGCGGCGGCGGACCGGGAGGTTGATGCGGCGGCGCTGCGCGGTCAGCTGACGGCGAGCCTTCCGGACTACATGGTTCCGTCGGCGATTGTGGTGTTGGGATCGCTGCCGCTGACGGCGAACGGCAAGCTTGACCGTCGGGCGCTGCCGGCGCCGGATCTGACGCCGCAGGTGGTTCGGGCGCCGCGCACGCCGCAGGAGGAGGTTCTGTGCGGGCTCTATGCCGAGGTTCTCGGCGTCGAGCGTGTCGGCATCGACGACAACTTTTTTGCGCTCGGCGGCCATTCGCTGTTGGCGACCAAACTGATCAGCCGCATCCGCGCCACGCTGGATGTCGAGATCGCCATCCGCAGTCTGTTTGAGGCGCCGAGCGTCGAGGCTTTGGCGCGCAGTCTCGACGCCGGCGAGGCGGCGCGGCCGACGTTGCGGCGGCATCCGCGGCCGGCCGAGATCCCGCTGTCATTTGCGCAGCGGCGGCTGTGGTTTTTGGATCGTCTGGAGGGGCCGAGCGCGACCTATACGCTGCCGATGGCGGTTCGGCTGCGCGGGCCACTGGATGCGGCGGCGCTGGAAGCTGCGCTGGGCGACGTGATGGAGCGTCACGAGAGCCTGCGCACGATGTTCCCGGAGACGGCCGGGATTGCCTGTCAGCGGATCCTGGAAGTGTCAACAGTGCGGCCGCTTCTGGAGCGGAGCGCGGTGAGCGAGGCGGCGCTTGCCGGGTCGCTTTCTGCGGCGGCGCAGCGCGGCTTTGATCTGGCGAGCGAGCCGCCGCTGCGGGCGCATCTGTTTGAGCTCGGCGCCGACGAGCATGTGCTGTTGCTGGTGCTGCACCACATCGCCAGCGACGGCTGGTCGATGGCGCCGCTGTGGCGGGATCTCAGGCACAGCTATGCGGCGCGGCTAGCGGGCCGAGCGCCGGAGCTTTCGCCGTTGCCGGTGCAATATGCCGACTACACGTTGTGGCAGCACGAGGTCCTGGGCAGCGAGAGCGATGCGGACAGCGCGATCTCGCGGCAGCTTGTGTATTGGCGGCAGACGCTTGCGGGACTTCCCGATCAGCTTGAACTGCCGAGCGATCGCTCGCGCCCGGCGGTATCGAGCCATCGTGGCGGCTATGTTGGGCTACAGATTGAGCCTTCGCTGCACCGTGCGCTGCTGGGACTTGGGCGCGAGGCGGGGGCGAGCCTGTTCATGGTGCTGCAGGCTGGGCTTGCGGCGCTGCTGAGCCGTCTGGGCGCCGGCACTGACATTCCGATCGGCAGTCCGATCGCCGGGCGCACCGATAGCGCGCTGGACGATCTGGTTGGGTTTTTCGTCAACACCTTGGTGCTGCGGACCGACACGTCGGGCAATCCGAGCTTTCGCGCGCTACTGGCGCGGGTGCGGGCCAGCAACCTTGCGGCCTATAGCCACCAGGATGTGCCGTTTGAGCGATTGGTGGAGGTTCTCAACCCGTCGCGGTCGCTGGCGCGTCATCCGCTGTTCCAGGTGATGCTGGCGATGCAGAACAATGCGCCGGCGAGCTTTGAGCTGTCGGGGCTGAGCGTTGCTGTTGAAGCTGTCGCGACCGGCAGCGCCAAGTTCGATCTGACGCTGAGCGTCGCCGAGCAACGCACGGCGGCCGGCTTGCCGGCCGGGATCAACGGGGTGATCGAATACGCCACCGACCTGTTTGATGGGGAGAGCGTAGCGGCGCTGGGTGAGCGTCTAGTCCGGCTGCTGGCGGCGGCGGTCGCGGAGCCCGATC